>NZ_CP048274.1:5627500-5643637 GCF_000470975.2 Brevibacillus sp. NSP2.1 | reverse complement strand
GCGCGAGCAAACCCTCAACCAGTTGCTCGTAGAGATGGACGGTTTCGGCGGCAACGAAGGCATCATCATGGTGGCTGCGACCAACCGACCTGACATTCTCGACCCGGCGCTTCTGCGTCCAGGACGTTTTGACCGTCAAATCACAGTGGATCGTCCCGACATCAAAGGCCGTGAAGCGGTGCTCAAGGTTCATGCCCGCAACAAGCCGCTTGGCGACGACGTGAAGCTGGATGTGATTGCCCGTGGTACTTCGGGCTTCACAGGTGCTGATTTGGAGAACTTGCTGAACGAAGCTGCTCTCCTTACTGCCCGCAAAAACAAAAAGCAAATCAGCATGAAGGAAGTGGACGAAGCGATCGACCGCGTCATTGCTGGTCCGGCGAAAAAGTCTCGCGTTGTCAGCGAGGACGAAAGACGCCTGGTTGCTTTCCACGAAGCCGGTCACACCATTATCGGCTATCACCTGAGAAATGCAGAAATGGTACATAAGGTAACGATCATTCCGCGCGGCCAGGCTGGCGGATACACCGTGATGCTGCCAAAAGAAGACCGTTTCTTTGCTACCAAAACAGATTTGCTCGACAAAATCGTCGGCCTCTTGGGTGGACGAGTGGCTGAGGAGCTGGTGCTCGGGGATATCAGTACCGGGGCACACAATGACTTCCAGCGCGCGACCGCGATTGCCCGCAGCATGATTACCGAATACGGGATGAGCAGACTCGGTCCGATGCAGTTCGGCAAGAGCCAGGGACAGGTATTCCTGGGCCGCGATTACGGCAACGAGCGCAACTACTCCGACAAGATCGCCTATGAGATTGATCTGGAAATGCAAAACATCATCAACGAATGCTACGCCAAGTGTAAAGAGTTGCTGACCAAGCACCGCGATCAGCTCGATCTGATTGCGAACACTCTGCTGCGCGTAGAAACACTTGATGCAGATCAGATCAAACAACTGATCGAGACGGGCAGAATGGACAACGATCCAGACAATCCGGATAACGGCGATGTGGTCGTCAACATTCAACCGAAGCAAGACGAAACAAACGAAGAACCGAAACAATAAGGGGCGCCTCAGGTGCCTCTTTTCTTCATAAAAGGACAAGAGGTTTGCTTTCGCAAAATCATAATCAACCGAATCGATCTGGAGGAGGAGAAATGATGCTGCTTACACCGGGAATGGCTGCATTTGATATGGACGGTACGTTGTTGAACGAGGCATCACAAATGACAGAAGGGACGAGAGCGGCACTGTTCAAGCTGCAAGAAAAGGGCTGCAAGCTGGTGCTGTCGACAGGCAGAATGTTCGGCTCCGCCCAAGTCCCGATTGACTCGTTTCCATTTGACGGATACGTATGCAGCAACGGGGCAGCGATTTATGAAAAAGACGGCACGCTGGTTCGCCGCTTTTACTTGTCCAAGGAAATGGTGATTGATGCGATCCATGCGCTGCGACAAGAGCCGATTTACTACGAACTGCATGATACGAACAGCAACCGCTGGATGGTGCAGGAGGATCGTGAGCGTCTGGAGGCGATCATCGAGCAGGATGCATCGGTGGAGGGAGTCTCCATGCGGCAGTTTGCGTTTTACAGGCTCGCCCGCGTCGCGCCGCTTGCGGAAATGCTGCAAAAAATCGAAAGCGGAGAAGCGGAAATCGTCAAGTTTTTCGTCTGGGACAACAATCCGGAACGGCTGAAGCGGGTTGCTGAGCAGTTCAACCCGTGGCAGGAGCAGGTGACGATCACTTCGTCCGGCAAGCAAAATATCGAGGTCATTCCCCACGGCGTTTCCAAATGGGAAGGACTGCTGTATTTTTGCAAGACGTGGGGAATAGCGCCCGAACAGGTGATGGCGTTCGGCGATGCGGAGAACGATCGCGAGGCGTTGACCGGGGCTGGCTATTCGGTGGCGATGGAAAACGCAACGCCTGCGATCAAGCAGATTGCCAAATATATCGCGCCGCATCATAACGACGATGGCGTAGCCCGATTTATTTTGGAACGCGTGATTGGCGAGCCGACGATATAGCCGACAAAGTGGAATCATAGCTGTAAAAGTCTTTAAAAGCGGTAGCAAAACTCTCTCTGCCGAGAAACCGTCCTTAGCCTGGGCGGTTTTTGTTGTTGTTGAGAATGGTTATCAATTATAATGAGCGTAGCTATTCGGAGAGGAGAGAGTACCCCCTATGATGCAAAAAGAGCTTTTTCTTCTGTGGAATCACGCTTCCGTCAAAGTCATGGACGTACGCCACCAGATTGTGCAGCCAGGGGAAAAACAGAGGTTTGATCCGCTCCCTTCGAGTGTGTTTCTGTATTTCATTCGCGGTCGCGCCGAGGTGTTGCTGGATGAGCTGGCGTATTCTGTGCGCAGCTTTCACGTCATTCACGGCGGCAAGGGACTGACGCTCGAAATCACGGCCTGCGAAAACGACGCGGAATACTACATTCTTTTTTATAAAGCGGTTATTTCTTTGCCATGCCGCCAGGAAATCATGCAGCTTTTGGAGCGGCGCAACTGGTTTTTGGCTCCGTATGCCTTTATTCCCCAACAGTCTGTCGCCCTGTTCGATCAGGTGGAAAAGCTGCACGCAGTTTGGCAGGCGAACGACGCCGATCCTGTGCGGCAACTGCGGGCGAGAGGGCTGTTTCAGCTTTTTGTCTCCGAGCTGTTGCGGCAAATGGACGAAGAAGCGCGAGGCTACGGAAAAGCCGACCTTGTTTCCCAGGCGAAGCAGTTCATCCACACGCATTACAGCAAGCCGATTACGCTGGAGACGATGGCGAAAAGCTTACCTACAGCATTCCGTATTTGTCCAGGCTGTTCAAGCAGCAGACGGGGCACAGCCCGATCGACTACCTCATCAGCGTGCGGCTGGACAGGGCAAAGGCATTGCTCGCGCAAACCGATGCCTCTTTGCAGGAGGTTGCCGAAGGCGTCGGGTACAGCGACCTCTCCTACTTTATCCGCGCGTTCAAAAAACATACGGGTGTCACGCCGGGACAGTTTAAGGAACAGGCGGCCAGCGTGCGTGCAGGCTCAGAATATCCTGTGAAAAGGCTAAGATCATCCCTTGTACGAATCTCCCCGCACAACTACAATCTGTTTAATAATGAAAATCATTATCGAAAAGGTGAGGGAGAGAAAGTGCAGCTATTCAGAAATGGAACCAAAGGCAAAATGCACAAGCTGATGCTGGGGCTCGCGTTGCTTTTGAGTGCATGCTCCAGTCCTGGGAATGGCGGGGCAGTCAACAGCAGTCCTCCGCAGTCGACGCAGCAAACAACAGAAGCTTCGGCCGCAGCGAATGCCCAGCAAGCGAAGCAGCAGCAATGGCCGCGAACCTATGTGGATGCGACAGGAAAAGAAGTGGTGATTGCCAAGCAGCCACAGCGTGTTGCCGTTACTCACTTTGGAATGATGGAGTATTTCTTTGCGCTGGAAACACCTCCGATCGCCTCTACACTGGCAGAGCGCA
Organism: Brevibacillus sp. NSP2.1; assembly: GCF_000470975.2. NCBI lineage: Bacteria > Bacillati > Bacillota > Bacilli > Caryophanales > Paenibacillaceae > Brevibacillus > Brevibacillus sp. NSP2.1. Next base: position 5,640,159 of record NZ_CP048274.1, on the reverse strand, counting down.
TGCTGGGATCGTTTGAAACGTTGAAGCCTTACGCCAAAACAGCCACAGTCAAAGATATCGGTGAAGTGACTACACCGAATCTGGAGCTGATGACGGAGCTTGAACCGGATTTGATTGTAGCTTTTTCCGGGACGCACAATGACGTCTACGAAGATTTGAGCCATATTTCCACCGTTGCGATGATTAACAATACAGAGGAGCGAACCTGGGCAGAGACGCTCCGCGAATACGCCAAACTGATCGGCAAAGAGCAGTTGGCCGAGGACTATATCACGAAGCTGGAAGCGCTGATGGCAGAAGCCGGAGAAAAATTGGCCGCGAAAAAGGACAAAACCGTGACGTTCCTGCGGGCATCGGGTGACGGCAGCACTTTTTACGTGCTCGATGACAATGACGTCTCGTATGCTTTCGATGAAAAATCCGGGCTGGGCCTCAAACCTCCCGGCCAGTACAAGCTGGAGGGCGACGTTGTTTCTTTGGAAGGCATAACAGTGCTCGATCCCGACTACATTTTCCTCGTCGATTATTTGGACAATATGGATACGACGCTTGCCGAGCTGAACAAAAGCAAAGTGTGGCAGTCGCTGAAGGCTGTAAAAGCAAACCATGTGTATCCGCTTGATGTCTCGATCAGTACAAAAGGTCCGTTGGCGGTTGAGTACACGACGAAGGAGCTGCTCCGGGTTCTTGCGGAATAGCCTCCAAAATCAATCGCATGGACGGAGAGGAGAGCGGGCAGATGAGTCAGCCTAGCGTGCTACACGATACGTTTAACGAACGACAGTTATTGATTTACTTGCCTGACGGTTATGCGGACAGCGACCAGCGTTACCCTGTCGTCTATTTGCAGGACAGCGGAGATTTGATTGAGCCAAACGATAGCGACACCTTGCTGAAAGTGCGGGAGCTGACGGCGAAGGGCGAGTTGCCAGGCATGATTTTTGTCGGAGTGGCTTCGTTTGATCGCAACGACGAATACACGCCGTTTGTTTCGCCCAACGTGTTTGAGCCAGGCAAGATGTTTGGCGGCAATGCATCCGTCTACGCCCGTTTTCTGGCGAACGAGCTGAAGCCGTACATCGACAGCAAGCTGCGGACGCTGCCGGACAGAGAGCATACGGGGATTATGGGCTTTTCGTTTGGCGGGCTTATCTCCGTCTACACGGCTTTCGCGTATCCGGATTTTTTTGGGCGAATCGGGAGCTTTTCCGGCTCCTTCTGGTTTCCGGGCATCATCGAATGGCTGGAGCAGTTGCCCATCCGCCAGACAGGCCAGCGCCTCTACATGAACCTGGGACATGCAGAAGGTGCAGGCCGCACGAACGGACAACAGTGGATGGTGCCCAACAGCAAAAAGGTGTATGAACTTTTGCTGCAAAACGGCTTTACCGAAAGCACGGTGCGCCAGGTGATTTACGAGAGCGAGTACCATTCCTTCGATTTGGGGGTGCAGTACGTCCCGGAGGCGCTGCAATGGTTGTTCCGGGCAGAGTAGACGAGAGCGACAGGCTCATATCCTTTTTAAAAGGAAAGGATAGGCAAATCATGTAACAACGCTTACATTGACAAGACCCAGTAATCAGCTTACAATGACCGTAAATTATGACACCACCGTAGGGGGATTTTTTCCATGGACGCTTTAGCGTTAGAAAAAAAAGCCCAGCGCAACGCTGAGTTACGTGAACGACTGATGCAGTTGAAGAAAGAACGTAATGCCATCATTCTTGCTCATTTTTACCAACGTCCTGAGATTCAGGAAGTAGCCGACTTCATTGGAGATTCCTTTGGACTGGCACAAAAAGCAAAGGAAACCGATGCAGATGTGATCTTGTTCTGCGGAGTTCACTTCATGGGAGAAAGTGCAAAAATTCTCAATCCCCAAAAGAAGGTTATCATTCCTGATGAGCGCGCAGGCTGTCCAATGGCGGACATGGTGAACGTAGAGGGGCTGCGCAAGCTAAAGGCACAGCATCCGAATGCGAAAGTAGTGGCGTACATCAACACTTCTGCTGACGTCAAGGCAGAAACACACATCTGCTGTACGTCGTCTAACGCAAAGCGAGTGATCGAATCTGTGGACAGCGAGGAGATCATCTGGGTTCCGGACAAAAACCTGGGCCACTACGTCTCCCAGTTCACAGACAAGAAAATGATTATTTGGGAAGGCTACTGCAATACGCATGACCAGTTGTCCGTCGAAGACATCATGACGTTGAAGCAGCAGCATCCAGAGGCAGTGGTCGTCGTGCATCCGGAATGCCGCCCGGAAGTGGTTTCCTTGGCCGACTACGTAGGCTCCACAACCGGAATCCTCAAATACTGCCGCGAATCGTCCCACAAGGAATTTATCATCGGGACCGAGGACGGTACACGCTACATGCTGGAAAAGGACAGCCCGGACAAGACGTTTATTTTCGCGTCCAAATACCTCGTCTGCCCGAACATGAAGGTGAACAACCTGAAAAAATGCGTCGAGGCGTTAGAGACCATGAAGCCGGAAATCTACGTGCCAAAAGAAATCGCAGACGCGGCGCGCGCGTCGCTGGAGCGGATGCTGGAAGTAGCTCCGGCGTAAGCGGATGGCCTGTTGATCGGCAATCATTTTTATGAAAAGAGAGAAGGGAGCAGAGCTTGTTGCAAGCTTTGCTCCCTTTGTTGCTGTCTCGCGTGCGAAGCAGTCTACGACTCCGCCAGAGGCTGAAATCCTTTCTGCTATCCCCAAAAAGCTCCCTCGTGAGGAAGCGACAGCGTGCCAGTCCCTGATGAAAACTGCCCGATGCTCAAGACGGCATAGGAGTCGGTGTCGGTTTTCCGTAGCCTTCTTTGTAGGTGTGGTCGATGTAGTCGCGGATTTCTTTTGTCGATTTTCCAGCCTGCTTCAGCTTGGAAGAAATAACGGCAATCTCCATGCAGACGCCGCAGCGTGTCCCGTGGTCATCCCAGACGATGGAGCCATCCGGCTTTTCCTCTTTGATAAAGCAGTTGCCGTTGTGCAGATGTCCAGCGCTCTCTCCGCAGCCGCAGTAGCAAGGGATGGATTTGAGCAGCTCGCGGTTGGTGCCGGCGATTTTGTACGATTCGATAATGACGGGGTCTTGATTATCTAAAAACTTCGGAAGCTGATCGACGGAAGCTGTCATTTCCTGCAGGTCACCATTCGGAGCGTGCTGTGCGTGATTCGCGTGATCCTGACCAGCTTGATCGTTAGAGCCACAGCCAGCAAGCAGAGCTGCGGTGATGAAACTGATCGCTAACCATGATTGTCGTTTCATTTTGGACATACCTCCTGCCTTTTATCTTATCATAACGGCATGGAGAAATTGTGAAGCTATGATCGACGTTGCAAACAAATGACAATTAAATCGGAATAAATCCTATTTACTTTTTGGGCTTCAGTCCGTATAATGAAAAACGATCATGAAACTAAATCGGAATCATTTTGAATTGGGTAGGAGGAGCACAGAGATGAAAAAGGGCCTGATGGCGATCGTTAGCCTGATTGCAGCGGTCAGCATTGCCGGATGCGGCGCAGCCGAGCAGACAGCAAGCACACCTCAAACCGGCGGCGATGCGAGTGCCAAGCCAAAAGTATATACGACTATTTATCCGCTCGAATACGTAGCCAAGCGTATCGGGGGCGACCATGTGGAAGTGACCAACATCATTCCGCCCGGAGTGGAGCCGCACGATTACGAGCCAACTGCAAAAGACATGGTGGCGTTGGCGAACGCAGACATTTTTGCCTACAACGGCAGCGGCCTGGAGCTGTGGGTCGATAAAGCGGTAGGCAACCTCGACAAAAACAAGACTGTGATCGTCAATGCGTCGGAAGGTCTGGACTTGCTGAAAGCGACAGAACATGAACACGAGCACGAAGGGGAAGCAGCGACGGAAGAAGGGCACGAGCATGAGGGAGAAGCCGCGACCGAGGAGCACGGCCATGACCACGGCGAATTTGACCCGCACGTCTGGCTGGACCCTACGAAGCTGAAGGCGCAGGCGGAAAAAGTGAAAAATACGCTGGTGCAAAAAGACCAGGCGCACGCTGCCGATTATGAGAAAAACTACGCGCAATTGGCTGCCGACCTGGATCAGTTGGACCAGGAGTTTAAAAACATGGTCTCGCAAGCTGCCAAAAAAGAATTTATGACCTCGCACAGCGCATTCTCCTATTTGGCGAATCGGTACGGACTGGAGCAAGTATCCATTTCCGGGCTGAATCCGGCTGACGAGCCGTCGCCAGCAGAATTGAAAAGTCTGGTCGAGCATGTGAAGGAGCACAACATCTCCTATGTCATGTTCGAAACGCTCGTCTCGCCAAAAGTAGCGGAAGTGATCGCGAAGGAAGCCGGCGTGAAGACGGCGACGCTCAATCCGCTTGAAGGTTTGACTGAGGAGGATGTAAAAGCTGGACGTGACTACTTGTCCATCATGCGTGACAACCTGGAGACTTTGAAAGTCGCATTGAAATAAGCTTGCAGCAAAAATGTCGCTATCTACAGCGGCATTTTTTTCTTTGCCTGCCCGCGATTTTGTCCTGATAGCCGGGCTTCAGGCGTTTTTGCCAAATAGGAGGGTTGTGGTTCGGGCAAAATCGTAGTAGGATGAAAGGTAACAAATCAGAACAAATCCGATTTAAAGGATGATTATTGCATGGAACCAATGACCCAAGGAGTGCCTGTGGTAAAGCTCACGGACGTCTCCTTTCAATATGAAGACAAACTGGTTCTGGACGGGGTGGAGTTTTCGCTGGAACGGGGAGAGTTTGTCGGGATTGTCGGCCCGAATGGCTCGGGAAAATCAACGCTGATGAAGCTGATCCTTGGGCTGCTCACCCCGAACAAGGGAAAAGTCGAGCTGTTCGGTCAGCCTCTGTCCAAATTCCGCGAATGGAACCGGATCGGGTATGTAGCACAGCAGGTAGCTCACGGAGCTGGCGGCTTTCCCGCGACGGTGCAGGAAGTCGTGGCTTCCGGTCTGGTGGGGAAGGTCGGCCTTTTCCGCAGACTGAACGCCCAACATCATGCGAGCGTGCGGGCTGCCGTCAAGCGTGTCGGCTTGGCGGAAAAGCTGAATCAGCGCATCGGCAGCCTGTCTGGCGGGCAATTGCAGCGCGTATTCATCGCGCGTGCGCTCGTGGCGGAGCCGGAGCTGTTGATTCTCGATGAGCCTACTGTCGGTGTCGACCAGGAGTCGATTGAGCAGTTTTACGGTCTGCTTCGCTCGCTCAAAGAGGAAAACGGCCTGACGATGATGATCGTGAGCCACGACGTCGGCGTCATGTCGCAATGGGTGACAAAAGTAGCTTGCGTGCAGAAGAAGATTCATTTTCATGGAACGGCTCACGAGTTTGAGCACAATCAGGAAAAAATATTGCAGAGCATGTATGGTGATTCTGTCCGGCTTTTGTCTCATCACCATTAAGCCGTTGCAAACGAGATAACAAAGAAGGAGTATGAACATGCTGGCTGATTGGTGGCAGTATGATTTTTTGCGGTACACCCTGTTTTCGGGGATTTTGATTGGCCTGATTTGCCCGTTGCTCGGGACGTTTCTCATCGTCCGGCGCTTGTCGATGATGGCCGACGGACTTTCTCACGTCACGCTCTCGGGCGTGGCGGCGGGGATGCTGGTCTCGAAAAAAATTGCCTTTTTCTCGGCAGTAAACCCGCTGTTTTTCGGGATGCTTTTTGCGGTAGTCGGCTCTTTGTTCATTGAACGGCTGCGCAAAGTGTACAAAGCGTATCAGGATTTGGCGATCCCGATCATTTTGTCCACAGGTCTGGGGCTGTTTACGGTGTTAATCAGTGTGGCGGACGGATTCAACGCTGACCTGTACTCGTATTTGTTCGGGAAAATTGTCACTGTCTCCATCGAGGACTTGTATGCGCTGATTGGCGTAGCAGTCGTTGTGCTGGGCACCGTCTTTTTGATTTACAAGGAGCTGTTCGCCGTCTCCTTTGACGAAGAGTTCGCCCGGGTGTCCGGTGTCGCGCGCAGATCGATCAACCTGTGGTTCATGGTGCTCGTGGCGCTTACGATTGCCGCTTCCATGCGGATTGTCGGCGTGCTTTTGATTTCCGCGCTGATTACGCTTCCGGTTGCGGCGAGCCTGCAAATTGCCCGAAGCTTTCGCCAAACGATCTTTTTCTCGATTCTGTTCGCAGAAATCTCCGTGTTGAGCGGTTTGTATTTTGCCTATCTCTTCGATTGGGCATCTGGTGGTACAATTGTGTTGATGGCCGTTTTGATTATGCTCGTTGTCTTGGGAGTCAAAAAGCTGCGTGTGATAATGCGATAGAGTCATCAGGTTAAGACAAAAGGAAGGAGTGTTTGTCGATGAAAGTGGAAGAAGCCCTGCAAATTTTGAAGGAGCACGGGTACAAATATACCGGCAAGCGGGAGGAAATGATCCGCATCTGCGCAGCCGAAAAGCGCTACTTGTCTGCCAAGGATATTATGGAACGAATCAAGGAGCAGTATCCGACGCTCAGCTTCGATACGGTTTATCGCAACATCTCCACTTTTGTTGAGCTGGGGATTTTGGAGGAGACGGAGCTGGAGGGAGAAGGCCGTTTTCGTCTCGCTTGCTCCGCCGACGGGCATCACCATCACCACGTCATCTGTACGGAATGCGGGAAGACCTCTTCCCTGCCAGGCTGTCCGATGAACGTCATGGCGGCTGTCCCGGAAGATTTCCAGGTGACCGGGCACAAGTTTGAAGTGTACGGAACCTGCAAGGAATGTGTCGCCCAATCCAACTGAAGCTAGTTTGCCTGCAAAGAGTGTTCGCCTGAGGGCGGGCGCTCTTTTTTTGCAAGAACAGCCTTTCGCCAAAACGCGATCGCTCATCCTTGAGAAGTCTTTCGATACAGGTTTTCTTACGCCTGAAAAGGAACTCTTCCAATGTAGTTTTCATCCGGTCGGTATTTGCTATAATGGGTGGGAAATCATCAGTTACGGAGAGAAGGGACAGCAGCCATGATTCCCCGTTATATCGCGGATTTTGATTTGCAGTCGTTGCCTCGATTGAAAACAGACGTAGCCGTTGTAGGAGCAGGGATAGCCGGGTTGTATACGGCATTGCAGACGAGTGAGTTTGCGGATGTAGTTCTGATTAGCAAAAAAGGGCTGGATGACAGCAATACCCGCTGGGCACAAGGGGGGATTGCCGCCGTTACTGCCAAGTCGGATTCTCCTGCCTTGCATCGTCAAGATACGCTGATCGCCGGAGCTGGACTTTGCTCGTACGAAGCGGTGGAAGTGCTCGTACACGAAGGCCCTGATCGCTTGAAAGAACTGATTGCATATGGGACGGAGTTCGATCGGGATGAACAAGGCCAGTACGAACTGACGCAGGAAGGGGCGCACAGCAAGCGGCGCATTTTGCACGCAAACGGGGATGCAACCGGAGCAGAAATCGTCCGCGCTCTGTCCAAGCGGGTGATGGAGCAGGGGAACATTCGGGTGCTGGAGCATCATTTTGCCATTGATGTGGTCACACAGGATGGAGAGTGCGTGGGGGTCATCGTGCAAAAGCCGGAAGGGGACATGTTTTTCCTGGAGGCAAAAGCAACCGTGCTGGCGACCGGGGGAGCGGGGCAACTGTACCGCTACACGACCAATCCGGAAATCGCCACCGCTGACGGAATCGGCATCGCCTACCGGGCCGGGGCGCGCATTAAGGATGTGGAGTTCATCCAGTTTCACCCTACGGCGCTGTACTATCCGGGGGCGCCGCGCTTCCTGATCTCCGAGGCCGTACGGGGGGAAGGCGCGATTTTGCGCAACAGCAACGGCGACCGCTTCATGGACAAGTACCACCCGCAAAAAGAGCTGGCGCCGCGCGACATCGTAGCCCGCGCCATCGTCTCGGAGATGGAGCAGACCAAATCGTCGTTTGTGTATTTGGACATCACGCACGAACCGGAGGAGCTTATCAAGCGCCGTTTCCCGACGATCTACAACTTTTGCCTGCAATACGGACTGGACATGGTGACGGACTGGATTCCGGTTGCCCCTGCGTGCCACTACATCATGGGCGGCGTCCAGACCGATCTGAACGGCGAGACGACGACAAAACGGCTGTTTGCCTGCGGGGAGGCGTCCTGCACAGGGGTACATGGAGCCAACAGGCTGGCGAGCAATTCGTTGTCGGAAGCGGTCGTGTTCGGACATCGTATCGCGCAGCGGATCAAACAGTTGCCTGCGCTGCCTGACATTCGTCCGGTTCGGGCTGTATCTGCAGATCGGGATGCGCGCACGTTTAGTACACGTGAACAAAGAGTGAAGCTGCAAAAGCTGATGCTGCGGCATGTCAGCGTCAAACGCGACGAAAAAGGCTTGTTGAAAGCGCTGGCAGAACTGGAGCGAATGGAGCGGTTTTACCAGTACGCGGCGCAGGACCGGGAGGCGTTCGAGTTTTTGAACCTGTTGAACGCAGCGGTGCTGACGACGAGAGCCGCATTGCTTCGCGAAGAAAGCCGCGGCGGGCACTATCGCAATGATTTTCCGAATAAAGACGATTTGTTATGGCGCAAGCATTTGATCCAGACGTTTGAAGACGGCGTCCAAGAGGAGTGTGGAAAAAACGATGTGGAATAAACGGGAGCTGGAGCGAAAAATCGAAGAGTGGCTGCAGGAGGATCTGGGCTTTGGCGATGTGACGACGCTGAGCACGATCCCCGAGTCCGAGCAAGGAACGGGAATTTTGTACGCAAAGGAAGCGGGAGTGGTAGCCGGGCTGCCGATTGCCCGGCAAGTGTTCGCGACGGTTGATCCCGCGCTTGTGTTTACGGCAAAAGTAGAAGAAGGACAGCGGGTGGAAGTCGGTCAGGAGCTGGCAGAGGTGCGCGGCTCCGTGCGGTCCATCCTGAGCGGCGAGCGGCTTGCGCTCAATTTAATGCAGCGCCTGTCCGGCATCGCGACGAAGACGAGCGAATACGTGGCAGCGGTAGCGGGAACGAAAGCGCGGGTAGTGGATACGCGCAAGACGACTCCGGGACTGCGTTTTCTCGAAAAGTACGCCGTTCGCGTCGGAGGCGGCCACAATCACCGTTTTGCCTTGTACGATGCGGTGATGATTAAAGACAATCACATCAAAGGAGCGGGCGGCATCGCACAGGCGGTCGCTTCGGCGCGGGCAGCGATTCCGCACACGATGACGGTAGAGGTGGAGGCGGAGTCGCTGGACCAGGTGCGTGAAGCATTGGAAGCGGGCGCGGACATTATCATGCTGGACAACATGTCTTTGGAAACCATGAGAGAAGCGGTGGCGCTTATTGATGGCCGCGCGGTTGTCGAGGCTTCCGGTGGCGTCAACCTGGAGACGATCGGAAATATTGCCAAGACGGGCGTGGATGTCATCTCTGTCGGCGCTCTGACCCACTCGGTCAAGGCGTTTGATATCAGCCTGGATTTGAATACGCGCAAACGGTAAGGAGCGACCTGTATGCTACTGGTGATCGACATAGGCAACTCCAACATCGTCCTCGGTTTGTACGAGGGCGAGGTGCTGCGGCATCATTGGCGGATTGCCGCCGACCGGAACAAGACAGAAGACGAGTACGGCATGCTGGTAAAAAGCTTGTTCAGCAGTGCCGGTCTGACGATGGAGCAGGTCAGGGGAATTATCTTTTCCTCAGTCGTGCCGCCGTTGAACACGGTGATTGAGCGCATGTGCGGCAAATATTTGCGCCAAAAACCGCTGATCGTCGGGCCGGGGGTCAAGACCGGGCTGAACATCAAATACGAGTATCCGCGCGAAGTAGGCTCGGACCGAATCGTCAATGCGGTGGCGGCCATTCACGAGTACGGGGCTCCGCTGATTGTTGTCGATTTTGGGACGGCGACGACTTTTTGCTATGTGGACGAGCGCGGGCAGTATTGGGGCGGAGCGATTGCGCCGGGCATCGGAATTTCCACGGAGGCGCTGTTCAGCCGCGCGGCAAAGCTTCCGCGCATCGAAATCACAAAGCCGGCAAGCGTCGTAGGGCGAAATACGATTGCGGCCATGCAGGCGGGCATTTACTACGGTTTCGTGGGCCAGGTCGAGGGGATTGTGCGCCGGATCAAAGCGGAGTACCAGACGGAGCCGACGGTAGTAGCGACAGGAGGAATGGCTTCGCTGGTAGCAGACGAGACATCCTGCATTCAAGTGGTCGATCCTTATTTGACATTAAAAGGGCTGCGCCTGGTTTATGAGCGCAATCAGTGAATTGGTGAAAAACAGCCGTGGCAGGCAAGCGCTGCGGCTGTTTTTGATTGGAGATTTTGCTACACCATTTTGCAATAAAACAATTCCGGATCACCAGGGTCCAGGTGGCTGATGGTTCCGCTGTACTCGTAGCCGAGCTTTTCGCAGAGCTGCTGCATTTTTTTGTTCGATAGGTTAGTGGAAGTGAACAGCTTTGCGGTAGGGCATATTTTTTCCATGTGGAGCATCAGGGCTTTGCCGATCCCTTTTTGCTGATGCGTGGGATGGACGACGACGAGGTGGATAAAGCTTTGCTGAAAAAACGATTGGTTCATGATGGCGAAGCCTGCGACATGCATGTCCAGGGAAGCGACATGACAGTGACCGGCTGCAATAGCGGATTGCAGCTCTTGCTCGCGACTGGCGGAGCCTAGCACGGCGGCATCTATTCGACAGACAGCGTCGATATCGTGAGACGTTGCTGGACGAATCGTTACTATGGCTTTCACGTCCTTCCATCATTTTTTGAGCCGTTTCCTTTCTTGTATGAAGAAGGGCAAGGGTGTTAAACTGGGAGTATAGACTTTGCGTTTTTCGGCATACGAATGAAAAGGAGCCAACGCCGTTGCAGCGGCATTGGACTCCCGGGACAAGAAGCTGTGGCACACCCACGGCGCGCATGATTACAAAACCAGCGAACCCACCGTCGGGCGGTCAACCTTAGGCGGTGGGTTTTCGCTTGTTACGCCGTTTTCTTGCCCATCGGTACAGCTTTCTGCCACTAAACCAGAGGCTGAGCAGCGTTGCCAGTACTTTCAGGCAAAGGTAGAGCGTGCCGAGCGAGACCATCAGCGTCACCTCCTTTGCAGGAAGCTGCGCCGCGGCCTTCCACCGCCAATCTTGTCCTATGGTAAAGTATACCATTGTTTGGTGTGGCAGCCATCCCAAAAAGCTCGTTTGCTCTGTCCTATTTGGTGTAGGCGCGATTGCAGGCGTGCCTGTGAAAGATGGATGGATGGTCCATGGAGTAAAATTCGGTTTCGCGGGCAATTATAAATGCGTAGCTCGCAAAGGGGGCGTGACGTAATCAGAGAAAAAGAAAACGGATTTTGTTATTTTTTCGTTGACAGCGCGTGGCTCACGCGCTAAAATGGCTATTGTGCCTAGCAGAAAAGTTATATGACAGTGAACTTTTTAAATGAAATCAAAAAACTTCTTGCCAAGTCGATGAGCTTGTGATAACATACGAAGTCTGAAAGGCAAACAAGGTGGATCGCTTTGATCTCTTTCATATGTACATGGATGGATGTCCGAGCGGCCGAAGGAGCACGATTGGAAATCGTGTAGGCGGGGTTGACCCGTCTCGTGGGTTCAAATCCCACTCCATCCGCCATTAATTCTCATGGCCCGTTGGTGAAGCGGTTTAACACAGCAGCCTTTCACGCTGTCATACAGGGGTTCGAATCCCCTACGGGTCACTTATACACCCACCTAGTTGTTGGGGTCCCCGCAAAGTACTCGGTGTTGCTACAACGCAATCTCTTCTCTTTGTGGGGTACTTTGGAGGCTTAGCTCAGCTGGGAGAGCATCTGCCTTACAAGCAGAGGGTCGGCGGTTCGATCCCGTCAGCCTCCACCACTCTTAATAGTACGATCACAAAGCTAAGGCTTGATCGTTCAAATCGTCGCGGGATGGAGCAGCTCGGTAGCTCGTCGGGCTCATAACCCGAAGGTCGCAGGTTCAAATCCTGCTCCCGCAACCAAATTTTCTTTCTCCCTGTTTCCTCGGTTGATGTTTTGAATCATCGCTTGGAACGCATTGGGCGGAGCGACATAATATGGAGCTGTGGTGAAGTTGGAGTTCACGCCGGTCTGTCACACCGGAGGTCGCGGGTTCGAGTCCCGTCAGCTCCGCCATTTATAACCTATCTCGGTTATGTTGGCGATTTTAATAGCACGAGCCATTAGCTCAGTTGGTAGAGCATCTGACTTTTAATCAGAGGGTCGAAGGTTCGAGTCCTTCATGGCTCACCAGTATTTTTGACAAGTGGATATGCGGTCGTGGCGGAATTGGCAGACGCGCTAGATTCAGGTTCTAGTGGTGGCAACACCGTGGAGGTTCAAGTCCTCTCGACCGCACCAACCCATCCTTTGTTGGATGAAAATGCGGACGTAGCTCAATTGGTAGAGCGTCGCCTTGCCAAGGCGAAGGTCGCGGGTTCGAGACCCGTCGTCCGCTCCATCAATGTTCTCGGGTCTCTCTCCCGTTCCGGGTTTACCCTCGCAGAACATCAAGGAAGAGTGTCACGGGCACTTCCGATCTGGCTTTGCAGGCAGCGTTTTGACGCAGCAGCGCCAGAAAGAAGCGAGACCCGTCGTCCGCTCCATTATCATGTGCCCTTAGCTCAGCCGGATAGAGCGTTTGACTACGAATCAAAAGGTCGGGAGTTCGAATCTCTCAGGGC
>NZ_CP048274.1:5570000-5622500 GCF_000470975.2 Brevibacillus sp. NSP2.1 | reverse complement strand
TAAAGCGGTACGCGAGCTGGGTTCAGAACGTCGTGAGACAGTTCGGTCCCTATCTGTCGCGGGCGCAGGAAGTTTGAGGAGAGCTGTCCTTAGTACGAGAGGACCGGGATGGACGCACCTCTGGTGCACCAGTTGTCACGCCAGTGGCATAGCTGGGTAGCTATGTGCGGACGGGATAAGCGCTGAAAGCATCTAAGCGTGAAGCCCCCTCCAAGATGAGACTTCCCACAGCGTTAAGCTGGTAAGACCCCTCATAGACGATGAGGTTGATAGGTTCGGTGTGGAAGCGCGGCAACGCGTGGAGCTGACGAATACTAATCGGTCGAGGACTTATCCACACACTCTTAGCAAACATGCAGATCCAGTTTTCAGGGAATGAACGAATATAGTTAGTGAAGAACCGTGCAGAAATATCTGCACGGTTTTTTTGTTGTTTCTTTTTTTGTCCCAACCCCTTCCTTTACGCTAGTAGCAATTGAGAGGAGGGAGAGAATGTCAGTTCATCCGCTGCGGTTATTGGCCCTGTTACTATTGGCGACATGTATCGGAATCGGTGCCTACACCATTTTAAAACCGCATGATGTGACTTATATTCAGTTGCGGCCAACGGTGGAAAAAGAAAGCGGACAATTGTTGGAGGCAAAAGATATGGAGCCGCTGACCTTGGCATTGGAAGGTCTTTTTCAAACAACTTCTGATCCCATTCCAGGACTGATTCCATGGACAGAGGCACAGGACCTGATCGGGCTGCCCTTTTCGCGTCAAGTGAAGGGAGGAAGACCTTTGTTGCCAAGTGATTTGGAGCTAGGCAATCAGAAGGGAAACGAAGCCTCGTTGGGAGACAAAAGAACCGGGATGAGCATTCCGGTGGATAATGTGGCAGGCGTCTCACCGCACATTTCCGCAGGAGAAAGAGTGCATGTCTACGCCTCGTTTGAAGATGAGGCAGGGGCGCACTCCGGTTTACTCCTGCAAAATATGCCTATTTTGGCCGTTCAACGGGAGATGGAAGGAGATCAACCGAAATTGCAGGCTGTTACCCTTTCTTTGACGAGAGAAGAGGCCGTTTTGCTAACGCATGCTCTTCATTACGGCAAGATCAGATTGGGGCTGGCTGCGGTAATGGACGACCACAAGGCGGGAATAGGCGATGCCAGCTTCGCCGCTGAGTTGATGAAAACCAAAAAACGAAGGGGCTTGGAAAAGGAGGAACAAGGGTGAAAAGGCGATTACTCATTGTAGACGATGATCGAGAGGCAACGCGTCTGCTAGCCAACCAGCTTGCGGGCAGTCAGTTGATCGAAATATGCGGGGAGGCTGCCACCGTAGACGAAGCATGGGCAAAGCTGCAGCAATCCAGGCCGGATCTCGTTCTTTTGGGAGGTGTAAAAGAAACGGAAAGAGGCGTTTTGTGCCAGCAATTCCGCCTTGCTTTTCCTCATCTGTCTTTTATAGCAGCATGCTCGGCCAATGAGCTGGTGTGGGAGCCGTTTTTTCGAAACCTGGGTATTTGGGTAATCGCCAAACCGGTACAATCCGGACAAGTGGAAGCGCTAGCCATGATGGCTCAGAGCCCGGGCTTGGACGCCAGGATTCCAGCACAGCCTCCGCAACATTTTCCCAAAGAGCAACAAGGAGGCATGATTGACCCGCAAGACCAGTTTGCAGAACCTTCACCGGCGTTCAACGGTCAAACCAAGGCAGGGATCAAGCACCTCATTACGGTGTACGGCCCAAAAGGCGGCGTCGGAAAAACGTTTATTTCGCGCGAACTGGCGATCTTTTTTTCCACGCAAAAAAAGGAAGGGCGCCCTTTGAAAGTGCTGGCAGTCGATTTCAATCTCGACTTGGGGACGTTCGCCACCACATTGAATCTGCCCAGAACGCCCAATTTGTTTACGTGGGTACAAGATCTCGATAGCCAGCTCCACGCATTTGCTCAAAAGCGCGGCCTAGACCCGTATGCTGTCCGGCAAAAGGAATGGCAGGAGCTTGCTTCCGTGTTGCCGCTGTCTCCACAGCAGATCGAAAAGTACGTCGTTGAGCATACGGAATCGGGTTTGGGCGTGCTTACTTCCCCGAGAGATATTCGGCAAAGCTTTGAAATTCGCGATTATCATTTGTATCTCATCCTGGAGACGCTCAAACAGAGTAGCTACGATGTCATTTTGATTGATACTGCGCCCGATACGACTGATGCGACGATCCAAGCCCTCTTTTTTGCCGAGCATGTTGTGATGGTAGGCACTCCTGTAGTGGATTCGATCGAAAACATTCAACGCTTGCTGAAGCTGCTGAGAGAAGCAGAGTATCCGGAAGAGCGAATCCAGGTGTGCATGAACCGCTTGCAGCGAAAAGAAATGTTTACGCTGGAAGAAATCCGGGCTTATTTTCAGCTCCATCCAAGCAAGAGGATTTTTTCCATTCCTGACGATGGAGAAGTGAAAAAGTCGATTAACACAGGGGTTCCAGTCATGATGCAAGCCGGGCGAAGTGCCGCCAGGGAGGCCATTGAAACGTTAGGAAAGGCATTGTTTCCGGTTGACGAAGAAACAAAAAAGCCCGCTGTAAAAGGGAAGCAGAGCGAGAAGCCATCCCTTTTGCGCTGGTTGTGGGGCTAGGGAGGCGCTATGTTCGACAAACGACAATTGCTGGGGATATCCAATCAGTTGCCAAGAGGCCAGGAGCAGCGAACGATCGGGCGGGAAACGTCCGGGCCGCCTGCTACGTTGTTTGAAAAAAAGCAAGAGCCTGCCCCCAGTCAGGAGCGGTCGATTGGCAGCGAGGCAGAAACGTTTGTTCGTACCCAAATTGTGGAGAAGTACGGCAGGCGTTTGTGGGAGGATAAGCATTCTCCCGCCTTCAAGAAAGAGCTGACAGCCGACATCAGAATGCTGTTGGAGTCGCAGGTGCCGCTTTCGTCCATGCATTTGGAGGCGGAAGTAAAACGACTGCTGCATTCCTTGACTGGCTGGGGAGCGCTTGATGAGCTATTGGAGGACCGGGATATTACGGAAATTTTGTTTCATCGCCATAATTATCTGGTAGTGGAACGCAAAAGTACCGGAAGGCTGGAAAAGCACGAGGCTGTCGTATTTCGCGACGAAGAAGAAATGCTGCAGTTGCTGGAACAAATTGCTGCGACGATGGGCCGGGAGTTTAATGAGACAAAGGCGGAGCTGCATACACAGCTTCCTGACGGCTCAAGGGTGGCAGCCACGCATCGTTCCATTTCGCCGGACGGGCACACGCTCACCATTCGCAAACACCGCGAGCTGCTGAGTGAAAGCGACTATTTGCGTTACGGGTCGATTTGCGCACCGATGCTCTTGTTTTTGCAAAGAGCCGTCGGTTTATCCAGAGCGTCCGGGATCGTCAGCGGAGGAACAGGCTCAGGCAAAACCCATATGCTGAACCTCATTTCCCAATACGTTCCTGAACATTTGAGCATCATCACGATTGAAGACGTGCTCGAGCTGAAGCTGCAGCATCCTTTTGTCCGCAGGCTTTTGGCAAAGCCGGCCAACTACGAAGGAAAAGGCGGCTTCTCCATTAAGGATTGCGTACGTTTATCGCTGCGCAAGCGTCCTGACGTCATTATGGTGGGCGAGACACGGGGCGGGGAAATTGTCGATATGCTGTGGGCGATGAATACGGACCACCCCGGTAGCTGGAGTACAGCGCATGCAAACTCGCCGCGAGCCTTGGTCGACTCTACGTTGCCGATTTTGTTTGGCAAGGCAGATGAAGTGTACAGTGCTGAGGAACGCAATCTGATGATTGGCTCGGCGTTGGATTTGATTGTCCAGGTAAAGCGGTTTGAGGAGGACGGCAGCCGCAAAGTGGTTGCCATCACGGAAGTTGTCGGCACAGGCCAATCGCACGAGGAATGGATAAAACGAGCGTGCAACGTCAAGCAGGTTGTGCCGGACCGGGTGTATTTGCAAGATATCTTTGTGTATGAAGCGACGGGGATCCAGGACGGAAAAGTAAAAGGGCATTTCAAGTGGACAGGCTATAGGCCTGAACGAATCATCAAGCGCTGGCAGGAAAAAGGATTGTCGCGGGAAGCAATTGAGGAAGTATTTTTTACAACGCCGATACAAGTCTAGGAGGGAAGGGACTTTGGCTGACATCAGCATGCCTGTCGCCATAGGAATTGGTTTTGCCACATTTTTGCTCGTCATTCCGCAAAACATGTATGTCCGTGAGCAAGCGGGCAAGCACGAGATTGTGGGATTGCTTCAGCGGGACAGAAAAACGGTCTGGAATCGGTTGGAGGAAAGGCTGGCGAAGTCACGCTCGGGCTGGGGAATCAACCAGTATGTCACGCTGTCTTTTTTCTTGGGGGTTCTGTCGTTTGGGATAAGCAGCCAACTACTGCAATCGTGGTGGCTGGCGCTTCCCGCCTTGCTTGCTGGCGTCTTGTTTACAGAGCGTTTGGTCAGCGTGTGGGGAGCCAAACGCAAAGACAAATTTGAGGCTGGCAATATAAAAGCGATCCGCCTGATGGCAAGCTCGCTGCGTACGTCGCCCTCTTATTTGCATGCTTTTGAGCAGGTTGCGGCAAGCTCATTTTTAGACGGGATTGTAACGGCAGAGTATAGGCGCATTGTCGAGCTGCTCCGGGCACAGGTGCCATTGGAGCACGTTATGAATGACTTTTACGAGCGAACGGGATCAGCCGATGTCAAATATTTGGCTACGATTGTGCAAATCCAGCGAGAAATGGGTGGAGACATGGCGAAAACGTTGGATTTGGCGGCTTCCTCCATTTTGCGCCGCAGACAGTCGCTGCGCAGGCAAAAAGCCGCTATGGCCCAAATTGTCGCGCAAGTGAATCTTTTGAGCGTGATGCCCTTCATCTTCATTTTGGCGCTGTATGCAAACAATCCGCATCATTTTGATTCGCTGACAGCAACCGTAGGGGGGCGGCTGCTCATTTTAGCGTGCCTGGCGAGTATTTTGCTAGGGGGAGAAGCGATTCGCTACATGGCGCACAAAAGTGTGCACCGGGGAGGGTGAGCGTATGCTTGTGATTTGCGCTCTGATTGGGTTTGCCATCTTTCTTTATGGACTCCCTGCTTGTCTGGGCAAGGGAGCTTCTTTTTTCTCCAGCTTGTTTAGTCGAATTGAAATCGAGCAGCAGGCAGAGCTCGATCAAGCATTCGAGCGCCGACAAGCTCGCTGGACACTGGTTCGTCTGCTGGAAAGACACCCGCCGCTTCTGCAGCGGTTATGCAGATGGACGGGCATCCATGCTTCCAAAACGGAAGAAATCATCTCGCGGCTCCACCTGCCGATTCGTTTGGTCGAAGTGGTTTTGGCGAGGCTGATTTGCATGTGTCTGGTCGCCTCCTCTCTGTTAGCTCTTTTGCTGAAGCTGGCCCAAGGGGAAATGCTCGGGATAAAAACAGGGTATCCGTTGATGCTCAGCTTGGGGCTGTATTTGTTGCCGACGTTTTATCTCGACTGGATGGATAAGCGGGCAAAAGCGGAAATACGCGAACAAGTGCCCGTCTTTTTTGGGATCGTCCAATCGTTGGTCGAGGCAGGTATGCCGCTGCAAGGGGCGGTAAAGCAGACGGCTCGTCGCTTCAATGCCAGGCTGGGCCAAGAGCTTGCCAAACTGGAGGTCGCGGAAAAACGGCATGGATCGTGGAGAAAAGCATTGGAGGAACTGGCATTCCGCTGGGAGGTCGATACGCTGACCACGATCGCTTTGGAGATGAATGAGGCAGTCACCAAGGGCGTCAGCATTTCGCAAATGCTGTCCGTGCAAATCGAGGAACAGGTGAGGCAGCAAGAGGATGAAGCAGCAGCTCATATGAACCGTTTGAACATTCGCCTGCTCCCTTTTGTGATTTTGTTTATGGGGGTTCCTTTGTTATTTCTCGTGATGGGCCCGGCATTGATGGGCATCGGAGAGCGGTTGTAAATATTTTTGCAAGGCTGCGCTGTCTTTTGGCAAAGTGAAAGTACGATCTGATAAAGGAGTGAAAGAGATGTCATTTATCGCAAGCTATTTCCAACGCTTTTGGAGCGAGGAAGACGGCGTAACGATTGTGGAAATGGTCATCATTGTGGCGGTGATCCTTATCTTGATTATTCCGACGCTGGCATCATTGGGGGAAGCTGAAGACGCCAAGCTGAAGGAACTGCAAGAAAAGATCAGCAAATGACAAATGTGCTTGTAGGCGGTCTGCTGACAATCGCCGCATGGTTTGACTGGAGGCATCGCAAAATTCCTAATACGCTCACGTTTTCCGCGATTGTGCTTGGATTTTGCTATCAGTGGCACACTGGATCGTTGTGGACGTCGTTATCAGGTGTGATGGGGGCATTTCTGCTGGCGGCCATCCCTGTAGCCAGCAAGGGCATGGGAATGGGTGACTTGAAGCTGCTCATGGCGATTGGGGCATGGAGCGGCTGGGCAGAGGTGTATCCGCTATTTCTTCACTCGATAGTTTTGTGCATTTTATTTGTCTTGCTTTATCCGCGCAGATGGTCCCGATTGGGAAAAAATTTGTTTGTGATGGCAGTGGGATGGACGGCGCATCGGCAGCTTTGGCTTCCCGGCGTAGAGAAAACGGCGTTCGCTTTTCCTTACGCCGTATTTTTGCTGGGTGCTTTTTTGCTCCGCCAGATGCTGCATAAGGTGGGGGCAGCCTGATGAAAACAATGCTGAGGCGATGGTTGCGGGACGAGCAGGGCAGTCAATTGATTGAGTTTGTCTTGATTTTTCCATTGGTTTGGCTGCTGATCGTGTTTTCGTTCGATCAGTTCACGATTTTGTACAACCGCCAAAAGGCTTTGGCAGCGGCATACGAGGCTGGCCGAATCGCTGCTGTGCAGCCCAATTTTGGACTGGCAAAATACCACGCGAGAGAGCGGGGCATGGCCGAGCTTGACCAAGGCATGGAGGTTGCCGAGCGCGATATTGTGCTGGAGCTGGACGGAGGCGGCTGGAAAAAAGGAAACCACTTTAAAGCTGAGGCGAAGGTGAGTTTTCGCTTGCTTGCCACGGGCGCGGTTTATGAGCTGTCCGAAAGCTATTACATGATGGTCGAAAATGCGGAGGACAAAAAATGACCGGGCTGTGGCAGCTTGCGGAGATACGCGCAAAAGAAGAGAGCGGGGCCACGATGATTACGATGCTCTTTTTTCTCTTCTGTTTGGGCAGCTTGTTGTCTTTGCTGTTGTTTTCGGAGCAGGCCGATTTTTTGGAAATGAACGTTCAGCATACTGCCGATCTGGTGACCAAAGGAGCGCGGGCTGCAGGTTTGTGGGAGTACACGGATACTGATGGGGAGACGCAGAGCAGACTTTATGCAACCAGTCAGGAAGCCGAGCAGGCAGATGCTGAAGTAATCAGGGGCGCTCGTGAGGAAGCAGCTATTTTATGGCGGCTGAACAAGTCCTCACTGGAGAGCAGGGCTGCCGGGGTTTCCGCCGTGCATCAAAGAGGGGAGCGTGCCTATTTGTATCGGCAAGGCATTTATCATTTGCAAGTAGAGGTAGAGCAGCGCATTCCTGTGTTTTGGGGAGAGCTGGATGTAAAAATAGCTCGTGTCTCGCAATCGGGAGTGTATGACTAAAGGGCTGGATAACGAAGCCGAGCACTGTTATTTTTGTCCCAATCACTCGTGGTAATTTAGGAGTATATTCCAAAAATGGGGATAGGAGTGAGGGGCAGTGCCGTCCAAAATTGTCGATCGGTACAAACGCATTCTTAACGGAGAGCAGAAACGCTTTTCCCCGTATGAATTTGAAGATGCGCAGTACCGCAAGCAGAAGGTCCAGTTAATCGTCCGCTATGCGATAGAAAACGTCAAAAAGTGGACGCCTGAGCAGGCGAGACGCGAGTTGAGTCTGGAGGATATAAAGCAATTGAAGCTGCATTTGATCCGCGAGTACATCGAGCCGCCGATCGAGGCAAAGGCGGAAGATGTGTACTACATTGTGGAGTATGCCTACCCGCATCTGCCTCGCCTGCCGGAGAAGCAACGGGTGCTGTGGGTTTATCAGGAGGTATTGTCAGGCATTCGCCGCCATTTTCCTCCTGCCTATTTCCAGAGCGTCAAGGGCGAGGAGCGCGCCAAAGTGTGCGTCGATTACATGTGCCAGCACTTGCTGAAGCTGTCTGATATGCGCGAGCTGCCCAGACTGTTCAGCAAGACGGAGCGGGCTTATTCGCTCCTGAAAAAATTCAAACTGAAAATTCTTGTCGATACGCTGTACTTTTCTCCTTTCGACATGGTGACGGAGATGTACCCGGAACTGAGCGATCCGGTTTATTGGGAAGCTGAGTAAAAATATTTGCCAACGCCCTCTGTCTTTTTTTACGGTATACATAGTTTCATTGGCTTATAAGCACATGAAACGGCCGTACTCTACAGGTGAGAGAAGGAGGCGTTGCGCATGGCAACAGTAGAGGCTCACCACCAGCGCTCTGCATCCGTGGAGCAGCTTCTTGGGCGGCATGTACGCTATCAGAAGCACAAGCCCGGCAGGCACCTTTCATTGGAAAGGCTGCCGCTGGGAAGTTTCCAAATCGAAAGCTTTCATCGATTTGGGGACAGGGTTGTACTCAATGACGGGCTGATTGTGATGGAGAATGCTCCAACCGTCATCGAGCGGGGAGGAAGAATTGCACTGCTTTTCGCTACAGGAGAGGAGCTTTACCTGTGGGCTGAGTAGTGCGAAAAAATCGCCCTTGCACGGATGCGTGCGGGGCGATCCAAAATTCACAAACCCGTTACAAAAATTGACAAAAAAGATTTGACGAGTGACGAAAGATGTTACAAAATGTCTATTATTATATAAAGTTGTAAAAAATTAGGGGGTGCTTTAACGTGTTGGCAAAGAGCGCAATCGAACTGGTCAACCGCTGCTATCAGGAGACAAATGGTCTGAAATTGGTGTCATTGGAAGAACTGAAAGAGGCATTTATCGCTTACGTTTTCGGCGACTACCAGGAGGAGTTCATGGTTCAGTATGATCTGGAAGAGTTTTATGAACATCTGAATCAGCTCCAACTGTCCAACTGCCGCAGAGACTTTGATAAGGCAGTAGAGGAATGGTATATCGTCGAGTATGGAAACGGTTATAGCGATGCGAACTATCACGACATTCTGTTCACGCTGGTGAAAGACGCAGTGGTGCAGTACCAATCGCAAAATCGGACAGCACTCATCCGAGACGTAACCAAACTTTTAACCATGCCAGATGGATTTGTCGCCAGGTGGAAGAGCGGCTTGCTGAAAGAACGTTCACTGCCTCACTACTTTAAATACTTGATGAAGCTGGGGGTTCGCAGTCAGACAGATATTGAAACATTGGTTGATATGTGGCTGCTTGAATACCCAAACGCCTTTGATAAAAAGCAGCAGGAGTTGTTCGCCAACCCACCGCGCAGAGGGAGACCGAACAATGTAGAGCTAGCGCTGCTCATTGACCTGGCAACCAAAGTCAAGCCGGAAATGACCCCACAAGAGCGGGAGCGTCTGCGGAAAATTTACTACTACCACCGCAAGTCACTCACTGTCAGGGAAATGGTTGAGAAATTCGAGAAATACCTCATGGGAAAAAATAAATCGAATGATTCCCAGGTGGGGTAGTCATGTTTCACCAAATGAGCCGTTTCGTCTCCAAATTCCGTGATTTGGAACAGCAGGAGTTTACGCATACTTCCGAAGAAGAACGGCAATGGAGACTGCTCAAGGAAAAGCTGGCTTCCCCTCATACGGTGGAACAGCAAGAGGCGATCATTCGCAAATGCATCGCTGTAACCAGCTTGTACCCGCAGGCAGGCGCCAGTTTTGTGGCCGGCAATATTGCGTACGCCTGGGCGGGACAAGGAATACCCGTGACGCTCTGCGAGATGCCAAATCAAACTTCTTACTTCTACTTCGCTCTTGATTACGAACGCAGAGTTCGATCACTCAAGAATTTTTCTCCAACATCATTGCTCCTCATGCAAAATAACCAACTTCGCATCCAGATCGACACCCCTTTTCATGGTCAGCAAGAATCTTCCCGCATGGATATAGCCAACTGGATACTTCGAGTAAGCAAAGACAGTCCGATTGTTTTCATAGATATCTCTTCTCACTGGAATCAAAGCGAGGCAAGGCAAATTTTCGAAATAGCTGATGAAGTGTGGGTTGTTTTTGATACAGATATCGCACGTCTTACTCGCTTGTTCCTGGTAGAGACAGCCCCGAGCTGGTGGGTGACAGAGAAAAGCAAATTGAGATTTATCGCAAACAAATGGAATGCACATTTTGCGCGTTCAACTGTCATGAAAAAAGTAAAAGGGACGCTCTCACTCTGGGGCCAGACCTTTCCGCAAATTGATTACCAGATTCCACTCGTTGATGAAGAGAAAGCCGCGATGGCACACGTAAAGGCCAACTTTTTGCTGGAGCTTTTTCCAGAACAAGAAAGTGAGTTTCAATCGCTGATTTACGCTCACAAAGGAAGGGTGTTATGAAAAAGCAAACGATGCTCGTTATCTGCCTGATCTCGTTTCTCCTGGCAGGCTCCTCCTTCTATGCAGCCACCCAGTATATTGATGCGCTGGCAACGGAAAAACTGTTTGCCCCAGTCGTAAAAGTGGCTGCCGGAAAGGAAATTTCTCCTTTTGAGCCGATTACAGAAGACGATGTGGTGCTAGTACAGGAAGAAATTGATGAAATCCTCCCAGAAGCGGCACGAGATATAACCGCTGTGATTGGCAAAAGGAGTACGCAAACCATTTATCAAGGTGAGCAACTGTTAACAACCAAGCTGACAGATTCACAGCTTCTGCCGGAAAAAGGTGAGGCGCGGTATGAGTTTCCATTGCTCTCGATTCAGCCTTTGACAGAGCTGCGCAAGGGCGACCACGTGAAAATCTGGGTCAAGTACAAGAGCCTGGCCGAATTGCAGGATTACCCTGAGCCTGTGCAATTCAAAAAGACGAATGACACGGCGGAGTTTCTGTTTGAGAGCCAACTGGCCAGCGTAAGAGACAGCAATGGCACCGAGATCTACACTCTGAAACCAAGCCTGTTGCCTTCTCCAGATCAGATGGATGCGGTCTTCAACGGCTCTCGCGAAAAGCCTCAGTCGAATAGCGAGAAAAAATATCACGATTATCGGGTGCAGCCCACCGCACTACCTGCTTTTCTAGGATTCAATCTAACGGATCGAGAGTACGTAATCCTTAACGAAGCAATGTCATACGGCATGCTGCAGGTAGGCCATATCATGGTTTCAAAGGAGCAAGCGTCATGAAAATTTTAGTTTGTTATCCGATGAAGTCGTTAGCCAAGACGTATATGCCGACTGCGAGCGAGGTGTTGGTGGCTGAATCATCTGAGGAGTTCCCCCGGTTGGCTCACCTGTACCAGCCGGATGCGACCGTC
Organism: Brevibacillus sp. NSP2.1; assembly: GCF_000470975.2. NCBI lineage: Bacteria > Bacillati > Bacillota > Bacilli > Caryophanales > Paenibacillaceae > Brevibacillus > Brevibacillus sp. NSP2.1. Next base: position 5,611,089 of record NZ_CP048274.1, on the reverse strand, counting down.
GTTTTTTCCGAGATGTATGCAGCACCGGCGTGGGAGTGGCTTCCCTCCGTCCGAAGCGTACTGCCTGCTCACTCTCCGCTGATTATCGTTCCATTGTATCGGGATGAGCAAATCATTGCCCAAGTCACAGAGAAACTGGAGCTTGAAATGGTGTACGTACTGTCTGCCCAGCTTTCACAGGAAGAGATTCGCAGCAAAATCAGCCTGATCCTGGGCTTTGTCCATGAAAGGAAGGAACACCAAAGCAGCGAAAGCGGCGGCCAGGTCTACGCCCTCATGAGTTATGGCGCATCGGGAATTACTACGTTTTGCATCAATTACCCGATTTTGCTCGCCAGACAGTACCCGACCAAAAGTATTGCCGTTCTTGACATGAACGTTGCAAAACCCGATTTAACCCGCTTTTTCAAGCTTCAGCAGCATCAGTTATCTCTGTTTCGTCCAAATTTATTGGATTACCAGACAGCACTTAGGCGAAACTGGCGCAGCGTCTGCAAACAGAGCGCTCATATGCCCAATCTGTATTACGCGCACGCAGCCAGCAAATGGCGGAGTGCGGAGCTAAGCAATATGCTTGCGGCTTTTCGCCTGCAATTCGACCATGTGTATGTCGACTGGGGGTACTGCTTCCCGGAGTCAGAGACCATGCAGCGTTTGCTTTTCACGGCTGATCGCAATCTGTTGTTTGTTCGCGCTGATCCCTTTGGCATCGAAAGCGCGAAAGAGTGGCTTAAGCATTGGCGAGAAAAAGGTGTACAGTGCGAGGTTTTGCTAAGCCATCAGGAGCCAGGCCAGCCTTATCGGATTGGAGAAGATATCCCGCTCTACGGTGTGGTTCCTCGCATATCGCCAAGCAGGCTGATGCAATCCCAGCGAAGCAGCAGTGTGTTGATCGAAGAGTTTTTCCCGCCCAAATCGTACATCAGCAGTCTCAAGGAAATTGCCAAAGCAGACCTTGCTGAAAAAAGCGTGGTGTACAGTTGATGAGAATAGCAGAGCTGAACAGGGGCACAGCCAATTTGCACGACATTGAGGAAATAAAGCAGGCGGCTCGAGATTACTTGAATCACTTTGGCAAAACGCGCGAAGAAAAGCTGGAGATGCAGCAAATTCTCTCTTTGGCAGAGCAAGGAGACCGCGACAGCCACAATCATATTATTTTGCGCTTGCAGCATTACTTTGAAGAAGTGCTCAAGCGTCCGATATCAGAGGAAATTTTGCCGCATGTCAACGGCTACGAAGGCCTTGTGTTTTCGACCTATGGCTGGGGAATACTTGACGCCGTTCTGCATTTGTCTCCGTGGGTAGAAGAAGTGCGGATAGGCGCTGATCGACGAGTAGCGTACCTGGAACAAGGAGTGAAAAAGTTTCTCTCTTACACTCCTACCTGGAAGGAAGTCGAGATACTTCAACAAAAGCTGACGAATGCTGCCGGTCTGTCTTTTAACGAGAAAAAACCTCGTCTGAGCGGGTATCTTCATGCTCTTAAAGCTCGGTTAACCATGTTTACTTTTCCATATTCAAGAGTGCCCACGATTCTTGTCAGGCGGTTCACGACTCCGGATTTCTCGCTTGACCAGCTTCGGACACAGCCTCGGCCGACTTTTGACGAGCCTGTGCAATGGCTGCTCGAACAGCAAGTGCACGGACGTGGCAACGTTCTTGTCATTGGACCGATGGCTGCCGGGAAAACAACCTTGATGATGTGCATGTTGAAGCTCAAGGACCCGCTGACAGAGTACATTACCATTTTCGAAAGCGAGCATGAGATGCGATTCGCCGATGTATGGCCGGGCGAAGTCATTGAACTGCAAAATGTGGAAGAAATCGGCATTGAGCTGAGCAACTGCTTCAAAGATATGTACCGTTCAACAGCCAATACGATTTTGATCGGTGAAATCCGCGAGCCGATCGAAGCGTACCATTTTGTCAATGCGGGAATCAGAGGGACGGATGCTACGATTGCGGCAATGCATGAACGTTTTCCCCATAAAGCTTTACATGACCTGACAGACCTCGTTTATCAGTATGGGGGACGAAGTGTCGAGTTGACGCAAGAAAGGATCAGCAGGGCAGTCAATTTTGTAAACTCGCTTACCTATCGAAATAACGGTCACCGCTTTGTCGATGCCATTCATGTTACGGAATGGAACGACACTTTCAATCGCGTCGAATCGATCCCGCTAGTCAGTCGCAATGTGCAAACGGGTGCATATGAATGGACAGGAAAGCAGCTAAGTCCTCATCTGGTGGAGTATATGTGCTACGTCGGGAGAGCGAACATTGATGTATTGAAAGAACTACGTCTTACTGATCTGGGCAGGCAGCTATGATTTATTCGCTACTCATTCCGATGGTCGTCTGTCTGTTTATCGGTTTTATGTTCACCGGAGTGTACTTGTACCATAACTGGACTGCTCCCCGAGTTTTCTTTCCCCGCACGGTAGAAGCATGGAGAGAAAAATTTTTGCAGCATGCCACCAGGCGGATGCTGTATGAGCGATACGATCGGTGGTGTCAGATAGGGGGAGGTACACCCGAGGCTCATCTGCTGCTTTCCTTGATTGGTGGTGTCGCGGGATTTGCTTCGGGAGTCTTGCTGGGCAACCTGATTGTCTCTCTGTCTTTGTTTCTCTTGTTTCTTTTACTGCCTACTCTTTTGCTGTACGCCCGTTATACGGTTCGGATCAACAAAAAAATCAGTTCATTTTGCCGCTTTGTGGAGCTTTTTGCCCGCTATTATAACAGCCGGAAAAATATTGTGCTGACTTTTCGGGAAATGATTGAAGAATGTCCGAAGGAGCTTCTGCCAGATTTGCTCCTGCTGAACAACACCCTTGCCGATGGCGGGAATCCTACAGTAGCGGTAGAACGCTTTGCGCAAAGGCTGGATCATCCATGGGCATTTGATTTTGCCATGTACATCGCCAGTGGGTTGGAGGGGGAGACCGAAGACATTCAGGTACCTCTGAACCGATTGACGAATGAAATGTTTGTGCAGCAGGACGAAAAACATGAGCGGGACAGCGAAATATACTCGATCTGGATCAGCCTTTTAATCGTCATTGCCATCTGCATATGCTTGATTCCTTACAACCAGGGATTGTTGAAAGTTTCGTATCGGCTTTATTTTTACACCCCTGACGGACAGGCTATTTTAGCGCTGGCGGTAACCGTCTGGTCATTCTCCATCCTGCTTGCGTTCATTTGGGGGAGGAGGTATCGGTAATGCAGTTGCTCGTCATGTACACGTGGTTGGGTTTGGGTTCTTTATTTATGTTTCTCGCTGTCTTCTTCGTCGGAAAGTATTTGGTGCAAAGCCAAAGGCCTGCGCTGTTCATCTCTGCGAAGTGGTGGAAAAAGTGGGAGAGGACGGTCAAATCTGCCGAAGATGAACAATGGGAACAGTTGCTTTCCCGGGCAGGGAGGCCATTTGGTTGGGGAAAAGCCGAGTGGCTGTTTCTGCAACTGCTGTGTGGAAGTGCCGTTTGCATTCTCGTTCTTCTCTGGGCAATTTTGTGCCGTGTTGAATCATTTCCGCTTTTGTCGATGTGTCTTGCTTCGGGAGGGGGGTACTTCCTTCCGTACCTGGCTCTGAAGATGTGGGCGGGCAATCGCGAGGATATGCTGAGCACAGACATAGCCCGCTTCATCAACCGTTATGTAACCTTGCTGGAAAATCAGGTGCCTGTCTACAATGCCATGGTAAAAGCGGCAAGACCTACGAGAAAGCTGAAAGAGTATGTCCCAACTTTGTCAGAGTGGAACAAAGATCCGGATGAAGCGTTGGAAAGCTTCAAACGCAAGCTGGGGGTCGATGATGGCGTTATTCTCGTTTCCAGCATGCGCACTATTGAGCAGCTAAGCGCGGGACAAGTCAGTGTAACGATGCAGCGCATGGAATCGGCCGTCGATCAGCGCAGGATGTTTCGCCATCGCAAAAAAATAAAATCGCTAGGTATCGGCTACAGTGTCATCGTTTACCCGGCTTTTTACATGGGGTTGTTGGTTGCTATGTTTCCCTGGTACAAGCTGCTGACAGAAATTTTGGCCAAGTATTTAACCTAAAGGGAGGCTAAGCGCTTGACCAAACTGTTGTCCATTATCATGTGCATCGTATTCACTTTGGGAATCATCGTGTCGAGCCTCTCGCACATCAACGCATCAGTTGTTCAGGATGGCGGACTGCGAGATCGAGCAGCTGATTGGATTGATAAAGCGATACCGTAGCATGGCTTTTCTAGTTAACTACTAAAAGGAGAGTGCCACAATGTCGAAAATGTTTTTTATTTTCCTTGCGTGCGTCATGGTCCTGGGGATCGGTGTAAGCTCTTACGGCAATGAACTATCGCCCGCTGCAAACGATTCTGCCGAAAGCATTAACCGTTCCATCACATCACTGAATTACGACACAAGAAATGAAAACATCAACTTCAAAATGCAGAACGGCACAGCCTATACGTCAAACTGATGCTGCACCATCATGTTTTTCTCATTATCGTCGTAATGGCAGGGAGCTTGTGCGCGTTCCTATGGAACTTGCAGCCAGAAGAACAGCTTCGTGAGACTCAACAGGAAAGGGTGTATCGAGCTGCGACGGTTATCTTTCATTAAAAAAGAAAACAGTCGTCTCGTAAGCGATGGTCAAAGCAAAAGTATTTCTCGTTTGCCTGATGGTGCTGCTGTTCGTAATTTCCGGAGTAGGAGCCTACCATCTGTACGCCATGGAGAGAGCCATTGCTCGTGGCATCTATGCGGATATTCTCGATGACATGCAGGATATCGGCTATTTGGACCCGGCTTTGGCAGAATACTATACCAAAAAAATGGCCGAGCTTGGCTGGGACGTAACAGCAGATGTATTTGCGGGTAGCTGGCCGCGAACGATGGGAGAGCGGGCACGTAAAGAGCAAAAAGAGTCCGTCACGCTTACTGTTACGGTTACGCCGTCCAACGTGGCAAAATGGCTGAATGCATTTGTGGAGGGCGATACTGCCTTTTCTTTTACAGGGAGCCGCCCCTCCGAATATTTTGACCCAGGGTGGTAGTCCATGAATAAAATGATTAGCATGTTGGTTTTGCTTGTTCTCGTACTGCCTCTTACGGTGGGGGTGCTTTTTACAGGTCCCGACAACCTCCTGTCGGCTTGCAAGCAGTTTTTCGGTGATCTGCTCGTCCAGGTGACGAGATTCGGTACAGCCTGATGGGACAGCTTGTTGCCGTTATTCTCAATGTCATGCTGTTGTTGATGGTGAGTCTGGGGCTATTGCAGGTACACACGGTCGTGCAGGCGGAAAATGAGCTGATGGAGGTCAGCGCTGCTGCTACAAAATACATCAGCAACCGCGGAGGGACCAATGAAAGCTTGCTGCAGGAGGAAGTGCGGGCTTTTATCGCAAAGGAACTGGCGGAAAAGCGGTTTTCCTTGTCCGAGCGGGAGATCTCTGTAAGTGTGACGCGCACGCATTCGGCCGATCCTGTTTTATGGAGTCATGCAGACGAGTTTTCCCTTGTTTTGACCATTCCCTATCCCGGTTTTACTTCATGGATTCTCGCACCTGCTGAAACGTTGCAGGTCACTCGCCAGGGGACGATTAACGTCATGGACTACGATCTGTAAACATGTGCACTCTCGATAGACGAGAGGACTGCATTAGGAGGATATTCATACGGGGATTAACATTTTATCTATATCGGCGCTGTTGCTTTTTTTGCTGATCGGTACGTTTGTCGTCGATGCTGATATGGCGATGCAGAAAAAAACGGAAATAAAAATGCTGCTGGAGCTGGCCAATCATCATGCCACCTTTGCAATTGATCCTGTCTTGAAGACAGAGGGCGTCATCGATTTGCTGGAAGACGAGGCGCTACAGCGCTTTGACCGCAGGATGAGCGAAAATGGCGGGTATCAGCGCCAGCTCCATTCATACGTGCCAGGAGCGAAAAGCGTGACCACCGACCCGATTCCATTTGTGCGTCATTACGTGGATTTCCGCGCTTGGCGGCAGGATCTGACGTTGCGGCTGCAGTACAACGGAGACAGCTTCGTCACCGTGAGCGCGACGCCAGGAGCTGTCCGCCAAGGGGGCGGTCAACTGCAAATTACAGTTGTGACCGAGCGGGGAGAAGAGCTGCAGCTCGCTCCGAAAAAGATGGTGGGACCGTCCCACATCGTTGTCGCTTACGTGGACGAGAGGCCGTTCCTGCCGATGCTGCCTGGGCATTCCTTTCCAGTGGTTTCGGTGGAGGAAGTGAAGTTTTAGCTTGAGGCGGCTCTGGTGCTCTGTCCATCGATGCCGCCATCGTCTGCTGGACTGACTGTCAAGCACTGATTTTTAGATTAAACCAAAAAATATTAACTTTTTTATGAGTGTTTGACAAATTTTTACAAACAACGACATCGTGAATTTATTAACATATAATTATGTCGGTATATTTACAATTAGGAGTGTGGGTTGCGTGTTGGACTGGGAGAAAGTTGAACAAGAGTATTTAACAGATCGTCACTTCCATCTTACATACTGTGAGGATGGGTACGATATCGAAGGAAGCGTTTGGAAAAAGAAAAATAGTCAGGGATGGGATGTATTATTTTCTGATAACTTTCATGATCTAGGTTCATCAGATACATCAGAAGATATAGTTATCTTTCATTATGAAAAAGATGAACTGGATGTAGAAGAGATTAACAATCTGTTTGCCAGTTGGGTAAATGAGGTCTTGTTACCTCGTGCTAAGGATAAGTCGCAATATAAATATCAGGAGATGTAAGAATAGAATGGAGGATGCACGTTTCATATGTTCAAAAAGATAACAGCGCTACTATTAGCTATAGCTGTATTAACTGGTTGTGTAGGGATTTCTGAAGTGGCTTCTGCCAAAGAATTTAAAACACAATCAAGTCCTGTTGTGGACTCCAAGAATAAAGTGGAATTAAAGAGTAATAAAGAAAAAAGAGTTGCACCAATTGTTGCTAGAATTATTGTGTCAGCCGCAGGATATGCCGTCAAAAAACTTGGAAAAAAGGTAGCAGATGATGTTTGGCCGGTAGTCAAAAAAAAGCTAGATGATTTGTTAGAAAAAGCTGAGGATATCTCGATAAAAGGCCCTGGTGGCGGAGAAAGGGTCTTTGCAATATTCGATAAAAATAAAGAAATTTTCCGTTTGGATGCTAAGTTATTAAAAAAACCGGATGGCTATTACCTGTGGGTTCATTACCATATTACCCCTGATATGTCTGAACATCATGATATTGCTGAAATTTATATGGGCAAAAATAAGCCAGCCGGATGGTAATGCATATCTTTTTTTGATAGGTAATCTGACCAAATATTTCCTGGTGTGTACTCTTTAAGTGACCTATGCACAATTAGTTAGGTTAAAAATGCCGACAAGAGTAGTAATTCATTTTAAAATTCCCTCGCTACGGCGGGGATTTTTTTCGTTCTGTCGAGTGATACAGGATAGGAATGTCCTTTGAAGAATCCCTTAACATAAATTGTAAGTTAGGGGTAAATAAAAATGTTCGATGAGCGAGTTGCAATCCCCTAACCTATTTCTCATCCACCCAAAACAATTTTAAAACAGCTCCAAAACAGTCGAGCCAGCAAAAATCGCCCATTTGCACAAATAACAAAACCCGACAGTAACGACATACTCAAACAGCAAATCCTTGAAAACTAACGGTTTTTCCTGTTTGGTGAAGCTGTACTTGCATATCATGAACCCTGCGATGCCCGAAGCAATTGACAGGAGGTCTTCCATATTTCTCTCCCCCTTAGAACAGACAAGCGTACGTGCCATCAAAAAAGCTCAACACATATTGGTAATTTATTCTACATAAGAATATAAGGCCCTGCACAATCCTGCATCATCTAGGCGCTGGCGCGAATCAAATTTATACCGTTATCCACAACCAAAGCACCGCCCCACCCCATCCCCCACCCCCCACGAAAGATTAGTCAGACTTATTTACAAATTGCGAATTATTCTGTTAATATGTAAGAAAGTGCTTAGCCAGCTTGCGATTGTAAGGAGGTAGCACTCCGAACGTCCCGCATGGCCGGTCCGTTAAGCATGATAAAAGTGGGGTTTTTGATTTGTTTGATAAAGATACCATTTATATCGTGGGCGATGCGCAATCTTCATCCAACAATCCGATAACGCAGCAGTTCAGTGCTTTTTTTATCGGGTTGGTCGTGGATACTACCAACGACAAAATCGTAGATGCGGCTTGTTCGTCTACGGTGCAACTGACGTCTGACTTTGCCCGGTCGATTTTTATCGGCCACTCCATCTTTGCGTCAGAGGAGATTGGGGAAGAGATTCGCTATCGGTATTTTGGATCTTCGCAAAAAACATTGATTGCTGCATTCAAGGATGCGCAAAAGAAGTACAAACAGGCTGTTTCCGCGAGAAGTAAAGCAGAAGTCACCAAGTGAATAAGAAAACAACTGCTGCTTTATTTATTCGTATGCACGGCATACACGTAAGTAAAACCCAGCAAATGCCATGAGGAGTGTGCATTTGCTGGGTTTTTTGCTTATAGGGAAAGTCCGTCGCTTCCGCCCGGGATGCGAACAAAACAGCTTTTGCCCACCAGCTTGTTCACGGATTTCTGAGTTAAAGGAGGAGAGTCCTTGCTATCTTTTGTCTTCCGCAGATTTATCTCCATGATCGTTACGCTGTGGCTCATTGTTACCGTTACTTTTTTTCTGATGCACGCGGTGCCCGGGTCGCCTTTTGAAAAAGAAGGAAAAGCGCTGAACGCGACAGTGGAGCAAAACCTCAACGCCTACTACAACCTGGATAAGCCGCTCGTTGTCCAATATGTTTTGTATTTGCAAAAGCTGGTGCAGTTTGATTTGGGGCCGTCGACGGCGAATGCTTCCGATACCGTCAACAAAATGATTGCCCGCGGTTTTCCGGTTTCGTTCCAGCTTGGGGTGATTGCCGTCGTGTTTGCCATTTTCTCGGGGGTGGGGCTTGGCGTAGTTGCTGCGTTGCGCCATAACCGTTTGATTGATTACGCCGCGATGGTGATTGCCGTTCTCGGGATATCCATTCCCAGCTTTGTCGTCGCGCCTTTGCTGATTAAATATTTGGCTGTCGAGTGGAAGCTGCTTCCGACAGCGACATGGGGATCGTGGCAGCATGTGGTGATGCCTGCGCTGGCGTTGGCGTTTGGGCCGATTGCGATTATCGCTCGTCTGACGAGGACAAACATGCTGGAGATATTGACGCAGGAGTATATCGAAACGGCCAAAGCAAAAGGGCTGAAGCCTGCCACGATTGTGTTCAAACACGCCTTGCGCAATGCGATTTTGCCCGTCGTCACGCTGCTTGGTGCGCTCATCGCCAACGTGTTGACAGGGAGCTTTGTCATCGAGAAAATTTTTGCGATTCCGGGGATGGGCAAATACTTCGTAGCGGGGATTATCAACCGCGACTATTCCGTCATCATGGGTACAACCGTGTTTTACAGCGCCCTGCTGATTTTCATGATGTTTGTCGTCGACGTTTTGTACGGCATTATTGATCCGCGAATCAAGCTACATCGAAAGGAGAGCGAAGGATGATCGTTTCTGACGACTTGTTTATCCCGATGCGCAAAGACAACCTCAATTCGGAAGCGATTGTGCGACCTCAACTGACATTCTGGCAGGAAGCCTGGCAGCGGCTGAGAGGAAACAAGCTTGCTTTGATGGGACTTGTCATCATTATTGTGCTCGGCGTCATGGCTACCATTGGTCCTTTGATATCGGGACACGAGTATGCCAAACAATCCATTCTCATGAAAAACAAAGCGCCGTCCGCGACGAACTGGTTTGGTACCGATGATTTCGGACGCGATGTATTTACCCGTGTATGGTACGGGGCGCGCATTTCCTTGTTTGTCGGTTTTATGGCTGCACTCATCGACTTTTTCATCGGTGTCTTGTATGGCGGAATCGCTGGTTATTTGGGTGGGCGAGTCGATAACATCATGATGCGCTTCGTCGACCTCCTCTATGGATTGCCTTATTTGCTGGTGGTCATTTTGCTGATGGTAGTCATGGGGCCAGGGCTTGGAACGATTATCGTCGCGTTGAGCGCTACGGGCTGGATCGGTATGGCTCGGACCGTTCGCGGACAGGTGCTGCAAATGAAAAGCTCCGAATACGTGCTGGCGGCAAAGACGATGGGAGCGAAGCCGTTTTACATCATTCGCAAGCATTTGCTGCCCAATACGATTGGCATCATTATCGTCTACGTCACTTTGTCGGTTCCATCCGCGATCTTTGCGGAGGCGTTTCTCAGCTTCCTCGGCCTCGGCGTGCAGGCTCCGATGGCGAGCTGGGGCGTGATGGCCAACGACGGGCTTTCGACCATTTTGTCCGGTCACTGGTGGAGGCTGTTTTTCCCGGCCTTCTTCATTTCATTGACGATGCTTGCGTTCAACGTGCTCGGTGATGGCTTGCGCGATGCGTTCGACCCGAAGGCAAGGAGGTAGACGACGTGGAGAAAACGGAAAAATTGCTGGAAGTAAGCGGTTTGCGCGTCACGTTCAAGACGCACGGAGGAGAAGTGAATGCAGTCCGTGACGTGAGTTTTTCCTTGAACAAAGGGGAAACGTTGGCGATTGTCGGCGAGTCCGGCTGTGGCAAAAGCGTAACGGCCAAAAGCATCATGCGCCTCGTACCGGAGCATATCGGAAAAATCGCTGGCGGCAGTGTGATGTTCAAAGGCAAGGACTTGGTTGCGTTGCCGGAAAAAGAAATGCGCGAGCTGCGCGGGCGGGAAATTTCCATGATCTTTCAGGACGCCATGACCTCGCTCAACCCGACCATTTCCATCGGAGAGCAGATCATGGAAGGGATCATTCGCCATCAAAAAGTCGCCAAGAGCGAGGCGAGGCGGCAGGCTATCGAAATCCTGACGCTGGTCGGAATCGCCAACCCGGAAAGCCGTCTCAAGCAGTACTTGCACCAGTTCAGCGGCGGGATGCGTCAGCGGATCATGATTGCGATTGCGCTTGTTTGTCGACCGTCCATTCTCATAGCGGATGAGCCTACGACCGCACTCGACGTTACGATTCAGGCGCAAATCATCGACCTGTTCAAAAGTATCCAGCAAAAAACAGGGGTATCTATCATCATCATTACGCACGACTTGGGCGTCGTCGCCAAGATTGCCGATCGGGTCAACGTCATGTACGCGGGCAAAGTGGTAGAGTCGGGGCCTGTACGCGACATTTTTTACAATCCGCAACATCCGTACACGAAAGGCTTGCTCGCGTCGATGCCGCGTCTGGATGCGGATCGCTCGATACCGCTCAGTCCGATTCCCGGCACTCCGCCTGATTTGTTCGCACCTCCGCTTGGATGCGCGTTTGCGGCGCGCTGCGACTATGCGCTGGAGGTGTGCCGGAACTATCAGCCGGCGGAAACGAACGTGCACAACAAGCACTCCGTATCCTGTTGGCTGCAAGATCCGCGTGCGAAAAAAGTACTGGCCGCCATGCAGGCGCCGACGGGAACTTGAGTCGGCGGCACCGGGCAGCATCTGACAGCACCTGGCAGAGATAGTGAGGCTCGCCATCTGGTGTAAAAGAGGGTGTCGTCTATCGGCGCTATCCTTTTACGACATATAAAAACTATAAGGGGGAAGAAAAAAGTGAAAAAACTATCGACTATCCTGCTTTCCGCTTCACTGGCTGTTTCCGTGTTCATGGCCGGATGTAGCTCGGGGCAAGCGCCAGCGAACAACGAATCGGCACCGCCTACGGAAAACAATCAGCAGACGCCTTCGCCAGAAGACCAAGCGGCAAAGCTTTTGCTCCTGAACAACATCAAAGAGCCTACCTCTTTGGACCCGCCGCTCGGATTTGACGAGCCGTCCTACAACATTTTGAACAACCTGATGGAAGGGTTGACGCGCCTGGACGAGAACCAGAAGCCGCAGCCGGCAGCAGCTTCCGAGTGGAAAATTTCCGAAGACGGCAGGACGTACACGTTTACTTTGCGCGACAACAAATGGAGCAACGGCGAGCCAGTAAAGGCACAAGACTTCGAGTACGCCTGGAAGCGCATGCTTGACCCGGCGCTTGCCTCTCCGGCTGCCTTCCTCGCTTTCATTATTGAAGGGGCAGAAGCATACAACAGTGGCAAAGGCTCTATTGACGATGTAAAAGTAAAAGCACTGGACGACAAGACATTGGAAGTCGTACTGGCGCAGCCTGCTTCCTGGACGTTGCTTCTGGCGTCCAACCCGGCGTTTTTCCCTGTGCACAAGGCGACAGTGGAAAAAGACCCGAAGTGGGCGGCTGAGGCTTCTACCTTCGTGGGCAACGGGCCGTTCAAGCTGACGGAGTGGAAGCATGACAGCGAATTGAAAATCATGAAAAACGAGAACTACTGGGATGCGGCAAACGTAACGTTGGCCGGCGCTGTCTGGAAAATGATCGACGACGAGAATACCGAGTACCAAATGTTTACGAACGGAGAGCTGCACAGAACTACAACCGTTCCGGCAGACATGGCTGACCAACTGTTCAAGGAAGGCAAAGTGTACGTAAGAGACGGCGCAGGCACCGAGTTCTACCGCTTCAATGTGACCAAGGAGCCGTTTGACAACGCCAATATCCGTAAAGCGTTCAGCCTGGCGATTGACCGCCAGACTTTGGTTGACCACGTGTTGATGCGTCAGCAAAAGCCGGGCACCGGATTCGTTTCCTTTGGCTTGCCGGATGCCAACGGCGCGGGTGATTTCCGTCAGGTAGGCGGCGACCTGGTGAAGTTCGACGCAGCAGAAGCAAAAAGGCTGCTGGAGCAAGGGATGAAGGAAAAAGGCTACACCACCTTGCCAGAAGTAACGCTCACCTATCGCAGCGGCACAGCCAACGAAAAAACAGCCCAGGCCGCTCAGGAAATGTGGAAGCAAACGCTGGGTGTAGATGTGAAGCTGCAAAAAGTAGAAGGGCAAGTATTGACCGATATGCAAAAGAAACTGGAATACCAGATCGCCCGTTCTTCCTGGTTGCCTGACTTCGGGGATGCGATCAACTTCCTGGACATCTTCCAGTCGAAAAACGGCAGCAACCGCACTGGCTGGGCTAATGCGGAGTACGACAAGCTGATCGAAGGCGCGTACAAAGAGCCAGACGATGCCAAACGTCTGCAAATGCTGCATGACGCTGAAAAAATCTTGCTGAACGAGGCGCCAGTAGCTCCACTCTACTTCTACAACACTTCGCTTTTGACCAGCGACCAGGTCAGCGGAATCCAAAGCTCTTCTCTCAGCTACACGGATTTGAGAAAAGCGGTCGTGAAGTAAACTAAGTTGGCCGGGAGAAGTCATTTCAGGCGGATGGAATGACTCTCCCCCCTTTTTTGCTGAATTTTTCAATAGTGCTATAATTTAGTTTGTCTTAGCGAAAAAATACAGATAAAGAAAGCACACGTGCTAGAAAAGATGGAGGAAAATATGATTATTCAAGCCATCGAAGTGAAGAGAATTTCTGTTCCGCTCAAAAAACCGTTTAAAACGGCATTGCGCACGGTGAACAGCCTGGAGTCCGTACTGGTCAAAATCACGTGCGACAATGGCATGGTTGGGTGGGGAGAGGCTTCCGCTACGGTCGTCATTACCGGGGACAGTATCGAGAGCATCGAGTCCGCTATTTTGAACACGATGAAGCCGCAACTGATCGGCCTCAACCTGGTTGCCTACGAGCGCGTTTTCCAGACATTGCACCAATCCATGGTGGGAAACACGAGTGCCAAGGCGGCGGTGGACATCGCGCTGTACGATCTGATTTCCCAACGGGCGGGCATGCCGCTGTACCAGTTTCTCGGCGGGTACCGCGACCAGTTGGAGACCGACTATACGGTCAGCGTCAATTCGCCAAAAGAAATGGGCGAGGATGCAGCAGCTTATTTGCAGCAAGGCTTTAACGTGCTGAAAATCAAGGTGGGCAAGGACAATATCGAGGATGACATTTTGCGCATCCAGGAAATACGCAAATCCGTGGGCAATCAGGTGAAGATTCGTCTTGATGCCAACCAGGGATGGAACGTGAAGGAAGCGATTCAGTCGATTCGCAAAATGGAGGACATGGGACTGGGCATCGAACTGATTGAACAGCCTGTAAAAGCGCATGATCTGGAAGGCTTGAAGCGGGTTACAGATTCGGTCGATACGCCGATCATGGCTGACGAAAGTGTATTTTCGCCGGCGCAGGCGCTGCAGGTTTTGCAAAACCGCGCAGCCGACATGATAAATATCAAGCTGATGAAGGCGGGAGGCATTTTCAAAGCGCAATTGATTAACCAGTTGGCTGAAGAACACGGCATTCCATGCATGGTTGGCAGCATGATCGAATCGCGTCTGGCCGTATCGGCGGCAGCGCACTTCGCAGCCAGCAAGAAAAACATCACCCGCTTTGACTTCGATGCTCCGCTGATGCTGTTGCACGATGGCATTGATGGCGGCGTGACCTACGAGGGCCGCCTGATGACCATGCCGGAAGCGCCGGGACTCGGCATCCGTTCGGTCAGCTTGTGGGAAGGGGGAGAACAGGAATGAAATCAGCAATCGTATCCGTTTCGGTCGCGACTGTATGGACAAAGCCGGAATCTCCACGTGACATCGATCAGGCGGCTATCGCCGTTCCGGTTGACGCGCGCGGCTGGCTGCAGTCGCTGTCTATCGACGAAAAGCTTGGCTTTTACGACAACAACGCCATTCAGACGCAAGCGCTGTTCGGCACTCGCGTAGAAATCGTCGAGGAGCAGGGCGAGTGGGCACACGTCCTGATCCCGGACCAATCGACCAGCAAAAACGAGATCGGCTATCCGGGCTGGATTCCGTCACGCCAGCTTTCTCCATGGTCTGCTGCTTTTGACGTACAGGATGGGCAAAAGCTGGCGATGGTGACGGCGGCCTTTAGCCGTTTGCACACGCTGGAGCGAAAGCCGGGCATCGAGCTTGCGTTCCTGACCAGGCTGCCGCTCGTCGAGGACGGCGCCGAGTGGGTGAAGGTAGCGGTACCGGACGGCGAAGCGCTTTTGCCAAAAGCAGACGTAGCGATCGTACGCGCAAACGAGCCGATCGAGCTGGCTGGCAACCGCGGCGAAGCCATCGTGGAGGCCGGCAAGCGTTTCCTCAACCTGCATTACTTGTGGGGAGGCATGTCCTCCTACGGGTATGACTGCTCCGGCTTTGCCTACAACATGCACCGCTCCGTAGGTATTCAGATTCCCCGCGACGCCTCCGATCAGGCGAGAGACGGCCTGCTGGTGGAAAAAGCAGATTTGCTTCCGGGCGACCTGCTGTTTTTTGCCCATGAAGAAGGACGCGGCAGAGTGCATCACGTCGGCATTTACATGGGCAATGGCGAAATGATTCATTCGCCTGACTCGCGCAGCGCCATCGAAATCGTCAAGCTGGATGGCTACAAGCTGAAAAAGGAGCATGCAATCTCCAGACGATACTGGTAAAAGGATAACGGGGGAGGATTGGCCAGATGGAAAGAAAAAAGCTGGTCCAGGTAAAGAACCTGACAAAAACCTTTACGCTTGGCAAAGGACTCTCGCTGAAGGCGGCTGACGACGTCTCCTTTGACATATACGAAGGGGAGACATTTGGACTGGTAGGCGAATCTGGCTGCGGAAAATCAACGACAGGCCGCACTATCATCGGTTTGTACCAACCGACCTCCGGGGAGGTGCTGTTCGACGGGCTGAACGTGCACAAAGCCTCTGCGGGCGAGCGGAGCAAGATTACGAGAAACATCCAGATGATTTTCCAGGACCCGTACGCGTCACTGAATCCGCGAATGAACATCGCCGAAATTATCGGAGAAGGTCTGCAATTGAACGGGCTGTACAAAGGCAAGGAGCGGGCGAAGCGGGTCATCGAGCTGCTGGAAATGGTCGGTTTGCAAAAAGAGCATGCCAACCGTTTCCCGCACGAGTTCAGCGGAGGGCAGCGGCAACGGATCGGGATCGCCCGGGCGCTTGCCGTCAATCCGAAATTCGTTATTGCGGATGAGCCGATTTCGGCATTGGATGTTTCGGTACAGGCACAGGTGGTCAATCTGATGAAAAATTTGCAGCGGGAGCAAAACTTGACCTACTTGTTCATCGCCCACGACCTCGCGATGGTCAAGCATATCAGCGACCGGATCGGCGTGATGTATTTGGGCAACATGGTCGAGATGAGCACGAGCGAAAAGCTCTATGAATCCCCCAAACACCCGTACACGCAAGCATTGCTGTCGGCCATTCCCGTCCCCGATCCCGATCTGGAAAAAAGCCGTGAGCGGAAGATTATCGAAGGCGATGTCCCAAGCCCGATCAACCCGCCCAGCGGCTGTGTGTTTCGCACGCGCTGTCCGGTGGCAAAAGAGGTGTGCGCCCAGAAAAAGCCTGTCTGGCAGGAAGTGGACACCAATCATTTTGCTGCTTGTCATCTTTATCAATAAAAAGCATATCGCTGTTACAGCATTCGACATTTTTCTTCAGCCGTCCCTCATGCAAGGGATGGCTTTTTGTCGAGCGGTCGCGTTTCTATATTAAGGAAGGTTTACCAGCAAGGATTTAAGGGGAGAACTGTTAATATTCTGTAAACTGGCAGGAATCAAACAAGTTTTGTCGAAATACGGTTACAGTAAACAACTTCGTAACTCGCCTAACTTCATCGTGAACTCCCATTCCAGAGAAGTGAGGGTTGCATATGACTTTGAGTACCTCCTCATTCCATTCCACTCCCCGTCGCTGGCGGGAAGTAGAAACACAGTTGGGAATCGTCGTGCCCAGGTCGCTCCGATCTGACACTTCCGCCCTGCTGTTTTTGGAAAGCGTCGCTGCAACACCCATGTTGGACAAAGAAGAAGAGTTGGCGTGCCTGATTCGCTATCAGCAGCACGGCGATATGGAGGCACGTGAAACGATTGTGCGCGCGTATTTGCGCTATGTTGTCAGTACAGCCTTGCGCCATTTGAAAAGAGGCATGCCTTTCCTGGATCTGATTCAGGAAGGCACGATTGGATTGTTTACCGCCATAGACAAATTCGATGTGGGACGTGGCGTACGTCTCTATCATTACTCGCATTGGTGGATTTCCCAGGCGATCACCCGTGCGATCAACGACAAAGGCACCTTGATCCGCATTCCTGTCCACATGCATGAACAGATTCGCCAATATCAAAAGCAAGTATTGCATCTGATTCACGCTCTGAACCGCACCCCGGATCGACACGAGATTGCAGGACTGCTCGACATACCGTTGGAAAAAGTCGACGCGATCGAGCAGGCGCTGATGATGAAAATGGAGTCGATTGATGCCGAGCTGGACAGCGAAAAATGGCAGGCAGAGCATGACGAAGAATGTCTCAGCTATGCCGAGATCATGGACGATGGATTGTCCTCGCTGGACGACTGGATTGAAAAGGTGGACTTGCGTTCGCAAATGCATGCGGCATTGGAACGGCTCAGTCCCCGCGCCCAGGAGATTATCTCCATGCGCTACGGCCTTCACGACGACCATGTGTACACGCTGGAGGAAGTGGGCAAAATGTTCGGCCTGACCCGCGAGCGAATCCGCCAGATAGAAGCGACGACGATTGACCGACTGCGAACGCAAAAAGCGTCGAAAGTGTTGAAAGACTATTTGACCTGATGTCTTCACCAGCCCCCTCTTTTTTGGAGGGGGTTTTTTTGCATGGAAACGTGCAAGTGTCAGTTCAAACAGCGGAAGGCGCGTACGTTCGTCTTCTTGTGGTAAACTGATAGAGGCAGTTTGATTTTTGCATGGAAGAAGGAGGATCGCCAGATGAGCGATTATTTGATAAGAGCAACCGGATTCAACGGACATGTGCGGGCTTTTGCCGCGCGCACAACAGGGATTGTAGAAGAAATGCGCCGTCGCCACGACATGTGGAACACAGCAACCGCCGCGACAGGACGCACATTGACGGCGACTTTGATGATGGGCGCCATGTTAAAAGGAAACGAAAGCCTCTCTGTCAAAATAAAAGGGGGAGGGCCGATCGGCCAGATCGTCGCGGAGGCCAATGCCGATGGAGACGGCATCGCCTACGCTACCAACCCGCAGGTTCATTTTGAGCTGAATGAAAAAGGCAAGCTGGACGTTGCGCGCGCAGTCGGGACAGATGGCTTCGTGTACGTGACGAAAGACCTTGGACTGAAAGAGCCGTACCAAGGCAGCTCGCCGATCGTCTCCGGAGAGATTGGCGAAGACATCACGTACTACTTTGTGACGTCGGAGCAAACGCCGTCTGCCGTAGGGGTGGGCGTGCTGGTCAATCCGGAAGATCGCTCCGTTTTGGCGGCTGGCGGGTTCATTCTCCAGCTTTTGCCGAACACGCCTGAAGAAGTTGTGGCGAAAATCGAAGAACGGCTGGGGCAACTTCCGCAAGTATCCCGCATGATCGGCGAGGGGCTGACGCCAGAGGAAATTTTGGCGCGCGTCCTGGACGAGCCGAAGTACCTGAGCCGCACAGACATTCAATTCAACTGCAAATGCAACGAGGACAAAGTCATCCAGGCTCTGATTAGCATGGGACGTGAAGAGATGGAGAGTCTGCTTGAAGAACAGGGCGAAGCGGAAGTTCACTGTCATTTTTGCAACGAACGATATCATTTTGACAGAACCGCGCTGGAAGACATCATGAAAGACATGTAGGCAAAAGTCGCGCGGCGTCTGCTAGGGGAGAGGATGGCATGACCAATGTAAAAGGGTTGTGGGCATTCATCGGGGCGCTTGTTTTGTTGCTGCTTGCCGTGACCTGGGCCTGGTACCAGTCGTCAGGCAAGCTGCAGCCTGCGGCCATCGTGGGGGATGTGACCATTAGCGAAGCCGAGTACGTGTCAGCGCTCAAGCAAAAATTCGGGAAGCAGGTGCTCGACGACCTGGTGAATCGCGAGGTAGTTTTCCAGGAGGCAAAACGGCTGGGAATCAGCGCGGATCCGAATCAGGTCGAGCGGGAGCTGGCGCAGATTCGGGACAGCTACGGCAGCCGGACAGACAGCGAGTTTCAACAGGCGCTGCAAAAGCAGGCTGGAACGACTGTCGATGCCTTGAAGCGGGAGATTACCTATCAAATTTTGCTGCAAACGTTGGCCACCAAAGATATCTCCGTCAGTGACGACGAAGTGTTGAAAGTGTACGAAAGCAGGGCAGAGCGCTATACGCGGCCGATGCAGCTACGCCTGTGGCAAATTGCGGTCGCATCGCAAAAAGAGGCGGAGCAGGTTCAGGCCGAACTCAAGCAGGGCGCCAACTTCCAGACGCTCGCCAAGGAACGCTCCATCGACAGCAGAACAGCGGCGATTGGCGGCGATTTGGGCTGGGTATCGTTGCGCGACCACCAGTTGCCTGACGAAGCGTGGAACGCGATAGAAAAGCTCAAGGCAAAAGAAAACAGCGAGCCGGTCAAGGTCGACGACAACTACGTGATCTATCACCTGGAGCAAAGCAGGAAGGCTACACAGCGGTCGTTCGAAGAGGTAAAAGAGGAATTGCGCCGGGAAATTGCTTTTGCGCAGGTAGAATCTCTCGATACTGTCCTGGAACGGTTGCGCAAATCGGTAGGGGTTCAGATTTCTGGGCAAATGCCTCATTGACCAATTGGGCAACCGTTGATATAATTATGACAATAAATCCTAGCGATTTACTCGGTTATCAAAAAATAAGGGGGCAGGACATATGCGCGTGGCGAATTCCATTACTGATTTGATTGGATTTACTCCGCTTGTGAAGCTGAATCGTGTTGTCACCGAAGATATTGCAGACATTTACTTGAAGCTTGAGTTTTTCAACCCGGGCAGCAGCGTGAAGGACCGTATCGCGCTGGCGATGATCGAGGCGGCCGAAGCAGACGGCAGCCTGAAGCCGGGATATACCATTATTGAACCGACGAGCGGAAATACAGGGATCGGACTTGCGATGGTGGCTGCGGCAAAAGGCTACCGCGCTATCCTGGTTATGCCGGAGACGATGAGTATCGAGCGTCGCAACCTGCTTCGCGCGTACGGGGCTGAACTGGTTCTCACCCCAGGAGCGGAAGGCATGGGCGGGGCTATTCGCAAAGCCGAAGAGCTTGCGAAGGAAGACAGCACCTACTTCATCCCGCAACAATTCAAAAACAAGGCCAACCCTGCCATCCACCGCGATACGACAGCGCGCGAACTGCTGGAGCAAGCAAAAGAAATCGGCGGCGTGGACGCCTTTATTTCCGGAATCGGAACAGGCGGAACGATCACAGGTGTCGGGCAGGTGCTGCGCGAGCACTATCCGAACGTGCACATCGTAGCAGTCGAGCCGGCAGCTTCCCCGGTTTTGTCCGGCGGCAAGCCAGGTCCGCATAAAATCCAGGGGATCGGAGCGGGCTTTGTTCCGGAAATTCTCGATACGCAAATTTACGATGAAATCATCAAGGTAGAGAACGAGGAAGCTTTTGAAACAGCGCGCCGCGTTGCCCGTCAGGAAGGCATTCTGGGCGGCATTTCCTCCGGGGCGGCGATCCATGCTGCGCTGCAGGTGGCAGCGAAGCTCGGCAAAGGCAAAAAAGTCATCGCCATCATCCCGTCCAACGGTGAACGCTACCTGTCCACTCCTCTGTACCAATTCGAGGATTGATTGGCAGCAAAATACGAGAGGCCACGTCATGCTATTTGAACTGTGACCTATAAGATGGAGGTCTCCCAATACACACTAATTGCTCATAACAGCAAAAAGGGGCCGTCCGAAAAGTGGCTTTTCAGCCCGATGACTTAAAAAAGCAAAACCCAAGAATGCCGTAAAATCAGCATTCTTGGGTTTTTCGTTTCGGCTCTTTTTACTCCGAGATGGACTTTCGGGACAGCCCCTTCTTTACATAATGATCTAATCTTGTCTCATTTTGGGGGAACTTTTTAATTCGTTGTTACATTAAGTTGAAGTAAAGCAGAAGCTTCTCCGGATTTATCCATTGTTACTTTATAATCAAACTGACCACTACCAATTTCCTTATTTACCGGGATCATTGTCATGTTGTGTTTTACATCTGTTCGGAGGTTGTCATTACCAAAATCGTAATTATAATATGCGGCCCAAGCAGTTTGTGTAATTTTTGAGTTGTCCGAGTTGTATGTATATTTAGGGAACGATTGGCCATTTTTATACCAGTGTGTATCAAACTCGGATGGATTCGCTGCCCATGTATTGAAGGTACTGCTTGTGCATTCCAACAGACCGTCAATATCTTCACTCCAGGACATCGAAATTTTTGATGCAGCGGTTTTGATTCGAACTGGATCTTCCGTGGAGGCTCTCAGCCATCCTTTGTAGTAACTTTTAGCAGCGAGAAGTTTGTTTTCAATAGAATCCCCTTTTTCATAAGAGAGTTCCGCTTCAAATTCTTCTTTCTCTTCTTTACTTAGCTCGTAATCTAATGGTTTGGTAATGTATGTTCCATTTTCTGTATCAATTTGAATTTGATAAGCCTCAATTATCCCGTCTGCTGTCGCTCTGCCTTCAATAGTGACTTGACCTTCCCCATCTCCAGTTTCACGATACTCTACTTTTTTTAAAATGACTTCACTTCCTGGTTCAGCTTTCAATTTCATGACTTTGTTCTCTTTACCAAGAACAGTAAATGCGCTTAAAAAAGAAAGTGACAAGACTACTGGAACTACTATCCACTTTTTTGACATTTGATTCTCTCTCCCTATTAACTTTTTTTTACATTATAGTAATATATTATCATAAGCATCCCGGAAAACGAAGAGGCATTTCCAATATTTTCAAAGAAGGTGAGCAACGTGAAATCTAGTTCTATGTTTATTTTATCGCTGATATGTGGTTTTCTTGCTTCTGTAGGAACAATTATTCTTTGGTACATTTTGCTTTACAACAAACCAACTGTTTCCGTATTTACTGCACTTTGTTTGTTACTTCCAGCGATATTTGGTTTAATTACCTCGTTCCTTAAACAACCTCTTATTATTATTTCTTTTGTGATCTCCTTACCTTTAAGTCTTTACTTTTTGATGAATGGAGATATGTTTACTTTATTTTTTATTACCTCAATCTTGTATTTCATATCTGCTGCTTTTAAATGGAAAATATCACAGGTTAATTGGAACTAATTGGGAAATGGGGGCTGTCTGTGATTTGTTGTTGTCCTTCTTTAAAAGGTATGAGCAAAAAAGTAACGACATATGCTTATGGGATGGGGTAAACCTAAAGAATCCAGTACCTTAAAACGGGTGCTGGATTTTTCCTTTTCAAGGACGAGATTCTTAACCATGCTCTTTACATTTGAGGCCACGTCATGCCATTTTGGCGGCGTGGTCTTTTCTTTTTGCCTGGCGCGACTATATAATGAACGGATAAATAGTGAAAAAACCGGAGCGTGAAGCGAAATTGATGTTCCCTACCTTTGCAGAATGCCAGACGTACGCTTTGACATATCCATTGGTTCCGCTTGCTCTTCGCGGCAAATGGTCTTCTGAAATCGACCCGTGGCAGGTGCTGACCACACTGCAGCCTTCCGTGCAGGATGCCGTCTTGCTGGAAAGCGGCCGAGTGGGAAGGTACACTTTTTTGGCGTACCAGCCTGTAGCTACGTTGCGCAGTCAGCGGGGCGAAACGATCGTGGTCTATCCCGATCAGCAGGTAGAAAATATGGAGGCGGAGCAACCGCTTGATGCATTGCGCAAGCTGCTTGCCCGCTACCGTACGCCTGTCGTTCCAGATATGCCTGATTTTTCCGGCGGAGCAGTAGGCTATCTCAGCTATGATATGAACCGCTTTTTTGAGCCGACCCTTCCCCAGATCGCGACGGACGACTTACAGTTGCCAGACCTGTATGTTATGATAATGCAAGACCTTGTTGTCTTCGATCATCAGACGCGGGAGATCGTATGTCTGACTCATTTGTCTGCAAAAGAGTTGAGCGAAGAGACTTATCGACAAGCCGCAAAGCGACTGGAAAAACGGTTGGCGTCACTGGAAAAGCTCGTCGCCGAAGCCGATACGGTGGACTGGGATGCGCTGCGCAAAAGACCGTTGGTACAAATGACGCCAGCGTCTGTGTCGTTCGCAAAAGACCAGTTCGAAGACGCCGTGCGCCGGGTGCAGGAGTATATTGGCCAGGGTGACGTGTTTCAGGTGAATCTGTCCGTGCGGCAGAGCAAACCGATCCAGGTGACTGCGCCCGATGTGTACAAGGTGCTGCGCAAGCTGAATCCGTCCCCGTATATGGGCTATCTCAGCTTTCCGGAATTTCAGTTGGTCAGCGCTTCCCCGGAGCTGCTGGTCAAAGTAAAAGGCGGCGAGGTTCACACGCGTCCCATCGCAGGCACTCGTCCGCGCGGGCAAACCGACGAACAGGACGAAGCATTGGCCCGCGAGCTGATCGACAATGAAAAGGAACGCGCAGAGCACGTCATGCTGGTGGACCTGGAGCGCAACGATTTGGGGCGCGTCTGCCGCTTTGGCAGCGTGGAGGTCAGCGAGTTCATGGTCGTGGAGAAATACTCCCACGTCATGCATATCGTCTCGCACGTAAAAGGAGAACTGGCAGAGGGCAAAGATGCTTTCGACGCCGTGGCCGCAACTTTCCCTGGCGGTACGATTACAGGAGCGCCAAAAGTGCGGACGATGGAAATCATCGAGGAGCTGGAGCCAGTCAAGCGCGGCGTGTACACGGGATCAATCGGCTGGTTTGGCTTTAACGGAGATGTCGAGGTCAACATCGCGATCCGGACGATGGTCGTCAAGGACGGGATGGCTCACGTGCAGGCAGGGGCAGGCATCGTGATTGACTCTGTCCCGGAGGCAGAGTACGCCGAGTCGCTGAAAAAGGCAGAGGCGTTATGGAAGGCCCTAGAGATTAGCGAGCAGAGAACGATGAGTTGAGAGGAGATGAGTGTAAGATGATTTTGATGATTGACAACTACGATTCCTTTACGTACAACCTGGTGCAGTATGTCGGTGAGCTGGGCGAGGAACTGCAAGTGTACCGCAACGACAAAATTACGCTGGCAGAAATCGAGCGGCTGGCACCTGATTACTTGATGGTGTCGCCTGGTCCTTGCACGCCGAACGAAGCGGGGATCAGCATGGAGGCCATTTCTCATTTTGCCGGAAAAATCCCGATTTTGGGCGTGTGCCTGGGACACCAGTCGATCGGCCAAGTGTTTGGCGCAAAAGTCATTCGCGCCGAGCGATTGATGCACGGAAAAACGTCTCCGGTCTTTCACGACGGCAAAACGATTTTCCGGGATATTCCTTCCCCTTTTACAGCGGCACGCTATCACTCCTTGATCGTGGAGGAAGCCTCCATCCCGCGTGAGCTGGAGATTACGGCCCGGACGGCCGAAGGGGAAATCATGGCGATTCGCCATCGCGAGTATCCGATTGAAGGTGTGCAGTTCCACCCTGAATCAATCATTACGGAGCACGGCAAGCAGCTTTTGCAAAATTTCCTCACCACCTATGCGCGCCATACGACAGGATAACGTTAGATAGAGGACAAAAACCGCCTTTTTTCGGGCGGTTTTTTATTTGTATAAGACAGATTGTAATATCAAGTGCGACACCTAGATAAAAAAACGGCCCATGATTGATTCGTGTAAAATGAAGTCACCACAACACCATTTACACAGGAGAATCAATCATGAGTTATACACATCTTAGCATAACAGAGCGTAGTGAGCTAGCACTCCTTCATCGGTTGGGTTGGTCTGCCCGCGCCATTGCCAGAGAACTCAAACGGCATCATGCTACCATTGCCCGTGAGTTAAAACGGGGTTGTAAGGCAGGGGAATATCAGGCAGAAGCCGCGCATGAGGTTTACGAGAAACGTCGCGAACGGTCTGTTCCCAGAGGCAAGCGGACTCCTGAACGTGAGCATTACATTGCCAGTAAGCTGGCGCAGACCTGGTCTCCCGAGCAGATTGCCGGACGGATGAGTCAGGAATGCCCCGAACAGAAAGTGTCGTTTAAAACGATGTATCGCTGGCTGTATCAGGGCTTTTTGGTTAAAGGAGATACCACCGTTCTGCGCCACAAAGGGAAACGCCGGAGACCAATCGAAACACGTGGTCGTTTCAACGTAGGAAAGTCCATTCGGCAGCGACCCAAGGAAGTACGAAAGCGTGAGAGCTTTGGTCATTGGGAACTGGATACGGTTGTTTCCAGCCGTGGAAAAAGTAAGGCGTGTGTCGCGACGTTCGCTGAGCGCAAGACACGCTTTTACCTTGCCGTAAAGATGCCTGATCGTACCTCGGCTTCCATGGAAAAGGCCTTTGGTTTCGTTGCTGAGTCGTTACCGAAAGGATCGTTTCAAACAGCTACCGTTGACCGTGGCAAAGAGTTTGCCTGTTACGAACGGCTGGAGTCAGCACATGGCGTAAACATTTACTTTGCCGATCCCTACTCTTCCTGGCAAAGGGGCACGAACGAGAACGCAAATGGCCTTCTGCGAGAATTTTTTCCCAAAGGCAAGGATTTTGCCGAAGTCTCCGAGGAGGAACTGATTCAGGCCTTGGAGCTCATTAACAATCGGCCAAGAAAATGTCTGGGTTGGAAGACCGCTTACGAATCATTCATGGAAGCTCTGTCGCACTTGTCTTGACAATTCGTCTTATATAAAAAGAGAACTAAGTGAAAATACAATTGTTGGACTGTCAACACCAAACTAGACGGATTTCTTAAGTGCCTTCTGTTTGTAAACGAGTGGACTCAGATACCCCAATGTCGAGTGAATTCTTGTTTCGTTAAACCACTTGACGTATTTTTCTAATTCTAGCTTCAACTGTGTCAACGACTCAAACTGCCGATTCTTTACGAACTCTGCTTTGATTAGCTTAAAGGTAGCTTCAGCAACTGCATTGTCATAGGGACAGCCTTTCATGCTCAGGGAACGTTTGATTTCGAACGTGTGGATGACTTCATCAATCGTCTGATTTTTAAATTCACTACCACGATCCGTATGAAAGAGCTGGATCTGACGCAAGTCTCCCTTTACGCTTGCAAAAGCCTGGTAAACGAGAGCAGCATCTTTGTATTTTCCACAGCTATAGCCAATGATCTCCCGGTTAAACAAGTCTACGAGCAAGCAAATATAGTGCCATTTGTTTGTCACTCGAACATAAGTCAAGTCACTCACAACGGCCTCCAACGGTTCGTTTTTCGTAAACTCCCGATTCAATTCATTCTGTATAGGTGAATCATTACAGGATGACTTATGCGGTTTATACTGAGCAACCGTATACACCGATACAAGACCGTTTTTCTTCATCAAACGTCCAATGCGCCGTTTGGAAACAGTCCTTCCTTCTTTTTGCAGGGTTGCCTTGATCTTTCTTGCTCCATAAACGCGCTGATTCTCTTTAAAAATACGGATGATCGCCTGTTCCACCTCATCATCGCTAGATGACTGCTGGTTACTTTCGTAGTAGTAGGTACTCCGATTCACCTGGAGGATGGTACACATGGCAGACACAGAGTACTTATGTGCATTTTGCCGGATCACTGTTATTTTCGTCTGAAGATCAGCGCTGCTTGCTTTAAAATATCGTTCTCCATTTTCAATCGTTGAATTTCCTTACGTAGCGCAAGGAGTTCATTCTGTTCCTCTGTCCGGTTGTCCTTTTCTTTGAAAGAACCTGTTGTTCTACTCTGTTTGACCCAACGGTCAAACGCAGATGCACTCAGATCATATTCTCTCAAAATATCTGCCCGCGGTTTCCCATTCTCGTAAAGTTGAACCATCTGCTGCTTGAACTCGTCTGTAAATGACCGACGCTCACGTTTCTGCATGACATTCTCTCCGTTCCTTGTCGATTTGATTTCAATCTACTAGACCTTAAGAGAATTGTCCAATTCAGTGTAGCCGATCCAATTTCAAGTCCCGATCCCAACGGCCTTGCTTAAGATGGATATGCCCGAAGAACTTTCGCGAGAATTTTAGAACTGGACAAATTAGTACTATTACTAACAAGATAGGTTTTTTTGTCGGAAGATTGCCATTTACAATACTACTTTTTGAACTATTTAATCTGTACAAAGACAAAGAAAGGAGCAAACCTTCATTGCAATACTTTAAATGGGCAAAACAGCGCAGGACTTATTGATTTATAAAGTGCCTACTGAACTATTGTTCAGGGTAATTTGTAATAAGACTGAATTAAAATACTGGTAATTAGTAACCATTTTTTGTTTGATGTGTATACAAAAAGTGGAAATACGTGATATAGTTACCATATAATTCAAATAATTAACATATAGTACCTTGTAAACGATGATTAAATGACAAAGAGCAAAAAAGGTGGTGGGTAAGATTACCAGAGGGCGAATTGTAGTTATATGTTTAGCTGTTGCTTTAATCAGTTCTGAGTATTTTTTGTATAAATATTCAAACTGGAGATATGCATACACCGAACCGCTGAATAAAAGGTATAGCGATTTTCTTCCAAAGTCTATCCCACCTGGAAATGAATCACAGTATGATATTACGCTAAAAATGGATCCAGATGGAATGTTTAATGTCCATTCATCAATATCGATTAAAAATACTTCCGCAGATCCCTGGAATGAGTTAGTTCTTTACTTTATTCCAAATATGTTCACTGAAAATAACAATCCCAAATTACATGAGCCTTCAAAGATCAGTATTGACAGGATAAGTATAGATGGGAATGAGGCAAGATTCACTCTTGATAAGGATAAGTTAACTGTCCCTTTGAATAAAGAATTAGTACCTAACCGAGTGGTGGTAGCTGAGGTGTCGTATCAATTCACCCTTCCAGAGGGGGGATTAAGATTTACTAAAAGTAATGGTAATTACTATTTGGCTCAGTGGTATCCAATGATTGCTACATATAGAGATGGATGGAATAAAAGGGACTTTAGATTAAAAGGGGAAACTTATCACACTGCTTTCAGTAATTTTAAAATCAAATACGATATTCCAAAGAATTTTACTATAGTAACTACAAGTGAAGAAGATTTGTACCCATCTAAATCACAAGGACATATTGAAGCAAATAATGCTAAAGAGTTTTTCATTGCTATATTAGGTGATCATCAGGTTGTTGAAAAGAAACTTGGCAATATTAACATTAGAGTTTTTAGTGTTGATAAAAATAAAAATCTAAACGATATAATTGAAATTGCTTATGCATCATTAGAATACTTTCAGAAGACAATTGGTCCTTACCCTTATAAGCAATTGGATATTGTATTAGACGAATCAGGTATGGAGTATCCAGGGATTGTAACGGCCAATTCTATTAATGGAAGTTCGTCAATTGGTACCGATGCATTGAGACGAATGGTTGTTCACGAAATTGCTCACCAATGGTTTTATGGAATAATTAGCAATGATCCATTCACTGATGCTTGGTTAGATGAAGGAATAACCGAGCTTGCCGCCGGTATGTTTTATTCTGATTATTTTGATGAAGACATCGCGTTTGAAGAAGAGCAATATGTTCATCTCCCTCTTCCAGTAAATCTTCCACTAGACAAATACTCAAAAAATCAAAGTTCCTATATTTACGGTAAGTCAACGGCGATGCTGTGGAAGGTATTTGAACAAAATGGCGGAAAAACCACGGTCGAGGATTTTCTGAAAACTTATTTTAATACTTACCAATATAAGGAGGTAGACACAAAAGAATTCATAAGATTTCTTAAATATTACCTGAATATTACTGATAATAGTTTATTCAGTGGTTGGTTGGTATTAGATGATAAGGAATAAGTTTAACATATTATTTAGGGCTTGCTGAACAATGCATAAACGCGAGGAATCGTGAAATAATCAAAGAAAACTGCGGAAAATCTGGATTTATAATTTGACCAAGTGCAAGGTTTTTGCAGGAATTCTTTGAAAAACCTTGCACCAGTAAGAATTTCGTTCAATCAAGAGGCACACGAAACGTTCAAAATGGATCGGAAAAACAGTATTTTATACTACTGATATGCCATTCAGACTCTGACTTTGCTGTTTTGGAACCAAATCTGCATATTATTCATGATTTCTTGTATATTTCTCATTCGTTCAGCAAGCCCTATTTATCTCTAAAACTAGGTGTGAGGTGATTAAGGTGCTCTATTATATCATTCAATTCTTTGTGAGCGTAATCTTTGTTATATCAGCAGCAGTCAAAGTCATTTCGTTTGAATCGTTTAGCCAGACCGTTTTGAAGATTGGTATTAGTGCTTATTTAACAAGGTTTGTCTCAGTGGTTGTAATACTTCTCGAATTTTTAGGTGCTTTCTTAATCTTATTTGAATCAACAAGAATGATTGGTGGAATTGTACTACAATTCTTGCTCTGTTCTTTCGCCTTGGTAGCTATAAGAATGATCAGGATCGGACAAAAGGTAAGTTGTAATTGTTTTGGCAGCTTAACCCAGGACCGCTTAGATTACAGATTAACACTTAGAATTTTCTTTCTAAGTTTATTGAATATGACAGTGTTGCTTTACGAAGGGCAACTAGGTATTAATCTGCTCAGTTTATCGGAAAATATAAATCTAATGTTTTTGTCACTTGGTATATTTGGATGTTATATATTGCTAAAAGTGTTCACAGAAACATTTTTGAGATTCGAGAGGGGGAAGAAGATTTGATGGAACAATTACTCCAAATTTCACTAACTACATTATGGATCATAGTGATCTTACTAATTCTAATACTTATCAGATTTTTTAAAATGATAGGTAATACACAGAAGAAGAGGTCCCTTTCTGGAAGTGAACTAGGACTAGCATATGGAACAAAGTTTCCCGTTGAAATATTAAGATCCATTGAAGATAAAGAGTTTTCGGTGAGTAATCCAGAAGGGGACGGTACTTTACTAATTGTTACATCATACAGTTGTTCACCTTGTAGGTCGGTCTATCCCATTCAAAATACAATTGTTTCTAGTTATCCGAGACTGAAAGTTATAAATATTATGATTTCTAATAGTGGGCAAGCTTGGGAAATCAGCGACAAGTTTGGACTTGATAGTTCTAAAATTAGTTTAATTACTATGGAGCAACTACATACAATAGGTATCTCGACTTTTCCGTACTCTTACCTTTTAACATCGGATGGGACAATAATTTCTAAAGGTGTAACCAATTTTAAAGAACATTTTGATCTACTAATTGCAAATCAAAAAACAGCTTAAAAAAGTTCAACGAATGGAGGTTAATAATTTGGACGAATTCTTGGAGAGAGCTGGATTTGTAGATCCAATGGGAGCAGATTGTGATTACACTACATGTGGCTCTACATGTGGTTCTGGTGGCATTTACCGTGTTGTTTATTGCTATGGCATGGGGAAATTGCAAGGGTCTTGGTGCGACACAGAAGGGTATTATTGCTAGAAACACAGTTGAAAAATAGTTTCATTAAAAAAGATCAGGGACCCCTGATCTTTTTTTAAGATTGTTTTAATAAGGAGAGTCGTATGAGGCATAAATATTTTCGAAAAACCGTTAGACTTGTATGGAAAGTATGTGGAATAAGAGTATTACTTGCCTGCGGTATTAACATTATTGACGGTCTGTTACCATTAACCTCCATTATTCTCTTGCAAAGTATTGTAAATGAATTAACAAGCATTCTTTCAAATCCGAATTATGATTTTGACTCAATTTTAGTTTTGTTGATAATTCAGTTCATTTTATTAGTAGTTACTTCAATGATAGGAAGCATAGATTCAATAAATTCAGCAAATATGGAGGCTAAATTAGATTATTACGTTGGCCTTCTTGTAATACAAAAGTCAATCAGTCTACCTCTAGCATACTTTGAAGATGCAGAGTTCTACCATCATTTAGATAGAATAACTAAAGGTGGTTACGGAAATAAATTGTTATCACCTATAAAAACGATGTTAGGAATTATAAAATCTTCAATAACAATGATTTCACTATTTAGCTTTTTGTGGATGATTCATTGGAGTTTAGGGATATTAAGTATCTTATCCGCCTTTCCAACTTTAATAATCCAAACAAAGTTTGGTCGTGAGAGGTTTCAGTTAATTCGTTTTCAAACTCCTGCAGCGAGAGAAGCTAATTATACTAGTGCCCTTCTCACAAATAGACAAAGTGCCAAGGAAATAAGAATTTTTAACCTAGGGGAATTTTTCAAAGAAAGATGGAAGAAACGATTCCTATTAAATAGTAGAAACATGTTGAAATTAAATAAGAAACAAGATATAGCAAGAATATTGTTAGATTCAATAACAGCCCTTCTATTCGGGATCTGCGCATATATAGTGGTTTCATTGTTAAAGGTTGGGAAAATGACTATTGGAGAATTTATATCTACAGCTCAAGGGATTCATAGTGCACAAGCAAGCATCAATGGGATATCAACTAATCTAGCGAAAATATATGAAATCAACTTATATTTGATCGATTTATTTGAATATCTAGAGTACAATGACGAGCAAAAGTTTACGAAAGAAACGAGGAATTTGTTTCCGTCTTATTTACAAAAAGGTATTTTCATTAAAAACTTATCATTTAAGTATCCTAAAAGTAATCAACTTGTATTAAATGGGATAACAATTCATATCAGGCCAGGCGAAAAAGTAGCAATTGTGGGGGATAACGGTTCAGGAAAGAGTACATTAGTAAAATGTCTAATGGGACTGTATCAGGTAGAAAAAGGAAGTGTTTTTTACGATGATATTGATATAGTTAATATTGACAACTGTGATTTGCATAAGAATATGACAGCAATTTTCCAAGACTTCATGAAATATGCATTTACGGTTATGGATAATATTTCCTTTGGGGATATCCATAATACTCATGATTTTGAACTAGTTAAGCGTATTGGTATTCAGACTGGGGTTGATGATTTTGTGAAAAAAATGCCAAAAGACTATGATACTTTACTTGGAAAGATATTAGGTGAAGGTGAAGATTTATCTGGTGGCCAATGGCAGAAAATTGCTATTGCTCGATCATTATTCAGAGATTCTAAAATACTTATTCTTGATGAGCCCACATCCTCTTTGGATCCATTAAAAGAACTCGAAGTTTATGAACAATTTAATTCTATGACTAATGGAAAAACTGTAATATTCATTTCGCATAGAATGGCTGCTGCGAGAATGGCAGATAAGATAATTGTCCTTAAAAATGGAAAGGTTGCTGAGTGCGGAACCCATGATGATTTAATGTTTTTAAAGAGTGAATATTACCAAATGTATAGTGTACAAGCAAAGTGGTACTCGTGAAACACTATCTATATAAAAAAGAACCAATGAATTCACAACCGATGGTCGTAGCCCCGTCAAGTAGACAGTAAAAAAAGAGGAATCACCTAAGCGGCGATCGCTTCTCGATATTCAACCGGGGAGAGGTCGCCGAGTTTTTTCTGGAAGCGTTCATTGTTATAGTAGTCGATATATTCAGCAACACATTTACGTGCCGCAGCTTCACTATCTGGCTTCGCCAGGTAAAGCTTTTCCGTTTTCAGATGGGAAAAGAACGACTCGATACATGCGTTGTCAAAGCAATTCCCGCGTCTTGAATGGCTTCCCATAAGTTCTTTCTCCTCGAGTAGATCCCTGTACGATTTGGTTGTGTATTGAAATCCTTGGTCGGAATGGAGAATAGCGTTTTTGGCGTTCAGTTGCTTTACGGTGTCCAATACGAGTTGGAGATCGTTACGCGCGGATAGCTCCCATGCTACGACTTCCTTGTTACAAAGGTCTAAAATAACCGACAAATAGACAAAATCATGACCAATTCGAATATAGGTAATGTCAGTCACAAATTTCTTCAAAATGGTTTCTGCTGTAAATTCACGGTTGAGGACATTCGGAAAGACTACGGATGGTTTGCGACCTGCAAATGGCCGTTTCTTGCGGATAACTGAACGAATTCCCAGCTCACGCATCAGCCTACGCACCTTTTTGTGGTTAACCAAAACCCCTTCTTTGTGTAAAGCCGTACGCATACGTTTGTAGCCGAAATAAGGTCGCAGTCGATGAATAGCAAGGATGTGCTCTTTTACATTCGTATCCTGCTCGATACGGGTTTTACGAGATTCCCGGGCAGCTTTCCACTTGTAATAACCCGACCGCGATACTTCGGCAATCTTGCACAGCATGATGATGGGATACTTGTGATTCATTTTTTCGATGGTCCTAAACCGGGCTTGCTGATCCAACTTCCCTCCCCATGCAGATTCGGATTGAGCTTTTTTAGGTATTCGACCTGCGCTTTCAAATAGGCGTTTTCCTCTTCAAGGCTACTGAAGTGTTTCTTATTCCAACGCCCACGATAATCCTCAAACGATTCTCCGTTCTGGTGCTTACGTACCCAACTGATGATCTGTGCATCACTTTTAATTCCCAGCTTTTCTCTTATCTCCTGATAGCTCCACTGCTCTTCCAAA
Source organism: Brevibacillus sp. NSP2.1 (assembly GCF_000470975.2). Classification (NCBI taxonomy): domain Bacteria; kingdom Bacillati; phylum Bacillota; class Bacilli; order Caryophanales; family Paenibacillaceae; genus Brevibacillus; species Brevibacillus sp. NSP2.1. The sequence goes on along the minus strand of NZ_CP048274.1, from coordinate 5,577,678 downwards.
CGCAAGCGAACAGCCTCTTTCTTCGTATCCTCGCTATAACGAGTAAAGACCTGTCCCTTCTTTGGTGGCATGAAAAATCCCCTCCGGTCAACAGTAATGAGTCCATGATATCATGTACTCTTTTTTTACTGTCTACCTTGAGGGGATAATACCATCTGTGGGTTATGAATAGAGCTTTTATTAAGAATTAACAAGTTTGTTGACATGTTTTTATTCCCCCAAAACTCTTTCTTTTTCTACATATTTTGTGCATTTGTGCTGTCAATTTGATTATCAACCGATATCAGCCTGTTGTAAATAGTCCGATTATTCTATACATTCCCCTATATCATTTTGTGCATTTTCTCTTCTTAAATCAAAATGAAAATATCATTAATAACCAACAAAAATAAGGCCTTTTTAGTGTTTTTAATGTACAAGTATGAAGTTTCACGATATGTGCATTAAGTAGTAGTCTAGGCGTTTGACAGCGCAGGCAACCTGTGGGTCGTGACCGATATTTCTTCTTCCTCCATGAACAGCGGTATCTACAAGTCGTTTGGCAACAACGGGGTATTTTTCATTCCGACCTCGGGCAACAACCAGGGACAAGCCGCACAGTTCGCCTCTGCTCCCGTAGGCGCGGAAATGACAGGACCGTGGTTTACGCCTGACGAAAAAACGCTGTTCTTGTCGGTACAGCATCCGGGCGAAAACCTCAAGGACTACAGCCAGCCAACCAGTCATTGGCCAAAGGGCGGAAATGCAGTAGCTTTGCCGAGCGTGATTGCCATTACGGGTTTCTAGGACAAGGAGTGTAGTGCACCATGCTATCGAGCATCGGGATTCCCGGATTGATCTTGATTTTGATTATCGCGCTGGTCATTTTCGGACCGAGCAAGCTGCCGGAGATCGGCCGTGCTTTTGGCCGGACGCTGACAGAGTTCAAGTCAGCTACCAAAGACTTGACCAGGGACGACGACGAGGCAAAAGACAAAGCCGTGGAAGAAACGGCCAAACGAATCAACTAATCCGGCTTTGAGGCTTTGTGGAAAAGGCGGTGCGTGCAAGAGGCGCACTGCCTTTTTGCAGCACAGCGCGTAAGGGGGAGTGCGTGTGAACCAAGAGATGCCTGTTCTTGAGCATGTGACTGACTTGCGGCGCAGGCTACTGATTGTGGCAGCGACGCTCGTCGTCAGCATGATCGTCTGCTTTTTGTTTGTCGATCACATATATTTGGCATTGTCGAATCATTCGGGCGAAAAACTGGCGATTCTCGGTCCCAGTGACATTTTGTCGATTTATGTAAAGCTGTCTGCAATCGGGGCGGTGGCGATCACGATTCCTGTCGCTGCTTACCAGGCGTGGCGCTTTGTAGTCCCGGCGCTGGAGGAGCGGGAGCGAAAAGTGGCGCTCATGTATATCCCCGCCCTGTTTCTGCTGTTTTTGTTCGGCTTGTCTTTCGCTTACTTCGTCTTGTTTCCGCTGATGTACCAATTTGTGCTGGGGTTGTCCAACGGGAATTTTGAACTGGTGATTACGGCCAATGACTACTTCACCTTCATGCTCAATCTTTGTTTGCCGTTCGGGCTTTTGTTTGAATTGCCGGTGGTGGTTCTTTTTCTCAGCCATCTGGGCATACTGAATCCGCAGCGGCTGGCGAAAATGCGCAAGCCCGCCTACCTGGTGCTGGCGATCATTTCGATTACGATTACGCCGCCTGATTTTTTGTCCGATATTATGGTGATCGTGCCGCTGATCGTGCTGTACGAAATCTCCATTACCATCTCGCGCGTCATACATGGAAAACGCACTCGGGAAACTGCGCTTTCGCCGGAAAATATGGTATGATGCTCTCGACTATGTTATCGGGAGAGGGCAAAGATGCACGTTTATGTAAACGGGACGATCTGTCCGGCACATGAGGCGAGCGTATCGGTTTTGGATCACGGTTTTTTGTACGGCATCGGGCTGTTTGAGACGATGCGTGTTTACGACCGCAAACTGTTTTTATGGGACGACCATTTCGCCCGGCTCAGCTCCGGGCTTTTGGCGTTGCAGATTCAGCCCATATGGTCAAAAGCGGAGCTGGCGGACGCGATCCTGCAAACGATCGACGCCAATGGGCTGCGGGATGCGTATGTGCGCCTCAGCGTCACCGCCGGGCCGGAAGGAGTAGGCTTGGTGACAGGCGGCTACGAGCGCCCGTCGTTGTTCGTATTTGCCAAGCCGGTCGCCCCGCTTGCAGTCCCGCCTCAACCAAAGCGGTTGCAGACGTTGGCGCTGGCGAGGCAGACTGCGGAGGGGCACCAGCGTTTCAAATCGCACAACTACCTCAACAATGCGCTGGCTCGCCAGGAGCTGGGGGCGCGCACGGATACGGAAGGGCTGTTTTTGACGCACGACGGCTTTCTCGCGGAAGGCATCGTCAGCAATCTGTTCTGGGTCAAGAACGGGCATCTGTTCACGCCTTCGTTGGATACGGGCATTCTCGACGGGGTGACCCGCCGCCATGTTTTGCGATTGGCCGAGCAGTTGGCGATCCCGACAACGGAAGGACGGTATCGGCTGGAAGAGTTGCTTGCGGCCGATGAAGTTTTCACCACCAACTCCGTGCAGGAAATCGTCCCGGTGGCAGAAGTAGACGGACAGCTAGTCGCATCGACCTACGGAAAATACACACGCGAACTGCACTTGGCCTATCGTCAGTCTGTAGCGACCGGAATGTAAATTATGGTATGCTACTAATCAATATGCGAAGACGGAAAAAGGGAGTAGGTCCATGAAGTACAATCCATTTCGAATCCATGCGGCAACCGTTGACGAGATGCTGGCGGAGCTTGCCCATCGAGGGATTTTTGGCGATCAGGCCGAGCGGTTGGCCGAGTGGAGAGCGGGTCTGATGATCCACGTGGAAAACATGAGTGAAGCTGTCGCGGAAAAGGTGCGGCTGGACATGCTTTCCGCCGGGGCCGAGGCCGTTGTGTCCGGGCAGCCGGGCGCAACTGACAAAAAGCGGCTGCTTTTGGTTGCGGGACCAAAGCAGTTGGAGCAGGCGCTGTCGCAACTGGAAAAACGGGATGAGGAGCTTGCAGCCGTGGCGGCAGAGGTACGGGAGGCTTTGGCGATGCCTGCGCGGCTGCGGGCCAGACGGGAGCTGAATTGCGGCCGTTACACCCTTCCGCTTGGCGAACGGACGCTGGTAATGGGCATCCTCAATGTGACGCCCGATTCCTTTTCGGACGGAGGGCGCTTCGTGGACCTTGACCACGCTTTGGCGCAGGCGCGCGCGATGGTCGAAGCGGGAGCGGACATCATTGACATCGGGGGCGAGTCTACGCGTCCGGGAGCGGAGCCGGTCGGGGAGGCAGAGGAGCTGGACAGGGTGCTGCCAGTGATTCGCCGTTTGTCCGCCGAGCTTTCTGTCCCTTTGTCCATCGACACGTACAAAGCCGCTGTAGCGGAGCGGGCGCTTGATGCCGGGGCGCATATCATCAATGACGTTTGGGGAGCAAAGCGCGATCCGCGCATGGCGGAGGTGGCTGCGCGGCGCGGGGTGCCGATCATTTTGATGCACAACCGTACAGACACGGACTACCGGGACTTTTACTCCGATTTTGTCAGAGATTTGCGCGAGTCTGTGCAAATTGCCCTGCAAGCGGGTGTGCGCGAGGAACAGATTATTCTCGATCCGGGGATCGGCTTTGTCAAAACGGTCGAGCAAAATCTCGAAACGATGCGCAGACTCGACGATCTCGTCGCCCTCGGGTACCCGGTTTTGCTCGCGACTTCGCGCAAACGGATGATTGGCCACGTCCTCGACCTTCCAGTGGACGATCGGGTGGAAGGGACAGCCGCGACAGTTGCGCTCGGCGTCGCCAAAGGCTGCCACATGGTACGGGTGCACGATGTCAAAGAGATGAAGCGGGTTACGAAGATGATGGACGCGATGCTGAAGGGGGGCATTTGACGTTGGATAAAATTTACTTCAACGGCATGTCGTTTTACGGCTACCATGGCGTGTTTGGAGCAGAGGCGGAGCTGGGTCAACGCTTTTACGTCGATCTGGAGCTTTCTGCCGATTTGTCGCAGGCAGGCGCAAGCGATGAGCTTCAACATACGATCAATTACGCCGATATTTTTATTTGTGTGCAAAAAATTGTCGAGGGCGAACGGTTCAACCTGGTTGAAAAGCTGACGGCCGTCATTGCCGAGCGGCTTTTGACGCAATTTCCTCTGCAAGAGGTCAAAGTCAAGGTGACCAAGCCGAACCCGCCGATCAACGGGCATTATGAATCTGTCGCCATTGAGATGACGCGCAAAAGAGAGGATTTTGCTTCATGAGTGTAATTGCGTATCTGGGGCTTGGCTCGAACCAGGGCGACCGGGCAGAAAAGCTGCGCCAGGCGATCCGGAAGCTTGCTGCGCACAGAGGGATTCGCGTGCTGCGTACATCGTCTGTGTACGAGACTGAGCCGTTCGGCTACGTCGAGCAAGAGGCGTTTTTGAATATGGCCGTAGCGGTAGAGACAGAGCTTTCCCCGGAGCAGCTTCTGGAGACCGCCTTGTCGGTGGAGCGGGAGCTGGGACGCATTCGAACCATCCGCTGGGGACCGCGTACAATAGACATTGATCTTCTCTTGTACGGTACATCCTCTGTGTCGCTGGAGCATCTTGTCATCCCGCATCCGGGTCTTAGCCAGCGTGCTTTTGTGCTTGTTCCGTTGCGCGATATTTGGGAGGGCGGGGTTTTGCCCGGCCACGACCAGACTATTGACCATTATCTTTCCTTATTGGTAGAAGATCACAAGGGGGTACGAGAGTGGGGAGCAATCAACTGGGAAATCGGATCAGATCCTTCCGGAAGCTAAAAGGGTATACACAACAATCGCTTTCGGAAAAGCTGGGAGTATCATTGTCGTTTGTCGGATCGCTTGAGCGGGGAACCCGTACGCCGACAGAGCCGGTACTGCGCAAGATCGCCAGCACTTTACAGGTCGACTATGAAGAATTATGTGCTATAAATAAATGATAGGTCGTTTGGATGAGTCTCTCCTCTCCAAGAACCCGTGGATCGGGAATAAGGAGGTCGAAATAGATGAAAATCGGTAACATCGAATTGAAAAACAACGTCGTTCTCGCCCCGATGGCAGGTGTGTGCAACCCTGCTTTTCGTTTGATTGCCAAGGAGTTCGGGACTGGCCTGGTATGCGCCGAGATGGTCAGCGACAAAGGAATCGTCCACGGCAACAAAAAGACCATCGACATGTTGTACGTCGACGAGCGCGAGAAACCGCTCAGCCTGCAGATTTTTGGCGGCGACAAGGAAACATTGGTGGAAGCGGCGAAGTATGTAGACCAACATACGAACGCAGACATTATCGACATCAATATGGGGTGTCCCGTTCCGAAAATTACGAGCTGTGACGCAGGTGCCCGCCTGCTGCTTGATCCGAATAAAATTTACGAGGTCGTCTCTGCTGTAGTCGATGCCGTGGAGAAGCCGGTTACGGTGAAAATGCGTCTGGGCTGGGACGAAGAGCACCTGTACGTGGTGGAAAATGCCAAGGCTGTTGAGCGCGCAGGCGGCAAGGCCATCGCCGTCCATGGCCGCACGCGTGTGCAAATGTACAAGGGCCATGCGGACTGGAGCTGGATCGGGCGCGTGAAGGAAGCCGTTTCGATTCCGGTCATCGGCAACGGCGATGTCGCGACACCTGAGGATGCAAGACGCATGCTCGACACGACCGGCTGCGATGGCGTCATGATCGGACGCGCCGCACTCGGCAATCCGTGGATGCTGTATCGGACCATCCAGTACTTGACGACAGGAGAGCTTGTGCCCGAGCCTTCCGTACGCGAAAAAATCGACATCTGTCTCTTGCACGCCGAGCGTCTGATTGCGCTGAAAGGTCCGCGCGTAGGCGTGCTGGAAATGCGCAAGCACGCCGCATGGTATTTGAAAGGGCTGCGAGGCTCTACCCATACGAAAAACTTGGTGAATGCCGTGGAGACAGAAGAAGAGCTGCGTCGGGTTTTGACGGACTATGTCGAGTGGGTTGAGAACTATGCAGGCGACCTGGAAGAGCCGCAGGAATCAGCGCGCGACGAGGCAGTCAGCTACTAAAATGGTTGTTTGTTCCAGACATTGACAAGGGTTCCTTCATATCCTATAATACTCCGTAATATTGGGAGCCAAGCTGCCAGTCCACTCTGGCAGCTTTACCTTTGAACCCTCACAGTTATTGTGTTCTGCTGTATATTGTATAGAACAACTACATATAATCCTTTGTACTTTACCCAGTGCAAATGGAATCATTTTTTAAAACGGGGGAATTGAACCATGTCTGAAAAAGAAGTTTTCCTGACACCAGAAGGTTTAACAAAACTGGAGCAAGAGCTTGAAGATTTGAAAACGGTTAAACGCAAGGAAGTTGCAGCAAGGATTAAAGAAGCGATCAGCTTTGGAGATATCAGTGAGAACTCTGAGTACGAAGAAGCAAAGAATGAGCAGGCGTTCATCGAAGGCCGCATTCTGACGCTGGAAAAAATGTTGCGCAAAGCCACCATCATCACCAATGAAGATGTGGACACAGGCGTAGTCAGCGTAGGATCGAGAGTGAAGCTGAAAGACCTGGAGTATGGTGATATTGTCGATTACACCATCGTAGGCTCTGCCGAATCCGATCCGATGAACAACAAGATTTCCAACGAGTCTCCTGTAGGCCAAGCGCTTTTGGGCAAGAGCAAGGGCGCGATCGTCGACGTGAACGTACCTGCAGGCGTCATTCAGTACGAGATTCTCGATATTAACCTGTAAGCAGTTCATCCATGGCGTACCTTTTACGAGGTACGCCGTATCACTATTTGACCGCGCTGTACAATATTGTTAAATCAGGTATTTTTTAGAGGAGTGAGCAAAAATGGCAAACGAGCAAGACCTGCAGCAAGAAGAGCAGCAACAGGAAGGACTGCACGAGCTTCTGCAAGTGCGTCACGACAAAATGAATCAAATTCGCGAGTGGGGCTTTGATCCGTTCGGGAAAAAGTTCGAGCAAACCCACCACGCTGCTGATATTGTGAAAGCATTTGGCGACAAGACCAAAGAAGAGCTGGAAGCAGAAGAGCATGTTGTTACGATCGCAGGCCGCCTGATGGCAAAACGCGCGATGGGCAAAGCGAGCTTCGCCCAGCTTTTGGACCGTTCCGGCCAAATTCAAATCTACGTGCGCCAGGACACTATTGGCGAAGAGGCGCACAAAGTGTTTGAGATCAGCGATATCGGCGACCTGATCGGCATTCGCGGTGTTGTTTTCAAAACAAAAACAGGCGAGCTCAGTGTCAAAGCAAAAGAGTTTACCTACCTCTCCAAGTCGCTGCGCCCACTCCCTGAGAAATACCACGGTTTGAAAGACATCGAAACGCGCTACCGCAAGCGCTACGTGGACTTGATCGTGAATCCCGAGGTGCGCGATACGTTTATTACGCGCAGCCGCATTTTGACCTCGATGCGCCGTTATTTGGACAACCTTGGCTATCTGGAAGTGGAGACACCGACTCTCCACGCAATTGCCGGCGGTGCTTCTGCGCGTCCGTTCGTTACGCACCACAATGCGTTGGACATGCAGTTGTACATGCGTATTGCGATCGAGCTGCACTTGAAACGCCTGATTGTCGGCGGACTGGAAAAGGTGTATGA
>NZ_CP048274.1:5500000-5565000 GCF_000470975.2 Brevibacillus sp. NSP2.1 | reverse complement strand
GCGAATGCGGTGAATTGCCAGTATATGTTCCTTTAGGTCGGCATCCTGCTCTACACGTACCTTACGAACCTTCTCCGTCGCCTTCCACTTGTAGTAGCCCGCCCGGGAGACCTCCGCTATTTCGCATAGCATGACCACAGCGTACTTGCGACTCATTTCTTCGATCGTCCTAAACCGGGTTTGCTTATCCAACTTCCCTCCCCGTGTAGATTTGGATTGAGCTTTTTTAGGTATTCGACCTGCGCTTTCAAGTAGTTGTTCTCTTCCTCTAGACTGCTGAAATACTTCTTGATCCATCGCCCTCTATAGTCTTCAAACGTTTCACCGTTTTGCCGTTTCTGTACCCACTCCCGAATCTGCGTCTTACTTTTAATTCCTAATTTCTCCATTATCATTGGGTAGCTCCAATGCTCCTCAACCCGCAAACGTACTGCTTCGCTCTTCGTTGCTTCGTCATATTGCTGCTGTTTTTGCCCTTTACGTGGCGGCATAAGAAAATCCCCTCCGGTCAACAGTGTTGATCTCATCATACCATGAGGTCTTTTTTCACTGTCTACCATGAGGGGATAATACCAAAGCGGCTCCCCCACTCCCGGCTTTTTAAGCGGAAGCGCCAATGTCTTTTGGCGCATGGTGAAACCCAAGCAGGAGTGGGAGGACGAAGCGAGGCGAAGAAATCAAAGTACTTTGGCTGAACCTTCGATTACATTCAGGGTGACGGGCGCTGTCTCTTCCGCTTCGTCTGTGGCGGCGGCTGCTTCCGGCGGAGGGGCGTCGGGAATGATGGCGGCAATGCGGTTGAGCGGGATGAGAATACAACTGCCGTAGCTTCCGTCAAGCTTCAGCTCGATGATGCCGTCGTCGACTCTTGTGAGCTGCCCCACCCGGTAAGGGCGGCTGTCTGGTCCCCAATCGGACGTGAGAATGACTTCGACTGTCCTGTTTTGCCTCATGCATTTGTACAGCTCTTTTCGCAGCCCTTCCACGCTTTCCTGCTCGGGCGTGGAAGGGCTGCGAAAAGAGCTGTACAAATGCATGAGGCAAAACAGGACAGTCGAAGTCATTCTCACGTCCGATTGGGGACCAGACAGCCGCCCTTACCGGGTGGGGCAGCTCACAAGAGTCGACGACGGCATCATCGAGCTGAAGCTTGACGGAAGCTACGGCAGTTGTATTCTCATCCCGCTCAACCGCATTGCCGCCATCATTCCCGACGCCCCTCCGCCGGAAGCAGCCGCCGCCACAGACGAAGCGGAAGAGACAGCGCCCGTCACCCTGAATGTAATCGAAGGTTCAGCCAAAGTACTTTGATTTCTTCGCCTCGCTTCGTCCTCCCACTCCTGCTTGGGTTTCACCATGCGCCAAAAGACATTGGCGCTTCCGCTTAAAAAGCCGGGAGTGGGGGAGCCGCTTTGGTATTATCCCCTCATGGTAGACAGTGAAAAAAGACCTCATGGTATGATGAGATCAACACTGTTGACCGGAGGGGATTTTCTTATGTCGCCACGTAAAGGGCAAAAACAGCAGCAATATGACGAAGCAACGAAGAGCGAATCAGTACGTTTGCGGGTTGAGGAGCATTGGAGCTACCCAATGATAATGGAGAAATTAGGCATTAAAAGTAAGACGCAGATTCGGGAGTGGGTACAGAAACGGCAAAACGGTGAAACGTTTGAAGACTATAGAGGGCGATGGATCAAGAAGTATTTCAGCAGTCTAGAGGAAGAGAACAACTACTTGAAAGCGCAGGTCGAATACCTAAAAAAGCTCAATCCAAATCTACACGGGGAGGGAAGTTGGATAAGCAAACCCGGTTTAGGACGATCGAAGAAATGAGTCGCAAGTACGCTGTGGTCATGCTATGCGAAATAGCGGAGGTCTCCCGGGCGGGCTACTACAAGTGGAAGGCGACGGAGAAGGTTCGTAAGGTACGTGTGGAGCAGGATGCCGACCTAAAGGAACATATACTGGCAATTCACCGCATTCGCCCATACTTTGGGTATAAACGAATGCGCACGGCTCTACGCAAAGAGGGACTACAAGTAAATACGAAGAAAGTTCGCCGACTGATGCGAGAATTGGGCATCCGCTCAGTGATCCGCAAAAAGCGTCCATTTGCCGGCCGCAAGCCCTCCATCGTGTTCAACAATGTCCTTAATCGCCAGTTCGCTGCGGACGAGGCTAGAAAGAAATATGTAACCGATATTACCTATATTCGAGTCGTCGATGACTTCATTTATCTGTCCGTGGTCCTGGATCTGTATAATAACGAAACGGTTGCTTGGGAAGTGTCGGAGAGAAACGATCTTGATCTTGTGCTGTCTACGGTGAAGCAACTGGGTAATGGAGATGCGATCCTGCACTCCGACCAAGGATTCCAGTACACTACCAAGACATACGCAAATCTGTTGCAAGAACAAGGGCTAACCGGAAGCCATTCCAGACGGGGGAACTGCTTCGACAACGCTTGTGTTGAATCGTTTTTTTCACACCTGAAGACGGAAAAGTTGTATCTGGAGAAACCAAGAGATATAGCTCACGCTCGCAAACTGATCGCTGAATACATCGAATTCTACAATACAGAACGGTTCCAGAAAAAACTCGGCGACCTCTCCCCAGTCCAATACCGGGAATCGATCGCCGCTTAAGATAGCGTCTTTTTTTAGTGTCTACTTGACGGGGCTATGACCAGGGTAAGGAGGCTTTTGTTTTTACACGACCAGACAGGCTTCGTGCTTCACAATTGCTAGTGAATTTTTTGTCGACAAGTTAGGCCGAATGACCGACAAGTTCCCTCTTGCAGAGCGGTCTCGGGGTAGACTAACATGATAAGGTACCTGATCCAGGCGTTGGAGTAGGCGAGGCAAGGTTATGAAGGAGAATAGGCATGAAAAAAATTCTAATCTTTTCCGCTTCCATCGGTAACGGTCATAATCAGGCAGCGAGAGCGATGCAGGAAAGCCTGGCTGAGAATGGTTGCACCTCCATGATAATTGATACGTTGGAATATATCAGTCCTACATTTCACAAGATTTTGTTGGAAAGTTACATGAACCTGCTGAGATTGTCGCCGAAAATGTGGGGGAGAATTTACCATAACACCGAAAAAAGCCGTTTTTTTGATATGAACGTCCTGATGAACAAGCTGTTGGCAAACAAGCTGAAAAAGCTGATTAACAGCGTTCAACCGGATGCCTTTATTGCTACGCATCCTTTTGCCAGTTGCATGCTGTCTGTGCTGAAGGGCAGAAATGACTGGACGGAACCGATCTACACGATCATTACCGACTATACGATCCATCCCTCATGGATTAATCATCACATCAATTATTACTTCATTGGACATGAACAGTTGTACTATCTGGTCGACATTTACCGACAAGATCACCAGAAATTCATTCCGATGGGGATTCCGATCATGCGCAAGTTCCGCATGCCGCTTGATGCCAATGAGATCAAGCAAAGGCTTGGACTCGCGCCAGAGCAAAAATGCATCCTTCTCTCCGGGGGAGGTCTCGGCCTCGGTTCGATGGAAAAAGTTCTCGATGGACTGGAAGCCATCAACCTTCCGCTGAAAACATTTGTCATGACCGGAACCAATGAAAAGCTGTACAAAAAAGTGACGAATAAAACGTACCGTCATGAGGTAGTCCCCCTCAAATTCATTAACAACTTCCATGAGTATTTGGAGGTTGCCGATTTGATCGTCACCAAATCCGGCGGACTGACATCTGCCGAAGTGATGAGCAAGAGGGTGCCCATGATTATTTACAACCCGCTGCCAGGACAGGAAGAGAGAAACAGCCACTTCCTGCTAAACAACGGCTGCGCCGTACACGCCAATTTGTCCGAGCAGCTCATTTACTTTATCGATGAATTGTTGCACAGTCCGTCAAAAGTTGACTACATGCGACGGATGGGGCAAAAAATATCAAAGCCGGATGCCGCCCAGCGCATCGCAGAATTTATTTTGGATGATATGAGTATGCTGCAAGCAACCACTAACGAAAGTTCGTAGAACGGGCTAACAGGGGGAAGCGCATGAGTATGCCGTTTGCCATTTTCTTTGATATGGATGGCACATTGCTGCAGACGGAGAAGTTGTCGACGCCCGCTTTTTTGCGGACATTTGAGCGATTGAGAGAAAAAGGCTTGTGGGCAGGCGAGACGCCAAGCGAGGAAGAGTTGGTCAACGTGCTCGGACTGACTGTCGAGCAGGTCTGGAAAAAGCTTTTGCCAGGCGCAAATGAAGAAGCTGTCCGCGCGGCGGATGCTTTTTTGCTGGAAAACGAAATTGCTTTGCTCAAAGAAAAAGTGACCGATTTGTACCCTGGCGTGAGGGAGACGTTGGAACAGCTCCACGCCAAGGGGATTCCGCTGTTTGTCGCGAGCAACGGACAGAAGGAGTACATTGAAGCCATCTGCCAGGAGTATGCACTCAATCCGTTGCTGACGGATTTGTACTCGGCGGGACGGTTCCGCACGCGCTCCAAAGTGGATCTGGTAGCCAAGCTCATCGCCGACTACCAGGTAGAACAGGCGGTCATGGTAGGCGACCGCCATTCCGATGTAGAGGCAGGAGTAAAAAACGGCCTGTTTACCATCGGATGTGACTTCGGCTTCGCCAAGCCAGGAGAACTGGACGGGGCAAATGTCGTCATTACGCAGTTTCCGCAATTACTGGATCATTTGCCGGCAATCGACACCAAATCGCAAAGACTGACATAAACCATTCCTTTAGAGGAGTGGTTTTTTCTGTATAAAACATAAAACGCTTCGACAATTCATGAGCCGAGACGTGCCGCTTGCCGTCGACAAAACGGTCGTGCCGTTACTGTTTTGGATGGTTTCAAGCGCCCGCCTTTTGCCCACACTAGAAAGTGTATCGATCACTTGCAAGCGCGTCGCAAACCCATTATAATTAAAGTCAAAGATAGTCAAAGTCAGTAGCAAGCACATACACATATGGAATAGGAGGCGATGACTTGCGTAACATCTCGGACATCATTGAACAACACTTAAAAGGCATTTTGACACAAAGTCCCAATGGCTCGATCGAGATCCAGCGTAGTGAGCTTGCCGACTTATTTCAATGTGTGCCGTCTCAAATCAACTACGTCATCAATACGCGATTTACGGTACAAAAAGGGTACATTGTAGAGAGCAAGCGTGGGGGCGGCGGCTATATCCGCATTCGCAAGGTGCAGATTGTGAGCAAGGCGCGATTGCAGGAATTGCTGACCGAAGAGCTGATTGGCGAAAGCATCTCGCAGAGTGTAGGGAACGCGATTGTAGAGAGGCTGCAGGAAGAAGGTTTGGTCAACGCCAGAGAAGCAGCCTTGATGAAAATCGCCACCTCCCGAAATGTTTTGACTCTGGAGTCTGAATTACGGGATCGTTTGCGGGCAAATATTTTAAAGCAGATGATTGCGGCTATCTTGTTGAAGTAAATGAAGCATGTGTTAGGGGGTAGGATGTAATGAACTGTGAGGAATGCGGAAAACGACCGGCGACACTGCATTTGACGAAAATCGTCAATGGTGAAAAAACCGAATACCATATTTGTGAGCATTGCGCTTCCGAAAAAGGGGACGTCTTTACCGGATTTCACAACTTCAGCATCAACAATCTCCTGTCAGGACTGTTAAAATTTGATCCCATGCAAAAAAACGGACGCGAGCCTGCGCCCAGCAAGCCGCTCCGCTGCGAAACATGCGGACTCACGTATGCCCAGTTCAGCAAAAGCGGCCGATTTGGCTGCAGCGATTGCTACACCTTCCTGGGTGACCGGCTCGATCCGTTGTTCCGCCGCATTCACGGCAATACGCAGCATAGCGGCAAGGTTCCGGAACGCACAGGCGGGCAGTTGAAAATCCGCAAAGAGCTGGAGCAGCTAAAACGTGCGCTGCAAAACCACGTCGCCAGCGAAGAGTTTGAAAAAGCGGCTGAAATGCGCGACCGAATCCGTGCGCTGGAACAAAAAATCGCTCAATCGTAACAAGGGGAGGTAAGCTGGTCATGTCACAAAAGCAGTTTATGCAAAACCCGTGGAGCAATTGGATGAAAGGAGAAGGTCCTGATTCCGATATCGTCATCAGCACACGGCTGCGCATCGCCCGAAACCTGCGCCAGCACCCTTTTCCGTTATTGGCAACCGACTCGCAAGGCGAGGAAGTCGTCAGAAAGGTAACGGAAGTGAGCGAATCGGAGGCCATGCGCAAGCGCCAGCCGCTGCAGGTTCTCCATATGGACCAGATCAATCCGCTGGAAAAACGGGTGCTGGTGGAAAAGCATCTCATCAGTCCGCACTTGGCGGAGGAATCGAGAAAAGGCGCTGTGCTCCTGAGTCCTGACGAGTCTGTCAGCATTATGGTGAACGAAGAGGACCACATTCGGATTCAGGTGCTGTTGCCAGGGTTTCGTTTGAATGAAGCATGGGAAATAGGAACCAAAATAGATGATATTTTCGAGAAGCATCTGAACTTCGCGTTCGATGAGACGAGAGGCTACCTCACGAGCTGTCCGACCAACGTCGGTACGGGGATTCGCGCCTCTGTCATGCTGCATTTGCCTGCATTGGTGATGACGCAGCAGATCAGCAGAATTTTGCAGGCGATTAATCAAGTTGGTCTGGTCGTTAGAGGAATTTACGGGGAAGGCAGCGAAGCTCTAGGAAACCTGTTCCAGTTGTCTAACCAGGTCACGCTCGGAATGTCGGAAACCGATATTCTCTCCAACCTCTACGGCGTTGCCAGACAGATTATTGAGCAGGAACGCGTAGCACGTACTTATTTGCTGGAGCATACGCGCATATCTTTGGAAGACCGCATTTTCCGTTCTTACGGGATTTTGCTGTATGCGCGCACTGTGGAGTCCAAGGAAGCAGCCCAACGCCTCTCTGACGTCCGCCTCGGCATTGACCTTGGCATCATCCCGGGGGTATCGCCTCTGGTGATGAACGAGCTGCTGGTGACGACTCAGCCGGGCTTCCTGCAGCAGCATGCAGGACAAAAGCTGACGCCAGACCAGCGCGACGAGCGAAGGGCACGGTTGATTCGGGAGAGGCTCAGTGCGACAGGACCAGCATGATTGGCAAAACATAAGGCATCAACAGAAGTGAACCTATAGAGAAAAACACGGTTATACGGAGGTGTACGATATGATGTTTGGACGTTTTACAGAACGAGCACAAAAAGTACTGGCGCTTGCCCTGGAAGAGGCAGTGCGTCTCGGTCACAAAGATATCGGGACGGAGCATGTACTGCTGGGACTGATTCGAGAAGGCGAAGGGATTGCTGCCAAGGCTTTGCAATCGCTCGGACTTGGACTCGATAAAATCCAGAGCGAAGTGGAGTCGTTGATCGGACGCGGAACAGAGCAGTCCGGTAGTAATTACACGCCAAACTATACACCTCGCGCCAAAAAAGTAATTGAACTGTCCATGGACGAAGCGCGCAAACTGGGTCATACCTATGTGGGCACAGAGCACATCCTGCTCGGGCTGATCCGCGAAGGCGAAGGCATCGCCGCAAGAATCATGAACAACCTCGGCGTCAGCTTGAACAAGGCGCGTCAGCAAGTGCTGCAGCTTTTGGGCAGCTCGGAAATGATGGCGTCGCATCAGCCTTCCGGCGGCAATCCTGCAGCGAATACGCCTACGCTGGACGGATTGGCTCGCGACCTGACGGCAATCGCACGCGATGGCGGACTGGACCCTGTGATCGGCCGTCAAAAAGAAATCGAGCGTGTAATTCAAGTATTGAGCCGGCGCACCAAAAACAACCCGGTACTGATCGGGGAGCCTGGTGTGGGGAAAACGGCCATCGCAGAAGGTCTCGCGCAAAAAATCGTCAACAACGAAATTCCGGAGACGCTGCGTGACAAGCGCGTCATGACGCTCGACATGGGAACCGTTGTGGCGGGCACCAAATATCGCGGAGAATTCGAAGACCGCCTGAAAAAAATTATGGATGAAATCCGCCAGGCAGGAAACATCATCCTGTTCATTGACGAGCTGCATACACTCATCGGCGCAGGCGGTGCGGAAGGCGCGATTGACGCCTCCAACATCCTCAAGCCGGCTCTCGCTCGCGGCGAGCTGCAATGCGTCGGGGCAACCACGCTCGATGAATACCGCAAATACATCGAAAAAGACGCTGCGCTGGAGCGCCGTTTCCAACCGATTCAGGTGGATGAGCCGACGGCAGAGGACGCGATTCGCATCCTGCATGGCTTGCGTGACCGTTACGAAGCCCACCACCGTGTAAAAATTACCGATGAAGCCATCGAGCAGGCAGTGAAGCTGTCTGACCGTTACATTACCGACCGTTTCCTCCCGGACAAGGCGATTGACCTCGTCGACGAGGCAGCGTCCAAGGTGCGCCTGCAATCGTTCACGGTTCCGCCAAACCTCAAAGAGCTGGAAGGCCGTTTGGAAGAGGTGCGCAAGGAAAAAGACGCGGCTGTGCAATCGCAGGAGTTTGAAGAGGCGGCGGCCCTGCGCGATCAGGAACAGAAGCTTCGCGAAGAACTGGACAAAACGAAAAAAGACTGGAAAGAACGCCAAGGCCAGTTGAACATGGAAGTGACGCCAGAGGATATCGCGACTGTCGTCGCTAGCTGGACGGGAATCCCTGTTCTGAAGCTGAAGGAAGAGGAAACAGAGCGCCTCCTGAAAATGGAAGAGATTTTGCACGATCGCGTCATCGGTCAGGACGAAGCGGTCAAATCCATCTCCCGCGCGATTCGCCGTGCCCGTGCCGGTCTGAAAGACCCGAAACGCCCAATCGGTTCGTTTATTTTCCTCGGCCCGACAGGCGTGGGGAAAACCGAACTGGCCCGTGCCGTGGCAGAGACGCTGTTTGGAGACGAGGACGCCATGATCCGCGTCGACATGTCCGAGTACATGGAGAAACACTCCACTGCCCGTCTGGTAGGGGCTCCTCCAGGGTATGTCGGCTTTGACGAAGGCGGCCAGTTGACGGAAAAAGTGCGCCGCAAGCCGTACTCCGTCATCCTGCTGGATGAGATCGAGAAGGCGCATCCGGATGTTTTCAACATTTTGCTCCAGGTGCTCGATGACGGCCGATTGACGGACTCCAAGGGCCGTACCGTAGATTTCCGCAACACCGTCGTCATCATGACCTCCAACGTCGGAGCCAGCATGATTAAGAAAAACACGACACTCGGTTTCACCACCAACGATACCGAGAAAAAATATCAGGATATGAAGGACAAAGTCATGGATGAGCTGAAAAAGAGCTTCCGTCCGGAGTTCCTGAACCGCATCGACGAAGTCATCGTGTTCCACTCCTTGGAGCAGGAGCATATCGAGCAAATCGTATCGCTGATGACCGACGAGCTGCGCAAGCGTTTGAAAGAACAAAGCATTGATTTCCAATTGACGGAAGATGCCAAAAAGCTGCTGGCAAAAGAAGGCTTCGATCCAGCGTACGGGGCGCGCCCGCTGCGTCGTGCCATTCAGCGCCATATCGAAGACAAATTGTCGGAAGAACTGCTCAAGGGCAACATCAGCAAGGGCGACACAGTCAACATCGAGGCCGAAGAAGGCAAACTGGTCGTCAAACGACTGGAAAAAACAAAATCGTAAGCTGGGCGAAAAGCATCATGAAGAATGCCTCCTGTTTTGGGAGGTATTCTTTTTTTGGCTGCACAACTATGATAAAAGTAGAGAAGAAAATCCAAGTGAGGGTAGCGATTATGGCAAAGTATAAAACGAAATACGCGTGTCAAGAATGTGGCTATGAATCGCCAAAATGGATGGGAAAATGCCCGGGCTGCAATAGCTGGAATACATTGGTGGAAGAAGTGACAGTCAAGGCGGCGCACCGCCACGAAGGGCTGAGCGGCGGCACGCGCCAGTCGGCTATCCCTTTGACGCAGGTAGCCAGCGAAGAAGAGCCGCGCATGGATACGACCATTGGCGAGTTGAACCGCGTGCTCGGGGGAGGGCTCGTCCCAGGCTCGCTCATCCTGGTCGGCGGCGATCCGGGTATCGGCAAGTCCACACTGCTGTTGCAGACCTCTTTTGCTCTGGCTCATCAGGGGGCCAAAGTGCTGTACGTATCCGGGGAGGAGTCCGCGAAGCAGATCAAGCTGCGCGCAGACCGGCTGCATATGCAGACGCCCCCGATGTTTGTATTGGCAGAAAATGATTTGGATTTGATCGAACAGCATATTAATCAAGTAGACCCTCATGTGTTGATTATCGACTCGATCCAGACCGTGTTCCATCCCGCTGTGCAGTCTGCGGCCGGAAGCGTCGCGCAGGTGCGCGAGGCGACGGCCCAGTTGATGCGGATTGCCAAGGGCAAAGGAATCTGTACTTTTATTGTCGGCCACGTGACCAAAGAAGGCTCGATCGCAGGTCCTCGTATGCTTGAACATATGGTGGACGCAGTTCTCTATTTTGAAGGCGAGCGCCACAATACGTTCCGGATTTTGCGCGCTGTCAAAAACCGTTTTGGTTCGACAAACGAGATCGGAATTTTCGAGATGAAGGATCGCGGTCTGGAAGAGGTCGCAAACCCTTCCGAGATTTTTCTGGCTGAGCGTCCCTTCGGCGTGGCTGGCTCCACCGTCGTAGCCAGCATGGAAGGCACCCGTCCAGTCCTGGTGGAGCTTCAGGCACTCGTGGCACCGACCAGCTTCGTTACGCCCCGGAGAATGGCTACAGGCGTCGATCACCAGCGTGTGGCGATGATTATGGCTGTTTTGGAAAAGCGCATGGGCATGATGCTGCAAAATCAGGACGCGTATGTCAACGTGGCCGGGGGCGTCCGCCTGGATGAGCCTGCTGTCGATTTGGCGATCGCCGTCAGCATCGCCAGCAGCTTTCGCGACCATGCCACCAATCCGCACGACGTCGTGATCGGGGAGATTGGCCTGACAGGAGAGGTGCGGGGCGTATCGCGCATTGAACAGCGCGTGCGGGAAGCGCACAAGCTCGGCTTCAAACGCGTGATTATACCGGAGAAAAACATTCGCGGCCTGGATGCGCCAGACGACATTCAGGTGATCGGCGTCAGCAATATTGCAGATGCTTTGAACGAGGTGATAAGGAGGTAAGGGCGGAATATGCAGGAGAACACGAAAAGAACTCCGCAGTTCGGCGATGTGCTTCGTTTGGTCGCACCAGGGACGCAGCTTCGCGAAGGGCTTGAAAATGTTTTGCGCGCCAAAACTGGCGGCCTGATCGTCGACGGCGGTTTTTCCATCAATTGCGACTTTTCTCCTGCCCATTTGTATGAATTGGCGAAGATGGATGGGGCGATTATAGTAAGTGAAGATGCCAAACGAATCTTGTACGCCAATACCCAACTGTTTCCGCCTGCTTCCATCCACACCAGCGAGACAGGTACTCGGCACCGGACTGCGCAACGGACAGCGATCCACACGAGCTACCTGGTCATCGCCATATCCCGGCGGGGTAATGTCATCACCTTGTACCAAGGAAATTTCCGCTATGTGCTCAATGAGATCAGCGTTATTCTCGCCAAGGCTAACCAGGCAGTATCCACCCTGGAAAAATACAAGGCGGTGCTCGATCAGGCATGACCAATCTCGGCGCACTGGAATTTGAAGAGCTGGTCACCTTGCACGAAGTCGCCTCTGTCTTGCAGCGAATCGAGATGGTGCTGCGGATCAAAACGGAGATTTCCAAGTACATATGCGAGCTGGGAGCAGAAGGCAGGCTCGTCAGCATGCAACTGGAGGAGCTTGTGTCGAATATTGAGGAAGAAGCGCAAATGCTCATTCGCGACTCCGCCAAGGACGTGGCGCATGCTCCAGACGCAGTGCTGCGCGAGATGAAAAGCTAAGCTCCGAGGAAGTGCTGGAGCTCGGGTCTTTCCTGCGTGTTCTCGGGTTTTCCGCGAGTGCCAGCATGCTGGAAGAATCGGTGTCGCCAAGGGGATACCGGATTTTGTACAAAATTCCCCGACTGCCACTTTCCATCATCGCCAATTTGGTCGAGCATTTTCATTATTTGCCGAGAATTATGATGGCGACGATTCAGGAATTAGACGAGGTGGAAGGAATTGGCGAAGTGCGCGCCCGGGCTATCAAGGAGGGCCTGAAACGGATTCAGGAGCAAGTGTTCATTGACAGGCACATTTAAAGTAGAATAGGATAAAGGCATTATTTGTTATTCAACATTTGCCCAGGGGACTTGAAAGCAACAGCAAGTTTGACAGGATACACTGTCTCCTCTGCAAAAGAAATCAGGAGGTAGTCTATGTTCGTGAAATCGTTGCCGAACATGCTAACCGTAAGCAACTTGTTTCTGGGAGTCTTGGCAATCATACTTGCGTTTCGAGGCGATCATTACGTCGATTACGCGGCGATTACGGTCATCATCGGTATGCTGGCGGACGGACTGGATGGACGCGTCGCTCGCATGCTGAATGCGCAAAGTGAATTCGGAAAGGAACTCGACTCGCTTTCTGACGTCATTACGTTTGGGATAGCTCCGGCTTTCATCATGTATGTTGTTGTCCTGCAGCACTTCGATTGGCTTGGGATTCTCGTTACCGCCATCTTCCCGATCTGTGGTGCGCTCCGTCTGGCCAGATTCAACGTCCAGGCCGGAGTTCCGGGATATTTCATCGGGCTGCCGATCACGGCTGCCGGTGGCGTGCTGGCCACGCTGGCCCTGTATCATCAAGTTTTCAATCCGGTACTGCTTGCGGTAAGCATGCTGCTTCTGGCTTTCCTCATGGTATCGAAGGTCAAGTATCCGAACTTCAAGAAGGTCGGGATTCCAAAATCGGCCTACTGGATTACGCCGATCATCATCGCCATCGTCGTTGTGGTTGCGATCAAGTATCCGCAGCAGTTTCCCAAAATCGTCTTCCTGCCGCTTGCTTTCTATGCCCTGTATGGAATAAAAAAAAACGTTGACTTTCTCGTCAAAAAATTACGCAAGCGCAAGAACAAGGAAGAAGAATCTGTGCCATTTGAATAAGCCAGGCAATGAAAAAACCCGCGCTGCGATGTGCGGGTTTTTCGCTTTTGGATGCAACTTTTTGTAGGGTTCATTCGTAATACGAGTGTGGGGTTAAGAAAGATTGAACACACCCAGCGTATTCAGCCGGTTCGATTCTTTTTGCAAGACGTCCTCCAGCTTGATGTCTGTAATGTTGCACAAGGCGGTCAGGTAAAAAAGATTTTTGCCAAGCTCTGCTGTGACTACGTCGCGACAATGCTCGCATAGTGGGCCGTTAAAGTGAGTGTCCAGATGGGACTTGTTCTCCTCCAGGTTTTTGCTTGCGTCGTAGGTTTGCTTTTTGGCTACCACTTCAACACAGCCGCATTCGGTGATGGCTTTCGTCAGGGAGCGGTTGATGCGAGACGCCGTTTCCTGAACTTTGGACATGACGTCCAGTACGCTTCGATGTCGGATCAAAAGCTCGGATACTTGTGCTTGAAAGTCGTCTACATCTCGTTTGTCCATATCGATTCACCTCTGCTTTAAGCTGTTCGTATCGTCACAATTTTCGCTCATTGTGTTACTGCCATTATAAGAAGGGAGTCTGGCCGCTGTCAATTTGCCTGGGAAGGAAACAGGTGTTTGAGGTTGACGAGAAAATGGCAACTATGTTAAAATTTTTGGCTATTTGACATGGTAAAATCATTTTTGCTATAGTGAGGGAAAGCGATAATGAAGCAATTTCGCTATTTGGAAAGAAACAGGGTTTTACTCATAGGCTTCTGTCTATAATTAATAAAAGGAGGTGAAGGCATGGTACGCCGCATAGGAAAAATCTTTTTTGTCTTGGTTGGCGGTGGCTTGGGGTACCAATACGGTACAGAGCTGTTTTCGCTGCTCAACCCGTTGTTGAATTTTGGAGTAGTTGCTGGAGCGCAATATATTGGGGCGGTACTTGGTGCCATTCTGTTCTTCTTTTTAGCTAATTGGCTGTTGGACTACATTTTGAGGGTAGTTCGCTGGGGAGAAGAGACGCTCGTCAAAATGCCGATTGTTGACGTGATGTTCGGAGCGATGGGGTTGATTAGTGGTCTTATTGTTGCCTTTTTATTATTCCTGCCCATCAGTAAAATTCCGATTCCGCTAATAGGTGATCTGTTGCCACTGGTTGTTTCCGGGTTGCTCGGCTATCTGGGCTTTCAGGTAGGGTTTCGCAAGCGGGACGAGATTATGTCGGTTTTCTCTATTGGACGCAAGGATAAGAAAAAGGAACAGGCTGCTGCGACGACCAATGTCGAGCACAAGATTTTGGATACGAGCGTCATCATTGACGGACGCATTGCAGATATTTGCCGCACGGGCTTTTTGGAGGGCGTGCTGGTCATTCCGGGCTTTGTCCTGGAGGAGCTGCAACACATCGCGGATTCCTCGGATGTGCTGAAGCGCAACCGCGGCCGCCGTGGTCTGGACATCCTCAACAAGATCCAGAAGGAAATGAAGGTCAAGGTGCAGATTTGGGAAGGCGACTTTGAAGAAGTATCCGAAGTGGACAGCAAGCTGATTAAGCTGGCGAAGGTCATGAACGGAAAAGTCGTCACCAACGACTTCAACCTGAACAAAGTATGCGAGCTGCAAGGCGTGGCGGTATTGAACATCAACGACTTGGCTAACGCCGTGAAGCCGGTCGTGCTGCCAGGGGAAGAAATGAACGTGCAAGTCATCAAAGACGGCAAAGAGCACGGTCAGGGCGTTGCTTATCTCGACGACGGCACGATGATCGTCGTGGAAGGCGGACGCGAATACATCGGCAACGACGTGGACGTATTGGTCACCAGCGTGCTGCAAACGTCAGCGGGACGGATGATCTTCGCCAAGCCGAAGCTGCTGGAAAGAGCGCTGTAAGGCGAGAAGTACAAGACGGGAGAGGAAAGAAAACGTGAGTACAGGGGTCGTGATCGTTGCTGCCGGTTCCGGCAAAAGAATGGGCGGTCAACGAAACAAATTGTGGTTGCCGCTTGCAGGAGAGCCGATCTTGGCTCACACCGTTCGCCTTTTCGCTTCGCATCAGGAGATCGACCAGATCGTCCTGGTCGTGAGCGAAGCGGACTACGCCGACGTGCTTGCCTTGGTGGATGCGGAAAAGCTGCAAGTCACCGTCACCTTGGGCGGCGCCGAACGGCAGGACAGCGTCAGAAACGGTCTGGCGTCACTGGCTTCATCCTGTACCTACGTGCTTGTTCACGATGCTGCCCGACCTTTCGTCACGCAGCAGCAGATCAGCGACATGCTCCGGCAGGTGCGGCGCGATCAGGCCACGATCATGGCCGTGCCTGTCAAGGATACGATAAAAGTGGTGGGGGCCACAGGGCTTGTGGAGGCTACCCCGGCACGGGAAAGCTTGTGGGCGGTTCAAACCCCACAAGCTTTTCGTATGTCTTTGCTGCGAGAGGCGCATGAGGCGGCAGAAAAAGCGGGCAAGCTCGGTACGGATGACGCGATGCTGGTCGAATGGCTGGGGCATCCTGTGTCCGTCATGCAGGGAAGCTATGAGAATATTAAGATCACGACGCCAGATGACCTGTGGCTCGGTGAAGAGATCATGCGTAAGCGAAGGGGAGAGTAAATCATGCGTATTGGACAAGGATTTGATGTGCATCAACTGGTGGAAGGTCGTCCGTGCATTATCGGCGGCGTCACCATTCCGTATGAAAAAGGCTTGCTGGGCCATTCTGACGCCGATGTGCTGCTGCACGCCATCAGCGACGCGATTCTCGGAGCGATTGGCGAAGGCGACATCGGGCGCCACTTCCCGGATACGGACCCTGCCTTCAAGGGAGCTGACAGCGTCGTGCTGCTCGAGCATGTGTGGAAGCTGGCAAAAGAGCGTGGCTATCGCCTTGGCAACGTAGATGCGACGATTATCGCGCAAGCGCCGAAAATGGCTCCTTACATACCGCAAATGCGCGAAGTCATTGCCCGTGTGCTGGAGGCAGAAGACGCCTCGCAGGTAAACGTGAAGGCGACGACTTCGGAAAAGCTCGGTTTTACGGGCAGAGGAGAAGGAATCGCGGCCCAGGCTGCATGCTTGCTTGTCAAGTAAAGGGGCAAGGTGTAACATAAAGCCTTAGAAACGTATTCATGAAGGATCATAGCCTTTTACATTCACAAGGATGGTGCTAAAAATGGCGAAAGAAATCCGCACGCGTTATGCGCCGAGTCCTACGGGGCATTTGCACATCGGCGGTGCGCGAACAGCGCTTTTTAACTATCTGTTTGCCAAACATCACGGCGGTTCGTTTATCGTTCGGATCGAGGATACGGACCAAACGCGCAATAAGGAAAATGCCGATGAAGAGCAAATGAAGAACTTGAAATGGCTCGGAATCGAATGGGAAGAAGGCACCGATGTGGGCGGCCCCTACGGCCCGTATCGCCAAACCGAGAGATTGGACATTTACCGTAAATATATCGATCAACTGCTCGCTGAAGGCAAGGCGTACTACTGTTACGCGACCAAGGAAGAGCTGGATGCCGAGCGCGAAGAACAACTGGCGCGTGGAGAAACTCCGCGTATTCTGGAGAAGCATCGCCATGTGACAGAAGAGCAGCGCGCGCAATACGAAGCGGAAGGCCGTGTGCCATCCATTCATTTCCTTGTGCCGGATAACCGCGAATACGTAGTCAACGACCTGATCCGCGGACAGGTGACATTCAACTCCAACGAAATGGGCGACTTCGTCATTTGCCGTCCGGACGGTATCCCTACCTACAACTTCGCGGTTGTGATCGACGACTACCTGATGAAAATCAGCCACGTCATTCGCGGCGAGGAACATCTCTCCAACACGCCTCGCCAATTGATGATCTACGAAGCGTTTGGCTGGGAAGCGCCTGACTTCGCCCACTTGGCACTGATTCTCAACCAGGATGGCAAAAAAATGTCCAAGCGCGATGAAAGCATTTTGCAATTCATCGAGCAATACCGCGATCTTGGCTTCCTGCCAGAAGCAATCGTGAACTTCCTCGTTCTTTTGGGCTGGTCTCCAGGTGGCGAAGAGGAAATTTTCCTCATGGACGATTTGGTCAAGCTGTTCTCCATGGAGCGCGTGAGCAAGTCGCCGGCAGTATTTGATGCGACAAAAATGAACTGGATGAACAACTACTACCTGAAGCGTCAGCCGCTCGATCTGATTACCGACATGTGCATTCCGCACCTGCAAAAAGCGGGCTTTATCGAGGAAACGCTGTCTGACGAGAAGCGGGAGTGGGTGCGCAGCATTGTCGCGCTGTACCAGGAGCAAATGTCCTACTGTGCCCAAATCGTTCCATTGGCCGCTCTTTTCTTCCTGGACGAAGTGGTGTACGATGAAGAGGCGACAATGGTACTGAAAGAACCGCAGTTTCCGGAAGTTCTCGCTTCTTTTGTGAAACACCTGTCGGCCCAGGATGCATATAATGTGGATGTCATCAAAGCGGTGCTGAAGGACGTGCAAAAGGAAACGGGTCAAAAAGGCAAAGCGCTGTTCATGCCAGTACGTGTCGGCACAACGGGTCAAGCGCACGGGCGCGACTTGGCAGAGACGCTGTACCTGCTCGGACGCGACAAAGTGTTGGCGCGTGCCCAGCGTGTGATTGCAAACGGAAAATAACCTGTAAAGGGCCAGTGATATACAAACGAATGCGACGATCAGGAGAAGTACGGCAGGATACACGTTTACAGAGAGGATGGAAAGGTGAGAGCCATCCAGCGTGCCCTGTTCGGAAATGCGCCTGTGAGCAATGAGCTGAACGTGTCTGACTGTTTGGACGACATCAGTAGGTGCCATCGGTTCCCGCCGTTATCGGGATGTAGAGCGAGATCGTGCGACTGGCTTTCTTTTGGCCGGATGAACAGCGATCTAAGCAGAGTGGAACCGCGGTAAACCCCGTCTCTGTCCCTTCGTCCTTGAAGGGGTGGAGGCGTTTTTCTTTTGCAGCAAAAAAATCTGGCAGGAATTTCAGGCAGGAGGTGCCACCCAACTATGTTCGCACAGATGAAAGATGACATTCAGGCTGTATTTGAAAGAGACCCGGCAGCACGCAGTGCATTGGAAGTTGTCATGACCTATTCAGGTCTGCACGCCATATGGGGGCACCGGATTGCCCACAAGCTCTGGAAAGCGGAGTGGTACACGCTTGCGCGGATTGTGTCGCAGGTTACCCGCTTTTTCACCGGGATCGAAATTCATCCGGGCGCGCGAATTGGCAGAGGCTTGTTTATCGACCACGGTATGGGCGTGGTCATCGGGGAGACATGTGAAATCGGCGACAATGTCACCATCTATCAGGGCGTCACGCTCGGGGGAACCGGGAAGGAAAAAGGCAAGCGCCATCCCACAATCGGCAACGATGTCATTATCGCGACGGGGGCAAAAGTGTTGGGTTCTTTCAAAATTGGCGATAATTCAAAGATAGGGGCTGGCGCAGTCGTTTTGCAGGAAGTGCCGCCCAACTCGACCGTAGTAGGGATCAAGGCACGCATCGTCATTCAGGATGGCAAACGCGTCAAACACGATCTGGACCACGTCAACATGCCTGACCCGGTTGCAGACACGATTCGTCTGATGCAAAAGGAAATCGATCAATTGCGCAAAGAATTGGAGCTTTTGAGGGAGGATAAAAAGAACCATGGGCATTCAACTGACTAATACGATGACACGACGAAAGGAACCGTTCGTCACATTGGAGCCGGGCAAGGTGAAGATGTACGTATGTGGACCGACCGTGTACAACTACATTCACATTGGAAACGCCCGTCCCGCTATTGTTTTCGACACGCTTCGACGTTATTTGAAATACCGCGGCTACGAAGTGACGTTCGTGCAAAACATTACCGATGTGGACGACAAACTGATTCGGGTAGCCAACCAGGAAGGAACGACGGTCAAGGAAGTAGCAGATCGCTACACCGATGCATACAACGAGGACCTGCGTGCGCTGAACGTGTTGCCGCCTGACATTCAGCCGCGCGTCATGCAGACGATTCCGGAGATCATTTCGTTCGTGGAAGGGCTGATCGAAAAAGGCTACGCGTACGAGAGCGAAGGCGACGTCTATTTCCGCACGGGGCGTTTTCAGGAATACGGCAAGCTCTCGCACCAGCCGCTGGACGATTTGCAGGCAGGCGCTCGCGTAGAGATCAACGAGAAAAAAGAGCATCCGCTCGACTTCGCGCTCTGGAAGTCTGCGAAGGAAGGCGAAGTAACCTGGAGCAGCCCGTGGGGCGAAGGCAGACCAGGCTGGCATATCGAATGTTCGGCGATGGCCCTGAAGTTTTTGGGTGAACAGATCGACATTCATGCGGGCGGAACCGACCTTGTGTTCCCGCACCACGAAAACGAAATCGCGCAGTCCGAGTGCTTTACCGGAAAAGTGTTTGCCCGCTACTGGCTGCACAACGGGATGCTCAATATCGACAACGAGAAAATGTCGAAATCCCTCGGAAACTTTTTGCTCGCTCGCGATCTGTCCAAAAAATTCGGCGGCCAGTTGATCCGTTTCTTCATGCTGCAAGGCCACTATCGCAACCCGATCAATTTCAGCGAGGAGCTGCTGGAGCAGGCAGCGAACGGCCTGGAGCGCATCAAAACGGCTTACACGAACCTCTCCCACCGCCTGGATACGGCAAGAGACGAGGAGCCGAACGGCCAGGCCGAGGAACAGCAGCGCATCATCAATGAGCTGAGAGAACGGTTCATCACTGAAATGGACGACGATCTTAATACAGCCAATGCCATCACGGTCATTTTCGACGTGGTGAAGGAAGCGAACCTGTATTTGCGCCACCAAAATGTAGGGGCCGGAGAGGTTTGCGCCTATATGGAGCTGCTCGTGGAATTGACAGAAGTTCTCGGACTTGAGATTGCCGAGGAGCAGGAGCTGGTGGACAGTGAGATCGACGCGCTGATCGCAGAGCGCACAGAGGCGCGCAAAGCGAAAAACTTTGCCCGCTCTGACGAAATTCGCGACCTGCTCGCGGCAAAAGGAATCGTGCTGGAGGACACGCCACAAGGTGTTCGCTGGCGCCGAAAATAAGGGGCCGAAGAAGCTAGATGCAAAAAGAAGAACTGACCCGAGATCCAAACCTGACAAATCCACTCGTGCTCGCCTTTCTGGGCGATGCTACCTATGCGCATTGCGTGCGGTATCATCTGATCGCCAAGGGGCTGGTTAAACCTAACCAGCTCCACAAGGCGGCCAATCGTTACGTTTCAGCCAAAGCACAGGCCAATGTGCTGCTCGCGCTGATGCCGACATTGCCGGAGGAAGAGCTGAATGTGGTAAAACGGGGGCGGAATGCCAAGTCCGGCTCCACCGCCAAAAATGCCGATATTATCGACTACAGGCATGCTACGGCTTTTGAAGCGTTGATTGGCTACTTGTATTTGTGTGGAAAAGAAGAGCGGATCGCAGAAATTGTGCAACAGGCGTTTGCGATTGTGGAAGGAGAGTAAGACATGAGTGAAGAGTGGATTTTGGGGAAAAACCCCGTGATCGAGGCGCTGCGTTCCGGGCGCACGATCAACAAGATTTGGATTGCGGAAGGGACCAACAAAAATTTGATGGCACCTGTCTTTGCTTTGGCAAAAGAGCAGGGGGTCATTGTGACTACCGCCAACCGCAAAAAGCTGGACCAGCTTGTGTCGACGGACA
Source organism: Brevibacillus sp. NSP2.1 (assembly GCF_000470975.2). NCBI lineage: Bacteria > Bacillati > Bacillota > Bacilli > Caryophanales > Paenibacillaceae > Brevibacillus > Brevibacillus sp. NSP2.1. Next base: position 5,544,359 of record NZ_CP048274.1, on the reverse strand, counting down.
ACCATCAGGGAGTCGTGGCTTCTGTCGCGGCTTACGACTACGTAGAAGTGGACGACATTTTGCAGCGGGCCGAGGAAAAAGGCGAGCAGCCGTTCCTTTTGCTGCTGGACGAGCTGGAAGACCCGCATAACCTGGGTTCGATCATGCGTACCGCAGATGCGGTGGGAGCGCATGGCATCGTCATTCCGAAGCGGCGCTCTGTCAGCCTGACAGCGACGGTGGCAAAGGCGTCAGCCGGAGCGATCAACTACGTGCCCGTAGCGCGCGTCACCAATCTCGTGCGCACGATGGAGGAGCTGAAGGAGCGCGGAGTCTGGATCGCGGGAACGGACGCCAGCGCCAAGCAGGACTTCCGCCAGGGCGACTACACGATGCCGCTCGCCGTTGTCATCGGCAGTGAAGGAAAAGGGATGAGTCGCCTCGTGCGGGAAAACTGTGATTTCCTCTACAGTCTGCCCATGGCGGGCAACGTCACCTCCCTGAATGCTTCGGTGGCTGCTGCTTTGCTGATGTATGAAGTATATCGCTCCAGGAGTCCTCTTCCGACGCGGGTGAAGTGAGATGGCGAAAAGAAAAGCTAAACAGCTTTTGATCGTGGACGGCTACAATATCATCGGGGCCTGGCCTGAGCTGCGCCTTTTGAAAGATCAGGAGCGGATGGACGAGGCGCGCGACCAGTTGATCTCCAAAATGGCAGAGTACCAGAGCTATACCGGGATCAAAGTCATCATCGTGTTCGACGCATACAACGTTCCCGGCATCGGCCGGCAAATGGAAGATTACCTGGTTGAAATCTACTTCACGAAGAAAAAGGAGACGGCTGACGAAAAAATTGAGCAGCTTGTCTCCGAATTTCACCAAAAAAATCGACAAATTTATGTAGCGACCTCGGACTATACGTCCCAGCGGGTTATTTTTGGACAGGGAGCCTTGCGCAAATCCGCGAGGGAGTTGCTGCTCGATATGGAAAACGCCGGGAAAGAAATCAAGCAGCAGGTCGAAAAAACGCACGAAGAACGGTTCTCCAAACGGATTGCGCTGAACGACGAAATAGCGAAAATATTCGAAAAATGGAGAAGGGAATAACTTGGATTCGGTTGACGCTTTTTTACGGCATCATGTATAATAGCGCTAGCTATGGAGAAACCGGTTGGCGGAGGGATCATTTGTGAGTGTTGACCTCAAGGAGTTAAAACATGCCCAATATGAACTAATGACCGACGAAGAAGTAGTCGACCTGGTTCGCGATAATGATGCCGAAGCTCTGGAATACTTGATTAACAAGTACAAGAACTTTGTGCGTGCCAAAGCGAGATCCTATTTTCTTATTGGGGCTGACCGCGAAGATATCGTACAGGAAGGCATGATCGGTCTGTACAAGTCCATTCGCGACTTCCGAGGGGACAAGCTCACGTCGTTCAAGGCGTTTGCCGAGCTTTGTATTACTCGTCAAATCATCACGGCGATCAAGACAGCGACTAGGCAGAAGCACATTCCGCTCAACTCGTACGTCTCGCTGGACAAGCCGATTTACGACGAGGATTCTGATCGGACACTGCTCGATGTGATTTCCGGGACCAAAGTGACTGATCCGGAAGAGCTGTTCATCAATCGCGAAGAGTTTGATGACATCGAAGGGAAAATGAGCGAAATTTTGAGTGACCTGGAGCGGCAAGTGCTGATGCTGTACCTGGATGGACGGTCCTATCAACAAATTGCCGTCGAGCTCAAACGTCACGTCAAGTCTATTGATAATGCACTGCAGCGCGTCAAACGCAAACTGGAGCGCTATCTGGAAGGAAGAGAGATTCATCTGTAAAACAGGGGAATCTCTTTTTATTTTCGGACCGCCAAGCGCGCAAAAGCTTTGTACATAACGAACCGCGGAGGAATATGGAAGCAAAAGGCCTTCTTTTTGTCAAGTCGTTTTGTTTGACATGGGTATTTTGGTGTGATAAATTTATTTAGGTAGCCATAGACTCTTATCTCTCTGTTCTATGGTTACTTTGGTGAATGAAATGGTCAGGAAAAAGTAGCGGTTTTCCCGTACTATTTATCATTTGGTACTTTTAACGAATAGCAGGTTTGAAATGAGATGGAGGTGGCAATAAATGCGAGTAAACATCACGTTGGCGTGCACCGAGTGTGGCGAGCGTAACTATATCTCCACAAAAAACAAGCGCACCACTACTGAACGTGTTGAGCTGAAAAAGTATTGCTCCCGTGACAAGAAGCAAACCCTTCATCGCGAGACGAAGTAATGGTTGATGCGACGAAGTCAGGGGGTGGCAAAGTGGGTTTTTTAGCACGAATCGGAGCCAGTTTTCGCCGCACCGGTGATTTCTTTGGCGACGTAATGTCCGAACTAAAGAAAGTCCGTTGGCCGAATCGTAAAGAATTGACGACCTATACGATCGTCGTTCTCGTTACGGTTGTGCTTCTGGCAATATTCTTCTTCGTCGTTGATTTGGGAATCTCGCGCTTGATCGATTTGATTCTAGGAACGTAATTTTGCAAGTCTTAGGAGGGACGGACGGTTAACGTCCTGGTGGATATGGAAAAAGCATGGTATGTCGTTCATACGTACTCAGGTTACGAAAACAAGGTAAAGACGAACCTAGAGAAGCGCGTCGAGTCGATGGGCATGGAAGACAAGATCTTTCGCGTTCTCGTTCCCACTGAAGAAGAAGTGGAGACCAAGGATGGCAAAAAGCGCACCGTCACGAAAAAAGTGTTTCCTGGATACGTCCTTGTTGAAATGGTGATGACGGACGACTCTTGGTATGTCGTGCGCAACACTCCTGGGGTTACCGGCTTTGTCGGATCCACGGGCGCTGGCTCCAAGCCGACAGCGCTGCGTCCTGAAGAGGCCGATACGATTCTCAAGCAAATGGGGATCGAAATTCCCAAGATCAGAGTCGATTTTGCTCTCCGCGATATGGTGCGCGTCACAGATGGTCCGTTTTCTAATCGCACCGGGGAGATTATCGAGATTCACCCCGACAGACAGAAGGTTCGCGTATTGGTGGACATCTTCGGTCGCGAAACACCGGTAGAGCTAGACTTTACACAAGTTCAAAAATTGGATTAGGATTCAACTTGAAAAGTATCGCGCTATGTGGTACATTTCATTTTGTTTTAACAATCCCACAACAATATCTGGGGTTTCTTGCACTCTCACTATAGATCGAAAGTCTTTTGCGAGACTTTCATAAAACGGTGGGAGGGGGCATTCCCCCGTAATAACCACATGTGAAGTAAGGAGGTGTCTTACGTGGCTAAGAAGGTTATCCGCGTAATTAAATTACAAATCCCAGCAGGTAAAGCGAATCCTGCACCTCCAGTAGGTCCGGCTCTCGGTCAAGCTGGTGTAAACATCATGGGGTTCTGTAAAGAATTCAATGCTCGTACAGAGAGCGAAGTTGGTATGATTATCCCGGTGGAAATCACCGTGTTCGAAGACCGCTCTTTCACCTTTATCACAAAAACTCCTCCGGCTGCTGTTCTGTTGAAGAAAGCTGCTGGTATCGAGTCCGGTTCCGGCGTACCAAACAAAACAAAGGTTGCTACGCTGAAACGTGATAAAGTTCGCGAAATCGCTGAACTGAAGCGTCCTGACCTGAATGCTGCATCCGTGGAAGCGGCTATGCGCATGGTGGAAGGTACTGCTCGTTCCATGGGTATCGTAATCGAAGACTAATTGTCTTGAGTGCAAGGGGGCACAGACATTGTGCCCCCCTGTCTGTGGGAGGATTAACCGCTACGACCACATTGAAGGGAGATTTTTATTCATGGCTAAAAAAGGTAAGAAGTATCAAGAGGCCGTAAAGCTCGTTGATAAAAACAAAGTGTACGAAGTAGTCGAAGGCATTGAGCTGGTTAAAAAAGCAGCTACTGCTAAATTCGACGAAACAGTTGAAGCAGCATTCCGTTTGGGTGTAGACCCGAAACGTGCTGACCAACAAATCCGTGGTGCTGTAGTATTGCCACACGGTACTGGTAAAGTACAACGCGTTCTTGTATTTGCAAAAGGCGAAAAAGCAAAAGAAGCAGAAGCTGCTGGCGCTGACTTCGTAGGCGATGCAGACATGATCGCGAAAATCCAAGGTGGCTGGTTCGACTTTGACGTCGTAGTAGCTACTCCTGACATGATGGGTGAAGTAGGGAAATTGGGTCGTGTACTCGGTCCAAAAGGCCTGATGCCAAACCCTAAAACCGGTACAGTTACTTTCGACGTAACCAAAGCGGTTAACGAAATCAAAGCCGGTAAAATCGAGTACCGCGTAGACAAGGCAGGTAACATCCACGCTCCGATCGGAAAAGTGTCTTTCGACGCTGACAAGCTGGCTGAAAACCTGGCTGCTCTGACAGAAGCGCTGAACCGTGCGAAACCGGCTGCAGCAAAAGGTGTTTACATGAAAAATGTAACCCTGAGCTCTACAATGGGTCCTGGTGTACGCGTAGCTGTAAAATAATGACGCTTGACTTCCTTTTGGGGAGTTGTTAAGATAGTTCCTGTTGACGAAAAGAATATGCCGTAGACAGAAGGTGCGGTGCTTGCAAGAGTAACGCTTAATATCCCTCCGAGGCGTGTAATGTACGAATGAGGAAATGTGGATTTCCTTTGACGATAGAGCATTATGCCCTCGTGATGTCTGCGAGGGCATTCTTCTTTTTCCAGGATTAGAGCACGGGAGGTGTAAACAATGGCAGAAATTCGTCCAACCGTTATTCGTGAAGAAAAGGTACAAGCGATCAACGAAATCGCAACCAAGCTCCGCGAGAGCCAAACCACAGTGGTGGCTGACTACCGCGGTCTGACTGTAGCCCAAGTTACCGAGCTCCGCAAACAACTGCGTGAAGCTGGTGTTGAGTTCCAGGTGTTGAAAAACTCCCTGACTCGTCTGGCTACCGAGAAGGAAAACCTGACTGAACTGGATCAATATCTGACTGGCCCGAACGCTCTGGCGTTCTCCAAAGACGATGTTGTCGCTCCAGCAAAAATCATCGCGGAATTTGCGAAGAAAAACGAAAAGCTGGAAATCAAGGGTGGCGTGATCGAAGGCAAAGTAGTTGGTGCAGAGCAAATCAAAGCACTGGCAACTCTTCCTTCCCGCGAAGGTCTCTTGTCCATGCTTCTCTCCGTCCTGCAAGCTCCAATGCGCAACGTTGCGTTGGCAATCAAAGCAGTGGCCGAGCAAAAAGAAGGTCAAGGCGCGTAATCGTCTGATCGGGTAAAGCTTACACAAATACTATTCCATGAATGGAGGATTTCAAAATGTCTAAAGAGCAAATCTTGGAAGCCATTAAAGGCATGTCCGTTCTCGAACTGAACGACCTGGTAAAAGCAATCGAAGAAGAATTCGGCGTAACTGCTGCTGCTCCTGTAGCTGTAGTTGCTGGTGGCGCTGCTGAAGCTGCTGCTGAGCAAACTGAATTCACTGTAACCCTGGTAAGCGGCGGCGCTTCCAAAATCAACGTAATCAAAGTTGTTCGCGAACTGACTGGTCTGGGTCTGAAAGAAGCGAAAGACCTGGTAGACAACGCTCCAAAAACACTCAAAGAGGGCGTTTCCAAAGAAGAAGCAGAATCTCTCAAAGCAAAACTCGAAGAAGCTGGCGCACAAGTAGAAGTGAAGTAAGTTAGCTTTCTTTAGAAATTCCCCTTGCCTGCGGCAGGGGGTTTTTCTGTAAGGGGACGGCGAGTGTTTTCCAATCGATGAGGAAGGGTGAATCACACGTGGCAGATCACTATTACACCAATCGGCCGGGGGCAGCGCATGACGAGCAGCAGTTTTCGTTTGTGCTGCGCGGGAAGGAGCTGCGCTTCATCACGGACGCAGGCGTTTTTTCCCGGGACCGGATTGACTTTGGAAGTGTATTGCTCATCGAAAACATGGAGATCGGCAGTCATGCGCGTGTGCTGGATGTGGGCTGTGGCTACGGGCCGATCGGCTTGACGGCTGCCACGCTTGCGGATCAGGGGCGGGTGACGATGATCGACGTGAATGAGCGTGCGGTTGACCTGGCTCGTCGGAATGCCGAAAGAAACGGGATCAAAAATGTTGAGGTGCGGGTCAGTGACGTTTACAGCGCCGTGCAAGGCGAGCAGTACGACGTCATTTTGACCAATCCGCCGATTCGGGCGGGCAAGGAAATTGTGCATCGCATTTTTACTGAAGGACATGCGCTGCTCGTGGAAGATGGAGAGATGTGGGTAGTGATTCAGAAAAAGCAAGGCGCTCCGTCTGCTCTGAAGAAGCTGCAAGAGACGTACCGTGAAGTGATTGAAGTGGATCGGGAAAAGGGATACTCCATCTTTCGGGCAATCAAATAGTCAAGCGACAATCCTTAGAAAAGTTTTCTTGACGTGAATATTTGATTGTGGTAGCATTATAAAATGTCAATATGGGATAAATGTCTATTTTTCAGCAATTCCCTGTCTGTCAAGCGTTTCTACTTTTTTCCTGAAAGAGGAATGTTTGTGTAAAAACATGGGAATTCTTTTAAAATAGATTTTCTCTGGGTTAAAAATGGTTGATGCTGCTTTAACCCATTTTTATTTTAAGGTGTTCGCTCGCGATTGCAAGATTGCCGAATGCCAAGTTTCTATGTGTGAAAACACAACCTGAGGGGTGAATAAGTTGGCAGGTAAAGTGATTCAAAGTGGCCGACACCGCCAGCGTCGTACGTATTCACGTATTAACGAAGTGCTGGGCCTTCCAAATCTCATCGAGATTCAGCAAAAGTCCTACCAATGGTTCCTTGATGAGGGGCTCCGTGAGATGTTCCAAGACATTTCGCCAATCCAGGACTTCACTGGCAATCTCGTGCTGGAGTTTATCGACTACAGTTTGGGAGAGCCGAAGTACGATGTTGACGAGTCGAAAGAACGTGACGTCACCTATGCGGCGCCTCTGCGTGTGAAGGTACGTTTGTTGAACAAAGAGACGGGAGAAGTGAAGGAACAAGAAGTCTTCATGGGGGATTTCCCGCTCATGACCGAAACGGGAACCTTCATTATTAATGGTGCTGAGCGCGTAATCGTCAGCCAGCTTGTTCGTTCCCCCAGTGTATATTACAACACCAAAGTGGACAAAAACGGCAAGCAGACGTTTACAGCTACGGTAATCCCGAACCGGGGTGCGTGGCTGGAGCTGGAGACCGATGCGAAAGACGTAATTTATGTCCGCATCGACCGTACGCGAAAAATCCCGGTAACGGTTCTTTTGCGTGCACTCGGCTTTGGTTCCGACATTGAGATTCTCAACTTGCTGGGTGAAGATGAGTACATCAAGAACACGCTGGAAAAAGACAACACCGACTCTACGGAAAAAGCGCTCATCGAAATTTACGAGCGTCTGCGTCCGGGCGAGCCGCCAACAGTCGAAAACGCGAAGAGCCTCTTGATCTCTCGCTTCTTCGATCCAAAGCGCTATGACCTGGCATCTGTAGGTCGTTACAAAATGAACAAAAAGCTTCATCTGAAAAACCGTCTGTACAACCAGCGCCTGGCTGAGACATTGGTCGATACCACCACAGGTGAAATTTTCGCCGAAGCGGGTCAAATGATTGACCGTCGTCTACTGGATCGCATCCTGCCAGCGCTTGAAGGCAACGTCGGCTATCTGGACGTTCGCACGCATGGCGGCGTTTTGGAAGAGGATACGATTCGTCTGCAATCCATCAATATTTTCTCTCCGATTGAAGATGGCAAGATCATCAAGGTGATCGGAAACGGGAACGTAGATAAATCTGTCAAGCATATTACGCCGGCGGACATCGTAGCGGCGATCAACTACTTCATGAACCTGCTGCACGGTGTCGGTTCCACGGACGATATTGACCACTTGGGCAACCGTCGTCTGCGTTCCGTGGGTGAGCTTTTGCAAAACCAGTTCCGTATCGGTTTGTCCCGTATGGAGCGCGTGGTGCGCGAGCGCATGTCCATCCAGGATCAGAACCAGATTACGCCGCAGGCTCTGATTAACATCCGTCCAGTGATCGCATCGCTGAAGGAGTTCTTCGGAAGCTCGCAGCTTTCCCAGTTCATGGATCAAACGAACCCGTTGGCCGAACTGACGCACAAACGCCGTCTGTCCGCTCTCGGACCGGGTGGTTTGACGCGTGAGCGCGCAGGCTTCGAAGTGCGCGACGTTCACCACTCTCACTATGGCCGTATGTGTCCAATTGAGACGCCGGAGGGTCCGAATATCGGGTTGATTAACTCGCTGTCGTCTTTTGCGCGCATCAACGACTACGGCTTTATCGAGACACCGCGCCGCAAGGTAGACCCGGAAACAGGCTTTGTTCTGAACGACATCGTTTATCTGACTGCGGATGAAGAAGACGTGTTCAACGTGGCGCAGGCGAACCAGCCTCTCGATGAGGATGGCCGCTTTGTCAACGACATGGTTATCTGCCGTCGTAAAGGCGAGATCTTGAGCGTGCCGCGCGACAAGGTAGACTTCATGGACGTATCGCCGAAGCAGGTTGTATCCGTGGCGACCGCGCTCATTCCGTTCCTGGAGAACGATGACGCGAACCGCGCGCTGATGGGTTCCAACATGCAGCGGCAGGCCGTTCCGCTTTTGATTCCACAAGCGCCGTTCGTCGGTACTGGTATGGAACACAAAGCAGCGCAAGACTCCGGTGTGGCGATCGTCGCGAAGCATCCGGGCCAGGTTGAGCGCGTAACGGCTCGCGAAATCTGGGTTCGCCGCTACAAAGAAATCGACGGCAAGAAAGTAGCCGGAGACATCGACAAATACAAATTGCACAAGTTCATCCGTTCCAACCAAGGTACTTGCATCAACCAGCGCCCGATCGTAAGACGCGGAGACTGGATTGAAAAAGGCGATATCATTGGTGACGGTCCATCCACCGAAAAAGGTGAATTGGCACTGGGACGTAACGTAATCGTCGCGTTTATGACGTGGGAAGGTTACAACTACGAGGATGCGATTCTCCTTAGCGAGAAGCTTGTGAAGGATGACGTTTACACGTCGATCCATATTGAAGAATACGAGTCCGAAGCTCGCGACACCAAACTGGGTCCAGAGGAAATCACCCGCGATATTCCAAACGTCGGGGAAGACGCTCTGAAAAACCTGGATGAGCGCGGTATTATCCGCGTCGGTGCGGAGATCCAGGACGGCGATATCCTCGTTGGTAAAGTAACGCCTAAAGGGGTTACCGAGCTGACTGCGGAAGAACGCCTCCTGCACGCTATCTTCGGGGAAAAAGCTCGTGAAGTTCGCGATACATCCCTGCGCGTGCCGCACGGTGGTTCCGGTATTGTTGTAGACGTAAAAGTATTTACGCGTGAGAACGGCGACGAGCTGCCTCCAGGCGTAAACCAACTGGTACGTGTCTATATCGCCCAAAAACGGAAAATTTCCGTGGGTGACAAAATGGCCGGACGACATGGTAACAAAGGGGTTATCGCGCGGATCATGCCAGAAGAGGATATGCCATTCCTCCCAGACGGCTCTCCGGTTGAAATCGTCCTGAACCCGCTCGGCGTACCTTCGCGTATGAACATCGGTCAGGTATTGGAGACGCACCTGGGTATGGCGGCGAAGCTTCTCGGCATCCACGTGGCGACACCTGTATTCGACGGTGCCCGTCAGGCGGAAGTATTCGAGACGTTGGAAGAGGCTGGCCTCGACCGCGATGGTAAAACCATTTTGTACGATGGACGTACAGGTGAACCGTTCGATCGTCGTGTAACGGTCGGATGCGTATACATGCTGAAACTGGCTCACTTGGTGGATGACAAAATCCACGCTCGTTCTACTGGTCCATACTCTCTCGTTACCCAGCAGCCATTGGGTGGTAAAGCCCAGTTCGGCGGACAGCGTTTCGGGGAGATGGAGGTTTGGGCATTGGAAGCTTACGGTGCAGCCTACACCTTGCAGGAAATCCTCACCGTCAAGTCGGATGACGTCGTGGGCCGTGTGAAGACGTACGAAGCGATTGTCAAAGGTGAAAACGTACCAGAGCCAGGTGTTCCTGAATCGTTCAAGGTTCTTATCAAGGAACTGCAAAGCTTGGGTATGGACGTGAAGATCCTGTCCGGTGACGAGCAGGAGATTGAAATGCGAGAAATGGAAGACGAGGATGAAGGCAACGGTGAAAAACTGAACCTCGTTCTCGAAGGTGGAAGCTTGAACGACGAGTAAGATTCCGGTACAAAGGGAGGTAACGCCCTGTGATAGACGTGAACAACTTCGAATATATGAAGATCGGCTTGGCTTCCCCCGATAAGATCCGTTCGTGGTCTTTCGGGGAAGTGAAAAAGCCAGAGACGATCAACTACCGCACACTGAAACCGGAAAAAGACGGCTTGTTCTGCGAACGCATCTTTGGACCGACCAAGGACTGGGAGTGCCATTGCGGTAAGTACAAGCGTGTACGTTATAAAGGTGTAGTGTGCGACCGTTGCGGCGTGGAAGTGACCCGCGCCAAAGTACGGCGTGAGCGCATGGGGCATATTGAGCTGGCTGCCCCAGTTTCTCACATCTGGTATTTCAAAGGGATTCCAAGCCGCATGGGCTTGGTGCTCGACATGTCCCCGCGTTCCCTGGAAGAAGTTATCTACTTCGCTTCTTATGTAGTAACCGATCCAGGTGACACACCACTCGATAAAAAGCAGTTGCTCTCGGAAAAGGAGTACCGCAACTATCGGGAGAAATACGGCCACTCTTTCCAAGCGATGATGGGGGCGGAGGCGATCAAGCGCCTGCTCGCGGAAATCGATCTGGACAAAGACGTGGAAATGCTGAAGGAAGACCTGAAAACAGCACAAGGCCAACGTCGCAACCGCGCGATCAAGCGCCTGGAAGTGCTGGAGGCATTCCGCAACTCCGGCAACCACCCGGATTGGATGGTTCTGGACGTTTTGCCGGTAATCCCGCCAGAGCTTCGTCCGATGGTTCAGTTGGATGGTGGACGTTTTGCCACTTCCGACCTGAACGATCTGTACCGTCGCGTAATCAACCGGAATAACCGTCTGAAGCGCCTGCTCGAACTGGGTGCTCCTGACATTATCGTACAAAACGAAAAACGGATGCTGCAGGAAGCAGTAGACGCGCTCATCGACAACGGCCGCCGCGGTCGTCCGGTGACTGGCCCAGGTAATCGTCCGCTGAAATCTCTCAGCCACATGCTGAAAGGTAAACAAGGACGTTTCCGCCAAAACCTGCTCGGTAAGCGTGTTGACTACTCCGGACGTTCCGTTATCGTTGTAGGACCTAACCTGAAGATGTACCAGTGCGGTCTGCCAAAAGAAATGGCGCTGGAACTTTTTAAACCGTTCGTGATGAAAGAGCTGGTTTCCAAAGGACTCGCTCACAACATCAAGAGCGCCAAGCGCAAGGTAGAGCGCGTTCAGCCTGAAGTATGGGACGTTCTTGAAGACGTCATTCGCGAGCATCCAGTGCTTCTGAACCGTGCCCCCACCTTGCACCGTCTGGGTATCCAGGCTTTCGAACCGGTACTGGTTGAAGGCCGCGCGATCCGTCTGCATCCGCTCGTTTGTACAGCGTACAACGCGGACTTCGACGGTGACCAGATGGCGGTTCACGTTCCGCTGTCTGCAGAGGCGCAGGCGGAAGCCCGTATTCTCATGCTGGCAGCGCAAAACATCTTGAACCCGAAAGACGGTAAACCAGTAGTAACGCCATCCCAGGACATGGTGCTTGGTTCTTACTATCTGACACTGGAACGTGAAGGCGACAAAGGCGAGGGTACGATTTATCGCGATCCTCACGATGCGATTGCCGCTTACCAGCAAGGCTTTATCAGCCTGCATACGCGCATCGCTCTGCCAGCGAAGCGCCTGAACAAAACCAGCTTTACCGAGCGCCAGCAGAACGCGCTCATCGTAACAACGGTCGGGAAAGTGATCTTCAACGAAATCTTCCCGCCAGAGCTGCCGTACATCAACGTACCAACCAAAGCGAACCTGCAAAACATGGTTCCTGACGAATACTTTATTTTCGATAAAGGCGTCAACGTTACCGAGTTCATCAAGAACCTGCCTGATCCGGGCGCGGTGAAAAAAGGCTTCTTGGGAACGATCATTTCCGAGTGCTTCCGTCGCTTCGGTACGATGAAAACGTCCATGATCCTCGACAAGATCAAGGAACTGGGCTTCACGTACTCGACAAAAGCCGGTATTACCATCGCGGTAGCGGACATTGCCGTACCAGAGAAGAAGAAAGACATTCTGGAAGAAGCGGATAAAAAGGTTGCAACCGTCATGACGCAGTTCCGTCGCGGTCTGATTACCGAAGACGAGCGTTACGACCGTGTCATCTCGATCTGGTCCAAAGCCAAGGACGAAGTAACCGACGTACTCATGAAGTCCATGGACAAATTCAATGCGATCTTCATGATGGCGAACTCCGGTGCCCGCGGTAACGTGTCCCAGATCACACAGCTCGCTGGTATGCGCGGTCTGATGGCGAACCCGTCCGGCCGAATCATCGAGTTGCCGATCAAATCCAACTTCCGTGAAGGTCTGACCGTATTGGAGTACTTTATCTCCACGCACGGTGCGCGGAAAGGTCTCGCCGATACGGCGCTGCGTACTGCGGACTCGGGTTACTTGACCCGTCGTCTCGTAGACGTTGCTCAAGACGTGATCGTCCGCGAAAAAGATTGCGGTACGGATAAAGGGATCCGTGTTACAGCGATCAAGGATGGCCGGGAAGAAATCGAGAAGCTGTCTGACCGTCTGGTTGGACGTACATGCTTTGAGACATTGCGCCATCCGGAAACAAACGAAGTCATCGTCGGCCGCAACGAGGAAATTACTGAAGAAGTTGCCGAGTATATCGAAAAAGTGGGCATCACAAGTGTCTACATCCGCAACGTACTCGCTTGCCGCACCAGCCATGGTGTCTGCAAACTGTGCTACGGACGCAACCTGGCAACCGGAGCCGAGGTGGAAGTGGGAGAAGCGGTTGGTATTATCGCCGCTCAGTCCATTGGTGAGCCTGGTACCCAGCTGACCATGCGTACCTTCCATACCGGTGGGGTTGCCGGAGACGATATTACCCAAGGTTTGCCGCGTATTCAAGAGCTGTTTGAAGCGCGCAATCCAAAAGGTCAGGCCGTTATTTCCGAAATCGACGGGGAAGTTGTCGACATTCGCGAAGGCAAGGACCGTCGTGAAATCGAAGTTCGCGGGGAAGCGGAAAGCAAAGTGTACTCTGCTCCATACGGTGCGCGTATCAAGGTATCTGTCGGTACCAAGCTGAGTGCCGGTGACGAGCTCACGGAAGGTTCCGTAGACCCGAAAGAAATGCTCAAAGTTCGCGGCATGCGCGGCGTTTCCAACTACATTTTGCAAGAGGTACAAAAAGTTTACCGCATGCAGGGTGTAGAAATTAACGACAAGCACGTTGAGGTTATGATCCGTCAGATGCTCCGCAAGCTGCGCGTCATCGACAGCGGAGACACAGACCTCCTGCCAGGCTCCTATGTGGAAGTTCCGGAGTTTGAGCAAGCGAACGCAAAAGTTCTCCTCGAAGGCAAAAACCCGGCAGTAGGCCGTCCGGTTCTTTTGGGGATTACAAAAGCATCCCTGGAAACCGACTCTTTCCTGTCGGCAGCTTCGTTCCAGGAGACGACTCGCGTTCTTACCGATGCAGCGATCAAAGGAAAAGTGGATCGCCTGCTTGGCCTGAAAGAAAACGTGATTATCGGGAAACTCGTTCCGGCAGGTACCGGTATGTCCCGTTATCGCAATGTAAAAGTAGCTAGTCAGGTTGATTACGAAGCAGAACAGGAAGCTCTGAAAGCAGAGCAGGAAGCAGTTTCTGTCGAGTAATAACAGGAGTGGCGCCCGTCAAAATTTGGTGGGCGCCTTCCTGAATAAAAATATGAGCTGGGCGTTGACAACAACTGACCCACCTGATATTATATTCAAGTGTGCCTGACATCTGTACTTTGGAGGATATGAGAATCATGTCTTATGAAAAAGTAGAGCGGGCCAAGGAGTTGACGATCGGTATCAAGCAAACGATGAAAGCCGTGGAAAACCTCCAGGTTGAAGCAGTTTACATCGCGGCTGATGCTGACAGACGTTTGACCCAAAAAGTCGAGCTCCTTTGCAAAGAGAAGGGTGTTCCAGTCATTCATGTAGATTCCATGCGCCGGTTAGGCAAAGCGTGCGGAATTGAAGTGGGAGCGGCTACCGCTGCGATTAAGAAAAGTGGTTAACGATGTTTTTGTCTGTTACGCAGTGCGTAAAAGGTGGACAAGAACTTTCTATTTGGCCTAAAAATGACTCACCTGGATCTGTGGTCTTGAAGATTGGGTATTAAGAAGGGAGGTAACATCATGCCTACAATTAACCAATTGGTGCGTAAAGGTCGCGAGGACAAGGTTGTGAAGTCGAAGTCCCCAGCTCTGCAAAAAGGGTACAACAGCTTCAAGAAAAGCCAAACCAACCAAAGCTCTCCTCAAAAACGTGGTGTTTGCACTCGTGTAGGTACCATGACTCCGAAAAAACCGAACTCCGCGTTGCGTAAATACGCTCGTGTGCGTTTGACTAACGGAATCGAGGTAACAGCTTACATCGGTGGTATTGGCCACAACCTGCAAGAGCATAGCGTCGTGCTGGTGCGCGGCGGTCGTGTAAAAGACTTGCCAGGGGTACGCTACCATATCGTTCGTGGTGCACTTGACACTGCAGGCGTTAACAACCGTAAACAAGGTCGTTCCAAATACGGTACAAAACGTCCAAAACCAGGTCAAGCGGCTGCAGCAGCGAAAAAGAAATAAGAAAAACGCCTGTGAAGTGGCGTGAATTTATACCGAAAAGAAGGAGGGAATACGATGCCTCGTAAAGGTCCTGTAACCCGTCGTGACGTGTTGCCTGATCCTATTTACAACAGCAAGCTGGTTACTCGTTTGATTAACCGCCTGATGTTGGATGGCAAACGCGGTGTAGCGCAAAATATTCTCTACAACGCATTCACCATCATTCAGGAGCGCACTGGTCGCAACCCGATGGAAGTGTTTGAAGAAGCACTGAAAAACGTAATGCCTGTACTGGAAGTTAAAGCTCGCCGTGTAGGTGGTGCTAACTACCAAGTACCAATCGAAGTAAAACCGGAGCGCCGTACTACTCTTGGTTTGCGTTGGCTGGTTAACTACTCCCGTAGCCGTGGAGAGAAAACCATGGAACAACGTCTGGCTAACGAGATCATGGACGCAGCTAACAACACCGGTGCAGCAGTTAAAAAGCGTGAAGACACGCACAAGATGGCTGAAGCGAACAAAGCGTTTGCTCACTATCGCTGGTAGGAAATTGAATCGGGTGTCCGTTTTGGATACCCGTTTATTCAAAAACTCGAGTATGGAAGGAGCATACCTGAATGGCTCGCGAGTTCTCTTTGCCGAATACGCGTAATATCGGTATCATGGCTCACATCGATGCTGGTAAGACGACAACGACTGAGCGTATTCTGTTCTACACCGGTCGCGTTCACAAGATTGGTGAGGTGCACGAAGGTGCAGCAACCATGGACTGGATGGAACAAGAGCAAGAGCGCGGTATCACCATCACTTCGGCTGCTACTACCGCTCAATGGAATGGCCATCGTATTAACATCATCGACACGCCAGGCCACGTAGACTTCACTGTAGAAGTTGAGCGCTCCCTGCGCGTTCTTGACGGTGCTGTAACCGTTTTTGACGCAAAAGGTGGCGTTGAGCCGCAAACCGAAACCGTATGGCGCCAAGCTGACCGCTACGGCGTACCGCGTATGTGCTACATCAACAAAATGGATATCTTGGGCGCTAACTTTGATATGTGCTTGGAGCAGATCAAAACTCGTCTGGGTGCAAATCCAGTAGCAGTTCAATATCCAATCGGAGCAGAAGACCAATTCAAAGGTATGGTTGACCTGATCGAAATGAAGGCAATCATCTATACCGATGACCTGGGCAAAACTTCCGATGCTACCGAAATCCCTGCTGAGCTGAAAGACAAGTGCGAAGAGCTGCGTCTGGCACTGGTTGAAGCGGCTGCGGAACAAGACGAAGAGCTGATGATGAAGTACTTGGAAGGCGAAGAGCTGACCAACGACGAAATCCGTGCGGCTCTGCGCAAAGGTACCATTGAGTGCAAACTGACTCCTGTAATGTGCGGATCTTCCTACCGTAACAAAGGTGTTCAGCCTATGCTGGACAACGTTGTTCGTTATCTGCCATCTCCAGTAGACATCCCTGCAATCAAAGGTACTTTGCCTGACACTGAAGATGAAGTTGAACGTCCTGCAGACGACAACGGTCCGTTCTCTGCTCTTGCCTTCAAGATCATGACTGACCCGTACGTAGGCCGTCTGACCTTCTTCCGCGTTTACTCCGGCGTACTGAACTCCGGTTCTTACGTTCTGAACTCCACAAAAGGTAAACGCGAACGTGTAGGTCGTATCCTGCAAATGCACGCAAACCACCGCGAAGAGATCCAAACGGTTTACTCCGGTGACATCGCTGCGGCTGTAGGTTTGAAAGATACGACAACTGGTGATACTCTGTGTGATGAAAAGGCTCCTGTAATCCTCGAGTCTATGGAATTCCCAGAGCCAGTTATCTCTGTTGCGATCGAACCAAAATCCAAAGCAGACCAAGACAAGATGGGTATCGGCCTGTCCAAACTGGCTGAAGAGGATCCAACGTTCAGAACCCGCACAGACGAAGAGACTGGTCAAACAATCATCTCCGGTATGGGTGAGCTTCACCTGGAGATCATCGTTGACCGTCTGAAACGCGAATTTAAAGTCGAGTCGAACGTAGGTGCTCCACAAGTAGCTTACCGTGAAACATTCCGTAAAGCTGCGAAAGTGGAAGGTAAATTCGTTCGTCAGTCCGGTGGTCGTGGTCAATACGGTCACGTTTGGGTGGAGTTCGAACCACTCGAACCAGGACAAGGCTTCCAATTCGAAAACAAAATCGTCGGTGGTGTGGTACCGCGCGAATACATCCCTGCTGTACAAGCGGGTATCGAAGAAGCGATGAAAAATGGTGTTCTCGCCGGCTTCCCGCTGGTTGACATCAAAGCTACGATCGTAGACGGTAGCTACCATGATGTCGACTCCTCCGAGATGGCGTTTAAAGTAGCAGGTTCTCTCGCTCTGAAAGAAGCTGCGAAAAAATGTGGCGCTGTATTGCTCGAGCCAATCATGAAAGTAGAAGTTACAATGCCGGAAGAGTACATGGGCGACGTAATGGGCGACCTGAACTCCCGCCGCGGTCGTATCGAAGGTATGGAAGCTCGTGCGAATGCACAAGTAATCCGTGCGATGGTACCACTGTCCGAGATGTTCGGTTACTCCACAGTTCTTCGTTCCCGTACCCAAGGCCGTGGCGTTTACTCCATGGTGATTGACCACTACGAAGAAGTACCTAAATTCATCGCTGAAGAGATCATTAAGAAATCGAAAGGCGAATAATTTACGGTTCCGCTTTATCTTGAATCAGGAAAGGTTTACAATGTTTAAGGTACAACCCTTGATAGGGTAAACCTTTCTTACCTATAAAACCCTTATCATTTAAGGAGGCTTTAGCTCTCATGGCAAAAGAAAAATTTGAGCGTAATAAACCACACGTTAACATCGGTACCATCGGTCACGTTGACCACGGTAAAACTACCCTGACTGCTGCGATCACTACTGTATTGGCGCAACAAGGTAAAGCAAAAGCTATGGCTTATGACAGCATCGATGCTGCTCCAGAAGAAAAAGAGCGCGGTATCACCATCAACACCGCTCACGTTGAGTACGAAACTGAAAACCGTCACTATGCTCACGTTGACTGCCCTGGTCACGCTGACTACGTGAAAAACATGATTACCGGTGCTGCTCAAATGGACGGCGCTATCCTGGTTGTATCCGCGGCTGACGGCCCAATGCCACAAACTCGCGAACACATCCTGCTGTCCCGCCAAGTAGGCGTACCTTACATCGTAGTATTCATGAACAAATGCGACATGGTAGACGATGAAGAGTTGCTCGAACTGGTTGAAATGGAAATCCGTGACCTGCTCTCCCAATACGAGTTCCCAGGCGACGATATCCCAGTAATCAAAGGTTCCGCTAAAGAAGCTCTCGACAACCCAACTGGCGAATGGGCTCAAAAAGTTGTTGAACTGATGGACGCTGTTGACAACTACATCCCAACTCCTGAGCGCGCAACTGACAAGCCTTTCCTGATGCCAGTTGAGGACGTGTTCACAATCACTGGTCGTGGTACAGTTGCTACTGGCCGTGTAGAGCGCGGTATCGTTAAAGTCGGTGACCAAGTAGAAATCGTTGGTCTGGCTGAAGAAACTCGCTCCACAACTGTAACTGGTGTTGAGATGTTCCGCAAATTGCTGGATCAAGCTCAAGCTGGTGACAACATCGGTGCCCTGCTGCGCGGTGTTGAGCGTAAAGACATCGAGCGTGGACAATGCTTGGCGAAACCAGGTTCCGTTAAGCCTTACACCAAGTTCAAAGCAGAAGTTTACGTTCTGTCCAAAGAAGAGGGCGGACGTCACACTCCTTTCTTTGCTAACTACCGTCCACAATTCTACTTCCGTACAACTGACGTAACAGGTATCATCCAACTGCCAGAAGGCGTTGAAATGATTATGCCTGGCGACAACACTGAGTTCACCGTTGAACTGATCGCTCCAGTAGCGATGGAACAAGGTACTCGCTTCGCGATCCGCGAAGGTGGCCGTACAGTAGGCGCTGGCGTTGTAGCTTCTATCGACGCGTAAGATTTACTGATACGTACAAAAACCCGACAGCATTTGTTGTCGGGTTTTTCTTTTTGTATGACAGGGTCTCATCAATTTTCTGCATCGTTCCCATCAAAATGATTCAATAAGCCGGCGACTGGCCGTGTGCTACAATACGATCAGTGGATGGGGGATAGAGAAATGCAAAACAAGGAGAAGTTGTTGTTTTTCATGCTGATCGGCGTTGTCACGCTTTGGGGCTTGAACGTGGTAATGGTGAAATACCTCGCCACGTTTCCGCCGCTCTACGTTGCTGCGATTCGGATGACGGTGGCGGGAGTATGCCTGGCACCTATTATTTATAAATTCAAAACGAATCTGCGTTTGAAAAAAGGCGACTGGCTGCTGATCGCGGGTGTGGGAGCCAGCTCGATTGCGCTGCACCAGATCACTCTGGCGGCAGGCGTCCAGACGACAACGGCAGGCAACGCTTCGCTGATTTTGGGGTTGAATCCTTTGGCGACAGCTTTGCTGGCGATGATCTTTCTCGGCGAAGCCATGTCGTGGCAAAAAGGGCTTGGCATTGGCGTAGGCTTT
The DNA here is from genome assembly GCF_000470975.2 of Brevibacillus sp. NSP2.1. Classification (NCBI taxonomy): domain Bacteria; kingdom Bacillati; phylum Bacillota; class Bacilli; order Caryophanales; family Paenibacillaceae; genus Brevibacillus; species Brevibacillus sp. NSP2.1. The sequence goes on along the minus strand of NZ_CP048274.1, from coordinate 5,525,021 downwards.
GCGGGAGTGCTGATTGTGGTCATTTCCCAGCACGGAGGTTTTCATATGAACGGCTGGGGCGACGCCATCATGTTTTTCTCCATGCTCATGTATGTAACAGGAGGCTTGCTGATCCGCAAGCTGGTTGTCCGCGGAGTGCCTGTGCTGCTGATTACGGCCTTGTCGCAAATGTTCGGGATCGTCTTTTTGTGGGCGGCAGCGCTCGTGCAACAGCCGGCATCGTACTATTTTTCCCTGGAGGTATCGCCGTTCCAGTGGCTGGTGATCTTCGTCTCAGGCGCACTTTCCACCGCGCTCGGCTCGGTCGGCTGGAACTACGGCATCCGCCAACTGGGAGCCAGCCGAACAGCCGTATTTTTGAACGGAATGCCAATGGCCAGCCTGCTGTTCTCCGCACTGTTTCTCGGAGAGCAACTGAAGCTCGTGCACGTGCTCGCGCTGTTTATGATTGTAGGTGGGGTGTACCTCGGTTCGCGCAATTTGGTTAAGCCGACCCCGGTTCCATCCAAAGCAGCTCCCGAACTAACGACAAAAGCGTAGGATATCCTACGCTTTTTCTTCTTGGTCCCACTTGTTCACCATATGATAAGCAGTCAAACGCAGCCGCTCAAAAATTTGTTCCCGAAGCTCGCCTTCCAGCCCGGTTTTGTCCATGGCGGTTTTCATACAAGCCAGCCAGGCTTCCGCTTGGACAGGGCCGATCGGAAAGAGCATGTGGCGTGCGCGCAGCATCGGATGCCCGTGGCGCTCTGTATAGAGAGCCGGGCCGCCGAGAAACTGTGTGAGAAACTGATATTGGCGTTCTTTTACTTCCGTGAAGTCTTCAGGGAAAAGGGGAGCAAGATCAGGGTGCCGGGCAACCAGATCGTAAAAGGCATCAACAAGACGAGCCAACGTATCGGCCCCGCCAATCATTTCATACGGAGTGCGAATGGCTTCAGACATACAGACAGCCTCCTTTGCTTAGACAGCTCATTCCTTAGTATAACGTCTTCTTTCTATTATAGATAGGACGGGAGGAAGTTGGCAGGTAATCCCGCTTGCCTTTCTGCCGGGAAATCAGTAATATGGACGAGGTGAGTCTTTCAGTAGGCTCGCGTGTACAAAAAATGTGCGGGAGACCAAGAAATCACTTGCGTTGCCCAGATATTTTTAGTACAATATTGAATGTTGGTCATGGACTTGCGATGATGTGGGAGGTTGCTGACACACCCGGCCCCTTTGCCATGACCGGGGTGCAGGATATTTCCACGGAGAAATGTCTGTTTAATAAATGGGCGAAAAAGGAGGGACTAAAATGGCAAAGCAAAAGATTCGTATTCGTTTGAAGGCGTATGATCACAAAATCCTCGATCAATCCGCAGAGAAAATCGTGGACACAGCGAAGCGTTCCGGAGCAAACGTATCCGGCCCAATCCCGCTTCCGACCGAGAAAGCAGTTTATACGATCCTGCGTGCGGTGCACAAGTACAAAGATTCTCGCGAGCAATTCGAGATGCGTACTCACAAACGTTTGATCGACATCTTGAACCCTACACCACAAACAGTAGATGCTTTGATGCGTCTGGATCTGCCATCCGGTGTAGACATCGAGATCAAACTGTAAGGTCCCAAAAAGCGATACACGCGCAGACGTTGTCTTGATAAGCGTGTTATACCAAGCAACAAACCCTTAAAATGGCACCCCTGCGCATCGGTGGGGACTTGATACAACATAAAAACGTTTTTTTACTGAAATAAGCACAGGAGGTGGCACAAATGACCAAAGGAATCTTAGGGAAAAAACTTGGCATGACTCAAGTTTTTGGTCCAAACGGAACAGCGATCGCTGTAACGGTTATCGAAGCAGGTTCTAACGTGGTTCTTCAAAAGAAAGATGTGGAGAACGATGGCTACGAAGCGATTCAAATCGGCTTCGAAGACAAAAAAGAACAGCGCGCTAACAAGCCGGAAAAAGGACATGCAGCAAAAGCTAACACTGCTCCTAAGCGCTTCGTTCGCGAAATTCGCGGAGTTAACCTCGCTGATTACGAGGTTGGTCAAGAGTTGAAAGTAGACATTTTTGCCGAGGGAGACATCGTTGACGTGTCTGGCGTAACCAAGGGTAAAGGTTTCCAAGGTGCGATCAAACGTCACAACCAATCCCGCGGTCCTATGGCTCACGGTTCGCGCTACCATCGCGGTCCTGGTTCCATGGGTGCTGTCGCTCCAAACCGCGTTTTCAAAGGTCAAACCCTGCCAGGACAAATGGGTGGCGACAAGGTAACCATCCAAAATCTGGAAGTAATTAAAGTAGATGCTGCTCGCAACCTGATTCTCGTAAAAGGCTCCGTGCCTGGTCCGAAAAACAGTTGTGTACTGGTATCGACGGCAGTCAAGAAACACTAAGGAAAGGAGGAACTGACATGCCGAAAGTAGCTCTTTATAACCAAACTGGTTCTCAAGTTGGCGAAATCGAATTGGCAGATAGCGTATTCGGGATTGAGCCTAACAACGCTGTTCTGTACGATGCGATCGTGATGCAACAAGCATCCCAACGTCAAGGAACACACGATGTAAAGAACCGTTCTGAAGTACGTGGCGGTGGCCGCAAGCCATGGCGCCAAAAAGGTACAGGTCGCGCACGCCAAGGTTCCATTCGCTCTCCGCAATGGAAAGGTGGCGGTGTTGTATTCGGTCCAACTCCGCGCAAATACGGTTACAAACTGAACCGTAAAGTTCGCCGTCTGGCTCTGAAATCCGCACTGTCCGCGAAAGTACAAAACAACGAACTCCTGGTTCTGGATGCATTGAACTTCGCAGCTCCTAAAACCAAGGAAATGACCGCTGTTTTGAACAACCTGAAAGTAGATCGCAAAGTTCTGATCGTAACTTCCGAGTTCGATCAAAACGTAGCTCTCTCTTCCCGTAACATCCCAGGTGCTAAATTTGTAGATGCTGCAGGCATTAACGTTCTGGATCTGGTAGCGCATGACAAAGTAATCGTGACGAAAGACGCGGTTGCGAAAGTAGAGGAGGTGCTCGCATAATGAAGAGCCTTCATGACGTCCTTAAGCGCCCTGTCATTACCGAGCGCACCACTGATATGATGGCTGAGAAGAAGTACGTTTTCGAAGTACCTCTCAAAGCCAACAAAACCGAAATCAAGCAAGCTGTTGAAAAAGTGTTCGGCGTGAAAGTAGAAGCAGTTAACACTATCCGTGTCCCTGCTAAACCAAAACGCTACGGAAAATACTCCGGTTACACATCCGAGTGGAAGAAAGCAATCGTGAAGCTGACTGATGACAGCAAAGAACTGGCCTTCTACGAGGGAGTATAACCTCGACGACTACCGAAAAGGAGGGTATTAACATGGGTATCAAAAAGTTTAAACCGACTTCTCCTGGTCGTCGCCAAATGACGGTTTCTACTTTCGAGGAGATCACTACGTCGACTCCCGAAAAATCCTTGCTGGCGCCTCTTAGCAAAAAAGCTGGTCGCAACAACCAAGGTAGAATTACCGTACGTCATCAAGGTGGCGGTCATAAACGTAAATACCGTATTATCGACTTCAAGCGTAACAAAGACGGCATCGTAGGTCGCGTAGCTACTATCGAATACGATCCAAACCGTTCCGCTAACATCGCACTTATCAACTACGTTGATGGTGAAAAACGTTACATCCTCGCTCCTCACAACCTGAAAGTTGGAGACGAGATCATTTCCGGAGCAGATGCCGACATCAAAATCGGTAACGCGCTGCCGCTGGAAAAAATCCCGGTAGGTACTACCATCCACAACATCGAGCTGAAACCAGGCAAAGGTGGCCAACTGGTTCGCGCTGCTGGTGCTTCCGCTCAACTGTTGGGTCGTGATGGTGAGTTCGTAATCGTTCGCCTGTCTTCCGGTGAGACTCGCCGCATCCACAACGTATGCCGCGCTACTATCGGTCAAGTAGGTAACCTCGATCACGAACTGCTGAACATCGGTAAAGCAGGACGTTCCCGCTGGTTGGGTATTCGTCCAACTGTTCGCGGTAGCGTAATGAACCCGAACGATCACCCACACGGTGGTGGTGAAGGTCGCGCTCCAATCGGTCGTAAAGCACCTGTTACTCCTTGGGGTAAACCAACCCTGGGTCTCAAGACTCGCAAGAAGAAGAACAAGTCCGACCAATACATCATCCGCCGCCGCAAGAAGTAAGGTAGGCTGATACAATAACCGAACGCCTTTGGCGAAGGGAGGTTCACTAATGGGACGTAGCTTAAAAAAGGGTCCTTTCGTGGATGACCACTTGATGAAAAAAGTTGACGAGCAAAATGAAAAGAACGAGAAACGCGTGATCAAAACCTGGTCTCGTCGTTCCACCATCTTCCCTGAGTTCGTAGGACACACGTTTGCTGTATACGATGGTCGCAAACATGTTCCAGTATACGTATCGGAAGACATGGTTGGTCACAAATTGGGTGAGTTCGCACCAACTCGTACCTTCAAGGGTCACGTCGACAACGACAAGAAATCCAAGAAGCGCTAATTTTCTCTTGACAGAGAGGAGGTACAAAGATGGAAGCAAGAGCAGTTGCTCGCAATATTCGCATTGCGTCTCGTAAAGTCCGCCTGGTGGTTGACTTGATTAGAGGCAAGCAAGTAGGTGAAGCGTTGGCGATCTTGAAACACACGCCAAAAGCAGCTTCTCCAGTTGTTGAAAAGCTCCTGAAGTCGGCTATTGCAAACGCTGAGCACAACTACGAAATGGATCCAAACAGCCTGGTAGTTAGCAAAATCTTCGTGGACCAAGGTCCTACGTTGAAGCGTTTCCGTCCGCGCGCTATGGGTCGCGCAAGCCGCATCCATAAACGCACTAGCCACATCACAGTGGTACTAAACGAGAAATAAGGAGGGATTACGTGTGGGTCAAAAGGTAAGCCCGGTAGGTCTTCGGATCGGTGTCATTCGTGACTGGGAGTCCAAATGGTACGCTGACAAGGACTTCGCAACTCTGTTGCACGAAGACTTGAAAATCCGCAAGTTTGTAAAAGGGCGTCTGAAAGATGCTGCTGTATCCACTATCGAAATCGAACGCGCAGCTAATCGCGTGAACGTAACGATTCACACCGCTAAGCCTGGTATGGTAATTGGTAAAGGTGGGGCAGAGGTAGAAATTCTGCGCAAATCCTTGACTGATTTGACTGGCAAACGCGTTCATATCAATATCAACGAAGTAAAACGTCCGGATCTGGATGCTACTCTGGTAGCTGAAAACATCGCTCGTCAATTGGAAAACCGCATTTCTTTCCGTCGTGCTCAAAAGCAATCGATCACTCGTACGCTGCGTGCAGGTGCTAAAGGTATCAAAACCTTGGTAAGCGGTCGTCTTGGCGGCGCGGACATCGCACGTTCTGAAGGTTACAGCGAAGGTACTGTTCCGCTTCACACTCTGCGTGCCGACATCGACTACGGTACTGCTGAAGCTCATACCACATATGGTCGCATCGGTGTAAAAGTGTGGATCTACCGTGGAGAAGTCCTTCCAGCGAGAAAGAACGTCGCTACTGAGGAAGGAGGCAAGTAATCATGTTGACGCCAAAACGCGTGAAACACCGTAAACAACACCGCGGGAAAATGGCTGGTAACGCAAAAGGCGGTACTACTGTTGCGTTCGGTGAATACGGATTGCAAGCATTGGAGCCATCTTGGGTAACTAACCGTCAGATCGAGGCTGCTCGTATCGCGATGACTCGTTACATCAAGCGTGGCGGTAAAGTGTGGATTAAAATCTTCCCTGACAAGCCAATTACACAAAAGCCGCTCGAAGTACGGATGGGTTCCGGTAAAGGTTCTCCTGAGAAATGGGTAGCGGTAGTGAAGCCAGGCAAGATCATGTTCGAACTTGCTGGCGTACCTGAAGAAGTCGCTCGCGAAGCTATGCGTCTTGCTATGCACAAGCTGCCTATCAAATGCAAATTCGTGAAGCGTGAAGAAGTGGGTGGTGACGCACATGAAGGCTAATGAGTTCCGCAATTTGACCACTGCCGAGATCGAACAAAACGTCGCTTCTTTGAAAGAAGAGTTGTTCAACCTTCGTTTCCAGTTGGCTACAGGTCAACTCGAAACCACATCTCGCATCAAACAAGTGCGTAAGGATATTGCTCGTGCGAAAACCATCCTGCGCCAGAGAGAATTGGGAATCGGCTAATTAAAGGAAGGAGGTTTGAACGATGACCGCAGAACGCAATATGCGTCGATCCGTTGTAGGTCGCGTTGTTTCCGACAAAATGGATAAAACCATTGTTGTGCTTGTTGAAACTTACAAGACACACCCGTTGTACGGCAAACGCGTGAAATACTCCAAAAAGTTCAAGGCTCACGACGAGAACAATACGGCAAAAGTGGGCGACATCGTAGAGTTGATGGAAACTCGTCCTTTGTCCAAAGATAAACGTTTCCGTTTGGTACGTATCGTCGAAGAGGCAGTAATCGTATAAGTCAGATTTTCGGATATCAAATCCGAAAGGAGGAACAGTAAATGATCCAAACTCAGACGAGATTGGCTGTTGCTGACAACTCCGGTGCAAAGGAACTCATGTGCATCAAGGTTCTGGGTGGTTCCGGTCGCAAAACGGCGAACATCGGTGATGTTATCGTGTGCTCCGTAAAATCCGCTACACCCGGCGGCGTTGTCAAGAAAGGTCAAGTAGTTAAAGCAGTTGTAGTTCGCACTGTAAGCGGCGTTCGTCGTCAAGATGGTTCTTACATCCGTTTTGATGAAAATGCAGCGGTAGTCATCAAGGAAGATAAGTCCCCACGTGGTACTCGTATCTTTGGACCAGTAGCTCGTGAGCTCCGCGACAAAGATTTCATGAAGATCATCTCTCTGGCTCCAGAGGTTATCTAATTGAACGGAAAAACTCAGGCAGTTTGTTCGATAGGAGGTGCACCAGGCGATGCACGTTAAAAAAGGCGACACTGTTATCGTAATTGCGGGCAAAGATAAAGGCAAAAAAGGTCGCGTTCTCGCTGCTTATCCGAAGAAAGAACGCGTTCTGGTTGAAGGTATCAACCTCGTGAAGAAACACAGCCGTCCGTCCCAAGCTAACCCGCAAGGTGGCATTGTGACTCAAGAAGCAGCGATTCACGTTTCCAACGTATCTTTGATCGATCCGAAGTCCGGAAAAGCTACTCGCATCGGTTACAAAGTTTTGGATAACGGTAAGAAAGTTCGGTACGCGAAAAAGTCTGGCGAAGTACTCGACAAGTAGTCAGGTTGGAAAGGAGGATATCCTAGATGGCAACAAGATTGAAAGAAAAGTACACAAAAGAAATCGTGCCTAGCCTGATGAGCAAGTTCAACTACACTTCCATCATGCAAGTGCCGAAGGTTGAAAAGATCATCATCAATATGGGTGTTGGCGAAGCGGTAGGTAACGCTAAAACCTTGGATGCTGCGGTTGAAGACCTGCAAACTATTGCTGGACAAAAACCTGTAGTAACTCGCGCAAAGAAATCCATCGCTGGTTTCAAACTGCGTGAAGGTATGCCGATCGGTGCGAAGGTTACCCTGCGCGGCGAGCGTATGTACCACTTCCTCGACAAATTGATGAACGTATCTCTTCCGCGTGTTCGTGACTTCCGTGGAATCTCTTCCAAGGCATTTGACGGTCGCGGTAACTACACACTTGGTCTGAAGGAACAACTGATCTTCCCTGAGATCGAGTACGATAAAATTGACAAAGTTCGCGGTATGGACATCGTAATTGTTACTTCCGCGAAAACGGATGAAGAAGCTCGTGAGCTGCTGACTCAAATGGGTATGCCATTCCGTAAATAAACCCACTCGTAAGGAGGGAAGAATGTGGCAAAGAAATCTATGATTATCAAGCAACAGCGGCAGCCGAAGTTTGCAGTGCGCGCGTACACTCGTTGCGAGCGTTGCGGACGTCCGCACTCCGTATTGCGCAAATTCAAACTCTGCCGTATTTGCTTCCGTGAACTTGCTTATAAAGGTCAAATTCCAGGCGTGAAAAAAGCAAGCTGGTAATTTGAAACGGGAAGGAGGTTTTCTCTCATGGTTATGACTGATCCAATCGCAGATATGTTGACACGTATTCGTAACGCTAACATGGTTCGCCACGAGAAAGTGGAGATCCCAGCGTCCACCATCAAGAAGGAAATCGCGCGCATTCTGAAAGAAGAAGGCTTCATCCGCGATGCGGAGTTTGTTGAGGACAACAAACAAGGAATCATCCGCGTATTCCTGAAATACGGTGCGAACAACGAGCGCGTTATCACAGGTCTGAAACGTATCTCCAAACCAGGACTTCGTGTGTATGCGAAAAACAACGAAGTACCTAAAGTTTTGGGTGGCCTCGGTTGCGCGATCATCTCCACGTCCAACGGTGTTATGACTGACAAGCAAGCTCGTCAAGCTCATGTTGGCGGAGAAGTTCTTGCATACGTTTGGTAATTAACAGAATGTAAAAAAGCACAGGAGGTGCACCACATGTCTCGTGTCGGTAGAAAACCGATCGTGGTACCTGCAGGCGTTACCCTCACTCTGAACGGAACTGAGCTGACGGTAAAGGGCCCTAAGGGTCAACTCGTTCGTAACTTCCATGAAGATATCAAAATCAACATTTCTGAAAACGAAGTTGTTGTAGAGCGTCCAAGCGACAACAAACTTCACCGCTCCCTGCACGGTACAACTCGTGCGCTGGTTGCCAACATGGTAAAAGGCGTATCCGAAGGCTTCACTCGTACTCTGGAGCTCGTCGGTGTAGGTTACCGTGCTGCGAAAAGCGGTAACGGCGTTACTCTTTCTCTTGGTTTCTCCCACCCAGTGGAAGTTACTCCAGAAGCGGGTATCGAAATCGATGTACCAAACCAAACCACTCTGGTGGTAAAAGGCATCAACAAAGAGCGCGTTGGTCAAGTTGCTGCTGAAATTCGTTCGCTGCGCAAACCTGAGCCATACAAAGGCAAAGGTATCAAGTACAGCGATGAAGTGGTTCGTCGTAAAGAAGGTAAAAAAGGTAAATAAGCTTCTAGCTTCATGAGAAAGGAGGCCGCTTAATGTTTACGAAAGCTGATAAAAACAAAGCTCGGAAAAAACGTCACCTGCGTATCCGCAAACGCGTGATTGGTTCTGCTATCCGTCCGCGTCTGAACGTATTCCGTTCTTCTAAGCACATCTACGCTCAACTGATCGATGATGCAACTGGCGTAACACTGGCATCTGCATCTTCTCTCGATAAAGAGCTGGGCCTGAAAAATGGCGCTAACGTGGAAGCTGCTGCGGCTGTTGGTACATTGATCGCTAAGCGTGCACAAGAAAAAGGTGCGACTGAAGTGATTTTTGACCGCGGTGGTTACATCTATCATGGACGTATTAAAGCACTGGCAGAAGCAGCTCGCGAAGCTGGTCTGCAATTCTAACAACAAGGAGGGTAAGGAATGCGTATCGACCCTAGCAAATTAGAGCTCGAAGAAAAAGTAGTCGCTGTTAACCGCGTAGCTAAGACGGTTAAAGGTGGACGTCGCATGAGCTTCAGCGCCCTGGTTGTTGTGGGAGACCGTAACGGCCACGTAGGTGCTGGTATGGGTAAAGCTCAAGAAGTTCCAGACGCCATTCGCAAAGCGATTGACGACGCTAAGAAAAAATTGATCCGTGTACCGCTGAGAGGAACGACTGTTCCACACGAAGTTATGTGCCAATTCGGTGCAGGTAAAGTTCTCATCAAGCCTGCTGCCCCTGGTACTGGTGTTATCGCTGGCGGACCTGTTCGTGCCGTTCTCGAACTGGCTGGTGTAGGCGATATCTTGAGTAAGTCTCTTGGTTCCAACAATCCTATCAACATGGTCAACGCTACGCTGGAAGGCCTCGGCCGTCTGAAAACAGCGGAAGATGTCGCGAAACTGCGCGGTAAGACTGTTGACGAGTTGTTGGGTTAATAAGGAGGGAATGAACATGGCAAAATTGCAAATCACCCTCAAACGCAGCCTGATCGGTCGCACTGTAGACCAACAAGATACCGTAAAAGCTCTGGGTCTTCGCAAAATCAACTCCACTGTAGTGAAGGAAGACAACGCTGCAATCCGTGGAATGATTTTCAAAGTGAAGCACTTGGTTGAAGTGAAAGAAGTAGAAGCATAACCCTACATCTCAATTAGTTAGGAGGTGCAACGTATGAAATTGCATGAACTGCAACCTGCAGAAGGATCCCGTCACACTCGTAAGCGCATCGGTCGCGGTATCGGTAGCGGTACTGGCAAAACTGCTGGTAAAGGTCACAAAGGTCAAAACGCTCGTTCCGGCGGCGGAGTTCGCCTTGGTTTCGAGGGTGGTCAAAACCCATTGTACCGTCGTCTGCCTAAGCGCGGTTTCACTAACATCAGCCGCAAAGAATTTGCGATTGTTAGCCTGGACGCGCTGAACCGTTTCGAAGAGGGTACTGTAGTAACACCTGAGCTGTTGAAAGAAACTGGTGTTATCAGCGCGCTGCGCGACGGTGTTAAGGTTCTTGCTAACGGTGAACTGACTGTGAAGCTGACTGTGAAAGCTCACAAGTTCTCCGGAGCTGCTGCTGAGAAGATCGCTCAAGTCGGTGGAACAACCGAGGTGATCTAATGTTAGCGTCCTTAACTAACATTTTTAAGATTGGCGACTTGCGTCGTAAGATCCTGTTTACTCTCATGATGTTGGTCGTCTTCCGGATCGGTAGCTTTGTACCGGTTCCTAACGTAAACGTCGAGCTGTTTCAGCAGAACACAAACCACTTGTTGGGCTTGTTGAACACCTTCTCTGGTGGAGCACTGCAAAACTTCTCGATTTTTGCCATGGGTATCATGCCATATATTACGGCATCGATCATCATGCAACTGATGTCGATGGATGTTGTGCCTAAGCTGACGCAATGGGCACGCGAAGGGGAAGTTGGCCGTCGCAAGATCGCTACTGTTACCCGTTACGCGACAATCGTCCTCGGTTTGATTCAGTCTGTAGGGATGACAATCGGCTTCAATAATATGGCGCCTGGCTTGCTCAACGACACTTCCGTTGGCAGCTATGCACTCATCGCGTTGACACTGACGGCTGGGACCGCATTCATGATGTGGATGGGGGAACAGATTACGGAGAAGGGAATCGGTAACGGGATTTCGATCCTGATCGTGGCCGGGATCGTCGCTAACATTCCAACTGGAATTTCGACGATTTACACCACACAGTTCGGTGATCCTTCTCAGAACATCTTCTTCAGCATCGTCAAAGTTGTGATCATTCTGCTGGTGATCCTCGCTATTATTGTCGGGGTTATCTTTATGCAGCAAGGTATCCGCAAAATTCCAGTGCAATACGCGAAGCGAGTGGTTGGACGTAAAATGTACGGTGGTCAATCCACACACATTCCGCTGAAAATCAACTCTGCCGGTGTTATTCCTGTAATCTTTGCCGTCTCGCTGGTACTGTTCCCGTCGACAATCGCGCAGTTCTGGGTGGATTCATCCGGAACTGGGTTCGCCAACTGGATCTATCGCAACTTCCAAGTGAACGAACCGTTGGGAATGACGTTGTACGCTATCTTGATTCTCGGTTTCACCTACTTCTACACATTTGTTCAGATAAACCCTGTGCAAATGGCTGAAAACATGAGAAAAAATGGCGGTTACATTCCTGGTATCCGACCCGGTAAAAACACTGAGGTTTACATTACTCGTACACTAAACCGTCTAACATTGGCTGGCGCATTGTTCTTGATGGCAATTGCTATTTTGCCATTCTTCTTCAGTAAGCTGGCTAACCTGCCGCAGCAGATTTACATCGGCGGCACTTCGCTCTTGATTGTGATTGGGGTAGCCCTTGACACAATGAAGCAGATCGAAAGCCAGATGATCAAACGCCATTACCAAGGGTTTATCAAGTAATGACTTAGATGTTTACAGAAAAGCCTCTGTAGCTTTTCTTTATGGGACGGAGGGAATGGACGTGAATATAATTCTGATGGGGCTGCCTGGTGCGGGTAAAGGAACACAGGCAGAACGTATCGTAAAAGAGTTTGACATCCCGCACATTTCGACTGGCGACATGTTCCGGGCAGCGGTTAAAAACGAAACGCCGCTCGGACTGCAAGCCAAATCCTTTATGGATAAAGGTTTGCTTGTTCCCGATGAAGTAGTCATCGGAATTGTGCGGGAGCGCCTCTCGATGGACGACTGCGCAAAGGGATTCCTGCTCGATGGATTTCCGCGCACGGTTCCACAGGCAGAAGCGTTGACAGCTACCCTCAAAGAGCTGGGACGCGAAATCGATCATGTGATTAACATCAACGTTCGTCGCGAGCAATTGATTGAACGTCTGACCGGTCGCTGGATCTGCCCTGTATGTGGAGCTAGCTATCACACGATGTTCAATCCTCCAAAAGAGGCTGGCGTGTGTGACAAAGATGGTGGTAAGCTGTATCAGCGTGATGACGACAAGATCGAAGTGGTAACACAGCGCCTTGATGTCAACATCGCTCAGACTCAGCCACTCATCGACTACTACTCCGCACAGGAACTCCTGCGAGATATCGATGGGGAACAAGATATCCAGGTAGTGTTTGCGGAAATTAAGTCATTGCTAAGAGGGTAATTGCCGAATGATTATCCTGAAGTCGAAAGCAGAACTTGAGGTTATGCGCGAAGCTGGTCGTATCGTCGCACTCACCCATCAAGAGCTGGCCAAGGCGATCAAGCCTGGTGTCACGACAAAGCAGCTGGACGAAATTGCCGAGACATTTATTCGTAGCATGGGAGCAGTTCCATCATTTAAAGGCTACGGTGGCTTTCCAGGTAGTATCTGTGCTTCAGTCAATGAAGAACTCGTACACGGGATCCCAGGGAAACGGGCGTTGCAAGAAGGAGACATCATCAGCATCGACATCGGTGCCCAGTTCCAAGGGTACCATGGAGACTCCGCTTGGACGTATCCGGTCGGCAAAATTTCAGCGGAAAATGAAAAGCTGTTGCGGGTAACGGAAGAATCGCTGTTCAAGGGGCTTGAAAAAGCTGTTCCTGGCGGACGGTTGTCCGATATCTCCCACGCCATTCAAGTTCACGCAGAAGCTGCCGGCTTCACACTCGTCCGCGAGTATGTGGGGCATGGGATTGGGCAAAACTTGCACGAAGATCCGCAGGTTCCTAACTACGGCCCGCCTGATCGGGGTCCACGGTTAAAACCAGGCATGGTGTTGGCAATTGAGCCAATGGTAAATGCCGGCGAACGTTATGTCCGCACATTGGAGGACAATTGGACGGTAGTAACATTGGATCGGAAAACATGTGCTCATTTTGAACACACCATCGCGATTACGGAAGATGGCTATGAGATTTTTACACGAACATAAAGCGGGAGTTCCGAGTGATTCGGGATTGTCGTCCAACGTGTCGACGATAAGTTCGTTGTGTGATCGTTTCGCAAAACTCATGGTCCGACTGAAGAGCAGAAGAAAGGAGAGTTTACCATGGCAAAAGATGATGTAATTGAGGTAGAAGGCACAGTAATTGAGCCTTTGCCGAACGCTATGTTTCGAGTGGAATTGGAGAATGGACACAAAGTCCTCGCTCACGTCTCCGGAAAAATCCGCATGCACTTTATCCGTATCCTGCCGGGGGATAAAGTAACTGTTGAACTGTCGCCGTACGACTTGACCCGCGGACGTATTACGTACCGCTATAAATAGTAAGCAAAACCCCTAGAAAAGGGAGGCAAGAACCATGAAAGTGAGACCTTCGGTTAAACCGATCTGCGAGAAATGCAAGGTTATCCGTCGTAAAGGTAACGTAATGGTTATTTGTGAAAATCCTAAGCATAAGCAAAAACAAGGGTAAACAAGGAGGTGCTTTTGACACATGGCACGTATTGCAGGCGTAGACTTGCCGCGCGAAAAACGCGTTGAAGTTGCTCTTACCTACATTTTTGGTATTGGCCGCCCCACGTCTCAAAAAATTCTGTCCGCTACTGGCGTAGATGTGAACACTCGTGTTCGCGATCTGACAGAAGAAGAAGTTAGCAAACTGCGTGAGTACATCGACAAGAACGTGAAGGTGGAAGGCGATCTCCGTCGTGAGATCTCCCTGAACATCAAACGTCTGATGGAAATCGGATGCTTCCGTGGAATCCGTCACCGTCGTGGACTGCCAGTTCGCGGTCAACGTTCTAAAACAAATGCTCGTACACGTAAAGGCCCACGTCGTACAGTAGCTAACAAGAAGAAGTAAAGGAGGGTAAACTGACATGGCGAAAAGAAAACAGGCTACAGCAACTCGTACCCGTCGTCGTGATCGCAAGAATGTTGAAGTCGGCGTAGCGCACATCCGCTCCACATTCAACAACACGATTGTAACCATCACAGATCCACACGGTAACGCGATCTCTTGGTCCAGCGCTGGTTCCCTCGGCTTCAAAGGCTCCCGTAAAAGCACTCCGTTTGCTGCGCAAATGGCTGCTGAAGCGGCTGCACGTGTTGCTATGGAACATGGCATGCGTTCCCTTGAAGTATCGGTAAAAGGCCCAGGTGCTGGTCGTGAAGCAGCGATCCGTTCCCTGCAAGCAACTGGTCTTGAAGTGAACATGATTAAAGACGTGACGCCAATTCCGCACAACGGTTGCCGTCCACCAAAACGTCGCCGCGTGTAACTGGTTTATATTGTTCAGAACATGTCCATACTAGAATGGTAAATTCTGATTTATAGCTTGTCATGCACGCAAACGGTAAACCGCCGGGGAAATTCCTGAGTGGGCACGTATGCGGCCCACCCAAGGATTTCGACGTTTTGAAGGAGGGTTTGTTTAATGATAGAAATAGAAAAACCAAAAATCGAGGTTGTGGAAGTTAGCGACGACAACTCGTATGGAAAATTTGTTGTAGAACCTCTGGAGCGCGGATACGGAACTACCCTTGGCAACTCGCTGAGACGGATTCTTCTTTCGTCCTTGCCAGGCGCGGCAGTTCGTACTGTTCAAATCGACGGGGTTCTTCACGAGTTCTCTACGGTAGAAGGCGTCGTTGAAGATGTAACCGAGATCATCCTGAACATCAAAGGCTTGGCGCTGAAGATCCATTCCGATGAAGAAAAAGTAATCGAGATCGATGCAGAAGGCGAAGGCGTTGTCAAAGCGGGGGATATCCGTGCTGACAGTGATGTGGAGGTCTTAAACCCTGATCTTCATATTGCAACGTTGGCCAATGGCGGTCGTCTGCATATCCGCATGACAGCTGGACGTGGTCGTGGTTATGTTCAATCAGATGGAAACAAGTCCGAGGATCTGCCTATTGGTGTGATTCCGATTGATTCGATCTATACGCCGATCAAGCGCGTTAACTATCAAGTGGAAAATACCCGCGTAGGGCAAATGACCAACTACGATAAGTTGACACTTGAGGTTTGGACTAACGGCAGCATCAGTCCGGAAGAAGCCGTAAGTCTCGGCGCAAAAATCATGACGGAGCACTTGAACCTGTTTGTCGGTCTGACCGATGAGGCGAAAGATGCTGAGATCATGGTTGAAAAAGAGGAAGACAAGAAAGAAAAAGTGTTGGAGATGACTATCGAAGAGCTGGATCTTTCTGTTCGTTCCTACAACTGCTTGAAGCGTGCCGGTATCAATACCGTGCAAGAGCTGACGCAGAAGACCGAAGAGGACATGATGAAAGTCCGCAACCTGGGTCGCAAATCTCTGGAAGAAGTGCAGGAAAAGCTGGCTGAACTCGGCCTGTCCCTGCGTAGCGACGACTAGAGTAGCAAACCCTGACAAGCAGGCTTTCGTTCTCTCGAGTCTGTCCCCTTTTAGGGGGGAGTACAGATCTGGCTTCCCGACAGTAGAGTTTTCTACGTAGTGTTGCCAGCTTGAAAAGGGAGGTAAAGACATGGCATACCGTAAATTGGGTCGTCGTAGTGCAGCTCGTAAAGCGTTGTTCCGCGACTTGGTAACTGACCTAATCATCAACGAGCGCATCGAAACTACAGAGATGAAGGCGAAAGAACTGCGCCCAATCGCTGAGAAAATGGTTACGCTCGCGAAACGCGGCGATCTGCATGCTCGTCGTCAAGTTGCTGCTTTCGTTCGCAAAGAAGTTGCGAATGCAGAAGGTCGCGATGCTGTACAAAAACTGTTCGATGAAATCGCGCCTCGCTTCAAAGAGCGCAACGGTGGATACACTCGTATCCTGAAAGCCGGCCCTCGCCGCGGCGACGCTGCTCCGATGGCGTACATCGAATTCGTTTAATAATGGATAGAAATTGGTCGTTTTACATGGGGAGCGAGACACAACCTCGATACCGGTAATAGACCGTGAAAAGGGTGGGGGCAGATCTGGTCATAGGCTGGACTCTGATTCAACCCTTTTTTTCTTTCTATAAGGAGAAATCCTGCTAGTCTGCGAAGGCTGGGGAGGATGTGGATGCCTCATGAATGAAGAGAACCTGCTGGCACTGCAAGATGTTTCCTATACCTATGATGACGAGAATGGCAGCCGTGTCCCGGTATTGAAGGACGTCGACCTGACCATTCAAAAAGGTTCCTTTGTGTCTGTATTGGGCCATAACGGTTCAGGCAAGTCTACGATGGCGAAGCTGATGAACGCTTTGCTGCTGCCTGAGGGCGGCAAAGTTCTCGTCAGCGGAATGGATACGTCCCAAGGAGAACTGGTGTGGGAGATACGCCGCCATGTAGGCATGGTCTTTCAAAACCCTGACAATCAGATTGTCGGGGCAACAGTCGAAGATGATGTGGCTTTTGGGCTTGAAAACATGGGTGTCGAGCCTGAGCAGATGCGACAGCGTATTGATGAAGCACTGGCCTCGGTAGGGATGGAGCCGTATTTGCTGGCGCAGCCGCACCGGCTGTCAGGTGGACAAAAGCAGCGCGTGGCGATCGCAGGCATTATGGCGATGCGGCCATCGGTCATCATCCTGGACGAAGCGACGGCTATGCTCGATCCCCAGGGCAGGCAGGAAGTGCTGCAACTGGTCAGACGGCTGAATCGCGACGAAGGGATCACCATCATCAACATTACCCATTTTCCCGAAGAAGCGGTCTATTCGGACAAGGTCGTTGTGATGAATGCCGGAGAAGTTCTGATGGAAGGGCCGCCTGGTGACGTGTTCAACCAGGTAGAACGTTTGAAAGCGGTAGGGCTGGATGTGCCATTTGCCGTCCGCCTCCGACACATGTTGGCTTCCAAAGGGATTGATCTACCGTTTGTACTGCACCAAGAGGAGCTGGTGGAGCACGTATGCAGATTACTTTTGACCAGGTAAGCCATATTTACGCAAAAGGAACACCGTTTGAGCGTGTAGCCTTGCACGACATCTCGTTTACGATTCCATCCGGTTCGTTTGTAGGGATTATCGGGCAGACCGGCTCTGGCAAGTCTACGCTGATCCAGCATTTGAACGGCTTGCTTTTGCCTAGCGCTGGGAAAATTACCTTGGGCAACACGGTTATCACCTCGAAGCAGCGTTTGCCTCACGAGCAAAGGCGAAACATCGGGCTTGTTTTCCAATATCCGGAGCATCAACTGTTTGAGGAAACGGTGGCGAAAGACGTTGCCTTCGGGCCTTCGAACTTCGATTTGCCGGAAGCGATGGTAGACGCCCGCGTGAGAGAGGCTCTTGAAATCGTTGGACTGGATTACGAAAAAGTCAAGGACCGTTCGCCTTTTCATATGAGTGGCGGACAAATGCGCCGTGTCGCGTTGGCGGGAGTTCTGGCCATGCAGCCAAAAGTGCTTGTATTGGACGAGCCGACGGCAGGGTTGGACCCGATGGGACGTCAGTTGATTCTCGAAGCGATCTACCGCATTCATCAGGAGCAAAAGCTGACGACGCTATTGGTCACTCACAGCATGGAGGAGGCGGCGAGGTATGCCGACTATATGCTGGTGCTGGCACAGGGCACGGTAGCCTTGCAGGGCAAGCCGGATGAAGTCTTCATGCAGGCAGAACGCCTCCGCGAGCTCGCTTTGGATGTGCCGGAGACAGTCGCTTTTGTGTCGAGGCTGAATCAATTGCTGCCGGACGAGGAAAGTCTGCCAAGCTCCGTTTATCGGGAGGAAGAGTTGCTTGCCCATCTGCTGGAACGACTGGCCGTACCGAAGGAGGGCTAGGCATGCTGCAGAATATTGCCATTGGTCAATACGTACCTGGGCATTCCTTTTTACATCGCGCGGATCCGCGAAGCAAACTGCTCTTTATCATTCTTTTTGCCACGCTCGTCTTTCTGGCTAACAATACGCTCACTTATGCAGTATTGGTCGCCTTTACCCTGTATGCCGGACTGCTCTCCAGGCTGTCGCTTGGGTACATCCTGAAAAGCTTGAAGCCGGTATGGATCTTGATCGTCTTTACCGTCGTCCTGCACATTTTCCTGACAAAAGGCGGCGAGGTGTACTTCCAGTGGGGCTGGTTCACAGTCGAGGAACGCGGGGTGCAGCAAGCGATCTTCATTTCCTTGCGCTTGGGGCTTCTGGTAGTGATTAGCTCGCTGCTGACACTGACCACGTCTCCGATCGATTTGACGGAAGGACTGGAGCGTCTGCTCGGGCCGTTTAGCCGGATTGGCGTTCCGGTGCACGATATCGCCCTGATGATGTCGATTGCGATCCGTTTCATTCCGACCCTGATGGAAGAGACGGATAAAATCATCAAGGCGCAGACGGCCAGGGGAGCCAATTTTACGAGCGGAAGTCTCGTCAAGCGAGCGCAAAACCTGATTCCGATCGCGATCCCGCTGTTCGTCAGCGCGTTTCGCCGGGCAGAGGATCTCGCTTTGGCGATGGAAGCGCGCGGCTATCGCGGCGGAGTCGGGCGGACCAGGCTGCACAAGCTGGCGTTTTCATGGCGAGATGCCGGAATGGCGGTCGCCGGAGTCTTGCTCGCGATTGCGATTGGGTGGTGGCGTGCATGAAGCGGTTGCGCTGTGTTTTGGGATACGATGGAACAGACTTCAGCGGGTTTCAGGTGCAGCCCGATCAGGTGACGGTGCAGGGAGAGATCGAAGCCGCTCTGAAACGAATCACAGGGGAGGATATCCAAATCCACGGTTCGGGTCGTACCGATGCCGGTGTGCACGCGCGCGGACAGGTGATTCATTTTGATACGAACAGCCACATCCCGTTGGACAAGTGGCGGTTTGTGCTCAATAATCAACTGCCTGATGCGATCGTGATCCGGTCTGTAGAAGAGGTGGCAGAGTCTTTTCACGCCCGTTTTGACGTGCGGGTGAAGGAGTATCGGTATTGCATCGACAACAACCCTGTGGCGGATGTATTTCGCCATCGCTATGCCGACCACATCCGCTTTCCGCTGGACGTGGAGGCGATGCAGCAGGCGGCCCGTCATTTGGTCGGAGAGCACGATTTTACGTCCTTTTGCTCGGCGAAGACATTTGTCGAGGACAAGGTGCGAACCGTGTATAGCCTGACTGTGGAGCGCTCTGGCGGCGAAGTGTGGGTAACGTGCCGCGGCAACGGTTTTTTGTACAACATGGTGCGCATTATTGTGGGCACCTTGGTGGAGGTCGGGCAAGGCAAACGCCATCCCGATGAGCTGAAAAAAATCCTTGCGGCACGTGATCGGGAGATGGCAGGAAAGACAGCGCCAGCCAAAGGTTTGACCATGTGGGAAGTCGTCTATTAGCAGACGGATTTCCAACTATTAGACCAGGTGGAGGCACTTGACTACGAGACTGCGATGTAGTACGATATTCCTTGGTATTTTAACCCCGCCTAGCCCCACTCTAGCCCCGGGATTGAAAGACAAGATCGTGATTAATGGAACACCTGGAAGAGTTGCTCACCCGTTAACAGCAATTATCTTCCATTGCAAGTTTCGGCTGTTTTGGTTATAAGTAGATGGACATGTAAAGGTAAGATATTTAGGAGGGACAAAAATGCGTACCACATATATGGCGAAACCGCTCGAAGTTGAGCGCAAATGGTACATCGTTGACGCAGAAGGCCAAACGCTGGGCCGTCTGGCAAGCGAAGTAGCTTCTATCCTGCGCGGCAAATTGAAACCTGAATTCACTCCACACGTTGACGCTGGCGATTTCGTAATCGTAATCAACGCTGACAAAGTGAAATTGACTGGTAACAAGCTGCAAGACAAAATCTACTACACTCACTCCCTGTATCCAGGCGGTCTGAAAAAGACTACTGCTGGCGACATGCTGAACAAAAAACCAGCTCGTATGTTCGAACTGGCTGTAAAAGGCATGCTGCCTAAAAACAGCTTGGGACGTCAAATGTTCACTAAGCTGAAAGTTTACGCTGGCACTGAGCATCCTCATGCAGCACAAAAACCAGAAGTTTGGCAAATTCGCGGTTAAGGTAAAGGGAGGAAATATACGTGGCACAAGTACAATACTACGGTACAGGTCGTCGTAAGCACTCCGTAGCACGTGTTCGCCTGGTTCCAGGTGAAGGTCGCATTGTGATTAACAAACGTGAAATGGATACTTACTTTGGTTTGGAAACACTGAAATTGATCGTAAAACAACCACTCGTTCTGACTGAAACTCTCGGTCGTTACGATGTACTGGTTAACGTAAACGGCGGCGGAACAACTGGCCAAGCTGGTGCAATCCGTCACGGCGTTGCTCGCGCTCTGCTGAAAGCAGATCCAGAACTGCGCGGCGCTCTGAAACGCGCTGGCTTCCTGACTCGCGACCCTCGCATGAAAGAACGTAAAAAATACGGCTTGAAAGCAGCTCGTCGCGCACCTCAATTCTCCAAACGCTAATATTTACGTTTGCCAAGGCTCTCGAACTTTACGGTTCGGGAGCCTTTTTGCGCTATTTGGAAAAACGCTGCAAAAAGGACGAACCGTTGCACGTAGCAAGCCCCGAGCCGATCCGGCTTATGTGTGGAATATTTGTCCATGTTTGTCCATATGATGGAACGAGAATGGGACAAAGGGGACGATACGCCGTGACACGAAAAGGGGTAGGCTGGATACTGGCTTTCGCTTTACTGGTGGTGCTGTTCACCTACGAATCACCGGATCGTTCGTCGTGGACGGCATGGTCACTGCCGCTGACAGGAACCGTTATTGCCATTGACCCGGGCCACGGGGGAAAAGACGGTGGCGCTGTATCCAGCTCGGGGGATGTGGTAGAAAAAGAGGTGACGCTCGCAATCAGTATGTACTTGCGCGATTTCCTCCAGCAGTCAGGCGCGTTTGTCATCATGACGCGGGAGGAAGACAAGGATTTGGCTTCGCCGGAGGCTGACCTGGCGAAAAGAAGAAAGGCAGAAGACATTCGCAACCGGGTGAAGCTGGTGAACGACAGCTCTCCCGATTTTTTGGTCAGCATTCACGTCAATTCCATACCGTCTCCCAAATGGTCGGGAGCGCAAACGTTTTACTCGCCTGCGTTTAAAAAAAGTGCGGAAGTATCCTATCTGATTCAGGATGAGATCAAGCGGGTGCTGGGAAATACGGATCGTGTTCCGAGCAAGACCAATAACGTGTTTCTGATTCGCGAGGTCAACTGCCCGGCAGTGTTGGTCGAGGTCGGATTCGTCAGCAACACAGAAGAAGCGAAACGGCTGCAAAGCCCGGAGTACCAAAAGGCGATGGCGAATGCCATCTACCAGGGCATTTTGCGGCAGTACTCCGGCGAAAAGGCGCCAATTGCACCTTGAGCGGGCGGTGGCTGTGTCCCGCCCGTCCGAATGTGCTATAATGAACGCGCAAACCATCTTGCAAAGTAAAGTTTGGGGAAAAATGATTGCCAAGACGATATAGATGAGGTGAACAACCAATGTTGACCAGAGAACAAATTCTGGAAGCGCTGCGTGATGTGAAGGACCCTGAAATCAATCGTAGCCTGGTCGAGCTTAACATGATCCGCGACATCCGCGTTGAGGGCGCTACAGTGAGCCTGACAGTCGTTCTGACGATCTCCGGCTGTCCTCTCAAGGCCAAGATCGAAGACGACGTCATAGGGGCTGTGAAAGCGCTTGGAGCGGAGGAAGTGCGCGTGCAGTTCGGCTCGATGACAGACGAGGAGCGAGCAGCCTTGAGCGCCCAGCTCCGCAACAGCCAGGGCGGACAAACGCACAACATGACGCCGGGACAAGCTCCCCTGCTCAATCCGATTTTGGCCAAGGACTCGAACACAACATTTATTGCCATTACGTCCGGTAAAGGCGGCGTAGGGAAGTCGACGGTCACCGTCAACCTAGCCGTGGCCCTGGCTCGTTTGGGGAAAAAGGTCGGCATTATCGACGCCGACATCTACGGCTTCAGCGTGCCGGACATGATGAACATCGACCAGCGCCCGACTGTAATTGGCGAAACGATTCTGCCTGTAGAAAAGCAAAGCGTGAAGGTCATGTCCATGGGCTTCTTCGTAGAGGACAACTCGCCGATCATCTGGCGCGGTCCGATGCTCGGAAAAATGTTGCGCAATTTCTTTACGGAAGTGCATTGGGGCGAAGAGCTGGACTACTTGCTGCTGGACTTGCCGCCAGGAACGGGTGACATGGCTTTGGATGTACACACGATGATTCCGCAAAGCATGGAGATTGTCGTGACGACGCCGCATCCTACGGCAGCTTTTGTCGCGGCGCGTGCCGGGGCGATGGCCAAACGGACAGGACACGAAATTCTCGGTGTCGTGGAAAACATGGCCTGGTACGAAGCCAAGGACGGCTCCAAAGAGTACGTCTTCGGCCGTGGAGGCGGCGGGAAGCTGGCGGAGACGCTGGCGACCGAGCTTTTGGCGCAAATTCCGTTGGGACAGCCAGACAACCACCCATCTGAGCCGGATTATTCTCCTTCTGTTTATCGGGAAAGCTCCGAAATCGGCCAGTTGTATCGGGACATGGCAAAACGCGTGATTGAAAAATGCGAGCAGAAATAAGCGCAAAAGATACAAAAAGGTGGGCTCTGGATGAGAGCTCACCTTTTTTTCTTAGGAGGATTCGCCACCGGAGTCTCCGCTTTCTCCACGTTCCCCGCTGCCGCCGCCTTTGCCTTTTTTCTTAGGCTTCAGTTCTTTCGGCTTTGTCAGGTCTTCGGAAACCTTGGTCATGATCTTCATCAGCTCCGCCTGGAACAACGGGCTTTGCAAGGATTCCTTCATAATCTGCATGGTTTGCTGACGGTAAGCGGCGCTTTTCATTAAATCCATGAGATTTTTTTCAAACTCGGGGTCCTTCATTACGCTGATGAGCTGCTTTTGGTACTCGGGGTCTTTCATCAAATCCTTCATCAGCGTTTTTTGTTCGTCCTTCATCGACTTGGCCAATGTGCTGGCGAATTTCGGGTCTTTGAAGGCCTCTTTGATGTGGGAGCTGTTCGGATTGGTCATGCTTTGTATCAAAGTGGTGCGGACAGTGGACTCGTCAATCATCAGGCTTTGCTTGAACTTTTCGTCCTTCATCATCTTGCCAACCGATTGCTTCGCTTCGTCAGTCTGCAATATGTCCAGCACCATGTCTTTGACGCTTTTATAATCAGGCTGAGACGAACCTTGCGCTTGCCCGCCGCCTGAGCAACTGGATAGTACCAGACAGACAATTGCGGAGAGCCAAAAAGACAATGCCTTTTTTCTCATGGGGTGGACACCTCCTTCTTTACTCTGCCTAAGAGTAACGTGCGCATTTTGTTTTGTTCTTACGCTAGTATTTTCTTGTATCCATTGGTACAATCATATTCGATGTGGAATGGAGGGAATGTTTGGTGAGTTTGCGAAAGTATGGCTGGCTCTTTGTCACCACGTTGCTCTTGGGTGGACTGGGAGGCGTCCTGGTCGCCTTTATTTTTGATTTGGATAAGCTGTTGGAAGGCAGCGCA
Organism: Brevibacillus sp. NSP2.1; assembly: GCF_000470975.2. Classification (NCBI taxonomy): domain Bacteria; kingdom Bacillati; phylum Bacillota; class Bacilli; order Caryophanales; family Paenibacillaceae; genus Brevibacillus; species Brevibacillus sp. NSP2.1. Next base: position 5,501,201 of record NZ_CP048274.1, on the reverse strand, counting down.
GGCAACTTTTTTGTCGGCACGCTGATGTATCTTTTGTATGGGATGACCATTAGTATTGTGGCCCAGATGGGTTTTTTTGCGTATATGACGATTAATTATTTTGCCAAAACGATTTTCAAGACCCCTTCCCTGTGGAAGAGCGTTCAAGTTTTTTTCATCCTGTTTGTCTTTTTTGATATGATTTACCTCCGCTACACGTCGCTTGGCGAAGGAAAAGGAATCGGGCCGTACTTTATCGAGCCGGTTTTGCTGCTGATTGTCGCCCTGGCTGCCGCTTATGGAAAAGTAAAGCTGACGAACAGAACGGCGTGGGTTCCCACGATGTTTTTCATGTTTGTAGTAACGGCTCTGGAATGGATTCCGGCCCTGAAGGAAGACAACGTGCATGCGACCTTGTCCATGCTCGTCCCTTTACTGTTTTGCAACGTATGGCAAGTGATGCATTTGCACCGCTTGGTAAAAAGAGAAAGCTGACCTTTATCCGGTCAGCTTTTTTTGTGGATTTTTCTTTCGGATAAGCAAAAAAGGGCTTCGCCAAAGGCTTGGCGCAGCCACGTTTTCTGCTGGCGAGGGACGAGGTTTTTTGAACGTTTAATTGACTTCTTTGCTCTGGATGCTGGTGCCAGCGATCAGCTCGGATACGGTGACGAATTCGTATCCTTGCTTGCGTAGCTGGTCGATAATGACGGGGAGGGCAAGGTGCGTCTCCTTGGCGGAATCGCTTGCATGCATCAGGATGATGTCGCCGGGATGGGCTTTGGACAGGACGTTTTGGACGATGACGTCTTTTTTCGGCTCGATCCAGTCCTTGGAGTCCGTATCCCATTGGACGACCGTATAGCCCATGCGGTTGGCGATTTCCAGCACACGCTTGTCAAAATCGCCGTTTGGCATCCGAATCAAGGTCGGTTTTTTTCCAGTCATCTCTGTCAGGATGGAATCGGCCTTCGCAATCTGGCTGCGAATTTCTTCATCCGTGTATTTGCTGTAGTTGTCGTGTTTATGGCCATGCGAACCGATTTCCAGTCCCGTCTCCTTGATCCTTTTCACAATTTCCGGATGGCGCTGGCTCCAGGGAGAGGACAGGAAGAAGGTCGCCTTGCTCACATTTTTTTCTTTCAGCACATCGAGAATAGGGAGTGCGCGGGTTTCTCCCCAACTGATGTCAAAGGTGAGAGCAATTTTCTTCTCCTTGGTGTCT
>NZ_CP048274.1:5385000-5495000 GCF_000470975.2 Brevibacillus sp. NSP2.1 | reverse complement strand
GACCTAAGCTGAGGCCGAAAGGCGTAGGCGATGGACAACAGGTTGATATTCCTGTACCACCTCTGTTCCGTTTGAGTGAGTGGCGTGACGCAGGAGGATAGGGTGAGCGGCCTACTGGATGGCCGTCCAAGCAGTAAGCCTGGTGTGTAGGCAAATCCGCACGCCGCTAAGGGCAAGCTGTGATGGCGAGGGAAATTTTAGTACCGAAGTCCCTGATTTCACACTGCCAAGAAAAGCGTCTAGCGAGGAACAAGGTGCCCGTACCGCAAACCGACACAGGTAGGCGAGGAGAGAATCCTAAGGTGCGCGGGATAACTCTTGCTAAGGAACTCGGCAAAATGGCCCCGTAACTTCGGGAGAAGGGGCGCCCCGGTAGGGTGAGGGTCCCCGCCCAACGTGAGCGTAAGCTTGCGTTGGGCGGGCTGAGCCCGAGGGGGCCGCAGTGAAAAGGCCCAAGCGACTGTTTAGCAAAAACACAGGTCTCTGCGAAGCCGCAAGGCGAAGTATAGGGGCTGACGCCTGCCCGGTGCTGGAAGGTTAAGGGGATGAGTTAGCGCAAGCGAAGCTTTGAACCGAAGCCCCAGTAAACGGCGGCCGTAACTATAACGGTCCTAAGGTAGCGAAATTCCTTGTCGGGTAAGTTCCGACCCGCACGAAAGGCGTAACGACTTGGGCGCTGTCTCGGCAAGAGACCCGGTGAAATCATAATACCTGTGAAGATGCAGGTTACCCGCGACAAGACGGAAAGACCCCATGGAGCTTTACTGTAGCCTGGTATTGGAACTTTGTGCATCATGTACAGGATAGGTGGGAAGCTGAGAAGCAGGGGCGCCAGCCTCTGTGGAGCTGTCGGTGGGATACCACCCTTGATGTACGGAGTTTCTAACTCGTCGCCCTCATCGGGCGAGAGGACCATGCCAGGTGGGCAGTTTGACTGGGGCGGTCGCCTCCTAAAAGGTAACGGAGGCGCCCAAAGGTTCCCTCAGAATGGTCGGAAATCATTCGTAGAGTGTAAAGGCAGAAGGGAGCTTGACTGCGAGACCTACAAGTCGAGCAGGGACGAAAGTCGGGCTTAGTGATCCGGTGGTTCCGCATGGAAGGGCCATCGCTCAACGGATAAAAGCTACCCTGGGGATAACAGGCTTATCTCCCCCAAGAGTCCACATCGACGGGGAGGTTTGGCACCTCGATGTCGGCTCATCGCATCCTGGGGCTGAAGTAGGTCCCAAGGGTTGGGCTGTTCGCCCATTAAAGCGGTACGCGAGCTGGGTTCAGAACGTCGTGAGACAGTTCGGTCCCTATCTGTCGCGGGCGTAGGAAATTTGAAAGGAGCTGCCCTTAGTACGAGAGGACCGGGGTGGACATACCGCTGGTGCACCAGTTGTTTCGCCAGAAGCACGGCTGGGTAGCTATGTATGGAAGGGATAAGCGCTGAAAGCATCTAAGCGTGAAGCCCCCCTTAAGATGAGATTTCCCACAGCGTTAAGCTGGTAAGACCCCTCATAGACGATGAGGTTGATAGGTTCGGTGTGGAAGCGCGGCAACGCGTGGAGCTGACGAATACTAATCGGTCGAGGACTTATCCACACATCTCTTAGCAAACATGCGTATTCAGTTTTGAAGGAACAAATCCTTCAACGTTCCTCGGTAGCTCAGTTGGTAGAGCAATCGGCTGTTAACCGATCGGTCGGCGGTTCGAGTCCGTCCCGAGGAGCCATCCATTTGCTCCTGTAGCTCAGTCGGTAGAGCGTTTCCATGGTAAGGAAGAGGTCGCAGGTTCGATTCCTGTCGGGAGCACCAGAAATGATTATGAACATGGCCCGTTGGTGAAGCGGTTTAACACAGCAGCCTTTCACGCTGTCATACAGGGGTTCGAATCCCCTACGGGTCACTTATACATCCAACCAGTTGTTGGGGTCCCCGCAAAGTACTCGGTGTTGCTACAACGCAATCTCTTCTCTTTGTGGGGTACTTTGGAGGCTTAGCTCAGCTGGGAGAGCATCTGCCTTACAAGCAGAGGGTCGGCGGTTCGATCCCGTCAGCCTCCACCACTTGTTGTTGAACTAAAAATGGGGAGATAGTGAAGTGGCTAAACACGGCAGACTGTAAATCTGCTCCCTCCGGGTTCGGCGGTTCGAATCCGTCTCTCCCCACCATTTTTTTCGCATTTTTGGGGTATAGCCAAGCGGTAAGGCAACGGACTTTGACTCCGTCATTCCTAGGTTCAAATCCTAGTACCCCAGCCATTTGCGAGCCATTAGCTCAGTTGGTAGAGCATCTGACTTTTAATCAGAGGGTCGAAGGTTCGAGTCCTTCATGGCTCACCAGTTTTTACCTTTTATAAAATATGTGCCCTTAGCTCAGCCGGATAGAGCGTTTGACTACGAATCAAAAGGTCGGGAGTTCGAATCTCTCAGGGCACGCTTCCTTACTTCCAAAAGTGAGGAGAAGCGCTGTAAAAACAGAAAAATCGGGAAGTAGCTCAGCTTGGTAGAGTACTTGGCTTGGGACCAAGGGGTCGCAGGTTCGAATCCTGTCTTCCCGACCATTTTTCCCCGCACTTGTTGCCGGGTTTTTGTTTTCTAACTAAAATTGCGCGGGTGTAGTTCAATGGTAGAACTCCAGCCTTCCAAGCTGGTCGCGTGGGTTCGATTCCCATCACCCGCTCCATACGTATTGCCTAAAACGAGTAGCCGATTCGGTTGCTCGTTTTTTTCATAGGTAAAGACTGCTCCCATTCCATTTTGAACGACGTTAGGCCAGACGGGTTATTTATGCAAAATCCTGTCGAGTTGAGTCATTTCGCGATCGGAGGCTACAATATAGGGGTGGAGCAACAACGATCGAAGGAATGGGGGCGTCTACATGAACAAGAACATGAGTATTGTCGGTGTACCGATGGATCTGGGTGCAGACCGTCGTGGAGTAGATATGGGACCAAGTGCAATCCGTTACGCAGGTGTTGTAGCTCGTTTGGAGAAAATGGGCTTTCATATCGAGGACCGTGGAGATATTTTTGTAACACGACCTCATCGGTTTACGGAAACAGAAAACCATAAGTACTTGGATGAGGTTGTAGAAGCGAATGAAAAGCTTGCTGATGTTGTAAGCGATATCATGACGGCAGGCCGTTTCCCGCTCGTGCTGGGGGGCGATCACAGCATTGCTTTGGGAACGATTGCAGGTGTCGCCAAGCACGTGAAAAATCTCGGGGTCATCTGGTTCGATGCGCACGGAGACTTGAACACAGGAGAGACTTCTCCATCGGGAAACATCCACGGGATGCCGCTGGCGGCGAGCCTTGGCTATGGACATAAGCGTTTGACGAACATCGGCGGATTTGCGCCAAAGCTGCAGCCTGAAAACGTGGTGATTATCGGGGCGCGCGACCTCGATCAAGGCGAGCGCGATTTAATCAAGCGCATTGGCATGAAAGTGTTCACCATGCACGAGATCGACAAGCTGGGAATGGCTCGCGTGATGGAAGAAGCGATTGCCCACGTGTCCAAAAACACCGATGGCGTACACTTGAGCCTGGATTTGGACGGACTGGACCCGCATGACGCGCCAGGAGTAGGAACCCCGGTTATCGGCGGTATTTCTTACCGGGAGGGGCATGTCTCCCTGGAGATGCTGGCTGACGCTGACATTCTCTGTTCCGCAGAATTTGTGGAAGTAAATCCGATCCTCGACCGTGAAAACATGACAGCGCGCGTCGCAGTCGCGTTGATGAGCTCTGTATTCGGCGATAAACTGCTGTAACCAATCGTTGTCTGAGAACAAAAAGAGAGGCAAAAATCGCCTCTCTTTTTGCTTTTTACGCATCTTTACATTGGTGGGAGAAAGAAGTACATTCTAAGGATGGAGATGTAGTTCGTTTAATAGATGGTCAAGTTGCACGCTTAGGGCGACTAATTCAGGAGTGATGGTTGCCTGCTTCTTATACTGATCGTTGAGCTCTTTGCGTAGCTGCTCGATCTGGAGGAGAACGTCCTGCTTCGACATACGTCCCACTCTCCTTTCCAACTGAGGGATGAAAGAGTTATCATCAATAATATATAGAGGTAGGCAGTTACCTTATTCCTCTATTTCCCAACAAATTACCTGCACAAACACGCATTTAGAACGAAACCATTTGCAGTATCATCCGTATATAGGATTACGGTATTGTGGGGAGGATCGCATGGATTTTGTAGAGAAACGGTTGACTCAGCGAGCGAAGCGTGGAGACCGTGAAGCATTTGCGGAGTTGATCGAAATTTATAAAGACAAGATATTCCAACTTGCTTATCGCATGGTGGGAAACCGTCAGGATGCGGAGGACATCGCGCAGGAGACTTTTTTGCGCGTGTATGCCAATCTGCATTCGTACGATGACAGCTACAAGTTCTCCACGTGGATCTACCGGATCGCGACCAATCTATGTATCGACCGTGGCCGTAAAAAAAGACCTGACTTTTCATTGGATGAAGAAACCGAACCTGGACAGGGAATGGACTGGTATTCGCGCCTGTCTTCTAGTGAGAAAACACCGGAAGACAAAGTCGTGACGCAGGAGCTGCAGGAGACAGTACAGGGTGCTCTGTCCCAGTTGCAGCCGAAATATCGCTCGATTATGATCTTGCGCTACATTGAGGACTTGTCGTTGCAGGAGATCAGCGATATCGTAAAACTTCCCATTACGACGATCAAGACACGCATTCACCGAGGACGGGAAGCGTTGCGAAGCAAGTTGCGATTGATGTGAGAAAGGAGAAAATCACGATGGAATGCCGGGAAATGATTATTCTCATCCACGAATATTTGGATGGGGACACTGATGAATTAGCCAATCAGCATTTGCAAGCACATATAAAAACTTGTGCGAGCTGCCGCCAGCATATGCACGAGCTGCAGCGGGCCATCGCTTTTGTACAGAGCGCTTCACATATTCATGTTTCTCCTGATTTTACGGCACGTGTACTCGCCCAATTGCCTGCGCCGACGAAGGCTAACCTGTTTTCAAGCTGGCTGCGGAACCACCCGTTTTTGACAGCAGCAGCGGTGTTTTTGTTCCTCATGACTGGCAGCTTGTGCGCGAACTGGTTTGACCGCGATAATACGTTGCAGGTATCTTCAGCCAACATGGATAAGTTGAAAATAGATCGGCAACGCAATGTCGTAGTGGTACCAGCCGGAACGAGCATTGATGGAGATTTGGTGGTGCGCAACGGCAACGTGGATGTTCAGGGGCAAGTAAAAGGAAATGTCGTGGCCATCGAAGGAAAAGTGTTCGTGGCCTCTACCGCTCAAGTGGTAGGCAATACCGAATCCATTGAAGCGATTTTCGATTGGATCTGGTATGAGGTGAAAAATATTGGAAATGACTTGCTTCCGATCTTGCCATAAGAGAAAATAGAGAGTACAGCTATCAACAGCACGGCAGTGGAGCCGTGCTTTTTCCGCAGGAGACAGGCTGACCTTATTTAGATGGAGCGAGATATGGGGGCTTCGTTATGATATCGATGGATTATGGGGATTTACTGCGGTATGGAACGGATATTTTACTCGTTACATACGTGATTTATAAAATTATTATGCTCATTCGGGGGACGCGAGCGGTACAGTTGCTGAAGGGGATCATGGTGATCGTCATCACCTGGCTGCTCAGCAAGTACTTCCAACTGACGACACTGCACTGGTTGATGTCGCAAGCTTTTACCTTCGGGGTACTGGCTGTGGTCATCATCTTCCAGCCGGAATTGCGTCGCGCGCTGGAGCAGCTTGGGCGAGGCAAGCTCTTTTCCCGCTCCAGCAGCCTGCAAGACGATGACATGGTGAACCGTGTGGTGCAAGAGGTGTGTAAATCGGTCACCTACATGGCAAAGCGGCGGATCGGGGCCTTGATCGTCATTGAGAGAGAGACGGGGCTGAACGATTACGTAGAGACGGGCATCGCGATCAACGGACGCGTGAGCTCGGAGCTGCTAATCAACATTTTCATTCCGAATACGCCTTTACATGACGGGGCCGTCATCATGCGCAAGGACGTCATTTTGGCTGCTGCCTGTTACCTTCCGCTGTCTGAGAACAACTCCATCTCGAAGGAGCTCGGGACTCGCCACCGCGCGGCAATCGGCGTCAGCGAGGTCTCGGATGGCATGTCCATCATTGTTTCGGAGGAGACAGGACAAGTGTCTTTTGCCGCGCATGGCGCGATGAACCGAAATCTGACGGAGGCGCAACTGGCAGAGATGCTGACCGAACAGCTCCAGCCTCTGTCAAAGGGCAAGTCCATTGGCAGTCGTTGGCAATGGAGGCGAAAACATGGATAAGTGGTTGAACAGTCATTGGTTTGCACGGGCCGTAGCGCTGCTTTTGGCTGTCATGATGTGGATGGTCGTCAACCTGGAGACAGAGCAAACACCGACTCCGGAAGCGAGCCAGCCCGTCTTTATTGACGGTGTGACCTTGCATGTCAAGTACGATACAGACCGTTTTCAGGTCGTCAAGCAGCAGCGAACGGTAAAGGTCGCATTGGAGAGCAACAACCCGTTCTACCGGCATAACTTTTTCCCGGCTGATTCGATGGAAGTGTACGTCGATGCCACCAATTTAGGAAAAGGGACTCACAGGGTGCCTGTCCAGTACAAAGGGTTCCCCGATGAGGTGAAAGTGGGCATTATTCCGAACATCGTGGAAATCACCCTGGAAGAGAAGAAGACGGTGGAGCGGGAGGTTACGGTGGAAAAACTGGGGCAAGTAGCTCCCGGCTATACCGCAGGAGAACCGATCGTCAAGCCGTTCCGGGCACTGGTCAGAGTGCCGGAAAGCCAGGTAGACAAAGTGGCGGCTGTCAAAGCGTCTGTCGATCTGGAAGGGGCTACTTCTGCGATTAAGACTACAGTCCCACTGAAAGTAGTGGACAAGTCAGGAAATGTGATTCAAGGTGCGGATGTCATTCCGCTTACTGTAGAAGTAAATATCCCGGTCACGAGTCCTTTTGTGAAAGTGCCGATCAAATTAAACTTGACGAATGAAATGCCGAATGGCTATAGTTTGGCTAGTATGGATATGAATGTGGATGAGGTGACCGTTTTCGGTCCGAAAGAGGTCATCGACGCCATGAAGGCGAACACCTATCCGGGTCCGGAAATCGATCTTGCCAACATTACATCAGATCGCCTTCTGGAGCTAAAGATACCGTTAATGGATAACATTGTGAAGGTAGAACCGGAGTATCTCAAGGTATCGCTGAAAGTAGTTCCGTCCACAACCAAGCGTTTGGAGAAAATCCCGATTCGCATCAGCGGGTTGTCAGAGACTATGCAAGCCAAGGTGTTGTCCACCGATGGCCAGGAGTTGTCTACAATTGACTTTGAAGTAATCGGCGCGGCACAGGTGCTGGATCAATTGAGACACGAAGACTTGCAGGTCGTAGCAGATGTTAGCAACATGCCGGCTGGTGTGTACGAGGTACCTCTGAATTACATTTTCAATCAGCCGGATTATATCAAGACTTCTGCGAGCGCACCGAAAAAGGTCACAATCGAAATCACGAACAAGCAAAGGTAGACATAAGCTGTTGTGTGCACAAGGAAGGAAATGAGGGACAAACATGGGGAAGTATTTCGGAACAGACGGTGTACGTGGGGTTGCCAATACACAATTGACACCCGAGCTGGCATTTAAAATCGGACGCGTTGGCGGCTACGTTCTCACTAGACACAAGCAGGAAGGCAAACCAAAAGTGGTGATTGGGCGCGATACGCGCATTTCTGGACAGATGCTGGAAAACGCGCTTTTGGCTGGCTTGCTCTCGGTTGGAGCAGAAGTGGTCAGATTGGGTGTCATCTCCACCTCAGGCGTGGCGTATCTCACGCGTGCACTGGGTGCGGATGCGGGTGTCATGATCTCCGCCTCCCACAATCCGTTTCCGGATAACGGAATCAAGTTCTTCGGCAGCAACGGTTTCAAACTGTCCGACGAAGTGGAAGCAGAAGTAGAGCAGTACTTGGATGCGGCAGAGGACACTTTGCCAAGGCCGGTAGGAGAACAGATCGGTACGGTATTGGAATTCCTCGAGGGGGGGCAAAAGTACCTCTCTCACCTGAAAAGTACCGTATCCGAGCGTTTTGACGGCTTGAAGGTCGTTCTGGACTGCGCCAATGGAGCTGTCTCGTCGCTTGCCGCCCGTCTGTTTGCAGACGTGGACGCAGAGGTGATTACGATCGGGGCCAACCCGAACGGGGTCAACATCAACGAGCAGTGCGGTTCTACCCATCCTGAGCGTCTTCAGGAGGAAGTGCTGAAGCACAAGGCCGATCTGGGTCTTTCCTTTGACGGGGACGCAGACCGCTGTATCGCGGTTGACGAGACAGGTGAAATCATCGACGGCGACTACATCATGGCGATCTGTGCGCGCGCGCTGAAAGCAAAAGGAAAGCTCAACAACAATACAGTCGTGACGACCGTCATGGCCAACATGGGCTTTTTCAAAGGGATGGAGGAGTGCTCCATCCATACAACGAAAACCGCTGTAGGAGACCGTTACGTGGTCGAGGAGATGCTGCGCGGCGGGTACAACCTCGGCGGCGAGCAGTCCGGCCACATCGTCTTCCTGGACTACAATACGACAGGTGACGGGCTTTTGACAGGCTTGCAGCTTTTGAACATCATCAAGGAGTCGGGCAAGCCTTTGTCCGAGCTGAAACAGGTGATGGTCAAGTATCCGCAACTGCTGATTAATGTCCGCGTAGAGGACAAGTCGAAGCTGAACGGCAACGAAGCGATCGAGCAGGCCATTCGCGAAGTGGAGGAAGAGCTGGCGGGCAACGGACGCGTGCTGGTTCGTCCATCCGGCACAGAGCCAATCGTGCGCGTCATGGCAGAAGGACCGGATGCTGCGCAACTGGAAGGGCTTGTGCATCGCATCGTTGACGTGGTAAAACAGCAACTGGTGTAAAAAAATGTTTCGGGGAGTGGTGCGACGCCACTCCCTTTTGCATACATGTAAATGACGAAGGTGTTGTCGCTCCTCTCAATCTGTGGTACAGTGTTCATGTGCATGCACGCACGATTTGAAAAAATTGGAGGAGATCGGACGAAGACAAAGCGGATACGAGGATCGGAAAACAACTGTCGTAAAGCGCCAGCACTGCGGCTGCCCGACATGGAGCCCAGTGGACGAGGTGGAGGTTTATCGAAGGATTCGGCGGGTACCTCCCGGCAGCAGTATCACTGCCGCAGAACGCAAGGACAAAGCACCAGGGTGATCTGGTGGACAAAACTTTGCGTATGATACGTTTGTAGCCACGGACAAAGGAAAAAACATAGATCATAAACATGGAATGGCGGGGGCACTCCCCCGTACCATTGGTTTTGGGTTGTGTCCCCGTCAATATGGAAGGGGATCATACACTTATGTGCGGAATCGTTGGATATATTGGAGATAAACAAGCGCAAGACATCGTGATCGGAGGCCTGCGCAAGCTGGAGTATCGCGGTTATGACTCGGCGGGAATCGCGGTAGTGAACGACAACGGCCTGGAGCTGGAAAAGGCGCAAGGACGTCTGGCTGTGCTGGAAGATCGTCTGGCGTCGAAGCCGCTTGCCGGTTGCATGGGAATCGGGCACACACGTTGGGCGACGCACGGAAAGCCGTCTGACGAGAACTCCCACCCTCATACGGACGCAAAAACGTCTTTTGCCGTCGTTCACAACGGGATTATCGAAAACTTCCTGCCGTTGAAGGAAGAGCTGCTGGCAAAAGGCTACACGTTCACTTCCGAGACAGATACCGAGGTCATCGCTCACCTGCTCGCCGACATGTACGACGGGGATATCGTGTCCACGGCGCGTCGCGCTGTGCAACGCATGCGTGGCGCTTATGCGCTGGGAATCATGACCGAGCATGAACCAGATAAGCTGGTAGCCGTTCGTCTGGCCAGCCCGCTGGTAGTCGGCGTAGGCCAGGGCGAGAGCTTTATCGGCTCGGACATCCCGGCTATCCTGGAGCATACCCGCGACGTTTACATTTTGAACGAAGGCGAAATGGCTGTTTTGACGCGCGACGGCGTGGAACTGATGGACGCAGAGACCGGAGAGAAAATCGAGCGGGAGCTGTTCCATGTCGAGTGGGATCTGGTTCAAGCGGAAAAAGGCGGCTACGATTCCTTTATGCTCAAAGAAATTTACGAGCAGCCGCAAGCGGTTCGCGACACGATGGGCGCCCGCATTGACCACGAGAACAAGCGCGTGATTTTGCCTGAGTTGAAAATGAGCGATGCCGAGCTGGCGGCGTACGACCGCATCTACATCGTCGCTTGCGGTACCTCCATGCACGCAGGTCTGGTCGGAAAAGACGTCATCGAAAAATGGACCCGCGTACCTGTAGAGGTAGCGGTGGCTTCCGAGTTCCGTTACCGTGATCCGATCTACACGGACAAAACTTTGATGATCGTCATCAGCCAATCCGGGGAGACAGCAGACACGCTGGCTGCGTTGCGCGAAGCGAAGAAGAGCAACGTGAAGGTACTCGCGATCACAAACGTCGTAGGCAGCTCTGTGGCGCGCGAGGCCGACGAGGTGATCTTCACCTGGGCTGGTCCTGAGGTAGCGGTAGCTTCGACAAAAGCGTACACTTCCCAAGTGGTAGCTCTGTACCTGTTCAGCCTGTATCTGGCGCAGGTAAAAGGCACGCTTGCGGCTGCCGAGGTAGCCACTGTCGTGGAGCATCTGGAGACAATCCCAGGCAAAATCGCATCCATGCTCGAAGATGCTGAGCAGGTTCGCCACTTTGCCGAGAGCACAAAAGGGGTAAACAGCCTGTTCTTCATCGGCCGCGGCCTGGACTATGCGGTGTCGCTGGAAGGCTCCCTGAAGCTCAAGGAGATCTCCTACATCCACTCCGAGGCATACCCGGCTGGTGAGCTGAAGCACGGTACTCTTGCGCTGATTGAAGAGAACGTACCAGTCGTCGCATTGGCTACACAACCAGACATCTACGAAAAAATGGTGAGCAACATCGTGGAAGTAAAAGCGCGCGGCGCCCACGTCCTGGGCTTCGCGACCGAAGGCAACCACGACCTGGCGAAGAGCGTGGACGAAGTGATCTACATGCCAGCCACCCTGCCAATGCTCACACCGATTCTGACCGTCATTCCATTGCAATTGCTCGCTTACTACGCATCCGTCGCGCGCGGCCTGGACGTGGATAAACCACGGAATTTGGCGAAGAGTGTGACGGTGGAGTAGGGAGTAGCGTTTGTTTTACAAGTTTGCGTAACAAGCAATCGCAGCCATCTAAAAGCTTAAATAGTCATCTAACGAGCCGAGCGAGAAGCGGGGATTCACTCCTGCTTTTCCACGGCTCTTTTTCTTTTATGCTTATTCATGCCATGATGAAAAAGAAGGATAAAAATCACAACGATTTTCATCCTTCTTTTTGTGATTTAATGATTTTTAACGCCTTCCAGCCCTTGCGGTGGGCATTTTCTGAGACTGGAGATTTTTAACCAGGAAAAATTAAGGAGCACTATCAGTTATTCACTTTCAAACGATGCCTGAATGATAATCCGACAAGCCGGGACTTTTTGTCCCAACTCCCCATGACACTAACATTTAAGGAGTATGGCGGATTCGAAAAATTAAGTGTCTTGGACAAAGAATTATCTACAGAAGGTGCACCGCCGAAGTGATCCGGAAGTCAGCGATTTCGGTTATTACGCTCCTTGGAACGATGTGAACATGTATTACAAAGACTGGGGGTATTCGAGCGGGCTTGTCATACTAGGGAAGATCGAATCTGACTCCGAAGAGCTTACAAAAAAGCTTCAGGATATGCAGGTGTTTTTCGCAAGTCAAAAATACAGAGAATCGCTGCGGATTTGTGCATAGGCACGGCCAACGCTGAAGATTATGACGATCTCACTCCGGATAGCGCATTTCGTAGCCGGTAGCTCTCGCCGGTGAAAGCCAGGACGTGTGCGTGGTGAACGAGTCGGTCCACGAGCGCTGCTGTCAGTCTGGCATCTCCAAACACCGTGTTCCACTGGCCAAACTCAAGGTTAGAGGTGACAATCATACTCCTTTGCTCATAGCATTCGGAGATGACGTTAAACAGTAGTTCAGCTCCGTCTTTGTGAAAGGGCACAAACCCCATTTCGTCGAGGATGAGTAACTCAGCCTTCTGCAACTCCCGCTGAAAACGGCTAAGCGTCCCGGATTGGTACTTGTCCTGTAACGCGGCCACAAGGTCATGCACCCGAAAGAATCGTACCTCGTACCCTCGTCGGCAAGCCTCCACGCCTGGTGCCGTTGCCAGGTGGGTCTTGCCTGTTCCCACTTTGCCCAGCATCATCACGTTCTCTTTCCGCTCGAGAAATGCCAGATCCGTTAGGAGCTCACGACTGCAATGCGCTGGGAAGGTGACTGCTCCGAAATCATAATCCTCTAGTGTCTTCATCTGTGGAAACCGGGCTTTCTTCATGAGTCTGCGAATCCTGGATATCTCTCGGCCCCGCAGTTCCACTTGGAGGACTTCAAGCAGGTATTGCGAGCGGTCATTGAACGCAATCGCCTCGTACGCTTCCATCACATACCCCAAGTGGAGGTTCTTGCATGCAGTAACCAATTCGTGTTTCATGCTCTGCTCACCCCCAGAATGGCGTCATATTGCCTGAGGTCCGGTGTGTGCCCGTGAATCTCCATCGGTGTATGAGCCTCCGCAAACGGCTTAGGGTGAAACTCAGGATGTTTCATCGCATATAGCGCATGCTCAAGGACTGTGTCAGGATCGAAATGCCCAGCCAGTGTATCGAGTGCAGCACCCATGTCGGACATCTGGTGTGTATCTAACAATCGACGAATCAGAGCCACACGAGATTTCCTCAGATCGATATACTCCACTTGCACGAATCTGCGGACGGAAGCAGGCATGAACCTCGCCAGATCGGAGTACATCACCGTCCTTGGCTTTCTCAGGTAACCCTCAAACACATCTGTCCACTCAATCGGGATTGCCTTTTCCGTGTACGGGCGAGGCAACGTCCCCAGGTGTCGGTACTCTCCGTCGCCCGACAAAACCTCGATCTCGTCCCATTTCACCTTGAGCAATACGGGATCTAGCGCACGGCACTGCGGTAGTGGATATGTGGTTGTTTCAAACCGGAGTTCCCGATATTTGTTCAAGCGGGCCGGTTCAAGCCTGAAAACCTCAAACGCAACGGTTGGCATAGCCAAAAGCTTCTTCCGTTCTTGCTCCCACAAGTCGACGATACGCTCTTTCTTGGCATAGTGTGGACGATCCATGTCTGCCTCTGCTGCCTGGGCCAAGTATGTCTCAAGGTCAGCATCCGTTTCGCAAATCGGTGGTGGTACGAGCCAATTACGCCGACTGTGAATGCTAATCTAATAATTGACCACCTAGTGGTACATCGCTCATAAAAAAGTTGACCACCTGAGCACCTCTTTCCTGTATCTTGTAGTTGTCTAGACAACAAGATATAGGAGGAAAGGAAATGCTTCAGATGGCTAATTATGAGTTTATCAGGAAACAACACTTTCTGCTAGGGAAGTCGATTCGTCAAATTTCTCGCGAAACTGGCTACTCGCGTCAAGTGATACGAAAAGCCTTGACATCAACGGAAATCCCTGTATACCAGCTTTCAAAACCGAAGCCGAAGCCAGTCATTGATTTTGTCAAGCCCATCATCTTGGAATGGCTGCGTCAAGATGAACAGGCTCCCCCGAAGCAGCGTCATACTGCCAAACGTATTTACCAGAGACTCGTTGACGAACATGGATTCACCGGCGGTGAATCTACTGTACGACGCTACGTCAGAGAGTTGCGGGTTTCTCCTCCTAAAGCATTTGTCCCTCTTGATTTCCCGCCAGGGCGATTTGCCCAATTTGACTGGGGTGAGGTTACGGTTCATTTACAAGGGAAACAAGTGAAGGTTCAAGTCTTTTGTATGCGTTGCACATACAGCAGAAAGATTTTCATCAAGACATTTGCTCATCAGAAGCAAGAGGCTCTTCTCCAAGGTCATGTAGATGCTTTTGAATTTTTCGGTGCTGTTCCCCAAGTCATCACATACGACAACCTGACAACAGCCGTTAAGAAGGTATTGGAAGGCAAAAATCGCGAGGAACAAGAGCGATTTATTCAGCTACGTGCCCACTACCTGTTTGAAAGCTATTTCTGTGATCCGGGAAAAGGGCATCAAAAAGGCCAAGTGGAAAACCTCGTACAGTTTGCCCAGAGGCAATTTTTTACACCTGTGCCTAGTGTTTCTTCTCTGGAGGAGCTAAATCAAATCCTCCCACTATAAAGTAATGTTTTCTCCTGTTTTCTCGCTCATTCTCTGTTTTTTAACTTTGACATCTTAAAGCTCTTGTCGGAAGATTGAAGGAGATACAAATATTTCTGTAAGGGCTGTGGCGGGAATAGAGCCTGCAATCACCAGTTTCCAGACTGTGGATAAAAAGGTATGATCGCACAGTGGATCTCCACATCCGCCCTCGGGGTTTACCCTCCCATGTCACGCTGGGTCTATGCCCTTACATTCCTTCGTTCTACCTCTCAAGGGGTGGAGGCCGATTCTAGCTCCTCGACTGGGTCGTTGCCCTTATGGATTATAATTCTTCGGCTTCTCCGGTGCTTCCGTTGTCATGGTTGTACACATGTGAATAAGCGAGATGACAGGTTTGTTGATAAGCTTTATGCAGCACTTTGTTGTAGCTGGGCTTGTCGAATCGGCCCCAATACTTCGTTTGCGTTATACTCTTTCTGCTTTGTCCCCAGTGCATAGAGGACGCGAACCAGTTTTCCACATAAGGCGATAATCGATTGCTTCTTCTTGAGCGGATTTTGACTACGCGTTGTATAATACTCGTGGAGCGCTTTAAACTCTTTGTTTTTGGCTACCATCGGCAGCATGCAGCGGAACAAGATGCCTCTTAGGCGAGAGCGCCCCCGCTTGCTGATTCCGGTCTTTCCCTTACGTTTTCCAGAGCTGTTCTCCGTCAGATTCAGCCCAGCCAGACGGATGATCTGCTGTCCATGGTCGTAGTTGTTCAGATCGCCAACCTCCGCCAAGAAGCCGGCGACGGTCAGAATGCCAATCCCTGGGATGCTCAGCATTTGCTTCGTTCCGGGGATCTTCTCCAGAATCTGCAGGACTTCCGTCATAATGCTTTCTTCTTGCTTGCAGTACAGATCGTACTGCTGCAGCAAGGCGGCAAGCTCGATTCGGGCAGCTGTCAGCCCCTCGGTAAGCCCGATAGAGACCGTAGCGGCAGCATAGAGCTGCTCCGCTCTCTTGATGCCCACCCCACGCTTGATTTCCGTCTTCCAATGTGTGAGAACGCCTCTGGCGCCTATCGAGACAATCTCCTCTGGAGTGGGAAACTGGCGCATGGTCATCAGTGATGCCTTGCCTTCCCAGTCCTTAAACACTTGTGGATACTCCGGAAAGTAGCGGTCAAACCAGTTTGTAATCCGAGCTTTCACTTGATTCAAGCTCACCATGACCTTCTCCCGAAAATTCATCAGAATGCGTAGCTCTGCATATTCCTTGGTCGGCAAATTGGGCTCTGAATATTTCCCGCTCCGAATCAGGTCGGCAATGACCTTCGCATCCTTGTAGTCGCTCTTGGTCTGCGAGTTGTCCTCAAGTTCTTTGCTCTTGTTCACATGGTGCGGATTCACGACGACGACCCTGATGTCTTGCTCCTTCAAAAATGCCGCTAACGGGAACCAGTAGTGTCCGGTAGGCTCGATGCCAAATACGATGTCGGTTTTCTCATGTATCCGGCCAAGCTCCTTCATCCACGCAGCCAGTTTCGTTAGCCCCTCCTGATCGTTGTGGAACACACATTCTTTCCCAAGCTCAATGCCTCGGAAATCCACGGCTCGAGCTACATGAATCTTTTTGGCGATGTCCGCGCCAACAACCAGTGTTTTTTCGGTAATTCGTGTAATCCGTTGATTCTGTTTCTGTTTCAGCTTATACTTCATGTAGAGCGTCCTCCTTTTCATTAGGGCAGTGTGAATGTGACCATTCCAAGACCCAGCATACAGGAGGCGCTTTTTTCTTTCAAAGCTCAAATTTCTTCATTACAGGAATGGCTCCTCGAAAAATGTATCTCTTACGAGAATACAACCGTTCCCCGGTCTTCCCTAACGGTTGGAGAAGCATTTGTTCAAGAGTTGCCCATCATGCTTCCATTGCCTCCACGGCCATTGGATTGTTTCCGTGTTGTACCCGTGAAAAGCAATACGCTATCCATGATCCACATTGAAAAAAATGCCTATTCCGTCCCGGTTTCCTATGCATCGACCCAACTTATTTGCCGAGTATTTGCTGAAAAAATTGAGGTGTATCACGGAAAAAGCCTGATTGCGACGCATGAGCGGTGCTTGGAAAAAGGAAAGGAGATTTTGCAATACGATCATTATCTGGATTTACTTCTTATTCGCCCAGGAGCAGTTCTTTATGCTAGACCATTGCATCAGGCAGGATTACCCGCCATTTACCAAAAGTTCTTGGACAAGTGCCGTAACCGACCAGGAGGGATGAAGGAGTTCGTTCGACTCTTGCTTTTGCACCGTGAATTCGATACTTCTCTCGTCGAAGAAGCACTGGGGGAGGCCTGCCAAAAAGGGATGTTCCAGTATGATGCCGTAAGGCAATTATTGCTTCAGCGAACATTGCCGGAACACCGTTTGCCCCAACTCTCGTTGGCGGAGGATAGCTCTGTTCCACGTATTCAGGTAAAGGCCCCAGATCTTAGCCAGTATAATCGTTTGTTACAGAAAAGGAGTGTGGTTCATTGAGTACGAGTTTCCTGCTTGAAACCTACGCGAAACGCCTTCGTTTACCTGCGATTAAACGTGTCTATAAGGAAATCGCCCATGATGCTGCTGAACGGCAAATTCCCTACGAGGAGTTCCTCTTAGCCCTACTAGAGCAAGAAGTTCAGCAAAGGGATGCTAACCAAATTGCGAGTCGCATCAAGCACGCTAAATTCCCTTCTATGAAAACGCTCGATCAATTTCAATTCTCGGCGATTCCGTCTCTCAATAAGCCCAAATTGCTTCAACTGGCTCGTTGTGAGTACATCGAAAAAGCAGAGAACATCATGTTTATCGGAAACTCTGGCACTGGAAAAACTCATCTCTCCATTGCACTCGGGAAGGAAGCTTGCCATCAAGGCTATTCCGTCCAGTTTTGGACTGCTGCTAAAATATGTAACGAGCTTATGGAAGCTCAGTCCCAAAAGCGAATCCTCCAGTTAGAGAGGCAATGGTTGAAAACAGATTTGATTATTTTGGATGAAGTCGGGTTTGTCCCTCTGAGTCGGACCGGGGCGGAGTTATTATTCCAATTTTGTGCGGCTCGCTATGAGAAAGGAAGCATGATCATTACCAGCAATCTGGATTTTACGGAATGGACACAGATTTTCAAAGATGAGCAAATGACGTCAGCCTTGGTTGATCGGCTTACCCATCGTGCCCATATCTTTGCAATGAATGGAGACAGTTATCGCTTTAAGCAGAGCATTCAAAGATCGTGATCATGAAAAAGTTACCCACCCGACGGGTGGATTGATTTTTGCCATGGTGGTCAATTTTTTGATGAGCACGGTGGTCAACATTTTGATTGACATTCACAGCCGACTGTACCCCACCTTGTTCTCCACATGCCCCTTTTCGTGACCACGATAGGGATTACAGAATTCTGGGTCGAACCGGTAGTGGGTAGCAAACCGCAGGAACTGATCGGTGCATGACCGCTTTCCATCACGGCTAATCGAGACCACCGCCGCCGACAAGTTGTCGAACCAGATTTTCCTCGGAACGCCTCCCATCCGTTCAAAGATGCGCTTCATTGCCTCCAGGAAACACTCTGTGTTCTCCTTTCGAACCGGAAAGGCGAAGGCCGCATTGCTAAACGGGAAGGACATAATCAGCACTTTGCGCTCCACGAGTTGACCTGGTTGCCCAACATAGGCTGTACCAAAATCAACCTGTGCCTCGCCGCCGGGGTGTTCGAGTCGTTCATAGCTTTCGGCACGTTCCAGCTTGAGTTCTTTTCGGCGTTTGGCTACATATTCTTCAACAGTGCGTCGTCCGCCCTCAAACCTGTATTCATCACGCAGACGATCAAAGATTCGCTTCGCGGTATAACGCTGTTTGCGGGGCAACGCCTGCTCCTCCGTTAACCAAGTATCAATGATGTCAAGATACGGACCGAGAACGGGATATCGTCTCTTGCGCCGACAAACGGGTTCATTCCAATCGTCCTTTGTGGCGTATTTCTTGGCTGTCCGCCAATTGACTCCCATGGCTCTCGCAATCTCCGAGATTGAATAATCCTCATTCTCGTACAAAAATTTGATATACTGTTGCTGTGGCACTTTCAACATTCCTCTCACATCTCCCTGGTTCTTCTGGACAAAGACCAAGGTAGACTTAATAGAGTGATGTTGGCAAGTGCCTATTTATTTTTCCGCCTTGTAAAACGCAGGCTAGCTCTGCATTTTTACGCTGCGATTTTCTGTACTTTTATTATGCGATATACACTGAATAGATTTGTGCAAATTGAAATGGGAAAGGCGGGGTAGTGAGCCATCCCATTTTCTTCTTTTAAGGAAAACGTGTCTTTTCTACAATTTTTTCGGATAACCGAATATCTCGACTGTGTAATGAAAATATTGCATTGATAGTTCTACATTACCAATCTTTGTGCTGAGGGGATATTTGTAGACAGGAGTTGAAAAGTTAACACAAAACTTGATTTTTCTATGAGGTAATCTAATTTACTTGACAAAAAGTGGAGTTGGGTAAATAATGGTAGTATCTGATGGGGAACGGGAGGGGTATTCATGAAAATGTATCTTGAGAAGTGTATGCTGTTGGACGAGCAAAGGAGCCTGATAGTAAGGGGAATACAAGAGGGCAAAAAGGAGTATCAGTCAATAAAGGCATTGCTTCCATCGTTCACTACAAATACGTATGACCCTCGTTTACAGTACGATGCTGTAAATACGCATGTTGAAAAAATGATTCTGAGTGCCCCTCATACACAGATGAAAGTTTTTAAGAAAAAAGCTGGTTTTCATCCATATATCGTTATTCATGATACGATAAGAAACATATTTATCTTGGTTTCAAAACTACCTAAAAACAAATACATATACAATCCGAGTGGGTATCGTGGGGACTTTGCTTCATCGAATTTCGACCGCCTTCTGGATTTGGGAGCACCAAAAGAAGAATTACTGGGTGATACGATTTATCAGCCGTCTTTGTTTCTTGGTTCAGATAATCACCCCTTTGGAATCATAGTAAGTTATGATCGGGATAGTGATATCATTTATGAGGGAGCTTTAAGACCTGACCAAGAGGATTGGATCTACAAGGAAGATATTACGGATTCCATCATCCTCAATACAAGAGACATTATTCCACTGAACAACTACCGAGCTTCCGATATCGAACCTCGGCTTAAAACACCAAAAGAGGACAGCGATATCGTAGTTAAATTAAAGAATTCCCCTTCAACTTAGAAAAACTTCAGCAGATTAGGAGTAACTTATTATGAATGTAAAACAAGAGCCGCAGTTTAACCCGAAAAGGCTAAGGGAGGCACGTTTAGTACGGGGAATGACAATTAGTGACCTTGCAGAAAAAATTGGGATATCGAAACAAGCGATATCCCAATTTGAACTGGGAGAGCATTCACCAAAGCACGAGACAGTGCTGGCGTTAATCAATACACTTAAATTCCCAAAAAACTTCTTTTACCGTGAGTTCAAAGAACAATATGTTGGTAACACATTTTTTCGTGCAAATGCTACAGCTACAAAGAAGAGTAAAGAAGTTCAATTTCAAAAAACATTGTTAGCGGGGTATATCTATGAATATTTATCCGAGTATATCGAATTCCCTGAGCTAAACGTGCCTGATAGTTCCCTTTGCCTTAATTCAGAGTGGAATAATAATTCGATTGAGCAATTAGCCGAACAAGTTCGAAAACATTGGGACCTGGGCGATAAACCAATCACGAATATTGTCCACTTATTGGAGAGAAATGGAGTCATTGTGTTTTCAGTAGATACTGATAGTGAAAAGGTCGATGCTTTTTGCCAGCACCGAAAAGGTAGACCTTTTATTTTTCTTGGTAATGATAAGCAATCCGCATTCAGACGGCAATTCGATGGTGCTCATGAATTAGGACACATATTGATGCACAAGGAAATCGATAATCAAGACGTACTTAGCCGAATTGAATTTAAAGAAATGGAGAATCAAGCAAATCGGTTTGCATCAGCATTGTTGTTGCCAGCCGAGGCATTTGCAAAGACAGTAACCTCAACATCATTGTTACATTTTGTGGAGCTGAAGAAATATTGGAATGTTTCAATTGCCGCTATGTTGTACAGGTGTTTAGATTTAAAGCTAATTGATGAGAGTAAATACACATCACTTGTTAAACAAATGTCCATGAAAAAGATGAGGACAAAAGAGCCACTCGATGATGTCTTTCCTCTACAGGAACCTGTAGTTTTAAGGAAAAGCATCTTAATGCTATTGGAGAACAAAATCAAAAATGAATTGCAGTTAATACAAGAGATATCCGTACCACAAGAATACATCGAAATGCTCTGCAATCTTGACCAAGGTACTCTAAACTATAAAGAACCTGAGCCTACTATAAGGTTGATAAAGAGATGATTAAGACCGATAAGAAGCTCCAGTTCAAACCTGAACGGAGCTTCTTACATATTATCGTTTCCAAGGATTATGTTTGAATATTTTGGTGAAGCAGGTGGATGAATTTGCTCTCAATCGAAGAATATATTGCCCGAAGGAAGAAAGAAGATCAATTGAACGAATTCAGTCTTGCAAACCGCATGGAAAATATGAAGACCTGTGTTAACTATGTATTTGAGTATTTCAATCAATACCTGAATACAACCAAGTTGGATGAGCAGACTGTTTTGAATAATGAGCGGCTCGAAAAGTATAGGAATAGTATTTCACATTATGATGAGGAGATCCAGGATTGGCTGGTTCATATTTATAACGAGTACAATAAGAAATTGGATCGGGCGATTATAAACTTTCTCAAAAAAGACGAGCTGTTTTACCTATATTGTTCAGATAGTGAATTCAGAAGCTCGTCATATGAATGCTATGCTCAATTAGTGAAAAAGAATCCTTTTCTGAAAGATCAAACAGAAATGCTATTTTCTTTTATAAAGGATTATCATCAGATTCATTGCCAGCCTAATTATAGCAATGAATTATTGATCTCCGATGAAGTGGATCAATGGGTTGAAAAAACGTGGCAGAAGTATAAGGTTGATATTTTGGCATTTTGTAGTGATTGGGTTCATCGCTTTTATGACGATAAAGATAGTTGGCCAGTAAGCCATAGAATAAAGAGCGATGTTCCGTATTGGAAATATGATTATGATTACAAGCAGAAAAGCAACTTGTTTAATCTGAATTCGCTCTACCGAAGAATATCTGATAAACCATTTATTAAAGGAAAGAAGCAACACCTCGAAGCCATTATGATGTATTTTTGGCTTCATAATATAGAAGGGGACGAAGAAAATTACTGGCAAGAATATATGAGTAAAATTTCTGCTCGCTCATTTCAGCTTGCCAATTAAGCACTTGAACGATGGGTTCAATGTTTACCAGGGGTGGTTACTCTGAAGCTAACTGGACTTAAAGAATTGTACACTGATATGAAGGCAAAAGGGATCAAAAGATATAAGTTTGCGTTTACCTATAACAAGGTCGGTTTCGATATTTTCTTTTTTACTGATGAAATCCCATTTAAGTTGATGTTTGGGGTTAAGGCTCATAACTTTTACTTTGAGGTCAATGTGAACAACGGATTTATCATTGATACCAATATAGGAGATAAATATACTCAGTTGCGTAAGATACTTGGGTTACAGTATGATCCCGATAATCCATTCAAAACTTTCTACTTTTTCACTGAATTCAATAAAAGGATTCCTCAGTTCGCAAATGTTAAAAATACTCCTGAACCATCAGATATTGCATCTTATCGGAAAGACATAGAAGAATCTGACAAAATATATTTCATGGGTTGGAGAGATAACGAGAAGCGTGGAGATAAAGTCAGTTCCGAGAACCTTTATAAAACAAGATTGTTATTAGATTATGAGGCGTATTTGATATGCAAGAGAAAAAATATCAGTAGCCGTTGGACGCACGATAAGAGTTTAGCTCAAAAATTTCATTTGCCAGATTAACAGCCTGCAAAAAAAGTGGGGCAAAGCTGGAATGGAAAGGGTATTGAGGATGGATAAATGGATTGGTGTAATTGTATTGGTGTTTGTTAGCGTAATCGGTCTGGTCCGATTGATTCTTGGGGCGAAAGCATTTAATGAAAAAAGAAACTTCTCCATTGATTTTTTCAATAATTATAGGGAATTTGCCAACGGACTAATGAATCAGACATTTGATGGAGAGAAGTATCAGTGGTTAAAACTTAATAGTTCGAAAATGCAGATTATAATGGGTGATTACGGAATAGCTTCCACGTATAAACCTGCTGGAGCCAATTATATGATTAGGAATTATCAAATGATTGTCAATGGTATTTCCGAAATAAAGGAAACCTACTTGAGGATGGATCATGGGTTTGGGTTGAGTTTCGAAATCAGAATGTTACGTGAATTAATTGGAGCAATCGATGATGTGTTATTAACCTATGTCGGTTCTCTTGATAGTAATAGAGAAAGTCGAATGAGGGATATAAAAAATCCATTTGTATGGTTTCGAGAAGGAGTCCGATTTATTGTCACATTTCCAATATATCTTATGCATTGGTCTGGTCTTATTCAGTACACGACATACTACAGTTTTTCGAATAACATAATAGTAAAGTTTATTACTTTCATTATTGGGATAATAGCTTTCATTAGCTCAATAGTCACAATAGTAACGGGATACACTCCGTTCATAAAAATTATTGACGACTTCATACAGAGTAAGGGATCTTGAAAAAACAAAAAAATAGGTAAATTTATTAATGAGACACCAGTTGCTCTGCCCATCATGTCAAAGTTCCTTTCTATGTAACCTCCTTGAACTCTGTGAAAAATAAATTAAAGCTGAAGTTTAGAGTGAAAAGGTATTGGAAATGATTGTGAATGGTTTGGGGTTTCAAAGACTTTTCACGACTGATCCAATATGAGACATAGGAGGTTTTGCAATGTCAAAGGACAGCAATCAATCCAGCACGGTCGCACTGGGAATGATAGAAACTTACGAAGCAAAAGTAGCTCTTGAGGCCCTTGAAAGGGGAGGAAGAAATAAAAATCTTCATGGCGTTGTTCATGAGATATTGGTCAAGGATAAGCTAAATGCTAATCCAAAGAATATATTATCAGGGGCGACAGCTCATTTGACACAATCTACTACAGCAGTTAGGGATGATATCGTAGTAAAGCAGGCAGGACAAGTTGTAAAAAGACTCCAAGTAAAAGATACAGCACAATCTATCAGTAAGACAGTTAAACAGGTTGCTGAAGGAGAGTATAACGGTACGAATCTGGTCGGAACAAAAGAAACTGCGGAAGCGTTTAATAAGGCAGCAAAGAGTGCTGGGCTAAACAAAACCATGCAATCTTCAGGATTTTCTTCAACGGATACCACTCGAATTGCTGGAAAGGCATTAGGAAAAATGCCCACTTCCTCTACGGTCGCTTCCGTGGCAAGAAGTGCTGGTATTGCTGGTGCGGCTATTTCAGCAGGATTTACAGCAATATCGTCAGGAAGCGATTGGCTTGATGAAAAAATCTCTACGTCGGAATACGTTGGGAAAGTGGCTAACGAGGGGGTAGGCGGAGGAATCTCAGCCGCCGCTGGAGCAGGTGCGGCAACGATAGCAACGGGTGTGGCGGCGACTGCATTAGCGAGTGTTTCAGCTCCAGTGTGGGTTCCGTTAGCAGTGGGTACTGTTGTTGCGGTTGGTGTTGGTTCAGTTGTAAAAGGGATATGGGATTTCTTTATGGATTAGAATGTGAAATAAAGGGACAGCCTGATTTTTTTGATGGCTGTCCGTTTTATTCTTGCAAATTTTAAATTGAAATGGCGATTTTACAGAAAAAAAGGAGAATGATATGATGACAGCGAATCGGTAATAGTATGGAATTATGTAGAAAAGGAAGTTCAAGATGACGGAATATTATCTCTATTTGGATGAAAGTACAACTCATAATCCAGGGTTTTTAAATCCTGTTTTTTGCTTAGCAGGTATCGTTGTAAAGAAAGATGACTATCATTTGGTACAACAAGGTTTAGACAAAATAAAACAGCAAATATGGTATGACCTATCGAATCCTTTAGACCTTGTACTGCATGAAAAAGAAGTGCGGGAAGCCCAAAACAGGATGGTTGATAGAAGCAAAATTAAGTCACATTACTTGAGATTCCGAAGTAATAGTTACTCAAGAATGCTTTATAGCGAACTTGATACTTTGTTGAAAAATATACCATGTAATGTTTTGGGTGCGGTTATTCGAATGGATGATTTAGATCAGCACTTTAAGAAAGACATTCAATCGGATTACTATTTGTCCGCAATGCAAATTGTGATGGAGAACTTTTGTCAATTCCTGATCAATGCTGGTGGAATCGGGCATATTCTTATTGAATCCAGGTCACATCAGGATAAACAAGTTCGTCTAAGGTACAACCACATTAAAGCAATGGGTTCAATGTTTGTAAATCCATTCGCCATGCAAACCTTACTCAAGGATATTGACTTTCCGAGTAAAACCGAAAATATTGCAGGGTTGCAAATTGCAGATTTTGTTCCAAACCCGTTTGCAAGAAATGCACTTGGGAATAAACAGCCTCAATTTAACATTTACCAAGCTCTTCGGCCGTTAAGGTACGATGGTGGTTTGGGGAAATTTGATCGTTTTGGCATGAAGATTATGCCTTAATACGTTGTTGACAGATGGGGAAGTCATGGTATAATATCACTCAGAAGGGATTGAGGAACGTTGCAGTAGTCTGCACATGATTCAGTTCATGGAAACAAATGATCTTGTTCTTATACATAGTTCATTTGTTCATCGTTCACGGGCAAGCCTTTCTTTTTTCTTTGTATAAACTGTTCTGTAATAACATAAAATGCTAATGGGTTTGAGGAGCGGAGCAATTTGCTCATGATTTGGTTCATGAGGGTATTAATTACCCCGCCGCTTACGTGCAACCCAAAAAAATCGTCTTCAATACGAAGGCGGTTTTTTTAATTCCTCTCCCCATTGTTCCTTATCCCTACTATGTAGAAAGCAATCAAAGTCATCTCAAAGCATAAACAGTCGTACTAAAGCTTAAATAGTCGTGCTACGAGCCGAGCGAGAAGCGGGGATCGACTCCTGTTTTCCTCGGCTTTTTTCTCTGCTTCAAAAGGGTCGCAAGACCCGAAAATGCAAGGGAAAGCGGTTGACGGGGAGGGAGGAGAAATGCAAGCGTGGCAAGGGCTTCGGACGTTTTTCTTCTGTTTTTTCTCGATCATTTCCTCCGATGTTTCATCCGATTAACTCTGGTCCATCCCTGTCTTTTCTCCTGCCTTTAACACGACTATAATTGCTTTTTTGACCCCGATTTTCTCCTCCTGGATCCTGTTTTTGCCCTGTTTCTTCTTACGACTATAATTGCTTCGGGATTTTGGTTGGAGAGGGCGTAGAGAGGCTGTGAAGCCTTGCGGCTGTAAGGCGGAGTGGGAGCGGGCGAAAGATGACATGGGCGAGATGACTATTTTTGATTCTGACATTATAGCGTAACGTGCTGGGTTGGAAGCATCTTAATTACTAAGGGTTAATCAAAACAGAAGGAAATAGCGGACTATACGTCATGGATGACAGGGAATTTCCCACTCGTTTAGGATAAAATGCCAATGTCTTCTGATGCGAAAAAAGCAGTTTGCCTAATGGCATCTGCTTTTTTTGAGATTTGAACGGCTACAGGAGTATGCTCATCAATGTCCTATCCATATTCCGCAAATACCTTTAATAGCAATCCATAGCAAATTGTCCCTAGTAGTTTTACATGAGATAGATTTAACGACGTTACCATACATTTCAAATAAAAATGTTGACAAAGTGGGTGAATGGTGATAAATTTGCTTGAAAATACAGAATTTTAATGGAGGGATCAGAATGCAACAAACCCAAAGCCAGCCTTGGATCAACGTGGGTACACTGATGTCGATCCAAGAGAAAGGCCATAAGGTAATCCATGGTGGGATCGCCGTGTTTTATCATGAGGAACAGGTATATGCGGTAGACAATCGCTGTCCGCACATGGGATTTCCCCTGCATATGGGGAGCTTGTGCGACGGGATACTCACCTGTCATTGGCATCATGCGCGCTTTGATGTCTGCAGCGGCGGAACGTTGGATCCGTGGGCGGACGATGTCCCATCCTATGAAGTGAAAATGGAAAATGGAGTCGTTTGGGTGAATCCGCATCCAAAACAGACAAACAGCATAGAAAAATACAAACTTCGGTTGCAAGAAGGGCTGGAGCAAAATCTCGGACTCGTGATTGCCAAAGCTGTCGTCGGATTGGTGGAGGCCGGCGTTTCAGCCGGGGAAATCATGCAGGTCGGCATCAAATTCGGCACCGCGCACGGAAGAGGGTGGGATTCGGGGCTCACCATCCTTACCGCGATGGCCAATGTGCTGCCGAAGCTAGACAAAGTAGGAACGATCCTCGCTCTTTATCAAGGGCTGCTTCACGTGGCTCGCAACAGATCCGGTGCAGCAGCGCGGCATCTGCTAAAGCCGCTGCCGGGGGCCGAAGTGCCGTTGGAACGGCTGACGGAATGGTACCGCAACTGTATCGAGGTCCGCGACACACAAGGGGCGGAAAGAGTGTTGCTCACGGCGATTCGGCAGGGGGCTTCCCTGGAGCAGCTTTCGGAGATGATGTTGCTGGCGGTGACGGACCACTTTTATTTGGACGGCGGCCATACGTTCGATTTCCACAATAAAGCTTTTGAAGCGATTGGCCTTATCGGCGAAGAGCACACCGAGCAGACGCTGACCTCGCTTGTTCGGCTCCTCGCCAATCCGACCCGGAGCGAGGAACTTCATCAATGGCAGTCACCAGTAAATCTAGTCGTTCCACTGAAGGAAGCTTTCGCCCAGTTGGATAGCCTTCCTCTGGCAGAGTCCTGTGCAGACATTTCCGCAGCAGACGAGAAGAAAATTGTGGAACAGCTTTTAAGCGACGAGCCTCTTAAAACGGTGATCCTTGTGACGGAGCTTTTGAAATCAGGTGCACATCCGGCTCAACTGGCCCAACTGGTTGCTTTGGCTGCGGCGGAGCGAATCGTTCGTTTCCATACCCAGAACGATTTCGGGGATTGGCTCTCCGTTTTGCATACCTTTACCTATGCCCACGCCGTGCATGAGCGTCTGCGTCGCTCGACCCATCCGCTGCTCATCCGCGCGATCTACCACGGGGTAATCAGAATTTATTTGGATCGTTTTTTGAATATCCCTGCGGCCCAACGCCCGGATGGCTCGGCTGTACCAGCCGTCGACACTTCTCGCCCAGAGCGGCTGCTGGAAATTTTGGATCAACGCCAGCAGGTGAAAGAAGCGGCGCAGTGGACAGCCGGCTACCTACACGCCGGCGGCGACCCTGACGCCCTGCTTAATACGTTGGGCCATGCGCTTTTACGCGAAGACGCCGAATTTCATTCGTTTCAAATGTACGAAGCGGCGGTAGCCGAGTATGATCGCTGGGCAATGCGTAGCGACGCTTTTGCCACTCATGCTGGCGAAACGATGCTTCTGGCGGCAACCCGCTATTTGGCGGCCCACGCGCCTACCCCTCGCGAACAGCCGCATATCGCCCGAATAGCCACTCGGCTGCACCGGGGCGAACGGCTGTTTGAAGAGGCGTAATCTTGAAGCAAAACTCTGAGTGAAGAGATGACTTCCTGGTCATCTCTTTTGCTGTCAAGGAAAGGAGCGCGGCCATTTACATGATGGAGAATAAGCGAAAACATGGGTCAGAGTGAAATATTTTCGAACCCCCAAAAATAAAAGGAACCCGCCCTCCCAAGTAGAACAGTAATAAAACACCCTCATCCCCACAACCACAAAACCGCAGGAGGTAACGATGAACGAGAAGGATTGCTTAATGTTAACGTACATATACGAAGCACAGAACCTCACGAGGGCAGCAGAACTTCTCCATATCACACCACCAGCGTTGACCTATCGGCTGCAGCAGCTTGAGAAGGAGTTTGGGGTTCACATTATTTCGAAAAACGGGCGGAGCATAGAGTTTACCCCGGAGGGCAGGTATCTCGTTCAGTTTGCCAAAAAAACGTTGGCGGAGCTGAGAAAAGCGAGGGACTATGTGCTGAACATGGGCAGCGAGCCGCAGGGGACGTTGCGGTTGGGCGTTTCGCGCGTCATTGCTCATTACAAGCTTCCGCCGATCTTGAAAGAGTTCCTCAAGCTGTATCCCAAGGTCGAGATCAACGTCAACACGGGGATCAGCGACGAGATTTACGATTTGCTGCGAAATGAGGACATTCATGTTGGCATCGTGAGAGGGAACTATACTTGGTCGGAAAAGAAGTACCTGGTAAAAGAAGAGAACGTCTATTTGATCTCCAAAGAGAACATTCAGCTTGCGGATTTGCCGAAAATTCCGCGGATCAACTATAAAAACAACATCGACTTTAACGACGATATCAATAAATGGTGGTATGAACGATTCGCGGAACCGCCACTGATTTCGATGCAGGTCGATTCTTTTGAAATTTGCAGAGAGATGGTCAAAAACGAACTGGGCTATGCGATTATTCCAGACTGCTTTCTGCGCGCAGAAGACCTACTGCAAACGAAAGAACTGGTTTACAAAAGCGGGGAGGCGATTACAGTCAAAACGTGGATCATGTATCGGGAATCGGCGACCCAACTGGCAGTCGTCGATAAGTTTATCGAATACATCACTTCGTTTAACATGATGGATTATTCCTAGCGTTTTTTTGTCAGCAGTGCACTGGGCACTGTTTTTTTATTTGCGATACTTAAAAATTTTTTTCAATTAACAACAAAAATATAAAATATACTTTAATAATCTGCCGTGCTATTTTGATGGTACAGAATTTTATAAAAATTTGACAAGGAGTTGACCTGGCTTACCGACCCACCCACGTACAAAAAAGAGACTCAGCCGAAACAATGTGTAAGGAGAGAACCAGATGTCAGAGCAGGCGAAGAATACGTACAAGTGTCAATCATCCGCATCATTTCCGTTTTTCCGTTTTCGCGGGACGCATCGGCAGATCGGGCAACAGTTTGGGGAAGCCTGTGCGAGCTTGATCGAAAAGCATCTCGACTACGCCAAGGAGCGTCTGGATCGCAGGTTTCAGATTTCTGCCCGCCAGCTTGAAGAGGCGGTGCTGCAATATCGGCCGTATGTGCAAAAATACGCTCCCTTCTTCGATGAAGAGGTAATGGGGATTGCCGAAGGGGCGGGCATCGCCGTCGAAGAGGCTTACTTGCTGCAATTGCGGGCGGAGATCAACAGCTATTTCAAAGCGCAAAATGAATGCACGACCTTTGCGGTTTTGGCGGAAGCGACTTCCAACGGCGTGCCGTTGATCGGGCAAAACTGCGATCTTCCTGCTTTTTATTCCGAATTGGGGGTGGTCGTCGAAATCGTTCCGGACAAGGGACCAGCCACTCTCATGCTGACCACCGCCGGCCAGGTTTCGTATGTCGGCATTAACAATCGGGGCATGGGCGTTTTTGCAAACTTTTTGACCTGTGATGGATGGCGCGCAGGCTTCCCGCGCTACATGTATTCCCGGCTGGCCCTGACTGCGGCCGCGCTGGTAGAGGCGATTCAACTCGTTCGCCGCATTCATCGGGCGTCCTCGCGAAACCTGATTATGATGGACAAACACGGCGCTGTTGACTTGGAAAACACGCCGACGCGCGAGGTCATCATTCGGCCGGAAAACGGCTTGCTCGCCCATTCCAACCACTATACGGCAGCAGAGTTAGTGGACGAGGAACGTTTGCACGGGGTAGAGCTGGTAAATTCACGGATTCGGCTTGAGCGCATGCAGCGTTTGTTGCAGGAGAATCACGGCAAGCTGAATGTCGCGGTCATGCAGGACATTTTACGCGATCGCCATACGTATCCGCATTGTCTGTGCCAGGTTCCAGGCGACGAGGCAGTCCAATCTCCCGGAGACAACGGGGCAGACATCATCACGTTTGCTTCGGTCATTGCGGAACCGATAGAAGGGAACTTGTGGGTCGCCATCGGGCCGCCCAATCAGTACGAATACAAGCGTTACTCGTTTTCTGAATAGGGAATGAAGTTGGCGCTATCAAAAGGGGGATCATTGAAGATGAAAAGTCCGAGTCTGGCAAAAAAGCTCTGCCTGCTTTTGCTCGCTTTTTCCTTGGCGGGCTGTGGAGCGCAAACGGCGCAAAACGAAGGAGCGAAGACCGAAACAAAGACAGAAGCAAAGCCTGCGGCAGATGCCAAGGCGGGGGGCGAGTTGAAGGTGGCCTACCAGGCACAGCCTCAGACGCTTGACCCGCATGTGACGACATCCCAGGCGTCGGCAACCATTGGCAGAAATGTCTTTGAAACATTGGTCACGGTAGATTCGCGCTATCAAATCAAGCCGATGCTCGCTGATTCCTGGGAGCAGAGCGAGGATGGGAAGACGATTACGTTTCGGCTGCGAAAAGGGGTTCGTTTTCACAATGGAAAAGAGCTGACGGCAGATGATGTCGTCGCTTCGATGAACCGCTGGATCACGACGGCCAGTGCGGGTAAGGATCATTTCAAAGACGCCCGGTTTGAAGCAAAGGACGCCCATACTGCTGTGCTGCATTTGCAGCAGCCGACTGCGACTGCCATGCCTGTGCTTGCTTATTTGGGCGGGAACTACCCGGCCATTATGCCGAAGGAGATCATTGAGACAGCCGATCCGAAGGGCGTAAAAGATTACGTAGGAACAGGGCCATTCCAGTTCAAGGAGTGGAAGCAGGATCAGTATATTCATCTGGCCAAGTACCCGGATTATGCGCCGCGGGAGGAAGCGGCTGACGGTCTGGCAGGAAAACGGGAAGCTTTGGTGGACGATTTGTACTTCCAGTTTACCCCGGACGCATCTACACAGGTGGCGGGCTTACTGTCGGGGGAATACGACGTGGCGGCTGACGTCTCCTATGATAATGTCGAGCGGCTGGAGACGGATTCCAACATCAAGATCGAGGTTGCCCCAACGGGAATGCTGACGCTTTACTTCAACAAAAAGAAAGGCTTGTTTACAAATGCAAAGGCGCGGCAAGCGATCGGTGCGGGGATAGATGCGGAGTCGATCCTGATCGGTGCCTATACGAATGAAAAGTACTACAAACTGAACCATAGCATGATGATGTACTATCAGTTGGGACAATGGTCGAGCGATGCCGGAAAAGAGCTTTACAACCAGAACAATCCAGAGAAGGCCAAGCAAATGCTGGCCGAAGCGGGGTATAAAGGGGACGAAATCAAAATCGTCACCAGCCGCGATTACGAAGATATGTACAACGGAGCGGTCGCCTTCCAGCAGCAGCTAGAAAAAATGGGCGTGAAAACGAAGCTAGAAGTGTACGATTGGCCGACCTTCACCGAGCTGCGAAACGATGAAAACAAATTCGACATCTTGGTCATTACCAACACGCCGAAGCCGGAGCCAAGCTCACTCGCCTTTATGCGCAAAGATTTTCCGGGCTGGACGGACAGCCCTGAGCTTGACAAGCTGCTGGCAAGTTTTCGGGGAGCAGCAAATCTGGAACAAGCAAAAGCCGTCTACGATGAACTGCAAAAATGGTTCTACGAATATGTGCCGGTCGTGAAAATAGGGGATGGCAACAGCGTTTCCGCAACCCAGATTTCTGTGAAAAACATGACATGGCTGGACGGACTGATCTTTTGGAACGTATCCAACCAGAAATAAAGCGGCTTCCACCCATTTGCTGTTGAAATGGGTGGATCGTTTTTGGAAGGTTCTGATAAAAGGAGGGTGAACGTTGAACATTTATTTGGCAAAAAGGCTATTCGCCCTTATTCCTGTGCTTTTTGTCGTCTCGCTCGTCATTTTTCTGATAATCCACATCACGCCTGGCGATCCGGCTACGGTCATGCTCGGAGAATCGGCCACCGCCCAAGACATTGAGGCATTGCGCGAGCAGCTTGGCCTGAACTTGCCGTTGTACCAGCAATACACGGAGTGGCTGATGAAAGTGTTCCGCGGCGATTTGGGAGAGTCGTATTTTATGAAGGAAACCGTCTTGCAGTCGATTTTGAGCCATTTGTCGCCGACGATTTCCTTGGCGATTCTCGCCCAGATTGTGGCGCTCGCCATTGCGATTCCGATCGGGATCAAGGCGGCGATTCGGCGCGGGACGGCGACTGACCAGACGATCATGGGGTTTTCGCTGTTGGGTATGGCTGTACCGAGTTTTTTGTTGGCTCTCTTTCTGATTTTGCTCGTCGGCGTGAAGCTGCAATGGTTGCCTGTGGCTGGCTACAAGCCGCTTGAGATGGGCTTGTGGACACATCTGAAATATTTGATTCTCCCTTCCCTATCGCTAGGAGCGATACAGGCTGCTTTAATCACCAGGATGACGCGTTCTTCCATGCTCGAAGTGTTAAACACGAATTATATCAAAACAGCGCGGGCGAAAGGGGTAAAAGAGCGGGGCGTTATTTACAAGCATGCTTTGCGCATCGCTTTTCTGCCGATTTTGACGGTCATTGGACAAACATTCGGGGGATTGATTACGGGAGCGGTCGTGACTGAATCCATTTTCAATATTCCCGGCATCGGGCAACTGATTATTAACTCTGTGGAACGGCGGGATTACGCGGTCATTCAGGGCGTGGTGCTGTTTGTGACGACGGCTTATGTCGTTATCAACCTGATCGTGGACGTGCTGTACGGAATGATTGATCCAAGGGTGAGACTTGAGAGGAAGTAGAAAGGAGATAGCGGATGGGTGCGCTTGAAATCAACGCTGACAAGGTCGAACTTTCCCAGATCAAACAAACGCTGAAAAAGGAGCAGCGGCGACTGTTTTACCGACGTTTCCTCGCAAACAAAATGATGCTGACCGGAAGCCTCATCGTCATCCTGATGTCGGCCCTTGCGATTTTCGGGCCTTATTTGGTGTCGCATGACCCGTATGAAATGGAGCCGGCCAATCGGTTGCAGCCGCCAGGACCCGAGCATGTATTGGGGACGGATAACTTTGGGCGCGATCTGTTGACCCGGCTGATTTACGGGGCGCAAGTTTCCATCGGGGTTGGATTTTCAGTGACCATCGTATCTTCCGTCATTGGAATGGTGATCGGATTGTATGCCAGCTATTATCGCGTGCTCGATCAAATTTTGATGCGGATTTGCGACGGGTTAATGGCGATTCCGGGGATATTGCTTGCAATCGCGCTCGTCGCTGCGTTGGGTCCGCGGAAGGAAAACGTGATTATCGCGCTCGGGATCGTCTTTATCCCGTATGTCGCGAGAATTGTTCGTTCGGCAGCACTCGTTGTTCGCGAAGAAACCTATATTGAAGCGATGAAGGCACAAGGAGCGAGCGCGACACGCATAATTTGGCTGCACATCGCCCCGAATACGCTGTCGCCGCTTGTGGTTCAGGCAACCTTTGTGTTTGCGGACGCGATTATTACGGAAGCGGCGTTAAGCTTCTTGGGCGCGGGTGTCCCTACGCCAGATCCTAGCTGGGGAAACATTTTGTACGACGGAAAAATGGTCATTTTCAAAGCGTGGTGGATGACGGTGTTCCCGGGGATTCTCATTATTTTGACGGTGATGGGACTGAATTTTTGGGGAGACGGCGTTCGGGATTTGGTAGACCCGCATTCCAATCATCCATTCAAGAGAAGGAAAAAGTGAAAAGGAAAGGGGGATTTCCCGTGCAGCACCAGCCTCTTTTGGAAGTAAAAGATTTGAAGGTGCACTTTTTTACCGAGCGCGGCCGGATTACAGCGGTGGATGGCATTTCCTTTCACGTGGAAAAAGGAGAGATCGTGGGAGTTGTCGGCGAGTCAGGGTGTGGCAAAAGCGTCACGTCGCAGGCGATTCTCCGGCTGTTTGACGAACAGCATACGGCTCAGTACGAGGGGGAAATCCGCTTTAAAGGAAAGGACATGCTCGCGCTTCCGACGTCTGCCATGGAGCATATTCGCGGCAATGAAATTTCGATGATTTTTCAGGACCCGCTCAGCTCGTTAAATCCGGTATATACAATCGGCTATCAGATCGCAGAGGCCATTTTGCTGCATCAGCATGTTTCCAAAAAGGAGGCGTATGCAAAGGCTGTCGATCTGCTGCGGATGACGAGAATCCCGGCTCCGGAAAAAAGGGTGAACGAATACCCGCATCAATTGTCGGGCGGCATGCGGCAAAGGGCGATGATCGCGATGACCTTGGCCTGTCAGCCGAGCCTGCTGATTGCCGATGAACCGACAACCGCTTTGGACGTGACGATTCAAGCCCAAATTCTCGACTTGATTCTCGATTTGAACGCAACGCAGGAGATGGGAGTTATTTTTATTACGCATGACCTGGGGGTAGTCGCTGAAATTTGCGACCGTGTCGTTGTGATGTACCTGGGGCAAATCGTGGAGGAAGCCGACACGGAAACGCTGTTTGCGAACCCGTGCCACCCGTACACAAAAGGACTGATGAAGTCGATTCCGCAACTGGATGGCGATCGTTCGCAAAAGCTGCACGTCATTGAAGGGACGGTGCCTACGTTGCACAACATTCCTGTCGGCTGTCGCTTTGCCCCGCGCTGCCCGTACGCAGATGATGTCTGTCGTGAGCACGCGCCAGAGGTGAAGGCGCATGACGCACGACACAAGGTAAGATGCTGGCACTTTGAGAAAATCGCCATGGAAGAGGAGGACCGTTATGTCTCATACGGGCAGTGAAGCAAAACAACCACTCCTCGATGTACAAGGCTTGCGCAAATATTTTCCGGTCAAAGGGCCGCTTGGGGTCTTGGGCGGGGTGAAAGGGTACGTCAAAGCGGTGAACGACGTCTCTTTCCAGCTTTACGAGGGCGAGACGCTGGGCATTGTCGGGGAATCGGGCTGCGGGAAAAGCACGATGGGCCGAACGATTTTGCGCCTGACCGAGCCGACGGAAGGAAAAGCGCTTTATGACGGCGGAGACATTTTTCAACTGTCGGGAAAAGGGCTTCGGGCGATGCGAAAAGACATGCAGATGGTGTTTCAGGACCCGTTTTCCTCGTTAAATCCGCGCAAGCGCATCGGGCAAACATTGGAGGAGCCGTTGGCGATTCACGCAATCGGTTCCAGGCATGAGCGCACGGAGCGGGTCATGGAGATCATGCATAAAGTTGGCCTGCAACTGGACCACTTTTATCGCTACCCGCATGAATTTTCCGGGGGCCAGCGGCAGCGGATCGGGTTGGCGAGGGCATTGGTGGTGAATCCGAAGATTGTAATCTGCGACGAGCCTGTTTCTGCGCTGGACGTTTCGATCCAGTCGCAAATCATTAATTTGCTGCAGCAGCTTCAGGACGAGTTTCAACTGACCTATCTGTTCATTGCGCACGATATCAGCGTGGTTCGCCATATTTCTGACCGTATCGGCGTGATGTATTTGGGGCATATGGTGGAGCAGGCGCCTACGGAGAGTTTGTTTGCACAACCGTTGCATCCTTATACGCAAGCCTTGTTATCCGCCGTGCCAATCCCTAACCCGCAAAAGCGGAGAGAGCGGGTCATCCTTCGCGGAGAAATCCCCTCTCCGCTCGATCTGCCAGCCGGCTGCGTTTTTCATACCAGGTGTCCATTTGTGCAGGACGTTTGCAAGAGCATGGCTCCAGTCAAGCAAGAAGTGGCTCCCAACCATTTTGTCTCCTGCCATTTATACGGGACGGAGAGGGAATAGCACTGGCACATAATTTGTTGAAAAGGGCGAGCGTCAAAAGAAAAAAGAAGCTGGGAAAACCGATACAGGTTTCCCAGCTTCTTTGCTTTATCAGAGGCTTTTTAATGATTTTTAACGACTTCCTGCCCCCGCACATTCCACGTCAGCGCAAAAACAAGCGCAGCCACTACGCACGAAGCGGTCAGCAGCATGAATCCTGCATCCCAGCCGGAGGCGTCAACGATAACCCCCATCAAGGCGTTCGCTGTGACTGTACCGCCCAGGTAACCAAACAGACCTGTCAGGCCTGCAGCGGTTCCGGCAGCCTTTTTCGGAACAAAATCAAGGGCTTGCAAACCGATCAGCATGACTGGGCCGTAAATCAGGAAACCGATTGCGATCAGGCAAATCATATCGACCACGGAATTGCCCGC
The DNA here is from genome assembly GCF_000470975.2 of Brevibacillus sp. NSP2.1. Lineage (NCBI taxonomy): Bacteria > Bacillati > Bacillota > Bacilli > Caryophanales > Paenibacillaceae > Brevibacillus > Brevibacillus sp. NSP2.1. The sequence continues at coordinate 5,458,555 of NZ_CP048274.1, read as the reverse complement.
CGGATTGAACCAGTAGACCAGAACCGCGATCAATACACCGAGCATAAAGACAAACCCTGCGGGTCCACGGCGGCCCTTGAACAATTTGTCGGACAGCCAGCCGCACAGGAGCGTTCCCGGGATACCTGCCCATTCGTACAGGAAGTAGGCGACGCTCGACTTGTTCATGTCAAAGCCCTTTTCCTCGCTCAAATAGGTCGGCGCCCAGTCCAGAACGCCGTAACGGACGAAGTAGACGAAGATGTTGGCAATCGCGATGGCCCAGACCCATTTGTTGTTCAGCACGTATTTGAAAAGAATTTCTTTTGTGGACAATTCCGTTTCAAATGTTTTCTTCGTCTTGGTTGGGTAGTCATTGCGATATTCTTCAATCGGCGGCAGGCCGACTGACTGCGGAGTATCGCGAATCAGGAAATACGTAAGGAATGCCAGGACAATCGCAACGAGAGCAGGCAGGATAAAGACGCCTTCATACCCGGCAGCGGAATTACCGGAAAGTCCGGCAAATATCGCTGCACCTGCAACAGCGAGGGGGGCCATCAAGCCTCCGCCAACGTTATGGGCTACATTCCAAATCGCTGTTTTGCTTCCTCTTTCACTTACGCTAAACCAGTGGACGAGGACGCGCCCGGATGGCGGCCAGCCCATTCCCTGGAACCAACCGTTCAAAAACAGCATCACAAACATGATCGTGACGGACGAGGTGAAGAAAGGAACAACGCCCATCAGCAAACTGATAAGTGCAGAAAGAATCAAACCGGCAGGCAAGAACATTCGCGGGTTGCTTCGGTCTGAAAAAATGGCCATGACAAACTTGCTGATCCCGTAGGAAATCGAAATGGCGGATAACGCAAAACCAAGCTCTGTTTTTGTAAATCCTTCTTCGATCAAATAAGGCATGGCGAGCGAGAAGTTTTTGCGGATGAGATAGTACGCCGCATAACCAATGAAGATGCCGAGAAACACCTGAAGCCTGAGCTTTTTATACTCCGAATCAATTTGTTCAGCAGGCAATCTGTCAATAGGCGGTGCAGGCCTGAACAGTTTGAGCATCGTATTCCTCCCCCAAAGTAATGTCTGACAAAGATGGCGACACACGTAAAAAAACCCATACTTCGATGGCGCTTTCAAGAATGAAAGTGCCACAAAGTATGAGTCTCCGAGTCTCCATCATCGTTAACTTGTCGATAAGTGTATTCTATTACTCGGTGAAAACGTTGTCAACAAGGTTATTCTCAAGTGTTTTGAAAGAAACTTAACAGGAACAGCGCAGAAGTGAACAGATCACGCTCTTCGCTGCATGGAAACCGTTGATGTAGAAGGAAATCCGCTGCGAATGGTAACGAATCGCTTCGCTGTCATCCTCCCTTGGAAAGACCGCGCGAGGTTTATGCAACGCTAGTGATATGACGTGAATTGATATATCATAGTTTAGGAAGAAAAAAGGGAGATTGACCAATTTATGAGATTTCAAGTCAAGATGCTGTTCCTGTTCTCTTCTGTCATGCTTTTGTCCAACTCTCTTTTGTTCTGTTTCCTCTACACCTCTTCGTGCAAGCTGGTGCAGGATTCCTTCGGGATGCAAGCGAGACATATGGCTTTGTCCATCGTACATAATCTTGATGCGGAAAAATTCAAGAAAGTTGCGGAAAAGACGATGGAGGCAAAGGCCAAGCAGTTGGACAAGTCCACGATTTTAAAAATGCCCGAATATAAAGAGTTGCGGCATCAGCTCTGGCAACTGAAAAATCAACACGGGATTTAAATACTTGTTTACGATGGTGGAATATCGGCGCGGGCAGTATATGTATGTAGTCGAAGGATTTCCATTGGATTATCGGGGCAGGGAAGTGTCCTTGCCGACGGAGATTGAGAATAATCACTATCAGGACCTGGTGGAAGCTTTTGCGGAAAAAACGGTCAAGGTGAGTGACTTAACCTACAGCGACAAGTGGGGGGCGGCTGTTTCTACCTTTGTCCCCTTGTTTGATTCGGAGCAGAATTTTATCGGGGTCCTGGGAGTCGATGTCGACGGCACCGAGATTCATCAGCTTATGACGGAACACAGACGGCAAATCATCATCATCACGATCATTTCCACCATAGCCGGATTGCTGTTGGTATATCTCATGACCAGGTATTTGCTTACTCCTTTGCAACTGCTCATTCACAAGATCCATCGAGTGAAAGAGGGCGATTTGCGTACAAGGCTGGACTGCGAGCGCAACGATGAAATCGGCCAGCTAGCATCTGCCTTTAATGAAATGGTATCTGTCTTTTATTTCAATCAATTGAAAAAGAAGTCGGATGAATTGCAATAGAGAAATGAGTCATTACTGTATATCAATCAACTGAAAGATGAATTTTTGGCGCGGACGTCCCATGAGCTGCGCACTCCGCTGAACGGAATTATCGGGCTCAGTGAATCCATTTTGGACGGGATCGGGGGGCCGGTGTCGGGCACGACGAGAAAGAATCTGCTGATGATCTTGGCTGTGGCCAAGCGTTTAAGCAACCGGATCAACGATTTGCTGGATTACTCCAAAGTAAAAAACCGGAAAATCGAGCTGCATGCAAAGGCGGTGGACGTTTCCCGTTTGGTGGAGGAAGTGGTCGCTGTATGCCAGTCTCTCGTGGACAAAAAAGTGGAGATCAGAAACCGGATTCAAGAGCCGTTGTGGGTCACAGGGGATGAGGCAAGGATCGAGCAAATTTTGTACAACCTCGTGGGCAATGCGAGCAAGTTTACGTCAAGGGGATATGTAGAGATTGCCGCGAGACGAGCGGGGCAAGCGGTCAAAATTTCCGTAAAAGATACGGGCAAAGGAGTGCCTCCGGATCGGATCGATGCGATTTTTCAACCGTATGAGCAGGCCGCTTCACCGGAGCAGGAGGGCATCGCAGGAACCGGCTTTGGTTTGCATATCACCAAATATTTGGTTGAATTGCATGGCGGTACGATAGAGGCAGAGTCGCAGCTAGAAACAGGCTCCATTTTTTCCTTTACGCTCCCCAGCGCTGCCACAGAAGCGGATGTCTCCAACGGATTCGAATGACTGGCGGAGGTTGTGGAAGAAAGCGGCCTCGAGCATCAGGAGGACCGGATGAGCGAGAACATTTACGAAAAAAGCGTCCACATTTTGCTGGTTGAGGATGATCCCGTCAACGTTCAGGTGATTTGCAACCATTTTTCGTTGAAAGGATGGAAGGTGACGGTTGTCCAAAACGGAAAAGACGCGCTGGAAAAAATCGCAAGCCTCCCGTTTCAGGTTGTCTTGCTGACGGCCAAAAGCGGCACGAATGATGTGATCGAAGGATTTCGCTCGGGAGCAAATGATTATCTCACCAAGCCGGTTACCCGAGAGGAATTGTTCGTCCGGATCGAGGCACAGCTTACGATTGTGAGAGCGTCTGGGGAATTGACGCTTTTGAAGGAAGCGGTCCAGGCAGGCACTTCCTCTTTGCGCCACGCGGTGAAAAACGACCTGGGCGTAATCACGCTCTTTTCGGAAAAGATCAAAGAGTATGCAGAGCAGGAACAGCTCGATGCCATTATCCAGGACGCCAGTGTCATCATCAGGAAGAACAACCATTTGTTCGAGATGATGCAGAGGGTCAACCACCTGACGTCCGATATCGTGCTCAAGAAGCAGCAGGGAAACATTTGCAAATGTACTTTACGACCAAACGAAGAGAAGCCAATTGCGGGCTGGGGCTGTATTACTGCGAAAGGGTGATGTCCAAGCATGGGGGAGCTTTGCGAATCGAAAGTGTCGAAGGTTGGCTCGTTCAGAAAAACAGGCTGGAACTGATCCAGGACGTAGGCAGCCGGGATATGGACAGCAAGGATACGCTGCAAGATTTTATCCAGTGGGGCGTTGACGCCTTTCCTGCGAAAAAATACGTCCTGGTCTTTTGGGGGCATGGACTAGGGGCAGTCGATGGGTACGGCGGTGATGAAGCATACGGCCATAAAAAGATGAAGCTGCCCGTCATGCAATCCGCCCTGCATGACGCCTATCAAAAAACGGGCGTGAAATTTGATCTCATCGGTTTTGATGCCTGCAAAATGGCCGGACTGGAAATCGCCTATGCCCTCAGGCAGTACGGGGAGTACATGGTGGCGGCCGTCGATTATACCAACAAAAACGGATGGGATTACCAGGCGGTCTTTCAAACCTTGAACCAGCGTCCCGACATCAGTCCCGTCGATTTGGCAGAGGTGATTGCCGTGAGCTACCGCAACCATTCGCTGCAAAATCAGGAGGACGAGGATTTGCAGCAATCCGTAATCCGCCTCTCCAAAGTGGAGGAAGTGGTAAAAGAGGTAGACCTGTTCAGCAAAAAGCTGGTGGATCTCCTGTCGCAGCCGCAGACGTTCTCCCAGCTCGCCGATGCGAGGAACCGGGCCGAAAACTATGCGGACGAGGCAGACATGGTCGATCTTGCCGATTTCAGTGCGTATATTGGACAAACCATCCGCAACGATGAAGGCGCCGAGAAAATTGCCCGCGCCGTCGAGCAGGCAGTGGTGAGCAACATGAAATCGCCCGAGCATCCAAAAGGAAAGGGGATTTCCATTTACTTTCCCGCCGAGGACAAAGCTCGGTTTCAGGAGAAAGCGGACATCTATCAACAAATTGACTTTTCTCCCTATATACAAACAGCTCATCTCCCTGTATTCCCGGGAATTGATAAAACATGCAGCCACGGGCGGCAGCGTCAAAACAAACGAATGACAAGGAGGATTTCGATGAAGATGATGGATCGGATGGAACGATTGCAGGAGGAGCACTTTGCCATCTTGCGGACGTGGTTTCAGGATGCGGAAGTTCAGAAGAGGATGGAAGGGATGGAGCCGCTTGAGGAGTGGTACGGGTATGTGAAGGAGAACGACTCGTATTTCGTCTGGATTGCCTTTTTGGGGGAACAGCCTGTCGGAGTAGCCATGGTGGAGATCGAGGAGGAGCATGCGGGAAGCATCGGCTTGATTGTCAACCCTTCCCTGCGCCATCGCGGGTACGGAAAGGCATTGCTGCGGGAAGCGATGCAGCGCCAGGAGCTGTCTGGTGTCCAAAAGTGGATCGCAGGAATTGAAGCGGATAACGTTGCATGCCTGCGGTGCTTCGAGGCGGCCGGGTTTGCAAAGGAAGAGCCAGTGCCGGATGAAGATGGCTTTTTCCTGCTGGTTCGCCAATGAATCAGCCGCTGCGATGAAAGCGTGGTTCAAACAAAATAGGAGCCCCTGCAAGTAGACAGGAACAAGACAGTGACTGTTTAGGATGTGTCTGAAAACTCATTATTGAGTTAGTTTAAAGATGGACGCGACATATACAAACGCTAGGAATGATTTGGCCAGCTTGTCGTAACGAGTAGCGATTCGTCGAAAATGTTTGATTTTATTGAAGAAGCACTCCACCAAGTGCCGTTCTTTATAGCGGTACCAATCCACTTTCCAAGGATTTTTATTATTCGCTTTAGGCGGGATGGTGTACGCTGCCTGCTTAGCCGTAATCCAATGCCGAATGCCTTCTGAGCCGTAGGCTTTGTCACCAACAATATGGCTTCCCGTAAGATCAAACCCTTGAAGCAAATTGATCGCTGGAACGGAATCATAGACGTGCCCCCCCGTGAGAAGAAAAGCGAGGGGATTCCCTAATCCATCGACGACGGTATGAAGTTTGGTTGTCTTTCCGCCACGGCTGACGCCTATGTGCTGATTTACTTCGTGTCCTTCTGCGTTTTTTTAGCACCCGCACTGTGTTGATGAGCTTTGACCGATGTAGAATCGATGCTCAAGTTTTCAAAGTCAGGTTCTACGTGAAGAGCTTGGAAGATGGCGACAAGTAATCCGGTATCTCTCCACTTGCAGAAGCGACTGTAGACCGTTTTCCATGAACCATAACGTTCTTCCGGCAAATCTCGCCAAGCCGCACCACTTCGGGCAATCCAAAGAATGGCATTAAACATGGTACGATTACTTAATTTGGACGGACGTCCTGTTCGATAGGGGGGGAACATGTCCTGAATTTGTTCCCACTGTTCATCGTTTATTTCGTACCGTCTTTGAATCATGCTCGTTGCTCCATTCGTTTTTCCTAAATCATACCACATTTTCTTTAGTTTTCAGACACGTCCTAGTTGCAGGGGATATTTTTTATGGGGAAAATGTCATGGCTCGCTGGGGGATGACTTCTATGGAAGTGCGCGAACGGTGAATACGCATGTTTTTTTGAACTTGCGGACAAAGCTGGGGTTGGCGGGCTACATTTTCCCTACCGCTTGGCGAGCACAGGTAGTTGGCACAACCGCTGGCAGAAGCGGGGAGCGAGCCTTCGTTCCGCCATGCTTCAGCGGGCGAACGGGGGAGTTGACTCCTGTACGGAATGATAGTAGTATTTAAAAATACTATCCAAACTCTCGTGAGCAGGAAAGGAGGTACAACTTTGATAGACGAGCTTCGAAAAATCGGCTTGTCCGATCTGGAAGCGAGATGCTACCTGGTGCTTCACGAGGACCCGAAAATATCCGGTTATGAGGTCGCCAAAAAAGTGTCCGTATCCCGCACGAATGTGTATGCGGCCCTGCGTTCTTTGACGGAAAAGGGCATATGCCGGGTCATCGAAAGCGAGCCCGTCCTTTATGACGCGGTCCCGATTGAACAGCTTGTGCGTTTGCTGAAATCCGAGTTTGAACAGACAACGCGGGTGCTGCAGGAGCAATTAAGCGCAGTGCCGAAGACGGCCCCCTCCTTTTACAACTGGCAAGGCGACAAAGCGATTGAAACGGTCATCCGGCGGCTGGTCGCGAATGCGGACAAGAGCATCGTGGTAGATATTTGGTCGGAAGACGTGCACTGGGTGGAAGAGCCTCTCTTGGAAGCGGAGAAGCGCGGTGTCGCGGTGACGCTGATTTCGATCGGAGAATGCGCGACGAGCTTGAAAAATGTGCTGATCCACAAACGAAGCGAAGAGTGGAGCGCGGTGCGCGCGCGCAAGTTTTCCCTTTTGTGCGACGCCCATTCCGCGTTGCTCGGCAGCTTTGGCAAAGGGCTCAAACCTACCGTGCTGGAAACAGATCATCCCTCACTTATCGAGCTGTTGCAAAATACGTTCTACCACGATCTCATCATGGAGCAAATTGAGCGGGATTTCGGCAAGGAGCTGGGCGAAAAGTACGGGAAAGATTATGAAGCCATTATTCATCCGTATAAGGAATACTTGTGACCAGTATTCCTTTATTTTTGATCGCAATATAGTGGTATTTAAAAATACAACTAAAATTATTAGGAAAAAGGAAGTGCAGCTCTGTATGAATACGACCAATCCAGAGACCGCAAAGACGTTCGATCCGAAGCGATGGTGGGCACTGGCTGTTTTGCTCATATATCCGCTGGTTGTCGGGAGAGAAGCGGGCTGGCCGCTATCGGTTTACCAATGCGATCCTCCGCTGGCGTCAATCAGTTGTCCGGTGATCCAGCGGCTGTCCGGAGAGGCGAGGAAGGCAGCGATATCCGCCACGTCTTCCGGCTCGCCCCACCTGTTGAAAATCGACAGACCAGCGGCGTACTTTTGTCCGGCGGGATTGTTTTGCAGAGTGCCCGCATTCATCTCTGTGTTAATGATGCCGGGCAGGATGGCGTTCACCGTGATTTGTCGGCTGCCAAGCTGCTTGGCCAAGGCGAGCGTCAAAGTGTTCATGGCCCCTTTGGAGATGCTGTAGGTGAAGACGGACGGCGAGGCTGCGCGTGTGACAAACGATGACAGATTGATGATGCGCCCTTTTGCGTTCAGCCGGGGCAAAGCTTGCTGGATGACAAAAAACAGCGCTTTGACATTGATGCTCATCACCTCGTCAAACGTTTCCTCCGTCGCTTCTTCCAGACTCAAAATTTGCCCGATGCCAGCGTTGTTGACCAAAATATCGAAGCGGTTGTCTCCTGTCCGGGTTTGCAGCGCTTCATCCAAAGCCGCGAACAAAGAAATATTGCTCTCTCATTCGCGGGGGACGGAAGGAGTGCAAACGGAGGGAAACAGCAGGAAGAAAATTTGTTTTTGGTACATTGACAATTCCCAGAAATATGAATATGATTATCCCTAATAAAGCGTAATGATTACGTTTTTCAATTAAAAAAACAGGAAATGCTCCGGTAAATCATATGTTCAAAGGGTGGGGGAAATGAGGAGAGAAGTCGATTTTATCAAATTCAATCCCACGCAAAACATGACGATTCTGGTGAAGACAAAGCATCCGGCGGAGGAGTACCAGCGCATTGCTTCCAGGATGATGTCCTACGACAGCGTGCACTCGGAGCAGGTAGGGTTTATCGAACAACCGGACCAGCGCGGAGCCAGTGCCCATTTGCAAATGGCGGGAGGTGAGTTTTGCGGCAACGCGTGCATGGCGCTCGCCTCCTGGATCGCCCGGGAAAACGGGCTTGGGCAGGATGAGTGGACGGAGATTTCGCTCGGGGCCTCGGGAGCGGAGCAGCTTGTGCATTGCCGGGTCAACCGGATCGCGGACGAATATTATTGTCAGGTAGCCATGCCTGTGCCGCATAAGCTGGAGCAGCGGGCGATTGCGCATGAAGGCCGCGAGTGGAGTCTGGGGCTTGTCCAATATCGGGACTTCCTGCATGTCGTGATCGAAGTGGAGCGTGCGCACGAGGAATTGCGCAGGAGTGCGGCTTCGCTGGCAAAGCGGCTCGGAGCAGAGTCAGCGTCCAGCATGATCGGCATTTTGCTGTACAAACCGGAAACGCATGAGCTGGCGCCGCTCATTTACGTGCCGCAGTTGGACAGCATGATTTGGGAGCGGGGCTGCGGCTCGGGGACGGCTTCCGTGGGCGCCTATTTGGCCTGGAAGCAGCAAAAGGATGCGGCGGCGGAGATCAGACAGCCAGGGGGAAGCATTCACGTGGCTGCTTCCTGGCAGGGAGAAGAAATCAAAAGCCTGCAAATCGGCGGGTCTGTCGGCATTGTTGCGCAGGGCAAAGCTTATCTGGAGATATGAGAAAACCAAACGGATTGGCTGGGAGTGTGGCGAGAATGAAAAAACCAGAACAGTTTCAGGAGTGTATCAACGATTTTCTGGGCAAATTTTCCGGATTGGCGAAGTGCTACGACGGTACGACTCAGCACAGCTACGAGCTTGCCGCCGTCATTGATGAATATTCGGCTTTTGTGACAGCAGAAGGCAACAAGGAAGCGTGGGCGTGGATGGCGCAGCATCCAACCGCTGAATTTCAGGAGCTGGTGGAGAATGTTCGGCAGGCAGCCTCTCGCTGCGTGGCGATCATGGAAAAGTACCGGGCGCTGAAGCTGTTGAGCGGGCAAGAGGAAGGAGCCGATTACTTCAAAAATATCGAGTCGTGCATCGAGCAGGAATTTGGGAGCTTTCAGGTGAGTGCGGACTCCAAAGTGCTTTTGGTCGGCTCCGGCTCGTATCCAATGACGCCGCTATTGATTGCCAAGCGGACAGGGGCGATGGTGGTGGGCATCGACAGCGACGGAGAAGCGATCGAGCTGGGGCAAAAGGTGGTGGAAGCGCTGGGCAGCGGGCTGCCGATTCAGCTTGAGCAGAAGTTCGTCGAGCATCTCCCCGTCACGCGGGAGGCGACGCACATTATTTTCAGCTCGACGGTTTCCAACAAATACGAGCTGCTGGATCAGCTCTACTCGCTGACGAACGACCAGGTGGTGGTAGTCATGCGCTATGGCGATCACTTGAAGTCGCTGTTCAACTACCCGATGCAGGAGGTCGACAGCCGCAAGTGGAGGCTGGTGGAAACCGTCTTGCGTCCCGAGCATGTTTTTGACATCGCCTTGTACAAAAAAGCGGAAGTAGCAAGCTAGGAGGCTGAATGATGAGCGTTTTTCAAAAGGTGTTGCTGCTGGGAACGGGGCCGGCTGCCGTTCAACTGGCGGTTTTGCTGAAAAAGCAAGGGGACAGTCAGGTAGGCATTGTCGGGCGGGAATCCGTTCGTTCCGCGCCTTTCTTTTCGGCAGTCAAGCAAAGCAACCAGCGCCTGTCTGTACATATCCAGAATGAAAAGCATCACAGGCTGGCAGGCGAATGCGTTCTCGACCACGTTTTTTGCGGATATGAAACGGTGGCGGGCGAGTGGGATACGCTGATTTTGGCGGTCACGGCAGACGCGTACATAGAAGCGCTGAAGCAACTGGGGCCACAAATCGTGCGGAAGGCCAGCCGCGTCGTACTCGTTTCCCCGACGTTTGGCTCCGCCAGCTTGATCCGTCAATTTTTGACCGAGCTGCAAGCCGAGGCGGAAGTCATCAGCTTTTCGACGTATTTGGGAGACACGCGCTGGCTGGAGGGCAGCCCGTCTCATCAGGTCATCACGACAGGCGTGAAGAAAAAAGTATTCATCGGCTCCACGCATACGCCGTCTGCCGCTGTCCAAGCGATCGGCGAGCTATACGAGCAAGTAGGCATCGAGCTTGTAGCCATGGATACGCCCATCGAGGCCGAGACGCGAAACATATCGTTGTACGTGCACCCGCCGTTGTTTATGAACGAGTTTTCGCTGCGCGTCGTTTTTGGCGAGGAAAAGGTCAAAAAATACGTGTACAAAATGTTCCCGGAAGGCCCGATCACGCAAGAAGTCATCTCCGACATGCTCGGGCAGTGGAAGGAGATCACGGGCGTGGTGGAAAAGCTGGGGCTGAAAGCAGTCAACCTGCTGCAGTTCATGACAGACGACAACTATCCGGTGCGTCCGGAAAGCCTGTCGCGGCACGAGATCGAGCACTTCCCGTATTTCGAGCCGATCCGTCAGTCGTACCTGCTTTACATCCGCTACACTTCCTTGCTGGTCGATCCTTTTTCCGAGCCGGACGAGGACGGCAAATACTTCGACTTTTCCGCGGTCCCGATTCGCACCATGTTCGTCAACAAGGCAGGCGAATGGGATATTCCGCGCATGCCCAAGGAGGATTACTACAGAATCAAAATCATCCGCGGAATTGCGGCGCATCTCGGTGCGGATTGTCCGAAAATGGACAAGTTCATCGCCACGTATGAGCGCAAGCTGGAGGAAGCGGCTTCGCGGCTGGCCGGGGCAGCGCTATCGGACGCGTTTCGCGTGCAAAGCTTTGAAAACGACGTGCAGATGATTTGCCGCGAGCTGGGCAAAGCACGCGACTATGCGGTAAATCGACACAATCAGTAGGAAATACAGGGGGACAGAAACATGAATCGAGCAAAAGCTTCCTGGCTGTGGGGCGCAGTTCTCTCGCTTGTTTTGTTGGCTGGATGCGGCAGCGAGAACGCGGCGCAGACCACTGAGCCGGATCAAAATCAAAAGCCGGCAGAGCTGGTAATGGCTACTTCCAAAGATATTAAAGACATGAACCCGCATTTGTACACAGGGGCGATGTATGCGCAAGGCATGGTCTATGAATCGCTGGTGGAAAATACCGAAGAGGGCATCAAGCCGCTTTTGGCGGAATCATGGGAGATTTCCAAAGACGGCAAGGTCTACACGTTCCATCTCCGAAAAAATGTGAAGTTCCATGACGGGGAGCCATTCAATGCAGAGGCCGTGAAGAAAAACATCGAAGCGGTGCAAAGCAATGCGAGCAAGCATTCCTGGATCAAGCTCTCGACGAAGATCAAGAGCTGCAACGTGCTGGACGAGCATACGGTGGAGCTGGTGTTGTCCGAGCCGTACTACCCGACTCTGGTGGAGCTGTCGATGACAAGGCCGTACGTGTTCGTCTCGCCCAAAAGCTTCATTGACGGCGAAACGAAAAATGGCATCATCGGCTACAACGGCACAGGGCCGTACAAGCTGACAGAGCATAAAGAGGAGCAGTTTGCCGTCTTTGAAGCGAATGAACAATACTGGGGCGGGGCACCGAAGATCAAGAAAATCACCGCGAAAGTACTGCCTGCGGGAGAGACGACCTATTTGGCGCTGCAAAAAGGCGAGGTCAATTTCGTGTTTACCGATGACCGGGGGGCCAACAGTCTGGATGTAGAAGCGATGAACCAGCTTGAACAATCCGGCAAGTACCAGATTGTTCGCAGTCAGCCGATGAATACGAGCTTTTTGGCCGTCAACAGCAGCAAGGCAGGAAGTCCTGTGCAAGACCGGGCCGTCCGTGAAGCAATTTGGCACGCGGTCGACCGGGAGACGATCAGCAAGCAAATTTTGGGCGGCACAGAGCCTCCTGCCCACACCTTGTTCTCTTCCAACGTCAACTACGCGAATGTCGAACTGACAAAGCGCGAGTACGATCCGGAAAAAGCGAAGCAGCTTCTGGAACAGGCCGGCTGGGTACAGGAGCAGGAGAACGCCGTCCGGAAGAAAAACGGCGCGCCGCTTTCCATGAAGCTCTATTACGACGTCAATTCCTCCGCCCAAAAAACGCAGGCGGAATGGATGCAGGATCAACTCGCCAAGATCGGGCTTCAGCTTGAGTTGGTCGGCGAGGAGTCGTCCTCGATTGCCAACAGAAGGGCGAGCGGAGACTACGACTTGCTGTTCAACCAGACGTGGGGACTTGCCTACGATCCGCAGAGCACGATTGCGGCCTTCACCTCCAAGTCGTCCTATTACCATACGACCAGCGGAATTGCGCGGGCCGATGAGCTGTACAAAAAAATCGAAGACGTGATGGTATCGACAGACGAGCAGGCGCGCAAGTCGCTGTACGCGGACATTTTGACGATCGTTCACGAGGAAGCAGTCTTTGTACCGCTGACCAATGGCAGCGTGACGATTGTGGCTCCCAAAGACCTGCAAGGCATTTCCTTCAAGCAGACGCAGTACGAGCTGCCGTTTGAACGGATGAATTTTGCAGGGAAGTGAGGATGGCGATGGGCAGCTATGTGTTGAAAAGGTTGCTGATCTCGATTCCTTTGTTGCTGATGGTTTCGTTTTGCACCTTTAGCCTGATCCAGTTCTCTCCGCTCGACCCTGCGGAGGTGGTCCTGCAAGCGCAGGGCGTGCCGACGATCACCGAGGAGCTGATCGCGCAGACGAGGGCGGAGCTTGGGATGGATCAACCGTTTGTCGTCCGCTACCTCGACTGGCTCGCCGACTGCCTGCAGCTTGACTTCGGCAATTCGTTTGTCACCGGAAAATCGGTATGGTCGTTGCTTGGCCCGGCTTTTGTCAACACGGTCAAGCTGACATTGGTTTCGGTCGTCGCGATTCTCGTGCTGTCTGTCGCGTTGGGCGTGCTGTGCGCCCTGCAGGCAGGCAAGCTGATCGATCAATCCGTCAGGGGCGTTTCGTTCTTTTTGGCCGCGATGCCATCCTACTGGCTGGCGGCTCTGTTGGTCTGGTATTTTGCCGTCAAGCTCGATTTGCTGCCGACGAGCGGCATGGATTCGTACAAAAGCTACATTTTGCCTGTTGCAGTCATCACGATTGGCTATGCGGGCATTTATTTCCGCATGGTCAGAAGCGCAGTGCTCGGCAACATGAACGAAGACTACGTCCGCTACAGCCGGGCCTGCGGTTTGCCGGAAAAAACGATCATGCTACACGTTGTCCGCAATTCGCTGCAGGTGACGACCTCTGTGTTTTGCATGGCGATTCCGATTATTTTGGGGGGGACCGTCGTGGTGGAAAACATCTTTGCCTGGCCAGGGCTGGGAACGCTGAGCGTGAAGGCGATCGTCAGCCGGGATTTTCCGGTCATTCAGGCGTATGTGCTCGTTTTGGCTGTCGCTTTTATTTTGTTCAATGCCGTTTCTGACGTGATTCAGGCGGTACTGAACCCGAAGCTGAGGGAAGATGGATAAGATGAGACTGCTGAAAAATGTGCTTCATGACAAAGTCGCTGTAGTTTCGCTCGCTGTGCTTGCGCTGATCGCTTTGGCTGGCATTTTTGCTCCCGTCCTCGCCCCCCATGATCCAAAGGCTGTGCATATGGAGCTGCGCTTTGCTTCGGCATCGTGGCAATATCCGCTGGGCAACGATCAGCTCGGGCGCTGCGTGTTGTCCAGACTTCTGTACGGCATTCGCCCCAGCGTGCTGTGGGTGTTCGCGGCGCTTGTCCTGTCGGCAGGAATCGGGGGAGTCGTCGGGTTTGTAGCTGGCTACTTCCGCGGGCGAGTGGATGCGGTTTTGATGCGGTTGTGTGATGTCATGCTGTCTTTTCCGGGGTACGTCATGACATTGGCGATCATCGGGATCATGGGGGTAGGGCTGGAAAATATTTTGCTCGCGTTCGTGCTGTCCAAATGGCCCTGGTTTGCCCGCGTGATCCGCTCATCGGTCAGACAGTATGCCGAAGCGGAGTACGTCAAGTTTTCCAAAGCGATCGGGATGAGCCACGTCTCGATTATGGCCAGGCACATCGTTCCGGTGGCGACGCCTGAGATGGCCGTGATTGCCAGCAGCTCGTTCGGCTCGATGATTTTGCAAATCTCAGGCTTTTCCTTTCTCGGCTTAGGGATTCAGGCTCCGCATGCGGAGTGGGGCATGATGCTGAACGAAGCGCGGGAAGTCATGTTTTCCCACCCGGAATTAATGCTCGCGCCGGGGCTTGCCATCGTCATCACGGTGTCGGCCGTCAACTTTTTGTCGGACGCGCTCCAGGTCGCGCTCGACCCCAAGCTCGTTCGGACAAAAGAGCAGCCGCAAGCGAGTGTCTTTGCTTCGGCTGTCGGGCTGCAAGGAAAAGGAGGCGTGTGACCGGGCATGAACGTACTGGAAGTAGCGAATTTGCAAATTTGGGATAACCGCACCAATAAGCAATTGGTTGCGGGCAGCAGTTTTCAGCTCAAGGCCGGGAGCTGCCTGGCGATTGTCGGCGAGAGTGGCAGCGGGAAGTCGCTGACGTGCGGAGCGATCATGAGATTGAACGGCAGCGGGCTGCGCCAGTCGGGAGAGATACGGTTCCAGGGAGAGGATTTGCTTGCGCTCTCAGAAAAAGAGATGCGCCAAAAGCGCGGCAAACAGATTTGCCTGATCGTGCAAAATGGCATGCGTGCCTTTGACCCTTCTTGCGTGGTCGGGGTCCATCTGCGGGAGACGCTCGCCGCGCATTATGGCTGGAGCCGGGATGAGATCACGGCGCGGATGAAAACGGCGATGGAAAGCGTCATGCTGAAACATCCGCTTGAGATCATGAACAAGTACCCGCATCAACTGTCTGGCGGCATGCTGCAGCGGATTATGATTGCGCTGGCGATCGTCCTCGCACCGGATCTGATTATTGCAGATGAGCCGACGACTGCCTTGGACGCCGTCTCTGCGTATGAGGTCGTCGAGCAGTTTATCGCATTGCGGCAAACAATGGGCTGCTCGCTGCTGTTTGTCTCCCACGATCTGGGCGCGGTCAAAAAGATCGCGGATGAAGTGCTGGTCATGAAGGCGGGAGAAGTGGTCGAGAGCGGGACGACCCAGCAAATTTTTGCCAAAGCCCAGCATGAGTACACACGCTATCTGGTGTCCAACAAGCTTGCGCTTAGCCAGCATTTCAGTAGGGTGATGGGAGGCGTCGCGGTTGCTGAAGGTTGACGGTGTAGAAAAAGCGTATAGAAAAGGCGGCTTTTTTTCCAAGGAGAAAGAGCAGGTGCTGGCTGGCATCAGCTTCGAATGCGGGGACGGGGAATGCCTAGGAATCATCGGCGAGAGCGGCAGCGGCAAATCTACCTTGGGGCGGTTGCTGCTCGGGATCGAGAAGCCGGACCGGGGCAGCGTGTTGTTCGAGGGAGAAAGCGTGACCAAGCGCAGAGGGAGAAACGGCAGGATCAGCGCCGTTTTTCAAGACTACACGTCCTCGATCAACCCGTTTTACACGGTCGAGGCGGCATTGATGGAGCCGCTTAGGATGATGGGGCTGGGGAAAAAGGAAGCCGACAGCAAGCTCGACTTTTTGCTTGCGCAAGTCGGGCTTGATTCCACTTATCGCAGCAAGCATCCGCACGAGCTGTCGGGCGGGCAGGCCCAGCGGGTGTGCATCGCCAGAGCGATCGCGACGGAGCCGAAGTGCATCGTGCTGGACGAAGCGATCAGCTCGCTGGACGGATCGGTTCAGATGCAGGTGCTGGAACTGCTGAAAGACTTGCGCAACACTTACCGCATGGGCTACATCTTCATCACGCACGATTTGCAGGCGGCCGCCTATTTGTGCGACAGAGTGATGATCGTCCGCAGCGGGCGGGTGGAGGAAACCGTTTCGGTCGAGCAACTGGGCAACGTGCAGTCCGCCTATGCCAAAAAGCTGCTGCAAACAGTCATGCTCTAATGGAAGCAAAACCGACATACATGTACGGGTAAAAGGGAGGGAACAAAGTTGTGAGAGGAGCGTTGGCCTGGCCATTTTTGCGGTTGTACCTTTTGACTCTTTTCTATTTTAGCGCCAACTCGATCCTGAACGTCATCATTCCGTTGCAAGGCTCTTCGCTGGGAGCTTCCAATACAACCATCGGGATTATTATGGGGGCGTATTTGTTTACGACGATGCTGCTTCGCCCGTGGGCGGGCCACATCATTCAAAAACGCGGGCCGATCAAGGTGTTGCGCACGATTCTCGTCCTCAACGGGGCAGCCTTGATCTTGTACACGTTTACCGGACTGGAAGGGTATTTTGTCGCCCGCATGCTGCAAGGGGTGTGCACAGCCTTTTTCTCCATGGCTCTGCAACTCGGGATTATTGATGCCCTGCCGGAAAAGGAGCGGTCCCAAGGGATCTCCATGTACTCGCTGTGCGCGTACTTGCCGGGGATTGTCGGGCCGCTACTCGCTCTCGGCATCTGGCAGCCAGGGGAGATGAACAGCTTCACTTTTGCGATGGTGGCGATCGCCGTTTTGACAGGCGTAGTCGGGTTTACCGCCAAAATCGACAAAGAGGATGCGCAGGCCAAGGCTGAAGCGAAAGTCGAGCAGAAGGCGGTCGGCTTTTCGTCCTTCAGCCAGTTTGTGAAAAACCCGCACCTGTTTACATGCAGCGTGCTGATGCTGACCGCTTCTCTTGTGTTCGGAGCGGTTACTGCTTTTATCCCGTTGTACGCCCTGCAAATTACAGGCGGTCATGCGGGCATTTTCCTCATGCTGCAGGCGGGGACGGTTGTCCTGGCGCGGTTTGTCTTGCGGAAAAAAATTCCTTCCGACGGGAAGTGGCGCGCCTCTTTTGTCATGGGCGTCATGTTGATACTGGCCGTGGCGGCGCAAAGTGTCAGCCTTTCGACCTTTTCGGCCGCCGGAGGCTTTCTGTTTTTTTATGTCGGGGCTGTGCTGATGGGGATTGCGCAGGCGCTGCTCTATCCGACGCTGACGACGTATTTGACCTTTGTGCTGCCCCAGGCGAGCCGCAATGTTTTGATCGGCTTGTTTATTGCGACGGCTGATTTGGGCGTTTCGCTCGGGGGGATCGTCATGGGGCCGGTGGCGGATTTGTCTTCTTATTCGTTCATGTACATGCTGTGCGCAGTGTTAGGCGTGGCGATGATTTTGTTTGCCTACGAGCGGCGCAAGGCATTGGCCGAGGCAACAGCGAGCGCAAAGCCAGCTTCCTAGAGAGCAACCAGGAATAAAATGGAAAAAGAGCGGAAGGCAAGGGGGTGACCTGCCTTTTCCGCTCTGTTTTTCGCCTGGAAGCAAAAATGATAGTGGAATCGTTTTCGATTAGGCTTTCGGACTTACGAGGATTTTCACCTGGTTTTTCTCTTTCAGCAGCGCTTCGAATCCGTGGTCGACGATCTCGTCGAGCTTGATGCGCTGGGTGACGAGCTTGTCCGCAGGGAAGAAGCCTTTTTCCATCAGGCTGATGACGGCCGGGAACACGTCGCGATAGCCGATGATGCCTGTCATCGAGCGTTCTTTCATGACGATGTTGTTCGGCTTGATTGGCGCTTCGCGTTCGAAGATGCTGACGATCATGATTTGTCCGGCGATTTTGGTCGATTCGATCGCTTGCGTGAGAACCGGAGGCACGCCTGTTACTTCAAATGCGATATCCGCGCCGCCGTTGGTGCGGTTGTGAATCTCCTGAACCACATCGCACTCTTTCGGATCGAGGACGATCGCGCCAAGCTCAGCCGCTTTGTTTTTGCGCTCAGGAGACAGCTCGACCGCGTAAATTTCCGCTGCGCCTGCTGCTTTCAGCGCTTCGATGACGAGCAGGCCGATGGGGCCGGCACCGAATACGACTGCTTTGTCGCCGGCTTTCAGTTGGCTGGAGCGCACCGCGTAGAGCGCCACTGCAGATGGTTCGACCAGTGCGCCTTGCTCGTAGGAGAGGGTGTCCGGAATTTTGTGGACCATGTGTTCATCGCACGCCACGTATTCCGAGAAGCCGCCGCCACCGCCAGCAAGTCCGAGGAAGCCCATTTTGTTGCACAGGTTGTATTTGCCTTGCGCGCACGCAGCGCAAGTTCCGCACGCGAAGACCGGCTCGACGACCACGCGATCGCCTACTTTGATCTTCGTTACGCCTTCTCCGACCTCTACGACTTGTCCGGAAAATTCGTGACCCATGACGATAGGAGCTTTTTCGCCTGTAAGCGGATGCGGTGCTCCTTCCGGAATGAAGATCGGGCCTGCCACGTATTCATGCAGGTCGCTTCCGCAAATGCCGCACCATTCCACTCTGATTTTCACTTGTCCTTTGAGGGGTTGAGGCTCCGCGATTGTCTCCAGACGGAGGTCTTTCAAACCGTGCCAGCGTAACGCTTTCATCATTTGTCAGCTCCTTGCAGGGAATTGGGATTGTATATCTGCCGAAAACAGTAATTAAAATAGGAAACGTTTCCGAAAAATAATATGTCATAACTTTGACATATTGTCAAACTGTAATATCAAGTGAAAAAAGTGCGAAGTGTAACGAAAGTGTTATGACAGCGGCTCTTTCTTTTGTCCAGTGGAGCCGCCTTTTTGCCAACATGGCTGGGTTGTGCTGCGGTGGCACCTCGTTACCGCGCAGACCGTGTGTGCTATAATAACGATAGATAACGAGAACAGATTCGTAGAAAGCAGAAAACGATTCCGAGAAGGAAAGGAAAGCATCGCAGTGGATACCCATAACAAAGTGACGATAGAAGACGTGGCGAAAAAGGCAGGGGTGGGGATTGCGACCGTTTCGCGGGCGATTAACGACAGCGGCGGGATCAGTCCGAAGACGAAAGCGCTGGTGCTGCAAGTAATCGAGGAGCTGGGCTTCACTCCGAACACTTCCGCGCAGAGCCTGAAGGTGCGGCAGACGTATCAGATTGCGCTGGCTGTTCCGGATATTCGCAACGCGATCATTCCCGATATCGCCTGGTCGGTGGAGCAAGCGGCGAAGCAGCATGGCTATCGTGTCGTGCAAATCAACACCTCCGGCAATGCCCGCACAGAGCTGGAAACTGTGCGCGAGGTGAAAAAGCTGCACGTAGACGGGCTGATTATCATGCCGCTCGCCTATCCGAAAACGTTGGTCCCGCTCATCAACAAAGCGAGCGTCCCGGTGTCGATCATCAACTACGGCAAAAAGCTCGACGACAATGTGAAGGCGGATGTGGTCAGCATGGCCCGTCAGGAAGGGCGGCTCGTCATGGAGCACCTGATAAAAATCGGCCGGACGCGCATCGCCTACGCAGGCGCGCCAAAGGACAAGACCGAGGAACGTTACATCGCTTACGAAAGCTCGCTGACACACGTCGATCCTTCGCTCGTCTACTTTGGCGAGGACTTCTCGTTTGAAACAGGGCGGCGGGCGGCTGACTATTTTTTCAGCCTGAAAAACATGCCGGACGCGATCTACGCGGTCAACGACATGGTGGCGATCGGGATTGTGAACCGGTTCAAGGAGCTGGGCGTTCGCGTGCCGGAGGATGTCGCGATCGTGGGGATCGACAACAACGTCTGGACGACGATCACGACTCCGCAGATCAGTTCGGTTTCGATCATGGGGGAGGAAGTGGCTCGGTTGGCTACGGAGCTGCTGCTGAAACGGATTCGTGAGAATGGGGCTGGCGCCTACGAGCGCGTGCAGTTCGAGCCGCGGTTGATTGTGCGGGAGTCAAGTGTGGCGGTTATTCGCCAGTCGCCTTTGGATATTTAGCATGTCGAAAAGCAGAAGCGGCCAATAGGGCCAAAACGGCAAGCCGAGTGACGCAAGGGCTGATGATTCCTTGCGCTTCCTCGGCTTTTTTCGTGCGTGAACCAGCTAGTTCAGCGGCTGCTTCGTCGCCAGCAGTCCGTTCAACAAAGCGGAGAGGCTGCGCAGCGATTTGGACAATTCCGCCTCGGGGTCAGCTTTTCGTCCATTTCCGCATCGAGCTGTTTGACGACGGCGGCAAGCAAGCCTTTTTTATCGCCAAAGTGATGGTAGAGCGCCCCGCGCGTCAGGCCGACAGAAGCGGTAAGCTCATCCATCGAAGTATCTGCATAGCCGATCGTGCCAAAAGCTTGTCTGGCGGCACTGACCAACTTGGCGCGCGTTTCCGCCAACATTTCTGCGCGTGTCTTGCGGGTCATGGGATTCCTCCTGTTGCGATTCTCGGGGGGCTTTTCGTATTATCATGTCAACCAGTCATTTCTGGTTGGCCTTTTTTCTTAGGCACTATAAGATGGCGGTAGCCGGGAGAACGTGCGGCTTTTAGGGGAGCTCACCCCGTCACAAAAACTGTTCTCCCCCTATCCCCAATGACCATGTTTGAGCTGGTAGAGGCGGTGACCTCGTATCACAAGCGAAGCTATCGGTTTGGAACCATCGTGGGAGTGCCGGCGAATGTATTTTTGAGGAGGATGTTATGGAACCCGTTATCGGATTGGATGTGCCCAAGGGGAGCAGCGTCATGCAAGCGTTTGTCAACCGAAATGAAGCGCTTGGGAAAGCGGAAACCCTTCTCCATGGAAAGCAAGGATTTGAACGTCTGGGGGAACGACTCACCGAACTGCGAGAGCGAACAGGTCAAGAACCGGTTGTCATTTTAGAGGCGACGGGACATTACCATCGCGGGGTGGCTTCCTTTCTTTCGCGCAACGGATATCGGCATTTCATTCTCAATCCGTTACAATCAAAGCGGGCAAAAGGGACGCAACTGCGGAAGGTGAAGACGGATGCGGCGGATGCGTGACACTTGGCGGACATGTATTACCGGGGGGAGATAAAACCGCACCGAACACAGGAAGAATCCTACGCGGAGCTTCAACATGTCACCCGGCAGCATGAGTTTGTAACGGGTTTGTATGTGCAGGCCAAACGCAACGCTAGAGCTTTGCTCGATCAGGTCTTTCCGGCATTTGAAGGTGTGTTTTATGACCTGTATTCGGCGACGTCACTACGCGTTTTGCAGTGTTGCCTGCAGGGGGAAGAAGAGAAGCTGGAGAGCGTCTTACGGAAAGCAACAGGCAGATCACACAGCCAAGCATGGATGCAGGAGAAAACGGAGCGCATGGAGCGTGCTTTAAAAGAATGGAGCAAAGAAGAGGTCAGCTCTGCGCAAGTCATGATGTTGGATGAAATGGTTTCCTTATTGATTTGCTTGCAAGAGCGACTAGGGCGTTTAGAGGAGCAGATGGAGGAGAAATGGCTGTGTCCCTACCGGAAGTGGAATTGCTTCAATCCATTCCGGGAATCGGAGAGAAGCTAGCCGCAGTGATTGTGGCGGAGACAGGGGATATAAGCCAGTTTACCAGTCCCAAACAGCCTGTGGCCTTTGCAGGGCTAGATCCAGGCGTATTCAGCTCGGGGAAATTTACGTCAACCAGCAACCGGATTACCAAACGAGGTTCAAAACGCCTTCGCAGAGCGCTGTATGTAGCCGTACAGTGCGGTCTAAGGAACGGCGCGAATCCACGACTCAAGCAGTACGACGACAAGAAAAAGAAAGAGGGCAAGCCTTACAAGGTAGCGGTGATTGCTTGCGCCAACAAGCTTCTCCATCACATGTACGCAATCCTGTGTAAAGGCGAGCCCTACAAAACCCCATAACCAAATATATCCAGATAGCCTCCACGCCAATGGAGGTTCTTTGCTATGCCTTCATAAAGTATACCAAAAAACGAACAAATGGCCTAGGGAGAACACTTGACAAACATTAGCTGGTTTTTGTCTCCAAAATGGTGGTAGAGCCCCTCCGCGGGCAAGTCCGAAAGAGGCCGTGAGATCGCTCATGGAAGTGTCCGCATTACGTAATTGTTTGACACGTTAATCTGGAAGAGCATTGTATAGCTCAGTGGTAAATTACGTATGTTGATCCCCTCACTCCTCCCTAAAATTATGAATTAATTTCCTAAGCAAGCTTGCGATTCCCACTCCAATAAGTGCAGTAAGTAAATTAAAAAATAAAAATGAAATTGACCAAGTCAATGCAAAATATTTTATGAACAGAATCCCTAGCATCGCATTAGTGAATAAAAAGACAAGAAAATGAATCTTTGGTAAAAAAAAACGTAAACACCCAGTGATAATTATGGAAAGTATGTGAAATGCAATTAAATAGGAACCAATAAATATTAAAAACTCCATAATTACACTCCCTTTAAAGCGAATTGTTAAACAACAAATTACTTTTTTAAACTATCTAATTATTGGTTATATCGAAGTCAACTAATCTTAGATTATCTAGCTTTTCAAGATAAAAATCAGCTAATACAGAGCCATCATCGAGGCTATATTGCCGAATAAGTCCTTCATATTTATAGGATTTTCCGTAATATGCTTTATCAAATGTATATAGAACGTGTAATACTTTGCCTTTAATTTTGGATTGGATGCTAATTAGATGCTCATTTGATTCATTTTGTAATTTCAAGACACTATTGACCTTATTTTGTTTTATCTGAATAAAAACTCCGTTATAGAACAGCACATGTATTCCTTGGTAATCAGGAAATATTTTAAATACTTTACCAGTTCCGTTCGTAAGGGGTATCTCTTGAAGATTATCTGCTGTATCTATAAATAGTAATTTTCCATCATTAGAATACATATATGAGCCTTTTGCAAAATTAGGTTTTCGTTTAAAAAATGAAGTTTAATGGTACGTAAAGTGGGAAATGCCACTTTTATAAGGTAAAGCCTAAAAGCAAGATGGGCATTCGGACAGAATTTTGCGATGCTGCTTTTTTCAAAAGAGTGCTTAGGCCGTTTTTTTGGATGGCTTGGCTTTCTTTCCTGCCAGAGCAGACACCAATAATACGATAGCATTCAAATACACATACGTTTTCACTTTTTGAATGCCACCGACATGTAGATCATTCGCTGTCAGGTTTTCCTTTAAACGGGCATTGCATCGCTCTACACTCGTCCGTTTGTGATACATCTTCTTCCAATTCTTTGTGTCCCGATGTGGCAAAGAAAATCTGCGGAGATCATCGTGGACGTTCACTTTTACGACCATTCCGTAGTTGGAGGAAGAGCACCAAGCTGAGCCGTGTGGGCACTCTACTTTTCCCATCACATGCGGGCAACGAAATTTGAGATGGGTTCCGTCAGCACCTGCGTACACCATTTCAAATCCCATGCTGCATCGAGGCGTTCCGTTTGACGTATAACCAGCAGGTGGCTCTTTCTCGTTTCGGAGGTTTAGAGGAATGATAGCCTGTGCCTTGTATTGATGAGCGATTTCGTAGTTCTTGAGATGATCGTATCCACCATCCATCACGTAATTCTTACACACTTCCTTGGCTTGGTTGTTCACTTGTGCCAGGAGAGGAGGAGCCATGTCTCCATCGTTGACGTGAGCAGGAGTGACTTCTAAAGCAACAGGCAATTCGCTGTCCGCGTCTACTGCCAGATGAATTTTGTAACCGAACCACGTGATTTTATTGCCAAAGGAGTCGAACTTGGCTCCCCAGGTGGCGTTTCCTGTTCCTTGGCAGCGAGATTTCGGTTGCTTTTTTTCATACGCATCAATCGCCGTGCTGTCGATGGCAATGGTCGTTCCTGTAATGATTCCCTCTTCACGGCATTGCATGACGAGGTCGTAAAACAGCTTCTCGGCAACGCTTTTCTGGACAATTTGAGCAAATACGCGACTAAACGTTGCAATGGATGGAACGGGTCGATCAATGGGAAACCCACACTGGTAACGAAAGCGTAAATCACTTGTGAGTCTCAGATGAAGAGCAGTAAATTGCGAAATTCCTTCGAAAGGAGCCGCCAACAAAGACCGTAAAATCGCTTCGCGGCTGTGTCCCGTTGCCCCTTGGGGCGTAATGCTTCTCAATTCTTTGGCGTACGGGCGTAAGTCCAGAACCGAAAAAAATAAGGGCAGACGTTCTTTCGATTCAAGTTTTTGCAGTTCCTCAAAGGAAAAAAGTGATGGCTGGAGAATATACAAGTGACTTCACCTTCCTCGAAAAGTTTTCGTGTGTGGTTGCTTGAAAACTTCTCCTTCTTGGGGTGAAGTCCTTTTTTATGCTTTTCAAGTGCTTGATACGAAAGGGCTCAGAAATCTGCAAAAGGCTCATATACAAAATCGTTACTTGTAGTAATTGATCTGAATTCAAATCGGGGAGACCTGCCAAGCACAAACTTTTTTACTATTTCACCATTCAAATTTACTTTTAATATTTGCTCCTCTTTTACTGTTGGGTCAAATGTCAATACATATATATGATTGTTAAAAAAGGTTCCGCTTGTGAAAAAACCATTATTTAGAACAAATTCGACAGGTTCACTCTTATCGTTAAGTAAATATATTCCACTCGTATAAGAAATAGTTCCCTTCTCGTTTTTTTGTCCCCAGTTAGTGATAAATGTAATTTTATCATTGTTATAGAATGTATTTGTAACTCCTTTTCCTGATTCAATTCTTTTTTTTGTTAATCGACTGTTTTTAGGGAGAATGTAGTAATCGCCTTTATATCTAGAAGAAATATAATAAATATCCTTATGCATAGTAAGACTATTTAATGCTCCTTGGTCAATATTCTCTTCATTTATTTTTTTGCCTTCGGAATCATTAGCGTTGCATAAAAAATGAATCCATCTATTGTCAAATTATTCTGAATGACATTTTCAACTTCACAACCAAAAACGAGAACAGCCAAGCAAAAGGTAGCCACTATCCATTTGGTAGTTTTATACATTTATTACAACATCGACAACAACAAACAACACTTACTTCCTTTTCTGTCGCCCTCTGGATGTTCGTTTGGATTGGTAATCCATTCTGCCTATCCATTGTTCAAAGGTCTGCCAGAGAAACACTTTGAGCCATCTACTGATTTGCAGCAGACTGTGCTGACTGTTTCTTTCCAGCTTTACAAGAAGCAACAAGCAGTAAGCAATGAGAGCGAGAAAAACTTGATTCCAGACCGCATTTTCACTTGTTCCATAGAACGTCTTGATCTTTGCGTGTTGTTTCATCCATTTGAAAAACAGTTCTATTTGCCAGCGCCAACGGTAGATGTCGCTCAATTCTTCTGCTTCTAAGTCGAACCGATTGGTGATGATTCGAATACGATTTCCTTTCGAATCATGCGTTTCAATCAGTCGTAACACATTATCCACCCGTTTTTGTGGCGTTCCAAGAAGGATCATGGAGTCGGATAAAACGGAGCTTTCTGGTGGTACTTTGAAAGTATACAAATGACGAGTTTCCGCGTTATCCTTGAGACGTGAAGCAAAAAAGATGCCCTGATCGGTATACTCATCGAACTTTTCATAATCCACGTACCCTCGATCAAAGACGTACATGGCTCCGATCTCATCAATCAGCGACTCCATTTGGGTGCGGTCATTGGATTTGGCACAAGTTAGGGAAATCTTTTCAGGATAGACATCCTCCTGGCTTGCGAAAACGAGACGAAGATGAATTTTGATTCCTGCCTTTGTTTCGCGAAAGGTTGCCCACTTATACTTTTGCAAACATAATCCAATTGTAGTGGAATCAATGATCTTTATGTGTTTTCGAAGAGAGCAGGCTTTTCCAGAAACGCGTTGAATTTGCTGGACAAGGTCGACAAAAACTTCTTCAAGCAAAGCAGGTTCTACCCGATTGTTTTTTCGACTAAGCTGTGCGGGGCTGATCGATGACAGTCCTAATTCTTGCTGAAATTTCTTTGATAGAACATCGTCAGCAATGGCTCGAAGCCCTTCGCGTTGCTGAAGTTGGGCATGTAAAAATAGGAGAAGATACGCTTTTGTCGTCAGCTTCTTCACGTACTTGTCTTGATCCGTTTCGTCAATTCGTTGTTGAAGTTTCATAATATTGATGGGTGCAACCCATTTACCAAATGAAGAAAATAGGGTATTCTTGTCCATGAGCTATCCTTTGCGTTGGATTTGGACAGGAACTACCTGACCTTTCCAGTGTAAAGGATTTTTTTGTTCCCTAGACAACCAAATACCAAAGATTATGTGTATTTTGAATGATGGGAAAAGATTAATGCAACGCTAGTGATTTCACACTCCTGTTTATTTTTTGATTGTGTCACAATCTCTTCAGACATCATATGGCTCTTTACTGCGTATCATTTTTTTGCGGTGATAGCAGGATTCAATATGTCAAAACACTGCGTACGCACTTCATTTGCGTATTTTGAAAAGCTTACCATTAAGCCATTATTGTTGGCTTTGCCCAAAAGCTCTCCATTGGAGCGTTATCCCAACAGTTCCCTTTCTGGCCCATGGAACACCGATAGCTAAACATCCTTTGATAATCGTTTGAGCACTATCGGCTCACGACGTTTATTATGTTCACCTGTTATGACGTTTTGGCATACAAAAAAGTTCTGGAGATTTTTTCCTGAATATTTTCGGCTTCTCAAGCTCCGTCTCTGCTATTCCTTCGCATTAATTCGCTTCTGCTTACGCAAGCATACAAAAAAGGCCCTCGCATTAGCGAAGGCTATGTGTTTCAACCAGATTTTTTAGCATTTTTAATATGTTTGCAGAGCAATTGCTGACTTCCGGCTATAAATGCCAATAGACTCCCCGACACAACGAGCCAAAACAAAGCTACAACCATACCATTAAGTTCTTTAGTTGATGTAAATATTTTCTCTTGCAGCGGTTAACCGCTTGCTGGGATACGTAAAAATACAACAACCACTACAAGTTTTTTTGGAGAAAAAGCAAGCGTATGTTCTGTTTTACCAGACTTTAGCAATGCAAACTTCTCTTTTTTGTCCTTTAGCAGAAAGTTTTGTGTGCTAGAATTCGCTCATTCAATGCTCGTGCTACGTATTACGGCCAATATAAAAAAGCCTTTACATAGGGGCGAAGGCTTAGGACAAGGATTTACATTTGAGGTGGAACCCGGCTGTCTTTTGCTGTGACAAGCCGGGCTTTTACCTGTGCATCTGTTAAGAAAAGCTCTACTGCTAGACAAGCGGCTGGTTGTCTGTCTCTGCCAAGCGATGGCGGACGGCGTAGGAGGCGAGCTGTACCCTGTTTTCCAGTTGCAGCTTGTCCAAAATATTGCGGATGTGGTTTTTGACCGTATTTTCCCGGATCGACAAGGCATTGGCGATCTGCAGGTTCGTCTTCCCGTGCGCCACGTATTTCGCGATTTCCTGCTCCCGGTTGGTCAGCAGAGAGGGGGGAGGCTCGTCGCTCGTGGACGTGTCCATGAAAGGATAGAGCATTTTTCCGGCAAGCTTGCGCGAGTGGCGGGATTCACCGGAGATCAGCTCCTGCAAATACGATATCCAGTCCTCGTGGTTGGTGTTTTTCAGCAAGTAGCCTTGGGCGCCGTATTGGATTGCCGTAAACAGGTCGACAATGTCGTCGGAGACACTCAGCATGACGATTTTGATAAACGGGTATTGCGCTTTGATGATTCGGGTCGCTTCCAGTCCGTTGCACTGCGGCATGGAAATATCCATCAGGACGAGATCAGGCTGATGCAAGCGGCAAAGCTGGATTGCATGCTGGCCATCTCTTGCTTCGTCCACCAGTTCGAATATGGGATGCTCCGCGAGCACGCTTTTAATCGCCTCGCGCGCGTGCGGATGATCGTCTGCGATCAAAACCCGAAAAGGCATCATGGGCGATCCTTCTTTCTGAGCGTTTTTTGCATCAATAGGGATTGCTGCGGAAGGGGCACAGCCTTCTGCAAAGAATTGTAGAGGTGGCGACAACGATTGAGAATGACTCAACCTGACTATTCTGTTGCCTTTTTTTGAAGGATGTGTGAAAAGTGTCAACGATTTGGCGAGGAACGAGGGGGCGCGTGCTGCTAGCGTTGCTTGTCTTCTGCCTGCTCGCAATGGCGGCTCGCTTCGTCTACTTGCAGGCGGGGCCTGCGCTGCCTTTTTCCGGCAGCTCGGCAAGCGAGGTCAAGACGCTCCTGAACGGCTACGACGGCAAGCTCATCAAGCTGACAACCGTGGAGGGCGTCGACTGGTACGGCGCACCCTCCGGGCAAGGCGCGGGGGCAGAAGCGATGAAGCGGGAAGTGGCGGCGGCTGGCTGGCGCTTTGTTCAGCAGGAAGGATCGGGGTACTTTTTTGTGCGGGGCGCGGAGAAGATCGTTATCACGTCAGAGATGTGGACGGGGCGGTACGTGTTGTTTCGGATTCCGGCCAACACGCTGTAAGTCGTGAGGAAGCTGGCTCTCATTATCAAGAGCCGGCTTCTTTTTGTTTGTTCATTTCTTCCAAGGAAATGGCGTTGCAGCTTTTCAAAAAGTCGAGGATGACGCGCGTTTCCTGCTCGGTGTAACGGTCGAGCAGCGCAATCGTCTTGTGCAGGATCGAATCGAACAAAGGCGAGATGTTGTCCGGGCCATGATCGGTTGGCTTGACGACCACTTTTCTGCGGTCTTTCGGGTCTTTGGCCCGCACCACATAGCCTGCCTGCTCCAGACGGTCGATGACGTTGGTGACCGCGCCTGTCGTCAGTCCGGTCAATTCGGCAAGCTGTCCGGCTGTGACCGGACCAGACCTGTACAAAAAGTCCAGGCATTTGTGATCGGTGGCATTCAAGCCCAATTTTTCCGAGATCATTTGATGGAACATGACAGCGCGGGAGCTGTTTGTGCGAATTTCCTGGAGCAGCTCTTGCTGGATGGGGGTAAGGCTGAGTGCAGGGTGCTGGCGATCATCGCTTGACATAACTGGACCTCCGGTGTACGCTTCGAATATATCTTAATCAATTAAGATATACAATCAGTTAAGATAACTGGTTGATTAAGCTTTTTTCTGGACACAAGTATAACACAAAAAGCAAAGCGATTTTCCCCATCCTATAACGGAAAGGATTTGAGCAAAAATGAATCAGCGGGAAAAAGACGTGCAAGACATTCGCGAGGTGTTTGTTGCGCTGGTTGATGCCTGGAATCGGGGAGATGCCGCGGCGTACGGGGATTGTTTTACCGAAGATGCGGATTACGTGACGTTCATGGGGCAGCATCTGAAGGGAAGGGCGCAAATCGCCGAGGTGCATGGGTGGCTGTTTCACGGGCCGTTGAAAGGTTCGACATTGGAGTCGAGCGCTCTTGCTGAATGCAAGCCGCGGTTTCTTGCAGAAAACGTAGCTGTGGTGCACGCAACGGGCGAGGCCAGACTGGCGAATCCCGAACAGGACCCAAACGACAGAGACTCGATCAATACGAATGTGGTCGTCAAGCAACGTGGCGTGTGGAAAATTACGGCGTTTCACAATTGCCGGATTCAGGAGCTTCCGACAGGCCGGAGGTAGTGCGCTCCGCTTTCCACTGCGCATACTTTTCCGGCAAACAAACTGCGCACGGACGATAGCCCGCTGCCAGAGCCGTTTTTTCATCGGCAAAAAACACCCGCTGGGCCACATACCCGCCTTTGGCTATAGCCCGCAGAGCGGAGGGGCAATCGAGGCGTCCGTATATGTGGCGCCGCCGATATCCTCCCAGCGTACCGCGAGAGTAACTTTGGTTAGGGCGGCGGTCGGGCCCGAGAAGGGTGTAGGTTTTCAGGCCGTTCTGTTGGTGGCTTGCGCCGGGCTTTTCGCTGGCATGCATGCGGCTTCCTCCTGTTTTGGATTGTCATTTCGCCCTCAACAAAAGGAAGCCGCGCAGCCAGGTTGATGCTTTTTCGAGCAGGAGTATTTAGGAGAATTTCGGGATCGCGAACCAGGCGGTCAGGCGGTGGTTGAGCTGCTCTTCAGACAGCTCCGGGAACAGCCGTGCTTCCACTGCCATGTCGTACAGGCGCTCCATCGGCTCGCGGCTGTCCGCTTTTTTGGCTTTCGCGTCGTTTTTCAACAGCTCCCAGATGCCGACGACGTATTCGCGTCTGGTCACATCCTGTTTGCGGAAAAAGTAGTCCAGGCGCTCTACGTGGTCCATGAACTCGTCCCCGAACCGTTTTTCCACCTCGCCGCGCAGCAGCGCGATTTCTGCTTCGTACATCGGACGTTCTTTGCCTTTTTCTTTTCCGATCCACGGCGTTTCCAGCACGAGCGGCAAGTGGCGGATTTTCTCGTGGTTCACGATGTAGCTCATGGCGTCGAAGCCGATCAGTCCGGCACCGATGGGCGCGTGGCGGTCTTTTTGCGCTCCGCGGAAGTTTTTGCTGTCGTTTAGGTGGACGACGGTGAGGCGATCCAGCCCGATAATCCGGTCAAACTGCTCCAGGACGCCGTCAAAATCGTGGACGATATCATAGCCCGCATCGTGAATATGGCAAGTGTCCATGCAGACGGCGAGCTTGCTGTTGTCTTCCACTTTTTCGATGATCGCGGCGATTTCCTCGAAGCTGCGCCCGATCTCTGTTCCTTTGCCCGCCATCGTTTCCAGCGCGATTTTTACGTCGGTGTCTTTGACCCCGGCGAGCACTTCGTTCAAGCCTTCTGCGATTCGCGCAATGCCGTACTCCGCGTCCTTGTCCGTATAGGCGCCCGGGTGGAGCACGATGTTTTTGACGCCGATGTAGTCTGTCCGGCGAATTTCTTCCTGCAGGAAGCGGACGGCCAGCTCGAAGGTGTCTTCCTTGTAAGACCCCAGGTTGATGATGTACGGGGCATGGACGACGATTTCCTCGACGCCATTTTTGGCCATGACTTCCTTGCCCTCGGTGATGTATTGGTCTTCAATCGGTTTGCGCCGCGTGTTTTGCGGTGCTCCCGTGTAGATCATGAACGTGCTAGAGCCGTAGGAAGCGGCTTCCTCGGCGGCATTGAGCAGTCCTTTTCCGGAGAATGAGACGTGCGAGCCTATTTTCAGCATTCAGGTGGAACCTCCTTTGGTTAGTAAAGAAAACGCCATAAATAAAAGGTAGCGTATGACTCCCAGCTCGTCCAATGGCGGGACAGCGCAACGATTTCGGCTTTGGTCGGCTTTCTGTCCGTACCTTGTACGTATTTGATGGCATTGTGCAAGCCGACATCGTCAATGGGAAAAGCAGACGGCATCCTCAGACAGCGCATGAGGACGTAGTTGGCTGTCCACGGACCGATCCCGCGAATGTTGACCAGTGTTTTCTCTGCGTTTTGATAATCTCCTCCGTCCCATAATAGCTCCTTCGACAGTTTCCCTTCAACGATGAGTTGTGCTGCGCCGATCAAATACTCGCACTTTTTGGCAGTCATCCGCAGCACAGCGAGGTCTTGCACGGTCCGCTCTGCAATGGTTTCCGGAGCAGGAAACACCCAGTATGTTTTGCCTTCGCACACGACGGGCCGTCCGAAATTTTCCACGAGCCGCCGCTTTAATGTGTAGGCGTATGTCAGGTTGATCTGCTGTCCGAGAATCCCCCAGCTCATCGCTTCAAACAGGTCGGGGATGCCCATGTTGCGCAGTCCGTAAAACGAATCGACTGCCCCTTTCAGCAGGGCGTCTTTTTGCGCCATGTCGTAAAAGGGAGCCAGATTCGTCCCCAGATCGAACCAGTCGTAGACGTACTCCGCGACTCGCGCGCGCACGTCTGCTGTGGGAGTGGCGTCGCCGAGAAAGCGAATGTGCAGGTGCGCATCTTCCTCTGCGCGAATTTCTACGACAGGCGTCTGGCCTGCGATCGGGATTGCTTTGTATAGGCGATCGTTTTCAATCTGATACAGGCACTCGTCTTTGGCGCGCGACAAATAATGCAGGTTTTGCGTAAAGGAAAAAGGTGTTGGCACGTGCAAGATGATTTCCTCTCTATTATCGACCCAAGCCCCGGCGGGTAGACCACGGCTCGGCAATTGTGCGGCTGTCTTTCTGCTTTTTTCCGTCATTAAAAAAGCCTCCCTTGTCAGTCTGGCGGCAACCTTCTTAGTTGTATAACAGGAAAGCTGGGCTGTCATTTCGTTATCTTGCTATTTTATTGGAATAGCCGTGCGGATGAGTCCGGCGGAGGATATACTGACGGTGGAGGTGGGCGAAATGGAGCTGGGTGTCACCGAAGAGAGATGGAAAGCGATCATCACCAACGATGCGTCCTATGACGACCAGTTTTTTTACGCAGTGAAAACGACCGGAATTTTTTGTCGGCCATCGTGCAAGTCGAAGCCGCCAAGATGGGGCAATGTCCGGATTTTTCAGCAGGCGAGCGAGGCGATTCGCGAAGAGTTTCGTCCGTGCAAAAGGTGCAAGCCTACGGGACAGCGTTTGCCCGATCGGGAATGGGTCGCGCAAATCACCAACTATATCGACGCTCACTACAGCGAAAAGCTGACGTTGGCCCACCTGGCAGACATGTGTCACGGCAGTCCCTATCATTTGCATCGGACATTCAAGCGGATCAAGGAAATGACCCCTGTGGAATACATTCAGCAAAAACGGATCGACAAGGCGAAGGAACTGCTGACGCGCTCTGGCAAGCCGATTGCCGCGATTTCTGCGGAGGTAGGCGTGCCGAATACGCCGTATTTTATCACGCTGTTCAAAAAAACAACGGGACAGACGCCGAGCGAATACCGCCAAAACCAACTGCACGGGAACCAATAATCAGCGGTAGGCTGCGAACAAGATGTGATATCTTGGAGAGAGAAGATCGTGCTGGCACGATCAGGCTGTTCGCAGTCTACTCAGTATGGAGAAAAAGGGGACCTGCCAACATGGGCGATCAAAAAACGCTGCTGCAAGCTTTCAATCAAACGACCTATCAAGTCGCAGGGCACAGCAAGAGGGACATCCGTCAATTGCAGCGCATTTTTCAAGAGGTGGACGGCGATCTGGCTGCGGATGTGTACGGATCGGGAGAAGTCATCGACAACTTTCAAAACAAGATGGCGAAATATTTGGGCAAAGAATCGGCCGTCTTTTTCCCGAGCGGCACGATGGCCCAGCAAATCGCCATGCGCATCTGGTGCGACGCGAAAGGAATCCGCAAAGTGGCCTACCACCCGCTCTGCCATCTGGAGATTCACGAGGAGGACGGGCTGCGGAAGCTGCATCAGATCGAGCCTGTGCTGCTTGCCGACAAAGACCGGGTGATCTCGCTTGCGGACGTTCTGGGCATGAACGAAGAGATCGCCTGCCTGCTGCTGGAACTGCCCCAGCGCGAGATCGGCGGACAGTTGCCGCCGTATGAAGAGCTGGAAGCGATCTCCCACTACTGTCGGGAAAAAGGCATTCGCCTGCACATGGATGGGGCGAGGCTTTTGGAAACGTTGCCGTACTACCAGAAAACAGCCGCCGAGGTCTGCGCCTTGTTCGACAGTGTCTACATTTCCATCTACAAAGGGATCGGCGGCATTGCCGGAGCGATTTTGGCAGGGGACGCCGCTTTCACGAAGGAAGCGATTGTCTGGAAAAGACGGCATGGCGGCGATTTAATCAGCCTGTATCCGTACATCATTCCGGCTGACGTCTGCTTCGAGGCGAGAAAGGACAAGTTCGCCGAGTATTACGAGCAGGCCAAGGAGCTTGCCGGATTGTACAACCAGTGCCACGGCATTTCCACGCGGCCGACTGTGCCGGTATCCAACATGTTTCACGTTCACATCAGCTTGCCCAAGGAGCGGTTGGAGCCTATCCTGCTCGCCGTGTGCGAGGAGACGGGAGTGGGGCTCTCGCATTATGTTCGGGAGGTAGACGAGGCTACCAGCTACTATGAGGTCAGCCTCGGCGACCGCTATGCGACGATCCCGAAGGAAAAGCTGCAAAACGTCTTTCAGGTGCTCGATCAGAAGTTAAGAGAGGCTTTGCAGGCGTAGCAGGGAGCGTTCATGAGCGAGCGAGGAATTTTTGGCAGTTGTACACGATGACAGGTAGGCAAGCGGCTTGAGTGGGGTACACTAGCGGAATAAACTTGAAAAAAGCAGGAGGGCCACTATGCGAATCAGCTTGGCGAGTATTTTTGTAGACGATCAGAACAAGGCGCACAAGTTTTACACGGACGTCCTCGGGTTCGTGACCAAAATGGATATTCCAATGGGCGGGGTCAAATGGTTGACGGTGGTGTCTCCGGAAGACCCGGATGGTGTGCAACTCGTTTTGGAGCCAAACACGAATCCTGCGGCTTTGGCCTACCAAAAAGCCATTTTTGAGCAAAACATCCCGGCGACGGCGTTTGAAGTGAGCGACGTTCACAAGGAGTACGAGCGGCTGACCAAGCTCGGCGTCGTCTTTACGAAGGCGCCGACGGAAGCCGGAGACGTGACCTTGGCTGTATTGGACGATACGTGCGGCAATCTGATCCAAATTTATCAAATGTCATGAGCAGGGCAGAGCGCCGATAAGGAAAAGGAACGGCCATTTTCCAAAAACTGAAACATTTGCACGTTGCTCCCGTATGAAAAAAGAAAGGGTTTGCAGGGGAGGGGTAGCCGTGTTTCAGGAATTGAACGGCCAGGTTGCACAAGTCAAAGCCCAACTGCGCCAAAAGCTTCATGCGGAGCACAATGTGAAGCTTTTGCAGGAGCAGTACAAAGAAGCCGTGCAAAAACGCGAGTTGCTGCACAAGCAATTGCAGCGGGAGCAGCGCGACGTGGATAAATTGACCGGCATGTCCTTTGGCGCGTTTTTTTACAGCCTGATTGGAAAAAAAGAAGAGAAGCTGTCCAAGGAAACGGAAGAGCTTTTGCAAGCGAAAATGAAGTACGAGGAAGCGGCCGATACCGTAAAAGAGCTGGAAGAGGAGCTTGCAGAGGTAGAGCGCAGGCTGCAGCAGATGTCGGATCTGGAAGCGCGGCTCGTCGCTCTGCTCGTCGAGAAGGAGCGGCTGATTCGCAAGCAGCGGCCTGAGCTGGCGATGCAGCTACGTGTACATAGCGAGCGGGAAGCCGAACTGGGAGCGCACGAAAAAGAGCTGCAAGAGGCGATCAGCGCGGGGAGTGCCGCGATTTTGCAGCTCCGCAAGGCGATCGACAAGCTCGACTCCGCCAGCTCCTGGGGGACGTGGGACATGCTCGGCGGCGGTGCGATTTCCACCGCGATGAAGCACAACCGGATCAACGAAGCCCGCGAGTCGATCCACCAGGCGCAAAAAAGCTTGCGGCGATTCGAGCGGGAGCTGCAAGACGTGCAGCGCCAGAGCCACATCCGCATCGAGATTGGCGAAATGCTGACCTTCGCAGACTTTTTCTTCGACAACATCATTACCGACTGGATCGTCCAGGATCGTATCTCGACGTCGCTGCGCCAGGCGAAGGAAAAGCGGTCGAAGGTGGAAAGTCTGTTGAACGACCTCCAGCGGGAGCTGAAGGCGGTGGAAGCCGAGATAGCCGAGCTTCGGCAAAAATCGCTTGCTTTAATTGAAAATGCGTGAGGCAAAAAGCAAAAGCCTGATCGTCCCCAACCAGACTGGATGCGATCAGGCTTTTTGCTATTGCTGTCGCTATTCGCGGCTGCCCGCCTCCACCCCGAAGCGTGAAAACAACTGCCAGATCAGCTCGCGCCTGCTGGATACCCCCGTTTTCACGAAAATCGACTTCAAATGATCCTGCACCGTATAAGCGGAGATGTGCAACGCGCGGGCCAGCTCCTTGGTGGACGAGCCGCGGACGATCTGGCCGAGAATCTGCTTTTCCCGTTCGGACAATCCGTACGCTTCGCAGACCAGCGGGAGAATATCGGCAGGCTTGGCCGGACCGAACAAGACGGCGAGGTGGACAGCGCCGTCCATGCCGTGCATCGGGCTTGCCTGAATCGTGACATACGGGCCGTCCGGCATGCGGATGCACACTTTGGCCATGGAGGCTTTCGGGGCAGGCTCGTTCAACTGCGCCAACGCCCGGAAGCAGACGGCGCGCACTGGCCGGGGCAAAATGTGGCGATCGATCGACTCCCACCTGCGCAACAGCGAAAGCCACCTGTCTGCGGTGGCGTTGGCCGAGTGGATAGCCAGCCGCTCAGACATCATGACGATTCCCGTCTCTTCCTCCATCCAGGAGGTGTCCTCGGCTGGCAGGGAGAGGGCTGTTTTTCGCAAATGGTAGGCGATCAGCGGTGCCAGCTCTGCCATCCACTCGCGCTCCTCCTCGCTAAAAACAGGACGCCCCTGAAAGCGAAACAGCGTCAAAAATCCCCAGCAAGCCCCATCGTACTTGAGCGCTGCTCGCAACTCGTCAGCAAAGCCTGCCGGGAGCAAGACGTTGCGGTAGCGCTCACTCTTCGCAAGCTCTCCGCCTGTCGCTTGATACAGCGTGGCGACAGGCTCTGCCGCCCTGCTCAGTTGTTCGTAACGGATGAAGTCTTCGCGTAAATATTCGTGCTCGAAAATGCCGTGGTGTATCGCTTCCACGCCGTCTTCCGTGATCGCGCCTGTCGACAGCAGCGTCTGCGGGTCGACCGCCGTGCAGCAAGCCCCGTCAAAAGGCAGGCACTCCCGCAGCAACTGCAGGAGTGCCGTCCGGTAATCCTGGGAGGAAGCGGGGTGGCGCCGGGCGAGCGCGAGCAGTTTTCGTTTGCTGGCTTCCCATTTTGCATTCATCTGCGCGTTCTCCTGTGTGGAGCGAGCGAAGGAAATCCCATATTTGTGGGATGGTACTCCCTTGGCTCATCTCTATAATTGAGAATAATTCTTAATGAATGCGGGCCAAAAGTCAACGCTCGTCTCCCGATTTCCCCGATCTATCCATTACGCAAGGAGTTGGAAAAGACTTCATGACGTTTATTTACCGTCAATTTGCCCGTGTCTTCGTCGGCGGGCTCGCTGCCATGGCGCTTTTGGCAGGCTGCGCAGTCGATACGTCCAATCAGCAAAAGGAAGCGGCGAGCGCATCCAGCGACAGCCCAGCCGCCGCGATCACGCTGCTGACACCGAAGGCTCCCTCCCTGATTCCGGCCGTCTATATGGAAAACACAGCGGCAGCAGGGACGTTCAAAGTAGCCACTTGGGACTCGCTGGAACAACTGCTGGCTGGCATCCAGAGCGACGAAGCGCCGCGGCGCAGATGCTTGCGCAGGCTCAGCGCAGGACGGCCGAGGCGGGACTTGCGGCGCGTGTCACGTTGCAGGAGGGAACGGTGGACGCGCTGCCTGAGCAGCCGGCCTACGCAGCGGCGACCTGCCTGCTCGTGCTTCATTTTGTCAAAGGACTTGCGGCAAAACGAGAGCTGCTGCAGCAAATCGCGGCTCGCTTGCGGCCAGGCGCCCCGTTTTGTCTCGCGACGATTGCGGGCGATCCGCAGTCGCAGTCGTTTCGCTTGCAGACGCAAGCCTGGCAGACACATATGCTCGACAACGGCATCGCCATGGCGGAGTGGGAACGTTTTGCGGCTTCGCCCGGCAACGAGTCCGATCCAATCCCGGAATCTCACGTGCAGGCGCTGATGGCGGAGGCTGGCTTCGAGCACGCTACCCGCTACTTCGGCTCCTATCTGGTCCACGCCTGGTTCGCTGTGAAAAGGTAGCGGGGGGAACGAGAGCGTTGGCGCGAAAGGACGCGCGGTGATAAGCGTTTGCGAAAGGGAGCGGGAGAACGGCCCCCCTGCCCCGAAAGGACGCGCCAGTGACAAACATCGGCCTGGGCCGAGGGCGAGTACTTGCGTCAACAAAACCAACCCGATACGACCGCTTTGCCTGCCCGCAGGCGGTCACACCCATCTTGTGAAACACGGCGGGACGTTTTTCACAGCAAAAGGACGAGAGCTTATGGATAAAGACAAAATTGTCGTAGTGGGTGGCTACGGCTACGTGGGCGCGACAATATGCAAAG
Source organism: Brevibacillus sp. NSP2.1 (assembly GCF_000470975.2). Classification (NCBI taxonomy): domain Bacteria; kingdom Bacillati; phylum Bacillota; class Bacilli; order Caryophanales; family Paenibacillaceae; genus Brevibacillus; species Brevibacillus sp. NSP2.1. The sequence continues at coordinate 5,420,634 of NZ_CP048274.1, read as the reverse complement.
AGCTGGGGAACCTATACCCCGGCCGCGTGTATGCGGCAGGGCGCAGCCTGGAAAAAGCGGAAGCGTTTTGCCGGGAAACGGCGGGGAAAGTGCGTCCGCTCCGGTTCGACCTGCGCCAGCTATGACGTGACGCTCCATCACCGCCGGGTGTCCGTCCGAAGCATGACAGACGGCAAGCTCGCCGACTTCGGGGGCCATCTGGGGAAAAAGCAGGCGTACCGCTTTCCTTTTTCCGATCAACAGACATTGGCCCGGACGCTCGGTGTCCCATCGGTATCGACGCGGCTGTGCTTCGACCAGGAGTGGGTAGCGCGGCTTGCGGCAGGGCTGTGCCGATTGCTGCGCAAGCCGCGGGTGCGCGAGGCAGCCGTAGCGGCGTTTGCGGGGCTGAAAATGGGCGATGACCGCTTCGCCGTCAAGGTCGAGGCATGGGGAAAAGCGGGAAAGCGCGCGGCCATCGCGGAGTGTCTTTTGCACGGGCACGATCAGTCGAAAATGACCGCCAAAGTGGCTGCCGCCGTCGCAAAAGCGTTGTATTCACAAGCTTTTCCGCATGGCGTGTACCATATTGAACAGTTGTTTAAACTGGAACAAATGAAGAATTGGCTTGAGCAGGAGGCTTCGCTCTGCGTCACTGTCAAGGAAAGCCGTTAGTCTGTGCAGGGTCGGGAGAACGATTCTTCCGGCCCGAGCTGTTGACAAGGAGTTATTCCCGTTTTATAATTATCTCAAATTAAAGATATTCACTGCACATACTCGCTTGCTTGTCGCCAGACTTCCTCGCGTGCAGTCAGTATCCAGCGCAATCGCAATCCAACGTTTTTGTTTCTCTAATATCTCAAATTTAAGATATTAAAAATCCAGAAAAAATGAAGCCATTCGCGACGATGAGGAGGAGCTTTTTATGAGCGAGTTTTCTGTATTGGTGAAAAAACGGCGGTCCGCCAATAAATTTATCCCGTCCGTTCCGATCTCTACGGCTGACATCGAGGACATCATGTCGCTCGTCAAGTTTGCGCCATCTGCTTTCAATTTGCAGCACGCGCACTATGTCGTCGTCACAGACCCGGAGACGAAGGAGCGAGTATATGAAGCGGCGCAGAGACAATATAAGGTAAAAACAGCTTCGGCAGTCATCATCGTGTTGGGCGACCTGGAAGCCTACAAAAACGCAGGCCGCATCAACGAAGGGCTGCTGCACCTGGGCGTCATGGACCAGCGCGAATACGATCATACTGTTTCGTCTGTCCATTCCTTTTACGAAGCAGGGGGAGAGCCGTTCAAACGGGACGAAGCGATTCGCAACGCCAGCTTGTCCGCTATGCTGTTCATGCTCGCTGCCAAGGACAAAGGCTGGGATACTTGCCCGATGATCGGCTTCGATCCGGAGGCGGTCCGCGAGATATTGCAAATTCCTGACCGCTACGTCCCGGCGATGATGATTACGATCGGTAAAGAAGACACGTCCAGCCAACGTGTACGAGGATACCGCAAGCCAGTCGGAGAGTTCGTCAGCTACAACACTTTCCGGTCCGAATCAAAAACAGGAGGTACAAGCAAATGACACAGCAAACAGCAGGCATTCACCATATTACCGCTTTTGTGAAAAGCGCACAGGACAACGTCGACTTTTACGCAGGGATTCTCGGCCTGCGCCTGGTCAAAAAAACAATCAACTTCGACGCCCCGGAAGTGTACCATCTGTACTTCGGCAACGAGGTAGGCAGCCCGGGTACCGCGATCACCTTTTTCCCATGGGAGACAGCGCGCCGCGGCCGTGTAGGCGGCGGGCAGGTTGGCTATACGACGTTTCTGGTTCCGACAGGCTCCATGGCTTTCTGGGAAGAGCGCCTGAACAAGTTCGGCGTCGAGTACAAGCGCGTGGAACGCTTTCACGAAACGTACCTGCAATTTACCGACAGAGACGGCTTGCAGTTGGAGCTTGTCGAGCGCGAAGGCGGCCCCGCGAGCAAGTGGGCATTCGGCGGCGTCCCGGCCGACAAAGCGATCAAAGGGTTCGGGGGAGCGATCCTCTACAGCGTCGCCCCCGCCCACACCATGGCAGTATTGGAAAAACTGATGGGCCTGACCAAAGTAGGCGAAGAAAACGGCCTCGTCCGCTTCCGGGCGCACGGCGACCTGGGCAATGTCATTGACGTCAATGCCGAGCCGATGCCAAGGGGAGCAGGGGGAGCGGGTACCGTCCACCATATCGCCTGGCGGGCCAAGGACGACCAGGATCATCGCCTGTGGCAGTCGCGCGTGGCGCAAGCGGGCCTTCAGCCGACAGACATCGTCGACCGCCAGTATTTCCATGCGATCTACTTCCGCGAGCCGGGCGAAATCTTGTTCGAGATTGCCACCGATCCGCCAGGCTTTGAGCGCGACGAACCGTTTGACGCATTGGGCGAAAAGCTGATGCTGCCAGAGTGGTACGAGCCGCATCGCGCCCAGATCGAGCAAGGCTTGACCCCGATCACTGTACGCGTACTGGAGGAGGATAAGTAATGAAGCACATTTTTCGCAAAGGAACGGACCTCGCCGCTCCCACCTTGCTGTTGCTGCACGGCACGGGCGGAGACGAAAACGATCTGGTGCCGCTGGCGCAGCTCATCCATCCGGGGGCTTCTGTGCTCAGTGTCCGAGGCAATGTTTTGGAAAACGGCATGCCGCGATTTTTTCGCCGTCTGGCCGAGGGTGTTTTCGACGAGGAAGATTTGGTCTACCGCACGGAGGAGTTGCACGAGTTTTTGGATCAGGCAGCGGTCCAATACCAGTTGGACAGGGAAAACATCGTGGCAGTCGGGTATTCGAACGGTGCCAACATCGCCGGGAGCCTGCTGTTTCACTACCCGAATCCGCTGCGCGGCGCGATTTTGTACCACCCGATGGTTCCGCGGCGCGGGATTCCTCTGCCTGACATGAGCGGACTTTCGGTGTTCATCGGGGCGGGAACGAACGATCCGATCTGCTCACCGCTGGAGTCCGAGGAACTCAAGCAGCTTTTGGCCTCGGCGGGTGCCGACGTGACGCTGCATTGGGAATCGAACGGCCACCAGTTGACCAGGATGGAAGTAGAGACTTCGGCCCAATGGTTTGCGAAACAGTTTAGCGAGTGACAAAAAAAGCAGCAGAGCCGCGACGTTCTGCTGCTTTTTTGCGTGTTCCTGCCAGCCGACGCCGCTTGGGCCGAGCAGCGGCATCATGATTTCCTTACATTCCGATCGGAGGAAACGATTAGAGGAAAAGGCACAGAAGGGAGCGGCCCGAGCTTGTCGCAAGCCGCATCTACGCCGTTTTGTCAACGCTTGTTCATCTGACGTTCATACAGTTCCGCTATCATGAGGGAACCGCAAGCCATGCGGGCATGCAGACGAGCTTTAACGCCAGCAGCAGCCAACAAAGTGGCCAAAACCTACCCGCCTATCAGGTGGCGATCACATCCCAAGAAATGGCGTAACAGGCTGAAACAAAGGAGATGCTACCTTGTATAATCAGATCAGCCCGCGATTTGGCTGGCAAGCTTCAGCCCGCTGGCGCAAGTCTTTGGATACGTGCCGGAACGTAAGGAGGGGAGCCAGATGAAAATAACGATTCTCGTAGCAGACGACGATGCGCACATTCGCGAACTACTGCGATTTTATTTGGAAAAAGAAGGGTATCGGGTGCTGGCTGCCGCAGATGGCAGTCAGGCGTCGGCATTGCTTGAGCAGGAGAAGGTGCAACTGGCGATTGTCGATGTGATGATGCCAGGCAAAAACGGCTGGGAGCTGTGCAAGGAGATTCGCGACTACTACGACCTTCCCGTCATCATGCTGACGGCAAAAGGCGAGGTGCGGGACAAGGAGAAAGGGTTTTTGGCCGGAACCGACGACTATTTGACCAAGCCGTTTGAGCCGACGGAATTGCTCTACCGGATCAAAGCCTTGCTGCGCCGCTACCAGATGGTCAGCAAACAGGTCATTGTCATGCACGATACCGTCATCGACCGGGTGAGCCACGTCGTGAAAATCAAGGACGAAGCTGTACATCTCCCGCTCAAGGAGTTCGAACTGCTCGCCCAGCTCGCCAGCTTTCCCGACCGGACCTTTACGCGGGATCAACTGCTGGATTTGGTCTGGGGCGGAGACAACGAGAGCGACAGCCGCACGATTGACGTCCACATCAAGCGGCTGCGGGAAAAGTTTACGGACAAAACGGACGACTTTGTCATTTCGACCGTTCGTGGCCTCGGCTACAAGCTGGAGGTGCGCAACGGATGAAATCGCTCTACTTCCGGGTCGTCCTCCTGTTTGTCGCGATTGTCCTCATCAGCGGAACGCTCGGCTTTTTGCTCGCCAACGAGTACTACCAGCGCAACATGCGCGCCTACAACGAACAGAAAATTGCGCGGATCGGGCAGGAGATCGTTGCTTTGTACACGGACAAATCCGGCATGGATCTGCACGCGTTTATGACACATGTCGCCAACCTCAATTTTCAGTTGTACCTCGTGGACGAGCGCGGACAAGCGACATCGTTCGGCGCGCCTTTTCGCGACCACCAGCTCGCACGAGAGACGGTGCAAAAGGTGCTGGCCGGGGAAATGTACAGAGGGATCACGGAAGAACAGCACGGGTTGTTCGTGACCGGATTTTTCGAGAATACGCTGAAAAACAGCATCGGCTTGCCGCTGGAAGCGGAAGGGAAAACATACGCCTTGTTTGTGCGGCCCAGCATCGAGCAGCAATTTGGCGAAGTCCACGTAATGTTTGCCGTGCTCTTGGCTGCGATGTTTCTGCTCAGCCTGCTGTTCATCCTGGTGTTTACGCGTTATTTGGTGCGGCCGATTCAAAAGCTGAGCCACGCGACGAAAAAGCTGGCGGAAGGCGAGTACGAAATCCAGCTCGACATCGCCCGCAAAGACGAAATCGGCGAACTGGCTGCCAACTTCGCGCAAATGGCCGAGTCGCTGAAGCAGCTCGATGACATGCGCCAGGAGTTTGTGTCCAACGTCTCGCACGAAATCCAGTCTCCGCTCGCCTCCATTCAGGGCTTTTCGCAGGCGATCCGCAGCGGTGGCGTGACGGAGGTGCAGAGGGATGAGTACTTGACGATCATCGAGGAGGAGAGCCGCCGTCTCTCATCTTTGAGCAAACAGCTTTTGACGCTCGCTTCACTGGATAAAGAGACGGGCTTGTACGAGCCGACTGTCTATCGGCTGGACGAGCAGTTGCGACAGGTCGTTTTGCTGCTGGAGCGCCAATGGCAGCAAAAAAGCCTGGAGTTAGAGCTGGATTTGCCGGACACGCTCATCACGGCAGACAAGCAACTGCTGAATCAGGTGTGGATCAACCTGTTGTCCAACAGCATCAAGTTTACTCCGCCGCACGGCACGATTTCCTTGTCGATCCAGCAAGCGCCGTCTGATCTCGTCGTGACGATTCGCGATACGGGGATCGGCATTTCGGAGGAGGAGCGGCAGCATATTTTTGAGCGCTTTTACAAAGGGGACAAGTCCCGCAATCGGGAAGCGACAGGCAGCGGGCTTGGACTCGCGATCGTCCATAAAATCGTGCAGGCGGCAAAAGGCATCATCGACATCGACAGTGACATAGGAGCAGGCACGACAGTCAAGGTCAGCCTGCCCGCGCATGAACGCCCCCGGAAGTAAGACAGGCCGGGGGCGCTTTCGTTTGCTGCGGAGTCATAAATGCAGCGGCTATCCATTACGCTAGGAAAAGGATGTTGGCTTTCCGACGCAGAGGCAAATGCAAATTCGCGGAAAAGTGCCCGGACGGCGAACAGCGCAAAACCATACTTTTTTCCGACAAAGAGGGGCTGCGGGATGAATACTGGACTCTACGATTACTGGCTCGTCTTTCTGGCAGGCTTGTTCAGCGCTCCCCACTGCCTGGGGATGTGCGGCGGGATCATGTCGGCCATGACGCTTCAGTCCAAAGCGTCTCTGTTGCAAACGATTCTGGCTTACAATGCGGGCCGGATTGTGACGTATATGGCCGTAGGCGCATTCATGGGTTTCGCCGGGTCGTTTGTGAATGCGGCAGGCGTGGTCATCGGATTGCAGGGCATTGCCAATATCGCCGGAGGGCTGTTCATCATTCTCTGGGTCGTCAAAAAGTTCGCTTTGCCCTTGGACAAATACAGCCCGCTCCAGCTTTCGTCCGCGCAAAAGTTGTTGCACCTGCTCAAATCACGGCAAGGAATCGCGCCAGTGCTGGTCAGCGGGCTTTTGCTCGGCTTTTTGCCGTGCGGGCTGACCTATACGATGCATATGAAAGCAGCCGCGACCGGAAGCATGGCGCAAGGGATGGCGACTTTGGGCGTGTTTGGCCTGGGCACTTTGCCCGCGCTCGTGGCGATCGGCCTGTTTTCCTTCGTTCTGACCAAAACACTCCGTTCCAAGGTGCTCTTCGTCGGCAATGCGCTCGCGTTATGTATCGGAATCTTGTCTGTTTTGCGCGGCCTGGCGATCAACGGCTGGATTCCTACCGTCAATCCGTGGCTGTGGTAGGCGAAGCGGCGGCTCATGGCTCGACGCGAAAAGGATAGGCGGCGCTCATGGCTTTGCCGTCTAGCTCGAATGTAATCGTAGCCAGCCAATCGCCCAGCATGGTCGGCACGATTTGCGCGACGTACGCGCCTTCCTTTTCCTTCGCGGCCGCGAAGACGATTGCCCCGTGGTCCATGTTCGGCATGCTCAGGGAGACGGATACGGTAGCCGTTTCCAGCTTGGCTGCATGTTCGGCCGGAACGGTTATGTGCAGCGCGTTTTCTTGCACATTTTTGGCCGGGGACGGATCGAGCGCTACTTGCAAAGGAATCGACAGTTCCTCAAGCATCGGCGTGTTCGTTTGCTGTGCGGCAGCGGTACTGGCGTGCCCGACATGGTCCTGGGGGGCACAGCCAATGAGGGTAAATGGAGCCAGCAGCAGGCACGACAGCCGAAGGGCGACAAATTTGCGCATCATGTTCACCACTTTCCCATAAGTTACAAGCTTCCCTATCGTATTCACGGCCGCTGCCGTTCATACTTCATCTTCTACGAAATTGTCCTGGCGCATAGGTTGGACATGAGGACATGTTCGGAAGCTGAAGGGGAGTTTTTTCATGACCATCCACCAAACGTATCAGGTTACAGGCATGACCTGCGCAGCGTGTGCCAACAGGATTGAGAAACGGCTGCGCAAGGTCCAGGGTGTGCAGGAGGTACACGTCAATCTGACGACCAACAAGGCGCGGGTAGCCTTTGACCCTTCGCAAACCAACGATCAGGAGATCATGACAAAAATCGAACAGCTCGGTTTTTCCGCGAGCTTGAAGCAGGAAGAGACGCAAGGGGAAAAAAGGGCGCTGCTCTGGCGGTTTATTTTCTCGGCCATTCTGACGATGCCGCTGTTGTGGGCGATGGCGGCGCATTTTTCTGTGACGTCGTTTCTATGGGTGCCGCCTTTGTTTCTGGCGCCTTTGTTCCAGTTCGCGCTGACCCTGCCGATTCAGTTGTTCATCGGGCAATCGTTTTACATCGGGGCGTGGAACGCCTTGAAAAACCGCTCGGCCAACATGGACGTGCTGGTCGTGCTGAGCACCTCGACCGCTTTTTTGTACAGCCATTACTTGACCTTTACGACCATCGGGCAGGCGAATCACGGCCTGACTGTCTACTACGAGTCTTGCGCGGTAATCTTCACGTTTTTACTGCTGGGCAAATATGTGGAGGCGATGGCGAAGGACCGGACGAAACATGCCATCGGACAACTGCACGAACTGCAACCGGCGCTGGCGCATGTGGTGCGCGGCGAAGAGGTGTGTACGGTTCCTGTCGAGCAGCTTGCGGTGGGCGATATTTTTCTCGTCAAGCCAGGCGAGCGGGTACCGACGGACGGGATCGTGCTGGAAGGGCACGCGAGCGTTGACCAGTCGATGTTCACGGGGGAAAGCCTGCCTGTAGAAAAATGGAGCGGGCATTCCGTAATCGGGGCGACGCTGAACCAGAGCGGCTGGCTGAAGGTCAAGGCGACGAAGGTCGGGGAAGACACGGCGCTGACGCAGGTGATCCGCACAGTGGAGGAAGCGCAGTTGTCGAAGGCGCCGATCCAGCGGGTGGCGGATGAAATTACCGATGTGTTTGTGCCGATCATCATTGCGATTGCCGCTGTGACGTTTTTGGCCTGGTACTACGTCTTTGCGCCTCAAGACTTGGGCGGGGCGCTGGAAAAGGCGATTGCCGTCCTCATTATCGCTTGTCCGTGCGCACTCGGGCTGGCTACTCCCATGTCGATCCTAGTCGTATCCGGCAGAGCGGCGCAGATGGGCATTCTGTTCAAGCAGGGAAAGTATTTGGAGGCGTTGCAAAAGATCGACACGATTGTGTTTGACAAAACAGGCACGTTGAGCAGAGGGGCGCACGAGGTCGTCGGCGTCAACACGCGCGGATGGAGCGAGGCGGCGTTTTGGCGCCTGGTGGCCGGGGCGGAAATGACCTCTGAGCACCCGTTGGCGGCAACGATTGTGGCCCATGCGAAAAAACAGGGGCTGTCCATCCCGACAGCCACGTCCTTTTCCTCGCTGCCCGGCTATGGAATCGAAGCGATAGTGGAAGGGCATGCAGTGGTGGTCGGTTCCCCCAAGCTGCTGACCCGAAACAACGTGGACATCGGCACTGTGCTCGATCAGTTGGTGCGGCACGGAGCGGAAGGGAAAATGGTGCTGCTCGCAGCCATCGACGGGCGGCTGGCCGGGTATGTGGTGCTGTCGGACCAGTTGAAAAGAGACGCGAAAAAAGCGGTCGCCCAACTGCGAAAAATGGGCAAGGACATCATCATGATTACGGGAGACAACCCATATACGGCGAAAAGCGTGGCGAGACAGGCGGGAATCGAGCAAGTGTACGCGGGAGTGCTGCCTGCCCAAAAGGCGGAGTTGATCTTGCGCCTGCAAGAAAAAGGGAAAAAAATCGCCATGGTCGGCGACGGGGTCAACGACGCGCCTGCTCTGACCGCAGCGAGCGTCGGCATTGCGCTGGGAACGGGAGCGGACATTTCCAAGGATTCAGCCGATGTCGTCATCATGCACGGCGAGGTAAAAGGGGTGGTCCACGCTATCCGGCTCAGCCAAATGGCGATGAAAAACATCCGGCAAAACTTGTTTTGGGCTTTTTTTTACAATGCGATCGCAATTCCGGCGACAATGCTCGGCTTTTTGGCGCCGTGGCTGGCAGGAATCGCCATGGCGTTCAGCTCGCTGTCGGTCGTGCTGAATTCCTTGCGCTTGCGAAAAGGGCGCATGGAAAAATAAAAAAACCGAGCGATCACGTAGCTCGGACAGTCGATTTCTGTTCTTTGGCATGCTCTACTCCCGCTGAGATCAGATGGCGCACGTGGTCATCGTCCAGCGAATAAAAGACGAGCTTGCCTTCTTTGCGGTATTTGGCCAGGCCCATGTTGCGCAGAAGCCGCAAATGATGCGAGGTGTTGGCGATGGAGCTGCCGATGATGGCTGCGACGTCACAGACGCACAGTTCGTCTTCCATGGACAAAATATGAATGATTTTCGCCCGGGTGTCGTCGGCGAGCGCCTTGAAAATTTTCGCTACCCCTTCGGATTCTGTAGCGTACGGCTTCAAGCGACTGACTTTTTCTTCGTCATAGCATTGAATCTCACAGATGTCGTCCACCGTAAAAATCACCTCTTGCTTACTTCAATGTCCTACTATTATAGACATTCGCGCGAAAAGAGAAAAGGCATTTTGCAGTCCCGGCTGGCAAGAATGCGGACTGGGCATATAACTCCAACGATTAGGCTCATTTTCCGCGGGCGATCGTCATAGCTCTTTGATAGGGGAGTTTTCCTGATTATTCCAGAAAACCTCAAGGCTGCTGCCTGCCCGTGGCAGGGCGAGCGGCTAAGCGCCCCTTCTAGCACAGTGTCAAAAGAGATGAGGTGGAGGATTATGCCAAAGACGGGTCAACAGACGCGTTACAAGCTGGTAATTGTGGGAGGCGGGAGTGCAGGCATCACGGTCGCAGCGCAACTCCTGCGCAAATCGCGCGAACTCGCGGGGCAGATTGCCATTGTCGATGATGCGGCCAAGCACTACTATCAGCCGTTGTGGACGCTTGCAGGTGCCGGAGTTGTCAGCAGGGAGGTGACCGTACGCGACGAAGCGGCGGTCATTCCGAGAGGCGCGATATGGGTCAGAGAGGCCGTCACGCAATTTTTGCCAAAAGACAACGCCGTCATGACGGCGTCCGGAAACAAGCTGCACTACGACTATCTGGTTGTCGCAGCCGGAATCCAGCTCGATTGGGACAAAGTAAAAGGTCTCAAGGAGAGCATCGGCAAAGCAGGCGTATGCAGCAACTACTCGTACGACTACGTCGCGAGCACATGGGAGAGCATCCGCCAGTTTCAGGGCGGGACGGCGATCTTCACCCAGCCGAATACCCCGGTGAGATGCGGCGGCGCTCCGCAAAAAATCATGTACCTGGCGGACGATTACTTTCGCCGGTCGGGTGTGCGCTCGCAATCCATCGTCCGGTTTGTTTCGGGGGCGTCGACTATTTTCGGCGTGCAAAAGTATGCCGATGCCTTGCAGAAGGTCGTCGACAGAAAACAGATTTATACAAGCTTCCAGCACAACCTAGTGGAGATTCGCGCGGACCAAAAGCAAGCGGTCTTCGAAAACGTGAATACCCGCGAGCTCGTGCCGATGGCCTACGATATGATTCACGTCGTGCCGCCGATGAGCGCCCCTGATTTTATCAAAAAAAGCCCGCTCGCCGCTGCTGACGGCTGGCTGGACGTGGATAAGCATACGCTGCAGCACACGCGTTTTGCCAACGTTTTCGGGCTCGGGGATTGCGCCAATCTGCCGACCTCCAAAACAGGCGCGGCCATCCGCAAGCAGGCTCCGGTCGTCGTGCAAAACCTGCTGTCGCAAATCAACGGCAAGCCGGACTATCGGCAATACAACGGCTATACTTCCTGCCCGCTCGTAACGGGCTACGGCAAATTGATTTTGGCGGAATTTGATTACGAGCAGATTCCACGGGAGACGTTCCCGTTCGATCAATCCCGTGAACGGCGTAGCATGTACTGGTTGAAAAAAGAGCTGCTTCCCGTCATGTATTGGCACGGCATGCTCAAAGGCAGGATGTAGGACAGACAAACGCGGATAAGTAATGAAGGAGGGCGACGGTATGCTGCTCAAATATTTTTACGACGACAAATTGGCCCAGGCTTCCTATCTGGTCGGCTGCCAGGCGGCAGGCGAAGCGATTGTGATTGATCCGGCGCGCGACATCGAGCAGTATGTGCAGACGGCAAAAGCAAACGGCGTGCAGATTGTCGGCGTGACGGAAACCCATATCCATGCCGACTTCCTCTCCGGTGCGCGGGAACTCGCGGCCAGACTCGGAGCCGTCCTCTATTTGACAGACGAAGGAGGGCCGCAGTGGCGCTACGCATACGCCGCCGGGTACAGCCACCGCTTGCTCAAAGACGGGGATACATTCCAGATCGGCAAGCTGGCCTTCGAGGTGCTCCACACGCCAGGACATACGCCGGAGCATATTGCGCTGCTCTTGACGGACGGCGGCTCGCCAGCGAATGAACCGATTGGCATTTTTACCGGGGACTTCGTGTTTGTCGGTGACGTCGGCCGCCCGGACCTGCTGGAAAAAGCGGCGAACGTGAGCGGCTCCGCCGAAGAGCTGGCGCGCCAAATGTTTCACTCGCTGACGCGCTTCAAGCAGCTCCCCGACTATTTGCAAGTCTGGCCGGGGCACGGGGCCGGCAGTGCGTGCGGCAAGGCGATCGGGGCCGTCCAGTCGTCGACGGTCGGGTATGAGAAGCGCACGAATTGGGCGTTGCAGCATGAAAATGAACAGGAGTTCGTGCAAAGCTTGCTTGCGGGCCAGCCTGAGCCGCCGACTTATTTTGCGATGATGAAGCATTGGAACAAAGTAGGGCCGCGGCTGGTGCAGCAAATAGCCGCACCTGTGCATGCAGAAGCCTCCATCAGCGTAGTGGAAGCGTGGACGAAACGGGGCGTTGTCGTGGATACCCGTCCGCCAGGCTTGTTTGCCAAAAAACATGTGCCGGGAGTCATCAACCTGCCGTACGACAAATCTTTTCCCACGTGGGCGGGCTGGCTGCTGGACTATGAACGCCCCGTGTACCTGCTCGCCGACCAGCAGTCCGTTCGTGCTGTTTTGAAAGATTTGCAGTCGATTGGGCTGGATCAGGTAGCGGGTGTGATGGACCCTGCTGTCTACGAGCTTGCTTGCGATTCGCGGTTTGAATCCTACGCAGAAATCACGCCCGGGGAGGCGCGAGAGCAGGTGCAGGCAGGACAACTGTACGTGCTCGATGTCCGTTACCAAAAAGAGTGGGAGGCAGGCGCTATCCCGGGAGCGAAGCACATCATGCTAGGCTACTTGCCAGAGCGCATGCAGGAGCTGCCGCGCGATACTCCGATCCTGGTTCAGTGCAAAAGCGGGCGACGATCCGCGGTAGCCGTGAGTTTGCTGCGGGCCAACGGCTTTTCCCGTGTGCAAAATTTGCTCGGCGGCTTTGACGAATGGGCGAGACAAGGCTTTCCGATCGCAAGGTAGCGGGAGCCAGCGCCCGAGGACGATCAGCGCCTCGCGAGCAATTGCAGAGGATAGCAGTAGTGCCCCTCCCTGTTTTCGTGTAAGATGGACATGATTGCATTTGTACGTGATTGTGAAAACAGGGAGAGAAAGCGATGAGTTTCCAACAAAAATGCGCAAAGTGCCGTTCCAAGAAAATCGACTTTACCGAAACGATCAACCGACCTTTATATATTTCCATCTACGCGGCTGTACTGGTGGTGCTCGGGGTGATCGGCGTCTCCGTGAAAGGAACGCCTGTCATTTTCCTGTTTCTCGGTCTGATGGGCGCATTCGTGCTATTTGCCGTTCGCATGCACCTGGAAAAGAAAAAAATTCTCAAATGCGTCTGCCTGGACTGTGGCGAGCGTTGGCAAACGGCTGCCAACGCTGCACAGAAGCAGACGAAGTAACGAAAAAAAGGCTCTAGCTCCGCCGCAGTGTCGTTTGCAAAGTTCCAAAAGTCGTGCTGTCCATGCTAGAAAAGAACTGTTTCAACAAACTGGCGATCGTTCCCGGTTCTATACGGTAGAGCGATCGACAGTTTGCGTTATGGCTGGAGACCACCACAGCGGATGGGAAGTAAGGATAATTCCGTTACTTCGGAAATTGTTGGATAACCAATTCCAGATCTTTTTTATATGATTCGATTTTTGATTTATCATTGCTGAAAAGCCGATCATCATTTATTTTCGGCATAAGAGTGCTTAGTTTCTTTAGTTCATCTCGCTTATTTTGAATTTCCGTAAGATCATTCTGTTCAATTAGCGATTGTAATTTTTTCAGATAATCTCTTTTATACTGATATAATGTTAAAACTCCAGATTGCAATTGTTCATCGGCTATTATTTGTTTTGTTTCATCATTGGTTAGGATAATCGCTGGAAGGAAGGCGGGATTATCTATTAGATTACTATCAATCATTCCTGAAATATACGCTAGTTTTTCTTTGTCTTGTGCATTAGATAATTCTTCGGTAATTTTTTCAAATTGATAGAGTGAACATGAGTGTTGATGTTTAAATACATCCGTTAACGTAATTTGATATTGAACATGTACATGGTCTGGTGAAGCGGTGGTGCAAGAGGCTGTCATGAGAGACAAACTAGCAAGCAAAAGGAACATTGACATTCTTTTCATTTTTCTCTCCATCCTTTCATGATAAAAGAGCATCCGGCTGTCCGAATGCTCTTCTTAAATTTTTAAACTACCATTCCAAAACGTCATCTACCCAAACTTGCCAACTTTTCTCTGTCTTGGTTGGCGTAAGTTTAAATTGTAAGCCACCAGTTGGCCCCGTTTTTGCGTAACTAAAGTTTGCTTCGAAGCTGGTTCCCCATGTTCTAGTGTCAAAAGTGTGGACATATCTTGCACCAAAATCTAACTTTTCGTTTTTCTTTTTGGTTACATAGACTGCAGCATAAGAACCGAAGTCTAATTCAGTGTCATGTACATTAAACAAGTAAATTCCCTTTTTCCGTTCTGATCCATCCCGAGCAGTTACATACTTTGTATCTCCCACGTTACTGCTGTAATATTCCCCCACAGTAGGATCCCATTCAATAGAGAGTAAGTCATAAGTCGCAGGGTAAAACTCGTTATCTTTTGGATTCCAAGAAGCAATTAGACGATAGTAAGATTGACCAGCTCGTTTGGCGGTTGAAAGTTCGAGGTTGATGTCTCCAGCCTGCATTGCCGTAGGACCAATTTTACTGTTTTTCTTTGTTTCCAACTCTACTCCGAGCGGCTTTAGTTTATCCGACAATTCTTCGTCAGTTCCGTTATTTTGCATGACTAAGTTGTGGACAAAAGAATCAAACTCTTCGTCAGAAAGGTTGGCAATCGCCGACTTTAACGAATGCTGTTGCGATTTTGTTTGAGTGTCGCTTAATGAAAGAACCTTTTTTGCCAGCTCTTTACTGCTCAAACTCGAATAATCCACTTTTGCTGCATTCGCTGCTGGCACCACTAAGACAGAGGCTAGTAGAACTGTGCAAGTAATCGTAGAGAAAAGATTAATTTGGTGTTAGTCCGGGAAGGACCTTTCACAATATTAAAATTATCAGAAAGTGAATGAAAATGTTGTCGTATTTTGTAATCTATTGATTCATCACCATAACCCGTGCTAGACATTGAAAAAACGTAGATGTTCCTCTATCGTGAAAGTTGTCCTGACCATCACAAGATAGGAGGAAATCTACGTTGTCTAACCAGTTTACCACAGACTTAATCGGCCTTCCATCGTTTCAACTTTCCCATTGGGACAAAACGACTGAAACCGATTGGGTAGTGACTCTCACTCCCAATCCAGCCTCTCATCTGTGTCCTCTCTGCCTGAAAGAGAGCACCAATCATGCTCGCCCAGGGTACCGTCTTCTTCGTCACCGCTTTATTTCTTCATGGGGTACTGTCTGGGTACGTGTTCCTGTATATCGACAACGTTGCCACGATTGCCAGATCACCTGGACTCTCGAATGGGATGGAATTCCCTATCGAGGAACGGCTACTTTTGCGTTTCGTCAAATGGCCGTTGAGTTGTGTCAGAAGAGGGATTTGCTTAGCGTTTCCAAACAACTCGGAATCTGCTATACGACATTGGAACGGTGGTATTACCAACTGGCTCCTCAGCTTCTCGCTAAGCCCCAAGATCATCTTACGCCTACTATGGTCTGTCTGGACGAGTTTGCTCTCCAAAAAGGACACAAGTACGGTGTCAACCTCATGGATGCACAAAGCGGGCATATCTGGCAGGTTACAGAAGGGCGTTCACGTGAGCAGGTTCGTCAGGCTCTCATGAACTGGCCCTTTGCTACGCCTCCACAGGTTGTTGTGACAGACTTGGCTCCTGGAATGGCTGAGACGGTTCGCGGTGTTTGGAAGGATGCCACGGTAGTAGCGGACAAGTTCCACGTCATTCAGCTCTTCTCCAAATCGTTAGAAGCTGCTCGTAAACGTACCCGTTCGCGGGGAACTCATCGCCGGGGTAGACATGAACAACGTCTGCTCCACACACCTCCTGATAAACTGAAACCTGAGGAACAGGAGGAATTGAAAGCCTGGTTCGCTCAAGATCCCCATTTGGAACGCCTTTACAACGCTCTTCAGCACATGAGAACGGTATATGCAGCTCAGACAGAAGAGTCGGGAAAAGAAGCACTCCAACAATGGATAACCGAGCACCTCACATCTCCCACCTCTGCCGT
Source organism: Brevibacillus sp. NSP2.1 (assembly GCF_000470975.2). Lineage (NCBI taxonomy): Bacteria > Bacillati > Bacillota > Bacilli > Caryophanales > Paenibacillaceae > Brevibacillus > Brevibacillus sp. NSP2.1. The sequence continues at coordinate 5,404,796 of NZ_CP048274.1, read as the reverse complement.
CCGTTCGATTGCAAAAACAATCGTTCAATGGCGACAGTCGGTTCAGAATTATTTTTCGTTTCGAGTTACAAATGCTCCGATTGAAGGGACACACAACAAAGTGAAAGTCATCAAGCGACGAGCCTATGGGTATCGCAACATCGAGCGGTTCAAGATTCGAATTCGGCTGGAGTGTAAACCAGCCATATAAAAAAGTGAAAAACTACGCTAGAGGAAGATCAAGCACGTTTAATGGTGAAGAGCTAATCTATTAAAAAAAAGTAAAAATATAACATATTTCAACGACTGCGATAATCCACAAAACACGTAACAGAAGTTTTGGCTGCATATGCCCCTGGAAACAGGCCTTGTATAAGACAAATGTAGAGATGAGAATATAGGTGGAAAGGGATCGAAACGCCACTTAATGCGCATGCGCGGCTGAAGTGTGATTAGGAGATTGTGAGTGTGTGATTTGTCTAAAGTGCTATGCCGGGAGGAGTTGATCCTCGTAATAATGGATAGCCTGCTGGATCATCATTTTTTCCGAATGCTGAAAGCTGTACTTGGCCCATATTGCGTTCTGCAGCGATCACTCATTGGACATTAGGGGATATCATCTGACGAGAGCCAATTTTATATTGTCAGGTCAGCCAGCGTTTTCTGGTTGGCCTTTTTTCATGGGGAACAAATAGGCGCAAAACTTTAAAAATCTTCACTTGAACCAGAAACTGGTATCCGATAATATAATAATTAAATATTTGTTTGAATGTATGTTGGATGGACGCGGAAGCAGTTGGGGAAAATAGATGCCTGGGAAATAGGTGAGAGCATATGTCAAATCAACCAAAACAAGGCGGGTGCTGCAGCGGGCACCATTGCAGCTCGGAGCATACCCATGACAAAAAAATTCTCACGGTGCTGGAGCCAGCCGCCGCGATCGCTTCGGACGGCGCGGGCGTTTTGTCTGCGCAGGCGATTGTGTATCGCGTGCACGGCATGGACTGCAGCTCGTGCGCGAAGTCGTTGGAGCGGCACATGAAGTCGCTGCCTGCGGTAAAGGAAGTGAGCGTCAACTTTTCCACCGGAAAAATGCAGCTTGTCTCCGACGGACTGCAGGACGAAGCCGTCATCAAGGAAGTCGCCAAGGCAGGCTACAGCGCCAAACGGCTTGAGCGGCGAACAGCCCGCGAAGCGGTCCAAAACGATCGTGCAGGCACCGTCCTCACATCACTGTCCGGCGCGTTTCTGGCGCTTGGCTTTTTGGTTTCGCTGACCAGCGCCTCTCCGTGGGTCAGCACGATTTTGTACGCCCTGTCCATTATCAGCGGCGGCTACCGCCCGGCGCGCAGCGCTTTTTACGCGATCAAGAGCAAGTCGCTGGACATGAACGTCTTGATGTCCGTAGCGGCGCTTGGCGCAGCGCTGATCGGAGAGTGGCTGGAGGGAGCGACAGTTGTCTGGCTGTTTTCCATCGGCAATCTGCTACAGACCAAGTCCATTGAGAAGACGCGCGATTCGATCCGCAACCTGATGGATTTGGCTCCGCCTGAAGCGTGGGTGAAAAAAGGCGATGCGCTGACGAGAATGTCCGTAGAAGAGATTGGCGTAGGCGACGTGATCGTGGTCAAACCGGGGGAGAAAATCCCGCTCGACGGCGATATTTTGTCCGGACATTCCAGCGTGAATCAGGCCCCGATTACCGGGGAGTCCATCCCGGTCGACAAGCAGGCGGGCGACGCGGTGTTCGCAGGCAGCGTGAATGAAAGCGGCGCTCTGGAAATCAAGGTGACAAAGCTCGTCGAGGATACGGCGATTGCGCGCATCATTCATCTGGTGGAGGAGGCCCAGGAGAAAAAGGCTCCGACTCAGGCGTTCGTCGACAAGTTCGCCGCCATGTACACGCCAATCGTGCTTGTTCTCGCTTTGCTCGTGATCGTGTTCCCTCCCGTGCTCGGCATGGGCACGTGGGGAGAATGGTTTTACAAGGCGCTGGAGCTGCTTGTGGTCGCTTGCCCGTGCGCATTGGTCATCTCGACGCCCGTTGCCATCGTATCGGCGATCGGAAACGCAGCGCGAAACGGCGTGCTGATAAAAGGCGGGACATTTCTGGAGCGGGCCGGAGCGATTGAGGCGATTGCCTTTGACAAAACAGGCACGCTGACAGAGGGCAAGCCGCGCGTGACGCAGGTGGTGGCCGCAGGCGAGACGGAGGAAGCCATCCTCGCGATTGCCAGAACGATGGAGGAGCGCTCCAGCCATCCGATTGCCCAGGCGATTGTGGCATACGCCAAGGAAAAGCAGGTGGCGGCGCTCGCGGGCGAGGACTTCCAGGCGCTGGTGGGAAAAGGCGTTCAGGCGACGATTCATGGCGAAGTGTACTACGCCGGAAAGCCCGCGCTGTTTGCCGAGCTGGGCGTAGACATGAGCGCCTGGCAGGAGCAGATCGCGTCTTTGCAAGCGGAAGGCAACACGCTGATCGTGATCGGCACCCGCCAAAAGCTGCTTGGCATGATCGCAGTGGCCGATACGATCCGCGAGATTACCGTCGGCGCGATCAGCAAGCTGAAAGCGGCCGGGATCAGCGAGATCATCATGCTGACAGGCGACAATGCGGGAACGGCGAAAAAGGTAGCGGCCCAGACGGGCGTAGACCGTTATTTTGCCGAGCTGCTCCCGCAGGACAAGGTGGAAGCGGTGAAAAAGCTGCAACAGGAGGGCAAAGTCGTCGCAATGGTCGGGGACGGCATCAACGACGCGCCTGCGCTGGCAACTGCCGACCTGGGCATCGCGATGGGCGGAGCAGGGACGGATACCGCGATGGAAACAGCCGATATCGTCCTGATGGCCGACAATCTGGAAAAGTTGCCGCACACCGTCAGAATCAGCCGCAAAGCGCTGGTGATTATCAAGCAAAACATCTGGTTTTCCATCGTGGTGAAGCTGGCCGCACTCGTGCTGATTTTTCCGGGCTGGCTGACCTTGTGGCTGGCAGTCTTAAGCGACACGGGCGCTGCCTTGCTGGTCATTTTAAACAGCATGCGCCTGCTCAGAATGAAGCCTTGACAGATGAAAAAGCAAAAGGGAGAAGAGCCAAGGCTCTCTCCCTTTTTGGTATGGCATGCGTGTACGCGTTTGCACGTTTTTGCACGAGTCTTACACCAGCACGCCGCCGCCGTAGCGTTCAAATTCTTTCTGGGTGCAGGCGACATAGTGGCCTGGCTCGATTTCCCGCAGCACTCTTTCCTCGTCCTGGTTTTGCAGGTACTCCTGATCGTCGAACACAATTCGTTTGCGGTTGCGCTCGTAATCCGGGTCTGGCAAAGGAATCGCAGAGAGCAGGGACTTGGTGTACGGGTGAATCGGATTTTCGTACAGGCGGTTGCTTTCCGCCAACTCGACGATGCGGCCGCGGTACATGACGCCGATGCGGTCGCTGATGTATTTCACCATCGACAGGTCATGGGCGATGAACAGATAGGTCAGCCCTTTTTCTTTTTGCAGACGTTTGAGCAGGTTGATGACCTGCGCCTGGATGGATACGTCCAGTGCGGAGATCGGCTCGTCGGCAATGATAAACTCGGGATCGACTGCGAGAGCGCGCGCGATACCGATGCGCTGGCGCTGCCCGCCGCTGAACTCATGCGGGTAACGGTTGGCGTGCTCGCGGTTGAGACCGACCGTTTCCAAAAGCTCATGTACTTTCGCAATGCGCTGCTCTTTAGTAGCGAGCTTGTGGATATCCAGACCTTCCGCGATAATATCGGATACAGTCAGACGAGGATTCAGGGACGAATACGGGTCCTGGAAAATCATCTGGATTTTGCGGTTCAGCCATTTTTTCTCTTCGCCTGATTTTTTGCCGTGGACGTTTTTGCCTTTGAACAGCACTTCGCCGTCAGTGGCGTCATACAGGCGCAGGATCGTCCGGCCCGTAGTGGATTTTCCACACCCGGATTCGCCTACGAGTCCGAAAATCTCGCCTTTGTAGATGTCAAAAGTAATGCCGTCGACAGCCTTCAAGACTTGTCCGCCGCCAAGGTCGAAATGCTGCTTCAAGTTTTTGACTTCCACGATCTTCTCGCGCTGGTCGTACGAGATCGTTGCTTTCGGACGCGGGCTTTCGACTTTCTTCGCCTCTGCAGAAGCAGTCTTGCGTCGCACAGCAGAAGCGGGCGGGTCGATCTGTGGAGCCATTTCGTGCAGCAGCCAGGTTGCCGCATAGTGCGTGTCGGAAATTTTGAACATCGGCGGCTCGTATTCCAGATCGACTTTCAGGGCGTACGGATTGCGCGCAGCAAACGCATCGCCGACAGGCGGCTTGAACATGTCTGGCGGGGAGCCAGGAATAGACATCAGCTCTTCGTCGTCCGTATCGAGGCTAGGCATCGAGCCGAGCAGGCCCCATGTGTACGGATGCTTGGGATCGTAGAAAATCTCGTCGACTTTTCCGATCTCGACGATTTTTCCCGCGTACATGACAGCTACGCGGTCAGCCATGTTGGCTACGACGCCGAGGTCGTGGGTAATGAAGATGATCGAGGTGCCCATTTTTTTCTGAATGTCTTTGAGCAGCTCCAAAATTTGCGCCTGAATGGACACGTCGAGCGCGGTCGTCGGCTCGTCGGCAATGATGACTTTAGGATTGCAGGCGAGGGCGATCGCAATGACAATCCGTTGGCGCATCCCGCCGGAGAATTGGTGCGGGTATTGATCGACGCGTTCTTTTGCGAACGGAATCCCGACCAGCTCCAACAGCTCGACGGCGCGGGTGCGCGCTTCGGAACGGCTCAGCTTTTGGTGCTTGATGAAGCTCTCCATGATTTGGTTCCCGATCGTCATGGTCGGGTTGAGAGAGGTCATCGGATCCTGGAAAATCATCGAAATATCGCGGCCGCGAACGTCCTGCATTTCTTTTTCCGACAGGGTGACCAAATCTCTTCCTTCGAACAGGACTTGTCCTTTCGGAATACGTCCCGGAGGAGAAGGGATGAGTCGCATGAGAGCTTGCGAGGTAACCGATTTTCCGGAGCCGGACTCGCCCACGATGGCCAGAGTCTCTCCTTTGTGCAAGTCGAAGGAAACCCCCCGCACCGCTTTTACCTCACCTGCATACGTATCAAAAGACACGTGTAAGTCCTTTACTTCCAAAACTTTTTCCATAGAATCCTCCCTTTCTCTATATATGTTTTTGTGAGTAAACAACCCGCCATTTATGTGTAACAATCTCTCTAGTATGAATTTTTACGAAAATGAAAATCATTATCACCATTATACTATATTTGCTGAGTATTGTTAAAAAATTTTTTTCCATGAGCACATCTATATCGGCAAAGCCCCAAATGTTGCTAGGCAGGCTTCATTAGGGGCTTTTTTATCGTTGCCTTTCGTGAGCCAAGTCATACAATACATCAACTGAGTTAGAACGCAGTCTGGAAAGGGGCGTATTTCGTGTGCAACTCGAGCCTTTGCGCAAGCTGCTGCAAGAGCGATATCCAGAGCTACGTAACGAAACATTCCGGGTGGACGATACAGGCTGGAGCAATTTCGTCGTCATCGTGGGAGAAAAAATGATTTTTCGCTTCCCCAAGACCGAAGAAGCCAAAGCGATTATCAGCCGGGAGACGCAAATTTTGCCACAGCTTGAGTCGATGGTGCCTGTGGCGATTCCGCAGTTTGTCTATTCTTCTGCGCCGACCGACGACATCAAGTACGTAGGCTATCCGATGATTTTCGGCAAGCCGCTTTACCGCGAAGAGATGAACGGGCTGTCCGGGCAGGAGCAAGAGAAGGTAGCGGAGGCGATTGGCGGCTTTCTGAGCGGTCTGCATGCCTACCCGCTGGAAAAGTCGTTCGACAAGGCGATTGATCCGGGGTTGACCCGGCTCTTTTACGAGAACTTTCTGGCACGGATCGAGCGGAAGGCTTTTTCCTACATGCCTGTCGAGCTGCAACGGTGGACCCGGCAAACCTTTCAGTCGTTTTTGGCGAACCCGGACTACTTCCGGTTCAAGCCGGCCTTGCTGCACAACGACTTGAAGCCGGAGCATCTGCTCTACGACTTTGAAAAAAGGCAACTGAGCGGGATTATCGACTTCGGAGCGATGGGGGTAGGCGACCCTGCCTATGATTTTGTCGGCATATACCGGGCGTACGGCGCGGCTTTTACCCAAAAAGTGCTGAGCCATTACACCCGGGAGATTGACGCCAGATTTTTGGAGCGGATCACAACGTTTTACGTCAAGACCATCAGCTTCTGGACGCTCTTTTACGGCATTGACAGCCAAAATGAAAAGCTCATCCAGTACGGGCTTGGAAAGCTGCAGGCATTTGCCAAACCAAAAAGGACGTAAACCGTAATCGGGTGGAAACAGAAGGAAGGACGGCGAGGTGAGGAAATGCGCGTACTGTTTTTGGAAAGTCATCCGATGTGGATTCACGGGCTGCCAAACGGGTTTCGCGACTCTGGACACGATGTGATGATCTCGGGGCCGCTGACGGAGCAAAACATTCCCGAGATGCTGGGAGAGTTTCAGCCGGATTTGATCGTCATGATCGGCTGGGGGCCGGAGCAGACACCCGTCAAGCTGGACTGGATTTTTCGGCATGTCCGGCAAACAGAGGTGCCGCTCGTTTACTGGGCGACAGAAGACCCTACGTTTACAGAGAGCTTTACGATGCCGCTTATTCAAAGAGTGCAGCCCGATTTCGTCTTTACCATTTGCCCAAAGCGCCTGGATTATTACGCGGAGCGGGGGATCAAGGCGGCACACATGGATTTCGGATTTCACTCCAGCATCCATTGTCCCGTTCCGGCCGAGGAGGCGTATCGCACCTCCATCGCCGTTGTTGCCAACGCTTATCCGCATGTATTTGAGCAGTATAGCGGCCATTATCGGCTTGTTTCGCTGTTTACACTGATTCGCCCTCTGCTTCACGAGGGCATGCGCATCGACTTTTACGGGCGGGACTGGGATAAAATGAAGCCGTATTTGGGCATGGACATTCCATCAGAGTGGATTCACGGCTATTTGTCTTACCCGGATGCCCACAAAGTCTACAGCTCGGCAGACATCATGATCGGCCTGCAAAACTACGAGACGCAGCTCACACAGCGGACATATGAGATTTTAGGCTCGGGCGGGTTTCTCGTCACCCAGGATACAGAGGCCGTCCGCAGCATGTTCACGTCCGGAAAAGAACTGGTCGCGGCTGCTTCTGCCACAGATACGCTGCAAATCATCGAGCATTACTTGCAGCATCCAGAGAAGCGAAAAGAAATCCGCGAGCAGGGAAGACGGGCTGTGAGCCACGCCAACTATCAGCATCGCGCCGACTACATGGTGCAGGTGCTGCAAGAGCAAGGGCTTTTGCCGCAAACGCTCGCCACTGCGGCAGGGCAAGGCCAGTTGATCTCGTACGCGGACCTGATTCGCGAGCGGTACGAGGTGCACGATGTCCGCCCCGGCGATACGCTGTGGAAAATTGCCCAGGCTTACGGCGTGACCATCGAGCACATTATGAAGGAAAACGGGCTGACTTCCTATGATATATACGTCGATCAATATTTGAAAATCAGGGAGCGACAGCAGTAAAAGCAAACTGACGTGGTGGAGGGAGCACATGAGAATTTTGTTTTTGGAAAAGTGCCAGGCGCTCCTTCACGGTTTGCCGTACGGGTTTCACGACGCTGGCCATCAGGTGCTGATTTCCGGGCTGTTGACCGAGCGGCATCTGCCTGCGTTGTTGCAATCGTTTCGGCCGTCCCTCATCGTCATGACAGGCTGGGGGCCAGAGCTGACCTTGACGCAGCAAGCGTACTTGTGCGAGCAGATCAAGCAGGCGCAGGTGCCCTTGGTCTACTGGGCGGAGGAAGACCCGGCTTTTGTCCACATCTGGTCACTGCCTGTCGCGCTGCGCATGCAGGTTGATTTTGTCTTTACCGTCTCGCCGGAAACGGTTTTGGTCTATCGGGAGGCCGGAATCCGCGCTGCGCATATGGACTTCGGCTACGACGAGCAGTTGTATCAGCCTGGCGAGAGCGGGAACGGCCCACGCCTGCCTGTGGCAGTCGTATCTCCAGCTTGCCCGTACATGTATCGGCATCAGTTGGAGCACGATCTCGCGGGTTCTTTGCACACGCTCATCTGGCCGTTGCTGGCGCTGGGGATTCCCGTCCGTTTTTACGGCAAGGAATGGGGGCAGATGAAGCCTATTTTTGGCTTGAACATTCCGCGCGACTGGATTGTGGAGCAGCCAGGCCGGATGGAGGCACGGCAGGTCTATCGGCAAGCCGATATCGTCATCGAGGTGCAGTCTTTAGAAAAGCCAATCTCGGAGCGGATGCTGCAAGCAGCAGGAAGCGGCAGTTTGCTGCTCGCGCGCGACTCTATCGGGCTGAGGCGTATTTTTACTCCCGGCCATGATATGCTGGCATCGTCCTCGCCGATACAGACAGTGGATTTGCTCCGGCACTATCTGGAGAGGCCAGACGAGAGAAAAACGCTTCAGGCGCACGGACTGCGGACGGCTCGTTCTCATACTTACGGGCAACGCGCGCGATTTATGCTTCGCACGCTCGTGGAGGAAGGGATTTTGGCTTCCGATGCGGCCGATTGCGTGCCTGGTGCCGGGGAGCATGGCTGTCCGGGACAGCCGCTTTGCGTGAGAGACGCACGGCATACAGTCAAGCCGGGAGAAAGCCTGTGGCAAATTGCCTGTGCGCACGGCACGACGATCGGAGCGCTTCAGCAGGCAAACCGGCTCGTTTCCGACGTGCTCCATGTCGGTCAAATTTTGCGCATTCCGCATAGAACGGCAGAGGACGGGGAGCAACTTCCGAAAATAAAGAAGTGGCTGGATAAGGCAGCCCGCCTGTTTCAGCTCGATTCGCTGCTGCTTTACGGGATCGCCTATGCGGAATCTGATTTTGGCCAAAATGCAGGCATGAGCAGGGCGGGGGCGCTCGGGATCATGCAGCTCAAGGAGAGGACCGCCCGCGGACTCGGCGTGGATCGAACGGATCCGTGGCAAAACATTTTGGGCGGCGCCATGTACATCAAGGAGATGCTGTATGAATTTGACGGCGATCTGCCGATGGCGTTGGCTGCGTACAACTGGGGGCTGAACCACGTCTGGCACGCCGTTCGCCAGGGGGGCAAGCAGTGGCTGACGCTCGCCCCGGAAGAAACCCAGCATTACGTCATCAAAATCATGAAGTACATGAGCGAGGCAGGCAGACGGTGAGCAGCCCGCTAGAAGCCTGATATCGCGACGGAAAAGCTCGGCCTTTTTGGAGGTGGAGCTTTTTTCATTTCGGGCGCTGCTAATAATTGAAGATAGGAAGCTCGGCCCTATTTTGATATACTTTTAGCACGATATTGAGAATTATTATCAAAATGAATAATTAAAGAAACGATTCGTTTTTACATAAAAGCAGTCCGTTGTGAACTATTCCGTAAGGCAAAAGGTGTGACAATGATGAGCGATAGGCAAGCCTTGTTTCAGGAGTTTACAGAGCATGTGATGGCGGATGTCATTTTCAAGCTTCGCGATATTGCCTGGGTAAAAGGGGACGAGCATGAGCGTCTCCGCCAGCAGTTTACGAACGCGCACATCTTGCTGGTCGTCACCGGGGGGCGAGGACGCCTGCGTTTGGAAAACGTGGAGCATCAACTGCGTCAGGATGCCATCTACGTCTGCCCGCCGATGAGCACCTTCGGCATCGACCCGGACTCCGTAGACGACCTGCGGATGTACGTGTTGCGCTTCGATGTTTTTATGGCGTCCAGAAAGCGGAAAAGACATTTGCGCGCTTTGCGGGAGGAACACGAGTTTCCTTTGGTGGGCGAGGTTTCCGTCCGATCCGCCGGGCAGCTTGTCATGCATTGCGACTCGATCGCGGAGCAGTGGCAGCAGGATGGGGGAATCGACCGTTTTCGCAGCCAGATTTTGTTTCAGGAGCTGTGGTACCACATCGCGAAGTCCGTCGATTTTACTGCCCAGGACTCTGCTACGGCGCTGGAGCGGGCCCGCGCCTACATGGAAGAGCATTACTCGCAAAACATTACGATCGAGCAGTTGGCGCGCATCGCGGAAGTAAGCCCGAAATATTTTGTGGACTTGTATAAAAAAACGTACGGCGTGTCCGCGATGGACTACGTCACCGAGCTGCGCATCAGCCGGGCGAAGCAACTGATGGCGCAATCTCACGCAAAGCTGCGGGAAATCGCGCACCAGGTAGGCTACAGCGACGAGTTTTACTTCAGCCGCAAGTTCAAAAAGGAAGTGGGCGTTTCTCCTACTGTTTATATGAAAAGCCGCAATCGCAAAATCGCCGCCTACAGGGCGCCGCTCATCGGCCAGATGCTCGCGTTGAAGATGATTCCGTACGCGGCGCCGCTCCACCCGAAATGGACGGCCTATTACCATCAGAACTACCGCTACGACATTCCCGTCCATCTGAGCGCCTTTCGCCAAAATGAAAATTGGAAGGCGAACATCGAGATGCTGCAGGAAGCCAGACCAGACGTCATCCTGTCCTTGGACAAGGCCAACGCGCAGGAGCGAGAGCAGCTTGGCCGGATCGCGCCGACGCTGTTTGTGCCGTTTGAAGCGCTGGGGTGGCGGGAGCAGTTGCAGATGATTGGCGATTTTTTGGGCGAATCGGCAGAAGCGGAGCATTGGCTCGCCGCGTATGACGAAAAGCTGGGCAGAGCGCGGGAAGGACTGCGGCAAAAGCTGGGCGACGAGAAGTTCCTCATTTTGCGCGTGTTCAAACACGAGCTGGCAGTGCACTGCAACCGCAGCATGAACGACGTTTTTTACAACGGCCTGCAAATGAATCCCGCCTACGTCACGCAAGCGAAGGTGTACGACCAGCCTGTGACGCTGCAGGAAGTAGCAGCGCTTGACCCGGACAGGATTTTGCTGCTCGTGTGCCAGGAAGCAGAGACGCTGGAGCATTTCCGGCTGCTGAAGCTGTCGGTGCATTGGCAAGACTTGAAGGCCGTCCGCAACAATCGGACGCATCTGATTACGTCAGACCCGTGGCGGGAATATTCGGCGATGGCCCATGAACGGATTATCAATCAATGCGTGAAGCTGCTTTCAGGAGATCGTCCATGTTGATTCTGGATATCGTCCATGGTCGAGGATACGCAGATGCTTTATAATCACGAATGATAATCGTTATCAATCACAAATATTACACAAATATGTGAGAGGGGCTTTTCAAAGGATGAAAAAGATATATCTTGGTTTTAGCGTCGCCATGCTGGCAATGGCACTGACTGGATGCGGCGGACAGCAAGCAGCGAACTCCAACGCTGCAAACAACAACGCAGCACCTGCTGCAACTACCGCAACGGCAGAAAAACCTGCGGCAGAGGCAACCCAAGCGGAAACGCGCACGCTCAAATATCTCGATAAAGAATACACCGTTCCAAGCAAAACCGAGCGCATCGTCATCACAGGCAGCATGGAGTCCATGGAAGACGCGCTCGTGCTCGGCGTAAAACCGGTAGGGGCAATTTCCGTCGGCGGCAAATTCCCGGAGATGTTTGCACCAGTAACCGGGGAAGCGCAATCCATCGGGGAGAAAACCCAACCAAACCTGGAAACCATCCTGTCCCTGAAGCCAGACGTCATTCTGGGCAGCAGCAAATTCCCGCCAGAAACGATGGAGAAATTGGGCAAAATCCAAACGACTTTCCCGGTTTCCCACATCTCTACCAACTGGGAAGCAAACCTGCTCTTGCTGGGTGAGCTGACTGGCAAACAAGCGGAAGCGCAAAAAGTGATCGATGACTATAAAAAAGATGTAGAAGCAGCCAAAGTACAACTGGGCGACAGCTTGAAAGACAAAAAAGTCGTCGTGATCCGTGTACGTGGCGGCAGCATCAACATCTATCCGGAAAAAGTGTTCTTCAACCCGTCCCTGTATGCTGACCTGGGCCTGACAGCTCCGGCGGAAGTAAAAGCCGCGAAGGCACAAGAAGTCGTGTCTCTGGAAAAATTCAGCGAAATCAACCCGGATTACATTTTCGTCCAATTCTCTACTGACGAGAACAAAGACAACCCGAAAGCTCTGGAAGATTTGCAAAACAACCCGATCTGGAAGAGCATCAACGCTGTGAAAAACGGCAAAGTATTCGTAAACGTAGTCGATCCGCTCGCACAAGGCGGAACAGCTTGGAGTAAAGTAAACTTCCTGAAGGCCGCTGTTGAAAAATTGTCTGCCAAGTAGGAGTAGGCGAGGTTAATCGCATGCAATCGAAAAAAGCAGTACCTATCCTCATACTTGCGGTTTCGCCCATAGCGATTGTGCTCGTGATCGTGCTCTCCGTTTTGTACGGGGCCAAGCAGATCGACGCGTACACCATCTATCAGGCTCTCTTCCAGTTTGACGAAGGGAATGTGGACCACCAGATCATCATGCACTCCCGCCTGCCGCGAGTGTTGGGCGCACTCATGATCGGAGCGTTTTTGGCAATATCGGGGGCACTCATGCAGGGGATGACGAGGAACTACCTCGCGTCCCCCTCTATTATGGGGGTCTCTGACGGATCGGCCTTCGCCATTACGCTTTGCATGGTGCTGTTGCCTGCTGCATCGAACACGACGATGATCTTTATGTCGCTCGCCGGATCGGCAGCAGCGGTAATGATGGTACTTGCTTTGTCCAGGTTGCTGCCAAACGGTTTTTCGCCTGTTGCGTTGGCTGTGATCGGGACGATCACGGGAACATTTTTGAGCAGTGTCTCGGCGGCAATCGCTTCGTACTTTCAAGTCTCGCAAAACGTCAGCTTCTGGTACAACGCCCGGCTTCACCAATTGGAGCCAGGGTTGATCTCGCTTTCGATTCCGTTTGCAGTCGTCGGCATTGTCATGGCCTTGCTTTTGTCCAAGTCCATCACGATTTTGTCGCTGGGCGAGGAAATCTCGCTCAGTCTGGGACAAAAGACGATGCTGGTCAAAGTGCTGGCTACGGCGGCCGTCGTCATTCTCACGGGCATTTCGGTCGCACTGGCCGGAAAAATCGGCTTTGTCGGCCTGGTTATTCCGCACATCACCCGTTTTTTGGTCGGGCTCGATTATCGCTGGATCGTTCCGTGCGCAGGCGTCTTGGGCGCCGTTTTCCTCGGGCTGGCGGACGTGCTCAGCCGCTTCCTGAACAGCCCGTTCGAGACGCCGATCGGAGTGGTGACTGCGTTTATTGGCGTACCGTTCTTCCTCTATCTGATTTACAAGAGAGGGGGAGGCAAGCATGCCTGAGAAAAAAAGCAGGTTTCGTCTGCTGCTGACAGTGAACATCCTCCTGATTGTTGCGGCGATTTACATCAGCCTGACAAATGGGGTGTTCGACATGTCGGTGATGGATGTGGTTCGCACTTTGCTGCGCATCGAACCGTCCGCCGATCACGATCTCGTCATTTTCGATTTTCGCTTGCCGCGCATCGTCATTGCGGCTTTGGTAGGCTTTGGCCTGGGCATTGCCGGGGCCGTCATTCAAGGCATTACCCGCAATGGCCTGGCAGACCCCGGGATTTTGGGGATCAACGCCGGGGCAGGTGCGGCGATTGTAGCGTTCATGTTTTTCTTCCAAGGAAAGTTTACGGAGGCAGGCTGGTTTTCGATCATGGCGATGCCGCTTTTCGGTCTGACCGGGGGCTTGCTCGCCGCAGCGCTGATCTACATGTTCGCCTGGCGCAAAGGAACGCTTGACCCGCAACGGCTGATCCTGGTCGGAATCGCCATCGGCTCAGGTTTGGGCGCTGTGTCGCTGTATCTGTCGCTGAAAATGAATCCGAACGATTTCGAAATGGCAACGGTGTGGCTGACAGGAAGTATCTGGAATGCGAACTGGACCCACATTACGGGCATGCTTCCGTGGCTCATCCTGTTGTCCCCGGTCCTCTTGCGCAAGGCGCACGTACTCGATTTGATGCAGCTTAGCGAGGAATCGGTGAAAAGTCTCGGGGTGTCGGTAGAAAAAGAGCGCAACCGGTTGCTGCTGTCCAGCATCGGGATCGTCAGCGCGTGCGTCTCTGTGTCCGGCAGCATCGGCTTTGTCGGCTTGATGGCGCCACACATCGCCAAGCGCTTGACGGGGATTGCGCACAGACACGTCCTGCCGCTGTCCGGTATGATCGGGATGTTGATGGTGGTGGCCGCAGACTTTATCGCCAAGACCGTGTTTACCCCTGTCGAGCTGCCGGTGGGGATCGTCATCTCGATTATCGGCGTGCCGTATTTCTTCTATCTGCTCAGCAGAGCGAGAAGGTAGCATACATGTAAAAAAGCCATTTTCATAAAGCGAAAAAGAGAGCGCCACTTATACGAGGGGCGCTCCTCTGGCTTTAGGGGAGAAAAGGGAGGAACAAAAATGGAACTGGCAAAATTGATTAAGGAGCGCCGCTCGATTCACCGCTTTGAAGATCGCGAGGTAGACCCGGCGCTGGTTGCCGAACTGTTGGACACAGCCGTTTGGGCGCCGAATTACCACATGACCCAGCCGTGGCGCTTTATCGTGACGTACGGCGAAGGGCGCAGAAGAATCGCCGAAGCGGTGCGGATCATGAAGGAAAAACGTGAGCTGGACCCTGTGAAAAAGAAAGAAGTAGGCGAGAAGTTTTACAACAAAATCATGGCGATTCCGATGATAATGACTGTCATCATGACGGAAAGCCCGAACCTGATCGAGCGTCAGGATGATTTTGCCTCGACGAGTATCGTCATCCACAACTTCAGCTTGCTTGCCTGGGAAAAAGGCATCGGGCTGACCTGGGAGACGTATCCGTGGATTCACGAGCCGGAATTTCGCGAAGCGATGGGCATTGCTCCTGGCGAAAGAGTGCTGGGGAACCTGCACATCGGCTACCCGGCGGCGATTCCCAATCCGCAGCCGCGCGTTCCGGCAGCGGAGCGAATTACATTTGTAGACAAAGCATAGGACAAGATTTCCAGATTTTTTCTTGTCACGTTATAACTTTTTGTGGTACTCTTGGATCATTCTACAAGGAAGGGTGACCATCAAGCCAATGATCTACTAACTCCTATTTCCACAAAAGCAATCGGATAATGACGATGCGTTTTTTGGATGGGAGTAGTACGTGCATATTGGCGAATAGATGGTAGAGCCGTTGTCTTTCTTGCAGAAGGTTTCTATGTCTTTTTGGTGTCAGTATGTAATGCCTCCTGTCCAGATCGCAAAATGGATAAGGAGGCTTTTTTATGTCTAATATGCTGCAGAACCGCTATGTCAGGGCCATTTTGTTGTCGGGCCTGTTTTTGCAAATCGGGATTTGGGTGCGCAACTTTGCCATCCTGCTTTACGTGATGGACCATACCGGAGGCGACCCGTTCGCCGTGTCCATGATTTCGGTAGCGGAGTACGCGCCGATTTTCCTCTTCTCGTTTCTCGCCGGGACGTTTGCTGATCGCTGGCGGCCGAGACGGACGATGGTCTGGTGCGATCTGCTCAGCGCCTTGTCGGTGGTCGCGGTGCTCATCACGTTTATGCTCGGAACGTGGAAGGCGATTTTCTTCGCTACGCTGATCTCGGCTGTGCTCTCCCAGTTTTCCCAGCCGTCAGGGATGAAGCTGTTCAAGCTGCATGTGCCTGCTGAGCAGTTGCAAGCCGGGATGTCCGCCTATCAGACGATCTTTGCCATTTTCATGGTGCTCGGCCCGATTGTCGGCACATTCGTGTTCCAGCAATGGGGAATGGAAGCATCTATGGTCATTACGGCCATCGCATTTCTGGCTTCTGCTGGCGTGCTGTACCTGCTGCCGCCTGACCGCGTGGAGACAGAGGAGAAGAAAGACTCGGCTCTGCTTGCGGAAATGGCGAGCGGAATCCGCTACGTGCTCTCCAACCGGGTGCTGTCGCTGCTTGGCGCCTGTTTCATGGCAGCAGGGCTCGGCATTGGGATGGTGCAGCCGTTGGCGATTTTCCTGGTGACAGAACAGCTCCATCTGCCGAAAGAAAGCCTGCAATGGCTATTGATGGTGCAAGGTGTGGGCATGATTGTAGGAGGGGCGCTGACGATGGCGCTGGCAAAAAACGTTCCGCCGCAAAGGCTGCTCGTCATGGGCATGCTAGGGAACGCAGTTGCCCTGGGCATTTGCGGGGTGTCTACGCATCTGTGGCTGACGCTTTTGGCCCAACTGGTTGCTGGATTGCTTTTGCCGTGCATCCAGATCGGGATCAATACGATGCTGCTCAAATATACGGAAAGCTCCTTCATCGGGCGGGTTAACGGGATTTTGACCCCGCTGTTTACAGGTTCTATGGTCATCATGATGAGTATAGCCGGGGTGTTGAAGCTGCACCTTCCGCTCGTCGCGATCTATACGATTTCGGCAGCGCTGTTCATTATCGGCTTGAGCTTTATTTTGCCGCTGTATCGCATGAAAGAAGGAAAGGCCGGAGCTGATGCAGAACAGATTGGATCATATTGAGGCTGCATGAGGTTGGCAGCGTGTGCTGCGGTGGCGGCAAATGCTCTGGCCTTGTCCCAGGCGCGAGCGAGGCTTGAGCCAGAGCATTGGAAAAAAGAGCGGGGGTGCGGTCAGGTGGCGCATGAGCGGATTTCATCTAAGGAAGGTCTGGCTATGGAAGCGGCCGTGAGAAAGCTGGCGGTCCGTCTGCCGGAGGTAACGGAACAGGTGGATGGTTTTGGGCACACGTCGTTTCGGGTAAGCGACAAGCCGTTTGTCATTATGGGCGAGGGCGGTGCTGACGGGCCAGCCTTGTCCTTCAAGGTGCTCAAGACGACGCAGGAAATTTTGCTTGCGCAGGAGCACTTTTACAAGACGCCGTACATCGGCCAGCACGGCTGGGTGTCCATTCGCGCCCAACATATCGCGGACTACGACATGCTCGCCGACTATTTGCTGGAAGGCTATCTGTGCGCAGCCCCCAAGCGTCTGGTCAAGCAGGTGCAGGCGAACGCGCAGGCACAGTAGAGCGGGCTTGTGGGTGCTTTTCGCGGGAAAAGGCAGGCTTCCCCTGATGTCTCCTGCTATAATTCATAAGTAACGAGCTGTGAACGACCGTTCGGCACAGCGATATTCCAGGCAAAGGGGGAGCCGTGTTGGATTGGAATCTCCAGCAAATCAGCAAGCTGCTCGAGGTCGTCTTCGAGAATGCCCATGAGCCGATGATCGTGACGGACAGGGACGGCAAAATCCTTTTGATGAATCGGAGCTATCGGGAATTTTTGAATGTGCAGGACGTCATCGGCAAGCCAGTGACGGACGTCATCGAAAATACGCGCATGCATATCGTCGGCCAGGCGGGCGTAGCGGAAATTGCGGATATCCAGCAAATCAAAGGGCAGAAGATGATCGCCCACCGCATCCCGATCATGGACGAGGGCAAGGTCATTGCCGTGCTCGGGACGGTGCTGTTTCAGGATGTGCAAGAGCTGACTGCCCTGGCCGCAATGGTCGATCAGTTGAAGGACGAGCTGACTTACTATAAAAAAGAACTGCGGCGCAGGATGGGGGCGACCTATCATTTTGACCAGATCGTCGGGTACAATCAAAAGCTGCAGGAGCTGAAAAAATTCGCCCAAAAGGTGGCGACGAGCGATTCGACGGTGCTGATTACCGGAGAGAGCGGCACGGGCAAGGAGCTGTTTGCCCATGCGATTCATGCGCAGAGCAAGCGGAAGATGGGGCCGTTCATCCGCGTGAACTGTGCGGCGATTCCTGATTCATTGCTGGAGTCCGAGCTGTTTGGCTATGAAGAGGGAGCGTTTACCGGAGCAGTGCGCCGCGGGAAAAAAGGAAAGTTCGAGCTGGCCAATCACGGAACGATCCTCCTGGACGAGATCGGAGACATGCCGCTGCCGCTGCAAGCCAAGCTGCTGCGGGTGCTGCAGGAAAAAGAAGTGGAGCGGGTCGGGGCCGTGCGGACGACGCCGATTGATGTGCGGGTCATCGCCTCTACCAACCTGGATTTGCCGCAGCGCATCAAGGAAGGCAAGTTCCGCGCCGACCTGTACTACCGCTTAAACGTAGTCACCCTGTCGATTCCTCCGCTGCGAGAGCGGCTGGAGGATTTGCCTGAGCTTGTTTCCAACCTGCTCAAACAACTGAGCGAGTCCACGGGCGTCACGGTCAAGGTGATCGACGAAGACGTGTGGACGGTGCTGCGCGGCTATTCCTGGCCGGGAAATGTACGGGAGCTGCGCAACGTGCTGGAGCGGGCGCTGCATCTGGTGGAGGACGATGTGCTGAAAAAGGAGCACATTTGGCTGCCGGCTTCTGACGAGGTGGTGCCAGTTGCTGCTATTTCTCCGTCCGGCAGGGAGTTGCGGCCGCTCAAGCAGTTGGTGGAAGAGACGGAGCGGGAAGCGATTTTGCTGGCGATGCAGCAGGCCGGAGGCAACAAGCTGGAGGCGGCAAAGCTTTTGCAGATCAGCAAGTCCAGCTTTTATGAAAAGTGGGAGAAGTATCAGCAGAAGAAATAAAGGCAGTGCTTTTAGAAGCTGGGACATGTCGGACAAGCCGCGGTCCCGGCTTTTTTTGATCGAGAGAGGCGCTGTCGCTGTGGAGGCCGGAGGGGCTGGAGGGGCAGGCGACGTTCACGCGAGAAAGCTGGACGGAGCCAGGTGGTGTGCTAACTGTCGTCCCTTGTCGCATTTTGCTAGATTCCGCGTTTCCGGAAAGAGAAAAAGAGAGAAGGCGGACAGCGGCAGAAGGTTTTGACTTTTCGGGCAGATGGATTTCGCGGTGATTTTTGCTAGATTCCATAAATGCGGACGCGTTTTTCCGGAAATCCGGAAGTTTTTGCAAGCGCTATCATTTTACTGTTGCTGTCCGTTTGGCGCAAAGCCGCGTCTGATCGCGATTTGTCGGAATTTGGCCCACGTTGGCACGATCCATGCAATTCAAGAGAGGATGTAAGCGATTTCTTTTGGTGGGTACACACACTATGCTCTCCAGGCGGAGGGCCATTTGAAAGGAGAATTGTATGATTATTGAAGTGTTGTCCATCGTGATCGCGCTTGGTCTGTTGATGTTTTTCGCGTACCGGGGCTACCCTGTTATCGTCTTTGCCCCGATTTTTACGCTGCTGGCAGTCGTGATGTCGGGAATTGCGCTGCTGCCCAGCTACACGGAAACATTCATGACCAACGCAGCCAACTATGTGAAATCATTTTTTCCTATCTTCCTGCTTGGTGCGATTTTCGGAAAAGTGATGGAGCTGAGCGGTGCCGCTTCGTCGATCGCGCATACGATCGTGAAAGCGCTTGGCTCCAACCGGGCGATTTTGGCAGTCGTTCTGGCATGTTCGATTTTGACGTATGGCGGGGTGTCGCTGTTCGTCGTCGCTTTTGCCGTTTATCCGTTTGCCGCAGCGATCTTCCGTGAAGCAAACATTCCTAAGCGCCTCATTCCGGGAACGATTGCGCTCGGGGCATTCACCTACACGATGGATGCTTTGCCGGGAACGCCGCAAATTCAAAACATCATTCCTACGACGTATTTCGGTACGGACGCCTATGCGGCTCCGGTTGTGGGGATTATCGGCGCCATCATCGTTTTTGTCGGCGGGATGGCGTGGCTGGAACGCAGACGCAAACAGGCGGCTGCCGCCGGAGAAGGCTATGGCGAAGGACATTCGAACGAGCCGGAGTTGGTGAAAACCGAAACGTACATGAACATCTGGGTAGCGATTCTTCCGCTGGCGCTCGTGCTCGTCGGCAACTACCTGTTCAGCCGTGGCATCTGGACGGTCGAAAACTGGTATGACGCTACGATGCTCAAAGATTCGTTCAAAATTGAAAAAGTGAAAAACGTCG
>NZ_CP048274.1:5207500-5380000 GCF_000470975.2 Brevibacillus sp. NSP2.1 | reverse complement strand
GGACAACAGGTTGATATTCCTGTACCACCTCTGTTCCGTTTGAGTGAGTGGCGTGACGCAGGAGGATAGGGTGAGCGGCCTACTGGATGGCCGTCCAAGCAGTAAGCCTGGTGTGTAGGCAAATCCGCACGCCGCTAAGGGCAAGCTGTGATGGCGAGGGAAATTTTAGTACCGAAGTCCCTGATTTCACACTGCCAAGAAAAGCGTCTAGCGAGGAACAAGGTGCCCGTACCGCAAACCGACACAGGTAGGCGAGGAGAGAATCCTAAGGTGCGCGGGATAACTCTTGCTAAGGAACTCGGCAAAATGGCCCCGTAACTTCGGGAGAAGGGGCGCCCCGGTAGGGTGAGGGTCCCCGCCCAACGTGAGCGTAAGCTTGCGTTGGGCGGGCTGAGCCCGAGGGGGCCGCAGTGAAAAGGCCCAAGCGACTGTTTAGCAAAAACACAGGTCTCTGCGAAGCCGCAAGGCGAAGTATAGGGGCTGACGCCTGCCCGGTGCTGGAAGGTTAAGGGGATGAGTTAGCGCAAGCGAAGCTTTGAACCGAAGCCCCAGTAAACGGCGGCCGTAACTATAACGGTCCTAAGGTAGCGAAATTCCTTGTCGGGTAAGTTCCGACCCGCACGAAAGGCGTAACGACTTGGGCGCTGTCTCGGCAAGAGACCCGGTGAAATCATAATACCTGTGAAGATGCAGGTTACCCGCGACAAGACGGAAAGACCCCATGGAGCTTTACTGTAGCCTGGTATTGGAACTTTGTGCATCATGTACAGGATAGGTGGGAAGCTGAGAAGCAGGGGCGCCAGCCTCTGTGGAGCTGTCGGTGGGATACCACCCTTGATGTACGGAGTTTCTAACTCGTCGCCCTCATCGGGCGAGAGGACCATGCCAGGTGGGCAGTTTGACTGGGGCGGTCGCCTCCTAAAAGGTAACGGAGGCGCCCAAAGGTTCCCTCAGAATGGTCGGAAATCATTCGTAGAGTGTAAAGGCAGAAGGGAGCTTGACTGCGAGACCTACAAGTCGAGCAGGGACGAAAGTCGGGCTTAGTGATCCGGTGGTTCCGCATGGAAGGGCCATCGCTCAACGGATAAAAGCTACCCTGGGGATAACAGGCTTATCTCCCCCAAGAGTCCACATCGACGGGGAGGTTTGGCACCTCGATGTCGGCTCATCGCATCCTGGGGCTGAAGTAGGTCCCAAGGGTTGGGCTGTTCGCCCATTAAAGCGGTACGCGAGCTGGGTTCAGAACGTCGTGAGACAGTTCGGTCCCTATCTGTCGCGGGCGTAGGAAATTTGAAAGGAGCTGCCCTTAGTACGAGAGGACCGGGGTGGACATACCGCTGGTGCACCAGTTGTTTCGCCAGAAGCACGGCTGGGTAGCTATGTATGGAAGGGATAAGCGCTGAAAGCATCTAAGCGTGAAGCCCCCCTTAAGATGAGATTTCCCACAGCGTTAAGCTGGTAAGACCCCTCATAGACGATGAGGTTGATAGGTTCGGTGTGGAAGCGCGGCAACGCGTGGAGCTGACGAATACTAATCGGTCGAGGACTTATCCACACATCTCTTAGCAAACATGCGTATTCAGTTTTGAAGGAATGAGAAAAAAGCTGTATTCTCCATTACTCACAAAAGTAATCGGGAATACAGCTTTTTTGCATAGATCAGGCAACAAGACAACGACGCTCTGCTTTTGGCTCTCAAATCTCATTCAAAAGAACGAATGCTCTAATGAAAGTGTCTGTCTACTCGCAAGCATTGTGATTCCGGTCGTTTATGCTATGCTGGATGAAATAACGATTCATGCTGGAAAAGAAGAAGCATATGAACAACAACAGCTAGCTGTTATAGATGAAAGGGGATATACATGCTGATTCTTGCAGTCGAAGATGAACAAGCCCTGCTACAGACTATTGCTGGCGTTTTGAGCGATGAAGGCTATCAAGTGGATACGGCTGATCGGGGAGATGATGGCTTGCTGCTGGCGCAGCGAGGCATTTATGATTTGCTTGTACTCGACATCATGATGCCGGGCATGGATGGCCTGACTCTGGTTAAAACGCTTCGTGCCAAAGGAATGATGACCCCTGTTCTGTTCTTGACGGCAAAGGACAGCGTCAAGGCGAGAGTCGAGGGACTGGATGCGGGAGCCGATGATTATCTGGTCAAGCCTTTTGCCGCAGAAGAGTTGACGGCAAGAGTGCGAGCCTTGCTGCGGCGCAACGGAAAGACCGGCACAGAAGGCGAAATGGCATACGGCCCGATTTCGTTAAAGGTAAATGAATACGACGGCTTTGTGGATGACGAGCCGATGAAGCTGACCACGAAGGAATACGAGCTGCTCAAATATTTTCTGCAAAATCGGGAGCAAATCCTGACGCGCCAGCAAATTTTTGACCGCGTATGGGGCATCGACTCAGAGGCGAATTACGGAGTAGTCGATCTGTACGTCCATTATTTGCGCAAAAAGCTGGGAGCTTACGAAAGCTACATTCGCACGATCCGCAACGTGGGCTACATTTTGAAAAAGGAAGAACGGTAATGTTTCGAAAAACGCGGATTCGCCTGGTGACACTGAATGTCATCGTGGTATTTCTGCTGCTCAATGCGTTGGGGAGTGCCGTTTACTATACGATGAAGTATCGGCTGTACTCGCAAGTAGACCGCGAGCTGGAGAAGGTGAGTCAGCGGCTTACGGTAGACCCTCTGCCTCGCTTGCAGCGGATTAACGATGATCCTTTTCCTTACAATCGCCTGGAGCGAAAAAAGTACATGGATCTCGATCGCAGGTACGCCCTGCTGGTCTGGGATAGCTTTGGCCGGGTGATCGGAACGGCTTTTGGCGAGCGTCTGGAGCCGGAGGAGTTGCCGAACTTTTTCCATATCGGCAAGCCGGACGGCATCGAAACCGTGACGATCAAAGGACAGGTATATCGGGTACAGACGGTCACCGTGCCGAAAAAAGTCGTCGTGGGCGATCACTTGCAAGTAGCCTACCAGTTTCAGTTGATTTACAATCTGGCGCCCGAGCAGAACATGCTGAGCAGCCTGTTGTACGTCGTGGTCATTGGCGATATAGTGAGCATTGTCATTGCGATCATCGTCGGCTGGTTTTTGGCGAGACGCGCCCTCATCCCGATCCAGGTATCGTGGGAAAAGCAGCAGCAGTTTATTGCAGATGCCTCGCACGAGTTGCGCACGCCGTTGACAGCGATCATGGTCAATCTGGAGCGGCTGTTCCGCCATCCCGATCATACCATCGAGCAGGAAAGCGAAAAAATCATGATCGGCATGCAGGAGGCGAAGCGGTTGAGCAAGCTGGTAGCCGACCTGTTGACGCTCGCCCGCAGCGACTCCAATGAACTGCAGATTATGAGCAGAAAATTTCGGCTGGATGAGATGGTGCAGAAATGCACGCAAGTATTTTCCCAGCTCGCCATCGTGAAGGAAATCAGCCTGGAGACAGCGATTGAGGAGCCGCTGGAGATCGTCGGGGACGAGGAGCGCCTGCACCAGCTCATGGTCATTTTGCTGGACAACGCTCTCAAGTACACGAACAAAGGCGGCACCATTTTTGTTTCGTGCAAAAAAGAAGGAAACCGCGTCGCCATTCTGGTGAAGGACAGCGGGATCGGCATTTCCAAGGAGAACATTCCATTCCTGTTTGATCGTTTTTTCCGGGTGGACAAAATGCGTTCGCGTGCGACGGAAGGAACTGGGCTCGGCCTGTCCATCGCCAAGTGGATCGTGGACGCCCATCACGGCAAAATTACGGTAAGCAGCGAAGAAGGCATAGGAACGAGTTTTTTGGTTACACTTCCATTGAAGTAACAGCAGAAGACCGCTTTTCCGAAAAGGAAAGCGGTCTTTCTTTTCCGTTCCGCCGCATGGGGCGAGTGCGAATAATATACTTTTTTGCTTTACATATTTAGAAAGTCAGGTAAACTACAAGGGAAGAGAGGAGTGACGAGCGATGAAACTGACAGTAACGGCCCCGGCGGTAGCGTGGTTCAAGGAAGAGTGGGGATGCAAGGAAGGCGACAGCGTCCGCTTTTTTGTCCGCTATGGAGGCGTGAGCACGGTGCAGGATTCGTTTTCCATGGGGATTGCCAAAGAGCAGCCGAACGAAGTCGGGCTTTCTGCGGTAGTAGACGGCATTACCTTTTACATGGAGCAGGATGAGCTGTGGTATATGAATGGAAATGGACTGATCGTCGACTACCGACCGGCGACGGATGAAGTGGATTTCAAACTGGATGAAGCGTGAGCAAGCAGCGAATCGCTCAATCTGATACAAACGATACCGAAATGACTCCCGAGGCAGGAGTCATTTTATTTTTATACTTAACAAACAAAAATATTTATTATATTATGAATCTATACCCGATTGGAAAAAGGAGGATGGAGCATGCGGTTACTCGATTCGTATTTGGAGCTTGGCGTAGTGGGAATGGCGCGGGCCGCGCAGGCAGGCTGGTTTGGAGGGCATTACGGTGCGGCTTTGTTGGCGGGCTACTACATGGATCGCGAGCATGAGCTGCCTGAGCATGTAAAAGCAGGAATTGAGCGAACCTGTGAGGCGTTTCGGCGCTTGCAGCCGGAATGGTTTGCGCCGCTGGGTCAAGAGGAACAGGCTGATCCGGCTTTGCTGCAGCAGGTCGTTGACGGACTGACGCAAAATGTGAAGCAACTGCGGACATCCGGGCATGGGCTGGCATTGGGCGTGCTGGCATTGAAGGCGTTGCGGGATCGGCCCGATCTGGTTCGTCCGAGCGTGGTCGCCGGATTGGTCGAAATGCTGAAAAAGACGACAGAAGACAGACCGACGCGCTATTGGGGCATCGACAGCTATTTTGCCGTCACAACTGCGGATGTGGCGGAGGAAGTGGCTCCGTACGACACAACCGAGGAGATGGCGCGAAGGACGTTTGCCGAGCTGCATACCGTCGTGCCGGGGCGAGTGATCGACGGGCAGCGCTACCACTTTGCAGGCGAGGTCGTCCACAGCGTGACGCACGCGCAAGCTTTGACGGACCTGGAGCGCTTCGGATACGGGGAGTTGGTGCAGGCAGGCATCGTGAACCACCGGATTCAGACTTACCTCAATCGGCAGATGCCGGAGTTTGTTTTGGCGGATGAGGTGAAGGAGCCTGCGTTTGCGTACATTTTTTCGCCTGCATACTGGGAAAAAACGTACAGCGACCCGCATGCGCTGAAGCTTCCTTATGCGGCGCTTGATCTGCTCGGAAGACTGCCTGCCGGGGAGCGGCCGGATGCCGAACGCAATCTGTGCAAGCTGTTGACGACGATGGAGTAGACAGACGAGCAGACGGGCGTTAAAAAAACAGGGAGGCTGCTGTAGCGCTCCCTGTTTTGCCTGTGGCTATGTGGCCTACCAGTTCGGAATGACGGTAGTGGTAGATTCTTGATTCGCAAAGTAGCTCTTGTGCTGAACGAGTGCGCGGAGAATGGCGGCTTCATTGATTGTATAACCAATGCCGGCTCCGGTTGGAACGGCCAGTACGCCCGGCGAAACGAAATCGATCATCGGCGTCACTACATCCTCTGTAAAATAGCGGTGCGAAGGGGACGTGTCGCCCGGGATGGTGAAATTGGCCAGCGAAGCGATGGCGATGTTGTGCGCGCGGCCGATGCCGACTTCCTGCATGCCGCCGCACCAGACGGGAACGCCTTTTGCCGCGCACAGGTCATGGAGCTTCCTGGCATCGGTCAGGCCGCCGACACGCCCGATCTTGATGTTGATGATGCGGCAGCTTCCCAGTTCAATCGCTTTGCGCGCATCCTCCACCGTATGGATCGACTCGTCGAGGCAGATCGGCGTTTTCAGTTCTCTTTGCAATGTCGCATGGTCGATGATGTCGTCGTGCCCCAACGGCTGCTCGATCATAATCAGCCCGAAGTCGTCCAGTTGCTTCAGCATGTCGATGTCTGCCAGCGTATAGGCGGAGTTGGCATCGGCCATCAGCGGAACGTCCGGACCAAAGGTGTGACGGATCGCCCGGATCGGCTCTACGTCAAAGCCCGGTTTGATCTTGACCTTGATTTTTTTGTAGCCGTCGCGGATAAAGCTGTCTACGCGTGCAAGCAGCTTCTCGATCGTCGGCTCGATGCCGATGCTGACCCCTACGTCAATCGTCGTCCGGGTTCCGCCAAGTGCCCGGGAGAGGGACATGCCGTTCATTTTCGCATACAGGTCCCAAACCGCGCCTTCCAACGCTGACTTCGCCATCTGGTTGCGGCGCATCCAGGAAAAGATTTGCGATACTTCATCAGGGTGCTCGATTTCACGGGAAAAAAGTTGTGGAATCAAATATTTTTCCAGCATATACCATACCGTATCGACATCCTCCTCGTTGTAGACCGGAACGTCCATCGCGACGCTCTCGCCGAAGCCGACATGTGTTCCGCTGTAGGCGCGGACGAGAATACATTCCTTGTGCGTCTCCAAGCCCATGCTGGTGACAAAAGGGGCTGTCAACGGTATTTTGATTCTTTGCAGATCGACGCGTTCGATTTTCATGACCATCTCTCCTCAGACTTGGGATTCGTATGAGCGATGGCGGCGCACAGGCGGATTTACTTGCCAGCGTGCCGCTCAAACGTGGTGAGTACTGTACGGGCCAAAATCTCGATCCCATCCAGCAGCGCTTCTTTGTCAAATGTCATCTGCGGATGGTGCAGGCCGGGTGCGAGGCCGCAGCCCAGTCCCAGCATCGTCGCGCGCAGGTGAGGGCGCTCCTTGGTGTAATAGTGAAAATCTTCCGCGCCTGGCGTCTGAATCGGCGCTTCCAGACGGTCTGCGCCGAGCGTCTGCACAATCGCCTCGGCCATGATTTGCCGCGCCTCTTCGTGGACTTCGGCGGCGTACACCCGCTCGGTGATGTCATAGGACAAGTCTACCTCATAAAGCTGGGCGACGTGCTGCAAAATGTGCTCGACTCTGGAAAACAGCGCGTCGATGACAAGGTTCGTCTGGGCGCGCAAGTCCAGGTGGAACTGGGCCGAGCCGGGAATGATGTTGCTGCTCTTGCTGCCCGCAGAAAGCTGCGTCATTTTCACGGAATAAGGGACGAGCGGATCGAGGTGAATCCCTTTGAGTTGCTCGACGATCGCCGCTGCCACCTCGATGGCATTGACGCCAAGGTGCGGGCGCGCCCCGTGGGCATCGTCTCCCTTGATTTGCCCGAAAATGGTGCCTGCCGCGCCGTGCATGATGGCAGAGGCAGCCGTGCCGCGCGGAATCTCCTGAACCGGGCGCAGATGGACGCCGTACAAATAGTCGATGTCGTCGACCACTTGTTTTTTTACCATAGCCAAAGCGCCGTTTCCGCTTTCCTCCGCCGGCTGGAAAATCAGCTTGAGGCGGCCGGGGAGCTGGATGTTTTGCGCCTGCAACACCATGAGGACGCCCAGCACCATCGTCATATGGGCATCGTGCCCGCAAGAGTGGTTCGCCTGGAAGACGCCGTTTACCTCCTGCCAGAGCGCATCCATATCTGCCCGCACGCCGACCGTCAATCCTCCCGGGGTCAAGTCTCCCCATTCCGCCACCACTCCGGTTACGTCGTCAAACGTCGTGACCCGGCAATGACGCTCCTGCAAAAAACGGGCGATATAAGCGGTCGTTTCTACTTCCTGCCAGCTAACCTCCGGATGTCGATGCAAATGCTCGTACAGAGAAAAAATGGCGGGCTGCAATTGTTTGATTGTTGTGCGCATGGTTCCTCCACAGGTTTGCGGCTGGGGCTGCGCCACAGCGGGGTGCATGCGACGCAAGCCAGCTTGTTTTGAAAAAGGTGTGCGTCGTCTTTAGCTCTAGGAAACGCCGATGGTTACAGCGACGATCAGGGCGATGGCGGCGATGACGGCCCAGCCGAGAAGCAGCTTCCAAATGAACTTGACCCATTTTTCATACGGAATGCCAGCGACAGCCAGATAGCCCATCAAGGCAGAAGAAGTCGGAATGATCGAGTTCGTCACCGCATCCCCGTACTGGAAGGCAAGGACGGCGACCTGACGGGAAATGCCCAGCAGGTCGGCGATTGGCACCATGATCGGCATCGTTGTCGCCGCTTGGCCGCTGCCGGACGAAATGAACAGGTTCAACACCGCTTGAATCAGGAACATGGCCAGCACGTTGATGGCATCCGGCAAATGGCCGATGGCGGAAGTCAGCGCGTAAATCATCGTGTCGATAATTTTTCCTTCTTCCAGCACGACGGTGATCGCCCGGGCGAAGCCGACGATCAGGGCGCCGAAGGTAACGGCTTTGGCGCCAGCGACAAAGGAGTCAAACAGCTTGTTTACATTCAGCCCGCCGACAAGCCCGGCAACCAGTCCCATGATTAAAAAGGAAGCGGTAAGCTCGGTCAGGAACCATTCGTACTCGAACACGCCGTAGACGTTGAAGGAGAGTCCACAGACCATGACCAGAAAGACCAGCTTGTGGCGTCCGTTGAGATCGGGAATTTCGACGGCGACTTGTTCGTCGCTTTCCTTTTGCTCGATCGCGTAAATGACGCTCTTGGTCGGGTCTGCCTTCACCCGGTAGGCGTAGCGCATGACGTACCAGATGGCAAAGCCGAGGACAAAGACGTACACGATAGCGCGGAAGGTCAGACCGGAGAAGAGCGGCAACTGCGCCAAAGACTGGGCGACCCCTACCGTGAACGGATTGAGCATGCCGCCCATGAAGCCGGCCGCTGCCCCCATCGTAATCATGGCGGTACCTGTTACGGCGTCAAAGCCCATTGCGCGGGCGAGAGCGATGCCGATTGGCACGAAAATAATGCTTTCTTCCGCCATCCCCATCGTGAAGCCGCCGATGGAGAAGAGGAACATGGATGCGGGGATCAGGAGCTTTTCCCTGCCTTCCAGATAGCGGACGCCTTTGTTGATGCCCGCCTCAATGGCCCCCGTCTGGCGGATGATTCCGAAAACGCCGCTGACGATGAAGATGTAAAAGATGATTTGCGAGCCTTTTTGCATCCCTTCAGGAATTGCTTTGAACATGTCGAAAAAGCCGACAGGGCTGCTCTCGACAGCGTGATAGCTGCCGTTTACCACGATGGTTCTGCCCGAGGCGTCGTCCTTGATGCGTTCGAACTCGCCTGTCGGAAGCACGTAGGAAGCAAGCGCTGCCAAAATGATGATGATAAAGAGAATGGCATAAGTGTGCGGGACGGAAAAACGTTTTTTGGCTGGCGCTGCTGGAGAAGAATGTTTTGTAGCCATGAGGTCACCTCGCTTTTTTGCCTTTTCTATAAGCAAGTGGCGTGCCAACTGTCGAAATTTCGCGAAAAAAGGCGTTTTCATTGGACGGAGGGTGGCAGCGTCCAAACGAAAACGCACTCTTTAGGAATGTTTATTAGGATTTATTCGTCCTAATACAACCTAATATTCATTTGCCTTGCACTATATTTTTCCATATTTCCTCAACATTTCGATGCCGTCACGGGTGATCGAGGTTCCTTGACGGGTTGTGCCTGAGCGCACCAGTCCAAGCTGCTCAAGCTGTTTCAAGCGGTTGCGTAGCGCGCTTTCCGTCCAGCCGTTCGCCTGCAGGACGGGGGTGTGCGCCAGTTGGTAGCGCCCCACTGGTTTGTTGGCGAGGTAATATTGATACAGTCCGAGCAAAATATCCAGATTCCGCTCATCCTCGAGAGGCACGGCCGCCGCTGCGGATTGCTTTTGAAATATCCGCTCGGTCAAACGCTTGGGCAGGTCGGCAATGCCGATGACAGGATGCTCGCTTACCGTAATGGCGTAGTCCACGACGTTTTTCAGCTCGCGAATGTTGCCTCGCCAGTCGTGGGCGAGCAACAGCTCCATGACTTCCGGCGACCAGCTTTTGCGAATCCCTTGCTGCTTCAAGTGATCGTCAATCAGCAGCGGAATGTCGCTCGTTCGCTCGCGCAGCGCCGGGATTTCGATGGGCAGGACGGCCAGCCGGTAAAACAAGTCTTCGCGAAAAGCGCCATCCCGGACGGCATCCTCCAGATTGCGGTTGGTGGCAGCGATCACCCGGCAGTCTACGGACAAAATCCCTGTGCCGCCGACGCGGATCACTTGCTTTTCCTGCAGGACGCGCAGCAGCTTGACCTGGATCGCGGGGGAGATATCGCCAATCTCGTCGAGAAAAATCGTGCCGCCATCCGCCTGCTCGAACAGTCCGGGCTTGCCTCCTTTGCGCGCGCCTGTGAAGGCTCCGTCCTCGTAGCCGAACAGCTCGCTCTCCAGCAAGTTTTCCGGCAGGGAGGCGCAGTTGATCGCGACAAACGGGCCGTTTTTGCGCAGTGAATGCTGGTGGATCGCGTGGGCGAACAGCTCTTTGCCCGTCCCGTTTTCACCCGTGAGCAGGATCGTCTGGTTGTTTTTCGCCATCTTTTTGCTAAGCTCGATGGCGTGCAGGAGCGGCTGGCTGCTGCCTTTTATATCAGCAAACGAGTAGGTAGCGGTGTGGCCGCGCAGGGCGAGCTGGGTGCGCAGGCGCTGGATTTCCGTCACGTCTTTCAGCGTACAGACGAAGCCGAGATGCTCATGGCTGCGGCGAATGCTGTGGCTGCTGACGATGAATTGCCGCTGGTCGATGGCGATGAGCGCATCCTCCTGCCCCTCCTGTTCAAAAAAGGGGGCGAGCAGGCCGTGTTCCTTGAGGATCGTATAAGGCTTGCCGATAACGACCGATTCGTGCGGACAGAACAGCTCGACGGCGACATCGTTAATGAACGTGATTAGACCGTCCTCATTACAGGCGATGACCGGATCCTTCACCGCCTGAAAGGTGGATTGAAGCTGGCTGTTGAGCTTTTGCACTTCGGCGTAGGAAGTGCCGAGCATTTTGGCCAGCTCGGACATTTCCACGATGAAGGCGGAGAGGTATTGCCGCTCCCATTCAATCGGGACGCCCACCTTGCGCCCGGTATCAATCAGATCGTGAATGCTGATTTTGCGAAAGCCGAGGTCGATGACTTCCACGTGAGGGGGCAGCGGCACATCGGGAATGCTCATAATGATCGCATACCGAAAGCGCTCCTCGAACGTACTGCCTGGGTGAAAAGGGACGTAATTCAGGTGGTCAATCTTGACTTCCAGCAAGTTTTGGATGACCTCCTGGGCTGTGACCGGCGAGTTGTTCATGACAGGCACGGTCGTTCCGGGCGGGATTTGCATCAGCGCCTTTATTTTGCGCAGTTCAAAAAAACGGTTCAGCACGGTAATCGGGACCGTTTCGGGGACGGCCTGACGGGCGATCGTGTACAACTCAGGCGCCCTGGTCGTAATGAAGACGTGGGACACCCCGGAGAGGTCAGGGATTTGTTCGTGGCTGGCAAAGCCGATGACCTTGCAATAAGGCTCAAAATACGCTCGCAGCTCCTTGAGCAGAAAAGCGAGCGTGTCGGTTCCTTTTGCAATCAAGACAATGGTGTGGTCCATGGTGCACCGCCTTTTTTTGTACAGACTAAAGCTTTCGCCAATGGCTTGGCGCTGCCAAGTTTTCGCAAAAAACTGTTGATACCATGATAGCACAACGGCTGTCCCGCAACGGATGGATTCCCTTGTCTGCGCAGGAAAGACAAGGATTGATCTGCCGGGAGGGAAGTGTGGTTTAATAGAAGAAAGAGAAAAAAGAAAAAGAGTGAAGAGGAGCAGGAGGATTCAGCATGGAGAACAAGATTGTTCCAGAAATGCTGCAGATGATTGGCCAAGCTGTGCCGGAAGAAGTGTCGATTGCGATCTCGGACGGCACCCAATACTTGTATTATCAGCCAAGCTCAAACATTGATCTGAAAATCTCCCCGGGCGACCAGGTCCCGATTGGCTCTGCCACGCACAAGGCGCTGATGGAGAGAGGAAAAGTCGGACATCAGGTGGAGAGCCGCATTTTTGGCGTGCCGTACTACGGTTTGTCGCTGCCGCTGTTCCGCGGGGGAGAGGTCATGGGCTGTATTACCGCCATCTATCCTTTGCAAAGCGTTCCGCTGGCTAATCCGCAGCCTAGGCTGTCGTTTTTGATTGGAAAAGGGGAAGATGGCTGGCTGCCGATTCCGCTGCACGAGATTGTTTACATCAGCTCGCACGAGGGCAAGACGCTGCTGCATTCGGCAAGCGGGTCGTACCCGAACAAATACAGCATGTCCGAGCTGGAATACATGCTTCCGCCTGAGCGGTTCGCGCGTTGCCATCGCTCTTATTTTGTCAATCTGGAGTCCATCGGCTTTATCCATCCGCATTTCCATTCGACTTTCATGCTGGAGATGAAGGACAAGCAGAAGACGAGAGTTCCCGTGAGCCAGACGTATGCCAGCACGTTCCGGCAACTGCTCGGCTTCTAGCTTTTGCAGGCCCCTTGCCAGTGAGAACGGTTCGCTGTCTTTTTTGCTAACTCGCTGCTCAAATATTCTGCTTTGTTGAAAATCGAGTGCCCGCTCAGAATTCTTGTGCTAGTGTATGAACAAGAAAAGATGGCATAGGGGGTCACAATGATGTGGGAGCGCTTACGCGATAAAAGATTGGCAGATAAAATCGTGACGGCTGAGGAAGCAGCGAGTTGGATCGAGGATGGCATGACAATCGGGTTAAGTGGTTTCACTCGTGCAGGGGATGCCAAGGTTGTACCGCTCGCATTGGCAGAGCGAGTCAAACAAGACAACAAGCCTTTTGGCGTGAATGTATATACAGGAGCTTCGCTCGGATCAGACGTGGACGCTGTCATGGCGGAGGCGGGCATTGTCAACAAGCGGCTGCCTTTTCAAGCCGATCCGGTCATGCGCAAAAAAATTAACGACGGCAGCATGATGTTCGTGGACCAGCATTTGTCCCACACCGCCGAGCTGATTCGCCAAGGAGCGATGAGTGCGATTGATTACGCGATTGTGGAAGCGGTTGCAATCACAGAGGACGGCATGATTATTCCCGCCACTTCTGTCGGCAACTCGAACATTTTCGTCGATTACGCGAAGCATGTCATCATTGAATTGAATCTCGCCCAGTCCGCTGAGTTGGAGGGCATTCACGATATTTACACGCCAGCGAGCCAGGGAGCGCGCGAGCCGATTCCGCTCACGGCGGTAGACCAACGGATAGGAACAGCGGGCATTGTGGTCGATCCCGAAAAAATCAAAGGCATTGTGTTGACGAACCAGTTGGATTCGCCGTCGACAATCGTCGAGCCGGACGCGGAGACGGCTGAAATCGCCGCTCATCTGATCGCGTTTTTGCGCGAGGAAGTCAAGGCGGGACGGCTGCCGGAAAATCTCGCGCCGCTGCAATCCGGTATCGGGTCTGTCGCCAATGCCGTGTTCAACGGTTTTCTCGACTCCGAGTTCACCGATCTGACCGTTTACTCGGAAGTACTGCAGGACGCGGTCTTTGACCTGATCGACGCGGGGAAAATCTCGTTTGCTTCCGGTTGTTCGATCACGCTGACGGCTGACAAAATGCAGTACGTCACCGAACATTTTGCCAAATACCGCGACAAGCTGCTGCTGCGTCCGCAGGAGATCACCAACCATCCGGAAATCATTCGCCGCCTGGGGCTGATCGCCATCAATACGGCGATTGAGGTGGACATCTACGGCAACGTCAACTCGACGAACGTTTCGGGCAGCAAGATGATGAACGGGATCGGCGGATCTGGCGACTTTGCCCGCAATGCGCGTCTGGGCATTTTCGTAACCAAGTCGATCGCCAAAGGCGGAAAAATCTCCAGCATCGTGCCGTTTGCCTCCCATGTCGATCATACGGAGCACGACGTCGACATCATCGTCACCGAGCAAGGGCTGGCTGATTTGCGCGGGCTGGCACCACGCGAGCGCGCCTTGAAAATCATCGAAAACTGCGCGCATCCAATGTACCGTGAGCAGCTTAAAGCGTACTACGAAGAAGCGCTCACTCGCGGCGGGCACACTCCGCACGTACTGGAAAAAGCATTTTCCTGGCACGTGCGCTACGCCGAGGAAGGAACCATGCTGGAGCAAAAGCCGGCGCTGGTGTAAGTTGTATCGAACCGCATCATAGAAACAAACCCGCTCGGGCGCTGCTGCCTGGGCGGGTTTTGCTTTGAAAAAAGCGGGCGCGCCCGCCAGAACGCGAGCAGTTGCTGCTCTAGCGGGTGTTGTGAGTAACGCAAGTGATTTCTGTTTTTTCGCGTCTGCGGTTGCCAGACCTGCTTACGCGCTTTTCGCCTTTCGCGCCTCTTTTGGCTGGGCAAACGAAGCCAGGGCAAAGCCGAAGCCCGCGAGCACGAACAGACCGCCGACCCAGCTTATGTGCCAGATTGCCGCATGGTTGACGATGACGCCGCCAAGTCCCGCGCCCAGCGCCAGCCCGAGCTGAAAAACGGATGTATTGATGCTGAGCGCCACTTGCGAAGAGTGCGGGGTCAACGAGATCAAGTAATACTGCTGGGCAGGGACGGTCGTTTGCACGGCAGCTACCCAGAGCATGACGGCGACGATTGAGCCTGCCAACAGCTTTGTCGACATCGGCAAAAAAAAGCAGGACGACCGCATGGAGCAGCAGGCTATTCCTATACGCTGATCGTGCTGACGGCGCCGTTTGAGCAAAAAATGATGCTGGAGGAAGAGAAGATTTTTTGAAGGCGGCAGAAAAGGCGAAAAGGACCGTCACGACAAGGTGACGGTCCAAGGTTTATCCATGCATAAGGGCGGTTTTTCAGACAAGGTTACTTGCGGTAGAGCGGGTAGTCTACTTCCAGCGGAACTTGAATGAGCACGATCCGCAACGGCGCATCTGCTTGCGCCTGGTAAGTGACGCTTGCTGTTTCTGCTTCCGCAGAGATTACGACAAAATCTCCTTTGTGTGCGACGGTCGGCGGCTCGCCCGCTTCGCTGTGCCCGCCAACGCTTCCGCTTCCTTCCACGACGACGACAGCGTGGGCGTAGCCGGCCGGAAGTTGCAGCGAGTAAGCTTTGCCTGCGGGAATCGCAATATCTTTCATGAGCGAATCGGTCACGAGCGAGATGGGGGCAGCGGGACCGATGATGTTTTTCACCCGTACGCCATCCGCCGTCTCGGTCGGAAACTGCTCGTGGTCGTACTGGTTGTACGTCGGCGGGTTTTTGGTCGTTTTGGCGAGGTGCGGCTCAAACCAGATCTGGAACATCTCGGTATCCTTGCCCAGCTCTTCGGCATGGTAAGCGCCTGAGCCTGTTTGCATGATCTGCGCACCGCCCGTAGTGACCTGCTGCAAATTGCCCAGCGTGTCCCGGTGGCCGACTGTACCTTGCAGGACGTAAGACAAAATTTCAAAGCCGGAATGCGGGTGCAGGGGAATCTCGAACGTTTTGAGAGATTTTGCCCACGCCCAGTAAAAAAGCGGTCCAACCCGTTTTACAACGGAGCCTTCATGAGGGAAGCCAATCGGTTTGTTTTCTACGATTTCACCGTCGCCAAAATGTCCTTTTGCTTGTTCGTTTTGTGTGTAGACGCGGATTTTCATCTGTTGTGTCCTCCCTTGGTGGAATGCTGGCTTACGGGTACGGATTTACGAGCGGTTGCTTAAAACAAAACGTATGCGCCTGGACCGATCAAAGCGACACCGATAGCGACCGCGATCAAGGTCAGATTGTACTCATAGCCGTTTTGCGTTACCCAATATCCATTTTGACCGTGAACCTTCACAATCGCAACAAGCATTGTGAAGACGATGAGCAGAGCGCCAACCCATGTGCCGACACCTGCCGCGAACAGCAAGCCGCCGACGAGTTCAGCCAATCCGGCAAGCAGCGCCATGGTCACACCAGGCTTCACCCCGATAGACTCCAGCCAGCCGCCTGTGCCTTTCAGACCGTAACCGCCAAACCAGCCAAACAGCTTTTGCGCACCGTGACCTGCGAACGACAACCCAACAACCAAACGAATAATCAGCAAACCAAGATCCATCATTTTTTCATCTCTCCTTAATTGTTTTAAATTATAGTATTTTAAATTTGAGATATTTGGACAAGAAAGGCTGGCGGGCCTTAGAAGGTTTCCGCCAGTTTTGCTGCTTTTTCTACGCCTGCTGCTACGATTTCTTCTGCTTTGTCAGGGAATTGGTTGTGACCTTCTACGATCACTTCGGTAATATTGCTGATTCCCCAGAAGCCAAGCACCGTGCGAACGTAGCGGTTAGCCAGCTCGATTTCTGCCATTGGGCCTTCGGAGTAAACGCCGCCGCGTGCGCTCAACAGCGCCACTTTTTTGTCGCCCATCAGTCCTACAGGGCCTTCCGCGGTGTATTTGAATGTTTTGCCTGCTTGAGACAGGTAGTCCACATAGGTGTGCAGCACAGCCGGAACGGTGAAGTTCCACATTGGGAACGCGATCATCACTTTGTCAGCGTCAGCGAATTGGTTCAAATATTTGTTGACCAGCTCTGCGCCTTTTTGCTCTTCGGCAGTCAGCTCCATGCCGCGGCCTGCCTTGAACATAGCCGTGAGCAGATCGTTTCCGTAGTAAGGAAGGTTTTCTGCGAACAGGTCCAACTCGGCGATTTCGTCGTTTGGATGGTTTTCTTTATACGATTGGACGAAAGCCTCGTACAGCTTTACACTCACAGCCTGTTCAACAGGGCGATCATTTGCTTTAATGAAAAGTACTTTACTCATGAGAAATTTATTCCCCTTTCTTTTCGTAAGCATCTAACTTCAAATGCATAAATCTTGATTTCAAGATTATTATGTGCTGAACGTTTTGTCAACACTTTTTTTGCACCTGTTGGGTGCTGCTCAGTCTAATACGTATCCTGAGCAGCACGTCCCAACTTTTTTAACAAACCGATGGCTTGCTGCTGTTCTTCGGGAGTGAGTCCTGCGACCGCTTTTTCAATCGCCTGCTGGTGGGGAGGGAAAATCTCTGCCAAAAAGGCGTGTCCTTTCTCGGTCAGCTCGGCGTAAATGACGCGGCGGTCGGCCGAACAGGGCTTGCGAATCAGCAGTTGCTTCTTTTCTAGCTTGTCCACAACGTACGTGATATTTCCGCTGGAGATCAGGATCTTTTCGCCAATTTGCTGCAAAGGCTGCGGGCCTTTATGGTAGAGTACTTCCAGGACGCCGAACTCTGTCGGGTTCAAACCGTGCTGGCGGATGTGACGATTGGAATGGGCGGTCACCCAGTTATACGATCGCGACAAGACGACAAACAGGTCGAGGGCATTGTTTCGCTCCATGAAAAAGCCCTCCTTTCCATCGAAATTTCAATATCTTGAATTTAAGACAATCCTACATGATCTCGTTTGCCTTTGTCAAATGGCGAAAATCATCCCTTTGCAAAACAAAAGTTTTTGTGATAGACTTTTGTTTGTGAACGAAGCTGTGAATGCTAATCAGAAGAAAGGAGGATGACCGTGGAAAAAGACATGTTGATCCTTCACCACATCCGGCAAAATCCGTTCATCTCCCAGCAGGAGCTGGCTGACTTGATCGGGATTTCGCGTTCGGCTGTTGCCGGGTACATTGCCCAGTTGACCAAGCGTGGCGAGATCAAAGGCAGAGCGTATATATTGCGCGACGAAGGCATGATTGCCTGCATCGGCGGAGCGAACCTCGACCGGAAAGCGCGCGGCAAGCAAGCGGTGCGGCTGCACTCTTCCAATCCGGTCACGATCATGGAGTCGTGCGGCGGGGTGGCGCGCAACATTGCGGAGAATCTCGGCAGGCTCGGATGCAATACGTCACTTTTCACCAGTGTCGGTGAGGACAAGGAAGGCGAGTGGATTTTGCAGGAGACGAAAAAGCACGGCGTAGACATCAGCCAGGTGTGGCGTCTGC
The DNA here is from genome assembly GCF_000470975.2 of Brevibacillus sp. NSP2.1. Taxonomy (NCBI): domain Bacteria; kingdom Bacillati; phylum Bacillota; class Bacilli; order Caryophanales; family Paenibacillaceae; genus Brevibacillus; species Brevibacillus sp. NSP2.1. The sequence goes on along the minus strand of NZ_CP048274.1, from coordinate 5,362,210 downwards.
CGATGCAGCGCACAGGGACGTACACCGCGCTGCTCGATATAGATGGAGAAATGGTCGTATCGTTGGCCAACATGGATATTTACGACGCGCTCACGCCGGAAATGTTCGCGGAGAAATGGTCCCACCTTGCCGCAGCCCACGCGATTTTTATTGATACGAACATACCGGGGAATTGCCTGGCCTACATTATCGGCCGGTGCCGGGAGGAGAACATTCGACTTTTCGTTGACCCGGTCTCTTCTGCAAAAGCGAAAAAGCTCCCACAGCAATTGGACGGAGTAGAAGCGATCCTGCCCAATCGGGAAGAAGCGGAGCTGCTGGCTGGCATGGCGATCCGCTCGATTGAGGATTGCGCAGAAGCGTGCCGCAAAATCAGGGAGCGAGGCGTCAAGCACGTCATCGTGACCATGGGCGAAGCGGGCATTTACTATCAGTCGGAGGACGTATCGGAGCACATGGCGCCGTATCCGACTGAAGTGGTAGATGTGACAGGGGCGGGAGATGCGTTTGCATCCGGCCTGCTGTATGGAATCGTGAATGGAGAGTCGTTCCAGACAGCTTGCCGTCTCGGACTGGCTGCCTCGGCCTTGACCCTGCAAACAGAGCAATCCGTTTCCCCCTTATTAAAACCGGAACAACTGCAACTGACCGTTGAACAATACGAAAAGGAGCGATAAATGATGAAACAATACTTGACCTTTACAGAGGAAGTACGCCACGCCCTGGAGAACAATTTGCCGGTCGTTGCCCTGGAGACGACGATTATCTCCCACGGCATGCCGTATCCGCAAAACATCGAGATGGCAAAAGAAGTCGAGCAAATTATCCGCGACAACGGTGCGGTACCTGCGACCATCGGGATCATGAACGGCAAAATCAAGATCGGCTTGACCGAGAGCGAGCTGGAAGAGTTCGCGACCAACAAGTCGGTAGAAAAAGTGAGCCGCCGCGACTTCCCTTACATTTTGGCTAGCGGCAAAATCGGCGCGACGACTGTAGCGGCTACGATGATCGCAGCAGACCTGGCGGGCATCCGCATGTTCGCGACTGGCGGCATCGGCGGGGTACACCGTGAAGGCGAAATCACCTGGGACGTATCCGCAGACCTGACAGAGCTGGCGCAAACGAATGTCGCGGTTGTGTGCGCGGGGGCGAAGTCTATCCTCGACATCGGCCGCACACTGGAATACCTGGAGACACAAGGGGTTCCGGTAGTCGGCTACCGCACTTCCGAGTTCCCGTCCTTCTTCGCCCGCGAAAGCGGATTTGGCGTAGACTTCCGCCTGGATACGCCGGAAGAAGTAGGGACCCTGATGAACACCAAATGGAACCTCGGTCTGAACGGCGGCCTGATTATCGCCAACCCGGTGCCGGAAGCGGATGCGCTTGACCACAAGCAAATCGAGGGCGTGATCTTGCAAGCGCTCAACGAAGCGAAGGAAAACAACATTGCGGGCAAAAAAGTAACGCCATTCTTGCTCGACAAAGTGAAGCAGTTGACCGCAGGCAAAAGCTTGCAGACCAACATCGCGCTGGTGCGCCACAATGCGGAGGTAGCGGCGAAAGTGGCAGTAGCGTACCAGCAAGCAGTGAACGAAGGAAAATAAGCGAAGAACAGACAAGCCCCCGGTGGTATCCATCGGGGGTTTTTGCGTTGGTTTCGGGGCACAATCGAGGGGCGGGAAAAATTTGTGCCAAAACCACTTGATATACCCTATGGGGGTATTGTATAGTGAAGGTGTGATAAAAAATAAGCCTCAGGGAAACAATACGATAAATTATACCCCGTGTGGGTATGTGGAGGAATTGGTATGAGTGTCAAAACGGCAGAAGCTACAGTTCCGATTTCCGGGATGACGTGTGCGGCCTGCGCGCTTCGTATTGAAAAAGGCTTGCAGAAGCTGGATGGCGTCGAGACAGCCAATGTGAATCTGGCGTTGGAAAAATCGACGGTCGTCTTCGATCCGGCGAAAACGAGCCTCGACGATATTCGCTCGAAAATTGAAGCACTTGGCTACGGCGTGGCCGCAGACAAGGTAGAGCTGAACATCACAGGCATGACGTGTGCAGCCTGCTCGACCCGCATCGAGAAAGGCTTGAATAAAATGCCCGGCGTCCTGAAGGCGAACGTGAATCTCGCCATGGAAACGGCCACGATTGAATACGATTCGGCGCAGGTGGGCGTGGGCGATCTGGTTCGCCAGGTGGAAAAGCTCGGGTATCAGGCGGCCCGCAAGGAAGAAGGCAAAGAAGAGGAACAGGTCGATCGCCGGATGGCAGAGATCAGGCGGCAGACGCAAAAGTTCTGGATTTCACTGATCTTTTCGCTGCCGCTGCTCTGGTCGATGGTCAGTCACTTTTCCTTCACCTCGTTCATCTGGCTGCCGGACTTTTTGATGAATCCGTGGGTGCAGCTCGCTTTGGCGACGCCTGTGCAGTTCATCATCGGGGCGCAGTTTTACGTCGGGGCGTACAAAGCGCTGCGCAACAAAAGCGCCAACATGGATGTGCTTGTCGCGCTGGGCACTTCGGCTGCCTACTTTTACAGCCTGTACGTGGCGATTTCTTCCATCGGTTCCCACGCGCACATGCTGGAGCTGTATTTTGAAACAAGCGCGGTGCTGATTACGTTGATCCTGTTGGGCAAACTGTTTGAGGCGAAGGCAAAGGGACGTTCCTCGGAAGCGATCCGCAAGCTGATGGGCCTGCAAGCCAAAACGGCGGTAGTCATTCGCGATGGCGTAGAAATGACGATCTCCGTCGAGGATGTGCGGCCGGGTGACGTCGTGTATGTGAAGCCTGGCGACAAAGTGCCTGTCGACGGCATCGTGCTGGAAGGCCAGTCTGCGGTGGATGAATCCATGCTGACGGGAGAGAGCATCCCGGTAGACAAAGCGGCTGGCGATACGGTCATCGGGGCCACCTTGAACAAAAACGGCTTCCTGAAGGTCACCGCGACCAAAGTCGGCAAAGAAACGGCTCTTGCGCAAATCATCAAGGTCGTGGAAGAGGCGCAAGGAACAAAGGCGCCGATTCAGCGGCTGGCTGACAGCATTTCCGGGATTTTCGTTCCCATCGTCGTCGGGATTGCTGTTGTTACTTTTCTCATCTGGTATTTCGCCGTGATTCCCGGCAACTTCGCCGAGGCGCTGGAAAAGGCGATTGCCGTACTGGTGATCGCTTGCCCGTGCGCACTTGGTCTGGCTACCCCGACCTCGATCATGGCTGGCTCCGGACGCGCCGCCGAGCTAGGCATTCTGTTCAAAGGCGGAGAGCATTTGGAAACTGCGCACCATCTGGACACGATCGTCCTCGACAAGACGGGGACCGTCACCAAAGGGGAGCCTGAGCTGACAGATGTAATCCCCGTTGATTTTGCCGAACAGGAATTGCTGGCACTGGTGGGGGCGGCGGAGAAAAACTCCGAGCATCCGCTGGCCCAGGCGATCGTTCGCGGCATCGCGGAAAAAGGCGTGGCGCTCTCCGAAACCAGCTCGTTTGAAGCGATCCCCGGCTTTGGCATTCGGGCCACAGTTGAGGGCAAGGACGTGCTGGTCGGCACCCGCCGTCTGCTCGAGCAGCATCACGTGTCGTACCAGTCGGTGGCAGATGCCATGCTCTCGCTGGAGCAGGCGGGAAAAACGGCGATGCTGGCTGTCGTGGACGGCAAGCTGGCCGGGTTGATCGCCGTGGCCGATACGATCAAGCCGACCTCGAAGCAAGCGATCGCGCGGCTGAAAGCAATGGGCTTGACGGTCATCATGATGACCGGCGACAACCGCCAAACTGCGGAGGCGATCGCCCGCGAGGCAGGAATCGAGCGCGTCATCGCCGAAGTCCTGCCCGAAGGCAAGGCCGCCGAAGTGAAAAAGCTGCAAGCCCAAGGCAAAAAGGTCGCCATGGTCGGCGACGGAATCAACGACGCCCCGGCGCTTGCCACCGCTGACATCGGCATGGCAATCGGAACCGGGACGGACGTGGCGATGGAAGCGGCCGATATCACGCTCATGCGCGGCGAGCTGACCAGTGTCGCCGACGCCATCGAAATGAGCAAGCGCACCATTCGCAACATCAAGCAAAACTTGTTCTGGGCTTTCGCCTACAACACATTGGGCATTCCGTTTGCCGCCCTGGGCTTCCTCGCCCCGTGGCTCGCCGGAGCGGCAATGGCCTTCAGTTCCGTCTCCGTCGTGCTCAACGCCCTGCGACTGCAGCGAGTGAAGCTGTAAGCCAAAAAACAGCAACAAGCGGCATTGTCCGCATCCCTATACACATAAAACCAAAGGAGAGATTGAGAATGAAAAACGTCACATTGAACGTAGAAGGCATGTCTTGCAACCATTGCGTAAACGCTGTGGAAAAAACGTTGAAGGAGCTTGGCGCAGAGGGAAAAGTCAACCTCGCAGCCAAAACAGTCGAGGTTTCTTATAACGAAAGCACTCTGACGCTGGAAGCGATCAAGGAAGCTATCGAAGAGCAAGGATACGACGTCGTTTAATAGCTGTCAGCACGCTAAGCCTCTGCCTGGACTACGAGTTCGGGCGGGGGCTTTTTCTTTTTGTAAAGACTTCGTAAATCGTTAACACAACCTCAATATTCCGCCAACCGAACAACTGAAAACCCGCATAGACACGCGCCTCTCCTTTATCAAACCTTGTCGCCCGCTTTATACGACCTTCAAAAACGGCAGTTACAATGAAATCAAACGAAAGCAAACAAGTCGGACAAGAACAGGAGGAATGGTCAGATGATGGACTTGCACATGCACACCACCGCTTCTGACGGGAAGCTCGCTCCCGCAGACCTGCTCGTCTGGGCCAAGCAGCGGGGCGTGACTCATCTAGCCATTACAGACCATGATACCGTCGATGGATATCTGCTGGCTCGCGAAGACGCCGCACGGCTCGGCCTGGCGCTCCTGCCGGGAATCGAGTGGAATACGGACGGCCCGGAAGACGAGCTGCACATTTTGGGCTACGGCTTCGACATGGCCGACCCGCGGCTTTTGCACGTCATGGACAGGCGGCAGCGGGAGCGGATCGAGTGGATCGCCGAGATGATCGAGCGCTGTAACCGCTTGGGCGTGGCGATCACCATGGAAGAATGTGCAGCGCGGGCAAAAGGCGGCGTGATGGTGCGCACGCACGTGGCAGAAGCAATCGCCGAGCGCGGCTACAGTCCCACGCCGCAGGCTGCGTTCGAGACGTATTTGCGCAAAGGGTGCGCGGCGTACGTGCCCCGGCCTTCTTTTTCCGCACGCGAAGCGATCGAACTTACGCACGAGGTAGGCGGGATTGCGGTCTTGGCTCATCCGGGTATCTACTCCTTTGAAGTGAAGCTGGAGGCGCTGCTCGCCTATGGCCTCGACGGCATCGAGGTGTATTATCCGAAACATTCGGCGGCGCAGACGGCATTTTGGGAGCGGCAGGCCAAAGCGAATCACCTGATCTGCTCGGGAGGCAGCGACTTTCACGGGCACCAGTCGCGCAACCCGTATCCGGTCGGCAGCGTGCCCATCCCGGCTGAAGTAAAGGAGTGGTGGAAATGCTGTATGTTTCATCAACATTGATGTGGGCGTACCCGGTAGAGGCAGCGATCCTCATCGCCCGGCAATACGGCTTTGCCGGGATGGAAGTCTGGGCCGAGCACGTCTGGTTCCACCAAAGCCACCCGCGAGAAATCCAGCAGGCAGCCAGGCGTGTGGGCATGAAGCTGACCTTGCATGCGGCGAGCTGGGATTTGAACCTGTGCTCGCTGAACAGCGGCATTCGCAAGCAGTCTGTCGAGGAAATCAAGCGTTCTTTGGCGCTTGCGGGCGAGATCGGGGCGAAAAGCGTCACGATCCATCCGGGCCGTGTGACCTTGACGCACAAAAACCGGGAATGGCACGAGGCCGTTCTCGTCGAGGGCCTGAACGAGCTGGCGCAAGAGGCGATGAGACAGGGCCGCGTGCTCTCGATCGAGCATATCGAGCCGCTGCCCAAGGAACTGATCGTGACGCCGCAAGACTTGAACAGGCTGCGCGCCGCGCTCGATTACCCGACGGCAGCCACCTTTGACATTGCGCACGTACCTCTGACCTGTTCCCTGCCGCAGTTTTTCCGGGAACTGGAGGGAGTCGATAAAATTCACGTGAGCGACGCGACGGCGACGAAGCTGCACGTGCCGCTTGGAACAGGGGAAATTGATCTGGAAACGATCTGGCCGTTGCTGCTTGCCGCAGACAAGCCTCTGGTCGTCGAAGGCTTCGACGATGCGCGGAATTTGTCCCAGCTCAAGCAAAACCTGCTGTATTTGCAGCAAGGAAACTGTGTCTCATTTGGATAGGAGGTCTGTATTGTTTTGAATATTCTTGTAACGAATGACGATGGCATTTTTGCAAGCGGCGTGCTGTGCCTGGCGCAAGCCTTGCAGCCGTTCGGCAACGTCTCCATCGTCTGCCCGGACCAGGAGCGCAGCGCGATCAGCCATGCGATCACGTTGAAATCCCCTGTAAAAGCGAACAAAGTGAACTTTTTCGATACGTCGCTCGAAGCCTGGGCGGTCAACGGCACTCCGGCTGACTGCGTGAAAATGGCAGTCGAGGTGATTCTCAAGGACAAGCCGGACGTGATCGTATCCGGAATCAACCGCGGCCCGAACCTGGGACGGGATGTGTTTTACTCCGGCACGATCTCGGCGGCGATTGAAGGAGCGATGTATCAGATTCCTTCCATTGCCGTGTCGCTCGCCACGCTCAAGCCAAGCCCGAACTTTTCCATCGTCGAGCCGCTTGCCTACGACGTGTTTGAGACGCTGCTGCGGCACAAGCTCAGCCCGGAAGCGGTACTGAACATCAATTTGCCGTATTTGTCCAAGGAGATGGTAAAAGGCGTGGCCGTCACGCCGCTCGCGATGGACGTGCTGCGCTACCAGTACGTCGGGTTGAACGACCCGCAAGGCTACTTGTGCTACTGGCTGTCCGACCATTTGAGCGAGTTGCACTTCGAGGACGAGGAATCGGATTACTACAAGCTGCGTGACGGATTTATCACGATTACACCGCTGCAATTGAACATGACGAACACCGCCATGAAGGCCAAGATCGGAAAATGGTTTCAAACCGCGAAGCAAAGCTCTTAACGAAGCACGCCTACTTGAATCAGGAGGAATGAAAAATGAAACGTGTTCTGTTGCAAAAATGGACTCTTTCCTTGTTCGCAGCCGCATCGGTCTTCGGACTTGCCGCTTGCGGTTCCCAGCCTTCTTCGTCGACACCGTCGCAGCCAGCGCCGCAATCGGCTCCAACGGCCGCAACTGCCGCGCCAGCGGAGCCTGCTTCGGCCAAAGTAGCGGGGACGCTGAGCTTTTACACGTCCCAGCCGGATGCCGACGCGGCTGCTTTGATCGACGGTTTTTCCAAAAAGTATCCTGACGTAAAAGTAGAGCTGTTCCGCTCGGGGACAGAGGAGGTCATCAGCCGCTTGCAGGCGGAGGCACAGGCGGGACAAGTCAAGGCGGACGTGCTATTGGTCGCGGATGCGCCGACCTTTGCCAGCCTGAAAAAACAAGATTTGCTCCTGCCATACGCATCGCCTGAGGCGGCGGACATTCCGGCAGAGTGGAAGGACGCGGACGGCGCGTACACCGGAACAAAAGTGATGGCGACTGTGCTCGCGGTCAACAGCAGCAAAGTCAAGACGCTCCCGGATAGCTGGAAGGTGCTGACCAGCCCGGAGGCGGCAGGCAAAGCGATCATGCCAAGCCCGCTCTACTCGGGAGCGGCGGCGTACAACGTAGGCGTACTGACGCGGCAAAACGATTTTGGCTGGGACTACATTGCCGGGCTGAAGACAAACCAGATGACCGTCACAAAAGGGAACGGCGCCGTGCTCAAAAGCGTAGCGGGCGGCGAAAAAGACTACGGCATGGTCGTCGATTACCTTGTGGCTCGCGCGAAAAAAGAAGGCTCGCCAGTCGAACTGGTGTACCCGAACGAGGGCGTGCCTGTCATCACCGAGCCGATTGGCATCATGAAGGCGACGAAAAACGAGGCTGCGGCAAAAGCGTTCGTCGATTACGTCCTCTCGGAAGAAGGACAAAAGCTCGCCAGCAGCCTTGGCTACACGCCGATCCGCAAAGGCGTCGAGGCACCGGAAGGCTTGCGCGCGCAAGACCAGATCAAGGCGCTTTCTGCGAATATTGACGAGCTGGAAGCAGCGAGAGAAGCGGACAAAAAGAAATTTGGAGAGATGATGGGTGGCAACTAACTGGCAGACGGCGGTGAGCGAGAGGCAGATGGGGGAGCGGCGCAAATTCGCCGCCTCCCTGTCGTTGGACAAGGCGGCTACGTGGATCGTGCTGGTGCCGGTCGCCTTCTTTTTTGTCTATCCGTTGTGGAAGCTGATTGCGCTGAGTGTACAAACAGAAGCAGGGCTGGGGCTGCGGTATTTTGCAGAAGTGCTCGCCAATGCCCGGACGTGGGAGGCGGTCGGACATACGATTACGGCGGCTGGCCTCTCCACGCTCATCTCCATTGGGCTGGGCGTGTCGCTGGCCTGGCTGTGCGCCTATACGGACATACGCGGGAAGGCCGCTATTCACGCCCTCGCTCTGTTGCCGCTGCTCATTCCCTCCTACGTGATGACGTTGGCCTGGACGCAGTTGGCAGGGCCGCAGGGCGTGCTGAACCGGGCAGCGAGCTGGCTTGCGGGAGGGCCAGTCGAGTTGTGGAACGTCTACGGGCTTGACGGCATCGTCGTCGTGATGGGGCTGACTCACTATCCGCTGGTGTACATGCTGACGCTGTCCGTGCTGTACCGGATTCCAAAGGAGCTGGAATGGGCGGCGCATTCCTCTGGCGCGAGTGCGCGAACGGTATTTGCCCGGGTGACGCTGCCGCTCGCCTTGCCGGGCATCACCGGGGGAGGGCTTTTGGCCTTTATCTCCGGGCTGGACAACTTCGGCATTCCGGCATTTTTGGGCATCCCGGAAAACATCGCGGTGCTCAGCACGCTCATTTACGAAGAAGTCATCGGATTTGGGCCGAGCGCTTTTGCGCGGGCGGCTGTCCTGTCTGTCCTGCTCGGCGTAATCGCGCTTGCGGGGACAGGGCTACAGTGGGGGTTGCTGCGAAAAAGCCGCGTCGACCAGACCAGTGCCGAGGACAAGTCGATCCGGCGTTCGCTGGGCAAACATCGGTTGGCAGTGGAGATTGCCGTCGGCGGCTTTTTGCTCGTGACGAGCGTGCTGCCGCTGTTGTCCATGGCGGCAAACGCCTTCGTCAAAGCGTACGGCTTGCCGTTTGTCCCGGAAAATTTGACCTGGAAGCATTTTGCCTTCGTGCTGTTCGACCACGCGGGCACGCGGGGGGCGATCGGCAACAGCCTGATGCTCGCCAGCATGGCAGGTGTCTTGTGCGTTGTGACCGGTACGCTGTTCGCCTATTGGCGCATCCATAAACCGTCTGCGGCGGGCAAAGCGATGGAAGGCGTCGTGGCGCTGCCGTATGCGTTGCCGGGCATGGTGCTGGGGCTGGCGATGATTTTGACCTGGATCGAGCCGATTCCCGGTTGGCAGCCAGGGGTGTACGGAACCGTCTGGCTCATACTGATCGCTTATGTGACGCGCTTTCTCATTCTGCAGGTGAAAAGCAGCACCGTCTCGATCATGCAGGTAGGCAAGGAAGTGGAGGAAGCGGCGCGCATCAACGGCGGGCGTTTCTGGACGAGGTGGCGGCGAATTTTGCTGCCGCTCTATGCGCCGGGGATGGCGACTGGTTTGTTTTTGGTCTTTCTCACCGCCTTTACGGAACTGACGATATCGTCGCTCTTGTGGACGTCCGGTTCGGAAACGATCGGCGTCGTCATTTTCAGCTTTGAGCAGGCGGGCTCCACTACCTACAGCACGGCCCTCTCTACCGTGATTGTAGTGGCTATTCTGCTGGCGCTGGCAGCGGGCAGCCTGTGGAAACGATACTGGCAACGGAGGATCGAACGATGAACAGTGCGCGTGTAGTAGGGGTATCGAAAAAATTCGGCGGTGTGACGGCGCTGCACCAGCTCGATTTACAGATCGGCCAAGGCGAATTTGTCGCCCTGCTCGGGCCGAGCGGCTGCGGCAAAACGACGCTCTTGCGGCTGTTGGCCGGGTTTGAATCGCCGACGAGCGGTGAAATCTGGATCAACAACGAGTGTGTAGCCGATGCCAGCAAGCGTAAGCCGCCAGAGGAGCGGCGGATCGGCATGGTGTTTCAGTCGTTCGCGCTCTGGCCGCATTTGACGGTGTACGAAAACGTGGCGTTTCCTTTGCAGCATCAACAGCAGGTGCCGGAGGCGTTCAGGCAAAACCCGAAGGCGCGCGTAGCGCAGATGCTGGAGATGGTCGGGCTGGGGGGAATGGAGGAGCGCTTTCCGAGCCAGCTTTCCGGCGGGCAAAAGCAGCGTGTCGCCCTGGCGCGGGCCATCGTGTTTAACCCGACGCTTTTGCTGATGGACGAGCCGCTGAGTAGCCTCGACGCAGAGCTGCGCATGCAGATGCGCAAAGAAATCCAGTTCATCCACCGCGAGCTGGGAACGTCGATTGTTTACGTGACGCACGATCAGTCAGAGGCGCTGGCAATGGCGGATCAGATCGTCGTGATGAAGAGCGGCAGAGTCGAACAGGCGGGCACGCCGCACGATATTTACTACGCGCCCGAGTCGCCGTTTGTCGCCAAGTTTGTCGGCAGGGCCAACTTTTTAAAAGGAAGCTGGGCCGCTCCGGGCACGTTTTTGCTGGAAAAGCACGGGGCGCCAGCGCTGCCGATCACCGTTTCCCGCGACTTCTCCGCTTTTTATGCCCAGCAAGTATTGCCTGTGCGCCCAGACCAGCTCAAGCTCTCCGCCTGGCAGCCAGGCGCGGACGGGATTGTCGGGAAGGTCGTTCACGTTCAGTTTCAGGGGCGCGAGCTGATTTATTCGATCCGCGTCGGGGAGGAAGAATGGGAGGTCGTCACCGATATCAGCGAGCGTTTTGCGTATGACGAGCCGGTGCAGGTTGAGGTGTGCTTGTAAAAAAGCGAGGCTTCGCACTGCACGCGCAGGCGAAGCCTTCTGCTTGTTTATCCGGTTACGAGCCAAGCTGTTTTTCCAAATCTTTATCCAGGACGTAAACCTCGATCCGCTCGCCCATCTTCGTGCTGATGTCGCTGTGGCTGGACAGCACTTTGCACCCGGTCAGCTTCTCGACGATTTGTTCCGATTCCTCGCTGTACATTTCGCGCAAAATCTCGCGCATTTCCTTGACGATCCGCCTGCCTTTTTCGTGGCTGGACAGATGCTTTTCCTCGACGGTGAGGACACCTTTGAAGCGAGCGATCACCATGTCAGAGACGATATATGTCTTGGCCTCCTGCGGCCCCCGTCCGATCAGGTCGCGTTGAAATTTGATAAAGGCTTCGCTGATTTCGGCCTCCAGCTTCTTTTTGATCGAGATGGCCAAACGAGATTCCTCCCAAGATTGCTTCGTTGAGCTTAATCTTACTGAGACGGACGGAAGCCTGTCAACAAAGCAAAACTTTGGATCGACAAGGCGGAGAGCGAGCCGGATGATTTTTCGCGAAAATAGGAGAGAACGGATGAAATATAGCGCGCGGCTGAGGCTTGATGCAGCTAAAGCGCTTACATCGATAAAGAATGCGCAAAGCGTGCCAAAAAGCGAAAAACAAGACATTAACAACCGATTATGCCAGACGTATAATGAGACTCGTAACCAACAATTGCAAATCTGGCCTAATCCCGAGGCACTCGGGAACGGAGGACCCAATCTTCTGGGGTTAATTCCACGGTTTCGTGGAAGGGATGAGAGACTCTTTCGCCATCCTACCCGTCAGCTAACTTCGTCGGCTAAAGCGAGGGAGGTCAAAAGACCGCCTGTTTGAGGAGGCCTTTTTTGTTGTCCGTCGGGACGGCGAGAAGGACTTGCTCGAAACGTAATCCGCAGGTCTTTTCGTTTTGCCCAAAAAAGCATACGCTGTTTTTTTGAAAAAGGAAACGGGAGACAAAACGCAAAGAAGGCAAATCAAGTCGGCTGGGCGTTAGGTAGACCAATGAGTACTTTTTCTCCGAAGTAGCGATCGTTTTTCATTTTCATGCCGCTGGATGCGGGCGGGGTTTGCCCGTCTGTCCATCTCTGCCGGCCTGTCGTGACGATCTGCGTGTCGGGGAATGGGTAAGCATTGGTCTATTTTTTTACCCGATTGGCAGGTTTTTTCAGATGAGAAAGCTTGTTCCAAAAGGGGGAGCGAAAGAGGCGATCCGGTTCGATTTTGTTCGTGGGCAGGCGGAGGCAGGGGCCAGAAAAAGAGGATGGCGCGAAAGAAACGACAGGCAGCAGATGAAAAAAGGAGGGGCTTCGAATGGACTTGGTTTCGATATTGCTCTTGGGGCTTGCATTCAGTGCGTTTTTTGCACTCATCCAGTTTTGTGACGCCGTGGTGAGAGAGCAGGGAGGGAAGGGGAAATGATCGTGTTGCTGCTGATTGTGGCTGGACTCTCCCTCTATTTGGGTCACGCATTGCTCTACCCGGAAAAGTATTAGGCGAAAAGGTCGAACGATTCATTTCATAGAGGAAGTAGGAGGAATTGTCCGTGGACTTTATACAAATCTCGCTCGTTTTGGCGGTGCTGCTCGTACTGGCTGTTCCGACGGGGCGCTATCTGGCGCGAGCCTTTTCGCTGGAAGAGACTCGATTGGACCGTCTGTTTGGCGGGGTGGAAAAAGGGATTTACAGGCTGTCGGGGATTCGCGTCGCAGACATGACCTGGAAACAGTACGCGGGAGCGGTTTTGGTCAGCAATCTCGCGATGGGTGCCATTGCCTATGTGCTTTTGCGGCTGCAAGGGGTGCTGCCGGGCAATCCGGGCGGGGTAGCGGCTATGGACCCGTTGCTTTCGTTCAATACGGCTGTCAGCTTTTTGACCAATACCAATCTGCAGCACTACAGCGGGGAAAGCGGTCTGTCCTACCTGTCGCAGATGACGGTGATTATGTACCTGATGTTTACGACTCCAGCCACGGGGATTGCCGTCGTCATGGCGTTCATGCGCGGGCTGACCGGGCAGCGCAGCATCGGCAACTTTTACGTGGACCTGGTGCGGGCGCATACGCGGCTGTTGCTTCCGCTGGCGGTGGTGGTGACGCTGCTCCTGGTGGCGCAAGGCGTGCCGCAGACGCTGGAATCGACGGCGACAGCGACGACACTGAGCGGCGCCGAGCAGCAAATCGCGCGCGGCCCGGTCGCTTCGTTGGTAGCGATCAAGCATCTGGGCACGAACGGCGGCGGGTTCTTCGGGGTCAACTCCGCGCATCCGTTTGAAAATCCGACGCCGTTGACAAACGTGATGGAAATTCTCGCGATGTTCCTGATTCCGGCGGCCTTGCCGTTTACGTTTGGCTTCCTGACGAAAAACCGCAAGCAGGGCTGGATGATCTTCGGGGCAATGGGCCTGATGTTTCTGGCATTTTTGACGCTCGCCTACACAAGCGAGGCCAACGGCAACCCGGCGCTGGAGCGGGCTGGCTTGTCGCAGGCGATGGGCAGCATGGAAGGAAAAGAAGTGCGCTTCGGCATCGCGCAAAGCGCCCTCTATACAGCGGTGACGACGGCAGCTACGACAGGGGCGGTCAACAACATGCACGATACATTGACCCCGCTGGGCGGCCTCGTGCCGCTTGGGGAAATGATGCTGAACTGCGTGTTCGGCGGAGATGGCGTCGGGACGGTCAACATCTTGATGTACGAGATTTTGGCTGTGTTTATCGCAGGCTTGATGGTCGGCCGCACACCGGAATTTCTCGGGCGAAAAATCGAAGGCCAAGAGATGAAGCTGATCGCGATTGCGATTCTCGTTCATCCGTTGATTGTTTTGGCGCCGACGGCAGTTGCGCTCGCGACAGACATGGGCACAGCAGGCATCTCCAATCCCGGCTTCCACGGCGTATCTCAGGTGCTGTACGAGTTTGCCTCTTCGGCAGCCAACAACGGCTCGGGCTTGGAGGGATTGGGCGACAACACTCCATTCTGGAACCTCTCTACTGCCCTGGTCATGCTGGTTGGCCGCTACGTCACCATCATTGTGATGCTGGCGGTAGCGGGTTCCCTGCTCGCGAAAACGCCTGTGCCCGAGACGATGGGAACGTTGCGCACGGACAACAGCGTCTTTCTGCTGATGTTGCTGGCGACGGTTGTGATCGTGGGGGCGTTGACGTTTTTGCCCGTGCTCGCTCTCGGTCCGGTTGCCGAGTGGCTGACCATCCGCTAATACAGAGAAGACGAAGGAGATATTCCCATGAGCAAAACGCGCACGACTGCGCTTCCCAAAGATTTGTACCAGCGGGCCTTTGTCGAGTCCGTGAAAAAGCTGGACCCGCGGGTCATGCTGAAAAATCCGGTCATGTTTGTCGTCGAAGTCGGATTTTTCCTGACGCTGCTGTTGACGATTTTTCCCGACCTGTTCGGCGGGGCATCGGATCGGCTCTACAACGGCGTCGTCAGCCTGATTTTGTTCGTGACCATCCTGTTTGCCAACTTCGCGGAAGCATTGGCGGAAGGGCGCGGCAAAGCACAGGCCGAGAGCCTGAAAAAAACGAAGCAGGACACGAAAGCGAGAAGGCTTGCCAAAGATGGCACGATTCAGATTGTCAGCGCCACAGAGCTGCGGAAGGGCGATCTGGTGTTGGTGGAGGCAGGCGAGTTGATTCCTGCTGACGGCGAAATCGTGGCGGGCATCGCTTCCGTCGATGAATCAGCGATTACGGGTGAATCGGCTCCCGTGATGAAGGAGGCGGGCGGCGACTTCAACTCGGTTACAGGCGGGACGCGTGTTGTGAGTGATAGCATTCGCGTTCGGGTGACGGCTGATCCCGGCGAGTCGTTCCTCGATCGGATGATTTCGCTGGTCGAAGGGGCCAAACGGCAGAAGACGCCCAACGAAATGGCCCTGCATACGTTGCTGGTCAGCCTGACGCTGATTTTCCTGATCGTCTGCACGACCTTGCAGCCGATCGCCAGCTACGCGAACGCGGCTATTCCCGTCGCTACCCTGGTCGCTTTGCTCGTATGCCTGATTCCGACCACAATAGGCGGTCTGCTGTCGGCCATCGGGATTGCCGGCATGGACCGGGTCACGCAGTTCAACGTCATTGCGATGTCCGGAAAAGCGGTCGAGGCGTCAGGCGACATCAATACGATCATCTTGGACAAAACCGGCACGATTACGTACGGAAACCGCATGGCAGCAGAGTTTGTCCCGGTAGGTGCAGGTACGGCCGCGGAGCTGAACCGGGCGGCAGCGCAAAGCTCGGTACACGATGAAACACCGGAAGGCCGCTCGATCGTGGAGCTGGCGAAAAAGCAGGGGCTGTCAGCAAGCGAGCTGGAGCTGCCGGGGTCTCTGGGGGTGGAATTCCGGGCGGAGACGCGCATGAGCGGCACCAATCTGGCAAACGGCGTGCTCATCCGCAAAGGCGCTGTCGATGCGATCAAAGCATACGTGAAGGAGCAAGGCGGGGAGATTCCTGCCGATCTGGACGAAAAGGCAAGCCGGATCGCAACCGCAGGCGGAACGCCGCTGGCAGTGGCGGAGGGCAACGTGATTCTCGGGTTGATTTACTTGAAGGATACGGTGAAGCCGGGTATGCGCGAACGTTTTGAAGAGTTGAGACGGATGGGGATTCGCACCGTGATGTGCACGGGCGATAACCCGCTGACGGCAGCGACGATTGCCCGCGAAGCAGGCGTCGACGACTTTGTGGCGGAAGCGAAGCCGGAGGACAAGATCGCACTGATCCGCAAAGAACAGGCAGAAGGTAAACTGGTCGCCATGACAGGCGACGGAACGAATGACGCGCCTGCGCTCGCCCAGGCGGATGTCGGACTGGCGATGAACAGCGGAACCGCCGCGGCGAAGGAAGCGGCGAACATGGTCGATCTCGACTCCGACCCGACGAAAATTATCGAAGTCGTGGCGATCGGCAAGCAGCTTTTGATGACGCGCGGCGCCTTGACGACGTTCAGTATCGCAAACGACGTGGCGAAATACTTTGCGATCATTCCGGCGATGTTCATGCTGGCGATCCCGCAGATGAACGCCCTCAACATCATGGGGCTGGCTACGCCGCAAAGCGCCATTTTGTCCGCGCTGATTTTCAACGCGCTCATCATCCCGCTTCTGATTCCGCTGGCGATCAAAGGCGTGAAGTACACGCCGATGAGCGCGTCGAAGCTGCTCAGCCGCAATCTCGTCATCTATGGGGGAGGCGGCATCCTCGTCCCGTTTATCGGCATCAAGCTGATCGACCTGCTGCTCGTCGGACTGAACCTTGTGTAAACCCATTGAAAAAAGAAAGCAAAGGTGAATCTGTATGGTCTGGAAAAATCTCCGCTTGTCTCTCGTGTTGCTGCTCATTTGCGGCCTGGCCTACCCGCTGGCGATGACGGCAATCGCGCAGGTCGTCATGCCAGCCAAGGCGAACGGCAGCCTGATTGCCGATGCGAACGGCACCGTGATCGGCTCCGAGCTGATCGGGCAAACCTTCACCGATCCGAAGTATTTCTGGGGCCGCATTTCTTCCATCGACAACAATGCGGCAGGCTCCGGCTCGAACAACTATGCGCCGTCCCATCCAGCCTTGATCGAGCGCGTGCAAAAAGACATCGCCGCTTTTCTGGCAGCCAACCCCGGCGTCAGGCAGGAAGACATTCCAGTCGACCTGCTGACTAACTCCGGTTCCGGTCTGGATCCGCATATCTCGCCGCAGGCGGCTGCCATTCAGGTGCAGCGCGTCGCGAAAGCGCGCCAACTCGACCCGGCGAAGGTGCAGGTGTTGGTTGCGGAGCATACGGAGGGAAGAAGCATGGGCGTGTTCGGAGAGCCGCGGGTGAACGTGCTGAAGCTGAATATCGCTTTGGACCAGTTGAAATAGCAGGAGGGCTGCCAGATGGTCGAGCAGTTTCGCCGAAAGTCCCCGGAGGAAATTTTGCAGTCCATCTCCAACATGCACCGGGGCAGGCTCAAAATCATTTTGGGGGCCGTGAGCGGTTCGGGCAAGACGTACCATTTGCTGATGGAAGGGCAGAGCCTGCGGAAAAAAGGGATTGATGTCGTGATCGCCGCTACCGGAGGGGACGCCTCGCCAAAGCTCGCCCAGATGCGGGAAGGGCTGGAGCAAATTCCCCCTCTCGTCTGGTTTTCGCAGGGCGAGACGCGGCACGATCTCGATGTGCCGCGTATTTTGGAGCGCGATCCCGAGGTCGTGCTGGTCGACGGGCTGGCCCACCGCAATCGTCCCGATGCGCCCCGTCCGACGCGACTCGATGACGTCCGCTATTTGCTCGACCATCAGATCAGCGTGATGGCGACCGTCAATATTTACGAGCTGGCGGGCATGAAGGAGCTGGCGGAGCGGTTGACCCGGACGCAGGTGCAGATCGACCAGTGCGTGCCGGAAGACACGCTGTCGCTCGCGGACGAGGTGAAGCTGTTGGACGTGACCCCGGAAGCGATTCTGAAACGGCTTCAGGAGGACGGATCGGCCACCCGTAGCAACCATCCGCTGTTTCGCAGGGACAATCTGCACGTGCTGCGGGAGCTGGCTCTGCGCTTCGTCGCCACAGGCGTAAATGAAGATTTGGAGGACTACCGCGAGAAGCACGGCATGGTCGGCGCTTCTGGGGCGACGGAGCGAATCCTCGTCTCGGCCCAGTATCATTGGAACGGCTCGATTCTGGTCCGGCGCGGACAACAGGTTGCCAAACGACTCGGCGGAGAACTTTTGGTCGTCTGTTTTCGCCCGTTGCATAAAAAGCTGACCAAGGAGGAAGCGACTTTTCGCAGAGCGATCGTCAAGCTCGTCGATAAAGTGGGCGGGACGTTTGCGGAAGCGCCGTTGCGGCGGGAAACGGAAGTGGCAAGCGAACTGGTCGCCTACGCGATGGCCCGCAATGTGACCCGCATCGTCATGGGGCAGTCCAAGCGAACGCGCTGGGAAGAAATCTGGCGCGGCTCGGTTGTCCATAAAATTCTCAGGCAGACCAAAAACATTGATATTTTGATCGTGGCCGACCGCTCGGAGCGCAACGGGGAGCGGGTTTTGCCAGCCAGGCGAAAAGCTGCGGAAGCCGCCAACCCGTACCGCCGTCTGTCGCAGGCAGAGTTGGAGCAACAGATCGGAAAAATCAGGCGCGGCACTTTGAAGGTGTACGTCGGAGCAGCTCCTGGCGTCGGCAAGACGTACACGATGCTGCGCGAAGGAAACGAGTTGGCCAAAAGCGGCATTGATGTGGTGATCGGGCTGTTGGAAACCCACGGGCGAAAAGAAACCAGCGAGCAGATCGGCGCCCTTCCCCTGATTCCGCGCAAACGCATCCCCTACAAAAACGTGACGCTGGAAGAGATGGACACGGACGAGATTATCCGGCGCAATCCGGAGGTCGTGCTGGTGGATGAGCTGGCTCATACCAACGCACCAGGCAGCGAGCGCGAAAAAAGGTACCAGGATGTAGAAACACTTCTTGCGGCAGGCATCTCGGTGATTGCCACGATGAACATTCAACACCTGGAGAGCTTGAATGACAGCGTGGAGCAAATCACGGGCATCCGCGTGCGGGAGACGGTTCCCGACCATATTTTGCATCAGGCGGACGAAGTAGAGCTGATCGACATTTCCCCCAAGGCGCTGCGGCAGCGGATGCGCGAGGGCAACATTTACGCGCGGGAAAAGGTAGAGCAGGCGCTGGCGAATTTTTTTCGGACGGGAAACCTGATTGCCTTGCGGGAGCTGGCCTTGCGCGAGGTGGCGGACGATGTCGACGAACGGCTCGAAGCGTGGGAGCGGCGAACGCTGCGCGGTCCCTGGCGGCAACGGGAAGTCATTTTTGTCTGCGTCAATCTGCGGGCGGACAGCGAGCGGTTGATTCGCCGAGGCTTCCGTATCGCCTATCGGCTGAAGGCTGTCTGGCATGTGGCGTATGTCCAGGATCACGAGCCGCTGACGGAAGAGGAAGCGGGGCAACTGGCCAAGCTGCGCGGCCTGACCGAGCGGCTGGGAGGACGCTTCGAGCAATACAAGGCAGCGGGGCGGCGCAAAGTTTTTACCCAGCTCATCTTCCACATGAACGAAAAAGGCACGACACAGGTCATCATCGGGCAATCGGCGCGGACGAGGTGGAAGGAAATCTGCGAAGGCTCGGTCGTTCAGCGGTTGCTGCGGGAGGCGCGGCACATGGATGTGTTGGTCGTAGCCGATCAGGCATCTGACAAGAGCTAGAGGAGGAGTAGCATGGGCACAGAAAAAGCAGGACGCTGGGCGAAAAGCCTCCGGGACGCCTACAGCCGTTTGGAGTGCCTGACCGAAGCGTGCGCCCGGCAGGGGCAGGAGGACGAGCGCCAGCGGAGGGCAGAAGCCTTGCTGTTTTTGACGCTTGTGCGGATTTATGTGGAGGAAGAGGAAATTCGTGTTCGGCAAAAGCTCAAGCGCAAGTCGTCCCAGCGCATCTCGCGGGTCATGCATGAGCGGGTCGGGGAGTTTTTGGCGGGGCGACTTGCCGGATTGTCTTTTCAGGTGATGGACGGTCTGCTGTTTCTTTGGAGCAAGGACCAGTTGGTCGCGGCGCTCAAGTGCATTCCCGATCTGGGCAGCTACGACACTCCTTCCTGGAACGCTACCCTGGCCCGTTTTGCCAAGCAGTATCAGAAGCGTTACAAGCTTTCGCCCGACAAGCTGCTGTTTGTGGTCTGCTCGCTCGCCAAAAGCCTGGATGCCGCGCACGCCAAGGAATTGACCGGAATCGAAGTCCGCTGCGGGACGGCGCTGACCGCTCCGCGCTATCAGGAGGCGCTGCAAACGTATGTCAGCAAATGCGTGGCAGCGATGGACGCGATTCCGGCTCCGTTTCAGCAAGTGTATTTTTTGAGTCCGGGCGTCCATCCGAATGCGTTTGCCTGCCACCTGCTGCGAGGCGAGCGCGCCCTCATGCCGGACGGCTGGCTTGCGCCTTCCGTCAGCGAGCTTGTGCAATATATTCAGTCCAGGCTGTGCTATACTGGTGATGATTCCTAGTTCAAAAGCAATGGAGGGACTGTCTATTAACGTAAAAGTGGCTGGTATTCCGCATTTCACGGGAGCGTACGTCTCCGGCACGGAGCTCTCCCCGGATGCGCTACGCAAAGCAGGACTCATCGGGCAATTGCAGCAAGCAGGTCTTGGCGTCGAGGACATCGGGAATGTGCGGCTCCCTGATTACTTGCCCCGTCACAATATTCCGCCAGTTCGCAACTGGCCAGCTCCGCGCATGCTGTGGGACTTGCTGGGCAAAGAGGCGCAGAACTGGTTTGCGTCTGACGAGTTTGTGCTGATGCTGGGCGGAGACTGCGGCCTGATTGTGGGCACGGCTTTGGCTCACCAGGCGCGACATAAAGAAAAGGCGTTTTTGCTGGTCATCGACGGCCATCTCGACGCCGTAGTTCCCTCGGCTTCGCGGTGCATTGGCGCGGCAGGGATGGGCTTGTGGTTTTTGCTCCAGGATCAGGGACAGTGGATCGAGCGCAGCGGCTGGGAGGCAGAGCGAATCCGGCTCGTGGGCTGTCAGCAGCAGCCTGCCGAAGCATACGGGATCGACGTGACGACGTTGGAGCAACTGCAAAAGGACGGCGTGGTTGGTTCCATCGCCCGCATCTTGCAGGCGATTCCGTCCGATGCCCGGATTCTCGTTCATTTTGATGTGGATGTCATGCACAAGGAAGCGATGGCAGCCGCCTATGCGCCAAGCGAGACGGGGCTGTCTTTGCAGGAAGCGGAAGCCTTGCTCGCCGCAGTGCTCGGTGACGAGCGTGTCGTCGCCATGGAAGTGACGGAGTTTTCCGCGCTGCGGGATACGACCGGGGAGCAGGCCGCCAGACTGGTGGAATTGCTCGCTCGCGCATTAGCCACTCGCGTTAAAGGCTCTTTTTCTGCTACACTATAAATATAAGTAATTGCTTATATATGGAGGAGAAGCCGATGTTCAAAAAGCTGATGGCAAAATTCGGTGTAGGAGCGGCAACGGTTGATCTCAAGCTGGACGCCCCTGGCTACCGACTGGGAGAGACGATGACCGGTGTCGTGCGAATCGAGGGCGGCAACGTGGAGCAGCGCATTTCCGAGCTGAGCGCAGTCCTGCTGATGAGAGTGAATTTGCGCGGGCAGGAAGTGACCAAGCAGGTGCAGGTGTACCCGATCAGCCGCAACTTTACGGTACAGCCAAAGCCGTTCGTGCAGGAGATTCCGTTTTCGTTTGAGATGCCGCATGGACTGGCTGTGTCGACGCCAGCGATCCAGTACGCGCTGCAAACCAAGCTCGATGTGGAAATGGCCCTCGACCCGACCGATTTTGACCGCGTCGAGATTTTGCCGCCCGAGCCAGTGGAGCGCGTACTCTGTGCGTTTGACCGCCTGAACTTGCGCCAAAAGCCAGACTCCGGCAAGCTGACGCCGTACGGGCAAGAGTTCTCCTTTTTCCCGGCTGCCAACCTGGGCATTCCGCTCAATGAGCTGGAAGTGGTCTTTTTCACCGCGCCAGACGAGCTGCGCATGCTGGTAGAGCTGGACCTGGCTACAGGCTTTTTGCGCCGCGAGAAGGAGTACAAGGCCGAAATCGTGGTTCCGCAGCAATTGCTCGCAGACGGACAAGAGGAAGAGCTGTCCCGTTATCTGATCGAAAAAATTCGCGAATACGCGAACAATCCGCAAGCGATTCCGTACGTGTCGCTCGCTTCCTACCAACAGGGGCATTACGGACACGGCCACCACGGACATCGCGGCAGCGGCATGGGCGGCATGATCGGGGGCATGGCAGCCGGGTTCTTGGGCGGCATGCTGCTTAGCGAGCTGATGTCGCCGGATGAGGAAATGGCCTCAGAGGATGGCGGCGAGGGCGAAGAGATGGATTTTGACTTTGGCGGATTTGACGAGGAACTGTAAAAGGCATTTCGCATACACATACAGGAAAGAAAGCCATTGCTTGCTGGATGACGGCAGGCGATGGCTTTTTTGTGTGTAGGAATGCAGCGAAAACGGGCGTGATCTCATCGGCACGCCCACTCACGGACTTTTCGTGAAGCGCCGAGCGCTTCGGTGATGAGCCGATCCCTTGTTTGTTTGCACATGAAAAGCCCTTCTCGCGTATATCTAATAGGCAATGGGAAAGAGGTGACCACATATGAGCGGATGGCTCGCACTCCTGCTCGTTTCCCTGGCCATCAGCATGGACAGTGTCAGCGTAGGATTGACGTATGGTTTGCGCAACATGAAAATGCCGTTTTTGTCGCTGGTCGTCGTATCGGGATGTTCTTTTGCCGTTGTGTATGGTGTCATGCTCGTAGGTGCTTCGCTGACGGATTGGCTGACGCCTGAGATTGGCAAGCATATCGGCGCAGCCGTCTTGATTTTGATGGGCTTGTTTACTCTCTGGCGGCTTTTTTCTTCGCGTCAGGGCAGGGGAACGGAGCCGGATTTGCTGCCCGCACAGTCCGGTATGCCGGCGGGTCAAGCAGGCGCGCTGACTGCCGCGAATGGCGAGGCGGCAGTGTCAGCCAGAGAAACGCAGGTAGAGCTGGATCGCACAGTATTAACGCAATTTCGCATTTTCGGTGTCATGATTCAAATTTTGAAAGACCCCTCCAAAGCCGATGCGGACCGTTCGGGTCATATCATGGGCTGGGAGGCGGTTATGCTGGGGCTGGCGCTCTCTTTGGACGCTTTTGGCGCGGGAATCAGCCTCACATTTTTGGGCTACTCGCCACTCGTCGTCGCGTTGTGCATCGCGATAATGAGCGCGCTGCTGCTTGCGGTCGGGCTGGCGATCGGACGGCGTGCGGGAAAAACGAGGTGGCTTGCCCGCCTGACCTGGCTGCCGCCGATTCTGCTCATTTGCATCGGGTTGGCCAAAAGTTTGAAATAACTTCCATTCAAAAATTCGGACCCGTCCTGGAAAAAGGACGGGTTGTTTTATTCGTTCTCTAACGAAAACCCCCAGTGTGAGAAGTGGATGGAGGAGATGTAGGTGGATACACAGCCAATTCGAAAATGGTACACGCTGGCAGCGGCCGACGTGACCGAAGCCCTTCATAGCGATGCGGCTTTTGACCGCCAATCGGCTGGAGGTAGAAGAGTCGGCGCTGAAGGGGGAGTCTGTTCCTCGGCAAAAACGTCAAAAAATTGGACACGGCCCAAGCCTCGACGGTTCTGTTGGGCGATCAGAAAAACCTCGCCTTCATGGGCACGATGGCATTTTTTGCGGGCAAATGCAAAGCGGTAGACAGGAGAGCGATCGTACTTGGGGAAATATAACAATACGGTATTATTCTGCTTAATGGGGTGGGGGTTTTTGTGAAAGCGAGTCAAAAGCTGAAGCAAAGGTCATTGCGAAAGGTGCAGCAAGCCGCAAAAGAAATCGAAGCGCTCTTGCAGGAAGGAACGGTCCAGGACGATAGCGCGAAAATCAGACAAAGGCTGGATGACATGCTGGAAGGAGACGAATATTTTGTTCTCGTCACGCGGGAGGGACTCGGGATCATTCACACTAACCGGTTGCGGGAAGGCACGTTGTTCAACGATGAAGTCGGTTTACGTGCCGCACGAACCAATGAACCGTTGGCACAAATGTACCCCCGCAACACCGGTGAGCTTTTGCTGGACACATCAGTACCTGTTCAGGTAAGAGGAGAAAACGCTTACAGTCTGCGCTTAGGCGTGGTCGTACCCGCTTTGTCCTACGGCTGGAAGCTGGTGGCGGCCTTCGTCATGCCCGTTTGTTTCGCAACAGTTGGTCTGTGGCTGGCTCAGTCGCCCTGGACAAAAGGAGCGGTTGCAGCGATAGCTCTCATGCTCGCCGCTTGTATCGGGCTGTTGACCCATCGCAATTTCCGTCACAACTGGCGCGATTGGATGAGGGTCACGAAAGCCATTTCTTCAGGAAAGCTGAAAGCGAGAGTGCAGACTGCACGGCGCGACGAATGGGGGCAAATGTCGTTTGAAATCAACAAAATGTTAATTGGCATTCATGGCATATTGACTGAGTTGCGGCAGACGTCGCATGCGACCAAAGAGATCAGTACAAAGCAGGAAGCGATGGTTCAGGAGCTGCTAAGCGCTTCCGAGCAGCTTTCTGCCGGTCTGCAGCAGGTGCACGGCGGAGCGGTGGAGCAGGCGAGTCTGGTTGAAGATACAGAGGCGGTATTAAAAAAGATTACGGCACTGATTCGCAAAGCCGGGAGCGAATTGAAAGAGACCAGTACGCTGACCCAGGAAGCGGAGCTGGCCGCCCGGGAGGGGATTGCGAAAACCAGCCACTTGCACATGCAAATGCAGCGCATCGAGCAGGCGAGCCATACGACAGAGACCTCCATGTATGAGCTTAAGCGCCAGGCTGCCGGGATTGAGCAAATGATTCGCGACATCCGGGAAATCGCCGAACAGACAAACATGCTGGCGCTGAATGCAGCGATCGAAGCTGCGCGAGCGGGTGCGGAAGGACGGGGATTTGCAGTCGTCGCGGATGAGGTGCGCAAGCTGGCGAACCGGGCAGACGAAGCTGCTTCCCACATTATGGACGTCGCCGGTGCGATTATTAAGAAGTCCCATCAGACCGTGCAAGTCGTCCAGGAAGAACGCCAGGAGGTGCAAAGCGGACTCGCGCTCGTGCAGGAGCTGCAAACAATCGTGCACGTCCTGTCCGAAAAATCAGCCCTCTCTGCGACTCATACGGCGCGCAATGCGGAAGTCATGGGCGAAGTGCTGCGCGATGTCGACGCGGCCGAACAAAATATCGACAAGGTCATGTACATCTCGCAAAGCTTTTCTGTATCAGCGAAGGAAGCGGCAGCAGCCGGCGAGGCCCAGCTAAACGCAACCGAGCAGGTATCCGACCAAGCCAGACGACTCCACGAGACATCTGTGAAGATTCACCAGATTGCCGAGCGGTTCGAGCTGTAAGCGGGCCGTACAACACAAGTATCATACGGGATTACAAAGGAAGCCGCGATCAACCATGGTGGAGCATGTTGGTCGTGGTTTTTTTGCTGACATATTTGAATCAAACGGCTGTTTGGCGGAGGCGTGAACACTTTCCGTCAGCATTACTGATTGATTATGACCATTTGTGATTGTTTTTGATTGAATGTGCATGTATAATCAAAATCAATCAGATGGCACTGCCAGAAGGGAGGGTACGATGCTAACTCCGGAACGTCATCAGTTGATTATTGCGCTCGTAAAAGAAAAAGACTTCGTGCGAATCCATGAACTTGTCGAGGCTACAGGAGCGTCCGAGTCGACGATTCGGCGGGATTTGAGCGAATTGGAAGAACAGCGCTTGCTCAAGCGCGTCCACGGTGGAGCATCTGTGTTGCAAAGCAAAATCGAGGAGCCGACGATCCTGGAAAAGTCGGTCAAACGCGAGCGGGAAAAGACGGCGATCGCCAAATACGCTGCCAGCCTGGTACAAGACCGCGATTCGATTTTTATCGATGCGGGCACCACGACTTATCAGATGCTCCCGTACTTGCCCGAGAACATCATGGTCGTGACGAATGGGGTGGATATAGCCCTCCATCTGATTAACCGCCACATCCGAACGATTCTTCTGGGAGGTGAATTGAAAGCGGCTACATTGTCGCTCGTCGGGCGAGACGCGATCAAGTCGCTCAGCCAATATCGCTTTGATAAATGTTTTCTCGGCATGAATGGGATCGACCAAAGCCACGGTCTGACTACACCGGATCCCGATGAAGCGTACGTCAAGCAGTTGGCGCTGCAGTTTTCGGATGAACGCTTTGTCTTGTGCGACTCCGACAAGTTTTCGCGCGTCACGTTTGCCAAAGTGGGCGACCTGCACGGAATTACGCTCATCACGGATAGCGGTATCAGCCAAGAGGAACAACAAGTATACAGCAGAATAACAACTCTTAAAGTGGTGAAAGCATGATTTACACAGTAACCCTGAATCCGTCGATTGACTACCACATCTGGCTGTCTGCCCTGTCGCAAGGAGCGATTCACGAGGCGAAAAAAGAGTGGAAGGTTGCAGGCGGAAAAGGGATCAATGTCTCCAAAGTTCTCCGCGCCCTCGGTGAAGACAGTACGGCTCTGGGGTTTGTCGGAGGGTTTACGGGAGTATTTATACAGCAGCAGATCGAGCAAGCCGGCATTGCTCATCAGTTTATCCAGATTAATCACGATTCGCGGATCAACGTAAAAATAAAGGCTGAGAACGAGACGGATATTAGCGGGGTCTCTCCCCCCGTTCCTGAAGAAGCGCTTGAGCGCCTTTTTGAGCAGATCGACCGTTTGCAAAGCGGCGATTACCTCGTCCTCGCCGGAAGCGTCCCCAAGAGCTTGCCCTCCGATATGTACCAGATGATTATGCAGCGGCTGCGCGGCAAGGGAGTCCGCATTTTCCTTGACGCCAAAGGGCAGGCCTTGAAAAACGGTTTGCCGGAAGAACCGTTCCTCATCAAACCGAATCACCATGAACTGGGCGAATTGTACGGCGTGACGATTGCGACTCCTGCCGAAGCGATCGAGTGGGGACGAAAAGCGCTCCAGATGGGCGCGCAAAACGTCATCGTCTCGATGGCCGGACAAGGAGCGGTCTTTGTCAACCGGAATGAGTCCTATCTTGCCCAGATTCCACAGCGCAAACCGGTCAATTCGATCGGCGCCGGAGATTCGATGGTAGCAGGATTTCTCTACGGTCTGACACGCGGGATGGATACCGAAGCGGCGTTTCGTTTTGCCGTAGCGGCCGGGAGTACGACCGCCCTGTCGGAAGGTTTTTGCACGCGTGAAAAAATAGAAGCATTCATTCAGGACGTTACGATTACCTTCATTTCGTGATGGGGGGTTACCCATGAACAATAAGATTCGCATTGGTGATTTGCTGAATTCAGACACGATTGTCGTTCATTTGTCGGCGACCACAAAAGAAGCTGTGCTGGATGAGTTGATCGAGCAACTCGACAAAGCGGGACGACTGAACGACAAGGATGGCATGAAGCAGGCCATTCTCGCCCGCGAGGCTCAAGGCTCTACGGGAATTGGCGAGGGAATAGCCATCCCGCATGCCAAGACAGCCGCGGTCAAGACACCTGCCATCGCCTACGGTTTTTCCAAAGAGGGCGTGGAATTTGATTCCCTGGATCAACAAAAAGCGCATCTCTTCTTTATGATCGCCGCAACCGAAGACGCCAACCAGGCTCATCTGGCGACGCTTGCACTGCTCTCCCAGATGCTCATGGACGAGTCGTTTCGCCAGGAGCTGATGAAAGCAGAGACGAAGGAACGGGTGCTTGAGATTATCACGAACAAGGAAAAGGAACTTGAGAGCGAAGATGAAAGCGTTACAGAAGACGTGGCAGCCGATCAGCAGCACGTGTCCGCCAAAGTGGTCGCAGTAACGGCTTGCCCGACCGGCATCGCCCACACCTACATGGCTGCCGATGCACTGAAGAAAAAGGCGGCGGAGCTAGGGATCTCGCTCAAGGTGGAGACGAACGGTTCCGGAGGAGTAAAAAACAAGCTAACGTCGAGCGATATTGAAGAAGCCGCTGCTGTCATCGTGGCCGCTGACCGGCAGGTGGAGATGGAGCGTTTCGTCGGAAAGGTTCTCATCGAAGTACCGGTAGCCGAAGGAATCCGCAATGCCGAAGACCTGCTGCAGCGCGCCGTCAATCAGAGGGGCAGCGTCTACCGCGGGAGCGCGACCAATTATCAGGAAAAGATTCAGGAAGGCAAGGACGCGAAAAAGTCCAAGCAGCCAGCCTTTTATCGTCACTTGATGAATGGCGTGTCCAATATGCTTCCGTTTGTCGTGGGCGGCGGGATTATCATCGCGATCAGCTTTTTGTTCGGGATCAACGCGTCTGACCCGAACGATCCGTCCTTCCATCCGCTGGCCAAAGTATTGATGGACATCGGCGGAAAAACGGCATTTCAACTGATGATTCCGGTACTGGCCGGGTTTATCGCTTCCAGCATCGCCGATCGGCCAGGCTTTGCGCCCGGTATGGTGGGCGGATTGCTGGCAACTACATCGGGCTCCGGCTTTCTCGGAGGAATCATTGCCGGCTTTTTGGCCGGGTATATTGTGCTTGGGCTGAAAAAGCTGTTTGTTGGACTGCCGCAATCGCTGGAAGGGATCAAGCCGATGCTATTGTACCCGCTGCTGGGTACTTTGATTACCGGCTTTATCATGGTCTACATCGTCTCCGATCCCGTCGCGGCAGCCAACACGGCGCTTGGCAACTTGCTGAAAAACATGGGTACGGGAAATGCTGTTATCCTTGGTGTCATTTTGGGCGCGATGATGGCCTTTGACATGGGGGGCCCCGTCAACAAAGCGGCTTTTACGTTCGGGATTGCGATGATTGCCGAGGGGAATTACGCCCCGCATGCAGCGATTATGGCTGCCGGCATGACTCCACCGCTCGGCATTGCCTTGGCCACTACCCTGTTCAAAAAGAAATTTACGGCCGAAGAGCGGCACGCGGGAAAAACCGCTTACGTCCTGGGCGCTTCCTTCATCACGGAAGGGGCGATCCCGTTTGCGGCGGCTGACCCTACCCGCATCATTCCTTCCATTATGGCCGGTTCTGCCGTTGCCGGCGGATTGTCAATGCTGTTCGGGTGCACATTGCCGGCTCCGCATGGCGGTTTGTTCGTACTGCCGGTTGTCGGTAACTGGCCGCTGTACCTCGTTTCGATTGTTGCGGGGGTCATTGTTACGGCCCTGATGATAAAAGTACTGAAAAAAGACATGGCAGAGTAAAAAGGAGTTGGGCATCATGTTGACCAAAACATTCACCATTCAAAATCCAAGCGGCATCCACGCCCGTCCGGCCAGATTGTTTGTGGAGAAAGCGACCTCCTTTCCGTGCGAAGTGAACGTCGTCAAAGGCAGCAAGAAAATCAACGGCAAGAGCATCATGGGCTTGATGACGCTGGGAGCAGCCAAGGGAGATCAAATCACGCTGGAAATCTCCGGAGAACAAGTAGAGGAAGCGATGGAGGAACTGGGCAAGCTGCTTGAGTCGGTTCACGAGTAACAGACAGGAAGCCGCCTTCGGGGAACGACAGGGAAAAGCTCGCGTTACCATTCAATAAAAACGGGGCGTCCAGCAGTCAGTTTACACTGACTTTCTGGACAGCCCCTGTTTTATTTTCTGGCTCGTCTGCATACACATGACAATGAGTGAGAAGTGGATGGAGGAGATGTAGGTGGATACACAGCCAATTCGAAAATGGTACACGCTGGCAGCGGCCGACGTGACCGAAGCCCTTCATAGCGATGCGGCGCAGGGATTGACCCAGCAGGAGGCGGAGCGGAGACTGGTTAAGCAAGGTGCCAACCAGTTGGCTGAGAACAAACGCAAGCCTCTCTACTCGGTCTTTCTTGACCAGTTCAAGGATTTTATGGTGCTCATCCTGTTTATCGCCACGCTGATTTCCTACTTCCTGGGAGAGTATCTGGATGCGATTACGATTATTGCGATCATCATCATTAACGGCATACTCGGGTTCATTCAGGAGGCCAAAGCTGAACGATCCCTGCAAGCGCTAAAAGAGCTGGCATCCCCGATGGCCCGGGTTATTCGCGAGGGGCACATCTCCATGATTCCCGCTTCGCGCCTGGTGCCGGGCGATCTGGTGGTGCTCGAAGCGGGGGACCGGGTTCCGGCAGACATGCGGCTTTTGACCGCCAATCGGCTGGAGGTAGAAGAGTCGGCGCTGACGGGGGAGTCTGTCCCTGTCGGAAAAAACGTCAAAAAACTGGACACGGCTCAGGCCTCGACGGTTCCGCTGGGAGATCAGAAAAACCTCGCCTTCATGGGCACGATGGTGACGGGCGGAACAGGTAGCGGCATCGTCGTGGCGACCGGGATGGAGACGGAAATCGGGAAGATCGCCCACCTGATGAATACAGCGGAAGAAGCGGAGACGCCGCTGCAAGTGCGCCTGGAGCAAATGGGCAAAATTCTCGTGGTCGTCGCTTTGCTGTTGACGATTGTCGTGATCGTCGCCGGGGTTTGGCACGGACATGAGCTGTTCACGATGTTTTTGGCAGGAGTCAGCCTCGCGGTAGCGGCGATCCCGGAAGGCTTGCCAGCGATTGTGACCGTCGCGCTGGCGTTAGGCGTACAGCGGATGATCCGGCGTAATGCGATCGTGCGCAAGCTGCCGTCGGTAGAGACGCTCGGCTGCGCATCGGTCATCTGCTCCGACAAGACAGGCACGCTCACCCAGAACAAAATGACGGTGACCCATGTCTGGCACAGCGATTCCACCTATGAAGTCACCGGAAGCGGCTACGCGCCGGAGGGAGCTTTTCACTACCAAGGAAAAATGGTGTCGCCTGCCCGCGACGGAGCGCTGACGCAAATCATTCGCATCGCGGACCGCTGCAACAATGCGCGCCTGATCTGCGAGGAACAAGGCACGCGCAACTTGCTTGGCATGGGCAAAACCACGCGGCATTGGCAGATCGTCGGCGATCCGACAGAGGGAGCGCTGAAGGTGTTGGCCGCAAAAGCAACGGGCAATGCCGGAGAGCGGGGCAACCCGAAACAGCAGTCGGTGCGCGTCGAAGAGCTGCCTTTTGATTCAGACCGCAAAATGATGTCCGTCGTCGAGAAAGGCGCAGACGGCGTTCACTCCCTGTTGACCAAGGGCGCGGCAGAGGCGGTGCTGGCGCGATCCACGCACATTCTCTGGGGCGGCGAACTGCAGCCGTTGACCGCTTCATTGCGCCATCGGGTACTGGAGCAGACAGAGCTGATGGCGGGCAAAGCGCTGCGGGTTCTCGGCTTCGCCTACAAAACGCTGCAAGGCTATCGCCCTGGGCAGCCGATCGGCACGATGGAAAACAATCTCGTCTTCGTCGGGCTGGCCGGGATGATTGACCCGCCGCGCGAGGAAGTTCGTTCCGCGATCAACCTGTGCCATCAGGCGGGCATCAAGACCATCATGATTACAGGCGACCACAAGGTGACGGCCGAAGCGATCGCCCGCCAGATCGGGCTGATGCGCGGCTACGGCGAAGTGCTGGAGGGCCGGGAGCTGGACGGGATGTCGGATGAGACTCTCGCCGACCACGCCGAGCGGGTAACCGTGTACGCCCGCGTATCCCCCGAGCATAAGCTGCGGATTGTGCGCGCCCTGCAAAGCAAAGGGCACGTAGTCGCCATGACAGGCGACGGCGTCAATGACGCTCCGGCGATCAAAACGTCGGACATCGGCATCGCCATGGGGATCACCGGGACAGACGTGACGAAGGAAGCGGCCGATCTGGTCCTGCGCGACGACAACTTCGCCACGATTGTCGCCGCCGTCGAGGAAGGGCGCAACATATACGACAATATCCGCAAATTTATCCGCTATTTGCTCGCGTCCAACGTAGGCGAGATTCTCGTCATGTTTTTTGCGATGCTGCTCGGCTTGCCGTTGCCGCTCGTTCCCATTCAGATTTTGTGGGTCAACCTGGTGACAGACGGCTTGCCCGCCATGGCTCTCGGGGTCGATCAGGCTGAGGCCGACACGATGTACCAGCGCCCGCGCAACAAGGCGGAAAACATTTTCGGCAGGGGCTTGGGCTGGAAGATCATCAGCCGCGGCTTTTTGATCGGAGCCATGACGCTGCTCGCTTTCTGGCTGACGCTGCGCGAGAATCCGAACGATCTGGTCCACGCCCAGACCGTCGCCTTCGTGACGTTGGTCATGGCCCAGTTGATTCACGTGTTCGATTGCCGCAGCCAGTACAGCGTGTTTCACCGCAACGTGTTTGAAAACAAATACCTCGTCTGGGCCGTTATTTCGTCCCTGGTGCTGGTGCTCGGAGTCGTGTACATCGACGCTCTCCAGCCGATTTTCAAAACGACCGATCTGTCCATTCGCGACTGGGCGCTGATTCTCGTCACATCCGGTGTCCCGACGTTCGTGGCAGGGATCGGCGGCGTGCTCGCCAGCGGCCGACCACGAGCAGGCAAGCAAAAGCGTTCTTCCATGCGCACAGTACGTCCTGATTGAGAACTGAGTTGGTTTCGTACGGCGAAACGAGGGAGAGGAAGAAATTGTGCGTTTTCGAAAAGGAGGCTGGAAAAGGCGCGGCAGACGCATCTTCGCAACGTTTTTGTTTATTGTCGTATCCCTGGTGATCCTGTTCATCGTCGTGGAAAGAAGGATCGAGCCGACCTTGCTGCTGATCGCCCAAGCCAAAGCCGATCAGGTGGCAAAGCTCGCCATTACGGATGCGGTCACGAAGCGTCTGACGCAGCAAGGCGTGGATTTCAACGAGATTGTGATGATGGAAAAAGACGAGGAAGGGAGCATCAAAGCGGTCAATTTCAACTTCCGCGAATACTCGCGGATCGTGGGGGAGACGACCGCCCGCATTCAAAATCGGCTGAAGGAGTTGGAGCAGGAGAACGTCCAGACGACGATCCCGCTCGGCCTGGCTACCAAAAACGTGTTTCTGGAGCACCTCGGCCCGGAAATTCCCGTCTCGTTCGTGCCGATCGGCGCCGTGAAGACCCGCCTGGAGACGGAGATGAAGCAGGCTGGCATCAACATGGTGCTCGTCACCGTCTACATTTACGTCGAGGTCGATTTGCGCGTAGTCATTCCGTTTGCGACCAAGCAGCAGACCGTCACGACGCAGATCCCGATCAGCGAGGCATTGATCGTGGGCAAGGTGCCGAGCTACCTGTACAACAACCCGTCCGGAAAGCCGGATGTACCGATGCCGAGGAATGAGCAGATGATTCACCAGCCGTAATGGAAGAGGGGCGGCAATTTGGCCGCCCTTTTCTATTGGTCAAATGCATAAGCAACAGTAAGCCCCAAGACAAGCTTTTGATAATATTTGCTGTAGCAGGTTTTTAACACGGTATTTGCATTTTTATAGCTTTCGTCGTTTCTTGGAAGAGGAAGAAATAACAACAAAAGGGGCGCATGTAAGTGCTAAATCATCGGAACGGAAGTTTCAAAAAATGAGGACTGTCCGAAAAGTGTTTTTTCAGCCCAATGACTTGAAAAGCAAAACCCAAGAATGCCATGAAATCAACATTCTTGGGTTTTAGGTTTTGGTCTTTTTAGTCAGGGATGGACTTTCTGCACAGCCCCTGTTTTCGGTAGAGGGTTTCCCAATGTTTACTCTAAAGGATGCACTTCACACATTAACCAGCGTTTTAATAAACCGCTGGTACATCCACTAATTATGAAGCATTATACAGTTTTAGCGGTACCATACATGTTTCCATCAACCGTAGAACCAACTAGTGTTTCGCAACTGCCTGAATTAAATGTGATTTGTGCCCATCTGATCCCGAATCCAGCTTCAAAATACAGACGAGAATAAACTTCTGCATATGTGTAACCTTCAACGCGTGTAGTTCTCTTCTCTCCTAGCTTACGGGGGGGGAAGTTCCAGTGTAGATCCCCAGAAATGGCGACTATAATCACCATCAGCAGTATCTACCTCAACCGACTTCCCATTATACTTAAAAGACCCCTCTGCCCACAATGTAAACATCTTATTCCCCTGTGCATTGTAACCAATTCCAGTAGTACGCTTTGTATCAGTGTACTCCCACGTAAGAGCGCGAGGTTGGACAAGACTAGTTCTTTGATTCTCGGCATTGGATGAAACTGTTCTTACTTCAAGAACAAAAATTTCTCCTAATTGAGACACGTAAACGTTAATTTCACTCATATCATTTTTAATAGTAATAACTTTATCATCCGAGCGTTCTATGCTATTTTTCTTCTCGTCCATAAACGCATTAATATTATTAAGTGGTTTATTCTTTCCATATTTTTGATTAATTTTCTTTACTTCTGCTGGAAAGACATCCTCTAAAGATAACGTCGGGTCATTAAAAGCTTCAGGCGCTGGATGTTCAGAAAAAAATGTATCGATCGTTTTTTCAACCTTTCCAAGAGTAACATCATCTTTATGTTTCAAATCTTCAAGCTCTTGAATCAAAGCAGGGACACTAGTATTAATATAAGATCTAATTTCTGAAATTTTTTCCTGCCTACTTCCATCTTCAATTGTGCCATTTGCAAAAGTTGGAGAAACTGTTGTCAGCATTAATGTCCCTGCAATTAGAGTACTGAAAAATGCCTTCATACCCTAATATACCTCATTTGGAAAAATATTACTTTTTATATCAAGATTATATTCCGATACTCTCAGATTTGTCTACCTTTTTTTACTCCCCAAATAGTAATATATTAAATAGCAGATTGATATAATTAGAAGAAATATGGCTAAGTAATAAATAAAAGGCAGTAGGAATGGAGCGTGTTGCATTATCAGGTACAATACAAACGCTACTAAAAAGAATAATGTGAAAAATATAGAGAAATTTTTCATACTTTCTCATACTCCTTTTCAGACCAAAATTACGGTCGATAAAAAATCGTACCGTTGCTCCTGTTATTTGACAATAACATAATAACGATTCATCACCATAACCCGTGCTAGACATTGAAAAAACGCAGATGTTCCTTTATCGTGGGAGTTGTCGAGACAACCACTGAAAAGGAGGAAATCTGCGTTGTGCCTTGATTTTAGCACAGACTTTATCAGACTTCCATCATTCCATCTCACACATTGGGAAAAAACAAAGGAAACGGATTGGATCGCTGTTCTGGAACCGCATTCTGCCTGTCATCTTTGTCCGATCTGCCTCGGAGCCAGTACCAACCATGCACGTCCTGGACGGCGTATTCTTCGTCATCGTTTCGTTCCTTCTTGGGGGACCGTCTGGGTATCCGTTCCCGTGTATCGCCAGCGCTGTGCTAGTTGTATGCTTACATGGACAGTGGAATGGAACGGTATCCCGCCTCGAGGATCCGTTACCTCTGCTTTTCAAGAGATGGCGGTGGATATGTGCCGCTGTCGGGATTTGCTCTCTGTTGCCAAGCAATTGAGTGTGGCCTACTCGACACTCGAACGCTGGTACTACCAACTGGCCCCCCAACGCCTTGCTCAACCAAAAGAACATGTAGCTCCTGAAGTGGTCTGTCTGGATGAGTTTGCTCTGCAAAAAGGACATAAGTATGGCGTGAACCTCATGGATGCTCAAACCGGTCATATCTGGCAAGTCACAGAAGGACGTTCACGTGAACAAGTACGAAACGCGCTGCAGCAATGGCCTTTTCGTAAGGCTCCCCATGTAGTTGTCACGGATTTGGCTCCAGGAATGGCTGAAACCGTACGCCATGTCTGGAAGCATACCCTTGTGGTAGCAGATAAATTTCACGTGATCCAGCTTTTCTCTAAAGCGTTGGAAGCTACCCGAAAACGCACTCATGCTCGTGGAACACATCGTCGGGGCAGACATGAGCAACGCCTGCTCCATACGATCCCTGACAAGCTGAAGCCCGAAGAGCTTCAGGAACTGAAGATTTGGTTAGCAGAAGATCCACATCTGGAACGACTCTACTTTGCGCTTCAAGACATAAGAACCGTGTATGCCGTTGAAACCCAAGAGGCAGGGGAGGAAGCGCTTCAGAAATGGATTGTCGACCATCTCTATTCTCCGACTCCTGCGGTTCGTTCCATTGCCAAAACGATTGTCCAGTGGCAAGAGCCCATTCAGAATTATTTTTCCTTTCGGGTAACGAATGCCAAGATTGAAGGGACACACAACAAAGTGAAGGTAATCAAACGAAGAGCCTACGGCTACCGCAATCTAGAGAGATTCAAGATTCGCATTAGACTGGAGTGTAAACCGGCTACATAACTACGAAAAACTGCGATAGAGGGAGATCAAGCACGTTTTATGGTGAAGAGCTATAATAACACATAATTGCATAAAATAACCAACTTAGTTTATGTTTTGTAAAAAGCAATTATTTTGCTATTTTTATAAAAATATTGCTCGTCTAGTCTCCGACAGTGCATAAAATCCCCGGAAATAATAAGCTTGATTTTTTTTGTACGTGTTTTGTTGGCAAATATAAATGTAAAGCTAGTAAAACAATATCATGCTTCTTGTCACTATTACATTTTAATGTAATTGACTAGAGAGTATTTGCAAAATGGTAAAAATGGAAATTAAAGGTTATTTAATGCGGCTATCCTATTGAAAAATGAGTCGGGCCCATTGATGCGCAATTTGTTGAATCTCTTCACTTACAGGTTGTCTCATGAATGGGATCTAGGTTATCCTAATTTCCAAAATCTTATTATAATGACTGAGTTACTTCTTGTCCGTCTCTTTTCCAATCTATCCAAGAATCTAGCCTACACTTTCCCCAAGTGTAAAATCCTAACCGAAAAAATTTGCTGAAACGTATCCAAAACTCCTCCGTCCAATGAATAGAAACACGCAACAAGTGAAAAACAATCATTGGAGGAATACAACATGAAAACAATTCGTACAGGCATGATGACATTGGCGGCTTTGGCCGTGCTGGGAACGAACATCGTATCGGCTGCCTCCGAACCGGTAAAAGAACTGTCGGTCAATGTAAACGGAAGCGCGCTTGAGCAAGCCGCAATTTTTGATAAAGAACAACAAACCGTTTTGGTCCCGCTGCGCCCTGTAGCGGAATCCCTTGGGTACAAAGTAAGCTGGAACAACGAACAGCAGGCAGCCGAAGTGCAAAAAGGCGCGATTGCAAGCTACGCCAAGGTCGGAGAGGATCGCTACCCGTTTGCGAAAATGTACAAGACACTCGGAGCAAAACCGCTTCTCGTAAATGGCAGCACCTATGTTCCGGTCGCTTTCGTGGATGAAATCCTGCAAGCAGAAGTCCATGTGACAGACAGTGCGGTGACGGTTGTGGACGAAGAGGCAGAAAAAGCGCCAGTGCGTACGGGCACGATCACGGCAATCAACAAAAAAGACGATGGCAAAATCTCGATTGCCTTGAATGGATACGAGACGGGAATCATCCTGCACATCAGCGCGGAAACCAAAATGACTGACGCTTCCGGCAAAGAGCTGAAGCCGGAAGACTTGAAGCTGGGCATGGAAGTGGAAGCGACACACCAGCAAATGATGACGATGAGCATGCCGCCGCAGACAGGCGCGCTCAGCATCGTTGTCAAGAGCAGCCTGGAATCTGCGGAAGTCATCGGGACAACCGGAAAAGTAACGAGCATCGAGCCTGACCAGCAAGGCACCTACAAGATGGCAGTAGAGGGCCGCGGCCTGACAGCGACCTCTCCGGAAAAAGTAGCGCTGATTATCAACGACAAGACCAGCATCGTCAATGCCAAAGACAACAAGGCCCTCAAGCCGGAAGACCTGAAGGCTGGCATGAATGTGTTCGCGTTCTACGGGCCGAAACTGACGCGCAGCCTGCCGCCAATCGGTGTGGCGGAGAAAATCGTCGTGGAAATCACCGAAGCCGAATAAAACAGGTCAACCGGAAAACACCCAGGCTGACCTGCTAATAGAAAGGAACCGGGATGGCACTTGCTGTCCCGGTTTTTCTGTCAAAAATCAATCGCCCTGTGCGAATGCTCAAGAGCGGAACGGCAGCGACCGGGTCGCCTTTTTTGCTTCGGGGCAGGTCACAGGCTGCACAGCCCGGCAATGAGGCAATCCCGGCAGTTTTCGTTCAAAAAGCGTACGCCATGCAAATGACCCGGCCGAGTGTCGCATGCTCCCGTTCCTCGTAGGCCGTGAAGCCGTACTTTTCATAAAACGGAACGACCTTGCTGTTTTTGGCGAGGACGGCGAGGTGCAGGGACGTATAGCCATGTTCCCGGTACCATTGGATCAGGCAGTCGAGAAACTCTTTGGCGTAGCCTTTGCCTTGACAGTCGCTGTGCAGCATGATAAGCCCGAGCCAAGGTTGCTTGTCCCGCGGATTGCAGAGAATAAACTGTGCAATCCCGATGATGTTGCCGCTGGCGGATTCGCGCAGCGCCATGCTGTAGGAGTCCTCGAGGGCGAGGTTTTCCAGGTGATCGGCTTCTATCTCCTGGACAGTGACGGCGCGTTTTCCGAAGGCGCACTCCATATAGTCGGGGTTCGAGTTATAGACAGCAAGCAGCTCGGCAAAATCTGCGGGAGTGACTGGCGAAAAATGCAGCCGCTTGCTGGAGGGGATAAAAGCAGGAGAATGTGGCATACGAAGGCTCCTTTCTCGTCATTTAACAACAATCTAATTAGATGATAATCTAATATAAGAAAATGTCAATGCCCTCAGCGCCCCAGCCCGCGCAGGTTAAGGGAATTCCCTGATACACAACCGCCCATGTAAACTCTACAATAGCATTTAGATGATTGTCTCAAAGGAGGAGCGCATGAGTACGTGGAGAGAAGATCTGGGGACATCCAATGAAGCCATATCCCTGATGCAGTCCATCTTTGCCAACGTCAGTGACGCCATCCTGGTGATTGACCATGAGGGCCGGATCGTCAGGGCCAACGCCGCGCTGGAGCAGATGACGGGTTGGACCGAAGACGAGCTGATCCGGGAAAAGCATATTTGCGAGCTTTGCTTGGGGATGGCAACCTGTATGGAGGAGACGAGCTGTACGGACTGTTTTTTCAAACGCGTACAAATGCCGTCCTTTGAAATGAAGCTCCGTACAAAAGACGGGCGTGATTATCCCGTAGCGGCCAGCTCTGCCCGCTTGCCTGAAGAATCAGGCGGCAAGCTGGTGATGATTTTGCGCGACATGTCGGCTCAGCAGCGTGCGGAAAAAGAGCGTTACCAGCACAAGCTGACCCACTTTGCCATTCAGGCTCAGGAAGAGGAACGCAAGCGTATTGCCCGCGAGCTGCACGACGGTATCGGGCAGGCGCTTTACAGTATTTTGGTTGGACTGAATGTGGTCAGGCAAGGCAATCCGGGCGAAGCGGTCATGCAGCATGTAACAGAGCTGGTGAACATGACATCCAGGGCGATGGAGGAAGTCAAACGCATGGCGCTGGAGCTGCGCCCGTCCGCTCTCGATGACCTCGGTCTGTTGCCCGCCTTGCGCTCGTTGATGAAGCGTGTGGAAAAGACGTTTCACATCCAGGTCGAGCTGCACGTGCAGGGAGAGAAGCGACGGTACTCGGCCCCGATGGAAACCGCGCTGTACCGGATCGTTCAGGAGGCCATGACCAATACGGCGAAGTACGCGCAGGCGAGCCAGCTCGGGATCATGTTCGAGAATCGCGAAAAAGAAGTAGTTGTAACGATAGTGGACGACGGTATCGGCTTTGAGGTGGAGAAGACGTTGAATTTCGGCAAAGGGCTTGGCGTGTTCGGCATGAAGGAACGGGCGCAACTGCTCGGAGGTACGGTCGATATTCGCTCGGCGCCCCAAGAGGGGACGACTGTCATCGTCCGTATTCCGTTGCCAGAGGAGGGGATTTTGGATGACGATTCGCGTCTTGATCGCTGACGATCATGCGATTGTACGGTCCGGGCTGGGCATGCTAATCAACGCCCAGGAGGACATGGAGGTCGTCGGCTATGCGGCTGATGGCAAGGAAGCTTGCGAAAAAGCCCTGGAAATTCGCCCGGACGTGGTGCTGATGGATTTGAGCATGCCGCCGGGGGAGAACGGCCTGACCGCGACCGCAAGACTGAAGGAAGCGGCGCCGGACATTCAGGTGCTCGTCCTGACCATGCACGACGACGAAGAATACTTGTTCCGCGTACTGCAGGCCGGAGCTGCCGGATATATTTTGAAAAGCGCTCCCGATCTCGATCTGATCGCCGCGATCCGCTCGGTGAACAACGGCATGGCCTATTTGTATCCGTCAGCGACCAAATCGCTGATCGAGGAATTTTTGCAGATGGTCAAAAACGGCGAGGAGCAGGCCAAGTACGAGATTTTGACTGATCGTGAAAAAGAAGTGCTCGTGCTGGTCGCCAAAGGCTTCAGCAACAAGGAAATCGCGGAGCAGCTCACCGTTTCTGTGAAGACCGTCGAGTCGCACAAGGCGCACATCATGGAAAAGCTGCATTTGCGCACGCGTCCCGATCTGGTGCGGTATGCCATCAAAAAAGGCTGGCTTGATTTTGAATAAAGGTCCAATGCTCACGCTTCAACACTCCCTTGCCGCTGTGCCAGGGCGTGTTTTTTTATTGCGGCAGAGATTGGAAGATTATGTAACCTGACGGCTGGTTTGTCCGTCTATTGGGTGAACGTGTAAAAAATACCCAAAACAGGTTATCAGGAGGATCGAGATGAAGAGGATCAACCAGTCTGTCATGACGGCCGTCGCGGCTTGCTTGCTGGCTGCCACGCCGATCTGGACAATGCCGCCGCAGGCAGAAGCAGCAGGCAGCGC
Organism: Brevibacillus sp. NSP2.1; assembly: GCF_000470975.2. Classification (NCBI taxonomy): domain Bacteria; kingdom Bacillati; phylum Bacillota; class Bacilli; order Caryophanales; family Paenibacillaceae; genus Brevibacillus; species Brevibacillus sp. NSP2.1. The sequence goes on along the minus strand of NZ_CP048274.1, from coordinate 5,321,903 downwards.
GCAGGAGCAACTGCCGCAACAAAAGGAGTTTTCCCAGGAAGTGCAAAACACGCTGGACAAGCTGAAGGAAGCCATTCCGGAAATAAAGGCGCTACGCCTGGAAAGAAAGTCCGTAGGCAAGCCGAGCTTCCGGAACTATCCACATCAGGTCTGGACTGTGCTGCTGACGGATCGGCCGGAAACAGGAGCAGAGAAAAGCCGCCTTGCCTACGCAACGGCCAGAATCGAGCTGGATGCCCAGACGGGGCGACTGCTTTACCTGGATGTGAAAAATCCGGCCTGGGCGTCTGCTGACTACCCGGACGAAAAGCTGGCGCGCGAAAAGGCCGATGCGTTTCTCGCCAGCATGCTCGGCAAGGATGCCAGCCAATTCAAGCAGTCAAAAGCGCTAAGCAGAGGAAAAGCAGGGATAGGCGACGGCAAAGGCGCCATGATCGAATGGGTAAACTCTACCGTCTACTACCAGACGCTAATCAATCAGATTGCGCTCGATGGCAACGCGCTCTCGGTTTCTGTCGACCACGCCGGGCATGTCATCCGCTTTGACGCGTACAATCAAATCCGGCCTGACGAGGTAAAATGGCCCGACCCGCAAAAAGCGATCTCCCTGGAAAAAGCAAAGCAAATTTATCAGGATAAGTTGAAAATGGAGCTGGAATACGTAGCCGAGCAGCCGACTTCCTACTCCGCGCCTGGCAGGGCAGAGGAGAAGAAGCCGATGCTTGTTTATCAGCCATACGGTGTGTACAGAATCGACGCCCTCACCGGAGAGGTGCTGGACGAGCCAGACCAGCAGGCCAAGGAGAGCGTTCAGGTAAAAGGAGAAGGGAAGACCATCAAAATCGCTTCGCAAAAAGAGGCCGAGCAATGGCTGAAGTCGCAGTTTGGCATTGACGTTGCAGGCGCTACTTTTGAATACGACGATCACAAGGACAATCTGCGGGAAGGACTGCAGGCGATTGAGTCGTACCACTGGATGGACTTCACGGAAAAGGCCAATCAGGCTTTTGAAACCATTACGCTTACGACTGATGCTGCCAGCGACCGCCTGATCGACTTTCATCTGTACCTGCCGGAAAGACAGGAGCAAAAGCAAAAAATCAGCGTCGACGAAGCGCGGAAAAAAGCGATTGCCGCGCTGCAGCCATACCTCGATCCGGCTGTTTCCGAGCTGACGCTGTTTACGTTCAGACATGATGAAGCAATCCCGGACTGGGTGGACAAAAGCAAGCTGGAAAAAAGGAACGAGCCGCGTGAGTATTACTTCAATTTTCAGGGGAAACGCAACGGAATCCCCGTGTCGGATGAATTTTACCGGGTTGGCATCGATCAGGTGACAGGCGCGGTTACAGGGCTGAGTTTCCACCCGATCCACCCTGACATCGCCTTGCCTGCTGCCACGAAGCTGGTCAGCGCCCAGGAAGCCAAAGAAACGTATCAAAAGGAAGTCGAGCTGGAGCTGGTGTATTACTGGGAACAGTACGAAGATCAGCGCGCACCTGAGCCGAAACTGGTCTATCAGCGAAAACGGGAGGACAGCTACCGCTTCGTCGACGCCACTACTGGAAAATTGATCGAAATCAAATACCGGTAAGCCTCTCCAAAACCGTTAAAGCCGATCTGCTCTTGCAGAAATCGGCTTTTTTTGTCGAACCTGTGACACAAACCGGGCAGAATCAGGAGTTTCCCTGACCATTTTAGGGGATTTCCCCGAATTACTTCCAACTGGTCCCAGGGGTAGAATGAAGGCGTGAAAGATATGATGCGCCTGCGCGGCACACAGAAAGGAGAACAGTGCGATGGAGACGCAAATCGACAAATTGAAACAAGGCAAAAAATCAAAAGAAAAAAAGACACAGCCAGAGCAAGAGGAACTGAAGGGAACGTTTGCCGCTGTGTTAATTGTGGGAGGCATCATTCTCGTCGGTTGGCTGGGTGTATTCGGGCTTTTCCTGGACCGGGCGTAATAGAGGAAGAGAAGGAGGATACTTATGCATTTGCACCGTTATGAAAAAATATGGCTGATGCTTGGTGCGGGCGGACTGGCGCTGTTTGTCCTGTTGCTGTGCGTCAATGCGTTTGCGATGGGGATGGCCCCGCCAAGCAGTATGGAAATGATCGACCCCGAACAGGTGATGGAAACCCCTCCTTTTGACAAACCGGGGCTGAAGCAGGTAGGGGACAAGGAGTACGACGCTTACATGACGGCGTTTGCCTTCGGCTTCTCGCCGACGAAGATGGAGGTCGCGGCAGGCTCGACGATCAACTTCCACGTCACCAGTCCGGACGTCATTCACGGATTCCAGATTCCTGAAACGAACGTCAACTTCATGGTTTTGCCGGGACATATCAGCTCGGCCAGCTATACGTTTGACAAGCCAGGCGAGTACTTGATTCTTTGCAACGAATACTGTGGCGCCGGCCATCAGGTGATGGCGACCACGATTATTGTGAAATAGAGGTAGGTGAACCCTATGGTAATCGCACGAAAAATAGACGATTCGATTCCCCACGTTCCGATACAGCGTTCGGCGGCTAAACTTAGTCTGTCGTATGTGTGGGTGGCGTATATCGCCTTCGGGCTGGCTGCATTGGCAGGTATGCTTCAGGGAATGGTGCGCGGCGGTATCATAGAACTGCCAAGCTGGACGAACTACTATCAAATCTTGACAGCTCACGGCGTATTGATGGCACTCATTTTTACCACGTTTTTCATCGTCGGCTTTATTTTCTCCGGGGTAGCTCGCACGACAGGCGGTTCCTTGCATGGAGCAGCGCTGAAATTCGGCTGGGCAGGCTGGATTCTCATGGTGACAGGCACCTCGATGGCTGTCGTCACGATTTTGATGAATGAAGCTTCGGTCTTGTACACCTTCTACGCTCCGCTGAAAGCATCGCCGTATTTTTACATCGGCTCGGCCTTGCTCGTAGTGGGCAGTTGGCTGGCGGGCTTCGGGGTTTTTGCCAGCTACCGCAAATGGAGACGGGAAAATCCGGGGAAAAACTCTCCGCTGTTCGTCTTCATGGCGGTCACGACTTACATCATGTGGATTATCGCGACCCTTCCGGTAGCCGTCGAGGTGCTGTTCCAGCTCATTCCGTGGTCGCTCGGACTGGTGCCGACAATCAACATCATGCTCAGCCGCACGCTGTTCTGGTTTTTCGGTCACCCGCTCGTTTATTTCTGGCTGATGCCCGCTTACATGGCCTGGTACGTATGTGTTCCGCGCATTATCGGCGGCCATGTGTTCAGTGATTCGCTCAGTCGCCTCGCTTTTATCTGTCTCTTGCTGTTCTCCATTCCGGTCGGGTTCCACCACCAGTTGATGGAGCCGGGAATTTCCGCCGGATGGAAAATGATTCACGTCACGCTGACGCTGATCGTGGTCATTCCGTCGCTGATGACGGCGTTCTCGATGTTTGCAGTCTTTGAAACGACAGGTCGCAAAAAAGGCGGCAGCGGTCTGTTCGGCTGGTTCAAGAAACTGCCTTGGACAGACGTTCGCTTCTTCGCTCCGTTTGTGGGAATGCTGTTCTTCATTCCGGGCGGTGCGGGCGGAATCATCAACGCAAGTAACCAGCTCAACGCCGTGGTGCACAATACGATTTGGGTAACAGGGCACTTCCACATTACAGTCGGCGCGGCAGTTGCGCTCACCTTCTTCGGGGTCAGCTTCTGGCTGGTGCCGGCCTTGACAGGGCGTAAGCTGACCAAGACGGCAAACCGCATGGGGATGGTGCAAACCGTCTTCTGGGCAGTAGGGATGTTCCTGATGTCGCTCGCCATGCATACGATGGGGCTGCAAGGGGCGCCGCGCCGCACGGACTATACGACGTACATGGACCATCCGACCGCGCTCGGCTGGATGGATTACCAACGCGTCATGGCGTTTGGCGGAGGGCTGCTGTTTGTATCGGCGGTTCTGCTGATTCTCATCCTGCTGTACCTGACATTCTACGCACCAAAAGGAAACACCGAGTATCCGATTGCCGAAACCGAGACTACCCAGGAAGTTCCGCGCATTTTGGAGCGTTGGCCTGTATGGGTCGGACTGGTCGCCTTCCTGATTATTTTGGCTTACGGCTATCCGATCATGGAGCAAATTCAGCATCAGGCGCCAGGCTCGCCTCCATTCCGAACCTGGTAACATAAGCAAACGAGGAAAAGAAAGAGCCACTGCCCATTTGTCATGCATGGGGGAGTGGCTCTTTCGCATTACCAGTATCCAAGAGCGGCCAATTCGGTGAAGGCGAGAATCAGATAGCCAATCGCCAGCAGCCAGAGAGCGAGCAACCTGAGATCTTCCTCTTCAAAAGACATGGAACTCCTCCTTTATCTCTCGTTACCCACAAAGTATTCAGGAGGAGAGGCATTGGTTTAGCTTTATGGCTCGTAAATCATTTTGCGGGTCATCCCGCCGTCCACTACCAGCTCGGTTCCGGTGATAAAGTCGTTTTCTTTTTGCGTCAAAAAGAGGCAGGCGCGGGCGATGTCGTCGGGCGTGCCGACGCGGCCTGCGGGATGCTGCGCATGATCGAGCGGGCGCAGTGCCGTGTAATCGCCGTTTTCAATCCAGCCTGGCGAGATGGCGTTCACGCGAATCCCGTCGGGGCCAAGCGATACGCCCAAAGCGTGAGTGAGCGCCAAAATGCCTCCTTTTGATGCTGCATACGCCTCTGAGTGCGGTTCAGACATGTGGGCTCTGGTCGAGGCCAGGTTGACGATGGCGCCGCCGCCGTTTCGTCGCATGATCTTCGCCGCTTCCCGCGAAGCGAGGAAGACGCTGCGCAGGTTCGTGTTCAAAATCCGGTCCCACGCTTCGACGGTCAGGTCGTAGGGGGATTCCCAGACCGACAAGCCGGCGTTGTTGATGAGCACGTCGAGTCGTCCCCAGCGGGCGTCAACGGTCTGCATCAGATTCTCGATTTGCTCGGGCTCGCTCACATCCGTTTGGACAAAAGCGGCCGAGCCTGCGATTGCTTCTGCTCCGTTTATTTTCTGGACGGCAGTTTCGCCAGCCTCGGAATTGCGCTCGGCGATGACGACGTGAGCGCCGTGCGCAGCGTACATGGTGGCGACGGCAAGTCCGATGCCCTGCCCGCCGCCTGTGACGATGACAATGTTATCCGTGTATTTCAAGCAAAACTCCTCCAAACAATAAAGTATGTATCAGCGTGCCCTTGTCCTTCTCCCGTCAAACTGCAATCGGGAAGAAAAAGGGATTGAATAACGTTTGTAACTATATTAATGTAAGTTATATATTTGGAACAGGCAATGGACACATGGAGGGGAGAAAACTCATGACTACGGAACTGAAAATGACGGCTGAACAAGTGATGGAAGCACGCCACAGCGTGCGCAAATACGATCCGAACGTAACGATTCCACAAGGAGAGCTGAACGAGATTTTGCGTCTCGCGGCAAGCGCTCCGTCTTCCTGGAATCTGCAACATTGGCGTTTTCTCGTCGTGACGGATCCAGCGATCAAGGAAAAACTTTTGCCGATCGCTTACGGTCAGCAGCAAGTCGTGGATGCGTATGCCACCATCATCATACTCGGAGATTTGGAGGCGTACAAGTCGGCGCGCCCGGTTTATTACGCTGCCCTCGAAAAAGGATACGTCACCGAGCAAGTGCGTGACAACATGATCGCGCAAATCGAAGGAGCTTACAAAAACAATCCGGAGATCGCCCGCGACGAAGCCATCCGCAACTCTTCCTACGCGGCGATGCAACTGATGCTGGCGGCAAAAGCCAAAGGCTACGACACATGCCCAATGGGCGGATACGATCGCGATGCGCTCATCAAAGAGCTGAACATCCCGTCCCGCTACATCCCGACATTGATGCTGACGCTCGGCAAAGCAAGCGTTCAAGCTTATCCGACAGCCCGCTTTGGACTGGATGAGCTGGTGATTACGAACAAATTTTAATCGTAAACGCGTGAAAAAGGAAACCCGCTTGGTCAGGGTTTCCTTTTTGCTGTGTGCCGACAAATCAGTCAGGGCGCTTGTTTGTCGTTTCAAGGGCGATTTACGACAGCACGGCTAGCTTGCCGGAAAATTTTCCTCAGGGCCAAGGGCGAGAGGCAGTTCTACCATGATCGAAGTGCCATGTCCTTGCTTGCTATTGACCAAAAAGCCTCCTTTGTGCAACTGAATGATCTCTTTGCAGATCGCGAGCCCGAGTCCGCTGCCAGACAGCTTGGAGCGTCCTTTGAAAAATTTTTCCGTGACGTGCGGCAAGTCATTCGGGTGAATCCCTTCTCCGCTGTCCGCGACGGTGACCGTCAGCCTTCCCTCCGAGGCTGTCGCTGTCACGGAAATCGTACCGCCCTTTGGCGTGAATTTGAAGGCGTTGTCCAGCAGATTGACGAACACTTGCTTCAGCCTGTTGCGGTCGCCCATGACGGTCAGGGGAGCAGACGGGAGCGCCAGTTGAAAATCAATCTGCTTTTCCTGGGCGCGGATGGCGAACTGGACGTGCATGTCGTCGAGAATTTCGCGCAAATCGAGCAGCTCGCGGGACAGCTTCATTTCGCCGGACTGGAACTTCGAAAAGTCGAGCAGCTCTTCCACGAGGCCGATGAGGCGGTCGGTTTCCTTGGAGATGACTTCCAGCCCGAGCATTGTTTCCTCCGGCTCCTCCAGGCCGCCGGAGAGGAGCGTTTCTCCCCAACCCTTGATCGAGGTCAGCGGCGTGCGCAGTTCGTGGGAGACGGAGGAGATGAAGTCGTTTTTCAGCTTTTCGTTTTTGCCGATCTCTGCTGCCATGTAGTTGAACGTATCGGCGAGCGTCCCGACCTCGTCGTCGTAGCGCTTCGGAGCGCGGGCGGTGAAGTTGCCCTCTGCCATTTGCTTCGCGGCATTCGTCAGGTCCTCGATGGGGTCGACGATCCGTTTGGCCATGAGCAGACTGAGGGCAAAAGCCAGCAGGACGACGCCAGCCCCGACGCCCAGCCCGTACAAGGCGATGCGATTGACCGCCTGATAAAGAGGCTCTGCCGAGATCGTGTAGCGGAGGACGCCGACGTATTCAGACCCGAAGGTGAGGGGATTGGACACGGCAATGACCCGCTCGCGCGACTGGGGCGTTCGGCCTACGAACAGTCCTTTTTGCCCCCTGATCGCTTCCATGACGTCCGAGGTTTGGACAAGCTCTCCCGTCTGGAAGCCGTACGAGTTGAGAATGACCTTGCCGTTTAGGTCGAGCACCTCGATTTTGGCGTATTCCTGGCTCGATACGTTTTCCAAAATATAGCGGGCCTTGTCTTTTAAGCGATAGCCGGTTGCGTACTTGTTAATAAAATTGGTGAAGGTCGTGCTGCGCGTCTCCAACGCTTCGGTAGCAGTTCCGAAGTAGTACGTATGGACCGCCCAGTAAAACAGTCCCTCCAACAGAAGCACGATCAACAGCAAGATCATGCCGAAGTAAAAGACGAGCCTGCTTCTAATTCCTTTCATCAGGAGCGTCCTTCCGCCAAAGGTATCCGTACCCCCAGACCGTTTCCAGGAAGGCCGGGTGGGCAGGATCGTCTTCGATTTTTTGGCGAATCCTGCGGATGTTCACATCCACGATTTTCAAGTCCCCGACGAAAAACTGTCCCCAGACGTTCGTCAAAATTTCGTCGCGACTGATCGCTTTGTTGGCATTTTCGGCCAGCAGCTTGATAATGGCAAACTCCTTCGGGGTCAGGACAATTTCCTGATCCTTTTTCGTCAGCTTCCGCTCATCGAGCAGCAGGGTGAAGGGAGCGATATCAATCGTATTTTTGTCCTCCACAAGAGCGGGGAGGGGAGCCAGCCTGCGGTGCAATGCCTTTACGCGGGCCAACAGCTCAGCCGGACTGAACGGCTTCGACACGTAATCGTCGGCCCCGAACTCCAGCCCCATCACTTTGTCCAGCTCCTGGCTCTTGGCAGTAAGCATGATGATCCCGAGGCGCGGGTATTTTTTGCGCAGTTGTCCGCACACTTCAAAGCCGTCGATGCCGGGCAGCATCACATCGAGAATCGCGATTTCGATATCGCTTTGCGCTTGCGCGATTTCCAGCGCTTCTTCGCCTGTCGCCGCCTCAATGACCTCGCAGCCTTCGCGCCGCAGATTGATGCGCACAAAATCGCGAATTGATTTTTCGTCTTCAAGCAATAAAACCTTCATAAACAAATCCCCTTGGTCTGATTTCGACTTTTTTCGCTCGCAGGCGGATCGGTACAGGGAAAACGGCATTGGCCTTTATCACGAAATGGATAAAGGCTTGTAAAGCTGGCGTATCTCGTCTGCTGTGAGCTGCATAGAGCGGTACTCCTGCATGGCAGACTTGCCGAGGCTTGGTGTCGTTTGCGGAAGGATCGCGATCAGGACCTGTTTTCCTTCTTCCTTTAAAAGAACGTAGGGCACTTGCTTTTGTTTGAGGCCGTTCTCGAATTTGTTCCATTCGGTTTGCGGAACGGTTTGGAGCGTCAAAAGCTCGGCTTTATTTTTCCCGTTTTCCCCGTAGTAGAAAAAGCGGATGATGTGCGAATTGGCGTTGGGACTGGCGGCAATCGTGAATTTTCCGCTCCATTTTTCCGGTATTCTCAGATCGAGTCCCAGGTCATAGTTTTGGTAATGATCCTCTACATGCTTCAGCCCGGTCTTGCCGTCCCATTGAAAATAGGAGGAGATCCAGGGAATTTCGACCATGGCCAGCTCTTCTGTGCCGGGCGGCTGTGTTCTGGTGCCGATCTCGATAATGCCGTCCCCGTTAATATCCTCACTGTACAAAGGGTAGGGCTTGAAGGTCAAATCCATTTCGCCCTCGACTTTGACCAACGGGTTGTGCAAGGTGCCATTTTCCCAGAGGAGCATGTCGGTGGCGGCCGAGTGCGCCCCTACCCCGGCTTCGATGAACAGGGCATTTTGCGTAGGGGACGCTTTTCCGATAAGCGCTTGCTCGTATCCGTTCACATAGCCGTCCAGCGCGATCTCGGTCAGCTTGGCGATTTGGCCGTCTTTGGCCCCAAACAGCTCGGCTTTGGAGGTGAAATTGCTGTGGTCGTGCAGGACCAGGGCCAGTTCGGTCTGTTCGTCCCCGGTCAAGTCGCCCACCGCCATGACGGAGTAGGGCTGTTTCATCAGCTCCGCGGTTTTGTCGTCGGTAATCGAGTACACGGACAGCTCTCTGTTCAGACCGTCGCCGCCGCCCAGGCCAATCAGCATTTCGGGAATCTGGTCGCCGTTGAGATCGTGAAACGAGACGTAGTCCAGCTCATTGCCAATCCCGGTAAAGGAGGTCAGCTTTTGCCAGTTTCCTTGCTTTTGCGAAAGCACCAGCACGCCGATTTCGTAATCCGTTTTCTCCGACTTGTAAAAAGCGACGACCTCAGGGGTTCCATCGCCGTTCAGGTCTTGAAGAGAGACGGCGCTCGCCTCTGCGGGGTGGAGCGGCACAGCCAACTGTGAGCCCGCAGGCAAAAATTGCATGACAGCCTGATTGATCGATTTTTGATCGCCGTCAGCAGAGGGGGCGCGCATCAGTTCGTTAGGGGTATCTGCCAGGCCGCAACCGCTCACGAGAGAAGCGCAGATCGCGGCAGACAAAAGCCAAGCCTTTTTCATTTGTGATTGTTCCTTTCTGCAGCAGCTTCCGTTTGACTCTATTGTAGCCTGCCTTTTCGGCGAAGTTGTTGCAAATCGGTAAAAATGGCGAGAAAACTTAGGAATTATTTACTAGCAACATTTGACCTGTCCATCTCGTTTAGAGAGAAGAGAGGGAAGGAAAGACACGGGTGTAACAATCTGGAAAGAAATAGCATGCCCAATTACATAGGAGGAGAATATCATGAAACTTTGGCAAAGAACGATGGCAACAATCGTATGTAGCGGCGCTATTCTCATGACATCAGGACTGGGGGCCTCTCCGGTTCATGCGAATGCCCTTCCGTCACAGTCACAAACGTATGCTCCAGTTGTCCTGCTGCAACCGCAGCACAACATTCCGTTTTCCGTTCAGTTTACCGACGGGTTTCAAGCGAAAGTAACGAATTTGCGCACAAAAGCAGTCAGCACGTTTGATTTATCTGCCAATAAAACAACGTACCTGAATCAAGGGATTTATCAGGCCAACGGCAAGCTGCAAAAGCCGACGGACGGCTACGTGCAAAAGCTCGTGGAGCTGGTGCCATTTCGCGACGCCAAAGGCAATCTGCGCTGGATGGGCAAGCAAAATATTTGGGGAGTAAACAATCAGGACCATATTGCCGTGGCAACCAGCGTGTGGAATATCGTGGACCAAAAGCCGCAGTTGCTCGGGGTAACAGTGGAAAAAAACGATGTCGACAACTTGCCTTCGCCGGATGTTTCGATCAATAGCGGGTTCAGCATGAAAAGCGACAGTACATTTGTGCTGGATACGAAATACGCAGATGTGACAGGCGACGGTATCAAAGACCACATCTTTTTGGTAGGCGACAAGATGGGCATGTCGATGAACCAGACGGCCGAGAATTTGCGCGTTGTGGTTCGCGAAGGGAAAGACAACCAACAGACGTTCATTTCGGTGGGCACGCGCGACAAAGGTTTGCTGCCGAAGCTGCACGTGACTGACAGCAACAACGACCAGGTCAAAGATATTTTGGTCACGATGCCGACCGCCACAGGCAATGTGTACAGCCAGATTACATGGAAAATGAATCGTCCGACCCCGGTAGTGAGCCAGGACCAGTTGAACAACCGCAACCTGTATCAGCCGGTCATCGGCGCGTATGGGGAAGCGGTGGCGATGAAGCGGGTGAAGTAGCGTAAGGATCGACACAAGTGAAGCGAAGGCTTCGCTAAAAAGATGGGCGAAGCCTTTTTTTCTCCGTTATGCTTGACAACTTCCTTTCGCAAACGTACAATTATAGATGTGGATTTGCTCGCGCGTTGTGTACGACTAAATCTACATGAAAATTAAGGCATTCTGTACGTAGCTCATGCATTGACCTATGAACAGAATGTCTTAATTTATTCTGACATATCGTCCGGTGATTTTGGATAGGGTAGGAATAGGTCGCACGTTGTGTACGACCGACAAGAGGAGTTCGCACGTTGTGTGCGTCCTCCTCTTTTTTATTTGTATTCCCAGATGATGAGCTTGGAGTCCAGATGTCGCGCATACACATCGAGGATGGCGGCCTGGTGTCGTTTTCGCGGAGGGAAGCCGTAACGATGCCGGAAATGAACAGAGGTGATGAAGTTAATCATATCAGCCAGTTGGATCAGGTTTCCATTATGATCGTGCGACAGCTTTACCTGAAGGTCGGGATACACCCTGCGATTGACCGGATTTCGCAGCGCGTCACGAAAATGGTTGAGCTCGCTCGGCTTGCCGTCGTCACAAATGACAAACGCATACGAGTCAGCACGGCTCAGCTCGTTGGAAAGGCAGCGAACAAGTTCCGTATACGCATGGATATGCATACGGTTATGGTTGGTTTCACGTGTCTGGGTCTGGTAAAGCTGTTTGTTGACTAGAGCAGCCACTACCTTTACTTCTGAAGCCTTCACTAAAGACAACAACTCTTCCACCACTTTGAAGCGTTGGCGATCCGATAAGTTATAGTAGAAATTTTCACCGTCAATAAACGCCTTTCCGTGGATTTCAAACTTTTTAAAAAAGTCGATATGTGGAAACTGCTCAGCGGGTATGCCGTGAATGGTGGCCTTTATATCTTTTTCCAGATTGTCTTTGATTTTCTGGACCTCATGATGCAAATGCACCTGGTAATGGATGGGGACCAGGATGCCCGCGTAGCAGAGAACGGGTTGATTTCTCATATCATTGAAGCCGTTGTTTCCTGATTCATCTGTGTAAAATCCGTATAAAGTCACATCTGCTCCTACTTTCCATTGCGACATAAATTGATTATAGCAAACGAAGAAATAAGAGCGGGGGTGGGGTTATTTCATCATTACTGTGTTTAAACGTAATGATTACGATTTGTCTTGACAAGCGAAAGAGCATTGCGTTAGCATGTTTATTAAATCGTAATAATTACGTTTTGTAGCGCAAAGGAGATCAGCTTATGACCGATAAAAGAATCCCGGTAACCGTCCTGAGCGGCTATCTGGGGGCAGGAAAAACAACATTGCTCAATCACGTCTTGAACAATCGGGAAGGCATGCGCGTCGCCGTCATCGTCAACGACCTCAGCGAAGTGAATGTGGATGGCACATTGGTAGCGCAAGGAGGGGGCGTTTCCCGCGTAGACGAGAAGGTCGTGGAAATGTCGAACGGCTGCATCTGCTGTACGCTGCGCGAGGATTTGCTGACAGAAGTGGAGCGGCTGGCGCGCGAAGGACGGTATGACTACATACTGATCGAATCGACGGGGATCGGCGAGCCTGTTCCTGTCGCCCAGACCTTTACGTATGTCGACGAGGAAAACGGCATCAACCTGTCTGCCTTGACCCGGCTGGACACGATGGTGACGGTCGTAGATGCGTACCGTTTCTGGCTTGACTTTTCCTCGGGAGAAAGTCTTCTGGACAGGGATCAGGCAGTGGGGGAGGACGATACTCGGGAAGTGGTCGACCTGTTGATCGACCAGATTGAGTTTTGCGACGTCCTCATTTTGAACAAATGCGACCGGGTAGACCCGGAAGAGCTGGAGCAACTGGAGGCAGTGCTGCGCAAATTGCAGCCAAAGGCCCGCTTTATTCGGGCGGTGCGCGGACAGGTGGACCCGCATGAGATTTTGAATACGGGACTGTTTGATTTTGAAACGGCCAGCCAGTCGGCAGGATGGATCGCCGAGCTGCAAAAAGAAGAGCATACGCCAGAGACGGACGAGTACGGCATTTCTTCCTTCGTCTATCGTGCGCGCAGGCCGTTTCACCCCGAGCGGTTTGGCGAGTGGCTGTCGGCCTGGCCGGAGGATGTCGTGCGGGCCAAAGGCTTTTTCTGGCTGGCAACGCGCAACGATCTGGCTATGACGCTCAGCCAGGCAGGGCCTTCGATCGAGGTCGGTACGGCAGGCTTTTGGGCGGCTGCGCTGCCTGCCGAGGAAAGGCAAGCGCTGTTGGCGGAAGAACCAGATTTGCAGCGCGCCTGGGACCCGGAGCACGGGGACAGGATGACAGAGCTTGTGTTCATCGGCATCGGCCTGGACCGGGAAGCGGTGACAGAGCAGTTGGATGCTTGTCTCTTGACGGATGAGGAGTACCGTTCGGACTGGGCCAAGCTGCCTGACCCGCTACCCACTTCCAGCACCGTCGTAGAGATGCAAGTGTAAGACAAAAAGGAGGAAATCGACATGCGCGTCAACATTACGCTGCAATGCACCGAAACAGGAGATCGCAACTACATCACGACCAAAAACAAGCGAACCAATCCGGAGCGGCTGGAGCTGAAAAAGTATTCGCCCCGCCTGAAGCGCCATACATTGCATCGGGAAACGAAGTAGACGACGAAAAGCTCTCCCTTGGCAGCATGTTGCTGTGGGAGAGCTTTTTTGGCGGGGAAGGGCAGGCAAGTGGGGCAATGGAACGGCAGTCGAGTTGGCAGTGGAGCCACAACCAAGCCGACTGTGCAGCCGCAACCGAACTAACTCCGAAAGCCAACCAACCACCTGCCCCCACGCCCCAGTCCTCATGAACCGCTCCGACTAGCCCAAATCCGCATAACCTGCTCAGCCGCCTGCTCCAGAAGCGCCGCGCTGTCCCGCATGGACTCATCCAGCGTCATCGGCCGATTGGCGATGCTGACGACGGCGGTGACGCCTTTTTCATACAACGCTTCGATCCCTTCGCCGATGGAACCCGCCAGCACGATGACGGGGATGCCGAATTGCTGCGCGAGCTGGGCTACGCCGCACGGAGTTTTTCCTTGGGCGGTTTGCACGTCCACCTGGCCTTCTCCGGTGATGACGAGATCGGCGCCCTGCATGGCGCAAGCGAGGCGGGTTGTCTCCATGACAATCTGAATCCCCGCCCGCAGCTCGCCGCCGAGAAAGGCGAGAAGCGCCCCTGCCACACCGCCCGCAGCGCCTGTTCCCGGCAGATCGTGAATGGCGATTCCCCGGCTTTTCTCCATCACGTCTGCAAAATGGCGCAAATGCTCGTCCAGCGCGAGCGCCATTTCCGGGGTGGCCCCTTTTTGCGGGCCGAATACGTGGGAAGCGCCGTTTGGACCGACAAACGGGTTGGTGACGTCGCAGGCGATGACAAACTGACATTCAGCGAGCCGCTTGTCTTTTTGGCTGCAATCAATGCGGCTCAGGCGGGAAAGCTCTCCCCCGCCAAAGGGCAAGGGCTGATCGGCCTGGTCGAGCAGCCTGTAGCCCAAAGCTTGCAGCATGCCCGCGCCGCCATCGTTCGTAGCGCTGCCGCCGAGGCCGAGAATAAAGCGGCGGCAGCCCAGGTCGAGGCCAGCTACGATCAGTTGCCCGAAGCCGTAGGTAGTGGTGCGAAGCGGGTTGCGCTCCGCTTTGGAGATGAGATACAGGCCGGAAGAGGCAGCCAGCTCGATCACGCAGGTAACGCCGTCGCCGAGAATGCCGAACTCGGCGGCAACAGGTCGGCCGAGCGGGTCTTTGACGGTGGCCGTCATGATTTTCCCATCAGTCGCGTCGACAAGGCATTGCAGCGTACCTTCTCCGCCGTCTGCCATCGGTTTGGCGACGATATCGGCGTGCGGATCGGCGCGACGTATGCCTGCGCGAATCGCTTCGCTGACTTGCTTGGCAGTGAGGCTTCCTTTGAAAGAGTCCGGCGCTACGACGACTTTCATGCCGGGCACCCTCCTTTGCATGGTCTGATCCTTTTCGACAGCAGCGAAAAAAAGCTCCTGCGTGTTCGGGAACCATTTTTCTCCATCATAAACCGAAACGGCACAGATTGCGAAGGATGTCCAAATGAAAAAGGCTGCTCCAACGTCATCTGACGTGGAACAGCCCGGCTTGTCGCCTATGCGTTCTTTTTCATCAAAAGTTGCTCTTCCTGCGTGTTTTTGTCCGCGAACAGCCATTTCATCATCGGCGGGGTGACAATCGTCGTCACCAGAACCACGACAATCAGGACGGCAAACATGTCGTCAGACAGCAGGTTGTTTTCCAAACCAATCGCCGCGATAATCAGCGCCACTTCGCCACGCGATATCATGGCAGCGCCGATGGCGAGCGAATTTTTCCAAGGGAAGCCGGTGAGTTTTGCGCCGATGGCACCGCCGACCAGCTTGGAAACAATGGCGATCACGCTCAACATCGCAATCAGCCACAGATTTTCCACGATCCCGGAAAATTGGGCGGTGACGCCGATCGAGGTGAAGAAGACGGGCACAAAGACGGCGTAGCTGATCGTTTCTACCTTGTGGGTGATTTCTTGCTTGTAGCCGGTGAGGCTGATCGCGACACCCGCAATATAGGAGCCGATAATGGCGGCAACGCCCGTGTACTCGGCAAAGTAAGCGAACAGGAAGCAAATAATCAGGGCTGCGGAGATCACGGACTCGCTGACTTGCAGCGGCGCGAATTTACGCAACACCCACGGGACGACTTTCCAGGACAGCAAGATCACGATTGCGAAAAACGCGAGCTTTTTCGCAATGACCAGGCCGAGGTTCACATCGCCGCCAGCGAAGCTCATCAAAAACGCCAGCGCCAAAATGACGAGCACGTCGTCAATGACGGCAGCCCCCATGATAGTTGCGCCCTCTCTCGATTTTAGCTTGCCCAACTCTTTCAGCGTCTGTACAGAGATGCTTACGCTGGTGGCCGAGAGCAACAGTCCCAAAAAGAGAGCCTCAAACAAAGAAAGCCCCATCGTAATCCCGGCGACGTAGCCGAGTGCCAAAGGCGCGATGATGCCGGCCACGCCAACGCTGGTGGAGGACTTCGCGGTGCGCTTGAACTCGTCGATATCGGTTTCCAGTCCGGCGATGAACATGAGCAGGATGACGCCGATCTGGCTGATTTCTTTCAAAATTTCCGTGTCGGTCACCAGCCCGAGCACGGTTGGGCCGAGCACGATCCCGATCAGCAGTTTCCCCAAAACGGACGGCTGTCCGAGGCGCACGCTGATGTCTCCGGCGATTTTGGAGGCGATCAGGATGACAGCCAGTTGAAAAATAAGCATGCGGTTTCCCCCTTTAATCTGTGTGTAAGATGCAAAAAGAGCCCGTAATCACGGGGTTTTCTTTTTGTCGGCTGAAAAAAGACAAAAAGAACCCTATGATGACAGGCTCCTCCATTAACAAAGCGAATATTCATTTGCGTTATGATGACATTTTAACATAGCGCCCGTAAAAAGTAAAGAAACGCTTGCGGGCTGGTCGTGTGCATGTCATGATGAGAAGCAAAAACAGGAGGCGAGCGATGGTGAAAATCAGCAAGCATAATGCGGAGCACTACATATGGGGCGACCACTGCGACGGCTGGCATCTGGTCAAGGGGACGGAGCTGAGCGTCATTTTTGAGCGGATGCCGAGAGAAACGGCTGAGGTGCGCCACTACCACGAGCGCTCCCGCCAATTTTTCTTTGTGCTCTCTGGACAGGCTGTTCTGGAGGTGGAGGGCGTTCGCCACGAGATCGGCCCGCAGGAAGGAGTAGAAGTGCCGCCGGGAGCACGGCATCAGATGAAAAACGAGAGCGGCGAAGACGTGGAGTTTCTCGTCATTTCGCAACCGACCACGCGGGGAGATCGCATCCAGGTGGAGTAGCCGGTTTGGCGAGGGCGAGGCAGCAGCGAGCGGGGAAAGGGCAGGAAAAGCACTAGCGAGCGCATGAAAAGGAAAAGACTCCTCTCCTGCCTCAGCCTACCTGCTCTTCGCCCCTTTATGCCAAAACAAAAAGCCTGACTGTCATCAGAAACAGATGGTATTATCCCCTCATGGTAGACAGTGAAAAAAGACCTCATGGTATGATGAGATCAACACTGTTGACCGGAGGGGATTTTCTTATGCCGCCACGTAAAGGGCAAAAACAGCAGCAATATGACGAAGCAACGAAGAGCGAAGCAGTACGTTTGCGGGTTGAGGAGCATTGGAGCTACCCAATGATAATGGAGAAATTAGGCATTAAAAGTAAGACGCAGATTCGGGAGTGGGTACAGAAACGGCAAAACGGTGAAACGTTTGAAGACTATAGAGGGCGATGGATCAAGAAGTATTTCAGCAGTCTAGAGGAAGAGAACAACTACTTGAAAGCGCAGGTCGAATACCTAAAAAAGCTCAATCCAAATCTACACGGGGAGGGAAGTTGGATAAGCAAACCCGGTTTAGGACGATCGAAGAAATGAGTCGCAAGTACGCTGTGGTCATGCTATGCGAAATAGCGGAGGTCTCCCGGGCGGGCTACTACAAGTGGAAGGCGACGGAGAAGGTTCGTAAGGTACGTGTGGAGCAGGATGCCGACCTAAAGGAACATATACTGGCAATTCACCGCATTCGCCCATACTTTGGGTATAAACGAATGCGCACGGCTCTACGCAAAGAGGGACTACAAGTAAATACGAAGAAAGTTCGCCGACTGATGCGAGAATTGGGCATCCGCTCAGTGATCCGCAAAAAGCGTCCATTTGCCGGCCGCAAGCCCTCCATCGTGTTCAACAATGTCCTTAATCGCCAGTTCGCTGCGGACGAGGCTAGAAAGAAATATGTAACCGATATTACCTATATTCGAGTCGTCGATGACTTCATTTATCTGTCCGTGGTCCTGGATCTGTATAATAACGAAACGGTTGCTTGGGAAGTGTCGGAGAGAAACGATCTTGATCTTGTGCTGTCTACGGTGAAGCAACTGGGTAATGGAGATGCGATCCTGCACTCCGACCAAGGATTCCAGTACACTACCAAGACATACGCAAATCTGTTGCAAGAACAAGGGCTAACCGGAAGCCATTCCAGACGGGGGAACTGCTTCGACAACGCTTGTGTTGAATCGTTTTTTTCACACCTGAAGACGGAAAAGTTGTATCTGGAGAAACCAAGAGATATAGCTCACGCTCGCAAACTGATCGCTGAATACATCGAATTCTACAATACAGAACGGTTCCAGAAAAAACTCGGCGACCTCTCCCCAGTCCAATACCGGGAATCGATCGCCGCTTAAGATAGCGTCTTTTTTTAGTGTCTACTTGACGGGGCTATGACCACAGACAGCCAGGCTTATTACTTTTTTCCGCCCAAAAACGGCGTGCTTATTTCCAGTTAACGAAATCGGACATTTGCGCGAAAGCGTCTGCCAAAGCGTGCAGGCTTTCTCCGGTCTGGTAAGCGAAAAGCGGCAAACCTACCACAAACAACAAAGCTTCTCCGATGTACTTGGCGATCATATGATCTACCTCCTTTTGGATTTTGTTCAAACAGCCAGATCCAAAAGGGAGCGGTATGTATCCTTGTCGCCATTCGCATGCCGCGCGCGCCGGAGCATGCGGAAGCGCAGCGGTTGCCTTGCTGCCATCGGATAAGTCTCAACCAGGCAAGGATTGATGGAAGGTCGATAGGTGTCACTGGAACTCCAACGAAACGCCTGTATTTGCGGGCGATGACAACGTCTGAGACAAAAAGCAGACGTAAAGCAGCCCACAAAAAGGGCGAGCAAGGCGAAGAAATCCTCCAGCGAAAGCAGCAACAGCATATCTTCCATGGCGATTCCCCTCCTTTCGTACCCATCATTCTACTCTTGTTCACATCATCAGGCAATACGTAAAAGAAGGGAGATTGCTTCTGGTCACAATCGCTGCACTATTTGAGTTGGCCGATAGACAGGTTGACGCGGTAGTTGCCAAAGGGCAGGAGATCGTCCAAAAAGCGGTTTAAGGCGGTGTGGTCCGCGACGTTGATTTTCAGCGTGTAGCAGCCTTCCCCGCTAATGCGATGAGCTTCGATGACTTCGCTGCGGCTTGCGACGAAGCGGGCAAAGCGCGAATGGTCGGTCGTCTTCATGAACATCGTGACCATCGCGGTGAGCGAAGGAGTCAGCTTTGCCTCGTCGACGATGGTCGTGTAGCCGATAATGACGCCTTGCTCCTCCAGTCTTCTGATCCGGTTGCCGACGGCTTGCCCGCTCAGATGGACCTGCTCGCCGATGTCTTTCCACAAAAGACGGCTGTTTTGACGCAGCAAAGCCAGAATGGCATGGTCGGTTTGGTCGAGCATGAAAATCTCCTTTCGCGGTGAAAGTGAGGCGCCGGATTTGTTTCGCGGCTACCTGCGTGCGTCTTTTACAATAAAAGCAAGTTACCACGATTATACGCCTGCGATTGGAGGAAAGAGAAGACATGCACATCCAACTTGTTCGACATGCTACGCTCAAAGTGACCTACGGCGGCCGCACGTTTTTGATCGACCCGATGTTCAGCGCGGCGGGGGAGCTGTCTGCTGTGCCAAATACGCCGCATCAGCGAGCGAATCCGCTGGTGGAGCTGCCTTTTTCCACGGAAGAAGTGCTGGATGGTGTGGAGGCGGTTTTGGTGACGCATACGCACAGAGATCATCTGGACGAAAAAGCACTCCGCTTGCTGCCCGCCGACCTGCCTGTTTTTTGCCAGCCGCCGGATGCGGACATGCTGCACCAGGAGGGCTTTTCCCATGTAAACGCGATCGAAAGCGAGCAGGAATGGCAAGGGATTCGCCTCTACCGCACAGGCGGAAGGCACGGGACAGGCGAGATCGGGAAACAGATGGGGCCAGTGTCCGGCTTTGTGTTGCAGGCACCTGGCGAGCCGACGCTGTACGTGGCAGGGGATACGGTCTGGTGTGCCGAGGTGGAGGAGGCCATCGGGCGGTTTGCTCCCGACGTGATTGTCGTGTTTGCCGGAGCGGCCCGGTTTTTGACGGGCGATCCGATCACCATGACGGGGGAGGACATCGCTCTTGTAGCGGCCGCCGCACCGGACAGCCACCTGTTCGTTGCGCACATGGAGACGTGGAATCACTGCCTGTTGTCACGCGCCGAGCTGCATAAGTTTTTGGCGAAAAGAAAGCTTCAGGACCGCGTGCGGATACCCGCAGATGGAGAGAGAATCGCCTACCCTGCTCCCCGGTAAAATCCCGACGGAAAAAGACAGATACAGCAGCTTCGCGAACGGGCGGAGCTGCTTTTTTCGTACGGTCATTTTTCGGGCTTGTCCAGCATTTGACAAATCGAATCTCACGTAATAAACTGTTTTTACGTAAATGATTAATGTCATGAGGTGTTGTTGTGGCGCACGAACAGCTTGAAACGTATGTTGTCGAGACGCCGGAGCAGGCGATGGCGCTGTTGAATCCGCTCAGGGCGGAGATTTTGAGCCGACTGGTGGAGCCTGCTTCAGCGGCAGAAGTGGCGCGGGGAATCAACGAGATTCCACAGCGCGTCAATTATCACCTGAAGGCTTTGGAAAAAGTCGGGCTGGTCAGACGGGTGGGCAGTCGGCAGGTTCGCAATCTGGTCGAGGTGCTGTATTTGGCGATTGCCCGGACTTACGTGCTCTCCGAAGGGCTGAACTGGGCAAACGACACGGTGCAGCAGATGAAGGACCAGGGGGCTTTGTCGCACTTGATCCATACGGCGGAGCGGATCAAGCGCGATGCCCTGCTCCTATTGGAGCGCTCGGATCAGGAAAAAGAAATTCCGAGTGCCACACTCGATACCAGCATTCGCCTCGCCAGCGCGGAGGAGCGGAGCGCTTTTGTCGAGGAATACGTGCAGTTGGTGAATCAGTTGGTCAAAAAGTATCAGACAGCAGCGCAGGGGCAGGAGACGTATCAGGTCATTCTCGCGGTTTATCCAAAAGAAGGAGGCGATCAGTCATGAAGGCTGAAGCCAAAGCAGCAGGCCAACCAAGGCCAGTCGTCGTGTGGGAAAGTCGGACCGAATCAAAGCGGGGCAATGTCATTGCGCTGCCTGCGAGAGACGGCGGCAGTGACGCTGTCGACAGGGAAGCCGCTGTGACCGCGTGGACAGTGGGGCCAAGCGACAACCCGGCTATCGTCACGCAAGTCTCCTCCGGGTTTGGCAAAAGCAAGGCGGCTGTTGCGACGCCACAGGCCAACAGCATGAGGCTGGCAGCGTAATCCATTCCATCCGTGAACAAATAATAAAGGAGGGTTTTGCATGAATCTGATTCCGGTAGTGGTGGAGCAGACGAGTTATGGAGAGCGTTCGTACGATATTTACTCCCGTTTGCTGAAAGACCGCATCATTTTTCTGGGCAGCGCCATTGACGACCAGGTTGCGAATGCGGTGGTGGCCCAACTGCTGTTTCTTGCGGCGGAAGACCCGAAAAAAGACATCCATCTGTACATCAACTCGCCTGGCGGCTCGGTGACAGCGGGAATGGCGATCATCGACACGATGCAGTTCGTCGCCCCGGACGTGTCCACAATTTGCACGGGAATGGCGGCCTCCATGGGCGCGATGCTGCTGGTAGCGGGAGCGCCGGGCAAACGCTACGCCCTGCCAAACGCGGAAGTCATGATTCATCAGCCGTGGGGCGGCAGCCAGGGGCAGGCGAGCGACATCAAGATCGCCGCAGAGCGAATCCTCAAGCATCGCAGCATGCTCTACTCGATTATCTCGGAGCGTACAGGCAAGCCAGTCGAGAAAATCGAAAAAGATGCCGACCGCGACTACTTCATGTCGGCAGCCGAAGCGCTTGAATACGGCTTGATTGATAAAGTAATCGAAAAGCTGTAGCCGATAAAAAGATCATATGCTTGCAACGCATCCACGGACTGCTCCGCGGGTGCTTTTTCTTTTTGGCAAGCAATGGTGCATGAATTTTCCGACTAGTTTAGGACCGATGGCGACGGGGAAAGAAAAAGGGTGGCAGCCGAGTATTTTCGACATAAATTTGTTTATTTCGACAGAAAGAGGCGCTCTGATGAAGATTAGAACGAAATTTATTCTCGCTTTTGGCGTGATTTTGGCCATCATGTTTAGCTCAGGTAAATATATGTATATTCATACGAAAACATTGAAAGCTGCTTATGAAGAAATGCTCGATGACGGGGACCTTTTGACCGACTTGCGGGAGATGCAGTTTACGATCACGGGCCGAAACAATGACGAGCGCGGGTATTTGCTCACCGGAGACGAGGAATTTCGCGAGGAACTGAAGGAAAAGGCGGACAAAGTGGAAGCCTTGTTCCAAAAAATGAACGAGTATGAGGACATTACCGCCAAGCAAAAAGAGACGCTGCAAAAAGCGCAGCAGCTATACGCGGCATATTTGGCGGCGAGCAACAAAGCGGTAGAAGCGCTTGACCAAGGCAAGCGGGAAGAGGCGCTGAGCCATCATTTCGGCATCGAGCGCCAATCGCGGAAGACGCTCGACTCGACGGTGAGCGGACTGATGGAGGACGTGCGCCAGGAAAAAGAGGCGGACACGCAGGAGCTGGCAGCGCAGGAAGCTGTGTCTGTGAACATTCAGATTGCGTTTAGTGTCGCGGGCTTTCTCATCGCTTTCGTAATCGGGGGACTGCTGGTTCGGGCGATCATTCGTCCGCTGAACCGGGTGAATGCCCAGCTTGCGGCCATAGCGGACGGAGAAGGCGACCTGACCCATGAGCTTACGGTATCATCCAACGATGAGATCGGACAGTTAGCTGCGTCGTTCAATCGGATGCTGGCGAATCTGCGCCAGCTCGTTTCGCTCATTCGCGGGCACGCCCAGCAGGTAGCGGCGGC
The DNA here is from genome assembly GCF_000470975.2 of Brevibacillus sp. NSP2.1. Lineage (NCBI taxonomy): Bacteria > Bacillati > Bacillota > Bacilli > Caryophanales > Paenibacillaceae > Brevibacillus > Brevibacillus sp. NSP2.1. The sequence goes on along the minus strand of NZ_CP048274.1, from coordinate 5,299,270 downwards.
GGCAGAGCAGTTGACGACCAGCTCGGAGCAGACGAGCAAAGCGACCGAGCAGATCGCAGAAACGATTCAGGAAATGGCAGCAGGTGCGGACACACAGTCGCATCAAGTAGAAGAGGGCGACAAGGAAGTGCAGGAAATGGCTGCGGGCATCGAGCGTATTGCCGCCCGCGCCCAAAACGTTTCCGCTGCCGCGATGAACGCCTCAGAGCTGGCTACTGGCGGAACCCGGACGGTTCAGCTTGCGGTGGAGCAGATGAATGGCGTAGGCGAGACTATGGAGCAGCTTGCGCATGCAGTCAGCGGACTGGGAAGCCGTTCCGAGCAAATCGGGCAAATTGTCGAGGTCATCACGCAAATCGCTGGTCAGACGAACCTGCTGGCGCTCAATGCCGCGATCGAGGCGGCACGGGCGGGTGAGCAGGGCAGAGGCTTTGCGGTTGTCGCCGATGAAGTGCGAAAGCTGGCCGAGCAGGCTTCCGCGTCCGCTCAGGAGATCACGCAACTGGTTACGGCCATACGCGCAGAGACGCTCGAAGCAGTCTCGTCCATGCAAAAAGGCTCGCAAGAAGTGGCGGCCGGGATGGAGGGCGTAGCGCAGGCAGGCGAAGTCTTTTCGCACATTCGCGATGCCGTTGTCGGCGTGGCAAACGACGTGGAAAATGTCTCGGCCGCTTCCCGCGCCCTGACTGAGAGCACAGGAAAAGTCGCGTCGTCGATGGAACTGATCGCCTCCGTCACGCAAACGGCCGTGACACGGACGCTGGATGTGTCCGCCGCCACCGAACAGCAGTTGGCCTCCATGCAGGAAATCCACTCTTCGGCGGCCTCGCTGGCCAATCTCGCAGAGGATTTGGAGAAGTTAATCAGCCGTTTCAAGGCGTGAGGATAAGGGAGTAACTGGGAAGCGGAAAAGCCACTTGCAGGCGTGAACAACCTGCGGGTGGCTTTTTTGACGGGCAAGACGACGAGGGAGCCGGGACAGCGGAGAGAGTCGGGTAAGCTGAGGGGGCGGGGCAAGCTGATAGAGTTGGGCCAGCGGAGAGGGCCGAGCCAGCCAAGAAAGCCGGAAAGCACCCCCACCCCCCTGAGCCTCGCTGCCCGCAATCATGCCAGCCGCCACAGGGCGAGCTTGCGATAGAGCAAAAAAATCAGCCCATTGCCGACGGCTGCGGCGAGAAATACCGCCCACGGGCCGAACGATACCGTCATGAAGCCGGAGCCGTAGATGGAAAAGACGATGCCCAGCTTGAAGATGGAGCCGGTAATGCCGCTGATCCGCCCGATCAAATGGGCCGGGGTAGTCTCCTGGCGAAACGTCCAGATGCACACATTTTCAACGGTAGAAATCAGCCCGGTGAGAAACAGCGACAGACAGAGCAACCACGTACTGCTGGCAAAAACCATGAGCAGGTAGGAGAAGCCGAGCAACAAAATCGTCGTGCCCATCAACTGCCCAATCGGAAAGCGCCGCCGCAGGGAGGCTACCGCCGAGCTGCCAACAAGGCCGCCGAGACCGGCCGCGGACAGAACCAGCCCGAGCGTAGACGTGTCCAGCCGCAACTGGTCTTTGGCAAAGAAAATAATCATCGCGTCGTACATGCCGGAAGTCGCGTTGAGAAAAATGACGAGCAGGCTGATGCGCCACAGCGCCTGATTGCGCAAAAGCTCGATCCAGCCGGCCTTCAGCTCCTGCCAGAAGCCTGTTTTTGGCGCCGGGGGCGTATCGGTCTTTTCCAGAAACGAGATGGCGACAAAAGCCAGCAAATAGGCGAAGCCTGTAATCAACAAACCCGCGTGCAGGCTGGCGAGCAGCAGGATAAAGCCCGTGAGCGCCGGACCCATGATCTCGATGAACGTAGTCATGAAGGAAAAGCGGGCGTTTGCCGAGGTGAGCAGCGGTGTGGGGACAACCTGCTTGAGCATGCTGACCCGGGCATTTTGAAAGCCGTAGTGCAGGGCCATCAGCAAAAATCCGGCCACGTAGTAGTGCATGATCTGGGCCTGGCCCGCCGCTGACAAGCCGTACAGCAAAAACAGCAGCACCATTTGCCCGAACACCATCCATTGCGACCAGCGCTTTTTGGAAAAGCGGTCGACCCATACGCCAATGAACATGGCGAGCAGCAAATTGGGCAAAAACTCGATGCTTTTCATCGTCGTCATCGCCACGGGTGACTGGGTCATGTCGTACAAAATAAGCGGCAAGGCGAGTTCGTACACTTTGCTGCCGCAAGCGAGCAAAGTCGAGGTGCAAAACAGGACGAGAAACGGCCGGTTGCGCCAGAGCGAGGCGCTCTGCGGCGATTGCGGATTGGCCTTCGGTTTTGTTTGGCTGACCAGCATGGACATCATACCCCCCCTCTTTGTACTCCATTGTAGTTGGAAAAAGGGGAAGAAAAAGGGTAGAGTAATAAGAGAACAAGTTCCCCTTTTAACGAAAAGAGTGAGCTGACGATGCAGATTGTTTATCATTACTTGCGCTTGCGCCAGCATTTTGCCGACAGGCCGGAGGGCGAGGCGCTGGAAATTACGTTGAGCGAGTTGGCCGAGATTTTTTGCTGTACGGTTCGCAATGTCAAAAACATTTTGAAGCAATTCTCGGAGCAAGGCTGGATTGAGTGGATGCCGGGCCGGGGGCGCGGGCGAGGATCGCGGCTCGTCTTCGTGCGCAGTGCGGAGCAGATCGTCATCCCGCTCGCCAAGGCGCATATCCAGCACGGCGACCTGGAGCGGGCCATGCAGCTTCTCCATGAGTCGGAGCTGTCTGCAAGGGGCAGGGAACGCTTTTTCGACTGGCTCTCCGGTCAGTTTGGCTTTCGCAGTCAAACAGTGGAAACGCGCACATTGGACACGCTGCGCATGGCCTTTTACCGGACAATTCCTTTTCTCGACCCGGCGTTTGTCAACCGACGGACCGAATCGCACATGGTCAGGCAAATTTTCGATACGCTCATTCGGTACGACGAGAAGCAAAACACGTACAAGCCGCACCTGGCCCATTACTGGGAGACGAATGAGGACGGGACGAGCTGGACGTTTTATTTGCGAAAAGGCGTGTCTTTCCATCACGGGCGCGAGCTTACGGCTCATGATGTGATCTGGACGCTGGAGCGGGTAGCTGACCCAAAGACGAAATCGCCGTATTGGTGGATGCTGCAGGATGTCGTGCGCATGACTGCGCTGCGGGACACCGTACTGCAAATCGAGCTGCGCCGCCCAAACTGTTTGCTGCCCGCCTATTTGGCCTCGGATCGGCTGTCCATCGTTCCTTGGGACGTGGTGCAGCAAAAAGGGGAAGAGTACAGCCGTCTGCCAGTCGGGAGCGGGCCTTTTCGCCTGGTGGAAAACGACGAGCAGATGTTTGTGCTGGAGGCATTTCCGACTTATTTTCTCGGGAGGGCCCATTTGGATCGGGTGGAAATCTGGGTGGTGCCGCCATTCGACAAGCGCAGCGAAAAATTTTTCGCCACAGCGAAAGAGGTGCACTTCCAGACAGCGTGGAGCATGCCGAAGCCGCTGGGCAGATGGCAGGAGCTGAAGCAGGTAGAGCGGGGAGCGACTTATCTCGCCTTTAACCTGAATCGGCAAGGACCGCAGCAAATTCCCGCTTTCCGCCAGGCGCTCGATCGCATCCTTTCGCGCAAGCAAATGATCGCGGAGCTGCGCGGAAATCGTTACGGGCGCGCCTTCAGCTTTTTCCCCGAGGTCGCCGGAGTGGAGCCAGCGTTAGCCGAGCAGAGCTGCGAGAAAAAACGGACTGCCGTCATGCAAAGCGGCTACCGCGGAGAGTGCTTGAAGCTGTTTACATACGAAGGAGCGGGAAACGAAAACAACGCGGAGTGGGTACAGCGGCATTTGGCGGAGTGCGGCGTGGATGTAGAGGTGACTGTCGTGCCGATCGAGGAGTTGAAAAAGCCGGACGTGTTGCGGCAAGCCGATCTCGTTTTGGCGGGCGAAGTTTTTGATGAACAGTGGATTTTGGGCATGGTCGAGTTTTTCCGTTCGGATATCAGCTTTGTGCGTCAACTGTGGAGTCCGGCCTTGTGCGAGCAAATCGACCGCGAGCTGGAGCAGTTGATGGAGGAGCAGTCCGGGGAGTGCCAGCAAAGGAGGCTGCGCGATATCGAGCAGTTGCTCGAACAGCAATCGGCTCTCTTGTACCTGTACCATACGCGGCAGCATTCGGTCTACAACTCGGCGCTTGCCGGAGTCTCGCTGAATGCGCTCGGACAGGCCAACTACAAAGACATCTGGTTCAAACAGGAGCATGCTGCCGGTACAGATTGACGGAACACGCATGCGCGCGGGCATAAAAAAGAGGAGGTGTATTGGCTAGTTCCTCCTGCTTCTATTATAACATAAAGCTGAGGGAAATCGGAGTCTGTCCGCGAGGCGGCAATTGCGCTAAGATAGGGGTTCAATGACAAAAGCTGGGGGAGAGGCTATGAAACGTTTCCGGTTCGACAGACAGGCAGGCAAGGAGATCGAACGTTTTGATTCTGTCAGCGCTGTGTTTTCCCGTATCGTGCGCACAGACGAGCCAGTGTCTATCGGCTGCATTCATCTGCAGGCTGGCGGAGTAGTGGGCTACCATCCGGCTGTTTGCCCGCAGCTTTTTCTCGTGGTCAGCGGAGAAGGCTGGGTGCGGGGAGAGGATGACCAGCGCATTCCGATTCAGGCGGGACAGGCGGCTTTTTGGGAGACGGGAGAAGGGCACGAATCGGGAACCGGGTCCGGCATGACGGCGATCGTCATCGAAGGCGAGCGGCTCGATCCGCAAAGTTTCATGCCGCTCTTGGAAGCATAGCTCTTCACGCCAACTGGGCAAAAGCGAACGAGAACATCTTGGAAAGTCGGTGTGAAACAGCAAATGACGTGGAAGACACACATGCTTCTGGGCGCAATCGCGGGCTACTGGGCGTACCCCTCCTGGGAGGGCAGCGTGATTGGAGCCACGATGGCGCTGGTGCCGGATATCGATCAGGCGCGAAGCAAGCTGGGGCATCTTTTCGGCCCTTTTTCGAAAATGCTGCAAAGAGGACTGGGCCACCGGACGATCACCCATTCCTGGGTCATCCTGCTGCTGCCGGCCCTTTTTTGGGGCGATACGCCAGCGGGCTGGGCTGCTCTTTGGGGGGGGCTGTCGCATCTGGTCAGCGATATGCTGGTGGGGCGTATTCAGCTTTTTTGGCCGCTGCGGACGGGGTGGATCGGCCTGCGGCTGTCGAAGACGCTCTATCGGACGGTAGACCGGCTCGTCTTTTACGCGGCGATCGGATTCATCATCTACATGGGATATCGGTAGAAAAAAAACCCTGCCTTGTGGACAGGGTTCTTTGCTTATCGCAGGTGCGCGGCTTACGGCATCATGAATTGCTGCACCAGCTCGGCGTTTTCTTGCATGAATTTTTGCGCTGCGGTTCCTGCTTCCTGCTGAATTTCCATCATTTGCTCGTCGGTGAGGTTTGCGAGGTTGATGGCATTATCAGCCGTCATCGCCGGAATCTCCAGCGCTTTTCCGAATTCTTGCTTGGACTTCACTTTCAGGCTGAATCCTTTTGGCATGTCAGGAGTCGGATTGTCGAAGTTGATTTTCACGCTGCCATCGGAATCGCGGCCGTTGTCTGTCGTCGTTTCGGATACGGTGATGTTCCCGTTCAAAGCGACTGGCTCGGAGTATTCATCCGCTACGACGAGAGCGAAGTCGTATTTGCCTGTTACTTTTTGGCCTTCCTTCACGGATTCGAACGTGGTAGCCAGATCCAGAGCAGGCTGCTCGTTGTCTTTGACCATCACGCTCAGCTTGCCGTTTGTTTTGCCGTTTCGCTCGGTCGCTTTGTACGTGTAGGACAGCTCGCCGTTTTTCGGGTCTTCCGGATTGTGCAGGGCGTAGCGATAGAAGCTGTCTGCGCCTTTTTGGTAAGCGATGCCGCTGAAGAACAGTTGCTCTTCCTTGTTGTCTTTCCCGGTAAACATCAGCTTGCGGGACAGAATTTGGTGATCGCCGTCTACGAGCACGACCATTTTGAGCTGTTCCTTGCTTTCTGTAGTGGAGTCGTTGATGTCTTTCAGCAAGTCGTCGAAGCCTTGGTCGTAGTTTTTCTTGAATTCTTCCTTGGAAATTTCCTCTACGGCGTAGCCGCTGTCAGCCATCAATGTCGAAACATTGTGGTAGCGGGTGTAGATCAGGTCAAACAGCTTTTGGTCCGCTTTTGCCTTCTCCGCGAGCTTCGTTGCGAGGGCTTTCGCTTCTTCTTCGGTAAAGGTTACGGTGATTTCACGCGCGCTTTCCTTGAAGCCTTCTTCCGTGAAGGAAGCGTCCTTGTTGATGGTCACCTGGCTGTCCTTGATCGATTCCGCGTACAGCATCGCGTAAGGCGTCAGCGTGCTTTTCACTTCATCCTGGCTGATGCGGACAGCTTCCATCAGGTCACGATAAGTGAGGAAGCGCTTCGGCAGCTCTTGGCCGAACTTTTGGTTGAGCGCATCGCGGTCTTTCAAATCCATATAGCCATACTTGGAGTAAAACTCAGGCAGACGGAAACCGAACTGGGTGTCGTTCAGGAAATATTCAATAGTAGCCAGCTTCTTGTCCTTGAGATGGACTTCGAAGTTGCCTTGCTGCTGGTTTTTTTGCTCGTCGATGTTGCTTTGCATCACAATTTTTGCACTTTTCAACAGTTCGAGTACCTTCTGGGCTTGCGGGTCCGGGAGGGCAGCATCCACTGTAATGTCAGACAGCTCCGTAGTGGAGTGTACAGGTTTTTCCAGATATGGCTTCATGTAGTCTTCGTATTCCCCATAAGCCTTGGACATGTCAGATGAGAACTTCAGCATGCTCTCAGCTTCGGATTGCAGGTAGATCGTTTTCGCGCTTTTGAACAAGTCGAATTTGGCGTAGGCTGTTCCAAGCCCGCCCAAAATTACGACAGCAGCCGCTCCGGCAATTAACAGCGGCTTTTTCAAGCTTTTGCGTGGCGGGTTCACGTTTGTTGTGGTTTCCATGAGTTCCTCCCCTTTGTGACTATCTCTCTTTGGCGTGCGAATGCAAATGGTTTTTCGCACTCGATTTTGTATTGTACCATAAGGAGGATGGATGAAAGTGATTTCCAGTAAAATATTTCAAAAAAGAGGAAGAAAGACCCAAAAGTAGGGCAGGCTGTTATGCAAATTCACCCTGGGACCGTTTTGTCTGATCCTTTCTTTCGTTTTCGGTGGGAATCGACGAAAATGGATGGTACAAGCAGGTTTTTGGGGGCTATAGAGACAAGAGATGGATAGGAGGAGATCGTGTGGACTTTCGCGTGCTGCAAACGTTTCTGGTGGCGGCTACAACCGAAAATTTTCATCAGACGGCTGAGGCGTTGTTTATCGCTCAGCCCACTGTCAGCCAACATATCCGGCAATTGGAAAAGGAGTTGGGGATCAAGCTGTTTGAACGCGTCGGCAAGCGCGTTCGGCTGACGGCAGCAGGCAAGCGCTATCTGCCGCATGCAAAAGGGCTTTTGGAACAGTGGCACCACAGTATGGAGGATTTGCAGGCGTGGCGCCAAGGGTATCGGGAAAAGCTCCAGGTGGCAGTCTCGCCGATCATTGCCCGTGCCCGCTTCTCCCATTTGCTTCACCGTTTTACCAAGCAGTATCCCGATGTCGACATCTCGATCAAAATTGCCGACTCCGTCGAGATCGGCCCGCTGGTTCAGAGTGGACAAGTAGACCTGGGACTGACCCGGATGGTGCCCGGAGAGTTCCAGTTGGACACGTACATGCTGTACGAGGACCCGGTTGTATTTGCGGTACCGCACAGCGGCGGGGACATAGACGCACCGCTGCCCGATTGGGAGCAGGAGGTGCAGTCCAACCGTTTGCTGACCCACAATCACCCGGGCTACTGGGACGAGCTGCTGCTGCTTTTGCGCCAGAGAGGGCTGGCCTTGCGCACGATGGCTGTCTCGCAGGTGGACATTACCAAACGCTTCATTGAAGACGGGCTTGGCGTCTCTTTTTTGCCACGTTCGGCCGTGAGCCGGGATTTGTTCGAAAATCGCTTTATCGAGCTGCCTACGCCGGGACTTGTGTTGCCAAAGGTCGCCTCCTACCTGCTCGTGCCCAAAGCCGGGATCAGCGAGCCTGCGAAGCACTTCATGGAGATTTTGCAGGCGCTGTATCCGCCGATGTCTCCGGTCATGCAAGGAGGAAGCAAGGCATAGCTTGGGCTGCTGTAAACCCGAATGATTACGAAATGTGATTAATAGCGGGTTTTAATTCTATTTCCCTTTCATATTGATAATCGATATACTGGAGGGAAAAGAGATGAAAAAGGAGTGGCGATCATGACAAAACAACATCCTTTGGCAATTGGTCTGGATGGAATCGCCGTAGCAGAAACAGACCTGAGCCTGGTCGATGGAATTAACGGACTGCTTGTTTACCGCGGGCATTGGGCACGCGATCTCGCTATTCATCACACATTTGAAGAAGTCGCACACCTGCTCTGGTTCGGACATATGCCAAGCGAGCAGGAGCTTACAGAATTGAAGAACAAGCTCAAAGCAAACCGCGAACTGCCGGAACATGTCAAAGGAATCCTGAAGCTGATTCCGGCAGATGTCGATATGATGAGCGTGCTGCGCACGGGTGTTTCCGCTCTGGGCAGTTCCTCCCACGGCTTCCCGCCAACCATTGATGAGGTCATCGCGCTGGCAGCGAAAATGCCGACGATTGTCGCGTACCGCTTCGCCTGTCTGGAAGGCCGCGAGCCGCTCGACCCGAATCCGGAGCTGGATCACACGGCAAACTACCTGTACATGTTAAAAGGGGAAAAGCCGAATCCGGCTCATGTGCGGGCGCTGGATGCGTACCTGATTTTGACGCAGGAGCACGGCATGAATGCCTCTACCTTCGCAGGCCGCGTCGTCAGCTCTACAGAGTCTGACCTGATTTCTGCGGTTACGGCGGCCATCGGCACCTTGAAAGGTCCTTTGCACGGTGGCGCTCCGTCCGAAGTGACCGAGATGATCGAAGCGATCGGCACGAAGGAAAACGCGGAGCCGTGGATTCGCAACAAGCTGGAAAACGGCGGCCGCCTGATGGGATTCGGACACCGCGTCTACAAAACCGTCGACCCGCGGGCAACCGCTTTGCGCGTCGTCGCTTCCGAGCTGTCGGCCAACGATCCGTGGTTTGACCTCGCGACACACGTAGAAAAGGTCGGCCTGCAACTGCTGGAAGAATACAAGCCAGGCCGCAAGCTCAATACAAACGTCGAGTTCTTTGCCGCCGCAGTGATGCGCGCGGTAGGGCTGGACGACAACCTGTTCACGCCGACGTTCGCCGTCAGCCGCGTGGTTGGCTGGACCGCTCACATTTTGGAGCAAGCCGCGAAAAACCGGATCATCCGTCCTCAATCGAATTACATCGGCACCATGCCGGAATAATAGAGAAGGCGTCTTGTCTTTTGTTTTGGAGAAAAGCTATCCGTTGGCGCGGGTGGCTTTTTTTGCTGCAGAAATGAGTTGGGGCAAGGCTGTACGCCGGGTCAGATCAGGCAGGGCTTGCTTGTGCAGGTGAGGTGATAAGACGGCAGTTTTCGTAAGCGAGACACCGTGCGCTGACGGTTAATTGTGGTCGTAGCGATGGACGGAGAAAATAAGAGGAAACGGTTTAGGTGCTTTGGCTTCCGGTAAGGGAGTTGGGGCTGTCTGCTTCGTATGGGTGGAGGGAAAACGCGTTAAATGAAGGGAGTCTGGGCAGGTTGCTGGTTCGAGGTTGAAGATGATAAAAGGCGTGTTTTGGCTTTTAGCTGGAAGGCTGGTCGAGCGGCATCGGCAATAGACTTCCGAGTATTCGCTACCAATTCTTTTTTTCTTGCTTTTTGTAACCCATCGACGAACACATTCGCTCCTGACGAGGAAAGAGGAGAAATCCGCGAAAGCTCTTTGGGATACCGACCGGGCAGTCTAACCCCCAGCGGGTATCCCAAGAAGCTCCAGCCATCTCGTCTCATTCCTTCCCCCAACAAAAGCACCGACGAAGCAAACCATGCTGACCTTTTCCAACCGCCCCACCAGAAAATCCCCAAAGTGCAGCCAAGGGATTGCAGAGCACGCTAACTTTTGGCATGATAATGAAAAAAAGTAAGGAGTGGAACAAATGGCTTTGTTGTCTACCCCGTTTCAGTTCAAAGGATTGACCTTGAAAAATCGCGTAGTCATGCCGCCGATGTGCCAATACTCCGTGGAAGCGCAGGACGGTACGCCGACAGACTGGCACTTCGTTCATTACGTGTCCCGCGCGGTAGGAGGCACAGGCCTCATCATCGTAGAGATGACAGACGTAGAGCCGGACGGCCGCATTTCCAACTACGACCTCGGACTGTGGTCCGACGAGCAGATTCCCGCGTACAAGCGAATCGTCTCGGAAGTTCACAAATACGGCGCGAAAATCGGCATCCAGATCGGGCATGCGGGCCGCAAAGCGGAAGACGCGGAAGTTCCCGTGTCTGCATCCGCGATTGCGTTTCCAGGCTCCCGCTACAAAACGCCGCGAGCACTGACCACAGAAGAAGTCAAAGCGATGGTCGTCAAGTTTCAGGAAGCGGCAAGACGCGCGGTGGAAGCAGGCATGGACACGATCGAGATTCACGGCGCTCACGGCTACTTGATCCACCAGTTCCACTCCCCACTGACAAACGTGCGGGAAGATGAGTACGGACGCGACAAAGCTTTGTTTGGCGTAGAAGTCATCGCCGCCATCAAAGAAGTGATTCCAGCAGACATGCCGCTCATCATGCGCGTCTCTGCCGTGGAATACGTAGATGGCGGATACGGCCTGGACTACAGCACAGAGCTGTGCCGCAGATACAAGGAAGCAGGCGTTGACATTTTCCACCTGTCGAGTGGCGGCGAGGGCCCGATCGGCTCCGGCGGACGTCCGGGAATCCACCCTGGCTATCAGGTTCCGCTTGCCCGGGCGATCAAGCAGGCGCTCGATGTTCCGGTCATCGCGGTAGGGAACCTCGACGATCCGAAGCTGGCAGAAGCAGTGATTGGCAACGGCGACACGGATTTGGTTGCAGTAGGCCGCGGCATGCTGCGCGATCCGTACTGGGCGCTGCATGCAATCCACGCGCTGTCGGCTGAAGAAGCCCAGCCGCCCAAGCAGTATGCGCGCGCGTTCTAAATGACATTTTTCAGAAGAAAGCGGGGCAACCCTTCATGCCGCGATGTGGCGGACATGGGGGGAAGCCCTTTTTCTTGTGCAAGGATTGACACAACCTGGAAAGACGTATAAGACAAATGTCAGTCAGTACTGACAATCATTTTTGAGGATGAGGGAAGCATGGACAGCAATCGTCTCAGCAGCAGTGAACGACTGATGATGGCAGCCATTGATCTTATCGCGGAAAAAGGCTACAACGGTGTCACGACGCAAGAAATCGCGGCCGCGGCAGGTTTGAGTGAAAAGACGCTGTTCCGCCAGTTCGGCAGCAAGCGCAATCTGCTGGAGAGCGCTTTTGACCGTTTTCATTATACGGAGGAGATGACAAAGCTGTTTGCGGAGCGGCTCGTGTGGGATTTGCGCGCAGACCTGCTTTTGGTCAGCCGGACGTACCATGAGCTGATGAACCGAAACCGGAAAATGATCTGGATCAGCATCAAAGACGAAGGACAACTGCCAGGCTTCCGCGAGCGCACGCAAAAGCATCCCCGCCAGCTTTTGACCGGGTTGACGAATTACTTCGCAGAGATGGGCAAAAGGGGCAAAATGGTTCGAACCAACCCGGAGGCACAGGCAACGGCTTTCATGATGATGAACTTCGGAGCGTTCATGAACAATCTGGATGGGCCGGACAACTTTTCGGGTGTCTCGCTGGAGGCGCTGATCGCGGAAAGCGTGGAGATTTTTGCTAGGGCGTTGACTCCCTAGTTTTTTTATCAAGCGAATGTCAGTCAGCAATCGTTTGCGCTGGCGCTCTTCGGCAGAATTTTGCAGGCGGCAGGGGCGGCGGCCATTCCGGCTACGGCGATGCTCATTCCCGTCCGTTATTTCCCGCCAGAGAGGCGTGGCTCTGTCCTCGGCATGACGGCAGTCGGGCTGGCGCTCGGCGGGGCGCTTGGGCCTGTGCTGTCGGCGCTCATCGTCAGCTTTGCGCATTGGCGCTGGCTGTTCGCCGTGCCGCTTTTGATTCTCGCGCCGCTGCCGTTTTACCGCAAATATTTGGCAGAGGAAGATACGCTCTCGCGCGGGTCTTTTGATTGGCTGGGCGGCGCTCTGCTCGGCGTTTCGGTCGCGCTGTTCCTTCTCGGAGTCACGAACGGTACGTGGTGGTTCCTACTTGGCAGCCTGCTTACACTGGCGCTGTTCATCGTGCGGATTCGCCGGGCTGCCGATCCGTTTGTGCAGCCGAAAATTTTTGCCAACAAACGCTACACGGCAGGACTTGTACTCGCGGTTCTTATCAACGGAATGGGGATCTCGCTGTACTACGTCAGCCCGCTGCTGCTTTCGTCCGTGCAAGAGCTGTCGACAAACTGGATCGGCTTTGTCATGGTCCCGGCAGCCGTTGCCTCGGCGCTTCTCGGCAGAGTGGGCGGGAAGCTCGCAGACCGGAAAGGGAACGCGTACCTGTTTTTTCTGGCGTCCGGCTTGCTGCTCGTCTGCTTCGGACTGCTCTCTACTTTTACGGGCATAGCGGTCATCGGGATTGCCTGCTTTTTGATCTTTGGCAATGTGGGCCAGTCGTTCATGCAAATTACGCTGGCAAATTCGATTTCCGCAACCTTGGCGAAGGAGCAGGCGGGAGTAGGGAGGGGGATTTTTTCGATGCTGAACTTCATCTCCATGGGGATTGCTTCGGGGATTTACAGTAAAGTGATTGATCTTGGCGCAACGACCCAGTGGAATCCTGTGAACCCGTATCCGGCCGGCTTTGTTTACAGCAATATCTACCTGGTGCTTGCCGCTTTGCACGCGCTGATTTTCCTGTTCTACTATTTCCGCTTCGGCAAAACCCGTAGCTCCGGCTTGCAGGCCAACAGTTGAAGCGAATCCCCCAAAACGGCCAGTATGGTAGACTAAGGAAAAAAGGACGGCTGGAAAGGGGGAGACGGTTTGCGAGAGCTGTCTGCCATCCGGTTTCGTGAAAAGGAACCGCTTTTTACGCAAATTTATCACTATGTAAAAGACGAAATCAGGCACGGCCATTTGCAGGACGAGGAATTTCTGCCTTCGATCCGCAGTTGTGCGCAATCGCTTGGCGTCAGCAAAAATACGGTGGAAGTCGCATACCAGTTGCTAGTCTCGGAAGGCTACGCCAGGAGCATCCCGAAAAAAGGCTATCAGGTCGTGTATCAGGCAGAGCGTCCTTCGATCACGCCAGCCGCAAGTCCGGGGGAAGCGCAAGCGGCGGACATTCGCATAGATTTTCGCTACGGCGATATCGAATTGGGGCGTTTTTCGTTTCAGCAGTGGAACAAACTTCGCAACCGCGTAATCGCTGACCACCAGCAGCGCTATATGGTCGAGGAGCAGCCACAGGGCGAGTTTGCCCTGCGCAAAGAGCTGGTGAAGCTGCTGCACGAGACGCGCAAAGTCGCGGCTGCGCCGGAGCAGATCATCGTCGGCGCGACTCCACAGCAGCTTGTGTCGGTTCTCGTTCAGTTGCTGGACAGGGAAAAGCAGGTCATCGGCGTGGAAAACCCCGGCTATGACGGGGCGCGAAACACGTTTGCAAACGGCGGCTATCAGGTGCGGGGCATATCCCTTGGGGCGGACGGCGTTTCTATGCAGGAGCTGGTCGATAGCGGGGCCGATGTCATGTACGTGAGTCCGTCGCAGCAGTTCATCCACAAGCTGGTCATGCCGCTCGAAAAACGGCATGCGTTGAGCGAATGGGTGCAGTCCCGGGCGTATATCGTGGAGGATGACTACGAGTGGGAGTTCAAGTACGAGGAAAGCTTTCTCCCCGCGATCCAGAGCCTGTCTCCGCAAAAGGTGGTCTACATCGGACGCCTGTCCAAAGCGCTGCTGCCTGTCTGCAACGTCAGCTATCTCGTCCTGCCGTATGAGCTGTTGGCGCGCTTTCACCAGCGGGTGCCGGAATACGATCAACCCGTTTCCAGGCTCGATCAGTTGACTTTGGCTGCATATTTGTCGGACGGCTATTGGCACAGGCACGTGCAGGCCATGCGCAAAAGCTACGCTGACAAGCGCAAGGCATTTCTTCAGGCCGTCTCCCGCTGGATGGGCGAGCGCGTGGAAGTGGAAGGGAAGGACACGGGACTGCACGCTTTTTTGACCGTGCAGAAAAAGGGCAGCGAAGCGGAGTGGATGGAGCGTGCTGCGCGGTGCGGCGTGAAGGTGTACGGAACAGCAAGGTACTGGGTGCATGACACGCGGCAGTATGCGACGGTATTGCTTGGGTACGGCGCTTTGAGCGAGCAGGAGATCGAGGAAGGCATTCGCCTGCTCGCTTCTGCCTGGTTCGGGTGACTGTACCCTTTTTTTCTGTCCCGCTCACCTTGTTCCATCTGTCCCTTCAAGCAGTGGCCCTTGACCCTCTATGATGGACAAGAAAGCGACAAAGCAAAGGGGACAAACACGAGATGAGATTTATATTCGATCTGGACGGGACAATCTGCTTCAAAGGCCAGCCGATCTCCAAAGCCCGTTGTCAGTGAAGCGGGAAGGGTGCTAGGATGGAAATAGAAAAGTTATCAGTATTTCGACTGATGCAACGGGAACACTAAAAAGAAACCGACACGGTGCGGGAACACTATGTCGGCAGTACAAGACGGCCCCTTTCAGGGGATCGGCTCAAGTTTATTGCACGACTGACAAAATGACCGCCTTAGCCTGTCAAAGCTTTAAGGGCGGTCATTTCGTTTGGTCAGGGCAACGACGATTGCTACGACAAGGCTCAACAGTCCGACAAGAAAACCGCCAAACTGGAGCATGAGCGAAAGCGTTTCAGGAAGTACTTGCCACGCTCCCACGCTCCTTCCGTTTCCGACGCGGGAGATGAGCCGACCATCTAACTCAGCTTTGAACGGCTGAAAGAAGAAATCCGCCAGCGGCAAAGAGCGATCCAGACTGGCCCCAAGTATTATCAGACCAAATGCGCAAAATACGTATCAATTACAATATTTGTGCAAGTGTACGCCAACATAACCATCACAGCATATATCGCATAATCGAGTACAAGCTCCTTTTTATTTCTATGAAAACCTTTCCTATATATCACTTTCACAGTCCACACGACAATAACAAACCCCATGATGTAATAACCATTTTTCAAAAAGTGATAAATAGTAGTATCGCCAAGGGCATGCGGATCGGCTAGCAAAAATACGAGCATTTCTCCAAAAAAAGTATATACGACTGACAAACAGCACATGGCTACATACTTTTTCATGCATGACCACCAGCCTTTCCCTTTCCGCATGGTACTAGCCAGCCCACCCTTCATTGGAGCGGGCCGACTGACGTTCGTTACTCAGAACCAGCGATTGTCGTCATACCAGCTTGTACCTTCATGTCCCCAATATAGGCTACCCATCCTTGATTTTCCAGAAAAACCTCAATACATCACCATATTCCCCGTCTCTTTCATATGCCTTTCCGCTTTTTTCAACAGCAGGACCGTCGCCATCACCAGCACAAGCAAGACACCGACCAAAAGCGCCAATTCGGGCAGCAAGGACGCGAGCGAAGCCCCTTCCATCAGCAAACCGCGCACGAGCTGGAGAGCGTAGGTCAACGGAAAGCAAAAGGAAATCGCCTTGGCCCAGAGCGGATAAGCCATGGGCGGGAGGCGGACGCCGGAGAAAATCAGCATCGGCTCATCCAGCACGGTGTACAAAAAGCTGGAATCGCGGGAAAACAGAAACAGGACGCTCAAAAATCCACCCCAGACGATCGCCGAGCCGAGCAGGACGACAAAGGCGAGCGGCACTGCCCACCATCCGCTCAGGTGAACGCCGCCGACGAACAAAAGCGCAAGCAGCGTGAAGCAAAAGAACAGCCAGCCCCCCTCGACGAGCGAAGACAGCGAGCGCCCGTATAGAAAGGCCAGACGATTGACCGGGCTGATAAAAATCATCTCCATCGTCCCCGCCTCCCGCTCAAAGCTCATTTGCCAGGCAGACTGCACCAGGCACCAGAAAAAAATGTAGCCGAGATACCCGGTCAGCAAAAACAGGGGCAGTTGTTCCGGCGAGAGAAAGCGGGCAAGCGGCGAGTCAGCCCCCAGGCGAAAAGGGGCAAAAGAATAATACGCGGTCACAAACATGATGGCTGGCCAGATGAGCAGGCTGAAGTACACCATTTTGCTGTGAAAAGAATGGCGGTGCTCCTTCACCATTTCCGCCCACAGCAAGGAAGCGAGCTGTTTCATGCGCCTCTCCTTTCCGCCATGTGCAGGATGACGTCCTCCAGCGACGGCTGCTCGGTGTGCAGGCGCAGGACAGGCGATTGGTGGGCGGCCAAAAGCGAGAGCAGCGGAGTCGTCATATCGGTTTTGCCGCGCAAGGTCACTTCCCATGTCTGTTCGTCCGTCTCCGCGATTTCCCGCGTGCCGCCGTTGCGCAGGGCGAGCTTTTGCAGATCGGTGTCCAGCGTGTCGGAGAGGGCGGGGATCACGACGTGCAAAGCCGTCTCCAGGTGGAGCGAGCGAGTCAACTGCTCGGGCGTGTCGTGGGCGACGAGCTTTCCTTTGTCGATGATGTACACCTCGTCACACAGTTCCTCGACCTCGTGGATGTAGTGGCTGGTCAAAAGAATCGCTTTTCCGTGCTCTACAGCCAGTTCCTTGACATGCTTGCGAAGCTGTCTGGCGATGGGCGCGTCCAGCCCCAGCGTCGGCTCATCCAGGAACAGGTAGCGCGGGTCGTTGATGAGTCCGCGGGCGATTTGCAGCCGTTGCTTCATCCCTTTGGAGTAGCGCTCGACAGGCGTATCGGCCGCGTCCAGCAGTCCGACCTGCAAAAGCAAGGCGTCAATCCGGCTGCGCAGCGCCTGGCCGTGCAGTCCGTACAAGCTGCCGAAATACTGCAAGTTTTCCCGCCCGGTCAACCGCCAGTACAGCATCCGTTCGCCGCCCGCAATCATGTTGACCTTGGCCTTCACGAACCGATCGTCTTTTACCGCGTCATATCCGTCAACCGTAATCGTGCCGCTGGTCGGGGTGAGCAGCGTGGAGCACATTTTGATCGTCGTCGTCTTTCCCGCGCCGTTGATGCCCAACAGCCCGATGATTTTGCCGGGCACCATCCGAAACGAAACGTCGGAGACCGCCTCGACCTGTTTCCATTGCTGCCGGAGCCAGCCTTTTTTCTCCTTCACCCGATATACTTTCCGCACATTTTCCACAATCAGCATGAGAAAAAACCTCCTGTTATCCAAAGATTGATTCGACGACGCGCTTTTCCATCCGCCGCATGCCCCACACGCCGATCGCGAGGTAGACGAGCGACAGAGCCGCCATGTGGAAAAGCTGTGGGGAAACGGCGATCAGCGGCTTGCCCTGGATCACGCATTGGCGAAAAGCGTCCAGCGCAGGGGCAAGCGGCATGATCGCGCCCAGCGGCTGCAGCCATTCCGGCAAGTACGGGATGGGAAACGTGACGCCGGATACAAACGCCATGATGACAAACAGCGTGTTTTGCGTGATGTACGTATCGCGAAAGCGCAGCATCAGGCTGCCCAAGACGAGCGCCTGACAGAAAAACGCCCCGGTAGACAAAAGCCAGACAACGATAGCGCTCCCGATGTGGGCGTGGACAAGCGTAAGCCCGAACAAGGCGCCGACGATGACGATGACGGAAAATTCAAACACTGTGCGCATGAGCTGTTGGGCAACGTTGCCCAAAAAGTATCCTCTGCGCAGGGACGGGGTGAGCAATACCGCCTCCAGTGTTCCTTCCCGCAGCTCGGTAATGAGCGAGCGGCTGACATTCATCAGCGTGGAGACGGCAAAAGCGTAGAAGGCGCCGCCCAAAATGGCGTAGGACAAATAATCGTCTGTCCCCGTCAAATGCAGGAAACGGCCGTCCAACTGCCCGGCAAATACGTAATGATAGGCAAAGTAGGCGAACAGCACGGTGTACACGCCAGACAGGATGTGGCCGATGACGAACGACCACGGGTAGGCGCGCATCATCACCAGCGTATTGCGGACAAAGGTTGCTTTGGCAACTCGAAACACGTCAGTTCCTCCGTTCAGATGGTTTTGGCGTCGAGAGTGCAAGGCCAGGGGCAGGCATGTCGATGAACTCGTGAAGATCGACAGCCAGTTGTTCCAGCCGGGAAGTGATGCCGCGGTAAAACACGTACCGACCGCGCCGCTCGCTCCAGACGAAGCCCGCCTCTACCAGCAGCTTCAAATGCTTGTTGACGGCTGGCTCGCTGATGCCGTGCAAGTCTGCCAACTGCTGCGTGCAGTAAGGGTGATCGAGCAGCGACTTGAGAATAGCCGTCCGCGTCGGGTCGCTGAACACCTTCATTTTCAGCGTGAAGTCCGCGGGAATGGTTGAGGCTGTGGAGATGCCCGGAACGTCGACCGCAAAGCCGACGGAAATATGCTCCCCGCAAATGCCGAGCAGCAGGTGGGGCGAGACGAAGGTGGAGGCGCGCAGGTGGATGCCCGCCAGCTCGGAGTAGGCGAAGGTGTACGTCTGCGCTTTGTGAAACTGCAAAAAGTTCTCATGCACCTTCAGCCGAGGATGCACCTGCGCCAAAAAGCCGACCGGATCCGCGGCAATCCGCTCCTGTCCCTCGTGGACCGCGCGTACCAGCCAAGGTTCGATGCGCCGTTCCTCTGCCCGGAAAAAAGGGAGGTAGGCGTGGCAAAACTCAAGAAAACGGCGTTTTGTGGACAAGGGATGCCGCAGTAACTCCCGATGCTCCGGCTTGAGCTGCTCAAACAGATCGTCCGTGTGCCCTTGCATCCACTGTTGCAGTTGCCGGGGGTGATAGACAGGCCCCAGCATCAACTGGGCAAACTGTGCCGCATCCATTGCCTGCAACTGCTCCAGGCTGGCCTCGACGGAATGCTCGTATCGCTCCTCCCACGGCACCAGGAAGTCCATTGCATCGAGAAACTGGTTGGACATGTTGCTGAACTGGTGCAGCTTTTTCACAAGCGATGCGGGAAGCGCGGAGAGAGACTCCTGCGCCCAGCCAAGACGGCTCGTGTGGTGGTCAGGGTTGGCGAGCACGTGCAGGCTGAGAAAAAACTCGTGACCCGGCACGTACGCAATCGACAAATGCTTTTGCAGCCAGGCAGCCAGGTCTTGCATTGCGAAACCTCCTTTCTTTTCGATTAACCGTTTGGTGAATTGAATTTACGAGTGGGCAAAAGTGAAAAAATTATGCAAGAGGAAGAAACGGTTGTCAAGCGAAAAAAAGCAACCACAGACGCCGGGAGCGCGTGGTTGCTTCATGATCGTGCCCGTTACACTTCTTTTGGTTCACTCGGACTGCTGGTCTGCTCATAGGCCACCAGCGCCTGGACAGCTTGCTGCATGTCCGCAAGTTCTTGCTGCGACAAGGGATGTTCCTGGTAACGATACTGCTCGTAAAAGTCGGTGATTTTGCCTGCCAGCTCCAGTTGTGCCGCCGTCAGCGCAGGATGCTTTTGCAGCCGCTGCAAAAACTCCTGCGTCGTTTCATGCGGGTGGATCGTGACACCTTGCTTGCCCATCGTCTGCAAAAACTGGAAGTAGGCGTAGCGGGTCGCGTCGTCTGCGGGGCCAAGCGGTTTTTTGAACCATTTGGAGACATCCCATTCCGCCGCTTCGCCTTCAGCAGCGGGGGGCAGCGGGGCCAGATCAATCGCCGGGGCTGCCGTGACTGCTTTTGGCTCCGCCTGCCAGTTGCGATTGCGCCGTTTCCACATGTACCTGCCCAACAGAAACAGCGCTACGACGACGAAAAGCGAGATCAGATAAGGCTCCAGCAAGGAAAAGAGCGGTTCGCCCTGACTGACGGGTTCCAGGGGAGGATTGCCGCCTTGCCCTTCGTTGTTCAGCACATTATGAACGCGCTGGTCTTTGTCCAATACTTGCGACAGCCCGGAAATCCACTCCGCCAGCATCTGCAAGGCAGGCTCGATCAGCATGTAAAGCCCGGTGCCAAGCGGTCCTTTCACCCACGACCAGAGCAGGCTCAACAAACCGAGCAGGGCAGAGGCAGCCGCCACATAGCCAACTGTCACAAGCAGGCGCGTCCCCAGCACCTGACCCGCGAGCATCAGGCGGAGGCGGGCAGGCAGGCGGATGGGAAGGGCTTCCTCCCGCAGCAGGTAAGCCCCGACCGCGATCAGCACGTAGCTTGCGGTCACGAGGGCGAGCATGCCGAAGTAAGGGGCAGGCGAAAACGTCTCCGAATCAACGGCAGTTCCGTACAGAGCCGCGACAACCAACTGGATCAGGCAAACCATAAAGGCCAGAACGAACCGCCGCAGCAGACTGACATGGTTGATCCCGTTTGCAGCCGCTCCCTGAATCCGCCAAAAAAAGACGCCTGCCAGGGCGAGGGCGATCAGCCACGAGCCGAACAGAACAAAGCTGAGCACCCCGACGCCAAGCACAAACGGATAGAGCAAGAGATGCAGCACGGTATGGCGGCCGCCGTGGTGATACAGCCAGCTTCCCGCGATCAGGAGCAGACAGCCAGCGAGGCAAAAGAACAGCAGCGCGCCAAAGTCTGCCGTCATCCAGCCAAGCATCATCAGCGAACCGCCAACGAGCAGCGCCTCCAGCCAAAAAGTAAGCGTCCATCGGCTCACGAGGGAAAAGCTCATCGCGCCATCACGCTCCTTTTTTCCAGACGCGCCTGTTCATATCGCCTGACCGTAGCCTGTTCCCCGGATACGTCGAGCACGGCAATGTTGTGTCCGCGCCGCACCAATCGCTCCAAAGTCGTCTGGGGCAATTCCTCCGGCCGCGCCGTCACGAGGATGATCGCTTCCTTGGCCGGACTTTCCTCCAGACGGCGGAGCAGGCTGGCTAGCGGCGTCGTCACATAATGGTGCATTTGCGCGAGTTGGGTCATGACGTGCAGATGGTGCGTCTTGCCGCTGCCGGCAGGCATGTGAAAATGCTCGCGGCCGCGCTGCTTGACGGTGAGAAGCAGCTCGTAGCCAATCGACTTTTTCCGGCACAGCATGGACAGCGCAGCAAGGCTGGATATAATCCGTTCATTGACGACATCGTTATGCCGCTGCTGCAACGGTTCATAGGACGGCAAAATATGGCCGACGATCCGCCAGTTTGGATGGGCGGTGTGCTCGAACAGCCTTGTCTCGAGCGTGCCCGTCTTGGCAGTCGCTTTCCAATGAATATGCTTGAACCGATCCCCGGGCATATACGGCCGCGCTCCCCGCAAAAAAGTGACATCCTCCTGTTGCCGTTGGCGCGAGAGCCTGCCTCCGTCCGGCTGCGTCTCTTCCAGTGACAGCGGAGGCAGCGGCAGCGGCAACGGGTAGACGAGCAGGGAAAACGATAGCGACAACGGCAAGGAAGTGACTTCCCCGGCGAACAGCGGCAATGTCTCCGATTGAATCTCCGTCAGCCAGACGGTGCCGCGCTTGTGGGGAGTAAGCGTCAAGGTTCGGGCTGCGCTCTGGCGCATGGGCAAGTCGAAGCGCAGTCGCACAATCGTCCGCTGGTTGCTCGTTTTCACTTCGTCCCCGCCGTCGGCCGTGACGTGCTCAGGCAAGGAAAAGCGCAGCCATGTCGAGGGCAACGGCAGCCAGGAGCGATTGTACAGGCGCACGGTAATCGTCACAGGCGTACCAGGCATGACGCGGGTTTGATCGCTTGTCCACTCCAGCTTGATCCATTTGGGGAGCGACTCGGCCCACCACTTTTGGGCGGCAGGCATGAAAAAGAAAAACCCGCCGAGCAGCCAAAGAAACCAACTGCCGGAAAACAGCGCGAAAAGCAGAAGCACAAAGCCGATCACATGAAAAGTTTGCTTCGTATCCATCCGGCTACACGCTTTCCTCGACGGGGGCTGGCACGCTCGACATGATCTGCGCTACCACTTCCTGCTCGGTTACATGCAGCTCCGCTTCCATGGACAGGCGGATGCGATGGACGGCGAGGCTCGGGAAAACAGCCTTCACGTCGTCCGGCAATACATAGGCGCGGCCCGAGACAAAAGCGTAAGCCTGGGCTGCGCGCAAGAGGGCGAGCATGGCGCGCGGACTGATGCCGACATCGACGGAGCGGTGGCTGCGCGTCGATTCCGTCAGGTCGATGACGTAATCTTCTACCGCCTGACTGACATGGACGGCCGTCACTTCTTTTTGCAGGGCGGCGATTTGTTCCACCGAGATCACTGGCTGCACCGTCTCCAGAGGAGAGGTGCTGCGGAATCTGCGGAGTATTTCCTTGGCGTCCTTGCGCGTGCCGTAGCCGAGTGACAGGCGGAACAGGAAGCGGTCCAACTGGGCTTCGGGCAGGGGATAGGTCCCCTCCGATTCAATTGGGTTTTGGGTGGCGATCACCAGCATCGTTGAGGGCAGCGGCAGCGTGACGCCTTCGATGGTGACCTGGCGTTCTTCCATGCATTCGAGCAGACCGGATTGGGTGCGGGGCGTTGCGCGGTTGATTTCATCCGCGAGCAAAACGTCCGCGAAAACAGGTCCTTTGCGCAGTTCAAATTCGCTCGTCCGCTGGTTGAACACGTGCAGTCCGACTACATCGGAAGGCAGCAGATCAGCGGTGAACTGCAGGCGGTTGTACGTCCCGCCGATGGCCTGCGCCAACGTTTTGGCAAGCACGGTCTTGCCCATGCCAGGCAAGTCTTCCAGCAGCACGTGCCCGCGCGCCAACAGAGCGGTCACCAGCAGGCGAACCTGCTCTTCTTTTCCTACGATTACGCGATTTACGGAAGTCAAAAGGCTATCCAGAGCGGGATGAGTCATGGAAATTCTCCTTTAAGTAGATAGGATGGAGAGGCAGTTGCTGGATTTCATTATACATGGAATATCCTATATTTTACAAATTTTTTGTAAAGTAATCCCGCCGACGGCAGCGACGACAATTAACGCGCCGATGGCGACGTAGAGGGGCCGAACGCCGACGCTGTCGCTGAGTGTTCCGCCCAGCCAGATGCCTGCGGGCATGGTCGTGCGGACGATCAGCAGGCGCACGGAGAAGACGCGCCCCATCATGGCGGGCGGGACGTGGAGCTGATAGAGACGGGTGCTGTGCAACTGGAAAAACGGCGCGGCGACACCCGCCAGCACTTCTATCAAAATCGCCAGTTCGATCATATGGGTAAACCCTAGAGTGACGAAGCTCGCCCCGCCTGCGACCAGAGAGCCTAGCATGATGAGCGGCTGTTCCCGTCCATTGCGCAGCCGCGGCACGAGAAACGTCCCAAACAAGTAGCCGAACGGATAGCTGGCCAAAAACAACCCGACGTGAAAGGCTGTTCCGTGCAGCTCTCCCGCCACAAACGGAAGGTTGAGCACGAGCGTGACCCCTACCGCAAACTGCACGAGAGCCGAATACAGGCTCAGATAGAGAAGCAGCGGCTTTTCCCCAAAAATCGCGAGGCCGGCTTTGAACATGGAAAACCACGATTCGGCCACCCGGGCAGGGAGGGCGGGAGCGTTTTTGCACGGGAGAAGAAAAGCTCCACTGAGCGCATAGCCGACGGCGACCAATGCCAGCACCTGATCGCCACCGATGCTGGCGACGAGAATCCCGCCCAGCGGCGGACCTGCGATCATGGCGATGCGCAGCGCGCTGTCCAGATAGGCGTTTGCTTGCAGCAACTGTTCTTTTGGGACGAGAGCAGGAAGCAATGACTGGCTTGCCGGGACGTACAGCGGCTGGACGAGGCCGTTCACGAGCGCGGTCAAGTAGAGCGGCCACAAGGAGCCGGGCGTGGTCGCAATCGCGGCGAAGGAACAGCCGAACGCGATGCTGCGCATCCATTGCGAAAACAGCATGACGCGTTTTTTGTCATAGCGGTCGAGATACGGTCCGGCCACAAGCTGCACGACGAGCGATGGTACAAAGTAGAGCAGCCACATCTGCCCGACGGCTGCCTGCGAGCCGGTCACCTGGTAGATGATCCAGCTATTGGCGAGCGTGCCGAGCGAGGCGCCCAGCTCGGAGGTGAGCTGGCCGAGCAGGATGTAGCGGTAGGAGCGGTCTTTCCAGAGGGCGGATGTGCTCGTGGCTGCTGTCATCATTTGTCCGTGTCGAGAAACTGCCCGAGTAGCAGCGGGAGTTGCGAGAGAGCTTGGCTGCGCAGGCGATAGCGGGTTCCGCTCGTCTCGACCAGCCGGGCGGAGCGCAGCATCGACAAGTGATGATGCACCGTCGATTTGGCCATCTGGAGCGCTTCTGTCAGTTCTTGCAGCGTCAGCTCCTGTTTTGCGAGCATTTTCGCCATGCGGAGCCGCTGCTCGTCTCCGAGCGCCTTGAAGGATTGGACCAGCGTCTGCGGCGGCTGATACGGGTCGATTTGCTCGCGCAAGTTTTCATCGGCAACCGGGTAGTAAAAAATTTTGCAGCCTGCGTCATCGGCCTGCACCGTCCAGGGGCGATAGACCGCCTGCGGAATCAGCAGGACGCGGGTGACAGTCGGCTCAGGCGGATAGCTTGCTCCAGTCGCCCATTCCACCAGCGCTTCCGGGTCGAGCTTTTCTTGCATGCCGCGCTTTTGGGCAATCTCCCGTTCGAGCATGCGGCAGATGCGCTCCTCCTGCGGCTCGATGTGCGCCTGATACCAGCCTTCCATCAGCACGAGCAGGTGCTGGCGCAATTCCTCCGCGTCCACCGAAGTAATATGGGCGATGTACCGTTCGAAAAAGAGATGGCTGCGACAGGCCGCCTGCAACAGTTCGCGATCGGCGCTGCTTCCTTGCGCGGCTTTTCGCCGGGAAGCTTGCTGCGCTTCGCCCAAAAAAGGCAGTGCCTGGTAGCGCAGCTCTTCCTCTGGCAACTGCCTGACGTAGCCAAGAAACGACTTCAGCTCGGCAAAAGGCTGCTGGCGGTACTGGTGAAGCAGATGCAAAAGCGTCTTCCATGTGTTGTGCGCCTTGGCGTAAGCGACCTCGCGCTGGACAGCAGGAGGCAGCGCCTCGATTAGCTCGCGCCAGTGGGCGGGCGGCTGCTCCAGCGTGTGATGAATCTGCTCGTAAGTGGCAACGGCGATGCCCAGCGCTGCTTCAAAAAGCGGCGAAAAGGCGAATTGCACCTCGTAGGTCGTGCGTTCGCTCCCGATGTTCCATACTTTCAAGAGGGGATCATCCTTCCAGTATTTGTAGTACGTCTCATTCTAAATGTTTTGAATTGTAAATTCAATATTTTTCGTATGACTGGTTAGATGGATTTCGAACCAGAATCGTTGAGTGTGGCAGGAAGAGGGGCGAGCGCCTGAAAGCAGCAAGCAGAAGACAGCACCCGAAAAAAGAAAAGCGGCACGCCTCTCCCGCGAGAGTTGCGTGCCACTTTTTACGAGACAAAAGCAAACTTAGTTGACAGTAGAAGGTTGAACGGCGCGTTGCAATGCCTGCTCCAGATCGCCGATGATGTCGTCGATCGCCTCTGTGCCCACCGACAGTCGGATCAGCCCTGGCGTGACCCCGGCAGCCGCCTGTTCTTCCTCATTCATCTGCTGGTGCGTCGTGCTGGCCGGATGGATGACGAGCGACTTGGAATCGCCCACGTTGGCCAGGTGCGAGAACAGCTTCACGGATTCAATCAGTGTTTTGCCTGCCTTCACGCCGCCGCGAATGCCAAAGGTGAGGATGGCGCCAGCGCCTTTTGGCAAATATTTTTGTGCCAGCGCGTAGTTGGCGTCACCTTCCAGGCCAGGGTAGCTGACCCACTCGACCGCTGGATGCGCGGCGAGGAATTGGGCTACGGCCAGGGCGTTCTGGCTGTGGCGTTCCATGCGCAGGTGCAGCGTCTCCAGACCTTGCAGGAACAGGAAGGAGTTGATCGGGGCCACGGCTGCGCCGATGTCGCGCTGCAGTTGGACGCGCGCCTTGATGATGTAGGCGAGCGGTCCGACTGCTTCCGTATAGACGACGCCGTGGTAGCTCGGGTCTGGTGTCGTCAGGCCCGGGAATTTGCCGTTGTTCCAGTCGAACTTGCCGGAATCGACGATGATGCCGCCGATCGCTGTGCCGTGCCCGCCGATGAACTTGGTCGTGGAGTGGACGACGATGTCTGCGCCATGCTCGAATGGACGGCACAGGATCGGCGAAGCGAACGTGTTGTCCACGATCAGCGGCACGCCGTTTTCGTGCGCGATGTCAGCGATTGCCTGCAAGTCCGCCACGTCAATGCGAGGGTTGCCGATCGTCTCGCAAAAGAGCGCCTTTGTTTTCTCATTGATGAACGCCCGGAAGTTTTCCGGATTGGACTGATCGACAAAGTGAACCTTGATGCCAAGACGCGGCAAAGTGTGCGCAAAAAGGTTGTACGTACCGCCGTACAAGCTGCTGGATGCGACAATTTCATCCCCGGCTTGGGCGATGTTCAAAATGGAAAAGGTGATCGCTGCCTGACCAGAGGAAGTTGCCAGAGCACCGACGCCGCCTTCTAGGAGTGCCACGCGCTTTTCAAAGGCGTCCTGGGTCGGATTCATGATGCGGGTGTAAATGTTGCCGAACTCTTTTAAGCCAAACAGGTTGGCGGCGTGCTCCGTGTCGCGGAAGACGTAGGAAGTCGTCTGATAGATCGGAACGGCGCGCGAGCCTGTTACGGGATCTACTTCTTGTCCACCATGTACAGCGAGGGTTTCCGGTTTCCATTGTTGCTGGTCAGACATGCTTATCTCTCCTTTATATATGGGGATTAGGGATAAAAAAACGGAGCATTCCTCTGAGGAGAAGAAGGCTCCGGCTATACACGGGTGTGCACTCATCTCTCAGAATCTATGGATTCTGCAGGAATTAGCACCGCGCAAGGCACGCTTGCTGGTTGCCGGGTTTCACAGGGCCTGTCCCTCCACCGCTCTTGATGAACTGTTGCTTCAGTTGTTGTCATAATTGTATGAAAAACCACACTTCGCTGTCAATAATCAATAATGAGTTATCAGGTTGGATTTGGTGGGATTGAGGCGTTGAGAGATTTGTTCATGCTCACCCGTTCATGCTGTTTCCCATGACGTCCAAAGTACCTGTGTGATACGCCTTGTTGACGTGGTTTGCAGGCTGATGCCCCGCACTCCTTGAGGCGTGGCTGATTCCAGGCGCGGCTTTTCCTTTTTTCACATACAAAAGAACGGCAAATAGCGTACAAACAGCAGCAATTCCCAGTACGTACACCATATAAACTACCTCCTTTTCCAAGGGTGCTCTGCGTTTCTTTGCACCCGCCTTTTTCCAAACCAAAAAGAGAATGCTGTTTTGTATAGTAGTCTTCATATATAGAATGGTTATTTTTGTAAATGTGTCACCCGCCTGTACCGACCAACCATCTCCCTGTCCAAAAACAAACCCACCCTCACACTGTCACAAATTTGTCCCTATATCTCCGCGCTTTCGCCGCCCGCGTCGTTAGAAAATGGCATGGCCCTATGATATGATGGGAGTGGCAGAAAACGACCAAACGATTGTACATATAGGAGGAACATACGCGATGAGCCATGGCGTGAAGGAAATTACCCCGCAGGAGCTGCTGGAAAAGCTCGCGGCCAACGAAAAGCTTCAGGTGATTGACGTGCGTGAGGTGGAGGAGTGGAACGAAGGCCATATCAAAGAAGCCAAGCTGATTCCGCTCGGCTTTTTGCCGCATCGCATCGACGAGCTGGACAAGGAGATCCCGGTCGTCATGGTGTGCCGCAGCGGTGCGCGCAGCCACAGAGCGACCGAATATTTGTGTGAGCTTGGCTTTGACGCTGCCAATATGGTCGGCGGCATGCTGGCTTGGCCTGGCGAGAAGGAAGTGTAAGCCGTACGGTCCATACGGTCACGACCGCACTGGCAACGCCGAGACGTTTTCCACACAAAAAGAAACATGCGCTTTTACGCGGTATAGCGGCGGACGCATGAGAGAAGCAGGGGAGGAAGAAAATCGTGAGTGAGGGAGCACAGCAACAAGGATCCGCGTTGCAGCGCCATTGGTTTACGGTGCTCGCAGGCGTGATTATCCTCGCGATTGTAGGCGTGTTGGGCTACAAATACATGGCAAAAGAGCCGATTCCCGTGATGAAGCCGATTGCCGATTTTACGTTGGACAACAGTGACGGCACTTCGTTTACGTTTTCGGAAGGCAAAGGCAAGGTGCGGCTGGTCGAGTTCATGTTCACCAACTGCCCTGACATTTGCCCGGCGACGACGTACAACATGTCCAAGCTGCAAGAGCAGCTCAAGGAGAAAAAGCTGTTCGGCGACAAGGTCGAGTTCATTTCCATCACCTTTGACCCGGATTTCGACACGCCAGAAGTGTTGCAGCAGTACGCGGCGAAGTTCAAGGCGGATCAGAGCGGCTGGAAGTTTTTGCGCGGCGATGCCCAGGCGGTGGAAAAGGTGACGAAGGATTTCGGGATTGCCGTATTGAAGCAGCCTGACGGTTCCTTTGCCCATACCGCCCGCATGTTCCTCGTCGATGGCGATGGAAACATGCGCCGCGCCTACGGCATGGCAGCCGACATGGACATGGAGCAGATGCTGAAGGAAATGGAGCAGCTTGCGGACTAATCAGGCTGATTCCTCGTACGTGATCTGCACGACATGCTCGGTTTGATTTTCAAATTCAATATGCACGAGTAACGCCCACCTGCGATTGCCCTCCTGGAGCAAGAGTTTGAACGTCTCCTCTGACGTGGTGGGCGTTTTTGCTGTGCGCCCGACGTGCAGGTAGTCGACGATCTGGGCATGCGGATATTTTTTCATCGTCTCCTGCATCGCCAATCTGCCCCATTTGGCATATGGCGGCTGGGCGCAGGCAGGGGCATACTGGAAGAAGAATAACAGCAGGCTTGCTGCGATGGCGGTCAGGACGCTTCGCGCGAGGCGAACGGATACAGAGGCTTGCATGGCGTAAGACCCCCTTTTTTGTATTGGAAAACAAGCTTGCCCTCTATTTTGAAGCCTTTTTTTCATGTCATTCGTAGAAAATATTTACAATTTGGAAAGCGGGGGATTTCATGTACTACTTGCTCATTCCCTTATTTGGTGTTCCGCTCATCCTGGCGATTTTTGCGCTGCGCTCTCGCCGGAGCGGCTTCTGGAAAAAATGGTGGCCGCCTGTCGTGTCAGCGCTGCTGATTTACGGAGGCTGCCTCGCTGCCAACGTGTATTGGCAAGTACAGTACGGCATTCCGGTGCTTCCGACCAAAGCCGATCTGGAGCTGTTTCTTTATTTTTGCCTGTTCCTCGTCTTCGTGTTTTTTATTATGTACCTCGTCTTTTTCTTTGTGATGCGCAAACCGTTCTGGAAAATGAATCTGTTGTTTCTCGCCACGTCGTCTGGTCTGTTTCTCCTGTTTGCCGGGGCTTTTTTAGGCATGGGGCCGTTTATGTCGAAGGTGGAGTACGTCTCGGTTGTGCAGAGTGTAAAAAACAAGTGGCAGGCCGTGCCCGTGCAGGCGTCGAGCAATAAGCCGATTGACGTCACGCTCGTCTACAGCAAAAGGGACTGTCTGAAAAGGTGTGCTGGCCAACCTTACGACAGCCTGATTTTGGTCCGGAACCAGTCGGGGCAGCCGCTGGGCATTGAGCTTTTGGTTCGCCTGCAAAACGAAAGTGGGGCCGTCATCGAAGACAAACAGGCGTTGCCGCTCAAGCTCGCTGCGGGGGAAATCGCGCCGGTATGGACAGAAGATACAAACATGGAAGAAAACTTTTGGGAGCGGGTCAGTACGGTCACGGATGAGAGAGTAGCGGCGATTGCGTATCAGTTTTCTATTATTGACCGAAGATGAATGTGTCGAATTGTCAAGACTGGATGAAACGAACGCCTCGCGTTGTGTTACAATAAGAATGGCATGCTTGGTTCGGGTTCCCAAAATCATGCACGATGATGTTAGGAGGAAAGAGTTTGAGCGACGTTAAG
This sequence comes from Brevibacillus sp. NSP2.1, assembly GCF_000470975.2. Classification (NCBI taxonomy): domain Bacteria; kingdom Bacillati; phylum Bacillota; class Bacilli; order Caryophanales; family Paenibacillaceae; genus Brevibacillus; species Brevibacillus sp. NSP2.1. Next base: position 5,269,235 of record NZ_CP048274.1, on the reverse strand, counting down.
ATTTTCGCGATGGGCGGCCTCGGCGAGATCGGAAAAAATATGTATTGCGTCGAGTATGAGGACGAAATTATCATCATTGACTGCGGGGTGAAGTTCCCCGAGAATGAAATGTTCGGTATTGATCTGGTCATCCCCGATATTTCCTATTTGGTGGACAACCAGCACAAGATTAAAGCACTTTTGTTAACGCACGGACATGAGGATCACATCGGAGCGATTCCTTATATTTTCAAGCAAATTAACGTGCCGATCTACGGTGGTCGTCTGACCCTGGGCTTGGTCAAGGCGAAGCTGGAAGAGCATCGCATGCAAAATGACGTGAAGATGATTCCGATCTCAGAAGATACGGAAATCCCCTTCAACCGCCTGAAAGCGTCCTTTTTCCGCACGAATCACAGCATTCCGGATTCGTTCGGGGTTGTGATTCATACGCCGGAAGGGATGGTCATTCATACAGGTGACTTCAAATTCGATATGACGCCAGTCGGACAGACGACCGAGTACGGCAAGATTGCGAAAATCGGGGCGAGCGGCGACGTTTTGGCGCTGCTCTCTGACAGTACGAACAGCGAGCGCTACGGCTTCACCATGTCGGAGCGCACCGTTGGCGAAGGGATTCTCGACGTGGTGCGCAAAGCGCGCGGGCGGATCATCCTGGCGACATTCGCGTCCAACGTGCATCGCCTGCAGCAAGTAGTAGACGCTGCCGAGCAGTGCAATCGCAAAGTAGCGGTGATAGGCCGCAGCATGGAAAAAGTGTTCCTGATCGGACAAGAACTGGGCTACATCCAGATGCCGGAGGGCATGCTGATTGATATCAAGCACATTGACAACTACGCCGACAATCAGGTGCTGATTATTTGCACCGGAAGCCAAGGCGAGCCGATGGCGGCATTGACCCGAATCGCTTCCGGATCGCACCGGACCGTGTCGATCTACCCGGAGGATACCGTCATTATCTCGGCTTCCCCGATTCCAGGCAACACGATCAATGTCAGCAGGACGATTGACAAGCTGTACCGCGCGGGCGCGAACGTCGTGCTCAGCCACGTGTTTGACATTCACGCGTCCGGTCACGGCAGCAGCGAGGAGTTGAAGCTCATGCTCAACTTCATTCGTCCCAAGTACTTTATCCCGATTCACGGGGAGTACCGGATGTTGAAGACGCACGCGAAGCTGGCGCAGCAGGTAGGAATTGAGGAGAGCAACATTTTCCTCATGGACAACGGCGAGGTGCTGAACTGCAACCGCGAAAAGGCATGGCTCAGCAAAGTTCACGCCGGCATCGTCCTGATCGACGGCAGCGGCATCGGCGACGTGGGCAACATCGTCCTGCGCGACCGCAAGCATTTGGCAGAGGATGGCCTGATGGTCGTGGTCGTCAGCCTCGATATGAAAAACTTCAAGATTCTCACCGGACCTGACATTGTCAGCCGCGGCTTTGTGTACGTGCGCGGTTCGGAATCGCTCATCCAGGAAGCGACGCTGTTGGTTCGCCAGCGCCTCCAGGAAGCGTTGGACAAGAAGATCAAGGAATGGTCGGAGTTGAAGTCCCAGATCAACGAAGTCATCAAGCCGTTTATTTACGAAAAGACGGGCCGCAATCCGATGATTCTCACCATTTTGATGGAAGTGTAGGACTGGAGCACTTCTTCGTTCTCCCGGGGACGCGATCGGGTTATAATAATACGTAAATGGATACGTGATACAAAGGAGAGGTTGCCCCATGATGTCTTATGAAGCATATATGAGCCAAGTAATTCAACCGATGCGCGACGAACTGACGCGCAACGGATTTGTAGAGCTGCGCACAGCAGAAGAGGTTGAGCAGACGCTGCCAAACGCAAAAGGTCTGACGCTGGTAGTCGTAAACTCGGTTTGCGGCTGCGCGGCAGGGCTGGCTCGTCCGGCAGTGGTTCATTCCTTGAACCATTCCACCAAGCCAGACAACATTTACACTGTATTTGCAGGACAAGACAAGGAAGCGACAGCGAAAGCCCGCGAGTACTTTGAAGGCTACGCGCCATCTTCCCCGTCTTTTGCGATCATGAAGGACGGCAAAATCATGACGATGATCGAGCGTCATCAGATTGAGAACAACGACCTGCAAACGATCTCCAACCTGTTGACTACCGCTTACGACACGTACAAATAAGCTAGCATGGCCATGACAAGACGCTCGCGAACGGGCGTCTTGTTTCACATCCCGATGAACCTGAAAGGAGCTGCCCGCAGCATGCAGACCCGATCGTTTGGACGAGATCCGCATCAAGTCTCTTTGCTCGGCTTCGGCGCCCAGCGAATTGTGGACGAGCACGATTGCACCGAGGAGCAGGCAATCGCCATCATTCGGCGCGCCGTAGAAGCAGGAGTCAATTACTTTGATACAGCCCCTACATACAGCGCTGGACAGTCGGAGACACGGGTAGGACTGGGGCTTGCAGGCTTGCGCGACCGCGTGTGGATCGCGACGAAGACGGGAGGACGCACGCGCGACCTGGCCCTGAAAGATTTGGAGGGCAGCTTGAAGCGGCTGCAGACCGATTACGTCGACGAGTGGCGGATGCACAACATCATGCAGCCGCACGATCTGGAGGCGATTTTTGCAAAAGGAGGCGCGCTGGAAGCGATGCTGGAAGCGCGAGAGCAAGGCTTGATCCGCAAAATCAGCATCAGCGGGCACACAGACCCGCGCCTGCTGGCAGAAGCGATTCGCCGCTTTCCTTTTGACAGCGCCCTCGTCGCTTTGTCTGCTCTCGATCATTTCATCTACAGCTTTGCGCACGATTTCGTTCCGCAAGCGGTGGAAAAAGGCGTCGCGGTCATCGGCATGAAAGTGATGGGGCTGGGCAAGCTGGCTCCGTGGACAGAGCAAGCGCTGCGCTATACGTGGAGTCTCCCCGTTTCGACGGCGATCCTCGGCGTGAGCAGAATGGACGAGCTGGAAGCGGACTTGGCCGCGGCCAACGCCTTCGTGCCGATGACGGACATCGAACGCGTGGAGCTGTTTCAACAGATCATGCCGCTGGTGCGCCCGGACGTGCTGCGCTGGAAGGCGCGCGAATGGATGGCTGGCGAATGGTATCAGTTGCCGGAGCTGTCTTTTTGACAAAAGCGAAAGTCTCTTCTGATTTTCTGGAAGGGGCTTTCTTTTTGTTTTTTAGAGCGTGGCTGGAAACAAGCTGGTGGTGATAACCGGAGCTAGGCGAGGATTGGGCAGGTCGATGGCAGAGCGATTTCACGAAGCAGGCTGGAGCGTGGCAGGCTGTGGCCGTTCGGCCGTGGCGCTCGATCCGGGCGGCAGTATTGACACCTCCATGCTGCGTTCCTGCTCGCCGCAGGAAGTGGCAATGACCCCGGCCAGCGAGGTGCCGATGGCCATTCCCAGGTTGTTCGCGACATATACGATGTTGAACAGCTCTCGGCGCTGCTCTTTCCAGCGAAAGCCGATGAACGCCTGAATCGCCGGGAACGACAGGTTGAAGGTAAAGCCAAGCCCGGTCATCAGCGCGATGTAAACAGGCCAGCTATTCGTGAGCGGAATCGACAACTGGATGAGTCCTTGAACCAGCAAGGCCCCGACAATCAGCCGTTTGGCGCCCAGGCGGTGAAAAAGCGTCCCGCCGACGAACTGCCCCACAATTCCTGCCAGCGATTAAACCATCAGCACAAAGCCTGCCTCGGTCATGGAGCGTTGCAAAATCGTATGTACGTACAAAGTGGTAAGCGGCAACATGAAAGCGCTGCCGGAAGAGTTGATGAAGCTCGCAACCAGGAAGAACAGGGCTACTCGCGGATACCGCTGCAAAAAGGAAGTGGGAGAAATCACGGCCGGTCACCCCTTTGGGATTGTGTTGCTTGTAGTATAACGAATATTTTAAACATTGCAAACATAAAAATATAAAAAGTGAAAAGCACCCAAATAAAGGCTGCTCCACATCCTATAGATTCGAGTATACTAAACAAGTGGTGAGATGAGTTCATGTGATACAGAGAATAAAAGGTGGAGTAGTTCTTTATGCGAATGTGGAAACGGGTGTTGCTCCTGATGTTTGTCGCGATTGCCGCGACAGCAGGTTATTACGGATACTCTTTTTATCAGTTTGCTCACAATATTCAAGAGCCGAATGTCATTCGGCCAGCCCCGCCGGATGGCGGTGCCGCGACGAAAGCGGCGGAGATTCCGGAATGGGATGGCGAAGAGCGGGTGAACATCCTGTTGATGGGGGTGGACCGCAGGGGAATGAAAAATAACGGGCTCCCCCGTTCGGACTCGATGATGCTCGTCAGTATCGACCCGGCCTCCAAGCGCTACGACGTATTTTCCATTTTGCGCGACACGTACGTAGACATTCCGGGGAACGGCAGCTCGCGCATCAACTCGGCGATCGTGGAGGGCGGACCGGAACTGGCGATGAAGACCGTCAGCCAGTTTACAGGGCTTCCGGTGGACCGCTACGTCATCACCGACTTTGAAGGCTTCAAGGCTTTGATTGACTCTGTCGGTGGTGTCGAGATTGATGTGGAAAAAAATATGTACTATCACGACCCGACCGATAAAGGCATCTACGACATCAATTTGAAAAAGGGACTGCAGCAACTGGATGGCAACAAGGCTCTGCAATACGTTCGTTTTCGCCATGACGCCACATCGGACTACACGCGCACAGAGCGTCAGCGCAAGCTGCTGACGGCTGTGGTGAGCCAGATGAAGAGCGGCACGACCTTGATTCAATTGCCGTCCATCCTGAAAGAAGTGACGCCGTATATCCAGACGAATATCAGTTCCATGGATATGCTGAGGCTGTCTGCGCTTGGGCTGAAATTAAACACCGCGGAGCCAGGCAACTACCAATTGCCGCCAATGGGGATGTTCCGCGAATCCCATCGGGCAGGCGCGGTGCTCATTCCGGATGTCGACCAGATCCAGTCTTTTATCAAGGAAAAGCTGGAACCGCCAGCAGAAGAAGCGGTTTCGCAAACGAATAGCACGACCGATAGCAACGAAAACAGCACGCCAAATTGAGCGTGCTGTTTTTTTGTGTTTTCGGGCAGACTAACCATGATTTGCTATGTATGGGGGTGAGGGGAATGGACCAGGAGATTGCGCGTAAATGGTTTTCCCATACAGGGGACTTGCGAACGGAACATATCGACGAGCCGGACGGCCGCATGCGGCTGTATTTTTTGACCAGCATGGCGGATGCCAAGTCGTTTACAGCGAGCTCATCCCGAAGCTGAGAGAAATTTGTCTGGCTGAGGCAAGCATAGGGGAAGTGGAGCGGCAGCTCGGGGGAGCCGGGAGCAATCGGGTCTATCACACCCAGGAGGCGATTCAGCGCCTGCTCGAAGGCTATCGCCCAAGGAAGCGTTTCTCATCAAGCTCGTGCACGGGAAATTCCGGATTGGCAGCTACGACACGTCCGTCCCGGCGCAAATTTTCGGGAAGACCGACAAGAACCGCGGCAATCCCAAGGATATGGTGCACCTTGCTTTTGACACGATTTCCAGCAACGCCCGAATCAAGCTGGAGCAAGTATCGCCGCCGGTGTTCGATATTCGCATACGCTTGAAGGCGAGAATCCTTGAGAAAGCGACGTTTCATTTTCACGTCAATGCCACCATCATTCGCAACGGAGTAATGGATTAAAAAAGTTTTTCCTGTGATTGCTATTGACGGGATATTTTCAAAAAGGATATAATCCGGTTTGTATCATGAAAATATGAAAAACGAACATAATATACGTGGAAATCTTTCTTATCAAGAGAGGCGGAGGGACAGGCCCGATGAAGCCCGGCAACCGGTTCATTTTTTGAAATGGACGTCGCGGTGCCAATTCCTACAAGATTGGTTGGATCTTGATAGATGAGAAGGGTGGATGCGAACGTATACATGCGTTGCAGCCCCTTTTTCGTTTATGAAAAAGGGGTTTTTACGTTTTTCACAAGGATTTTGCTGGGAGGTGGATGCGTTGATTCAATTGAAAAATTTGCATAAAAGCTATCAAGTGCAGGGCAAGACGATTCCGGCGTTGCTCGGGATTGATCTTTCTATAGATAAAGGGGAAATTTACGGGATTATCGGCCATTCCGGGGCGGGGAAAAGTACCTTGATCCGCTGCATCAACCTGCTGGAGCGCCCTACGTCGGGACAAGTCATCGTCGATGGGGTCGACCTGACCAAGCTCGACGACGTCAAGCTGCAGGAAAAGCGCCGCGAGATCGGGATGATTTTCCAGCACTTCAACCTGCTGTCCTCGTCCACCGTCGGGGAAAATGTCGCGTTTCCGCTCAAGCTGGCCAAGCGTCCGAAGGCGGAGATTCAGAAAAAAGTGGACGATCTGCTCAAGCTGGTAGGGCTGGAAGCGCACCGGGACAAATACCCGTCCCAGTTGTCCGGCGGCCAGAAGCAGCGCGTCGGCATCGCACGGGCGCTGGCAAACGATCCGAAAGTGCTGCTGTGTGACGAAGCGACCTCGGCGCTCGATCCGCAGACGACCAACTCGATTTTGGCGCTGCTTTTGGACATCAACCGCAAGCTGGGATTGACCATCGTGCTGATTACGCACGAGATGCACGTCATCCGCTCCATTTGCGACCGCGTAGGCGTGATCGACGGCGGAAAAATCGTCGAGTCGGGCGAGGTGCTGGACGTGTTTCTCAAGCCGCAGCATCCGACTACGCAGGAATTTGTCGAGCAGGTGGCAGATTCCACCGAGCTGCGCGAAGCTGTCGCGCACGAAAAAGCAGCGGGGAACCGCACGATTGCGCGCGTCACCTTCCTGGGAGAAAAGACGTACCAGCCGATTTTGTTCCAGACGATGCAGGAGACAGGCACAGTATTCAGCATTTTGCAGGGAACGATTTCCCGCATGAAGGATACGCCGTACGGCCAACTGGTCGTCGAACTGGAAGGCGATGTCCGTCAAAACGAAAAAACCATCGAGACGTTGCGTCAGCGTGGTTTGGAAGTAGAGGTGATATAGATGGACTGGACAATGGAAAATGTGGATTGGTCGGAGATCGCTGAGGGTACACTAGACACACTGACGATGCTGGGTTTCTCCACGTTGTTTACGATCCTGATCGGCTTGCCGCTGGGAATCATTTTATTCCTTACTTCACGTGGACAGTTGCTGCAAAACAAGGCGTTTTACTCGGTTGCTTCATTCATCGTCAACGTATTGCGTTCCGTGCCGTTCATCATTCTGATGATCTTGCTGATTCCGGTCACGAAACTGATCGTCGGCACTTCGCTCGGCGTACTCGGAGCGATTCCGCCGCTCGTGATCGGGGCCGCCCCGTTTTTTGCGCGGCTGGTGGAAACCTCTCTGCGCGAGGTAGATCGCGGAGTCATTGAGGCCGCCCAGTCGATGGGGGCGTCCAATTGGCAAATCATCTGGAACGTCCTGCTGCCAGAGTCTCGTCCGGGACTGGTGGCCGGAATTACGATTACGACCGTTGCGCTCGTGTCCTACACGGCCATGTCCGGGGTAATCGGCGGCGGCGGTCTGGGCGACTTGGCTATCCGTTACGGTTATCAGCGCTTCCAGACCGATGTCATGATTGTCACTGTCGTCATTTTGCTCGTGTTGGTGCAGATCTTACAGTCGCTGGGTGATCGCCTGGTATTGCGTTTCAGCCGCAAGTAAGGTCTTTCCCATAGAAGTTTGCAAGTACAAAGATCAAAAAAAGTAGGGGGAAATCATTTATGAAAAAGCTAGTCGTATCTGTACTTTCTACCGTATTGGCATTTTCTTTGGCAGCGTGCGGAGGCAAAACGGAGACTGCTCCAGCTCCAGCCGAAGGCGGCGCACAAGGCGGACAACAAGAAGTGACATTGAAAGTAGGCGCTTCTCCGGTTCCACACGCAGCAATCCTGAAGCACATCGCACCAAAACTGAAAGAACAAGGCGTAAACCTGGAAGTACAAGAGTTCACCGACTACGTACAACCAAACGTACAGCTCAACGAAAAACAACTCGACGCAAACTTCTTCCAGCACAAGCCTTACCTGGAAGACTTCAATAAAGGACAAAACATGGATCTGCAACCTGTAGTTGCGGTTCACATCGAGCCATTTGGCGCTTACAGCAAAAAAGTGAAATCGGTTGACGAACTGGCGGAAGGCGCAACTATCGCGCTGCCAAACGACCCGACCAATAGCGGCCGCGCCCTCGCTCTCCTGGAGAAAAACGGCGTCATCAAGCTCAAAGAAGGCGCTGGCATCAGCGGAACTGTGAAAGACATTGTGGAAAACAAGAAAAACCTGAAGTTCAAAGAGGTTGAAGCAGCGATGCTGCCGCGCGTTCTGGAAGAAGTGGACCTGGCGCTGATTAACACCAACTACGCGCTCGAAGCGAAGCTCGTGCCAACCAAAGACGCTCTGTTCATCGAAGACAAGGAATCTCCATATGCGAACTTCCTGGTAGCTCGTCCTGACAACAAAGACTCCGAAGCCATCCAAAAGCTGGCGAAGGAATTGAACTCCCCTGAAGTGAAAAAATTCATTGAAGACGAATACAAAGGTTCCATCATTCCGGCATTCTAAGGAAAAGTAATTGATGGATCAACAAATAAACCCAATTGGCCCTTTAAGGCTGTTGGGTTTATTTCTGTTTACAAAAGAATAAATATTCATAAAATTTAATTAAATATCACCGAACCCCATTTTCAAGAAATCTGTCGTCGAGTATATTGTGGTGGCGATAGAAAAAATTTGATAAGGGGGAAAATTCTGATGAAGGGAACATTCAAAATGTTTGTCGGCCTGACATTGGTGGTCGGAAGTCTTTTGGCAGGCTGTGGAGGCAGTCCGACTTCGACTGCACCTGCTGCTGCTCCTGCGGGTGAGGCTTCGTCTGGCGCGCCTGCCAGCACAAAGCCGCAAGTGTTTCGGGCCAATCTGACCAGCGAGCCATCGACGGCAGACCCTGGGCTCGCCAAGGACACTACCTCAGGGGCGATCGTCCGTGCCACTTTTGACGGCTTGACCAGGCTGGACAAAGACGCGAAGCCGATGAACTCGGTTGCGTCTGATGTGAAAATATCCGACGACAAACGGGTGTACACGTTCACGATTCGCGACTCCAAGTGGAGCAACGGCGATCCGGTGACGGCGCACGACTTTGAATTTGCCTGGAAACGCGTCCTCGATCCAAAGCTGGGAGCCGAGTATGCGTATCAGCTCTACTACATCAAAAATGCGGAAAAAGTACACACAGGCAAGGCGCAAGCAGACGAGCTGGGGGTAAAAGCTCTGGATGACAAGACGCTGGAAGTAACATTGGAAAACCCGACACCGTTCTTCCTGGAACTGACGGCATTTTACACGTATTATCCTGTAGACAAAAAGGTCGTAGAGGCCAATCCGAACTGGGCGAATGAAGCAGCAACACACGTGAGCAACGGGCCATTCAAGATGACGGGCTGGGAGCACAAGAGCAAGATCGTTTTGGAGAAGAACGAAAACTATTGGGACAAAGACGCTGTCAAGCTGGACCGGATCGAGTTTGCCATGATTGAGGATGATAACACAGCGCTGTCCATGTTTGAAAACGGCGAGCTGGACTGGGCGGGTCAACCGCTTGGCGGCCTGCCAACCGATGCGATTCCGTCCCTGAAAGAAGCAGGCAAACTCGTCGTTCATCCAAAGGCGACGATGTATTGGTACAAAATCAATACCACCAAAGGAGTGCTGCAAAACGTAAAAATTCGCAAAGCACTCGCTTATGCGGTTGATCGCCAAAGCATCGTGGACAACATCACACAGGTCGGCCAGGTGCCTACGATGGGGATGCTGCCGCAATCCATGATTATCAAGCCGGAGGGCTACTTCCGCGACAACGACGTGGAGATAGCGAAAAAGCTGCTGGCGGAAGGCATGCAGGAGTTGGGGCTGAGTCAGTTTCCGACCATCACCATGTCGTACAACCCGACAGACCGCCACAAAAAAATCGCCGAAGCCATGCAGGACCAGTGGAAGCGCAACCTTGGCATCGACGTGAAGCTGGCGATCAAGGAATTTAAGGTGCATTTGCAAGATTTGCATGAACTGAATTACGAGATTGGCCGTTTGGGCTGGAATGCCGATTTTAACGATCCGATCAACTACCTGGAGATGTTCCGCGATGCGAAGACGGGAAACAACGACACAGGCTGGGAGAACGCGCGCTACAAGGAGCTGCTGCAACAGTCGGCCATGGAGAGCGATCCGGAGAAGCGCAAGCAGCTTTTTGCGGAAGCCGAGCAAATTTTCATGGATGCCATGCCTGTAATCCCACTGTTTACGGACGTGGATGTCTGGGTGCAGAGTGATAAGGTAAAAGGCGTGCAAGTGGACGGACTGGGCTTTATTGATCTGAAGTGGGCGGAAATGGTCGAGTAACAGGCAAAAACCCCAGAGGCGAAGTGCCGAGGCAGCTCGCTGCTGGGGTTTTCCTTCCTTTTTGCCCGGAATTAATAGCCAAAATCCAACGTTTTTCCGGTTTCTGCATATGTTTTGATGTTGGAGAGAATCATCGGCCAATGGTTGCTCGCGTTGGCGAAGGAAGGGTGATCTTCGGTCCACTGGTCGTTAATCAGCGTCAGCCGCGTGCATCCGCCAACAGGCTCCAATTGGAAAGTTACGCGCGATTGAAGCTCGGCGTGGTTGGCGTGGTACGAAGGGCCGGGATGTTCCAGGAAGCTGAAGGTTTGCTGCGGCTCAAACGCCACAACCTTGCCGTACACATGGACAGTTTCGTCGCCATCATTTCCGGGACCGACATAAGCGAGATCGTCCCCTACCTGAAAAGTAGAGCGAATGACAGAGCCAAAAAACGTATGCTTGACTCCTTCTTCCGAGGTAAGAACGTGCCAGACGTGCTCCGGGGTGGCCCCGATGTAAAAATCGAAACGCAGTTCCATAGCAGTGCCTCCTGTTTCCATTCATTTTCAAATTGTAATCGTTTGCTGTTGCTACTACTCTTAGTATAGGCAGATAATGGAGGGGCGTATTGTAAAAATGCGACAGGAGGCGGCGCTATGGAAAAAAAGCAGGACATGCTGCCAAAAGGTGTGCTGCATGCCATGCTTGGCGGAAAAAAGTTTTCGCTGCAAAGGTATGAACCAGGCGGCGACGTCGGTTACTTCGTCCAGCATTACTGGGTGGTCAGGTGGGATTTGCGCGGGCAAGCTCCTTACTCCCAAACAGTTTTGGGCCACCCCAATGTGAATCTGGTGTTTGAAAAGGGCGCCACAGGCATATTCGGTGTCGCTTTGTCCACGTCCTCGCATTTGCTGGCTGGCCAAGGCCATGTGTTCGGAGTGAAGTTCAAACCAGGCGGCTTTTATCCATTTTGGCAAAAGCCGGTTTCGCAGTTGTACGGCACGGTTACTACGTTGGAAGAAGTGTTTCAGGTGGAGACAGCCCCGCTGGAAGCCGAGATGCTTGCCATGCCGGAAGACGCCCAGATGGTTCGCCGCATCGAAGCGTTTTTGGGCGAGCGTCTGCCGGAGCGCGATCCGAATGTAAAGAGAGTAAGCGAGCTGGTCGGCTTGATTCAGGCAGATCGGACGGTGCTGAAGGTAGAGGATGCGAGCCGACTGTCCGGAATGAGCATCCGGACGATGCAGCGCTTGTTTGACCGCTATGTTGGCGTCAGTCCGAAATCGGTAATCCAGCGCTACCGACTGCACGAAGCGGCGCAGATGATCGACCAGGGAGCCGTCAGCGACTGGCTGGACTTGTCCATCGCGCTCGGCTACTACGACCACTCGCATTTTATCCGCGACTTCCGGGCGATTGTCGGTGTATCGCCGCAAGAATACCGGCAGACCCAAACTTTATAATTGTAAACAAAGTCCCCTGTGACGTCGCTTTTTCGCGATGGGAGGGGGCTTTTTGTTTTGCCTCGGTGAGCGGCGATACTCCTAAGATTTGCATAGTTTTTCTTGTGCGAGGCATACTTCATGTAATGAAGAATGTGAATTTATTTCCCTTAATATAATTTGATCTTTGAATAAAACATAATTAAACTTGCTTAAAATGTCTTCAATATTACTAAAAATGCAGTATATTTGTTGAAGTAGCTTTCCATGGAGTGTTACACATACAAAGGGGGTCAACACTAATGAAAAAAAGCGTATTTGCAGCGATGAGTTCCATCCTGGTTCTGAGTGCGGCGCTGGCTGGCTGTGGCGGCGGCGAGAAAGCAGGAGAGCAAGGAAATTCTGCTGGAAGTGAACAAACTAGCGGTCCAAAAGTTCTGCGCATGAACATGAAGAGTGAGCCGCCGACGGCTGACCCTGGCTTGGCTGAAGATTCCACATCCGGTGCTGTTTTGCGTGCGACTTTTGATGGTTTGACTCGTATCGGTGAAGATGGCAAACCGCATGAATCCGTAGCGGAAAAAATCGACGTTTCTGAAGATGGACTTACTTATACATTCCACCTGCGCGACAGCAAATGGAGCAACGGTGACCCGGTAACAGCGAAAGACTTTGAATACGCGTGGAAGCGAGTGCTCGATCCGAAGCTCGGCTCCACTTATGCTTACCAATTGTACTACCTGAAAAACGCTGAGGAGTACAACACCGGAAAAGCGAAAGCAGAAGATGTGGGCGTGAAAGCAACCGATGACAAAACATTGGTTGTTACGTTGAAAAACCCGACTCCGTTCTTCCTGGAGCTGACTGCTTTCTACACCTACTACCCGGTGAACCAAAAAGTGGTCGAATCCACACAAAACTGGGCGGGTGACGCCAAAACGCACGTAGGTAACGGTCCGTTCAAGATCGAGACTTGGGAGCATAAGAGCAAGCTCATTCTCGCGAAAAACGAAAACTACTGGGATAAAGATGCTGTAAAACTGGACAAGATCGACTTCTCCATGGTAGAGGATGAAAACACCGAGCTGTCCATGTTTGACAACGGCGACCTCGATTGGGCAGGTGCTCCTACAAGCGCACTCCCAACAGATGCAATCCCGGCACTGAAAGAGTCCGGCAAAATGCAAACCCGTGCGATTGCGGGTACGTACCTGTACAAATTCAACACGGAGAAACCGCCGTTCAACAACGCGAAAATCCGTAAAGCGTTCGCTTATGCGATTGACCGCAAAACGATCATCGACAACGTAACGCAAGCGAACCAGGAGCCGGCAATGGGTCTGGTACCTCCAACAATGGCTGTGGCAACTAGCCCGTACTTCAAGGACGGCGACGTGGAAACAGCGAAAAAACTGCTGGAGGAAGGGATGAAGGAAGAAGGCATCACCAAGCTGCCAACTCTGACTCTTTCCTATAATACGTCCGAAGGTCACAAGAAAATCGCGGAAGCTATCCAAGACCAATGGAAAAAAGCGCTCGGCGTAGAAGTGAAGCTGGAAAACAAAGAGTGGAAAGTATTCCTGGACGACCTGCACCAAGGCAAGTTCCAGATCGCTCGCTCTAGCTGGACTGGCGACTACAACGATCCGTACACCTTCCTGGATCTGTTCAAACTGAAAAAAGGCAGCAACAACGATACCAACTGGGAAAATCCCAAGTATCAAGAGCTGCTGAACCAATCCGCGGTGGAAAAAGACCCGGAAAAACGCAAACAAATCCTGGCGCAAGCGGAAGCGCTGCTCATGGACGAAATGCCAGCCGCGCCAATTTACTACTACACGCATTCCTATGTGAAGAGCGACAAAGTACAAGGCGTTGTGCTCGACGGTCTCGGCTTCGTAGACTGGAAATGGGCAGACATTAAATAAGAAAGCCAAGCGAACGATAAGAAGAAGGGCGAATAGCCCTTCTTTTTTTGGCGAAAAATAAAGCGCAAAGGATGGGAGATTCTTCATCTATCAACAAAATGGGGAGGAGAGCTGTTCGCAACTATAAATATTTTTAAAATTCAAACGAGGCGTGGGACAAGCCTCTCACTGACGCTGTCTCATGGTAATCTTGTGTGCAGCAAAGAAAAAGGTGGGGAGGTCCATGGAGAAAACCGCGATAAATCAACATTTTCAAGCTGTCTATACTAACGGGAATCATTTTCCATCGAGTTTTATCAATAAATTATTTTTTATAAATCATTAATCATCTTTATAAATAAATAAAAATTTATTAAATCATTCTAAAACATATTTAAAAATAATATAAAAGCATGTATATTGAAAAAAGATTTAGAAAAGGGGGATTACTTGTATGAAAAAGAATGTTTTCGTAGCAATGAGTTCTATCCTCGTTCTTGGTGCGGCACTCGCAGGATGCGGCGGCGGCAACCAAGCAGCGCCAGCAGATAACAACGCAGCAGGCAATAAAACAGAAACCACTGCACCAGCAGCGGGACCAAAAGTACTGAAATTGAACCTGCACTCCGAGCCGCCAACAGCAGACCCAGGTATCGCGGAAGACACTACTTCCAGCACAATCATCACTGCTACCTTCGAAGGTCTGACTCGCGTAGGCAAAGACAACAAAGTGCATGAAGCAGCAGCAGAAAGCTATACCGTATCTGAAGACGGTAAAAAATATACATTCAAAATTCGCGATGCAAAATGGAGCAACGGCGATCCTGTAACAGCGAAAGACTTCGAATTCGCCTGGAAACGCGCGCTCGATCCGAAAACAGCTTCCAACTACGCTTACCAACTGTACTATGTGAAGGGTGCGGAAGCATTCAACAAAGGTACTGGTAAAGTAGAAGACGTTGGCGTAAAAGCGCTCGACGACAAAACACTGGAAGTGGAACTGACAAACCCAACTCCGTTCTTCCTGGAGCTGGTAGCGTTCAAAACATACTTCCCGGTTCACCAAAAAACAGTTGAAGCCAACGACAAATGGGCTACTGACGCGAAAACAATCGTGGGTAACGGTCCATTCAAAATGGAAACATGGGAACACAAGAGCAAACTGGTTGTCGTGAAAAACGAGAACTACTGGGATAAAGACAACGTAAAACTGGACAAAATCGAGTTCTCCATGGTAGAGGATGAGAACACTGAGCTGTCCATGTTTGAAAACGGCGAGCTGGATTGGGCAGGTGCTCCAACTTCCGCATTGCCAACTGACGCGATTCCTGCTCTGAAAGAGTCTGGAAAAATGACAACCCAACCAATCGCGGGTACTTACTTCTACCGCTTCAACACAGAAAAAGCGCCATTCAACAACGCGAAAATCCGTAAAGCGTTTGCTTACGCGATCGACCGTCAAAGCCTGATCGACAACATCCTGCAGGCAGGTCAGTTGCCAGCAACCGGTTATGTACCACCGAGCATGGCTCTGAACAAAGATGGCTACTTCAAGGACAAAGACCTCGAAACAGCGAAAAAATTGCTGGAAGAAGGTATGAAAGAAGCTGGCATCAGCAAGCTGCCAACTCTGACTCTGTCCTACAACACTTCCGAAGGTCACAAAAAGATCGCAGAAGCAATCCAAGACCAATGGAAGAAAAACCTCGGTGTAGACGTGAAGCTGGAAAACAAAGAGTGGAAAGTATACCTGGATGACGTACACCAAGGTAAATACCAAGTAGCTCGCGCTGGTTGGCTGGGTGACTTCAACGATCCGATCAACTTCCTGGAAATGTTCAAGGAAAAAGACGGCGGAAACAACGATACTCGTTGGGAAAATCCGAAGTACAAAGAGCTGCTGAACCAATCCGCTCTGGAAACAGATCCGGAAAAACGGAAAGCGATCCTGGCTGAAGCTGAGCAAATCCTGATGGATGAAATGCCAGTCATGCCAATCTACTTCTACACGCAATCTTGGGTGAAAAACGACAAGGTTGACGGCGTAATCATCGACGGTCTGGGTGCTGTTGACTACAAATACGCTGACATCAAACAATAATAGAAGCAAAGCAACCGATTTAAGGAAGAGGGGCGTTTTTGACGCTTCTCTTCTTTTTTGTTTGAAAAGCGGGTGTTGATCGGGGCTGAAAATTCTCACCCGAAAAGGGGCGAACCATTTTTTTCCTAGTCGAGTTGCATCAAAACTAACTAAAAGAAAAAACATCCAAAAATCCCTTTTTCTTGTATACTGATGATAGAAGTGTATACAAAAAAACGAGGTGCTTGATCGTGAAAAAGAATGTCGTTGCAGTCGCAGGTGCGATGCTGATTCTCGGCGGGAGCTTGGCAGGGTATGCGGATGCCGGGCAAGCGGCGGAGCCAAAAGCAAAAGTATTAAGAATGAACATGCATTCCAATCCCCCAACCGTAGATCCGGGCATTGCTGAAGATTCAACGTCCGGCACAATAAGCAGGGCAATCTTCGAAGGGTTGACTCGTTTGGGCAAAGACGGAAAAGTACATGTAGCAGCGGCAGAAAGCTATACCGTTTCGGCTGACGGCAAAACTTATACGTTCAAAATTCGCCCTGCCAAATGGAGCAATGGCGATCCGGTCACCGCCTATGACTTCGAATACGCCTGGAAACGTGCGCTAAGCCCCAGGACAGCATCGAATTACGCCTACCAGCTCTACTATTTAAAAGGAGCGGAAGCGTATAACAAGGGAACCGGGACGGCGAGTGACGTTGGTGTCAAAGCCGTCGACGCCAAAACATTGGTTGTGGAACTGACGAATCCGACCCCGTTTTTCACGGAGTTGACGGCTTTTTACACCTATTATCCTGTTAACAAAAAAGTCGTGGAAGCCGACAAGGAATGGGCAAGCAATCCCAAGACGATAGTAGGGAACGGTCCGTTTCAAATCGAGACATGGAAGCCCAAGCACCAGCTCGTTCTGACGAAAAACCAGAACTACTGGGACAAACAAAATGTAAAATTGGACAAGATTGATTTTTCTATGATTGATGACGGGTATATAGAGCTGGAGATGTTTCGCAACGGCGATCTGGATTGGGCAGGCGCCCCTTTGTCTGAAGTCCCCATGGATTTCGAGCTTTCCTGGAAGTCGCCTGCGCTGTTTCATACGCAAGCGATCGCGGGCACTTACTTCTACCGCTTCAACACAGAGCAAGCGCCTTTTCACAATGCCAAAATCCGCAAAGCTTTTGCTTATGCACTGGATCGTCAAGCTTTGGTGGAGACCATGTTGGCCAACCACCTTCCCGCGACAGGTTTTGTGCCGCCGAGCATGGCTGTTGCATCTGGTGGCTACTTTACAGACAATCACACAGAAGAGGCCAAAAAGCTGCTTCAGGAGGGCATGAAGGAAGCGGGAATCGCAAAACTTCCTCCCATCACCGTCTCCTATAACACGTCGATGGGCCATAAAGCGATTGCTGAAGAAATCAGGGACCAGTGGAAGAAAAAGCTCGGGGTAGACGTGAAGCTGGAAAACAAAGAGTGGAAAGTATACATAGAGGACGTACACCAGGGGAAATACCAGATTGCGCGTGCGGGTTGGCTAGCCGACTTCAACGATCCGATCAACTTTTTGGAAATGTTCAAGGACAAAAACGGCGGAAACAACGACACGGGCTGGGAACACCCCAAATACAAAGAGCTCTTGAACCAATCCGCTTTGGAGCAGGACCCGGAAAAACGGAAGGCGATTTTGGCCAAGGCCGAGCAAATTTTAATGGACGAAATGCCGATTATGCCGATCTACTACTATGCCCAGAGCTGGCTGCAAAGCGAGAAAGTCGACGGCGCGATTTTGGACGGGCTCGGCATGATCGACTTCAAGTACGTCGATATCAAGCCTTAATCTTATATAGAGGAAATGATTCAAAGAAGAGGGGTGCCGCTGCCCTTCTTCTTTTTTTCTCCCGCATGGACAAATGACCAATCCATTGTGCTCCTGGCTACATAGAGTAAAAAGGAACAAACTGCAACCAGGGGGGATCGCTGTGGATATTGGCAAACTGCTCAGTATTGTAAGGTCAATTCCCAAGGATAAGCTGAAGACGGATGCAGGCTTGAAGGAAGTCATCCGCGATTTGGGCAAAAAAGCCGGTAAAAACTTCACGGATAAGGAACTGAACGGATATGTGGCGCAGTTTCGGCATATGTCCAAGACAGAAAACGTCGGCAGCCTGCTGAACAAGCTTTCCAAAAAAGGCGTCAACGCCAAAGACATCGACAGCCTGAAAAAGCGCTTTAAATAAAGGGGGGCTTACCAGGAGGGAGGTGGGATTATCGCTGCCAAAACGAGAAAGAAAAAGAAACAGGCCGGTGCCCAGGGGCAACTGATAGAGACGATGAACAAGCTGGCGGATGCGCACAATGTGAGCAATGCTCAGGTGATGCGCGAGATGAGCCAGATGAAGCAAGAACTGCAGGACATGAAGGATACGCTCGGAAGGCTGAAGGCCGCTCCCAATCAGGGGCCGCGGCGCAGCATTCTGTTTGGACCGCGCCGGCGTCCGATTCCCGTGCAGTCCGTCCCTGAGAAAGCAAAGCCTGCGATTTCCATTGAGGATTTGCTGCCATTGCTGCCGCATTTGAGCGGGGCTATCCCGCAACTGAAAAATCCGAAGGTGGCCGATTCCATCAAAGTGCTGTCCAATCCGGCCGTCCTGTCCATGATTCAACAGTTTATCGCCAACGGCGGCTTGAACATGCTGAAAGCGCCTGTAGAAGAAGTGAGCAGACGAGAACGGCGCGGGTTGTTTCGCTAATCGACAACTTTCTTGGTTTTCTGGACTGCTTCTTTGTCAAAAAGGAGCAGTCTTTTGTCTTTTTGGTACGAAAAGACTATAAACTTTACAGATGTTGACGCGTCTAATAGAATGGTGAACGTTGCACAATGGTCTAACGCCACACAACAGAACAGACATCACGGAGGAGGTCAGGATGAAAAGACGATTTTACCCTCTGCTTCTGGCGCTGCTGGTCCTGCTGCTTATCCCCGGTTGGGCGGCTGCGGCAAGTAGTGCAACTGAGGAAGCCGTCAACCTGATGATCGGTGGACAAGCAGTGACCCCGGACGTGCCACCAGTCATCAAGAGCGGGCGGACATTGGTTCCCGTGCGTGTCATCGCAGAAGGTTTGGGCGCGGATGTCGCCTGGAACGAAGCGAAGCGGACAGCGGTGATTACACGGGGTACGACGCAGCTTTCCCTCACATTGGACTCGCGCACAGCGCTATTGAACGGCAAGCAGGTAAAGCTGGATACGCCGCCTGTCATCTCCCAGCAGCGCATGCTGCTCCCTCTGCGGTTTGTCGGGGAATCGCTCGGGATCACTGTAGGGTGGGACAACAGCTCCCGCACCGTCATTGCTAACGAAACGCCACAGGTTACGCTGAACGGCCGTGCTCCTGAAAAAGCGATCAAGCTGTATCAAGTGTCGGACACCATGTACGTGTCTGCCGATGCGGTCGCGGAGCAGGTCGGACAAAAAGGCTTTGTATGGAATCGCCCGGAACGCGGCATGACGATCGACAGTCAACTGGTTCTTCCAATTGAGCAAGTAGAGGACGAGCTAGGCGGTTCGATCACTTGGAACAAGAAAAAGAATCTGCTTGAAATCGAAAGACTCAATCGGCTGACAGGTGTTACAAAGGATGGGGATCGCGTACATATTGAGATGAAGCTGCCCGTGCAGGCCAATTCTTTTGTGCTCACAGGCCCCCATCGCATCGTGCTGGACCTCCCGCAAACCGCTTTGGCGGACGATTTGGTGGAAGAGTTGAAAAAGAACGAAGAAAACGGCAGTATCGGAGAGTCAGAGGAGCGCAAGCAAGCAGCTTCTTCCGGCGAAGAGGACGAGCAGTCAGCAGCCAGCGAGCCAAAAGAAGAGCCGCTGATCGCAAGCCTGCGGTACAGCCAGTACAGTGCTTCGCCAGAGACCGTGCGTGTCGTGATTGAGCTGAACCAGAAGAGCGAGTATAATCTGGCCTATACAAAAGACGGCATTGAAGTGAAGCTGACGCCCAAGCCTAAGAAAACAGGCTACCTGATCGTAGTCGACGCGGGTCATGGCGGAAAAGACCCAGGTGCATTGGGCGTGGCGGGCAACCACGAGAAAGACTACACGCTGGCTGTCGCCAACAAAGTAGTCGCTTTGCTGAAGCAATATCCGGAGTTTCAAGTAGTGCCTGTGCGCACGACAGATGTGTTCTACGAGCTGTCCGAGCGTGTGGCAATCGCGAATGAGCTGGAGGCGGACCTGTTCTTGTCCATTCACGCCAACTCGTTCCCGAAACCGACGACAGGCGGTACGGAAACCTTCTATTACAATGCAAACAGCAAGACGTTTGCGCAATTGGTGCACAAGCACCTGCAAGGAGCAACGCAGTTCCCGGATCGGGGAGTCAAGGCGAGCGGCTTTTACGTTATCAAGAACACGAAAATGCCAGCCGTGTTGACAGAGACAGGTTTCCTGTCCAATCCGCAAGAAAATGCGCTGCTGACCTCGCCTGCATTCCAGGACAAAATCGCGAAAGCCCTCGTTGCGGCTATCCGTGAATACTATCAGTCTTATCAGTAAGGGAGGCTTTCACGATGAAAAAAAGTCGGATGATCTGGGTGGCGGCTTTGGCTGTGCTGCTAATGGCTGGTTGCGGACAAAATGCGGCTCCTGCACCGCAGCCTACGGCACCTGTTGAACAGCCATCTGGCACGAACACTGACCCATCGACAGCAGAGCCGACACTCAACAAACAGGTCGTTACCGTCTACTATTCCGACGGCGACCTGATGGAGCTGCAAAAAGAGGAACAAGAAATCACTTTTGCAGAAGACATCGAAAAGTACAAGAAAACCCTCTCGCTTTTGGAGAAGCCGACAAAAGCAGAAGAGCACTTTCCGCTCTGGAAAGACTTCCGATACCATGACATCACTTTTGCGGATGGCACGTTGACGATTGATGCCGACAGCAAAAACCAGTACAACCTCGGCTCAAGCGGCGAAGGGATGGCGCTGGACGCGCTGAAGAAAACCTTTTTTCAGTTCCCGGAAGTAAAGCAAATCGTCTTCCTGGAAGATGGCAAAAAAGTCGAATCGTTGATGGGCCATGTCGATGTATCGGAGCCATTGACGCGCGACAACTAAACAGGCAATCGCCGAGTGAAGGCGGCACAACCTGGTAGCATCCAGGCTGTGCCGCCTTTTTGCTGTTTCGTCAAGCGGCTTGTTTTCGTTTTATACAGGGTTGGCTCCATCTTTAAAAAAGCTTAACAATCGCATCACAATCCTACAACATTCGACCTGTATAGTTTGTACTTGTAAGAGAGAAAAACAAACCGAACCTGTTAAGGAGGATTTTCATCCAATGAAAAAACTCAGCAAAATGTTTATGGCGCTGACATTTGTAGGGGCACTGCTCGCCGGATGTGGCAGCAACAGTGCGGCTCCATCGCAACAACAACCAGCGCAGCAACAACCAGCTACCCCGGCTCCGGAAAGCAACTCTGGTTCGACTACAACAACATCCGGTGAACCGATCACAGCAGTTGGTTCCACCGCTTTGCAGCCTCTGGTCGAGCAAACGGCCAAAGACTTTATGGCGAAAAATCAAGGTGTACAAATTCAAGTACAAGGCGGGGGAAGCGGAACAGGGCTGAGCCAGGTAGCAAGCGGCGCAGCAACAATCGGTAACTCCGACATTTTCGCAGAAGAGAAAAAAGGCATTCCGGCAAACGAACTGGTTGACCATAAAGTAGCCGTTGTCGGAATGGCAGCAGCGGTTAGCCCGCAAGTAAAAGTAGACAACCTGACCAAGCAACAACTGATCGACATCTTCACTGGCAAAATCACCAACTGGAAAGAAGTTGGCGGCGATGACATGAAAATCACGCTGGTGAACCGTCCGAAGTCTTCCGGTACTCGTGCAACATTCAGCAAATTCGCACTGGACGGAAAAGAAGAAGCAGAAGGCATCACAGAGGATTCCTCCGGTACTGTTCGCAAAATCATTGCCGAAACACCGGGCGCAATCGGCTACCTGGCTCTGTCCTACTTCAATGACTCCGTAAAAGCATTGAAACTGGATGGCGTGGAAGCAAACGCAGAAAACATCGCAACGAACAAATACCCAGTGTGGGCATACGAGCACATGTACACAAAAGGCGAGCCTACTGGCAACGCAAAAGCGTTCCTGGATTACATCCTGTCTGAAGAAGTGCAAAAGAAAACGATTGTCGATCTGGGCTTCCTGCCAATCACAGACATGAAAGTAGAACGCGACGCTGAAGGAAAAGTAACACAAAAATAAGACACTCACGGGTCAACAGCAAAATAGAGGGGTGGAGGGGCCTTACCCCTCATTTTGCTTGCGCGAAAGCCGTTTTCTTTCTGGGAGGGAGAACATGAACCATCGTATTGAAGGGGTAGAGACAAATCGCCAATCGCTGATTGCGCGAAAAATGCTGACATATAACAAACGTCAATTTACAGAGAACATGACGGGCCGAACGATTGCCATGGTCTGTGCGGCCTTGCTGGTCATCGTCGTTTTGTCGATTACGTACTTCATCGCTTCAAAAGGGCTGTCCACCTTTTTTGTCGACGGCGTCAGTATCAGCGAATTTTTAACACAGGTGAAATGGGACCCGGAGGGCGAGCCTGCACTTTACGGTGTGTTCCCGTTCATTCTCGGATCGTTTTTGGTGACGGCTTTGGCTGCGTTGATCGCGGCACCGCTCGGGATCGGGGCGGCTATTTTCATGACGGAAATTTTTCCGGGCTTCGGCAAAAAAGTGTTGAAGCCGGTGATCGAGCTTTTGGTTGGCATTCCATCCGTTGTGTACGGATATGTTGGTCTTACTCTTCTGGTTCCTTTTATTCGCGAACAATTTGACGTTCTTGGTTTCAGTCTTTTGGCAGGGGGGCTTGTGCTTGCCCTGATGATCCTGCCTACGATCACCAGCGTGGCGACAGACGCCATTGAAGCCGTACCGCAAGATTTGCGCAACGCTTCTCTCGCTTTGGGAGCCACACGCTGGCAGACGATCTGGAATGTGGTGCTGCACTCTTCGCTTCCCGGCTGCCTGACCGCGGTTGTATTGGGGATGGCTCGCGCTTTTGGCGAAGCGCTCGCCGTACAGATGGTCATCGGGAACACGACGAAGCTTCCGGGCAGTCTCTTGGACCCGATCAGCACGTTGACCAGCGGCATCACGCTGAACATGGGGAATACGATTCAGGGAACCCCGTACAACAATGCACTCTGGTCCATGGCGCTTCTGCTGCTTCTGATGTCGTTCGTCTTCATTATGATCTTGCGCTTTTTGGGCAGAAAGAGGCTGGTGAAGTAGATGAGAGCGAGACTGATGGACCGCGTTGCTACGATCGTTTTGACGTTGATTGCCGCTTTGATTATCGGCACGCTCATTGGCTTGCTCGGCTTCATTTTGACGCAAGGCTGGCACAAGCTGAACCTGGACTTTTTGACCTCGCCGCCAGATATCGTCAATGCAGGGGGCGGGATTGGTCCGCAGTTGTTCAACTCGTTTTATTTGCTGGTCTTGACCATGCTGATCGCCTTGCCGATTGGAATCGGAGCAGGTATTTATATGGCTGAATACGCGCCGGATAACAAGTTTACGCAGTTTATCCGCATGAGTATAGAAGTGCTTTCTTCTTTGCCGTCCATTGTCGTTGGTTTGTTTGGCTTGCTCGTCTTCGTAAACATGACAGGCTGGGGCTATACGCTTTTCTCCGGTGCCCTCGCGCTGACCGTCTTCAACCTGCCGCTGCTCGTGCGCGTGACAGAGGATGCGTTGCGCAACGTGCCGCGCAGCCAAAAAGAAGCGAGCCTGGCGCTTGGCATCACCAAATGGCGGACAATTGTCTCCGTCATTCTTCCGGCGGCTTTGCCTGGGATCATTACGGGGGCGATTCTCGCTTCCGGACGCGTCTTCGGGGAAGCGGCTGCCTTGCTGTTTACCGCAGGGATGTCTTCACCGAACCTGAACTTTGCTGATTTCTCGCTGAACAGCCCGACTTCGCCGCTGAATCCGTTCCGCCCGGCCGAAACGTTGGCTGTGCATATCTGGAAAGTAAACAGCGAAGGGCTGACGCCGGATGCGCGCGACGTGGCGGATGGCGCTGCCGCTGTGCTGATTATTGCCGTGCTGCTCTTTAACGTCTCGGCCCGCTGGTTCGGGACGTGGGTGTACAAAAAGATGACGTCAGGTTCCAACTAAGGAGAGGTGATAGCGATGTCCGTACTCACCATGCAAGATACGATTATTCAGACGAACAATGTCTCGGTTTACTACGGGGATAAGCAAGCGGTCAAAAATATTTCGATGGACATTGAACGCAACTCGGTGACGGCCTTTATCGGGCCGTCCGGCTGCGGGAAGTCCACGCTTTTGCGCAGCCTGAACCGGATGAACGATCTCGTGCCTTCCTGCCGCGTCACAGGCTCCATCGTCGTCGACGGCATTGACATCAACAGCCAGCAGGTCAACATCGAGAGCTTGCGGCAAATCGTCGGAATGGTGTTTCAGCGCGCCAATCCGTTTTTTAAATCGATTTATGAAAATATCGCCTTCGCTCCGCGCTTTCACGGAATGACAGACCGCCGCGAGCTGGATGAGCTGGTCGAGACGAGCTTGCGCAAAGCGGCGTTGTGGGACGAGGTAAAAGACCGTCTGCGCGACTCTGCGCTCTCCCTGTCAGGAGGACAGCAGCAGCGCCTGTGCATCGCCCGCGCCATTGCCATGCAGCCGACGATTTTGCTTCTGGATGAGCCGGCTTCCGCGCTCGACCCGATCTCGACGATGAAAATTGAAGAGCTGGTCACGCAGCTAAAGGAAGAGTACACGATCGTGATCGTGACGCACAATCTGCACCAGGCGGCCCGCATCTCGGACAAAACGGCATTCTTTTTGCTCGGGGAGCTGATCGAGATGGACGAGACCGCAAAAATTTTCACCTCGCCGGAAAACGACAAGACCGAAGCGTATATTAGCGGCCGTTTTGGCTGAACCGTACAAAAAAATGCCTTCCTTGCGCCTGACGCGCAAACGGAGGGCTTTTTGCATGGTGCAACGCAGTCTGGAATGGGTGTGCTATAGCGCCGTGCAGCTTGCCGGGGCCGACGTTTTCTCCTACCTGTTTCTCTACAGATGTGCAATCGTACAAGAAAAAAGCCTTCTATGCAGAAGGCTTTTCCACTGCCCGGAAGAAGTGGATTTCCTGCTCCAAATCTTCCACGATGCCCGCCAGCCGCTCGGAATCGTGCAGGAACTGCTCCGAGAGGGAGAGGCTTTCCTGGTTGGCCGCGACCGCTTGCTGTGTGCCCGAGACGACTTCCTGGGCGGAATCCGCCAGGCTGTCCACGCGGCGGGAGATGATCTGGCTTTGGCTTGCGATGGATTCGGCCAGATGTCTGATCGTTTCAAGCTGCGCGGTGAGCGCTTCGCTGATGGCGAAGGTTTGCTGGAAAATATCCGTTGCCTGATGCAGCGTCGAAATGCCGTTGACCGTGGCGTGATCGGTCGTTTCCAGACATGCGGCCACCCGTTCCATCCGGTTTTCCCCTGAAGCGATGACTTGTTGAATGCGGGCCGTCGCTTCTTCTGTCTGTTCAGACAGGAGGCGAATTTCGTCCGCGACGATCCCGAAGCCGAGTCCCGCCTGGCCGGCTCGTGATGCTTCGATGCGGGCGTTGAAAGACAGCAGCTTCGTTCGTTGGGAGATCGAGGAGATCCAGCCGAGAATCTCGCGGATGTCGTCCATGCTCTCGCGCATCGAGCCCATCGCCTGGAGGGAGGCTTTCATGTCTGTCGATATTTTTTGCATGTTGTCCTTCAGCAAATCAATCGAGGTAGCCGCTTTGGCGCTCTGCTCCCGCGACTTTTCGTTTTGCCTGACCGCTGTTTCCATCGACTGTGTAATGCGTGTCATTTCTGCTGTAATTCCGGCCATCGTGGCGTGGATGTCGTCGATTTGCACCTGCTGGTTGTCCATTTCTTGCGCCAGCCGCTCGGTGACGGAGACGACCTCTGTCTGCATGGCGTGAGAGTGTCGCGAGCCTTTGCCCACATGCTCGGCCACCTGTTTGACGTCGGCGATCACGTGCTGGATTTTGCCGATGATGGTGCGGATTTGCCCGCTCATCCGATTGAAGCTGTCGGCGAGCTGGCGGATTTCGTCGTTGGTCTGGACGTGCATCGTCTGAAACAGGTCGCCTTCGCTGAACGCCGTCATTTTTTGCTGCACCTCTTTGACGGGCTTGATAATCTTGCGGACGTACAAGTAGAGCAGCAATGCCAACGAGCCTAATCCGACGAGGGAGACCGCGAGTATCGTCAACTGCAGGCGGCGCACCTCCTGTTTGACCTCGGATACGGACTGCACGACGATCATGCCCCATTTGAGCGCCGGGTCGAATTTGTAGGCGGCAAAGGCATCCATGCCGTTTATATGAAACGATTCAAAGCCGGAATTGCCCGCAATGACATTGGCGACGACAGGCAGCTCGGTCAGGAGCGGGCGCTGCAGGGCGTAGGCTTTATCCGGGTGAGCGAGCAGCTTCCCTTGCTGGTCGACAATCATGGCGTATCCGGTTTGCCCCAGCTTGATCTGTCCGATTGATTCACTGAGCTTCGGCACGGAGACGAAGGCCACGACGACGCCGACAGGCTCTTCCTCCTCGTTGCGCAAAGCCATGGAGACAGCGATCTTCGGAAATTCCGTGGCGGAAAACTGAAAGACGTCCGAGACGAATGCGTTTGGCTTGTCCCAGGCGCCTTTGTACCAGTCGGCTGTTCGCGGATCGTAGGAGCTGTCCAGCGGCGAGCCGGGGAAGGTCAAATAGTGCCCGTCTGCTGTCACGACTTGTATTTCGGAAATGGTTGGATTGTTGTTCACCATGTCGGTAAAAATGCCGAAGCTTTGACTGTTCGTGACCTTGCTGTTTTTGTACGTGGAAGCATAGGAAGCCAAGGCGGTGATGATGGACTGGACGCGGCTGTTCACTTCCTGCAAGGCGGCACTCGATGCATCGTGGAGCTGCTGCTTTGTCTTTTCGTTGAGCGTGCTCTCGGATTGATAACTGATAAAAAAAGCGGCGATCGCCATCATGCTGACAACCATGGTCAGAATCCCGAAAAATAATCTGGTGAAAATCGAACGGTACTGAAACGACGTGTTGCCCAATGTTCGTATTTTTCTCGGCATTACATGCTCTCCCCTTATTCGACAAAACGTTCAGCTTTATTGTAGGGGGTACTATGGGGAGCGTATATGGTTTGTCAGAAACATTTACCATAACTTTACCTGGCTTTAAAACTTTAAGGAAACTTAATATACTTCACATCAAAGCATAACATTCGCACGCTATAGTGGTTGGGAAGACAGATGCTACAACCGCGAAGGAGCGAAGGACGCATGAGTGTTATTTCGGTGAGAGAGTTAAATCTCTTCTACGGTAACAAACAAGCCCTCTACAATATAAATCTCGATGTTGAGCCGAATTCCATTACCGCGCTGATCGGGCCGTCCGGTTGCGGGAAGTCCACGTTTTTGCGAACGCTGAACCGGATGAACGACTCGGTGCCAAATACGAAAATCACCGGCGTGGTAAAAGTGTTCGATGAAGACATTTACAGTTCCAGCGTGGAAGTCGAGCGCTTGCGCAAAAATATCGGGATGGTGTTCCAACACCCGAATCCGTTCCCGAAAAGCATCTACGACAATGTCACGTACGGACCGCGCCTGCATGGCCTGATGGATCGCCACAAGCTCGACGAGATCGTGGAGACAAGCCTCAAGGCCGCAGCGCTGTGGGACGAGGTGAAAGACGTGTTGAAAAAGCCCGCAACCGGGCTGTCCGGCGGGCAGCAGCAACGGCTCTGTATCGCCCGGGCGCTCGCTGTTCAGCCGCAGGTGATTTTGATGGATGAACCGACATCCGCTCTCGACCCGATCTCCACAGCCAAAATCGAGGAGTTGCTGGAGGAGCTGAAAGACACGTACACGATTGTCATCGTTACGCACAACATGCAGCAGGCGGCGCGCATCTCCGACAAAACGGCGTTTTTCCTCAACGGAGAGCTTGTCGAGTTTGACCAGACGCCAACGATTTTCCAAAATCCCCGGGACAAACGGACAGAAGACTACATTACTGGCCGTTTCGGATAACAACTGTTTGTAGTAAGGTAGAGGAGCGGCCCGCTTGCGGGTTCGCTCTTTTTTGCATGGAGGGGAGACATAGCAGGTGGTCTGGATTTCCTTGTTCATTTTTATCGTCACGTTGACGCTGGTCATCTGGCAGCCAAGAGGCTTGTCGATCGGCTATCCCGCCGTCGGGGGAGCGGTGCTGGCGCTGTTGACGGGCGTGGTGTCTCTCGACGATGTGGCCGAAGTGACCTCGATCGTTTGGAACGCCACGTTTGCGCTGGTCGGCATCATCATCATTTCGCTACTGCTGGACGAGATCGGCTTTTTTGAATGGGCGGCCTTGCACATGGCCCGTTTGGCAAAAGGAAATGGCCGGCTGATGTTCGCCTACGTCATTTTGCTCGGGACATTGGTGTCGGCCCTGTTCACCAATGACGGCACGGCGCTGATTCTGACTCCGATTGTGCTCGCGCAGGTTCGGGCACTCAAGCTGGACGGGGGTGCGGTTGTGGCGTTTGTCATGGCCAGCGGCTTTATCGCGGACACCAGCTCGTTGCCGTTTGTCGTCAGCAACCTCGTCAACATCGTATCCGCCGACTATTTTGACATCGGCTTTGCCGAGTACGCGGTGCGGATGGTGTTGCCTACCTTGTTTTCCGTAGCAGGGAGTTTGTTGGTTTTATTCCTTTATTATCGCAAAAGCATCCCGCATTACGTGGATTTGTCCCAACTGAAACAACCCGGTGAAGCCATTCGTGATGCAAGACTGTTCCGCCTGGCGTGGCCGATCCTCGCTGTGCTTTTGCTCGGCTTTTTCATTAGCGAGTCCATCCATGTCCCGGTGTCGTTTATCATTGCTTCCGCCGCCCTCGTCTTCTGTCTTGCCGCCCGAAAAAGCAAGGCGATTGCCATGGGCCGAATCATGCAGGAGGCGCCGTGGGTCGTCGTCATTTTTTCTGTCGGGATGTATATCGTGGTCTGGGGCTTGCACAATGCGAGGCTGACCGATCTGGTAAAAGCGGCGCTCGATACGCTGATGGAGTACGGTTTGCTTGCGACGACGCTCGGGACGGGGCTGATTGCCGCTGTCTTGTCTTCGGCGATGAACAACCTGCCTACCGTGATGTTCAATGCATTGGCGATTGGCAGCACGCAGGCGGAAGGCGTCTTTCGCGAAGCGATGATCTACGCCAACGTCATCGGAAGCGATTTGGGGCCGAAAATTACGCCGATTGGCTCGCTCGCCACGCTGCTCTGGCTGCACGTGCTGGGGCGCAAAGCGGTCAAAATCACCTGGGGGCAATACTTTCGTACGGGGATCGTGCTGACGGTACCGACCTTGCTGATCGCTTTGCTCGGGCTGTACCTGATGCTTGTTTTGGGAAACGAGCAATGACAAAAGCTTGCTGATGCAACAGCTCAGCAGGCTTTTTCTTTTTGCCGGAATAAGAGAGGCGGCCAGGGGAAAAATAGGCGCAACGTGCGTAAAAAGGAGGATGTTTCCATGTGGCAGAGCTGGCCGATAGAGCGTGTGCTCATTTTGTTTACGGGACTGGCGTTTGTCTTGATTGCCGTGCAGGTCACCCTTTTTCATTCCAGGCAAAACTTCCGCCATTGGGCGATGTGGGTGCCTGTCATTGAGCTGCCTATTTTTGCGGTGACGGCGATTGTTTTATCGTTCGTAAATGCGGGATGGCTGCGCGTAGTGTTTGCCTTGATGATGTTCGTCGGGATGGGCGGCGGCGTGTACGGGGCTTACTTGCATGCTGCCGGAGTCAGACAGCGGGTAGGAGGCTTTTCGCAATCGCAAAACTTCCTCGTCGGCCCGCCCGTCATTTTGCCTCTGCTCATTACTGCCATCGCGGCTTTGGGGCTTCTTGCCCTTTTCTGGGGGTGAAGATAGATGGCCAAGCATAGACGTTATCCTTCCTATGACGTGTGGGAGCAGCATCAAAACTGGGACGTTCACACGAGACAAGTCGTTGGAGCCAGAAAAATGCCGCAGGTTGCCCATCGGTACTTGCAGCAGGCGGAAGCTTTGCTGTTGCAGGCAATCGTAAGCGTCCTCGTCGACGACTATCGGCTGGAGGTGCTGACCTTTGTTGTCGCGCACCTGGACGATTCGCTGGCGAGCGCGATCGGGGAGGCGCAGCGCAAGGTCGGGGTTCCGCCGAAAAAAGAGCTGTACCGTCTGGGACTGGCAGGGGTGGAGGCGGAGAGCCACGCCGGGTACGGGACGGAATTTGGCGCGCTTTCTGCCGCAGAACAGCAGGAGGTGCTGAGGCAAATCTCCACGGGCAACGGCAAGGATACAGAGGCATGGAGCCAGGTCGCTCCCGTCGATTTTTTCAAAAAGCTGCTGCATGACACAGTGCAGGCGTATTACTCGCATCCGCTCGTCTGGTCAGATATCGGCTACGGCGGGCCTGCTTATCCCCGCGGTTATGTGCGTGTGGAAAAAGGATTGACGGACCCATGGGAGGCGAGGGCAAATGGCGAATAAAGAGCAGGAGCAGCGCGCAGGCGATAGCCAGGAACGCGGTACACGGCAGATGGAAAACAGGAAATACGCCGACGGAGCGGATGTATGCATCGTCGGAGCGGGAGCCGCAGGAGGCGTGCTGGCATATGAGCTGGCAAAAGCTGGCTTGCGCGTCGTCGTGCTGGAGGCAGGGCCTTTTTGGGACCCGCAGCGCGACTTTGCCAGCGACGAACTGGAGATGCAGCGTCTGGCCTGGCAGGAGACGAGGCTGGTAGCGGGAAACGATCCTCTGCGCCTCGGGCACAACAACTCCGGCCGGGGAGTCGGCGGAGGAACGGTGCATTTTACCGGGGTGTTTTTGCGGTTTCACGAGAGCGATTTTATGACGAAAACGATAGATGGCGTAGGGGAAGACTGGCCGATCACGTACCGCGATTTGGCCCCGTACTACGACAAGATCGAGCGGGAAATTGCCGTTTCTGGCCCGAGCCATTTTCCTTGGGGCGCTTTTCAGGGACCCTACCCTTACCCGGTCCGCGAGCCGATCAGCGCGAATGCGCAGTTGTTCCGGGAAGGCTGCGACAAGCTCGGGATCGAGAGTGTGGTCGCTCCGCTGGCGATTTTGTCGGCTCCGTTCGACGGACGTCCGCCCTGTATCAACCGCGGCTTTTGCAACCAGGGATGCATGCCCAACGCCAAATACAGCGGCCTGATCCACCATATTCCGAAGGCCATTGCGGAAGGGGCCGAGGTGCTGTCAGACTGTATGGTCACGGAAATTCTCATGGCTGGCGACCGGGTCAGCGGCGTCTTGTTCTCGCACAACGGGCTGATGCATCGGCAAATGGCGCGGGTCGTCATCCTCGCCGGCTTTGTCGTGGAGACGCCCAGGCTGCTGTTCAATTCCGCGACCTCGCGCTTTCCCGACGGGCTGGCCAACTCCAGCGGCTGGGTAGGCAAGGCGATCATGCCGCATTCCAGCCATGACGTCTACGGCCGCCTCCCGGAAGAAGTGCGCCTGTACAAAGGGACGCCAGTGCTTGCCCTGACCCAGCATTTTTACGAGACAGACCGGGAACGCGGCTTTGCCAGAGGGTACACCTTGAGCGCACACGGGGCAAGACCTGTTTCCATGGCGGGGGCAATTGCGACGGAGCGGGAAGACCAGACCTTTTTATGGGGAAAACAACTGCGGGAAACGATGCTCGACTACAACATGTACGGGCGAATCACGCTTGTCGGCGAAGTTTTGCCTCACCCTGACAATGCCGTCACGCTCAGCGGGGAAAAAGACGAGTACGGAATGCCGGTGCCCAAGGTCACTTTCAGCTATCAGGAAAACGATCGCAAACTCTATCAGCATGCGATCGGCCAAATGAACCGGATCATGGAAGCCATGGGCGGCAAGCCGGAGCACGTCGTCTCCGATACCGCGCATTTGATGGGTGGCTGCCGGATGGGGAACGACCCTGCGCAATCGGTTGTGAATGAATTTGGGCAGTCGCACGACATTCCCAATCTTTTCATAGCGGGCGCTTCCACGTTCGTGACATCGGGTGGCAGCAACCCGACAAATACAGTAATGGCGCTGGCTGCGCGCACCGCAGACAAGCTGGTCGAAGCGATGCGGCAACGCGATGTTTAAGAAGTGTTCAAGGAACTTTTACGTTCATATCTTCCCCATCTTATAAGCCATATAGTATACTGGGAAACAGATATGCAAGGCAAAGGTGGGTTCGTATGGAAACGGATTTGATGCAGGTTTTGTTTTTGTCCGAGGTTTATAAGCTGCTTGGTGACAAGACGCGCTTGACGATCATGGCTCTTCTGCAAGTGCAATCATTGTGTGTCCGTGATCTCGTGGAGATTCTGCAAACTTCCCAACCCTCTGTTTCCCAGCACTTAGCTAAGCTAAAGACACATGGTTTGGTCAAAGAGCGTCGCAAGGGACCATGGGTATTTTACTCCGTTAATACAGAATGCTCTCCTGCAGTCAAGCAAATCTTGTCACACTTGCCGGATATGTCACCGATTGTCAAACAAAAATCAGCCGAGAGTGAACCTTCCTTCGGCTGATCGGTCGTAGGAAGCGTTGGATCAGTTAAGATCCAACGCTTTTTTTAGTTCTTCCTTGTCGAAGCCGTGAATGACGAATTGCTCCCCGTTTTCCTTTTCGATAAACGTAACAGGGGTCATGCTGGCGCCAAGGTTGATTGCTTCCTGGAAATACGCATCGTTTTTGCGGATATCTCTGTCTTCAAAAGCGACGTTTTGGGATGCCAGCCACATTTTTTCTTCCTGGCAAGGGCCGCACGTAGTTTGGGTATAGACAATAACGGTTTGAGCCATACAGGTGCTCCTCTCAAGTGTAGTCGAACAACATAATTCGCGGTTGCTGACGGATTTCCTGCGCAGCAAAACAGTTATAGGATGCCCCGTCCTGCCCGAAAAGGACGCAGCCGTCCGCGCCGTTCTGTGATGCCTCGATCTGGAAAAATGAGGATGGATACCAGCGAGGGGGGCGGTACAAATTATATTCAGTGACGTCGAGGAGGTGAATGGAACGATGCCTAAACAAAACAAGCAAAACGGTTTGAACAAAGCAAACCAAGCAGCTCAGGCGCAAAACACTGCGACTGAATTCGCGAGCGAAACAAACGTAGCGGAAGTTCGTCGTCAAAACCAGCAATCCGCTCAAAAATCCGGCCAACAAGCAGGTCAAGCTACTGAGTAGTAGCTATGGACAACAACCCTCGCTATATGCGGGGGTTTTTTCGTTTTTTCATCCGCGCTTGCAAAAAGGCCGAGGAGGATGGTACTGTGACAGCAGAATCTACAAGCTGGGAGGGCGAGAGTCCCATGATTATCGGCATTGGCGTGGATATCGTGGAGATTGAGCGGATCGCCGCCTTGATGAAGCGACAGGAAAAGGCGATCGGACGGTTTTTGACCGAAGCAGAAAAGAAGCTGCTGGCTGGCAAAGCGGAATCGAGACAAGCGGAAATGGTGGCGGGCAGGTTTGCGGCGAAGGAAGCCGGAGCGAAAGCGCTCGGGACAGGCATCGGCCATGCGCTCGGCTTTTTGGATATGGAAATTACCCCGAGCGAGACGGGCAAGCCGATGATGCGAGTAGACGGCGACGTTTTGACCAGGCTCGGTTTGGACCCGCAGCGCGTTCGCGTACACGTAAGCATTTCCCACAGTCAGACACACGCCATGGCACAGGTAGTTGTGGAAGAGCTGTAAACTTGTCTGCATATTGGGACGAGGATGGACATACATTTATATCGCGTAGATCAGGAGGGACTACCTGCTCTTACACAGGAAGGGTAAGTCTTCAGCCGATCAAGCGATATCGCGTCCTTTTGTACCCAGTACAGCATTTTGACACGATGAGCGCGGCCAGAGGCGAAAGACTGACAGATTTCCCAGGAAATAGACAGGGGTGCCCTTCTTTGTCGAAAAAGTTGACAAGGAGGAGTTCATTGAATGAAGAGGGCAGCTTTACCACTGGTGTTATTGTTGGTCTTTACGTTGCTGCTCGGCGGTTGCTTCGGTCAGAAAACACCGGAAGATGTGGTGAGTGACCTGAACGGGACGCTGGGAAAAATGAGCGGGTACAAGTCTCAGGCAGTTTTGACCATGCAGACGGGCTCTACTCCAATGGAGTACGACGTTCAGGTTTGGTATGAAAAGCCCACCAACTATCGGGTAGCTCTTACTTCCAAACAGCGCGGAATCACGCAGATCATTTTGCGCAACAACGAGGGAGTATTTGTACTGACTCCACATCTGAACAAGAGCTTCCGCTTCCAGAGCGGATGGCCGGAAAACAACGGCCCCCTGTATTTGTACGAGACGCTGGCGAAGAGTATCATCGACGACACGGAGCGTCAGATGAAGATGGAGGAAAAGCAGTACGTGTTTGAGGTGAAAGCCAATTACACCGGCAATCGCTCTCTGACCAAGCAAAAAATTTGGCTGACCGAAGACTTCAAGCCTACCCATGCAGAGATTATGGATTCGAGCATGAAGCCGCTGGTGAAAATCGACTTTACCGAATTTTCGTTCAATCCGACATTTGACAAGGATGCCTTTGACAAAGATCGCAACATGACGACCAGCTCGTTGACGGCGATTCCTACCATGGCAGGGGCGAATGGACAGGTTGCCCAGCAGCCGAACAGCCAGTTTGGCGTCATCGTTCCAACGTATGTGCCGGAAGGAGTCAAACAGGGCGATATCGAGCCTGTCACGCGCGACGGCGTGAGAACGGTCATCCTCAATTACAAGGGAGCTTACAACTACAAGCTGATTGAAGCCCGTCCGACAGAAGCATCCGTCTCGTATGAACAGGGCATGCCGGTCAACCTCGGCTTTACGGTTGGGGTGCTGGCGCAAACGGGTGAAAACACGCGACTTCTGACGTGGGAGCTGGACGGAGTAGAATTTACGATCGCCGGCGATTTGCCTGAAGAAGAGATGGTGAATGTCGCCCAGTCGACATATGGTCTCGGCGGGAAATAAGAAAGAAAATACGGGAGAGGGGACGGGGCGTGACCGTCCTCTTTTTTTGTGCATAGGGGAAGCTTTTGGCTCTTACAAATACTCCTTGACTTTCCCGCAAGTTTTCCATTTTTCTCAAACAGGAATCTAATAAAGCCCCTGTACACTTGGACTTGTACCAGGGAGATGCGGTACATAACTACAGCAGATGAAAGGGTTGAGCAAATATGTTTAGCAAAGCAAAACTGGGTATGCTTTTGGGCACGATGGCAGCGGTTCTGAGTATCGGGAGCTTGGGCAGCGCCCTGGCAGCAGATACAGCGCAAACAGAGGCGCAAGCACAGCAATTGAACAAACCGGCAGAGGTGAAGTTCGCATTCAACAAGCTGGGTCACCCGGGCGGATTCGCGAAAGGAATCTCCTTCAAAGAAAACACTGAGCTGTTGTCCTTGCTGAAGCTGGATGCAGCCAAGCTGGAGGAAGAGCTGAAAGCAGGCAAGACATTGGCAGCCGTAGCGGAAGCGCAAGGCGTATCTGTGGATGATGTGGTAGCCCTGCTGGTAAAAGAGCAGGAAGCCAAGCTGAAAGAAGCAGTGGAAGCAGGCAAGCTGACACAGGAACAAGCCGATAAACTGAACGAAAACGCAGCAGAGCGCGTAAAAGAAATGGTGCAAAACACGCATCCGGGCAAAGGACCAGGCAAAGGCTTCGGATTTGGCCTCGACAAAACGAAGAACTGCTGTCCTTGCTGAAACTCGACGCCGCCAAACTGCAAGAAGAGCTGAAAGCAGGCAAGACATTGGCAGCCGTAGCGGAAGCGCAAGGCGTATCTGTGGATGATGTGGTAGCCCTGCTGGTAAAAGAGCAGGAAGCCAAGCTGAAAGAAGCAGTGGAAGCAGGCAAGCTGACACAGGAACAAGCCGATAAACTGAACGAAAACGCAGCAGAGCGCGTAAAAGAAATGGTGCAAAACACGCATCCGGGCAAAGGACCAGGCAAAGGCTTCGGATTTGGCCTCGACAAAAACGAAGAACTGCTGTCCTTGCTGAAACTCGACGCCGCCAAACTGCAAGAAGAGCTGAAAGCAGGCAAGACATTGGCAGCCGTAGCGGAAGCGCAAGGCGTATCCGTGGATGATGTGGTAGCCCTGCTGGTAAAAGAACAGGAAGCCAAATTGAAGGAAGCGGTCGAAGCAGGCAAGCTGACGCAGGAGCAAGCGGACAAGCGCAGCGAGGAGCTGGCTTCCATGGTGCAAAAAATGGTGGAAGGCAGCTTTGAGAAAATCGCCATCCGCAAACATGACCTGAAAAAAGAAGAGCAAGGCACAGCGAGCGAGCAATAACAGCGCTGCAAACAAGTCAGGCGGGAGCACATCTCGCCTGGCTTTTTGCGTCTCTGTCGCTGTCTCCGTCTCCGTCTCCCTTCCTCCGCATATGGCAGGCCGGACTGCATGCTTTTCGGGCAGCGACAAGCGTTTGAAGCTCGCCTTTCTCCCGCCGCGTCCGGCGAGATATCTTTCGCCACGCAAAATAACGTTCCGGGATCGCGCGCAGTCGGCCGATTTGCCCCTGTAAGCTCGCGTGTGCAGGAGGAAAAAGGACAAACCCCGAATTGACACGCAGCAGGAAAACACGATACATTCAAGGTAACTTATACCGTAATGAGGTGGCATGCTGTAAGATGAAAAAACCGTCTACCGATGTTTTGTACCAGGAAGAGTCGACCTACGTGGACATGCTGTTGCGAAAAAGCTGGAGTATGCGCATCGCAGAGACTGTCGCCTTCGTTTTGGGCATGATGATTCTCGCCCAGTTTTTTCCGAGCAATGACACGACCTTCAAAGTGCTTGCCTTTGCGATTGCCATTGCGGTCGTCGGCCTGGCACCGTTCCTGTACAAGGCGACCATGCGTCCTGTGTACAAGCTGACGAAGACTCACCTGATTGTCAGCATCTCTGGCAAAGAAACCAGCTACCCGCTGTCAGAAGTGGAGCAAGTTTACGAAGGCCGCCATTTCTACCGTTTGGGAGGCAAAAAAGAATCGCTGATGGTTTCCAGGCAGTTTCTCAGCCATTTGAATGAGCGCTTGTTTTACTATCATAAAGGGAACAAGAGGAGATAGAAATGAAACCGTTTTGTCGTGACACTTGGGTTGAGGTTGATTTGGACGCCATCCGGGCCAATGTCGAGACGTTCCGCGGCCACTTGCCGAAAAGCACGGGCATTATGGCTGTCGTCAAGGCAGACGGCTACGGTCATGGCGCTGTGCATGTCGCCAGAGAGGCGCTGGCAAGCGGTGCCGACTCTTTGGCAGTAGCGATGCTCGATGAAGCGATCATCCTGCGGACAGCGGGCATAGACGCGCCGATACTGGTGCTCGGGTACACCCCGGCTGATTCGGTCGAGCAAGCCAGCAGGCTGAATGTAGAACTGACGGCGTACAGCCCGGAATGGATCGTTTCAGCGAATCAGCGGCTGGAACAGGCTGAGCTTCGCCCTGTCGGTGTGCACGTCAAAACCGACACAGGCATGGGACGCCTGGGCGTTCGGACGACAGATGATTTGCTCGAAGTGGTAGCGGCGCTTGAAAACAGCGCCAAGCTGGAATGGACAGGCATTTTCACGCACTTTGCCTGCGCGGATGAACCGGATACGACCCATGTGCGACGACAACACGAGACGTTTCAATCCTTTTTGCAGGCGCTGCGCGAGCAAGGGAAAAAGTTGCCGAAAGTTCACTGCTGCAATACGGCGGCAGCGATCGCTTTTCCCGATTGGGGGTATGATACGATCCGTTTAGGCATAGGTTTATACGGATTGTATCCTTCTCCGTACATGAAAGAGCGAGCGGACGTCCCTCTTGTCCCTGCTCTTTCCCTGAAAACCAGAATTGCGCATGTAAAGACCGCTGTAGAGCCGTTTACGGTCAGCTATGGCGCTACGTACACAGCAAAGCTTGGCGAGCGGATCGCGACGCTGCCGATCGGATACGCAGACGGGTACTCCCGCCTCTTGTCCAATCGGGGAGAAGTGTTGTACAATGGTTCCCGCTATCCAATTGTCGGGCGAGTCTGCATGGACCAGATCATGGTCAGGCTGGAGCCGGGCGCAGGGCAGGTCGATGAGGAGATCGTTCTGTACGGTAAGCAGGGAGACGAGGAAATCTCGCTGGATGAGGTTGCCGCTTTGCTCGGAACGATCAACTACGAAGTTCCCTGCATGCTGAATTACCGGATTCCGCGCGTCTATGTTCGCAACAAGGAAGTGGCCGAAGTGTTCCATCCATTGGCGATGAAACACGCGCCAGGAAAAAGTGTAAATAACTAGCAAACAAAAACCAGCAGGAATTTTGTATTGGAGCGCGAATATTAGTTAAGCGCAAATGTGGGCTTTTTTGCCTGAAAAGCGTACGGATAGGTATATTTTTGCAATGGTTTCGACATAATGGTATTGTTCATGCTGGCTGTTCTTTCAAGAACTGGCATGGTAGATGGAAGTTACGGTCATGGTTGGAGGTGGATTTGTCTTGTCGAAGTCAAACACGAAACGCATCATGATCAGTTTGCCGCAACACTTGCTACAAGAAGTGGATGGCGTCATTCAAAAGGAGAAATCCAATCGCAGCGAGTTCATTCGCCAGGCGATGCATTTGTATTTGAAGGAGCGTAAAAAACGTACGATCCGCGAGACAATGCAAAAAGGGTATATGGAGATGGCGAAGATTAATCTGAAAATGGCATCGGAGGCTTTTGGCGCTGAAGAAGAGGCTGACCATACTCTTGTCCGCTTAGTTAGCGGGGTGTGACCAGTGATTGTCAAACGTGGCGATGTATTTTTCGCGGACCTGTCACCGGTCGTTGGCTCTGAGCAAGGAGGCGTGCGGCCTGTTTTAGTCATTCAGAACGACATTGGAAATCGATTTAGTCCGACGGTCATCGTCGCCGCCATTACGGCCCAAATTCAGAAGGCAAAACTGCCTACGCATGTGGAAATTGACGCAAAAACATATGGATTTGATCGTGACTCCGTCATTTTGTTGGAACAAATACGAACCATTGACAAACAGAGGCTGACTGATAAGATTACCCATCTTGACGACGAGATGATGGATCGGGTCAATGAGTCTTTGCAAATCAGCTTGGGACTCATTGATTTCTAAAAATGAATCAGGCACTGGAGAGGAAAAGCCACTTGGGTGAAGCAAGTGGTTTTTTTGCTATGGGGGCAGGAATCGCTGTATGTGTAGCGAATGTGTTTGGTGAGAATAGTAGACAAAAAGTGACACGATTTGCTATTACTTCCGAGGTAGAGAAAAAAACTTCGATCGCATTCATTTCATTATTTCTACCTATTAAGTGAGGGCGGAAGGGGTTTTTTGATTGTGGCAGAGCTGTAGTCCTGAGACAATCAAGATAGAACGAGAAGCAGACATAGTGACAGCGAGGCAAGTGGGGCGAAATATGTCGAGACAGCTCGGCTTCGGTACAATCATGCAGTCCCGAATCGCCACTTCCATCTCTGAACTGGCTCGCAACATTTTTTTGTACGCGGGCACTGGGACGATTACCATAGCGCCGATCGAACAAAACGGTGTGATCGGCTTGCAGTTGACAGCAATAGATGCGGGGCCGGGAATCCCGGACATCCGCAAGGCATTGGAAGACGGCTACTCCACTTCCGGTGCGCTAGGAGCAGGGCTGCCTGGGGTCAGGCGGATGATGGATGAATTTGAGATCCACAGCTCTCCTGGCGAGGGCACGCGTGTTGTCGTCGTGAAGTGGAACAGCCCGATAGAGGAGGGGGTAGATAGATGGTAACCCGAAGCCTGGAAGAAGAGTACGTAAAGCTTCTTCGGGATTACCTGAACGGCCCAGGCGAGGATCAGCTATACGTCGCCCAGCAGATGGGCAAATGGCTGCTCGCGCGCAATGTTTCGCCAGAGGAACTGACAGACATGCATGGGCGGGCATTGGAAAAGCTGGGGGAGGTACCGGAGTTCGTGCGTGCCTCCTTTTCTGTCCTGACCGAAGTGATGATTGAATACGGCAATGAACACCGATCCGTACATAGCTGGCGAAGCCGGCATCAACAGATGGAGGCAGAGCTGACCGTGGCGCAGACGATGCAGCAGACGCTTTTGCCGAGCCAACTGCCCGTTTACCCCGGACTGGAAATTGGCCTTGTCAGCATAGCCGCCAAGCAAATGTCGGGGGACTACTACGATTTTATTTGCCAGGATGCAGAGCGGTTTTGCCTGACTGTCGCAGATATTACCGGAAAAGGCATTTCCGCGGCCATGTGCATGTCCATGCTCAAATACGCGATAGACAGCTTGCGGGAAATGCCGCTTGGCCCTGACGAAATGCTTCACCACCTCAACCGGATTGTCGGGCGCAATATCGACCCCAGCATGTTTGTGACCATGCTCTACGGGTCTTACGATACACACGAGCATTGTTTCCGTTACGCAGTGGCGGGGCACGAGCCAGGCTTTTTGTACCGGGCTGCGGAAGGCGCGTTTTACGATTTGGCGGGCCAAGGCTCCGTGCTGGGACTCAGCCCGAACAGTGAATACGAAGTGCAGGAGGTTCGCCTGGAACCGGGAGATGTTCTGATTCTTCTGACGGATGGTGTAACAGAATGCAAAAAAAGCCGATATTATTTGCAAAGGGATGAGCTCGTACTTCAGATGCAAGCCGAAGTGGGCGTCCATGCCCAGAAAATGGCGAACGCCCTGTACAACAGGCTGCTTACGCTCTCCCAATTTGAACTGCTGGATGATTACACCATGATCGTACTTCGCAGAACATGAAGCAATGCAAAGGAGGGAGATGGCGATGGATTTGTTTTTGGAAACAACCAGCCAGGAAACAGAGCATCGAGTGGTCCTCGGGGGCGATATTGACGCGCATACCGGACCAAAAGTGAAGGAGACGCTCATGTCCCTCGCGAATGAGCCAGGCACAAGCCACCTCTTGGTTGATTTGGAAGCCGTCGAGTACATGGACAGCACGGGCATAGGAATTTTCATCGCGGTCATGAAAGCGTGCAAGCAAAAGGAATGCGCGTTTGAGGTTCAAAAGTTGTCTCCACGCGTGGAAAGGCTGTTTCGCATCACGGGCTTGTACGAACATATTGCCATCCGCAAAGGAGAGAGCGAGTAATGGCTCAACAAAAACCTCAAGCTGACGTGATCCGGTTGACGCTGCCCAATCAGACGGAATATTTGGGCGTAGCGCGGCTCACTGTGTCCGGGATCGCGAATCGCATGGGCTTTTCCTATGAGGAGATTGAGGACATCAAGCTGGCGGTAGGGGAAGCGTGCACGAATGCAGTGAAACACGCGTACAAGCAAAAAGAAGAGCTTGGCTTTATCCACATAGAATGTCAGGTTTGCCGGGATCGTCTGTGTATCGAGGTAAGCGATCAAGGCGTAGGGTTTGCGAGTGAACTGATGCCGGAACAACTGACACCGATTTTTGCAGGCAGAGACCTGGAGGATCTGGATGAGGGAGGTCTGGGGCTTTATCTGATCCACACGCTCATGGATGAAGTCGTGATTCGCTCTGAATCGGGAGTGGCGGTCTCCATGACCAAGTATGTTCGGCGGGATGGGGTGGCTGGCGATGACTGGACAAGCTCGGAAACGGAAGTATAGTCCGGAGGAGCTGCGGCAGCTCATTCACCTGTATGGGCAGACGCGAGATGACAGCCTGCAGGAGCAACTGGTGACAGCCTATACTCCTCTGGTAGAGACGTTGGCCAAAAAGTTTGTGCGCGGACAAGTCATGTACGAAGACCTCGTTCAAGTGGGTATGATCGGCTTGCTGGCTTCTTTGCGCCGGTTCGATCCTTCCTTCGACAGAACGTTTGAAAGCTTTGCGATCCCGACCATCGTCGGGGAAATCAAGCGGTATATCCGGGACAAGACGTGGAGCGTGCACGTTCCGCGTCGCGTGAAGGAGCTCAGCCCCAAGATCAAGCGTGTGGTGGACGAGCTTACAGCCAAGCTGCAGCGTTCGCCGCAAATCTCAGACATCGCAAGCTGTCTGGGCGTGACGGAAGAGGCTGTCCTGGAAACGCTGGAGATGGGGCGGAGCTACCATTCCCTGTCGATGGACAGCGAGCTGGAAGCAGACAACGACGGCAACACGATCACACTGCTGGACCTCGTCGGCCAGCAGGAAGCGGGCTACGGACAAGTCGAGCAAAACCTGATGCTCGACCGGGCACTGCACGTTCTGGACAAGCGCGAAAAAGAAATCATACATTTAACCTTTTATCAAAATTTGAGCCAGAAGCAGGCCGGAGACATCATGGGCATGTCCCAGATGCACATTTCCCGTTTGCAGCGCAGGGCGCTGGGCAAGTTGCGGGAGGCTTTGCGGGTAGAACAACTGGAAACGGCAAAGACAGCGACATAGACATAACGGGAAAATGGGAAGAGGGGCGTGTGCGCCTCTTTTTTTTGTACAGATAAGAATTTATAAGATTCTTATCCAGTGTAAGGGCAACTAAGGCTGCGTCAATGGCTTGGCGCAGCCAAGTTTTCTAACGCTTTTCCAGACGTTGCTAGCAAATGTGGTACAATAAACGGCGAAGTACGAGCGCAGGAGGAATGTATGGAGCTTACATTGATGATCCAGACAATCGCCCAGGATACGGGCGTCAAACCTCATCAGGTGGAACGCACGGTTGCCCTTTTGGATGAAGGCAATACGGTTCCCTTCATTGCCCGTTATCGCAAGGAGATGACCGGGCAGTTGGACGAAACGCAAATTCGGGCGATCGAGGAACGCGTGCGTTATTTGCGCAACTTGTCAGTACGAAAAGAAGAAGTCGTCCGGCTCATCGAGGAGCAGGGCAAGCTGACGGAAGAGCTGAAAGCAGCGATTGAGCGGGCGACGAAGCTGCAAGAGGTGGAAGACCTCTACAGGCCGTACCGGCAAAAACGCCGCACGCGTGCGACGATGGCCAAGGAAAAAGGGCTGGAGCCACTCGCCAACTACTTGCTGAGCTTGCCCAAGACAGGCGATCCCGAACAGGAAGCACAAAAATACGTAGACGCGGAAAAAGGCGTAGACACGATCGCGCAAGCCTTGCAGGGGGCGATGGACATCGTCGCCGAGCACTTTTCCGACGATCCGGATATCCGCCAGTGGGTTCGCCAGCGCACCGTGCAAAAAGGGCTGCTTCTGACCGAGCAAAAGGCGGAAGAAGCAGACGAGAAAAACGTCTATCAAATGTACTACGCATACAGCGAGCCGTTGAAAAAGGTCGTTCCGCACCGCGTGCTCGCCATCAACCGCGGCGAGAGCGAAGGCATCTTGAAGGTGACGGTAGAAGCGCCTGTGGCGGAAATTTTGGCCTGGATGCAGCGGCGGCTCATTCCCCGCGACACCGTCGTGCGCTCTTTGCTGGAACAGACGATTGAAGACGCGTACAAGCGCCTGATCGCCCCGTCGATTGAGCGTGAGGTGCGCGCGGAGCTGACAGAGGTGGCAGAAGAACGGGCCATCCACATTTTTGCGGAAAACTTGCGCAATCTGCTGCTGCAGCCTCCCGTCAAAGGCAAAGTCGTCCTGGGCGTCGACCCGGCATTCCGGACGGGCTGCAAGCTGGCAGTCGTCGATGAGACGGGCAAGCTGCTGGAAGTAGCGGTAGTCTACCCGACCCCTCCGGCAAACAAGGTGGCAGAGGCTTCGGCCAAAGTCCGGCAACTGATCGAAAAGTATGACGTCAGTGTGATCGCGATCGGCAACGGTACAGCTTCCCGGGAGACCGAGCAGTTCATTGCCAACCTTCTGAAAGAGTTGAAGCGCCAGGTGATGTACATCATCGTCAATGAGGCGGGGGCGTCGGTGTATTCGGCTTCCGCGCTGGCCAAGGAAGAGTTTCCGGACCTCGATGTGGCGGAGCGCAGTGCTGCCTCCATCGCGCGGCGTCTGCAAGACCCGCTGGCCGAGTTGGTCAAAATCGACCCGAAATCGGTTGGCGTAGGCCAGTACCAG
This sequence comes from Brevibacillus sp. NSP2.1, assembly GCF_000470975.2. Taxonomy (NCBI): domain Bacteria; kingdom Bacillati; phylum Bacillota; class Bacilli; order Caryophanales; family Paenibacillaceae; genus Brevibacillus; species Brevibacillus sp. NSP2.1. The sequence goes on along the minus strand of NZ_CP048274.1, from coordinate 5,225,280 downwards.
CACGATGTATCCCAGGCGAAGTTGGCGGACAGCTTGCAATTTGTCGTCGAATCGGCGGTCAACCACGTCGGGGTAGACGTCAACACCGCTTCTCCTTCGCTTTTGCAATACGTTTCCGGCATCAGCAAACAGGTAGCGGGCAACATCGTGAAAAAGCGCGAAGAGATCGGCATGTTCACGTCGCGCGCCCAGTTGAAGGAGGTCCCGCGGCTGGGAGCCAAGACGTATGAGCAGTGTATCGGCTTTTTGCGCATCGTCGGGGGAACCGATCCGTTGGACAAGACCCCGATTCACCCGGAGTCGTACCCGGCTACGCACAAGCTGCTGGCGATGATCGAGATTGCGCCGCAGGAGATCGGCAGCGAGCGTTGCAAGGAGCGCCTGCAGTCGCTGAATATCGAGCAGACGGCAGAGCGGCTCGGAATCGGCGTGCCGACGCTGACAGACATCGTGGAAAGCCTCCTGCGTCCCGGACGCGACCCGCGCGACGAGCTGCCGAAGCCGCTTTTGCGCAGCGATGTGCTACAGCTCTCTGACCTTGGCGTCGGAATGAAGCTGCAAGGCACCGTCCGCAACGTGGTCGACTTCGGCGCGTTTGTAGATATCGGTTTGAAAAATGACGGCCTCGTCCACATTTCTCGCCTGAAAAAAGGCTTCGTCAAGCATCCGCTCGACGTCGTCACCGTGGGAGATATCGTCGACGTGTGGGTCGTAGAGATCGACGAAAAACGCCAGCGCGTGGGGCTGACCATGATCGCTCCTGGCGAGGCGTAAGACACATAAAAAGGCGGCCTCCTGCTACTCGGGACGGCCGCCATGTTTTTCCCAATATAAGAACCAGCAACTGTTCAGCAAACGAATTTGTCGAACGTCCTTCCCGCTGAAGGCACGCTGCAACTGCTTACGCATCCACTGGGGCATGTAGGTACCTCCTGGAATTATTCGCCTATTGGCAATGTATGCACAAAGGCGACCAGGAGGTACTTATTTTCCAAAAAACTTATTCTTCGTCACGCAAAAATTCCAATTGGGCTTGCAGGGCGCGAATCTCGGTCAACAGCGAGATCAAAGGGTACTGGCTCTCCGGGAGAGCAGCGAAACGCTCTTCCAGACTGCTGACGTAATCCAGTCCATCCACGATAGCCAGCTCGCTTCCCAGAAGCTCCAGGTCAGCGCACTCTGCCAGAACGGTCGGCAGCTCAGGCCGATCGGTGATGGTCAGCTTGTCGATCTCCTTGTGCAGTCGCTTGAACAGGGCAACAAGCTGGTACATATGCGTTTGTGGCAGCGCAACGAACTTCAGCCCGACTTTTTCCTGCAAAATCAAATAGCGCATAAGCTCCTCCAAACCAATCTACTTTTCTTCCACCCAGTGTAGCCCATCTATCTGGCACTTTTCAACAGGAACTGCTATCGTGAACAGTAGAGAGGAGCGTTAGAGAGGACATGACCGATACGGAATTGCAAAAGCTGGTGGAGCAAATATCCAGTCAATTTTTCGCCAAGCCGTTTCGCCATCGGGCCCGCTTCAACAGCAGACTGCGCACGACAGGCGGGCGGTATTTGCTGCGCTCTCACGACATCGAATTGAATCCCAAACATCTGGAGGAGCACGGAGAGGCGGAGCTGGTTGCGATCATCAAGCATGAGCTGTGCCACTATCACCTGCACCTGGAGAAAAAAGGCTATCGCCACGCAGACCAGGACTTTCGCAGGCTGCTTGCCCAAGTCGGCGGAAGCCGGTATTGCCAGCAGGTCGGCACGGGACGCACGGTTTTGCCTTATCGCTATGAGCTCGTCTGCCGGGCGTGCGGGATGACGTATAAACGCAAGCGCAAAATGGACCCTTCCCGCTATCGCTGCGGGCGCTGCAGAGGGGGGCTGGAGCTGCGAGAGCTGAAGAAGTAGCGGCTTCGCTGTGGGCACCGGCTTTCTTGCACGCATTTTGACAGCAGAGGTATAATGGACTCACTATGCAAAAAAGGAGCGTTTGCGGTGGCACATGATGAATTTTCCCTGATCCGGCAATGGACGAGCCGTTCGGACGGACAGGAAGGAGACGGCTTGACTGTCGGGATCGGGGACGATGCCGCCGTTTTTTCTCCTGCGCCAGAGATGGAAGTCGTGGCCTGCTGTGACGCGATGGTTGAGACGGTCCATTTTTTAAAAGAAACAATGAGCCCAAGCGACATCGGCTACAAGGCGGTCACGAGCAACGTAAGCGACGTCGCGGCGATGGGCGGCTACGCCCGCTATGCGCTGGTCAGCATCGCCGTGGCGCCGCACTGGACGCCGGAGGAATGCCAGGGTATCTACGACGGCATCTACGCTGCGTGTGAAGCGTACAACGTGAGGGTGGTCGGCGGTGATACGGTTTCTGCACCGGATGCGCTGCACTTGTCTGTCACGGTGCTGGGTGAAGTGGAAAAAGGGCGCGCGATTCGCCGCTCGCAGGCGCGGCCGGGGCAGGTCGTTTTTGTGACCGGCCATGTAGGCAGCTCTGCCGCCGGCTTGCATGTGCTGCTGCACGGTGACCAGACAACGGTTGAGCCGTCGGGTCGCTGGGCGAAACTGATAGAAGCCCACCAGCGCCCCCGCGCGCAGGTGGAGGCGGGCAGGCTGCTTCTGGAATCGGGGGCGTGCGGGGCGTTAAATGACGTGAGCGACGGCTTGGCTTCTGAGCTGTGGGAGATCGCCGAGGCAAGCGCCGTCAGCATGTGCGTCGATGCGGACAAGATTCCTGTCAGGGAGGATGTTCGCGCCTATGCGCTTCTGAGCGGAAAAGACCCGCTGGAGTGGGCGTTTTACGGCGGAGAGGACTATCAACTGGTAGGAACGCTGGAAAAAAGCCAGGTGGAGGCGGTGCGTGCGAGGTTCGCGGCGGCAGGCATTTTGCTGACCGTCATTGGCGAGGTGGAGGAAGGCAAGCCCGCCCAGCCGAAGCTGTCCCTGCGCTCGGGCGATAGCCGCACCGATCTGCCCAAGGCAGGCTACAATCATTTCAGGCAGCGCGAGTAAGCGAGGAGTGGATGAAAAATGGGCTATACTTGGAAGCTTGCGGGCGCAGAGGAAACGCAGCGCTTTGCCGAGCAACTGGCGAAAAGTCTGGCGCCAGGCGACTTCCTGGCGCTGGAAGGCGACCTGGGGGCCGGAAAGACGACGTTTACCCAAGGGCTGGCGCGCGGACTTGGCGTTCGCCAGGTAGTGAACAGTCCGACGTTTACGATCATAAAAGAATATCAGGGGCGTTTGCCGCTTTATCATATGGACGTCTACCGCGTGGGCGATGATCCCGATTCTCTCGGCCTGGACGATTACTTTTTTGGCGAAGGGGTTTGTGTGGTAGAGTGGGCTTCGCTGCTTGCGGATTACTTGCCGGCGGATCGTCTGACGGTCTATCTGCGCACGGCAGGCGAGGAAGCGCGGAGCATCGAGCTTTGTCCCCAGGGAGAGCGTTACGTGAAATTGTGTGAGGAGTTTGATTTTGATGCGCGTACTGGCGATTGATACATCCAATCTGGTGTTGAGCGTTGCGGTTGTGGAGGAGGAGCGCGTCCTCGCCGAAATGACGACGAACCAGCAAAAAAACCATTCGGTGAGGCTGATGGACTGCATCAGCGAGCTGCTGGATGCGACCGGAACTTCTCCCGAGCAACTGAGCGGCTTTGGGGTAGCGAACGGACCAGGCTCCTATACAGGAGTGCGCATCGGGGTGGCTACGGCAAAAAGCATGGCCTGGTCGCTGAATGTGCCTGTCATCGGCGTGTCCAGCCTGGAGGTTGTCGCCATGAATGCCTTGGGCTTTCCCGGGCTGATCGTGCCGTTGTTTGACGCTCGCCGGGGACAGGTGTACGCGGGCTGCTACCGCACAAACGGCCTGGAATCGGTAGAAGCGCAGGAGAAGGAGAAAATCGTCTTGCTGCAGGAGTGGCTGCCGCAGCTCAGGGACTTGGCGCAGGGAGAGCCTGTTTTGTTTTTAGGCGAAGATGTGCGGATTCATCGGAAGGCGATTGAGCAGGAGCTGGGGGAGCAGGCCCGGTTTGCCTCTCCTGCTGCCAACCACCCGCGCGCAGCCCACATCGGGTATGCGGCGTTGCGCCGACTGCAGGACGGAGGCAGTGCGCACGAGCTTGTCCCTGAATATTTGCAGCTAGCGGAGGCAGAAGCGAAGTGGCTTGCCCAAAAGCAGGCGGGGGCCGTAAAGGAGTAGAAGCATGAGCCAACCAATTGACCTGGAATATCGTTTCATGACGATGCAGGACGTCGGGGCTGTGGCCGAGCTGGAACGGTTGTCGTTTTCCACCCCCTGGCCGCATGAAGCGTTCGTCAACGAGCTGACGAAAAACCCGAACGCCCGCTATGTCGTCGTCGTCCACCAAAATCGGATCGTCGCATACTGTGGCATGTGGATCGTGGTTGATGAGGCCCATATTACCAACGTGGCCGTACATCCGCTGTTTCGCGGGAAAAAAATCGGCCTGGGGCTCATGATTAAGATGATGGGAGTCGCGAGAATGTTTGGAGCGAAAAGCATGACGCTGGAAGTTCGGCCCTCCAACACCGTAGCGCGCAACATGTACACCAAGCTCGGCTTCCGGGAGCATGGCGTGCGCAAAGGATACTATTCGGATAACAATGAGGACGCAATCATTATGTGGGTGACTTTGTAATGAACAAGACCAAGACGTCGCGCTACGAGATGCGCATACAAGAAGCTTACGAGGCGCAGAAAAAGTCTGGCGCGCCCGTGTACATTTTAGGGATTGAAACCAGTTGCGACGAGACTTCGGCATCTGTGGTCCGCGATGGCCGGGAGGTGCTGTCCAATGTCATCGCTTCTCAAGCCGATATTCACAAGCGCTTCGGCGGCGTCGTGCCGGAAGTCGCTTCCCGCAGGCACGTGGAAAACATCACGCTGACGATCGAGCAGGCTTTGGCAGAAGCAGACAAAAAGCTGGAGGACATTTCCGCCATTGCGGTGACCTATGGCCCTGGCCTCGTGGGCGCGCTCCTGGTTGGCGTGGCAGCGGCGAAAGCCATTTCACTGGCGCGCGGAATCCCGCTCATCGGCGTTCATCATATCGCAGGCCACATTTACGCGAACCGGCTGGTGGCTGAGATGAACTTCCCGCTCATCGCCCTGGTCGTCTCCGGCGGCCATACCGAACTCGTCTGGATGAAGGAGCACGGCCAGTTCGAGATTTTGGGAGAAACGCGGGACGACGCCGCTGGCGAAGCCTACGACAAGGTAGCGCGCGCGCTGAATCTGCCGTATCCCGGCGGGCCGCACATCGACAGACTCGCGCACGAAGGGGTAGCGAATGTGCCGCTGCCGCGCTCCTGGCTGGAGCCAGACTCGTACGATTTCAGCTTCAGCGGCTTGAAGTCGGCGGTACTCAACACACTGCACAACGCCGCGCAGCGGGGAGAGACGATTGAGCCGGCGAACTTGGCCGCGAGCTTCCAGGACTCCGTAACAGAGGTGCTGGTGGAAAAAACGATCCGCGCAGTGCGTGCCTGCCAGGCGAAGCAAGTGCTGCTGGCAGGCGGCGTAGCAGCGAATCGCGGTCTGCGGGAACGGCTGCAGGCACGCTGCGAGGCGGAAGGAATCCCGCTCGTCATCCCGCCGCTGTCGCTTTGCACGGACAACGCCGCCATGATCGCGGCAGCAGGCTATATCAAGTATGAAAAAGGGCAGTTCGCCGCGCTCGATTTGAACGGCGTGCCTGGGTTGTCGCTGAACGAAAACGAGCAGTAGCTGGATCGAACAGCAAAGTCCATTCCTTGCGGGGATGGGCTTTTTTGCGTTCCGCGAGTCTTGTCGTCTGGAAAGCCCGACCGTGGGAAAAGAACTTGCTGCCAGTCTCTCCCCGCCAGGAGAGCTGTGCGCCGCCTTTGATTCCGCCCTCGTTCCTGCTGTTGCCCAAGCGTTTTCAGCATTATCCACAAGATCAGGATAACTTTCCGGGTTGTTCTCACAGTCGCCTGTGAATACTGGTGATAACGCGAAAAATGGCCGGGAAATTCACGTATAGCCTGTGGATTATTTTGTGGAATATGTGGATAAAAGACTCTGGTTATCAACAGGAGGTACGCCGTGAAGACAAAATTCGTGTGGCTTTTCTTGGTCATCCTGATTTTGTTTGCTCATACAAATTGCGGAAATTCGCTTGCTGCCAACGAAAAGCGCCAGGTCGTCGTGCTGTTTGTAGACGGGCTGTCTTTTTCCGATCTGGAAAAGCTGAAACGCCTGCCGCCTGTGGATAAATGGATCGGCGAGGCGGCAGCAGGTGCCTTATCCATGCGCACGCCGGGGCCACGGACAGCGGCCAACGGTTACTTGCTGATGGGCAGCGGCGCCCAGGCTCTTTACACCGAGCGCAGCGGTACGGCCTATCACCCGCAAGAAGCGCTCTCCCCCAAAGAGACGGCAGGAGAGCGGATGCAGGAGCTGGGCGGTTACCAAGCGCAGGACCTGGCGCGTTCTGCCATCGTTTTTCCCGGTATTTTCCGGCTGCACGAGGATAACCGGGACAAACCGTATTCCTCCCGGCTTGGGCTGTTGGGCACGACGCTTGCCGCGCACAAGATTCGGGTAGCTTCCTACGGCAACGGCGATGTCGAGGAAGCCAGGCAGCGGCACGCTGTCCTGTTTGCCATGGACCAGGAGGGAAGAGTTCCGGCAGGGGATGTGTCCGGCAAAAGCACGTTGTTCGCGCAGGGCTATCCGTTCGGGGTGAAAACGAATTACAGCTACTTGCGCGAGCAGATTCGGGCAGACCGCATATCCGGCCTGATTGCGGTACAGCTTTCCGACTTGTCCCGCCTGTACCAGCTTGGCCCGGACATGGAGCCGGGACAGTTTGCCAGACAGTATCAACGGGTTTTGCACGATCTGTCGCAGTTTCTCGACGAGCTGCTCTCCGCGCGCGGGGAAAACCAACTGGTGCTGCTCGTGTCGCCAGCAGTCAACCCGGTAGCCGTAAAAGAAAAGGCGCTGCTGTCGCCGCTTTTGAGCTGGTCAGGAGAAGGAGCGGGGCTGCTGACCTCAGCGACTACGCGGCAGGCCGGCCTGGTAAGCGGACTTGACGTATTGCCGACGGTGTTGTCCTGGCTGGACGTGCCTGTTCCGAAAGGCTTGGCGGGTCATGTCATGCACAGCACGGAGAGGGGGACGCTGCCGCTGTTGAGCCATCAGGTGGAGAACATTCATCATACGTACGCCACGCGCTCTTCTGTCCTCTATACGTACGTCATGCTGCAAATTGTGACGTTGGCGTTCGCGGCATTGCTGTGGCTGTGGGGCAGGAGAAGAGAAGGCGCAGGCTTGTCCCGCATACGCAGAGGTGTCCGTCTGGCGCTGCTCGCGCTGCTCTGGTTTCCCTTTTTGCTGTTGGCCGAGAGTTTGCTCGATTGGCAGGTTCACGGTTCAGTCGTTCTCGGGGCGTTGATTATGGCCGCGCTGGCAGCGGCCTTTTGGCAGGAAAACCACTCCCTTGCCCGCGTCACGCTGACCGCAAGCGCCGTAACCGTTGCCGCCTTGCTGCTCGACGGCTGGTCGGGGGCAACGCTGATGCGGCAGTCGTTTCTCGGCTACGACCCGGTGATCGGGGCGCGTTTTTACGGCTTGGGCAATGAATACGAAGGCGTCATGATCGGAGGAACGATCATGCTGGTCGCTTCCTTGTACCAGCTTTACCGGGAGCGGAGCCGGGCGCTTTTCGGGGCGAGCCTGCTGCTGCCTGCTGCCTCGGCCGCTATGTGCGGCATTGTCCTGTACTACATGGTCGCGCCGGATTTGGGCACGGACGCAGGCGGCTTTCTCGCCGGGCTGGTCGGCTTTTTTGTCGCCTTTTCCCGGCTGCACGGCTGGCGCATAGGCAAAAAAGGCCTCCTGCTTCTGGCAGGCGGCCTCATGCTTGGCGTTATAGGGTTGATGGCGGCGAGCCTCGTTTCCGATCAGCCTCCCACTCACGTCGGTAGAGTAGCCCAGCAAATAATGGCAGGCGAGTGGGCGGAGATCGGGCAGATGGTCGAGCGGAAGCTGGCGATGAACTTGCGTTTGATTCGCGTCTCGATCTGGAGCAAGGTGTTTGCCGTTTCGCTCATCGTACTCGGGCTGCTCGCCTTGAAAAACGACCGCTTTCTCCGTCATCTGGCACAGGATACGCCGTATTTGGTAAAAGGCTTCGCGGGCGTCATTGCTGGAGCGCTGGCGGGACTTGCGCTCAACGACTCGGGAATCGTGACCGCTGCGACCTGCATTTCGTTTCTCGTCGTGCCCGCTCTGTACGCGGCGCTGGAGGAGCCGACACAGGAGCGCTGCTCGACGTGAGTCGCAAGTGAAGCGCGACGACACCGCCTGCATACGTTCATGCGGTCAGACAGTCGCTATTCCTCCGACAGCGTGCTCCATTCGTCGTACAACTGCTCCAGCTCCTGCTTGGCGGCTTGGATCAGGTCGTTGCGCTCTTTGGCTTGCACGTGATCGCTGTAGATTTCCGGGAGGCACAGCTCTTCCTCCCATTTGACGATGTCGGCTTCCCGCTTTTGAATCGTCGCCTCGATTTCTTCCAAACGGCGCTGGCGTTGACGCTCGCGCCTTTTTGCTTCCTTGTCCAGCTCGTAGGACGATTTTTCCGGTTGGGCTGCGGCAGTAGACCCCTGCTTTTTCACAGGCTGCGCCGCTTGCTCGGCGGCAAGCTCTGCCAGCTCCTGCTTTTTCTCCAAATAGTAATCGTAGTTGCCCAAGTAGCTCGTCACGCCATCGCCCGTCAGCTCCAGCACGCGGCTGGCTATCTTGTTCAGGAAGTAGCGGTCGTGGGAGACGAACAGGATCGTGCCCGGATAGTCGTAGAGCGCGTTTTCCAGCACTTCTTTGCTGAAAATGTCCAGGTGGTTCGTCGGCTCGTCAAAAATCAGGAAGTTGGCCTGCTTCAACATCAGCTTCGCCAGCGAGACACGCGCGCGCTCCCCGCCGGACAGATCGCTGATTTTCTTTTGCACATCGTCGCCGCTGAACAGGAAGTTGCCGAGCAGCGTCCGCACGTCTTTTTCCAGCATGTGCGGATACTCGTCCCATATTTCGCCGAGCACCGTGTTGCGCTCATTCAGATTGCGATGCTCCTGGTCGTAGTAGCCGATCGTCACATTGCTGCCGAAATGCACGTCGCCCGCGAGCGCCTTCAGTTGCCCGACAATCGTTTTCAGCAAAGTCGACTTGCCGATCCCGTTTGGCCCGACCAGTGCGACACGTTCCTCGCGTTCGATTTCAAACGTCAGGCCGCGGGAGAGGACGGCATCCGGGTAGCCGACAGACAGGTTGTTCGCCTTCATGACGATCGTTCCGCTCATTTTGGCTACGTCGAAGGAAAAATTCACGGACTTGTTGTGCATGATCGGTTTGTCCATGCGCTCCATCTTTTCCAGCGTCTTACGCCTGCTCTGCGCCCGTTTGGTCGTGGTGGCGCGAGCGATGTTGCGGGCGATGAAGTCTTCCAGCTTGGCGATTTCCTCCTGCTGCTTCTCGAAGCGCTTCAGCTCCTGCTCGAGACGAGCTGCCTTTTCATCGAGGAAGCGGCTGTAGTTGCCCACGTAACGCGTAGCGCGAGTCCGCTCGATTTCATAGACGACCGTCACCAGCTTGTCGAGGAAGTAGCGGTCGTGGGAGACGACGAGAATCGCGCCCTGATAGTTTTGCAAATACGTCTCCAACCAGGTGAGTGTCTCGATATCCAGGTAGTTGGTCGGCTCGTCCAGCAAAAGAATCGTAGGGGATTGCAGCAGCAGCTTGGCTAGTGCCAGCCTTGTTTTCTGTCCGCCGCTCAACGTCTTGATCGGGGTCTGGTAGTCCATGTCCGCAAAGCGCAAGCCGTGCAGGACGCCGCGAATGGCGCCTTCGTAGCTGTAGCCGCCTTTTTCCTTGAACTCTTCCGAGCGGAGCGAATAGTTTTCCAAAATTTGCTGATAGCGCTTTTCGTCCGCAAGCACGGCCGGGTCGCCCATTTTGGCCTCCAGCTCCCGCAGTTCTTGTTCCTCTGCCCGCAAATGGTCGAAGACGCTCAACAGCTCATCCCAAATACATCGCTCGGATTCAAGCCCGCCGTTTTGGGCCAAGTAGCCGACCGTCACATCTTTCGGGATGCGGACCAGCCCGCTGTCGTAGCTCAGCTCGCCCGCGAGTATTTTCATCAGCGTCGATTTGCCCGCGCCGTTCACGCCGACAAGCCCGACCCGCTCTCCTGTTTGTATTTGCAGAGAGATGTCTTGTAGAATGGTTTCGATGCCATATGTTTTTTCTATATGTTCAGCCTGCAGCAAAATCATCTGATTCACCTCTTTATATAGTAATGCAAGTGTAGCCTAGAGACGGCGCACGGGACAAGCCTTCAGGGGGCGGTCCTTGTGCGGCAAGGAGAGGGAAGAGGTTGCCATGGACCAAAAAACGAATAAAAAACAGTTGCGAAGCCATATTTTGGAGAGGCGCAAAGCCATGCCGCCAAACGAGCGCCAGCAATACGCTGCCCGGATATGCCGCCATCTGCTGGAAAATGAGCGGCTCGCGGCAGCGGGGGCAATCATGGCCTTTCATCCTTTTGGAGACGAGGCAGACATTTTGCCGTTCATTCAGGAGGCGATGAAAAGAGGGCAGGAAATATGGCTGCCACTCGCCCTTGTCGAGCAGCGCCGCCTGATTCCTTACCGCTATACAGGACCGGAAATGCTCAAGCAGGGCGTGTACGGGATCATGGAGCCGGACCCGGCAAAGGCAGAGGAAGCAGAGCTTGCCCGCCTGGACGCCGTAGTCGTGCCCGGTGTGGCGTTTGACAGGCAGGGCGGCAGAATGGGCTACGGCGGAGGTTTTTACGATCGGTTCCTTGCCGGGCTGGACAAACCGCCTTTTTTGCTCGGCGTCGGCTTTTCCATGCAGGTAGTCGAGCATGTCCCACTTGAGCCTCACGATATTCGTCTGGATGGAATGGTGACGGAAAACGGCTTTTTCCAATCGTGAAGGTTTTGTGTCAGGAGGTTCCTTTTTCTTGTTGTGCCCTCTACACTATGGACAAAAAAGTGTACAATACTAACGAATGAGAAAACGGAGGAATGAACTGTGGGTAAATGGAAGGTAGGCGTTATCTCGGCGAGTGATTCGATTGCCAGAGGGGACCGGGCTGATGATCGGATTCCCATCATCCGCAATCTGACAAGGGATTGGCTGGACGTAGATGTAGCTGTCTACCGTGCCGTTACTGATGATATGGAAGAGCTGCAGGAAAACATGATTGAGCTGGTGGACCGCGAAAAATGCGACCTGCTGATCGTGACCGGGGGAACTGGACTGAGCCCGCGCGATGTGACGCCGGAAGTGACCGCCTGGGTGATTGACAGACCAGTGCCAGGACTTGCGGAAGAAATGCGCCGCGCCGGCTTGCAGCAGTCCCGACGGGCGATGCTGACACGCGCGGTAGCGGGTACACGCGGCAACTCGCTCATCATTAACCTTCCCGGAAATTCAAAAGGGGTAGAAATCTGTTTCAACGCCATCGGCGACATGCTCGCGGATGCTTTGCACATTTTGCAAGGGACAGGCGAAGCCAATGAAGATTGGGGAGGATTGGGTTGGTAGAAAAACCGAAAATGCGGGAAGTTCCGGTGCGAGAAGCGATCGGCATGATGCTGCCGCACGACATGACGCAAATTTTGCCTGGTGAGTTTAAAGGCCGCCTGTTTAAAAAAGGACATGTTATCACGGAGGCGGATATCGAGCCGCTTTTGTCCATTGGCAAGGAACACATTTACGTGCTGGAGATGCCAGAAGGCTTCATTCACGAGGAAGAGGCGGGCATCCGGATCGCCAAGGCCGTATCCGGTCAAGGTTTGACGCTCACGCCTCCGTACGAGGGCAAAGTCTCGATGAAAGCTTCGCGGACGGGTCTTGCCAAAGTCAACGAGGAAGCGGTACACGCCATTAATGCATTGGAGGGCATTGCCTTCTCCACGATGTACGGCGATCAGATCGTGCACCCCGGCCACACGCTGGCTGCCACCCGAATCATTCCGTTGATTATCGAAGAAGAGCGCATTGTGGAGCTGGAGAAGCTAGCTAAGCAGTTTGACGGCCCGATCATCGAGGTGAAGCTGTTCCAGGAGAAGCAGGTCGGCCTTGTGACGACCGGAAGCGAAGTGTTTTCCGGCCGGATCGAAGACAAGTTCGGCGCTGTGATCCGCAACAAGGTGGAAGCGCTCGGCTCTACCGTAGTCGATCAACGTTTTGCTCCGGACGATAAAGAAGCGATTGAAAAACAAATTCTTTCGTTCCTCGACGAAGGCGTTGATCTGGTGCTCGTCACAGGCGGCATGTCCGTCGACCCGGATGACAGGACGCCGGGAGCGATTGCCGGAGTGGGAGCGGAAGTGGTCCGTTACGGCACGCCGATGCTGCCAGGCTCGATGCTGATGGTCGCCTATAAAGGGGACGTCCCGATCCTCGGTCTGCCCGGAGCCGTGATGCATGAGCCGTTTACCTCATTCGATGTATTTTTGCCGCGCATTCTTGCAGGAGAACGAATAGTCGCTTCCGACATGACGAGACTCGGTTATGGCGGTTTACGGAAGTGCTAGCTGGTTAGACTGTCAAATAACAGGAAAAAGGAGTGAAAAGCATGAGTACGATTGGGATTCCTGGATTAATTTTGATTCTGGTGTTGGCGCTGGTGCTCTTTGGGCCGAAAAAGCTTCCGGAACTGGGACGAGCAGTAGGCCATACGTTGAAAGAGTTTAAAAACGCAACGCGCAGCCTGACGAGCGACGACGACGATGACGAAGAAGCGAAAAAGAAGGAGCTGGCTGCAAAAGAAGCACCAGCCAAAACGGCTGTCGTCACGGAGAAGGACGCCTTTGACCGCGAAAAAATCGAGCGGGAAGTGCGTGAACGCCTGGAGCGCGAGCGTCTGGAAAAAGAAATTCGCGAAAAGCTGGAAAAGGAACGCCTTCAGATGGAAAAAGAGCAGCAGAAGGCCTAATCAGGTAAGGTGGTTGCCATGAAAGATCAGGAAATGACAGTGGTTGAACACCTAACGGAGCTGCGCAAGCGCATCATATGGGTGCTGGCTGTTTTCGTTGTCGCACTGATAGCCGGCTTTTTCTTTGCCGGTCCGTTGATTGAGTATTTGAAGCAAGAGCCGATCGCCGATGGCGTGCCGATTATTTCCTTGCATCCATCCGATGCTCTTCGCGTCTACATGCAGTTTGCCTTTTTGATTGGCGCGGTAGTAGCGCTGCCCGTTGCGCTCTATCATCTCTGGCGCTTCGTCTCGCCAGGCTTGCAGGAGCATGAGCGGCGCGGTTCGCTTTACTTTATTCCGGCGGCTTGTTTGCTTTTCATCACGGGCATTTTGTTTGGGTATTACGTCGTTTTTCCGATGATTATGCAGTTTATGACCGGCATGACCGCGACCATCGGGGCTGATCCGAACTACGGAATCGCTGAGTACTTCGGCTTCCTGTTCAACATGGTCATCCCTTTTGGCATCCTGTTTCAATTGCCGATTATCGTGATGTTTCTGACCCGTCTGCGCATCCTCAATCCGATGCGGCTGGCAAAGGTGAGACGGTTCGCCTATTTTGGGCTGGCTGTAGTCGGCATTACGTTGACGCCTCCCGAGATCGTCAGCGACATTATGGTGACGATCCCGCTTTTGCTGCTCTATGAGCTGAGCATTTGGCTGTCGCGCATCGTCTACCGCAAGCAACTGCGCGAAGAAGCGGAGTGGGAAAAAGAATTTGGCGGCTTTGAAACGGACGAGCTGGTACGATAAGGACGATCACAGAGAAGACCCCTTGCTATCGGGACGGATAGCAGCGGGTCTTTTTTGATGAAAAAAATCGGCTGGGCAAGGCTGTCACCGCTGGGCAGCAGCCACGATGCGAATGACCGCAAACAGGTAGGAGATACTAGAAAAGTTAGGAAGGGGAGGTGTTAGGGCAACATGTGGCTAATTTTATGCTTGACCTTGTTTTTTTCGGCTGGTTCCGCCAATGGCGGAGAGCAGGTAGAGTTGTTCGATTCGGACAAGCAGCAGGTTGTCGCGACGTTTGCCAATTCGGACGTGTTTCAAAAAGAGGCGCAGCAACTGTTACGCACCGTAAGCGGGCGCGTGTTGGAGCTGAATCCGTCGCTCGACCACGTGATGATCGTCAAAATCCCGCTGGCACCGCCGCAGAGGTTGCAGCATGCCCCGTCTGGCATCGACACGGAGATCGCGGAGATGTTCGTCATCATGCCGAAAAAAGAAGGCAGGCGCCCGTGGCTGATTTTGCACACCAAAGAATACGAGACAGTCGTAGTCGAGTTTTCCGGAGCGGTGGATCAGCTCAGGGCGAGCGTCCGTTTGCGCTGACAGCGGCTTACTTGCTCGGCGTGAGGAAGGTTTGGGTGAAATAGTCGGTAATGACGCCGACGCCAAGCTGGGTGAAGTCTTTTTCCAGGATGTTTTTCCTGTGGCCGGGGCTGTTCATCCAGCTTTCATGCGCTTCGATTGCGTCGGGATAGCCTGCTGCGATGTTTTCTCCCGCCATGCTGTAGGCGATTTTGGCCTGCTTCAGACGATCAAACGGGCTGCTTCCGGTCGTCGCGGAAACATGATCGAAGTAATCGTTCGTTTCCATGTCCAGGCTGTGGGCTCTGGCTACTTTTGCAGCTTCCTCGTTCCATTGCAGGGGAGGCAGCTTGTAGCGGTAGCGGGAGACATTGACGAGATCGAGCGTTTGCCGCTCATTGGCCAGGTTGACCTGTTCCCGTTCGCCCACGCTCAAGGCCGGAGGATCGAAATCCGGGGCTTGCCCCTGGTACGACCATTTCGTTTCGTAAAACCCGCCGCGCAATAGCATTTGCGTGTCGATCAGGCGCAGTCCGGTCACTTTGCTGCCATTTTGCTTGTCCAGGTAAAAAATGTGCGGGATGCCGTTCTTCATGACGAGCGGACGCTGCTGCTTCTGGTTGGTAATCTGGATGGTGGCTCCCATATAGGAAAAGGTGAGCGTATTTTGCGGGCTGTATTGCCGCTCCAGCGCTTGCAGGCTGCTGCCCACCCCGATGTTGCCCAGCATTGCGGTCGGAGCGAGAGAGTACAGGTCCACTACTTTGCCGTTGGCGATGCCCACCTGGACGTAGCGGGCCGGATCGCGGTTGTACACCCACCATTCGTAGCCAAGGCTGCTCGGGTCTTTGCGCGCCGGCTCGCCCAGCAGCTTGCGGACTTCCTCGGCAGGCGTCCCGATAGTCAGCCCGAACAGCGTAGCGGACTCTTGCTGCGAAGAGGCGTCTGTGGCTGTAGCTTTTGCCGGAGCAGTTGGCGCCGGCGCGCTTGCGGGTATAGCCTCGTCCGGTTTGGGAGCAGCCGGAGAAGTGCTGTTGTCGGCAGGCAGCTCCGTCGGGATCGTCGGCGGCTGACCGACCCAGGCAAAATGAGAGGCTTTGTCCCAGCCAACTGGTTTGTTCAGGTGCCGTCCGATCATGGAAAGCGGGACGTAGAGCGTTCCCCGATACTCCAGGGAAGCGGGCACCTCCTGGCCTCTTTCTACGTAATACCCTTGCTTTCCGCCAGTGGCGATTTGGCGTCCGTCCCAAAAGATGGCGGAAGGGTAGATGTTTACCCGTATAAAGGAAGTGGTGTCCGATGAGAACAAACGGCTGATTCCCAGCACACCGAGGGCAATCAGGCCGATCCAGAGCCATTTATGCATGGAACATATCCCTCCTTGGCAGGCTTGTCTGATCGTTTGTTTGATTTATATGAGCCGGTCTGTTTGCTAGAACCGTTTTGCTAGAAAAATCATTTGCTAGAGAAACTGCAAATGGAGACTAGCGGTTGAGAAAAAATGAGGGAAACTACTTGCAAAGTACATAGCGATTCATTATTATAGGAATTGGGTGTTAGCACTCATAACAAGTGAGTGCTAACAACAGAAAAATTTGTTTACCTACATTTTTTGAGGAGGGTGTTTTTAGTGCTTAAGCCATTGGGTGACCGTGTGGTAATCGAAGCTATCTCCAAAGACGAAACGACTGCAAGCGGTATCGTTTTGCCTGATACTGCAAAGGAAAAACCGCAAGAAGGCCGAGTAATCGCAGTTGGTTCTGGCCGTGTTGCCGACAACGGCGAGCGCATCGCTTTGGAAGTAAAAGAAGGCGATAAAGTAATCTTCTCCAAATACGCTGGTACTGAAGTAAAGGTAGACAATAAAGAATACCTCGTGCTGCGCGAATCCGATATCCTCGCGATCATCGGTTAAGGCTCTTGACATAGGAAGTCGAACGACAATACACATAACAGGAGGTTGAGTTTTAGATGGCAAAACAAGTCAAATTCTCTGAAGACGCTCGCCGCTCCATGCTCCGCGGTGTGGAAACTTTGGCAAACGCAGTGAAAGTAACTCTCGGACCAAAAGGACGCAACGTGGTTCTGGAGAAAAAATTCGGTTCTCCGCTGATTACAAACGACGGCGTAACCATCGCGAAAGAAATCGAGCTGGAAGACGCTTACGAAAACATGGGTGCGCAACTGGTTAAAGAAGTTGCTACCAAAACGAACGACATCGCAGGTGACGGTACTACTACTGCAACCGTTCTGGCTGCAGCTATGATCCGCGAAGGTCTGAAAAACGTAACAGCCGGCGCTAACCCGATGGTAATCCGTCGCGGTATGGAAAAAGCTGTTCGTGCTGCTGTAGAAGAAATCAAATCCATCGCGAAGCCAGTTGAGAACAAGTCCTCCATCGCACAAGTTGCTGCGATCTCCGCTGACGATCAAGAAGTGGGTAACCTGATCGCAGAAGCTATGGAAAAAGTGGGCAAAGACGGCGTCATCACCGTTGAAGAGTCCAAAGGCTTCGTAACTGAGCTGGAAGTAGTAGAAGGTATGCAATTTGACCGCGGCTACGCTTCCCCTTACATGATTACTGACACTGACAAGATGGAAGCGGTTCTGAACAACCCTTACATCCTGATTACTGACAAAAAAATCTCCAACATCCAGGAAGTTCTGCCTGTACTGGAGCAAGTGGTACAAAGCGGCAAACCGCTCCTGATTATCGCAGAAGACGTGGAAGGCGAAGCGCTGGCTACTCTCGTAGTGAACAAACTGCGTGGTACCTTCACAGCCGTAGCGGTGAAAGCTCCTGGCTTCGGCGATCGCCGCAAAGCTATGCTGCAAGACATCGCTGCTCTGACTGGCGGCGAAGTAATCACAGAAGAGCTGGGTCTGGACCTGAAATCCACTAAGCTGGAGCAACTGGGCCGCGCTGGCAAAATCGTGGTTACCAAAGAAAACACAACCATCGTTGAAGGTGCTGGCGACAAAGCAGCTATCGAAAGCCGCGTATCCCAAATCCGTCAACAAATCGAAGACACTACTTCCGACTTCGATCGCGAAAAACTGCAAGAGCGTCTGGCTAAACTGGCTGGCGGCGTAGCAGTTATCAAAGTCGGTGCAGCTACTGAAACCGAACTGAAAGAGAAAAAACTCCGCATCGAGGACGCTCTGAACTCTACTCGCGCTGCAGTAGAAGAAGGTATCGTACCTGGCGGTGGTACTACTCTGATTAACGCGATCAAAGCGGTAGAAGCAATCAAAGTAGAAGGCGAAGAGGCTGTAGGTGTACAAATCGTACTCCGTTCCCTGGAAGAGCCGGTTCGTCAAATCGCTGCGAACGCAGGACTGGAAGGTTCTGTAATCGTAGAGCGCCTGAAAAAAGAAGCAGTGGGCATTGGTTTCAACGCA
>NZ_CP048274.1:3607500-5202500 GCF_000470975.2 Brevibacillus sp. NSP2.1 | reverse complement strand
GCTAAGGGCAAGCTGTGATGGCGAGGGAAATTTTAGTACCGAAGTCCCTGATTTCACACTGCCAAGAAAAGCGTCTAGCGAGGAACAAGGTGCCCGTACCGCAAACCGACACAGGTAGGCGAGGAGAGAATCCTAAGGTGCGCGGGATAACTCTTGCTAAGGAACTCGGCAAAATGGCCCCGTAACTTCGGGAGAAGGGGCGCCCCGGTAGGGTGAGGGTCCCCGCCCAACGTGAGCGTAAGCTTGCGTTGGGTGGGCTGAGCCCGAGGGGGCCGCAGTGAAAAGGCCCAAGCGACTGTTTAGCAAAAACACAGGTCTCTGCGAAGCCGCAAGGCGAAGTATAGGGGCTGACGCCTGCCCGGTGCTGGAAGGTTAAGGGGATGAGTTAGCGCAAGCGAAGCTTTGAACCGAAGCCCCAGTAAACGGCGGCCGTAACTATAACGGTCCTAAGGTAGCGAAATTCCTTGTCGGGTAAGTTCCGACCCGCACGAAAGGCGTAACGACTTGGGCGCTGTCTCGGCAAGAGACCCGGTGAAATCATAATACCTGTGAAGATGCAGGTTACCCGCGACAAGACGGAAAGACCCCATGGAGCTTTACTGTAGCCTGGTATTGGAACTTTGTGCATCATGTACAGGATAGGTGGGAAGCTGAGAAGCAGGGGCGCCAGCCTCTGTGGAGCTGTCGGTGGGATACCACCCTTGATGTACGGAGTTTCTAACTCGTCGCCCTCATCGGGCGAGAGGACCATGCCAGGTGGGCAGTTTGACTGGGGCGGTCGCCTCCTAAAAGGTAACGGAGGCGCCCAAAGGTTCCCTCAGAATGGTCGGAAATCATTCGTAGAGTGTAAAGGCAGAAGGGAGCTTGACTGCGAGACCTACAAGTCGAGCAGGGACGAAAGTCGGGCTTAGTGATCCGGTGGTTCCGCATGGAAGGGCCATCGCTCAACGGATAAAAGCTACCCTGGGGATAACAGGCTTATCTCCCCCAAGAGTCCACATCGACGGGGAGGTTTGGCACCTCGATGTCGGCTCATCGCATCCTGGGGCTGAAGTAGGTCCCAAGGGTTGGGCTGTTCGCCCATTAAAGCGGTACGCGAGCTGGGTTCAGAACGTCGTGAGACAGTTCGGTCCCTATCTGTCGCGGGCGCAGGAAGTTTGAGGAGAGCTGTCCTTAGTACGAGAGGACCGGGATGGACGCACCTCTGGTGCACCAGTTGTCACGCCAGTGGCATAGCTGGGTAGCTATGTGCGGACGGGATAAGCGCTGAAAGCATCTAAGCGTGAAGCCCCCCTTAAGATGAGATTTCCCACAGCGTTAAGCTGGTAAGACCCCTCATAGACGATGAGGTTGATAGGTTCGGTGTGGAAGCGCGGCAACGCGTGGAGCTGACGAATACTAATCGGTCGAGGACTTATCCACACATCTCTTAGCAAACATGCGTATTCAGTTTTGAAGGAACAAATCCTTCTAAAAAACTATTGACTTTACGGAGTGCATCTGGTAGAGTTAATAAATGTCGGCGAAAGTCGACTATGAAAATGCTCTTTGAAAACTGAACAGCGAAAGCGTTGATGAGTCTATCATGAAATGATTTGCCAGCTTTGAACCAGTAACAAACTTTATTGGAGAGTTTGATCCTGGCTCAGGACGAACGCTGGCGGCGTGCCTAATACATGCAAGTCGAGCGAGTCCCTTCGGGGGCTAGCGGCGGACGGGTGAGTAACACGTAGGCAACCTGCCTCTCAGACTGGGATAACATAGGGAAACTTATGCTAATACCGGATAGGTTTTTGGATCGCATGATCTGAAAAGAAAAGATGGCTTTTCGCTATCACTGGGAGATGGGCCTGCGGCGCATTAGCTAGTTGGTGGGGTAACGGCCTACCAAGGCGACGATGCGTAGCCGACCTGAGAGGGTGACCGGCCACACTGGGACTGAGACACGGCCCAGACTCCTACGGGAGGCAGCAGTAGGGAATTTTCCACAATGGACGAAAGTCTGATTTGCTAAGAGTGTGTGGATAAGTCCTCGACCGATTAGTATTCGTCAGCTCCACGCGTTGCCGCGCTTCCACACCGAACCTATCAACCTCATCGTCTATGAGGGGTCTTACCAGCTTAACGCTGTGGGAAGCCCCCTCCAAGATGAGACTTCCCACAGCGTTAAGCTGGTAAGACCCCTCATAGACGATGAGGTTGATAGGTTCGGTGTGGAAGCGCGGCAACGCGTGGAGCTGACGAATACTAATCGGTCGAGGACTTATCCACACACTCTTAGCAAACATGCGTATTCAGTTTTGAAGGAATAAATCCTTCAACGTTCCTCGGTAGCTCAGTTGGTAGAGCAATCGGCTGTTAACCGATCGGTCGGCGGTTCGAGTCCGTCCCGAGGAGCCATATATGCGGAGAGTTACCCAAGAGGCCGAAGGGGACGGTTTGCTAAACCGTTAGTATGCGCAAGCGTAGCGAGGGTTCGAATCCCTCACTCTCCGCCATATATTTTCAAACAAACAGCTTTATGGCGGTGTAGCTCAGCTGGTTAGAGCGTTCGGTTCATACCCGAAAGGTCGGGGGTTCGATTCCCTCCGCCGCTACCATCCTAAGCTGCGGTCGTGGTGGAATTGGCAGACACACCATCTTGAGGGGGTGGCGGGGCGACCCGTGCGAGTTCGAGTCTCGCCGACCGCACCATATCTTAATAGCTTGGCCCGTTGGTGAAGCGGTTTAACACAGCAGCCTTTCACGCTGTCATACAGGGGTTCGAATCCCCTACGGGTCACCTACAAATTCTTCATAAAGCAAAGTGCTTGCTATACTGCAGCACAAAAAGCTTTGTGAAGGCCCCGACAAGAGTCGGGGATTGTGGAGGCTTAGCTCAGCTGGGAGAGCATCTGCCTTACAAGCAGAGGGTCGGCGGTTCGATCCCGTCAGCCTCCACCACTTATCATAATCATATGGATGGTCAGCCAAAAGCGTCTTGCTTCTAAGATAGGTGCTGACATTGATCGTCCGAATCGTCGCGGGATGGAGCAGCTCGGTAGCTCGTCGGGCTCATAACCCGAAGGTCGCAGGTTCAAATCCTGCTCCCGCAACCAAATTTTCTACTCGCACTGCTCCAGAGTGAAGTAGAAGCGAAGTGCCCATCGGGTGCAGTCACGTATGGAGCTGTGGTGAAGTTGGAGTTCACGCCGGTCTGTCACACCGGAGGTCGCGGGTTCGAGTCCCGTCAGCTCCGCCATTTCTTAGCTAGAGAGATGGCAACCAAATTTTTGAGGCTCGGTAGCTCAGTCGGTAGAGCAGAGGACTGAAAATCCTCGTGTCGGCGGTTCGATTCCGTCCCGAGCCACCATTTACAGATGATATTTTGCCGGTATAGCTCAATTGGTAGAGCACCTGACTTGTAATCAGGGGGTTGTGGGTTCAAGTCCTATTGCCGGCACCACCATTGGGGTATAGCCAAGCGGTAAGGCAACGGACTTTGACTCCGTCATTCCTAGGTTCAAATCCTAGTACCCCAGCCACTTGCGAGCCATTAGCTCAGTTGGTAGAGCATCTGACTTTTAATCAGAGGGTCGAAGGTTCGAGTCCTTCATGGCTCACCAGTTTTTACAAACATAGAAACACGCAGCACGATAGAAATATCGATGCCCTTTTCTGTTTTACCATGCGGGTGTGGCGGAATGGCAGACGCACCAGATTTAGGTTCCACCGCCATAAACCCGTTAGCCCAATCGGTAGCCCATACGGAACCAATGCGCTTCTCCGTTTCTGGTACGGCTGCCAAAACGGGCCACCAACGGATAATCTAACGACGCGCTTTTGTATCGTCTATATACGCGAACACCTTCGCAACCACGCGATTATGTGCGGCGGCAACCTGCCGAACGCAAATAAAATGTGGTTACGGAGGTGTTTTTGTTTTGGCGCAAAAACGAACGAGACGACCGAATACGATTAAATCGTTCGTGTCCGGAGGGGAGAGTCATTATGCGGAGGAGGCACTTGATTTCGATACGGCGCGCGAAACGTTCCTGCGAAATTGTCGCGTCAAGAACCTAAGCGACCAGTCCCTACGGTATTATCGCGAGGGGCTCAAATCCCTGTTCGATGGTCTGCGCGATCTTGGCGTGGACAAGCCGTTAGATGTGACTGCCGATCACGTTAACGAAATCGTGCTCACGAGGAAGGATGACGGGCTATCGGATGCGTACGTCAACTCGCTCCTGCGGGGGTGGCGCGTGTTCTTCCGGTTCCTGCATGATGACGGATACCTGCCGACCAACCCCACTGAAAAAACGCGGTTGATAAAGGCGGAACGGCGGATCGTCCAAACGTTCTCGCGCGAACAGGTCAAGGCGCTCCTGGCGGTTCCTGATCGTTCGACGTTCACGGGATACCGCAATTACGTGCTCATGCTCACGCTCTTAGAAACCGGCATCCGAATTGCGGAGGCGGAAGCGCTCAAGGTGACGGATATACGGTGGCGCGACCGCATCATGGTGGTGTACGGGAAGGGGCGCAAAGAGCGGATGGTTCCGTTTCAGAAGACGCTCGAAAAACACCTCAAGGAGTACGTGACGATCCGAGGCGCACTCGACCACGATTACGTGTTCGTCAACATCGACAATGGGCCGCAGAAGAAACGCGCCATGCAGGACGAGATACGGAAGACCGGACTGGAGGCAGGACTTAGGGGCGTTCGGGTCAGTCCGCACACTTTCCGCCATACTTTCGCCAAAATCTACATCATGAACGGTGGCGACGTTTTTTCGTTGCAAAAGATTCTCGGACATACGACGTTACAGATGGTGCAGACGTACGTGTCGTTATTCGGGACGGACATCGCCGCACAACACCGGAAATTTTCTCCGCTGGAGAGTTTGGAGGGACGCCAATGATCGACCCCATCCCGAACTTCCCACGCATGACAGCCGAGATCAACCGCAGGATCGCGCAGGGAAACGTCCAAGTAACGCGGTTCGTTCCGTTCAATCCGGACAACCCTCGGTACGCGCTACTAGTAACGGACCAGTACGGAATCACCTACACGCAAACGATTGGCGGCCGGATCGTAGGCGGGAAAGAACGATATGTGTACGGCGGATAATAGGATGGCGCTGGCTCTTTTTGAGCTGGCGTTATTTTTTTTTTGCGCGTGCCTGTACGAAAACAAAACTTAGTCGTTATAAGTAGTAACGGAAAAATTTTCGCGGAAGGTGTGCGACGTCTTCCATAGCGTCGCAATATACGGTGAACGTAAGTTTTCGGAGAGGCGATGTACCAAATTTTTAGCCTTTTGTAGTTATGTAATTAGAGAGGATAAAACAAAAAGCTCCTCAAGGGAGGTGACCGCGTAAATGACCGAACATAACCTCGTATCCATCGAAACACAGTCGGAATATTCCGTCACGACTGGCCGCCGTGAGACGCGCATCTTCGTCAAGATGTACGTCGACGCGGTACACTCCGGACTACTCGCGGACATTGGCGACGAGAACTGGCGGACGCTCTGCGTCATCGCGGCGTTTATGGACGAGCGCGGCGAGTGCTATCCGACGCAAGAGTTGATCGCGCACAGGCTCGGAGTCAGCCGGGAGACGGCGGGGCGGCGGATCAAACGGCTGCTCGCGTACAGATGGCAGGGGCGGGAGGTGATCCGCGCGGTGAAGGAGCGTGACGCGGGCGGGCGGTGGCGGACGACGCGGTATACGGTGCTGCCGATCAGCCATCTGGCGATATTTGGCGGGGAGGGCGTAGCCATGTGACGCGCGTCTAACATGGATGAGTGCCGCATGGCGCGAGTGTCACAATAACTATAACTAATCTTTTAACAAGAACTAATCTTTAACAAGACAAAAGATATCGCTCACTATCGTTCGCGAGGTCAGTCATATAAAAGATATAGCCGCGCGATAGATGATTCGCGAGAAAGGGGGAGGTAGTGATGAATGTACAAGCCAAGCAAGAGGCCGCGCTCTCCGACGATCTGAATATAATCACAGCCGAGATCAACGCCTACAAGAGAGTCGCGGGCGAGGCGATCTTCGAGATCGGCAGAAGGTTGAAGCACGTAAAGGAGAATGACCTGGTTCGCGGTCAATGGATGAAATGGCTCGAATCCATTGATATGGCACACCAAACTGCGCAAAAGATAATCAATGCGCATGAGCAGTTCGGGAACCTCGCGACGTCGCGAGGATTGTCCGTCGGAAAAATCTTCGAGATGCTCGCGCTCCCACCCGACATCGACCGCGCCGAGTTCGTCTCTACCGCGCACACCATCCCGTCCACCGGCGAAGTCAAAACGATCGACGAGATGACCGTCCGCGAGCTTCGCGAAGTCAAGGCGGAGTTGAAACGCGAGCGCGAGGCGCGACAACGGGCGGAAGAATCGGCGCAAGTCCTCCGCGATACGCTCGAATCCATCGCGGAACAGCCGCAGCCGATCCGCGAGGTGCGGACGGGGACGGAGATCGGCGGTCGGTCACTCGAATTTTCCGCAGCCGTCCGCGACTTCATCAAGAAGTACGCGTATCTCACGCACTATGACGCGGAGTTTGCGGCGATGAACGAGTTGACCGCGAAGGAGTACGAGTCGGCCATTGACGGCATGTACGACTTCCTGGACGCGCTGTCTAAGCAGCTTCCGGCAAGGCGCGGGAAGAAACCCGTAATCATAAACGTTAGTTAAATCGGAGGGGAATGGGTATGCTGCAACTGAAACAAGTAGCGGATGGTAAGAAGCTTGGTATGTACCTCGACAACACGCCGGAGAATCGCGAGAAGGCGCTGCTCGTAATGGGCGCGATGCTGAACGGGGATTTGACGGAAATCAACACACTGAACGGAGTCGCTCGAATGTTAGAGACGCATCTTTCGTACGTGTCGGAAAAGTTCGAGTGGTTCGAGCGCAAGAACGCGGAAATGGCCGAAGAGATCGCCGCACTCCGCCGAAAGTTCGAGGAATTTCCGGGAGGGGCTGACGTGCTGCCGCCAAAACGAAAGCCCGGTCGCCCGTCAAAGGGACAACTCACGGAGTGGGAGCGCCAGTACCACGTAATCCTCGAATTGCACGAGGAATACGTAGCCGCGAAGGGATACGATACCAATGACAACTGGGCGATGTCCTGCACTTGGAGAAACATTTATCGCGGGTATCGTATGCTTACCGGATACTCACCGCGCGAGAAGGCGAAGCATCCGTCGTTCGGTAGCGAAAAGCCTACGAAGCTGATGCGCTATATCCTCGATGGGCATGGCGACAGCCTTGCGGCGTATATACGTGAGCAAATCGCTTCGTCTAAACAGGCGGTTACCCTCCGCCTGAACCCGTTGTATGCCGCCCATTAAACCGAAAAGGAGCCCGCCACCATGCGAATCCGCACCGGAACCTGGCGCACCCTATCCCGCGCCACCAAGCTACGCCTGCTACGCGCATATGCCACGAATAACGCGAAAGGAGTACGATAACATGCCGTGCAAATTGTGTATTGAACGCGGAAAGCCGTGGAAAGGCGATGACCCGCGTTGCGCCTTCGAAAATGGGACGTTCTCGCCCGATAACTGGAATTGCGCGACAATGATCGCTCTTCGCGAAATATCTCGCGAAATCGGCACGAACTACCGCGATGATAACGCGGTAGCCTCAATCGGAACGGTCCCGTTCGAAGGCGGCGACTACTCCGGATACATCGTCATGACGTGGTACAAGGATCGCGGTCGGACGAGTAACGCCTTCATCGCGTGGGATTCGGAACCTATCCGCGAGTTGACGGAGGCAGACGCAATACTAGCGATCGAATACAACCGACAGGAGTGGTACTAGCATGCCGCAGTACCCACGCACCGAACAGGAGACGACGCTCGTATTCGACCGCGAATCCAACGAATGGACCGCGTACAGTTGCGTTCCGACCCACGTCCGCCGCATCATCGACATCGCTCCGGTCTACACCGTATTGGATCGCGCCGAATCGGGCGATGCGTTGGCCGTCCGCGCCACGCTTACCGCGAAACAAGTCCGGATGGTGACGGAGCCGCAGCGGCGGGAACTAACGGACGAGCAGCGCGCCGAGATTGCCGCGAGATTGCGTCCAAAACGCCCTAGCGAATAGGCGAAAACTCGACGGAACACTCGCGCCGGGATAAAGAGTACCCGCCGAGGTGTTATCGCGAGAAATCACGGAGTAATCAGGAGAAAACGGAGGTGTAACGCAATGACAACAAAACCAAACCCCGGACCACCTGTTATTTGCGGTCGTCCTTATGTGCTGTTTGATCCAGAGCAGACGGCAGAAATCAAGCGCGTAGAACGAAAAAATGAGCTAATTGAGCGAATTATACAGGGACTTGATTCAGCCCTAGTTGCGGTGGATGAGTATGTATACGAATACTTGCCAGACAAGGCGTTGAGAGATACTGTACTTGAAGCGGTAGGGTTCTTGTTGCACGTATCGGGCGCGGAGTACGACGAGGAGATCGAGGAGATCATGGTGTCGACCGGGTTGCCCGAAATCAAATGGAAAGGCGAGGTGGAGACGCTATGCTGACGAAAGAAGAACTCGCCACGATCCGCGAGCGTGCGGAGAGGGCAACGCCGGGGCCTTGGAAGACGTCACAACACGATCAGTATTCGCTCGATATCGTCAGCGTGCCGGAACAAGAGGTTATTTGCTGGACCGATAGTTTTGGACAGGGGGCGCGTGATGGCTATTTCATCGCCGAAGCTCGCGAGGACATTCCGAAATTGCTCGCGGAGGTTGAGCGGCTGCGCCGACTGGTGTGGGTTATGAATGACGAAGGTGAGTATCGCTTTGGATACGCGGAGTGGTACGACTTTCATGAAGGCGTAAATGAACGATTGGAGGGGATGCGGAATGAGTAGACGCGATCTTCGCGCCGACCTAGCGATATGTAACGCGACTGTGCCCGGTCCTTGGTCGCGGACGTGCAACGATTTTATCGTCGACGCGCACGGCGAAATGATCTGCGAAATCCTTGCGGACGAGACTGTGGATACGTTCATCGCCGAATCCCGTACCGGATGGCCCCACGCAATCGAACGGGCGTTGGCGGCGGAGGCGGAGGTGGATCGTCTATCCGGAAATTTGCGCGCCACTTTCGACGCACTTGTCGGGCTACTCACGTTGATTCCCGAAAAACTCGAGCCGGAGGAACAGGCGATCATTGACCGTATCCGTGCGGACATTTACAAGGAGGCGACCGCCGGTGACCAAACGGAATAACCGTCTCCCACCCGCAAAAGACTGGCGCGCCCGTCCGGTCGAAACGTGGAACACGACGACATTCTGCGCGTATCTGTCCGACCGCCACACGGAACTCTACGGCATCCCGTACGTGCCCGGACGCGGCGGCTGGCGGATGGAACAGGGCGTGATTAAGCGGATGGTCGGCGAGTACGGGGCGGAAGTCGTCAGGAGGTTTATCGACGGGTGCTTCCGCGAGTACCGGCCGACTCGCGAGTATCCTGGCGTAAACTTTACGTTCATGTATACATATATGCGCGGTCGGGTGCTCCCGAAGGTGCTGGCGGAGGCGGCGCGGGAACAGGCGTGTGTGAAACAGGCCGACGATGTAAGGTACGAGATGACGGCGGAAGAATTGGCCGATTGGCTATGAATGAGAGGAGGCGCGTAATATGATTCCGCAATATCCTAAGGATTTCTTTGATTTCGGTAAAGGGGTTCCCGTTACTGACGAAGAGATTAACGAATGGATTCAAGAAGCCGTCACCGAGTTAAAAGAGCGAGATGACCTCCGTTCCGTAGCGAAAGCAACCGGGGACACTCGCGTCGAAGTCCGTAAGGTACACGAAGAAGGAGCGGACGGTCATTACATCGAGATACTCGTTTGTCGCGGATACCAGCGCGCGTACACTTGGGGATAAGCATGGGTTCGGTTGTGAATAACTCGAAACCCAATACACAAGGTACACACTTGTATATCAAGAAGGTGGTGAGGCTAATTGACCAATTCGAGTAGCTGTATCCTCCGCGGCCCGTGTAAAACAGCGGATGACCCCGCGATATGCACCCGCCTTTGCCCGCATTTCATCGCGCTCCACGGAGCCAGCGGACAGGGAGGTCGGGTGGCCGCCGCGAACATCCCGGTAGACTATCGGCGCGTCACCGTTGCCGACTCGATTGTTCGCGAGAGCCAACCGGAGGCATACCGAATCGTGGACGCCTATGTCGCGACCTTCGAACGCCAATTCGATGAGTCGCCGGACGCTGAACGGATCAAATCGCTATACCTCTTCTCACGCGAACCAGGCACCGGCAAGACCACGACGGCCGCCGCGATCGCGAACGCGTATCTCATCGCGCACTATATCGGCAGCCTTCAACGGAATAGGCGACCGCTGGAGCGACCGGTATACTTCCTTGATGTGAACGAGTGGCAAACGCTGTTCAACCGGTTTAACCGTCCGCGCGTGCCGGACCATATCGCAGGACCCGCGTCGGCGGCGTATTACCGGGCGTTAGCCATCGCGCAGGAGGTTCCGTTCCTGGTTGCGGACGATATTGGCGTGCGTGACGCGACTGACGCGTTTAGGGGCGATCTGCATGCGGTAATCAATCATCGCGTGACCAACCGGCTGCCGACCGTATACACGAGTAACGTCACAATCGAGGAGCTGGCGCAGGTGTTCGACGAGAGGCTGGCGGATCGGGTGCGCGATCAGTGCGCGGTGGTTCCGTTCGTGGGCGAATCAAAAAGGGGGATACGGAAATGAAACGATTGTTGACGTGGTATCACGCGTGGCAATTGCGCCGGTCCGTCCGGATGGAGGCGAAGGCGCGACGGATGTGGGACCGACACTTTATCGCGTGGGACTTATTGAGACGGTGAGAGGAGAGTGAGCAAAGTGGTACCGATGCCAAGCCCGAAGTTTAAGATTGGCGACAATGTGACCGTTAAAGGTTTCGGCAGCACCGTTTATCGCGTCGTCGGCTGCATGTCGTCTATATTTTTCGGAGAAAACGAGTGCATGACCGAAGTGGAGTACGACCTGGTTCCGCAGAACGGCACGACCTCCGACATGGTGTTCGCGTGCGAGGAGGACATGACACTGGCGGCCGCGCCCTTTCCATTCATCGTTTTTACCTTCGCGCCGGACGCGACGCACGACGAAGACGCGCGGAATGTACGCCGGGACTACGAAAACATGACGGTCGACGCGCTCCTCGACATGTACGCTGATTACGCGCTGCTGGACCGCACGTTCGGCGGCCGAGTGTACAAGCGGAGAGTGGACGCGATCCTGACGGAGCTCCGGAAACGAAAGGGGGTGCGCTAACGTGGCGTATGGCGAGTCGCTCCTATCGAAGGTGATCGACGCGAACGACCCGACCGCCCTAACCCGTTATGACATCCGCGAGGAACACTTTGGCACGGAGGCCGAACGTAAGGCATATCGGTTCATCCGCGACTATGCGGAAACGAACGGTCGCGCTCCGGACTATCGGACGGTCGCGGCAGAGGTCGCCGGGTTTACGTACATGCCGGAAGTGGCGGACTCGTTCGAGTGGCTGGCGCGAAAAGTCAAATATGACGCAGGCAAGCGCATGCTCCACCGGTTTTTGACGAGTCCGCAGGTCGGCGAAAAATTTTCCGAAATGTCATCCGAGGAGTTTGTCGGCTGGTTGATAGCGGAGGCAGAAAATGTTATAATGAGAACATCCGTTCGCAATAATGTGGGAACGGACATCAAACGGGATACGAGCGCGTTCCTGGACGAGTACCGCAAGCGCAAGGAGGGACGCTCGTTCAAGATTTGGCGCTCGAAGTTCCCGACCATCAACCGCGAGATTGGCGGATATCTGTCCGGCAACGTCTATACGTGGTACGGGCGGTCGGGTCGCGGCAAGTCCGTGTTTACGATGGAGGAGGCGATCGAGGCCGCCTTCCAGGGCGCGAACGTACTCGTATGGGCGATGGAGATGTCGCGATTCGAGTGGATGGCGCGGGCGTACTCGTCCATTAGCGCAAGGCGTGGCGTGATCTCTGCGACCATCGGCGGTGTCGACTATGAGGCGGGGTTCGAGAATCGTGCGTTGCTGGCCGGTAAGCTGTCGGAGGAGTTCGAGCGCGGGTTCGAGGCGTTTTTGGCGGAGCTGAACGACCTCATTCCGGGTACGATCAAGGTGCGTGCGGTAGACGACAAGGATTTTTCCTCGCGACGCGTCCGTGATTTGGAGGCGGACATCCTCGCGACGAAAGCGGATGTAGTCGTGATCGACCCGTACTACTACATGACGTACGAGGCGAATACGAGTCGGACGACCGGGGGAGATGCGGCGGAAACGTCGAAGAAGTTGCGGGCGCTGGCAGGCCGGACGCAGACGGTCATCCACGGGATCACACAAGCGGAGGAGGTCCGTGACGATAAGGATGACGAGGGCAATCGCGAGCTGCGTCCGCCGACGCGTGCCGAGTTGAAAAAGTCGAAGGCGTTTCTGGAGGATTCCGCGCTGACGATCGGGATTGATACGCTGGACGGGATCGGCGTCATTCAACTGAACAAAGGACGGAACGGGGGCGAGGGGGTAACGGTGGAAGTCGTGTATTTGCCAAACTACGGGATCGTTCGTGAGATGGAGACGGGCGCGGAGGCAGCGGGACAATTTAATTTCTAGTTTTCCTCGTCTATTATTCTGATAATCTCGTTCATGTCTCTTATATCCAGCGCTTCCGCGATTCTGCGGATATGGTCGAGATCGATCCTCTCCTTAATGTTACGTACCATCGGGCTTATCGTAGATTGAGCTATTCCAGTCATAGAGGATAATTCCTGTTGGGTAAGGTTGTGCTTTTCTAGTAACTCTCGAACACACAGAACTACTTTCAAAAATATTCCTCCAATCTATTGACAGTATTATCCTAAAGTTTTATAGTTATACACAGATAACGCTATATGAAAATTTAACCAAAGAAAGTATACCACATTACAAAAAATCGCGCACCCACCCCGCGCGATTCCGAAAGCGGCATCCCCGCCGCAACCCCCTCAACTATATAGTCGGCACCCCCTCAACGCCGACCCCCGATTCAGCCTCCCCGAAACGACTGGCGCTCCCCTTGCGCCAAGGCTACGCCAGTAGCCACGAAATCGACGGAGGTTTTCTGCCGTTGAAAGGAGTGACTACCTATGGAGTTGGACATGCGGAGCGAACTCGCCACCTTCCCGTGGACCCGCGCCACGTGGACGGAGGACAAGCTAGTCGCCGCGAGCCCTTTCCGTTATGACCGAACGCCCTCGTTCTACGTATGGCTCCGGGACAATCCGGTAGCCAACGCAAAGGCCGGGTACTGGCAGGATTACGGCGCGTCCGATCCGGAGTACCAGCGCGGTGGTCCCGTCAAGCTCCTCGCCTTCCTCCGCAACGAAACGGAGGAGGAGACGCGTGAATACTTACGGTGGCGCTACGGTTATGGCGGCGGGGTAACGGTCGGTCCCGACGAGTTAACGCTTGACATGTCGGTGACCCTACGCCCGCCCGCCGAACCGGACCGACCGCTCGACGTCCGCATCCTGGACGAGTATGCCGCGCCCCATCCGTATCTTTCTTCGCGCGGCATATCCGAAGAGGTGCAGCGGATGTTCGGCACTGGGTATTCACCACGCCACCGCGCCGTAACAATACCGTGGTTTAACGCGGATGGCACGTTGGGTAACGTGAAGTACCGACGTGTCGACGAGAAGACGTTTTGGTACGTGAAGGGAGGCCGTCCGATCCGTGAGATGGTATACGGATTACATATCGTGTACGAGCGTAATATTCGGCGTTCGGTGCTGGTGGAGGCGGAGATTGACGCGATGTATCTGTGGACGGCCGGAGTGCCTGCGGTGGCGGTCGGTGGTAGCGCGTTTGGCGAGGCAAAGGCGGAACTGTTGCGAAAAAGTCCGATAGAGGAGCTGCGGGTCGCGACGGACAATGACGAGGCCGGGGCGAAGTTAAAGGCGCAGGTGGTCGAGAAGATGGCGGGCTATTGCGAATTGTATGACGTGGTGATTCCGAAGGAGTACAAGGATGTGAACGAGGTGAGGTCGGCGGAGGAGGTGAGGGGGATCGTGGAAGGCGCGGTAAAATACGGATGGAAGGGTTTTCCGCTTTTGTCGCAATAAGTCGACAATTTCCGAGGTGCAAGTTCGACAAAATTTGGTATGATTGAACCGTGGTCAGTTCTCTTTAAAGAGTAATCAAGGCCAGGAGTAGGAAAGACCTACTCTTTACGGCGCCTTGCTCGCTTTCTTTCCGTGGGCTTGACGGGAATCCATTCGTACAGATCGTCAATGTGGATGCGCAGAGCGTGCGCTACGGTTTTTGCGTTCCCGAGCGACATCTTCTTTACATCGTTTGCCCAGTCGGATACTTGAGACGGAGGCATGTCGAGCTTTTCGCAAAGTTCTTGCTGCGTCATCTTCGCCTCACGTAATCTATCGGCGAGCAGGCACC
The DNA here is from genome assembly GCF_000470975.2 of Brevibacillus sp. NSP2.1. Taxonomy (NCBI): domain Bacteria; kingdom Bacillati; phylum Bacillota; class Bacilli; order Caryophanales; family Paenibacillaceae; genus Brevibacillus; species Brevibacillus sp. NSP2.1. The sequence continues at coordinate 5,188,017 of NZ_CP048274.1, read as the reverse complement.
TACCGACCTTGAATGACATCGGAGGCACCTCGTTGTCTATTGAAGTCTAATTCTAAAAAAACTTACCAAGAACTTGTACACTTTTCAATCTTAGTCGTTATAAGAAGTATATACCACAAAAGAGGTGAGCTACTTGGATAAAGAAAAACTGAATAATACCGCAAACGACTACTTCGAAACAGGCAACAAGGACCTTTTGGATGACCTATATCGGTCTATCTGCCGATCTTGGAGAATTAGTACGCAACGACCAGATGACTGCTCCTTGTTTAATGAAGTGTTTTGCAAAGCGGTCGCATCGTTCAAAGGCGGTGACTTTGTAAGTCTACTAAGTTTTTGTTATAAAAACGCGAAGAGAGATCGTTATAGGTACATGCGGGTCCGGAAGTATCGAGAGATACCTATTCAACCAATGACCGACGACGAGGGAAGTAATCAGAACGACCCAAACTATCTTGTTAGTTCGTTTAATCTCGAAGAAGAAGTGATTACCAAGATGTCTAAAAAGAAAGAAGCCGATAAGTTAATACTCATCGACTACCTTCTCGAATCCGCCAAGATTCAGTTTGACTCGACGATGACGGCAATCATCGAAGAGTTCCCCCGACACAAGACCCTTAACGCGCTCGGCAAAGCGCTGGGTCTTTCGCGAAACACAGTAGACCGGAAGTTGAAATCCCTTGCTCGCCACTACGACGGCAATCGCTTTGGCGACATCCAAGACTACCTCGCGGTCTAGCGAGGCCATCGGAATTACGGTACTTAGGCGTTGTGCCGTAATTCCGCCCCTCAACATAAGTATAACCGTCATTGCTGCGTATAATCAACGTCTGTAGGTTTTTTCCAATTATTTTAACCACACTTACTACTTTATAAGTTTGACACTATTTTGTCAAGCATATTTGTCACGCTTTCCTACGCTAGTACAACGCTAACCACACGGAGGGATAACGATGACTTACGATACTATACGCAACCGCACCGAAGAAGTTTCGCAATTTCGCTCGACATACCTGCGCATCACCAGCGCCAGCCCATCCGCCTACGAACGCTTTCTACGCGAAGTATGCGAAGGCACCGCGTTCGATTACGATGAGTACGGAGGTCGCCATCGCCGCAGCCACGGCCTGGTTCGCGCCAAGGCGGTGAGGCTCGCATGATCGACGGTCGAGTCCGCGTATCACAGCATGCGGCGGAAGAATACGTAAAGGATTTCGGAGGTACGGTCGAGCAGGCGCGTAGCCGGATCGGCGTAAACGTCCGGAGAGCGACGCACATAGCCGAGGTCACGGGGGCGGACGGCAAGTCAGGCGTGCTCTACGCTTATGGCGGCGCGTGCTATATCGTCCGTCACGACGAGCGCGGCCCCGTCGTCGTCACCGTATTCAAGACCGAGCCGGTCGTAGCCGCCATTCGCGATAAAGTGCGCGAAATGGTGGCGAAAGAGCTACGTAATGCGGAACGCAAGGAACGCGAGACTGCACGTAGGATTGCGGTGGAAAAAGCGGAGATTGTCGTCGAGATTGCGCAGATCAACCTTCGAATGGTCAAATCTCGGTCGGAGGCGGTTCGTATCGCGTGCCAGGCGCGGATTAACGCGCTCCATACGGCAATAGCGGAATTGGACGAAGAGCTACGCAGGGTTATCGGCAACAAGCGAGCGATTGCGAAGACGGTCGCCGCCTACTATTAGAGGAAACGGCCGAGATGGGACCGCCCATCTCGCGTCGACAAGGCGGAGTAAGCGAGACTGCCCGTTACCTTCCGCAGCGCGGCCGTGTATCGGGATAAAGTCGGCGCGCAACGCTTACGCCGTCTTGCGGACGCGGGAAATTCCGGTGTCCGAAACGAGAAAGATACGAAAGGAGCGCGATGTAACGATGGCACAACGTAATCGGCGAAGGGGCCGCCGCCCCGACCGCCAGCCGCCGCAGTTCAAGATGTTCCAGGTGTTCCGCGTTAGTCGAGTGCCGGACGGGCCGCTCGGCGACCGCCTGATGGCGTGGATGCTGCGCGACTATAGCTGACGCTGTATTGCGCGGTGTAACGAAACCAATACGATAAGGGAGCGATGTTGTACGATGAGTATTTTTACGAAGCGCGGTTCCGAAGCGGTTGCGTCCGCAACAGCGGAGAAGGACGGAGGCGGTAGCGCCCTGGTGGCGTTCCCGTCCGGTACGACGCTCAAGGTGCGTGTGAAATCCGCCGAGGATTCCGCCGAGTATTACGGATACTCGATCTTTAAAAAGGTGAATACGTTCGTCCCCGAAAAGCCTGCGGAACGTAACGCGAAAGGGTTCATTACGGGGAACCCGACGGTGTGGGACCGCGCGGCCGACTACTACTACGGACTCGCTAAGAAGGCGCGTGAGGCTGGCGACGAGGCGGCCGCCAAGGAACATTCGGACGCTGCGTACCTCTTCAAAGGGAAGCCGCGCTACCTGATGGGTTTCGGATCGCTCGAAACCGGCGAGGACATCGTAGTCGATTTGTCCGCGAAACAAGCGAAAACGATCATCGCCGCCATTCAGAAGTACGCGAAAAAGCTCGACAAGATCGCGTTCGAACTGTCCAAGTCCGGTTCTTCCACGGACACGGCCGTCACGCTCACGCCAATCCTCGACATGGACGAAGACCTGACGGATGCCGAGCGCGCAAACTTCGCCAAGTGCGGCGAGAAACCGTTCGATTTCGCACTGTTCGAGGATTGCTTGTACGTCGCGGACGAGACGGAGCAGATCAAGAACCTCGTCGTGGCCGGATTTGACATCGGGATCCTCGGACTGACGCTCGGGGCAGGCGCGAGCACAGGCGGTACAACTCCGGACGCGACCGATAAACCTATCGAAATCTCAGACGATGACTTGCCGTTTTAGGCGAAGGGAGGCGGACGGATGGCGAGCCATACGAGCAACATCGGAACTCACGCGGAACTAATCGCCATGACTGCGCTCCTTGCGGCAGGCTACGAGGTGGCCGATCCGGTCGCGGCGGAAGTGTACGATTTGGTCGCGAAGGAGCCGGGGTCGGGCGAATGGCAGACGTTCCAGGTGAAGTCGCTCCGGTTCCGGGCGGACAAGGGCGGAGATAGCGGCTACTACGTGCTCAACGGAACGCGCAATAGCGGCGAAACGTATGGGCCGGACGAGGTCGACTACATGATCGGCGTGGCGGGTGACGCGTGCTACATCGTGCCGTGTACGGGTCAGAGCGAGTATTGGGCGGCTGCGGGCGCGATTGACGAGAAGTGGCGGAAGTTGACGGTGGGAATGCGGACAGGCTCCGAAAATAAAACGATGATGGAGGCGGTTTAGTATATGATGACGACAATTGACGGAGTTCAATATCGTGAGGTAGCGCGTAAGGCGCAGGTTGGCGAGAAGATCAAGATTGTAGACGCGGATTCTCCGTTTAGGACGTACAAAGATGGCGATGTGTTTACCGTTGAATTAGTTTTCACTGATGAATGCTGTGTTAAAGAGCACGGAACAATCGTGTTCCACAGCGAATACGTCGTCCTGGAACCGGTCGCTCCCGCAGACATCATCGTTCACGACGGCAAGCAGTACCGCAAGGTCGACCGTCCTGTTCGCGAAGGGGATGCGTTCGTTGTCTGCACGACCGATGAATACACGTTCCTTACCAAGGGGAAAGTGTACGCGGTGAACGGAATCGATGGCGAGGACGTGATGGTTACGGACGATGACGGGGATGAACTGTCGTTGGATCGCGATGACAACGAATATCTCGTACTCGAACCGGTAGCTCCGTCCCTGTCCGCACTCGAAACGGAACTTGCCGCGACCAAGGCGAAGGTTGCCGAAATGGAGGCGCAACTGGCGGAGGTTAAGCGTGTGGAGGCGGAAGCACAGCGATTGAGAGTCGGGGATTACGCGAAGGTCGTACAATCCGGACACGGTAATTACGGTAAGATCGTTAAAATTACGCGAGATGACCGACCGGGGCAGTACGTATATGGTACGGAACACCTAAACGGAGTGGGCGCCGACATCCACACGCCGAGCCAATTGACTCGCGCTACTGACGAAGAAATTACGGAGGCCAAGCGGAAACTGGAACTCCACGAGATCGAAGCGAAATGGCACGCAATCGGCCGCGAGGTGGGCGAGTTTAAGGTCGGTGACTTCGCTCAAGTGGTCGATAGCCCGTGCGCGTTGCCAGACGGATCATTCTTTGAGGTAAAGCACGTCCGGGGAGGTAACGTCTACGATCACGAAGGTTTTGTTTATATGCTCCCACATAAGCAGCTTAAACTCGTTGCCCCCGTCGAATCCGTCGTAAACCTGCGCGGTGACGCAGCGTGAACGTATCCCTCCGTTTAAACCTCCGTTCCCCAACGGCCGAGTCCGCAGAGGCCGCGAAACGGGTCGAGGTGGCGGTCGAGCGGAAGAAGGCGGCCGAGACGATCGAGCAGGCGTGGGAACGGATTCTCGCGATGAAAAACTCTGATACGGACCGAGAACGTTTGCTTGCGGTAAAACACGCGATGGAGTCGGGTACTTTAGGCGGTTACCCGACCGATGGCAAGCGGTTTAGCAAGGCGGAGGCGCTCCGGTTATGGGCGGAGTTGAACGAGCGGCAGAAGGCGGACAAGTTGGCGGAGATGGTACGGAACACTCCGCCTCACTACCGCCTCATCCAAACGGTCATGCAGATGGACGAGTTGGTGGCGGACCTCGCGAATGAGTCGATCGTCGCGGTCGATACGGAGACGACCGGGCTGGACTACTACGACTCAGATGTGATCGTAGGCGTTTCGCTGACGCTTCCGAACGCGAACTATCACGTTTACATTCCGGTCGGGCACGATGAGGGCGAGCAGTTGGAGCGTGAATATGTACTTGCGCGGCTGAAACCGGTGTTGGAAGACGAATCGGTCGGCAAGGTGCTTCACAATTACAAGTTCGACGCGCACATGCTCATTAAGCACGGGATTCGGATGCGCGGCCTCCGGTGGGATACGCAGATTGCGATGCACATTCTGAACGAGAACGAACCGTCGTATGCGTTGAAGAATCTCGCGACCCGGTATCTCAAAGAGCCGAGCGATACGTTCGAGCAACTATTCGGAAAGGCGCAATTCAGTACGATTCCGCTGGATGTAGCGCTAGTTTACGCTGCAAAGGACACGGACTTGACCTGGCGACTGTACCGGTTCCAGCGCGAGCACTTTAAACGGCTACCGAAGTTACTGGACGTATATGAGCGGATCGAGAACCCGCTGATCGACGTTGTACTCGATATGGAGCGAACGGGCTTCGTATTGGACGCGGAGCACGCCTCCAAGTTGGGCGAGGACTTGCGCGGACAGCTCGCGGATGTCGAGCGGCAACTAGCGATCCACTTCGGAGACATCAACTACAACTCGCATGTGCAGCTAAAGCCCGCAATCGAGGCGCTTGTTCGCGAAAAGATCGACTCCACCGATGTCAAAACACTAAAGGCGTTACAAGATCGGCACGATGCGGTCAGGTTGCTGCTCAAGTATCGCGAGTTGACGAAGCTCCTCGGCACGTACGTCGAGGCGTTACCGCAGCAGGTTCGCGGAGACGGCCGCATCCACGCGAACTTTAACCAGGCGGCGACCGTTACCGGACGGTTTTCGTCGAACAATCCGAACTTTCAGAACCAACCAAAGTACGCGCGTAAGATGTTCGTCGCGCCGCCCGGCATGGTCATCTTGTCAGGTGACTTTTCGCAGCAGGAACCACGATTGCTGGCGCACTTTAGCGGAGAGCCCGTACTGATCGAGGCGTACCGCGCGGGTAAGGACTTGTATACGACGGCGGCGGCGGAACTTTTCGGGATTCCCGAAAGTGAGTGCGGAGACGGCTCGAAGTACCGCAAGATGCTGAAAACTGGCATCCTCGCGGTCATGTACGGCACTGGACCGAAAACGCTGGCGGGACAACTCGAAATCAACGAAAAGGAAGCCCGCGATTTCATCGCGCAGTTCTACGCGAAGTATCCGAATGTGAAAGCGTGGATTGACGGAAACGAACGTTTCGCGAAAAAGCACGGATACGTCGAGATGCTCTACGGACGGAAGCGGAGACTGCCGGAAGTGCGCTCGCGTGACCGCTACGAACAGTTCCGTGCGCTGCGCCAGGCGACGAACGCAATCATCCAAGGGTCGGCCGCGATACAAACGAAATTGACGATGATCGCATTGGATGCGTTGTGTAAACGTAAAGGTTGGCAAATGGCGTTTTCCATCCATGACGAGATCGGTTTGTACGCGCCGAAAGATATTACGCTCGATGACGTTCGTGAGTTCGAGTCGGTCATGTTAAACACTGTTACGCTCGCGGTGCCGAACAAGACGGACATTGAGATTAGCGAACGGTGGGGCGAAGGAAAAAGTGTGAAGGAGTGGTTTGCATTAGCGGAATAACAACGGATTTCTTGGCGATGATGGATCGTTGGCATGCAGCACCCGAAGTTTGGGACGACCAACTGGACGCACTGATCTGCGAACAACAGGCGAAAATTCTCCGGACGCGACGCTACTTCGACTTTAAGTCGCAGCCGTACTTTTCGCCATCGAGCGCTAACGCCGATAAACGTGAGCTCTACGAAAAGTTACGCGGAGCCAAGCGCGACGTGCAACCGAAACCGCCGCACCAAGGACGTTGGACGCGGTTGGGAACGGCAATTGGCGGAATGATCCAGCGCGACCTTCTGTTCATCGAGCGCCATTACGAGCGGACATTTGGTGAGGCTCCGCCATTCACGGTCGAGCGTACGTCGGAGGGCTATCCGGCCTGGGAGGATTTCGCCACGCGCCTCCACGTCGTGGAGCATGACGGCCACCGGTTCGCCCTCTACGGGAAGCCAGACGGAATCCTCCGTTACAAGGACGGTCGCCGCGTTGGCCTCGAAATCAAGTCGAAGCAGACGACCGCGAGCAAGACCGGCTCCATGCGCGAGGCCGAAGGCAAGCACGTCGCGCAGACGGTCGGCTACTCGGAAATGTACGGCACAGCGGCGGAGCCCCTCGACGACTACCTGATCGTCTACGTTAATGCCGCGAAAAAATCATGGGCGATGACGGAGGAGGAATACGCGAAGAGTCCGGACCTGACCGCCTTCCACGTCACGATCACGCAAGATGATCGGATGGCGCTGCTCGACGAGTTGGCTGGCGTTGTGCGTGCGGTCAAGGACGGAACACCCCCGAAACTCGACCTCGACCTGTGGACGTTCAACTCGTACAAGACCGCGTGTGCCCTTTCGCTCACAGACGAGGAGTTTGCGGAGATCGGCGGTCAGGTTCGCGCGATGCTTAAGTCGCGGCAACCGGAGTGGCGCAAGCAACAATATTACGACGCGTACGAGTTTATCAAGGCTCTGCGCGAAAAGGGGGTGGCGTGATGATCGATTATACAAAATTTCCGAAAGCAGCCCTCAAACAGACATTTGTTTTCGGATGGGCGGATGAAGACGATAACGACTTTGTGGTTGATCGTACGGTACTTAGTTCTGGTGATGAGGTATACGTACTAGGGGTCGCATTCTATCAAGACGCAGTAGGCGCGGAGAAAGGCAAAGTATATATCGTATATTCCGAAGAACACCGCGAGGCTACTGTTATGCACGAATGCCATCTGGACATGCCAGAGGTGACCGCCTGATGCCGCAGGTACCCGCCGAGTTCATCGACCGCGCCCACGAAATCGAGGAAAAGTACGATGACATCCGCGCATCCGTCCGCGTCGCCACCGATGACCTGCGCCAACTGGCCGCGACGCTGCATACGGAGGATCACGATAGCATTTACGACGCGCTCGTGGACATTGCGAAGGCGCTCGAACGGGATGCGGGGATACACCGCGCCAATACGCAGCAAAAGGAGGCGGAGTGATGAGCAAACTTTACACGTTCATCGACTTGGAAACGACCGGACTCGACTATCGGACGGATCAAATCATCGAGATCGCGGCTGTAAAGACGGATTTGGAGCGTGAGTATGGACGGTTTCAGACGTTCGTACGTCTCGAAGAGGGACGCGAGTTGCCGGAGCTTATTACGGATTTGACGGGAATTATTAAGGAAGACTTACACGACGACTTGTGGGGCGATTGGTCTGTTATTCCTCTCGCGTGGTTTATCGGGGAGTCTACGGCCGTTGCACATAACGCCCCGTTCGACCTTGCGTTCCTGCACGCACATAATATTCACCCGGAGTCTTTCGTCTGCACTCGCGCCCTCGCCAAACTCGTTGAGCCAACGGAATTGCCTTCACTAAAGGACGTATGCGCACGCCACGGGGTTGACCTGACCGGACACCATCGCGCGATGAACGACGTACTCGCAACCATCGAAGTGTTCCGGAAATTGGCGCCGATTGCGGAGGCTCGCGGAATCGAGTACCGGAATGTGGTCGTAAATTCGCCGGAACGACCGCTCACGTTCGTTCCGTATAACGCAAAAGTCGTGGAGGTGGATTAATGTACAGGGTGAAGGTGTTTGCGGGGTTTGACGAGTGTGGCTATCTGCTCCGCCCTTGGACAGATGTGCCTTGGCAGTTTGACACGTACGAGGCGGCGCATAGGGTGGCGGAAAAAGCCCGCGAGGGTTCCTCGCTAGGAATCTGGTTCCGCATAGAGGAGGTGCCCGCCAATCGCGAAGGATGACGTGTACATCGGACTCGACCTCTCGCTCGCCAGCCCCGGTTTCGCGGCGATCGGAGTGCGGAACAGGCGACCGCGACTCCTCGCGGCAACGCACGTCAAAACGGGAACGGACGAGAATTACGCGCAACGTTACGAAGTGATCGAGGCGTTCACGACACTGTTCATTCGCGAGCAATTGCGGGCGGGGCCGATCAAGGCGATTATCCGCGAATCCCTCCCGCCATCCCGTAACGCCCGCCTGCCGCAGACGATTTACGGGGCGTGGGCGGCGGTGGATCGCGGCTTGCACAAGTATGGCGTGGAGGTCGCGGACGTAATTTCGCCGACCGACATCAAAAAACGCATAGCCGGTAGCGGCAAGGCGGAGAAGGCGGACGTGGCGAAGGGCGTGCGGAAATTGCTCGGGCTGGCGGAGGACTACCAGTTCGCGACCGACGATGAATCCGATGCGTGCGCGGTGGTGTTGGCGTGGTTGATCGGACAAAATTTGATTGACGTTAAGGAGGCGGAATGATGCACACATTTCTCGCAGGACTCGCGATTGTCGCCGCGACTATTGCGTTGTGGTTCGCAGGCGTTTCTATCACGGCATGGCTCGTATCAACGCTCGTCTCATTCCTGTTCACGGTAGACTTCGGATTTTGGCAGGCGTTTGCGGCGATTCTGCTGCTCGGCGTGTTCAGCAACATCGCGTTCAGCGGACTGCGCCGCAAGACGAAGGAATGACGCGAGGGTTCGACGACTGGTCGGCTCCGTTCGCCATCCGCAACCTGCGGTATCTCCGCGATGAGTTGGCGGATGTCGAGCGGATGATACCGGAGGCCCGGCGGAGGTGCTTCGACTTGGTAACGCGCAGGCACGCGCTGATCGACGCGATTAACGATAATGAACGCTATATACGCGAAGGAGACGATGTGGATTGACGCAATTGCTGACGGATGAGTTTATCGGACAATACCCGGAAGCCCCGGCGCATATGAACGAGTTGGCCCAGTTCGTGTACTACCGGACGTACTCGCGATGGCTGCCGGAGAAGGGGCGACGCGAGAACTGGCGCGAGACTTGCCGGAGGGCGGTCGAATATAACGTGGGGCTGACCGCCAAACATTACGCCAAGATCGGGTACGCGGTGCCGTGGGACGAGTTGCGGGCGGAGGCGGAAGCGCTGTTCGACGCGATGTTCAATCTGCGGCAGTTCTTGAGCGGCCGGACGATGTGGGTCGGCGGTGCGGAAGGCGGAGTCGCGGAAAAGTATCCGCTGGCCAACTTCAATTGCTCGTTCTTGAACATTCGTAGTTGGGCAGACCTCGGCGATATGTTTTATCTGTTGCTTGTAGGTACTGGCACCGGATTCAAGTGTACGAAGGAGATGGCGGCGGGCCTCGCACCTATCCGCACGAACGTGACGTTGATTAACGCGCCATACGAACCGGTTCCGAAAGAGCGCCGACTTGAGCGGACGAAGATTACCGAACTCGATAACGGATACGCGAAGATTTACGTCGGAGACAGCAAGGAGGGGTGGGTCGAGGCCCTGCGCTACTACTTCGAAGTCCTGACGGAGCCGCGTTACGAGCACGTCCATACCGTAAAAATCTCGTACAACTCCGTCCGGCCGAAGGGCGAGCGTTTGAATACGTTCGGTGGAACCGCGTCCGGCCACGAACCACTCGCGGAAATGTTCACGGGGATCGACCGCGTGCTCAAGAACGAGATTGATCCGTCGCTGGAACCGTTGGAAATAGCGTATCCTGACCCACTCGGTCTGTTGTACGCCGAAGACGAGGGTCGACGTTATGGTGACTACCGTCGCGTCCGTCCGATCCACGTTTTGGACATCGGAAACCTCATCGGCGCGAACGTGGTGGTCGGGGGCGTGCGCAGAACGGCGGAAGTGTTTCTAATGGACGCGGATGATTACGAATGCATGCTCGCAAAATACGGTATTAACGGATTGTGGACGGAAGAACAACTCGAAAGACATCGTAAGATCGGCGAAATGCTTGAGGCTATCAGCAAAAAGCCGAAATGGTTCGACGACATCACGAAGGTGGGGGACGGGCGATTCGGACTCGATCACCGTCGAATGAGCAACAACTCCGTCTGGTTCGAAGAAAAACCGTCGCGAGAAATGCTGAACCTTATCTTTGAAATTATGCAACTTGAAGGCGAACCCGGCCTGGGGAATGCAGCAGAAGCACGACGCCGTCGACCGAACGCGGAGGGTGTTAATCCGTGTTTTGAGATACTCCTCGATTCCTACGGAGTCTGCAACTTGACCACCGTTAACATTATGCAATTCGTCAACTATCATTCGGACGGTTACGTTTATCTCGACATTCCCGCGCTGCTCGACGCACAACGCCGTTCCGCCCGCGCTGGCCTCCGCATGACACTCGTTACGCTCGAACTCCCGCATTGGGACGCGGTTCAGCAGCGCGACCGACTCCTCGGCACTTCGCTAACCGGCGTTAAGGATGCGGTAGCCGCCGTAGGGCTTTCCGAATGGCAGGAGCGCGACCTCATCGAATTACTCGGCGCCGTCGCACGGCAAGAGGCGGACAAGTACGCGAAGGAGCTCCGAGTCAATGCGCCACTCCTCGTAACCACGGTCAAGCCCGAAGGCACGTTATCGCAGGTCGCGGGCGGAGTATCGTCCGGCCTCCACTGGTCGCACTCGCCGTACTACATCCGCCGTATCCGGATTAACGCGGCCGATCCGTTGGCGCGCGCAGTGATCGACCTCGGATGGCCGGTCCATCCCGAAGTGGGAACGCCAGGCGATACGCACGAGGAACGTATGGCGAACGCCCGAACGCTCGTCATCGACTTTCCGGTAGCGTCCGGTGCGACTCGTACGAAAGACGACGTGAGCGCGGCGGAACAGTTCGAGACGTACTTCCGGTTCCAGCGGTATTACACCGAGCACAACTCGTCGAACACGATTACGGTGCGCCCGCATGAATGGCCGGAGGTCGAACGGATCGTGTACGAGAACTGGGACGATTTCGTAGGTGTGAGTTTCTTAGCGCTTGATGGTGGCACATACCAACTCGCGCCGTACGAGGCATGCTCCAAGGAGCACTACGAAGCATTAAAAACTAAAATGAAACCTTTCGATCCTACGGTTTTGCAAAAATACGAAACCGATGGACTCAGCGATCTAGAGGGGGCTGACAGTTGCGATGGAAACGTTTGTCCAATCAGATAAGCAGTTTTACATTATCGCCAGTGATGGATCGAAGTTTCTAGTCGACGAGGTCGGGTACAACCTCGCCAGTAAATTTAAGTGGAACAGGATGAGAAATGGATATGCGCGCACTTCAATCCATGTAGATGGAAAATGCGGAGTACTCTTGTTGCACAGGCTTATTATGAAAGCAGAAAAAGGACAAGTTGTTGACCATATTAACAGGGACAGAAGTGACAATAGGAGTGTTAATCTCCGGTTTGTAACGCCAAGCCAGAATATGGTTAACACAAAATTAAGGTCTGATAACTCTAGTGGATATAGAGGGGTATGGTGGAGGAGAGATGTCGGTAAGTGGCAGGCGCTTATCCGTTTTAATGGAAAGAAGATGTGCGTCGGACATTTTTCCAGCAAGCACGACGCGGCCCGTGCTTATAACGAGGCAGCACGTAAATACCACGGTGAGTTCGCGTTTCAGAACGTAATCGAAGAAACTGAGTAAAGGCGGGCGCCACCCGGCGCTCCTACCGGCTCCGGCCGGTCAATAATCCGAAATCCGAAAGGTGGCGATGGTAGATGGAGATTTTGAACGTGGTCGAACCGGCAAGTAACTTTGGGGATTTGTTTGGGGCGGTTGCGTCCGGATTTATGGCACTGTTATTGCTGTCCCTCGTTTATTTCGCGGTCAGGGATGGCGAGGCTTCACTCGCGATTATCCTAGGCATCGGATTCGTCTTTCTTACGCTGGTGTGCATAGGTGCAAGCACGAACTACCTCACGCCAGACCCGCCCAAGTACGAAGTCCTCATTACGGACATGTCCGCCTTTGACACGTCCAAGTACGAGATCATCGCGCAACGCGGAAAAATTTTCGTCGTAGAGGAGGCGCAGTCCAATGCCGTTACCACGCGATAACATGTTCTTCGGATTCGCTCCGAAACTAACCGCCGAGCAACGCGAGTACGTCGACTCGATCTTCGACCGTCAACTTACGATCGTCAACGCGAAAGCCGGAACCGGCAAGACGACGCTCGCCGTAGCCGCCGCGAAACTCATCGGCAAGCCGCTCTTGTACGTGTTCAACCCGACGGAAGAGCGCCGCATGGGCTACCGACCTGGCACGCAGGAGGAAAAGGAGTCCTCGTACGTGCAGCCGCTAGTCGACGCTCTTCTCGCAATCGACGAAAACCCGACGCAGGCAATCGCCGGACAGAGCACGAGTAAATACGGAAGTTCGGCGTGGGTGACCGCGAAGTCCCACGTATTCGCTCGCGGCACGAACATTCGCGGCATGACGGTGATTATCGACGAGGCGCAAAACTTCACGCGGTCGGACCTCCGTAAGGTGCTGACGCGGATTCACGATGACTGCACGGTCATCCTCATCGGGCACACCGGACAGTGCGATCTTGTCGGCAGCAAGTCGGGATTCGCGGACTATATCGAGCATTTCCGCGACAAACCGTACGCGCACGTTTGTCAATTAACGGTCAACTTCCGAGGGCGACTCGCCACGGATGCGGACGCAATCGAGAGGGAGGGCGGACAATGACGTTCCGCATAACGCAAGAACAACGCGATCTCATCGAGTGGCTACGCGAGCCAACGAGATACGAACGGAGGGTTCCGATGGACGATATTCCCGTAAAGATCAAGCGCCTGCACCCGGACGCGGTAATTCCGCAATACGCGACGGCAGGTGCGGCAGGCTTCGACCTCGTGGCGGTGGAGGACGTGGTCATCGCGCCGGGCGAAACGAAGAAGGTTCCGCTCGGACTGGCGTTTGAGATTCCGGAAGGGTACGAGCTGCAAATCCGTCCGCGATCCGGAGTGAGCGCGAAGACAAAATTGCGCGTAAGTAACGCACCTGGTACGGTAGACGCTGATTTTCGCGGCGAAGTTTGCGTGCTGGTTGATAACATCGAGCGAGGCGAAGGTCCGCACAAGACTATGAGCTACAGGCTACTGGACGGCTCAACTCAACCTACGGAAAAAGAGTGGCGTTGTGGGTACGGTGACCGGGAGTACGAGTCCAGAAAAGAGGTGCCAGAAGGAACGTACCTCATCCGCAAAGGCGACCGGATTGCTCAAGGCGTACTCGTGAAAGTCCCACGGGCGGCGTTCGTTGAGGTGGCGGAGTTGGACGAGACGGAGCGCGGGGCTGGCGGATTTGGAAGTACGGGGGTGAGCGCGGAGTGAACAGGGCCCGTGGTGCCGATGCTGCGATGATTTCGTTTGAAGAGGGGGCGACCTGATGACCGAAACGCAAATGTCCGTCATGCTAATCGCACACACACGCTTGAGCGACGAGTTTAAACGGCACCTATACGTTAGTACACGTTCCGACACAATGTCCTTCCGCAATGTTGCGTCAGCAGCCGAGGACAGCGGTTACGTGCCGACAGACGGCGCAGCAAATGACGGCCAAGCCGTCGCCCTTACCGCGATCCGTACGTGCTATTCCGCGAACAAACCGTCCGAAATCGTGGCGCTCGAAGGCGAACGCTACTTCGGCAACGTCGCGACAGACGGCGAGGGCGGTACGGAAGCCGACCGGTTGTTCCGCCACATCACGCGGTCGGGCCACACGTCAACTTGCGAGCACATCACGTACACGTTCGCAATCGAGGGCGTCAGCCGGGCGCTCCTGGCGCAACTCACGCGACATCGCGTCGGATTTTCGTTCAGTGTCCAGAGCCAGCGCTACGTGCGGATGGGGTCGAGCGATAAGAGCGGCGGGTTCGATTACGTTGTCCCCAGAACGGTCGGCGACCAGGAGGTACCGGACACTAACCGATACGAGGGCACGTCCGCAGCTTGGACGAGACAGTCACCGTTGCGTGCGATTGAAATATACGAAGACGCGATGCTGGCGGCACAAGAGGCATACGACAAACTGCGCGCCGCCGGAGTCCCCGCCGAAGACGCCCGCATGGTCCTCCCGAACGCTGCCGCGACCAACCTGACGCTGACGGCGAACCTCCGGGCGCTCCTCGATTTCTACGGCAAGCGCCGGAAGGGGCGCGGTGCCCAATGGGAAATTGCGGAACTCGCGGAACGCTTGCGCGGAGAGGTAACGCGCGTCGACCCGTGGACAGACCCGTACTTCGACGCTGTTTAACGAAAGGAGCGCGCATCCATCGCAACCATCACGCTAATCCACGCATTGCTCACCGCAATCTCAGTCGCTACGTCCGTACCACTCGCAGAAACGGAGTTATACGAAGTTACCGCGTACACGGCAGGGCCGGAATCGACCGGAAAAACACGCGACCATCCGGCCCACGGAATCACCGCATCCGGTGCACGGGTCCGCGAAGGCATAACCGCCGCCTGTCCGCCAGAGCTACCGTTCGGCACGCGCGTCCATATCGAGGGCGTTGGCGAGCGCGTTTGCCTCGACCGTGGTGGCGCGATCAAAGGGCGCAGGCTGGACGTGTATATCGCGGACAGATCGGAGGCCCTCCGGTTCGGGCGGCGGAAATTGGAAGTCGAGATAATCGAAAGGGGAACGATCGAATGAGCGTAAATGTAACGGTTTTAACGGATGGAAACGGTGTGCAACGGGAGTATCGCGAGGTCAATCGTAAGGCAAACGTGGGGGAACTGGTTAAGATCGTATCGTGCCGAATGCTCCACGGATTGCCAATCGGCTCTATAACGGTATTAGATAAAGACTGCGTAGCAGACGGATGGTTTCTCGAAGCGTCGGGCGACTCCGATCGCGACTACGTAGTCCTCGAACCGACCGACGTAGTGACCATCGACGGCGTGCGGTACCGCGAGGAGAAGCGGAAGGCGGCGGTGGGCGAGCGGATTTTGATTGTCGCGGCCGATGTTCAAGCGGAGGAACCGTACCGAAACGGAGATACTTTCGTTGTCGATTCAGTAAGCGAATACTTTGAGGGTGATCTGCGGACGAGGGACGGGCGCTATATCGAGGCTAAAGAATACGTAGTCCTTACGCCAATCACCGAGCCGTCTCCGCAACCGGCCGCCCCGATCAAAATAACCATTCCGGCCATCCGCGTAACCGTTGCGTCGATGGACGATGCTGTGCAGGCGATTGCCGATGCGGTGAAGGCGGAGTTGGCGAAGAGGGTCGAGCAGACGAAACCGAAATCGGCGCAGCAGCTCCGCGACGAGATCGTGGAACGGGCGAAACGGGATGTGACGGAGTTGGAACGAAGCTGGATTGCGAGCTGGCAATCAGCAAAAAGGGTCTCGTTCTGGCCGAAAGCGTGCGCAGAAAAAGGGATAACACCAGTGCACTACGTTGAATACGTGGTCAACCGTAAAAAAAGAACCGTGGTAGCGTTGGTGAGGCGGATTCGCGGTAATGAAGTTGTCTATCGCGGCATCGCAAAATGCGCGCCAGGTGACGTATTCAACTCGCATATCGGCCGTGCGATTGCGCTGCGCCGAGCGTTGGAGCTCGAGGTGCCTACGGAGTATACGAACGCGCCGCAGCCGACGGAGGTACGTGTGGGGGATGTCGTGCAAGTCACGGAACCTGGACTAGTTACTGGCGCAACGATGATAGTGACGAAGTTTGAGCCGAAATTTGACTTATACGGAGAAGGGAAAGCGTTTAGACATACGTACGATAGCGGATGGTTGGGCGTCGAACAGGTGAAGATCATCGACGACTCCCGCGGAGAAACGGAGGTGTCTTGATTATAAACAATCCCTACAAGATCGTCGGTAGTGTAGTGGAAATCACGATCAGGTATAAAGGCGAGGAGTATATCGCTTTGATCGACATAGAAGATTTCGATAAAGCCAATGAAGTAAACGCTTCTTGGTACGGGAAATGGTCCGGCAACTTGTACGTTTGGGCATCAGTAAGAGAAAACGGAAAACGGCGATCCTTTTCCCTTCATAGATACCTGTTCGATTTCCCGAATGGCATGGTAATAGACCATATTAACGGAAACCCGCTCGATAACAGAAGGAATAATCTCCGCGTAGTTTCGCACCAAGAGAACATCCAAAACAGATGGGGAGCAAATGCAGACAACGAATCGACGGGGATTCTTGGTGTGTATTTTCGGAAAGACACGGGTAAATATCGTGCGATAATCGGCTTTAATAACAAGATCATTCACTTAGGAACTTACGAAACCATAGAGGAAGCCATAGCAGCGAGAAGACAAGCAGAAAAATTGCTGTTTAAGTGCTCGCCGTTGAACTCAGAGAAGGAGAGGTGTTCCTAGTGTTAAAGGTTGCTCTCTGTGGAAAGGCCCGCGCGGGTAAAGACAGCGTGTCCGACTACCTCGCGCGCCAATACGGATTCGTCCGGTTTGCATTCGGCGACGGCATCCGCAAGGTCTGCCGCGAGCTGTTCCCGGACCAAATGGCGCAAGCCCACAAGCCCCGCGCGCTCCTGCAAGGCGTGGGGCAGGCGATGCGGGCGTTCAACCCGGACGTTTGGGTGAACGCGACCATGCGAGATATTGTGGATTACAGGCTACAACAAACGGATATGCGGCGTATTCCGAACATCGTAATTACCGACCTTCGACAGCCTGACGAATATGACCGCCTCCGTTCCGAAGGCTTCGTCATCATCCGCGTAATCGCATCGGAAGACGTCCGCCGACAACGTATGCTCGACGCAGGCGATACGTTCGACGAGCGCGATCTGATGCACGAAACCGAAATGCACACGGACGGGTTCGCGGTCGACTACGAGATCGAAAACAACGGGAGCCTGGCGGAATTGTATGCGAAGGTGGACGAGATTATGGCGGAGGTGCTTGCCGAATGACCAACCGCCTCCCATCCGACGACCACCGCTACTGGTACGAAATGGGCTATTTTCGCGGACGCAACGACGCGCTCGACGGCCGCCCGTATGACGCTCGACTACCGGACCAACGGGAGGACGACACCCCTAATCCGTCTTCCGCGAGCGTCTTGGCGCAGCCTCGTCCGCCTGATAGCGGAACGCGTACCAATTGTTCTGACGCTCGATATACACGTACTTGCCGAGACGGACGCCATGCTTCGAAATGAATCCGCGCACGCTTGCGTAATACCGTTTGCCATCGAAGGAGGCCGGGCTCACCTCGTCGCCGACGTTGACTTCGCCAGGGCGCGCGATTCCGATATTGCCCGTGTCCGGATCGAAGGCAACGTGACATTTGAACGGTTGACCCGACACAATTCCGAGTTTCTCGCGCATGACGGCGTTGAGATAAAGGCGCCCGAATTTATCGACGGTAATGGCGGGCAGCTCGTCGCCCGCGCGAAAGTTATACGGTATAAACGGCATAAGACGGACACTCTCCGATCATCTAACGATTATCTGCCATTATACGCGAAAAAACGCAGGTCATGCAAGCACGATAAGCGCGACATTTAGCGCATGGAACACGAAATATGACGAACGGGGGCGGTTTGACTGACGTTCGTTCGTAACCATTACGGGTACGGATTGCGAAACGATGAGAAACCGTTTGCGCACAAGATTCCGCCCGGAGGCTATTGGTACGATTTGCCTCCCGAAGATATCGCGGTGTTCTGGAACGGCAAAATTCCGACAAAGGGTGAAAGTAGCAACGGTCTGCGCAGAATGTCATGGGATGAGCCAGCCAGAGCAATAACATCTGGACCGATGCGAAAGCTCGCATGCCAACTCCACCCCGGACCAAATTCCGAAAGGAGCGATGTAATGTTAGATGTTCCGAACCAAAGTCGGCTGCCGGTATCTGCTTACCGCGAGTACGCATTTGACTCGGCTAACGACGGCGCACCGTGGGATGAACCGTCTTGGACGATACGCGCGGGAACGATTACAGGACAGCCGTGGCATCCCGATAGATACGGACAATTTGAAAGGAGCGAGTACATGACGTTCGATGTAACGCCACAATTACCGGACAGCGGCCTGACCGTCGCGGAACTATTCGCAGGGGGCGGTCTAATGGCGGTCGGCCTACGTGCTGCCGGTTACAATCTCGTATGGGCCAACGACTTCGATAAGAACGCGGTGAAAGCCTATCGCCATAACCTCGGCGACCATATCGTACACGGCGACATTACCGCGATTGATCCCGCTGACATTCCGGACGTTGACGTGATCGCAGGAGGACCTCCTTGTTTTCCGGCAGGGCAGCGCATTATCGCGCAAGACGGATTTAAGCGGATCGAAGAGATACAAAAGGGCGACAAGGTGTTAACACACAAAGGCAGATTTCGTGAAGTAGTAGTTCCTATGAAGCATGATTTCACTGGAGATTTATACACGATAACTCCAAAGTATTATCGTATCCCTATTAAAGCAACGGCGGAGCACCCTTTCTGGACAGAGCGCGGTTTCGTGGAAGCAAAAGACTTGACTCCTAACGACTACCTAGGGTTTCCATTGAACAAAGAGAGCAAACTCCCTGAACAGTTGGAATACGAGGTTGTTATAAACCAGACCACGAAGAAGACTACCAAGACAAACCTGCCGTTTGGCCTAACCGCTTTTTGGGAATTGGTGGGTTACTGGGTCGCTGACGGTTGGACAAGAGACCGACATAAACGAAAATCGAACACGAAACGGCAGTATTATGGGGTTGTTTTAGCAGCCAATGAGAAAAAGAAAGAGCACATTACTCAGGTTTTAACCTCTCTTGGCATTAAGTACCAAGTGTCACAAGAAAGAACGTGCTACAAAATTCATTTTTCATCTCAAGAATACTGGCTGTTCTTCAAACAATTCACAAAAGGCAATAGGGCAAGCGACAAAATGATCCCGGAATTCGCACAGAACCTACCGCACCACCTAGCGAAGGCGTTTGTGAACGGGTTTTATAACGGGGATGGGTGCACATCGAATGGGTACATTAGCTTCACATCAACATCCATTGAACTCTTGGAGGGCTTACAGCGCTTGCTACTCAAGACGGAAGGAAAACTCTATTCCTTAGTCCAAAGCCACAAGGCAGGTAAGCGCTACATCGAAGGAAGAGAAGTCAACGTTAAGGATTCCTTCACTCTCAAGACTGGTGTAAGGAGCGCGAGAAAACAGGTAGGGGTGAAGTTCACGGATGATTACGTCTTTATTAAGGTAGATCGACTCGAAAAAGAATACGTAAGTAATCTACCTGTATTTAACTTCGAGGTTAAGGAAGACAACTCTTACTGCTTGCCCCTGATTGCCACTCACAACTGTCAGGACTATTCTGTCGCGGGAACGGGCGCAGGCGAGGCGGGCGAGCGCGGAAAACTCGTCTGGCATTACCTCGAGATCATCGAACGGAAGCGTCCGAAGGCGTTCGTGTTCGAGAACGTGAAGGGACTGATTACAAAGAAGCACCGCCCGACATTCGATGCGTTGCTGAAACAATTTAAGATAATCGGGTATAACGTGTCATGGAAACTCATCAACGCCTGGGACTACGGCGTAGCGCAGAAGAGGGAACGCGTGTTTATCGTAGGTGTGCGGGCTGACGTCGGATTCGCGTTCGAGTTCCCGGAGCCGCGACCGGAGGATTACCGTACGCAGGTGCTACGGGATGTTATCGGGGATTTACCGGAGCCTATCGATACCTGCGGAAAGAACGTGAAGAAGGCGGAACGTGTCGCGGACATGAACGAGCCGGAGCCGACGGTGACGACGCAATTCCGGTGCCAGACGGTGCAGATTACGAATCACACCGGAGGCGTCCCCGCGAAAGAGTATCCCGGACACACCGCATCCGCTCTCGATGAGCCAGCAAAGGCAATAGTCGCTGGCGTTCACGGCGTGCCGGGCGGCGCGAATTGTTTCTATCCGCCGAATCACACAGCGTTGCATCTATCCGCTACAGATGAACAAGTCGCAAAACATGTGCCAAACGGAGGAAATTGGAAAGACGTTCCTTACGAACTGCTACCCGATCGGTTAAAGCACATCCACGACAACATGAACGAATACCGTTCTCCGGCTTTTTACAAGAAAGCGGATTGGAATGAGCCCGCCGGGACGATAAGCGCGACAATGAATCCGACACATTGTCAGGCACTGGCGCCGGACGGCATTCCGAACCACAACCCGCAGCCGTTGAGTGAGCGCGTGATGCAACGATTAGAGGCCGGTGGTTACGACAGGTATTTCAAGAAACACCCGATGGGCGAACTTTCCGAACCAAGCCCAACACTAACCGCGCATCTCGCTAAAGGCGCGCCGGATGGAATCGTAAATCTACCGCAGCCCCGCCGTTTCACCGTCCGCGAATGCCTACGCATTCAATCCGTGCCGGACTGGTACGTGCTGCCGGACGACATATCGCTCTCCGCGCAATACCGGATCGTGGGCAACGGGGTGGCGTCGCGGGTGGCGTGGTATCTCGGACGGGCGCTGGCGGAACAGTTAACGAATGTTATACGAAAAGAAAACGCGAAGGAGGCGGTTTAACTGGCGAAGATGGACCGGCAGCGCTGGCAGGCAAACGTTCGATCTATGGAGATCGTCGCAAAGCCGCGCGAAGAAATCACACCCGAAGACATCGCGTTTCTTCGCGAAAACTACACGTCAATGGGCGGTCTGCTCCCGAAAGGGTTCAACGGTGGCGCGTTCTTTACGCCGACGCACGTAGCGCGATTCATCACGGAGGCGTTGGCGGGATTGTCCGGTGGGTTCACGCCTGGCTCTCGCGTCCTGGAACCGTCGTGCGGGTCCGGCGTATTCCTCGAACACCTACCGCCCGATGCCGAAGTGACCACGCTGGAACTCGATGAAACGAGCGCGAAGGTAACATCGCTCATCTATCCGCGTGCCAACGTAATCCTCGGCAATGCGCTCGAACACGGGCGGCGCGACTACTACGATTTGGTGATCGGGAACCCGCCGTATGGAGAGACGGTCGAACTGGCGGACGGTTCCGATTGGATTACGCTATCGAAATCTCGCGGTATCTATCGCGGCAAATCCGAAAACGCGTTCTTGGAGCTCGCGATCAAGGCGGTCAAGCCCGGCGGTTACATCGCATACATCCTTCCGATGGGCGTCGGATTCTCGCAAGCCTCCACCAAGATACGCAAGCTCATGCACGAAACGTGTTGGCACGTTGCCACAATCATGCTACCGGGAGAAACGTTCGTTCATGTAGGAACGACAATCCCGACGCAAATTCTCATTCTCCGCAAGGCACCGCCGGACACTCCGCTTGTCGAGCCCGCGACTAAACGGTGGGGATCGAACTTCCGCCGGAGCGATTTCGGAGACATTACGCAATACAATGCGCGGTTCCTGCTCGGCCAAACTCCGGCCTACTTCGCGCAGGTGACGGACATCGGATGGGACGCGAAGGGTCGCGAAACGGGCACGGCGCAACTGGACGCGCTGCTCGAAGACTTCACGGACGGCGGACTCATGCGCGAGAACTTGTACCCGCACATTCCGTCCTGGTACGGAGTCGAGCGTGGGAATGACGCGTTTTTCTTTTCGCATGGGAACGAAACATGTGACGGCTACCGCGATGCAAGCCGCACGTTCGCCGACGGACCCTACCGTTGGAACGAGTTGACGCTCGGGGCGGGCGAAGAGATCGTGTGGGACGGTCGCGAGTGGCCAACGTGGGTTGACGGTATGCTCGCGTTGCAGGACGAGTTGGTGCGGCAATATCACGCGGAGGGAGGCGAAGATGATCGATATCAAAGAAATGGAGCGTAAGTACATCGCTCATTTTATCAGACGGGAAGAAACCTTATCTGAGGATGATGCGCTCAAATACTTGGCCTACCTGACAGAAAATAGGGACGCGGCGTTCAGAGAACGAAGAATTGCGCAGCTTGATCGGTATATACGGAACCTGGAACGCGAAAAAGAGGCGGAAAAGGCGCTAGAGGAAGCGTGGATGGCGAAAGCGCGAGAAATATGCGCGATCAAAGAGCGGTGGGAAGCGTTAGGTGCCGATTGGGAAGAACGCCATGATTGCGGCGTCGGCATGACTACATGGCGTTATCGCGGCGAGCCATTCATGCGTAGCTTTACGGGCACCTCGCTAGATGAGGAGTTATTGCTTGTTCGAGAAGCAGACGTAAAGTTAACGGAAATGATCGAGAAGGGAGGCGGTTTAACATCGGAGTCTGCCGAGTAGACACAACGAAAGGTCACCGCGAGTACACCGTCAAGTACGCGCTAAACGACCGAGAGGGCGTCGACGCGCTCCTCTCGGACTTCCACCGGCTGGCCTCACGGCGGTTCGAGCGCGGGGATTACGCGGCGTGTGACGTCCTGATCGACCTTGCCCGCGCGATCAAGGCGGCAAAACTCACCGCGAGGCAGACGGAGGCCCTGCGCTTGTATTACGTCGAGGATATGACGCTAGAGGACGTGGGCGCACGGATGGGCCTCGAAAGCGGACGGAAGCGCGCGAGTCGGCTCGTTATTACCGGGTTGAATCGGATTGCGGCGGTGTTCAGCCGGTGGAATTACGGGGAAGTGACGCGCGAGGAACAATGGGAGAAAGCGACAGATGCAGAAGCGAAAATAGAGGGGGAATCGCGATGAAATACGATTGGTACGAGGAGTGGTGCCCGGTATGCGGCCCGAAAACGCCGCTGCGGGCGCGGAAGGTTAACGAGTACACGGACGCGGACGGGAATCGTGGAATGCTCGTGACGTACGTGGAGTGTCCGAAGTGCGGATGGGAGTTGGGCGACGAGATTCCGGAATCGATCGAAGGGGAGGACGAGTAATTGGCGGAAAAGAAGCTGCTCGGGAGTATCGAGTTGAACCGGATATATCAACGCGATTGTATCGAGGGGATGCGGATGATTCCGGAAGAAACGATTGATCTTGTCGTGACTTCCCCGCCGTACGATAACCTCCGGACATATAATAGCGCGGCAGATTTAACCGAAGTCGGCCGCGAATGCTTCCGAGTGATGAAAGACGGAGCGATCATGGCCGTTGTGATACAGGACCAAACGAAAGACTTCGGAAAGTCCTGTACTACCGCGAGAACCATTGTGAAATATGTGGACGAGATCGGATTCAAGCTTTTTGAAACCGTAATATGGGCCAAGAGTGGTCGGCCTGGCGCATGGTGGAACAAACGGTTTCGCGTTGACCACGAATACATCCTGCTTTTCCTCAAAGGCGATCGACCGCGATACTTCAACAAAGAGCCTTTGAAAGTCCCAGCGATATACGCAGGTACCAGATTTCACGGGACAACTCGGAAAAACAACGGAGAATTGGTAGGCACATCTGACAACGTTCAAGCAGAGAAAAAGTGCCGCGGAACCATATGGTACATCGACCCGTCGAAATCAGAAAAACGATCAATCAAGCATGAGCATCCGGCGACTTTCCCGGATAAACTGGTCGATGATTTGCTCGTCTGTTTCTCTCGCGAAGGAGACATCGTACTTGATCCGTTTATGGGTTCCGGGACAACCGCAGTCCAAGCGTTGAAGATGGGTCGAAACTTTATCGGTTTTGAAATCGAGCGCGAATACATTGAGATTGCCAACAAGCGCTTAGACGCCGTACATTCCGAGGAGGCCACCGAATGAAACGCAAGTCTAACGATACCACACCGAAACACTTCCGCGACAACCACGACTACAAATCCGCCTTCTCCTCGGCGGTCACCGAGTTGGCCAGCGGAGTGCGCGCCGGACTGTTCCCGGACCGCACCGAACGGGCCCGCGCGATCGAGGCTCTCATCGACGAATACGTGGAGTCGATCGGTCAGCGCCCGGACGCGGCCGAGTTGGAACGGCTGGCGAACGCGGTGCTGCACGAGGAGTTGACGAATCGACACCCGGACAAGGTGACGCGCGAGGAGTACCCGATTATGAGCGAGACGCAGTTGACACGGCGGCAAAACGCGAGCGCTCCGTTACATGCGGCGCACTATGAGGGGACAGACGGGCGGAATTATCGGATGCCGACGCGGAGGAGGCGGTCGGACTACGAGAATATGTTCGTGGATAGGATCGCGAAGGTACGGAACAAAGAGCGGATGAAGCAGTACGCGAAAGATACAAGAGCAGGCGACGTAGTGGTATATTTGATCGGTGACTAGCGACAATTTACGCGATAGTTAGTATTGGAGGTGGAAAGGCACTAATTGGAAGGAAATGCCGAATCCCTGTCGAAAGAACTAGGCAGGGAGGAGGTGTTTTGATGAAACTATTGGTGCTGTGCGAGGAGTGCAATGAGTACAACGTAATCGAGTCCGACAATGTAGGGAGAAGTGTTATACACAGCAACTTGAGAAATGAAATCGAAGTTGCGTGGGACGTGGCTAATACTGGCGATCTTGAGGAAATGGCAGAGATTAGCGAAGGCGATGTCGAAGTAACGAACATTCGCATCACGTTCTTATGCACAAATTGCAGGCAGGATTCGATCACCGTAGAAATGGACTAAAGCGCAAACAAAACGAAGGACATCGGTCGCGTGCCGGTGTTTTTCTTTTTGTTTGCGCAAAGGCGCGGCATATGACGAAAGCCGACCGCGCCTATTCTATTCACAAGGGAGAGGGTACGTATGGGTAAATTGTTAAGCAAGAGCACGGGAGCAACCGCAAAGGAAAGCGCATGGTCGATGCGGACCAACGTCATGTACGGTCTGTTCGACCTCGGCCGCCTCATCATCGACGACGAACGTAAACTCCACGCCTTCCACAACGAGATTGCCGCGCTGTGCAACGCGGCGTACGACCACGTTAAACGCGACGTGGAGGAGCGCGGAGAGGACGAGGTAATGGCCATTCGCGGTCATTTTGGCGTCCATCAACTAGACACGCCGTACGACGAGCGCCTGAAACCGACATCCTCGCTAATGGCCGGATTGGAGGAACTCCTCACGTTCATGTACGGAGACGGTCCGGAGTCCGCACGCAAGGTCGGCGGATTCTTGCAACGGGCGCAGGCGGTCATTGACGGACAGTTTCGGGCGCATTACGAAGGCGTTGCGGGCGGTGATCGCGGTTGACATTCCCGCTACCGCTTGATCTGCGCGATGACGAGCGATTTCGCCCGTTCTGTCGTTGGTGTGGCGTGGAACTGACAGATCGCCGCCGGAGGTATTGCGGAAAGGACCACGAAGGCCAGTGGGTGGCGGAGGTGCTCTTGCGTGAGGCGTTTTGGTACCAACGGGAGAAGGCGCTGAAACGGGACAATTACGAGTGTTCCCATTGCGGGATCAGTGAGCACGAGCATAAACGCAGGAACGCGCAGGGCCTTCACGTTCACCATATTATCATGCGGAGTAATGGCGGGAGCAACTACGTAGACAACCTACTAACGCTCTGCCGCGACTGCCATATCGAAGTACATTCGGGAGGAGCGAGTGAGTGAGTCAATACGTAGATAGGGAGACAGGCGAAATTATTGACGTGATCGAATCCGGTCACTTCCACAACGGAACGGACGAAGCACGGAAAGTTATCGTAGAAGTCGCGCCAGGACAACGTGTGAAACCGTTCCGACCGAAGAAGTTCGAGAAGATGCACGAGTTTACGATGGTATTTCACGCGAGTAACCGGGAGATGGTGCGGAACAAGCGGTTGTCTGACGATGAAAAATCGCTGCTATTTTCGATCCTCATATTCCTGGACTACGACCAGTACGTAAAGGACGAGCAGTCTTTCTACTTTAACGTTAACCGCGTGGCCGAACTCATGGGATGGAGCAGACAGCGGGCGGCTCGCGTACTTGACGGACTGACGGCGCGAGATAAACGATTACTCGGCGTAACGAAGATCGGGCGCGAGAAATACTACATGCTCAATCCGCATTTTATTTACCGGGGCGATACGAGTGTACTTGCGACGGCCGTCCGGTTGTTCGAGCAGGCGGCGATCGATAACGAAGGTGACGGGGATATTACGTAAACAATATGTTATGCTACCGTAACATATATGTTATGCCAGCGTAACATATCCGAAGGGCAAAACCGCATAAGGGCGCGGTTTCTAGCGTTTTCCCTTTCTTATCCCATAAAGACGACGGCTGACGCCGACACTGCGGCTAACGCCTTGTGTTATCGCGAGTAAGATATGAATACCAATTATGACGCGGAGTATGTGGCTACCGAGGCGGCTTGTCCGCCGAAGGTCGCAAGGCCAAGGGCCGCCGCGTTTTATTTTTTGTATCATTAACTAACGGAAGGAGGCGCAATCTACACGATGGCTAAACGTTTAACACCGGAACAGTACATCGCTATCGGTTATCTCGCGCAACCGCAACAAGGCGGTAAGACACACGCTGAGATCGCGAAGGAATGCGGAGTATCAGAGCGTACGATCTACAACTGGAAGAACGATCCCGCGTTCGAACGCGAACTGATCGCGCAGATGAGGCGGAACGTTCGCGATATGATCCCGGCTGTCAACAAAGCAATGTATGACACCGCGATCAAGGAAGGGAACGCGGCGGCTGCCAAGCTCTTGTATCAGCAGGTCGGACTCCTTACGGATAAGGTCGAAGTGGAGACGAAGGCGAGCGGTGAGACACCGGACCTGGACGAGCTGAAACGGATGGTCGCTGAAATTGACGAGTGAGGGCGCGCTCTAATGAAGAGACGGGAATGACCGGTTGCGTTCCGTTTCACGGGCGGCCGTTTACATCCGCTGCACGCTCCCGGCGCGTGACCCCTCCGAAAACTTTCGCTAGCACCGTTATCCTACGTGCATAAACGATGTATAAACGGTCGGGAAATAAAAACGGTCGGATCGCGCTAACCCGCGCCGTTATGCGATTTGCATAAACGCTGCATAAACGGTAATTACGTGCGATTGCGCAAACCCGCGCCACTACTGCGTTTGTGAGAACGGGCTGAGTCCGATAATCGGCTTTATGGTAAACCGTTAGTGCATACGGGTGCATAACGGAATGGGTACGATTTAGCGGAGGGGGCCACCACCCCCGGCACCCCCTCTTTGCCCCGTCGACAGGCACCGGAAAAATCCGCGCATCAAAAATTAACTTTGACTTTATTACGCTAAAGAAAGGAGCGGTGTCCCATCGCGTGGGTAAACGGTAAATGGATCGGACGTGATGCGCGCCAGGAAATGATCGATACCCTGCGGTTGGGTCGCGATAAACTCCGCAAGAAACTCGAAGCGGGCACGATAACGGCGGACGAGGCCGTCCGACTCCGCGATTGGATTACGGAAATCAAACGTCTCGAACGTATTCACCGCGCCGAGGTCGACCTCCTCTACTTCGCGTACGAATATTTCGGTGAAATGTACAACCCGGACAACTCCGGTAACTGGATTCCGTGTCCTATCGAAGAGGCTCCGGCCTTCCACCACGAACTATGCGACGTCATGAGCGCGGTATCCACCCGAGATTTCAACGCGAAAATCGGATGGGCCGCGCCACGTTCGCACGCCAAATCGTCGTATCTGTCGAAGGCGTTCCCGTTGCACGAGATCGTGTTCCGCAAGCGTCAGTACATCATTATCATCTCCGAGACGCCAGCGGTCGCGACGTCAAACCTCGACTGGCTCGCGAATCAGTTGAAATCGAACGCGAAACTCCGCGCGGATTTTGGTCCGTTGCTCCACCCGAAGCAGCAGGTGAATCCGAAGGATAACACGTCCGAGTTCATCGCGTGGGAAGCGCGAGATAACGATGAGCAGCGGCTCCTGACGCTCGTACAGGCGGCATCTACCGGACAGGCGCTTCGCGGTCGGAACTGGAACGGATACCGTCCGGACTTGATTATATGCGACGACCTAGAGTCGAAGAAGAATACGAATACGGCCGAACTCCGCCAAGAGATGCGTGACTGGTTTACGCAGACGGTCATGCCGTTGGGCGACCCGGCCGGAAAGAAGACCGCTATCGTATTCATGGGAACGATGGTTCACGCGGAGTCGCTCTTGCGGTACGTACTGGATCGTGCCGACTTCAAATCGCGTCTGTTCAAAGCATTAATCGACGAGCCGGAGCGGATGGACCTGTGGGAGAAGTGCCGCGACATCTACCTCAACGCGGAAAACCCTAACCGAGCGGACGATGCCGAAGCCTTTTATCTCGCGAACAAGGACGAAATGGACCGTGGAGCTTCCGTACTCTGGCCGGACGTTCAGCCGTTGTGGAAACTGATGAAATGGAAGTGGGACAACGGGTCCAAGGCGTTCTCGACCGAGTATCAAAATACGCCGATCGACGAAGAATCGCAGATATTTGTGCCGGACAAATTCCGCTATTACGACGAGTCGGACCTGGTCGGTCTATCACTCGAAGTTTACGCGTTTTGGGACATTGCGTTCGGGAAATCGAAACGGGCGGACTATAACGCCATTGTTTCGGTAGGCCGCGATAGGAAAACCGGCATCCTCTACGTACTGGACGCGTGGGCCAAGCGGTGCCCGGCGCACGTAGCGTTGGAGGAGGCGGTCGAGAAGATCAGGGAGTTCGGTCACCGGTCGTTTGGCGTTGAAACCGTCCAAGCGCAGCACGACCTCTACCGTCAATTACAGGAGCGGTTAGGTCGCGAACGGATTTACGGAACGCGCCTAAAGCCTATTATCTCGCGCAAGAAAAAAGAGGAGCGGATCGAATCGCTTGAGCCGTTGGTCGAAAACGGCTTTTTGCGTTTTAACCGTAGCCACCGATTGCTTATCGAACAACTCGAACATTTCCCCGGAGGTACGTACGATGACCTGCCGGACGCACTTGCGGGAGCGGTCGATTTAGCAGGCGGAACACGACCGAAACGACGCGCCTTCTACACGAAACCAAACGGACTATAACGGAGGTGGAACTTCTGTTTACGATAGGGGAATACTTCCCGCCGCTAGAACACGAAAAGCGGATCAAGCGTTACCGCGACAATAAAAAGCTGGCGCAGGGACTTCATCACGACGTTTTCGAGCGAGTTCATAATCGATTATCGAAAACGCAGCGTGACCTCATCTACATTTCCGCGAACCTTCCGGGCGTTATCGCTAAGAAGAGCGCGGATTTTTTGTTCGGAGAAACGCCGACCATTTCCGCAGGTAAAGAGAGTTCGGTAGAGCAAGCTGCAATCGAGCGATTGATCGAGGAGAACGACCTCCACATTACGAACTACGAGGCGGCACTCGGCAACTCCTATCGCGGGGACACGTTTTACAAGATCAAGTGGGCGCAGACCTGGCGCGGACAGCTTCCGGAAACGGTCGATCCGTTCCGTCCAGTTATCGAGGTGCAGGACGCAAGTTACGTTTTTCCGGAAACATTGCCAGGGAACAAGAAGCGTATCGTTGCGTATCACATCGCGATCCCTATTCCGGTAGGTGACGAGCGTAACCTCGAATGGATTCTGCGAGTGGAGTCGCATTATCCCGGCAAGATCGTAAAGCGGCAGTTCCGTATGACGGCGTTAAATACGGACGTGGATAGCGAAGTCGTGTCATGGAAGATTTACGCGGAAATCACGGAGGCGCGGGAAGAAGTTGAAACGGGTGTCCCGTATCCGCTAGTCGTTCACGTACCGAATTTCGCGTTCGATGATTCATGGGAAGGCGTAGACGACTTGACCGAGCATATTTCGCTTTTTGACGAGATCAACAATCGCTTGAGTCAGATCGCGGTTATCCTCGATAAACACGCGGACCCTGCAATCGCGATTCCTTCTGGATTGATGGAGGTCGACGAGA
This sequence comes from Brevibacillus sp. NSP2.1, assembly GCF_000470975.2. Lineage (NCBI taxonomy): Bacteria > Bacillati > Bacillota > Bacilli > Caryophanales > Paenibacillaceae > Brevibacillus > Brevibacillus sp. NSP2.1. The sequence continues at coordinate 5,157,583 of NZ_CP048274.1, read as the reverse complement.
ACGGAAGGCCGTTTTTCCATGTTGGTTCGATGAAAGTGTTCGAGGTTGATGGCAAGGAAGATGCCCCTCCGAAGTACATCACCTGGGACGGCCAACTAGACGCCGCGTTCAAGGAATTGGAGCGTTTGATTGACATGCTCCTTACGGCGGCCGAGTTACCAGCGGTAGCACTTGGCAAAGATAACGCGGGTACGAGCGGTGCGTCCGGTCTCTCGATCAAGTGGCGGATGAATAGTCTGCTCGCGAAGATTAATCGCAAGCGCCAGTATTACGACAAGGGGCTAAAGAACGTCCTTTACATCGCTCAGTTATTGGAACACGCCCAATCGCCAAATAAACTCGATTACAAGCCGACATGGCCGAAAATCAACTTCAAGGACGGACTGCCGGACGATGACATGGAGATGGCGAACATCATGAGCGTAAGGACAGGCGGAAAGGCAACTATTAGCCAACGTACGGCGATCAAGATTCTCGATGGACTGACGGACGAGCAGGTCGAGGAAGAATTGAAACGGATCACGGCGGAAGAAGAGTTCGTCGACTCGTCCGTTTTTAATGAGCCGGGAGGTGGCGCTCGTGAATCGGTTTAAAGCCGCTGTAATCGCGCTGGCTCTCGCAATCACCCTTTGGTACAACGCGAAGGTGGGGCGGTAATCCATGCGCCAGCCACCTGAACCCAACTACGAATACGAAATCGCCCGCCTCGTATCCGCGTACACGAAGGCCATGTACCGGATCGCGACCGAACTCCAACGCTTGGACGTTACGGACATCACCCGCGCCAATTCAGCGGCCGCACTCGCGGAAGTCGTCCGCATCCTCGCGGAACTCAACGGACAGTCAGCCGAGTGGGTGACACGCAATCTTCCAATCGCGGCTGCGGACGGAGTGGCGGCGGCCATCTACGCACTCGGTGTCGCGGATACGTTCGAAGAGGCACGCAGGATCGCGAAATTTAACCGGATGAACAAGGCGATGGTTGACGCTGTAATCGCGGACACCCAAGCGGACTTACTCGCGGTGACACAGAACGTCGAGCGGAAGGTCCGCGCAGCCGTCCGCCAAGTGACCGCTGATTCGATGCGCGCGAACATGGCGCGGGGAGTGAACGGGAGGCGCACGGTCAGCCGCGACATTCTCGATGGGTTGAGGATGAAACTCGGTGACTCCGTGAACACCGGGATTATCGACGCGGCGGGACGGCGATGGAGGCCGGAAGTTTACGTTGATATGGTGACGCGAACGAAGACGATGGAGGCGCACATGGAGGCGACGATCAACGAGGGCGTGGCACGCGAGGCGTTTTACGGCGTGATCTCGCGACATGGGGCGACGGACGCCTGCCGGAATTGGGAAGGCAAGGTCGTAAAGTTAGTCCCGGACGCTCCCGGCAATTACCCGTATCTCGGAGATTTGCGGGGCGGACGTGAAATCTTTCACCCGAATTGCAAACACGTAGTAACGCCGGTGAGGAAACCGGTCGAGTAGGCGTGTCCTGGCGTAAGACGTTAAAAGACGCAAATACCGAGGCGTAGCTCGTTAAAAACGAATGGAGGTATCGAGATGACTGTAACAAAGTCGATTAAATTCCGTTTCCCTATGGACATTCAATATTTCGCGGAAGATTCCGAAACGTCTGCGGAGACGGTAAACACCGAAACACAAACGGAAACGACCGAGAAGCCCGAAATTATGATTCCGAAAACACGGTTCGATGAGGTAAATACGAAGTTTAAGGATGTTCAGCGCCAGCTTGAAGAGTTGCTAAAAGAGAAGCAGGATCGCGAAAAGGCGGAAGCTGAGAAGCGCGGCGAATACGAGCGACTCTACCAAGATACTACAAAGCAGGCCGAGGAGTTCAAGACAAAGGCAGAGACTACCGAGCAACGGGTACAGCAGCTTGAAAGCGTCATTTCTCAATTACTGGATGCGAAGCTCGAAAATATTCCCGAGGATTTCCGCGACTTGATTCCCGCAAACTTTACGGTCGAGCAAAAGTTGGAATGGATCGCGACCGCAGAGAAAAAAGGTCTGTTCGCGAAAAAACCGCAGCAACAAATTGGCGACGACACGAACGCGCCAGATAAACAAAAGGTTGATCTCAACAGTTTAAACCCCATGCAGTTGTTTATGGCCGGATACGGCTCTAAATAAGGCGCCTTAATTGGCGTCTTTTTATTTTCTATCAAACCTAAAGGAGAGATTTAACTATGGCATTGACTCTTACCGAAGCAGCGAAACTCTCGCAAGATACCCTGCAACGCGGAGTAATCGAAACGTTCGCACGCACATCTTCTTTCTTGGAAATGCTTCCGCAGATGGAGATTAGCGGGAACGCGTACGCGTATAACGTTGAGGGCGCGCTGCCTGGCGTTGGTTTTCGTGACGTTAATGAAGGATACGTAGCATCTGAGGGCGTAATCAACCCGGCGTCCGAACGCCTGTACATCGCGGGTGGCGACGTTGACGTTGACCGCTTTATCATCCAGACTCGCTCCAACGTGAACGAGGTTCGCGCGATCCATACGGACATGAAAGCGAAAGCCCTTGCGCTGGCTATCACGAACCAATACTTTAACGGAGACCAGGCCGTTAATGCGAAAGGGTTCGACGGCTTGAAAAAGCGTTTGACCGGAAATCAAGTAATTTCCGCCGGAGCTGACGGCGCAGAACTCACTATCACGATGCTCGATGAATTGATCGACGCGGTAGAGGGCGAGCCTGACGCACTGTTCGTTTCCAAGGCGATGCGTCGCGAAATTAAGCGCGTGATTCAGGGACACAACGGCTACAGCGAGTCGCAGTATGATGCGTTCGGCCGTCCGGTCATGACTTACGGCGGAATCCCGATCCGTGTTATCGAGACGGACAATATCGGTAACGAGATCATCGGGTTTAACGAGACACAAGGAATCGCCTCTAACACCGGTTCTATTTACGCAGTGAAATTCGGTGCGGAGCAATATGTGTCCGGACTCCAAAACGGGGGCGTAAGCGTTCGTGACCTGGGTGAATTGGATGAAAAGCCGGTATTCCGTACGCGTATCGAATGGTATGCGGGGATGGCCGTATTTCACCCGAGAGCGGCTGCACGCTTGAAGGGCGTACTCAAAAAGGCGTAATAAACGGTAGATAACGGGCGGTCCTTATGATCGCCCCTATTATTTTCGGAGGTGGTTACGATCTACACGATTAAAACGCCGAACGCGCAGTACAACGGCATTACCGAAGGCGTTCCGTTCGTGAACGGAGTCGCCGAAGTGAAAGACGAAGCGACGCGAAATGTACTCGTAAACAACTACGGATATATTGACGCGACCGGTGATACACCCGAACCCAAAACGGAGGAGCCCGAAGCGCCCGCCAAGCCAGCGCGTAAATCCTCCGCAAAATAGGCCTCACGGCCGCACGAACGGAGGTGACCGCGCATGGCGGTAACGATAACGGATGCCGACGCCTACATCGCGGCGTGGGTCGTTGATAACGAAGACTGGACGGACGCGGACGAAGCGAAGAAAACACGATTGTTAAACGTCGCCTCTCGCACGCTTACGACCAAATATCCGAAGTATACGATTCCTGACGCGGCCGTCTACGAGACGGCGGCGACGTTTGCGACCGCGTTTAACGACACGACGGTGCAGGCGCAACGCGGCGTGCAGGCGTTTTCGCTGTCGGGAGTGGCGTCGTTTACATTTCGCGAGGGCGCACGCGAGTTGACGGAGCTGATTCCGGCGTCGGCGCTCGACTTGATCGCGGCGGAAAATCCGGGCATGCCACGTCCGGCGAAGCGGCGCGTAGGATGGACGGTGCTATGACGCTATGAGTCTAGTCCCGTTGAAAAACACCGTGACCATCACGCCCGCGCTCGGAACGGACGAGTGGGATCGCCCGATTCCGGGCACGCCGTATCAGTTGCGGTGCCGCGTCCAGGAGGGAACGAAGCTCGTCCGCTCGGCGACGGGGTCAGGCGGCATCCACGGTATCCAGGCGCAGGAGGTCGTGTCGGTCGCGCAAATCTACTTTGACCGTATTCCGCGCGACCCACTGACGGGCGACGCGCTTGGACTTGCGGACACGATCACGTTTACGGACGAGACGGGAGTCGCCCGTACCTATACTCCAATTTCAATCGAGATCAAACGGTGGCTGAACGGTAAGGCGACCCTGACGGTCGTTAACGTGTGAGGACGTGAGGAGGCGAAGAGATGACGCTAGAGCTCGAGTTTGACTTTGACAAGTTTGCGAAGGCGCTCGAACAGGTGCCGGAGGCCGTGTACAAGTCGGCCAAGCGCGGTCTGCACGATGCGCTGGACGACTGGAAGCGCGAGTCGACCGATATTGCTCCGCTAGACAAGGGGACGTTGCGGCGAGGAATAGATACGGAAGTCGACGGGCTGACGGGCGAGATTAGTGCGGTCGCGATTGAGGACTCCGGCCGCGGACGTTTCAACTACGCGTACTACCTGCACGAAGTCAAAGGCGAGATCAAAAGTCCGACCACACCCGGCACGGAAGCGAATTTCCTCGATACTCCTGCGAAAAAGAACGCCAAAAAGTGGATGCGCAATATCGAGTCGGAGATCGCGGACGAGCTGAAACGGAACGGATGGTGACGGCCGATGGCGCTTATGAACGAACTCGCGTCCGTCGGCTCGTACGTCAAGTCCGCCCTGCCGTCAAACGCGCAACTCAAGTACGAGGTGCCGACGCAACCGACGAAGGACAACGTAGTGGTACGCATGCTCACGACGGATACCGAGTCGGAGACGGCGTACCACTATCGTGTTGATCGTACGTACCAGGTCGTGATCTACGGCGCCGATTCGCCGACCGTCATCGAACGGATGGACGCGGTATCACGTAAGATCAACGATAGGACGACGCTGATTCCGATTGCGGGGAATCTCCGGTATATCCGGACGAACGGCTTCGGGTACGGGGCGGCGTTTCGGACGGAGAGTGGATTGTGGGCGTGCGCGGGCGTACTACAAACGGAGGTTCGCGAGGCGAGGACGCAAGAGCAGTACGACAAGATCATGCACGTTTATCCGCGGTACGACCTGCGGATTCCGGTCGGGGATAACCCGACCTTTTTAATTACTGGCGAGGAGTGATACGTGGATGGCAACAGGTGGCGGATGGAATCCGACCGATTTGCCGAAGCGCCCCGGCCTCTACCTCAATTTCGTTGAGGCTGCGGCAGCCGCGATCAAAGGCGGAGCGAGAGGCGTCGTAGCGATTCCGTTGCTGACGTACGGCGCGGGCGCGACGGCAAAGACGTTTTATACGGTCGAAAAAGAGAAAGAGGCGCAAGAACTGTTTGGCGCGGCGAACATCGAGTCGATTCGTCTGGCCCTCATGGGCGGCGCGAAGCAGGTGCTCGTTTATACGATGCCTGCCGATCCTACGGCGGACGACTACGTAGACATGCGCGAGGCGTTCGATTCGCGCCTGTTCAACGTGTTCGTATTCGATCAAGAGGCAGATGCGACCGAGCAGGACTTGACGAAAGCGTGGGTAGCGCGGAACCGTTCGGAGGGCAAGCACTTCGCGGTCGTCTTCGGTGGCACGACGGCAGATGACGCTGACCCAGCGGCGGGCAACGCGCGAACGGCACGCCTGAAAGACGATTACGTCGCGAACCTGATTGACGGCGGAAAAGTCGGCACCACAACGTACTCGTCCGCAGAATATGCGCCATACATTGCGGGTCTTATCGCAGGTACGGCGATTAACAAGTCGATCACGTACGCGCAGGTGCCGTTGGATGACGTAAATAAGCGGCTGACTAACGCGCAGATTACGGCGGCGCTCGAAGCTGGGTCGCTCGTACTCGTCCACGATGGCGAGAAGGTCAAGGTCGAACAAGGCCTGATGACGTCTGGCAAGAAAATCCGGGCGATTCGCGCACGGCAGGCGATCGCGACCGACATCACGAAAACGGCGGCGGACGCGTATATCGGCAAAATCGACAATAACCCGGACGGGCAAGCTGCACTCATTTCCGCGATCAAGGCGTACCTCGAACGGCTGGAGGCGAGCAACGTCCTGATGGACCCGGCGGTGACGCTCGACCCCGAGTATGAGTCCGTTGGCGATTCCGTGTACTTGCTGATCTCGTTCGCGCATGTCGATAGCATCGAGCGGATTTTCCTTACTATTAACGTTTAACGATAAAGGACGGTGAAATAGATGGCACCATTGGATTCGACGCGTGTTATTAGCGGGCACACCGGGCAGGTATGGAAGGACGGGCGCTGGCTTACGAACTTCCGGCAGGCGGAGGCGTCCGTAGAAATCACGAAAGAGGACGTACCACGAAGCGGCACGCGCTGGATGGGCAAGAAGGTCGTTGGTCTAGCAGGTACAGGTACGCTTAACGGTTACAAAGTGACTACGGCGTTGCTCGAAGAGATCGGACAGGTCGCGGATGACCGTAATCCTTCGCTTGTGACCGAACTCATCCTTAAACTCGATGACCCGGACAGTTTCGGTGCGTACCGCGTCCGGCTGAAACGGGTGCAGTTCGACACAATTCCGCTGATGAACTTCGAGGCAGGGTCTCTCGTTGAAGAGGAGCTGCCTTTTACATTCGAGGGGTACGAAATCCTCGACCGAATTGCAGAGCAATGACTCCTGCGGGGATGGCCCCGGTCATCCCTTTTGTTTTGAAAACAACCCACCGAAACGGAGGACTAACATATGTCTGATGCACTGAAAGCACTCTTAGGAACGAACACGGACGTCAAGGCGACGGTACACATGAAACGGCTCGGCACGGACTTTACCGTTAAGGCCATCGACGGCGACACGGTTTCGCGCATCCAGGAACAGTGTACGCATTACAGCGGAAAGGGTAACAAGCGCACCAAGCACGTTGACGAAAACGCGTTCGGCATGTTGATCGTCGCGGAAGGCTGCGTCGACCCCGACTTCTCTAACGCGGAACTCATGCGTAAATACGGCGCGTCCGATCCGGGCGATTGCGTGAAAAAGGCGTTGTTGGCCGGTGAGATCGCACGACTGTCCGGCAAAATCCTTGACATCTCCGGATTTGAAGACGAGGACGAAGACGAGGTAAAAAACTGATCCGGGCGGGAGGCGAGGCGTACTTGTTGCACGAGATATTCCAACGCCACGGTATCCCGCCCCACGAAGTCTACAATTACCCGCATCGCTGGAAACGGTTTATGTACGGTAGCATGCGCCTTGAGCTCGAAGAAGAGGAGAAGGCGCGAAAGCGCGACGAGTTACGCAGGATGCACGGGAGGAGGCGCGGTTAACGTATGGCCTTTGATCTCACGGCACGACTACGGTTGATCGACAATCTAACCGCGCCCCTACGCCGGGCGGCGCGGGGTTTCGCGCAGACGCAGAATGCGGTAGATCGCGTCACACGGGCAACCAACGCCTATCGCGACGCGAACGGACGCCTGCGTGACGAGAACGGAAAGTTTATCGCGGAGAACAACAACATGTCGAAGTCGTTCGGCCTGCTTGGCGGTTCGATCCTCCGCGTCACGGGATTGCTTGGCGGACTAGCAATCGGGACTGCGGCGGTCGGCCTCGCGTACAGCTCGATTAACAAGGCGATGGACTTCGAGGCGCAAATGTCTACGATCAAAGCGCTCACCGGCGCGAGCAACGAAGAGATGAAGCGGCTGAACGACCTCGCAATCAAGATGGGCGCGAATACGAAATATTCAGCGCTCGAAGCCGCGCAAGGAATCGAGGAACTACTCAAGGCTGGCCTCACTCCGGCGCAGGTCGAAACAGGCGGACTAGAAGCGGCACTCAACCTCGCGACTGCGGGCGGACTTGAACTGGCGGACGCTGCCGAGATCATGTCGACCGCGCTTAACGCCTACAAGCGCGATGCCATGACGGCAGCGCAAGCATCGGACATTCTCGCGGGCACGGCGAACGCATCCGCGACAAGCGTTATGGAGTTGCGCTACGCGCTCTCGATGGTGTCGGCGGTAGCAGCGGGCGTTGGCATGTCGTTCGAGGACACGAACATCGCCCTCGGCCTCTTCGCGAATAACGGGCTCAAGGGCTCTGATGCCGGCACGTCGCTGAAAACGATGCTGGCAAATCTCTCGCCGAAAACGGACAAGGCGGCAACGCTTATGAAGAAACTCGGCATCATCACGAAGAATGGCAGCAACCAATTCTTCAATGCGCGCGGCGAGCTACGCAGCCTCGCGGAAGTGACTGAGGTTCTCCGGAAATCGCTCGTAAAACTGAACCCGAAAGAGCGTGGAGACGCTCTTTACGAGCTGTTTGGGTCAGACGCGATACGTGGCGCGACAATCCTGTTTAACGAAGGCGCAGAAGGTGTGCGGAATTTCCAGCGCGAGATGTCGAAAGTGACAGCGCTTGATGTCGCGAAGGAAAAGATGAACAACGCGAAGGGCGCGATGGAACAACTTAGCGGCGCGATCGAGACGATACAGATTTCGGCGCTGCAACCGTTGCTCCCAGTCATTAAAGACTTGACGCTGATGTTTGCGGACATGGCGGAGCAATACGGACCGCAGATTGCGGCGACGTTTGAGGATATTGGCAAGAGCATCCACGAGTTCTTGAACCCGTACTTGAACGATCCGAAGACGTGGAAGGTGACGAGCCAGGCCGAGATCAAGTTTAAGCAAGCGGAAATGCTCGACGCAGCAGGCAGCGGTCCGCCTCCGTTTTGGGATGCGGTGCTCGGTCGGTTCAACGACTGGTACGAGAGTGGAGGTAAGGACATGATCGTCCGCAGCACCCAACGCGCGATGGACGCGGTGCTGGATACGCTCGTAGACTACGGAGAGCCTATCGGTATGGCTGCGTTGGAGATCGGTGGAAAGATCGGCGCGGGCATCATGGAGGGCATCAACCAGATGGGAGGTCCCCTTGAAGGTTTAATGAAGTCCCTTGGCCTACCGACGACAACCGATAAATACAACGAGATTCAGGCGAAGTTAAAGAGCCGCAATAACGTGCCCGCACCGATAAAAACGGACGCCTCTAAGTACCACGGCCTCGACTACGTACCTCGCGACGGCTACACAGCGCGACTGCACAAAGGGGAGCGCGTGTTGACTGCGCAAGAAAACCGCGAATACTCCGGCGGGGGCGGCGTTACTATCGCTAAACTGGCGGATCAGATTGTTGTACGCGAAGAGGCGGATATTGAGCGCATCGCCTACAGGCTTGCTCGCGAGATAGTCGCGCGAAGAAGCTAGGAGAGACAGAGAGTATGGATAGGCGATCAGTCTTGTGGTAAACTTTTCATACAAATCTCAACGACCGGGAGGACTTGTCAAGTGAAAAAAATCGCCTACACGCTGATCGCCACCCTTTCTCTCCTCTGCGCATGTACTTCTTCTGCGTCCGAAGAAACTCCATCTACAGTGGAACAGACCGCGCCCGATACCTCAGTAAGCAACAACACAGCCCCAACCTCGCCAGGACCAGAGAAGGTAGTGGAAAAAGAAGACGAAATGGTAACGGTGTCTAGGTCAACTGGTCTAGGTGACACACTGACTTACTATGCAGTTAATCACGGAGATAATGCGGGAGATGCAACATTCGGAAACTTCATGAACGGGTTCCTGCTGCCGATGTTTGTTGACCAGCGCGCCGTAGAAGTTCGGCTGGCCTTCGAGTCAACTACGAATCCTCGCAGGACCGAGGAAGAAGCCTTTCGCATGATAAAAGACTACATTCCTGTTGACGCGAAAAAGATAAGAGACTTCAAGGGCGACGGAATAAAGGGAGAAGAGTACGAGAGCGCTACCCTTGCGAAAGCGCTTGAAGATATGTATAAGAGCGCCAGCTCAGTCGCCGAAGAAAAGGAAAACCCCGGAGTATTTAGCGTGTACGTCAAGTTCGACTCTAACGGGGTGTACTCAGCAGTAGCTAGAATAGGGAAGTGGAAAGAGTAACGGAGGTGACCCGCCATACCCAACGCAATCCAGTTTTGGCTCTCGTACAACAACGGGGCCGAACGCCTGCAACTTCCGGTCAACCCCGCATCCATCCGCATACAATCGTCCCACTCGTACGAGGACGTACAAGTCACGCAGTTAGGCGACTACACCGTTATCGGTGACGCCAAGTTGCGTGACTTTTCTTTTTCCTCGTTTTTTCCGCGCGACTACAACTCGTCCTACTGCGAGTACGAGGCGGTTCCTGCGCCATGGGACGCGGTACAGACGGTCGAACGCTGGATGAAGTCGCGCAAGCCGATCCGCCTGACCGTGACGGGAACGCCGATCAACTATGCCGTGACCATTCGCTCGTTTAACTACGAGCCGGAGCGTGCCGGTAATCCGGGCGACATCTATTACGACCTCGCGCTAAAAGAGTACGTCTTCGTGACGGCCAACACCGTACAGATGGCCGCAAACTCTGCGTCCGTCAAAAGCGCCACCACGCGTCCGGACTCACGCGATATCCCGAAAACATACACGGTTAAGTCGGGAGACAACCTCACGAAGATCGCGCTGCGGTACGGGCTGAAATGGCCGGACATCTACGCGAAAAACGCGAAGGTGATCGGCAAGGACCCGAATCTGATTTATCCCGGACAGGTGCTGACTCTCGTATGAACGTACAGGTGACCTACGAAGGTACTCCGCTGCTTGTCGAACGCGCAACGTGGTCGGGCGACGTAACGCAGGCGGCACGCAAACTAGACGTCTCACTCGTCAACACGGTGGACGGACGGACGCAGGCCATGCGGATTGAGCACGGAAAAGAACTCCGCCTCCTTTACGATGGGCGCGAGCTGTTTCGCGGCGTGGTGTTCGCGCACCGGATCGACGACCGCGGCATGATGACGGTGACGGCCTACGACGAAAACACGTACCTAACGCGCAACTACGACACGCGCAAGTTTACGAAGATGACGGCGAGTGCGATTATCAAGCGGCTGTGCAACGATTTTGGCATTCCGGTCGGCAGCATAGCGGACACCGGATACGTCATCCCGAAGCTAGTCCTCCGCGACAAGTCGATCTGGGACATGATGACGATAGCGTTGACCTATTCGCGCAAGCAGACGGGTCGGCGCTTTTTTATTTACTCGCGTGAGGGCCGCCTGTACCTGTCCGAGCGCAAGGACGCGGTCGTGCGGTGGGTGCTCGAAAACGGGCGCAATATCACCTCCGCGTCCTACTCGCAGTCCATCGAGGACATGCGGACGCAGGTTAAGGTCATCGGCGGTGACCCGGAAAAGAAACCGATCATCGCAACGGCCAAGAATGACGCGCTCATCAAACGATTCGGCATCATGCAGCACATCGAAAACGTCGACCCGGATATGACGCGGAGCCAAGTCGAGCAGCGCGCGAAGCAACTGCTGGCGGAGCTCGGCACGGTCGACGACGACGCGCAGGTCGACGCGCTAGGCAACCCGGAAGTCGTGGCGGGCGCGGCCGTCTATGTACGCGAGTCCATGACAGGCATTGTCGGCGGGTTTTACGTCAGCACCGACTCGCACACATTTGCAAACGGCAATCACACGATGTCGCTGACGTTGAGCGCGACGGACGATCTGCCTACGCTCGAATACGAGCCACCGCCGGAGCCTAAACAGCGTAAGCGATCGAAAGGAGATACGGACAATGGCGGATAGACTCGAAGGTGACGGCTTTAGTCAACTACGGCAGGTGGTCGCGGAGGTTGGCCGCAACGACTACGACAAGCTCGAACTTGCTACGGTCACGGCACCACCGCCCGCCCTGCGCATCAAAATCGACAACATGGCGCTCGAACTGGAGGCGGACGATCTCGTCGTGGCGGAGCATCTTACGCGACACAAGCGCATCGTCACGATCAGGCACGAGCAGGACGCGGAGCGCGACGTCGGCGATACGGAACCGAAACCGCGCGATAACGACAGTTCCGGCTCGCTCGCGTGGACGCACTCCTACGTCGAGCTCACGTTCGAGGACGTGCTCAAGCCGGGCGACCGCGTGCTCGTCTCGTCGATGAACGATGGGCAGACGTACGCGATTTTGGATCGGGTGGTGACGTACGATGGCGCTTAGTCCACTTAGGCCACCGAGTGAGCGAGCGGTGGAGGTCGCGCCCACTCCGCAACCGTCACGTACGTATGCGCTTGATTTCGCAACTGGCGAGGTTGGCGGCGTGATCGACGGGGAGGCGGCGATTCGGCAGGCGATACGCAAGGCGCTCATGACCGCGCGGTTTCGGTACTTGATTTACGGGTACGAGCACTTGTACGGGTGCGAACTAGAGGATTTGATCGGACAGGACCTGCCGATTGAGTTGCTAAACGCCGAAATCCCGCGCGTCATTAGCGAGGCGCTCCTCGTCGACGACCGCATCACGAACGTATACAACTTTACGATCATGCGCGAAGGAGACGGCCTGTACGTCTCCTTTTTCGTTGATACGGTCGACGGCGCGATCATAAACGAGGAGGTGGCGGTATAAGCGTGGCTTACGAAGATCAAACGAAAGATGTGATACACCAGCGGATGCTTGACGCGAGCCCTGCGGACATCGACAAGCGGCCCGGTTCAATCACGTACGACCTGACGGGGCCGACCGCAATCGAGGCGGAGGCACTGTACGTTGAACTCGACACCTTCGCGGACAAGGCGTTTGCCGACACGGCATATGGCGAGTGGCTCGATAGACGCGCGGCCGAGGTCGGACTGATCCGCAAGCCTGCGGTAAAGGCGACCGGCTATGTCACGTTTACGGGAAACGAGGGTGCGCTCATCCCGGAAGGAACCGAAGTGTACACGGACGGCGAGAATCCGATTTACTTCGTTACAACCGCCGACGCGACGATTACGAACGGAATGGCAACGGTCGCAGCCGAAGCGAAGGAGGCGGGCGCATCCGGCAACGTCGGCCCTGGCGCGATCAAGCTGACGACCGGGAACATTACGGGCATCACCGGCGTTACCAATGCGGGAGCCTTCGACGGTGGCGTTGACGCGGAAAGTAACGAGGACTTCCGCAAACGCTACTTCGACCGTGTGCGCCGTCCGATCACGTCAGGCAACGCGTACCAATACCGCCAATGGGCGCTTGAAGTCGTGGGCGTCCGGGACGTGCGTGTGTATCCGGTATGGAACGGCCCCCTCACGGTCAAAGTCGTCGTGCTCGCGGATGACGGCGTACCCTCCCAATCGCTCCTTGACGCGGTAAAGACGCATATCGAATCGGTGCGGCCGATCGGAGCGGACGTGACCGTTATCGGCGCAATCGACTACGGAATTGACGTAGCCGCGACGCTGTATCTGACGAGTGGGGCGGATATTAGCGCGGTGCAGACCGCCATCGTCGCGGAGATTAACGAGTACTTCCGTGAGCTGGCGTTCGGCGATCCGATCGTCCGCATTTCGCAGATTCAACGGATTCTCCTCGATAATCCGAACATCACGGACTACGCGAACCTGACGTTAAACGGCGGTACGGGCAATATCGAAATCGTTGGCGACGCGATTCCGGTACTGAGGGCGGTGAACTTCGTTGCAGGCTAACGAGCGCGATATACGGCAGGATATGCGGGATTATCTGCCCGGGTATTACCGCGATTCTCGCGTAGTCAGCAACCTCATTGACCGCGAGGCTGACGAAATCATCGCGCTCAATGCGGCGGTCGCCGATACGTTAGCGCAGTTTTTCGTCGATACCGCAACGTGGGGACTCGCGCGGTGGGAGGCCATTTGCGGCATCAAAACGGACGAATCCAAACCGCTGGACGTACGGCGCGCCATCGTCAAGTCCCGTCTGCAAGGGTTCGGAACGGTCACGGTCGAGGTCGTGCGGGAGCTTGCGGACACCTTATACGGGGCGTCGACGGAGGTCAGCGAGGATTTTGCCGGGGCGCGGGTTGTGGTCAAACTCGTCGGCAAACGGGGCGTGCCGATCAACGCGGAGGACGTGCAGAAGGAATTGCGCGAACTCATTCCGGCCCACCTCGACATTGCGCTGGAGTTCTCGTGGTTCGTGTGGGACGAATTTGACGCGCTGACTTGGGACGAGGCGGACAGCTTCGCATGGGACGAATTGGAGGTGTATATGCCGTGAGTAGCGGACAAACGAACACGCTCGGCCTTCACCGGTGGGTCGGGACGGACCGGGTTTCACGCGCCGAGATCGTCGAGAACTTCGATATTATCGACGCGACCGCCGAAGACCTTTACGGACAAATCGAGGACCTGCGGTTACTTATCGCGCGCCTTGACGTTGGTTGGTCAATTGCGGACGAGATCAACTTCCGGTATCCCGATAACGCTGGGATTTTCTACGACATCCTCGACGGCAAAGGCGGTCGCGTAACGGCGGTACTCGCTGATGCTGCGACATATACGACGGCGGCGCTCTCGGCCGGGGCCACAACGGTTCCAGTCGGGGATAGCGCGGCTTTCGCGGTTGGCGAGGAGGTCACGATTTACGACGATGTGAACGCGGAGAACGTGCGGATTACGGCAATTACCGATAATACGCTGACGGTCGGGGCGTTGGTGAACGCGTACAAGGCGAAGGCGACCGTGGCGCGGACGACGGCGGTTACGGACGCGGTTAACGCACGGATGGTATTTCCGTCGTGGGGAACGAGTAATATTGCGATTTCGGAGGCGTGAGGATGCGCGATTCCAGAACGTGGAAACCTGCCAATAACGGCCATTTTGAGAAGGAAGGGGGAGGAACATGCCGGTAGTTACGCTAACCAAAAGCAATTCAGTTACTCTCGATACTTATATTACAGATCAATCTCCATCTAGTTCGTATCCTAGTGACACAGCAATAGTCGTAGGTCGCAATTCATCAGGAAAATTTTTTAGAGCGCTATTGAAATTCGATTTTGGTTTAATACCCAATAATGTAATTATCAACAGCGCTACCCTCTCGCTTTATCAAACTTCGCAAAATACCAGCAATACGTCCAATAGGACGATAAATGTTCATTTAGTAACATCCCCTTGGGATGGTAACGTAACGTGGAACAATGCTCCGAGTATTGGGCCTGTTTATGCGAGTTTTACCGCACTAAATGTGCAAACTCAAAGCTATAACATTAATGTTAAACAATTAGTGCAAGACATAGTAAATGGTACGGTACCAAACTACGGTTTCCTTTTAATGGATTCCTCTGAATCAGACTTGCATACCAACCGAAGTTTTTCGTCTTTTGACAATACAAGCAACCAACCAACCCTCACCATCGACTACACAATCCCATCAACAGGCAGAAAACAGGTGGAGTATGTGGGATTTAAAGCGACTAGCACAGCGACATCCGTAATGAGTACTGCATTAGAATTGCCTAGCGGTATTCAAACGGGAGACTTATTGATTGCGCAAGTAGCGAAAAGGGATACTTCAACCGCGATTGCTGGCCTGAATGGGTGGACATCTATTACAGATCGCGTTATTCCCGTCACTTCTGGTGTGAGTTTCAGGTATGGGATTTATTACAAATTCGCGTCCTCTTCAGAAACAGCACCAACGATAACATCCCCGACCGCAACATTTTGGCAAGCTGCTGTTTCAGCCTACAGAAATACAAAAGCTGTTCGTGAAACCGTATTCTCTGATTTTGCAGCAAACATTCCAAATCCACCGAATGCAGCTACAGCCTACGATAGAACAATGATCTTGGTATTAAGTTCAATTAATAGTTTTGTTACGGCAAAGCCTTATTCGCTTAGTTTCCAAGAACAAGTTGAGGCTGGAAGTTCTGCAACGGCAATTACCCTGTATAGCATGGCAAAGTATATGTACAACGCAAAATCTATACAGGGAACAGATATGAAAGTCGAGTTTTCCAGCTCTGGTTCCGGAGAGATACGAGCTCTATTCCTTGAACCAATTACCAACAATCCGCCATCTCTGACACTTACATCACCTACCGATAATCAAACATTAGCGGAAGGGAATACGATGCCGGTCGCAGGCACCGCGTCTGACCCCGACAATGGCAACGCGGTCACCGTCAAGTACGCGATCAACGGCGGCACCGCCCGTAACATCACGTCCGCCATCTCGGACGGATCAACCGCGATCCCGTTCTCGAAAACGCTCACGTTCACGAACGGACGCCTCTACGACGGCCAAACGGACGTGTCCGGGCCACTCGCGGAAAACACCACGTACACCGTCTCGGTCTACGCGGTCGACGACCAAGGCGGAACGTCCACGGCAATCACCCGTTCGTTCACCGTCATTCTCAACCGGCCGCCGACGATTAACCTCGACCCGTACAACGCGAACCGAACGGGCGTGTCCGAATTGGAGGCGTTGACCTTCGCGGGCACGGTAACGGACCCCGAAAATGACACCGTATCACTGACGGTAGCGGTCAACGGCGGCACGCCCGTTACGCTAAAATCCGGAGTCGCGTCCGGCACGAGCTTCGCTTTCAGCATCCCGGTTTCGGCGCTCGCATTCGCCGCGAACACGGTCGTTTTCACGGCGACCGACGCGAAGGGCGCGAGTACAACGAAGACGCTGACGGTAAACAAGGCCGGCAGCCTAGCGCCAGTCAAAACGGCAGTCGTCCGGTACGCAATCACGCCACCGCTCGGTACGGCAACCGAGATTGCTACGTGGGTGGACCGTGAGATTGGAGACTTGACGGTGTATGCCGCCGCCTCCATCGTGGCAGCGGGCGCGAGCGAGTCGTACGAGGACATGGCGCTTAACTCGAGCGTGCCGGTCAAGGACGGGTCCGTCATGGAGGACGAGTTCGTGGGGACGGCCGACCAGCCGGGGGCAAAAGTGACGCTGCGTCTGACACTGACGCGGGACGACACGGCGTCCGACAAAGCCGTCAAGAGAATCATGGGAGGGATCGCCTGATGCCGAAACTCAGACCGCGCCTGCCTAACGGATGGTTCGGACCGCTCGTTGACGTGAACCCCGACGAGCGTCCGGCCACCGACCGCGAAAAGATCGCACAGTTGGAGCAAGAGAATGTCAACCTTATGCTCGCGCTGACGCAAGTATACGAGGAAATGCTTGCGCTACAACAAAACGGAGGTACTACGTAATGGCAACGGTCTATTACCGACTTATCAAACTCAAACTCAAGACGATCGACGACGTTCCCGAACGTGATCGGGACGAAGTGCAAGCGCTATTGGACGGGGACGGACGATGATCCTGCGAACGGTGGCGCTTTTTCTTTTACGCTTGATAATCGGAGGGGGAACCGAAATGGCGGTCATTTACGCGACACTCATCGTTAAGGGGTACAAGACGATTTGCGACGTACCGAAAACAATCCGGAACGACGTTCGGACTACGCTCATTCAACTTGACGCACCTCATCTCGCCGAGACACCGTGCGCGGACGAAGTGGCCTAATGGCGGAGGTGCCCGATGGGAGAACACGATATTGTATCGGTCTTGCAGGACGTGCGCGAGCGGATGGTTCGCGTCGAGGAAAAGGTCGACCACCTTACGCGGGATCGTGAACGGGCGGAGAAAGCGTACGAGGTTGCGCGTGACGCCTACGCATTGTCAAACGAAAACGCCCGTGTCATCGCCGAGATCAAAGCGGACGACCGGCGAAAGTGGGGCGTCATTATCGGGATGGGGACGAGTTTTATCGGCTCCGTCCTCATCTATTTTCTGACGAAGTAGGACGGGAGGGAGCGCATGAAGACGTTTTTGAACGATAAGGACGGCGTAAGCGAAAAGGACTACCTCCTGCTCGTATCCACGACCGTCTTTTTCCTGTTTGTCGCGATCGGCCTCGTACTCGTCCTGATGGGGCGGCCGGTCGATGGCATGTACGTGACGCTGCTCGATATGGTCGCTCCGGTCCTCATGACGATAACCGGCGGCGTGTTCGGTGTCCGCGCGGTCCAGGAGTTCCGCAAGAAAAAGTCGGACACGGCCGAAGAGGAGGCGGAGGATTATGACGCGCGAGTTTAACGTAGTCGACGAAATGCTTGCGCCATATCGCGTTACAAGTCCGTACGGCCCGCGCAAGGACCCGTTTACCGGGGCGCCCGTTTTTCATACCGGCGTTGATCTCGTAAAGGGACACCTTTCGCCGATCCACGCGTTTACGGAAGGGACGGTCACTCACGCGAAGATGGGCGTGGCGGGCACGGGCTATGGCGGATTTGGCGTAGTCGTCGCGGTGCAGGACCGGAATGGGGCGACGCACCTGTACGCGCATCTGCACGACGCCGCCGTCCGGGTGGGCCAGCGTGTAAAGCGCGGAGACGTGGTGGGGCGGCAGGGGAGTACCGGCAGGTCGACCGGCTCGCACCTGCATTACGAGGTGAGGCGGAAAGGCTACGGGACGCACACGGACCCAATCGCGTACTTGCGCGAGTATTATCCGGTAGTGAAGGCGCCGGTAGCTGCCGCAGAACTAGCGGAGAAAGCGGAGGTGGCCGTTATGGAAGCGATAAAGGATTGGCAACTGCAACTCGCGGACAAGGCAATCGACAGTCTCGCGGCCAAGGCGGTACTGAACAACGCGGAAGAATGGAAGGCCCGCCTGCGTTCGGAGCCGGAGAAGGTGCGCGATGATATGGCGTGGCTGGTCTTCGTATTGACCGACCGCGCAACGAATACTAAACGGTAGGAGGACGTTAGTATGACGGATTGGAAACGTAAACTCTCGTCGCGCAAACTCTGGCTCGCCGTGGCCGGGTTTGTCACGTCCATTCTCGTCCTGTTCGGGACCGACGCGGGAACGATCGAGAATGTGACCGCGATGATTACGGCATTTGGATCAGTCGCAGCGTATATCCTCGCGGAAGGATACGTTGACGGCAAGCGGGAGGACGCGGAATAACGAACGCCCTGGTGACGCGGTCGCTCTGTTACGGAGTGACTACGTTACCGGGGCGTTATTTTTTTTGTCCCAAACGGTCATGTTACGCTCTAACGGAAAGGAGCGTGTTACACCGTGAAACCATCGTTTTATTACGTAGTAACCTGGCGTGAGGCCACCGCCATCTGCCGCCAACTTGACGACCGGTACATACCGTACGATGCGCGTTCGCTGCCCGACGGGTGCCTCGCGTTCGTGTTTCCGGACTTGCCTCCGCGATTGTACGTCCGCGTGCGAACCATCTTCGGCGGGAACGGAGTCCCTCTTGATAAATTCGGACGATGAGCGCATAATATAGGAACAAACGTTCGATAACGGAGGGGATTTCGAAATGGCATCGAAGATAGACGATCTGTTCGCGATGAAATTTATGCTGCCGGAACATGTAGCGGCCCTTGCCGAGCACGCGTACGAATCAACGCTCGTTCCGCGTCCGGTCCTCGAAGACGACGAGATGGCGGAGATCAACCGCGTCATCTGCACGTCAATGAACGAGGACTTTGCGGTCACAGTCCGCTATTGGAAAGAAACGCGGCGGGGATACGGCGAAATCCGCCAGATGTGGGGCGTGGTTGAGCGCGTTGATACCGTCCGCAAGCAGATCAAGGTCGCGAACGATGCGGAGTTTGCGTGGATTGATATGCGGAATATTACGGCAGTCCTCGCATAAAACCGCCCGCGCCCGCATACGCTCTAGCGTAGCGCGCAGGCGCAAGCGAGCGTTGGCCCGTCGTGTGCCCACCGAAATAGCCCCGGTACGGAGTAACTTCCGCGCCGGGGCGTATTTTTATTTCCGGTACACGCATAGGTAACGCGGTCACGACGTAAGTTTACGGTACATAGCGGAAAGGAGGCGGTCAAATGATCGCAGGAAGACGGATTGGACTCACGCCAGATGACGATACACGCACGAAGTTGGTGCGGCTCGCGGTTGCGTGCGGCAAACACCCGACTACACTTGCGCTTGATCTCGTGAGACTGTGCGTTAACACGCCGAACATTATCGAGTACGTGCAAAAGATCAACAACGCAGAGGCGCGATACAAGGTGAGTTATCGCGTAAGGGTGGAAAACGGCAAAAGTACGGTGATCTACGATTAGCCCGCGAACAGTTTGAGCGCGACAATACTGATCCCACCGGCAACGAGCGCGTAACCAACGTAAACTACAAGCGGCATGGGGCGACCTCCTAACGATATGGTTACGCGTAGTATCGCCAAACGAGAGGAGTGGTATACGGTGTTTTACTCAGTGATCTTACCGTCATTTTCGCGCCTAAAACGTGAGAAAGTCGAGGTGATACCGTGGGACGATTTTTTCGGCGAGATGGAGAGCGCGTTGACCACGCGACAGAAACGGCAGATAAACGCTCTCCTAGCGGGGGCAACGGCGGCGTACATATTGCGATTGGAACACGCGGAGGCGGCGGGGATTGCCGACAAGATCATCGGCGCATTCGACCCGATCATCCAACTGGCGCAGGGCGTGTCGTATCCGGTCGCGTTCCTGATGATATGCGGAGGATGTCTGCTAATCATGGTCGGGCAGCGCTCGAAGGGACTCGCGATGCTCAAGTGGGCGGCGGTCGGGTACGTGGGGATGCAGTTTGCACCCGCGATCATGCAGATTCTGGTGAGCGTAGGGAAGGCGATGGTGGCACGCTGATCCATCTACGGATAACGCCTGACGCGCGCCTGACGAACGAAGCCGCCGAACAGTTCGCGCAGACCCTATGCGTTTACCAATCGCCACTCGAGCGGTGGGACTCCGCAAGTCGTCGGATTACGCGCGCTCCGTTCCTTTCGTTCGAGACGGTACTCCAACGTGAGGGCACTGCGTTCCACGTCACCGTCCTGCGGGAGCACGAATCGCTCGCGCGCAAGGCGATCGAATCAACGTGGCCTAACGTATCGGTTGCGGAAGTGGCGGACCCGTTCGAGGAGCGTCCGGTCATGGCGGCAACCATCGGCCTCCACTATCATTATATGTTCGCGATCCGGGTGGACCGCCGCGAAATATCGTTCTTGGCTTCGCTCCTCGAAACGGTGCGCGCAATGGAGGCGGAGGATTCCGTATATGTGCAGACGCTCGCGATACCGGCAGAGCGCGACTGGTACACGGGCGCAGTGGAGGCGTACGAACGGTTCAAGGTGGGCGAGATGCCGCAGAAACTCGCGATCAACAAGCGGACGGTCGGGCGTACAGCGCTTAAACTCGCGACGAAAACGGTACTTGGCGCAATCTCGGTCGTAACGGAGCTAATAACGGGAGAGGAGCCGGAACCAATCGATATTGACGGAGGGGAGCGCGCCGCCATTCTTCGCGACGGAAAACTCCGGTCGGAAACGCTTGCCAAGACGCGCGGTGACGCCTATGACGTAGCGGTCCGTGTGGGAATCGTATGCGCGGATAGGGCCCGTGCCCGAGCGCTGTTGCGGATGGTCACGATGGCTTTCCGCGAATTAGACGGTGACAATCACCTGATCGCGCACGAGACGGAAGCCGACCGGACGTGGCGTAAGATGCGTGAGCGGACGGCAGGACTGCGGCTACAGCGCGACTATATGAGCATAGCGGAGGTGTCGCGCCTATTCCTGTTGCCTACGCGACCGTTGCAGGAGCGCTACAAGATCGACAGTATCGCGCAACTCGAGACGGGCGTGCCAGCGGAGATATCGGCAGGTGGCATGCGGTTTGGGTCCGTTAAGCACAAGGGTGCAGAAATCCCCGTCTACATGCCAACGGGCGACTACGATGAGTTGTGCTTGCCGCGCGTGATAATTGGCGGAATGGGCTCCGGCAAGACGACGGCGGGGGCCAACCTGCTGGTCGAGGCCGTCCGTAGTGGTTTCGGCGGTCTGGCGATTGATCCCGCGAAAGGTCAAATCGGCGACATGGTGGCGGCCGCGCTACCGAGTGATCGCGTAACCCGAATCCGCATTGACGGCACGGCTCCGTTCGCGCTCGACTTTTGCGAGATCAACCGGTCGCCTCGCGCCAGAAACCGATTGGCTAACGCGATTATATCGTTCTTTAACACGGCGACCGACGAGGCCGGGGCGCAGACGGCGCGGTACTTGCGAGCGGCGATCATGGCGATGCGGACGGCGAAATTGGCGGAAATCATGCGGATATTCGAGGATGACGCTTATCGTGCGGAGTGTATCGCGGAGATGGGCGCGGGGATGCACCGGACGACGCTGGAGGATTACGGGAACATGTCGGACGGCAGGCGGGCGCAAGTGTTGGCTCCGATTTACAACCGGCTCGACACGATCCTGGGCGACGAGTATCTGGCGGAATGTTTCGCGTCCGACAACTCGCTCGATATGGTCGCGTTGACCAGCGAGAGGAGGGCGGTCGTGATCGACGTGCCGAAGGCGGCACTCGGGGCGGAAGGCGTCGACCTCATCGTCAACCTCCTGTCGGTCAAGTTGGACCTGGCGATGACATTGCGGGAGGAGGCCGACCAGTTTCCGTTCTTTATCGTATTCGATGAGCCGCACCAGTTCTTGCGGAGTGCTCGCGCGTGGAAGGCAGCGGCGGTCGAGTCGCGGAAATGGCGTTATGCGTACGTGTGGATGTTCCACAGCTGGGAGCAGATACCGCACGATCTGGCGGAGATCATCCGGAGTGCCGGTCCGCACTATACCGTGTTTCGCGCGAGCAAAAAGACGTTCCGGGAACTGGCGGAGGAGTTGGCGCCGTTTACCGTGGAGGACTACGTGAAGATGCCGAGGTATCACGCGCTAAACGTGCTTCGCGTGGGGGAGGCGCAGCATGCCGTGGTGATGGCGAGGATGGGCGGTGCGTAGGTCCATATAAATAGGAAGTAACTCGTTGTAAATAATTTTACCCACGATAAAACTTGACCGCAAGCCGAACGATGTGCTACTATCATACTTGTGGTTGCGAGGTGCGCTTTTGTATCGTCTGGGCGCGGATCAACGGATAGCCCTCCGAATAGCCAAACGGTAGCCTGCCGGATGATCTACTACAGACGACATAAAAAAGCGCGAGCAAAATGCGGGCAAAACCGCGTCAAATATGCGGGTGTGGCGGAATGGCAGACGCACCAGATTTAGGTTCTGGCGGGAGACCGTGGGGGTTCAAGTCCCTTCACCCGCACCATATAACCAGAAGGCTTTGCAGCCAGAGCAAACCTTTTATCATATCACACGCGGACGTAGCTCAATTGGTAGAGCGTCGCCTTGCCAAGGCGAAGGTCGCGGGTTCGAGACCCGTCGTCCGCTCCATAGTTGTTCTGCTAGCTTTCAGCCAGTACAGGTTGACCCGCAAAACATGTGCCCTTAGCTCAGCCGGATAGAGCGTTTGACTACGAATCAAAAGGTCGGGAGTTCGAATCTCTCAGGGCACGCCATTACTTCATATGAAATCGAAGAGTAGGATCAATTCCTACTCTTTTTTGCATAATCATGGCTGCATTCTTACAATTTTTAAGTAAGTTTTCCTTGTATCTCCCATTTCCATCCATTACTTTAGAATTACACTGCTGTTTTCTACGCAGGTGATACAAGAGAAGACGGGTAACAAAATGTTTCTGTTACAAGCTCGATGGAAGAATAAGATGGAACAGGAGATGTATTAACGTGAACCCAATTAAATTGGAACAAATGCATCCTGCAATTGCAAAGTTGATCGATAATATAGAAAAAGTTCTGATTGGAAAACGTTCCGTGATTGAGATGATGGTCGCGGCTGTATTGGCAAACGGACATGTTTTGCTGGAGGACGTTCCGGGTGTGGGCAAGACGATGCTGGTACGTGCTTTGGCTAAGTCGATCGGGGGAGAATTCAAGCGTATCCAGTTCACTCCTGACTTGCTGCCGACAGATGTGACAGGAGTAGCAATTTTCAACCAACAGACGATGCAGTTTGAGTTCCGGCAAGGACCGCTGTTTGCAAACGTTATTTTGGCGGACGAAATCAACCGGACCTCTCCGAAGACGCAGTCTGCTCTGCTGGAAGCGATGGAGGAGCGGTCTGTTACAGTAGATGGTGCAACTTATCGGCTGGCCGATCCGTTTTTTGTGATGGCCACTCAAAACCCATTGGAGTACGAAGGGACGTTTCCATTGCCTGAGGCACAGTTGGACCGTTTCCTGATGCAATTGCGCCTGGGCTATCCGACCGTGGAAGAAGAAATGCGCATGCTCTCCAGATTCTCGGAGGTGAACCCGCTCGCACAACTTGAGCCGGTGATGACGGCAGCAGACTTGGCGCAACTGCAAAAAGAGGTAGCTTCCGTCAAGGTTTCCGAGGGAGTAAAAGAGTATATTGTGCGGCTGTGCCACCGCACACGTGACCACCATCATATTTACCTCGGGGTAAGTCCAAGGGGCTCTCTCGCCCTCTACAGAGCCGTTCAGGCACTGGCTTTCGTGCGGGGAAGGGATTACGCCATCCCGGACGATGTCAAAGAGCTGGTGCCAGTCGTATTCGCCCACCGGATGATCGTGAAGCCGGAAGCACGTCTGGAAGGAGCAACCGTTGATCGGGTATTGACCGTGATTTTGGCCGAAACCCGCGTTCCGGTGAGCTGAGGCGGTGACTGCGGATGAGACAACGAAGATGGGGTAAGCTCAAAGCGCTCCTGCTTGTGGCAATCACCTACGTATTTGCCAAGTTTCAGGGCGGCTTTTCCAGTTGGTTTCTATTTTACAGCAGTCTGGTGTTCCTCGTTTATGAGGTTTTGGCGTATTTTTTAATGTTCTCGACGCTGGAGGTAGAGCGAGTCATCGACCGCAACCGCCTGCAGGACGGCGAGGACGTCGTAGTAACCGTGCGCCTGCGCCGGAAAATCCGTTTTCCGCTGGGCTGGCACATGATCGTGGAGCCGTTGCCTGAGCGGCTCGCAGGTGTATATGAGCCGCACAGGCAGTTGATTTTTCCCTGGTTTAAAAAAGAAATGGAGTTCCGCTATGTCATACCGAGTCTCCCGCGAGGTTTTTACCGGCTGGATCAGTGCGTCGTGAGTGGCGGGGATTTTTTTGGGTTCAGCGAAAGGCGCAAAGTCTTTTCGTTTCCCCAGGAGTTTCTCGTTTACCCGCGGTACAAGGAAGTAACGCATTGGGCCTTGGGGGATGGCAGCTTCAGCGGCAACGTGCACGTGTCGCACAAACGCTCCGACGATGTCGCTGCCGTGAGGGGCGTGCGCGAATACCAGCGCGGTGATCGCCTGAGCCAGATTCATTGGCGCGCATCTGCAAGGGGAACGGGCTTGAAGACGAAGGAATTTGAACATCAGGCGATGAACCAGGCCGTTTTTTTCCTCGATGTAGAAAAAGAAAGCTATCAAGGACAGCCGGTACAGTTGTTTGAGACGGCAGTAAGGCTGACGGCAAGCCTGATCGCCTATGCCAATCGCAACCAGTACCATTACGGGCTGGTGTACAAGCAAAATGAACGCATTTCGATTGCTCCGGCGCTTTCCCACACTCATTTTCTGCGCGTCTTCGATCAATTGGCGCGGGTCATGCCAGCGGGCAGAGAGTCGTTTGCGCGGGTTGTGGGACGCGAGGCGCTGGAACAGCAGCAAGGCGTGACCTTGATCGTCGTGACTCCGCGCGTGGAAAAAGACCTGGTTCACCGTTTGATTGCTTTGGCGCAAAAAGGCAGAAGAGTGCAGTTATTCTATGTGCATGCTGACACTGTCATTTCCCAAGAGAGAAGACGAGCCCTGCAACTGCTGGGCGGAAGCAAAATATCATGTACGTCTGTCCACATCGACGAACAAGAGTGGAAACGGATTGGAGGTGCATAGACTCATGAGCGTGTGGAAGCGACCAACGATATGGCAATGGGTCTCGGCCCTTTTTCTGTTCCTCATGCTAAGAGAGTGGCTGCTCCCTCTCCAGGAGCTGACGGATACGGGCGTGCTGTGGCCGTTTCTTGTCATTGTGGCCGGTGTCCTGGCGATCGACGTAGCGGTTCCGTACAGGTGGGTAACGTTGCCGTTCAAGCTGCTGGGCCTCCTCTGGTTGTTGCATGCTACGCTATTCGATACACCGTTGTTTACAACCGATTGGCTGGCGGAATTGTACAGGCAGATTGTGCATGATATCCCGCTGGCTCTCGAGCAAGACTGGGGAGCGATGTCCATTTTGTCGCGCAATGCTTTGTTTGATGCCCTGCTGCTTGTCCTGATTACCATGCTGACTTATCTGGTGCTGGAGCAGAGACAGGGCTTGTGGTTTGTCTTTTTGACAGAGCTGTACTTGGCAGTGCTCGATACGTTCCTGCCTTACGACGCCAGCGCAGGAATTGTGCGGACGCTGATCTTTGGCTTTTTGCTGCTCGCTGTCAGCCATCTGATGAGAATGACCAGCATGGCGACGGTGACAGAAAAAAGAAGCCGGATATTGTTCGGTTCTCTGATGGCCTCTTTGCTGGTCATTTTGATTAGTGTCGGCATCGGGTATGCGGCTCCCAAAAAAGATGCGAGCTGGCCTGATCCGATTGCCTTTTTGATGGGAAGCGGCACGGAAGCACCGACTGCCGTCATGAAAAAAGTCGGCTACGACAACAACGACGAAATGTTGGGCGGGCCTTTCATGCAGGACAATACGCTCGTGTTCATGGCGACGACCAATGAGCACAGCTATTGGCGCGGGGACTCCAAGGACGTCTACACAGGCGTAGGCTGGGAAAAAGGCGATCGCGAGTACGAGGCGATTTTGGACCCGCAAACATACGAGTGGAAAAACGAGCTGTTTCACGGCCTGGAAACGAAAAAGGTAGAGGCAACGCTGGAGTTCAAAGGCCCGCAGCAGTTTGCTACCGTCTTTTATCCCGGGCAGTTGAACAAAGTGAGCAATTACGCTCCGCCAAATGCGACTGTCGTTTACGACAAGATGAATCAGCAGCTTGAGGTCCGCGCGGGAAAAATCAATCTGATCCAGCCTACGGGCGCAAATGGACGGACAGAGTACGGACCGAATACGATGCTGCTCAAGCTGCACCGGTACAAGGTGGACGCAGAGGTGCCGATTGTCAGCGAAAAGGCGATCATGGAAGCGGGAACGGACTATCCCGACGAGATCAAAGAGCGCTATTTGCAGCTTCCGGCGACTTTGCCGCCGCGCGTGAAAGAACTGGCGCAAAGCGTGACCAAAAACGCCAAGACGCCTTATGAAAAAGTAAGAGCGATCGAGAATTACTTGCGAGCGAGTGGAAAATATAAGTATGAAACAAAAGATGTGCCTGTGGCAGCGGAAGGACAAGATTTTGTCGACCACTTTCTGTTTGACAGCATGAGGGGATATTGCGATCATTTCTCCACCTCGATGGCGGTGATGCTGCGCTCGCTCGACATCCCGGCGCGTTGGGTAAAAGGATTCGCCCCAGGCGAGAGAGTGGGCAGCGACGATCAGAACCGCGACATCATGGAAATTCGCAATAAAGACGCCCACTCGTGGGTAGAGGTGTATTTCCCGGGGCACGGCTGGATTCCGTTCGAAGCGACCAGCACTTTCATCTCGCCCGTGCGCTTCAATTACGATTTGCAAACATCGCAGCCGCAGATTCCGATTCCGGTGCCGGATTTGGGGAATCAGACTTCGCCAGACCGGGGAGATGGACGCTTTAACGAGCTGGAAGAGGGAGACGCTATTCCGGGGAGTAGCTATTCGATTCCTTGGCAGGTAAATGTTGGGCTGGCAGTGGTGATAGCGGCCGCAGGTTTCTTGGCCTGGCGGCGCAGAAAAGACATTCAAATCTGGTGGCTCCGAAGACAGATCGATCAGGATAAAAGCAACAAGTACACGGATCGCTTCAACCTGCTGCTTCGCATGATGGAGCAGGTGTACACGAGACGGCAGTCTGGCGAGACTTTGCGGGAGTACGCGAGCAGAATTACGATTCCGGCGGACAAGCGGCAAGATCTGCGTTATTTGACGGAAATGTACGAGCGAACCGTTTACGGCTACAAGGAACTGGAACAGAAGGCGCGGTCAGTGGCAGAGCAACTGATCGAGAGATTGATCCGTCAACTGAAGCCTTGAACAAAGCCGTCCCATCTGCTAGAATGACGATCAATGAGTCTCGTATAATACTCAGGAATATGGCCTGAAAGTTTCTACCGCTAAACCGTAAATTTGGCGACTACGAGGAGAGCACTTCGGATTTTTGTACATGCAACCGCACATGTGTACACAAGCTGGGACGCTGCCTCCGTATGAAAGATCGGAGTCACCGTCCCGGTTTTTTTGCAAATATGCGACAATTTTTCGCGTGTATGCCTGTATGCAAGAACCGAGGGAAGCGGAAACTGCTTTATCATGCATCGAGCGAGGATGTCGGCAAAAATGCGGCCGGCACTTGCACGTCCTGTCGGGTACAGGAGAAGGGGGATATGATGGACAAGTCATTGGAAATGGTCGTCGTACTTGATTTCGGAGGCCAGTACAATCAGTTGATCGCACGTCGCGTTCGCGATCTGGGTGTCTACAGCGAGCTGGTGCCGTTCAATACGCCTGTAGAAAAAATCAAGGAAATGCAGCCAAAAGGGATTATTTTCTCCGGCGGACCTGCGAGCGTGTACGAAGAGGGAGCGCCAAAAGTCGATCCGGCAATTTTTGATCTCGGCCTGCCAATCCTCGGCATCTGCTACGGCATGCAGTTGATGAGTCACATGCTGGAAGGAAAAGTAGAGCGCGCTGGCAAACGCGAGTATGGAAAAGCCGAGCTGCGCCTGCAAAATACGCACAGCCTGTATGAAAAATGGGATGCGAACGAAATCGTCTGGATGAGCCACTCCGATAAAGTGGTGGAGCTGCCGACTGGGTTCCGCGTAGACGCGGTAAGCGATAGCTGCCCGGTAGCGGCGATCAGCCATCCCGAGCGCAAGCTGTACGGCGTGCAGTTCCACCCGGAAGTTCGCCATACCGTAAAAGGAACCGAGTTCATCGGCAACTTCCTGTTCAACGTGTGCGGCTGCGAGCCTACATGGAGTATGACGACGTTCATCGAGGACGAGCTGGTGCGCATTCGCGAGACAGTCGGCGACAAGCAAGTGCTGTGTGCGCTGAGCGGCGGGGTAGACTCATCTGTAGTAGCAGCGCTGATCCACAAAGCCATCGGCGACCAATTGACTTGCATGTTCGTAGACCACGGCCTGCTGCGCAAAGGCGAAGCAGAAAGCGTCATGGAGACATTCGCAGAGAAGTTCTCCATGAAAGTAATCAAAATCGACGCTCGCGAACGTTTCCTGAACAAGCTGAAAGGCGTCTCCGACCCTGAACAGAAACGCAAAATCATCGGCAACGAGTTCATTTACGTATTCGATGAAGAAGCGGGCAAGCTGACAGACATGGACTTCCTCGCACAAGGCACGCTGTACACCGACATCGTGGAGAGCGGAACGGCTACCGCGCACACGATCAAGTCGCACCACAACGTAGGCGGCTTGCCGGAAGACATGAAGTTCAAGCTGATCGAGCCACTGAAAACGCTGTTCAAGGACGAGGTTCGCAAACTGGGGACCGAGCTTGGCCTGCCTGACGAAATCGTTTGGCGCCAACCGTTCCCGGGCCCTGGACTGGGTATTCGCGTTTTGGGCGAAGTTACAGAAGAAAAGCTGGAGATCGTTCGTGAATCTGATGCGATTTTGCGCGAAGAGATTGCCAAGGCGGGTCTGGATCGGGATATTTGGCAATACTTCACGGCTCTGCCGAACATGACGACAGTAGGCGTAATGGGCGACGTTCGCACCTATTCCTACACAGTAGGGATTCGCGCCGTAACCTCCATCGACGGCATGACGGCCGACTGGGCGCGCATTCCTTGGGATGTTCTGGAGAAAATCTCCACGCGCATTGTGAACGAAGTCGACAACGTAAACCGCATCGTGTACGACATTACTTCCAAACCACCAGCAACAATTGAGTGGGAATAAAATAAACCCGGATGTTCGTCTTGTTTAAAAAATGAACGTTCGTATTTTCGTTGACATTCGATATGTCACCTGATACACTTCTCAATGTGAACAGGTAATATAGGAAGGTTCGTATATTCTTGAGGATATGGCTCAAGAGTCTCTACGAGGTCGCCATTAAACGACCTGGCTACGAACAAAATGTCGACGGGATACGAATTTGTTATCATTTTTAGAATTGTTCCCGGAGTGTTTTGTGAAGAGGCCAGGCGCATACTAATAGCGTCCGGGCCTTTTTTCATTGCCATTACCATAAGCATGGGGGGACTTTTCGGTGCGGAAGTATTTTGAGTTTGACAAACTGGGCACCAATTATCGCCGCGAAATCATCGCGGGCATCACTACTTTTTTGGCCATGGCGTATATTTTGGCAGTCAATCCATTCATCCTCAGCGGAGCGGATTTGCCGCCGGACTTAAAAGCCAACTACCCTGAGTTTGGCGCTGTGTTTACCGCAACAGCTCTCGCTGCGGCGATCGGTACGCTGCTCATGGGGATTCTCGGACGCTTGCCGATCGGACAGGCACCGGGGATGGGGCTGAATGCGTTTTTCACCTACACCGTTGTATTGACCATGCATATTCCTTGGCAGCAAGCATTGGCTGGGGTGTTTCTCTCTTGTACGATCTTTTTGATTCTGTCTTTGACCGGCGTTCGGGAAGCGATCATCAAAGCGATTCCGAAAGGGTTGAAATATGCGGTTTCTGCGGGGATCGGGCTGTTCATCGCGTTTATCGGCCTGAAAAACGCAGGGATCGTTGTTGCAAACGATGCGACTTTTGTCGCGTTGGGCCATCTGACCTTCTACCATGAAAACATGAAGCCGGAAGAAGTATTGGCAGCGAAAAATGCGCTGCTGGCGATTTTCGGTCTGATCGTTACCGTTGTTCTGCTTTCGCGCAAAGTTAATTCCGGTATTTTTATCGGGATGATTGTCACAGCAGTAGTCGGCATGATCTTCGGTCTGGTCAGCCTGCCAGAGCAAGTCGTGTCTGCTCCGCCGAGCCTGGCGCCGACATTCGGTGCGGCGTTCCAGTATCTCGGTGACCCATCGGCCTTGTTCACCGTGAACATGCTGATTGTCGTACTGACGTTTTTGTTCGTGGACTTTTTCGATGCGACAGGCACGCTGCTCGGTGTAGCCAGCCAAGCTGGACTTCTGAGAGAAGACGGCAATCTGCCGCGTCCGGGAAAAGCGCTCGCTTCCGATGCGATCGCAGGGATGGCTGGCGCGGTGCTCGGTACTTCTACGACGACCGCTTATGTCGAGTCGACAGCGGGGGTAGCAGCAGGCGGCCGCTCCGGTTTTACCGCGATTGTGACAGGGATCATGTTCCTGTTGGCCCTGTTCTTCTCGCCGCTGCTCGCGATCGTGACTCCGGCAGTTACCGCTCCGGCGCTCATTATCGTCGGTGTACTGATGGCTTCGCACATTGCGCAGGTGGCATGGAATGACCTGGACGAAGCGTTCCCGGCGTTCTTGACCATTCTCCTGATGCCGCTGACGTACAGTATCGCAACTGGAATTGCGACTGGCTTCATCGTCTATCCGGTGATGAAGGTGCTGAAAGGCAAAGCGCGTGAAGTGCATCCGGCGATGTACGTTCTGTTCTTCGTCTTCCTGGCCTACTTCATCTGGCTGCGCGAATAGGATTTTTTGGAAAATAGGCTTCCTGTCTACTGGACGGGGAGCTTTTTTTGCGCTATGATAGGAAAAATCTTTTTTTGGCGGAGGGACCATTCATGTTTGCATCAATCACGTTCCTTCAACAGCATCACCACGGCTAGAGCGTTTGTATCTTCGGGAATTTTTCCGCAGGTGCAAGCGCTTCTTGTGCTTTGTGCCTGCGGTGGTGATTTTTTTGTAGCCATGCGGGCATGAAGTTGCCTCGCATGGCTATTTTTGTTTGGACGATGGACGAAAAAAGAAAGGATGATTCGGATGGACAGCACAGTGTTGAAGAGTGTCAAAGGCACGAAAGATTTTATGCCGCCGGAGCAAATGCAGCGCAACTGGATACGGCGAACGCTGGAGGAAGTGTTCGAGGCGTATGGCTGCAAGCCGTTGGAGACGCCCACGCTCCAGTATTATGAACTGTTGGCATCGAAATACGGCGGTGGAGACGAGATTTTGAAGGAGGTGTACCGCCTGCGTGACCAAGGGGAGCGGGAGCTGGCGCTGCGCTACGATCTGACCGTGCCGCTGGCGAAGGTCGTCGGGATGAATCCGGAGATGCGGCTGCCGTTCAAGCGCTATGAGATAGGCAAAGTGTTCCGCGACGGTCCGGTCAAAACGGGGCGGCTGCGCGAGTTTATCCAATGCGACGTCGATATCATCGGCACGTCCTCGATGCTCGCCGAGGCGGAGCTAATCAGCATGGCTTTTGCCGCGTTCGCCAGGCTGGGGCTTGAGGTGTACATCGAGGTCAACAACCGCAAGCTGCTGTCAGGGGTGCTGCAGGAGCTGGGCGTTCCGGGCGAGCGCGCGGCAGATGTCATGCTGTCGCTCGACAAGCTGGAGAAAATCGGAGTGGAAGGCGTGCAAGGTGATCTGCGGGAGCGCCAGGTAGAGGAGCCGCTGGTGGCGGCGATCACGTCCTTTTTGCAAAAGGGAGCGCTGGCGCTGGATGCTTTGGCGCAGCAGTTTTCCTCCGAGCTTGTGCAGCAAGGCGTGCAGGAGCTTCAGCAACTGTTTGCCTACCTGCGGGGAGCGGGCGTGACTGGCGAGGTGCGGTTCTCTCCGTTTTTGGCGCGGGGGCTGGGGATATACACCGGGACGGTTTACGAGATATTTTTGCAGGATCAAAGCATTACTTCCAGTATCGGGAGCGGCGGCAGGTACGATGAGATTATCGGGCGGTTTTTGGGCGATGGGCGGGAATATCCGGCCGTGGGGATATCGTTTGGCCTGGATGTGATTCTCGCTGCGCTGTCCTTGCGAGCCGAAAGAGCACGGCCTGCCGCAGATGTCCTCGTCATTCCGCTGGGGACAGAGGAGCTTAGCCTCGGGCTGGCTAACCGATTGCGCGCGGACGGTCTAAGAGTGGAGCTGGAGCTTGCGGGCCGAAAGCTGAAAAAGGCGCTCGACTACGCTAACAAAGAAGGAATTGCCTACGTGCTGATCTACGGCGAGAACGAGGTGAACAGCGGACAGGTGGTGGCGCGGGACATGCGCGAAGGAAGCGAGCAGACGGTACCGCTCGGCCTCGTCTCAAGCTGGCTTGGCGAACGGATATGATTCGATAGTCTTTTGCTGCCACTTTCGGTACGATAGAGAAAAAGGGGGCGAAGGCATGCGCAAATGGGTCTTATGGCTTGGGTGCAGCAGTCTGATAGCGATAGCGGCATGGGGACTCCCGGCAAAGGCGAACGCGGAGAAGCTTTTGCAAAAGCCGCTCTACCAGGCGGATGTACAGATTGATCCCGTGAAAAAAGAAGTAACCGGAAGCGTAGCGATCACTTTTTGGCCGGAGGACCCGCAACGTGCCTATCTCCATCTCTATCCGGACGTATTTACCGAACAACATGAAGGAATGCTATGGGAGGAACTTTTAGGCAAGGAACCTGTACTTGGTACGTATGATAATAACAGGCTTGCAGTCGATGGGAAAATGGTTGTCGGTCAAAAGGAGCGGCATATTTTGCAGGTACCGTTGCAAGCGAACGAACAGTCCGGCGCTGCAGCAAGCCCACGCAGGATTCAACTCGATTTTGCCATGAAGCTCCCTCATAACGATGGGAGAATGTCGTACGATGACCACGCGATTTGGCTGGGCAACTGGCTGCCGATTCTCGCCGTACACGAGCAGGCAGGCTGGCGTCTCGATGCGTACGAGCCTGTCGGCGATCCGTTTTACAGCGAGATCGCCGACTACGAAGTAAACGTCACGTATCCCGCAGGCTATCAGTTGGCCAGCACGGCAGCGGATGCCGGGGCGGAAGTAGCAGCTTCGCCAGCTACGTCTGGAGGAAAAAAGACGGTTCGGCTGCGCGTGGAAAATGTGCGCGACTTCGCGCTCGTGCTTATGGACTCGACTTATCAAAAAGCGGAAACAAAGGCGGGCAATACGCTCGTTCGCACGTGGTGGCGCCAGGGGGATGACGAGCTTTTGGCCAAGCGCATCCACGAGGCCGGAGCAAAGTCGCTCGCTTATTTTCAGGAACAACTCGGCGCGTACCCTTATGCGGAGTACGATGTGGTGCGGACAGGCGGAGCGATCAACGGCATGGAATACCCTGCCCTGGTGTTTTTGGACGGGCGTCATTTCGCGGCGGGGGCAGAGACGGGAATTGTTACGGTTGCGCACGAGACGGCGCATCAATGGTTTTACGGGCTGCTCGGCAACGATCAACTGCGCGAGGCGTGGCTGGATGAAGGGTTTACCGAGTATGTGACGCTCGCCTTTCTCTCTCGGGAGTATCCGCTGACAGGCGCGGAACGGGTGCGCAGGCGTCTGGAAAACGGCATTTTTGTCCAGTGGTACGTAAAAGAAGAGCTGCGTCCCTGGCAGGCGCTCTCTGCTTTTCCCGCCAACCAGAGCTACAGCGATCTCGTCTATTCCCGGACGTCGTCCATGCTTTGGCTGCTGCGGGGAGCGTGGGGCGAAGAACGGCTGCATGACGTGCTGCGCGAGTATGTGCAAACGTACCGTTATCAAAACGTCAGCGGAGAACAGTGGGAAGCGTTTCTGTCCCGGGCGGCGGGAGAAGACGCGCGTGCTTTTCTGGACTATTGGATGAAGCTGGACATGTCCCGGCAGGAGCAGGCCGCGGCCTGGCTGGAACGCCAGCGTGACAAACAGCGAAAGTAAGCGAAGGCAGGGGAGTGCCATGTGGCGCAAGCATTGGGTGGTCAGCATGGTAGTAGGGATGGCTCTGGCAGGCATTTTGTGGAGTAGTTCGTGGACGGGACAGGCCGAGGCCGATGTCGCGGTAATCGCCAGTCCACAGCAGACGCCGGCAGCGATCACGTACAGCGCAGATGTGTGGCTGGACATGAACGAACGTATCGTGACAGGCGTGCTGACGGCCCGGTTTGTCCCGCAGGATGACAAAGCTTTTTTTCATCTGTATCCAAATGCTTTCGCCAAACAGGCAGACCTTGGCACGGCGAACTGGGAGCAGGTGCTTGGCAAGCAGCGAGAGCCAGGCGGCATCACGATTACAGCCGTCAAGGTGGATGGACGGGAGGCCGGCATTCGCTACGAAGGAAAGACGAACACGCTGCTGCGCGTGCCGCTCCCGGCGAAAAAGCCGTCCGCCGAGGCTGTCGTGGAGCTTGGCTTCCGCCTGCAGGTTCCTTACAACAACGGACGGCTCTCCTACCACGACCATGCGATGTGGCTGGGGAACTGGCTGCCGATCTTGGCGGTCAAGGATAGCGGCGGCTGGCGGCTCGACCCGTACACGGCGATTGGCGATCCTTTTTACAGTGAAGTGGCGAATTATCATTTGCGCGTTCATTTGCCGGAAGGATATCAACTCGCTACGACGGGGCTGGAGAGTACAGCCGTCATCACGCAGACAAGGCCGCAGCGGCAAAGTATATATGAACTGGATGCATGGAACGTTCGTGATTTTGCCATGGTCGTCATGGACGGCACGTACCAGGCGGTGTCCGGAAAAGTCGGGGAGACTATCGTTCGGACATGGTCGCAGCAGGGCGACGATCCGGCGGCTGTGAAAAGCTTGCACGAGACGGCGATGGAGTCGCTCGACTATTACGGGAAGCAGTTTGGCACCTATCCGTACAAGGAGTACGACGTCGTCAAGACAGGCGGCTTTTTCGGGGGCATGGAGTACCCGAGCCTCGTCTTCATCGAGGAGGAGTTTTTCAATACGGCGGACAACATGGGCGCAGCCGTCGTCGCGCACGAAACGGCCCATCAGTGGTTCTACGGCATCGTCGGCAACGACGAGGTGCGCGAGGCGTGGCTTGACGAGAGCTTGACCGACTACGCGACGATGGCTTTTTTGCAGGAAAAGGACCCGAAGCGATCTCAGGCGTACATCCGGCTGAGACAAGGCCAGTCCCGCGCAGCCGAAGCGTATGCCAAACGAGGGATTTCCGCCGAGACGAGCGTGGCGGCCTTCCCGGACTGGAAAAGCTACAACGAGCTTGTGTACGGGCGCTCCGGCGTCATGTGGTGGACGTTGCGGGAAGCGTGGGGAGCCGAGCGGCTGAATCGGCTTTTGCGGCAGTACGTGAGCGAGCACCAGTACAAGCTGGCGAGCGGCGGCCAGATCAAGAAGCTGGTCTCGGCGGCAGCCGGGGCAGACGCAACGCCGTTTTTCGAATATTGGCTGCATGTGCGGCTGGACTCCGCAGCGGCGGCAAAAGAGTGGCTGGAAAAAGGTAAACACGAATGATGATATCCAACCTATTTTAAAATGTTCGGAAGCGAGGTTGACAGGCAAACTTTCTCCCTGCTACACTGTGTATGTTGATAGCAAACGAGTACGAATAGCCCAGGCGATGAGTACGGCCGCAAAAGCCGTTAGTCGGTTGGGTTTTCTTCTGATGATACAAAACGTAGGGGGCGAATGGTTCATGCTACAGCCTTTGGTGGGCGTCATTATGGGCAGCACGTCAGACTGGGAAACGATGAAGGAAGCATGCGCAATTCTCGATGAGCTCAAGGTACCGTACGAAAAGAAGGTCGTTTCCGCGCACAGAACGCCTGATTTGATGTTTTCGTATGCCGAAAGCGCAAAAAGCCGCGGTCTGGAAGTCATCATTGCGGGAGCGGGGGGCGCAGCCCATTTGCCAGGGATGGTGGCGGCGAAAACGGAGCTGCCTGTAATTGGCGTGCCTGTGAAGTCGTCCAACCTGAACGGATTGGATTCGCTTTTGTCCATCGTGCAAATGCCAGGCGGGGTGCCTGTCGCCACTGTCGCCATCGGCAAGGCGGGCGCGATCAATGCGGGGCTGCTCGCTGCGCAAATTTTGGGGATCAAATATCCGGATGTGCAAGCGCGCTTTGTGGCAAGACGCGATGAGGTGCGCAAAAAAGTGCTGGAGGCTGGCGAACTGGAATGACGACCAAACAGAGCAAGCAAATCAAACCAGGATCGACTCTCGGAATACTCGGCGGCGGACAGCTTGGCCGCATGATCGCCCTCGCTGGACGAGCTATGGGTTATCGCTTTGTGACGATGGACCCGACCGTCGACGCTCCGTGCGGACAAACGGCGGACAAGCAAATTGTCGCCAGCTACGACGACGTGGAAGCAGCGATGCAGCTCGCTTCTGTCAGTGATGTCATTTCCTACGAATTTGAAAATGTGGACGCACAGGTCGCGGAAGTGCTGGAGAGCCATGCCTACGTGCCGCAGGGCAGCCGCCTTTTGCGCATCACACAGAACCGGATTTCAGAAAAGACGGCGATTCGCGAAATCGGCATTCCCGTCGCGCCTTTTCGCGTAGTTGGCAGTTTGCAAGATTTGCAGGCGGCAGTAGCCGAGCTGGGGCTGCCTGCGGTCATGAAAACGGCGACAGGGGGCTACGACGGCAAAGGCCAATGGGTTTTGCGCAGCGAGGACGAGCTGGCGGAGGCGTACGAGACGCTGGCCAAGGCAGGAACAGAGCTGATCGTGGAGCAGTTCGTGCCGTTCCAGATGGAGCTGTCCGTGATCGCGGCGCGCAATCCGGACGGGGAGCTGGCTGTTTTTCCGGCGGCGGAAAACATTCACCGGGAAAACATCCTGCATCTGAGCATCGTGCCAGCCCGCGTTCCGGCGGAAGTAAAGACACGCGCAGAAGAAATCGCCCGCACGATTGTAGAAAAGCTCGACGTCGTGGGACTGATCGCAGTGGAAATGTTTTTGACCGCAGACGGGCAGTTGTACGTCAACGAGCTGGCGCCACGCCCGCACAACTCCGGCCATTACACGATGGACGCTTGTGTGACCTCGCAGTTTGAGCAGCACGTTCGGGCGGTTTGCAACCTGCCATTAGGCTCGACGGAGTTGCTCTCTCCCGTCGTGATGGTTAATATTTTGGGAGAGCACCTGCAGCCTGTCTTGGATCAAATCGACAAGCTGCCGCGCACGGCCAAGCTGCATTTGTACGGAAAAGCGGAAAGCAAGGCGAAGCGGAAGATGGGGCATATCAACGTGCTCGCCCCTACTGTGGAAGAAGCGCTCACCCACATTGATGAGCTGAAAATCTGGACGAATCCATCGGAGGTATAATCATGATCGAACGTTATTCCCGCCCGGAAATGCGCGCCATTTGGACGGAAGAAAACAAATTCAAGGCATGGCTGGAAGTAGAGATTCTCGCGTGTGAAGCATGGTCCAAGCTGGGTGTCATCCCGGAAGAGGACGTGAAAAAGCTGTGGGAAAAAGCCAGCTTTGACATCAAGCGCATCTACGAGATCGAGGAAGAGACGCGTCACGACGTGGTGGCGTTTACCCGCGCGGTATCCGAGACTTTGGGCGAAGAGAAGAAATGGGTGCACTACGGCCTGACCTCTACAGATGTAGTGGACACGGCGCTGTCCTACCTGCTGCGCCAGGCGAACGAAATTTTGGAAAAAGACATCGAGGACTTCATCGCGATTTTGGCGGACAAAGCGCGCGAGCACAAAGATACGGTTTGCATGGGCAGAACGCACGGCGTGCATGCCGAGCCGACGACATTCGGCTTGAAGCTCGCTTTGTGGCACGAAGAAATGAAGCGCAACCTGGCGCGTTTCCGGGCGGCGAAAAAAGAAGTGGCGTACGGCAAAATCTCCGGCGCAGTCGGTACGTATGCGAACATCGACCCGTTCGTGGAAGCGTACGTTTGCGAAAAACTCGGCCTGACTCCGGCTCCGATCTCCACGCAAACGCTGCAACGTGACCGCCACGCCGAATACATGGCGACATTGGCGCTGATCGCAACGTCGCTGGAGAAGTTCGCAACCGAAATCCGCGGCCTGCAAAAGAGCGAAATGCGCGAGGTGGAAGAAGCGTTTGCCAAAGGTCAAAAGGGCTCCTCCGCCATGCCGCACAAGCGCAACCCGATCGGCAGCGAGAACATTTGCGGTCTGGCGCGCGTCATCCGCGGCCATATGCTCACTTCCTATGAAAACGTGTCTCTCTGGCACGAGCGGGATATTTCCCACTCCTCCGCAGAGCGCGTGATTTTGCCAGACGCGACTCAGGCGCTGAACTACATGCTGCGCCGCTTCATGAACATCGTGAAAAACTTGACCGTGTTCCCGGAGAACATGAAGCGCAACATGGACCGTACTTTCGGTCTGATCTACTCCCAGCAAGTGATGCTCAAGCTGATCGAAAAAGGCATGAGCCGCGAGCAAGCATACGACACTGTCCAGCCGCGCGCGATGCAGGCTTGGGAAGAGCAGCGCTCCTTCCGCGCCATCGTGGAGGAGGACGCCACTGTCAGCTCCACGTTGACCAAGGAAGAGCTGGATGAGTGCTTCGATTACCGTTACCACCTGAAGCATGTGGATACGATTTTCCAACGTCTTGGTTTGTTGTAATACTGCGATTGTTTGCGTGATCCGAGAAACGCTCCCGATGAATGCGGGGGCGTTTTTTTGTTGGGGGCGAGGGCAAGGATGGTTGTTATTCCTCCTATCATTTTTCCTATATAAGTGAGACGACAAATCAGCTACTGATTGGTTGTTAACTTAAAAAGGGTGATGTTAATGGCAATGAAAGTAATTCCTACCGGAACCAGTGAAATGTGATGGAAATCGAGACACTTACGTGCAGCTTAATCCAAATTCGACTGCTCCTGATCGGGTGCAAGCATTTGTAGACACCTTTAAACGTGCAGCGGAGGATGCCAGTGACGAGTGTTATGGTCTTCCGGTTAAACTAATTCTTGCCATGGGGGGGAGAGTCCGGTTGGGCAACTGGACTACCCAGCGGGATAACCAAAACTGGTCTAACATGAAGTATGTCAGTTCTACCAATCCCCCAGGAAACCTCGGTAAAGGTAAAAATGGCTGGGCAGTATTCTGCGGCCGAACTTCACATGCAAAATCGTTTGCCAACTTTTTTATTAAGAATGCTCGTTACTCCGGCTTGATTGACTACTTGCAATTCACTAATAGTCCAAGTCCAACCAAGTGCTTGCGTTTCATTGCAGATGCAGGTTATGGTGGGGCGGATGCTCTTCTACTACGATAAGGTCATAGGTTATTTGGACACGTTGTGCAACAGAAGCGACTTTTGCTAAGCCATGTTAGCTTTAGATCAAAACGGTTGCCTTCAAAGAGGCAGTCGTTTTGATTTTGGATTGGTCATGTCGGTCGAACGCAGTAAAGAGAAGATCAATCTATAATTGAAAGGCAGTGGCAGTCTAAGACTTACCATCTTAAACTGCTACTGCCTTTATTGGATTATAGACCTGTATTAAGCGAGAGGTATAAATCAATCTCTTTTTTCAACCAAGGACCGTATCCGCTGACCTTGAGAACTCGCCATTCATCCAGCTTTTCTGGATTTTGAATGGCTACAAATGCGTCATCAGGGCTCTGTGGATCTACGTAAAGAATAATATCTTTCCTAGGAAATTCATTGACTCCAGGATCAGGTAAAAATGGGGGCTTTACTAATCGAATATAAGTTCGCTCTTTTTCAACCGTACCACTTTCTTTGGGGCTCTCTATTGGAAATCCTAGCTCTTGGCTAGTTTTTATTCCGATTTCCTCTCCGCTTTTTCGATAAGCGAGCGTGTACAATTCATTTGCACTCGTGATGATCCCCAGGTTTAAAGGCGGATGCTCCTTTGTGAAGACATCTTGTCCACGCTGAACAGTCAATTGCTCCACTGCGTTTCCTTGATTTTCTGTTTCAGAATTTGGGCTATGATTGTTGACAGACGATGTCTCATGGCTGCCAGGTATCGTTCCACAGCCCGCTAGAATGACTGAAATCAACAGGGAGAAGATCCATTTTCGCATATTTGTAAACCTCCGTTTTAAGTACATAAGGCAATTAGCTGAAATTATCGAAGAGGCGGCATGAGCCTCCGGAGACAATGCCCCCCAACTTTTCTTGATACAACATATACACCAAAAAAGGAAAA
The DNA here is from genome assembly GCF_000470975.2 of Brevibacillus sp. NSP2.1. NCBI lineage: Bacteria > Bacillati > Bacillota > Bacilli > Caryophanales > Paenibacillaceae > Brevibacillus > Brevibacillus sp. NSP2.1. The sequence continues at coordinate 5,116,744 of NZ_CP048274.1, read as the reverse complement.
AGTTTCGCGGACATACAGTGTAAGCAAGAAATTGGGTCTTTTGTACGAGGCGGGAGAGGGATATGAGCAAAGACCAAGGTAGCGGCCCGGCTGGTAATTCCAACGATTATTATGCAAGCAAGCAGACCGAAGTGTAACCAAATGAACCGGCTTTCCGTACCTACCTGTGCGAGAGCTTACAAGCAGCCTATAAGTACCTTACAAAAGTGTAAGCTTCTTGAAATATAACTCGATGGTTCCTGCTTCTGATCCGTCTTACAATGAGAGCAACTCATACGGATGACGAAATGGGAGATCGATCATGAATACTGCAATCATTTATCCGAAACCGAATCAACGACAAATTTACGAAGATTATTCCGCCAAAATATACCGCTATTTCCGCTACCGCGTGAAAAACGTCTGGGACGTGGAAGACCTGACAACGACTGTATTCATCAAAGTGTACTCCAAGCTCGACCAGTACGATGGCCGCCATCCTTTTGGCGCCTGGATTTTCCGGATTGCGCACAACGCGTTGATCGACTACATGCGCAAAAAAAGGGAGTGCCCGGTTGACCAGGAGACGTTCAGCACGCTGACGGCTACTGACAAGCTGCCGGAGGAATGCGTTTTGACACAGGAGACGACGGAAGGGCTGTGGCAAAAGGTACACACGCTGACGAAGGACCAGCGCAACGTCATCTCTTTGCGCTATCTCGCCGATCTGCGCATGAACGAGATCGCCGAGATTTTGGGCAAGACCGAAGCGTCTGTCAAAATCCTGCATTTTCGCGGAATCAAAAAACTGCAGCAAATGATGGAAGCAAAAGCGTGAGGGTGGAAGTTTCGTTCCACCCTCTTTGTATGGGAAAAAGCCGAACGAATCCATCTGGCAACGGGCTTTGGCGCAATTGGCGCAGCCCAGTTTTCTAGTGGTATAGTAGAAGGAGGAGTAGCAGGAGACGCACGAGGAGAGGAGTATGAGCGAATGTCTACGATCATGATTGTAGAAGACGACCCGAAAATCAACCAGCTTTTGCAGGAGCAACTGGAAAAATACGGATTTCATACAGTCAATGTGGAGCATTTCGACCGTGTCATGGAAGTGTTCGTGAACAAGCGGCCGGATCTGGTGCTGTTGGACGTGAACTTGCCCAAATTCGATGGCTTTTACTGGTGCAGACAGATGCGGCAGGAGTCCAACTGCCCGATTTTGTTCATCTCTGCGCGGGAGAGCAAGATGGACCAGGTGATGGCGCTGGAAAACGGAGCGGACGACTACATCACCAAGCCGTTCGATTACGATGTGGTGCTGGCGAAAATTCGCAGCCAACTTCGCCGCGCCTACGGCCAATACGCGCCGCAGGAAGGGGAGCGCACCGTGGAGGTCGCGGGGCTGAAGCTGTTTTTGGAGCGGATGGAGCTTTCCATGAACGATACGAAGATCGAGCTGAGCAAAAAAGAAGCGCTGCTGCTGGAAGCGCTGATGAACCAATACCCGCGCGTCGTCAGCCGCGAGCGGCTGCTGGAAAAGCTGTGGGACGAGCAGTTCGTCGATGAAAACACGTTGAATGTCTACATCACGCGTGTGCGCGGAAAGCTGAAGGACATCGGGCTGGAAGGCGCGGTTGAGACTGTGCGCGGCTCCGGCTACCGTCTGCGGGCAACATGGGAGGACGGACAATGAGGTTGTTCCTTCGGGATCAATGGGCTTTTGCTGCCTTTTTTCTCGTTCAGCTCATTTTGTTGATTCTGATTTTTGCCATGGACGGGTACTGGAACGAATCGCTGATGATTTACGTCGTGTTTCTCTCCGTTTTTTTTGCCGGGGCGTTTTTGGTTGTCCGCTATTTAACGCACCGTCTGATTTACCAGCGATTGAGCAAGCCGGTGGAGTCGCTGGAGGAGCTGACGCAGACGTACGGCAACGCGGCTTTGTGCCGGGCGATGGATGAGAAAAGTCTGGAGCAGTATCGGCTCTACAAAGAGCAGCTTCACGCCTACGAGAACAAGCAGCGCGATTATACGACGTTTATCCAGCAATGGGTGCATCAGATGAAAACGCCGATCTCGGTCATCCACCTGTTGCTGCAAAACGAGGACGATCCGAAGTCCGAGAGCATCCGCGAAGAAGTCGACCGGATCAAGCGCGGATTGGAAACGGTGCTGTACATAGCGCGACTGGACCGTTTTGAACAGGACTTTTTGATCGAGCCAGTGTCGCTTCGCACGCTTGCGCAAAACGTGCTGGCTGAAAACAAGCGGCTGTTCATTCGCAACCAGGTGTACCCGGAGCTGAAAATCGAACAAGACTGGCGGGTGGAGTCCGACGACAAATGGCTTTCGTTTGTGCTCAACCAGCTTTTGACCAACGCCGTCCGTTATTCGGCAGGCAAAAGCAACAAGGTCACGATCCGCGCCTACGAACGCGGGTCGCATCTCGTCCTCGAAGTGCAGGACTACGGCATCGGGATTCCGGCAGAAGACATCCAGCGGGTGTTCAAGCCGTACTTCACAGGGGAAAACGGCCGCAAGTATCCGGAGTCGACCGGGATGGGGCTTTATTTGGTCAAGGAAATTTGCGGGCGGCTGCACCATGGCGTGGAAATGGAATCGAAAGCGGGAGAGGGCACGACAGTCCGCATCGTCCTGTCTGCAGTGGTGCCAACCTTACAAGAACGTAAGAATGATGAAAGTTAATTCGATAGCTGGAAAACGCGCGTCCTCGTATAGTGGATAGTGGGATGTCAGAGGAAAGGGGAAAGACGTATGGAAATGCTTGCGGTGAACAGTCTGAGCAAAATTTACGGAGGCAAGATCACATACCGCGCGTTGACGGATATCGATTTTTCGATTCGCAAAGGGGAATTTGTCGGTATCATGGGCCCATCGGGCAGCGGGAAAACAACGCTATTGAACATGATTTCGACCATTGACTCCCCGACATCCGGGACTGTTCTCTTGAATGGAACGAATCCGCACTTGTTGAAAAAAGACAAGCTGGCGCTGTTCCGTCGCCGCGAACTGGGCTTTGTTTTTCAGGACTTCAATTTGCTCGATACGCTGACGATCGGGGAAAACATCGTGCTGCCGCTGACGCTGGAAAACGTGAAGGTCCAGACGATGGAGGAAAAGCTGCAAAGCGTGGCGACGAAGCTGGGAATCCAGGATATTTTGGAGAAGCGTACATACGAGGTGTCAGGCGGCCAGCGCCAAAAGACGGCCATCGCCCGCGCGATCATCCACTCCCCTTCGCTGTTGCTCGCCGATGAACCGACAGGCAATCTCGATTCCAAGTCTTCGCGGACGGTCATGGAGACGCTGGAAGCGATCAATAAAACAGACAATACGACGATGATGATGGTCACGCACGATCCGCTGGCAGCCAGCTATTGTCACCGGGTCATTTTTATCAAGGACGGACAGTTGCACAACGAAATGTATCGGGGGGAGAACCGCCAGGCGTTTTTCCAAAAGATTATTGACGCGCTGTCGTTCTTGGGAGGGAACACGTATGACCTTTCGACAATTCGCGTGTAATAATGTTTTGCGCAACAAACGCACTTATGCTGCTTTTTTCATGAGCAGCGTGTTTTCCGTCATGATCTTTTTCGTGTACGCGATGTTCATTTTTCATCCGGGAATCGTCGGCGAGGAGATTCATGAATCGGTTGCAACCGGGATGATCGTCGCCGAATACGTCATCTTTTTGTTCTCTTTCTTTTTTCTCTTCTATTGCGTCGGCGCGTTTTTGAAAAAGCGCGAGAAGGAATTCGGGATATTGTTCATGCACGGCATGACGCCGCTGCAGCGAAACCTGCTGATTTTTATGGAAAACATGCTCATCGGGATCGTCGCGATCGCTTTTGGCATCGGGCTTGGCATGGTGCTCGCCAAGCTGTTTTTCCAGTTCGCGGGCTTCCTGCTGGATGTGAAGGCGCTCGGCTTTTACCTCCCGTGGAAGGCGATCGGGCTGACAGTCGTCGCTTTTCTCATCCTGTTCGCCGCCATCTCGCTGTTCACGGTGCTGCTGCTTAGAAGCCGGAGCTTGCTGGAGCTTTTGCAGGGCAGCCGGCGCCCCAAGCGGGAGCCAAGCGCGTCGATTGCGCTGTCGATTGTGGCAGTGGCGCTGCTTTGTATGAGCTATGCGCTGGCGCTGACGGCGGACGGCATATACGTGGTGGCGCTTGTGCTGCCTGTCACGGCTTTGACTGTCGTCGGGACGTATTTACTGTTCACGCAGCTTAGCGTGATCCTGATCGAGTTTTTGAAGAAGCGGCGCTTCATCTATTGGCGGCGCACGAATCTGTTGACGCTGTCTGATCTCTCCTACCGGATGAAGGATAACGCCAGAATGTTTTTTTTGGTCTGCATCGTGTCGACGGTCGCCTTTTGCGCGATCGGGACGCTGGCGGCATTGGCCGGGTCGATCCAGGAGACGGTCGTGAAAACGAATCCGTTTGCGTTCGAATACCAGACCAAGGCGGAGAATGCCGCCAAGGACGCGCATTTGCGGCTGATTGAAAACAGCTTGCAGCAAGGAGGCTTTTCCTTCGAAAAGTACCAGGTGTCGATGCGGGTGCTTCCGGAGCAGGTGAATGACGAGACGGTCGGGGTGGTCAAGCTGTCCGACTACAACCGTTTTGCGATGGCGGCGAACTCGCGCGAGCTGCAAATGGCCGACAACGAAGTGTTTATCCTGCTCAGATGGTTCGGCGATGCGGTTGAGGAGCAGACGTTAAAGGTCGGCGGGCAGGAGCTTGTGGTCAAAACGGACACGAAAATGAATCCATTGATTCACGGCATCGAGTTTGCACGGCTGGCGGTCGTGCCGAACAAAGTGTACGATCAGCTTCGCGACTTGCGGGAGGAGCAGCGCTTTGCCTACGATGTTCCGCGCTGGAAGGACACCCAGGAGATCAGTCTCAAGCTGGGAGAGGAAATCCAGCATTACACGGACATCTACTCGTTTTCGGCGCGCGCGCCCGTCTATCACCAGATGAAGCAGATGGCGAACACGGGGCTGTTTGTCGGGCTGTTCGTCGGCGTGCTGTTTTTCGTAGCGGCGGCGAGCTTCCTGTACTTCCGTTTGTACACCGATCTGGAAAACGACAAAAGGCATTACGGAGCGATCGCGAAAATCGGACTGACGGACGCCGAGCTGACGAGAATCGTGACGACCCAGATTGCGCTGTTGTTTTTCGTGCCGATACTGGTGGCGATCATCCACAGCATGGTGGCGTTCGTGTCGCTGCAAAGCTTGCTGAAAATCTTGCTCGTCGCATCCGTCGCCAAGCCGACAGCGATCGTGCTGTGCAGCTTTGTCATCGTGCAGGCGGTCTACTTCTGGATTATCCGCAATCGGTATTTGTTCCATTTGAAGCGCTCGATGAACCGGATATGAAGGGCGTTTCGCTTTGTTTCGCTAATGCCATCAGGCAAACTGGCATAGGATAAGGGAAGAGATGCGCGAGGAGGGAAAGGGATGGATCAGGATACGTGGATGGGGCAAGCCGTCAGCATTGCGCTGGACAATGTGAAGGAGAGCCGCGGCGGGCCTTTTGGCGCGATTATCGTCAAAGACGGGCAAATCGTCGGACGGGGCCGCAATGAAGTGACAGCGATGAACGATCCGACCGCACATGCGGAGGTGCAGGCGATTCGCGAGGCGTGCCGCAAGCTGGGCACTTTTCAGTTGAGCGATTGCGAACTGTACACGAGCTGCGAGCCGTGCCCGATGTGTTTGGGAGCGATTTACTGGGCGCGGCCGCGAGCCGTCTACTACGCCTGCACGAAAGAAGACGCAGCAAGCGTCGGATTCGACGACCATTTTATTTACGAGCAAATCATGCTGCCGCACGAAGAACGCAGCATTCCTTTCCGGCAAATCGAGCTGGAAAATCGTCAGAGCCCGTTTGTAGCCTGGTCGCAAGCGGAGAAGCGAATCGAATATTGAAACGCCGTTGTTAGCTATACAGCCGCTTCATTTAATGGAGCGGCTGTTTTTTTGTTTATATAGATCAAAAATATGATAAAGAAAAATAAAAAAATGAAAATGCTTTCAAAAAGAAACTTTCTGAAAAATGCTTGCATCAGGTCGTGATTCGTATTATATTAACAACAATCGTTACGTAATTCGACTAAGATATTAAAATAGCAACCGCAAATAGGTTTGTTTTCCAATAAACAAGACGAATAAAGGAGTGTTTATATGGAGGAGAAATTCCGCCGTTCCCTGTATCCGGAGCTTGACGATACGGACTACGGGATTATCCGGGCGCTGCAGCAAAATGCACGCTTGCCTTTTACCCAGATTGCCAAAGACCTCGGGGTAACCGAAAAAACGATTCGCATGCGCGTTCAGCAGTTGCAGGATGAAGGAACGCTGAGTCTCGTCGGCATCGTCAATCCGGTCAAGGCTGGCTTGCACGTCCAGGCGATCATCCAGATAGCTGTCGAGGCGGAAAAGCTCGACGAAGTCGTCGCCGCGTTGAATGAGATCGTGGAAATCCGATTGATCGTGTTGACCTCCGGCGACTATCAGTTGTTCACGCAAGTATTGGTCAGAAGCTACGAAGAATTATCGGAATTTTTGATGAAAAAGCTCTACAAAGTGCCGGGCATCGTGCGGACAAACGTCATCAACGAGCTGAAAATCTTGAAATCCAAATACAACTTCGTCCGCTAAGGCGAAGCGAAAACCTCGGAAGGGGGAATGCCATCGGACGAATGAGCCGTTGGGATTGTCGTTTCATTGCTTAGAGCCAACAAAAAAAGAGAAAAGGGGTCATTCTATGTTTTCGACCAAGATGAGCAAAGCAATGCTCAGTGCCGTGCTGGGGACGGTTTTACTGGTAACAGGATGTGGAGGAGGAAGCGGGACAGGAACTGCCGATAGCGGAAGCACAGCGACGGCGCCTGCCACTGGCAAAAAAGTCATCAACATCGGGCTGAAGGCAGATCCGCCTTCGATGGACCCGAGCATCTCCACTTCTCTCTACGATCGCCAAGTTTACGCGAGCCTTTACGACAAGCTGTTTGACATCGACGCAGAGGGCAAGATCGTCCCGATGCTGGCTGAATCGTACGAGGTTACGCCAGATGGCAAAACCTACACAATGAAGCTCAAGCAAGGCGTGAAGTTCCACGATGGCACCGAGTTTGACGCCGAGGCAGTCAAATTCAACTTCGACCGCAACATTTCCGGGGAGAAGTCCCGCCGCAAAGGCGAGTTGAAGTTCGTTGAGTCTGTGACGGTCGTCGATAAAAATACTGTCAAAATCCAGTTGAAAGAGCCGTTTGCTCCGTTCCTGTCCGTATTGACAGACCGCGCGGGGATCATGGTTTCGCCAAAAGCGGTTCAGGAGCACGGCGATCAATACTTGAACCATCCAGTAGGGACAGGCCCGTTCACTTTTGTTGAACAGGTAAAAGGCGACCACGTGACGCTGAAGAAAAACGAAAACTACTGGAACGGCGAGGTAAAAGTAGACGAAGTGAACTACAAAGTGTTCACGAACGGTACAGCCAAGGTGCAAAACTTGCGCTCCGGCACGCTGGACATCATCGACGATACGCCTGTGAAGGAAATTCCGGTTGTAAAAGGCGATACCAACCTGCAACTGATATCCGAATCCGGCATGGGCTATCAAGGGTTTTATGTGAACAACTCCCGCCCGCCGTTTGACAACAAGTACTTGCGTCAAGCTGTCGACCGCGCGATTGACCGGGAAGCGGTAGTAAAAGTGCTGTTCAACGGCTATGCGGCACCTGCGCGTACCGCGTTTGCGAAAGGCAGTCTGGCGTACAACGAGCAGTTGAACACGCCGGTGCCGCCTAACGCGGCTGAGATCAAGGACTTGCTGGCGAAGGGCGGCAAGCCGAACGGTTTTGACTTTAAGTTGTACATCACGACTTCTCCGGAAAACGAACAGCTTGGCGCTGTGCTGCAAAGCATGCTGAAGCAGTACAACATCAACGCGACGCTGGAGAAGCTGGAATACGGCCAACTGATTGAAACAGGCGAAAAAGGCGAATTCGATGCCCTGCAACTGGGCTGGTCCGGTCGTCAGGACCCTGACCAAAACTTGCATGACTTCGTAGTCACTGGCACTTCCAACAACGACGGCCGCATCTCTATTCCGAAGCTGGACGAGCTGGTTGTAGCGGCGCGCGGGGAAATGGACGAAGCGAAGCGGAAGGCGCTGTACGAGGAAGCGACCAAGCTCTTGCAGGAAGAAGCGGGCTATGTGTACCTGTACCATCAATATGTTTTGATCGGCATGAACAAAAAAGTAACAGGCTTCACCTACGTACCGGACGGGTTGATCCGTACCGCCACATTGGACAAGCAATAAGGCAAGCCACACACTATAACGGCAAGAGCAAGGAGGAATTGTCATGATGTTCGTGGTCAGGCGTCTACTGCTGACAATCCCGATTCTCCTGCTGGTGTCCATTATGACTTTCTCTTTGATCCACTTGATCCCGGGCGATCCTGCCCGGGTCATTTTAGGACAGGAAGCGACACCGGAAGCCTATCAGGCACTACGAACAGAGCTGGGGTTGGACCAGCCGATCGTGGTGCAATATTTTTCCTGGCTGGGAAAAGTGCTGCAGGGCGATTTGGGAATCTCGATTACGGACCGGGTGCCGGTCTCTCAATTAATTATGCAAAGGCTGCCCGCAACGGTGGAGCTTACGATCGGAACGTTTCTCGTGGCGATCCTGATTGCTTTTCCTGCGGGAATCCTGGCGGCTGTGCGCCGCGGGACGTGGATTGACTACACGAGTACCTTTACTGCGCTGGGCGGGATGAGCATCCCGAGCTTCTGGCTGGCTATGATGATGATTATCTTTTTTGCAGTGAACAACCAATGGCTTCCCGCATCCGGCTACGTGCCGTTTCTGGAAGATCCGAAGCAAAATTTGCTGGCGATGGTTCTCCCCTGTTTGGCGACCGGCCTTCGGGAGTCTGCGGTGCTGATGAGAATGCTGCGTTCTTCCTTGCTCGATGTGGTCAGCATGGACTTCATTCGGACGGCGAAGGCAAAAGGCTTGAATGAAGCGCGCACGATTTTGGGCCATGCGCTGCGCAATGCGATGGTGCCAGTCGTGACAACCTCCGGGCTGATGATCGCGGGCCTTTTGGGCGGTCTGGTCATTACCGAGTCGATCTTCTCGATTCCCGGCTTCGGCCGTCTGATTGTCGAGTCGGTCTTCAAGCGCGACTACGTGACGGTACAGGGAGCGATCCTTGTTTCGGCGGTGCTGGTCGTCTTGGTCAACCTGGCTGTCGATATGTTGTATGCGGTCATTGATCCGCGCATCAAAGCTGGGAAAGGAGCGGGTGAGTGATGAAAACCGCGCGCAAATTCCTGCGAAATGGTCTTGGCGTCATCGGAGCGGTCATTATCCTTGCGTTGATTGTGATAGCGATTTTCGCGCCGCAGATCGCTCCTTTTGACCCGAATGCACAAGATTACAACAAAGTGATGATGCCGCCAGACGGCGAGCATTTGTTTGGCACAGACGACCTCGGTCGGGATATTTTCTCCCGCGTCGTCTACGGAGCGCGAATCTCTATCCAGGCTGCTCTCATTTCGGTAGGAATCGCCATGCTGATTGGCGTGCCGATCGGGTTGTTGTCCGGATATTACCGCGGCTTTTGGGATGAGTGGGTGGTCATGCGCAGCGTCGATGCGATGCAAGCCTTTCCGTTTTTGATTTTGGCGCTGGCGATCTCGGCCGTGCTCGGTTCCGGCTTCGGCAACGCGATGCTGGCGATCGGGATCGGTTTCGCTCCTGCCTTCATCCGGATTACTCGCGGTCAGGTTCTTTCTTTGCGCAACATGGAATATATTCAAGCGGCGCGTTCGGTTGGCGTGAAGGATGCCCGCATCATTTTCCGCCATATTTTGCCCAATGCGCTCAACCCGATCGTGATTCAGGCGACACTCGCGATGGCCTCCGGCATTATCGCGGAAGCTTCGCTCTCCTATCTGGGGCTGGGCGTGCAGCCGCCGACGCCATCGTGGGGAAGCATGCTGAACCAGGCGCAGACGCTGATGTCTGTCGCGCCGTATGCGACGTTTTATCCGGGGATTGCCATCTTTTTAGTCGTGCTGGGCTTCAACTTGCTGGGGGATGGATTGCAGCAGGTACTGGATCCGCGCGCGCGCAAATAATCAATGCCCTACGCAGGGAAAGGAGTGGAGCAGATGACGACCATCTTGGAAGTGGAGCAGCTAAGAACTCGGTTTCGCACGGACAGCGGTGTCGTCAGCGTTGTTGACGGCGTCGACTTCTCCATCCGTGCTGGTGAAACACTCGGCGTCGTAGGCGAATCGGGCTGTGGAAAGAGCGTCACCAGCCTGTCGATCATGCGGCTTTTGCCGCCAAACGGAAGCACAGGCGGCACGATTCGCTTCCAGGGGAAAAACGTGCTGGAGCTGTCGGAAAAAGAAATGCAAGGGATGCGCGGTAACGAGATCGCGATGATTTTTCAGGAGCCGATGACTTCGCTCAATCCGCTGCACACGGTAGGCAGACAAATTGAGGAAGCCGTCATGCTGCACCGCAAAGTCTCCAAGGCAGCAGCAAAGGAGCGGGCGATTGCGATGCTCAAGGCCGTCGGGATGCCGCGCGCAGAAGAAATCTACGGGGAGTTCCCCCATCAACTGTCCGGCGGTATGCGGCAGCGGGTGATGATCGCCATGGCGATGTCGTGCGACCCGAAGCTGATTATCGCCGACGAGCCGACAACGGCGCTAGATGTGACGATTCAGGCGCAGATTCTCGACCTGATGCGCGATCTGAAGGAAAAGACAGGGACCTCGATCATGCTGATTACGCACGATCTGGGGGTAGTAGCCGAGATGTGCGACCGCGTCATCGTCATGTACGCTGGGCAGGTTGTCGAGGAAACCGATGTGGATACACTGTTTGAAAGTCCCAAGCATCCGTACACGATCGGCCTGATGAACTCCATCCCGGAGCTGGACGAGGAGCGCGAATATTTGGAGACGATTCCGGGCGCAGTTCCTCTGCCGCACCAAATGCCGCCGGGCTGCCGTTTTGCCCCGCGCTGCTCCAAGGCGCTGCCGATCTGCCAGGAAAAGCCGCCTGAATTGATCCAACTGGACGGACAAAAATGCCGTTGCTGGCTGTACGCAGAGGAGGGAGAGCGGAAATGACAACACCTCTATTGGAAGTAAAAGGGCTGCAGCAGCATTTTCCGATCAAAGGCGGCTTCCTGAAGCGGACGGTCGGCCATGTAAAAGCGGTCGATGGCATTGACCTGACTGTCTACCCCGGCGAGACGCTCGGGATCGTGGGGGAGTCCGGCTGCGGGAAATCGACGACGGGCCGGACGATTTTGCGGCTTTTGGAGCCGACAGCAGGAGAAGTCTGGTTCGATGGCAAAGATTTAGCAAAATTGCCCAAAGAAGAAATGCGCCGGATGCGCAAGGACCTGCAAATGATTTTTCAGGACCCGTATGCTTCTCTGAACCCGCGGATGACGATCAGGCAGATTTTGCTGGAATCGCTCATGGTGCACGACATCGGAACCAAGGAAGAGCGGGAGCGCGTCATTGAAGAAATCATTCAGATTGTCGGCCTGCGAAAAGAGCACCTGAACCGCCATCCGCACGACTTTTCCGGCGGACAGCGGCAGCGCATCGGGATTGCCCGCGCGCTGGTGGTCAAGCCGAAGCTGATTATTGCGGATGAGCCGGTATCTGCTCTGGACGTGTCGATTCAGTCGCAGGTGCTGAATCTGCTGAAAGATTTGAAAAAGGAATTCAATCTGACCTTGATGTTCATCTCGCATGACTTGTCGGTCGTCAAGCATTTGTGCGACCGGATTGCGGTGATGTATTTGGGCCGTGTAGTAGAAATTGCCGATAAAAGGACGCTGTTCGACAACCCGAGCCACCCGTACACGCGGGCGCTGCTCTCGGCTGTCCCTGTGGCGAAACCGCGGCAAAAGCGCGAACGGATTTTGTTGACCGGAGATTTGCCGAGTCCGGCCAATCCGCCAAGCGGCTGCACGTTTCACCCGCGCTGCCCGTATGCGACGGAGGTTTGCAAATCGCAGGTGCCAAGTCTGGCAGATATCGGTGGAGGCCAGCTTGTCTCCTGTCATCTGGTGCATTCGGGTGAGCTGCTCCGCTAAGGCAAGGATGGAGGTACGAACAACATGGTTTACTGGCATTTGTTTCTCGCCTTTTTCCGCATCGGGATATTTGGTTTCGGGGGAGGACCTACGATGGTTCCCCTTTTTTATACCGAGTGCGTGAAAAAGTACAAGTGGGTGACGGACGAGGATTTTTCCGACAACCTGGCGCTAGCCAACGCCTTGCCTGGTCCGATTGCGACCAAGCTGGCTGCTTTTATCGGCTATCGGGTCAAAGGCTGGATGGGGGCACTGGTAGCGAACGTCGCGGTAGTCATGCCGATCGTTCTCGTCATGATCGGCTTGCTGCAAGTGATTTATCAATGGAAGGACGCGCCCGGCGTCTACGGCATGATCCAGGCGATCGGCCCGGTGATTGCGGTCATGACAGGCGTGCTGACGTGGGAGTTTCTCGCCAAGGGCTGGAAAGGCGCGTCGAGCAAAACGGGAGTGAGCATTTCGCTTGGCCTGTCGCTCGTAGCGCTGCTCTTTCTTGACTGGCATCCTGGCATTGTAGTAGGCATTGCGCTGCTCGTTTCCTTTGCCTACTCCACCTGGTCTGTCCGCAAGCGCAAGAAAAAGGACGGCAAGGAGGGAGCGGCATGATTTATTTACAGTTGTTCTGGGCCTTTTTCATCTCGAACATTTTGGGGTACGGAGGAGGGCCGCCGAGCATCCCGCTCATTCAAAACGAGGTCGTCGATCATTTCCAATGGATGTCCATGAAAGAATTCGGGGAAGTGCTGGCAGTGGGCAATGCGCTGCCGAGCCCGATTGCGACCAAGCTGGCCGGCTACATCGGCTATCAGGTGGCAGGGGTGCCGGGAGCGACAGTTGCTTTGCTGGCGACGGTTGCGCCTACGGCGATTGCGATGATTCTGCTGCTCCAATTCATCAACTTGTTCCGCAATGCCCCGCAGGTAAAAGCCATGACACAATCGGTTCGCCCGGTCGTGACGGTCCTGCTCGGAACGATGACCTATCAGTTTTTGCTCGGAGCAGTCGAAGGGATCGGATGGATTCAGACAGGCATTTTGACCGTCGCATCGTATCTGCTGCTGGAGACATGGAAAGTGCATCCGGCCTTCGTAATAGTAGCGGCGATGGCGTATGGGTTCATTTTTATCGGGTAGCAACGCCAACCAGATACAAGGAGGCCTCAATCATGGTAAACTACGACGCAATGGAATACCCGTATGCATCGAAACGTGTCACGACATTTGCCAAAAACGGCATGGTAGCGACCTCGCAGCCGCTCGCGGCACAGGCAGGTCTCGATATTTTGAAAAAGGGCGGCAATGCAGTGGACGCGGCAATCGCGACTGCTGCGTGCCTGACGGTGGTCGAGCCGACCTCCAACGGAATTGGCGGCGATGCGTTCGCGCTCGTCTGGATCAAAGACGAGCTGCACGGACTGAACGCCAGCGGACCAGCTCCGCAAGCGATCTCTATCGAGGCGTTGAAAACAAAAGGACTGGAAGAAATGCCGACTTACGGCTGGACACCTGTGACGGTGCCGGGCGCTCCGGCTGCCTGGGCGGCTCTGTCTAAGCGCTTTGGCCGCCTGCCGCTGACAGAGGTTTTGCAGCCGGCCATCGACTACGCGGAAAACGGCTATCCGCTTTCGCCGACGCTGGCCCATTACTGGAACGCGGCGTATAAAAAGTTCTCGCAGCTTTGCAAAGGCGAAGAGTTTGCCCATTGGTTCTCCACTTTTGCGCCAGAAGGCAAGGTGCCAAAAGCGGGAGACATCTGGAAGTCGCCGGGGCACGCGGCTACGCTGCGGCAGATTGCGGAGACGAACGGGGAGAGCTTCTACCGCGGCGAGCTGGCGGAAAAAATCGACGCCTTTTCCCGCGAGTGCGGCGGCTATTTGCGCAAAGAGGACTTGGCCGCTTATGAGCCGGAGTGGGTGCAGCCGATAAGCGTCAACTACCGTGGCTACGACGTGTGGGAAATCCCGCCGAACGGCCAGGGCATGATCGGCCTGATGGCGCTGAACATTTTGAAGGGCTATGACTTTGCGGCAAAAGACACAACCGACACGTATCACAAGCAGATCGAAGCGATGAAGCTGGCTTTTGCCGACGGTTTGAAATACATCACGGAAGCAAGCAAGATGAAGGTCGCGGTAAAAGACTTGCTGTCGGAGGAATACGCCGCCGAGCGCCGCGCCTTGATCGGCGACGAGGCTTTGACGCCGGAGCCGGGCCAGCCGAAGTCGAGTGGCACAGTTTACTTGGCAACAGCGGACGGCGAGGGCAACATGGTGTCCTTCATCCAGAGCAACTACATGGGCTTTGGCTCAGGAGTAGTCGTGCCGGAAACAGGAATCGCCCTGCAAAATCGCGGACACAACTTTTCGCTCGACCCGAATCACGACAACTGCCTGGAGCCGGGCAAAAGAACGTTCCATACGATTATCCCGGGCTTTTTGACCAAAGACGGAAAAGCGGTGGGGCCGTTCGGCGTCATGGGCGGCTTCATGCAGCCGCAGGGCCATGTGCAGGTGGTCATGAACACGATCGACTTCCACCTCAATCCGCAAGCGGCGCTGGACGCACCGCGCTGGCAGTGGATGGAAGGCAAAACGGTGGAGCTGGAGCGGCACTTCCCGGAGCATCTGGCGCAGGCGCTGGAGCGCAAAGGGCACACGATCAAGTGGGCGCAGCTCGGCAATTACTTTGGCCGCGGCCAAATTATTTGGCGGGATGAAAACGGCGTCTTGAGCGGCGGGACGGATATGCGCACGGATAGTAGTATTGCGGCGTGGTAAAGAGTACAAAAATTTGCGAAAGCATAATGCTGAAGCCTGGCTTCGGCATTATGCTTTCGTTTTGTCGTAGTAAGCAAATTTAGGGGCTGTCATGATGTAACGGCATTTTTGGACTCACGTTGACAATTGCGCGGAGCTGCTAACGCTTTAGCTCCCTCTGTGCTTGTTTGTTTTACCGTTGTAGCCGCTTTGCTTCACTTTTTCATCTATTCGATAATAGTATTTGGTTTCTTTTTCATCCGAAAAAATGACCTGAGCGCTGTAATCGCCGAATTTTCTGGAGTATGTGACGTCAATGCTCGCAATGTCGGTTATTTTGTAGTTTTGCTCTTTATCGGCACCTGGATGTTCATGCCATATAAAATCCTCATCAATCTTGACGAGCTTGAATTGAAAGTCATTGATTTCACCGACGACTTTCGGAGACCAGAGCTCGTGGAATGAAGACAGTTCCTCACTCAGATTAATCGCTTGGTAGTGCATATGAATCCCTCCTTTTTTTGACTTTGCATTGTAACGTTCAGAGACATGGGGAGCATCCGCTTGTCGCCCGGTTGTTGCACGAGAGCGATTTCGCTGGCGTTCTTCTCGCCTTTTTAGAGCTTGCGCAAGGCAGTCGATATGTTTTGCAAAGCGTATTCGATCGCCAATGGGCCGCCAGTAATCGCGGAAGTATCCATTGCAGTACCTTGAAAGGCACCATCTGGCGTAAGTCCCAGTCCCTTTTCTTTATCAAACGCAAGCGTATAGACAGGATTTCCTTCACCCAACACATTGACGTTTTTCCATCCCTGGACAAAATGAGAGCTACCGACTCTTCTGCTTCTTTGCCAAGTGCCGTTAAAAATCAAGCTATCAAGGACGCGAAAAGTGTGTTTAAGAAAGCGAAGAAAAGCAAATTCACTACTGTTCCTGTTTTGAAGAAACCTGTCTGCATTTGGAACAATCAAAACTATTCGTTTGATTTCACGCACATTTCCATGCCGATTATGATTGACGGCAAGGTAACTAAAACACCTATCCGTGCTTTGTTAGTTGATAAAGACAACCGTAGCTTTGCTTTGCTAAAACACAAATTAGGTACGCTTCGAATCACACAGAAAGCAAATAAATGGATTGCCCAAATTTCTGTCACGATACCTACTATGGAAGGAACAGGAGTAAAAGTCATGGGGGTTGATTTGGGATTAAAAGTTCCTGCCGTTGTTGTAACAGATGATGAAAAGGTACGTTTCTTTGGGAGTGGCAGACAAAATAAGTACATGAAGCGTAAGTTTCGTTCTGAACGCAAAGCATTAGGCAAAAAGAAAAGGGTAAATGCGATTCGTAGTTCAAAAGGTAAAGAACAACGTTGGATGAAAGACTAAGACCATAAGGTTAGTCGTGCTATCGTAAATTTTGCAAAAGACAATAAAATTTCTGTCATTCGCTTGGAGCAACTGGCGAATATTAGACAGACGGCAAGAACAAGCCGTATAAACGAAAAGAATCTGCATACTTGGTCATTTTATCGCCTGTGTCAGTTCATTGAATATAAAGCGAATTTAGTTGGTATTAGAGTTGAGCATGTGAATCCTGCATACACAAGTCAGACATGCCCTAAATGCTCTTAGAAGAATAAGGCACAAGACCGTAAGTATAAATGCAAATGTGGATTCGAAAAACATCGTGATTTAGTCGGTGCTATGAACATTCGATATGCACCTGTGATTGATGGTAACAGTCAATCAGCCTAAGATGCTATATGCACTGTCTTAGGAGGGGCAATGAGATGCCCTCATCTTGAAGGCTGTTCAAAACAGAAATGGACTGCGAACGCTTAGTCATTCAAGAATCCCACCCGTACACCGCAAGGTGGAAGGCTTGTGGCTTTAGCCGTGGGAGTCTCAAGAGTGCAAAAACCATCTGTTCATGCCGCGCGTCATGACTGATTACGTCCGCGAAGCGTATGTGATGGAGCCGGGCAATGTGCGAGTCAATTTTGACAAGCAGTTGATGACCACCGTCCATTCCCTCGACATTTTTGACGAGCAGCTCATGATGGTCAACGCCATTCACCAGCCGCTGATGATTATGGAGGTCAAGTTCGAGCAGTTTCTGCCCTTCAACATCCGCTATTTGCTGCAACATGTAAGCAATCAGCGCTCGGCGATCTCCAAGTACGCCATCTGTAGAGAGGAGAGCAAAAATACGATGATTTCTAGCGCGAGGAGATCATCAGCGACAACGAAACCACCAGCGACGGGCTGAACGTCCAGTTGAAAAAACTGAAGCATGCGCAAAATCCCTTTTCGACACTCTGGTTCGGGAAGGGATTTTTTTGTGCGATGGACGGGTGACCTGTGCGCTGCCAACAACAACTGCTTTGACGGGCGTCTCCTGCGTGACGGAGAAGCGATAGCCGATCGTCGTCAAGAAGCGGTCTGCTGAACCACTCTTTTTGGCGTACAGGCATTTTGTCCCCTGCACCATTCGACAGCAACAATCTGGCGGAAAAGGTGCCGGATACAAGGAAAATGGACCTGTTTACAGCAGAAAAAAGGGAGAGAGAAAAAAAGATTTTACTAAGATAAACCAAAAATTTTCTCGTTTGCGCAACAAAATTCCCCAAATGACCGTCTGTGATGGTGAAATTTTCCTCCAAAAGAAGGGGGGAGGAGCGAGCGTGCCGACTTTGTATGTCATCGTTCCCATTCTTTTCGTAATGGCGGTGGCTGTGTACACAGACCTACGCTACCGACTGATTTACGACTGGCTGACACTGCCCGGGATCGCCTATTTTCTCATCGCGCATGCAGTGCTTCGGCCGGAAGACTGGGTGGCGCACGTCCTGGGAGTCGTCGTGCTTGTCGGACTGTCGCTCGGGATGGCCGTCATTAGCAATGGGCAGGTGGGGGGTGGCGACATCAAGCTGCTCGCAGTGGTAGGAGCAGCGCTGGGCTGGCAGGCGGGATTGTTTGCAATGGGGCTTACCTATCTGCTTGCCGGAATCATCATGCTTCCTGTGTGGCTTGTCTCCAGGCTGTCGCGAAGGGTGACTTTTGATCGGGAAATCCCGCTGGCTCCATTCATTGCGGGGGGAACCGGGCTGTTGCTGGTAATGGTTATCTATTACTAGGCGGTGATTCTTGAGGAATAGTCCGACAATAACGGTGAGTATTTTTACTTATTATGGAGGGTCAGGCGCGTGCAGCATGATTTGACATCATTCTAGCTACAGAAAAAGAGAGGGAAGCTTTTCATGTTGGAATCGAAACGACGGGCAATTATTTTTCTGGTGTTATCCTTTTTGCTTGCGGCGCTGGCGGGTTTTCTGTTTTTGAAGAAAATCAAGGACATGAACGCGCAGCTTGGGGAGATGGTGGAGATTTACGAGGCGAATGTCGATATTCCCTCTCGGGCGTTGATCCAACCCGATCAATTGACCACAAGGCAAATTCCGAAAAAGTACGCGGATGACTCGTATGTCGTCGACAAGCTCAGTCTGAAAAATCAGGTAACGGTCGTTCCTTTGTCGAAAGGCGACGTCATTACGAAAAATATTTTAAAGCCGGCGAACATGGTCCGCGATCAAAACAATCGGCTGATTACGGTGTACGCGTCGGGAAACATCATGTTTGACCAGGAACTGGAGGCGCTGGACCGCGTCGACATCATCATCTCGACGACGAAGGGCGGCCAGCCTGTAACCGAGGTGTTCATGAAAGACGTGCCCGTCGCCATGGCTGCGAAGTCGGACAACAAATTCAAAGGCGTGGCGCTGGAGCTGCCGTTCGAGGATGTGCCCAAATTCATCCATCAGCAGCACTACGCCGAACTGATGCGCATTCTAAAAGCAAACGTCGGCAAAGGAGAGCTGGGGATTCCCGATCCGTTTACTACAACCGAGCCGGGCAAGACGGAAACTGCGCCAAAGCCTGCCGAAGCAAAGCCGCAGACGCCGCCAGCCTCTGCGCCAGCGACGGCACCAGCGGCTCAGCCAGCCGGGCAAACTCAGCCAGCACCGACCAATCAGCAGCCGCCAGCCAAACCGCCAACTTCGGTACAGCCGCCAACCAATCCAGCACCAAAAACCGGAGGGTAAGTCATGAGCAAAGAAGTGAAAATTCTTGTCGTCGCAGATCAGGATTCGGTCAAGGAGATGCTCACGGAGTTTCTGGCCGGGTATGAGCCGGTACGCTATACGACGTCCAGCGAAGTGAAAAAAGAAATCGACCGGATCGGACCCGATGTCGTGTTGCTCGTCCAGCCCGAGGAGGGGGCCGGAGTCGAGCTGGTGCAGTACATACAGAGCGAGCTGCCAGAGGGAATTGTCATTTTTCTGACGGAAAAGCAAGATTTTGTCCTGCTGCGGGATGTCGTCCGCGCCGGAGCAGTCGAGTACATCGTCATGCCCGACGAGTTGAACCTGCTGACCGACCGCCTCGAAAAAATATCCGAGCTGTCCCAAATCCAGCAGCGCAAAAAAGGCGCGGATGCTTCCGGCAAAGCGTTTGTGCGCGGGCGGGGCAAGGTGTATTCGTTTTACAGCGGCAAAGGAGGAAGCGGCTGCACACAGCTTGCCACCGGATTTGCCCAGTCGCTGAAGCTGGAATCGACGGCCAGCGTGCTGTTGATCGACCTCAACCTGCAGTACGGGGGCGTCGAGACGTTCCTGTCGTTTGACAGCAACCGCACGCTGGGGGACCTGATTCCGGTCATGAACGAGATGAACGAGTTTCACATCCGCAACGTAGCGCAGCGCGAGGCTCACTCCAAGCTGGAAGTGCTGGTCAGCCCGCGTGACGCCGAGATCGCGGAAAACATGTCCGAGGCGTTCGTCACGCGCCTGATCCGGGCGAGCCGCCGCAGCTATGACTTTGTCATCATCGACTTGCCCAGCCATATGAACGAGCTGGTGTATGCCGCCTTGTCGGAGGCCGACATGATTTACTACGTGATGAACCTGGATACGCCGTCTGTGCAAATTTATCGGCTCGTGGAAGACTTGTTCAGACGGCTGCGCATTGATACCGAGGGCAGGCTGGAAGTCGTCGTCAACCAGGTGGGCCGGGATAACGAGTTGGCCGTATCCGATCTGAAAGGGCTGTTCAACGCTCCGATTACTGCGGAAATCAGGAGAGATCACGCGGGAGTGCAGGCGGCCGTCAATCAGGGCAGGCCGTTGCAAAAAGAAGCGAACGAGAAAAAACTGACTCCTGCGGCAAAAGACATCCGAAAATGGGTCCAAAGCAAACTGTCTTGAGGGGGGAGCTAGATGGCTTTATTCAAGCGCAAGCAAGAGCAGAAGACAGCAGAAGACGAGTCGCCACGAGCGACGCTGGCAGCGACACTTGCGGCTCCCGCCTTCAACCCGTACATTGACGAGCTGGCAGAGCATTACAAGACGCGGCTTTTGCGGGAAACCAATCTGGAGAGGCTGACCAGCCTTGGCTCGCAGGAAATGCGGGTGGCGATTGAGCGGCTCGTGTCGCAGTACATGTCGGAAGAAAAAGTAGTGATCCCGCGCAGCGAAAAAGAATTGCTGCTGACTCGCCTGATTAACGAATCGGTGGGGCTGGGGCCGCTGGAGCCGCTGCTTGCGGACCCGGAGATTACGGAAATTTCGATCAACGGGCACAACCTCGTCTACATCGAAAAGCGCGGGCGGCTGGAGCTGACCGATCTGAAATTTCGCGACGAGGAGCATTTGCGGCACATCGTCGACCGGATCGTGGCGCCGCTCGGCAGGCGGATTGATGAGAGCTCGCCGATGGTCGACGCCCGCCTGAAGGACGGGAGCCGGGTGAATGCGGTCATCCCGCCGATCAGTTTGAACGGAACATTGGTGTCGATCCGCAAATTCCGCAAAGAGCCGTATTTAATGGAGGATTTGCAACAATTCGGCTCGTTTGACGAGGCGATGTCGCGCTACATCCAGGCAGTCGTGGAAGCGAAAATGAACGTCCTGATCTCCGGCGGGACCGGGAGCGGGAAAACGACGCTGCTCAACGCGGCCGCGCGAGCGATTCCCCACTACGAACGGATCATCACGATTGAGGACTCGGCGGAGTTGAAGCTGACCCATCCGAACTGCGTCGGGCTTGAGGCGCGCCCGCCGAACATGGAGGGAAAAGGCGAAATTACGATTCGCCAGCTTGTGCGCAACTCGCTGCGGATGCGGCCTGACCGGATCATCGTCGGGGAGGTGCGTGGCGCGGAGGCATTCGACATGCTGCAAGCGATGAACACGGGCCACGAAGGCTCGCTCACCACCGTTCACGCCAACTCGCCACTGGACGCTTTCAACCGGCTGGAAGGGATGGTCGTCATGGCGGGGATGGATTTGCCCTCTGCCATCGTCCGCGAGTACATCGTCAGTGCGCTCGACATCATCGTGCAGGTCATGCGGCTGTCGGACGGGACGCGCAAAATCGTCTCGATCTCCGAGGTGGCGAAGTCGGAGGACAAACGGGTAGAGGTGCAGGAAATTTTCCGCTTTCACCGGACCGGAATCGGCAGCAATGGCGAAGTACTCGGATATTTTACGCCGACCGGAATCATCCCGCGCAGCCTGGAGCGGCTCAAAGTATTCGGAATTGATCTGGACGAATCAATGTTTACGGCGAAGGGAGGGAGCAGACGTGAGCCTAGCTATTCTGTTTAGTCTGGCGGTGCTGTTCGGAATTTGGGGCATGTACGAATACCTCGGATACCGCTCGAAGAAAAACGAGTGGAAAAAGAAAGCGGAAGACTGGTACGAGGTAAAGACTCAGCGCAAAAGCTTCATCGTCGTCTGGGGCGACCGCTTCGACCAGAAGCCGTACGCTCAGGAGATCGGCAAAAAGCTGAAAAAAGCCAACATTCCGCTGACCCCTTCCGAATTTTTCGCGGGCATGTTCGTCGGCACGATGGGGCTTGGGTTTTTCCTGCACAGTGTAGTGGCGATTCCGGCTCCCTACAACTTCATGGCGGGCGGAGCTTCGATGTATGTCATCCAGAAAGCCGTCTTTTTTGCCCGGCGCCACAAATATTTGGAGAGATTGAACGATCAGCTCTCGGAGGTGTGCCGCCTGCTTGCCAACTCGTTGCGCGCAGGGCTGACGCTGACCCAGGGGATCGCGATTGTGGCCAAAGAGCTGAATGCTCCAGCCGGAGAAGAGTTCAAGCGGATGTCGCGGGAGCTGGCGCTTGGCGTCAGTTTTGACCGGGCGCTGCTGGAGATGGAAAAACGGATTCCGACGCGCGATTTCCGCATTTTCGCGGCGACGCTGCTCATCCAGCGCAGGGCAGGGGGCAACCTGAGCGAAGTGCTGCAGGAGATGGCCGAGACGATGGAGGAGCGCCGCCTCGTCTCGCAGGAAATCAAGACGATGACTGCCGAGCAGCGCTACGTCTCGTATCTTGTCCCGATCATGCCCGTCGCCCTGGTGCTGATGATGAACATGATTAACAAAGGCTTTATCGATCCGCTGTTTACGCCGATGGGGCTGGTGCTGCTCGGACTGTTTTTGATCGGAACGCTTTTGTCCTACATCCTGGTAAAAAAAGTGACCAACATAAAGGTGTGAAACGATGGATGCACTAATCATCACCTGCCTGTTTCTGTTTTTATTGTTCTTTGCCATATTTTTAAAGGAATGGTATTTGTTTTCTGTGCAAAAACGCACGCTGATCGAGCATATGTACGAAGTGACGGGTCATCGGACGTACGATGTGCGCAAGCCGGAAACCGCCTCGGAACGACTGGTCAAGCGGCTGCTGCGCTACGGGGATGACTATGCGGTCCTGGGCCAGCGCTTCAATTTTTTCAGCGAATCGCACGAAGTGGAGGACTGGCTGCTCAAGGCGGGCCGCCCGCTCGATCTGACGGTAGCCCGCTTTCAAGGGGTAAAAATCGTGCTGACGCTGCTCGGCATCATCGTCGGGGCGCTGCTGTTCGTCCTGGGCTTTCCCTTCGCCCAGTTCGGGCTGATTCTGTGGCCGCTGGCCGGCTATTTTTTGCCGATCCTCTGGCTGAAGAAAAAGGCGAGCGAGCGCCAGCAGCAAATTCGCTACGATCTGCCCGAATTTCTCGACACCGTCAGCGTGACGCTACAGGCCGGGGTCAGCCTCGATCATGCCCTGCGCGAAGTCATTCGCTTTTTCAGCGGACCCATTCAGGAAGAGTTCTCGCGCTTCAACCAGGAGATCGACCTTGGCGTGCCGCGGGAAAAAGCGTATGAGCAGCTGCTCAAGCGAAACGACAACCCGGAATTTCAGATGTTGATTAAGGCGCTGATCCAGGGGATGCGCCTGGGAGTGCCAATCTCGGTGACGTTCAAGGTGCAGGCGGACAACATGCGGAGAATGCGCAAAGAGCTGGTCAAGGAAAAGGCGGCGAAAGCCTCGCCAAAAGTGACGCTGATTACCACGCTCGTCGTCGCGCCAACTGCCATGCTGATGATCGGCGGGCTGATGGTGCTGAACATCCTGGAAAATGCCAAAACGTTTACCGGCATTTTTCAATGAATGAAGAAGCGGACGCCTGAAAGGGAGGTGATGCAGGTAGAGACGTCCGGGAGTTATTTTTGTACCTATTAAAAATATTCCGGTTTGGAGGAAAAACGATGATGACAACCATGATGCAAAAACTGTTTGTAAGAGCAAGCTTTTCCCTGCGCAACCAAAAAGGCGCGCAATCAATCGAATGGATCGCACTGGCTGCGGTCGTTTTGGCGGTGCTTGGCGCTGTCGCAACCTTTTTCAGCAAAGACGAGAATGTGGGTAACGCCGTTTCCAACACGCTGTCGGAAGTCATTGGGCACATTGGTGACAAGATCACAGGTGACTAATGCCAACATGTTGATGCCAGTGCCGACGGTTAGTGGTGAAAGCTGGTTTTCACCACTAACTTCCCTATTCTGTTGCCTGGCGAACAACAAGCAGCTCTGACATGACGGAGGTACATACAGATGAAAGCTATCAAGGTACTGATTGCAGCCCTTGGGCTGATGGTCGTCTTGCATGGTTGCTCCAGCGACGAGCCGCCGAGCACGCAGGAGCCGACTGCGCCAGCGGAAGCGCCCAACGAGCAGGTCGAACAGCCGGCCAATCAGGAGCAGAAGCCGTCGCGGGAGGAGCAGATCGCTGCCCTGAAGGCGCTGCTTCCTGACGGGGCCACGAAAATTCCGGAGACGGCCGCCGAGATTGCCAGCTTTCCCATCGGGCGCTATGCCGGAACGAACTTTTCCGAGCATGAACAAGAGCTTCGGACGTTTCTGAACGATTTGCCTGCGATTGAAAACCCCGATCAGGAAGTAATCGACCTGTACTACTTGGCGCTGCTCGGGCTGTTCGCCGAGGATTATCCTGACCCGGAACGGCTGATAGAAGACATCAAGATGGCTTCGTTTGGAAGTCCCGACATCGACGATCCGCGCTTTCAGTTCAAGGAGCAGTACAACGTGGAGATCATTCTCGACGCGAGCGGCAGCATGGCTGGGCAAATGGACGGCAAAACGAAAATGGATGCGGCCAAGGAAGCGATCAAAGCGTTTGCAGAGGCGTTGCCCAAAGAGGCGAATGTCGCCCTCCGCGTTTACGGGAACAAAGGGAGCGGTAAAGAGTCCGACAAGGCGCTTTCCTGCAGCAGCAGCGAGCTGGTGTACGAGTTGCAAAAATACGACGCCGGAAAGCTTGCCGCAAGTCTGAACCAATTTCAGCCGACAGGCTGGACTCCGATAGCCTATTCCTTGCAGGAGGCAGAAAAAGACTTGAGCCAGCTTGCTGGGGACAAGAACACAAACCTGATTTTTCTCGTCAGCGACGGAATCGAGACGTGCGGTGGCGATCCGGTGGCAGCAGCCAAACAGTTGGCTGACTCCAACATTACACCTATCTTGAATGTCATCGGTTTTGACGTGGATGGAGAGGGGCAAAAGCAGCTTAAGGCAGTCGCAGAAGCAGCGCGCGGCCGCTATGTGTCTATTCGCGACAAAAAAGGGCTGCAAGATGAATTTTTCAAAGCAAAAGAAATTGCTCTCGAATGGCACAATTGGAAGAGCAAAGAGTCCAGTAAAGCGCACTCCCGGAAAGTCAAGCAGCTCCTAAACAATACGCAATACAAGCTGAAGTGGAATTTTTTGGCCGACGATGAAAAGCGAAACATCGACTGGATGATTCGTCAGATCAAAAGGGATAAACGTTTCCCGCAGCAGCTTGCCGAAGAGTTGGGCCGCCTGCAGGATGAGCATAAACGAAACGTGGATAAGCGGGCGGACGAACTGGAAGATTTGCTCGATTCCCTGGCCAAAAAATCTTACAAGGAAACCATTGAAGCCATTTCTGAGCAGTACGGCACCAAGGCAGGCGGTAACTAGCGCCGCCGATCGGCGGTTTGCCAGGGACTAATGAAATCGGGGTGAATGCTGTGAATCGTCATGTAAGACGCACGAACTGGGCAGCGATCGTGGCCCTGTTCATTCTGGTGATGAATCTCTTCCCCTTTGCAGCTTTTGTGCATGCAGAATCTTTGGCGCCTGGGGACGTGCGTCCAGGCGCAGTCCAGCCGGGAGAGATCGGGCCGGGAAATATTTCGCCAAATGACATACAGCCCGGTAGTTTTCAGTGGGAAATAGGAGAGATTTCGCCCGGCGAGATCCAGCCGGGGAGTCTGGATACAGGAAACACACGACCTGGCAATGTGCAGCCTGGCAACGTCACGCCGGGCAATGTGAACCCGGGAGCTTTCCAGCCGGGAAGCGTCAATCCCGGTGATACCCAACCGGGGAACGTCAATCCGGGAGATACCCGTCCGGGCAGCTTAACTCCTGGAAATACGCAGCCAGGCAGCGTCACACCGGGCAGCTTTTCCGGCAAAGGCGATTCCAAAGCATACGACTATGTCAACTGGTCGATCAACAGCGTGTTCGGCGGCAGCCTCGGCATGGCGGCTGATCTCGCGGAAGGAAATGTAGACCCGGCTACTTTTGCCAACATGCGCAGCCTGTTCCTCGTCGAGTTGGGCGTCAAGGCAATCGACATCCATCTCAAGGACACTTCCTTCGACTGGGTGAGCGGCTTGCCTGTCGACGGCTTCGACGCTGCTTCCGCCTGGATGAATTTCAAGTTCATCAAAGACACGGCAAGCGGCCTGCAAGTGACAGGGCTGGTCAAAGGCTTGAACGTCGCAACGGCGGGGATCAGTCTCGTGTTTGACAGCATCGACACCTTCACG
The DNA here is from genome assembly GCF_000470975.2 of Brevibacillus sp. NSP2.1. Classification (NCBI taxonomy): domain Bacteria; kingdom Bacillati; phylum Bacillota; class Bacilli; order Caryophanales; family Paenibacillaceae; genus Brevibacillus; species Brevibacillus sp. NSP2.1. Next base: position 5,090,611 of record NZ_CP048274.1, on the reverse strand, counting down.
AACTTCCAGGATGCGTTTGATTCAAGCAACAGCCAGGATGAACGCATCGACTATGCTATCGACGGAACAGGCAGTTTCGGCAGCACGCTCATGGATGCCGGCGTCATCGCCGCGATGATTCCCGGAGGACAGACGGTCGCTGTCGTGCTTGTCTCGGTCGGCGGCGTTCTGTGGGTAGGCAGCAAGCTGGCGAAATGGGGCCGCAAGCTGTTCAAACTGTTTGCCTAGCGCCTGACGCTGGCTGTGACTGGTCGCCAAAACGTTAGATGGGAATGAGTCAGAGTGAAGCATCCGATCAAAGAAAGCTTCCTGTTTTACACGCGCAACATCGAGTCCATGCTGCTCTTGTCAGCAGTCGTCGTTCTGCCTTTTTTGCTCATTCACAATTTTACCGTCAACTATATCCACTTTATCGCTGCCTTGACAGGCGGGCAGGTGGTGTCAGCCTTTTTCAACCTGTTTTTGCTGCTCGTGTTTTTGTCGGTCGTTCAGCTTCCGTTTGCCCAGTATGTGCAAAGCGAGCTTGCGGGAGAGGAGCGGCCGATTCGCCAGGCACTGCGCACGTTTTTGGATCAAAGCTTTGCCGTGTTTGTCTTCGGGATCGTCTACGTGCTTGCAGTGTCGTTTGGCATGCTGCTGTTTGTGGTGCCAGGGGTGGTCATCCTCGTGCTGTTTTACTTGACCCCGTACTTGACTGTCATCAAAAAACAGCCGGTGCAGCAGTGCTGGAAAAAGGCGTTTGCGCTGGGGAAAAAGCACTTTTTCTCCATCCTTGGCGTGATTCTGCTGATTAGCGCCATCGAGTGGGCCATCAGCGTGATCGGGCTGTTTACGGTCACGTACATTACGACCAGCTTTGGCGCAGTTTTCTTTACGCAGTTGCTCTTGAATGTCATTTTCTTTCCGCTCATGGCGGTGATGCTGACGATGTACACGCACAAATGGATGAGCGAGTCAGCGAACGCGGAGAGCGTGGATACTGGGAGGAGGGACACGGCTTGACGACAAAAGAAGCGAAGAGGCAGCGGTTTTGGAACGGGATCGCGATTGTTTTGTACGGCGTGCTCCTGCCGCTCTGCTGCCTGCTCATGATAGTGGGGGAGACGATTCCTTATCCGTTGCTGCTTTTCTGGTTTGCGCTGCCCTATATTGAACAGTCTGGCATGGAGTACGCACGCCGCAAAGAAGTGAAGCGGTAAAGCTTGGCGCCAAGCGAAAAAGCATGGAGGGGGAAATGACATGTCCAAGCAGGAGAAAAACTGGCAGCGTTTTTGGAATTTCATGCTGCTTTACTTTTACGCCTTGATTGTGCCTGCGACGATCATCGGCGCCATTTACCGGGGAGATTTTCCGATCCAGCTAGTCATTTTGGCGATCGGGCTGCCGTTCATGAAAAAAAATCATCTGGCTTTTCTCCGGAAGAAACATGCGTCTGTTTAACCGTACGCCCAGGCAGTGGGTGATGCCGGGCGCAAGACAGGGGCGCGCCGACGCGAGGGACGCAGGGAAGCTGGCGCGTGCGCTGTCTGATGAAAAAGGCTCGGTCACGATTGAGTTTCTCGGGATTTTGCCGCTGCTTTTTCTCATCATGCTCGTATGCTGGCAATTTTTGATCGGCGTGTACGGGGTAATCGCTGCACAATCGGCTGCCAATGAGGCGGCAAAAGTATTCGCCATTACGGGGAGCGAGTCCAGTGCGCTCGCTGCGGCGGAAAAAGTGCTCGCCGGAGCGGGCGGCGGTATCGGCTTCAATAAAGGGGAGTCGTACATCGAGTCGACAAGTGACGGGTATTTCAAGGTCATGATCGGCGCGAACCTGGAAATCGCCTTTTTGCCGGATATTTTGACGCGGAACATGGATGAAGCAGACAAGACGATTTCGTTTCAGCGCGAGATTACGAGCAGGGTGGTTCACTAGATGAGAGACTGGCTTGCGTTTTTGCGGAATGAACGAGGGAATGTCACGATTTTTACGCTTACGATCTTCATGCTCATCATGCTCGTCCTGTTCATGGCGCTGTTTAACCTCTCGACTGTTTTCGTCGTCAAGGAGCAGGCGTCAGACAGTGCGCAGCAAGCGGCGTTGGCGGCGGTCAAGCCGATCTACGACGAGATGGAAAAGGCGCTTGCTCGCTACGATCAATCTCCTATGCGCTTGAAGGACGAGGCTTACATCAAGCCGTTCGTGGATCAGGCGGAGGCTTCCATCCGCGCGAGCCATCCGGACTGGGCCAGGAGCGAGGTGCGGTACGAAGCGATTGACCAGGTGCTCTCAAGCTGGCTGCCGGCAAACGTGGAGCTGCTGTTCTACGTGCAGACAGGTTTGGCACAAGCGGCTCCGAAGCTGCGGGATGTCGTCGTCACGATACTCGACGCCAATCACGCCACAGTGCCCGGCTCGCAAATTGTCGTCACCGCGGATGAGCGCATCCAGGTGCAGACCTCTGTCCGCTTCCGCTCCACTACATTTGACTTTTCCTTCATGCCTGACCCAAAGCACGAGGAGGAAGTGTACCAGACGGGATCGAGCAGACAGATTGGCTTTCTCCATGCGGCAGGGGGCCTTTTTCTCAGTTCCATCACGCTGTAAAAGCAAAAACGGTTCATCTCGTCATATCCGATGATGCAGAACATACACACGACAAGGAGGCTATGACCGAATGCACGGTACGTACAGGCGAATGCTTGGCCTGGTAAACAGCTTGATGATAGCCCTGCTGCTGTGCGGCTGCACCCTTGGCGCATCTGGAGCAGGGCCGCGAGTAGGCGAGGTGAAATGGCCGCAAAGCACGCAGGAGTTGATCGCGGAGCAGCCCGGGCAGTTGGCGGGTACGCATTTTTACCTCGCCCAACACCCGCATCGGCCTGCCATCTCGGCTATTCTCGACAAAATGCCTACCGTGGTGGACGGGATGGACGAGGCGTATTTGCAACTGTACTGGAATCAGTTGCTCGGTTTGTTCTCCGAGGACTACCTCAGTCCGCAGATGGTTGTGGATCGCTGGAAAATGGCTTCGTTCGGAAGCCCGGACATCGGGGATGCGCGGTTTCAGTTTCGGGAGCATTTTAACGTCGAAATCATTTTGGACGCGAGCGGCAGCATGGCTGGCAAAATGGGAGACAAAACCAAAATGCAACTGGCCAAGGAAGCGATCAAGGAATTTGCCGAATCACTCCCGGAGGAAGCAAACATTTCGCTGCGCGTCTATGGACATAAAGGGAGCAATGCCGATGGGGACAGACAGCTCTCCTGCTCCAGCAGCGATCTGGTCTATCCGCTGCAATCGTACGAGCCGAAGCGGCTGGATCAGGCGCTTGCGCTGTTTGAGCCGACTGGCTGGACGTCGATCGCCCATTCTCTCAAGCTTGCCCAGCAAGATTTGGCCGCGTTTTCGGCAGATAAAAACACGAACGTCATCTACCTGGTCAGCGATGGCATTGAGACTTGCGGCGGCGATCCGGTGGCCGTAGCCAAAGATCTGTCCCAGTCGCAAATCATGCCGCTCTTAAACGTGATCGGCTTTGACGTGAACGCCGAAGGGCAGAAGCAACTGAAGGCGATTGCCCAGGCATCGGAAGGCTTGTATGCCAACGTGACGAACCGCGAGCAATTCAAAAGAGAGCTGGAGCGGGCAAAAGAAATCGCCCAGAAGTGGGAGCAGTGGAAGCGGGACGCCCTGACGGAAGTAGGCGCGGTGCTGATCGACCGCCGCAAGTGGATCGACGCCTACAACCGGGACTGGTACGACAAAAGCTGGCGGGAGAGCCTGAACCTCGGGACTGCAATCGAGTATTTGGCGGCAAGCGGCAAGATCGGCCATCAGGCCAAGGAGTATTTTACGAAGCAAAGACAGGCCAGGGAAGCGTTAGCCGCGCAATCGAAAGAGGAGCTTACCGATTACTTGGTGAACCTCACCAACAAGACGTATCAGGAAATGAAAGAAGAAATCGAGGAAAAATACAGTGGGAGCTAGTGGAAAAGTCCCGTTGCCTGAGTAAAGTGTCCTCTTTGGAATGGACATTTTTTCGCTTGTAATATTGAGAAATAAAAAGGAGAAGGAATTTTCTTCCCTCTCCTTTCACGACATTTTACCAATCAGGTTCAACTCGATAAGGCTCCGACTTCGGATCACACGCTTCCGATACTACAGGCGAGGAAAAGAACACCACAAGAGCAAAAACCACTAGTAGCTTCTGCATTAAACTCTCCTCCTTCTATATGTTACAAAATATTATCACATATGTTTTCGATTAACTCCATGTGTTCAAAGGTTAAATTTTTATTGTTGGTTCGATGATGGCGCAGGAAAAGTCGGATGCCTTCGATGACCTCTGTCGTTATGCCTATGTGCTTGTAATACTTGATACTTTCGATCAGGCTATGAAAACCCTGATCATATTTCTCCATGGAGATTAGGCACAGCGCCTTGCGTCTGTAGTATTGGGCCAGTGTCTTAATTCGGTACGGATGCTGCGGCATCTTCTCTGGCAGAAACTGATCCTCCGTTTCGAGCAAGAGCATGAGATCGTCTGTCTTTCCGGCCTGCAAATACGATTCCATGAGGTCAACGACGATGGAGATACGCCCTTCTCTGTCAGTCTCGTTTAAACAGACGTTGAACAAACTGATTGCGTCCTCATGCTGCCCTTTTTTCGCAAGCAAAGTAGCGCGAAAATGATTCTTTCGGAAATCAGCATATTTGCTGTTTTCGTACTCTTTTAGGTAGATGTCAGCAATATGGAAGTCTCCAAAATAAATACACGAGTTAAACAAGGAGATATATGCAGATGCTTTAGGTCTGCTATCTGACCGATCCTCTCGTAAACCGAGCCTGCATAAATCGATACTTTCGTCGTGTAAGTCGAGTATGTTGGCGTGAACACCCATTTTATAATAGTAGTCGATTCGATCTTCAACATAGAGATGCTCGACATAGAGAAGCAGTTCCTTCCCACGTCGATATGTTTCCTCGAAACGAGCGAAGTCGTCACGCTCAATCAAATACCTTTCATACAAGGCGTTTGCCAGATATGAGGGTATTCCCCTGCTTCTTGTGAAATTAATAATCGTATCCCACAAAATGCGTTTTATTCGTTTGTTCTCCGTATCCCTGGCAGTACGGTCGATATGATCTAACGCTCTAAATGTATCGACCTTGGGTGACTCTAAATAATGCGTAGCAACTTTGGAGACAAGAGCTTCCCATCCTTCGGTGATAACCTCTGCGAGAATGAGCTCTAATGTTCTAGGATGATGAGTAGTGTCTACAAATGCGTTAATGATGACGCTAGGTGCTATATCGATTGCCTCCGCTATCTTTCTCCAAGTGGCATAGCTGGGACGCTTGGTTTCTCCTGTTTCAATTAGCGATATGGTACTTTTACTGACTCCCGACATTTCCGAAAGGTCTGCTAGTGTTAGATTGCGTCGACTACGATGACTGCTAATTAGTGCACCTAGTGAAAGCGACACCTCACTGAGTCTCCCTTCTTCCAAAAAATGTATTTTATTTCACTTTACCATAAAAATCCGGTTGGGTATATATTTCTCCCGGAAATCCAAAAACTTTTGCTTTTTTCGTTTATACATTGTTCAATGTAAGACTATTGTAACGTTAATGAAACAAGCTGGCTCCAGGTGGGTACCGTCACCAGCTTGTTGCCCAGGGTTTACTATGTCCGTTAAATAGGGTCTTGGCCAGAGACGCTGTGTCTGGCACTACATGAGAGGCGGTCGGTCGAGTCTATCAGTCATAGGTGAAAGTGACGACCTGCTTCAACGCAGTGTCTACGCCAATCGCGATGGAGTTGTGGCCGTCTGAATAGTAAAAGTAGCGCTTGAGGTCATTGTCCGTCGGCTCTGACGTCCGAATGAGCTGAAAGTTTGCCGTTGCCAGCAAGTTTTGCGAGCGAACGAAGTCGGCTGCGGCTTTTTCCAGCTCCGCTTCGGCGATTGTTTTCGTCGCTTTTTCGCCGTCCTTGCCGATCACGTCAATCGAGAGCGAGAGAAGCTGCTTCGTCTTTGGCTCGATAATCGCGTGGTAGCCGGAAATATCGCCGCTTTTCGGCTCGCCGCGAAGCAGGGCGTGAACGGGCACTCCTTTGTAGATCGGCTCGCCAGTGGCGGCATCAATCAGCTTGGCAGGGTCTTCGAGCGTAATCTCCCGGTCGGCGGTATCTACGGAAACGTGGTAATATTGACGGACAGCGGCCGCAGCGATTTGCGCCGCTTCTTCTTTTCCCAGCCCCTGCACCTGTTCGGGCGTGCTGGGCTTGGAACAGCCTATGATAAACAACGCCAGGATCGTCGTCGCGAGTAAAAATGTTGCCAGTTTTTTCATCGGTCAAGCCTCCGTGCCTGTTGCGTAATCTTTTTTTATCCTAACAGGAATCGGGATGGAGAGATATTGATTTTCCTTTCCACTACCTTACGAAGTTGTAAGCTTGCAAAGAAATAGGGCGGACAGACAGGACATAGGTATAGAAAAGACGAAAAATTCTGTGTACGGATATTTTTGCGCGAGGCGAGTTTGTTTATTCGAGGAGGAGAGCGCTATGAGTACGAGTACGATTACCGCCCTGGAGCTGAACGAGGCTATTCAGACGTATGTGCGGACGGAAACGTTTCCCGTGGGCGTTTCGATCATGCGCGAGGAAGCGGCATTGCCGTCAAAGGCAAAGCGGCCGCAGCGGGACTTGGGGTATCCGATCACGATTTGCCAGGCGGTCGGCTTTTCGCGGCGTTATGGCTGGAGTATTGCCATGAACGGGGCAGACCTGTCCTGTCCGATCGCGCAGGTGGCGTTCGGCTACGAGGAACAGCCTGCGTACTACACCGAGGGCCATCTCGCCTGCGGGATGTACACGGATTCGCTGGAGACGGGAGCGAAAAGCGAGGCGGATGTCCCGAAATTTTCGGCGGAGGAAAGCGGCTACTACGTGTCGTACCCGTTGGAGCGGGCGCAGGTCGAGCCGGATGTGGTCGTCATTTACGGAAACGCGGCACAGGTGATGCGGCTGGTGGCGGGGATGCTCTACAAGCGCGGCGGCTCGATTCCTTCCACTTTTTCCAGCCGGGCGGACTGTGCGGATATCGCGATCAAGCCGATCCAGACCGGACAGCCGCAAGTGATCGTCCCCTGTTACGGGGATCGGCTGTTTGCCCAGACGCAGGACCACGAGATGGCGTTCAGCTTTCATTTTCGCGACGCAGCCGAGCTGGTGGAGGGATTGGCCGCCACGCAAAAAGGCGGGATACGCTATCCGATCCCGTCCTTCCTGCGCTATCAGGCAGAGTTTCCGCCGACTTACCTGAAGCTCGCTGGCATGTTCAGGGAAAAAAGCTAGCCTTTCAGCCTGTTCAATTGGTGCAGATGGTGGCGATAGTGCATCTCGACTAGCGCAAACCATTCTTTGGCAGCGAGCGGGCCGAAGCCAGGGTGCTCGACTTTGTGGTGGGCCGGGATATCGTCCAGCGTCGGGGCCAGCTCGCGCATGCGCTCAAGCACAGCCTGCATGCCGTTGACCAGCTCTTCCTTGCTTGCGGGCTGGGCAGGTGTGTATTCGCGCGAGGCAGGAATTTTGATGCGAATCGGCGGCAGAGAGCCTTGGGCAAAAATTCCTTTCCCGATCTCCCCCATCTCGGAACCCGGCATGTTAACTTCCGGACCGCCTGCCTGGCATTTTTCGATGTTGGGGATTTGCATGTGCAAGGCCGTCTGGATCAGGTGCACGTACATTTGCCCCAACGACCACTCGTCCTCGCTCGGCTTTTTGTGCAGTTGCTCCATGCTGAATGCTTCCAGCTCTTGCAAGTAATGAGCAGTTACCTTTTCCAGATTGCGTACGATTTCGACTGGATTCATGAAAAAATCAGCTCCTCTTCATTTGCTTAGCCCTAGCATACAAAAACGCTACTGACAGCAGTATGTCAGTAGCGTTTGAGCATTTTTTCCGCTTCCTCGCGAATTTTTTGGCGCAGCGATTCCGGTTCCAGAACAAAGGCATTGGCCCCGAGTCCCAGTACCCAGGACGATATTTCCTCAAGCTGCCGGACGCGCAGCGTGACCAGCACGCCGTCCGGATGATCGGCCATTTCTTCTATATAAAAGGACTTTGCTTCCAGCACCTGATCGGCTATCGCTGGCGGGATGAGCAAGCGGACTTCGAGTGTGCGGTCATCGGGAGGCTTGTAATCGTCAAACGAAAAGTGCTCCGGCAGGTCAAAGCTGTCTGCGAGCATGGTCAGCCCGCCCATCCGGGACAGGCGGAACCTGCGAATGTCCTGACGCAGATCGCAAAAGGCAAGCAAAGTCCACACGCCCCGCACCAACACAAGCCCGTAGGGAGCCACGTCGCGCACGCTCTCGCGGTTTCCGTCCGCTTCCGGGATGGTTTTGCGATAGCGAAAGCGGACCTTGCGGCGATGCAGGATGGCTTCGTGGAGCAGTTAGGCGTATTGTTTTTCCTGTTCGCGCTGGTTGGCTTCTCCGATGTCGAGCAGGCGAAAGGTCGAGCGAATTCGCTCTACTTCCCGGATAAATTCCGGTGACAGAATCGCTTCGACTTTGCGCTCGACGCCGCGGGCGCTGTGACCGTAATTTTTGCCAAACGCCTGCTCGACCAGGTCTGCGCCAATCAGCAGCGCGACGGCTTCTTCGACCGTAAAGCGAACGGGCGGCAGAAAAAAGCCTTCCATCAGCGAGTAGCCTTGCCCGGGCGAGCCGACGACGGGGACCCCAGCTTCGCTCAGCGCCTGCATATCGCGGTAAATGGTCCGCACACTCGTTTCGAATGTCGCGGCCAAATCTTCCGCTCGCAAGGTGCGCTTGCGCTGAAGCTCCAGCACAATGGCCAGCAGGCGGTCTGATTTGTTCATGGATAGCCCCCATTTCCCCAAAACGTGTCTTATCCTTATTGTATTTTTTGCGTCAAGCGAGAAAAAGCTGGAGATGAACTTTCTGCCGGCCGGTCGTCACGCCGCGCCATGTCGTGTCATGCCGGCAACGTTATCCCGCAAGTATTGCCATGCCGCCAGACTGGTCTATCACACCTTAACAGGCACACATATTTCGCAATAAGGATTGGTCGTGAGATCGCCCGTATATTTTTCCAGAATGGGTTTATCGTCCATCGTGTAGCCGTTGCTGTGGAGAGCAGGAAAAATTTCTGTATACGCCCGCTGGATGTCCTCTGCTGTATGCTTCACTTCGAAAACGAGGTAATTCCCGCCGGCAAGCTCGCCTTCGCGGATAGCTGAATCGGCAGCGTCCAACTGGGCATTTTCGGAGAGCACGATGCAAGCATCAAAGCGGCAGCGCTCAGGTGCGGTTGTCTGTGGGTTGTCTTGTGGAATGGCAAACAGGATAGCCGAATCCAGAAGCTGGTTCTTCCTCGCCCATTTTTTTAGCTCCTCCATTACTTCCACATTGGCAGGACCGTATGGACCGACTCGCCGCATATACGCAATGCGATAAGGGGGGAACGTTTCGAGTTTGCATTTCATAAAAAGTCGCTTCCTTTCTTCGTAGATTTGGTTGCCGTATTGAATGTAGCATGTTATAAAAAATTTTGCCTAAATTTTTAGGGATTTTTTGTAAATTTTAAAATAATGATTTTTCAATAGATATGAGCATGAAAAAATGGATAGGGTTTCAGATGCTCTCTGAAGCCTATCCATTCTTCGTGCCAGACGTGCTATACGGTATGGCCCTACACCAGATTTTCCGGGTTCAAGCCTTCCAACTCCGGCAGGACAAAGCGGCCGTCTTTTCGAATCAGCACGTCGTCGAACCAGATTTCGCCGCCGCCGTATTCAGGGCGCTGGATTTGTACCAGATCCCAGTGGACAGAGGAACGGTTTCCGTTGTCTGCTACTGTGTAGGCGTTGCCAGGCGTGAAGTGGAAGCTGCCTGCGATCTTCTCGTCGAACAGGATGTCGAGCATTGGGTGGAGAATGTGCGGATTGAAGCCAATTGCAAACTCCCCAATGTAGCGAGCGCCTTCATCCGTGTCGAGAATGTCATTCAGCGCTTTTGTGTTGGAGCTGGTCGCTTCCACGATTTTTCCTTGCTTGAAGGTGAACTGCACATCGGTAAAGGACATGCCGCGGTAGTTGGTAGCCGCGTTGTAGTAGATGGTGCCCTCTACAGAGTCGCGGACAGGCGCTGTGTACACTTCACCGTCCGGAATGTTGCGTTTGCCGTCGCATTTGACCGCGTTGATGCCTTTGATGGAAAAGCGCAGGTCTGTTTTCGGTCCGACGATGCGGACGCGGTCGGTGCGCTCCATCAGCTCTTTCAGCGGAGTCATGGCCTGGGACATTTTCGCGTAGTCCAGGTTGCACACGGAGAAATAGAAGTCCTCGAAGCCTTCCAGGCTCATGTTGGACAGTTGCGCCATCGATTTGTTCGGGTAGCGCAGAACGACCCAGCGCTTGTTTGGCACGCGTTCGTTTGTATGCACAGGCTGGTACAGGATGCGGGAATAAATGCCCATCTTGTCTTCCGGAACGTCGGCGAACTCGTTGATGTTCTCGTAAGCGCGGATCGCGATGTACGCGTCCATGTCTTTCATCCGCTCGTATTCGTACTTCGCCATTAAGGCCATGTGTTCTTCACTGGTGCCCTGGTAGAGCGCGCGCAAAACTTCCTGGTCTTTTAGAGTCACGAGCGGCAGAGCGCCGACCGCAAACGATTCGCGGACGAGTGCGCGTACAAGCTCGGGTTGCAGGCCAGTGTTTTCGATCAGGACCTTTTCCCCTTTTTGCAGGTTGAGAGAGTAGCGGACGAGACGGCTGGCCAGTTCGTTGATACGTGGATCTGCCATATGTACGACCTCCATATAGTAAAAAAATTTTTATTAATCGTATTATCGCACAGGAAAGAGCGGGCTTGCCAGTATGTTCGACGTTTACAAGCACGCTCGATAGATGGCGATGACGTCATCTGCGTTCAGCTTTTTGGCGCTGGCCAGGTAGCCTGCGCCGCGTCCGCCGATGGTGACGGCTTCTTCGGCCATTTTCGGCAAGGCGTCCTCGGTCACGCCGAAGTCGGAGAGTCGTTCGGTGATGCCCATGCTTTCGTACCAGCGTGAAACAGCGGCGATAGTCGCGCGCGCTGCAGCGCCTTCGTCTTCCGCGGTGACGCCGAAGCAGTGACGGCCCATGCGCGCCAGCCGTTCCGGGCGAAGCGGCAAAATAACCTGCTCGAAGTAAGGGATGGACAAAATCGCCAGGCCGCGACCGTGGGCCATGTCGTATATTCCGCTCAGCGGGTGCTCGATGCCGTGCAGAGGCATGCCTGCGCCGCGTCCGGCGTTTGCGAACGGACTGATGCCCAGCGTGCTCGCCCATAGCAGAGTGGAGCGGGCTTCCTCGTGATCCGGATGGCGAATGGCTGTGAGGGAATGCTCGGCGACAAGCCGGATGAGCGTTTCGGTAATCCCGTCCTGCACGTTTGTTTTGTCCGCGCTGATGAGATAGGTTTCAAACAGATGGGAAAAAATATCTGCGCAAGCTTCCGCTGTGACGCGCGCAGGAACCGTAAAGGTGATGGACGGGTCGAGAATGGCGATTTTCGGGAAGAGAGCCGGGCCGTTGATGGAAGATTTTTCGTGCGTCTCCCAATGGGTCAGGACGCTGATGTTGTTCGCTTCCGATCCGGTAGCGGCTACTGTCGGAACCGTCAGGAGAGGGAGCGCCTCCTGCACAGGTACCAGCCATTTGCCTGTGCCGCTCGGATTGCCGCGCATGTAGTCGTAGATCGGACGGCCGGAAAGCGCTGCGGCTGCAATCGCTTTGGCAGCATCCATGACCGAGCCGCCGCCGAGCGCCAGCACGAAGTCGCACTGTTCTTTCCGGGCGAGCGCTGCCCCGGCATCGACGGTAGCCGTGCGCGGATTCGGTTCGATTTTGTCAAAGAGAGCAAAGGCTACTTGCGCTTCTTGCAAAAGCGTAATCGCGCGGTCGAGAAGCCCCGTGCGCTTGGCTGCGCTGCCACCCGTGACGAGAAGCGCCTTGTTGCCGAGAGTTTTCGCTGCCTGGCCCAAACGCGCAAGTTCGCCCATGCCGAAGTAGATATGGGTAGGAAAAGATACTTCAAAGGGAAACATCTGATATTCCTTCTTTCACGTGTAGGTTGTACCAAAAACAGTGTAACACAAAGACGGCAAAAGGGTCTTCCGGCAGCGGGAAAACGGGGGACAGGCTGCGGAAAAAAAGCATGAGCGGCTCTTCCAGCGACGGGGAACGGCCGCATAGAACGGGATGTAAAACTGATATGAATAACGCGTAAACGAATGTTAACGAAAGTTTAACATCCGATTATGCAACAATTTCCGAACGTTTGTCGAAGTCTGTTCACGCTTTTTTCGTTGATAAATGCGTATGTTTGTGTTTTAATGTAGTTGAATCGTTCGTGAATTAATCGCAACTCAACCTTTTTATCTGGGAAGGTGACTCCTACAGTGGAAAAACAGGAACAACTCTACGAAGGTAAGGCGAAACGTATTTATCGGACATCTGAGCCTGAGCAATACTGGGTAGAGTATAAAGACGACGCAACAGCATTCAACGGAGAGAAGCGGGCGCAAATCACCGGAAAAGGTGAGCTGAACAACCGCATTACCGCTATCTTTTTCACCATGCTAAAGGAGAAAGGCATCGACAACCATTTTGTCCGCCTGCTGTCCGCAACCGAGCAGGTTGTCCGCAAAGTGGAGATCATTCCTTTGGAGGTCGTTGTCCGCAATATCGCGGCAGGCTCGCTCGCCAAACGCCTTGGCATGGAAGAGGGCACCGTTCTCCCGCAGCCGGTTGTCGAGTTTTACTACAAGGACGACGCATTGGGCGACCCGTTGGTGAACCCGTCCCATATCAAAGTGTTGGGAATTGCGAGCGAAAGTGACCTGGCGACGCTTGAGCGCATGGGGCTGGCTGTAAACGAGGTTCTCGTGCCTTACCTCGCCGAGCGCAACATCACCCTGGTCGATTTTAAACTGGAATTTGGAAGAACGCCGGACGGGGAGATCCTCCTCGCCGATGAAATATCCCCGGATACATGCCGTTTCTGGGACTCGGTAACAAAAGAGAAGCTGGACAAAGACCGCTTCCGTCGTGATTTGGGCAATGTAGAAGAAGCGTACCAAGAAATGCTGAAGAGACTGGGAGGAGACGTACATGTTTAAAGCTGTTGTTTATGTAACGCTGCGCGAGAGCGTTTTGGACCCGCAAGGCCACGCTGTAAAAGGGGCTCTGCACACCCTTGGTTTTGACGAAGTAAACAATGCGCGGATCGGGAAGTACATGGAGCTTACGCTGAACTCAGCGGACCGTGCGCAGGCAGAAGAGCGTGTACGTGAGATGTGCGAAAAGCTGTTGGCCAATACGGTGGTTGAAGACTATCGCTTTGAAATCGTGGAGGGCTAAGGACATGCGAGTAGCGGTTATCGTCTTTCCAGGCTCCAATGCCGACGTAGATTTGTATAACGCAGTTGAAGACGTAATGGGAGTGCCGGTCGATTACGTATGGCATTCCGAGACAGATTTGTCCGGGTATGACGTGATTCTTTTGCCGGGCGGTTTCTCCTATGGAGACTATTTGCGCTGTGGCGCGGTCGCTCGCTTTTCGCCTGTCATGGAGCAGGTGGTCAAGGCAGCGGAGGAAGGCAAGCTGGTGATGGGAATCTGTAACGGCTTCCAAATTCTCACGGAGGTAGGGCTGTTGCCAGGAGCGCTTTTGCGCAACCGTTCCCTCAAATTCGCCTGCAAGCTGTCCGGCCTGCGCGTAGACAACAACGATACCCCGTTTACCCGCGACTACGCGGCCGGGGAAGAAATTCAGATTCCGATCGCGCACGGCGAAGGAAACTACTACTGTGATGAAGAGACGCTTGCGAAGCTGAAAGCAGGCAAGCAGATCGTATTCCGCTACAGCGGCGAGAACCCGAATGGTTCGATTGACGATATTGCAGGCATTTGCAACGAGCGCGGCAATGTGCTCGGCATGATGCCTCACCCTGAGCGCGCTGTCCACAAATGGATGACTTCCGATGACGGACGCCGCATGTTTACCTCGATCCTGAAGACGTGGAGGGAACAAAACAGTGTCACAACTCACGCATAAAGAACCGACCGCAGAACAAATTGCCGATCAGAAGCTCTATCGCGAAATCGGGCTGACTGACGAAGAATACCAACGTGTTGTCAATATTTTGGGACGCCAGCCGAACTGGACAGAGACAGGTCTGTACAGCGTGATGTGGTCTGAGCACTGCTCCTACAAAAACTCCAAGCCTGTCCTGCGCAAGTTCCCGACAAAAGGTCCTCGCGTGCTGCAAGGTCCAGGCGAAGGCGCAGGGATCGTGGACATCGGCGACAATCAGGCAGTTGTTTTCAAAATCGAAAGCCACAACCACCCGTCTGCTATCGAGCCGTACCAGGGCGCAGCGACTGGCGTGGGCGGCATTATCCGCGACGTGTTTTCCATGGGCGCGCGTCCAATCGCCCTGCTCAACTCGCTTCGCTTCGGGGAGCTGAAAACGCCGCGCGTCAAATATTTGTTTGAACACGTGGTGGCTGGTATCGCCGGTTACGGAAACTGCATCGGGATTCCTACCGTGGGCGGAGAAGTGAACTTCGACCCTACGTATGAAGGCAACCCGCTCGTCAATGCGATGTGCGTGGGCCTCATCGACCACGAAAAAATTCAAAAAGGGGTAGCCTCCGGTATCGGCAACCCTGTCATCTACGTCGGCGCAAGCACAGGCCGCGACGGGATTCACGGCGCAACGTTTGCGTCCGAGGAGCTGACAGAGGAATCGGAGAAAAAGCGTCCGGCGGTACAAGTGGGCGACCCGTTCATGGAAAAACTTTTGCTTGAAGCGTGCCTGGAGTTGATCGACACAGGAATCGTCGTCGGGATTCAGGACATGGGCGCGGCTGGCTTGACCAGCTCCAGCTCCGAGATGGCGTCCAAGGCAGGAAACGGAATCGAGATGAACCTCGACCTCGTGCCACAGCGTGAAGCGGGAATGTCCGCTTACGAGATGATGCTGTCCGAGTCCCAGGAGCGCATGCTCGTCGTCGTGGAAAAAGGCAAGGAAGCAGAAGCCATTGCTATTTTTGACAAGTGGGGCTTGGCGTCCGCTGTCGTGGGCAAAGTAACGGAAGACAGCAAGCTGCGCCTGCTGCACAAAGGCGAAGTCGTGGCAGAAGTGCCAGTAAACAGCCTGGCTGATGACGCGCCTGTCTACCACCGTCCATCCGCAGTACCTGCTTACTACGAGGCAAACGCGAATGTAGACGTGCTCGCTGCCATCCAGGAGCCGAAAGATTTGAACGAGACGCTGAAAAGCATTCTGGCACAGCCGACTGTTGCCAACAAGGCGTGGGTGTACGAGCAATACGACCACATCGTGCGGGCAAACACAGCGGTCAAGCCTGGCTCTGACGCGGCGGTTGTCATGGTGCGCGGTACGCGCAAGGCGCTTGCCATGACTACAGATTGCAACGGACGCTACGTCTACCTCGATCCAAAAGTGGGCGGCGCCATCGCTGTAGCGGAATCCGCTCGCAACGTGGTCTGCTCCGGTGCCGAGCCGCTGGCGATCACCGACTGCCTCAACTTCGGCAGCCCGGAAAAGCCGGAAGTGTTCTGGCAGTTCGAGAAAGCGTGCGAAGGCATGAGCGAGGCGTGCGTGGCACTCGACGCGCCTGTGATCGGCGGCAACGTATCTTTTTACAACGAACGCAGCGGTGACGCGATCTATCCGACTCCAACCGTCGGCATGGTCGGTCTGATTACCGATGTTGACCATATTACGACCCAAGACTTCAAAAACGAAGGCGACGCGATCATCCTGCTCGGCGAAACGTTCGCAGAGCTGGGCGGCAGCGAGTATCAAAAGCTCGCAACAGGCTCCATCTCCGGCCGTCCTCCGCAAATTGATCTGAACAAGGAAGCCGCTGTACAAAAGCTCGTGCTCACAGCGATCCGCAAAGGCTTGGTCAACTCCGCTCACGACCTGTCCGAAGGCGGTCTCGGCGTGGCTCTGGCAGAGTCTTGCTTCGGCAAAGGCATCGGCGCTCAAGTCGAGCTTAGCTCCGAACTGCGAAGCGATGTACTGTTGTTCAGCGAATCCCAATCCCGCATTTTGCTCAGCGCAAGCCCTGAGCAGGCGGAAGCGATCCTCGCATTGGCAGGTGAGCATGGCGTACCGGCTGAAAAAATCGGTACGATCGGCGGCGATCGTCTGGTAGTGAACGTGAACGGTGCAGAAGCGATCAACGCTTCGATTCAAGAGGTGAAAGCAGCCTGGAAGGATGCGATTCCATGTTTGATCGGGTAATCTGGGACAAACTTAACGAAGAATGCGGCGTCTTTGGCATCTACAACCATAAGGAAGCATCCCAACTGACTTATCTCGGTCTGCACGCCCTTCAGCATCGCGGTCAGGAGAGCGCAGGTATCTGCGCCTCCGACGGCGAGAAGTGGTATAAGCACCGCGGAATGGGGCTTGTATCGGAAGCGTTTGGCAAAGGCGACCTGGAAAAATTCCGCGGTCACATCGCCATCGGCCACACCCGCTATACGACTGCCGGCTCCAGCAAGATTGAAAATGCCCAGCCGCTGTTTTTCCGCTACGCGCAAGGCAGCATGGCTGTTGCCCATAACGGTAACCTCGTCAATGCGGCCGTCCTGCGCAAAGAGCTGGAAGCAAAAGGGTCGATTTTCCAGACGACCAGCGACACCGAGGTGATCGCGCATCTGATCGCACGCTCCGAGCGCCGCGACCTGCCAGGTGCGGTAAAAGACGCGTTGCAGCACATCAAGGGCGCGTATGCGCTGCTCGTCATGAACGAGAAGCAGCTCGTGATCGCACTCGATCCGAACGGCCTGCGTCCGCTGTCGCTCGGCCGACTGGGCGACGCGGTGACAGTCGCCTCCGAAACCTGTGCGTTTGACATCATCGGTGCCGAGTATTGGCGCGACGTGCAGCCAGGGGAAATGATCGTCATCGACCAGGATGGCATCACCGAGACGAAGCACACCGAGACGACACAACGCTCGATCTGTACGTTCGAATACATTTACTTCGCCCGCCCGGACAGCGACATCGACGGCATCAACGTCCACATGGCCCGCAAACGGCTGGGCAAGCAGCTCGCTCTGGAATCGGCAATTGACGCCGATGTAGTCACAGGCGTGCCGGACTCCAGCATTTCCGCCGCGATCGGCTTTGCGGAAGCGACAGGCATTCCGTACGAGATCGGCTTAATCAAAAACCGTTATGTAGGCCGGACGTTCATCCAGCCGAGCCAGGAGCTGCGCGAGCGCGCGGTGTACCTCAAGCTGTCGGCGGTTCGCAAAGTAGTCGAAGGCAAGCGCGTCGTCATGATTGACGATTCCATCGTGCGCGGCACGACGAGCAACCGCATTGTCCGCATGCTGCGCGAGGCTGGCGCCAAGGAAGTACACGTGCGCATCAGCTCTCCGCCTGTCATGAACTCGTGCTTTTACGGCATCGACACCTCCACGCGTGACGAACTGATTGCCGCGACCAAATCGGTAGAGGAAATTCGCCAGATCATTGAAGCCGATTCCTTGGCCTTCCTGTCTGTAGAAGGCATGATCGAAGCGATTGGCCGCCAGGATTCCGCTCCGAACAAAGGGCATTGCCTCGCCTGCTTTACCGGAGAGTATCCGACCGAGATTGAATTTGAAGAGGCGCTACCAGCGTCCAAGTGCTAATACAAGCAACCTCTTGTAAGGGGGAGAAACGATGAGTGAAGCATATAAACAAGCGGGTGTCGACATCGACGCGGGGAACGAAGCCGTCGAACGCATGAAAAAACACGTGAAGCGGACATTCCGCCCCGAAGTGCTGACCGATTTGGGCGGCTTCGGAGCGTTGTTCCGTCTGGACACGAAAAAATACGAAAAGCCGATTCTGGTATCGGGTACCGATGGGGTAGGCACCAAGCTGAAGCTGGCTTTTGCCATGGACAAACACGACACGATCGGGATCGACGCCGTCGCGATGTGCGTCAACGACGTCGTGGTGCAGGGCGCGGAGCCGCTCTTTTTCCTCGACTACCTGGCAGTAGACAAGGTGATCCCGGAAAAAATCGAAGCGATCGTAAGCGGGATCGCAGAAGGCTGCGCCCAGTCCGGTTGCTCGCTGATCGGCGGGGAGACGGCGGAAATGCCAGGCATGTACGCTGAGGGCGAATACGACATCGCCGGATTTACCGTAGGGGTTGTCGACGAGAGCAAAATGATTACGGGTGCGAACGTAGCAGCAGGCGACGTGCTGATCGGGCTGGCGTCGAGCGGCGTGCACAGCAACGGCTTCTCGCTCGTGCGCAAGGTGCTTTTGGCCGACAAGGGCATGTCTTTGCACGACCATGTAGACGTCCTCGGCAAAAAGCTCGGCGAGGAACTGCTGACGCCGACCCGCATCTACGTGAAGCAAGTACTGGCTGTGCTGGAATCGCATGAAGTCAAGGCTTTGGCTCACATCACAGGCGGCGGCTTTACGGAAAACATCCCGCGCGTGCTCCCGGAAAACACGCAAGCGGTCATCAACGTCGGCTCCTGGCCTGTTCTGCCGATCTTTTCGCTCGTACAGGAAGCCGGAAACATTTCCTTCCCGGACATGTACAAAACGTTCAACATGGGCATCGGCATGATCTTGGTCGTGAAGGAAGCGGATGCGGTGAGCGTCATGGAAAAGCTGCAAGAGCTCGGCGAGCAGCCGTACCTGATCGGAAACATTCAGGCGGGTGAGCGCAAAGTCGTGTACAACGGGGTGGAATGGTGAGAAAGCTGGCCATTTTCGCCTCAGGCAGCGGCTCCAACTTCGAAGCGATCGCGCAGGCTGTTCAGGCAGGACGGCTGCCGGGCGTGGAAGTCGCCCTGCTCGTCTGCGACAAGCCGCAGGCGAAGGTGCTGGAGCGCGCCGAACGTTTGGGAATCGAAGCTTTTGTGTTCCAACCGAAGGAGTATGCCAGCAAGGCAGCGTTTGAAGCGGAGATTGTCGCAGAGCTGCAAAAGCGCGAGATTTCTCTGGTCGTGCTGGCAGGCTACATGCGGTTGGTAGGAGAGACGCTGCTGTCCGCTTACGAAGGAAAAATCATCAACCTGCATCCGTCGCTCTTGCCTGCTTTTCCAGGCAAGGACGCGATCGGCCAGGCACTCGCTTACGGGGTAAAGATAACGGGGGTAACGGTCCATCTGGTCGATGCCGGTCTCGATACGGGTCCGATCATCGCCCAGGTTCCCGTAGCAGTGCATGACAACGACACGGCCGAGACGCTGGCAGCGCGCATCCACGAGGTGGAGCACGGGCTGCTGGTGGAAGTCATCGGCATGCTGGCGGAAGGCCGGGTGCAGGTTACAGGGCGGCAAGTTCAGGTGATAGCATAGCGTCAAAAGAAAGACCGGCACAGGATAGATGTGCTGGTCTTTTTCCTTTTTCTGTTACAATTGAGAAAGGGAGGGAGAATGATGAAAGAACCGATGACAAGAGCAGTCCTGATCGTAAGTCTCGTCATGCTGGTCGGCGCGTGGATGATTGCCGACGCTACCAGAAGTATTTCTGCCTATGCTGATTCAGCCACCCACAATACGGCAGAGATTGCGACTGCCCTCACGTCCTTCGACAATCGACTGAATGATCTGAACCAGTCTGTGCATTCAGTAGAAAAGCAAATCATGAACGCGGATGAAGTCGCTGTCTATTTGGGAATAACCGATCAGGTGCTGTCCAAATTGCTGGAAGACAAGCAGCTTCCAGCGATTCAAATCAATGGGATTTACCGCTTCTCGAAGCGGGCCATAGACGAGTGGGTGTATGAGAAATCAAAGAACAAAGCCAGCTATCAAAACTGGTAGCGCTAATTGCCCGCCAGCAGCTTCTCGTTCATCCGCCGGAACGGGCTTGCTGAAAAAATAGCCCTGCACCGTCAGGCAGCCAAGCGAACGCAAAAAAGCGAGCTGCTTCGCCGTCTCGACGCCTTCGGCCACGAGCGAGAGCTGCAGGCTGTGCGCCATGGCCGCGATGGCGGTCACGATCGGCATGTGAGACGACGAGTCCGTCATGTTGCGCATAAACGACTGGTCGATCTTCAAGGAGTTGATCGGCAAAAGCTGCAAGCAACTGAGCGAGCTGTAGCCCGTGCCAAAGTCATCAATGGAAATCTGGATGCCCATTGCCTGTAGCGTTTGCAGACGCGGGATGACGGCATCGAGCCTGTGCATGGCGATGCTCTCCGTAATCTCCAACTCCAGATAGCGCGGATGCAGCCCGGTTTTTTGCAAAATTTGCTGGACCATCGGCACCAACTGCTTGTCCTGAAGCTGGCGCATGGACAAGTTGACGGCGAGGCGAACGGGCGGCAAGCCTTGCTGCTGCCACTTCACGCATTGCTGGCAGGCCATTTCCAGCACCCAGCGACCGATCGGGACGATCTGCCCTGTCTCTTCTGTCTGCTTGCGCTTCGTAATGTCCTTGGCAATGACAAAATATCCGACCACGTTTTGGCTGACCACGATGGGAACGACGGTGACGTTCAGCTCGATTTGCGTGCCGTTTTGATGAAAGGCGGAAATATCGTAGTTATCCGATGCGCCCTGCTGAATCGTGCGGGACATGGAGAGGACGCGTCGGACGCCTTCCCGGTTCAAAAGCCGCTGGAAGGACTGGTTGCGCAGATCGCTCATCGTGTAGCCCGTCACGCTCTCGAAAGCCGGATTGACGTTCAAAAACCGGCCGGACAGATCCAGCCAGCAGACGATGTCCGGGTTGTGCTCAAACAGCGACTTGTAGCGCTGCTCGCTCACCTCCAGCCGCTGCTGGGCCCACTTGCGCTCCGTAATGTCGTGCGTGACGATCAAGGCCCCGACAGGCTCCCCGCTGGAAGCGTACAGCAGCTTGCCGTTGGCGACGAGGATGGAGACAGCTTTTCCGGGCGGCTGTACCCAAATCTCCTGATTGTAGACATTTTCTTGGTGCAACACGCGAACAGACGGCAACTCCGCAAACGATACGGGAGTGCTGCCGTCGGGATGGTAAAACGAATAGGAGCCGTACGTTCGTTCATGCAAGTCTATGGGCTCGGACATGCCAAAGCGTTTGGCTGCCTCTTTGAAAAAAGGGATGCGTCCATCCAACCCGTAGACAGTCACGCCTGCCTCCATATGCTCCAGAATGGGCTGCAGCAAGGCTTCGTGCAAGGCGGAGGATGAGGAGCCTAAGAAAGCGTCAACTGGTGGAGAAAAAAGCTGATGGCGAGTTGACTTCATGTAAGCCTCCGGGCAGATGCATGTAATCGTACCATTTATGTTAATGAAAGTGAGAATCATTGTCAATAAATGGACTGCTTTTCCCTGCCAACGATTGACAGGAATGAAAGCAAACCAAATCTGCCCTCCCGACATACTGTAAAAGGAAGCAGGAAAAGAGGAGGGGCCGATTTGAGCGGAGATTTCGTTGCGGATTTGCTGGGCAAGCTAAGCAAGAGAACAGGGCGGGAATGGACGCTGAACGATATTATGAAGCTCGCGCAAAAATTCCCCAAAGGCGGGGGCAACGTCGACGAGTTGATGAATGAGCTGTCCGAGATGGGCCTTGACGTGCCGGAGGAGACAAAAGAGCGTGTCAAGGAACGGATGAAAAGTGGAAAGTCGCTCTCCATGGAAGAATTGGTGTCGAAGGTTCCGAAAGAGGTCAAGGCAAAAAGCAGCAAGCCGAAAAAGCCATCCAAGGCTGCTGGAAAAAGCAAGCACCTTTCTCTGGCGGAGCGTGTGAAAAAGCTGTCTGGAGGAAGCAAAAAAAAGCGGTAAGCTTCCCGCGTCGGGAGCGAAACAGGGCAGTCGCGAGTGCCGAACAGGCATGGGCGGCTGCGTTTGTTTTCGCTGAGGAAACTCTTGATAAAAACGTACAATTATGTTTTAATATGAAAGGAATGTTCGTGTTTTAGTGTGGCGCGAAAAGCTTTCCGTCATGTTTTCTTATTAAAAGTCAGGAGGTTCTATCCGTGAGTGTGAAAAAGGCGTTGATTAGCGTTTCTGACAAGACAGGATTGATTCCGTTTGCCCGTCGTTTGGCAGATGCCGGAGTAGAGATCATTTCCACCGGAGGTACGGCTGCTCTCTTGAAAGCAGAGGGGGTTCCCGTCATTGGCATTTCCGAGGTGACCGGATTTCCCGAAATTTTGGACGGACGTGTCAAAACGCTGCATCCGAATATCCACAGCGGCCTCTTGGCTGTGCGTGACAACGAAGCGCATCAAAAGCAGTTGAAGGACCTGAACATCGAAACAATCGATCTGGTCGTGGTCAATCTGTATCCATTCAAGGAAACGATTGCCAAGCCGGACGTGACATACGAAGATGCGATTGAGAATATTGATATTGGTGGGCCGACGATGCTGCGCTCCGCGGCGAAAAACCATGCGTTCGTGAGCGTTGTCGTGGACGCTGCCGACTATGACAAGGTAGCCGAAGAAATCGAGGCAAACGGCGATACTACGCTGGAAACGCGCCGTCGTCTGGCAGCGAAAGTATTCCGTCACACAGCGGCCTACGATGCCCTGATCTCGCGCTATTTGAGCGAGCAGGTAGGCGAGCTGTTGCCAGAGAGCTACACGGTGACCTACGAAAAAGCGCAAGACCTGCGCTACGGCGAAAATCCGCACCAGCGCGCCGCTTTTTACCGCGAACCGCTGTCCAGCCAGTTGAGCATCGGCTATGCGGAGCAACTGCACGGCAAAGAGCTTTCCTACAACAACATCAACGACGCAGACGCGGCTCTGGCGATTGTGCGTGAATTTACCGAGCCGGCTGTTGTCGCGATCAAACACTCCAACCCTTGTGGCGTGGGGATCGGCGCAGACATTCGCCAGGCGTACCAAAAAGCGTACGAAGCGGACCCCGTATCCATTTTCGGCGGCATCGTCGCGGCGAATCGCCCGATTGACAAAGACACGGCGCTCGCGATGAAAGAAATTTTCCTGGAGATCATCATTGCTCCTGATTTTACCGAAGACGCATTGGCTGTGCTGACCGAGAAAAAGAACCTGCGTCTCTTGCGCATCCCTGCCCTGAATGAGCCAGCGAAAAAAGCGGACAATCTGTTCCGCATCGCTCCGGTCGCGGGCGGCGCGCTGATTCAGGATTACGATTACAAGCAATTGGCAGAAAGCGAAATCCAGGTCGTGACAGACCGCAAGCCTACAGCCGAAGAAATGGCCCAACTGCAATTCGCCTGGAAAGTTGTCAAGCACGTGAAGTCTAACGCGATTTTGCTGGCAAAAGACAACATGACGATCGGGGTAGGCGCTGGTCAAATGAACCGTGTCGGCGCAGCGAAAATCGCCATCGAGCAGGCGGGAGAGCTGGCAAAAGGCGCTGTGCTCGCTTCCGATGCCTTCTTCCCGATGGGAGATACCGTAGAGGCGGCGGCTGCGGCCGGAATTACCGCGATCATTCAGCCGGGCGGCTCGATTCGCGATCAGGAATCCATCGACGCCTGCAACCGTGCGGGCATCGCCATGGTGTTTACTGGCACGCGCCACTTCAAGCACTGATTCATACAGATCCCTTCAATAACAGGAGGATATCCCCATGAAAGTATTGGTAATTGGCGGCGGCGGCCGCGAACACGCCATTGCCTGGAAGCTTTTGCAAAGCCCGAAGGTAGAAAAGGTGTACTGCGCTCCGGGAAACGGCGGCACAGCCGAGATTGCCCAGAACGTACCGATTGGCGTCAATGACTTTGCGGCGCTAGCCCAGTTCGTCAAAGACGAAGGCATTGATTTGACTGTCGTAGGACCAGAAGATCCACTGCTCGGCGGCATCGTGGACTTTTTCCAGGAGCGCAACCTGCCGATCTTTGGGCCGAATGGCAAAGCGGCGATGATCGAAGGCAGCAAGTCGTTCGCGAAAAGCTTGATGAAACGCTACAACATCCCTACTTCTGCCTACGAGTCGTTCATCGACTACGAATCGGCGAGCGCGTATGTGCGCCAGCAAGGGGCGCCCATCGTCGTCAAGGCTGACGGCCTCGCCGCAGGCAAAGGCGTTGTCGTGGCCGAGACCGTAGAGGAAGCGGAAGAAGCGCTCCGCCAGATCATGCAGGAGAGCGTTTTTGGCGCAGCGGGTACGCGCGTGGTCATCGAGGAGTGCATGTTTGGCGAAGAGCTGTCCCTGCTCTCCTTTGTCGACGGCGAAACCGTGAAGCCGATGATTACCTCCCAGGATCACAAGCGCATTTTCAACGACGACCGCGGCCCGAATACAGGCGGCATGGGGACGTACGCCCCGGTTCCGCACATGTCGGCCGAACTGGTCGATACGATTGTGAAAACCATCGTTCAGCCGATGGCGTCCGGGATGGCGAAGGACGGTATTCCGTTCAAAGGCATTCTCTACACTGGACTGATGATTACCGAGCAAGGACCAAAAGTGGTCGAGTTCAACGCCCGTTTTGGCGATCCGGAGACGCAAGTGATTTTGCCGCTGCTGGAGACGGATTTGCTCGACATTTTCGTGGCGACCGTTAACGGAGAGCTGGACAGCCTGGACGTGACCTGGAAAGAAGGAAGCGCCGTCTGCGTCGTCATGGCAGCTCCCGGCTATCCGGGCGATTATCCGAAGGGCAAGCGGATCGACGGCCTGGCGCAAACGACAGAAGGCGTTACCGTATTCCATGCTGGCACCAAGCAAACAGACGAAGGCATTGTGACCAGCGGCGGCCGCGTGCTCGGCGTAGTCGGAACCGGAGCCGACCTCGAACAAGCGCGTGAAGCGGCGTACGCGTCTGTGCAGGCGATTTCGTTCGAAGGAGCGCAATACCGCACGGACATTGCGGCAAAAGCGATGAAGCACCAGCAGCAAAAGTAACAACCACCGAAAAAAAGCAAAGAGGCAGTCCCGTTCGCCGATGAGGCTCGAACGAGGACTGCCTTTTCCTTATAGACCGATATGTTCGCCTGCCAGCCGTGCCTTTTTCCCTTTGGCTGCCACAAGCTGCGACAAGACGTAAACGCCGAGGAACAACAGCATGCAGGCGGCTGACCAGCGGTACATGACCGAGTAGCTGGAATGAGTCGCAAGCACGCCGAGCAGCATGGAGCCTGCGGCGATGCCGAGGTCGATGGAATTGAAGAACAGGCCGTTTGCCATGCCGCGCTGCTCTGGCGCGACGACTTTGACCATCCAGGCTTGAATCGACGGCTGGATCATGCCGTAGCCGAGTCCGTAGAAAAAGGCCGAAATCAGCAGCAGCGATTCGCTGGTCGTCACCGACAGGAGCAGCAGGCTGACGCCCACGAAGATCGCGCCTGGCGGCAGGACGGCGATATGGCCCTTGCGATCGTACAGCTTGCCGGAAAAAGGCCGAATCAAAATCATGGCGAGTGCGTTGGCGAGGAAAAACCAGCCCACGTTGGCGATGTGGGTTTCTTTTCCGTACAAGGCCAGAAAGCTCAAGATTCCGCCGTACGTAATGGACAGGCAAAAATTCAGGCTGACGGGCAGCAGCAACTTTTTGTCAAAAAAGCGGGCAAACCCTTTGACGGGCGCTGCTTTGGGCGCTGGCGCCATGCGCAGGCTGTAGGAGCGGATCATGTGCGCCAACGGGAAAATCGCAGCCACAAGCAGCACGAGCGTCAAAAGCATCGGGCCGATTCCGAACGATTGCAGGATACCAAGGCCAATCAGCGGGCCGAGCGCCATCGCCAGACTGGTGGACAGGCCGAAGTAGCCCATCCCTTCCCCGATGCGCCGGACGGGAATGACGTTGGACACGACCGTCGGAAACGCTGTGCTGCCCATGCCAAAGCCGATGCCGACGAGAACGCGCAAAAACAAAAACAGGGCGATATGCCCGGCCCAGTAGTAGCCTGCGCTGAATATCCCGACAGTGCACAGCGCCAGCATCGCGATGACTTTGCTGTTTTTCGTTCGCAACGCTTCCCCGGTCAATGCGCGTGCCACTACGGCTGCCAACGAAAACAGGCTGATGACCAGGCTGACGACGAAATCGTTTGCCTGATACGCCTGCTTCACGTAGGCCGGAAACGTCGGCGTCTGCATCTGGATGGTGAGGAACAACAGCATGTTGCATACAGTAAGCAGGACGAAATCCTTCGTCCACAGTTTCTCTCTACTCTCTCCCAACGTGTTCACTCCTATTCTTGTGTATGGCGGTTTACATTCTCATTGATCTCCAGCAGTATTTCCCGCAAAAAAGCGAGCTTCTCCGGCGAAATCCCGGCGAAGATGTCCGCTATCGCCTTGGCCTCGGCGGGAATGGCCTTTTCAATCCACTCCCTGCCATTCGGCGTGAGCGTGATGAGATAGGCGCGGCGATCGTGTTCGCTCAGCTTTTTTTCAATCCAGCCTTTTTTCGCCAGGTTGTCGAGAATGCGCGTCATGGTCGGCTGGTCTTTGGCGGAGCGCAGAGCCAGCTCTTTCTGGTTGATTCCGTCCTCTTCCCGGAGGCGGTACAAGACGGCAAACTGCTCCGTCGTCAGGTCGAATTCGCGCAAAAACAAGGACACATAATGAATCATGCGCCTGTACGTATTGCCGATCAGAAAGCCGATCGGTTCATGTTGCCAATGGTCGATCATGAGAAGAACCTTCCTTTGCTCGCGAAATTAATTGTTTTGACAATTATATGCATAGCAATTAATTTTGTAAATGGAAAAACCGCCTGCGACGAAACGAGGCGGTTTGTATCCTTGGGAGCTGTCAGCTTATTGCCGATAGCGCCCTTTTCGCTTGGAGGCGTAAAAGGCGTAATAGCCGACTACGCCAATGACACCGACGATCATGGCTGCGACGAACAGATTGTGGGACAGCCATTCATAGAGGGGAGTTCCGACGATCATGAGCGCGTCGCCTCTTTTCTACGAGTAAGTGGGGTAGCGTGTGCTGCTGTCGTCCTTTTCCTGCGAGCGGTAGGAAATAAACTCGCGGGCAGCTTGTTCGAGCAACTGGTCTTCGGCAGACAGCTTGCCTTTTTTGGATTCGTTTTGCTGCGTCGCGGTATGCGTGTTTGCAGCAGCAGCCTGCGGTTTTGTGTTTTGCGCGTCTGCGGCGGCTGTAGCAGTAGTGCTTGACTCCTGCTTATTGTGCTCCTTGCCTTTTGCGGAAGTGCCGCTGCCGCTAAACGCACCCGTCACCTGATTCATGACGGTTTGAATCCCTTTTTGCTTCATTTGATCCATCATGCCCGACATGCCGTTTGCCTTGATCGTGTTAATGCCCAGCGCTTTGTACATCGGGCAAAAACGGGTGGCGCCTTCCGCTACCTTCATGGCGGAAAAAGCCATTAACAGCCAGGGGGCATTGTACGGGCGACGGCTCATTTTGCCTATGCCGTAAGCCAGGCCCAAGAGGCCGCCCGTCATGCGGATGATTGCATCTGTAGTTCCAACGTTTCTTTGCATCTGTGCTCGCCTCCAGTCGCGTCTTCTACGCATTAGTCTGTGATAAAGGCAAAAGGACAACCCGTGGAAATTGCAGGTCGAAGTGTTCCGGCAAGCAGGGGAAGTCTTCGCGGGCGGCGAAGCAGTAAAGCAATGTCAATATGAACGATCATTCAGTCGATGCAGACGACGATGGACAGCGAGGGGAGAGAAAAGCATGCGAGTTCGAGCTTTATCAGAGGAAGCGTACCGGAATCTGCTCCGCGTGAGCAAAAGACAGGCGCCGGCCAGCTTGTGGATCAAGGGAGCCAGCGTCCTGAACGTATTTACAAAAGAATGGCAGGAGCATCATGTAGTCGTAGCCGGGGAGCGGATTGCCTACGTGGGGGAAAAAGAGCCGCTGACAGACGAGCATACGGTGATCGTCGAAGCGGACGGAAAGTACGTCGTGCCCGGCTACATCGAGCCGCACGCCCATCCTTTCCAATGGTACAACCCGTACACGCTGGCGGACTTTGCATTGGAGCGGGGGACGACCACGCTCGTGTCCGACACGTTGATGCTGATGAATTTGCCGCCCGAGCAGGTGGCAGCGCTGATGGAGTCTTTGTCCGGCCATCCGGTCAAACAGTTTTTCTGGGCGAGACTCGATCCGCAAACAGGTAAAGAGCACCCGCAATTCACGAAGGAAGGGCTTGCTCGCATGCTCGAGCATCCTCTCGTCGTCCAGGGCGGAGAGCTGACGAACTGGTCCGGCGTGCTGCAGGAGGACGAGACGCTGCTGTTCGGCTTGAAGCACACGCGCGATCTGGGCAAAAGAATGGAGGGGCATCATCCCGGCGCTTCCTACGAAACGCTGAACATTGCAGCGGCGGCCGGAATTACCGCCTGTCACGAAGGAATTACGGCGGAGGATTTGCTTCAGCGGCTCCGGCTTGGCATGTACGCCACCTTGCGCCATTCCTCGATTCGCCCGGATTTGCCGGAGCTAGTCAAAGGATGGCTCGCGCTCGGGTTGCCGTGGTCGCCCCGGGTGATGCTGACATCAGATGGCAGCACCCCGCCGATGCACCGCAACGGCTTCCTCGACGGGACGATTCGCGTCGCGATAGAAGCGGGCATGCCGCCGGAAGAGGCGTATGTAATGGCGACGCTGAATCCGGCCGTCTACTACGGGCTAGACGCCGAACTCGGCGGAATCGCGCCGGGAAGAGTGGCAGATATGCTGCTTCTGCGAGCCAAGGACGACCCTGAGCCGCTTGTCGTCTTTGCCAACGGACAAAAGGCGGCGGAGGAAGGCAGATTGCTCATTCCCACAATCGAGCCGCGCTGGGCGGACTACTCGTTCCCAACCGTCGATTCGCTGCAGGACAAAACGCAGGCAGAATGGTTCACGCTGCGCCCTGACGAAGACGGCAAGGTGCCGGTGCTGAACATGCTGAATGCCGTTATTACCCGCATGACGCTGGAGCAGCTTCCGGTAGACGAGCACGGCTTCGTCTCGCTGGCGCACGACCCGCAACTCGCCCTGATTGTCAGCGTCGATCCGGCAGGGAAAAGCCGCACGGTTGCAGTACTGCGCGGCTACGGCGAGCATATCGAGGGCTTGGCCAGCTCCTATACAGCGTCCGGCGACTGGCTTGTCATCGGGCGCGACCCGCAGGCGATGGCGGCAGCGCTTGCGCGAATCAGAGACATCGGCGGCGGAGTCGTGCTGATCGACGAGGGGCAGATTGCCTGCGAATGTCCGCTGCCGCTTGCCGGAAAATTTTCCCCGGCTCCGATGGAAGAAGTGATTGCCATGGCGGAGAATTTGACGGCCAAGCTGCGGGCAAAAGGCCACGCGCATCTCGATCCGCTCTATTCTCTCCTGTTTTTCACCGCCACTCACCTGCCTTATGCGAGACTTACTGCGGAAGGCATCGCAGACGTAAAAACAGGGCAAATTCTCGTCCCGGCACTCCCTCTGCAATAGAGGGAGTTTTTGTTTTGGGAGCCGTAAATATAATGGATAACATTAACGCTTTATTGTGATAAAGCAAAGATATAATTATTTGATTTCAATAGCAGGGAATGAAATCACGAGTATGTAAGCATTCGGTATATGATTGGAAAAAATATTTACCTCTTGTAAATTATCAGATTTATTTTACAATAAATAATAGCCAAGCCACATCTATCTTCCGTCCTAACAGAAAGAGTGCTCACAGAGTCGCAACCTGGTAAGTAGGGTAGATCGTCTGGCGAGGACAAAAATAAAGAATAATTAAAGGGGGATTCAATTCCGCATGAAAAAACTCTCTCACATCAGTATTTTATCTGCGGTATTGGCGACGAGTGTGGCACTCACAGGTTGCGCAGGAACCAGCAATTCATCAGGGGGAACCAACACAAGCGGAGGTGGTCAGCAGTCGGCGCAAAACCAGACGAGCACTTCCGGTAGCGGCGGCGGAGCAACAGACGGTGGTGTCATCAAAATCGCAACCCAAACCCCCCTCTCCGGGAACCAGTCCTCTCTCGGAGACGCGATCAAGACGGGTGCCGAATACGCGCTGAATCTGCGCAAGGAAGAATTCAAAAAGCTCGGCTTCGACATCCAGCTCTTCCCGCAGGATGACCAGGCGGACCCGAAGATCGGCGTATCGAACGCGGAAATGCTCATCTCCAACCCTGACGTGTACGGGGTAGTGGGCCATCTGAACTCCGGCGTAGCGATTCCTTCGTCCGTGAAGTACGAGGAAGGCAAGCTGGTCATGGTGTCTCCGGCCAATACGGCGGTGAAGCTGACCGAGGAAGGCAAGAAAACCGTACACCGGATTTGCGCTCGCGACGACGCCCAGGGACCGAAAGCGGCCATGTATGCGAAAAACACGCTCGGCGTGAAAACAGCTTTCATCATTCATGATAAGACCGCATACGGCCAGGGCTTGAGCGACCAGGTGAAGCTGCAGTTTGAAAAAGACGGCGTGCAGCTCCTCGGCTACGAAGGCATCACGCAAGGCGAAAAAGATTACAGTGCCGTACTGAACCAGGTAACGGCAAAAAACCCTGACATCATCTTTTTCGGGGGACTTTATCCGGAGGGCGGAATTTTGGTCAAGCAAGCCCGTGAAAAAGGATACAAGGGATATTTTATGGGTGGCGACGGTTTGGACTCTTCTGATATGATTAAAATAGCCGGCGATGCCGTCGAAGGTGTCGTGTTTACGTCAGTGGCAGGTGACGTGACGCAGACCGAAGAGGGCAAGAAGTGGGCCGAAGAGTACAAGAAAACGACGAACAAACCTCTTGAAACCTACTCCGTCTACGGTTTCGACTCCATGAACGTCATCCTCAACGGCGTCATGGAAGCAATCAAAGCGAATGGTGGCAAAAAACCAACACGCGAGCAAGTCCTCGAAGCAGTTCACAAAACGAAAGATTTTCAGGGGCAATTCACAAAAGTTACCTTTGATGAAAAAGGTGACAACGTAAACGCAGATGTATTCATTTACAAGTATGACAAGGACAAGTCCACTTTTGTAGGCAAGGCCGAGTAATCGCAGCCAACATCACCGTACACTCTTTCATGCCTCATACAGTCCGGGGCGGCACGCTTGTGTTCGCCCTTTTCTACTGAAACTCACGTCCAGTCATGCGAATGGATGCAGAAAATTTCTACAAGTTTATTGAGAAGTGAGGGATGGGAAAGCATGATGCTCAACATTTTGCCTCAGGTGTTGGTTGACGGATTAACACTTGGATTCATGTACGCAGTCGTGGCCTTGGGCTACACAATGGTTTACGGGATTTTGGAATTTATCAACTTTGCTCATGGAGAAATTTTCATGGTCGGGGCCTTTGTCGGTACAGAGGTATTGTTGATCTCTGACGCCCTGGGGGCTTTGGAAGGCATGAACCCTTTTGTCGCACTATTCTTGACACTGATAATCGCCATGGTGATTACGGGTGCGCTCGGAGTAGGAATCGAGCGGGTCGCCTATCGGCCGCTACGCGGAGCGCCGCGCCTCGTGCCACTGATTTCTGCCATCGGTGTATCGTTTTTGCTGCAAGACCTCGTTCGTTTTACGGAAGCGCTGGCTCGCAATGAATTTTATCTGAACAGTCCAACTCTTTTTACTGGTTCGATTTCTTTAGGCAGTTTCGCTGCGATTCCAGCCAAGGGCTTGATTGTAATTGTGCTCGCCATTGTGATGATGATTGCGCTGACGCTGTTCATTAACAAGACAAAATGGGGAATCGCCATGCGGGCCGTAGCGCAGGATCAGAGCACGGCTTCGCTGATGACCATAAATGTAGACAAAGTAATCATGCTTACGTTTTTGATCGGGTCCAGTCTCGGCGGAGCGACAGGCGTGCTGTTTGCGCAAAACTACGGGACGATCGACCCTTATATCGGCTTCATTCTCGGATTGAAGGCATTTACCGCAGCCGTTCTCGGCGGGATCGGCAACCTGCGCGGAGCCATGGTGGGCGGGGTGCTGCTCGGGCTACTGGAATCGCTGTCTGGCGCTTTCATGGGGCCGCTGACCAACGGCGCATTCGGTGCTGAGTACAAAGATGTGTTCGCGTTCAGCATTCTAATCCTCGTGCTTCTCTTCAAGCCGGAAGGGCTGTTTGGCGAAGCTGTGAAAGAGAAAGTGTAGGTGAGACCAATGGCAAATCTGGCCTGGAAAACGTTCAAAGGAATCCCGCTCGCGCTTACGTTGGTTTGGATCGCCGGCTTCGCGGCTGCTCTGCATTTTATGGACAAATCAGTCATCGCGTTTCTCGGCATTCTCTCCTCAATCGTGCTCGTCTATTACACGAATACGTCCAAGACGATCAAGATGATTGTCGGGGCCGCTGTCCTGCTGATTATCATTCCGCTGGTCGCGGGTGAAAACCGCTACTACATGGAGGTCGCTTCGCAAGTCGGCATCTACGTGGCAATGGCGCTCGGACTGAACATCGTAGTCGGATTCGCGGGGCTGCTCGATTTGGGCTACGTCGCCTTCTTCGCTGCTGGTGCGTATGCCTACGCGATTTTCTCGACCTCGCAGGCGAATGAATTTATCGCGGGCAACCTGTTCCCGCTCTCTGGTGACTGGTTTTGGCCGTTCCTCATCGTCGGCTTGATCGTGGCCGCGATTTTCGGGATATTGCTCGGTCTGCCGGTGTTACGGGTAAAAGGGGACTACCTCGCCATCGTTACGCTCGGTTTTGGTGAGATTATTCGGATTATTTTTAATAACCTGGACAAACCGATCAACATTACAAACGGTCCGCAAGGGATTACCCCGATTCCATCGCCGGAGCTGTTCGGCATCAAGATGGGGACGCCGTTTTACTTCTACTTTATCGTCCTGTTCGTAATCGCCTTTATCGTCCTGGCGAATATCCGCTTTGAGCATTCCCGTTTGGGCCGCGCGTGGATCGCCGTGCGCGAGGATGAGCTTGCGGCGCAGTCTATGGGGATCTCGCTGTTGAATACAAAGCTGGCCGCGTTTGCGACAGGCGCTTCCTTCGCAGGGGTGGTCGGGGTTATTTTCGCAGCCAAACAGACTTTTATCGATCCGACTTCGTTTACGCTGATGGAATCAATCGGGATTCTGGTCATGGTCATTCTCGGCGGAAGCGGAAGCATCCCGGGCGTCGTGCTTGGAGCCGCTTTTGTCACCATTTTGCAGGTGCAGCTCCTGAAAGAGTTCTCCAACTTCCTGCACAGCCTGCAGCAATCCGGCATCATCAACCTGCCAAACCAGTTGGACCCGTCCAAGTTCCAGCGGCTCATCTTCGGGATCATGCTGATTCTCGTCGCCTTGTATCGTCCAAACGGACTGATTCCGGCCAAGCGGAAAAAGAACGATCTCGACGCGATCAAAGAGAGCGAGTATGGCAAACAAAAGCTGGGGATTCTCGGCAAGCTGTCCCAATTGGCTTCTGGCAAGCAGTCATAGCGGACGAGGAGGGAAAAGGGCATGGCATTGTTGGAAGCAAAAAACTTGACGAAGCGCTTTGGCGGACTGGTAGCCAACCAGGACGTTTCGATTTCCATAGACAAGGGAAGCATTACGGCAGTCATCGGGCCGAACGGGGCCGGGAAAACGACTTTTTTCAACATGATTACCGGATTTTACGTGCCGGATGAAGGTGAAATTCTCCTGGACGGCAAAAGCATCAAAGGGCTGCGTCCCGATCAGATCGCAAGCCGCGGGATTACCCGGACGTTCCAAAATATCCGGCTGTTCAAAGAAATGACGGCGCTGGAAAACGTGATGGTCGGCGTTCACAGCCGCTTGTCAGCCGGGTTGCTCGGCATTTTGTTCAACACCAAGCGCGTACGGGTCGAGGAAGAAAAGGCCCGCGTAGAAGCCTATCAGCTTCTGGAGTATGTAGGCATCGCCCATATCGCCAACGAAGCGGCGGGTAGCCTGCCATACGGATTGCAGCGTCGGCTGGAAATCGCTCGGGCGATGGCGACGAATCCGCAGATTATTTTGCTCGACGAGCCGGCGGCGGGTATGAACCCGCGCGAGACAGTCGAAATGACCGACTTTATCCGCAAGCTGAAACGCGAGCTTGACCTGACGATTATCTTGATCGAGCATGACATGAAGCTGGTCATGGGACTCAGCGAATACATTCACGTACTGGATTACGGCCGGAAAATTGCGGAGGGAACACCGGAGCAAATCCGCAACAACCCGAACGTAATTGAAGCCTACCTCGGCAAAAGTGCGTCGGAAGTGTCGTAGAAGGAGGAAAAACGATGGCATTGCTAGAGCTGAATAACGTTCATACCTATTACGGCGGTATCCACGCATTGAAGGGATTGAGCATTACCGTCAACGAGGGTGAGGTCGTCACCTTGATCGGCTCCAACGGGGCGGGAAAATCGACCACCCTGAAAACGATCTGCGGCCAGACCCGCGCCAAGGAAGGCAAAGTGATCTTCAACGGCAAGGATATTACCCAGATGCGCACCCACGATATTGCCAGTGCGGGAATCGCCCATGTGCCGGAAGGCCGCCGGATTTTTCCAAAGCTGACCGTGCGCGAAAACCTGGAAATGGGAGCGTTCGGCGTATCGGATAAACAGGTGATCGAGGAAGGCATCGAGCGAGCTTTTGCTTACTTCCCGCGCCTCAAGGAACGGATCGACCAAAAAGGCGGGACGATGTCCGGCGGTGAGCAGCAAATGCTGGCGATCGCGCGCGGACTGATGATGAAGCCGAAAATTCTCATGCTCGATGAGCCGTCAATGGGCTTGGCTCCGATTCTCGTCGAACAAATTTTTGACATCGTCACAGAGCTGAACAGGGAAGGCATGACGATCCTGCTGGTAGAGCAAAACGCGAACCAGGCGCTTTCAGTGGCGCACCGCGGCTACGTGATCCAGACAGGTGAAATCATTTTGAAGGACGATGCGCAGACTCTGCTGGCAAATCCACAGGTTCGGGACGCTTATCTCGCGTAAAACATGCGATCAAAGAAGTCAGCCTGTTACGGACAATAGGGTAAGCTGGGGCCGATGGAGACTTTTCTCCGTCGGTTTTTCTTTTCCCGGAGAATAACTTTCAGGCTACGAGGCGGGTACCAGACGGTTTCCGCTATGCCGCAAAGCCGCATGCAGGCAAGTTTTCCAACCGGGAGGAAATGTGCAAATTTTCTGATATGATTAAGCATAGACTGACTTGGCCTTCGTGAACATGGACAGATTGAAAAAAAGGAGGCAGGTCAGTTGCAGGGAGAGGAGAAAACAGAACATGCTGGACATCAGTCCCCACTTGGTTGAGGACAAAGAAGCGTTGTATTTGCAGCTCTATCGGTATTTTCGCGCAGAAATCCAGGAAGGCCGGCTGCCTTCGGGAACAAGGCTGCCATCTGTGCGGGCCTTGAGCGGATTTTTGCAGGTCAGCAAAACGACCGTGGAGTGCGCCTACCATCAGCTTTTGGCAGAAGGGTACATTGAGAGCCGGGAGCGCAGCGGTTTTTATGTCGTAGATATGGAGTGGGATGGCCCGCTACCCGAACATGCGGGGAAAAAGAGCGTACCGACCGCTGGCGCGGTTGGCGTTGCCGCTGCGGGTGGGCGCGTGCCGCATGCAGCGGAGCAGCCGGAGGAC
Organism: Brevibacillus sp. NSP2.1; assembly: GCF_000470975.2. Classification (NCBI taxonomy): domain Bacteria; kingdom Bacillati; phylum Bacillota; class Bacilli; order Caryophanales; family Paenibacillaceae; genus Brevibacillus; species Brevibacillus sp. NSP2.1. The sequence goes on along the minus strand of NZ_CP048274.1, from coordinate 5,055,064 downwards.
GGGCAACCAGTTTCCATTCGCTACGATTTTCACCATGCCCGGGTCGATGCGGAGCACTTCCCTTACGAGCGCTGGCGCAAATACACCAACCAGTGCATGCAAAAAGAGAACCGGAGCGTGCTGTATTACGGCGACAGGCAAGGGGAGCCGCTTTTGCGAGAGGAGCTTGCCCGCTACTTGAGCCGTGCCCGCGGGGTGCAGGCGACGCCGGAGCAGATTGTCATTGGCGCGGGTACGCAGATCATGATTAGCTTGCTCGGCTTTTTGTTCGGCCCGCGCGGACAGATTGTCGCCATGGAGGAGCCCGGCTATAACGGGGTGCGTTCCGTTTTTGCCCACCTTGGCTTTGCGGTATGTCCGATTCGGCTGGAGGAGGACGGGATCGACGTGGAAGCGCTCGGGAAAAGCGGAGCGAGATATGTGTACATTACCCCGTCCCATCAGGACCCTTCGGGGATCGTCATGCCGTACGCCAAGCGGCTGAAGCTGCTGCACTGGGCGAACCAGACAGGCGGCTATATTATCGAGGACGACTACGACGGAGAGTTTCGCTATCACGGCCGACCGATTCCTTCGCTTCAAGGGCTGGACACGCACGGGCGGGTCATTTACCTCGGGACGTTTTCCAAGGCGCTGCTGCCGTCGATACGGATCAGCTACATGGTGTTGCCACAGGAGCTGCTTGCCATCTACCACGAGCAACTGGCGGATTTCGACCAGTCTGCGTCGCGGATTCATCAGGAGACATTGGCTCTGTTCATGAAACACGGCGACTGGGAGCGCCATATTCGCAAGATGCGCACGCTCTACCGCAAAAAGCACGATGCGATGCTGCACATTTTGCAGGAGCAGCTCGGGCCTTACATTTTGCTGAAAGGACAGGATGCCGGATTGTCGATGACAGTCGAGGTGGCAAGCGACTGCACGGCTTTGCAGCTTGCGCAAATCGCGGAGGCTGCGGGTGTGCGCGTCTACCCTACCTCACACAAATGGATGGAACCGCAGCCAAAAGCGCTGCCTGCTTTCCAGTTCGGCTTTGGCGGCATGACGACGGAAGAGATGGAGGCGGGCATCCGGCTTTTGCAAAAGGTGTGGGGGCCGTACTTGCGGAAGCGCTGAGACAGCTTGCACAAGGCGGTGGCAACAGAGAAGGGAGAGCATCGAGCGTGTCGCAGGCGTTGTTTGTAAAAGGAATGAAACAAATTTTTCCCGTGGCCGCCGCCGGAATCGTGGACGGGATGGTGTTTGGCATACTAGCCAGGCAGGCTGGGCTGGGAGTGACGGAGGCGATGCTGTTTTCGCTGCTGGTCAATGCCGGCTCCTCGCAGTTTGCGGCGGTGGGCTCGCAGGGCATCGTCGGCTGGCCGATTCTCGTTTCGAACTTGCTGTTAAACGCCCGTCATCTGTTGTGAACCACTGTCAATAGATTGGACACATAAAATCGAGAGAATTACACCACACATCGGTACATATGTTCGTATTGATTGGGCGTGAAGTACCCAATGGATGCGTTTTCCATTATAAAAGCAAGTGATATACTCAAATATCGCTCTTTTCGCTTGTTCTCTCGTTTTGAATTTTTCCAGATAAACGAGTTCTTTCTTCAGTACGCTGTGGAAAGACTCGATGCAGGCGTTATCGTAACAGTTTCCTTTGCGGCTCATGCTTCCGATCATCTGGTATTTCTCCAGACGCTTCTGGTACTCAGTCGAGGCATACTGGCTGCCGCGATCAGAGTGGTGTAAAAGCCCCGGAGCTGGTCGCTGACGGTTGTAGGCTTGATCTAGCGCGGCGATCACGAGTTCTTTTGTCATCCGCTCCCCCATGTGAAAGCCTACGATCTTACGCGTATACAAGTCCATCACACTGGCTAAATACAACCAGCCTTCGTCTGTCGGGATATAAGTGATATCCGTCATCCAGACCTTCCCCGGCGCGTTTGCGGTAAACGTTTGGTTTAGCACGTTTTCGGCCACAGGCAAATGGTGCTTCGAATTCGTTGTCGCCTTGTATTCCTTCACCGTACGGGATTTCAGCCCGAGCCTTTTCATCGTACGAGCGACGGTTTTCTCGGAAACCTGAACCCCTTCCTTTTTCAGTGCTTCCAAGACCTTCTTACTGCCGTACAAACGTCTCGAATCCAGGAAGACCCGCCGGATTTGTTGCTCCAGCTTTTCTCGACGCTTCGCCCGATCGTTCTTCTTACGCCGGGTCCAATCGTAATAACCGCTTCGAGAAACTTGAAACACCTCGCACATCTTCGCGACTCGGAGCTTGGAGCGGTGATCGTGGATGAAAGGGTAGATCAGCGCCGGTCTTTTGCGAAGTAGTGCATCGCCTTTTTTAAGATTTCGTTCTCCTCTTCCAGATCACGGATTCGCTTTTGAAGGTCGCATAGGGCTTTGTCTTCCGGCTTCAGTTGTCCACTGCCTGGAAAGGCTTGATTGCCGTCTTGCTTGAATTCAGCGACCCACCGATAGATGGTATTTTCATGAAGCCCCATTTCCCGGGCTACCTGCGCCACCGATTTCCCTTCTTCTTGGATGAGTCGTACGGTTTGAAGTTTGAATTCCCTGTCGTACTTTTTCGTCATGTTGGACACCTCGATTATGAACGCTTTTATTGTCGCACTCTCGATTCTCCGTGTCCAATGTAAAGTCTAGCATCAGAGTTCTTCTTCTATCAGCAAGCGGTAAACCTTTTTCTTGTTGATGACCAGTTGGTGGTCTCGCCGTAGGCAGACAGTAAGCTTTCGATATCCATAAGCAGATTCTTCATCGGCAATCAGCTCGGATAGCCATTCTTTGATTTGTTCGTCACTGACAGGTTGTCCGTCTTTTGACAACGAATAACCGGGTATAGGTCTTCCTCCGTGATAAACGCGAGGTTTTTGGGAGGCTTTGTTTTTTCGGTAATAGTAGGTTGCTTCCAGGATGCCGACAATACGTAGCACTAGTTTGGCTGTGTACCCCAGCTGTATCCACTTGTCGGCTATCTCCATTTTGTCCGATAAGCTGGGTTCACCTTTTTTACAAGATCACGAAGGATCGCGATTTCCAAGTCCTTTTCTCCCAGTAATTTCTTCAGTTTATCATTCTCCGTTTCCAGTTCCCGAAACTCTCCTGGACTTGGTGTATAGCTTGTTACAGCTTTAGCTTCGGAAGACGTATTCTGCCAATCTGCGTGTTTGGAGTCACGTATCCATCGATACAGCATTTTAGGGTCTATCCCATGCCGTCTGGCTACTTGGCTAGCGTTTCCTACTTCGTGGGCTTCCTGGATCAGTTGTTGTTTGAACTCGATTGAATAGCGTCTCCGTTGCATAAAAATATCCCCCTCTGTTCTTCTGATATCAGCTTAACAAGATAAGGGGGTATGACTCAAATCCAATTTCGGGGCTTAAAAGCTGTAACTGAGGGAGGAATACCGCTAATCTCGTCTTATACCCTTATCTTCAAAAAGGAATTCTTTTTAACCTACACCGTGCCGACCGACTTTCATAGGGCACGGCGTGCGATCAACTACTTAAGAAGTGCTCATTTACTATAGGCTCTGTGAGCATGAATAACTTTGAGATGATAAGGGCTTTGAGTCGGAGCTCATCTTTTCTACCGTTTCCTTTTTAGAAAATTCAAAATACTATCTCTTCCAAATTTTATGTTATTATGTATAAAACGGAAAATGGAGGTAATCAAAAATGTCATTCAAGAAGCTAACGCTCGCTACTGCACTCGTAAGCACTTTAGTATCACCTGGAGTAACTGCTTTTGCCCAATCCAAGCATTCGATTGAACCTGCCGTTACCAAGGAGAAAGTCGGCCAACTAGAGATTGTTGAAAAAGTGTGGGAGACACCAGTCAATTATGATTTTCAGGTCATCGCGAAAGAAAATAGCAAATCAATCATGAAGCCTTACCGATTGGATTACAACGGAACAGACTACGAAGAAACCAAAACGCAAAAATACAAATCCAAAAGTTTCGAAGCGGAAGTAACCAATCGAAGCAATTTAACCGATACGGTTACACGGTCTGTTTCCAGGAAAACCTTCTTAACAGGCAAGGTAGGTACGTCAGGCGAAGGCAAATTCAATATGGGGCTGATCGAAGCGAAGGTAGGGTTCAACGCCGAGGTTTCCTTTGGAACAGAGACCACTACAACCACTACTTACACCTGGAACATCCCTGCCAGAAGCGTGACCACGATCGAATATGGATCAAAAGCCGTTGACACAAAAGGGTATATCACCAAATACATCGATGGGAAGGCGGTAAAGTCCACACGTGTCTATGCTGACTACTCGTATAAAGAATACGCCGACAAAGACCCACAACCGTTGTAATCAACCCGTAAAAATCAAAACTGCGCTAACCATTTGGACAACGTGCTTCCTTCTCCTCTTTGCTCTGACTGGATGTCAATCGGAGCCTACTCCAGTGAACAGCAGCGGTACCTTAAACCAAGAAACAGTACCAGCGACAACCAAGGCGACCAAGTACTATAAATCGATTACGGATTACTCTACCGAGATCAATGGACAGCACATGAAGAACTCTGTCTTGGAAATAAAGAGAGATGGCAATTTGGCAAGCCTGAGCATCAAAATATGGTTGTCCCCTGAACTGCGAGAAAAAATGATGGATACAGAAAGTCCCGTCTATTTTACTTTCGGCGATGTGATGGGGAGTGAAAAAATCGCCCAGTTGCTTGTGGAGTCTCCTCCCGTTGTTCCGTTTGACCCAAGCAGTACGGACGGAACGTATACCCTCTCTCAGCAAATCAAGCTGAAGGAGAAACTGACAAGCGATGAAGAAAAAGCGCTTTTTTCTCCTGAGAATTATGAATTCCAGCTCTTGAACGAAGACAAATTAGCTGTGTACACGATTATTGGCTTGGAGCTATCCACGATTCAACAGCCTTAGCTCATTAGACGATTTGTCTTCTTAAGAACCAAGGCTGCCCGAGCTTATGTCGAAATACCTTAAATGAAGTTGCCTAAAAAAAACCCTTAGGTTTGTTTCTCCCTAAGGGTTTTTCCATTTTATTGATATTCAGACGATTTTTAGACAAACTCATAAAAAGTGAGCAATACCAATACCTGAAGAGTTTTCTGTCAATTCGCAAGAGAAGTTAAGGTTTGTGCTATTGAGCCTTTTGCAGATTTCTGAGCCCTTTCGTATCAAGCACTTGAAAAGCATAAAAAAGGACTTCACCCCAAGAAGGAGAAGTTTTCAAGCAACCACACACGAAAACTTTTCGAGGAAGGTGAAGTCACTTGTATATTCTCCAGCCATCACTTTTTTCCTTTGAGGAACTGCAAAAACTTGAATCGAAAGAACGTCTGCCCTTATTTTTTTCGGTTCTGGACTTACGCCCGTACGCCAAAGAATTGAGAAGCATTACGCCCCAAGGGGCAACGGGACACAGCCGCGAAGCGATTTTACGGTCTTTGTTGGCGGCTCCTTTCGAAGGAATTTCGCAATTTACTGCTCTTCATCTGAGACTCACAAGTGATTTACGCTTTCGTTACCAGTGTGGGTTTCCCATTGATCGACCCGTTCCATCCATTGCAACGTTTAGTCGCGTATTTGCTCAAATTGTCCAGAAAAGCGTTGCCGAGAAGCTGTTTTACGACCTCGTCATGCAATGCCGTGAAGAGGGAATCATTACAGGAACGACCATTGCCATCGACAGCACGGCGATTGATGCGTATGAAAAAAAGCAACCGAAATCTCGCTGCCAAGGAACAGGAAACGCCACCTGGGGAGCCAAGTTCGACTCCTTTGGCAATAAAATCACGTGGTTCGGTTACAAAATTCATCTGGCAGTAGACGCGGACAGCGAATTGCCTGTTGCTTTAGAAGTCACTCCTGCTCACGTCAACGATGGAGACATGGCTCCTCCTCTCCTGGCACAAGTGAACAACCAAGCCAAGGAAGTGTGTAAGAATTACGTGATGGATGGTGGATACGATCATCTCAAGAACTACGAAATCGCTCATCAATACAAGGCACAGGCTATCATTCCTCTAAACCTCCGAAACGAGAAAGAGCCACCTGCTGGTTATACGTCAAACGGAACGCCTCGATGCAGCATGGGATTTGAAATGGTGTACGCAGGTGCTGACGGAACCCATCTCAAATTTCGTTGCCCGCATGTGATGGGAAAAGTAGAGTGCCCACACGGCTCAGCTTGGTGCTCTTCCTCCAACTACGGAATGGTCGTAAAAGTGAACGTCCACGATGATCTCCGCAGATTTTCTTTGCCACATCGGGACACAAAGAATTGGAAGAAGATGTATCACAAACGGACGAGTGTAGAGCGATGCAATGCCCGTTTAAAGGAAAACCTGACAGCGAATGATCTACATGTCGGTGGCATTCAAAAAGTGAAAACGTATGTGTATTTGAATGCTATCGTATTATTGGTGTCTGCTCTGGCAGGAAAGAAAGCCAAGCCATCTAAAAAAACGGCCTAAGCAGAGAGCGTAAAAAGTTTTGTGTAAATGGTTAAACTTCCCATTAAGGAGATGATCATTTATGCAAGACCACTAGCGTTGCATTAATCTTTTCCCATCATTCAAAATACACATAATCTTTGGTATTTGGTTGTCTAGGGAACAAAAAAATCCTTTACACTGGAAAGGTCAGGTAGTTCCTGTCCAAATCCAACGCAAAGGATAGCTCATGGACAAGAATACCCTATTTTCTTCATTTGGTAAATGGGTTGCACCCATCAATATTATGAAACTTCAACAACGAATTGACGAAACGGATCAAGACAAGTACGTGAAGAAGCTGACGACAAAAGCGTATCTTCTCCTATTTTTACATGCCCAACTTCAGCAACGCGAAGGGCTTCGAGCCATTGCTGACGATGTTCTATCAAAGAAATTTCAGCAAGAATTAGGACTGTCATCGATCAGCCCCGCACAGCTTAGTCGAAAAAACAATCGGGTAGAACCTGCTTTGCTTGAAGAAGTTTTTGTCGACCTTGTCCAGCAAATTCAACGCGTTTCCGGAAAAGCCTGCTCTCTTCGAAAACACATAAAGATCATTGATTCCACTACAATTGGATTATGTTTGCAAAAGTATAAGTGGGCAACCTTTCGCGAAACAAAGGCAGGAATCAAAATTCATCTTCGTCTCGTTTTCGCAAGCCAGGAGGATGTCTATCCTGAAAAGATTTCCCTAACTTGTGCCAAATCCAATGACCGCACCCAAATGGAGTCGCTGATTGATGAGATCGGAGCCATGTACGTCTTTGATCGAGGGTACGTGGATTATGAAAAGTTCGATGAGTATACCGATCAGGGCATCTTTTTTGCTTCACGTCTCAAGGATAACGCGGAAACTCGTCATTTGTATACTTTCAAAGTACCACCAGAAAGCTCCGTTTTATCCGACTCCATGATCCTTCTTGGAACGCCACAAAAACGGGTGGATAATGTGTTACGACTGATTGAAACGCATGATTCGAAAGGAAATCGTATTCGAATCATCACCAATCGGTTCGACTTAGAAGCAGAAGAATTGAGCGACATCTACCGTTGGCGCTGGCAAATAGAACTGTTTTTCAAATGGATGAAACAACACGCAAAGATCAAGACGTTCTATGGAACAAGTGAAAATGCGGTCTGGAATCAAGTTTTTCTCGCTCTCATTGCTTACTGCTTGTTGCTTCTTGTAAAGCTGGAAAGAAACAGTCAGCACAGTCTGCTGCAAATCAGTAGATGGCTCAAAGTGTTTCTCTGGCAGACCTTTGAACAATGGATAGGCAGAATGGATTACCAATCCAAACGAACATCCAGAGGGCGACAGAAAAGGAAGTAAGTGTTGTTTGTTGTTGTCGATGTTGTAATAAATGTATAAAACTACCAAATGGATAGTGGCTACCTTTTGCTTGGCTGTTCTCGTTTTTGGTTGTGAAGTTGAAAATGTCATTCAGAATAATTTGACAATAGATGGATTCATTTTTTATGCAACGCTAATGAAAAGGAATGAAACAAATTTTTCCCGTGGCCGCCGCCGGAATCGTGGACGGGATGGTGTTTGGCATACTAGCCAGGCAGGCTGGGCTGGGAGTGACGGAGGCGATGCTGTTTTCGCTGCTGGTCAATGCCGGCTCCTCGCAGTTTGCGGCGGTGGGCTCGCAGGGCATCGTCGGCTGGCCGATTCTCGTTTCGAACTTGCTGTTAAACGCCCGTCATCTGTTGTAAGGGTTCCGATGCTGCTGATTAGCTCCAGGTGGGGGATTCCGGCTTGGCTCAGGCGCGGGCTGGCAATGGTTCCGATCGGGGTATTCAGCTCCATGACGATTCCGCCGATTTTGTTTCACGCGCCAAAAGGAGCGTGGAGCCCGGAATACGTGGTGGCGGGGGCTGTAGCGCTTGCCGTAGGGTTTTGGAAAAAGCAAATCGTCTGGGCGCTGCTTGCCTATACATGGAACAGCAAGGACGCGAACGAGTCGGCTGTTCGCTGGGAGCTGCTGCCCCGGATGCTTGCAGGCTGGCATGCCCATCTCGAGCTTTTGGCAAAAGTGCTTGCGGGAGAGCAGCCAGCCTGGTCGTGGAGCCGCTGGGAACAACTGCGGGAAGCGTACGCCCAAAAATGGGGTGAATGACGGCTGCCTAAACAAAAAAGACCTTTCACACAGCGAACCGGTCGTTGTACGGAAGGTCTTCTTTCGTTGGCTGCGCGGTTACGGCAAACGGTATCCAAGCTGGGTGGACATGTCGCGCACCGTAGCCAGCGTTTCCTGGATGATCTCTTCTTTTTTGGGCATCACGCGATCCGTCGGGCCGATCACGCTGATCGAGGCGGTCACCTGTCCGGTGGAATCGAAAATCGGCGCGGCAATTCCCGTGACGCCCGTGTTGCGGCGGTTCGAGCTGATCTCGTAGCCGCGCTCCCGGATCGCCTGCAGGTCGGCTTTGACCTCTTCGATGGAAGTGTAGGAGTGAGGCGTGTACATTTTCAAAGGTTGCTCCGCCAATATCTCGTCCTGGAACGACTCCGGCTGGTAGGCGAGCAGCACCCGTGCCGCCGTCGTCGAGTAGAGCGGGAAGCGGCGAAAAGACTCGACCGTAAAGCGAATAGGATGCTTCGAATCTTCCTTCGCGACGTAGATGGCGTCCTTCGAGTCTTGCACGCACAGGACGGCCAGCTCGTTCACCCGGGAGACAAGCCCGGTCAAAAACGGTTTGGAAAAATCGACAATATCGTGGTTGGTGAGCACCTTCGTGCCCAGCTCCAGCAGTGTATAGCCAAGCGTATATTGCTTGGTTTTTTCGTTTTGGCGAATAAAGCCTTCTGATTCCAGCGTGGAAAGCAGCTTGTGCACCGCTCCTTTTGATAGCTGAAGCTTTTTGCTAAGCTCGGTCACCCCAAGCTCTTTGGGAGAATCGAGAAACATTTTTAACAGTCGGCAACCGTTTCGTACAGAAGACAATACTTGGTCCATAAAAAACGTCTCCTTTATGTGCATTAGTCCTATTCTACCACAGATAGGGGGCAGGCAATCCTGAATGGAGGCAATGGTGCTTTTTATATGACTACCTTGAATAGTCAGTCTCTTTATGATAGGATAACACTATCGTTCTTGAATAGCAAACGTTGTTCTCTATTCGTGAACAAACAAGATAAAACGGGGGTCGAACTTACGTGAAGAAAAAGGCGTTATCTGTACTGTCGATTTTTGCTTTGACTGGTTCTTTGCTTGCGGGCTGTGGCTCTTCCACACCGCAAACTGCCGCTCCGACGCCGGCTGCTGGCAATACAGACGGCGGGCAAGCACAGGTGCAACTGGAAGACACGCTGGTTGTCGCGGGGAACGGAGCTACTGTAGAGAAGTTGATGAAAGACGAAATCTTCAAGAAATTCAACGAAAAATACCCGAACGTCAAGCTGACCTACGTATCCGGGGTATCGACCGAGATCGTCGCGAAAGTAAAAGCGCAGAAAAACTCCCCGCAAATCGACTTGACGATCGTCGAGGGCGGCGAGCAGGAAAAAGGGCGCCAGGAAGGCTTGTGGGAAACGATCTCTGCCACGGACATTCCAAACGTGAAAAACGTGCCGCAAGATTTGAAAGTCACGGATGACAGCGGTGTCGTCGTCAACTTCACGCCAATGGGCATCTCGTACAACAGCGAGCTGGTCAAAGAAAAAGGACTGCCGGTTCCGGCGTCGTGGAACGACCTGACCAAGCCGGAAGTGAAGGGCAACATCACGATGACAGATGTAGCGAGCAACTTCGGACGTTCGACCATGATTATGCTGGCCTACGCCAACGGTGGATCGGAGAAAAATATCGAGCCTGGTTTTGAAAAAATGGCAACGCTTGCAGGCTACATGCCGACATTCGCGAAAAGCGCGGCGCAACTGCAGCAAAACCTGCAAAACAAGAGCGCAGCCTACACCACCTGGACGATGGCGCGCAGCCTCACGCAAAAAGAAGCGGGAGTGCCGCTGGAATTTGTCTTCCCGGAAGAGGGCGGCAATATCGTGCCAAACATCGCCACAATCGTCAAAGGCGCGAAGCATCCGCAAGCAGCCAAAGCGTTCATCGACTTTTTGCTGACGGACGAAGTGCAGACGATGTACGCGACCAAGCTGTACTACAATCCTGCTACCGAAGTAAAGCTGCCGGACGATGTAGCGAAGACGTTGGCATTTGACCGCGCGAAGGTTGTCAACTTTGACTACGACGTCATCAGCAAGGAAACATCGGCTTGGCTGGACCGCTTTAACAAAGAAATCGCACCCAAAACAGGAAAGTAGGTATAGAAGTGACAAAGGTGATTGACGTCGAACTGCGCGGCATCATGAAAAAGTTTCAAAACAATGTCGTGGTTCAGGACTTCAACCTGCAGGTGGAGCAAGGCGAATTCATCTCGTTTTTGGGTCCATCCGGTTGCGGCAAAACCACAACCTTGAACATGATTGCCGGATTTTTGGACCCGGATGGCGGAGATTTGCTCATCAAGGGTCAACGGATGAATGGCGTCCCGCCGTACAAGCGGGAACTGGGAATGGTGTTTCAGACGTATTCGTTGTTTCCGCACATGACTGTGGCGGAAAATATCGCCTACGGCTTGAAGCTGCGCAAGATCGGAAAGCAGGAGATGCAGGAGCGCGTCAATCGTGTGCTGGAGCTGGTCAAGCTGCCAAACGTCGCGGATCGGTATCCGAAGCAGCTCTCCGGCGGACAGCGCCAACGGATTGCCATCGCGCGCGCATTGGTGATTGAGCCGTCGCTCTTGCTTTTGGATGAGCCGCTCAGCAATCTGGACGCGAAGCTGCGCGAGGAACTGCGCGACGAGCTGAAGCGTCTGCATCAGGAAATTGGCGTCACCACCATTTTCGTGACACACGACCAGGAGGAAGCGCTGGCGCTCTCCGACCGGATCGTTGTGCTGAATCACGGCTTCGTGGAGCAGATCGGCACTCCGCACGAGATCTACAACCAGCCGGCTTCCGAGTTCGTTCATACGTTCATCGGCAAGACAAACCGGATGGAGGGAGAAGTGATCGCGACCGAAGGCGACACCGTGACGCTTCGCACGACGGGCGGTTTGCTCGTGCAGGCTGCAGGGCAGAAGCACCAGTTTGCCTTGCAGCAAAAAGCGGTGATTTTCGTCCGTCCGGAAAAAATCAAGCTGACGGAGGCGGCGGACACGGCGCAGCCGAATCGGGTAAAAGGCCATCTGCAGCTTGCCTCGTTCCTCGGCTCCTATACGGAGTGCGAGGTGGCGACCGGAGCGCATACGCTGTCTGTCAAAGTCCAGATGAGCGACAAGTCGGCAGAACAAGAAGCAGGCAAAACGGTCTACTGCCAGTGGAACGCAGAAGACGTGCTGGTCATGCCCGTGGAGAGGGGATGACGGATGAACAAGCGTCTTTCCATCACACTTTTGACGGCACCAGCCATGATTGTTTTGCTCGGCGTATTTATCCTGCCGATGCTGCTCATGCTTCTGCTCAGCTTCCAGGATGAAAACCAGGCTTTTACGCTGCAAAACTACGCCTTGTTTGTGCAAGATTCGTTTTACGTAGAAATTCTTTGGCGGACGATCCGCGTCAGTCTGTGGACCGTGCTGGCTACGCTTTTGCTCGGCTTTCCGGTGGCGATGTACATGGCGCAGGCGACAGGCAAAATGCGCGGGATTGTCACGATGCTGATTTTGGCTCCGCACCTTATCAGCGTGGTCATCCGCAACTTCGGCTGGGTGGTCGTGCTCGGGGAAAAGGGCTGGATCAACGAAACGCTCATGAAGCTCGGGCTGATCGAGCAGCCGCTGCGGCTTTTGTACAACGAGCTTGGGGTGGTCATCGGCCTGACCGACTCGTTTATCGCCTACATGGTGCTGGCAATTGCGACCAGCCTGTACGCGATTGATCCGTCGCTGTCCAAGGCAGCATCCATTTTGGGCGCATCGCGCATGCGCACGTTCTTTACGGTGACGCTGCCGCTTTGCTTGCCGGGGATGATCGCCGGGACGACACTCGTTTTCAGTCTGTCGATGAGCGCGTTTGTCACTCCTGCCCTGATGGGGGGTACTTCGGTGAAGGTGATGCCTGTGATCGCGTATGAGCAGATCATGGCGACCTTGAACTGGCCGCTCGGTGCGGCGTTGGCCTTCCTGCTGTTGGGCAGTACGATTTTGCTGGTGACCTTGTACACGAGGTTGATCGAAACGAAGCGGTATAAAGAGGTGTTTGCGTCATGAAAAAGCTGAATGTGCTCGGGCTCATCACGTTCTTTGTGCTGGTGCTGGTCAATCTGCCGTTTTTGGTCATCATTCCAAGCTCCTTTACGGCTGCCGGATACTTGGCGTTTCCGCCGGAGGGCTTTTCGTTCCAATGGTACACGATGATTTTGGATCGGCCGGAGTTTATCGAATCGCTCTGGACGAGTCTCAAGCTGGCGACGGTAACGGCTGTTCTGGCTACGTTGCTCGGTACGCTGGCGGCATTTGCCTTGTCCAAGTACAAGTTTCGCGGGAGCGGCTTCATCAATGCGCTGATGCTCTCGCCGCTCACGGTGCCGTCGCTGATTATCGGGATTTCCGCGTTGCTGTTTTTTACGCGCATCGGCATTGCGGGTACGTTTACCGGGCTGCTTTTGGCGCACATCCTGATTTCCATTCCGTATGTCGTGCGGCTGGTGCTCACCGGGCTTAGCACATTTGACTACACGCTGGAAAAGGCGGGCTACATGCTGGGTGCCCATCCGTTTCGCGTGTTTTGGGACATCACGCTGCCTATGCTTAGGCCTGCGATTGTGTCAGGCATGATTTTCTCGTTCCTGACGTCGTTTGACAATGTGACGGTTTCCCTGTTTCTGGTGGCACCGGACACGACAACGCTTCCGCTTGCGATCTTTACCTATATGCAGGAAACGCTTGACCCGCTGGTTGCTTCCATCTCCGCGGTTGTCATTCTGCTGAGTCTGGTCTTTATCGTGCTGCTGGAAAAAGTGTACGGACTAGAGCGCCTGTTCGGACTCAATTCACAATCTCATTAAGGAAGAGGCACTATGTCAATCCAGACTTATTTGCAAGACAACATGAATCACTTTTTGCAATTGCTCGAAGAGGCGGTCAACATGGACTCGCCTTCGCGGGACAAACGGCTGGGCGACCGGATGGCGGGCTGGTTCGCGCTCCAGTTTCAACGGCTGACAGGCGGCAGGGCGGAGCTGATCCCGAATGCGACATACGGCGATCAGGTGCGCTGCACATTGGGCGAAGGGGACAAGCAAATCCTCATCATCGGTCACTACGATACCGTGTGGCTGGAAGGAGAAGCGGCCCGCAGGCCATTTTCCATCCGGGACGAAAAAGCGTACGGACCAGGTGTGTATGATATGAAGGCCGGGATTTTGCAGGCGATGTTCGCGCTGCGGGCTTTGGTGAAGCTGGACCGTTTGCCGGCGGACAAAAAAATCGTGCTCTTGCTCAACAGCGACGAGGAAATCGGCAGCCCGACCTCCAGATGGCTGGTAGAGCAGGAAGCGTCCCACTCGGCCGCGAGCTTTGTGCTGGAGCCGCCGACGGAGCCTGGCGGCGCGCTGAAAACATGGCGCAAAGGCAGCGCGCATTATACGGTGGCGGTTCGCGGCATTTCCGCACACGCCGGGGTCGATCACCAAAAAGGCGTATCGGCCATCGAAGAGCTGTCGCGGCAAATCCAATTTCTCCACGCTCTGACCGATTACGAAAAAGGCACGACGATCAATGTCGGCGTAGTCAAAGGCGGGATTGGCGCCAATGTCGTCGCCGATTACGCGGAGGCAGAGGTGGATGTGCGCGTCGTTTCCATGGAAGAGGCGCAACGCATCGAAAACGTAATCCGCGAGCGCAAGCCGCTACTTTCGGGCACGAGCATCAACGTGACGGGCGGCATTCGCCGTCCGCCGATGGAGCGTACCAAGGATACAGGCGTGTTGTTTGCGCTGGCAAAATCCATCAGCCGTCATGAGCTGGGGATGGAGCTGGAGGAATCCGGGACAGGTGGCGTAAGCGACGGCAACTTCGCCGCTGCCTGCGGGGTTCCGACGCTGGACGGACTTGGGGCAAAGGGCGGATTTGCCCACTCGCCGGAGGAATGGATCGAACTGGGGGAAATATCGACACGCGCGACTTTGCTGGCGCGCCTGATCGAAGAAGTATAGAGAAAAAGCAAAGAGGCACCTGACGGCTGTGCGAAGTGCGCAGCGGTACAGGTGCCTTTACAGATTTTCCGAACGAGAAAGCCCGCTACGGTGCGATAGCACCCCCTTTAGGGGCGGGATGAGAGTGAGGTCAAATACGGAGTACCACGAATAAACCGAAGGTTTGTGGTACTTCAAGTATTTGAAAATTCCACTCTTTTTTGTTGTTCATCTGTTGTAGTATATAAAACAAACTGATACGATGGGTGTATGAACGAATACAGAAGAACAAGCACAACCCTTTCATTATTAAACTACCATTTTGTGTTCTGCCCTCGGTACAGAAGAAAGATTTTTCTGCAAGCAGATGTAGAACAACGCTTCAAAGAGTTGGTACATGAAGGATGTGAGGAACTGCAAATTGTGATTGTTGCTCTTGAATGCGACAAAGACCATACGCATATGTTTCTCAACGCACTCCCATTCTACCGCAGGAAATGTATCAAGTGAAACTATAAAGCGATATGTCGAACAACAGAAAACAAGGGGGTGAAAATCATGTCGCAGACCATCACAGTCAAAGTGAAATTGCTTCCAACATAAGAACAGGCTTCTATTTTGCGTGATATGAGTCAAACGTACCTCTCCACTATCAATTCTCTCGTTTCCGAAATGGTTGCTGAAAAGAAAAGCACAAAGAAGTCGAGTAAGGATATTTCTGCTTCTTTGCCAAGTGCCGTTAAAAATCAAGCTATCAAGGACGCTATAAGTGTGTTTAAGAAAGTGAAGAAAAGCAAATTCACTACTGTTCCTGTTTTGAAGAAACCTGTCTGCATTTGGAACAATCAAAATTATTCGTTTGATTTCACGCACATTTCCATGCCGATTATGATTGACGGCAAGGTAACTAAAACATCTATCCGTGCTTTGTTAGTTGATAAAGACAACCGTAACTTTGCTTTGCTAAAACACAAATTAGGTACGCTTCGAATCACACAGAAAGCAAATAAATGGATTGCCCAAATTTCTGTCACCATACCTACTATGGAAGGAACAGGAGTAAAAGTCATGGGGGTTGATTTGGGTTTAAAAGTTCCTGCCGTTGTTGTAACAGATGATGAAAAGGTACGTTTCTTTGGGAATGGCAGACAAAATAAGTACATGAAGCGTAAGTTTCGTTCTGAACGCAAAGCATTAGGCAAAAAGAAAATGGTAAATGCGATTCGTAGTTCAAAAGATAAAGAACAACGTTGGATGAAAGACCAAGACCATAAGGTTAGTCGTGCTATCGTAAATTTTGCAAAAGACAATAAAATTTCTGTCATTCGCTTGGAACAACTGGCGAATATTAGACAGACGGCAAGAACAAGCCGTAAAAACGAAAAGAATCTGCATACTTGGTCATTTTATCGCCTGTCTCAGTTCATTGAATATAAAGCGAATTTAGTTGGTATTAGAGTTGAGCATGTGAATCCTGCATACACAAGTCAGACATGCCCTAAATGCTCTGAGAAGAATAAGGCACAAGACCGTAAGTATAAATGCAAATGTGGATTCGAAAAACATCGTGATTTAGTCGGTGCTATGAACATTCGATATGCACCTGTGATTGATGGTAACAGTCAATCAGCCTAAGATGCTATATGCACTGTCTTAGGAGGGGCAATGAGATGCCCTCATCTTGAAGGCTGTTCAAAACAGAAATGGACTGCGAACGCTTAGTCATTCAAGAATCCCACCCGTACACCGCAAGGTGGAAGGCTTGCGGCTTTAGCCGTGGGAGTCTCAAGTGGACTTGTACCAGATTCACACCTTCGACCCGGAGACGCCGCTGGAAGAGACGCTACGCGCCCTGGATGACATGGTGCGCTCCGGCAAAGTGCGCTATATCGGGGCGTCGAACTACGCGGCGTGGGAGCTGATGAAGGCGATCGGGATCAGCGAAAAGGAAGGCTTGAACCGCTACGTCTCGACGCAAGTCAGCTATTCGCTCGCGGATCGCACGCCGGAGCGCGAGCTGGTGCCGATGTGTCTCGATCAGGGCGTGGGCATCATCCCGTACTTCCCGCTGGCGGGAGGCATTTTGACCGGAAAATATACGAGCGCAGACAAAGCTCCGGCAGGCTCTCGCGCCGATAAAGAGCCGCGCTTCGTCCAGAAGCTGAGTGCGGAAAACTTGGCGTTCGGGCAGCAAGTAAGTGCGGCAGCAGCCGAGCTGGGCGTTTCTCCGAGCGTGCTGTCGCTCGCCTGGCTGATGCACAAGCCTGCTGTCTCGACCGTGATCGTGGGGGCGACTCGCGTTGACCAGCTCACGGATAACTTGCAGAGCGCTTCGCTTGCGCTCGATGCGGCGACGATGAAAAAGCTGGACCGCCTGAGCGACCCGAACCGTCACGGGGAGCCGTTTGCGGCGTACTGCCTGTCGTAGCTTGTCTGAAATAGAAAAAAACGACGAGAACAGCTTACGCGTCGTTTTTTTCCTGCCTGGATATTTATTATTCGGCTGCCATGGTGCTTTCTTTGAGGATGACGTCGTGCGCTCCGCCTTCGACGAGGCTGGTAGCGGAGATCAGCGTGATGCGCGCTTTTTGCTGCAGCTCGGAGATGGACAGGGAGCCGCAGTTGCACATGGTCGACTTGATTTTGCTCAGCGTGCGGTCCAAGTTTTCGCGCAGGCTACCCGCGTATGGCACGTAGGAGTCCACGCCTTCCTCAAAGACGAGGCTGCTTTTGCCGCCTGTGTCGTAGCGCTGCCAGTTGCGCGCGCGGTTGGAGCCTTCTCCCCAATATTCTTTCACGAAGTTGTTGCCGATCTTCACTTTTTTGGTCGGGCTTTCGTCGAAACGGGCGAAGTAACGGCCCAGCATGACGAAGTCTGCGCCCATTGCCAGCGCGAGCGTCACATGGTAGTCGTGCACGATGCCGCCGTCGGAGCAAATCGGTACGTAAATGCCGGTTTCCTTGAAGTATTCGTCGCGCGCTGCCGCCACTTCGATTACAGCGGAAGCCTGGCCGCGTCCGATCCCTTTTTGCTCGCGGGTGATGCAGATGGAGCCGCCGCCGATGCCGACTTTTACGAAGTCTGCGCCCGCTTCTACGAGGTAGCGGAAGCCTTCCTTGTCGACGACGTTACCAGCGCCGATTGGCACGTTGAAGTTTTGTTTGACAAACTGAACCGTGTCGCGCTGCCATTCGGAGAAGCCGTCGGAGGAGTCGATCACGAGGATGTCGACGCCTGCTTCCACCAGGGCAGGAACGCGCTCCTGATAGTCTTTCGTATTGATGCCCGCTCCTACGATATAGCTTTTATTGGCGTCCAAAAGCGACAGCGGGTTGTTTTTGCGGGAGTCGTAGTCCTTGCGGAAAACGAGGAAGTCGAGATTTTGGTTGTCGTCCACGATCGGGAGGCAGTTGAGCTTGTGCTCCCAGATCAGGTCGTTTGCTTCGGAGAGCGTGATGCCGGATTTGCCGTAGATCAGGGAGGAGAACGGCGTCATGATATCGCTCACAGGCTTGTCCAGCGAGTCGCGGCTGATGCGGTAGTCGCGTCCGGTAACGATTCCGAGCAGCTTGCCTTTGGCGGAGCCGTCTTCGGTCACCGCTACTGTGGAGTGGCCTGTCTGTTCTTTCAGTTCCAAAATATCTTTCAATGTGTGGCTTGGCGTCAGGTTGGAGCGGCTCACGACGAAGCCTGCCTTGTGGTTTTTCGCTTTGCGAACCATGGTCGCCTGGCTCTCGATCGACTGGGAGCCAAAAATAAAGGAAATACCGCCACATCTAGCCAATGCGACCGCCATATGATGGTCGGAAACTGCTTGCATGACTGCGGATGAGAACGGTATGTTGAGTTTGATCGCTGGTTTTTCGCCTTTTTTAAACTTGGTAATCGGAGTGGATAAGTCCACATTGTTTGGGGTGCATTCTTTTGTGGTCAGGTTCGGAAGCAGCAAAAACTCGTTAAACGTCCGAGATGGTTCTGTGTAATAAAAAGCCACAAGTCTCTCCTCCTGTATGATCTTTATTAGAGAAATTTTTATCATGGTAACCGCCAAGCGTAAGAACGTCAATAGGGAATCGAAAGAAGGGGTGTTTTTGCCGTGATTTTGCCGATGAATCGTGAACAAGTTCGTTCGCTCGCGCCCATTTCGCTGGAGCAGTCGTACATATTGTACGGCAATGTGGCGTTGCGGGCGGAGCGGAGCTTATTTGCGGCAGATGTGGAGGAGGGAGAGCTGCGGGCGGTTGGCTCGTATTTGCAGGGGATGCCGTTCCATGCGTTTTCCTTGCAGCTTTTTGCCGCTGAAAGAGACTACGAGGTGACGGAGATGCTGAATTATTTTCGCGAGCATCCTGCTGTCGATCTGGCTGCCGGGCAGACAGGGGTGTTCGCTGTGCCTCACGCTTGCCTCAAGCGGGTGACGATTCCAGGGACGCTGTCGCAAAGGGAAATGCAACTGATGAAGCTGGTCCGGCCGGAGAAGTTGCTTGCGCCGGGGGATTCTCGCCTGCTCGCATCGGCTGAGGCCGAGGTCGCCGTGGAGCTGGCGCAAAGAATCGGCATGATTAGCTTTCGCGCCGAGGAAGTGGTCGAGATGCCGCACATCGCGCTTTTTTCCGAGCAGGACGAGCCGATGGCCTTGGCAGGCTTTCACGTGTACGAAGAGGCGTTTGTGGAGATCGGAAACATCGGAACGAGCGAAAAGCATCGGCAAAAAGGGCTGGGGACGCAGATTACGTCCGACGTCAGCCGACTGGGCCTGGAAAAGTCGCCAAACGTCTATTTGATGGTGTTTGCCGACAATCCGCAAGCGATTCGGGTCTATGAAAAGCTCGGCTACGAGACAGTGTCTAGCTATGCTTTTGTCGAATTTGCTTTATAGGCAAGCGCGCAAAAAAAGAGCGATTTGGCCTCGATGGTTGGTTGCATCGGGCGAATCGCTCTTTTTGCTACTGGCTCTGTCAGCCTTTGAACGAGACGGGAATCGTCATGGTGAAGCAAGGCCCGTCCGCGTCATTGCGGGCATCAATCGTGCCTTTGTGGGCTTCGAAGACGGCGCGGGCAATCGCCAGTCCAAGGCCGTGCTTGCCGGATTTGCCTTTGCGGAAGCGCTGGAACAAGTTCGGCAGCAGCGCCTCCTCGATAGGCGGACCGTCGTTGGAGATGCTCACGACTACGTTTTGCCCAAGCTGTCGGCCGGTGATGGTCAGCCGGCTTTTGGCATAGCGCAGTTGGTTTTCCATGATGTTGACAAAAGCGGTGCTGAGCTGCTCGCCGTCGCCTTCCACGATCAAGTCGGGGGGCACGTTCACTTGCCACTCTACTTGCGGATTGAGCACGGAGAGCCGTTGCCGCAGCAAATGCATCATCTCCGACAGGTCGACGCGTCCTACCTGCATTATTTGGGAGACGGATTCGATTTTGGTCAAATACAACAACTGGCCGACGACCTTTTCCAGCCGTTTGCTCTCTTCCATGATGATCGCCAGCCCTTTTTCCGCTTGCGGTCCCTGGAAGACGCCCTCGATCAAGCCTTGGGTATAGCCCTGAATCGCCATGATCGGCGTTTTCAGCTCATGGGAAATGTTTTGCACAAAATGGCGCTGTGATTCGTCGTATTCCTTCAACTGGTTTTTCATCGTATCAAATGAGCGGGCGAGCTGGCCGATCTCGTCGCCGCGATCCATCACGAGCGGAATGTCGAACTGGCGGCGGGCGATCTTTTTGCACAGCTCGTCCAGACTGCGCAGCGGCCTGCTCAAATATCCGCTGAACCAGACAGCGAGCAGCCAGCTAACGAGCAAAAGCAGGCTGAAAATCAGCAAAAACTGCCGGGTGAGGATCGCGTTGATCTGATTCAGCTCTTTTTCCTTGGAGAACAGCACCATGTAGTACGGAAAGCCGTGATAGTCCATGCGCTTGCTGACGAACAGGTAGTTTTCGTCGCCGCGACTCAACGTGCCGTGTTGCAGTTGGCCGTTCGGGTGCGCGGCAGCCTTGAGGAACAATTCCCGCGCTTCCTCATACGGAATCCGCCCGCTGCTGCTGCGGCTGCCTAGCTCTCGTCCGTTTTCGGCGTAGACGATCATGTCAAACGAGTATTCGTAGCGGGAAAGCAGCAATTGCAAAAAGTAAGGAGCCGCAGCCGGAACGGGCAAAAGCTCGTTGTGTTCATTGAAGGAAATATGCTCGGACAACGTGTAAAACTCGTCCTCCAGCAGCGCGTACGTGTTGGAGACGAGGTATTGTTTGACGGCCAGCGGATAGCCGATGCCAAGTCCAATGCCCAGCACACTCGTCAACAGCATGAACAAAATGAGAATTTGCCGGGAGAGCGGCAAGTTTTTCAGCCGAAATTTGCTCATACGCGCGTCATCCGGTAGCCGAAGCCATAGACCGTTTCGAGTGGAAACTTGGGCATTTTTTTGCGGATTCGCTTGACCAGGTCATCGACGGCACGGTCGGAGCCGATGTAATCCTCGCCCCAGATCGAGGTCAGGATTTGCTCGCGATTCAGCGCCAGTCCCTGGTTGTGCAAAAGGTAGACGATCAGCTCGAACTCTTTGGTCGTCAAATCAATCAGTTCGTCGCCTTCTTTTACTTGCCGTCCTTTTTCTGAGATCATATAAGGACCGACCGTTACCCAATCCTGGATAGTCTGCGGCGACACGACGGCAACACCTGGCTTTTCATAGGTGCGCTGCAAAAGCTTTTTCGCGCGAATGACCAGCTCGCGAGGCAAAAACGGCTTGGCGAGATAGTCGTCGCTGCCCAACTCCAGACCGATGATTTTATCCACGTCCTGGTCGCGGGCCGAGATGAAAATGATCGGGACGTTCGATTTTTGGCGGATGAGCCGGAGCAGCTCGTAGCCGTCGATATCCGGCATCATGATGTCCAATATCCACAAATGGGGCTGAGTTTCTTCATCAAGCAGCGGCAGCACCTCGGTGCCGCTGGAAAATGCCTTGACCTGCAATCCGGCGCTTTGCAAGTACGATTGCAGCAATTCTAGCAGGTTGGTTTCATCGTCCACCAGATAGACAAGGTAGGGGGTGTTCATGGTTTTGCCCTCGCTTTGCATCTGTTTTCCATTATTATAGCATAGCCAAAAACGAGATGTGTGGGAGGCGCGTAAGAGAATCGTGGAAAACGTGTGGAAGCAGGAATCCCCTCCGCTCTCGCGAAAAATGAAGAAGGGAAAAAACGGCACCGACAGATGGAAAGGAGCGATTTTCATGAAACGACAGACGAAAACGTCACTCATGCTACTATCCTTGCTGCTATTTGTTACGGCTTGCGCCACGCAGTCGGTGGATACGCAGCCTACTCCGGCTCCAGAGCAGCCGACCGCTCCTACCGTGCAAACGCCGCCGGAGGCGAACCAACCGATCCAATACCCGTACACTGCCCCGTTGACAGGACTCGGCAGTCAGGAACGACTGGACAGCAAGCGCCCGATCATGGTCATGATTAACAACGCGCCGCCAGCGCGGCCGCAGACAGGGCTGAACAAGGCGGACATTATCTACGAAGTGCTGGCCGAGGGCGAGATGACTCGCTTTTTGACGATTTACCAAAGCCAGCAGCCGGACGTCATCGGGCCTGTTCGCAGCATTCGCCCGTATTTCATTCAGCTCGGCATCGGCTTTGACGCTGTGCTCGTCCATGCAGGCGGCAGCCAGGAAGCGCTGGAAACGCTGGCGCGGTCCGACTACAGCCATCTGGACGAAATCCCGAACGGCCGCTACTTCTGGAGGGAGAACTTCCGCAAAATGCCGCACAACCTCTACACCAAGCCAGAGCTGATCCAGCAGGCGATGGAGGACAAAGGCATGCGCTCAACCGCTGAAGTGCCTCACTTCACGTTCCTGCCCGCAGATGCAAAGATCAAGGAAGGCGAGCCGGCGACACAGGTGGATTTGACGTTTCACTCGTTGAACAAGGCTGCCTTTACATACGATGCCGAACAAAAGAAATACATGCGCTTCACGGCTGGCAAGCCACATGTCGATCTGAGCGACAACAAGCAGCTTTCGACGACGAATTTGCTGGTCATCTCGGCCAAGCACCGCGTCCTCGACAGCGAGGGCCGCAGACAGGTCGATGTAGTCGGCCCGGGAGACGGTTATTTGTTCCAGCAGGGCAAAGCCCGCAAAATCAAGTGGAAGCGCAGCAACGGCGTCATTCGTGCCTACGAGGACGTTGCGCTGACGCAGGAGGCGCCGCTTTTGCCGGGAAATACATGGGTGGAAATCCTCCCGACTACCCCGGATCTGTCGCAATCGTTGAAGTTCCAGTAGGGATTGGGGCTTGCGGATGAAGGCGGTTTCTTCTAAGATTAATTGTAAGGCTTTAGTGCTTAAAAATTGTACAGCGAGAAACCGTCCGGAAGACGGAGACCATAATCGGGGTGACGAACATGCAACTGGAAAAACTGAAGGGGAAAGGGATTGAACAGCTTTTTGAAGCGATTCTGTCTCTGGAAACAATGGAAGAGTGCTATCAATTTTTTGACGATTTGTGCACGGTAAACGAAATGCAGTCGCTGGCGCAGCGGCTGGAAGTAGCGCGCATGCTTCGCAAAGGCTTTACCTACAACCAGATCGAAGCGGAGACCGGGGCCAGCACAGCCACCATCTCCCGCGTCAAACGCTGCCTGAACTACGGCAACGACGGATATCAGATGGCGCTGGAGCGCATTGGAAAATAGCTAGGAGGCAGGCAACGTTGATTGACTATCGCAGTTGGCGCCATACGTTTAAACTGGACCCGGACAAAACGATCGACGACGAGGCGCTGGAACTGATTTGCGAGTCCGGTACCGATGCGATTATTGTCGGCGGCACGTACGGCGTGACATTCGACAACACGCTCGATCTGATGTCCCGCATTCGCCGCTACGCGGTTCCGGCTGTGCTGGAGATTTCTTCGCTCGATGCGGTTGTGCCCGGATTTGATTCGTATTTGATCCCGCTCGTGCTGAATGCGGGTGATCCTGACTGGACGTTTACGCCGCACGTCACCGGGCTGAAAGCATATGGCGCCTATATTCACTGGGACGAGATCATTACGGAAGGGTATCTCATCGCCAATCCCGCAGCAGGAGTGGCCGAGCTGACGCGCGCGCGGCCGATCGCAGACGCCGCAGAAGCGAAGGCATACGCGCAAGTCGCGACCAAAATCTGCCGTTTGCCTGTCGTCTATTTGGAGTACAGCGGCACCTACGGCGATCCTGCTATCGTCAAGGCGTGCAAGGCAGGGGCCGACGAAGCCCACGTCTTTTACGGGGGCGGCATTCGCACTCCGCAGCAAGCGGCGGAAATGGCGGCGATTGCCGACACGGTAGTCGTGGGCAACGTGATTTATGACGACCTGCAAGCAGCTTTGGCGACAGTGGCTGCCGTGAAGGGTGAACAATAGCAGACAGAAGACGAGAGCCAGAATGATGGAAGGCTCTCTTTTTTTTGCGAAAGCATATATTTTGGAAGAAAATGGGTTGGGGCGCAGCCGCGTGACAGATCGTGCAGGCTGCTTTTTTGTTGCCTTGTTTAGCTGGAAGCGAGCAAGGTTCGGGTAGTCTGACATAAGAAAAAATGAGCAGCCGTGCATGATTAGCAGCAGGTGGACCGGTTCGTTTAATTTTGGAAACGGCGGGGAAACTAACCGAAAATCTGGTAAGGGGCAGAATATAGATGATATCCGATTTCAAGCGCTTCCTGATCGGAAGACCGATGAAAACAAACGAGCTTGCAGCAGAAAAATTAAGCAAAGTAAAAGCGTTAGCGGTCCTTTCATCTGATGCGCTATCTTCCGTAGCTTACGGAACCGAGCAGATTCTTCTCGTATTAATAACGGTGGGAGCTGCAGCGCTATGGTATTCCATCCCGATCTCGATTGCCGTTGTCGGCCTGTTAACTATCCTGATTTTGTCCTACCGCCAAACGATATTCGCTTATACGACAGGCGGCGGAGCATACATTGTGGCAAAGGACAATTTGGGAACCACGACAGGGCTGGTTGCAGGCGGTTCCTTGCTCGTGGATTACATTTTGACTGTGGCGGTGAGTATGTCCGCTTCCACAGACGCGATTACATCGGCATTTCCGGCTCTGCATGAACATCGCGTGCTGGTTGCCCTTCTGATGATTTTCATTGTCACGCTCTTGAATTTACGGGGCATCACGGAGTCGGCTACGATTTTAATGTACCCCGTGTATTTTTTTGTCGTAGCCATTCTCGCCTTAATCATTGGCGGCGTGTATCAATGGATAGCCGGGAACGTTCACACGCCATCTCCCGAATACGGCGCAGTTGTTCCAGGCATTACGTTATTCCTGCTTTTGCGGGCTTTTAGTTCAGGCTGCTCGGCATTGACAGGGGTAGAAGCTGTCTCCAACGCCATTCCGAATTTCAGGGAGCCAGCACCGAAAAACGCAGCTTTGACGCTTATCACCATGGGATTGATCCTTGGCATTATGTTCATGGGAATCAGCCTGCTGGCTTACGCGTACGGGATTGCGCCGAGTCCAAAGGAAACAGTAGTGTCGCAAATCGCTTCAACGGTTTTTGGGCGCGGAATCCTGTACTACTTCATTCAGGCTGTTACAGCGCTTATTTTGTTCCTTGCAGCCAATACGGCTTTTGCGGCCTTTCCTTTGCTTGCCTTTATGCTGTCGAAGGACAGATTCATGCCCAACATGTTTATGGTCCGGGGAGATCGTCTGGGGTTTTCGAACGGAATCATTTTTTTGGCGATTCTTTCAGGAATCTTAATTATTGCGTTTCAAGGAGAAACAGAAAATCTGATCCCGTTATACGCGCTTGGTGTGTTTATCCCGTTTACGCTGTCACAGGCAGGGATGATGAAGCGATGGATCACGAAAAAACCGCCAGGCTGGCTCACGCCTTTTCTGATTAATACGTTGGGCATGCTCACGACCTTGACGATTTGCCTGATCTTCTTGCTTACCAAGTTCACGCAGGTGTGGTCGATTTTTATTTTCCTGCCCATCGTCATTTTTATCTTCCGCAAAATTAACAGGCACTACAGAGATTTGGCCGATGAGCTGCGGCTGGATGTTGAAACCGATAAGCCGGAGCCAAAAGGCAGTGTCATTGTGATCCCGGTGGCGGGCATATCGCAGGTGGTAAAAAACACGATCAGTTATGCGCAATCATTGACGGACGACATCGTGGCTGTCTATGTAGGATTCAGTGATGAGGACATGAAAAAAATGGAGGAAAAATGGGCGCAGTGGAATCCGGGAGTGCGCTTGATTGTTTTGCGTTCGCACTACCGTAGTATCATCAGGCCGTTGTTTAAGTTTATTGACACGGTGGAATGGAAAAAGGCCGAAACCGACCATGTTACGGTCATGATTCCACAGTTTATTACAAAGCGCTGGTGGCATAACCTGCTGCATAACCAGACGAGTTTGCTGATTCGGGCGTATTTATTTGCCAGGCAGGATGTGAAAATCGCTACGGTGCCGTATCGGTTGAAGAAGTGAGGCGTTGCATTTTTGTTGCAGTTGTCCAAACACCTTCCGCACTAGAATGGCAGTCGCGATCAGCGTGAAACCTCCAACGAAAGGCTTAATTCGATTGTCGAAAAGAAACCGCCGAATTTGTACATTCTGGCGGTTTTTAGGCTGCTATCTTTATTTTTTTAATTCCTCTAGCAACTTTATGATTTTGTCGTTTTGTTTGGCTATGCTCCTTAAATTAAACGCAGCAGCTAACAGAAGAGTCACTATTTCAGGCATGTAGAAGACTTCCAAAATAGTCATCATCTTCATCTCAATAAGTAGGATATCGGGTATAGGTGAAACGAGCAATCCATCAAAAGAACGGATTGCTCATTTTTTCCAAATTCACTTCGAAGAGGAAGGGCCAGAAGGGTCAATACTGTTAAATGCAAGCCCTAGCAAGCTATCAGGCGCGCCCCCGCTCCTTGCTGCCCTTCAAAAGAGGCGTCACCCGCATATACGTGCATACGCGCCACACCCATTCCAGCGGCCCCATGCGAAAGACCGACAGCCACAGCATGCTGCACGCCATTTGCAGCGCGTAAATGCCGAGACAAATGAGCGTGGACTGCCAGTAGCTGAGCGTGCCGTACCAGCCAAACAAATAGCCGCCAGCCAAAATCAGCACCGTCTGTCCCACGTAGTTCGTCAGCGCCATCCGCCCGTAGCTGGTCAGCGGCGCCAGCGCCTTTTGCACGCTGCGGTGCTCCAACAGCCGGATCAGCGTCGTTGTGTAAAACGCCGACATGACAAAGCCTGTCGAGGTCAGGGCGATCGTGTAATACGTAAGCTCCAGCAGTTGTTGCTCCGAGATATCGTCCACGACGATCGTCTGGGCCGACATGAACGGATCGGATGGCAGGAATTGATACTGGGCGTACAAGCCGAGCAGCGTGAGCGCGAAGGCGATTCCTTGCACCTTTTTGATCGCGGGCAGGAAGCGGGGAATGTCCTGAAAAACCCCGAATTGCCCGACGGACAGGCCGAGAATGAACAGCGGCAGCACGAGAAACGGCTTCACGCCTGTGGCGCAAACCAGGATGGAGAGAATAAGACCGATTGCCAGATTTGTTTTAGCGCGCAGGCGGTAAAAAGGCATCAGCATAAAGCCGAAGATGGCGTAAATGAACAACGCTTCTCCCGGATGAAACATTTTGTGCACGAAGCCGAAGGCCAGAAGCGCAATCAATCGGCGAATGAACAGGGCGGTGCTGTTTGCGCCTTTTTCTTTTGCCCGGCTGACAAACAGATGGAAGCCGACGCCAAACAAAAACGAGAAAATCACGAAAAAGCGCGATTCCACGGCAAAGTTGAAAAACTGGAACAGCCAGGCGTCAACGCTGCCGGGAGCAGGTGTCTGCACGGAGAGAAGCGGCAATATGTTGACCAGGACGATGCCGAGCAGGGCGAACCCGCGCACGGTGTCCAATGTGTTGATCCGTTGGTTCCCGATGGGAGCAAAGGCTGACAAGCCGATCACTTCCTTTTTTCCATAGATGAATGTCCAAACAAAAACAGACACCTCTTCATCCTACCGCACAGGGAGGGGCGAGGAAAGAGAATTGGCTTACGACGCCCTTACAAAATCGGAAGGAGCCTTTTTCGCAACTAACGGGCCTGACGCGTCGTCTACATGTTATAAATCAGGAAAAAAGAGGAGGCGCGAGGATGAAGCCGATTGCGCGGGGAAGGTGGAGGCTCGCGGCAGGCATCGTCTATTACCGCGGGAAAAGACGGATTCAGTGGCTGGTGGGACGAACGAGATTCGCCCGCGAGAAAAAAAGCGAGCTGCTTTCGCATGTGCATTTTTCCCACCAGACGATATTGCTGCGGCGGTTGCAAAACGTCGAGATGTGGATGCAGCACAACAAAGTCATCAATTTGCGACTGGCGACAGCTCGCCTGGACAAAGTAATGCTGCGGCCGGGTGAAACCTTTTCCTATTGGAAGCTGATTGGCAAGCCGACAAAAGGAAAAGGCTACGTGGAGGGGATGCTGCTCTCGCACGGGCGCGTCACAGCCGGAATCGGCGGCGGGTTGTGTCAGCTCTCGAATTTGCTGTACTGGATGACGCTGCATACGCCCTTGACGGTCACCGAGCGCCACCGCCACAGCTACGACGTTTTTCCCGACGCCAACCGGACGCAGCCGTTCGGAAGCGGTGCGACCTGTTTTTACAACTACCTCGACTTGCAGATCGAAAACCGGACGAAGCAAACGTTCCAGCTTCACGTCTACCTGACCGACACGCATCTGGTCGGAGAGTGGCGCTCCGACATGCCCCCGACACGAACGTATGAGATTATCGAAAAAGAACACGCCATCACCCCGTCGATCTGGGGCGGCTACGAACGGAGCAATCAGCTTTACCGCAATGTGTATGCGCAGGACGGGACCTGGCTGGAACAGGAGTGGCTGACGGAGAATCGCGCCTATATGATGTACGAGCCGCTTTTGCCAAAAGGATGATCTTTCCTCGCCCGTTTACGAACTGGAACTCAAGTGCGATCTGTGCGAAAATAGGAACATATGCACTCGTCTAGGGAACGTGGAAAGGTGGACTTATACATATGGTTTTAGCAGAACGAATTACAGCAGGCTTGAACCCGCAGCAGCGGGAAGCCGTACTGACTACAGAAGGCCCTGTCCTGATTTTGGCCGGTGCGGGCAGCGGCAAGACCAAAGTGCTGACGCAGCGCATCGCGTACCTCATCAGCGTGAAACAGGTGGCGCCGTGGAGCATTCTCGCCATCACCTTCACCAACAAGGCGGCGCGGGAGATGCAAAACCGCGTGGCGGCGATCATTGGCGGCGCGGCGGCGCAGGATACGTGGCTGTCGACGTTTCACTCCCTGTGTGTGCGAATTTTGCGCAGAGACATTGACCGACTCGGCATCAGCCGCAGCTTTACGATTCTCGACGCGGGCGATCAGTTGTCGGTCGTCAAGCAATGCCTGAAGGAGCTAAACATTGATCCCAAGCAGTATGAGCCGCGCTCGATTTTGGCTGCCATCAGCGGAGCGAAAAACGAACTGACAGACCCGGACACTTTCGCCAGACTTGCCGGAGATCCGTTTGCGCAGGTCGCCGCGAAGGTGTACGAGGCGTACCAGAAAAAGCTGAAAAGCAACCAGTCGTTGGACTTCGACGACTTGATTATGACGACTGTTCGCCTGTTCAAAGAAGTGCCGGAAGTGCTCGAGTTTTACCAGAAAAAATTCCGCTACATTCACGTGGACGAGTATCAGGATACGAACCGGGCCCAGTACCTGTTGATCTCCATGCTCGCGGACAAATACCGCAACGTATGCTGCGTGGGGGACGCCGACCAAAGTATTTACAAATGGCGGGGCGCGGATATTTCCATCATCCTCAACTTTGAAAAAGACTATCCGGAAGCGAAGCTCATCAAGCTGGAGCAAAACTACCGCTCGACAAAAACGATTTTGCAGGCAGCCAACGAGGTGATCGCCAACAACAAGCTGCGCAAGGAAAAGAAGCTGTGGACGGAAAATCCGGGCGGCGACAAAATCATGTGTTTTCAGGGCGACTCCGAGCACGACGAGGCGTACTTCATCGTCGATACGATCCGCAAGCAACTGCCGCAGTACAAGCGCTACGACAAGTTTGCCGTCCTGTACCGGACAAACGCCCAGTCCCGTGTGGTGGAGGATGTGTTCATCAAGTCGAACATTCCGTACACGATCGTCGGCGGAACGAAGTTCTACGACCGCAAAGAGATCAAGGACATCCTGGCTTACCTGCGCCTCATTTCCAACCCGGACGACGACATCAGCCTGCAGCGCATCATCAACGTGCCCAAGCGCAATATCGGGGACACGACGGTTGAAAAGCTGCAAGCGTACGCCAATGCAAACGGCCAGTCGCTGTATCAGGCGATTCAGGAGGCCGCCTACATGGGGCTGCCGTCGCGCACGACGAATGCGATTTTGTCGTTTAACGACCTGATTACCAACCTGATGCAGATGACCGACTACTTGAGCGTGACCGAGTTGGTAGAGGAAGTGCTGAAGCGCTCCGGCTACCGCGAATCGCTCAAAGAGGATAAAACGATCGAAGCGCAGGCCAGACTGGAGAACATCGAGGAGTTTCTGTCTGTGACGCAGGAGTTTGAGCGCAAAAACGAAGACAAGAGCTTGCTCGCGTTTTTGACCGATCTGGCACTGGTCGCGGACATCGACTCGCTCGGAGAAGACGGGGAAAAAGAAGAGGTAGCGGAAAATGGGCAGGTTGTCCTGATGACGCTGCACAGCGCCAAAGGTTTGGAGTTTCCTGTCGTGTTCCTCGTCGGCCTGGAGGAAGGCGTGTTCCCGCACAGCCGTTCGTTGTTTGACGATGCCGAGATGGAGGAGGAGCGCCGCCTCGCGTATGTAGGCATTACCCGGGCAGAGGAGCGGCTGTACATGACGTGCGCACGGATGCGGACGCTGTTCGGCCGGACGAATGTGAGCGTGCCATCGCGCTTTTTGCAGGAAATCCCGCCAGAGCTGTTGGAAGGAAACCCTGCTGCTGCGGAGCGGAGCTTTGGCGGCAGTCGCGGCGGAGCATTCGGCCAGCGCGATCCGGGGGCGAGAGCGTTTGGCTCCACGACTTCGCAAGCAGGCGGCGGTGGCTTCGGCGCGACAAAGCCGGGCATGGCGCAGCGCTTTGCCGGAGGCTCTCAGGCAACGTTTTCCCGCCCAGGCATGCAGGCTGGCGACAAGCTACCCGGACACGGCCAGGGAGCCGGAGTGGATTGGAAAGTCGGGGACAGGGTGCAGCATGGCAAGTGGGGCACAGGCACTGTCGTCAAGGTCAAAGGCACGGGAGACGACATGGAGCTTGATATCGCGTTTCCAAGCCCGACAGGCATCAAGAAGCTGCTCGCGAAATTCGCACCGATACAGCGGACATAAGCAGAACTATCGCTAAAGTAAAGGATGAACGAGATGGATCGATTGACGGCGGAAACAAAAATCAAGGAATTGGCGAAACGAATTGAGCGGCATAATCGTCTTTACTACGAAGAAGATCGGCCTGAGATTACCGACCAGGAATACGATCAATTGATGCGGGAGCTTATCGAGCTGGAAACCCAGTTTCCAGAGCTGGCTTCCCCGGATTCTCCTACTCAGCGCGTTGGGGGGGAACCTTTGCCATTCTTTGAAAAGGTCGTGCACAAGACGCCGATGCTCAGCCTTGGCAACGCCTTTGGCGAAGCGGACATCAGAGATTTTGACCGCCGCGTCCGCCAGGCAGTGGGCAGCCAGGCCGTGCGTTACGTGGCAGAGCTGAAAATCGACGGGCTGGCCGTTTCCCTTCACTACGAAAACGGGGTGTTTGTCCGCGGAGCGACGCGCGGGGACGGAACGATCGGCGAGGATATTACGCAAAACCTGAAAACCATCCGCTCGATTCCGCTCAGGTTGACCAGGCCGCTGACATTGGAAGTGCGCGGCGAGGCATACATGCCAAAGGCTGCCTTTGAAAAGCTGAACCGGGAGCGGGAAGAACGCGGGGAACCGTTGTTTGCCAATCCGCGCAACTCGGCGGCAGGCTCGCTGCGCCAGCTCGATCCGAAAATTGCCGCCTCCCGTCAGCTCGACATCTTCATCTACGGCATCGGCGAGCTGCACGGCGAGACTGTCGAGTCCCACAGCGAGGGGCTGGACCTGCTCGAATCGCTCGGGTTCAAGGTGAATAAGGAGCGCCGCGTCTTCGAGGACGTCGGGGAACTGCTCGCTTTTATCGAAAGCTGGACGCAAAAACGCCCGAGCCTGCCTTACGAAATCGACGGCATGGTCATCAAGGTAGACAGCTACGCGCAGCAGGAAGAGCTGGGCTATACAGCCAAAAGCCCGCGCTGGGCCATCGCCTACAAGTTTCCTGCGGAGGAAGCGATCACGATTCTCGAAGGCATTGAGGTGTCGGTAGGACGAACCGGGAGCGTGACGCCAACGGCCCTCTTGAAGCCGGTCAGCCTGGCGGGCACGACGGTCAAGCGCGCTTCCTTGCACAACGAAGACATTATCCGGGAAAAAGGCTTGCTGATTGGCGACCACGTCGTCGTGAAAAAAGCGGGCGACATCATTCCCGAGATCATTGCGGTACTGCCGGAGCGCCGCACCGGGAACGAGACGCCGTTTGCCATGCCGACGCATTGTCCGGAGTGCGGCAGCGAGCTGGTGCGGCTGGAGGAAGAAGTCGCCCTGCGCTGCATCAATCCGATGTGTCCGGCGCTGATTCGCGAAGGCATGATTCACTTTGTGTCCCGCACAGCGATGAACATCGACGGACTGGGTGAAAAAGTGGTGGCGCAACTGTACCGCGACGGCATCATTCACAGCGTGGCAGACCTGTACTACCTGCACCAGCAGCGCGATGTGTTGCTCGGCATGGAGCGCATGGGCGAGAAGTCTGTAGACAACCTGCTGGCAGCGATTGAAGCGAGCAAGGAAAACTCGCTGGAGCGCGTGCTGTTCGGCCTTGGCATTCGCCTGGTCGGAGCCAAGGCAGCGCGTGTGCTGGCGGAGCATTTTGGCCATATGGACGCGATCATGCAAGCTTCCGAGGAAGAGCTGACGCAAATTAACGAGATCGGGCCGAAAATGGCAGCGAGTCTCATCAACTACTTCGCCCAGCCGCAGGCACAGGCCGTCATCGAGCGGCTGAAGGCGGCCGGTGTGAACATGGAGTACAAAGGCGTTCGCGTCGAAGCGGGGGCAGATTTGCCGTTTTCCGGCAAGACGATTGTACTCACGGGGACGCTGACGCAAATGTCCCGCCAGGAGGCAGAGGAAGCGATTGTCCGCCTGGGCGGCAAGGTGACGAGCAGCGTCAGCAAAAAGACCGATCTGGTCATTGCGGGAGAAAAAGCCGGCTCCAAGCTGGAAAAGGCCGAAAAACTGGGCGTAGCTGTCATGGACGAAGCCGGATTTTTGGAGATTCTCAAATAACAGCGCCGAAAGAGAAAACAGCGGCGACAGACGGATGAGCAAGGGAAGGGACGTGAAGAGCATGGGTAGCTTTAAGCGATGGGGAATAGGAGCAATGGCAGTGCTGCTCTTGGGCGGTTGCAGCGATGGCGGCGACGTACAGGAGAAGCCAGCTCCCTCTTCGGTTATGGCGGCTGCTCTGCAAGGTGACTTGACCTATCAGGACGTTTTGGAAAAGGGAGAGACGATTCATACGCTGGCGATGACGCCGGATGCTGCACATGTATGGGTGGGCACGCATGCGGGACTGTACAGCTCCACTGGCGGAGGCTTGTGGGGGCTGTTGTCGACGCAGTTGGAGCAGTTTGACACCGTCGGCTGGTTTGTGGACCCGGAAGATACCGCACACATTTATGTCGGTGGAAGCGAAGGGGTGCGACGCTCTGCGGACGGCGGGAAAAACTGGACCCCGGCGAGCAACGGATTGCCTGAGCCTGCTCAGATTCGCAGCTTTGCAGGTACGCGCCAGGGGGAAAAGGTTCGCTTGTTCGCCTTCGTGTCGGGCGAAGGCATCTACCAGTCGACAGACAAGGGAGGGTCGTGGACTCTCTGGCAGCCGATGGACCAGGAAGTATATGCCATGGATTTTGACCCGAACGAGAACCGTCTCTATGTAGCGGCACAATTCAGCTTGCTCTATAATGAAGAGGGGCAGTGGAAGACAGAGGAGATTCCGGAAGCAGAACAAATCTATTCTCTCTCCGTCAACAGGCGTACTGGCGTTCTCGCTGTCGCAACTGAAAAAGGCGTCTATGAAAAAATTGAGGGAGAGTGGCGTTTGCTCGATGCGCGCTCACCGGAAAAGCTGATCGTCATCGCCTCGGGCGACGGCGATACAAAATGGGTGGGAATCGGCGAATCGGCGCTGATCTACAAGCTCAGCGACAATCGCTGGACCAAATGGAATTAGTCCCATTTTTTCAAGACAAAAGGAGTAGCGTATGAAAGCGAAGTTTTTGACAGGATGCAGGTACGCAGCCGCGATTGTGCTCGCGATTGCAACCGCTGGCTGCTCGTTGCTGCCAGGGGGCAAGGATCAAGCGCCCGAGCCTACCGCGCCATCCTTGTCTGAAGTAGTGGAAGTGTCCGAGGATTACTACGGCAGCATCACGCCGTACAAGCCGAATTTGACGCGCGGCATGCTCAGCAGCACGAGATACCGGATTGATTTCAGCCACCTGGAGCTGGGCTTGATGGAGTTTGCCCGCGATACGTTCCCGACCTCCGAGTATTATTTCCAGGAAGGTCAAGTGGTGAAAAAAGAACAGGTAGCCCAATGGATTGCCCAGGAAAAGGCGAGCGGAACGAACGGGCAGCAGAAAAACGGCATTCTGGTGCACGTACTGGAGCATGACTACCTGAACAAAAAAGACAAACAGCTCGCCGGGATGGTGCTGGGCTTGTCTGTTTCGCCGAACTATCAGGATGCAACGGGCAAGGAAATGGTCTACACCCGGCAGGAGCTGCAAGCAAAAGGCCAGCAACTTGCCGCCACCATCGTTTCGACGTTGCGGGTGAGCACGCCGAACGTGCCGATGCTGATTTTGCTGTATCAGGTCCCAGAGGCAAATTCTTCGCTCGTGCCGGGCCATTTCATCATGTCCGGCACAGTGGCGGCCAACGATTCGGCCGTTTCGAAGTGGCAGCCGATCGACGAGGAGTTTTTCCTCTTCCCGAGCGCGGACGTCGAGAAAAAATACGCCCAGCAGTCGTTGCAGTACGACAAGCTGATGCGGCAAGCGCAGGCTTACTTCGGGGAGTACGTCGGCATGACAGGCGTGGGACGCTTTATGGATGGCAGGCTGACCGAGCTGACGATCACGGCAACAGCGGAGTACGACTCGCGGACAGAGGTTCTGCAGTTTACCCAGTATGCCGCCGGAAGCATCAACCAACTGTTCGACAAAAGTGTTCACGTCAACCTGTACGTCCAGTCGATGAACAAACCGCTGGCGATTTATATTCGCCCGACATCCGGCGAACCGTACATGCATCTTTATCGTCAATAAACGGACAGAAGCCCGATTTGCACCAGCCAAGGTGTGAATCGGGCTTTTTGTGCAGTGAATGAACAAAAGTGTATATCATTGAGCAGTTTATAAACATAAGTGTCAGATTTCGTTTTTTGAACTTGGCTGTTGTTTTTCGCGAAAAATGCAAACACTATCGTGGTCGAGCAACTCAGTATTAGTTGGTATGATCCTTGCATATATTTTATGAGTGATCTCAGGAAGAAATCGATAAGGAGGCGTCACCGAATGCAAGTTGAATTCAAAAACGAGGCGTTTACCAATTTTAGCCTGCCGGAAAATAAAAAGGCATTTGAAGAAGCACTCGCCAAAGTAGAAAGCGAGCTTGGCCGCGAGTACCCTCTCATCATTGGTGGAGAGCGCATTACAACCGAGAAAAAATCCCGCTCCATCAACCCTTCCAACAAAGAACAAGTAGTGGGCGTCGTTTCCCAAGCAGACCAGGCGCTGGCTGAAAAAGCAATCCAGACAGCAGCGAGCACTTTCGAAACATGGAAAAAGGTACCTGCACAGGCGCGCTCCCGTTATCTCTATAAAGCAGCAGCGATTCTGCGCCGCCGCAAGCATGAATTTTCCGCTTGGCTCGTAAAAGAAGCAGGAAAAAGCTGGCCAGAAGCGGACGCTGACACAGCAGAAGCAATCGACTTCATGGAATACTACGGCCGTCAAATGGATAAGCTGTCCCAGCGCCATGACCTGCCGCGCATTCCGGATGAAGACAACGAGCTGTACTACATCCCGCTCGGCGTAGGCGTAGTAATCCCGCCATGGAACTTCCCTCTGGCAATCATGGTCGGTATGACAACAGCAGCTCTCGTAGCGGGTAACACCGTTGTGCTGAAGCCTGCTTCCACTACACCAGTAATCGCAGCGAAATTCATGGAAATTCTCGAAGACGCTGGCGTACCAGCAGGCGTAGTAAACTTCGTGCCAGGTTCCGGCAGCGAAATCGGCGACTTCCTCGTAGAACATACGCTGACTCGCTTCATCAGCTTCACAGGCTCCCGTGACGTAGGTCTGCGCATCAACGAGCTGGCTGCGAAACATCGCCCAGGCCAAAAATGGATGAAGCGCCTGGTAGCAGAAATGGGCGGGAAAGACTCCATCGTGGTTGACAGCGATTGCGACATCGAGTTGGCTGCACAATCCATCGTTGCTTCCGCATTCGGCTTCTCCGGTCAAAAATGTTCCGCTTGCTCCCGTGCGATCGTTCACCAAGACGTGTACGATCAAGTGCTGGACCGCGTAGTCGAGCTGACCAACCAACTGACTGTAGGCGACGTAAGATCCAACGAGTTCTACACAGGTCCGGTTGTCGATGAAAAAGCTTACAACAAAATCCTCGAATACATCGAGATCGGTAAAACAGAAGGCAAACTGGTTGCAGGTGGCGAAAAAGGCCCAGAAACCGGCTACTTCATCAAGCCAACCGTATTTGCTGACGTAGATCCGCAAGCTCGCATCATGCAGGAAGAAATCTTTGGTCCAGTCGTAGCGTTCTGCAAAGCCAACGATTTTGACCATGCACTGGAAATCGCAAACAACACTGAGTACGGCTTGACTGGCGCTGTTATCAGCCGCAACCGTGCACACCTGGAGCGCGCTCGCGAAGAGTTCCACGTGGGCAACCTGTACTTCAACCGCAAGTGCACAGGCGCACTGGTTGGCGTGCATCCGTTCGGCGGCTTCAACATGTCCGGTACGGACTCCAAAGCGGGCGGACCAGACTACCTGCTCCTGTTCACTCAAGCAAAAATGGTTTCCGAAAAAATGTAAGAAAACGCACGACAAAGCTGCCTCCAAACGGGGGCGGCTTTTTTGCGCTCCTTTTGTCCACACTAATGGGTAAGAAAATGATGTGCGGGCAGGTGAGGGTAGCTGTTTACTTACATTGCTTCAGGACTCTCGACGTTTTTTCTCGTCTACTTGCTGATGCCGTTAGCGTACCGTCTGGCCTGGAAAACGAAGCTGCTGGACATGCCCAGAGGAAGAAAAGGACACAGCAGACCGATGCCTTTGTCCGGCGGGCTGGCGATGTTTGTCGGGCTGCTGTTGGTGACAACTTTTTTTGCAGGGGCGCAAAAAACGGTGGCAGTTTTGGCAGTCGGCGGTTTGCTGCTGGTGGCGATCGGCTGGGTGGACGACACCTTCAAAGCCCGGCAAAAAGATTTTCCGGCATTCCCAAAGCTGCTGGTGCAACTGGCGGTGGCCGTTCTCGCTTTTCTTTTGGATATCCGGTTTCGCGGCATCAGCTTGACGTGGCTCGGGGCGGAGGAAGGCGCGTACGTATCGTTTCCGTTGCTCGTTTCGTTGCTGGCGACGGTGCTGTGGATTGTCGGACTTATCAACATGGTGAATTTTTTGGATGGAGTGGACGGGCTGGCGGCTGGGGCGACATCGTTTTCCGCGATCACCTTGTTTTTTCTGTCCATGGCCCGGGGCCAGGAGGTGACCGCTCTGCTTGCGGTGGCGCTGGCAGGTGCTGCGCTTGCGTTTTTGCGCTTTAATTTTTATCCCGCAAAAATTTTCATGGGGGATGCCGGGTCGATGTTTCTGGGGTTTGCGCTCGGGGTAATCTCGTTAGAGGGCACAATGAAAGGGGCGACGCTCATTTCGTTGGTCGTGACGGTGCTGGCGCTGGGCTTGCCCGTCGTGGACACGATACAGGTGATGATTAGTCGGCTGTTGGCCGGATCACCCATGTACCAGGCAGATCGCAGGCACGTTCACCATCGGCTGATGTCGTTCGGGCTGTCGGCCAAGCAGACAGTCGTCGTCCTGTACTTGGTGAGCTTGCTGTTTTCCGTCCTGTCTGTGTTCCTGTTTTTATACGGGTGAGATCGTTATTGCCTTAACGTGGTGAAGCCATTGACAAAAGAGCGGCCGCCAAATGAGTTGGCGCAGCCGAAATCTATCCATAGAACGGCGAACGGCTCAGTTTTGAGCGGGATCGAAGAAAAAGAACTGGTTGCGTCCCGTCGCTTTCGCTTTGTACAGAGCCTTGTCCGCATTGCTCAACAACTGGTCCGCCTCGCTTGCGGAAACAGGGTAAAGCGCGATGCCGATGCTGGACGTAAATGAAAAAGTCTGGCCCTGAAAGCTCCACGGTTGCTGCAGCGAATGCAAAATCCGGGTCGCGACTTTTTCCGCCTGACGCTCGTTCTGGATGCCAGTGAGAATGACGACGAACTCGTCTCCCCCCAGACGCGCGACCGTATCCTGTTCGCGGACACAAGCCTGGAGGCGCTGGGCGAGCATTTGCAAAAAAACGTCGCCGGCGTCATGGCCCCAAGTATCGTTTATTTGCTTGAAATGGTCGCAATCGAGATAGAGGGCCGCGACCATTTCGCCGGACGCTTTAGCCTTTTCCAAAGCTTGCTGGAGATTGGCGTAAAGCAGGCGTCTGTTCGGCAAGCCTGTGAGCACATCGTGGTAGGCCATGTATTCGAGCTGCCTTTCCAGCTTTTTGCGCTCGGTAATGTCCCGGGTCACGGAAAAAACATGGGTGCAAACCCCTTCACAGTTGAAGACGGGAGAGAGGATCGACTCTCCGATCATGTTGCCGTTTGTCGTGAAGTGAGTGGGGCTTGCGTCTTCCACCGTCTGTCTGTACATGCTGTTGAGCAGGTCTGCTTTTTCCGACGGATACACTTCCTCAATCAGCTTTCCGTAAGTGTCCTCAGTAAGACCTGCTCCTTTCATAGCGGCGGGATTCATCAGGACATACCGGAACTGGTAGGCCCCGTCGGCGTTTTTTTCCACAGCCATAAGGAAAAACATGTCCGACATGTGATGAAATAAGCTGGTCAAGATGTCGCCGTGCTGACTGATGAGAGTTGTGATATCAAGCTTCGCCATATCTGTAGTCTCCTGATTGTAGGCTTGTCCCATTATTATAGTATAGCAAGTCCGGGCAAGAAAATGATGAGACGTTGGTAATAGTGCAGGGTTTACTGGCTGTAAGTGGAGGTGGTAAAGTAAGGGTATTCGCTACTTGCTGTCTAATCGAAAACGATTAAGGAGTTCCACTTATGCGCAAAAAGCTGCTGCCAGGTCTGATTCATCGACTGCCGCAAAACGCAATGTCACGGACCATGGGCAAAATTACCGCTTCTCGCTTCAGTCGATTAGCGATCCAACACTACATCCGTCACTATAAAATTGATGCCTCCATCATAGAAAAGCCGGTAACGGAATACCGGACGCTCAAGGAATTTTTTACGCGCCGTCTGAAGCCGGGAGCAAGGCCGATCGCTCCCGGCAACGACGTTATCGTCAGCCCGGTAGACGGGACCGTCTCCCAGCTCGGCGACATATGCGAGGGCACGCTGATTCAGGCAAAAGGCAAGGAGTTCAGCGTGACAGAGCTGCTGGGCGGTTCCGAGGAAGAAGCAAAGCGCTACTACGGCGGAAAGTTCATCACGATCTACTTGAGCCCGCGCGACTATCACCGCATCCATATGCCGGTGGCAGGCGAGTTGGTGCGCTACAGCTATTTGCCGGGCCGTCTCTATCCGGTGAACCGGCTCGGGATTGAAAATGTGGACAGACTGTTTGCCCGCAACGAACGGCTCGTCACCTACATCGAGTCGGATGGCCTGGGCGAGATCGCACTGGTAAAAGTCGGCGCCCTGTTCGTCGGCAGCGTCAAAGTCGTGTACAATACCGCCACGACCAATATCAAGCACGGCCGGCAAACAGACGAGCCGATCGAAGGCACGCCGCACTACGCAAAGGGCGACGAGCTCGGCTGGTTCGAGTTCGGCTCGACCGTCATCCTGCTCCTGGAATCTTCGCAGCTAACATGGGCGGCAGGCGTGGAAAAAGGGAAGTCGCTGCTCATGGGGCAGTTGCTGGCGACGTTGCAAAAGGAACAAGCATAGCGGCTTGTTGCCTGAAAAATAGAATCCGAATGAAAATGGAGTCCGCTTTTGGAGAAAAGGGACTCCTTTTTGCTATAAAAAGATGTTTCGCTGGTTGCAGACAAAAAGCTGATTTTAACACTGGGACCGCGTCCCGCCTACTGTCTCGCCTGTATAGGCATCTATGATATGTGTCCCGCTCTCGCAGTTGGTTTCGCGAATGTAACGGATATAATACTGCCCGTTTGCGTATGTGACAGAGGTGATTTTTACCGGGCCAAGAGCGGGGTTTTTGCTCAAAATGGCGGTCAGTACTTGCGTGGCTTCCTCCGGGGTAAGCATTTGCTGCCGGGGGACTGAAAGTAGCAGGTTGGACATGGGAAGCGCATGATGCGTAGAAAGGATGGCAGCCAGCAGCAGCACGATCATTGAGTTCAAGGGCATCCTCCTTATTTTTAGAAATATCCATTTTTTAGGTGCTTGTCTTTCATTATACGCTTCACGCGGTACCGTTCCAAGTCAAGACATTGCCAGGACGATGCCCGGCTCCGAGACATGCCAGGCCGCATGCCAGAGCTGGAGCGATCGGATTCGCTCTTGTTTTCGAAACAGCTTCGCCTCTCAAATCATCCAGCCAATCATTTTTACTCGAAAAAATTTTGTTTCTATACTGCCGAATCCGCGCGAAAATTGACTGAACCTGCTGTTTTCAAGTAAGATCAAAGTTATGTGATACGATTCGGAGGTGGAAGAGATGAGTGCCATCACTCGCAAAGAAGTAGAGCATGTAGCCAATCTGGCCCGTTTGCAACTGACGGAGGACGAGGCTTTGCAATACACAAAGGACCTGAACGCCATTCTGGAGTTTGCCGCGAAGCTGAACGAGCTCGATACGTCCAACATTGAGCCGACCAGCCACGCGACCGATGTGAAAAACGTGATGCGCGAAGACGTGAACAGACCGTCGCTGCCGCGCGAAGAAGTGCTGAAAAACGCACCGGATCACGAAGACGGGCAATTCAAGGTACCGGCTGTATTCGAATAATCTGTCAGGAGAACGAGAAAGGAGGAACCCACTGTGTCGCTGTTTGACAAGCGATTGTCGGAAATACATAGCGCCTTGCGCGCAAAAGAGCTTTCGGTCACAGACCTGGTGCAGGCTTCCATCGCAAGCATCAAGGAGCACGATGAAAAAATCAAGTCCGTCCTGCACGTGGATGAGGAGGGAGCGCTCGCCCATGCTCGCCAGTTGGACGAGCGTCTGGTTAAGGAGAACGGGGAGCTTGGCCTTCTCTTCGGTCTGCCGGCGGGGCTCAAGGACAACCTGATTACAAAAGACGTACGGACGACCTGCGCCAGCAAATTTTTGGCGAACTACGATCCTGTCCATGACGGAACTGCTTCGAAAAAGGTGAAGGAAGCGGACGCCGTGATCGTGGCGAAGCTGAACATGGACGAGTTCGCCATGGGCGGCTCCAATGAAAACTCCGGTTTCTTCCCGGCCAAAAACCCGTGGAACACCGATTACGTGCCAGGCGGCTCGTCCGGCGGTTCTGCCGCAGCGATGGCTGCCCGTCACTTCTATTTCACGCTCGGCTCGGATACGGGCGGCTCCATTCGCCAGCCTGCCGCTTTTTGCGGTGTCGTCGGTCTGAAGCCTACGTACGGCCGCGTGTCCCGCTTCGGTCTGGTGGCTTTCGCTTCTTCTCTCGACCAGATCGGACCTGTGACCAAGAGCGTAGAAGACGCAGCATACGTGCTGCAAGCGATTGCCGGACATGACGAGTTCGACTCCACCTCTGCCAATGTGGAAGTGCCGGATTACCTCTCCGCGCTCACTGGCGATGTCAAAGGTCTGCGCATTGGAGTGCCAAAAGAGCTGATCGGCGAAGGCATTGATGCCGAGGTGCGCGAGGCTGTGCTCGCCGCCTTGAAGCAGCTTGAGAGCATGGGCGCAACTTGGAGCGAGGTCTCCATGCCGCATACCGAATATGCGGTTCCCGCCTACTACCTGCTGTCTTCCTCGGAAGCATCGTCCAACCTGGCCCGCTTCGACGGCGTGCGCTACGGCGTGCGCGCAGACAATGCGTCCAACTTGATCGAGCTGTACAAGGAATCGCGCAGCCAAGGCTTCGGACCGGA
This sequence comes from Brevibacillus sp. NSP2.1, assembly GCF_000470975.2. Lineage (NCBI taxonomy): Bacteria > Bacillati > Bacillota > Bacilli > Caryophanales > Paenibacillaceae > Brevibacillus > Brevibacillus sp. NSP2.1. The sequence continues at coordinate 5,012,851 of NZ_CP048274.1, read as the reverse complement.
AGTGAAACGCCGGATCATGCTCGGAACCTATGCGCTTTCGTCCGGCTACTACGACGCCTACTACAAAAAAGCGCAGCAGGTGCGCACGCTGATTATCCAGGACTTCAACAACATTTTCGCCGACTTCGATGTCATTTTGCATCCGACTACGCCGTCGACCGCGTTCAAGATCGGCGAAAACGTCAACGATCCGGTCAAAATGTATCTGGAAGATATTTGCACCGTGCCTGTCAACCTGGCAGGGCTGCCAGCGATCAGCGTACCGTGCGGCTTCGCCCAAAACGGTTTGCCGATCGGCTTGCAGATCGTCGGGCGCGCGTTTGACGAATCCACCGTATTGCGCGTAGCACATGCCTACGAGCAGGCAACAGGCTACAGCAAGCGCAAGCCGGAATGGGTGAGGGGGTAAGAGGCATGAGCAAGTACGAAACCGTCATCGGCCTGGAGGTCCACGCCGAGCTTTCGACCAAGAGCAAAATTTTCTGCGGCTGCCCGACTGAGTTCGGCGCGCCACCGAATACACATACATGCCCGATTTGTCTGGGACATCCGGGCGTGCTTCCCGTAACGAACAAGCAAGCGGTAGAGTTTGCGATGAAAGCAGCGCTCGCGCTCAACTGCGAGATTTCCCGCGAGACGAAATTCGACCGCAAAAACTACTTTTACCCGGATTCGCCAAAAGCGTACCAAATCTCCCAGTACGACCAGCCGATCGGCTACAACGGCTGGATCGACATTGAGGTCAACGGGGAGACGAAGCGCATCGGGATCACCCGCCTCCACCTGGAGGAAGACGCGGGCAAGCTGACGCACAGCGACTTCGGTGGAGAATCGCTCGTAGACTTCAACCGCGTGGGCGTACCGCTCATCGAGATCGTGTCCGAGCCGGACATCCGCTCGCCGGAAGAAGCACGCGCCTATCTGGAAAAGCTGAAAGCGATCATCCAGTACACCGAAGTATCCGACGTGCGCATGGAGCAAGGCTCGCTGCGCTGCGATGCCAACGTGTCGATTCGTCCATATGGGCAAAAAGAGTTCGGCACCAAGACCGAGCTGAAAAATATGAACTCTTTCCGCAACGTGCAAATGGGGCTGGAATACGAAGTTCAGCGCCAGACAGAGGTGTTGAACTCCGGCGGTACGATCGTGCAGGAAACCCGCCGCTGGGATGAGGCGAACAAAAAGACGGTCAGCATGCGCTCCAAAGAAGAGGCGCACGACTATCGGTACTTCCCGGACCCTGACCTGGTGCGTATGCAAATCTCCGAAGAGTGGATTGAAGCGGTCCGCGCCACGATTCCGGAGCTGCCGGATGCCCGCAAGGCTCGCTACGTCAACGAGTTCGGCCTGTCGCAAGCGGATGCGGAGGTCATCACCATTTCCAAGGAAACGGCGGATTTCTTCGACGAAACCGTCAAGACAGGCGCAGATGCGAAAGCAGTCGCCAACTGGCTGATGGTAGACCTGCTCGCCCATCTGAACGCCAACAACCTGACGTTTGCCGATGTGAAAATGACGCCGCAGGGCTTGGGTGACATGATTAAGCTGATCGCAGACGGCACGATCTCCTCGAAAATCGCCAAAACCGTCTTCAAGGAGATGGTGGAGACCGGAAAAGATCCGAAGAAGATCGTCGAGGAAAAAGGACTGGTGCAAATCAGCGACGAGGGCGCCCTGCGCCAAATCGTCATCGACGCCGTCAATGCCAACCCGCAGGCAGTAGCGGACTACAAGGCCGGAAACGAAAAAGCAGCCGCTTTCTTCGTCGGCCAGGTCATGAAGCAAACCAAAGGCAAAGCAAACCCGCCGTTGGTGAACAAGCTGATTCAGGAAGTATTGAGCAGCCTGTAAGGCACAACAACAAGCAGCACTTTCCGACCAGGGAAAGTGCTGTTTCTTTTGGCAAGAGAGAGGCACAAAGCAGAAGAGGGGGACATGGCGAGGAACGGCATTGGCAGCAAGTGCCAATGGCTTTGAAGCGGTTTGACGCGCATCTAGTTGGCGGCGAGAGCAGTTTGCAGTTTTTTCAGCAAGGAGACAGCCTGAATTTCGTTTTGCTCGATGGCCTGCAAAAGCTGTACAGCTTTTTTGCCTGGCTCGTCTGCATTTGGTTCGCCGCCAGCCGGGAAAGGAAACAGTCTGGTCAGCTTGCCGAAGTCGTCCGCGATAGCGGCGTAAAGCGCGGCTGCTTCCTTGAGCAGCGGGCGCGCTTCATCCAGTGAAGGGTCAGTCCACGTGTCGGCGATTTCCGTAAAGAACCGGTAGGCGTTGCAGCGGGCGTCGTGTGCGACCGCTGTGGTGTAGGCGTTTCCGTTTGGCTCGATGGTTCCTTTGGCAAAAGCCGCCTGCCAGGCAGGATAGGCAGCCAGGCCGTAGATGAAGTTGGCGTTTTGCCCTTCCTGGCCGCGGTAATGCGCCAGGGCTGAATCCAGAGCGTTAGCCAGCATCGTGCGCTGGTCGATGGGGAGCGTCTCTTCGATGGCGAGCACAAACAGCTCTGCCACCAGTCCGCGCCCCAGATGCTCATACGGCACCGTGCCGTCGTTACCGCAGTTGTCTCCGGCGTGCAGCAGCTTGGCTTCATCCTCGTAACCGTAGATCAGGCCAAATTCAGGCATGAACAAGTCCCAGGCGAGCACCGGATTTCCTTTGTCAACCGCGTGGTGAATCAGCTCCAGTGCCTGAGGCAGCAAGGCAGGAAGCTGCCGCTTTTCGCGCGCGGCAAGGCTGAGCAGCGCGGGATCGACCTGGTTCGCATTCGGGCCAGGCGTGCCGTCCAACTGCTCCTGGCAGACGGAACGAGGCTTGAAGCCCATGTTCCGCAAGCCTTGCTCCAGAACGGGCTGGAAGTAAAACATGGTTGGCCCCGCAATATGAATGCTCTCTGGAACGATCGTCAGGCGGAAGGCGTGCCCGCTCAAACCGAGAACCAGCGGCAGGGACAGCTTTCGTTCCGTACACTCGACTAATCCGTGCAACGCTGCCCCGCATGTAATCCATGTTTTCAGCTTCATGGCTTCCGGCTTTTTCAAAACGACTTTTTTCATAATTCCCGCATCCTTTCGCATTTGCACATAGTGGTCAACAACGAGGCGAATTTTTTCCTGCACGAGCTTTTTGCGTGAGCGAGACAGCACCTGGTACACATTTGCCTGGGTCATCTCGAACATGCGCGCAATCTCGTGAGGGGCCAGATGGTCAAAAAAGTGAGATTCGACGATCCGCCGTTCGCGCGGGCTGAGGCAGTGCAGCAAGCTTTTGATCGTCGTAAACAGCTCGCGGCGCATCAAGACCTCCTCGGGGTTGCCGTTGCTCTCGGCTGCGGTCGACCAGCTACCCCCAAGCCTGTGCAAAATGCTGTCGAGATCCTCCCAGTCGGTCGGCTCTGCCTCACCCGTTTGCCTGGTTAGCCCGGAAAAGACCTGCTCCCGTGCTTGCGGTCCCTTTTTCAGACGCGTGTACGCCTGATTGCGCACAATCCGGTGCAGCCAGGGCAGGAAGCGGCGGCTGTCGACCAGCGTACCCAGGTGGAGGAAGGCGCGAATGAGCGCGTCCTGGACGATGTCTTCCGCGAGATAGGCTTCCTGGGTGTACGAACGGGCGTAGCCGTACACTTTGGAGCGGTGGCGTCTGACCAGCTCGCCAAACGCCTCCTGATCTCCGGCTTTTGCCCGTTCTACCAAAGTCTCGTCCTGCTCCTCTTCTCTTTGACTGGCAGGCTTGATAACCAAATGATCCATTGCCAAAACTCCTCGTTGTTAGTTAACTTACTGCATAGACTACCGGGCGCAGGATTTTCTGACAGATGCGTAAAAACTTTTTGTAAAAAATTTATTTGCAAGCGGCGGACATAGACTCCGGCCTGATTTGCTGCGGGTTGGCCGGATTTGTAAGAAATTCCACTCTACCCTATAATGAACATACACGAACAAAAAGGGGGAAGGAAAGTACATGAAGCTGATTTCTGTCACAGGAGAGAGTGTAGCGCCGGGCAAGGGCGGCTCGCCATCCGATACATTTGACCGTTCGATTGCGACGTGGGAAGACAATGGGCAGCAAAAAACGGTGACCGTGACCTACTGTCGCTACTTCGGCAAAGTGCTGGCCGAGCGGGGCATCTACGACCAGGAGGCGGAAGGGATTCCGGTCACGCATCTGGTCGCTCCGCTGTTTGAAGAAAAGTACCCCGGGCAAAAAGAAACGCGTCACTACATTAACGATACGGAAAGCTTTGTGGCCCTGTTTGAAGGCTTTTCCCTGCCCAAATGGAAGGAACGCTACGCGAGTGCCCTGACCTCGGCATGAGGAGAGCGCAGCTATAGCGCCCGTGTGTAAAAGTCAAAAGATTCTGAGCCAGCATCAGACACATAGCTCAAACTTTGCGGAGGGCATGCTAAGGACAACCATTTACTGGAGATGATTAGCATGCTTTCTGTATGGATGACGCTTCTGCTCATGGCTTCCGCCAGCCCGGCAGGCTCGCTTGGCGCAGCATCGCCGCAGGCCACTGTGATCGCTTTGCCTGCGGCGGTTCAGGAGTTCGACGCTTTTTTGCAAGATTGGAGGGGCGGGCTTGCGCTTGCTTCGCTGCGCCATCCGCTGTTTGATCTGACAAGGGTATCCGGCGGTGTCAGCGGAGCTGTGAATACGATCGTGTTTTCCGGGGAGGCGCACGGTGCCGCAGGGGAAATCTCGCTCGTGTTTTATTCGCTGGACGGAGACAGGATATACTCTCCGCCGGGCACAGTGACTGTCGCGCGCGTCGATGACAGGCACAGGCAGTTCCACGTGGCGGCGGCGATACCGCGAGTGCTGCAAGGCCGCACAGGGGTTGTACAGGTGACGTTTTCCGGGGAGAAAAGAGCTTCCTATTTGCTAAAAGTCCGATTTTGACGGCGGGACGCCAGGCGTCAACTGCTGTGGGGCGGCTGGCCGTGGACCAAGTGCTGGCCGTTCGGTTCGAAGGGAGAAGGAGAGGAGGGCTGCTGTTGATTGAGGTAAAAGAAGTCAGCAAACAGTTCGGGACGATCACAGCGGTCCGCGATTTGACGTTTCGCGTGGAAGAGGGCGAGGTGTACGGCCTGTTGGGCGAAAACGGCGCCGGGAAGACGACGACGATGCGCATGATGGCGACGATTCTCGCGCCGACTGCGGGAGACATCGAGATCAGCGGATTTTCGGTGCGGCACGAGCCTTTGGAGGTGCGGCGCAGAATCGGCATCCTGTTTGGCGGGGAAGTCGGCTTGTACAGTCGGCTGACAGCCAGGGAAAACATCGCCTACTTCGGTAGCCTCTATGGCTTGCCGCCGTCGCGGGTGCAGGAGCGGATCGACAGCCTGAGCCGCATTTTGGAGATGGAGCCGTTTATCGACAGGCGCGTCGGCGCTTTTTCCCGGGGAATGAAGCAAAAAGTGGCAATCGCCCGCACGCTTGTCCACGATCCTGACGTCATTTTGCTGGATGAGCCGACGACAGGGCTCGACGTGACGGCTGCTACCATTTTTCGCCGGATGGTGACAAGGCTGCAGGAGGAAGGCAAGACGATCCTGTTTTCCAGCCACAACATGGGCGAAATCAACAAGCTGTGCAAGCGGGTGGCCCTGATCCACAAAGGCCGGCTGCGCTTTTCCGGGGGATTGGACGCCTTGCGCAAGCAGTTTGGGACTGACGATCTGGACGACATCTTCATGGCGGTTGTGGAAGGGGGCGAGCACTGATGGACTGGCAAATCATCTGGACCGTTTTCAAAAAGGAGCTGCTCGACCTGTTTCGCGACCGGAAGGCGTGGCTGGGGACGTTTCTCGTGCCCTTGGTGATTATTCCGTTTGTGTTTTTTTTATTGGGCAACTCCTACAGCAACGTGGAAAAGGAAGCGCGGGAATACGTGCCGCTGGCTGTTCACGGCTCCTCCAAGCTGATTAAGTCCCTGCAAGAAAACCAAGGGGTCAAAATTCTTCAGCCGCCTGATCCCGAGCAAGCGCTGCAGGCGGGGCAACTGCGCGCGATCATTACGATCCCGGAATCGTTTGACGAGCAGATTCAGGCGGGGAAAACGGCCACACTGCACGTCGCTTTTGACTCGACCAATTCCAAGTCAGTCTACGCCCGCGATCTGATCGAGCGGACCGTAGAGGCGTACAGCAAGGAGATTGTGGCGAAGCGGCTCAAGCAGGCAGGCTTGTCCGAGCAGACGATTCAGCCGATCGCGCCTGACTTTCAAAACGTAGCGTCGGAAGAAAGGCAGTCGGGCGGGATGCTCGCAGGCATCATTCCGCTCATGCTCGTCGTGTCGCTCGCCTCTGGAGGAATCGCCTCCGCCAACGACCTCGTCGCGGGGGAAAAAGAGCGAGGGACGCTGGAGTCGCTTCTGACGGCGCCGATTGCCGCCAACCACATTCTGACGGCGAAGCTTTTGGCGGTCATGGTGATGAGTATCATGAGTGCGGGAGCCTCGCTCATCTCGGTATCGCTGGTGATGAGCATGGGGCCGTTTGGAGGGGCAGGCGACCATTTTTCGCTCGCGTTTTTCTCGCCTGTTACCTTGCTCGTGCTGATCGTCGTCATCCTGCTCATGGCGGCGACGTTTGCCGGACTGGAGCTGATGCTCAGCACGATTGCAAAGTCTTTTAAAGAAGGACAGACGTACATGAGCGGAGTCATTTTCCTGGCGATGGTGCCGTCGTACATGCTGATGCCGCAAAGCCCGGTGGACATCGCGGAGCATTACTACGCGCTGCCCGTGTTCAATGGCGTGGCGCTGTGCAAGGAAGTGTTTTACGGCAAGGTCGACCCGCTGCATGCGCTGGTCGGCATCGGTTCTTCGCTGGTGTACGTGGCGATCACGATTTTTTTCGCCTCGCGACTGTTCCGCAGAGAAGGGGCTGGATTGAAAAACTGATCGGGAGGGAGTAAATCCAGGCTGTCTGTTGCCCATGTCGCTGCCATTGTGAGAAGGCTGGTGAATGTCGTGAATCCGCTGTACATCGGTGTGCTGTACGTGCTTGCTTCGGCTGCGGGCTTTGGCGTCATGTCCATTTTTGCCGTGTATGCCTATGGAGCAGGCGTTTCGGTATCTACGCTCTTGTTTTTGCGCTTTTTGTTTGCTGCTGTGCTGTTTTTCGGCCTCTTGGCCTGGCGCAAGGAGTCGCTGCGGCTCAATCGTCGCCAGGTGCTCGCCCTGTTTTTTCTGGGCGGCATTTTGTACACGCTGCAATCGCTCAGCTTTTTTTCCGCAGTTCAGTACATTCCGACCTCGATGGCGGCGTTGCTGCTGTACACGTTTCCCGTGTTTGTGGCGGTCCTGAGCTATTTTGTGGAAAAAGAGCCGCTGACGAAAAAGACCGTTTTCGCCATGCTGCTGTCTTTGCTGGGCCTGGGGCTGGTGCTTGGGCTGTCGTTTGGCGGCATTCAGCCGCTCGGAGTCGTGTTGGCGCTCGCGGCAGCGCTGTTTTACTCGGTGTACATCATCGTGGGCAACCGGGTCGTAAAAGGTTTGTCCCCGTATGTGACGTCGGGTTACATCTCGTTGTTTGCAGCCGCGTCGACCTTTTTGATCGCGCAAAAAGAAGGAGGCGTCGACCTGGCCTTTGCTCTGGCGGGCTGGTGGGCCTTGGGCGGGATCGTCGTTTTTTCTACAGTCATGGCGATCAGCTTTTTCTTCCGCGGCCTGCAGTTGACCGGCTCGACCAAAGCTTCCGTACTGAGTACGTTCGAGCCAGTCGTGACGATCGTGTTCTCGGCCCTGCTGTTTGGCGAAGCGTTCAGCCTGCTCCAACTGCTCGGCGGCTGCGCGGTGCTGGCGGGCGCGGCCCTGATCGTCACAGGCAAGGAGCCGAAGCCTGGTCGGGCGGAGGAAGGGGAAGCGTCTGCGGCGCGGGTGATTGAATCGTAGAGGAAAAGCGCTTCTGTGTGGCGGTAGTGGCGGTGCTGGCAGGAGCGGAGTTGATCGTCGCGGGCAAGGAACCGAAGCCAGATCGGGCGGAGGAAGGGAAGCGTATGTGGCGCGGGTGATTGAATCGTAGAGAAAAAGCGCTTCTGTGCGGCGGCATTGAGGCTGCTGGCAGGAGCGCTTTTTTGTATCGTTTATCGTATCGGAAAAGAACTGGGCCGTAGCTTATGGATTTCTTAGCGTGAGCGAATGAAAAAGCAGAAGTTCCGTTGCCCTTGCCGTCGGCAGCAAGCTTTTTGCAAGCAAACAGCCTGCCAAAACGCGCTCATTTTGCCGTTCCTGTCTCGGTAAATGTGTTTCTCCGCTTGTTTGGAGAAGCCCTCAAATCGCGAGGCGGCAACAGAAAACTGACGGCTACTCTTCCATCTGCGAGCGGATCAGCCAGCCCGCTCCGTACACGCCTGCGTCGTTGCCCAGTGTGGCAGCCACAATCTTGGTTGTTTCCACGACGTAAGCGAACGGAACAAACCGCGCAAACGCATCGCGAATGCGGGAAAAGAGGAAGTCGCCTGCCGCCGCCACGCCGCCCCCGATAACAAATTTGGCCGGATTCAAAACAATCGCCAGATGCGAGAGGGCAAGGCCCAGGTAGAGCGCCACCTGGTCGGCGATGGCAAGAGCAGCGACGTCGCCTGCTACGGCTGCTTCGAACACGTCCTTTGCCCCGAGCTTGCCTTTTTCGGCCAGCACGGAAGCGAGGTACGGGCTCGTTCCGTTTTCGGCAGCGAGGTGCCCTTCGCGGATAATGGCGGTGGCGGAGGTGTACGTTTCCAGACAGCCTGTTTTGCCGCAATTGCAGAGAGCGCCGCTGTCTGGCGTCATGGTGATGTGCCCGATTTCGCCGCCGACTCCGTTCATGCCGTGAACGACTTTTCCGTTCAGGATGACGCCGCCGCCGACTCCTGTGCCAATCGTAATCAGCACGAGGTCTTGTGCGCCTTGGCCTGCGCCCTGCCACATTTCGCCCAGTGCCGCCGCATTGGCGTCGTTGTCGACTGCGACTGGCCGCCCTGTAAGTGCTTCCAGCTTTTGCTTCAATAAGACAGGCTTGGTCCAGTGCAGGTTGACGGCTTGCATGACGATTCCGTTTTGGGCATCAATAGGTCCGGGGATTCCTACGCCGATTCCGCTCACTTGCTCCGGCGCATAGCCGTGTTTGTGCAGAAGAACGCGGGTCATCTCCGCGATTTTTCGCAGTACGCCATCTTCTCCATCTGCGACAGGTGTCGGCTCGTGCGTTTTCGCTACCAGCTCACCATCCGGGGTAATCAACGCTATTTTGATTGCCGTTCCGCCCACGTCAACACCAACGATGATTTTGTTCACAACTGTCCCCTCGCTCTCCTTTTTGCCATCTTTTTCTATATTATCACGCTGTTACCCGCATAGCGATTCCCAAAAATGGCTATACAGGATATGATGGAAGGAAGTACACCCGTGAGCGAGGGAAGGAAGAAGGGATCTGCCTTGAAACGAGCCAGATTGATCTACAATCCGAGCTCCGGCCGGGAAATCGTGCGGCGACGATTGCCGGATATTCTCGATTTGATGGAATCGGCCGGATACGAAACCTCCTGCCATGCAACCAGAGGGGAAGATGATGCGACCGAGGAAGCTGCCCGCGCCGTGGCCCGCGGCTTCGACGTCATCCTGGCTGCTGGCGGAGACGGAACCATATACGAAGTTGTGAACGGGATGGCGGAGCAAAAAGCACGCCCCACCCTTGGAATTATTCCCTGCGGAACCAGCAACGATTTTGCCCGGGCGGTAGGCATACCGAAGTCGATCACGCGCGCCACGGAAATCATCGCCAAAGGCAAGAAGAAGCGCATCGACCTGGGCCGGATCAACAACCGTTATTTCATGAATATTGCGGGAGGAGGCTCCCTCACCAACCTGACCTATGAGGTCCCGAGCAAGCTGAAAACGCTGCTGGGCCAGATGGCGTACTACGTCAAAGGGTTGGAGAAGCTGCCCTCCCTGCACCCGATCCGGGTCCGCCTGGAAAATCGCAAGGAAGTGCTGCTGGACGAGGAGATCATGGTTTTTCTCATCGCCAACAGCCATGCGGTCGGCGGCTTCGACAAGCTCGCCCCGGAAGCAGATTTGTCAGACGGCAAGCTGGATGTCATCGTCGTGAAAAAGACGAACATCGCCGAATTTATCCGACTCGCGACACAAGCGGTTCGCGGCGAGCATTTGCGCGACCCTAACATCCTGTATTTCCAGGCAGACTACATCAAAGCGACCTCTCCCACAGGCGAGGTGGTCCAGCTCAATCTGGACGGCGAGCTTGGCGGACAGTTGCCGTGCGTCGTGGAAGCTTTGCCAGGACATATCGAGTTGTTCGTCCCGTAGGAAGATAGTAAAATGAATAGCAATAGCCGTAGGGATGCCGCGTTCGCTGTGCATCCCTGCCTGCTTCCTTGAGCAAAAAGCAGCCGGGAAGCCAGAGCGCAAGACAAAAGGAGCAAAAGAAACGTGGCAAAAACAACAAAAAAGCGGCGCGGACCGCAGCAGACCGCCAAGGTGGAGCTGGACGTCCCGGTACGTGTCGGCCAAACCGTGGAAGTGGAGATAACCGGACTGAACCACGAGGGCGCTGGAGTCGGCCGGATTGAAGGATATACGCTGTTCGTAGACGGCGCACTCGCAGGCGAGCGAGTCCACGCGCGCGTCGACCATGTCAAAAAGAACTTCGGCTTCGCCAAGCTGACGAAAGTGGTGGAAGCCAGCACATACCGCGCGCACCCACCCTGTCCGCTGTACGACCGTTGCGGCGGCTGTTCGCTGCAGCACCTCGCCTACGAGGAACAACTGCGGCACAAACAGCAAATCGTCCGCGACAACCTGCGCCGCATCGGCGGCTTTCAGGTGGAGGGAGAAGGAGCAATCACGGTGCACCCGACGCTCGGCATGAGCGATCCATGGCGCTACCGCAACAAGGCACAGGTGCCAATCGGCGAGGAAAACGGCGCCTTGGTTGGCGGCTTTTACGCGGAAAAATCCCACTCCATCATCGACATGAACGAATGCCTCATCCAGCACCAAAAGAACGACGAGGGGGTCGCCACCGTGAAGAGAGCCGCTGCTGCTCTCGGCATCAAGCCGTACGACGAAGTGCGCGGCACAGGCTTGCTGCGCCACGTAGTCGTCAAGGTGGGGGTAAAGACGGGCGAAGTCATGGTCGTGCTCGTGACGACCGCGGAGGCGATTCCGCAGCGAGACAAGCTCGTGGAAGCGATCCGCACCGAGGTGGCGGGCGTCACCAGCATCGTGCAAAACATCAACCCGGACAAGACCAACGTCATTTTCGGCAAAAAGACTGTGACACTCTGGGGCAGCGACGTCATTTACGATTACATCGGCCCGATCAAATTCGCGATCTCGGCGCGGTCGTTCTACCAGGTCAACCCGGCACAGACGGAAGTGCTGTACAACAAAACGTTGGAGTACGCCGGCGCGACAGGGACGGAAACGGTCATCGACGCCTATTGCGGCATCGGCACGATCTCGCTGTTTTTGGCGCAGAAGTCGAAGCATGTGTACGGCGTGGAAATCGTCCCGGAAGCGATCGCGGATGCGAACCGCAACGCCCGGTTGAACGGCGTGGAGAACGCGACATTCGAGGCAGGCCCGGCAGAGGTCGTAATTCCGGCGTGGAAGGAGCAGGGGATCCGCGCCGATGTAATCGTGGTCGACCCGCCGCGCAAGGGCTGCGATGAGGCGCTGTTGACGACAATTTTGGAAATGCAGCCGGAGCGCGTGGTGTACGTGTCGTGTAACCCGTCGACGCTGGCAAGGGATTTGAAGGTATTGGCGGAGCGGTATGAGGTGAAGGAAGTGCAGCCGGTGGATATGTTTCCGCATACGGGGCATGTGGAGTGTGTAATATTGATGAATCTAAAGGGTTGTAACAAGCAATTTCAGTGATCTCAAAGCATAAACAGTCGTACGAAAGCTTAAATAGTCGTGCCACCAGCCGAGCGAGATGCGGGTATCCACTCCTGTTTTTCCTCGGCTTTTTTCGTAAATCAGGGGAGAGGATTTATTATGAGGGGAGAAGAAGGAAAGCCTTGTGGGGCAAGGACTTCGAACATTTTTCTCCTGTTTTTTCTCGATCATTTTCTCCGATAATCTTTGGTCCTATCCCCAGGCTCTTCCTGTTTTTTCCCCTGCTCTTCGTTCGACTTTAATTGCTTTTTTGCCCCCGATTTTGCTCGTCCTGAACTCGATTTTTACTCGTTTCTTATCACGACATTAATTGCAGGAAAAAATTGGGATGATGGAGGAGAAAAGGCTGAGAAGCCTTGGGGCTGTAAGCGGGAGTGGCAGTGGGGGAGATGGGCGGGGCGTAAGATGACTATTTTTGCTTTTGACATAGTAGGGATTGTAAAAGCAAATTTTGGACTTGAACGAGTCTGGTTGCAATGGGGAAAGGGTTGCTTCCTTACGGAAGCAGAGAGGGCGAAGTGAACAATTATGCTCCTCTTCAGCGAGTGTAGCCTCAATAAAGTAAACTGATAAGCGAGCGGCGGATCGAGACACTACATAGCTCCACTTATAAAACTCTCACTACGCCCGTCATTTGCTCCTGTATGCCTCTCAAGTAACTCGGAAAGGCACACAACAATCGCTTTTCTCAAGCCGCCACAATGCCCTTTTCAATCGTTTCTCGATTATTCAAGCCTCAATGCTTGACTCTATATTTCCCCTGCTCTGAACACATTGGTGATGCCGCAAAATCACTGGTCTGATGAAGAAGGCTCATGATGGTGTTTCAGCAACTTTCGGAATACATAATTCCTTTATATAGCGATAAAAGTGTTGCTCGGTGGAATCCGCTTGACATCGCACAAAGCAGTGCCACAATATCGCTGGGGTTCATCATCATTGAAGATATTGATCCAAAATCTAATCGGTTGCAATGTCGCCAGATGGGATTGCAAAACCATTGCGTAATGGAATTCACTAAACGCCTTCGCTGAAAATCATTGGTGATACAGCAGAATCACTGGTCTATTGAAAAAACATAAAGGGGAGTTTGCAACTTTCGGAATACATATACCTTTATATTAGCGATCAAAAGTTTCGCTTGGTGGAATCGCATCACAAATCGCAAAGGAATGTCGCAATATCGCTGAGTTTTAGCAACCTGGAGAGTATTGATCCAGTAACTAATGGGCTTCAATGTCGTAAAGTGAAGTTGGCAATATCATTGCGAAAAGGAATTCACTAAACGCCTTCGCTAAAGAAATTCGGGTAATACAGCAATATTAACTGGTTGAAACCGCAAAAAAATGGCTATAAACATTCAAAAACCTGCAAAACGAGGTGTTCAGGTCTATCTGAACTGTTTGAACACAAAACATGCTGGAGATTGTTCATATTTCGAAGAAGTATAATCACTTTGTTAATGTTTGTTGATTGACTTTAATTAATTATCGTATTAAAGTGCAGGATTATTCGCTCTCTGTATTCGGTGTAATCCCATTTGTCATATTGCTCAGAATGCTTGTGCTATACTCAAATGTTTTTAGAGGTAGCACACCAGGCTGATTTTGTTAAATTTCAAAAGCGTAGGCGTTAAGTGAATGCGTCTTTCGTACACCATATAAAATTGGATACATACTGTCTTGCGAAGACTATGTATAATCTACAGATTGCCTGTCGTCAATGCGAATTGCAATATTGCCAAGTAAATCAAAAAGAGCGAAGAAACAAAGAGGTTTTTTAGACAATCTTTTTAAAGTAACTTATCTATGCAATTGGAACAAATGTTACGAGCCGAGCGAAATCAGGTATCCACTCCTATTTTTCCTCGGTTTTTCAATTGAGTAGGGGTGTGGAATTGTCTCGGTATCGAAGATCTTGAAAAAAAGTGTAAAATAAGCAGAAAAGAATAACATGAGGAGAATGTTCAGTGAAAACCTTAAAAGATAAAATCATTGATATATTAAGCGACCGAGAGGGCTTAACAGATAGAGAAATTACCGATTTACTGTTAGGGAAAGGAATGCCACAACAGTCTGTCAATCAGGCATGCAGATCTTTGGAAGCGAAAGGGATAATCAAAAGAATTAATAGAAATGACGGATTATTGGGAAATTACATCGTTTCTGACAGACCAAAAACTGAACCGATTATGAGTCATAAGCCTGAGAACTTGGAAAAGGATGCTTCTGTTTTTGCAGAGGATAACTTAAAAGAGATACTGAAAAAACATCTACAATCGAATGATTGGGAGACGCAGATAGCATGGGGGAAAACTCCTGGAATTGACATCAATGCGTATAGAGGTACGGAAAGGTGGATCATTGAAGTTAAAGGCTTAGGGTCTTCTAATCCAATGAACGTAAACTACTTCTTGGGGGTCTTGGCAGAAACACTTCAAAGAATGGATGATCCAAATGCAAAATACAGCATAGCATTACCCGATGTAAAGCAGTTTCGTAATCTATGGGGCAAGTTTCCTCTATTGGCTAAGAAGAGGACAAGAATTACAGCGGTATTCATAGACGAGAATGGGGGAATAGAAGAGGTTTCATAGAAGATTAATATGTAAGGATGATGATGGTGGATAACTTAATCATAGAACCAGGTGCAATTGGTACGATTAAAATCGGTATGAGCAAGGATGAAGTGGAAGCCTGCATTCAAGAATACGCAAGGAAATACCAAAAGGAATACCATACTCGAAATTATTTTAAGAATGTATTCAGGGTCATTAGCGTTGCATAAAAAATGAATCCATCTATTGTCAAATTATTCTGAATGACATTTTCAACTTCACAACCAAAAACGAGAACAGCCAAGCAAAAGGTAGCCACTATCCATTTGGTAGTTTTATACATTTATTACAACATCGACAACAACAAACAACACTTACTTCCTTTTCTGTCGCCCTCTGGATGTTCGTTTGGATTGGTAATCCATTCTGCCTATCCATTGTTCAAAGGTCTGCCAGAGAAACACTTTGAGCCATCTACTGATTTGCAGCAGACTGTGCTGACTGTTTCTTTCCAGCTTTACAAGAAGCAACAAGCAGTAAGCAATGAGAGCGAGAAAAACTTGATTCCAGACCGCATTTTCACTTGTTCCATAGAACGTCTTGATCTTTGCGTGTTGTTTCATCCATTTGAAAAACAGTTCTATTTGCCAGCGCCAACGGTAGATGTCGCTCAATTCTTCTGCTTCTAAGTCGAACCGATTGGTGATGATTCGAATACGATTTGCTTTCGAATCATGCGTTTCAATCAGTCGTAACACATTATCCACCCGTTTTTGTGGCGTTCCAAGAAGGATCATGGAGTCGGATAAAACGGAGCTTTCTGGTGGTACTTTGAAAGTATACAAATGACGAGTTTCCGCGTTATCCTTGAGACGTGAAGCAAAAAAGATGCCCTGATCGGTATACTCATCGAACTTTTCATAATCCACGTACCCTCGATAGTTTGAGCACACGTCATCATTTTCACACCTAATTGCAAATGTTTTTACTGAGCCAAGGATCGTCAAGGGCTTGCGTAGCAAGGGGTTTACCCTTTATCCTTGACGATCCTTGGTGCAGGAAATAAAATGCTACTTTGTGTGAAAAAAAGCATCGTAGGATAAAGGGTAAACCCCTTGCTACGCAAGCCCTTGACGATCCTTGGCTCAGTAAAAACATTTGCAATTAGGTGTGAAAATGATGACGTGTGCTCAAACTGTCAGGTGGGTAACTTTATGATGAGCAAAGTGGTCAACTTTTTGGTGAGCGTTCACATAGGAGAATATACGCTTTTGTCGTCAGCTTCTTCACGTACTTGTCTTGATCCGTTTCGTCAATTCGTTGTTGAAGTTTCATAATATTGATGGGTGCAACCCATTTACCAAATGAAGAAAATAGGGTATTCTTGTCCATGAGCTATCCTTTGCGTTGGATTTGGACAGGAACTACCTGACCTTTCCAGTGTAAAGGATTTTTTTGTTCCCTAGACAACCAAATACCAAAGATTATGTGTATTTTGAATGATGGGAAAAGATTAATGCAACGCTAGTGATTCAGGGTAGAGTATGATGCGAATAGAAGAGTTGACTTTATTGAAATTCCATCGTCCTTAAAGGATGAATTCAACTGCTTATTTTATGATATCGATGTATTCAATACAAAAGCAGATGACTTGGTAACCCGCATTGATCGTATTTCAGAATATGATCGGAATCATTGGGAGTTAGGTTACACATACTTTTTTCCAGAACTCGGATTATCACTCTGGAGACCCATTATATTTAAAGAAGAGTACATGGAAGAAGATTGGTTTAAAGAAATGTGTCCAGAGAATCAAGAGGATGAGATGAGGCATTTATATTTCGAAGCCGTAAGTATCGCAAAGCGAGACGTTGATCAAAAGTGATGATTAGGATCCGTGAATAATAGTATGTCTCAGTTTGAAAGGAAAAAGCTGAATATTGTACTGAATTATTGAATGACCTTTTCCCAATACCTTAATTGGTGAGCCTCGATTTTTGGAGCAACTGTTTCCCAAATCAGCTTTTTGAACTCAGGATGAATGTAGAGGGGGCGTAATCTAAACCAAAAACGCCCCAATAGTGTGAATACTTGATCCAAACCAGTTACAAAGCTTGATTGTTGATGGACAAGTAGAGACAAATCTTCATCATCGAAAAAGTCAGCTAAAGCAGTTTCGTCAGTTTGCTTTTTGAAAATCCATGATCCGTTTGATGTTTTTGAACCGATTAAAGTGATTCTGCCACCTTCACCAGAAAGCACGATAATATCTTCCCAATACTGTCGCATTCCATCATCCCCATTAAAAAGCGATCGGTTCTAAATCGTCAAAACTTTCCTCGCCAAAATCTTCCCAACTTGAAACAGACGGATCATTTGCCAAATCTGCATGAAACCAAAACAAATCTTCACATCGACCTGGTGTAAACAAGCTTTGTTTTGCCTTCCAATTATCCCTGACGATAAAGATGGCATCAGCTCCATATTCCCCATTCCACTTCAGTAGGGTGTACCTCTTTTTGAATTCTTGACTATCAACTTTATGCTTGATCATGATATCAAATTGGGGATAGTGCTCCTGAAACGATTTAAGTAGAGTAAGGAGATCCTCTGTCCTCTCGATCTTCCTATACCCTCTCATTTTCCCAGGTATACCTTTCTGTTGAAATGCCTTTAATGAAGGAATGCCTTTCGAAAACTCTAATTGTAACGTCTGGAGAAGATGATCATCTCCCATCATATTAAATCGAACGCTTCCATCCTCAATTAGCTCAATTTGACCGTGCCCGCTCTTATGGGTAAATTCAATCATACGTTCACCTCTTTAGAAGATAATTCCACCACCTGCGGTTGCGATACAGGTTCGTTCAACATGTGCTGTATAGTCATTTTTACTAAAGGTATGAACATAACGATTAAAGGTTGTGGTTCCGATATCATTTATGGTGTGGAAGACAATGACAGGATTACCTTCAACATCGTAATAAAAGTGAGGCTCAATGATTTCGGGTTCATCCTCAATCATTTCCCATTCATAATGGCCATAATGTGATTTTTGATCATCCGTCAGTGGTAAGATTATATCTCTCCCCCATGAGGTTCCGTGCCACATCGCACCAAACTCATGAAGTTCATGAAACACGATGGATGCTTGCAAATATGATAAAGGGGTTCGGTCGCCATCGATGGCTTGCATGAAATCGGCTAATGCAAAGGAGGGTTTCGGTGCAGATAGGAAATGCTCTTCTAAACGTTGGCACTCATTTGGGTCTGGAAGTTCAGTATCGACTGGTAAAGCCCAAACGATTCCGTTTCCATTTGCTCCGTCCGTATACTGATAAGCCCTTAATTTATATCCCTCTTTGATCCGAAGATGGGAAAATGCCCTTACTATGGATTCTGGATTGGCGGCAGTTCTGAACCAGCCAAAATCAAAATCATCACATTCTTCAACAGGTTGAGAATCTACAAACAGGTTTGGTTTCGTTGCGTAGACTGGAAAACGTTGCTTGCCGAATTTTTGTTTATATAACGAGAGCAGTTCGTTCAACATTGTTGGTCGGTGAGTAGGGATAAGAGGGCAAGGATGATAATAATTATTGGAATCCTTATGTTTTTTTCCGAAAGTAGGAACCTTTGATTGACCGATTAAGCTTAGCCATTTTTCCTTAATACGTTTAAGGTTCTTCCAACCTGCTTTGTGATCAACGCCCCAACCGAGAAGTAGCCAGGGATGCATTTGTAATTCTTGTAGTGAAATCAATGATGCAGTGATGTCATACTCTCCTGAAGTGACGAGAGATTCAAACTGATCGACGGCGTTCGTAGACTTGGAGTTTTGAAGATTGAAAAGGTTGTAAATATGGAACCTTCCCGACACGGGCTTATCTTTGCCATAGATTTCTTCAACCAAAAGGATTAATTGATCCATTGTCGGATCAGGAGTTATTTCACCTTCCGCTTTGAATGATATATTCAGCTTTTCTATCAAGTCAGGATTGATTTTATTGAAATCGGCTGATCCTGGGTTAAGCAAAAGACATGCCCCAATAGACATCTCAGACTGCCCCCACTGGATGTAAGCTGTTGTTCGATAAGTATGATCTCCACGTTTGATGAATGTTCCATATGCTCTTGGTTGGTTCATATACATTCTCCATTCAAATTTTTATTGATATCTACCCCGACGAGATCTGAAACGGTAACATTGCCAAATGCGGTATAGTAAATAGTTAAAACCGATACGGCTATCTCTGCTTCTCGTTTGTCATCGCAATCCATGAAATCAATTGCGTTTTTTGGAGATTCATCGTTAATGAGAATTTTATAACCTCCATCTTCTTCAAGGACACTCACATACAAGGATATCTTATTGGTTTCTGGCCCCCACCATGCCCATTCTTCATCTAAATCCGTACCCTTATTAACCCAATGTCCGTTTGGATTTGGTACATAGGAGGATTTATCAACTGCTTGATTTCCTTGCCTCAACAAAAGGTATAAGAACAGAATAAATAGGAATAGGATCCAAATCATAAGCCACCCCCACCCTTTCCGTTTTATGTCTTCCACCAAAAAGTATCAAGGGACCCGATCAAATAATTAATCACCAAGTTGGGTTTTTTAGTTCAGTGACAACTCCTCGGTAATGAGTCTCAATACTTCACCGATATTTCGGTTGTTTATTACAGCATCAGCGATAGAGTCTAAGGGAGTCGGATCGTGATTGATAATTACCACTCTTGCACCGTGTTCTTTTGCGATCATTGGAAATGAGTTAGCAGGAGAGACAACCAGTGAAGAGCCAAGAACAATAAACAAATCGGATTGTTTTGTCTCTTTCTCTGCCGCCGCTAACATGTGGGGGTCTAATGACTCTCCAAACAACACGACAGAGGGGCGGATAAACCCACCACACGTACAGTACAAATGATTTTCAACGTATCGGTCTGTTGAGTACATAGTCCCGCATGAATGGCAGTGCAATTTTTGAATTGTCTGTGAACGCTCACCAAAATGTTGACCACTTTGCTCATCATAAAGTTACCCACCTGACAGTTTGAGCACACGTCATCATTTTCACACCTAATTGCAAATGTTTTTACTGAGCCAAGGATCGTCAAGGGCTTGCGTAGCAAGGGGTTTACCCTTTATCCTTGACGATCCTTGGTGCAGGAAATAAAATGCTACTTTGTGTGAAAAAAAGCATCGTAGGTGGTCAACTCGAAGATGAGCGTTTGCTCCAAAAATGGTCAACTTTTTGATTAGCATTCACAATTGTCCCGTGCAGGGGGATGACATTAATGTTTCCTGCTTGTTCATGCAATCCATCCGTGTTTTGCGTAATGATGGATTTTACTTGAAACTGTTGTCCCCAGGATGACAAAATACGATATCCAATGTGAGGTTTGACGTTTTGCAATGTTTGAATCCTCATGCGATAAAAATCAATGAATTCTTTCTGGTTATATTTCATCGCTTCCACACTGGCTAAGGATTGAGGGTCTTTTCCATGCCAAAGTCCACTTTGGGATCGAAAGTCGGGAACCCCACTTTCCGTACTCATGCCTGCACCCGAAAAAATTACGGTATATCTTGATTCCTTCAGCCATTTTGCAATCATTCATGACACCTCCGCTACATGTTCTTTATGGTTTCATATTACCAGAACAGTGGTAAAAAATTTGATCGCTTCTTTTTATAAGAAAAATGAGGCATCTGCAAAGATCCCTCAAGAATAGAGTTTGTTCATTTTTTCAGCTTCAGCCTTTATTTTTTCAACAAGGTGCTGAGGTGAGATTACTTTCGCATCACTTCCCCACATAAGTAACCAGCGAATAAAGCCTTCGCTAATAGCGGCTTTAATCTTGATCGAAAAAGTCCGATCATCGACACTTCGAATGGAGACATCTTTTCCAAAACGGTCAATTACCACATTAACAAGGTGATTGTCGAACAGAATTTCAACATATTCGACATTTCCAGGATACATATTAAATCACTAGCGTTGCATAAAAAATGCGTTCGTAATTTGTCGAAGTATTCTGAATGACATTTTCAGCTACACAACCAAAAACGGCAGCAACCAAGCAAAAGGTAGCCACTGTCCATTTGGTAGTTTTATACATTTATTACAATCGTGATAACAGCAACCAATACCTAATTCCTTTTCTGTCGCCCTCTGGATGTTCGTTTGGACTGGTAATTCATTCTACCTATCCATTGTTCGAACGTTTGCCAAAGAAACACTTTTAGCCATCTCCTGATCTGCAACAAGCTGTGCTGACTGTTTTGTTCCAGTTTGACAAGGAGCAACAGGCAGTAGGCAATGAGTGCGAGTAATACTTGGTTTCGTACCGCATTTTCACTCGTTCCATAGAAGTTCTTGATCTTTACATGCTGCTTTATCCACTTGAAAAACAGCTCAATTTGCCAACGCCAACGATAGATGTCGCTGAGTTCTTCTGCTTCCAGGTCGAACCGATTCGTAATGATTCGAATGAGATTTCCCTTCGAATCAAGCGTTTCAATGAGTCGCAGCACGTTATCTACCCGCTTTTGAGGCGTTCCAAGAAGGATCATGGAATCCGATAAAACGGAGCTTTCCAAGGGGATTTTGAATTCATAAAGATGACGGATTTCGGCGTTATCTTTTAGACGAGAAGCGAAAAAGATGCCTTTGTCCGTGTATTCATCAAATTTTTCATAATCCACATACCCTCGATCAAAGACGTACATCATACCGATCTCATCAATCAACGATTCCATTTGAGTGCGGTCATTGGACTTGGCACCCGTGATGGTTATTTTTTCAGGATACACATCCCCCTGGTCGGCAAAGACGAGACGAAGATGAAGTTTGATGCCAGCCTTGGTTTTACGGAAAGTTGCCCATTTGTACTTCTGCAAACACAGCCCAATCGTTGTAGAATCAATGATTTTCATGTCTTTTCGAAGGGAATACGTGTTGCCCGAGTGTCTCTGAATTTGCCCTACAAGGTCAACAAATATTTCTTCAAGCAAAGCTGGATCTACTCGATTGTTTTTGCGACTAAGCTGAGCGGGACTAATCGACGACAGTCCTAACTCTCGCTGGAATTTCTTTGATAAAACATCATCTGCAATGGCTCGGAGTCCTTCTCGTTGCTGAAGTTGAGCATGCAAAAACAGGAGTAGATATGCTTTGGTCGTTAACTTTTTCACGTACTTGTCCTGATCCGTTTCGTCTATCCGTTGTTGAAATTTCACAATATTAATGGGTGAAATGTATTTACCAAATGAAGAAAATAGGGTATTCTTGTCCATGGTCTATCCTTTGCGTTGGATTTGGACAGGAACTACCTGACCTTTCCAGTGTAAAGGATTTTTTTATGCCTGAGAACACTTGAACGCTGAAAGTTATGATGATTTTGAATGGTATGAAAAGATTAATGCAACGCTAGTGATATTAAATGTTTGTTTCATATGGTCGGAGATTGAAAAGTCTGTTCCGATAAATCTCTCTTCAGAGACAGACACATTTTTCATTCGGTCAACCCGATAATGTTTGATTTTATTCTCCTGGGGATTCTTTGCTACGAGATAGTAGTAGTCGTGATTCCATACCAATCCCAATGGAATAACTGTATAAAGTTTACCGTGATGCCGAAGCACAAATTCCTTTTTGATATTGAAATTTCCATATTGGAAATGAAGCATTTTTTGCTCGATGATGGATGTATGGATTTTGTCGATATGATATCGTACTTCTTTATTTTGTGCTCTGATTGCTGGATCGACTGAAATCTGATGATGAAGCTTTTTTGCCAGATGTTTGCTTGATAAAGTTTTTATTTTTTCGATGAGCTGTTTTGACTCATCAGAAGTGATGAATCTGGCAGATGATACCGCATCAATTAGCATTCTAAGCTCATGAGTTTCAAATTTTCGATACTGGTGACTATAGAAAACGGTGTTATTGTCCTTAACGCTTTCCTCGATGCTGAATCCGCATTCTCGTAGTTCTTGAATTGTACTTCTTACAGTATTTTTCGAGACTTTGTAATCGCTTCCGAAGTGAATTTTTAGATGGTCTATGATTTCCAAGATAGATAGTTCGTGATTTTCATCCGTATGGTTAAATAAGATTTCTCTTATTTTCATGATTCGTCCTGTGTTGCTTACGTTATTCATTAAGGTTCCAACTCCTTTCATGATGGGTTCTTCAAGGATGTGAATGCTTCCTTTTCCAGCATACGCAGTTTCCTTCAAAGTACATGATTTATTTTTCCCTGCCCTTCCGCATAAGACATAGAAGTTCAAAAAAACAGGAGGGGACTTCTATGATCTTTTTGTTTCCAGAGCATCAAGAGAGGTATGAACAGTTCATAAGGCAGGATGGGACTCATCCAAAAGACAGGGAGCGGCAGGCGTTATTATACGTCTTTGCGGGCTTCAGAGATTTGGGAGATAGAATTGAGCACTTCTACGATTTTGAAGGGCGTATGATCCGATCAGAAGCATTTGAAGAGGTTAATTTGACGAGCAGTTCGAGAGCGATGGTGGAGCTTGCATTCAACTTGTACAATAACTATCCGTGTGGTACGGTAGTCGATCTGTTTGCAAATTTGGATGAGAGGAATAGGCAGTTGGCGATAAAGGCGATAAAGATCAGATTTGGAGTGAATGAGTCAGGGGATGGGATTATCTAATCCTCTGGCTTTTTGTATTCGTCCCATTCCCATATGATGTCGTGATATAATTGGAGTATTTGATGGTACGGAAAAAATGAAAGGGAAAGTCGGAATGAAGGTAAAGGAAGATTTCTTTGTCCGCAAGAGCCGTGAATTAAGTGTTATCTTAAACGAGGTTCAGAGAAAGGCTGTACTTCAGACGGAAGGTCCCTTGCTCTTGCTGGCATCGCCAGGATCGGGTAAGACAACGACGATCATTATGAGGATTGGGTATTTGATCGAAGAAAAGGGGATAAACCCTGCAAGGATAAAGGCAGTTACGTTTAGCCGAGCATCGGCGAGTGATATGAAGGAGCGGTTCAAACGCTTCTTTCCTTCTCTTCCACCAATTGATTTTTCTACGATTCATAGCCTTGCCTTTGAAGTGGTACGGGATCATTTCCGTAAAACGGGGACTGCTTACCAGATTATTGAGGGTGATCTTGATTCAGAGGAACAGAACGCATTAGATTCAAATCATCTGCCGCTACATAAAAAGATCATTTTGCGAAACTTGTTCAAGTCAATTATCGGTGAGAACATTACCGATGATCAAATGGATGAGCTGACGACTTATATCAGTTTTATAAAGAACAAAATGATTCCACAAGAGAAATGGTCATCGGTCAAAGTGGGTGTTCCTGAAGCTGAGCGGATATTGCGGGAATACGAGGCGTTTAAGAAGTCGGGACATAGTAAGCTCTTGCTCGATTATGACGATATGCTGACCATTGGGAATGTGGTTTTGGAGAGGGATAGGGAGCTTCTTCGGAAGTATCAAGATCGTTATGATTATGTGTTAACGGACGAGAGCCAGGATACTTCTACGGTGCAACATGCCATTATCGAAAAACTGGTTCAGAAACACGGCAACCTTTGTGTAGTTGCCGACGACGATCAGTCCATCTATAGTTGGCGAGGTGCAGAGCCTTCCTACCTTCTGAATTTTAAGGAGGTTTACCCTGATTCCCTGACCCTATTTATGGAGCAGAATTATCGATCAACCAAGGATATCGTGAGCGTTGCAAACCAATTCATTAAGCGAAACAAGAATCGGTACGACAAGAATATGTTTACCAAGAATCCAGCAGGTAAGCCGATCAAAATCAGGAGCTTTGCGGATTACATTTATCAGTCGAAGTATCTGGTGCAGGAAATTCAAAAGATCGAGAATTTGTCTGAAGTAGCGGTACTGTATCGAAACAATTCATCTTCTATCGCATTAATGAATGAGTTCGATAGGGCGGGCATCCCATTTTACATGAAAGATGCCGATAATCGTTTCTTTTCGCATTGGGTAGTCGAAGATATTCTGAACTTTATGCGCATGACATTTACCGACAAGAGAGCCGACATATTTGAAAAAATCCATTTAAAACTAAATGGGTATATAAGCAAACAGCAAATGGCGGCATTGAAGGAAATCCATAATAATGAATCGGTCTTTGATAACTTGCTGAAATATGTTGAGTTGCAGGATTATCAAGTCAAACTGGTAAAGGCAAACAAAGAGACGTTCCAACAAATGAGGGGGATGCCACCGCTACATGCCATTCGTGTTATTCGTGATCGGTTAGGCTACGAAAAGGCTATTGAAAAGATGTGTGAGCGTCTTGGATTCCGAAAAGAATACTTGCTTGGCATCCTTAACACGCTGGAAGAGATTGCGGTTGGGTTGGAGACAATGGAGGAATTTGCGAGTCGTCTCAAGCATCTGGCATCGGTGTTAAAGACGGCAAAATCCAGAAAGGGTCAAAATGTTGTAACGTTCTCCACTTTTCATAGTGCAAAAGGGCTGGAGTTTGAGCGAGTATACATGATTGACCTAATCGATGGGATTATTCCATCCTCGGAGGATTACAAAATAGGAGCGGCCGAGGGCAATGCCATGGAAGAGGCAACCCGTCTGTTCTATGTTGGAATGACACGAGCAAAAAAGCACCTGGAGCTGATTGTCTATAGGAAAAGAGATGGGGAAGAGGTTTCAGAATCAGAATTTGTGGCGGCTGTTCGAAACATCATGAATCCGCCTGAAAAACAGGGGGAAGATGAGCGAAAGTCATCAGACACACTTAGCAAGCTGGGACAAGGGAAAAGTAAGAGACAGGTTGATAGACAAAAGCAGAGAACGGCTGAGATAGCATTTAATCCGAATGCGATCCGTAATAGGTCGGAGCTGATTGTTGGAAGGACGGTAAAACATAGAGTTTTCGGAACGGGATCGATCGTTCGTGTAAACGAGGAACAGATCCAGATTCAGTTTGGGTCAAATGGAAAAACACTTTCGGTTATGGCTTGTTTGGAGCGGGGCTTGTTAGAGCCAGTTTAGACTCGGGATCAGAGGGAAGACATTATTATTCGAACCCATGATCCCTGTTTTTATTAAACCCAGCCTCTAAAGTTATTTCTCCCTCGCATCGACATATAATACAAAGTTACCAATAAAACAGGATGAGAGGTAAATGCTCAATATGTAGGAGGTGGAAGAACAGGGGATTCAGGTCTGAAGTTGAAAAAAGGTTGGATTGAAATGAATAGTTGCGGGAGGAAAGTAAAGGGGGATTTGGCTACATGAGTAGTAGCTCAGTTATTCAAGCATTCGGTAATGATTTTCTTTCGGCGTTTGGCATTCAATTGGGGCGAATTGTTGAGCATGTTCCGACTGAGATTGTAAATCTTCGAAAAGAGAGAGTCATGATTGAGGAACTATTCCGATTAGAAGATGATAGCCTGCTTTATTTTGTGCTTCACGCCTCGCCGAATCCAAAAGATTTGGATGAATTGATGGTTCAATTAATGGAACATAATTTGAAGATCTATGAAAAGTACGAGAAATTGATAAATACCGTTGTCGTATTTGGACCAGCGATATCCAATGCAAAAACTTCCATAGATCTCGGTGCTATCAAATACAGGATCTCGGATGCTATATGGATGAGCCGAATTGATGGTGATGAAATTTCCGAAGATCTCGCCAGAAAAGTGAGACATACTGGTGAACTTACGGACGAGGAATTGTCCAGGTTTGTTCTTCTTCCCTTTTTACAGACAAATCTTTCTCGTTATGAGAGGGTGGTGGAGGCAATAGAGATCGCCAATCAGTTGGTTGATCACGGAAAAAGGGATTTGGTATTAAAGCTCATGAAGGCGATGACTGGGAAGTTGCTTATAGGCGATGACTTTGAACAAATTGTACAATCCTTTGAGAAAATTTAGATGATATGTAGGGGATCGGAAAAATCGGTTGAATGCCAAAATCCGATCCCTTTGTGTTTAAAAAGGGAACGTTGGTGCAGTTATTGTTCAATTGAGACAACATAGTTGGAACTTAGGCAATTGAAATTCATTGAAAGTGAGAGGATATATGGAAATATACGGGATATCCAATCATAATGGAAATAAGGGAAATGGCAAAGAAGTGGGGGAAGACAAAATGAACATTGAGATTCTCGGTGAGGAAGATTTTAAGCATTATAAAGCGATCCGAGATGGATATTTCGTCATAATCGACACAACGAGAAGGCTGATACATACTACAGGATGTTCAGATGTGAATATCTCAAGCTTCCGAGTGAAGGTGTTGGAGAATACAGGAAAAAATGGGCGTTATTATTTTACTGATGATCTTGTAGAAGGAAGAGAAACATTTCGAGCGGAAAAATGTAAGAATTGTCGTCCAAAATAGGTGTGATGTTGAAAAGTGGGATATTGGTAAGCAGAAGGGGATGAAGAGTTGAAATATTTCATTACGGATATCCATGGCGATCTAAAAGGAATGAGATTATTACTGAAGCATGTCGGAGTCGATTTGACGAAAGACCAGCTTGTGATTGGCGGGGACATGATAAACAGAGGCAAGGACAGTGCAGGAGTAGTTAAGGAAGTAAAAGCATTAATGGAAAAGCATCCTGATAACGTTCAAGCGATCATCGGCAATCACGAGGAGATGATGAGTTGGTATTTTGAACGTGGCGACAGGTTGTGGCTCAGCCATGGAGGAAACGAAACAGTACAAAGCTTCCAAAAGGCGTTTCCAGATGAGAAGCGTAGGCAAGAGCATATATCCTGGGCTTGTTCCCTACCCCTGTTTTTCGAAGACGATGAGTTTGTTTACACCCATGCAGGGTTTAACCCATACGAACCGTTAGACGGCCAGAATAGGGAAATTCTTTGGATGGAGGAGATGGATTTTTACAGCATCTCTAAAGACCTGCTTTTATCTGCTACCAAAGGCAAACCAATTGTCCATGGACATACTCCAGTTGAAAGAATCTACTTCGATGGAGTCCGCATAAACTGTGACCTTGGATCTAACACCTACTCAATCGTAGAGGAAAGGGGATTGGCTTTGGTCAATCTGACCGAAATGATCTATTGGGTTTACAAGTCTGCTCAGAAGAAGATCGAGAAGCGGAAAGTCGGGAAAATATAGGAATGAGGTTGGAGTAAATGAAAGATGGCTTTCTGTCAGATCGAAAAGTTGAGGAGCTTGAAGATGAGGCAAATGGTATTTTCGTTGTTTCTCCAGATGAAATTTCAGACTCCGAGCGAAAGGCGTATGATAAAATGACCGAGCAGTACATTCAAGAGCAGAAAAAGCAATAATCAAAAAACTATCGAGATGAAATCTTAGCCGCTGTGCGTGAGATCATAAAGCGAAAAGGCATTAATGAGTTTGAAGTTGGTGAGATCGTGGAATACATGCTCGGCAAGAATCCCAATTTGAACGTTTCGACCATTTGCACGCATATCACTTCAAGATGTTGTATAAATGCCGTCGCTAACCATGCTGTTACGTATAATGATTTTGAGCGAATTGGACGAGGGATTTATCGTTTATTCCAAACAGGATCCAAGGTCGAGGAAAGGGGAGAGTCGTCTTATGATTGCTCAAGGAATCATCATTCGAGATGATCGAGTATTAATGGTCAAGCAGTATGTCGAACGAGGGGATATTGTTTGGAATTTCCCAGGTGGAAAAATGGAAGAAAACGAAACTCCAGAGCAAGCTTGTATCAGGGAAGTGAAAGAAGAAACTGGATACGACATTCGAATCACAAAGCAATTACATGAAGAAAGTGGAAAATTCACCTTTGTAGCCGAACTCTTAGGCGGGGAACTCTATCTTGATAACCAAAATGAGTCGAACCAAGATATTATAGAAGTTGCATGGATTCGATTAGACGATCATGAAAAATTTGATTCGTATACATTGCCATTGTTGCGTATACTTTTGGAAGTGTAGATAAGGGAAAATGCTACTGTTAGTTATTAATCCCTTCTTGATAGATCACTTTAGCTTTTCAATCTCCTCTATAATTTTAATTGCGTCTGAATGGAAATACTCTTCTCCACATTGAGAACATTTGAACCCATTAACTTTCACACTTATAATGTGTTTGGATTCCACGGCGATTTCCAGTTCGGCAGGAGGGACATTTGTACAGCCGCAAAAAACACATTGCTTAATACTCGTCAAAACAGTTCACTCCTCAAGTTTTGTTTTCTAATGAATTCCTGCTCCTCATTTTCCCTTAGCCGTTCTCATGATAGCAATAAGGTCAACATACTCATTTAGTTTGGCAGATCCAGCAAGTCGAGCAAGACTGATTGCCTTCTCTTGGTTAGATTGCTGTTTGGTAGTATGATTGGTAGCCGAGCTGTCTTGACGTGCATCATTCATAATAATATACCTCCCTTACGAGCTTGAGTTGCTTTGCCCTTTTTGAACTAATCACCTATCTCAATTTGTTTTGTCTCGTAATAATGTCTACGAAGTGTTGAACGAACTATTCATTTCCTCGCACTTGTCGGCAAATTTCAAGGGAATTAATTTGATGCTTGGTTTTAACAGAGCCACCAGCCAATAGAGCCGCTCGTTTTTTCTCAGGGTCCATATGCTTATTTTTCGTTTGACCAATAAGTTTGTTATGCATTGCTATTGTTTGCACCCAACGGGAACCTTCATGGTGGACGAATTCAGGGTCAGAATAAAGCATTGGCAGTAAGTTAGAATTCTGAATGCATTCTTGGGCTTTCTCTAAGGAAATGTTGAAATGTTCTTGTAATTCGCTGGTGATTTCATTTATGAGCCATAAATCTGCTTGATTCAGCTTTCTTTTCATGAAGTACCACCTACCTTTCGTGTAACAGAGCTGAGGAAATATCCCCTTATCGAAATCCTACTCCGTTCTGTTTTCTGCCTTCCAATCCCTGCTTTCCTCCTGATCACCGTATTTTATCCGCTCACGGATCGAGTCAAGATCAAAAGGAGATGTAACAGACCCTTTCATCTGCTTCATGATCTCCTTTTCCTCTCTTGTCAGCCCTGTTTTCCCTGCCTTATTGATTAGCTTTACATCACGGATGTTCTGATTTTGATTCATCCTCCATACCTCCATTTTGGTGGTTAAATAGAAAGGGACAAGCGAACTATTTTTCACTTGACCCCCGTTTTCTTCTGTTCCTTATACATGTACATATTTTGGTCGGCTGATTTGATTAGTTCGTCTAATTCCCGACTTTGATCAGGGAAGATCGCTGAACCAATCGAAACTTTAACTTCTATGCTGACTTGATTCGAAAGATTTTCTAAATCATTATGCAGCCTCATGATAAGAGTTTGTAGTCCAGCCTCATCTTTGTAATGACCAATTACCAGGAATTCGTCCCCTCCCCAGCGAGCGGAGATATCGCTTTTTCGTGTTGATCTAACCAGTGTTTCAGCTATCTGAGTTAGAATCAAATCACCTTTATCATGACCATAGTCGTCGTTAATATGTTTGAAATTGTCACAATCAATAACCAATAAAAATAGCTTGCTATTTGCTCGTTCAGCTAATGATGCGATCTTTTCAAAACTTTTTATCACGAATCTTCGATTGAACAGCCCTGTCAATTCATCTTTCTCAGAAAAAAATTTGACCTTATCATACTGTTTGCCAGTCCAATATCCCCAAATTATCAAGAGAGGATAGGTATATACATCGAATGGTTCAACTTTTCCGTCTCGACAAAAATAATAGACGATATACATCGAATGTAATAAAAAAGCAAAAATAGTCAAAACGATTCTACCAGTATATTTCATGCTGAATCCCGCCTATTTTACTAAAGAAGGTATAATTTAGCATTGCTATAAAGCATAATAGCACAAATGGATGGGGATTTCATGAAATAAATTGGTTTTGTAGGCTATAGCCTATAGAGTTGTGGTGTAGTTTATCTTCTAATGTTCTCAAAAAGGAGTAAAACCTTGATTGAGAACATTTTTGGTGAGATATTACGCAACCATAGAAAGAATCGGAAACTGTCACAGGAAGACTTGGCACTAAACGCTGATATTGACAGAAGCTTTCTATCGGAAGTAGAGCGTGGAATTAGGAAGCCCACCATAAACACCGTCTTTGCTTTATGCTATGCACTTCAAATAAAGCCATCAGATTTGATACGAGAAGTGGAAGAAGAATATGAACATAACCGTGAAACGCATCATTTATCTGATGACTAATTCCTGGGCAAAGTAGATCAGTGGAGTGACTCCTCTGGTCTTTTGTTTTTATTGAGTAATGGAAACATGACAAGTAAAATAGTGGTAATCGTAGATGTTGTGGGAAAGAGCAGTTTGGAATTGGGGGACTTTTCTTGAAAAGCATTGGAATTGTCAGACAAGTGGACGAACTTGGAAGGGTCGTTATACCAAAGGAACTTCGTGATGTACTCGATGTCCAGATCAAAGATCCTTTAGAAATTTTCATTGATACAGAAAACGAAACGATCATCCTGAAAAAATATCAAGGGAACACTTGTATATTTTGTGGTCAGTTTAGCGATGAAATGGTGTACTTCAAAAAATATTTGGTTTGCCATACATGCATAGGAGAAATAGTGCCATCATCGGAGGTGGACGCAGGGGATAGGAGCATTATTACCGAACATAATGAGATTATAATCTCTGAGCCCGTCATGGATACAAAGAAGAGGAAAAAACATAAAGGAAACAAATCTGCCGAGTTACTGAATCAGCTACATGAGGCGTTCCTGGTAAATCCGAAAGCATCTCAAGTGGAATTGGCAAAAGAATTGGGTATTTCACAAGGATACGTTTGTATTTTGATGAAAAAGTTACGGGAGTCAGGGCTTATTACCAATAAAAAGCAGATGTAAGGGAAGGATTGAAACAGGACATATAGAACAGATTCCTATCCCCCTGCATTCTTTATTTCACTGTCTCTTGATATGCTTCCAATGCGGTGGCAGTTTATGATCTTCAAGATGCTTGTAGCCCAATACTTTCACTTGCCCTCCACCATTGATGCTAAAGGTAATAAGATCTTCGCCAACAGCGATGTGAGGACCAACGTAGGGTGTAACTTTCACCTTAACAATAAACTGAGAAGTTCGATACCCGCCTGGACGATCAATCGTCATCTCTGTACCGTAGTAAGGAGAGAACGTAGGAGGTTCAGTTAATAATTTGCTGTAATACTGGTGAACCTCTTTCTCAATTTGTGGAGACAGCAAGGTAAGGATGACATCTTGATAAAGCACTGAATCTGTTTGATTAGATGATGACACATGATGAGCGGCGTTAACACCATTGTATGTGAATATGTGAAAAAACATCAAGGAGAGAAGAAGTTGATATACTTTTGACATAAGAGCCTCCAGTCATGTCGTAGCCATTCCTGTTCATACCTTTCCCTTTCTTAACTCCAGAAATGAAAATTGGATAGAAAATCAGGACATCTTAACGCTGTGGTGGTGATAAACATGACAATAATAAGCAATTGGTTTGTTGTACTGAGCCTTCTTACTGGCTTGTTTGGTCAACAGGGTGAAGAACTCAGACGGACAGTAATTACCTCTGTATCCACTGATTTACCGAAAGAAGGAAATTGGTGGCAAGTTCCCAAAGGAGTCAAACAGATGACAATTAAGGTGGAAGCTAAAAACGCAGAGACGGTTCTGTTCTGGGTTATTCCAACAGGGACTCAAATGTGGAAGGAAAGAGAACTAATCGGATACGATAAAGACGGCAGTGACGGATGTTCGATCACATGGAAATTTGGAGATCGAAAATTTCATGATCATATCCATGTGCAGGCTTTGGGGGATGAAACGATTTCAAACGAGATAATAAACGTTACATCAGATTATCCTTAGAGTAATTTCATTCCCGCTGTCATTACTCCTGATTCAATGCCGTTATATTCAAAACGAAATTGTATTTTTATGGAAGTTTATAGGTCAGTATGTTATATTGGAGTCCAAGTAGTCAGTGAAGGGAAGAGAATGAAATGATACTGGATCTGAATAAGCTCTTTTTCAAATATAATTTCAAAGGTAACCAATGAGCACTCAGCCGCAGGCTGGGTGTTTTTATATGGTTTTCAAAGCAACTCCATTGTCCTTGAGGGGGGGTGACGACAGTGAAAGCGTTGGTAGCAAAGTTGAAATCGAAGCAAGTGGTTCAAAACATTCTTATTGAGACTACTGCCGATTTGTTAATGGTCGCAATGGGCATCGTGATTGCCTATTATATCAAGACGATGATGTTTTAAAGCCAGGATAAGGTTTTGGAGGGGATGGGGTTTGAAAGAACAGAATGGAGGGGCTGTCATGGATCAGAGAGCAGATTACTATGAGAAAGTCATTCGAGCCATTGATGACGATGAAGATGAAGTGGTTCTCGTACTATCAGCTAATATGCTTCGTAAGGTAGGGATTGAGATCGGAGATAATGTGATGATTGAAGCGAGGAAGAATGAACTGGTCATCAGGAAAGGATGAGCACGAAAATGGATGAAAGTAAAACATACAAAAGGAGAGCTGGCCTGAAGCGTAGGATGAAATCTCGTCGAAACAATACTTGGCCAAAAACAAACATGGGGAACTGGGCATATCAAAGTCTTTTTGAGCAGATTGATCGGACACTGGAACTGCTTAGTAAGCGGCGGTGTCGGTGACATTACACATCGGCTTCAGAAATTGGAAATATTTAAGTGATTTAAAGGTTGTGCCATTAATATTCAGGTAACAATGATAGAGAGCTGGCGAAATAAGATACCTGCCAAATGAAATGATGCATGAATGAATAGCTTACGAACCAATTGATATTGATGAAGGGAACTTGGTTGAAATGGAAATAAAGAACGAGTCCAACAAAAAAACTTCTAACCCTTTATCGTCTCCTAATTTGGAAAGCGAGGTGAGATGATGAGTGAAAGCAGATTACTTCGGGCAAAGACTTTTGCTAATCTCCTAACCGATCTTCATGTCTATGCAAAAGAGAATAAAATGGGGAAGGTGCTTCAGCGAACAGCAGTGTTTTTGGACAATAGATCTACCGTACTTGTACCAGACATTTTGTTTGTAACCAAAGAGAGATCTGAAATTATCAAAGACAATGGTATTTACGGTTCTCCCGACTTTATAGCAGAAATCTTCACAGGTAGTCTGAGGAATTATGAAAGGCTCATGATAAAAAAGAAGGAGATTTATGCAGAGGTAGGCGTGAAAGAGCTTTGGATTGCTGATCCTTTGAATCACAAATTCATTCATAAACATGTGTTGAGTGATGGCACATACTTAGAAGGTAACGAGTCAAACTTATTTCCGAACATAAAATTGCATCTATGAAAGTAAGGGAAGCGGGAGAGTGAGAATGGATGGGACAATATCTCCAACTCGGAATCGTGCATAGACTGTCGGTTTCTAAAGAAAAAATGAATAGCATGGGGCTGAGTGTTGAAAGGGTAAAGGATGAACTGAACAAGGAAGTAGATATGGCACTGTATGACCTTGATGAGAATGATGTTCTGGTTAACTTCGTGCTCAAAGATTCAATAGTCATGGAACAATTGGGTAGCTTTTTGCGGTATCAGTATTCATTGTACGACCAGAATGGAGATAGTCATTTTGAATCAGTGGTTCAAGCAATTTCTGAGATGTCTAATCCAGAACAAATTTTTGAGCTGGCAGAAGAAAAGCGGTTCGCCTGCTTTCAAAATAATCTAATTGTCCATAATATCCAGGTGTCCCACTGGAAATCACTGAGAGTGGAAATATCGCTGCTTGTACTTTTCGTTGAAGGAAAAATCTTCATGGAATGTTACGATTCATTCCTAAAGTATCTAACCAATATTGTACGGGAGACGAGCAAACAATGGTCAATTTGCGGAGCATTTGGTTGTTTCATTGATTAATAACAGAAGGAACAACCTCATCCCTTTAAACCTGCATTTTGGAAAGGATGAATTGAACATGCAGTTAGTTCCAAAAAAGGAACCTCAGAAAGTTGATTACCAAATTTGGGAGTCGCATACACCTGGTGAATACAAGCTCGAACTTGTTGATGGAGAATGCTTGTGGGGTGGCGAGGGGCGGGATCGAATGGCTCTGATGCTCGTGTACAATATGGGGCTGGAGGCTTTCACAAAGCTTTTGCCAGACGAGAGCAAACAAGCCTTGAGGGATCTGTTGGGGTCTGGGTAATAGGGCCTATGATCCTCGGTCCATTTGCCTGTTTCTTTGAAAGAAGGATAGTGGAAGGAAAACGAACCTTGATAGTTAGGTGAGATACTTAGGAATGCGAAACAAAGGGTTTCGAAACTGTTTTATCGCTTGTTACTAACAAAAAAAGAGATAAAATGGAACTTGGAGATGTAGCTTTGCCCTTGTTGGTCGGCTCGCTCTTAATAGCATTTTTGCGTTTCGAACGAGAACTGCCTGGGCGTTGGGATGCTTTAGGGTGGTTCTTTGTTATTTAGACACAAACGAAAAGGGCAATCCAAAGCAGAATGCCCTTTATTCGATCATTTACTGATTTTCTACAAAAAACTCTGCAATATGGTGTCGAAGACCATCGAGTCTGGCTTTCTCCGATACAGGTAAACCAAGTGTCCGACTCTTTCTACTGCACATCCAACAAGAACAATGGATTTTACCTTTTGCTAATCGACCATATTCGTAATTCTTGACATTCCATAGAAAATGCTTGATGATCTTGCGTTTACGATTAATGACTCTCTTCCGATGATGTCGGTAATAAGCTCGATTTCGATTGGTACGAAATGGTTTCAAATTCTCCACGCTCCCTTGGCAGAGGCTCAGCCTGCAAGAGAGTCCAAGGGGCTTTTTAATCCCTTACAGGCTGAGCATGAAGGAAGCAGTGAGGTTGTGCTGGAAACGGATCATTAAACCTCACTCCTAAGTCTTTTTATTTTGGCCAGTTTACTGATTTATCACCAAGAATACAATCCAAAGTGGGAATGCAATAATCGGGACTAACGAAACCCAAGCTAACCAAATCAGTTTACGATTACTCTGGACGGAAAAAGCGATCAGAAAATGGAAGGCGTACAGAAGCAAAGTTCCTTCGAAACGAGGTGTAGCGTTCAGATACCAAACCAGAGGATAATACAAAAATGCACTAAGGATCATGTATCGCCAATTCAAAGTGAGAATAGCGATTACAGCAAACAGGATAGAAACAATGGTTGAACCCCAAAAAATAATGCTAATCATTGCAGATCGCCTCTTTTCTTGCAAATCCATCGACAGGTTTTATAAACTTGCATATATGTTCAGTGGGAATTGCTGAAAAGTTATGCACAATGTATGAAAGTTGTAAGAGAAAAATAGGTGAATGATCGAAGAACAGGTCTGAAAGTAATGCAGTAGATCATAACTCTCATGAAGATTTTACTAAAGATGTATGAAAAAGTTGCATAATTGTGCATAATTGAGTCCCGAATTTTTTCAGTTATTCACATAACAATTTTAAAATATCCACAATATTCACAAAGTTATTTGTGAACAATATCTGGATAAACACGACTTATCCCCAAGTGCCAGTTGCCCACTCCACCTGTTCTACCTTTGTCTGCTGAGCAATTGTGTCTGGAAAATTTTATTAAGGCAATTACACACAAGCCCACTTTAGCATGTTATAATCCAAATTAATCGCACCAAACATTTGTTCTGAATAGAGGGATGACGCATTATGCGAAGAAAGAAATGGAATAGCAAAAATCAATATATGAACCAAACAAGGGCATCGAATCCATGACAATACGTGGAGGCGATGCCCTTTAACTTTTCAATAAAAATATGGTGTGAACTCTATTGAATCGTTATGAATGGGCAGGTGAATTGCGTGAAAGTACGGTTTACGAAACACGCCTTGAAGCGATGTGATGAACAAAGAATCGATTATAGGTGGGTTAGGAGTCAACTGCGAAAGATGCCCAATTTTTATGGAGAGTATCAATGGTCACTCAAAAATGGGCATCAAGCCGTTGTTTTGAAAGACAATTCAAGCATCTTGGTGATCACGGTGATCGGGGCTAAAAAGAGGAAGCAAGGAAAGAAAACGAGGAGAGGGCTTCTTCCATTGGATCCTAAAGAACAGGGATGCCTACGTGAGTCGGAGGAAAGAGATATGGCTAAGGAATAATGAAGAAGGTGAAATAGATGGTTCAAGTGAAAGACTATCCTGAATTTAGCTGGAGTTTCACTAAGCATAAAATACTCCTGGAATGTGAGCTTCGGTACGCCCTATCCTATTATTACTCATATGGAGGATGGCGGCAGGATGCATCCAATCGTTCCAGGCACATTTATCGACTCAAAACGCTTCAGTCCATTAATATGGCTTTCGGTTCAGCGGTTCATAGTCAAATTCATCGGATCGTTGGACAACCTGATTCATGGAAAAAGATGCCTACAGAGTCGGAGATTATGACAAATGTTAGGGCGGATCTAAACAAAGCGTATCAGGACTCAAAATATCGGCACGCATCTTGGTACGAGAACCCCAGTAATACCCAGATGCTCATGGAAATCTACTATGACGGTGAGTTGCCTTTTGAGGTGATAGCAGATTATCAAACAAAACTGCCTGTAACTGCCCAATATCTGCTCTCATGTCCGACAATTCATCATGATCTTCTCCAGCGGCGGAATGAATTGAAGCTCATAACTGCTGAAAGATTCCGTTGCATCGAATTCAAAGGTGTCAAGGTCTGGGGCGTTCTGGATTTGCTTTATCAAGACTTGAGGAACAGGAAGTATGTCATCGTTGATTTTAAGACGGGCAAACCATCTGCTAATGGAGACGATGTAACACAGCTCATGTTGTACGCTTGGTTTGTAAGAGAATTATTCGGCATCGATTGTTTGGAACAGATTGAATTGAGGAACGAATATTTGGCAGACGGAAGAACTCTAACCTACACCCCGACATCCTTTGATTTTGAAAAAGTTGAATACCTGCTTCACACAAGCATTGAACGGATGCATTCCTACTTGAAGGATGTGGAGCGAAATGTACCGACCGAACTTGAACAATTTCAGCCGACCAAGAATAGGAGAGCTTGTGAGCGTTGCTCATTTCGTGAATTATGCAACGTTGTATGAGTTGATGGATCAAGTTATAGCGGGAAGGTCAACTGCTTAAAATAAATGGTTCCTAATGAACAAAGGATTCTCATCACGGGAAACAATCGAAAGGAGAAATGAAACATGACAGACGTTATGAATCAGAGTCTAATCAGCTTGGATGAAGAGGAGGAAAAGGGTGGAGTTTTTGCGGTATCTCAGAATTTCGGAATTATGTTACGCCATTATAGGGTCAAGGTTAAGGATATGACTCTAAAAGAGTTAGCTGAGGCATCGCAACTTTCCGAGTCGTATATAAACCGTTTAGAGCGTGGCGAGAAAGTGAGACCCTCTGTTCCAACTGTACTGCGGCTGGCGGATGCACTTGACATTCCACATTCCGTCTTGATGGCGACAACCTTTCAGTCCGTTGAAAACAACGCTCCTATGACATTAGCGGACGTGTTAATTCAAAACAACTACGTGATCAATGAGCGGACATTGAGTAAAGAGGCAAAGGCATTGCTTGTGAAAATCAACGAATATATCGTGCAATGTGACTGGAGTCCACGGAGCAAGGTTAAGGATTTGTACACATTATCTGAGATGGTGGACGAGTTCAAGGAAGCCATCTGATTATACTGGAAGACTAATAAAGGTAGGGGGCGGGGGATCTCGCCTCTCTATTATTATGTATTATGAAGGTGGGAAGAGTCGTGAGTTATAGAGGGTCAGAGAAAGAGTTTATTTTGTCCTTGTTTCTGTTTGTGAATGTCAATCAAAATGTTGACCACCGTGCTCATCAAAAAATTGACCACCATGGCAAAAATCAATCCACCCGTCGGGTGGGTAACTTTTTCATGATCACGATCTTTGAATGCTCTGCTTAAAGCGATAACTGTCTCCATTCATTGCAAAGATATGGGCACGATGGGTAAGCCGATCAACCAAGGCTGACGTCATTTGCTCATCTTTGAAAATCTGTGTCCATTCCGTAAAATCCAGATTGCTGGTAATGATCATGCTTCCTTTCTCATAGCGAGCCGCACAAAATTGGAATAATAACTCCGCCCCGGTCCGACTCAGAGGGACAAACCCGACTTCATCCAAAATAATCAAATCTGTTTTCAACCATTGCCTCTCTAACTGGAGGATTCGCTTTTGGGACTGAGCTTCCATAAGCTCGTTACATATTTTAGCAGCAGTCCAAAACTGGACGGAATAGCCTTGATGGCAAGCTTCCTTCCCGAGTGCAATGGAGAGATGAGTTTTTCCAGTGCCAGAGTTTCCGATAAACATGATGTTCTCTGCTTTTTCGATGTACTCACAACGAGCCAGTTGAAGCAATTTGGGCTTATTGAGAGACGGAATCGCCGAGAATTGAAATTGATCGAGCGTTTTCATAGAAGGGAATTTAGCGTGCTTGATGCGACTCGCAATTTGGTTAGCATCCCTTTGCTGAACTTCTTGCTCTAGTAGGGCTAAGAGGAACTCCTCGTAGGGAATTTGCCGTTCAGCAGCATCATGGGCGATTTCCTTATAGACACGTTTAATCGCAGGTAAACGAAGGCGTTTCGCGTAGGTTTCAAGCAGGAAACTCGTACTCAATGAACCACACTCCTTTTCTGTAACAAACGATTATACTGGCTAAGATCTGGGGCCTTTACCTGAATACGTGGAACAGAGCTATCCTCCGCCAACGAGAGTTGGGGCAAACGGTGTTCCGGCAATGTTCGCTGAAGCAATAATTGCCTTACGGCATCATACTGGAACATCCCTTTTTGGCAGGCCTCCCCCAGTGCTTCTTCGACGAGAGAAGTATCGAATTCACGGTGCAAAAGCAAGAGTCGAACGAACTCCTTCATCCCTCCACGGCACTTGTCCAAGAACTTTTGGTAAATGGCGGGTAATCCTGCCTGATGCAATGGTCTAGCATAAAGAACTGCTCCTGGGCGAATAAGAAGTAAATCCAGATAATGATCGTATTGCAAAATCTCCTTTCCTTTTTCCAAGCACCGCTCATGCGTCGCAATCAGGCTTTTTCCGTGATACACCTCAATTTTTTCAGCAAATACTCGGCAAATAAGTTGGGTCGATGCATAGGAAACCGGGACGGAATAGGCATTTTTTTCAATGTGGATCATGGATAGCGTATTGCTTTTCACGGGTACAACACGGAAACAATCCAATGGCCGTGGAGGCAATGGAAGCATGATGGGCAACTCTTGAACAAATGCTTCTCCAACCGTTAGGGAAGACCGGGGAACGGTTGTATTCTCGTAAGAGATACATTTTTCGAGGAGCCATTCCTGTAATGAAGAAATTTGAGCTTTGAAAGAAAAAAGCGCCTCCTGTATGCTGGGTCTTGGAATGGTCACATTCACACTGCCCTAATGAAAAGGAGGACGCTCTACATGAAGTATAAGCTGAAACAGAAACAGAATCAACGGATTACACGAATTACCGAAAAAACACTGGTTGTTGGCGCGGACATCGCCAAAAAGATTCATGTAGCTCGAGCCGTGGATTTCCGAGGCATTGAGCTTGGGAAAGAATGTGTGTTCCACAACGATCAGGAGGGGCTAACGAAACTGGCTGCGTGGATGAAGGAGCTTGGCCGGATACATGAGAAAACCGACATCGTATTTGGCATCGAGCCTACCGGACACTACTGGTTCCCGTTAGCGGCATTTTTGAAGGAGCAAGACATCAGGGTCGTCGTCGTGAATCCGCACCATGTGAACAAGAGCAAAGAACTTGAGGACAACTCGCAGACCAAGAGCGACTACAAGGATGCGAAGGTCATTGCCGACCTGATTCGGAGCGGGAAATATTCAGAGCCCAATTTGCCGACCAAGGAATATGCAGAGCTACGCATTCTGATGAATTTTCGGGAGAAGGTCATGGTGAGCTTGAATCAAGTGAAAGCTCGGATTACAAACTGGTTTGACCGCTACTTTCCGGAGTATCCACAAGTGTTTAAGGACTGGGAAGGCAAGGCATCACTGATGACCATGCGCCAGTTTCCCACTCCAGAGGAGATTGTCTCGATAGGCGCCAGAGGCGTTCTCACACATTGGAAGACGGAAATCAAGCGTGGGGTGGGCATCAAGAGAGCGGAGCAGCTCTATGCTGCCGCTACGGTCTCTATCGGGCTTACCGAGGGGCTGACAGCTGCCCGAATCGAGCTTGCCGCCTTGCTGCAGCAGTACGATCTGTACTGCAAGCAAGAAGAAAGCATTATGACGGAAGTCCTGCAGATTCTGGAGAAGATCCCCGGAACGAAGCAAATGCTGAGCATCCCAGGGATTGGCATTCTGACCGTCGCCGGCTTCTTGGCGGAGGTTGGCGATCTGAACAACTACGACCATGGACAGCAGATCATCCGTCTGGCTGGGCTGAATCTGACGGAGAACAGCTCTGGAAAACGTAAGGGAAAGACCGGAATCAGCAAGCGGGGGCGCTCTCGCCTAAGAGGCATCTTGTTCCGCTGCATGCTGCCGATGGTAGCCAAAAACAAAGAGTTTAAAGCGCTCCACGAGTATTATACAACGCGTAGTCAAAATCCGCTCAAGAAGAAGCAATCGATTATCGCCTTATGTGGAAAACTGGTTCGCGTCCTCTATGCACTGGGGACAAAGCAGAAAGAGTATAACGCAAACGAAGTATTGGGGCCGATTCGACAAGCCCAGCTACAACAAAGTGCTGCATAAAGCTTATCAACAAACCTGTCATCTCGCTTATTCACATGTGTACAACCATGACAACGGAAGCACCGGAGAAGCCGAAGAATTATAATCCATAAGGGCAACGACCCAGTCGAGGAGCTAGAATCGGCCTCCACCCCTTGAGAGGTAGAACGAAGGAATGTAAGGGCATAGACCCAGCGTGACATGGGAGGGTAAACCCCGAGGGCGGATGTGGAGATCCACTGTGCGATCATACCTTTTTATCCACAGTCTGGAAACTG
Source organism: Brevibacillus sp. NSP2.1 (assembly GCF_000470975.2). NCBI lineage: Bacteria > Bacillati > Bacillota > Bacilli > Caryophanales > Paenibacillaceae > Brevibacillus > Brevibacillus sp. NSP2.1. The sequence goes on along the minus strand of NZ_CP048274.1, from coordinate 4,971,329 downwards.
GTGATTGCAGGCTCTATTCCCGCCACAGCCCTTACAGAAATATTTGTATCTCCTTCAATCTTCCGACAAGAGCTTTAAGATGTCAAAGTTAAAAAACAGAGAATGAGCGAGAAAACAGGAGAAAACATTACTTTATAGTGGGAGGATTTGATTTAGCTCCTCCAGAGAAGAAACACTAGGCACAGGTGTAAAAAATTGCCTCTGGGCAAACTGTACGAGGTTTTCCACTTGGCCTTTTTGATGCCCTTTTCCCGGATCACAGAAATAGCTTTCAAACAGGTAGTGGGCACGTAGCTGAATAAATCGCTCTTGTTCCTCGCGATTTTTGCCTTCCAATACCTTCTTAACGGCTGTTGTCAGGTTGTCGTATGTGATGACTTGGGGAACAGCACCGAAAAATTCAAAAGCATCTACATGACCTTGGAGAAGAGCCTCTTGCTTCTGATGAGCAAATGTCTTGATGAAAATCTTTCTGCTGTATGTGCAACGCATACAAAAGACTTGAACCTTCACTTGTTTCCCTTGTAAATGAACCGTAACCTCACCCCAGTCAAATTGGGCAAATCGCCCTGGCGGGAAATCAAGAGGGACAAATGCTTTAGGAGGAGAAACCCGCAACTCTCTGACGTAGCGTCGTACAGTAGATTCACCGCCGGTGAATCCATGTTCGTCAACGAGTCTCTGGTAAATACGTTTGGCAGTATGACGCTGCTTCGGGGGAGCCTGTTCATCTTGACGCAGCCATTCCAAGATGATGGGCTTGACAAAATCAATGACTGGCTTCGGCTTCGGTTTTGAAAGCTGGTATACAGGGATTTCCGTTGATGTCAAGGCTTTTCGTATCACTTGACGCGAGTAGCCAGTTTCGCGAGAAATTTGACGAATCGACTTCCCTAGCAGAAAGTGTTGTTTCCTGATAAACTCATAATTAGCCATCTGAAGCATTTCCTTTCCTCCTATATCTTGTTGTCTAGACAACTACAAGATACAGGAAAGAGGTGCTCAGGTGGTCAACTTTTTTATGAGCGATGTACCACTAGGTGGTCAATTATTAGATTAGCATTCACAGCTGCCAGACATTCATTCTGTACACAGCTTATTAAGTCGGGTGTTGACCCCAAAACTGTTGCTCTTTTGACTGGGCATTCTTCGGTGGATGTGATTTATAACTGGTATGTTTCTTCGAGTTCCGAAGATAAACAACGAGCTGTCGATGGGTTGCAAATTTGATGGGGGGGTAGTCACTGAGCCGAATTGGAGGGAATGACAGATGGCACGACGTTCAGATTGGACAGAAGCCAAGTTAAAGAGATTTTTGGCTGAAGGAAGAGGACAAGGTAAGAATGAGTTATACCGCCCTTGGTTGATGGTATCGGATCTCCCCAGCAGAGGAAGGTCAACTCGAATCTTCTCAAGGATAGCCAATCGAGTTGTCCATCTTCTTACTGATTCACAGCTAAGGTATTTCTATCTGCTCGAATGGAATCATGATGGGAACTTGATTGATATCAATGAACAGTATCCCTTGTTGGATATGGAATCGATACTCGATCAACTGGATGAGCCATTAGTAAATCGGTTGAAGGATAGAAATACAAACCTTCCCCATATCATGATTACGACATTTCTGGTGACAGCGATCAATAAACAGGGAAAGGAATATCAGTTTGCCAGATCGATAAAAGATGCTGGTGAATTAGAGAAGAAGGCAACGATTGAGCGGCTGGAATTGCAGAGATTGTTTTGGAAGTCTCGCAATATCGATTTCGGAATCGTGACTCCAAATGAAATCCCTATTCAAAGAAGCAAGAACATAGAGTGGGTGTTACCAGCTTTAAACATAGAGGATTATGGATTGAAGGAGACTGAAATGACTCATTATGCGGATGAACTATTAGACGGCATTTCCTCAACGGATAATTCCCTAAATTCTGTTCTGACTTCTTTTGATCGGCATATGAAAGTTGAAGTTGGGACGGGCTTACTCGTATTTCGTTACCTGATTGCCAGTCGAAGGATTCAAATCAATATGGACATGGAGATAAAGTTAGATAAAACTCCATCGGAGATCGGGGTCATAGTTCAGAGGAGCGAAGGAAGGGGGACAAAGCATGTTGTTGGCGGTTAATACACTTTATCGGTATGCGGATGATCCGAATCGGATCGAACGAATCGTATGGGTTAGTTCGGATCGGCAAGCTTGCTTTGTAGTGGATATTTATAACAACTCCTATCCATATCCAAGGCAAGTGCTGGACATTGAAGAGGGGATCAAAGATGGGACATATATAATAGAAGAAACAGACCCATGGTTTCGAATTGTTGACCTTGAAACGATGTCAGAAAAGGAACAAAAGCGTTGGAATCAGGCTAAGGAAGTCATCCGAACGATAGCGACCAGCGGATTTGAACCCAATATTTTTCTACCCATTGAACGTGCAAAACTGATTCAAAAAGCATCCGAACAATTGGGTTTAAGTCCATCCACAATTGCCAAGTATCTCAAACGATATTGGAAACGGGGGAAAAACTTCTACGCTTTGCTATCGGATCTCGATTCCTGCGGAGGATCTGGACAAGAGCGAAAGCTAAGTAAAAAAGTTGGTCGTCGTAGCAAATATGCTTCCATGCATGGGGAAATGGTGATTTCGGACGAAGTGAAGCGGATTTTTCGCATTACCTTGGATAAATATTACTACACAGCTAAACCCAATAAACCTTCATTGCGATGGGCGTATGAGCAGATGATTAAAGACTATTTTGCCATAGAACAAAAAACGGCAAGTGGAATTTTGATACCTATCGTAGAAGAAGGATCGGCTATTCCTACATTCGGACAATTTCGATATTGGTTCAATAAATGGAGAGATCCAAAGAGAGAGGTTTCGAGTCGAGAAGGGGCAAGGAAGTTTCAACAGCAATACCGCCCTGTGTTGGGGTCAACGCAACAAGATGTTTACGCTCCAGCGGCGGTGTATCAGATCGATGCAACTATTTTAGATTTGAATGTCGTGTCTGCTTATAAGAGGAGTAAAATATTGTCAAGACCAGTTTGTTACCTGGTTGTGGATGGATATAGTCACTTAATCGTGGGGCTTCATGTCTCGTTGGAGTCACCAAGTTGGGCAGGTGGAGCAATGATGGCGTTATTGAATGCCTCCGAAGATAAGGTGGAGTTTTGCAAGCGATTTGGAATCGAGATACGAGAAGAAGAGTGGCCAGTATCAGGTGTTATACCTGAATCTATTTTGGCAGACCGAGGGGAAATGTTATCTTCAAAGGCATTGTCAACGATTGAGCATTTACAGATAGCAGTAAAGAACACCCCTCCGTTCCGTCCAGACTGGAAACCACTGGTAGAAAGATATCTGGGCTTGGTTCAACAACATGCAAAGCCGTTTATACCTGGTGCAGTGAATAAAAATGCAAAGGAAAGAGGAGAACGAGACACACGACTAAATGCATCGCTCACAGTTGAGGAAGTCATAAAGGTTCTCATTAAATGCGTACTTCACTACAACAACCATCACCATCTATCTGATTATGAGAGAGATGCCCATCAAATCGGAGTCTGTCAAGATTTTTGTGTAAACGTGAAAACGATGCTTCATATGTCGGGCTTGACATGGAGCCACTGGCGGGCATGAGTTCTTGCGATTGGGCGATGGAGAAGTTCACACCATCGCAAGGCAAAGTAGCCTATCATGCCCGCCCCTCCATGTAAAGCCCTTCATCGAATCTGTACCCGTTCTGGGAAATGTACAGTCAACTGGAGAAGGATTTGCCCCCAATTTTGGACCCGCCCTGTCCACTTCCGAATGACATCCATCGTCGCCAAATATAGCATTTTGAGTAGCGATTCATCCGTCGGAAAGATACTTTTTCCCTTTGTCACCTTCCGGAGTTGTCGATGGTAGCTTTCGATCATATTCGTTGTATAGATGAGCTTGCGCAACTCAGGGGAGTACTTGAAAAAGGTCGCCAGTTCATCCCAGTTACTCCGCCACGACCGGACAATCAGGGGATACTGTTTTCCCCAGGTCTCCTCAAATTGATCCAATTCCAGGAGAGCCGCCTCTTCCGTTGGGGCCGTATAGATCGGACGCAAGGCCGTAGTAATCTTCTTCAAATCCTTGTACGACACATATTTGATGGAATTGCGGATCTGGTGGATGATACATTTTTGAACCTCCGTTTGCGGATAGCTGGCTGCAATGGCTTCGCTGAAGCCTTTTAAATTGTCTACACAGATAATCAAAATGTCCTGAACGCCACGATTTTTCAGATCCGTCAACACATGTAGCCAGAACTTGGCTGACTCGTTTTCTCCGATCCAGATGCCAAGAACGTCCTTATAACCTTCCAAATCAATGCCAATGACCATATAGGCGGCTTTGCTGATAATTTGCCCGTCCTGTTTTACCTTAAAATGAATGGCATCCATGAAAACAACGGAATACACGCTTTGCAGCGGGCGATTTTGCCATTCCTTGATAAGAGGTAACAGTTTAGCTGTTACGTTGGAGATAAGGGTCGGGGATACCTCAAGTCCATACAGATTGTGCAAATGATCCTGAATATCCCGTGTGCTCATGCCTTTGGCGTACATAGAGACGATTTGATCTTCAATACCCGTTACATGTCTCTGGTGTTTCTTGACAATCGCAGGTTCAAATTCTCCAAGACGATCACGGGGAATCGTGAGATCCAACTCCCCATACTCAGACGTAACCGTTTTTTTGCTATAGCCGTTCCGACTGTTTTTCGTCTGCTTCTGCTTGCTGTCATGCTTGGCATAGCCCAATTCGGTATCCAATTCGGCCTCCAACATTTCTTGCAGTGTTTCTGCAAAAATGTCCTTCAGGGCTTTTTGAACATCCCCCATGGTTTGCAAGTTGTGTTCTTTGATAAGTTGGCGCAGCTGGTCTTTTGGAATGAGTCCCATGTGTTCTCTCAACCTCACTTTGTTTCATTGTAATGGAATGTGGAATGAGAGTTTACACAAAATATTTTACAGTCCCGTTTAGAGGGTACTTTTTTGTCTGCGTTTAGGTTTGTGTAATTTGAGATGGGACTATTTAAGAAAATATAAATCTCCTGAAATTCTCCAATAACTAAGTTGCACATAAAACAAGGTTCTATCGTTGCTTGTAGTAGGAATTACCAGTCGATGATGGCCAATGCCAGTAACCACACCCCTGAGCGATAATCAATCTATCTAACCATAACTCAAAATTCATGTGCAAATCCAGTGCATCATCGAATGGACAGCAACTATCAAGATACCATAGATAACTTGTTTTATTTCCTTCCTGATATCTATTGGTGTCAATAATGACTTGGCATCCATCGAAAAGATAAGCAATGATAAAACATCCATCAGGCAAATAGTCAAATCTATACTCTAACATTTGTTCTAAACTCAGTAATTCCACTCCGCCTCCGTAATAGGGATGAACAAAGAGCCGTGCTCCATTGTGAAGCAATAAAAATGATTGGTAATCGGCAGGGAGGATTAGGCCAGTTTCATCTTTAAAACGCTTAATTTGAGATAGAGAAGCAGGAGGGTTAAAAGAGAACTTGTTCGGTTCGACGTACCCTTCTTCGTTTTGGATTAATAAAATTCCATCATTTTCGAGGCGACTTTTCAATCCATTTAATGATTTCTCAACGATATTCCCTACTTTAATGTTTTTTTCTTTGTGAAAGCTCATTCTGTGCCTCCTCAGAAAGTTATCATCTTTACAAAATAATTCGAAAAGCTATATGCAGGTAGTCTTTATTTGGGAGAGATCGTTACGGTTACATGATACAATATCTGGAAAAACAACGGAATAGGAATTTAGAAAAAGGTTCTTAAAAGGGATGGAGAACCTTTTGAATTATCGGCTCAGAATGGGGCTTTACAACTCGATCAAAGAATTGGCGAACGCCTCATCACTATGAACAATAGTGTTGAAGGCTGTACATTGGAAGGAAGGTGCGTATTAATATTCGGATGCATTTAATATGTTTGTTAGGAGTGATCATCGGATTAAGAAAAGTAAACGTGGTATTAGGAGATAAGGACAGATTCTTTGTTTTCTGTGTATACGGCAAAATAAAAGTGCATAGTTTGGCAACCGTTTTTGATACAGTTGCCATTCATTTGGTTTTACATGGAGAGGCGGGCATAATAGGCTCCCATGTCTTGTAAAATACTGTTGTCTCGCTCTTTTGCAAGAAATTGTGCCTGTAGAGGCTCCATGTCAAACCATGTATATCCGTGAATGTCGTTCGTTGCCAAACTCTGCATTTTCCGTTTGCCAAATACAGTTCTACTACTGTTGGAGAGATCTCTAAATAGTATTTCTATTCACTAGCGTTGCATTAATCTTTTCCCATCATTCAAAATACACATAATCTTTGGTATTTGGTTGTCTAGGGAACAAAAAAATCCTTTACACTGGAAAGGTCAGGTAGTTCCTGTCCAAATCCAACGCAAAGGATAGCTCATGGACAAGAATACCCTATTTTCTTCATTTGGTAAATGGGTTGCACCCATCAATATTATGAAACTTCAACAACGAATTGACGAAACGGATCAAGACAAGTACGTGAAGAAGCTGACGACAAAAGCGTATCTTCTCCTATTTTTACATGCCCAACTTCAGCAACGCGAAGGGCTTCGAGCCATTGCTGACGATGTTCTATCAAAGAAATTTCAGCAAGAATTAGGACTGTCATCGATCAGCCCCGCACAGCTTAGTCGAAAAAACAATCGGGTAGAACCTGCTTTGCTTGAAGAAGTTTTTGTCGACCTTGTCCAGCAAATTCAACGCGTTTCCGGAAAAGCCTGCTCTCTTCGAAAACACATAAAGACATCAATCAACGATTCCATTTGATTGATGAGATCGGTATGATGTACGTCTTTGATCGAGGGTATGTGGATTATGAAAAATTTGATGAGTATACCGATCAGGGCATCTTTTTTGCTTCACGTCTCAAGGATAACGCGGAAACTCGTCATTTGTTTACTTTCAAAGTACCACCAGAAAGCTCCGTTTTATCTGACTCCATTATCCTTCTTGGAACGCCACAAAAACGTGTGGATAATGTGTTACGACTGATTGAGACGCATGATTCGAAAGGAAATCGTATTCGAGTCATCACCAATCGGTTCGACTTAGAAGCAGAATAATTGAGCGACATCTACCGTTGGCGTTGGCAAATAGAACTGTTTTTCAAATGGATGAAACAACACGCAAAGATTAAGACGTTCTATGGAACAAGTGAAAATGCGGTCTGGAATCAAGTTTTTCTCGCTCTCATTGCTTACTGCTTGTTGCTTCTTGTAAAGCTGGAAAGAAACAGTCAGCACAGTCTGCTGCAAATCAGTAGATGGCTCAAAGTGTTTCTCTGGCAGACCTTTGAACAATGGATAGGCAGAATGGATTACCAATCCAAACGAACATCCAGAGGGCGACAGAAAAGGAAGTAAGTGTTGTTTGTTGTTGTCGATGTTGTAATAAATGTATAAAACTACCAAATGGATAGTGGCTACCTTTTGCTTGGCTGTTCTCGTTTTTGGTTGTGAAGTTGAAAATGTCATTCAGAATAATTTGACAATAGATGGATTCATTTTTTATGCAACGCTAATGATTTCTATTGAAGTAACTATAATAGCATGGGATTGTAGTGAAAAAATGATGGAATAGAGGCAATGTAAATGACTAATCAACAACAAAAAATAGAGGTAATCCGTCAAATGCTTCAGGAGAAAGTTAGAGAGAGGGATTTACTAAAGGATAAATTAGAAGCAATCCAGATCGAAATAAAGCAAATAGATATTTCAATCAATGCATTTCAAAACGAGTTGGAAAAATTTACTGGCGATAAAGTTATTGTAAGGCAAGTTCCGCTTAGGGGGGCAGAGATTAGAGATGCGGCGATAGAAGCTCTTCGACGTTTGGGAAGGAAAACCCATTACATGGAAGTTAAGGAGGAAATTGAGAAGTATCAAACGATAAATGGTGTGAATGAAAAGAGTAAAGCGGATTCAGTCTGGAATCAATTAAACAAAAGTGAGCAGGCAGATAAATTGGGGTGTGGGGAGTTTCAATTTAAAACAGAAAAGTAAGTAAAGCACCAAACGCGAACGTATGTGCTATAATGTGGTTATGCTTATAAGTTACCATTAAGGTGAGAAGAGGTGGAGTGAACCTGATTTTTTATTACCATTCCTTTTTGAAAGGTATCTAATCGATTCGAATACTATTTCAAATTAGTTGGTAATAAGATAAATAAGATAATTGTTTATTTACTGACGGAGGGGAGCTTATATGAGCGTAACAATGATTTTTTCAATTGTTTCAGTTCTAATATTTATTGTGGGGCTATTTTTTGCAATAAATAACTTTGTGAAGAAAAGAAGAGAAGAAGCTGTTTCAGGTCTTCTCATTACAATGGGTATCGAGTTAATATTTGGATCATTTGGGACGTTCGATGATAAATTGTTTGCATTTTTGTCTAATCAACAAGTGGATACCAACTATCTTCAACTTATTACTGGGTTCATTCTGCTTATTGGAGGAATATACTTTCATTTCTACATTAAAAACAAAATGTATATCCTTAACATCAATGGATATTTTGACAAACGAATTGAACATCATCAAAATGATTTGAATTTGAGTCCATTTGAATTTAAGGAAAAAGAAATAGATTTTATCAGACTGTATCGAAAAGGTATCAATGAAGCAATAGCTCAGGAGATACAAGAAGAGCTATCTGATAAAATCGAAGCTTTTAAAGTGGAGAGTAGAGACAAAAAAAGAGCTTACACGGGGATTGCACCGATTCCATTCATCATGTTGGCAGGTAAATTTTTTGAAAGACATGTATTAGATGAGTATTTTGAATACAACAAACTAAATGATGTCTACTATGAATTGACAAACTGTAAAACAGGTTGGACAAGCAGACCATATCCTCAATTAGTGCAAAATCCTCCCTTGGATTCATTAGGAGGAACGCAGGAAGAAGAAATTGTTATCGCAGTTAGCGTAACTTCTCAAATTACAGACGAGGACACCGCTCAGTTTTCATGTCCAAAAATTTACCTATCACTACCACAGCCGATGGATTATGCAATCAAGTACAAGGAACAGCTAAAGGATTATTGCAATGCGGTGTATATGGTGTTGATGGATACACAGCAAGCTTACCCTAATATAAAGAAGATACACCTTCTTTACTCTGGACAAAGTTGCTTGGCTTTTGAATTAGGGAAACTGATGGATGACAATCGTATGGTACAGATCATATCGTACCAATATGATCGTCAACGAACAATTAAATATCCTTGGGGGATCGTATTAAACGGAACTCAAAAAGGTTCATTAGTAACAAGGGATACATTTTTAGTTTCGGCATAGAAAGAGAGGGGAAATGATCATGTATAATTTAAGCTCTAAATTTAACACCTTTTACAACGATCATGTTGTTCTTTCAAGAGATGAGCAGAACAACCTTAGAGACAAGAAAGACTTAAATATAAGCCGATTAAAGTCTGGATTGCAGGAATACAATACTGAAAATGAAACCAGCTATTCCGTTGTTGAAATAATTGAGCAAGGAAGCATGGCTATGAGTACCATTACTCAGAATGATCAAAGCGAGTATGATATTGACGTTGCCATCGTCTTTGATAAAGATAGCATTCCAGAGAGAACTACTTCAGTAAAAAATATCGTAGTAGATGCTTTGAAAAGAAAATGTAAGCAATTCAAAACTGAACCTGAAGCGTTGACCAACGCAGTTCGTGTTGAATATGCAGACGGCTATCATGTCGATTTTGCGATTTACCGAAGATATAAAAACGAAGAAGATGAATATGAGTATGAACATTGCGGAAGCCAGTGGCGTTTAAGAAATCCTCGATCCATCACGGATTGGTTCAACACAAAAAATACCGAATCTGATGGCAACATCCGAAAAGTTGTTCGATTGTTAAAGATGTTCTGCAAATCAAGAAGCGGCTGGCTAATGCCAGGAGGGTTGGTGCAATCGGTCTTGGTAGAAGAATGCATCCAATCTAAAGACCGTCTCGACGAAACATTTTACTACACAATCAAAGAGATTCGTGATCGGTTGAATACAGATAAATCAGTAAATAATCCAACTGACACCAGCACAAGTTTATTGCTAACAGCAAAAGATGAACAAAAGGTTAAAAATTTAAGTGTTCGGCTCACGAACTACATAAAGAAGTTAGATGTACTTTTTGAAGATGAATGCACGGAAGACCAAGCCATATCAGCTTGGAATGACTTTTTTGATCATTCCTATTGGGGAGGGCTTGTTACGGAAACCGCCGAAAGTCGTTCTCTTGCAAAAAGTGCAAGCTCTCAATATCGTGTTGACATCGTAGCTGTTGTCGAGTGGAAACCAAGCATTCGAATCAATCTAAAGACCATTGGGGGTAGAGTCCCGAAAAACAGAACGATTTATTTTAACGCTGTTCCAAATTTCCATGACTTTGATGCCGTATTATGGGAAGTAGTAAACACTGGTGATGAATGTGGATTAGATAAGGGGCATACGCAAACTGGGCTTAACGTACAGGAAACAACACTTTATCGGGGAACTCACAAAATGATTTGTCGTGTGTATCGGCGAGGCACGCTATTGTGTAGTGATGAGGTAAAGGTCGTAATAAAATAATTGGGAAGTTCCTATACCCTTACAGAATATTTTCCTACTATGTAACAAGCAATTTCAGTGATCTCAAAGCATAAACAGTCGTACGAAAGCTTAAATAGTCGTGCCACCAGCCGAGCGAGATGCGGGTATCCACTCCTGTTTTTCCTCGGCTTTTTTCGTAAATCAGGGGAGAGGATTTATTATGAGGGGAGAAGAAGGAAAGCCTTGTGGGGCAAGGACTTCGAACATTTTTCTCCTGTTTTTTCTCGATCATTTTCTCCGATAATCTTTGGTCCTATCCCCAGGCTCTTCCTGTTTTTTCCCCTGCTCTTCGTTCGACTTTAATTGCTTTTTTGCCCCCGATTTTGCTCGTCCTGAACTCGATTTTTACTCGTTTCTTATCACGACATTAATTGCAGGAAAAAATTGGGATGATGGAGGAGAAAAGGCTGAGAAGCCTTGGGGCTGTAAGCGGGAGTGGCAGTGGGGGAGATGGGCGGGGCGTAAGATGACTATTTTTGCTTTTGACAAGGGTGTAGATAAGCAATAAACCTTTGACATTCACAATAAACACCTGACAAAATCAGAATAAACCTTTGCCAGAACACCAGAGCAAAAAATCGGGGGAAAAGCAGAATCCAATCGGATCAAGCCTTTCCCCTGTTTTTGTATCAATATTTTATTCTCACAACAATAATGTTTTGGTTGAAAAAATGGAGTCAAAAATGGAGAAAATGGGGGAGTTGAACCAGGACTTTATTTTTACGGACAACGGTGGAATGCGGGTTGGAGTGGGGTAAAATGTCAGAGGTTTATTTTGTCTGTACAAAGGGAGCCAGTAACTAGGCTCCCTTCATCATTATTAGGTTTTTGAAGGTATACTGTATGGTAATGCTACCATCCTTAGAGACAATAACCTTGTCAATTAACCTGTGTAATGGGGACTATTTTACGATTACCTCTAATCGAGGGAGGGGAATTTACACACAAATATGGACTTGAACAAAAAATTAGATTTACACTTCATTTAAATTCCAATAAAATGAATTTAGATAAATATTTTACAAATATACAAGTCATCTATAAACCGTTTGGTACAGGATTGCAGCTATTCCGAAAATGGCAGTCAACTTCCGAAAACTTGTATGACTGGCAACTAGTGCGACAGAAGTGCTGGAAGAGAGTGGAGAAAATTCTGCATGAACCATAAAAGGAGGAAAGGAGTGAGGTGGAACGTTTGCTGATCGACGCTGCGACTTTACCATTTTGTCTACTCAAGCAGCAGTAAGTGCGGATTTTTTTAGAAAGGGGATCATTTTATGAAAAGAAAGTTACCTGCATTTTTAGTTGTTGCCATGTCGGCTGAGTTATTTTTGAGTTCGGTTGAAGTATCTGCTCGTGAGGACAATACGATTCCGCAGTACATGTTACCTGGCACAGTATTGATTTATGATGATAATCTTCAGATTGTCGTAGAAAAAGGCGGGTATCCCAATTTCGATGTTAGACAAGTTTCCAGGAATTTGGATGGACCGCATATTGCGAAAATTCCTGAAGATGCGACAGAAGAAGAAGCCAGGCAGATTGAGCTTGAGAATGAATTGGCAATAAAAGCGTTTCAAATGAGTGTGGCGGGCGATTATATTCAAGCACCTCTACCTGAAATTTATCCGGGAATGAAAGTAGTTTACGATGAAGTTACGGGCGAACTAAACAACATTTATTATGCGGATGAAAACGATCCTTCTGGTTATTCCCTTCATAATGAGCCGGTTTCAGCACTGAATCGTAATGCCAATTCGAAAAAAGCGGTTCCCAGTGCTGCTAGCAATGTTCAGTGGAAATGGGGGAAGGATGATCGAAACGTATTGACGTATCAGGCTGGTGACGACAGTTTTCTAGGAACAGGCAGAGCGACTTATTTTACTGGTTCAATCGGCAATAGAGATAATAAGCTGAAAAACTATGATTGTGCTACTCATAAAGAGTATGATTATTCTAAAAAGGGAGATAAGGATATTACAATAAGAAATTTAGATACAGATAAAGCCTTTACTTTTTATCAGGCATCTGTAGGGACTTTGCCTGATGCTATTATCGATATTTGGGGATTAAGCAATTTGCAAACGGTTGCGGGGAATACAAGAGATACTTCAGTGCCTAATGTACGGTATTACCATAAGAGATTTTCGGATCAGAGCATACCTAGATAGTCTTTTATTAACCGCGAGCCGACATGCCCATTAATGTTGTTAAGATTTAATTTTTTTCATTGATATACGCTCATTAGCGTTGCATAAAAAATGAATCCATCTATTGTCAAATTATTCTGAATGACATTTTCAACTTCACAACCAAAAACGAGAACAGCCAAGCAAAAGGTAGCCACTATCCATTTGGTAGTTTTATACATTTATTACAACATCGACAACAACAAACAACACTTACTTCCTTTTCTGTCGCCCTCTGGATGTTCGTTTGGATTGGTAATCCATTCTGCCTATCCATTGTTCAAAGGTCTGCCAGAGAAACACTTTGAGCCATCTACTGATTTGCAGCAGACTGTGCTGACTGTTTCTTTCCAGCTTTACAAGAAGCAACAAGCAGTAAGCAATGAGAGCGAGAAAAACTTGATTCCAGACCGCATTTTCACTTGTTCCATAGAACGTCTTGATCTTTGCGTGTTGTTTCATCCATTTGAAAAACAGTTCTATTTGCCAGCGCCAACGGTAGATGTCGCTCAATTCTTCTGCTTCTAAGTCGAACCGATTGGTGATGATTCGAATACGATTTCCTTTCGAATCATGCGTTTCAATCAGTCGTAACACATTATCCACCCGTTTTTGTGGCGTTCCAAGAAGGATCATGGAGTCAGATAAAACGGAGCTTTCTGGTGGTACTTTGAAAGTATACAAATGACGAGTTTCCGCGTTATCCTTGAGACGTGAAGCAAAAAAGATGCCCTGATCGGTATACTCATCGAACTTTTCATAATCCACGTACCCTCGATCAAAGACGTACATGGCTCCGATCTCATCAATCAGCGACTCCATTTGGGTGCGGTCATTGGATTTGGCACAAGTTAGGGAAATCTTTTCAGGATAGACATCCTCCTGGCTTGCGAAAACGAGACGAAGATGAATTTTGATTCCTGCCTTTGTTTCGCGAAAGGTTGCCCACTTATACTTTTGCAAACATAATCCAATTGTAGTGGAATCAATGATCTTTATGTGTTTTCGAAGAGAGCAGGCTTTTCCAGAAACGCGTTGAATTTGCTGGACAAGGTCGACAAAAACTTCTTCAAGCAAAGCAGGTTCTACCCGATTGTTTTTTCGACTAAGCTGTGCGGGGCTGATCGATGACAGTCCTAATTCTTGCTGAAATTTCTTTGATAGAACATCGTCAGCAATGGCTCGAAGCCCTTCGCGTTGCTGAAGTTGGGCATGTAAAAATAGGAGAAGATACGCTTTTGTCGTCAGCTTCTTCACGTACTTGTCTTGATCCGTTTCGTCAATTCGTTGTTGAAGTTTCATAATATTGATGGGTGCAACCCATTTACCAAATGAAGAAAATAGGGTATTCTTGTCCATGAGCTATCCTTTGCGTTGGATTTGGACAGGAACTACCTGACCTTTCCAGTGTAAAGGATTTTTTTGTTCCCTAGACAACCAAATACCAAAGATTATGTGTATTTTGAATGATGGGAAAAGATTAATGCAACGCTAGTGATATACGCTGTTCTTTTAGAAGTAATGGCGTATACCACTCCAACAAGATATCATTCAAAATCTTTAGCTTAGGAGTAACGTTTGAATATGAAAAAGAGAATGATAACGCTTGGCAGCATCATCGTTGTTATTATTTTAGCTATCATTGCTATAAATCAACATACACTTGAGGGTAATGCAAAAAGAGAATTAAAGGAATATTTGCACATAACAGCTACAGTTTATAATAATGGAAAAAATGATGCTGACGGGGTTTCTTTAGTGTTGTACCTTTATTCGATTCAGGATCAAAAAATGTCGGAAATCTTGAGGGTTCCTGTAGATCCTGGGTATCCGGTGGCTTTTGCAGATCTTCGGAACAATAAAGTGTATTTTAGCGATAGCGTTACAGGTGACGAAGTTGATAATTTGTATGAATATAATCTAAAAACGAAAGAAAGAAAACAATTAACCTTTGGCAAGTTTCTTTTCAATGATTTGTTTATAGTAGATAACAAAATGATTACAAACGTTGCACCGCAATTCGTTACCGTTACTCAACCGGCTATTTTTGATCGGACGACGAGAGAATTTACTTATCTAAATCCAGACGACGATGACACCTGGTGTTTCTCGTTGTCCTATAATTATACGACGAAGAAGTTATTAAGCCTTACTGCTTCCGATTCCGAAATGAGAACACGTAAAGTTACGGAAGTTACACATATTCGACCAAAAACACTCTATTTGATGGATTTGGATTTTGGACATTATCAGCCGATCTACCATACGGACCAATTTGAAATCAGACTCACCAGGCAGCTTGATCGAAATAGAATCTTAATGACATACGATCCATTTATGGGTTCGTCCAAACCCAGGACGCTAAAAATATTGTATATCGACAGTCAAAAGGTCGAAGATTTTGATGTTCCGGGTATTAAGGAAGTGAAAACTTTTTACCCGAGGGATAATACGGAAGGCTTGTTTGTTCTAGGAAGGGATGCCAATAACCAGTATGGACTTTTTTATTATGATATGGCTACAAAGAATCTAAGCAATGTATTTGAAAATTACCCGCTTCCTAAGGATCATCACAGTTTGGTCGATTTTGTATACAGTATGGATTGAATCGAGAATTGCGCGCAGGCTTCTTTATCGGCAAAACTTTGAGCGTGTCCGTACACGTTCATGGGGGGAATTGTAGAGTGACCTAGCCGTTCAGAAAAGGATGTAGCATCGACTCCTTGAGTAATCAGAACAGTCGTGCTAATCTGAGCGGAGAATGGAAGGGTGTGTAACGTAGTCCGCCATTTTGCAGAGTGACCGGAAGTGCAGGTCATCGC
The DNA here is from genome assembly GCF_000470975.2 of Brevibacillus sp. NSP2.1. Classification (NCBI taxonomy): domain Bacteria; kingdom Bacillati; phylum Bacillota; class Bacilli; order Caryophanales; family Paenibacillaceae; genus Brevibacillus; species Brevibacillus sp. NSP2.1. The sequence continues at coordinate 4,955,593 of NZ_CP048274.1, read as the reverse complement.
CCATCAATCTTGGTCCAACTATGCGTTGGCTTTCGTATCCAATGGGCAACGCAGCAAGTAAAAAGCTTGTCCATCTTTACTGTGTATTTTGTTTACCGTAATTTGATATTCGGGGAAAAAGGAGAGGAAAATGGACGATTTAACTTTTTTCCAACAAACTGGCGCAGATGTGCGCTTTGATTGGGGGTATGAAGGAGTAAGGACACTAGCGGCTCTATCGGATATCGTGGTGATTATTGATGTTCTTTCCTTTACGACATGTGTAGATGTTGTATTGAATCGAGGAGGAACAGTCTTTCCATACCCGTCAAAAGGAAAGGCAGCTGGTGAGTACGCAGATCAAGTCAATGCGATAGTAGCAGGCAAACGCGGCGAACCGATCTCGCTTTCACCGTATGAGCTTTCAACGATACCGTTTGGGAGTCGGATTGTACTGCCTTCTCCAAATGGAGCGACGTGTTCATTCCTTGCGAGAGAGTCAAAAGCAACAGTCGTGGCGGGATGCTTTAGGAATGTATCGGCAGTAGCCAGTTTTGCAAGGCAAAGTGAGGGGGTTGTGTCGGTAATTGCTTGTGGCGAAAGATGGCCCCAGACGGGAGCTTGCGCCCGGCATTTGAGGATTTGATGGCAGCAGGAGCAATTTTTAAGCCAATTGGAAGAGCAGCGATTGTCTCCAGAAGCCTTAACTGCTGTCGTAGTATTTGATGCAAATGAAAGACAAGCTTCCACAGTGGCTTGTTAAAACGGGCTCTGGTCAGGAATTGATTGCAATGGGCTACCAGGATGATGTAACGATCGCGTCTGAATTTGACGTAAGCAAAATAGTCCCCATTCTTAATCAAGATGGGGCGTTTACACCTTATCCAAATAAAGATGAATAAGCATAGATTCGGAGGCTGACCTAGCTAGCGGCACGTTATTTGCCAATGAAGGGTTATGTTTTTCCTGAAAAGGAATCCATGGTTATGATTGGTTTTGGGCAAGGAGGAGTAATTGAAGCTGCTGATGAAGTTTCTACATCTGTAGCCTATGATCTCCCGGTTATGACCAATAGTTACGAGAGTGGATGCCCTTATCGGCTGTCGCTTCCGTGCCTTTGAACCAACGCAAAAAAGGCCGCAGCGCCCCCTCACGGCAAACGCCACAGCCTTTTCCCTACTACCTCCTACATCCCAATTTCTCTATCTCCCCAACGCCTCAAGCACCGCTTTAACCCCATACATATTCCCGATCGGGCCGTACCCAAGGGCAAGCTCGCCGTTGATTCCGTACACATGCTTGTTTTGCACGGCTTTTAACTTGCTCCACACTGCTGTGTCGTCCCATTCATCCGTCAGGGCGGGGATGGTCTTGTCGTTGTAATTGAAATAGCCGAGGAACAAATAGTCGGGATTCAGCACACTCAAACCTTCGAGGGTGATTTGCGCCCCTTCCTGCATATCCAGATTGGCAGAGGTCGGAGGCTTCAGGCCCATGCCTTCATAATAAGGCTTCAAATAATTCGTGCCCTGCAGCCACACCGCTTTGTCGCGAACTTGCACGAAGGCCACCGTGCCGTCCAGGGCTGTCAGCTTCTCCTTGGCGCTTTGCAACTGTGCCTGATAGTCCGCAATATAGCGCTTCGCCGTCTCTTCCTGGCCCAAAATTTCACCGAACTTGGTGACAACCGACTGCCAGTCCGACCAGACGCTGGTCGTCTGCTCGTCGATCACGACGGTTTGCGCGATTTGCGGCAGGGAGGCCAAAATCTCCTTGTTGACGGTATTTCCGGCGATAATCAGGTCGGGACCGTAGTCGAGCAGCGCCTCCATGTTCACCTGGGTGTTCTCGCCGACGATTTTCAGCTCCTGCACTTTCTCCACGTACGGCTTGTAGCTTTCCGAATGCAGCACGGACTGTTTTTCGGTAAACGGCAGCGCGAGCGCGACCGACGGCACGTCGAACAGCAGCAAGGAATCCGCATACCCCCAATGGACGACGGCAACCTTTTTCGGCTGCTTTTCAATCGTCACGTCTCCGTTCGCGTCCTTGATCGTACGGGGGAACGCAGCGGACTCCGGGGAGGTCGACCCAGACGTCGCTGCCGGGGCTTGCTGCTCCTGAGACGGGCTCGTTTTCGCGCTCTGGTCGCCGCCCGATGCGTTCTGATTCGGGGTGTTCGCGCCGGAACAAGCTCCAAGCAGCAAAATCAAACATAACAGACTGACCATCATAGCCCATGACTTTATTCGCATTCCTCGTCAGGCATCCTTTCTGTGTGCATCACATTTGATAATGATTCTCATTGACAAATATGAATGTACCACGTTCCTTGCCCCATGAAAATGGAGGAATTCCCGACTTTACGATGGACGATTTCTTCTGAGGTACAGCCCTATGCGGCCTGGTGAAACGCCTTTGTGCTTCTTGAACAGCCTGCTGAAGTAGTAAGCGTCAAGATAGCCAACGCTTTTGGCGACGGCGGATACGGAAAATTGTCCTGTCAATAGCAACTCGTGCGCCCGATTCATCCGGTACTGGATCAAATAGTCAATCGGGCCAATTCCCACGTACTTGTGAAACAGGTAGGAAAAGTATTTCGCCTTCATGCCGTAGCGGTTGGCCAGATGGCCGAGCGAAAGCGGCTGCGCATAATTTTCCTGAATGTATAAAATCGCCTCGTCGATCAACGCATGGCTGTCTTTGTTTTGATGAAGGCGTTCGGACTGCAACACCTTGTTCAGCAGGTGGTAGAACAGCGTTTTTTTACCCAGCAGGCCCATGCTGTCTGGGGCAGAAGCCGTCTTCAGCAGTTGCTCCAGCAGTTGATGCAACTCGGGGTCAAGCGGGGCATGGAGCAAGGACACGTCTGTCAATCGCCGCGTATCTTCCCCATGCGGACTGACGGGCAAGTAGTGCACGAGGCAGTATTCGAATCCGTCCGGGGCAGTCTGAATTTCCAGCCGCTTGTTCAGCCCGCCGAGCAGCACCTTGCCCGGCTCCAGCGTGTAGCGTTCGGTTTCATCGAAGCGAAATTCGGCCTGTCCCCGCAAGCAGACGATGACAGCGCACTTGGTTGTCGGCTGGTTGACATGGCCGTCGTAGATCATCCCGCCCGCAAGCTTCGTCCGGTAGACGCCGTGCACCTCCAAGGCTACTTTCGCGAGGTCCTGCGCCAGCTCTTCGTAGAAATTCGCCATGCCATCATTCACCACCATTCTTCAACGCGATCGGCCTTGTACCGTCGCTTTCCAATATACATTTTCACAAGTCGGGCGTAAAGCAAGCTCATGATCCCCGTTTGTCTGCGAGGCAACAGCAAGCCTGTCTTTGAACGGTAAAGAACCCAGGCGCCTGTATTCACGTCATAGAGATGGCTGGTTGTTGCTTGCCGTCACTGGTTGGTTGCCAGGAGTCAGAGAGGAGAGCAACAACATATTTTATATAATTTATCACTAGCGTTGCATAAAAAATGCGTTCGTAATTTGTCGAAGTATTCTGAATGACATTTTCAGCTACACAACCAAAAACGGCAGCAACCAAGCAAAAGGTAGCCACTGTCCATTTGGTAGTTTTATACATTTATTACAATCGTGATAACAGCAACCAATACCTAATTCCTTTTCTGTCGCCCTCTGGATGTTCGTTTGGACTGGTAATTCATTCTACCTATCCATTGTTCGAACGTTTGCCAAAGAAACACTTTTAGCCATCTCCTGATCTGCAACAAGCTGTGCTGACTGTTTTGTTCCAGTTTGACAAGGAGCAACAGGCAGTAGGCAATGAGTGCGAGTAATACTTGGTTTCGTACCGCATTTTCACTCGTTCCATAGAAGTTCTTGATCTTTACATGCTGCTTTATCCACTTGAAAAACAGCTCAATTTGCCAACGCCAACGATAGATGTCGCTGAGTTCTTCTGCTTCCAGGTCGAACCGATTCGTAATGATTCGAATGAGATTTCCCTTCGAATCAAGCGTTTCAATGAGTCGCAGCACGTTATCTACCCGCTTTTGAGGCGTTCCAAGAAGGATCATGGAATCCGATAAAACGGAGCTTTCCAAGGGGATTTTGAATTCATAAAGATGACGGATTTCGGCGTTATCTTTTAGACGAGAAGCGAAAAAGATGCCTTTGTCCGTGTATTCATCAAATTTTTCATAATCCACATACCCTCGATCAAAGACGTACATCATACCGATCTCATCAATCAACGATTCCATTTGAGTGCGGTCATTGGACTTGGCACCCGTGATGGTTATTTTTTCAGGATACACATCCCCCTGGTCGGCAAAGACGAGACGAAGATGAAGTTTGATGCCAGCCTTGGTTTTACGGAAAGTTGCCCATTTGTACTTCTGCAAACACAGCCCAATCGTTGTAGAATCAATGATTTTCATGTCTTTTCGAAGGGAATACGTGTTGCCCGAGTGTCTCTGAATTTGCCCTACAAGGTCAACAAATATTTCTTCAAGCAAAGCTGGATCTACTCGATTGTTTTTGCGACTAAGCTGAGCGGGACTAATCGACGACAGTCCTAACTCTCGCTGGAATTTCTTTGATAAAACATCATCTGCAATGGCTCGGAGTCCTTCTCGTTGCTGAAGTTGAGCATGCAAAAACAGGAGTAGATATGCTTTGGTCGTTAACTTTTTCACGTACTTGTCCTGATCCGTTTCGTCTATCCGTTGTTGAAATTTCACAATATTAATGGGTGAAATGTATTTACCAAATGAAGAAAATAGGGTATTCTTGTCCATGGTCTATCCTTTGCGTTGGATTTGGACAGGAACTACCTGACCTTTCCAGTGTAAAGGATTTTTTTATGCCTGAGAACACTTGAACGCTGAAAGTTATGATGATTTTGAATGGTATGAAAAGATTAATGCAACGCTAGTGATAATTTATAATTTTCTAAAAATATTGACGAGGTAAAACGGGCGTGATATTATCTTGTCAAAACCACATGAATAATCAACATACAACATTGAATCGCAGGAAAACATAATCGCTTTTTGTGGAATCATCATCTTCTGAAGTGGAATCATGCGAAAAAACGGAAAAGGAGTCGTGAGGATGATCCGTGGCGGATGAGGCAGTTGTTGTTGCAGACTGGAACGGCAGCGCAGCTACACGCGTTGGGGACAACAAGAGCGAGAGACGTTGACTGTAATAAATAGACAATGTTATCATCAATGCAATTCCACATTAATCAACAAAGAATAAAGCGGATGCTCCAACTGTGGCCGTGTGGAAAAAAACGTAGCAGGTGATGAAGTCATGTCTCTATCATTTGAGGATCGTAAAAAAACAATTTTAAAAACATTGGAAAGAGACGGGAAAGTACAGGTCCGTGAACTGGCGGAAATCCTTCAAGTCTCTGGCGAAACGATTCGGCGCGATCTGGATAAGCTCGAAAAAGAAGGCATGCTGAGAAAAGTTTATGGCGGCGCTGTAAAAGAGAAAACTTCTTCCTGGGATAAACCTTTTGAACAGCGAGCGGCCATGAACGAAAAAGAGAAACGCTCCCTTTGCAAAGCGGCAGCAGAGCTTGTCGAGGACGGCGACAGTATCATGATTGGCTATGGAACGACCACGCTGGAGATCGTGCGTTTTTTGGCGGACAAACAGAACGTCACCATCATTACTCAATCCATCCCGGTCTTGCTTCTGGCTCTCGAAGTGTTCAAGGGAAGAATTATTTTCATCGGCGGGGAAGTGGAGCGCGTTCAAAAATCGGCTGTCGGCCCTCTCGCGGAAAGGATGCTGGAGCGTCTGAAGACCAACAAAGTATTTATTTCTGCAAGCGGGATCTCGATGAGCGACGGCATTACGGACTACGACCTGGACGGGGCCAACATTTCCCGCAAAATGATGGAGCGTGCGGAAGAGGTCATTGTTTTGGCTGACCATACGAAGTTTGGAAAAACCGATTTCGCCTACATTTGTCCTCTCGTGGATGCGTCCATGATTATCACTGACAAAAGCTGCTCGGAAGAATGGAAAAAAATATTGGCCGAGAAAGAGATCGAGCTTTTGATTGCCGAGGATATGTAAAGAGGCCAGCTTTTGGCCGTAAAAAACTGCTGAAAATGGGGAGAAGACGAATGCTTAGATTCGGTGATAAAGACGCTGTGCTCAAAAAGTCCGTCCAGTGGTGGAACCCGGGAAAAACAAGGCAATGGCAAAAAGACGGGATCGATCTGGTCATCGGAAAGCGGGAAGGTTACTACCTGTACGATATGAACGGGAAGCAACTGATGGACCTTCATTTAAATGGCGGAACATTTAACCTTGGGCACCGGAATCCCGAAATTATTTCTACCTTAAAAAATGCTTTGGATGAATTTGATATCGGGAATCATCATTTTCCCGCGATCACGCGTGCGCAGCTCGCCGAAGAACTCGGAGGGTGCACGCCAAATAGTCTGAAGTATTCGATTTTTTCCAGCGGAGGAGGGGAAGCGATTGATGTAGCTTTGAAATGCGCCCGGTACGCGACGAAACGAAAAAAAATCGTCTCCGTCAAATTTGCTTATCACGGTCATACCGGATTGGCTGTGTCGCTGGGGAATGAGCGTTATTCCCGGCCGTTTTTGGGAGAAGGAGCGCCGGGGGAATTTATCCATGTGCCGTTTAATGATGTCCAGGCTATGGAAGCCGCGCTTTCCCGTGAAGATGTCGCCTGCGTCATTATGGAAACCATTCCGGCCACATACGGCTTCCCGCTGCCGGAAAAAGGCTATCTGTATGCGGTGAAGCAGCTCTGCGAAAAGTACGGCTCCTTGTACATAGCCGACGAGGTGCAGACGGGCTTGCTGCGTACAGGAAAGTTGTGGGGGATCGAGCACTATGGCGTAGAGCCGGATATTTTGGTCACGGCAAAAGGGTTTGGCGGCGGGATTTATCCGATTGCAGCTACGGTCGTGAGCGAGAGAGCAGGACAATGGATGAACGAAGACGGCTTTGCCCACATCTCGACATTCGGCGGTTCCGAGCTGGGCTGTATCGTAGCGTTGAAAGTATTGGAAATCTCCCAGCGAAAAGAAGTCATCGAAAACGTCGACTACGTATCCCGGTATTTGCGCGCAGGGCTGGAAACGATCAAAAAGCAAAATGCCGACTTTTTCGTCGGGATTCGGCAGTTGGGCGTAGTGATGGGGCTGGAGTTTGCGCAGCCTGAGGGAGCAAAACATGTCATGCGCGCGCTCTATAACAATGGCGTATGGGCGATCTACTCGATGCTCGACACGAAAGTGCTGCAATTCAAGCCAGGGCTGCTGTGCGACCAGAACTATTGCGATGAATTATTGTCCCGTTGCGAGTTGAGCATCAGACAAGCTGCGCGTGCTTTGGTGTAAAAGATTTGGTTTGTCCGTTATCATCCCATTTTAGGAAGGGGCAGTGCAGGAAGATGAGCCATTCAAGTGCAGAGATGTGGAAAGAGCATGTGGAAGTTTTTCATCAGGTTGCCAAACATGCCATTCACTCCTATCCAAACTTGTCGCAAGCGACGGTCGATCTGTTGAATTACTCAGAGAACGCTACCTATTTGGTAAAAAACGTCCCCACTGCCGAAAAATACGTATTGCGCGTATGTCGCCCCGGCTACCACACGAAAGCAGAGATCGAGGGGGAGGTTCACTGGATCAGCTCGATCTATCAGGATACTTCCGTCGAGGTATCTCTGCCGATCGCAGGAAAAAACGGCGAATACATTCAGACGGTGCAACTGGACAGCGACTCCCAGGAATATTGCTGCGTGCTGTTTACCTTTCTGGAAGGCGAGGCGCCGGACGCGCATAACGAGACAGAGCTGGTCAAACAATTTGAGCTGATCGGTGAAATTTCAGCGCATTTTCATCAGCATGCGATCGACAACTGGGCTGCATTTCGCGAGATCAAGCGTCCTACGTGGGATTACGAAACAATTCTGGGAGAAAGGCCGATCTGGGGCAGATGGCAGGATGGGGTAGCGATTACGCCAGAAAGACTGCACCTGTTTCAACAAGTAGCGGATATCATCAAGCACCGGCTGGACCGTTTTGGAAAAGACGCAAACCGTTTCGGCCTGATTCATGCCGATTTGCGCAACACGAACCTGCTTGTCCTGGACGAACAAGTGAAAGTGATTGATTTTGACGACAGCGGGTTCGGGTGGTATCTTTTTGATTTGGCATCGTCCTTGACTTTTATCGAGCATAAACCGTACGTGCCTGACCTGATTCAAGCCTGGCTCAAAGGATATCGCAAAGTTCGAGCGCTGTCGAAAGAAGAAGAGCTGGAAATCCCTACGTTTATCATGATGCGCAGACTGCAACTGATCGCCTGGATCGGCAGTCGGGAAAATGAAACGACGAGGGAGCTGGGGGGTGAATACACGGAGCAGACGGACGCTTTGGCGAGACAATATTTGGAATATTCAAAAAGATTCTTTTGATTTTCGAGTCACATTAACCTTGCAACAACTTCTTGAACAAGAATGTGAGGGAGATGACGGTATGAGCAATCAATTGGAACTGAAAAAGACGTTGTCCGCTTTTCATCTGTGGGTAATCGGGGTCGGCATCGTCATTTCCGGAAACTATTTCGGCTGGAATTTCGGTTTGGCGGCTTCGGGGTACATCGGAATGCTGATCGCGATTGGCGTGATGGCTGTGATGTATTTGTTCATGTGCTTTGGCATCTCCGAGCTGTCCACGGCTTTGCCGTATGCAGGCGGACCTTACTCGTTTGCCAGGCGGGCCATGGGGCCATTCGCCGGCTTTTTGACAGGCATCGGCGTGATTTTGGAGTATTTTATTGCCGCGCCCGTAGTGGCGATCGGGATTGGGGCTTATATCAACTTCCTGTTTCCGACGATCAATCCGATTTTGGCAGCCGCCTTCATGTACTTATTTTTTATGATCGTCCACATTATCGGAGTAAAGGAATATGCGAGTCTGGAAACGATCCTCGTCTTTATTGCGCTGGGCTTGATTGTCCTGATGTATTTTGTCGGCCTGCCGCAGATTTCTATGGAAAACTTGTTCGGCGCCGAAGGAACGCCGCTGATTCCGGGCGGGATCGAGGGAGTCTGGGCGGCTTTGCCGTATGCGATGTGGCTGTTTCTCGCCATCGAAATGTTGCCGATGCTGTCTGAAGAATGCCGCGATGCCAAAAGAGATATGCCAAAAGGAATTTTGTCAGGAATCGTGACTTTGCTGATTTTGTCGGTTTTGACGACTACGGTTGCGATCGGCTTGAGCGGAATCGACCAGTTGAGCACCGCGAGTGATCCGTTGCCGACTGCTGTTGCCGCGACCTTTGGCAATACGTATTGGTTAGCGCAAATTTTAGCCTCGATTGGTTTGGTTGGATTGATCGCAAGCTTTTCCGGTGTCATTCTCGCTTATTCCCGTCAAATTTTCGCCTTATCCAGAGCAGGATATCTTCCGGCTTTTCTCTCCCACCTGCATCCTACACGCAGGACTCCGTATGCAGCGATCATTTTGCCAGGGATCATCGGTTTGCTGCTGGTCGTCTTGTTCAACCCGAATGATCTGATTCTGATTTCTACCTTCGGAGCGCTTGTGTCTTACATTTCCATGAACTTGTCTGTCATCATCCTGCGCAAAAAAGAGCCGGATCTCGTCCGTCCGTACAAAACCCCGTTGTATCCATTCATTCCGATCGTCTCGCTTGTATTGGCTGTCATTGCCTTGTTTGCCAGCTTCTTTGCGAATTTGACGTTCTTCTGGGTCAGTATCTCGGTGTTTGGCGTAGCGATCATTTACTATTTTGCCTGGGCGAAAAATCATATTAACGTCAACGCGCCGGAAGAACAGTTCAGTCAGGAGAGCAGACAACATCCGGCGAATGTGGAGCTGCAAAAATGAATAAAGAGATCGAACTCGTTTCAATCAAGGAAGGGAGGGGAGCACCGATGCCCGTTTTCGGGGAAGATATCCAGACGTTTTTGTTCGATAAAGACGGAACCTTGATCGACCTGCCGTCGATTTGGATTCCTTGGGCTTACGATATTCACCGACATCTCGCCGAGGTCATGCCCAATTGCCCGTTCAGTCTGGCGGAATTTGGAGATGCCGTAGGGATTTGGGGAGAGGATGAGGTCGACCCGAAAAGTCCGTTAGCGATTGCGAGCCTGGGGGAAATGCAGGCGGTGATCGCGTTCTTCCTGTATGAAAAGGGAGTGGCTTGGGATTCGGCCGTGCTTTTCGCCCGGGACAGCATCCAGTATGCGGACGAAAAGCAGAACAGCTCGGCGGCGATCCGACCCGTCCACGGCGTACGCGAGCTTTTGACAGAGTTGAAGAAAGCAGAGCGGGTGCTTGGCGTCGTGACGGCGGATGATACGGAAAAAGCACGGGTGCAGCTAGAACGAGTGGGCCTGGCAGAATACTTCGATTTTGTGATCGGCAGCGATCAGGTTCAGAACGGAAAGCCGTATCCGGACATGGCGTATCTGGCGAGAGATCGTCATGGCATCGCGCTTGGCCAGACGGTAATCGTAGGCGATACGAATGCCGACATGCAACTGGGCAAGAGCGCAGGCTTAAAGGCGACGATCGGAATTGCTGCGAACAGCAGAAACGAAACCGCTCATTTGGCAGAGGCGGATTTGATTGTTACCAGCTATAGCGAATTGCTGGACATGATGAGGACGAGGAGGTGAGGAGATGGATTCGGTTTTGGTAGAAAAGATCACCAGGCTCGTTCTTGCCAAGCTGGAAGAGCGCCCGACTGCGCAGCCACTTACGCCGGAAGAGCTCAGACGCTGGCAGGACATCTCGGCTTCCATACAGGGAACAAAAGCGGCAAACCCTGCTGCCGACGCTGCGCCTCGTCCGCTTTCGCGGGAAGAGCTCAAACGCTGGAACGAGATTACAGCATCCATGCAAGGGACAAAAGCGGGAGGACAGGTCACTTTTTACAGATACAATCAGTAGACGGATTCGCAGGTGGAAAGAAGGGAGGGTTTCCTATTCGCGCATTTGATCGTGATTTGGCGTCGATACAAGAGATGCGGGAAGCGGTGAGCCGGGCAAAGGAAGCGCACGCCAGGTTTCGCGCGTTTTCCCAGGAACAGGTTGATCGCATTGTGAAAAGCATTGCGGAGGCCGCCTACAAAGAAGCCGCGTCTTTGGCCCGGCTCGCGGTGGAAGAAACGGGAATAGGCGTTGTCGAGCATAAAAAGCTCAAAAACGAGTTAGGCTCCATGGGCGTGTACGAATCGATCAAGGATGAGAAGACGGTGGGAATCATCCGCAAAAACAGCAAAGACAAAATCGTGGAAATCGCCTATCCGTTTGGCGTCATTGCCGCGATTTGCCCGACGACCAATCCTACCTCGACCGCGATTTTTAAAACGTTGATTGCCTTAAAAGCGCAAAACGCAATCGTGGCGAGTCCCCATCCTTCAGCGGTAACGTGTACGATTGCCGCGTTGAAAATTTGTCATGACGCGGCTGTCGAGGCCGGCGCCCCGGAAGGGCTGATCGGCTGGATTCCCCAGCCATCGATTGAAACGACGCTCCAACTGATGAAGCATCGGGATGTCAGTCTGATTTTGGCAACAGGGGGAGGGGCGTTGGTCAAAGCCGCCTATAGCTCCGGTAAGCCGGCATACGGGGTAGGACCGGGAAACGGCCCCGTCTACCTGGAGAAGACGGCGAATGTGAAGCAGGCAGTCAAGCTGATTGTCGATTCCAAAACATTCGATAACGGCACGCTCTGCTCGTCGGAACAAGCGATGGTCGTTCATCGGAACATCAAGGAAATGACGATCCGGGAGCTTTTGCACAACGGCGGGTATATGTTGAACCCGGCAGAAAAAGCGAGGGTGGAGAGCGTCATTTCGCCGACAAAGGGGAAGCTGAACCCGGCGATTGTAGGGCGCTCCGCGGACGCGATTGCGGAAATGGCCGGTATTCAGGTGCCGGCGGGAACCCGGCTGCTGGTCGCAGAGGAAGATCGGGTCGGAAAGGATGTTCCCTTTTCGATTGAGAAGCTCGCCCCGATCTTGCCTCTCTATACGGCAAACAGCGAGGAAGAAGCGAAGCAGATTTGCATCCAACTGTTGAATCTGGGCGGGCGGGGCCACAGTTGTTCGATCCACACAAGCGATGAAGAGGCCAGTTACCGGTTTGGGCTGGATATGCCCGTGTCCCGTATTTTGGTGAACACGCTCGCTTCCATCGGGGCGGCAGGGGCGACGACTGGTTTGCGCCCGTCGCTGACATTGGGGTGCGGATCGTACGGCGGAAATATTTCCTCCGACAACATTACGGCTCATCATTTGTACAACATCAAACGAATTGCGTACGGAATCAAAGAGGTTGCCATCCCCGTGCCACAGCAAGCGCATAGGGGACGCACGGAGCAAGCTGACAGTAACGATGTGGAAAAGCTGGTGCGCCAGGTGCTCAAGGAAGTCGAAAAGACGGCTCATTCCTGGAATCCTGCTGACGTTTCCAAAATCGTAGAAAACATGGTCGGCCAAATCTTGACCAAACAATGAACAGGGGGAGTAGCACATGGCTGGAGCGATTAATGGCGCGCTCGGAATGATCGAAACGAGAGGATTGGTAGCTTCCCTGGAAGCGGCAGATGCGATGGTAAAGGCAGCGAGCGTTACTCTGGTAGGAAAAGTCCATGTCGGTGGCGGCATTGTCACGGTTTTGGTCACGGGCGACGTCGGTGCTGTCAAGGCGGCGACAGAAGCAGGCAGCGCAGCCGCCCAACGCGTAGGCGAGCTGCTTTCCGCCCATGTCATTCCGCGCCCCCACAATGAACTGGAAATCATTTTGCCATAGGAAATCGCGCGCTCGCAAAAACATCCGGGAGGGCATGTGAATGCTGGTTGGCAAAGTGATTGGAAGCGTTTGGGCGACGCGTAAAGAAGACGGGTTGACAGGATTGAAGCTTCTGATCGTGCAACCAGGATTAACAGAGACGGATCGGCCAGGTCAACCAGCTTTTGTTGCCGTTGATCGAATCGGGGCAGGGATCGGCGATCACGTCATGGTGACGACGGGAAGTTCTGCCGCTTCTATCCTGGAAGGGAAGCGACTGCCGATTGATGCGTTGATTATCGGCATTATTGATTCGGTCGATACAGGAAGTGGGTAATGCAAGTGACCAAATCATTGGGGATGATTGAAACGCGGGGGCTGGCGACCTCGGTTGCAGTCGTGGATGCCATGCTGAAGGCGGCGGATGTTCGGCTGGTCAATCAGGAAACAGTCGATATGGCGCTGGTGACGGTTTTCATCGAAGGAGACAGCAGCGCCGTCCGCATCGCAGTCGAATCTGGCGCACAGGTGGCGAAACAAACGGGAGCGTTGATCGCGTGTGCTGTCGTTCCCCGTCCGGATAGCGGCACAAGGAAGCTGGCGGAGACACAAGTGAAAAATTGGCGGATGTCCTGATGGCAAGTGCGGCGTCAGGACATGCAAAAATGGCAGGGAGGAATAGCAGATGGCAATGGAGTTGACTGCTTTAGGAATGATTGAAACTAGGGGACTGGTCGCTTCGGTCGAGGCGGCGGATGCGATGGTCAAGGCGGCAAATGTGCATCTGGTGGGCAAAGTTCACGTCGGAGGCGGCATTGTCACGGTGTTGGTTCGCGGTGACGTGGGAGCGGTCAAGGCGGCGACAGATGCCGGAGCAGCCGCCGCCCAGCGCGTAGGGGAGCTGCTTTCCGTACACGTCATCCCGCGCCCGCATGCGGAAATCGAAAGCATTTTGCCGCAAATAAAACCGCAGCTTTAATCCGCGGTTTTTCAAGTGAGGGATGACAAAATGAATGAAAACGTGATCCAATCCATCGTGGAAGAAGTGGTCAGCCAGTTTTCGAAACAGCCGCCAGCGGAAAAAGGGATTCCGCTTGCCGTTTCTGCGCGGCATTGTCATTTGAGCAGACGCGATCTGGAAGCGCTGTTTGGAAGCGGGTATGAATTAACCCCGAAAAAAGCGCTCTCCCAGCCAGGGCAATTTGCCGCTCAGGAAACCGTCATGATTGCCGGGCCAAGGGGAGGCATCGAAAACGTGCGGGTGCTTGGTCCGGCAAGAAACTTGACGCAGGTGGAAGTCAGCAAAACCGATTCCATCAAATTGGGCTTGCAGCCTCCCCTGCGGAAGTCAGGCGATATTAAAGGGTCTTCTCCGGTTACGATCATCGGCCCAAAAGGAAGTATTTATTTGCAGGAGGGACTGATTATCGCACAAGCACACGTGCATATGAGCCCGGCGGATGCGGCTGCTTTTCATGTGAGTGACGGGGAATACGTGCGCATAACAGTGGAGAGTGGACGCGCGCTTTCTTTTGAAAATGTGCTGATCCGCGTTTCGCCTGACTATCGGCTGGAGATGCATCTGGATACCGATGAGGCAAACGCCGGTTTCATCGCAACCGGAGCAACGGGAAAATTGATAAAGTACGCGGGTCTAGCATGATGGACTATGCCACAATCGAAGCGATAGTCAGAGAGATTTTGCGCAAATGGGAGCCGGAGTCTGCCAATAGACCAGACCTTCTCGTGCTGAATGCTTCCGCTGACGGCAGGCTGGACCAACTGGAAAAGCACTGGAATCTCATCAAACTGCCGTTGACGCCGACCCCGATTCCGGAAAATGTGCGCGATGCGGTCTTCCTGGATGCAACACAAGATTTGCTTGTCAAAGGCGCATTGGGCATTGCCGATACGCCGGAGAGCCAAATGTTGTCGACACTCCTTTTACGAGGCTTGCGCATCACGCTCATCCCTTCCGCTGAGTTGGAATGGATGCTGGATGTTTCCGCGGACAAGGCCGCGAATCCAGCGTATGCCCATCACCTTGGCAGCTATAAAAAGACGCTGGAGGGCTTTGGGGTGCGAATCGCTCCATTGGCTGCTCTCGCCGCGAGCGCCTCCCGCGAGCGGATCACTTTTCGGGGAAAACTGTTGACGCAAAGAGATATCGAGCAGATCAAGGAAGAGAAAATCTGGATTCGCAAAACGACGATTGTCACGCCGTTGGCCCGTGATGCCGCACGCGAGAAGGGAAAGAGCATCTGTGTGATCGATGGAACTGACGAAAAATGAGGTGAAAAGCTTGGCCAAGGCATTGGGAATGATTGAGACACGGGGACTGATCGGTTCGGTCGAAGCGGCGGATGCCATGCTGAAAGCCGCAGATGTCCGTTTGGTGAAACAGGAGAAAGCAGATGCGGCGCTGGTCACGATCTATGTGGAAGGCGATGTCGGTGCTGTGCAGGCAGCCGTCGAATCCGGGCGGGAGGCGGCAGCGCGAGTAGGGGAACTGATCGCGTCCCATGTGATTCCGCACCCGGATGACGGAATAAAAAAACTTTTGCAAACGGAAGAAAGCAAGACAAGCGCGAAACCGTCGGGCAATCCGGCCAAAGGGGAAGCCAGGGAGAAAGCCGCAGGAAAAAAGGCAACGGGCAACCAGCAAGCGGTAAAGGAGTAGGAAGAGCCGCCGCCGGAGTCGGGGGCATAAACCATTTCCGGCCAGAGCGGTAAGCGGGAGGAAACGGCATGGCTTTTACACGCAGAAAAATAGCGGTCATCGGGGCAGGCTTTACCGGCGCGACGACTGCTCTGATGCTGGCGCAAAAGGAGCTTGGCGATATCGTATTGGTGGATATCCCCTCCATGGAAAAGGCGACAAAAGGAAAAGCGCTTGATATGCTGCAAGCAAGTCCGGTGCAGGCGCTCAATGTCCGTATAACAGGCACCTCTGATTATGAAGAGATACGCGGCTGCGATCTGGTCATCATCACAGCCGGAATTGCCAGAAAGCCCGGCATGACAAGAGACGATTTGGTCGCGACAAACGCGGGGATCATCCGCGACGTATCCGAAAAAATTGCCCGTTATGCAGCGGATAGTTACGTCATTGTGTTGAGCAACCCGGTGGATGCCATGACGTACGTCTGCTATCAGACGACCGGTTTTCCGAAAAATCGCGTGCTCGGCCAGTCGGGAGTTTTGGATACGGCGCGCTTCCAGACGTTTGTGGCCCAGGAGCTGAACGTATCGGTTGAAGACATTTCCGCATTTGTCCTCGGGGGACACGGGGATGAGATGGTTCCGCTGATCCAGTATTCCTCGGCAGGCGGCATTCCGCTGGACAAAATCATCCCTGCCGACCGGCTGGAGGCCATCGTCGAGCGCACGCGAAAAGGCGGAGGCGAAATCGTCGAGCTGCTCGGAACCGGAAGCGCCTACTACGCCCCTGCGGCTTCCGTCGTGCAAATGGCAGAAGCGATCCTCAAGGACAAAAAGCGCATCCTGCCATCCATCGCCTACCTGGAAGGTGAATACGGCTATCGGGACATGTATTTGGGTGTGCCGACCATTCTCGGCGGCAATGGCGTCGAATGCGTGATCGAGTTGCCGCTTTCTGCCACAGAAAAAGCGGCTTTGGATCGCTCGGCCCAGTCGGTGAAACGGACGCTGGGCATGCTGGCGGGGGTGTGAAATAGAAGAAGCTTTGCTCAAGGCGTTGTCCTTATTTTTTAGGGCGGCGTCTTTTTTGTATTAATAAGTATTGATAAGATTCTTATCCAGTATAAGTTATCATGAACGAGGACAGCCCCTGTACGTAACTTCGTAGGTTACTCTGGCTACACGAAAGACGTGTGTACTACACCTATAGAGCGCTGTCGTCGCGGTCTGCCTTTTCTTTGCCGGCCTCAAATGGCTGCAGCTATCTTTTGAATGAAGTTTTGCTATAAAAATACATCTTGTCGACTAGACAGATAAGCGGCCTTGGTCCTGAAATGCATAGATCAAGCGTTATACACTATTTACCAAAAGTGTTATATGATTAATTTTGACATCGTTCTACAAAAAACTAGGTACAGGATGCGTTTCGGTATGGATAATCGCTGAATGATGAAGAGGAGGAGGTAATCATGAAATTCATCGCGCATATTCGTGAAAGCGACAAACAGATACAAAGTGTCGCGGAGCATTTGCTGGGAGTAAAAGCATTGGCGGAATCGATCGGCGAGAAGATAGGCGTCGAGCATATCGCAGGTCTGGCGGGTATGCTTCATGACATGGGAAAGTACACCGAGGAGTTTAAAGACTACATCATAAAAGCTGTGGAAAATCCAGGAGAACCGCCGAAAAGAGGGAGTGTCGATCATTCGACTGCGGGGGGCAGACTATTATACCAGAAATTTCATACCGGGAATCCTTCCAGGGGAAGCTGGATTTTAGCTGAGGTTGTCGGGAATGCGATCATTTCGCACCACTCCTACCTCCATGACTTTTTAAATAAGGATTTGGATTCTCCCTACTTGCATCGTGTCCGGGATAAACCGTTGAAGGAATACGACAAGTCGATCCAGCGTTTTTTTGACGAAGTAATCAGCGAGCAAGCATTTCATCAATATGTGTTACGTGCAATCGATGAACTGGAAGCTTATCTTGGCAAGCCTTCTGTAGAGAATAGCGAAAGCAAATTGATGTTTCTGACCAAGTTTGTGTTTAGTGCATTAATTGATGCAGATCGTACGAACACCAGGTTGTTTGAGGAAAACAAGTACGAGGAATCCACTCCATGTCGCCAAGACCTGTTTCATACATACTATGAGCGGCTGATGAAAAAGCTTCAATTTTACCAAGAGAAGGAAGAGGCAAAAACACGGATCAACGAACTGAGAAAGGAATTGTCAGACCAGTGTGACAAGTTTGCGGAGAAGCCGTCTGGTATCTATACGTTGTCCATTCCGACTGGTGGGGGAAAGACTTTGGCGAGTTTGCGGTATGCGCTCAAGCATGCCATTCGGGAGAACAAAAAGCACATTATTTATGTAGTACCGTTTACAACAATTATCGAACAGAATGCAGAGGAAGTCCGTAAAATCCTTATGGACGACGAACATATTCTGGAGCACCATTCCAACGTCATAGACGACATGAGCGATGACGATGAGGCCCAGGATGGCATGATTAATGCACGGCAAAAATTGAAGCTGGCCAAGGATAACTGGGATTCACCCATTATTTTTACAACGATGGTTCAGTTTCTGAATGTGTTCTACGCCAGGGGAAGCAGAAATATACGAAGGCTTCACAACTTATGCGAGTCGGTCATTATTTTTGACGAGGTACAGAAAATTCCGGTTTCATGTGTATCGTTGTTTAATCATGCGCTGAACTTTTTGAAATCGCATGGTCATTCCAGCCTTATTCTTTGCACGGCTACCCAGCCGGCCCTTGATTTTGTAGAGCGCCGGTTGGAAATCAGTGCTGACTCTGAAATGATTCAAAACGTGGATCACGTCATTGAAGCTTTCAAACGGGTGGAAATTGTGGATAAAGCAACAGGTGAAACATTTGACACGGACAAGCTGGCTGATTTTATTACCGAGAAAACGGAAGAAGTCCAAAGTATTCTGGTTGTCTTAAACACAAAAACGGTTGTTAAGAGATTGTATCGGCGAGTGGAGACGCTCGATATTCCTCTCTATCACCTGAGCACGTCGATGTGTGCGGCGCATCGAAATCACATCCTTGAGCAAGTGCGAGGACATTTGCAGCGTGAAGAAAAAGTGATATGCATTAGTACGCAGCTAATAGAAGCAGGTGTGGATGTCAGCTTTGATTGTGTGATACGTTCGTTGGCCGGACTGGATTCGATTGCACAGGCGGCCGGCAGATGCAATCGCCACGGGAAAACGGAAATTCAGCAGGTGTATGTCATAGATCATGCAGAGGAGAATTTGGATCGTTTGCAGGAAATCAAGGTAGGTAAAAAACTGGCGCAACAATTTCTTATTGACCTCCAAAAAGATCCCAATCAGCACGGCGGCAATCTATTATCCGTTCACGCGATGGAGCAGTATTTTAGAAAATTTTATACGGAGTTCGGTTCGCGTTCGCTTTTAAACTATTTTATTCGCGGGCTAGAGAAGGACATGACAGAGCTGTTAATGGCAAACAGGAACAACAGCTCATATAACCTTGCGTACAAAGAATCCAAAAGGGAGAGTCTGCCGCTATTTATCGTGAACAGCTACAGGATGGCAGCAGATTACTTTCAGGTGATCGATGACCAGACAACAGCCGTTCTTGTTCCGTACGGAGAGGAAGGAAAAGAGATTATTGCGCAACTAAATGGCGATGAAACGATCGAGAACCTGTCGATGCTACTGCGAAAGGCACAGCAGTATACGATCAGTCTGTTTGCAAATGAACGGGAGCAGCTGAGTAAAAACGATGGGCTCGTAAGCTTGATGGACGGAAAAATACTGGCGTTGAAGGAATCGGCGTACAGCGAGGAATATGGTCTGGATGTTGAGAATGACAGCAAGTTTTTGAAATGAGTATGTTTTGAATGGGAGTAGAACCTATCTGCATGTAGAGATAGGTTCTCGTATCATAAAATATACATTTCAATCCACGCCTTTGGCGACAGTTAATTATAACATAAAAAAATGGTATATTACACGTTCGTATACTTTATTATAAAGTTTGACAAGTTTCGAGGGAAATATTACCATAAAACTATGGTTAGTATATTTCAATCACATCGATAGGAAATGGAGAGGATGTTCATGAGGAAACGTAAGCGTCGGTCATTTACAGACGAGTTCAAGCAACAGGTGGTTCAACTCTACGAGAATGGAAAACCGCGTGCAGATATTTTGGAAGAATACGATCTGAGTGCATCTGTATTTGAACGCTGGGTCAAACAGAGTAGAACCACAGTTTCTTTTAAAGAAAAAGACAACCGAGCGGAGGAACAGAATGAACTCCTTGCGCAACGCAAGGAAGTTCAGCGACTAAAAATGGAGATTAAAGTAAGCAGCGCTGATCTTCGGACGGCAATAACAGTGATTCGAGAATGAGTACACTTTGTCAGCCATCCTCTAAGTGTAAATTGCATAGTAAAGTGCTTAAAGTTCTAGCAATTACTTATGCATATTAGTAACTGGGTTTGACATGGGGAGGTGGGGATGATAGGTGCTTTAGTCATTACAACCGCTCATAACCATAAAGACCCCATGTCAAATCTTTGCATAAATTTGCTTATCGATGTGTGTTGATAAAAATATAATTGTAAAATTAGGATGTGTCTGAAAACTCATTATTGAGTTAGTTTAAAGATGGACGCGACATATACAAACGCTAGGAATGATTTGGCCAGCTTGTCGTAACGAGTAGCGATTCGTCGAAAATGTTTGATTTTATTGAAGAAGCACTCCACCAAGTGCCGTTCTTTATAGCGATACCAATCCACTTTCCAAGGATTTTTATTATTCGCTTTAGGCGGGATGGTGTACGCTGCCTGCTTAGCCGTAATCCAATGCCGAATGCCTTCTGAGCCGTAGGCTTTGTCACCAACAATATGGCTTCCCGTAAGATCAAACCCTTGAAGCAAATTGATCGCTGGAACGGAATCATAGACGTGCCCCCCCGTGAGAAGAAAAGCGAGGGGATTCCCTAATCCATCGACGACGGTATGAAGTTTGGTTGTCTTTCCGCCACGGCTGACGCCTATGTGCTGATTTACTTCGTGTCCTTCTGCGTTTTTTTAGCACCCGCACTGTGTTGATGAGCTTTGACCGATGTAGAATCGATGCTCAAGTTTTCAAAGTCAGGTTCTACGTGAAGAGCTTGGAAGATGGCGACAAGTAATCCGGTATCTCTCCACTTGCAGAAGCGACTGTAGACCGTTTTCCATGAACCATAATGTTCTTCCGGCAAATCTCGCCAAGCCGCACCACTTCGGGCAATCCAAAGAATGGCATTAAACATGGTACGATTACTTAATTTGGACGGACGTCCTGTTCGATAGGGGGGGAACATGTCCTGAATTTGTTCCCACTGTTCATCGTTTATTTCGTACCGTCTTTGAATCATGCTCGTTGCTCCATTCGTTTTTCCTAAATCATACCACATTTTCTTTAGTTTTCAGACACGTCCTAGGTATTTTTCATTTGCCAAACACTCCAAGTGAGTGGATTACTTACTAATAAGTTAATCAGAGTAGGGTTCGTAAAGATCGGTAGTATTAGTCGTTGACACAGTTTAAGGTGGAACTAAGAAAATACGTCAAGTGGGTTTAATGCAATCGAAAGTATCGAAGTACACGTGTTTGCAATCAGAGGACACTTAAGAAATCTGTCTGGTTTTGTCTTTACAGTTTACTATTAAGTAAGTCAGTACAAGAGAGGAGGTAATGCTATGCGAAACGCAATCGAGTTTGAAGTTTTTGGGTCTTACGCACTATTCACCGACCCATTAACAAAACTTGGCGGAGAAAAGCTTTCCTACCAAGTTCCCACCTACCAGGCTCTAAAGGGCATAGTGGAGTCCATTTACTGGAAGCCAACATTGGTGATGATTGTAGATAAAGTGCGAATTATGAACCCAATCCGCATGGAGTCTAAGGGTGTTCGTCCAATCGAATACGGCGGAGGAAATACGCTTGCAAACTACACGTATTTGAGAGATGTGCGCTACCAGGTTCAAGCTCATTTCGAGTTCAATAAGAATCGCCCGGATTTGGCCTATGACCGCAACGAGCATAAGCATCACAACATTTTGAAACGCTCACTTCAGGCTGGAGGGCGAAGAGACATTTTCCTTGGCACGCGGGAATGTCAGGCATATGTCGAGCCATGCGTGTTTGGCGAGGGAGACGGATTCTATGACAACTACGGGGAGATTCATCTGGGAACGATGGTGCATGGCATCAATTACCCGGACGAGACAGGGCGGGATCAGCTGGAAGTCCGCTTATGGAATCCTATAATGAAGAATGGAGTTATCTGCTTTCTTCCACCAGAGAAGTGTCCGCAAATCCGGCCGGTTGCCAGCATGAAACCAAAGCATTTCGACTCTACTAACTTACTCTCCGTGGACGATCTGTTTGCCGAACTGGAAGAGGTGGATAACCGATGAGCTGGCTTTTGAATTTGTACGAAACATACGAGGCAAATCTGGAGTTTGTCGGCAAGATTGAGAGAAAGTCCAACGACCAGGAGTACATGCTACTGCCTGTTTCGCATACTACGCAAAATGCCCATATCGAAGTGGATGTAACGGAAGACGGAGAGTTTCATTTTGCGACAGTAGTTGAGAAAAACGATGCAAGCACAGTCATCCCATGTACAGAAGATTCCGCCAGTCGATCAGGTACAAAGATCGCCCCTTATCCATTGCATGACAAACTAAGCTACGTAGCGGGAGATTACAAAGACTATGGTGGAGAATTCAAAAAGGAAGAGCCCTTTCCGCACTATATCAAGCAATTGGAAGAGTGGGCAAATTCTCCATACGCTGTCGACAAGGTGAAAAGCATCTACCGCTACCTGCGCAAGGGGCGGTTGATTCAAGATTTAGTTGCGCATGGGATTTTATATGTAGACGAAAATCAGCGACTGTTGAGCAAATGGGATAAAAATGCCGAAGCTCGCTACGGAGCCAAGCCATCGATCTTTTCGGTCGTTGCTGGTGAGCAGACAAGCGCGTTTGTCAGATTTAACGTCTACTCGCCCACGAAGGTACTGACGAAGGTGTGGAACGATCAGCAGGTATACGATTCTTTCATTCAATTTTACAGCAGCAAGCTAGGTGGCGAAGATTTCTGCTATGTAACGGGTAAGAAGCTGCCTGCAACAGACAAGCATGCCAACAAAATCAGGAATGCAGCAGACAAAGCCAAGCTGATCTCGGCGAATGACAACAGCGGCTTTACATTCAGAGGGCGGTTTACGCAAAGCAATGAGGCGGCAAGCATCAGCTACGAGGTATCCCAGAAAGCGCATAATGCACTGAAGTGGCTAATCAATCGCCAAGGGAAATTTATCGATCAGAGAGTGTTTCTTATTTGGAGCAATCGTGAACTGGATATTCCCGATATTACTGAGGATTTATTTTCGATTGATTCTACTTCTTCGGACTCTATCAAAGACAAAATTGCATATACCAATAAAGAATTGGCTGTAGAGGTAGCGAAAGCATTAGAAGGATATCGCAACAAATTGGCAGGTTTGCCCGACAGAAAAGAAAATGTAAATATTTTGGTTCTCGATTCGGCAACAACGGGGCGCATGGCGGTGTTGTATTACCGTAATATGGATAAAGAGCAGTATTTGGACAAGCTGGTGAACTGGCATTCGACTTGCACATGGTTGCATAAATACCGCAAAAATGACAACGGAGACTTTGTGCAGTTTATTGGAGCACCTGACTGGAAGGATATTGCGTTTGCTGCATACGGACCACGGGCCAGCAAGGAAGTGGTCAAAGGTGTCAAGGAGCGAATGTTGCCTTGTGTGCTGGATGGTCGAAACATTCCATTGGATATCATAACGAGTTCCTGCAGGCGCGCAGCCAATCCCGTTTCCATGGAAAAATGGGAGTGGGAGAAGACGTTGAGCATCGCGTGTGCCCTGGTTAACAAACAGGAAGAACAGGAGGGATTAAGAGTGGCGTTGGATGAAAGCATCAATGACCGGGATTATTTGTTTGGTCGTCTGTTGGCCGTGGCTGATGTTTTGGAACGACGAGCGTTGGGGGCTGACGACCGTGCCAGTAATGCGGTTCGCTACATGAATGAGTTTGCAAGGCATCCCGAGCGAACCTGGCGGACGATTCAGGCGTGCTTGCAGCCTTATCAGGCAAGGCTGGGCAGACAAGCGTTTTATTTCAACCGTCTGATTGACGAAATCGGATCGCGGATTCCCATTGAACAATTCAATAACAAACCATTGTCTGGGAAATTTTTGCTAGGGTTCTACAGTCAAAGGCACGACCTGTATACGAAAAAAAGCACGACCGATACAGAGGAAACGGAAGCAACTCATTAAAAAGGAGAGAATCATATGACAACGCTCAATCATAAAATCGATTTTGCCGTCGTTTTATCTGTGACGAAAGCCAATCCGAACGGGGACCCGCTGAATGGCAATCGGCCACGGCAAAACTATGATGGCCATGGAGAAATTTCTGATGTCGCATTGAAACGGAAGATTCGAAATCGTCTGCAAGATATGGGCGAATCCATATTTGTACAGTCCAATGATCGCAAATCGGATTCATATGGAAGCCTTCGAGAGCGTGCGGATGCGAATGCCGAGCTGGAGAAGGTATTAAAGTCCAAAAACGTATCAAGCGATGAGTTTGCCAGAATTGCTTGCCAGGAATGGATCGATGTTCGAAGCTTTGGTCAAGTATTTGCATTCAAAGCGGAAAAAGGAGCGGGTGTATCTGTCGGCGTAAGAGGGCCGGTTTCCATTCATACGGCGACCAGTTTAGATCCGATTGACATCTCCAGCGTCCAGATTACCAAAAGCGTGAACTCGGAGCCTGGAGCCTCTCGCGGCTCAGATACGATGGGAATGAAGCATCGAGTCGACTCAGGGGTGTATGTCTTTTACGGTAGTATCAATACGCAGCTCGCCGAAAAAACGGGATTTACGAACGAAGACGCCGAGAAAATCAAGAGGGCGTTAGTGACCTTGTTTGAGAACGATGCGTCTTCTGCCCGTCCGGAAGGAAGTATGGAAGTTCACAGGGTGTATTGGTGGGAGCATCCATCCAAGTTGGGCCACTATTCCTCTGCAAAGGTACATCGCTCGTTGCTGATTGAAAGACTTGTAGAAGAACCCAAGAAATTTGACGACTACATGTTCTCGGTGCAACCATTGGATGGGTTGAAAGTAGAGATTTTGGATGGAATTTAGTGAAGACGATCATTATTTACTTTTGTCCGGCATTCAGCATTTTAAGTTTTGCAAACGGCAGTGGGCATTGATTCACATTGAACAGCAATGGGAGGAAAATGTCAAAACGATAGAGGGCGTACACCTTCATCGGAAGGCAGATCAACCGTTTGCCAGAGAAAAGCGAGGAGACAAACTGATCGTTCGAGCCATGCCTGTAAAATCGGAAAGCCTCAAGATCACAGGCGTTTGTGATGTGGTAGAGTTTGTGAAAAGCGATAACGGCGTTGAAATCAATGGGGCTTCCGGCAAATACACTGCCTATCCCATTGAATATAAACGCGGAAAGCCGAAAAGCGGAGAAGAGGATGTCGTACAATTAGCTGCCCAAGCGGTTTGTCTTGAGGAAATGCTGTTGTGCGACATAGACCTCGGCTATATTTTTTACCATGAGATCAAGCATCGAGTCGAGGTCCCACTAACGGCTGATTTGAAAGATAAGGTGAAGCTGATTGTGGCTGAAATGCAAGACTACTATCATCGCAGACATACTCCTAGAGTGAAGACGGGGTCCTTCTGTCGAAGTTGTTCCCTTCAAAATATTTGTTTGCCGGAGCTCATGAACAAACGAACCGTAAAAAGTTACGTTGAAGGGAAAATCAACGAATGAAGAAACTGCTAAATACGTTGTTTATTACACAGCCCGATGTGTATTTATCGCTTGATGGCGATAATATTGTTCTCCTCAAGGATCAGGAGAAGTTGGGGAGGCTGCCATTACACAATTTGGAATCGATCATCTCATTTGGCTACACCGGCGCCAGTCCAGCTTTGATGGGATATTGCGCTGAGCGAAACATTTCATTGACATTCTTCACCATGAACGGGCGATTTCTTGCCAGAGTGATTGGGGAAAGCAAGGGGAATGTCGTCCTGAGAAAAAAACAGTATGTGGTGTCAGAGGATGAGGCTCTTTCCGCAAGAATTGCTCGTAATTTTATAGTAGGCAAGATTTCAACCATAAATGGATGATTGAAAGAATGACCAGAGACTATCCTTTGCGGATCGATGTAGACCGATTTAAGGATGCATCCAAGCAGCTATCTTCTTTACTTTTGGACGTGAGGGATTGCGAAAATCTGGAGAGGCTAAGGGGGCTAGAAGGTCAGGCAGCTATTTGCTACAATAGGCTATTTGACTCCATGATTTTACAACAAAAGGAAAGTTTTTACTTTCGTGCACGCTCACGAAGACCGCCGCTGGATAACGTGAATGCGATGCTGTCATTCGCATATTCTCTATTGGCGATTGATATGGCAGCGGCACTGGAAGGTGTTGGATTAGACGCCTATGTTGGTTTTTTGCATCGAGATCGGCCGGGGCGCGCTTCCCTGGCCCTAGATGTGATGGAGGAGCTGCGAGGAGTTTTTGCAGATAGATTTGTGCTGTCGTTAATTAACAAAAAGATTGTGAGCAAGGAAGATTTTTTCCAAAAAGAGAATGGTGCCGTCATTATGGGAGATGAAGCGAGAAAGAAGTTCCTAACGGCATGGCAAAATAAAAAACAGGAGAAAATTACTCATCCATTTCTTGGGGAGAAAATTTCCTGGGGCCTAGTTCCGCACGTACAAGCTTTATTGTTAGCCCGTTTTTTACGTAATGATTTGGATGAGTATCCTCCCTTTTTGTGGAAGTAGGTGAATGGTGTGCTGGTATTGATCACGTATGATGTGAGCACAGTTAGCAGTGCAGGGCAAAAAAGACTTCGCCGCGTCTCGAAAATATGCCAAAATTACGGTCAACGTGTCCAAAATTCCGTGTTTGAATGCATTGTCGATTCCACACAGCTTACTTCATTGAAGCTGGAATTGCTCTCGATCATCGATCTGGATCAGGATAGCCTCCGTATTTATCAATTAGGCAATCATTACAAGAATAAGGTAGAGCATTTGGGTGTGAAAGAATCAATTGATTTAGAGGGGCCATTGATTTTCTAGTGCGAATGTGAAGCGCACACGAATTCCCTGGGGGATTCGCACCCGAAAAACGGGTTAAAATGCCGTTTTTTGTCTGCTTTCTCTAAATTATCTTAACGTATGAATGAATTTGAGCGTATTTTGATTACAAATATGAAAATGAAAGCATATTTGGGGTGAAAATTCGCTGTCGCATCCTACGCGGATGCGTGGATTGGAAGTTATCTCAGAACATCAGAGGATGAGTTTATGTATTGTAACACCTGGCCTGCAGCGTGCCTCCCGTTTTTCTCATAACTGTTCTTTGCCTCTTACTGTGCGTGCGTCTTCCACTTCGATCATAACGTGGACGACACAAAAAAGGCGATCAGCGAGCCGAACCAGACAGCGCTACCGAGCGCGTACATCACGTGCCCAGCATCTCCGCCGACTGTCTGCCCATATGTCCCTTTAAAGACGCCGCGTTCAGTCATTGCCGTGCGTTTTCTTGAAAATGTGGTACTCCAAGGACAAAAATTTCATCCCGAATAGCCACCTCTCGGGAAGCAGGACGATGGGGATGTCTGCCGAAAGGGAGGGGGAGAAGTGAGGTGCGTCTTTTGGTGGACAAAAGATATTTTGTCGTGATTTCGGCAGGAAACGAGGGAGAGGTATTATAAAAATGAGGCAAATGATTTATTATAGTCGTGAGAGGACATGATTATACTTCTGCAAGTGAATACTAATGATAGGACACAGTCGGAAAGCAAGTTGATGCTAGACTTTACATTGGACACGGAGAATCGAGAGTGCGACAATAAAAGCGTTCATAATCGAGGTGTCCAACATGACGAAAAAGTACGACAGGGAATTCAAACTTCAAACCGTTCGACTCATCCAAGAAGAAGGGAAATCGGTGGCGCAGGTAGCCCGGGAAATGGGGCTTCATGAAAATACCATCTATCGGTGGGTCGCTGAATTCAAGCAAGACGTCAATCAAGCCTTTCCAGGCAGTGGACAACTGAAGCCGGAAGACAAAGCCCTATGCGACCTTCAAAAGCGAATTCGTGATCTGGAAGAGGAGAACGAAATCTTAAAAAAGGCGATGCACTACTTCGCAAAAGACCGGCGCTGATCTACCCTTTCATCCACGATCACCGCTCCAAGCTCCGAGTCGCGAAGATGTGCGAGGTGTTTCAAGTTTCTCGAAGCGGTTATTACGATTGGACCCGGCGTAAGAAGAACGATCGGGCGAAGCGTCGAGAAAAGCTGGAGCAACAAATCCGGCGGGTCTTCCTGGATTCGAGACGTTTGTACGGCAGTAAGAAGGTCTTGGAAGCACTGAAAAAGGAAGGGGTTCAGGTTTCCGAGAAAACCGTCGCTCGTACGATGAAAAGGCTCGGGCTGAAATCCCGTACGGTGATGAAATACAAGGTGACAACGAATTCGAAGCACCATTTGCCTGTGGCCGAAAACGTGCTAAACCAAACGTTCACCGCAAACGCGCCGGGGAAGGCCTGGATGACGGATATCACTTATATCCCGACAGACGAAGGCTGGTTGTATTTAGCCAGTGTGATGGACTTGTATACGCGTAAGATCGTAGGCTTTCACATGGGGGAGCGGATGACAAAAGAACTCGTGATCGCCGCGCTAGATCAAGCCTACAACCGCCAGCGACCAGCTCCGGGGCTTTTACACCACTCTGATCGCGGCAGCCAGTATGCCTCGACTGAGTACCAGAAGCGTCTGGAGAAATACCAGATGATCGGAAGCATGAGCCGCAAAGGAAACTGTTACGATAACGCCTGCATCGAGTCTTTCCACAGCGTACTGAAGAAAGAACTCGTTTATCTAGAAAAATTCAAAACGAGAGAACAAGCGAAAAGAGCGATATTTGAGTATATCACTTGCTTTTATAATGGAAAACGCATCCATTCATCCATTGGGTACTTCACGCCCAATCAATACGAACATATGTACCGATGCGTGGTGTAATTCTCTCGATTTTATGTGTCCAATCTATTGACAGTGGTTCAAGTGGAGAGAAAGTGTTTTCGAGGATGGGGCCTGTTTTTGGACAGAAAGGTAATCCTCGAAAAAAGTGCGGAATGTTGAGGGCTTTGACTATAAGCAAAGCCTTGGCATTACTGAGTTGTTCATGCCGACCAAGGTCGGTTACATTGAGGACCCGAGGTACGAGGGGACTGAAACTTTGTTTTTTTGTATGTCATCCCTTGTTGTTATCTTTGTTACATTAAGGACCCGAGCAACGAGAGCACTAAACCCTCTCCCCCACTTGTCAGAATAGCCGATTCATGCACCCATGCCTCAACTTATGGGAGAGCTCAACAAAATTTTTCCCAAAATTGCAGCAAAAGCCGAATGCTCCATAACCTGCACAAAAGCCTGCATGTAAAACACACCACCTGCCCCCTCATTACTCGCACCCCCATTTCACCCAAATCCCAAGTAGCGCGAACCCGAAGAAGAAGCCATCGACATCCCACAAGAAACAATCGCCCCACCCCCAAACCCTCTGCCCAGCACAGCAACCCCAAACAACAACAAGCCGCATCACCTGCGAAATGCAGAAGATGCGGCTCTTTTCTTTTCGTTACTGACCGAATCAAGCAGATTTCTGTATATCGCTCGCCTCGCTCAGCGACAAGTTTTTCGTTTCAGGCGCCCAGGCGATGGACACCAGTGTGCCAAGCACCAAAACGGCTGTCAGGGCGAGCATCGTCGGGTGAATCCCGTAGCTGTCGATGCCGATTGGCAAGAGGAAAGTGCCGATGGCCGAGCCGAAGCGGCTGAAAGATGTCGCCAGCCCTACGCCGCTTGAGCGGACTTCTGTCGGGAAGCTCTCTGCCGGGAAGACGCCGACGAGGTTGCTGACGGCGGACATGATTAACGTAAAGACGGCAAAAACGAGAATCATCAGGAAGGTCATACTCTCAGGCAGCACAGTCAACAGGAACAGCGTCACGGCCAAAACGATAAACGAACTAATCAAAAAGCCGCGGCGGGAAAACTTGATGGTGAACCAGATGCCCAGGATGGCACCGACGACGAGCAAGGCGTTCAGCAGCAAATCGGTACCGAAGTTTTCGCTCAGGCCCATCGTTTCCAAAATCGCGGGCAGAAACGTGTAGATAGCGAAGTAAGGGATAACTAGGCAAACGAAGAACAGGCAGTTAAAAGCTGTACGCTTGCGCATGCCTTTGCTGAACAGGCGGGCGAAGCTGCCTTGCGTTTTCGGAACGGGTGTCTCGTCATCTAAAACAATGTTGGGGCCGAGATACTTTTTGACGATTTGCCGCGCCTCATCGATTCGGCCTTTGTTAATCAGCCAGCGCGGAGATTCGGGCGTACCGATTCGCAGGAGCAAAATAATGACAGCAGGAAGGGCAGAGGAAGCCAGCATCCAGCGCCAGGCGTCAGGTCCCAGACTGAGCAGGTTCATGCCGATCACGGTAGAGGCGACATAACCGACTGTCCAGATGACGCTGAAGGAGCCGAGCAAAACACCGCGATGCTTTTTGGGCGAAAACTCGGCCAGCATGGTGTGGCCGACACTGTAGTCCCCACCCATTCCAATTCCGATCAGGATGCGCAAGAGAAAGAGCTGTGCGGGAGTTTCAGCGAAAAATTGCAGGAAGGAGGCCAGGGTAATCAGGATAAAGCTCAGGACGAAGATTTTTTGCCTGCCGATAAAGTCAGAAATATACCCGAGAATCAGACTGCCGAGAAAAAGACCGATCAAGGCAGAGCTGCCGATCAGGCCCGTCCACAGCGGGTCCAGATTCATTTGCGGTTTGATGAGCGTGAAAGCGATTCCAATAATACCTAACACATAACCGTCAGTGAAGTGGGCGCCGAAAGTAAGCGCTGCCATCTTGATGTG
Organism: Brevibacillus sp. NSP2.1; assembly: GCF_000470975.2. Lineage (NCBI taxonomy): Bacteria > Bacillati > Bacillota > Bacilli > Caryophanales > Paenibacillaceae > Brevibacillus > Brevibacillus sp. NSP2.1. The sequence goes on along the minus strand of NZ_CP048274.1, from coordinate 4,925,059 downwards.
GAATTTGCTCAGCGGAGCGTCATCCATTTTGATCGTTTGACTGCTGTTCACATGAACTCCCCCTTGTTGAAAGACTGAAAAGCTTGCGGTTCGCCGAAGTAGGGATTGGGCGAGGTGTATCCAAGTTGAAAAAGAAGGACTGTTCATAATGTGAACTATTTATTCGCAATGTGAAACTAAAGTGATTATATGATTGAGTGTCGAGAATTGTCAATCATTTTTCAAAATGTTCATGCCGGGCCTTCGGCGGGCTGATTTTTCTTAGAATAGCCCAATCGCCGCAAAATAAAAAAGCCTGGCGCATCATAACTAACGCACCAGGCTTCGGGTCTGTCCCGTGGGAGCGGCTCCCTTTTTGCTGCACTCATTGCAGGTGATCGGCGATGTCGCGAGCTGCCGCGAACAACTGCTCTGTACAGGCCAATACTTTTTCCTCGGTAAACCGGAAGTTCGGCCCGCAGACGCTGATGAAGGCAACGAGCGCATTTCGCTTGTCAAAAATAGGGGCGGAAATTCCGTTTTCGTTTACATCCAGCTCGCCGAGGACGATAGCGTAACCGAGCTTTTTGACCTTCTCGATTTCTTGGCGCAATCGCTCAGGATCTGTAATCGTATTCGGAGTGATTCGTTCCAGGGGCTGCTCCAGGTAGTAATTGAGCTCTTCTGCTGAAAAGGTACTGAGAAGCACCTTGCCATTGGAGGTGCAGTGCAAAGGCAAAAAGACGTTCACATAGTGAGCAACCCGCACGCTGTTCGCCGGGTCGATCTGGTCGATGGTCAGCGTGCCATAGTGCTTCGGAACGCTGAGCAGCACCGTTTCCTGCGTCTGTTCGCGCAATTGCTCCATGCTTTTTCGGGCGCGGCGAATGAGCGAGCCGTACTGCGGGGCTTGGGCAGCAAGGCGATGGGCGGCGTAGCCGAGCAAGTACCCTTTTGTCAGCGGGTCGCGTTCAATATAGCCGTGATTTTCAAGCGTTCCGATCAGTCGCCATACCGTTGTCCGATTCATTCCGGACATTTCGGCCAAATCTACGATGGAAATGGGGTCTTTGCTCTCGCCTACGAGTTGGAGGAGCTGCAGAGCACGATCGACTGCTTGAACAGATGAGTTTTCCTGTTTCATGTGCACGTTTACACTCCATTATTTTTTTCCAATGTAGATCATTATAGCGTAGATTTTTGCTTGAAAGCTATCCGTTTGTGCAGCTTCCTGCCCGCAAGCCTGCATGGAGGAAAGCCAAACAGACGGCTTCGCCGAGAAAAATTGTTTGTTTGACATCGGGAAATCGACGAATTATAATCGCGTTAAGTTCATATAGTGAACGAAATGTTCGCATTGTGATTAAATTGTCGTGTCTGCAAATAACGGCCCTTGGTCTTTTTCTTTCGGAAAAGCCACGAGCCAGTGTAGGGCTGGAGCGACGAGGATGCTTTGTTATTTGCAGAAGATGGCAGTTGCCATGTACAGTAGGGGGCAGCCTGACTTCCCCCTTTTGGGAGGCGGTTTACATTTCCTGCGACGGATGGGTAGCAACGAGAAAAGAACAGGATTCGTTTGGCACGGTGGAGATTCCACAGGAGGCGCTTTACGGGATTCAAACCGTGAGAGCGTTGCAAAATCTCTCGTTTTCGGGCAAGCGCCTGGGGCAGTATCCCACCTATATCGCTGCGCTGGCGCAGGTGAAGAAGGCTGCGGCACGGGCGAATGAACGAGCGGGGGTACTTGCTGCCGATATTTGTGCGGCAATTGAAAAAGCTTGCGACGAGCTGATCGCCGGAGCGCATTTGGAGCATTTTCCGGTCGATATGTTGCATGGCGGCGGCGGGATTGGAACAAACATGAACGTCAACGAGGTGATTGCCAATCTGGCAAACGGGCATGCGGGGATGGCGCACGGGACGTATTCTCCGGTTCATCCGGTCGATCATGTGAACGCTTCCCAGTCCACGTCAGACGTTTGCCATACGGCGATGCGCATGGCGATTGTCCAGGAGTACGAGGGCCTCAACGAACTGCTGGCCCGCATGCAAAAGACGTGGGAAAGGCTGACGACGAACCTGATGAGCGTGACGACCATTGCCCGAACATGCTTGCAAGATGGCATGCGGGTCCAGTTGGGCGAGACGTTCAGCGGGTATGGGGCAGTCATTGGGAGGCGCCATGCCGCATTGACGCATGCTGTACAGCAGTTGAATGCCGTCAATTTGGGCGGTACGGTCATCGGCTCGGGAGTGGGAGCGCCAAAAGCTTATCGCGATGCGGTTCTCTCCGAGCTTTGCGAGGTGTCCGGACAAAAGCTGCATCATCGGGAAAACTTGTTCGACGCGGCGCAAAACATGGACGATCTGGCGCAAGTCTCCGCGCAACTGTCCTTGTTGGCGACGTGTTTGTTGAAAATTTCCAAAGATTTGCGCCTACTGTCATCCGGTCCGGAGGCTGGCTTTGCAGAAATTACGCTGCCAGGCGTGCAGGCGGGGTCTTCCTTTTTCCCCGGAAAAATTAATCCGGTCGTACCCGAGACTCTCATCCAAAGCTGCTTTCAGGTTTTGGGGTGTGACCGGGTTGTCCAGGCGACGCTTGCGCATGGCGAACTGGATTTGAACGTATTTGAGGGAGCAGCGGGAGCCAATATTTTGGATGCGTTGCAGATGCTGAAGCAGTCCCTCGCCCTTTTCCATGAGAAATGTCTGGCGGGCATTGAAGCCAACGAAGCAAGATGCGCAGAGCTTGCCAACAGCTTCATTCCGCTCGTGGTCGAGTTGAAAGAGAAGCACGGGTACAGCTTCGTTTCCCGGCTGCTCAAGGAACAAGGCAGGGAAGGGGTCAAAAGCTTTTCGCGAAACGGAGGTCATCACAGTGAACGAGACAAATGCTAAAAAGCAATTTGAAGGAATCGACCAGCCGAAGCTGGCGTGGGCAAAAGAATGGCTGCAACAGACGAAAAAGCTGTATATCAACGGCCAATGGGCAGACAGCACAGGGGATGAAATCATTACGTCGACGAATCCTGCAAACGGTCTCATCAACGGTTCGTTCCAGGTAGCGGCTCCAGAGGACGTCGATCGCGCAGTCGCAGCGGCACGTGCGGCTTTTGACGATGAGAACGGGGCATGGCGCAAGACAACGCGCAAGGAGCGGGCAAAAATTTTGCGCAAGATCAGCGCCCTTCTGGTCGAGCATCAGGCGGAGCTGGCCACGTTGGAAACGCTGGACAACGGCAAGCTGTACACCGAGTCCTACAAGGACGACGTGCAGGAAGCTTCGGATGTGTTCGAATACTACGCAGGCTGGACAGACAAATACTACGGGGAAAACAATCCGGTCGAAGGCAACTTCCTGAGCGTAACTACCCGGGACCCGATTGGCGTATGCGCGCAAATTGTGCCGTTCAACTTCCCGATTGATATGGCCGCGTGGAAGCTTGCTCCTGCCCTTGCCATGGGCAATACGATCATCCTGAAGCCTTCGGAGGAAACGTCTTTTTCTGCCATCCGCTTGTTTGAGCTGATTCATGAAGCAGACATTTTACCGCCGGGCGTCATTAACCTCGTGCTTGGCGCAGGCAGTGTCGGTTCGCAGTTGAGCCGCCATATGAATGTGGACAAGGTGACTTTTACAGGAAGCACGGCTGTGGGCAGACAGCTTGTCCGGGATTCCGCCGATTCCAATCTCAAGCCCGTCTCGCTGGAGCTGGGCGGCAAATCCCCGAATATTTTGTTCAGCGACGCACCGAATTTGGAGGCCGCGATCGAACGTTCTTTTTACGGGCTGTTCACGCATAAGGCGGAAAAATGTTCAGCGCCGACCCGGCTGTTCGTGCAGCGCGACATTTACGAGCAAGTAGTCGAGCGGCTTGCGGCGATGGCTGACAGCTACAAGCTGGGAGATCCTTTTGACCCGGAGACAGACCAGGGCGCACAAGTGTCCAGAAAGCAAATGGAGCGCATCCTGGGCTACATCGCGAGCGGAAAGGAACAAGGCGCGCGCGTAGCGGCAGGCGGCGAGCGCGACCTGACCGGAGACAATGCCAACGGCTACTTCATCCGCCCGACCATTTTTGCCGACGTGCACAACAAAATGAAGATCGCGCAAGAAGAAATCTTCGGTCCGGTGCTTTGCGTGATTCCGTTTGACACCGAGGAAGAAGTGGTGGAAATGGCGAACGACACCGTCTACGGCCTGGCGGCAGGTTTGTGGACAGGCGATATGTCGCGCGCGCATCGCGTGGCAAACAAGCTGCAGGCAGGCCAAGTATTCGTCAATCGCTACGGCTGCTATGACTTCGCAAGCCCGTTCGGCGGCTGGAAGCAAAGCGGTTGGGGCAAAGAGTTCGCGATTCACTCCTTGTCATCCTATACAAAGGCAAAAGCGATCTGGTTTGCCTACTGAGTTTGCGCTTTTCCTTGCGTTACCAAAGCTATTCCACTACGAGTTCAGTCCGCGAAAGAGGGAGTCAGACATGAAAATGAGAGCAGCCGTGATGACAGGCGTCGGCCAACCGCTTGCCATCCAAGAAGTCACACTGGACGCACCAAAAGCAAATGAAGTCTTGGTCAAAATAGCAGCAACAGGCGTCTGCCACAGCGACCTGAACGCGCTGGAGGATGCGAGCACGCCATTTCCAACCATTTTGGGGCACGAGGGTGCCGGGATCGTCGAAGCCGTAGGGCCGAACGTCACAAAAGTAAAGTCGGGCGATAAAGTAGCGCTGAGCTGGGTTCCGTACTGCGGCACCTGCGAATTTTGCGTGACGGGCGATGTACATTTGTGCGAGGCGGCATTCGGTCCGATGTTTGAGGGAACCTTGCTGGATGGCACGAGCCGTCTGAGCAAGGAAGGCGAAAAGATTTACCACAATTCGCTCTTGTCTACCTTTGCTGAATATACCGTTGTCCCGGAAATGTCCTGCGTCAAGCTGCCGGACGAAATGCCGCTCGCGCAAGCTTCGCTGATCGGCTGCGGCGTCGCGACCGGATACGGCGCAGCCGTTCACGCCGCGGGTGTGACCCCAGGCAGCACGGTAGCAGTATTCGGTATCGGCGGCGTCGGAGTCAACGCGATCCAGGGCGCGCGCATCGTCGGCGCTTCCAAAATCATTGCTTGCGACATGAAGCCAGCCAACTTGGAGATCGCGAAAAAATTTGGCGCGACGCATACGATTCTCGTAGGAGAAGAAAATGCGGAGGAGCGGCTGAAAGAGCTGACGGACGGATTCGGCGTTCACTTTGCCATCGATTGCACAGGAAACACGCATGCGACCCAGAGCGCCTGGAAAGGTACGCGCAAAGGCGGCACCGTCGTCGTCATTGGCGCGTTCCATCCCGCTAAAGAAATTACGCTCCCAGCCGGCGGCTTCCACCGCGTCGGCAAAGTGCTGAAAGGCAGCTTTTACGGCAACACCCAGCCATTCCGCGACTTTCCGGCGATCGCCAGGCTGTACCTGGACGGAAAGTTCAATCTGGACGATCTGGTGCTGGACCGCATCGGGCTGGACGAGATCAACAAAGCTTTTGACTCGTTCCACGATGCATGCTGCATCAACGTTGGCAGAACGGTTATCGAGTTTTCTGAAAACTAGACAGAGGGAGCGTTCCTCCTGCTTGCATTCGCGCTTGGGTGGAGCAGGAGGTTTTTTGTGGAAGGGGTTGTTGACAGGATGGGCATAGAGTGGGGGACAGCGGGAAAGAAAGTGGCTCCTGCAACGGTGTTATCTGTTATCGTCCGTACGGATCGCTTTTTCCATCTGGGGGATCGTGTGACGGAAAATATCAGATAAAAGTAGCGGAGATGATTTTGGGTGTTGTCAAATTATTTCGGATGGGCGTATTTGTTTTGGTGGAGTGAAGTGCTTCTTTATTTTTGCCGGATTTTTGGCTCACCAAGTGTAGTCGATCCAACTTGGCAATGTGAGCGTGCGGGGGTGGGAGGGGCGAAGGTCAGACGTTTTGCCCCCAACAGATTTCTCTTTTCCCGCCAATCCATCTCAGCATAAAAAGCGAATGCTGCTTTTCACTAATCACCTACCCCCATTATGCTTGACGTTCCAAAAGTAATGCATGATGCCCCCTCCCACCATGGCTGCCTCGCTTACAGCAGCGCCTCGACGACTTTTCCCAAAAAGCATCCCCCAACACATGCCCCTACCGACCAGTCAACCAGCCATTAATCCCCCTCCCCAAAAACCCAAAGAATTTTCTGTTGATTTAGCAAAGTCTTTAAATTATAATTTTAAAAAAGTCAACTAAATCGGTTTATATATTTTTTACTCACTAACTAAACCGATTTATCAAACGCAAGGAACCAAAGCTTGCCAACAAGCGAATAAAGCAACCAAACAAACACCCAAACAAGCAGGCAATCAATCCTCACAACGCATTGGTGCATGGCTTAAAGAAGGAGGATCTGTAATGTCGTCAAAATATGGCGTTTTTACATTAGGGGACGCCATGGTTACGTTAAATCCGTCAGTAACGGGACCCTTGCGATTTGTCCCTACGTTTGAAAGGAAGGCTGGAGGAGCGGAGTTCAACTTTGCGATCGGTTGCTCGCGGCTCGGGTTGCGGTCGAAGTGGTTGAGCCGTTTGGGACAGGATGAGTTCGGGCGGTTCATCTACAATTTTGCCCGCGGGGAAGGGATCGACGTGGAGGATGTCGCTTTTGTCGAAGGCTATCCGACGTCGGTGAACTTCAAGGAAATCCGGGAGGACGGCTCCGGAAAAACGTTTTATTACCGCTATCACTCCCCGATCCTGACGTTGCAGCCAGGTGATATTACAAAAAAGATGTTCGAGGGAATCCATCTCATCCACATCACGGGCGTGTTTCTGGCGATTGACCCGAAAAACGTAGAGATTGTCAAGCGAGTGATCGAGATCGCGCGGCAAAAGAGCATCCCGGTGTCGTTTGACCCGAATATCCGCCTGAAGCTGTGGACGATTGAGGAAGCGAGAGCTGTGTATGCTGAGCTGTTCCCGTTTGTCGATATTTTGCTGACGGGGCGAGATGAAATCGAGCTGATACTCGGAGATGCTTCGGAGGCTGCGCTTGTAGAATTTGCGAAGCGCTTCCAGATCGAGCAGTTGGTTATCAAGGACGGGGCTAACGGGTCCAAGGTGTACCACAATGGCGTCTGGCATGTGAAAAAAGCTTTCCCGGTCGTGCCCGTAGACACGGTTGGCGCAGGGGACGGCTTCGATGCCGGCTACATTTACGGTTACTTGCACGGCTTGCCGCTGGACCGCAGACTGGAATTTGCCAATGCGGTAGGCGCGATTGTGACGACCGTGTCGGGAGATAACGAAGGGTTGCCTTACGCCGAGGAAGTGTGGTCCTTTTTGCAAAACGAAACCGTGATTGCCAGATAAGCAGCGACATGGGCGCTATCCATTCTTTCAAAAAGCAGGTGGAAAAATGAAAGCGGTTCAAGTACGAAAAGCACATGAGCTTGTCATCCAGCATGTAGAGAAGCCCCAGATTTCCAACCCGACCGATGTGCTGGTAAAAGTAAAGCGAGTCGGGATATGCGGCTCGGATATGCACATTTACCACGGGACAAATCCGCTTGCGACTTTGCCGCGGGTGGTCGGGCATGAAGTAGCCGGAGAAGTCGTAGCCGTTGGCGAGAAGGTGACCAGTGTCCAGGCAGGCGATCATGTGGTGGTGGAACCGATCCGCTATTGCGGAGCGTGCTACGCTTGCCGCAAAGGTCGTCCGAATGTGTGCGAAAAGCTCTCCGTGTTTGGCGTCCACGAAGATGGCGGGATGCGGGAATGGTTCGTGCTTCCTGAAAAGCAGCTCCATGTGGTGGACGCTGCGCTGCCGTGGGAAGAAGCCGTTTTGGCGGAGCCTTACACAATCGGTGCGCAAGCCGTGTGGAGAGGGGAAGTCGAGGAGGGAGACACTGTCCTGATTCAAGGAGCGGGGCCGATCGGGATTTGCATTCTGAAGATGGCGAAGCTCCAGGGAGCAACGGTGATGATGACCGATTTGAGCGAGCAGCGCCTGGCTTTTGCCAAGGAAAACGGCGCAGACGTCACGGTGAACGCCGGACAGGAAGACGTGCGCCAACGCGTGCAGGAGTGGACGAATGGCGAAGGCGCGAATGTCGTGATTGATGCGGTTTGCTTGCCGATGACGTTTGAGCTGTCCTTCGACGTTGTTTCGGTGGCTGGGCGGATTGTCGTGCTTGGCTTTGACGAGCGTCCTTCCGCGATTCCGCAGTTGCCGATCACGAAAAAAGAAGTGACGATCAAAGGCTCCAGACTTCAGACCAACCAGTTCGGCAAAGTAGTCAAACTGCTGAACGAAGGAAAGCTCCGGCATAACGGGCTGGTCACGCACACGTTTTCGCTCGATGAGGTCCAGCAGGCGTTTGATTTCGTAGAAAGTCATCCAGAACAAGTGCGAAAAGCGATCATCGTATTTGAGTAAGGAGGAAGCGAATGGATAAATACGCGGTGATTCAGCAAATCATGAAGACGAAGGTCGTCGCGGTGATTCGCGGACAGACTGGCGAGGAAGCGGTTCAGCTCTCAAAAGCGGCGATAGAAGGCGGGATTCGCGCCATCGAACTGACCTATACGACTCCGGCTATTGCTGATGTGTTCCGGGAGCTGCAGCATACAGACGCTCTCCTGGGTGCCGGTTCCGTCATGGATTCGGAAACGGCACGGCACGCCATATTGGCAGGCGCCAAATTCGTCGTCAGCTCCCATTTTATTGAAAGCGTTGCCGAGCTGTGCAATCGCTACGGAGTTCCGTATATGCCGGGCTGCATGACGATTCGCGAAATGGCGCTGGCTCTTGAGGCCGGATGCGATGTGTTGAAGCTGTTCCCGGCCAACCATTTTGCGCCTTCCTTCATCAAATCGGTCAACGGTCCGCTGCCGAACGCGCGCATCATGCCGACTGGCGGGATCAATCTGGACAATGTGCAGGAATGGCTGAAGGCAGGGGCGGTTGCGGCCGGAATCGGCAGCGACTTGAACAAAGCGTTCCAGAGCGGGGGCTATGAAGCCGTCGTGGAATTGAGCAAACAATATATGCAAAAGAGTGCAGAATAACGGGGGTGCGCCATGAATATCACGTTCAGATGGTATGGGAGAGGCAATGACACGGTAACGCTTGACCAGGTCAAACAAATCCCGGGAGTAAAAGGGATTGTCTGGGCATTGCACCAAAAGCCTGTCGGAGAAGTATGGGAAAAAGCAGAAATCCAAGCGGAAATCGACTACATCCAATCCTTTGGCTTCCACGCCGATGTCGTTGAAAGCGTTAACGTCCACGAGTCGATCAAGCTGGGCAACGAAGACCGGATGAAATATATCGAAAATTACAAAGAGACGATCCGCAACCTCGGCGCAGCCGGAGTCAAAGTCATCTGCTACAACTTCATGCCGATTTTTGACTGGACCCGCACCGAAATGTTCCACCCGCTGGAAGACGGCTCCACGGCTTTGTTTTACGAAAAAGCAAAGGTGGATAACCTCGACCCGCAGGAGCTTATCAACACAGTGGCAGCCGCTTCCGACTTGACGCTGCCGGGCTGGGAACCGGAAAAGCTGGCGCGCATTTCCGAGCTGTTCGAAGCCTACAAACATGTAGATGAAGAAAAGCTCTGGGAGAACCTGGGAATTTTCCTGAAAGAAATCTTGCCTGTCGCGGAAGAAAGCGGAATAAAAATGGCGATCCATCCGGACGATCCGCCATGGTCGATCTTCGGCTTGCCGCGCATCATCACGGGACCTGAAAGCTACGAGAAGCTCATTGCTATTTCGGCTTCCCCGGCGAATGGCATTACGATGTGCACAGGCTCGATGGGGGCCAACCCGGAAAACGATATGGTGGAAATCGCGAAAAAGTACGCGTATCTCGCTCCTTTTTCCCATATCCGCAATGTGAAAATTTATGAAAACGGAGACTTCGTGGAAACTTCCCATTACACCCAAGACGGCTCTATCAACGTACAGGGTGTGGTGGAGCAGTTGAGCAAGCAAAACTACACCGGCTATGTGAGACCTGACCACGGGCGCCATATTTGGGGAGAGGTTTGCCGCCCTGGCTACGGACTGTACGACCGTGCTCTGGGGATCATGTACTTGCTCGGCTTGTGGGATGCCCATGAAGCAAGCAAGGCGGGGAGCAAGCAATGATTCCGATTCACGAAAACTTAAACGGAAGAGTCGCCGTCATCACAGGCGGCAGCGGCGTATTGTGTTCGAGAATGGCAGAGGAATTGGCGCGCCACGGGATGAAGCTGGCGATTTTGAACAGGACGGCTGAAAAAGGACAGCAGGTAGTCGACAGCATCAGCCAAGCAGGCGGAACCGCCATAGCGATCGCAGCGGATGTCCTGGACAAAGCTTCTCTCGTCGCAGCCAGAGAGCAGATTTTGGCAGCATACGGCCGCGTAGACATGCTTATCAATGGCGCGGGCGGCAACCACCCTGATGCGATCACCGCTGCCGAGACATACGAGGAAGAGGCGGACGGAAAATCGTTTTTCGACTTGGAGGAAAGTGGGTTCTCGCAAGTGTTCTCGAGCAACTTCACGGGCACATTTTTGGCAAGTCAGGTGTTCGGGAGAGCGTTGCTGCAAGCGGAAGCACCTGTTATCATCAACGTTTCGTCGATGAGCGCCTACTCCCCGATGACAAAGGTGCCCGCTTACAGCGCGGCCAAGGCTTCGATCAACAACTTCACCATGTGGATGGCGGTTCACTTTGCCGAGGCTGGGCTGCGCGTGAATGCGATCGCTCCCGGATTCTTTTTGACGCAGCAAAACCGCAACCTGCTGCTGAACGAAGACGGCAGCTACACAGCCAGATCGAACAAAATCATTACCGCTACGCCGATGAAGCGGTTTGGCCAGCCGGAAGACTTGCTCGGCACGCTGCTCTGGCTCGCCGATGAATCATACTCCGGCTTTGTCACCGGGATCACGGTGCCTGTCGACGGCGGATTCATGGCCTACTCCGGCGTGTAAACAAACGTGGCAGCCTGACGCAACAGTCGCATTCGAATCGTGGACATGGATGGAAAAGGTGCTCTCTTTACAGCCGCAAACGCAAGGGAAATCGGCAATTGTAAATCTGTTCCACATCCGATAGAATATTTCTTGATTGCAGGATAAACCGTTTTATCTCTGCGAACAAAGACGAGACTATGAGGAAATGATCGTATCGTGGACCGGATTTACTTTACAAGACAGGAATGAGTGAACTGAAAAACATTACCATTGCCGATGTTGCGAAACATGCGAATGTATCGAAGAGCACCGTTTCCCAATACTTGAACAAGCGATATGAATACATGAGTGAAAAAACACGGAAAAAGATTGAGGAAACGATCAAGGAATTGAACTACGAGCCGAATATTATTGCCCGCAGTCTGAAGCAGAAGTCTACGTTTACCGTAGGGGTAGTCGTGGCCAATATTCTTCATACGTTTTCCACCCAAATCATCCGTGCGATTGAAAACTATTTTTATCAACAAGACTTTCACATTATTGTCTGCAACGCGGATGACGAGCCTAAAAAGGAAAAAAAATATATCGAAATGCTGAGGGCAAAGCAGGTCGATGGCATCATTATTTTTCCGACAGGCGGCAATCTTGAGCTGTACAAACGGATGAAGCGCGACGAGTTTCCGATTGTGTTCATGGACCGGACGATCCAAGACCTGGGCATTACGACAGTCATGCTCGACAACCATCTTGCGGCCAAACTGGCTGTCGATCATTTTGTCGAAAAGGGTTATGAGAATATTGCAATTGTTACTACTTCCATCATTCGCAATATCAGCCCGCGCGTTGAGCGTATCCAAGGCTACAAGGATGCCTTGCAGGCCCATGACCTCCCCGTCCATCCAGACTACATCAAGACGGCAGACGTAGAAAAAATTCCCGCAGCGCTATCGGAGCTGTTCGCTTTGGCGAAGCCGCCGGAAGCGATTCTGGCCGGAAACGATATCGTGCTGAATGAAGTTTTGCGCTATATGAAAAAGTACGGGTTGAAAATTCCCGAAGACGCTGCAGTGATCGGGATTGACGATGTTTCCTACGCCGACTTTTACACGCCGCCGATCACGACAGTCAAGCAGCCGGCCATCGAAATGGCGAATCTGGCCGCCGAGCTGTTGCTAAATCAAATCAAAAAAACAGGAAGTGTAGATACAAGCGTGCACCGCTTGAAACCTATTTTGCTTCCGCGAAGCTCCTGTTAGGTTTTCAAGTAAAAAAGCAATCGCTTTTTTACTTGCTGAATACTAAATCGGTTTATGGAATCGTTTACAAACAGAACATGCTCGCACGCTAACAGTTGAGGAGGGGTATCCATGTTTTCTCAAGGCAAAGGAATGATTATTCTTTTCCTGTTCCTAGCAGGTGTTATCAACTATTTGGACCGTTCTGCCTTGTCTATTGCGGCTCCGTTTATCAAAGAGGATCTGTCTTTGACCGCAACCGAGATGGGGATTATTTTCAGCAGCTTTTCTGTCGGCTACGCGATATTCAACTTTTTGGGCGGAGTCGCCTCCGACCGCTATGGAGCGAAGCTGACGCTTTTTGTAGCGATGATCGTATGGTCGTTGTTTAGCGGAGCGCTTGTGCTGGCTGTCGGCTTTGTGAGCATGATCGTCATTCGCGTGCTGTTCGGGATGGGCGAAGGCCCGCTGTCTGCCACGATCAGCAAAATGGTCAACAACTGGTTCCCTCAAAATCAGCGAGCATCGGTCATCGGTTTGACGAATAGCGGCACACCGCTGGGCGGCGCCATCTCCGGACCGATTGTCGGATTTATCGCCATTGCTTACGGCTGGAAAGTTTCGTTTATCGCGATTGCTATCATCGGCATTATCTGGGCAATTTTCTGGTGGAAATACGTCAAGGAAAGACCAGAAGGAGCATCATCCCAGGCGATCGCGGAAAGCGCGGCGGCTGTGGAAAACGCGCCTGCCGGAGCACCCGAAAAGCTGCGCCTGACATTTTACCTGAAGCAAAAAACCGTTTTGTTTACCGCCTTTGCGTTCTTTGCCTATAACTATATTTTGTTCTTCTTCTTGACCTGGTTCCCGAGCTTTTTGATTGATGCCCGCGGCTTGAGCGTGCAGGAAATGAGCATTATTACGGTTATCCCGTGGGTGTTGGGCTTTGTCGGTCTTGCCCTGGGCGGTTTTGTATCCGATTTCTTCCTGAAGCGATTCGTCAACAAAGGCGTGCTGTTCTCGCGCAAGCTTGTACTGGTAACTTGCCTGTTCATGTCGGCTGTCTGCATTGGCTTTGCAGGCGTCATTACGACAACCGCTGGCGCGGTGGCCCTCGTTGCCCTCTCTGTATTTTTCCTCTATCTGACAGGGGCGATCTACTGGGCGATCATTAACGATGTGGTCGACCGCAACAACGTCGGCTCTGTTGGCGGCTTCATGCACTTCCTGGCAAACACAGCCGGGATCATCGGCCCGACATTGACTGGTTATATTGTCGACACGTCCGGCACGTACACAGCGGCGTTCTTGCTGGCAGGCGCCCTGGCCGTGTGCGCGTCGCTTGCGGTGATTCGGTTTGTGCGGCCGATTTTTAAGTCGGCGTAGGTGGAGTGTGGCTTTCGGATGCGTCGCGTCCACAATGATGGAAGTACTCTTTAGAATGCCTTGTCCAGTTGCCAGTTCGACGGTTTTGCCAATGAACAAATCCAGTAGATTTAGGTCTTTTAACCGCAACTTTCGGAACTTCGTAAGTGAACTCGGGTCAATGACTGCTTCTTCTGGTGCCATCTGCAGAAAGTATTTAAACGACATGTTATACCGGGAGCGCTCGATCAGTACCGCGTCCGACAACTCAAAAATGGCTTTAAGGAGCAAATATTTAAACATCCGCAAGGGGGCGATAGCATTGCGTCCGTTATCCAAGCAGTAGTTTGCTTTTAGTTCGTTGTAGACGAAGGAGAAGTCCACCAGCTCGTTAATCTGCCATAGCATGTTATCCTTAGGCACGATGAGGTCGTATAATGCCGTGTAAGGACTGTACGCAAATGGAATTTGGGGCTGGATCAATGGGATTATGCAGCAAAAAAGGTACCGCTCGCTCCATGTAATGGAGGAACGGTACCTTTTTTAGCTAAAAAGACTTTTTCAATGGCCTCGTACTCAGAACGGAAGGTTTTCTTGCTATAGCCATTGCGGCTGTTGGTTGTCCGCTTGTTTTTCATGTCATGTTTAGCGTATCCAAGAGAGGACTCGATTTCAGCTTCCACCATTTCTTGGATCGTATCTGCGAATAGACCCTTTAACGCTGACTGTACGTCGTCCACTGACTTTCAGCCTAAGGGAACTGTACCAAGTTAATTCTAATCTAAATTATCCTTTGAAACAGCCCATTTTAAGTTTGGATATTCAAATACTTTTTTAAAATTATTTTGATTCACGATCTTATAATCACCCTCATTACTAATTATCACATAATTTTTATCAACGAATACTGCCATGCTCAATTTGTTTACTCCATTAACATATATTCGTACTCTATAGTCACCATCTATCTCTGTAAAACTCTCTTTTTTAAGTTCCACAACTGATAATTCATTCAAAATTTTATCTACCATTTCCTTATCTGTAATGGAAACTCTTGCACTATCAGATTCTCTACGAATGTCAATACGAACTTCATCATTTTTCGTGATCTGATTTAAGGCTTTTTCATTAAGAGATGTATATTTCATCCATTCATTTGCATAAAAAGGACCAGCAATCACAATAATTAAAACTACAGTCCAAATTATTCTCTTTTTATTCAAAAGTGAGACACCCTTCCCCAAAATATACTCGATTCTACAAAGTTTCACCAAGGTTATATTACCGCAAAAAAATGTTAAAATTTCAAACTATATCCAATAATAAACTTTTGTTAAACGTTTACGAATACTTTCCTGTCTTATGACATGAGGCTACTAGATGCCTTTTGCCCAAGAGGCTGAAACGCCCCTTGAGGAACCGCAGACTCTTCGTCGAGTTAAATCGAGAAGTGTCTTTTGAGCAACTACAAGCGGTCATTTTTGTGTTTTTTAACTTAGATTTGGAGTAGGGTTTGTTTGAAAAACGTACCGCTCCCGGAACGCTCGATCCGCAAGCGCCAGCCCCACCACGAACGCCTGCGCGCTGCCGAATGATCGATTCCGTTTCGCTCGTCCATAGAAAATCGGATTTCGAAAGTCGAGATTGTCAACGAGCTGGATCAGGTTGATTTCTGGCCGATGTAAAGCTCTCCTAACCGGGAGGGCTTTTTTTCAGAAAAATAGATAATCTTACCTAATTTTGCTTACATTAGGAAAAATATGCTACAATTAACGGGAACGAATGTTCTTGTTTTTGCGGCATACAACTACGAATGTCACTCTATATAACTTAACCTCAAGCCTGAGTAACTATTGCGATATCGATAAGAAAGGTAGGATCAGATGACGAAAGATGAGTGCAGGAAACTAATCCGACGTATAGCATGGAACTTAAACTATCGTGAAAGAAAAAAGTTGAGCAAAGAATGCCCAATTTTGTATGGCTTTGGTGATCGACAAAACATTTCAGACTATATTGGGAAAAATGTTCTTGTTGAAGAACTGCTGAAACAGCTTTCAAATGAAAAAGAACGATACATTATTCAAAAAACCGTATTAGAGGGATTCACATGTAAGGAAATCAGTAAAGAGCTTAACATGACTGAAAGAGGCGTAAACCAATGCAAAAACCGAAGTCTAAAGAAGCTATACCATTATCTGATTACGCATTCAAAAGGGATGGGCAGGCTGCATTTCAGTCGGGAGTGGGGATTATCCAGCCAATATTACCATCAGCAGATCAAAGACTGGTTACCAACACTAAGTTACTCCCGTGCTCAAGAAGAAGAGCGAAAAGCAATGGTTGACGAACAAAAGAGATTACAGATTTTCCGAACGAGAAAGCCCGCTACGGTGCGATAGCACCCCCTTTAGGGGCGGGATGAGAGTGAGGTCAAATACGGAGTACCACGAATAAATCGAAGGTTTGTGGTACTTCAAGTATTTGAAAATTCCACTCTTTTTTGTTGTTCATCTGTTGTAGTATATAAAACAAACTGATACGATAGGTGTATGAACGAATACAGAAGAACAAGCACAACCCTTTCATTATTAAACTACCATTTTGTGTTCTGCCCTCGGTACAGAAGAAAGATTTTTCTGCAAGCAGATGTAGAACAACGCTTCAAAGAGTTGGTACATGAAGGGTGTGAGGAACTGCAAATTGTGATTGTTGCTCTTGAATGCGACAAAGACCATACGCATATGTTTCTCAACGCACTCCCATCATTAAGCCCTGCGGATATGATGGCAAAAATAAAAGGAGTGACTTCTCAGACTTTTAAGCCCCAAAATTGGATTTGAGTCATACCCCCTTATCTTGTTAAGCTGATATCAGAAGAACAGAGGGGGATATTTTTATGCAACGGAGTCGCTATTCAATCGAGTTCAAACAACAATTGATCCAGGAAGCCCACGAAGTAGGAAACGCTAGCCAAGTAGCCAGACGGCATGGGATAGACCCTAAAATGCTGTATCGATGGATACGTGACTCCAAACACGCAGATTGGCAGAATACGTCTTCCGAAGCTAAAGCTGTAACAAGCTATACACCAAGTCCAGGAGAGTTTCGGGAACTGGAAACGGAGAATGATAAACTGAAGAAATTACTGGGAGAAAAGGACTTGGAAATCGCGATCCTTCGTGATCTTGTAAAAAAGGTGAACCCAGCTTATCGGACAAAATGGAAATAGCCGACAAGTGGATACAGCTGGGGTACACAGCCAAACTAGTGCTACGTATTGTCGGCATCCTGGAAGCAACCTACTATTACCGAAAAAACAAAGCCTCCCAAAAACCTCGCGTTTATCACGGAGGAAGACCTATACCCGGTTATTCGTTGTCAAAAGACGGACAACCTGTCAGTGACGAACAAATCAAAGAATGGCTATCCGAGCTGATTGCCGATGAAGAATCTGCTTATGGATATCGAAAGCTTACCGTCTGCCTACGGCGAGACCACCAACTGGTCATCAACAAGAAAAAGGTTTACCGCTTGCTGAAAGAAGAAGAACTCCTGCAACCACAACGACAAAAGAAAAGGAAACATCCTCGAAAGTTGGCAAACAACCGAGAGATTACCGCTCCGAATCAATTGTGGGAGATGGACGTAAAATACGGATTTATCGTAGGAGAACAGCGTTTCTTTTTCCTGATGAGTCTCATTGATGTCTATGATCGAGCGATCGTGGACTACCATTTCGGACTGACCTGCGAAGGAAAACATGCTGCTCAGATTCTCCAACGTGCTTTGTGGAAACGGCAGCAATTCAATTGTGATGATCGCCCTGTTATCCGTACGGATAACGGTCCACAGTTTATTAGCCATGCCTTTGAAGAAGCCTGTCAGCATTTCCAAACGGTGCATGAGCGAATTCCTCCAAAGACACCCAATAAAAACGCTCACATTGAGTCATTTCACAGTGTTTTGGAGAAAGAATGTTTGCAGCGGAATGAATTTCAGAGCTATCAAGAAGCCTATGAAATCGTGACAAACTATCTGCTCTTTTATAATCAGCGACGGATTCATGGAAGCTTGTACGATTTATCACCTGTAGAATTTGGTAAAGCCTTTGCCTTGCAACTCATTACACCATTTGTTGTGAAAGTGTAGTATGGCAAAGGATTGCAGAATGATCCCTACTTCAACCTAGCTGACAAGCAGGAAGGAAAACGTCTGGGGTCAAGTGATCTCCTTGACGCTAGGCGTTTTCCTTCCTAGACTCCTAGGTGGTTGAAGGAGGGAAGAAGCATATGAAAATGCGAGAATAAGGGAGAAAGACTCAAATTTTAAGGGGTTAAACCGCTCGAACGCAGCGTCAAGAGTTCCCCAGACCTTTTCTATAAGAAAACCCCTCATAGTAGACAGAAAAAGCAAGCATGTACTCTGTCTACTATGAGGGAGCATATCATGGACGGGTGGTTATGAATTTATAGTATGTTTATCAGTCGAGAAGGAATTTTTTGGAAACCAAGGTTTTGGTGCAGAGACTCGCATAATTCTGTATTTACTTTTTTACAATATGATGACGGAATAACTCATCTCGGGCAGGCACTTCCCGATTCGCTCGGCGATAAGCGTCAGCGATCATTTCACAATAGTGGTCAAACCACTCGCGGTTTATTTGGCAACGGGTAAGCCCCTGATAGATTGGATGATTTGTGATGTCAGGGTTTATCTTCTTTAACTCTTCCAAATAGGCATGGAGTGAGGCTACCAATTCTTTTTTGAAAGTATGATAAGGAACCGGTGCTTCATAATGGGCCACCAAATCCTCAAAAATAAAGTAATCAAGGACGAATTGCTCATCTTTCAATTCAAAATAGTAGGTGCCAACCGAATCTGGATTCTCCATCTTGATCTTGACACCCCTTGATTCCATGAGATAAAGCAGACTAAAAAACTCATCCAAGGCATCAACTGCCCGAAAGAAGGAAAACACAAACTCGTTTCCATTCCATGTGCACGTAATATCTACTTTTCCTTTAAAAAACTCAAAAAATTTCCCCTGTTCAAGCCGTTCCTGCTTCTCGATTTGAAAATGCATCTTCAAGTTAAAGCAGCCTCCTTTACAATCTTCCTTCTCGCACTTTCGATCCACTCAATGGATATGCAGTCGTTATCGTTCCTAAATTATGATTGACGACAATTCTCAATGATTTAATACCGTGCTTTTCTTGTGAAAATGTAATATCGTAGACATCATTCAAGTCGTAAGTTCCAGCATTATTTCTCATAAATTCCTGTGCGGTAGGTTTGTTCACCTTATTCAGTTGATCCATAATCAAATTCATGATGTCTCTCTCAGACATGGCGGAAGGGAAGATGGTTTTGCCTCTAGGGAGACGATTTGGGTCGCCTACGTGTAAATCCTTAATATGTTTCCAACCCCAGTTGCTATTCCCTTCAAACAAGACAGCTTTTTTGGATTCAGCCAAAGCTTCCCCGACATTGCTACCGAGATTGGCCATTCGAAGTACATGTTCCCCATCACCGCCAAATCTCGTCAAAAGGGCTGCGACAGCAGGGATTTTTAAAGCTTTACCAGTTGGAAGCAAAGAGGCGGCAGCTACTGTTTTCTCTGTGTTGCTGGCTTTGGGATCGAATAGGGTTTTCACATCGGAAAAGGCAAATTCAACCGCCATTTCACCCAAAGCGGCAAAGATAAAGCTTCCCGTTCGATTTTCCCAATCATCGAATGTAGATGTATTAATTTCTAACGTTCCTTTCCTCTGATCCCATTCTACATCCGTATCAGGCAATTTGTTTAGGAAAGAAGAAACGCGCACCACATCTTTGTGATCGAAGTTTTCCAGTTTGACGTCATATTTTTTCACCTTATGATTTTCATTAATCTCTAAGGAGCCTCTTTGAAGGTTGTATTTTACCCGTGTATCTCCTTTAGTCCCAATCAAGGTGGTTCCTTCATATTTGGTCTGATAGCCAGCCGCCCAAAGCAATTCTTGTGGCGTCGCATATAAATTATGGTCCCGAACCATTAAACTGTTAATTTTGACCTGATTTCCGTTTACCTCTGTTTGATTAATCGAGCTGTTAATAACTACCGAGTTTCCCTTTGGGTTTGAAGTGACTTTGACCGCATACAATCGACTAATTACATCATCCGAAACATAGGTCGTTCCATTTTTAATTTCAGCAGCACCGATTGTAATACTCCTTTCACTGTCACCGTCCTTCGAATATGTACCAGCGTAGGTGGTTTGTCCACTGCTAATTCTGAGTTTAACATAACTACCACCTTCCCCTTTTAAGGTGATTTTTGCAAACCCATTCCCCTGTTCATAAGAGACTCGCCCGCCAAGCTCCTCTAGCACAGCCTTGATTGCCACCATGTTCATTCCGTCTTTTTTATATCCATCCACGTTAGAATTACCAGCGGATATGTTTCTGCCGTTCACTGTAACATCTATACTATTAGAGCTTGCACTGTACGCCGTAACTCCTGCTACTTTACTTCCAGAAGCGGATGAAATGGACGGGCTATAGGATGTTGTAGACGTTGTTGAGCGGTTTGCAAAAGAACACTGTTCGTAAGCCTGTTGTGCAGCCAGACTAATTTGAACGGAGTCACTTTTTGGTTTGGGTGTCGCAGTGGCTAATTCTTTAGGAGGAGGGGATGTTTTGGGTGGAGTAGTAACTTTTGCAGTTTGATCCGTATTGCTTCTACTAGGTGTGTAATCGCGAATAGAGATGTTCTTTACCATTATGTTCACTCCTGAAATAACTTGTTAAACACATATAGAATATAGGAATGAATACCATAATTGTAAATTATTTTTTGTTTACAAATTTCGACAATTCTTGTCGCAGTAAATTCGTATATAGTTGCATGTTTTACTTAATGTTCACGATATGAGCATAAGTTCCGTCTTGAGTGCGAGTAACATGAGAAGGCAACTACAAAGAGCCGTAGAGCAGCAGAACGATATCCAGAGCATCTGCTTGGGCATCGACGTTCAGACGACAAAGCGCACTTTATGGCCGCTGGAGATCGCGTGTGATTGATTGAAGGCATATTGCCTCGTAAGGCGGACGCCGCGTGTGTTCCTACCCGCCTCTACATGTAAAGCCGCTCATGTTGCCATCCGCCTGTTAAAAACCCATTTACTCAAAAAAATTTACATTCCCGAGAAATCGTGTAACCGCTATCATTTTGGATTCATACTGCTTTGAAACTGGACAATATATTCATCCAGACGCTGGCTCAGAATTACAACCTCTATATGGTCCAATCCTTTTTCCTGAACGAGTTTAACAAGTTGTCTTCGTAATTCTTCGATGATATTCAATAGGTCTTCTGTGAACGCTCACCAAAATGTTGACCACTTTGCTCATCATAAAGTTACCCACCTGACAGTTTGAGCACACGTCATCATTTTCACACCTAATTGCAAATGTTTTTACTGAGCCAAGGATCGTCAAGGGCTTGCGTAGCAAGGGGTTTACCCTTTATCCTTGACGATCCTTGGTGCAGGAAATAAAATGCTACTTTGTGTGAAAAAAAGCATCGTAGGTGGTCAACTCGAAGATGAGCGTTTGCTCCAAAAATGGTCAACTTTTTGATTAGCATTCACAGTCTTCTTCATTTTTCCTTTTTTTGTTCACTTGAATCATACACCTGTCTTTATGGAGAGATTAAAAGTGATTTGTTCCAGTTTAATCGGGAAAAGATCTGGTTAATCGGAAATTTCTCGGTGATACCTTCCTTTTTGTGTAAGGGAAGGGCAATTCTACTATACAGCACTCTCCAAAAAATTCGGTTTAGAGAAAATAAGGAAATATAAAAGCCAGCACGTTTACACAAATGCTGGCTTTTATCTCAGGCTATTTCGTTTTTGAACTGCCAAGCAAAGCAAGTACTGCTTTGCGGAGTGGTTTGGACACGTCGCAGAGGACCGATACATTAACCAAAATCTAGCACAAGTCGGCAAGGTCCATGCAGCATAAAATTTCGTCGAGTGCTTTGTTGGTGCGGCCGCGCTTCAATTCATATGCGATTTTAAAATACCGGAAGTTATAATGTCTTCCCTTATTAATCTGATCCTGATGTTCATAAAAGCGTTCGATTTCCGCAGAATACCGCTCTAAAACATGATCGATAGAAAGGTCGAATTTGCTGGCAACTTCCATGATCGTCAAAAGTCCGGCTGGTATTTCCGCAGGGTGTTTGTCTAAAAAATCCAAATACTCGGGCAAGACTTGGGTATCCCCCATCAGTAAATCATACGTGTACATATTGGCTTTTGCCCACGTCTTGAACTTCTCTACTTCCATTCGCCCTGTATCATCAAGGAGCTCAAACCAGTCAAGATCAGCATAGCCCTGCACATACTTTTTCGCTTCACCATACAGCCCTTGCATCTGCAAGGCAGCTCCTTTCAGCAAAAAGCCTTGACCGTAATACACAACCAGATGACGCTCGGTCTTGAGTGGCTCACATGTCTTGGCGTTTTTCCGTTTGCGCCATTCATGCTCGTAAACCTTCGAGGCCAGTAAGCGGAGCTCGTCCGCATACTTTTCCATATCGCTCCACCTTTGCAAAACAAAAGACACATTGGCTAACTGAAGCAACCCGTCCAACTGATAATTTTCCGGCAGACGATGTCGATAAGGTTCAAAGCGGATGACGGCTTTCCAGTTGTCTTCGGCATTCGTTCCTAGCGTTGCCCGAAACAATCTGTACTGACTGAGCGAAAAGCGATCTGAATGGCTGTCCTTTTCATTTTCAATCACGAGCTGGTAAAAAGGAATGGATTCTTTGCTCTTCCCCGCTTCAAAGAGGCGTTCTCCTACTGAAAAGAGGATATCCACATTTTTTTGCTCATCCAGCAGTTTAGAAACGATCGGTTGAATGCAATCCTGCCGCCCAATCTCAGCACACCGGATCAAATACGGGATCACCCTCGGCCGCGAGACTCTTTCTTTGGCAAAGCACTCGTCGGGGTACAATTCATACAGCCATCCGGGAGGCTGTTCAAATGCGGTAGCCAAGGCATCCAACTGTCTTATCGTCATCGCGCGATTGCCCCGTAAAATATCGCTGAGATGCCCGTGATTGATTCCCGACAGCGCACTGAGTTTGCTTAGGGTGTAGCCGTATTGCTTTTGGATTTTTTCTATCTCTGACCGCAACGAACGTTGCAACGGTTCTTGCAGCCTCATAGAATACCTCCTAATCGAAAAAGTTTTGCGTGGGCGAATTTTGTTTCTGGTAAATATTGAGAAATCCAAATTCCACTTTAGTTTACTGTACAGTGCTGGTCAAGGGAAACTGGCATCTCGGTAACGAGAAGTTTTTTAACCAGGCTGCGAGTGGTATGGCACTGAGCTTGAGGGGAAAAGTCCCGATGGGGTCTTGTTTCTCCAAGAGCAATAGATACGCAGATGAGAGTGAGCAAGAAAGAATCTGAGGAAACAGGAAGAACCTTCGGCGCCATGCTGGGCGATGGGGATGTCTGCCGAAAGGGAAGATGAGAAGTGAGGTGCGTCTTTTTGTGGACAAAAGATATTTTGTCGTGATTTCGGCAGGAAACGAGGGAGAGGTATTATAAAAATGTGGCAAATGATTTATTATAGTCGTGAGAGCACATGATTATACCCCTGCAAGTGAATACTAATGATAGGACTCAGCCGGAAAATAAATGGAGAGAAAGTGTTTTCGAGGATGGGGCCTGTTTTTGGACAGAAAGGTAATCCTCGAAAAAAGTGCGGAATGTTGAGGACTTTGACTACAAGCAAAGCCTTGGCATTACTGAGTTTGTTCATGCCGACCAAGGTCGGTTACATTGAGGACCCGAGGAACGAGGGGACTGAAACGGATCAGAGAAATACGTATTGTTATCACGAACCGGAGTTACATTGAGGACCCGAGGAACGAGGGGACTGAAACACGCTGCAAACTCAGGGTAAAAACCGATGAGGTCACGTTACATTAAGACCCCGAGAAACAAAGGGACGGGACTGTAAAATATTTTGTGTAAACTCTCATTCCACATTCCATTACAATGAAACAAAGTGAGGTTGAGAGAACACATGGGACTCATTCCAAAAGACCAGCTGCGCCAACTTATCAAAGAACACAACTTGCAAACCATGGTGGATGTTCAAAAAGCCCTGAAGGACATTTTTGCAGAAACACTGCAAGAAATGTTGGAGGCCGAATTGGATACCGAATTGGGCTATGCCAAGCATGACAGCAAGCAGAAGCAGACGAAAAACAGTCGGAACGGCTATAGCAAAAAAACGGTTACGTCTGAGTATGGGGAGTTGGATCTCACGATTCCCCGTGATCGTCTTGGAGAATTTGAACCTGCGATTGTCAAGAAACACCAGAGACATGTAACGGGTATTGAAGATCAAATCGTCTCTATGTACGCCAAAGGCATGAGCACACGGGATATTCAGGATCATTTGCACAATCTGTATGGACTTGAGGTATCCCCGACCCTTATCTCCAACGTAACAGCTAAACTGTTACCTCTTATCAAGGAATGGCAAAATCGCCCGCTGCAAAGCGTGTATTCCGTTGTTTTCATGGATGCCATTCATTTTAAGGTAAAACAGGACGGGCAAATTATCAGCAAAGCCGCCTATATGGTCATTGGCATTGATTTGGAAGGTTATAAGGACGTTCTTGGCATCTGGATCGGAGAAAACGAGTCAGCCAAGTTCTGGCTACATGTGTTGACGGATCTGAAAAATCGTGGCGTTCAGGACATTTTGATTATCTGTGTAGACAATTTAAAAGGCTTCAGCGAAGCCATTGCAGCCAGCTATCCGCAAACGGAGGTTCAAAAATGTATCATCCACCAGATCCGCAATTCCATCAAATATGTGTCGTACAAGGATTTGAAGAAGATTACTACGGCCTTGCGTCCGATCTATACGGCCCCAACGGAAGAGGCGGCTCTCCTGGAATTGGATCAATTTGAGGAGACCTGGGGAAAACAGTATCCCCTGATTGTCCGGTCGTGGCGGAGTAACTGGGATGAACTGGCGACCTTTTTCAAGTACTCCCCTGAGTTGCGCAAGCTCATCTATACAACGAATATGATCGAAAGCTACCATCGACAACTCCGGAAGGTGACAAAGGGAAAAAGTATCTTTCCGACGGATGAATCGCTACTCAAAATGCTATATTTGGCGACGATGGATGTCATTCGGAAGTGGACAGGGCGGGTCCAAAATTGGGGGCAAATCCTTCTCCAGTTGACTGTACATTTCCCAGAACGGGTACAGATTCGATGAAGGGCTTTACATGGAGGGGCGGGCATGATAGGCTACTTTGCCTTGCGATGGTGTGAACTTCTCCATCGCCCAATCGCAAGAACTCATGCCCGCCAGTGGCTCCATGTCAAGCCCGACATATGAAGCATCGTTTTCACGTTTACACAAAAATCTTGACAGACTCAAAGGGACTGAAACCGCTCTAACACAGACTGTTCTGCTTTTTTCGTTTCTGTACATTACGAACCCGAACACGAGTGAACTGCCACAACGAACCAAGTTCTTGCGACAAAATGGCAACTGCCTAGAACACCCTAAACCCACAAAATAAGCCTACGAAAAAATTAAACTCATACTGAACAAACCGCAAAGCCCAACATTAAAAAATCCGCCCAACCAAAACCCCAGTCCCGAAACGAGGTGACCAAATGTTCGGCACGTTTGCCCTTAACTTTATAGTGGCCTACTTTATTTACGACGACCCCAGCATCCTGAAGCCTTTCGTGCACTCCGTTTTGATTCTGGCTTTGATCGTCCTCGTGGATCTATTTAAGAAAAAACAAAGGGCCACGCGCTGACTTTCAAGAAGGCAGTATGGAGCGCTAAAACAACTGGAAAGTAAGCAAAATGCCCTAATTCACACTTTTACAATTGTTGTATTTTGGGAACTATCCCGGACTGATCCAAATATAGGGAGCGAACCGTTACTATCCGTAAGACCATCCCCCATACACCCCACCCTCATTCCTACAACTACGCTATATCTATCTGTAATGACAAACGTACGTTCCTATGCTACTATAAAAATAAAAAGCAGGTGCTCCCCCAATGAACAAACCCGTCCACGTTAAATTGACGCACTATTCTCCCGCTCACTTGCCAGCGCTGCGCTCGTTTGAACTCCCCGAAGAACAGGGACAGTTTACATCATTGCCTGTCGAGACTCTCGCGGTAACAGAAGGCCAATACCCGATTGTGATTGTAAGCGAAAAGGAACCCGTAGGCTTCTTCTTGCTCCATTCGACGGAGCGAGTAAAGGAATATTCCGCGAACCCCGACGCGATGCTGCTCACTTCCTTTTCCATTAACCATGCACAACAAGGCAAAGGCTATGCAAAGCAAGGAATGCTTCTCTTGCCGGCATTTATCCGTACCGAGTTTCCTGCCTGTACGGAAATTGTTTTGGCAGTGAACCATAAAAACATCCCTGCCCAGCGGCTGTATGTGGCAGCGGGCTTTGCAGATACCGGGCGCAGAAGAATGGGGCCGCTCGGCGAGCAATTTGTTTTCTGTTTGCCGCTGCCAAATGACCCGCAATAATCGCTAGCTACGCTATACGCTACTACAGCGCCAGCAGACAGCGGAGCTGCACACGAAAAACAAGCCGGAAACCCGCATTGGTAAAGGTGGTATTATCCCCTCATGGTAGACAGTGAAAAAAGACCTCATGGTATGATGAGATCAACACTGTTGACCGGAGGGGATTTTCTTATGCCGCCACGTAAAGGGCAAAAACAGCAGCAATATGACGAAGCAACGAAGAGCGAAGCAGTACGTTTGCGGGTTGAGGAGCATTGGAGCTACCCAATGATAATGGAGAAATTAGGCATTAAAAGTAAGACGCAGATTCGGGAGTGGGTACAGAAACGGCAAAACGGTGAAACGTTTGAAGACTATAGAGGGCGATGGATCAAGAAGTATTTCAGCAGTCTAGAGGAAGAGAACAACTACTTGAAAGCGCAGGTCGAATACCTAAAAAAGCTCAATCCAAATCTACACGGGGAGGGAAGTTGGATAAGCAAACCCGGTTTAGGACGATCGAAGAAATGAGTCGCAAGTACGCTGTGGTCATGCTATGCGAAATAGCGGAGGTCTCCCGGGCGGGCTACTACAAGTGGAAGGCGACGGAGAAGGTTCGTAAGGTACGTGTGGAGCAGGATGCCGACCTAAAGGAACATATACTGGCAATTCACCGCATTCGCCCATACTTTGGGTATAAACGAATGCGCACGGCTCTACGCAAAGAGGGACTACAAGTAAATACGAAGAAAGTTCGCCGACTGATGCGAGAATTGGGCATCCGCTCAGTGATCCGCAAAAAGCGTCCATTTGCCGGCCGCAAGCCCTCCATCGTGTTCAACAATGTCCTTAATCGCCAGTTCGCTGCGGACGAGGCTAGAAAGAAATATGTAACCGATATTACCTATATTCGAGTCGTCGATGACTTCATTTATCTGTCCGTGGTCCTGGATCTGTATAATAACGAAACGGTTGCTTGGGAAGTGTCGGAGAGAAACGATCTTGATCTTGTGCTGTCTACGGTGAAGCAACTGGGTAATGGAGATGCGATCCTGCACTCCGACCAAGGATTCCAGTACACTACCAAGACATACGCAAATCTGTTGCAAGAACAAGGGCTAACCGGAAGCCATTCCAGACGGGGGAACTGCTTCGACAACGCTTGTGTTGAATCGTTTTTTTCACACCTGAAGACGGAAAAGTTGTATCTGGAGAAACCAAGAGATATAGCTCACGCTCGCAAAC
This sequence comes from Brevibacillus sp. NSP2.1, assembly GCF_000470975.2. Lineage (NCBI taxonomy): Bacteria > Bacillati > Bacillota > Bacilli > Caryophanales > Paenibacillaceae > Brevibacillus > Brevibacillus sp. NSP2.1. The sequence goes on along the minus strand of NZ_CP048274.1, from coordinate 4,897,662 downwards.
TGATCGCTGAATACATCGAATTCTACAATACAGAACGGTTCCAGAAAAAACTCGGCGACCTCTCCCCAGTCCAATACCGGGAATCGATCGCCGCTTAAGATAGCGTCTTTTTTTAGTGTCTACTTGACGGGGCTATGACCAAAGGGCTCCCGGCTCTTTTCACACTCTGTTTGTTCCTGCAACTCGCAGTTCTCCTTCTTCGACAGCACTCATCTCAGCTCCGGCATGCTTGCTACGCATTCACACGAATACAACCGCCAGCCTGGACACTAGCCATCACACCGGAAACAATCGACCAAAAGCCAAGCCCGGCCCTAAAAGCGCAATCCATTCAGTTTTGCCTCTCTACCATACAAAATCCGCTTGTTACGCCGAGCTACAACGACTTTCACTCGCTCTATACACGACAACCGCAACGAAAACAAACCGACAACACAACCGACAAAAAAACCGAAAACAAAAACAAGGCCCCACCCCAAAAAGGGACAAGACCTCGCTTTTCCAAACTCATTCACATTCAGCAACAATCGCGCCTGACACAGCGTAATGCTCCAACTGAATATCCATGTCCAGTCCTAGGGCAAGCTTGGCCATCTGATAACCGACGTAAGGCCCCATTGTCAGGCCGGACGCGCCGAGGCCATTGGCGACGAAAATGCCTTCCCAGCCGGGGAGCGGGCCGAGGACGGGAAGAAATCCCGGCGTGAACGGGCGAAAGCCTACCCGCGCTTCCACGAACGTGCTGTCGGCAAGCCTGGGGGCGATGTCCAGCGCTTTTGTGAACACTTCATGCAAGCCGCCTGGCGTTACGCGCGTGTCGAAGCCTGCGACGTCGTTTTCGTGCGTGGCTCCGACGACCATTTTTTGCTGATCGAAGGCGAGCAAATATTGATCGTTGGGCGGAATCACCACAGGCCAGTTGCCCGTATTCGCGTCTGGATAGTCCAGATGGACAATTTGCCCCTTTTGGAAAGTAACCTGAAACTGGACGCCCAGAGGCTGGAAAATTTCGTTCGCCCACGCTCCGGCACAGACGATGACGGAATCGGCGGTGATCGTTTCAGAGCCTGCACGCACTCCGGTTACCCGCGTTCCGTTGTGTACCAGGGTAGCTTCCTCGTATAGAAGCACAGCTCCATTTTTTTGCGCAGCCCGCAGCAAAGCATCCCGCAGGGCGCGGCCATCCACGCGAGCGGCTCCTGTGACATGCACCGCGGCGTAGTCCTCGTCGAGCGGAGGGAAAAGCGCTTTTGTCTCTTCGGAGGAAAGCATGGTGACGTCGCCCAGCTCCGGCGCATCTTCCTTGCGCGTGAGAGCCCGCTTTTCCAGCGCCTGCAGCTTGTCTGTATCCTTGTGAATGCTAAGAGCGCCGACACGGGCATACCCGGTGCTCGTCTCGCCGCTCTGCTCAAGCTCGGCGATCAGCGAGGGGTAAAAGCGCGCGCCTTCCTTCGCCAGTTTGTACCACGCCTGATTGCGCCTTTGCGACAGCCACGGGCAAATGATCCCTGCGGCTGCATCGGTGGCCTGGCCTTCATGTTTTCGGTCCACAATGATTACTTCTGCGCCTCTTTTTGATAGCTGATACGCCGTCGAAGCACCCAAAATTCCGGCACCTACAACAATGATTTTTTGCATGGTTCGCATCCTTTTTCATGAGGGGTGTACAATGGCTTCCTTATTACTATAAACTAACGGAGCAAGAAAAGGTACGTCTGCCATGGACCCAAGCTTGTGAACAGATGAAGGCGTAATTGTCGAAAAGATAATTAGTGCAAAAGTACCAATATTGGCGTAATCTGATAGTAATATAGTCGTTGGCGGATTGCTAGACAGCTAAAGGGCAAAACCATCATGATTTTGCTTCTGGCGCTTATACGAAGCCAAGCCAAAAAGGAAAAAGGAGGAGAGGGAAAAAGTGAGAGTATGGAGGCTTTTGCTATTGTTCCTGCTCATGGTTCAACTGACGTTGGGGACTTGGGGGCCGCAGGCGATTAGCCATGCGAATAGCGGGAACGACTTGAAAAAGCAGATTTTGGAGATTACGGATTCCGGCAGTTCGGAGCTTTCCTTGTCCAGTTCCGACTATGCGATCACGACGATGAGCATGAAAAAATTCGTCGCGATTCGCGAAGAGCTGGACGGGAAATACGATGCGATCTACATCGGCTCCGGGAAGTACAGCACGGATCCGGTAAGCTATCGCAACATGGAAAACTCCAGTTCCCCGACGGATCGGGCCAACGCGCACGATACAAAAAACAAAATGAACGACATCACCGACCTGAAGGCCGAAGCGATCAAAAAGGAGTTTATCAGCAAAGGCCAACTGGTAGTCTTGCACAACGATACCGTTACCAAAAATACAGGCAAGTTGAAAGCGCATTTTAACCCATATAAAAGTGGCAGCCAGAAAAATGTCCTTTTTGCCAGCAGCGCCTCAGATGCAGCGAAAAAAATTGCGCAAAACATAGCGACAAGACCGCGCTTGACCATTCTTTCCCAGCCGAGCGATTACACGCTTTCCTCGCATGCCATTTACGGTCCGGGAGATAAGATCACCTACACGTTCAAGTTGGCGAACTACTCTTCTTTTGTCGGCCGCTGGCTGAGCGCCAATCTGTACATTGACGCTGACTTCGACAAAGTATATGAGCCGGAAGAGCTGGTCAGCACGACTTCGCTTACGGCCAACAGCGCAGTCAACGAGCTTTCCTTCGTCCTGCCAAAAGGCTTGTCCACGCTGTACTACTGGAAGCTGGAGCTGGTAGACGAAGCGACCAAGCTGAAAGATTACGAGACAGGCATTTTTCAGTTCCGCGATCAAAAAGTGAACGTCAGGGTGCTGCAAGTAACCGTCAGCTCCAATGACGAGAGCGATTTGAACAAGCGGATTCAGAAGGCGTATCTGGACAACGGCACCGATTACGCCCTCCAGATCAATACGGTTTCGATGAGTGATTTCAACAAAACGTACTACAAGACCTTGAACGGCAACTACGACATGCTGGTGTTTGGCTTCCGGGATACATACAACGAAGGCGCGTCGATCAGTACAGCAGCAGCCGAAGCGGTGCAATCTTTTATCCGCACAGGCCAGGGCGTCATGTTTTCCCACGATACGATCTACCGCAGCAGCAACAACTGGCTCACGTATTTCAAAGACATTAGCGGACAAATCGACCCGATGCACAACCTGGGCTTCGGAGCGCCGAACCGTTCGAAAACGACCAAGCAAGTCAACAGCGGCTTGCTGACGCAGTACCCGTTTGCTTTGGGAGAATCCGTCACGGTGGCGGAAACGCACGACCAGTACTATACGCTTGACCTGGAAGATCCGACTGTCATTCCGTGGTACAACATGACAGGCAGCAACCGGGACGTCGACGATAGCTGGAACCATTACTACACCTACTCCAAGGGAGGCGTCACCTACTCGGGTACGGGACACACCTCCAGCAGCTTTCCGGATTCCGAGCAAAAGCTGTTCGTCAACACGCTGTACCGCGCCTTCATCGGTGCCAACCATGCGCCGATCATTACGATGATTGCGCCAAATGACAAGGAGCGCATTCGCAGCACCGACAAGGCGTTCGATATCGTCTACCGCGTGGACGACTACGATTTGAAAGACTTCATGCTGAAAACGAAAATCTACGTCGACGGCAAGCAGGTCTACTCCAATGATTGGACAGGTAACGGCTCGATCGTCATTTATCAGGCGGCCAATACCAAGCCGAACGGCGGCGAGATCGAGATCAGGGTAGAGGTGGAAGACAGCAAGGGAGCCAAGCAAACCGTTACGCGAAAAGTCATCGTAGACAAAGTGACACCTGCGCTCGCCCTGTCTCGCAAAGTGCTCAATGAAAATCCGGGACGGATCAAGAAAAGCGATCCGATCGCGATCGAGTACACCATCGAGCCTAGGGATATTCCCGTCAGCGAGCTGGCGTCGACAGGTCTGCGTCCAATCTGGATGCCGCAGGAGAGCTATGTGGTCGGCCAGGCGTATTCGTTCCAGGACCCGACAAAAGGGGATTTTGGACCGATTGCGTGGGCAAGTCCAAACACTGGCACGGCATACCTGAATCTGTTGAAGACAGGCTACACCCAATCCGTTTCACTCGGTGCGACCGTCAATACGCTGCCAGGCAGCAATCTGAAAAACGAACTGAATGAAGGCTTGAAATATTTGTATGATCGAAAGGCGATCATTACGCTGCCGATCGTCGACGATACGAAGCTGACCAGCAGTTCCACAGTGGCGCCGATCCTCAACTTTGGCCGCTTTGAAGTGAAAAAGGATGCGGCTGGCAACTACACAGGCGTCTTCCAGGGATACGTGTATCAGGTTACTGGCAATCAGCTTACCTTGAAAAATATCAGCTTCAACGAAATTTACCCGGAGGGCATTGAAGTGAGCAGCAATTCCGAAGGGTGGCAACAGTCTACGTCAGGAGGCAAAAAGCAACTGGCTGGACAGTTGCAGGATGTGACGTACAACCTCGTGAATACGTCTGCCGGCAAGGTGTACCGTGCGGAGAAACAGCAATTCACCGTAGAGCTGAAAGCAACGAAAAGCGGTCTGTACACGCTCAACCAAGCTCAGATGAATTACACCGATTTTACGGAAGCGGAGATTACGGACAAGTTCAACAGCGTGAACTTCAATGTGTACACGGCTGTGGAAGGCGTCACCCTCAATAAAGAGCAAATTACACTCGTCGCGGAAGATCCGGCTCGCAATACCGAGAAGCTGGTGGCAACCGTCTTCCCGGCTGATGCAGAAAACAAAGACGTGAAATGGACCTCCAGCAACGAAAAAGTAGCGACCGTCGACTCGGTAGGGCGTGTCGTCGCTGTCGGCAGCGGTCAGGCAACGATCACGGTGACGACAGTGGACGGCGGATATACGGATACGTGCCTGGTCATCGTTTCGTCCCAGCCGCAGTTGACCATGACACCTAACGATGGCTGGAACAGCTTGTATCCAAAAGAAGTAGTCATTACGGCAGAAGTCATCCACTTCAGTAAAACCGAAGTGCTGCAACCGGATTTTCGCATCAACGGTACTTCTGTAGACCCTGGCACACCGAAGGCTCCGGTTGAAGTCGGAAACGGCCTGTTCAAAACGACGTACCAGTTTACGATTGAGCAAAATCAGACCTCGTTGGGCGGACCTTTTGTCGGGCCTGCGGTGATTACAGGTCAGGTGAAAAACGGGCTGGGACAGCTTTCCAACGAAGCAGAAGGGAAAGTGTACTTTAACCCGCCAATCGAAATTACGGCGACGGGCGAGCGAGAGGGCAGCTCGCAGACGGCCAAGCTTGTCGCTACGCCGTCTGGAACGATCATGCCAAATGCAACCTTTGGCTGGGTTTACGAGAGCGATAACAAGAATGTCAACCACCAGACGCAACTGACCGATTTCAACAACGGCACCACTGCCCAAGGCGTACCGTTGAAGCCAGGCGTGAACCACTTTGTAGTCGCCATGCGCCAAGACTTTAACGAGGACGGAGATACGACGGATGTTAATGAAATGAGCGTGTCGAAGGTCATCACGATCGGCGGTAGCGAGTATCCGGTATTTACGGCAGAGGCGGAGAAGGTTTTGGAGCTGGAAAGCATGGGGACTGTGAAGGTGACCCCTCAAGAGCATGTCACCGAGGATACCGTCTGGAAGTACAGCACAACGCCTAACCCTACGGAAAGCGACTTTACGCCTATTCCCAACATGGACAGCAAAAACGATAACTACCTGGACATTCCGCTGCGCACGGAAGGCGGAAAGTACGTGGAAACCACGGTTATCATCAAGGCAGATAATGGCGACGGCTATGTGACGACTCGCCAGGTTGTCCTGACACCGCCGAAAGAAAGAACTTCGCCGTATGCCTTTGTCATCTCGACTGGAAGCGTTCAGGAAAACAGGGCGGTAAACGTGCGCCTGGGCTACTCTTTTAAAGACGTAGATGTCGATGGCAGAGTCAAGGTCAACGTAAAAAATGCAAAATATACGATTGTGCAGGTCGGAAGCGGTGAACCTGGCACAACGGTTGCTCTCCCGCATAGCGATATTTTTGCAGAGAAGTTCCTCAATCTGAAAACGGACAATTCGAAGACGAAAACATACAAGATTACCGTAGAAGTCGAATACACCGTTACGACCATTCGCAAGGGAGGAAAGAAAATAGAATCCCCAATCAAGCATACGCAAGATGAGTTGACCATCACCGTTCTGGCAACGGGTACACGCCAATAACCGCTTCCTGACATGAAAAATAGAAAGTGCCAATGCGAACTGGTTTGTCTCGCATTGGCACTTTTGCTTTTACTCCAGGATCGGATCTCCTACTTCGGGATACTCTTTGTCGTACATGTCGATGTGAAAACGGTCGCCAGGCGGGAGGCCCGGTGTCTTCTCTTCGAAAATGTTGCGGTCAAAAGAAATCGACATGTGCGTCGGTGGCTTTTCCGCACGGTCTTCGCGCACGGAGTTCAATTCGATGTAGCTGGTTCCTTCTTCTACAGCATCACGCACGCTGCGGCCTGTGGCGATTCCGCCAATCAGCCGGTTGTGGGAGTTGATCGAGTAAATCTCCATGGCGCTCTCCGAGTACAGGAAGGCCGAGAGTGGATAAATGTCCTTGCTGTCGATCGAGCTTTCGTCTTTGTACCTGTCTGTGAGGCTGATCGTGCCGGACGCGATAATGACCAGGTTGTTTTTCCGACCGGGCTGCGTAATATTTTGGATCTCGCGAATGACCACGTTGCCATCGACATAAACCGTGCCGTTGATGGACACGTCTCCGACAATGTCCAGGTTGCCCTTGATGTAGATCGTGCCCGTGTAAGTGAAAGGCTTGCCTTCATGGTCCGGCTCCGCCTTGAACGAGCCGCTTCTGCCCATCTCTACCGCTGCCATTCCTTCGCCGTCCGGACCGCTGATGTACAGATGGCGAATGTTTTCCAGCGAATCTCCCGTGAAGCGGGCCGTCAGGTTCAGGAAATCCGGGTTGGCATCGCGATAAGGCGATTCGATGACGAGCAACTCACCGCTCGGCGCGTAGGCATCGATAAAGCCAGGAGGCACTGCGCCATCCGCTTCGTCAGGGTCTCTGAACCATCTGGCCGATTCGACAGGCGGCATTTGCTGTGCGCTGGTCGCGAGTGCTTTTCCTTCGCGGATGCGGTCGGAGACGTATTTCGCCGTGCTTCCCACTTGTTCATCTATGAACAGCGAATCTGTCGGACGGTTTCTTTCGGTCACGATAGGCGGCTCATATCCGGGGATGTACGGCGTGGCCGGATCAGCACTGAGCGTAACCGCATTTTCCTCCGTGTCTGGCAGCGGGCTGGGGACGAAGGCAGATTCCAGATCAGCAATTCGCGGGCCGGAAAAAGCGGTGCTGCTCGGCTCCTCCGCAGGAAAAGCGGCAATTTCCATCAGGCGGCTGCGGCTCGGCAGGAAAATTTCGCCCTCCACGTAGTTGGGACCGCTTGTGCCGACCTCCCAGACTACCTCATCGTTTGCCGGATCGCTGTCCTCCGTATTTTTCAACGAGCTGTAACGATAGCGCGAGCTGGTCACAACCGAGTCGGCTGCGATGTTGCCAATCACGTTGCTCCCGCCGAAAAGCCGCAGTTGGCCGGGAGTGCTGATCGCATAGTGAAAAGGCGCAGGCACGGTATTCACGTAGACAGTCGAGGTGAGCTTGACCTTCCGCAAGTTTTCCGCCCGGTCGGGAATGCCGATCACGGACACTTTGAGCTTCAGCACATACGGCTGGCTGGTGCTGCCGGTGTCGCGGGGAATCCGCGACTCGATGGCGGTATGGATGGCGAAGCTGCCGTTCATGCCCGGCAAGCGGATTTCCTTGTATGTATTCGGTTCCGTAGCGGAGATGCTCTCGACCAGGTCGATGACCTTGTCGCTGGATTGGGTCACTGGCACCTCAGTGGGACGCGACAAAGAATCCCGCACCTCGCTGATCGTCCCATTCCCGTTCAGGAAGGAATGAGGCATCTGCAACTGCGTCTCCAAATACTCCTGGAAATAGGCCAGTCCCGCGTCTGCCAGCAGTTTGCCCTGCACCTCATCCTCGGCAAAGGTGCGCTGCTTTACGCTCTGCATGGTGTAGCTGGCGAGCGAGAGGGCCAGGACCGTAAACAGGACAATGATAAAAAAGACGATGACAAGGGCGCCGCCCCTCTCTTCTTTGACGATCTGCATGGACTCACCCCTTCTGCTCGCTGCCCAGCTCGATTTCCGTACGGACGACACGTACATACTGGGCTTTTTCCGTGTTTTGTGTGACGGCGTTCTCCACCTCGGTCCAATTGGCAAAAAGCTGGTGGTTTTGCCTGTCCTCCTCTGTGGAAGGAAGCGGGAAAGAACCGTAGCGCAGGGCAACGACGAGATAGAGAACTACCTGTTTTTGGGCAGCATCGTCGTTTTCTTGCTGAGGCATGGTGAAAAAGCCTTTTACCATATACTGGTTACGATCTGCCGGAAAGGGAATGTGGCTGCATGGATTGATCTCTGACCCGTGTGTTTCACAGGCGGCAAAAGCATACGTTTCCCTGGTGAGCAGCGACACTGTTTGCGTGCTCGTGGAGGCTCGATCAATTTTGACGGAGCGCTTGTGCAAATAGACCCGGCTGGAGCTGGTGGCATCGGCAAACTCGGGAAAAGAGGCGCTGACGATATGCCGTGCTGCCGTATCGTCCGCTGATCCTTGTTCGGGGTCGGCCGAGGCAGAAGGCAGCTTGACGTAGTCCGCCTCCTGGATCGTGCGCATCACGTCGCCAATGACAAAATCTGTATCGTTTCGCAACGTGTTTTTTAAGGAAGTAGTTTGATAGATTTCTACTCCTTTGACGTACACACCGATCAGCGGGATCAAGATGGCAAAGAAAATGAGCGACGTGGTGAGCACCTCAACGAGCGTAAGCCCGCGTTCATCCTTGAGGTATTTGGTTAGCGGTAGTTTGCGCGATCTGATTATCATGCGTCATTCTCCTGCCCAATCTCTGGATTGGCTATCAATGTTTCCAGCTCCGCGACTTTCACATCGTTTGAAAAGACTGTGACGACGACTCTGATGAGCGACTGGGATGCTGTTTGCTCTGTTGTGATAAACCGGGGGAGCACGTAAGTCTGGTAGACGCGATCGTTGATGGTCATGTCAGCGAGCTTGATCCCCTTGAAGTCGTTGGGCCAATTCGGTGCCTCGTTGGAGCAGATGCTTGCGAGCAGGTGAAAAGGAAGCGGTTTGCCCAAGTATTGATCTGCCAGCGAAATTCCTTGCTGCTGATCGGCTGGGATCACGCCATTTCCGGCCCGCCACTCTTCCACAGTCTGCCTGGCCAAGTTCATGGCGACTTGCCGACTGTCCTGATTGCCGGAGATTTCAAAGCTTCTGACGAGAAAATGGCTCAAAAACAGGAGGGCGATGGAAAAAATCAGAAGCGATGCGACCACTTCGACCAAGGACAAGCCTTTTTCGTTATCTAGTACTTTCATCCTGGTTATCCTCCTGGAAAGGTTCGTGACCTTATTGTACACGAAATGAGAAAAATAGGATATTATACAGGAATGTCAAAATTTCGAACAGGAATTTGCACATCAAAGTCGAATCGGGTTAGAGAGAAAGGAATGGGTCTAATGGCATATTTATTTGAGAGGATAGGGTGAAATAAAGATGGATACAACAGGTGTCCTGATATTTATTGGCTGCTATTTTCTATTGTCTGCCCTATTTGGAGTGATGCTCTATCGGAGGGCGAAGCGCACTTTTGCGCGAAAAGGCTGGCTGGTAGCAGCGGGGGCGGTCCTGATCGGCGCCGTTTCTCCTTTCTTTATTGCTTACACAAGCTTGTGGCTGTGGCTGTCCGTTTTTCTTTTGCTCGCGGTTTGCCTGGCGTGGGGCGCATGGAAGCTGTCCGCAGTGCCTGTAAGGAGAGGCGGATTTGCTCCTGTTTTTTCTGTGCCGGCGACAGCGGAGCTGGGTCGGCAGCATCCGTGGAGTTTGGAAGAGGCAGCGGATGAGCAGCAAGACGAAGGCGTGCCAGCAGTGAGCGAGCTTGAGCAGCAGCATGAGAGTGAGCACCAGCATGAGCATGAGCTTGAGCATGACCTTGAGTTGGAACTGGAGCTGGAGGAAGAAGTCGAACAGGCGGCTTTGGCTGAAGTGGCCGTGAGCCAGGAGGAAGGCAGCTTGCCGGAAATCCGCGACGAGGATGAGGCGATCAGCTACGACTTTTTGCAGGAGGAAGAAGCGGAGACGATTCCGTTCATGCCTGCACTGGAGCCTCCTTCGGCAAAAATAGAGGCCGAGGAAGCAGACGAGGATCGGATCATCTACTTTTTCGAGGAAGAGTCTCCTGCCGAAAAGAAAACCATGCCTGACACAACGGAACGGACAGATGTCGGGAAAGCCGATGAGCATGAATGGAATTTCATCCACGATGACAAGCAGACAAATGAATAACCGATAAAGAAAGGCGTTGACGTATGTACGCAACCCAAATCTCGCCTCGACGGCGCTATTCGTTTTCTTGGTTCTTTGCCATATTTTTCGTCCAGCTCATCCTGATCCCGGCGCTTTCGCTTTTTTCGATGATCGAGTGGGGAGGCGCCACTTTTGGCGAGAAGATTTTCCAGGAAGAGATCAGGATCGCATCGCTTCCCGTAGGCGGCCAGACATATGAGGAAGCAAGGCAGAAGCTGCTTGAGGCCGTACAGGCCAGCCAAAATACAGAAATTCGCTTTGTACTGGATGGACAAGCGTACCCGATTGACAAAAGCAAGCTGCAACTCAGCTTTGATGTAGAAGCGACCTTGCAGGAGGCGTATGCCCGCTCCCGAGAAAAGACCGGGTTTTTCTCCCGCTTGTGGGGGGATTCTGCGCCTGTCAATGTGCCGATCAAGATTGCCTTTGATCGCGCGGAGATGTCCAGACAGCTTGACGCCATCGGACAACAGATCGAGCGCCCGGCTGTGTCTGCGACAGGAGCTGTTTCGGGGAATACGATCTCGATCGTGCCAGAGGTGGTCGGTTACCGGATCAATCTGGAGCAGTCTTTGTCCGCCTTTGAGCAAGTCATCTCGTCCAATCTCGCAGATTGGTCGGGAGAGCTTCGTCTGGCTGTACAGGAGGACGTGCCACAAATCCGCACAGCAGATTTGGAGTCGATCAAAAACATGCTGGCTGAGCAGTCTTTGCCGATGGCTGTTTCCGGGAGCAGCGGGCTTGCCAATTTGCAGCAGCTCGTCTCCCGCCTGAACGGCACGGTCGTTTTGCCTGGCGAGACGTTTTCCTTCCTGAAGGCGACAGGGCCGTACACGCAGGAAAACGGCTATGTGCTGCAGCCGATTCTCGCCGACGAACAAGTCGTTCCGGACCAGCTCGGTGGAGCCGCGACACAGGCAGCGACTGCTCTCTACCAAACCATTTTGCAGAACCGTCTGACCGTGATCGAGCGGCATGCGGCTCAGCGGCCTGTTTCCTATACAAGTGCAGGGCTGGAAGCGCGGGTCGATGGGGAAGAACTCGATCTGCGCTTTTCCAACCAGACGGAGAAGCCGCTGTTTATCCATGCGGCACTGCAGAGCAATCAGGTGCGAGTGGCGCTTTTCGGGGCAAAGCAGGACGTGCCTGTGGCGACGCTTGTTACGGAAAAAGGCGCGACGGTGTTGCCGAATACGATTGTTCGCGTAGACCAAACGCTGGGGCCAAACGAGGAGTTCATCGAGCGCAAAGGCAGCGAGGGCTTCACGGTCGCCGTTTACCAGAGCTGGCAGGAGAACGGGATATTCCGGAAGCAAAAGGTTTCCGAGGATTACTACAAGCCGCTGCACAACGTCGTTGCGGTTGGCCCCGTTTATGAAAAAGACAAGAAGGCGCGGGCGACAACTGTGCCAGGGGCGCAACAGGAAGGCGGTGCGGCTCCGGCCGAAACGGCTGATGACGGCGGCGGAACACCTGCCGCTGCACCGCCTCCAGACATACCGATGCCAAGCGCCCCTTCCACTGACGCAAACAGCGGAAGCACTGGCGGGACGGAAGTGGTAAACGGCATTATTTATCAAAACTAGGCAAAGCAACCGTACGTAAGAGGGGGGAGTCTCTTGTCCCGCAAAAGGCTTGGCGACATCTTGGTCGAGAGCGGCATCGTTACCACCGACCAGTTGCAGGAAGCGCTGGTCGAACAAAAAAAATCGAAGCTGAAGCTCGGTGACCACCTGCTGCAAAGCGGCTACATCACCGAGCAGCAACTGATTGAAATTCTGGAATACCAGTTGGGGATTCCCCATGTCAGCCTGTTCCGCATGCGTCTGGATCCGTCTTTGTCAGCGATTGTGCCAGAGGAGCTGGCTCGCCGCCACTCGCTGGTTCCGTTGAAAAAAGAAGAGAACAAGCTGACTGTCGCGATGGTTGACCCGCTTGATTACTACGCAATTGACGAGCTGAGGATGAGCACGGGTTTTGTCATTAACGTGGTGATCGCGACCCGCGACGAGATTCAGCGCGCCATCTCGCGAATGTACAGCATGCAAGGCTCTGTGCAGGAGCTGATGGAAGGCATCGAAGTGCCGGAGGATTTGGAAGAAGCGCGGATTTTTGACGACAATTCGCCGATTGTTCGCCTGGTCAACCAAATGTTTGAGCAGGCTGTCCAGCTTCGGGCGAGCGACATCCATATCGAGCCGATGGAAGACGGCATCCGCGTCCGTTTCCGCATCGATGGTCTGATGCGAACGGAGCGGGTCTTGCCGCGGCACATGCAGGGGATGCTGACGGCCCGGCTGAAAATCATGGCGAATCTGAACATCGCCGAACGCAGGATGCCGCAGGATGGCCGGGTGCAGATGAATGTAGACTTCAAGGAAATTGATATCCGGATGTCGACTTTGCCTACCATCTACGGGGAAAAAATCGTCATGCGTCTGCTTGACCTGACCAACGCTCTGGTGGAGATGAGCCAGCTTGGCCTGTCGAAGCGCAATCTGGCGATGTTTCAAGAGCTGGTTACCATGTCCAACGGGATCGTACTGGTGACGGGCCCGACGGGAAGCGGGAAATCGACGACGTTGTACTCGGCGCTCAACCATTTGAACTCAGAGCATGTCAACATCATTACCGTCGAGGACCCTGTCGAGTATCAGCTTGACGGGATCAACCAGGTGCAGGTCAACGAAAATATCGGGATGAGCTTCGCTTCCGCGCTGCGCTCGATTTTGCGCCAGGACCCGGACATCATCATGGTCGGGGAGATTCGCGACAGGGAGACGGCCGAAATCGCCATCCGCGCCGCGCTCACCGGGCACTCGGTGTTCAGCACGCTGCATACCAACGACGCGGTCAGCAGCATTACCCGTCTCGTGGACATGGGCATTCCGTCGTTTTTGATCGCTTCTTCGGTGCACGGCGTACTCGCGCAGCGGCTCGTCCGCCGCATCTGCAAGGACTGCAAGCAGGAATACCAGGCGTCCGAACAGGAGAAGAAGTTGTTTGCCCAAAAAGGGTTGAACGTGGAAACATTATGGAGGGGAAAAGGCTGCGCAAGCTGTCAAATGACCGGATACCGAGGCAGGATCGCCGTTCACGAGGTGTTCAAGATCGACGATACGATCCGCTCGATGCTGATCCAAAACCTCCCGTCCCACGAGTACAAAAAGTATGCGATGAAAAACGGGATGGTCCTGTTGTTCGACGATGGCCTGCTCAAAGTAAAGCAGGGCATCACCACCATGGAAGAAATTTATCGGATATCGGTCAGCCAGTGACGGCCGACGTCAGGAAGAGGGAGGATGAAGCGTGTCTAGTGTCGATATTAACAAGCTGCTGAAGTACGCCTTTGAAAAAAGAGCATCCGACCTGCACATATCGGTAGGGACGTCGCCTGTCTTTCGGATTGACGGCGAGCTGAAGCGGCTGGATTTGCCGCCGCTCACTCCGGAAGACACCGAGTCGATGGCGCGGACCTTGATCCAGGAGCACATGTACCACAAGTTCCAGGAAAAAGGCGAGCTGGATTTCTCTTACGGCCTGACAGGGGTGTCCCGTTTTCGGGTGAACGCGTATCAGCAGCGCGGCTGCACAGGGATCGTGGCTCGGGTCATTCCGACATCGGTGCCGACCATCGAATCGCTCTGTATGCCGGAGATTTTGCGGAAATTCTCGCAAAAGCCCCAGGGACTGCTGCTGGTAACAGGTCCGACAGGCAGCGGGAAATCGACCACGCTTGCCGCGATGATCGACTATATCAACCGCACGATGAGAAAGCACGTGATTACGTTGGAGGACCCGATCGAGTATTTGCACAAGCATCAGCTCTCCATCGTGAACCAGCGCGAGATCGGCTTTGATACAAAAGATTTTGCCAGCGGGCTGCGGGCCGCGCTGCGCCAGGACCCTGACGTGATTCTCGTCGGCGAGATGCGCGATCTGGAGACGATCAGCACCGCGATTACGGCGGCGGAGACCGGACATTTGGTGCTCGCGACGCTGCATACGTCAGACGCACCGCAGACCATCGACCGGATTATTGACGTTTTCCCCGGCAGCCAACAGCCGCAAATGCGGACACAGCTCGCTTCCGTCCTGGTCGGCATCATCTCGCAGCGCCTTTTTCCGAAGGTAGGCGGTGGCAGGACGGTGGCGACGGAGATTCTCGTCAATACCCCTGCGGTCGCCAACCTGATTCGCAGCGAAAAGGTGCATCAGATCAAGAGCATTCTCCAGACAAGCAGGGAGATGGGCATGCATACGCTGGAGATGTCGATCAAGGAGCTGATCGCAAGCGGCACGATCACGATGGAGGCGGCCCAGTATTTCCTGAATGAGAGGGTGCTGGAGTAATGCCTACTTTTCAATACGAAGGCCGCGAGCGGACGGGGAAAAAGGTCAGGGGCAAAATCGAAGCCAATACAAGAAACTCTGCCATCATGGAATTGAAGCAGCAAGGCGTCCTCGTGCTGAACATGCAGGAGCAGATCAAAGGCGTGCTCGACCGCAACATCGAGTTCACCCGCCCGGTAAAAGGCAGGGACATCGTCATTTTCTTGCGCCAGTTTGCCACGCTGATTCGCGCGGGCATCGGGATCGTAGAATCGGTACATATCCTCGCTGCACAGACCGAGAGCAAAAAGCTGCGCAAATACTTGGTGGATATCGAGGTAGATTTGCAGCAAGGGACACAACTGTCCGAGGCGTGCGCCAAGTTTCCGAAGGTGTTTGAGCCGCTATTCATCAGCATGGTGCGCGCGGGCGAGGCGTCGGGGAATATGGAGCTTGTACTGGACAGGCTGGCTACGTTTTACGAAAAGTCCTACTACACAAAGGAAAAGATCAAGTCGGCGATGGCGTACCCGGTGACCGTAGGCTTGATGTCCGTCACCGTCACGGTCTTTTTGCTGGTCAGCATTGTGCCGACGTTTGTCGATATGTTTGCAGGCTTTCAAGCGGAATTGCCGGCGATTACGAAAGCGGTCATGGGCTTTAGCAACAGCCTGGTTGAAGTGTGGTATCTCTATTTTCTAGGACTTTTGGCACTGTTTATCGGTTTTCGAATTTTTGTCAACACTTCTTATGGACGATATTACACTGACTATGGTATGTTAAAACTACCAATATTCGGCAAGCTGCTGCAAAAAGGCGCGGTAGCAAGAATGACCAGAACGCTTGCTACGTTATTTGCCAGCTCGGTTCCGATTCTGCAATCTCTCAACATCGTCGAGGGAGTGGTAGGGAACCAGCTTATCAGCAAATCCATTGGCGAGGCGAAAGAAAGCCTGCGCCAAGGTCGACCTCTGTCAGAGCCGTTCAAAAAATCGTGGGTAATCCCTCCGATGGTGTCCCATATGATTGCGGTTGGCGAAGAGACAGGTTCGCTTGATTCGATGCTGGACAAGGTTGCAGATTTCTACGAAAAGGAAGTGGAGAACTCTGTTGACAAAATCAAGTCGCTAATCGAACCAATTATGATCGTCTGTTTGTCCGGAATTGTGGGAGCTATCGTGCTATCCATCATGGTGCCGATGTTTGATATCTTCAGTAAAGTAAAATAACGGTCGGGGAGGAGTACTTGTATGTTGAAAAGAATGTTGAAGAATGAGAGAGGCTTTACACTGATCGAGCTGTTGGCTGTTATTGTGATTTTAGGGATTATTGCTGCGATTGCGGTTCCTTCGATCGGAAATATTATTGACAACTCCCGAAAAGATTCGCACATTGCGAATGCTCGCATGATTGTGGATGCGACGAGAATGTATTTGGTGAACAACTCGAGTGCATCATCCCCTGTGACTTTGAAGACTCTCGTAGATAGTGGTTATATTAACAATCCGACTGTGCCTGGGTTTAATAGTAATTATCACGATACTGACACTAAAGTGGCCTTCACTAAAGATACTACATCCGGCCATATCAAGGAATACCTGGTTACGTTAGTAGTGGACACCCAGTATGTTATTGGTTCAGCAACTCAAGCTGAGAACGTAGACGAATTAACTCGTGAAAAGGTAACATTGCCAACAAACTAATGACTTTGCCTATGGTGGACTTCCTTCACAAGAAGAAGGAAGTCTTTTCTGTAAGCTTGTCGCAGCGATACTCCCAGCAGAGGTGAAGAAATGCTCCAACTACCACTCTCCATAAGCTTCTTCCTCCTCGGCCTCCTCTTTGGCTCCTTCTACAACGTAGTTGGGCTGCGAGTGCCAAAAAAACAGTCCATCATTTACCCGCCGTCGCATTGTCCGACCTGTAAGCGGCGGTTATTGCCCGGAGAATTAATCCCGGTTATTTCCTATCTTCTCGCAAAAGGAAGATGCAAGGGCTGCAAGACGGCGATTTCTCCGCTCTATCCGGTGATGGAGGGCTTGACGGGGCTTGGTTTTGTCCTTGTCTATTTGCGGTACGATCTGACCTGGGAGACGTTGCTCGGGATGTTGTTTGTCTCCCTGCTGTCGATCATCACGGTGGCGGATTTGACGTATCGGCTGATCCCGAATAAAGTGCTGCTGCTGTTCTTTTTGCTTTTTCTCGTCATGCGCTTTTTTTGGCCCTATGGCGATGCCAGCTATGTAGCGCATTTGATCGGGATGGCGGCAGGGTTTTTGTTCTTTTTTCTGCTTGCAGTCATCACGCGTGGCGGGATGGGGGGCGGCGATACCAAGCTGTTTGCTGTGATCGGGATGTTTCTGTCGCCGACGCTGTTGTTTTTGACCGTGTTTCTCTCCTCGGCCTTTGGCGCCTTGTATGGACTGTTTCTGCTGGCGATTCGCAGGGCGACGCGCAAGTCGATGATTCCGTTTGGGCCGTTTATTGCGCTGGGAGCCGTCACCGCCTATTTATACGGTTCGGCTATCGTGGACTGGTATTTATCTTTTTATTAAGCCATCGGTCTGCCACTATTTACGGCAGGGTGGAGGCGAGCTTTGTCTAATTTAGTAGAAAACAAGAAATGCATTTCCTAGCATCAATAGAAAGGGTGGAGTCGAATGGGTGTCCATCTGCCGTTTCTTCCGTCCAAAAAGAGAATTGGCATTACGATAGAAGATGACGGGATTCGCGTCGTCGAAACGTCGCAGAACGCAGGAGCTGTCCAGGTCCACCAGATGGGCATGATTCCGTTGGAGCGAGGTTTGCTTGTCGGCGGGAAGATTATGAACCAGCAGGCGCTGGAGCAGCAACTGTCCGCAGCCAAAAATCAGTTACTATTGAGCGGGAACAAGGTGTGCCTTGCCGTACCGAGCTCGTTTGTCGTCATCAGGAAGATCGCTTTGCCGCGAGTGCCGGATAAGGAAGTTCGCCCCTTGATCGAGATCGAGCTGGAATCATCCGTTCACTTGCCGTTTTCCCGTCCTTATTTTGACTATTACAAGCTGCCGAAAAACAATGTGTGGGCGCTTCCCAACCAATTCTCCGCCGAAAAGCTCGGCTCGGGAGAGGAGGAGCAGTATCTGGTCATTGCGGCGCCGGGTGAACTGATTGACCAGTATTTGTCGCTTTTGAAGGTGCTCCGTTTGGAGGCGACTTCGGTTGATATCGAGCCGTTGGCGTTGCATCGGCTTCTGACCAGTGGCGGGATGGAGCTGAGCCGGAACATGCTCGTGGTGCAGCTCGGGGTACGCTCCATCAATGTCGGCATTTTTGAAGGCGATATTCCGGAGTTTTTGCGCAATATTCCGCTTGACCTGGAAAATTACAAGAACAGTGCAGACGAGAACGAGCCGTCGACCAAAGAGCTGCTGCAATTCCTTGAACGAAGCAGCGCCTTTTCCAACTTTGCGGAGGAGTTGGCACGAGAGCTGGAACGGGTAATTAACTTTTACCAGTTCTCCTTGAAAAACGGGATAGTCAAGCTGGACACGATGTACCTCACAGGCGACTTTCCCGACCTGGATAAAATGGTCAGGTTTTTGCGCGAGCGACTTCCTCAGTTGAAGATCGCGCCGTTGCCGCTAGAGCACATTGAGCACGTAGGGGCAAACCAGGCAATGCTGCAAGCCTTCTCTGTGGCGCTGGGATTATCTTTGAGAGGTTGAGGGCTATTGGTTACGATAAATCTGCTTCCGCGAAAGAAGCGGTTATTTACCGCCTCGCATATCGTATTGTCAGGAATCGGCTTGACGTGGGTAGCTGCTGCCAGCTTTCTCTGGCTCACGTATGGCTCAACGAATGAGTCGGTCACTCTCTTGAAACAGGAAATCAAAATGAAGGAAACGGCGATTGCTGCCCTGCAAAAACAGGCGGTAGCCGTGCAAGCGGACGACTCGCTGGATCAGTATGTGCTTTTTTCCGAGCGGATGCAGCAGTTGTTTTTGCCGACGAACCTGCTCATGGACGAGATAGCGCACGCTTTGCCCGAGCATGGCCGCCTGGACAGCATCAAGTATAGCTTGAGTGGCAGCATTGAACTGGAAGGCAGCTTTGAGCAGTATGAAGATGTTGCTGCGTACCTCCACAATTTGCAAGCCTCTCCCTACGTCGTGAAAGCGGAAGTTACCAGCATCAAGGCGAGAGAAATCAAATGGCAAGGCCCTGTAGATGACCAGGGAAAACCGCTGTCGGCCATTTTGAGCACCGTTGGCGGAAAGCTGCTCCCTCGCTATACTGCTTCCCTGAAAATAAAGGCGATTACTGTTGATTTGCAAGAGCTGGTTGCCAAGGAGCAAGCTGCCGCAACAGGAAAAGCCGAAGTGAAGAAGTAAGAGGAGGGGAACCGTTGCATGGGAGAAAAGACGCGTCAGATTGCACTCTTCATCTTTGCGTTATTGTTCGCTGCCTTGGCAGGGGCTTACTATTTATACATCGTACCTGTTACGGACCAAAAGACGAGCTTGCAGGTGCAGCTTGAGAAATTGAAACAAACCTTTGACCAGTTGCAAAGCGCACAGGCGACGGAGCCGACAACCCCAATGGTGATCTCCAATAAAATCCTGGAAGCGATCCCGGTTAGGCCGTATGCGGATCAGCTTATCAAGGACCTGGAGAGGCTGCAATCCGTCAGCCAGATTTCGATTGAAGAAGCCTCCTTTTCCGAGCGGGAAAAACTGTCTGCAAAAGAATTGGCTAATCAGCTCACCTACATGGATCAAGCTGAGGGGGGAGAAGCGCAGGCAACACTCGAAGGAGAGGTACAAAAGCTTGATGAAAAAGCGCAGAAGATCGCCAAGTCCGCGCAAAATGCGGGTTCATCGGCCGGACAACCAAAGCCGGCTGCCGGGAAAGAAGAGCGCCAGGTGAAGGCGGAAATGATTGAAAAATACTTGCCGCCAATTCCTTTTCATAGCGTGGAAATTTCCCTCAAGATCAAAGGCGATTACAAGGAAATTTATCGCTTTGTGAGCGAAATGCAAAAGATGTCGCGTTATTTGCGTGTCGATCAGCTCGACTTCAAATCGAACCAAAAAGACGAGTTTGTCATTCCGGAAGACACGAAAATGGTCGCAACCGTCAAGCTTACGAGCTACTTTGCGCCCCAGTTTGAAAAGGATCTGGAAAAGCTGCCAGCCGTGCAGGTGGAAGGGCCTGCGGGCAAGTGGGACCCGATGCAGTACGAAACGGTCAAAAAAGAAGAAGCATCTGTCGGGACCACTGCGAACGAAGCGAACTAGCCGTACAAACCGCAACTGATAAGAGTGAAGCCTCCCAGCCTGTTAGGGAGGTTTGTTTTCGATAGAAAAAGGCTGACAGCTCAAGTTGCTGCCAGCCTTTTTCCGCTTGATTTATTTCCCTGGCCGTTCGACCGGAGTTTTGTTAATGATGTAATAGCTAATAATCAAAATCAGAATCACGCCGGAGTAAATCAGCGTGTTGAGCGGGCTGTGGTGATCCACGATAATCAGACGAACCATAGCCGTTATGCCGATGTAAAGAAAATAGCGCAGGGGAAAATGGTAGTTCTCGCGAAAGTACTTGACGATCATGGCAATAAATTCGAAGTAGAGAAAAAAGGCAATGATAGCTTCGAGAAATTCGTTCAGCGAGGAATCGCTCGAGATCATCATTTTCCCGAAGTGGATCAGCTCCTTGCCGAGCAGCACGACGAGGATGACGGCCAGGATAATCAGGGCGAGGTTGAGGATCAGTTGGAGCAGGGACGGAACGGAGAAATGCTTGATAACGGCTTTGACATGGTTCATGACGGTGGCCTCCTGTGGAAAAAATAATCGGACAAACACAACCGTTACAATATGTTATACAAATATAATTAAAATTCAGAATATAATCAACGCATCTAGCGAAAGTGACATACTATTTACACAATCAAAAGTGAAGTCTCCCTTCGCACAAAATGGCTGGCTCATAAAGGCGAGGGGCGGTATCATTTGTGACAAGACTGTCTGAAAGGAGCGAGCCTTTTTGAATCAGCATCAAAACCAGAACCATGCCATCGCCGTCATTTCTGACATACATAGCAATGTCTTCGCGCTCGAGGCGGTTTTGCAGGACATTGACGCGCGGGGGATTCAGACGATTGTGAACCTCGGAGACGCGCTGTTTGGCCCGATTGCCCCGGTGCAAACCGCGGAGCTGCTGATGCGGCGCACGGATGTCGTCCACATTATGGGCAACTGCGACCGCTATTTGCTGGAGGGGGTGCTGGCTTCCCCCACTTTTCAGCATGTGAAGCCGCTGCTGCGCGAAGACGTGCTCGACTGGCTCCGCACGTTTCGCAAGCAGTGGGTTTACGAGGACCTTTTGTTCTGCCATGGAACGCCTTTTGCGGACGATGAGTATCTCATGGAGCGGGTCGCTCCGTACGGGACTGACGCGAAAAGCGTCACCGAACTGATGATTGAGCTGGCGAATGTACCGCAGAACGTCATTTTTTGCGGACATACGCACGTGCACAGATCGGTGTGGCTGCCGGATGGAAAATGGATCGTCAATCCGGGGAGTGTCGGGCTGCCCGCTTACTTTGAAGAGAAGCCCCATCCGCATTTCATGGAGTCGTTGACCCCGCACGCGAAGTATGCGACGGCCACGCGCCAAGGAGACTCCTGGAAAGTGGAGCACATCCTGCTTCCGTATGATTATGAAAAAGCGGCCAAAATCGCAGAGGAAGCCGGGCGCATGGACTATGCCCATGCGATCCGGACGGGCAGAGCGCGGTTGTAAAACGAGCATAGCGGCCGAGGGCCGGGCAACAAAAAAGGGGGGCACGTCGATGTGCTCCCCTTTTTCTTCTATATGTCATGGAGTCATTGACGCCGTACGCCAAGTATGCGACGTCCACAAGGTGAAATTCTCCCTTTACCAAAAAAAGAGAAAGTACCTTGGATTTCACACCTAAAAGTAGTTCTCCAAGATACTTTCGAAATTTGGATTAATTACTTGTAAAATTCTAAATCTGAGTCACTCGTATAATACGGGCAATCATCGGCCATATGTTCTACTAATCCTAATTGCCCCCATTTGGATTTAACTTTAATCATACTTGCTTGATCTTTTCCAGGTGCAGGTGGGCCAGAATAAACTGTCGTAACTATCCCAGTGTGTTCATTACCTCTTACATCGTAGTAAATTTTGCTATCTCCAGAAGCAGAACTCTTTTTTTTATAACTCCCATCTGTCATATAGGCGCCAGGGTCATTCATCCAATATTTGTTGCTAGAAGAAGTACTGTACCAAGCATAGGAATGACAATTGTAATTTGTTGTAGCTGATCTTAGGAGAGTAGTACGAGGATATGCCCTTTCAACCTCCCGATCCAGAGCTTTAATCTCCGCAGAAGATAAACGTTCCCCTAGTTGCAACACTTCCACCTTAGTGCCCTTTGGTGTCTTTACATATATAGCAGCCGCTGCCCGTTTTGGTTCTTCCGTAAGCTCTTCCACTTCTTCTACTTCGTTTGGAGATAACTTCTCTTTAATCTCACTTTGTTCTAAAATAATTTCAAGATTCTTCAAGTCTAACATTTCATCTGAAGATGCTTTCTTAACTCCCTTCGATTCTTTTGTCACTTTGTATTTCTCAAGTAGCTTCGAAGCAGCATCTTCTCTTTTCAGCAGTTCCTTTAGACCGTTGAAATTGGATGAAACAGCAGAAAAACCTTGTTCAAAAGAATCGTATGCATACATGTCGATCAGGAACGGATAGTCTAAAACAGTTTCAACAAGCTCTTCGGTTGACAATTGTTCCAAAACATCCTCAGGTATTTGGCTTACCTTTTGGCGTTCCATTTTGCTTTCAAGTGCTTTCCACTCAGTTGTTCCGGGTTTCACGGGGTACTCATATCCGCCAACTTTTTCTGCACTAGCAGGTGCGACTAAGCTTATCGCTAATAAAAACACGGGCAAAGCTCTCTTAAATAATTTCATACCTTTCCTTCCTTTTCATACGATTTGGATGTGAATGCTAATCAAAAAGTTGACCATTTTTGGAGCAAACGCTCATCTTCGAGTTGACCACCTACGATGCTTTTTTTCACACAAAGTAGCATTTTATTTCCTGCACCAAGGATCGTCAAGGATAAAGGGTAAACCCCTTGCTACGCAAGCCCTTGACGATCCTTGGCTCAGTAAAAACATTTGCAATTAGGTGTGAAAATGATGACGTGTGCTCAAACTGTCAGGTGGGTAACTTTATGATGAGCAAAGTGGTCAACATTTTGGTGAGCGTTCACATTTGGAAAAAATAAAGAAATGGTCAATCTTGAAAGTTGTTCTAAAATCTAACCTCCCATCGCATTAGATTTCATATATGGTTTGATTCTTTGATGAGCAAAAATGATTATCTGTTTCCTTAGTTCAAATGAGCAACTTTGTTTCAATTCGAAAGCATTAGTAAGCATCTGTTTTTATTACAAATCCAAATGGATATTCCTTATCATCTTTATAAGCATTGATTCGAAAACCTCTATAAACCGTTTGAGACGGTTCATCGTTCGAATTTAAAGCAGAAGCGAAGTGCTTCTCTAATTTGAATTGATATTTATTGTCTATCCGGGTAAAGGCAACATTCTTGATTTCTTTATCCGTATATAATTGTTCACCTTTAGAATTTAGGAGAATGTCCAAAATAGTTATGTTATCATATACTGTTTCACCAAAATCGATGGTAACTGTCTCACCGTTTTTGTAGTATTTAATCTCTTGGGGAACTGTTGGGTCAAACGCAAATTTGAATTGGTCTTTGAGATTTTGATTACCGCTTAATTCATATAATTTAATAGTGTCTGCTCCAATCATTGCACTTCCCTGCTTGCTAATTGGATTTTCAGTGACACTACTATTCTCTTCCTTATTGTCAGTGGCCCCCCCACATCCGCTAATTCCCACTAAGATCAACAATAATAATAGAAAGTTTTTTAACAGGTTCATCTTCGTCACCCCATTTAGGAATTGTCATGTTTCTATTTGTGAATTCTATTGTGAAACAAAATCCATAAAAAATATATCATAATTGGAATTAACAGGGAACATGACCTGCGTTCTATTTCAAAATAATGTAAAAAATCCTTTATTCAAGAGAGTTCTCGAAATCGTATTGAACTAAAACAAGCAGCTTTGTACAGTTCCCATACGAGTTCCCTTGCCCGCGAGTGCTCCTGGAAAGTGGAGTACGTCCTGCTTCCCTGCTTCCGTATGATTATGAAAAAGCGGCCAAACTCGCAGAGGAAGCCGGGCGCGTGGACTATGCCCATGCGATCCGGACGGGCAGAGTGCGGTTGTAAAACGAGCATAGCGACCGGAGTGTCGGGCAACAAAAAAGGGAGGCACGTCAATGTGCTCCCCTTTTTCTTCTATAATATGTCTTACTCTCAAGCTTTTCCTGCAGCCTGCGCACCGTCCCATTCGGCGGTACTTGTCGCCCGCTTTTCGTTTTCGGACGATTTTTTTTGCTCCGGGGTGTTTTGGCTGCGCAGCGGGATTTCTTTCAGGAACAGCGCGATCACGACCGCAAAGCCAGCGACAATCGCTCCGGTCAAAAAGGTGGTCGTAATGCCGTAGCTCATCGCTTCGCGGATCGTGTCCAGCATGTGGGCAAACACGGTCTGCGACTCAGGCGGCAAGCTGTGCAGCGCCGCTTCGATTTTGGGCTGATCGAGCAAATTTTGTGGATTGGTGAACAGCGACAGCTTTTCAGCCAACGCCGGATCAGCAGGCATCGAGGCAGCGCCCTGGCTCATGGTAGCCGAGAGCTGGTTCATTTTTGCAGACATGCTGGCGCTCATGACGCTGCCCATGACGGCAATCCCGATCGTACCGCCCAGGTTGCGGAACAACTGGGAGGTAGCGGTGGCGACACCCAGCTCCTGCGGTGCGACTGCGTTTTGCACAGTCAAGGAGAAGACGGGCATCGCGATGCCCATGCCCAGGCCGAGCACGATCATGTACAGCACGAGCAAATAAATCGGCGTGGTCGGCACCATGAAGTACATCAGCACCATGCCGAGCGTCATGACGAGCAGCCCGCTGATCGCCATCTTTTTGTATTTGCCTGTTTTGGTCATCAATTGTCCGGCGAGCGCAGACGTCACGAGCATGGCAATCGACATCGGCATGGCGACGTAGCCTGCCATGGTAGGCGAGATTCCTTTTACGCCCTGGACAAAAAACGGAACGTAGATGATCGCTCCCATCATCCCGGCATTCAGGAAAAAGCCGACCAGATTGGAGACGGTGAAAATGCTGTTTTTAAACAAGCCAAGCGGCAGCACAGGTGTTTTTACCCGCGTCTCGACCCACAGGAACACGAGCAAGGACACGACGGTGACAGCCAGGAGGCCGAGAATTTGCCAGGAGCCCCAGGCGTATTTGTGCAGGCCTTCTCCTGCCCAGGAAAAAGCAAGCAGCATCGGAACGATGGTCGTCGTCAAGAACAGGGAGCCGAAGTAGTCGACGGATTCGCCCTGGCGTTTTTCCACCTGCGGAAAATGAAGCAAAATCAAGGTGAAGGCGATCAGCCCGATCGGCAGGAAAATCCAGAATACCCAATGCCAGTCGAGATGATCGACAATATATCCGCCGAGGAGTGGACCCGCGACGCTGGAAACGCCGAATACCGCGCTCATGACTCCGGTCCATTTGGCTCGCTCGCGAGGCTCATACAGGTCGCCCATGGCGGTGAAGGCGGTGGACATGATGATACCGGCACCTGCCCCTTGAATGGCGCGATAGGCGATCAACTGAAAGATCGTGGCGGAAAAGCCGGATAGCAAAGCGCCGATGCTGAACAGCCCGATCCCGGCCAAAATAAACGGCTTGCGCCCGTAAATGTCCGACAGCTTGCCGACCAGGACGGAAGCGACGGTGGAAGTCAGCAAGTAAATGGTGATGGCCCAAGAGTAATAATCCATGCCGCCCAGCTTGGCGATAATGCGCGGCATGGCGACGCCGATGATCGTTTGGTTGATCGCGGAAAAGAACATCGCCGTGATGATCGCGATCATGATCGTCACTTTCTTTTTTTCGGTTAACCCGTTCATGCGTGATTCTCCTCTCTTCGCTGTTCGATGTTAAGCAAGACTTGCCTGTAGATGCGGTTCAGGTGCTGAAGGTCTTCTTCCGACAGCCCGGCAAACAAGTCTCCGATCGTTTTTTTCAGTTCCACTCTGTATTGCTGCAAAATCGCTTTTCCCTTCTCGGTAATTTCCAGGTAGACTACCCGGCGATCGTGGCTGACCCGGCTGCGGCTGGCGTAACCGCAGGCGATCAGTTTATCGGAAAGGCTGGTCACTGCTCCGGGAGTGATCTGCAAAAGCTCGGCCAGAGCCGACGCTTTTTGCGGACCGTTTTTATCCAGCATCCGCAGAAGCATGGCTTGCGACGCGGAGACGAGCGGGTCCAGCCGCTTGTGCCATTTTGCTGAGACACTTCGCTGCACCTGGATGTAGAGCTGTTCAAAATCAGTAAGACCGGATTGGCTCGGCATGCTAATCGCTCCTGTTTTAAGTGTAAAATAATATATATGGTTAATAATTAAATACTTGAAACATTAATCAGTGTAAATGTTCTGCTCGGGGATGTCAAATCTACCTTTTACCAAATGAACCAGTTCATTCGATGAAAATCGAGGTGTTTCGCCAAAAATCGGGAAAAAAGTCGAGTTTGCCGGAGGGATTTCATGGAATTTTCTGAGTTGTGGTGCTACAATCAAGTTTGTCGTGTTTGGCATCATGGAAAAAGAGATAGGTGGGGATTTTTTTGTTCGGAAAAAAATGGACCAGCGCATTGCTGGCAACGGCGCTGATGATTCCGCTGCCCGCATTCGCTGCGCAAGGAACGAGCCAGGCGGCGGGACAAGCCTCTGGTCAGGCGACTGCGGATGCTGCGAAGCAGGCAGTCGTGCAACCGGCCGATGTCGTGTTGTCGGGCGGCGCCGTGTACACCGTGGACAGAAACAGAAACTGGGCACAGGCTGTCGCGATTCGCGGCGGCGAGATCGTCTACGTAGGCACGGATGAGGGCGCAAAGGCGTACATCGGGAAAAGTACGAAGGTAACCGACTTGAAAGGGCAAATGGTGCTGCCAGGCTTCATCGACAGCCATACCCATGCAAGCAAAACAACCGGGCTGATCTATTCCATCGACCTGTTTGACGCGGGCTCGATGGAGGAGTACACAGAGGTGGTTTCCGCGTTTGTCAAGGCGCATCCACAAGAAGTAGCCTTGCAAGGACGCGGCTGGAGCAATCCGGTAGCGCCGGGGATCGGTCCGCGCAAAGAAGTGCTGGACGCCATCGTGCCAAACATTCCGATCGCTCTGACCTCGGATGACGGACATTCTCTGTGGGTCAATTCCGTCGCGCTGAAACTGGCGGGCATTACAAAGGAAACGAAAAATCCGGAAGGCGGCATTATCGAGCGCGATCCAGAGACAGGCGAACCGTCGGGAACGCTGCGCGAAAAAGCAATGGATCTCGTGCTGTCCAAAATCGGCGGCTACACCGTGCAGCAGTACAAAGCGGGAATCGAGGAGTATCAGCACAAAGCGGTTGAGCGTGGCGTGACGACTGTCCGCGACCCGGACATGCTGCGCTATCCGAACGTGCTGGAAGCGTATGAGGAGCTGGCTCGCGAAAACAAGCTGACTATCCGTTTTCGCAATGCCATCACCGCCAACCCGGACAAAGGACCTGAGCAGATTGCCGAGTTTGTGAAAATTCGCGAGCGCAACCAAAACCCGCTGTTCCAGGTGAACGCCGTCAAAATTTTCATGGACGGAGTCGTCGAAGGTGCTACTGCATACCTGGAAAAGCCGTATGAGCACAAGCACACGAACGGCGAATTGATCTGGAAGCCAGAGGTGTACAACAAGACGGCAGCGGCCGCTGACAAGGCGGGCTTCCAACTGCACGTTCACTCCATCGGCGACGCTTCCACCCGGATCGCGCTGGATGGCATGGAGTACGCGGAACAGCAAAACGGCAAACACGATGCCCGTCACTCGCTCGTTCATTTGCAACTGGTCAACCAGGAGGACATCGCCCGCTTCAAAAAGCTCGGAGCTGTCGGCATCGTGCAGCCGTTCTGGTTCATGCAGGAGGACGGCTACTACGACGAGATCGAGGTGCCATATCTCGGCCAGGAGCGCGCAGAAAAAGAATACCCGATGAAAAGCTTCCTGAATCAAGGCGTGCATGTAGCGTCCTCTTCGGACTACATCGTGACGCCTGAGTTCAATCCACTCCACGGCATCCAGCAGGGCATTACGCGCATCGAAGACGGCGTGACCGATCCGGCGAAAATCGCCAATCCGAATGAGCGCGCCACCCTGCCTGACATGATCGCCAGCTTCACGATTGACGGCGCGTACGCCAACCACGTCGACGACATCACCGGATCGATCGAGGTGGGCAAAAAAGCGGACCTGATCGTGCTGGACAAAAATCTGTTTGCGATCCCGGCTACAGAGATCAAGAATGCGAAAGTCGTGCTGACCTTGGTAGAAGGAAAAGAAGTGTACAGCCTGAAAGCTGCTGCTGCAAAATAAACCAGCCCCCCAAAAATGGCCATCCGTGCTGCGATGGCCATTTTTCTTTTGGCGATGCGTTGGCTTTTTTTACAAATTCAGCGGGATTTTGTATGTTGGTCGGGGAATCGGTCAGTACATGCCAAAAGCTGAATAGGAAAAGAAAGGGAGAGAGAAAATGCTGCAAATACGCAGAGCACACGTGGACCAGGCAGGCGCACTGAGCGACCTCTGTTTTCGTTCCAAAGCCTATTGGGGCTACAGTGACGCATTCATGGAGGCATGCCGCGAAGATTTGACGGTGACGCCAGATTATATAGAGACGGGGCTTGTGATTGTGCTGGAAGACGAGAATCGTCTCTTAGGGTTTATGGGACTGGAACAACTTGAGGAAAGCGGCCGCTGGTTGCTGAAGGATTTGTTTGTCGAACCAGACGCAATCGGTAAAGGCTATGGAAAAACATTGTGGGAGCACATGCGGAAGCTAGCGAAGGAGTTGCGGATTGGCAGCCTATTGATCCATAGCGCCCGCATGCGGAAGCGTTTTATTTGGCGAGGGGAGCAAAGCGCATCGGGGAGAGAGACAACAGCGACAAAGCCATCCCGTTAAGGATAACGGACGGCTTTTTTGCATTCCAAAGCGCTTGGCGCCCTCCGGAACCAGCCAACCTTACCTTTCCCCTTCCACGACCTTACAAAAACGAAAGCGAACTGTAAGGTAGATCAATAGCTCCTTATATGGAAACGAGTTACAGTAAATAGCGAAGAGAACCACGGTAGGCAGCCGAATGCCAAAAAAACGAATGGAGGAACAACGAGTGAGTACAGCCGTACTGGAAGTCAAAAACGTCCAAAAAATATACGGGACAAAGGGCGAGAGCCAGTCCCACGCCTTGAAGGGCGTATCGCTGACGATCGAAAAAGGAGAGTTCGTAGGAATCATGGGCCCGTCCGGCTCGGGGAAAACGACGCTCCTGAACGTCATCTCCACGCTGGATCGGCCATCGGAGGGCTTCATCCAGATAGCCGGAACGAACATTACACAAATGAAACAAAACCAGTTGGCCGATTTCCGCTCGCAAAAGCTCGGTTTCATTTTTCAAGATTTCAACCTGCTGGAAAATTTGACGGTGTACGAAAACATCGCGCTGCCGCTGTCGCTGCAGGGCGTGCCTTCCAAAGAGATCAGCGCCAAAGTGAACAAGGTCGCGCAAACGCTTAGCATCAGCGAGATTTTGCAAAAGTATCCGGTGCAAATTTCCGGGGGACAAAAGCAACGCGCTGCGGCGGCGCGCGCACTGGTGCATGAGCCGGCGATTTTGCTTGCGGACGAGCCGACGGGTGCGCTCGATTCGAAAAACGCGAAAAGCTTGCTGGAAACGATGTCCGACCTGAACGAAAACCACCAGGTGTCGATCATGATGGTCACGCACGACGCTTTTAGCGCGAGCTACTGCAAACGCATCCTGTTCATCCAGGACGGCAGCTTGTACACCGAAATTCACCGCGAAACGGACCGTCAGCAATTTTTTAAACAAATTTTGGATGTACTGGCTGAGCTGGGTGCAGCTCATGATGGGCGCTAGGAGGAAGTTGTCATGTTGTGGAAGCTGTCGTTATCGAGTATGCGCAAGATGATGAAGGACTACCTGGTGCTCTTGGTCGGACTCGTCATCTCCATTTCGATTTTTTACATGTTCCAGACGTTAGGCATGAATAGCGAGTACGTGAAAGCGAACTCGATGATCCGCTCGATCGGGATCGTTTTCAATGTAGGGGCCTTTCTGCTGGCGTTCATTACGATCTTCTACATCTTTTACGCGAACTCGTTTTTGCTCTCGCTAAGACGCAAAGAGCTGGGGATGTACATGGTGCTCGGGGCGAAGAAAGCCAGGATCAGCCAGATGTTGTTCGGGGAAACTTTGCTGATGGGAGTTGTCTCCCTTGTGATCGGCAGCCTTGTCGGAATCGTGTTGTCCAGCGGAATCGGGCAATTGCTGATGAGCTTGCTGGACATTTCCACTGAAGGGTACCATCCGTTTTACTTGCCGTCTTTGCTGATGACGTGGGGCTTTTTCCTCGTGCTGTTCCTGATTACGTCGACGATCAACGCCATTCGGCTGGCGCGGGCGACAGAGCTGGATCTTATACGCGCCGAGCAGCAAAATGACAAAGTCAAGGCAAAAGGCGTCGGCACGATTGTCGTGGCTATCCTTGGGATATCGCTGGTAGCTTTTGGCTACTACTTGTTGACTCACCTCAGAGAATACGTCGCACTTGGCTTCATCGTCGGGGCTGTCGTGACGACGATTGGGACCTATCTGATCTTTATCTCGCTCTTGCCTGTATTCGTCCAGATGTTGAAGAACAACAAAAAGCTGAACGACCGTCAATTGAATGCCTTCACCTTTGCCCAGCTTCGTTTTCGGGTCAACAACCTGACGAAAATATTGGGAACCGTCGCGATGCTGATCGCCTTGGGCGTCGGCGCGATGGCGGGCGGGCTGGCTTTCCAGCAAAACGTAGAGCTGGTGGCGAGCATCGGGCGCATCTACGACATCACCTTGCACGATCCGGTCGAGGAAGATTATCAGGCGCTTGCCAACATGCAAGTGCTGGAGCAAAATACGTATCGCTACAAAAAGGACGAGAAAGCCTACTACTTTACCAAAGAAGACTTGCTGGCGCATCCTCCGCTCATCTCGACCAATACGATGGAGCAGTATTCGCCGGATAACGAGCCAAAGCGGGTGACGCAGCCGCTGCCGGAAAAGGCGTACATCATGTATAACGATCCGGCCGAAGATCCGCAGCTTGCCTCGGTGCCGGATGAGTGGAGCCAAGCGATTTCCCGCGAGTTCATCAGCAGTTACGAGATGCTCTCGGACCATGCCGTGCAAATCGTCGACCAGGAGACGTATGCGGCAATCAAGGGCAGCGAGCACAAAGTTCTCGTGGCGCAAGTGGATGACTACCTCAAGTACAAAGCCGACTTGAAAGCGATGGACGAGCGCCAAATGAAGCTGCTCAAGCCTGAGCATGTTGACGAGGACCATGAAGTCTCCATCAACTCCAAATACAGCACGTACCAGCAAGTGTACGCTTTTACCAGCGGCACGATGTTTATGGGCTTTTTCCTCGGGATTGCGTTCCTGGCGATGATGGCAAGTTGCCTGATGTTCAAAATTTTGTCCGGGGCCACCCGCGACAAAGACCGCTACAGCATGTTGCGAAAAATCGGCGTGCGCAAGGAGCTGCTGGTCGGCTCGATCTACAAGGAGCTGTTTGTCGTGTTCGTCTTCCCGGCTTTGCTGGGCCTGCTGCACGTGCTCGTTGGGATGGAAATGTTTTCGATCATCCTGCTGGACCCATATGTAAACATCTGGATTCCAACGGTCATTTTCGTAGCCGTGTACGCGATCTACTACTTCGTCACAGTTCAGCTCTACCGGGGAATTGTGTTGCCGAAAGAAGTGTAGTAGAAGGAAGTAAAAAGGAAAAATCCTCCTCGCATGAGGGGGATTTTTGGTTGTGGGGCGAGCGCTTATCGTTAGCCAAAGACAGTGGAGTCTATTGAGAGGTGGAATCTGAGGAAGCCCAGGGCTAATGCTTGACCCAATGTACACAACTCAGTTTGAGACGAGGGCAAGTCGATTAGAACTGTCAAACCAGAAAATGTTAGGTATAATAAAAGCACTCTCCAATGATTTACATTTAAGTATTATAAATGGTGTTTTTTATGCAAAAAAGGAGTTGAGTTTGATGAAGGGGAGAAAAATACTAAAAATTTCGACGTGTATTGTTCTACTCATGACAGTGGTTGCGGGGAACTTTGGTGTTGAAGCTCAAGAAGTAGAGATTACTACCTCAAAAATAAAACAAGGCCCTTTTAAAATTGGCGTAATTGGCTATGAGCAAAATAGCGCTGTCGGTAAAACAATTGAAGAAGCTACCCGTGAACAGAGAAGTCTTGGTAAAGTAGAGGAATCCATCCAAATACTAGAAGAGGATATTCAAGAAATTCCAGATGAGATCGATGCGCTTTGGATCGCTGAATCGAATCTAAAGGACACGAAGGTGAAAAAATAGTATAAACAAGCTAAAAAAGAACACAAGCCTTTTTATATTTTCGGCGAAAAACTTGATGCGGAAAATATCATAAACACTTTTGAACCGGATTTGGGTTTGTCCCCTGAGTATCCGAAAGATTCAACATACTCGCTTGATCTGTTTGGTTACAAATTTGAAAATAACCAGGTGAAATTGCCATCTGTTATCTCGATTAATCGAGAAAATCAAGGCTATAATCTGGAAGATCTCGAGAATATCACAAAGAGATACAATATTAAAATAAATAAGATCGCTAACCCTCGAAAATCCCAAAATAGCTTTCTAAGTCCAAATATAGCCAAAGCAGCGGGAATAGACGTGAACCTTCCAGATTCATTTTCAAATATATACACTTGGGAAACGGAAATGAATAACTTTATTGATATTAATTCTACCCAACAGAGACTAGCAAAATCATACCATGTCTGGGAAGTTTATAAAGATGACACTCCCTCTAACCCTGATACAAAAAGCTATGTCTATTTCCGTGCAGACCAGCCGCTTAATGAGATTGAAGTTTTTGAATCGAGAGAATTTGTGGACAGACTTGATGCGGATAAAACAAGTAATATCATTACAAAAGGGTGGCTTCCTGATGATTCCAGTATTTCTGGTAGTGTAGATTTTGATCTTACATGGCCTCCCGGCGCGAGTGTATCTTGGGATACATCTGGAGACATAGAGATTTTTGATTCAAATGGAAGTCTTTCCGGCGATTGGCATGAATTTAAGGTAGAGGACAATGAGTATTTTGATGATGTTCTAAGGGAATCTGATGTTTGGGTATCTTCACAGTCGTACACGATTAGTCAGAATGCAAAGGGACATAAAATAGGTCATGACTTCGAGGCAACAATCGATGGCCATTCTGGCCGAGCAGAGCCAGCGGAGGTTGATAACGGGGATACTTCCGGTAACTTGTACTTCTGTTGAGTGGTAAGAAGGTAAACCCTTTTTAAATCTTATTCCTATTTTCTAGGCACTCGGAATGAACGGAGTGTCTTTTTTTATGCCAAAAAGACCGTCAAAACCCTCGCAAAATCCGGGACAAAACGGTACTTGGGGCGAATGACTACTTCATTTCGCCTCGATCAGCAAGGCACGAAAATCGAACATATCTGCATATTCTAATATTGACAAAGAAAATGATAATCATTATCATTTAATAGTGGAAGACATGACCATCGCCAGTAATCATCTTTAGAATGCTTGCAACGTAAAAAAGGGGGAGTCATCGCATGCGTATCACGAAGTTACCAATCCTGCTCGTCTTTTTGTCTGCCATGCTTCTGTTGGCAGCGTGCGGGAACGGAGGGACTGCTACTCAAAACGCCCAATCCGGTTCCGGGCAGGCACAGCCGGCAGCATCTGCGCAGCCAGAGGCAGACAAGGCGGCGGAAGAACAAGTGCGCACTGTCAAGCACTTGATGGGAGAAACGACAATCAAAGGCGTTCCTAAGCGCGTTGTTGCTCTGGAATGGAGCAGCGCTGAGCATGTTCTGGCTCTCGGCATGCAGCCTGTAGGAATTGCCGATATTCCAAATATGAAAAAGTGGGTCAAGCTCCCTGTGGAAATTGCCCCGGATGTAGTGGACGTGGGAAGCCGCGTCGCGCCAAACTTGGAATCTATCATGCTCCTCAAGCCTGACCTCATTATCGGCATGAAGCGCAACGTGGAAGCGAACTACGACGAGTTGAGCAAAATTGCGCCAACCATCGCGTTTGAATCCAACCCGGCAGAAGGCCAGGGCGATCAATATACCCAAATGATTGCCACTTTTAAGGAAATTGCCGATATTTTGGGCAAAAATGCGGAAGCAGAAAATGTGCTGAAAGAGCTCGACAAAACTTATGCAGAGGCAAAAGAGCGAATTGTCAAAGCTGGCATGGACAAAACGCCAATCGTACTCGCCATGGGTTACAGCAACCAGAACGCAGTAGAATTCCGTCTGTCCACGGACAACTCTACCGCGATCCAAATTCTGAACCGCGTCGGACTGACCAACGCATACAAACCTAAGAAATTTGAGATGAACGGAATGACGACGACAGACGTGGAAGCACTTCCTGCGCTCCAGGATGCCAACTTCCTGCACATCATTCAGGACGATGACAACGTCATCGAGAACCAGTTGAAAAACAACCCGGTTTGGAACGGCCTCAAATTTGTCAAAGAAAATCGCATTTACGCATTGGGCGGCGACATGTGGCCATACGGCGGTCCATTGTCCGCACAAATCATGGCGAAAAAAGCTGCTGATCTGCTGGCGAAATGAGTCTGGCCAAGCGTGAAAGCGATGCCCCAAGCGGCATCCATCAAGCCCCTTCTTCTTCAAGAGAAGGCTTGAGGCCGTTATGGATGCTGCTTGGCGGCCTCGTGCTTCTGGTGTTGCTCACATTTGTCAGCCTGACACAAGGACTGGCTGACATCTCGGTACGTACCGTGATCGAAGCGATCCTCTCCCCACAAGATATTGCCGACCATCAGATGATTCACGGCGTCCGTCTGCCGAGAACGGTGATGGGGCTCTTATCCGGCGCGGCTTTGGCGGTTGCGGGAGCGATGATGCAGACCGTGACGCGAAATCCGCTTGCTTCGGAAACGACGCTGGGCGTAAATGCCGGAGCCTATTTGTTTGTCGTTTTCGGAATGGTTTTTTGGCCGGCGATCCTGCACCAGTACCCGCTGCCATTTGCCATGGCGGGAGGGATACTGGCTGCTGCTGCCGTTTACTACATGGCGGGTGGGCGAAAAGGAACGCCCGTGCGCGTAGCTTTGTCCGGGATGATCGTTACCCTGGTGTTTTCATCGCTGACCAGTGCCATTATTTTGTTTAATGAAGAAACGACACAGGGCATCTTCATCTGGGGTTCAGGCTCGTTGAAGCAAAACGACTGGACAGGGGTGCAGTTCAGTTGGCCGCTGATTTTGCTCGGGGTGGCAGCGAGCTGCCTGATGGCCAGACAGCTTGACGTGCTCAGCTTTAACGAAGAAACAGCGCAGTCGCTTGGGCAAAAGGTCGGCAAAACGCGCCTGATCGCCATGCTCATCGCGATTTTGATTACGTGTGTCAGCGTCAGCGTAGTCGGGCCGATCGGCTTTATCGGGCTGGTGGCACCGCATCTGGTGCGGCTCAGCGGGCTGACAAGACACATCTGGCTTTTGCCGATCAGTGCGATCTGGGGGGCGGCGCTGCTCGTTGTCTCTGACACGATCTCACGCACGTTTATCAATGCGTACGGCGAGCTGCCTGCAGGTGCGATTACGGCGGCGATTGGCGGGCCGTGGCTGATCTGGCTGGCGATGCGGGTATCCCGCAAGCTGAGCGGAGGCACAGGCTCCGGGGCGCAGACCTCGATGAGCGTAGGCGGCTGGCAGCGCAAAGTTCCGTATCCGATCGTCGTCGTCATCTTGTGCGTGCTGCTCGTCCTCGTCTGGATGTCCGGCCTGGCAATCGGGAATCTGTATTTGCCTTGGGCGGAAATCATCGCCGTTTTCATGGGACAAGGAAACGAGATGTACAGCCAGCTTCTGTTCGAGCTGCGGATGCCGCGGCTTTTGACCGCGATGCTGGCGGGAGTGGCCTTGGCGATCAGCGGCAGCCTCATGCAAAGCGCCGTGCGCAACCCGCTCGCTGATCCGCAAATCGTCGGGGTGACCAGCGGTGCGAGCGTGGGAGCCATCCTGCTGCTGCTCGTGTTCCCGCAGTTTTCCGCGTGGATGCCGCTGGGAGCCATGCTCGGAGGGATTGTCTCTGCCACGATTGTGTACGCCGTTTCGTGGCGGAGGGGCTTGAACCCGATCATTCTCACTCTGGTCGGGATCGCGGTTGCCGCAGCAGGCGCCGCTTTTATCAATATTTTGATCGTAAAAGCACAGCTTTTGGCTGCACCGGCGCTCGCCTGGATGGCAGGCAGCACATACGGACGCGGCTGGACGGAAATAAGCCGACTGCTGCCCGCGATCCTCGTGCTGACTCCGCTCGCCTGGTGGCTGGGACGCCGCGTGGACCTGCTCGCCTTTAACGATGAAAGCTCGATTGGCTTGGGCTTGCAAGTTCGCCGGACGCGACTCGCTGTAGCGGTCATTGCGGTGCTGCTCGCTTCGGCGGCTGTTGCCAGCGTCGGGGCTGTAGG
Organism: Brevibacillus sp. NSP2.1; assembly: GCF_000470975.2. Taxonomy (NCBI): domain Bacteria; kingdom Bacillati; phylum Bacillota; class Bacilli; order Caryophanales; family Paenibacillaceae; genus Brevibacillus; species Brevibacillus sp. NSP2.1. The sequence goes on along the minus strand of NZ_CP048274.1, from coordinate 4,860,983 downwards.
GTTTATCGGCTTGCTCGCGCCGCATGCGGCACGCTTGCTGGTCGGGGCTCACCACCGCAGGGCAGTCGTCGTCTCCGCGCTGTTGGGCGCGGTCTTGCTGGCCGCCTCCGACTTGCTCGGGAGAGTCGTGATGATTCCAAAAGACATCCCGTCAGGCATCGTGGTTGCGCTGTTGGGTGCGCCGTATTTGTTCCTGCTGATGTTCCGTGCGGCAAAAGTACGACAATCGTAGACAGAGATGCGATCCAGCATGATCGAACAAAAAAGAAGTAGTACAGGCGACGGCTGCACCGACGCTTGGCTACTTTTTTCTTGTACAGATAATGACGAAAGCAAGGATGTGAGTCTGATGAGGAACAGCCGGGGTTGTCATGCTTATGTATGGACTGCTTTTCGCAAGCAGCGGTTGAAAAGAGGCTTTCGTCTGCGGCAACTGCGACTGGAAGAATACGTCCTCTGCTATGTGGCAGAAGGCAGCGGAGAGATTACCGTCAATGGCAAAAAGCATGGAATCGAGGCGGGCACGCTCATCATGCTGACTCCTGCGATGCGCATTGACGAGCTGTCCGTTCCCTCGGGACCGCTGCAGATGTATCGGCTGCACTATACGCGGATCGACGCGGCATCGCCAGCAGGCGGCAAGCAAGCGGCAGCACCCGGCGCACAGAAGCGGCTGGCGGGGGAAGCGGCGGGAGCAGAAGTGTTTCCTGTCGCGTCCGCATCCGCTTTTGTGACGAAGCTGGAGGAGTTGTACCGCTTGGGGCAAGAAGCGGACGAATGCCTGCATCTGCGCGCCCAGTCGTTGTTTTACGACTTGCTCGCCACGGCTTGCGAGGAGCGAAGCGCTCGGGCAAAAGGCGGGGACAGCTCCGTTGCCGCGACGATTGACTACATGAAAAAGCATTTTCGCGAGGCATTGGACCTCGGGGCCTTGCCCAAGCTGGCCGGGTTGACGCCAAGCTCCTACTGCCGGGCGTTCAAGCGGGCAGTCGGGATGACGCCGGGGGAGTATTTGACGCAGCTTAGGATGGAGGAGGCGAAGGCGATGCTGTCCTCGTCTTCTTCCGCCAATCGCGTCAAAGACGTGGCCCGCAGTGTCGGCTTTTCGGATGAGCTTTATTTCAGCCGTCTGTTCAAAAAGCGGGAAGGCTTGTCGCCGCAAATTTACATGAAGCAGGCGGGCCAGCGCGTGGCGATCGCGAGCAAGCTGTTTTTGCAAGATCACTTCCTCGCGATCGGGATTCAGCCGATTGCCGCCCCGTCGTTTCCCAACTATTTCCCGACGCGAACCGGGTTTCCGGTTTATTTGCAGCAGCGCCTGCGCGGGACGAAGGCGTTGAATGCGGAGCGCAGCATCACGCCGCAGGAGGTTTTGCCTTTGTCGCCTGACGTGATTGTGCAGATCGACACGGGACAGGAGCAGGGGCAGGGAGAGTGGAAAAAGCTCGGGGAGACGTTCATGTTCAACGGTTACTTGAGTTGGCACGAGTATCAACGGCAGATCGGGACGGTTTTCAATAAGGAGAACCAGGCCCAGCGGATTATCGACCACGTGCAAAAAGTGGAGAAAGCGGCAAGAGAGGCGCTTCTCCCCGTCACGCGCCAAGGCGAATGGACGATCGTCCGGGTGCTGGAGAATGAGGTGCGGCTGTACGGGACGGAAGGGCACGCCTTGACCGACCTGTTTTATGACAAGCTCGGCTTCCAGCCCGATCCGCATGTGACACACGCCTCCTACAAGCCTGACGCGTTGATGGAGCTGGTCAGGATCGACCCTGAGCGCATCATCCTGTTCTGGAGCGAAAAAGAGGACGTGGAGCGCCTGTGGTCGAACCCGCTGTGGCAAAGCTTGCGGGCTGTTCGGGAAAACAAGGTGTACTATCCGGAGAGCAAAAATTGGGACCCGTGGGGGCCGCTGGGCAGGGAGTACATGATCGAGCAGTGCACGGCGTACTTTTTGCGGGCAATCCCGTCCATATAAAACAGGCAATGGCGTGCATGGAAAAGCGGGAGCAGTCTCTATATACTATCAATTGATAATGGTTATCAATCAAGCGACTGATAGAAGTGGGGGCATATCTCGATATGAAAAGAAAGACCAGCGCACGAACCATGCGCCACATCATGACCAGCTTTTTCTCCCTTTGCATGCTGTTTGTTCTGGCAGGCTGCGGAGGAGGTGCCAATCAGGCACAGCAGACACAGCAGCCAGCCCAGCAACAAGCGACGACGGAGCAAAGCACAACGGCCGCCCAGCCAGCTCCAGCGGAAGCAGGCGAAGTGCGCGAGATCAAGCACGCCATGGGTACGACCCAGATCAAAGGAACGCCGCAACGCGTCATCATCCTGACCAACGAAGGAACGGAAGCGCTGCTCGCTCTCGGCGTGAAGCCAATCGCTGCCGTGCAATCGTGGGAAGGCGAACCTTGGTACGACCATATCAAGGACGAGATGGCAGGGGTAGAGTCTCTCGGCTTTGAAACCGAGCCGAACCTCGAAAAGATTGTATCGCTTTCCCCAGACCTGATTATCGGAAACAAAGTCCGTCATGAAAAAGTGTACGACCAACTGTCCAAGGTCGCGCCAACCGTGTTCGCGGAAGAGCTGTCGGGCAGATGGAAAACCAACTTCGCTCTCTATGCCGAAGCGGTGAACAAAAAAGCGGAAGGCGAGAAGGTGCTCAAGGAGTTTGACGAGCGCGTAGCCGCAGCCAAAGAAAAGCTTGGCTCGAAGACGGCTACCAAAGTATCCGTAGCGAAATTCTCGAAAAAAGGCGTGCAGATTTACCAAAAGGATACCTTCAGCGGTGTCTTGCTCGAACAACTGGGCATCGCGCGTCCAGCTTCGCAAGACGTGAACAACTTCGCGGAGTTCGTGTCCGAAGAAGGCATGTCCGTCATGGATGGAGACGTCCTGTTCTACTGGGTATCGGAAGAAAAAGGCGCCACCGATATTACCAACATGGCGAAAAAGTGGATGGACAGCCCAGTTTTCAAATCGTTGAACGTATCGAAAAACAACAAAGTATTCCAGGTTAGCGAGACGATCTGGAACACAGCAGGCGGCATCAAAGCGGCCAACCTGCTGCTCGACGACATCATGAAGCGCCTTGATGTCCAGTAAATAGCGAGCCAATCCAATAAACAACGCAACGCACAAGACCTCATCCGGGCAAGGGATGAGGTCTTTTTTTGTTTGCAGCCGTGCAAGTGCAACCAAGGCAAAGGCTCCTCTTCCGCCAATGGCAAGGTGCAGCCGCGTTTTCTACTGGGGAGAGACAGCCGTTGCTGTGCGCTCGTATTTTCGCAAATCTTTGTTCCATTCGTAGACGGTGCTCGTCAGCCGCTTCGCGGAGCCTTCCCCGCTAAATTTTTTTATCATCCAGCAGGAAAATATTTCTCGTAAGCCCTGGAAAGGGAACAGAACGGGAGGGCGACCACTGTGAAATTTGGAAAAAGTGTCTTTTAGGCTATAGCCTCGATGCGATTATGCGCTAAAATATGGAAGGAAAAATATACCTGTGTAGGATGCTCGGCATGGACAAGGAAGGGGAATCCTTTGTGGATAAAAAAGCCAGGCAAATTTTAATGAAAACATTTTGGAGCAGCCAAGGCTGGAAAAGTCACCCCTACGACTATTCGGGTGAAGATTTTGCCTATGCGAAAAGCAAAGGGCTGATGTTCGATCCGCTAACGATTCATCATGACGAGTGTGTGCGCCAGGTCGTGGAATGGCATGAAAAGGTGCCGAAGGAAAAGGTAGCGGCCGCCTTTTTGCACAGCTTGTCCACCCGCAAGCTGCACTTGCGCAGCGCGCTCTCCAGTTGGGGTTGACGCGGCAGTTTACGCTGCATCCGTTTGCAAGCAACGCAGGCAGATATACCGCAGCGGAAAACGGCGTCGCCTACGCGATGCACGGGGATTGCTACGTGTGCGACAGCTTCCATATCGCCTCCCGGGAATCGTATGTGGACGAGGATTTGAATGTGCTGAATTTCGAGCGACACAAGTGGGGCGGCGAGGACGGCTATTCCAGGCAGGCGGTACAAAACTTTTTCGGTCCGTGGCTGTAGAGATAGAGGAGGAGAGAAACATGGCGAAAAAATGGCACGAAAACGGAGTAATCCTGTATCCGAAGGCAAGCGATGTTTTTACAGACGAGAGGCTCGCTTGTTACTTCAGGCCGCTGCTCAGCTTTGCCTGTAGGCAGGACGGCAGAGAGTACACGTTTCATTTGCTCGGCACGGATGGCCTTTACTGTGAGAGAGAGTACCGCAATGCGGAAAACAATTTTTTCGGCTTTCGCTACGTAGCAGGCAAGTACGAGTTTCTCGGCGACCTGGCGGCGTTTGGCGAAGGCAACGTGGAGGAAGTCTACGCCTTGCTGCAGGCCGATTTTGCGCAAAACAAGGAAACGTACTGGAAGGAAAAAGTAACGGTTGCGGCGTACAAGGAGCGGATGATCGACGAATTGGCCGAAGTGGCCGATTTTGACGTGGACTACTATGCCGAGGCGTTTTACAGTTACGAATTTACGAAATATCATTACGAGCGGACTGGCGAATTTCGCCATATTACCGAGCTGACGGAAGGCTGGGGCCATGACGATTCGCCAGTGCTGATCGCTCGGGAGACGGCGCAGGAGATGAGCGAAGAGTTTTTCATGAACCTGCAATGGAACGTCAAATTCGATTACGGAATCGACAAGAGCATGGTTTGCGCAGCGACGGAGCGCTTCCGCTTCATGTCCGCGATCGGCGGCGGGACGGTGTTTGCTCTGTGGAAGCCGCAGGAGCAGACGGTTTATTTGTTGGAGTATTTTTCGTGATCATTCACACACCCTAAATTTTCCAGTTCTTTTTTCAACCATGACATTTGTCATACCCTCGACTTGACGTTTATGACTACAGGGGCCAGCGCGTATTTCTTACAATATAGATAGAAAAATACGTCTGATGCTACCTGAGTCATCCGCGCAGTTCAATCGAGGAGGTACCAATTGATGCATCAATCGAACATCGCCCAGCTCAAAAAGAATGTGGCCCCCTTTGAAAAAACAGACACCAAGTCGAGCATTCGCCAGATGGTCAACACGATTCTTCCCCTGCTTTTGCTCTGGTATGGCGCCTATCTCAGCCTGTCCGTATCGTACTGGCTGACGTTGCCGCTGGCGATTTTGACAGCCGGCTTTGTCATCCGCACGTTCATCATTTTTCACGACTGCTGCCATCAGTCTTTTTTCAAAAGCCGTCGGGCCAATGACATTCTCGGCACGATCACGGGCGTGCTGACGTGCGTCCCGTACGAACAGTGGAAGCAAAGCCACTCCATTCACCACGCGACGAGCAGCAACCTCGACAAGCGCGGTGTCGGCGACATCTGGATTTTGACGGTGGAGGAATATCTCGCCGCTCCGCTTTGGCGTAAAATCGCCTATCGCATCTACCGCAATCCATTTGTCATGTTCGGGATCGGTCCGATTTTTGTATTTGCGCTGCAATACCGCTTCAATCGTAAAGGAGCCCGCCGCAAAGAGCGATTGAACACGTATTTGACCAATGTGTTGCTGGTTGGCCTGTATGCGCTTCTGATCTGGGCGATCGGTTGGCAAGCATTTTTGCTCGTGCAGCTTCCCGTCTTTTTTGTCTCCGGGTTGCTCGGGATTTGGCTGTTTTACGTGCAGCATCAGTTCGAGGATTCGTATTTTGAAAACGAGGAAGAGTGGAGCTACGTGAAGGCCGCAGTAGAGGGCAGCTCCTACTACAAGCTCCCGAAAGTGTTGCAGTGGATCACGGGAAATATCGGCTTCCACCACGTGCATCATCTGAGCCCGAAGGTGCCAAACTACAATTTGGAAAAAGCGCACAACGAGACGCCGCCGCTGCAAATGGCGACGACGATTACGCTGTCTACAAGCGTGAAATCGTTGCGCTTCCGCCTGTGGGATGAAGAGAGCAAGCGTTTTGTGAGCTTCAAGGAAATCAAGGAACGCAAACAGCAGCAAGTCAAGCTAATGTCGGCATCGGCTGAGGCGATTATCGACGCGCTGCACAGCAAAAAAGCCAGTTTAGAAAGAAAATAAGCCTGCCCGAATCCCCTGCATTCCGATACACTGATAAGTAGCGGCGAAGAAAAAAAGGTGGGCATCCATGCAAAAGTGGTATCACATTCTCCATAAAAACACGGGCCTTAGTCCTTATGTGTGGGTTGTTTTCTACATCCTGCCGTTCTACTTCATCTTTCGCTCGTCGTCCACGTACGAGGTCGTGAGCGGAATCGCGATGATTATCCTGTTTTTCGTCTGCTACGTCCTGGCGTTTCTCTCCAAGGGCTGGCTGATTTACTTCTGGACCAGCTTGCAGATCGTGATTTCGATTGCGATGACCGTCATGTTCGGCTATGTGTACTTCTCGCTGTTTCTGGCGTTTTTCATCGGCAATATCCAGAACAAGATCGGCTTTATCACGCTGTACACGATTCATTTGATTAGCACCGTCGTGACGATCAACATGGGCTTTCTCTCGAAAAACGCGCAGCTTTTCAACCAGTTGCCGTTTGTGCTCGTCAGCCTGATCGCCGTCATTCTGTTGCCGGTGACGACGTACAACTGGAACAAGCGGGAAAAGCTGCAGGGAGAGCTGAACCACGCGAACAAGCGGATATCCGAGCTGGTCAAACTGGAGGAGCGGCAGCGCATCGCCCGCGACCTGCACGATACGCTGGGGCAAAAGCTGTCCTTGATCGGCCTGAAAAGCGACCTGGCGAGCAAGTTGATCTATAAAAACCCTGTGCGCGCGCAAACGGAGCTGGAGGAAATCAGGCAGACGGCGCGAATTGCGTTGAAGGAAGTGCGGGAAATGGTCACGCAGATGCGGGGGACGCGGCTTGCGGAGGAAATGTTCCGCATCAAGCAAATTTTCAAGGCGGCGGAAATCGAGTTATCCGTGGAAGGCGATCCGGATTTGAAGCACACCTCCCTGATGGCGGAAAACGTGCTCAGCATGTGCCTCAAGGAAGCCGTCACAAACGTCGTCAAGCACAGCAACGCCACGGCATGCTCCATCGTCATCGAGCCAGCCCGGACGGATCTGATCGTGCGCGTCATCGACAACGGCAGCGGGATGGCAGAGGAATCTGTTTGCCGGGGGAACGGGCTGCGCGGGATGCGGGAGCGGCTGGAATTTGTCAACGGCAGCATGGACATTCAGTCGTCGGAGTCTGGCACCCAGGTCGTCTTTCGGGTGCCAAACGCCTTCCAACAACCGGAAAAGGAGGCGGGATCATGATTCGCATCGTCATTGCAGAGGATCAGCGCATGCTGCTTGGCGCCCTGGCTTCGCTGCTCGATCTGGAAGAAGATATGCAGGTCGTCGGGAGAGCGAGCAATGGCGAGGATGCCGTCAAGCTGGTGCATTTGCACAAGCCTGACATCTGTATCATGGATATCGAGATGCCTGTAAAAAGCGGTCTGGATGCCGCAGAGGAGCTGAAAGGCAGCGGTTGCAAGGTGATGATCCTGACGACCTTTGCCCGTCCCGGCTACTTCGAGCGCGCGCTGAAGGCCGGGGCCAACGGCTATCTGCTCAAGGACAGTCCGAGCGAGGAGCTGGCCAGCTCGATTCGCAGCATCATGGCGGGCAAGCGGATTTACGCCCCGGAGCTGGTGGATGAGGCGTACGGACAGGAGAATCCGTTGACCGAGCGGGAAAAGGAAGTGCTGCTGCTGATCGCGGACGGCAAAAACACGAAGGAGATCGCCAGCCAGCTTTTCATTACGACGGGGACCGTGCGCAACTACATTTCCGTCATTCTCGACAAGCTCGGCGTGAGCAACCGGATCGAGGCGATCATGCATTTCAAGGAAAAAGGCTGGTTCAAGTAGCCAAGTAGTCAAGTAGCGAAAACGGGAGCATAGCAGGAGAGGCCCTTTCTGTAGCAGGCAGGAAGGGTTTTTTCGTGCAACTAAGGCTGGGCAAATGGCTTGGCGCAGCCAAGCTTTCTAATGCGGCATGTTGGTGGAGTGGCCTGTTGACGTAGCGGGATGTGTGCGGGGGGCCGGGCTTTTCTTTTTTAGTCAGAAAAGTACGAATGCTTTATTTTCTTTCCGACCTGTGCTAAAACTAAAGCTAAGCAACTTTGTAAAGCCATTGGAGAAAATAATGTAAGCGGTAGCAATCATTTTGCAGGAATCAGAGCAACGGAAGGAGTGGACGCGCATGGCACGGGACGAGTATGCGATTGGATTGGACTTGGGTGGGACGAAAATATTGGCAGGACTGGTGCACAGCAGTGGAAAAATGCTCGGACAGACGCTGCTGCCTACGGCTTCGCAGGAAGGAGCGGAGGCGGTGATCGACAGAGTGTTGGCGGCGATCGAAGGCGTTTTGGCTACGGCGCAGGTGGAGCGGCGAAGCGTGCGCGGAGTCGGCATCGCCTCGGCCGGAGTCATCGACAGCGCGGCTGCCGAAGTGATTTTTGCGGGCAATCTCGGCTGGCGGAATGTTCCGATTGGCAGGCTGATTGCAGACAGGTTCGGGCTGCCTGTCCGGCTGATGAATGACGCGAATGCCGCTGCGGTGGCGGAGTGGATGTGGGGCGCGGGCAAGGGGACGCAGAACATGATCTACGTGACGGTCAGCACGGGAGTCGGGGCGGGGATCATCAGCGGCGGCCAACTGGTGCAGGGGGCGGAAGGCGGGGCTGGCGAGTTCGGCCACATTTCCATCGACTGGAACGGCCCGTTGTGCGGCTGCGGCAACCGTGGCTGCCTGGAGCTGTACGCTTCCGGGACGGCGATTGAAAAGCTGGCGCGCAAGCAGGTCGAGGCGGGCGAGCTTGTTTTGGCAGGTGCAGGCGGTGCCTTGACGACGGGCGAGGCGTTGACGGCAAAAGCGATCGGAGAAGCGGCGCTTGCCGGAGATCGCGCCTGCATCGAGATCGTAGAGCGGGCGGGCTTTTATTTGGGCGTGGGCACGACCAGCCTGATTCATCTGTTCAACCCGGAAGTAATCGTCTTCGGCGGAGGCGTCATGAACGCTTCGTCCATCCTGCTTGCGGAAGCAGAAAAAAGCGTCAGGGAACGGTGCATCCCGTCCATGGCGAACCAGGTGAAATTCGCGCTGCAACAGGTCGGCGTAGAGGCGGGCGCGGTCGGGGCGGCAGGGTCGTTTTTTTCGTGGGACGGGCAGGAAGCAAATCTTCCCATTTTCTCGCGGAAACTATATTGCAAAGATTAAGATTATTTTGTATCATTCAATTAATAACTCCACTGAAAAAATAAATTAACCAGTTAAACGACACAGGGGGGGAAACATCCGCATGGAAAAGGTAAAGGTTGCGGTGATCGGGGCAGGCTCGATTTCGGACATGCACCTGCAATCGTATCAGCAAAATGACCGCGCACAGTTGCAGGCCGTCGTCGACTTCAACGAAGCACGGGCGAAGGAAAAAGCAGAAAAGTACGAGGCGGCGGCGCACTACAGCAATCTGGAGGAAGCGTTGGCTGACCCGCAGATTGACGCGGTGAGCATCTGCACATGGAACAACACGCACGCCGACATTGCCGTATCCGCTCTGCGCGCAGGCAAGCACGTGCTGCTGGAAAAGCCGCTCAGCACCTCGGTAGAGAGCGCCCTGCTGATTGAGGAAGCGGTAAAGCAGAGCGGCAAGCGGCTCCAGGTCGGCTTCGTCAGAAGGTACGACACCAATGCGCAGTTGCTCAAGCAGTTTATCGACGCGGGCGAGCTGGGAGAGATTTATTACGCCAAAGCATCCTGCCTGCGCCGGTTGGGCAATCCGGGCGGCTGGTTTGCGGACAAGGAGCGCTCCGGCGGCGGGCCGCTGATCGACCTCGGCGTACATGTGATCGACCTGTGCTGGTATTTGATGGGCTGCCCGAAGGTTGCGACCGTAAGCGGCAATACATACAACAAGCTCGGCAACCGCGCCCACGTCAAAAACTTGTCTTTTTACAAAGCGGCTGACTACGATCCGAGCAAAAATACGGTCGAGGATATGGCAAACGCGCTGATCCGCTTCGAAAACGGCGCTTCCCTGTTCGTGGATGTCAGCTACACGCTGCACGCCAAAAAAGAGGAGCTGGCCGTGAAGCTGTACGGGGACAAAGGCGGCGCAGAGGTGGAGCCGGAGCTTTCCATCATCACGGAAAAGCACGACACGATCCTCAACGTCACGCCGCAGATCGACAAGCTGTCGTTTGACTTCAAGCAAGGCTTTCAAAATGAAATCGACCACTTCATCTCATACATTTTGGGCGAAAAAGAGACACTCAGCCCAGTGGAACACGGCGTAGAGATGATGAAAATTCTCTGCGGCATTTACGAATCGGCGCAGACCGGACGCGAGGTCGTCTTCTCTTCCTGAGAAAAATGGCGGCCGTGCCCAGCAGCGGACATCCAGATTGCATCCATAAACAAGATTGCATCCATAAACAGAACCTTGTAAGGGGGAAAAGGGGAATGAAAAAAGCATCGTACTTGCGAGCAGCATCTGTCTTACTTTTTTCAGTGGCATTACTTTTTGGATGTTCCAGCGGAGGCGGGACTCCGGCAGCGTCGACCAACACGGGCGCGAACACGGAAACGGGCGCACCGCAGAAAGACCAGATGGTGATCGCCGTAAACGAAAACTTCATCACGATGGACCCGCAAAATACCGGGGATGCCCTGTCCTCTGGCGTGCAAACCTCGATGTACGAAGGGCTGCTGATTTACGACAAAGACTTGAAGCTCATGCCGGGGCTGGCGACTGAATATTCGGTCAATGAGGACGCGACCGAGTACACGTTCAAGCTGCGGCAAAACGTCAAGTTCCACGACGGCACGCCGTTCAATGCCGAAGCGGTCAAAATCAACTTCGACCGGATGAGCAACCAGGACAACAATCTGCGGGCGTACCGCAACTACAAATACATCAAGAGCACAGAGGTTGTCGACGAGTACACCGTCAAAGTGACGCTGACCCAGCCGTTTTCCGCGATGATTAACAAGTTCACGACAGGCATCATCAGCCCGGCGGCATTGGAAAAGTACGGCAAGGAAATTTCCAAAAACCCTGTCGGCACTGGCCCTTACAAATTCGTGGAATGGGTACAAGGCGACCATCTGACCGTCGAACTGAACCCCGATCACTGGAACAAAGGCGCGGCCAAGGTCGGGAAAATCGTTTACAAGCCCGTGCCGGAAAACGGCTCGCGCGTAGCGATGCTCAAAACTGGCGAGGCCGATGTCATCTATCCGCTGCCAGAGCAGCAGGCCGAGACGCTTGGCGGAGCAGAAGGCGTCAAGGTGGAGCGCACGCCGTCCACGATCACCCGCTACGTCTCGATCAACATGCTGAAAAAGCCGTTTGACGATCTGCGCGTGCGCCAGGCGATCAACTACGCGGTCGACAAGGATGCGTTTATCAAAGTGGTGAAGGCAGGCTACGGCACGCAACTGGAATCGGTCATGTCCCCGACGATCGCGCACTACGCCAAGCAGGGCGTCTATGAGTACAACATTGAAAAGGCGAAGCAACTGCTCAAGGAAGCGGGCTACGAAAACGGCTTTACAACAGAAATCTGGGGCAACACGAACTCCGACACGATGAAAGGCATGCAGTTCATCCAGCAACAACTGCAAAAAATCGGCGTGACTGTAGAAGTGAAGTCGATGGAGGAAGCGACGCTGTCGGACGAAATCTACGGCATCAAATCGCCAGAGGAAGCGAAGATGAACATGTGGTACGTTAGCTGGTCTTCGGCGGACCCGGACAATGCGATGCGCTCGTTGTTCAGCAGCGAGAACTTCCCGCCAGCGGGCGCCAACACCGCTTTTTACAAAAACGACATCGTGGACCAAAGCATCAAGGAAGCGACGCAGTCTTCCGATGAAGCCAAGCAAAAAGCGCTGTACGGAACGGTTCAGGAACACGTCTTCAAGGATGCGCCGTGGATTTTCCTGGCGGTCGACGAGATTTTGTACGGCAAGCGCGCCAACGTAAACGGCGTCTACATCACGCCGAGCGGCGGCATCTATGTGAGGGAAGCGGCATTCCAATAACGGTTTTTCTGGCAGCGTTGGGTCGCTGCTCGCAGCCCAACGCTGCTTTCCTATTACGTTTTGGTCGCAACAATCAAGAAAAGTCTTTGGGAGAAGGAAAGCATGGCGTTGCCATCCGCTGTGCTTTCCCATCCGTTAGGGGGAACCGCTAAATGTTCCGTTATATCGTCAAAAGGCTCATCGAGATCATCCCGATCATTTTCGTCGTGTCCCTGCTCATTTTCTTCTTTATCCACCTCGTCCCGGGGGACCCTGTCCGCTTGGCGGCGGGAAAAGACGCCACGCTCGAAGAGATTACCCGCGTGCGCCAGGAGCTTGGACTGGACAAACCGCTGCTGTCGCAGTACGTCACCTATATGCAAAACCTGCTCACGGGCAATCTCGGCCATTCCTTGAAAACAGGGCTTCCGATCAGCGACATGTTTGCCAACCGCTTTACGATTACGATGAATTTGACATTTATGAGCCTGGGCTGGGCGCTCGTCCTGGGGCTGCTCATCGGCACGGTCTCCGCTGTCTTCCGCAACAAATGGCCGGACTACGTGGGGATGCTGACGGCGATTTCCGGCATTTCCTTGCCGGGCTTTTGGCTGGGGCTCATTCTCATACAAATTTTTTCCGTCACGCTGGGCTGGTTCCCGACGGGCGGAGTCGACGGCTGGAAAAGCTACGTGCTGCCTTCGCTGACGCTGGGCGCGGGGATCATGTCGATGCTGGCCCGCTTTACCCGCTCCTCGCTTCTGGAGACGCTGAAGGAGGACTTTATCCGCACAGGCCGGGCCAAAGGCTTGAAGGAGTCCGTCGTCGTTCGCAAGCACGCGCTGAAAAACTCGATGATTCCCGTCGTGACGATCGCCGGGTTGCAATTCGGATTCCTGTTGGGCGGCTCGGTGGTCGTGGAGACGGTGTTCAGCATTCCGGGCATGGGGCGGCTTTTGGTCGACTCGATTGCCTTCCGCGACTATCCGGTCGTGCAAGCGGTCATCCTGCTGTTTTCACTGGAGTTCATTCTCGTGAACTTGCTGGTGGACATTTTGTACAAGGCGCTCAATCCGAAAATCCGTTATGAAAGCTAGGCGAAGGGGGGCGAGGTAAATGGAGGTAGTAAAGGAAATCGGCCAGACAACGGCCGTTGCCGTGGAACAGAAAAGCTCCAGGGCGCGGGATTTCTGGAAAAAGTGGAGGAAGCAAAAGACGGCGTTCTGGGCCGGATTTTTCATCCTGTTTTTGCTGCTCGTGGCGATTTTCGGCCCGGCGATTGCCCCTTATGATCCGTACGAGCCAAACTACGACGCCACGCTGCAGACGCCGTCGATGGCGCACTGGGCGGGAACGGATGAGTATGGACGGGATATTTTGAGCCGGATAATCGTCGGGGCGCGTCTCTCGCTCGGCGTCAGCTTTACCTCGGTATTTGTGGGGGCTGTGCTCGGAACGATTTTGGGGCTGTGCAGCGGCTACTACGGCGGCTGGATTGATCGGCTTATCATGCGCGGCAGCGACGTGATGTTCGCTTTTCCCGACCTGCTGCTCGCGATCGCCATTGTGGCGATTCTCGGCCCCGGCTTGACGAACGTGGTGGTGGCCGTGGCGGTGTTCAGCATTCCGTCGTTTGCCCGCCTGATTCGCGGCAATACGCTGGCGGCCAAGGAAGCGGTCTTCGTGGAAGCGGCGCGCTCGATGGGGGCAAAAAGCAGCCGGATCATCTTTCGCCACATTTTTCCGGAAACCGTCTCCAGCATGATCGTCTTCTTTTCGCTCAGGATCGGCACTTCTATCTTGGCGGCTTCGAGTCTCAGCTTTCTCGGTCTGGGCGCAAAGCCGGAGAGTCCCGACTGGGGAGCCATGCTCAGCATGGGGCGCGATTATCTCGCCACTTCCCCGCACGTCGTGATGATTCCCGGCCTGGCGATTTTCCTGTCGGTGCTGGCGTTCAATCTGGTAGGGGATGGCCTGCGCGACATTCTGGACCCGAAAACGAAGAACTAAACGAGGGAGTTGGGGCAGATGAGTGAAAACATCATCGAGGTTAAGCATCTGCAAACACAGTTTACGAGAGATGAACGCAAGACGGTCGTCCTCGACAACGTCAGCTTTCATATAAAAAAGGGCGAAGTGCTGGGCCTGGTCGGGGAATCGGGCTGCGGCAAGAGCGTCACCTCGCTTTCGATCATGCGGCTGTTCAAGGATACGACGGGCGAGATCACGCAGGGAGAAATTCGCTACAACGGAACGAATCTGCTGTCCATCTCGGAGAACGACATGCGCCGGATTCGCGGCAAAGAAATTTCGATGATTTTTCAGGAGCCGATGACCTCGCTCAATCCGGTGATGAAAATTGGCGAGCAGTTGATGGAGGCGATTCGCCTGCACCTTGGCTATTCGGACAAGCAAGCGCGCGAGCACGCGGTCAACATGCTGACAAAGGTAGGGATTCCCCGGCCGAAAGAAATTTTGGGCGAGTACCCACACCAGCTTTCAGGCGGGATGCGGCAAAGAATCATGATCGCCATGGCGATGTCCTGCCATCCCAGCCTGCTGATTGCCGACGAGCCGACGACGGCGCTCGACGTGACGATCCAGGCGCAAATTCTCGACGTCATGAAACAGTTGCAGGCGGACGAGCAGATGTCCATGCTGCTCATTACGCACGATCTGGGCGTCGTCGCGGAGATGTGCAACCGCGTCGTCGTCATGTACGCCGGGCGGGTCGTGGAAGAGGCGTCCGTCTACGACCTGTTTGACGATCCGCAGCACCCGTACACAAAAGGGCTGATTGGCTCCGTCCCGAAAATCGGCCAGAAGCGCGACAGGCTGGATTCTGTCCCCGGCAATGTGCCGACGCCGAACAACATGCCAAAAGGCTGCAAATTCGCTCCGCGCTGCAAGGACGCGATGCCGCTCTGCTGGGAGCAGGAGCCGGCGATTGCGAGCGTGGGCGAGAACCGTTTTTGCCGCTGCTGGCTGTACGACGCGGAAGGGAGGGGGGCCAATGCGTAAACCACTGGTGCAGGTAGACGGGATCAAAAAGACGTTTCCGATCGACAGCGGCCTTTTTTCCAGCAAAAAAAGCGTGAAGGCCGTCAACCGCGTCTCCTTTGTCATCCACGAAGGCGAGACGTTCAGCCTCGTCGGGGAGAGCGGCTGCGGCAAATCGACGACCGGACGGCTGGTCACGCGGCTTTTGACCCCGGATGAGGGCAAAATCTGGATCGCGGGCGAAGAAATTTCGAGAATGAACGAGACGAAGCTGCGCGAGGTGCGCAAGCAGGTGCAGATGGTGTTCCAGGACCCGTACGCTTCGCTCAATCCGCGGATGAAAATTCGCGATGTAGTCGCAGAGCCGCTGGTGATCCATACGAAGCTGTCCCCCAAGGAGCGGGAGCGAACCGTCGCCGAGATGCTGGAGGTCGTCGGCCTGAACAGCTACCACGCGGAAAAGTTCGCCCACGAGTTCAGCGGGGGGCAGCGGCAGCGCATCGGGATCGCCCGCGCCCTGATTTTAAAACCGAAGCTGATCGTCGCCGACGAGCCGGTCTCGGCGCTCGACGTGTCCATCCAGTCGCAAATCCTCAATCTGCTGAAAGATTTGCAGGAGGAGTTTCATTTGACGTATTTGTTCATTTCGCACGACTTGAGCGTGGTCGAGCACATCAGCGACAAAATCGGCGTGATGTATTTGGGCAGCCTCGTGGAGTCCGGGGCGAAGGAGACGATTTTTGCCAACCCGCAGCATCCGTACACAAAAGCGCTGCTGTCCTCCGTCCCGATTCCCGATCCGCGCGCGAAGCGGGAGCGCATCATTTTGCAGGGGGATGTCCCGAGCCCGGTAAACCCGCCGGCAGGCTGCCTGTTTCATACGCGCTGTCCGTATGCGATGGACATATGCAAGACGACACCGCCAGATTTGCGAAAGGCGGCAGACGACGATCATCTGGTCGCGTGCCATCTGTGAACGGCATGCGCGGCAGGAGAGGTATCCATGAATAAAAGGGATGGTGTCAAACGCAGGACGGGCGATTTGAAGCTGATCCAGGAACTGAACCGATCCATCATATTGGACACGATCCGTCAATACGGCCCCATTTCCCGAAGTGAAATCGCCAAGCGGAACAAGCTGAGTCCGACAACCGTCACTTCGGCAGTCGGCGAGCTGATCCGCGACGCGCTCGTGTGCGAGGTGGGAGTCGGCGAGTCGAACGGGGGAAGAAAGCCGATTCTCGTGCAGTTTTCGCCGGACAGCCGTTTTTTGATCGGCATTTCGCTTTCCGGCTCCAAACTGACCATCGCCCAGATGAATCTGGAGGCGCGCGTCAGAAAAAAGGAAACGCATCCGTTGAAGCTACAGCAAGGCGAGAGTGTCCTCCGCTTTTTGCTGGACACGATCGAACGATTTTTGGCGCAGGTCGGAAGCCTCGACAACTGCGTAGGCATTTCGATTGTGACGCAGGGGATTGTCGATGCCGCGACAGGCGTCATTCGCTACAATCCGAAGCTGCGCCTGCGGGATGCGCCTGTAAAAGAAATGGTCGAGCAGCGGTTTCAACTGAAGACGTGGGTGGATAACGACACGAATGCGTACCTGCTCGCCGAAAAGACGCTGGGACAATTTCGCCACTATCAAAACATGCTGTACGTGACGATCGGAGACGGACTGGGCGCGAGTCTGCTGATGGACGGGGCGATCTACCGCGGCTACAAGGGCGGCGCCGGAGAGTTCGGCCATACAACGATCGACCGGGCGGGCATGCGGTGCGATTGCGGCAATATCGGTTGTCTGGAAAACTACGTGAGCTGGCCCGCCATCTACTCGAAGCTGCTCTCGGCGCTCGCCAAAGGCAAGGCGAGCAGCATCATGGAGCTTGTGGAGGGCGACATCAGCCGGATCAACGCGAAAATTTTTCGCCTGGCCTTGACCGAAAAAGACGCGCTGGCGATCAGCATTTTGGAAGAGACGGCTTCTTACCTGGCCGCCGGGATGGTGAACCTGATTCATCTGTTCAATCCGGAGGTCATCATTTTGGGGGGCGAGATCGCGTTTGAAAACGAGCTGCTGATCGAAAAGGTGCGTGAGTATGTTAGCGAATACGCCCACGGCATTTTGACAGAGGAGCTGGAGCTGCGGCCAAATTCGCTCGGGGAGGACGTCGAGGTCGTCGGCGCCGCCGCTATTTTGTTGCAGAACACGTTCCAGTTTTCGCTGTCGCTTTAGCTTGGCGGATCAGGAGAAAAGGAGGGCTTGCTTCATGGGGAGAGTAGCAGTAGTCGGGGCAAAAGACGCTGTGGATGAGCAGCTCGGCATCTGGGCGCGCGTGCGCGGCGCGAAGCTGGTAGGGCGGGCAGAAAGCTTGCAGGAGTTGCACAATTTGTTGGCAGAAACAAAGGTGGAAGTGGTGGAGTTCGCAGGCGAGGCGGATGGCGCTGCCCTCGCGGCGGCAGCTCAGGCGGGTGCGCACATTTTCATAGGAAGCTGCCCCCGGTCCGGGGAGCACGAGCTGTTGCAGGCAGCGCGCCTGTGCCAGCAAAAAGGACGCGTCCTGCAACTGCCAGACACGCTGCGCTTTTGCCCGGAGTACGAGTTGGCGCGTGAACACGTTCGAAACGGGGCGATCGGCAAGCCCGGCGTTTTGCGACTGCGGCGCGGAGCTGTGGCGTCGGCTGAAAACGCGGACCGCTGCCTTTTTGCAAGTCTCGGCTGGCGCGAATTTGACTGGCTGCGCTGGACGTTCGGCGAAGTGGAGCGCGTGCAGGCAAACCAGGTCGTACATACCGACGCGGCAACAGGGCAGGTGCTTTCATATGCGCTCGTCATCCTGAAAATGCGCGCGGGAGCGATCGCCCAGGTGGAGCTGTCGTGGGCAGAGTCTGCGGAGCAGTCGTTTTTTGAGCTGACAGGGGATGCAGGCATGCTGCTCCGCGACAGCCGGGAAAGCTCGCCGATTCGCTGGAGCAGGGGCGGCGCGGGCGGACGTGCAGATGCGTCAGCAGCAGGCGGATGGGACAGCCGGCTTGCAGGGATCGACCCACCGTGGAAGCAAAGAGACAATCTCATCCGCTATCTCGCGGGCGAGGAAGCCGTCCGGCTGAATGCAGAAGATTGGCTGCGCGCCATGGACATCGTGCAGGCGGCGAGGGAGTCGGCGAAGACAGGGCAGACTGTCCAGCTTGCCGAAGGAGGTGTTGCCCGATGAAGGTAGGGATTCTCAGCTTTGCCCATATGCACGCCCAGAGCTACGCCGTCCAATTGCAGCGTCATCCGGAGGCCGAACTGGCAGCGCTCTGGGACGACGACCCGATCCGCGGAGAAGCGATGGCGGCAAAGTACGGCGCGACTTTTTTTCGCGACCTGTCCGCGTTTTTGCAGGCACCGCTTGAGGCTGTCGTCGTCTGCTCGGAAAACGCGCGGCACAAGGAGCACGTCATCGCCTGCGCCCGAGCGGGAAAGCATGTGCTATGCGAAAAGCCGATTGCGACAGACGTCCAGGATGCACTGGAAATGATCCGGGTCTGCGCAAAGGAACAGGTGATGCTGCAAGTCGCGTATCCGGTCCGGTTTGCCCCCGTGATGCAACATGTAAAAGAACTGGTGCAATCAGGCGCGCTCGGCACGATTCTCGCCATCAACAGCACGAACCACGGGCAGATGCCGGGCGGCTGGTTCGTGGAAAAAGAACAGTCTGGCGGCGGTGCGGCGACCGACCATATCGTCCACCTGATGGACCTTGTGCGCTGGATGCTCGGCGACGAGGTGAAGAGCGTCTACGCGGAGCTGGATACGCGTTTTTACGAGCTAGCGGTGGAGGACTGCGGCATGGTCAGCCTGGTCTTGGAGTCTGGCGTAGTGGTCGGAATTGATCCGAGCTGGTCCCGGCCGAAGACGTTCCCGACGTGGGGAGATGTGACCATGCGCATCATCGGCACGAAAGGAACGGTCGAGGTAGACGGTTTCCGCCAGCATGTGCTGCACTATGACGACACAGCAGGCAAGCTCCAGCAACTGCCGTGGGCCGCAGACATGGACGAACGGCTGATTGCCGATTTCGTGCAGAGTGTGCAGGAAAAGCGGGCCCCGTCCATCACGGGAGAGGACGGACTGCGAACGCTTGAAGTGGTGAAGGCCGCTTATGAATCCAACAAGCGGAAGCAAACGGTCGTCCTCGACAGGGTGCCGCTTGCCTAGCTAAGTTTTTTTGCCAAAAAAATGGCGTACGACTACAAACATTCAAATGAGGTGGAAAGAATGAAAATCGGATTGAGCACGTACAGCTTGCTGACAGCAATTCGCGCTGGGGAAATGGATGTACTGGATGTCGTGCAGTGGATCGCGGACAACGGCGGAGAGCACATGGAAATCGTGCCGTACGGCTTTACGCTGGTGGACAACTACGAGCTGGCGGACGCGGTGCGGGACAAGGCAAAAGCTCTCGGCATCGAGCTGTCCAACTACTCGATGCCAGCCAACTTCATTCACGAGACGGAGGAAGCATTTGCCGCAGAGGTGGCCCGCATCAAAACGCACGTCGATTTGCTGCACCGCATGGGCATCCGCCACATGCGCCACGATGTCTCCACCTTTACCGTACCTGTCGAGCAGACGACGATCGCGTACTTTGAACAGCATCTCGATGCGATGGTCGAAGGAAGCCGCCAGATTGCCGATTACGCCGCGCAGTTCGGGATTACGACGACGATTGAGAACCACGGCTGGCTCGTGCAGGCGAGCGACCGCGTCCAGCGCGTGCTGCAAGCGGTCAATCGTCCGAATTTCAAGACGACGCTCGATATCGGCAACTTCATGTGCGTGGACGAGGAATCGCTCGTCGGCGTGAAGAAAAACTTGCCGTACGCTTCGCTCGTTCACTTCAAAGACTTTTACTTCCGCCCGTACTATCAGGACCCGGGAGCGGGCAAATGGTTCAAGACGGTTAACGGCAATTACTTGCGCGGCGCAATCGTCGGCCAGGGCGACATCAACATTCGCGAGGTCGTCAAGCTGGTGAAGCAGTCGGGCTATGACGGCTACATCACCGTCGAGTTCGAAGGCATGGAGGATTGCCGCGAAGGCTCGCGAATTGGCATGGACAATCTGCGCCGCTTCTGGGAAGAAGCATAAAAAAAGAAAAGGCCTCTCCCGCAAAAAATGGGGAGAGGCTTTCGCATGTTACGCCAACACGCTTTCTTCGGTTTTTGGATTTGGACCGTAGTCGTTGTCCGGTGTGCTGTCCAGGCAGAAGAACACGATCAGGACAATGGCGCCGATAAACGGAACCAGCGCGAGCAGCAGCCACCAGCCGCTTCTTCCAGTGTCGTGCAGACGACGGACGCCTACGCCCAGACCCGGCAGCAGGACAGCCAGCGAGTAGAGCGAAGACAAAGATTGCGGCAGACCAATCAAGTATTCGATGAGCATGAGTACGATAGAAATAATGGCACTGAACAAAGCAAACATCCAATACTCTTTGCGTCTGGCGCGTCCGGTGAAGTTGACGTAATTTTTTAAAACTTTCAGGTACCAATCCATGACCTAATTCTCCATTTCTTTCTAAAATTTAGCATGCAATATTACTTTGGTATCATTTTCCAGATGATAGAAAGGAAATAATCTTATTTTTTGGATTTGGTGCTATTGAAGCAGCGAGAGATAGGAAAATGGTAATGATTCTCAACTGCCAGCCGCTTTCCTGCAAACGTCCGCATGATTTTTATCGAAAGGAATGGGCACCCTGAAAAAAGGAAATGATGGCAAAGACTCGCTCATAACAGGGGAGGACAAAAGAAGTGGAACCAACGAAAGACCAGCATATTACTTTGCACGGCTTCAACAACCTGACGAAATCGCTCAGCTTCAATATGTACGACATCTGCTACACGAAGACAAAAGCGGAGCGGGAAGCGTACATCGAATACATAGATGAACAGTACAACGCTGCACGGCTGACCAGCATCCTGAAAAACGTTTCGGAGATTATCGGGGCGCACGTATTGAACGTGGCGCAGCAGGACTATGTGCCGCAAGGGGCGAGCGTGACGTTTCTCGTTTCCGAAGGTCCGGTCGTGGAAGTGCCGACGGAGTCGTATGAAGAATCCCCCGGGCCGCTGCCGGAAAATGTCGTTCTGCAGTTGGACAAAAGTCACATTACGGTCCATACGTACCCGGAATACCATCCCGATGAGGAAATCAGCACGTTTCGCGCAGACATTGACGTCTCGACCTGTGGCGAAATCTCGCCGCTCAAGGCGCTCAACTATTTGATCCGCTCCTTCGATACGGATCTGATGACCATTGATTACCGGGTGCGCGGCTTTACCCGCGATATCCACGGCTACAAGCTGTTTATCGACCACGACATCAGCTCGATTCAAAATTATATTCCCGAAGAAATTAAAGATTTGTTCCACATGATTGATGTGAACGTGTACCAGGACAACATTTTTCACACGAAATGCAAGCGCAGGCGGTTCGACCTGAACAATTACTTGTTCGGCTACACAAAAGACAAGCTGACGCCTGCAGAGCAAGCGGAAATTACCGAGCGGCTGCAAACAGAGATGGACGAGATTTACTACGGGAAAAATATTATTCGCCACTAAGCAAGGCTGCTTCCCTTGCAGCAAGTCCGCGCCCAAGCGACGAGGCAGCGGTTCGAGGGAGAGCAGCCTTTTTGCATTTGCGGGCGCTCTTTGCGATCTTACCATTTGACGCTGAAAATCATTATCAATCATAATGGGGGCATAAGCGCAAAAGGACGGTGGCAACCAGCTATGCAAAGCAAACAAGGCAGCGAGAAAAGAGGGACAGTGTCATGGCAAGGCTTGTGGATGAAGCTGCGGCACAGTGAACAGATCATGGTCAAGCAGGATGTCCCGCACGCGGGTCAAGGCTGCATAGACAAGCATAGGCTGATCGTTGCGCTGGACGGCAGCGGCTCCATCGAGATCGACGCGAGCTGCTATCCCGTCAAGGAAGGGGAGGCGTGGCTGCTTCTCCCAGGTCAGTCGTGTTCTTTCTATATAGTATCTTCTCGCAAGCTCACCTGCCATGCGCTCGCTTTTGAAGTGTACCGGGAAGCGGAGAGCGAAGACGGCGAGGCGATCACGCTGCACCGGACGACGTTGCCGTTTGCCGGACGCGTGACATGCTTGTCGCAGCCGACGCTTCGCATGCGCTGCGGTTCCATCGGGGAAGCGTGGGAGCAGACGGACGCGCGCAGCCGCTTCCGCGCACAGACGCAGCTTCAGGAGCTGATGTACGAGCTGCTGCCTGATTCGCAGTGCGCAGCATCAGAGGATTCCCTGGAAACATTGGAGCAGACCCGGCTTTATTTGGACGGCCACTACCAGGAAAGTTGGACGATTGAAAAGCTGGCGGCCATGGCCGGATTAAGCCCGTCTTACGCGCCATGGATTACGTGACGCAACTGCGCATCAACAAGGCCAAGCAACTGATGGGCCAGGGAAACGAGCGGATACGCGAGATCGCCAGACAGGTCGGCTTCAGCGACGAGTATTACTTCAGCCGCAAATTCAAGCAGCAGCAAGGCGTGGCCCCGACTGTCCACATGAAAAGCAGGCGCCACAGGGTTGCGACGTATCACACGGCGATCACCGGACAGCTTTTGGCGTTGCAAACGATCTCCAGCGCGGCCCCGCTCGATCCGAAATGGTCGGCGTACTATCGGCAAAAATACGCTGGCGATATTCCCGTTCATTTGCGCGATCCGTTTGACGAAACGTTCTCGATTTTCCTGGCGCTCAAAAAAGGCCCGTATCTGTTGGGCAGCGAAGGCGCAGGCTCGGTTCTGTATGACGATCTGGGGCTGCCGAAGCCAGCGACATCGCCGGACACGAAAGAAAAAACGATGGTGCTGCTGACGCTGGAAGGCATCACGACGATCAACCCGGATCGCATCGTGCTGCTGCATCCGGAGGGCGGCGAGCAGTCGTATAAAGATTCGGCTGTATGGCAAGGGCTGAAAGCCTACAAAAACGATCACATTTACTACTTGCCTGCAAACCCTTACTACAACCAGGCTTACATGCCGCTTGGCAAGGAGCTTCTGCTCGATACGCTGGAGCAGACGTTGAACAAATGAGTGGCGCGGCTTGGGAAACGGCAGCGATTCCGTGGACGAAGCAGCTCGTGATGCAGGCAGGAGGCAGCGGGCAAACGTACCGCATCTGTTTGGCAGTGCCGCCGGGCGAGGCGCCGGAGGGAGGCTTCCCGGTCCTGTATGTGCTCGATGCCAACTCGGTCATCGGCACGGTGGTGGAGGCGGTGCGCTTGCAAGGCAGGAGCAGGGACGGCCAGGGCAGTCCGGCGGTCGTGGTCGGGCTCGGCTACGACGAAGAGGTTCCTTTTGCCACTGCGCGCTTAACCGATTACTCCTTGCCGATGCCAGTAGAGGAACTGCCTCCTTTTTCGCGCGGGGGAGAATGGCCGCGCCAAGGCGGAGCAGATGATTTCCTGCGCTTTGTGTTGGAAGAAGTACGGCCGATGGTGGAGAGCATGGCGACGGTCAATCGCGAGCGCCAGGCGATTCTCGGCCATTCGCTCGGAGGGCTGTTCGTTCTGCATGAGCTGTACACGCGGCCGGACGCTTTTTCCACCTATTTGGCCGGAAGCCCGTCCATTGACTGGTACAAGCGGCTGATTTTCGCGGAGGAACAAGCTTTTGTCACGCAGTTGCAGCCAGGTGGCAAGCGCAAACACGTGCTGATCGGAGTAGGCGAAGAGGAACTGACGCACCCGACGCGGATTAACGAGCATGCGCGCGGCGTGGCCGAGCGGCTGGGGGCTTTTGCCGACTGCGGGCTGGACGTTCAGTTCGAACAGTTCGCGCGGGAAAATCACATCTCGGTGCTGCCCGTGTTCATCAGCCGCGCAGTTCGCTTGTTTTTGAGAAGCGTGTGAATAAAAAAGATGAGCGTCGTCGTTGCAAAAAGGAGTTGTTCTTTTTGCGCGGCGGCTCATCTTTTTTGCGTCCCGTTCCGGCTCCGGCTCAATCCAGCTCGGTCAGGTCGTGCTCAGGGCGCTTTCGGTTTGCAAATATCCCTTCGCGCTTCGACTGTGCTCCAGTGTCAGATGCCCAAGGTAGTGCGCCCGAATTTCCTCCAATGTCTTTTGGGCAGGCTGGACAAATTCGCGGTCCCAGTCTTCCGGAGGCGATTCGAGCGAGATGCCTTTTTCGTCGAGAATTTGGAACAAGTCTTTGTCCGCCTGGGTAGGAATCCACCAGGTGTAGACGGGATTGGTCTGACCTTTGACTAGCGACTCCAGGATGAACTTCAAATATTCTGCGATGGAGAGCGGGCCGTAGTTCACGTCAAATTCCGGTCCGGGGGCAGGGTACTGTTCCGGGTAGCGCAGCGGGCCGTAGTGGATGGAAATGCCCAAAAAGCCGACGGGCGGGATGTTGTTCCCGTACCCGGTGAGCGAAAACGGCAGGTCGGCGGCGAAATGCAGGCGCACGATGACCGAGTTGATGAACTGCCGCTCGAAGAAGCTTTCCTTTTGCCAGATGCCCAAATCGCGGGCGATCGTATCCCAGTAAATGATCGAGGTGTTGTGCGCCAGCCAGAAGGCGGAGGACATCTCCTCAAAGGTTTTGAAAAATTCGTCGTCGTGCTCGTTGAACGGGTCGATCAAGTCGTACCATTTGAAATAGCCGTGCTTTTTGCGCCAGCTTTGGGCGAGCAGCAAAAAGTCGATCAGGCGCTGGATGCGCAGCTCCGGGCTTTGCTGGTTGTTGGCAAACAAGTGTGTCGCTTCCAGCAGGTCGGCGGTGAAGTTGCCGTTGACGAAGTCCCAGTAATTCACGTCTCCGGCCTGGGAGCGCTGCTCGTCTATCCGCTTCGTTTCCGCTTCCCAGTGGGCAAATGTCGCGACGTCAATCCCGAAGTACAGCTCAAACGGCAGCAGATCGCCAAACAGGCTGAAACGGTAAGGGCTGGATTGCTGAAACCAGGTTTTGATGAAAGCGAGCCGGGAAGAGGGCGGCACGACGACGGCTCTTTCCAAATAGCTCGTTTTGGCGATATCGGCCTGGAACTGTTCCAGCGACGTAGCGCCATCGGCAAAAGGAGACGAGGAGGCCAGAAAGTCGACGCCGTCCTCGTCATTGTCGTACTGGACGAGAATGTGCGTGAAGCTCGTTTGGGCCGAGGGAGAGAGGACGAGCTGGCTCCAGCGGTGCGAGCTGCCGTTGTCGATCGCCCCGATGATGACGACGGGGTTGTCCGCTTCTCCGTTGAAGGCGATGGAGCCGCTGTCCTCGACGATGAGCTTGTGCTGGCAGCGGACATTGATCGAGGTGCCGGCTTCAAAGCTGACGCGGACGCCTGCGAGAATGGTCGTGTCTTCAGGGCCGATCAGGTAAGGGCCGCCTTTTGCCGTAAACACGCGATCGCTCTCGATCGTGCCGCTCAGCCGAACGTATTTGTCGACGTGCAACTGACAGGCGTGCTGCGGGTCGGGGTCTGGGCCAATCGTCAGCTTGATGTAGTAGAAGCCGTCTTCGTCGGGGAAAAAGGGCAGGATGATGCTGCCGCCGGGAGCAAAGCGGGCTTCGCTCAGCTTCGTTCCGTGCACGTCATACACTTCGATGGCAGAGGACGGATGCGTCAAATTGCTGATATGTATTTCGACTGCCTCTTCGGAGGTGAGATAGAGCTTGTACATTTCGATATGGGGATCGAGGTCTGGTGACGCCTTGCGGATGGGCTTGTCTGTTTCCAGCATGGATACGGATGCAAAAGTATTCATGGAACGCCGACTCCTATTCGAAAAATTCAATCATATGCAGGCGAAGCTTCATTCTATTAGTGATACGCGCAACGCTGGAAAAAGTTTTGGCGCGACCGAGTCTTTTGGACTACAAAACAGGACAAAAAAAGGACGGGAGAGCCAGTTCTGACTGACGTTCCTGTCCTGTTTGCTTGTGGCTGCCAGATGCCAAATGGCTTACTTTCCGCCCGCCTTTGTGAGCATTTCGATCATTTCCTTGTAGCCGCGCTGTTTGGCGTGCTGGAGGGGAGTGACTCCATCGTGATCGGCCAAATTGACATCGGCTCCGTGCTCGATCAGCAGCCGGACGATTTCCTGGTGCTTTTTGCCCCCGTCTCCCAAAATGACTGCTTCCAGCAAGGCGGTCCAGCCGAGGTTGTTGACGTGGTCGATGTTGACGTCCGAAGTAGTGAGCAGCTCCCGGACGATCTCCACATGCCCGCGGTCAGCGGCGGGGATGAGGGCAGTGCCGCCAAAACGGTTGGTGATGGTCGTATCGGCACCTGCCGCTATAGCGGCCCGCACAAAGTCCAGCTTGCCTTCTGCGCCTGCGTACAGCAGCGGATTGTCGGAGCGGTCGTCTCGGATGTTGATGTTCGCGCCATGTTCCACGAGCAGGTTGAACATCGCAAGCTGGTTCGTGTGCACCGCGATCATTGCAGACGTCCGTCCGCGTTCATCCGTCGCGTTGATGTCGGCTCCGTCCGCGAGCAGCTTTTGCATCGTTTCTGTGTCTCCCTGCTTGACTGCTGCAAGCAACGCCTGATTTCGCTTGTCCATTTCGTCGTTTTCCGCCTGTGTCGCTTGCTGCTCGCTGCTCGCAAGCAGCGTATCCACGTTCGCCGCACACCCTGCCAGCAGGAGGGCGACGGTCAAAAGACTTGCTTGCAGCATGGCGAACCGGCCCCTTTCTGCTCGTTTGGTTGTTCGCATGAAAAGTGGTTTATTCGACTGTCAGCTCGGCCCGGGATTCGCCAGCCCAGCTGCCGACCCGTCGCGCAGGGCGAGCTGCAAGCCTTCGCTTCCGTTGTGGCACAGATCGACCTGAAAGCCGTTCAGTTCAAAATAATCGCGTTCGAGCTGCGCGATCGTCGTCTCGTCTTCAATGATGAGGATGCGCGTCGTCATGTGGCTTGGCCCCTCCCAGGTAGTTCGATCGTCTCAAAGTAAAAAACAGGCTCGTGCCGACGCCCTCTTTGCTTTTCACCCAGATGTCGCCGCCGTGTCCCTCGATGATTTGGCGGGCGATGGAAAGTCCCAGACCGCTGCCGCCCGTCGAGGAATTGCGCGATTGCTCCGCCCGGTAAAAGCGCTCGAACAGATGGGGGATTGCTTCTTCGGGAATGCCGATCCCGTTGTCCCTGATCTCGATGGTCGCCCACTGCGGGTCACCTCGCCAAACGGGCTGCGCTCGCGAATGACAAACACGCTGCCTTTTGCCCCGTCCGAGTAGAGGAAGTCAAATTTGGCGTAGGCGTAAAAGCGCTCCCCGATGTTGAACGTGTTGCGAATCTGGCTGTTGTTCAGGTCGTAGGGCGGAAGGCTTTTTTCCAGCTCCGGCTGGTTGAAGGTGAGCGATTCGAAAACCTGGTTGCTCTCCCTGCGGACGTACAGGCCGGCGCGGACGGTTCGCAGCTTGAAATCGTAGTCTTGCAGCAACGACTTGTCGAGCAGCTCGTCCGGCTCGTTTTTGGCGAGGTATTTCAGTTCGAGAAAAATCGACTCTTCCTGCTCGTGAGCGGGTTGAGCTAGTAGTGCACTTTATAAAAATCGCGAAAGCTGTGGATGTCGCCTGTGGCTGCAATCGTAAACAGGCTGGCGGCGAGAACAAACATGAGCAGACTGATGACGAGCATCCCCGTGTAGGAGAGCAGCAGCTTGATGCGGATAGACATAAAACTCACCTCTCCCGATAACTGGGGTGTGCAAAAGATGACTAGTCCATTATATACAACGAGCACGGCGGGTAAAGCATTATTGCTTGGAACTGGGCGAATATCCGTTATACTAGCATATAAGAGCAAACAGATTTTGCACGTAGGGGAAGGACGGGGGATAGAAGATGAAAGTAGCGATTGCACAGCTTACAGCGAGCATGGACAAAGCGCTGAATCTGCAAAAAGCGCAAGACTATATCGCCAAAGCCAAAAAAGCCGGGGCAGACTTTGTCATTTTGCCGGAGATGTACAGCGCGCCAGCCACGCCGAAGTCGGGAGTGACGCCAGCCGAGGTGGCGGAAAAGCTGGACGGCCCGTTTGTGACGGGACTGGCGGAGGCGGCGCGTCAGCACGGCCTCTACGTGGTGTGCGGCGTGTTCGAAGCGATTGACGGCGACGAGAACCGCGCCTACAATACGACGGTCTTTCTTAATCACGAGGGCGCGCTGATTCACGCCTACCGCAAGACGCATTTGTACGACGCTTTTTCCTATATCGAATCAGACTTTATTGCGCCTGGCGACAATCCGTATCGCGTGGTGGAGACAGAGTTTGGCAAAATCGGGCTGATGGTCTGCTACGAGGTGCGCTTTCCCGAGATCGCGCGGCAGTTTGCCCTGCAAGGAGCGGATATTTTGTTCGTACCCGCAGGCTGGGTAGCGGGCGCGATGAAGGAGGACCATTGGGAGACGCTGGTTCGGGCGCGGGCGATTGAAAACACGATGTTCGTGTGCGCGGCTGACCAGGTTGGCAACATTTTCGCGGGACGCAGCATGATCGTCGATCCGATGGGCGTCGTGATCGCCAGCGCCGGAGAAGAAGAAACTTTGCTGATAACAGAATTGGATCTGGAACGGATTCAGCGCGTGCGCGGCAAGCTGCCGAGCGTCGCCAATCGCCGGGCAGAGCTGTACACCAATTAAATACATGGGATTTCTGTAAAAAGGCAGTCGGTCGCCCCACCAGCTCAAGCGGGCGGCCGGCTGTATTTTTGTTTTGGGAAAAGGAAAGTGGTCAGGCACATTTTGCTTTTTTCTTCATAGGATTATAGTAGATATCCATTCATCTTTCGAGCCCTTATGCAAGCGTTACCATCATGAGAAAGGAAGTGTGTGCGGATGTTCTGGTTCGTATGGGCTGTCGTCGGCGTCGTTGTCTGGTGGGCAATGAACATGATTTTGACAGGAAAAGCGGCAGGAACAAACTGGTGGGCTTCGCTCATCGCTGCGCTTCTGGGAAGCTGGCTTGGAGACTTGGTGTTGGGCGATTGGCTGTGGATGTGGGCTGGCTTCAACGTCATTGCCGGGGTAATCGGAGCGGCTATGCTCACCTGGCTGTGGACACTGCTCAGCAGACAATCCAAGTAGCCACACGAGTACAATTGTCATTGGCACAAGCAAACAGCAGACAGGAATCGCCCTGGTGGCGGTTCCTTTTTTTCGTGCAAAAAAGCGGAGCGTCTGGCGAACAGCGAAAAAGAGCGCGCACACGCATAAAGCGGCGCGGAGCGCATAAACATCAGCGAAGGAGAAAGTGCAGGTTTCGACAGTGTATCCATAAGTCTTACTTGACCAGTAGGGATTGTTGGTAATATAACTATATCTAGACCGACAAGATGGACATTACGAGTTCAAAGGAGAAAGGGAGGGGAAAATATGTCAACACTTCTTACGATTCTCAACATTATTATCATGCTCTTATTCATTGGCGGCTTGTATGCCATGCAGAAGAAACATATTTCTTTTTCCAAGCGAGTATTTGTCGGTCTCGGAATCGGGATTGTTTTCGGACTCATCCTGCAATTCGCCTATGGAGTAAAATCAGACGTCCTGAAAGATTCCATCGAGTGGTACAACATCGTGGGCAAAGGCTACGTGAAGCTGCTGCAAATGATCGTCATGCCGCTGGTGTTCATTTCGATTGTTGCCGCTTTTACCAAAATGAAGCTGGCCAACAACATCGGCAAAATCAGCTCGCTGATTATCGGGCTTCTGGTCGGCACGACAGCGATTGCCGCCGCAATCGGGATCGCCTCGACGTTTGCTTTCAATCTGGACGTAAGCCAGTTCCAGCAGGGAGAAGCGGAGGCGGCGCGCATTGAACAGGTGGAGCAACGGCTGGGCGATATTCAAAACATGACCTTGCCCGCAAAAATTTTGGAGCTGCTCCCGGCCAATCCGTTCCTCGATTTGACGGGGGATCGGGCTACTTCTACGATTGCGGTTGTCATTTTCTCGGCGATTATCGGGATTGCGTATTTGGGCGTGAAAAAGAAAAGCCCCGAGCAGGCGGAATTGTTCGCGAAAATCGTCGACGCGCTGCACGCCATCATCATGCGCGTCGTGACGCTGATTTTGCGCCTGACGCCATACGGGGTGCTGGCGATCATGACGCGCGTAGCTGCGACGAGCGACTACAATGCGATCTGGCAGCTTGGCAAATTCGTCATCGCTTCGTACGTGGCGCTGGTGCTCATGTTTGTCGTGCATCTGTTGATGCTGGCTTTTGCCGGACTGAACCCGATCACGTACGTGCGAAAGGCGTTTCCTGTCCTGACCTTCGCCTTCACCTCCCGCACGAGTGCAGGGGCATTGCCGCTGAATGTGAAAACGCAGACGCAAGACTTGGGTGTGCCTGAAGGGATCGCCAACTTTGCCGGCTCCTTCGGCCTGTCGATCGGTCAAAATGGCTGCGCAGGCACGTATCCCGCGATGCTGGCCGTCATGGTAGCGCCAATGGCCGGAGTCGATCCGCTGACGCCTTCGTTCATCCTGACGTTGATCGTCGTTGTCGCGCTCAGTTCCTTCGGCGTTGCCGGAGTAGGGGGCGGAGCGACTTTTGCCGCGCTGCTCGTCCTGTCGACGATGAACCTGCCGGTGGCAATTGTCGGGCTGCTCATCTCCGTGGAGCCGCTGATCGACATGGGCCGGACAGCGCTCAACGTGAGCGGCAGCATGACGGCCGGGCTGTTGACGAGCCGGGCGACGAAAGAGTTGGATACGAAAGTGTTCAACGGAGTACAGCAGCAGTCTGTGACGGTGTAAAACTGAAAGACGCGAAAAACAACCCCGGTTGTTCTGCCTGTCTGGCAGGAGCAGCCGGGGTTGTTGCCTTTTGCTGGAACGGGACTTAAAGCAAGCAACAAACAGGCTATACCGAAGCCAAAATTTGAGGAAATTGCTCGCGTGAATGCTCTGAATAAAGTTGAAAATTTCCTGCAAAATGGCGATCAAATTGTCTCGATCAACGGTGAGAGTTCTATACCAAAGATCATTTATTGGACAAGGTATCCTCAAACTATCCCAGACGAGACAGTGACAGTGAATATTTATGGGAAGCAAGATCTGAAAATGACCAAACAATTGTTCATAGAAAAATTAATGAAGGCAAATGTCCAGGTCAGATCAAGAATTTCCTAAACTAGATTTGAATACCCTCCCTGCGAAAGTAATTGCCAGGGATGATTTTAAAGGGGACTCAAGCAGTCTGTCTCGCGCTTTAAAGGTGTACCAGCAGCTTACAGGTGAAAACTTGGTAAAAGGACGCAAAATTGCAGCTACGGGAGGAATACAGACAGACGGAAGGATCACAGGGATTGGTTCTTTGTTTTACAAGTACCATGAGTTGGTAGATGAAGGGTTTCGTTATGAGAGCTCATACCAGGATAATTATTGATCCGTTCACAGCGAATTTTCAAAGTAGTTACGCAGGATTCTGATGGTTCACACTCGGAAATAAAAAGTATCAATTGATACCGTGGACAAGTTGTGGTAATCTTTAGTTAGGTATCAATTGATACTGTCTAGGATATCATAGTAGGGAGGTGAAAAAGTGAGTTTGGAGGAAACGTGTAAGACTGTCCTTGCGGAGATGAAGCAATTAATACTTGAAGGAAAGAAACACTTCGTAAGGCGAAATCGACAAGGTAAAAATTATTTGCAACAACTTCTCGATATGAACTTAACCAGTATTGATGCAGCGTGGGAGTGCATCGTAAATGACCTAAATCATACTCATTATCACTCCGGTCCAATGCATGACCATCAAGATGGACCTGGAAGTCCCCTGGTCGTTTGGGTGTTCAAAATGGAAATAAACGGAGTCATTGCTTACATCAAGTTAAAGATTGAGACGAACGGACGTGGCTGTGTCTGCCTCTCATTTCATGAAGACGAACCATAGAACTTAATACTTAACGATTATATTGCAGAGAAAAATATGTGAGTGGTGGATGGGCTCCTTCCCCCATCCCCAACCTTAAAATTTTAAACTCACTTTATATCATAAAATAAACATTAAACTATATTCTACGAATTATTCATTGGAGGAAAATTCATATGTTGAAAAGGATAAGGTATTGTGATGAGTGCCGTTGCGAACGCGAAGCCGTGGTCAAAGAAAGGAACTCCACATACACTTACCGGAATGAGCAGTTTGAGATTATTGAAGAGTACGCTGAATGCACAGAATGTGGAAATGCTGTTACTGATGAAGAACTGGATAATAAAACCCTCAAACAGGTGAGTGACCTTTATCAAATTAAGCACTCTGTTAATCCGGAAATGTTAAAGGAAATAAGAAAGGGATATGATCTTTCACAATATTTGTTTGCGAAGCTTTTGAATATGGGTATTGCGACAATTAAGCGATATGAACTGGGCACATCTTCTCCGGATACAACTCAGATTGGAATCTATAAGCTGCTGAAGAGTAATCCGAAATCAATCATGCAGTTTTTTGAACAGAACAAAAGCAACTTCGAACCGGATGAATTGAAAACGGTGGAAAAAAAGCTCGAGTCATTCATTGATAATGATGATATCGAGGATTCAAGTCAGCGATTATTGGAGAAAACATATGAGCCGCATAATAATACGATTGAGACAGGGGGGATCACATTTAACTATCAAAAACTGTTCCACATGATTTTGTTTTTCTCCAGAGAACATGTTTTGAAAACTAAACTCATGAAGTTATTATGGTACTCTGACTTCCTCAGATATAAGAGAACACAAAAGCCAATAAGTGGCACCCCATATTGGCATTTGCCATATGGTCCTGTCCCTAAAAAGCATGATTTCGTATTGGGAACAATGGCAGGACTGGATCTTATTTCTATCCGGGAAGAGGAAAATCCTGAAGGATACACGATGATACTCATTCAGGCTAAGAAGGATTTTGATCCCAATATTTTTGATCATGCAGATTGGGATGTACTTCGTTACGTGGAAGATTATTTTAAAACATATGGATCCAGAACGATCAGTGACTTCGCTCATGAAGAAGAAGCATGGAAA
This sequence comes from Brevibacillus sp. NSP2.1, assembly GCF_000470975.2. Taxonomy (NCBI): domain Bacteria; kingdom Bacillati; phylum Bacillota; class Bacilli; order Caryophanales; family Paenibacillaceae; genus Brevibacillus; species Brevibacillus sp. NSP2.1. The sequence continues at coordinate 4,827,905 of NZ_CP048274.1, read as the reverse complement.
CAAACCAGAGACGAACAAATTATCTCTTACGAATATGCGGAATCACTTCGATTAAATTGATTAAAGAGGGGCTGTCCAGAAAGTCAATGTAAACTGACTGCTGGACGCCCCGTTTATGCGGATGAAAGAAGACCACATGAAAAACGGTCAACTGAAACTGGGTTACAATGTACAACTGGCGACGGAAAACCAGTTTATTTTGTTCTACAGTCTGCACCAACGCCCTACCGATACGCGCTGCTTCCTCCCTCATCTGGAGCGACTAGCGGCGTCTTCTTTGCCGATACGGGCTATGGCTGCGAAGAGAACTACTTGTATGCGATCGGAGAAGAAAAAGAGCCCCGTTTCGACTTCCTGATTCCCTATGGTGGCTATAAGAAAGAAAAAAACCGTCGGTACAAGAAGGACATCCGTCACGCATCCAACTGGACATATGAAGAGTTGGAAGATCGGTTCGTTTGCCCGAATGGCCGCTACGTTTCCTTTATGAAATACAAAACCAGGAAAACGGCATCGGGTCTGGAGCAAAGTTTCAAGATCTATGAATGCGAAGAGTGCAGCGATTGTCCACTCAAACCGGCTTGTACGAAAGCAAAAGGCAACCGTCAGATACACACTGGAACACGATTTGGGAATAGCTAAAAGTTAAGGCAAAAATAGCCCTTGAGGATGACGAGAAATCCGCGATCTATGCTCGATGTAAAGTCGAGGTCGAAAGCGTGTTCGGTCACATCAAGGACAAGCGGTCGTTCCGTCGGTTCTCCTTGCGAGGACTGGAGAAGGTGCACACTGAGTTTGGGATTGTGGCTTTGGCCCACAACTTACTGAAGGTGGCGGGTATCCGCCTCGCCACTTTCCAGCAAAAACAAAAAAGTTGGACGGGAAATATTGCGTTTTCCCGTCCAACTTTTTTATTTTGGGGACTTATTAGACAGCCCCGTGAACCTCTAAATTATTCAGATGTCTTTTACAACGAAAACCTAGATAGAAAAATCAATATACGTACTGTGAGTTTTAGTAGAAATTGTACCTACTCCCTCAATTAAAACAACCAAACTTAATGTTCCCTCAATATAAGCAGTTCCACCGGTTTTCTTTGAATTTAAATCTACATAGGACCTATCAGAATTATGTTTCCAAGTATTCATAGGATGAAATCCAATTAGTTCACTAGATGTTACAGCTTTGGATATTTTTCCATTATCATAAGTTACGGTAACATACCCCATAACAGTTTGGGTCAGGGCGCTAGCGACAACTTTTTCAAAAGTTTTTGTTGCAAACGGAGTAACAACACCAGGCTTAGGCTTAACTGGTCCATTTAATTTTACCGTTTGGGTTTGACCATCTTGATCCTTTAAATAGAATAACAAAGCGGCATATTCATCTACATTATTTACTTTTATTCCTTTATGTCCTTCGCCAGTAGAATTATTGATTGTTTCTGCATCAATAGTTCCGTCCAAGGTAAAACCAGCACTTTTTCTAACTTCTTCATAAGTTTTGAATTTATTGGTGTATTTTGTTAAGTACTCTGATTCTACAATATCGGCAACAGTTAGAAATTGAGAATCATCAACTACTTGCGCAGAGGAAATTTCACTAGAAAATAAGTGATTTAACAGAAAAGAGGAACTGTGGACAAGGGAATGAGCCCCCTTTTTCGCTCGCCTAAGCCACGGATTCAGCAGGAAAAATCTCTTAATGTTTAGTAGTTTATTAACTCTAGTGAACCCAAACTGTTCTTATGAACTAACCAAGAAATTAGTAAGTCCAATGATGAAAAATAAAACAAATACACCTAAAATAATGAAAAGAAGTACCTTCCATTTGTTTAACAAGTGGATCAGCTCCTTAAGTCAAAGTAGTTGATTCAAATAGTTAATCACCAAACCGATTTTACCGTGTTTATCCTTTTATTACAAAAAATACAATTAACATGTTTGTGGCGGACTAAAAACGAGACACCTATTCAGAAATACATACAACTGGCTCCAGCGTTTGTTCATGACCAGGCTCAACTTGATACACTAGTAGATATCATGGCATGACATATGTGTTCTATCAGGGATTTTTGAATATCCCAAGTTTGACAGTTTTTTAACTTAGGATCTTTTTTGTTGAATGAGGAACGAAGTTATTCGTTTAATCAACCTGTTCCTAAGTAAAATAGAGATACACGAGAATCAAATGAAAAAAGTCCTTCGATTCAATTAGCCAGCTATTCACAAGGAATGAAGTGTTTATTGTCTTGATTGCATTCATATACTCGTCTTAGTCCCAACTTTCTCTGCATCTTACTTCAAATTTAGCAATGTAGGGACAGAAAAAGCCGGTTACACCATTGGCAAGGTGAAAACCGGCTAGTCTTTCGTTATAGCTCATTCGTGAAATACATTTCGTGTTCTGTCGTTGCACCTGCTACTGCGTCACCACCGACGTGTACTTGAAGTACGCGCCCCCGAGCGGGAAGATGATGAAGTCTTTCACCTTGTCGTTTTTCACATAAGGGCTTCCGCGGAAGTTGATCGGCGCGAGCGGCATTTCGTCCATCAGGATGGTTTCCGCCTCGAGCAAAATTTGCTTGCGTTTTTCCAGGTCAGGCTCGTTGTAGCTCTTGTCGATCAGTTCCTTGAATTTGGCATTCTCCCAATCCGGGTGGTTGTTGCCGCCTGTTTTGTCGCGGAACATTTCCAGGAAGTTGATCGGATCGTTGAAGTCTGCGCCCCACTGGAAGCGGATCAGGTCAAAATTGGCCTGGGAGCGCATGTCGCGGTACACTTTCAGCTCTGCGTTGTACAGCTTCACGTCGACGCCGAGCACTTTTTTCCACTGGTCTTGCAAAGCTTCCGCCACTTTTTTGTTCGTGTCGGTAGTGTCGTAAGTGTAGGTGACGGTCGGGAAGGCAGTCAGGCCAAGCTCCTTCATCCCTTCTGCCAGAAGCTGTTTCGCTTTTTCTGCGTCCTCCTTGAAGTAGCCGTCCGCCTTCAGGCCCATCGAGGTCGGCACCCATCCGTAAGCGGCTGGTACGCCGGTTTGCAGGATGTTGTCGATGATTTCCTGGCGGTTGATCGCGTAGGAGAAGGCTTGTCTGATTTTTTTGTTGTTGAAAGGCGGCTGGTTCGTGTTGAACACGACGGATTGCGTGCCGGGGTTGTCCGCTACCATCAGCTTGCCTGCGTCCTTCAGAGACTGGATGGCATCGGGCGGCAGCGTGGAGGCCGGGTAGCCGCCCCAGTCGATATCGCCGTTTTCAAACATGGAGAAAGCCGTGTTGTTGTCTTCGATCATCGAAATTTCCAGACGGTCCAGCTTTACGTTGTCCTTGTCCCAGTAGTTCGGGTTTTTGGTGAAGACGATCTTGCTTTTGTGCTCCCAGGTGTCCATGATGAACGGCCCGTTGCCCACGATCGTTTTCGCTTCGGCAGCCCAGTGCGGGTTGCCCTCCACTGTTTTTTGGTGCAGCGGGAAGAGCGTCGGGAAAAAGGTCAGCTCACGGAAAAACGGCGTAGGCGATTTCAGGTTGAATTCGACGGTGTAGTCGTCGAGTGCTTTTACCCCTACGTCCTCGGCTTTTCCTTTACCCGTATTGTATTCCTCTCCTCCTTTAATGTAGTAAAGCTGATAGGCGTACTCGGACGCTGTCTTCGGATCGAGGTTGCGTTTGATCGCATAGACGAAGTCGTGGGCGGTGACAGGATCGCCGTTGCTCCACTTGGCGTCTTTGCGGATTTTGAACGTGTAGTTCATGTAGTCCGGCGTGTTGGTGAAGCTCTCTGCGGTGGCGTTGGTCAGTTGTCCGTTCAGGTCGTAGCTGGTCAAGCCTTCAAAAGCGGCGTAGATCATGTCAAACGAATCGGCGTCAACTGCGATGCCAGGGTCCATGGAAGGCGGTTCGCTGTTGATGCTCCAGCGCAGCACCATCGGTTCTGCCTTTGTCGCCTCTGTCGGTGTGGCGGATGGTTGGCCCGCCGGTTGGGAAGTGGTTGTCGAGTTCGAACAGCCTGTGATTACCCCGAACAGCAAGGTAAGACAGGTTGCCAGCGCAATGCCCTTTTTCATGTAAATCCCCCTTGGAAATGATAGAAACATATATTCAGAATATTTGTTTGCGTTTTGTTTCGCAAAGGTAATATTTATCTTGCTCGAAAAAAAAATTTTATGTTAGGTGATTAACAAAGTATTCTTGGCAAATGCTTGATACAACTCACTGTTTTGTAACTGGTTAAGTAGCTAACTAATTTAGCGAAGAGGAATGAATGACACCAGTAGACAAAGTGGTCGGCAAATGATAAGAATGAGGTAACCAATTATGGAAGCTATCAAATCAGGTAGGAGTTTACGCCCTTATGTATAAAATCGGTGTTGTGGGCCCGCCCCCCTCAGTTGAGCGGATACTGGCTGTTGCCAATGAGTTTGAGCATGAAATCGAATTCGTTCCCTTCACCTATGACGATGCAAGAGAAGTGAGCCGAATCGTGCAGGAGCATAACCCGGAATTTAACGGGTGGTTTTTCTCTGGCCCGATTCCTTTTACGATCGCCAAAAATGTGTTGAGCCCGGATGCCAATATCGTCTACTGTCCGCCGACCGGGTCTAATCTGTATCGTTGCTTCATCCAGATGTCGATCGATCACAATGAAGTCGTGAAGCGCATCTCTGTCGATATGATTGATTCAGAAGGGACGTATTTGCGCGAAGCGATGTCCGAACTGAATATTCCCGAGGAAGAAATGCACGTGATGACCTACGACGAGCATTACGACCCTGATGTCATTACGCAGTTCCATCTCTCTCTATGGAAAGAAGGAAAAACGCAGGGCGCTTTCACCACCTTGTTTTCCGTCGAGCAGGCGCTGCGCGAGGCCGGCATTCCCGTGTACCGCGTCCTGATGACGAAGATGGAGATTCGCCAGGCGATGAAGATCGTCATCGAAAAAGCGAAAAGCTCGTATTTCAAGCACACGCAAATCGGGGTGGAAATCATCGAGCTGGAACAGTTCGACAAAATTCCCGAGCGGGCGAAAACGCGCTTCCATCTGCAACATCTGGAGCTGAAAATCAGGGAGATTTTGCTTCTGCTCTGCGAGCGCCTGGACGGCTCGCTGATGGCAAACGGAAACGGCCGCTACCAGATTTTCAGCTCGCGCGGCGCGATCCAGCGGGAGATCGAAATGCTTCGCCACACGGTCGAGCAGCTCTCGCTGGAGGCGGACGTGCCTGTCGCAGTCGGCGTAGGCTTCGGCGATACGGCTTTTTCTGCGGAAAACAACGCGAGAAAAGCGATTCAGCACGCCAAGGAGCGGCCGCAGTTCGGCATCGTGGTCGTGCAGGACAACGGCGTCATGATGGAATCGGTGGGAGAAGCGGAGGAGCTGGAGTACGCTTACCGCTCCAATGACCGGGAGCTTCTCGAAAAGCTGAACAAGGCCAACGTCAGCGTCAAGACGTACCACAAGCTGCGGGCGCTGGTGCAGCGGATGGGCTGGAAATCGTTCACCACGACAGACATCGCTTCGTATTTGTCCATGACGGTGCGCAATGCCCAGCGAATCATGGGCAGCCTGTGCGAAGTGGAGCTTGCCGAGTACAAAGGCGAGGAACAGCAGGCGATGCGCGGTCGGCCGAAAAAAATATACACGCTTGTGCGCTGAAAAAGCAGGCAAACACCCGATAAGCTCGGGTGTTTTTTTGTTGGTGCAGAAGCGATCCGCCGATTCGGGACGAGCCGCTCCGGGCAGCCTTGGCACTCGCTTGGCCGGGCCGTTTGAGCCAGAGGAACAAGCCTGCGCAAGCCGGGTGTATGGTAGCGTGAACAGCCAGTCCGCGATTTTTGTCAAAGAAATGGAGAAAATGTCGGCAAAAAAATACCGAGAAAAAAAGGGATTTTTTCCAGAAAAAGCAAATAAGATAAAATGTTTCATACATTCATAATCTTTTGATTGGGGGAATTTTTTAGAATGAAAAAGTCTTACATTGCCACCAGCCTCACTCTCAGCATTGCCGTAGGTGTGTCGGGATTTGCATCGGTGCCTGCTCTGGCCAAACCGAAGCAAATCGATTACAGCAAACAGTGGGACACACCGCAGTATATCGGGGAAGCTTGGGAGCCAGAAGGGGCTAAGGGGGATGACGTCGTCTGGTCATACCTCGAGAAGTACAAAGACGAGTTCCGTATCCAGGGAGACGTAGAGGACCACTTCCAAATTGTGAATCAGGTCCGCAACAAAGAGACGGATACGAAGCACTACCGGCTGCAGGAAGTCTACAACGGCATTCCGATTTACGGCTTCCAGCAAACAGTTCACATAGATGCGGACGGCAATGTCACGTCTTATCTGGGCCAGTTCATTCCAGATCTCGATGACAACAAGCAGTTGAAGAAAAAGCCGAAGCTCAGTGAACAAAAAGCGTTGAAACAAGCAATCAAGGACATCGAGGATGAAGTGGGCGAAGAGCCGGATTTCATCCGCGACCCAGAGGCGAAGCTGTACATTTACGTGCATGAGGATGAAGCTTACCTGGCGTATGCCGTTGAGCTGAACTTCCTCGATCCGCAGCCTGGCCGTTGGATGTATTTTATCGACGCGCACAGCGGAGATGTCATCAACAAATACAATATGCTCGACCACGTGACCGGAAGCGGAACAGGCGTGCTGGGCGATACGAAGCAGTTCGAGACGACACTGCAAAGCGGCAAGTACGTGCTGAGCGACAAGACTCGCGGAAAAGGCATCGAGACATACTCAGCCAATAACCGCACTACGCTCCCTGGCACGCTGCTGAGCGACAGCGACAACTATTGGACAGATGGCGCGGCAGTCGACGCGCACGCGTATGCGCAAAGAACGTACGACTACTACCGCGACGTGCACAACCGCAACAGCTACGATGGAAACGGCGCTTTGATCCGCTCCACCGTTCACTACAGCACGAGATACAACAACGCGTTCTGGAACGGCTACCAGATGGTGTACGGAGACGGAGACGGCAGCACATTCCTGCCGCTGTCCGGCGGGCTGGACGTAGTAGCGCATGAGCTGACCCACGCTGTCACCGAGAAGACAGCAGGACTGATTTACCAAAACGAATCGGGAGCGTTGAACGAGTCGATTTCCGATATTTTCGGTGCGATGATTGACGACGACGATTGGCTGATGGGCGAGGACATCTACACGCCAGGTACGAACGGAGACGGACTGCGTTCCCTGGAAGACCCATCGGAGTACGGCGACCCGGATCACTACAGCAAGCGCTACACCGGCTCCCAAGATAACGGCGGCGTCCACATCAACAGCGGAATCAACAACAAGGCAGCGTACCTGCTGGCAGAAGGCGGCACGCACTACGGCGTGAACGTCAACGGCATCGGCCGCGAAGATACGGCGAAAATTTACTACCACGCTCTGACGCACTACCTGACGCCTTACTCCAACTTCTCGGCTATGCGCCGTGCTGCGATACAGTCCGCAACCGACTTGTTCGGTGCCAGCTCCAAACAAGTCAAATCTGTTCAGGCAGCGTATGACGCTGTAGGCGTAAAATAAGCGGTCAACCAGACGGCCCAGGTGACCGACCTGCTACAAGTAAATAAGGAAGCAAAGAAGGCAACCACTCGCATGGGTGGTTGCTTTTTTTGTGCAGATAAGAATGGATAGATAAGATTCTTGCCCGGTATCAGCGCAACCAAGGCTGCGCCAATGGTTTGGCACGGCCCGGTTTTCGAATGTCAAAGCCGGGGAACAAGGGATAAACATGGAAGCTTTTCTATTTTTCAAGAAGTCAAACAATTCTATTGAAAAAAAGTTACCCAGGTTATATAATCCAATTAAACGAAATTGTCTTTTTGTATTCGTATAATTGTCATTGCCGACCGAAAAAAGAAAGGAGTATCTGCGCGGCGACGAGCTTTGCTGTGCGCTTGAATGAATGGATTGCGTTGAAATGAAAATGAAAGGGCTTTCACCTTCTCGCTTTCATGCCATCAACCAGACTGACCACTCATTCAGAACGTTGTTGTTTCGCCATCGAGACAAACGAGAATGATGGTTATCAGCAGAAAGAAACGGCCTAAGGGGGAGTGCTCCATGAGTGCACATACTGTACAGACAAACCGGAATGAGGAGTATGCACAAGGAATCGGTCTCGTCAAATGGGTAGAGCGAGTCGGGAACAAGCTGCCGAATCCATTCATGCTGTTCCTTTATTTGATCGCCGCTTTGATGATTATTACCGCGGTCTTGTCGATTTTTCACGTCACGGCAGTCGATCCGATCAAAAACGAGCAGGTGCAGGTCAAAAATCTGCTCAGCCAGGAAGGCTTGCAATGGCTTTTGCCCAACATCATTAAAAACTTCTCCGGCTTCCTGCCGCTCGGTTCCATTTTGACGCTCATGCTCGGCGTGGGACTTGCGGAGAAGGTCGGCCTGTTGGAAGCCGTTATTCGCAAAATGTCCCTGCGGGTCAGTGCCCGCTACGCCAGCTACCTCGTAGCGTTTATCGCGTTTTTCAGCCACGTTTCCTCTGATGCGGCGTTCGTGATTATGCCGCCGCTGGGCGCGTTGATCTTCCTGGCTGTCGGACGCCATCCGGTGGCAGGGCTGCTCGCCGCGATTGCGGGGGTCGGGTCCGGTTTTTCCGCCAACATTTTGATCGTCACAACAGACGTGCTGCTCTCCGGTATCAGCTCAGAGATTTCCAAGTCAGTGAATCCAGACGTGACAGTGAGTGTGCTCGACAACTGGTTCTTCATGTCCGCTTCTGTCCTGCTGCTTTCGGCGGCGATCGGGTTTATTACCGATAAATTCGTGGAGCCGCGCCTGGGCGTTTACAAAAGCGAAGGCAAATCGGAAAAGAAACTGGAAGATTTGTCCGATACCCAAAAGAAAGGCTTGCGTGCCGCAGGTATCGCAGCGCTTGTGTTCATTGCTGTGATTGCCGTATTGGTCGTGCCTGAAAATGGCCTGTTGCGCGATCCGAAGCAGGGGACAATCGTGCCTTCCCCGTTCATTTCCGGTATTGTCCCTGTCATTTTGCTCTTTTTCTTTACCGTAGCGATTACGTACGGAATCAAGGTTGGGGTTATCAAAAAGCAAAATGACATCCCGGCCTTGCTGACAGACCCGATCAAGGGCATGGCAGGATTCATCATCATGATTTTCCCGCTGTCCCAATTCGTGGCGATGTTCAACTGGAGCAACATGGGCAGCTTCCTGGCGCTGTCGATTACGGATTTGCTGGAACAAATGAACATGAGCGGCGCGCCTGTGTTTATCGGCCTGATGTTCTTGTCTGCGTTTCTGTGTATGTTTATCGCGAGCGGCTCGGCGATCTGGTCCTTGCTTGCGCCCGTGTTCGTGCCGATGTTCATGGCGCTTGGCTTCCACCCGGCATTCGCGCAGGTCGCATTCCGGGTCGCTGATTCGTCGGTCATTCCGTTTGCGATCGTTTCGCCGTTTATCCCGCTCTTCTTGAGCTTTTTGCAGGAGTACAAAAAGGATGCGAAGCTGGGGACGTACTACGCCCTGATTATGCCGTATCCGATCGCCATCTTTGTTTTGTGGACATTGCTCTTGGTCGTCTGGTATTTCGTCGGTCTGCCAATCGGTCCTGGAGTTTATCCGGTGATGAACTGAAGATGACTCGAGAATAAACAGGAGGAAAAAAACATGCTGGATCTGGTTTCGTTACGAAGAGATTTTCATATGCATCCCGAGGTGGGCTTTACGGAGTTTCGCACCGCTTCGAAAGTAGTGGAAATTTTGACTTCCCTCGGCTACGACGTGATTTACGGCCAGGACGCCATGGATGGCGATGCCCGCAGAGGGCTGCCGTCCGAGGCGGTGCTGGAAGCGGCTTACGAACGGGCGCTGCGCGACGGCGCCAACCCGGCCATCGTGGAAAAAATGCGCGGCGGCTACACCGCTGTCATCGGGGTGAAAAAAGGGAACAAGCCTGGCCCCACTGTCGCGTTCCGCTTTGACATGGACGCGTTGCCTGTGCTGGAGAGCACCGATGCGGACCACTTTCCGCAGGCGAACGGCTTCCGCTCCCGCTACGAAGGAAACATGCACGCCTGCGCCCATGACGGGCATACGACGATTGGCCTTGGCGTAGCGGAGGCGCTTGCGGCAGGGGAGTTTGCCGGGACGCTCAAGCTGATTTTCCAGCCAGCCGAAGAAGGAGTGCGCGGCGCGTATTCGATCGTGCAAAAAGGGCTTCTCGACGACGTGGACTACCTTTTCTGTCACCACCTGGGCGTCAACGTCCCGCTCGGCGAGGTGCACGGCGGCTCTTACGGCTTTTTGGCCACCACGAAAATGCTCGCTCATTTTTACGGCGTGTCCTCCCATGCCGGTGCTTCGCCGGAGCAAGGGAAAAACGCCCTGCTCGGAGCGGCCACCGCTTTGCTCAACATTCATGCGATTCCCCGTTTTAGCACAGGATCGACTCGCGTGAATGTCGGGGTGCTGGAAGGGGGCACTGCGGCAAACATCATTCCGGCCTACGCCAAGATGGTAGTCGAGACGCGCTCTGTTTCCGAGGAAGTCAACGCCGAGGTCGAGCAACGCGTGCGCAACATCATCGCGCACAGCGCAGCGATGCATGAGCTGGACTACAAAATCGAAGTGATCGGGGGAGCGATCCCGATCAACTACGATGTGGAGATGGCAGAGCTGGCTTTGGAAGAAGCGAAGCACGTGGAAGGCTTCTCCTCGTTTAAAATGGGCGAGCACAACTCGATGGGCAGCGAGGACGCGAGCTTCATGATTAAGCGCGTGCAGGAGCGCGGCGGCAAAGGGACGTACATGTCGATCGGGACCGACCTTCCGGCTCCGCACCATCATCCGAAGTTCGATATTCAGGAAGAAATTTTGCCGCGCAGTGTCAAGCTGCTGGAGCGGATTGCCAGACGGCTTCTTGCCTAAAAAGCAACTCTCTGTTGCCAAAGTCGCCTTTTTGCCAACTCCGACATAGAGAGGATGTTTTTACATGCATACCAAACAAATTGCAGACATGATCGAGCAAAAACGGGATTCCTTCATTAAAGTAAGCGACCGCATCTGGGAATTGGCGGAGACGCGCTTCGAAGAGTACCAGTCCGCTGAGCTTTTGGCGCAAACGCTGGAAGCAGAAGGCTTTCAGGTGGAGCGCGGCGTCGGCGGGATCAAAACCGCCTTCATCGGCAGCTTCGGCAGCGGCAGTCCGGTTGTGGCGATCCTGGGCGAGTTCGATGCCCTCTCCGGAATGAGCCAGAAAAAAGGCCAGGCCAAAGAAGAGCCGGAAGTGCCGGGCGCAAACGGACACGGCTGCGGGCACAACCTGCTGGGGACGGCTTCGCTGGCGGCGGCGGTTGCCGTGAAGCAGTACATGGAAGAAAACAACATGAGCGGAACGGTTCGCTACTACGGCTGCCCAGGGGAAGAAGGCGGCTCCGGCAAAGCGTTCATGGCGCGCGCCGGACTGTTTGACGACGTCGATTTTGCCCTCTGCTGGCACCCGATGGGCTACAACAGCATCATGGCAGTCGAGTCGCTGGCCAACTACCAGGTTTACTTCAAGTTCAAAGGCAAAAGCGCCCATGCCGCAGCCAGTCCGCACCTCGGCCGCAGCGCGCTGGATGCAGTCGAGCTGATGAACATCGGGGTCAACTACTTGCGCGAGCACATCATTACCGATGCCCGCGTGCACTACGCAATCACCAATTCCGGCGGCCTGTCACCAAACGTGGTGCAGGCGTACGCCGAGGTGCTCTACCTCGTGCGCGCGCCGAAGGTCGACCAGGTGCAGGAAATTTACGAGCGCGTCTGCAAAATCGCCAAAGGCGCGGCACTCATGACGGAAACCGAAGTAGAGATCGTCTTCGACAAGGCGTGCTCTAACCTGGTGCAAAACAAGACGCTGGAAGAGGTCATGTACAAAAACTTCCAGGAGCTTGGCGTGCCTGTGCACGACGAAGCAGAGCTGGAACTGGCAAAAGCGATGCGCGCAACGCTGTCTGCGCAGGAAAAAGCGACAGCGGAAAGACAGTCGCCAGACGCGCCGGACCCGGACATGGTGACATGGCTGAACCCGTACACCGGGTCGACGATTCCGCTGAACGGCTCCACGGATGTAGGGGACGTAAGCTGGATCGCGCCGACAGCGCAATGTACGACAGCTTGCTTCATCAACGGTTCTACGCTGCATTCCTGGCAATGGGTGTCGCTCGGAGCGACCTCGATGGCGCACAAAGGAATGCTGCACGCCGGGAAGGTCATGGCTGCTACTGCGGTAGATATGCTGCAAAATCCAGAGTTGATCGCAAAGGCAAAAGCCGAGCTGAAAGCCCGCCTCGGCGACAAAACGTACGTGTGCCCGATTCCGGAAGGCGTTATGCCTTCGGTGAAAAAATAACAGGCTTGCATGACAAGACCGACGATGTACCGCTTGAATGCGGGGGTCGTCGGTTTTTTTCGTGGAAACATGGCAAGGAGATAGAAGCGAACCGCACGCATGTAATTCACAAAAAATACAAAATGTTAATAAAATATAAATTTCTATATTTTACATATTCCGACAAACAAAGACAAAAGCGATAAATATAATAAAAGCCGATAAGGAAAAAACTACTAATTGGTTGTTGTTTTCTCCTTATCACCCTTGGCCAAGGTATATAGACAAAGTAAGTTTGGGAGGAAAGGAACTTGGGAAAAAAATTTCTTGGTATTGCTGCAACGCTCGCTTTGCTGACCGCAGCTAATTCTGCTTATGCGGAGACACAAACCGACACACTTCAATATAAAGATTTGCGGGCTGATATCAAACTGGACGTCGATTGGAATCTTTTAGATGAAGATAAGGCAGAAGCCGAAACAGACTTCATTAATCCAAACAATAGTAACTATGTTGCAGTCAGACTGGAAATGTGGAAAGACGACTCTGGAGTTTCTGGCAGCAAGTACGATCGGGATAAAAGCCTTGCTGAATGCCGCTATACATATGCGGGCGCCGAGTATTTCAAAAGTAGACACTCGATTGACAGCTCTGATCGGAAAAAAGAACTTGTCGTTGATACTTTCTCCGATGACTAGAATCCCGTAACATTCAAACAGAAAATAAACCGGTGGAATAGCCGGTTTATTTTCTGTTTGGCTACGACGGCAACTTGTCCCTAAACCATACGCAATGCTGAAAAACTCAGGAGACGGTTATACATGACGTTAAGCTCGATAAAAAATCAGTTTAAAGCCCATCCCGTCACAACCGCTTTGATTATCTTGGGTCTGACCATATCCATCGTACTCATTTCAATAGGCATATCGAGTGTGAGGAATACGCATTTGCTCATCCAGCAACAGGTTCATTACGCACCTCAGAATGCTACGAAAATAGAATTGGAGCTTTCGGACAAACAAGATGTACGAGCTTTGTTCAAGGTTTTTGACGGGATATCGGATCAAACCGGAGTTATTCTGGACCGAGCAAAAATGTTTCACAATGGTCTCATGGCTCCGGTAACGCCTGAATATTGGACAAAACAGGTTGTTCAGAGATTTCCATTAGAAACAGGAAGATATCTGAATGTAACGGATATCATCCATGGAGAAAAAGTAGCCCTGGTTGGCAAAGCGAGAGGGAAAGATGTACGCACCAAGAACGGAAAACCGTACATTTTGCTGGATAACGAAGAATACGAAGTGATCGGAATCATCGGCGTGAAAGGAAAAACGACAAAAGCGATTGATTACAAAATTGTTATTCCGGCCACGTCGCTTTCCTCAACGCTTTTGAGCAAATTGCAAAGCGCGAAAACGATTCCTTTCTTGATCCACAATAGTTATACAGATACATACGCAGACGAAAAACAGATTAAACAAAATGCCAAGCGTCTATTTCCGGAAGCGACATGTACAGCCTCCCCGTACGGAGAAACAGAGGGGATTGTTGCGCCCAACAGGGGAAGCGAAATCTACATATCCATAATGGTTTACGCGCTGGCAATCATCAACGCGATTAACCTTACAGCCTTTTGGATTCAAGAAAGAAAGTACGAAATCGGTATCAGGAAAGCTTTTGGCTACAGCAATGCGGATATCGTCTCCATGCTTTTTTGGGAGATGTGCGTCATCAACCTGATAGCGGTAGTCATAGGTTTTTCTATTCAATGGATGATAAGAAGCTTGCTTTCCAAATGGCTTGATTATCCGGTTGAGATTACCTCCACCACTATCTTTGCCGCGATTTTGTTCGTTTTTGCAACGGCTTTTGTCACTACTGCCATCCCTTCGAGCAAGGCGCTAAAAATACAGCCAGTTGAGGCTATCAGGGGATAAGGAGAAGAGAAATGGAGCACCTTTCCATCGCGATTTCATCCATGCGGAAAAGAAAGCTGTCTGTTTTTCTGATGATGGCGCAGCTTGTGCTTTCCTTTTGGGTGATGAATCATGCGTTTATTTCCATGGATGTCGTGCATTATCAAGAGAAAAAGCTATTTGCGGTAACGCAGATGGATAAAGATACAACGTTGCGGTTGTCTTTTGCGGATGTGGAAGACACAGAATGGTTTGCCGAACGATTTGGTCAATTGGAGAATTTTATCAAACAAACGCCCGGAGTGCAGAGGTACGGCTCCTTTGATACGACCTCCATCACACCGGAAAATTTGCCGAATCAACGCGCTTTTCTTGAACAAAACAAAAAACAGTATGCCGGAACAAGGTTGGAGAATGCGATTGAAAATAACAAGATCGTTTTTTTAGATAAAGGCATCTATTCATATGCAAAATTCAAGATCATCAACGGAAGGCCACTGGGTGAAGCGGATTTCACCAAAAAGGACGGTGACGTTATCCCGGTTTTGATCGGATATAACTACCGGGATGTCATCAATCTTGGTGATCGGTTTGAGACCATCATCCATGAAAAGAAAATAGTGTACGAAGTTGTTGGAGTTCTTGAGCAGAGGAGTGAATGGTTATCTGGAAATGATTACATTGCTGATCCGGTTGATAACCTGGACAACTTTTTTCTTGCTCCTTTTTTTCCGATTGTCAGGGAAAGCGAGCCGATGGACGTAGCGGTGAGGATGCATAACACCTTCATCCAACTGGATTCCGCAGAAAAGTTCAATCAAGTCGCAGCGGCCATTTCAGAAAAGGGGAGAGAATTAGGCATAAATCCAACGCTGACAACAGTTGGCGACGAGTTGCATGCTTACAGGGAAAACAGGAAGCAAGTCAGCAATTTCTCCCTGTTCATGGGGATGTTCTTTTTAGTGATCTCGATTATTGGAATCGTTTCGGTGACGCTGTCGTCGATTCATGCCCGAAAGCATGAACTGGGAGTCAGGATGGTGGCAGGTGCAACCAAAAGGGATATTTCCGTAATCATTCTCATGGAACTTGTATGGATCGTAACGGTTTCAGCAGTTTCCGGGGTTGTGCTGAATTACGTGATGGAAGCTTTCGAAGATTCATCGGTAGCGAATATAAAGCTGGAGATGTTTGCCTTCCCTTTATACGGTAAAGTCATGCTTGTATCCATCCTGGTTGTTCTTGCTTCCGTGTTCATCCCGTTGCTTCGGATCAAAAAACTCCAACTTCGCGAGTTAGTAGGGGGGAGAGACTGAATGGCATTCATTGAGCTTGATAATGTTTCGAAAGTATTCGGGCAAGCAGAGTATGCAACCGTAGCCTTAAAACAAGTAACTTTTCGCATGGAGAAAGGCGAATTTGTCTCGATCATGGGTCCGTCTGGCTCAGGCAAATCGACCCTGTTGAACATTATGGGTTGCATGGATGTACCGACTGAAGGAGAATACAGGCTAAAAGGCACTTTGATTCAAAAATTGAGCGATAGAGAATTAAGCCAGATCAGAAACAAAACGATCAGCTTTGTCTTTCAAAACTTCGCCTTAATGCACAATTTCAGCGTCTATGAAAATGTGGCACTGCCCTTGTTTAAACGAAAAATGAGCCTCAAGGAAAAGAAGGAAAAAGTAGACTATTATTTGCACAAACTCGGGATTGCCGACTTGAGCAATAAAAATGTTTCCAAGCTGTCGGGAGGCCAAAAACAAAGAGTTGCCATTGCACGTGCCATGACTGCTGAAACAGAGCTGATCCTGGCTGATGAACCAACAGGTGCGTTGGATCAGAAAAACGGGGCGCAGTTAATGGAGCTTCTTTGTCAAATGAATGAAGAAGGCAAAAGTATTGTGGTCATTACCCATGATGAAAAAATCGCCGGATATACAAAACGAATCATCCGCATTGTAGATGGCGTCATTACAGAAGACCGAAAGATGGAGAGGTAACGGTATGCAAATGAAATGGAGGATCGTTTTCATTGCCGTCTTTATCGCTTTGGCGGGGGGAATCAGCTACTACTCCTTTTTTTATCAAGAACATTTTATGCGGACAGCAGAAGGTGTCTTTTTGTCCGATGAATACGAGGAAAAATATAAACAGGTGGTTAGAGAAATTACCGTTAACAAGACCAGATTCGATACGCTGCTTATCGAACATGAGATTAACTTGGATGGTGGAAGCCTCACTTTTGAACTGTTCGATCCAAACAACAGATTGGTTCAGTCTGGAGAGGTGACCAAAGACCAGATTTATGCTGAAAAACTCGAGGTGACACCTATAAAGGGAAAATGGCGGGTGCAATATCATACGAACAAGGATACAAATGGAAAATATATGCTATCATTGGAAAGTGTAGAGTAGGTTTTTCAGAACAAGCGTGTACAAACACGGACACAGGAGGGACAACATGTACTGGGAGAGTCTGCCCGGATGGTTTTGGGCGATCTATTACCTATTTTTCCTCATCACAGCAGGGACAGCCGCCTTCTGCCTCGCACGCAAGAAAAACAGGCGGATGTCCGTTGCCGCGATGCTCCTGGCGCTGTTGCTTCCGGTCGTCAGTCTGTGGAAAAGCATCGCCCGGGCAGAAGGAATGGACGAGTTCGAGCATTTTGTCATGGAGCTGCTGCAAGGCTCTCTCTGGGCTGTTTTCGTACTCGCTGGTTACGTGTTTTTGGTCGCATGGTGGGCCATGTTCTTGCGTAACAAAAAGTCCAGTGTGCAGTGACAGGCACGAGCGAGCTGTCCGAATGCCATATGCGAGGACAGCGGGGACGATCGCGAAAAAGAGAAGGTGCTCGACCGACGGCCTTCAGGTAGCGAACCGAACAAGCCGCGCGCTGGGGACTGCGCGTGATGTAAAAAGAACGCCTGCGCAGCTTCAGCCGATGAGTGCGCAGGCGTTAGACAATGGCCGGGACGGCAGCAGGCTTGGCACGGGAGCGCAGCCTGCTGCTGTCAGCGGCGAGGCGAGGCAGGACAGGATGCGCCCCGCCCGCCCGGCTCTGAAAATATCCAGCGATTTGCCGCCGTCCAGTATGGCGGCTTTTTTGGCGTGACTGCTTTTTGCCGCGCGTCCGGCTTCTACTGCACCTGTGCTTCCGTCCCGCGATTGACGAACGACAAAAGCTTGTTCCCCGCATGAATGGCAGCCTGAATGATGTAGCCAGTCGTGAACGACAGCACGATCGTCCCGTAGTAAATCGGCCCGTCGAGCAAAAAGCTCAAGGTGAGAAACAGGCAGGCAAGCGAGATCTCTGTCCGGCGAAACGTCCATTTCATCCGCTTGGAGATTACGAGCACGAAAGCTTCCTGCGGTGCTGTGCACACCTGCGTGCACACGTACAGTCCGATGCCGCTGCCGATGCACAAGTTGCCAAGCGCCATGGTCAAGAGCGGCGGCAGCGAGCGGATGCCGGCCATCAGGGCGTCAATCGAGCCGATCAGGTCGACAAAGACAGAGATCAGCACCATCACGGCAACGGCGCCCATCGTAATGTAGCTGCGATCCATGAAAAAGACGATGCAGACAAAGGCGAAGTTGATCGCGAACATCCAGAAGCCGATGGATACGCCGAAGTTTTGAAACAAGGCAATAAACAGAGAGTCATAAGGGCTGAGGCCAAACGAGGTAATCGTCGTCATCATGTTGATGCCGAGCGCAAGAATCAGCAGACCTGTGACAAACAGGACGTATTCGAATTTGAAGCGAAACACGAACAGCACGACTCCTTTCATCTACCA
Source organism: Brevibacillus sp. NSP2.1 (assembly GCF_000470975.2). Lineage (NCBI taxonomy): Bacteria > Bacillati > Bacillota > Bacilli > Caryophanales > Paenibacillaceae > Brevibacillus > Brevibacillus sp. NSP2.1. Next base: position 4,809,810 of record NZ_CP048274.1, on the reverse strand, counting down.
TTGGCAACAGGATAATGTGTGGAACGCTTTTCAGAGCAAGAAAAAAATGTGCCGGACATGCCTTCCAGTCTTTTTGCTTTCGCACTGCATGTTTTTCAACTGGAGAAAAGGACGCGTTTCCCGTTACTATGGAAGAGAGAATCACGGATTCGAAAAAACAGAGGGGTAATCAGGCTTGGCTAACATTCGAGAAATTGCGAGACTGGCGGGGGTATCCGTCTCCACCGTGTCGCGTGTATTAAATAACCATCCGTATGTCAGCGAACAAAAACGAGCAGAAATCATGCGGATCATCAAGGAGCGAAACTACGTGCAGAACAGCAACGCCGTCCACCTGTCGACCGGAAAAACAATGGTGGTCGGCGTGACGCTTCCGCTCGTCAACAATCAATATTACAGCTCGATCATCGAAGGGATCGCCGCCGAAGCAGCCCGGCACCAGTACAACCTGATGGTGTGCCAGACCAATAACAGTTCCGAGCAGGAGCAGAGCATTTTGCGCCTGCTGAAAAACAAGAAAATGGACGGCCTCATCATGTGCTCCCGGGCCAATGGCTGCGAAACGATTGACGAGTACGCCCAATACGGCCCGATCATCACCTGCGAGGCAAACGAGACAGCTTTCGTATCGAGCGTTCATATCGACCATTATCAGACCTTTCGGATCGGGATGGAGTATTTGCTCGGCAAAGGACACCGGAAAATCGGCTATTGCATAGGCAGAAAAAACAGCTTCAACAGCCAGCACCGCAAACGGGCCTACCATGACATGCTTCGATCGGCAGACGTAACGCCCGCACCTGACTGGGCTTTTGAAAACTGTCTGACCGTGCAGGACGGCAAAGACATCGCTCACCGCATCTGGCAAATGAAGGAGCGGCCTTCTGCATTGATCGTCTCCTGCAATCACATCGCGGCGGGGATCGTCAAGGAAGCGGGCAGACTGGGACTGCGCGTCCCCGAAGACCTGGCGATTGTCGGCTGTGACGATCAGCCGGTCGGCGAGCTGCTGGAGATCACCACAGTATCAAGCCCGAGCAGCTTGATGGGGAAATACGCCTTTGAAATGCTGTACGACAGAATTCTCCACCAGCACAAAGAAAAAGAAGAGAAGGAGCTGCCCCCGCTTCTGGTAGAGAGGGGGACGACGTGACGTCTGGCGGGACAGGCATCCCGCCGAAACAAGATTTACACAAATTTGCAGATCATTCACACGCCATCCACTCCTGCTTTATATCCGTTTGCTAGAGTGTAGATGACAGGGTAAACGGACAGGAGGCGGAGGATGGATGGAAGTACGGATTGAATGTGCCAAAAAAGAGGATTTTGCCGAGATGATTACGCTGGCCGACCTGACGTTGCCGGATCGCATGAACCTGCACGAGCTGAAAAAATATATGGAGCTGTTTCCCGAGCTGATTTTCAAGGCGACAATCCATGACCAGCTCATCGGCTTCAGTTGTGCGGGCATCGACATGTACCAGACGACGGGCTGGCTGTTGTTCAGCAACGTCCGTAAAGAATACCAGGGACAAGGCATTGGCAAGCGGCTGATCGAAGCGAGGCTGCAAGCTCTGCGCCGTTTTCCTTCGCTGCGCACCGTGCTGGTCACCGTGAGCGAGACGAACCAGTCCTCTCTTCGCGCGCTTTCGGCACACGGCTTTCGGCTGGCTCACGCCGAACAGGACTATTACGGCCCTGGCAAGCATCGGCATGTACTGGAGCTGCCTGTCTGGCCCGTTGCCTGCTCTCCGACAGAGAGTCCGGGCTGGAAAGAGGACGTCAGTGTATAAGTGATTTTTCAGAATACAAAAAGTCGATCATGCGGGTGATGGACAAGCAGGCAGGAAAAGCCGGGCGCAAATGGAAGGAGATAGAACGAAGTGAAACGACGTTTGTGCATCATCGCCTGTGGCGCGAAAAAAATATGGGATGTACACCCGGAGGCGGGAGCGACAGAGGCGCAGTACGTTTATCAAAGCGCGTTTCATAAAGCGAGCCAGGCGTATGCCCGGACGTTTTTTTTCGAGTGGGCGATTTTGTCTGCCAAGCACGGCTTTTTGCTGCCGCATGATACGGTGCCGGAAAACTACGATGTGGCTTTTGGCACGAAAAACCCGGAGATCATCGCGCTCGACGGCCTGATGCGACAAGCGCGGGACAAGCAGCTCGACGGGGTGGAGGAAGTGGTCATGCTGGGCGGAAAGAAGTTCAGGAAGATCATTCACGCCGTGTTTGGCGCAGACAAAAGCAGCTTTCCGCTCGCGGATTGCCAAGGCATCGGCTTTATGCTGCAAAAGCTGAACCAGGCTGTGGCGAACAGACAGGAAATCGGAAAGGGATGAGAGGATGGACGGACTCCAGCAGTATTTGTACAAAATCAGGCTTGTTCCGCGGCTGCTCGACCCGGCGAACTGGACGGACAAAGAGCACGAGATCGTCGGAGAGCATTTTCGCTATTTGCAAAAGCTGCTCGCAGACAACAGGCTGATCCTCGCGGGCCGCACGCAAAACATGGACGAGACGACGTTTGGCATTGCGATTTTTCTCGCGGAATCAGAGGAAGCGGCCAGACGCGTCATGGAAAACGATCCGGCTGTCCGGCAAAACGTGATGACAGCCGAGCTGTACCCGTACCGCGTCGCCTTGTACAACAGCGAGTGGGAATAGAAGTGAACATAGACGAAGAGCCTGTGCGCGAAAAACGCATCAGGCTCTTTTTGTACAGGGAAGACTCTAGTTCGAATAAGGGCGACAACGCTGCGCCAACGACTTGGCGCAGCCCAGTTTTTTTGCTGCGCCGATGTTCGTTACTGCCCGATGATGATCCGCTCTTTCGGGTGGTGGTAGCGCACGATCCGGTCGTCGCGCTTGAGGAACAAGAGCAGGTTGATAATCCCGACACGCCCGATCATCATGGTGATAATCAGGATGAGCTTGCCGGGCGTTCCCAGATGTGCAGTAACTCCGGTAGACAATCCGGTCGTACCAAAAGCGGAGCATACTTCAAACAAAATGTGCTGGAACGGCAAATCCTCCAGCCAGACGAGCAAGATGACAGCCATGAACACGAGGACGATCGCGATGAAAAAGACGACGAACGAGCGCATGATGTCTTCGTCCACCAGCTCCCGGCCGAATACTTTCACGTCTTTGTAGCCGCGCATGTTGGCAAACACAGTCGCGATCAGGACAAAAAACGTCGTCGTCCGAATCCCCCCGCCCACGCTGCTTGGCGATGCGCCAATAAACATCATCGCAGACAGCATGAACAGCGTAGGGGTGGAAAACAGGCTGATGTCCATAGTGGACAAGCCGCCGCTCCGCGAAGAAACGGAGTGGAACAACGAGTAGAACAGCGATTCGTGCCACGTTTTATCGAGCAGAAAATGCTGGCGCTCGAAAACGTAAATGAGTACAGCCCCGGCCACCACCAAGGAAAAGAACGTGAGCGTCGTAATCTTGGTAAACAGCGAAAAGGTAAAGCGCGCCTTGGCCCGGCGATAGGAGAAGTACGTGCGCAGCTCGACGAGTACGGGAAAGCCGATCGCCCCGCAAATAATCAGCAGCATGACGGTCAGTTGAAACACGTAGTCGTGCGTGTAGTCCAGCATGGAATTGCCGTGCAGGTCGAAGCCCGCGTTCGTAAAGGCGCTGACCGAGGCAAAGTAGCCGTGATAAAATGCTTCGTACCAATCGGTGTAATAGCCCGCAATCAAGAAGTGCGCGCCCAGCAGCACGGTTCCGATCAGCTCGATGATGAGCGCCATGACGAGAATGTTGCGCATCAGGTTGACCAGTCCGGACAAGGTGGAGCGATTATGGTCGGTCGCAATCCAGATGCGCTGCTCCAGGCCGATTTGTTTGCCCATCAGCATCCAAATAAATGTCCCGAGCGTCATGATTCCGATTCCGCCCACCTGAAAGAGCAGCGTCAAAAACAAAATGCCCCACTGGTTGAACACTTCGTGAATCGTAATCACGGTCAGCCCGGTGACGCTGATCGCACTCGCTGCGGTAAAGAGGGCGTCGATGAACGAAAGCGACACGCCCTGGTTATGAAATAACGGCAGCCACAAGATAACCCCAGAGACCAGAATCAGCGTAACGTAGGAAAACACAATAATTTGAACGGAAGTCAAGCGACGTTTTTGATTCGAAGATAACAAAATGAATGGCCTCCCGAATAAACTTCATGAAGGTAATCATACCAAAAAAAGTTAGAGAGCAAAAATGCTTTGTATCTTTTACGGGAGGCAAAGGATCTGGAATCGATTCGCGTCCATGCGTGCAGCAAAAAATAATTTGTTGACAATTCCGGCAAATCAGTGATAGAGTTCAGAATGTATTATTTGGAAAACGAAAATTTTACGGAAAGGTGGGTCTGTCATGAAAAGCAGTGTAATGAACAAAATGCACAACTGCATACATGACGTAACCCTCCCTTTGATGCACGCAGTGTAGTTTTTCCCAACTCCATCAAACGGCGCAGGTTACGGTTTTTGTAGCCTGCGCTTTTTTATTTGATTCTTTTGATTCAGATAAAAAGGCATGTTGCCCCAGCGGCGATATGCCTTTTTTCGCCTCCAAAAAGAGGACGCCCGGTTGAGACGAGAGGAGAGAGCGGCAGATGTTTTCGGTTTTAACAAAGCTGGACTGGTTTTTCAAGGAGCATTGGAAGCGTTACACGGCAGCGATTCTGTTGCTGATCCTGGGCGGCATCATGGAAATTATCCCGCCGAAAATCATCGGGGTGGCCATCGACGAAATGCAGTTGGGGACATTGACGGGCGAGCGGCTTTGGCACATTTTGCTGTTTTACGTGGGGCTTGCTGTCGCGACGTATTTCGTCAACTTCGTCTGGATTTACAAGCTGTTCGGGGGAGCTTTTCTGGCGGAGCGGACGCTTCGTTCCAAGCTGATGACGCACTTTTTGCGCATGACGCCGACTTTTTATCAGCGCAATCGCACCGGGGACTTGATGGCCCGGGCAACGAACGACCTGAAGGCTGTTTCGATGACGACAGGCTTCGGCATCCTCACACTGGTCGACTCGGCCAGCTTCACAGGCGTCATCATTTTGACGATGGGCTTTTTTATCAGTTGGAAGCTGACGCTGGCGGCGATTCTTCCGTTGCCATTCATGGCGTATGCGATCAACCAGTACGGCAAAAAAATTCACGAGCGCTTTTCCCGCGCGCAGGATTCGTTTGGCGAGCTGAACGACCGCGTGCTGGAATCCGTGGCAGGCGTCAGGGTGATTCGCGCCTACGTCCAGGAGACGGCGGACCAGAAGCGGTTTGCGGACAAAACAGGTGAGGTGTACCAAAAAAATATCGAAGTAGCCAAGGTCGACTCGCTGATTGAACCGACCGTGAAAATTTTGGTGGGCATCAGCTACATGATCGGGCTGATCTACGGCGGCTATCTGGTGTTCCGGCAGGAGCTGACGCTGGGGGAGCTGGTGTCGTTCAACGTCTACCTGGGGATGCTGATTTGGCCGATGTTCGCCATTGGGGAGCTGATTAACGTCTTGCAGCGGGGAAGCGCCTCGCTCGATCGCGTCAACGAGACACTGGCGTACGAAGCGGACGTGACCAATCGCGAGCGTCCGGCGCAGCTTGCGGTTCCAGAGACGATTCGCTTCGAGCGGGTGAGCTTTCGCTATCCGGGGACTGCCCAGGATCAGTTGCAGGACGTTTCTTTTACTTTGCACCGCTCGCAAACACTTGGCATCGTCGGGCGAACCGGCAGCGGAAAGTCGACCCTGCTTAGGCAGTTGCTGCGGGAGTTTCCGCTCGGGAGAGGTACGATTACCATCAACGGGGTCCCGCTGGATGAGATCGAGCTGGACAACATCAAAAGCTGGATCGGCTACGTGCCGCAAGAGCAGATTTTGTTCTCCAGGACCGTTCGGGAAAACGTTTTGTTCGGGAGAAAGGACGGCAGCGAGGAACAGTTGCAAAACGCGCTTAGGCTTGCAGCGTTCGCGAAAGACGTGCAGTTTTTGCCGGAGGGACTCGATACGCTGGTCGGGGAAAAAGGCGTGGCGCTGTCAGGCGGGCAAAAGCAGCGGGTGTCGATTGCCCGGGCGTTGATGATCGACCCGGAAATCCTGATTCTCGACGATGCGATGTCAGCCGTTGACGGCAAGACAGAAGCGGAAATGATCGCCAACATCCGCCGGGAGCGGGCAGGCAAAACGACGCTGATTGCGACTCACCGCCTGTCTGCTGTCGCCCATGCCGACTGGATTCTCGTCATGGACGAAGGCAAGGTGGTCGAGGAGGGAACGCATGAACAGCTCCTGTTGCGCGGCGGCTGGTACAAGGAACAGTTTGAAAAGCAGCAAATAGAAGCACAGTTGACAGAAGGCGGGTGAATGGATGAGTACGGGAAAAAGGCTGTTTCAGTATGCATGGTTATTTAAAAAGACGATCGTGCTCGCTCTCTTGATGCTGTCCGTTGCTGTAGGCGCGGAGCTGACAGGGCCGTTTTTGGCGAAAAAAATGATCGACACGCACATACTCGGCATTGAATTTCCGTGGTACGAGACCGGGCAACGGGCAGATTCCGTCTTGTACCGGGGGAAGTGGTACACGCGGGAGGATCACTTGGCGGCAGGCGAGAGCAAAGGCCAGGAAGTGCGAATTTTGCAGGTCGGACGCGACTATTACTTCATCGACCAGCCGCTTGCTTTTGACGGGCAGCGAACGGTCGCCGACGGAAAGCTGACGATTGAAAGCGGCTCCCGGCAGGCGGTCTATCCGGCCGTCCCGCTCAGCAATCAGGAGCTGTTCGCATTTTTTGGCCCGGAGACGAGCGGCTTGCTCGTCCTGGCAGCCGCTTATCTCGGTTTGCTGGTGGCAGCCGGACTTTTTCATTACGGTCAAAAGTATTTGCTGCAAAAATCGGCCAATCTGGTGATTCGCAAGCTGCGCATGGACGTGTTCGCCCATATTCAGCGGCTGCCGATTACGTATTTTGACAACCTGCCTGCGGGGAAAGTCGTCGCCCGCGTGACGAACGACACCGAGGCGATTCGCGAGCTGTTTGCTAATGTGCTCGCGTCCTTTTTCACCAGCGGGATTTACTTGATCGGGATTTTCATTGCGCTGTTTGTGCTCGATGTCCGCTTGGCGCTCGTCTGTCTGGCGATTTTGCCGATCATGGCGGTCTGGATCGTCTATTACCGCAAACGCGCCTCTGCCTTCAACCACGTCATTCGCGCGCGCATCAGCGACATTAACGGAATGATTAACGAATCAATCCAGGGAATGCCGATCATCCAGGCGTTTCGCAGGGAAAAAGAGACGATGCGGGAATTTGGCGAACTGAACGAAGAGCTGTTCACCTACCAAAACAAAATGTTGCGGCTCAACGCCACCGCTTCCTTCAATCTGGTGCAGCTCGTGCGCAACGCGGCGTTTGTGTTGTTCATCTGGTATTTCGGCGGCGCCTCTCTTGGGGTGGGCACGCTGTTTTCGCTTGGTGTCCTGTACGCGTTTGTCGATTACCTCAATCGCCTGTTTCAGCCGATTACGCAAATTGTGAATCAACTGGCAAACCTGGAGCAGTCGCTGGTGGCCGCGCACCGCGTGTTCGAGCTGCTCGACGAGGAAGGGATCGAGGTCGATTCGGGCAAAATTCCGCGCTATCAGGGCAGCGTCCGGTTTCACGACGTTTCTTTTGCCTATCAGGACGACCAGTACGTGCTGAAAAACATTTCGTTCGAGGCGTGGCCGGGAGAAACGGTAGCACTGGTCGGGCACACCGGCTCGGGGAAAAGCTCGATCATCAACCTGCTGTTCCGCTTTTACGACGTCAGCAGCGGGACGATCACCATTGACGGGCAGAACGTCATGGATGTGCCCAAGCAGCACATTCGCCAGCATATGGCGATCGTGTTGCAGGACCCGTTTTTGTTCACCGGGACGATCCGTTCCAATGTGAGTCTGGACGATCCGGCGATTTCCGCGGAAAAAGTGGAGAAGGCGCTCTGCGACGTCGGGGCAGATCAGCTTCTGCGCACTTTGCCGCGCGGCTTCGACGAGCCTGTCATCGAAAAGGGCAGCACGCTCTCGCTCGGACAGCGCCAGTTGATTTCGTTTGCGCGGGCGCTGGCGTTGGACCCGGCGATTCTCGTCCTGGACGAAGCGACAGCCAACATTGATACCGAGACGGAAGGAATCATCCAAAACGCGCTGGAAGTGCTGAAAAAAGGCAGAACGACATTCATCATCGCCCACCGGCTGTCGACGATCAAAAATGCCGATCAGATTCTGGTGCTGGATCGGGGCAGAATTGTCGAGCGAGGTAGGCACGAGGAGCTGATGGAGAAGCGCGGCAAGTATTATCAAATGTATCAGTTGCAGCACGGACAAAAGGAAACGCAGACGCTGGTTGGCGATGCTTTGCAACTGGACGGTTCGCCAGCCTGAGCAAAGAAAAAAAGCTGCTTTGCCTAAAATGCGTCCCCCGCTTGTGTCTAGCATGAGGGGGCGCTTCAACGGCAAAGGCAGCTTTTTTGGTTAAGATCGTGCCTGTTGCAAGTCGCTGCTACAAAATGAAGAAGTAGATGACAGCAGCAAGCGCGATGCGGTACAGGGCAAACGGAACGAGTTTGATCCGGTTAATCAGCTTCAGGAAGAAGCGGATTGCCAGCAAGGCAAACAAAAAGGCGCTGATAAAGCCGACGATGAAAAACGGCAAGGAATCGGCGGTGATGTACTGCCAATGCTTCAACAGCGACAAAAAGCTGGCGCCCGCCATGACGGGAACCGCCATGATAAACGTAAAGTCCGATGCCGCTCGGTGGCTGAGTCCCAGCAGCACGCCGCCGGAAATCGTCGAACCGGAGCGGGAAAACCCAGGCCACAAGGCGATGCATTGAAACAGCCCGATCAAAAGTGCCTGCTTGTACGTCATCTGGTCAACGGTTGTGACCTTCGGGCGGCCCGGTCGGAACCAGTCGGCGGCGATCATCAGGAGCGCCCCGGCGACAAGCCCGATCAGCACCGTATGGATGGAGAACAGGTACTCGTCAATGTAGTCTTCAAAAATCAAGCCGAGCACAGCGGCAGGCAAAAGCCCGACGATCACTTGCGAGAGGCGCAGCTTGTGGCCGGGGCCGTTGCCGTCCGGCGACATTTTTTTCAAGCCCAGCAAACTCAAAAAACGGTCTTTGAACACGATCACGGCAGCGAGGATCGAGCCGAGCTGAATGACGACCTTGAACGTGTTGGCTACTTCAGAAGAAAACAGCTCTTTTGAATGCAGCAAAGTATCGTCGACGATAATCATGTGCCCGGTCGAAGAGACGGGCGCAAATTCAGTCAGACCTTCTACAAGACCGAGCACGAAGGCCACGAAAATGTTCCACAAATCCATATGTACTCACCTTTCCGATTGCGTGCTGTATGTTTTTATTTTGGTGCGTTGCGTAATTGCTCGAAAAGCCCGTGAGTCGATCGGAATCGTCCCCATGCGATCTTGGCATGCATTCACGGCAACAAGCGTTCTTCTATAAACGAACTATCCTTACTTTGCCAATAGTTTGCGAGCTATGTCAATAGCAATATTGTTTGCGGATTTCGTTTTCGCCAGGTTTGTTACCGCTTTGATACCAATCGGGACAGACTACTCTTTTCGCCTGCCGAGCGGTATGATAGAACAAACAGCTTTTTCACCAACAGGAGGTTCGAGCATGCCACATCTCATCGTTCGCGGCATACAGGCCGAGCAAATGGCAACCATCAGCGAGCCGCTGACAGAGGAGCTTGCCGCTTTGTGCCAGTGCGGGACAGACAATTTCACTATCGAATGCTTGCAGACGACAGGCGTTTTTGGCGGAAAGGTAGTAGAGTCGTTTCCGTTTATCGAGGTCGGCTGGTTTGAGCGAGGCCAGGAAACACGCGACCAGTTTGCCAAGATCGTGACCAAACACGTCCTCTCGCTCGGCATACCGGAAGTAGAGATGGCTTTTGTCGCCTATCAAAAAGAAAGCTATTATGCCAACGGCGAGCATTTCTAACAAAGAGACGACAACCGCTGTCGATTTCCCGGGAAAAGAAAAGACGATTCGACAGCATCAAGCTTCGCATCATGAAAAGGAATGCGCATAAAAAGGGTGTTCCATCCGCAGGCACGAGACGGATGGGGCCCTTTTTTTTGTACAGATAAAAATTTATAAGATTCTTCTCCAGTATAAGGGCAACTAAGGCTGAGCCAAAGGCTTGGCGCAGCCAAGTTTTCTCCTTACAGGGCGCTGGAAAATACATGTCACAAACACGAGTGGCCGATTGTTATTCATAGTGAAGGGAGGGCCGGAAGGTGGAAAAAGCGGAAATAGAATTGCTGCTTCAGGACATAAAGGAGCCGATCAAGGCAAAATCACGGTAGAAGTGGGGATGGCAGAAGTTGGCGTCAAGGTTGGGTCCAATGCGGACGGTGTGGAAAAAGTGCTGCTCGGCAGCAACGAAGCGGTGCTCATGACGTATAAAAAGGAAAACAAACCCGATTTTTACTGGATTGTCTGGGTGAAAAACGGAAGCGACCTGGAGTACAGCGTTCGCGCGCAGGGAGAGACTGTTTCCAAGCAAGAACTAATTAAGATCGCCAAACAATTGAACGAAGCGAAGTAACGAGCAGCACGCATTCACGCGGGATGCACAGTTTTAGGAGAATGGCAAAAAGCCCAACAAAGAGCGCAAGGCTACTTTGTCGGGCTTTCCGCATGTCTGATCGGAGCTTTTTTCGCGACCAACTGCTGCAATGTCTTCCAGTTAATCATGACGATTCCGGCGATAATCGCGATGCCGCCTGCGAGCGAAGACAGGTAGAGCGGCTCCTGGTACAAAGCGACCCCGAGCGCGAGCGCAATCAGCGGCGAAATATACAGCCATGTAGAAGGAAAGACGGGATTCGTTTTCGCCACCAGCCAGTAAAAGATGGTGTGCCCCATCATCGAGCCGACGAAAATCAAGTAAAGCAGCGAGAGGACGGCCTGGGGTGACAGCAGAAACTCCATGTGCACCTGCTCGGTAAAAGCGGAGGCGATGAGCAGCAGGATGCCGCCGTACATCATCTGCGCAGCGTTTAACGTGATCGGCGACACGTCCTTGAACTGTTGGGAAACGCGGCGGGAATAGACGGCGCCCGCGGAATAAAACACTTGGCCGAACAGGACCGCAATACAGCCAGCGACCCAGAGCATGCTGAACGAAAAGGTCAGCCCAGGCAAAAGCAGCAGAATGACCCCGCCAAATCCGATAAGGCAGCCTGCCCAGGAGCTTGCGGACAGCTTTTGCCGCGACAGCCCTGTTTGCAGCAGCATGACCATCAGCGGAGCGGTAGCCGACAGGACCGCCGCGATGCCCGAGCTTAGATGCTGCTCTGCCCAATACAAGGTGGCAAACACGCCAAACGTCAGGCATATGCCAGTGAAAACCATCTCTTTGCGGAGCAGGATGGAGAGGGGCGCTTGCTTTTTCCAGGCCATGACCGCAAACAAGATCAGGCCAGCAAGAAAAAAGCGAATCCCCGCCGAGAAAAAGGGCGGCGCTCCCGCGTCGATCCCGACTTTAATGGCTAAAAATGTCGTCCCGAAGATCAGGCACATCGCGATATAATTGGCAAATACCATGGTGATTCCTCCTTTTCCCCATCTTACAGGGAGAGGAACAGAACAGATGAACGCGAATAGAACAGATACAGAGGCTGTCAGCTACGATGGAAGAGGAAGGGGAGGGCCAGCATGAAAAGACAAGGGTTGTCCGGCGTTCATGCCGATAAGCTGTTTGAGCAGGTCTACGACTATTTGCTGGAAGGCATCAGGCGCGGGGACTGGAAAACGCATGACAAGCTCCCGTCCGTCCGGGCGCTGGCGCTGGAGCTGAATGTGCATCGCCTGACCGTGTTCAAGGCGTACCAACTGCTCAAGCAAAACGGATACGTGTACGTCAAGGATAAATCGGGCTATTTCGTTCAGCCGAGCGGGCTATTGCCGGAAAGCTCATGGAACGACCCGATTGTGTCTGCTTACGTGCAAAAAAGCCACCTGTCGGAAATTCACCAGGTGCAGGCGACCTACCAGTTTTCCAAGGCGCTGATCGACCCGAACCTGTTGCCGAATCTGTATTTTTCGGAATACGTGAAGAGAGTGTTTGACCTGTATCCGAAAGTGCTGGGCACGTACTCGACCACGCAGGGAGATCAGGAGCTGCGCGAGGCTTTGTGCCGCTACTATACGGAGCGGTTTCGCTTTTATTTGACCCCTGACGAGCTGATGGTCACGTCCGGCTCGCAGGAAGCGATCGACCTGGTTGCCCGCGTTCTCGTCAAGCCGCGAGACGTGGTCTTGCTGGAGCGGCCCACCTACAGCCCGGCTATTGATGTTTTTCTCAGACAAGGCGCGAAAATTGTCCCGGTCGAGATTCGGCAGCACGGCTATGATCTGGAGCAGGTGGAGCGGCTCATGCAGACGCACAAGCCGCGGCTGTTTTATCTCAACCCGACGTTTCACAATCCGACGGGCTTCACGGTTCCGCGCGAACAGCGCAAGCGGCTGGTGGAGCTGGCGGAAAAATACCAGTGCCTGCTGATTGAGGACGATCCGTGCCGCGATCTGTACTTTGCCCAAGAGCCGCCCTTGCCGATTTTTGCCTATGACACGTCCGGGTACGTCATCTACTTGCGCAGCTTCAGCAAATACGTGGCTCCCGGCCTCGGCATCGGAACCATCGCCTGCCGCCCTTCGCTCATGGCGTACCTGCTCAGCGCGAAGGCATTGTCCGACAGCGGAACGCCGTTATTGAACCAAAAAATCTTTTTGCACTATTTCTTTTCCGAACGGATGCAGCAGCATTTGCAAAAGCTGCGCACGGCGCTCGCCATTCGCCGGGACATCATGGAGGAGGAACTGGCTGCGACGGACTGGGAATGGAGCCGCCCGACTGGCGGATTCAACCTGTGGATCAATCTGCCCGACTCGACCCCGATGGAAAAGCTGCTGGGCACGTGCGTGGAGCAATCGATTACGTTTGTGCCCGGTACGATTTGCGATCCGCAACGAGAGTTTGCCACGTGGATTCGGCTCAGCTATTCGTATTTGAATGAGCAGCAGCTTCGGGAGGGGATCAGGAAGTTTGTGGGGCAGGTTCGGGTTTTGATGGGAGCCGCAGATGCATAGTACGTGCTCCGTTTGTGTCGCTGTGGGGCAGCTTTTGGCTATAAAAAAACAGGCTCCGCTCAAAGGGAGTCTGTTTTTCGTGTTTCGCGCCGCGATATCGCGCTGCGTCTAGGAAAGACTTCTATTCAATTCCCGCAACTCTTCGCTGGTCAAATTGCGCCATTGGCCCAGCTTCAAATTGCCCAGCCTGATGTTCATGATGCGCACGCGTTGAAGCTGGCGCACCTGGTAGCCGAACGCCTGGCACATCCGCCGGATTTGCCTGTTCAGCCCTTGCGTCAGGACGATGTTGAAGACGCGGTCGCTCACTTTGGTGACTTTGCAAGGCTTGGTCACGGTTCCGAGTATGCGCACGCCGTTTGCCATGCCGTGCAAAAAGTTGGCGGTCACGGGCTTGTCGACGGTGACGATGTACTCTTTTTCGTGATTGTTTTCCGCCCGCAAAATCTTGTTCACGATGTCGCCGTCGTTGGTCAGCAGGATGAGGCCCTGGGAGTCCTTGTCCAACCTGCCGATGGGGAAAATCCGCTCCGGGTGGTTGACGAAGTCGATGATGTTGCCTTTGACGTGCAACTCGGTAGTGCAAGTGATGCCGACAGGCTTGTTCAGGGCAATGTAGACGCTTTTTTTCTTCTCGCCGAGCGGCTTGCCGTCGATGCGCACGTCGTCGCCGGGCGCGACGGTGCTCCCCAGTGCGGCAGGTGCGCCGTTGATGGTCACGCGCTTGGCTTCGACCAGTTTGTCTGCTTCGCGGCGCGAGCAAATGCCCGTTTCGCTGATGAACTTGTTAATTCGCATGGGTGGTTCCTTTCGCTAGTTGCTGCTGTTTTTCCAAGAGCTTGTTTCTCCACGGCAAAGCCAGCTCCTCGACTTCCAGCATGTGCGCAATCGTCTCCTCCGTAAGAGACTGGTTGTGGAAGTACAGATGGTGGATGGAAGCGACCGTTACGCGCTTGGGATGAGGCTCAAGCAGCGTGACCGCAGAGTCTGGCCTGATCGTGCCTTCCTGCAGGACGCGGAAAAAGTAGCCGGTGTAGCCCATTTCCACGACAGCTTTGAGCAGGAGGTTGTTGTTGTTTCGCTTGTTGATCGTCGCACAGGGAAATCTGCCCTGGGACACTTGAAGAATCGTCTCCCCGATTTGGTACACATCTCCGACGCATACTTGCTCTTCCGTCATGCCCGAAAGCGTCAGATTCTCGCCAAAAGCGGATGGCGTCAAGGGCTGGCCAAATCGCTTTTCCCAATGGGTGTAATGCTCGGAAGGATACGCGCAGACGACGCGATCCGGTCCGCCGTGATAGGCGTGATTCGCTACGTCGTCATCGTCGATTTTGGCGGAGCGGACGACAAGCTCGTCAGCCTCTTCCTTCCAAATGCCGGAGAGGAAGTCTTTGCCGTTGTAACTGATGTTTTTGGGCAATCCTTTACATAAAGAAACGATTTTTGGGTCGGACATGTTTTCTTCCACTCCTGGGCGCGCGTTTGGTTTTTTATATTCCATACTATCACATATTTCTTCCCAAGCTCCACCGCAGATGGGCACGGGCGACAGCTTCTGGTATGATGTTGGAAAGGAATCCACAGGAGGCTTATGCGATATGCAATCATTTGGTGTGGCATTGCACACAGATAAATATCAGATCAACATGATGTACGCGCATTGGGTAAACGGGACGCACAACCAGCGAGTAGTGTTCGAAGCGTATTTCCGCAAGCTGCCTTTTGGCAACGGCTACGCTGTTTCTGCCGGGTTGGAGCGAATTGTTCATTATATTAAAAATTTGCGTTTTGAAGAAAGCGACCTGCAATATTTGCGGGAGCAGGAGGAGAATTACGATCCGGGCTTTTTGGAGGAGCTGCGCAACCTGCGCTTCCAAGGCTCGCTCTACTCCGTCAAGGAAGGCACGATGGTGTTCCCGAACGAGCCGCTGATCCGCGTGGAAGGCCGCGTCATGGAGGCGCAGCTCGTGGAAACCGCCCTGTTGAACTACATGAACTACCAGACGTTGATTGCGACCAAAGCTTCCCGGATCAAAAACGTGGCTGGCGACGACGTCCTGATGGAGTTCGGCACGAGACGGGCGCAGGAAGCAGACGCAGCCTTGTGGGGAACGAGAGCGGCGTATTTGGCCGGCTTTGACGCCACATCCAACATGCTCGCGGGAAAAATGTTCGGCATCCCGACAAAAGGAACGCACGCGCACTCGTGGGTGCAGAGCTTCGAGGACGAGGAAGAAGCATTCCAGCGCTTTGCTGATGCCTTGCCAAACCAGGTGACCCTGCTCGTGGACACGTACGACACGCTGAAAAGCGGTGTCCCCCATGCGATCTCCGTAGGGAAAAAGCTGGAGCAGGAAGGCAAAAAGCTGACTGCTGTGCGGCTCGACAGCGGCGACCTCGCCTATTTGTCGACGAAGACGCGCGAGATGCTGGACAAAGCGGGGCTTACCGACGTGAAAATCGTCGCCTCCAACGACCTCGATGAGCACACGATTATGAACCTGAAAGTCCAGGGCGCGAAGGTCGATAGCTGGGGAGTGGGGACACAGCTCATTACGGCTGCGGATCAGCCGACGCTCGGCGGCGTGTACAAACTCGTAGCGCGCCAGGACGCGAACGGGGTGTACCAGCCGACGATCAAGATTTCGTCCAATCCGGAAAAAGTGACGACTCCCGGCATCAAGGACATGTACCGACTGATCGATCCCGATACGGGCAAAGCGATTGCCGACTACTTGTGCTTCCCGGAGGAAACGACCATTGCCGAAGGCGCTCCGGTCAACCTGTTCAACCCGATCCACCCGTATTTGAACAAGCAGGTGACCCGCTACAAGGCAGAAGCGTTGCTGATCCCGGTGTTTGTCGACGGCGAGCTGGTGTATCAGTTGCCGAAGCTGGAGGAGATTCGCAGCTACCACCGCGAGCAGCTCAAGCAGTTCTGGCCGGAGTATTTGCGGATGCTCAACCCCGAGCACTATCGCCTGCATGTGAGCGAGGAAATATGGGAGACCAAAACCAAGCTGATGCAGGCTTATATGAAAAAATAAAGCGGGAACGCCTGCTGTGTCGCGAAGATGCAGCAGGCGTTTTTTCATACAAACGCACAAATGACACAATAATGTGAAAAAATCAAAAATAAATTGTCTGAATTTATCTGTTTCATATATAATAACTCCATTCATCCTTTAGCTCTGCGCCAGGGTGATGCAAGATAGGTGGGGAGGATCAAGCATGCAAAAGACAGTAGAAAAAGAAAACCTGAATCCTTACGAGATTGTGCAAAAGCAGATTGACACGGCAGCAGCGTTGCTTCGTCTGCCAAGCCACGCCGTCGAAATCTTGAAAAGGCCGAAGCGCGTGCTCGCAGTCAGCTTTCCGGTCAAAATGGACGATGGCAGCGTTCGCGTATTCGAAGGGTTCCGCTCGCAGCACAACGATGCGGTGGGACCGACCAAAGGCGGCATTCGCTTCCATCCCGACGTCACGATGGATGAGGTCAAAGCGCTCTCGATGTGGATGTCGTTCAAATGCGGTGTCGTCGGCCTGCCGTATGGAGGCGGAAAAGGCGGCGTTATTTGCGATCCGCACGAGCTGAGCGCGGGCGAGCTGGAGCGCGTGAGCCGCGGCTTTATGGAAGCGATTGCGGACATCGTCGGCCCTGACACCGACATTCCCGCGCCGGACGTCTACACGACGCCGCAGATCATGGGCTGGATGATGGATACATACAGCCGATTAAAAGGCGCGTATTCGCCAGGCGTCATCACAGGCAAGCCGCTTGCGGTCGGCGGCTCCAAAGGGAGAAATGAAGCGACGGCCCGCGGATGTGTCTTCACGATTTTGGAGGCGCTCAAAGATTCGGGACGCAAGCCAGCGGAGACGACAGTAGCGATCCAAGGGTACGGCAACGCAGGCCGAATCGCAGCCAGACTGTTGACCGAGCTTGGCTTTCGCATCGTCGCCGTCAGCGATTCGCGCGGCGGCATTTACCACGGTGCAGGCTTGAATATCCCGAAGGTCGGGCAGTTGAAGGACACGTCCACGATCCTGGACTATCCGGGGGCAACCGCGATCTCCAATGAACAGTTGCTGGAGCTGGAAGTCGACATTTTGATTCCGGCCGCACTGGAAAATGTGATTACAGCCGCGAATGCCGATCGCGTCCGGGCCAAGTGGATTGCAGAAGCAGCCAACGGTCCGACGACTCCGGATGCCGACGCGATTTTGCGCGAAAAAGGAGTCGTGGTCATTCCGGACATTCTCGCCAACGCGGGCGGAGTGACCGTGTCGTACTTCGAATGGGTGCAAAACCTGATGCACTACTACTGGTCCGAGCAGGAAGTGAACGAAAAGCTGCAAACCGCGATGGTCAACGCTTACCGGTCGGTGGCGGAGCTTGCGGAAAAATACAAGGTCGACCTGCGCACAGGCGCGTACATGATCTCGCTCTTGCGCATCAAGGAAGCCATGGAAGCGCGTGGCTGGATCTGACGAACGGGCGAATCTACGAGCCTCTCGCAAGTTGTTTGCGAGAGGCTTTTCGCTCATGCCGCTGTCGCAATTAAGCGCAAAAGGTCCTCTCGCCATTCCAGAAAAAGTTCTGCTATTTTTCCAGAAAGAAAGGTATAATGATTTGACGAAAAATTTGCAGAATATATAAACATATATACATTCGATACATGCTTGTTTTAGCAGGCTTCCATTTTTCGCGATACTTCCCGGTGGAAGCAGGAACCCAAGTATTTTTGTCGAATTTGTCGGATTAATGTTTTTCTACCTGCTTTGCAAAGAGTGGAAAGGGGGATCTTTATGCCAATCAAACTGCCTGACGAGTTGCCTGCGGTGGAAGTGCTGGCCCGTGAAAATATTTTTGTCATGAAAGAAAGCCGTGCCTTTACGCAAGACATCCGGCCGCTGCGAATCGTCATCCTGAACCTGATGCCGGTGAAGGAAACAACGGAAACACAGTTGCTTCGCCTCCTGGGGAATACGCCCCTGCAGGTGGAAATCGTCTTGCTGCACATGTCCAGCCATACCTCCAAAAACACATCGGAAGAGCATTTGTCGATGTTTTATAAAACGTTTGAGGAAATCAAGGACCAACGCTTCGATGGCATGGTGATTACCGGGGCGCCTGTCGAGCAACTCGAATTTACCGAAGTTACTTATTGGGAAGAGCTGAAGCAAATTCTCGACTGGAAGCTGGCGAACGTGACCTCGACCTTGCATATTTGCTGGGGGGCGCAGGCCGGGCTGTACCACCACTTCGGAGTGCCCAAGCATCCGCTGCCGGAAAAGATGTTCGGGATTTTCCCGCATACGTTGAACAAGCAAAATGTGAAGCTGTTCCGCGGATATGACAACTACTTTTACGTCCCGCATTCCCGCCATACGGAAAATCGCCGGGAGGACATCGAGAAGGTGCCGGAACTGGAAATTTTGTCCGAGTCCAAGGAAGCGGGCGTGTACATCGTCGCGACGAAGGACGGCAGACAAATTTTCGTGACCGGCCATTCCGAGTACGATCCGACCACCTTGCAGGACGAGTACAAGCGGGACGTGAACAAGGGACTGGACATCGCCGTGCCGCGCAACTATTATCCCGACGATGATCCGAGCCGCGAGCCGATCGTCACCTGGCGCGCGCACGCCAATCTGCTTTTCTCCAACTGGCTCAACTATTACGTGTACCAGGAGACACCGTACGATCTGAACAACAGATAGCAGCCGGAAAACCATCCGAGAAATCGGGTGGTTTTTTGCATAGACAAGATGTAGCGGCGGTTTTGCTTTTGCAGTTGACGTACCAGACCCCGACAGGTAGTGTGAGGATAACTATGTAAAAGCAAGCGGCATCTCATTAGCAAGGTGGGAGTTTTGGTGATGAAAAAAATCGTGAAGCAGGATCAGGACGTTATCAAGCAACACAACAAGCTGATGATTCTCGATATTATCAAAAACAAGCGGCCGATTTCCCGGGCTGAGATCACGAAAATTACGCGGATGAGCGCGACCTCGATCGGCCGGTTTGTCAGCGAGCTGTGCGAGGAAGGCGTCATTCGGGAGACGGAGCTGACTTCCTCTGGCGTCGGCAGGAAGGCGATCATGCTCGACATCGAGCCGGGCGCACTCTACACGATCGGCGTCGACATTGAGAAAAAGCGGATCAGCTTCGGCATCATGGACTTCAGCGAGACGATCGTCGCGCACCATCGCGTGGAGCACAAGGCGCTGGCGGGCACGCCAGCCGAGACGGCAGCGCTGATTTGCCAGGAAATTCGCGGCATGATCGCGAGGCAGGGCATTCCGTTTGAAAAAGTCATCGGCATAGGTATCGGCGTGCCGGGCGTCATCAACTACGAGCGGGGAGTCGTCCAGTTGTCCTCGACGCTTGGGTGGAAGGACGTAGCTTTTGCCGAGCTGATCGAAAAAGAGCTGGGCATCAAGACTGTGATCGACAACGACTTGAAGGTCAAAATCCTCTCGGAATACTTGTACGGCTCTGCCAAAGGCTCGAACAAAACCGCCCTGATCGGGATTGGGACAGGCATCGGGTCCGCGCTCATCATCAACGGCGAAGTGTTTCGCGGCGGCTCGAACAGCGCGGGCGAGCTGGGGCACACGACGCTGGACCCGAACGGCAATCTGTGCGAGTGCGGAAAGCGCGGCTGCCTGCAGACGTATATTGATGAAAACGCGCTGATTTTGGAGGCGCGCAGGGTAAAAGAAGTCACCGATGTGCGCGAGGTGTTTGCCGCGGCGCGAAACGGGGAGCGCTGGGCGAAGGAAATCGTCTCCCGCACCGCCCTCTACATCGGAATCACGATCAACAACATCGTCTGCATGTACAATCCCGACACCGTCATTTTGTCAGGAGACCTGGTGGAAAATTACCGCGAGATTGTCGAGCTGGTCGAGGAGCATAGCGACCAGGTGATTTGGGAGCCGTTCAAAGGGAAGTTCCGGGTGATCCCGTCCGAACTGCGCGGAGAGGCGATTGTCATGGGCGCAGGGGCCTTGGCGATGCAGCACTTTGCCCCACTGTCCGGGTCGTGGAGCGGAGAGTAGGACGACTTCGCACCAAAAATACCATTTATTGAAATCTCTGCCCGTGCCGATATAGAAAATAGTGGAAAACGCATTCGCGGGAAAAGCGGCAAAAGGGGAGAGCACGGTGTCGAAGAAAAGCACATACTTGCGCAGGTGGCAAAAAGCCTTGCTGACCGTCGTCCTGACAGTCGGAACGATTCTGTCCGGCGTCGGGCCAGCGGCAGAACTGGCGAAAGCAGAAACGGCAGCAAGCCAGAGCAAAAAGCTGTCGAGGCTGACGGTCAAAGAGAAGACGATCAGACTGAAAAAAGACGGGACACAGCAACTGACGGTACTCGCGCAATATGCGGATAAAACGACCGAAGATGTGACGCAAAAGGCGGAGTGGTCCACGTCCGACAGCGGAATCGTCACGGTAGAGGCCGGGCTGCTCAGGGCGACAGGCAGCGGCAAGGCAGATGTAAAGGCCCGCTTTGGCGGCAAGTTCATCACCATTTCCACAGAAGTGGATGTCGTCGCCAAGCTTGTCGTTGACCAGAAAAAGCTCGTGCTGAACGCAGGGGCTGCCAAGCAGATCGTGGCAACCGCTTCGTTTACAGACAAGTCTACAGCAGCCGTCACGGCAAATGCCGAGTGGACGAGCGCCGATCCCGAGATCGCGACGGTGGCAAACGGACTCGTCACCGCAGTAGGCTCGGGCAAAACGAAAATCAAAGTAGTGTACGGCGGCAAAAGCGTGACCATCCCGGTAGAGGTGGATGTCGTTTCCAAGCTGGAGAGTGACCAGAAGAAGCTGTACGCGCGCCCTGGCTCGTTGCAAGCA
Source organism: Brevibacillus sp. NSP2.1 (assembly GCF_000470975.2). Taxonomy (NCBI): domain Bacteria; kingdom Bacillati; phylum Bacillota; class Bacilli; order Caryophanales; family Paenibacillaceae; genus Brevibacillus; species Brevibacillus sp. NSP2.1. The sequence goes on along the minus strand of NZ_CP048274.1, from coordinate 4,788,745 downwards.
GTCAAGCTCACGGCCGTGGTGAACGGCAAGGAAAAAGCCGACGTCACCGCCAAGGCGAAGTGGATCTCCGACAACGGGCAAGTGGCAACGGTAGAAAGCGGCGTGGTGACGGTCATCGGGCCGGGCAAAGCGAAAATTACCGCATCCTACGGCGGGAAAACGATTACGATTCCGGTAGAGGCAGCGGTCGTATCCCGGCTGGAGCTGAGTGCGACAAGAATCCAGCTCACAGCCAACGAGTCGCAACAATTGCAGGTGTTCGCCATTTATTCCGACAAGACGAAAGCTGACGTGACAGCAGAGGCCGAATGGACGAGCACAGACAAAAATGTAGCGAGCGTGGCGCAAGGCAAAGTCGCAGCCGGGACAGCAGGACGTGCGACCATTACCGCTTCCTACGGCGGCAAGCGGGTGATGATCCAGGCCGCCGTCAAATAAAAGCAGGTCACAAGCCAGGGCGGCAGATGCGTCCTGGCTTTTTCATCGGCGTAAAGGCTGTGGTAAGCTTGGGAAAGACAAGAATCAAAGCGAACGGATCGGGTGGAGGCGGCAAATGGATATTCGACAACTGCAATACTTTGTGGAAGTAGCCAAACAAAAAAATTTTACAAAAGCGGCCAACACGCTTCATGTCTCCCAGCCGTCCATCAGCAAGATGATGAAAGCGCTGGAGGAGGAACTGGGCGTCGTGCTGCTGGATCGCTCGGAGCGGAAAATGGAGCTGACCGAAGCGGGCGAGCTGGTGTACGGGTACGCGACAAAAGTGCTGCAGTTGATGGAAGGGATGACGTCATCCATCGCGCAAATCCGCAACATCGAGCGCGGACGGGTGAAAATGGGCATGATGCCGACAGTCGGCTCTTTTTTGCTGCCGAATGTAATTGCCATGTTCAAAAAGCAATATCCCGGCATTGAGATCGAAATGAAGGAGTACAGCGCCAAGCTGCTGGAAATTCAGGTGGAGCAGGGGAGCGTCGACCTCGGCCTGACGGTTTTGCCGACGGATGCGGAAAAGTTTTCCGCGGTTCCCCTGGTGGCGGAAGACCTCGTCGCCATCGTGCATCAGCAGCATTGGCTGGCGGGGGCGGACGAAGTGAACCTGGCGGAGTTGCGGGACGAGGACTTTATCCTGTTCACAGAGGAGTACGCGATTCACGACGTCGTGCGCCAGGCGTGCCGAATGAGCGGCTTTGAGCCAAAAGTGGCCTACATGAGCTCGCTGTGGGATTTTGTCGGGGAAATGGTGGCGACTGAGCTAGGCATCTCGCTGCTTCCGCGCTCGATTGTGAGACGCCTGCACAACGACCAACTGCATACGGTAAACATCTCGTCTCCCGTGATTGACTGGCAGTACGCCCTGATTTACCGCAAGGACGGCTACCTGTCGCACGCGACCCGCGCCTTCATCGAGTTTGTGCGGCAGCATTTGTCGCCATAACCAAATGGCATAGAAATCATGATATTTATGTATTGTACGAATGGAATCGGGACGCTTTAGAATGAAGGTACCAACATGAAGGAACCGGAGTGGTCTCGATGAAAAAATGGTTCTTGCTCCTCGGGCAAGTTTTGCTCTTGTATGGATTCACCTGGCTGGGCAAAGGAATCGCTTCGTTTTTGCCTGTCCCTGTCCCCGGCAGCCTGATCGGGCTGTTGCTTTTGTTCATTTGTCTGCACAACGGCTGGGTTCGCCTGCAGTGGGTAGAGGCGGGAGCCGCCCTTTTGTTTTCGCAAATGATTTTGTTTTTCGTGCCGTCTCTGGTCGGCATGATGCAGTATCCGTGGCTGCTCGGAGGAAAAGGACTGCTCGTTTTGCTGGTAGTCACTAGCGGTTGCGCGCTCGTGATGATTTCGACAGGCGTCGTTGCTGAGCGACTGTTCAAACGCGGTGAGGTGAAGCAGCTTGATCCTGTGGAAAACGTGTAGCGTAGTCCTGACGATTTTGTTTTTTTACATGGCGAAGCGGATCAACAAAAAGCGGCCGAGCCTCTTGTTTTCCCCCGCCGTGCTTGCGCCAGCCGCGATGATTGTCTTTCTTTTGCTCGCGGGCATCCCGTATGCTGCCTACAGCGAAGCGACGTCGTGGATCAGCGAGCTGATGGGGGTAGTGACGGTGGCGTTTGCCGTGCCGCTGTACCGCAACTGGTCGATTTTGATGGCGCACAAGCGGATGATTTTGCAAAGCCTCGCCGCAGGCTCCCTGATTGCGATTATCGCGGGCGTGTCGACAGCTATGCTGGTCGGCTTGGGCAAGGCGGCCGCCATCAGCGTCATCCCTCGCTCGATTACGTTGCCGATTGCCCTTAGCGTCTCGGACGCGATTGGCGGCATGCCGGCGATGACAGCGGTTTTCGGGATGCTGACCAGCTTTGCAGGCGTTTTTCTGGCGCCGTGGATTATCAAAAAAATGAAGCTGCGCCATCCCGTCTCGATCGGGCTGATGTACGGCATGGGGGCGCACATGCTCGGGATGGTCAAGGCGTTCGAGCGCGGCGACACGGAAGGGAGCAGCGCGACGCTGGCCGTCATTGCCGGGGCGATGATTACGGTCGTATGGGCGTTCACTCTGTTGCCTCTGATCTTGTCGTGGCTGGCCGTTTCATAGCGATAGCGGGGAGCTTCTTGGCAAGCTCCCTTTTTTCTCGGTATAATTGTATAAATATTAATTTTGTTTTATAAAAATACAAACAGGAGTGTCATACCTTGCAATTACAGTCGTTTGCATGGGAGCAGTATGAGGCAGTCGTCGAGCTTTGGCAGCGGGCAGGGCTTGTGCTTTCCCGCTCCGATACGCGGGAAGGATTGCGCCGCAAGCTGGAGCGCGACCCGGAGCTGTTTTTGGTGGCAACAAACGATGACGGGCAGGTCGTGGGGGCTGTCATGGGCAGCTATGACGGACGGCGCGGCTGGGTCAATCATCTGGCGGTCGATCCCGCCTGCCAGGGCCAAGCGCTGGGAAGCCGGCTCATGCAGGAGCTGGAGCGGCGGCTTATGAATGTGGGTTGCGAGAAAATCAACCTGCTGATCGAGCCGGAAAACAGCGGCGTGCAATCGTTTTACAGGCAGTTGGGCTTCGCCGCTTGCGAGCTGATTTTCATGGAAAAATGGATTGCGCCGCCCCAAGACGCGAAGAAAGGTGTATGATAGAGGACGGATTTAGCTAGACGATCATTCAACAGCTTGGCAGGAGGCAGCATGAACTATGAAACCCCTATATGTCGGACTCTTACTCTGTACCAGCTTCCTCTGGGGAGGAAACTTCGTCGTCGGTAAATTTTTGGTCGGACACGCGTCGTCGTTGACGTTGACCAATTTGCGCTGGCTGATTGCAGTCGCCTGTTTGCTGCCTGTCGTCTGGGTGCGCGAAAAGCGGATCTTGCCCACGCGACAGGCGCTCGTTCCGTTGATCGTGATGGGCGTGACAGGCGTGGCGCTGTTCAATCTGTTTATGTTCTGGGCGCTGGAGCGGACAGACGCTACCAATGTCGGGCTTTTGTCGACGCTCAACCCGGTTTCGATCGCGATTTTCTCGTTTTTGCTGATCGGGGAAAAAATTCGGCCGCTGCAAATCGTCGCCATGCTCATTTCTTTTGCAGGCGTGCTGGTCGTGCTTTGCAAAGGCGACTTTACCCATTTGGAGCAACTGCATTTCAATACAGGCGACCTGTGGATGCTGGCGGCTGTGGCGATGTGGGGAATTTACTCCGTCTGTGGACGCTGGGCGATGAAAACCGTGTCGCCGATGATGTCCACCCTGTACTCGGGACTTTTCGGCGTAGCGCTGATGCTGCCGTTTAATCTGACGACGTTTACCGTCGAGAATACGACCTGGTCATTTTGGCTGTCGCTGTTTTACGTCGGCGTAATGGCGACTGTGGTCAGCATGGTCTTGTGGAATGTCGGGGTGCAAAAGGTCGGGGCGACCTCTGCTGGCATGTTCCTCAACTTCAACCCGGTGTTTACCGCGATTCTCGCCTTTTTGCTGCTGGGCGAGACGATGAGCGTGCTCCAGCTTCTGGGCAGCGTCATCGTCATCGTCGGCTGCTACTTGTTTGCCAAGCTCAAGCACGTTCCGGCCAAGACGCCTGCGGCGCTGGAGCAGGCAAGAGGCTGAGGCTGGCTTGTTTTCCGTCTGCGTACAGCGCAGGCGGAATTTTTTTGGCAACGAACGGGCGTGCCTTTTTGCCAGACCGGGCAGCAATTTCCCGCGAATGCCGCGCGACCGTTTTTTTTCGCACACATGGACATGGGCGGACGCATACACATACCAAGGACGGTGTGTGCAGAGGAGGTTGTCTATGTTAATCATCAGTGGCAGACGGGCCGATCCGGACGCTTTGGCAATGGAGTGGGGATTGAACGAGGTCCAGCGAGAAGTGGTGGAGCGGATGGCGGAGAGCCGGGAGGAGTTCTCCTACCCGCAGCCTGAATTGCTGCAGTTCGAACTGAAGATGAGGGACCATCTGGTGCGCTCGGCACGGGCGCTGTACGCCAGCGGGATCGCCTTTTCCACCTATGAAAGATCGCGCGCCAACCCGGCGTACTGGGACCGCACCGAGCTGGGCGGCTTTCGGCTGAGACAGGGGATTTTGCCCTCGCAAGGAATCATCAACATTTTTCAGGAAGGCAGAAAATACGCGACCGAGTGTGCGACAGCGATGGTCATTATTTTGTACCACGCCGTTCTCCAGTCGATCCGCCGGGAAGACTTCGAGCGGCTGTTCGCGGATATTTTGCTCTACGACTGGCGCTACGATCAGGATCTCGATTTGCGGACGATCCCGACGACGACGTTTTTGCCGGGCGATATTTTGTATTTTGCCAACCCGGATCACAACCCCGACAAGCCGCAATGGCAGGGGGAAAATGCGGTCGATCTGGGCAGAGGGCTGTACTACGGGCACGGAGCGGGCATTCGTGACGCCGAGTCGATGATCGAGTTTTTGAACGAACAGCGCAGGGTAGGGGCAACCAGGTCTGCGTACCTTGTTCCCCAGGCGACACGCCCCGGCTTCGCCTATTTGTTTCCGTACGACACCCGGCGTCCGCAGGTGCGCTTCGAGCAGCGGGCCGCAGACATGGGCAGTCGGATTACGGCGCAGATCGGTTCGCTTTTTTGGGAATGGTGAAGACGAAAAAAGCCTCGAGCCGAAGTTATGGCGAGAGGCTTTTTGCTGATGGCGGACTGACAGTGGTTACGAAAAACGGCTGAGCGAAAACATCGACAAATCGAGCTTGGATTCCCCGTCGATGAGCAGTTGGCTGGCAGCTTCTCCTACTGCGCTCGCGAACTTGAAGCCGTGGCCGGAAAAGCCTGCGGCAAAGACGATGTGCGGGTTGTCCGGATGGCGGTCGATGACAAAATGTTCGTCAGGCGTCATCGTGTAGATGCAGACTCTGCCCTGGCGCAAGGCCCCCGCCGCTTGCGGCATGTACGTCTCAAGGAACGCGCGGACATCGCCTTCATCCGATAAATAGCAGCCAAAGGTCCGCTCCAGCGTGTCGGGATCAATGGCTTGTCCCCCGTCATGGCGGCCGATTTTGACACCTGCTCCATCGATGCTCGGAAAGCCGTAAAACATGGAGTCACCCAGGTGGAAGACGAAGGCCGGGAACCGATCCGCGCTGTACAAGCTTTCGTCTGCGCCGAACCAGGCGACGGTTTTGCGCGTGGGGACTAGCGGAACGGACAAGCCGAGCTCCTGCAGCAGCGGCGCGTTCCAGGCCCCGGCGGAGACGAGCAGCTTTTTGCCGCGATAGCTCCCGGAGTCTGTATGCACAATCACGTCTGCCCCGTCTGTTTGCAGGCTGGTCACTTTCGTGTTGGTCAGCAGGCTTGCGCCAGAAGCTGTGGCCAACTCGCGGTAAGCGCGAATGGCATGTTCCGAGTAGAGAACGCCGGAAGCAGGCTCCAGACAAGCGTAAAAATGATCGGGCAGCTCGATTCCCTGCCAGCGCTCGCGCACCTCCTGGGCGGTCAGCACTTCGAGCGGAAGCGAGTAGCGCTCGGCGCTCTCCCGCACCTCCTGCAAAAAGGCGCAATCGTGCGCGCCTGCGCTCAACACCCCGGTTTGGCTGAACAGCTTCACATTCGCGGCCTGTTCCAGCTCGGCCCACAGCTCTTGCGCCCGCAAGGCAAACGGCACGTACTGCTTGCCTTCTCCGTAAGCGTGGCGAATGATCCGGGTGTCTCCGTGGTGGCTGCCCATCGTGTGCGGAGGGTCAAAAGCGTCAATCAGCAGCGCGCTTGCGCCTCTTTTGGCCAAATAGTAACCGGCGGCCATGCCCATCGAGCCTGCGCCGACGATGATTACTTCGTATGTTTGCATAAAGGATTCCCCCTAAGTTGGTCGTGCTGCTGTTTCTGATGCCAAAGCCGCATCTATCTCTTCTTCCCCATTATAGAACTTACGTTTTTCTCGTAGCAATCAATCTGAGAAAAATTCTGAATATTACCAGTTTCATATGTTAGATGTTGTTATTTTTGGTAGAGAGGGTACAATTTGTATCGGGCATGTTTACCTTGAAATTGAAAAGGGAATATGGATTTAGCGATATCATACAATGTCGAGAAAAGTGGTGTTTCTATGAAGTGGACGATCGGGAAAAAGCTGGGCAGCGCGTTTGCCCTAATTCTCATGGTGATCGCATATATGGGAGCCATGAGTACATACAAGACAAGCCTTATCAACAGCAAAGTCGAAGAAATGAAGTCCGTCTGGCAGCCGGGCATGGAGGCAATCCTGAAAATCAATTCGACGCTGGAAACGATCTACGGCCTGAATCAGACGATTCTGAACGCTGAATCGCTGGCAGACAAAAACAAATACGCCGGACAAATTGATGAAAACTTCGTCTATATCGACGGATTGCTGATGAGCTATGAAAAAACGATTATCGATGAGGAGGATCGGAAGCATTTCGAAGGCTTGAAGGCAGCCATGAAGCAGTACGAGATTTTCAATCAGGAATTTGTGGAAGTCGGCAAAAAGATGGACATCACGCGCGGGGTGACGCCGGAAGAGTTGGCCGAGCTCAAGCGTGTGCGGGACAAGGCGAGCGAGCTGTTCACGGAGCGCAAGAAGCACATCGACGCCATGATCGCGTTCAACAAAATGGGAACGGAACGGGCAGGCAGGGAAAGCGCCGAGCTGTACGCGGCTCTCAAACGGGACAATCTCATTACGCTCGCCGCCTCCATCGCGGGCTGCCTGCTGCTGGCTCTCTGGCTGACGAGAAGCATTCGCGGTCCGGTGCTGCGCCTGGTGGCTGAAATGAAGGAAGTCGCGCAAGGAAACCTGCGCGTGGAGCCGCTTGTGGTCAAAACTCGCGATGAGATTTTCGATCTGGCCAATTCCTTCAATGAGATGACGGACAGCCTCAAAAGGGTGATCCGCCAGGCCGGCGCGACATCGGAGCAGGTAGCGGCATCGGCCGAGGAACTGATGGCAAGCGCTGAGCAGACGAGCCGGGCGACAGAGCAGATCGCGGTTACGGTGCAGGAGGTCGCGGTTGGTACGGATCGTCAGGTCGCCAGCGTGGAGCAAGGGGCAAGAGCAATTGACGACATGTCCCGGGGAATACGCCAAATTGCGGCGAACGCCCAGCAGGCGTCCAGCATGGTCGTCCAGGTGGCGTCGATGGCAGGCGAAGGAAACCAGTCGATCCAGGCCGCTGTCCAGCAAATGAACGCCATTCACGATTCGATCCGCGAGCTGGCCGGGGTAGTCGATGGGCTGGGCAACCACTCGCAGGCAATCGGGCAAATTATCGAAGTCATTACAGGCATCGCCGAGCAGACCAATCTGCTTGCGCTCAATGCAGCGATTGAGGCAGCGCGAGCAGGCGAACACGGCCGGGGCTTTGCAGTCGTAGCCGACGAGGTGCGCAAGCTGGCCGAGCAGTCGTCCAAGTCGGCGCAGCAGATCGGGCAGTTGATCCAAACGATTCAGACAGACACGAAGCTCGCTGTGGAGTCGATGGAGTCGGGAACAAAAGAAGTGCAGGAAGGGATTCTCGTGGTGCACCATGCGGGCGAGACGTTCGGACAGATTCAAATGTCGATCACGACCGTGGCCGACCAGATCCAGGACGTGTCGGCGGCAGCTCAGGAAGTATCCGCGCACTCCGAGCAAGTGGTGCAGGCGATTGAGCTGGTAAGCGAGGTGTCGGAGATCGCAGCCGACGGTACGCAAAACGTTTCCGCTGCTACCGAGGAGCAGCTCGCAGCGATGGAGGAAATCACTTCTTCGGCGACAGCCCTTTCCACCATGGCGGAGGAGCTGCAGCAGATGATTAGCCGCTTCAAAGTGTAAGGCGTGCAATCACACTTCGGGAACGGTCGAAGTTTCCTTGTACTAGAACGAATACAGAAGAACAAGCACAACCCTTTCATTATTAAACTACCATTTTGTGTTCTGCCCTCGGTACAGAAGAAAGATTTTTCTGCAAGCAGATGTAGAACAACGCTTCAAAGAGTTGGTACATGAAGGTTGTGAGGAACTGCAAATTGTGATTGTTGCTCTTGAATGCGACAAAGACCATACGCATATGTTTCTCAACGCACTCCCATCATTAAGCCCTGCGGATATGATGGCAAAAATGAAAGGAGTGGTTTCCACATCTTCGGCATTTGCCGAGTTTGTGGACACGCTCATACTTCGTTTCTACCGCAGGAAATGTATCAAGTGAAACGATAAAGCGATATGTCGAACAACAGAAAACAAGGGGGTGAAAATCATGTCGCAGACCATCACAGTCAAAGTGAAATTGCTTCCAACAAAAGAACAGGCTTCTATTTTGCGTGAAATGAGTCAAACGTACCTCTCCACTATCAATACTCTCGTTTCCGAAATGGTTGCTGAAAAGAAAAGCACAAAGAAGTCGAGTAAGGATATTTCTGCTTCTTTGCCAAGTGCCGTTAAAAATCAAGCTATCAAGGACGCGAAAAGTGTGTTTAAGAAAGCGAAGAAAAGCAAATTCACTACTGTTCCTGTTTTGAATAAACCTGTCTGCATTTGGAACAATCAAAACTATTCGTTTGATTTCACGCACATTTCCATGCCGATTATGATTGACGGCAAGGTAACTAAAACACCTATCCGTGCTTTGTTAGTTGATAAAGACAACCGTAACTTTGCTTTGCTAAAACACAAATTAGGTACGCTTCGAATCACACAGAAAGCAAATAAATGGATTGCCCAAATTTCTGTCACCATACCTACTATGGAAGGAACAGGAGTAAAAGTCATGGGGGTTGATTTGGGTTTAAAAGTTCCTGCCGTTGTTGTAACAGATGATGAAAAGGTACGTTTCTTTGGGAATGGCAGACAAAATAAGTACATGAAGCGTAAGTTTCGTTCTGAACGCAAAGCATTAGGCAAAAAGAAAATGGTAAATGCGATTCGTAGTTCAAAAGATAAAGAACAACGTTGGATGAAAGACCAAGACCATAAGGTTAGTCGTGCTATCGTAAATTTTGCAAAAGACAATAAAATTTCTGTCATTCGCTTGGATCAACTGGCGAATATTAGACAGACGGCAAGAACAAGCCGTAAAAACGAAAAGAATCTGCATACTTGGTCATTTTATCGCCTGTCTCAGTTCATTGAATATAAAGCGAATTTAGTTGGTATTAGAGTTGAGCATGTGAATCCTGCATACACAAGTCAGACATGCCCTAAATGCTCTGAGAAGAATAAGGCACAAGACCGTAAGTATAAATGCAAATGTGGATTCGAAAAACATCGTGATTTAGTCGGTGCTATGAACATTCGATATGCACCTGTGATTGATGGTAACAGTCAATCAGCCTAAGATGCTATATGCACTGTCTTAGGAGGGGCAATGAGATGTCCTCATCTTGAAGGCTGTTCAAAACAGAAATGGACTGCGAACGCTTAGTCATTGTGGAAGGCTTGCGGCTTTAGCCGTGGGAGTCTCAATTTGGCCTGGGAGCTGAGCTGGGCAAGACGTATCGCGCGGAAACATAGCCGCGACGCCTCGAAAACGCCAGTGTTTCTGGCGTTTTTTTGTTGCCGCAGCGATGAACTTTTTAACATGTTCCGCCTCGTTTTATTATAAGCTAACAGGAGGGACAATCTTGCCCCCTGTATCTGGATGATTGAAATGCGACAATACATACGACTCGTGGAGGAACTTTCATGGAACAGCTTTTGATGGGGAGTTTTCTGTCCGCGATGGCAACGGGGGTCGGGGCTCTGCCCATTCTGTTTTTTCGCACGGTCACGCACCGTTGGCGGGATATTCTTCTGGCCTTTACCGCTGGCATCATGGTGGCGGCAGCGACGTTCAGCCTGATTCCGCAGGCGATGTCCAACGCCCCGTTTATGATCGTCTGTCTGGGCGTGCTCACCGGGACGCTTTTTCTCACCGTTTTGGAGAGCGTGATTCCACATATTGATCTGGAGCACACGAGAGTCAACATCGCGATGGACTCGCAGGCGCTGTTGATCCTGATGGCGATTACCTTGCACAATATCCCGGAGGGGCTGTCGGTCGGGGTGAGCTATTCGAGCGAGCAGCCGGAGCTTGGCGGCCTCATCGCCTTTGCCATTGGCCTGCAAAACGCGCCGGAAGGGTTTCTGGTCGCGCTTTTTCTGATTAATCAAAAGGTCAGCCGGCTCAAAGCCTTTTTCCTGGCGACGATGACAGGAGCGGTGGAAATCGCGTCGGCGATCTGCGGCTACTACCTCACCGCCGTAGTCAAAGGGCTGGTGCCGTACGGCCTGGCGTTTGCAGCAGGCGCGATGCTGTTTATCGTCTACAAGGAGTTGATCCCGGAGAGCCACGGGGACGGCCATGCGCGCTCCGCGACTTTTTCGTTCATTTTGGGTCTGTTGGTCATGATCGGGCTGGTGCAGTTTTTCGGGTGAGCGGATTTTTTGCGAAAGAATGCGGAATTTGTGCAACTACCCCTCACAAAAGCGGCGAAAAAAACCGAAACCATAATATAGATAGATTTCGATTATGGTAATAGGGAGTGTCACGATGGAAAAGTCTACCTTGATAGGTATCGTACTAGGTATTGTTGCAGTAGTGGTCGGGATGATCTTGAAGCACGCGAGTCCCTCGGCCCTGCTGAATCCGGCAGCGTTCATGATTATCATCGTGGGTACGATCGCCGCCCTTTTCAACGCATTTCCCATGTCGGAAATCAAAAGGATTCCTGCCCTTTTCAAGGTTATTTTTAGCGAGCAAAAACTCCCTGCCAAAAGGGAATTGATCGGTCAGTTTATGAACTGGGCTTCCATCGCCCGTCGCGAAGGTTTGCTCGCGCTGGAAAACACGTCCGATGAGATCGAGGACCCTTTCCTGCGCAACGGCATGAAGATGATTATCGACGGGGGCGAGCCGGATTTCGTCCGCGACGTGCTCAATGAGGAAATTCACGCCATCGAGGAACGCCATCAGGCAGGTGCGCTTGTGTTCAGCCAGGCGGGTAGCTACGCTCCGACCCTCGGGGTACTCGGAGCGGTAGTCGGTCTGATTGCGGCGCTCGGCAACCTGAGCGATATCGACGCACTCGGCCTTTCCATTGCGGCCGCGTTCGTGGCGACCTTGCTCGGTATTTTCACCGGGTACGTGCTGTGGCACCCGTTTGCAACCAAGCTGAAACGAAAATCGAAACAGGAAATCGAGATCAAAAAGATCATGGTAGAAGGACTTCTTTCCATCCAGGCTGGCGTTTCTCCGGCAGCTATCGAGCAGAAGCTTCTGGTGTACATCCCGTACAACGAGCGTGCCGAGATGAAGGAAGAAATGAAGGAAGAGAAGAGGGAGGAAGGAGCTGCGGTAAATGGCTAAGCGACCGAAGAGACATGCTCAGCACGAAGAGCATATGGACGAGTCTTGGCTGATTCCGTACGCGGACTTGCTCACCCTCCTGCTCGCTTTGTTTATCGTATTGTTTGCCTCCAGCGAAATGGACGCCAAGAAGTTCGACCAGATGGTTCGCTCCTTTAACGTTGCGCTGAACGGCGGAGTGGGCGTGCTGGACCAGCCAAGCCCGATTCCGCTCGACCCGAACATGATGCAGCAAACGATACATAAAGGCGCTCAGGAAAGGCCGAAGACAGAAGAAGAGAAAAAGCTGGAGGAAGCCATCCGCAAAGAGACAGAGGACTTGAAAAAGCTGCAAACACAGCTCGAAGGCTACATCCAGCAAAACAAGCTGCAGGACAAGCTCCAGACGAAGCTGACCGAAGAAGGGCTGCTGATTACGATTCTGGACAACGCCTTGTTCGACTCCGGCAGCGCCGTGCTGAAGCCGGAAGCGAGAAAGCTGGCAAGCGAAATGGCCGCGATGCTCGTTCCCCATCCGAAAAAGGTGACCGTGACCGGACATACGGACAACGTGCCGATTCATCGTGCTGAATTTCCGTCCAACTGGGATCTTTCCGCCAAGCGCTCCGTCAACTTTCTGAAAGTGCTTCTGGAAAACAAAAAACTGGACCCGACCAAATTCAGCGCGACTGGCATGGGCGAGTACCATCCGGTAGCACCGAATACGACAGCGGAAGGCCGGGCGAAAAACAGACGGGTAGAGGTAGCGATTTTGCGCGACCTGGCCTCCCCGCCGAAAAACAGTGTCAATCCATAAGCAAAAAGGATAGCGCCCGATTCAGGTGCTATCCTTCGTTATTTTCGGGAGCTTTTGGACAATCGCAGCTTGCACTGGATGCCTGCGGTTCTCCCATGGCGAGCCTCAACTGCTCCATCCGTTTTTCTCCCCACTCATACATCAGCTCGATGATCGGCAAAAGCGTCATCCCTAGCTCCGTCATGGAGTATTCCACGCGTGGCGGAACTTCGGGATACACCTCGCGATGGACGATTCCGTCCTCGATCAGCTCCTTGAGCTGGTTCGTCAGCATTTTATGCGTGATTTTCGGAAACAGCCGCTGCAGTTCGCTGAAACGGTGCGGGCCTTCCACACCGAGGTGCCAGAGGATGACGACCTTCCACTTGCCGCTGAACATGGACAGCGTCAGCTCCTTGGAGCAAGTAAAATCGCCGTTGCGGATTTTTTCCATCGTTTCTTTTCTCAGGTCAGACATGGTTTTCTCCCTTTGCTTATGGTTTGTCCATAGGTACCCTTTTGGTAACTACCGCACAAAAAAGTGCATTCTTATGTTGCCAGGCGCACGCCTTTATAATAAGCGATGTGGAAAGCAAAGCAATCCTATCGTTTGGAAAAAAGGAGTGAAGCCATCATGGCCAAAAAAGTATTGATGCTGACAGGTGACGCCGTAGAGGCGCTGGAAGCTTATTATCCGTACTACCGCTGCCTGGAGGAAGGGTTCGACGTGACGATCGCCTCCCCTACCGATAAAAAAGTGCTCAACACCGTCGTGCACGATTTTGAAGACTGGCAGACCTTCACGGAAAAGCGCGGCTACCAGATCGAAGCGCACGCCACTTTCGACGAGATCAATCCAGAGCAGTACGATGCGCTGATTATTCCAGGAGGACGTGCTCCTGAGCATATCCGCCTGCACAAAGATTTTGCCCGCATCGCCCGCCATTTCTTCCAACATGATAAACCAGTTATGATTTTGTGTCATGCGAGCGTGGCACTTACCGTCATCGCCGACGAGATCAAAGGCCGCGAGATGACTGCCTACTTCGCTTGCCGTCCAGAGGTGGAAGCAGCGGGAGCCAAGTACATCGAGACTCGCTTCCACGTAGACCGCAACCTGATTTCCGGGCACGCCTGGAACGACCTGCCGCAACTGATGAAAGAATTTGTGAAGCAAGTAAATGCCTAACCGCAAGCCAAAAGCCGATTCGCCAATGGGGGCGCAATCGGCTTTTTTATAGACATCAGGAATGGATAAGACTCTTGGGCAGCATTGCGAGACGGACTGTCAGCTTGGAAAACGGTTGATCGTAGCGGTAGTGGTGAGAGGAAACAGGAGAAAGCGCTACAGGTACTTGGGCCTCTGGCGGGGGAGCGAAGACTGTCCGCCTCCGGAGAAAAAGGAAAACCGCGTCAAAAGTAGAGGATTCAAAAGAAGTAGGTTCAGGTTGACGCTGAAAAGCGTGTTTTCCTTTTTCTCCTCCGGCTAGGTAGGAGTCCCAAAGACCTTCGCTTGCTTTCTCCTGTTTCCTCTACGAGCTGTTTCTGTCGTTCGATGGTGAGTTTTGGGGTTGTAAATCAGGAAGCCAAAATGACCAAGGCAAGGAAGAAGATTCTGTATGGTCAAACAGGTAGAATGATAGCTCTCAAGAAGGTCCACACGCATGCCCGCACTCCTTCTTTGAAATTCTTGTATGATGCTTTTTATCCTGCGTTTTCTTTCCCCCTCCGACCATCCCCTTGGCCCCTGACGAGGAAAGAGACGAAATCCGCGAAAGCTCTTTGGGCTCCCAACCGAGGCGGAGGGGAGAAAGCGAAACACGCTTTTAGCGTCCAACTCTGAGAGGCTACCTGAATCGACCACTTTTGGACGCGGTTTCGCTTTTTCCCCGGAGCCGGGCAGTCTAACCCCCAGCAGGGAGCCCAAGAAACTACCGCGATTTCGTCTCTTTCCTCGCCACACCAAAAGTTCCGATGAAGGAGCTTTTCAAGCAAAAACGCCCCGACAGCCCCATGCCCACATCACCATGCTACTATGCTGCTATAGTTTCAACCCAAAAACGGATACGCTTCATCCACCTATATGGCCAACATAGCAGCCTTCGCCCCAAAGGAGAAAGCAAGACTTGTGCCCTTTGGGTACGAAGCCTCCGCCAAAGGCTTGGCGCAACCAAGTTTTTTACGCGAACGCAAACATTTTCCAGCCAATTGTGTTACAAAACGCCCGCTCCGTCGTCTAATAACTGTGAGATGTGTGTTTGACAGGCATCGCGATCAACCGGGAGGCGTTCAGAAATGTATAAAAAACTCATCGCGTTAGGGTCGGCACTGGCAATCGGGGTGACAGCCTATTCTGCAGCCTCGATTGCGCAGCAGCCAGCCAACGCCGCAGCAGCAGTGGAGAAACCGGCGGAAGCTGCGCAAAGCACGCTGGCCGAGCAGTTGAAAATGCTGGAGAGCGGGATCGTTCCCACTTCCCCGTACGAAACAGTCCAAACATGGGCGAAAGCGGTCAAAATGCGAAACGGCGCCCTGCAATACGCGCTGTTTACCGAACAGGCGCGCTTGGGGCTAAAGACACCAATGGAGAGCTTCCATTGGGTGACGGGGACATCCAGCCCGTGGGTTGAGGGCTTTACGGTCACAAGCATAACAGAAGACAAAGCCGACAGCGGGCAAGCCCAGGCACAAGCGCAAACCAAAACGTTGAAATTCCAGGTCGATTTTGACCTGGTGACTTCCACAGGGAAGTTCGGCACAGACCGGGCCATCATCGGCGTGACGCAAAAAGGGGATCAATGGTTCATCGAAAGTGTCGCACCTGCATCGGAAAAGTCGGTAGGCATCTGGAATACGCCGGAATCGTTGAACGACCAAAACATCGAGAAAACATTCGAGACGATGAAAGCGTACGACAGCACGCTCGGCTACCGGATTCTTTTGCCGGAAAAAGCGATGAGCAAGCTGAAAATCGAGCAGTCCACCTGCGCGAACGAAGAAGGCAACCCGCCGTGCCTGAACTTTTTCTACAAGGATCCAGCAGCCAAAAAGGACGTGCTGCTCGCAACCGTCGTCCGTTTGAGCAAGGAGCAGGAAAAGCTGCCGTACTACCAGGAGCATCCTTTCCTCACCAAGCTCGGGGAGAACAAAGCGGGCGCATTTTACTCGCTCTATCCAAGCGAGCACCAGTATGCCGGAGCGGAAGATTCCGAGCAAGGCCGCGAATGGATGCAACTGCTTGAACTCTTGCAACAGCGAATCGGCAAATCCATCCAGCCGTAAATCGCCGCGCTTCTCGGGCCTATTCCCGTCGCCTCTGCTACTCAAGAGCCACCTGTGCCAATCGCAGGTGGCTCTTGACATTTTCGCGGAAAAAGGGGATAATAAAGTCAATAACAAAGTAAACTACTCGGAATACTATAAATAAAAGAGGTGAGTTCTTTGGAACGGACATTACATATTCCAAGCGATACAGTTACGTTGGCGGCAACGTTGCATGAGCCAGAGCAGGAAAACGGCAGAACGGTCGCAAAATACCCATTGGTTGTGATCTGCCACGGCTTTATCGGCAGTCGGATTGGCGTCAACCGCTTGTTTGTAAAGGCCGCCAGAGAACTCGCCGCGCACGGGTTTGGCGTATTGCGCTTCGACTACGGCGGCTGCGGGGAAAGCGACGGCGACTACGGGGCTGGCGGGCTGGATGTGCTTTTGAAGCAGACGCGTGACGTGCTCGATTACGCTGCAGGGCTGGAGCATGTCGACCAGGAGCGGATTACGCTGCTTGGGCACAGCCTTGGCGGAGCCGTTTCCGTTCTGACGGCAAGCCAGGACAAGCGGATTCACTCGCTCGCGCTGTGGGCTCCGGTAGCGCAGCCGTTTGACGACATTGTGCGGATTGTCGGGGAAAACGAGTACCAGGACGCGCTTGCATTAGGGACAACGGATCACAACGGCTATTTGCTCTCCGGGCGGTTTTTCCAATCGTTGAACGGAGCCCAGCCGCTGCGCCACGCCAAGCAGTTTGAGGGGGATGTCCTCATTTTGCACGGCAATCGCGACGATGTGATTCCTGTCGATGCGATGTTCCATTATGAGCGGGAGCTGCGTTTGCGCAGACGAGGCGCGTGCGAAACCGAAGTGATTGTAGGCGGGGACCACACGTTTTCATCTGCGGACAGCTACAGCAAGCTGATCGGCAACACCGTAAGCTGGCTGGGACGGCTGTGGGCGGAAAAAACAGTGGCAGTATAAAAAAGAAAGGGATGCCCTGACAAGCGGGCTATCCCTTTTTGCGTTTGATTTCTGCCAAAAGACCGCGGCAGCCAGCTTCCACCAGGTCGTAGACGTAGGAAAAGCGCCCTGTGTAGTACGGGTCTTCCACGTTTTGCTCCTGGACGGCGTGGGCAAAATCGAGCAGGCGGTACACTTTTTTGCCTGCGGGAGCCATTTTCATGAGCGCGGCCAAATTTTCGTCGTCCATGCATACGACGTAGTCGTACTCGGCAAAATCGTTGCGGGTAATCTGGCGGGCGCGCAGCGTGTCGCAGGCGATGCCTTTTTCGGTCAAAACTTTTTGCGTGCCTTTGTGCGGCGGCTCACCCGCGTGCCAGCCGCCAATTCCCGCCGAATCGATGGAAATGTCCCCGGCCAAGCCTTCCTGCTCCGCGAGATGGCGAAAAACGGCTTCCGCCATGGGGGAGCGGCAAATATTGCCGAGGCAGACAAACAGTACGCTTGTCATCGGTTTTCTCCTCCTCACTGTTTTGATCGGTTTGGGACGATCTTTCTATTTAGCTAGAATAGCACAAGAAGCTGTTTTTGAAAAAAACTGCCCGACGGCTAAAAAGCAGGCTGGTTTTCCGCGCCCTACGTGTCCTGCTCGCAGTTCTTGCAAAAATCGCCTTGCTTTTGCTACAATAAGAGCCAGTTACCCCATGTTCGAATTGCATACGATACGTTTTCTAGGGTTCCGCGGTCAGGAGGCTGGCCGGACTGGACCGAGAGAAAACGCACGGCTGCGGCCGTGTACACGGAGGGATAAAAGCCCGGGAGAATATCTGAGACGGTATTCGCCCGCGGCTTTTTTTGCTTGTGTGAAAAAGGTGCTCCGGATGAGCCTGCGCGCAAGCTGCGCTTGGGGAACGATAGACAAAAGGAGGGATTGTGGTGGGAAAGAACTGGCTTTTGGTTGTGGCCGCTGCAATGTTTGAGGTGATGTGGGTAGCGGGCTTGAAGCACGCCGACAGTTTTTGGGAGTGGCTGCTGACCGTTGTCGCGATTCTGGTCAGCTTCGCGGTATTGATCTATTCGGGCAAGCGGCTGCCGACGAGCACGGTGTACGCCGTCTTTGTCGGACTGGGAACAGCGGGTACGGTGATCGTCGAGATGGCAGTTTTTCAGGAGCCGTTCAGTTGGGCCAAGGTAGGGCTGATCGCTCTGCTGCTCGTCGGCATTATCGGGTTGAAGCTGGTCACGCATGAGCATGAGGGAGATGCGCACAAGGAGGGGGAAGTCGCATGACATGGGTGTCCCTGATTTTGGCCGGACTGTTTGAGGTAGTCGGTGTCATGGGGATTTCGCAGGTGAATCAGAAGCCGTCCCTGCGCTCCTGGGCGGTGCTGCTCGGCGGATTTTCGCTCAGCTTTCTCTTGCTGTCTGTGGCGATGCGCGAGATTCCGATGGGGACGGCGTATGCGGTCTGGACGGGCATCGGCACGGTGGGAAGCGCCCTCGTAGGCATGCTGTTTTACGGAGAACCAAAAGACGGGCTGCGGCTGTTTTTCATCGGGCTGGTCATCGTGTCGGTGGCAGGTTTGAAGCTGCTGGCGTAAAGGCACGGCTGCTATCGAAACAGATGGCTCCTGGAGAGCTGCTGCCCGGAAGCGGCGCCGCACTGTTGATTCGGCCAACGGCGCTTGTTTTCATTTTTTTCCTTTTTTTGAAAAGGGACGATGGTTCTTCGTGGGGAATAGTAAACAAGAACAGGATTTTTTTCGAGGGGGATACATGGCAGCATGGGCTCTTTTTGGGCAACGTTAAAAAAAGGAAACACATCTTCGGCTACGGCCGCCTTGGGCAATATGGGCCTGGCGATTGTCAAAGGGGTCGCCGCTGCGTACAGCGGCAGCGGGGCCATGTTTGCGTCGGCGATGCACTCGATTGCCGATGCGGTGAACCAGGGCTTCGTCTTTTTCGGCAGCGTGCTGGCGGAGAAAAAGCCGACGCCGCGGTTTCCGACCGGATTTGGCCGCGTTATCAACCTGTTTTGCATGATCGCGGTCATCGTCGTGACGATCATGGCGTACGAAACGATCATGGAAGGCTTCCATCTGCTCAAGGAGCCTGCGCATTCCAGTCACTTCTGGCTTAATTTTATCATTTTGTTCCTGGCGATTGTCGTCGACGGCTACGTGCTGGTCAAAGCGATGAAAGAGATCGTCCACGAAACCCGTGTCGACGCGAAGGGCTGGGCGATCGTCCCCGCTGCTTTTCGCCATGTGGGACGGGCGGCGCCGCCGACGCGCCTCGTCTTTTACGAGGACATCGTGGCTACGACAGGCGCGCTATTGGCCTTGATCGCGGTCATTGTCACGCAGTTTACGACATTTGCCCTCCTGGACGGCATCGCGACGATCCTGATTGGCATTTTGATGGTCGGCGTAGCGTTCAAGGTCGGGTACGACAACATGGTCGGACTGATCGGGGTAGCGGCTCCGAAAGAAGTGGAGGACCGGGTTGCCGCGATCATTTTTGCCGATCCGGATGTGGTCGATATCAACCGGCTGCGGATCGTCCAGGAAGGGCGGTTTTACCATGTGGAGTGCTACGTGGAGCTGCGGACGGGCCTGACGCTGGCGGTAGCGGACGACATCAAATACCGCATCAGGGACAGCCTGCTGACCGATCCGGACATCAGCGACGTGACGATGGGCATTCTGGAGGACAACGGCGTAAGCGACTGGGAGCGGCCGAACATCCTCGAAACAACCTGACCCCGGCGAATTAACAGGAAAAAAAGCCCCTCACCTTATGCTGCAAGTGGTATTATCCCCTCATGGTAGACAGTGAAAAAAGACCTCATGGTATGATGAGATCAACACTGTTGACCGGAGGGGATTTTCTTATGCCGCCACGTAAAGGGCAAAAACAGCAGCAATATGACGAAGCAACGAAGAGCGAAGCAGTACGTTTGCGGGTTGAGGAGCATTGGAGCTACCCAATGATAATGGAGAAATTAGGCATTAAAAGTAAGACGCAGATTCGGGAGTGGGTACAGAAACGGCAAAACGGTGAAACGTTTGAAGACTATAGAGGGCGATGGATCAAGAAGTATTTCAGCAGTCTAGAGGAAGAGAACAACTACTTGAAAGCGCAGGTCGAATACCTAAAAAAGCTCAATCCAAATCTACACGGGGAGGGAAGTTGGATAAGCAAACCCGGTTTAGGACGATCGAAGAAATGAGTCGCAAGTACGCTGTGGTCATGCTATGCGAAATAGCGGAGGTCTCCCGGGCGGGCTACTACAAGTGGAAGGCGACGGAGAAGGTTCGTAAGGTACGTGTGGAGCAGGATGCCGACCTAAAGGAACATATACTGGCAATTCACCGCATTCGCCCATACTTTGGGTATAAACGAATGCGCACGGCTCTACGCAAAGAGGGACTACAAGTAAATACGAAGAAAGTTCGCCGACTGATGCGAGAATTGGGCATCCGCTCAGTGATCCGCAAAAAGCGTCCATTTGCCGGCCGCAAGCCCTCCATCGTGTTCAACAATGTCCTTAATCGCCAGTTCGCTGCGGACGAGGCTAGAAAGAAATATGTAACCGATATTACCTATATTCGAGTCGTCGATGACTTCATTTATCTGTCCGTGGTCCTGGATCTGTATAATAACGAAACGGTTGCTTGGGAAGTGTCGGAGAGAAACGATCTTGATCTTGTGCTGTCTACGGTGAAGCAACTGGGTAATGGAGATGCGATCCTGCACTCCGACCAAGGATTCCAGTACACTACCAAGACATACGCAAATCTGTTGCAAGAACAAGGGCTAACCGGAAGCCATTCCAGACGGGGGAACTGCTTCGACAACGCTTGTGTTGAATCGTTTTTTTCACACCTGAAGACGGAAAAGTTGTATCTGGAGAAACCAAGAGATATAGCTCACGCTCGCAAACTGATCGCTGAATACATCGAATTCTACAATACAGAACGGTTCCAGAAAAAACTCGGCGACCTCTCCCCAGTCCAATACCGGGAATCGATCGCCGCTTAAGATAGCGTCTTTTTTTAGTGTCTACTTGACGGGGCTATGACCAAAGGTGAGGGGCTTTCGCTATTGATTGCGATGCGCAGGCGATCAGGAGACGGTCAAAAGCTCTTCCGGCTGCTGTGCTTCATCGCTTTTGATCGGCGTAATCAGCACGCGCGTGACGCGGTGATTATCCATCTGCTTGACGGTGAACAAATGGCCTTCCCATTCTACCGTAGCGCCCACCGCGATATCTTCTTCCAGTTGGCTGTACAGCCAGCCGCCGATCGTGTCCACGTCTTCCGATTCCAGTTCGAACGGAAGGTGGTCGTTCAAGTCAGCGAGCGTCAGCATGCCGGATACGGAGAGGCCGTTTTCCAGCTTTTCGATCTCCGGTCTTTCCTCGTCGAACTCGTCCTGGATATCGCCGACGATTTCTTCCAAAATATCCTCCATGGTCACCAGTCCGGCTGTACCGCCGTACTCGTCGATGACAATCGCGAGCTGCGAGCGTTTTTTCTGCATCAGGCGCAGGACCGTACTGATTTCCATCGTTTCCGGAACAGTCAGAACCGGGCGGAGCAGCGAATCCAGCTCGACATGCCCGTCTTGCAGGGCCGCGAGGTAAAAGTCGGTCGCGTGGACAAAGCCGATGATATTGTCTTTGTCATCATCCGCTACAGGGAAACGGGTGTGTCGCTGGGTGCGGATGATCTCCAGGTTTTCTTCAAAGGTGTTCGTGCTATATAAGCAAACCATGTCGATGCGCGGGATCATCGTCTCCCGGGCAAGGGTTTCGGAAAAGTCGAAAACGTGTTCCACCAGCGCCAGCTCGGTTTGGTCGATATGGCCGCTTTGGTGGCTCTGGTTGACGAGAATGCGAATTTCTTCTTCCGTGTGAGCCGCTTCATGCTCCGAAATAGCTTCGAGGCCAAAGCGTTTCATCAGGGCGTTGGCTGTTCCGTTCAAAAACCAGATCGCCGGGTAAAGCAATTTATAGAAAAACATCAATGGCGCGGCAACCCACAGCGAAGTCACTTCTGCTTTTTGAATGGCCAATGATTTCGGCGCCAGTTCACCCAGGACAATGTGCAGGAAGGTAATGATCGCAAACGCTATCCCAAAAGAGATCGCAGAAATCAGATAGTCAGGCATCCCTGTTGAACCGAGCAGCGGTTCGACAATCATGTGGGCGATAGCCGGTTCCCCGACCCACCCCAGTCCGAGCGAGGCGAGAGTGATCCCGACCTGACAGGCAGACAGGTAGCCATCCAGCTTTTGCGTTACTTTTTGGGCGTAAACAGCGCGTTTGTTTCCTTCATTCACCATTTGCGTCAGGCGCGTTTGCCGCACCTTGACGAGAGCGAACTCAGCGGCGACGAAAAAGCCGTTGAGAAAAACAAGAAATATGACAAGCAGCAGGTTGAGCACTATCGGGACGGTGTCCAAGTAAAAAGTCATCCTCTCTGGAATATTATGAATGTACGCTTCTATTTTACTCTGTTTGGCGACAACTCTCAAAAGCGATAAATCACCGTAGCAGCCGTTTCTGACCCCTTGCTGGGGAAGAGCGACCTTCAGGTATCCATAGCGCACGATTTTGCGCCCACAGAAGGCCGCAGAAGGTCACAGATGGTCAAACTGTCCGCTCCAGGCAGGCGGGACCGAGGCGAAAAAGCCCGCGCTACCTGTGCAAAATCTGCTGTCCGTAGACGAAGAAGGCCGACAGGACAGCGGCCAGGCCGAGGTAGGCAGCCAGCACTTTCCACTTGGTTGCCGCCGGTGCTACATAGTACGTCGTCAGCCG
Source organism: Brevibacillus sp. NSP2.1 (assembly GCF_000470975.2). Classification (NCBI taxonomy): domain Bacteria; kingdom Bacillati; phylum Bacillota; class Bacilli; order Caryophanales; family Paenibacillaceae; genus Brevibacillus; species Brevibacillus sp. NSP2.1. The sequence continues at coordinate 4,766,087 of NZ_CP048274.1, read as the reverse complement.
ATGCATTTGCTCTTCGACTTCCGTCAGCCGCTGACGAGCCATTTGCTCTGCTTCGCGCAGCAATTCGGAAGGGGCAGGGCGCAGCGGGTCCGAGTCGATGAAGAGAATCGGCTCGCGCTCCCATTGCTTGAACAGTTCCCATTTTCTGTTCATGTACACCTTGTCCAGACGCTTCCGGTCGCGGATGAGGCGTTTTTCGTCCTGGAGAAAAGGGACGAGGAAGCCTTTGTCCGGCTCTGCCTGGTTGAGCGCGGTGACCTCTTCGTTCAGGCGAACGCGCGTGTCCCAGGTCGTTTCCAGCTCGGGCCATTGGGCGATGCTCTGCAAAAAGTCGGCGATTTTGTCCCGCTCGTACTGGAGCACCTGGTGCTGGTAGCTTTCCCGCAGCCGACTCCACCACGTAATCAGGCCGATGATGAAGATGAGCACCATGATAGGCCCCGGATTGGCAAACAGCATGATCCCCAGTCCGACCAGCCCGAAGAACCAGATTTTTGTGGACAGCACAGAGACGATCCGCCCGCCATCGAGCGGAGAGACAGGCAGCAAATTGAACAGGTTGAGCAGGGCGCCGAGGTAAATGACCAATGCCCAGAACGGGTCCTGCGTCCACCAGTACAGCGGCAGGGCAGGCAAAAAGGCAATCATGCCGGCAAGCGGTCCGCCGTAAGCGAGATAGGCCTCTGTTTTGGCATCGCGCGGCATGTCTTTCATGGATATAAAAGCACCCGCAAACGGGATGAAGACGGCTGGCGAAGTCGCGATGCCTTTTCGTTTGGCAGCGATGACGTGCCCCATTTCATGGACGAAGATCAGGTAGACGAGCGCCACGGCGAACTTCCAGCCGTAAAACATGGCGTACGCCCACAGGCTGATGACCATTGACAACAAGGTCGTGCCGAATTTGGAAAACTTCAGGATGCCGATTAACCATTTGAAATTGGCCAGCAAAAAAGCACCGATGGCCAAGAGGACCGAACGACTTTTTTTCATCAAAAGCTCCTCCCATACGTCATGGCAGTCTTTCTTTCATACGGACGACGCCCGGGAAAGTTTCTACTGGCCTTCCAGGCGCGGATTCGCGAAGCGAAAGCCGTACTCTCCGTATGTAGGATCAAAGCCGAGCTGTCCGCCGTCGAAAAACCAGAAATCGGTCGGCCGGATCACAAAGCGCAAGCCTTCCACTTCGAAAACGGCGTCACCAGGCATGGCCTCGTCTTTTTCAATCGCATAAAACAGTCCGCCCGTTCCGGGTCCGCTTGTCCGTACGTACAGCCGCAGCGTATCGCCCGGTCGAAATTCCGCATAGCGCTGGTAGGCGAGAGAGAATGCGGGCTCTATCGCAAGTGTGATGCTCATGGGCAAGCTCCTTTCCATCGTTTCAAGCCCATTGTAACACACAAACCAAAAACGCCCATTCGGTTGGCCTGTCTTTTCCGAATGGGCGGTCTTTTTAACGGACTGCGGTTAATCCTTGCCTTTGCTGACGTCTTTCGTCGGATGCATGAAGCGGGCATTGCCTATGGGTCTGTCCTCCAAAAGCTCCTTGTTTTCGTAGGAGTTCCAGCCGATGTCGTTGGTCGGGTGCACCCATTGGTCGCCTGCCATGATCGAAGGGTCGGTGTCAGTGTTCCAGTTGTTCAACGGGGATTCTTTGGATTCGTACTGGCTGTCTCCGATCACCACACCAAACTCGTTGACAAAAGGTCGCTGGATCGTGCGGGACGATTTTTTGAAGTCAGGCGCGCTGATCTGATGCGGCAAGGTTCCATCGAGGGAAATATCCTTCGTCTTCTCGTTGTTTTTCTGGTCGTTGTCCATTCGTTGGACCTCCTTTATCCACACAGCCGTATGTTTGCCAGCGAGGCATGCTCGCTTTTAGCATGCATCAGTCGCATTTCCCTTATACGGCGAGCAGCGCGCAAGCATGGCCGCGACCCAAGCCCAGCCCAAGTTGCCGCCACCTGCATATGCTACAAAAAGGGGGAGATTCGATGCTGACCAGTGTCGTTATTCCTGCCAAAAACGCAGACGATCAACTGTTGTACACGTTGTTCGGCTTCAACCTGCAATACTGCGCCTTCGAGGAGTTCGAGGTGATCGTGCTGGACAACACCTCAACGGATGCGACGAGGGAAAAGCTGTCCCGGTTTACCGCTCATTTTCCGCTGAACTACGTGCAGTTTCGGGCCAAAAAACCGCTTGCCCACCTGCTGAACACAGGGATACAGTTGGCGCGCGGCGAGCTGATCGTCTTCCTCGCTGCCCAGATGATCGTACCCCGCAGCTTCATCGGCGTGCATCAGCAGGCACATGAAAAAGCGAGCCACCTGGTCTTGCTCGGGCAGGATCGAAAACGAATCTATTCGGTGTATGAGCCGGGCTTCAGCGCGACACAGCATGCGGAGTGCCAGCTCTGGCTGGAGCAATACCCGCATGTGAAGCGGCCGCATACGCTTGTGGAAACAGTCCCTTTGCTGGAAGAGAGCCAGATTGTAAACGGCTTGCCATTTCACATCGGCTTGCCCTGTCCAATCGCGCAGAAGCGGCTGGCCGCCCGGGAGAAATACGGGGCGAAGCTGGCGCGGCACCGCTCGCCGTGGACGCTGTTTGACACCCAGCACGTCTCGCTGCGGCGGGAAAGCCTGCAAAAAGCAGGACTTTTTCGCGAGCTGCCGCGGATTGAGATGGAGCGCGATCTCGGAAAACGTTTGTTAAAAAATGGCTGCCAATTCCAGTTGGACGATAAGCTGACGCTATTGAAGCAGGAGTGTGTGCAAAAAAGACTGGGCGCAAGCAGCCAGCCGACGAAAAAAAACCGCCGGGCATGACCATAGCCCCGGCGGTTTACTTTGTGCCTAACGGTTTTCTTTTAACCGCTCTTGTGGTTCACTATTAATGGAACCGTTGGAACGGACGGCTTCAGACTGGGCTTTTGGGCCACGAATTTCTGCGGTTTTTCCAAAGTCTTTTGCTTTATTGCGTACCATGTCTCGTCCTCCTCTTCATGCGAAGCGTAAAAATAGTATGACCCAAAAGGCGCTGGAGAATGGGCGTGAATTCGATAGGGAAAGGATGGCAGCTCACATGGCGAAGAAAAAACAAAAACAGCAACCACAACGTCAAAACCTGGATACAGCGACAGAAGCGAAATCTTCTCTCGGCAGCCTGAAGGATATGGTGAATGCGGATGCATTGGCCAAGCTGAAGCAGTTGGAAAAAGAAATGAAGTCCGAAAGCGAGCGCAAGGCGAAGGAAGCGGCCGAGCAAAAGCGCCGCGAGCAGGAAGAGCGCGAGCGCAACAAAAGCTTTGCGGAACTGCTGGCCGACTACGACAAAAAAGGCGGAGGCAAGTACAGTTGATGCGCGATGGACGGCAGACGGAGAGGCCGGATACGTCGAAAAACGGCCTGATGAAAAAACGGCAACTCGCGCTCAAGGATGAGTCGATCAAGCAGCGCGGCCAGCAAGTCCTTGGCCGGTTAGGGAAAAAGCAGCCCAAGGAGTGATTTTTTTCCCTCCTTCCCCATATAGCTAGGAGAGGGGAAAGGAGGGAGACCATGGGGACAATCCTGCTCCTGCTCAGTCTCCTTTGTGTAGCTGTAGGCACCTGGAAGCTGAGCGGTATCTACAAGGCAGACAAGACGGACAGCAAAACGCTCTGGTGGACAGTCGCGAGTGTCGGGATTGCGCTTTTTTTTCTTTTGAAGCTGATGACTGATACGTTTCCAACATAAACATGCACCTGTGGCTCAAGCTGCACAGGTGCATGTTTTTTGTTGCTGAAATTATTCGTAGCGAAGCGCTTCGATCGGGTCCAGCTTGGCGGCCTTGTTGGCCGGATACAGGCCGAAAAAGATGCCGATTGCGCTGGAGAAGCCAAAGGCGATGAACACGCTGTTCCAGGACAGAAGCGGCGGCAGATTGGCAAACTGCGCAATCAGGGCGGCGATGCCCAGTCCGAACAGGACCCCGATCAAGCCGCCGATCAGGCAGACGATGACGGATTCGATCAGAAACTGGATCAAAATGTCGCTGCGCCTTGCCCCGAGCGCCTTGCGAATCCCGATTTCCCGCGTGCGCTCTGTGACCGAAACGAGCATGATGTTCATGACGCCGACCCCGCCGACGACAAGCGAGATTCCGGCGATGACGCTGAAGATCAGTGTCAATGTGCCTGTCAACTGGTTGAACTGATCGACCGATTCCTGCATGCTGCGCACCATGTAGTGGTCTTGTTTTTGATGCTTGCGGGTCAAATACTGCTTGACTTGCTGCATGGCAGGGTCGACAGACGGCTTGTCCACGGCTTTGCCCATGAACATCTGGACGGATGGCTCTTCCTGCAGGCTGTGGTAATAACGGATGGGGACAACCGCGCCAAACGTCTCTGCTCCCATGTCAAACTTGAACTTTTCCTCTGTGTACGTACCGATGACGACGAGCGAGTTGTTGCCCCAGCGCACGCGCTGGCCGATCGGGTTCATCTGGCCGAACAGCTTTTCGCCGAGCTTGTCCTCCAGCACGACGACGGCGCGCTGCTCCTTGTCATCCGCGCTGTTGAACAGGCGTCCTTTGGCCACTTTCATCGTCTTCTGCATGGCAAAGTAGTCGGGGGTGCTGGCGGTCAGGTTGACCCGCTCTTCTTTTTTCGGGCCTTTCAGTTCGATTGTATTGGAGTTGTACGGGACGATGTACTCGATTGCCGGGCTGATTCGGCTGAGTACCTCGGCGTCCTCGATGGTCAGGTCGTCTGCGGCTATCTCTTCCTTCGTATCCCAGTTGATGAAGACGTTGAACGTGTTCTGGCCGAATTTTTCCATCTCGTCGTTAATCGCTTTTTGTCCGCCTTCGCCAAGTGTCGTTACGGCGATGACGGAGGTGATGCCGATGATGATGCCGAGCATGGTCAGGCAGGAACGCATTTTGTTCGCCCAGATGCCTTCCAGGGCGGTGTAAAAGCTCTCCATAAAATTCATGTGACAATCACCTCGTCAGACGGGGTAGAGAAAATTCGTTCCTCGACCCGTTCGTCGCGGACGATGACGCCGTCCTTGAAGGTGACGATCCGTTCGGCGTGCTGGGCGATGTCCAGTTCGTGCGTGACGAGAATGATCGTGACGCCCTGGGCGTGCAGCTCCTGGAACATCGCCATGATCTCGACGCCGGAGCGGCTGTCCAGGTTCCCTGTCGGTTCGTCGGCCAACAGGATGGCGGGTCGATTGACCAGCGCTCTGGCGATGGCGACCCGCTGCTTTTGTCCGCCGGAAAGCTGTGTCGGCTTGTGGTTCATGCGCTCAGCAAGCCCGACTCGCTTCAGCGCTTCGGTGGCGCGACTGCGTCTTTCCGAGCGGCTGATGTTGGCGTACATCATCGGCAGCTCCACGTTGTGCAAAGAAGTGGAGCGCGCGAGCAGATTGAACGATTGAAAAACGAAGCCGATTTTTTGATTGCGAACATAGGCGAGCTGCTTGTCCTTGAGGCTGCTGACCTCGATGCCGTCGAGAATGTACGTCCCCGAGTCAGGACGATCCAGGCAGCCCAGCATGTTCATGAACGTCGATTTCCCTGATCCCGATGGTCCCATGATGGCGACAAATTCGCCTTTTTCCACTAGCAGGGAGACGCCTTTCAGGATCGGGAGGGTAGTATCGCCTGTCTTGTATGATTTCGTCAAGCCTTCTACCTGAAGCATTGTCGGCTGACCTCCTTTTTACGTGGAACGCGTCCAGTCGTTACATGCCCAGCGCAGCAGCACCGCCGCTCATCGGCATGACCGCAGCTCCTTCGCTCAGAGCGTCGACAGGTCCCAAAATGATTTGTTCGTCTCCTGACAGTCCCGACTTGATGTGGGAGAACAGCTCATTTTCTGTGCCTGTAACGACTTTTTGCTTCTTGGCGATGCCGTCAGCGGAGATCCATACGAAGGTGCTGCCATCGGCGTCCTGCTGAACGGACTCGATGGGAACTTGCAGGGCGTTTTCGATTTTTTCCACCATGATGTTGATGTCCACGTGGAAGCCTGGCTTCAGTGCGCTCAAATCGCCCTGCGGCTTGAGGATGACTTTGACGCGCGTTTTTTCGCCTTGGCCCGAACTGCTTTGCGTAGTGGTCGCGATCGGCGCGATCCGGGTAATTTGGGCGTTCAGCAGTTGCTTGCCCAGCGTAATTCCTTCAATCGTCGCGGACTGGCCGATTTTCAGTTTGCCGACGTCCGACTCGTTAATATCAGCCTGAATGAGCAGGTTGTTCAGGTTGGCCAGCGTCAAAATTTCCGTGCCTTTGCTGACGTATTGGCCGTTCTCGGCCGCCACGCCAATGACTGTTCCGTCCATCGGCGCGACGAGGACGCTTTGCACGCGCTCTTTTTCCAACTGGCTGCGCTCTACGGCCAGCTTGTTGATTTGCGCCTGCTGGGCGGCGATGTCTTCCTTGCGCGGCCCTTTTTGCTTGAGGGCAAACTGTTGCTTCGTGACATTCAGGGAAGACTGGGCGTTGTCCAAAACAGATTTGGCCTTGTCCAACTCTTGCTGCGTGGAAGCCCCCGAAGCGAACAGTTGCTGGATCCGATCGTACTCGCGTTTGGCTGCGTCGTATTCGCGCTGGGCCTGATTGACCCGCTCGCGCTCCTGCGCCACTTCTTCCGGCTCTGCCCCGATCTGGGCTTTTGCCAGATTGGCTTTGGCTACTTCCATTTGCGCTTCCAGATCAAGCAGTCTGCCGTCGACATCCGAGGTGTCGATTTTTGCGATGACCTGGCCTTTCTTGACCTTGTCGCCTTCCTTCACCACAAACTCGCGCAAGGTTCCGGTTACGTTGGCATACTGCTTTTGCTTGTCCTCTACCGTGACGATCCCCGAGGTCAAAATTTTGCTCTCCAGGACTGACTTGGTCGGAGCCCCGATGTTTACCGGCATGCCCATGGCTTGCTGAGAGCCCATCATGTTGATTCCGACGAAGCCCGCACCGAGCAGGACGACCACGGAACCGATGATCCACCACCGTTTTTTCATGTTCATTTCTCCTTGCTGTTAGGAACCGTATTATTTCTTTGCTCGGTGAAGTCTTACGCCAGGTCTGGAAAAAGGTAACACTTGTGGCGAATTGTTCACGATTTGCTCACATTTTGTGATGTTTTGACGGAAAGCAACTTTCTGGCTTTTGGCGTGATAAGATAAGAAAATAGATGACGTTCCTTGGGAGGGGAGCCATGAACCAAGCGATTCGATTTGATTACTCTAATGCACGCGCCTTTGTGAGACAGCATGAGTGGGAGCAGCTTGCCCCGGCGATCGGGCAGGCGCATGAGATGTTGCACAAAAGAACGGGTCCAGGCAGAGACTATCTCGGTTGGGTTGATTGGCCGCAGAGGTACGACCGCGCTGAATTTGAGCGGATTCGCCAGGTGGCGGCGCGTATCCAGGCTGATTCGGATGTGCTTTTGGTAATTGGAATCGGGGGTTCATATTTAGGGGCGAAAGCTGTACTGGACATTTTGGGCCACAGCTTTTACAATTTGCTGCCGAAGTCGAAGCGGCGTTTTCCGGAAATTTATTTTGTCGGGAACAATATCAGCCCGGTTTATATCTCTCATCTGATGGACGTGCTCGAAGGAAAAGACGTGTCCATCAATGTCATCTCGAAGTCGGGCACGACGACAGAGCCCGCGATCGCTTTTCGGCTGCTGCGCACCTGGCTGGAGAACAAGTACGGCCGCGAGCAGGCGAAGAAGCGCATCTATATTACGACGGACAAAACGCGCGGCGCCTTAAAAAGACTCGCGGAGGACGAAGGGTACGAAAGCTTCGTCATTCCGGACGATATCGGCGGACGTTTTTCCGTCCTGACCGCAGTCGGACTGTTGCCAATCGCAGTGAGCGGGGCCGATCTGGACGCGCTGATGAAGGGCGCGCAAGACGCGAGCGAGCGCTACATGGTCATGGATTTGTACGAAAATCCGTGCTACCAGTATGCGGCGATTCGCAATGCGCTGTACCGCAAAGGTAAAACCGTGGAGCTTCTGGTCAGCTACGAGCCGCAGTTCCGCTTTTTCGCGGAGTGGTGGAAGCAGCTTTTCGGGGAGTCGGAAGGAAAAGACGGCAAAGGAATTTTTCCCGCGTCAGCCGAGTTTTCCACGGACCTGCACTCGTTGGGGCAGTACATACAGGACGGCATGCGGCAGTTGTTTGAAACGGTTGTTACGGTGAACAAGCCCGCCGTCGACGTGACCGTGCAGGAGGACCCGCTCGATGTGGACGGGTTGAACTTCCTGTCCGGCAAGCGGATGGGGTTTGTCAATAAAAAGGCTTTCGAGGGAACGGTACTGGCCCATGTAGATGGCGGCGTACCGAACCTGCTTGTGGAGATGCCAGAGGCGACAGCGTACCATCTCGGCGCCCTGATCTACTTTTTTGAAAAGGCGTGCGGGATCAGCGGCTATTTGCTAGGGGTCAACCCGTTCGATCAGCCCGGGGTGGAGGCGTACAAGGCCAACATGTTCGCCCTTCTGGGAAAACCTGGATTCGAGCAGCAGAAAGCGGAACTGGAGGCAAGATTGCGCGAGAACAAGACGTATTTGACTGTGGAGGAGACAGCGGCGTATTTGGAGCTTCCTGAAACGTTTATTTTGGAAAAAATTCATCAGGGCAAAATCCGCGCTCTCCACGACGGCAACGAGTACATCATCAACAAGGAGCAGTTCAATCACCATCTGGAGGAAATGCGCAAGCTTCGCGAGTTCGAGGAAGCGGCGCGTCACGAGACGGTTCCGGAAAGCTACGATGTGAAAGACGAGGATTAAGCTGAGGATGAAAGCGCAGACCATCTTGTCAGATCGCGCCCAAGAGGACTATACTTGGTGGGTGAACGAAAATAAAAGATCAAGCAACTCGGGGAGTCCTTCATGCGGGGCTGAGAGGATGGAAGCAACGACCGTCGACCCATTGCACCTGATCCGGATCATGCCGGCGCAGGGATACGGTTGCCGGCAAACAGCGCTTTTTTATTTGGTTACGATGCGTATGAAGCCCGCCTTTTCCTGCGAAGGAGAAGGTGGTTTTTTTCATTTTGTCGACTGCGCCAGGGGCTTTTGGCTACAACGGCGCTTTCGAACGGCCCCGAAGAGATTACAACAAGCGAGGAGAGAGAAAAATTGAGCGATTGTCTCGTAGTGGGTGGAGGAATTATCGGATTAAGTCTGGCTTATGAGTTGTCACGAAGAGGAAGGAGCGTCACGCTGGTCGAGCAGGGAGAATGGGGCGGACAGGCGTCTTCTGCGGCGGCGGGGATGCTCGCGCCGTTGAAGGAGTTTACGGCCCCAGGCCCGATGCTCGATCTGGGCATGACTTCGCTGGCCTATTACCCGCAGTGGGCGGCCGAGCTGGAAGAGTTTACCGGAGGGGACGTCCAGCTCAGCCTGGAAGGGCTGCTGACGGTCGCGCTCAACGATGACGAGCAGGCACAGCTTTTGGCGAAGTACCATTGGCAAAAAGAAGCGGGGCACAGCGTCCACCTTTTGACGGAGCGGCAGCAACTGGCTGAGGTGGAGCCGCTTTTGACCGAGCAGGCGCAGGCAGCCATCTACTCTCCGTACGAAGGGCATATCAACAACCGCATGCTGCTGCGCGCTCTGGTGACAGCATGCCGGCTGCAAGGCGTCGCGTTGCACGCAGGCTGTGTCGTGAGCGGCATCGCGGTAAAAGGCGGCCGGGTAGTCGGCGTGGAGAGTTCGCTTGGACCGCTGCGGGCGGAGCAAACGATCATCACGTCAGGCGCGTGGGCGGGCATCATGCTGGAAATGCTCGGCGTTTCGATTCCCGTTCGCCCGGTTCGCGGCCAGATCGCGGCGGTATCCTCCGCAGGCATCCCGCTTCGCACCGTCATTTTTGGCACATCCGGCTACATCACGCCGAAGAAGGACGGGAAAATCGTCATCGGCGCGACAGAAGACGAAAGCGGCTTTCAGCGCGAAGTTACAATGGCGGGCTTGGCCAGCATCCTGAACGGAGTCATGCCGTACGTCCCGGCCTTGCACGGCGCTGCTTTTCTGGAGGCGTGGGGCGGACTGCGGCCAGCTACCGCAGATGGCAAGCCGCTGCTTGGTCCCGTGCCCGGCTGGGACGGGCTTTCGATTGCCGGAGGGCACTTCCGCAACGGCATCTTGCTGTCCCCGGCTACCGCGAAATGGATGGCCGACTACCTGGAAAAAGGCGAGACAGAGCGTCTGACGCCGTTTTTGCCATCCCGCTTTTTGGCAAAAACAGACGAAACGTCGAACAAAATGGGCTAGTCCGAACTGCAAACCCGGTACACCTCCCCATGGGCACCTGTATATGGTAATAAAGAAACACCAGAAGGGGAGGAGTTTCCATGCAGTCTGAAAAAAACCTGTACCAGGCTGACGTCCAGACGGTCAGTCTGATAAAGGATATGCGTGAAAATGTGCACAACATATGCAAAGAACACGTCGAGAAAAAGGTGCGCATTGAAGCGATTGACGGCCAGATTTTTGAAGGCGTGATCGTGGACTTTGACGATCAGAATGTATATGTGGAAGTGGACGATCCCGATGCAGAGGAAGACGACTACGAGTTCGAAGAGGTAGCCAGCCGCAAATCGCATGGAGACTGGGGCATGTACCCGGACTGGACTCCCTACGGCTATCCATATGGCGGATACCAGCCGTTTGGCGATGTCAGTCCGCTTGGCAGCAGCAGCCAGCCGAATCGGCCTCCTGCTGGTCAAGTCAGCCCTTACGCGGACGATTGCTATCCATACGCTCCGATCAGCCCATTCGGCAGCCCGAATCAGCCGTATGGGCAGGTAAGTCCGTTCGGCCAGCCCGAATCAGCCGTTTGGGCAGGTAAGCCCGTTCGGCAGTCCGGGTCAACCGTATGGGCAGGTAAGTCCGTTCGGCAGCCCGAATCAGCCGTTTGGGCAGGTAAGCCCGTTCGGCAGTCCGGGCCAGCCATATGGGCAAGTAAGTCCGTTTGGCAGTCCGAGCTTTCCGTACGGCCAGGTGAGTCCGTTTGGAGAGGGCGCTCCTTTCGTCAGCCCTTATTCCGGCTTCAATCCGTACATGGCGCCGTTCCCACCGTTCCCGCCCTACCCGCCTCAGCCGTGTTACCCGTACCCACCGCCGCCACCACCTCCGGCTGCAGTCGTCTTGCCGAGGAAAAAACGCCGCCGTCCGTGCCGAAGAGGCAAAAGAATCATTCCGCTCGCCTTGTTTACGCTTTTGACGATCGCGCTGCTCTAAAACCTGAAAGCATAGAGTTACCAAGCCTCTTGCCATCCGCAATTCCGGCAGCGAGGCTTGTTGCTCGTTTTGCCTGCCCTCGCCTGTGAGTACAACCCGCCGTTTTGGCGCACACTACCAGTAGTATGTGACGAAGGCAGGGGATACAAATGAAGAAAATTCAAAGCAGCTTACCAGGGACGAAGGCGACGTTCGGCTATTTCCGCGAGTCGCTCGAGCCGCATTTTACACTGGCGAATTGGGATTACGAACACGGCTATTTCGACCGCACCCTTGACGACAGGAACACCGTGTACCTCCGCCTCCCGGTAAAAGTCTTGCAGGGCGAGCTCGACAGCCCCGACGCGTGGCTGGAACTGGGCGAACCGTTTGTTTTGCGCCACGTCTACAACACAGGCGTAGAGGAAGATATCGGCTACTACGCCCCCGTCGCTTCAGCCGTGATGAACCAGTTCCAGGAGCCGCTCGACAAAGATGCCGAGATCGACCCCCGCTGGATTCGCAAGGCCGAGGCCATCGTCAAAGAACTGGAAAATCGTCTCGGATGAAAAGCGGGCCTTGGAGCAGGCCTGCTTTTTTGTTTTGCTTTGCTGAAAGCAGCAGCGAGGAATGGATTTTCAATGAAATTGCTTTTTCAGCCCTGTTCTGTTTGCAGAAAGTATTGCACAGATTGAGGGCAGCAAATCTTGCCTGAGGACCCCGGATCGGGTGGTTATTTTTTCTAGCATGAAAACCGTCTTTGAAAAACTCTTTAAAAACGTTTTTAAAAAACCCACGCCCACTCAAGCAAGCCGCTGACGAGGAAAGAGGAGAAATCCGCGAAAGCTCTTTGGGATACCGACCGAGGTGGAGGGGAAAAAGCAAAACACGCTTTTAAGCGTCCACTCTGAGACACATCCTGAATCGACCACTTTGGACGCGGTTTTGCTTTTTCCCCGGAGCCGGGCAGTCCAGCCCCCAGCGGGTATCCCAAGAAGCTCCAGCGATTTCTCCTCTTTCCTCGCCTCACCAAAAGCAACGACAGACGGGCTTTTTAATGTTTTTGCTTTTTCCCTCGCCTCGCCAACAGCAACGGGCAAACGCTCTTTTCAATGTTTTCACTTTTTCCCCGCATCACCAAAAACAACAAACAACAACCTTTGTAAAAGATTTGTTTTTCCACTATTAGTCAGGTAATATTTCCCTAACAGCAGAATGACCGACCCGAGACACCCGTGAAAAACGACGTCCTGACAGGAGACAGGAGGCGACAGCATGGCGTGGTACCATGCGATAGCGAAATGGTATTGGAAAATCCGCAAGCCGCTGACTCTCGGAGTGCGCCTCATCGTGGCCGACGAACAAAAAGGCGTCCTGCTCATTAGGCACACCTATGTACCCGGCTGGTACTTGCCCGGCGGCGGAGTCGAAAAAGGAGAATCGTTCTGGGAGGCAGCCCGCAGAGAGCTGCGGGAAGAATGCGGCCTCGTGGCTGGCGAGCTCAGGCTCTGTCACCTGTATTACAGCGAACGCGAAGGCAAGCGCGACCACATCGCCCTGTTCCACGCCTGCCAAATCCAGCCCGGGACAGGCAAGATCGACGCCGATGAAGTCCGGGACATGCGCTACTTTTTGTGGGACCAGCTCCCGGACGACATGACCCCCTCGACGCGAAAGCGATTGGCGGAATTTTGCGCCCACTCTTTCCGCGAAGAGCGATGGTGAGACTCGGCTGTTTCCATGCATCTCCTTTTCCCATGTGGTATAGTGAGATCAACAAAACGAGCGTACTTGACCGCTTCGAAGGATAAAAGTGAGGGCAGACCAGCATGAAGATTGCGACTGTACTGCGAAATGACGATTATACACGGGAAGTAGAACGTTTGTTGAAGGAAAAGCTGCGCGAGGCAGGCAGTCCTTACACGTTTGTGAACGGAACGGAGGCCAAGCCTGATATGGTGCTCTCAATCGGAGGGGACGGGACGCTGCTGGAGGCCGTCCATCAATACGGCATGGAGCCGGCCTATGTCGGGATTCATACGGGACACCTCGGTTTTTACGCCGACTGGCGGCCGGAGGAGCTGGATGAGTTCGTCGACCGGCTGCTGCACGCCGAACCGGCGATCGTCGAGTATCCGACGGTCCAGTGCCGGATTGATACAGCAGATGGCCAGCGATACGAAAAATGGGCGTTGAACGAACTGGTCCTGCGCAACGCGTCCCTCTCGACGTTGGTCGCTTGCGTCTACATTAACGGGGACGAGTTGGAGACGTTTCGCGGCGACGGGTTGATCGTGTCTTCGCCATCGGGGAGTACAGCCTACAACAAAGCCGTGGATGGAGCGATCGTGCATCCGTCCATCGAGGCGATCCAACTGTCCGAAATCGCCTCCATCAACAACCAGGCGTACCGGACGATCAACAGCTCGCTCGTTTTGCCCAAGCATCACGAAGTAGAGCTGATTGTCATGAACCCGGAAATCATGATCGGCCTCGATCGCGAGCAGGCGGTGTGGAGAGGCGTGCGCTCCATTATGTGCCGTGTCGGGCAAGGCAAAGTCAAATTCGCCCGCTACAAGCGACTGACGTTTTGGAGCAGGGTGCGCAATTCGTTTATCAAAGGATAGAGAGACTTGGGGGAGTGGATATCATTGAAAAAGCTAGGAACACTGCAAAGCATTTTCCGCCATCCGGTAAAAGCGATGCAGGGCGAGCAACTGACGACGTCGGAGGTCGACGCTTTCGGCCTGTACGGCGATCGGGCTTATTACTTTCTGGACGACTCTCGCGGCGGAAAATATTTGAGTGCAGACGTCGTCCCGGCGCTGCTCGGCTACCATGCCAGCATGGGGGAAAAGACGGGCGAAGAAGCATACCCCGACGTTCAAGTTGAAGCGCGTGACGGCAGCGTACATACGTGGGGAGAGTCGCTGTTCGCCCATGTCGCAGAGACAGCGAAAAGAGCGGTGACACCGATGCGCAGTCTCCCGACAGAGGGAGGGAAAAACTGGGAGGACCACATTCTTTTGGTGACGGACGCCTCCCTGCGCGAGCTGGCACGGGTGATCGGCAGCGACTGGATTGACCCGAGACGTTTTCGCGGAAACCTCATCGTCGAGCTCGAAGACGACGAACCGTTCGCAGAAGACAAATGGCTGGGCAAAAAGCTGCAAATCAACGATGTTACCCTGCAAGTTACCAAGCATTGCGAGCGTTGCATGTACGTGAACATCGACCCCGATACGCTGCAGAAAAACCCGGCTGTGCTGAAAGCATGCGTGAAGCGCCACGAAAACCATTTTGGCGTGTACGCCTCTGTGGTGACGACAGGTACGGTGTCGCAGGGCGACGAGGTGTTTATTCTGGAGTAGGCAAAAAGGCGAGGCAAACTGCTTTTGCCTCGGCAACTGGCTAGTGGAGGTGCGAAAGATGACCGTGATGAGTCCTGTAGAAAAAGTGAAGGCTTTTGTGCAGCAGTACGATCCCGCAATCGAACCGATTTTGTTCAAGCAGCCGCTTCCTACATCCGAGGCAGCCGCCGAAGCGTTGGGCAGCGAGGTGGGACAAATCGCCAAGTCGATCCTGTTTCGAGCTGGCGACCAGTTTGCGCTGTTTGTCGCAGCGGGAGATGTCAAGATCCATCCCAAGCAGGTCAAGGCCGCTTTTGGCTCGGGCAAGGCGAAGATGGCCTCCGCCGAAGAAGTGGAAAAGGTGACAGGCTATCGCGTAGGCGCTGTCTGTCCGTTTGCGTTGCAGGAGGAAGTGCCCGTCTTCGTCGATACTTCCCTGCGGCGCTTCCCTGTCGTCTATACGGCTGCGGGCGTTGCCGAATCGCTTTTGCCCGTCACCTACGCGGCATTGCTTGCCATGACCAAAGCCGTCGAGATCGATGCGGCTGCTGCACCAGCCTCGTAAAAACATGACCGTTTTGCCGGCCGCAGGCAGACAAGCAGTTCTGCTGCTTTTCGGAAAATGGCGAAACGTTTTTTTGCAAAAACAAAGCCGACAATCCGCATGACAGCGTGGATTGCCGGCTTTTGTTCGTGCGCGCAGGGGAAGCTTCACGCTTCTTTTCCCAGCATCAATTGATAAAAATGCACATCGTGCCACTCGCCGAATTTGAAGCCCACCTCCCGGAATTTTCCCGCAAGCGTAAACCCGAACTTTTCATGAAGCCGCACACTTGCCTCGTTTCCACCCGTAATGCCGCTGATGACCGTGTGGTAGCCGAGCTGTTCCGCCCGCTGCAAGATGTCGCTCATCAAGGCCGTACCGACACCGCATCCCCGCTGCTGCGCATCAATGTAGACAGACAGCTCGACCGTTTTGCTGTACGCCGGCTTTTCGCGAAAAGGAGAAAGGCAGCAATAGCCGACCACTTGCCCGTCCGCTTCGGCGACGAGCAGCGGATGAGCTTCAGTGTGCTTGTGAAACCAGACTTCGCGCTGGGCCAAACTCTGCGGCTCCAGGTCGAAAGTTGCAACGAGATGGGCAATCGCATGGTTGTAAATCGCCAGCATGGCAGGTAAATCGTCCAAAACAGCTTCCCTGATTTGCAGCAGCATGAATACCGACTCCTTCAAAATCAAACAGCGATTCCTCGCCTGTTCTACCGCAGCGCCTCGTACACATCCCGGAGATTGGTGTATCCGGCCTGCTGCGCTTTTGTCAAATACTTCGCCCACAGCGTCCCGGCGGCCACGGCGTCACAGTAGGCGTGGTGCCTGCGGGAGATCGGGATGTCGTGCTGGGCGCAGAGGGCGTCCAGCGAGCCGTTGCCGATCGGGTTGCTCAACAGCCGAATCAAAAGCATCGTGTCGAGCATCCGGTGAGTCAGCGGTCGTCGGCTCGTTTTCCAGAGGGCGGAGCGAAAAAATTCGCGCTCATGCCGGGAGTGATGGGCGACGAGCGGACGATCTCCGACGAAGCGGAAAAACCGCGAGAGAGCTTCCAACAGATCGGGCGCGTCCGCAGTCATATCGTCGGTAATCCCGGTCAGCGAGCGGACGTGGGGCGGGATCGTGCGCCCCGGATTGACCAGCGTGTAAAACGAATCTCCGAGCAGCAGCTTTTCCCCGCGCATCGCCACCGCGCCGATCGAGATGATCGCGTCTCCGTGATCGGGGTAAAAGCCGGTCGTCTCCAGGTCGACGACGACCACCTCCAGATCGGCAAGCGGTATGTTTTCGCTGGAATCGACGTGTCTTGCTTCCTTGGAGATGGAGCGAAGATAAGCCTGGTGCTGTTTGTCGTCGTCGCCAAGCCCCCACTTCCAGTCGCCCGGCACCCCTGCCATTCCGCGGTTCATGTTCCACAAGCGGCCGATGAAGTCCCATTTTGCCAAATGCGTCTCCTCCTATCCCCTGAAGGTGGACGGGAGCTTCGCCGTCATTTTTTGCAGGCGGATGGCGAGCTTCATCGCTTCACGCACCTGTGTGATGGAATCAGGCGACAGCTTGCTGAGCTTGATGTAGCTGTTGCTCGTGTAATGGCCGTCCTCCCAGTGCAAGAGGGCGGTCAGGCGCAGCCCCTGGATCAGCCGAAAATGCGCGGCTATTTCGTCGCAAAAGCTTTTGCTCCACACGCCTTTTTCCGCCAGCTCGCCCAGCCGCTCAAGCGTGGAGCTGACGAAGATGCCGTGCGCCAGGGCGAAATGCCGCACGCAGTTGACGATCGGCAAATAGACGCCGTACTTGATGTTGACGGCTCCGCGAAACCGCCCGGTGACCTCGGGCAGCACCCTTCCGAACAGGCCGAGCGGCACGCGGTAATGCAAAGTGTTGCTGACCAGCCGATCGAGCAAAAACGTATTCCCGGCCAAAAGCTGCCGGAAGCGGTCCAGGACAGGGGCGAAAATGGCCGATTCTCCGTACAGGACGCGCACGTCGCTTGCCAGCAGCAAATAGCGGGCGTTTTCCCAGACCGGGTGAGAGATCCATCTGTCCAACTGGTCGATCCATTGGTCGACGCTGCCGCGCCACTTCGGAGAGAGGCAGGTGACATTGCCCTGGCAAGGCGGATAGCCTGCTTCCTCCAGGCCGGAAACGATGGTCGCGGCCAGCAGTTGAAAATAGCCGTGAACCCGCTCCTGCTCGCTTTCGTTGAGGTGCTCGGGGATCGAGTAGACAAGCCCGTTGTCCTGGTCGCTGATGATGGCCTGCTCGAAGCGTCCGCCGCTGCCGAATTGCAAAAAGGCAAACGGGACGGGCGGCGTGCCGACACCTCTTTTAGCCAGAGCGTCTACGGCAAGCAGAACGCCCTGGCGGATAAGGTTGTCGTGAATCAAGTTCACTACGATTGAAAAAGGGGCCATCTCCCCTGCGCGGTTCAATTGGCGCAAGGGATCTGGGTCAAGCAATTGCTGGCGAAGTTGCGCGAGCTCGGCGAACGATTCCACCTGCCGGATACGCGCTACCTGCTCAGGTGAGAGTGTGAGAGGTGCCGCTTTGCTGGGACGCAGAGGGTCGAATGCGCTCGGGCTGCAGTAGTTCGGGATAACCGTATCCCCCGTGTTCGCTAAGGTCAAGGCCAACCACCTCTTCTTCTTCTGTGACTCGAAGTCCGATAGTCGCTTTCAGGATGGACAAAATGACGTACGCTACAACAAACACATAAGCCATGGAGCCTGCGAGGCCAAGCGCCTGTACACCGAGCTGGTGCAGCCCGCCGCCGTAAAACAGTCCGGCGCCGCCTACCCCGACTTTTTCCGCAAGCTCCGGCGTAGCGAACAGGCCAGTGGACAGAGTGCCCCAGATTCCGGCTACGCCGTGAACGGAAAAGGCGAAGACCGGATCGTCAATTCCCATGCGATCGAACCAGATGGAAGTATAGAATGTAAGAATACCTGACACTGCGCCGATCACGACGGCAGCCCACGGCTCGACGAATGCGCACGAAGCAGTGATGGCGACGAGAGCGGCCAGGACACCGTTCAGCATGCTCGGGATGTCAGCTTTGCCCATGACGATCCAGGAAATGGCGAGGGCGGCGACAGCGCCTGCTGCTGTAGCGAGATTGGTCGTAACGGCGACATAGCCGAAAAAGCCGGAGGTGCTGCCGAGCGTGGAGCCTGCGTTGAAGCCGAACCAGCCGATCCACAGAAACAGCACGCCGAGCACGGAGTACACCTGGTTGTGGCCGGGGATCAAATTGGAGCTGCCGTCACGGTTGTATTTGCCGATGCGCGGCTTCAACAGAACGGTAGCGACGAGTGCGACGATGGCGCCTTGCAGATGGACAACCGTGGAGCCGGCGAAGTCTTGCATGCCGAGCTGGGCGAGCCAGCCTCCACCCCAGACCCAGTGGCCGACGACAGGATAGATGAGGACGGTAAACAATACGCTGAAAATAAAGTAAACGGACAGCTTGGCACGCTCGGCAAAACCGCCCCAGGCGATCGCCAGCGAAACCGCCGCGAAGGCGAGCTGGAAGAGGAAGAGAATCGAGATCGGAACCGTAGCGGCAGAGAAGGCGGAGAAAGCGTCCTTTTGCAAGCCGTCGAAGAAAAAGCCGGATAAGCCGATGAAGGAGTTGCCGTCGCCAAAAGTCAGACCGAAGCCGAACGCCCAAAAGGCGATGGAGCAAATGCCGAAGGTGAGGACGGTTTTGCCTGCGACGTGGCCTGCGTTTTTCATCCGGGTCGATCCGGCCTCAAGCAAGGCAAACCCTACTTGCATGAGAATGACCAAAATGGCCGAGACCATGACCCATGTGGCATCAATGGCGGACGATAGATCAGTGAGAGTCGGTTCCATTCATTCCACTCCTTTTATGTCAGGTATTCTGACATTCATTTTATTTATGTCAGATTATATGACACGTAAAAACGGAATGCAATTCTTTTTTCACAAAGAAACAGAAAACACCAATCCTTCTGTCTACACAGAGGCGGATTGGTGTTGTTGGCGCGAATTTCGTTGGTCGATAAAAAATCCTGTCGCAGACATCGCGGCGAGAAACAGCCCGCTGATGAAAAAGAGCTGTTCTACTGGCCAGCTTCCCAGCCAGATGGCGCCAAGGCTGCTCGACAGCATCGAGAAGAACGTAAAGATCAGCATGTTGATCGCAAAAATTTTGCCTGTGCTGCTGCTGGCGGCCTTGATCTGGATCGCCGTGACGGTCGGGATGCCGATGAACGGTCCGCCGACCCCGGCTACGGCTGCTCCGAGAAAAGCGAGCCAATGCACCGTGCCTCCTGTGGCGAGCAGGAGAAAGCCACCCGCTTGCAGCGTCCACCCGATGAGAATGACCAGCAAGTAGCGCGTATAGTACGCCCGTGACATGTACAGGCTGCCGAGCAGGTTGCCTACGCCGTAAAAGCCCATCAGCATCGCCAGCGTACTCCCGTCCCCTTGCTGGATGCGTTCCGCGAGAAAAGGAAAGCCGACACTGTAGCACACCTGCCAGACGAGAAAGCCCATATTGCTAAACAGCAAGACCAGGAGCAGCAGTCGGCTTTTGCGCAATTCCCGCACCCCTTCTGCAATGTCGCGCACGTACTGGCCGGGAGTCATTTTCGCTGCGGAGGCTGTCGCCTGATCGTGCAGGGAGACGCGAAGCGCATACAAGAAAACGACAGAGAGCATGTAGCTGGCGGCATTGACGAAAAACAGGGTGGAGAGCGGCACGGCTGCGGCAATCAGCCCGATCGTCATCGGCGCTGCAATCCGGACGGTGCGAAAGGTCGTGTCCAAAATCGCGTTTGCCCGCCCCAGTTGTTCAACCGAAACGACAGACTTGAGCGCAACTGTGCGTGCGGGCTGAAACAGGCTGGAAAACAGCCCGAGCAAAAATTGCGCCACGAGAAAAAAGGCAAACTGCTCGATGCCCATAGCAGCCATGATCCCGACGCCGATCGCTACAAATATGCGGGCGACGTCAGCGCCGACCATCAGCAGGCGGGGGCTGTACCGATCCGCAAGCACGCCGCCGATCAGGTAAAAAAGCAGTCCGGCCACCATTTCCGGGATCGCTAGCAGGCTGAGTGCCGTTCCCGACTTGGTCGCCTGCAGCAAATACCAGAGCAGGGCGAAGCTGTAGCATTGATCTCCGACGTTGGCTGTCAATTGCGCCAGCCACAGCTTCAAAAACGAGCGGTTTTTCCATAAGACCGAGGATGAGTCCACGTGTAATCTCTCCGTCATGGTACGTAGTCAAAAGATTTTGATCTAAGCGTAGCAAGGCGGAGAGGGAAAGTAAAGAAGCGATCAGACGATTGGCTGTCCGTTTCAACCAGAGGCGCGCTCCGTTCATGAAAAACGGCTTCCGGAAAGAAGCCGCTGAAAAAATTTACCCTTGGGTGCTGTTGTTTTGCTCGTTGTGCTGCTGTTGTCGGGAAGAGCCTTGGTTGTTGTCGGTATGCGTGTCGTCCGCAACGGTGCTGCTGGTCAGTCCGGCTACAGCCAAACCTTTCTGGTTCAAGTTTTTCGCGCTTTTGAACTTGGACATGGTGCTTCCCCCTTCATCATCTGGCTTCTGTTTTACGATGCCTAGCCAGCGGCAGAAGTAATCGTCCCACATTTTCCCGCAGAGCGGCTGTCTATGTGGAAGCGTAAGATATACTATAGAGAAAAGAGGTTTGTGTAAAAAAGGAGGGGATGGCATGGGAGGATGTGTCATTATCGTGGAAGGGAAGACAGACAAGGAGCAACTGCTCCGCGTACTGGCAGAGCCTGTGACCATCTACTGCACATACGGCTCCTACAGCCAGGAAAAAGGCGAGCAGCTTTTGGCGCAAGCGGAATCGGCAGACGAAGTGTACCTGTTTACCGATGAAGATGACAGCGGCAAAAAACTGCGGGCGAGCTTGTCCGACGATTTCCCGCACGCTGTGCATCTCTACACCCCGAAAATGTACAGGGAAGTGGCGAGCACGCCGTTGCCTGTGTTGGCTGAAATATTGGAGCGGGCCGGATTTGCCGTGGTAAACCTCGATTCCTGATGCTGGAAAGCCGTCAGGGGATAAAACACCTCGCCATCGGCTATAACAGTAGTAGATGGATTGGTGGAGGTGCAAGGCAATTGCGCGGCTTGATGACCTTTTTAAATCGCATGAACATCCTGATGTGGCTGCTGGGCATTTTCATTGCTCATGCGCTGCTCTATCTCGCGCTGGGTACAGCGACCTGGCTGGCGACGTCCCTCTTGGCTACCGCCTTCTACGGCATTATTTTGCTCGTAGGCAAACTGGTCGCCAGCCGTTACCCTGACAAGGAAGAAAGCAGATGAAAAGCCGGCTTTGGCGCAGCCGGCTTTTTCCTTTTTCCACTTTTCTCCTGACTACCAGCCGAAAAACTGGAGGGCGAGAATCAAAGCGCCCAATACCCAGACGTAGACAGCGAAACCCTTCATCGAGCCTGTGCTGATAATTTTCAGCATCCAGCGAATGGCGACGTACCCGGCCAGTCCGGCACACATCGTTCCGACGAGCATCGGGATGAGCAGCGCGGTATCGAGCGGGGCAGCCGCCAGCTTGGCTGTTTGCAGCACGCATGCCCCCAGGATGGCAGGCAAGGAAATCAAAAAAGAAAAGCGCGCGGCGTCGGCGCGGTCGATTCCGCGCATGAGCGCTCCGGCGATCGTCAGCCCCGAACGGGAAATCGCGGGCAAGATCGCAGCCCCTTGCAGCGTGCCGATGATGAGCGCATCCGTGTAGCGAATGTCGTCGAATTTGCGCTCGCCCCGTCGCATGGATTCAACGGCCCACAAAATGGCGCCCGTGGCGAGAAACTCCCAGCCGATGGTGATTCCGGTGCGCGAAATCTCCTCGAAGTAGTCTTCGAACAAAAGCCCGATCGCCGCCGTAGGAATCGTGCCGACGACGAGCAGCTTCGTCAGCTTGGAAAACGGGTTTAAGACGATGTAGCGAATCTGCGGCCAAAATACAATCACGACAGCGATCAGCGTCCCGAAATGCAGCATCGTGTCGAAGAGCAGACCGACTTCCTGCATGCCGAACAGCTTTCTGAACAAGACGAGATGGCCTGTACTGGAGATCGGCAAAAACTCCGTCAATCCCTGGACGATTCCGAGGAAAATATGTTCCAAGAGAACGAGCATGGACATAGGTCACTCCTGTCTGTTGGCAAAATGAAACCGGGTACAAGCCGGGCCTTACTGTCATATGTATGTTCACGGAGACAAGACTTGCCTTTTGGGGGCGGTCTGAGCAAAAAAAGTTGTGGTATTTTCCCGGCCGGGATGGGTATAGTTAGTGTGCATATAGGAAGAGAGTGAGGAAGAAACAACCATGCACAAAAAGAAAAAACGCGAGCCGCAGTTGGCTGCGACGGGAAGCCTGCAGGCGGGCATGACGCTTACCATGACAGTGGCGCGCAAAACGGAGATCGGCTATTTTTTGCGCGAGGGCAACGATGAAGTGTTTTTGCATGAAAAGGAAGCGCATGAGCGTCTGCATGTAGACGATGAAGTAGAAGTGTTTTTGTACCACGACCACGAAAATCGGCTGGCAGCGACGATGGACATGCCTTATGTCAGCATGGGAGAGTACGGCTGGCTGGAGGTCGTGGATGTATCGCCGCGGATGGGCGTGTTTTTGGACAACGGGATCAAAAAAGATTTGCTGCTGTTTGTCGATGACCTGCCAAAGCTCGCCGATGAATGGCCGCGCCCGCGCGATCAAATATTGGTGACATTGAAGCAGGACAAGCTCGGACGGCTGCTCGCCAAGCCTGTAACCGAAGCGGAAGTGACGAAAATCGCCGTGCCCGCTGACGAAAGCATGCGAAACAAGCAGGTGGAAGGTACCGTCTACAAGGTCATTGCAGCAGGGGCGTTTTTGCTGACAGAGGACGACCATATTTTGTTTATCCACCGCGACGAGATGGTAGGCCGCCTGCGCTTGGGCCAGACGATTCGCTGCCGCATCAGCTACGTGCGCGAAGACGGGCGGCTGAACGGCTCGATGAAGGAGCGCAAGGAAGTGCAGTACGGCGAGGATGCGGACAAGCTCTTGCGCTATTTGATTAATCGTGACGGGGCCATGCCTTACACGGACAGTACGGAAGCTGATATCATCCGCGAAAAATTCCAGATGAGCAAGTCCAGCTTCAAACGGGCGCTCGGCAAGCTCATGAAGGAGCGCCGCGTGGAACAGGTTGACGGCTGGACGAAAATCATCCGCCGCGACGACGAAAAATAAACAAATCCCTCCCCCGCGCCCTTTGCTTGCTGCAAGCATAGGGGACGCGCCGGGAGGGATTTTTCAATTTAGCATGGGAAGCATGCGCGAAAGCCGTCCGGCTAGGGAGTGACTTGCACCTGCTGCTTTTGCTTGCGGCTTTTGTAGTAGGAGAAGCAAAAACCGAGCGCGAGCAGGATGAAGCCAGGAATGTCAGTCGCGAGGCCGGGAATGACGGCAAGCACACCTCCGGCGACCGCGAGCAGCCGCTCCAGCAGATTCATTTTTGCCATCCAGTATCCGATCAGCCCTGCCCCGACCCCGATCATGCCGACGGTAGAAGTAAACATCACCCAGAGCGACTCGGTAAAAGTCGTATCAATCAGCAAAAGCGCAGGCGAGACGACGAAAATATAAGGAGCCATGAAGGCGGCGATGGCAAGTCGGGTGGACTCCACTCCGGTGAGAATCGGCTTGGACTTGGCGATGCCCGATGCGGCGAAGGCGGCCAGCGCGACAGGCGGCGTAATGTCAGCCACGATCCCGAAGTAAAACGTGAACATATGAGCGGCGATCGCGGGCACGCCCAACTGGATCAGCGCGGGAGCGGCAATGGTTGAGGTGATGATGTAGTTCGCGGTAGTCGGCGTCCCCATGCCCAAGATCAAGGAAGCGATCATCGTGAAAAACAGCGTGAGGAACAATTGCCCGCCTGCCAGGTCGATCAGTCCGTTCGCCAGCTTGAGCCCGATGCCCGTCAGCGTGATCGTACCGACGATGATTCCCGCGCAAGCCGTCGCCGCCACGACGCCGAGAGCGACGCGGGCGCCAGAGGCGAGCGCTTCGAGGATGTCGGCAACCGACATGCGCGTCTCTTTGCGAAAAGCGCCGACTGCGACGGTTGAGACGATTCCGATGATGGCGGAGTTTTCGGCGGAAATATTCATCATCAAGGCGGCGATGATAATGGCGATCGGCAGGAGTAGATACATTTTTTTCAGCACGGCTTTTTTGTCGGGCAGCTCTTCCTGTGTCAAGCCGCGCAGGCCGAGCCGCTTCGCTTCGAAGTGCGTCATGATCCAGATGCCCACGAAAAACAGGATCGCGGGCAAAGCCGCGGATTTGGCAATCTCCAGGTACGACACGCCGATGAACTCCGCCATCAGAAAGGCGGCGGCCCCCATGACGGGCGGCATAATCTGTCCGCCTGTGGAAGAGGACGCTTCGACGGCTGCGGCAAATTCCGAGCGGTAGCCGAGCCGCTTCATCATCGGGATGGTGAAGGCGCCAGAGGTGACGACATTGGCGACGGAGCTGCCGCTGATCGTCCCTTGCAAGGCGCTGGAAAACACCGCTACCTTGGCCGGGCCGCCGATTCGTCTGCCGGCAATGACGAGCGACAAATCGTTGAAATACTCGCCTACCCCTGTCTTTTCCAGAAACGCGCCGAACAGCACGAACAGGAAAATGAACGTCGACGAGACGGCGAGCGGCGTGCCCAATATCCCTTCCAACGTGTAGTAGCTGTGGCCGATAATCCGGTCGAGGTCGCTGCCGCGATGCTGCAAAAAGCCCGGCATGTACGGGCCGAGATACGTGTAGACGAGAAAAATGACGGCGATCAGGGTGATCGGGATGCCGACCACGCGGCGCGCCGCTTCCAGCACGAGCAGGATGGCGATTCCGCCTACAGCCATGTCCAATGTCGTGTAGTTGCCCGTCCGCGTGACCAGTCCCTCATAATCAAACACCCAGTACATCGTGACGGCTACGCCCAGGAGAGCGAGAACGATGTTGACGAGCCCGACCTTTCCTTTGTCGCCCTTGGCGGTTCCTGAGTAGAGCAGGTAGACGAGACAAAGTCCAAACGCCAGATGGATCGGCCGATGGATTTGCGGCGGGAGGACGAGGAAAAGCGTGCTGGAAAGCTGGTAGAGGGAAAAGAGGACCAACAGGCAAAAGGTGATCCATTTCATCGGCCCGGCGAGCTGGCGTGTGGCGGATTCCTTGTCGTATTGCGCGATGAGTTTTTCCACTTCCTGCTGGTTGATGTTCGTTGTACTCATTCGTAACCTCCTAACTCGCTTAAAATGGATCGCTTTTCCGCCTGAATGACGACAGCCTCTCCGGGCTTGCCAATCGAGCGAAGCGGCAGCTCTTGTCCGGCGAAAAGCAACGTATGATTCGCCCGAACCTGTCCGATAAACAGATGGAGCGCGGGGAAGGCGCGGTGCATGTTGCGCACTTCGAACTGTCCGTCTGCGAGCGCCAGCTCCTCGCCTGCGGCCAGTTCGTTTTCCATGCCAATGCCGTAGTCGTGAAAGCGGAGCTTAACGAGGACAATCTGCCCGGCTTCCAGACGATAGCGCTCTTCGACGGTAGAACGATGAATAGAATGAGTCCAGCGAATGCCGAAGGAGCCGTCCTGCGCGATGCGGTGGCTCCAGAGAACTTCGTTGCTCGTGCTGTCGCGCACCACCAAGACGGGAAAAAGCGGGATGACAGCGACGATGACGAGCAAAAGCAAAGCCAGGAAGGAGAAAAGGCGGAACAGATTCCGCCTCTCTCCAAAAGCCGCAGACCGGATTGCAGCCATACGCTGTTACTTCACGCCTTTTTCGTCAAAGTACTTTTTTGCCCCGGGATGGATCGGAATGCTGACGCCGCTGAGCACGCTGTCGAGCTTGATCTCCTTGGCCTTGGCGTGGCCGAGCTTGTCGGTGTTATCGAAAATCGCCTTTGTCACCTTGTACACGAGGTCTTCGTCGAGATCGGAGCGGATCAGCAGCATGGATTTGACGGACACGGTCGTGACTTCCTCGGGAACGGTCTGGTACGTATTCGCAGGAACGGTTGTTTTGACGTAGTAAGGGTATTTGGCGATAATCGCGTCGATCTTGTCGTTGTCGATCGGAATGATTTTCACGCCTGTCGTGGCAGCCAGCTCGGTGATGGCGGCAGTTGGAGTCCCGGCAGTCTGGAACGCGGCGTCGAGCTTGCCGTCCTGGATCGCCTTGGCCGAGTCGGCAAACGAGAGCCGCTGCAACTGCGTATCGTCGAATGTCAGCCCGTACGCCTCCAAAATTTGCTGGGCGTTGATCTCCGTACCGCTGCCCGGAGCGCCGACAGAGACGCGCTTTCCTTTCAGATCGGCTACGCTTTTGATGTTGCTGTCAGCCGAGACGACGATCTGAATCGTCTCGTCGTACAGAGCGCCCAAAGCCTGGAACGAATCTATTTTGCCATCTTGCTGAAACATGTTCGTTCCCGCTGCGGCGTATTCGGCGATGTCGTTTTGCGTAAAGGCGATATCCGCTTTTTTGTCGCGAAGCAGCCGGATGTTCTCGGCAGAGGCGCCCGTAGCCTGCGCTGTGGCTGTCACGCCGGCGTTTTTCGTGATATGGTCGGCCATTCCGCCGCCGAGCGGATAGTACGTGCCGCCTGTGCCGCCTGTCGCGATCACCAGTTGCTGGCTGCCGCCGCCACATGCGGTCATCCAGGCCATGGAGAGAAGCAAGATGAGCGAGAAGAGAACAGAACGCTTTTTCAAAAACAATTCACACTTGTCAGAAAATTATGTATATATCGCTCATTACGAATTGTAAGGGGACGACTAGAAAAAACTACAATAACCTATAGAAAAATATAGTAAAATAGGAAAGGCAGTGCTTCCCCATCTTCGTCTTGTGCAGAACAGATTGGATCAGGGTAATTATCTTTTTATTTTGAAAAATTATGCTTGCCGCCATCTTTGTCAGTCCTGGTTTTTCGTACGGTGTTTTTGTATCGACTTTCGCTCTTTCACGTTAATACGCTGCATCATCGGCCATGCACAAGAAAAATACCCGCGACGGTTTGCCAGTCGCGAGTCTGATTCGAAAAAGGGGTGGACGGATGCGCTACTTCATCGTGGACGACGATGCTGCTGTGCGATTCATGCTCGCTCAAATCGTTGAAGATGCCGATTTGGGAGAGGTGTGCGGGGAAGCGGAGGACGGCTCCCTCGTTGACCATGATTTTTTGAGTTGGAAGCAGGTGGACATTTTACTGATCGACATGCTGATGCCCAAGCGGGATGGCATCGAGACGATCCGGCAGTTGAACCGCTACACGGGAAAAATCGTCATGATCTCGCAGATCGAGTCGAAAGAGCTGATCGCGGAGGCGTATTCGCTCGGGATTGAATACTACGTGACGAAGCCTGTGAATCGGCTGGAGGTCATCAGCGTATTGCAAAAGGTGCGGGAGCGAATCTTGCTGCAGCAATCCATCGAGGGCATCCAGCGCACCCTGCATGTATTGTCTGCGCAGACGGCTTTCACGCGGCCTGTCGAGCACGCCTATTCGGAGCGGAGCATTTTGTCTTCGGCCACCTTTCTTTTGACCGAGCTTGGCGTCATCAGCGAAAAAGGGAGCAAAGATTTGCTGGCGATGATGGAAATTTTGCATCGCTTCGAAAAGGACAACGGCACCGAGGCGAAGCTCCCTTCGCTGCGCGACATGTTCGCCGCCGTGGCGGAGCGCAAGCTGGGAACAGGAGTGGCTGCCTTGATCCAGAAAGAGAGCAAAGCAGCCGAGCAGCGAGTGCGAAGAGTGATCTATCAAGCTTTGACGCACCTCGCCTCTCTCGGGCTGACCGATTTTGGCCACCCGAAGTTTGAAAGCTACGCGGCCCTGTTTTTTGATTTCACGGAAGTCCGCAAGCGCATGCGCGAGCTGGAAAACCAGGTGGAAATGTCGATTCCTCCCACCCGCATTCACACGAAAAAATTCATCTACGTCCTCTACATGGAAGCAAAAAGAAGGCTAGGGGTATTGCAAGGGTGACTTTTGGAGTGCGCATGCAAATGTGGTAAGATATTTCTATTGTTGTTTTGGGAGGGAAGCATGTGAGCGAACTACGCAATCCATGGCAGTTACTATATCGGGTCTATCGTCATGTTCAGCCTGTTCTGGAGCGGGAGTTTGCAGCCTGGTACGAGCGAGCCCAGGCGATTCCCAACCCGGAGCTCAGGAAGCAGGCGCAGGACAGCATGAACTCCAAAAAATTTCATTGCCAGGGAGGATGCGTCTACGCCGCGCAGGTCATCCCGTACGTGGAGACGATCGTGCCGTTGATCGTCGCTTACCAGACGATCAGCGACTATCTGGACAATTTGTGCGATCGCAGCACTTCACTGGACCCAAAAGACTTTCGGCAACTGCATTTCTCGATGCAGGATGCGCTGACACCTGGAGCGCCGTTGCGCGATTACTACCAATACCGCGAGGACAAGGATGACGGAGGCTTTTTGGCCGGATTGGTGCAAACCTGTCAGCGGTATGCAGCACAGTTGCCCGCTTACAGCAAGATTCAGCCGCAAGTGCTCGTCTTTTCCTGTTTGTACAGCGATCTGCAAGTGCACAAGCACATCGCCCAGCATTTGCGCGAGGGCGAGCTTTTGGCCTGGTGGGATGAGTACAAGGAGCGATACGACTATTTGCAATGGCAGGAGTTTGCGGCGGTAACAGGCTCGACGATCGGGATTTTTGCCCTGTTTTGCCTGGCGACAGAGGACGATGTCAGCGAGGAGACGATCAACACGGTCAGCGAGGCTTATTTTCCGTGGCTTTGCGGATTACATATACTGCTGGATTACTTGATTGACCTGGAGGAAGACAGACTGGGCGGGGACTTGAACTTCGTAAGCTACTACGATTCCGAGCAGGTGGCGACGGAGCGCTTGCAATTTTTCATTAAACAAGCAAAGGCAAGCGTTAAACGCTTGCCAAATCCTGCATTTCACCGTATGATCGTGGACGGGCTGGTCGCATTTTATCTGGCTGATCGCAAAGTAAACCGCAGTCAGCCACACATTTATACTATCGCTAGACAACTGCTGAAACAGGCAAAAGGTTTGCCATCTGTTCTGTTTTACGTGAACAGCCTGCTTGTACGGCGATAACGGAGAAGAGGTTAGCGCATATGCTTGCGCTTGTACGAAAAGCCAAATCCCATCAATGAGAAGGCAACAACGATACAACCAAGGATGCCGAGGGGGCTTTTTTCCCCGATGGAAATGCCAACTCCGATGAGACAGGCGGTTACGCAAAATGCCAAAGCAAGTGTTACCATTTGATAACGATTCATCGGTTTGTAACCTCCTATCTGTCAATGTTCCCATTATACCTTATTTTCCGCGAAAAGCATCTAGGGAAAGATTCCGGAAAACCTAGTAAATTACTGTACGAAGTGGTGGAGAACGTAGATGGAAAGCATTATACAAATTAGAAAAGGGAATCAATTGGTGGAAGGCCATGTGACATATGAAGAAGGAGACTTGATCGAAGCGGTTTTCCCCCGTCACCTGGAAGTGACTGTCGGCGATCAGATTCCTTGCTTGTTGACCGCTGATTATGAAACCATCAGCAATTTTGATGCCGTCGTGGTGGCGAAGGACAAAAATCGGCTGTTTTTGTTCCATTCGCCTACGATCAGCGAGTTCCGCGAGCAGCGTAGGCGCTATCCCCGCTTCGACATGGAGGTAAAAGGCTGGGTGCAATATCCGACTCAGGAGCCGGATTCGTTTTTTTCCGTGTACAGTCAAATGGCCTATTTGGTGAACTTGAGCCTTGGAGGACTGGCGTTTCGGGCAGACAAGCCCGTCCCGATCGACCAGGCCATTGTGTTTTCTTTTGAGCTGTACGGACGAAACAGGCCGGACGGGGTAGTAAAGGCAGAGCTGCAAGTCATTCACGAACGGATTGAAGGCCCCCACTACTTTTACGGCTGCACGATCAAAGCAATCACGGCCCGGCATTTCCACAATTTGCGCAAGTACATTTTGCACAGGCAAATCGAGGAACGCAGGCAAGTGAAAATCGAATAATTTTTTCGCGAATTGGTCAACGGGACCAATTTTTTTTTGCAATCAGGCCGCTTCGTTAGAAATGATTGGGGTAGTGGCGATGGGGGCGTCTTCGGATTTAGGGGGCAGGTTTTTTGTTCAGCAAAAAGAGGAACAAAAACGTTGGCTCGCGAAGCTTTGTCTGTATAACGTCATTTTCATTCTGATCTTTCAGTCTTTTGTCCGTTTTGAAGTGTCCGTTCAATTGCTTGCCGTCATCGTGCTGCATGGGAGCGGGCGGCTGTTGGCACGGAACAAGTTCTCTTGTCCATGTGGGAGCCGATGTACGCAAAGCGGTTCGGCCATCACAGGCAGTTTGTTTGCTGGCGAGGCTCTTTTGCCCGGGCTGGACAAGCGCCGGACGAACGAATCCGAGCGAAAATGCTGCCTGATTCGCACTGGATCAAACCCAAAGGAGGGATGGCATGAAAAGAATCGCGAGGTGGTACAGCTCCGAGCACGGCCCGTCGGCGCACGATGAACTGAACCGGATCGAGCCAAAAGGAAACTACGGCTGGCCCGCGATCACGGGCGATCAGGAGCAGCAAGGGATGCGAACTCCGATCTGGCAAAGCAAAGACGAGACATGGGCACCGTCTGGCATGGCTTTTGTCCGCAAAGGGCCGTGGGCAGGGCAGTTGCTCATTGCGAACTTGCGCGGTCAGCAACTATTGCGCGTGAAGCTGGACCCTGGCCGCGCCGATGCCGTCACAGAGGCGTCCACGATTTTTGCCAATGAGCTAGGACGCCTGCGCGATGTTGTGGAAGGCCCGGATGGATCGCTCTACCTTTTGACCAACAACCGCGATGGGCGCGGCGAGCCGAGAGACGGGGATGACCGGATCATCCGGCTTGTTTTGCAGCAGCCGTAGCGGCAGTGTCTGCGTCGCGCTTGCCCCAAATCCAGCGCTGCAAAAGAATCGCCCCGCCGCCGACAGCTCCGACCAGCGAGCCGACCCACAAAAAGGCTTGCGCCGGCCCGAGCCAGGTCATCAGTGCGCCGCCCAGTAACGGCGCCACAATAAACGTCGCGCTGGACAGCGAATCAATAATGCCCCTGACTCGGCCGAGTGCGTGCGTGGGCGTTTCTTTTTGCACGAGGTAGTTGGTGCCGACCGAAGTCAGTCCCGTACCGATGCCAGCGAGCAGCGAAGCCGCCAGCAGCCAGTGGATGCCGCCGCCCGGCTGGAACAGGCCGATCCAGGCAAAGCACGCGCCGATCAAAAGCACGCCGCCCCCAAGCACCCAGCCGAACGAGCGAATCGTTTTGCGCCGATGCAGCCAGGTGATCGTGAGCAAGGCCCCAAGCCCGATCACACTGACAGAATACCCGACGACCTCCGGATGTCCCGGCAATTTTTCCCTGAACACGACAGGCAACTGCGCGTCCGCAAGCTGAATCGCCATCATCGCCAGCAAGGAAAAAAGCGAGCTAAACAGCAAGACGCGGTTTTGCAAAAACACGGCCCAGCCTTCCTGCCAGGCGAGGCGAAACGGAATCGTTTTTTCCCACGAAGCGGGGCGGGGGAGCTTTTTCTCCACGTGGCGAATGGTCAAAAGCAAGACGGCGGAGAGCAGGTAGCTCACGGCATTGATGATGAGGCAGAGCGCTGGTGTCACCATGGCGGCGACCATCCCGCCGATCAGTGGACCGATCAGCTTGCCGCTTTGGAAAATGGCTCCGTTCAGCGAGGTCGCCTGAAGCAGTTGCTCCGGTGCGACGATTTGCCGCGTCAAGGTTTGCTGAGCCGGATCGTTGAAGACGGAAGCGCAGGAGCGCAAGGCGATGACGAGCAGAAACCAGAGCGGATCAGGCATGGCGAGCAACAGCAGGGTGAGGCTCGCCTGAATCAGATTTGCCGCGATCATCATGCGTACTTTATGGACACGATCGGCCAGCACCCCGGCGAATTGTCCGAGCAAAATGCCGGGAGCCGCATACGCAATCGGCAAAAGCGCCATCGTCATCGGATCGGCATGCCAGACGTAGCCCAGGAAGATGGCGACCGCGATAAAGTCGAACCAGTCCCCTAGCGTAGACAGCCCGTAAGCGAAAAGCAGCGTGCGAAACGTCTTGTTTTCGGTAAGCAAAAAAATCCCTCCATCACTTCGAACTGATTCGATGATAAAAGGGATTTGTCAGAGGCGTATCATAAGAGGGCAGAAAGCTTGTGGACGACCGACTTTTTCAAATGCTCGAACTGGTACTGCACAGCCAAGTCGTGCCACATTTTTTCGTAGCGGCTCTGCCATTTGGCATCGCAAGGGACGTGGCGGAAAAACAGCAGGATGTTGTGCACCGCGTAGATCAGGTGCGGGACAAACTGGGTGGCCCGGATGACTTCGACTCCTTCATCCACCAGCCGCCGCGCTTTGGCGATCTCCTGCTGGCGATACTGGCAAAGCCCTTGCAGCAGCTTGAAGCTGCCCACCTCACGCTGCATCGGCAGCCTATGCAGGATGGCAAATGCTTGCTGCAGCAGCCCCTCGGCTTTTTCGACCGATCCGGACAGCAGCGCAAGCCATGTTTCGCCCGCCAGCAAAAACAAGGTAAAGCTGTCCGAATCCATCTGCTCGACGATCGTCCGGGCGTGCGCGACCTGCTTTTGCGCCAGCTCCCACTCCCCCATGTTGGCATACAGGGCGACTGCGTTGATTTGCAGTTCATCCTGAAAAATTTGCGGCATGGACGCCTGATGTTTGACGATGGTCTGGAACAGCTTGGCGGTTTGCTCTGCATCCATTTCGGTCATGTGATACAGGTGAAAAAGATAAAACAGCTTTTCCGACAGGGGCGTGTCGTCGTCTGCGACAAACCAGGCAAAGTCGCCCGTGACAAAGCGGATGTAGATGGCGTAAAAAGGGTCCAACTGAAAGCCGAGCACTTCCTGGTTGGCCGCGAGAGTTTGCAGGGCCGCGCCCATCCCCATGCCGTGATAGGCGGACAGCATCGTGCGGATACTTTCCGAAAAGTCCTGCTTCCAGGCATGCAACTGGGGCGGCTGATGCTGCTTCCAGCTCAGCCGGTAGCCGACTCCCCGCACTGTGTCGATCGTGAACAGGTGCGACCATTTTTGCAGCTTTTTGCGCAGCCGGTAAATGTGGTCGTCAATCGTGCGGTCAGTCGGGTCCTCCAGCGGCCATACGGCGTCGAGCAGGCTTTCCCGGGAAAAGCTCCGGTTTTTCCACGTGTACAAATATTTCAGCAAAGCGTATTCCTTCGGCAAAAGCACAATGCCTTCCCCGCCGTAGCGAACTTCCAGCTTGTCATCCTCCCAGGCGATCAATTCCATCTGAACGACTCCCCATCAAGACCGTATTTCTTCATCTTATTGTAAAGAGTGCCGCGCGAAATGCCGAGCAGCTCGGCAGCCGCCTTTTTGTTGCCGTACGTGCGCTCCAGAGCGGCGATGACCCGTTCTTTTTCCGTTGGTCCTGCCGGATGGTGCAGGGCAAGCGGAGTGGCCGGGGCCGGATGCAACGCAGCAGGCGCTGTGTACGCACCGCCCAGCGAGGCGAAGGAAGCAGGGGCAATCGGTTCGGGCTGGGAGCGGATGACGCTTGGCAAATGCTCCGGCGAGATGACGCCGTTTTCTTGCAGGATCGACAGCCGTTCGATGACATTGCGCAATTGCCGGATGTTTCCGGGCCAACTGTAGTCGTACAGCGCCTGCATGACTTCGGACGGGATGCGGGGGACGGCTTGCTCGTGCGCGACGGAATACTCGTGGATGAAAATTTGCACCAGCTCCGGCAAATCTTCGCGCCGCGCACGCAGCGGAGGAATCTCCAGCGAAAACACGTTGAGCCGATAGTACAGGTCTTCGCGGAATCGTCCGTCGGCCACCATCTGCTCAAGCTGGCGGTTGGTCGCTGCGATGATCCGGGTATTGACGGTGATCGGCTCGGTTCCGCCTACGCGGTAAAACTGCCGCTCTTGCAGGGCGCGAAGCAGCTTGACCTGCAACTCCAGGGGCAGCTCGCCGATTTCGTCGAGGAAAAGCGTGCCGCCATGCGCCAGCTCCAGCTTGCCGGGCTTGCCTTTTTTCTCCGCCCCCGTAAAAGCTCCGCCCTGATAGCCGAACAGCTCGCTTTCGAACAAGGCAGCCGGAATCGCTCCGCAGTTAATCGCGACAAACGGCTTTTCCCGCCGCCGACTGGCCTGGTGGATCGCTTTGGCAAACAATTCTTTGCCTACGCCGCTCTCGCCGTAGATCAGCACGGTGGCATCGGTCTGCGCGACTTTTTTGGCCGAACTGATGGCAGACTGGATGGGGGCAGAATGCCCTTTGATCGCGTAAAAAGGGTCGTCGGCCGCCTGGAACCTGCTCATTTCCTGCTGCAGATTGTGCAAGTGTGCGGTCGTGTGCGCCAACTCTTCATTCAGGCGGACAAGCTCCGTAATATCTTGCTCGATGGAGATCGCCCCGATGATCTGCCCCCCCTGGCGAATCGGGGCGGCGTTAATCAGGACGTGGCTGTCTGGACGGGGAATGTGGTAAACCCGTTGGACTGACGTGCCTTGGCGCAAGGCGTCGAGGAGCCGGATGGACTCGCTGGCAAAATGCTCGTCGAGTGAAGTGCCCAGCACTTGCGCCCGGTCGATCTCATAAATCGTTTCCGCTGCCCGGTTCCAGTACTGGACGATGTTGTTGGAGTCCACAATCGTAATCGCTTCGCTCATCGTATCCATCAAGGTGCTGAGCAAAACAGACTGGTTTTGGGCCAGGTTGGCAAATGCCTCCAGTAGTTGCTGGGGCAAAACAATCCCTGTTGCACGTCCTGCTTCATCGACAACTGCCAGCGTGGGCAAATGGGCGGAAGCGAGCGCCTGACGGATTTGCCCCAGGCATTGCGCAAGCGTAGCTGTCCGGGGGACGACAAGCACCTTTACGGCACGCTCGCCTTCTTGCCACACACCTTCTTTTTCGCCTTCGCGTATTTTGACATCGACAGGATTCACGGGAGCGGCCAAGTCAGAGACAACACTATCCATTGAAAAGAGAGGTTTCAAATCGTCACTTCCTATCCACACTAACAGGTAAAAGGAACTGGCTCTTGCCTGCTGCGAATCGTATCTAATCAGAAGTGTACAAGGATAGACACGAAATGTACATATGTGTTGAAAAGTATGTACAGCATTCGTGTTCCGTAACCATTGGCAAAGTCAAATATAGCTTACCAGGATGCGTTGGCATGGTTCATGCTAGTACAAATGACGCAGAGTACGTTGAGGAGGAGACAGTCAACGATGGAACAAGCCATGAAAGATTTTTTCTTATTTTTATCCAAAAACAAAGCACTGAACGCGGCTGCTAAAAAATGGGGCCTGCGCTTCGGGGCCGGCCGCTTTGTATCCGGTGTCACGATTGCAGAAGCTATCGCCGCCGTTCGCAAACTGAACCAGCAAGGTCTTGTGTGCACGCTCGACCATCTGGGGGAATTTGTTTTCAGCCTGGAAGAAGCAAACGAGTCTGCTGACTACTGCATCAAAACGTTGGAAGCGATTCACCAGTCCGGCGTAGACTGCAACCTGTCGCTGAAAATGACCTCGCTCGGCCTGGACATCAGCCGTGAGCTGTGCATGACCAACATGCGCCGCATTCTCGACTCGGCGAAGAAAAACGGCAACATTTTCGTGCGGATCGACATGGAAGACTACGCGCACAACCATGTAACGATGGAAATTTTGAACGAGCTGCTGGAAGAATACGAAAACGTGGGAACCGTGATTCAGGCGTATTTGTACAAGGCATCCGACGACATCGACAGCCTGAAGGACAAAAAAGTGAACTTCCGTCTGGTAAAAGGCGCTTACAAGGAGTCGCCGGAAGTAGCGTACCCGAACAAGGCCGATGTAGACGAAAACTACAAAAAAATCATCAAGCAGCATTTGCTGAACGGCGGATACGCTGCGGTGGCAACCCACGACGACAACATTATCGCCTATGTGAAGCAGTTGGAAAAAGAATACAACATTCCGCGCACCCAGTTTGAATTCCAGATGCTGTACGGCATTCGCACCCAATCCCAAATCGACCTCGCTCGTGAAGGGTACAAAATGCGCGTCTACGTCCCATACGGCAACGACTGGTACGGCTACTTCATGCGTCGTCTGGCAGAAAGCCCGGCAAACGTGAAGTTCGTGCTCAAAGGAATGTTTACGAAGTAAGGCGGGCATGCTAAAGAAGACACCTCCGAAAGAGCTTTCGGAGGTGTTTTGTGTTAGGATGGAGCAAGAATTTTCCTTTAGGGAGAAAGGGGCCGTTTTTCGTGCGTACATTCACCATTCCACTGACACCTCCGTATTCTTTCGAGCGTCTGCTGCAGCGCCTGCAAACCCATCCTGATCCGCAACTGGAAGTACAGCCGGAACACAACATGCTGCGGCGCATTTTTCGGGTCGGGACGCGCCCGGTGTTGACGCGCGTACAATTTGTCGGCGAGCTTGAACAGCCTGCCCTGAAAATCGAGACGGCCTCTGCCTTGTCTGCGGCGGAGCAGCGCGAGCTGGAACGGACGATTCGTCACGTTTTCAGCGCAGACCTCGACCTTTTGCCGATTTACGAGCAGATGAGAGAAGAGCCGGAGCTGGCTGTGCTTGTCGATCGCTTTTCCGGCCTGCGGCTGATGCACGACTCTGATCTGTTTCAGTCGATGGTCAAGACGATAATTGGTCAGCAAATTAATTTAACCTTTGCGGCGAATCTGACCCAGCGTTTGCTGACGATGGCTGGCGAAGAGGTGGCAGACGAGCAAGGCGTGAAATTTCTCGCGTTTCCGACTGCGGAGGCCGTCGCGCGGCTGTCGACCGAAGACTTGCGCCCGTTGCAGTTCAGCCAGCGAAAAGCCGAGTATATCATTGACTACGCGCGTGCGATTGTGGACGGAAAGGTTGATTTGGAGCGGCTGTGGGCGATGGAGGACGAGGAGATTATCGCGCATTTGACTCCCCTGCGCGGCATTGGCCGCTGGACGGTCGAGTGCCTGCTGATGTTCGGAATGGGCCGCCCTAATTTGCTGCCGGCAGCGGACATCGGGCTGCGCAACGGGATCGCGCTCGTGTACAAAATGGACAACAAGCCGGACGAGCGAGAAATTCGCCGGATAGGAGAGCGCTGGGCGCCATGGCGCAGCATTTACTCTCTCTACATTTGGGAAGCGGTGGGAGCGGTGAAGCGAAAAGAGGTTTGGGAGGAGTAGCTCCCTTGTTTGCCAAAAATTCTTTACTTTTCAACAAATCGACTGTTGAAAAGTGAAGAAATATTAAGTTATACTAATGGAAATTTTATTAAAATAATAAATATAGAGAGGGACAACATGAGAGAGCTTTCAACGAGAGAAATCATTACTGTCGGTCTTATGCTTTTTGCCCTGTTCTTCGGAGCAGGAAACATGATTTTCCCGCCAGCGCTGGGACAGGCAGCGGGTGAAAATGTGTGGATCGCGATGCTCGGTTTTATCGTCACGGGCGTAGGCTTGCCGCTTCTTGGCGTCATCGCCGTCGGGTTGGGCGGCGGCAATTTGCAAACGTTGGCGGGGAGAGTGCATCCCGTTTTTGCCACGGTGTTTACGTTTATCGTGTACTTGTCGATCGGGCCGTTCATGGCGATTCCGCGCACGGGTACCGTTACGTATGAAATGGGTGTCCTGCCGTTTTTGTCTGAGACGATGAAGGACAGCTCGCTTCCTCTGTTCGTTACAACGATTGTTTACTTTGCCCTCACTTTCTGGCTGGCGCTCAATCCGAGCAAGCTGGTCGACCGGATCGGCAAAGTATTGACTCCTGCCCTGCTTGTCATTATCGGCGTCATGTTTTTCACATCCCTGGCTCAGCCGATTGGCGAGGTTGGACCGCCGACAGGCGACTACCAGCACGCAGCGTTTTTCAAAGGGTTTGTCGAAGGCTACCTGACCTTGGATGCGCTCGCCGCGATGGTGTTCGGGATCGTCGTGACTGCCGCCGTGCGGGAAAAAGGCATTACCGATCCGAGAAAGCTGACCTGGTCGACGATCAAGGCAGCGGTGATTGCGGCAATCGGCCTGGGGCTTGTCTATTTGGCGCTCGGCTATATGGGAGCAACGAGCCACTCGCTGGGACAGTCCGCTAACGGCGGACAAATTTTGACTGGCGCAGTCCTGCATCTGTTTGGTCCGCTCGGCACGCTGCTGCTTGGCGGGGCGGTCACGCTCGCTTGCCTGACGACCTCTGTCGGTCTGGTTACCGCATGCAGCCGCTTTTTCTCCGAGCGTATTCCGGGCGCTTCCTACAAGATGATGGCGGTGATTTTGAGCGTGTTCAGTGCGGCTGTCGCTAACGTAGGGCTTACGCAACTGATTGCCATTTCCGTTCCGGTGCTGATGGCGATTTACCCGCTGGCGATCGTGCTGATGCTCGTGTCCTTTTTCCATCAATGGTTCAAAGGATACTCCGCAGTCTATCGCGGCGCTATCATCGCTACGGCGGTCATCAGCCTGCTGGATGGACTCGCGACGGCAGGCATCAAGATCGCAGCGCTCGCTCCGATCCTGGACCATTTGCCGCTGCACAAGGAAGGCATCGGCTGGCTGCTTCCGGCAATTGCTGGCGCGTTGCTCGGCTTCCTCTGGGGCAGCTTGCGCCCTGAACGAAAAGCAAAGCAGGAAGTGCTGGAGCAAAAGCTCGGCAAGGTGTAACATTGGCAGATTCATAAAAACAAGGAAAAAACGCGCCGCCTCGCTTGAGGTTTGGCGCGTTTTTTGGCGTGTTTTTCTTGCAGACTTCCTGCTATTCCCTGCCAGTTAGGACTTCTATCCGTCCACAACTTTTGCGATCTGTGTTACCATGGGAAAAAGCTGTAGCGTCGCAAAAACGGCACTATTTTCCCATGCCGTTCAAAGGAAGGGAGGTTGTTAGCCATGACCCAGATGAAGGTCCTCGTTGCTGATGACGATCCAAATGTACGCGAAATTATTCGCCTTTATTTTGAAAAACAACAGATTGAGCTTGTCGTCGCCAAGGATGGGCGGGAAGCTCTTGCTCTTGTAGAGACCGAACAGCCGGATGTGCTGATTCTCGATGTAATGATGCCGCAAATGGACGGCTTTGAGGCTTGTCGGGAAATTCGCAAAAAATGGGATACACCGATTATTATGCTAACCGCAAAAGATGAGGAATTTGACCGCGTGCTCGGCCTGGAGCTGGGAGCGGATGACTATGTAACCAAGCCGTTCAGCCCGCGCGAGCTGGTAGCGCGAATCAGGGCGATCATGCGCCGCCTGCAGCCGAAGCCAAAGGTGGAGGAAGACGCGCCGCGCATTTTCAGCTTCGATCAGCTCACGATCGATCTCGACAAGCGCGAGGTGATCGTCGCGGGAGAAAAGGTCAGCTTTCGCCCGAAGGAATTTGATTTGCTCGTGCAACTGGTGAAATCGCCGGGCAGCGTCTGGTCGCGCGAGCAGTTGCTGGAGCAGGTATGGGGATTCGACTACTTCGGAGATGTCCGGACGATTGATGTTCATATCAAAAAGATCAGACAACGCCTGGATAAGCTTCCTTACGAGTGCATCCACACGGTATGGGGGATCGGCTACAAGTTTGGGGTGGAATCCTGATGCTCGGTACTTCCAAAAGCATTTTCCGCCGCCTGCTGTTCAGCTTTTTGGCGACTGTTCTGGTCGGTCTGGGCATTTCCGGCATTTTGCTGTCGTTTTTCGCACGGGAGTATATTTACAACTCCAAGGAAGAAGAGCTGTTGCGGATGGCGAAGAAGGTCAACGTCGCGATTCACAACAGCAATAAAGTGAACAAGGCGCTCCTGGACAAGCTGGCGATGCTCGATGAGTCGTTCGACACGCGAATCTGGCTGTTCAATAAAGAAGGAAAAATTGTCGCGACCTCCATGAAGGACGAGGTGTTCACCGGAAAGTCGGTGGCAGTTTCGATTGCCGACAACGTGCTAAAAGGCAAAAATGCGATTTCCGAGCTGAAAATCGAAGGGCTGGAAGACCCGATGCTCTCGGTTTCCGTTCCATGGGGCGAGGGCGAAAATGTGTACGGAGGAATCATCCTGCACGCTCCCATCGAAGGGATCGAAAAAACATTCGGACAAATGCGCGAGTCGATTTTGTGGGCGACGCTGTTTGGCGTTGTGCTGTCTACCGCGATGGTTTCTTACCTGTCCTGGTCGATCTCGCGGCCGCTGCGCACGATCGAGCGGACGGCGGCGGAGATCGGCAGGGGCAACTACGCGGAGCGTGTCCAGGTAGACACGCACGATGAAATTGCCGATTTGGCGCAGACGATCAACACGATGGCAGAAAAGCTGGAAAAGGTGGAGCAGGAACGGCACCATCTGGAGCAGGTGCGCAACGATTTTCTCGCCAATGTGTCCCACGAGCTGCGCACGCCGCTCACAGCGATACAAGGCTTTTTGGAGGCGCTGCAGGACGGGCTGGTAGAGGACGAAGAGGCCCGGCAAAAATATTACGCCGTCATGTATTCGGAGACGATGCAGGTCAATCGGCTGGTCGATGACCTGATGGATTTGATGAAGCTGGAAAACAACGAGGTCAATCTCGCGAAGTTCCCTGTCGATGTCGCAGAGGTGATGAATCGGGTCGCTTTTTCCTTCCGCCAGGAGGCGGAGGAAAAAGGGCTTCAGCTCACAGTCGAGGTCGAAGAGGAACTGCCGCGCATTTATGCGGACAAGGATCGGGTGGCGCAAATTTTGAAAAACCTGGTAAAAAATGCGCTCAAGTTCACGGCAGCGGGCGAAATCCGGATGACGGCCAAACTGCAGGACCCATGGGTGTGCATCCAGGTGCAGGATACGGGCATGGGCATTGGCGCAGACGATCTGAACCGGATTTGGGAGCGGTTTTTCAAGGTGGATCGCGGCCGCTCGAAAAACAACAAAGGCACAGGTCTTGGCCTTGCCATCGTCAAAGAGTTGGTCGAGCTGCACGATGGCAAGTGCAGCGTGGAAAGCGTGCCGGGACAAGGAAGCACATTTACCATCCTGCTGCCGAAAATGACGGCGCCGCCCGCGAAACAATCGTCATGACCCAAAGCTTGGCTGGCGTCATGGTCATACTTTTTTCATAATTGGATCATGAAATTCTCCTATTCTCCTTACAGAATGGTTATCTTTGCCCGTTACGATGTACTTGTGACGGCGAGAAGGTCACGAAAGCCAAGGATGAAAGGAGAATGAACATGAATAAAAAATGGTTTTCCATTGCAACTGTCGCATTGCTCCTGTCTGGAAGCCTGGTAGCCTGCTCCAGCACAACAGGGACGCCTGAACCAGCGACGCAGCAAGAGGGCACAAGCCAAACGACACCGGCTTCTTCTGATAATGGACAATCAACCGACAGCTCGGTTTCGCAAGATCAATCGACGCCAGATGCATCGGCAAACAGCTCCGATACGACCACAGGCGGTTCGGACAGCACAGGCACCTCTTCTGATGCCCCGGCAAGCGCTGATGCACCAGCCAGTGACAGCAGTTCAGACAGCAAGTCTGACGCATCGTCTGGCACAACTGGTTCGACTGGAACGGAAAACAGCGGATCTGCCGATCAGTCGACTTCGACTGACGCGAGCAAGCAGTAACGATTCGCCAACTGGAAACACGTTTGTTAACGTTTGTTGAAACTCCTCTACTTCCCTCCCGTTTTATATATATTTGGCGGCTATAGGCCGTCTTTTTTTTGCTTTTTTCTGATCGGGGCGTTTGTGTGAAAAGATGTTGCAATTGGAATTTTTGTTGAATTTATTGTAAAGTGGGGGTAGTTTTCAACAGGGGGCGGGGAATGCGTTGGTGCTGTGAGCGCATGGGATGTAAGCTTCGTGATTTTCGGTTTCAAATGCATGGAATGTTGGGGAAGGCCGGGTTTTGCTACGTTGCCCGGGTTATGTTTGGCGGGTCATGTCATGTTTCGCAGGCCCACAAGCTCTAGTCAGGCTACGCTAGCCCAAGTCAGGCAACGTAAGCGCCTGTCAGGTTACGCAAGCCCGAGTCAGGCAACGTGAGTCCAAGTAAGGTTACGCAAGCCCAAGTCAGGCAACGCAAGCTCAAGTGATGTTGGCGTAGGCCCATGCCTACTCTCTGGCTTCTCATCGAGCAATGCGCTTTTGCAATAGCGCGGCTGACAAGCAAGACAAAAAACGGTTTGGCGGGAGGAAACTGTCGTGATTACATATCCGTCTTTGAAAAAAGGAAGTACGATCGGGGTTACTGCTCCGTCCTCAGGGGTGCCGGGCGAATTGCATGAGCTGCTCAAGCTCGCCTGCAGGCGGATGGAGGAGCGCGGCTACCAGACCGTGTGCAAGGACACAGCCTGGACGCAGCAAAAAGCCAAGTCTGCGGAGGCAAAAGTCCGTGCGGCCGAGTTTAACGCATTGCTCCGCGACGACAGCATTGATCTGATTATCCCGCCGTGGGGCGGCGAGCTGCTGATTGAAATTCTTGAGTACCTTGATTTCGAAGCCTTGCCTGCCAAATGGGTGCTCGGCTACTCCGATGTCAGCCTGCTGCTTTTTGTCATTACACTGAAAACGGGCCTGGCAACCGCGCACGGAGCCAATCTGATCGATTTGCGCGGAACGTCCATGGATGAGACGACAGCCAAGTGGGAGGCGGTGCTTTCGACTGGGGCAGGCGAGCAGGTTGTGCAGGAGGCATCGGCTCTCTACCAGGCGCAATGGCAGCATGACAAGCCCACTCCGGTTGTTTTTCACCTCACAGAGCCGACCCGCTGGAAATCGACTGAAGCCGCACCGCTAAAACTGACAGGACGGCTGCTTGGCGGCTGCATTGACGTCATCCGCCACGTCGTCGGGACGCCTTACGGAGATGTCCGGCGGTTTCAACGAGAGCGGATTCAGAACGAACCGATCGTCTGGTACCTGGAAAATTGCGAGCTGTCGA
This sequence comes from Brevibacillus sp. NSP2.1, assembly GCF_000470975.2. Classification (NCBI taxonomy): domain Bacteria; kingdom Bacillati; phylum Bacillota; class Bacilli; order Caryophanales; family Paenibacillaceae; genus Brevibacillus; species Brevibacillus sp. NSP2.1. The sequence continues at coordinate 4,722,911 of NZ_CP048274.1, read as the reverse complement.
CTGCCGATTTGCGCAGGTCGCTTGTACAGATGAAGTTGGCAGGCTGGTTCGAGCATTGCGTCGGGATCATGTTTGGGCGCAGCGCAGCGAATCAACCCGTAGACGGCTATACAGCAGAAGATGTATATCAGGAGCTGGCCGCAGAGCTGCGGGTACCGATCCTGTACGACATCGACTGTGGGCATGTGCCTCCGCAGATGACGTTTGTAAACGGAGCGCGCGCCGAGATCGACATGACCGGGGAAAGGCCGCGGGTGACGCAGACTTTTTGTCCGTAGTGGTGGGCTAGATAGTGGCATATAGAGAAGGACAGCAGGAAGTCTGCTGTCCTTTTTTCGAGTAGGCGATACGAGTTTGTAAACGTTCGTTCGCGCTGTGTAGGGACAAGGGGGGCGAAGGGCTTCGCGTAAAAATGGATGAAGCCATGTTTACTCAAGCTCGTAACGGTCTTACCCGTCTGAAAACGTCAATTGCTTTCCGACGATTCGCGCTTGTGCAGATTCGACAGGGCTACGCCGAGAAAAATAAAGGCCGCTCCGACGAAAAAGCTGACGCCCAGGTGCTCGTGCAGCAGAAGCCAGCCCAGAAATGCGCCGACGATCGGCTGGACGAAGAAGAAACCTGCCCCACTGCCCGCCTGCATCAGTTCGAAGCCTTTGTTCCACAGGTAAAACGCCCCGGCTGTCGAGATGAGTCCGATGTACAGCACACCGGCCCAAATCTCCCAGCCAAACTGCCAGGAGACAGGCGTGACAGACAGTTCCCAGACCATGACAGGGCTGGTGAAGACGAGACCAAACAAGGCCACGTACGTTGTGACGAGCAGAGAGGAATAACGCTGCGTCGCTTTTTTGCTGAGGACGGTGTAAAGCCCCCAGCTTACCGCTGCCACGAGCAGAATCAGGTTGCCTGTCAGAGACGACTGGGCGTCCGCCTGGTCCGGCACGCCGATGACGATGATGACGCCCACGGTTGCAAGCAAAATGCCTGTTGCCTGCTTGAAGTGGATTTTCTCTTTGAGCAGCCAAACCGCGAAAATGGCGATAAAAGCAGGGGAAGCGGAAGTAATCAGCGCGCCCATATGCGCGGTCGAGAGCTTCGTGCCGAGAAATTGCGCCGCGATTGAGATGGTGACCCCGACAAAGGCAATGGTCATCAGCAGCGGATAATCTTTTTTCAGGACGGTTTCTCTGCGAGCGAGAGCGAAAGCCCCCAAAACGATCAGCGCGATGCCGAAGCGCAAGATCAAAAGCGTAAACGGCGGAATGACGTCCAGCACGACTTTGCTCACGACGTAGACGCCACCCCAAATTGCGGCAGCGAGAGTCAGGCAAATGGCGCCGAGTAACGATTGCTTCCATTGTGAATGCGACATGAATAGTCCCTCCCGGAATGAATCTGAATGGTACAGTCAGGCTTGTTAGCCGGGAGGCCGTTAGAAAAACCGCTTCCTCACCGACTAGGCGAGGACAGGTACATCACATTCGAACAGGCGACGCTTCATTGCGGTTCACCTCCTTATGGCTCAGATGGGGAGTCAAGCCATTTTGCGACCAAAAGCACTGGCTGCGTCAGCAGTCCAACGGGCGCTTCCACCTGGCGATACTGTTCGTAGTCGAGCCTGCCCCAAAAGCGCAGAGCGGACTCATTATGCGCGATGACTCCATGATGGATGTGCCGGGTGCCGTGTACGGCGCAGAAGCTCTCGAACAGCTTCACCGCTTCTTTACCCAGTCCTTTTTTCTGCCAGGAAGCGTGCAAGACGAGCAGGCTGATCCAGCTTTTCGGCTCGCTATCGCTTGCGAGGACGACGTGCATCACGCCAACGGGTGTCCCTTCTACGGCCAAAAGCAGCCAATATCCCTGGGGAATGGCAAGTGTCGAATCGTACTCCGCTTCCAGCTCGCTGAGAGTCATGGTGCTGACGTTGTGGCGCAGCAGGTTGTACCCGGGGTTGCTGTTGTACACCTCCAGCACAAACGGCAGCTCTGCGCGCTGCAATTCGCGGATGGCGAGCCTTTCCCCGGTGAGCTTCAGTGTCATTTGGTCCCTCCGTATTTGCGAATCAGCCCGATCTGTCCGCCGTGATAGCCCATGTGGTAGATCAGGCGTCCGAGTGCCTGACGGGGAGTCAGGATGCCGATTGGAGCTTCGCACGGAACATCCCATGCTTCGGGCGGCAGCGTAGCGAGAGAGTCGACCAGATGGCGGTACGAGGCTTCACAGATGGCGAGAAGCGCCGCCAGATCGGTGAAGTTCCCTTCGTCTTTGACCGGGCCGATGGTGCTCAACTAGACGTCGGAAGGGAGTGGACGCTGAAAAAACATCAGACAGAACCGATACTCGACTTCGGCGATATGGCGAATCAAAAAGCCGATGGAATTAGAGCCCGGGGCGAGCTTTAAGGGAAGCTCGTCAGCCTGCAGATTGGCCAGCGCGTCCATGTAACGGGAGCGGGCCGTTTGCAGCGAAGGCAGCAGTTCCTGCTCAAACATCCAACCATCCTTTCCAGATCGCTTGTTCTTTTCTTTTATTATAGGAGAAACAGAGGGAAAGACCAGCAGAATCGTTCGGAATATTTTGAATGAATATTCACTCAGTTACCGATATTCGTTATACTGGAAGAAACAGTCCAAGGAGTGAGAGAGATGGCCCATCGCTTTGCGTTTACCGTGCAATCTACGGATATTGATGTCATCGGTCATGTGAACAATGCCAAATATTTGGAGTACATGGAGTGGGCGAGGTTTGACTGGATCTGGCAACTGGGATTTACGCTCGATGAATTGAAGCGGCGGGCCGTAATGCCTGTGGTTGTCAATATCAATATCAACTATCGAAAAGAGCTGCATATGCGCGAAGAGGTGTACGCGCTTACGACTGCGCTGCGGGTTGGAGAAAAAAGCTTCGTGATTCGCCATGAGCTGTACAACAGCGAGGACGTGCTGGCCGCAGACGCCGATGTCACAATGGTCATGATCGATGCGAACACGAGACGGTCGGTCGCGCTGCCGGATGAATTGAAAGCCGCGTTGGAAAAAGAGCTGGCAGCCACATAACCTTCGATGCAATGGGGGCAATGGACGATGGTCACTTGCCTCCTGCCTTGCCTGCACGCTTACTTGCGCAGTTGGTCGAGGCGAAACGCATTCCACTCCAGCGCACGCAGGGCAAGCGTTTCCAGCACGCGTTCGTGGCGGTCCTGGCCGTCTTTGACATCTGCCATGTCCTGTTTGAGCAGGGCGACGTCTTGTTTTAGTTCAGCCACGTCCTGTTTGAGCACGTTGACATCTTGCTTTAACTCGGCAACATCCTGCTTGAGTACGGCCACCTCATGCTTCAACTCAGCCACGTCCTGTTTGAGCACAGCTACATCATGCTTCAACTCAGCCACGTCCTGCTTGAGCACAGCTACATCATGCTTCAACTCAGCCACGTCCTGCTTGAGCACAGCTACATCATGCTTCAGCTCAGCGACCTCACCTTTAAGCTGATGCACCTCCATCGTTAAAGCTTCCAGCTTGGCGTCTGTCTCGTCCTGCCTGTCCAAAATGGCGCGCGTAACCAAACGAAGCTCATTCATTCCTTCCAGCAGTTGGTCGATTTTTTCTTCTGACATACCGTCAGCCTCCTTTTTCGTAAAATGTGCCAAAATTGTTATGGTGACGCCGATAATCCGTTACAATGATCTTAGCAAAAGACAGCGGCTCACGCAGATATTTTTTAGAGGAAAAATGGAGGAAAACAGGGAAGAGGAAGTGACCATCTTGTCTCGATTCAGCACGATATTGTTTGATCTCGACGATACGCTGTTTGATTTTTCTGCTTGCTGGGAAAAAGGGATGCAGCAGACGATTGCCACACATGCACTCACGACTGACCTGGACGGCGCGGAGCTGCTTGCGGCGTTGCGCCGCCACGGAGACGATCTGTGGGTGGATGTTATAGCGAAAAAGTACGATTTTACGCAGTATCGCCAGTTGCGCCTGCAGAGGGCCATGGCCGACTTCAACCGCACGATTGCAGTAGAAGAGGCTGACGATTTCCAGCGGACTTACCAGGCGGCTTGCCTCGAGGCCGTCCAGCCTGATCCGGCTGTGCAGGCTGTCATCGCGAAGCTGGCAGAGGAGCATAAGCTTGGCATCGTCACCAATGGTCCGGTAGACATGGCGTTTATCAAGCTGGAGCGTTTGGGGCTGTCTGCTTACTTCCCGCAAGAGCGGGTGGTGATTTCCGAGCTGCTCGGCTACCATAAGCCGGACCCGCGGATTTATGCGGCGGCGCAAGAGCGATTCGGCGTGGCGAGCAGCGAGGTGCTGTTTGTTGGCGATACATGGGAAGGGGATGTGGCAGGAGCTATTGATGCGGGGTTTTCCGCTGTCTGGCTGAATCCACGTGGGAAAAAGGCCACTTCTGCTCATCAGCCGCTGGCCGTTATCGAACGGCTGGAGCAGTTGCCAGCGTATTTGTAGTGTGGAGTTGTGACAGTAGCGTCGGACCGCAGCAGTAGCCAGTAGTAAACTTGTGCCAGCAGCGCCAGCCACAGCAGTAGCCAGTAGTAAACTTGCGACAGCAGCGACGGGCTGCAGCAGTAGCCTGTAGTAAAACTTACGACAGATCGACGGCCACAACAGTAGCTATACTCACTCGTAGCCAGCATTTACACCCCCCATCAACAACCTCCCCCAAAAAGACAGCTCTTTCCCTCCGCCAACGAAATCGCCACCCTGCCAACCGCAGCTTGCGCGTGTTTTCGCTACAGCCGGGTCAAGAGCTGTCTTTTTCTATTCCCCTCGCCGCGCAGCTTTCCGCTCGCTCCACCGCTTTGCCGCCCAGGCCAGATTGACCGCGAGCAGCCCGCAGACGATATACATCGAAACAGTCCACTCGCCATTTCCAAATATCAGCCGATACGCCAACACTGTCGCCAGAATCAGCGTAAAAACTCCACTAGACATCCCCATCCTCCTGCATAAATATTTTTTCCAGAGAGGGCACATCGACGTTCACGCCGTAAATGTCCACACGCGCTTGCACGAGGGCGCGCACCAATGCGGCCACCTTTTGCTCCTCATCTACCTGAAGCTGGAAGCGGCCTTCTCCCCAACGGATGTTGCGGCCCAGCGACTCGACAAAGGCGCGCAGCGCGGCTTGTTCTTCTGCGGAAAAGGCGGAGTGGCGCACTTGGACCTGCCGCCAGGCTTGCTGGGCGGCCTGCAGTTCGGTGAGGCTGCCTTCTGAAGCGATCTTGCCGCTTTTCATAATCGCGATGCGGGTGCAAATTTTCTCTACCTCGTGCAAGTTGTGCGAGGTCATGAAAATCGTTTTGCCTTGCTGATGCAAGCGCAACAGCAGCTCCTGAATGTGCAGGGCTGACTCGACGTCAACGCCGGAGGTCGGCTCGTCGAGGAACAAAATCTCCGGGTCGCCGACCATTGCCTGGGCAATGCCCAGCTTCTTTTTCATCCCGAAGGAAAACGTTTTGGCTTTGCGCGCAGCGTGTTCGCCAAGCTCTACGGCGTCGAGGATGCGCATGCAGTCCTCATGCGTCAGTCCAACTTTTTTGACGCGGGCGAAATAGCGCAGGTGATCCGCAGCAGACAGAGAGTCGTAAAAGGTGGAATAATCGGGCAACACGCCAATGCGTCGCTTCCAGTCTTCCGTCTGGACATCGTGGCCGAACATCCGGATACGGCCCGAGCTCGGGCGGATGATGCCCGTCAGCATGTTGATAAACGTAGACTTCCCCGCCCCGTTTCTCCCCAGAAACCCGAAAATTTCTCCGCCTCGCACGGATAAGCTCACCTGATCGACAACGGTGCGATCGCCGAAGCGTTTGCTCAATTGCAGCGTTTCAATGACGGCCATCAACAATCCCTCCTTTGGAACAAGTACATGGAAGCGCCGAGAAACAGAGCGGCATAGAGCCAGATAAACCCGATCCAGGCGCCGCCTTTTTCCATAAACACAAACGGGGTCAAATAGGCGATCCACTGAGCGGCCGGATGGTCGGAGAAGGTGCTCCACAATCCGAGTCCAGGCAGAAGCATCGCGGCGACGATGCCGAGAAACATTGTGTAGCTCGGCCGAGGGACCACAAGCGAGAGCAAGAGCGCCAGCGAGATGCAATAGACGAGCAGCGACAGGCACTGCCAAAAGGTTTTGCCGTCAAACGTATGGACAGTGACCAGCACCACGCCGAACGTAATCGCAAGACAGCTCAGCCAGAAGCAGACGACCCCGAGAAATTTCCCGAGGACAATCTGGTTCCGGGACGTGCGCGTGACGAGAAACCGCATCGTCCGCCCCGCCAGCTCGCGGTTGATGACGTCATGGGACAAGCTGAATACGAACAGCGGCCCCAGGAGCATAATCAGTGTAAAAATACCGAGGGCGTGCCCCTGCGCCAGATCCTGTGCCGGGACAAAAGCCGCCGCCCGATTGACCAGATCGGAAACCCAATACGATACGCCGACGATAAAGGCGATCGTAATCAATGACTTGATGCTTTTAAACAATCGAACATATTCGTGCCTGCAAATAGCCCACATAAGCGTGATCGCTCCTTTCCCTTTCAGCATAAGCGACGAATCTTTCCTGTACGAAACCGCAACCTTACCATTACCTTATCTTTTTCGTAGCCGCCCCTCGCCCGTGATATGATGAAGGAGAAAAAGGGAGTGAGAACGTGGAAAAAGAAGCGAAAATCTTGCTGGTAGACGACGAGGAAGCGATTTTGCACATGCTGAAAACGGTGCTGCAAAAAGAAGGCTTCGTTTACATAGATACGTGCACGCGAGCAGAGCAGGCGTTGCGATTGGTAGAGGAGCGCCGCTATGATTTGCTGATTCTCGATGTGATGCTGCCGGACAAAAACGGCTTCGAGCTATGCTCCGCCGTTCGCCAGCGCACGAAGGCGCCGATTTTTTTCCTGACGGCGAAAGGAACGGATTTTGACAAGCTGAGCGGCTTTGCCCACGGGGCTGACGATTATATTACGAAGCCGTTTCACCCGCTTGAGGTCGTCGCCCGGATGAAGGCCCACCTGCGCCGGACAATGGGAATGGCCGCTCCTGCCGCACCCCCGGAGCCAAAAATTTACGACTTCGGCCGTTTCCAGGTCAATGCGGATGCTGCCGAGCTGATCGTAGGCGGCGAGCAGGTGGACTGCCCGGCGCAGGTGTTTTCCTTGCTCGTGTTTTTTTGCCAGCATCCAAACCGCGTGTTCACCAAAGAGCAAATATACGATCACGTCTGGAAGGACGAGTACGGATTGTTTGATGAAAATACAGTGATGGTGCACATCCACAAGCTCCGCCAGCGAATCGAGGAAAATCCGGGACAGCCCAAGTATTTGCTTACTGTAAGAGGGTTGGGCTACAAGCTGGTGACGCCAGGGAGACAGGCATGAACCTGCGCAAAAAACTGATTCTGCAATACGTCCGCCAGTTTTTCGGCTTTTTGCTGGTGCTGCTCCTGTGCCTGATCGTGTCGCTGGTTCTTTTGGGCATTCGGCTGATGAACGAGGAGATGGAGGCAGACTTGTCGCGCCTGGTGGCTTCCGACCTGCAAATGCAGCTTGAATACGAGCAGGGAAAAGTCAGCGTCAACGACCGGGTACGAAAAAGTGTCGACAGCCACAACGGCTGGCTGCAAATCATCGACCGCAACGGCAAGCTGCTGTACGCGTACCGCACGCCGGACAATGTTCCGCAGGAGTACGAGCCTGGAGAGTGGATCACGCAGGCGCAAAATGACGAGAGCGCTCTCTACCACGTCAAGCATTGGGTAGTGGATCTGCCGGAGGCAAACACAAACAAAAAAGCAATCGTGTTGTACGGAGCACCCGCGCCGGAAAATGCCTTGATGGCAAAACTGCTCGCAGCGAAGCCTGCCAACGGTGCGGCTGTCCCGGCCGAGTTGGCGCAGAGCTTTTCCCGTGAAAAGGCGTGGTACGCCGTCTATGATCGGCAAGGGCGGCTCAGCGGACAGTACAACGCGCCACAGATGGCCGAGCAACTCGACTTGATCCAACTGTTGCAGATGGAAAACGAAAACAGAAATACTCCGGACTTTACCGTCAGCCGTTACGACAAGGAGAGCGGGCTTACGTACGTAGTCGGTGTGGCGAATCCGTGGTACCGTCCCGGAGCTGCCGCAGAGTCTGTCGACAGCATGATCGCGGACACTTTTTGGCAGGTGGGGATTATTCTGATCGTGTCCGTGCTGGTCGCAGGCAGTTGGTATGCGCTGCGCATCGGGAAGCCGCTGTTGCACATGGTGAACTGGCTGGGCAATCTGGCGCAGGGGCGCTATGCAGAGCCGACAGGAAAAAACGGACGGCGTGTCGGGACGACGCGAAAAGGGAAGCGCAAGAAGTCGTTTGCCGTCTTTCAGGACATTTTTGACGCGCTGGCGAAGCTCAGCCATACGCTGCAGGCGAATAAGGAACGGCAAAAGGACGTGGAGAGGACGCGCGAGGAATGGATATCCGGGCTTTCCCACGACCTGAAGACGCCGCTCAGCTCGATTTTCGGCTATGCGACGATGCTGGAGTCGGAGCAGTACGAGTGGGGCAGAGGGGAAGTCAGCCAGTTTGGCCGGACGATCCGGGAAAAGGCAGACTACATGAACGGCCTGATTGAAGACTTGAACCTGACGTACCGCCTGAAAAACCACGCGCTGTCCATGGTCAAGGAACCCGTCCCGGTCGTGGAGGCGATCCGCCGCATTACGGCTGACCTGGTCAACGAGCCGGACGCAGCCGGGCACGATATCGGGTTTGAGGCGCGCGAGGAAAAAATAGTCGCGATGGTCGATCCGAAATGGTTTTCGCGAATCATCATCAACATTTTGACGAATGCGATCCGGCATACGCCGAAAGGGACGGCTGTGCGCGTAGAGGTTAGCCTCGCAGCACCAGACAGCTTTGTTGTCCGGATTGCGGACAACGGCCCGGGGATGGATGAAAAAACGTTGGCAAACTTGTTCGAGCGCTATTACCGCGGAGGCCATACCGAGGAGGACACGAGCGGGACAGGATTGGGAATGGCGATTGCGAAGCAGCTCGTCATCGCGCACGGAGGGCAAATCGACGTCAAAAGCCAGCCGGGAAAAGGAACGGAGGTTGTCATGACCTTTCCGTGCCAGCCAGCCGGACAGTGAGCTGTTCTAAGTCGGAGCGCGAATACAAAAAAGGTGCCGCTGCCCGTGCAGACGACACCTTTTTTATTTGCCTAGTGAATGGCGTTTTTCTTGAATTGTCCGCCGCGCACGTCGTGGATGTTGCCGACTGCGAGGAAGGCACTCGGGTCGATTTCTTCCACGATCAGCTTCAGCTTGGCCTCTTCCAGACGGGTGATGATGCAGAAAATGACTTTCTTGTCATCGCCGGTGTAGCCACCCTCACCTTTCAAATAGGTGACACCGCGTCCCAGACGGGCAACGATGGCGTCTCCCAATGCCTTGTGATTGTCGCTAATAATCCAGACCGACTTGGATTCCTGGAAGCCTTCGATGGTCAGATCGATCATTTTGAAAGCAATGTAATAGGCGATCAGCGAGTACATCGCGCGATCCCAACCGAATACGAATCCGGCACTGCTCAAAATGAATAGGTTGATAAACATGACGATCTCACCAACGGAGAACGGAGACTTTTTGTTAAACAGTACCGCAATGATTTCCGTACCATCCAGAGAGCCGCCGTAACGCAGGACGAGCCCTACGCCAATTCCCAAAATAATGCCGCCAAACACGGCTGCCAATAGCGGATCATCCGTCAAGCCAGGGACTTCGTGCAACAGCATCGTACCCACGGACATGACACTGACCCCAAACAGCGTGGAAATAGCGAACGTCTTTCCGATTTGCTTATATCCGATTATGAGAAAAGGCAGATTAAGCAAGAACAGGAAAATGCCAAGAGAAAGAGAAGTGAGATGCGAGGCAATGATGGAGATACCTACAATTCCTCCGTCGATGATCTTGTTCGGCACGAGGAAAATCTCCAAAGCTACCGATACAAGGGAAGCACCGACGAGAATAAAGAAGATTCTCTTCAGCAACTTTCCAATGGGTAATTTTTGATGAGTCGAAATTGCATTTTGTTGTTCCATCGTTTCTCTCCCCATTGTGAAATTTTCTACTCTCTTATTATAACATTCATTTTTGATTGACTACTGCTCAATTGCACATTATACGAAAAAAATAGCAAAATCTGATATGGATAATGAAATATGGGAGAAGGCACGCAGCTTGCACGGGATGGCCTGGACGCAAGCGCTCGCCAGTCTAGTCTGGAAAGCGGCGCCGAAAGCAGGCGAGGACGATTTTGTGCTGCGCGCCAAAATTTGGCGTCTGGCAGATCAGTCTGACATGACCAGATACGGGCACTCCCCGGTAGCAAGCACGATGTCGAGGTCGATCTCGACGGTGGCCCCTGTTGCATCGAGGACGAAAAAGCGCTTGGCAAACGTCTGCCGATAGTCGTGCAAAAGCTGGGTAAACGGCTCCCAATCCGCCTGGAGCATATGGCGGTTCAGTTCAAAAACGACGGTTTTCGCCTGCTTCGCGATGATTCTTTCCATGCCGAGAAAAGCCTGATACTCGCCGCCTTCAATGTCGATTTTGACAAAGTCGACGCGCTCGTCGGCACGGATAAGCTCATCGACGGCAGCGGCTTCTGCTTCGATACAGTCAAATTCGTCCTTGTAGTGCTTGTGGTAGTCTGCGCTGTGCTGGTGCAGGGAGCTGTTGCCGAGGAAGCGGCGGGAGGCGTAGAACGCGATGCGGGACGGCCGGGAAAAGGCGGCCAGCGGATAGGGGTGAACCTGATCGTGAAAAATCCGGGAATTACCTCCTTGGTGGTTTTGCAAAATACATTACAGATTATGTACAGCAGGACGTTTTGAGACGTGTTGCTTTCATTACGGCATGGCAAAAGGGCAAAAGAAAAAAGCTGTCTCCAGGGACAGCCTTTTTGTTATGCGGAAAAGCGTGACTTTGTCTTACTCTTTGGTAGCCGCTACTTCAGTAGAAGCTTTTTGCTCGCCGTGTCCGTCCATGTATTCGTCAGGACCGATGATGCCAGCTTCGCGGTCTTGTTTCTCCAGCTCCAGCGCTTTTGGCACAGAGAGCCAGTAGGCGAGCGCGATGGCGATCACACCTGCACCGAGCTTGCCGAGCATCACCGGCAAGATGATGTTAGGCTGGAAGTTCGCGGAGAAGGACAAGTGGTCGCCCAGCAAGAACGCCGCACATACCGCGAAGGAGATGTTGATGACTTTGTCTTTTGGCGGCATGGAGCGCACGAGGCGGAACATGGCCAAAATGTTGGCGACAGTTGCCAGCAGCCCCGCACTGCCTGTAGGACTGAGGCCCAGCTTGTTGCCCAGCGCTTCCAGTGGCTTCGCCGCGTATTTGCGCAGCAAGTACACCATCGGGAACGCACCGCAGAGCATGATTCCGATGTAACCGGCTGTTTCCAGCGCGCGGTATTGATCTTTCGGGTCGGCGATGATCGGATCGAATCCCCAAGAGCCGAATACGGTAGAGAAAATGCCTGTAAAGTATTCCACGATCGAAAACACGAGAACGAGTTTGATGCCAGCGTCCATTGTTTTACCAAAGATCATGAATCCGCGAATCATCAGGTCAGGCATGAAGCGCAGACCTGCGGCAATCGCCACAACAAAAATCAGGATAGGGGACAAGTTCAAAAGCACCTGGCCGATTCCGATGGCAAACGCATACGTGGAGTCAGCGTTTGTAGAGATTTCAGCACGAACTTGCGCGTTTGACAGAGAGAGAATGGCACTGGTGATGAAAGCGCCGATCGGAACAGTCAAAATCCCGGACATGACGCCAAGCGCCATGTATTTGTGGTCGCGCTTGTCGAGCATGGCCAGCCCCATTGGAATGGAGAAAACGATCGTCGCACCAGCCATCAGACCGACGACCATAGCCATTACCCAGCCTTCTGTCGAGCTTTTCAAGATGTTCGCCAACTGGTAGCCACCCATGTCGGAAGCCAAAATGGCTGTTGCCGCGAGGGCAGGGTCGGCGCCGATTTTGTGGAAAATCGGCGACACCGCTTTTTCCACAAACCACGAGATGTAAGGGAGGGAGGCCATGATCCCGGCTGCGGGAACGAAGATGTAGCCGGTTGAGTGAATTCCTTCCATGAACTCCTTGCCAAGCCCTTCATCGCTGTTGCGGATTGCGGCGACAGCACCGATGACTGCGCATAGCATGATGATGTAAATAATGACACTTCCAATGTGCTCCATGGACAACCCCACCTTTTTGAAAGATGTAAACAATAAAAGCGCTTAGGATCCCTGAAAACCGGGGATTTGCCCTAAGCGCCTTTGCTTATTTTCGTATGGACTTGTTTAAACAGCTTGAAGATTGATAAATCATCTGGAACCGCTTTCAAACGAGACTAAAAAATAAGCGAAGGAATGATGTCTCAGCTTGTATCATTGTGTAAATTTTGAAAACTTCATGCTGGAAAGCGCCATTGCTTTTCGCTGCATTATACCGTGATTATATGGGGAGCTTTGTCTGTTGTCAACAGCTCTTTAGGAACAAAGTCCGAATTTTATGGCGGGTGACCGACAAAAAGCGGCCGCGCAGGTTGAAAAAGAGCGAAAAAAAGCCGCCCTGCTATCAAGCAAGGGCAGCTTTGTGAGCCAATTACAGTTTTACTACGTTCTCAGCTTGTGGTCCGCGGTTGCCTTCTACCACGTTGAATTCAACGCGTTGGCCTTCTTCAAGAGTTTTGAAGCCTTCGCCAGTGATTGCGCTGAAGTGAACGAATACGTCGTTTCCGCCTTCAACTGCGATGAAACCATAACCTTTTTCAGCGTTGAACCATTTTACTGTACCTGTTTGCATGGGTGTTACCTCCAACAAAGTTAAAATGAATATGCAACTTTTATTTGTGGATAAAATAAAATTCACACATTGTGAAAGGTTCAAACATAACTGTAAACCCTTTACAATATGTGAACACTCATTTGAAACTTCTTTTGTTTAAATTAATACTACCACAGACAGGAGCGGAAATCAATCAGTTACTTTCAGATCCGTGCAGCAAAAAAACAAGGAAAGACGGCGAAAAGACTGGATGTCTCGCGCGCCGCCTTATTAATGGGGGAATTTACCTAGCGATAAGGAGAAAAACTTCACTCGTTCCGCGATGGGCTGGAACTGTTTTTCGCCAGGCTGTGCGGTTGGCTTGCCGAACGCGTTCATTTTTTCTTCTGTCGGTCCGAAGCTTTCGGCTGGCACGATTTTGCGTAGCGTTTCCTTGGTGATGCTCCACAGCATGTCGTGGTGTTCGCCCAGAAGCACAACGACGCGGGCGCTTTGCGAGTTGAAGGAGGAAGGCGTATGCTTGACGGCTTCTTCGACAAGCTCGCGAATACGCTCGTCAGAGACAACAGCTTCCTTGCTGATTCCGTAATAGGTGCGTCTGTCTTTTACGGCTGTGAAAAAATCTTTACTCAGATTCATACCTCCAATGGCTTTTTTTCTTTAACAGATGCATGGAAAATGCAAAACTTATTCAATGTAATATAATTACTTTTCGTAACTAAATATATTTTATTGAAGAATCGTTGTTAATCCTTTTCCAGCAGACGGATGCGTTTTGGCGACAGCAGCGGCGCATTTGTCTGTCAAACACCCCAAACTCTTTACACGAAGGACAAGTAGCGATAACGTGGAGGAGGAAATGTTTTTTCAAGAAAGCTGTACGAAATAAAGAAGGGAAGCAGAGGAAGGAGGGCAGGCTGGAAATGCTTGATGAGCAAAAAAAGCAGCGCATTCTCGTCGTGACGTCGGTAGCGGCAGAGCGGGATGCGGTCATGCAAGGGCTGGGTGAGGACGCACGGTTCACGGTGGCCGTCGGAGGAGTGGGGCCAGCTTCGGCCGCTGCCAGTACGGCGCGGGCGCTGGCAAAGGTGCAGTACGACCTGGTGGTTTGCGCGGGGATTTGCGGCGGCTTCGTCGGCCGGACAGAGGTCGGCTCGATTGCGGTAGCCAGTGAGATCGTCTGCGCAGATTTGGGAGCGGAGACGCCGGATGGCTTTTGCAGCGTGGACGAGCTGGGGTTTGGCTCGGCGCGTGTGCCCGTGGCTGGCGAGCTGGCAGAGCGTGTGGAGCGCGCCATGCAAAAAGCGGGCTTGCCCGTTGGTCGCGGACCGATCCTGACGCTGTCTACGGTGACGGGAACGGCGGAAACGGCACAGGCTTTGGCTGACAGGATGCCGGAAGCGCTCGCGGAAGCCATGGAAGGATACGGTGTGGCGGTCGCTGCGCATGCGGCTGGCGTGCCTGTATTGGAGATCAGGACGGTTTCCAACGCGATTGGCCCGCGCGACAAGTCGGCGTGGCGAATCAAGGACGCGCTGGAAGCGCTGCGAAAAGGAAGCTCAGTTTTGCGGGAGGTGCTGTAAATGAAGATTGCGTTTTCTCCGTGTCCAAATGACACGTTTGTGTTTCACGCCTGGGCACACGGGCTGATTCCGGGTGCGCCCGAGTTGGACATCATGTATGCCGACATTGATATTACGAACACGCTGGCGACTCGTGCCGAGGGGCCGGAAGTGATGAAAATTTCTTATGCGGCACTGCCGTGGGTGCTGGACAAATACGCGTTGCTCCCTTGCGGCGGGGCTTTGGGCAGAGGCTGCGGGCCGCTCGTGCTGACACAGGGTGATGCAGGCGCAAGCGCCAACGACCCGGCCCGGCTCTCCGGCAAGCGGGTGGCCGTTCCCAGCGAACGCTCGACGGCGTACCTGCTGTTCCGTTTGTGGGCTGCCCAAAACGTCCCGGGCGGTGTAGGGGAAATCGTCGTGATGCCGTTCCACGAAATCATGCCTGCCGTGCGCGACGGCAAAATCGACGCGGGCCTGGTCATTCACGAAGCGCGTTTTACTTATCAAAACTACGGACTGGCCCTCATGACCGATCTGGGCAACTGGTGGGAAGCAGACACCAATCTGCCGATTCCGCTCGGGGCGATCATCGCCAAAAGATCAATGGATCTCGAAGCGCTGGCGAACTGGACGCGCGCGTCTGTAGAATACGCCTGGGCTCATCCGACCGCTTCGCAGGAGTACGTCATGTGCCACGCCCAGGAGCTGTCCTTCGAGGTTGCCCAGGCACACATTGCCCTGTACGTAAACGAATTTACGCGCAATCTCGGAGAGGACGGCTACGCAGCTATCACCGCCTTGCTGGGGCGCGCTGCCGAGGAAGGGCTTGTCCCTCGATTCGACTTGTCGCTGCTGCGCGGATAACAGGCAACAGAAATGGCGGTCGCGCGAAGGACTGGCCTTTTGCCGATGTGACAAGTCTTTGCGCATAACAAAAGAAAACGAAGGAAGCACAGGGCTTGAGTCTCTGTGCTTTTTTTATTGCCACGGCAGCCGAGGGTACGAAGCTGTCCACGGCACGGCTGTGTCCTGCTCTCGCCTGATGGATTCGCATAGCGGAAGCAAAAATGGCGCGGTCGCTAGGCAGGCTGGATAATCCCGCAGGCCAGCCGCTTGCCGCTGTTGCCCGCAGGCTGTGTCCGGTAGTCGTCCGGGCTTTGGTGGATGATGACAGATTTGCCGACGACATCTGCCGCCCTGAACTGGTTGGTGAAAAAGCTCATCCGCGCATAGCCGTCGTTGGAAAACAGGACAGGGAAGTCGCCAGCGTGGTTGCCGTGCGGCTGGTTGGTCGGATTCCAGTGGGAGCCGGCTGCGGTGAACGGATCGTCCGGATTGCCGACGGTGCAGACGCCATGTTCATGCAGGTGAAAGCCAAAAGGGCCAATCGGCTGCTGATTGCCAGTCGCGGGCTTGTAAGGAGGCAGGCCGATGACTTCGACGTAAACCTCCGTTCCGTACGGGACATCGGTGAAGACGATATAGCCGTTCAGGTTCGGAGCCAGCGGACCGCCCTGAATCTGGGCATAAGCCTGTGTCGGGGTGTGCGCATAGTGGGAAGAAATCATGCGCGTATCGTAAAAATAGGGAGGATATCCGTTCATGTTCACTCCACCTTCGCTTTCGTGATCGTTACGATGTTCATCCTATGTCGCGAATGGGCGGATGGTTCATCTTTTCTGTGGGCGGCGAATGTTGACGCTGATAATTATTATCATCTACAATCAGATGGACTTCCCCCGCGGGGACAAAAGGTGAGCAAACGATGAAACGAGTGCTTTTGATTGAAGATGAAAAAAATATGGCGAGGTTCATCGAGCTGGAGCTGCGTCACGAATCGTTTTTCGTGGCGGTTGCCGATGAAGGAAGAACAGGGCTGGACCTCGCGTTGAAGGAAGAGTGGGACCTCATCCTGCTTGATTTGATGCTGCCGGAAATGGACGGGATGGAAGTGTGCCGCAAGATTCGCGAGCGCAAAAAAACGCCGATCATCATGCTGACGGCAAGAGACAGTGTGGATGATCGCGTCTCGGGTTTGGACAGCGGCGCGGACGACTACATTCCCAAGCCGTTTGCGATTGAGGAGTTGCTCGCGCGAATGCGTGTCGTGTTTCGCAGGCAGGAGGAGCAGACCGACGCGCTGCGGGCCAAGCTTGTTTTTCGCGAGCTGACCGTTGACCTGGAGGCGCGAACGGTAGCAAAAGGCGGAAAGAGCCTCGAATTGACCAAAAGGGAGTACGATCTGCTCGTGATGTTTATGAAAAACATTAACCGCGTCCTGCCGCGCGACGTGCTGCTCGATACGGTGTGGGGGTACGAGTCTGCCGTCGAAACGAACGTCGTCGATGTGTACGTGCGGTATTTGCGCAACAAAATCGACGCGCCTGAGGAGCGCAGCTACATCCAGTCCGTTCGCGGGATCGGCTACGTGATGAGAAAATGAAAAGATACGCCCCATCCAGACTCCCGATCAAATGGAAGCTGACGCTTTGGTCGTCCGTGCTGCTCTTTTTGGTGTTCATCGCCTACAATACCGTTCAATATTATTTTGTGGAAAAGTGGATGATGCGTCAGGAGGAGCAAGCGGCCGAGCAGACGATGCGCGAGATTCTCAACTTTGCCCTGGAGCGGGAAATCTCCTTCGCGGGAGCCGATCTCGACGAAATGCGCAGCTTTTTGCAAAAAATCAACCAGCACAACCAGCGAATCCGTATCCTCGACGGGCAAGGCGTGCCGGTTGCCGTCGTGTCGGACGGGATCGAAGACAGCCTGGCTGAAACGATCACGCGTGCTCCCCGCGAGCAATGGCGGAGTGTGCACATCAGCAAAAACTTGCTGTTGATGGAGCGGCCGATCACGATTTTTCAGTTTGACGGCACGGTGGAGATCGTGAAAAACATCCAGGAGTTCGAGAAGCTGAGCGGAGCGTTGTTCCGGTTCATGGCGATCGGCTGTCTCGCGGCGGTCATTGTAAGCGGACTCGGCGGGAGACTGCTGGCCCGGCAGTTGGTCAAGCCGCTGCAGGCGATGAACGAAACGATGAAAAACGTGAAGCAAAAGGGTCTGTCCGAGCGGGTGGAGTTTTACGACAATCACGATGAACTCGCCACGACGATGAAGATGTTTAATGCGATGATGGACAAGCTGGAGCGGTCCTTTCAGCAGCAGCGGCAATTCGTGGAGGATGCTTCGCATGAATTGCGCACCCCGATCGCCATCGTCGAAGGGCACCTGGGCATGCTGCGTCGCTGGGGCAAGCACGATCCGGCCGTCCTGGAGGAATCGCTGCAAATATCCGTGGAGGAGCTGTCCAGATTAAAAGCGCTGGTCGAGGAGCTTCTCGTGCTGACGCGGGCAGAGAATCTGCAAATGGATGAAGCGGCCGCAGTATGCGAGCCGGAGCAGGTCATTTCGCAAACGGTCAAAAAGGTCAATGTGCTTCATCCCGCCTTCATTATAGAGCGCGATCTGCAGGCGCTGTCCGGGGTGAAGCTGGCCATATCCGCAGAACATCTGGAGCAGATTTTGCTGATTCTTTTGGACAATGCGGTCAAGTATTCGCGGGAACGAAAAAGAATCGCGGTGAGGGCAGCCATTCAGGGCGAGCGAGCCCGCCTGGAGATTATCGACGCGGGAATCGGCATTCCGGCAAAAGACTTGCCGTATGTCACGGATCGGCTGTACCGGGTAGACAAAGCGCGAAACAGAAAAAGCGGCGCCATGGACGGAAACGGCCTGGGGCTGTCGATTGCGAAGCGGCTTGTGGAGCGTTACAACGGAGCGCTGACGATCGAGAGCGTCGAGCAGGAAGGCACTACTGTCAACGTGCTGTTGCCGATTCGCTCGATTGCGGAGAGCGTCTGAAAAAAGTTTTTTTGTTTTTCTCATCGTTTTCTCATTTTGCTTCGCTACAATAAGCCTTGTCGATTGGAAATGATATTCATTATCAAAACAACTTGAGGCAAAGGGGAAGATTCGAAAATGAGAAAAACAAGCATGCTCAGTCTCATGCTCTTTACGATGCTGACTGTGCCATTCATGGCGGGCTGCGGAGCTGGTCAGGGAGAGAGCAGCGCGAGCCAGCCGCAAGCCGGCACTACCGCGCCAAAAGCGGAGGAGACGGCGGCGAAGGACAAGGACCAGGTCGTCAACGTATTTACGGCAAGGCACTACGAGATAGACAGCAAGCTGTTTGCCGAGTTCACCAAACAGACGGGGATCAAGGTCAATGAAGTAAAAGGCACAGCCGAGGAACTGGTGGAGCGCCTGAAGCGCGAAGGCGAAAGCTCGGAGGCGGATTTGTTCATCACCGTGGACGGCGGCGTGCTGAACTACGCCAAGCAAAACGGCGTTCTGCAGCCAATCGCCTCCGCAGAGGTGGAAAAAAACGTGCCGAGCCAATGGCGCGATCCTGACAACGAATGGATCGGCATGGCGACCCGCGCGCGCGTGATCGTCTACGCAAAAGACCGCGTGAAGCCGGAAGATTTGTCCACCTATGAAGATTTGGCGAGCGACAAATGGAAGGGCAAAGTGCTCGTTCGTTCTTCCTCGAATTTGTACAACCAGTCATTGGTCGCTTCCTTTATCGAGCTGAATGGCGAACAGGCGGCGCAAGACTGGGCAACGGGCCTGGCGAACAACCTGGCGCGCAAGCCAGAGGGCGGAGACCGCGACCAGGCGAAAGCGATCGCGGCCAAAGTCGGAGATGTCGCTCTGATGAACACGTACTACGTCGGGCAAATGCTGCATTCCAAAGATGCGGAAGAAGTGAAAGTCGCAGAAAGCGTCGGCGTCTTTTTCCCGAACCAAAACACGACAGGTACGCACGTGAACATTAGCGGCATCGGCTTGACCAAGCATGCGAAAAACAAAGACAACGCCGTCAAGTTGATCGAATACATCACGAGCAAGGAAGGCCAGTCGATGTTGACGCAAGGCAGCTTTGAGTTCCCGGTGAATGCGGAGGCGGAGAAGCCGGCCTTGTTGAAAGAATGGGGCGAGTTCAAGACGCAGCAGCTCAATTTTGCCAAGCTTGGCGAGCACAACAAAAAAGCGGTTGAGCTGATGAACAAAGCAGGGTGGAAATAAACGATGACGGGAGCTGCGTTGCGAAGAAGCCTGAAACGGAAGCTGAACGGGTGGGTAGCGCTGAGCGTGACAGGGGCCATTTTGGCCCTTCTCCCGTCTCTTTACATTTTGCTCGGCCTGTTTGCGCACACGAATGAAAACTGGCAGCACATTCAGGAGTACATGCTCCTCGATTACGCCCTGGAATCGCTGTGGCTCGTCTTGGGAACAGGAGCCTGTACGATCATCGTAGGCGTTTCGCTCGCCTGGCTGGTGGCTGCCTACGATTTTCCGCTGCGCCGTTTTTTCGCGTTCGCCTTCGTGCTGCCGCTGGCGATCCCGCCGTATATTGCGGCCTACACGTACGGCAACATGCTGAGCTATACCGGAAGCATCCAGACTTTTTTGCGAAATGGCTGGGGCTGGACGTTCGATCAGCGCTACTTTGACATCATGTCCATGAAGGGCGCCATTTTTATTTTCACGCTGTTTTTGTTTCCGTACGTGTACTTGATTACGAAAACGTTTCTGGAAAAGCAGAGCGCGGCGTTCATTGAAAACGCCCGATTGCTGGGGAAAAACTCGGTTCACATCTTTTTTCGCATCGTGTTGCCGCTCTCGCAGGCCGCTATTGCGGGGGGAGCGAGCCTGGTCGCGTTTGAGGTGCTGAACGACTTTGGCGTGACTAACCACTTCGGCATTCAGTCGTTTACAACGGCGATTTTCAAGACGTGGTTCGGCATGTACGACGTCGATTCGGCAATCCGTCTGGCTGCCTGGCTGATGAGCCTGATTATCGGCATTTTTGTCGTGGAGCGGCTGGTGCGCAAGCGCAAAAAGTTCAGCTCGCCGACGAACCGGGTCACGACGCTGCGCAGAAGAAAGCTGACAGGGCTGCCCATGTATGCCGCGCTATGCTTTTGTATCGCGATCGTTTCCCTTTCTTTTTTCATTCCTGTGGCACAGCTTGCGGTCTGGGCAACATGGACGTATCAGGAAGTGCTGAACGAGCGGTTCGTGCAGCTTTTGACCAATACGCTGTCGATCTCTGTTGTTTCCATCGCGCTCCTGATGCTGCTTGCGGTCACGGTCGCCAACGTCATTCGCTATTCCCGCACATCTGTATTCGCCATGGTTATGACGCGGCTGATTTCCATGGGGTACTCGATTCCGGGGGCGGTGCTGTCAATCGGCGTGCTGGCCGTCGTGATTTCGCTCGACAAAGAGCTGGGTCCGCTGTACGCCTGGCTGGGCTTTCCAGAGGGCAAGCTGGTGATTAGCATGTCGCTGTTCATGCTCGTTTTTGCCTATATCATCCGTTTTTTGGCGGTCGGCTTCAATGCGGTCGAAGCCGGCTTTGAGAAGACGGGAAACCGCTATTCGGAGGCGGCGCGAATGCTCGGCATGGGGATGACCCGGACTTTTTTCAAGGTCGATTTGCCGCTCATCAAAGGGGCGGTCATGACCGGGGTTATTCTCGTGTTCATGGAGATTGTCAAGGAGCTGCCGCTGACCTTGCTGCTCCGCCCCTACAACTTCGAAACGCTGGCGACGAAGGCGTACCAATACGCAAGCGATGAGCAAATCCAGCAAGCGTCGATTCCGTCGCTGTTCATCGTCGCGGTCGGCATCGTTTCCGTCTTTTTTTATCACTGGGTAGGGGAGAGACAGGCAAAATGAGCTTTTTTCAACTGGACAATATCACGTTTGGCTACGGAGCGGGGAGCGGGCCTGTCGTGCGCAATTTTTCGCTGCGCATGGAGCAGGGCGAGATCGTTGGGATTTTGGGAAACAGCGGCTGTGGAAAAAGCACGCTGCTGCGCTTGATCGCGGGGCTGGAAGCTCCTGCGGGCGGACGAATCCTCATCGACGGACGGGTGCTGGTCGATGCGCGGCAGTTCGTCGAGCCTGAGCATCGCGGAGTCGGAATGATTTTTCAGGACTATGCGCTGTTTCCGCATTTGACGGTCGAGCAAAATATTTTGTTTGGACTGCATCGGCTGACGAAAAAAGAACGGGAGGTACGGCTTCGGGAAATGCTTGCGCTCGTGCAAATGGAGGGCTTCGGCAAGCGCTACCCGCATGAGCTGAGCGGCGGGCAGCAGCAGCGGGTGGCTTTTGCCAGAGCGTTGGCACCTCGACCCGCCATTCTGTTGATGGATGAGCCGTTCAGCAATCTGGACGCAGAGTTGAAAAAGAAAATACGCGAGGAATTGCAGGAGCTGCTGCGGGCAGCGCGCATCACGACGATACTGGTGACCCATGACAGAGAAGATGCGGAGACGATCTGCGACCGGATCATCCGCATGGCTCGCTGACGGGCAAAGTGTCGCTTCCTCCTGAAAAGTTCAGCAGCATTCCCCTGCATCGTGTATAATGTGCTTGTGACGATTGCAGTTTACGGTTTGGCGCGATTGCCGCTGAACCGTTGAATATGAGGAGGATGCATACATGAAAGTAGAAGTGTGGTCTGATTTTGCCTGCCCGTTTTGCTATATCGGCAAGCGCCATCTGGAAGGCGCACTGTCGCAATTCCCGAACAAGGATCAGGTAGAAATCGTCTACCGCAGCTTCCAGCTCGATCCGACCATGGAGCGCGATACGAATATGGACATACACAGCGTGCTCGCTAGCAAATACGGCATGCCGCTGGAACAGGCCAAAAGCATGAATGATCGCGTGGCCCAGCAAGCAAAAAGCGTCGGGCTCGACTATCATTTTGACACGATGATTCCGACGAATACGTTTGACGCGCACCGTCTGGCTCACTTTGCCGCTGCCCATGGCAAAATGACGGAAATGAAGGAGCGCCTCCTGAAAGCGTACTTCACCGAGTCGCTTCACCTGGGAGACCACGAGGTGCTGGCGCAGCTTGCCTCCGAGGTCGGGCTGGACCGCGAAGCGGCACTCGCCATGCTGAAAAGCGGCGAGTACAGCGACAAGGTGCAGGAAGACAAGCGCAGAGGCGCTGAAATCGGCATCAAAGGCGTGCCGTTCTTCGTGTTCAACAACAAATACGCGGTTTCCGGCGCTCAGCCGGACGAAGTGTTCCTGGGAGTGCTGGGCAAAGTATGGGAAGAAGAAAACGCCGCTGCCCCTCTGACGCTTGTCGGTCAGGATGAAAAGGAAAAGACAGCCGGGGACAACTGCGCGGACGGTTCCTGCAAGCTGTAAACGGCGAGGTTGTGGTTGCATGAAGCTGAATCGAATCGATCAGATTGCCAAGCCGCGCTTCCGGATTGCCGTGCACGTGCTGGTCTGGCTGGCGCAAAGCGGCGGTGTGCTGTCCAGCTCCGCCATTGCCGCACAGGTGAAGACGCATGCGACTTTTTTGCGCCGAGTCATGGCCCAGTTGAACCGGGCTGGCATCGTGGAGGCAAAGGAAGGACGCGACGGCGGCTACTACATGACGAGGTGCCCGAAGGAGTTGACGCTCGCCGATATTTACCGCTCCCTTCCGGACGAACGCGAGGAAGACAGTCAGGAGGAGCTGGATTGCGGCGAGGTTGGCGTGCAACTGGACCGCCATCTGGAGGCGCTGATGAACCAGGCCGAGCAGCAGCTTGTTTTATTTCTCGGGCAGTACACGCTGGCGGATGTGATGGACAGCATCGGCTTCGGGCAGGTAGGCCCAAGCGAGGAACTGTTGGAGCTCAAGCAGGAAAACCGACTCTTGTAGCAGTAGCAGGAGTCGGTTTTTTGGTACAGATAAGAATGGGTAAGACTCTTATTCCGGATAAGTGCAACCAAGGCTGCACGAATAACTTGGCGCAGCCAAGTTTTCTCACGCGGAAAAGGGAGCGTGGGCGAAGGTGCAGAAGCTGACGTGGCTGTACGAGCAGCGCTTTCCCCGATCGTTTGCATGGAAAGGTAAGCGTTGAAGATGGCATATACGTTCGAGGATTTGTACGAGGCAGCGGAAATGGACGATTTCGACGAAGTAAAACGAATTTTGCAGAAGCAGCCTGCCTTGATTCACGGCAAGGACGAGTACGAGTTTTCCGTGCTGCATGCGGCCGTCATGACGGAGAACGAGGAGCTGATCGAATTTTTGCTAGGACAAGGAGCAGATGTCCGCGCCAGTAACGACGAGGGAATTACCCCGCTGCATATCGTTTTGTATCCGCAGATTGCCGCCCTCCTGATCCGGCACGGAGCAGACGTGAACGCAGCGGCGGACGACGGGAGCACGCCGCTGCACACGCAAGTAGCAGACGGAGGGGAGCGGCTGGATGTCATCGAAGTATTGCTGGAGCATGGAGCGGATAAAGCGCGGAGGGACAAACGGGGGCTGACCCCGCTCGCTATCGCCCGGGGGCGCGAGGAAGAGGAGATTGCCTTGCTGCTTGGCTAATGTGCGGCATGGCGTCCGCCACACGTTGCACCCCCGCTGCACGCCACTCCCCGCGCCAGGTGTCTCGCTGCTGGAAGGCGGGCGGTCGACCGCATCTGTGGATCAGTAGGGAAAAGTATGAAAAAAACGTGGCAGTCTCGAACATGACTGCGCACGAGGATTGCGCAGTCCTTTTTTCAGGAACAGCTTGTCTGTTCTGTTCGTTTTTGCAACTGCTCGATTGCAGGCACGGTGAAGCAAGCGAGATTGGCGGGAAGCTCGGCGAGGGAGAACCATTTGACTGCCCCGATCGCTCCGCCTTCCTCCATGTTGCGTGCGGTTCCCGCTTGCACTTGGACTTCGTAGATGGCGGACACCCAATGCTCTGCCTCGTCCGGCCGGATCGTCTCGGCCATGCAGAGCAAGCCTGTAATTTCGACGTCGAGATTCACTTCTTCTTTTACTTCGCGGATGATTGACGCCTCAAGCGGCTCGTACGGATCGACTTTTCCACCCGGAATGCTCCATGTATCTTTCTCCGGATGACGATTGCGCCACACGAGCAATATCTCGTCGTGCTCGTTGCGGATCACCGCGCCTACGCCCAAGCGGGGAAGTCCCGCTGTATTCGCATTCGTTGTCATTGCTTCGCTCCTTGTTGCCGCAAAAAGTTCGCGACGTTTTCGTTTCCTCGCTGGATGGCGAGCGACAGCACCGAGTCGCCGCCCTCTTGTCTGGCTATTGCGGGTCATCGGCTTGCCCGAGCTGTGCTTCCGGCAGCGGATAGCGGGCATGCACGTGCTCTCGGAAGGTCGCGTAGTCGCATGCGTAGACGTGCGAATCATGGTCGCTCTCACACAAAAGCCGCATGCCGAGCCGCTCCGCAAACCGATTGCCGGCAGCGGTCACCGCCTCCATCACGATGGAGTGAATGCGAATGCCGCTTGCGGCCACGCCATCCAGCACGCCGAGATAATGGTGGAGCATCAGCGGCAAGGCAGCACTTTTCCGGTAAGCATCAGCGACAACGACACAGGACAAAAAATAATACGCCGACTCCGGCGACTGCTCCGGATTTTCGATATCCGCAGTCGTCATCAAGCTGTCGTTGAAGCGGCCGGCGACGATTTGCTCGTAGACATGTTTTTTTACCGGGAGCAAATTCAGGAAAGCGACGACGCGGTTATCCGCTTCGATCGCGACGATGCTGTCCGGGCGGAAGCAGTACCAGTTGTAGCTTTCCTGGCTGGGCGTAATGAAATCGGCGCTATAATATTGAAGCTCAAGCTGCTCCATCTGTTGAAAATGCTCAAGCTGCAACTGGTCGAGTTTTTTCACGGGCGGCTCTCCTTGGGCTGAAAAAGTCGATGCGGCCAAGCATTTTCGCCAAACGTTGGCCTGGCATTTGGAACTATCTAGCATTTTATCACACAGTGGAAGACATCGCGAAAAAATAGGGAATTTTCGGGAAATGGTGCTATAGTGGTGGGAATAACAAGGAAGCGAGTGATTAGGCATGAGCCAACCATCCACGAAGACGACGATCCGCCATTTTCAACAGGAAGACATGCCATTGCTTGGCGCGCTGTACAAGTCTGTGACGGCAAAAGAAAACGCCACTTTTTGGTGGGTGGGCGATGAAGAAAACTGGGGCAACGTTTACTGCGCATTCGAGGGCGGGAGGATGGTGGCCAAGGGACAGGTCAGTATCATTAATGTCGTGCCACCCGGACGGCTGCCGGAAAACAAACATGCGATCTACCTCAACCTGAAAACTGTACCGGAGAGGGAGGACGACGACGAGCTGCTGGAAAAGCTGTACCGTCTGCTCTATCAAAAGGCTAGCGAGCTTAAGCAGAGCTTGTCGCAGGAGTACAACACGATTTTGTGTGTGGGCAACGACTCGACGGCAGCGGCCAACAACGGGTTTTTTATCCGGCAAGGCTTCCGCCACCTGAACAGCCTGTTTCGGATGCGGCGCGAGCTCGATCAGCCTGTTGGCGAGAGGGCTTTGGACGAAGCTTTTCAGTTTGCGCCGTGGCAGATGGAGACGCCTGAAGAGGAACGGCAATATTTGCAGGTGGAAGCGGAGATTTGGCCGGACACGCCGCTTGGGGCGGAACGGCTCGCCGAATACAAAAAGCAACCGCTCTGGACATCGCTCGTCATCCGGCAAAAACGCACGCTCGCAGCCGGGTTAATGGCGTGGCAAGAGGAGGAGCACGGGGTTATTGAGGATGTGTTTGTCCGCGAACCGTGGAGGCAGCGCGGCTTCGCCAAGTTTTTGCTGACGCAGGGACTTGCTTACTTGCAGGCACATGGACTGCCGTACGCCTGCCTGACGGTGCTGACGACCAATCAGTCGGCTTTGTTCCTTTACGAGTCGGTCGGCTTTTATGTGGAGAGCGAAGAGGTCAGGTATTTTACAGAGCTGGCATAAAAAAGAGGGGGAAATCCATCCCCTCATGGTTTTGCCGGAAGCGTCATTTGTTTTGCAAAATGCCCAAATACGCTTTCCACGGCCCGACGTCCGTTCCGTATCGTTTCGCCATGACCCGCACGATTTGCGCGATGTGTGTCAAGTCGTGGACGACCCAGGTGGAAATCAGCTCCCGCGCTTTTACCGCGCCGAATGCCGGGTGCAGGCCAGTCAGCTCCAGGTGCAGCGCTGGATCGATCAGCTCCGTCAGCCTGGCGATATTTTGCTGGCGAATCGCTGTAAATTCGCGCAACTTTTCCGCCAGCGACTGCTCCGTGCGTCGGTTCAGGTGCGAAAAGCGATCAAAAGGGGGAAACGGCTTGCTGTCGCCTTCCTGCAAAATCAGTTCCAGCCGCGGTATCCAGTTCGTTCGCTCTGCCTCGATCAAATGCTCCAGCACTTCCACGGCGTTCCACGTGTCCTCGCCCTCGTTACAGGTCAGCCACCCCGTCGATAGACCGGATAAAAATTGTTGCAGCAGCAACGGCGTACGCTCCAACACCTCGACAGCTTCATGCATGCTGAAATTCATCAAAACGCCCCCTTGTCCGATTCAGGTTGATCCACTACGCGCCAAAACGTTGGCGATATCCACATCTTCTGCACAGTTCCTCGACAGCCTCCCTGCGAGAAAACCCTTCGACGATGGCATTGGCCCGCTCGCCTTCCACGATGTCCGTAAACGACGCTTGCTGAATATTGCCCAGGTTGATGACGCCCTCCCCGTCCAGACAGCACGGAACGACTGTCCCGTCGACCAGAATCGCCGCCTGGCTGCGCAAGGCGTGGCAAAAGCCCCGGCCCTCGTCGCGTGGAGCTGTCATGCTCGGCCACTGAAACTCATGGTCCTGGTTCAAGTAGACGCGCTCGGCGATTTTTACGCCGCTACCCGGCTCGACCTTTTCTTCGATCTGGTAATCGAGCGCAAATTCTTTTTCGATGATTGCAAGCGTCTGGCGGTTTCTGCTCTTTTGAATGTTCGTGATGTTGTTTTGGGTCAAATTCCACAGGCGGAAGGAAAAGATGACTTTGTGCTCCGCAGCGTCGCGGACGAAGGAGAGAATCTCCCGCAAGTAACCTTCACGGTCGGTCGAGCCAAGGTGGCCGTCAAAGCTGTGCAGCGAAAAGTTCATCTGCCTTAGCGCTGGCTTCCCCAGCAGCTTATGCCGATTTTTCGCAATCAATGTGCCGTTGGTCGTAATGTTGACCTTGAAGCCTTTTTCATGGCTGATGTCGAGCAGCTCGTCGATTTTCGGATGGAGCAGCGGCTCTCCTTTTACGTGCAAGTAAATGTGCCGGGTGTGCGGCCTGATCTCATCCAGCCGCTTCGCGAAGCTGTCCACCGAGATAAACGTAGCCTTGCGCTCCGTCGGCGGGCAAAACGTACAGGCGAGATTGCAGATGCTCGTAATTTCTATATAAACTTTTTTAAACGTTTTCAAAATATTGTCCCCATTCCAGTTGTCCTATTGTGAAGTGCGAATATACCTCACATAGTACCATAGGAGGCGGGGGAGGGGTAACGGTGTATTATGGGGGGGGCAGTTGTCGCAATGCTCTCTCGCCGTGCGTGAGCGACGCATCTGGAGAAAGGTTGTAGTTGTAGAAAAGTTCTGAAAACATGTGGTATAATCTTCCTGCAATAGCATAGGCTCCCGAGGGGCGGCGGCTCACTCTCTATCCCGAACAGGGAGGGGGTGAGAATATGGAGGTCTATCAAGCACTGACGTTGATGATTTCATTTGCAACGTTGATCGTGTTGATCTTGTCCTTCGACAGAAAAAAGAAGTAACCGCCCCTTGAGCTACCAACTCTGGCGGTTACTTCTCATGTAACGAATGGAGCCGCACCCCTTGGCAGGGGATATGCTATTGCATGGACCGTTCCGGTTGCCGCCGGGGCGGTCTTCTTTGTAGTATATACAGCTACTGTTAATTTTAGGATAGATCAGTTTGCGGGATATGTCAATTTTTGAACAGCAAACCAGCCAACTTGGACAAAAACACCCTCCTTCGTATAGAGCAAGTAATTCAATCAAAACAGGTGCAATGGAAAACATCAAGCATTCGATCAAAAACACCTGTTTTTTAACGGCAGAATCGACTGTAAACACTACTCCAGAGCCGTGAATGCTCGGGCATGCCCAAGAAGCACCAACGCTTGGTAGCGTCAGCATGGCGCTTCGAGGACGTGCACGATTTTGCGGAGCAAGTGAGGAGCGAAGCCTGAACGAATCTCAACGCTGGCTTGTCCAATGCGGACGATAAGTGATGAAACGGAGGTGTCGGGCTGATTCGTAATCGTAAGTGGCACAACCGACGTGAAATGAGGGGTATAAACGGGTGAACTGGTTGCCTTTGTCGTTGCGATCGTACGAAACGCTGCTGCCTTGCTTGGCTTTTTTGCCCTAACTAACTAGTTGTTTTTCCGTTTTTTACGATGGCGAGCATGACGGCACTGTGTTTTAAATTCAGTTGTTTACCGTCTTTGTGCTTCCTTTTCTTTGGAAGCGCAGGAGAGAGCAGAGGGAGCAGGATATATCACGTTACACTAGTCGTGTTCTTTGCATACATCGTATATATGCTTCATAAATGGATCATTTTTTATCACTAGCGTTGCATAAAAAATGCGTTCGTAATTTGTCAAAGTATTCTGAATGACATTTTCAGCTACACAACCAAAAACGGCAGCAACCAAGCAAAAGGTAGCCACTGTCCATTTGGTAGTTTTATACATTTATTACAATCGTGATAACAGCAACCAATACCTAATTCCTTTTCTGTCGCCCTCTGGATGTTCGTTTGGACTGGTAATTCATTCTACCTATCCATTGTTCGAACGTTTGCCAAAGAAACACTTTTAGCCATCTCCTGATCTGCAACAAGCTGTGCTGACTGTTTTGTTCCAGTTTGACAAGGAGCAACAGGCAGTAGGCAATGAGTGCGAGTAATACTTGGTTTCGTACCGCATTTTCACTCGTTCCATAGAAGTTCTTGATCTTTACATGCTGCTTTATCCACTTGAAAAACAGCTCAATTTGCCAACGCCAACGATAGATGTCGCTGAGTTCTTCTGCTTCCAGGTCGAACCGATTCGTAATGATTCGAATGAGATTTCCCTTCGAATCAAGCGTTTCAATGAGTCGCAGCACGTTATCTACCCGCTTTTGAGGCGTTCCAAGAAGGATCATGGAATCCGATAAAACGGAGCTTTCCAAGGGGATTTTGAATTCATAAAGATGACGGATTTCGGCGTTATCTTTTAGACGAGAAGCGAAAAAGATGCCTTTGTCCGTGTATTCATCAAATTTTTCATAATCCACATACCCTCGATCAAAGACGTACATCATACCGATCTCATCAATCAACGATTCCATTTGAGTGCGGTCATTGGACTTGGCACCCGTGATGGTTATTTTTTCAGGATACACATCCCCCTGGTCGGCAAAGACGAGACGAAGATGAAGTTTGATGCCAGCCTTGGTTTTACGGAAAGTTGCCCATTTGTACTTCTGCAAACACAGCCCAATCGTTGTAGAATCAATGATTTTCATGTCTTTTCGAAGGGAATACGTGTTGCCCGAGTGTCTCTGAATTTGCCCTACAAGGTCAACAAATATTTCTTCAAGCAAAGCTGGATCTACTCGATTGTTTTTGCGACTAAGCTGAGCGGGACTAATCGACGACAGTCCTAACTCTCGCTGGAATTTCTTTGATAAAACATCATCTGCAATGGCTCGGAGTCCTTCTCGTTGCTGAAGTTGAGCATGCAAAAACAGGAGTAGATATGCTTTGGTCGTTAACTTTTTCACGTACTTGTCCTGATCCGTTTCGTCTATCCGTTGTTGAAATTTCACAATATTAATGGGTGAAATGTATTTACCAAATGAAGAAAATAGGGTATTCTTGTCCATGGTCTATCCTTTGCGTTGGATTTGGACAGGAACTACCTGACCTTTCCAGTGTAAAGGATTTTTTTATGCCTGAGAACACTTGAACGCTGAAAGTTATGATGATTTTGAATGGTATGAAAAGATTAATGCAACGCTAGTGAATAGAAATACTATTTAGAGATCTCTCCAACAGTAGTAGAACTGTATTTGGCAAACGGAAAATGCAGAGTTTGGCAACGAACGACATTCACGGATATACATGGTTTGACATGGAGCCTCTACAGGCACAATTTCTTGCAAAAGAGCGAGACAACAGTATTTTACAAGACATGGGAGCCTATTATGCCCGCCTCTCCATGTAAAACCAAATGAATGGCAACTGTATCAAAAACGGTTGCCAAACTATGCACTTTTATTTTGCCGTATACACAGAAAACAAAGAATCTGTCCTTATCTCCTAATACCACGTTTACTTTTCTTAATCCGATGATCACCATCAATCAACGATTCCATTTGATTGATGAGATCGGTATGATGTACGTCTTTGATCGAGGGTATGTGGATTATGAAAAATTTGATGAGTATACCGATCAGGGCATCTTTTTTGCTTCACGTCTCAAGGATAACGCGGAAACTCGTCATTTGTTTACTTTCAAAGTACCACCAGAAAGCTCCGTTTTATCTGACTCCATTATCCTTCTTGGAACGCCACAAAAACGTGTGGATAATGTGTTACGACTGATTGAGACGCATGATTCGAAAGGAAATCGTATTCGAGTCATCACCAATCGGTTCGACTTAGAAGCAGAATAATTGAGCGACATCTACCGTTGGCGTTGGCAAATAGAACTGTTTTTCAAATGGATGAAACAACACGCAAAGATTAAGACGTTCTATGGAACAAGTGAAAATGCGGTCTGGAATCAAGTTTTTCTCGCTCTCATTGCTTACTGCTTGTTGCTTCTTGTAAAGCTGGAAAGAAACAGTCAGCACAGTCTGCTGCAAATCAGTAGATGGCTCAAAGTGTTTCTCTGGCAGACCTTTGAACAATGGATAGGCAGAATGGATTACCAATCCAAACGAACATCCAGAGGGCGACAGAAAAGGAAGTAAGTGTTGTTTGTTGTTGTCGATGTTGTAATAAATGTATAAAACTACCAAATGGATAGTGGCTACCTTGTGCTTTGCTGTTCTCGTTTTTGGTTGTGAAGTTGAAAATGTCATTCAGAATAATTTGACAATAGATGGATTCATTTTTTATGCAACGCTAATGATTCCGAAGGCAAAAAAATAAATGAAGAGAATATTGACCAAGGAGCATTAAATAGTCTTACTATGCATAAGGATATTTATTATATTTCTTCTAGATATAAAGGCGATTACTACATTCTCCCTAAAAACAGTCGATTAACAAAAAAAAGAATTGAATCAGGAAAAGGAGTTACAAATACATTCTATAACAATGATAAAATTACATTTATCACTAACTGGGGACAAAAAAACGAGAAGGGAACTATTTCTTATACGAGTGGAATATATTTACTTAACGATAAGAGTGAACCTGTCGAATTTGTTCTAAATAATGGTTTTTTCACAAGCGGAACCTTTTTTAACAATCATATATATGTATTGACATTTGACCCAACAGTAAAAGAGGAGCAAATATTAAAAGTAAATTTGAATGGTGAAATAGTAAAAAAGTTTGTGCTTGGCAGGTCTCCCCGATTTGAATTCAGATCAATTACTACAAGTAACGATTTTGTATATGAGCCTTTTGCAGATTTCTGAGCCCTTTCGTATCAAGCACTTGAAAAGCATAAAAAAGGACTTCACCCCAAGAAGGAGAAGTTTTCGTGTGTGGTTGCTTGAAAACTTCTCCTTCTTGGGGTGAAGTCCTTTTTTATGCTTTTCAAGTGCTTGATACGAAAGGGCTCAGAAATCTGCAAAAGGCTCAAGATCACGAAGGATCGCGATTTCCAAGTCCTTTTCTCCCAGTAATTTCTTCAGTTTATCATTCTCCGTTTCCAGTTCCCGAAACTCTCCTGGACTTGGTGTATAGCTTGTTACAGCTTTAGCTTCGGAAGACGTATTCTGCCAATCTGCGTGTTTGGAGTCACGTATCCATCGATACAGCATTTTAGGGTCTATCCCATGCCGTCTGGCTACTTGGCTAGCGTTTCCTACTTCGTGGGCTTCCTGGATCAATTGTTGTTTGAACTCGATTGAATAGCGTCTCCGTTGCATAAAAATATCCCCCTCTGTTCTTCTGATATCAGCTTAACAAGATAAGGGGGTATGACTCAAATCCAATTTTGGGGCTTAAAAGTGACAAGTTACTAAGCCTTCACGTTGAGGGGGCGATAACAACAGAACAATTCAAACAGCAAAATGAGCGTATCACCCAACAACAGCAAAACCTTGCAAACAAAAAGGCTGAACTGCAATCCAGTTTAGAAGTAAGAAAAGACCTCAATGAACAGCTACAAGCCTTTAAAAAAGAAGTAGAACGCTTCATTAACCTTGACATTGAAGATGAACAAGTTTTGAAGCAGGTTCTACAAAGGCTTATCCACCAAATAGAAGTGTTCGAGGGCGGAAAGATTAAGATTCACTACAATCTTTCCCACCCTCTCCCCTCAAATTAGGTACAGTTTACTTGGCTGTATCTTTTCTTTCAAGTCTCACTGTCACCTCCACATGCGCCGTATGCGGAAACATATCCACCGGCTGCACGCTCGCCAGCTCGTACCGCTGCAGCAGCTTCGCCACGTCCTTCGCCAATGTCGACGGGTTGCAGGACACGTACACAATCCGCTTTGGCTGCACATCCAGCAGCGAACGAATCAACGCATCATCCAGCCCGGTGCGCGGCGGGTCGACGACGACGACGTCCGGGCGCGTGCCTTGTTTGGCCCATTTTGGCATCAGTACCTCGGCGCGGCCTACGTGGAAGCTTGCGTTTGTCGCCTGGTTGCGCGCCGCGTTGCGGTTGGCGTCCTCGACGGCTTCCGGGATCAGCTCGATGCCGCGCACCTCGCGGGCATGCGGAGCGAGCCACAAGCCGATCGTGCCCGTGCCGCAGTACAGGTCGAGCACAAGCTCCTTGCCAGTCAAGGCGGCGGCTTTTTTCACCTGGTCGTACAGCTTTTGCGTCTGCTCCGGATTCAGTTGGAAAAAGGCGCGCGCCGACAAGTCAAACGACAGCTCCCCGAGCTTTTCCGCGATAGCGGGCCTGCCCCACAGGGAGAACGTCTGGTCGCCGAAGACAAGCGACGTTTTTTGCGGATTAACGTTTTGCGCGATGCTGACAAGCTCGGGCAGGCGCGTGCGCAGCTCCAGGATCAGCTCCTTGACGCGGGGAATTTCCTTGGTGGCTGTCACCAGCGTTAGCTGCGTTTCGCCTGTGGCAAAAGCTACTCGCGCCACGATCGTGCGGATGACGCCTGTCCGCTTGCGCTCGTCGTAGACGGGGATGCCGAGTTCCTCGATGATTTGTTTTGCGGCTTGCACGATTTTGGTCGTCGCCTCGTGCTGCACCTGGCAGCCTTCCAGATCGACGAGCTTGTGGCTGCCTGTCTGGTACAGTCCGGCGATGAGCTTGCCGTTTTGCTTGCCCACCTGGAACTGCGCCTTGTTGCGGTACGACCACGGGTTGTCCATCCCGATGGTCGGGGCGACGGGGGGATCGGACAGGCGGGCGTATTTGCGCAGAGACTCGATGACGATTTCCTGCTTGCTCGCAAGCTGTGCCGCATAGTCCATGTGTTGCAGGCTACAGCCGCCGCATTCCTTGTAGACCGGACAGGGCGGGACTGTGCGCGCGGAAGACTTCTCCACGACACGCAGCAGCCGGGCCGTTGCGTACTTTTCCCGCGCTTCCGTCACTTCGGCATGCACGACCTCTCCGGGGAGAGCGCCTTCGACGAAGACGATCTTCCGTTTGAAGTAGCCGATCCCTTCGCCGTTGATTCCCAGACTTTTTATGGTGAGCGTCATTTGCTGGCCGACGCGTATCGTTGTCTCTTGTTCCTTTTTGTGTGTTGGCATCTTTGTTCTCCTC
This sequence comes from Brevibacillus sp. NSP2.1, assembly GCF_000470975.2. Classification (NCBI taxonomy): domain Bacteria; kingdom Bacillati; phylum Bacillota; class Bacilli; order Caryophanales; family Paenibacillaceae; genus Brevibacillus; species Brevibacillus sp. NSP2.1. Next base: position 4,688,630 of record NZ_CP048274.1, on the reverse strand, counting down.
AGGACGATTCAGTATCCTTTCATTATAGTTGATTGCGAGACTTGTTGCATGGGGAGGGTGCACACGCATCCGGGCGCTGTGCTCACAAATAATGGCAACTTCCTGTGCAGCCTTGTTTTTGTTATAATAGTGCGGAGAATACTGAGGGAGTTGTGACGCTAGATGCAAGAGCTATTTGACAAAATGAAAGAATACCTCAACATGGATACCGAAATTTCCTTTGAAGAGTTTGATGGCTACTACAAAAAAGTAGTCGCGTTTCTGAACGATAACTGGAAAGAGTTGAACGAGGAAGATACGATGCACATGCTGTTCATCCTCGACAACCTCAAATCGAACGGCGAAGATCGCGCCAAGCGCAAAGTGAAGGAAGCGAAAAAATACGCGAAAATGGCGCAACGCACCGAGATTTGGGCAAATGCGCTGATCGGCCGTCTGCGTGAAGCCGGTTTGACCGACGAAGAGATCGGCAAGCGCTACGAAGCCATCTACGAAGCGGTGTAACAGCCGACGATAGCATAAAGCAAGAGAGAGCCACCCGGGTGTGAGCTCTCTTTTTTTGTGCGCGATCCAAAGCAGGATGCGGTTTTGTTTGACAAGAAAACAGAGTCGCATTATAATTTGTAACTAATAATTTGAATAGTTCGTTATCAGTTGCGTAGAAAAGGAAGAGTAGGAACAGAGAGCAGCGTGCAGAGAGCCGTTCCCCGTGCTGAAAGAATGGCCGCCTAGCCTGTTTTGAAAATCACCTTGGAGCAGTGTTCTGGAAAGCCGCCGCAATCGGGCGGTGAGTAGAGGACAACGGATTCGTCTCCGTTACCGGACGGGAGTTCCCCACGTGGAACTTCTACAAGTCTGTTTTTCGTGAGGAAGACAGAGAAGCTGAGTGGTACCGCGATGCCTTCGCCTCAGCCAGCCGTGCGCAAACCAAGCGCTGCTGGCGAGGCGGAGGCTTTTTCTATGAAAAAAAGAGACAACCAACGTTTGGGAGGGGCCAGAGAGTCATGCATACAGTGAGAGTGGAAGAAATTGTGGTGGCAAACCACGGATTGAAAGACGTAGTGGAGAAGACACCGCTGCAAAAAAACAACGTGCTGTCCGAGCGCTACGGCTGCAACGTCTATTTGAAGCGGGAAGATTTGCAGGTCGTCCGCTCCTTTAAAATTCGCGGAGCGTACCATTTCATGCGCAGCCTGTCCGCAGAGGAGCGCGAGCGCGGAGTAGTGTGCGCCAGTGCGGGTAACCACGCGCAAGGAGTCGCGTACTCGTGCCAGAATCTGCAAATCCAGGGCACGATTTTCATGCCGACGACGACCCCGCGCCAAAAAATTTCCCAGGTCAAACGGTTCGGCGGCTCGTATGTGGAGGTCGTGCTGATCGGGGACACTTTTGACGACTCGTTCGCAGAAGCGATGAAATATTGCCTGCAGGAAGACCGGACGTTTGTCCATCCGTTCGACGATCCGCTGGTGGTGGCAGGGCAAGGCACGGTGGGGCTGGAGATCATGAACGATCTGGAGGAGCCTGCTGACTTCGTTTTCATGAGCATCGGCGGCGGCGGCCTGGCGGCAGGGGTCGGCACGTATGTAAAAGGCATCAGCCCGGATACGCAAATCATCGGGGTGGAGCCTGCGGGAGCGGCATCCATGAAAGCGGCGCTGGAGAGAGACGACGTCGTGACGCTCGATGAGATCGACAAGTTCGTGGATGGAGCGGCAGTCAAACAGGTCGGACAGTTGACGATGAGCATTTGCCGCGAGGTGCTGAGCGATATCGTGCTCGTGCCAGAGGGCAAAGTATGCACGACGATTCTGGAGCTGTACAACAGCAGCGCGATCGTGGTCGAGCCTGCCGGGGCCTTGTCGATTGCCGCGCTCGACTACTACAAGGAGCAGATCGCGGGCAAAAACGTCGTCTGCATCATTAGCGGCGGAAACAACGATATCGACCGGATGCAGGAAATCAAGGAGCGCTCCTTGCTGCATGAAGGCTTGAAGCATTATTTCATCATCAATTTCCCGCAGCGCGCCGGGGCTTTGCGCGAGTTCATGGAAAAGGTGCTCGGTCCGCACGACGACATCACGCGCTTTGAGTACACGAAGAAAAACAACAAGGAAAACGGCCCGGCGCTGGTCGGCATCGAGATGAAGTGCCAGGAGGACTACCAGCCGCTGATTAGCCGGATGAAGCAGCACGGCATCCGCTATGTCGAGATCACCAACGATCCGTATTTGTTTAACCTGTTGATTTAAGAACATTGTGTTACAACAGATGCCGAATTTGCGAAAATGTATGAATACAGCGAAAAATGGAGCAAACGGGAGCATTTGAGCGAGAGAAGAAGGTATTGTGGCGTAATGTATTATAACAAACTTTTATAAAACAGGTGCTGTTGTAATACAATACAGATAACAACACACGGGGGGTTATAATCATGACGCCAATCACTACGTTTTTCCGAAACCTCGAAGCAAAATGCTGCGCAGCTTGCGGCCAGACCATCAACGAGCAGGCTGAGTCTTACGCGAACGAATGCTTCACTTGCCAGGAGCAGGCATCCTACGACGCCTACAAGCACTACCACCAAAAACGGTAAGCAGATGAATACAGCATAGATCAGGTGTACCGAACGGCTGGAGCCAGAGGGTATGCCTTTTTTGTGCGATCAGCTTCTTATCCGGTATCAGTGCACCCAGGGCTGCGCCAATAGCCTAAGTTTTCTCATTTGGGCAAACCGTGCCGCATGCGCTTCTCTCCTACTTTTATGAAAAGCGCCGGAAGCTTTTTCCACAAAAAAGCCGCTGCTTGTCTGGCAGCGGCACTTTGCCATTCAATGCGGTTTGGCCTGGGACTTGGCGGCCTGTTCCTTTACGTAGTCGATCAGGCCGAGCTGGAAGCCCTCCTGTGTCAGCAAGCGCTGGGCTTCGTAGGTGCTGGCATAGTAGGCTTGGACGTGCGGATCGTTTTCCAGCACGCGGCGGCATGCCTCGTCGCGAGAAAGCTCTCTGTACCAGTCCGCCTCCTTGATTTGCGCGACCAGCTCCTCATAGGCCGGCTCGGGCTTTTTCCACGGGTTCAAGCGGTGAAAAATTTCACCGAAAATCGCAACAACGACTAAAATTCCGATGAGAAACATGTTTGTCACCTCTGACGTTGGTTCCCTCCCATGGTACCACTCCCGGAGCGCTTTTCGCTATGGGGAAGTCTGTTCTTGCTTGCAAATGCGCAAAAAAGCAGGCATGCTAGTGACAGAAAACCAAACGGGGCCTGTAACACAGGTCCAGGCAGTGAGAACAAAAGGAGGGCACCCCATGTTTCATCCGCTGGTATTTGACAATATCAGAGTGGTGCTGGAAGGCGCGGTGTACGACCGCGATTTTGACGGGGCGATCACGATTACCAATCGGTCGGACGTCATGGATATGGCGACGTTCCAACGCTTGTTCCAGATCGACTTCAAGCTGGCCGAGTACGCGGAAAATGACCAGGGCGTGCGGGCGCAAATGCAACTGCGCACGAGCCTGGGCGACATAGCCGCGGAGCAACTGGAAACGCCGCTCGTGGAGCATATCGGCTGCACGATTTGCATTCATTTTTACATGCAGCTTGAAAAGCCCGGCGACATTCCGAACAGCGCAAAAGAGATTACGGCGATCCTCAACGACATTTGGGGAGAGCGCCCGTACATTACCCAGACGCTGTCGGCGAAGCTGCCGGAGCACCGGATCGAATGGCCGCCGCCAAGTTGGGAAAACCGCGTGACGCTGGACTTTCACCGCAAGATCGACGAGGGCAACATCGACGACCTGCGGCTGCTGATCGAGCACACGATTCAATCGCTGGTCGGTCTGCAAAACTACGTCGATCAAACATAGGGATTTACATTTTCAAGCATGCGTATTATCATTTTGTTAACCTTATTATATTTTTAGTTAACATTGGAGGCTATTACGCATGAGAAACGAACGTTTGAGATGGCTTTTGTTGTCCGCCATTTTTGCCGCTGTCACGGCTGTGCTGTCCCAGTTGACGATTCCGCTGCCGCTCATTCCGATCACCGGACAGACGCTTGCGGTAGGCTTGACCGCGACGATCCTGGGCAGCCGCTACGGTACACTCGCTCTTTTGATTTACGTGCTGCTTGGAGCGGTCGGCTTGCCTGTCTTTTCTGAAGCGAGCGGCGGGCTGCAAGTATTGGCAGGCAAAACAGGCGGGTACATTTTCGGCTTCATCGCCACTGCCTTTGTGACGGGCCTTTATTTGGAAAAATTCGGATTCACCTTGAAGCATGCGGTCGTCGCCAACGTGATCGGCATGTTCGTGACGCTCGCCTTCGGTTGCGTTCAGCTCAAATACGTGCTGGATATCCCGTGGGACAAAGCCATTGCCTTCGGCGCTACGCCGTTTTTGGTCGTAGGCGTTATCAAAGCGGTGCTCGCCGCGCTGATCGGCATCAAAGTGCGGGAGCGTTTGATCGCTTCTCGCCTGCTGCGCGCAGAGCAGCCTGTCGCACGCTAACAACGGTACGCCTTTTTCGCCACCTGAAATTTTCAGGTGGCTTTTTTTTCGCATAAACTCCTTTTCTTGCCGGATACTATCGGTAATCCAATCGAAGCACATGAGGGGGATTTCCATGGGTGTGACAATCTCAGGACCACGCGGCTTGCCGATTTCCGGCAATTTGCTTGCTTTTCGCAAAGACCCGCTGCAGTTTATCCGCGACGCTGTTGCCGAGCATGGCGATGTCGTTCACTTTCGTTTTGGGCCGAAAAGGCATGTCTATTTGCTGACCAATCCCGACCAGATCAAAGAAGTGCTCGTGACCAAGCAAGACCATTTCAAAAAAGGAAAAGGCTTGCAGGTCGCCAGAGCCGTCGTCGGCGACGGGATTCTCACCAGCGAAGGCAAGAAGCACATGCGCCAGCGCAGACTGATGCAGCCGGCTTTTCACCGGGAGCGGATTGCCGGCTACGGCCAGGCGATGGTGCGCCAGGCTGTCGAGCTGTTGGAGGACTGGAAAGCAGGGGAAGTCCGCGACATCCACGACGATATGATGCGGGTGACGCTGGCGATCATTACGGAAACGATGTTTGGCAAAAGCATCAAGGAGGGCGCCGACAAAATCGGACATGCGATCGACGTCGGACTGAAATATGTGGCGAACAAAGCTTCCTCCTTTATCGACATTCCGTTGTCGGTTCCGACAAAAAGCAATCGACAGTTTCTGGAGTCGAATGAAACGCTGGATCAAACGATTTATTCCTTGATCGAAGAACGGCGAAACAGCCAAGACGACAGACAGGACGATCTGTTGGGGATGCTTCTTGCGGCGCGGGATGAGGACGACGGCCAGGGGATGACAGACGAGCAGGTGAGAGACGAGGTCATGACGATTTTCGTTGCCGGTCACGAGACGACAGCCAATACGATGTCGTGGATCTTTTATTTGCTGGCGACTCATCCGCATGTCGAGGCCAAGCTGCACGAGGAACTGGCGACTGTATTGGACGGCAGGCTGCCTACGGTCGACGATTTGCCTAAGCTTACCTACACGAGCCTCATCGTTTCGGAAACGCTGCGCCTGTATCCGGCTGCCTGGACGATTAATCGGGAAGTGGTCGAAGAGGTACAGATTGGCGATCAAACGTATCAGCCTGGCGATACGCTGATGATGAGCCAGTTTGTCATGCATCGTCTGGAGCGCTACTACGAGAAGCCGGATGAGTTTATTCCGGAGCGATTCGCGGGCGATCTGCTGAAACGCAACCCGACGTATGCCTATTTTCCGTTCGGGGGAGGGCCGAGGGTTTGTATCGGGAACAACTTCGCTCTGATGGAAGCTGCCCTGCTTTTGGCGACGATCGCGCAGCGCTACCGCCTGCGGCTGGCAGAGCCTGGTCAAGTAGTGGAGCCGGAGCCGCTCGTTACGCTGCGTCCGAAAAACGGCCTGCCGATGCGCCTGGAAAAGCGGGAGTAAGGCAAAAAAAAGAGGCATCTTTGCACTACGGTTTCGCCGTGATGTGTCAGATACCGAACTGGGGGTTATTTATCACTGAAAGCAACATGCTTACAAGAAATACTTTAGCAGAGAAATATAAAAAATAAATTAACTGCTAATAAATCTATATAAACTAACTGTGATAAAAGGGAATGGTGAAGGAGAAGCTGCTTCCTATTCCCTGTTCGCTGTTTACCGTGAGTTCTCCGCCGTGGCGGCGCACGATGCTCTGGCAGATGGTCAGCCCAAGCCCTGTGCCGCCGTTGTTGCGGTTGCGGGACTTCTCTGCGCGGTAAAACTTGTTGAAGATTTTGGGCAAATCCTCGGCTGCGATTCCTTCCCCTTTGTCTATGACGGAAAACAGCACGTGGCCTTCCCGCTGGTCGCATGTAACCAAAATCGAGCCATTTGGCTTGTTTTAGTGAATCGCGTTGTTCAGCAAGTTTTCCATGACGCGACGCAGCTTTGTTTCATCGGCTTCGATGTGCAGCTCATTGGATACGCGCAACTTCCATTGAAACGTCAGGCCGGCTTCTTTTACCCGCGCCAAATAGTCCTCGATAATTCCTTTCAAAAATCCTTTCACGTGAATGCGGCTAATGTTGAGCCGCACCTCCGTACTTTGCACCGTGAAGTCCTGCAACTCGTCCAGCAGCTTTTCCAGATCGCTCGTCTTCACTTCGATTTTGCCCATTTGCTTCTGAATCCGCGTCAGGTCCGTGACCCGCCCGGAGCCGATGTAGGAGGCGTAGCCTTTGATCGTGGTCAGCGGCGTGCGAAAATCATGGGCGATGGAGGCGATCATTTCCGACTGTCTCTCTTCGGAAAAGCGCAGCTCGTCGACCATGTCGCCAAAGTAGCGAAAAAGCTGTCCGAACTCGTCGTGCGAGCGGTACGTAAACGTCACAAGCCGTTTGCCCTCGCGAATTTCCTGCGTGACGCGGGCCAGCTCATTGACCGGGCGCAAAATCCAGCGGAGGAACAGGGCGAGCAGCAGCAGGCCGACGAGGACGAGGCTTCCGTAAATAAACCAGAGCATCATGGAGACTCCGGTTGTAGCCATCATGTCGTAATCGTCCGTGTAGAAGTAGACGACGATCTCTCCCGCACGGGGAGGCTCCTGCTGAAAATGGTACTCTGCCACGACTTTCAGGTCGCTTTTCGTGGTGGAAGGGAGGGACAGCTTCAAGGAGTAGGCTTGTGACGGCCTGTGGTAAATCGTGTTGCCGCTCGCGTCCTTCACGACCATCCGGTACATGACGTCTTCCGGCAACTGCTTCTCCAGTTCCTGGCGCTCGATCGGGTCCTTGAAGTTGCTGGAGCGCAGTAGTTGGTTGAGCCGGACCTTTTCTGCCGCATCCTTTTCCGCCTGGTACTGGTTGTGACGGTCGTTTTTCAACTGGTCGATGATGATGTCCTGGAAGACGAATTTGAACAGCAGGATGTTGAGGGTAATCAAGGCGATAAAGGAGAGAAAAAGCTTGTTGCGAAGACTCATCTACAGTTTCTCCCCGATGAATACGTAGCCTGTCCCCCATTGTGTTTTGATGAATTGCCGTTCTGTTTCCAGCTTCTCGCGCAAGTTTTTGATGTGGACCGTCACGGTGTTGAGGGAGCCGTAGCCGTACCCCCAGACGCGGTCGTAAATTTGTTCCCGCGTGAACACGATCCCGGCATTTTCGGCGAGGAACGTCAGTAGTTGAAACTCTTTTGTGGACAGCTCAATCTTCTGGCCGTTGACGTAGACAGAGTACGTTTCCTTGTGGATCTCCAAGTCCTTGAACTTCAGGACGGTGATCGGGGAGCTGGGCGTCTCTTTTTCCGGCTGCTCCTCGGTATGCTTGCGAATGCGCTCGTAGCGTCGCAGATGAGCGCGGATGCGAGCCAGCAGCTCTTCGGTGTCAAACGGCTTCGTAATGTAGTCATCGGCGCCGATTTCGAAGCCGACGACTTTGTCGACCGCCTTGCTTTTCGCGCTGAGAAACAGGATCGGCAAATCCCATTCGCGGCGAATTTGCGAGCACAGCTCGTAGCCGCTCATATTCGGCATCATGATATCGAGCAAAATGAGGTTGGGCCGCTCGCCCTGGCTCAGAAGAGCAAGCGCATCCTCGCCATTTTCCGCCGAGGAAACCTGGAAGCCTTCGTTTTCCAAAATATCTTCAAGCAGTTCAATAATCTCCTGGTTGTCATCAACGATCAAAATGTGATCTTTCACCGGAATTACCCCCAGTTACTTCTATTAATAGGTGGATGAGGTGCTATGGCACAAAGAACTAATCCTGTCTATCATAACATGCTTTCACATGATAAGGGCAAGTATCCGTCCATTCATGCATCTTTACTTATAGGTAGGGGCACCTCTTTAGACCTGGTCCTAAATTTCGTCAGAAAAAGCCAGAGACGCAATGTCCCTGGCTCTTATTTTTTGCCGAACTACTTCTTTTGTGCTTGATTTTCCGACAACGATGCAGCTTGCACCGCGTTTTCCTTTTTCGGAGCTGCCGCTTCCAGAACAGGTGTGCTGATGCGCTTGGCGCCAACATAACGCTTGCTCCAGTAGTACGGGTCGTTCAACTTGGTGTTGACGACGCCGCGGCCAGATTCCGAATGCACGAATGTGCCGTTCCCGATGTAGATGCCTACGTGTGAGATGCTTCGTCCGTTTGTATTGAAGAACACAAGATCTCCAGGCTGCAAGTCTTTCTTGGCAACCTCTGTCCCCAGTTCGTATTGGGCGGCAGAATTGTGAGGCAGGTCTACACCTAACGCATCAAATACGTAGCGTGTGAAACCGGAGCAGTCAAAGCCCTTTTTGGACGTACCGGATGATTTGTAAGGGACGCCATACAGTTCGCTGACCACGTCTTCGAGTGTTGCACCCTCGGCCGCGTGTGCAGCGCCGGCTCCCATAGCCAGCATTCCGGCCATAAGTAAAGACAGTACCACCTTGCGCAAAAGAAACTGCTCCTTTCGTGAGCCTACGAAGTTAGCTGAAGGGTTCGGTCGAAAGGACGCCCTAGATTGCCAACATGCAATCATTCACCCCAAAAAACTGGTTCCCCCGTTTCCGACATGCGGAATTCGGCTATTTTCGATGTTTTTTTACACGCACTTTACGAAGATTCTACGCTTTTCCCGTTTTCCCTCTTTTGTAACCGCTTGTTCACCTTTTTGTCACAAAATTTTGTCTGATGCTGTAACGATTTGCTTCGACAATGCAAGTGCCGGGTCGAGAAAAGGGCAGGAGCAGGCTCGTCCGATTATGGCAGGAAATGCTCTCCGTCCAAGGACGGAGGGAAAAACCAACCGCACGCCCGTTATGGGGAGCCTATGCGGGGGGCTACAATAAGGCCATAAGGTTCAACAAGCACCACACACGCAAAAGATGATAGGAGGTAAGCGAGCAATGAGTGAACGGTCTGGAAAGGTTTTGCTCGGGCTAGTTCTCTTGCTGATCGGCGGGTTGGTTCTCCTGGATCAAGTAGGAATCGACTTTGGTGATCTGATCGGGCTTTTGATTCCGGCGATCATCATGCTGTACGGCGCTCGAAAAATCATGGGACAATCCGGTTCGCGTTTTTGGGGAATCGTGATCTTCCTGTTCGGGTTCCTGATGCTGATCGGCAAGCTCCATCTGCTGTTTCACGGCTTACTGGCCATTGGTGTGATTTATCTGGGGTATCGCTTACTGCGCCCCGGCCATGTCCCCAAAGAAGCGCCGCCAGCCTGGGAACGTCAGTGGGCACAAAAAGTATTAAAAGAAGACACGCTGGACGCGTGGGAAAGAGAAATGACCCGCCGCCAGCCATAAGCAGCCATGTCGCGAGAGCTTTTGGATGAAATGACACGATGTGATATGATGAGGAGGAATTGAAAATGAGTATTTTCAAACGTTTGCGTGACCTGACAGTAGCTTCGGTAAATGACGCCCTGGATTCGATGGAAGATCCGGTAGTTATGCTGAATCAATACATGCGGGATATGGAAGTGGAAATCGGACAGGTCGAAGTGGCTGTCGCCCGCCAGGTAGCATTGGAAAAGAAATTCCGCCAGCAACTGGACGAAGCGAACGCTTTGATCGAAAAGCGCGACCGTCAAGTAAAGCTCGCGTTGACAGAAGGGGAAGACGAGCTTGCCCGCCGCGCTCTTGCGGACAAAAAGCAGTATGAAGCTCGTGCAGCCGAGTACGAAACACTCTATCTGGCAGCTTCCGAGGCCGCTACGCAAATGCGTGAAAAGCTGGCCGAACTGAAGGAAGAGTTCTATAAAATGCGCGCAAAAAAATTCACGCTGATGGCACGGGCACAAGTAGCCCGCACGCAAAAGCAGGTGAATCATGCGGTAGCAGGGATTGGCAATCAGTCCGCAGGCCGCGGGTTCGCTCGTATGGAAGAAAAAGTGATGCGTATGGAGGCGGAGGCACAAATGAGCGGCCAATGGCGCCAAACGAACCTCGCCTGGGAGAGCGCGTTGTCTGACCTGGAAAAAGACGATCTGGATGCGGAGCTTGCCAGCATCAAGGCGTCGTTGAAGGAGAAAAAACCAGCGTCCGCCCAGCCGGAACAATCTTGATTGGACAGGAACTGGGGGATTGGTTGTAGAATAGAGTGTGTCAATCAGGCAGCCTGTATAGCAGGCTGCTTTTCCCCTAGGAGGTACGATTCTTGGCAGACTTCATGGTCTTTTTGCGAAGGTTCATCGCTGAGCCTGGACGTGTAGGCAGCGTGATCCCCAGCTCTCGGTATTTATGTGAGCGAATGTTGAGCCACGTCAATTGGGCTTCAACAGATGTCATTCTTGAGCTGGGACCTGGCACGGGCGCTTTTACCCAAACCATTTATCAAAAAATCAATCCTGATACCGACTATGTGCTTGTGGAGCGTGACAGCCAGTTTCGATCCATCCTTCAATCACGCTTTCCTGATCTTCCTGTCAGGGAAGAAGCGACGAGACTCGGACAATATTTGGAGGAGCTGGAGCTTGGCAAGGCAGATGTCATTATTTCCGGCCTGCCGTTTGCCAATTTTCCGCAAGAGTTGCGAACAGCGATCCTGGACGAAGTGCAAAAGGTATTGAAACCAGGCGGTCTGTTCATTACATTCCAATATTCGCTACAACTCCAGGCTGAGCTGCAGGCGCGTTTTTCCTTGGTAGAGACAGACTTCACCTTGCTGAATATCCCACCTGCATTCATTTATACATGTCGTAACGGACAAAGTGAAAAAGATCGGCATGGGGCGTAAGAGAGGAGACTTTTGTGAAACTGTCCCGCTTGCACACAATGTTGGCCGGCGTCCTGATTATTTTGACAGGAATCGGCCTTTTATTAGACAGTTTGCATATTATTTCGTTCGGTCTGTTTGACCTGTGGCCCATGGTGCTCGTCTACTTCGGCGTTCGCCTGTGGGGACAGAACAAGCGGATTGGCGGCGGCATTCTGTTTTGTTTAGGATTCATTATCGCGCTGGATATGTGGTTTGGCATCGGCGTGGACGATTTGTTCCAACTCGCTGTGCCTGTCCTGTTTATTTATTTTGGCTTTCGATTGATTCGCGGCAAGACCAAAGAAAGAGGAAATCGTCCGCCCCTTCCGCCGTTTTCAGCTCCGGATGAGACGCCAGCTTCCGCCATGGGCGGCGGGAGTCAAACGGCTCAGCCGAGCGGGATTCGCCAGGAAGCTGCCCAATGGCTGGACAGCTTGAACAAATGGAAGCCTTCACGCGGCAAGCTGCCTGAGCAGGAGGGAGAATCTGCCTACCGTGAACGGATTTTGCCCAAAGATTCTCGCAGCTCCCTGATCGGGGATTACCATCTGACCTCGGGACGTTTTGAACTGAGCGCCCTGCATGTGTGGCACGGGATCGGGGATGTGGTCATAGACCTGTCCCGCGCGGTGCTGATGCAGGATGAAGCGGTGCTGGTTGTGGAAGGCTGGGTGGGGGATGTCACGATATACGTTCCCGTCGATCTCCCGGTTTCTGTCAACGCAGAGCTGAGTCTGGGCGATCTGGAAGTGCTGAGCCACCGTCAGGGCGGAATCAACCGCAGCGTCATGATTCGCTCCGATCAATACGAAGAGGCGGCTCAAAAAGTGAATGTGCATATCTCGCTGCTCGTCGGCGATATAAAAGTCAAGTACATCTAGGAGGTACTGGCGGATGCGTCGACAGCGATTAGCGAGTATTCAGTGGCAATATGTGCGCTACGGCGTCCTGCTTGCCGGAAGTGCAGTGGTCGTTTCGTTTATTTGTTTCTTTTGGCTCTATTTTGTGTGGAAAGATATGCCGGAGGTTCATCGCTGGTACAACAGCCTGATTGGCGATCCGAAGGTCGTTTTGTGGATGGAAGATTACTTGGGAGTGACCTTGCCCGCGCAGCCTGACGGGCTGGTGCAACTGGCGGCGTTTGTCGTGTCGCTTCCGGTCGGTGTGCTGGTGGCGCTGATTATCTCCTACATCGTCGGGAACCTGCTCAAGAAAAGGCTCAGCGTGTTGTGGGAAGCCGCCATGAAGCTCGGGCGGGGGATGCTCTCCTACCGCGTGCCGGATTTGGGCGTCGATGAAGTCGGCGAGCTGGGCTGGCAGTTGAATCGGCTGGCCTCGCAGTGGGAGGAGCAGGTCGCGTCCTTGCAGCGTCTGTCCAATCACAATGCGGCCCTGGCAGAGCAGGTCAAGCAGGCAGCCGTCACCGAGGAGCGGCAGCGCTTGGCACGCGAACTGCACGATGCGGTCAGTCAGCAGTTGTTTGCGATCGCCATGACGACGGCAGCGATGCGGCGGCTGGTGGAGAAAAATCCGCAGCGCGCCGCCCAGCAGATTGAGCTGGTGGAAGAAATGGCAGCGGCCGCCCAGGCGGAGATGCGGGCATTGCTCTTGCATCTTCGCCCCGCCACGCTGCAAAACAAGTCGCTGAAAGAAGCGATCTTGGAACTTTTGGATGAACTGGAACGTAAAAATACGATGGAGCTGACGTGGGAGATTGAAGACGTCGAAGGCTTGCCGAGCGGCATTGAGGATCATCTGTTCCGGATTTTGCAGGAGTCGTTGTCCAATACGCTGCGGCACGCCAAAGCCAGCCAGATTGCGGTCAAGTTGTTTACCTTGCAGGAGCAGGTGCGGCTCAGGGTAACCGATGACGGCGTCGGCTTTGATCCGGATGGAGAAAAAATGACGTCGTACGGCCTGCGCAGCATGCAGGAGCGGGTGGCCGAGGTAGGCGGCTCGATGGAGATTTATTCAGCGATCGGCAAGGGGACGCAAATCGAGGTGCGGATTCCCTTGATGTCACAGCCGGAACGGGAAGGGTGAAATTTCTGTGATTCGCGTATTACTGGTAGACGATCATGAGATGGTGCGGATGGGGCTGGCTGCTTACTTGTCAACCGAGGATGATATCGAGGTGGTGGCAGAAGCGGGCAGCGGAGAAGAAGGAGTGCGGATGGCGGTAGAGCTGCGACCGGATGTCGTGCTCATGGATCTGGTCATGGAGGGCATTGGCGGTGTGGAAGCGACCCGGCGCATTCGTGAAGCTTGTCCAGCGAGCAAAGTCATCGTCCTCACCAGCTTTATCGACGACGAAAAAGTATATCCGGTCATCGAAGCGGGGGCCTTCAGTTACTTGCTCAAGACTTCGCGTGCGGCCGAAATCGCCAAGGCGATCCGCTCGGCTGCAGCAGGAGAGCCTGTACTGGAGTCGCGAGTGGCAGGAAAAATCATGGCCCGTTTCCGGCACGGACAGGAATCGCACCCGCACGAGCAGTTGACCCCGCGCGAGCTTGAAGTTTTAAAGCTGATCGGCCAGGGCAAGTCCAACCAGGAAATTGCCGACGAGCTGATTATCGGGATCAAAACGGTAAAGACGCACGTCAGCAATATCCTCGCCAAGCTGAATGTCGAGGACCGCACACAGGCGGCCATTTACGTGCACACGCATAATCTTGGCTAACAGCGTGAAAAAAGCGAAAATGCTTCTCGTTATGAGGGGCTTTTTTGAGTTTTTTTTGCGGATGTGGTAAAGATAGTAAGTAACAGATTGGGAAAGGAGGGGACGGGCTATGAGGCACAAACCTCAGACACGCTCCAAGGTGCTTTCGGCGGACAATGGCGTGGACATTATCGGAGATGTTCACGGCTGTTACGACGAGTTTATGGAATTGATCCAGCGTCTGGGGTACGAACGGAGCCAGGACGGCACCTATCGTCACCCCCAGGGCCGAAAGCTCCTTTCCCTCGGAGACATTACAAGTCGCGGGCCGTACTCCATCAAGATGCTGCAATTTTTCCACCTCCACGTCACAGCCGGGCTGGCGGAGATGGTCGACAGCAATCACGGCTGGAAAATCGCCCGCTGGCTGGACGGAAGACCTGTTACACTGGCACATGGCGATGAAAAGGTGGAGGAGGAGCTGCGGCTCTACCAGCAAGAGTTCGGGCCGAAAAAAGCGTCTCTTTTGCGGGAGCAGAGTCGGCGCCTCTTGTTCTCCTCGCCATCGCACATGATGATTCGCCGCCATGACAAGCTGGAAGCCGTTGCCGTGCACGCAGGCATTAAGGATGACTACATCGGCATGGAATCGCCGGCTGTCTATACGTTTTGCCGTTACGGGGACGTAGCCGGGACCGGGCCTGATGGCCGTCCGATTCGCCGGGAGTGGGCAAAGGAACGAAAAGTGACAAGCCCGATTATCGTCTGGGGACACGATCCCCACCCGGAGCCGAAACGAAAAAACGGCACAATCAACATCGACCAAGGGTGCGTGTTTGGCGGAATGCTGACCGCCTATCGCTTTCCGGAGGACGAGGTGTTGAGTGTGCCGGCCAAGAAAAATTATTCAGGTCTGGCAGATACGCCGCTGACGCGCTATACGGCGGATTGAGAATCGTTTTTCTGGTTTTTTCTGTTGCTGACTTGCTCGATCGTATTCTTCGCGGACGAGTGAATACCGACACTGGCCAAGCCCGCTGTTACGCCTTCCATCAGCGCTGTTTTCCAGTCAAAGCCCGGCGAGTACAGCCATTGGTTGACCATGTACAGCCCGACAATCAAGACAACGGCTACCCAACTGCGCAGCTTTTTGGGGATGCGAAGCACATCAGACAAGGTAGCGGTGCCTGCCAGGGCAAAGGCGATGATTAAGCCGAGATCGAAGCCCACGGGACACTGCCTCCATTTCTTATTTTTTCAATAGCTCATACAGGCGCTTCAAGATGATCGCCTCCGCCCAGAGCGGCAAAGGCTTGTCAGCCTGGCTGCGCCAATCTTCGTTGGTCAAAAGACCCTGGTCAAACATCCAGTCGATTGCTTCCTGTTTCCAATCTGGCAACGTTCCTCCACCTCCGTTTCCTGGGCTGGGAGTAGTCGTTGGCGACGGCGTGGGAGCGGGAGTAGGGGCTGGAGTCGGAGCGGGGGTTGGTGTGGCCGGAGGACGGTAAGGCAGCTTGGCGTATTCGCAAAAAGCGCGGACGACCGCTTCGGCGAGCCGTTTCCAATCCCTGGCGAGCTTGTCGGCGTCCAGCGGGTTGTCGGCGAAGCCGTACTCAATAATCACGGTTTCGACGCTGCCGGTTTCCCTGTGCATGTAGTAGTAGTCCCGGTTGGAATTGTTCGGGAGCGTCCGGGTGAAAATCCGGCGATTGGGCATTCCCTCCGCTTCCAGCTCCTCCTGGATTATGCGGGGAAAGGCGGCGGAGCCATAGATCGAGTAGATGACCTCGGAGCCTCGGCCGCCACCTGCGTTGATATGGTTGGATATGCAGTAGCGCGCGCCGCTGTTTCGCACAAGAGTCGTCCGTGCATCGCTGGAAAGCGTAGTATCGTTTGTTCGCGTCATCGCGACCGGAATGTTCAGTTCCTTGAAGCGATTGAACTGATACAAAGAAATTTGCAGAGTCATATCTTTTTCGAGAAACTGGGCGTTGTTGCCGCCGCCAGGATCGACTCCACCGTGCCCGGCGTCCACAATCAGGATAGGAGCCATTTGTGCATCACCTCTTGCCATTAGGATATGCTTGGAATGGCCGAGATGGCTTGGGGCAGTCTCACCAATTTCGCGGGTTGCAATGTACAGAATGCCCATCTATGGTACAATAAAAGAGTTCGTAACTACGCAAAGAGGATGGTAATGTATTGATGGCTTGGTACAACTGGGTAATCCCGATCGTTACACTGTTACTCGGCCTCGTGGGCGGTTTTGCCGGAGGCACTTATTACTTGAAAAAACAAATGTCCAACATGCAGATGGACGAAAAACAACTGCAAGCCATGGCCCGTTCTATGGGGATGAACCTCAATCAAAAGCAGCTCAAACAAATGAGCCGTACCATGAAAAATATGAAAATGCCAAATAAATTCGGGAAGTAGTGCGGAGGGGGTGTCGTTATGGGACCGACCCGTCTGCGTTACACGATGATCGGTTTTATTGCAGGTGTATTGGTCGTGTATTTAAAAGATCTGCCGATGGGGGAAGGGACCCGATTCGCAGCACCTTTTTACGGAGCGGGCATTGGTCTTCTCATCGACGGCATCATATTGCGCATGAAGCAACGAAAAGGGAAAGAAGAGTAGGGGAGCTTGGCTTTGGCCAGGCTTTTTATTTTGGGCATGACAAAGCCGGATCGCCATACGGCAATCCGGCTAAACTTGCGGGAGGAAACTGCCCGCGGACGCTCATTCTTGAACATGCCTCGATAGCGGTTTTGCTTATTGGGTAAAAATCAGCTCGTAGATCATTTTCGTAATCAAGGTGATCGAGACGATCAAAAACAGCGGCCGGACGTAGCGAACCCCGGTTTTGATAGCGACCTTGGCGCCGATGCTCGCGCCGAGCAGCATGGCGATCCCCATGACAAGCCCGGTCAGGAAAATGACCTTGCCCTCCAGACAGAAGACGAACAGCGCAGAGAGGTTGCTGGCCAGATTCAAAATCCGCCCGTTTCCTGCCGCGATCACGAAGTCATAGCCGAACAGCAGCACCATCAAAAAAACGAAAAAAGAACCGGTGCCCGGTCCGAAGAAGCCGTCGTAAAATCCGATCAAAAAGGTAAAAGGAATGCCGATGCCAAGGGTAAACTTGGTCATCCCTTTGTAGTTGGAGTCTTGCCCGAACCGTTTGTTGAACAAGGTATAGACAAAAATCAGCGCCATCATCACGATGACGAGCACCTTCAACAGCTCCTGGGGAACGAACAGCACCGTCTTTGCTCCGAAATAAGCGCCTACGAGCGAAACCGGGAAAAGAATGAACATCAGTTTCTTGTCGTATTTGCCCGAGCGGATAAAAGTGAAGGAGCTGGTCGCAGAAGAGATCGTGCCTGCGAGCTTGTTGGTGCCGAGCGCCAGATAGGGAGGCAGGCCGAGACCGAGCAGCGCAGGCAGGGAGATAAGACCGCCGCCGCCGACCGTGCTGTCGATGAAAGCGGCGACAAATCCGAAGAATGCGAGAAACAATACCGTGAGTAAGTCCATTTCCATTGAAATCACCTGATTCTCTAAGTATGTAATAAACCAAGTCTAGCACTCTCCTTTTTGATTGCAAGTTGGAAATGTTTAAAAAGAATTGCTAGATTAATATACTTTGCATACCGATTTGTTGTAAAAGTAGTTGTCTTGCAGTATAATAAGGTCGTAGCTTGACCCATACATATTTTGAGGAGGAATGTTACAATGGCACATCAACTTCCTGCATTGCCTTACGCACATGACGCACTGGAACCTCATATCGACGCACAAACCATGGAAATCCACCACGGACGCCACCATGCTACTTATGTGAACAACCTGAACGCAGCTCTGGAAGCTCATCCTGACCTGCAACAAAAAAGCGTGGAAGAGCTGATTAGCAACCTGGACGCTCTGCCTGAGTCGATCCGCACTGCTGTTCGCAACAACGGTGGTGGACATGCTAACCACACTCTGTTCTGGGAAATCCTCAGCCCGAACGGCGGCGGCGCCCCAACTGGCGAACTGGCTGACGCGATCAACGCGGCTTTTGGCAGCTTCGACAACTTCAAGGCTGAATTTGCAAAAGCAGCAACTACTCGCTTCGGTTCCGGCTGGGCTTGGCTGACTGCTGAAGGCGGCAAAGTGGCAATCACCTCCACTCCTAACCAAGACAGCCCGATCATGGAAGGCAAAACACCTATCCTCGGCCTGGACGTTTGGGAGCATGCTTACTACCTGCGCTACCAAAACAAACGCCCTGACTACATCAGCGCGTTCTGGAACGTAGTAAACTGGGATGAAGTAAGCAAACGCTTTGCTGCTGCGAAGTAATCTTGGTTTTTGAGCAATCATAAAGGGCTTGTCGCATCTGTATGGGCGACAAGCCTTTTTTATCGTGTCAAAAAAGCGCAATGCTGCCGTAGGGGTTAGTGCATCAGCGCAGCGCCTCGGGCGGGCCGTGCTTTATTTTTTCCAGAGGATAGTCAGGCGAACAAAGATCGGTTATAATACTTACGAAAAGTAACCTGGTTTTAAAAATATAGAGGAGAGTGTTTCTCATGATGCCATCTTTGTTCGTTGCACATGGCGCTCCACTGCTTGCGATTGAAAACAATTCCTATACACAAGCGTTGCAACAACTGTCCAGCCAACTGCCGCGCCGCCCGCGCGCGATCGTGATGTTTTCCGCTCACTGGGAAGCTTTTGACCAGATGGTGGGGACGATGGAGACGTTTCCGACGATTCACGACTTTGGCGGCTTTCCGCAAGAGCTGTACGAGATTCAGTACCCGGCAAAAGGCGACGAAGCTATCGCGCAAGAGACAGTGCAACTGCTGCGCGACGCAGGCGTGCCTGTCGGCTTGAACACGACAAGAGGGCTTGACCACGGCCACTGGGTCGTGCTGCGCCATATATTCCCGCAAGCGGATGTGCCTGTCGTGGCTCTGTCCGTCAACCCGAATCTGACGGTTGTGCAGCAGTACGCGATCGGCAAAGCGCTCAGCCCTCTGCGGCAAAAAGACGTGCTGATTGTCGGTTCTGGCGGCACGATTCACAACTTTTCCTACCTGAATATGCTCGAAACGTCGGAAGGCGCCTTCGACTGGGCCTTGCAGTTCGAAGAGTGGCTGCAGCAGACGCTGACCGGCTGGAAGGTCGATGAGTTGGCGCGCTATCGCGAGCTTGCGCCGCATGCGGAAAAAGCGGTCCCGGTCTACGGCAGCGAGCATTTTGTGCCGCTCGTTTACGCGATGGGAGCAGCAGACGACGAGCGGGCGGCGCAGCGGCTGCACATGAGCTTTCGCTACGGCAGCCTGAGCCATACGATCTGGCAATTTGGTCATGCCAAATAAATGAGTGCGAGCATCGAGCAAGTTTACATGGAGTACAAGGGCTTGCTGTTTTCGCTCGCCTACCGGATGACGGGCTCTGCGGCAGAGGCAGAGGACATCGTGCAGGAAACGTTTGCGGCGCTGGCCGGGGCAGACCTCAACGAGATCCGGCACGTGAAAAGCTATTGGTGCACACTGCGCCCGATTTTTCCGGCAGACGGGTGGCGTCGTTCTGGCTGGGCATCTGGCCGAGATGGGCGAATCATTCCGCGATGGAAATTCGCTCCATCAATGGGCAGGATGGCATCGCGGTCTTTTCGCAAGGCGAGCTGAAAATAATCGTACAGATCAGTCTGAACCAGCAGGAAGACCGGATCGAACGGATGTACCTGATCGTCAATCCGGACAAATTGGCGCATCTGCAAAAAATAAATGGCGGCAATCGGTCACAAACGGGGGAGGTCGCTCGTCTTTGAGACTGAAAGGTCAAATTCGAGTGGAGAGGGAAGATGAACATGCAAGCGAGATTCAACTACCACCAAGCCAACCCCCAGGCGTACCAAGCCATGCTGCAGCTTGAAAAATTCGTGAACGAGAGCGGGCTCGACAAGAAGCTGGTCGAGCTGATTAAAATTCGCGCTTCGCAAATCAACGGCTGCGCCTTTTGTCTGGATATGCATACGCAGGATGCGCGCAAGCTCGGCGAGACGGAGCAGCGCATTTACCTGCTGAACGCCTGGCGCGAAGCCGCTGTCTATACCGATGCGGAACGTGCGGTTCTGGCCTTGACCGAGGCGGTGACGCAGATCGCGCAAAATGGCGTTTCCGATGCCATCTACGAGCAAGTGCGAAAGCATTTTGACGAGAGCCAGTACGTCGCGCTGATTATGGCGATCAACACGATCAATAGCTGGAACCGGCTCGCGATTACTACAGGCATGTCTGCTCCGTACAACCGCTAAAGCAGGCGTCTGGCTTGTCAGGTGACCACCGAAGCGAAAACGACACGTTCCCACGAAAAGGGGCGTGTCGTTTTGCTTTGCTTATGCTTTCAGCCGTGCTACACGTCCATCTCCACTTTTCGCCCCGGATAAAATTGCTTTTCTTCGGCCAGCGGATTGCCCTTGGCTGTAAGCGTCTCCGGCGTGATGCGGAAGATGGCGGTCGCGCTGCCCACGGACGAGCGGTATTTGAGCACATGTTGCAAAGGCAGCGGCTCGGAAAAGTAGCCCGGCACGTATTTGTCCAGCAGCGCCTGCATCGCCTCGCGCATTTCGGATGGCTCCTGCACGCGTTCAATCGTCCCCGCCAAAAAGACGCTCATGTACGCCGTATCCACATGGGCAGGCACAGGCGAGGCAATCGTGCCGTACTCTTCGCAGACGCTGAAGCATACCCGGCTGTTGGCGTTTATCATCTCGACCTTGCGACCGGAGTCCGCGCCGTGAAAGTAAATACAGCCGTTCCACCAGGCGAAATTGAGCGGCAACACATACGGCTCGCGCTCATTGGACAGCCCGAGATGGCCGACCTTGGCCTGCTGCAAAAACTGTGCGATCTGTTCCTGGTCCGTAATCGTGCGTTTGGAATAGCGAATCGGTATCATGTAAAGTCCTCCCGTCTGACAGCTCAACGTTTTTTGGGTGTAGCCTGATCGTAGTCGGTTTTTGACTTGGGAAAAAGGTGCAATTTTCATCAAGTTGAGCAGGTCAGATGCAAAAAAACCGCCCTTTTCCCAAAAGAGCGGTTGGCGGTCTTGTCTTGCGGGCTACCCGAGCTGGCGCTTGGAGTCGAGCTTTTTGGCGAGCTGTTCCTCTCCGCGGTGAATCCAGCCGACGAAGGAGTCCCGGATATTCAATTCGTAGTCGAGATGGACAACGGCGACGAACATGTAGTGGCTTTTTCCTTGAAAACGGGAGCGGTAGCGCAGGTCAATCCATTTTACCTCGTAGCCGAAGGGGCGTTCCTTCGTTTCTACGTGAACGTGGTGCGTGAAGGCGAGGAAGGACTGGACCTTGAAGCTTTTTTTGGCAGCGGCGATCACTTCGTTTTCAGGCTTGATGGAGAAAGTGTCCAAAATCGCCACGTCGCCGGAGTGCACTTCGCCCACGTACCAGTGCTGCTCGGTTTTGGCGACAAACGTCCAGTGCGTCCAGGAAAGGGTAGGGATGATCGTGTACATGCCAGGCTTGCCGATGCGCGCGCGAACAAGCTCTGTCGTCCGCTTTTGCACCTGGCAGCGCCAGTAGTAGTACACGGCGATCACGAGGTAAATCAAGAGAAAGCTTCGCCCAGGGTGAGCGCCCGCTGCCCAGAGCATGAAGCCGACGAGATGAGCGGCAAAAATGAACGGGTCAAAAATGAAAATGGCGTTGAGGGCGACCCATTTGTCGCGAAACGGATACAAGCCCTTTGTGCCATAGGAATTGAACAAATCGACGAAGACGTGCAGGCAGACGGCCAGAAAGATCCAGCCCAGCAGATGCAGCCAGGAGGTCTGTGGCATCAATGCCTGAATGAGCCCAAAAATGGCTCCTGTCCATAAAAACAAGGCCGGTACAGAGTGAGAAACGCCCCGATGGTTGCGTATATAGGCAGCCGTGCCGCGGAGGCGGACCAACCCATCCAGATCGGGTGCTTGCGAACCGATGACCGTGCCGATCATAACGGCAGCCGCAAGCGAGGGAGAAGAAGCTACGACAGGATCGAGGTAGGCGAGCCCGGCCAATCCGAAGCCCATGGCAAAGTGTGTGGCAGTATCCATGGAATCGTTGTCTTCCTCCTTTCCTTCCAGGCTGTTGTTATTGTTTATTATAGCGTGTGAGGCGACATAATTCCCTCCTCCGCTGAAAAAAATTGTGAGCTTGTTCCCGCTTTTGCAAAAAGGGTATGATGAATAGATCAAGGAGGGACATGTCGCATGCTAACCGTGTTTATCGAATACAAGCTGCAATCGGAAAAACGCGATCAGGCTCTGCGGCTGCTCGCATCCATGGCTGAGAGCATGGAGGCGTTGGGCGCGCGCCAGTACCGCTGTATGGAAGGACTGGATCAGCCGGGCTTGTTTGTCGAAGCCTTTGAAGTTGAGACTGTGCACGAATACGAACAGATCAAGGCACACCGCTTGGCAGACCGCGCGTTTTGCGACTGTGTAGCGGGCGGAGCGGACAAGCTGCACGTTTGGGCGTTTCGTCCGGCCGCGTTACCACAATAGAAGGAGCAGACGACGAAGAAATGGCAAGGAAAAAAGAAACCGGCTTGCGGTACACTCTCCCGGAGGAATTTCACGTCTTCGGCTTTTCGCACGATTTACTTGCCTGGTACGACTCGCAAAAGCGGGATCTGCCGTGGCGGATCAACCGCGATCCGTATCGGGTGTGGGTGTCGGAAATCATGCTGCAGCAGACAAGAGTAGAGACCGTTAAGCCTTATTATGCGAATTTCATGGAAAAATTTCCGACGGTTGTCGATTTGGCAAATGCACCAGAAGACGAAGTGTTAAAAGCATGGGAAGGACTTGGCTACTATTCCCGCGCTCGCAATCTGCAGGCGGCAGCGCGCGAGGTGACGGCCCGCTACGGAGGAGTCGTGCCGGACACGCCGGAGGAGATCGCCACTTTGAAAGGCGTAGGGCCGTACACGGCGGGGGCGATTTTAAGCATTGCCTACGAAAAGCCGGAGCCTGCTGTCGACGGGAACGTCATGCGCGTTTTTTCCCGGCTGCTGTACTTGACGGATGACATCGCGAAGCCCGCTACCCGCATCAAGATCGAGCATCTCGTGCGCCAGGTGATCCCGGAAGGCCGGGCAGGCGATTTTAACCAGGCGCTGATGGAGCTGGGGGCGATGGTCTGCCTGCCGCGCACGCCGCAGTGCCTGACCTGTCCGGTGTTTGATTACTGTATGGCGCGGCAGGAGGGTGTGCAGGAGGAGTTGCCAATCAAGGGCAAAGCGAAACCGCCACGCCCTGTCGATCTGCAAGTGGCGATCATCGAACGCGACGGCAAGGTGCTGATTAACAAACGCCCCGATCAAGGGCTGTTGGCAGGCATGTGGGAGTTTCCCATGGTGGAGACGGAGCAGCAAAAGGATGCCGCCAAAAGAGAGGCGCTCGCGCGTGGAATCAGCGAACGATTCGGAATCGACATCGAGGTTCTGGAGCCGCTCGGCGCGGTGCAGCACGTTTTTTCCCATTTGCAGTGGAACATGCAGGTC
Source organism: Brevibacillus sp. NSP2.1 (assembly GCF_000470975.2). Classification (NCBI taxonomy): domain Bacteria; kingdom Bacillati; phylum Bacillota; class Bacilli; order Caryophanales; family Paenibacillaceae; genus Brevibacillus; species Brevibacillus sp. NSP2.1. The sequence goes on along the minus strand of NZ_CP048274.1, from coordinate 4,665,143 downwards.
TGGTCCTGTGACTGGATCGAGGGGGGCGAGTTGCCGGGCCATGCGCGTTTTGCCGCCTGGAGCGAGCTGGATGCGTACACGTTCCCGATGGCCCACCACAAAATCCGCGAGCTGCTCGGGCAAAAAAGCAAATAAGCTGCTCACTGGCAAAAAGCTGTCGAGGGTTCTCTCGGCAGCTTTTTTCGTTGTTGCAGTTGTGGCTGCTGCGCGGTCTGTCCGTCACGCCTGTGTCGCCAATCGGCAAAAAAAGAAGATCACGCCGTAACGGGCATGATCTTCCTGAATGTGCTTGTTTGTCTTATCGGTAGAGAAATTCCGGAAACTGCATCGCAATCTGATGCTTCCGCTCTTCCCACTCAGCGATCGCTTTTTGCTGCAAATACCGTGTTTCGCGCTGCTCAGGGGTCAATTTCCGCTTCTCAATAATAATGGTGAAGAAAATCATTGGAATGTACATGAAGGTCCACCTCCCATCCCTGGTGTGTAGTGCAGTCAGCCGCCGTCTATCGCTTTGACTCCTGTAAATCTCATCATCTGACGTCTTTGTCTGTTTTTCATACAAAATCCCTCCCAATGTAAAATGCAAAACCAAAAATTAGATGCGGCTAACAAATTGTGCGGCTTCAAAAGCGTGCGCCTCGGCGCGTTCCTCCAGATAGCGGGCGCGGGCGTAAGCGGCCATGCGCTCTTCGGGTTTCACTTGTTTGCGCTCGATCTTGACAGTGAACAGCAAGAAGTTCAGTACCATGTCAAATCACCTCCTCTCAATATGGAAGAAAATGGATGGTTGTCGCCAAGAAAAAGACCACGGGCTAATGCCTGCGGTCTCTTGGCGTCACAAAGCAAACGAAAGACCACAAGCTACAACGCCCATGGTCTGGTAATTGACGAATGAGAATGCTGAAGATACGAATCCATCTACAATTCGTCGGTCCAGGAGGCGCTGTTATATGCAGTTTTGGCAACGATTAGACGATCAGTGAATGCAGGTGCAAAAGCGAGTACAGTCATCATGTTGCAGCCTCCTTCCTTCGAGTAGTAGTGTCGTAAAACGTAACCTTAGAATATGGCATTTTTTTCTTGTTGTAAAGCACTTTTTACCTAAATTCTGAAGAAAGTTAATTCTGAAAATAATAAAATATAATAAAAAGTAAAAGGATGTGCGATTATTGGTTTAGCCAGCTTGATATAGCGGGTAAGTATATCAGACAACGAGACTATGCGAAAAGGTGATGAAGTCGGATGAAAATGCCAAGATTGACCGTTCGAGCCAAGCTGATTGCTTCGTTCTCCCTCATCTTGATTGTTCCCGTGCTCACTCTTGGTTTGCTCTCTTATCAGAGTGCCAAGGATCGGCTGGAGGAACAACTGTTGATGACGGCCGCCGAGAACGTTCGCTTGGTGGACGAGCTGTTGGACCGTACACTGGAGGCGCAATCCCGCGATTTGGAGCTGATCGCTTCCGAGATCGGGAAAGAAGAACTGACGGAGCAGATGAGAAGCTCTGCCCGTAAAAAGCTGCAAACCTTCCACAAACTGCATCCGGACATTGGCGAGGTCTACATCGGCGAGGAAAATGGCAAGATGCTGACGGCGACAGACGCCAAGCTGTCTGCCGATTACGATCCGCGCAAACGCCCCTGGTACCAGGCGGCAATGGCCGAGCCTGACAAGACGATCATTACGGACCCGTACATTGATGCAATTACAGGGAATGTAGTTGTAGGTTTGGCCAAAGCTTTGTCTGACCGTTCGGGCGTGCTTGGAATCGACATTCAGTTGACCGCGCTCAACGAAACCGTGAAACAAGCGAAAATCGGCAGCAAAGGATACATGTCTATTTTCGATGCAAACCGCAAGCTGCTCATCCATCCGACCGGAACGCCAGGCGCTGACGCGACACAGCCGTGGGTGGAAGACCTTTACGCCCAAACCGAAGGGAAGTTTGGCTTTACGGATGAAGGAAATGACGCGAAGGCGACTTTTGTCACCAACGAGCAAACAGGCTGGAAACTGATGGGCGTCATGTACCGCACCGAAGCAGAGGTTGCGGCCAGCCCGATCTTTTACAGAACATTGCTGGTCGTCGCGATTACGATCGTCATTGGAGCGGGAATCGTGTACAGCATTTTGCGCTCGTTGCTGCGTCCGCTGCAACAGTTGACAGATGCGGCGGAAAAAATGAGCCAGGGCGACGTGACCCAGCAGGTGGAAGTCAAAAGCGACGACGAGTTGGGCGTGCTGGCGAAAACATTCAACCATATGGCTGAATCGCTCCGTTCCTTGCTTTACTCCGTAAACGATTCTGTCCAGCAACTGGCGGCATCCGCAGAGGAACTCTCGGCAAGCGCAGACCAGACGAGCAAGGCGACCGAGCAGATCGCGACGACGATGCAGGACATGGCGACAGGCACAGAGCAGCAAGTATCGCATACGCAAAAGAGTACCGCAGCCGTCGAGCAAATGTCGCAGCGGATCAGCCAAATCGCCAACTACACGGCGGAAGTGTCCGACACGGCAAAGCAGACTGCAACCGTTGCGGCGGAAGGAAACCGCTCCGTCCAATCGGCAGTGCAGCAAATGACCGCCTCCAGCGAATCAATCCTGAGTCTGGCAAAAGTCGTGGACAATCTCGGAGTGCGCTCGCAAGAAATCGGCAAAATTGTCGATGTCATTACCGCCATTGCTAGCCAGACCAATTTGCTCGCGTTGAACGCAGCCATCGAAGCGGCGCGGGCGGGCGAGTCCGGCCGCGGATTTGCGGTAGTAGCAGACGAGGTGCGAAAGCTGGCCGAGCAGTCATCGGCGTCGGCCGAGCAGATCAGCCATTTGATTGCGGCGATCCAGCAGGAGACAGACAATGCCGTTGACGTCATGGAAAAGAGCAAGCGGGAAGTGACGGAAGGGATTGACAAAGTGTACGAGGCTGGGCGTTCGTTTGAGCAAATCCAGTCTGCGGTCGATGATGTGGCGCTGAAAATTGGCCGAGTCTCCCAGGCTTCGCAAGATATTTCCGAGCAGACCCAGTTGGTCGTCGAGCTAATCAACCATATTTCCGATGTGACCTTGAAAGCTTCGGACGGCACGCAGAGCGTATCCGCAGCAGCAGAGGAGCAGCTCGCTTCCATGGAAGAGATCGCGTCCTCCGCAATGTCACTGGAGCGATTGGCAGAAGATCTCCAGGAGCAGATCGGCAAATTCAAGATTTAAAAGCAAAAACCCGGTGCAGCAGACAGCCTCGTCTGTTTGGCAGCCGGTTTTTTTTGCGAAGTGCGATCAGTCGTAAATCGGCTTGGAAGCATGATCCCAGCCTCCGCTGTCGCCGCCGACCGGACCGCGTGATTCCAGCTCGCGAATCACTTTTACATGCAGCGAAGCGCCCTCTGCACTCAAATAAGGGGCGAGCTGCGAAAACGAATCGTGGTAGTGCAACAGCTCGTTGAGTTCCCACTGTGCCAGCGGGACCATGGTCAACTCGGACAAGTCGCGTCCTATGTACATCGCTTCGTTCCTCCTTTGTCTGTAGCCGCTCGGCTGGCTTTTGGCGTGTTTAGTATGGCTGTTTGCGGCATGGCTTTAGTCAGAGGAGATTTTTGCTCGCGGTAGCAAAAGCAGGAGTGGAGTTGTATAATGAAAAAGTGATTTTGACTTATTAGTACCTGCTGTTAATAGTTGGTGAGTAGGGGGCATTGCTTTTATGAATACGACAAAAAAAGTGGCATTGGTGACTGGCGGGACGCGCGGCATCGGTAAGGCGATTGCGCTGCAGTTGGCCGAACAGGGCTACGATCTGGTCTTGAACTATTTGCGCAACCGTTCCGCAGCGCGCGAAGCGGCTGCTGAGCTGGAAGCAAAAGGAGCGCGCGTGCACCTGGTCAAAGCAAACGTAGGTGACGTAGCGAAAATCAAGGAACTGTTCGCGGAGATCGACCAGGAATTTGGTCGTCTGGACGTGTTGATCAACAACGCGGCTTCCGGCGTTTTGCGCCCGTTGATGGAACTGGAAGAGAGCCATTGGGACTGGACGATGGAAATTAACAGCAAAGCGCTGTTGTTCTGTGCGCAAGAAGCGGCAAAACTAATGATTAAAGGCGGCAATGGCGGGAAGATCGTCAGCCTCTCCAGCCTTGGCTCCATCCGCGTGCTGGACAACTATACGGCGGTTGGCGTATCCAAAGCGGCTGTAGAAGCGATCACGCGCTACCTGGCTGTCGAGCTGGCACCGCACAATATCGTTGTCAATGCAGTTTCCGGCGGCGCTGTGGACACCGATGCGCTCAAGCACTTCCCGAATCGCGAAGAACTGCTCGGCAGCTCCGCGCAACGCACGCCGGCAGGGCGGATTGTAGAGCCGGAAGACCTGGCGAATGCCGTGATGTTTTTGGTTTCGGACAAGGCCTGGATGGTGCGCGGACAAACCTTGATTGTCGACGGCGGCATTTCCCTTTTGACCTAGTTTGTGCTTTTGCGGTGACCAGGAGTTGGCGACTTTGACGTCTCACTACACAAGACAAAGTTGTCCATGTGTTGTACAATAGAGGAAGAAGGTTACGAAGGAGGCAACGTATGCTGATTCGTCCGTTTCGGCTCGGTGACTATTCGGCTATCACAAGTATCTGGCAACAGACGGGTTTGGACCAATCGGACACGGAGTCGTTGAACGATTTGGCCCAACAGTTGGCATGGGACAGCGATTTGGTTATGGTTGCGGAAAAAGACGGCAGAGTTGTTGGGGTCGTGGTCGGCACGATCGACGGAGCGCGCGCCTATTTTTACCGGCTGGCTGTTCTCCCCGAGATGCAAGGTTCCGGCATTGGCCGCGAACTCGTGTCTGCCATCGAAAAGCGCTTCAAACAACGAGGCGTCAACAACGTCCTGATTATGGTCAATCAGGCGAATCCGGAAGTCCTTCCGTTTTACCTTTCGCTTGGCTACGAAGTACAAAAATTTGTTACGCTTTCCAAAAAGCTCTCTTCCTAAAGGAGGCTTGTCCCCATTCAAATAGAGAAGAGAAGAAAGGGGAGAGTCATGTCACCAACTCCGGGCTCCAATATCCGCATTGAAAGCTATAAACACGATCATTCGCTGCACCGCATATGGGACAAATCCACGCTGATTCACACCAGTGATGCGGTGGTGATTGGGGGAAACGATCGGGTCAAGGTGACAGAAGCAGACGGGCGGGAGTGGCGCACGCGTGAGCCGGCCATTTGTACTTTTGGTCGGGGCCAGTGGTTCAATACCATTGCTATGATTCGCGACGACGGCATCTACTATTACTGCAACATTGGTTCGCCCTTCAGCATGAAGGGTCAGCTTCTTAGCTACATAGACTATGATCTCGATGTAAAGGTGTTTCCCGACATGACGTATTCGATTCTCGATGAAGAGGAGTTTCTGTTGCACAGCAAACAGATGAACTACCCTCCGTTTGTCGTGGAAAAAGTACAGACAGCGCTGCGAGAAGTGCTGGACTGGGTAAGCGCGCGCCGCGGCCCTTTTCAGAACGGCTTTGTTCAACGCTGGTACGAGCGGTATCTTTTAGTGCGAGACGATGAGGAATAATCCCTTTCCCGTAAATCCGGGGGAGGGATTTCCTTGTACTGTCCTAAACTTGAAAAAGGCGAAGCACGATCACATACGTGCAAATTTGGCTGTGCCTGAACGAATCGGGCACAGCCAAGTTTCTATGTAAGGGAGGTATGCTGGTTGAGCATACGCCGCTATTTGGCATATGTCATGCCCTATTGGAAACAAATATTGGGGACCATATTCATAGGCATCATCAAATTTTCCATTCCGCTTGCTCTGCCGCTTCTCATCAAATACGTGATTGACGATCTGCTGCCAAGCCCGATTCCCCGCGAGGAAAAGCTGACGCAACTGTTCTGGCTGATGCTCGCCGCGTTTTTGGTGTTTACGGTGGTGCGTGCGCCTGTCGAGTACATTCGCCAATATTACGCGCAGTGGGTGTCCAGCAAAATTTTGTTTGACATTCGCAATCAGCTTTATGCCCATTTGCAGCGGCTCTCGATGCGCTACTACAACAACACGAAGACGGGCGAGGTCATTTCCCGGGTCATTAACGACGTGGAGTCCACGAAAAGCTTTGTGGAGACGGGCCTGATGAATTTGTGGCTCGATCTGATTACGATCGGCCTGACGCTGTTGATTATGTTTTCCATGGACGTCGAGCTGACGCTTGTCGCTATCGTCGTCTTTCCGTTGTACAGTTTTTCCGTCAAATACTTTTACAAAAAACTGCGCCAGTTGACGAGGGAGCGCTCTGCCGCGCTGGCCCGGCTGCAAGGCTATTTGTACGAGCGCGTGAACGGCATGGCGCTGATCCGCAGCTTTGCGCTGGAGAGCCACGAGAGCAAAGGATTTGCCAAGGAAAACAACCAGTTTCTGGACAAGGCGCTGGAGCATACGCGCTGGAACGCGCGGACGTTTTCTGTCGTCAATACGGTCACCGATATCGGGCCGCTTTTCGTCATCGCCTACGCGGGCTATCAGGTGATCGGCGGCAGCATGAGCGTAGGGACGCTGGTGGCGTTTTACGCCTATTTGGAGCGTCTGTACACGCCGTTGCGGCGTCTGGTCAACTCCAGCACCGTTTTGACGCAAGCGATCGCCTCGATGGACCGGATGTTCGAGTTTCTCGACGAGTCCTACGACATCGTGGACAGTCCCCACGCGAGCGAGCTGCCTGTTGATCCTGCGACGGGGCGCATCCGGGGAGAAATTCGCTTTGAGCACGTTTCGTTCCGCTACCGGGAAGACGGGCCGCTCGTTTTGCAGGACGTGAACCTGACAATTAAACCAGGCGAGACCGTGGCGATCGTCGGGATGTCCGGCGGCGGAAAATCGTCTCTGATTAGCCTGTTGCCGCGTTTTTGGGATGTGACAGAAGGGCGGATTACGATAGATGGCATCGACATTCGCGAGCTGAAGCAGCAAAACTTGCGCCATCATATCGGCTTGGTGCAGCAGGATAATATTTTGTTTAGTGAATCTGCCAAAATCAATATCCTGATGGGGAATCCGGCGGCGGATCAGCAGGCTGTCGAGGAAGCGGCGCGCGCGGCCAACGCGCATGATTTTATCAGCGAGCTGCCCCAAGGCTACGACACCGAGCTGGGCGAGCGCGGCGTGAAGCTGTCCGGGGGTCAAAAGCAGCGAATTGCCATCGCGCGGGTTTTCTTGCGCAATCCGGGCATTCTCATTTTGGACGAGGCGACCTCTGCCCTTGATCTGGAGTCGGAGCACATGATTCAGGAGTCGCTGGCTCGCCTGACCAAAGGCCGGACGACGCTGATCGTGGCGCATCGCCTGTCTACGATCACGCATGCGGACAAGATCGTGGTCATGCGCGAGGGGCAAATTGTCGAGCAAGGCAAGCACGAGGAGCTGCTTGCGCAAAAAGGAGTGTACCATAGCCTGTGGAGCGTCCAGGATTTTGGAACAGCGTCTGAGACAGGCGCAAAGTGATTGATTGACCAGGGGGGAATGGAGGGAGTTAGATGGAGATATGGCGACGCAATTTATACGTGCTATGTGGATCGCTGTTTGTCGTCATGGTCGCTATGAGCATGATTATGCCGTTTTTGCCGCTCTACATTCAGCAAGACTTCGGAATTGACGATCCGCACCAGGTAACGGCGTGGGCGGGGATCATTTTTGGGGCCAACTTTTTGACCGCAGGGCTGGTGTCCCCGATCTGGGGCAATCTGGCTGACAAGCACGGGCGCAAGATCATGATTTTGCGCTCCGGCTACTTCATGTCGATCACGGTTGCGCTGACGGGCTTTGCCGGAAGCTTGTGGCAGCTTTTGGCGCTGCGGCTGATTAACGGGCTTGTGGGCGGGATCATTCCGGCCAGCACGGCGCTCGTAGCTTCGTCTGTGCCGAAAGAACGGATCGGCTGGGCGCAGGGGTTACTGCAATCGTTTATTACGGCGGGCACGATCATGGGACCGCTTTTTGGCGGTGTGCTGGCGAATCAGATCGGCTTTCGGATGATCTTCGTGGTGACAGGCAGCCTGCTTTTGCTCGCTACTTTGGTCATTACGTTTACGGTAAAAGAGACGTTTGTTCCACCAGAAAAAAAGGACCGCTCCAGCCTGAAGGAAGATTTTCAGATGATCTTTTCGTCCAAAGAGCTGCCGGCGCTCTTTTTTGTAACCGTGATGATCCAGTTTGCGCTGTTCAGCATCGTGCCTGTCTTGCCGATCTACATCTCGCAGTTGGTCAGCTCGGAAGGGGCGAAGGTAGCGCTGTGGGCGGGAATTGTCCAGGCGGCGATGGGGATTGCCAACGTGTTCGCTTCTCCGCAGTTGGGACGGCTGGGAGATCGGTTCGGCTCGCAAAAAGTGCTGTTGTTCGCCTTGCTCGCGGCGGCCTTCCTGTTCATTCCGCAAGGGCTGGTCTGGACGGTGTGGCAACTGGTGGTCCTGCGCTTTTTGCTCGGGCTGTCGCTCGGCGGCTTGCTGCCTTCTGTCAACGCGCTGCTGCGCCGCGCAACCCCTGCGCATATGGTCAGCCGCGTCTACGGCTACAACAACAGCTTCGTCAGCATCGGGAGCATGCTCGGGCCGATGATCGGCGGCTTTATGGCCGGGTACGTGAGCATCAACGGCGTGTTTTTCATGACGAGCGCTTTTTTGTTCATCAACGCGGGCTGGGTGTACTACAGCTTTTTCCGCAACAAATCTGTACAGTCTACAGAATCTGGAATAGAATAAAACATAGTTGACGAAAAGAGGTGCACCTCCATTGTGATGAAAAGTCGGCAGGAATAATTGCATATTCCGTCAGGACGTCGGGAACGGTCCTGAACCGACAGGAGGTTGTGCATCGTGTGGCATAGACGATTCGTTTGCCTCTGGGCGGGTCAGACATTGGCCAATCTGGGGGATGTTTTTTACATTGTGGCGTTCATTTCGGTCATCTACGCGGCGTCCGGCTCGGTGATGTACACGGCGTTTGTGCCCGTAGTGATTTTGTCGGCGCAGTCTGTCAGCGGCTTGACCGCGCCGCTCTTTTTTCGCAGATGGACGCTTTCGCGCATGCTCGTCTTGTCGCAAGCGCTGAAAACGGCATTGCTGGCGGCAGCGGCTGTTTGCGTGGACAGGGAGACGGGGACGCAATGGCTCTGGCTGCTCTACAGTCTCGGGGCGATGATCGCCTTCATGGACGGCTGGGCAAACCCGGCGCGCAATGCGCTGGTGCCGCAGCTTGTGCTCCGCCAAGAGCTGATGCGAGCAAACGGCCTGCTCGCGACTTCCGATCAGACGGTTCATTTTGCCGGATGGGCGGCAGGGGGCTTGCTCGTGGCCTGGCTGGGAGCGAGCACCGTTCTCTGGGGCACAGTGGCCGCCTACGTCTTGGCAACGCTCGCCATGCTGGGAGTCAAGCCCAAGCTGGCTAATGCCGAAGGCGAAGCGGGCTTGCGTGTCTCTCCCCAGCAGCCGCAGGGAGATTGGCTTACGGGCTGGAAAACGATCCGCAATGTGCCGCTACTGCGGCAACTGGTGGCGCTGGATGTCGTCATGGGCATCGCGGGCGCAGTCTGGATCGCGGCGATTTTGTTGCCTTATGTCCTGGAAGTGCTGGGGCAGGGCGAAGAGTGGTGGGGATACATCAATGCGGGCTACCTGCTTGGCTCGATCATCGGCGGCACTTTGCTTTTGAAGTACGCCGGGCGGATGAACCGGCAGTTGCCGCGCTGGCTGGTGGCGGGAGTTAGCGGTTCCGCGCTCATGACCTTGCTGTTTGGCAGCACGCCTTACCCTTTGGCGGCTTTGCTGTTTTCCTTTGCGCTTGGTCCGTTTCTGGAGATTGCGCTGGTGAGCAAGCAGACGATGTTGCAGCAGGAGACAGAGCAAGCGGCATTGCCGTACGTCTTGTCTGCAAAAGGCACGCTCGACGCGCTTGTTTTCGGGCTGTCCTCGCTGGTGATGGGAGCTTTGGCCCAGTGGCTCGGCACGCGTGCCGTTTATTTGCTCTCTGGTCTGTTGCTGGCGGTGGCAGTTGGCTTGGCATGGCGGCTGTGGCAAAAGTGGCCCGCGCATGCAGGTGAGCAGGAGCAGGGGCAAACTTTTTAAAAGGCGATACCCTCTGGCGAAAGCTGGAGGGTTTTTTGCTACAATGATCGAACACACCAGCATTCGCCTGCGGGAAAAAACATTCTCCCGATTCACGATCAGCGGCATGCGGAAGGCGGCTTTACGGCGGTGGCAGACGACTACGACGAGGTCACGGAAGCGGTGCTCGCCCATGACTTTTTGATTTTCGCCACGCCGATTTACTGGTACGGCATGTCCGGCCATATGAAAAACTACGTCGATCGCTGGTCGCAAAGTTTGCGCGACAAACGCTATGCGTTCAAGGAATCGCTCGGACAAAAACAAGCCTACGTCATCGCGACGGGCGGCGACCAGCCGCGGCTGAAAGGGCTGCCGCTGATTCAGCAGTTCCAGTACGTCTTTTCCTTTGTCGAGATGCCATATGCGGGCTACATCATTGGCGAAGGCAACAAGCCGGGGGATGTGCTCGCAGACGCGCGGGCCGTGGCCGAGGCCCAACAACTCAACGCATGGCTGAAGGCCAGGCTGTAGCGGCTGGATGTTAGAAAACGTGGCTGCGCCAAGTCTTTGGCGTAGCCTTAGTGGATAAGAATCTTACAAATTCTTATCTGTACAAAAAAGACCGGAGCGACTCCGGTTTTTTCGTTTGCTTGGCTATTTGGTAAGGGAAGGGCCTTGCAGATGACGCAGAATCGCCATCAGATCCAGCTCGCCCAGCCCTTCCTCCAGCGCTTGACGATAGGTTGCCTGCGCCGATTCCGCCAGCGGCGTAGACACGCCAGCCTCGCGGGCCAGGCGCAGGTCTTTGGCCATATGCTTCAAGGCAAAAGCCGCAGGATAGTCGTCTGCGAGAATCGAGGCCGCTTTGCCGCGAATCAGCGGAGTGCCTACAGCGCTTTGCGAAATAATCTCCAGCATTTGCTCCGTCTCAATCCCGAGCGAGCGGGCGAACAGCAGCGTTTCCGAGACGCCCTGAACGGTGATGCCGAGCAGGAGATTGATCGCCAGCTTGGCAGAGGTGCCTGCGCCGTTTGGTCCCAGGTAAATGGCGGCCTTGCCGAGCTTGTCCAAGAGCGGCTTCGCTTCGTCGTAGTCCGCTTTTTCGCCGCCAACCATGATGACGAGCTGAGCTTCTTTAGCCGGACCGACACTGCCTGAGACCGGGGCGTCGAGAAAACGCAGCCCGGCTTTTTTCGCCTGCTCCGCCAGAAAACGGGACGTCTCCGGCGCAATCGTGCTCATGTCAATCGCCAGCTTGCCGGATACACGCGCGGACAGCACGCCGTCTGCTCCCGTGTAGATCGCTTTTACCGCCTCGTCGTCGCTGACCATCGTAAACAGTACGTCGCATTCCTCTACGAGCCGGGGCAGGGACGCCACCTGCTTCGCACCGAGGGCGACCAGCGGAGCCGCCTTGTCCGGGGTGCGGTTCCAGACGCTCACGTCATAGCCTGCCGCCAGCAGATTGCCCGCCATCGGTACGCCCATATTGCCCAAGCCAATCCAACCTACGATCATGTCTGATTACTCCTTTTCGTCGCTGTGTTCTCCGACCTGTTTTTGTACAAGCTCCTTCAGCGCGGCGTGCTTGGACGATGTCATGGCAAACAGCTCGTCAAAGCCGCCCGGCAAGGTTTTGTCGAGGACGCGCAGCCCTTCCTCGGTAATTCCGCCTTTGGTAGCGACGCGCTCGATCAGTTGGTCGAAGCCAAGCTGTTCGTTTTTCAAAAGCAAAGCCGTTCCCAGCATCGTCTCCACGAGGATGCTGCGGGCTGCCTCAATCCCCAGCTCCGGCGTTTTGCGAACAGCCGCCTGGGCGAAAGAATCGAGAATCCCCGCGATCAGTCCCGGCGCACTGCTGCTCAAAATCGTCGCCGTCTCGATTTCGGCATCGGTAACCACCTGTACCGTGCCGATGGCAGACAGCAGAGTAAGCAGATGCTCGCGCTGTTCGGCGCTCACTTTGCCGCTGTTTGTCAGCAGCGATACCCCGTGCAGCTCCGAGGAAGTGACGGTCGGAATCACTTTGCTGACTGGCCCGGCGTGGACGGTTTCCACATCCGCGATACTGACCCCGGCAGCGACCGAGACGATATGCTTGTCGGCAGCAACCGACAGCCCGCGTAAAACAGGCAAGACGTCGAGCGGCTTCGTGCAGAGGAAAATCAGCTCCGCCTGCTCGCATAGCGCTTGCGCGGTCGCCGCGACGGTCACGCCGTATTCCGCTTGCAGCTTGTCTGCCTTTGCTTGCGTCCGGTTGAAGACGAGCACGTTTTCCGGCTGGATCGCTTCGCTTTTGCAAAACGACTTCACAAGCATTTGCCCCATACTTCCTAATCCGATAATCCCGATGCGCATGTACAAAACCTCCCGTCCCATTGTAACGCAAGTCCACATAAAAAGGTACAGCCTCCCGCTGTGGAAGAGGCTGTACCTTGTGTCTGTCGTAGTAAACGTTTTTTTGTACCTGCGATTAGTCGTCGGAGCTTCTGAAGATCATGATGTACTTGGCAAGCTCGAGAACAGAGATCAGAGCGGCTGCCACGTAGGTCAGAGCGGCGGCGCCGAGCACCTTGCTCGCTCCGCGTTCTTCCTCGTTGCGGATGAAGCCCATTTTCAGCATCAGCTCTTTGGCACGGCTGCTCGCGTTAAACTCGACTGGCAGCGTGATGAGCTGGAAGGCAACAGCGCCGGAGAAGAAAATAATCCCGATCAACAGCAGACCCGTCATTTTGAAAAAGAAGCCAGCGAGCAGCAAGAGCGGCGCAACACCGGATACCAGGTTGACCACCGGGAAAATGCGGTGGCGCGCTACCAGCATCGGATACGATACTTTGTGCTGGATGGCATGGCCGACTTCGTGACAAGCAACGGACAACGATGCGATGGAGTTGCCGAAGTAGACAGGATCAGACAGGCGAACCACACGGGACATCGGATCGTAGTGGTCGGTCAGCGTGCCCGGAATATGTTCGACCGGAACGTTGGTCAAGCCGTTTGCATCGAGCATCCGCCGCGCCGCTTCCGCCCCGGTAAGGCCGGAGGAAGTAGGGACCTCCGCGTACTTGTTAAAGGTTCCCTTTACGCGGAATTGAGCCCAGAGCGACAGTCCGAATGCAATGAGAATCAGAAAATCCATCGGGTGAAAAAACATTGAGCACTCACTCCTCGTTTTTATCTACGAAATATGCACAATAGCAGTTCCTTACACATTTTGTCCCATATCCATGTATACGAATAAGTGTCATGGCAGTTTCACTATTTTTATTGTACAATCTCTGACCAATCTTGACAATATCATCGTCGACTTATATGTGCTGGACCAAACGGGCAAAAGCATAAAACAAGCAGACACATCCTCTGGCGGGAATGTGTCTGCCTGGCACGCCTAGCGATCGTGGTTTTGCGTTTTGTGATGCTCGGTCTTGCGCGGATTTTGGAAGCCGACGACTTCGAGCATCTTGCTGCTCGCTTTGGAATCCAGCGTCTTTTCCGGAGCTTGCGGGTACGTCTTTTCGCCTTTTGACACCTAGATCGCCTCCTCGCGATGATACTCTCGTGCAGTCGTTAGTATCTCCAAAAAGCAGGGGAGCGGGCTTGGCAATGCTTGTCTTGCCGTCAGGCGCACACATTTTTCGCCAAGCTACGCGTTCAACTGGGCGAAGGCGCGGTCGACAGCCGCAATCGTTTCCCGGATGTCGTCCTCCGTGTGAGCGGTGGTGATGAACCACGCCTCGTATTTGGAAGGCGCGAGGCAGATGCCTTCGTCCAAAAGGAGGCGGAAGAAGCGGGCGAACAGCTCGCCATCGGCTTTTTGCGCGGCATCGTAGTCGCGGACTGGCTCGTCCGTAAAGTAAACCGCCATAGCTCCTTTGACGCGGTTGAGCTGAATGGTGACGCCGTGCTTGCTCGCCGCGTCGCGAATGCCTTTTTCCAAAAGCGCACCGAGTCGCTCGAACTCATCATACACGCCAGGCTGCTTCAGCACTTCCAGGCAAGCGATTCCGGCGCGGATGGAAGCGGGATTGCCCGCCATTGTCCCTGCCTGGTAGGCTGGACCGAGCGGCGCGACCTGCTCCATAATATCGCGGCGTCCGCCATACGCGCCAATCGGCAAGCCGCCGCCGATGATTTTTCCGAGCGCGGTCAGGTCAGGTGTTACACCCAGCAAGTTTTGCGCCCCGCCGTAGCAGAAGCGGAATGCGGTAATAACCTCGTCGTACACAACGAGCGCACCTGCTTCGTGCGCGATGCGGTTTACTTCTTCCAAAAAGCCTGGCTCCGGCGTGACGATACCGAAGTTGCCGACGATCGGCTCGACCAGCACGCACGCTGTTTCGCTACCCCACTTGCTCATCGCTTCGGCAAACGCGCCGATGTCGTTGAACGGAACGGTAATCACTTCGTTGGCGATGCTTTGCGGAATGCCGGCGCTGTCCGGGATGCCCAGCGTGGAAGGTCCAGAGCCTGCCGCGACGAGCACGAGATCGGAGTGCCCGTGGTAGCAGCCCGCGAATTTGATGATTTTCACGCGTCCGGTGTAGGCACGAGCCACGCGAATGCACGTCATGACGGATTCCGTACCGGAGTTGTTGAAGCGGATGCGCTCCATCGACGGGATCGCTTCGCGGATCATGTTGGCAAAAGTTACTTCCCACGGAGTCGGCGTCCCGTACAGCGTGCCGTTCGCCGCCGCTTCGCAGATCGCTTTGGTTACATGCGGATGGGCGTGGCCTGTAATGATCGGGCCATACGCCGCCAAATAGTCAATATATCGGTTGCCGTCCACGTCCCAGAAATACGCGCCCTGGGCACGCTCCATCGTCACGGGCGCTCCCCCGCCTACGGCCTTGAAAGAACGGGAAGGGCTGTTTACCCCACCGAGAATGACATCCATGGCTTGTTCGTGCAGCAGCGCGGATCGTTCACGTTTCATGCGTTTTTCCCTCTTTTCTTTTCGAAAAAGTCCTTCATTATCTTAACACAGCCAAAGACACCTGAATATGGATGGGGAGCTATAGCTGGAAAAAAGGAAAAATGATACAATTTTCAAGCAAATCACTACACATAAAAGGCGGTAGTTCACCATGAAACTTGAGTGCATCTCCATCAAAGGAAGCGGCAATACCAATGAGGACGCCTATGTGATTTCCCAGACCGGGCAGGTGTACGCGGTGATTGACGGCGTGTCGTCGCTGGTTCCGTACGAAAACCGGGCCGGGCAAACCGGAGGAGCGATTGCGGCAGAGTTGGTGAAAAGGCAGCTTGAGGCGATGCCCCACGATGCGGTTTTGCCCGATTACCTGGCGCGCGTAAACGAGCAATTGCGCGAGCAGATGCGCGAAGGCGGCGTCGATCTGGCGAAAAAAGAAGCGCTGTGGGGAGCGGCGTGCGCGGTCGTCCGCGTGAAAGACAACTGCCTCGAATACGCCCAGAGCGGAGACTGTATGATTTTTGCCGTCTACGAGGACGATGCGGTGCGGCCGCTGACCTACCCGCAAGTCCGCTTGCTGGAGCAACAGGCACTGGCAAGCTGGGAAGCAGGGATTCGCGAGGGGCTGTCCACCCGCGCCGAGTTGCGCGAGCGATGTATGGAGATCCTGATTCATAACCGCTACCAGGCGAATGAACCAGGAGGCTACGGTGTTTTGAACGGCGATCCCGCCTGCGCGGATTTTGTGGAGTATGGAAGGGTTAACCGGGCGGGGGTAAAAGCGCTGGTGCTGGCAACCGATGGACTTTTCATGCCGGCTGCTTTTGGCGGTGACGAGCCAGGCTGGGAGGAAACGGCGCTGCCGATCTTCCGCAAAGGACTGCAGCGCTATGCAGATGAACTGATTGCGCTGGAAAACAGCGACCCGGAATGCATTCGCTACCCCCGCTTCAAAAAGTCGGACGACAAGACAGGGATTGTCCTGTTTTTGCGCTGATAGTTTGCTACAGTTTGCCTTTTGCACATTTTCACATGCTCGTATACACTAACAGTTGTTATTTGAAGCAAGCCAAAAAGGACGGTTTTCCATGATCCAAGTGAAGCATTTGCAAAAGGAGTTCCGCATCCACCAGGCCAGATCCGGCCTCGGGGGTGCTTTTCGTGACTTGTTCAGCCGCGAGTACAAGACAGTCAAAGCGGTGAATGACCTTTCTTTCACCGTGGAAGAGGGCGAGATGTTCGCCCTGATCGGGGAAAACGGCGCCGGGAAATCGACGACCATCAAGATGCTGACGGGCATTTTGACCCCGAGCGACGGCGAGATCGTCATCAACGGCTACGTCCCGTTCAAACAGCGCGAGGAATACGTGCGCTCCATCGGCGTCGTCTTCGGGCAGCGCTCACAGCTTTGGTGGGATTTGTCCCCGTTGGAGTCGTTTCGCCTGCTAAAAAGCGTCTACAAGGTCGACGAGACAGAGGGCGAAAAGTGGCTCGCGCGCTTGATCGAGGAGCTGGAAATCAGCCCGTTCGTCAGCCAGCCGGTGCGCAAGCTGAGCCTCGGCCAGCGGATGCGCTGCGAGGTAGCGGCTTCCTTGATCCACAAGCCGCGGCTGTTGTTCCTCGACGAGCCGACAGTCGGGCTGGACGTGCTGGTGAAGCAAAAAATCCGCGAGTTTTTGCGCAATCTGAACGAGACGGAAAACATGACCATCCTGCTGACCACGCACGACGTTTCCGACATCGAGGCGCTCTGTAAACGGGTGCTGGTCATGGACAAAGGCAAGCTGATCTTCGACGGCCTGCTCAGCGACCTGAAGGAAAAGTGGGGCAATGGCACAGAGATTTCCTTCCAGATGAAAAAGCGCACCTCCGCAGCCGAACTGCGCCAGACACTCGGCGAAATGCCGTGCGAAGTCACGCAGGAAAACGACTTCACCCTGAGCGTCAAGGTGCCGCAAAGCCAGGAAATGCTGCCGTTCGTCCTGTCCACGGTTATGTCGTCGTTCGAGGTCAGCGACGTGAAAATTATGGAGACGAGCACAGAGGACATCGTCCGCAACATTTACCAGGTAGATACAGAGGTGCGGGACCATGCATAGGCTCTACATGGAACTGATCCGCATGCGGTTTTTGACCATGCTCGCCTACCGGGTGAACTACTACAGCGGCATCATCATTTACGCGATCAACATCGGGGCCTACTACTTTTTGTGGGGCGCCATCTACGGCGACCAGCAGCAGCTTGGCGGGCTATCGGTCGAGCAGATGACCTCCTACGTGGCGATCGCCTGGATGTCGCGCGCTTTTTACTTTAACAACATTGACACGGAGATCGCCCAGGACGTTCGCGAGGGCAAGGTCGCCATCGAAATGATCCGTCCCTACAACTACTTGTCGGTGAAAACGGCGCAGGCGTTCGGGGAAGGGATTTTCCGCTTTCTGTTTTTCGCGGGGCCGGGGATTTTTCTCATCAGCCTGATTATTCCCTTTCACTTCCCGGCGACCGCGACCGGCTGGGGGCTGTACCTGCTCAGTCTGATGTTCGCTTTTCTCATTAATACGCAGATTAACCTGCTGACGGGTCTGTTCACGTTTTTCCTGTTCCGCAACGACGGGATGATGCGGGCGAAGCGGGTCGTCGTCGATCTGATGTCCGGCCTCGTGCTGCCGATCAGCTTTTTTCCGGGCTGGGCGCAGACCGTCATGGGCTTTCTGCCGTTTCAGGCCGTCAACTACTATCCGAGTCTGATTTTCACCGGAGCGATTACCCCTGGACGGGCCTGGGAATTGATCGGCTTTCAGGCGATCTGGATGGTTGTCATTCTGGTCCCCATCCTGGTTTTGTGGCGTATGGCCCGAAATCGGCTGGTCGTGCAAGGAGGGTAGACGATGCAAAACGTGAAACATATTATCGGCATTTTTGCCGACTACCTGGGCCAGTATTTCAAAACGAGGCTTGCCTATCGGGCTGACTTTCTCGGGGAGCTTGTGTCCAATCTCGTTTCCGAGTTGATTAACCTCGTGTTCATTATCGTCGTGTTCACGCACGTTCCGATGATGAAAGACTGGACGCGGGACGAAATCATTTTCATTTACGGGTTCTTTTTGGTGCCGTATGCGCTGTTCTCGATGTTTTTCGGCTTTTGGGACTTCAACGAGCGCTACATTATCCGGGGCGAAATGGATCGCATCCTGACCAGGCCGATTCACAATCTGGCGCAGGTTTGTCTGGAATCGATTGCGCCGGACCGCATTTTCGGCATCATCACGGGCCTGATTATTATGGGCTATGCGGCGATCCAGCTCGACCTGTCGTTTTACTGGTACGACCCGCTGATCTTCATCGGGCTGGTCGTAAGCGGCGCTCTCATCTACGGCGGCGTGTACACAGCGATTGCGGCGGTCAGCTTTTTCTCTGATTCGCGGACGGGAATCGCCCCGATGATCTACAACATTCAGCAGTACGGCCGCTATCCGGTGGATGTGTACAACAAAGCGATCCGCTTCGTGCTGACCTATGTACTGCCGTTTGCCTTCGTCGGCGTCTACCCGGCTGCCTACTTTTTGCGCAAAGAAGTCTGGTACACCTACGCGGCGTTTACTCCGCTCGTGGCTGTCGTTTTCTTTGGCCTCGGCCTGTTTGTGTGGAACTGGGGAGTCAGCAAATATCGGGGAGCGGGTTCGTAGCAGTCGCGGCGTGATTCGATGCTGGAGGGGCCGAATGTATATTTTTATTTGCGGCTCGTTATGGTAACATTAGAGGTAACAAGCGAAAAAAAGACCGTCCGGCGGCAACCGGAGCGGTCTGTACAATGGAAGCTTCCCTCAAGGGGTTCGGCTCAAAATTTCTGGAAGAATAGACCGCTGGAGTTGGGACTCAAGGGCGGTCTATTTCTTTTTGGTCAAGGTAACTACCAACCCGATCAAAGCGACCAGGAGCATATCCTATTAAATTCATCGGAAAACAATAAAAAATTGTCGATTTAGCCGTTTCCTCTATTGTCAAATCAAAAAAGCGCAGTATAATATGCAATAGACAACTACACAATTCCTTCGGGGCAGGGTGCAATTCCCGACCGGCGGTGAGCGTGCCACGAGCACGTTAAGCCCGCGAGCCTCCCCAGCTTGTCAGCAAGCGACGGAGTGCAGGATCTGGTGAGATTCCAGAGCCGACAGTACAGTCTGGATGGGAGAAGGATGACGACAGTACGTTTTCTGCACGTGCTTGTTTGCCTGTGCAAACGGGAAAAGCTGCAAAAGGGGCATGCAAAATCAGCACCTTTTGTTTCGCGAACCTGTTTCCTGCACATGCTTTGTCATACGCCTGTAATCTGCCCTGAGAATCTTTCTCAGGGTATTTTTGCGTTTCCGCAGGCAAAGCGTATGAGTAGCAACACGTGTAGCACGACCACTGTTGCCATTCCTCAAAGAAGGAGAACAAAGAGGAGATGGTACACATGAAAGAAACAGCCTTGCATTCTTCGCGCAGAGCAACCCAGCGGATCGTGACGATTCCGATGCTGGCCGCCGTTGCCTTTATCCTGCAATTTTTGGAGGTTCCCGTTCCGCTGATGCCGAGCTTTCTGAAGCTTGATTTCAGCACGCTGCCAGCGTTGATCGGCGGGCTTATGTACGGTCCGGTGGCCGGAATCATCATCGAAGTTTTGAAAAATACATTGCACTTTCTGTTTAAAAATGCAGACGGACTGGTGATCGGCGAGATTGCCAATGTGATTGCCGGCGCCAGCTTCATTTTGCCGGCTATCCTGCTGCAACGCAGCGGCCAGGGCAAAAAAGGTTTTCTGACAGGGCTTGCGCTCGGAACATTGCTGATGACAGTCGTCATGGCTGTCGCCAACGCATACGTCCTGCTCCCGGCTTACGCTGTGCTCTACCATATGCCGATGGCAGAGCTGCTCGCGATGTTCAATGCGACGAGCGTCTGGTCCCTCGTCTTGGTCGGCATTGTGCCGTTCAACATTTTCAAAGGCGTCGTGCTCGCCTTGGTCGCCTATCCTGTTTACGCCAAGCTGGGCGCTCGCCTGGCCCTGCGTACCACAAATTGACATCGGCCTTTCGACTTGCTAAGATATGTTCTTAAACGAACCGTTTTTGTAAAAAGGCTATGAAAGGACCCGCAGCTATTTCCCTTGTTCCAGAGAGTCGGCCCTAGTCTGGAAGGCTGATACGAGGCATACCTGCACCCCATCCTGAAGCCGCCAGCGACGAGCTGGTCCGGTCGCCCCGCCGTTATCGGGTTGGAAAAGAGGACTGTGGCAAAAGCCATGGTCAATCAGGGTGGTACCGCGGAAGTCAATCCTCCGTCCCTTTTGGGATGGGGGATTTTTTGCATTTCATGCGAATAAAAAAGGAGCGTAGAAGGATGAAAGAGGACAAAGCGTTTGTAAAAGAAATTACACCGCAGTCGGAAGATTTTTCGCGCTGGTACATTGATGCGATCAAAAAGGCGGACTTGATGGACTACACCCCGGTGCGCGGCTGCATCGTCTTCAAGCCCGACGGCTTCGAGCTGTGGGAGCGGATTCAGGAGGCGATGGACAAACGGTTCAAGGAAACCGGACATCGCAATGCCTACTTCCCGATGCTGATTCCCGAGTCGTTTTTCCAAAAAGAAAAAGAGCACATCGAGGGCTTCAACCCAGAACTGCCATGGGTGACCGAAGCGGGCGGCGAACAGTTGGAGGAAAAGCTCGCCCTGCGCCCGACCTCGGAGACGATCATCGGCCACATGTACAGCCAGTGGATTCAGAGCTACCGCGACTTGCCGATCCTGATTAACCAGTGGGCCAACGTGTTCCGCTGGGAAAAGCGCACGATGCCGTTTTTGCGCACATCGGAATTTCTCTGGCAGGAAGGCCACACCGCCCATGCGACAGAAGAAGAGGCGCGCCAGGAAACGATGCAGATGCTCGAAATTTATCGCGAAGTAGTCGAGCAGGAGCTGGCGATTCCGGTATGGAAAGGGCAAAAGACGCCGAGCGAGCGCTTCGCGGGTGCGGTTGACACGTACTCGATCGAAGCGATGATGAAGGACGGAAAAGCCGTGCAGGCAGGTACCTCGCACTATTTGGGCGACAAGTTTGCGCGCGGCTTCGAGATCAAGTTTTTGGACCGCGACAATCAGTTCAAGTACGTGCATACGACCTCGTGGGGCAGCTCGACGCGGCTCATCGGCTCGATGATTATGGTGCACGGCGACGACCGCGGCCTGGCGCTGCCGCCACGGATGGCGCCTACGCAAGTCATCATGATTCCGGTAGGTCCGATGAAGCTGCGGGAAAAAGTGATGGAGGCGTTCGATCCGCTTTTCGACGAGATCAAAGCGGCAGGGGTTCGCGTGCGTGCCGACTTGCGCGAAGAGACGCCGGGCTGGAAGTTCAACGAATGGGAAATGCGCGGGGTGCCGCTGCGCCTGGAGCTTGGGCCGCGCGACGTGGAAAACGGTCAGGCGATCCTGGCCCGCCGCGATACGGGCGAAAAAGTGACCGTGCCGCTGGCGGGAATTGCCCAGACGATTGCGAAGCTGCTCGAAGACATCCAGCAAAACATGTTCCAAAAAGCGCTGGCCTTCCGGGAAGCTCATTCTCATCTCGACGTCGACACGATGGAGCAGTTGGCTGCGCACATCGCCAACTGCGAGAGCGAGAACCGCCCAAGCGGCTGGGTGCTGGCCGGCTGGTGCGGAGACGACGCTTGCGAAGCCAAGGTCAAGGAAGAAACCAAATTTACCTCCCGCAACATTCCGTTCGATCCGCCTGCCCAAAAAGCAGCCTGCATTTGCTGCGGCAAAGAGGCGAAGCATACGGTCTGGTTCGGGCGGGCGTACTAGGCGGTTCTGGTAACGCATACGCTTGAACCGAAAACAAGGGAGTGCCCCTCGCGTGAAAAAGAGGGCACTCCCTTTTTGCCTGTGCGAAAAACTTAGCGGCCGAGCACCCAGTCGGCAAAAACCTGTGCGTCGGAAAAGCGGTAGTCCGGCTCCGGATCGAAGCTTCCGGCCTTTTGCGTGACGGGCAGCCAATCGACCCCGACCGTCGTAAGCCCTGCCGCACGCCCGGCCACGATGTCGGCATCGCTGTCGCCTACAAAAATCGTCTCCCCGGCCGTTGCGCCAAGCTCTTTCAGCGCAGTAAAAATGCCTTCCGGGTGCGGCTTTGGCTGGCTCACGTCATCGCCTGTAATCACGACGGAAAAATACGTTTCCAGTCCCCACTCGCGCAAGGAAATATCTGCGCTTCTCCGTCCTTTTCCCGTGACGATTCCCATCTGGACTCCAGCCGCGTGCAACTGCTCCAGCATGCGGGCGATTTCCCCGGGGTTTTGCACCCGGGCATGCTCGCTCGTGTAGATGGCAAAAAAATGATCCAGTGCCGCGGCATGCTCGTGTGCGGGCAGCCTGTTTTGCAAAATGCCTGTCTCCGTCGGCCCGAACAGCGCGACGATTTGCTCGTCTGTGTAATGCTCCTGCAAAAAGCGCTGAAAAGTCGAGCGAAAAGCCGTGAAGATGAGCGGGAGCGTATCGGCGACGGTTCCGTCAAAATCAAACAGAATGGTGCGCATCATCCACCCTCCTTTTGGGCTGAAAAACAAAGAAAAACCATCTTTCTTGATGGTTTTCCTGGTGTGGTTCTCTGCTTTTTACAGAGGCTTGTCCTGATCGTCTGCATCCTCAAACGGTTCTTCCGAATCGTCAGTCGGGTCAGCAGGCGTCAACGGGAACAGAACGTCGAAAAACTTGAATTTGCGGCGTCCCGGCTCGTTTTTAAAGCCTTTGTACTTCTGCAAAAGATCGCTGATGTCGTCGACCAGTTGGTTGCGTTCTTCCTGGCTCAAATAAAATTCAGTCAGGTTAAAAGCAAACGTGTTCTGGTATTCCTTGCGAACATCCTGATCGCTTGCCACGAAGCGGTTGAGTGTCCTCATGAGATCCTTTTCTGTCGTGCGAAACGGAGTGAACATGACGTCACTCAATTGCTGTGCGTTTTCCTCAATCATAAGCTGAAGCTTAACCTGAATCACCTTGGCGACTGGCTCGTAATATTTCTCAACGATGGAACCTTTGACGCGGGTATCCACCTGTTCGAGCAAACCAACACGCACGAGCTCCTTCACGTGGTAGTGAAGACGTGCAGCATTTTCGCCTAGTTCCGTAGCGATTTGTTTGGCCGTACGCGGCTCCAAATCCTCGAAGAGTTCTAAAATCTTAACCCGTTCTGCTATGGCAAGGGATTTAAGCGCTTCTGGATCGGTTACTTCAAAAAACTCTTTCATGCCAATTCTCACCATCCAACTGACTAGGCCATTTTTTTATTTTTCTTAATTAATTCTATCGTTTTCTAATTGAAAGCGCAACGTATATGCGGATGAAGTGCCTGTAAGCTTGTGGTAAAATGAGACAAGTGATTTTTACGGAGGGATGAGCATGATCGCAAGCGGACAAGCCGCGCCGTTATTTACATTGCAGGCCAATCAGGATCAGACGATTTCACTTTCCCAATTCCGCGGGAAAAATGTTGTGCTTTATTTTTATCCGAAGGACATGACGCCAGGCTGCACGACAGAGGCGTGTGATTTCCGGGACTACCATCCGCAGTTCGCTGAGCTGAATACAGTCGTACTCGGGATCAGCCCGGATTCAGTCAAATCGCACGACAAGTTTATTGCCAAGCACGAGCTGCCGTTTCCGCTGTTGGCAGACCCGGAGCACGAGGTGGCAGAAGCGTACGGAGTGTGGGTGCTGAAAAAAATGTACGGCCGCGAGTACATGGGGATCGAGCGGACGACCTTTGTGATCGACAAGGAAGGAAACATCGCAAAGGTCTGGCCAAAAGTAAAGGTGAAAGGGCACGTACAGGAAGTGCTTCAATTCATCAAGGAAGAGCTGCAAGGCTGACAGGCAGAGTTGATACATAGAGGAGGAGCATTTCATGAGTGTGTCTACAGAGTATGTGGTTCAATCCTTTTGCCAATTGGCGAACATCCCGAGTCCGTCCGGCAACACAGCCAAAGTCATGGCGTGGGTAGCGCAGGAGCTGGAACAGCTCGGCGTCGAGTACAAGCGGACGAACAAAGGCGCGATTGTAGCGACTGTGCCGGGAGCGCGTGACGACAAGGCGCGCCTGCTGACAGCGCACGTCGATACGCTTGGCGCGATGGTCAAGGAAATCAAAAGCAACGGCCGTTTGAAGCTGACTTTGATCGGCGGCTTTGAGTTCAATGCAATTGAAGGGGAGCATTGCACGGTGGAAACCGCGAGCGGCCGCCTCGTCACCGGAACGATTTTGTCCTCGAAGGCTTCCGTCCACGTGTACGGCCGCGATGCAGGCAAGGCGGAAAGAACAGACGTCAACATGGAAGTGCGCCTGGACGAAAAAGTGACAAACAGGGAGCAGGTGCAGGAGCTGGGCATTTCCGTCGGGGATTTTGTCTCCTTCGACCCGCGCGTGACCGTCACCGACAGCGGCTTCATCAAGTCCCGGCACATTGATGACAAGGCGAGCGTCGCCATTTTGCTCGGCGTGCTGAAGGAGCTTCGCGAATCCGGGCAGCAACTGCCATACACCACGCACTTTTTTATCAGCAACAACGAAGAGATCGGCTATGGCGGCAATTCCAGCATTCCGGCAAACGTCGTGGAGTATTTGGCGGTGGATATGGGCGCGATCGGCGACGGCCAGACGACAGACGAATACTGCGTCTCCATTTGCGCGAAGGATTCCTCCGGGCCGTACCACTACGGTTTGCGCAGCCATTTGACCCGACTGGCCAAAGAAAACGGCTTGAACTACGCGGTAGACATTTACTCGTATTACAACTCAGACGCGAGCGCGGCGTTGCGGTCAGGGTACGACATCGTCCACGGGCTGATCGGCCCTGGCGTGGACGCCTCCCACTCCCATGAGCGCACGCACAAAGAAGCGCTGGAAAATACGGCGAAGCTCATCATGGCTTACCTGGCTTCCGAGGAAATGCAAGCATAGGAGGACGGCATGAGCAATATGTATCAATGGGCCGATTACTACGATTTGACGCAGCGCGGCGTTGCGGGCGACGTCGATTTTTACCTGGAAGAAGCGAAGCAGGCTGGCGGCAAAGTGCTCGATCTTGCTTGCGGCACCGGGAGAATCGCGATTCCGGTCGCCCAGGCCGGGATCGAGGTGACGGGCATTGACTTGTCACAGGAGATGCTGGCGCGCGCGCAGGAAAAGGCACAAGAGCAAGGCGTGACCACAGGGCTTACGCTGCTTCAGGGAGACATGCGCAGCTTCGATCTTGGCGAGACTTTTTCACTCATCATGATCCCGTTCCGCTCGTTTTTGCACCTGTTGCACATTCAGGAGCAGATGAAGGCGCTCGGCTGTATTCGCAAGCATCTGGCACCTGGCGGAAAGCTTGCGATGAACGTGTTTGTGCCCAAAATCAATCATTTTTACGAAGAAAATGAAAAGATGTCGCTGCGCGGAACGTATCCACTGCCGTCCGGGGGAGAAGTGTTGATGTGGGATTACACCCGCTACGACCACTTCCAGCAACTGTGCGAAGTGACCCGCATGTACGAGCGCACAGATGCGCGCGGCACTGTGGTTGAACGAGTGAATGGACGCTTTGTGCTGCGCTATATTTTTCCGACCGAGCTTCACCACCTTTTGCGCCTGAACGGGCTGAAGGTGACCAGGCGGTACGGCAACTTTGCCAAAGCGCCTTTTGATGCGAGCAGCACGGAATTGATTGTCGTTTGCGAGTCGGTGTAGCACCTTTCCAGACTTTCCAGACAAAGAAAAAAGGCGGGGGATACGGATGAAGATTTACACGAAATCAGGGGATAAAGGCGAGACTTCACTGGTGGCGGGCGTGCGCGTGCCGAAGTTCGCGGATCGCGTCGAGGCATACGGCACGTGCGACGAGGCCAACTCGCAAATCGGGCTGGCCCTGTCCCTGTTGCCCGCAACGGAGGCGTGGCAGGAGTTGCAGGATGTGTTTCACATCATTCAAACCAAGCTGTTCCATGTAGGCGCGGAGCTTGCCACACCGGAAGGGAAAAAAGTAGGCTGGCCGATCGGCGAAGAGGATGTGACGTTTCTGGAGGAGCAAATCGACAAGCTGGATGCAGGGCTGCCGATGCTCACCAACTTCATTTTGCCGGGCGGCCATCCCGCTGCCGCTGCCTTCCATATTGCCCGCACGGTTGTCAGACGCGCCGAGCGCAAAGCCGTCCATGTGGCGCAGCAAGAGCAGGTAAATCCGGCAGTCGTCAAATATCTCAACCGATTGTCCGACTATCTTTTCGTCGTCGCCCGTCACGTAAACAAAGAGACAGGCTCCGTGGAAAAAACGCTGCATGAATAAGCAAAAAGGGGTTGTCCCATAAGTCGACTGTCCGGCTTGGAGACGCCCCTTTTTTTGTGTGAAAACATCTGGCTGTTGGCTGGATTCATGCGTTTGGTTGGGGACAGGCCCCTTTTGCTTGAGCCAATACTATCTATCGGAGGTAAGTAGAGATTCCTGGGCGAAACGCGATTTTTTCAGTAGGAAAAGTGTCGTACAGCCGCTGGCCGTCGCGGCAGGCATTGCCTTCGAGCAGCATGGTCAGTTGCGTGTTGGTGATCGGAAAAAACGAGAAGCCTTCCAGCATGTTGACGACAGGCTTCATGAAGGCGAGCGGGATGTGCACTTTGCGAACCCGCTTTTTGCCGATTGCCTCGCCGATGGCATCGAGTATTTCTCCGTAGGAGATCGGATCAGGCCCGCCCGTTTCATAGATTTGATTCGTCGCAGCGGGCAGGCTCAATGCCTGGACAAACACATCCGCTACCGTTTTCCGCGCTACGGGCTGCAAAGGATAGGAGCCGTCGCCGATAACAGGAGTGACAGGCATGCGCACCAGATCCGCGAGCATGTTGACGAACTCGTCGCCCGGACCGAAGATGACCGATGGCTGAAAAATGACGTACGGGATTCCGCTTGCGATCACGAGCTGCTCGGCTTCGTACTTTGTGCGGTGGTAGGCGCTTGTCGCGTTTGCTCTGGAACCGAGGGCGCTCATGTGGACGAAGCGCTTTACGCCCGCCTGCTTCGCTGCCTCCACGACGTTTTTCGTGCCCTCGACGTGAATTTTGGGAAACGTAATCCCTTTGCCCGGCTGCTCGCGAATGATTCCGACCAGGTGAATGACCGCCTCGCAGCCTGCCATGGCGCTTTTCAGCGATTCGACGTCCAATATGTCTCCGGCTGCCAGAGAGACGCTTCCCGGCCCGGCCTGCCCGTGGTGCAGCTTGTCTTTTGAGCCTGGCCGCGTCAAGCAAACGGCATCGTGACCTTCGGCAATCAGCCGCTCCAACACGCCTTTGCCGACAAATCCGGTAGCTCCCGTCAGGAAAACCTTCATGCGTATCGCCCCCCGTTAAATCTTTCCAAGCCCATTTTACATCAGCACAGCGGCATCGTGCTATTGCTTGCGACGATTGCCGAGCCGATCAAGATCGGTATAATGTAGGAAAAAGGGGGATATATTTATGGCACAACGCAAAGTACCCGTCGCAGACATTTTGGATACGCTTCAGCAAATGTACCCGGATGCCCACTGCGAATTGAACTATACAACCCCGTTTGAGCTGTTGATCGCGACCATTCTTTCGGCACAGTGCACGGATAAGCGGGTGAACGAGATTACCGAGCCGATGTTTAAAGAGCTGAACCGGCCGGAGCACTACCTGCATCTCACCCAGGAAGAAATGGAAGAGCATATAAAAGGGCTGGGCTTGTATAAAAATAAGAGCAAAAACATTTTGGAGGCCTGTAGAATCTTGTTTGAAAAGTACAACGGGGAGGTGCCGCAAACGCATGCCGAGCTGGAAGCGTTGCCGGGCGTAGGGAGGAAGACGGCCAATGTCGTTCTCTCCAATGCGTTTGGCGTCCCGGCTATTGCGGTCGATACTCACGTGTTCCGCGTGGCGAACCGCCTCGGTCTTGCCAAAAGCGACAACGTAGACGAAGTGGAGCGCCAACTGATGAAGCGCATCCCGCGCGAAAAGTGGTCGGATGCCCACCATTGGCTGATCTGGCACGGCAGAAGAATCTGTGCGGCGCGCAATCCGAAGTGCGATCAATGTCCGCTGCAATCCATGTGCAAGTACGCTCTGACGGAGGCCAAAAAAGCGGAGAAAAAAGCGCCTGCGAAGCAAGCTGGCAAACAAGCCGCCAAGCCGAAAGCGAAGCCCGGAGCGAAAAAGGAGCCGAGCATTTCTTGAGGGAAGCTCGATTTCCAGTTCTTTCTCCTCAATTCCGCGTAATGGATATTGACAGTTTTCGCCGAATAGACGTACACTTATTTAAAGTAATTCTAATCAATGACAAACAGGATTGACTGATCTTTTGTCTTGCGAAAGACTGTGGGGTGTGACAATTATGACACAGCGTGTGGAAAAAGCTGTAGAAATCCTCAAAAACACCGGGGTTCGGATGACACCTCAGCGCCATGCCATTTTGACGTACCTGCTGGAGACGATGACTCACCCGACGGCTGACGAAATATACAAAGCTCTCGAAGGTAAATTCCCGAACATGAGCGTCGCAACGATTTACAATAACCTGCGGGTTTTTAAAGATGCGGGCCTGGTGATTGAGCTTACCTACGGGGACGCGTCCAGTCGCTTCGATGCCAATGTGGAGGAAGATCATTACCACGCGATCTGTTCCAATTGCGGGGCGATCCGGGACTTCCATTTCCCGTATTTGCGGGAGGCGGAAGAAGCTGCCGCAAAAGACATCGGGTTTAAAGTTACCGGACATCGTATGGAAGTATATGGCATCTGCGAGTCCTGTCAAAAGAGCGCCCACTAAAATGAAGCTGTACGGACGAACACCTTTTGTCTCAACGAAAGCTTAGCAAGTTGAGATAGAAGGTGTTTTTCTGTTGAAAGGTGTAACGTTTTGACTGTTCAAACGTCTTTTTTTGGGGGAGAGCGGGGCTTGTCTCTCGTTTTTTCCAGTAGACAAA
Source organism: Brevibacillus sp. NSP2.1 (assembly GCF_000470975.2). NCBI lineage: Bacteria > Bacillati > Bacillota > Bacilli > Caryophanales > Paenibacillaceae > Brevibacillus > Brevibacillus sp. NSP2.1. The sequence continues at coordinate 4,636,105 of NZ_CP048274.1, read as the reverse complement.
AGGTTGTGAATCGTTTGAAGCCACGTTATGATCGAATTGACAGACGAATGACGAATGCATACAATCTGGTCCGCGTGCGGGCTTATTTGGCTGGGAGGAGGAACAGGCCATGAACATGCAGCTTGGAATGGCACCTCGCCCCAGGCGTAGACGGAGAAGGGCAATGCGCAGGCTTTTTGCGCTGATGCTTTTCTTGCTTGCCATTTTTGGCGGCATTTACTGGTTTTTCGTGCTTCGCGCTTCGACCGAGCACGTCCAGCCGTACGACGGCGACAAAGCGGTCATCGTCTACGAAGGACAGCGGGCGGATGCTTCGTATTTGCTGGAGGCGGAGCAAATCTTGCTGCCTTTTGACTTTATCAAGGAAAAGATTGATCCGGCGATCTTTTGGGATGAGCCTACCAAGTCGGTGATCGTGACGACGAAGGACAAAGTGCTCAGGATGGAGAGTGGCGAAGTAGTCGCCCATCTGAACAAGCAGCCGGTCAATTTGCAGGTGCCGGTCAAGGAAGTGGGCGGGACTCGCTACGTGCCGCTTGATCCATTGGAAAAGCTGTATCCTTTTGCTTTTGAGCACAAAGTGGATACAGGCGTCCTCACGGTGGAGCAGGAAGGGTACGAAATCGGGCAGGCAAAAGTCGTCAGCGACGAGGAAAAACAACCCGTTCGCGTTGGCGCTTCGCACCGCACTCCGATCGTTGCCGAGCTATCTGCCGGAGAACTGGTCGATGTGCTCGGCCAGCAGGAAGGCTACTACCGCGTGTTGACCGCTTCCGGAATCGCGGGCTTTCTCCCGGAGAAAAGCCTGGAGATGGCGAGCAAGCGGAAGGTCGCCTTGCAGCACGCCACTTCTTCCGAGGGGCAAGCTGCGTGGAAGCCGAATGGCGAAAAGGTAAACATGGTCTGGGAGCATGTTGTCAATAAAAATCCGAACGTCGCCCAAATCGGGGCGTTGCCTGGCGTCAATGTCGTCTCGCCCACCTGGTTTGAGCTGAAGGATGCAGAAGGGACGCTTTTGAACAGGGCTGACCCGGCGTATGTGAAATGGGCGCACAAGCGCGGCTATCAGGTGTGGGGGCTGGTCACGAACGGCTTCAATCCGGACTGGACCCAAGCGGTGCTCGGCAGCTACGACAAACGAGACAAGCTGATCGCCCAGCTCATTCACTACGCGCACCTGTACGATCTGGACGGCATCAACATCGACTTTGAAAATGTGTACTACGAAGACAAGGAGCGGCTCGTCCAGTTTGTTCGCGAGCTGACGCCGTATTTGCACCAGCAAGGGCTGACCGTTTCCATTGATGTCACCATCAAGTCCAATGCGAAGACGTGGTCGATGTTTTTGGATCGCAAGGCATTGGCCCAGGTGGTCGACTACATGGCTGTCATGACATACGATGAGCATTGGGCGGCGAGTCCAAAAGCAGGCTCGGTCGCTTCGCTGCCTTGGGTGGAAGCAGGCTTGCAAGGCGTGCTCGAGGAAGTGCCAAACGAAAAGCTGCTGCTGGGCGTTCCTTTTTACACGAGACTGTGGACGGAAGCCAAGCAGGCTGACGGCACAATCAAGGTAAGCTCCAAAGCGCTGTCCATGCCAAGGGCGCAAGAATGGGTGCAGGAGCGAAAGCTTACGCCTGTTCTCGACGAAGCATCCGGCCAACAATACGTGGAATATCGCGATCCGAAAGACGGGAATGTCTACAAGATGTGGCTGGAGGATGTCTCTTCCATGAAAAAGCGGATCGAGCTGGTCAAAAAGTACGATCTGGCCGGAGTCGCTTCGTGGCGGCGCGGATTTGAAGAGCCGGAGATTTGGCCGGCCATCGAAGAAGGCTTGAAAAGCGCCATAACGGCTCAGTAAAAAAAGAAGCCACCTGCTGCCCGTAAGACGGGATTGTGCAGGTGGCTTATTGTGTATCGCAAGGTCGAGGCACCAATCATGTCTGGTTTTGCTGAGGCTGTCCGTCTTCCAAGCGCAATGGCTGTCCGCAAAACATACAGGCATCTTCTTTTCCAAGCATCTTCGTTACTTTTTGGCACGAAGGACATTCCACCTGGGGAGCAGAGGTAGAAACCATGCCGGAAATCATGAACAACACAGTGCTGCCCATCGTCAAAATAAAGCCGATGATTAAAAGCAGCGTCATGAAGATGTGAGAGCCTTTTAACAGGTTGCCAAGGAAAGGTATAAAGTCCAGATATCCCCCGAAAAAAGCGTACCCTGTATACATCAGCAAAATGCCGATCACCATGCTCCAGTTGCCCCATGTGCGCATGCGTTTGATTTTGCTCAGGCGTTCAGTTTTTTTCATCATCATTCCTCCTACATTACAGTATAGCATACAAAGGTTTTGTCTGTTGACAAGCAGGAAACGAACAAATCGTGTAGAATCCATAAGTTCAACCCAGGGCAGGGAGGAACACGGTATGGCTATGAAGCGAGAGGAGAGTCAGCAAACGTATCTGAAAAAGCTACAACAGCGCCCGGACGTACAAGCTGTGCTGGTTTTGCCTGTTTCGGATTTGCTGGTCCCGTTTCGTGATGGAGCCTTTTATTTTGTAGTGGTCAACCAGCCGCAAGCTGAGGGGAAAATCCGCCGCCTGCATCTTCAGGGACGAGTGGTCATGGAGCAGCAGATCAGTACATGGCAGCTTGAAAAGGGAGCCGTCTGTGGTCTGGATGAGCGCCTTGCCTCGATGCTTGGCAAAGCCGAGATTTTGTGGGACAAGGACGGCTATATGAAGCAAATGAAGCTCCGGCTGAGCCGTCTGCCGGCAGCGCTGCAAAAGAAGTTTATTTGTAGGGAGTATTCCCAACTTCTCCGGTTTTTCCACGAGACAAAAGAGTTTTTGCAGCAAGGAATGATTTTGGATGCGCATCATTCGCTCATTCAATCGCTGCATTCGTGGGCGAGGCTGATTGTGTACGAGGCTGGCGAACACCCGCAGGCTGCTTTGTGGTCCCAGGTGAAGCAGATGGATTCTTCGGTGTTCAAGTTGTACGAGGAGCTGTCGGTTAACGGAGAAGCGCTTGAGAAGCGGATTGAGCTGCTCGTGCTCGCCATCGAGTTTTGGATCACCTCCAAAATTAAGGAGTCCGTCACGTTCTTAATGGAAGTCATGGAAGCAAAGGCAGGACCTTGGCGGCTGGAGGAGCTGATGAATCATCCGGCGATTGTAGATGCGCAAATCGAAGTTCCCCTTCTTATAGAGAAAATGATTCAAAGGCTGCTAATCCAGGAGGTCGTCTTCACGGAGGGCGCAAACGGCGACAAGGAAGTCGGATTAATATTGCTCAGGTAAAACTTTTTAAATCCTATTGACTTCCGTCTTGGGGACATGCTATATTAACAAACGTCGCTGCTGCACGAACGAAATACTGGCAGCGAAAAAAATGAAAAAAACACTTGAATTATTGAGTGGATATGTGGTAAATTAAAAAAGTCGCCTCTGGGCGATAACGAAAATGCTCTTTGAAAACTGAACAGCGAAAGCGTTGATGAGTCTATCATTAATGATTTGCCAGCTTTGAACCAGAAGGAGAGGAGCAACAACGAAAATGAAAACGATCGATCACGGGAATTGCCATCGGGAAGTGCAGCTTGGCGCTGGCTCCGTTCACGTGTTTGCCAATGACGAAGTGTTTGCCACATTTGGGCAGCGCGTGTTCGAGATGGCGGAACATAACTTGCGCATCCCTCGCAATGTGTACTTTTCCTATACGCCGGATGCCCATGTCGGAATCGGGACGTGCATCGGGACGACGGCCGTCTGGAATATGCATGACGGGTTTGTGTCGCCCTCGATTGTCGGCTCGGATATCGGCTGCGGCATGCGCGTGCACCTGACGCCGCTGCATCGGGATGAGCTGAAAGACAAGCAATTGAAGCGCGAGCTGATTCAGGCGATTGAAACGTACGTGCCGACGACGGAGCGCGGGCAAACGAGCTACACCGATATTTCCCTCGAAGAAGTGGTGAAGCATGGCCTGAACGGCCTGCCTGCCGCGTATTTGGCGGAGCCGGCGGGCGAGCCGGGCGGGGTGAGCCGCTCCTTGACTCATGTGGAAAAGCATACATTTGCCTTCGATCACGCGGCGCTTGCGCACATCCCGGCCAAGTCGTGGCAAAGAGCGTGGGGACAGCTCGGCACGCTCGGCGGCGGGAATCATTTTATCGAAATCCAGTCGCTCGAAATCGCGGAGGACAACCGGGAGATCGCACAGGAATGGGGCTTGTTCGACGGGCAGGTCGTCATCATGATTCACTCCGGCTCCCGCGCCTGGGGCGCCATGCTCGGACGGGATTACACGAAAAGCTTCAAGGAAGCGATGTTCAAGTGGGGGATTGAAAATCCGGAGCCGAGCCTGGTCTACGCCCCGATTGATACAGAGGAAGGCAAGCGATATTTGAACCTGATGTACTCGGCCTTGAATTACGCGGTGGTGAACCGCCATCTGATCGGCTATGCGGTCGAGCGGGCTTTCCGGGACGTGCTGGGAAAAGACTTTTCCACGCCGGTCCTGTACGATTTGATGCACAATTACGCCTTGCAGGAATATCACCGCAACACGCCGATGCTCGTCCATCGCAAAGGGGCGACCAAAGCGCTTCCGGCTGGCCACTTCCAAAATCCGAAGGCGTACAAAGACGTGGATCAGATTATTGATTCCGTCGTGGGGGCAAAGCTGGCGACAGTCGTAGCCAAGTGCAAGCCGCTCGTCGCGATCAAAGGAGTATGAGCCGAGATGGTTTCCGCTGCCGGGCGGGAGCCATCTTTTGCTTTCCTTTTGGCAAAATAGGTTCGAATGTAACATAAATTGCACCGCTTCCCCAACCGATATGAGAAAAGAGACCAAATAGGGGAGATAGGGGAACAGCTATGGCTACATACTACTACTTCACCTGCCAAAAGTGCCGGACCCGGGGGGGAGTTTTCGGCGAACAACCTTGGGGGTGGGGGAACTTTGACATGATCGAGTCCTTTAAGTTCCTGGCTCATCACATTCGCACGTGCGGGGAGGAGCACATCCGCGTCATCTCGGAGGAAGTGGACGAATACATCGATCAGCTTCACGGAGAGTACAACACGTTCCTGGAGCAGACGAAGCATATTTTTCCGCACTCGAAGGATTGGGAGTTTCTCGACCGCTGGAAGTCGCTAAAAGTTGAGGAATTAAAGGAAAAATGGGTAGAGGAAAACCGGATTGCCCACCCGGATGACCGCTTGAAGATTTACGGCACGCTTGTGGAAGTGGAAGTTTTGCAAAGAAGGGCCGGACGCGTTTCCTTCCTGGCGACCGTGACGGACCGTGAGAAAACAGCGTGGAGGCTTTCTGCCACCATGCCCGAATTGCCTGCGCTCGAGCAATCCTATATCATCATAGGAGTAAGACAGGATCATCCGGAGCTGGGGGAGATTGTGGAAGTGTTCAAGATGATTCCCCAGTCTGCAGATACGAAAGAGAGGGATCGCTAGGATGAAGCTTGAGTCCATCGGCAAACTGCTGGAAACAGTACGAAAGCGCAATCCGCTGGTGCACAACATCACAAACGTCGTCGTGACCAACTTCACGGCCAACGGCTTGCTCGCCCTCGGCGCGTCACCTGTCATGGCTTACGCCGAGCAGGAAGTCGCTGATATGGCGAAAATCGCAGGGGCACTCGTCCTGAACATGGGAACGTTGAACGAACGCGAAGTAGAAGCGATGCTGATCGCCGGAAGCTCGGCCAACTGCCACCAGGTCCCGGTGCTGTTTGACCCGGTAGGCGCAGGCGCAACCCCGTACCGCACGGAAACCGCGCAAAAAATCGTGCGCGAGCTGGACGTGACCCTCATTCGCGGAAACGCGGCAGAGATTGCCAACGTCATCGGAGAGGCGTGGGAGATCAAAGGCGTGGACGCAGGCGAGGCGGGCGGAGACGTCGCAACGCTGGCAAAAGCGGCGGCGCAAAAGCTGAAAACGGTCGTGGCGATTACCGGAAAGGTCGACGTCATTGCCGACGGCAGCCGGGTGTACGCCATCCATAACGGCCATCCGATCTTGACCAAAGTGACAGGCACGGGCTGCTTGCTGACTTCAGTGATGGGCGCATTTGCCGCTGTGGAAAAAGACACGCTGTTAGCCGGAGCCGCCGCGCTCGTCACATACGGTGTCGCCGCCCAGCTCGCCGCGCAAAAGACGGCCGACGAAGGGCCGGGCAGCTTCCAGATTCAGTTTTTGAATGCCCTGTCCGTCGTGACCGCCGACGATGTGCACCGCCTGGGGGTTATCGAGCAGGTGGGGCTGTAGGCGAAAAGCGTGTAGGCGTGCAGGCATCTGTCCGTGCGATTTGCGGCAGCCTGTCGTTGTTGGGGGAGAGGGGATTCCTCCTGTTCCAGTTAAAATTTCTTCGTATTTTAAGAAGGAAGCGGATAAGGAGAGAGCTAAGAGAGTGGGTGCGTGACGAACAGGGGGATGCAGTGGGCTTCGTGCGGAGCGGCCGCGTGACGGACAGATGGATGTAAAGGGTTTTCGTGCGGAGCGGCCACATGCCGGACAGGCGGAAGTAGCGGCATTCGTGCGGAGCCGTCACGCGCGGGACAAGCGGAACTAGCAGGCTTTTGTACAGAGCGGCCCGCTACTCGCAAGCCGCCACTCCGTTGCTTCGCTTTGCCATGCGCGGTTTGCATGGCTTTTTTGTACCGGACGAATTGTCAAGACAAGTGCGACAGAGCTTCCATGAATGATTCGTAAGCGGTCTTCCAGCCCAGACATTTTCTTGGCCGATTGTTAATGAGCTCCAAGGCCTGAATCAGTTCCTCCTCGGAGACTTCGGCAAAATCCTTGCCTTTGGGAAAAAATTCTCGCAGAAGGCCATTTGCGTTCTCGTTCGTGCCCCTTTGCCAGGAAGAGTAGGGATCGGCAAAGTAAATGTTTACGCCATGTGCTGACTCCAGCCGTTCGTAACAGGCAAACTCTTTGCCACGGTCAACGGTAGCTGTTTGAAACGATCCTTTCGGTAACGACTCAGCAACGAAACCAAAGGCCTTTTCCATGGAAGCCGAGGTACGATCAGGCATCTTTACGGCAAGGTAAAAGCGTGTCTTGCGCTCAGCGAACGTCGCGACACACGCCTTACTTTTTCCACGGCTGGAAACAACCGTATCCCGTTCCCAATGACCAAAGCTCTCACGCTTTCGTACTTCCTTGGGTCGCTGCCGAATGGACTTTCCTACGTTGAAACGACCACGTGTTTCGATTGGTCTCCGGCGTTTCCCTTTGTGGCGCAGAACGGTGGTATCTCCTTTAACCAAAAAGCCCTGATACAGCCAGCGATACATCGTTTTAAACGACACTTTCTGTTCGGGGCATTCCTGACTCATCCGTCCGGCAATCTGCTCGGGAGACCAGGTCTGCGCCAGCTTACTGGCAATGTAATGCTCACGTTCAGGAGTCCGCTTGCCTCTGGGAACAGACCGTTCGCGACGTTTCTCGTAAACCTCATGCGCGGCTTCTGCCTGATATTCCCCTGCCTTACAACCCCGTTTTAACTCACGGGCAATGGTAGCATGATGCCGTTTGAGTTCTCTGGCAATGGCGCGGGCAGACCAACCCAACCGATGAAGGAGTGCTAGCTCACTACGCTCTGTTATGCTAAGATGTGTATAACTCATGATTGATTCTCCTGTGTAAATGGTGTTGTGGTGACTTCATTTTACACGAATCAATCATGGGCCGTTTTTTTATCTAGGTGTCGCACTTGATATTACAATCTGTCATATGGCTAGGATTAGGATAGGTAAGTTAGGGCGTAGCTGTAGTTTCGCAGCGTATAGGATAACAGCTTCTTCTGGTGCTCCGAGAGCGCGAGGAATACAAATTCTACTTGATCATTTTCAAACGGGCGGACATAAAAGCAGGAAATTCCATGACAAATAATTTCTTTCTTTAACGTCAGTGCTGCACTGGCATCGGTTCGTATATGCACTTCCACGGCCTTGTACCCTCCTTGGACATTCACTAGAGTACCAAAAAAAGCCAAAGGAAAAACACGGGAGTTATGGCAGATTCATGTCCAAGGTGTTACCATTTTTTGTATGAAGAATGACAATCGTGACAATTCGCAAAACAGCCTATTTCAAGTCGTCCGGAATGCATTTGGAGCGGGAAAAATAGGCGGAAATCATCGCGGCCACCCTGCCCTTTTCCGTGTTCATGTCGATTTTGTTTTGCAAGCAGCGCAAAAGCTCCTGGTCGCAGCTACAGGAAAAATAGCCGCGCTTTTGATAGCAGCGGTCGTGCTTTTTGCAGCAGCGGTCGATATCGTCAATCGGGGCGCCCGGCCCCGAACAGCCCGGGCCGCACCAGTTTCCGTACAAACAAGGAATCCGACCTGCCCGCCGTCTTCTTCTGCCCACCAGCCATCACTCCGCATCGTCAATGATTATTGGTAGCATATTGGAAAAGCGGGGAAGTTGCTTTAGGCAATTTCCACGAAAATTGACGCAAAAACTTGCGAGGCAGAGCGGAGAGAGGGTGGTGTCATGGCGGTCGCTGCCAGGACGAGAACGCCAGCGGGGAGCCGCTTCGTTTTCACAGATTTGCACGCAGAAAAACTTTTAAAATACTCCTTGAAATCGGCTGTTAGATATGATAGATTAGTTCTTGCCCGAGCGATATGCGAACAGGGCAAGCGGAAAATTTGGATGGATGTCCGAGCGGCCGAAGGAGCACGATTGGAAATCGTGTAGGCGGGGTTGACCCGTCTCGTGGGTTCAAATCCCACTCCATCCGCCATCTTGGCCCGTTGGTGAAGCGGTTTAACACAGCAGCCTTTCACGCTGTCATACAGGGGTTCGAATCCCCTACGGGTCACTTATACACCCAACTAGTTGTTGGGGTCCCCGCAAAGTACTCGGTGTTGCTACAACGCAATCTCTTCTCTTTGTGGGGTACTTTGGAGGCTTAGCTCAGCTGGGAGAGCATCTGCCTTACAAGCAGAGGGTCGGCGGTTCGATCCCGTCAGCCTCCACCACTTATCATAATCATATGGATGGTCAGCCAAAAGCGTCTTGCTTCTAAGATAGGTGCTGACATTGATCGTCCGAATCGTCGCGGGATGGAGCAGCTCGGTAGCTCGTCGGGCTCATAACCCGAAGGTCGCAGGTTCAAATCCTGCTCCCGCAACCAAATTTTCTTTCTTGCAAAGGGAGTACCTGTAGGTGCAACCAAACATGGAGCTGTGGTGAAGTTGGAGTTCACGCCGGTCTGTCACACCGGAGGTCGCGGGTTCGAGTCCCGTCAGCTCCGCCATTTTTCACAAACAACAAATGGCACGCTAAGCAAAAGATACATACGGCTCGGTAGCTCAGTCGGTAGAGCAGAGGACTGAAAATCCTCGTGTCGGCGGTTCGATTCCGTCCCGAGCCACCATGTGTAGGGGCATAGTTTAACGGTAGAACGAAGGTCTCCAAAACCTTTGGTGTGGGTTCGATTCCTACTGCCCCTGCCATTTTCCAAAAGGCATAGTTAGTTAATATGGCGGTCGTGGCGAAGGGGTTAACGCACCGGATTGTGGCTCCGGCACTCGTGGGTTCAAGTCCCATCGATCGCCCCATAATTTCAAAGTTGGGGATTACTTATTGGGGTATAGCCAAGCGGTAAGGCAACGGACTTTGACTCCGTCATTCCTAGGTTCGAATCCTAGTACCCCAGCCATTTATACGCGGACGTAGCTCAATTGGTAGAGCGTCGCCTTGCCAAGGCGAAGGTCGCGGGTTCGAGACCCGTCGTCCGCTCCATTCAAACCTTTTTTATACATGGAGGCATAGCCAAGGGGTAAGGCACGGGTCTGCAAAACCCTTATCCCCGGTTCAAATCCGGGTGCCTCCTCCAATTTAATTGCCGGTGTGGCGGAATGGCAGACGCGCGCGACTCAAAATCGTGAGGGAAACCGTGGGGGTTCAAGTCCCTTCACCGGCACCATTTCTGAAATCAAGCTCTAAGGATGTTCATCCTTAGGGTTATTTTATTTGTTACGATCAACATGAAAAGCAGTATGTATCGCTCCATCTCCTGAAACCGATCAGCAAGCAAGCGAACCGGATGCAACAGGTGACTGATTCGTTACACGCAAGAAATGAAGAAATCAGTCCTGCAAGCAGCCAGAAGAGCAAGCTGTAGAGTTCGACAGTTTGGCCAAGTTGATTTGTTGAAAATGAGAATCATTATCTATTATGATAAACGAGAACCGAAATTTTCACAAGAGGTAAATTGCAGATTTTGTGAGTAAAAATGTGTTCCAATGCCAGGTGCTACGCCGAGCGGAGTAACAGCGCGAGCCGCTGGCAACAACACCTGAACAGAAGAACCAGCGAGAGAAGAACCAAGCGAGGCTGGCGCTTGCCTGCCGATAGGAGAAGCGTGTGCGTGACCAAAGCTAGCCAAGCGTGAAGCATATCCATGCATGAAGCATATCCATGCATGAAGCATATCCATGCATGAAGCATATCCATGTGCTGGGGGGTTGCAGAGCTTTTCCTGGATGCGGTAGCGACCATGCCGCGCTTACATCCAACGGTTCTTTTGAGTAAAAAGCAAGGCGGGGTGCAAATGGAGAGAGCAAAGGTTGGTCTGTTGATCGACTATTACGCCAGGGGAGCCATTACACTCACCAGTGTATCCCTCGAAGAACGACAGCCGGGAATGAAATATTTTGGGGGACGAACCGGGCTGCATTCGGCATTTATTTTCCCTCTATCCGGGAGAGCCAAAATGTGGTTTGACGGCACGGGATACGATATGGAGCCGGGGATGGTCGTACACGCTGGCCCTGACATGGCGTTTGATCGCAAGGTGATCGGCGAGGAAAAGTGGGTCTACATTCTCGTGCTCTATCAGGTGAAGCACTGGGAGCTGGCTGATGCATGCGATTACGCCGGGCAGCATTACGGCTTGCACCTTGTCGAGCAGAGCGCCCGGCTGCAGGAGAAGCTGAGGCAGCTTGAGCGGTACTGGAACAGCCCCGGCGACTTGTACAAGCTGCGCGTAAAAGAGCTGTGGTACGGCATCTTGAACGAGCTGTTTTCGCTCGTGCTGTATCGCGCGCAAGACGAGGGGCGGCTATTGCTGGAGCGGCTGCTCGATTATATTCATAATCATTACATGGAAAACTTGAGCATGAATCGGCTTGCGGAAATGCACCAGATCAATGTCAACCGGCTCGCTTACCTGTTTCAGAAGCATTTGAAAATTAGTCCGGGTGAATATTTGAACAGATACAGACTTAACCAGGCGAAAAACTTGTTGAATATCGTGCACAGCCAATTGAGCATCAAGGAGGTGGCGCAAAGGACAGGCTTTTCCGATCCGTTGTATTTCAGCAAGCGCTTCAAAAAATACACCGGCCTGTCCCCGAGCGAGTTTCAACGGGATTCATGAATAATCCATATCGATTCATGAATGTGCCATTCTCTTTCACAAGGCACATTGCTATACTTATTGATGAAATTGATAATCATTATTGCAGTTGCGTTGACAAAAGCTTGCCGGGTCAGTACTGACAGGAGCGAACCCAACGCCAAAAGGGGGCCATTGATTGATTCGACGCTTTTTCTCCTACTACCGCCCGTATAAATGGTTGTTTGTGCTTGATTTTGGCTGCGCAATCATTGCCGGTTTGCTGGAGCTGGCGTTTCCGGTAGCGGTAAATGCTTTTATCGACGATTTGCTGCCGGGCGGGAAGTGGGGCATGATTTTGTGGGCTTCGCTTGGACTGCTCGCTTTGTATGCCTTGAACACATTGCTTATGTACATCGTCAACTACTGGGGGCATATGCTGGGCATCAACATCGAGACGGATATGCGGCGCAAGCTGTTTTCGCATATTCAGAAGCTGTCGTTCCGATTTTTTGACAATACGAAGACCGGGCATTTGATTGGTCGCTTGACAAACGACATGAACATGATTGGCGAAATGGCGCATCACGGACCGGAGGATTTGTTTATCGCGATCATGACGCTTGTAGGCTCGTTTGCGCTCATGCTGTCCATCAACTGGCAGCTTGCGGTTATCACCTTCATCGTTGTGCCGGCCATCATCTGGGTCGTCGTGTACTTCAACAAAAAAATGACCCAGGCGATCCACCAACTGTTTCGCGATGTGGGCGACTTCAACGCTCGCATTGAAGACAGCGTGGGTGGCATCCGTGTCGTCAAGGCGTTTGCCAACGAGAAGCACGAGGAAGCACAATTTGCTGTCAACAACGGGCGCTTTCGCCTGACCAAGCTCAGCTCCTACAAGCTGATTGCCAAAAACGGTTCGATCAGCTACATGATGATGCGGTTTGTCACTTTGTTTGTCATGGTGTGCGGAACCTGGTTTGTCATTCGCGAGCAGCTTACGTACGGAGAGTTTGTCGGCTTTTTGCTGCTGACGAACGTGTTTTTCCGTCCGATTGAGAAGATCAACGCCATTGTGGAAAGTTATCCGCAAGGCTTCGCAGGCTTCAAGCGCTATACCGAATTGCTGGACACAGAGCCGGATGTGGCGGATGCTCCGGACGCGGTGGAAATGAAGCCGTTTCAGCGAGAGATTCGCTTCGACCAGGTCTCCTTCAGCTATGACGGAGAGAAAAAAGTGCTCGATCAGGTCGATCTGGTCATCCGCAAAGGAGAAACGATCGCGTTCGTCGGTCCGTCCGGTGCGGGCAAAACGACGCTCTGCAGCTTGCTGCCGCGGTTTTACGAGGTCGAGAGCGGTTCGATCAGCATTGACGGGGTGGACATCCGCCAGGTGACACAAGATTCGTTGCGCCGACAGATCGGGATTGTGCAGCAGGATGTGTTCCTGTTCGCGGGCACGATTCGCGAAAATATTTTGTATGGAAAACTGGAGGCGAGCGAGGAGGAAATCTGGGAAGCGGCACGGCGAGCGCGACTCGATGACTTTATTCGCGCGCAGGAGCTAGGCATGGAGACGGTGATCGGGGAGCGCGGCGTGAAGCTGTCCGGCGGTCAAAAGCAGCGGCTGGTGATTGCCCGCATGTTCCTGAAAAATCCGCCGATCCTGATTCTCGATGAAGCGACCTCGGCGCTGGATACGGAGACAGAGCTGGCGATTCAGCAATCGTTGGCAGAGCTGTCCAAAGGCCGGACGACGCTGGTGATCGCGCACAGGCTGGCGACGATCAAGGATGCAGACCGAATCGTCGTGGTGACGGGGGAGGGCATCGTCGAGCAGGGGCATCATCGCGAGCTGGTCGACGCAGGCGGTGTGTACAGCCGCTTGTATCAGGCGCAGTTTGGGGTATGGAATGGCTTGGAGGCTGTCAGCAAGCCGTAAAAAAATGAATACAGACGCAAAAATGGAAGCGGCCAGCAAAGCTCCTTCTACGTGTCCTTTTGCAACCGAACAGACCCTGCTGATTCAGTAAGGGTCTTTTGGAGGTTATGACGCAGTATGCTGCTTTAATGATCGCCTGACAAACAAGCCAATATAAAAAGATAAGCACGATAAAAGGGTGCCATATAGGATGTAATTGATGCCAAAAATATAATAAGGAAGCTCTTCGCTTAGAAGTACAAACGGGTCTGCTGGAGAGAATACATACGCGAAACAGACAGGTAAAAATTTTTCCAAAAGGAAGGAAGTAACTACGGTGGCAATAGCAACAGTATGAATATTTCGATTGTGAAAAAAATGTGCTCTCCAACCAAGAAGCAAAAAAGGAACGCAATTGACAAGGGTGCCTAGAAATAGTCCAGATCCGTTTTTATCCCGATCAGTCGGCAAATCCGTGACGATTGTAAAGCTGTATACGCCGATAAGAAAGACAATCGCGTATAAAGAAACGTATATCATCCCTATTTCCACTAGCGTTCGTAACCATCCAGATTTTGTTTTCGTCATGAAAGTTTCTCCTCTCGCAAAGGAAAAGTAAAGGTCTACAGTATGATTTTGCAGACCTTTATTTTTAAATGTAATCATTTGTTGAGAGTTTCCTTCTTCCAGTACAAACCAAATGCTGGTTGATCTTCAGTTTGCACTTCTACAGCAAAAACTTTATCATTTTTCATTATCTTTTTTAAGTCTTTTCCTTTAGCAGTACCTTCAATTTCAATAATACCCTTGAAGCTATAAGAAGCTTCTTTTTGAATGCTCTCTAAAACCTCTGGTTGAATTGTTTTTGTGCCGATAGTTACAATATTTTTTTCACTATCAATACCTCTGGCATACAATTCTGAAACCTCTAAATTATAATCGGAAACCAAATCGTAAAAACTGTCTATGCTCATAGGGTTCTTTAATGTAATCACAAATTGGTAATCATCGTTACTTTTGAACCTTTCCACTCTTTTGTTTACATTGTTTTTGTAGTTCTCTAAATCACCTTTCGTTTTGATTTTATCATATTCTCTATCCGCTAAAATTTCAGTATTCAAGACGAGAGCTTCTCTATTTGACACAGATGAAGGAGTTGATAACTGGCTATATTTAAATACTCCGAGAAGTTCGGCTGTACCAGCAACAGTGTTGTAGTCCCCTCCTGGATAAATTGGTGCTACACTAATTGATGCATAAGAAGAAACCTTGGGATCATTTGTCGTATTTACCACACCAAAGCTACTAGTTACATAGTAATTCGTGTTAGCACTAATACTCCATTGGTCTCTAGATACTGCTTCTAATTCATCATCTTTTCCATCACCATTGTCATCTTCGTAATCATATTTAGGGTCGGGCAAATTTGTAGAAATGAAAGAGCCATCAAACCCATTTTTTGATTCGTCACGAAAATCATAAGTTGGGTAATAGCTTATATAACGCATCATCTCACTTTTCTGATTTGCACTATATTTGAAATCTATCCGTGCTGTAATTTTTGGATAAGATGAATCTTTAGTAACATTAAACGTTCCTGAGTAAGGCTTCCACCATATTGTTTTTTCATATGATCCATTATTTGACCATGTTGATGATGCGGCAAATACGGAAGTAGCTGAAAGACATATACTAAGTAATGCAGCTCCACTTAATAATCTTTTCTTAGATTTCATGAAAACATCTCCTATCTTCATTGGTTTGATTCAACAGATTGGTTTGGAATTCTTTTGATTATTAGTTTATAGCAAAGTAATTGAAAAAAATGTCGAATTATATAATTAATTGAAAAAATGAACATTAAGTACTATTTTGTTCAAAGGGATTTAAAGCAATTAAAGGATAATAGTCCTGTGATATGCACATTGTAGGTGCCTTTGTATATTTGTTGTTCTAGGAACGAATGTGGACTCCAGGGGCGCTTCTATAAAACATCTCCTTTCCGGACCGACTCTTTCGGCCAACATATCTCGACTTTCGGAACCCTTTGGTATTTTACATAAGCGTGGTTAATTGGTGTATGAGGGGGAAACTAGGGCTGAAAGGGTGCTCGTATTGTTGAAAAAATTTTACCCTGCTTCAGGAATCTCTGTATTTCGTGATTGCCTGAAAATAGAGTTTCAAAAAATAGAGCCAATCTAGAATCTTTATGTTTAATGACTTTACTATTTGGAATTGAATGGGGAGTAATCGCGATAGCTACTCTGTTTTGCCCGTGCTATAGCCGACAACCAGACATCAGCAATGCGAGGAAAAGAAGGAAAGAGAAAAACAATAAGATTGATTCTCAATATCAATATAAGTATGATTAAGTTATGTGACTGCAACGGGACTCGTCCCAGCGGACGCGGGCGATGAGCGCATGGAGCAACGGCACTTGATGGCAGGAGGTGTGTGAAATGAAGATGGACATCAACAAACTTGCCGAACATTTTGCGCGTACCTCTTTTCGAGTGGAGCAAGTCTGTCGCTATGTGCGCGATCCGGGCATGAGTTGCGATGACTATACGGAAGCATTCCCAGGCTTTGTTTTTCCCTTGAGAGGAAAGGCCGAGTTTGATTTCAGCGGAACGTCCTATGCGCTGTCGCCGGGACATGTCGTGCATGGCGGTGCCCGTATGCCATTGAATCGGCGGGTTACGGGCAACAGTAAGTGGGAGTATTTGCTTGTTTTATACCGGGTTTGCGCGCCCGAGCCGTCCGGATTTTCCTTGAGTAGAGCGCATTTTCAGCTCACTCCGGGACAAAGCCCGCGCCTGATGGAGCTGCTTGAGCTTCTCTGGCGCTCCTCGAGGGAGCCGGGTGGGATTTCTGCCTTTCAGACGGAGACGTTGTTTCGCTGCGTCCTGGAGGAACTGTTCGTTTGTGCACGCAACCAGAGCAGCGATGGGGAGCAGGCACTGTTCGAGCAAGTATCCAGCTACATACATGAGCATTACATGGATGGGCTTAGTGTACGCGCGTTGGCGGAGCAAAACGACATCAACGAAAATCGCTTGTTCTACGTTTTCAAAAAATACGGGCATGGGCCCGGGCCCGGGCAAGTATTTGATGGCCTATCGGCTGAATCGGGCGAAGGAATGCCTGTTGGCGAACGACGCGCCGATCGGCGAGGTGGCGAAAAGCGTCGGCTATGCAGACGCCTTGTATTTCAGCCGCATTTTTAAAAAGCAGGTAGGGTTGTCTCCGGCCGAATTTCGCGGACGATTCAGGAAAAATCCATATGGAATTCAGGATGGCTCCATTCCTCTCTAAAATGCGTTTTGCTAAACTGACCGTAGCTTAGTTGGTCAAGCAAAACTCAAGTCACATCGGAGGAGTCAGAATGAAAACACTCATGAGACTATTCGTCACCCTTGCGCTTTTGGCGGGGATTTTAGCGGGTTGTGCCGGAACGCCGGAGACTAACCATAGTTCCGCAGCAAACAGTGCAGCACCAGCCAAAGAGGAAAGCGCCGCTCCCGAAAAAGCCGATCAGGAAACGGGAAAATGGCCGAGAACGTATGTAGATGCTCTTGGACGCGAGATTGTACTGGAAAAGAAACCGGAGAAAGTAGCGCTCTTATTTTTCCGCAATTTTGAGCATTTGTTTTTGTTGGACGAAGCCCCGGTAGCGGCGACAGACCTGGATGTTTTGCAGGAGTGGGAATCGCTCGCTCCGTACAAGGACAAACAGATCGTCGACATCGGCTCCATGACGAGCCCGAACCTGGAAAAGCTGCTGGAAGTCGGCCCTGACCTCATCATCATGGTTTCGGGGCGGTATGGAAGCTACGGCGACAAGCTGGAGAAAATCGCTCCGGTCGTAATGGTGGACAGCAATGAAAACAACTGGCAAGGCGCGCTGCGCGAGTACGGAAAAATTTTCGGCAAAGAGCAAAAGGCCGAGGATGAAATCAAGCGGATCGAAACGCTGATTGCCGATTCCAAAGAACAGTTGAAAGCGTTCAGCGACAAAACGTTTGGCGTGATTATGCTGGGTGACAAGCAGTTCTGGGGCTTTACCACGCAGTTTATTTTCAGCAAGGAAAGCGTCCTTGGGTTGAACCCGCCGAGCATATACGTAGATATGTCGACCAAAGGGGAGCAGATTTCCCTGGAAGGACTGGCGGCGATGAACCCGGACTACATATTTGTCGCTGATATCGGCGGCTCGTCCAAAAAGCTGCAAGGCTACCTGAAAAACCTGGAGAGCGATTCTGCCTGGAACTCGCTTCAAGCGATCAAGAACGGGCATATGTACGCACTGGACAGCTCGATTGCCGCGGGCGGACCGTTGGGAATTGAGCTTGGGGTGAAAACGATCGTGAAAAATATTTTGGCTAAATAAAATGCGTCGCTGATCGAGCAGCCGCCTCTGTGCAAGCATTGTGCAGGGGCCCTGTTGCTGCGTGCGCCCATTATGGATGGGAGTAAAGGAGAGATACACGGATGACGAACGAAGAATTGTATGACGTCACGATTATCGGCGGAGGGCCTGCTGGGCTGTTCGCATCATTTTACAGCGGTTTGCGAGAAATGAAGACGAAGCTGATCGAATATCAGCCAAGGCTGGGCGGGAAAGTCCACGTCTATCCCGAAAAAATGATTTGGGACGTCGGCGGCCTGACGCCAACACTGGGCGAAAAGCTGATTGAACAGCTCGTTCAGCAAGGATTGACCTTCGATCCAACTGTCGTTTTGGGTCAAAAAGTGGAGCGGATCGAGCGGGACGAAACAGGCGTGTTCGTTTTGCACACTTCGGCAGGCGAGAAGCATTATAGCAAAACCGTCATTTTGGCAATTGGCGGAGGGATTTTGGAGCCGCAACGAATTGACTTGGAAGGCGCGGAAAAGTTCGAAGTATCCAATCTCAGCTATACCGTCAAGTCGTTGCGGCGCTTCAAGGACAAAACCGTCATCATCTCGGGCGGTGGAAACTCTGCGGTCGATTGGGCCAATGAGCTGGAGCCGATTGCCAAAAAAGTGTATGTGACGTATCGGAAAGAAGCGCTGTCCGGGCACGAAGCACAAGTTACGCAACTGTTGAAAAGCTCCGCCACATGCTTCTTCAACACGACGATCACGAAGCTGATTGCGGCTTCCAACCAGGAAAAAATTGAGCGGGTCGAGCTGACTAACCACGTGACGGGCGAGGTGCAGGAGCTGGCGATTGACGAAGTGATTATCAATCACGGCTACGAACGCGACAGATCGCTTCTGGAGAACAGCCAGGTGAAGCTGGAAATGGCGAACGAATACTTCCTGGCCG
Source organism: Brevibacillus sp. NSP2.1 (assembly GCF_000470975.2). NCBI lineage: Bacteria > Bacillati > Bacillota > Bacilli > Caryophanales > Paenibacillaceae > Brevibacillus > Brevibacillus sp. NSP2.1. The sequence goes on along the minus strand of NZ_CP048274.1, from coordinate 4,617,490 downwards.
GCAAGACAAACGGCGCTACATCCGAGCCGGGGATTTTTGCGGCGGGAGATATTATCTCGTATGAAGGAAAAGTGCATCTGATTGCTGGAGCTTTTCACGACGCAGCAAATGCCGTCAACCAAGCCAAGCTGTACATTCAGCCGGAAGCGCATGCCAGCGGAATGGTTTCGTCCCACAATGAAATTTTCCAAAGCCGAAACCGCGAGCTGATTAAGCAAATGATAAAATAGTATTTGCAGGAAACGGAAGCCGCATGGGCGGCCAAAGCATAAGGGGTAAGAAATTTCTCGCAGAGAGTTTCTTGCCCCTTTGCATGTTTGCCGAAAAACCGGATGATGATATTCTTAACTGGAGACATTTAGTTGCATAGCTCATGATTGATTGGCGGCAAGAAAACGAGGTGGATTGTTTTGAAGTACGGATTGTATGACAGACCTCCAGTGGGCACGAGCATTCTCTCGGCCTTGCAATGGATGATCGTAGCTGTCTCCAGCAGTGTTGCCGTTCCGTTGATGATCGGGGACGTGTATGGGTTACAGGCAGACGAGATGAGCCATTTGATGCAGCAGACGATGTTTTTCATCGGGCTGGCTTCGCTTTTGCAAGTATGGATCGGACACCGTTATCCGATGCTGGAAGGACCGGCTGGATTGTGGTGGGGGATTTTTATCATTTTGGCGCAGCTCGGTGCGAGTGCAGGGCTGCAGCCGCGCGAGATCGGGCAATCGTTTCAGCTCGGGATGGCGTTGGCGGGCCTGCTGTTTATCGGCTTCGGGATGCTGGGCTGGATCGGCAAGCTGCAAAGATGGTTTACACCGCTTGTATCCGGCACGTATATGATTTTGCTGGCGATTTCTTTGTGCAGCAATATTTTGACCGGGATGCTGGGGATTGGCTTTCAGCATTCCAAAGAGGTGCAGCCGGGCGTAGCGCTCGTTTCCGTCGGCATCGTGGCGCTGGTCGTCTGGATCATGCGGACGAAGCGCTTTTCCAGCTTTGCGGTCCTGTTTGGCATGGTCGGCGGCTGGGTGCTTTACGCCGTATTGGGCTGGACGGAGCCTGTGCGGCCTGCGGATCAGTTGATCTCGTGGCCGAGCTTCTTTTTCTGGGGAACGCCGCGCTGGGACTGGGGCGTCGTCCTGACGAGCATGTTGACCGGATTTGTCCTGCTGACGAACCTGGTGACGAGTATGGTCGTGATGGGCAAGGCGACAAATACGGTGCCGACCGATTCCCAATACAACCGTGGCGGGGTGTTTACAGGGGTGTCTCACCTGCTTTCCGGCGTGAGCGGCGTCGTGGGGATGATCCCGCTTTCGCTGGCTGCCGCCGTGATCCAGACGACGCGCATGGCGTCGCGCCTGCCCTTCATGCTCGCGATGGTCGGGATGATGCTGATTGGCCTGCTCCCGACCGTCGCTCATTTTTTGGCGGCTTTGCCGACTCCGGTTGCCTATGCGGCGATGTTCATTTCGTACACGCAGCTTCTCGGGTTCGGTTTGAAAGATTACGTGACAGTCAAAATGGATGATCGGGCCATCACGGTCGGGGGCAGCTCGCTTCTGATCGGGATTGGCGTCATGTTTGTTCCGGCAGCCGCCTGGCAGAAGCTGCCTGCGCTGGTCAGCTTCCTGTTCGGCAACGGCTTGCTGCTCGGGGTAATCGTCTGTTTGCTCTTGGAGCACGTTGTTTTTCGCAAGCCAACTGACAGTCAGACACAAAAAGACGGCCACGCTGCATGACGGGCCGTCTTTTTATTAAGGCGAGGCGATGGCGCTGTGGGTCAGCTCGCCGCCGTTGATCTCGGTAAACATGCGGCCCACGGAGCCGATGATTTCGTCCTTTTTCTCAGTGGAAAGCTGCTCGTGGAAAAAGACGACTTGCAGCAGGTCCCGGCTTTGTTCGGTCACACAAGTTCGCTTGGAATCGACAATCGGACTGCCGAAGGCCCCCTGCTCGTCCGCGAGCAGCAGCTTTCCTTCCATGTGGACCTCGCGACCGTTCAATCCTTCGTACACGTCTGTTTCCCGGCCCAGACGGCAAGTGACGTCGCCTGTAAGCTGCTGCCGATCGTAAATCCCAAAGGGAAGCGCATGCAGGACGGAGAAGAAGTTGTTGACGTCTACGGCGCTGTTGATCCAGAAAAAAGGATTGCCCTGCAACAGACGGCGCAGCAGTGCCTCCGAGGAGGGGCGGTAGCGGGAAGGATCGATCCCCGCTTTTTTGAAGGCGGCTCGCCATTCGCGGATGCCTTCGATCTCGGCCAGGCGGGACAGCTCGTGCTCCAGGCGCAAGCTTTCTACAAAGTAGTTGATCCGGCCTTGCAGCATTTTTGGCGAGTCGCTGACAGATACGCCACTGTATTGCAAAATGCCGAGGGAAAAGGCGGGAAGGCGCTCGGTCACGGTAGAGTCGAGTTGTACGTTCATCATGATTCACTCCTTCTATAAGAAAATTCGCTTGCGAACGACTATTTTTGCCAAAGCTTGGAACAGGACAGATTTCTCAAGTAGTATAGCAAAATATTTTTGTGGAAGCGACTAAGCTTCGATACAATAGAAGCAACAGAGGAGGTTTCCAAAGACGATGACAATGCGTGAAGTAGAGATTTATACAGACGGCGCCTGCTCTGGCAATCCCGGGCCGGGCGGCTGGGGTGCTGTCCTGATGTACGGCCAGCACATCAAGGAGATGTCCGGTGCCGAACCACATACAACGAACAACCGCATGGAGCTGCTTGCGCCGATCAAGGCGCTGTCCACGTTGAAAGAGCCTTGCAAGGTGACCTTGTACAGCGACAGCGCGTATTTGGTCAACTGCTTCAAGCAGGGCTGGTACAAGGGCTGGCTGAAAAACGGCTGGAAAAACAGCAAAGGCCAGCAGGTAGAGAATCAGGACTTGTGGAAAGAGCTGCTTCGGCTGATGGATATTCATCAAGTAGAGTACGTCAAGGTAAAAGGACATGCCGACAACAAGTGGAACAACCGCTGCGACGAGTTGGCGACGGGAGCGATCAAACAACTGTGATTGACGAGCAAGACTTGCGCTACTGGGAGCAGACGAAGCAGTCCATCATTGATTACGCCAAGGAGATCGGCATCGACAAGATCGGCTTTGCCAGCGCCGACCCTTTTTTGACGCTCAAGGAACGACTGATCGAGCACCGGGAAAAGGGGTATGAGTCAGGCTTTGAGGAGCCGGATTTGGAAAAGCGGACGAATCCCAGCCTGCTGTTGGAGGGCGCGCGTTCCTTGATTTCGATTGCGCTCGCCTACCCGTCCAAGCTGGAGAATCCGCCCAAGTCCGAGCCTGGCGCGTACCGGGGCATTTTGTGCCGGGCGGCCTGGGGAGTCGATTACCATCACGTGCTGCGCGACAAGCTGGACAAGCTCGGCAAATTCATTCAGGAGCTGGAGCCGGGTGCCAAAATCGAATCGATGGTAGACACGGGCGCGCTGTCTGATCGTGCTGTCGCCGAGCGGGCTGGCGTCGGATTCGTCGGCAAAAACTGTGCGGTGATTACGCCGGAGTTCGGCTCGTGGGTCTACCTGGGCGAGCTTTTGACGAATTTGCCGTTGCCGATCGACCACCCGATCGAAGAAGGCTGCGGCGATTGCAACATATGTGTAGACGCCTGTCCGACCGGGGCGCTTGTGCAGGGAGGCCAGCTCAACGCTCAGCGCTGTGTAGCGTTTTTGACTCAGGTAAAAGATTTCATTCCAGACGAATTTAGAGGAAAAATCGGCAATCGGCTGTACGGCTGTGATACTTGCCAAACCGTCTGCCCGAAAAACCGCCGGATCAACTCCAACCATCATCCCGAGTTTCAGCCTGATCCCGAGATTGCCAAGCCGCTCTTGATCCCGCTTCTGGAGATGAGCAACAAGGAGTTTAAGGAAAAGTTCGGCCTGTCTTCTTCATCGTGGCGCGGCAAAAAACCGATTCAGCGCAACGCGATTCTGGCCCTGGCCCACTTCAAGGATCGCACCGCGGTTCCTCATCTCGCCCGCCTGCTTGCGAACGATCCACGTCCGGTCATTCGCGGCACAGCAGCCTGGGCGCTGGGGAAAATCGGGGGAGCCGATGCAGAAGCGGCACTCGTGAGGGCACAGGAGACGGAGCAGGTGGCAGAGGTGCAGGACGAGATTGCGAAGGGGATGAAGCTGCTGGCGGAGCAAAGTGCGCAGGGGGAGAAGCAGCGGCGACAGGAACAGCAGGAACAGCAGGAACAACTCCCCTAGTCGCAGGCTGGTACGCTGGTGAAAAGCGCGAAAGCCGCTGTGACAGACAGACGTATGACAGGCTGGCTAACCTCTGGAAAAAGTCGCCTGAAGCCGCTGGCGCTTCGGGAGCGGACGAGCGATAGCAAGGCAGCCTGCGCTAAAAAATATTTGGGAGAGAGGGAGGATGTACGATGGCACAGGAAGTAGGCTACACCACAATGGAATCGCCAATTGGCCCGCTGCTGCTCGCTTCGACGGAGGAAGGCTTGTGCTACATCGACTTTGCGAACGAGGAAGAAGGACTGCCGCGCCTTGTTCGCTGGTGCAAAAAGACGCTTCTCGGAGTCACTCCGGAGAAAAACGAAGCGATCAACGAGCAGGCCAAGCTGCAGCTTGAGCAATATTTTGCCGGCGAGCGAACAGAGTTTGACGTTCCTACCGTCCTGTACGGCACTCCTTTTCAAAAAACAGTGTGGACTGAGTTGACGAATATTCCATACGGCGAAACCCGCTCCTACAAGGATATTGCCATCGCTATCGGAGCGGCCAAAGCGGTCCGGGCGATTGGCGGGGCGAACAATCGCAATCCGATCCCGGTAATCATCCCTTGCCACCGGGTTGTCGGCTCAAACGGCGCGCTCGTCGGCTACGGAGGCGGGCTGTCCATCAAAGAATTTTTGCTGTCGCACGAGGAAGGGCCGCTTTTTGCCCATGCGACCTCCAACCAAGCTGTCCGCTAGCCGGATGGCTTTTCTTTCTTCTGAATGCACTGTCCTTGACATATTCTTTTCGTGAGATGCCAGGTGAGCTCGTGGATGGGGAGTGAGCGTGCCCCGCGAGGCGAGCTGGCGGAAGGAACGACATGTCCAGGCATAGAACGCTGGGAAGAGGGGGAGCGACGGATGGAATGGCGTGCGTTTGTGCAACGGTACTTCGATGCCGTGCACCAATCGATTCTGGATGGACAACATCAGCGGCTGCTGCCTTTTTATCTGGAGCAAAAGCCGCTGCTGCAACAAGAATGGGAACGCATCCATCGCGCCCATCGGCAAATGCGCAAGCGGGGGGCCGCGCTTCGCGGCGTGAGCGGCCAGGTCAAGCCCGTCTGTTGGCTGGAGACGGATGCTGCGATTGACATCACGGTAGTCTGGACGGGCAAGAGCCGGTATCTGTTGAAAAACAAAACGTATGAAGAGGCGAGCAGACGGATGCTTCAGCTTCGTTTGGACAAAGCGGCAGGTCAGTGGGGAATTGTCGGCACGCGGGAGCAGCGAGGCGACCAGAAAAGCGAAGGGATAGAGGAACAGGAGCTGCGGGGCACGGCGTCGGTAACAGCCGTTGAAGAGGCGGTGTCGCAGCCGTTGCTCGTCGTCCACGGCGCGGGCGGCTATCGGGCGGATAAAGCAGTCGCCTATGCAGAACGGTACTGGAATACGACGAATCCCGCTTACCCGCGCTTCAACGATGATTGCACCAATTTTATATCGCAATGCTTGTACGCCGGGGGGATTCCCATGCTGATGTCCAAGGAACGTGGCAAAGGCTGGTGGATTCGCACCGGAAAAAGCGCGGACTGGAGCTATAGCTGGACGGTAGCGCACAGCTTGTACCTGTTGCTGAAATCAGGCGGGCCGCCGATGCGCGCTGTCGCCAAAAAGTCTGCCGCCGAGCTGGTTCCGGGCGACATCATTTGCTACGACTTTAACGGCGACGGACGTTTTCAGCACAATACGATTGTGGTCACGATGGACGCGAATATGATGCCGCTTGTCAACGCCCACACGACAGACAGCAGCATGCGCTACTGGGCGTATGAGGACTCGACTGCCTATACGCCCAGCATCCGTTATGCGTTTTTTCATATTCGCGGGGTGTAGGCGGCTTTGGCTTTGCAGGTTACCGCCTGCGCTTGAGCACAGTTCGGCCAAACGAGAGGCTGCGAACGAACCAGACAACGACTGCGAAGACGAGCAGGTCGGAGAAGCTGTGCGGCTCTCCTTTGATCGATTGAATGTAGATCAGGCCGTGGAACAGGACGAGAAGAAACAGCCACGGATTGGCCAGATGCAGTCTTTTCCAGGCGGAGCCGCCCAACCATTTTTCCGCGCGTCCAGAGGAAGTGCACAAGAGCGCCAGCAAAAGGATGAAGGCGATCGCTCCCAAGTAGTTGGCGACACCCGTAAAGCTCCAGTTCGGAATCGGCCATACGCCGGACTCGGGAGGCGCATAAAGAAACAGGCGCAGCCACCCGCCCGTCTGGTCAGGCCGGGTGTCAGAGATCATGTACAGCTTCGGCTCTCCTTCAAACAGGATCAGCACGAGACAGACATGCAGGATGCCAGTCAGTCCGGCCCAGATGCCGACATCTCTGCGGATGGACAAGCAGGCAGCGGTCCAGCGTCCGGGCAGCCACGACTTGATCGGGCCAATCAAGAGGGTGAGACCGATCAGGAGAAACGAGAGGTAGCCTGCGATCATGCTGCACGCCTCCATAGCCGGGAAAGCGGAAAAGTCAGGCCACATCCATGCTGCGCCAATCAGGACGATCAAAAGAGACATTATGTGGGCGAGCAGGCGAAGCAGATGACGGCGGGGCGTATTCATGTCAGCGACACTCCTTTGCATCCGTTGTTTTCCCGTTAGATGCAACAGCCCCGCTGCATGTTACAGGCACTGGCTCGGTGGTCATGGCGCGGTTGGTTTATGTATAATAGAAGAGATTTGAAGGACCCAAGTTCGTCATATACAAGGAGTTTTGCTGATATGCCGCTACATATTGTTTTGCACGAGCCGCTCATTCCTGCCAACACGGGGAATATCGCCCGTTCCTGCGCAGCGACTGGCGCTCATTTGCATTTGATTCACCCGCTTGGCTTTTCGACAGAGGATCGCTATTTGAAGCGGGCTGGCCTCGATTACTGGCACGCGGTGAACATCCACCATCACGAGAGCTTTGAGCATTTTGCCGCGGCGCAGGGAGAGGGAGCAGGCACGTTTTACTTCGTGGAGACGTGGGGCGAGAAGCTGTACACCGATGTTTCCTTTCGCGATGGCGACTACATTATTTTGGGCAAGGAGACCACCGGCTTGCCGGAGGAACTGACGGAGAGGTACCGGGAGCAGACGATTCGCATTCCGATGAGCGGAGCCACCCGCTCCGTCAATCTGTCCAACTGTGCGGCGATCGTTTTGTTTGAAGGCTTGCGGCAGCTAGGTTTTCCGGGGCTGAATTAGGGCACGATGACAAACGCCTTCGCTTACAGCAGCAACAACAAGCAGGGCGTCGATGAAAAAGGGAGAGAACGCAAATGACTGTGAACACGATCCTGTTTGATCTGGACGGAACGCTCCTGGAAATGCAGACCGAGCCTTTTGTCAAAAGCTATTTGGTCGAGGTAGGCCGCCATGTTGGCGACAAGTACGATACGGAAAAGCTCCTGAAGCTGATTTGGGACGCAACCAAGGCGATGATTATGAGCCAGGAGCCGGAGAAGACGAATGAACAGGTGTTCATCGAATATTTTACCGCGCACAGCGAATGGGATCGCGAAGAGGTGTGGCCGCTGTTCGATTCCTTTTACCGCGATGTGTTCCCGACGCTGTCCCATCTGACCTATCCTTCGCCGTGGGGCAAAAAAATTGTGGATGCGGCCAAGGCGCAAGGCTATCGGGTCGCGGTCGCCACCAATCCGGTCTTTCCGCGCGATGCGATTTTCCATCGGCTCGCCTGGATCGGCATGAGCGCGGACGATTTCGAACTGGTGACCGTCTATGAGGAGTCGCATTATACGAAGCCGAATCCCGGCTATTTCGCGGAAATTTGCCAAAAGCTCGGCGTGGAGCCGACCGACTGCATCATGATCGGCAACCACATGCAGGAAGACATGGTCGCGTCGAAGCTGGGGATGAAGACGTACCTCGTCACGAACTGGCTGGAAGACCGCGGCGAGCCGCAGTATCCGGTCGATCAGCGAGGCTCGTTGGAGGAATTGTATCAGGCGATTACGGAGCGGACAGGCGTGTTTGCCAAAGCATAAATTGCGCTGGCTGTCGTCGCCGGCAACGAGCAAGCAGGCTGTTTGCCGCAAAAGCGGGGCAGCCTGCTTTTTCACATACTTTTCCCAAAGTCGTGCGGCAGGCTTGTTTACGTAGCAATCACGCTTCGTACACAAGAAGGAGGAACCAACGTGAAAAAAATCGTTTCGACTATGGCCATGGCTGCTTTGCTGTTCAGCGGAATTTCTGTCGCGAGTGCAGAGGAAAAAGCGGCGGATACGACCGTTACCCAAGGCAAGGCAGAAAAAGCCGCGAAAGAAGCCGCGAAAGCCCAAAAGCAAGCGGACAAAAAATAGCAGGGACAAGAAGCGTAAACGAACGAAGCTTCAACGAAAAAAAGCAGGTTGCCGTGACAGGCAGCCTGCTTTTTTTCCTGGGAGCGCCGTGCTGATGCCAGCAAACTGCCCGTTAGCTTGTCCCTACAGATTCCAGGTTTTGTCCTCGTTGTAGCCTGCTGTCAGGATGAAGAACAGAAAAGCTGCGAAGACCAACGCTACGATAAACGTACCCATGTTGGACAGCTCCTTTCGTAAACAAACTACTCCCATTATAGCGTAGCCTGCCCACTTTGCAAACGGATTAAAGCTTGTGCGTTCCTTATGTTAAGGACAGTTTTCGGTGATCGTTCCAAAGCTTCAGGAAAGCGCCCAAGGTGATCGGAACACTAAGAATTTCACCTGTATCCAGCTCCATGCCGCGCACCCACTGGTAAACAAAGACAGCGAGGACGATCAATGCGGCGATTCCGGTCAAGTACAGACCTTTCTTGATTTGCATGCGATCTTTTTGCGTATTCATGATTCGGACCTCCCATGTTTGCAGATCAATCAACTGCGCATGAATGATGGCTGATGGATGAGTTAATTGTACGCGACGGATCGGCTTACAAACCATTGCTTTAGCTTACAAAGCAATCAACAAAACCTTACATTTCCGTAATATTCCCTGCCGCGAAAAGAAAATTTGCCACTCGTGCATGATTTTTGTGGCAAGATTGCTGAAACTTGTGCTCATGTCTCGCATACACATATGTAAAGGCTTGAAGAGCCTGTTGGCAACCGAAGAAAACGGGTTCCACGCGAATGCGTGACTGCAGGCAGACATATACATGAGAGTACATTGTCGTTAGGGAAGAGAGAGGGGCTTATGAGGGAGGAGTGTCGAACATGGACATTTTAAAACGAATCGCTGAGCACCGGGCCCGAGAAGAAAACCTGATGTGGAGAGGGACTTTCGCCGAGTACTTGCAGCTTGTTCGCAAAAATCCGCAAATTGCCCAGACGGCTCATTCACGCGTCTACAACATGATTAAAAGTGCTGGTGTCGAGGAAAGCGAGGATGGCACACGCTCGTATCAATTTTTCAGCCGGGAAATTTTCGGGCTGGATCGTTCCATTGAACGTCTGGTTGAGGAGTATTTTCACTCGGCAGCACGTCGTCTGGACGTCCGCAAACGCATTTTGCTCTTGATGGGTCCGGTCAGCGGCGGTAAATCCACACTCGTTACCATGCTCAAACGAGGACTGGAGGAGTATTCCCGCACGGACGAAGGCGCCGTCTACGCGCTCGAAGGCTGCCCGATGCAGGAAGAGCCGTTGCATCTGATCCCGCATGAGCTGCGTCCGGAAATTGAGGAAGAGCTGGGCATCAAAATCGAGGGAGAGCTTACTCCTTACAACCGCATGAGATTGGAGACGGAATACGGCGGACGCATCGAAGACTTCCCGGTTTGCCGCATTCTTTTCTCCGAAGCCAACCGTGTCGGGATTGGTACATTCAGCCCCTCTGATCCCAAGTCGCAGGACATTGCCGATTTGACTGGCAGCATCGACTTTTCTACGATTACCAAGTATGGTTCCGAGTCCGATCCCCGCGCCTATCGTTTTGACGGGGAACTGAACAAAGCAAACCGTGGCTTGATGGAGTTCCAGGAAATGCTGAAGTGCGACGAGAAATTCCTCTGGCACCTGCTGTCACTGACGCAGGAAGGAAACTTCAAGGCGGGCCGTTTTGCCCTGATCTCCGCGGATGAGCTGATTGTGGCTCACACGAACGAATCCGAGTACAAAGCCTTCATTGCCAACAGGAAAAACGAAGCGTTGCAGTCTAGGATTATCGTCATGCCGATGCCGTATAACTTGCGCGTCAGCGACGAGGAAAAAATTTATGCGAAATTAATCAAACAATCCGATCTCGGACATGTGCACATTGCCCCGCATGCCCTGCGGTCAGCCGCCATTTTCTCTATTCTTACTCGTTTGAAGGAATCGAAAAAGCAAGGAGCCGATTTGCTCAAGAAAATGCGTCTGTACGATGGCGAATCGGTGGAAGGGTTCAAGGGTGCCGATCTGGAAGAGCTGCGCAACGAGCATGCCGATGAGGGCATGGCCGGGATTGACCCGCGCTACGTCATCAACCGCATCTCCAGCGCGCTGATTCGCCGCGACACCGAGTGCATCAATGCGCTGGACATTCTCCGCGCGCTGAAGGAAGGCTTCGACCAGCATCCGTCGATTACGAAGGAGCAGCGGGAGCGCTACATGAACTTCATCTCCAGCGCCCGCAAGGAATACGACGAGCTGGCGAAAAAAGAAGTGCAAAAAGCGTTTGTCTACAGCTACGAAGAGTCTGCGAAAACGCTCATGGATAACTATCTCGACAACGTCGAAGCGTATTGCAACATGAATAAAATCCGCGACCCCGTCACCGGCGAGGAGATGGATCCAGATGAGCGCCTGATGCGTTCCATCGAGGAGCAGATCGGCATTTCGGAAAACGCCAAGCGGGCATTCCGCGAAGAAATCCTCATCCGCATCTCGGCCTACGCGCGCAAAGGGAAGCGTTTTGACTACAGCACGCACGACCGCCTGCGGGAAGCGATTGAGAAAAAGCTGTTCGCCGACCTCAAGGACGTCGTCAAGATCACGACTTCGAACAAAACGCCGGATGAGCATCAGTTGAAAAAAATCAACGAGGTGACAAAGCGCCTCATCGAAGAGCACAACTATTGCCCGGTTTGCGCCAACGAGCTGCTCCGTTACGTGGGAAGCTTGCTGAACAGGTAAAAAAGCGGTTCGCACAGCCCTGACAAAAACGCACCTACGCTTTATCCCGCACATCATATTCGGCGCAGATTGCGCCAGTTGCTAGGAGGAGACGCCATGGAAGATGCACCATCGTTCATTGTCTCCCGGGAAGACTGGTCGCTGCACCGCAAAGGGTACCAGGACCAAAATCGACACCAGGAAAAAGTGAAAGAAGCGATCAAAAAAAACCTGCCCGATCTCGTCAGCGAAGAAAATATCATCATGTCAAACGGTCGGGAAGTTATCAAGATCCCCATTCGCTCCCTGGATGAATACCGATTGCGTTTTAACTTCCAAAAGGGAAAGCACGGAGGTCAAGGCAAAGGAAACAGCAAGGTAGGAGATGTCATCGCCAAGGACGGCGATCAGGCGCAAGGGCCGGGCAAAGGCCAGGGCGCCGGAGATCAGCCGGGAGTGGATTACTACGAGGCGGAAATCAGCGTCGAGGAATTGCAGGAGATGCTGTTCGCCGAGCTGGAGCTGCCGAACTTGCAGCGCAAGGACGAGGACCAGATTGTCATTGAGGAGACGCGCTTCAACGATGTCCGCAAAAAAGGGCTGATGGGCAACATCGACAAAAAGCGGACCTTGATCGCCGCGATCCGCCGCAACGCCCTTGCCGGCTACAGCGACCTGGAGCTGGGCATCACGGAAGACGACCTGCGTTTCAAGACGTGGGATGAGATCATTAAGCCGCATTCGAATGCAGTCATTATTGCGATGATGGATACCTCGGGGTCGATGGGCGTCTTCGAAAAGTACATCGCCCGCAGCTTTTTCTTCTGGATGGTTCGTTTCCTGCGCACGAAGTACGAAAAAGTAGAAATCGTCTTCATCGCGCACCATACAGATGCGAAGGAAGTGACGGAGGACACCTTTTTCTCGAAAGGCGAGAGCGGGGGGACGATTTGTTCCTCCGCCTACAGAAAAGCGCTGGAGATCATCGACAGCCGCTATCCGCCGTCCCAGTACAACATTTACCCGTTCCACTTTTCCGACGGCGACAACCTGACATCCGACAACGAGCGCTGCGTGAAGCTGGTCAAAGAGCTCATGGAGAGATGCAACATGTTCGGTTATGGAGAGGTCAACCAGTATAACAGGCACTCAACACTCATGTCAGCGTATCGCCACATCAAGGAGCCCAAGTTCCTGCATTGCGTGATTCGGGAAAAGGGCGAGGTTTACAAGGCGCTTCGGACGTTTTTTGGGAAAAAAGAAGCAGTAACGTGAGGGGCGCGTCAGGGAAAAAGGGAAGGAACCAAGGGAGAGCCGATTTCATCCTGGTGAGGGATGGAGTTGGCTTTTCCCTTTTCGAGAACGCACGGAGGAGATAGCGTCTGGAGCACGGAAAGGCGGATTGGACTTACAGTTTGTTAGTTGGCGTCAAAAAGATAGTAATGTAGTTTGTATGTACAAACAATATGTGAACAAAGGAGCATATTCTGTGAAAACCCACTAGCGTTGCATAAAAGATGAATCGGATTATTGACTGATTATTCTGAATGTAATTTTTCAGCTTCGTAATCAAAAAGGGCAGCAACCAACCAAAAGGTAGCCACTATCCATTTGGTAGTTTTATACATTTACTCCAGCGGTGACAACAACAAACAACATCCACTTCCTTTTCTGTCGCCCTCTTGATGTTCGTCTGGATTGGTAATTCATTCGTCCAAACCATTGCTCGAACGTTTGCCAGAGAAAAACTTTCAGCCATCTACTGATTTGCAACAGACTGTGCGGACCGTTTTTTCCCAGTTTGACTAGGAGCAACAAGCAGTAGGCAATGAGAGCGAGAAAGACTTGATTTCTTACAGCATTGTCACTCGTGCCATAGAAGTTCTTGATCTTTACATGCTGTTTCATCCACTTGAAAAACAGTTCTATTTGCCAGCGCCAACGATAGATGTCACTGAGTTCATCTGCTTCCCAGTCGAAGCGATTCGTAATGATTCGAATACGATTTCCTTTCGAATCCAGCGTCTCAATCAGTCGCAACACGTTATCCACCCGTTTTTGTGGCGTTCCAAGCAAGATCATGGAATCCGATAAAACAGAGCTTTCTGGTGGTATTTTGAAAGTATAGAGATGGCGAATTTCCGCGTTATCTTTCAGACGTGAAGCGAAAAAGATGCCTTTGTCCGTGTATTCATCAAACTTTTCGTAATCCACGTATTCTCGATCAAAGACGTACATGGCTCCGATCTCGTCAATCAGCGATTCCATTTGCGTGCGGTCATTAGACTTGGCATACGTAAGGGAAATCTTATCAGGATACACATCCTCCTGATTGGCAAATACGAGACGAAGATGAATCTTGATTCCCGCCTTGGTTTTTCGGAAGGTTGCCCATTGGTACTTCTGCATTACGAGGATATTGAATGATTTGAAAAGATTAATGCAACGCTAGTGGTGAAAACATTAGTCATTGTGGCTCACCCCCATTTAAACGAATCGCGCGTAAATAAAGCGTGGGTAGAAAGAATGAAGCAGGAAGCGGACGCCTGCGCTGTTGAAGCAGTGGCAGGATGTTGTCTTGACGTATGGCTGGGCGTACGGCTCCGAAGGAAACAAGCTGCACAACAAGGAATTTTTGCTGGCGATTTCCGTCGGAGGACCGGAGCAAGCCTACGAGCGGGATGGCTACAACTATTTCACGATCGCCGAGCTGACGACGCCGCATGTTAAGGCAGCGAATCGCGTACTTAATCTCCTCACAACTATTTCACGATCGCCGAGCTGACGACGCCGCTGCAAGCGATGGCGAATTTGACGGGAATGAAGTACCTTACGCCGTTCAGATTCCACGGTATGATGCAGGCGTCGGAGGAACAGATCAAGCACAGCGCCGAAGAATACGTCAAGCATGCCCTGAATCCTGCTCTGGCCACCGAAGGCGTGCGCTAACCATCCGATTGACTGGGAAATAACAGCTCCAGCTGCTTTCTGGCATGGTCCGTCATGAGGAAAAAGGAAAAGCAGAACGCTCCTTTTCGCCGACGTACGCCACTTTGTTGATGGCTGTGAACGAAAAAGAGAGGTCACGCCAACGGAACTGTCGCAGCTGCTGCATATGACGCCGTCGACGATCACGCGGTTGGTTGACAAGATGGTGCAAAAAGGACAGTTGGAGCGGAAGATAGAAGGAAAGCACGTCTTGATCTGGCAGACGGACAAAGGAAGAGAAGCGCAGGCAGACATCGCAGTCGCGGTGCAAGAATTGCATGGCCGCTATTCGGCAGTCCTTGGGTAAGGCGAGGGCAGAAGCTTGACTGCCATGATTCATCGCGCGAGTGAGCGATTGGATCAAGCGAAAGGATGACTGCCTCGGTTCTTGATGCAGGAAACAGAGTGGAGAGCCGACTTCATTCGCAAGAGAATGAGGTCGGTTTTTTAATATTTGAGCCTTTTGCAGATTTCTGAGCCCTTTCGTATCAAGCACTTGAAAAGCATAAAAAAGGACTTCACCCCAAGAAGGAGAAGTTTTCAAGCAACCACACACGAAAACTTTTCGAGGAAGGTGAAGTCACTTGTATATTCTCCAGCCATCACTTTTTTCCTTTGAGGAACTGCAAAAACTTGAATCGAAAGAACGTCTGCCCTTATTTTTTTCGGTTCTGGACTTACGCCCGTACGCCAAAGAATTGAGAAGCATTACGCCCCAAGGGGCAACGGGACACAGCCGCGAAGCGATTTTACGGTCTTTGTTGGCGGCTCCTTTCGAAGGAATTTCGCAATTTACTGCTCTTCATCTGAGACTCACAAGTGATTTACGCTTTCGTTACCAGTGTGGGTTTCCCATTGATCGACCCGTTCCATCCATTGCAACGTTTAGTCGCGTATTTGCTCAAATTGTCCAGAAAAGCGTTGCCGAGAAGCTGTTTTACGACCTCGTCATGCAATGCCGTGAAGAGGGAATCATTACAGGAACGACCATTGCCATCGACAGCACGGCGATTGATGCGTATGAAAAAAAGCAACCGAAATCTCGCTGCCAAGGAACAGGAAACGCCACCTGGGGAGCCAAGTTCGACTCCTTTGGCAATAAAATCACGTGGTTCGGTTACAAAATTCATCTGGCAGTAGACGCGGACAGCGAATTGCCTGTTGCTTTAGAAGTCACTCCTGCTCACGTCAACGATGGAGACATGGCTCCTCCTCTCCTGGCACAAGTGAACAACCAAGCCAAGGAAGTGTGTAAGAATTACGTGATGGATGGTGGATACGATCATCTCAAGAACTACGAAATCGCTCATCAATACAAGGCACAGGCTATCATTCCTCTAAACCTCCGAAACGAGAAAGAGCCACCTGCTGGTTATACGTCAAACGGAACGCCTCGATGCAGCATGGGATTTGAAATGGTGTACGCAGGTGCTGACGGAACCCATCTCAAATTTCGTTGCCCGCATGTGATGGGAAAAGTAGAGTGCCCACACGGCTCAGCTTGGTGCTCTTCCTCCAACTACGGAATGGTCGTAAAAGTGAACGTCCACGATGATCTCCGCAGATTTTCTTTGCCACATCGGGACACAAAGAATTGGAAGAAGATGTATCACAAACGGACGAGTGTAGAGCGATGCAATGCCCGTTTAAAGGAAAACCTGACAGCGAATGATCTACATGTCGGTGGCATTCAAAAAGTGAAAACGTATGTGTATTTGAATGCTATCGTATTATTGGTGTCTGCTCTGGCAGGAAAGAAAGCCAAGCCATCCAAAAAAACGGCCTAAGCACTCTTTTGAAAAAAGCAGCATCGCAAAATTCTGTCCGAATGCCCATCTTGCTTTTAGGCTTTACCTTATAAAAGTGGCATTTCCCACTTTACGTACCATTAAACTTCATTTTTTAAACGAAAACCTAATTTTGCAAAAGGCTCATTTATAATAGCGACTTGAAAGGAGTGAGGTCTTGAGTGGTGATTTTCTACAGGGTGGATCAAATCGCGGTTGTGTTGTATTTGAGCTCTTCACCATTAAACGTGCTTGATCTTCCTCTAGCGTAGTTTTTCACTTTTTTATATGGCTGGTTTACACTCCAGCCGAATTCGAATCTTGAACCGCTCGATGTTGCGATACCCATAGGCTCGTCGCTTGATGACTTTCACTTTGTTGTGTGTCCCTTCAATCGGAGCATTTGTAACTCGAAACGAAAAATAATTCTGAACCGACTGTCGCCATTGAACGATTGTTTTTGCAATCGAACGGACGGCAGAGGTGGGAGATGTGAGGTGCTCGGTTATCCATTGTTGGAGTGCTTCTTTTCCCGACTCTTCTGTCTGAGCTGCATATACCGTTCTCATGTGCTGAAGAGCGTTGTAAAGGCGTTCCAAATGGGGATCTTGAGCGAACCAGGCTTTCAATTCCTCCTGTTCCTCAGGTTTCAGTTTATCAGGAGATGTGTGGAGCAGACGTTGTTCATGTCTACCCCGGCGATGAGTTCCCCGCGAACGGGTACGTTTACGAGCAGCTTCTAACGATTTGGAGAAGAGCTGAATGACGTGGAACTTGTCCGCTACTACCGTGGCATCCTTCCAAACACCGCGAACCGTCTCAGCCATTCCAGGAGCCAAGTCTGTCACAACAACCTGTGGAGGCGTAGCAAAGGGCCAGTTCATGAGAGCCTGACGAACCTGCTCACGTGAACGCCCTTCTGTAACCTGCCAGATATGCCCGCTTTGTGCATCCATGAGGTTGACACCGTACTTGTGTCCTTTTTGGAGAGCAAACTCGTCCAGACAGACCATAGTAGGCGTAAGATGATCTTGGGGCTTAGCGAGAAGCTGAGGAGCCAGTTGGTAATACCACCGTTCCAATGTCGTATAGCAGATTCCGAGTTGTTTGGAAACGCTAAGCAAATCCCTCTTCTGACACAACTCAACGGCCATTTGACGAAACGCAAAAGTAGCCGTTCCTCGATAGGGAATTCCATCCCATTCGAGAGTCCAGGTGATCTGGCAATCGTGGCAACGTTGTCGATATACAGGAACACGTACCCAGACAGTACCCCATGAAGAAATAAAGCGGTGACGAAGAAGACGGTACCCTGGGCGAGCATGATTGGTGCTCTCTTTCAGGCAGAGAGGACACAGATGAGAGGCTGGATTGGGAGTGAGAGTCACTACCCAATCGGTTTCAGTCGTTTTGTCCCAATGGGAAAGTTGAAACGATGGAAGGCCGATTAAGTCTGTGGTAAACTGGTTAGACAACGTAGATTTCCTCCTATCTTGTGATGGTCAGGACAACTTTCACGATAGAGGAACATCTACGTTTTTTCAATGTCTAGCACGGGTTATGGTGATGAATCTGTATTTGGAAAAAAAGTAAGATATAAGTATCGGCCGTATGCTAGAGGCGACAGGCCGTTTTGATATTCCGTGCGTGTGCATTATAGACCCTCTACAAGTCTATTCCCACGGATAATTTCGAATTTCCACTATGCTTTCGAAAAATGAAGACGCGAGCAATCTCCCAGCCCTAAAAACGCCAAGGATGCTCGCAAGCGTTGGGAGAGTAGGCGTCAAACTGAGTTGGAAAGAAAAAAGCTCCTTGAATTTCAAGAAAAATGGTACCTAAAAAAAGACTGCTCGAAAACGGGCTGAGAAAAGCCTGAGATTCGACGTACAGATTTATCGCGGACAAGGGTTCGAAGGCTTAGTGGAAATTGAAGGGGATGTACACTTTGGGGCAGTGCTAAAATAAATAAGTATGGTTGAGTTCGAAAGCTTAGTGGAAATTGAAGGGGATGTACACGGATTCGACGTACAGATTTATCGCGGACAAGGGTTCGAAGGCTTAGTGGAAATTGAAGGGGATGTACACGGATTCGACGTACAGATTTATCGCGGACAAGGGTTCGAAGGCTTAGTGGAAATTGAAGGGGATGTACACGGATTCGACGTACAGATTTATCGCGGACAAGGGTTCGAAGGCTTAGTGGAAATTGAAGGGGATGTACACGGATTCGACGTACAGATTTATCGCGGACAAGGGTTCGAAGGCTTAGTGGAAATTGAAGGGGATGTACACTTTGGGGCAGTGCTAAAATAAATAAGTATGGTTGAGTTCGAAAGCTTAGTGGAAATTGAAGGGGATGTACACGGATTCGACGTACAGATTTATCGCGGACAAGGGTTCGAAGGCTTAGTGGAAATTGAAGGGGATGTACACGGATTCGACGTACAGATTTATCGCGGACAAGGGTTCGAAGGCTTAGTGGAAATTGAAGGGGATGTACACGGATTCGACGTACAGATTTATCGCGGACAAGGGTTCGAAGGCTTAGTGGAAATTGAAGGGGATGTACACGGATTCGACGTACAGATTTATCGCGGACAAGGGTTCGAAGGCTTAGTGGAAATTGAAGGGGATGTACACTTTGGGGCAGTGCTAAAATAAATAAGTATGGTTGAGTTCGAAAGCTTAGTGGAAATTGAAGGGGATGTACACGGATTCGACGTACAGATTTATCGCGGACAAGGGTTCGAAGGCTTAGTGGAAATTGAAGGGGATGTACACGGATTCGACGTACAGATTTATCGCGGACAAGGGTTCGAAGGCTTAGTGGAAATTGAAGGGGATGTACACGGATTCGACGTACAGATTTATCGCGGACAAGGGTTCGAAGGCTTAGTGGAAATTGAAGGGGATGTACACGGATTCGACGTACAGATTTATCGCGGACAAGGGTTCGAAGGCTTAGTGGAAATTGAAGGGGATGTACACTTTGGGGCAGTGCTAAAATAAATAAGTATGGTTGAGTTCGAAAGCTTAGTGGAAATTGAAGGGGATGTACACTTTGGGGCAGTGCTAAAATAAATAAGTATGGTTGAGTTCGAAAGCTTAGTGGAAATTGAAGGGGATGTACCATCATATTCAAGAGCGTGTACACTACTACGCCGAACGTTCGAAAGCTTAGTGTAAATTGAAGGGGATGTACCAGAGGTAGCACTTAGCAGGTTTTTTGAGAAACAAGTATCTGGCCCCAATAGCTAGGCTTATGTGAAATGTAGCATGAGTGGTGTGCAATGAAAAAATAGGGAGGATATTAGCACTATGAAAAAGCAGCTTAAAAAAACAGTTAAATGCGTGATGGCGTCTATATGCCTTCTGAGCGGTATATCGTTCAACTCTTCAATGATTGAAGCAGCATTTGCTCAACAAGCTAACGCGAAGGACTATCAGAATCATGTTTACAAGACTCAAATTCAGTATGCTGTAGATCACAAATTGATGTGGCTGTTTCCGGATGGAAATTTTCGGCCTGAGCAACCCATTACGCAAGCGGATTTGGTCGCAGGGCTAGTCAATGCTAAAGCACTCACAGCCGGTACAGCAGTAGAGGGCTTACCAGCCGGACATTGGGCGAAAATTTTTTACGAGCGTGCGAAAAAGGACGGGATTCTCGATGACGTCGCTATAAATCCCAATAAAGTCCTCACCCGAGAGGAAGCGTCTTTACTGATGAACAACGCTTGGAAGAGTATGTACAGCAGGCTTCGAGATAAACGTCAAGTATATTCCGATATCGCTGTTGGCAATGGATGGATTCCGAAGAAAGCTGGGAAATTTGCTAACGGTGTTCCAACATCTACCAGTGATGGACTCGGAACTGTTACACGGGGTGAGGAAGCTGCTGCTTTGTATCTCTTGAATAAAGATGTAAAAGACACAAAAATTGGTGAAGAAATTGCTTTGAAGTTTCATAATTCGTTGAAGAGTTCTAACGGATATCTTGTAGGTACGGTGCCAACTATGCAAGGTAAGGATATTAGGCTGATTATTCGATTGAAGAATCAAAATGTAGAGTCTTATTATGGGGGCGCTGTTAAAGTGAATGCTAGTCAGGTTGATTATATGGCGTTTAGCGTAAAAAATTCCGGGCAGGCTAAGCTACTCGCTTATTACACGTACAATAGTGGGACAAATCTAACACGCACTAATTCCCGATAATTGGGGGCAGATCATGTTAAAGATACGTAAAAAGTGTGGGAAGTTGGGTCTGACGATGATTGCTTTAGTAGTCAGTTGCCTTGCACTCACACCTTATTTCGCAGATGCAACTACCTCAAATCCGGATGTACGGAATAG
Source organism: Brevibacillus sp. NSP2.1 (assembly GCF_000470975.2). Classification (NCBI taxonomy): domain Bacteria; kingdom Bacillati; phylum Bacillota; class Bacilli; order Caryophanales; family Paenibacillaceae; genus Brevibacillus; species Brevibacillus sp. NSP2.1. Next base: position 4,597,036 of record NZ_CP048274.1, on the reverse strand, counting down.
GCTTGTAGGGTATCTTGATGAAGATAAAAAAGTTCGCGGTAGCGACGAGAATTTTATAAATGGTTGGTCATTACCTAGCGATCCATTTTACCTTACCTTCGCCGACGTAAAATGGTCAGGAGCAGTCTCTGGTGGAGGGAGTAACTACAAAGTAGCAAACTATTCGAAAGCTACAGAATCCGCCAATAACGGTTATCCAATCGTAGACATCAGCGAAGCTCAGGCATATGCGAGACTATTCAACGGAAACCCCTCCTTTCTGACTAATGAAAATGGTTTTTATGGTGGGAGCATAAGTGGAGGGGGAGGCTCTGGTTACACTGGATACCTCCTTTCAATGGTTGCCGAAAAGTCTGGAGGGGGAGGCGGTCCCTTCTCCTTCAGACCTGCTTCGGGTTCTGAAAAAGGTTCATACGTAGGCGTAACAAATTTCGTAACAACACAGCGGCCTGATGGTTCTATTCAAACTGACAAGACGAAGTATGAGGTAGGCAATACAGTAACAGTTACTGCTAAAGGGAAAGACTACAGTATCTACAATCGCGGTTTAATTGTTTACAACATGTATATTTACAACCTTGATACAGGACAAACAGAGCATCAGTTTAAAGATGCTATTAAGACCTATGATATACCCGGAGCTGCCCCGACAAACGGAAGTGGTTCTGGATATGAAGTGAAATTCCCGGTGCAAACTTGGGTAGCAACAAAACCAGGGAATTATGAAGCTAGAATACTTTTTACGGACACTCATGCACGTAATACGAAAAATGCGCCAACTGTAGATGGACAAGGGGTTGCATACAGCGCACGCTTTACCGTTGGTAATCCAACTATACCTCCACCAGATCCAGAAGACCCTGATCCAAGTCCAGCCTGCTCCATAGAAACAACGAAAACAAAAATGGATATTCAGGTAGTTGGCGACAAAGACATAAAAAATCATACGGCTGTTTCCAGCGGTGGATCGGATATCGTGGTAGAGAAAAATGCAGAGATCACTGTTTTTGCGAAGAAAAACGGCACATTCACGATGAATGGTTCACCAATGGCTACTGGTTCCGGAGGGAACAAAAAGGTCGGAGTAGGCAGTATAGGCTCATCTGGACGAGTAAAGGTAGTTTACAAAAGTGATGACGGGACTGAGTGTTGGGAAAAGTACTTTCGCGTAGAAACCAAAGATGGCGAAGATAAATGCCCCATCATAACACTAAACAATTCAACGATTCGAAATGGGCAAACCATTGAAATATTGCCAATCGACACCCTGTACTTCAAAGCCAAATATACATTAGGTTACTGCATGACCTATGCACAAAAAGCCTGGTTCGAAAGCTTAGTGGAAAGCTTCGGGATTAGCACGCGGATTAGGTTACTGCATGACCTATGCACAAAAAGCCTGGTTCGAAAGCTTAGTGGAAAGCTTCGGGATTAGCACGCGGATTAGGTTACTGCATGACCTATGCACAAAAAGCCTGGTTCGAAAGCTTAGTGGAAAGCTTCGGGATTAGCACGCGGATTAGGTTACTGCATGACCTATGCACAAAAAGCCTGGTTCGAAAGCTTAGTGGAAAGCTTCGGGATTAGCACGCGGATTAGGTTACTGCATGACCTATGCACAAAAAGCCTGGTTCGAAAGCTTAGTGGAAAGCTTCGGGATTAGCACGCGGATTAGGTTACTGCATGACCTATGCACAAAAAGCCTGGTTCGAAAGCTTAGTGGAAAGCTTCGGGATTAGCACGCGGATTAGGTTACTGCATGACCTATGCACAAAAAGCCTGGTTCGAAAGCTTAGTGGAAAGCTTCGGGATTAGCACGCGGATTAGGTTACTGCATGACCTATGCACAAAAAGCCTGGTTCGAAAGCTTAGTGGAAAGCTTCGGGATTAGCACGCGGATTAGGTTACTGCATGACCTATGCACAAAAAGCCTGGTTCGAAAGCTTAGTGGAAAGCTTCGGGATTAGCACGCGGATTAGGTTACTGCATGACCTATGCACAAAAAGCCTGGTTCGAAAGCTTAGTGGAAAGCTTCGGGATTAGCACGCGGATTAGGTTACTGCATGACCTATGCACAAAAAGCCTGGTTCGAAAGCTTAGTGGAAAGCTTCGGGATTAGCACGCGGATTAGGTTACTGCATGACCTATGCACAAAAAGCCTGGTTCGAAAGCTTAGTGGAAAGCTTCGGGATTAGCACGCGGATTAGGTTACTGCATGACCTATGCACAAAAAGCCTGGTTCGAAAGCTTAGTGGAAAGCTTCGGGATTAGCACGCGGATTAGGTTACTGCATGACCTATGCACAAAAAGCCTGGTTCGAAAGCTTAGTGGAAAGCTTCGGGATTAGCACGCGGATTAGGTTACTGCATGACCTATGCACAAAAAGCCTGGTTCGAAAGCTTAGTGGAAAGCTTCGGGATTAGCACGCGGATTAGGTTACTGCATGACCTATGCACAAAAAGCCTGGTTCGAAAGCTTAGTGGAAAGCTTCGGGATTAGCACGCGGATTAGGTTACTGCATGACCTATGCACAAAAAGCCTGGTTCGAAAGCTTAGTGGAAAGCTTCGGGATTAGCACGCGGATTAGGTTACTGCATGACCTATGCACAAAAAGCCTGGTTCGAAAGCTTAGTGGAAAGCTTCGGGATTAGCACGCGGATTAGGTTACTGCATGACCTATGCACAAAAAGCCTGGTTCGAAAGCTTAGTGGAAAGCTTCGGGATTAGCACGCGGATTAGGTTACTGCATGACCTATGCACAAAAAGCCTGGTTCGAAAGCTTAGTGGAAAGCTTCGGGATTAGCACTTGAACTACTCGGCTAAGAGTGGTGCCTTACACCAGAGGTTCGAAAGCTTAGTGGAAAGCTTCGTGGTTAGCACAGCTTGTCCAACTTGATGCTCCTTTTCATCGTTCGAAAACTTGGTGAAATACCTTGAAAATTAACACATCAAAGATGCCCCTGCTTTACGTTAGGGGCATCTTTCTATTAAATAACCTATAGTGAACTTCAAAATCATTGATCTCTTGATAATAATATATACCAAATTCAATAGTCATAGTGAGAGGTTTACAGGTGCTCGATACGTTTTCTTGCAAAAAAGAAGCAGTCAGGCAAAAAATGGATTAAAAGAAAACTGGTTTCATTTGGAAAGGGAGAGCATTGGCTTTTCTCTTTGTAAATAAAGTGCAAGCTTTGTAATAAGCTTCTAGTGGAGAAGTGATTGTTTGAATCACCCAATGCACACGCACTAAAGTTAGACGAACCTATAATTCGTATTAGTAAGTATAGTACATGAAGAAAAATGCAACAAGCATTTACTCTCTTTTAAATAAAGAATTGATAGCTGTTAATATTGATAGTATATTATACCTTATAGATGTTCGATTTTTTTTGAAATTCAAAAATCATACTTAGTAAAGAAAGGAAATAACGTCATGGACAAGCGAAAGCGTAGAAGTTACGAGTTTAGGTGGGAAGCGGGAGGCACCAGTCATGGCAATCCGTAGCATAAAACTAAAACTAAAAACCCACACAGGCCCGGAAGCGCAAAACCTCCGAAAAGGAATATGGCGGACGCATCGGTTGTTAAATGAAGGCGTCGCCTATTACATGAAAATGCTCCTGCTCTTTCGTCAGGAAAGCACTGGTGAACGGCCAAAAGAAGAACTACAGGAAGAACTGATTTGTCACATACGCGAACAGCAACAACGAAATCAGGCAGATAAAAATACGCAAGCGCTTCCGCTAGATAAGGCACTGGAAGCTTTGCGCCAACTATATGAACTGCTTGTCCCCTCCTCGGTCGGACAAAGTGGCGACGCCCAGATCATCAGCCGAAAGTTTCTCAGCCCGCTCGTCGATCCGAACAGCGAAGGCGGCAAAGGTACTTCGAAGGCAGGGGCAAAACCCACTTGGCAGAAGAAAAAAGAAGCGAACGACCCAACCTGGGAACAGGATTACGAAAAATGGAAAAAAAGACGCGAGGAAGACCCAACCGCTTCTGTGATTACTACTTTGGAGGAATACGGCATTAGACCGATCTTTCCCCTGTACACGAACACCGTAACAGATATCGCGTGGTTGCCACTTCAATCCAATCAGTTTGTGCGAACCTGGGACAGAGACATGCTTCAACAAGCGATTGAAAGACTGCTCAGTTGGGAGAGCTGGAACAAACGTGTCCAGGAAGAGTATGCCAAGCTGAAAGAAAAAATGGCTCAACTGAACGAGCAACTCGAAGGCGGTCAGGAATGGATCAGCTTGCTAGAGCAGTACGAAGAAAACCGAGAGCGAGAGCTTAGGGAAAACATGACCGCTGCCAATGACAAGTATCGGATTACCAAGCGGCAAATGAAAGGCTGGAACGAGCTGTACGAGCTATGGTCAACCTTTCCCGCCAGTGCCAGTCACGAGCAATACAAAGAGGCGCTCAAGCGTGTGCAGCAGCGACTGAGAGGGCGGTTTGGGGATGCTCATTTCTTCCAGTATCTGATGGAAGAGAAGAACCGCCTGATCTGGAAGGGGAATCCGCAGCGTATCCATTATTTTGTCGCGCGCAACGAACTGACGAAACGGCTGGAGGAAGCCAAGCAAAGCGCCACGATGACGTTGCCCAATGCCAGGAAGCATCCATTGTGGGTGCGCTTCGATGCACGGGGAGGAAATTTGCAAGACTACTACTTGACGGCTGAAGCGGACAAACCGAGAAGCAGACGTTTTGTAACGTTTAGTCAGTTGATATGGCCAAGCGAATCGGGATGGATGGAAAAGAAAGACGTCGAGGTCGAGCTAGCTTTGTCCAGGCAGTTTTACCAGCAGGTGAAGTTGCTGAAAAATGACAAAGGCAAGCAGAAAATCGAGTTCAAGGATAAAGGTTCGGGCTCGACGTTTAACGGACACTTGGGGGGAGCAAAGCTACAACTGGAGCGGGGCGATTTGGAGAAGGAAGAAAAAAACTTCGAGGACGGGGAAATCGGCAGCGTTTACCTTAACGTTGTCATTGATTTCGAACCTTTGCAAGAAGTGAAAAATGGCCGCGTGCAGGCGCCGTATGGACAAGTACTGCAACTCATTCGTCGCCCCAACGAGTTTCCCAAGGTCACTACCTATAAGTCGGAGCAACTTGTTGAATGGATAAAAGCTTCGCCACAACACTCGGCTGGGGTGGAGTCGCTGGCATCCGGTTTTCGTGTAATGAGCATAGACCTTGGGCTGCGCGCGGCTGCAGCGACTTCTATTTTTTCTGTAGAAGAGAGTAGCGATAAAAATGCGGCTGATTTTTCCTACTGGATTGAAGGAACGCCGCTGGTCGCTGTCCATCAGCGGAGCTATATGCTCAGGTTGCCTGGTGAACAGGTAGAAAAACAGGTGATGGAAAAACGGGACGAGCGGTTCCAGCTACACCAACGTGTGAAGTTTCAAATCAGAGTGCTCGCCCAAATCATGCGTATGGCAAATAAGCAGTATGGAGATCGCTGGGATGAACTCGACAGCCTGAAACAAGCGGTTGAGCAGAAAAAGTCGCCGCTCGATCAAACAGACCGGACATTTTGGGAGGGGATTGTCTGCGACTTAACAAAGGTTTTGCCTCGAAACGAAGCGGACTGGGAACAAGCGGTAGTGCAAATACACCGAAAAGCAGAGGAATACGTCGGAAAAGCCGTTCAGGCATGGCGCAAGCGCTTTGCTGCTGACGAGCGAAAAGGCATCGCAGGTCTGAGCATGTGGAACATAGAAGAATTGGAGGGCTTGCGCAAGCTGTTGATTTCCTGGAGCCGCAGGACGAGGAATCCGCAGGAGGTTAATCGCTTTGAGCGAGGCCATACCAGCCACCAGCGTCTGTTGACCCATATCCAAAACGTCAAAGAGGATCGCCTGAAGCAGTTAAGTCACGCCATTGTCATGACTGCCTTGGGGTATGTTTACGACGAGCGGAAACAAGAGTGGTGCGCCGAATACCCGGCTTGCCAGGTCATTCTGTTTGAAAATCTGAGCCAGTACCGTTCTAACCTGGATCGCTCGACCAAAGAAAACTCCACCTTGATGAAGTGGGCGCATCGCAGCATTCCGAAATACGTCCACATGCAGGCGGAGCCATACGGGATTCAGATTGGCGATGTCCGGGCGGAATATTCCTCTCGTTTTTACGCCAAGACAGGAACGCCAGGCATTCGTTGTAAAAAGGTGAGAGGCCAAGACCTGCAGGGCAGACGGTTTGAGAACTTGCAGAAGAGGTTAGTCAACGAGCAATTTTTGACGGAAGAACAAGTGAAACAGCTAAGGCCCGGCGACATTGTCCCGGATGATAGCGGAGAACTGTTCATGACCTTGACAGACGGAAGCGGAAGCAAGGAGGTCGTGTTTCTCCAGGCCGATATTAACGCGGCGCACAATCTGCAAAAACGTTTTTGGCAGCGATACAATGAACTGTTCAAGGTTAGCTGCCGCGTCATCGTCCGAGACGAGGAAGAGTATCTCGTTCCCAAGACAAAATCGGTGCAGGCAAAGCTGGGCAAAGGGCTTTTTGTGAAAAAATCGGATACAGCCTGGAAAGATGTATATGTGTGGGACAGCCAGGCAAAGCTTAAAGGTAAAACAACCTTTACAGAAGAGTCTGAGTCGCCCGAACAACTGGAAGACTTTCAGGAGATCATCGAGGAAGCAGAAGAGGCGAAAGGAACATACCGTACACTGTTCCGCGATCCTAGCGGAGTCTTTTTTCCCGAATCCGTATGGTATCCCCAAAAAGATTTTTGGGGCGAGGTGAAAAGGAAGCTGTACGGAAAATTGCGGGAACGGTTTTTGACAAAGGCTCGGTAAGGGTGTGCAAGGAGAGTGAATGGCTTGTCCTGGATACCTGTCCGCATGCTAAATGAAATTCAGTATTGTGAGCGACTGTACCATATTATGCATGTGCAGGGGCTGTTTGAGGAAAGCGCAGACACGGTCGAAGGAGCAGCACAACACAAGCGTGCAGAGACACATCTGCGCAAAAGCAAGGCAGCGCCGGAAGAGATGTGGGGGGACGCTCCGTTTAGCTTGCAGCTCGGCGACCCTGTGCTTGGCATTACGGGAAAGCTGGATGCCGTCTGTCTGGAAGAAGGTAAGCAGTGGATTCCGGTAGAAGGAAAGCATTCGGCGTCGCCAGAAGGCGGGCAGATGTTCACTGTAGGCGTGTATTCGCTGGACGGTTCTGCCTGGCCCAACGACCAAATCCAATTGTGTGCGCAAGGCTTGCTGCTTCGCGCGAATGGATATGAATCCGATTATGGCTACTTATACTACCGTGGCAATAAAAAGAAGGTTCGCATTCCTTTTTCGCAGGAACTCATAGCGGCTACTCACGCCTGCATTCAAAAAGCTCATCAGCTTCGGGAAGCCGAAATTCCCCCTCCGTTGCAGGAGTCGAAAAAGTGCTTTCGATGCTCGTTAAATTACGTATGCATGCCTGACGAGACGAATTACATGTTGGGGTTGAGCGCAAACATCAGAAAGATTGTGCCCAGTCGTCCAGATGGCGGGGTACTGTATGTTACAGAGCAGGGGGCAAAACTGGGCAGAAGCGGAGAAAGCTTGACCATCACCTGCCGGGGCGAAAAGATAGACGAAATCCCGATCAAAGACTTGATTCACGTGAGCTTGATGGGGCATGTGCAATGCTCTACGCAGCTTCTGCACACCTTGATGAACTGTGGCGTCCACGTCAGCTACTTGACTACGCATGGCACATTGACAGGAATAATGACTCCCCCTTTATCGAAAAACATTCGAACAAGAGCCAAGCAGTTTATCAAATTTCAGCACGCGGAGATCGCCCTTGGAATCGCGAGAAGGGTCGTGTATGCGAAAATTTCCAATCAGCGCACGATGCTGCGCCGCAATGGCTCACCAGATAAAGCAGTTTTAAAAGAGTTAAAAGAGCTTAGAGATCGCGCGTGGGAGGCGCCATCACTGGAAATAGTGAGAGGTATCGAGGGACGTGCAGCACAGTTGTACATGCAGTTTTTCCCTACCATGTTAAAGCACCCAGTAGTAGACGGTATGGCGATCATGAACGGTCGCAACCGTCGCCCGCCCAAAGATCCGGTCAATGCGCTGCTCTCCCTCGGCTATACGCTTCTTTCACGGGATGTTTACTCCGCATGTGCCAATGTCGGACTCGATCCACTGTTCGGCTTTTTCCATACGATGGAGCCGGGCAGACCAGCTTTGGCACTCGATCTGATGGAACCGTTCCGCGCCTTGATTGCCGATAGCGTAGCGATACGTACCTTGAATACGGAGGAACTCACCCTCGGGGACTTTTATTGGGGAAAAGACAGTTGTTATTTGAAAAAGGCAGGAAGACAAACGTATTTCGCTGCCTATGAAAGACGGATGAACGAGACGCTGACGCATCCGCAATTTGGGTATAAGCTCAGCTATCGCCGTATGCTGGAGCTGGAAGCAAGGTTTTTGGCCCGGTATCTGGATGGAGAGCTGGTGGAATATACGCCGCTCATGACAAGGTAGGAAATGACCATGCGACAATTTGTTCTGGTAAGCTATGATATTGCCGATCAAAAACGTTGGAGAAAAGTATTCAAGCTGATGAAGGGGCAAGGCGAGCACGTCCAGTACTCGGTGTTTCTGTGCCAACTCACCGAGATTCAGCAAGCCAAGCTAAAGGTAAGCCTGGCGGAGCTGGTTCACCATGGAGAAGACCAGGTCATGTTTGTAAAAATCGGCCCAGTGACGAGAGATCAACTGGACAAGCGGATATCTACTGTTGGCAGGGAGTTTCTGCCTCGCGATTTGACCAAATTTATCTATTAAGGAATGAAGAAAGCTAGTTGTAACAAAAGTGGAAAAAGAGTAAAATAAAGGTGTCAGTCGCACGCTATAGGCCATAAGTCGACTTACATATCCGTGCGTGTGCATTATGGGCCCATCCACAGGTCTATTCCCACGGATAATCACGACTTTCCACTAAGCTTTCGAATTTTATGATGCGAGCATCCTCTCAGGTCAAAAAAGCCGGGGGATGCTCGAACTCTTTGTGGGCGTAGGCTTTCCAGAGTTTTTTAGGGGAAGAGGCAGCCGATGGATAAGAGGAATGGCGATTGAATTTTGGCTTGCTCGAAAAACGGGTCTGTAAGGCTTGCTACCTGTTTGTTCGAAAGCTTAGTGGAAAGCTTCGTGGTTAGCACCGCCTGTGCTGCACGTTGATAAGCAGATACCTGTTTGTTCGAAAGCTTAGTGGAAAGCTTCGTGGTTAGCACCGCCTGTGCTGCACGTTGATAAGCAGATACCTGTTTGTTCGAAAGCTTAGTGGAAAGCTTCGTGGTTAGCACCGCCTGTGCTGCACGTTGATAAGCAGATACCTGTTTGTTCGAAAGCTTAGTGGAAAGCTTCGTGGTTAGCACCGCCTGTGCTGCACGTTGATAAGCAGATACCTGTTTGTTCGAAAGCTTAGTGGAAAGCTTCGTGGTTAGCACCGCCTGTGCTGCACGTTGATAAGCAGATACCTGTTTGTTCGAAAGCTTAGTGGAAAGCTTCGTGGTTAGCACCGCCTGTGCTGCACGTTGATAAGCAGATACCTGTTTGTTCGAAAGCTTAGTGGAAAGCTTCGTGGTTAGCACCGCCTGTGCTGCACGTTGATAAGCAGATACCTGTTTGTTCGAAAGCTTAGTGGAAAGCTTCGTGGTTAGCACCGCCTGTGCTGCACGTTGATAAGCAGATACCTGTTTGTTCGAAAGCTTAGTGGAAAGCTTCGTGGTTAGCACCGCCTGTGCTGCACGTTGATAAGCAGATACCTGTTTGTTCGAAAGCTTAGTGGAAAGCTTCGTGGTTAGCACCGCCTGTGCTGCACGTTGATAAGCAGATACCTGTTTGTTCGAAAGCTTAGTGGAAAGCTTCGTGGTTAGCACCGCCTGTGCTGCACGTTGATAAGCAGATACCTGTTTGTTCGAAAGCTTAGTGGAAAGCTTCGTGGTTAGCACCGCCTGTGCTGCACGTTGATAAGCAGATACCTGTTTGTTCGAAAGCTTAGTGGAAAGCTTCGTGGTTAGCACCGCCTGTGCTGCACGTTGATAAGCAGATACCTGTTTGTTCGAAAGCTTAGTGGAAAGCTTCGTGGTTAGCACCGCCTGTGCTGCACGTTGATAAGCAGATACCTGTTTGTTCGAAAGCTTAGTGGAAAGCTTCGTGGTTAGCACCGCCTGTGCTGCACGTTGATAAGCAGATACCTGTTTGTTCGAAAGCTTAGTGGAAAGCTTCGTGGTTAGCACGCTAAAGTCCGTCTAAACTACTGAGATCTTAAATCGGCGCTCAAATAAAAAACCTCGCTAATGCGAGGTTTCAGCTTCTTACTTCTCAACGTCGATGGTTTCTGTTGATGCAAGGTGATCGGAATCTCGAACATCATTTGGATAAATATGGGTTGCTCTACTGCGATCGGTAAGACCCATGCCGGTAATATCGAGATTATAACCATAGTAAAATGCTTGCCAGATGAACTTAGAACAATAACTAAGCTCAATATTATCCAAGTCCATATTGAAGTAGTATTTCTTTACGTCATCAATATGGTTGATTGCCCATTTAGCAGCTTTAGAAGCTCCACTCCTGGGACGGAGAACTTCGATCTTATCGCCGTCCCTAAATCGAGATACATAGTAATCGATATCTTCAACGAACCAAGGTCCTTTTGGATGAACGTGAATGATATCGTAGTCCGGTCCTACAATTGCCACGTGTCCAACAAAAAAAGTCGAAAAGCTTTTTTTCGAGTACAATACGTCTCCTGGCTTCATATCTGTGTTAGTTCCAGGATATTGTGGTTTTTCAGTTGCCATATAAAATTCCTCCTATATAGTTGATTAACGATAGTAGGGCGCCCATTATCGCTTTCACTCTTAAGGGAAAAAAAAGCATCATTTTACAACCAATTTTTTGGGGGATAACGAAAATGAACAAAAAAACAATGATTATAGTTTTCCTGGTCTTAATCATGATCTCTGCTCCAGTTATATATGTTCAAGGAACTTTGTTAAGCTTAGAAAATCAAGTACGCCAATATCTCATTACGGAGAAAAATCTCGATGAGAAAACAATAGTTAGTCTAGATGGCGTTTTTGGGAAGCTTCCGGTCTTTAGTGTAGAAGTTATTTTTGCTGATGAACCCGATGTAAGATACTTTTATACTGAAAAAAACGGAAACATAATACCTTTACATCCATCGCCTAAACCCAAAGGATACGAATACAAACATAAGTGAGTCCCGATAATCTACACGTCCGAATCCCCAGATTCGGGCGTTTTTCCCTGTTATGAGCGATTGGCGTTCCACCGATCGTCTCAAAAAGTCCACCCATTATGGACGTCCTACGCTGGTACCGCCTTTGGAGGCGAAAGGGGGATTGTCCCTCGCGGATGACTGCAATTAACTCCATTTTCATTTGTTGGATACTATCTTCTTGCGGTTGTTTGATATACCGCGATAGAAAAATCATATCTGGCTCAAACAAGGTAATAAGCGTTTCTCATGCTTGCTAGCGCGGTCAGTGGAGCGGTGAGCAACTGCTGCCAGCACCAAAGAAAAAATTTGACCTAGCGAAATACGAATCAGGCTAGCGCAGCCCTTGAAGCCGCGAGCAACTGCCGTCAGCATTCTACGAAAAACTGGCCCTAGCGAAAATCCACCAGCTACTGCTGTCCTTGAAGCCTCGAGCAGCTACTGCCAGCATCCAACAAAAAATCGCCCCAGCAAAATTCGCACACTAATCACGCGGCAGCACTTGCAAAGCAGAATCCTCATGGAAACCAACACAAACGATTGATATTGCGGGCAGTACATCAAAGGCGGCATACTAGAAGGCAAAACTGCATTCGCCAACGCCTTCCTCGATCGCTTTGGACGATTCGAATTTGTTGGTTACGAACTTTGTGCAAGGGACGCTATCTGTTTTCGATGCCGAAAAATTAAGCCAAATACGGCAAGTGCCGGTCGGGGAGTGGCCTACCCAAGTGTTTGTTGTGCCAAAATCGAGTGCGAACGAATAAGGAAGCAAGCCCTGATTTTGGCGTGATTTTGCGAAAGGCAGGAGGCTGAGTGTGAAGGCAGGAGGGCAGGAACACATACAGGCGGGAAAGCATAAAGCCACGAACACACGAACTCATGCCCACCCAACCAACAATTAAGCACCTCCCCAACACCCCCCGAAAGAAAGAACGACTGCACCCCCAACAGATGCAGTCGCCCTTTTCTCGCACAAAACTTTATTCAACAACCTTTCTCATTCGCAATTACAACCTTGTTCCTCCCAGACTCTTTCGCCTGGTACAAAGCCTGATCGGCCAGTTCGATGAGCTGTGTAGCGGAATCTCCGTGGAGCGGGCTGCTGACGATGCCGACCGATACGGTGATGGGCTGGCCCGTCGGATTTGTGCTGCTTTCCATCTGCGTTCGGATTTTTTCCGCGACGGACAAGGCTTCTGTGCTGGAAGCGCTGCGGAGCAGGGCGATGAATTCTTCGCCGCCGAAACGGCCGCAAATGTCGCTTTTTCGCACACAGCTTTTCATGATTTCCGCAAACTGCTTCAAGACTTCATCGCCGACCGGATGGCCGAAGGTGTCGTTGACGTGCTTGAAGTGATCGATGTCCAGCAGGAGGATGGAAAAGTTCTTTTTCTCTTTCGTCCACGTTTGCAAAATCTCTTCGACGGAACGGCGGTTCGCAAGCCCTGTGAGCACGTCGGTGGTTGCTTCGTGGGTCAAGCGGTCGGTTTTCTCTTTGATTTTTTTGGCCGCTGTCCGGAATGCTTTGGTCAATAAATCGGCCTCCCGGTTCCAATGGTGCTTGTCCGGGGGCAGCTCGACTCTTTCCGAGCCCATTTTGCTCATCAGATCGGCTAGGTGGACAAAAGGTCTGGCCAGCTTGTGGGCGAGCTGAATCACAATCAGAAGCAGGAACAGAGACGGAGGCAGCAAGTAGAGCAGCATCATTCGCACCTGGCTGTGCAGCTCGTTGTAAACGAGTTCCATCGGCGAAGTGACGATGACTCCCCAGCCGTTTGCCGGAACTTGCGCATACCCGGCCAGCAGGTGATCGCCGTTGATGCTCAACATCTGGTCGTAGCCGTTGTTGCCCGCGAGCAGCTTTCGTACGACGGGATTGGACTGGATGTTCTGGCCGATCTGCTGTTTGTCCGGATGGAACAGCAACTGTCCATTCGAGCCGACAATCGAATAAGACGAGCCGCTCGTATCTATCTCCGGGTTGCCGATAATCATGTTCAAAATGTTGTGATCCTGCAAATAGATCGTTCCCCCGACGAATCCGCGATACTGTCCGTCCTTGTCAAAGATCGGTTCGCTCATAAACAGCAGGAGGCGCTTGTACTTTTTGGAAATGTAGGGCGATGAGATGTAAGGCTTTTTCAATGCCAGTGCGTATTGCGCTTCCCTGGTCGTAAGCTTCTGTCCGACAGTGCCGAGCGATGGCGGGGACACACTGCGAACCGTTCCGGTTTCATCTACGACAGTAAGCGAGTTGAAGTAGTTGCCGCTTTTGCGAAGAATCTCCAGATGTTCGATGGCTTCTTGTTGCGTCCGTGAGGGATGGTCGATTAAAACGGTGGCGGAATAGCGCAGGCTGCTGCGCATGGATAGGAACAGGGAGTCGATCATTTGGCTCATTTTGCTTGCGCTCGAATAGTTAAGAGTGAGAGTCGTATCAATCAGCGACTTCTTTTTCGATTGATACGAGGCTACGAGAAGAATCGTCAGCGTCAACAGAATGGACAAGGAAACAAGACCCGTCAAAAGGGTAGTCAAACCAATCTTTTTCCCCTGGCTCGTTGGAAAACGATGAAAAACAGGCATATGGCTTAGGCCTCTCTTTGCGTTGGATCGATTCACGATGGAAGAGAACTGTAAAAATTCCATGTGTATTATAAGCGATACAGGCGGGACATGCTATGTAGAAAAATGAATTTTATAAAAAAATCTCGCCGATTCCACAATTATCCAGACATGCACGCAAAAAAACCGCCCTCTACAAAAGAGAGGGCAGTTGCATAAAAATCCAGCCAGCTTTGCTGCTTACGTATTCAAACCGCGAATTTGTTGCTCGATCTTTTCGAAGCCACCGGATACTTTGACGATTTCCTCTTTTTGCTCGGAGACGAGCACGAGGACTTCTTCGAGGCTTTCCTTGTTTTTGTCGGTGATGTCTGCGTTGACCTCGACTTTGGCGTTGACTTCCTGAATCATGCTGTGGACGTGGACGATGAACTCTTGCAGATTTTTCGTTTTCTCGGCGAAGTTGTGCATGTAGTTGTCCACGTTCGTAAACATTTCCTGAACCTCCATGATCCCTTCGCTGTTTTTCTCAAACGACAGTTGGGACTCGGAGATCATGTCGGAGACGAGCTTCATTTTTTCGCGAATCGTCATCAACAAGGTAGAGATTGATTCGGAGGACAGCTTGGAAGATTCGGCCAGCTTGCGCACCTCGTCCGCTACGACGGCAAAGCCGCGACCATGCTCGCCTGCACGGGAAGCCTCGATGGTCGCATTGAGCGCCAGCAGGTTGGTCTGTGCCGAAATTTCCGAAATCGTTTGGATGATTTTTTCAATGGATTCCGTTTCTTTGTTCAGCTCTTGGATCAGCTTGTTCGTGCCTTGAATGTCCTTGATAAAGCGCTCGAAGTCGTTGCCGATGTTGCTGATGCGCTTGCCGCTTTCATTGGTCGCTTCTTTGGTCGATTCTACGTATTCGTGCATTTCGGTCACGGAGCGGGTCATGTCCTCTACCTGGAGGTTGGTCGTGCCCATCTCGCGGCGCAACTCGTTGGTGTTGTCGGTCTGGATCGAGAAGGAGCGCATGATCTCCTGAAGGGCAGCCACTGTCTCCACCGCGCGGACGTTGACGCCATCTGTAACCTTGTTCAAATTCTCCTGATATTCCTGGACGGAGTTGAGCGATTCGTTGATCTGGTCCAAAATGCGCTGCAGCGACTCTTTGGAGGCGATCGCTTGCTGCTTTTGCTCCTCGCTTTCCCGCTGCAGCTTGTTGTTGAAAACTGCGTGCATCATGCTTGTCGCCGATACGAAGCAGAAGGCCAGCAAGTAGTACATCAAATGAACAGGATCGGACGTGTAGAAAATCGCTTCGCCGTTCGTCAGGAAATAGTAGGTGACGATCCCCATGGCTGCGATGATGGTCAAGATGTTAATCAGTTTGTCCTGATAAATGCCCATGACCGCGACGAAGAACATGATCGTCATGATGTTGACCAGCCAAGGATCGAGTCCCACGATGACGAACATGAAAATGCCGATGACAGCGAAGTTGAAAAACTTCATGAAGGGAGCCATCTTGTCCCGCCAGGCTGGCCGGTTGGAAAGGTAGGCAAAAGGTGCGAGCACCCCGTACAAAATCCCCAGCACGGTTAAAACGAAGGAGAACGGAACCCCCATGATGAGGTTCACGATCTGGACGATGGTAATGATGCTCGCAAAAACAATGACCACCCAGTTATTTCTTCTTTGTAAGAGTTCCATGTCAGCTAACCTCAACTTTTATTTGTTTGCAAAGCTCTTGATACCAGGCAAATTCGGGCTTGTCCTTGTTCAAATAGGCTTCTTGCAGGTGGAAGACGGTCGGAATGGCATTCGCCCCTTTGTAGAAGACCATCTCTTTCACTTGCGTCGCTCTGACGTTGTATTTACGGTTAATCAACTGAAAAAAAGCCGGATCTGCCAAACCGACTGCATGCGTATATCCGTGTTTTTCTGCATAATCGATCATGAGGGCAACTCCCCATCGTCCCAGCTTTCCGCGGAACTTGGGCAAGACAGCGAAACTGTCCACTTCGACAACTTTCATATCGCTCGTCAAAACATCCTGAAACAAATTTTGCAGATAAGCAGAAGATTTTTCATGTGGTGTAAATTCAAAAGTCCCGCCTGGTTCGTCCTCATCCGACAACAAAAGATAGACGTCGGAACCATCTTTGGCGTATTCCATCTCGAAGCCCATTGAGGTCCAGACACTTTCCTTGATTTGATGGAAAAGTGCCAAAGATTGTGCTGAATCAACCAGTTTGTACATAATACTCCACTCCATTTTTCTCTCTCTTTGTTTTTTCATGTACAAGTCTAGTGTTGATCGATAAAATGGCGCCTCCTTTCTTCCATGTGAGCATAAAAAAGGCCATTCCCCATGCGGAAACAGCCCAAAGTCACCATCATCTTCCTGCTATGCTCATGATGTATGGCAACCCGGCTGTCATGGTCAAAGACTTTAGACCCGTGGTTTTGCGTCGCCACCTTTCGATGACTTTGCCTTTGTCATTCATTTGCGAAAAATGTATAGAAGTGTCGAATTATGCAAAATATAATCCAAGAGAAACAATCTTGTCAAGTTTTGGTAGGGTAAAGTAACCGATTGTTCATAAATAGTCGGCTCCAAATTGGTAGTTTGGACAGAGAAAGATGCGAGGAAAAACAGAGAAAAGATAGGAACATAGTCAGGTTGTGCCGGGACTTTTGCCAATGGCCGACTCAGCTACTTGCGCCTGATGCGTAACAAAAATTTACCATCCGTCCGATAACTAGAAAGAACAGGAGGGATGCGAAAATGAGTCAGGCCAAAACGATTGAGTTTCACTTTTCCGGTGGCGAGCTGGTTAAGATCGAGACAACCGAGCCGGAAGAAATCATCCAAATGGTCGCCAACCAAAAGGATGGGTGGCTGCAATACGATGACATCGTGATTAATGTAAGAAACGTTTCTTACATTAAAGTGCGCGATCTCGCTTAGGCTGCTTGCTTGCCAAAAAGGCCCTCGTTCACGGAGGGTTTTTTTTATTTTCGCTTGTGCCGGGAAAAGCACATTGACAAAGGAACGAACCTGAACCTATAGTGAGTATAAAACTAACTACTAAGAGGTCGGGATGGAAGACATATACAAGGAATTGCAAAAGCTCGGATTTTCCCAGTACGAGTGCAAGGCTTACATCAGTCTGCTCAAGCACTCTCCGATCACCGGATACGAAATCAGCAAACGCTCTGGCGTGCCGCGCTCCATGATTTACGAAGTCGTGGGCAAGCTCGTTGACAAAGGGGCTGTTTACACCGTGCCTTCCGAGCCTGTCACGTATGCGCCGCTGCCAGCAAGAGAGCTGGTCCGCAGGCTGCGCGGGCAGTTCGAAGCGTCCTTCGACTATTTGGAAAAAAACTTGTCGGCCTTAGAGTCCGAGCAAGAGATCGACGTCATTCGGCGAATTAGCGGTGACGAGCTGGTGCTCATGGAAATGAGGCAAATGATCGAGCAGGCTGGCGAGGAAGTGTGGCTGTCGATCTGGGAGCCTCAGGTGCCTTTTATCCAGGAGGCGGTGGACAGACGAACCGAAGAAGGGATTTCCGTCTTTACCGTTTTGTTTGGACAGCAAGAGACGCGCGTAGGGACGACGTATCACCATGACTATATGGCGCCTGATGTGGCCGAGGAACGGATGGGCGGGCATCTTACAATCGTCGCGCGTGATCTGGAGGAAGTGCTGATCGCCAACTTCACGCCAAATACGGCTGCCTGGGCGGTCAAGACGAAGGATCCGGCGCTCGTTCTGGTCGCTGTCGAGTACATTCGCCACGATATTATGTTTGCGGAAGTGACAAAGGTGCTCGGCCCGGATAAGGTCGAAGCGCTCTGGCGCAGCAAGCCGGACTTGTACCAGGTGGTCACCGGGAAGAGATTCAAGTAAGCGGAGCGAAGCAGGAGGCAAGCGCGCAAGCCGGAGTGAAATAAAGAGAGAGTGAGGGAGAAGCAGTGGGGCGAGAACAACTGCAAGTAGAAGCATTGTCGAACGCGGGTGAGCAGGGAAGCTTCATGCAGGGGGTCAAGGATTGCATTCCAACCTTGCTCGGGTATTTGAGCATCGGGTTTGCGGCAGGTGTGCTGGAAAAGACCGCTGGGCTGAGCATCATGGAAATTGCCTTGATGAGCATTTTGCTGTACGCAGGCTCGGCGCAGTTTATTGCTGCGGGCATGATTGCCGCAGGAAGCTCGGCGATGGGAATTATCATTACGATTTTGTTTGTGAATTTGCGGCATATTTTGCTAAGCGCGGCTCTGTCGCCCTACTTCCGCCATCTGACGGCGTTTCGGAACATGCTCGTCGGTTCGCTTCTGACAGACGAGACGTTCGGGGTTGCGATCAACGAGGCGGCGAAGCGCAAGCAGATCGACGAAAAATGGATGCACGGTTTGAATGTGACGGCTTACCTGAACTGGATTGCGGCCAATTTGGCGGGAGCCTATTTCGGACAGTGGATCGCCAATCCCGAGCAGTTGGGCCTTGATTTCGCTCTGCCGGCGATGTTTATCGGCTTGCTGGTGCTGGCGATGATGAGCCGCAAGCAAATCCGGCTCGATATCGTCGTCGCCATCAGCGCAGTCGTCATTGCTGTAGGCGTGTCTGTCTTGTATCCGGGCAACCTTGGCGTCATCGTAGCTACGCTGTGCGCATCGACAATCGGGATGGTGATCGAAAGATGGAAGTGAGATGGGATATCTTCCTCATTATTGTAGGCAGTGCGCTGGTCACGTTTTTGCCGCGGGTGCTGCCCTTGATGGTGCTGTCGCGCATGGAGCTTCCCGCGTGGGGCGTCCGCTGGCTGCATTACGTGCCGATCGCGGTCATGGCTGCACTGGTCGGGCAGGAGCTGTTTTTGCAGGAGGGAAAGTTGTCGCTACTAGCCAATGTCGAGCTATTGGCGGCGATTCCGACGTTTCTGGTTGCGATCGTGACCCGCAGCCTGCTGGGCACGGTTGTCGTCGGGATGGTTTCGATCATGATCTTGCGCTACCTTTTCCCGCTCTTGTAGCAGGGAGAAAGCAGCCGGGAAATGGGTAAACTAGGAAAAAAGGGAGGCGGACGCGAATGACCGTGGAAGAAGTCATGCAACAGTTGGAAGCGTTGGGCACGGAGCAGACGAAGAAGACGTTCATGCGCCATGGCGCCAGGGAGCCGTTTTTTGGCGTGCGAATCGGCGACATGAAAAAGCTGGTGAAGGCAGTCAAGCGCGATCAAAAGCTGGTGCAAGCGTTGTACGAGACGGGCAATCACGACGCGATGTATTTGGCGGGCCTGGCGATCGACCCGCAGACGGTGACGAAGGAACAACTGCAAAGCTGGGTCAGGCAGGCGTACTGGTACATGCTGGCCGAGTACACGGTTGCGGGTGTTGCCGCCGAAAGCTCGTTCGCCCTGGAGCTGGCACGGGAGTGGATCGAAGCGGAGGAGGAGATGATTGCAGCTTGCGGCTGGAGCACGTACGCCAACTACTTGTCGATCACGCCTGACGAGCAGCTCGACCTGGCGGAAATCAGCGCCTTGCTTGCGCGGGTGAAGCAGACGATCCATCAGGAAAGAAACCGGGTACGCTATGTCATGAACCAGTTTGTCATCGCGGTTGGCGCGTCTGTCACGGAACTGCATGCGGAAGCGGTGCAGACAGCGGAAGCGATCGGAAAAGTCCAGGTGGATGTAGGCCAGACGGCGTGCAAGGTCCCGTTGGCGACGGAGTCTATCAAAAAAATCGAAGAGCGCGGCAAGATCGGCCAAAAAAGAAAGACGTGCATCTGCTGATCGGCTGCAGGACGAAAGCGCCTGCAAGCCCGTCTCGCGCGCGAACAGGCAAAACGCTGGGGAATCCGGCGTTTTTTGTTTAGGAATGCTTTTCCTGTGCGCTTTTCTTTGCTAAAGTCTCGACTCTTTTTGGATGATGTGCTATCATGATACCTTGTTAACGTATTACCACTTTATCAGAGTAAAAACAAATAGAGACTAGCCGAACTAGGGGGAGAATCACGATGAAAAAATTTGCTTTGCTGTCACTGCTTTTCGGAGCTGTCTTTTCACTGGTAGTGGGCTGCTCCAGCGAGAAAACAGGCGCTGACGCCAATAAACTGATTATCGGAATCGACGACAAATTTGCGCCAATGGGCTTCCGCGATGAGAAAAACGAGCTGGTCGGCTTCGATATCGACTACGCTCGCGCCGCTGGCGAAAAGATGGGCAAGCAGGTCGAGTTTCAGCCTATCGACTGGGGTTCCAAAGAATCTGAATTGAACAGCGGCCGGATTGATCTGATCTGGAACGGATACACGATTACGGATGAGCGCAAACAAAAAGTGCTGTTCACGAAGCCGTACTTGAAAAACGCGCAGGTCGTCGTGACGCTGGCCAATTCCGATATGACGAAGCTCGCGGATTTGTCTGGCAAAGTTGTCGGGCTGCAAAAGCTGTCCTCTGCCGCTGACGCTCTGAATGCAAGCGAGCTGAAAAACCAGGTGAAGACGATCACGGAGTTCCCGGACAACGTACTGGCTTTGAGCGACCTGAAAATCGGCCGCGTCGATGCCGTGGTCATCGACCAGGTCGTGGCGGATTACTACATGACCAAAGATCAGGGAACGTTCAAATTGTTGGACGAATCGTTGTCTCCTGAAGAGTACGGCGTAGGGGTGAAAAAAGGCAACGAAGCGCTGCTGAACGAGCTGCAAAAGGCGCTCGACGCGCTCAATCAGGATGGAACCGCCGCGAAAATCTCGGAAAAATGGTTTGGCGAGGATCGCGTATTGAAATAATGAAAGAAACGATGGCTTCGCCAGGAAGATGGGCGAAGCCACGCTTATGTCACGACGAAAAAACAAGGTCAGGCTCCTGCCAGGAAAGCCAAAGCCTGCCTAATCCACATAGGAGCATGAAATATGAGCGCAGACTACATCCTTTCGATTACAAAACCGATGCTGGAAGGAGCGCAGATGACGATCCTGCTGTTTTTGATCGCCATCGTGCTCTCGATCCCGTTGGGCTTTCTCATTACGTTAATGGCAAAAAGCAGCGTAAAGCCGCTGGCGTGGCTGGCACACACGTACGTGTACGTGATGCGCGGGACACCGCTGCTTTTGCAACTGCTGTTTATTTGCTTCGGGCTGCCGCTATTGCCCGGTATTGGCGAATATTTGGTGATGGATCGCTTTGTCGCTGCCTGCGTAGGCTTTGTGTTGAACTACGCGGCCTACTTTGCGGAAATTTTCCGGGGCGGGCTGTTGTCCATCGACAAAGGCCAGTACGAGGCGGCACAAGTGCTCGGCTTTAGCAAATGGCAGACGACGACCAAAATCATTTTGCCGCAAATGTTTCGCGTAGCGCTGCCCGCCGTGTCGAACGAATCGATCACGCTTGTGAAGGATACGGCGCTGCTCTATGCGGTCGCAGTGCCTGAGCTGTTGCATTACGCGCAAACGGCTGTGAACCGGGACTTTACGATCGTTCCCTTTTTTATCGCGGGCGTCATCTATTTGCTGATGACCCTCTTGTTGACTCTGTTCTTTAAATGGCTGGAAAAAAGATTTAAATTCGAATAAAGGACTGGCGTGAAATGGCGATCATTCAAGTAAGCAATCTGAAAAAATCGTTTGGCGAGCTGGAAGTTTTGAAAGATGTCTCGTTTGAGATTCAAAAGAACGATGTGGTCGCAGTGATTGGCCCGTCCGGTTCGGGAAAAAGCACGATGCTGCGCAGCCTGGTCTATCTGGAGCAGGTAAATGGCGGGAGCATCCGTGTCGCGGATGACTTTCTGGTGAAAGACGGCGTCTACAGCTCCAGCCAGCAGATCAAGCGGATCACGGGGAAGATGGGGATGGTGTTCCAGCACTTCAACTTGTTTCCGCATCTGACCGTGCGCGAAAATCTGGAGATTGCGCCGCAGGTGGTCAAGGGGGAGCCGGAAAACGTCATTCGCGCGCGAAGCGGGGAGTTGCTGGAGAAGGTCGGGCTATCAGACAAGGCAAACGTCTATCCCGCCAAGCTGTCAGGCGGCCAAAAGCAGCGCGTGGCGATTGCCAGAGCGCTCATGATGAACCCGGACATTTTGCTGTTCGACGAACCGACGTCTGCGCTCGATCCCGAACTGACGGGCGAAGTGCTCCAGGTCATCAAACAGCTTGCCTCCGAGCATATGACGATGATGGTGGTCACGCATGAGATGGGCTTTGCAAGAGAAGTAGCGAGCCGGATTATGTTTATGGATAATGGAGAATTTGTCGAGTCGGGAACGCCGGAAGAGCTGTTTACGAATGCGCAGCACGAGCGGACGCGCGCCTTTTTGCAGCGGGCGTTGAAATAACAAAGCAGCCCTCTGGAGGCTCCCGGAGGGCTGTTGCGTGCCCGGCCCACGGCTTGAATTACATGACCTGGTAGTGCAAATAGCGTTGGCTAATAAACGAGTGAAAATGCTCACTGAACGAATCGGCATTCAGGAAGGCGTTGTAGGCATAAGGGGAGACTTTGCAGTAGACAAATTCGCGGCCGTCGTGAAACTGGATGTAAAGGTGTTGCGACTCCAAGTCGTAGCGGGTGGCTTTGATGAGGTCGGAATCCAGTTGCTTGTACTTGGGCTCTTCTTCGGTCTTGTTTTTACGAGAAAACCATTGGCGAAAAAAAGATTTCACTTCGCGCCATACTCCTTTTTGTCTATTTCTCCGAGGCTTTTATTTTACTCAAAAACTTGTATTCGGAATATAAAAATAACGCACCGATGACAAAATGAGCCAAGAGAACCGTATGTAGAGCATAGTGTGGAAGGGTAGCAAGCATGTGTATTCCTCCTGTTTGAGAGAATGAAGTCACAAAATGAAAGGCGACTCGCGTGTGCTGCTCGGGACATCTTCCTTCTGCCCGGTTCTTCGGACCTGTATTCTAGTTGTGGAGCAAGGAGGAATTTTCTGAACCATCCTGTCGATCTATGGAAGTGCTTGTCGAAAATAGTCTATATTACCTATTTTATTTTTGCCAATAGTAATTTAGGATCAATAAATGTTGTCGTTTTTCTTTTTCAACTACCTTGTAACACGATGTATAATGTGCTACTCTCTACTCAGGCTTGGAAGGAGTTGTTACTGTGAACAAGGAGTTGCTGAAAGGGAGCATTGATCTTCTGCTGCTCTCGCTGATTGCGCAAAAGGATCAATACGGCTATGAGCTGGCGAAAAAGATCCGCGAGAAAAGCGAGGAAGTCTATGAAATCGGGGAAGGGACGCTGTACCCGGCTTTGAAGCGGCTGGAGAACCAGAAGGCCGTGGAATCGTACTGGGGCGAGTCGAAGGAAGGCGGTCGCCGCAAGTATTACCGCATCACCAGGGAGGGGCAAAAGCTTTTGGCAGACAAGATGAAAGACTGGCAGAGTCTGACGCGGCTGGTTGCGCTCTGCAACGAGGGAAGTGAGTAGGACCGTGAAACTGGAAGAATACGTCGATCAAGTCGTCAATGGTTTGCCCTGCTCCAGGCGGGAAAAGCAGGACGTGAAGGACGAGTTGCTCGATCATGTGACGAGCATGAAGCAAGAGTTGATGGAGGAGGGCTATGCGGAGCAGGAAGCGGCTGCGCTCGCTATCCAGCGCTTTGGCCCTGTGGCTGAGCTGAAAAGCCAGCTTGCTGCGTCCATGCCGCTCATCGACAAGTACGTGCGCAAATGGGTGCTGGCTTTGTTCGGCCTCTATGTAGCGGCTTGCAGCTATTTGCTGCTGCTCTCGCCGGACAGGTGGCACCGCAGACGGTTCACGCTCGAATGGAAGGAGCGGATGCTGCGGCACGGCGCCCCGGAGTACACGTATATTTTTCAAAATACGAAGCCGATGCGCACGCTATTCGACTACGTGTTCCACTACGAGCATTACAGCGCCTATACGATCGCGTACAACCTGCTTGGCAACATCGCGCTGTTCATGCCGCTCGGGCTGCTGCTGCCGTTGTTGTTTGCGTCGTTCCGAAATAGGCACCGCGTGTTTTTCACGGCGTTGTTCGCCAGTCTGGCGATTGAGTTTTTGCAGTTTTGGCTTGCTTTGGGCAGCTTCGATGTCGACGACCTGCTGCTCAACGTGCTGGGCGGCCTGTGTGGATACGGACTGTTCCGGGCGGGCGCGGCATTTGTGTACAGGCAGCGGAGCAGAGAAGCGGACAAGTCGTTTTCCACGCTTTCATGAGCAGAAAAAGGGGATGGCGGTCGAGCCTTTGCTGCCTGCCAGCGCAAGAAGATCGCGGGAGAAGAGGTTGCTGCTTTTCTCTACGCTTCTTGCGCTCATAAACATCGTAATACGAGGTATATAGTCATTCGATTGTGGAGGGAAATTATGAAAAGAATCGTTCTCGCTTTGCTGCTGCTTGTCATGAGCGGCTGCGACAGTGCGGCGCAAAACCAGCCGCAAACCAATCAACCGCTAATCGAAACCGGGCAGCAGCTCGCGGCGCCAAAGCAAGCGCTGCCCTTCTCCTTCGAGGTGAAGCCGGAGACGTTCGAGCTGTTTGTGGAGAGCGGCGGCAGCCGGGAGCGTGCGTCAGAGCCGCTGCCGGCGCGACGCGTCGAGCAGTTGCAAAAAAGCGAACAGGAAGTGAGCTGGAGCTATCCGGACGACAAGCTGCAGGTGCGGATCAGGCAAGCGGCCGATCACTTGCAAATCACCCTGACCTCGACGGGGACAGAGAGCTTTTCCTGGCCGCTTGTGAAGGCTCCTGCTTACATGCTGCCGCTCGGCGAAGGCAAATGGATTCCGGCAGGCGACAAAGTCTGGCAGTCGTTTTTGCGGGAGGAGAGCCTGACCTTTAGCGAATCGTTTTCCATGCGTTTTTTTGCGCTGAACCATGAGAAGTACGCGATCTTTTACATGGTGGACAACATGTTCAACAACACGCTCGATTTTGCCGTGGACCCGGAGATTTCGCTGCGATTCACGCATGAGTTTCCGACGATCAACCATGACAAGTCGTACAGCTTCCGGCTGTATGTCACGCAAAACGATCCGGTCCAGATCGCCGGACTGTACAAACACGTCATCCAGCAGCAGGGCGAGTTCGCTACTCTGGCGCAAAAGGCGGCGGCAAACCCGAACGTGGAAAAGCTGTACGGCGCACCGCACTTTTATTTGTGGAACAAAACGTTTTTGAGCGAGGACGATGTGCAGTGGGACGCGCTTAAAAAAGCAGCTTGGCGACGGCTTTACGGACTGGCTCGTGCAGCTTTTGGCTGGCAACAAGGAGGACGGGCAGGAGGCCATCGCGCAACTGCGGGAAATCCAGCAGCAGGATTACATCGCGCCGTACCAGCGCAAGGCGATAGTGGACGGCCTCAACTACGCGCTGCGCTCCCGCGACTTTTACGATCCGCAGTTGTTCGCCCGCGTCGACGATCCAAAAGCGAAAGCGCTGATCCAAAAAGGCGTGAAGCAGCTTAACGAAGTCGAGTTGTACGAGTTGAACAAGCGGCTGCTGAAAAGCGTCTTGCAGGATGCCGTCCCCGCTGTCGAGCAATGGGCAGACAGCGATTCCACACGGTTGCTGGAAAAAATGAAGGCAGCGGGCATCGCTCGTGCCTGGATCGGCTTGCCGGACTGGACAGCCGCTTACATGAAGCCTGCGTTCATCCAGCAGGCAAACGATGCGGGCTATCTGATTGCGACGTACGATTCTTACCACTCGATCCACAAGGAAGAAAACCCGGACTGGAACACGGCTATTTTCGCGGACAAAAGCTTGTATGAAAACGCGACGATAGAAAAGAAAAACGGGGAGAAAAAAGGCGGCTTCCTGCAGCGGGGCAGGCTGTTGAACCCGACCTTGTCGCTGCCGAGCGTCAAACAGCGGATGAACGAGATCATGGGCAACGGCGTGGCCTTCAATTCCTGGTTCATTGACGTGGACGCGGCGGGGGAGTTCCACGACGACTACTCCCCGGAACATCCAACGACACAGGCAGAGGATATGCAGGCAAAGTTGGCGCGGATGGACTACATTCGCGACGAGTGGCACATGGTTATCGGCTCGGAGACGGGCAACGATTTCGCCAGCAGAAGCATCGCCTACGCGCACGGTATCGAAACGCCTGTCATCCGCTGGGCTGACCCGGACATGCGCGAGAACAAAGCAAGCCCGTACTACGTGGGCGGTTACTGGGCCCCGGCAGGAGACATTCCCGAGCGCTACGCCAAGCAGGTGCCGATCAAGGACGAGTATCGGCACGTCTACATCGACCCCGCGTACTCGCTGCCGTTGTTCAAGCTGGTGTACAACGATTCGGTCATCACCAGCCACCATTGGGAGTGGGACAGCCTGAAGATCAAAAGCGAGGTCGGCACACGCATGCTCTATGAGCTGCTCTACAACGTGCCGCCGCTCTACCATCTGAACAGTCGGGTCTGGGAGGCACACCACGAAAACATCAGGCAGCATCTGCAAGTCTGGGCGCCGTTCCATCAAAAAGCGGTGCAGCGCCCGATGACCGATTTTGCCGTGCTGACCGCAGACAGGCTGGTGCAAAAGGCAGCGTACGGGGATGACCTGCAAGTCGTCGTCAACTTTTCCGAGCATGATTTCCGCTACGAAAACAAGCTGGTAAAGGCAAAATCGGCGCTCATCCTCGACGGCTCCGCTCGCTGCATCCGATGGGACGCCTCGGCAAGCCGGAGGAAGTAGCCAAGGCGGTTCTGTTCCTCGCCAGCGACGATGCGTCGTTTGTGACAGGGACAAGCCTGCTGGTGGACGGCGGCTACACCGCGCAATAAAGCGCACGGAAAAGCAGAAGAGAAGTCTCCTGCGCGGCGTCTGCCATACGGGAGGCTTTTTTGTGGCACCGACCTATCAACCATCGTCTAATCAGGCGCGTTTTGCCGTACATACTGTATAAGTAGTCCACGGCGAACGCGGGAAGGAGGGAGCGGGTTGGCGACATTTGTAGGAAACGTGCAAATTACGAACAACTCGGGTACCATCAATTTCGGTGATACGGCCAACAACTCTCCGAAAAGCGTGAGCAAAACGTTTTCCGGCTCCGGCGGCGAAAACAGCGGCAATGTCGTGAATGTCATCAACGGGCACAGCGAGACGAACACATATGGCAGCGGGGGAGCCGTGAGCGGGCTTTGCTGCAGCAAACGGTCCAGGCGGGCGAAAAGGCGAAAGCGGAAGTAACGTTTTGGCAGATAGCTTACTGAAGCAGCGCGGACAAGCCCAGGCTGGCAGCGCGGAGAAGTGTCGCCTGATCGCCTGTTGGACAGGCTTGTGGGGTTGTTCGTTTTTGCTCTGGAATTGACAGAGGGCAAGCTGAACGTATATGATTTTTTGTATTAATTTTCGAATAATTGCGTGACTACAGGCGGAGCCGCCAAAAACAGTGATTCGCACAGGAGAACGGTCCTGGCAAAGCAGGACGGGCCTTGGGCACAGCGGGCAAGCCAAAATGCGCCTGACGGCTTGGAGCACAGATAGAAAGGGAGAGGAAAGATGACGAAAGCACAGGAAGAAACTTTGCTCTTTACGCGCGTGAGCAAAAGTACGCAGGCACTGCCCGTTTCGATTGAAGATTGGGAGAAACAGGCGAGAGAAATCCTTCCGGACGGTCCGTTTGACTATATTGCCGGAGGCTCGGGAGCCGAAGAAACGCTTGCCGAAAACAGGAGGGCTTTTTCCCGCTGGGCAATCGTGCCGCGGATGATGCGCGATGTCACGAATCGCACCTCCGCGATTACGATGTTCGGCCGAAAGCTGAGCGCGCCGATCTTTTTGGCTCCTGTCGGCATGCAGTCCATCGCGCATCGTGACGCAGAGCTGGCGACGGCCAGAGCGGCGGCTGCTGCGGGTGTGCCGTTTGTCGCCAGCACGGTTTCCTCTACGAGCCTGGAGCAAATCGCCGAAGCGATGGGAGCGGCGGAGCGCTGGTTCCAGCTTTACTGGTCCAACGATCGCGAAGTAAGCGCGAGCATGGTCAAGCGCGCGGAAGCGGCTGGGTACTCCGCAATTGTGCTCACGGTAGATACCGTCATGCTCGGCTGGAAGCGCCGCGATTTCCGCAACGGCTATTCGCCGCTGCGTGAAGGCAGAGGGCTTGCCAACTACATCACGGACCCTGTCTTTTGCTCGCGGCTGGCCGAGGTGACGCCGGAGAATGCGGTCGAGGAAGTGTTGAAAAACATTTATCATCCGGCGCTGAACTGGAGCGATATCGGCTTTTTGCGCGAGCATACCCGCTTGCCGATCCTCGTCAAAGGTCTCTTGCACCCGGATGATGCGAGACTCGCCCTGGAGCACGGCGTGGATGGCATTATCGTTTCCAATCACGGCGGACGGCAGATGGATGGAGCGATTTCTACCCTTGACGCGCTGCCTGCGATTGCGGAGGTAGTAGCGGGAAGCATTCCTGTCCTGCTCGACAGCGGCGTGCGCACCGGCGCGGATGTCGTCAAGGCAATCGCCTTGGGAGCCAATGCGGTGCTGATCGGACGCCCGTTTTTGTACGGACTGGCAGTAGCGGGAGAACAGGGCGTGTCCAGCGTCCTCGATACGCTGCTCCACGAATTTGACGTCGCGATGGCTCTGTCCGGCAGCCGCTCGGTCGAGGATCTGAACCGCAGCATCCTGGTGCGCTTGCCGTAGACGGTTTGCCAGCGGGAAACGCCCCTTTGGACTGGGCGCTGTCAGGAAGACCGAAGAGAAAAAGCACACAAGCAACCTGAGTTCGGTAATCATACTGGCTCAGGTTGTTTTAGGTTCGCTGTAAAAACGCGCGTGATGGATACGTGCTGCTTTCTTTTGCTGCACGTTTCGTTCGTTCGCGGCTGTTTTTTTTGCACGCAGCGTCAGTTGCTCTGCGGATTTTCCGCTAAAAAACCCCTCTCGGAAGACAGAAGCAGGTGCCGACTTTGGCTGTCTACCAGAAGGGGGATGCGATTATGGCGCGGGCGTTTTCTGTTTACCGTCCCTGTACGGCTACTTCGTGTGCGGCCAGCAGCTCGTGCAACACTTTCGGCCAGCGCTCCAACACTTCCTTGCCGAAGATGACTTCGTCCACGTGACCGACGTGCAGCATGTCGACGATCCGGCAAAGATAAGATTTTCCCATGTTCCACCACGTATTGAAATCATCAATGAAATAAATGTGCTGGATGTTCTTTTGCGTTTCTTTCGAGATGGTATTGATCTCAAAGCCGTCCAACTGTGTTTCATACACCCCGTCTGCGATTCTGCTGCCGAACGTGGTGGTGTAGTAGTATTCTTTGACTTCCCAGATCGCGAGCGGATTTTCCGTACCGGGGTAGGCTCCGTCAAAACGTCTGGACATGATCCCTTGCAGCCTGCCTGCTTCGTCTGTAATATAGGACAAGCTTAGCGGGTTATCGTCAAACTTGACGTCGCGTCCGTACTGCAATCCGTTCTGCTTAGCATATGTGCGAAGAGTGTGTTCAGTCAAAATGTTGACGATGCCTGTAAAATAGGCGTAGTCTTTCTTTTCGCCTTTTTGCTTGTTAAACGGCAGCGCACAAGTATAGCCGTTCTTTTCATAAAGTTCTGCCTGCAGCTTGTAAAACACAGCTCGGGCCGTATGGACATCCATGAACAAGCGCTTGATGATTCCGTTCAGCAAATCTGCGCGATAGTCGAGGTACGCTTTTACTTCGCCGAGCATTTGCGGGTCAATGATAATCCCCAGCTCCTGCAGCTTGTAGACCATTTCTGTCTGCGAGTACTTTTTAATTTCGCCGTCCTTGGAGTAGTTGAGCTTTTCCGATATGAGCTTTGTGTACGCCCAAAAAGCAGAGCTGCGATTTAGAAACTGCGGATTCGGTCTCACGGTGGCTATTCCCCCTTTTCAATCAATAGAAATACGGAAGAGACATGGGTGCGTAAAGCGTTTGCCAGTTTTACGATGTTTTCCAATGACACATTTCTTTCTCCGCGTTCGACTTCGCTGATGTAGGTGCGATGCAGTCCGGTACGTCCCGCCAGCTCTTCTTGCGTCATTTTTTGTTCCATGCGCAGCTTTCTGATCGCTGCCCCAAATTGTTGCTTGATCTCTGTATGCTTCATCGGCTTCATCTGGTATCAACCACTTTGTATCGGTTTCTTTCTTTTTCCATTTGAAACAAAAGTACTATCATGTAGACTATTGGTCTACAGACTATAAGTGACATCATGGTTACTTTTTTCTCTCCATTCATGCTAAAATGGGGCATGGTTGTCAGTCGGAAAATCTAGAAGTTGTGTGAGGTTCTTCATGATGAGTCGATACGTACAAGACAAGCTGGAACGGCAAAAGCTGGCGGACGTCCCGCAATTGTTGAAATGGATCGGGAATAAACACCGTTTTGCGGAAGAGATCGTTTCCTACATGCCCGAAGAAATTCACACGTATGTAGAGCCGTTTTTGGGGAGCGGCGCCGTATTGGGAAAGCTGGCGGCAGAAAACCGGAACAGCTTGTTTCCCCGTTACAAGCAGGCCATCGGCGGCGATATTCTTCCTTTTCTGATCGGCATTTTTGAGTATGTGAAAAACGATCCGGACACATTGGTCCGCCATTACGAGGCTTGTATAAAAGATTACAACGACAACAGAGAACAAAAATATTTGGAAATCAGGGAAAGATTCAATCAAACGTTCAATGCGCTTGATTTTGCGGTTTTGACCAGAACGTGCTATTCCGGTGTCGTGCGCTTCCGAAAAAGCGATGGCTATATGAGCACACCGATTGGGCCGCACAAGCCGATTCCGCCCGAGGCGTTTGCCAAACGGGTAGAAATTTGGCATCAACTGGTGAAGGAAGTAACGTTTATGCATAAAGATTTCCGAGAAGTGATGGGACTGGCTGGCGAAGGCGACCTGGTTTACTGTGACCCGCCATACACGCACAGCCAAAGCATCCTGTACGGTTCGCAGACGTTCAGGATCGAAGACTTGTGGGATGCGATATACGCCTGCAAGCAAAGAGGCGCAAAAGTAATGCTCTCGATCAACGGCAAGAAAAAATCGAAAGCCGAAGACATCGGCGTGCAGCCGCCAGCCGGCTTGTTTGCGAGGAGCATATTGGTAAACTGCGGCATTTCCATGATAAACCGTCTGCAGAGAGCGGGCGAAGAAATGGTCAACGAAGATGTGCACGACAAACTGTTTCTCACCTGGTAAAAGAACCTGAAACGGGTTCTTTTTTTTGCGCCTTTGGTCCCTGTTTTCCCCGGAGTGTCAAGCCTCCCGCCAGCGAGCGCGAAGTTTGCAAAAATGTCGCTTCTAACACATGCGTGCTTATTGATCTTTAGCCGATACATGGTAAAATGAAGCAAACTTGTCGTCATCATATCGCGATCCTTGGCATGAGGGTCATTTTTTTTGAACGCTCTTTTCGCAAAGCTTGTCGTTTTGCGAAAAGTCCGTGAGTAGCGACGCTGCTGCGAAGCATATCAGGGCGAGCATTTACGCAACGCGTCTCCCTACCAAAGAACTACTTTTTCTTTCCAGCACTTTGGCAAAGGCTTTGCTGCAACGCGCTTTACGACAGACAAGTGCTTTTACGAAAATTATCGGCGCCGTGCCTGCCGCATGAGCGCAAACGGGTGATAGATGATGAGAAACAAATTGATGGAAGTTTTGACTCCAGAAGAGTGGGAAGAGTTGCTGCAGGAAAAGGACGGGGAGCTGAAAGTCGTCCTGCGGGAGCTGGCTGACGTAAAGTATGCGCTCGACCAGTCGACGATCCTCGCGATTACCGATCACCGCGGGATTATTCTGCGGGCGAACGAGCAATTTTGCCGCATATCCAAATACAGCCGCAGCGAGCTGCTCGGGCAAGACCATCGGCTGCTCAACTCCGGGCACCATCCCAAGTCGTTTTTCCAGCAGATGTGGAAATGCATCGGCTCGGGCAAAGTGTGGCGGGGCGAAATCTGTAATCGGGCCAAAGACGGCAGCTTGTACTGGGTGGACACCACGATTGTGCCATTCGTCAATACTGCCGGGAAAATCTATCAGTACGTTTCCATTCGCAACGACATTACGGCGCGCAAGCATATGGAGGAAGAAGTCAGAAAAAGCGAGGAGTTGTACCGGATCATCGCTGAAAATACGTCCGATATCATCAGCATGATTAATGCCGAAGGCGACTTTTTGTACTTGTCTCCGTCGCATAAGGCTGTGTTTGAGCATGACATTCCAGATGAGCGTTTTCACAACATGTTCGAATGGATCGTGGAGAGCGACCGGGACGTTATGGCCTATGCGATTCAGCATACGTACTCGACGCGAAAAGAGTACACGGTGGAATGCCGCATCCTGACGCGCAAGGGCGACACGATCTGGACCGAGAGCAAAATCAATCCGGTTCTCGACGAGCAGGGGAACGTGAGCAAGCTGCTGCTCATCACGCGCGACATTACGGATCGCAAGCAGTCGGAGGAACTGATCCATCACCTGGCCTACCACGACGCTTTGACAGACTTGCCGAACCGCCGCATGTACGTCCAGCATCTGAGCAGGGAAATCATCCAAGCCAAGCGGTTCCAGTCCAATCTCGCCGTCCTGTTCCTCGATCTGGACCGCTTCAAGGACGTCAACGATTCCTTCGGGCATGACGTAGGGGATTTGCTGCTGGTGGAAGCGTCCAACCGTTTGCGGGAATGTCTCAGACCGGGCGATGTCGTGGCGCGGCTCGGCGGAGATGAGTTTACCGTCTTGCTCAGCCAACTGACTGACCGGGAGGAAGCGGCGGCACTGGCCGACCAGATCATGAATGCGCTGCAGAGGCCGTTTGAACTTCACGGGCATTCCTTCAACGTGTCGTGCAGCATCGGCATCGCGTTGTTTCCGCAGGATGGAGACAATGCCGACGACCTGCTCAAGCGGGCGGACACCGCGCTGTACACGGTCAAATCGCACGGCAAAAACGGGTACGAGTTTTTTGATCCGACGATGGAGGCGAAGTCGCTGGAGCGCATCCTGATGGAAAATGAGCTGCGCAAAGCGATCGAGCAGGAGCATTTCCAAATCTACTACCAGCCGAAAATAGACATTGTGACAGGGAAGCTGACCGGGATGGAAGCGCTCGTCCGCTGGGTTCATCCGGAGCTGGGCGTGATTTCGCCGATTCGGTTCATCCCGATCGCCGAAGAGACCGGAATGATTATCAGCCTGGGAGAGTGGATTCTGCGCCAGGCGTGCCGCCAAAACAAGCTGTGGCACGACCAGGGCTTCCCGCTGAAAGTGTCCGTCAATCTGTCTGCGAGGCAAATCTACCAGAAAGACCTCGTAGACATGATAAAAAATGTGTTGGAGGAAACCGGGCTGCCACCGGAATGGCTGGAGCTGGAGATTACCGAAAGCATTTTCGTGAAGCTGGAAGAAGCTACGGCTATTTTGCAGCAAATTCGCGACATCGGCATCCGCATTTCCATCGACGACTTCGGGACAGGCTACAGCTCGTTTAGCTACATCAAAAGCTTGCCGGTGGACACGATCAAAATTGACGCGTCCTTTATTCGCGATATTCACCACAATCAAGAGAGCCAGGCAATCGTAAAAGCGATCGTGACGATTGCGCAAAGCTTGAACATGAACGTGATCGCAGAAGGCATCGAGCTGGACGATCAGGTAGCGGCCTTGCAGGAAAATGGCTGCGATCTCGGCCAAGGCTACTTGTTCAGCCGCCCGTTGGCTACGGATGACTTCGACCGCTATTTGCGCAAAGATTTGGCGCAATAGCATGACCTGTAGCACCAAAAGCGCACACAAAAAGCCGGGGAGCACTGGTCATAGCCCCGTCAAGTAGACAGTAAAAAAAGACATTGTATTAAGCGGCGATCGATTCCCGGTACTCTATTGGGGAGAGGTCGCCAAGTTTTTTCTGGAACCGCTCTGTATTGTAAAACTCAAATGTATTCAGCGATCAGTTTGCGGGCGTGAGCCAGATCCCTCGTTTTTTCTAAATACAACTTTTCCGTCTTCAAATGGGAGAAAAACGATTCTACACAGGCATTGTCGAAGCAGTTGCCACGTTGTGCAGATCGAGCACCACAGACAGATACAGGAATCCATCGACGACGCGAATGTAGGTAATATCGGTGACCAATTTCTTTCCGGCCTCCTGTGCAGTGAACTGGCGGTGAAGAACATTGTCAAATACAACGGAAGGCTTACGGCCGGCAAATGGACGTTTCTTGCGGATCACCGATCGGATACCTAATTCTCGCATCAGTCGGCGAACTTTCTTGCTGTTCACGTTACGTCCCTCTTTACGCAGGGCGGTGTGCATGCGTTTATATCCAAAGTAAGGGCGAAGACGGTGAATCGAAAGGATATGCTCCTTTAGATCGGCATCCTGCACTGCTCGTAACCTACGAGCCGTTTCCGTCGCTTTCCACTTGTAGAACCCTGCCCGTGAGACTTCTGCTATTTCGCACAGCATGATGATGGCGTACCGATGGCTCATTTCTTCGATGGTCCTGAACCGGGTTTGCTTATCCAACTTCCCTCTTTGTTCCTTCGTCATACCGCTGCTGCTTTTGCCCTTTATGTGGTGGCATAAAAAATCCCCTCCGGTCAACAGTGTTCCTCTCATGATACCATGAGGGCTTTTCTCACTGTCTACCGTAAGGGGATAATACCACACACACCCGGCTTTTTTGCGTTGGGAGAAAAGTCAAACCCGCTGCTCGCGGTAAATGCCCTGCTCGTAAATGTACGCCAGGCACGCATCCGGCAGCAGGAAGCTGGGATCGCCGCCTTTGCGGATTTCATCGCGGATGTACGTCGAACTGATGCCCATGTTGATGCCTTTGCTCATAATCAGGAAATGTTCGTCATGGTTGCGCAGCAGCGGGTCTTCCGCGATCAGATCGGCCGTCGGGTAGCCTTCCCGCGTCATGACGATGAAGTTGAACCGGGAGACCAGCTTTTCGGCATTGCCCCAGTTCGACAGCCCGACGAGCAAATCCGAGCCCATGATGAAAAACAGCTCATCCTGCGGGTACTTTTTTTGCAGGTGGACCATCGTGTCGTACGTGTAAGTTTCGCCAGGTAGCGCGTCCATCTCTACGGTGGAGATTTCAAACAGCGGCTCCCCGAATTGGTTCGTCTTGTGCTGACACGTCGCCAGCGCTAGCTTCAGCATGTGCAGGCGATGAACGTCCTCCGTCTGCATTTTTTTGTCGTGGCGCTTGGACGAGCAGGGGACGAAGATGACTTTGTCCAGGCGTCTGCGATGAGCGACGGTGGCCGCCGTGAACAGGTGGCTGTAAGTGATGGGATCAAAGCTGCTGCCGTAAATGCCGATGCGCATGATCGTACCTCCCGTATATCTGGCATGACAAGCCTGCCAACGCTTATTTTTTCACGACGGACATGCCCAACTGGTTTTGAAAATGTCCCAAAGCCCACTCGTGTCCGACCGGATTGAAGCTGGCGACGGCATCCTCGTGAATGACGACGCGAAAACCGTGATAAAAGCCTTCGATCGCCGTGTGCAGGACGCAAATGTCCGTGCAGACGCCGACCAGGTGAATTTCCGCAATGCCGCGCGAGCGAAGCTGCAGCGCGAGGTCTGTGCCCTGAAAGGCGCTGTAGCGCGTTTTGTCCATCCAGTAAATCGTGTCCTCAAATTCCTCGTAAATGTCCTGAATGCTGCCGTACAGGTTGCGGCCAGTGGTGCCGATGATGTTGTGCGGCGGGTACAGTCCGGTTTCCGGGTGGTACGGGTCCTGCTCCTTGTGGGCGTCCACCGCCATCACGACAAAGTCGCCTTCTGCGAGAAAATCGCGAATCAATTCGCCGATGCGCCCTTCGATAACTTGCCCAGGCTCTTTGCAGGTCAGCGCTCCGTCCGTCGCGACAAAGTCATTCGTGTAGTCGATCACAATCAACGCTTTCATGGACAACAACCTCCTGAAATGAGTGTGGTCGTGCTTTTAATAAATCATGGCAGTCGGGGTGTAATCGGTAAAGCGGTACAGCTTGGCGGGAGAGTTGGAATACTCCGTGGAGTAGACAGGCTTGCCGTCAGCGTCTACTACCGCTTCGAGGATGCCTTGCCGTCTCGTGGTCGCGAGCAGGCGCCGCTCAAAATTGCCGCGATCGCTCACCTTGAAGCTGGGGACGACCGTTTCGATGACCTGCAGCAGCTCGCTCAGCGTGAACTCGTCAGGGAGAAACGCTTTGGCGATGTTGGTCTGGAGCATTTTTTCCCGCACGCGCTGCAAGGCGTCCGTCAGTATCTCCCGGTGATCGAAGGCCAGGTCGAGAGCGAATGCTTCCTCGATGGGAAACAGCCGGGCATCGGAGGCGTCGTCGGCTGCCCGCGCGTGCTTGAGCAGGTCCTCGTGCACGAGCGAGACGTAGGCGACGCTCGGAATCCAGCCGCGCGGATCGCGTCCCGGCTTGTAGTAAGTTTTGAGCTGCTCGATGTGGACGTTGCGGTCGATGTTCGTCTCTTCCTTCAACTCGCGGTAGGCGCATTCGTCGAGCGTCTCGCTTTCTTTGGAAAAGCCGCCGGGCAAAGCCCACTGCTGCCCGTACGTGTCGCTTTTTCGCTCGATCAGCAGGACGGCGAGCTGCTTGTGCGGCAACGATCTTGTTTTGGTCGGGCGCGGCACGGAAAGGATGGTAAAGAGGCAAATATCCGTCGGCAGCCCGTCTGGCGAGCGGTGTTTTTTGGTGCGAAACCGGATGCGTTTGGCTTGCAGGCGATGCATGCTCACAACGCCCTCCTTTCTGTATGCGCAGTTCGTTAGGTTGCTTTTATATTATGATATCGTTTTAACAATGTCAATGTGACAATATAAAAATTTACCAATAAAAAACGCCTGAGAGACTCAGACGTCGGTTAAAGCGGAGAGGCTGCTTCCAGCAGGGCGGTAATCGGCTTGAGGCGCTGCTGCAGCGAGTGGGCAGGTTGGCTGGACTGAAAGGCTTCCTCCCAAAAAACAGTTGGCTGTTGAACGGGGAGGGGCTTCTCGGCTGCACGCGCACATACGTGCCGTCCGCCATGAGCGTGGCTGTCAATCTCTTCGCGATTCCTTCCTCGTCCAGTCGTCCAGCGTGCAGGTGGTTGCTGAGACGCAAGCTGTATTTGATGTTGTCTACTTCCGTTACCATTCCTGAATCGTCTTGCTCGTAAATGACCAATCTGGCTGTATTGGAGCCAAGATCAATGACACCGATGCTCTTTTTCATGCGATTTTCCACTTTTTTTCATGTGAAAAACGTCCCTGTTTGCGGGCCGCCGTTTTTCGTCCGAAGGTAAAATTGGCCGCTTGCCTCAACAAAACAGTCGTGCCTGCTTTGTCCGAAAAGCTGTCGATCTTTTCATTATGCCATACAACATGCGTCCTTCCACCCAGGAAGTTGTCGGTTGACAACGGCCGAAAACCTTTTTATAATCTGAGACATTCAACCAAACAGTTCATACGCATACGATACATGGCTGTGAAAAGGAAAGTAAAAAAGGGATTTGACGTCCAGAGAGCTGCCTGATTGCTGGGAGGGCGGCCGCGAACTCTTTTTGAAAGCCACCTTGGAGCTCTGCTTTTGAACAATCAGTAGAAAGCAGCGGACTTTCCCCACGTTACGGGGCGCATGTCTTTTTGACAAGACTGCACGAGTTTGCCTTTTGCGAGAAAGGCAAAAAAGCTGAGTGGTACCGCGATACCTTCGCCTCAGCAATCCGATTCATGAAATCATGAGTTGGGTTGCTGGGGCTTTTTGATTTTTGCCAAAAAGAAAAAAACGGGAGTGGTAGGGAATGGATCGCTTGAAGCAAAGGGAACTGTTGCACCTATTGGAAGAGGACAGCCGCATGAGCGCCGAGCAGATCGGCAAAATGCTGGCGGAGCCGACAGAGGCAATCGAGCAGGCGATTGCGGAGCTGGAAGCCGAGAAGGTGATTGTGAAATACCCGGCGCTGGTCAACTGGGAGCGCGTGGAGGACCATCCGTACGTCAACGCCATGATCGACGTCAAGGTGACGCCCAAGCGCGACGTCGGCTTTGATGAGGTGGCCCAGCGCATTTGTCGCTTCCCGGAAGTGAAGGCCGTCTACCTGATGTCCGGTGCCAGCTACGATTTGTCGATCATTCTGGAAGGAAAGACGATGAAGGAGGTCGCCACCTTCGTATCGCAAAAGCTGGCGACGCTCGACTCCGTAGTATCGACAGCCACGCACTTTATTTTGAAACGCTACAAGCACGACGGCATTGAGCTGGAAGATCGTGACGAAGATCGCAGGATGGTGGTTACGCCGTGAATACGCAACTGACAGTCAAAAAAAATCGCTTGTCTTCTACAGTCGCATCCTTGAAGCCATCGGGCATTCGCCGCTTTTTCGACCTGGCGGCGTCGATGGAAGGGGTCATCTCCCTGGGAGTTGGGGAGCCGGATTTCGTGACGCCCTGGCGCATGCGCGAAGCTTCGATTTCCTCCCTGGAGCGCGGACACACCGCGTACACGTCCAACGCAGGGATGCTGCCGCTGCGCGTGGAGATTCAAAAATATTTGGAGGAGCGCTTTTCCGTCAGCTATCATCCCGAGACGGAGATTCTCGTGACCGTCGGGGCCAGCGAAGCGATTGACATTGCGCTGCGCGCCATTCTCGATCCGGGCGACGAGGTGCTGGTAGTAGAGCCGTGCTACGTCTCCTACGAGCCGGTGATTCGTCTGGCAGGCGGCGTGCCGAAGTTTTTGAAAACGACGATGGAGAACCAGTTCAAGCTGACGCCGCAGGAGCTTGAGGCCAACATCTCCGAACGCACGAAGGCGATCATCTTCTGCTATCCGAACAACCCGACAGGGGGCACGATGACGGCGGATGAGTGGAAAACGCTTTTGCCGATCATCGAAAAGCACGACCTCTTGGTGATCTCCGACGAGATTTACGCCGAGCTGACTTACGGACGCATGCACGACAGCATCGCCGCCCTGCCCGGGATGAAGGAGCGGACGATTTTGATTTCCGGCTTCTCCAAGGCGTTTGCCATGACTGGCTGGCGTCTCGGGTACGTGTGCGCGACGCCTGACCTCTTGGCGGGCATGCTGAAAATTCACCAGTACACGATGCTGTGTGCGCCGACGATGGCACAGATGGCGGCGCTCGAAGCTTTGCGCCATGGCCGCGCCGATATGGAGCGGATGGTCGAGAGCTACCGCCAGCGCCGCAACTACGTGGTCGACGGTTTCCGCCAGATCGGGCTTGCGTGCCATGAGCCGGACGGAGCGTTCTACGCCTTCCCTTCTGTGGCGGCGACAGGACTTAGCTCGGCTGAGTTCGCGGAAAAGCTGCTGCTGGAGGAAAAAGTGGCAGTCGTGCCGGGGGACGTGTTCGGCGAGAGCGGGCAAGGACACATTCGCTGCTCGTACGCGACGTCCATGGAACAGTTGAAAAAGGCGCTGGAGCGGATGGAGCGGATGATGGGCAAACTGTCGTAGCTCGCCCGGTGCATGAAGACATAAGCAAAACGAGAACGAAAAACGGCAATCCGAACGTCTAACGGGACGGTCAGGATTGTCGTTTTTTTCCGCAGACCACAAGATAGGGGAACCCACCTATACGATGAACGCGCTGCAACCAGTATGATTAGGCTTGGCTCAGGAGGAAAGCACGGGGGCCAAAGTGACACTTGTTCGCCCCCTCTCTGGCTCTGTAACGTAAAATACGTACAAGGGCAGACAAGAAAATGACCTGGAATCCAAGCTGCGTGGAGGACCTACGATGGATCAAAATCGCTTGTTTTTTGAACGGCACGGAAACGATGGATTAGGGATGGAAGGCGGCTATTTGAGGCAGATTTTCGACCACCTGCAGGACGGGATTATCCTCATGAACGAAGAGCGGAAAATTTTGCTGATGAATCCGTCCGCAGAGAGGATTACCGGCTGGAAATTGGGCGAAAAGGTTCCGTACTGTTCTTATTGCCAAACGAGAAAGCTGGAGCCGGGCGAAGAACGCTGCTATTTGATGGCGAAACGGGAGATTCCCTATTTCCTCTCGTCGATGCCCACCTATGAAGGCCGATACGTTGACATGGAGATGAGCACGGCGATCATCTACGAGAATGGCGAACAGCGCAAGCAAGAAATTCTTTTGGTGCTGAAAGACTTGACGGCCAAGCGAAAAGAAGAAGAGGCCAGAATCTCCAAGCTCGTGTTGCAAAAAACGTTGGAGGCGCAGGAGAGCGAGCACAAACGACTGGCTCAGGAGCTGCACGACGGCGTGGGCCAATTTGTATCGCGTTGACGAGGAAGCAATTGTGGCCTTGTTTGCCTTGTTGGAGAAGCTGCCGAAGCTGGTCAAATATGTAAACGCGATCGAACAGGTCGCTGATTTCCTGGAAAGCGTCGGCCAAGACAAACAGTCTCAGCAGTATTTGCTCGACGGAGTGAAAGCGTACATCACGCCTGTCGCTGCCCAGATGGAAAACGGCGTAGCCGTCCTCCGCGAAGCAAAAGAGCGAGCGGAGCGCAGGCACGAAACGGTTTCCGTTTTCACCCTGCTGCGCCTGATGAAAGATCCTGCCGTGCAAAAGGCGCTGCGCTTTGCCCAATCGCTGTTGGAAGTGCTCGCCGAAAAAAATCGGAAATCTTGAAGAAAAGGGAGGACGTTTCCATGCTGTTGCGTTACTTTTACGATGAAAAGCTGGCCCACGCATCTTATCTGGTGGGCTGCCAAAAAACGGGCGAAGCGATCGTGATTGATCCGGGCCGCAATCTGCAGCCGTACTTCCAGGTCGCGCAAGCGGAAGGCGTGTCGATCGTCGCCGCCACAGAAACCCATATTCATGCAGACTTTGTCTCCGGCGTCCGCGAGCTGGGCCTCGCCCATCAAGCGAAGCTGTACCTGTCCGACGAAGGCGATGCGGACTGGAAATACCAGTATGCCGATGGGCTCAATCATCAAGATGTTCAACTGGGCGATGCAGTACACCGATGAGGAGGAATTTGTCCATGCTCTGCTCGACGGTCAGCCGGAGCCGCCGAAATACTTCGCTGTGATGAAGCACGTCAACAAAGTCGGACCTGCCCTGTTGCGCGACCTGCCTGCGGTAACGGAAGAAACGGAGGCGGAAAAGCTGAAACGGTGGCTGGCGGAAGGACAGCAGGTCGTCGATACGCGTTCTGCCCGGGCGTTTGCGCAAGGACATGTAGCGGGAACGGTCAACATTCCGTTTAACAAAGCCTTTCCCAACTGGGCAGGCTGGCTCGTCGACTACAACCGTCCCGTGTACTTTTTGACCAATCCAGGCGAGCTGGACGAGTTGCTGCAGGCGCTTCGCTCCGTAGGAATCGACAATGCAGCAGGAGTGATGGACGTGAACCGGATTTTGCCGGAAGGCGTCTTTGAACTCGAATCGTACGCGGAAATCACCCCGCTGGAAGCAGCGAGACAGGTAGAAAGCGGAGAAGTACACGTCGTGGACGTACGCAATTTGACTGAATGGCAGGAAGGACACATTCCAAACGCGCAGCACATCATGCTGGGAACATTGCCTGGAAGGCTGGATGAGATACCAGAAGACAAGCCGATCCTCGTGCAATGCCGCTCCGGGGCGCGCTCTGCCATCGGTGCCAGCATCCTGCAGGCAAACGGCTTCAAGCAGGTGCTGAACTTGAGCGGCGGCTTTGTCCAGTGGCAAAAAGACGGATTGGAGAGCGTATGACGTTCAGCCTTGCTCTCACCCTGTTTTTGATCGGCTTTGCGGGGTCGTTCATCTCCGGGCTTGTCGGAATCGGCGGCTCGATCATCAAGTACCCGATGCTCCTCTACATTCCAGCGGCACTCGGACTGGCTGCCTACACGGCCCACGAAGTTTCCGGAATCAGTGCTGTGCAAGTGTTTTTTGCCACCTTATCCGCGGTCTGGGCTTTGCGAAAAGACAAGCTGATTCATTATCAGCTTGTTTTGTACATGGGCAGCGCGATCGTTGTCGGCAGCCTGGTCGGCGGATATGGGGGCAAATATCTCTCGGCTGACGCCATCAACGTCGTCTATGCTATTTTGGCGACGATTGCCGTACTGATGATGTTTATGCCCAAAAAAGCGATCGACGACAAGGAAATGGCCGACATCGCGTTCCATAAGCCTACGGCCGTAACCTCCGCGCTGATTGTCGGAGCCGCTTCCGGCATTGTCGGAGCGGCGGGCGCATTCATTCTCGTGCTGATTATGCTTGTCGTCCTTAAAATTCCTACGCGAGTTACTATAGCGTCTTCGCTTGCGATCACCTTTCTGTCTTCCATCGGCGCGACGATCGGCAAACTGATGGCGGGAGACGTCTTGTTCTGGCCTTCCCTCATCATGGTAATCGCCAGCGTGTTGGCTGCGCCGCTCGGAACTGCGGTCAGCAAGCGGTTGAACACGAAAAGCCTTCAGGCGATTTTAGCGCTCCTGATTTTGGGCACGACGATCAAAATCTGGACAGACCTCATCATGTGAAAAACGGACAGGTTTTCCGCGAAAGGGGGAACCTGTCCGTTTACGATCATCTGTTGCATCTGGTGTCAGCCAGCCAACGGGCTGTTAGACGAGAAGCGTCGTCGCCAATTGCGTGACCAGCGCCGCCAAAATCATGGAAATGCTCGAAACCGTCCCTGTAATCGGACTAATCTCAAACGCCTTGGACGTTCCGGCTCCATGTGCGCTCGTGCCGAGCAGCACGCCGCGGGCGATATCGTCGGAGATGCGCAAATAGGAGATGATGTACGGCCCGATGATCGAGCCGAGCAGTCCGGTCATCAGGACGAGCACAGCGGTGATCGAAGGGACGCCCCCGATCATTTGCGAGACGTTCATCGCAATCGGCGTCGTGATTGAGCGCGGCAAAAGGCTGTACAGCACCTGCTCGTCTGTGTGCAGCAAAAGGGCGAGTACGGCAGAAGAAACGACGGCCACCGTTGAGCCGGACACTACGCTAATCATGATTTGCGCAGCGTGTTTCTTCAATAAAGAGTAGTGTTTGTACAGCGGCACGGCAAACGCGATGGTCGCGGGCTGAAGCATGTACGCCAGCCATTTGCCGCCTTCATTGTAATCACGGTAAGAAAGATGAGTGCAAAGCAGCAGCACGACCAAAACGATTGGCGTAAACAATAGCGGCGAAAACAAGAGAATCGGTCTGTAGCGGTAAAGCCGCTTGGCGATCAGGTAAAGCGCGATGGTGAATAGAAAGCCGAGCAGTCCGATCATCATGAGCGCGAATGCTCCTTTCGCTTGGAAATGCTTTGGGCGATCAAGCCGCTGCACGCCATGACAAACGCCGTGCCGATGACGATAATCAGGACAATTTGCAGCCCTTCATGCAGCATCAAGCTTTGATACGAGACGATGCCGACAGACGGCGGAATGAAAAACAGTAGCAGCTCGGCCATAAGCCAGGCCGCGCCCGATTCGATCCACTCCAGACGCAGCACTTTTGCCTGGAGCAGCAAAAACACGAC
This sequence comes from Brevibacillus sp. NSP2.1, assembly GCF_000470975.2. Taxonomy (NCBI): domain Bacteria; kingdom Bacillati; phylum Bacillota; class Bacilli; order Caryophanales; family Paenibacillaceae; genus Brevibacillus; species Brevibacillus sp. NSP2.1. The sequence goes on along the minus strand of NZ_CP048274.1, from coordinate 4,553,752 downwards.
AAACATCCCCAAAATGCTGCCGGGGATTTTCCAGCCAAGGACGGAGACGAGCAGGTTCATCAACGCGGACACGATGATGAAAAACGCCACTTGCCCCACGATGATAAGCAGTCTTTTCATGTTGGTCCTCTCCCTTTGTGAAAAGTGTACATCACCTCTTTTCATAGGTAAAATGCATATATAGAATGAGTATCATTCATCATATCTATAGATGAAGCGGAGGGAGCAGAGGGATGGACATTCGCCATTTGCAATATTTTTTAGAGGTAGCCCGCCACAGCAGCTTCACCAAGGCGGCAGAGGCGCTGTACATTACCCAGCCGACGATCAGCAAGATGGTGCGGAACCTGGAAGAAGAAATCGGCGTCGAGCTGTTTGAGCGAGTCGGCAAGCGGATTACGTTGACCGACGCGGGCTGGGTCTTGTTTTCCCAGGCAGAGGTGATGGTGAAGTCGTTTGAAAACATGAAGCTGCATCTCGACGATTTGATGGAGCTGAAGCGGGGGAGAATCCGCATCGGGCTGCCGCCGATGGTAGGGGCGAGCTTTTTTCCGCAAGTGATCGGGAAGTTTTGCGAGCAGTATCCGGGGATCGTGCTGGAGCTGCTGGAGGTCGGCTCCAAAAAAGTCGAGGCGGACGTGGCGTCAGGGATGCTGGACAGCGGCGTTGTTTTGCTGCCGACGAGTGAGGAGCTGTTTGAGTCGTACTCTTTTGTCAACGAACAGATTCGCGTAGTCGTCCACCCTACGCATGCGCTGGCCGGGCGGCAGGAGGTGTCGCTGGCCGAACTGGCAAACGAGCGGTTTTTGCTGTTTCACGAAGATTTTTCCTTGCACAACCGGATCATTGACGAGTGCGTGCGCGTAGGCTTCCACCCGACGGTCATCTACAAAAGCTCGCAGTGGGATTTTCTCTCGGAAATGGTGGCGGCCAACGTCGGGATCACCCTGTTGCCGCAGACGATTTGCCGGGAGCTCGATCCGCGGCGCTTTCACAGCCTCGCGCTGGTCAATCCGACGATCAAATGGCATCTGGGGATGATCTGGCGCAAAAACGCCTATTTGTCGTACGCCACCCGCGAGTGGATTCGCTTTACAAAAGAAATGCTGCCTTCTATAGAAAGAAAGGCTTCATCGCGAGGATGAAGCCTTTCGTTGCGCGGTCGGCCACAGCAGAACGACTGCAGGCTGACGACTGCTTCTTTGATTTATATAAAGGCAGCTTGGCCTTGAAAAGACGCCTGTCAAAGCTGGCGTAAAGCTTGGAAAAAGGAAGGAAAAATGAGATCGAATATTTCGTAACGCGAAATATTAAAGGCCAACCGATTGATTCAAGGTGCTGACAGCGATGTTGTATTGATAGAGAGAATCGGCTGCTTTTGTTTCAGAATCAAACAATTCAGCTTCTGTTTCGATCAGGTCGTTCAGAGATACTTTTTTGTTCGCATAATCGGTGAGTGTGGCGTGATAAGTTTTCCATGCTTCGTCTTTTGCGGCGGTGCTTTCATCCAGCGCTTTTTTTGCTGCGACCGCTTTTTCGTAGGCGTCGCTCACTTCCTGATCGACTTTTTGCTTGAGCTTTTGCAGCAGCAGCTCAGCTTTGCGCAATTCGTTGAGTGCGATTCTTCCTTTGTATGTGCTGATAGCGGCGTACTCGGAGGTGTAGTCCACTTTTACCTGGGCAAACGCTCTCTCTGCTTCCGCTTTCACCATGTCAGGGCGTTTTTGGTAGGCGAGAGCTTTGGTTTCTTCCAGCGTTGGCAGCGGGGTATAGGAGAGTTTGCTGGTTTCCAGCAGCCATTGTCTGTCCCTTTTTTCGTTCAGCAATTCATTGAGCTTGGTTAATGCTTGCTTGAAGCTGTTTTCCAGCTCGGACAGCTTTTCTTTCGCAGCGCTGTCCTGGGCCCAGGTTTGGCGTCTGATGCTGTTCTTTTGCAGCTTGATTTTTTCTTCGAGCGCCCGCGCTTCAAAGTACGCTTTTTGTACTTGCATTTGCAAGCTGATTTTCGAAGCGTTATAGGATGCCTCGTCTACGAGCAATGTTTTTTGCGCCTTGGCTGTTTCTTCGTATTTTTTCTTTGCTTCATCCAGAGTATTGATGTCATCTTTCTTGATGGCGGCCTTATCGCGCAGCGTCATGAGGGTTTCGTAGCGGGTGTTGTCATACGTCAGCCGCAGCAGTTCCAGATCAACGTCGTTTTTCAGTGCCTGCTCTACGGCATGGTCGAGGGACAAGGGAACGATTTGGGTCTGTTCCGCTGCTGCGACGAGAGGTTCTTCCGCCAGAGCGAGATGAGCATTGCCTGCCAACAGCGCGGCAACCAGCGTGGTGCTGTAAATGTGCTTGGACAACCTGGATTTCATTATGCTACCTCCTATAAAAAGTAAGAAAATATAATGATAACGATTATCATTATCAAATTTCATGAACAGTATATATTTCCATGCGTTATTCGTCAATACGAAATATGAAAATGTGATAGGAAATATAGTTTGCGCCAAAAAAAAGATTCCCTGCGACGAGGGAATCTTGTAGAGAGTTGTTGCAACGCTATTTTTATTTTTCGTCCATGCTGAGATCGACTTTGTTCAGTGGTACCAGCTTGCTTTTTTTCGTGTATTTGTAAACCAGCCAGACGATCAAAAACAGCGGCAGTCCGATGTAGGAGACGAAAACGCCGTTCCAGTCGATTTCTCCGCCGATGAACGCGGAGTAGTTTTGGCCGATGATGACGATGCAGCAAATGATGAAGGCGAAGATCGGGCCAAACGGGAACAGCTTCGCCCGGTACGGCAAATTGCGCAGATCGCGGCCTTGCGCCAAGTAAGCTTTGCGGAAGCGATAGTGGCTGACGGCGATGCCGAGCCAGGCGATGAAGCCAGACATACCGGAGGCGTTCAGCAGCCACACGTACACTTCGCCATCGCCGAACAGCGAGGACAAAAACGCCAGGGCACCGATGGCCGCTGTCATGATGAGGGCATTGACGGGAACGCCATTGCGCGTCACTTTGGCAAACCATTTGGGCGCTTTGCCTTCCTTCGCCAGCGTCCACAGCATACGGGTGGATGCGTACATGCCCGAGTTCCCGGCTGACAGAACGGACGTGAGGATTACTGCGTTCATTACGGAGGCGGCAAAGGCAAAGCCTGCTTTTTCAAACACGATCGTAAACGGACTGATGGCAATATCCGTAATATCTCCGCTAATTAGATTCGGATTGTCGTACGGTACGAGCAGCCCGATAATCAGGATCGCGAAAATATAGAACAGCAAGATGCGCCAAAAAATCTGGCGAATCGCTTTCGGGATGTTGCGGGCAGGGTCTTCGCTCTCCCCGGCGGCCACACCGACCAGCTCAGTTCCCTGGAACGAGAACCCGGCAATCATGAACACACCGAGAAGGGCCATGAAGCCGCCGTTGAATGGCGCGTCGCCTTTGGTGAAGTTTTGGAAGCCGACTGCTTCGCCGCCCATGATGCCGAAAATCATCAGGACACCGATCACGATAAAGACGATGACCGTCATGACTTTAATCAAGGCAAACCAGTATTCGGATTCGCCGTAGCTTTTGACAGACAACAAATTCAGAGCAACCATCAGGCAGAGGAACAGGGTACTCCACAAAATGGCGGGAGTATCCGGGAACCAGTATTTCATAATCAGCGCCGCGGCAGATAGCTCGACGGCAATCGTAATCGCCCAGTTGTACCAGTAATTCCAGCCCAGCGCAAAGCCGAGGGACGGATCGACGAATTTGGTGGCGTACGTAGAAAACGAGCCGGATACAGGCATGAAGGCAGCCATTTCCCCCAGGCTGGTCATCAAAAAGTAAACCATGATGCTGATGGCGATGTAGGCGACCAAGGCTCCGCCCGGTCCGGCCTCGTGAATCGAGCCTCCACTTGCCAGGAACAGGCCCGTCCCGATGGAGCCGCCGATGGCGATCATCGTCAGATGGCGGGCTTTCAAACCACGTTGCAGTTGATTCTGTGACATATGCTGCTTGCACGACCTTTCTAAAAATTTGAGAAGGTCGGTCGGAAACGAAAAAACCGCCAATAGCCAAAAAACGGCACAGGGCGGTATGATCCAATCCCCACCAAGCCTTCACTGAAGATAGCACACCACGTTTGCCCGGCAAGCAAACGTGACAGTTCTGTCCCTTTCGGGTACAGCCCCAGCCCATGCGCACAGAGATACGCCATGAGCTTCGGCGGCTTTTCCCTTTCCTGGAGTCATTGATTTCTTCTGAATCTCGTACAGGATGACATAAAAGCCGCGACCTCTACCCTCACCGTGAATGATGAGGATAACATGTATGAAATTGATTTATTTATCAACTATATAAGATTGACGGTTATTTATCAACGAAAAAAGTTGCGCTGCAAAATATTGGCATGGAGCGGTTTTGCTACAAAAAGGATCGGCGTGCAGGCCAGGAGCCTTGCAACTTGCGGATCTGCACGATTTGCCCTGTGTGAAAAGCGTCGTGCAAAATAATGCTCATCACGCTTTGCCCGGCAGGGATGCTCGGAAGCGGCTGGTCGAACGCTTCGTCTGACAGAGCGACGAGCTTTTCATGAATTTGGCGATGGACGGTTTCCATCCGCTGTACGGTGGCCTGCCAGGCTGCTTCGTCGTCGGGCGATCCCGAAGGCTGGAACGTGTCGTCGTTCGTCTCGGCGGTATTGATAAATTCCGTGCCGACCTGCATTCCCATTCGTGAACAAGCAGTTCCATCCGATTCATGTGGTTCCTCCTCGTCTGTCAAACAGATTGGTGAAACGTTATAATGGCAATAAGAAGCAGCTTGTAACCACCTAAATATTTTATGTTGGTTACGGATAGAGAATACCATACACAGGCTGAGCATACAAGAAGCAAAAGAAACGAAAAGCAGATGGGGGAAGAGTGGAGTGAACTGGCTGTGCATTGATTTTTTAAACAGTGATTGGCGCGATTGGCGCGGGTCTGGCCGCAGGGAAAATCGGCTGGCGAAGCAGGAATGGCTGGAGCAGCTTTTGCGGGAATACGCTTTGCACGCCCCATTGCCTATTGATGAGGCGAGTGCAGTGGCGCTGTTGCGTTTGCGCGAATATATGCGCAGTCTGCTGGAGCGGGTCGTGCGCGGGGAAGCGTTGCGGCAGGAGGAACTGGAGGAGCTGAATCAGACGCTCGCGAAGGCGCCTTTTCACGTTCGCGTCATCTCTGCGGGCAAGGAGAGCGGGTATGAGCAGGAGCTGGTCAGCGCCTCCAGCGGCTGGGAGCTGGTGATGGCCCGCATCGCGGCTTCCTTTGCCACGCTGCTGCTTCCTGAGCACGTGCAGCGCATCAAGATTTGCGACAACGAGGACTGCCGATGGGTGTTTTACGATGAAAGCCGCAATCGGGTACGCCGCTGGTGCGATGACAAAATGTGCGGCAATCTCATGAAGGTGCGCCGTTTTCGGGAGCGGCAAAAGGAGAAAAAGTAAGGAATCGGCCGTAAGCTTGCCGACGGAGAGATTCATCGGTTCCGAGGACGCAAACAGCGTGCCCAGGACGGATTCGGACAGCGCTGTTTTGGCCGAGACGCTAATTTTGCTGCCATTCAAAAAAAGCGCCCTGTCTTGCAATGGCAGTAAACATCTCATCCCGGCAAGGGTCGTACACAAAGGAAACGGCCGTCTGACCGTCGCGGACGAGGCAGAGAGAGACGGCCCACATCGGCATGCCTTGCAAAAAGTGGACGGCTCCGTCGATGGCATCGCAAATCCAGTACGGGGTCGAGTATTCCGGCTGTTTTTGCAGGGAGGCATCAAATTCTGCATCGGACCAGCGATACGCGGGAAAGCGCTCCGCCAAGCCGTGCCGGAGCAGCTCTTCTGCTTACGGATTTAAGGCGTGAAAACGTTCGTTCATCGCTTGCTTGCTCGTGCAGGCTGGCTCCTGCGCAAATTCGGCAAACAGTCTCTGGCCGACTTTTCGCAGCAAAGCTTCGCAGTACAACACATCGTCTTGCTTCATAACGGTTCCCCAACCTTTCTTGTTTGGATCGTGTCCTTCGGCGCAGCGACAGCGCACGTTCCGCGTTCAAGAGCGGACTGGCCCATTGGTTTGAAAGCTGTTCAGCCAAGGGCAAACGACACGATTTTTATTAGTGGTATGTAAAAGTACTACTAATAAAACAGGTTGCCGTCAATACATGTGCACGCTTTTTGACGGGAATGGGCAAATGGCGCACATGGAAAGGAAGATTGAGACATAATAAGAAGCAAGCAACAAGGGAACGGAAGCGAGGTGGCGGAATGAGTCGGAAACGGAAACGATGGTGGAGGGTGCTGGTCTTGCTGTTGCTCGCCGGAGCTTGTACAGCGATCTGGTATTTGCGGCCGTATCAGCCCGATCAGGCGGCAAAAGACGCGATGCAGGGAGGCGAAGGGATCACGGTGATCGACACGGGCGACTGGATTGCTTTTGAAGGTGGGGAAGCGCGTGAGCCTGGCTTGATTTTGTATCCGGGCGCTCTGGTCACGCCAGAGAGTTATGCGCCGCTCGCACGCGCCCTGGCTGGTTCCGGCTATCGGGTATTCATCGCGCGGATGCCGCTGAATTTGGCGATCACCGACGTCGAGCGGGCCAATCAAGTGTTAAAAGCGTATCCGCAGCAGTCGTTCGTCATCGGCGGGCACTCTCTCGGCGGCGCGATGGCAGCCAGATACGCAGCCAGCCAGCTCGAGCGGATTGACGGCGTCATTTTCCTGGGGGCGTATCCAGACAAGCGCGGGGATTTGAAGGAAGCGGATGTCCCCGTGCTGTCGCTGCTCGGCTCGCGGGATGGAGTCATCGACCGGAAAAAATACGAAGAGAACAAGCAATTTTTGCCTGAGCGCACGGTGTACATGTCGATCGAGGGCGGCAATCATGCGCAGTTCGGAAGCTACGGGGCGCAGGAGGGCGACCAGCCTGCCGCCATCACTCCCCAGGAGCAGTGGCAGCAGACCGTGGCGGCGATCAAGGACTGGCTACTGACCGACGTCATTGCCCGTTAGCGAGACGATGCCAGATACGACGCCGGTGATGCGGATGTTTTCGGATGGCAACAGCAGCGGCTCGTCCTCTGCGCGAGTAGTCGTAAACAGGCATTCCACCGGATTGACGTCCGCCGCGATCCGGACGAGAAACTGCCCTTCCTGCCTGACCAGAACGGGCCTGTTGTGGATCGGTTCCGCGGAAAAGTCGGAAATGAGCAGCGCATCGCCCGGCAAGATGCCGAGGCCGCGCAAACCGTCGTCGCGCATGATGAGAGCAAAGCGCGCGACGTGGTAATTCGCCACCGCAATCGACTGCCGCAGCGACAGCTCCTCGTCTTGGTCGAGGGGCAGCTCGAAAAAATGGCGGCTGTATGCGTCTCCGGCTATGAAAATACGTTTCACGAAAATCGCCTCCGAAAAGATGGTCAAAAAACGAATGGCCTGCTAATCGTAGACGGGAAACCCTTTGGCGTACAGGCGGCTGAGAATCCGGTCAAACCGGGTGCGGGCAAGGGCGAGCGGCACCTGAAAGCGGGTGGCCAACAGCGCGGGTGCCTGGTAGCGCGAGCAATCCGCCAGCACGGAGCCCATCATGTAGAGCGGCAACAGCAGGTGCTCGGCGAAGTGGTTCGCCTGTGATTCCTGCCAATCGATCATCCATTCGCTGCATTGGGGCTGTACCCCTTCGTGCAGCAGCAGGTGTCCCAGCTCATGGGCGATTTTGACCCGCTGCGTCGCGGGGTCCAGCCGTTCGTCGACCGCGATGATGTAGCGGTTTGGCAGGGTGGGATGGGCGTGGGCGCGGCTTCGGCCCTGGATGAAATGGATTTCGATGCCGTACGTCTCGCAAAGCTGTTGCAGGTTGATGTGCTCCGGCCGCTCCATGCCGTGATGGCGAAGCAACAGGTATACGCGGCTCTCCAGCCATGTTTGCGGTTTGCCGATTTCTTGCAAAAAAGAGAAGTGCATCAAGGACCTCCTGAAACGACTGGAACATACGTTCTGTTTGATTTCGAAAAGAAAACCCCCGCCCAGGGGTTATTTTTTTTTCAGCTCTTCCGTGATGTCAAACAAGGAAGGAGGACGTGTCTCGCGCACCTGGCGCGTTTTCCACTGCTTTTTCAAGTCGTACCAGTAGCGGCGGATTTCTTTTTTTTCCTCCTCGGATGCCTCCAGATAGCCATCCAAAAAATAGTAGTCATCCGGATCGTCGATTTTCTCCTGCAACAGTTCGTCCAGCGAGCGCTGACCAGCCTGGGCAGATGCGGTCGCGACATAAGCTGCCCCATCGTCGGTCCGTCCCAGCAGCCAATCGGTCGTGACCTCCAAAATGTCTGCCAGCTGCATCAGCATGTCATTGGGAGGGGTGCTGTGATTGTTTTCGTAGTTGCTGATCGTTCCCTTGGTCGTGCGGACACGTTCTGCCAGCTCTTCCTGGGTCAGACCTTTTGCCTTGCGAGCTGTGCGTAAGCGCTGAGATAGCATGAGCGCGCCAGTCCTTCCGTTGCATATGTACAACTATATTGTACTAGAGTGAAAGCAAGAAGGAAAGGTTGTATGTGATTTTTATATTTTTTCATTTGACATACAAGAATGTTGTACATTAAGATGCTTGTATAAACAAAACAAGAACATTTGTTCTGTTTTGCGCGAAAGGAGGGAGACATTTTGGAGGGACAAGTGCCTGACGCCGATGGTCTGTTTCAGAAGCGATCCGGATTTGCTGCGAGAGCAGGACATGGATGAAGACCAGACAGGAAGCAAAAAAGGAAGAGGGGAGAATACATGAGAGGAAAACCGGTTGTTTTCCTGCTGCTGTTGGCTGTATTCGCTGTTGCTTGTTTTCCTGGGCGAACGGCTACAGCAGGAGAAGATCCGCTCGCTGCCATCTATGAAATGGATCAGGAGCTGTTGAAGCTTTCGCAGACGTTTGCCTTTTTCCAGGAGGTCGCGTCGCGCAAAAATCATCTGTCGCTCGCCAAGCAAATAGACGAGGAAGCGTCCGCGCTGTTGCGGCAGGCCAAGGAGCTGCACCACATCGAGGCAGCATCGGGCGAGGCGGAGCGGGCTGTTCAGCAAGCGGCAGTAGAGCAGCAGTTGTTGGCCCAAAAAGCGCCGCTTGCCGATTTGCTGCGTACGTACAACGAAAAGGCGGACGCTTACTGGGAGCAACTTCTGCCAGAACTGTCCGCCGCCCGAACGAGCAAAAGCAGCGCGAAGCAGACGAGTCTGCGCGCAACAAGCGCCGTCCTGGATCCGTTCGAGCCGAATGACGATGTCGATACCGCTTACCCGATCACGAGAGGCAATCTGTACAACTCCAAGCTCACCTGGAAAGAGGACATCGACGGATATCGCTACGATTCGGGAGCGCAAGCCGGACAAGCCACGGTCACCTTGTACGTCCCCAACGACGTGAACTATGACCTGATCGTCGTCGAGGCCCCGAACAAGGTGCTTGGCACGAGCATGAGTTCGGCATTGGGACAAGACGAGATCATCACGTTCCAGGTCCAGCCGAACAAGACGTATTATTTTTTCGTATTCAGCATGGATCGCCACTACAGCGAAACTTCGGAATACACGCTCGCCCTCAGCGAAGTGACGGCCGTACTGGGACTCAATCAGCCTGTCGATATCAGCCTGCCTGCCGGGGAGATCCCCACGTATCGCTTCACGGCTCCGATCACAGGCCAGTACCGGATTTACACCAGTCCGTACGGCGGGTTTGGGCCGTTGTTTGACACCTACCTGTTCCTGTCTCGCGACGAGCAACTGAAGCAGATCGTGACCTTCAACGACGAAGCGACGCCAGGCTCGCTTTTTTCCGCCATCGACGTTTCGCTTGAGGCAGGGGTGACTTATTATGCCTACGTCGCCTCCTACGACAAGACAAAAGGCGTTCACGCCAGACTGACTGCCGCGCTGGATACACAGGCAGCAGTTGCCTCGCCTGTCCTGCATGAATCCGCCGCCAACGATGGAAGCGTCACGGAGCAGCAGACCATCACGATCACGAACGGAATGCTTGCAGCGGATGCGGCAAACGCGGTATCCGTCAGCAACGTGCCGCCCGGACTGACGCCACTGGTAACAAGGGAGAGCGATTCCCGGCTCACGATTCAGTTCGCGGGAAAAGCGCTCGCTCATGAGCAAAAGCACAGCGCAGACAATTTGTTCGTGACGATTCCCAAAGCGAAGGTGGCCGGGATGGATGCAGATGTGATCGCGGGTCCTTTTGCCATCGCATTTGCCGATACAGAAAGCTTTTTCATACACGCGCCGCAAGATGTCCATCTGGAGCCAGGGGGCAAAAAAATCGTGAAGTTTACGCCGCCGTCTTCGGGCAGCTTCGAAATTTTTACGAGTTTTTACGGCGGCAATCCTGCGGAGGGAGCGAGCAATACGCAGCTTGCCGTCTATGAAGATTACGCAGGCACGCGGCTTTTGGCGGCCAACGACGACGGCGATCAGCCGCCTTTTTCCAAGGTGAGCCTGTCCATGCAAAAGGGAGAGGATTATTACCTCGTCCTGTCAGCGGCAGACAATGGCGCGGTGCATGCGCGGCTTGCGGCCCGTTACCTGGGCGTGGAATACGTCTACAACGCCAAAGGTCAGCTCGTGCAGATCAAGCAAAACGGCAAAATTTTGGCGGAGTTTACGTATGACGGCAACGGAAATCTCATGCGCAAGCTGATTCATCCATAAGCAGCACAAAGAGGAGGGATAGGATGCGATACAATCGCTGGATGAAGAAAATGGCAGCCGTGGTGTTGAGCGGCACGCTGCTTTTGCCGAACATGGCTTTTGCAGAGGCGAGCCTGCCCGCGAAGCCGCAAGCTTCCTACGCTTCGGGCGAAAGCGCCACGACCAAGAAATGGCTTTCCGCTTATCAGGCTGCCGTGCAGGCGGAAGCGGGGAAAAAGGAACAACGGCCGGATGAGAAGCCGACCTACAGCAAAGCAGAGGTGATGAAGCGGGACTGGACGCCGCTTCCGGCAGAAAGCGTCTGGCAGTTGTACCAGACAGGCAACAGAAAATTGCTGCAACTTGCGGCGTATGTGTATCCGCAAGTCGATCAACTTTTGTCTCATAACGAGCAGGTCGACAAGTACCAATGGGAGGGAGAGACGTTCCAGCAGAAAATGGACGGGCTGTCCGCTGCCGAGAAACAGCAACTGGAAGCGTCCGTGCCGCAGGTCGTCGCCTTGTACGAAAAAGGCAAGCAGGCGGCGGCGGAAAATCAAGCTGCCACGTCAAGCAAGGCGAAAGCGACAGATAGCCTGACGCCAACCGCGGCCGCGACGGCAAGCATCCCTGACGCCATGTTTGAAACCGAAGGCCTGACTTACAAATACCAGCGCACCAACACGGACAATCCGGTGGACGAGCTGTATCGGGCAGCCAACGTGCGGGAAGTCGACGTCCACCTGGAAGGCAAGCACGGCATGGACCTGACCATTGAGCGGCGCTATTCGTCGCTCGATGCGATGACCGAAAACATTTACTTGTCTTCGTCCGGCAAAAACAAGACGTATCCGCTGCAAGGGGACCCCAATCCGTTGCCGACGGGCTGGAGCTACAATTTTCCCCGCTTTCAGGAAGTCTCGAAGGAAGACGCGAAGTGCGGCTTCCGCGCGGATGGATCCAGATATACGTGCGGGGCGTCCGGCGAAGGCAAACGGTACATTTTCACGCTGGAAGACGGGACGATTCTGGAGTCTTCGTCCATCAAAGGGGAATGGGTAAACACGCCGTATCAGCCAAATGGCGGCATGCATTTCTATCGCAAACGCTACGGGGAGTTTGGCGACAACCATATCGTCACCCTTTCCGTGGATGGCATGACCTATGAATTTGGCGAGGAGAGTTACTACCGGAACGAAGAATTGTACGTGACCCATCTGGTCAAAAAGACGAACGTCTACGGAGATACGATCCGCTACCGCATTCCCGAAGACTGGGACGAGCCAATCGAAATCACCGACAGCGTCGGTCGCCTGGTCGTCCTGGAGCGCAACTGGGACATTGATCTCAAGGTGTACCAGGACAGCAGCAAGACGAAGCTGCTCAAGCATTTGCAATACGAAAAAGGAGTCGCGGTGAGCGACAAGGACCGGGTTATCGAGTATAGCGTCACGGGCGGGGAGAGCAAGGTGATCGCCGAGTACACCTACCTCAATCCGCGGACGTACGGCACGACCGAGTTCAACCTGCATCCCGCCTACACCTTCCCGGCTCCGGACGGCGTCATCGCCTTTGACGACGGCGGCCTGGAGTCGACGGCGTACACGAGCCTGGACCAATCGCGAAAAGCGACCGTCAATTACCGCCTGCTCAAACAAGTCACCTATCCGGTGGAAGGCTTGTCCATGACCTATACGTACAGCATCTACCAGCCGGATGCGCCGGGCTTTCTCGACCGGGGGGTGACCCGGATTTATCACGACAGGGAAGCGTTGACGTACACCAGCTATTTGCCGGTCACGGCGGTCAACTTCCGCTTTGCGAAGACGCCGCATCCCGACCAGCCTGCGACGGAGTGGTATTCGTACACGAAATACTACCCGCACATCACGAAAGAAATCTGGAAGTCGCCGAAGTCGCAATCGGGGCGCCTGGCGAAGCAGTCGCTGGATCGGGACGGTTCGATCGTCGTTTCGCGGATGGTACAGGCAGGACTGCCGAGTGAAGACAAGACGTACCGCGCCAACGAAGACCGCAACTTCGTGCTGCAATCGGTGAAAACGTACGTCGGCAACGGAGCCGATGACGACACGATCCAGGGCGCGCTTTCCGTGACGGAAGACGGCAAGACGTATCAGTATGCGCCCGCGAGCTACACGAGCTACTTGTACGAAGACCGTGCCACCAAACCCGCCTATGTGTACCACTTCCTCGGCCGCCCGTCTTCCTTGACCGCGGATGCGGACGTGTACGCGTTCCTGCTCGCCCCGACGTCCGGACGATTGGACAAGGTGCAGGCAAGGCTCGGCCGCTACGCGCACATCATCCAGTACCGCTACAATGAATACGGCGATGTAACCAAGGAAGTCGATCCGAAAGGCAACGTCACACTGTGGCAATACCTCAATCTGTCCGGGCTGCGCGTTCCATCGAGCGTGAAGAAAACGGCGGCGGACAACCCGAACCATTTTCATCACGAGACGTACACATACGGGAGCAATCTCCTGGTAGCGACGGAAAAAATCGTCGACTCGTACCCGGATGGCGCCGGAACCAAAGTAGTGCAGGTCGACCGCACGTACACCTACAACGACAAAAAGCAGCTCACCTCGATGACGGAAACGAGCACCGGACCCGATGCCAAAACGGTCACGCAAGACATTTCGCGCTACGATGCGCTCGGCTTGTACCCGGCCGACATCATCCTGGACGTCGAGGTCGCACCTGGGGAGAAGGACATTTTGCATCACGTTTTTGCCTACGACGGACTCGGCCGCCTGATAGCCCGCGCCTATCCGGACAACACCGTCGTCCTGTACGAGTACGACCTGCTCGGCCGGCGGACCAAGGAAAGCGTGACGAGCAAACAGCAGACGCGGACAACGACCTACGCCTACGACGATGACGCGCGCAAAGTCACGATGACGCTCCCGGACGGCAGCAAGCAGGTCACGCAGTTTACGCCATACGGGGAAGTCGAGTACAAAGCACAGGTCGGCACAGACGGCAGCGTTCGCCCGCTTTTGTACAACACGTATTCCCTGGACGGCAACCATTTGTTGTCCAGCGCGCCGTACGCCGACAACAATCGGGCGACGACCTACGTCTATAATGCAGACGGCAGCGTCTGGCAGCAAAAAGACCCGGTTGGCACCACCGTCTACCTGACAGCCAACGCCGTCCGCGACGAAACCAGCTACGTGCCGGCGCTCACCCGCCTGACGCTCGCGCCTAACGGCTTGCAAACCGTTCAATACCACGACCGCCACGGCCAGGTGGAAAAAGAAGTCCGGCGAACCGGGGACGGTACGCAAAGCTTGACGACGAAGCTCGTCCGCAACACGTTTGACCAGGTCATCCAAAAAACGGAGACCGACCAGACCGGAAAAAGCCGCACCTGGACGTATCGCTACACCAATGACGGCAAGATCACCGATTTGCGCGATCCGGAACAAAACCACTACCAGTACGAGTATGACGCGCTCGGCAACCTGGTGACGGTCAAGGAAAACCAGGTGCTGACGACGAAAAACCATTACAACGCTCTGTCCTGGAAGCTGAGCGAGCAGGATGTCCCGTCTGGCGCCACCGAATCGTCCGCCTACAACCCCAACGGGACGCTGAACACGTTTACCGACAAGGCAGGCAACCGCCATACGTACAGTTATACGCCTTTCGGGGAGTTGGCAAGCATCACGACCCGCAACGCAGCAGGCACGGTGACCAACCTGGAGACGAAAGACTACGTTCCGAACACGTCGCTGGTGCAAAAGGAAACGAACAGCAACGGCGCAGACACCTTCCCGACAGCGAGCCACTACCGGGAGATAACGTACAGCTACGATGCGTTCCAACGCTTGCAAAGCCAGACCGTGTTCGGCCGCACGTACCGATTGGGCTACACGGATCGCGACGATCTCATGGATTCGCTGACGTATCCGGACGGGACGAAGGTGGACTATCGCTATGATCGTGCCGGGCGTCTCACGGAAGTCAACAGCAGCCTGACAGGGAAAATCGCATATGCGTACACGGTGGACAACACCGGAGAGCAAACACAGACGACCTATCCGAACGGCCGCGTCAACAAGCGCAAGACCGATTCTTTCGGACAAGTCGAAACCGTGGCGCACGAGCAAAACCAGGCCGCGATCTGGCAAGAGACCAACCGGTATGAATTTGGCAACGTGGTTTCCATCCAGCGCAACGGCGTCACTCATCAGTTCGCATACGACAAAATCGACCGTTTGACCAAGGAAGTCGTTCCCGGTACGACGAATCAATATTCGTATGACGGCCGTGGCAACCGCTCGGCTTTCGCCGGCACCTTGCCAACCGACTCAGCCAGCTTCACCTACACCTTCGACGAGCGCAACCGCCTGCGCGGCGTTTTGAACGAAACAACAGGCGAGACGTCGACGTACACGTATTTCGGAGACGGCCTACGCGCAACCAAAACCGAAAACGGTGCGCAAACCAAGTACGTCTACCTGAGCGGCAAAGTCATCGAAGAACTGGACGGCACGAACCAACTAAAGGCGCGCAACGTCTGGGGCAACGAACTGCTGTTCCGCCAGGACGCTTCGTCCGGCAAAAACGGCTATTACCACTACAATAGCCACGGGGATGTCGTCACCATCTCAGACGCAAACGGCCAGGAGCTGAACCGCTACGACTACGACACCTGGGGCAATGTCCTTTCCAAAACAGAGGGGATGTCCAATCCGTTCCTGTACAGCGGCGAAATGTACGACGAGCAGACAGGTTTTTACTACTTGCGGGCGCGGTATTACGATCCGAAGGTAGGGCGGTTTATTTCGGAGGATGCGTATAAGGGGCAAGTGGAGAATCCGTTGACGTTGAATCGGTATGTATATACCGCAAACAATCCGTTGAGGTATAGCGATCCAACTGGTCATAGCTATACTTGGTCTCTAAATCTTATTTCGCAAGGTTACAATAGCGGACTATTCTCCGCTGCTGATGCATCTATGATGGTATCGGATTAACCCCCTAGGTTTGGACACATACTCTCTTATTCTTACTTTTTCATAGCTTTTCGTTTTTGGGTGAGGAATACTATTGACGGTAACGGCTTGACATGGAGCCTCTACGGGCATAATTTCTTACTCAAGTCCGATGCCTAAGGGTTTCGTAAGGCTACCCAGCCTATCATGCCCGCCTCTCCATGTAAAGCCTAACGAACTTTCCGGTATGAATCCATGTGACTCTAGATTATTACACACGAACGGCTTTAATGGGGATAGGACTTACTTGGTTTTGTCTATAAAACTCGGCAGGTGCTAAATCACGAATGCTAGAGTGAATTCTTCTCTCGTTGTAAAACTTCATATACTCGGTTACCACCTCATACGCTTCCTTGTACGTTTCAAATTCGTGTCGAGATAAGCAATCGTCCTCCAATAGTCGGTGAAAGGACTCAATATGTGCATTCATATTCGGAGTCCTGGGCGGAATTCTCTCATGTTCAACCTTGAATGATTCACAAGCCTCTTGGAAGGCATGGGAAATAAACTGTGGTCCATTGTCTGATCGGATCACAGGTTTTGGGTCATCTTCAAATAATTGGCGTTTCCATAGAGCCTGTTGTAGAGTTCTTGCCACATCTTTTCCTTCACAAGTTAATCCGATATGATAGGCAACTGCCACTCGATCATAGACATCTAAGACGGTCTGAATAAAGAAAAAGCGGTCTTCTCCTACAATGTAACCATACTTGATATCTGTCTCAAAAAGCTGATTCGAATTCGTAATGTTACGGTTTCTAGCAAGCTTTCTAGGGTAATGCGTTCGTTTCTGGCGTTGTGGACGAAGAATATCTAGCTCTGTACAGAGTCGATAGACTTTCTTCTTGTTGATAATTAAATCATGCTCGCGGCGCAGGAGAACGGTTAGTTTGCGATAACCGTAGGCATACCCGTCTCCAGTGATGCTCTCCATCAGCCACTCCTTGATTTGTTCATCGGAAACCTTGGTTCCATCTTGTTTGAATGAGTAGCCCGGTATTTCTCGTCCCTCACGTACTGTTTTTTCTAGATGTGGTTGAGTCTTTTGTTGCTTATGATAGTAGTAGGTCGATCTCGGAATCCCTATAAGACGAAGCACTAAGGCTGCTTCGTATCCCTGTTGAATATAATGTTCGGCTACTTCAAGCTTTTCAGTAAGTGAGGGTTTTTCTTTTTTATGAGGTCACGCAAGATGGCAATCTCTAAATCCTTTTCACCCAGTAAACGCTTGAGTTGATCGTTTTCTTTAACCAAAGCCTTGGAACCTGCATCATCGACCACAGCCATATTGAAATCCTCGAACTTTCCTGCATCTGCATCTTTCATCCAACGTTGGACGACATTGTAGTGGAGTTCGTATCTTCTGGCAACGGCAGCTCGATTTCCACTTTCCAGAGCTTCTTTTACCACTTGCATTTTAAACTCATTGGAGTATTGTTTTCGTTTCATTGTTGCCTTCCCCCTGTTCACATATAGTGTACTAAATTACACTCCATGTGTCCAAGTTTCCTAAGGGGCTATTGAGGTATTTGGATCAAGTGCATTGTCATTTTTGGCACCGGATTTTACTGATACACCTGATCCTGGTGAACCAAATTTTAGAGAGTTATATACTCCTTTCCATGAGATTGCACAGATTAATGTAGCAAAACAACTTTATCAGAAGTACGGGCAGAATGCCGAACTCGAGAAAAAATTAGCCACAGGAGAAACAGAATGGTTTGGACTCAAGAATAAATACTATGAGGCTGACATTGTTTTAGGAAATAAAGTTTGGGAGGTTAAGCCTCTAAATGGACAAGACCCTAAAGCGCAACTAGAATTATATAAGAAGCTTGGTAACCTAAAAGAGGGCGAAAAGTTAAAAACCATGACCAACATTCCAGTTTTTGATAATGTAAAAATGGAGATAACTTTCCCAGAAGCAGGGGTTGCGCGCTATCAAATGTACGCTCAAGGTGATGGCGGTGTGAGAAGAAATTTAAGTACTGTTGGGGCAGCCATAGCTGTGGCACGAGCCTTATTAAAGTCAACTCCAGCTGGTAGAAGACTATCGCCAGGTTTTTAGAAGGGAGACGAACTTGTCTATGGGCATTAGCTGGGATAATATCAACGATGTGTACTCTGTACCCAACTTTGAAGTGAAAAAAGGTACAGTGGTAAAAATTAAGGTGTCTGTGGAAGGTGATTTAAAGGAGTTTGAAAGGAGTCCACTCGGAACAAGGACTATATTAAACAATTGGTCATATCATACAGACAATGGTAAGGAAATAAAACCTTTCAAATTAGTAAATTACTTAGGTTCAGACAGTTATTTTGAAGCAGAGTTAATGTATGTAAAAAAAGACAAAGAAAAAGATGAACTCAAACTTTTGTGCCAAGATTTAATGGACGTTTACAACATGGAGCAAATCAGTATTAAAAAATGGGAAGCTAAAACTATTTAGAAGTTGAACTAGGGCATTGAACCCCAAGCGAATTCACCTACTCGTCTGGGGTTTCTTTTTGCTCTGAGGTTGGGCTACAATAACCCTTTTTATTCATCAATGAGAAGTCGTATGGACTCCCAAGACTTGAAATTCTTCGTCGTATTAATCTTTATCAACGTGAAACAGAAGGATTGAGGGAAACGATACAGTTTGACAAAGTATCCTTGGCATTCGGCACCAGTTTACCTGCAATCCGGCTGATTCCCCATTCTTCTGTCTCCCCATGCGCACATTGCCTGTAAAATTTCGCGCAAACTTTCTCCTTCTTCCGTTAGCGAGTACTCTACTTTAGGGGGAACATCATCGTAAACTCTCCGGCTGATGATTCCGTCTTCCTCTAATTCTCTTAACTGCTGGGAAAGCATTTTTTTCGTAATCAGTGGTATGCCTCTTTGCAGTTCACTGAAGCGTTTTTCTCCTTCTTTTAACAGGCATAAAATGACAACTTTCCATTTTCCTCCGATTACTTCCAGCGTTGCTTCCACTGGTACATTGTATTTTGGCGTAGTCAACGTTGATCCCCCACGTGAAAGTTCTTGGTTTTGCCCACATATAGCCAAGTAAACATGAACGATGGTTACGATTAGGGTACCTGGTTACATGAAAGTGCCGACTTTCCATTCCAACATGTCCTTCATTATACTGAAAAAGAACGAAAGGTAAAAAGGAGAAGAGAAAAAATGACGAACACATATCCTCGTTCATTTTCCCATATTGGATTATCTGTTCCGGATGTACAGAAAGCTGTTGCGTTTTATACAGAGGTATTAGGATGGTATGCCATTATGAAACCGTCTGAAATTCGAGAAGACGATAGCCCGATTGGACAAATGTGCACAGATGTATTTGGAAGGGGCTGGGGAAAATTGAAAATCGCTCACTTGGCAACATCTGATAAAGTCGGTGTATAAATATTTGAATTTTCAGCAAATGGAACTCCTGAAAATAACTTTGAATTTTGGAAAACGGGGATTTTTCATTTTTGTGCACAAGATCCTGATATTGAAGGGCTTGTTGAAAAAGTGGTAGCTCACGGAGGGAAGCAACGTATGCCTATTCGTGAATATTATCCAAATGAAAAGCCGTATAAAATGGTGTATTGCGAAGACCCGTTCGGGAATGTACTCGAAATTTATACACACAGTTATGAGTTAACGTATTCACAAGGTGCTTATTAAAGGGGGGAGCTTACATTGAAGGCATTACTGCTCGAAGAAAAAGCAAACGTATTTGAAATGAAAGTAGGGGATGTAGAAAAACCGTCGCCGAAGCCAGGTGAAATCCTGGTCAAAATAAAAGCTACTGCATGTAACCCTGTAGACTATCAAACAGGGATCAGAGGAAATCCCAATTGGGTATACCCGCATGTTTTGGGGTTGGATTCCGCTGGCGTGGTTGAAGAAGTAGGCGAAAAGGTAACAAATATCCAAGCGGGAGACAGAGTTGTCTATCACAGTGATTTGACGAAAAAAGGCGGATATGCTGAATATGGTGTGACAACCGCTCATACAGTATCGGTCATTCCAGAAGGCGTGTCCTTTGAAGAAGCTGCTGCTCTTCCATGTGCCGGATATACAGCGTATCAAGCCCTGTTCCATAAAATGCGAGCTTCCCGAGGGGAGACGATTCTCGTTCATGCAGGAGCAGGCGGAGTAGGCGGCTTTGCTATTCAACTGGCGAAAAACGCAGGACTGACGGTGTTAACAACCGCCTCTTCTATGAATCATGCGTATGTAAAGAGCTTGGGAGCCGATTATGCCATCGACTACCAAAAAGAAGACTTTGTAGAGAAAGCTTTGGAAATCACGAACGGACGAGGGGTAGATTTGGTCCTTGATACAGTAGGACGCGAAAATGCTGAAAAATCTTTGAAGGCTCTTGCTTTTAACGGACAAATTGCGTTTATTGCCGGAGCTCCTGATGTGAATGATGCGATTTCATTTGCACGTCCCCTGTCTTTTCACCAAGTAGCACTTGGAAGCGTGCATCAGTCCGGTCATGTACGTGAACAGCAAAAACTCTCAGAAATCGGAAACCATATGCTCTTCCTTCTTCAAGAGGGCAAACTGAATCCGCTTGTTGAGAAAATCATTGCAATGGAGGAAGTCCCGGCAGCATTGGCTGAACTGGCTACTCGTAAAGGGAAAGGAAAAGTGGTAGCGAAAATTGGCTGACAAAAATGCGTTTTTCGATGACGTTTGACCATGATGGACTCCAGGCGAGTTGTTGCAGCTCGTCTGGGGTTTTTTCTTGGCGCTTGTTGCCATAAAGCGCTAAAGCGCTGAGGCCAAGCGAACTTCTTGACGCTCTCTCTTTTTCCTCCGACTTGCAACAAAGCCAACTCTGCCTGTATGCTTATAATCGGCAGGAAGGGCTTGCCATCGACAAGCTCGTCGCCGCCAACGAAACCAGTATGACTGCTCGTAACAAGAACGTATTTCCTTGCGAATCGGAGGGTACAGCATGAAATGGACAATCAGAAAGAAAATCATTGGCGGATTTTTAGCGGTGTCTCTGCTTATGGTGATCGTGAGTGGACTGTCGTTCGCCTTTCTGAAGGAAGTGGACACCTCGTACACGGAGCTGGTAGACGTACAGGCGAAAGTGCTCCTGAACGCCAAGGCGATTCAGGTACAGGCAACGCAGATGAACAGCAGTTTGCGGGATTACCTGCTGACGCAAGATCCGGAAGCCGCGAAAAAAATGGAGGAGGCAAGCAAGGAGCTATCTGCTCTCGTGTCCTCCACCATGGAAATCGCCTCAACGCCAGAGACCAAGGATGCGCTGGGCAAAATCGAGACTTTGAACAAGCAATACGATGAAGTGAAAAACCAGATTCTCTCCGTGAGCAGCGACCGGGCTCTGGAAATCGCCACGACCACGTTGTTTCCGCTTTCCAGGGACATTCGGGCGGTAGCTGACGAAATCAATGAGCGGGAACAAGCACAAATGACGCAAGCCTCGCAAGAAAACTCCATTCGGGTAGACGGCGTCATCACAACCGGACTCATCATCAGTGCGATCGCAGTCGTTTTGGCACTTTGCATTGGCTATTTTGTCTCGCGCTGGATTGCGAGACCCGTCGTCTTGTTGGCCTCTTCTGCACAAAAAATGGCGGCGGGAGACCTGACTGTGGAAGATATCGTGGTAAAGAACAAGGACGAGATCGGAGAACTGGCGCGTTCCTTTACCGTCATGAAAAACAACTTGCGTACCCTGATACATCAAGTGGGCGTCAATGCAGAACAGGTTGCCGCATCTGCGGAAGAGTTAACGGCAAGCGCTGAACAAACAAGCAGAGCCACCGAGCAAGTCGCTTCCATCATGCAAGAAGTAGCCTCGGGCTCCGAGCAACAAGCCTCCAGCGTAGACCAGAGTGCCCAGACACTTAACGAAATGGCGCAAGAAATTGAAAAAATTGCGGCCAACGCCCAGAAAGTATCCGCTTCCGCCGTACAAGCAGCGCAAGTGGCAGAGGAAGGAAATCAGGCGCTCCAAACCGCAAACGAACAAATGGGTTCCATTCACGCCAAGACGCATGACCTGGCAAATGCAATCCAAGATTTGGGCGATCGTTCAGAGGAAATTGGCGAAATTGTTCAAGTGATTACCGACATTGCTGCTCAAACGAATTTGCTGGCTTTGAATGCAGCTATTGAAGCGGCAAGGGCAGGGGAACACGGCAGGGGATTTGCTGTCGTTGCAGAGGAAGTAAGAAAGCTTGCGGAGCAGTCAGCCGGATCGGCAAGTAAAATCAGCGATTTAATTTCGATGATCCGCGAACAGATGCAAAAAGCGGTAGCTTCCATGGCTCAAGTGAAAAACGAAGTAAGCGAAGGTATGGTAGTAGCAACCCAGGCAGAAACTTCCTTCGCGCACATCCAACGCTCAGTGGGCGATGTTGTTGTTCAGATTCAAGCGGTGTCAGGCAGTGCGCAGCGGGTCGCAGGGTCGATGGAAGACATTGTGCAATCGGTGGCAACCATACGGGAAGTAGCCAGAGAAATAGCAGCCGGAACGCAAAATGTTTCTGCTGCTACGGAAGAGCAGTTGGCTTCCATGGAAGAAATTGCTTCGTCAGCTTTGGCTCTGTCCAAGATGTCCGAAGAACTGCAGAAGATCGTTTCGAATTTCAGGTATTGAGGAAATAATCGTTTGTGTAGGACACTGACAACTCCCTTAAGTATAGGCATGCTTGGGGGAGATTTTCATATAAGGGAGTTAGCTCGTTTTTTTGGCTATCGCGAAAGTCGTCAGCGTTTGTGCGCCTAAATTCCTCGTTTTCAAGGGGGACGAGTTATATTATCATTGAGGGTACATTCCATAAAATTCTACTTTTTGTGAAAAGGGGAATACATAGCGCAATGTTTAATGAACGGAAAGCGTTGCAGATGACACTGCAGGCCATGCTGGAGCAGCGAATGGCTCTGCGCCGGCAATACGTAGACCAGGACAAGCAGTTGGGAGCAGACATCAAGCAAATTCTGAACCGGATTCGGGAAATGGATGCCGAGGCAGGCTTTGATGCAACTGAGCTGTCTGACGAAGTAGCGGTGGCGACTGAGGAGCTTCCGACAGATATGGTGAAGCGGATCAAGGTACGAAAGACCCACATTCGTCACAATTATCAGGAAGTGGCCAATCACATCGAGAACATCTTGCGGGAAAGCATGTCTCCGATGTCCCTGGCCGATCTTTGTTCGATTTTGAAGGAACGGCATGACGTAGAGTTCGCCAGCCCGTACATCGGCGTACAAAAGTCATTGAAGTATCTGCCTCAGGTAAAAGTGGGAAAAGATGGAAGGAAGCTGATTTTTTCACTGGCGTAGACAGAAAAGACGGCTTGCCTGCCCGGACTTGGACTGGGTAGCCGCTTGATTCACAGCAAAAAAGGCGACGTGCAAGCACGATCGCCTTTTTGTATGGGATGGTAACGGGCAAGCTGTTATTGCAGGAAAGCGTTGAGCATCCAGATGTGTTTTTCCAGACCGCTGCGAATTTCCAGGAGCATGTCCGCTGTCGCCTCGTCGTCTGCTTGTTCGGCAGCCTCGATTGCCAGTTTCAGCTCGTCGACGAGGATCGCGAAGTCGCGGGCGACGGTTTCCACCATTTGCTCGGCGGTTTCATTGCCTTCCGCTTCTGTGATGCTCGCTGTATTCAGACATGCGCTCAATGTGCCTACAGGTTTGCCGCCAATTGCCAACACGCGCTCTGCCAATGCGTCGATGTGCGCCGAAGCTTCGTTGTACAGCTCTTCAAACTTCGCGTGCAGGGTGAAGAAGTGAGGGCCTTTTACATTCCAGTGAAAGTTGTGCAGCTTGGTGTACAGAACTGTCCAGTTTGCCACTTGTTTATTCAAAACGTTGAACATAGTGTTTTCCATAATCGTAACCTCTCCTTTTTTAAAATGATTTCTTATTTATAATTATTATAAACTAATAGTGGTTATTGTCAACCCTTGCAGGAAAAAATCTTGGAGACGGCAGGAGATGTTTATGCAGCCAAACGTACACGCGGTCATTCTGGCTGGCGGAAAAAGCAGCCGGATGGGCGTCGCGAAAGACCAGCTTCCATGGCGCGAAGGCACCTTGGTGACAGAGCTGGGAACAGAAATTTTGGCGATGGGGATGCCTTGCCTGATCGTGTGCAACGAGCCTGAGCGCATCCCGGCAGAGCTTGTCAAACGAGACGGCGTGAGCGTGACGGCCGATCTGGTGCCGTCAGCGGGACCCGTGAGCGGCCTGGTGACGGCGTTTCGCCTGTGTAGGAAGGACGTGCTGCTCGTGCTCTCCTGCGACTTGCCGTTTATGGACCGGACGCAGCTCGCAAGCCTGCTCGCCTATGCCGCCGGAAAAGACGGTTGGGACGCGGTCATTCCTTCGGCACAGGGGCGGATTCATCCGCTGTGCGCCTTGTACCGCAAAAGCACGCAGCCCGTCTGGGAACAAGCGTTGGAGCAGGGCGAGCTGCGGCTGATGAATACGATTCGCAAGCTGTCCGTCCTGGAAGTGCCGGACGGCTGGCTCGACCCGTGGGCGCTGTTCAATGCCAATACTCCGGAAGAGTACGCGGCTGCCATCCGCGAAGAGCAACGCAGAAAAACAGGACGGCCGTAAGCTTGTCCTGTTTTTCACGCAAGAAGCGGAGCTAGGGCAAAATGATCCGCTCCGGATGCGTGTACACATTCATTTTGTTTTGGCGGATGAAGCCGACGGCCGTGATTTGCAGTTCCTCTGCCAGTTGCAGGGCGAGGTCGGTCGGAGCCGATTTGGACAGGATGATGCCTGCGCCGATCTTGGCGGCTTTCAACAAAACTTCAGACGAGAGCCGTCCGCTGAACACGAGAATCTTGTCCGCGGTCGAGATATTATCCCGCAAGCACTTCCCGTAAATTTTGTCCAGCGCGTTGTGGCGTCCGATATCCGAATATTGCAAGAGAACTTGGTCAGGCGTGCACAGAGCCGCGTTGTGAACGCCTCCTGTCTGCTGATGGATAACGGAGGAGGCTTGCAGCTCGTCCATGAGTCTGGTGCATTGGGCAGAGGTGACGGTGGTGGTGCCGCTCGCCGGCTTTGCTGTGCGGGCATCGCTGAAAAAGTAGAAGGACTGTCTGCTTTTGCCGCAGCACGACGTAATTCTGCGCTTGGAGTAAAAGCTCTGGGACAAAATCGTTTCTTTGTGCAGGTCTACGTAGGCCAGCCCTTTTGCCTCGTCTATCGTGATCTGCCTGATCTCCCCGAAGCTTTGGATGGCTCCCTCCGCTGCGAGAAAACCGATCACCATCTCGTCCAGATCGGCTGGCGTGCAGACGACGGTGGCGAACTCTTCGTCATTGAGAAAAATCGTGAGCGGGTACTCCGTGACGATCTCGTCGTCTTCCCAGTGGTGCTGGTCAGCCGTCACTTTCAGGACGCGCAGGCGGGTTGTTTTGCTCAGTTTTGACATGCGAACCTCCCGTATCATGTTCATGCGTGGAGAAATGACAAGTTGTGAATAGATTTTGACAGAGAAAATATTGTCGAGTGAGCGCTTACATGGTAGTATACTATGTGAGGGTGAAAGTGTCATAAAATTTTCTACTTTCAGTAACTTCCTGCGCGTATAGAGCGAAAAGACACGGAACAGCGAACCTGTCACCGAATCTCTCGCTGTGAATCACCAATTGAATACGATGGCACGTGCTTGTTGATGCTGACGTAGCGTTCCTGCTGATGATTAACTGCTGTGTTTCATTGATACCTTTGTTTCCGTGTGTGCGGAAAAAGCGGGGGGTGTCGATGAAATCAGCAGTTTTTCTTTTTGCTTTCGGAGTGGCGCACCAGTGATTGGGCTTCATTCCAACCAAGACCATTTTAAAGGAGATGAACATGATGGAGCAACAAGTGAAAAACCGTTGGCTGATTGCACTGGCTGCGGTGGGGATCCACATCTCGATTGGATCGGTGTACGCGTGGAGTGTATTTACCAAGCCGATCACCCAGCAATTTGGCTGGGAACTGCCCGATGTGCAGTTCACTTTCAGCATCGCGATTTTGTTTCTCGGGCTGTCCGCGGCTTTTCTCGGACACTACGTAGAAAAGCACGGGCCGCGAAAAGCGGGAACGCTCGCCTCGATCTTTTTCGGCGTCGGGATTGTCGGCTCCGGGCTTGCCATCCAGCTTGCCAGCTTGCCGCTTTTGTACATTTGTTATGGCGTGCTGGGCGGAATCGGCCTTGGGGTCGGGTATATTACCCCGGTGTCTACGCTTGTGAAGTGGTTCCCGGATCGCCGCGGACTGGCGACAGGACTTGCGATCATGGGCTTTGGCTTCGCTTCGATGATCGCCAGCCCGATCATGAACGCGCTGATTGAGAGTGTCGGCATTGCGAACACCTTTTACATTTTAGGTATCATTTATTTCGTCGTCATGTTTGCATCTGCGCAATATTTGTCTCCGCCGCCAAAAGGCTGGGTGCCCGCAGGTTTTTCGACCGAAGGGGCAGCAGGCGACAAGCAAATCAAAAAAGACTTGTGCCAGCTTACCGCCAACGAAGCGATCAAGACGCGCCGTTTTTACTGGCTGTGGCTGATGCTGTTCATCAACGTGACTTGTGGAATTGCTGTCATCTCCGTCGCTTCGCCGATGGCGCAGGAAATGGTCGGCATGTCCGTGCAAACCGCTGCGCTGATGGTGGGCCTGAACGGCTTGTTCAATGGCGGCGGACGAATCGGCTGGGCTTCGCTGTCTGACTACATCGGGCGGGCGAATACGTACACGGCTTTCTTCGCGATCCAGATGGTGCTGTTCTTCCTGTTGCCGAACATGAGCAACCCGGTGCTGTTCATGATCGCGATGTTCATCATCATGACCTGCTACGGAGGCGGCTTCGCCTCGATTCCTGCCTACATTGGCGACCTGTTTGGCACGCGCCAGCTCGGGGCGATTCACGGCTACATTTTGACCGCATGGGCGGCGGCAGGGCTGGCAGGCCCGATCTTCGCCGCATGGGTGCGCGAGACGACGCAAAGCTACACAGGAACGATGAGCGTGTTCGCTGCGATGTTCATTGTCGCCTTCTTTATTTCCCTCTTAATCCGGTTGGATATTAAAAAATTGAAGGAAGAAGCCAGACAAAGAGAAAAGTCAGTTGAATTGGCTAGTTAATCAATGGTAAAGTCTTAGTAGAGAATGATTGGAATAAAGGTGAGTACCGTCGATGAATAAGTTCGAAGCAGAGTTCAGTAATTTGGTCAGAGCTTTCCGGAAGCGCCATATGGGGAAAGGACCTAGCAAGATCAGCACCACGTTTTGCAAAAACTGGGCGATCTGCGAAATGGAGGGCAATCTTTCGCCGGTGGAAAAGTTCATTGCCACTTCGGAAGATGGAAAGCAGACACTACGAGCTGCCAGAACCGAAATGGTCAAGGAGATGTATCGGAAACACCAGCCAGTTGACATGGAAGCGTTTCTGGGCGCAAAACTCGTCGACCTGTTCGTCGACATTGACATTGAACGTGATTTTGGGATGTCCATCTTTGTTTTCGATCAGGACATCGAGAAAAAATGGAAAAACGAACCGTAAGTCTAAGCGAAGCAGCGTTCCTGTTCACCGGTTAGACAAAGCGGACTTCGCAAGCAAACACGACGTTGAGACTAGGTAGCGAACCTGCCGGAGACAACCACCGTGAACGCGCTCTCTTCCTATCAGGGATCAGGGACGGTTTCATGGTGGTTTTTTTAATCTCACGCGTGTTTGACCAGAGAGGAGCGTAAAAACAAATGGGCAAGACCAAGCATAATGGACCCGTCAAACTGGACACGTCGCTGAAGCCTTCCTTGTGGGCTTCCATGATGCCCATGGGACTTGGCAAAATCAAGCCGCATCACATCATTGACACGATGAAGGTCGTGTATGACAACCGGGACAACCTGGGCTACGCCTACCGGATTTTGACCCAGGGAGTATGCGACGGCTGCGCGCTCGGCGTATCCGGTCTGTACGACCAGACTCTCACAGGCCCGCATTTGTGCACGACGCGCCTGAACGTGCTGCGCCTCAATACAATGCCTGCCATGGATGACAAATGGCTCGAAGATGTAAGCGCTCTAAAACAGATGTCGAGCGTGGAGCTGCGCAAGCTGGGCAGGATTCCTTATCCGCTGTCGCGCAAGCCGGGCGAAAACAAATTCACGCGGATCAGTTGGAACGACGCTCTGGACCGGATCGCGAACAAGATCAAAGGCATCAGTCCTAAGCAGCTCGCGTTTTTCTTGACTGCGCGGGGAATTACTAACGAAGTGTACTATACGGCGGCAAAAATGGCCCGTTTTCTGGGGACGAACAACATCGACAACGCCTCCCGCATTTGCCACTCGCCGAGCAAGACAGCCTTGAAGCGGTCGCTTGGCATCGGGGCGTCGAGCTGCAACTACCAGGACTGGATCGGCACGGATGTGCTCGTCTTCTTCGGCTCGGTTCCGGCGAACAACCAGCCTGTCTCCACGAAGTACATGTACGCGGCCAAAAAAGCGGGAACGAAGATCATCCTGATTAACCCTTACAAAGAGCCGGCGATGGAAAAATACTGGATTCCGTCGGTGCCGGAGAGCGCTGTGTTCGGCACGAAGCTCGCGGACGATTTTTACCAGGTCAACATCGGCGGCGACATCGCCTTCATGAACGGCGTGATGAAGCACTGGTTCGAGATGGAGGAGGCCAATCCGGGCTCGGCGATCAACCGCGAGTTTGTCCGGGAGCATGCAAACGGCATCGAGGAGCTGCGGGGGCATGTGACCAATCTGCCGTGGGATCAGATCGAGCAATCCTCTGGCTTGAGCAGGGAGCGGCTGAAAGAATTTGCGCTTTTGCTCGCCAATGCCAAATCAGGCGTATTTGTATGGAGCATGGGACTGACCCAGCACCGCTTTGGGACCGACAACATTTCCTCCGTTGCCAATCTGGCGATTCTGCGCGGCTTTTTGGGCCGGAAGCACTGCGGCGTGATGCCGATTCGCGGCCACTCCGGCGTGCAAGGCTCCGGGGAGATGGGAGCGGACCCGTTCAGCTTGCCTGGCGGCGATTTTGACGAAAAGAACTGGACGAGAATCGAAAAGCTGTGGAAGTTCCCGATCCCGAAATGGCAAGGCGATATTGTCGGCATCTCGCTCGAAAACGCCCTGCTGCCCGATGGACACGAGCGCAAGACGCGGCTGTTTTACACGAGCGGCGGCAACTTCCTGGAGACGATGCCTGACCCTGACTTCATGGAAAAATGTTTGGAGAATGTCGAGCTGCGCGTCCATCAGGACATCATTTTCAACACGTCTACCCTCGTCGATGCCAAGGAAGAGGTAATCGTCCTGCCGGCGATGACGCGCTACGAGCAGCCGGGCGGCGGCACGTCGACCAGTACGGAGCGGATGGTGTACTTCAGCGCCGAGATCGAGGGACCACGGATTGAAGAGGCGCGGGCCGAGTGGCAGATTTACGTCGATTTGGCTGCGCGCGTGCATCCGGACAAAAAGCACCTCATGCATTTTGCCAGCGCGGAGGAAATTCGTGCGGAAATCGCGCAGGCGAATCCGAACTACGACGGCATCCAGCATTTGAAAAAACGCGGAGATGTGTTTCAATGGGGAGGGGCCTGGCTGTGCGAGGACGGAGTGTGCCCGACGCCAGACGGCCGAGCGAATCTGCTGCCGATCGAAATTCCGCAGCTTGACAAGCCGGAAGGGCATTTTTACGTGACCACCCGCCGCGGCAAGCAGTTCAACTCGATGATCTACAGCAACAAAGACCCGTTCAACAACGCGGATCGCTACGATATTTTAATCAATCCGGAAGACGCGCGGGAACTGCGCATTGCGGAAGGCGAAACGATTGTCGTGTATAATAGCTATGGCACCTACCAAGGGCGCGCCAAGTTTGAAGATACGAGAAGAGGGAATATCCAGGTGTACTGGCCGGAAGGAAACGTGCTGATTCCAAAAGGCGTGTACGAAGCGTTCGCGGGTATCCCGGAATACAATACGGCAGTGAAGATCGAAAAGGCGGATTCGTTCACTGCTAATAAAGATTTGAAATACAAGGAAAAACCGATAGAAGATCTGGAAGTAAACGTCGGCTGACAAAAACGGCGTGATGGGCGGTCACAATTAGGAGGAACGGACGATGCGTTTTGCGCGACAAACAGTCTCGGTAGAGGAAGCGATGGGCAAATGGCTCGCGGCATTGCCTACGCTGGAAACAGAACGGGTGCACATCGGGGAGGCTTACGGGCGAATTTTGGCTTGCGATTTGTACGCAACGTACGATTTGCCGCACTTTGACCGCTCGCCGCTGGACGGCTTTGCCGTAAGGGCGGCGGATACGGTCGGGGCTACGATCGCGAGCCCGCTCGCCCTCAAGGTGATCGAAACCGTAGCGGCGGGACAGGTGCCTGAGCGAACCGTGACGGAAGGCTGCGCTACGCGGATCATGACCGGAGCGATGATGCCGGAAGGCGCCGATGCCGTGATTATGTTTGAGCAAACGCAAAACCCTGGCGAGCACGCGGAAACCGTCTGGATCAAGCGGGCGATGCAGCCTGGGGAAAATGTCTCCCGCCGCGGCGAGGAGATGGCAAAAGGAACGGTGATCGCCAAGGCTGGCGAGAGGATCAACGCAGGCACGATCGCCAGTCTGGCTACGTTTGGCTACGCGCAAGTCGATGTTTTCCGCCGGCCGCGAGTCGGCCTTCTGGCGACGGGCAGCGAGCTGTTAGGCATTGACGAGCCGCTCGTCCCGGGAAAAATTCGCAACAGCAATATGGTGATGCTGACCGCTCTCATTGCCGAGGCGGGGGGCATCCCTGTTTGCTTTTCCGGCCTGCCCGATGAACTCGCCGTGGCGAAGCAAAAAATCAGCGAATACATGCAGCAAGTGGATGTGCTCGTGTCCAGCGGAGGGGTGTCAGTGGGCGATTTCGATGTGATCGCGCTCCTGACGGACGAGCCGGACGTGGAACTTTTGTTCAACCGGGTAGCGATGCGCCCGGCCAGTCCGACGACGAGCATGCTCGTTGAAGGCAAGCCGTACTTGGCGCTGTCGGGAAATCCCGGAGCCTGTTTCCTCGGCTTTGAGCTGTTCGCGCGGACGGCGATCCGGCGCCTTTCCGGGGCGGCAGAAGTCGTCCCGCACGCAATCCGGGCGAGGCTGGCCGTTTCTTATCAAAAGCCGTGCCCGTTCCCGCGCTATTTGCGCGGCAGGCTGCTGGAACAAGACGGCGGACTTTTGGCGGTGCCTGATTTCAATGAAAAGGCGGGCAATCTCGGAACGCTCAAGGACAGCGAATGCTTCATCGTCATTCCGCCGGGCGGAAGCGGCAAGCAGGCGGGCGAGCTGGTCGAAGTTTTAACCCATGCGGCCCCGACCTGGAGGAAGGAAGGATAGCGAATGGACCTGGACAAACAGCCGTGCGTGTTGCAAATCGTCGGCTATTCCAACAGTGGCAAGACGACGCTGTTGACGAAGCTCATTCCTCTGCTGGAGGGCGCCGGGCTGCGGGTTGGCGTCATCAAGCACGATGGCGGCCACGATTTTGAATGGGACCAGCCTGGAAAAGACACGTGGCGCTATCGCGAGGCAGGAGCTTCGATCGTGGCAATCACCTCGCGGACGAAGACGGCAATCGTCGAGCAGCGCCCGCAAGAGCTGGCCGTACTCGTACAGCGTCTTGCGGCCGCCGGAGCGAACCTCGTCCTCGTGGAAGGCTTCAAGCGGGAAGGCTACCCCAAGCTCGTGCTGTTGCGGCGGCCGGAAGATGCTGAATTGCTCCGGTCCGTGTCCAACCTGGTCGGAGTGGTAAGCTGGGGAGAGCAGAAGCAGGCGGAGCTGCCCTGTTTTCACGTAGACGACATAGACGGCATCGCCCGGTTTGTGCGAGAGCGGATCGAGGAAGCGCCGCCAATTATTTAATAGAAGCAAAAAGATCATCCCGGCCGAGGCGAGGGATGATCTTTTTTTGGATCGGGGCCGCGAAGGCTTGTCGCCAGTGCCTGGTGCAGCCAGGTTTTCTAATAGGCAAAACGTTTCGACTGGCCCAAACGTTTGCTCACGACTCAGGCTGTTGCCGCTCGAACAAATAAAGCGCGCCGTTGCTCGCAATTTTGAACTTCGGTCCGTTGAAGCCTCGGCGAATCAGAATCGCCCAGAGCAAAAGCGGCAGCCTAAGCCGTGCAGGCAAGGCAGGCGGCGCGATTTCCTTTAGCTCGGCCATTTGCGTAATCGGTCCCTGAAAGATCAGCTCCGCCGTTTTTACCGCAAGCGAAAGCGAGCTGGAATAGCATCTGCTCCACTCAATTTCTTTCAGGTCGGTCCGGCCTGCCTCAATGTCGGCCAGGTCGTACGTTTGAAACCATGCATTCACGTCCCGGCCGCATATGAACGCACCTTTTGGATAATCTTGCTTGACTTTGTAATGTCTTACTAAACCTATTTTCAATGTCAGTTCCATTCTTTCCCCGTTGAACCGGATGGCAGGAGACAAGAGCTTTGCGCACGGTGCTGCAGAAACATAGAGTCGCAGACTGCCAGACTGCCGACGGGGAACGCGTCATACCCGGTGCTTTTTTCGGCTGTTCACAAGTAAGACTGAACCCTGTTCATATCTGTCAGCAAGTATGGATTGTCCTTTTTCATCGCTGCAATCAATGTCTCCGCCTGCGCAGGGTCGTCCTTCAACGCTTCCAGTTCCTTTTGCGTAATGCCGACCAGTTGCAAAAACTCTACTCTGCCATGGACGGTGTCGATTCCTTTTGCTTCTGTATCCTCTACAATGAGCAGGGCCGTAATCGCCGAATCTGTGCCAATATGAATCGACGTGCCGTTCCCTGCGACAAACTGGTTAGGCTCGAAAAACCGTTTCTGGGTGTATGTATAGCGCGCCAGGTTGGACAGCATGTCGATCGCCCACATACATTCCTCGTTGGAATCTTCCTTTAACTTGATCGTCATCTCATAGCCCCAACGGCTCCATTCGCCGCCGTATGCCTCTTCGTCCGTGTACAGCTCCGTCATGCCGTAGGTCAAAATGTGCTTGTAGCCGTTCGGAGATTGATAAATGCTGAAGCCATCCAAATAGGCGTCCCCGCCAAACATGGCGCGATTCACCATATTTGTCGCATAATGTGCAGGCTCCTGTGCAGGATAAAGCTGATGGAACACTTCGTCGATCGCGTCCCAGCCCGGTGCCCAGTCGTTCTGCTCGGATGCGCGTTGTTTGTATTCTTCCAAAGTCAAGCAGCATACCCCCTCCAATTTTGGTTATATCTTACTATAGCGCAGGACGGAGCAACAGGGCCAAATCTCGTAAAACTTTTATGATTAACCAGCTTCAGCAGGCAGGAAGCTCTTTTTTTGTTGTCACAAATCGTTTCTTTTTCCTGTGATTACAATCACAGGAGGCAAAAGCTTTGCTCCGGTACACTAGTGACATAGATCACACGTTGATTTTTCAAGGAGGGCCAATATGCTGAACCAAAAAACGATCGATATTATCAAATCCACCGTGCCTGTACTGGAAGTGCACGGGACAACGATAACCAAACGCTTTTATCAACGGATGTTTGCCAACCATCCAGAGTTGTTGAACATTTTCAATCACGCTAACCAAAAACAAGGCAGACAGCAAACGGCACTGGCTAATGCGGTGTATGCGGCTGCCCTGTACATCGACAAGCTGGAAACGATTTTGCCCGTCGTCAAACAGATCGGACACAAGCACCGCAGCTTGGGCATCAAGCCGGAGCATTATCCGATTGTCGGGGAAAACTTGCTCGGTGCGATCAAAGAGGTGCTGGGCGATGCCGCGACAGACGAGATCATCGAGGCTTGGGCGGAAGCGTACGGGGTAATCGCAGACGCGTTCATCAGCGTGGAGGCGGAAATGTACGAACAGGCGGAGAATCAGCCAGGCGGCTGGGCCGACTTCCGGGAGTTTGTCGTGGAGCGCAAAGTAAAAGAGAGCGATGTCATCACGTCCTTTTACCTCGTACCGAAGGACGGGAAAGAGATTGCGAGCTACGAGCCAGGTCAGTATGTAAGCGTCAAAATGGAGATCCCGGGAGAGGAAAATACGCACATTCGCCAATACAGCCTCTCGGATGCGCCGGGCAATCCGTACTACCGCATCTCCGTCAAACGGGAGGACGCGATTGGCGACAAGCCAGCCGGAAAAGTATCCGTGTACTTGTGGGAGCACGTTAACGAAGGAGACATTTTGCCTCTGTCCGCGCCAGCAGGCGACTTCATTCTTGACCAGCAGGATGACAGACCTGTCGTGCTCATCAGTGGCGGCGTAGGGCTGACACCGATGATGAGCATGCTGAAAACGCTGGTGAAAACGGGCTCGAACCGCCCGGTGACGTTCATTCACGCAGCGCAAAACGGAAACGTGCATGCGATGAGAGACAGTGTGGAGGAGTTGGCTGCCCAGCATCCGCAAGTAAAAGCGTTCTGGTGCTACGAAAAGCCGACCGAGCAGGATCGGGCAGCGCAAGCCTTTCACAAAGAGGGCTACATTGACTTGCCTTGGCTGCAAAGCGTCATTGCCGACAAAAACGCGAGCTTCTATTTCTGTGGCCCGGTTCCTTTCATGAAAACAGTCAATCGGGCCCTGAAGGAGTGGGGAGTGCCTGCGCAGGACATTCACTTTGAGTTTTTCGGTCCTGCCGGAACGCTGGACTAAGAGCTGGAAGCAAGCTCGCAGCGCTTACTTGCGGGCGCCTGACTGGGCACGCAGCAAGCGGTTGACCGTTTCCCGGCGCAGCCCGATGAACTGGCCGATTTCGTCCTGGGTCAGCACTTCGGACAGGGAAGCGACGGGAACGAACGACTGGAACCAGAGTTGCAGCTTGCGCAGTCTTTCCGCCGGAGATACTTCGGACAACTGGTCGATGCGCTGCTGCATCATGCGCAGCTTTCCTTGCAACTGCAAGGCGATCTCCCGGCATTTCTCGTGGTTTTCTTCCAGTTCGCGGTACCAGTCGGCCGCGGACAGCACCTCGACCTCACAGGTGACGAGCGCGACGGCTGTTCCGTAGTAAGGATTCGGGCTGAGCAGCGAGTGATGCGGGATCGTCTCGCCTGGCACGATGACGTTGACCAGCGTGAGCGTCCCGTCTGCGTGCACCCGGTTGATTTTGAGCATGCCGCTTTTCAGATGGTAGAGCGGCCCTGTCTCGCCTTGGCGGAACAGCGTTTCCCCTTTGTGCAAAATCATTGGTTTTCCTCCTTGTTCAAACGATCCATACGGCAGTAGCAGTATATCACAATCTGCTTTGCCAGCACCTGCTTTCCGCGACGGGAGGGCAGGTGCTTTTTCGCGTAGTGGACAGGTGCGGTTTTATGTGGAAATCAGCAGTTTCCGGCATGTTTTGCCCTTGCGTTCCAGACGGAATCGTTTGCTATAATGAGACAATCACGTTATGGAAAAAGGTGTTCTCTGATGCAAAG
Organism: Brevibacillus sp. NSP2.1; assembly: GCF_000470975.2. Lineage (NCBI taxonomy): Bacteria > Bacillati > Bacillota > Bacilli > Caryophanales > Paenibacillaceae > Brevibacillus > Brevibacillus sp. NSP2.1. The sequence goes on along the minus strand of NZ_CP048274.1, from coordinate 4,518,559 downwards.
TACGATCCTCATCTGGCTTGGCTACCTGCTCGGACTGCTCGTTGTGGGCTTTTTTGGCTACGTGGCGTACCGTTACTGGTACCATATGGGACAGCTTCCGAAGCCGCCGTTTCGAGAGCTGGATGCGAAGCCTGCGCCTGAGAACTGGTCTGATGATGAGGTGACGTTTACGTGGATAGGCCACTCGACGATTCTGTTGAATATTTACGGAACCAAAATCTTGACTGACCCGGTATTAGGCGAAAAATTGGGACTTCGCGTCGCAGGGCTGCTGCATTTTGGCCCCAGGCGCTTCACGCCTCCCGCTCTTGATTTTGACGAGATCGGCAGCGTGGATTTGATTTTATTGTCCCATGCCCATATGGACCATGTCGACCTGCCGACGCTGCGCCGGCTGGCTCATCCGTACACACACGTCATCACGGCCAGCAATACCGGAAAACTGCTTCGCCGCATGCCGTTTGCCTCCTGCAAGGAGCTTGCCCCGGGGCAAGCCACGACGACAAAAGACGGAGTGACCGTCACGGCGATTCCGGTCAGACACTGGGGCAACCGTTTCCCGTGGAACCATGACTACGGCTACAACGGCTACGTCATCGAGAAAAACGGCGTGCGCATTTTGTACCCTGGCGACACTGCCTACATGTCGATGGAGAGTTTGCCGCAAGAGTTTGGACAGTTTGACCTCGTGTTCATGCCGATCGGAGCCTACAAGCCCGATTCCTACCAGGCTGCGCATTGCACGCCCGAGCAGGCGTGGCAAATGTTCAAGGAGAGCCGGGGCAAATGGCTGGCGCCGATTCATTGGAACACGTTCGTCCTCTCGCGCGAGCCGGTAGACGAACCGATGCAGCGTTTGCTTGCGGCAGCGGGCGAGGAAAAAAATCGGATTATCGTCGAGCGGCAAGGAGAGACGTTCACCTTGCCCGTGCGATAGCAGCGATTGCTTGCGTGAAAAAGCAAGGTTGGAAGCGACTGCTTGCGGGCAGTCGTTTTTTCGTACAAATAAGAATTGATAAGATTTTTATCCGGTATAAGGGCAAGGAAGGTTGCACCAATGGCTTGGCGCAGCCAGGCTTTCTACTGCTCGCGGCAGCTTTTGGCAGGCGCGGGATGGCTGGCGACGTGCCGCGATGATAGCCGCCCGGACGAACTGCATAAACTAGAAGGAATCACCTGCTTCTTATAGAAATTATTTTATCAAGAGTTTTGGAGGAGGGATACATATGACGAAAGCATTGCCGCAGCGTTGGGATTTGGATGTATTATTTCCCGGTGGAAGCGAGTCGACTGCGTTTTTGGCTTTTCTGGAGCAGTTGGAAAAAGATATTTCGCAACTGAAAGCCCGCGTAGAGGATGCCGCACTCGCCTTGCAGGAAAAGGACGCGTTTTTGGAGGTTGTCTCCGAGGTGCAAAGCATCGCGGTGCGGATGAGACAGGCGGGCGCGTTCATTTCGTGCCTGACCGCGCAAAATGTGAAGGACGAACCAGCCAAGCTGCTCGGCGGACGGGTGAAAACGATCTCCGCTGCATTCGGCGCCGTGCTGACGCGCTGGGATGAACAGTTGCTGCGCATCGACGAAGCGGCATGGAACAGCTTGCTGGAGGACGGGGAGCTGCAGCCGCTCGCGTTTGTGCTGAACGAGCGCCGTCGCCGCGCCCAGGAAAAGCTGTCGCCGGAGCAGGAAGTGCTGGCGAGCGACCTCGCTGTGGACGGCTACCACGCCTGGCAAGATTTGTACAACGCCGTGGTGGGCCGGATGACGATCGAAGTGGAGCTGGACGGGGAGACGAAGCAGTTGTCCGTAGGGCAAGCCTCCAACCTGATGAGCCATCCGGACCGCGCCGTTCGCAGCCAAGTATTTGCCAAATGGAAAGAAGCATGGGGCAAGGAAACCGAGCTGTGCGCGCAAGCACTCAACCACCTGGGCGGCTTCCGTCTCGCCCTGTACCGCCACCGTGGCTGGGATTCCGTGCTGCGCGAGCCGCTCGACATCGGGCGGATGCAGGAAAAAACGCTCGAAGCGATGTGGCAGGCGATCGACAATCGCAAAGACCGTCTCGTCGCTTACCTGGAACGCAAGGCGAAGCTGCTCGGCATCGACAAGCTGAGCTGGTCTGACGTATCCGCTCCGGTCGGAAGCGTGCACAAAAAAGTGTCGTACGACGAGGCCGCTGCCTTGATCGTCGAGCACTTCAACCGTTTCAATCCGAGCATGGCGCAGTTCGCCCAAAAGGCGTTTGAAGAAGGCTGGATCGAGGCGGAGGACCGCCCGGGAAAACGTCCGGGCGGCTTCTGCACGAGCTTCCCTGTGAGCAAGCAGTCCCGCGTCTTCATGACGTATGCGGGAAGCGCAAGCAACGTCTCCACGCTCGCGCACGAACTGGGGCACGCGTACCACCAGCAGGTGATGTGGGATTTGCCGCCGCTCGCCCAAAACTACGCGATGAACGTAGCGGAAACCGCCTCGACGTTTGCCGAGATGATTCTCGCCGACGCTGCCGTGAAAAACGCGGCCAACGACGAAGAGCGCCTCGTGCTGCTCGAAGACAAGCTGCAATCCGTCGTCGCGTTCTTCATGAACATTCACGCGCGCTTCCTGTTCGAGAAAAACTTCTACGAGCAGCGCAAAAAAGGTCTGGTGAGCGCAGCCGAGCTGGACCGCATCATGGAAGAGGCGCAAAAGACGGCGTTCAAAGACGCCCTCGCGGAGTACGAGCCGCACTTCTGGGCGTCCAAGTTGCATTTTTACATCACGAGCTATCCGTTCTACAACTTCCCGTACACTTTCGGCTACTTGTTCAGCTTGAGCGTGTACGCGCGTGCGCTGGAAGAAGGCGAGAGCTTCGCGGCAAAATACGATGCGCTCCTGCAGGACACCGGCCGTCTGATGGTCGAGGATTTGGCGAAGAAGCATCTGGGCGAAGACATGACGACCGTCGAGTTTTGGCAAAAAGCAGTCGACCTGGCTGTGGCAGACATCGACGAGTTCCTGCGCCTGACGTAAAAAAGCCATTAGAAAACCTTGCGTATAGATTGGTGAGTCAAGCAGCCTGTTGCTTCGGTGACAGGTTGCTTTTTTATGCGACAGATTGTAATATCAAGTGCGACACCTGCCCGAGCTGTCTCAGGAACTGCGACAAATTTTGTCCCGGCGCCCACAAGCCAACGTGCAGCTCGACCAGGCGAAGTGTACGGCAGAGACGAGTTTGCGCCGGGCGATCCTTTGCCTGCGAAACCATGCGCTCGTCGGCAAAAAAATATTGTGTGTGGGCGACGACGATTTGGTCAGCGTCTCGCTTGCCTTGCTGCTCAAACGGCTGTTTCCGGGGAAGGAAGTAGCCTCCGGGCGGATCGAGGTAGTCGATATCGACGAGCGCTTCCTGCAATTCATCACAGGGGTGGCGAAGCAGCATGCCTTGCCGATCCGCTGCCATCGCGCCGATTTGCGCCAGCCGCTGCCGAAGAAATTGCAGCGGCAATACGACTGCTTTTTTACCGATCCGCCCTATACGCTGCAAGGGATGTCCCTGTTTTTGTCGCGGGGAATCAGCGGCTTGCAAAAACGCAAAGGACTGCCGATTTTCCTCTCCTTTGACCACAAGTCTCCTGATTTTGCGTTGCGCATGCAGCAGCAGTTCGTGCAGGCGGGGGTGAGCGTCCGCGAAGTCATCAGCCATTTCAACGAGTACGAAGGGGCGCAAATGCTGGGCGGAAAAGGGCAAATGATCGTGCTTGCCACTACCGAACAGACGGCGCCGATCGTGGAGCATGCCTTCACGGAGCCGCTTTACACCGGAGAAGAAGCGCGCTCGCAGCGTTTGTACCGTTGCCAAAAATGCGCCCACGTCAGCAAGGTCGGGGCCAGAGAACAGGTAGCGACGATCGAAGTGTTGAAAAGCAAGGGCTGCCCGCGCTGCCGCCATGCGCGCTTTGCGCTGATTGCGCGACGCCCTTCCAATCGCGACTGATTGTCCAGCGTCCGGCATATGGTAGAAGTGAGGGGGGCGACTATGGCCTACGAAAAGGCGTTCACTGTCTTGCGTATGACGACAGGCTTGCTGTTTTTGCTGCACGGACTGGCGAAGCTGCAAAAGGGGATGGACCCTGTCACGCAAATGTTTGGCGATCTCGGCTTGCCGTGGTGGCTCGCCTATTTGGTGCTGGGGATCGAGCTGATCGGCGGGCTCGCCTTCCTGCTCGGCATCGGGGCGAAATACGCGGCCTGGGGGCTGGCGGGGGTCATGACAGGGGCGATTGTGACCGTGAAGTGGAAGCAAGGATTTATCGGCGGATACGAGTTGGACCTGATATTGCTTGCGGTCACGATCTGCGTCGGCTTTCAGCAGACAAAAGCAAGACCCGGCTAGGGAAAAGGCGCAGCCGGGTCTTTTGCATTTATTGGTCCGTCTCCAGATGCTCGTAGCTGTCGGCAGATACAGCGGCAAGCAAAGGCGTTTTTTCCTGGCAGTAGTACAGGTGCAACTCGTGCATGGCCCGCGTGCAGGCGGTGTAAAACAGCTTGCGCTCGCTTTCCTCGCTGTAGCTTGCCGAGGACGCGTCGTAAATGATGACGGCGTCGAACTCGACTCCTTTTGCCAAGTACGCCGGGATGACGAGACAGCCGGTATCGTAGGACAAGGTCGAGGTCGTAATCAACCGGATCGGCATGCGGCTGGCCAGCCGTTCATGGGCTTGCTCGGCTTCTGCTGCCGTTTTCGTAATGACGGCAATCGTCTTGTGCCCGTTTGCCAGCAGCTTTTGGATGCGCTCTTCAATCTGCTTCGCGAGAGCGTCGCGGCTGTGCACCTTCGTCACAGTGGGCACCAGCCCCGCGCGGTTGAACGGCTCAATCCGCTCGCCGCCTTCCACCAACTGCCGCGTGAACTGGACGATGGGCAAGGTCGAGCGGTAGCTTTTCGTCAGGACGAACGTCTCCGTCTCCTGCGGTTCAAACAGCGACGCGACAGTGCCGAAGCTCTCGTTGTGGAACGCGTGCGCGTAAATCGCCTGGTTCCAGTCGCCGAGCACCGTCATTTTGGCGCGCGGAAACAGGCTCTTGATGAGCGCAAACTGGAAGGCAGAGTAGTCCTGGGCTTCATCGAGGAAAACGTGGCGGACGAGATTATTCGTCTGCTGGCCTTCCAGCCGCTCCTGCAAGTACAGGTAGGGCGGAATGTCTTCCTGGGCAAGCTGTGCCTGTTTGGTTTGCGCAAGCGTCATGGAGCAGATTGCGGGCCACGCCTCCGGAATTTGACTTTGTTCGTCCGGCAGCAGTTGACCGAGCAGTTGAGGATTGGCATAAAACTGCTCGTAAGTGGCCTTCGTATCAATAAATTGCAGCGCGGCAACAAAGTCGCGAATCGGCTGGAAATGCTGTTTGACGATCCGCTTTGCCAACAGCTCCTGTTCGCGGTCAAAGTCGTCGAACGAGTCCTCGCGAAACTGCTTTTTGCGGCGCAATTGCTGGTAGGCGGCGGCGAGTGCGTCTTTGTCGAGCATTTCCATTTCGTCCTCGACCCACGGCTGCGTCCGTTCACGCCGCTCCAGTTGCTTGACTTCTGCCAGCAATGCTCGGGCTACCAGGCTCATCCGGTTTGGAATCGGCAGGGAGGTGTCCAGCGCATAAAACAGCTCGTGGATGTGCGCGGCGGATATAAGCGTCCGGTTGCGGAATACAATCGGGCGAAACACAATGCCGGCCTGCATCAGCCGCTTGGCGTACTGATCCATGACCCGCAAAAACAGCGCGGACGATTTGAAGCGGATGGCGGCCAGCCGCGCCGCGTACTCCGGCTGGTCTTTTGCCGTAAGCACGTACTCCATCTGTTCCAGCGGGTCTTCCAGGCGAAAGTCGTCGCCAAGCCGATGCTCCGCATATTCCTGGAAGGTCGTCTGCTGCATGTTTTCCTCGCCCAGCTCCGGCAAAACCGTCGAGATGTAGCTGTTGAACAGCGAGTTGGGGGAGAACAGGACGATCTGCTCCGCAGTCAACGTCTTGCGGTAGCGGTAGAGCAAATAGGCGACGCGCTGCAGCGCCGCAGACGTTTTGCCGCTGCCAGCCGCCCCGGAGACGATCAGCAGCCGGCTTTTTTCGTTGCGGATGATCCGGTTCTGATCGCGCTGGATCGTGGCGACGATGCTGCGCATTTGCGAGTCGGCTTGTTTACCCAACACTTCCTGCAGCAGCTCGTCGCCAATCGTCACGCCTGTATCGAACATGTGGAGCAGCTTCCCGTCGCGGATGATGTATTGCCGTTTACACGTAATCTCGCCGGAAACGACTCCGCTTGGCGTATCGTACTGGGCAGGGCCCGGCGAATAGTCGTAGTACAGGCTGGAAATCGGCGCGCGCCAGTCGTAGACGAGAAAATGCTCGTCGTTTTTGTCCAATAGCGACGCGATGCCTAAATAAATGCGTTCGGAGCGAGGCTCCGTTTCTTCGCGAAAATCAATTCGGCCAAAATAGGGAGAGTGCAACAACCGCTGCATGGTACGCAACTGATGCAGGGCATGACGGTGGCTGCGCTCCCGCTCGGACAATACTTCAGCCTGCTGCTTGATGCTGACGTAAGTTTCGATCGCCTCGGTGGCATCCTCGAAGTTGACTGTCACATCGTCCCAAAAATGCTTGCGGATTCCGACAATATCTTCACTCACGACTTTTACCTGCTCCTTGAGCTCGGAAATCCGTTTGCTGATTTCTGCGACGACTGTCTCAACCCGTTGTTGCTCGTTTTGCCTGTCTTGCTCAGTAGCGCTCATGGTACCGCTCCTTTTTCATTCCCCATTTTTGATCTGAAGGTTTGACAAATGAAATCCAATGTGGTACTATTATATTGGGATTATAGTGAACATATATCGAGAAGTAACCTAAAGACCAATTTCCATTGTAGCAGACGGGAATTGGATTTTCAACATGCGTGTGTAGAAAAAATAACGGAGTCGATAACGAAGACGGTGCGAGAGGCATGCGTCTTCGTTTTTTTGTGTTTGGGTTGGGGGAAGGGGGCGGTTGGTCGCTGCTCGGCAGGGTGTAGCTTGTGGGGCTGGGTCTCGTCCTGCGCATATTTGTGCCTCGTCCGCACGATTGCATCGCGCCCGCACAAATGCGCCGTTCGCAGGATTGGGCCTCGTCCGCACAAATGCGCCCCGTCCCGCACAATTGCACCGCGTCCGCAGGATTGCACCGCGCCCGCACGATTGCGCCCCCCACGCCCGTTTGCTCCATATCCCGCACATCTGCTTCTACCCACCAAAACGTATGTAATGGGAAAAAGCATCGGGCTTTTTCCTTTTTTACTGTCATGCCTCATACAAAGGCTGCTCCCACCAGTTCACGCAAAACGAAAAGGACGACTTTTCCCCTGCATCCGGCACACGGACGACCATCGCCATTCCCGGACCGATCACCCACTGACCGTGCGGCTCGGCGCCTGTCGTTGTCAGCGGCGGGATGATCCGGGTGGACGCGAATACGCCATCCCGTTCGCCGTGAGCGCTGCCTGAGCCGAACATGATTTGCCCCTGGGCGGCGGGACAGGCAGCGAGCTGGATGTAGCCGGATGTCACCTGGCTGGACGTCTTCGCCTTGCCGATGCTGCTCGCTTTGCCAAACCAGATGTGCGCTTCGAGGGGAGCGGGAGAGAAGTTGGTGAGGAGCCACTGGTTTACGTATAAAAGGACGCTGGAGCGCAGCGGGTTGACCAGGGAAGCGAAGCCGTGCTCGCCGTCCGAAGCTTCTATTTTTTCCGTTTGTCCCATGTACGATTTGCACGGATCGGCCAGCGGGTGGGCGTAAGGGCTGTTTCTGCTCAGTTGGGCCGGGGGAGGCGGCGTGGGAAAAGGAAAGTATCCCATCTGCATGTACATGTCAGGCAGGCCGTAATAGTAGGAGGGACGCGCGTAGGGGGGCTTTGTCATGATTTCCTCTCCTTAGCGATTCAGTTAGTGCCAGCCCTACAGCATATGGCATACGTCCAGCGAGGGTGCCGCCGGGCTGAGAGGACAGAGCGGCGTGCTGGTCAGCATGCTCTCCTGAAACAAAAGAAAAACGCCCAAATCGTCGAGGATTGGGCGTAAGTGCGCAGCAAGACAGGGGTTACGAGACAACTTTCCAGGCATGGATGGCGAGCAGCGCCCAGCCCGCGAGGAACAGTACGCCGCCAATCGGCGTAATCGCGCCAAGCACCTTGATACCGGTCATCGCCAGCGTGTAGAGGCTGCCGGAGAAAATCAGCGTCCCGGCGGCAAAGCACCATCCGGCCCAGACGAGGCCCGAAGAGTCCGGGTACCATTTGAGCAGCAAGGCGACGAGCACGAGCGCCAGAGCGTGAGTCGTCTGGTAGGTCACCCCGGTATGGAAAATGCCAAGTGAATATTCGTCCAGCTTTTCTTTCAGGGCGTGAGCGCCAAATGCGCCAAGCGCGACAGAAAGAAAGCCGCTAATACTGCCCAGCAGCAAAAACAGCTTCATGCGTGATTCACTCCTTCTACGATCTCCATTATGCACATGTGTCCACCTTTATTGTACCGCACAACGATGGCCCATGCCCAATTGCAATTTGATGAACAGCACGCCGGACAATCGTACAGACCGCTTGTCAGCTTCCGACATAGAGTGAAGTAGTGCAGCGGCTTCATTTTCAGGCTGTTGTCTAGGGAGGTGACGTGGACATGAGCAAATGGCTTTCCTTGGCAGGTGGTCTTCTCGGTGGCTACGCTTTGCTGGAAACTCCGTTGGATGGCACGTTCTTGAATGGGCTGAATCCGGTTGTGGATGGAATTGGCCTCATCACCATGCTGGTCTTCTCGGGCGCACTTATTTATACTGGCGTGCGCGACTGGTTCCAGAAATAAGGACAACACAAAACGATAACAAAGGCGCTTCCTGATGTGAGGGCGCTTTTTCTTGCTCCCAAAAACAGACAAAGACCGTTTTTTCACAAGAACGCTGGCGTCTTTTCCCCATCAGCCCCATATACATAAAGTAGGCTTTGGCGAATGGAGGGGGAAATGCAATGACAGGCGACGAGCGCAAAGAACTGGAGCGATCCATTGATGAGATCACGGAGATAGCCAAGGGGTTCAACCTTGATTTTTATCCGATGCGATACGAAATTTGCCCGGCGGATATCATTTATACGTTTGGCGCGTACGGAATGCCGACCAGGTTTTCGCACTGGAGCTTCGGGAAGAGCTTCTACCGCATGAAACTCCAATACGACCTGAACCTGAGCAAAATTTACGAGCTGGTCATCAACTCCAACCCGTGCTACGCGTTTTTGCTCGACGGCAACTCGCTGATCCAAAACAAGCTGATCGTAGCCCACGTGCTGGCCCACTGCGACTTTTTCAAAAACAACATGCGCTTCTCCAACACGAATCGCGACATGGTCGAGAGCATGGCCGCCAGCAGCGAGCGGATTCGCCAGTACGAGATCGAGTACGGCAAGGAAGCGGTGGAAAACCTTCTGGATGCGAGCCTGGCGATTCAGGAGCACATTGATCCGGGCCTGCTTCGTCCCAAGCTCAGATGGAAGCGGGAGTCTGAGGAGCCGACGAAAAAAGGCAAGGTCGAGCGCACTTCGCCATACGACGACCTGTGGCGCCTGGACCGCAAAGAAAAAGTCGAGGCCGATCCGGCCAAGCAAGTGCGCAAATTCCCGCCCGAGCCGGAAAAAGATTTGCTGCTGTTCATCATGGAGTACAGCGATGTGCTGGACGATTGGCAGCGCGATGTGCTGACGATTATCCGCGACGAGATGCTCTATTTCTGGCCGCAGTTGGAGACGAAGATCATGAACGAAGGCTGGGCGACCTACTGGCATATGCGCATCTTGCGCGAGCTGGATCTGACGGAGTCGGAGACGATTGAATTTGCCAAGCTGCATTCCTCGGTCATCCAGCCGTCGACGACGAGCATTAATCCATATCATTTGGGCTTGAAAATTTTCGAAGACATTGAACGACGCTGGGACAATCCGACAAAAGAAGAGCAGGAGCGCTTCGGACGCAAGCCGGGAGAGGGACGGACGAAAATTTTTGAAGTGCGCGAGCTGGAGTCGGACATCAGCTTCATTCGCAACTTCCTGACGAAAGACCTGGTGAGCGATCTGGACCTGTACATGTTCGGCAAGCAGGGCAACGACTGGGTCGTGACCGAAAAGCAGTGGGAGCAGGTGCGCGACGGGCTTGCTGCCACGCGGGTCAACGGCGGCTTCCCGTATGTGCTGGTGCACGATGGAGACTACTTGCGGACTGGCGAGCTGCTGCTCAAGCATCACTTTGAAGGACTGGAGCTGGACGTGAAGTACGTGGAGAAGACGCTGCCCTACATTTACACGCTGTGGGGAAAAAATATCCACCTGGAGACGACAGTGGAAGATCGGCAAGTGATATTTACGTACGATGGCAAAAAGGTGCACCGCCGCTTTTTGTGAAGCGAAAGAAAGCCGTACGTCCGGTGGAAGGCATAGCCGGATGTACGGCTTTTCTGCTGCGCCGGGCAGGATTTAGCCGCGGATTGTGGAAATTTTTCGAAGAAAGAGCGGTTTACCTACTTCCCGGGAGGTTCTTCACATGACAAAGCACGTAGCGGTTATCGGATCAGGGGTTATGGGGCATGGGATCGCCCAGCTTTATGCGCTGGCAGGCTTCCCTGTTTCGCTGTATGACCTGCAGGAAGAATTGCTGCACAAAGCAAAGGCGAGCATCGAACAGAGTCTGGCGCTGCTGGAACAAGAGGGAGTCATTACCTGACAAGACAAGTCCAATGCGCTGGAGCGGATTACGCTGACTACCGATTTGCAGCAGGCGGTGGCCGATGCCGATGTGATTACAGAAGCGGTGCCGGAAGTGATCGAGCTGAAGTGGCAGTTGTTTGCGACGCTGGAGCAGTACGCGAAGCCGGAGGCGATCATCGCGTCCAACACCTCGACGTTTTCGATTGCGCGGCTGATTGAAAAAGCACAGTCGCCGCACCGTTTTATCATCACCCACTTTTTCAACCCGGCGCAGCTTGTGCCGCTGGTCGAGATTGTCCGCCACGAAAAGACGGCGGAGGATGTCGTCAGAGCGACAGTCGAGCTGATGAAGCGGATTGGCAAGGCGCCTGTGCTCCTGAATAAAGATGTGCCAGGCTTTATCGCCAACAGGCTGCAAGCGGCGCTGATGAGAGAGGCGTTTCATTTGCTGGCGGAAGGCGTGGCTGACGCGGAGGAAATCGACACGGTCATGAAAGAAGGCATCGGGTTTCGCTGGGCGTTTGTCGGTCCGATCGAAACGGCGGACTTCGGCGGCCTCGATACGTGGAAGCGGGTTATGGACAATTTGGCGCCAGAGCTGGACCAGTCCACAACGGCTCCGGCGATCATCGCCGAGCGCGTGGAAAAAGGCGAGCTGGGAACCAAATCCGGAACGGGCATCTACGCGTACGAGCGCACCTCTGTCGCAGAAAAGCTGCATGCCAGAGATGAGCAGTTCATCCGTTTGGCCAAGCTGAAAAAAAGTCGCTAGAGCGAAAGCTGGGCACAAAAAGGTCGGGGTTGATCCCGGCCTTTTTGGCGTCGATTTTCACTGCATGGCCGAGCCTGCACAGCACGCGGAAGAGAGGGGGGACGGGCACGGCTGTGTACGCCTTGCTTCCTGAATTTGGCGCATTTAATGATTTTATTGCGAAATTTTCCTAAAAAATCGTCAGGCAGTTACCGATATTAGTCATTAGGACTTATAGCGATCGTCCTGTTTTTGCCAAGTTCAACGAAGAAAGAAGATGAACAACCATTGAATGCAAGGTCACTAGAATGGATCAAAAGCTTTAAAACAAAGCTGATCGTGACGTTTCTTTTGATCCTGATTGTCCCCTCCCTTGTCGTCGGAGGCTTCTCATTCCAGCAAGCCAAGCAGGAAATCGACAAGCAAATCATGAAGAGCGCAAACGAGAATGTCACGCTCGTCAACTCCATTATCAACAGTACCTTCGAGCCGAAAATCAAGGATGCTGACTATTTGGCAAAAATCATCGGCAAAAGCATGTACACGGGCACCGACAGCCCGGAAGTGATGAAGTACCTCGATATTTACATGGGGATGAACCCGGAAACGGCCAGCGTCAGTCTGGGAACGGAAGGCGGTCAGTACTACCGCTCGCCCAGGCAAGAGGTGAAAGCAGGCTTTGACCCGCGGACGCGAGACTGGTACAAAAACGCGATGGCCAGCAAAGGAAAGGCCATTATTACCGAACCGTACATTTCGGCGGTCACGGGCGAAGTCATCGTGACGATCGCGAAAGCGACGGATGACGGCTCGGGAGTCGTCGGGATCACGCTTGGCATCGAGCAGATCAAACAGGTCGCCAGCAGCGTAAAAATCGGCGCCGAAGGCTATGTGATGGTGCTCGACGGGGCGAAAAAGTTCGTGGTGCATCCGGAAGAGAAAGCAGGAGAAGAAGCGCAGGAGAGTTTTTACGAAAACTTGTATCAGCAACAAACCGGCCAATTCTCTTACACGCTGGACAACCAGCCAAAAGAGATGTACTACCTGACAAACGAGATCACGGGCTGGAAAGTCGCTGGCTCGATGTATCGCAAGGAGGTGGATGATGCCGCCAGTCCGATCTTTTCCCACACCCTTTGGACCATCGCTGTTTGCTTGCTCGTGGGCGGGCTGATCGTCTTCGCGAATTTGCGGTCGATTATTGCCAGCATCAGACAGATCAAGGAGCATGCGGTGCGGGTCAGCCAGGGTGTTTTGACGGAGGCGATCGAAGTGCGGACAAGCGATGAGATCGGCGAGCTTGGCCGTGCGTTCAACGTGATGCAGGAGCAGTTGCGCGCGCTCATTTCCGATGTGGAGGCGAGAGCCGAGCTGGTGGCGGCTTCCTCCGAGCAGTTGACTGCGAGCGCCCAGCAGACGAGCATTGCAACAGAGATGGTGACGACAGCCGTTCAGGAAGTGGCGGGGAGCGCCGAGAAGCAAACCGCCGTAATTGACCGCAATGTCCATTCGCTCCATGAGGTAGCGGAGGGAGTCGGCCAGATCACGCAAAGCGTCCAGGCGCTCTCCGATATCGCCGAGAAAACGACAGAGCAGGCGGAGGAAGGCGGCAACGCGGTGCAGCAGGTTATGGGGCAAATGAACTCGATTCACGATTCGGTAGAAAAGTCCGACCAGATGATTAAATCGCTGTACGATCGGTCCAAGGAAATCGGCTCGATCTCCGAAGTCATCAGCGGGATTTCCCAGCAGACGAATTTGCTGGCGCTCAATGCCGCTATCGAGGCCGCACGCGCTGGCGAGCACGGAAAAGGCTTCGCTGTCGTCGCTACCGAAGTACGCCTGCTGGCCGAGCAATCCCAGGAGTCGGCGAAGCAAATCTCCGAGCTGATCGCAGAAATTCAGAAAGAAACGCGACAATCCGTGGACAATATGGAAAAGGTCAGACAGGATGTGGCAGAAGGCTTGGCGATCTCCGAGGAGACGATCCAAAAGTTTGCAGAAATCGTCGTGAGCACGCGCCAAACGAACCCGCTCATCCACGAAGTGTCGGGCATCGCCGAGCAGATCGCGGCTGCTGTCCAGGAAGTGACGGCAGCGGCAAACGAGCTGGCTGTGATCGCAGAGGCAATGCGGAAACCGCCGAGGAAGTAGCGGCTTCGTCCGAGGAGCAGCTCGCCTCCATGCAGGAAATCTCTTCGTCGGCCCAGGCGCTGTCCTCGTTGTCCGAGGAACTGAAAGGGCTAATCAACAAGTTTACGTACAAATAAACAGGAGCTGTGCCTCTACGAAACGAAACAACCCTTGCTCGTTTGAATCGAGCAGGGGTTGTTTTTTGGCTGGGGATAGTTACAGATCGCGAGCGATATGCGGTTTGCTGTAATGACTCGTGCCCCCGCCGCCAACCAGGACTCTTCCGCCTTTGCCGAAGATGAGCAATTTTCTTGCGCCATCTGCCAAAAGCACGTTGATTTTCGCCCGGTTCACGGTTGCGATATAAATGACGTATCCGCTTCTCGATACGACAGTACGCCAGTTTCGATCGAATTCCGAACGCAGAACCCGGCTGGAGTACACTTGATTTTCCACGCGTGTCGCCGTTTTTTTCATAGAGATCAACACCTCCTGTCCCTTTCACTGTATGCAGCAGCATGGCAATGGTGTGGACAAGTGTGCGTAGATAAGCCCCTATTTTTGTTGCATCGGACTGGCAAGCGTACTATGATAGCAGCAAGGACGGCAACTGCAGTGCTATAGCCTGCAGGCGTGCCGGGGAAAAAGGAGTGAGCGAGCATGGCAAAAAGCAACGCACGCAAGCAGCGGGAAAAGCTGGCGCGGGAAGGCAAGCGCAACCCGGAGCTGAACAGAAGCATCTTCGCCTTTGCCGACATGAGGCAGCGGACGACGAAGACCAAAGCGGAAAAACTGAATCAGCAAAAGCACAAGAGGTCGTTATCCTGGCAAAGTGATGACGGCCTTTTTCGTTGCCGTTTTTCTGTCCCCTGTTTTGTGATAGCATGTAGCCAATAGCCAGCGCGATGAGGTGAATCCATGGAAAACACTCCCTTTACCGTTTAGCGGCTGCTGCAGCTACCCGTTTTTCGCGGAGCGGAAATCATGGCCGGACGCGAAGGAATTTCCAAAGAAATCTACTACATAAACTCCGTCGAAATGCCTGATCTGACAGGGTTTCTCCGCCCGAACGAGCTGATTATCACGACAGGCTACGCGTTTCGCCACGAGCCAATGCTGCTCTGCCGGCTGCTGGATGAGATGCACCGGATCGGCAGCTCGGCAATCGGCATCAAGACGAGAAGAGTCATCCAGGAAGTGCCGCCCGAGGCGCTGTACATACCAATCAGGGAGGAACAACGATCTCGTTGAAGCAAACGATGACGAAGCACAGATCGTCCCGCCGCTACGGCTGCATGAAAGTTTTCCGGACTTTGGCGGGGAAGCGGCAGAGTAAGCAAGCAACGGGGAGCCCGTCGTCTTGTCCGCCGCGCTCATGGCGAAGCTTGTTTCGGAATGGGTATAGCGTGAAAAAAGAAAGCCGGCCGGGGACTGGCTTTTTGGCGGAAGGGAAACGAAGGCTGCACGGAGCTTTTCGTTTGCGAACAGGCAGATTGGGTTGTAGGAAACGGCGGGATTGCTTATGCTAGGAGGACAGCTATAAGCAGAAATGAGGCATGCGCGAATGAATGAGCGTGTTACTGGCGCGTCCAGCCCAGCCGTCCATCCCGAGTGCGCGAGGGCGATCCGGCAGCTTTTGCAGTTGCAGGAGCCGAAGCGCGAAGACTTTTTGGCGCTTCGCACGTACGGCAATGATCGTTATTCGTCCATGGGCTGGGAGGAACTGCAATCGTATATAAATGAAAAGACGGTAGTCATCGTCGAGCAGTTTGAAAACGAGCAAAACATCATGTCCGCGCTGCGCTGGGTTGCGCGAGGGCTGCCCGTCTGGCACGCGATTCGCAAAGTGAAGGCGGATTACTCCGTGTACGGATACAAGGGGCAAAGCTGAGCGGGCTACTCGCACCAGCCTCGCCCGGCACGTCCAAAATGCAAAGAGAAGAAAAGTCTGTCAGAGTGGCAGACCTTTTCTATTTTTGATAACGCTTACGGCAAAAAAGTGCAGGCAAATCCGAAAAAAATACTGCACGCGAAAATGAAAAGGTCTATTATTGTCACTATCATCATCTTTGGAGGGGGCCATCATGACAGAATTCTTACTTAGCTTACTACAGATCATCATCGTCAATCTGGTCTTGAGTGGGGACAACGCCGTCGTGATCGCGCTGGCTTGTCGCAACTTGCGTCCAGAGTTGCAAAAGAAAGCAGTCTTCTGGGGCGGCTTCGGAGCGATCGGACTGCGGGTCATCCTGACCTTTATTGCTATTTGGCTGCTCCAGATCCCGTTTGTTCAGGTGGTCGGGGGACTTTTGCTCATCTGGATTGCCGTCAAGCTGCTGAAGGGCGAGGAAGAGGAGACCCATATTGGCGGCGGCTCGAACATGTTGGAGGCGCTGAAAACGATTATTTTTGCCGACCTCATCATGAGTCTGGACAACGTTATTGCTGTGGCGGGGGCTGCGAACGGAAACATGCTGCTCGTCGTCATCGGACTTGCCGTCAGCATCCCGCTGATTATTTGGGGCAGCCAGTTGCTGATGCTTTTGATGAACCGTTTTCCGGTCATCGTGCTGTTGGGGGCGGCTTTGCTCGGTTACACCGCAGGCGAGATGATCGTCGGCGACAAAGTAGTCGGAGCGTTTCTGGAAGGGGTGTTGCCAGCGCTGCACATCATTTTGCCGGTCGCTTTGGCACTGGTGGTCATTGCTGTTGGCACGTACCTGAAGCGCAAGCGTGAAAAATCAGGGGAGGACCGCGTCGCACAAGACCACGCGGAGACACTGTAGCCATGGAATATCGGGACTGGTCGATTCTCCAGACGCTTTATCGGGAACAAAACATCACCCGGACGGCAAAAAGTCTGTACTTGTCCCAGCCTGCCCTGACCAAACGGCTGCGGCAGATCGAAAAAGAGTTTGGCGTGCAAATTGTCCAGCGCGGCAGGCGAGGCGTCCACTTTACGCCAGAAGGGGAGTATTTGGCGAGTTGCGCGGATGAAATGCTTTTGCGTCTGCGCAAAATCAAGGAGCACGTCGCCAATATGGGCGAGCAGGTGAGCGGCACGCTGCGGCTGGGCGTCTCCAACTATTTTGCCCACTACAAGCTGCCAGGTCTGTTGAAGCTGTTCAAGCAGGAGTATCCGCTGGTAGAGTTCAAGGTCGTGACGGGCTGGAGCAAAGACGTGTACCAGTCTGTGTACAACCAGGATGTGCACGTCGGTTTTGTTCGCGGCAATTACAATTGGCCGGATGGGAAGCTGCTGTTGTTTGAGGAGAGCGTGTGCATCGTCTCCAAAGACCCCGTCGATGTAGCCGACCTGCCGAGCCTGCCGCGCATTGACTACAAGACAGACCCGCTATTGCAGGCGCTGGTGGACAGTTGGTGGGCCGAAAACTACTCTTCGCCGCCCCGGATCGGAATGGAAGTGGACAAGGCGGATACGTGCGGCGAAATGGTCGCAAACGGACTCGGCTACGCCATTCTCCCCCGCCTGGTCGCAAACGGCAAACAAAACTTGTACCTGATCGAAATTAAGGACGCCGCGAACAAGCCCGTCAAGCGCAGCACCTGGATGTTTTACCACAAGGCTTCCCTGGAGCTGCAAAATGTGAGAGCCTTCGTGAACTTCATGCAGCGCATGGATTTTCCGCATTCGTATTAAACGCCAACAGAGCGGGCGACCAGCCGCGGACCGCTGCTTCGAGAACAGGATGACTTCTCGAAGGCAGCGTTTTTCTTTTTCTGCCATTCGCGCAAGGAATCGCCCGCGATAACGAATGGCTATTTTTCAGATGGCTTTTTCTGGCGTACACTGGAGGTACAGCAAGAGAGCAACAAAAGCAACGTCAGACAAGAAAAGAGGGATCAGCATGCTTTTGCTTCGCATATTGCTCACGCTGCTGCTCGGTTCAGTGGGAGGCTGGCTGTTTGCCGAGGTGCTTCACAGCCCGCTGCCGTGGTTGATCGGTTCCTTGCTGGCGACTGTCGCGGCGACCATGCTCGGGGTGCAAAAGCTGTGGATTCCGGGCTGGTTCCGTCAGGCGGGACTGATTGTGATCGGCATATCGCTTGGCCTGCGCATGACGCCGGATATTTGGCAGACCATGACAGATCATATCGGTTTGATGCTGATCGCCACGCTGCTCACAGTGCTAATCAGCCTGCTCAACGCGTGGATTTTTTACAAAATGGGCAAGGTCGATCGGGTTACGGCGATCTTCAGCAATATTCCCGGCGGTCTGTCGGAAATGGTGACGATCGGCCAGTCTGTCGGCGGCAATCAACAGGTGATCTCGATTTTTCACTCGATTCGTGCGGTGACGATCGTTTTGTGCACGCCATTTTTAATCTCCTGGCTGTTTGACGGGCACGCCTCGTCTGTGGTGCTGTCGACAGGCGGTCACGTGCTGGAGTGGCTCCCGACCATTTTGCTTGTCACAGCCAGTCTGATCGGTGCGCTGGTGGCTACCCGCTGCTCCATTCCTGCGCCGTATTTGCTTGGCCCGTTGCTGATTGCCGCACTCGTCTCCCTGAATACACCGTGGACGGGCGAGAATCCGGCGCTGGCAGGAGGGCTGGTCAAAGCCGCGCAAGTGTGGATCGGAGTAAGCATCGGGCTTGGTTTTCGCAAAGAAGACATCCGAAAACAAAAGCGTTTTTTCCTGCTCGGCGCCATACATTCGCTGCTGCTGTTCGGCATGGTGACGGCGATGGCTGTGGGCCTGGCCTATTTCGCCAACATGGAAGTGGCGACGAGCATTTTGGCGACGGCGCCTGGCGGAATTGCCGAAATGAGCTTGACCGCCATGTCGATCGGGGCAGATCCGCTGCTCGTGACGGCCTTCCAGTTGTTTCGCGTCCTGTTTGTGCTCACGCTGTTTTCCTTCGGCGGGCGTAGCTGGGGAAAACGGCATCGGGCCGAGGCGGCAGCGACTTTGGACAGAACGGCCTGACGTTGGCAAAACGGAGGGCGGCAACAAAATCCGGCAGCATCAATGAGCAATAACAGAATCCGGTAGCACCAAGCGAATACGAAAGCCTGCAGCCTGTTTGCGAACAGCGAAGCTGCAGGCTTTTTTTATCGGGACAAGCAAAAATCTTCTACCGATCAACAAAAAGCGCCGCTTCACAATTAAGACACAAAGAAAAAATGTAACAATCGCTAGTTCAATAGGTTTGTGGAAAAAGTTTTGACAAATTTTCAATAAAAATTTGAACAAAACATGAACAAAAAGTGAATTTTGTGTTACAATAAATTCAACAAAGAAAACGACGCAAGGTAAAATTCCAAAACGACAGGGGTTTTGAACCATGAATACAGATAAAAAAGCTGCTGACTTGCTGAGATGGATCGCTTGGACAGCAATTGCAATCGGCGGATTGTTGATGGCGTTTACTGCAAGCGATTTCAGAGCGGAGAACTTCCCGTTGATGGTATCCATCGGATTTTTGATCGCAGGCATGAACATTTTCATCATGAGCACGGTTTTCCGCTTGATGAATCTGCGCAAACAAGAAGTGTAACAAAACGATGCCAAATCCATAAAGGAAACCTCTCATTTCTTCCTTATATAATGAGAGGTTTTTTGTTGCCTGTAGCTGAAAAATAACGGAAACAATAGCGGAAAAACCGAACACCGCTTACGCAAATGCGCGGCGTAGCCTTCTTTTTGGAGCTGTCCAAGAGGAAGGCTTTTTTTATTTAAATTGAAAGCACAAAACGGAGGTGATCAAACTGGATATTATATCCATGTTTGGGTGTGGTTGTGCATCCGAGGGGATTCCTAACAAGAATTTGAGCAACTCGTGACTGCTTCGTGAACACTTTGTCACAGAAAAGCTACGAATTATTGAACGTCCGAAAAAACAAGTACAAAAGTTGAGCGTCTCTGCTAGTATGTATATGCGGTTATCTGGTATGTTCACTTTCGTTAAAAAAATCTCTGCTGAGTCCTGTTCGAAGATGGATTCCATCCTCTGCGTGAAAGACTCAGAGGGGAGGCGAACGCGAATAGCGGATGCACCATCAGTTTAGATGCTTGTTGTTTTGTGAAAGAGGAGGGATTAGGAGAATGATTGGAGGAAAAATGCTGAGGCAAATCCACTTTTGGATCTTGGCAGCGTTGACCACCGTCCTGCTTTCAGGCTGTGGTAGTGAGTATCTTGTCTTGAATCCTAAGGGGCCTGTAGCAGAGACGCAGTACAATCTCATTATTATTTCCACTATATTGTGCGCTGTCATCATCGTTCCGGTTCTTGCGCTTACCGCTTTTATCGTCTATCGATATCGGGACAAACCGGACAACAAGGCACCTTACAAGCCAGAGTGGGCACACAACACGGCCCTCGAAGCAATCTGGTGGGGGATTCCGGTGGTCATCATTGCGATCCTGGGATACTTTACCGTTCGCGATACGTATGTGTTGAAAGAGTCTCCGAATAAAGAAGTAGCTCCAATGACGGTACAAGTGACCGCGTTGGATTGGAAATGGATGTTTACTTACCCTGAGCAAAACATTGCGACGGTCAACCACCTGGAGATTCCGGTTGGCGTACCGGTTCACTTCCAGATTTCTGCGGAAGCGCCAATGAACTCTTTCTGGGTACCATCGCTTGGCGGCCAGGTTTACGCGATGGCAGGGATGGCGACCGAGCTGTACTTGCAAGCTGACGAGCCGGGCGAATACGCCGGATTCAGCTCCAACTTCTCCGGTGAAAAATTCGCTCACATGCAGTTCAAAGTTGTAGCGAAGCCGAAAGAAGAGTTCGACCAGTGGGTCAAAGAAGTAAAAGGCACGAGCCCAGCAATGACGAAAGAAGATTACAACGAGCTGAAAAAACAAGGATTGTCCGAGAAAAAGCTGTACTCTGCATTCCCGGAAGGCTTGTTTGAAGAGATTGTGCAACGATACAGCCATGGTCACGATATGGACCATGTGATGAAAAAACAGCCTGCTCCGACAGGTGACAAGTCAAAAGAAACTTCGCAAGAGACGCAACAGTCGACTGATATGAGCAACATGCATGGAATGGATCATTCCAGTATGAAACATTAGGCGAAAGGGAGGAGGAATACCACGTGTGGGAGGACATTAAAGAATTTGCATCCACGTTCTTCGTAACTGGTGACCCACTGATTTACGGTGCGGACGTATCGATTGTGCTGACAATGCTCGCGATCGTGTTTGTCCTGACCAAATATAAAAAATGGGGTTGGCTCTGGCGTGAATGGCTGACTACCGTTGACCATAAACGTATCGGGATCATGTACCTGATTTCATCGCTTCTCATGCTGTTCCGCGGTGGGGTTGACGCCCTGCTGATGCGTCTGCAGTTGGCATTCCCGAATCTGGAATTTTTGCATGCCGATCACTATAACGCGATCTTTACCACTCACGGTACGATCATGATTTTGTTCATGGCGATGCCGATGATGTTCGGTTTGTTCAACATGGTCGTTCCGCTGCAAATCGGGGCGCGCGACGTTGCGTATCCGTTTTTGAACGCACTCAGCTTCTGGCTGTTTTTCCTTGGGGCGATGCTGTTCAACCTGTCTTTCGTTATCGGGGGGTCCCCGGACGCAGGTTGGCTGTCTTATCCGCCATTGTCGCAAAATGATTTCAGTCCAGGACCAGGACAAAACTTCTGGATCTGGGGGATTCAAATCTCCGGTATCGGTAGTTTGGCAACAGGTATCAACTTTATCGTAACGATTCTCAAAATGCGTGCACCAGGTATGACGCTTACCAAAATGCCGCTGTTTAGCTGGTCTGTTCTGTCGTCCAGCATCATGATTATTTTTGCTTTCCCGATCTTGACTGTCACCATCGCACTTTTGTTCCTTGACCGCTTTGCAGGTGCGCACTTCTTCACGATGGATGGCGGCGGTAACCCGATGATGTACCTGAACCTCATCTGGATGTGGGGTCACCCTGAGGTGTACATCGTAGTTGTACCAGCGTTCGGTATTTTCTCTGAAGTTGTGGCGACATTCTCGCGCAAACGCATTTTCGGTTACAAATCCATGGTGTGGGCTTTGATGGCAATTGCGATCGCGTCCTTCTTCACATGGGCTCACCACTTCTTCACAATGGGTACAAGCGCCAGCGTTATCGCCTTCTTTGCGATCTCGACGATGGTCATTGCGATTCCGACCGGTGTGAAGGTGTTTAACTGGCTGTTTACGATGTTCCGTGGTCGGATATCCTTTAAACAACCGATGCTGTGGACCATTGCGTTCATTCCTTGCTTCCTCGTAGGGGGAGCGACAGGTGTCATGCTGGCGGTAGCTCCGGCAGACTACCAGTACCACAACAGCTACTTCCTGATCGCCCACTTCCACCAAGTGTTGATCGGTGGGGTTGTGTTCGGTTACCTGGCAGGTATTTACTACTGGTGGCCAAAACTGTTCGGCTTCAAGCTGGATGAGAAGCTGGGACGTTGGGGCTTCTGGTTCTGGAACATCGGTTTCTATATTTGCTTCATGCCGCAATACGCGCTTGGCTTTATGGGTATGACTCGCCGTTACTACACATACGGCTGGGATCGCGGTTGGGAAGACCTCAACCTCGTATCGACTGTCGGTGCGTTCATGATGGGGATCGGCTTCATTTTCCAAGTATGGCAAATCGCTTACAGCATCAAGCACGGAGAACGGGATACGACAGGGGATCCATGGGATGCACGTACCCTGGAGTGGTCGATTCCATCTCCAGCGCCGTTCTACAACTTCGCTGTCGTTCCGCATGTGAAAGAAGCGGATGACTGGTGGGCAACAAAACAAGCAAAAGCAAATGGCACGTATAAACAAGAGCCGGCGCATTTGGAACCGATTCATATGCCGAAGAACTCTGGTATTCCGATTATCATGTCGACCTTCTGGTTCTTGATCGGATTTGGATTCACCTTTGGATGGGTATGGATGGCCGTAGTTGGATTCATCGGAGTTGCCGTGTGCATGTGGGTACGCTCCTTCCAATATGATACGGATTATTACGTACCGGTGGATGAAGTGCGTCGCACGGAGGCTTCACTGGGGAGGGTGTTGTAATGATGGCTAATCATCACGACCATAGTCATGGCCACGACCATCATGAAGAGCATGAGCAACTAAAGGTTCTTGGCTTCTGGATTTTCGTTGTTACGGACTGCATTTTGTTCGGTACGCTGTTTGCCACCTATGCAGTAATGATGCATAGCTTTGCAGGCGGACCGACTGGAAAAGAACTGTTTGAAATGCCTGGGATCATCGCTTCAACTTTTATCCTGTTGACCAGCAGCTTTACGAGCGGACTTGCTGTGCTGGCGATGAACAAAGGAAAAGTAAAAGAACTGATCGGATGGCTGGCGGTTACAGCCGTCCTGGGTCTGGCCTTCGTCGTGCTGGAGATCAACGAGTTTACGCACTTGGCGCATGAAGGAGCAACCATCGCGACTAGCGGTTACTGGTCCGCCTTCTTCACCCTGGTTGGAACGCACGGGTTGCACGTAACCATCGGTCTGTTCTGGATGGTCGCGCTGATGATGCAGTTGAAGCGCCGCGGTATCAATGCGGTGACTCGCCGCAAAATCACCAACCTGAGCTTGTACTGGCACTTCCTGGACGTTGTGTGGATCTTCCTCTTCACAGTCGTCTATCTGATGGGGGTGATGTAAGATGACACAACATCAAAATCATGGCAATCACGATCACGGGTCGCTGAAGTCGTACGTCATCGGCTTCGTCCTCTCGATTGTGCTGACCATTATCCCGCTGGTGCTGGTCATGAACCAGATGCTCGAAAAAACGGCTCTCGTAATCACGATCTTGGTGATGGCCATCTTGCAATTCGTTGTTCAACTGTTCTTCTTTATGCACATTCGCGAGGGAGAAAAACCGCGCTACAATGTACAGACATTGATCCTCGGTCTCGTGATCGTGTTTACGATCATCGCAGGTTCCATCTGGATCATGATGTTCAACAAATACTAAGCAGCATTATAGGGAAAAAGCCAAAAGGCGTGAGTCAAGCGATCGGTTGCTTGTCTCGCGCCTTTTTCTTGCTCCGTCATGTTTAGCGTGCTAAGATAGACGGAAATTATTGACAGCACATTCGAAAGGCAGTGGGAGTATGGCAGAGCAGCTCGCTTTGGTCAAGCCTTCCGCCCGGCGACAGCAGGAGTATTTGGCTTATTACGAAGAATGGAAGCAAAGCGGGGAACCGTTTGTCCCTTGGGTGGCCGGGCGCGAGCCGCACGATTTTGGCGCTTACCTGGCGTTTCTTGCCAGCGAGGGAAGCGAAGAAAGTATTCCGGCCGGCTGGGTTCCGCACTCAACCTACTGGCTGGTGAACGGCGAGGACAAAATCTTGGGGGTAGTCAACATTCGCCATCGCCTGAACGAGCATTTGTACAACGCAGGCGGCCATATCGGCTACGGCATCCGGCCGAGCGAAAGACGAAAAGGCTACGCGACGGCGATTCTCGCGCTCGCGCTGGACAAGACGAGAGAGCTTGGCCTGGAGCGGGTACTGGTTGTGTGCGATCGGGACAATACCGGCTCGGAAAAAACAATTCGCGGCAACGGCGGGGTGTTGGAATCCGAGTTCACGGAAGCGGACGGCAATGTGGTGCGGCGGTATTGGATTGCATTGTGACTGAGCCAATCCCAGCGATTAAGACGCTACCAGTGACAAAGGCTATCGTTTTCTTAAAAAAAGGCACACGCGTCCTTTCTATTTTTACCTGCCGCAAAGTTCGCGAATGTTTTTACTGCCGCCAACCCTTTTCTTTTTCAAAACAAAGTATATAATTATGTTGTGTAACGTATTTTGGAAAGGGGAGATTTCTTTGTTTGATATCGTGATTGTTGGAGCAGGCCCAGCGGGTGGAAGCGCAGCATTGTTTGCCGCGAAGGCGGGGAAAAAGACGTTGTTGATTGACAACGACAAGAGCATGACCAAACGCGCGTGGATGGAAAACCACTATGGCATCATGGAAATCTCGGGCCCTGACCTGATCGAGACAGGGAAAAAGCAGGCTGCCAAATTCGGGGCCGAGCTGGTGGAAGACCAGGTAACTAACGTGAGGAAAACCGAGCAAGGACTGGTCGTGGAGACAGCGGAAAAAGGCTCGTTCGAAGCGAAGCATGTCATTTTGGCGACAGGCGCGGTAGTGGCGCTTGCCGAAGAGATTGGCGTCAAGACAAAAGATGGCACGGAGCCGCGCATCAAGTCGATCGTAGACGTTGACGCACAAGGAAAAACGAACATCGAAGGCATTTGGGCGGCAGGCACGTGCGCAGGCGTGAGCGTACATACGATCATTACCGCTGGCGACGGGGCGAAAGTCGCGATTAACGTCATCAGCGAGCTGAACGGCGAGCGTTATGTCGATCACGACGTGTTGAAAACAAACTGAGCTTTAGATGTACAGGCACCTTCTCTTTTCTGAAGAGAAGGTGTTTTTTCGCAGCAGTAGCAAACGGTTCCTGCCCTATATTTTGCAGACATATGGTCAAATTTGAATATAATAGACTATATTAGTTTGATTTGACTGTTAGGAGGAAAACGGCAATGATTGCCAAGGAAAGCAACGTAAATTTTGTCGTCGCAGCGCTCATGCTGGGGCTGTTGATCGCGTCCATGGACAACACGATTGTGGCGACAGCGATGGGGACGATTGTGGGCGAGATGGGCGGCATGGACAAATTCGTCTGGGTGACGTCCGCGTACATGGTCGCGACGATGGCCGGGATGCCGATTTTCGGCAAGCTGTCCGACATGTACGGGCGCAAGCGGTTTTATATTTTCGGCCTGATCGTTTTTTTAGTGGGCTCCATTTTGTGCGGGACGGCGAGCAGTATTGTCGAGCTGAGCATTTATCGCGCGATTCAGGGGATTGGCGGCGGCGCGTTGATGCCGATTGCCTTCACGATCATTTTTGATGTGTTTCCGCCGGAAAAACGCGGGAAAATGACTGGGCTGTTCGGGGCGGTTTTCGGTACGTCCAGCGTGTTCGGGCCGCTGCTTGGCGCGTACATTACGGAGTATGTCAGTTGGCACTGGATTTTTTACATCAACGTGCCGATCGGGGCTTTGTCGCTCTGGTTTATCAGCGTGTACTACAGAGAGTCGCTGGAGCACCGCAAGCAAAGCATCGACTGGTGGGGAGCGATTACGCTTGTCGGAGCGATTGTCAGTCTGATGTTTGCCCTGGAGCTTGGCGGCAACCAGTACGCCTGGGATTCCGTGCAGATCATCGGGCTGCTCGCAGCCTTTTTGCTTTTGTTCATCATCTTTTTGTTCGTGGAAACGAAAGCGTCCGAACCGATTATTTCGTTTGCGATGTTCAAGCAGCGGCTGTTTGCGACGACGAACGCGGTCGCGCTGCTGTACGGCGCGGCTTTTATCATTACGACCGTCTTTTTGCCGATCTTTATCCAAGGGGTGTACGGCGGGTCTGCGACCAACTCCGGCCTGCTTTTGACGCCGATGATGCTCGCCTCTGTCTGCGGCAGCCAACTGGGCGGGTTTCTCACGACGAAGACGAGCTTCCGCAACATCATGCTGTTGTCCGCTGTCTTTTTCGTACCGGGGATTTTCCTGCTGAGTACATTGTCGCCCGACATGGCTCGTTCGACGGTCACGGTGTACATGATTTTGACTGGCTTTGGCGTCGGCTTTTCTTTTTCCGTATTGGGGATGTCGGCGATTCACGGCTTCGACATGCGGCAGAGAGGCTCGGCCAGCTCGACCAACTCTTTTTCCCGCTCGCTCGGCATGACGCTGGGCATTACCGTATTTGGCATCTTGCAGCGCAACCAGTTTGAAAACGGCATGGCTTCGACTTTTTCGGGGCAAGGAGCTGTCGGGGCGATCACGGACCCGCGCGCGATCTTGACGCCGGAAGCGCGGGCGGCTATCCCGGCTCCTGTGCTGGAGACGATCACGGACATTCTCGCTTCCTCGATTGCTCAGACGTTCATGTGGGCGCTCGTTCCTGCCATTCTCGCCGTCATCTGTATTGCGCTGATGGGGAACGAGAGTGCGCTCGGCAGGGCCAAAAACGCACCGCAAGCAAACCCGGAACGCGGGTAAGAGGAGAGGGCCATGAGTCTGAAATTGCTTATTTTAGGGCTGCTGATGGAAGGGGAGCGACACCCGTATGAAATCCAGCAGCAAGTGAAGACGCGAGGAATCGACTGCTACGTCAAGTACGCCAAAGGCTCCCTCTACTATGCGATCAATCAGTTGGAAAAGGGTGGGATGATCGAGGTTACGCAAGTCATTCGCGAGTCGAACCGCCCGGATAAGACAATGTACCGGATCACCAAAAAAGGGGAGGCAGAGTTCCAGGAGCTGCTTTTGCAGGAAATGCGCAAGCCGATGCAGTTGACAAACCCGATCTACGCAGCTCTGACTTTTGCTTCCCACGGCGATCCGGCGAAAATGGGAGAGGCGCTTGCTACAAACATCGAGGAGGTACAGCGGCAGGCTGCCTTGCTCGAATCGATTCTCGAGCAGCAGCGAGCGCGGCTGGATTGGGGAGCGAGGACGATTTTGCTCGGGGCGATCGAGCATCTGCAGGCAGAAGTGCGCTGGTTGGAGCGCATCCGCGAAGAAGCGTGGGGCCGCCAGTTTTGAATTTATTATGAACATTGGGCAATTCCCATCATTTTGATAGTTTTTCATTTATAATGATGATAATTACAGGCAAGGATGGTATCCGCTCATGATGAATACCGCACTCGGACGTTTTCGCGTCATCGGCATTATCGAAGGAATCTCGTATTTGGTATTGCTCTTGATTGCCATGCCGCTAAAGTACTATCTCGACTTTCCGGCCGCTGTAAAAATCGCCGGCTCGCTGCATGGGCTGTTTTTTGTCCTCTATATTTTGGCACTGGCGCATGTTACATTTAAAGACAGATGGTCTGTTCTCAAGGTGATTGGGGCGTTTATCGCGTCGCTCTTGCCATTCGGCAACTTCGTTCTGGATGCACGATTGAAAAAAGAGCAATAAAACAGCAGAGTTTGCAGCGAAAAAAGGCGGGTCAGCGTACCCGTCTTTTGAGCACCATCAGACAGAACCGATCATACATAAGCGCAACGCTGTTCAAATATGGATCGCGATGGGGGAGGATCTGTGTGGAGACCAGAATTTTGGCAGGTGTTCTTTTATGGGATAACGAAGGGCAATACGTTCTCGAAACCGGGATGGAGAATCGGTACAAGCTGGTGCTGCCACAGATCATCACATTTACGCAAAGCGATGAAAAAGTGGCGTCAGATGAATTGGGCGAGCAGCACGTCGGCAAAAACGTGATTGCCAGATGCTTTGTGTGAGCGAGGGTAGGCACGAGCCTATTCTGGAACGAAAAACGACAGACTATTCCGAAAAATAAAGGGGCGGTGCACATGGAACTGCGCGAGCGATATACAAAAACAGGCGGAAATCAAAGGCTCCGGGTACGTCGTGGAATCGCTGGAAGCGGCGCTGCCTGGGCGGATGCTCGACCTGCTCGCGAAAAAAGAGTGGATAGAAGCGCTGGCGGGTAAATTGTACGAGCACAGCCGCGCCTAATCAGCCTCTCGCGGGGAAAAACCGACCGCACGAGCGGATTCAGGATTCACGCTGCCGTTGCAGGCTGGCTCAAGTATCCAGTCGGCAGCTTCGGCTGGGGATTTTGTGCAGTTCCGCACGTCGCCTAGCCTGCTCGTGCCGCCCTTTCCGACCGAGCAAGCACGGCTTGCGGTGGAAGATTTTTGCGCCTTTTTCCGTCTGGATTTTGCCTGGAAGATCGATTATATTGTAGTAATTGTGAGTACATAACATATTGGCCCGAGTAGATTCGGGTGGGGGTAGGGGAGCATGGGCTTCGAGTTTGTGTGGATCATCATCGGGATCAATATTTTGTACGTGTCGTTTTTCACGTTGCGACTGCTGATGGTGATTAAAGGGTATCGTGTGCTCGCTTCGCTGTTGGCGATGGTGGAAGTATTCGTCTATTTGAAAGGACTCGCGATTGTACTCGACAACCTGGACAATCCGATCAACCTCGCCGCGTACTGTATCGGCTGGGGAATGGGTGTGTACATCGGCAGCAAAATCGAGGAGTATTTGGCCCTGGGCTATGTCACCTTGCAGGTAGTGGTCGATTCCGTCGACCTGGATGTTCCTGTGCGGCTGCGCGAGCACGGCTTCGGCGTCACCTCCTGGGTGGCAGAAGGCCGGGACGGGCACCGCCTCATGATGCAGGTGCTGACCAAGCGCAGCAACGAAAAAAAGCTGTGGCAGCTCATTCATGAGATCGCGCCAAAAGCGTTTGTCATTTCTTTTGAGCCGAAAAACTTGAAGGGCGGCTTCTGGGTCAACCGCCTGCGCCAGTAGGAGCAGCCGTTCCATTTCCATTTGTAAAAGATGCCAGTCGTCTTCTGTGCCACACAGGCAGGAAGCGGCTGGTTTTTTGTTTGTCTGCTCGGCCAAAAAGCCGGGTCCTACGCCTTTATTATTAGAAAATTATAAAGAGAAATAAAATACTTTGTATTTTTCTGTAGATTCGGGTAGTTCGTCCTTACCATACAAACTATGACAGAGAGCAAGGGGGGATCTGGTTGATTAGTTTTCATCAAGTCAACAAACATTACGGGAGTTTCCACGTCCTGAAAAACATCGACCTGCATATCAACCAGGGAGAAGTAGTCGTCGTCATCGGCCCGTCTGGATCGGGGAAAAGTACGATGGTTCGCTGTATCAACAGATTGGAAACGGTTACAAGCGGAGAGCTGCTGGTAGACGGGGTAAAAGTAAACGACAAAAACACCGACATCAACAAGCTGCGCCGCAATATCGGCATGGTGTTCCAGCACTTCAATCTGTATCCGCACAAAACCGTGTTGGAAAACATCACGCTGGCGCCGATCAAGGTGCTGGGCGTATCGCAGAAGGAAGCGGAAGAAACCGCGCTCTACTACCTGGAAAAAGTAGGGATTCCGGAGAAGGCGGAAAAATTTCCGACCCAGCTCTCCGGCGGTCAGCAGCAGCGTGTAGCGATTGCGCGCGGACTGGCCATGCGCCCGAAAATCATGCTGTTTGACGAGCCGACCTCGGCGCTCGATCCCGAGACGATCGGGGAAGTACTGGACGTCATGAAAAAGCTGGCGAAGGAAGGCATGACGATGGTCGTGGTCACCCACGAAATGGGCTTTGCCCGCGAAGTGGCAGACCGGATCGTGTTCATGGACCAGGGCAGGATTCTCGAAGAGGCTACGCCGCAAGAATTTTTCGAAAATCCGCGTGAAGAACGCGCGCGCCTGTTCCTGAGCCGGATTTTGAATCACTAGACATTCACTTAAAACAATAAAAAAGAGATGAGGGGTAATTCAGATGAAGAAAAGTGTATGGAAAAAACTTGCAGGTATGGGTCTTGTATTGATGCTGAGCGCAACCGCACTCGCAGGCTGTGGCGGGGGCAAGACAGAAGGCGGCGCGGCAGGCTCTGCATCGAATGGTGCGGCGGCTGGTGCCGGAACATTGGCAAAAATCAAGGAAAGAGACAAGTTTGTCGTAGGCGTGAAGTACGACCTGAACCTGTTCGGTCTGAAAGATCCGTCGACAGGCAACGTAGAAGGCTTCGACATCGACATCGCCAAAGCGATTGCAAAAAAAGTGCTCGGTGACGAAAACAAAATCGAGCTGAAGGAAGTTACCTCCAAAACGCGTATCCCGATGCTGAAAAACGGGGAGATTGACGCGATTATCGCGACGATGACCATCACCGAAGAACGCAAAAAAGAAGTAGACTTCTCCGATGTGTACTTCATGGCAGGACAGTCTTTGCTGGTGAAAAAGGACAGCCCGATCAACAGCATCAAAGACTTGCAAAAAGGCATGAAAGTGCTGACCGCAAAAGGCTCGACTTCCGCGAAAAACATTCGCGAAAGCGCACCGGATGCAGAAGTGCTTGAATTTGAAAACTACGCAGAAGCCTTTACCGCGCTCAAAGCTGGACAAGGTGACGCGCTGACTACCGATAACGCCCTGCTGTACGGAATGGCGAAGCAAGATCCAAACTACCGCGTAACCGAAGAAACATTCACCGAAGAGCCATACGGAATCGCGATCAACAAAGGCGACGCCGAGTTTGTAAAAACCGTGAACGACGTGTTGAAAGAAATGAAGGAAAACGGCGAGTACGACAAGATTTATGAAAAATGGATCGGGGAAAAACCAAAAAAATAAGCGGTTCGACTCCATGACGGATGAGCGGTTCACTCTGCCGCTCATTCCCTTATTTTCTTACGACTAGGGGGATCGCAACAGAGATGATCGATTTTTCTATCTTGTTTGAGCACTGGGACATGTTTATCGAAGGCTTCTGGAACACCGTGCAAGCCAGCCTGCTCGCTCTTGTCGGGAGCTTGGCTTTAGGGACGCTTTTCGCCATTTTTCGGATTTCGCCGATTCGCCCGCTCAACTGGATCGGTACGGCTTACGTCGAGTTTGTGCGCAACATCCCGCTGATTCTCGTCGTCTTCCTGTTCTTTGTCGGCCTGCCGGCGCTCGGGATTGTACTCGCGCCGTTTGTCGCTGGTACGCTCGGGCTGACTGTTTATACGGCAGCGTTTATCGCGGAGACGATTCGCGCCGGGATTCAAGCGATTCCAAAAGGGCAAATGGAAGCAGCCCGTTCCTCGGGTCTGACTTACAACCAGGCGATGCGCTACATCATTTTGCCGCAAGCGATCAAAGTCGTGATCCCGCCGATGGGCAACCAGTTTATCAACCTGGTGAAAAACTCTTCGGTGCTTGGCGTCATTGCAGGTCTTGACCTGATGTACTTCGGCGACCTGATTTCCGCCGATACGTTTGTGACGTTTGACGTTTACATTTTTGTCGCAGTCTTTTATCTGATTCTGACACTTCCGTTGAGCTTGCTCGTAGGCTACCTGGAGCGACGCTTGGCTGGAAGCCGCTAAGGGGAGGGGACATCATGGACTTTATCGGAGCATACGCGCCCAGTCATTTGACCTTCCTGCTAGAAGGTTTCTGGATTACCCTGCAGGTTGCCTTTTTATCGATTGTGTTCAGCTTCGCCATTGCCATCGTCGTAGGGGTGCTTCGCTACGCGAAAATTCCCGGCGTCTCCCAGGTGCTGGCTACCGCCGTCGAGCTGATTCGCAACTTGCCGCTCTTGTTGATTATTTTTTTCACGTACTTTGCCTTGCCGGAAGTCGGCATCAAGCTGGACAAGTTTTATGCGGCTGTGCTGGCACTGGTCATCTTCGAGGCGGCCATGCTGTCGGAAATCGTGCGCAGTGGTTTAAAATCGGTGGAAAAAGGGCAGATTGAGGCTGCGCGCTCCTCTGGCCTTACCTACGTGCAGACGCTCTGGCACATTGTGCTGCCACAGGCGCTCAGACGGATGGTTCCGCCCATCGTCAGCCAGTTTATCTCGCTTCTGAAAGACACTTCGCTCGCGGTCGTGATTGCGCTGCCGGAGCTGATGAACCATGCGCAAATCATCAATGGCCGCAACGTCAACTACGTGATTCCGACTTTCCTCTTGGTGGCAGTCATGTACTTTGTGGTCAACTACGCTTTGTCGATCGTATCCAAACGTCTTGAAAACAAACACGCCTGATGCAAAAGCATCTTTTCCGATCTCCAGTTCTTTGTAAAATAGGAATGGGAGATCTTTTTACGTGCTAAAGGGGGCATCTATGCGCGAGCGCCTGTTGGTCCTCATGATTATTATGCTGGCAACCGCCTTTTTCGGAGAGATGAAGGTCAACCCGCTCGGGGGAACGTTTCGTTTCTCGCTGGGGATTGCCGCTTTCTTTTTCGGCCTGCTCTGGTTTTCGTCCGTGCCCGTGATCTTGACCGGCTTTTTGACCGGGACGTTCATTCTCGTCTTCCGCGTCGGGCTGGATTTGTTGATGGAGTACCGCCCGTTGCTGGAGAGCGTGTCTGTCCATCTGCCGTCCGCGTTTTACTACTTCAGCTTCGCGATTTTGTTCCGTGTGCTGCGGGCCCGAGACTACCTGGAGTTTCCGCTGAAGATGGGGCTGATCGGCGCGTCCGTCGACTTTTTGTCCAACCTGGTCGAGCTGCGCGTGCGCGAGTATTTTACCGACTTTCCGCCGCTTACGTGGCAGAGCTTTTTCATGCTCCTGATCTTCGGCGTGTTGCGCAGCTTTTTTGCCGTCGGCTTGTACAACAGCGTCTCGATCCGGCAAATTCGCGCGGTCGGGGAGGTGCGGCAGCAGGAGCTGGAGCGGCTGCGGATGATAAATACAGAGCTGTACGAAGAGGCGTTCTACCTGCGCAAGTCGATGACGCAACTGGAAGACATCACGCGCGAGAGCTATCGGCTGTACAGGCGGCTCTTGACCTCGCAGCACGCGGAATCTCCGACGGCATTGACGATTGCCGAAAATGTGCATGAGGTGAAAAAAGATTCGCAGCGCATCCTCGCGGGCATCTCCAAGCTGATTAACCAGGAAGGGCTTGCTTCCCAGCTTCCGATCAGCGAGCTGTGCGAGCTGGTGATGAGAGCCAACCGGAAGTACGCCGAAATGCTGGGCAAAGAAATTCAGTTTACATGGAGCTGTTATGTCAGCTTGTCGACGAATCAAATCTACGCGCTGCTGTCTGTGCTGAACAATGTGGTCGCCAATGCAGTAGAAGCGATTGACGAATCGGGTAAAATTGTACTGAATGTCCAACTGGACGGACGGCACATCGTCTTTTCCGTGCTGGACAGCGGACCGGGGATTTCGCAAGAGGAACGGGAATGGGTGTTTGAACCGGGCTATACGACCAAGTATGATGAAAAAGGCAATGCGTCCACCGGCATCGGCCTGACACACGCCAGAGGCATCGTGCAGAGCTTGCAGGGACAACTGCAAATTTTGCACGACAGAGGGCTGTGGACGCATTTTGAAGTGCGGATTCCGACGGATCAATTGCTGAGAGGGGAGGGAGTATAGCCGATGATACGTTTCTTTTTGATTGAAGACGATGCCGTGGTGCGCCGCATGCTGGAGCGCATTATTGCAGACAGCGGCCTGGGCGAGATCGTGGGCCAGGCCAGCGATGGCAATCGCGTCTCCATCGACCAGTTGTACGGAGTGGATGTCGTGCTGATCGACCTGCTCATGCCAGGGCTAGACGGCATCCAGACGATCAAGAAGCTGCAAGCGGAAGGATTCACGGGCCGATTCATCATGGTTTCCCAGGTGGAAAACAAGGAGATGATCGGGGAGGCTTATTTGCAGGGGATTGATACGTTTATTCAAAAGCCGATCAACCGCCTGGAAGTCATTTCTGTGCTCAGGAGGGTATCCGATTACTTGACACTGGAAGCCTCGCTGCAATCCATCCGCAAGTCGCTGCAAATTTTGGATGTCAAAGGAAAAGAGCAGCCGGCGAGCGGGCTGAAAAAACCATCCTCGGACGAAGAGAGCCTCGCGCAAAAAGCGAGACAACTGCTGCTGCAGCTCGGAATCGCCAGCGAAGCGGGAGCGCACGATCTTTTGGTCATCATGGGCTGGCTCGCCCAGAACGAGCGGGAAGTGGACAAGCTGCGCGATTTGCAGTTGAAGGAGCTGTACACGCAAATTTTGACCAAGCTGCATGGCAACCTCGATGAACAGGCGCTGACCAAAGAAGTGCGAGCGATGGAGCAGCGCATTCGCCGCATGGTGCTGCAAGCGTTTACGCATTTGTCCTCGCTCGGCTTGACGGATTACGCCAACCCGACCTTCGAGCATTTTGCCCCGCGCCTGTTCGATTTCCAGGAAATTCGCCAGCGGATGCAAGAGCTGGAGGCCGGAGAAAAAACGACGAAATGCCGGATCAGCGTGAAAAAGTTTTTATCTGTTTTTTATATGGAAGCAAAAGCGATTTGAACCGGGGGAAAAGCTCACATAGCGTTCCGTCATGAAGGGAATCGCTTCGGCAAGGAAATGGCGGTTATCACATACATCCATCAATAGTGAAAAAGAGCTTGGGGTCGCTTCCGTCCCCAAGCTCTTTATATGTGTAGGCAAGCTACGCATGCGCGCGCGATACCAGCTCGGCAAACGCGCCGTACAGGCCGACGGTCCCGTACTGCTTCTGGTAGCTGCCAATCGTGTCGTCGCGGACGATTTGGCCGTTCATGAGAAAAATCGCCCGGTCCGCCACCGCGTCAGCGACCTGGAGCTGGTGCGTCGAGAAGATGACGGATTGTCCCGCCAGCCGCAGCTCGCGCACCAGGTCGACGAAGGCGTCCATCCAGTAAGGATCGAGGCCGTTCGTCGGTTCGTCCAGGACGACGAGCGCGGGCTTCGCCAGAATCGCCTGGGCGAACAACAGCCGCTGCTGCATCCCTTTGGAAAAGTGCGTCACGCGCTTATTGCGGGCATCGTGCAGGCCGACCGCCTTCAGCATTCTGTCGGCGTCCTCGGTGGTGCGGTTGCGCAGGGCGGCGTAAAACTCCAGCGTTTCTCGCGCGGTAAGGCCAGCGCTGAAGGAGAAGTGGTCAGGCATATACCCGATCTGCTGCAAGTATTCGACGCGCTGCTCCTCCCAGGTCAGGCCGTTGAGCTGGATCGTGCCAGCAGTGGGGCGGAGGATGCCGACCAGCATGCGCAGGATCGTGCTTTTGCCCGCGCCGTTTCCGCCGCACAGAGCGACGACTTCGCCAGGCTCGATGCGCAGGCTGAAAGGATGGACAATCGTTTTGTCGTTGATCGTTTTGCTTACCTGATCGACGGTAAGTCCGAAGCTTTGCACGGTGTTACCTCCTTTCCCATGCCCGGGTAGCGATCCACAAGGTCGCGCCAATCCAGAGCAGACAGAGAGCGACGAAGCAAACGTCGCCGAGCGCAGAGTCAATCCAGTAAATCCACTTGTAGTATTCGGGGCCGAAGATCGCGCCGCCGCCCAGCCTGGTCACAGAGTAAATCCGCACAAATTCAGCCGGGTTGAAAAAGGTCACAATCTGCAACAAAGGCTTGATCCACGTATAAGGTACGAAGCTGAGTACGGAAATCAACAGCGTCGGCCAGGCCAAAATGTAAAAGAACCAGATGCTGACGCCCATCGTCAAAGCTTGCCAGCGGTTGCGGCACAAGGCGCCGATCACCATGGCGATCCCTAAAAACAGCAGAATGAGACAGATGGAAAAGACGAGCAAAAACAGCAGGGTGGAAAAGGCAAAGCTTTTTCCGAGCAACAGTCCAGCCACGCCGGAGACGCCGTAGCCGAAGCTGACGATGGCGATCAGCACCAGCGCCTGTCCCGCGTATTTGCCCACGAGAAACGACGAGGTCGTCATCGCGTAGGTGGAGAGAAGCTGCCAGCTCCCTTCCTCTTTTTCCGCCGTGAGGGAAAAAGAGGAGAGCAGCATAGTCATCAGCGGCAGCAGGTACAAGATCAGATTGAGCATGGTGCCTGTCGTGTACGTATAGCCTTTCATGTAGGACTGCGACTGGATGATGAGCAGCCCCAGGCTAAACAGGGAGAACAGCGCCATGAAGGAGTAGGACCACGGATTGCGGAAGCCTACCTTCACTTCCCGTTTGGCGATCAGATTGATGTGCAAGGCTCTCCACTTCCTCTATTAGTGGTGTGTCGTTGTCGTCGTGCTGCTGCCGTGCGCAGGGGTGCTCTCCATGTCGCCCGATTGATGTCCGCCCGAGGAAGGGCCTTCCGAAGAATGCCCGTCCTTTTTCATATGCTTGCTCATGCTGCGCTCCCACGTATGGTTTTTCAGGCCTTCCGCGTCCATGATGACGCCTTTCTTTTGCTCCGCGACGAATTTCTCCGCTTCCGCCTTGTCTTTGAACGAGTAGATGCCGTAGCTCATCGGCGTTTTGAACTCTTTGTCATAGGCGAATGTCGCCTGCTCGGCTTTTGTCCACTCCGCTGTGTAGTAGTCGCGGACGTACTGCATCGCGACTTCATCGGTGCCGTGCTGTTCCGTCCATTCGTGCAGGCAGCCGATGTCGTCGAATTTGAGCGCCTTGCCGTCTTTCAAAATGATTTCGGTTGCGTTGTGATCGTTCGGGACGTGCATGTGGCAAATGTCGCATTTGTCCACGCCTTCCGCGATCTCGACAGGCTGTGCTTCTTCCTTGCCGCAGCCGACGATGAGCAGGCTGATGCCTGCGATTGCTCCGAGTGTGGTCACCCATTTTTTCAAATTCATCATGATTTTTTCACTCCTACGTAAATGAATGTACAGCTTCCTGCCAAAAGAATAAGGCCAAGGATGCCTGCGCCCCAGTTGCTGCCTGTTTCGGCATTAGCAGAGACGACAGCAGAGGTCGGCATCAGCGGTGTTTCGTCCCGGATCGGGCTGCCTGCACCGCTCGTAAACAGATTTTCCAGAAAGACGAAGCCCGGCGATTGGAAAAACAACTGGTAAGCGGGAATCGCGTCTGTCAGGCCGAGGTAAAACGGATTCATTTCATACGGCAAATCGCTTTTGTGGTCGCCGTCCACATCGAGGCCGAGCAGGTTGTCCCAGTAGTTGCCGTTCAGGTTGTCCGTTGCGCTGTCCTGGGCCTGGGCGGCGATGACATTGGAGATGAAGTGGTTGTTCGTCCACGTATTTCCCGCGGAGGCGATCAACTGCATGCCGACGAAGTTGAGCGAGAGCTGGTTGCCTGTGACCGTAATCCCGCTGGAGCGCTCCAAGTATAGCCCGACGCGGTTTCCTTCGATGTGGTTGTCCGCAAGCAGCGAGTTTTGCACGTCGTAGAGCAGGATGCCCTGGGAATTGGGGTTTTTTTGCTGCTTCAAAAACCGGTTTCCGACGACGGTGGCATCGGCTGTTTCCATCAGCATCGCGCCTGTGACGTTTTCGCTGCCTGTATTGTTCTTCAGGGAAGTTTGCGTGGTGCCCATCAGGTGGTAGCCGTAGCGCGATTTTTCCACCCGGTTTTGCGTGAGCTCGTTCCCAGTGCTTTTTTCCAGGTAAATCCCGTCAAAGACGTTTGTGACCTGATTTTCAATCAGTCGGTTGTCGTGCGAGTCGTACAGGTCGATGCCGTTTCCTTTTTGGGCCTGGACCGTCACCTTTGGCTTGCTCGCGCTTTTGGACAGATGCGCGCTGTGGTCGTGGCCGGCATCGCTTGCGCTGCCTCTGTCCTTTACCTTGCCGATGACCGAGACGTTGCGTATCGTGTTGGCATTCGCGCCTCGCAACTGAATCCCGGTTCCCATCGTTTCCACGGTGACTTTTTCCAACAGGTTGCGGCTGCCGCTTACGTTGATGGAGGCGTCCTCGCTGTTGATTCGTCTGTCCAGCACCGTAATGCCTTGCAAAGTCACGTCGTCTGCCGCGATCGTCAGAGCGGCTTCCTCGCTCGGATTGGTCAGCTTGACCTCGCCTTTTGCCAGCAGCTTGAGCGGCTTCGTGATGCGGATGGGACCTTCGTACTTGCCTTCCGGTATCGTGACGGTGTCGCCTGGCGCTGCCTGGTCGATCAGCGCTTGCAGGGACGCTTCGGCCTGCGCCGGATAAGCCGCTGGCAGGATGAGCACAAGCGCCAATGAAGATGCCAGCAGCAGGCGGAACGCGGTTTGGTTTTTTCTTGTGCGAGTCAGGGTAGATTCCCCCTTTGTAATGAGAGCTCTCGAACTTTCCTCCTGAGGGAAGGGCGGCCAGCTACATTCAGGATAGCAGTCCCTTTTCATTTTCGGATGACTCAAACGGGCTATAAAACGTGTCAAAAATCGCAACGATTTTATAAAAACTGGAAGGAGTTGTCGGCAGGCGGACACGGCTGGAAGACGGCGGGGAAAAAACGCTTTCCTCGCTGCTTTTCGGACAGGGGGAGGAAAATGGCAGATTGGAAGGCAACATCGGCATAGAAAAACGCTTCCCCGGAAATAGCGAGGGAGGCGTTTTTGCGTGCGGTACGCATGGGCTTTGTTATTTCTAATATTTGGGTGAAATGGACAAGGGAAAGTTCCGATACATACAAAGAAGAGATGAGGAATAATATGACAAAATTTCTTTGATAAGGGATTTTATAAAAGATAATAAAGGCGGTACGAGCTATGGAGCATAGGGATGAAAAGATACTGGCATTATTGAATGAATCGGAAAAAGCGAGCGTTCCCCTTAACATTTGCACCGGACCAGTCAGGGTGGGAAGCCGCTTCTACGAGTTTGAACAGCAAGGATTTTGGGACAACAAGGTCTGCTTGTTTATCCCAAAAGAGTTTGAGGACATGCCTGACCATTTGCGGGCAGTCAAATATCCGTACCAGCAGCGCCCGCAGATTATCAAAAGCGATGAGACAGGCGGCATTAATTTTACGTTGAGCAGGGTCGACCAAGACTTGCAGGACCAGTAACAGCGACAAGAAAATCACTTTAACTGCCCAAGAGGATATTGAAATCATTGGGGGCGAAAAGGTGGTCATTCATGGGGAAGCGGGCGTAGACATGAAGCAGGCCGATGCTACCTTAAGCATCGTAGACGATGTGACTTTAAGCGGGGCGAAGGTAAATATCAAATGAGCAAGCGGATGGACAAGCAGGCGGCCATGCATGATTTTTGGCAGAATTATGTGAGGGATCGGTGGCAGCACGACCTGATCGAGATTGACCAGCGGTACCGCGAGAAAAAGGAAAGCATCGAGAGCGGCTTTTGCGAGACTTTCAATGCGCTGTGTACACAGGCAGCCATACAGCAGGAACAAGGGAAAAAGGGGGAGATTTGCACCATCTACTTCTCTTTTCTGCGGACAAGCATCATGGAGAACAGTGCTGCGTACCGTCTGGACGCATATGATGAAAACTGGTTTTTGGACAGGACGGAATGCTCCGTGGTGTGGGAAGCGGACTTCATCTTTGCTCCCTTGTTCCGGCGGATGGCGGAGCTGGAAACGGTCAAGTTCTGTTACGCAAGAAAGATCACGTCGATGGACATCGAGCGGATTAAGCTGATAGAAGCGATCAAGTACCATTTGCTGACGGTGGAATTTATGAGAAGCATGGTGCCCATGCTCCTGGAGTGCCAAGGCTTCTGCCAGATGGCCAAATCTCCGAAAATTTGCCTGTTGGCCGGGGAATACCGGGATCAATCCGAAGTTTTGTACGCTCATCCGGGCCCGGCAGACAAACAAACCAATGGAGCGGGAGCGTAATCATGGACTATTTTTTGCTGAAACAAGATGAACGGTATACGGATGTGCCCTTGTTACTTGATGTCCACAAAAAAATCGACACGCGGGATATCCACCCCACACGCGCTTATAAAATCGCCGACCCGCTGATTTTCCATGTCAGAGCGGGAGAAGAGAGCAGCTATCTCGACATTATGGATCGTCAGTTGCTTTTGCTGTCGGACAAGCTGAAGCGGGTGGTGGAAGCGTACGAACCCGACACTTTGTTTAAGCTGGTTCCGCTGATCGACCTCTCCCGTCACAGTCAAAACAACTACTATCTGCCCATCTTGGAAGAAGTGGAAGCTGTCAGCCCCCGAAGCGAATTTAACCGCGACAAAAGTGTGATAAAAAGGCTGGTGCTGTTGGAAGAAAAGCTGCGCGGGAAAAAGATCGTCCGGATCAAAGAGAGCGAAAAACCGCTGATCGTCGTCCGGTTGGACGTGGCGGAGAGCATCCTGCGGCGGGATTTGACAGGAATCCGGCTGGAACGAGTGCCGGTTGAATAAAGGAGGGACCGATGATGCAGGGAGGAACGCGCTACGTGGTAAGAGGGGCGAAAATGCGCTGCCATTGCGGCAGCCACTCCAGGCGGATTAACTTGCCCGTCAGCCACGGCTCGTATGTGAACGGAAAACCTGTGATGAACAGTGAAGATTACAAAGCGGGCGAGAATATCGCCCATTTCGGTATTTGCACAAGCCCATCCAATCCCAGCAATGCCACCATCTATTTGATCGCCGAAGACGGACAAACCATCGCTGGCAAACCTTGCACGCCTACAATCTGCGCTCCCTGGCTCCAGGCGAAGGAAGAGACGAGAGTAGAAGGCAAAGCGGCACTTACGACCGATTCCCAGCTCATCTGCGGTTACCAGGGTATCATCCGGTTTCTCACAGACGGGCAGCATGACGAA
This sequence comes from Brevibacillus sp. NSP2.1, assembly GCF_000470975.2. Taxonomy (NCBI): domain Bacteria; kingdom Bacillati; phylum Bacillota; class Bacilli; order Caryophanales; family Paenibacillaceae; genus Brevibacillus; species Brevibacillus sp. NSP2.1. The sequence goes on along the minus strand of NZ_CP048274.1, from coordinate 4,477,865 downwards.
TAAATCCAAGCGGAGGCAAATGATGCCCCCACGGCCCTTACCATCGTGAGCGGATGCAAGGAGCCATTGAAGTTGAGCCTGGACGATCACGTCGGGATTATATTGACCAGCCATAAAAAGCTGGTACTGAACGCGAAGGAAGAGATCTCGCTCTATACCCCAAAGAGAGTCGTCATCCAGGCGCAAAGCCAGATTCTCGCCAAGAAAACGAGTGCGCCAAGCGGATTTTCGCTGGAGAGTGAATACCACTTCCTGGGGGCTGCCGTTCACGTGGAAGGACGGGACCGGACCACGTTTCCCGCGTATGACGACGAGCCGAAGCAAGGAACACCCCCACCCCCGGAACCGCCGTTTGATTGGGGAAAACTGGCCGTATGTGTGGTAGGGGCCGTGGCGATTGTCGGGGCCGTGGCGTTGACGGTAGCGACGTTTGGTGCCGGTGCGGTCATTGGGGCAGCAGCAGTAGGGGCCGCTTTGGGAGCGATAGGCGGCGTCGTTATGACTGCCTCGTCCGATCTCATCAACGGGGAGGCGAGCAGTCCTTACGAGTATGTCAAAAGCGCGGCCCAGGGGGCTGTGATCGGAGCGGTATGCGGAGCGATTTTCGGCCCCGTCGCCGGCATCGGCGGAGGAGCGGTTGTTCCGCTGACGGGAGGACAAACGACCGTAGGGCTCGGCTCGGCGATGTTTATGGGAGGCTCCTCGGGGTACATTGATTATTCGCTGCGGGAACTGTGGGACGGGCGAACACCGGACGGAGGCAAAGCGCTGGAATCGTTTGCGTTTGGGGCAGCGCTGGGAGGAGCTTTTTCCGTAGGGGCGTCCTGGCTAGCTAAAGGTGCCGAGAGGGTTAAGGGGGCGCTGAAGCGGGGGGCGAGTTCGAAGGTTGAGGGGACGGGTGAAGTTCCTAAAGTTAGTCCGAAAATTGAAGTGAATTTTAAAACTGGTTATGATAAGCATCTAATTGAAGTAGAAGGCTTTAAAGCAAAACCGACTATAGGAATAAAAGGTGGTCATAACCTTGAAAACTTCGAAAAGTACATTTTAGACAACTTTGGTGATCAGGTTAAGAATATTAACCAAGCTGTGACAAAAACGCCTCATCCCGATATCCCAGGAATTTATGAGATTAAATACAAACTTCCTGTTTATGACGGACTGAGCACAGCAAACGGTGGAAAAGGAAACTTTACTGGCCAGTGGAAAGAGTACAAGAATCCAAAAACTGTATATGATCCGAAAGTATTCTCTGATGAACAAATATTGAAGTTAGGAAGAGAAGCAATTGAAGAGGGCATTCGAAGTAATAGAATAAGAATAGATCCACGACCAAATGCTGTTTCAGATGAAATTGTTGGATATGTTGAAGTTAACGGTAAAAAACTGCAATTTATAGGATATAGGGACAAAGTTACTGGAGAAATAACAAACTTTTTCCCTGTAATATCGAAAACTAGTTAAGAGATGGAGAGGAAGAATATGGATGATGAAATTTATTATGTAGAAGATATAAAGGAAAAGATTGAGAATATGGAGGCATACTACAGTACTTTAGGTGATGGCTACTTTTTAGATGCTCTTAATGAATTTAAACATGGGAAAGGCTTTGGTATTGGTTATACTAGCTGTTATTTTGCCAACGAATGCACTCCAAATGATGAAGAGTATTTTGGAGATACTGGAGTGAACTTTACAACAACTCCGCCAGTGACTAGCGTAGAAGTGTATGCAATTGTGGATTATGAGATGTTTTTCGACTATTTAGTTAAAGTAGCTCAGGATTATCTATCAAGGCATCCTCAGAATAGTGTAATAGTTGAAAGTTGTTTAGCCCAAATCAAGGAGAAGTTGAAATTATAGCTTAACATAATGGTATGCTTACAACCCAAACAACAAGGTAGTACCATGAAACCAAATGCTAAATAATTCAAATAGTCTGTAAAATATTCTGTGTAAACTCTCAAAACCTACTACAATTAAGAGAAAGGCTGGTTTGAGAGGATGGCAGCAATGGCGAGATTTAGTAAGGAACAAGTAAAGGCGTTTGTGAAGGAGAACAACCTCAAGACAATGGAAGATGTACATTCAGCGTTAAAGGAGCTGTTTGCAGAGACGCTGCAATCCATGCTGGAGGCGGAGCTGGACACGGAACTGGGCTATGAAAAGCACGATGTGAAGAACAAGCGGACGACCAATAGCCGCAACGGAAAGAGCAAAAAGACCGTAACAAGCGAATACGGCAAAGTCGAGATTGAGTCTGTAAAATATTTTGTGTAAACTAACAAGATCGTACAATAGAACCAACAAACCAAACACGTGATAAACTTTCAAAAGCTCATTCCTATTTTGAGCCATGAGTAGGAATGAGCTTTTTTTGCATGCTCAAAATCATACGAACGCCAGCCTGTATTTCCCCGATGCGACGGGAAAGCGGGCGGTAGTGCTTGGCTGCATCCGCAAAAACGGTGAGAGCTGCCCTACGACTATATCAAGACCCCCCCACCCCCGGAACCGCCGTTTGCTTGGGGAAAACTGGCCCTTTGCGTGGTAGGGGCCGTGGCGATTGTCGGGGCCGTGGCGTTGACGGTAGCGACGTTTGGTGCAGGTGCGGTCATTGGGGCAGCAGCGGTAGGAGCGGCTCTGGGAGCGATAGGCGGGGTAGTCATGACCGCCTCGTCCGATCTCATCCACGGAGAGGCGAGCAGTCCTTACTTTCTTCATCAGGTACTTTTTATGGTGGAAACGATGATTTTCTTATCCGTCTAGGAGATGATTTTTGTCAGGCACTTCACAATATAGTTAGTGGTGTCAAATTGGACGTTATTACTGTTGAAGATGAATGAGAGGATTTACATTCTAACGTTTAGATCGTACAATACAACCAACAAACCAAACACTTGATAAACTTTCAAAAGCTCTTTCCAACTTGATTCATGAGTAGGAATGAGCTTTTTTGCATGCCCAAAATCAAAGGAGGATGAAACGAATGGCGAGACGGAGCAGGTAGTGGTAGTAGTAGAACTGAACGAACAGCCACCATCCGGGAAACGCATTTCCACTTGCCAGCCACACATTAAAAAAGACGCTTCCGTTGGGAGCGTCTCTATTGCCCTGCCATCTTCGCTGCGGAGCGCCGTTAGGTTTTCGCGACGGTCAACAATATCGGAGCCGTGCTCGGACCGGCCTTTATTAGTTTCCTTTCGCCCAAACTGGAGCTTGCCCCTACGGCGATTAACAAGGCGGAGGGGCGGTCGTTCCGCTGACGGGAGGACAAACGACCGTAGGGCTCGGCTCAGCGATGTTTATGGTAGGTTCCTCAGGGTACATTGATTATTCGCTGCGGGAACTGTGGAACTGTCGGACACCAGACGGAGGCAAAGCATTGGAATCGTTTGCGCTTGGAGCAGCGTTGGGAGGAGCTTTTACCGTAGGGGCGTCCTGGCTAGCTAAAGGTGCCCGCGAAATTACGGCTGAACGTCCTCTGTCGCAGGGGCCGGATGGGCTTGTAAATATTCAATGGCGTTGTAAATAAGCTCAGCGGCTTCCTTGCGGGTAATGACGGCTCATCCAGATCGGCTTCTGCATCTACCGGTTTCCATGATGCGGTTGGAGCGGTGATTGCTGCAATCATTTCCCGGAGGCGGGTGGATTCTGAGGTGTCCACCAAACTATCGAGGTAGCACAAGAGCAGAGGCTCTCCACACCTGTTCAGCTCCTCGCACCGGAAGTCTGCATTGCCCTGAAACCGCTGAACAAAATAATCGCCGAGCCGGACCGGACTTCTTTTCATGGCTGTCTCCGTTCGATGGATTTTGCTGTATTTTTTACCAAATCGTTGCGGATTATGAGTAGCTTGAGAAAAGCTGGCTCAAAAGATACCAGCGGCGCGGGCAAAAGTCTCGCTCTACGCTTGCGTGATGGAGAGAGCGGATGAATACAGCCATGCGGGTGGGGAGAAGGCTGGCCTCTTTGCTCGCGCCAAAGAGGAACGAAAAAAACCTCGGCCACAGCGGATGGAGGAACACGCATCTGCTTTAGGAGACCGAGGTTTTTTTCGTTGGGGCTGAAGGGGGTTACGAAATCGTTTTTTGCCCGGGCTTCCAGTCCATCGGGCACAGCCCGCCGGATTGCAGGGCTTCGATGACGCGCAATGTCTCATCCACGCTTCTGCCTACTTTGGAGTTGGAGACGACCGAATACTGCAAGATGCCCTCCGGGTCAATGATGAAGCTGGCGCGCAGAGGCGCTTTGGTCGCTTCGTCCAGCACGCCGTAGCTGATCGTCGCTTCCTTGCTGTAGTCAGAAGCGAGCGGGAAGGACAGCGGGCCGATGCCGTCGCTCGCCTTCATCCAGGCTCTATGTGTATGAATGCTGTCGCCGCTCACGCCGAGCACCTCGACGTTCAGCTCGGCAAACTCCTTGATCCGCCGATTCAGGCTGAGAATCTCCGTTGGGCAAACTTTGGAGAAATCGAACGGATAGAAGAACAACAGCAGCCATTTGCCGCGGTAATCTACCAGACTTTTCGATACGGGGAAGCCGTTGTCAAAAGTCACGGTGTCCATCGTAAAGTCTGGTGCGGGAAGTCCAATGCGTGCGCTCATTGTGCATCTCCTCTCTCTGTTTTTCGAAAAATATGTCTGGTACCAAATTACCACGAATGATATTTATAATCAATATCAAATGAAAATTGTTTTAATTAAAAGTGCAACATGCCTTTTCGAGTTAGCCCAAACGAAACGGCGGTATGAGCAGAGGGAATTGGTAGTATGCTAATCCATGCAATACCACATTTGCGAACAAATGAAACCTTTTCGGTTCTTTTTTCCAATCCAACGTTCCATGGCGGGAGGCTCAGACAAGGATGCAGTCGCTTCTTTTGACCATCGTGCTTGTAGTGGTGGCAGTGCCGCCGCTCGTCTTTTTCGGCTATATGTACGTCTTGTCCAAACACCCCAAGCATTCCATCATTCGCTCCCATCCTTTTTTGGGCTGGGTGCGCTATTTGCTGGAAAAGCTCGGACCGGAATTTCGCCAGTATTGGTTTGACAACGACACGGAGGGAAGGCCGTTTTCGCGAGCTGATTTTGTCGGGCTTGTCTACGCGGCGAAATACAGGACGGACCTCATCTCGTTTGGCGGCAGACGCGATTACGAAAAGCCGGGCTTTTACCTGTCCAACGCCATGTTCCCGAAGCTGACGAGCGAGCTGCGGGTAGATAACGATCGGCCGATTTTGGGCAAAAAGTACGTGATTACAGATGAAGGGTTGTTTACCCGCCAGGAAAAATGGATCGAGGAACAGGTGAAGCCGTGGCTGTTGCACGATCAGGATGTCATTGTCGTAGGAGAGCGCCGCGAGCATCCGTGGCGGCTCAAGGGCATGTTCGGGGCATCGGCCACATCGTACGGGGCGGTGGGGGAGAACTATATTTTGTCTACCGGAAGCGGAGCCCGCATGGCAGGAGGCTCCTGGATCAATACGGGAGAGGGCGGCGTGGCGGAGGTTCACCTTGCGACAGGCGTGGATATCGTCTCGCAGATCGGGCCGGGCATGTTCGGCTTCCGCGATGACGCGGGCCGTTTTTCCATCGAGGAATACAAGCGCAAGGCGAGCGTGCCCAACATCAAGGCATTCGAGCTGAAATTTCATCAAGGAGCGAAAATACGCGGCGGCCACCTCGAAGGCTCCAAAGTCACAGAAAAGGTCGCGGCAGCGCGGCTGGTGCCTGTCGGCAAAAACGTCAATTCGCCCAACCGCTTTGCTTTTCTGACCAATCCCGAGGAGGCGCTGCGGTTTATCGCCACGCTGCAGGAGGCGGGCGGCAAGCCTGTCGGGATCAAAATTGTCGTCGGGGATGCGAAAAGATTGGAGCCGTTGTTTGCCAAGATGGTCGAGCTGGATATTTACCCGGATTTCATCACCGTGGACGGCTCGGAGGGAGGGTCAGGCGCGACGTTTAAAGCCATGGCGGACGGGATGGGGCTGCCGCTTTATCCGGCGCTGCTCATTCTCGATGACACGGCGCGAAAATTCGGGGTGCGCGACCGCTTCAAAATTTTTGCTTCCGGCAAGCTCATCACCCCGGACAAAGTCGCCATCGCCCTGGCGCTCGGCGCGGACCTGGTCAGCTCCGCGCGCGGCTTCATGATGGCAAACGGCTGTATCATGGCCCTGCAATGCCACACAGGCAAATGTCCAACGGGAATCACCACGACCGATTCCAAATACCAGAAGGCGCTCGCCCCGGAAGAAAAGCAGTGGCGCGTCATGAACTACATTTTGCAGTTGCGCGAGGGACTGTTTTCGTTGGCGGCCGCCTGCGGGCTGGAGAGTCCGCGCGATTTTCGCCGCGAGCACGTCGTCTATACAAATGAAAGCGGGCAAAGCGTGCGGGTAGCGGACCTGTTTCCGTACCCCGAGAAGACGGGGGAATCAGGAGCCGCCCTGCTTTAGCCTGACCCAATGGTTGTAGTCGTGAATCGCAAAGCCGGCAAAGCTCGCATAATGCTCGAGATGTTCCTTCGCCAACTGCAGTTCGGTTTTCATCGTCTGGAGCGGCAGTGCGTGAAAGCTCGTGTGCGGCCCTTCCGCACTGGGAGCCGTCTCTACGGCGACGATCACCTGCTTTTTCAGCGTGGCCGCTTCCCGCAAAATCGGATGGGCGTTGGCGATAATCCCGTCGTTGCCCAGCGCGACATTGCGGTAGTCCATGATGACTACGGCATCTGCCTTTTCCAGCATCCAGGCGCTCAAGCTGTAATCCGTGCCCGGGACTTTGACCTGATGGAGCCAAAACGGGATGTCGAGCGTGAGCGTAAGCCCGCTTGAGCGCATGTCTTTTTCGATCAGGCGAACCGTGTCCATCCAGCTTTGCACGATTTTGTCGCGGTTTGACTTCCATTCCGGCAAAATGTACGGCTCAATGTCAAAATGCAGCCCGGCGAACCGCTCTTGCGCGGCGACCGAGGCGTTGTAAGCGCGGACCCAGTTGATAAACGCCTTGAGCTCGCCATGGCTTGCGGGAAAAGCCCATTGGGGACGGCCTTCCAGCGCTTCTACGGCGATTTGCTTTTCCTGCGCCTTGCGGATGAACTGCTGATAGACAGTCGGCGGGATGTCCCGGTCGATTTGCAGGTAGATTGCGCTCAATTGATGCTCGCTCGCAAACTGGATAATCTGCTCTTGCTGGGTGTAGAGCAGGCTGGCATCCCAAAGCCACGTGCTGCGCCGATGCTGCCATGTGCTGTCAGGAGCAGGCGGCACAGATGCCGGAGGGACTGCACTCGCATGGCCGGAAGTGGTGATCGCGACCAGGTTGCGCTCGGCCAGCCACTCGATCCGGGCGTCAAACAGCTCGCTGATGAAGCGCAGCGGAACCATCGTGCGGTTGCTGCGGAGCACGGCCGGGGCGTCAAAGTGGACCTTTTTCCCGTTGACCAGCGCGTAGTCCTGGCCGATGGTCAACTGAATGGTGTCCGGTTCTTTCCGGAGCGTCACCTGGCTCGTCTGTGGATTCCACTGCATGCCAAGACCGAGCTTTTCCGCGACAAACCGGGCGGGAACCATGGTTCGCTGCGTGCTTGGGTTCACGTAAGGCAGGGCGTCGGGAAACGTGACGTACTCTCCGTTCACGGCTACCTGGACTTGCGGAGCGGACTGGGCAAAAGAGAAGGGAGCGGCGCTGAGCAGAAAGGTCAGCAGGCCGACTCGCTGCAGTTTTTTCATGCGTGCTTTTCCTCGCGTCTTTCTATAGAATGTGCTGTACTATTTTACAATAGGACTGTTTGCCTTTACCTGATTACAAGGTTGCAGGGGAGCAGGAAAAATTTGTGAAGAAACGACTACTTTTCCACTGGATGACTTTACAGGAGCGGCGACCCAGCGGTAAAATGGTTGAAAATGACAAAAGGAATAAAAAATCAGGCTATTGTACACCTTCCTTCTACTCAATTGATGATTAGGGGTACTGCTTTCCTGATTTTTTTTATTGAGGCCGATGAAAAATCAAATCTACCTTCGCCGGAAAAATAAACTGGTCGTCGAGAAGGGACAGCATGAATTGCCTGTCTCTTATTTGGCTGCGGCTCTGCGCAACATCGAGAGTCTGGGCTACACGTTTTCCCTGGAGCTGCTGGAGCGAATCCGCACGCTGTCTGAAGCGGAGTTTTTCCCGCTTTACTCCGAGGTAGTGACGGTATTGAAAGAAATGGTGGGCGCATCCCGCAAGTACAAGCCGATGTATCCGAATTTTCCCGAACAAGTGATGGAGGCGAGCGAGGGAGAATTGTATTTGCAGGCGATCATCCACTGCCTGACGTGGCAGCTTCCTGTGCACGAGGTGAAAAAACGGCTGCCGCTGTTGCGAGAATCCCGCCTGAAGGTGATCCAGTTGGGAACGGACGAAGAGCTTTTGCAGACGGGCATGAACCTGTTGCGGGCAAAAAGCTCGCTCTCGGCGCAGGACAAGGAAGACCTCGCAGCGCTGCTCACCGAGTGCGATGGAATCGCAGAAGCGCTGCCGCCAGAGATTCCGCACAAGGAAAACGCGGCGGTCGTAGCCAGCATCTTGCTGCGTGCCGACAAGCTGCCGCCCGGCTTTTTTGCGACCTATTGCAAAACGGCGACCGACGTCTTGCGGCTGGCGGTTGCGCTGTCTGACGGCGATGTCAGCCTGGCCGCCCCTGCGAAATTCCGCAAGTTCAGCCGCGCCGAGCGCCGCCTGCTGCTGCGCTTGCTGGAAGCCAGCCCGAACCTCGCGGAAGACATGCTGCGCTACAAAGGCCGCTGGATTCGCCTCGGGGAAATCTTGCATCCGTTCGAATACAAGGACCGCTATCCGCAGACGGCGGAAGCGTTCGATATTTTGCGCAACAACCGTCGGCTGGAAACGTTCAACAGCAAGGTCGAGCTGGCGCTGGCGTGCGGGGATGTGCACGAGGCGACGAGCCTGCTCGTGCAGCGGCCGGGGGAATTTGCCCGGCGCCTCGACCACCTGCTCAGGCTGGCAGCGGATCGTGACGAGGTGCTCCGTTCGTTTGCACAGGTCGCGCCTTTGGTGTCTACCCCTGTGCTGCTGCAAGCGCTGAACCACTTCGAGAAAAGAGAAGCGTACGGAGAGTGGCGCACCTTTTTCCCGAAAGGAGAGGTGGCAAAAGTACAGACGATTGCAAACGCGCTGCCGCAGTTGCCGGAAGACGTCCGCGCGAGTGCAGCCCGCAGATGCCGGGAAGCCCTGCTGGAGCGGTTTTCTGCCCTGTCTTCCCTGGGAAAAGTCTACCTCGATCCGCGCTTGCAGGAGCAGCTCGTGCCTTTTTCGCAACGGTCGGCGAGCAAAGCGCTGCGGACGATCGTGCGCGGCTCCAGACTTCCGATCCCGGAGGGCAGTACGATCCGCTTTTTCACCTGGTGGAAGGAAGGCATTGTCAACAACGTCCCCACCGGGCGCGTCGACGTCGATTTGTCTGCGGTGCTGTACGACGCGGACTGGAAGTACATGGAGCACATTTCCTACACGAATTTGCGCTCGGAGAAATACCGCGCCTACCATAGCGGCGACATTGTGAGGGCGCCGATGGGGGCCTGCGAGTTCATCGATGTGGATATCGAATCTGTCCTTCATTACGGCGGCCGTTACGTGGTCATGTCGCTGAACTCGTTTACCAGTCAGCCCTATTGCGATTTGCCCGAATGTTATGCGGGCTGGATGATACGCAAGGCTCCACAGTCGGGGGAAATTTTTGAACCGCAGACGGTGCAGGACAAGATCGACCTCGCTTCACGCTCTACGATCTGCATCCCGGTCATTCTCGATCTGGCGGAGCGAAAAGTGATCTGGACGGACATCGCGCTGCGCTCCCACCCCCGGTTTGTCAATAACGTAGAGGCGAACGGAGGCGGCGTGGAGTGGATGGGAAGGGCGCTCACCTCGCTGGTGAAGCCCACTCTCTATGAGCTGTTCACGCTTCATGCGCAAGCGAGAGGCACGCTGACTGACCGGGCGGATGAGGCGGACACGGTTTTCTCCATGGACGAGGGAATCACTCCGTTTGACCTGGAAATCATCATGGCGGACTTTTTGTAAGTTCGCTGGTTTCGTTAGGCAAAGGGAATGAGGTGCGTGTCCATTAAGCCGGTAGTGGTGAATCCGCAGATGAAAAACGGCAAAATCAGAAACCAGAAAGCCTTGGTTGGAAATATCCGCCTGACCGGTTGCCGGCTGGAAGGATGTATTTGTTGTCTTTCATCTGCGATCTGTGGCGAACCTCCTATCGGTTGCAAACCCTTTTCGGCAGGATGATTCTTCAGAAGAAACATCATGACGGGAAATACCACGATCAGTAAAAAGAGACCCAATACCGCAACAGCCATTTTCCAGTCAAACCACTGTATGAAAAACAGTGAGGCTGGCACAACTACCATTTGGCCTACGCTAAAGCCAGCCTCTATTACTCCGAATGCGAGTCCACGCCTTTTATTGAACCAATTTGTGACCATAATGGTTGCGGCTACATTGGAGGCACCTCCAACACCAATGGAAGCGAAGACACCATAGAGAATAAACAATTGCCAGAGGGAAGTTACCCATTGCGTGAAAAAATGCTCAGACCAACCAGAAGTGTGCTGCCTAAGAGAATGGACCTGGCACCAAAGCGGTCAATCAACCTGCCTGCTATTGGTTGGGATATGCCATAAATGACAAAACTCAATGTGGAGATGAGAGAAATGGTACCTCGATCCGCGGCAAAGCCATTCTCCCAAGGTTCAATAAATGCTCCGAAAGAAAGTCTTGCTCCTTGCACAGCCAACAATGCGAAAAAGGTGACAAATAAAATGATCCACGCGTAATGCACTTTGCTCTTCACAGTCTCAACGCACTCCTTATGAGTTTAATCCCAATCTGGTCAGCATGTTTTTGAATAATTTCGCTTCTTCTTCACTGAATATGGACATCGCTTCTTGATTCACTTCGTCACTGATCTGATTCAGAGGTTGTTCCAATTCCTTGCCTCGCGGAGTCAGAAAAATCAAGTTCGTCCGGCGATCATTGGGATCGGAACGACGCTCGATGAGCCCCATATTTTGCAGTCGATCGAGCACCCCCGTGATGGTTGCTCCATCCAAGCGAAGCCGACTACCCAATTCCACACCTTTTTGGCCATCTTTTTCCCATAGCGCATGTAATAGAACAAACTGCACGGGAGTAATCCCGTACGGCGATAATTTGGCCTTTTCCATTTGCCAGATTTTTTGATACGCCTTCCCGAGAAGAAACCCATAGCAATCCTCAATCCGATCCATATGTACCTCCAAATATTTTATTGGAAATCGATGTAAGAATAAGATAACACGCACACAAAAGATTTGTGTACAAATAATTAGTTCACAAAACAAAGATCAATGCCCAGTATGTTCCTATCCGCAGCTTTTGCTTGAATCCCCGGTAGCATTTGCTATTATTAAAGCAAGTGCTTGTCATAGAAAAGAACGACATTTGAATATGGTAGAAAAACAGGTCCTTGTTTTTCGCAAGCGATAGTTTGCGAATGCGAGGTTAAAAGGGAAGTTTGGTGAAAAGCCAACGCGGTCCCGCCACTGTAAAAGAGGAGCTCTTCTTCTTGGCAACGGCGCCATCCACTGCACGCCAGCGTGCGGGAAGGAGGAAGAAGAGCGAAGATCCTTGAGCCAGGAGACCTGCCTGTTTTGATGTCCACTGATTTCCTTCGGGTCAAAGGATGAGGTGAGGATTGTTGCAGTCGGCTATCCGCGCTTTGTTTTCCTTGGAGGTTTGGGGAAACAAGGCGTTTTTTTGTACGCGGAAAGCGAAACAGGAAGCAAATCGGCAAACTCTTCACTTTTTCAGTCAGGTAAATAACGAGGCTATGGAAAACATTTGAAATAGGCAACGGAGCCTAAACTGCATTTTTGGAGCGCTGTGCCTCCGAAAATTATTAGGGATGGGCAACGGGGCCTACAGTTTATTTTGGGGGTGAGCGTACTTGAGCAACAAGCGGGGCCTGTTTTTGGTCTACACCGGAGACGGCAAAGGAAAGACAACAGCCGCGGTGGGGCTGGCTGTGCGCGCGACTGGACGAGGCAAAAAGGTCATCATGATCCAGTTCATCAAGTCGCCGGAGCGCACGTACGGAGAGAAAATCATCTTCGACAAGCTGGGCATCGAAATCGTGCAAAAAGGCGTAGGCTTCACCTGGACGAAGACGCCGGAGGAGCATCGCGCGGCGCTGCAGGAAGCGTGGGCGTTCGCCCGGGAAAAGCTCGCTTCGGGCGAGTACGACGTCGTCATTCTCGACGAGCTGAACAATGCGCTGGCGATCGACCGTTTTCCGATTGTGGACGTGCTGCCGCTCGCGGACGTTTTGGAAGCGATTCAAAACAGGCCGAGCCATGTGCATCTGGTCGTGACGGGGCGGAGCGCCAAGCAGGAAATCATCGACATGGCCGATCTCGTGACAGAGATGAAGCCGATCAAGCATTACTACGATGAAGGAATACCAGCGGTGCTGGGGGTAGAGTTTTGATGAACGTATTGGAAGCGTACGGCCACGGCGGAGATTTGCTGACGGCAGCGGACCGCTTTGGGATGGAGCCGGGCCAATTCCTTGATTTCAGTGCCAATATTAACCCGCTGGGCATGCCGGACAGCGTGCGCGAGATGCTTTTGGCCTCGCTGTCTGCCGTGCTGCGTTACCCGGACCCTGGGCATCGCCAGTTTCGCCGGGCGTTGGCGCAGCGGTTGCAGTTGCCAAAGGAATGGCTTTTGCCTGCGAACGGAGCGGCAGAAGCGATGGCGCTCGCGATTCTCGGGCTGCAGCCGCAAACAGTCGGCGTGATTTATCCTTGCTTTTCGGAATATGCAGAGCTTTCCGAGCAGTTTGGCGCAACCGTCATCGGCTGCTACGGAAAAGAAGAGAACGGCTACAAGGCCGACAGCGCCGAGCTGTACCGTCTGTTCGAACAGGCTGATCTGGTGTTTGTCGGCTCGCCGAACAATCCGACTGGCATCTTGTATGAGCCACAGGAGCTGTTGCAGATGGCGGACTGGACGGCCCAGACCGATACGTGGCTGGTCGTGGACGAGGCGTTTCTCGATTTTGTGGAAGAAAGCCGCCAGTTTACGCTGGCAAGTCGGCTGGAGCGCTTTCCCCGCGTCATTTTGCTGCGGTCGATGACGAAAATGTACGCGATCCCCGGCTTGCGTCTCGGATACGCGATCGCCCAGCCTGACGCGATTGCGAAAATGCGCGCGAAGCAGGTGAGCTGGAGCGTGAATGCGCTTGCGCTTTTGGCGGGGGAGCTGTGCTTGCAAGAGCATGAGTACGAGCGGCGGACACGCAGCCTGGTCGCCAGGGAGCGCGCTGGCCTGGTCGCGTTTATTCGCGGGGAGCTGGGCTGGAAGGTCTGGCCGGGGGAGGCGAACTTTTTGCTGCTTCGCTCGCCGGAGGGCTTGCCAGCCGCACAACTGCAAGAGCGGCTCGGCAAAAAAGGCGTGCTGATTCGCAGTTGCGCCATGTATCCCGGATTGACGGCGCATGACGTGCGCATCGCCGTTCGCGGGCCAGAAGACAATGCGCGCTTGATCGCGGCCTTGCGCGAGGTACACAGCGAAGGGAGCGGGGAGCGATGAGTCTTGTGCTGGTGACAGGCGGCGTGCGCTCGGGAAAAAGCCGCTTTGCGGAAGAACTGGCGCAACAGGCCGGAGAGCGCGTCCTGTACGTGGCGACGGGTCAGGCGTGGGACGAGGAAATGCGGCAGCGGATCGAGCGGCACAAGGAGCGGCGGCCGAAGCAGTGGGGCAGCGTGGAGGTCGGCGAGCGGCTGTGCGACTACGAGCCTGCTAGCACACCTTACGACGTCGTGCTGATCGATTGCCTGTCGACGTGGGTGAGCAATCGGCTGATGAGCGTCGAGGAAGCAGAGTGGCGAAGCGAGGCGCACACAGAGGCGCTGCTTGCGGAGGCAGAGGCGTGGCTTGGGCTTGTCCAGCGCTCCCCGCAAAAAGTGATTGCGGTCACGAGCGAGGTCGGGCTGGGCGGTGTCGCCATGAATCGGCTCGGCCGCTGGTTCGCAGACGCGCTGGGCGACGTCAACCAGCGGGCTGCGCGTCAGGCAGAGACGGTCTACGCGGTCATGGCCGGAATCCCGTGGAGGATCAAAGGATGAATGCATTTTGGCACGCGATTGCGTTTTTCACCCGGATTCCGGTTCCGTGGCTGCGCCCGTCCGACGAGGCGTGGAAAAAAAGCGTCAACTGGTATCCGGCAGTCGGGCTGGTCATAGGTATTTTGCTATGGGGAGTCCACCAGACGGGGCTTGTGCTCTTTAGCCCGTGGCTGTCCGCCGTGCTGACGCTCGCTGTCTGGGTGTACATCACAGGCGGACTGCATCTGGACGGCTGGATGGATTTGGCGGACGGACTGGGAAGCAGCCGGCCAAAAGAGCAAGTGCTCGCGATCATGAAAGATAGCCGCGTGGGCGCGATGGGGGTTTTAGCCGCGATCTTGCTACTTTTACTCAAGGCAGGGGCCGTCGCGGAGCTTGCGCATCCTGGCTGGGGTGTGCGCCTCGTATTCGTTCCTGCCATAGCGCGGACACATGTGCTGCTGTCGATTCGGCTGTGGCCGTATTTATCGCAGGAAAAAGGGATCGGCAAAGGCATCAGTGCAGGGCTGTCGCCTGTCGCCATCGCCGCCGGATACATCGTTCTCGCCGCGGCTGGCTGGTTCGCCGGAGGTTTGCAGGTCGTCGCGGCAATGGTCGTCTCGCTTTTGTTCGTGCTGTTGTTTTCCCGCTCGGTCGCCCGCAAGCTCGGCGGCCTGAACGGAGACTGCTACGGAGCAGCTATCGAGAGCGGCGAGGCGGTCATGCTGCTCGTACTGGTCGGGAGCTGGTGGACATGAAGTTGATCTGGATACGGCACGGGGAGACAGACAGCAATCGGGAGCGCAAATATCTCGGGCATAGCGACATTCCTTTGAACGAAAAGGGGGAGCAGCAGGCGCGCGAGCTGGCGCGGCAATTGTCGCAGCAACTAAAACGGCCTGTCGCGCTGTACGCAAGCGATTTGCTCCGCTGCACGCAAACGGCCCGGCCGCTGGCAGACGAGTGGGGGCTGCCGATCATTTCCGTCCCGGCTTTGCGCGAGCTGTCGTTTGGCGACTGGGAGCTTTTGACCTACGAGGAGCTGATGCGCTCGGATGCCGAGCGGGCTGTCCGCTGGTACGACGACCCGTATCGCTGCAGTCCGCCGAATGGCGAGAGCTTGCAGGAACTGGGGCACCGGGTGGACGGCTGGCTGCGCAAGCTTTTGGAGCAGCGGCAAGCGGCTGCGGACGAGACTACGGTTTGCGTCGCGCACGGGGGAGTGATTCGCTGGTTTCAGGCGGTTTGGCTGGAAAACGACCCTAAGCGATATTGGCACGTAGATGGCGTAGGGCACGGAGAGGCCCTGCTGGCGCAATGGGACGGGCGACGCTGGCGAAGACTACGGCTGGAAGGCTTAAAGAGAGGGACAACATGACAGAAGTATGGATATTGTGCGCGGCATACGTGATTGACCGGGTGGTCGGCGACCCGCGCAGCCTGCCGCATCCGGTGGTCATGATCGGCTGGTGGATTACGCGGCTGGAACGGGTCATTCGCGCGGCAGTCAAGCAGGAATCGCAACTGAAGCTGGCTGGCGTCCTGTTCCCGCTGTTGATCGTCACAGGCAGCTACGCGGTCGTCTGGCTGCTGTTATGGGGAGCGGCGTTCATTCATCCGCTGCTCTCGTGGGTGTTGAGCGCGTGGCTCATCTCCACGACGATTGCCACAAAAGGACTCGCGGACGCGGGACTGGAGATCGCCCGCCACCTGCTCGCCGGGGACATGGCAGCGGCGAGGCGCTCTCTGTCGATGGTGGTCGGCCGCGATACGGATCAACTGGACGAACCGGAGATTTGCCGGGGGGCCGTGGAGACGGTGGCGGAAAACATCGTCGATGCGATCGTTTCCCCGCTGATCTATGCCGCGATTGGCGGCGCGCCGCTAGCGATGGCGTACCGGGCAGCCAACACGCTGGACTCGATGGTCGGCTACAAAAACGAAATGTACAAAAATCTCGGCTGGGCGTCCGCCCGCTTCGACGACGCGATGAACTACATACCCGCCCGGCTGACGGCATTGCTGTTGGTAATCGCAAGCGGGCTGCAGCGGCTGGATTGGCGACAGTGCTGGGCGATGATTCGCCGGGACGCGCATCTGCACCCGAGCCCGAACAGCGGGCTGCCGGAAGCGGGAGTGGCTGGCGCGCTGGGCGTGCAACTTGGCGGGCTCAACTACTACCAGGGAGTGCCTTCCAACCGGGCGCGGCTCGGGGATGCGCATCGGCCGTTGGCTGCGGCGGATATTATGGCGACGATTCGGCTGATGTATCTCACCTCCTTGCTGTGCCTGCTCGTGTGCCTGGCGATTGCGGCTGCCATTGCTTTTATATAGGGCGGCACTTGAAACGAAGCGTAAGACAACGGAAGAAATGAGAACGAACGAGATAACGGCTGCCTGCGACACGCAGGCAATGGAAAGGGGAGGGGCCGTATGAGCGGCAAGTTGTTTGTGATCGGGTTTGGCCCAGGAAGTTTTGAGCATATCACCAAGCGGGCGCGGGAGGCACTGCAAGAGTCGGACGTCATTATCGGCTATTCGACTTACGTGGATTTGATCCGCGGACTTTTGACCAACCAGGAGATCGTCAGCACCGGGATGACGGAGGAAGTGACGCGTGCGCGCGAGGCGGTGCGTCAGGCGGAGGAAGAAGGCAAAAAAGTAGCGGTCATCTCCAGCGGCGACTCCGGGGTCTACGGGATGGCGGGACTGGTCTACGAGGTGCTGGTGGAAAAAGGCTGGACAGAAGCGACAGGCGTTCCGATCGAAATCGTGCCGGGCATCTCGGCGATCAACTCCTGTGGCGCGATCCTCGGTGCTCCGATTATGCACGACGCCTGCACGATCAGCTTAAGCGACCACTTGACGCCGTGGGAGCTGATTGCCAAACGGATTGACGCAGCCGGGATGGCCGACTTTGTCATTGCGCTGTACAACCCGCGCAGCGGCAGGCGGACGCGGCAGATCGTCGAGGCGCAGCGCATCCTGCTGCAATACCGCTCGCCAGATACCCCTGTCGGTATTGTGAAGAGTGCCTACCGCGAGCGCGAGACGGTTGTCGTGACGACGCTTGCGCAAATGCTCGAGCACGACATCGGCATGCTGACGACGGTCATTATCGGGAACTCTTCGACGTTTGTCTACGATGGCAAAATGATTACGCCGCGCGGCTATCAGCGCAAGTACACTCTGTCTGCGGATGAGCAGCCGCTGAAGCCGCACCAGCGCCTGCGCGTGGAAAACGAACCGTGGTCGCTCGAAGCAAGCGGCGAAAGCGTCAACGCCTCTGCGGCCAAGCCAGCGGAGCCTGCGAGCGAGCGCCCTGTGCTGGCTGGGGAAGCTGCGAAGCCAACGGCGCCGGAAGCGGCGTTTTCCGGCACGGCGACCAGTACGGCTGTTCTGGAAGCGCCGCCAGTCGAGCAAAAGGTGGAGACAGCAAAGCCCGAAGCAGAGCGTCCGCCATTCGAATGGGCGATGCAGGCGCTGAATGCGATCCATGCAGCCAAAGGCATCGAAACGACGCCTGCCACAGCAAGCAACGTGCGTCCAGCCTCGGCGTTTCAGCCGGAAATGATTTTCGAATTTGCGGTCAGTCCAGGCGTCGCCAACAAAAAAATTACGCCGCAGCAAATGATGGCCATTGCCGAGGTGGCGGGTGAAAAGGGCGAGATCGAATACACGCCGCACCACCAGATGATTTTGCGCGTGCCGACTGCCGACCCTGACAGCATTACAGGCCGACTGCGCGAGCTTGGGCTGATCCTCAGTCCGATCGGAGACGTGTTGCAGGTAAAAGCGTGCGATTTTTGCGACGGCGAGAAAAAAGACAGCATTCCGTATGCGGAGGAGCTGCACCGAAGACTGGGCGGAAAAGAAATGCCGAAGGAGCTGAAAATCGGCTTCAACGGCTGCGGAATGGCCTGCTACGGAGCGGTTCAGGAAGATATCGGAATCGTGTTCCGCAAAGGCAAGTTCGACCTGTTCCTGGGCGCGAAAACAGTCGGGCGCAATGCGCACTCCGGCATTCCGGTCGCGGAAGGCATCGACAAGGAGGATATCGTGCCGATTGTCGAGCGAATCGTGAATCGATTCAAAAAAGAGGCATTTCCGAATGAACGCTTCCACAAGTTTTTCCAACGGGTAGGCGAACTGGAAGGCTACGCCTGGTACGAACCGGCCAAGGCGGAAATCGAGAACGCCGCTTGCGGAGATTGATCGGTTGTTCGAACAAATACGAGGGGGAAACGAAATGGACGCGGTATTATTTGTAGGACACGGGAGCAAGGACCCGGAAGGCAACGAAGAAATCCGGCAGTTTGTCGCTTCGCTTGCGCCAGAGCTGGATGTGCCGATCATCGAGACGTGCTTTCTGGAGTTTGCGCGCCCAGACATGCTGCAAGGCTTGAATACGTGCGTCGCTCGCGGCGCTACGCGGGTGGCGGTCATTCCGATCATCCTGTTCTCTGCGGGACACGCGAAAATCCACATTCCGGCGGCAATCGACGAGGCGAAGGAGCTGCATCCGCACGTGCAGTTCATCTACGGCCGTCCGATCGGCATTCACGAGGAAGTCATCAACATCCTGTCTACACGGATGGCGGAAGCGGGCTTTGCCTCCGGCGAAGACCACGACGACCTGGCAGTGCTCGTGATCGGGCGCGGCAGCAGCGACGCGGACGCCAACAGCGATATTTACAAAATGTCCCGCCTGTTCTGGGAGCGCTACAAGGCGCGCTGGGTAGAGACGGCTTTCATGGGCGTGACCTATCCGCTCTACGACGAGGGCGTGGAGCGCTGCCTGAAGCTCGGCGCGAAGCGGATCGTGCTCTTGCCGTACTTCCTGTTTACCGGCGTGCTGATTAAGCGGATGAGCGATCAACTGGAAAAGTTCCGCCAGCAATACCCGGAAGCCCAGTTTGAGATGGCTGAGTATTTCGGCTTCCACCCGCTGTTAAAAGAAGTGATGAAGGACCGGATCGAGGAAGCGCTGCACGGGGAAGTGAAGCTGAACTGCGACACCTGTCAGTACAGGCTGGCAGCGATGGAGCACATCGACCATCACCACCACCATCATGACGACGAGCACGGTCATGGTCACCATCACCATCATCACCACCATGGTCATCATCACGATCATGACCACGACCACCACCATGGTCACGACCATCACCATGACCACGACCATGACCACAAGCATGAGCATAAACACGACCACGTATCGAAGTAGGAGGAGACACAGCATGATTCTGGTACTGGCTGGAACGAGCGACGCCCGCGAATTGGCCCTGTTAATCAAGGAAAACGGCTACGACCTGCTGACGACGGTCGTAACGGACAACGCTGCGAAAAGCATGGAAGAGGCAGGCGTGCCTGTCCAGGTCGGACGCTTGAGCGCGGACGACATCCAGCAGTTGATCCGGGAAAAAGGCGTGCGGTGCGTGGTAGACGCAAGCCACCCTTTTGCCGAGGAAGCCTCGAAAAACGCCATGGCTGGCGCGCAGGGCGCAGGTGTGCCGTACATCCGCTACGAGCGGGAAAGCCTCGCTGCGCCAGGCAGCGAAAAGCTGATCGTCGTCGAGGATTACGTGCAGGCGGCTGAGCTTGCCGCTGAAAAGCGCGGGGTCATCATGCTGACGACAGGCAGCAAGACGCTGAAAACGTTCACGGATCGCCTCTTGGGCCTGCCGGATACGACTTTGGTCGCCCGGATGCTGCCGCGCCTCGACAACATGCAAAAATGCGAGGAGCTCGGCGTGGAGCAAAAAAACATCGTCGCGATGCAAGGGCCTTTTTCCAAGGAGCTGAACAAAGCGCTCTACGCCCACTACGGCGTGACGCTGATGATTACGAAGGAGAGCGGCAAGGTCGGCGCTTTTGACGAAAAGGTGGAAGCGGCGCTGGAAATGGGCATCGAAACCATCGTCATCGGCCGGCCGAAAATCGACTACGGGACCAAGTTTTCCGATTACGAAAGCGTGCTGAACCAGCTCAAAGCGGTCGTTCTATAAGCGCCAGGCCGTGTGCATGCAATGAGCACCTACCCCAAACAACTGACTGGAGGAAACCAACCATGGATTTCAAGACGGAATTCAAGCCTTTGACTGTACAACCGCAAGAGATCGAGGACATGAGCTTTCAGATCATTACCGATGAGCTGGGCGAGCATCCTTTTACCGCCGAACAATTTCCTGTCGTGCAGCGCGTCATCCACGCTTCCGCAGACTTTGACCTCGGACGCAGTCTCGTCTTCCACCCGGATGCTGTCCAATCCGGTATTCAGGCGATCCGCAGCGGCAAAATCGTCGTCGCGGACGTGCAAATGGTTCAGGTCGGCATCAGCAAAAACCGGATCGAGAAGTTCGGCGGCCAAGTGAAGGTGTACATCTCCGACCGCGACGTCATGGAAGAAGCGAAACGCCTCAACACGACGCGCGCGATCATTTCCATGCGCAAAGCGGTGAAGGAAGCAGACGGCGGCATTTTCTGCATCGGCAACGCGCCGACAGCGCTCCTGGAGCTGATCCGCATGGTCAAGGAAGGCGAAGCGAAGCCAGGTCTTGTGATCGGGATGCCAGTCGGCTTCGTCTCTGCGGCAGAGTCCAAGGAAGAGCTGGCGAAGCTCGATATTCCGTTCATTACGAACATCGGGCGCAAAGGCGGAAGCCCTGTGACAGTAGCTGCATTGAATGCCATTTCCATCATGGCGGAACGGTTGGGATAAAAGAGATGGCAGCCAAAGCAGCGTCGGACGAAAAAGAGGCAAAACCCCTCCGCCACGGCTATACAACGGGAGCATGCGCAACGGCGACGACCAAGGCTGCTTTGATCGCGCTGATTACCCAGGAGCCGCAGTCAGAGGCGACCATCCGCCTGCCGATAGGCGAGGACGTGACGTTTCGGATGGAGAGCTGCGAATTTTCGCCGGAAAAAGCGACGGCGGGCACGATCAAGGACGGCGGCGACGACCCGGATGCGACCCACGGTGCGCTGATTCTCTCCACCGTGGAATGGTCCGATGAGCCTGGCATTATACTGGACGGCGGCGTTGGTGTCGGTCGGGTGACCAAGCCAGGGCTGCCTGTTCCGATCGGAGAAGCGGCGATTAACCCCGTCCCGCGCAAAATGATTCGGGAAACCGCGCAGGCGGTGCTCGATGAGTACGGGACAAAGCGCGGAATCAAAATCGTGATCTCTGTGCCAGCGGGCGAGGAAATCGCCAAAAAAACATTGAATGGACGACTCGGCATACTCGGCGGCATCTCTATTTTGGGGACGCGCGGAATCGTGGTGCCGTTTTCCACTTCTGCCTACAAAGCGAGCGTGGCGCAAGCGATCAACGTCGCCAAGGAGGCGGGCTGCGACCACATCGTCCTGTCCACGGGCGGCAAGAGCGAATCGTTCGGGATTGCCACCTACCCGGAGCTGTCCGAGGAAGCGTTCGTGGAAATGGGAGACTTTGTCGGTTTTGCGCTCAAGCAATGCAAGAACCGAAACATGCGCAAGGTGACCTTGGTTGGAATGATGGGCAAGTTTTCCAAAGTGGCGCAGGGCGTCATGATGGTCCACTCGAAAAGCGCCCCTGTCGACTTCGGCTTTCTCGCCCAGATGGCAGAAGAGGCGGGCGCGCCGCAGGAGCGGACCCGCGAGATACTCACCGCGAACACGGCCTCGCAGGTTGGCGATCTGATGGCAGATACGCCTGCCTTTTTCGAGATCATGTGCGCGAACTGTTGCCGGGCAGCACTGAAGGAAGTGGGCGGCGGTATGGAGGTAGAAACCATCATCATTACTATGAAAGGGTCCCTGTTGGGAAGGGTGACGATCAATGACACAAGCGATGAAAGTGATCGGGATCGGGGATGACGGACAGCAAAGCCTGCTGCCGTTGTACCGGACCTGGATTGAAGAGAGCGAGCTTCTGGTCGGCGGAGAGCGGCATCTGGGCTTTTTTCCGGCGTACAAAGGGGAAAAACGGGTGCTGAAAGGCGGCTTGTCCGCGATGGTGGAGGAGCTGCGCTCCGAGACGCGCAAGACGGTCATTCTCGCTTCGGGCGATCCGCTCTTTTACGGGATCGGCAGCTTGCTGGCGAAAAAGCTGAACGTGGAAATTTACCCGCACCTAAGCTCCATTCAGCTCGCTTTCGCCAAAATGGGCGAGGCGTGGCAAGATGCGGCGCTCGTCAGCGTGCACGGCCGCAGCATCAAGGGACTGGCGCAGCGCATCGACGGGAAGGAAAAGGTCGCGCTGCTCACCGACCGGGAAAATTCGCCAGCGGCTATCGCCCGTTATTTGCTGTCGTTTCAGATGACCGAATACGATGCGTTCGTGGCCGAGAACCTGGGTAACGCCGATGAGCGGACGGGCTGGTACACGCTGGAGGAAATGGCAGATGGCGTCTTTTCCGATCTGAATGTCGTGATTTTGAAAAAACGCCGTCCAAGCCCGGTCTGGCCGTTTGGAATCGCAGACGAAGAGTTTTCCCAGCGCAAGCCGGACAAAGGATTGATTACGAAAAAAGAAGTGCGTATTGTAAGCATCGCCCAACTGCAACTGCACATAAAAAGCATCGTCTGGGACATCGGCACGTGCACAGGCTCTGTCGCCATCGAGGCGGCGCGGATCGCGCGGGAAGGCGAAGTGTACGGCGTGGAGAAAAACGCGGACGATTTGGAAAACTGCCGCCAGAACATGGCGAAGTTTCGCACGGATTTGACCGTTGTGCATGCGCGCGCGCCGCAAGGACTGGACGAGTTCCCGGATCCGGATGCCGTGTTCATCGGCGGCAGCGGCGGGGAATTGCGCGAGCTTTTGCATATTTGCTGCACGCGTCTGCGTCCGGGCGGCCGAATCGTGGTCAACGCCGCGACAATCGAGACGCTGTACGAAGCGACGCAAGCTTTTGCAGACGAAGGCTTTGAAACATCGGTGACATTGGCGCAGTTGTCGCGCAGCAAGCCGATTTTGTCTCTGACGCGGTTTGAGGCGTTGAATCCGATCTACATCATCACGGCCTGGGCCAAACAGACAGAGGAACAAGGGGGAGACAGCAAGTGAGCAAGATCGGAACATTGTACGGGCTGGGCGTAGGTCCAGGCGACCCGGAGCTGATTACGGTCAAGGCATTCCGCCTGTTGCAGCAATCTCCGGTGATCGCGTACCCGAAAAAGCGGATGGGCAGCAAAAGCTACGCGCACCAAATCGCCGAGCTGTACGTGCAGCAGTCAGAAAAAGAAATGCTCGGACTGGTGTTCCCGATGACGCGGGACAAGGAAATTTTGGAGCGCGAGTGGAACAAAACGGTGGAAATCGTCTGGGAGCGTCTGTCTGCGGGAAAAGACGTCGCGTTCGTGACGGAAGGCGATCCGATGTTTTACAGCACGTTTATCCACATGATGCGGGTGATGCACGACGCGCACCCGGAAGTGCCTGTGGTGACCGTGCCGGGCGTATCCTCGTTTCTCGGAGCAGCTTCGCGCTTCAACCTGCCGCTTGCGGACGGCGACGAGCAGATCGGAATTATTCCGGCGACAGAAGACCGGGAAGCGATGCGCAAAGCGCTTGAGAACCACGATACCGTCGTGTTTTTGAAAGTAGCGAAAGTGCTGCCGATGATTATCAGTTTGCTGAAAGAAATGGGACTCGCAGACAAAGCCGCCGTCGCGACAAAGGTCACCTCCTCCGAAGAGATGGTCTGGACGGACATGCGCGAGCTGGAGCGGGCAGAGCTTGGCTATCTTACGCTGATGGTGGTGAAAAAGGGATGAAACTGTACATAGTGGGAGCGGGTCCCGGCGACCCTGACTTGATTACCGTAAAAGGCTTGAAGCTTTTGCAAAAGGCAGACGTGATTTTGTACACCGACTCGCTCGTCAACGAAGAGCTGGTGGCGCTCGGCAACCCTGACGCTGAGGTGCTGCACAGCTCCGGCATGGCCTTGGAAGAAATGGTGGCGCTGATGGTGGACCGGATTCGCAAAGGCAAAACGGTCGTGCGCCTGCATACGGGCGATCCGTCTGTGTACGGGGCGATCATGGAGCAGATCGCGCTGTTGAAGGCAGAAGGCATCGAGGTGGAAATCGTGCCGGGCGTAAGCTCTGTGTTTGCGGCGGCAGCGGCGGTCGGTGCGGAGCTGACGATTCCCGAGCTGACCCAGACGCTGATCCTCACCCGCGCGGAAGGACGCACGCCTGTGCCCGACAGGGAAAAGCTGCGCGCGCTCGCGGAGCATCATTGTACGCTGGCGCTGTACCTCAGCGCGACTTTGACGAAAAAAGTGGTGCGGGAGCTGATCGAGGCGGGCTGGAGCGAGGATACGCCCGTCGCTGTCGTGCAGCGCGCGAGCTGGCCGGATCAGTTGATCGTGCGCACGACCTTGAAAAACCTGGACGAAGACATGGGCAAAAACGGCATTCGCAAGCACGCGATGATTTTGGCCGGCTGGGCTTTGGACCCGGACATTCACGAAAAAAGCGAGCAATACCGTTCCAGGCTGTACGATAAAACCTTCACGCACGGGTACAGAAAAGGTGTGAAAGAATGATAATCGAACTGGTCGAAGGAGAAATTCCTGTCATCCGTCAGCAGGGCGATTACGCGATTGTCGCCATCACGAAGCACGGGGTCGAGATGGCCCGCGATCTGGCGCAAAAATTTCCCGGGACAGACCTGTACTACATGAGCAAGTTCGCGCGCGGGGATGAGGAAGCGCGCGGCATCCAGCTTTTTTCCAACAGCGTGCGGATGCTGTTTCCGGCGCTGTGGCCTGTGTACAAAGGGCTGATTGTCATCATTTCGCTCGGGGCGGTCGTGCGCATGATCGCGCCGCTGCTCGAAGACAAAAAGAAAGACCCGGGCGTCGTTGTCGTCGACGACCGGGGGGAGAACGTCATCAGCGTGCTGTCCGGCCATCTGGGCGGGGCCAATGAGCTGGCCCGCGAAGTGGCGGCGGTCATGGGCGCCCGCCCGATCATCACGACCGCGTCCGACGTGCAGAAGACGATTCCGGTCGATTTGTTCGGCCGCCGTTTTGGCTGGGAGTGGGATTCTGCCGACAAGCTGACGCCTGTGAGCGCCTCGGTCGTCAACGAGGAACACGTAGCGGTCGTCAACGAATCCGGCGAACGCGACTGGTGGATGCACGACACGCCGATGCCGCCGTCGATCAAGGAGTATGCGAGCATCGCCGAAGCACAGGCTGCCAAGCCGCACGCGGCCCTCGTCGTAACTCACCGCCTGCTTGCGCCGGAGGAACAGACGATTTTGGACAACGGCGTCCTGTATCGCCCCAAGGTGATCGTGTTGGGGATGGGCTGCAACCGGGGAACGTCTGCGGAGGAGATCGAGGCGGTCATCCGCGAGACGCTGGACGAACTGCAATTTTCGCTCAAGAGCGTCAAGGCGCTGGCCACAATTGAGCTGAAAAAAGACGAGGCCGGGTTGCTCGCCGTATGCGAGAAATACGGCTGGCCGTTCGTCTGGTACTCACCACAGGAGCTGAACCAGGTGGAAATCAGCGAGCCGTCCGAGACGGTGTTCAAGTTTACGGGAGCGTACGGGGTGAGCGAGCCTGCGGCCAAGCTGTACGCGGGCGTCGACGAACTGGTGCTGACCAAGAAAAAGTCGGGCAACGTCACCATTTCGGTCGCCCTGATGCCCTATCATAAGGAGGAGCGCGCATGATGGACAGCCGCCGGATCGTAATCGCCGGAACAGGCAGCGGAGCGGGGAAAACGACGGTAACCATCGGGCTGATGGCTGCCCTGATCCGCAAAGGATATATGGTGCAAGGCTTCAAGTGCGGTCCTGACTACATCGACCCGACCTACCATACCGCGGTGACGGGCAGAGCGTCGCGCAATCTGGACAGCTTCATGCTGGAGCACGACGTCGTGAAGGAGATTTTTGTCCGCGGCAGCGAAGGCGCGGATATTTCGATCATCGAAGGCGTCATGGGCATGTACGACGGCAAGGAAGCGACCAGCGACAAGGGCAGCACGGCCGAAATCAGCATTTTGACCGGATCGCCTGTATTGCTCGTCGTCAACTGCCAGAGCATGGCGCGCAGTGCGGCTGCGATTGTAAAAGGCTTCCAGTTGCTCAATCCGCAGGCGAAAATCGTCGGCGTGATCGCGAACAAGGTCGGCAGCGAAGGCCACCACAAAATCGTCAAGGCCGCGATTGAGCAGGAGTGCGGGATTCCGGTCGTTGGCTACCTGAAGCGGGAAAACGAGCTGGAAATTCCCGAGCGCCATCTGGGGCTTGTGCCGTCTGTGGAACGCGGCGAGCTGGCACCTCTGTTTGCCAAGCTGGCTGACCTGATCGGGGAGACGGTAGACCTGGAACTAGTCTGGGAGCTGGCCAAAGCCGAGCCGCTGCAAGTGGAACCTAAGCTGTTCGCACCGCGCGAGGCGGCTTTCGACGTCACGATTGCAGTAGCGAAAGACCCGGCGTTCCACTTTTACTATCCGGAAAATCTGGAGCTGCTGCAGGCGTACGGCGCGAAGCTGGCCTTTTTCTCGCCGCTTGCGGGGGAGGGCGTACCGGAAGCAGCGGACGGCTTGTACATCGGGGGAGGCTTCCCGGAGGAGTTTGCCGCCGAGCTGTCGCAAAACGAGGCGGTGAAGGAATCGTTCCGCCAGGCGGTCAAAAAAGGCTTGCCGACCTTGGCCGAGTGCGGCGGATTCATGTTTTTGACCGAGGCGATTGTGACGACAGACGGGGAGAGCTATCCGATGGTCGGACTCATCCCCGGCAAGGTGACGATGCAAAAAAAATGGGCGGCGCTCGGCTATCGCGAGGTGCGCGGCAAGGAGGGCAACTTCCTGATCGGTCCAGAGGAACAGGCAAAAGGCCACGAGTTCCACTATTCGACCTATGCCACCGACGAGCAGCTCCCTGCGGCCTACGAGACAAAAGGGCTGCGCGGCACCAAGCCGGAGGGCTTTGCCAGGGACAATCTCGTCGCGGGGTACACGCATTTGCATTTCGGCTCCAACCCGGCGCTGGTGAAGCGCTGGCTCGGTTTGTGCGCGGAGGTGGCCTCCCGTGCCTAAAGCGCTCCCGCTGATGATTCAGGGAACCAGCTCCGATGCCGGAAAAAGCGCGATCGCGACAGCGCTCTGCCGCATTTTTGCCCAGGACGGCTACAAAACGGCGCCGTTCAAGTCGCAAAACATGGCGCTGAATTCCTATGTGACGCTGGACGGAAAAGAAATCGGGCGGGCACAGGGCGTTCAGGCGGAGGCGGCGGGCATTCTCGCCACGACCGACATGAATCCGATCCTCATCAAGCCGACGCGGGATTCGGAGTCGCAGATCGTGGTGAACGGCGAGCCGTACGCCAACATGAAGGCGATGGCGTATCGGACGGATTTTTACGAAGAAGGACTGCGGATTATCCGGGAGGCGTACCAGCGGCTCGCTGCCGCTTACGAGCGCATCGTCATCGAAGGAGCAGGCAGTCCGGCGGAGATCAACCTGAACGACCGCGAGCTGGTCAACATGCGGGTTGCCCGCCTGACGAACGCTCCGGTCATTTTGGTGGCGGACATTGAGCGCGGCGGCGTGTTTGCCAGCCTCGTCGGCACGCTGCAACTGCTTGAACCCAAGGACCGCGACCGGGTGATTGGCGTCATCATCAATCGTTTTCGCGGCGATCTGACGCTGTTGCAGCCAGGTCTGGACTGGTTCGAGCAGTACACAGGCAAGCCTGTGCTTGGCGTGGTGCCGTTTATTCCCGACTTGTGGATCGACGCGGAGGATTCGCTCATTTTGCACCGTTACCAGGGCAAGCGGGAGACGCCGCGCGAGCTGGATATTGCCGTCTTGCGCTACCCGCGCATCTCGAATTTTACGGATGTCGACCCGTTTTTTGTGGAGCCGGACTGCCGTCTGCGCTTTGTGACCCGGCTGGAAGAGTTGGGCGAGCCGGACCTGATCGTGCTGCCCGGCAGCAAAAATACGTTGGAAGACTTGCAATTTTTGCGCGAGACGGGACTGGCCGAGGCGGTGAAAAAGCTGCATCTGCGAGGCAAGTCGTACGTGGTCGGCCTGTGCGGCGGCTATCAGATGCTCGGCGAGTCGATTCTGGACCCGGCTTGTGTGGAGTCGCCGCTGCAACAGCTTGACGGGCTGGGCCTGATTCCGATGGTGACGACGATGGAGCAGAAGAAAACGACGGTGCTGTCCCGCGGGGAAGCCACATTCGCCGGAGAACAGCTTACGCTCGAAGGCTACGAGATTCACATGGGCCAATCCGTTTATGCCAAGAGCGAATGTCCTTTTATTCAGATGGGAGATCGGGCAGAAGGCTACTGTCACGAGGAACGCCGGCTGATCGGGACGTATTTTCACGGACTGTTCCACAACGACCGCTTCCGCACGCTCTTGCTGAACGCGATTCGCGCGAAAAAAGGGCTTGCGCCGATCACAGAGCGCCCATCTTTCGTGGCGCTTCGCGAGCAGGGCTACGATCTCTTGGCGGATACGGTACGCCGTCATGTGCGGTTGGATGCGATTGAAGAACAGATGAAGGCTTATCAGGAAAAAGAGGTGCGTAGATGATGGCAGGCTTGGAAAAGCGATTTCCGGCGATTGCGCCGCGAAACCAGGAAGCGAGTGAGCAAACGAGACAGCATGTGGATCAACTGACAAAGCCGCTGGGCAGTCTGGGACGTCTGGAGGAGCTGGCCGTCGAGCTGGCCGCGATGACGGGCGAGACGTTTCCGGTCGTCACGCCGCCGGGCGTACTCGTTTTTGCCGCCGATCACGGGGTGGCCGCAGAAGGAGTGTCGGCCTACCCGCAAGAGGTGACGGCGCAAATGCTCTTGAATCTGGTGAACGGCGGCGCGGGCATCAACGTTTTCGCGCGGCAAATCGGCGCGATGCAAAAGTTCGTCGATGTCGGCGTGGCAGTAGAGGTCGAGGCGCCAGGCGTCATCAACAGAAGAATCAGGGCAGGCTCGGGCAACATGCTGAAGGAAGCCGCCATGTCCGCTGACGAAGCGCAGCGCACGCTCGCGGTCGGCATCGAGCTGGCAGAGCAGATTATCGACGAAGGCGCCAAGGTGCTGATCGTCGGAGAAGTAGGAATCGGCAACACGACGGCGAGCAGCGCAATCCTGTCTGCCTTGACCGGGGCGGACCCGGACGAGATCGTCGGCCGCGGCACAGGACTGGACGACGCGGGCTGGCAGCGCAAAAAAGCGGTCGTGCGCGAGGCGCTCGCCCTGCATCGCCCGGATGCCAACGAACCGCTGGACGTCCTGGCAAAAGTAGGCGGGTTGGAGATCGGCGCGATGGCAGGCGCGATGATCGGCGCGGCTTCGAGGCGCGTTCCGGTGCTCTTGGACGGCTTTATCGCCACCGTGGCGGCACTGCTGGCCGTGCGGCTTGCGCCTGCGGTCGCAGACTACCTGATTGCCGGGCATCGCTCCCAGGAGCCGGGGCACGCTTTTGTGCTGAACGTACTCGGCAAACAGCCGCTGCTCGACTTAAACCTGCGACTTGGCGAAGGCAGCGGAGCGGCCGTTGCGTTTTCGATCGTCGAGGCGTCGTCGCGAATGGTTCGGGAGATGGCGACATTCGCATCGGCGGGGGTCAGCGACCGATGAGCGGCGCAGGCAAAGTGTATCTCGTCGGCGCAGGCCCCGGTGACCCGAAGCTGATTACCGTCAAAGGTCTGGAATGTCTGCAAAAGGCAGACGTAGTCGTCTACGACCGCCTCGCGAATCCGGCTTTGCTCGCCCATGCGCCCGAGACAGCGGAGCGCATCTACTGCGGCAAGCTGCCCGATCATCACACGATGCGGCAGGAGTCGATCAATGAGGTGCTGGCGGAAAAAGCGCTGGCAGGCAAAGTCGTCGTGCGGCTGAAAGGCGGCGATCCGTGCGTCTTTGGCCGCGCGGGAGAGGAAGCGGAGCATCTCGCTGCACGCGGCGTCGCGTTTGAAATCGTGCCGGGCGTGACGGCAGGAATCGCCGCTTCGGCGTACGCGGGCATCCCGGTGACGCACCGCGATCACGGCTCGTCGTTTGCCGTGGTGACGGGGCATTTGCGCGAGGACAAACCGGAGCTGGCTGTGGAAAAATGGCGGGCGCTGGCAGGCGGAATCGACACGGTGGCCTTTTACATGGGCGTTGCCAACCTGCCGCTCATCCGCACGCAGTTGATGAAGCACGGCCGCGATCCGAAGACGCCCGTCGCCGTCATCTCCTGGGGGACGCTGCCAAAGCAGGCTGTCGTCACAGGCACGTTGGCGGATATCGAGGAGCGCTTGGCAGAAAATAGCCATATCACCAATCCGGCGATCATTCTCGTCGGAGACGTCGTGAAAATGCGGGAAAAGATTAACTGGTTCGAGGCTTCGCTCGGTCTGAACGAGGGGATTCCCGGGTAAGCCAGGACAGGCGAGGCGGGCAAGCGGATGAGGCGGTCGGAGGAGCCATCCGCTTGTTTGCCTGAAACATTTTGGGAGGAGGGATGCCGGATGCGGCCGTATGCCATGATGGTCAACCTGGAAAACAAACGCTGCGCAGTCGTCGGCGGCGGGCAAGTCGCGGAGCGGAAAATCGCCAGTCTGCTTGCCGCTGGGGCAGCCGTCAGCGTCGTGAGTCCCTCCTGCACAGCGTTGATCCGCGAATGGGAGCAAGCTGGCAAGCTGACGCTCCGGCTGCGCCCGTTCGTCCCCGATGACGTCGCGGACGCCGTGCTCGTCATCGCGGCGACCAGCGATCCGGCTGTCAACCTGGCCGTCTACGAGGCGTGCGGGCCGCAGCAGTGGATCAACGTGGCAGACCGTCCCGACCTGTGCTCGTTTACGGTTCCGTCCGTAGTCGAGCGCGGCGACCTGACCGTTGCCATCTCCACCGGAGGAAACAACCCGGGCCTGGCGAAAAAAATGCGCAGCCAACTGGAAGCGTGGATCGGGCCGGAGTACGAGGACTACACGCTCTTCTTGGGCAAAATGCGCCGCCGCGTACTCGCGCTGGATGAGCTTCGCCCGGCAAACAAACGCGCCATTTTGGCAGAGCTGTTGGACGACCGCTTTTTGCACTGGACCCGAAGCGGGGAGATCGAGCGGAGGGACCGGGAGGCAGAGGCGGTTGTCGCGGGATGGCTGGAAAGACAAGAAGAAACATGAACGGAAACAACCTGAGCCTGTTCAGCATATGGGCTTGGGTTATTTTTTTGTGAAAAAGATGACTGCATCCTGAAATGCTCTTTTATGGTAAAATTTAGTATATGAAGCTATCGGCGCATCCAATTTTCATTCAAGCTCCCATGAGATGTACCGGGACGAGCGATAAACAGGAGTAGGAGAAGATAATTATGAGGCATACTGGCAGAAAAAGATTTTGGAAACGAATGTCGATTCTCACGCTTTTATCCGTATTTGCAGTGGGCAGTTTCGCAGGTGTGAGTCAACAGGTACACGCAGTTGAGCAAAAATCCGCAAAGCTTCTTTCAGAACAACAGGCTGTAGAAGCGGCGAAGAAATGGATGGATATCCCCGCAGGCTACCAATATTCTTACGGATTATACTTCGAACCGTACGAAGAGGACAAGACACCGTACGGAGCATGGTTTCTCGCCTGGCATCACCCAGACGGTTCGTTCATTTCGTATAAAATTCATCCTGTCTCAAGCCGCCTGTTGAGCTACGATCGTTACGACAATGACACTAAACCCGCTGGCACTGCTCCCCCGATTCAAAAGCAAATGGCCCGTGAGAGAGCGTTGCAGTTTCTTGCAAAATTCGTTCCCTCAGAGGAGCGGGCAAAGCTGATGGAGCCAGAGGAATGTACATATACGAGATACGGTTCGCCAAGATATGGAATTAAATTTAAACGTGTTGAAAACAGCATTCCTTTCAAAAACAATTCGATTGACGTAGTTTTGGGAGGAGACGGAAAGCTTCTCCACTTCGTGCGGCACTGGTATGAGGGAGAGGTGCCCGACGCAAGCAAGATCATGGCAGAAAAGGCAGCGCGGGAACTTCTGGAGCAAAATGCGGAGCCGACCTTGTACTATAGGGAAACGCCTGATAACTTGCAAGGGAAATACAAGCAAAAATATATGTTAGTCTATGATTATTTGCGGGGCGACCCCCAATTCGTCGATGCGATCTCAGGTGTGATGGTGGACAAGTATGGAACCTTGGCAAAGCCGAAGCAACCGATCAAGAGCCTGAAAGATTTGCCGCTTGTAGCTGCTCCGAAAGAGGGAAACGGGATAAAAGGAACGTTTACTCTGGAGCAGGCGAAGGCTGCGGCAATTCATTTTTTACAAACCACACTCAAAGATCAACTAGATCATGTCTATCTGGAACCGGAGATTATACCGAGATCGGCTGATTGGAAAGATTACAGTTTCAAATTTAGCTGGTTGCATAAAGGGACTCTGGTTGACTACGCTACATTTGAAGTAAGGGTCAATCCGGACACCGCAGAAAGTCATTTTCGGGGAGAACATCCTCTCCCGCCTGTGATTGATGACAACAACGCGCAGAGAGTGGATGTGGCCACAGCGAAAAAAACGGAGCAGACGGTGAAAAAATCGCTTGAACTTTTCTACTTCCAGTCAAATCAATATGACGATGAGGCCAAGGAACCAAAAGCGTTGCTTCTGTACCGTTTCGTCCATGAGCCGGGCTTCGTCGACGGACATACCGGAAAATGGATCAGCCTTTCGGACTGAGCAGAAAACAAATAAGCAGCGGTGTCATCTGAAAAAACGCCACTTGATGAGGGTGGTGTTTTTCATTTGGGGATGATTCCTGCCCTGCTGCACGCGAAACTGCGCCGAACTCGTGCAGCAGGCACAGCCAAGTCGCCCATGCAACACAAATTTCCCCGGAGCATTCCATTATTCCCCTTTTCCTGATATGGTGATAGATGGTATGCAACTCCTTCAAGCGCAAGCCATCTTTTCCAAGGAGGAAACAGCTTTGTCGGACGCCTTTCAGATCGGTCCCTTTTTGTTGAAAATGAGCACGCTGGCCGTGATCGTGTCCATCGCCAGCGGCTTTCTTGCGATTACGTTTTTGTTTCCAAAAGAGAGGGCGACAAGAGTTGCCATCACAGAGCTGCTGAGCAACGCGGTCGTTCTCGCCTTTCTCGTCTGGAAGCTCAGCTATGCGCTGTTTCATCTGGAGCAAATGCTGCAAAATCCTTCGTCGATCCTCTACTTCTCCGGGGGCGAGAGCGGAGCGTGGCTGGCAGCCGTGGCGGTTGCGGTCTACCTCGTGGTGACGGTGCGCAAAAAAGCTTTGCCGGTCCAGCTCGTGGCCTGGGCGATGGCGATCGGCTTTTTGGCTGCGGCTGGCGTGCACCATCTGCTGACGGCTTTGCTGGAAAAAGGCGGCGTGTGGTACCATGGCCAGCAGCTCGTGCTCTGTCTGTTGTTCCTCGGCTGGCTGCAACGTGTGCGAGAAGCACTCACCGAGCTGCCTGCCTGGCTTGCGCCGCTCATGTGGTATGCGATCGGGCAGGTCTACGTGCTGTTTTACTTCGAGCCTCGCCAAGCGGTGCTGCTGGGACTTTCTGCGGAGCAGCTCGCTTATTACGGCTGCGCCCTGCTGCTGCTGTTTTTGTCCAGGCGCGCCACCCAAGCGAAAGGAGAGGCGTTGGATGAAGCGTAATCACATATGGGCGGTTGTCGTGCTGGTCGCCTTGCTGGCGTGGGGTGTCGTGGATGCATACGTCCTTGACACAGGAGCGGAAAATGCGGCGACAAGCGAGCCGGGCAGCGTGCCGATCGGGTTGAAAAAAGGCAACCTGGCGCCAGACTTTGAGCTGCGGCAGCTCGGTGGCGGCAAGGTGAAGCTGTCCGATTTGCGCGGAAAAAAAGTCATCGTCAACTTGTGGGCGACCTGGTGTCCGCCGTGTCGGGCGGAAATCCCGGACATGCAGCGGTTTTACGAAGCAAACAAGGCGAACGGTGTCGTCATCCTGGGCGTCAACCTGACAACAACGGAGACGAAGCCAGAAGATGTCGAAGCGTTTGTCCAGGCGTACGGCATGACTTTTCCCGTGCTGCTCGATGACGAAAAGCACGTATCCGGCGCGTACAAAGCCATTTCCATTCCGACCAGTTTCCTCATCGACAGCAATGGCGTGATCCGCGAAAAGTACATCGGCCCGATGAGCTACGAATGGATGGAAAAGACGCTGGCGGGGATGCAGTAAAGTGAGCCGGGCACGCGCAGCGGCCGTTTTTGACGCCGGTCTTTGCGGGCGGCTATCTCTCATGCTCATGTACGGATGCGAGTTGCGTCGTCGCCTGACCCAAGACCAGCTCCAAAGCCAAAACGAGAACCTCGTGCGAGCGCGAAAAAAAGCAGCCCGCTGGATGAGAACAGGCTGACGTGCAGTCATTTTTGTTAAACGTGAAAGGATGGCAAAGGCCAACCACCACCAGCCTGACTGAGAAAGCTGCGAATATCCGCAATCGGTTCAATCAGTTGCCGGGATTGTTTTCCGGCGATTTGCTTTTGCTGCCCCGCTCCAGAGGAAGCACGGCATTCAGCAACTGGTAGATGAGCTTGGATTCCTTGGTCAAAAGAGGGCCTAATATCGCCAGGATCAGCACGTACAGCGCGGCGAACGGCTGCAGGATATCCATGAGTGCGCCCGCTTTTCCCAGATTAGCCATGATGATGGAAAACTCACCACGAGAAACGATTGTCAGCCCGATGTTCGTGGAAGCCTTGGGCGGCAGTCCGGCGCTGCGGCCTGCGAGCAGACCGGCGGCGACGTTGCCGACGAGCGTGATGATGACCGCCACGATGGACAGCCAGACGGCTCCCCCGAGCGACAAGGGATCAATCGTCAACCCGAAGCTGAAGAAAAACATGGCGCCGAAAAAGTCGCGAAATGGCAGTATCAGATGTTCGATGCGTTTCATATGTTGTGTTTCCGCTAATACGAGCCCCACGAGCAGTGCGCCGATGGCTTCAGCTACATGGATAGTCTCGGAAAAACCCGCAATCAAAAACAGGGCGGCGAACACCGTAATCATGAACACTTCGTTCGATTTGATGTTCAGCGCGCGGTTCAAAAAGGGGACGAGCTTGCGTCCGACGATGATGAGCAAAAGCATGTAGCCCAGCGCGATCAGGGCGGAAGAGAGCACGCCGCCAAGCGAAGTGGCACCAGAGAGGACAAGCCCGGAGACGATCGAGATGTACACCGCCAAAAAGATGTCCTCGAACATGATGATGCCGAGAATCATTTCGGTTTCGCGATTGGCGGTGCGCTTGAGATCGACCAGCACTTTGGCCACGATCGCGCTGGAGGAAATCGTGGTGATTCCGGCGACGATCAGCATTTCCTTGAGCGGAAAGCCGGCAGCCCAGCCAAACAGCAGACCGAGCGTAAAGTTGATGGCGATGTAGATCGTGCCGCCAATCGCAATAGAGCGGCCTGCCTTGACGAGCCGCCCTACCGAAAATTCAAGACCGAGGTAAAACAATAGAAAAAGCACCCCGACTCTGCCCATAAATTCGATGAGCGGAGCGCTGTCGATAAAGCGAAGGTCGAACAGGCCGATGTCGGGCGCGTGCGGACCGACGACCATCCCGACCAAAATGTAAAAAGGGACGATGGAGAACTTCAGCTTGATGGAGAGAAAGCCGGCGATGGCTATCAGAGCGAGCGCAAGGCCGACTTCAAACACGATGTGCTCCAAGGTCAATCACCCCCGTTGCTGAGAATAGTCTTGAGCGCCTTCACCTGCTTTCGTTCACCTGCTACAACTAGAGTGGAGCTTGCACAGAGCACATACTCGGGGCCCGGGTTGATCGTTTGCTTGTGATCTTTTTCAATGACCGCGATGATCGTGGCTCCGGTCTCCTGTCGCACGTCCAGCTCGCCGATGGTCTTGCCGATCGCGCGTGCGCCCGGTTCGATCTTGTACCACTCGATCATTAGCTTGTCCAATGCGACCTCGACTGTTTCCAAAGCGGATGGCTTGTACGTCAGCCCGCCGACGATTGCGGCAATTTGCCGGGCCTCGTCATCATCGAGGGTCACCATCGAAATGTTGTCGTCCGGATCTTCGCGATCAAAATGGTACATTTCCCGGCGTCCGTCATCGTGAATGACGATGACCAGCTTATCGCCGCTTTTTGTTTCCACCTGGTATTTTCTGCCGATGCCCGGCAAATCTGTTTCTCGAATAGAGAACATGCAACAGCCTCCTCCAAATTCACATCTGTAATTTATATTAGGTAGTCGCTCTTTGGCGCGAAAGAGCGCTTTTGCATGTCGCCGATAATCATTTGGAATTATAACCATTCCGGTGCTATTTTAGTAATAATCCCGGTGCATGCACGGTGGCATTGTCGACATACGTACCTATTATCCATTATTATACACGAAGCGGCATCCGCTTTTTGGAATAAATCCAAATTCACATAGATGCAACAAATTCGCACAGATTTGACACATTTTTTAAGGGTGATGAAGCGTGGCCAACAAGCAATATCGTTTAACCGAAGCCGAATGGCATTTTATTCAGGACATGCGCTCCATGGAGATGGATGAGCTGCTGGACATCGTGATTGCCTTGCGCAATGAGGTGCGGGAGCTGGAGAAAAAAGCAGAAATCATCCGCGAGCGGGAAAAGGAGCACTGGCTGGAGGAATACCAGGCTGCGCAGAAGCGGATCAAACATCTGCGCCAGTTCGAGCAGGACCTGCGCAAGACATGGCCACATGACTGAGCAAGGAGCACCCTTCTTCCACCAGTGCGCATGAATTTTGGCGGATGGTGTATCCGTGTCAAAAACTTGCCTGAGAAAAGAAGAGCCTGTCACGAAACAAGGGAACCCACGAGAAGGGTTCCCTTGTGTTATAGCCAGAAGCAG
Source organism: Brevibacillus sp. NSP2.1 (assembly GCF_000470975.2). Lineage (NCBI taxonomy): Bacteria > Bacillati > Bacillota > Bacilli > Caryophanales > Paenibacillaceae > Brevibacillus > Brevibacillus sp. NSP2.1. The sequence goes on along the minus strand of NZ_CP048274.1, from coordinate 4,440,837 downwards.
CGGCACATATCATGTTGTTAGGCCAAGATCGCTTTGCTCTCTGCTTCCTGCCCAGAGTCTGGCTCTGGCGTGTCACTCGCTTGCTGGACGCGTTCCGGATGGAATTCGTCTTCTTGTTTGGCGATGACAACCGCTGCTACGCCGTTTCCGATCAGGTTCGTAATCGCACGCGCCTCGGACATGAAGCGGTCAACCCCGAGCAGCAAGGCAATGCCTTCGACCGGAATCATCGGGAAAGCTGCCAGTGTAGCCGCCAGCGTAATGAAGCCGGAGCCTGTCACGCCCGCCGCGCCTTTGGACGTAATCATCAAAATGCCGAGCAGCGTCAACTGTTGCCAGATGCTGAGGTCAACCCCGTAAGCCTGGGCGATGAACATGGCCGCCATCGACAGGTAGATCGAGGTTCCGTCCAGGTTGAACGAATAGCCTGTAGGAACGACGAGGCCGACAACCGATTTGGAGCAGCCGTACTTTTCCAGGCGGTCCATCATCCGCGGGAGTGCAGATTCCGAGGAGGAGGTGCCAAGCACGAGCAAAATTTCTTCGCGAATGTATTTGATAAACGAAAAGATGCTGAATTTGTAGTAGCGGGCGATACCGCCCAACACCAGGACGATGAACAAAAACATGGTGATGTACACCGCTGTCATCAGCAGGCCCAGACGGGTAAGAGAGCCGATGCCGAATTTGCCGATCGTGTAAGCCATTGCACCGAATGCCGCCAGCGGGGACACTTTCATAATCATGTTGACGACGCCGAAAAATCCGTGTGTCAGCTTGTCAAACAGCTTGATGACAGGCTGGGAGGCAGGACCCATTGCCGCGAGCGACAGCCCGAACAGGACAGCGAAGAACAGGATAGGAAGCAGTTCGCCTTTTGCCATGGCACCGACGACGTTTTCCGGGATGATGCTGGCGATAAAATCAACGAAGCCGTGGCTCGACTGCGCAGCCGCCTCTGTGTACTTGCTTACGTCGCCGCTTGTCAGGCCCGTTTTGTCGAAGCCTTCGCCCGGTTTGATGAGGTTGACGACGAGCAGCCCGATGGCGAGCGCGATCGTGGTAACGATTTCAAAATAAATCAGCGCCTTGCCGCCGATCTTCCCGACCTTTTTCATGTCGCCCATGCTCGCGATTCCGTTGACGACGGTGAAAAACACAATCGGCGGAATGACCATTTTAATCAGCTTCACAAAAATATCTGCCAATACTTTCAGTTCTGCGCCGAACTTGGGAGCAAAATGCCCGACGATAATCCCGAGGATGATGGCAATCACAACCTGAACGGTCAGGTTTTTAAAGTTGATCCGCATCGAACCGACCCCTTTTCTCTTTCGTCTTTAGAAATGCTGTTGTAAGCGCTTCACTCATCTATTTCGCATTGTATAGAATGGACAAAAAATTGAAAATGATACGGTCATATTGGTTGTTTTGGTCGTTTTGGTCATGGACTCTCCTGAAACTGGAAAGGAAAAAATGCAATGTTGACATACGCTCGACACGATCAGTAGGTAAAGTAAGTTATGTACATAGCGACATGACATGAAAAAGACAACCGGGAGAAGGAGGATTTTCGATGTTTAAAAAACAGTATCTAGCAGTTTTCTCAGCGGTGGTTCTTGCGACAAGCTTGCTGCCGACTGGCTCTCAGGCAGCGACTGGAACAAAAAACTTGCAGGCGAAGTACAACAATATCAAGGTTTTGTATAACGGCGCTGCCGTTCCGACTACGATCGAACCATTCATCGTCAACGGAACCACCTACATTCCGCTGCGCATGATGGCAGGCGTGTTCAACAAGGAAGTCGTCTGGGATGGCAATACGTACACTATCACGGTAAAAGACCAGGCTGATGCCCAGCATGCGGCTGAACTGGCAGCGCGCGATGCCCAAATCCGCAGCCTGCAAAGCAAAATCGACACGCTGAACCGGCAAATTTCCGATCTGGAAGACGATCTGGAAGATGCGAAAAACAAAGATGACGACGACGATTTCGACGATCAACTGGATGACTTGGAAGATGCTCTGAATGACGATTACGAAGACTTCCGCGGCGCTGAGTGGGATATTACCCTGAGCGGCGACGAAGATGAGATCGAGGTAGAAATCGCTCTCGACTTCGATGAGTACGAGGACGAATTGGACGATTCCGACTATGAAGACCTCGTGATTAACGTCATCGAGGACATCTGGGATGAATTCGACGATGCAGACGTGGTAGGCGAGATCGTCGACACCAGCAACAACGACAAGAAAAAATACGACTTTGAAGGCGATGCAAGCGATGGCGACATCTACTTCGAGGACGACATTATCAACTAATGGCAGTCAAAAAAGCCTTGTCTCCTGTAAGGGGGCAAGGCTTTTTTCCTATTTTCCAAAAACACGCAAATCCAATTATAAAAAGAAAGGGGTAAACTGATAGTATAGTAGTACGTAGCAGAAAGAGAGGACCATGCGAGCAATCGCGAATGGGAGAATAGGAAGCCTATGAAAAGCATTTTGTTGGTAGAAGACGAACTGGTGATCTCGCGCGTGTTGAAAGCGTACCTGCAAAAAGCGGACTATGAGGTCTGGCAGGCTGAAGACGGCATCGAAGCGATCCGCCTGTTTGACGAAAAAAAACCGGATCTCGTTCTTTTGGATCTCATGCTTCCCGAGCGAAGCGGCTGGGAGATTCTGCAGTATATTCGGGAAAAAAGCGCCTGTCCGGTCATTATTATGACGGCGCTGGGACAGACCGATCAAAAGCTGAAAGGGCTGAACCAGGGAGCCGACGACTACATAACAAAGCCGTTTGTCGCCGAGGAAGTGGTGGCGAGGGTCAATGCTGTGCTGCGCCGCTCGGTGATTTTGGTCAAAGACCAGGAGACGCGCTTTTTCGGCAGCCTGAAAATCAATTTCCAGTCCCACCACGTCACGCTGCACGGGCTGGAACTGGTGTTTCATCCGCGTGACCTGTCGCTGCTGCTCTTTCTGGCGCAAAACCCGAACCAGACCTTTACCCGCGAGCAGTTGATTGAGCAGGTGTGGGGAATGGACTACGGGGGCAGCGACCGCGCCGTGGATCTCGCCATCAAGCGCGTGCGAAAAACATTGGAAAATTGGCCCGCCCACGAAGGCGAGATCAAGACGCTGCGAGGGGTGGGTTATCAATTCTGTGTTTACTAAAAAAAAGGAACCCGTTTCGCTCCTGCGCTACTGGACGACCCGCTACCTGCTGACACTGGTCGTAGGACTGCTCATCGTCGGGGCCGTGTCTGCCTACTGGATCAAATATGCTGCGGTGGAAAAGCAGATTGAGGTGACCCGGCTGTTCGCCGAGGAAGTGGCGGATCGGGTCGTAGACGACGAAGGCGACATTTTGGTGGGGGCCAAGCTGCATCAGGTGCTGGACAACCGGCGCAAGTTCATGGGGGTGGATCGCAACCTGGTCTTGTTTATTAAAAACAATCAGGGAGAGGTCATCTACAGCCGCCCGGGAATGCTGCCGCCCACGCTGGAAAAAGCGCTTCCCGGCTTGCTTGAGCAGGCTGATACGGCAGACAGGATCAAGCAGGCATCGGGCGACACGCTGTACGTCATCAGGAAAAATTTGGAATATAATGACAATATTATCGGGAAGGTCATTTTGCTTTTTCCCGAGACCGATATCAAAATCGGCCGGGAGCAATTGCAATATTTGGTCATCATGCTCGGCAGCCTCGGCGTGCTTGGCTGGGCCGTCATTTACTTTCACTCCCGGCGGCTGTCGGAGCCGATTCAGCAAGTCGTGCTGTCGGCACGCAAAATCGTGGAAGGCAACTACGATGTCGCGATCACGCAGCCAATCCAGGAACGGGAAATTCACGAGCTGGTCTACACGTTCAAGGAGATGGCTGACCGCCTGCGCCAACTGGAAAGCATGCGGACAGAGCTGTTGGCCGGAGTAACGCACGAGCTGAAAACGCCCGTGACCTCGATCAGCGGGCTGGTCCAGGCGATTAACGATGAAGTCGTATCGGGGGCAGAGCAGAAGGAATTTTTGGAGATATGCCTGCGCGAAACAAGGCGTCTGCAAAAAATGGTCGAGGACTTGCTCGATTTCAACTCGTTTGCCGTAGGGGCGATTACCGTCCACAAGGAGGAGCAGGACATCAGCAAGCTGGTCAGGGAAATCGCCTCGCAGTGGCGAATTGTGCAAGACCTGGGGGCGATCTCGTTTGAGGTCGTCATCCCGGAAAAATCTGTGACCGTTTTTGTTGACCCGGGCCGCGTCCAGCAAATTTTGACCAACCTGCTCAACAACGCGAGACAGGCGATCGGAAAAGCAGAGGCCGAGGGGAGCATCCAGCTTGTTTTGTACGAAACCGAAGGCGACATGCGCATCGACGTGAAGGACAACGGACACGGGATTCCGGCAGAGGAGCAGCCGCTTGTCTTCGAGCGGTTTTTTCGCGGCAGCAACAAAAAAGACAAGGTGCGGGGGCTGGGACTTGGGCTGTCGTACTCGCGCATGATGGCCAAAGCGCTGGGCGGCGACCTCATGCTTCGGCAAAGCAGTGAACAGGGCTCGGTCTTTACCCTCATCCTGCCTAAGCAGACGTAAAGACGGGCGAGAGCGGAAGAGCTTCACCGTCTCTGGTGAAGCTCTCTGATTTTTTCCATCAAGTCAGCCCCGATGCTGTCTGCGAACTTGTCGTAGACTGGCTGCACGGCTTGAATCCAGGCTGCGCGCTCTTCTTCTGTCTGCACGTGGATCTGGATGTTTTTCTGCTCCTGGAGCATGCGCAGTTGGCTCGCGTTCATGGAAACAGCCAGTTGATTGTTGTACGCGGTCGCTTCCTGCATCGCCTCTGTGATCGCTTGCTGAATATCCGGGGGGAGCTTGTTCCAGAACGATTGATTAATGACGACCGCGTAGCCGAGAAAGCCGTGGTCGCTGATGGTCATATACTTTTGCACTTGATACAGCCGCTTCGTGTACACGTTGGAAATCGTGTTTTCCTCGCCGTCCACTTTTCCGCTCGCCAGCATGCTGTACAGGTCGCCGAAGTACGAGCCGATCGGAATGGCATGAAAAGAGCGAAACTGCGCTTCCAGCACGGCGCTCGGGATGATGCGAAAACGTTGGCCGACGAAGTCGTCTGGCGTAATCAGCGGGCGATTCGCCGTCATCTGCTTGAAGCCGCTCGACCAGAAGGCCAGCCCCTTCATATCGGATTGTTCCAGCGTGGAAAACAGCATTTGCCCGATTTCGCCGTTGAATACGTTTTCCACGTCCTCCTGCGTCCGAAACAGATAGGGCAATTCGAGCACAGCCCAGGCCGGGATCATGCTCGACAGGTGGGAGAACGCAGGCGCGATCATTTGCACTTCGCCGTTTTGCAGGGCCGATATCTCCGTCTTTTCGGAGTGCAGCACGCTGTTGGGGAACACTTGCACCTCGACGCGTCCGTGAGTCTTGTCTTTGACAAGCTGCGCGAACCGTTCCACCGTCAAGCCTTTTGGCGTGTTTTCCGCAACCACGTGGCTGAATTTGATGATGATGCGCTCGGACAGTCCCTCCTGCACCTCGTCATAGCCGAGCTTCGCCATCGACAGGTCTGTCCCGAAGCCGATCATGACAGCGCTCACAAGCGCGATCATCACAAACAGCGCGATGCTCAGAAAAGATTTCATCTTTTTTCACCTGCCCACGATCAGTTGATTTGCTGGATGTACTGTACCAAAATATAGAGAAGCAAGCAATCCCCACTGGAAAGGAAGAGCTGGTCTGTTCAAACAGTTAACGATCAAATGGAAGATTATGCTGCTTTCGGTGGGAATCGTGCTGTTCTCTCTGGTTATTGGGCTGCTGATTATTGTGGGAGGCATGATTCGGGTCACGGAAAATCAGCTTGGCCAACGGCTGATGACGATCGCCCGCACTGTCGCCCAGATTCCGCTGGTGCAGGAAAGCATCCAGGAGCCGGACGGCTGGCGGCAGATCAACCCGACGGCGCACAAGCTGAGAGTCGTCAATGACGTGACGTACATCGTCGTCTTGAATATGGAGCGGGTGCGCTACTCCGACCCGCTGGACGAGCGGATTGGCACCGTGTTCGAGGATGCGGCTGTCGAGGAGGCGTATTCTGAGCACTCCTATTTGCAAAAGGTGAAAGGGGACATGGGCACGGCGCTTCGTGCTTACGTGCCGATCATGGACGAGCAGCACCAGCAGGTCGGGGTGGTGCTGGTGGGCCGGGTGATGCCCGGCACGTGGGAGGTCATGAAAAGCGAGCGCGGCAACATCGCGCTGACGCTGATTCTCTCGCTTTTGGTCGGCGTCTGGGGCAGCTATTTGCTGGCTCGCCACATCAAAAAGCAGATGCTCGATCTGGAGCCGGAGCAGATCGCGCGCATCCTGGTCGAGCGGACGGCAACCTTCCACGCCATGCACGAAGGGGTCATCGCCATCGACAACCGGGAGCACATCACGATTTTCAACGATCGGGCCAAGCAAATTTTCGGGATCGAGGGAGACGTATTGGGAAAATCCATTCGCTCGGTACTGCCCGACACCCGCTTGCCCGAGGTGCTGGAACTGCGGCAAAACTTTACGAACACCGAACTGCACGTAGGCAATGCCTTGCTCTGGTCCAACCGCTTTTTGATTAAAGTCGAGGACAAGATCGTCGGCGCCCTCGCCATCTTCCAGGACAGGACAGAGGTTGCGCGGATGGCGGAGGAACTGACAGGGGTCAAGGAGTTTGTCGGCGCCCTCCGCGTCCAAAACCACGAGCACATGAACAAGCTGCACACGATCGCGGGCTTGCTGCAGCTCAACCAATACGACAAGGCGCTCGCCTACCTGTTCGAGATCAACGAGGAGCAGGAGGAACTGACGTCTTTTCTGACGACGCGGATCATGGATGAAAACTTGTCCGGGCTGTTGATCGGCAAGGTCAGTCGCGGCAAGGAACTGGGCATTCGCGTGGTCATCGACAGGATGAGCCACCTGGAGAAATTTCCACCCTACATGGACCACCACAACTTCGTGCTCATTCTGGGCAATCTGATCGAAAATGCATTTGACTCGCTGGAGCAGTGCGAGCGTGCGGACAAGGAGATTACGATCAGCATCGAGCAGGATGAAGAGGTGTGCTCGATTCTCGTGGAGGACAACGGGATCGGGATGGACGAAGAGACGCGCGAGAAGATGCTGGAAAGAGGCTTCTCCACCAAAAGCCGGGCGAACCGCGGACTCGGTCTGCACCTGGTGCATCAACTGGTGCGAAAAGGAAGGGGCGAGCTGGTCTGCCATTCCCGGCCGGGAGCAGGAGCGAGCTTCATGATTACATTCCCGATGAAGGAGGTGGACGACTAGTGGAGACGGACAGCATTCGCGTACTGGTAGTGGAAGACGATCCGATGGTGCAGGAGATCAACAAGCAGTTTATCGAGCGCGTGCCAGGCTTCACCGTCGTCGGGATGGCGGCGAACGGGGCCGACGGCGTGTGGATGGTGCAGGAGCTGGGGCCGGACTTGGTCATCATGGACATTTTCATGCCGATTCAGGACGGGGTCAAAGCGCTCGCGGAGCTGCGCGCGGCCGGTCAGGACGTCGATGTCATTGTGGTGACCGCGGCCAAGGACAAGGCGACGATTCAGGCGATGCTGCGCGGCGGCGCGATGGACTACATCATCAAGCCGTTCGCGTTTGACCGGATGAAAAAGTCGCTGGAAACCTACCGCGAGTTTCGCCAGAAGATCGAACAGGCAGGGGCGGCTTCGCAGGATGAGGTAGACCAGCTTTTGTTTCGCGGGGCGTCAGAGCGCGAAGAGGAACAGGCTCGCTCGGCTTCGGCAGGCACAGGCAGCAAGCTGAGTCCGCTGCCAAAAGGGCTACACGCCGTGACGTTAGAGCAGATCATTCGCCAGCTCGACAACGAGGACCAGGCGCTGTCGGCGGAAGATGTGGCGGAGCGGGTAGGCATCGCCAGGGTGACGGCGAGGCGCTATCTGGACTACCTGGAGAAGGCCGGGATGGTGAGAATCGACGTCAGCTACGGCGGAGTCGGCAGGCCGACGAATCGCTACGTGCGCGTCGACGAGCATGAGACAGGGGGTGGCAGGCGGGCATGATCGACTTTGAAGCCATATTGGACGGGCTGTTTGACATCGTTCACGTGACGGATGAAAAAGGACGGACACTGTATTGCTCCGGGCGCTACGAAGAGTTTTTCGGGATCGATCCGCAGGAAATGATCGGCAAGCCGATTGAGGAATTTTACCATCTGGGCTATTTTTCCCCGACGATTACGATGCGCGTCATTCGCGATCGGAAAAAGGTGCACACGATCCAGACGACCCGGAAAAAACGCCGGCTGCTGGTCGAGGGCACCCCGCTCTGGGACGCGGACGGCAACTTTTGTGGAGTCGTCAACACGTCGATTGACATTACCGACCACGAGCAGTTGCAGCAGGAGCAAAATGAGCGCAAGTACGTCGGCGGCCTTTTGCAAAGCGAAATGACAAAGGAGAACAGCAGGCGAAAAGGCAAAATCAGTCTCGTCTACCGCAGCCAGTCGATGGAGCAGGTCACCGCGCTGGCGGAAAAGCTGGCGCAGGTCGAGTCGTCCATGATTTTGCTGGGAGAATCGGGCGTCGGCAAAGGCGTGCTCGCGAAGTACATCCACGAATGCAGCCCGCGCGCAGACAAGCCGTTCGTCCACATCAACTGCGGAGCGATCCCGGAGACGTTGCTGGAATCGGAGCTGTTCGGATACGAAAAAGGAGCGTTTACCGGAGCGGACAAGGACGGCAAAGCGGGCCTGATCGAAAAGGCGAACGGCGGCACGCTGTTTTTGGACGAGATCGGAGAGATGCCGCTCGCCTTGCAGGTGAAGCTGCTCAACGTCTTGCAGGAAAAAACGATTACGCCCGTAGGCAGCGCCGTTCCGCGCAAGGTCGATGTGAAGCTGATTACCGCCACCAACCAAAACTTGCGGCAAATGGTCAAAGAGGGCAGGTTTCGCGAAGATTTGTACTACCGGATTCACGTCGTGCCGCTGGAAATTCCGCCGCTGCGGGAACGCCGCGAGGAAATTCCGGTGCTCGTCCATTATTTCCTGGGCGTTTTTTGCGAAAAGTACTGTCTGGATCGGCAGCTTTCCGACGCCTGCTTCCGGATTCTCGCGGAATACGATTGGCCAGGCAATGTGCGCGAATTGGAAAATGTAGTGGAGCGGCTCGTGGTGACCGCCCCTGACGTCCTCATTACGCCGACGCAAATCCCCCGGTACATCCACAGCCATGAGGATAGCGCCTTGGGCGGCATCAAGGTCGAGCGGGTGATGCAGATGCAGGAGGCGATGGAGGAAGTCGAACGGCAGTTGCTGCAGCGCGCCTACGAGCAGCACAAGACGACGACAAAAGTAGCGGAAGCGCTCGGCATCAGCCAGCCATCCGCCAGCCGGAAGCTGAGAAAGTGGGTATTCACAGGTGAATAATCGCTATTCGCGCGTGAATAGCATGCAGGATGGTTCCTGCGCGAATGGGCGGTGCTTGTATGCGGCCGTGAATAGCCGCTGTACATACAGGGAGCGGGCAGCTTGTTGGCATTGTTTTTGCAATATTGAAAAAGTCATGAACGGATGAGGGAACGCATACGTGTGTGCAAAAGCTGCTTGCGCAAGGGCCGCTGTGGACAGATGGACAATTGATAAAGGGAGACGTGTCGGATGAATAAAGGAAAAGCATTGCGGGCAGGAGATACAATCGGGCTGGTCGCCACTTCCAGTCCCGCTACGGAAGAGGTGCTGGGCAAGGCAGTGGCCGCGATCATGGAGATGGGCTTCAAGGTAAAGGTCGGGCAGACGTGCTATGAGACGTACGGCGGCTATTTGGCGGGCACCCCGGAGCAACGGGCAGGCGAGCTGAACGCGATGTTTGCCGACGACGAGGTGGACGGCATCATGTGCATGCGCGGCGGTTACGGGTCCCCGCAAATTTTGCCGCTGCTCGATTACGACCTCATTGCGCAAAATCCGAAGCTGTTTGTCGGGTACAGCGACATTACTGCGCTGCACGCCGCTTTTGGACAGGTATCGCATCTGGCGACCTTGCACGGGCCAATGGCGACCTCGGATATTGCGCACGGCCTGGACGACTGGACCAGGCAGTATTTGCTGCGGGCGCTGACCCGGCCTGAGCCGCTCGGGCCGATCATCAACCCGCCGGGAGAGGACATTCTCTGTCTCGTGGAAGGGCAGGCGTACGGCCCGATTGTCGGCGGAAACCTCGCTTTGATCGCCACGCTAATGGGCACGCCGTATCAGGTGGATACCCGCGGCAAAATCCTGTTTCTGGAAGACATTGACGAGGAGCCGTATCGCGTAGATCGCATGCTGACACAGCTTGCGCTCGGCGGCCTGTTCGCCGATTGCGCAGGCATCGTCATCGGCACGTGGACCAACTGCGAGCCGAAGAAGCGCGAAGGCTTTTCCGTCTGGGACGTGTTCCAAAACATCGTCGTGCCTTACGGAAAGCCGACGATCTGGAACGTGCAGATCGGGCACGGCTCTTACAATATGGCGCTGCCCTTCGGCGTCGAGGCTACGCTTGACGCGACTTCAAGAATACTCGCGGTAGAGGAGAGTGTGACCGTATGAGTCCCGGACAAAACGACTGGATCATGCAGCAAGCGCAGGAGCTGCTTCCTTGGCTGAGGGCAGTTCGCCGCGATTTTCATCAATTTCCCGAGTTTGGGCTGGAGGAGTTTCGCACACAGGAAAAAATTAGCGCCTACTTGAACGAGTTGGGGATTCCGCATGCAAAAGTGGCGGGCACAGGTGTCGTCGGACTGATTGAAGGCGCACGGCCAGGAGCTGTCGTCGGGCTGCGCGGCGACATGGACGCGCTGCCGATTGTAGAGGAAAACGCCGTGGAGTACCGCTCGCAAATCGCCGGACGGATGCACGCCTGCGGCCACGATGCCCACATGACGTGCCTGCTCGGTGCGGCGCGGCTGCTCGCGGCGCAGAAGCAGCAACTGTCCGGCAGCGTGAAGCTGTTTTTCCAGCCTGCGGAAGAGACGGTGGGCGGGGCGCTGCCGATGATCCGCGAAGGCGTGCTCGACAACCCGCGCGTGGAAGCGGTTTTTGGCTTGCACGTATCGCCTGAGCTGGCTGTCGGTAGCATCGCGGTCAAGTACGGACAGATGAATGCGGCCTCTGACGATGTGCACATTGTCGTCCGCGGGGAAAACGGGCACGGAGCCTACCCGCACAACGGCAAGGACGCAATCGTGATCGCGGCTCACGTCATTACCGCCCTGCAGACGATCATCAGCCGCAACGTCGACCCGCGCGACTCGGCGGTGCTTTCGCTTGGCATGATCGCTGGCGGGACGGCAAGCAACATCATCGCCTCGGAAGTGAAGCTGACCGGAACGATCCGGACGCTGGACAAAAAGGTGCGGGCAATGGTGAAAGAGCGCGTGCGCGAGGTAGCCGAACTGACGGCGAAAAGTCTCGGCGGCTCGGCAGAGGTGGCGTTCGAGGAAGGCTACACCTCGCTCATCAACGACAACGCTATGGTCGACCTGGTGAAAAAGTGCGGCGAAGAACTGCTCGGAAGAGAGCGGGTCAAGGTGAACGAGCTGCCGAGCCTGGGCGTGGAAGATTTCGCCTTTTTCGCGGAGCATGTCCCGAGCGCCTTTTACCACCTCGGGGTGCGCAATGAGGAAGCGGGCTTCGTCTATCCTGTCCACCATCCGCGCTTTGACCTCGATGAGCGTAGCCTGGTGATCGGCACAGCGATGCAGACGTACAACGCGATCACCTTTTTGCAGGAGCGGGCGGCCAGCTTGCAGGAAAAATAACGCAGGCTTCTCACACGCCGTTTTTCAAGGCAGGGTCCGGGTATAGGATGAGGCGAGCGGCGGAACACTACAGACGCTGTATCTTTTTCATCAGAGAAAGGAGCGTCCTTTTCATGAGCATGACGATAAGTCGGCCCGTCACCGATGTCTTAAATAAACAGGTTGCCAACTGGTCTGTGATGTATGTGAAACTGCACCATTTCCACTGGTATGTAAAAGGTCCGCACTTCTTTACGCTCCACGCCAAGTTCGAGGAACTGTACAACGAGGCGGCGACATATGTGGACGACCTGGCGGAGCGGCTGCTTGCCGTCGGCGGCCAGCCTGTCTCGACCATGAAGGCCTGTATCGAGCAGGCTTCGATCAAGGAAGCGGCTTCTGGCGAGACAGCCGAGCAGATGGTGCAGGCGGTCGTGAACGACTTTACGACGTTGATCGGCGAGCTGAAGGAAGGGATCGTCGCCGCAGAGGCAGCCGATGACGAAGCGACGGGCGACATGTTTTTGGGAATGAGCGAAAGCCTGCAAAAACATGTGTGGATGCTGCAGGCGTATTTGGGAAAATAAGCGCAAGCAGGAGAGCAAGCTGATGCCGTCGGTGTCAGCTTGCTTTTTTATCCAGATAAGAATTTGTGGATTCGCCAAAAAACGTGTAAGAAAATGCGGGCTGCGGTATCTAAATGCTGAAAGGGAGGGGAGGACGCTGAGAGACAAAGAACTGCTGCCGTCGCTCTCGATTCTTCGCACGACAGTCGACGTCTCGCTGGAAGCGATCATGGACGCTCATCTGTACCGGATTTACCGTCTCTGCTGCTGGCTTGTCCAGGACAGGCAGGTCGCAGAAGATATTGCCCAGGAAGTGTTTTTGCGCGCGTACCAGCACCTGCCGCGCTTTCGCGGAGAGAGCAAAATCGAGACGTGGCTGTATCGGATTGCGGTAAATGAGTGCAAACGCTACATGCGCTCGTGGTCGTTTCGGCATTTGCTGTATCAGGCGGAACCGGCTGTGCCTGGCTTTTCCGGGCTGGAAGAGGAAGTGCTGCAAAAAGAAGAGTGGCGCCAACTGGCAGGCTGTATGGCGAAGCTTTCGTATCGTCATCGGCAAATGCTGGTTCTCCACTACTACGAAGAACTAAGCGCGGAAGAGATCGCGGCGGTTCTCGGCATATCGCCCGGCGCTGTCTACACCCGTTTGCACCGCGCGCGCGAAAAGCTGAAAAAGCTGTTGCTAAAGGAGGGAGAACCGTGGACGTAGAAAAAGGATTGCGCCAATTGGCAACAGTCGAACGGCAAGCGTGGAAGCTCGACGACGAGCGGAAGGCACGCATGGAGCAGAACATTCTCACACAGGCGAAAAGACGGAAAAGCGCGCTCCCGCGAATCGGAGGGGCGGTTGCTGCCGGAATCGTGCTGGCGGTCACGGTCGGCGTCGGCCTTCAGGTTGGTGTGAGCAATCAAGGGGGCAAACATCCGTTGGAAGCGCCCTATGGCGAAGCGGTACTTTGTCAGCGCGCGGCTCAGCTAATCGAGATCATGGCCTTGTACGGCGGAGTACACGCAGCGAAAATTTCCGCTTCTCCGTTGGCGGGAGTTTTTGCCGAGGCGCAGGAAGGCGTTCTGTTGGAGGAACCGTACAGGAAGGTGCACATCCTCTTTTTTCCGGAAGGGTACAGGGCCGATCAAATCAAGATCGTGGAGGACTTCACTCGCCCGAAGGAGGTCACTTATACGTTTCAGGGGGCGAAGCTGCGGGAGGATCTCCTGCCGCTTTCGGCGAGCGGCCCGACGTATTTGTATGCGGTCAAAAACGTCCTGTTTCTGACCAACAGCTTGTCGCTGCATGCGGACGTGAAATTTGCGCTGGACCGCGAGCAGCGGCATGAACAGTTTTTGCAAAGCTTCGGGCTGTCGCTGTCGGCGTATGCGTACCTCCACGATTACAAGCAAAACGCGATCTATACAGACATGGGTTGGAAGCAAGACGCGCTGAAACAGATCGGGCTGCTTTCCCGCCAGCCGATGGTGGAGCGCGGAACGGCCTACAAGGGCAGTATTCCTGCCGTCTTTTTGAAAAAAGACGAGCCAGTGGCTGTCGTCATATACAATGACGGGCTGGGAAGCAACCACCTTGCCAAATATCGCTGGGACGAGCAGGCGCAAAAGTGGGAGCTGGAAGAAAAAAAGCGCATGCCCGCAACAGGTCCGGCAGCGACGGCGACGTAACAGCGAGGCGGGATTTTCCGTGGGTGCGCATCTGTTTTCCATAAACAAAGAAGGTGCTGTGGCTCTATTTGGGACACCCTCTTGTTCCCAAGAGAGGCATGCTAGTGTAAACTTACCTTGTGATGAAACAAAGAAAGCACTTTCATGATGGAAAGGATGTACATTCCCATGGCATCACCCTACGTTACGTTTAATCGCGAGCAGTGGAGAGCGCTGCGGGCCTCCACACCGCTTACCATATCAGACGAAGAGCTCGCCTGTTTGCAGGGGTTGAACGAAAATATATCCATGACTGAAGTGACCGATATTTACTTGCCGCTGTCCCGGCTGCTGAATTTGTACGTCGGCGGCATGCAGGAGCTGTATCAGGCGACGCATACGTTTTTGGGCAACCAGGACGGCAAGGTGCCGTTTATCATCGGGATCGCCGGAAGCGTGGCGGTCGGAAAAAGCACGACAGCGCGTATTTTGCAGACGCTTTTGTCGCGCTGGCCGAATCATCCCAAGGTCGATCTGGTGACGACGGACGGCTTTTTGTATCCGAACCGCGTCTTGGAAGAGCGGGGGATCATGAAGCGCAAAGGCTTCCCGGAAAGCTACGACCTGCGCCGCTTTATCAACTTTTTGGCCGATGTGAAGTCCGGTCTTCCCGAGGTCAAGGCCCCGGTCTACTCCCACCTCGTCTATGACATCGTGCCAGGGGAATGGCAGACTGTCCGCCAGCCCGACATCCTGATCGTGGAAGGCTTGAACGTGCTCCAGCCGCCAAAAGGCGACGAGCCGCATATTTCCGAGGTGATCGTCTCCGACTTTTTCGATTTTTCGATTTACGTGCACGCCGAGGAAAAAGATATTTTGCAATGGTACGTGGAGCGGTTCAAGCTGCTGCGCCAGACGGCATTTTCCGATCCGAACTCGTATTTCCGGCGCTACGCGAGCCTGTCTGACGAGGAAGCGACAGAGGTGGCGACAGGCATCTGGACGGAGATCAACGGAGCCAACTTGGTGCAAAACATTTTGCCGACGCGCGTCCGTGCCCAGTTGATTTTGAACAAGGGACAGGACCACATGGTGCAAAGCGTCAAGCTGCGCAAGCTGTAAACACATGGGAGGGGGATCGCTTGTGAAAATGATTAGCGCTTGCCTGATCGGCTGCGAATGCCGCTACGACCAAAAATCGTGTCTGGACAAGGAACTGGAGCAGTTGCTACGGGACGGCAAAGTAATCCCTGTCTGTCCGGAGCAGTTGGGCGGCTTGCCTACTCCGCGTCCGCCAGCGGAGATTGTCGGG
The DNA here is from genome assembly GCF_000470975.2 of Brevibacillus sp. NSP2.1. Classification (NCBI taxonomy): domain Bacteria; kingdom Bacillati; phylum Bacillota; class Bacilli; order Caryophanales; family Paenibacillaceae; genus Brevibacillus; species Brevibacillus sp. NSP2.1. The sequence continues at coordinate 4,425,478 of NZ_CP048274.1, read as the reverse complement.
GGAGACGGAAACGACGTGCTGGATGGGCGGGCAAAAATTATCGACCAGACAGGCTGTGACGTGACGGCTGAATTTGTGGCGGGCGCTTATCAGGCGCTGAGGCTGGCGCAAACGGTCGGGGCGACGTCTGCCATCCTGAAAGAAAACAGCCCGTCCTGTGGCAGCTCGTTCGTGTACGACGGCCAGTTTTCCGGGAAAAAGGTGCCGGGAGCTGGCGTGACGGCGGCGCTGTTTCGCAGACACGGCATAGAGGTGAAGTCGGAGCGGAACTAGCTTAGCGCATTGGAAAACTTGGCTGCGCCAAGCCATCGGCGCAGCCTTGGTTGCCCTTGTACTCACCCACGCATCCCCAGCCGAAAAGCAGAGGAAAAGAAAGAACCCGCCGCAAAGCAATAGCGCCGTTTTTCGGAAGCGAAGCTGCGAATAGTAGGGGCGGAAAATAAGGGCAGAGAGCAGGAAATAGACGATATTGGCGAGGAAAAAGACTAGCTCTTGTTCCCCGTGAAGCAAGCGGTGCACTTCGTTTTGCAGCTTTATCCATGTGGACTCGGTGCTCTCGGCAGGAATCAGCCGCTCCCGAACGTAGTCAGGGCCGGAAACCGTATGGTACGCGACGGCATTTCCTGTCAGATCCCGTTCGTATTCGATTTTGTACATGACGTCGGAAAAAATCGACTTCGTGTAAACCAGCTCATCGGTGGCAAAGTGGTGGCGCTCCTTTGCGTTTTCCCAGACGATGAACCAACTGAAAAAGAGCGCGATCACTACCGCCAATTGCCAGTATGATTTTGGTTGTACGCGTCCTTTTTGTGTGCTTTGCAAATTCGATCATGCCTTTTTTGTGTTTTTTACAAATTATACCACAAAAACCCGGACGCGTAGCAGATGGCTGTGCGCACGGGTTTTTGTTTCGGTTTCTACTCGTTTACGAAAACGTTTCGATAAACCGCTTGGCAGCCTTGGACAAGTGTCGGCCCGACTGCCAGACGACAGCGGCAGACGAGTAAATGGACGTCCCGGCAAGCCTGATTCCATGGATTTGTTCGCTCTTGTGCGTCTCCCAGGCGGAAATCGGGACGATGGACGAGCCGACGGAAGCGGCGACCATGCTGACGATCAGCGAGATGTCCGGGCATTCGCAGATGACGTGCGGCGCAACGCCAAGGCGCGAAAACTCTTTGACGATCAGGTCGTAAATGCCAAGGCCGGGCAGGCTGGGCATGATGAGCGGAAGCTTGGCGATTTCCCGCATGTGAATCTCGGTGCGGTCCGCATACGGCGAGCTTGCGGGGACGATCAGGACGAACGCCTCTTCCTCCAGCGGAATCATCGTGCAGTTGTTGAGCGAGTGGGGCAGGCGCACGATCGCGACCTCGATGGTGCGCCGCTCCAGCCACTGGTTGAGCAGTTGGGTATCGCCCTTCCAGACTTTGTAGGTAATGAGCGGATATTTTTGCTGAAACAGGCGAATCTGCTCCGGCAGACGGTAGGCGGACAAGGCGCTCACCCCGATGGACAGCGTCCCGCGAATGCCTTCGCCCGTTTCTTTTACTTCGGAGAGCGCTTCCTCCATCTGGTGGACGATGTTGAGCGCCTGGCGGTACAAGGTAAGCCCGGCTTCGGTCAGCTCCATCCGCTTCCCGGAGCGCTCCACGAGCGTGACGCCCAGCTCGTCCTCCATTTGCTTGAGCTGCTGGCTCAAAGGAGGCTGGGCCATGTTCAGCCGTTTCGCCGCCCCTGTAATTTGGCCTTCCTCCGCGATGGCGATAAAGTAGCGCAATTGCCGTATATCCACGTGTCATCCTTCTTTCGTTTTGCTCAACTATATGATTTCGATATGAAAATCAGATTTACTCGATATTTTTCATATTGTTGTCGCTATGATAGCATATGTTTCAGCAAACCACCGAGAAGACAACCAAAGAAAGAAGGGAAATAGACGTGCGTACGTGGCTGGAAAAGCTGTTTCACTTGCGCGCTTGCGACACGACGTTTCAACGGGAGCTGATCGCCGGATTTATCGGCTTTGTCACCATTGTCTACATTGTTGCCGTAAACGCTTCGATTTTGCAGGATGCCGGAATCCCGATGGAGGCAGGGATTTTGGCAACTGTTCTGACCGCTTTTATCGGATCGCTGTTAATGGCCTTCTGGGCGAATGCCCCGATCATCCTCGTCCCCGGCATGGGGATTAATGCGCTGTTCACCTATACGCTCTGCCAGTCGATGGGCCTCTCCTGGCAGGAAGCGCTGGCGGCTGTATTCGTTTCCGGCCTGATCTTTACCGTCATCGCCTTTACCCGCGCGGCGGCCATTTTGTCCAATGCGATTCCCGCCTCGCTCAAGGAAGCGATCACGGTGGGTATCGGCTTGTTTTTGACCTTTATCGGGCTGCAAAAAGGCGGCCTGATCGTCACCAATCCGTCCACATTCGTCGCGCTGGGCGATTTGTCCAGCCCGCATGTGATCGTGACGTTGGTGACGCTCCTCCTCACGCTGATCCTGTTTGTGCGCAACGTCCCCGGCAACTTCCTGATCGGGATTGCGGCTGGTACGGGACTTGGCTTTTTGTTCGGGATCGTCACGCCGGGTACAGGGGAGACGTTTTCGTTTGCGCAGTTTGGACAAGTATTGGGCGGCATGTCGTTTTCCGCCATCTGGACCTTGCCGTTCTGGATCGCGACCTTTTCGCTTGCGATGGTGATCGTGTTTGAAAACATCGGTTTGCTGCACGGGCATACGGCGATGATCGGCCAGCCGCAAAAGTTTCGCCGCTCGCTGCAAGCAAATGCCTTGTCGGCGGCTATTTCCGGCATCATGGGAACGAGCCCGACCGTCGCAACGGTAGAGACGGCAGCCGGAATCGCGGCAGGAGGGCGGACCGGGCTGACCACGCTCGTCACCGGGACGCTTCTGTTGTTCTCGCTCGGCCTGATTCCGGTGGTGAAAATGATTCCGGACGGCGCGGTTGCGCCTGTGCTCATCATCATCGGGGCACTGATGCTGCAAAATGTGCAAAACATCAATCTGAAAGACTTTTCGGAGGGCTTCCCCGCCTTTTTGATTATCGCGATCATTCCGCTGTCCTACAGCATCGTGGACGGCATCGCTTTCGGCTTCGTGGCGTACCCGCTGATGAAGCTCGCGCTGGGCAAGCGCCGGGAAGTGCCTGCTCTGCTCTATGTGATCGCCGGGCTGTTCTTGCTTAATCTGATGCTGCCTGTATTCACGTAAGGAAGAGATACCCCGACTTTCCGTTGGGGTATTTTTTTGTCCTTCTGCCTTCTGGTACGGTATGGCCGAGGGGGAATGGACAGTGAGACAGTGTGTGCACGGAGAGGGCTTTTCGGTTGATCCGCAGACGCATTCGCCGGAGTTGCTGCGGACATGGTCCGGCAAGCAGTTGTTTTGTCAACAGTGTGGGGCGAAAGTGATCTTTCGGCACGGACAGCGCGTGGCTCCGCACTTCGCCCATGTAGCGAGCAGTTGCTGTGACGCTGGTGAGCCGGAGACAGCCGAGCACAAGGCGGGAAAACAACTGTTGGTGGAGTGGGTCCGGGAGCTGTATCCCGCGAATCACACGCGTCAGGAAGCGTATTTGGAAGAGATCGGGCAGCGCGCAGATGTTTTGACGATTTTCCCGAACGGACAGCGGCTTTGTATCGAATACCAATGCTCACGGATCGAGGACAAGGCATTGCGCAAACGGATCGAGGGATATGACCAGGCGCAGATCGCGCAAATCTGGATCATCGGGAAAAGCGTCTTTGCGAGCCGGTCTGTCAATCGCTTTCGGCTGCAAGCCTGGGAGAAAACGATTTGGGAGCGGCAGCGCCTGCTGTGCCTGCTCGATCCGCTCGGGAGGAAGCGCCTGGACGTGCTCCTGGATTTGGCAGCAGTGGCGGGAGCGAAGACGCTGTTTTCCTGCAAGCGCAGGGCGGAGTGGGAGCTTTCGCGGTTGAAGCTCACGCCGGAAGCGCAGCTTTTGCAGGCAGACGATGCCCCGCTGGCGGCGGAAAAGAAGCGACAAAGCCCGCAAGCCCAAAAAACATCCCGGCGCAGGGCAACAAGGGAAAAGGCGGCGCTGGCACATAAAAAAACGGAACGCGAGCGAGAGCGCGAGTTTTTGGCCCACCCGTTGCGAAAGTTCGCGCTGGCGAGAGTGGGCGACTATCTTTCGCATCCGCTGTTCAACCAGAAGCTGGAGGGCGACCAACTGTTTGCCATCGACCATCGCCTGTGGCAAAGCTATCTGTTTTTGACGGAAATTCACAAGGTCTATCAAAGGAAGGCTGTATTTGCCACCGGAACGGAAATTCCCCGGCTCTTTATCAAGCACATTTTGACGAAGGATGACCGCTTTTTCGAGCGGCCGTTTCGCAGCGTAGTGACCAGGTACGTCGACCAGCGGCTGGCGCAAACGATCCGTCGCCCGAACGAGCGAGAGTCGCCTGGCAAAGCGGTTCACGAGCTGGTGTACGAGTACTTTTGCCGCCTGGAGGCGCTTGGCTTTTTGCGAAATACAACGCCAAACAAAGAGCGCATTTCGGCGAGCGGTATGCTGTACGGAAGGTTTGACGTGCTGTTTGACCGTTTTTGTCCCGACTTGTTCGGCCATACGGAGCGGGAACTGGTCGCCTTTTTTCGGCAGCACGACCTTTGCTATCTGAAGGGCAGGTGGTTTGACAAAAAGCAAACGCGGAAAACACCGCTGGATGTATAGGGAGAAAGAATGAAAAATCAATTAGATTGAAAATAAAGAAAATTTTAAAAATTCAAGAAGGGCTTTGCGGTACAAGCAACGAATGTAATGTTTACATCCAGCATATACATTGCGAAAAAGAAGGGGGGATTTCAGATGGCGTTGCTTGAGGTAGACCGGCTGTCGCTGCAGTTTGGCGGGGTAGCAGCGTTGTCGGAGGTGAGTTTTCACGTGGAAAAGGGCGAGATTTTTGCCCTCATCGGGCCGAACGGAGCAGGCAAGACGAGCATGCTCAACTGCATCAGCGGCCTGTACAAACCGACCTCTGGCACCATCCGCTTCCAGGGCGAGCCGATTCTTGCGCTTCCTCCCTACAAGCGGGCGGAAAAAGGCATTGCGCGCGCCTTTCAAAACATCGAGTTGTTCAAACATATGACTGTTTTGGACAACATCATGCTGGGCAGGCACGTGCGGATGCGGGCCGGGCTTTTGTCGTGCGGATTTTACTGGGGGAAGGCACAGCAGGAAGAGATCGAACATCGGCGGGCTGTGGAGGAGATCATCTCGTTTCTCGAGATTGAGTCCATTCGGCACAAGCCAGTGGGCACTTTGTCGTACGGCCTGCAAAAACGCGTGGAAGTCGGGCGAGCGCTCGCTCTGTCTCCGGAGATGCTGTTGCTCGACGAGCCGATGGCGGGGATGAACAGCGAAGAAAAAGAAGATATGGCGCGGTTTATTCTCGATATTCACGAGGAGCGGGGCACGACGATGATCTTGATCGAGCACGACATGGGCGTAGTCATGGAGCTGTCCCAGCACATTGCCGTGCTGGACTTCGGCAAATGCATCGCTTTTGGCACGCCGGAACAGATTCAGACCGACCCGCAAGTGATCGAGGCGTATTTGGGACAGGAAGGGACAAAAGAGGGGAGGAGCGCATGAAGCTGAAGACCATTCCGCAATATTTGCTGGCAAGGGGAGTGCAGTGGCCGAACAAGACAGCCATGCGCCAAAAAAAGCTGGGCATCTGGCAGGAGCTGACCTGGAGGCAACTGTCGGAAGAAGTGAAAGCGCTGTCAAGTGGGCTTAGAGAGCTGGGCTTTTCGCGCGGCGACAAGCTGGCGATCATCGGGGACAACCGTCCGGAGTGGGTGATGGCCGAGGCAGCCGCGCAAGCGCTCGGGGGCGTATCCGTCGGCTTGTACCAGGATTCGCTGCCAAAAGAGATCGCCTACATTTTGAACCACTCCGATGCAAAAATCGTCGTAGTCGAGGATCAGGAGCAGGTCGACAAGCTGCTGGAAATTGCCGACGAGCTGCCGTTTGTGCAAAAGATCGTGTTTTACAAGGACAAAGGGATGCGCGGCTACGATCACCCGCTGCTCTCCCCGTTTCGCGACGTCCAGCAGCTTGGGAGGCAATGCGCTTATTACGCATCAGGCGAGTGGGAGCGGGAGGTTGAGCAGGGAAGCGTGGAGGACATCGCGATATTGTGCTATACCGCCGGAACGACCGGACCGCCAAAAGGGGCGATGCTGTCGCACCGCAATCTGCTGCACATGACGGAGAGCCTGTTTTCCATCGACCCTGTGGACGTGTCCGACGAGTACGTCTCGTTTTTGCCGCTGGCCTGGATCGGGGAGCAGATGATGAGCGTCTCCGGCGCGTTTCTCGCAGGCTACACGGTCAACTTCCCGGAGGATACGTCTACGGTACAGGCGGATTTGCGCGAGATTGGCCCGCACCTGATTTTTTCCCCGCCGAGAATATGGGAGGACATGGTGTCGCGCGTCCAGGTCAAGTTGCAGGACGCTGGCTGGCTGAAGCGCTCGTTGTACGAATGGTTCCGTCCGTACGGCGAAGCGAAGGCGCAGACTGCGATTGCGGGAGGCCGGCTGACGGTCTGGCAGCGCTTGATGTACACGCTCGGAGACTATCTCGTCTTTTCCGCGATCAAGGATCATCTGGGGCTTTTGCGCATCAAGCGCGCCTATACGGGAGGCGCCGCGCTGGGAGCAGACGTCTCCCGGTTTTTTCAGAGCCTTGGGGTCAATCTGAAGCAAATATACGGGCAGACGGAAGTGTCCGGGATCGCCGCCGTTCACCGCGACGGTAAAATCAGGCCGGATACGGTCGGCGAACCGCTCCCGGGGACGGAGATCAACGTCTCGGACAAAGGGGAAATCTGGATCAAAAGCCCGAGCGTTTTTGCGGGCTACTATAAAAATGAGCGGGCGACGGAAGCGGTGCTGGTAGGCGGCTGGCTGCGGACAGGAGACGTCGGCTACACAGACGAGAGCGGACAGTTGGTCGTGCTCGACCGTTTGCAGGATGTGATCCGCTTGGACAACGACGAGCTGGTGTCTCCGCAGTTGATCGAAACCAAGCTGAAATTCAGCCCCTATATCAAGGAGGTGATGGCGATTGGCACGGATCGCCCGTATGTGACGGCGATTCTCAATATCGACATGGCGAATGTCGGCCGCTATGCCGAGCTGAATCAGGTCGCCTACACGACGTACAGCGACCTGGCGCAAAAGCAGGAGGTGCTGCTGCTCATTCGCCGCGAAGTCGAGCGGATGAACAGCGAGCTTGCGGAAAAGGAAAAAGTGAAGCGGTTTGTGCTGCTCCACAAGGAACTGGATGCGGATGACGAAGAGCTGACGCGGACGAAAAAAGTGCGGCGGAGCTACGTCGCAGACAAGTACGAAGCGGTAATTGACGGCATGTACAGCGATTTGAACGCGGTCTGGGTAGAGGGCGCGGTCCGCTACCGAGATGGTCGGGAAACAGCCGTCCGCACGCAACTGAAAATCGTCGATGTGGACGCGCCGCTGGCGTCGGATGGGGAGGTGGCGTAATGGATATGTTTTGGCAACTGCTGGTCATGGGGCTGGCGGTAGGGAGCATTTACGGCTTGATCGCACTCGGATTTGTCCTCATTTACAAATCGAGTGACGCGATCAACTTCGCGCAGGGCGAGTTCGTGCTGGTCGGCTCGTACGTCTGCCTGACGCTGATTACTTCCTACCAGATACCGTTTTTGCCCGCCTTGCTGCTGACGCTCGTCTTCAGCGCGGTGCTCGGCTGGGCGGTGGAGCGCGTCGTCTTGCGGCCGTTCATCGGCGTGCCCGTCATCTCCATGATTATGGCGACGATCGGTCTGTCCAGTGTCATGGCGGGGATCGTCCACCTGTTCTGGGGGACGGATACACGGGTGTTTCCGGCGATTTTTCCTGTGCAGCCGCTTGCGCTCGGTGGCGTAGTCGTCCCGCAAGTGTACGTCTGGTCGCTGGTTACCGTACTCATTTTGCTCGGGTTGTTTACGTTGTTTTTCAAGTTTTCCAAGCTCGGAATCGCCATGCGCGCCACGGCGGACGATCAGCAGGCAGCTCTCTCCATGGGGATCAGCGTAAAAGTGATTTTTGCCGTCACCTGGGCGATTTCCGCGATTGTCTCGTCAGTCGGCGGCGTACTGCTCGGCAATATTAATGGGGTCAACTCCTCGCTGGCGCTGATCGGGCTGAAGGTGCTGCCAGTAGCTTTGCTCGGCGGACTGGACAGCATTCCCGGCGCGATTGTCGGCGGCTTTATCATCGGCGTGCTGGAGACGCTGGCGGGCGGGTACCTCGATCCGATTTTGGGCGGCGGGGTCAAGGAAGTGTTGCCGTTTGTCGTACTCGTGCTGATTCTCATGTTCAAGCCGTACGGGTTGTTTGGCAAACGTGAGATTGAAAGGGTGTGAGCGGATGAGAAGTCCATTTGTCAGTGAATGCGGAGAGTTTCGCACGACGTATCGGGAAGACATGGCGCTGTACAAAATTCCGCGCATCCGCTACCGGGTGTACGCGCTGCTCGGTTGTTTTCTCCTGCTGCCCTGGGTGGTCAGCGAGTATGTGACCAGTCTGGCTGTCTTGTGTGCCATCGCCTCGATCGGCGCTATCGGTCTGAATATTTTGACAGGTTTTACCGGGCAAATTTCCATCGGGGTCGGCGCTTTTCTCGGAGTGGGCGGGTACGCATCGGCGCTGCTCACGACGTCGCTTGGCCTGAGCTTCTGGATTTCGCTGCCGCTGGCCGGAATTGCGACGGCATTGGTCGGGGCGCTGTTCGGAATCCCTTCCTTGCGGCTAAAAGGGCTGTACCTCGCGATGGCGACTTTGGCCGCGCAAGTGATTATTTTGTATGCGATGAATCATTGGGATGGGCTTACGGGCGGTACAGCCGGGATGATTTTGTCCCGCCCGACGCTGGGCAGCTTTTCGTTCGATTCGGAGATGAGCTATTACTATTTGACGCTGGCTGTGCTCGTGGTTACGTTCGTCTTTTCGGCAAACCTGTTTCGCTCCCGCACCGGACGCGCGTTTGTCGCCGTGCGCGACCGCGATCTCGCCGCAGAGGTCATGGGGATCAACCTGTTTCGCTACAAAGTGCTGGCTTTTGCCACCAGCTCGTTTTTCATCGGGATCGCAGGCGCGCTGATGGGCCATTACACGCTGGTGATTTCCCCGGAGCACTTCGACATCGGGGTGTCGATCGAGTATTTGGCGATGATTTTGATCGGCGGGCTGGGGAGTGTCGTCGGCTCGATTTTCGGCGCGGTGTTTCTCACCTTGCTGCCCGTGCTGTTGCGCGAGCTGATGGATTTGCTCGCTGTGCTGTTGCCGCAGGTGACCGAGCATTACGGCGCCATTCGCCAAATCATTTTTGGCGGCATCGTCATCGGCTTTCTCATCTACGAGCCGGAGGGACTGGCGAAGATGTGGCGCAATTTCAAGGAGAAGTGCAAGCTGTGGCCGTTTTCCTACTAACGCTCTTTGGGCAGCGCCTGTAAAAAATAAAAAGGGGGATTTTCAGGATGAAAAAACGGATGCAAGCGATTTCGGTTGCGATTCTCTCTGCGGTATTGATCGCAGGCTGCGGGGGAGGCGGACAGTCAAGCGCTCCGGCCGCGACAGGCGGCTCGTCGGGCAATTCGTCGGGCGGCACAAGCGCTCCGGCTGCAACTGCGCCTGCGGCCACGATCAAAATCGGCGGGCTGTTTGACGAAACGGGCGGAACCGGAGACGTCGGCAAGCCGTACGCAGAGGGCGAAAAGGCGTACATTGACTACCTCAACTCCAAAGGCGGCATCGAGGGGGCGAAGGTCGAGCTGATCGGCGTGGACTACGCCTATAAAGTCCCGGAGGCGGTGAAAATTTATCAAAAGTTCATCAAGCAGGATAAAGTCTCGGCGATTTTGGGCTGGGGAACCGGAGACACGGAAGCGATGAAGGAGCTGATCGCCAAAGACAAAGTGCCGTTCATCTCCGCCTCCTACTCCGAAGCGCTGACGCAGGTCAACCAGCATCCGTACAACTTCATGACGGCTGCCACCTACTCCGATCAGGCCAAAGTCGCGATCAAATGGTTCCGCGACAACTGGAAAGGCAGCGGCAATCCGAAGCTGGCCTTGCTCTACAACGACACCCCGTTCGGCAAGTCGCCGATTGAGGACGCCAAAGCGTACGCCGCTTCCGTAGGCGTGGACGTCGTGGATGAGCAGATTGTCGATCTCAAGGCGCTCGACGCGACACCGCAGCTTCTTAACATGCAAAAGAAAAATCCCGACTTCGCCATCATCCAGCAGACGTGGGGAGCGACGGCTACCATTTTGAAGGATGCGAAAAAGCTCGGGCTGACGACCAAATTCATCGGCTTGAACTGGGCGGCGGGCGAAGGCGTCATCACGCTGGCGGGCGACGCGGCGGAAGGCTACATCGGTGTCATTACTCACGCCTTCCCGTACGAAAATTTGCCGGGACTGAAAGAAATCGAAGACTACCTCGCCACCAAAGGAGAGAAGCTGGCGGACAAAAACCAGAAGTTCGTCCAAGGCTGGGTCGCAGCGAAAATCATGGTGGAAGGAATTAAAAATGCGGGCGACAATTTGACAGGCGAAGGAATCAAGGCGGGCATCGAAAAAATTTCCAACCTGGAGTTTGGCGGCCTGGCTGCTCCTGTCTCCTTCTCGGCTGATAATCACCGCGGAACGACGCAGGTGCGGCTCGGCGAAGTGAAAAACGGCAAGTTCGAGATCATTACGGACTACATCGGCTACTAAAGGCTGGATCGGGGGAAGCCATGCTAACACTGAACAACGTGGAAGTGATGTACGGCAAGGTGATTCTCGTCCTGAAGGGGATGTCGATGCACGTGCCGGAGGGGAAAATTGTCGCGCTGCTCGGCAGCAACGGCGCGGGCAAGACGACGACGCTGCGGGCGATATCCGGCCTGCTGAAAAGCGAGAACGGCGAAGTGACGGACGGCAGCCTGGAGTACGCGGGAAGCGTCATCACCGGGAGAGAGCCGGAGGAAATCGTCAAAAGCGGAATTTTTCAGGTGATGGAAGGCAGGCGCGTGTTCGAGCATCTCAGCGTGGAGGAAAATCTCATCGCCGGAGCCCATACGCGGCGGGAACGCGGCTCGCTCAAGGACGAGATGGAGCAGGTCTACCACTACTTTCCCAAGCTGAAAATGCTGCGCACAAGAACGGCTGGCTACTTGAGCGGCGGCGAACAGCAGATGCTGGCGATCGGCCGGGCGCTGATGGCCCGTCCACGGTTGCTCTTGCTCGATGAGCCATCGCTCGGTTTGGCCCCGCTGCTCGTGAAGGAAATTTTTTCGATCATCAAAAAGATCAACGAGGAGCAAGGCACAACGATACTCGTCGTCGAGCAAAACGCGAATGTCGCCCTGTCCATTGCCGATTACGGCTACATCATGGAAAACGGCAGGATCGTGCTGGAAGGGGACGTGGAGTCGTTGCAGTCCAACGAGGACGTTCGCGAGTTTTACTTGGGTATGAGTGACGGGAAGCGAAAAAGCTTTCGCCAGGTGAAGCACTACAAACGGCGGAAGCGCTGGTTGTGACGGCAGAAAGCGGCAAAGGCAGCCATCCTCTTTGGGGGGTGGCTGTTTGCTTATTGATCTTTTCATCCAGCCAGTGGTAAATTTAGGGGTGCTGTAGCGGGTGCGCACCATGGCGTGCCTCGCTGCCACACGTCCATTCACGGGCTTTAACGCAAGGCTGGCCGCTTTGCGAAAAGACTGCACGGCCCGATCAAGGAGGGAAAGCATGCTTCCGTTAACGTTACAACAGGTCGATGAGCTGACCGCCGATGTCGCGGCCGTAATCGCGCCGTGCCTGTACAACCCGACACCGGAAAAGCTGAACGTGCTCATGAGATTGTACAAGACCGATCCGAATCGGAGCTTGTACGCCTGCGTCGATGGCGACAGCGTCTTCGCGATTATCGGGCTGAAAAGGAATCCGACTGAGAATACGGCGGTCATTTTGCATATTGCGGTCACAGAAGAGCGGCGGGGACAAGGCGTCGGACGCCAATTGATCGACGACGTCTTGGCCCTGCACTCGTTGGCTGCCATTCAGGCGGAAACCGATCGGGAGGCGGTTGCTTTTTATCGGTCGTGCGGGTTTGCGGTGGAGAGTCTGGGGGAAGTCTACCCCGGCGTTGAGCGTTTTTTATGTATGAAAAAGAATGAGGCTGGACTTGCGGGGAAGAGGGAAAGCGCCAGGTAAGCCAGTTTTTGCAAAAAAGGACACCTTTTGCTTCGTCATGAGCAGAAGGTGTCCTTGCTTGTTGAGCGAGTTGCTTGTTGAGCGAGTTGCTTGTTGAGCGAGTTGCTTGTTGAGCGAGTTGCTTGTTGAGCGAGTTGCTTGTTGAGCGAGTTGCTTTGTTGAGTGAGCTGCTCTGCTTGGTGAGTTACTTGTTTGCTGAGCTACTTGTCTGCTAAGCTGCTTGTTTGGTCCGTCGCCCATCTCCCTCAGTTGCCCGAAGCGTCTGTTGCCAAGCTTAGCGCTTCACCAGCACGAACGCCTTTTTCACTTCATCCAGCGTCATGACGAGCGATTGAAACTTTTTGCCTTTGTCAGTCGCCGGGTCAAACACGCTGTCTTGTGGCAGAGCCGCGACGTAGACGGTGTTGGTTGCGGGATTTTGCGCGATTTCGTAGCCGACTGGCGGTTCATTTGGCGTGTTCAGCTTTTTCCAGTCGCTTTTGTCAAAAGCGTAAATCACGACGACCGCTGCCTGGTCTTCCGCCTTGCTGCTGTTGAACAGGAAGGAGGTCACGCTCTTGGCCTCTGGCAAGTATGGATCGGCATGCGGGCCTGTTTTCTCGTCGATCAGGATGTTCCCGTTCCACGATTGTGGAGCGAGAAAATCATAAGCGGAGTCGTAGCTGCGAAAAGAGCCTTGATACACTGTTTTCTCCGCTTTGGTCGGCTCAAAATGGGCGCTCATCAGTTCCCACTTGCTTTGGCTCCATTTCCATTTCGATTTGAGGTAGCCGCGCACGTCTGCGTTGTAGTCTCCGGTCAGGCGCTCTGTGCCTTCCAGCACGTAAAGACCGTTTTTGTTGTTGTCGATTGGCTTCAACTCGACAAATCCGTCTCCAACGATGCCTTGTTTGTCTTTATCAAGGCCAGGCAGGCTGAGCTTTTCGGCTTTGCCGTTTTGGACGGTGTAGATGTGCTGGATGGTGTAGCCGCCGCTGCCGCCCGTATTTGCGGTAACCATGATCTCGCCTTTTTTGTCGTAGGTGAAGTCTTGCACGGACAGCTTGGGCTCATAGCCGCCGTCTTTGACGTCAATCGGAAACGACTTCTTGGTCTGGCCATCTGTTACTTTGACAGTGAGGGCGGAAATGTACGGGCTGTTTTTGTCTTTTTTCCCGTAGAGCGTGATCGTGTCGGCCTTTTTGTCGCCTGTCACGTCAGCCGTTTTTTCCGCGAGCGCCTGCAGGTCTTTTGTGGCAGAGCCTGTGCTTGCGGCGTCGGCGGTCAGGGCTTGTCCGGTGAAAAGCACCGAGGTGAGCAATGTCCCTGTGACGATTTTGTTCCAGTTGTTCATGTTGAATGTTCTCTCCCATCTTGGTGTTTGTTCATGGTGTCAGGTGAGTGTGTGGTGAGTGAGTTCATGTGTCTTGCTACACGTTCATTATGTACGATAGAGTGGATCCGATGGTTACAGACAAGTGACAGCCCGCCTACAAAACAGTAACAGGGAAAAAGCGGGCGGGGCAGCTTCCTGCGAGCATTGCGCAAACAGCCGATTCCAAGTAGAATGATGAAATGCCCAAAAGGGCCGCGGTTCGAAAAACTCCCGCGTTATCAAAACTAGGAGGCTATCATATGTTTAATCTTGCACTCGGAGTATGTTTTGCTCTGGTGAATTTCGGGCTGTTTCTGCTCTGCTACCGCCTGTTCGGCAGAATGGGGCTGTACGCCTGGATCGGAATGGCTACGGTGCTGGCGAACATTCAGGTGGTCAAAACCATCGAGATGTTCGGGCTGGTCATGACGCTCGGCAATACGATTTATGCATCCATCTACCTGGTGTCAGACCTGCTGAATGAAAAGTACGGCGAGCGGGCGGCGAAAAAGGCGGTCTGGTTCGGCTTTTTCACCTTGATCGCGACGACGATCATCATGCAGCTCGTGCTGTTGTTTGATCCGCAGCCGGAAGACATTGCCCAGGAATCGCTGGAAAAGCTGTTCGGCCTGATGCCAAGGCTCGCTTTGGGCAGCCTGTGCGCGTACTTGCTGAGCCAGTTCGTGGACGTGAAAATTTACTCCTGGCTGAAGATAAAGTGCCCGGGACGCAACCAGTTGTGGATTCGCAACAACGGGAGTACGCTGTTCAGCCAGTTGCTCGATTCCTTGACGTTTTGCACGATCGCTTTTTGGGGCGTCTACCCGCTGGAAGTGTGGTGGCAAATTTTATTGACCACGTATTTAATCAAGTTCGTCGTCTCGGCTGCTTCGACGCCGTTTCTCTATATCGCACGCAATATGAAGGTGTCGGAAGAGTAAGCACAAAAAGACAAAAAAAAGCCACCTGATCTTACCCTTGTAAAGTAGACAGTCTATAAACAAGCCTTTATAAGTCTATCGCCACACACGTTTTGGGCTCTGGGTGGAGAGGTCCGCCTCTTCCCCGTCCGCACTCGCAGATTTTCACAAAGAAATCATGTTCAACATTCATCCTACAAACAAAGTCTCGTTATATCCCTTCAATTAGTGAGTTTTGAAGATACACCATACTGCCCCCCAAAAAATAAATTGTATTTTTTGTAACTTTTTGTAACATTCATCCGTCTTTATTAGTGTAATATTCCAAAAATTAGAACTAGAGGAATCACTAGTGAAAAAAGGCTCTGCAATTTTTACGGCAGCAACACTTTTAGTGGGAGTACTGTCTTTTTCGACACCGAGTCACGCGACAACCACTTCGTTTACTGATACCGACTGGTTAAATGCCTGGAGGGTTTCTTCATCAGGCTATATATACACGCCTGTTGCTTTAACCACGAAGGTCATCTCAGATTTTTCAATTGACTACACAGCTAAAACAAAAGTAGCAACTAGGTGGGATCTAAGTGCAAGCATTAGTTCGAGTGCCGCAAGTACTTTTGGAGGTAGCCTAGGTGTGGGTACACTAAATGTCAGAGGGTCCTCGGTATCTTTGCCTAACACAAGCTCTTACGTTTCTGAGCCTAATACAGTGGTTACAGGACGAAATTGGACAGGTACAAAATCATATAATGCGACAGAAGGCAGTAGTTATGGCACGAGTGCATATATTGTATCATCGAGCAAAGGTTATCAAACGAATACAACTGGCCAAGTAGACTTTAGCTGGTAAAAAAAGGAGGTAGAAAAAGGATGAAAAAACTCTCAATTTCCCTCTCTCTATTGACTGTATTGGGCTCAGCTTTAGCAATATCCTCTTTTGCGACAAACGAACAAACTGAAGTTTTCAAGTCCCTTAAAGAAGAGATAGTCAACATCAAATCAACTAAAGAAAGCACCTTAGTTCAAGTTGAAAATGAAAGTATTACTGATAAGGAATTTAAAATCTATAAGGCTT
Organism: Brevibacillus sp. NSP2.1; assembly: GCF_000470975.2. Taxonomy (NCBI): domain Bacteria; kingdom Bacillati; phylum Bacillota; class Bacilli; order Caryophanales; family Paenibacillaceae; genus Brevibacillus; species Brevibacillus sp. NSP2.1. The sequence continues at coordinate 4,409,842 of NZ_CP048274.1, read as the reverse complement.
ACATGAAGGCTAATCAAAAGCTCAATAAAGCCTCGAATGAAATATCAGATAATGATTTGTTGACGGAATTGGTAATGGATGAACTATTAGTTCAGGAAGCTGAAAATCAAGGTGTGTCAGTTAGTTTAAATACAGCAAAAGAATATTCGATCAAAATGAAAGAAATATTAGAAAATGCTGATGAGAAATCCAAAGAATTTCAAAGGAATGCTATAGAAGTAACTGGTTTAAGTGAAGACAAATACTGGGAAGAATATGCTCCGGACATGTATAGGAAGCAGCTAAGTACTTCAAACTTGGTTGAAAAACTCGTAAAAGACGGGGTACTCCCAAATGCAATAGACAATCTTGATGACTTTAATAAAGCATTCGAGAAATACAAGAAAGAATTGTATAAAAAGGCTTCGAAAAAGGTGAAAGTTCTAAATGACGAAGTTCAATTGCAGGACTAAACAAGCTGGGGCTGAGTAGCCCCGGCTTGTTTCCTATGAGGGAGGGATAATAAATGAATGAAAAGAATGAAACGATGCCCACAGATAAATCCGTTTCAGAGCGCAATCCTATAAATGAAATGTTGGAGGATGCGCAGCGAATAGAAGGAAGCGGGCCACCTAAAAAAATAAATATGAAAACAATGCCAAGATGGTTGAGAATATTTGGTTATTCATTTCTGATTCTGTTTTTTGTCTTTGTATTATTGATCCTTATTTCGAGTTTGGTGAGATAAACGCATAGTTCGATCCTCTCAGTGAAGGATGCACGTACCCCTGTCAAGTAGACAGCTATAAAAAAGCCTAAGCGGCCAGTGTGTTTCCGTACGCAGCGGGAGCATGTCAACGCCGGAATTAATTTGACCCACTAGCGCCGGGATATTTTTGACCCACCTGTGCGCCTGGCGTCGAATAGATCCCGGTTTTTAGTTTTTCTTCGAGTCGCTTGTTGTACTGCTGGGACGTGTATGGGAAGCTTTGATCCGAATGGAGAATCGCTCCCTGCACGTCTCTTTCCTTATGCAGCTCTTCTACGGTGTCTATGACCATGAAGACCTGCCAAGCGACAATCTCATTGATAGAAAAGATCCTGTATCGCTGACAAGAAATAGAACTTGTCCATCAAAGCAATACAGGAAAAATCCGTTACAAACAGCCGATTCGGTTGCTCTCCTTTGAAGTTGCGTTCACTCGCTTTGAAGGTTTTTATTTTACAATAATGGAAGGAATATACATTCTTTACATCCAATTTACATAAAATTCGGATTGTATGTTTACGATGTGTATAGTTTATGGTTTCGCATGTTTGAGAGGAGGAAGAAAAAGAGAATGCAAAGCAAAAAGGGAAGATTGCGCTGTCTCTCGAAGCTGGCGCTGATCGCGGCGGTTGTCGCGAGCGCGGTTTTGCCGAGCGGATGGGGGCCGCAGGCAAAAGCGCAGCAAGCCGGACATGTCGTCATCAGCGAGGTGTACGGAGGCGGAGGAAACAGCGGGGCCGATTACAAAAACGACTTTATTGAGCTGTACAATCCGACGGGCACGACCGTCTCGCTTGCAGGCTGGTCTGTGCAGTACGCTTCAGCAAGCGGGCCGACATGGAGCAAGACAGACTTGACGGGCAGCATCGCTCCATACGGATATTACTTGATTAAGCAGGCGGCAGGAACAGGGGGAACGACCGGGCTGCCCGCCGCAGATGACGAGGGCGCGATTGCCATGGGAAGCACGGCTGGAAAAGTGGCCCTCGTCAGCAGCGGAACCATCTTGACGGGAGCCGATGTGTCCGCCCGGCCCGATGTAGTCGATCTGGTCGGCTTCGGAGCGGCCAATGGCTATGAGGGGGCTGGTCCTGCTCCCGCTACGTCGAACTCTGCCAGCGCTTCCCGCAAAAGCCGAGCGGATGGCATCGTGCCAAACGGCGGAAACGGCTGGGACACGGACAACAACAGCGCCGACTTCGTGGTGGGAGAGCCTACTCCGAAAAATACGCAGAGTCCGGCAGAGCCGCCGCCGACAGAGAGCGATGTCAGCGAGAAGCCGAGCGGCCGGGAGCTGCTGTTTGACAATACGAATCCGGCGGAAGCCGTCATTCGCGGCCAAGTCCGTCCGCACGTCACCATCAAGGTGTACGCAAGCCCGCCTGCTGGCAGCGAAACGCCTTTGGCTGAGCAGGTGTCGAACGATTCCGGCCAGGTCGAACTGACTTTTGCCCATCCGACTTCGGCAGCGGTCTATCTCACAGCGACGGAGAGCGGCAAACAGGAGAGCGAAAGCATCGAGCTGCTGCCAGCCGAGGCAAGCCCGGCCTTGACGGCTGAAAAAATCAGCTTGCAGCAAACGGGAAGTGCAGCGGAGTTAAACGGCCAAGCGGGGGCAGCCGCAGGCAAGGCGATTTTGCGCGCCTATGATGCGCCAGATGGCAACAGCCTGCTGCTCAGCGGCAATCCGACAGGCAACGCAGGGGAGAACGGCGCGTTTTCTTATTTGCTGCAAGGCATCGAGCAGTTGGAAACCGTCTACGTGACGCAGCAGCTCGCAAGCGAGCACGGCAAGATGTTCGAGAGCGAGCCTGTGCCGATTGCCAAGTCTGTGCTTTCGACCAGCACGATTGCCGAGGCGAGGGCGCTGGCAAAAGGAACAACCGCGAGCGTTGCCGGAACCGTGACGGCCATCTTTGAGGCGGGGGGCCAAAACAACGTCTACATGCAGGACGAAACGGCCGGGCTGGTCGTGCGCGGTCCAGGGCTTGCCGCCAAAATCGCGGTCGGAGACAAAATCCGGGCGACCGGAAAAATGAATGACTACTACGGGCTGGCCCAGCTCGAAGCCGCAACCGACGACGTGACGGTCATAGAGAAGCAGGCAGGTGTGCCAACGCCGCAGTCGGTTACATCGGTGAATTTTGCGTCCCATGCGGGGGAAGCCATCGAAGGCCAACTGGTGACGGTCCGCAATGTGACGGTCCAGTCTGTACAAAGCGGCAATTATACGTTGCAAGACGATCAGGGCAACTTCCTCTCCCGCCCGCCCGTCACCCTCCTGCTGGAACCGGGCACGACTTACGCCAGCATCACCGGAGTGGTCAACTACGATTTTAACGAATACAAACTGGTGCCGCGGACGCAGGCAGATTTGGTCGAGGATGAGACGCGGGTGCCGACGGTGACGGCGTATCCGCAAGGCCCGCTGGTCGCGGCAGGCACCAAAGTGAGCTTGTCCACGTCCATGGCAGACGCGAAAATTTACTACACGACAGACGGCACGGAGCCGACCAGAGACAGTGCCGTCTATACGGAGCCGATCCAGCTCGACGCGGATACGACGATTCAGGCGTTTGCCGTCAAGGAAGGTTTCACGGACAGCAAAGTCGCCAGCTTCCGCTACACGATCCAAAAAGAGAGCGTGCGCATTCGCGATATTCAGGGAGCCTCCCACCAGTCCCCGCTGGAAAACGGCACGGTAAAAGCCGTCACGGGAATCGTCACGGCAGTCGTGAAAAGCAGCGGAACGATACATGGCTTCTACATGCAAGACCCGCTTCCGGACGACGATCCGCGCACGTCCGAGGGCATCTACGTGTACGAGCCGAAAGCGGCGGTAAACGCGGGCGATGAAGTGAAGGTAGACGGTACGGTGAAGGAGTACGTGTCGCAAAACCGAGCGGCGACCGATCTCACCCAGACGCAGATTGACGCGGCGAGAGTCACCGTTGTCAAAAAGGCGCAGCCGCTCCCGGACCCGGTTGTTTTAGGGAAAGGAAGCTACCGCTATCCGAAGGGGATCATTGACAACGACAGCCTGGGCACATTCGATCCGGAGGAGGACGGCATTGACTTCTGGGAGAGCCTCGAAGGGATGCTGGTGCAGGTCGACAATCCGGTCGTAGTCGGGGAAACAAAAGTTTTCACGAACCCGGCAAGCGTAGAGTTCGTCGTCATTGACGACGAGGCGCATCGCGGACAGCCGCGTACGCCGGCAGGCGGCGTGGTGCTTGCAGCCGACGATTTTCACCCTGAGCGCATCACTGTAGCAGACAAACTCGTGCCGATTTTGGAGCGTCCAATGGTTGGCGACAAAATCTCCGAGCCTCTGGTAGGGATCATTGATTACAGCTTTGCCAATTACAAGCTGTATCCCACCGAAACGGTTTCCGTCCAGTCGGGCGGCAACAAACCGACTGTGACGACACTCGCCCCGAAAGACGATGAGTTGACGATTGCTTCCTACAACATTGAAAATTTTTCGGCCAAAACCGAGTCCCAAAAAATAACGCGAATCGCGGAAACGATCGTCGAGAACATGAAAGCGCCGGATATTATCGGCGTAGTGGAAATGCAGGACAACAACGGACCGACGGACGACGGCGAAACAAATGCCGCGAAATCCGCAGATGCCTTGCGCAAGGCAATCCAGCAAAAGAACGGCCCTGCCTATCGCTACATCGACATCGCGCCAGAGAACAACCAGGACGGGGGCCAGCCAGGCGGCAACATCCGCGTCGGGTTTTTCTACAACCCGGCTCGCGTGCAACTGGCAGAGGGCGTAGCGGGAACGGCAACAGAGGCAGTACAGGTCGAGACACGCGACGGAGCGGCGTACCTCTCGCGCAATCCAGGCCGGGTCGACCCGAACAACGAGGCATTCGCGTCCAGCCGCAAGCCGTTGGCGGCGCAGTTCGTCTTCCAGGGCAAGCCTGTGTTTGTCATCGCCAACCATTTCAATTCCAAGGGCGGGGATGGGGCGCTGTTCGGCAAACAGCAGCCGCCGGAGCTGGTTAGCGAGAAGCAGCGAATGAAAATCGCCCGCGTGCTGAACGGCTTTGTGAAACAAATCCACGCAGCAGATCCCAAGGCCAATGTGGTCGTGTTGGGCGACCTGAACGACTTTCCGTTTTCCAATCCAGTGAAAGCGCTGACGGATGGCGCTCTGACCAATATGGTCGAAAAGCTGTCGCCGGGCAGACAGTACACCTACGTGTACCAGGGCAATTCGCAGGTGCTCGATCAAATTTTGGTCAGCCCCCATCTGGAAAAAAGCACAAAGGTGGACATCGTGCATATCAATGCCGGATTCACCGAGGGCGAGGGCAGGGTGAGCGACCACGATCCGGTGCTTGTGCAAATCCATTTGCAAGATCAGGGCGAGCACGAGACGACGGCGCAGGAAGTGGCGGACGGCATCACGGGTCTTGCGCAGCCGGCAGCGGGGGCGACAAGGCTGCGTTTGCCTGAAGTGCCCGCAGGATTTACGGTCGCGATCAAGCAATCGAGTGACACAGGCGTCATCGCGCTGGATGGCACGATCACGCCGCCGAGTCGCCGGACGGACGTCGAGCTGATTTTGCTAGTAACCCGGGGGTCGGACGGTACGAGCGCCAGCACCGAAAAGCTGACCGTCCAGGTGCCAGCCAAACCGACAACCCCGCCGCCTCCTGTCACTCCGCCAGATCCGGCACCGACGCCAGACAGGCAAAAAGAAGCAAACAAGCAGGCAGAACAGGCCATTTTGTCTGCAAAAGATGAACAGAGCATCGAGGAACAGGTGCAGCGGGTGCTTGCCAGTCTGGAAAAGCTGCTCGCCGCCAAACAGGTCAACCAGGCCGAGAAGTGGGACGCGGTCACGCATTCCGTTTCGACCGTGCTGGCCGCTGTAGCGGAGCAGGCGGAGCGCGGAGTCGTTCGGGAAAAGACGCTGCTTGCGCTTGGCGAAAGCTTTTTGGACGAAGCATTTGCGCCCCTCGCAAGCGACGAGGCAGCGGATGCGGAGCTGGCAAGGTTGGGGCTCGCCGCCTTGGCGAATTTTGCAAACACAGTGCTGGAACCGCTCGCGCCAAAGGCGGTTCCTAAGGACGTAGCCAAGCGTGTTCGCCTGCTGGCAGAAACGCTGCTGAAACAGGCAAGCACATTGGCCGTCGAGCCTGGGGCCGAGATCAAAGCCCAAGACGAGCAAGTGGGCGACGCGCTCGACACGCTGGACGATTTTTTGGAAGCCATCGAAGACGTGCAGGAAAAAATCGGCTTTTCCCCGGTGCTGTTCATTCGCATGGAAGGCGAGGGGGCAGAGGAAGACGGTGCGGATGCCGATACGGCCGACCGTCCCCGCAGCAAAAAAGCAGGGCAGGCAGATCAGCGGATTACATTGGAGCAGAAGCTGGTCGAGCTGCTGAAGAAAAAAGAGGTCGGCATCAGGCTGACCGTTCCGGCAGGAGCATGGGTAGAAGTACCGGGAGCTTATTTTGCCAAGGAAAGCGGAAGAAAATTTGCCCTCTCCCTGACAGCGGCAGAAGCAAGCGGCTGGAAGGGCGTTTCCCATCCGGGTGAAGCCTATTTGCTCGAAGCGTGGAGCAACGGAAAAGCGCTGGGCAGCCTTGGCGAGCCAGGCTTTACGCTCGCGCTGCCGCTGGCGGCCGATGCAGGTGAAAAGCTGCAAGCTTACACGTACCGCAACAAGCAGTGGCGGGCAGTAACAGGGGCGAAGGGCAAGCCGCTCCAGGTGGCGCAAGAAGCTGACCTGGCCGTCTTCACAGTCAAGTCGGCGGCGACCTACGTCGCGGGGAACGCTGCCTTGGAGGCGCTCGAAGCCAAACTGAAGTCGTTGAAGCTCGCTCCCGGAGAGGAAGCACAGCTTGAGGTGCTGGCGATATTCGGCGACGGCACTTCGGAAGACGTGACAAAGGCAGAAGGAATCGAGTTCGAGTCCAGCCGTCCCGCGCAGATCGAGGTGGACGAGGAAGGCCGGGTGTCAGTTCTGGCCGATGCGGAAGCGGGCACGCGCGCGACGATTTCGATTCGCTATGCCGGAAAAACGGCGAAGGTACATCTTTTTGTCAGAAGCGCAGAAAAGTAAGGGCCGCGGGGGAGAGCTTCACGCAGGAGCGGGCGGCACAACTGCTTGCCGTCGCGAGCCGCGCGTCTCGTCTGCCTCGCAAATGAAAAAACGGGTCGGGAGAAGCTTCCCGGCCCGTTTTGCGTCTCGATTTTCCTAGCGCGCCATTCCCATTGCTCTTTCTACTTTGTGCAGCATTTCATTCGCCACGGCATTTGCCTTTTCTGCGCCCGCCGAGAGGATGTCGTCCAGCTCGGAGGAATGGAACAGTTGCTCGTAGCGCTCCTGGATCGGACGCAGCGTCTCCACCACGACTTCCGCCAGGTCGGTTTTGAATGCGCCATAGCCTTTGCCCTCGTACATCGCTTCGATCTCTTCCAGCGACTTGCCGGAGCAGAGCGAGTAGATCGTCATGAGGTTCGATACGGCAGGCTTTTCTGCCTTGTCGTAGCGCACGCTGCTGTCCGAGTCGGTCTGCGCGCGCTTGATTTTTTTCGTAATTGTCGCCGGGTCGTCGAGCATGGAGATGAAAGCGCCCTGGTTCGGATCGGACTTGCTCATTTTTTTCGTACCGTCGGCAAGCGACATGATGCGTGCGCCCGTTTCCGGCAGGCGTACTTCCGGAATGGTGAAAATGTCGCCGTAACGGTTGTTGAAGCGGGTCGCCAGGTCGCGGGTCAGCTCCAGGTGCTGTTTCTGGTCCTCGCCGACCGGAACGTAGTCTGTGCCGTACAGCAAAATGTCTGCGGCCATCAGTGGCGGATACGCCAGCAAGCCGGCCGGAATTGATTCGCCCCGTCCGTCGGATTTGTCCTTGAACTGGGTCATGCGCTCAAGCTCGCCGAGGTACGAGGTGCACAGCATGATCCAGCCGAGTTTGGCATGGGCTGGCACTTCCGATTGGACGAACAAAGTCATTTTGTTCGGGTCGAGGCCGACTGCCAGGTAGAGCGCTGCCAGACGGCGGATGTTTTCGCGCAAGACGGCTGGCTCCTGCGGAACTGTGATCGCGTGCTGATCGACGATGCAGTAAAAGCAGTTGAACTGGTCCTGCAGCGGAACGAAATGCTTCATCGCGCCGAGGTAGTTGCCAAGGGTCAAAATACCGCTCGGCTGAATACCGGAAAAAATGGTTTTCATGAGAGTGCTGCTCCTTTCCATAGAGGGAAATCTGTTTGGGAGAAAAACAAAAAGGTCCATCCGCCCTGGACAGGGACGAATGAACCGTGGTGCCACCCTTGTTATTTTGCACACGGGAAAAGCCATGCGCAAAATCGCTTTGTTCCGTACCGTTTTGATACGGTGTCCTTTGTAACGTACGGACGTCACGCCAAAGCCTACTGCCGCTTTTGAAAAACGGGTTCGGTTTGGAGCTCGGGAGCCCATTCACCATTTCCTTGACACTGATTCGCACCAACCATCAGCTCTCTGCCGTCTCGAAAAATGACTACTCTTCTCCCTCATTGCCATCGAAAGATACCCTTTGAGCAATCATTTTACGCAGTCCAAACCAAAAAAGCAAGAGGGGATTGACAATATCATCCAAAAGTTGTAAAAGTAACTCAAGAGTTATATAACTGAAAAGTTACTTTTTAGGAGTGAACAACACGGATGGACAGCAAATTTTCCAAAGGGGAGCAAAGCCGCGGACGGTTGCTGGCAGCAGCGGCTTCCGAATTTGCGGCCAAAGGCTTTCACCGTGCCAGGGTGAGTGACATCGTGAAGGCGGCCGGGCTGACGCAAGCGTCTTTTTACCAGTATTTCGAGAGCAAGGAAGGGCTGTACCAGCAGCTCATGGACGAGTTTTTCGCGAAGCTGTGGGAGCTGGCCGACGGAGGGAGCAAGGTGACGGCGCTGGACGAAGCGGATGTGTACGGGCAGGTGCGGGAAAATCTCTTGGCGCTGTTCCGCTTCTTTCAGGGGCGGCCGGAGCTGACGCAGATGGTGCTCTATCAGGCGGAGGCGGGAGATGAGCTGCACCGCAAGCTGGCAGCCATGGTCAGCGCCAATCTGCGGCAAAACCAGGCGGCGGGCCACGTCCGCGCCGACCTGTCGCCGGAGGTGGCGGCAGAAGCAATGGTCGCCGTCTGCTACCGCCTGACGTCCCGCTTTTTGCTGGCGGGGGAAAAGACGGCCGAGCAGCTCGCCGACGAGGCGGTGTCGTTTTTGGCGCACGGAATCTTGCAGGAAAAGACGAGGAAGGGGGCACGGCATGAGTGAGCTTGTGAATCTGATCTGGCTGTTGCTGGTCGTGTTTGTGTTTCACGATCTGGAGGAAATCATCACGGTCGAGGGCTGGCTTGCGCAGAAGCGGGAGCAGGTTTTGCGCGCGCTGCCGAGTTGGCTGCAAAAGTTCGTGGAGCCGTCGCTTGCGATGAACACCGCGCAGTTTGCCGTAGCCGTCACGTGCGTCTTCGCCGTCCTCGCCGCTGCCGTCGTGCTTGCGGCTGCCACGCTGCCGCTTGGGACGTACTTGCCGTTTTTTCTCGTCTGCCTGCACGTTATGTTTTTGCACGTTTTCACGCACATCGGACACACGATTGCGCTGCGCACGTACACACCGGGCGTCGTGACGGCAGTCGTGCTCGTTTTGCCGTACAGCGTCTACACCTATGTCCGCCTGTTTGAAGCAGGGGTGCTTACGTGGCCGCTCGTCTGGAGTACGCTGCCGTTCTGCTTGCTGGCCGTGCCGATTTTGTACGCTGCGCACTGGCTCGGGCAGGCGGCAGGAGGGCTGGTCAGCCGCGGATGAGGCGGGGGTGGCTGTAAGTGCGGGCATATTTTTGCTATTCTAGGAAAAAACGCTGTGAAAGAGGGACGTGTATTGAAGCTGCGACTAGGCGTGATCGGCGCGGATGATTCGCTTGTGATTATCCAATCGGTCATGCAGGAGTTTCCCGAGATCGAATGCTTGCCGATTGTGTATTGGAGAGAAGAGGAAATCGTCGAGCTGCTCATGGCGCATCTGGATGAGGTGGACATGTGGCTTTTCTCGGGTCAGGTTCCTTATGCGATGGCGAGCCAGACCGGAAAAATCCAGGTGCCGATGGCGTATGTGCCGCATATTGGCGCGAGCCTGTACCGGACCTTGCTGCATCTGTCCCATCAGCTCGGGATTCGCGTGGATGAGGTGAGCTTCGATACGTTTTCGGGCGAGGAGCTGGGGCATTTTCTCATGGAAGCGGGAATCGCGGAAGGCTACAAATGGCTGAAGCATTACGAAGGTGCGATCTCTGCCAATGAGCTGGCGGATTTTCATGAGGCATTGTGGAAGGAAGGCAAGACGAAGGCGGCGGTGACCTGCCTGCGGACGGCAGAGCTGGAGCTTGTGCGCAGAGGCGTTCCCGTGCATCGCGTCGTGCCGACGCGAGCGGGCGTGCTGTCGGTCGTCCACATGCTTTTGCGCACGCATGAGATGCTGCATTTCAAAGACACGCAAATCGCTGTGCAGATGATGGAGATTGATCCGTTTCGGGAGCTGGCAGGCGGGAGTTTTTCCACGGACGAATGGCAAAACGCCGAGATCAAGACGATGGAAAAGCTGTTGCGCTACGCCAGGTATTTGCAAGGCTCGCTGAAGACGGCGGGGCCGGGGCGCTACGTCATTTTCACGACGCGCGGAAAAGTGCAGGAAGTCACCGGCGACTATGCGACGATCCCCGACCTGGAGGAGCTGTTCGGGATTCGCGCCGATCTGGTGACGTGTGGAATCGGGATCGGCAAGACGGCGTACGAAGCGGAAATCCACGGCGGCACTGCGCTTTTGCACGCCAAGGAGCGGGGCGCGGGCAACTGGATGGTTTTCCTGGACGACAAAAGCGTCGTGGGGCCGCTCGGACGCGACGAGCAGATCGCCTATCGGTACGACTCGAAGAAGCTGCAGGAGTTGAGCCAGCTTACTTCGCTGAGCGTCATGACGCTGTCGAAGCTGGAGTCGATCTTGAAAAAGCGGGGCAAGCAGGAGATCAACGCGCACGAGCTGGCTTCGCACATGCAGATTCAGCCGCGCAGCGCCCGCCGCATTTTGATCGAGCTGGAATCGAAGGGCATCGCGCAGGTGGTCGGGGAGGAAAACCCGCATCCGCGGGGGCGTCCGCGCAAGGTGTACCGGATCCATTTTTGAGAAGCTAGGGGGCCTGCCTCTCTACTCAACCAATTGCAATCGTGAACATAGAAAAGGCGTGCAACGAGCAAGCGCATTTGCACGCCTTTTTCCGTGAAAACCAACTGGAAAAATCAGCATGACGCAGGCTTTTCTCCTTTTCAAAATAGACAGACTATTATACAATTAGGGACATAGCCGTAAATCAACCGTTAATAGACGGTTTTACGAAGGAGGAGTCTCTTGTCATGATTAATGCGGACCGATTGTGGGACCGACTAGGGCAGGTAGGCAAGATTGGCGCCCAGGAGGCCGGAGGGGTAACGAGGCTGTCATTTACACCTGAGGAACGGGCAGCAAAAGACATCGTCGCCGGCTTCATGAAGGAAGCGGGACTGGCAGTTCGCGAAGATGCGGTAGGCAATCTGATTGGACGAAAAGAGGGGAAAAACCCTTCGGCACCTGTTGTTCTCGTAGGCTCGCACATCGACTCCGTACCGAATGGCGGAGATTTCGACGGGCCGCTTGGCGTTTTGGCAGGCGTAGAAATTTTGCAGACGATGCAGGAACAAGGCATAGAGACCGAACATCCGATTGAAGTGATCGCTTTCACGGATGAAGAGGGCACGCGCTTCGGCTACGGCATGATCGGCAGCCGCGGGATCGCCGGGCTGATTAAGCGCAGCGAGCTGGAGCAGGCGGACAAGGACGGCATCACGATTGCCGAAGCCATGCGCCAGGTCGGATTGGACCCGGATCAGACAGGTCAGGCGGCGCGCACGCCCGGCAGCGTCAAAGCGTACGTGGAGCTGCACATCGAGCAGGGCAAGGTGCTGGAAAGCCGCGATTTGTCCGTCGGGATCGTGACGGGTGTCGCAGGACCGCTCTGGATGAAATTCGTGCTGGAGGGCGAAGCGGGCCACGCTGGAGCTACGCCGATGAACTTGCGCCGCGATCCGCTGGCTGCGGCAGCGCTCGTGATGCTTGCCATCGAGGAAGAGGCAGCGCGGACGGGCACAAGCGTAGGGACGGTCGGACAGGTGCAGGCGTTCCCTGGCGGAGTCAACGTCATTCCGGGCCGGGTAGAGTTTTCGCTCGACTTGCGTGATGTGGACGAAGCGGTTCGCGATCAGGTCGAGCAGCGCATAATCGAGCGGGCGAAAACGATCTGTGCCGAGCGGAACGTGACGCTGAAAGTGGAATTGTTGCAGCGGATCGCTCCTGCCGTATGCTCCGAGAGCATCCAGCAGGCGGCGGCAGAGGCGTGTGCCCAGGAAGGTTTGGAGGCGTTCCGGTTGCCGAGCGGCGCAGGCCACGACTGCATGCAACTGGTTGACCTGTGTCCGGTCGGCATGATTTTCATTCGCTCCAAAGACGGTATCAGCCACAATCCGGCCGAGTATTCGACAATTGAGGATTGCGCGGACGGAGCCAACGTGCTGTACCGCACCGTGCTGGCTTTGGCGAAGCAAATATAGAGAGACTGACGGAAAAGCAACAGGCGTACAAACAAAAGAGACGAGGGTTCGGCAGCTTGGCGACGACGGGCAAAAAGCGCACCGAACGAGGAGGAGAACCGGATGACAGCGACAGCAACAACATTGAATCAGGCGGCAGAGGCGGTCAAAGAGCAAGTAATCGCGTGGAGACGCTATTTGCACGAGCATCCCGAACTGTCTTTTCACGAAGAGAAAACAGCGCAGTTCGTGTACGAGACGCTTCTGTCTTTTGGCAATCTGGAAGTGAGCCGGCCGACGAAAAACAGCGTAATGGCCCGCCTGATCGGTTCGCAGCCGGGAAAAGTGCTGGCGATGCGCGCCGACATGGACGCTTTGCCGATTACGGAAGAAAACACGTTTGAGTTCGTCTCGAAAAATCCGGGCGTGATGCATGCGTGCGGACATGACGGCCATACGTCGATGCTGCTCGGAACCGCGAAAATTTTGTCCGGGATGAAGGACCAGATCAAAGGCGAGGTGCGCTTTTTGTTCCAGCACGCGGAAGAAGTATTTCCGGGCGGCGCGGAGGAAATGGTGCAGGCGGGAGTCATGGATGGCGTGGACATCGTGATCGGTACGCATCTGTGGGCGACGATGGAGTACGGCACCGTAGGCATTTGCCCTGGGCCGATGATGGCAGCTCCTGATACGTTCTGGATTACCGTGCTCGGAAAAGGCGGGCACGCGGCTCTTCCGCACGAGACGATCGACAGCATCGCGGTTGCGGCGCAAGTGGTGACCAACCTGCAGCACATCGTCTCGCGCAACGCCGACCCGCTCGACAACCTCGTCTTGTCCGTGACGCAATTTGTGGGCGGCACGACACACAACGTCATTCCGGGCACAGTGGAAATTTGCGGGACAGTGCGCAGCTTTGACCAGACGCTGCGCGAATCCGTTCCCGGCCTGATGGAGCGCGTCATCAAAGGGATTACGGAAGCGCACGGCGCAAGCTACAAGTTCAAGTACGAGTTCGGCTACCGTCCGGTCATCAACGACGAGGAAGTGACCCGCTTGATGGAAGAAGTAGTCGTGGAATCGCTGGGAGCGGAGTGGGTGGAGCATATGCGCCCGACCATGGGCGGCGAGGATTTCTCGGCGTTCCAGCAAAAAGCGCCAGGCTGCTTTTTCTACGTCGCTGCCGGCAACAAGGAAAAAGGCATTACGTATCCGCACCATCACCCGCGCTTTACCATCGACGAGGATGCGCTGGAAGTCGGCGTGAAAATGTTCGTCAACGCGGCGAGAAAAATCGTCATGTAAAAATGTTAAACCCAAGCATGAAAAAAGCGCCCCCTGTCCAGGTCGGATGGGGGCGCTTTTTGCGTGAATAGGGTGCTTTAGTGCGTGCGCTCTTTTTCTCTTGTATGAAACGCTTTTTGGATTTGCGAAATCTGTCCGGCGTGGATGCCTGTATGGTACATCAGACGCCCCAGCGCTTCGAGCGGAGTCGAGCTGCCGAGCGGCGTATTGACAGGCGTATGCCACGCTTCCTCGGACAAGCTTTTCATGCCTTCGAGCAAATGCTCGTTGGAAGCCGTCATAAAATCGGCAAGCTCCTGCAAGTTCGTAAACTGCCGCCCCTCGACAGGGCCGTTTTTCGTCAGTAGCTCCACGTCCGCCGGGATGCTGCGGCCGAAAAACCACTCGGCAAACATGTATTCCACTTCGGCGTTATGTCTGAGCATATACCCGATGGAGGCAGGGCCGAGCCCGAGCGTCAAGTCTTGTTCCGGCATGCTTTTGGCTGTCTTGTGGAATCTTTCCTGGATCGTGAGCCAGAGTGTCAGTGCAGTTGAATACGTTGAATTGGTCATGAATTTGCCCTCCTGTTGGCGCGAATGATTATTTGGCGGTTTGGATGTGGCCGTCGCGATTGACGTGTTCGAACTTGTCGGCGGAAAGATCAATGTCGTACGCCTGGCCAAATCCGGCGACGTAGCGGCCTTCGGATGGCGTCAGCTCAAACAGGGAGAAGTCGAGGCCGCGCAGCATATCCATCATGCTTTTGCCAAAGCGCTGTTCGAACAGCGCGAAAATCTCGTCGCAGTCCGCGTTGCCGATATTTCTCGCTGTGCAGACGAAGCGGGCGCGCTGGCGGGCGAACAGATTGGCCGTCTTCGCTTCATCCTCAATCAGCATGGCATCGACTGCCGACGTTTCTTCCAAATAGCGATAATGGTTGGCGATTTTGCTGATGTAGATATAAAACTTTCCGTTGGTTTTGACAAAAGGGGCATAGGAGATAAACGGCTTTCCATGCTCGTCGACCGTGCTGAGCATGAGCGTCTTCATACCGGCAGCAAACGTTTGGTACTGGACCTTCATCGCTTCCTTCGCCATTGCTATCATACGAGCATCCCTCGCTTTTCCTGTAGTTTTATTGCGCTTTTTTCAGGACGTGAATACGCGGACTGGTGCTGTCTGGCGCATACCGGATTTCTGTGTCGACCCCGTAAACGCTGCGGATCAGCTCCAGCGTAAACACATCCTGAGGCTTGCCGAAAACACGAATGTCCCCGTCTTTGATGACGCAAATTTTATCGCTGTAGGTGCTGGCGTGATTCAAGTCATGCAGCACCATGACAACCGTGAGCTTCAATTCCCGATTCAGCTTGGCGATCAGCTCAAGCACATCGAGCTGGTGGGCAATATCCAGATACGTCGTCGGCTCATCGAGCAGCAGCAGCTTCGGCTTCTGGGCCAAGGCCATGGCGATCCAGGCGCGCTGGGCTTCCCCGCCCGACAGAGAAGCGAGATAGCGGCCCCGGTAGCTTTCCAGTCCTGTTTGCTGCAACGCCCAGTCGACGATTTCGTAGTCGGCTGCATCCAGCCGTTCATACCATTTTTTGTGGGGGACGCGACCGTAGCCGACCAGCTCCTCGACAGTCACATCCGAAGGACAGGAGTTGGACTGGCACAGCATGCACATGATGCGGGAAAGCTGCTTCATGCTCATGTTGTCGGCTGGCTCCCCTGCGATGCGCACCGAGCCGCTCTCGCAAGGAATCAGCCGGGAGATGGCTTTGAGGACCGTCGATTTGCCGGAGCCGTTTGGCCCGATGAGCGAGACAATCTCTCCTTCATGTATATCCAGCGAAAAGTCATTTACGATTCGTTTTTTGCCGTAACAGACGTTCATTGACTGCACGTTCAGCACATCACGTTCCTCCTTTGCGCATCAGATAAAGGAAGTAAGGCCCGCCGACGATGGCCATGACGATCCCCGCCGGAATTTCGAGTGGAGCAAAAAGCGTCCGGCCCAGCGTGTCTGCCACAAGCAGGACGAGCGAGCCGAGCACGAGTCCAAACGGCAAGTTCATCCGGTAATCGGAGCCCATCAGCATGCGCGACATATGCGGGACGATCAGCCCGACGAAACCGACCAGGCCCACGGTCGAAACGGAGATGGCCGCGAGGTAGACCGCGATCAGGGACAGGGTGAAGCGAAGCCGGTTCAGGTTTTGCCCGAGATTGTGCGCGACCTGCTCGCCGAGACGCAAGATGTTGGCCTGGCGGATGCACATTAGCGCAGCGATCCACCCGACGACCGAGTAGGGGAGAATCGTCAGCACGTCGCTTGTGCTTTTCCCGGACAGGCTTCCGTTCATCCATTGCAGAGCCGCTGGCAGCTTGTCGCTGTAGAGGATGGACAACAGGCCGATGACGCCGCCAAATACAGCATTGACGGCGACACCGGACAAAATAATGCGGATCGGGGTGAAGCCCCCTTGCTTTTTCCAGGCCCACAAGTAGACCGTCACGGCTGCGATGCCCCCGCCGACAATGGCAAAGAGCGGAATCAGCGCGGAATAACCGGGGACGACCAGCATGATGAACAACACCGTGACCGCTGCCCCGCTGGATACCCCGGTCAGCCCCGGATCAGCCAGCGGATTTTGCATGACAGCTTGCAGCAGCGCCCCGGACGCAGCGAGGTTGGCCCCGATCAGCAGCGCGAGAAACACGCGGGGAATCCGAATGTCCCAGAGAATCGTATGGTTGGCTTCATTGCCTTGGCCGAGTACGGTCGTCATCGTTTCCCACAGCGAGAGCTGCACGCTCCCAAGCCCGACAGACAGGACGATTGCCGCTACGAGCAGCAGGCAAGCGACGCTGAGAAGGACTGGTTTCCTGGTTGAATGGTTCTGGCTCACTGCAAAAACTCCTTATCACTTGTACAGAATTTCCGCGAGCTGCTGGTAGGCGGCAGGGGCGTTGACGATCGAGGCAGTGCCGAACGTGCTGAAATCAAGCGACTGCATTTTGCCGTTTTTGAAGGCGTTCATTTTTTCCCAGGCGCCGTTCTTTTTCACGTCTTCTTCGAATTTTTTCGCTACGGCATTCGGATCGCCGTGCGCCACGAGCAAAATCACGTCCGGGTTGGCCGCGACGATGCTCTCCATGTTCAGCGGCGCGTACGTTTGCGTTTGCTTCAACGTGTCGGTAGCGACGTTGACGGCTCCCAGATTGTGCGCGATGCTTCCGGCGAAAGTCTGGTCGCTCATGACCATGAGCGCTTCCGCCGAGCCGAACAGGAACAGCACCTTTGGCGTCGGTTTGCCCTTCGTCGTTTCGATGATGCTTTTTTCCTGCTCCGCAATTTTGCTCAGGAGCTGCTCTGCTTTTGCCTCTTGCTTGAACAGCCGTCCGAGTACGACAGTGGACAATTTCAGCTCATCCAAGGAATCGACAGGCAAGTAAGCGGTAGGTGTGCCGGCAGGCTTTAATTTTTTGTCGACGCTGTCCTTGATCGAGGACGGACCGAGCACGAACTCCGGCTGCAGCTTCGCGATTTGCTCCAGGTCCGGCTGGTGCGACGTCCCGATGCGCGGAACGCTGTCCAGAGCCGCTGGCAGCTTGCTGCTCGTCGTCGGTACTCCTACGGGGGCGATCCCGAGTTCATGCAAAATTTCCGTAATTGCGACGGAGATAGTTACGACTTTTGTGGGAGTTTGGTTTTGAAACTGGGCGAGCAGTTTTTCCGCCTTTTTCTCATCAATGCTGACAGAGGGAGCAGCCTGCTCGCTGGATGCCGCTTGCGTGGAGGTGTTTTGGCTCGGTTGTTCGCTGGTTTGGTTCTGCTGAGTGGTTGCCTGTTCGGGAGACTGTGCACTGCTGCACCCGACAGCGCTTGTCAAAAGTAGGGCAATCATGCCCATTTTCCATCCTGATTGCTTCACTATGTATAGCCTCCTGATTTTGATAATGAGAATCAATACCGTTTGGCTTGATTATATAGAGAATGATTACTATTATCAATAAGGATTTTGTAATGAAAAAGGGCCACGAGTGCAGGGGAACCGCCGGAAACCGCAGATTTGTCGAAGGGTGGAGATGGTAGTGAGTTAGAGGAGGTTGTTATTTTGTATATTAATTTGTTCCATTTTTATACAGCAGGACTAGGGGGCGTTATTGTTATGCATACTCGTTTTGTTTGGAGATATTACAAGGGGAGTTTTGAGGGGGGATTGTCAAGATAAGCGGTGTTGAATGGGCGCGGTTTAGTGAGGGCGTGGCGACTTGCGGATACGGAAGCGAGCGGGGGAGTGATGCGGAGGCAATCGTGACGGGGTATTTTGGATCATCGACAAATTCGTTTGTCTATGAATCATCTTGCACGCAGAGTATTTAAGAGTATAACCAAGTCTGCATATCAATTAATTGGAAATAGAGGAAGGGATGTGTAAGATTTGATTCACTTAAAACGACTTTTGTGCTGCTTTGTTATGTTTTGCCTATTGCTGGAACCCATCCATTTTTTTAGCCAGCCACTCATGTTTAACAACACGGCATTAGCTCAGGAAGCTGTTTCATCCGTCGACGAAAGCAATACGAATCCGGGTCCCGAGCTAGTATCTATTGATTCATCTATAAAAGAAATGACGCTAAAAATCGGAGACTCTCAAAAAGTCGAAATCAACGCCATTTACAGCGATGGCAGTAAGACGGATGTTTCCAAACAAACAGAATGGCAAGTAGAAGATCCCAAAGTTGTTTCCGTTTCAAGGGGAACGATTTATGCCAAAAGCGTGGGAAACACAACTCTGGTGGCAAACTACGAGAAGGAAGTTCTTCCCATCAATGTAACCGTAACTGCCCCTTCGGAAGAACCTGTCCAGACTGATACAGAAGAAAAGATTGCTGATGGCACGTCATCAGCAAAAACAAACGAAGCAGAGCCTGCCAATTTCGAAGAAGAGGCCCCGGCAAAAGGCAAGTTTGCGTTAACAGCAGCTTACGATGGATCTATCACCTTATCAAAGGGCGAATCTTATAAATTCACGAACATCCATAGGGAATGTAAATTTTTTTGTGTAAATGGGTTTTTAACAGGCGGATGGTTACGTGGGCGGCTTTACATGGAGGGGCGGGCATGATAGGCTCGTTTGCCATGCGATGCATGGTTGACTGGCATCGCCCCATCGCAAGAAATCATGCCCGCAGAGGCTCCATGTCAAGCCGACTCAACAGTTGGGTTATGCGGACAGTTCGCCTTGCAAGCGATCTCCAAAATGGATGGCCAGTTGCGAGATACATTCTTTCCAACTTCGAAGCGGCATCGTCCACTTCTTCGATGCATTTACGGTAGCGAGGTAGATGATTTTCCGCAGAGCATCGTCGGATGGATAGGCCGTTTTGGTCTTTGTGACCTTACGGAGTTGCCGATGATACCCCTCGATTATGTTCGTTGTATAAATGCCCAAAATGTCCTTATGACCCGACATCGAAATGCCAAGAACGCTGTAGGCCGCTTTGTTGATGATCCGATTTTCTTGCCGAACTTTAAAGTGAATGGCATCCAGGAACACGATGGGATAGACACGATCAAGCGGTCTGCATTGCCATTCCGCTACCAAAGCATAATCTTGTCGGTCACCTTACTAACCATGGCAGGAGATACGTCAATCCCATACAACTCCTTCATGTGTTCCTCAATGTCTCGTGTGGACATTCCTTTGGCGTAGAGTGCGATGATTTGCTCCTCTAAGCCATTTACCGTAGTCTCATGCTTCTTCACAACGTGAGGTTCAAATTCTCCATTACGGTCACGAGGTACCCGAATTTCTGTATGGCCAAACTTTGTTTTCAACGTCTTTTTGCTATACCCATTCCGACTATTTCCCGTGTGATCGCCGTCAGAATTATGTTTGGCATAGCCCAAATGAGCATCCATTTCTGCTTCAAACAACTGCTGAATGGTGTCGCGGAACAAATCTTTAACATGGCGTGCACGTCCTCGATGGTACGGCAATCCTTCGCTAACTCCTTGATCGTCATGTCTCTTTTGTCTTGCATAAATGATCATCTCCTTACTGGGAAGTTTAACCATTTACACAAAACTTTTTACGCTCTCTCTTGACCACTTCACCGATAGATTGTTTTTTTTCTCAAAGAGAAGGCTTTTAATTATAGGGAATGCTTTTCAGTTGTTTTTAGGTGCTACTGATTACTGTTCGTAAATAATCTTTCCGTTCTGATCTAGAGCAACGAATTTTGCTTTGACCTCCTCACGAGGAGACGCATAAAGAAACTGTTTTTGATTATCACCTATCTTGATTACATACATACGATCATCTGTGGTAGTAATTCTAATTTCTTTAACCTGCTTCTCATTTATATAGCCTGAGTAAATTCTATACGACTGTTTTATAGTTTCATTTTCTTCTACCAGTTCTTTCCCAACACTCATTTGTAATACTACAGCTAAATCTGGAATTTCAGGGGTTTCATTGATAGATTGAATGACCCACCCTTTATCTTTAGGATAAGCCTGAACAAGCCCATAATGTAGTTTGTTATCAACTTTGAAGTTAATCGTACAAAAAATGGTCTTGCTAATTTTTGCATAGTTAGTAACCTCAAATTCACTTATAGAATTACTATTGTAGTACTTAATCAATCTCTGATAGATAGGCTCTTCTATGCTTTTTTCATTCCCAGCCTCACCAACTACAGGCGGATTATCGGCTGGATAGGTGACATTGTTTATCGATTGAGTCGGTTGTTCTTTGTTAAGCACCTCTGAATTACTACAACCACTAATAAGAATAAGTGTGATTATAAAAATCAGTCTTCGTTTCATATTATCACTCCACGAAATTAATTGCCTTCAATAATGATCCATTAATATCTGCCATTTGAATATTTACTCTACTTTGCTTCCAATTTACTAAGTGGCGGCGAGCTGTTTCTTGAATTATGCTTTCAATATTCTTTGGTGTCAAATTGGGGTTTGTTGCTAATAACATAGCTACCCAAGTCGTTACCAATGGGGCAGCCAGCGATGTTCCATTAAAAATTTCAACGCTATCCCCACTTAATTTATGATTTATTGAGTAAATTTTTGTTCCAGGCACGAAAATATCAACAGTATCATTAAAGTTACTTAGCGACCAAACATCCAAGTTTTCATCTAAAGCACCAACGGAGATTACACCAGGTATTTTATAAGATGCTGGGTAGCTGTATTGTTTAGAAGAATCGTTTCCTACGGATGCAACGATCGTGATTCCGCTATTTACGGCTTTTTCAACACTGTTTTTTAAGGAAGGGGTGTCTTTATAAGTAGATAAGCTAATATTAATCACATCAACTCCTATGTGTGAAACCTCATCTATAGCTTTAGACAATGTCTCAGTATTTAAAGTATCTGAATGAATATCATAGGTATACAGCGTTATTCCTGGGAGTATTCCATTAAAATTCAGATTTTCGCATTCCCTAGCCCCAATCACGCTAGCAATAATTGTACCGTGTGATTTATCACCGAATCTTTGTGAGGAAGCAATCTCATTTAGTGTTAGATTCTTTTGATTCCCGTCTATACCACTATCAATTATCGCTATTTTCACACCATACAATTTTTCTTGTGAAATTCTAACTTTTAAAGGATACCCATTCATATTTTGAATTGCTTCGAGATTTGGTGTATTGGGGTATCTGAAATCAGTTTCAATTTTAATATTTAAAGCAATAAGAATTAATGTAATTCCTATCGCAAAGATATAAATTATTTTTTTTCTCGACATAATCACACAAATTAAAAGGAGGGGATAAAAAACTATCCCCTTCTAGCGCCCCTTTACAGTTTATATCCACCATAATAAATTGGGAGTCCATGATACATGACTTCAATGATGCTGAACTCATGCCAAATCGTCGAGTGCGTTAAGGTAACACTAATACCTCCTGCGACAAAATTATAAGAACCGCTTACTTGGGCAGAAAGCTTCATAGTAGCATCCGAAAAAGTTTGTGTGTACAGATTTGAAGATTTGGAAGCTTTATCATAGGGACGCCCGACATTTGGATTGGGAGTAACTACCTCCATGATACCTGAAGAAGAGGCAGTGGAGTAGGTATAGTAGACCGAAACAGTGTCATCATCAGCAGTGCTTGTGTTTTTTTTATCTAGTGTATATTTGATTTGAAGATAGTTTGATGCGTATCCCGCTGCATTATAGAACTTTATATCGGTGCTTGTTCCCCAATTTCCACTTGAGCTTGGTAAAGTTCCTTGACCTATAGTTGTCACATTTGACCCCCATGGACCAGCATAAGGCTGGGATGATGCGTTCGTTTCTACTTGATCGCTGTCAGAATCTACTTCTTTTACGCTTTCAAAAGTTGCTTGCATGCGATCTCCGCTAGGAAAAGTTATCTCGTAGAAGCTTTTGGGTTTTCCATTTTTCTCAATATCTTCTTTAACTAATTTGGCTAATAAATCGTTTCCTTCAAAGTGAGACTGTAGTGCATTTTCAGTAGCCTTTTTAATTGCAACGGGATCCTGCTGCAAAATCTTCTCCCTAAACTCTTTTTTATTTTTCCGAATATAATCATCTGTATACTCAACTGCCGACAAGCTACGTACAGAATCAACATCAATCGTCTTATTTTCCTTTTTTAGTTGATCAAGCGAGGCTTGTAATTCGGAATAGTATAAAGCATCTTCAACTGATAATCCTTCATTAATTAACTTTTTGTAATTACTTTGTTTTTCAGTGGCATATATTGGTGAAGATACATCCATTTGTTTTAAATGTCAATTTTTATAAAAAACCTCATAAGATAATTTAGCTATCTACTAAATAGTTTTTCTTAACTAATGCGGATAGCATTCACTCACTACTGAATCGCTTTTCCTAGGTAGTCACCATCGCACGAATATGCGAATTTCGACAGTGATCGTATCAAATTACACACCCAAAACAAAAAACACTCTACCGCCCTCGCGCACCGAGGCGAGTCAGAGTGTTTTTGCATCGGCCTCACGAACGAACATACGAAACCGCAGAAACCGCCTCCGCCAGCTTGCCAAACCGCTTCCTGCCATTATACTTAGCTCAGCCGAAACAGCTTATGCCAAATAGACGTTTTCCGCTCGGCGTCCTTGAGCTTGGCCAACTGGACTTTGGCGTCCATGATGTCGCTCATCGCTTTGGTCAGGCGGCGGTCGCGCTCCTTGAGGCTGCTGCGGATATACGCCTCCTGCTTTTCCAGGCGCGCGAGCAGCGCCTGCTGGTTCTCATCCTGCTGCTTCACGTGCAGCGCCAGGGCGTGCAGCTTTTCGTCGATGGCGTCCAATGCTTCGAGAGTGTCTTATGTTGCGACGGGATGAGCAACAGGGGCGAGAGCAACAGCCGTCTCTCTGTGAGCCGCTCCCGCTCCCGTGTAGTTTTGGCTGACGATCATTTGCGCGGCTTCTTCCTGGGGAATGAGCTGGTCCTTGGTCAGCTCGTAAAAGCGGGTCAGGCAGGACACATCCATCTGGCGGTATTCGCGCCGGTTTTGATTGTCCCGCAGGAACCAATAGCCGTGCTGCTCGAGCAGCATGCTCCACTTGCGCAATGTGCTCGCCCCGATCCCGAGCATTTCGACGACTTCCCTGCCGCTGTAGGTCCGTTCCCTGGCGACAAGCTCAATGACGTCTCCCATGCTTATCCCTCCTGCCGTACGTGCTTTTTATCCGTTTTTTACCCATTCTGTGCGGCAAAAGAATTTCCTTTTGCAATCGTGCGACAATTTCCTGCACCGTTCGAATTTTGCGCCGGTGATTGTCCGCGCTCTGTCATCTGCCGACAAAACTCGCCGTTGTGGCGCTGCACGCCGCAAACTAGACGAATGACGGACGGGTACAAGTACATTTTCTGTTTGTCTGTGCATTTGCTCAGTAGGGCTATGCCAAACGTACATAGGATGCTTACAGAAGGAGGGATTGACCATGGCATTCAGAGACCAGGTGAGACGATTCGAAGGGAAAAACGTAAAGGTTGAGACTGTGAATTGCAACTTTTTCGGCAAGCTGATCGAGGTAAAATCCAGCACTATCATCCTGCGCGAACACGACAACCATCGCCGCACCATCATTCGTGATTCTAAAATTATTGCCGTTACGGAACACGACCACGACTGCTAAGCTGCCATACCGTCTTGTTAACAGAAATGAGTTGTTCCTCAGGCTGTCGAGCGATCGGCAGCCTCTTCCTTTCTTTTTGCCGGAGTGTGCAGATGGATTTTATTCCCGCCCCTGCGCATGGTAACATGGTAGAGGAACAAACCAATGATGAGAGAGGGCAGGGGATACCATGTTGGAAATCCGGTTTCACGGACATTCTTCCGTGCAGTTGACCAGTGAAGGGCATTCGCTCATGATTGACCCGTTTATTTCGGGAAATCCGCTGGCAAAAACGACGCTTGCGGACATCCAAGTCCAGTACATCCTGCTGACGCACGGACACCAGGACCATATTCTCGACGCAGTCGAGCTGGCAAAGGCAAATGACGCGACCATCGTCGCGACGCATGAGCTGGCTACATACCTTGACTGGCAAGGCGTCAAAACCGTTTCGATGAACCTGGGCGGCTCTGTGACACTGCCTTTTGGAAAAGTGAAAATGACACAGGCGTTCCACAGCTCCGGCGTCGTGCTGGATGACAAGCAGCAGATCGTCTACATGGGGATGCCAGGCGGCTTTGTGATCGAGCTGGGCGGCAAAACGATCTACCACGCGGGAGATACAGGGCTGTTCGGCGACATGAAGCTGATTGGAGATCGCCATGATATCGACTTGGCGTTTTTGCCGATTGGGGATGTATTCACGATGGGGCCGGAGGATGCGGTGATCGCCGCCGAGTGGATCGCCGCCGACTACGTCGTGCCGATTCACTACGATACGTTCCCGCCGATCAAACAGGACGGAGACGCGTTTGTCGCGACTTTGGCCGAAAAAGATATCAGAGGCAAGGCACTGAAACCAGGCGAGGTTTTGCGCCTGCCGTAGTCTGCAAGACTGCGAGCCTGTAAGACTGCAAGCTACCAGACTGCAAGATACAAGCCCGCAAGTCTACCAGCCCGCAGCCGAGAGCAAACCGCCTTTTGCCAAAAAACCGCTTGTCCGAAAAAACGGGACAGGCGGTTTTTCTTTTCCTGTCTTCTATAAAAAGAGACAGGCCAATCTCTGAAAAAGCGGCATGAAAATGGTAGCGACGCTCATAGATATAGAAACATAGGGAAGAGAGCCTGGCAAAAAGGAGAGGAAAGTCTCGATGAGCACTTTGCACCATACGCTGCTGTTTTTCTCGGTGATCGTCCTTTATTCATTGGCGAGCCTCGCCTTTCCGGGGGGCGGGGCCTGGTACGAGTCGCTGACCAAGCCTGAAGGCACGCCGCCCGACCATGTGCTCAAGATCGTCTGGTTTATTTTGCATGTGCTCATTGCTGTATCTGTCGTCATTGCTGTTCGCCGCAAGCAAATGAATCGGGAGCTTTTGCTTCTGTACGGAATAAACTGGTTTTTTCATCAGTTGTTTACGCTGTTGTTTTACAGGCTGCAATTGCCGTTTTTGGCCGCCGTCGACACGATTCTCATCCTGTACTCGACCTGGGTGCTGATCCGGGCGATTCGGCCGCTGGACAAGATCGCCTCCTCCTTGTTGATCCCGTATTTGCAATGGAGCCTGTTCGCCATCTATCTTGCGGTTTCGTTCTGTGTGCTGAACCTGTGAGCGTTGGGATCGTGCCGGACTACAGCCCTGCGACGAGCCGCTTTGCCCGCTCTGTGGCTTGGCGATACACGTCCTCCCAGGAGATGGTTTGCAGCTTGCGGTCGCGCATCAAAACTTCGCCGTTGACGATCGTGGTATCGACATCCGCGCCGGTCGCGCTGTAGGCGACGAGCGAATGCAGGTCGTGCAGCGGGGCGAGGTGCGGCTTTTTCAGATCGAGCAGGATGAGATCGGCGCGTTTGCCTGTCGCAAGTGTGCCCACCTCGTGGTCGATCCCGAGCAGTCTGGCGCTCTCGATCGTCGCCATGCGCAAAACTTGCTCGGCTGGCAGCACGGTCGGATCGCCATAGTGCAGCTTTTGCATCCAGGACGCCGCCTTGATTTCCGCAAACATGTCGAGCGTCGTGGCGCTGCCTGCTCCGTCGGTGCCCAGGCCGACCGTGACGCCTTGGGCGAGCAGCTCCGCGACAGGAGCGATTCCGCAGCCGAGCTTCAGATTGCTCACAGGGTTGTGCGCGACGCCGCCTCGCATGCCGCGCAAACGGCCGATGTCCTCTAGGCTCAAGTGGACAGCGTGGGCGAGCAGGACGTGATTTTCGTGAAAAGTCCCCAGCTCCTGCAAATACTCGGTCGGCGTCTGGTCGTATTTCTCGCGGATTTTTTCCACTTCCTCGCGGGTTTCGGCCAGGTGGATGTGCAGCGGAATCCGGCGGCTTCTGGCGAGATCGACGACCTCTTTCAGCGGCTGCGGCGGGCACGTATAAGGCGCGTGCGGCCCGAGCATGGTGGTGATTCTGCCGTCTGCCGCACCGGACCATTTGTCGATCAGATCGAGCGCTTCGGTCATGCGCCGTCCGCCGTCATCCTGCAAAAAGATCAGGCCGCGCGTCAGGGAAGCTCTGATTCCGCTGTCCCGCACGGCTTCGGCTACAGCGTCCATGTGCACGTACATGTCGGCAAAAGCCGTCGTGCCAGAGGCGATCATTTCCGCAATCCCGAGCATCGTTCCCCAGTAAACGTCCTCTGGCGTCATCCGCGCTTCCGCTGGCAGCATCTTTTTGTCCAGCCAATCCATCAGCTTCAGGTCGTCGGAAAAAGCTCGCAACAGCGACATGCTCGCATGATTGTGGGCGTTGACAAGGCCAGGCATGGCGACCATGTCTTTGGCCGGAAGCACGGTGCTGGCAGACGCTTCAATCACGGGTGCGAGCTTCGCAATCCGCCCGTCCGCAATCAAAATGTCCCCGACCCACGGCCGTTCTTTTTCCACCATCGTCAAGATATGGCACCCTTTAATCAGTAACGTGTTCATGCAACCATCCTCCTTGGATTTCTGTTCGGTTGCAAGCGTAAAGCTTCACGCGGCGGCAGAGTCAAGAGGGAAATTTGTCTCGAAAAAGAGAAGCAAAGCAGTGCTGATTCGCCGGATTCTGTAATATTGTTTATTAGATAACAATTGACTCAAGAAATAATACTACATAAAATGGTGATAAGATACGAAGGAAGAGAGCGGTGGCGCATATGTTAAACGGAGGACTTGTCAGCCTGCAGGCGATTTTGGACGAATTGAAGCCATCCGAACGCAAGGTGGCCGAGTATATACTGGCTCACCCGGAAGATGTGGTGAAGCTGTCGGTGCAAAAGCTGTCCGAGCTGAGCGGAGTATCGGAGGCGACGATTATTCGCCTGGCTCGTTCGCTGAATATGAAGGGCTATCAGGAGCTGAAGCTGCGGATTGCGGGCGACTTGAACAAACAGACGGCGCCCACGAGCTATCAGGAAATCATGATGGAGGGCACGACCGAGTCGATCATGCAGGCGGTGAGCTGGAACAACATTCAGTCGATTCAGGACACACTCTCGGTCCTGTCCAGCGAAGAAGTGAACAGAGCCGTCGATGCGCTGTCCACAGCGAGAAAAATAGATGTGTACGGAGTAGGAGCCTCCGCGGTCATTGCCGACGACATCAGGCAAAAGTTTTCCCGCATCAACCTGTGGTGCGAGGCTTACTCCGATTTTCACGCGCAACTGACCTCGGCTGTCAACCTGTCGGAAAAAGACGTCGTCATCGGCATTTCCTATTCGGGGCAAACCGAGGATATCATCCAGTCGCTGACAGAGGCGAGACAGCAGGGCGCCACGGTCATTTCGCTGACCAAATTCGGGCCTTCGCCTGTCGCGGATTTGGCTCATATCCGGCTGTTTACCAGCTCCGTGGAAAAAAGCATCCGCAGCGGGGCGATGGCTTCCCGGATTGCGCAGCTCAATGTGATTGATATTTTGTTCATCACGATGGTCAGCAGAAAGCAGGATGATGTGATTCCGTTGCTGGAAAAAACGCGGCTGGCTGTCAGCCGGACAAAACGCTCATCCAATTGACGAAAAGGCGGAGGGGGAAATATGGAGGCGCTCGAAAAACTGTTGCAAGGCTGGATCGGCGAGCGACTGCTGCCGGGAGCTGCCCTGCGCGTCGTCCGCGAGGGGCGTGTCTGCTACTCGCTCGATGCGGGAGCTACGAGTATCGCCGACGGCCAGCCGATCACGAAAGACACTTTGTTTGACTTGGCCTCGCTGACAAAGGTGACAGCGACATTGCCCGCGCTCCTGCTCTTGATGCAGGAGGGGCTGCTCGCCCCCGATGACCGGATCGGCGCATTTTTTCCGGATTGTCCGCCCGATAAAGCCGCGATCACGATCGGGCAGTTGCTCGCGCACACGTCCGGACTGCCAGCAGATTTAGAGACGCGCAGGCGGGATAGCGAGATCGTGCTGCCTGAGCTGTTGTATCGGCAGCAGTTGCTGCAAAAGCCGGGCGAGCGAGTCGTCTACAGCGATCTGGGCATGATCTGGCTCGGCCTGCTCATCGAGCGAGTGGCAGGACAGCCGCTGGATGCGTTTGTCGCACAGCGGGTTTTTGCCCCATTGGGGATGGCGCACACTTGCTACTGTCCTGACGGGAGGTGTTTTCCGAATATTGCAAAAACTGAATATTGCTCGCTCACAAGCGCGTACATCTGTGGGGAAGTCCATGACGAAAAAGCGTTTGCCATGGGCGGAGTCGCGGGGCACGCCGGGCTGTTTGCGACTGCGGACGACTTGTGCCTGTACGCGCAAAGCTGGCTGTACAATGAACCGCCCTTGCTTGCGGAGCATTGGCGCGAGCTGGCGGTGCGCAACCACGCCGGGCAAGCGGGCGAAAGCCGCGGTTTCGGCTGGGAGCTGAACCAGGCAGGAACTACGCTCAGTTGCGGCGATCATTTTCATCCCGCGAGCTACGGACATACGGGGTTCACCGGGACCAGCATCTGGATCGACCCGGTCCGGGAGCTTGCCGTCATTTTTCTCACCAATGCCGTTCACCTCGGGCGCAATCATCAGCTTCGGCAATTGCGGCCCATCCTGCACAACGCTGTCACGACCGCGCTGCAAACGGTCTGACTGATAAAGCGAGAGCACGTGTATGATCGCTTCGAAGAAAAAGGGGGAGGGTTCTGGATGAAGCATTTCCGTTTTCGAAGGGCGGCGTCTGTCTTTTTGGTAGCAGCCATGGCACTGGTCGGCTGCAGTTCAGGTGGAGGGGAGCAAACCGCGCCGGGCACCCAGCCTGGTGGCAATGAGGGCGGCGGACAGCAGGTGACGCTGTCCATGCACAGTTGGCGGGTCGAGGACACAGAGGGCTACAAGGCGATTATCAAAGCGTTTGAGGCCGAGAACCCGAACATCAAGATCGAGTTCAAGCCGTTCAAGGCAACCGAGTACAACACCATCCTCAACACCGCGCTGCAAAGCGACAGCGGACCGGACATCCTGCAACTGCGTCCGTATGCCCCGGGTATTTCCCTGGCGGAAGCAGGCTATCTGGAGTCGCTGGACAATGTGCCAGGCATCTCCTCCTTCCCCAAAGACGTCCTCGCAGCGGCGACAGGCAAAGACGGCAAAGTCTACGGCGTTCCGCTCTCCTTAAATTCCACGCAGTTTTACTACAACAAGAAAATTTTCGAGCAAAACGGCCTGACAGAGCCAAAGAGCTGGGACGAATTGATAGCGACAGCCAAGGCGTTGAAGGAAAAAGGCATCACGCCGATTTCGTTTGGCGCAAAGGAAGGCTGGCTGCTTTCGTTGAGCCACGGCGTGATCGCTCCGGCGAGCTACAGCGGCGGCGACTATCTCGACAAGCTGCTCAAAGGCGAAAGCAATCTGCAAAGTTCCGAGTTTCTCCAATCGGTTACACGCATGCAGGAACTGATTCCTTATTTCCCGGAAAATTATGTGGGGCTCGAATTGAACGACATGCGCACCTTGTTCGCGACGGAAAAGGCGGCGATGTTCATCAACGGCAGCTTTGAGCTGGAAGGGCTGAAAAAGCTGAACCCCGATTTGCAGCTAGATTTTTTCCCGATGCCGACCAACAACGGGCAGTCTGTCCTGACGACATGGGTGGATGGTTCGTATGCCGTCAACGCCAAGTCGAAGCATAAGCAGGAAGCGTTGAAATTCATGGAGTTTATGGCGACCAAAAAGTTCGGCGAGCTGTTCGCCAACCAGTTCAAGCGTATCAGCGCAGTGCCGGGAGTGTCGACAGACGATCCGCTCGTAAACAAAATGGCGGAGCTGTCGCAAACAAGCTCGACGCCTTACCTGATGGTCGTGCACTTCGCCGAAGGACAGCCGACAACGAAGCAAACGCTGGAAAACGCCCTGCAAGGCATGTACTTGGGCAAGCTCACGCCCGAACAGGTCGCGGGGGAAGTACAGAAGTCCGCCGCCACCTGGTTCCCTCCGTTTAAAAGGTAGGCAGTGATGATCGTTGGCGGGAGCGGATGAACCGTAGCCCTCCCGTCCGCGAAAGCCAAAAGGGGGTGGAGATCATCGGCACGAGGAACAGGCATACGATTCGACCGAAGGGGCGGGCGCGCTGGCTGATCCACCTGTTTCCCTTGCCCGCCTTGATTGTGTACACGCTGTTTGTCCTGTACCCGATTCTTAGCGCTTTTTTGTACAGCTTGTACGACTGGCAGGGCATCAAGCGGGGAGTGTTTGTCGGGCTGAAAAATTTTGTCACGCTGTTTACGGTGGAGCCGTTCAACGAGATGTTCTGGAACGCCTTCGGGCACAACGTCTCCTACTTTGTCATCGAAATGATCGTGCAAAACGGGATTGCGTTCGGCCTCGCCTTTCTCATCTACCGCAAAATTCGCGGCTCGGCCTTTTTGAAAATCGCTTACTTCATGCCGCGGCTGCTGTCTGTGATTGTGATTGGTTTTTTATGGAAATTAATCCTCAATCCGAATTACGGAGCGCTGAACACGCTGTTGGCCGAGGTAGGACTGCAGGAGTGGGCCAGACCGTGGCTGGGCGATCCGGATACGGCGCTGATTGCGATTATTTTGATTAACTGCTGGTTTGGCATCGGCTTTGCCATGCTGATCTTTTTGGCCGGATTACAGGCGATTCCGGAAGAGCTGATCGAGGCAGCCAGGCTGGACGGGGCGCGGGGCCTGCGGTTGTTGTGGAAAATCATCCTGCCGCTGTGCATGCCGGCGATTACGATCATGACGATCTTCACCTTTATCCAGGCGTTCGAAGCGTTTGAGCTGGTGTACGCGATGCAAGGCTCGATGGGCGAGCCGTTTCGCTCGACGGATACGCTCGCGGTCTACTTTTATCGCATGGCGTTTTCCAGTGCGGGCGGCGCGGGAGACTTGGCTGTCGGACTCGGCTCCGCATTGGCTGTCGTGCTGTTTTTCATCGTCGCGTCCGTGTCGGCTGTCTCGCTGTACTTGATGCGCAAGCGCGAAGTCCAGCATTGAGCGATGGAGCGGACCCGCGAGCAGGCTGGGGCTGAACCGGAACGGGAAGGGGGGATGCAGGTGAAAACGAGCGTAGCGGGCAGGGCGGTTTCGTATGTGGCCGCGTATATGTTTGCATTGGTGTCGCTCTATCCGATCGTGTTAATGATTCTTTCCTCGTTTAAAACGAACAGGGAGATTTTCGCCAGTCCGTTGTCGCTGCCGCAGTCGTTTGGCTTTGCGACGTACCGGAAGCTGTGGGAAGCGGTGCCGTTTGCCGACTTTTTGCTGAACAGCGTATTGGTCAGCGGGATGTCGGTGCTGATGATTACGGTCTTTTCCGCGATGGCTGCCTTTTACTTGTCGCGCTTTTCGTATCGCTGGACAGGGGTGCTGTACTTCTTTTTCATCATCGGGCTGATGATTCCGATCAAGCTGGGGATTGTGCCTTTGTTTTTGTTGATGAAAAATTTCGGGCTGCTCAATTCGCTCTGGTCGCTGATCCTGATCTACACGGCGAGCGGGATTCCGATCTCGGTGTTTATTTTGACGGGGTTTTTCCGCACGCTTCCTGTAGAGCTGGAGGAGGCGGCGCGGATTGATGGCTGCAGCCACTTTCAGGTGTTTTGGCGCGTGCTCTTGCCGCTGATCCGGCCCGCGCTCGCGACGGTTGTCATCATCAACTTCATTCACGCCTGGAACGACTTCTTTTTCCCGCTGATCTTCATTCAGGAAGACGCGCTGAAGACGATTCCGGTGGGGATGATGGTGTTGTTCGGGGAGTACGAAACAGATTGGAGCCTGCTTTTTGCCGGGCTGACGTTGTCTGCGCTGCCAATGATCGTCGTGTTTTTGCTGGCGTCCAGACAGTTCATGGAGGGGTTGACCGCAGGTGCAGTTAAATGACGGGAAAAAATGGTTTATCGGGATAGATGGAGGGGGGACGAAGACAAAAGCCGCCATCTGCGACGAGCAAGGGCAAGTGTGGGCGATCGTGGCAGGGGAGTCATCCAATCCGCTGTCGCGGCCGTGGGCACAGGTGGAGGCGACGCTGCAACAGCTCGTTGCGACTGCGTGCGAGCAGGCGGGAGCGAGAGCGGAAGAGGTGGCGGGGCTGTTCATCGGTCTGGGCGGCGCTGATCGCCCGGCGATTCGGGAAAAGCTGCACGCTTCGTTTGCAGAGGTGTGGCAGGAGCGGCTGCACGTGGACAACGATGCGGTTCCTGCGCTCTACTCCGGGACGTGGGGGCAGCCGGGGATTGTGCTCATCTCCGGTACAGGCTCGATTGCGTGTGCGCTGACAAGCGGAGGGGCGAGGCACCGCGTAGGCGGTTGGGGCTATTTGCTTGGCGATGAAGGCAGCGGCTACGATCTCGGAAAAAAGGCGGCCATGGCTGTTTTGCGCGCATATGACGGTCGCGGCGAGCCGACTGCCTTGACCGGGCTGTTTCTTGCCCATTACCAGGTGGCAAGCCCGGAAGAGCTGATCGGCGTGATCTACGGGGCCAGCAATCCGCGCATGCGCCTGGCCGGGGCGAGCGAGCTGGTGGAGCAGGCGGCACGGCAGCAAGACAGCCTCGCGTGCAGACTGATTGCAGAAGCGGCGGACGATCTGCTCGAGTTGGCGCAGGCATGCCTGGAAAAGACGCAGGAAGCACTGCCTGTCGTGCTCGCGGGAGGGCTGCTTGCCACCGACACGCTGGTCAGACAGCGAGTGATGGATAAAGCTTCGTTTTCGACGGTCATCCCGGACGTGCCGCCTGTGATCGGTTCTCTGGCAGCGGCGATCACGGGCACAGGCCACCGCCTGGACGAAAAAGCGGCAGAGAAGTTGCGAAAAAGCGGTACAGCCTTGGAAAAGAGGTGAAGCCCAGCATGGACGAAAACCTGCACCAGCTTCAGACGGAAATGCGCAATCCGGCCAGCGAGCGGCTGGATCAGATGACGGCGCTGGAAATCGTCACGCTGATGAACGAGGAAGATCACAAGGTAGCGGTCGCCATCAAGCGGGTGCTGCCGCAAGTCGCCGAAGCTGTCGAGCAGATCGTGCAGGCGCTGTCGGGCGGCGGACGGCTGTTTTACTTCGGAGCCGGTACGAGCGGGCGGCTTGGGGTGCTGGACGCCGCCGAATGCCCGCCGACTTTTGGCACGGATGCTTCCGTCGTGCGCGGAATCATTGCCGGCGGAGTGCAAGCGATGACAGAAGCCATCGAAGGGGCCGAAGACTCGCACGAGCTGGGGCGGCAGGATGCGCGCGAGGCGGGAGTCGGGCAGGGCGATGTCGTCGTGGGGATCGCGGCCAGCGGGCGGACGCCTTATGTGCTGGGAGCGCTGGAAGAGGCGAGGGCGCGGCAGGCTGCAACGATAGCGCTTTCCTGCAATCCAGACCCGGACAGCAGCAAAAGCGCCGACATCGCGATCAACATCGAAGTCGGTCCGGAGGTCGTCACCGGCTCTACCCGGCTCAAGGCAGGCAGCGCGACGAAGATGGTGCTGAACATGCTGACGACTGCGAGCATGGTGCAGCTTGGCAAAGTGTACGGGAATTTGATGGTGAACGTGCAGGCGACGAACCAGAAGTTGCGGGAGCGCGCGAAGCATATTGTCATGCAAGTGACGGGAGCGTCGTACGAGGAAGCGGACCGATTGCTCGGGGAAGCGGCAGGCGATGTGCGAGTGGCGATCGTCATGCAAAAGACAGGCTTGGCGGCAAAGGAGGCGGCAGAGCGGCTGGCGCGTGCAGGCAATAAGGTCAGGGCCGCGATTGAGCACGGGTAAGAATGCTCCCCTCTATCCTATAAAAGAAGATTTATATACATTTCACAAACCCAGGGGATGGAAACGGCAAAAAGAATAGGGTAAAATTGGGTATGAATAGCATTTGAGAACGGTTAAGGCTATTTCCGCTAGGCGGAGTAGCCGTTTTCTCGTCCCAGGAGGGGAGGGGCACAATGAAAGACCTGTTGGATAATGAGTGCAGGAGCAGTCTTCTCTATCGCTCCTTCTTCGAGCAAATGGTGCAAGCGGCTTTTTGGCTGGATCAATCAGGAAGCGTTTGCAGAGGCAATCCCGCCTGCGAAGCGCTGACAGGCTACGCAGCAGAAGAGTGGGAGGGCTACCCGTTTTGGAAGCTTGCCATCGCGGAGGAGCAAGAGACAGTGCGCCGTCAGACGCAATGCGCAGTAAACGGGGAGCCGATGCCATTTTGCACGGTTTTCGCTCACAAGGCTGGTCCGCCGGTACCTGTCCATATTACGTATGGCGCATTTTTGGCAGAAGGTGCCACGATTGGCTATTACGCGATGGTGCAAAAGCTGTCGCAAGCCGTGGCCGACAGCAGGGAGGCCCAATCGTGCAAGGTGCTGGATCTCTCGCTGGAGGCGGCCTTTATCTACGAAAAAGGAGAGCTGAAGTACGTCAACCAATCCGGAATCAGGCTCATGGGAGCACGAGGATACGAGGAGCTTTTGCCCTATCCGTTCACTTCCTTTTTCCACCCGCGCGACATGCCTTTGATTCACGAGCTGCAAAAGCGGCTGGAGCGGGGAGAGACGACCTCGCCGATTGAGGTGGAGCTGATTCGCCTGGACGGCACGCGAACGGATGTGGAGGTTTGCGGCACATCTGTGGTCATTCAGGACAAGCTACGCCATTACATATTGATACGCGATATGACAGAGCGCAAAAGGGTGCATGAATTTTTGCAAAACTCGGAAAAACTGGCGCTGGTGGGACA
Source organism: Brevibacillus sp. NSP2.1 (assembly GCF_000470975.2). Classification (NCBI taxonomy): domain Bacteria; kingdom Bacillati; phylum Bacillota; class Bacilli; order Caryophanales; family Paenibacillaceae; genus Brevibacillus; species Brevibacillus sp. NSP2.1. The sequence goes on along the minus strand of NZ_CP048274.1, from coordinate 4,374,893 downwards.
GTTGGCGGCGGGGATTGCCCATGAGATACGCAATCCGCTGACTTCGTTGAAAGGCTTTATCCAACTGATGCAAAAGGACGGCATGCGCAAGCCGGAGTACTTTTCCATCATGAGCTCGGAGCTGGCGCGGATCGAGATGATCGTCAGCGAGCTGTTGGTGCTGGCGAAGCCGCACGCGTCTGCCTTTGAGGTGCACGACTTGACCAATCTCATCACCCATGTGGTAACGTTATTGGAAACAGAGGCGATTTTGCAAAAAGTGACGATCCAGGTCGCGTTTGAATCGCCGTTGCCTATGGTTCACTGCGATGAAAACCAGTTGAAGCAAGCGTTCATCAACTTTTTGAAAAACGGTATCGAGGCTACATCAGGCAGTGGGGAAATCGTCATCCGGCTATGGTGCGAGGGCGACAAGGTGGTCATCCGCTTTGAGGACAATGGGGTAGGCATCCCGGCGGAGCAGCTTGCCCGGCTGGGAGAGGCTTTCTTCACCACGAAGGAGACGGGAACCGGCCTCGGCCTGATGGTCAGCCGCAGAATCATCGAAAACCATCGAGGAACATTACGGCTGATGAGCACTCCAGGAATCGGAACGACAGTGGAGGTATGTTTGCCCGTCATCAGCTAGAGCGGGGCGAATGGCGAAGGGGAGGACATGCAGATGGCTGAGTGGAAAAACAAAAACACAGTGCTGACAGCGGGATTTGCCCAAATCCCCAAAGGGACGACGCTGTACGAGGTGTCGACGATGGTGGGCTGTGTGCTCATCATTGATGCCGATGACGGCGTCATATGCGATGCCAGTTTTACCTTTGTGATGGACAAGACGAGCGAGTTTTTGGTCAGTCTGCTCGTGGGCAAGTCAGTGGCAGGGGGGATGCAGGAGATTGCGCAGACGATCCAGGAGCGTTTTCTCGCCCCCGGACAGGGAGCTGTTTTGCAGGCCATTCGTGCGGCTGTCGATCGTTATCACGAGAAAAAAGCGTAAGCCTACCCAATAGCCGGAGGGTTGTACATGCATGAAAACAACGCCGTAAGAGAAGCGTACGCAAGACATCTGCTGGAGCGTTACAGCGGCTGGCTCAGCCGTGTTGACGCCGTGGATCAGGAAGAGATCGAGGCGGTAGCCCGCGAGATTGACGAGGTGTTGGCAACAGAAGACGGGATGCGGCACAAGGAGCTGCTGAAAAAAATCAGCGAGTTGCGGGACAAGGTATCCGAAATGATGTGGATGTCGGAGCACATGAAAATTTTGCACGACTTGAGCCATATTTTTGCGAAGACGTTTGAGGAAGACAAGATTTTGTGGAAGGCTTTTGAGCTGGTCTCCCGCGTGATGCGCGCCGACGCCTTTTTCATCGCGTTTTTTGACGAGGGCGACAGCGAGATCAGAATCCCGATCAGCATCGACAACGGCATCAACTACGGGCCGATTACGGTTCCGTACGGCCAGGCGATGATCTCCAAGGTGATTGAGACCCGGCAAACGATCCACATTCGGACGATGAAGGACGAGCCGAGCGAGCCGGAAATGATTCGCTGGGGCAGCCCGGAGATCGACACGAACACCTGTATTTTTGTGCCGCTGATGCTGGGGAATCAGATCAAAGGCGTCATTTCGGCACAGTCCTATCGCGAGTTTGCCTACAAAAAGGAGCACGAGGAGCTTTTGAAGATCATCGGCTTCCAGGTGGCGAGCGCGATCGAGACGGCGCGTCTGTACGAGCGGATGTACCAGATGTCTTTTCAGGATGAACTGACGGGACTTGCCAACTACCGGGCGTTCCACCGCGATCTGGAAAAGCTGCTGGGAGAAGAAAGCTCCCCGGTGGCGTTGATTATGCTCGATTCGGACAGTTTGAAACTGGTGAACGACCATTTCGGACATCACGCGGGAGATGAGCTGATTAGAAGAATCGCCGAGGCGATGAAAGCCGTGGCAGGGCGAGAAAATACGGCCTACCGCTATGCGGGGGACGAGTTCATGCTGCTCTGCCCGAAGGCGACGATGAAGGAAGCGGAGGAAAAGGTGCGGGCGATCCGCGACTTTTTGCGCATGCACCCATTATTGCAGGACAATTGCTGCATCCCGATCGCGGTCAGCGTCGGCATCGCGCGTTTTCCCGACGACAGCGACACGGCAGACGGCTTGAAGCGGGCAGCAGACGAGGCGCTGTACCGCTCCAAGCGCAGAGGGAAAAATTGTACGACCGTGTATGCGACAGGCTAGTGTCTAGTTTCGACTGTGACTTTTGGCTGCCGCAGAGCAAACAGGAAAGTCAACAGCGGCGAAATCCACAGGTAGATTACATACGGCAAGTAGTCGATTGTCGCCACGTGCAACGTTGAGGTGAAAAAGGCCCCGCTGACGCCCCAAGGAATGAGCGGGTTGACGAGCGTCCCGCAGTCTTCGAGCGTACGGGAAAGCCGTCTGCCTTCGATCCCTTGTTTGACAAAGGCGTCGTGGAACATTTGCCCCGGAAGCAGGATCGACAAGTACTGTTCGCCTGTCAAAAGGTTGACGAGGATGGACGACGAGCCGGCCAGTCCGACCATGCCTGCCGCTTTTTGGATGCGCTGGATCAAGCCTGCAAACAAGGCTTCGAACACACCGCTGTACTGCAAAATACCACCGAGAGACAGGGCGATGAGAATGAGGGCAAGTGACCAGGTCATGGACAACAGCCCGCCCCTGTTCACGATAGAAGCAACGGCTTCGTTGGCGATTTCGCTGGCGAAGCCGTTTTGCATGACGTTCATCCATTCGACCGGGGAGTGAACGCCTTGCACGAGAGCAGCAGTCGCGACTCCGCTCAAGATCCCGAAGACGAGGGTCGGCAAAATCGGCTTGCGCAAGGCAGAACAGACGAGCACGACGGCAGCAGGCAAAAGCGTCGTGATTCCCAGGGAAAAATGCTGCGCAAGCACCGTCTGGATTTCCTGGATCGCCTCCAGGCTTACGTCAGCGGACTGTCCCTGAACGGCGAAGAAAATCGCCGTAATCAGCAGGCCGGGAATCGCGGTGTGCGACATGAATTTGATGTGATTCATCAAAGAGACGTTGGCAATCGCAGCCGCAAAGTTGGTCGTGTCTGACAGCGGGGACATTTTATCCCCGAAGCAGGCGCCGCAAATAATCGCCCCGGCTGTCATTAGCGGGTCGAGCCCGAGTGCGGTCGAGACGCCCATCATCGCTACGCCGATCGTGCTGATCGTCGTAAACGTGCTGCCGGTGACGCTCGAGACGATCACGGTCAAAAAGAGGGCGCTGATCGTAAAGTACTCCGGCGAGATCAGCGAGATGCCAAGGTGCAAGATCATCGGAACCGTTCCGCTCATCATCCAGACCCCGATCAACACCCCGATCAGACAGAGGATCAGCATCGGGGCGATGGCGGTCTGGATGCCTTTGACCAGCCCTTCTTCCATCCGCTTCCACGGCACCCCGAACAGCCGCAGGAGCGTGGCCGCCGCAATCGTGGCGGCAAAAAGCGGCATGTGTGGCTCTACTTTGCCCCAGAACAAGGCAGGAAACAGGATGCCGAAGATCGCCAAAAGCACCCAAATACTTTGCGAAAATGAAATAGATTTGTTCATGATGGCAACTCCTTGCAAAATCAGGCTAACGCGAGCGAGCAGCAAGCAAAGAGACGTGGGCTTTCATGCTTTCGCGCTTTTTGGCTTTGTTGCTTTTTCGCTTTTGTGCGTTCCAGTGATAGGCGTACTTTATCCTGAATGGTTTGATTCGTCAACGCGTTCGCTTGTATTCGGAATCGCAAAATAATACGGAGTAGTAGCACATTTTCGTCCGCTATACGTTTGACTGGCATATCAGCCGATAAAAATTCCTTATTTAAAATTATTATAAAAAGATATTGACTTTTACTTGATATCTAGTAAAATGAGAACTGTTCCTAGTTAATAATAATTATAAATTGAGAGAAAGAAAGGGGGAGCCATTCATGTACGATGTAATCATAATCGGCGGCGGCCCGGCTGGTACATCCGCTGCGATATATACAGCCAGGGGGAATCTGAAAACGCTGGTGATCGATAAGGCGCCAGGCTCAGGTGCGCTTGCCCTGACACATAAAATCGCCAACTATCCTGGCGTGGAAGGCGAACTGACGGGAAAAGAACTGCTCGACAAAATGCGCAGGCAGGCGGAGAGCTTCGGTGCCGAGTTTATCCAGACGACGATTTCAGCCGTCGATGTCGAGGACGAAGTCAAAAGCATTTTTACCGCGCACGGCACGTTTGAAGCAAAAGCGGTCATCGTGGCGACTGGCTCAAAAGGGCGCAACCGCATGCTGCCAGGAGAGGAAGCTCTGCTCGGACGCGGCGTCAGCACATGTGCGACGTGCGACGGAGCGTTTTATGAAGGCAAGCATGTCGCCGTGATTGGCGATACGGAGGAAGCGCTGGAGGAAGCCCATGCGCTGACCAAGTTTGCGGGCAAAATTACGTTTTTGGTGCCGCGTGCCGATCTGCAAGGCGTGGAGGAGGTGCCGGAGCTGCCGAAAACAGACATCCTGTACCGCACCCGTCCACTGGAGATCGTCGGCACGAATACAGTAGAAGGTTTGCGCATCCGCAATGCGGCAGGCGACGAGGAAGTGCTTTCCGTAGACGGCGTGTTCGTCTTCCTGTCCGGCAGCAAGCCGGGGACGGATTTTCTCGACGGCCAGGTTCCGCTCGATGACGAGGGCTTCATGATCCTCGACGAATACATGCAGTCTTCTGTTCCAGGCGTGTTCGGAGCCGGAGAGGTGCGCAAAACCCCGGTCAAGCAAGCCGTCGTGGCAGCGGCAGACGGTGCGATTGCGGCGATGGCCGTGGACAAGTACATTCACAAACGTTCCAAAGTGGTTCCCCAATACAAATAATTCCCCCAACATAAAAGGAGAGATGGATACATGGTACAAGCAATCGTTTATTCCAGCACAAACTGCGGCTTCTGCAAGCAACTGAAAACGTATTTGACGGAACAAAACATTTCTTTTGAAGAGCGCAACATCGACGAAAAGGAAGAATTTGCGCAAGAGCTGAGCCGCCTCGGCGTGATGTCGGTACCATTGACCGTCATCGGCGAAAAGAAAATTTTGGGCTTCAACCCGAACCGCATCAAAAAAGTACTGGCTTCCCTGGAAGAAACGGCACAGTAACCTGTCGCCTCGGCAGCAGCCCGTTTTGTCACTGACCAAATCCAAGACACCGCAAAAGGAGCGATTACGTATGACCACCCAACAACAAACTGTACAGCTTCAAGTAGGAAAACCGGCACCGGACTTCAACATGCTCACAACCAAAAACATGGAGACGTTGAACGAGCGCGTGACGCTCGCTGACTACAAAGGCAAATGGCTGATCCTGTTCTTCTGGCCGTTCGACTTCACCTTCGTGTGCCCGACGGAAGTGACTTCCTTCAGCGACAACATGGACGAATTTGAAGATCTCGATTGCGAAGTGCTGGGCGTGTCCACCGACAGCGTGCACACACACCGCGCCTGGATCAAAACGCCGCGCGACCAGAACGGCATTGGCGAAGTCAACTTCCCGCTGGCAAGCGACTTCACAAAAGAAACCGCCCGCGCTTACGGCGTCCTCGACGAAGTAACCGGCGCAGCCCATCGCGGCCTGTTCATCATCGACCCGGACGGCATCCTGCGCTACCAGGTCGTAACAGACATGAACGTGGGCCGCAGCGTAGACGAAACACTCCGCGTCCTGCAAGCTCTCCAGGCAGGCGGCCTGTGCCCTGCAAACTGGAAGCCAGGAATGAAAACTTTGTAATCTCATTGAACACAATTTCATCAACGAGCAAGAGGGGAAAAGGCAATCCCGCCGTCTCATGGAGGCGGGGGATTGTCTTTTTTGTTTATGGTAAAAAAATCGGAGCCCCGCGCCTTGAGTCCGACCGAGGCGCTTTTCCTTTTAAAAAACCCGGATACTCGTGATAGAGCCACAGTCCCGCTTCACGCAGCATCCGGGCCATTCTCCGTCCCGAAACCGCTTTTCCATCCAATTTCCTGTATTTTTTGTGTAAAGAAAAAACGATATTGGCAAATTTGTGCGATTTCCAAATAGTAGCAACCTACCATTTTTCAGGGCATTCGCAAAATGAAAGCTTCAAGCACATGTACCTAATTGTCAAAAAATGATGGGCCGGGTGGAGGGGCGGGTTGCAGGACTTCGCACCAAAATATGTAGGACGATGGGGGCGAATCTGCCTCTCCATTACAGTTTCATGACAAAACCGTAAAACAGACATTAGTGAATTTCGTCTATGGGAACGGTTTGCCCCCTATGTTTACAATGACAGTGACGTTTGGGCGAGAGAAAGCCGGTAACCGCCCGCTGACGTAGAAGCCGCGCGTCGGCATCGTTTTTCTGAATCTGTGAGAAACGTCTCGACGTGCGAAAACACCTCGGCGCTTTTCATAAAAGGAGCATAAAAGGAGATGTGACCGCCTGCGGTCGACAAAACGGCCTTGGCCGTTTCCGTTGAAAAGAAAGCTCGCGGTAACATATCGGAGGTTGACGGGAATTGGAACCAAAAAAGAATAGACGCTGGCGTTGGGCGAGCCTCACTGCCTTGATGCTGGCAGGGGCAAGCGCCATCTGGTGGTTTTGGGACGCGGACCGGGTCGAGAGCATGGAGACGACGGCTGGCGTTCAGATGAAATTTCGGACGTCAGGCGAGCAGATCGAAGTGTTCCGCGATGAGAAATGGCAGCCGTTCTTTGCCAAAGGCGTCAATCTGGGCGCGTCGCTGCCGGGTCATTTTCCTGGCGAGCTGCCTATTACCAAAGACGATTACTTGCGCTGGTTCGCCATGATCGACGAGATGGGAGCGAACGTCATCCGCGTATATACCATTCATCCTCCTGTCTTTTACGAGGCGCTTGTGGAATACAACCGCCATAAAGAAGGAGATCCGCTCTACTTGATGCAAGGCATCTGGAGCCCGGAGGAACTTTTGATCGAAAAGAAAGACGCGTACTTGCCCGAGATTCGCGAACAGTTTCGGGCAGAGATCAAAGACGCAGTCGGCGCTGTGTACGGGGAAGTCACTTTGCCTGAAAAATCAGGAAAAGCGAGCGGTACATACCGCGCCAATGCGGGCAAGTACTTGATCGGCTGGCATACAGGCACCGAGTGGGACCCTGTGATGGTGCAAAACACCAACCGCCTGCACCAAAAGCTGCCGCCGTATCAGGGCAAGCATTTCCAGGCGACGGCAGAGGCGACCGCCTTTGAGACGTGGCTTGCGGAAATGGTCGACACTGTTGCAGCAGAAGAGAGCAAGTACGGCTGGCAGCACCCGATGACGTTCACCAACTGGGTGACTACCGATCCGCTCTCCCATCCGGGCGAACCGCTGTATCACGAGGATCTCGTCAGTGTCGATCCGACCCATATCCAGCCGAAAAACTGGGAGGCAGGCTACTTCGCTTCCTATCACGTGTATCCGTACTACCCGGATTTGTTCCGCTACGATCCGGCCTTGCAGCAGGTGAAAAATGACGACGGGCAGGTCGATTCGTACAAAGCGTACTTGCGGCTTTTGAAGGAGCATCACAAAAACATGCCGATCATGGTGACGGAGTTTGGCGTTCCGGCATCCATCGGAGTCGCCCACTTCGGCAATCTCGGACGCAATCAGGGCGGGCATTCCGAGCGGCAGCAGGGAGAGATCGACGCAGCGCTGTTGCGCGAGATTCACCAGGAGGGCTACGCGGGCGGCATCCTGTTCGTCTGGCAGGACGAATGGTTTAAAAAAACGTGGAACACGATGCGCTTCGAGCTTCCCGAAGACCGCCGCTCCTTCTGGATCAACGTGCTGACGAACGAGTCGCTGTTTGGCGTACTGGGGATGTACCCGAACAAAGAAGGCGTGCTCGCGATCGACGGCAACCGCGCCGACTGGGATCAGCTCAAGCCGGAGGAAAAACAGCGCCTCGACATCCGCGTCCCCGGCATCGACGAAATCTGGATGACGCACGACGAAGGTTACGTGTACGTGCTCGCCAAGCTTGCGCATGCGTTTGACCCGGAAAAAGAAAAGCTCTACCTGGGCGTGGACACGACTCCGGGCGGCAACAAACACGCGGCACAGTTGCCCGGCCTTACGCTCGACGAAGGGCTGGAGACGCTGATCGAGCTGGGAAAACCGGAGGAAAGCCAAATCCAGATTGCGGCCAACTACGATTTTCACACGCGCCTCTACGGCAAACGGTACGGGATGCTTGAAGTGAAAGCAGAGGAGCAGCAGGACGACTCCGGCATTTTCAAGCCGTGGAAGCTTGCGGTTGGATTGGAAATGGAGCCGCCGGACAGCAAAAAATACTACCCGCTGGAAGAGGTCGTGGTTGGCAGGCTGCCAAGAGGAACGACGGATGCTGCAGACCCGCAGTACGACTCGCGCACAGCCTGGCAGGCAAAAGGCGATGTGGTCGAGCTGAGAGTGCCGTGGATGCTGCTTGGCTTTACCGACCCGAGCTCGCTTACGGTGATGAGCTACCAGGATGAAGGCAAGAACTTTGCGACGAACACGACAAAAGGGATTCGCCTGCTGCCGGTTCTCGCAGACCGCGCGACGAAAAGCATCGTCGGCAAAACTGAATGGCCTTCTCCTTATCCGGTGACACAGCTTCCGCTCTATTCGTGGCCAGCCTGGGAGCAGGTCGGCTATCACGAGCGGAAGAAACAGAGCTATGCCATCATTCAGCAAGCATTCAAAGAGATAGTTGCCCCTGTGGCAGACAAAGACAAAGCGCAACCGTAAAAGGTTGGATAGGAGAGTGGCAAACGTGCAAACACCATTGGCGATGGCAATTGTCTTCGTGTACGCACTATGCGGGTTGACCGTACTGGGCTTGCTTGCGTTGTTCGCACTGAAGCTGCGGAATATATCGGCGGAAAAACAGGCGCGGCGCTGCCAGGAAAAATACCGCGACTACTTCGTCTACTTGCAGGCCTATAGCGAAGAGGAAGAACGCCTGAAAGTGCCTTATGGCGACCCGACGCAAAAAGAAAAGCAACTGATCCAGAAAAAGCTGTTTGAGCTGTTGGAGCGCTTTACTGGCGTCCACCGGGAAAAGCTGATCCGGCTGTGCGAAGATATGGGGCTGGTCGCCCTCGATCTCGAACGGCTGAAAAGCGGCTGGAAATGGACGCGAGTCGACGCCGCCTACAACCTGGGAGTCATGCGCTCCCGGCAGGCCGCACCGGATTTGCTCGCTCTTTTGCAAAAGAGTAGCGCCAATGATCCGAGCCTGTTCATCGTTGCCCGGGCGATTGCCAAATGCGCCCGAGACAACGGTGATCTGCGGCAGATGGCAGAGTTCGTCGTCCGGGCGAAGAAAAACGTCCACCAGCTCATCGTCGACATGATTAGCGACTCCCAACTGGATACCGATTCGCTGTTTACCGAGTTTATCCGCGACAAAGACCCGGAGCTGGTCAAAATCGGACTGATCGGCTTCTCAGTGCACGCGCAGACTGGCCTGGAGCCGGCTTTGCCCAAGCTGGTCATGTCGCCGGACAAAGAAGTGCGCATCAAGGCCGTGAAGCTCATGTGCCGCGACGTCAGGTATTTAAGCGAACAGACGGTCAAAGATTTCCTGAACCACAAAGACTGGGAAATACGCGCACTGATCGCCAAAGCAATCGGGGCCTTGCAACTGGCCGCCTACATTCCCGCGCTGAAAAAAGCGGTCGGGGACAGCAACTGGTGGGTGCGCCATCACAGTGCGCGCAGTCTGGCACAGATGCACACAGAAGGCTTTGCGGCGCTGTGCGAGATTTTGCGGGAAGAGCGCTTCGGCCACAAAGTCGACATGGCGCACCAAATTATTTTGGAGGAGCTGGAAAAAGAAAAGCTTCGTCTGGAGCAAGAAAGCAGCACAGAACAGCAACTGGCGTACAACGAAAAGCTGCATCTGTACCGCAAGTCGTACAAAAAAACGATCTCTACGGTTCAGGTGATGGAAGGCTAGAAGAAAGGAGGCCAGCATGAGAGAGTTTCTGCTCTATTACGGAATGTTTGCGATGTACTACGTCATCGCGATCAATTCCTTGTACTTCATCATCATGATGTTTTCGTTCAAGAGCATCATGGGGATTCTGAAAAACTCCATTTACTCGCGGTTCCAGGCATTGTCTGGCTCGGAGCATGTACCGCCGATCTCGATTCTGGTCCCGGCGTACAACGAAGAGCTGACGATCATCGAAAACGTCCGGTCGTTGCTCGCCTTAAACTACCCGCGCTACGAAGTGATCGTCGTCAATGACGGATCGAAGGACGATACGTTGCAGGTGCTCATCGAGGAGTTTTCGCTGAAAATCTCCCAGCACATGCCTGTCCAGCCGCTGCTGCAAACCTCGCGTGTACGGGGAATCTATCACAATCCGGCGTTCCCCAATCTGTATTTGATCGACAAAGAAAACGGAGGAAAAGCCGATTCGCTGAACGCGGGCATCAACCTGTCGCACTACCCGCTGATCGCTTCCATTGACGCCGATTCCTTGCTGGAAAAAGACGCACTCATCCGCATCGCCAAGGTGTACATGGAAAATCCCGAGGAAACCGTGGCGATCGGGGGCGACATTCGGATCGCCAATGGCTGCAAGATCGAAAACGGCGTCGTCAAAGACATTCGTTTGCCAGACAAGTTTTTGCCGATGATGCAATCGGTCGAATACTTGAAGGCGTTTCTCGGAGGGCGGATCGGCTGGAGCGCGATCAACGGCTTGATTATCGTCTCGGGTGCGTTCGGCGTGTTCCGCAAAGACTACGTCGTCAAGGTCGGCGGCTATCGCGAGGGGTATCCCGGCGAGGACATGAACATCATTATCAAACTGCACAAATACATGCTGGAAAACAACTTGCCGTACCGGGTGGCGTTTTGCCCGGATGCCGTTTGCTGGACGCAAGCGCCGGACTCGCTGAAGATTCTCGGCAGCCAGCGCCGCAGATGGGGACGCGGCAACCTGAAAAACATGATCGAATACGGCAAGCACATGGTCTTTCGCCCGAAATACAAGCTGTTCGGGATGCTGACTTTGCCCTTCAACATTTTGTTTGAAACGTTGAATCCGTATTTCCGCATCACGGGTCTGCTCGCGCTCATCGGTTATACGATGCTGGACATGACGAACAGCCACGTTCTTTTGATCTACGGTCTGCTCAACGTGCTGTATGGCGTACTGTTGGGGATCGGCTCGATCTTGCTGGAGGAAATCGCGTTTCGGCGATACCCGCGCTTCCGGGACATCGTCAAAATGCTTTTCTATACAATCCTGATGTTTTTTGGCTATCGGCAAATCGGCGTCATCTGGAGATTCCTCGGACATATTGAATATTTGCGCAACAACAACTCGTGGGGAACGATGACCCGGACGAGCTGGCAGTCCAAAAACAACAAAAATATTTCCAGTTTGGAGGCTTGATGATGAGTAATCTCGTACCTGCTTTCTATGAATTGTTAAGCAAGATGGAAGAGAACCGCATGGCGTGCGGGGTTATCCTGGCATCTTGCAAAAACTTTTCCGCAGAGTCGCTGGAATTGGTCAAAAGGGATATGGAAGCGCAACTGGCAGACACCATGACCATGCATTTTGCGCATGACAAAAGCAAAAATATACTCGGCATTTTGCTGGAACAAAAAAAGCTCGCAGACACCCATTTTTACGCGCTGCAAGTCAAAGACTATTTGCTCGGCCGCAAGCTTTTGACAGGCGGGTTGTTGATCGCCAGCTTTCCGGAAAGCTCTCGTTCCTCGGCGCAAATGCTGATGCGAATGATTCAGGAGATGAAGGACGCAAGCGAGCTGGGAAGCATCACGGTTTACGAACAGCACGCGGCGAACCGCGAGCAGGAGCCGGCAAGCATTTTGCTCGTCAATCAGGATGAGACGGTCAACGAGTTTTTGCGCATCTATCTACAGCGCAAAGGCTACCAGGTAACCGTCGCTCACGATGGGATGGACGGTATGGAAAAATTCCGCGAAGCCGCCTACGACCTGGTGATTACAGACCTGAACCTGCCTGTCGTCAGCGGCTATCAACTGATGGAGAAAATCAGGCATCTCGGCCAGGAAGCGATGAGCAAAATCATGGTGCTGACAGACAAACGCCTGGAGGAAGATGTGCAAAAATCGTTTGCCCTGGGCGCCTCCGATTACATCACGAAGCCATTTTCGCCAGTCGAGCTGGAAGCCAGAGTCAAACGCTTGATTTCATAGAAATTCATAAAGAGAAAGGGAGAGAAACGAGGATGACAAGATACGAGGAACTCCAGCAACTGCTTGGGCAAAAGACAGCGAAAATCGGGGTGATTGGGCTTGGGTATGTCGGGCTGCCGCTCGCGGTAGAGACGGTGAAGAGCGGGTACACCGTCGTCGGGATCGACCTGCACGCGGGAAAGATTGAGAGCTTGAAAAAAGGAGAGTCGTACGTGCAGGACGTCTCCAACGAAACCTTGCAGGAATGCCTGGCGACGGGGCGCTTTTTCCCGACGACGGACTATCGCGCGATCGAGGAACTGGATGCGATCAGCATTTGCGTTCCGACACCGCTCAGCCCGAACCAGGACCCGGACACGTCCTACATCACGAATGTGGTAGAGCAAATCAAGCAATATATGCGCAAAGGACTGCTCATCACACTGGAGAGCACGACCTATCCGGGAACGACCGAAGAGCTGATCGGGCGCGAGCTGGAAAAGCTCGGCTACGTCACAGGCGTCGACTTTTTCCTCTGCTACTCGCCTGAGCGGGTCGATCCGGGCAACCGCAAGTTCAACACGTACAATACGCCGAAAATCATCGGCGGCACGACGGAGCGTTGCATCGAGCTTGGGACACTTCTCTATGGCAACCTGGTCAAAACAGTCGTTCCGGTTTCCTCGCCAAAAGTGGCGGAGATGTCCAAGCTTTTGGAAAATACGTTCCGCAGCGTCAACATCGCGTTCATGAACGAAATGGCGATGATGTGCGACAGAATGGGCATCAACGTTTGGGAGGTAATCAAGGCCGCATCGACCAAGCCGTTCGGGTTCATGCCGTTTTATCCGGGACCCGGTATCGGTGGGCATTGCATACCGCTCGATCCGATGTATTTGTCGTGGAAAGCGAAAGGCTACCGTTTCCATAGCCAGTTCATCGAGATTGCCCAATCTATCAATGACAACATGCCAGATTACGTGCTGAACAAGACAGCACAGGTGCTCAATATTTACGCGAAAGCGATCAACAGCTCGCGCATTCTCATTTTGGGCATGGCCTACAAGCCGGACGTCGACGACTTGCGCGAATCTCCCGGACTGGAAATTTACGAGCTGTTCAAAAAGAGCGGGGCGCAGGTCGACTACTACGACCCGTATGCGCAAAGCTTCGTGAATAAAAAGGGACAGGTCGTGTCCTCGATTGAAAACGACTACGAGTTGTTCAAGACGTACGATTGCATGGTGCTCATCACCAACCACAAGTGCTTCCACTACCAGGAGCTGGCTGACCTGGGCGTCGCGATTATTGATACGCGCAACGCTTTCGACGGCATCACCAACCCGAACGTCTACCGCATCGGCACATCCGTTGCGATCCAGGAAGAAAAGGAAGTCGTGAGCTTGCTCGCCTAACAGGCGGGCGAGCGCCACACACAAACAAGCACGACCGAAGGAGGAAGGACAAACATGTGCGGAATTATGGGATACATCGGGTACAGACAAGCACAACCCATTTTGATTAACGGACTTCGCAAGCTGGAATACAGAGGCTACGACTCGGCTGGCATCGCGGTCTGCGACGGCAAGTCGATCGCCGTACGCAAGGCAAAAGGCAGAATCGACGTCCTCGTGGAGAAGACGGAAAAGTCCGGGCTTTCCGGCTCCATCGGCATCGGCCACACGCGCTGGGCGACGCACGGGCGGCCATCGGATGAGAACTCTCACCCTCACGTGGACCAGACGCAAAAATTTTCCATCGTGCACAACGGCATTATCGAAAACTACCTGGAAATCAAGCAGGAGCTGATCGAGCAAGGCGTCGCGTTTAGCTCGGAGACCGATACGGAGGTGATCGTCCACCTTTTGTCCCGCGAATACGACGGCGACCTGCTCGCTGCGGTGCGCAAGGTGGCAGGCAAAATCCGCGGGGCGTTTGCCCTTGGCGTCATGTCGGAGTATGAGCCGGACAAGCTGATCGCAGTCCGTATGGCAAGTCCGCTGATTATCGGGGTAGGCGAAAACGAGAACTTCATCGGCTCCGATATTCCCGCCATCCTGGAGCATACGCGCGACGTGTACGTTTTGGAAGACGGCGATCTGGCCGTCTTGACCAGAGATTCGGTGCAGGTCATGAGCCTGGCGACAGACGAGCCGATAGAGCGCGATCTCGTCCGGATTGACTGGAACAAGGAGCAAGCGGAAAAAGACGGCTACGCGCATTATATGGAAAAAGAAATCTACGAGCAGCCGCGCGCATTGCGCAACACGATGACAGGCCGTATCGACGAAGCCGGACAGAAGGTTGTTTTCCCTGATCTGCAACTGCCAGCCGAAACGATTCGCAGCATCGAGAAAATTTACATTGTCGCATGCGGCACAGCTTACCATGCAGGTCTGATCGGCAAGCATGTGATCGAGAGTCTTGCGCGCATCCCGGTCGAGGTCGACGTGGCCTCCGAGTTTCGTTACCGCCGCCCGCTGTTCGGGCCAAACACGTTGACGATTGCTGTCAGCCAGTCCGGTGAGACAGCAGATACGCTGGCGGCGATGCGGGAAGCGAAGCGCAACGGCTCTGTCGTGCTCGCTATTACCAACGTAGTCGGCAGCTCGATTGCCCGCGAGGCAGATGAAGTCATCACGACCAATGCCGGACCGGAGATCGCCGTCGCTTCTACGAAAGCGTACACCTCCCAGCTCATCGCCTTCTATTTGTGGGGAATGTACTTGGCGCAGGAAAAAGCGGCGCTTGCGCCAGCCGAGATCGCTTCGCTGATTCAGAGCTTGCAACAATTGCCTGGACAGGTAGAGGACATTCTCGCGCATGCCCAGCAGCTTCGCCAGTTTGCTGAAGCGATCAAGGACGAGCGCCATCTGTTTTTCATCGGCCGGGGGATTGACCATGCCGTATCCATGGAAGGCTCGCTCAAGCTCAAGGAAATCTCCTATATCCATTCGGAGGCGTATGCCGCAGGGGAGCTGAAGCACGGCACCTTGGCGCTGATCGAGGAAGGCACGCGGGTCGTTGCCCTGTCCACGCAGGACGCTTTGCACGAGAAAATGATTAGCAATATTACCGAAGTGAAGGCGCGCGGTGCCAACGTACTCGGCATCACGCACGAGGATCATGTCGATCTGCATCGCTCGGTGGATGACGTCTGCCTGATTCCGAAGACAGATGCGCTGTTTACCCCGGTGCTCGCCGTCATTCCGCTGCAGCTCATCGCCTACTACACTTCTGTCGTGCTGGGCAACGACGTAGATCGTCCACGCAATTTGGCAAAAAGTGTAACAGTTGAGTAAGCGAATCCGTCTATCGTTATGAACCACCATATGGACTTGCGAGGAGGAACGGGTAAATGAGCACCTCGAAGCGGGAGTTGAACCAGGAGATTTTGCTGGAGATCATGCTCCAGGCCTATCAGCTAGGCGTGCAGAGGAAAGACGTAGATTTGAACATGATGATCCACACGTTGACTGATGAATTGAAGCCGTACTTCGAACAGCAAATCCAGCAAGGCCAGCATGCATCTAACCGGCTGGCCAGAGTGGAGGCGACAGGATGAACATACACGCAGTAGTGCTCGCAGCAGGAAAAGGAACCAGAATGAACTCTGCCTTGTACAAAGTCATGCATCCGCTGTGCGGCAAGCCGATGATCGAGCATGTCGTCGGGGCACTGGAGCCTTTGTCACTACATACCTTGGTTGTCGTTGTCGGTCACGGGGCCGAAGCCGTGAAAAAGCAGCTCGGAAGCCGCGTGCAATACGCG
This sequence comes from Brevibacillus sp. NSP2.1, assembly GCF_000470975.2. Taxonomy (NCBI): domain Bacteria; kingdom Bacillati; phylum Bacillota; class Bacilli; order Caryophanales; family Paenibacillaceae; genus Brevibacillus; species Brevibacillus sp. NSP2.1. The sequence continues at coordinate 4,358,895 of NZ_CP048274.1, read as the reverse complement.
CAGCAGAAGGAGCAGCTCGGCACCGCGCACGCCGTATGGATGAGCAAAGACATCCTCGCAGAGCAAAACGGCGTGACGATCGTGCTCAATGGCGATACGCCGCTCGTGCAAAGCGAAACGCTGCGGCGTCTGCTCGACTACCATCAGTCGAAGCAGGCGGCAGCGACGGTTTTGACTTCCATCGTGGAAGACCCGACCGGCTACGGAAGAATCATTCGCGACGAGAACGGCGATGTCCGCAAAATCGTCGAGGAAAAGGACGCGACCCTCGGGCAAAAAAAGGTGAACGAAATCAGCACGGGCATCTTTTGCTTCGATAATCGAAAGCTTTTTGCGACCCTCCCGAACGTCTCCAATCAGAACGCGCAGGGCGAGTATTACTTGCCAGACGTCCTGGCGCTTTTGCAGGAGCAGGGAGAACTGGTGGCCGCACACGTTACCGAAGATCCGGAGGAAGGCTCAGGCGTAAACGACCGCGTGCAGCTCGCCCACCTGGAGCGGCTCATGCGCAAGCGGATCAACGAGCGCCACATGAAGAGCGGCGTGACCATGATCGACCCGGCCGCTACGTACATCGACTCGGCCGTGACGATCGGGCGCGATACGGTGCTGTACCCCGGAACGTTTTTGCTTGGCACAACGCAGATCGGGGAAGGCTGCCAGGTTGGGCCGCACGCCCACGTCAAGGATATGGTCGTCGAGGATTACACGCGGGTTCCGCCGTTTTCCTCATTTGACGGGAGCGCGTACACAGACAGGGCGGCAGTTGAGGTGGCAGCGACGACAAACGGGCAGGATCACGGCCTGAATTGATGCGGGCGCTGCGAAAATACGGGCCGCTATGGGCCGGGATGGCGATTTTTGCGGCCGCTTCCATCCTCATGCTCGTGCTCTCCAACCACTCTCGCGCTGCCCTGACGACAGCCACCTGGATTTGGCACGCCAAACAAATCGAGACGCAGACAGACGAAATGATCGCGTTTGCCGAGGAAAACGGCATCAACCTGATCTATCTCCATGTAGAGCCGACCGCCGTTTCGCCTGAGGCATACCGGACGTTCATCCGCAAAGCGGGGCAGGCCAGCATTCAGGTGGAGGCGCTGGGCGGCGATCCCAACTGGGCGCTGACCAAAAACCGCCAAAGCATCGACGAACTGATCTCCTGGGTGAAAGCGTACAACAGGAGCGCCAGGGCGGACGAGCGCTTTAGTGGCATCCACGTCGATATCGAGCCGTACTTGCTGCCCGCCTGGAAGGAGTCGCAGCAGGATGTCGTGCGCCAATGGCTGAAAAATGTCGCGTACCTCGTGGCCGAGACGAAGAAGGACACCGATCTGGCGGTGGGCGCAGACCTGCCGTTCTGGATCGACTCCGTTTCCGTCCCGGGAAGCTCGGAAAAAGTCAGCAACTGGATGGTGCAGCGCCTCGACAGCATCACGCTGATGGCGTACCGCAACCGCGCCCAGGGAGACAACGGCATTGTCGAGATTGTGAAAAAGATCGTAGCCGACGCCAACTCGCGGAAAAAAGGCTCGGTGATCGTCGGGGTCAACATTATGGAATCGGCGGAAGGCTCGCATGTGAGCTTCTACGACGACGGTCCGGCGGAGATGAAAAGCCAACTGGCGATTTTGCAGCAGGAGCTGTCCGGCAACCCGGCGTTCGCAGGCAGCGCCATTCACGACTACGAAAGCTGGAAACGAAGCATAGAAGCCAATGAGAGGAGTAGCTAGCACAGATGAAAGCCGCGCCTATCTACCTTAGTGTTCTCTGCCTGACGCTCGGCTTTCTGTTCGGCTTTTCCCCGGCGGAAAAAAAGAGTAAAGCCACGTGGATTTGGCAATCCGAAATCATCGGAGACGAAAAACGGGAAATTCTGGAATTTTGCAAAAGCAACGAGATCAACCTGATTTACTTGCGGATCGAAATGAACAAGCCGTTTGACTACTACCGCGCCTTTATCCGCGAAGCGAATGCGATGGGCGTGGAGGTGCACGCCGTGGCCGGACACCCTGCCTGGGCGCTTAAAAGCAACGAAAAGCGGATGATGAATATCGTCAAATGGGTGAAAAACTACAACCTCGAAGCGGCGGAAGACGAGCGCATCCGCGGCATTCAACTGGACATCGAGCCGTACTTGCTGCCGTTCTGGGAGACGGATCGCGAGCGGATCATCCGGGAGTGGCAAGCCAATGTGCAGGCGTTTACGAGCGAAGTGAAAAAACAGCCCGAGCTTGTGGCAAGCGTGGCGCTCGCCTTTTGGCTCGACGATATTCCCGTTCCGGGCGAGCAGTCTGTATCGGTGTCGCAATGGATGATCGAGCAGTTTGACACGGTGTGCATCATGGCCTACCGCGATACGCTGTCCGGGAAAAACGGCATTCTGGCACTGGTGGAGGATGAACTGAAAGAAGCGGACAAGCTGGGCACGCGGGTGATGATTGCCGTCAACATGAAAAAGCTCGGCGACGACCACGCTTCTTTTGCCGAGGAAGGCGTAGAGGAGATGAATCGACAGCTCGCGCTTTTGCCCGAAAAATTGGGCGACCATCCGTCCTACTCCGGTATCGCGATCCACGACTACCGCTATTGGAAGGAGGCTCTCCCGGTGGCTCCGGTCACAAAAGAGCGCTACAAAGGCACCTATATTTGGCGCGCTGAGCTGATCGGCACTGAAAAAGAGGAAATCCTCGCCTTTGCCGAACAAAACGGCGTCAATCTGCTCTACGTTCGCCTGGATTTGGAGCAACCCCACTCCTACTACCGCGATTTCGTGCGGGAGGCCCGAGCGGCGGGCATCGAGGTGCACGCCATGGGCGGCCATCCGGTCTGGGCACTGGCAGAGAGCAGAGGGAAAATCATGAAGCTCGTCAACTGGGTGAAAGCGTACAACCAGTCGGTACAGTCAGGCGAGCAATTTCAAGGCATCCATCTCGATATCGAGCCGTATGTGATGCCTGTCTGGCGAGAGGATAAAGACAACGTATTGCGCCAGTGGATGGCAAACATTCAGGCGTTTGTCGAGGAGACGAAGCAGGACGGCCAACTGGAAGCGAGCGTCGATCTTGCCGCCTGGCTGGACAATACGCCTGTGCCGGGACAGCCGGACACGCCGTTTTCCCATTGGATGATCGAGCAGTTGGACCATACGACTTTAATGGCTTTTCGCGATCGGGCGGATCGCATCGTCGGCTTGGTAGAAAATCAGGTGAAATACGCGCAGAGCATCGGAAAAAAGATCGTCGTCGCAGTCGAGACAAAGGAGAGTCACGAAGGGAACGGCATTTCGTTCTACGAGGAAGGAATGAGCGAGATGCATCGGCAGTTGGAACAGGTGACAAAAGCGCTGGATCCGTACTCTTCGTTCATGGGGCATGCCATTCACGCCTACGATTACTGGAAAAACGGCAAGGAATAAGGGACGGCAGCCTGAAAGCAAGGAAGCACACCGCCGGAACGCGAATGTTGTACAATAGGAAGACGAAGGTCGTTTGAAAAGAGGGAACGATACATGCGTGATGTGCCCAACAGACACAGAGGTCTTCCGTCTCGGACACCCGAGATGCTGTACAATGTGGTCCGCAAGTTTTACCGCGGTGCTGTCAGTCACTACGACTTAATCCAGGAAAAAAAGCGGGAGGCGCACGCCTGCTGGGAGCAGATGCAGACGAGCGGGGATGACCGTCCGCTGCGAGCGGCGCTGACTACGTTGTTTTTGGAGTTTCATTTTTACGTGACGTGCTGGCTGCAGATCGAGCTGGCTCTCTATCGGCTGGCCCGGCAGGATGAGCGGCTGGCGCTCGTGATGGACACGTTTCGGGCCGCGCTGGAACGGCATGTAGCCGTGCGCGAACAGTTAGAGCAGACCGAGGCGTGTGTAGCTGCCCAGTTCACCGCTCTTGGCTCCGGCTGGTCTTGCCCGGGGATCGAACAGGATGCCTACCTATTCGACGGTTTCACGTTTACCGTGGACGAGTCGAGCTTGGTCGAGTTGCATGCCTTGTACGCCGCGATAGAGGAACAGCGCAGGCTGTCCCCAAATGAAAAAGCGTGACCGTCCGCAGATGGTCACGCTTTTTTTGGTGCTGAAGCCAAGCCAGAAGGCATGGCAAAGCCTTTGCCCGGCGACTTTTTAGAAGCTGCCTGGGAAGATGGAGCCAGTGTGTGGAGCTGCCTGGCCTGGCGTGTTCAGTTGGCGTACTTCCTGAACGTTAGTGCCAGCAAAGCCGGGAGAAAAGATCGAGTGCGCTCCCGAGCCGAGCGGTTGCTGGTATTGCTGAGCTTGCTGTTGTTGCTGCTGGCCGTACTGAGCTTGCATGCCGAAGCCGCCTTGCGGAAGCGAAGCAGCATAGCCGCCGCCATGGTTTTGCTGGCGCACTTCCTGGACGTTTGTATGGGCAAAGCCAGGGGAGAAGATGCTGCCAGTCAGCGCTGGAGGATAAGCGACTTGAGCGGTGTACGGCTGCTGTTGGCCTGCAAACCCTTGATAGCCTGTGTAGCCTTGTTGGTTTTGCTGACGCACTTCCTGAGCGTTCGTGCCAGCGAAGCCAGGCGAGAAGATCGAGCCTGCTCCGGATCCGTAGCCTTGGTTGTAGGAAGGCTGCGTCTGCGCGTAGTTGCCGGATTGATGCATGATGGCGTTGAATGCCTGGTTTGGCACATACGCTTGCTGTTGTTGCTGTTGGCCATACGCTTGTTGCTGGCCATAGCCTTGCTGCTGCGGAGCCTGGTAGCTGTGGTTTTGCTGACGTACTTCCTGAGCGTTCGTACCCGCAAATCCTGGCGAGAAGATCGATTGAGCACCGCTCGCTCCGCCACCAGAAGCCATGCCGTATGTAGGAGTCCCGATAGATTGGGCATGTCCGCCATGGTTCCAGTGTTGAACTTCCTGGACGTTTGTTCCGGCGAAGCCTGGCTGGAACATAGCTCCGGATGGGCTCATCGCTCCGAGGAACTGTTGTTGCTGTTGAGATTGCATTTGGTTGTTATTGTTGTTGTTTGTGTAGGTCATGGGAAAGACCACCTCCTGCAGAGTATTTTTACCAAGGAAGGTTTCCTCATGCACGAACGGATGAAGCAAAAGAATTCGCATTAGTGAAGAAATCGACGAGCGCATGGCAAAAAACATGCCGGACATCATCCGGCATGTTCCTGCAAATCGGTGGGATTCCAGTGGCCAAAAGCGAACCAGAGCGTAGGCTTTCCCGTTGGCCCGATGCTCGCTTTGACAGGCTCGAAGCCCATGGTGCGAAAAAGGGTAAGACTTGCCTCATTATCGAGAGCTACGCGCACGTACAGTTTGGGCAAGCGCTGACAGATGAGCGTCGTCAGCGCTTTGCCGATTCCCCGATTGCGGTAGCGCTTATCTACAACCAGGAAGGATTGACCCAGTCCACAGCGGGAAACGGCGAACAAGCCAACGACGCGTTTCCCGTTCATGGCAAGAGCGACACTGGAATCCTTTTTGGAAAGCAGCTTGGGGGTCAGGCGCGAGAGCCAGTCGATTGCGTGCTTGGTGATGCGCCGATCCCCTTCCTGACGGGCAAATCTCACCAGAGTCGCCTGAGATTCAGCCAGTGCTTGCGGAGGTAAGATCACGTATTTCAACGATTTTTTCATGGCGATTACCCTGCTGCGGCTTCACGCCCGCTTTGCAGTCTGGATACGTACTGGGCGTAGTGGATGAGATTGGACAGCGACAAGCGCCTGATCGAAGGCTCATCGAACTTCTCCGGCTTGGCGTTCGCTTCAAAAAACCAGAGGCTGCCGTCTTCTGTCAGGCCGAGGTCCATCGACATTTCAGCCAGGTCTTTGATCTCCTCGTTCAGCGTGCTTGCGATCGTAAGCGCTGTCTGGTGAATCTTTTCTTCCATCTTTTCCGGATCAGCCTTGAACAAAGTCTGGAGGACGGAAGACAAGGAGTGGATGGAGCCGCCGCGCGGGACGTGCGTAGTGATGCTTTGCGAGCCGGAGCGTCTGATTCCGACGCCGGTTACGCCCCATTCGCCATGGCCGTTTTTTTGCACGAGTACCCGCACGTCAAAAGGCTTGCCGTTGAAGCGTGCCCTGCGGATGCCTTGCTGCATGATGTACCGCTGCTGCCGGACGTGGCTATTTACGTGCTTCCACAAATCTTCCAGATTGGAAAAGCGGCGCGTGACGGCCCGTTGTTCCTTGAGCCGCTGAAGCCGCCAGCCGTCGTTTTTGTATTCGACCCGCATGATCCCTTCCCCGGCCTTGCCGCGCACCGGCTTGAGGTAGACGAAGCGATGCTCGGTGCAAAAGCCTTTGAAGCGGGCGAGCGTATCGAGCTTTTTCGTCTCCGGGAGAAACGCATGCACCTCGGGGTACTTTTTTAGCATGGAGAAAAGCTCTTGCTTGTCGAAAAAACAGCGATTGAACAAGGTGACGTTCGGCATCTCGTGGATGCGGGCCAAAGCTTTTTTGACTTCGGGACGCTGCTCTGCCTTTCGGGTAGGGATGCGGTTATAGACGACGTGCGGGAAGGGGAGAACGACTTCCTGCCACAGATTTTGCTTGTGATTGTACAAATAGCCGCGTACCTTCTTTTTCTCCCAGTTGATGCCTTGCGGAGTGAAGACGTACACGAGCGCCCCCCAACGCTTGCCAGATTGCGAGATGTCCTTGAAGTTTTCGCGATTACCCAAAAACGCTGCGCCCTCGCCAACAGTCAGAATGCCAATCAGAGGGCCAAGCTTTAGCGAGTCGTTCATCATTTTCCAGTTGATCCGCGTTCGAAACCGCCCTGGCTGCATCGCGGGCAAGCCCGTGTACACCCTTTTGTTGTGCGAAAACGGACCGAGGCTTGCGAACAGTTTCTTTTGCGACCGCTTGCCTAGAGCTTGCCGTGGTAGCTGGATGAACCATTTGCCGCTGGGGAGGATGGTCAGCCACCCGGAGCGCTGCTGAAGCATGGGTGTTCCTCCTTCCTGAAAAACGGTGCTGTTTGTCTATCGCCTAGAAATTGGCCAAATAACAACTGTAGTCGACGAGCAGCTTGCGGGACTCCTGATCGGCTTGCTTGAGCCGGGCGTGCTTGAAGATGGAGCGGCCGGGCTTGGAGTTTGCCTCGAACATCCAGACATGGCCGTGGATGTCGATGCCCATATCCAGTCCCAATTCGCCAAGGTCGATGCCTTTTGCCTGCTCGATCGCCGTGGCAAGGCGGATGGAAGCCTCGCTGATTCGCTCGGACATCAGCGCTTTTTGCTTTCCGTACAGATGGTGGAGCAGTTCGTCTCCGGGAATGACGGTACCGCCCGTGCGCACGTGCGTCGTCACGCTGCCGGAGCCGGCTACCTTGGCAGCCGTGCAGGAAACTACCCATTCGTTTTGCTGGTTTTTGTGCAGATGAACGCGGAAGTCAAACGGGCGTCCGTGGAAGGTTTTGAGCGGGATGCCTTGCTGCGCCAGGTAGCTGCCGACTCTCCGGCTGCGGAACACGTGCTGGTACAGGCTGGACAGCTTGGAAAACTGCCGCTTTACATTGCCGCTGCCGTTGTGATATGAGGCTGTGTAGCCGCCGCCCGACTGTCTGACGACTTTCACGATGCCGTAGCCGAGGCTGCCGTTTTTCGGCTTCAAATACACGATCGTGTATTTTTTCAGCAAATTCCGCACAGTCGCAAGCGAGGGGGACGTGTACGTTTCCGGGATGTGCTCGTTGACTTCCGGATTCGGGTAGAGAATCTGGTGGACTCCCCACTTGTTGAAAAAGCCTTGGTTGAACATCGGCATGTTCGGATAGCTGGCGAGCTTGTATTTGAACTCCCGCACAGCTTCGTGCTTTTCCGCCGAGCGGGAAGGAATCCGGTCGTAGACTACGTCCGGCATGGCGGTGACGATTTTTTTCCAGTAGTACCCGCCGGTCTTGCCCTTGCGCAAAAACCAGGCGTTGACCGTATTGGTACTCCAGTCCACGTCGTGCGGGGAGAAAATATAGTAAAAGACGCCTTTGCCTTCCTGGGCCTGCAGCAGCTTGTAGAAAAAAGAAGTGCGCTGGCCAATCGGCTGCCGCGGGTCCCTGCGAATGCCTGTCGTGACGATGCCGATCGCCGGACCGATTCGAAGCGTCGAATCCTCCAGCTTGAGCTGGATCAAACCGCCGTGCGGGATGCCCAGCTCGGACTGGAGCAGCGTGGTCACTTTGATGACATTGGAATCAGGATTTCGCTTGTCTTGCAGTACGGTTGCGACGACTTCCTTTTTGCCCAGCATGACCGTAATTTTTTGGCGATGGCGTAGCTGTAGCTTGGAGAAGAGATTAGTCGGCAGGATGATCCCGCTGACACGGGGATTGGAAAGGAAGCGAAGCCGCATTCTGAACGTTTCCATGCTTAGTAACCTCCTACGCGCTCTTTCATGAGATAGTGGGCGTATCGAACGGGCTGGGTAATGGAGTGGCGTTTGGCGACCGGGTCGTCAATCAAGCGAAACACAGTCCGTCCTGGCCTGCTGTTGACCTCGATGACCCAGACATTTCCGGCCGTGTCGATGCCGACATCAATCCCCAACTCGACAAGCCTGCCGTGGCAATCCTCCAAAAAGCGCGGCAATTCCTGTGCGAGCTGGTTGATCGTCTGATCGATCCGCGAGTGGACGGCAGGCTTGAAATGCCGGGCTAGAAACGCGGAGAGCGGCTCTGCCTTGCCTCCTCCATGCAGGTTGGAGGTAATGCTTCGCTTGTCGCCAAGGCGAACAGCTTTTCCTGTCGTCTCCCATTCACCCTGCCCGTTTTTTTGTACGAGCACCCTGACGTCAAAAGGGGTGCCATCCGGGGTATGCAGCTTGAGATAGGGCTGTACAAGGAATTTGCGCCCGGAGGTAAACGAGGCGACAAAAGTCTTCAGCCCGGCGGTGTCCCGGATCTGCCTGCGAAACGGCCGATTTTCCCGGTTCCGTCCGGTCGCCTCGTAGCCGCTCTTTGTCTCCTTGATGCGAACGACCCCGATTCCATGCGTTCCCGCCATGGGCTTGATGACGACAGCTCCGTGCTTTTGCAGCATGTCTTGCACGGTGGCGAACGACAAAATTTCGGTCGGCGGCAAATAAGAAGACAGCAGCGGCGACTTGGACAGCATTTGGTGAACCTGCCACTTCCCGGACAGACCACGCCCCAAAAATGTAATGTTGCGATCGTTTTGCAACTTTTCCACAAATGGTTTATAGTGGCGGTAAGCTGGGCCTACGAAACACCGATCGTAGATCAAGGCCGGGAGCGGGAAAACATTTGCTTGCCACGATCCGTTGCGGTATTCGAAGCCTTTTACCGTTCGCGAGGAAAAGTTAACCTGACGCGGCGAGAACACAAAGACGCGAATGCCGTGCTTGCGTCCGTACAGCGTCAGCTTTTTGTAATACCCTTTGTCTACAAAGTGGGAGCCTTGGCAGCGGGTCATGATGCCAAGACTTCTCGCGTCTGCTCTCATGTGGGTCACCTTCGCCTGTTTTTCTTGCCTTTGGATTTGCCTGTTGTCGCCCTTGGTTTCGGTTTGGCTGTCCGGGGAAAACCACTGATGTAGGATGAGTATTCCAGCATGCGTACGACGGAAGGACGGGCGCGTCGGGGCGGCTCCTCCACGCCTTCAGGCAAAGGAATGGTATTGGCGGTTTTGGAAGGCTTGCTGTTCACCTCCAAAAGCCACACCTGTCCACGGACATCCACGCCGAGATCGACGCCGAATTCTGCGTAATGGCCGGGCAGTGCTTCTTCAAGCAGGACGGACAGCTTGAGGGCCACTTCTTTTAGCGTGGCTGGAGACGGGCGAACGGAGCTGGCCCATGGTCCACATACACGCAGTGCCTGAAGGGGCGTCATCATCTGGCCGCCTCTGGATATATTGGAAACGATGCGATTCAATCCCAAACGGGCAACCATAGATGTGACGGCCCATTCGCCTGCGCGATTTTTTTGCACCAGCACGCGAAAATCAGTCGGCCGACCGTGCATGCCGATCAACGGTAAACCTTGCTGCAGCAAATAAGGTTTGCCTTTTGTCTGTTTGTGCAAGTACTGGTGCAAGCCGGTTATGCTGGAGAACGTTTTGCCAAACCCGCCTGGGCGGGCGAGCTGATACCCCTCCTGCGTTCGGCGCAGCCGGATAATCCCTCGTCCCATGCTTCCATTTGCCGGTTTTGCATAAACAGTGCGATACGTAGACAGCATCATCCGCAAATCTCCCAGGCTCTGAAAGCGAACCATGGCAGGAAGATGCTCGGCGGCGCTTTCCTGATTTTGCAGAGCGGAGTGCACGTGCCACTTGTTCAAGAAACGCTCGTTGAAGAAGGGGATGTTGGCTTCCTTGCAGCGCTGCAGCCAATTCGCCATCTGCTCGCTGCGCTCCCTTTGGCGGGAGACGAGGCGGTTATAGATACATTGGGGCAGCGGCAGCACTTTTTGGCGCCATACTCCTCCTCTCCGAACAAGGCCGCGCACGATGCCGGCATCCCAATTGACATCCTGAAGTCGGAATGCGCAGATGATTCCTCCACGCTTGCGGCAAATATCGGCTAGCTCGTTGAAAAAAGTTGACAACGGTCCAAACGGGGATTGCGTAAATTGGGCATTGTAAGAGGATACGAGAATCCCTACATACGGCCCGAAAACAAGCGTTTGTTGGTCCGCGTCGTAGCGCAGCAGCAGAGGAACGCCTGTAGGGAGGCGAAGCGACCCAGCCACGGCGGGCCGGATGAGTGTTTGGCCGCTGCGATCTATGCCGCTGATGCGGGCGCGAACCGTTTTGCTTCCGAATTGGACAGTAGCGGTGGGCGAAGAAAGATTCCATTTGCGCATTTGCGCCTGGGGCAGGTAAAGGTCTACTTCCGTCTTTGGCTCGTATCCGACGACGATGGTTGGAACGTAAGACATGGCTATCCCCTTCCCATCAGGCATAAAGTTAGTCTATGGTATGAGTAGCCAAATCGTTTGGTGCCATGCAGAGAAGAAAGGTTGTTAGGATTTATGAACTTATGGATAGTATTAGTGAATATTGGCGTCGGTTCTGTCATTGGCGGCGTCACGAACGAACTGGCCATCCGCATGCTTTTCCGGCCGCTCAAGCCTTGGTATATCGGCAATTGGAAGGTGCCGTTTACCCCGGGACTGATCCCGAGAAGGCGGGATGACATCGCAATACAAATGGGCAGGTTGGTGGAAGAGCATTTGCTCACGACAGAAGGCGTCAGGCGGGCGCTTGCCCAGGGCGGTCTGGAAAACACGCTGGCAAGCTGGATGAACAATCTGGCGATGCACTGGATGGCGGACGAGCGTACGTTGCGTCAGGCTTTGCTTGCCGCTGTTCCCGATTTGTTCACGGAGGATGGAGGCTGGAAGGAAGGCGTGCGCGCTCCTGTGCAGGAGAAGTGGGACGCTTTTGTCCAACATCTGCTCAGTCAATATGAAGAAACAAAGCTGCGCGAGCTGATCCCGCACGCGGGGCAAGAGCGCCTGGACGCCACGTTCGCGACGGTCAGCCAACTGCTGATGGACCGTTTGCGCGGCTATCTGCACTCACCGGAAGGACAGCAAACGTTGCAGAGCATGGTCAAAAGCATGCTCGGTGGCGGCGGAGGGATGTTTGGCGGGCTGGTCGGCATGTTTCTTACCGACGACAAAATCATCGGCAAAATTCTCCCGGCTCTCGACGACCTTTTGCAAAGCCCGGAGCTGGCCGGACGCCTGCAGCAGTTTTTGCGCAAGGAAGCGGACAAGCTGCTGGACAAAAATGTCGGCGAGCTGGTGGAGTGGCTTGGTCGCGAGCAGATCGACGACTGGTCGCGGGCGCTTTTCGCCAAAATCGAGGAACAGAGCCTGCGGCTGGTCGATGAGCCGCTGTCGCGCCTGACCGCGCCCATTCAGGAGACAGTCCAGACGAACCTCGTCCCGCGGCTGGCAAAATGGATGGTAGAGTCGCTGCAGCAAAACGTGGAACGCATTTTTTCGCGGCTGGCGATTCGCGATATTGTGACAAGGCAGGTAGAGGGCTTCCCGATTGAAAGAATCGAAGAGATGGTCGTCGGCATCTCGGGAAAAGAGTTTCGCATGATTACGGTGCTCGGCTTTATTCTCGGCGGGATCATCGGGCTGGTCCAGGGGCTTTTGGCAAGCTGGTTAGGGTAGGAAAACTGAAAAGAAACTGTAACCGCCTTGTAATAATCCTGTAATATTCCTTGGGTAAGATAAAAGCACGATGAAAACCCCCTTAATGATATACTTTCTGATCGGTAGCTTGAAAAAGCTACCCTTTTTTTTTGCCGCGCCTTCGGGTATATTGTTCGAAGGAGCGCGCGTACATTGGAACGGGTGGGAGACCAGGAAGGGGGAGTAGCAATATGGCAACGAAGCATGAACAAATCTTGCAGCATATTGATCGCCTTCCGATCGGTTCGAAGATTTCCGTGCGGCAGATCGCCAAAGACCTGGATGTGAGTGAGGGTACGGCCTACCGCGCTATCAAGGAAGCGGAAACACAAGGATACGTAAGCACCATTGAACGTGTCGGCACAGTGAGAATCGAGAAGAAGCAAAAGGAAAACATAGAGCGATTGACTTTTGCCGAGGTGGTCAACATCGTCGACGGCCATGTACTGGGCGGACGGGAAGGGCTGCATAAGACATTGAACAAATTCGTGATCGGCGCGATGCAGTTGGAAGCGATGATGCGCTACATCGACGCGGGCAGTTTGCTGATTGTCGGGAACCGCTATCAGGCGCACAAGATCGCTTTGCAGCAAGGCGCAGCCGTACTGATAACAGGCGGCTTCGATACGAGCGAGGAAATCAAGCAACTGGCGGATCGGCTGGCTCTGCCGATCATTTCGTCCAGCTATGATTCGTTTACGGTCGCGTCGATGATTAACCGGGCGATTTACGACCGTTTGATTAAAAAGGAAATCGTGATGGTGGAGGACGTGCTGAAGCCGCTTGCGGAGACGCCGGTACTGCTGCCGAGCGATACGGTCGCCAAATGGCATCAGTATACGGAGTTGTATCAGGATACGCGCTTTCCGGTTGTCGACGAGCAGATGCGTCTGATCGGGATCGTGACTTCGAAGGATATTATCGGCCACGAAGAGACGGCGACGATCGACAAGGTGATGACGAAAAATCCGATCACGACTTCGCCGCGCGTGTCTGTGGCGTCTTCGGCGCACATGATGGTGTGGGAAGGGATCGAGCTGTTGCCGGTCGTGGACAATTATCGCAAGCTGGTGGGCGTGCTGAGCCGCAACGATGTGTTGAAAGCGCTCCAGTTCACGGCGAAGCAGCCACAGATGAGCGAAACGTTTCCGAACCTGATTATGTCTCATTTCCGCGAGGAGCGTCAGGCTGACGAGCTGGTCTATCTGGGCGACGTCACTCCGCAGATGACGAATCATCTGGGGACGATTGCGAGCGGAATCATGACCACGGTGATGGTGGAAGCGGCTTGTAATCTCTTGCGTCAGCATCGCCGGGGCGACATGGTGCCGGAAAACATCACGGTGTACTTTTTGAAGCCGGTACAGATGGAGAGCCACATCCAGGTGCAGCCGCGGCTTTTGGATATCAGTCGGCGCTTCGGGAAGGTGGAGGTTTCGGTCTACCACGGCGAGCAGCTCGTCGGGCAGGCGATGATTACGGCGCAGATTATTGATCGGTGAGGTGTGTAGTGTTTTTGGGCAGTCTCTTTTTAGAGGGGCTGTCCTTTTTTGATGTTTTTTAAGCGGGGCTGTTGCGGAGAGAAGAATATTTCCGGACTAAGCTCCGGTCTTCACCCACTGAACACAAGCTATCGCTCGCGTTCAGCGGGGCCCGGTCTACGTCCTGCAGGGAAGCGGGGACTGTCCGCTCCGCAGGGATTCGCGGGGAAACGCAAAAGTGGTAGCCGCTTCGTAGTCTAGTCAGGGTTGCGTTTCTGTTGCCCGCGAATCCCAGACTTCATCTGAAACAGAGCCTCTAACGTGATTAGCAATCTCGTAAGGATACGTTACAAGTAAAAATTAGACTTTCCAGCAGATACATTTAGTTTTAGATACTACTTTACATTTTCCATCAGCCATACGGCCAGGTAGAGAGCTTTTGGCCGTTAAAAGCCCTGTCCCAGCCAACAGCTTCTTTTTTCCCCGACCATTGCTGCCGAACTGAACCGACGCTTTTCCCCTTAAAAAAGCTCCGCCCAATCAAACAGCCCCTGGGAGGAAAACGAAGAAAAAGCGAAGCTCTTTGAAACCCCAACCGATCCTGAGGATAACCCAAAGAAACCACCACACATTGACAAAAACCACCAAGTTACACTATCATCTAATTAGAATTTCATCTAATCTCATGCACAACACACGCCGCCCCAAAAAGAAAGGAGCATCCCTGTGCAACTGGATAAACTCGTCACCTTTTACAAAGCCTTGGGCGATCCGACGCGGGTGCGTATCCTCGCGATTTTGGCAAACGGCCCCTTGCACGGGCAGGCGCTGGCTGGGAAGCTCGGCGTGACGCCGCCGACGATTACGCACCATATGGCGAAGCTGCGGGAGGCGGGGATCGTCTACGAGCGGCGAGATAAAAATACGATCTACTTTTACTTGCACGAAGCCAACATGAAGCGGCAGACCCAAGCTATATTGAACGTGCTCGAACGGGCGAAGGACTTTAGCGAAGAAGGGCTGTTTGCGCAAGCGGAGGAAAACCACGATCAGAGGAGGGCCCAGATGGCAGCGGAACACATGCACGTAATCAAAAGCTTCCTGACTCCAGACGGCAAGCTGAAGCAAATCCCGTCCCAGCGCAAGAAAAAGCTGATCGTGTTCGAACACATGGTCCGGGGGCTGGAGCACGGCCGGAAATACAAGGAGCAGGAGATCAACGACTACATCCGCCAGTTCCACGAAGATTACGCGACGATTCGCCGGGAATTTGTCATGAACCACTACATGTATCGGGAAGACGGCATCTACGAGCTGAACCCCGAGGAAATGTGGGCCAAAGCAGAGGATTTGCGTTAACTGGAAACAATCGCCATGCAAAAAGGGCATAAAAAAGGACAACCGTCGGCACTTCGCTCAGGTTGTCTGAAACAATAGAATGTCACACAAACTGATTATAGCGAGAACAGATTGTGCTTAGCCATGGCAAACCATTGGCAATTCAGGAAAACTATTTCCAGCAGGCTAAAAGAGAAGCATCGCAATAACCGCTACGCCTCTCTTTTAGCCTGTTTTTTCTTTTCCCGCAAAAGAAAAAACTCCCGGGCAAAAGCCCCGAGCGCCATCGACAACGCGACGACGACTACGAGATGCAGGGCGCGGACAAACGTGTGTGGCGTGAGCAGCAGCACGACGATGCTGGAAATAAGCATCAGCCCGAGCAATGTAGAGCAGATGGCGAGCTGCTTGCCCGTTGTCCATTTCTTCACAAATCCACCTCCTGTCAAAGAAAAAAGCATGCCGAACAATCTGTTTGTTCCCATGCTTTTTAGCTCTCAGATGCCTTTTTTCAATTCTGCCCGCCAGGCGCTGCGATAGTGCAAAAAGTTGCGGGTTCCCAAATACAGGTTCATCACGCCGACGAGCAGCATGACGATCGCGACCACGATGCGGATCGTATCGAGCGTATCAAACGTAAACTGGTTGAGGCCGAACAAAGAGACGAGAATGCCAAGTGCAATATTCATTTTGCCAAGCGTCATCCGGGACTCCAGCGGATGGATGCCGCGTCTGCGCGCGTGGATGCTGAAATAGACGCTGGCTACGAGCGAAGCGAGAACGCCGGTCAAATAAAAGGCCGACCACATAGATGGCTTCATCCTTTCGAACAAATCTGGTATTATCCTACCAAATCAAAGCAAGAAAGGTCAAATTCAAACAGGAACATTCGTTCTTATTCCCCCACATTCCTCTTACTTTCGGTATAATGATAGAGAAAGCTACGAAAACGAATCGACTCGTAAAACAGGAGAGGAAGGAAGCAGATGACCTCCTTTGTCCATTTGCACGTTCATACAGAGTACAGCTTGCTAGACGGAGCGGCGAGGATCGAGGCGCTGGTAGCGCGTGCACAGGAGTTGGGCATGAGCGCGCTGGCGATTACCGACCACGCCAACCTGTACGGGGCTGTCCCTTTTTATAAAGCTTGCCAGGCAGCGCAGATCAAGCCGATCATCGGGATGGAGCTGTACGTGATCGAAGGAAACTTGCAGGATCGCGTGCGCAATGCGCCTGCCCCGCACCATTTGGTCGTACTGGCGGAAAACGAAACGGGCTACCGCAACCTGCTCAAGCTGGCGACAGTCGCCAATACGGAAGGAAACTACATCATCCCGCGCGTGAACAAGGAAGCGCTCGTCCGGCATGCCGAAGGGCTGATTGCGCTCAGCGGCTGCCAGCACGGCGAAGTCGCGCAGCTTTTGCTCGCAGGCGAAGCGCAGGCGGCGCTGGAAGCGGCCTTGTGGCATCGGCGCGTGTTCGGCGAAGCGAATTACTTTTTGGAGCTGGCGGACCACGGCCTGGAGAGCGAGCGCAGGCTCAATGCTCGCCTGGTCAAGCTGAGCCAGGAGACGGGCATTCCGCTGGTCGCCACGAACAACGTGCACTACGTCATGCAAAACGAGCATCGCCAGCACGACATCCTGCTCGCGATCAAGGAAGGCAAAACGATCGATGAGGAAAACCGTTTTCGCTACGAAACCGACCAATACTATTTGAAAAGCGGCGAGGAGATGGCAGCGGCCTTTTCCTACGCGCCCGAGGCGCTGGCGAATACGGCCATGATCGCAGACAGATGCAGCGTAGAGCTGTCGTTTGGCGCGCACATTTTGCCGGAATTTCCCTTGCCTGCGGGACAAGATTCGGCACAATATTTGCGTTCGCTCTGCGAGCAAGGCTGCCGGGAACGCTACGGGGAAATGACGCCGCAAATCCGGGAGCGGCTCGATCACGAACTGTCGATCATTACCGGAACGGGCTTTACCGACTACTTCCTGATCGTGTGGGACTTCATGCGCTACGCCCACCAGCACGGCATTCCGACCGGGCCGGGCCGGGGCTCTGCCGCGGGCAGCCTTGTCGCCTATGCGCTGAAAATTACAAACGTCGATCCGCTCCGCTTCAACCTGCTCTTTGAACGTTTTCTCAATCCCGAGCGGGTGACGATGCCGGATATTGATATCGACTTTTCCGTGGAGCGGCGCGACGAAGTGATCCACTACGTGGCGAAAAAGTACGGTCACGACCGCGTCGCCCAGATCATTACGTTCGGGACGATGGCGGCTCGCGCTGCGGTGCGCGACGTCGGCCGGGCGCTCGGGCTGTCGCTTGGGCTTATCGACCGCGTGGCCAAAATGATTCCGCAATCGCCGGGGATGACGATTGACCGCGCGATAGAGCTCAACCCGGATATCGGCAAGCTGTGTGCCGAAAACAAGCAGGCCGCCTTGCTGATCGCGACAGCAAAAGGCGTGGAAGGGCTGCCGCGCCACGCTTCCACCCATGCGGCGGGCGTCGTCATTTCGCGCGAGCCGCTGACCAGCTACGTGCCGCTGCAAACAGGCAACGAAGGGCTGGCGCTCACCCAGTATCCGATGGAGATTTTGGAGGAAGTGGGCCTGTTGAAAATGGATTTTCTCGGGCTGCGCAACCTGACGATCATTCAGGAGACACTCCGCCACCTCGCCGAGCAAGGGATTGAGCTTGACCTGGAAAAAATTCCGACAGACGATCCGAAAACGTTCCGCATGCTGTCGCGCGGCGAGACGACAGGCGTGTTTCAGTTGGAGTCGGGCGGGATGCGCCATGTGCTTCGCGACCTGAAGCCGACCAGCTTGGGTGACATCATCGCTGTACTCGCCCTGTACCGTCCGGGACCGATGGAGATTATTCCCCAGTACATTGCCGCCAAGCACGGCCAGAGCAAAGTCCAGTACGCCCATCCGATTCTCGAGCCGATTTTGCGCGAAACGCACGGCTTTATGATCTACCAGGAGCAGATCATGCAGATTTCGTCTACGCTCGCTGGCTTCAGCTTGGGCGAGGCCGATATTTTGCGCCGGGCAGTCGGCAAGAAAAAACGCGAGCTGCTGGCCGAGCAGCGGGAAAAATTCGTGGAAGGCTGCGTCCGCCATGGCTACGGGGAAGAGTTGGGCAACCAGGTGTACGACCTGATTGTGCGCTTCGCCGATTACGGCTTCAACAAGGCCCACTCCGTCGCCTACGCGATCATCGCCTACCAGATGGCGTACTTGAAAGCGACCTATCCGCTCGCTTTCATGGCGGCGCTTTTGTCGCTGTCCATCGGCTCGCAGACGAGGATCGCCGAGTACACGGAAGAGGCGCGCCGTCTCGGCCTGCGCGTGCTTGGCCCGGATGTCAACAAGAGCGCCGCGTACTTTACGGTAGAAGACGATGCCATCCGCTTCGGGCTTGCTGCCGTAAAAAACGTCGGCTACGGCGCGATTGAGTCCATCGTGAAGGAGCGCGCTGGCCGGCCGTATCGGGACGTGTTCGATTTTTGCGCCAGAGTGGATGCGCGGCTCGTGAACAGGCGGGTGGTCGAGTCGTTGACACTGTGCGGCGCGCTCGATTCGCTGCCTGGTCACCGCAGCCAACTGCTGCTGTTGCTCGATGAAGCGGTAGGCAAGGCAAACGCCAAACGTGTGGAGCGGGACGCAAACCAGCTCAACCTGTTTGCCGGAGAGGAGCAGTCTGCCCCGCCACGGGACCCTGCGGAATACCCGGAGGTGCCGCCGCTTTCGCGCACGCAGCAGTTGAAAGAAGAAAGAGAGCTGATCGGCGTCTACCTCTCCGGCCATCCGCTCGACCAGTATGCCCATGTGGCTGCCCGCCCGGAAGTGACCGCCATCTCCGCTCTCAGTGAAGTCGCTCGCGACAAGACGGTCAAGGTGTTCGGAATGATTACGGAAGAAAAGCGCATCCAGACGAAAAAAGGCGACCCGATGGCGTTCCTTACGCTGGAAGACAAGACGATGCCCGTCGAGCTGGTCGTTTTTCCGCAAGTGTTTGCCAAGTACGGGCAGCTTCTGGGCAAGGAGCGCATCGTCGTGGCCGAAGCGCGGGTAGACCATCAGGATGATACGGTGAAGCTGCTCGCTTCGCGCTTCTGGGATGCCGAGGCGCTGCCTGCGCCGACGACGGAAACGGTTCTGTTTGTCAAAATATCGGCCCAGCAGGAGCACGATTCGACACTGCAACGTCTGCAACGGCTGTTTGTCGAAAAAAAAGGAACGATTCCTGTGATTTTGTTTTACGAAGGAAAAAGACAGACAATTCGCCTTCCCGACGATATTCGGGTAGAGGTGGACGAGTCATTTTTGGAGCAAGCGCGAGAAATTGTGGGACGTGACAGCGTAATTCCGAAAGAATTGCCCATAAATTGGGGAGGATGAGGAATGTCCTCCCTTTTTCGCCGTTTTCGGCAGGTTTACAGGATAATAGTTTTTGCTATATAGTGAACTCATAACTCAATAAGTGGTCAGACCACTTAGGGCTTTCAAGCATTAAAGAGGCTGTTCAAGCAATCATAGAAAGATTATCGCGAAATGGAGTGGTAAAAGATGTCTAATCTGAGAGAGGAAGCGCTGGAACTTCATCGAAAAAATAAAGGGAAGCTGGAGGCTGTGACAAAGGTTCCTGTTCGCAATGCGTACGACCTGAGTCTGGCTTATTCTCCTGGCGTAGCTGAACCTTGCAAAGACATTTTCGACGACAAGTCCAAAGTTTACGAATACACCATGAAAGGCAACCTCGTTGCTGTCGTGAGCGACGGTACAGCCGTTCTCGGCCTCGGCAACATCGGTCCGGAAGCAGCGATGCCCGTGATGGAAGGAAAAGCGGTACTGTTCAAATCCTTCGCAGGCGTGGATGCTTTCCCGATCTGCCTCAACACAACCGACGTGGACAAAATCGTCGAGACGGTGAAGCTGCTTGAGCCGACCTTTGGCGGCGTGAACCTCGAAGATATCGCAGCTCCTGCGTGCTTCGAAGTGGAAGAGCGCCTGAAGCGCGAGACGAACATCCCGATCTTCCACGACGACCAGCACGGTACGGCGATCGTGACGGCAGCCGGTCTCATTAACGCCCTGCGCGTAGTGGACAAAAAGCTGGAGGACATCCGCGTAGTGGCGAACGGTGCGGGCGCCGCTGGTATCGCGATCATGAAACTTTTGATTTCCATGGGCGTAAAAGAAGTCATCATGGTCGATACAAAAGGAATCGTGTACGAAGGCCGCGACTACGGAATGAACCCGGTAAAAGAAGAAATGGCGAAAATCACGAACCGCAGCAAGCTGCAAGGCGATCTGGCAGAAGCGATGAAAGGGGCAGACGTATTTATCGGCGTATCCGTAGCAGGTGCTGTCACTCCTGAAATGGTGCGCTCCATGAACCGCGATCCGATCATCTTCGCCATGGCGAACCCGACTCCGGAAATCATGCCGAACGAGGCAAAAGCAGCGGGCGCAGCGGTTGTCGGTACAGGCCGTTCCGACTTCCCGAACCAGGTGAACAACGTCCTCGCTTTCCCGGGCATTTTCCGCGGGGCGCTGGATACGCGCGCGACCGAGATCAACGAAGAGATGAAGCTGGCAGCCGTCTATGCCATTGCCGACCTGATCTCGCCAGAAGAGCTCTCTGCTGAAAAAGTAATTCCAGCTCCATTCGATCCGCGTGTTGCTCCAAACGTTGCAGCAGCCGTAGCCAAAGCGGCGATGGAAAGCGGCGTAGCCCGCATCACCGTCGATCCGGAAGCAGTAAAAGAGAAAACAGCCAGTCTGGCAGCCATTTCCTACCAGCAAGTGTAAGGGAAGTGCAGTCAAACACCCTCCACGAGCACCTGTATCGGACGTGAATATGTGGAGGGTGCTTCACTTCACCAGTAGTAGCAATAAGGAGGGTCATTGTGCTCGACTCCACTCAAGATCGAAAGGTTTACGAAGGCATTCTCCTGCAACTTCACGAAATCATTCAGGAGCAAAACTTAAGGCCTGGCGACAAGCTTCCGTCGGAGCGAGAGTTGTCTGAGCAGTTGGGAGCAGGGCGATCCTCTGTACGCGAAGCTCTCCGTGCCCTGGAACTGCTCGGGCTCATCGAGACTCGCCGCGGAGAAGGCACCTTCCTCAAGCATTATCGGCACAACCGTCTGATCGATATTCTTGGCTTTTTTATCCTACGGGATACGAAAACCAAGAAGGACTTGATCGAAATGCGCAAAATGCTGGAGATCGACGCTGTTCGTCTCGCCTGTAGGCGGGCGACCGCGAAGCATTTTGAAGAAATGGAACGGATTCTCGCCATTGCGCACGAACGGGTAGAGAGAGGCGAGGTTCCTACGGAAGAAGACTATCAGTTTCATCGCGTGATTTGCCGATCCAGCCGCAATTCCATTTTGCACCGCATCTGGACGCCGTTGGTAGAGTATAGCAACAGCGTGCGGACGGAATCGCTGTCGCGGGAAGGCAGGGCGCGCATGGCGCTGGAAGAGCATCGCGAGATCATGGAGGCAATCCGCGCAGGCGATGTCAATGTCGCGGTTGAGAGAATGAGGCACCATCTGGAGAACAGCAAGCTCTAGATTTTTCTCCTATTTGCGAGGGGCGCTGGCGCTGTGATATGATGATGCAGACCTGTATTGGACGATGAAGGAGGAAGCCAGCATGTGGACGGTCATCTACATCGCTCCTAGCGCTAAAATAGCTGAACGGATACAGCAACGTTTGACAGATGAAGGGTTTTTGGTCAAGGTTCGCGAGGCGAAGGTCTCGAAGCAATACGAGATTCTCGTGCCCGAGGGCGAACTGAATGAAGTCCGGGATGTACTCGGCTCGATCCTTCACTGATGAGAAAGGTGGGGTGTACCTGTGCTAAAAGATCTTTTCGGGAAAAAGCGCAAATTTGCCACTGTCCCTTCTGAGACACTGGCACGTGTCCCTGCTTCCACCGACGCTAGCAAGGAAGCGGGTACGAAGGAGAAGGAAGTCCCTGAGGGATTGATGAATAAATGCCCACATTGTGGGACGATCCACTACTCGAAGGATTTGGAAAAAAATTTGCGCGTATGCAAGGGCTGCCAGTACCATTACTCCATGTCCGCGCCGGAGCGGTTGCAATCCATTTTGGATGATGGGGTTCTGACAGAGGAGTTTGACGCGAATTTGATTACCGCCAATCCGCTCGGGTTTCCAGGCTATCTGGAAAAGCTGGAGCAGGACATGGCCAACACCAAACTGAACGAAGCGATCATCACCGGCGAGGGGCTGCTCGGTGGCAACCGCATCGTGATTGGCGTCATGGATTCCCGCTTCCGCATGGCCAGCATGGGCTCGGTTGTCGGGGAAAAAATTACGCGTGCGATTGAGCAAGCGATCGAACGGCGACTGCCTTTCATCCTGTTCTCCGCATCCGGCGGGGCGCGCATGCAGGAAGGCGTTCTCAGCCTGATGCAGATGGCGAAAACAAGCGCGGCTTTGTCCAGACTTGACCGCGAGCGCTTGCTGTTTATTTCGGTCATGACGAATCCTACATACGGCGGCGTGTCGGCGAGCTTTTCTTCGCTCGGTGACTACAACATCGCGGAACCGGGCGCCATGATCGGCTTTGCGGGACGTCGCGTCATCGAGCAAACCATTCGCCAGGAGCTGCCAAAAGACTTCCAGACAGCAGAATTTTTGCTGAAAAACGGTCAGCTCGACATGGTCGTGCACCGTAAAGACATGCGCCAAACGCTGTCCAATCTGGTAGAGATGCACACGTCACGGGAAGGAGTGGAAATATGGCAGGCGAACTCCCCTTTGAAAAGCCATTAGTAGAGTTGCAAGACAAAATCAAGGAATTGCGTCGCTTTACCGAAGAAAAAGGCATTGATTTTTCCGACGAAGTAAAGCGTCTGGAACAAAAGGCAAAAGAGCTTGCCGAACAAATTTACGGCAACCTGACGCCGTGGCAGCGCGTCCAACTGGCCCGTCACCCGGAAAGACCAACGACTTTGGACTACATTCAACTTCTTTTTACTGATTTTCTGGAAGTACATGGGGACAGGCTGTACGGGGACGACCATTCGATCGTGGGCGGGATTGCCAAGTTTGACGGGCGCCCGGTGACGGTTATCGGCCATCAAAAAGGCAAAGACACGAAAGACAACATCAAGCGCAACTTCGGGATGGCTCATCCGGAAGGCTACCGCAAAGCTTTGCGCATCATGCAGCAGGCCGACAAATTCGGACGGCCGATCATCTGCTTTATCAATACATCAGGAGCTTATCCAGGCAAAGCGGCAGAGGAACGCGGCCAAAGCGAAGCGATTGCCCGCAACTTGCGGGAGATGGCTACCTTTCGCGTGCCGATTATTTGCATTGTCATCGGCGAAGGCGGTAGTGGCGGCGCGCTGGCGATCAGCGTAGGCAACCGCATCTATATGCTGGAGAACTCCTATTACTCCGTGATTGCGCCGGAGAGTGCGGCTGCGATTCTATGGAGAGATTCCAGCCTGGGCATGCGCGCAGCGGAGACGATGAAAATTACCGCTCCCGATCTGCTCGCTCTCGGCGTGATTGACGGCATCATCGACGAGCCGTTTGGAGGAGCGCACCGCGATCTGATTGCACAGGCGACCTCGGTCAAGGCGGTCATCTCCGAGCAACTGGAACAGTTGGGCCGTTTAAGCCCGGATGAACTGGTACAGGACAGATACGAGAAGTTCAAACGAATCGGCGAGTACGCCTCCCTGTAAGCTGCAGGGGGCGTTTTTTGTCTTTTTTCTGCACGGAAAATCTGCTACAATCGAGTTCGAATAAGCGAGTTATCAGAGCTTTCAAAAAGTATGACACATTTCTGTTGTGTGTATAACAGATATACGAAACGGAGTAATACAGCATGTTTCATACACGTTATGGTACATACTGTTTCTGTTTCATGACATGCTAAAGACGATATGGATTGGAGAGGTGGATTCCATGCAAAAGCTTGCGGTTCTGACCAGCGGCGGAGATTCGCCAGGCATGAATGCGGCGGTACGTGCGGCCGTTCGCCGTGCCGCTTACCACGGAGTGCAAATGTACGGGGTATATCACGGATACGAAGGTCTGATGAAAGGCGATATCCAGGAAATGACACTGGGCTCCGTTGGGGACATTATCCAGCGAGGAGGAACCATCCTCTATTCTGCCCGGAGCGAGGCTTTCAAGACTGACGCCGGACAGCAAAAAGCGGTCGAGCAGTTGCGCAAATTCGGGATCGAAGGGCTGATCGTCATTGGCGGGGACGGCTCTTTCCGCGGAGCGCAAAAGCTGACGGAAAAAGGCTTCCCGACGATTGGCGTTCCGGGCACGATCGACAACGACATCCCGTGCACCGACTTTACGATCGGGTTCGATACCGCGCTCAATACGATTGTAGAAGCGATCGATAAAATTCGCGATACGGCAACCTCCCATGAGCGCACCTACATCATTGAGGTAATGGGACGCGACGCAGGCGACCTGGCTTTGTGGGCAGGGCTTGCCGCAGGGGCCGAGTCGATTATCATTCCGGAAGAATCCCAGGACATGAATGATATTATCGAGCGTCTGCACGCCGGACAGCGCCGCGGCAAAAAGCATTCCATCATCATCGTGGCAGAAGGCGTGGGCAGCGCGGCTTCTTACGCCGAAGCGATCACCAAGGAAACAGGCTGGGAGACGCGCGTGACCGTGCTCGGACACATTCAGCGCGGAGGCTCGCCGACCGCGATGGACCGGATGCTGGCTAGCCGGATGGGTGCAGCCGCAGTCGACTTGCTGTTGGAAGGCAAAAAAGATCGGATGGTCGGCATTCAAAACAACCAGATCGTCGACGTTGATTTCAACGAAGCATTGTCACAGAAGCATCAATTGGATTTATCCGTATATCAACTGGCGCGAACACTGTCTATCTAGTCAAGCAAGCGCTTGAGAGCAGCAGTGTATAGAGGAGGCATAATTCCTATGTTAAGGAAAGCAAAAATCGTGTGTACAATCGGACCGGCGAGCGAGTCTGTCGAGACGCTGAAAAAGCTGATACACGCGGGAATGAACGTAGCTCGTCTGAATTTCTCCCACGGAAGCCACGAAGAGCACGCGGCGCGCATCGCAAACATTCGCCGCGCATCCGAGGAGACTGGCAAGCCGGTGGCGATCCTGCTGGATACGAAAGGGCCGGAAATCCGCACGGGCACGCTTGCCGTTGAGGCAGTCGAGCTGGAGGAAGGAAAAACACTGATCCTGACGACAGAGGAAATCGCTGGCACAGCCGAGCGCGTCTCCATTACGTACTCGGAGTTGCCGCAAGACGTCAAACCGGGCGATACGATTTTGATCGACGACGGCTTGATCGGGCTGACGGTTCAGGAGGTCCGGGGGAACGAGATCGTCTGCCTCATCAAAAACGGCGGTACGCTGAAAAGCAAAAAAGGCGTCAACGTACCGGGCGTCAAAATCAACCTGCCCGGGATTACGGAAAAGGATGCGCAGGACATCGAGTTCGGCATCCAGCAGCAGGTTGATTTCATCGCGGCTTCTTTCGTCCGCAAAGCCTCCGACATTTTGGAAATCCGCCAGATTTTGGAGCGCCACAACGTGCGCATCGACATCATCGCCAAAATCGAAAACCAGGAAGGCGTCGACAACGTCGATGAAATTCTCGTCGTAACAGACGGCCTGATGGTGGCGCGCGGCGACCTGGGTGTGGAAATTCCAGCCGAGGAAGTGCCGCTCGTCCAGAAAAAGCTGATTAAAAAATGTAACGAGCTGGCCAAGCCTGTCATTACGGCTACGCAAATGCTCGATTCGATGCAGCGCAATCCGCGTCCGACCCGCGCCGAGGCAAGCGACGTCGCCAACGCGATTTTTGACGGCACGGATGCGATCATGCTGTCCGGCGAGACGGCTGCGGGCAAATACCCGGTGGAATCTGTGGAAACGATGGACCGCATTGCCGTAAGAGCGGAGCAAGAGCTGAACTACCGCGAGATTTTGTACGCACAAGCCCAGCTTAAGCAAGTGACGATTACCGATGCGATCAGCCAGGCTGTCTCCAATGCAGCGCTGGATTTGGACGCGGCAGCGATCATTACCGCAACCGAGAGCGGACACACGGCGCGCATGGTGTCCAAATTCCGTCCTAAGGCGCCAATCGTCGCAGTCACTCCGCATGCGGCTGTCATTCGCCGTCTGGCGCTCGTAAACGGCGTCTATCCGGTGAAAGGCGAGCTGGCGAATACAACCGATGAAATGCTGGAGATGTCGGTGCAGGAAGCGCTCGACGCCGGCTTTGTGCGCCATGGCGATCTCGTGGTGATTACCGCGGGCGTGCCTGTGCGCGAAGTAGGGACAACCAACCTGATGAAAATCCACGTAATTGGCGATGTGGTGGCAAAAGGACAAGGCATCGGCCGCAAAGTCGTGACAAGCCGGGTCGTGATTGCCCGTTCCGCAGAGGAAGCGCTGCAAAAAGTCGAGGAAGGCGTCATTCTGGTGACGATCGGAACGGATTCCGACATGATCGAAGCCTTCAGCAAGGCTGGCGCCGTCATTTGCGAAGAGGGCGGGCTGACGTCTCACGCTGCCATCGTAGGCTTGAACCTGGGCGTGCCTGTGATCGTAGGCGTGCCGTTTGCTACAGACTTGTTGAAGGAAGGACAGGTCGTGACAGTCGACTCGGAGCGTGGGCATATTTATTCGGGTCATGCGCGCGTTTTGTAGGTAAAATAGTCTTGTTTTATATGGCTTTTCAGCCGAACCCCGTGATGAAAATCAACGGGGTTTTCTTTGTGTGCCACGCATGGCGACTAACTAAGCGGTGAAAGTCCGCTTGTGGGGGCTGGTAGTGGACAACCCCTAGCCAAGAGCAAGGGTGTTCATCGTGAGGTGGAATCTTAAGGAAGCTGGAGGCAAAATCCCGGCCCGAGGACAAACGAACATCATCAGGTAGAGGGGATGGGACGACCTTGCTGAACAAAGCAAAGCTACACGGACATCCCAGTGTAAATGATGCGGGGAGATGGGAGGAAAGGGAGTCGTCAGGAGCGAAGGGCAGCCAACTTCCAGCGGAAGGCTCACCGCAGAAGAACAGGGCGGAACACGAAGGAGATGGACGAATGAACTTCTACCCTCTCTCAAAGAAAGCGGGGAAACCATCAAGGAGCAAATCCGGGCAGGTAAATACCGCCCCAATCCCGTTCGTAGGGTAGAAATCCCAAAAGAGAACAGCGGCAGCCGGTTAATTAGGCGCTAGTTGCCGAAAACAGCGAGAAACGCCCGAAAATGAGGATTCGGGCGTTCCCCCCACTGGTTGGTAGTTTTGGTTTCGAGCTTCATCGGACGTTTTTCGATGTTTGTATAATTGCAAAGATATAGGCAGCTATTAAAACAAGAAGACTAAGCCACCAGAGTTGGTCTGTAATTGTATAAAGGAAAAATGCTAAAACGGCTCCATTCATGTCTCTTAATACGCTTACTTTTTTGAGCCTTTTGCAAAATTAGGTTTTCGTTTAAAAAATGAAGTTTAATGGTACGTAAAGTGGGAAATGCCACTTTTATAAGGTAAAGCCTAAAAGCAAGATGGGCATTCGGACAGAATTTTGCGATGCTGCTTTTTTCAAAAGAGTGCTTAGGCCGTTTTTTTGGATGGCTTGGCTTTCTTTCCTGCCAGAGCAGACACCAATAATACGATAGCATTCAAATACACAGAATAATTGAGCGACATCTACCGTTGGCGTTGGCAAATAGAACTGTTTTTCAAATGGATGAAACAACACGCAAAGATTAAGACGTTCTATGGAACAAGTGAAAATGCGGTCTGGAATCAAGTTTTTCTCGCTCTCATTGCTTACTGCTTGTTGCTTCTTGTAAAGCTGGAAAGAAACAGTCAGCACAGTCTGCTGCAAATCAGTAGATGGCTCAAAGTGTTTCTCTGGCAGACCTTTGAACAATGGATAGGCAGAATGGATTACCAATCCAAACGAACATCCAGAGGGCGACAGAAAAGGAAGTAAGTGTTGTTTGTTGTTGTCGATGTTGTAATAAATGTATAAAACT
Organism: Brevibacillus sp. NSP2.1; assembly: GCF_000470975.2. Classification (NCBI taxonomy): domain Bacteria; kingdom Bacillati; phylum Bacillota; class Bacilli; order Caryophanales; family Paenibacillaceae; genus Brevibacillus; species Brevibacillus sp. NSP2.1. Next base: position 4,330,843 of record NZ_CP048274.1, on the reverse strand, counting down.
ACCAAATGGATAGTGGCTACCTTGTGCTTTGCTGTTCTCGTTTTTGGTTGTGAAGTTGAAAATGTCATTCAGAATAATTTGACAATAGATGGATTCATTTTTTATGCAACGCTAATGATTCCGAAGGCAAAAAAATAAATGAAGAGAATATTGACCAAGGAGCATTAAATAGTCTTACTATGCATAAGGATATTTATTATATTTCTTCTAGATATAAAGGCGATTACTACATTCTCCCTAAAAACAGTCGATTAACAAAAAAAAGAATTGAATCAGGAAAAGGAGTTACAAATACATTCTATAACAATGATAAAATTACATTTATCACTAACTGGGGACAAAAAAACGAGAAGGGAACTATTTCTTATACGAGTGGAATATATTTACTTAACGATAAGAGTGAACCTGTCGAATTTGTTCTAAATAATGGTTTTTTCACAAGCGGAACCTTTTTTAACAATCATATATATGTATTGACATTTGACCCAACAGTAAAAGAGGAGCAAATATTAAAAGTAAATTTGAATGGTGAAATAGTAAAAAAGTTTGTGCTTGGCAGGTCTCCCCGATTTGAATTCAGATCAATTACTACAAGTAACGATTTTGTATATGAGCCTTTTGCAGATTTCTGAGCCCTTTCGTATCAAGCACTTGAAAAGCATAAAAAAGGACTTCACCCCAAGAAGGAGAAGTTTTCGTGTGTGGTTGCTTGAAAACTTCTCCTTCTTGGGGTGAAGTCCTTTTTTATGCTTTTCAAGTGCTTGATACGAAAGGGCTCAGAAATCTGCAAAAGGCTCAAGATCACGAAGGATCGCGATTTCCAAGTCCTTTTCTCCCAGTAATTTCTTCAGTTTATCATTCTCCGTTTCCAGTTCCCGAAACTCTCCTGGACTTGGTGTATAGCTTGTTACAGCTTTAGCTTCGGAAGACGTATTCTGCCAATCTGCGTGTTTGGAGTCACGTATCCATCGATACAGCATTTTAGGGTCTATCCCATGCCGTCTGGCTACTTGGCTAGCGTTTCCTACTTCGTGGGCTTCCTGGATCAGTTGTTGTTTGAACTCGATTGAATAGCGTCTCCGTTGCATAAAAATATCCCCCTCTGTTCTTCTGATATCAGCTTAACAAGATAAGGGGGTATGACTCAAATCCAATTTCGGGGCTTAAAAGAAATGATGACGTGTGTTCAAACTGTCAGGTGGGTAACTTTATGATGAGCAAAGTGGTCAACATTTTGGTGAGCGTTCACAGTCATTTTCTTTCCGGCGAACCTGGGTCAATTAGGGCTTGCTGAACAATGCATAAACGCGAGGAATCGTGAAATAATCAAAGAAAACTGCGGAAAATCTGGATTTATAATTTGACCAAGTGCAAGGTTTTTGCAGGAATTCTTTGAATGCCATTCAGACTCTGACTTTGCTGTTTTGGAACCAAATCTGCATATTATTCATGATTTCTTGTATATTTCTCATTCGTTCAGCAAGCCCCAATTATATCCCGGCGGTGCATAAGTGGATTTTCACAGAAAAAACCCCCTCTGTTTGCTGGCACCAGCTAAACAAGTAAGGGGGTTCGCGACGATGGATGTCCTTCCGTGTACATAAAAATCTTGACAGACAGACTCTCTTTTGGGGCTATTCCATTTTGTACTTAATGGAAACTTCTTCATTCAACTTGTCAAACTGAGGAAAGTTATAATGTTTAAATTCGTCCTTGTACGCGTAATTCAGACTTTTACTTGCTTCATCGAGAGGAAACTTGCCCTGGATCACGCCCAAGGGGGCCAGGTTGTTAAAATAGGTGTTTTTCTTCAGGAATAAAACATACTTCTTTTCATTTTGCATCAGGCGATAACCTTCAATCGTCCGCTGCTGTTTTCCGATGACACCGTCTTTTATGATGATACTAGGCTCCCAGACCTCGACTTCATCGCCGACAGCGAGCTTTTCATCCAAATTATTTTTAAATATTTTTTGAACCTTCACCATTCTTTTTGTGGAATAATCATCAATTTCGCCATTTTCATGATACCTGATATAGTTTTCAGTCTTATTCGTTGCTTCTCCAATAATAATCAGGTCGGCATCTTTCTCCAAATCCTTTACGCTCTCATACACAGTAACGGAAGCGTGAGAGTTTCTCACTTCTACCTGATTGTCCAGGTAAACGTATCCAGCTACAAGCGAAGTTGTTAAAGCCATTACAATTTTTCCAAGCATGTTTGTTTCCCTCCAAGTTATTTCCATCTATTTTTCAAGTGGGTTTTGTCTGCCTTTTGAGGCTCATTAAAAGAAAGTTCTCCTGGTTTCATGACTGATACATCATCCATGTTATGCGCCAAACTTAAAGAATGACCAAATTCATGCACAGCCACTTTCTTTTTAAAGCTGGAGGAACGATTTTTTATTTGCTGCAGATTAAGTCTAATGTTCCCTAAACTCCAATCCTCGAAATTGTTGCCATCAAAATTTAAATTTCCTTTTGAATCAGTATAATAAGGCTCCCATTGTCCGTCCCAAAACTGAGAGTAGTAAGAAACATAAACTCTGACCTGTGAATCATTTTTTTTTGAAACTTGAGAAAGTGAAACACTGGTTGATATATTATTCCAGGACGAGGCTCCAAAATTTATGATAGAAGTATAGCCAGCATCGGAAACGGAGGAATCCAACCAATATTTCAAATCACTGACCTTGTCCCCAGTATTAAATCCACCTCTCCACACATGGCAACTGGAATCGTTGCAACGATCATCATGGGCAGCAGCACTTGTAGATAAAAAAGAGATACTTGCCAGAAGTGATAATGATAGCAGTTTCATTTTTTTCACTGATTTTCTACCTCCAAAACTAAGCTTACCAATTTGAAATCCTAAATTCTCCAATAATCATTGTAATGGGGGCTCTGTTAGCTGGACCACGCATCACATCGCTTGGCTTGGGGCAACAAAACGCCTAGATGTGCGGAAAAGCTTTAGCAAACCAAACAACATATTGAACGTATTAAGTAAGAATCTCACCTTCTTTTGATTGTGTACAATTTATTATCAAAACTAAGCTTTTTTTCTTTAAATGTCAATTATTTGAAACAAAGTGATTAAAAATAAAAATATTTGAAATATTAGCTCTCCACCATAAAACGTGCTTGATCTCCCTCTATCGCAGTTTTTCGTAGTTATGTAGCCGGTTTACACTCCAGTCTAATGCGAATCTTGAATCTCTCTAGATTGCGGTAGCCGTAGGCTCTTCGTTTGATTACCTTCACTTTGTTGTGTGTCCCTTCAATCTTGGCATTCGTTACCCGAAAGGAAAAATAATTCTGAATGGGCTCTTGCCACTGTTCAATCGTTTTGGCAATGGAACGAACCGCAGGAGTCGGAGAATAGAGATGGTCGACAATCCATTTCTGAAGCGCTTCCTCCCCTGCCTCTTGGGTTTCAACGGCATACACGGTTCTTATGTCTTGAAGCGCAAAGTAGAGTCGTTTTAGTTGTGGATCTTCTGCTAACCAAATCTTCAGTTCCTGAAGCTCTTCGGGCTTCAACTTGTCAGGGATCGTATGGAGCAGGCGTTGCTCATGTCTGCCCCGACGATGTGTTCCACGAGCATGAGTGCGTTTTCGGGTAGCTTCCAACGCTTTCTAGAAAAGCTGGATCACGTGAAATTTATCTGCTACCACAAGGGTATGCTTCCAGACTTGGCATACTGTTTCAGCCATTCCTGGAGCCAAATCCGTGACAACTACATGGGGAGCCTTACGAAAGGGCCATTGCTGCAGGGCGTTTCGTACCTGTTCACGTGAACGTCCTTCTGTGACTTGCCAGATATGACCGGTTTGAGCATCCATGAGGTTCACGCCATACTTATGTCCTTTTTGCAGAGCAAACTCATCCAGACAGACCCCTTCAGGAGCTCCATGTTCTTTTGGTTGAGCAAGGCGTTGGGGGGCCAGTTGGTAGTACCAGCGTTCGAGTGTCGAGTAGGCCACACTCAATTGCTTGGCAACCGAGAGCAAATCCCGACTGCGGCACATATCCACCGCCATCTCTTGAAAAGCAGAGGTCACGGATCCTCGAGGCGGGATACCGTTCCATTCCACTGTCCATGTAAGCATACAACTAGCACAGCGCTGGCGATACACGGGAACGGATACCCAGACGGTCCCCCAAGAAGGAACGAAACGATGACGAAGAATACGCCGTCCAGGACGTGCATGGTTGGTACTGGCTCCGAGGCAGATCGGACAAAGATGACAGGCAGAATGCGGTTCCAGAACAGCGATCCAATCCGTTTCCTTTGTTTTTTCCCAATGTGTGAGATGGAATGATGGAAGTCTGATAAAGTCTGTGCTAAAATCAAGGCACAACGCAGATTTCCTCCTTTTCAGTGGTTGTCTCGACAACTCCCACGATAAAGGAACATCTGCGTTTTTTCAATGTCTAGCACGGGTTATGGTGATGAATCTATATTGAGCCTTTTGCAAAATTAGGTTTTCGTTTAAAAAATGAAGTTTAATGGTACGTAAAGTGGGAAATGCCACTTTTATAAGGTAAAGCCTAAAAGCAAGATGGGCATTCGGACAGAATTTTGCGATGCTGCTTTTTTCAAAAGAGTGCTTAGGCCGTTTTTTTGGATGGCTTGGCTTTCTTTCCTGCCAGAGCAGACACCAATAATACGATAGCATTCAAATACACATACGTTTTCACTTTTTGAATGCCACCGACATGTAGATCATTCGCTGTCAGGTTTTCCTTTAAACGGGCATTGCATCGCTCTACACTCGTCCGTTTGTGATACATCTTCTTCCAATTCTTTGTGTCCCGATGTGGCAAAGAAAATCTGCGGAGATCATCGTGGACGTTCACTTTTACGACCATTCCGTAGTTGGAGGAAGAGCACCAAGCTGAGCCGTGTGGGCACTCTACTTTTCCCATCACATGCGGGCAACGAAATTTGAGATGGGTTCCGTCAGCACCTGCGTACACCATTTCAAATCCCATGCTGCATCGAGGCGTTCCGTTTGACGTATAACCAGCAGGTGGCTCTTTCTCGTTTCGGAGGTTTAGAGGAATGATAGCCTGTGCCTTGTATTGATGAGCGATTTCGTAGTTCTTGAGATGATCGTATCCACCATCCATCACGTAATTCTTACACACTTCCTTGGCTTGGTTGTTCACTTGTGCCAGGAGAGGAGGAGCCATGTCTCCATCGTTGACGTGAGCAGGAGTGACTTCTAAAGCAACAGGCAATTCGCTGTCCGCGTCTACTGCCAGATGAATTTTGTAACCGAACCACGTGATTTTATTGCCAAAGGAGTCGAACTTGGCTCCCCAGGTGGCGTTTCCTGTTCCTTGGCAGCGAGATTTCGGTTGCTTTTTTTCATACGCATCAATCGCCGTGCTGTCGATGGCAATGGTCGTTCCTGTAATGATTCCCTCTTCACGGCATTGCATGACGAGGTCGTAAAACAGCTTCTCGGCAACGCTTTTCTGGACAATTTGAGCAAATACGCGACTAAACGTTGCAATGGATGGAACGGGTCGATCAATGGGAAACCCACACTGGTAACGAAAGCGTAAATCACTTGTGAGTCTCAGATGAAGAGCAGTAAATTGCGAAATTCCTTCGAAAGGAGCCGCCAACAAAGACCGTAAAATCGCTTCGCGGCTGTGTCCCGTTGCCCCTTGGGGCGTAATGCTTCTCAATTCTTTGGCGTACGGGCGTAAGTCCAGAACCGAAAAAAATAAGGGCAGACGTTCTTTCGATTCAAGTTTTTGCAGTTCCTCAAAGGAAAAAAGTGATGGCTGGAGAATATACAAGTGACTTCACCTTCCTCGAAAAGTTTTCGTGTGTGGTTGCTTGAAAACCTCTCCTTCTTGGGGTGAAGTCCTTTTTTATGCTTTTCAAGTGCTTGATACGAAAGGGCTCAGAAATCTGCAAAAGGCTCATATTATAAATATGATGGTATCAATTACCGAATCATAGTAAAATTGGGACAAGTACATAGGCACGGCTTTCAAGGGGGGGCGGCTCATCCTCACGTCTAACAGCGAGGGGGTGAGAGCATGACAGTATTCGAGGCGCTAATGGGGAATGTAACTTTTTTTGTGTAAATGGGTTTTTAACGGGTGGACAGTTAGATATGACGTGGGCATATGTGTTTTATATTGAGCCACAGTAAACCATACATTCTTTTTCAAAAGTTTCCCCTGCTAAACAAAGGGGAAACTTTTGAAATTTTTTGTACCAAGGAGGCTAATATATGCAACAGTTGGCAAATATCATTTTGATCTTTTCTTCTGTTATCACGCTTATATTTGCTGGGAGGGCGATCATTCAATATAAGGGTGCAGATGATAATCGGAAAAAAAATTAATAAATACTTTTCTGATTTCCCTTGTGATTACAGGGATTTTGATAGCGTTAGTAACAATGTTTATTATTGGATCAGCTTAGCTCTGAAAATCAGCTTTTGACATGATCGGGCAGCAGTAAAACACAATGGTAACTCAACGCAAATGATCCAGCAGAAAGGTCTTTGCACAAATACTTTTTTGGGGTGGCATAGCGTCACCCTTTTTTGTGTTGTCCCAACTGTCTGCCAAGTTTTTTTGCTAACGCTTTCCAAATAACGGCGCTTTTTAGGTGATGCAAACCAAGGGAGAATCTGATAAAATCGATCAGGTGTTCGTCTTGGTGGCTCTCGGCTTTTTACAGTTTGCGCGTGTTTTTTCCAGGAGAAAACGATGTCATCCGGCTCGCGAAAAGGGGAAAAACGGCTCCCTTCGTGCGGTTGTCGATGTCAAGCACTTTTTTCAGTGAAACACAATATGTAGTGTTGTCGAATTTTATTTCGCACAATATATAGGTGAAACTATTGAGTTTTTTTGACAAAGATAGTTAACTAGAGAGGAAAGAATCGAAGGAGGAACGTTCATGTTGGCAACCGAAACCGTATCCCGAACCGTTTTTTTGAGGGATGAATTTTTAGCACAATATCCAGATTTTCCTGTTCATATGAATCCTCTGGGACAATTTGTTTACTACCGGACTTATTCTCGCTTCCTCCCGGAGAAAGGCAGACGGGAAACGTGGAAAGAAACATGCCGCCGCTCGGTGGATTACAATATGAAGCTTGCGTACCAACATATGAAAAAGATCGGCTTGCAGCCGGATGAGCGGGCGATGGAGGCAGAAGCGGAAGGGCTGTTTGACAACATGTTCAACCTTCGCCAGTTTTTGTCCGGACGGACGCTGTGGGTAGGCGGCGCGGAGAACGGCGTTGCCGATTTGTACCCACTGGCTAACTTCAACTGCTCGTTTTTGAACATCAGGTCATGGGACGACCTGGGCGATTTGTTCTACCTGTTGCTCGTAGGAACGGGCGTAGGCTTTAAATGCACGAAGGAAATGGCAGCCGGACTTGGGCCGATCCGCACCAACGTCACCCTGCTTTCCTCCGAGTACAGACCGCTTCCGAAGCACCAGCGTCTGGAACGCTCCGAGCTGAATGTGCTGGACAACGGCTTTGCGAAAATTTACGTAGGGGACAGCAAGGAAGGCTGGGTCGAGTCGTTGCGCCTGTACTTGCAAATTCTCACGGATTCCGCCTACGAGCATATCCATACGGTCAAAATCTCCTACAACAGCGTGCGGCCAAAAGGGGAGCGGCTGAAGCGCTTTGGCGGAACAGCAAGCGGACACGAGCCGCTGCGCGAAATGTTTGAAGGAATCGACAAAGTGCTGAAAAACCAGATCGACCAGCATCTGGCCCCGATCGAAAGCGACGAAAAAGGGTACGGCAAAATTCGCCCCATACATATTCTCGACATCGGCAACCTCATCGGAGCAAACGTTGTGGTCGGGGGCGTGCGCCGCACCGCGGAAATTTTCCTGTTTGACCACGATGACTACGAGTGCATGCTGGCGAAATACGGCATCAACGGCTTCTGGACAGAGGAGCAGCTCGCCCACCATCGTCGTGTCGGAGAGCTTTTGGGAGAGCACAAGCCTGTCTGGTTTGACAGCATTCAAAAAGTGGGAGACGGGCGCTTCGGCCTGGATCACCGCCGCATGTCCAACAACTCGATTGCGTTCACCAAGCAGCCGACCAAAGAGTTTTTGCACCTTGTGTTCACGCTGATGCAACTGGAGGGCGAGCCAGGCTTTATCAACCTGGAAGAAGCGAATCGCCGCCGCCCGAATGCGGAAGGACTCAACCCTTGTGCGGAAATTTTGCTCGATTCGTACGGGGTCTGCAACTTGACGACAGTGAACCTGGTTCAGTTTGTCCGCGAGCGTGAGGACGGCTCGAAATATTTGGACCTGGACGGACTGTTGGACGCGCAGCGCAAATCTGCCCGCGCAGGATTGCGGATGACGCTCGTAACACTGGAGCTGCCGCACTGGGATACGGTCCAGCAGCGCGACCGCCTGCTCGGAACGTCGTTGACAGGCGTGAAGGATGCGCTCGCTTCTCTCGGCTATACCGAAGAGCAGGAGTTGGAGTTGCTGCGTCAACTGGGCGATGCTGCCCGCAGTGAAGCAGACCGCTACGCGTATGAGCTGCGCGTGAACTCGCCGCTGCTCGTGACGACCGTCAAGCCGGAAGGGACGTTGTCGCAGGTGGCCGGGGGCGTTTCCAGCGGCTTGCACTGGTCGCACTCGCCGTACTACATCCGCCGTATTCGCATCAACGCCCAGGACCCGCTGGCAAAGGCTGTACAAGCTCTCGGCTGGACCGTCCATCCCGAGGTGGGGACCCCTGGCGAAACGCACGAAGAGCGCATGGCAAATGCGCGTACGCTCGTGATCGACTTCCCGGTAGCATCCGGTGCGCAAGAGACGAAAAACGAAGTGAGCGCGAAACGCCAGTTCGACACGTACTTCCGTTTTCAAAAGGAATACACCGAGCACAACTCTTCCAATACGATTACCGTTCGCAAGGAAGAGTGGAGCGAAGTGGAAGAAATCGTCTACGCCAACTGGGACAATTTTGTCGGCGTGTCCTTCCTGCAACTGGATGGCGGAAACTATCAGCTTGCGCCGTATGAAGAGTGCACGAAAGAGCAATACGAGGCGCTGAAGCAATCGATGAAGCCGTTTGACCCGGCGATTTTGCAGCAATTCGAAACAGGCGGCGAGGCTGATCTGTCTACCGCAGAAGCGTGCGAAGGCGGCGCTTGCCCGATTCGTTAACACGCTGCTTCACATGAGGAACCAACATAGAGAAGAGGGAGAGACGGTCACGACGAGTCTCTCCCTCTTTTTTTGCGGATCAGGCCGACGATCAGGAGCAGCAGCGGGTAAAACAGCCCGAAAATCAGGCTGTAAGGCAACCAGGCGTCGACATCCCACTGGTTCATATACGCTGTATTCGGATAGACGATCAGGGAAAAGACGACGACGAGAAAAGCTTTGGGAAGGATGAGCGGCTTGTAGGTGCGGAGCCGAAATACTTGCACCATGCTGACAAACGACATGGTGCCTCTCATGATGCCGTTCCCGCTCGCTTCGAGAATCGGCTGTACGTTTTCAAACTCCATGGTCGAACAAAGAAAAAAGATCAGGGAGCAAAACAGCAACAGTAGCAACGGGGTAAACAGCTCGATGCATCGGGCGAAAGCCTCCAGTCCAAGCCGCATGGCGAGCATGACGACGAGCAAAAACAAAATGTGCAGCGCGATGATCGGAGTCTCTGGGAACATGTGCGTGATTAAAAAGTTTCCGATGTAAAACAGCACCTGCGAAGAGGCGAGCAGCATGGTGAAGAGGAAAAGCAGCGAGACTGCCCAGCCGAGCCATTTGCCGAGAACGCGTTCGTTGATTTCCAGCAAGTTTTGATTGGGATAGAGCAACCCGACAGCGATGTAGAGCCAGGCCAATCCATAGCCGACTACATTTCCCAGGATGGCGCAAATCCACGCGTCCTGCTTTGCATCCGCAGCCAATGTAGAAGGGGCGACCAAAATCGTGGTCCCGATGCAGAACAGGGCTGTAATTATCATCATTTGCCGATTCGAGATAGTGACGTTGGACAGCACCTGATGTCCTCCTAGTGGAACAATCTCTGCAAAAATTCCCCAAAGGGGCCAAGGACGGCGAGCACCCAATCGCCCGGATTGGGCATGGCGACCCCCAACACTTTGAGCACGCCTGCTGCTGCGGCGAGCAAAAGCAAAAGGGAAAACACGACAAGCTCCCGATAATAGCCCAGGTGAACCAGATGAGGGATTTCCCACCAGGCAATGATGATCGCTGTGACCAAGACAACGGTTGCTCCCCACATTCCTTTTTCCTACTTTCCTGATTGCGCCAGTTTATTCTTTTTCGAGTATTGACGTAATGAAAAATTGACATACCAGCCAGACCGCAAGACCAGTTTGTCTATGGTACAATATACGTATAGAGAAAGGGGCGATGATGAGTGAGTCCGATTATTCATGCCCATCGGCTGCGAGTGCGCTACGGCGAGACCGATCAGATGGGCGTGGTCTACCATACGAATTACTTGAACTGGTTTGAGGTAGGACGAACCGAATTGATCCGCAATGCGGGGCTTACCTACCGCGAGCTGGAGGAAAGAGGCGTGCTGCTGCCGGTCACGGACGCGTCGCTCTCCTACAAAAAGCCGGCCCGCTACGACGATGTGGTGGAAATCCAGACGCGGGTCAAGGAGCTGAGTGCCGTTCGACTAGCGTTTGCTTACGATATTATCCGCGTGTCGGACCAGGAGCTGCTCGTGTCGGGCGAGACGATACACGTTTTTACGAACGCAGAGCTGAAGCCGATTCGCTTGTCCAGAACAGAGCCGGAGGTTTACGCCTGGCTGGATGCCCAGTATAAAGGAGGGGAGTAGCATGCTGCGCTTTCTCATCATCCTGTTTGTCGTCGGATTCGGTTTGGAGCTGTGGGGGCTGATTACGGTCGGCTCGCTCATCGGCGGCTGGAACACGGTTTTGCTGGTGATCCTGACCGGGCTGCTCGGGGCTTGGCTGGCGAAGCAGCAAGGCGTCCAGGTGTTTCGCACGCTGCAGTTCCAGTTGGCACGGGGGCAGATGCCGACAGAGACGATTATTGACGGCGCGCTGATTCTGATCGGCGGCATTTTGCTGCTGTTGCCAGGCTTTGTCTCCGACGTGATCGGCCTGATTTTTCTCATTCCGTACACCCGCATGATTTTGCGCCACCTGCTGAAACAATGGCTGTGGTATTTGATCTCGTCGGGGCGCATCCAATTCTTTTTCCGCAGATAAAAGAGCAGTTGTCAAAAAGAACCGCTTCGAGCGACGGCCTCACGGCTAGCCCGAAAGCGGTTCTTTTGTTAGGTGCGTTTTCCCCGAATGTAGGTCCAGATGTCCACGAACACGTTGGCTTTGACCAGCGCGTTAATCAATACGAGCGAGACAGGGCCGATAATCAGCCCCAAAAAGCCGAACAGTTGCAGGCCGACGAACAGGGCGACCAGCGTGAGCAGCGGATCGAGACCGACGCTTTCCGCGACGACCTTTGGCTCGATGATCTGGCGGAAGATGAGAACGACCGCGTACAGGATGGACAGTCCGATGACCATCGTGTAGTTGCCTTTGAAAAACAGGTAGATGATCCACGGAACGAAGACGGTTCCCGTTCCGAGATACGGCAGCAGATCGACCAGGCCGGTAATCAGCCCGATCGTAATCGCGTATTCGACGCGCATGATGAGAAGGCCGACGATCACGATGGCGGCCGTCAGCGAGATGAGCGTCAACTGCGCCTTGAGAAAACCGAGCAAAGCGCCGCGCAGGTCGCGGAAAATCTGGTCCAGCCGGTTGTTGACGCCGCTTGGCAACAGGCGGCGGAAGCGCGCTTCCCAGAGGAAGAAGTCTTTGGAAATAAAGAACGCGCCCATGATGGAAATAACCGATACGGTAGCCATGTTCGGCAGGGAGACGAGCACGTTTTTCAGGCCGTCCAGGAAGCTGACAATCAGGTTTTGCCCGGCGTGGGTGATGGAAGTAATGCCGCTTCCGACCGTGTTGCTAATTTTGTCCTTGTAGTTCGGGTCAAGCTGGTCGTAAATCCATTGCACCTGGTTGTAGATGCCGAGCAAAAAGTCTTGCGAGATCGTCCGCTGCAAATACTCGGACAGCTCCTGGGCGAATCCCGGCAGGCGCTTGGCCAGCTCGCCGATCTCCACGACGGTTTCCGAGACGACCAATGTCGCCAGCCCGATGGCAAGCAGCATCAAGACGAGCAGGGCGAGAGTGACCGACAGCCAGCGCGGAATCTTGAACTTTTGCGTGACGAACGTGACCGGCTTGTGGATCAAAAGCGCGATGACTAAAGCAATTATAAATGGGTAAAGTAAGGGTGTTGCAAACTGAAACAGCCGAATTCCTACATAAACAAGCAGGCAAACCCAGAAAAAGCGAATGATCTGAAAGAGGCGCTCCACCCAGTTTTCCTGATTCAACAAAGGTCTCCTTTCTGCCATCGAACAGCACACAAATCCTTATGGAACTATTATGCAGCAAACCGGACAAATGGAGCAAGTTCGCGCAAAAAACAAAACCGGGTTTCATCCTTTGAAACATTTTTTCGCCAATCTTATTCACAAAATCGCAATAATCTTTTATAATTGGGTCGACTTATAGTGGATTCTTTTCACTCGCCTCTCCCCCTTGGCATGTTCTAAGGATTTGCGTGGATCTATTCCCTGACAAGAGTGGTGGATGAAAGAAACCGCTGCCATCAACTTCATATTTGCTGTGGATAAAGTCGTTTATCAGTCACAAGGACAAGCGAGGACTGGATAAGCGCTACTACTTGAGTGGAAAAGGAGAGGGAGTTCTATGACAACAACACGTGGACTAGAAGGCGTCGTTGCCGCTCAATCATCGATCTGTTCGATCGTCGATGGGGTTCTTTGCTATGGCGGGATCAACATCGATGAGTTAGCAGAACATGCAACTTTTGAAGAGGTTGTATATTTGCTCTGGCATGGAGCGTTACCGAAGCGTGATCAGCTAGACGCTTTGAAAAAACAATTGGGTGAAAATGCAACAGTGGCAAAAGAAGTGCTGGAGAGCATCCGCCACTACCCAAAAGGCGTACACCCAATGGCGGCGTTGCGCACAGCTGTCTCTTCGTTAGCGCTCTACGACCCAGAAGCGCAAGACATGTCTCCTGAAGCCAACTATCGCAAATCCATCCGTCTGATGGCTCAAACTCCTACCTTGATTGCCGCTTACGAGCGCATGCGCAAAGGTCTGGAGCCAGTTGCTCCTCGTGCAGATTTCACCATCGCCCAAAACTTCCTCTACATGCTGACTGGCGAAGAGCCGACAGAAACAGCAGTGAAAGCGTTTGACGTTGCGCTGGTTCTGCATGCTGACCATGAGTTCAATGCATCTACCTTCGCTGCTCGCGTAACCGTTGCGACCTTGACTGATATCTACTCCGGTATCGTCTCTGCCATCGGCACGCTCAAAGGCCCTCTGCACGGCGGCGCCAATGAAGCGGTTGCGAAAATGCTGGTGGAAATCGGCAGCCTCGACAACGTAGAATCGTACATCCGCGCCAAGCTGGACAACAAAGAGAAAATCATGGGCTTCGGACATCGCGTCTACAAAGATGGTGACCCGCGCGCGAAATGGCTGAAGCAAATGTCCCAAAAGCTGACCGCGCAAATCGGTCGTCCAGAGCTGTATGAAATGTCCGTGAAAATCGACGACATGATTTCCAAGGAAAAAGGACTGAAGCCAAACGTTGACTTCTACTCCGCTTCCGTGTACATCTCTCTCGGCCTGGAAACTGACCTGTTCACACCGATCTTCGCTATCAGCCGCATGTCCGGCTGGACGGCTCACATCATGGAACAGTATGAAAACAATCGCCTGATCCGTCCGCGCGCGGATTACACCGGTCCGGTCAACCAACACTACGTTCCGATTGACCGCCGCTAAACACTCGCTATTTTCGAGCGTGGAGGGCAACTGTTCCCTAAGCGCAAGCTTGAGAACTACCACAAGCAGTGGTAGTTCTCCTACGTCTGGAAATATTCATAATCACCTATTATCTTCACCACTGGAGGGATTCTTGTGTTCAAAAACCTTGCACAACCAACTGCCGGCGAAAAAATTACGGTTGATAACGGCAAACTGGTAGTTCCAAACAACCCGATCATTCCTTTCATCGAGGGCGACGGTACTGGCCCTGACATCTGGAAAGCTTCCGTTCGCGTACTGGATGCAGCGGTAGAAAAAGCATACAACGGCGAGAAAAAAATCGCTTGGTTCGAAGTATTCGCAGGAGAAAAATCGTTCAATCAATACAACGAGTGGCTGCCAGAAGATACATTGACAGCGATCCGCGAATACTTGATCGCCATCAAAGGTCCTCTGACTACACCAGTAGGCGGCGGTATCCGTTCCATCAACGTGGCGCTGCGCCAAGAGCTGGATCTGTACGCTTGCGTGCGTCCTGTTCAATACTTCGATGGCGTTCCATCCCCTGTGAAACATCCTGAATTGACAGATATGGTTATTTTCCGCGAGAACACAGAAGATATCTACGCTGGTGTTGAGTGGGCAGAAGGCACTCCGGAAGTGAAAAAAGTAATCGAATTCCTGCAAAAAGAAATGGGCGTGAAGAAAATCCGCTTCCCGGAAACTTCCGGTATCGGGATCAAGCCTGTTTCCAAAGACGGTACAGAGCGTCTGGTTCGCGCAGCGATCAACTACGCGATCGACAACAACCGCAAATCCGTTACCCTCGTACACAAAGGCAACATCATGAAGTTCACCGAAGGCGCGTTCAAAAGCTGGGGTTATGCAGTGGCTGAAGCGGAATTCGGCGACAAAGTGTTCACTTGGGCACAATACGACCGCATCAAGGCTGAAGGCGGCGACGCTGACAAAGCGCAAAAAGAAGCAGAAGCGGCTGGCAAAATCATCGTAAAAGACGTGATTGCGGACGCGTTCCTGCAACAAATCCTGACTCGTCCTGCCGAGTACGATGTAGTAGCAACCCTCAACCTGAACGGTGACTACATCTCCGACGCGCTGGCTGCACAAGTTGGCGGTATCGGTATCGCTCCAGGCGCAAACATCAACTACCTGACTGGCCATGCGATCTTCGAGGCAACTCACGGTACAGCGCCTAAATACGCTGGTCTGGACAAAGTGAACCCATCCTCCGTGATCCTGTCCGGAGAAATGATGCTGCGTCACCTGGGCTGGAACGAAGCGGCTGACCTGATTATCAACTCCATGGAAAAAACCATCTCCGCGAAAACCGTAACGTACGATTTCGCTCGCCTGATGGAAGGTGCAACCGAGCTGAAATGCTCCGAGTTTGCTGACGCGCTGATTCAAAACATGTAAGATAAAGATAGTTTGGCAACGATTACCTTACATTTTGGAGGGGAGTTAAGTCATGGCATTCAACCGTAAAAAAATCGCTGTTATCGGTAGTGGCTTCACTGGTGCAACCACAGCATTTATTTTGGGGCAAAAAGAACTGGGCGACGTCGTATTGGTTGATATTCCGCAACTGGAAAACCCAACAAAAGGGAAAGCGTTGGATATGATGGAGTCTTCTCCTGTACTGGGGTTTGACGCCAACATTACAGGCACAGCCAGCTACGAGGACATCAAAGGTGCCGATCTGGTCATCATCACCGCAGGGATTGCCCGCAAGCCTGGCATGTCCCGCGACGACCTGGTGAACACAAACGCAGCCATCATGAAGTCGGTGGCGGAGCAAGTGAAAACGTATGCGCCAAACTCGATCGTGCTCGTTCTTTCCAACCCTGTTGATGCGATGACTTATACCTTCTACAAAACGTCCGGCTTCCCGAAAGAGCGCGTAATCGGGCAATCCGGCGTGCTGGATACGGCGCGTTTCCGTACCTTCGTGGCAATGGAGCTGAACGTCTCTGTTGAAGACGTGACAGGCTTCGTGCTCGGCGGACACGGCGACGACATGGTTCCATTGGTGCGCTACTCGTACGCGGGCGGCATTCCGCTGGAAACATTGATCCCGAAAGATCGCCTCGATGCGATCGTCGAACGCACCCGCAAAGGCGGCGGCGAAATCGTCAACCTGCTCGGTAACGGTTCCGCCTATTACGCCCCGGCTGCCTCGCTGGTGCAGATGGCTGAAGCGATCATCAAGGACAAAAAACGTATCCTGCCATCCATTGCGCTTCTGCAAGGCGAGTACGGCTACCACGATCTCTACCTCGGTGTTCCGACCCTCCTGGGGGCAAACGGGATCGAGAAAGTGATCGAGCTGGAACTCACCGCAGAGGAAAAAGCAGCCCTCGACAAATCGGCTGATTCCGTGCGCAATGTCCTGGCTGTTTTGAAATAGCCGGGTCGAGATGAATAACCAAGACGCCTTTCTTCGCGAAAGGCGTCTTTTTTTGCGGGAACGTCCAGTGGAGGTGAAGCAAATGACGTCTTTGTCCGGTGGCGGGCGGGGCGAACTGCTCGGCCGAAGTAGTTGCGAGACGAATGAAGTGCAAGGCGCCTTTGGCTTGGGGGAGTTTTTTGCGTGTTTTCCTTTTGCTCCTCTGGCTCGGTAGGAATTCTTCTAAAACCTTGTGTTTTTTTTCGCTTCCTCTACGAGCTGTGAGGTTCGGTCAGGCGTTCTTTGGGAAAAGCCGAGTAGGTCGAAGCTGCAGTGGAGGGAGGAAACAGGAGAAAGCGCAGCAGGTGCTTGGGGCCTCTAGCGAGGGAGCGCAGACTGCCCGCCTGCGGGGAAAAAGGAAAACCGCGTCCAAAGTGGAGGATTCAGGGAAGCGGGTTCAAGGTGGACGCTTAAAAGCGTGTTTTCCCTTTTCCCCTCCGTCTCGGAAGGAGTCCCAAAGACCTTTGCGACTTTCTCCTGTTTTCTCTACGAGCTGAGGGGGGCGGTCAGGCGTTCATTCGGAAATGACAAGGTGCTCATAGCGTAGTGAGGAGGGGAGCTGGAGTTTATATTGAATTATATTGCTTATTATCAGGCCCAAAAGGAGTTGCACCTATACGACTCTTTTGAGGGGGGTATTTTCAAAGAGGTAACAAACTTATATAGGGAAAATGTTGAATTTTTTTTGAACAAGTCGATTTAATGATAATTTTATTACAAAAATGGAAGGATTTTATAATAATTTGTAGAATAATGTACTTGATGAAATTAAATAAATTAAGGAGCCATTCCTGTAATGAATGAATTTGGGGTTTGAATAAAAAAAGCACCTTCTGTAAACTGGGAAACGTTCCGTCCAAAGAACAATTACCCGTACAGGAGGTACTCCACAATGAAGTATAAGCAATCGAAAAAGCAGAATCAACGTATTCAACAAATTACCGAATTAACCCTTGTTGTCGGTGCAGATATTGCCAAGAAAACGCATGTTGCCAGAGCTGTCGATTTCCGCGGAATCGAGATTGGTAAGGACTGTGTGTTCGGCAATGACCATTCTGGCCTGACGAAACTCGTTTCGTGGATGAAGGAGCTTCAGCGGCAATACGCCAAGACGGATATCATCTTGGGCATTGAGCCAACCGGACACTACTGGTTTCCACTGGCCGAATTTCTGCATCGAGAAAACATCAAAGTCGTTATCGTGAATCCTCATCACGTCAATAAAAGCAAAGAACTTGAAGACAATTCACCGACGAAGAATGATTACAAGGATGCTAGGTTAATCGCTGATTTAGTTCGCAATGGCAAGTACAGCGAGCCCAAATTGCCTACGAGCGTTTATGCCGATCTTCGTATTCTCATGAACCTTCGAGAGAAGGTGATGGTGAACTTCGGTCAAGTCCAACGGCGTATCCAGAACTGGCTTGATCGCTTCTTTCCGGAGTACAGCCTTGTGTTTAAAGATTGGGAAGGAAAGGCCTCGCTCATCACGCTTCGTGAATTTCCGACGCCACAGGAGATTGTATCGCTTGGCGCGAGTACAATCGTGAACCGATGGAAGGAAGACGTGAAGCGAGCGGTTGGCTCCAAACGTGCAGCGCAACTCCTACAAGCTGCCACAAACTCAATTGGACTTACCGAAGGGCTGACGGCGGCGAAAATCGAGCTCAAGGCCTTACTGGAACAATATGAACTATTCTCAAGGCAACTTGAAGAAATCATGGCGCAAGTGGAAGCATTGCTTGCACAAATTCCAGGTACAAATGAAATGCTGACAG
This sequence comes from Brevibacillus sp. NSP2.1, assembly GCF_000470975.2. Lineage (NCBI taxonomy): Bacteria > Bacillati > Bacillota > Bacilli > Caryophanales > Paenibacillaceae > Brevibacillus > Brevibacillus sp. NSP2.1. The sequence continues at coordinate 4,312,671 of NZ_CP048274.1, read as the reverse complement.
TACCAGGAATCGGCGTTGTTACGCTGGCGGGCTTCTTGGCTGAAGTTGGTGATCTTAGCGGTTATGACCATGGGCAGCAGATCATCCGTCTTGCTGGATTTAACCTCAAAGAGAACAGTTCCGGCAAGAAGAAGGGCAAGTCCACGATTACCAAGCGTGGACGATCCCGACTAAGAGCCTTGCTATTTCGGGCGATGATGCCGATGGTCGCCAAAAACGCCGAATTCAAGGCGTTGCACCATTACTTTACGAAGCGAAGTCATAATCCGCTCAAGAAGAAGCAGTCTATAGTGGCACTCTGCGGGAAGCTCATTCGCGTACTGTACACACTAGGCACGAAGTGCATTCCGTACAATGCGTCCGACGTATTAGGACCTGTACGCCAGTCCCAAATACAGATGGTAGCTTAAATTCAAACGATAATTCTCGTTTCTCACAAGAGCTTGGAAGTAAACCAATGACAACAGAAGCACGGAGCAGCCGCAGGATCTATTCCGTAAGGGCAACGACCCAGTAAAGGAGCAAGAAGCGGCGTCCACACCTTGAGAGGCAGAACGAAGGAATGTAAGGGCGAAGACCCAGCGTGACATGGGAGGGTAAGCCGTCAGGGGAATGGAGTGGATATCCAAATGTGCGGTCATACGATTTACCAATAGATTGGAAAAAAGATTCGAATCTTTATTCCCGCCACCGGCTCATCCAGAAAAATATTCCATAATTACATGCTTCGCCCACTTCTCTGGAATGTTGATGGTTGAAAATCTAAGAATGAGTGAGCAAACGCGAGAAAACATTAATTTATAGTGGGAGGAAACATGAAAAAGCCATTTCTTGTTGTATTAACGATGTTTTTAGTCGTATTGAGCCTTGGTAATCTTGTTGCTTCTGCCAAAGGCAACAATGCAACAGTAGAAACAGGGGAGGTTGTTGTTGAAGACCTTACCTACGAGGAAGCAATGCAACGTATTGCAAAATATAGCGGTAGGTCGTTAGAGGAAGTAAAAAAAGAACAACCTAAAACACAAAAGAGCTTAAAAGCTTTAAGTGCAACATGCTCATACAGTGAAGTGTCTCAGCGATTATCAGTTTCAGGAACATATAAACCAAGATTTATTGCTATTGTAAATAAGTGCAGAGACGGTAGTTTCGGTTGGGTTTCTGACATTAGATATGCCGGATTAGATAGGTATCACGGGGTGAGCAAGCAATTTTCAGGTGATGTACAAGCGTGGGTAAAAAATAATCAACAAGGTATTGAGTATCTTGTAAACGGTGATTTTTATGATAATGGATCAACTACTCTAAATTTTCAAACCGGCATAGACACCCCGGTATTTAAAGCTACTTTTAGTGTTGCAAATGCATCAAATCATTACCGATACTTCTATAGCGGATATCAGTATCTCTCTGTTACTGGGAATTAAATAACTGCATACATTCAAAGGGGCAATCTTCAAGTCAAGAGAATGACCAGAGAGCCCCTTTTTGCTGTTCGGAGAAATTGTTTAGTTCGTTTTCTTTGAGATGAATTCGTTTGAAATTGTCTTAAAAATATTGGTGTACATTAGTTTGAGATTTTTTTCTGTCTTTTCATCATTTTCCAGGCCATATTCAAATATTTTATATTGCCCGTCTTCATTGATAAATCCAGTTGCAAACATACCGGAGCTCGTTGAGGGAGCAGTAGAATATGTTAGACTTTCTTCTATGAACGGGTAATATGATTTGGTTGATCCGATAAAGAAAACAGGGTATTTCAGACTTTTATAAAGCCTGGCAAATTGAGGTTTGGAAGCTTCCTCTAGGCACTCTGGCATGATAAATAATGCGTGAAACTCTGTATCCGATGCATTAATTAGTGATTCAAGAGTTGTTTCGATGAAATCAATATTTTCGTTGACCACAGGAGGCTGCCCGATCACTCCAATTTTTAGATTCTGCTCGTTATTGCCTGCAAAGGAGTTATCATTTACACATCCGGCAGTAAGCAACAGGCAGGCTAAAATGATATGTAAAAATATACTTCTCAATTAATCAACTCCCCGGCCTTTGAATTTTACATATAATACCATAATTTTCTTATATGGTCAAATCTTCATTATTAGGGGTGTACAAACATTTGGCTGTTATAATCTTTTAAGCCCGGGCTCTGCAACTACCTCTATGGGTTGCCCCGAAAGGCTTGTAAGATTTTTAAAACTCCCATCAACATCATTAGCCCCTGACGAGGAAAGAGGAGGAATACGCGAAAGCTCTTTGGGATCCCGACCGAGGTGGAAGGGAAAAAACGAAACACGCTTTTAAGCGTCCACTCTGAGACCCATCCTGAATAAACCACTTTGGACGCGGTTTCATTTTTTCCCTGGAACCGGGCAGTAGTGCTTCCAGCGGGGATCCCAAGAAGCTCCAGCGATTTCTCCTCTTTCCTCGCCGCCACGAAAGCTACGATCAAGGGGCTTTCAAAAAACACACCGGGACGAACCGAAGCTAAAGCTGCGATCAAGGGCTTTCAAAATTACCGGGACGAGCCGAAGCCAAAGCTACGAGCAAAAGGCCCTACGACCAAGGGGCCTTTCAAAACACCCCCCGAAGCCTAACATCCCCTTCCTGATGCCCACCCCTCATTCGAGGCATACTACTCCAAAGAACCAACGGAACGCCCAAGCCACACCCACCACAGCCAGCCTCCAAACACTTTTACAAAAAAATTACTTGTCTTCCGGTTTCAGCATTGGCAGACTGAGAGGTGTAGAGAGAAGAAACAAACCAGAGGACGAAGGTCTGAAAACAATTAATCTGCAGCATCGCATTGGTAGGGGGAAACGGATAAAATGATTAAGGTTTTGGTAGTGGATGACGAAGCTTCCATCGTGAAGCTGCTGCAATTCAATCTGGAAAAATCGGGTTTCCAGGTAGTGACCGCCTTTGACGGCAGACAGGCGCTCGACATGGTGAAAAGCGAGCAGCCCGATTTCATCATTCTCGACTTGATGCTGCCCAAAATGGACGGCATGGACGTCTGTAAAACATTGCGCCAGGAGCGCATTAACACGCCAATCCTCATGTTGACCGCAAAAGACGATGAGCTGGATAAAATATTAGGTCTGGAGCTGGGCGCTGACGACTATTTGACCAAGCCGTTCAGCCCGCGCGAAGTAATCGCCCGCGTAAAAGCCATTCTCCGCCGCATTCAGGCAACCCCGGAAGCGGCGGTTGCGCCGGAAGATGTCGTGCTCCAGTTTGGCGACATCCGCATCTACCCGGAAAAATACGAAGTCTTTTGCAAAGATACAAAGGTAGAGCTGACTCCAAAAGAATTCGAACTGCTCAACTACCTCGCCAGCCACCAGGGGCGCGTGCTCACCCGCGACCAACTGCTGAACGCCGTCTGGAACTACGACTTTATCGGGGACTCCCGGATCGTGGACGTGCATGTCAGCCACCTGCGGGAAAAGCTGGAGGAAGACACGAAAAACCCGCGCTACATCAAAACCGTTCGCGGCTTGGGATACAAACTGGAAGGATAACAAACGGGAGGCACGACCTTGACTCGCTTTCGTATCAAACTCACCTTCACCATTCTGGGATTAATCTCATTGGTCCTCCTGTTGATGGGGATGTACTTTGCGAAGGTATTGGAAAATTCCTACCTGCAATCGCTGCATGAGCTTTTGTCCCGCGAGTCCAAGCTGGTTGCCCAGGCTGTCCGCTTCCCGACCGTTTTTGACAATCAGGAGATGCTCGCGGATCGCGTCCTCCAGGTGGCGCCATCCGACGAAGTCCGCCTGACCATCATCAACCTGGAAGGCGAGGTGCTGTACGACAACTCCTCCCATGCCGATGAGATGGAGAACCACCACGACAGGCCGGAAATGCTCGCGGCGCTCAATGGAGAGACCGGCATTTCCCGCCGCTTTAGCGAGACGCTGGGCTATGACATGATGTACGTAGCCGTGCCCGTCGAGCAGGGGACGAACATCGTCGGTGCCGTCCGCTCGGCCATGTCGATGAAAGACATTACGGACACGATCCACAACATGTGGTACAGCCTGCTGACAGGCTTGCTGGTGACGCTTGTCGTCGGCTCGATTGTGGTGTCGCGCATCTCCTTTTCGATTATTCGTCCCATCGAGGAAATTACGCGAGTCGCCCGCAACATTACCCAGCGCCAGTACGAGAGCCGGGTACGGATCAAGGCCAAGGACGAGATCGGCCAGCTCGCCGGCGCCATCAATTTCATGGCGTCCAGCCTGGAACAGCAAATGTACGAAATCTCCGAGAACCAGCAGCGGCTCGCCGGGGTGCTGACCAACATGACGAGCGGGGTCATTTTCATCTCGGAGCAGCGCAGAATCATGCTCGTCAACCCCGCCGTGGAAAAGCTGCTCGGAACAGCCGGACACGAGCTGGTAGGCAAGCTGCACATCGAGGCAGGCAAAAGCTTTGGCCTGTCCCAATACATTGACAGATGCCTGGACAAAAGCGAGAAGTTCCGGCAGGAGATCCACATTTACTATCCGCAGGAGCGCGTGCTCGACGTCAATTTTGCCCCGTACATCAATTTTAAAGGGGAATCGCGAGGCGTCGTCGTCGTGCTGCACGACATCACCGACATTCGCCGCCTGGAAAAGATGCGCAGCGACTTTGTCGCCAACGTCTCGCACGAGCTGCGGACGCCGATTACTTCCATCAAAGGGTTTACAGAGACGCTTTTGGAAGGGGCGATGCAGGACGAGGAAACGTGCCGCAATTTCCTGCAAATTATTTCGGATGAGAGCGAACGGCTGTACCGGATGATCCGCGACATTTTGGACTTGTCCAAAATCGAACAGAAGCGGATTCCCCTGCATCTCAGCCGCGTGCATGTGCAGGAGCTGATCCGCTCGGCAGCGGCGATCATGCACGACCAGGCGCAGAGAAAGCAGTTGAAGGTGACGCTGCCGGACAGCCAGCCGGACATTTGGTTGATGACAGACAAAGATTGTCTCCAGCAAATCGTCCTGAACCTTTTGACCAACGCGATCGCCTACACTCCGGAAGGCGGAGAGATCACGATCAGGACAGAAGCAGACGACGAACACGTGACGATTCAGGTTTCCGATACGGGCATAGGTATCCCGGAAAAAGACCTCACGCGCATTTTCGAGCGCTTTTACCGTGTCGACAAGGCGCGCAGCCGCGACTCCGGCGGAACGGGGCTGGGCCTTGCGATTGTCAAACACCTCGTCGACAACTTGCACGGCCAGATCGGGGTAGAGAGTGTGGAAGGAAAAGGCACCACCTTTACCGTCACTTTGCCGCTCGGCTGAAATATTTACACAAACAAAATAGTAGCTTTACCCGTGCAATACAATCCCCTTGTACTATTTGTCGTGTCAGACAAATGAAGGGGGACGAGGAACATGTCGCGGCACGCTTTCGAAGAGCAGTTGGACGTATTGCATCGCAAGCTCATGTCCATGGGCACATTGGTGGAAGAAGCCATTCATAAATCGATTAAAAGTTTGGTGGAGCGGGATGTTCAGCTTGCAGAGCAGGTCATTGCCGCCGATCCGGTCATCAACGAGCTGGAGCAGGAGATACAGAGCGAATGCTTCCGCCTGATCGCTTTGCAGCAGCCGGTAGGGAGTGACCTGCGCCGTCTGGGAACGATGCTGAAGCTGGTGACGGACCTGGAGCGGATGGGCGATCATGCGGTCTCCATCGCCAAAACGACACGCCGCCTGATGGCTGAACCGTATATCAAGCCGCTGATTGACATCCCGTTGATGGCCGATCATGTAAAAGCGATGGTGCGAGATTGCCTGAATGCCTATATCGCCCGCAACAAGGAAGCGGCAGAAGAGATCGCCGCTCGCGACGATATCGTCGACAAGCTGTTTGCAACGATTTTCCGTGACTTGATCGAAGTCATGACCAAAAACGGCAGCGCGATTTCCCAAGGGACGCATCTTTTGCTGGTGGCGCAATATTTGGAGCGGATTGCCGATCACGTCACGAATATTTGCGAATGGATCATCTACATGTCCACAGGCAAAATGACCGACCTGAACAAATAAGCCCGGGCGAGAACGTCTTGCCGGAGCAAAAAGCCACAAACGCCAAAAAGCCGCTGCGAGCCGTCTCAAGCTTGCAGCGGCTTTTTCCGCTCATGACAGACGCCTATTTCCTTCTGGCTGCATACAATACAACGATTCAACCCCATTATCAGCAAAAGAAGTACGGGAGGGAATGGCATGGCAAAACAAGTACGCCACATATACGCCGCAGGCAACACGGCGCGAGGATACAAAACGTTTTACGATTCGGTCCTGCAAGGGCTGGAGCGCGTCTACATCCTGTCAGGAGTCGTGGAGGGAGTCACGTCCCCGCTCATCGAAGCCATCGGCAAGGAGATGTCGCGCAAGACGAATCAGGTGGAGTGGATTCACTCTCCGTTTGTGAACGGGCAATACGACGGCGTTGTTTTTCACGAGTGGAGGGTCGCCATTATGGACGGCAGCTATCCTCGCATCTGGCGACCTGCTGCGCCCGGTGTGACGGAAATCCAGGTCAATTTGCAAACGGCGGTCGGCATCGAACAACTGGCCCCTTACAAAAAACAAATCGCGGCGTGGTACGAGGAGATTTTTGCCAAGAGCGAAGCCGCTTATCAGTCGTTCGGGGAAGCGCTGCGCATTCACGATGAATGGGAAGCGCCGTACATTGAAAACTTGAACCGCGAGGAAGCCAACCGCGTTACGGAAGAAGTAATCGCGCTGTTTTTTGGAGAGGAAAAGCTTGGCAAAAAGGCACGGGTGCGCAGAATGTACCTGGGGGCCGCCACGCCGCATGGGCCTGTCGATCACATCATGAAGCTGACAGACTCGTTGCAGAAGCGCTACTTCATCAAAGGAAGACCGGGATCAGGCAAGTCGACCATGCTGAAAAAGTTGGTAGTCGAAGCGGAAAACCGCGGCTACGACGTGGAGGTGTACCATTGCGGGCTGGACCCGCACAGCCTGGATATGGTGATCGTGCCGGAAAAAGGGCTGGCTATTTTCGACAGCACCGCCCCGCACGAATACTTCCCCAGCAAGGAGACAGACGAAGTCATCGACATGTACACGCGGGCCATCGCTCCTGGCACCGACGAGAAGTACCAGGAGGAGCTTGCCGACATCAAGGCTCGCTACACGCAAAAAATCAAGGAAGCTACGGCGTCCTTGCTCGCTGCCAAAGAACTGCGCGATCAATTGAACAATCTGTACAGCGAGGCTGCGGACCAGTCCAGGCTCAAAGCGGTCGCCCAGGCGATCATGAGCAGACTGGCGCGGATGGGATAAAGACACAGCGCATGACCGCATGAAACCCGTTCGGCTGCTCATACTACAGGAAGGAGGTGAGTGGCCGGATGGGTTTTGCTTTGACTCTGGCTTTGCTTTTGCTAGCCAATCCCCTCGATCCGACCAACTTTTTGCACGTCGAGGTGGGAGACAAAACGGTAGCCATCCTGGACCGAGCGGATTATACCTTGCCTGTTGACGGTGTCCCTGTCGCGGATGACTACCGTTTGCAAAAATTGATAGACGCAGTAGCCAAAGAAGCGTATGTAGCGCCGATCAATGCGACGATTAATGCGCACGGCGCCATCGTTCCCGAGAAAAAAGGCCGCAAGCTGGACGAGGCTGCTTTTTTGGAGCGGTTTTACCAGTATTACTACGGGCAGGGCGCTGCGACCATGCAAGTCTCCTACCAGGAAGTGTATCCAAAGGTGGACAAGGCTCTCCTCAGCCAAGTTCGGAAAAAAGTGATCGGGCAGTATGCCACCTATTTCAATTCGCGGAACAAAAACCGCTCTCACAACATCAGGCTCGCTTCACAGGCGCTCAACAACTACGTCGTGTTGCCGGGAGAAATTTTTTCCTTCAATAAAGTAGTTGGCCAAAGGACGAAGGAAAAAGGCTACCTGCAAGCGCCCATCATCGTCAGGGGAGAGCTTTCCGAAGGGATCGGAGGCGGGATTTGCCAAGTGTCCTCGACCTTGTTCAATGCGGTCGACAAGGCGGGCTTGCATATTATGCAGCGCTATTCCCACAGCAGGAACGTCGCCTATGTGCCCCCTGGCCGGGATGCGACCGTGAGCTGGCACGGCCCGGATTTTGTCTTTCAGAACAAGTATGCATACCCGGTCATGATCCGCGCCATCGCTGGAAACGGGACGATGTACGTGACTGTGAACTCTTTTCCCGAGATCGAATACGAGCCGCGCCACGTGCCGAGCGTGCGCCAAAATACGCCGGAGGAAGGGCCTGCAAGCCCCGAGACCATCACAGAACCAACATTGCCTTGAGCTGCATGGGCATGTTGGTTTTTTTGTATGGAGAGCGAAAAACGGAAGGTTTCGCCAGCGCGGTTGGCAAGGTAGCGTTTACAATTACCTAGTTAAAATTTAACCTAAAGAAATAGTTGCCACGGAATCAAAAAAGTCGTATAGTGTTTCCTGTGATAAAAATTTCGTGTCCGAAATATTAGGTAGGAAAGGAGTGCATCATGAACAAGCCTTTGCATATACGGGAATTGCTGAAGCGTCTGAACAAGACGTTTGCGACGATGGCTACGAAGGAGCTGAGCAAGTACGGCTTGACCGTTCCTCAGTTGATGGTCATCCGGCAAATTCATTGCGATCCCAAGACGATCGGCCAGCTAAGCAAAGCTGTCGATCTGTCGTACAGTACCGTTTCCGGCATCATTGACCGGCTGGAGAGAGAGCAGTTGGTCGAGCGTGTCCGCGACGACAAAGACCGCCGTGTCGTCTGGATTCGGAAAACGGAGAAGATTACAGAACTGTTTGCCAAGGTGGACCTTTTTTCAGAGGAATTTTACAAGCGGATTTTCCACGGTTTTTCGGATGAAGACCTGGACGGCATTATTTACTCGATGGAAACGTTGATTGCGAAACTAGAAGAGAGAGAAAGCTGAGGAGAAACCATGAAGCGAAAACTGGTATTGTATGTCATTTTGCTCCTGTTCGTTGTAGGGGGCGGGGGCATCGGTTACTACTACTGGTATCAGGGTGAACATTACGTAACGACGCAGGATGCCAGAGTGGCAGGGGACATTTATCGGGTCATGCCCAAAATGACAGGCAAGCTGACTGCTCTCACTGTCAAAGAAGGCGACACAGTCGTAGCCGACCAGATCGTCGGGCAGCAAGACACGACCAACATCGCGACAAACCTTTTGGAAAACAGCGTGCTGCGTTCCCCGATCACTGGCACGGTCATCAAAACGCAGGCGAAGGAAGGCGAGATTGTTTCCACAGGACAATCCGTTGCGCTGGTGATTGACGAGAGCAAGCTGTACATCTCCGCCAACCTGGAAGAAACCGAGATCGGGCGACTGAAACTGGGACAAAAGGTAGAATTTACGCTGGATGCCTACCCGGGCAAAAAGCTGACTGGCCATCTGATGGAGATCGGCAAAGCAACCAACTCCACGTTTTCCTTGATGCCAGCCGTAAACACTAGCGGGAACTTCACAAAGGTCACCCAGCGGATTCCGATTAAAATTGCCATTGACGACACAGCAGGTCTACATTTGGCTGCCGGTTTGAACGCCGAGATCAAAGTGCAAGTGAAGGAGATGTAATCTGGCATGAAAAAGACAGCTCAATGGAAATCGATCGCGGCTGTGCTGATGGCAATTTCGCTCATTACCGCAGGCTGTAGTGATACGTCTTCTGCTTCGACAGGAGAGGAAAGCATCCCGGTTGTAAAGACGTGGAAGGTGACGTCCTCGCAATCCGGCCTGATTGCGAGCGGGAAAATTGCCGCTTCGGACGAGATTCAGGTCGTCTCCAAAGTATCGGGCAAAGTGGCGAGCGTCAACGCGAAGGAAGGCTCTGTCGTCAAGGCAGGCGATGTCCTGGTGACGCTGGAAGCAGCCGATTACCAGCAGCAAATCAACCAGGCACAGGCCGCGATTGCCGGAGCAAACGCAAAGCTGCGCGACACAAAAGCAGGCGCGCGCAACGAGCAGCTCACACAGTTGGCAAGCGTCGTGACGCAAGCGCAGGCAGGTTTGAAAGTAGCAGAGAGCAACTACAACCGGATGAAAGCTTTGTTTGACGCAGGAGCGCTGTCCCAGGCGGAATTGGAAAAAGTTTCGCTCGATTTGGAAAAGGCGCGTACTGGTCTGGAGCAGGCACAGGCGCAGTACGATCTGGCGAAAGCGGGTCCGACTGCGGATACGGTCGCAGCCCTGCAAGCGGAAGTAAGCCGTCTCAATTCCGGCCTGGAGCTGGCGAAAAGCAGCTATGACAACACGATCATTCGCGCGCCAATCAGCGGAATCGTCGCGAAGCGCTCGATTGATCCGGGCGAGATGGCGGCAGCAGGCTCGCCGCTTCTGGTGCTGGTGAACATGTCTGACGTGAAGGTGGAGGCGAGCGTCTCCCAGGATCAGATCAACAATGTCAAAGTAGGCTCTACGGTTGACGTCAAAGTAGGCAGTCTGGGCGGCAAGGTTCTGAAAGGAACTGTCGAGTTCGTCTCCCCGGTTTCTGACGCCAACAGCAGCTCGTTCCCGATCAAGGTCAAAGTGAGCAACCAGGAAGGACTGCTGCGCGCAGGGATGGTAGCGGAGGTCGTGCTGCAAGGTCAGGCGAGCCAGGGAATGAAAGTGCCAAGCTCGGCTGTTCTGGAAAAAGATAACAAGCATTACATTTACACCGTGGACAACGACGTCGTCCATCAGGTGGAAGTGTCTGTAGACAGCGCCAGCGGTGAGTGGACAACAGTAACCCAAGGTGTGAAAGACAACGATCAGATCGTGCTGAATCCGACAGACAAATTGTCCGAGGGCACCAAGGTAATCGCAAACTAACGGGGGTGATGGCATGGCGGAAGCGGTGGCACAGCGGGAGGACAAAAGCGGCAGTGGCGGCATGTGGCTGTCACTGGTCGCGATCCTCTCGGGAACCTTCGTTGCGATTTTGAATAACAGTTTGATTAACGTTGCCCTGCCCACCATGGTCAGTATTTTCGGCTCCACGACGGAGACCATGCAATGGGTTTTGACGGGCTACATGCTGGCAAACGCCGTCATGATTCCGATGAGCGGTTCGCTGTCGGCCAAGTTCGGGGCGAAAAAAATATTCGTCCTGTCGCTTGCGGCCTTTACGATCTCCTCCGTCCTCTGCGCGCTCGCCTGGAGCGATTCTTCGCTGATCGCCTTTCGCGTCGTGCAGGGCGTGAGTGGCGGGATGATTATGCCGATCGGAATGTCGATGATTTACATGATCGTCCCGCGCGAAAAGATCGGGATGGCGCTGGGGATTTTCGGGATTGCCTCGATGACGGCGCCCGCGCTCGGTCCGACATTGGGCGGGTACCTCATCGAATTTTTAAGCTGGCAGTTTTTGTTTTTGATCGGTGTTCCGTTCGGGATTTTCGCCGTTATCATGAGTATGGTGCTGCTCAAGGAAACGCCGAAAAAGCCGGAGCTGAAGTTCGACTACCTCGGGGCTTTCCTGGCGATTGTCGGCTTTGGCGCACTTCTGCTCGCCTTCAGCAAAGGGCAGGCAGAGGGATGGACGTCCTTTTTCATCGTCAGCCTGTTCTTCGTGGCGATCATGAGCCTGGCGCTGTTCGTCTGGGTGGAGCTGGGAAAAGAACAGCCGCTCTTGGATCTGCGGCTGCTGAAAATCCCGGTATTTTCGATCAGTATCTTGACTTCGGGCTTCGTCATGATGGGGATGATGGGCGGGATCTTCCTGATGCCGATCTTCCTGCAAAACATCCAGGGGATGACGGCCATGGAGTCGGGAATTTTGCTGATGCCGCAATCTATCGCGATGGCGGTCATGATGCCGATCAGCGGCAAGCTGATGGACAAATACGGCATCGGCCCGATCGGGCTGGTCGGGCTGACGATCATGACGGTTACGACTTATGAGCTGCACAATCTCGCGGCAGACAGCATGCACTCCTGGATGGACATGATTTTGACCATCCGTGGCGTCGGCATCGGGCTGTGCATGATGACGCTGTCCACAGTCGGGATGAACGCCGTGCCGCGCACGAGCGTAGGGGACGCTTCGCCGCTCTCCAACGTGCTGCGTCAGGTGATGAGCTCGTTTGCAATTGCGATTTTGACGGTTATCATGCAGGCGCGCCAAAATTTCCACATGGCGTCGATCGCAGACAATCTCAATACGGATATGGCGACGCAGTTTATCAGCGGCATCTCCGGCTTGTACGCGCAGGCAGGGGTAGATGCAGCGAGCGCCGCAGGCGGGGCCAGCACGATCCTGTACGGGATGATGGCGAAGGAAGCGCTGGTGCAAGGAATCGGGGACACCTTCCTCGTCTCCGTAATCCCGATTGCGCTGTCGATTCCACTCTTGTACTTTTTGCATCACTAGCGTTGCATAAAAAATGCGTTCGTAATTTGTCGAAGTATTCTGAATGACATTTTCAGCTACACAACCAAAAACGGCAGCAACCAAGCAAAAGGTAGCCACTGTCCATTTGGTAGTTTTATACATTTATTACAATCGTGATAACAGCAACCAATACCTAATTCCTTTTCTGTCGCCCTCTGGATGTTCGTTTGGACTGGTAATTCATTCTACCTATCCATTGTTCGAACGTTTGCCAAAGAAACACTTTTAGCCATCTCCTGATCTGCAACAAGCTGTGCTGACTGTTTTGTTCCAGTTTGACAAGGAGCAACAGGCAGTAGGCAATGAGTGCGAGTAATACTTGGTTTCGTACCGCATTTTCACTCGTTCCATAGAAGTTCTTGATCTTTACATGCTGCTTTATCCACTTGAAAAACAGCTCAATTTGCCAACGCCAACGATAGATGTCGCTGAGTTCTTCTGCTTCCAGGTCGAACCGATTCGTAATGATTCGAATGAGATTTCCCTTCGAATCAAGCGTTTCAATGAGTCGCAGCACGTTATCTACCCGCTTTTGAGGCGTTCCAAGAAGGATCATGGAATCCGATAAAACGGAGCTTTCCAAGGGGATTTTGAATTCATAAAGATGACGGATTTCGGCGTTATCTTTTAGACGAGAAGCGAAAAAGATGCCTTTGTCCGTGTATTCATCAAATTTTTCATAATCCACATACCCTCGATCAAAGACGTACATCATACCGATCTCATCAATCAACGATTCCATTTGAGTGCGGTCATTGGACTTGGCACCCGTGATGGTTATTTTTTCAGGATACACATCCCCCTGGTCGGCAAAGACGAGACGAAGATGAAGTTTGATGCCAGCCTTGGTTTTACGGAAAGTTGCCCATTTGTACTTCTGCAAACACAGCCCAATCGTTGTAGAATCAATGATTTTCATGTCTTTTCGAAGGGAATACGTGTTGCCCGAGTGTCTCTGAATTTGCCCTACAAGGTCAACAAATATTTCTTCAAGCAAAGCTGGATCTACTCGATTGTTTTTGCGACTAAGCTGAGCGGGACTAATCGACGACAGTCCTAACTCTCGCTGGAATTTCTTTGATAAAACATCATCTGCAATGGCTCGGAGTCCTTCTCGTTGCTGAAGTTGAGCATGCAAAAACAGGAGTAGATATGCTTTGGTCGTTAACTTTTTCACGTACTTGTCCTGATCCGTTTCGTCTATCCGTTGTTGAAATTTCACAATATTAATGGGTGAAATGTATTTACCAAATGAAGAAAATAGGGTATTCTTGTCCATGGTCTATCCTTTGCGTTGGATTTGGACAGGAACTACCTGACCTTTCCAGTGTAAAGGATTTTTTTATGCCTGAGAACACTTGAACGCTGAAAGTTATGATGATTTTGAATGGTATGAAAAGATTAATGCAACGCTAGTGTTTTTGCATAAAAAACCTAAGAAAAATCCACAGGCGCCCGAGCAGCAAAAGGCGGCTGCCTAAACGAAAAAGCGAAAGGGTCACTTCTGCAAGCCTCATGTCAGGCTGCGGGAGTGACCCTATTTTATATTGTTGCGTGCTTGTTCCGGCTTTTGTGCTGGGGCTTACTGCTTGGAAGAATGGCGTGGATCGTGGCTGTAGCGGAGGGAGGAAACAGGAGAAACCGCTGCAGGTGCTTGGGGCCTCTGGCGGGGAAGCTGGGCAGGAGTCCCAAAGACCTTCGCTTGTTTCTCCTGTTTCCTCTGCGAGCTGTTTCTGTCGTTCGATCTTCCTTGAATGGACCACTTTGGACGCGGTTTCGCTTTTTCCACGGAGCCATGCAGTGAAGCTTCCCAGCAGGGATTCCAAGAAGCTACAGCGATTTCGTCTCTTTCCTCGCCTCACCAAAAGTACCGATCAAGGCAATCCCCTAAGACGAAACTTTCCACAACCAGTACACAATCCTCCCCACAATATAACCAAGCAAAACCGTCCAGCCAATCTTGGCCCAGACATTCAGGCCTTTCACAAATTCACGCAAGCTTTTTCGGGGTTGGGGGTGCTTGTTCACCTTGAGACACTCCTTTTGCTGGTTGGTTATAGCGAATAAACAAATAAATACCGGCGATGATAATCAGTCCGCCGACCCATTGCGGCACGGTGACGACTTCACCCAGAATGAAGTAAGCCAGGATGGCGGTTCCGATCGGTTCCCCCAAAATGCCCATGGAAATCGTGGTCGTGTTCAACCATTTGATGACCCAGTTGAAAATCGAGTGGCCGAGCAAGGTCGGGAACAGCGCGAGGCAGAAAAACCAGCCCCAGTCCTGTGCAGGGTAGCCGACCAGCGGATAGCCGAGAACGAGATCGTAGGCGACCAGAATCACGCTCGTCGCCGTGTAGACGACCAGTGTGTAGGTAAACGAAGACATGTGCTGGCGGACGTACTGGCCGACCAGCCAGTAGCCGGTGACGGTCACCGCGCCGAGCAAGGCGAGCGCGTCGCCGAAAAGAGCCATGCCGCCGACCTGAAAATCTCCCCAGCCAATGACGAAGCTGCCTGCGATGGCGAGCAATCCGCCCGAGAGTGCGAGCAGCCGCACGCGCTCCCCGAAAAAGAAGTAACCGCCGATAAAGGCGAATAAGGGCTGCAACGTTACCAGCACGGTTGAGCTGGCTACAGACGTGTAGTTCAACGATTCGAACCACAACAGAAAATGGCTGGCCAAAAATGCGCCGGACAATAGACAGAGTAGCCACACTTTTCTGCTCATGTTTCCGATCTCCGCGAGAGCGCCGCGATTCCAGAGCAAAAACGGAAGCGTCAGGACGACGGAAAAAATCAGCCGATACGTGGCGATAATCGGCGCAGGCGCGCTGGACAGCTTGACGAAAATCGCGGATGAGGAGATGGCGATCACCCCGATGAGCAGTGCCAAGTACGGGGGAAACAGCGGCTTTTCCAATGGTTGATTCATGTGTACACCTTCTTATGTCAGCTACAAGTCACGATGTTTTCTATTGTACCGTTCGCCTGAAAAATTCACAATGTTATGCTTACCCAGTTACCTGAAAGGTTTTTTTTCAATCAGGCAATCCTACAGGCATGAGATACCTACATTCCTTTTTCCGCATCGTTGTGTTGTTGCTTTTGCTCGTGTGCATGCCTGCGCGAACAGAAGCGATCCCGCTGACCCCCATCCACATCCTGATCGACGTCGGCCACGGAGGGGTGGACTCCGGCACCTCTTACGGCAATCTGCATGAAAAAGACATCAATCTGCAAATTGCCAAGCGCCTGTACGAGCAACTGACCAAGGCAGGGTACAGCGTAGCGCTGAATCGCTATGAGGATATCGCGCTGAGCGACGACAACCGCTGGCTGGGCAATCGCTCCCGGCATATTCGCGACCTCGCCCAGCGCAAAAATTTGGCGAAGGAAATCGTGCCGCAAATGATGCTGAGCCTGCACGTGAACTGGTCGAGCGATTCGCGCCGCCGCGGGCCAGTCGTGCTCTACCAGAGCAATGAACAGAGCTTTATGCTGGCCGATCTGCTGCAAAGCTCGCTGAACCGGCTGGCGAACACAAACGACAAGCCGGTCAAGGGCAAGACGTACTACATGCTGCGTCACAGCTACTGTCCGTCGGTCATCGTGGAGATGGGGTTTATCAGCAACGCTTCTGACCGTGAAATGCTGACCACTCCTGCGTCACAAGAAAAAATCGCCCAGGCCATCAGAGAAGCCGTGAGCGAATACGTGACCTTGACAGGAAATCTGAAAATGGAGACGTTCGCAGAAGAAAGCTGGTGGCAAGAGCCATTGATCCAGCAGATCAATGGCCGACTTGATGAATAAGCTGTGAAATCGTGACAAATTCGGCCTCCTTCTGAATCCGCGGGATGTACTGGCGCAGAACGGAGGCTGTTTTTTTGCCCGGAGGCCCGACGTGCCCGATCGCGATGCAGAGCGGGTGGTTGCCGATCAGCTTGCATATTTTCTCCATCTGCTTGGTGATGTGCGGAACAGAGTAGACGTCGTCGAGAAAAATCCGGTTTTCCGCGTGCGGTACGCCCATCTCCTCGGCGATTTTGCCGGCCACGCTCTTGTCTGTCGTTTTGCTGTCCAGGTATATGAGGCCGCGCTTTTTGACGACACTCATGATAATTCGCATGATGCGCTCGTCAGCCGTCACCTTGGAGCCCATATGGTTGTTCATCCCGATGGCGTGCGGCACGTCGTCAATCGCTTTTTCGACCCGCTGGCGAATTTCTTCATCGGACAGATCGGTCGTAATGGCACCTGGCCCGAGCCACGAGCGTTTGCCCTTGACAGGCTCCATCGGCATGTGGACGAACACGTCGTGCCCTTTTTTGTGGGCAAGCTCCGCGTCCTGCTTCGTGCTTGGCATAAACGGCATGACCGCGACAGTCAGCGGCACGGGCAAATTCAGCATTTCCTCTGTTCCTGCCATGTTGTTGCCGAAGTCGTCGATGACAAACGCTACCAAGTGCTTCGGTTTTGGCTGTGCGGGGGGAGCGGTGTCGCCTGCGGCCGCAGTCCACGAAAAAGTGAAGCAGGAAATCAGGGCGGCAAGCACGAGCGGAAATCTTTTCAGCAAATACATATGATCGCCTTCCTTGTCCATTTTTTTCATAGTCTGTTCAACCGCGCCGGTGTTTACCCGCAGTATCTGCGGCTTGGCTTAGGCGATCGCCCTATGTTACGATAAAAGATAGTAGTTTTGCCACGAGAGGGGTCGGATTCCTTGAGTCATTTTGTGTTGATTGACGGAAACAGCGTAGCCAACCGGGCGTTTTATGCGCTCCCTTTGTTGTCCACGTCAGCCGGACTGCACACGAACGCAGTCCTCGGTTTTACCACGATGTTGCTTCGCGTGCTGGAGGAAATGAAGCCAACGCATATTATGGTTGCGTTTGACGCGGGAAAAGTCGTCTTCCGCCACAGCGAGTACGCCGAATACAAAGGCGGGCGCAGCAAAACGCCGCCGGAGCTGTCCGAACAGTTTCCGCTCATCCGGGAGCTGCTCGACGCCTTTTCGATCAAGCATTTTGAGTTGGAAGGCTACGAGGCGGACGACATCATCGGCACGTTGACCAGGCATGCAGATGCACAGGCCTGGAAAACAACCGTCATTACCGGGGACAAGGATATGCTCCAACTCGTGTCCGATCACGTATCGGTCGCGCTGACCCGCAAAGGCGTCAGTGAAATCGAGTTGTACACCCCGCAGGAAATTCAGGAAAAATACGGCCTTGCGCCGCTGCAAATCATTGATTTGAAAGGCTTGATGGGCGATTCGTCCGACAATATTCCGGGCGTGCCCGGCGTCGGCGAGAAGACGGCCCTGAAGCTATTGCACGAATACGGCTCTGTCGAGAAGGTGCTGGAAAACATCGACCGCATCTCCGGCAAGAAGCTGCAGGAAAACTTGCGCGAAAATGTGGACAAGGCCAACATGAGCAAGGCGTTGGCGACGATTTTGCGCGAAGCTCCGGTCGAGCTGGACGTGCACGAGACGGCCTACGGCGGCTACGACGGAGCGCTCGTCAGCGACTTTTTCAAAAAGATGGAGTTCAAGTCGCTGCTCTCCAAAATCAAGGTGGCACAGCCCGCAGAAGGAAGCGGACAGGAGACTTCTGCAAAGCCTTTTGAATTTGAAGTAGTCACAGAGGAAAACGCGGACAAGTACGCAGACAAGCTGACCTCCCCGATGGCCTTGTACATCGAAATGGACGGCGAGAACTACCACCATGCTCCGATTCTTGGCTTCGGACTGGCAGCGGAAGGAACGGTGCTTTTCGTACCGTGGGATGTAGCGCGGGAGTGGAAGGCGTTCTGTGCGTGGCTGGCCGACCCTGCCAAGGAAAAGTGGGCGTTTGACGGAAAACGCGACACGGTAGGGCTGGCATGGCATGGGCTGGAGGCAAACGGGATCAGCTTTGACGTCTACCTCGCTTCCTACCTGCTCAACGCCTCGGAGAGCAATCCGACGCTCGACAGCATCGCTTCCCAGTACGCCCAGGTGCGGGTGCTGTCTGACGAAGAGGTGTACGGAAAAGGGGCCAAGCGCCTCGTGCCGGAAATGGACGTGCTCTGCGAACATGTGGCGCACAAGGCTGCGGCGATTTGGCAGAGCGTGCCGGTACTTCGCGAGCAGTTGGCGGAAAACGAAATGGTGGAGCTGCTCCGCGATCTGGAAGCGCCGCTCAGCATGGTGCTGGCGCGCATGGAAAAACAAGGGGTCAAGGTCAACAGCGAGCGTCTCGTGCAAATGGGCGAGGAGCTGGACAAAAAGCTGGCCGATTTAACCACACAGATTTACGACCTGGCTGGCGGGCCGTTCAACATCAACTCGCCTAAACAACTGGGCGAAATTTTGTTCGACAAGCTGGCCTTGCCTGTCATCAAAAAGACGAAGACTGGCCCTTCGACCAGTGCAGACGTGCTGGAGAAGCTGGCTCCGTACCATCCGATCATCGACGCGATCCTGAACTTCCGTCAGCTCGGCAAGTTGCGCTCGACGTACATTGAAGGGCTGACAAAAGAAATTCATACGAAGACGAGCAAGGTGCACACCTTGTACAACCAGGCGACCACGGCTACAGGACGTCTGTCCAGCACGGAACCAAACTTGCAGAACATCCCGATTCGCATGGAGGAAGGCCGCAAAATTCGCGAGGCGTTCATCCCGTCCGAGGACGGCTGGTACATGCTGGCAGCGGACTACTCGCAGATCGAGCTGCGGATTTTGGCCCACATTTCCGGCGACGAAAACTTGATCGACGCGTTCCGGAAAGGGATGGACATTCATACGCGCACTGCGATGGACGTATTCGGTGTGAGCGAGGGCGAAGTGACTTCCTTGATGCGCCGCCAGGCCAAAGCGGTCAACTTCGGCATCGTCTACGGCATCAGCGACTACGGCTTGTCGCAAAACTTGAACATCACCCGCAAGGAAGCCGCCGAGTTCATCGAGCGCTACTTCGCCGTCTTCTCCGGTGTGAAGCGCTGGATGGACGAGATTGTCCAGCAGGCCAAGCAGGACGGCTACGTGACGACGTTGTTGCACCGTCGCCGCTACTTGCCCGACATTCGCAGCAGCAACTTCAACCTGCGTTCCTTCGCGGAGCGCACAGCGATGAACACGCCGATTCAAGGGACGGCTGCCGACGTCATCAAGCTGGCGATGATTCGCATGCAGGAGAGCCTGGAGCAAAAAGGGCTGTCCAGCCGGATGCTTTTGCAGGTGCACGATGAGCTCGTGTTTGAAGTGCCGGAAAACGAACTTGCGATCATGCGCAAGCTCGTGCCGGAAGTCATGGAAGGGGCGCTTGCGCTCGACGTTCCGCTCAAAGTGGACGTGAGCGACGGGCGAAGCTGGTACGACGCCAAGTAGGCAGGCCGCCAAACCAAAAAAGAGAGAATGCAGTCAGCGAGAGGAGGAGGCATATGCCGGAGTTGCCAGAGGTAGAAACCGTCGTCCGCACATTGCGCAGTCTGGTGCTGGGAAAAACGATTGAACGGGTCAGTGTCCATCTGCCCCGGATCGTTCGCCAGCCGGATGACGTGGAAGCGTTCAAGGCCCAGCTTGCGGGCCAGACGATCCAGGAGATCGCGCGGCGGGCCAAGTTCATTCAATTTTTCATGGATCAGGACGTGCTCATTTCCCATCTGCGGATGGAAGGAAGATACGGGCTGTACCAGGCAGACGAGCCTGTGGAGAAGCATACGCACGTCGTGTTTCACTTCACGGACCAGACCGAGCTGCGCTACCGGGACGTGCGCCAGTTCGGGACGATGGACCTTTTTCCAAAAGGCCAGGAGACGGCTACAGGACCGCTGGCCAAGCTGGGGGTAGAGCCGCTGGAGGAAAGCTTTACTCCCGACGTCCTGCGCAAGCTGCTCGCAGGCAGGCCAACAAAAATTAAACCGCTCCTGTTGAACCAGGAATGTATTGTAGGACTGGGGAATATTTATGTGGACGAGTCACTGTTTAAGGCAGGGATTCACCCCGAGAAGCCGGCAGGCAAATTGACTCGCAAAGAGGTCGACCGACTGCATGAAAGCATCGTCGCTACCTTGTCCGAAGCAGTCGAGCAAGGGGGCAGCTCCATCAAGTCCTACGTGAACGGGCAGGGCGAAATGGGGATGTTCCAGCAATCGCTCATGGTCTACGGGCGAAAAAATGAGCCTTGTGTCCGCTGCGGAGCCGAGATTGTCCGCTTTGTGGTGGGGGGCAGAGGAACCCACATTTGCCCAGTGTGCCAGAAAAAGTAAACTTTTTGCCGAGGGAGGAGGATGGGCATGATCTTAGGATTGACGGGCGGGATTGCCACTGGCAAGAGCACAGTGACCGGCATGCTGAGAGAGCGCGGGATTCCGGTCATTGACGCGGACCAGATCGCCAGAGAGGTCGTGGAGCCGGGCAAGCCGGCGTATGAAGCGATTGTGCGTCATTTCGGAAGAGACATCCTGTTGGAAGACGGTCAAATTGACCGAAAAGGGCTTGGGGAGATCGTGTTTTCAGACGAGTCCGAGCGTCAAAAGCTGAACGCCATCGTCCATCCCGAGGTACGGCGAGTGATGCGGGAAGAGGCGGAAGCAGCCGAGGCAAACGGGGCTGACATCGTGTTCATGGACATTCCGCTGTTGTTTGAAAGCAAGCTGCAGCATATGGTCGAGAAAATTGTCGTGGTTTACGCGCCGTACGACATGCAGCTTGCGCGGATGATCGAGCGGGACGAACTGGAAGAAGAGCAGGCGAAAAAGCGGTTGCGCGCCCAGTTTCCGATTGAGCAGAAGAAGCTGGAAGCCGACTTTTTGATCGACAACTCCTTTTCCCGCGAAGAGACTGAGCGACAGGTGGAAGCGCTTCTCGCCGCAATCAGGTCGGAGCAGCGCTCATGAGACCAGGCAAACGCGCAGCATTCATTCTGCTCGTTCTGATGAGCGTTTTTTTGCTGCAAGGTACGCCTTTGGTTTGGAAATGGATGTACCCCATCAAGTATCAGCAGGAAATCGTGACAGCAGCGATCAAATACAATGTAGACCCTTATCTGATTTTGGCCGTCATCCGTTCCGAGAGCGGCTTCAAAACAGACCGCGTCTCGAAAAAAGGAGCGGTCGGCCTGATGCAGATCATGCCGGATACGGCGGAGTGGATCGTCAGCCAGGCCAAATTCCGTCCGCAAGACGAGCAGTACTTGTACGATCCCGTCATGAACATCGAGATCGGGACGTGGTACCTGAACTTTTTGCTGAACCGCTACGAGGGCGATCTCATCAAGGTCATCGCGGCCTACAATGCCGGACCGGGAAAAGTGAACGGCTGGCTGGAAAGCCAACAGTGGAGCGGGCACCGCGAAACGATTGAAGACATTCCGTTCGGAGAGACGCGCCAATATGTGCAGCGAGTCCTCTATTATCATGACCGTTACAAGCGCATATATGACTTCCAGTTGAGGTAAAAGCCGTTTCTCTTGCAGGAGAGCGGCTTTTATCTTTGCGTGGGTACAAAAAATAGGAGGGGAAAATCGTCCAAATATTTATTTTTCAGTAAAACACATTGATAATTGTGTTATACTTATTATAATGAAAGTAACGGATCAGTGTAACTTAATTGCGAAAGGGGTTTCTATTTATGACAATCAAAATTGGTATTAATGGTTTCGGCCGTATTGGGCGCATGGTATTCCGCCGCGCTATCCAGGACCCCAACATTGAAATCGTAGCGATCAACGCCAGCTATCCTGCGGAGACGCTTGCACACTTGCTGAAATACGACACGATTCATGGACGCCTGCAAAATAAAGTGGAAGTACAAGACAACAAAATCATTGTAGATGGCAAAGCGACAGTTGTCCTTTCCGACCGCGACCCGCTCAAGCTGCCTTGGGGCGAACTGGGTGTGGAAATCGTCGTGGAAGCGACTGGAAAATTCAAGGATCGCGAAGGCGCTGGCAAGCACCTGCAAAGCGGAGCGAAAAAAGTGGTCATCACGGCTCCAGCCAAGGAAGAAGACGCAACGATCGTCATGGGCGTAAACGATTCCATCTACGACCATGCGAATCACCATATCGTGTCCAACGCTTCCTGCACCACCAACTGCCTGGCTCCGGTGGCAAAAGTGCTCAACGATGCGTTCGGCATCGAGCAAGGCTTGATGACAACCATTCACTCGATCACAAACGATCAGGTGAACATCGACAACCCGCACAAAGACCTGCGCCGTGCGCGCGCGGCTGGCGAGTCCATCATCCCGACTACTACGGGCGCTGCTCGCGCGGTAGGCAAAGTATTGCCTGAGCTGAATGGCAAGCTGAACGGCTTTGCGCTGCGTGTCCCTACCCCGAATGTATCGGTTGTGGACCTGGTAATCAACACGAAAAAGCCTGTAACCGTAGAAGAAGTGAACCGCGTGCTGCGCGAAGCAAGCGAAGGCAGCATGAAAGGCTACCTCGAGTTTTGCGACGAGCCGCTCGTATCCAGCGACTTCAACGGCAACGACAACTCCTCGATCGTCGACGGTCTGTCCACGATGGTCATGGGAACCAACCAGGTAAAAGTAATCGCTTGGTACGACAACGAGTGGGGCTACTCCTGCCGCGTCGTAGACCTCGTGCGCCACGTATCGGAAATGCACAACCAGGCAACTGCCAAAGAAGCAGCAGCGGCTGGTGTCAACTAAGCTCGACTGAGCAAGCCCTTTGCCCGTTTCAAACGAAGCGGCAAAGGGCTTTTTGTCATGCTTGCCCCTCCCCGCAAAAAAAGGCTTCGCCGTCAAAAGGGCGAAGCCAAATTGTTTCCGCTATCATTTCCATTCACGAAGAAGAAGATTCAGACAAGCCGCTGATGTTAAACAATTGATCGTCTTCGAAGCCGACGATAAACAGCTTGATGTTTTCTTTCAGGTCGAGATCATAGGGAGCGATGACATCGTTGCCGCGCCCGTCTTTCAAGACGCGGATCGTCGGCCGATGGGAATAGTCCGGGTCAACGCGACTGACTACCCCTGTCTCGCCCGTATTGAGGACGACGCTGCTTCCGATCGGGAAAATCGCGATGTGCTTGATAAAGGCGTTCACCAGATGATGCTCGAAAAGATGACCGCCAGAGCCGAGCAAGTATTCGACAGCATCCTGGGGCATGTAGCGCTTGCGCCAGGGACGCGGAGATGTCAATGAGTCATAAATATCGCAAAGACCGACAATCTGGGCGAATTCATGAATCTGCTTCCCGACCAGGCCCTGGGGATAGCCGCTCCCGTTCAGCCGTTCGTGGTGCTGCAAACAGACGTGGGCAGACAACAAGGAAATGTCGTGCTGCTTGCGAAGCAGGTCAAAGCCGAGCGTCGCATGCTGCTTCGCCAGCTCCTGTTCTTCTGCATTCCAGCGCTCTTTTTTCTGCAAAAGCTCCTCCGGCAAACTGACCTTGCCGATATCGTGCAGCATGGCTCCGATGCCCAGGTTCATCAGTTGGGTCCGGTTGTAGCCGAGCGACATGCCGACTGCCGTCGCGAGCACTGCCACGTTGACCGAATGATGGTACAGGGATGGAGAATGGGAAGAGATCGTGGTCAGGTGACCGACCATCTGCTTGTTTTGCATCAGGTCGTCCAGAATGGAGCTGAAAGCCCGTTGAAAATGCAGGCCCATTTCTTTCAGGGAGATTTTGCGGGCCAGCTTGTTCGAGTTGGTGATCTGCTTGATCGTTTTTTCAATGACTTCCACGGCAACTTGTCTGGTCTGCGGACGAATGACGTCCTCCACTACGATGTCTTCCGTGCGTGGATCATCAATGTAAACGGAGTCGACACCGGATCGTTGAAGTCCGGATATCAAGCGCTCTGTCAACTGCATACCGACGCCAAGCAGCACTTTTCCATCTTCGGTGAAAACGGTACGGCCGAGCTTCATTCCCGGCTGGGCTTGTCTTAAAGAAACTAAACGCATTCCAATCCCTCCAACAGTACCCATATTGTACTCCATTCGACTTATGCTTTAAATAGGTACAAGGATTGACTTGACTTCTGACTGGAATATGAGGGACACTGTAGACATGTATTGTCAGTATTGGAGTTGATTCTGATATGCGTTGTCCATTTTGTGAATACAATGGCACTAAAGTCCTGGATTCGCGCCCCTTTAATCATAATAAATCAATCCGTCGCCGCCGGGAATGCGAATCGTGCGAACGTCGTTTTACTACATTTGAAATGGTCGAGGAAACGCCGCTCTTGATCGTGAAAAAGGATGGCACCCGCGAGGAGTTCAGCCGCGAAAAGGTGTTGCGCGGTCTGGTGCGCGCCTGCGAGAAGCGACCTGTTCCGTTGGAAGTGCTGGAAAATGTGGTGAACGACATTGAAAAAGAGCTGCGTAGCTGCGGCCAGGCGGAAATCCCGAGCAACGATGTTGGGGAAAAGGTCATGGAGCGTTTGTACCACGTCGATGAAGTCGCTTACGTCCGTTTTGCCTCTGTTTATCGCCAATTCAAAGATATCAATGTATTCATGAAAGAGCTGGAGGAGCTTCTGGCGCAGGCGAGGGGCAGCCAGTCTTCGTTGCCGAATGATTAAGAGATAGATAACCGATAGGACTCTCCTCACGCTCTTGCGAATTTCGCCGGGGCTATTTTGCTTTCCAGTTATTTTTCTACGCACATCCGTTTGCCATGCTATAATAATAGAATCGAATTTTGTCAGGAAGGAAAGATCTGATGCGCCGTTTAGTCTGGAACGAATTGTTGCCAAAAGATCGTTACCTGGTGCGGCTGGCAAGACCTCTCAGCTTTTCGGAAATGGGGTTTGTCACGCAGTTGTACTTGCCGATCATTGGCGTCGAATCGTACGCCCTCTACCAAATGCTTGTCCACAGTGTGCAGGAAGCGAGCGGGGCCTCTGCGGAGGGAACCCATCGCAGTCTCATGCTCGCCTCTTCGCTGTCCCTGGATCGTTTGCTGGATGCGCGTGAACGCCTGGAGGCCATCGGACTTGTCGAAGTGCGCCGCCGGGAAAACCAGCAGCGCGATTATTACTACGAATATTTGCTGAAACCGCCGCTTGCGCCCGGAGAGTTTTTCGCGGACTACGTGCTTTCATTGATGCTGCTCAACAAAATCGAAAACGTCCGCTACTCCCAGTTGCGGCAGCAGTATGCCGATGCCTTGGGCAGCAAGCTGGCAGAGGAATATTCGCAGGTAGAAAATATCACCAAAGATTTTCACGAAGTTTTCCAATCGTTGAAACCGTCGGAGCTGGAAGTGAAAAAAGGCTCGGAGCGCGAGCGCTTTTTGACCGAGATGGAGACAAACTTCCCGCAGGCCGAGATGAAGTCCGGCTTCGAAGCACAGGTGAACCATTCGCTGAGCGTGTCGTCTTTGCGGCTGTACTTGCCGGACAACGCCGATGCCGCCAAAGTGCTGGAAGGCAAAAGCATGGAGCTGTTGTTTTCGCTCTGCCATTTTTATCAGTTGGATAGCTGGGGCATGGGGCAGGAGCTGCGCGACTGGACGCTGTACAAGGCGGACCGGAGCCTGGACGGAGAGGTGCTTCGCAAGCGGCTCATGCAGCGCTACACGGAAGGCAAGCTGTATCGCAGCGATGCGGCTTTGGCTACGCCAGATGACGACTGGGGGCCGGGCAAGTTGCCTGAACCGGGCAGCGAAGCGTTTGTGCGCGCCTGCCGGCTGCTTTCCCCGCTGGCGCTGTTGGAAAAGGTCGTGGGCGGCCGCGTGAGCAAGGTGTATCTGGAACGCGCCGAGACGTTGGTGTTCGCAGATGGCATGTCGCCGGAAGTCGTGAACGCGCTGCTTTTGCACACGCTCGCCAGCATGCAGATGGAGCTGCCGAAAGCGTACATGGAGACGATTCGCGACAGTTGGAAGGCGAAGCGGATTGCCACTGTCGATGAAGCGGTGAAGCAAATCGTGGAGCGCTCCGAGCAACGGGCGCAGTCCGGCGAAAAAGCAAAAACAGCGAAGAAGGAACAAACTCCGGTCAGACGAAACGGCCGGGCGATTTTGCAAGACAAGCTGCCAGCTTCGGTGGAATGGCAGTTGTCGCAGGAAAAGGCAGCGCCGGACGCTTCCAAAGGGCAGTCCATTCAGGATTTTCCGGAATTGCAAAAGAGGCTGGAAACGCTGCGAAAACGGAAGTAAGGGGAGTGAGGGAATATGGAATCTATCAGCGAGTTCATGCAGGAGCTTGCCAAGCGAACGCCGCGTCAACTGCTGACACCCGATCAGCAATTGGATAAAATGTTCCGTTCGTCTGCGTATTTGAAAGCTTTTCAGGCGGAGCACCCGGCATTGACCCGAGACGATTACCTTCGCTCGCTCTCCAGCATTTATACAGCAGTCAAGGAGCAGTATTGGTGCGAGCGTTGTCCGGGGCTTGGCGAGTGCCCGAATCTGGTCAGGGGTCACAGCACCCAGCTTGAGGTGGCCCACGGCAACATCGTCAGCTCGATCAGGCCCTGTTCCAAGCAGCTTGCGCACGAGGAAGAGGTGCGCCGCCGTCGCCTCATGCGCAGCTACTACGTGTCCGAAGAGACGATGAACGCGAGCTTCGAGTCAATGGTCATCGACGCCGACAATTTGGCCTCGGTGGAAGCGGCGATCCAGTTTTGTGAAAAGGTAGGTACGGGCGAGCGGGTCAAGGGCCTGTATTTTCACGGCCCGTTTGGCGTTGGAAAAAGCTACATCATGGGCGCGATCGGCCGCGAGCTGTCCGAGCGCAATGTCGCTTCCCTGCTCGTGTACGTGCCCGACTTTATCCGCGAGATGAAAGATTCGATCTCGGACCAGTCGTACGCTGGGAAGCTGGAGCTGCTCAAGGAAGTGCCTGTGCTCATCCTCGACGACATCGGGGCGGAAAACTTGACGCCGTGGGTGCGGGACGAGATTTTGGGCGTCATTTTGAACCAGCGGGCGAACAACCATTTGCCGACGCTGTTTACCTCGAACTACTCGCTGGAGGAGCTGCAGGAGCATTTGTCTATCTCAAATGGCAACCGGATTGAGCAGACAAAGGCGGCGCGGATCATGGAGCGGATTCGTCACTTCGTGGACGTTTACGAAATCCGCCGCCAAAACCATCGAGCGGGCAGCTAACGCGAAGAGGCGGGAGGCTTCCCAGTACGAGATGGCAAGCACCTCTCTGCCCCGATGGTACGGCCCGAACAAGACATGCGAGTGTACGGCGACCGGAGAGGCGTTCCACCCAAGCGATTCGGCCATGGTCATTGCGCGGGCCAAATGGTAGTCGTGGCTAATTATCAACACATGGTGCATACGATAGTCGTCGAAAGCCTGCTGGCCGTACAGCAGGTTTTCGTATGTACTGGTGGACTGGTTCTCCATGAGAATGTGCTCTGCCGGGATGCCGTGGGCGACCAGATAGTCCCGGCTGACCTCTGCTTCTGTTTTCGTTTTTCCCTCGCCCAGTCCGCCTGTGACGAGCAAGGCAGACACGTAGCCATCCCGGTACAACTGGACGGCTTGCTCCAACCGCTCGCGCAGTCCGGGACTTGGGCCTTCTCCCCACACAGCAGCCCCCAGCACGATGCCGACATCGGCGTGTCGGGGGACAGCCTGCTCGGCCGTTTCTTCAATCCGTTGCCAATGATAGCCGACCCACATTCCGCCGAGCAGAACGACGACGGTGAGCGCCCGCAGCGCTCTGCGCGGAAAAAAATCTCGTATTCGTTTTCGCAGTTTTTTCATGCTATCGTTGCTCCCTCGCATCTCGATCATTCTCTTTATTTAGACGTTGCAACTACTATCTAGTTACACGCTTCGACACATAGCCGACATAAATAACTGGTAAATTATTTCTCGCAAATGCCGATATAGTAATGGTGAGATGGTTTCGAAAAACAGCAAATTTCTTACTTGCGAGGGAGGCTGGCAATGTTCTGGAAAAAAACGATGCTCTTGTTTCTGGCCGTCCTGCTATTTGTGGGAACCGGAAGTGCAGGGATCGGATTGGCTGCGGAAGTCATCAACCGCCTTGTACTGACCAAAAACGAGGTAACGCTAGAGTTGGGTGACACCGTTTCCGTAGGGGCGACGGCCATCTATGAGAGCGGGAAAACGGAAGAGGTTACAGTGAAGACGAATTGGCAAAGCCCGGACCAGGGCAAGGTGATTAACGTCTACTCGGGACAAATCACAGCCAAGGCTGTCGGAAACGCCGTAGTCACTGCGGAATATATGGGCAAGACAGCTATCGTCAATGTAAACGTCACGAAAAAAGTAAAGGCGCTGTCGCTGAATCAGCAGTCCGTCAACACCCGGATCGGGGAAGAGAAAACGGTTGAATTGACGGCTTACTACAGCGAAGGCGAACCTGAAAACGTAACGGAAAAAGCCGACTGGTCAATCGACAAGCCGGCAGTTGCGACCGTCATTAACGGCAAGATCAGAGGCTTGAGCTCCGGTACGGCAACCGTTACGGCCAAGTACGGCAGCCAGACGACGAGCGTACAGGTCAGCGTGGAAATCGCTCACCGCCTCATTCCGAGCAAAACACAAGTGTCCCTGCTTTTGGGCAACCCTGGCACAAGCTCGGAAACAATCAAACTGCTCGCGATCTTCCCGGACGACACTCCGGAAGATAACGATGTAGCAGCGAAAGCCGAATGGTCTTCGGACAACCCGGCAGTAGCCGACGCGCTGAAAGGGACGATCACGGCATACGGTCCGGGCTCGGCTACCATCACAGCCAAATACGGCACCAAGACCGCAACGATCAAGGTTGACGTCGACAATACGCAACGGCTGGTGGCGACTCCCCAGAACGTATTTTTGAAGGTGGGAGAAAACAAGCCGGTGAAGCTGGAAGCCACCTATGCCAACTCGTCTACGCCTGTAGACGTCAATGACAAGGCAGAGTGGTCTTCGGACCGTGAAGATGTTGCGTACTACAGCAACGGAAAAATTTATGCTGTCGCTTCAGGCGAAGCCATCATCACCGCCAAATACAGCAACAAAACGGTACAAATCTTGGTGGATGTAGAAGTGCCGCGCTCGCTGGACATCATCCCGTCCTACCTGACGATGGCAAGCGGCAAAACCGTGGAAATCGGAAGTGCGCCAAATGGCAACAACGTCATTGTGAAAGCCTTTTTTGCCGACGGACAGAGCGAGAACATTACCGACAAGCTCGAATGGTCCTCGGATCACCCGGATATCGTGTTTGCCAGCGGGAAAACCATTTCCGCCTACAAAGCAGGGACGGCGACCTTGACCGCCAAATACGGCGGGAAGACAGCTACGCTGGTCGTGGACGTGGATGTGCCGCAAAGCTTGACCGCCAACCCGGCCAAAGTCGCGATCCAGGTCGGAGATGTCAAGCAGGTAACAGTAACTGCTGCTTTCCCTGACGGAACAAGCACAGATGTGACCCAAAAAGTGACCTGGACATCCAGCGCGCCGGCAGTAGCCACTGTGCGCCAGGGACTGGTAACAGGTGTATCCACCGGGGCTGCGACGATCACGGCGACTTATGGGACACGCTCGATCAACATTCCGGTATCCATCGGCGTGCTGCAATCGCTGACCGTGGACAAAAAGTCGCTGGTCCTGAGCAAAGGCGACAGCCAGGAAGTCAAGCTGACCGCCACCTACGCGGACGGCACAGTCAAGGACAACATCAATGACCAGGCGACATGGACTACCTCCTCCGGTGCGGTAGCCGAAGTGAACGCGGGCAAAATTACCGCCGTTGCTTCCGGAAAAGCAACGATCACAGGTACGTTTGAAGGCAAGAGCGTGACGGTTGCCGTAGAGGTCGATCAAGCGCAAACTTTGACGATCAACCCGCGCCTGGTGATTATGAACGTCAATGACTCCACGGCAGTTGAATTGAAGGCGACAGACAGCTCGGGCGCAACCGTTGACGTCTCCAAAACCGCGGAATGGACCTCGTCCAACCTGAAGGTAGCCGACGTGGAAAACGGCAAAGTACGCGGCCTTGCCAATGGCCGCGCCACGATCACCTTCAAGTACGGCGGCAAGTCTGTAACCCTTCCGGTGGAAGTGGGAATCGTCACCAAGCTGGAGGCGGACAAGCGCTTTGTCAGCCTGAAATCGAATGGCAGCAGCGTCCAAATCAAGCTGACCGCCACCTTGTCAGACGGACGCACCATGGACGTCACCAGCCTTGCTGACTGGAAGACGAGCAACTACAAGGTAGCAGACGTCTCCAAAGGCTTGGTCAAAGGGCTCGCCTACGGGAAGTCCACGATTACAGCCAAATACAACGATAAGAGCGTCTCCGTCCCTGTCGATGTAGACACGCTGAAATATTTGAAAACAGACGTCGTCCAGGTCATCATGAACAAGGGCGAAACGAAGCAAGTCAACGCCATCGCCACCTACACGGACGGCTCTGAGGCAAACGTCACGAAGCCAGCCTTGTGGACTACTTCGCGTCTGCTGGTCGCAGACGTGAAAGACGGTGTCATCAAGGCGACAGGCTCGGGCAAAGCGACGATCTACGTCAGCTACGGCGGCAAGAAAACGCCGATTGTGGTGACGGTGCGGTAGGTAAGAGCAGGAACAGATTTAAATTCATCTAATTCTAATTCCAGAAGGGGTGTCTCCATGGTCGATTGTTCGATCAAGGGGCGCCTCTTTTTTCATGGAATGGTAGCGTCTCCAAAGGGTGTCTCATGGCTAACACGGCCAGCCGGGAGAAGGGAGATTTGCGTAAGCGCTTGGCTGGACCGGACTTTCGGATTGTTGTTTTTTTCCAACAGCTTGTCTATACTTTACGTAGCTTTTGCATCTACATAGATTTTGACTATAAATTAGGCAGGTTTTGAGGCGGGGGAGGAGTCAGGGCAGATGGTCAAACTGAAAGATATCGGGAGTTTTGAGGTGCTGCCGGAAATCGCAGCACGCATTTACGAGGGAAACGTCGCGGCTTTGCAGGCGGCGATTGCGGCAGGCTGGGATGTAGAAGAAAAGATCGTCCTGAGCCAATATACGACCGTAAGCCCGTTGGAGCTGGCGCTAGTAGCGGAGAAGCTGGAGGTGGTCAAGCTCCTGGTTGAGCACGGCGTCAACCTGAATGCGAAGGACGAACCTGCTTTTCTCATCGCTGTCCGCTATTGCAAGGAAGACATCGTCCGCTACCTCGCCGCCCAAGGCGCGCGGCTGGACATGAAAAACCGGGTCGGCTCCGGCGCGTATGCCCAAGCGTACTACGGCAACAAAAAGAATATTCCGCTCATCCACGAACTGGGACTCGATATCAGGCTGCATGGAGGCGACGTGTTGCGCATGGCCGTATCCGACCACGACCGGAAAACCGTCGATTACTTGCTCGATCACGGAGTCGACATCAACTACAACCAGCCGGACATGGTCTATCCGTATCGGGCGACTCCACTAACCGTCGCAACGCGCATGGGCAATCTCGCCATGGCCAAGCATCTGGTCGAACGCGGCGCCGACGTCACCCTGGCGGAAAAAGGCGGCGAGCGCCCCTACACCATCGCTGTCAGCAGCAAGCACGAGGAACTGGCCGCCTATTTGAAATCGTTGGAGCCTGCAAAGTTTCATGATGTGGAGAACAGGAAGTATGAGCTGCAAACGTACAAGCTGTCTGCCGAGCTGGTTCGTTTTCTCACTGGTGACAATCTGCGTGTGGAGCTTGCGGAAAACGAGTACGGGATGGGGTATATTGATTTCTTTTCGTTGGCGGATACGATCGAACTGAAAGTCGGGCGGCAAAAGCTGCTGCGTCTGTCTGCGGATATCGAGAACTATTCGCATCTGCATCTGGTGTGGAATCCGAAGAAGAAAGGCATGATTGGTTGCTACGACGAAGAGCATGGGGAGTATGCCGATCTGGGCAGCTTTGCGGAGTTTTTGGCGCAGCCGGAGGTGGATTTGGTCCGGTTTATGGAGGGAGAGGTTTAGGAGAAGAAGGCTTAGGAGGCGAAGGGGCGGTGATGGGCTGTTGGCTTCGGCAGCCCTTATTTCAGTCAGCTCTTATTTCAGACAGCCCTTATTTCATAGAGGAAGTGCTGGAAGGGAAGCTGGCAGATGGAGGTGTTGGGTGGCGGTGGAGTACATAGGAAGGATGATAGACAGGGGCGTTTTTGGGTTTGGTTTTGTTTTCGGAGTTTGAACTTTGGATTGTCAACACTAAACTAGACAACTTTTTTAAGGTGTTCAAGTTTGTACTCGACAGGAGTTAGATAACCGAGTGAGCCATGGATTCTGATATGATTGTACCAATGCACGTAGTCGGATAACTCCAGCACTAGTTTTTCTAAACTTTCAAAATGCCGACCTTTAACAAACTCAGTTTTAAAGATTTTGAATGTTGCTTCGGCTACTGCATTATCATACGGACAGCCTTTCATACTAAGGGAACGCTTGATACGGAAAGCTGTCAGTGCTTCATCTATGAGCTTATTTTTAAACTCATTTCCACGATCGGTATGAAACATTTGAATCCTGTTTAAATCGGTTTGAATGGATGCAATCGCCTGGTAAACCAGCTTTGCATCTTTGCGTGGTCCCGCACTATACCCAATAATTTCTCGGTTAAAGAGATCGACTAATAGACATACGTATTGCCATTTTTGCGCGACTCTCACGTATGTCAGATCACTCACTACAACTGCCAGTTGTTCTCTCTGATCAAATTGTCGATCAAGCTCGTTTGTCACGTTTGATTCATTGCAAGACGCTACGTGAAGCTTGAACTGAGCCACGGTATACGATGACACAAGTCCGTTTTCTTTCATGATTCTGCCAATTCTCCGCCGGGATACGATCAAGCCCTTCTTTTTTAACTCCGTCTTAATTTTACGCGTGCCGTAGTTATGGCGGCTGATGCGGAAGATTCCCGTAATCGTTTCGACCAGTTCATCTTCGGAGTGTTTTTCCTGTGCCTCGTAGTAGTATGTACTTCTTGGTAATTGTAGGACTCTGCACATTGCTGATATCGAGTATTTGTGCTGGTTGTTCCGAATCACATTTACTTTCGTCCTAGTATCAGCGCAGCTTGCTTTAAAATATCGTTCTCCATTTGCAATTGTTTATTTTCTTTCCGCAATTTGATAAGTTCCTGTTGTTCGGGGGTAAGGTTATCCTTCTCTTTGAAAGAACCAGATGTTTGACTCTGTTTGACCCATTTGTCAAGCGCAGACGGTGTTAATTCATATTCACGAATGATATCCTTTCTTGGCTTTCCATTCTTATAAAGCTGAACCATCTGTTCTTTAAATTCAGACGTAAATGTCCTTCTTTCTTTTTTCGTCATAGTAGATTCTCCTCTGATATGTTAGTAGTAGTCTACTTGACCTTAATTTTCCTGTCTAGCTAAGTGTAACCTGTCCACTGTGAGTATTGAGTGGGTGGGAGTGATTGAAATGGGAGTGAGCTATTCGGGATATTTTTTTCATGACGAGCCTGACTTTTTCCGTTTTTTTCGCTTGCACTGTAATAGAGAGGTGTGCTATACTGAGATCACTGAGGCGGTAACCCGCTACAGCATACATAATGGGGCATTAGCTCAGCTGGGAGAGCGCTACACTGGCAGTGTAGAGGTCAGCGGTTCGATCCCGCTATGCTCCACCATAAAAAAGCCTTGAGACGCTTGGATTTCCGAGCGTTTTTTTGTTTTTCTGATAAGAAATGGACTCTTTTGTGTCGGGCTGTGGTCACACAGTTGGTCACACTGGGTAATTTTCAGAGGTTTTTTGCTCTTTATAAGGGTAACTATCGACCAATCAGAAATAGATAATTCTCGATCTAAAAAAACTCGCTCAGTCCATTAGCAGGTGACTGAGCGAGTTTTCATGTCATTATCCAAACAACATATTGCCAAATTGTTTAGCGGTCTCTTTATGAACGGTTGGCAAAACGTGGGTATACGTATCAAGCGTGACTCTTATATCACTATGCCCAAGGATTTCTTTTACGACTTTTGGATTTACTCCTTGTGTGAGTAACAATGTGGCAACAGTATGACGTAGCCCGTGGAATTTTATCTTAGGCACCTTTGCTTTTTTCATTAGTTTATAAAAGTCGCGGAGCAAATTTCGTGGATTGATAGGGGTTCCCGTCTTAGTGCAAACAACAAGGTCGTAATCTTGGTAGCTTGATCCGGCAACAAGCTTTTCTTTTGCTACCCTCTTCTTGTGGGCCTTGAGTTCCGCGATTGTTTTTTCGGTAAGTGTAATGGTTCGAGTGCTTGATTTTGTTTTGGTTTCTTTGGAGAAATGCTTTCCGTCATGGCTCAATGTTTGACGAACTTGAAGGGTTCCATTCACTAAA
This sequence comes from Brevibacillus sp. NSP2.1, assembly GCF_000470975.2. NCBI lineage: Bacteria > Bacillati > Bacillota > Bacilli > Caryophanales > Paenibacillaceae > Brevibacillus > Brevibacillus sp. NSP2.1. The sequence continues at coordinate 4,277,966 of NZ_CP048274.1, read as the reverse complement.
TCTATATCCTTCCATCTGAGGCCGAGTATTTCTCCTTGCCTCATTCCTGTTGTCAGGGCGAGAAGATAGGCCACGAATAAATTGCTACCCTCAGTCTCTTTGAGGAAACGGGTAGTTTCTTCTAAATTCCAGACAAGCATTTCCTTTCGAGGGACCTTGGGACTCTCTACATCTGCTGCTGGACTGTAAGAAATATACTTTCGCTTAACGGCCATCTTCAAAGAATTCTTTACTATCTTATGAATATCTAAAATAGTGGTCTCAGATAATCCTTTTTCTTTTGCCAAGTAAGCGTAGAATTTTTCGATCATCTGTGGTGTGATTTTTCCCAGTTCTACCTTATGAAAATAAGCGGCGATGTGTTTCTGGACGTTGTGTCTATAGGTAGCAAGTGTAACTGGCTTTAGCTTTAAAGCTTTGCTATCCAGCCACTCACCTACTAAAAATTCACTGTATCCCAGTTTGGTATTTTTGATATAGGTATTCTCATCTACTTGTTGTAGAATTTTTCGCATTTCTCTCATAGCTTCTTTTTCGGTACGAAATCCCCGGCGCTTGATTTGTCGTCTTTTACCAAATTCATCTTTTCCAGCGCTGACGACAAACCAGTATGTACCTGTTTTCTCATCCTTTTTAACTTTCATTTGCATATAACCTCCATTTGGATTGTCATTCAGTAAACAAAAATAAGCAGGAGCAAATTGCCCCTGCCGATTAAAAAGTTGTTATTTAGTTAATAATTTTTTACGAGACACACAGTCCGACCAAAATAAGCTGCGACATTAGCATCGCAGCTTATTTTAAGAGTTTCTTAATCAGCTAAATCCCTATAGCACTCCAGATTCATTTCAGTTCGTTTGAGAATAAAATCTATTACTGCTCTCTTGGGTATCCGATAGCCCTTCATCTTAATTGATTTTATTTGTCCGCTCCGCAGTAGCTCGTATACTTTTGATCGCCCTATATTGAGGGCTTCCATAACATCCTCCACTGACATGATGTCATCGTATTGAGCAAACATAGTCTCATCCTTTCTTTCTGATCTATCCTTCGGTTTGGAAATAGATGCTTCCAGTTTTGTAGAGGTCGGTTACGATATTGTTCAATGCAAGTTAGATTAAATTGAATTTCGTTGGTTGAATTCGGATGAAGTTGAATGTGGTTTCGAACAACAGTGAAATACAGGCTATAACGAAGATCAATTGTCATGAAATCATCCAGAGGGATATGGTAAAATAGTGCTGCTAGACGAGCCAGTTCATTTTTTATTTAAACCTTAACAATGCTGAAATGGTGTTGTCAGCAAATTTTTCACTCTAACGACTTGCATAGAATTATCAAATTGCAGTCCTATAGAAGAGCCTACAATGTTGAGGTTTCTACCCAACTACCCTGCTACCTTGTTACCCACTAGTCCAAATGATTACAGACGGAGAATGCCAAATGTTCAAAGGAAAAAAGTTGTTCAAGGACTCTTATCGCTTAAACAGAGACTCTTATCAAATTCAAGATATTGAGAAGATAAGAGAGTATTTTAATCAAGCCTTCAAGGATAACAACGTTGATATCTTTGTATATGATGATTTTACGGTTATCAATGAAGAGGTATATTATGATCTTGATCCAAACTCTAATCCTCTTCTTAACAAATACTTTTTCTTTCCAAGCCATAAGCTCTATTTATTTGACGGTTCTAAAAAGCATGAAATAGGAGTTAGAATATGCTTTGTTAAAGAGGGGAGGCGTGGAATCAAATGCCGCGTATTTGATATTACGAGTAAGCAATATCAAAGCATTAGTAGCTGGTCTAAAGCACAAGAATTTTTTGATAAGAAACTCATTAGTGATAACTTTGAAAATATGTATTCCTCATACATGTCTGTTTGTAACAAGATAGTGGATCAATTAAAGACGAAGCCGTGTATCGTATATACAACTCAGAGCGGATGGGTAGAAGGAGGCCGAAACTGGTTCTATGTTCCGGTTTCCGCGTGTGATGAAGATGACTTGTTATACAGTAAGTCATTAAAATCGAAGTATAGGATGAATCCATCTACACATTTGACAAAACAAGAAGCCTTCCAGCAAACTTGGAGTATGCTGGATATTGCTGACAAGAAAATAACATTACCTCTTCTGTCCTACACCTTTCTATCACTGATTACAAGCTTGATGAACTACAGTCCAGATAAATTTCCAAAGTTTATCGTCTGTATTTGTGGAAGTAACAAGCAACTTGATCGGCAAGGTTTTGCTAACTTTTTTTGTAACTTGTATGACAGAAAAATGAATATTTTCAGCCTGAATTCGCTATATCATATAAACTCAGACATAGATAAGAAGATGCTCGAGGAGAAATTTTCTAAAATTAGGGATGGAATTCTGATACTTAACGCAGGTTCCCGACAGAAACTTATCGATAAGTCAATTCAAGGGATGCGAGACTTCGATGCGGATAACATGTTGTTAATCCTAAATGAAAAGAAGCTAGATAAAGAGTTTGTATTAAATCTTGACATAAGTGACTTAGACATTAATTCCAGACATTTAGAGCATTTGCGGCAAACCCCCGATCTACTAGCATCCTCTATCTTACATGCAACTGAATTCTTCCGAAGAGTGTTTCAACTCGAAGACACTTCTAATAAAAAGAAAGTCGAGAAGCATCTACGCAAACGGTACAAGTACTTTCGAAAGCTTCTTGAGAGGGACGATATTCAGCAAGAAGAAGATAAATTACACATTTATTCATGCTTGCTTATTGGCCTTGATCTTTTACTTAACCTAGTAAAGAATGATTTGCCCGTGTTTAGTGACAAAATAGGTGAAGAAAAAGTACAGGCATACATGAACGAAGCCATGCAGCTTTTCCAACAAGAGTGTACGATTGAAGATACATCTAATATGATCGATAGTAAAATGACAACCGAGAATAACGAACAGCCAATAAAAGATGAACATATTGTTTTTCTTAAAAAACTGTTTGAAGTGTTGCCAACGCCAATGCCACGTTTTCAAGATAAAAACAACAATCCTGATATATTTGCATGGACAGATAAAAAGGACGAAAATATTATTTGGATTAAGAATTCAGTTTTTCAAACGATACTGTTATCAATCTGCAGCAAGTTTGAAGAACTGGATGAAGATGAGCGAAGATCGACCATTACTAAATATAAGACCAGGATTTACGAAAAGTTACGCTCCAATGAAATTTCCGTTATCTTGCCCAAGAATGATGACCCACAAAATAGTACTATTAAAATTGGGACTACTGAAAAATACGATTACACAGGGAATAGAGCTATCGGGACGCGCAAGCCGTGTTCAGTTTTCAAAATGGACAGGCGAAGGGCAGAAGAATACCTTAACTCTTTAAATAATTGAACAGTTCACTATCAGGAGGCGTATGTGAACGCTCACCAAAATGTTGACCACTTTGCTCATCATAAAGTTACCCACCTGACAGTTTGAGCACACGTCATCATTTTCACACCTAATTGCAAATGTTTTTACTGAGCCAAGGATCGTCAAGGGCTTGCGTAGCAAGGGGTTTACCCTTTATCCTTGACGATCCTTGGTGCAGGAAATAAAATGCTACTTTGTGTGAAAAAAAGCATCGTAGGTGGTCAACTCGAAGATGAGCGTTTGCTCCAAAAATGGTCAACTTTTTGATTAGCATTCACAGGCGTATAGATAAAGCGAAAAGATGTCAAAATCTACTGGGCCTTGTTAGTTCCATGGCTTGATTGAAGTACTATCTACAAACAAAATTCGAGTCTCATACTAGAAAACTGCACGGTCAGCGCTTAATTGTCATTCCGTGTAGTTTTTTATTTGCCAAGTAACAGTACCTCGACTTAGATAATACTCCCCCTCCGCTAGCATAGCCTGACGTTGCCTGCTAATAGCGGTACTTGGGGGCTATAGCGAGGTGTGGGGCGTGATTGACATGATGTACATTACCTGTCAATTATCTGTCACTGAGTATAAAACGTGCAGAGAAAGATTGGGTCAATTCTTGGATAAGAACTTCCATTCACATAAGCTGCGCAAAGATCGATATGATAAAACTGCTCTCGTGACGAATGGGTTGGCGAAATGGGGCTTTCAAGAAATCCGATTACGGAAGGGGTGTTGGGGCATTACGATGGAGATACGCTTTCGCCCGCAGTTGCTGATAAACCAGCAAGGGTATTATAAACTGACAACCATTCAGCAATTTAAACAGATAAGCATTCTATTTAATTATTTGTTGCTTGATCTTCTATCACTACCAGTACCTGATTTTTTTGCTTGGACTGCCAAGAGAGTTGAGGCTGCAGTTGATCTGGTAGTAGACGAGCAGCTGATCCCGAAATATATCGTTCTTTTCAAAAAAGGATATATCCCCGAGTATTTTTGGAGAGAAAAACAGACACGAAAGTATTGGGACTCAGTGACAAATGTTTATTTAATGTCTGCTAACAAAACCGTTAACTGGTATAATCGGTACGCGACTTTGCAGGATAAAGCCAAAAAATCGAACAAGCAATATTTGGACTACACTGAGACAAAGGGAATTCTACGTTTTGAGACTCAGGTTAGAGACAATATGAAATCAGTGATGGAAACGCTGAATCAGACATATCTAAAGCAAGAAGTTATGAAATTTTATAACTTAATTGTAGGCAAGGGTGACTATTATTCCTTGAACAAAGCACTCTCCATTGTACGTCAAAAAACCCCGAATCAGACAAAGCGTATGGCGCTTGAGCGACTGCTACAGCTTCTTGATAAATGCGGAAGTATTCATGCTGCAAAGGAGTTCTTCTTTGAAGGGCAAAACGCTGACAAAGCTGCAGACAAATTTAGCAAACGGATTAATCAGCTACGTAAGTTAGGTATAAATCCTGTGCTGTTGCCTCCTGAATGGGGAATAGAGTCACTAGAGAATTTATACGACAAGATCAATGCCGCAGCTGATAAAGAGGGGGACTGTAAAATATTTTGTGTAAACTCTCATTCCACATTCCATTACAATGAAACAAAGTGAGGTTGAGAGAACACATGGGACTCATTCCAAAAGACCAGCTGCGCCAACTTATCAAAGAACACAACTTGCAAACCATGGAGGATGTTCAAAAAGCCCTGAAGGACATTTTTGCAGAAACACTGCAAGAAATGTTGGAGGCCGAATTGGATACCGAATTGGGCTATGCCAAGCATGACAGCAAGCAGAAGCAGACGAAAAACAGTCGGAACGGCTATAGCAAAAAAACGGTTACGTCTGAGTATGGGGAGTTGGATCTCACGATTCCCCGTGATCGTCTTGGAGAATTTGAACCTGCGATTGTCAAGAAACACCAGAGACATGTAACGGGTATTGAAGATCAAATCGTCTCTATGTACGCCAAAGGCATGAGCACACGGGATATTCAGGATCATTTGCACAATCTGTATGGACTTGAGGTATCCCCGACCCTTATCTCCAACGTAACAGCTAAACTGTTACCTCTTATCAAGGAATGGCAAAATCGCCCGCTGCAAAGCGTGTATTCCGTTGTTTTCATGGATGCCATTCATTTTAAGGTAAAACAGGACGGGCAAATTATCAGCAAAGCCGCCTATATGGTCATTGGCATTGATTTGGAAGGCTATAAGGACGTTCTTGGCATCTGGATCGGAGAAAACGAGTCAGCCAAGTTCTGGCTACATGTGTTGACGGATCTGAAAAATCGTGGCGTTCAGGACATTTTGATTATCTGTGTAGACAATTTAAAAGGCTTCAGCGAAGCCATTGCAGCCAGCTATCCGCAAACGGAGGTTCAAAAATGTATCATCCACCAGATCCGCAATTCCATCAAATATGTGTCGTACAAGGATTTGAAGAAGATTACTACGGCCTTGCGTCCGATCTATACGGCCCCAACGGAAGAGGCGGCTCTCCTGGAATTGGATCAATTTGAGGAGACCTGGGGAAAACAGTATCCCCTGATTGTCCGGTCGTGGCGGAGTAACTGGGATGAACTGGCGACCTTTTTCAAGTACTCCCCTGAGTTGCGCAAGCTCATCTATACAACGAATATGATCGAAAGCTACCATCGACAACTCCGGAAGGTGACAAAGGGAAAAAGTATCTTTCCGACGGATGAATCGCTACTCAAAATGCTATATTTGGCGACGATGGATGTCATTCGGAAGTGGACAGGGCGGGTCCAAAATTGGGGGCAAATCCTTCTCCAGTTGACTGTACATTTCCCAGAACGGGTACAGATTCGATGAAGGGCTTTACATGGAGGGGCGGGCATGATAGGCTACTTTGCCTTGCGATGGTGTGAACTTCTCCATCGCCCAATCGCAAGAACTCATGCCCGCCAGTGGCTCCATGTCAAGCCCGACATATGAAGCATCGTTTTCACGTTTACACAAAAATCTTGACAGACTCTAAAGAGGGAAACGGAGCTAAGAACTTCAGGGAATTGGGAGTGATTACTGTGTCTGTTTAAAACAACAGAAGGAGCTATTCGCCCCTTCTGTTGTTTTACTACCTCTGTACTTCTGAGCTATGAAGCCTTTTTCCAATCCCATTTACGCCACTTAACCGCTTCCCCGTGCTCTTGACGTACTAAGTCCTTCAACATCCACAAAAAGTTATTGGGATTATCAAAATCACCCGTTAAGCAACCAGCACAAAATTGATGGCAATTATCCAATAGCACATTGTAGTTTCTAATCGATTCTAGCTTGTCATATGCGCGCGCTCCTGCCATAGGGAATCCGATGGACCAGTCTCTATCAGAATAGCAAGGAACATAGATTTCATGGTTAAACGTAGTGATATGGTTTGTGAATTCTTCTAATGAGACTAATTCGACTACCCCTTGTCCGTTCAAATGAATGATAGAATTCTGACCAACGAAAATACCTGAGTGTTCAGCAATACCAAAGCCTAATTCAGTGTACACCACAGAACCGTATGACGGTGCTATGTTCTTAGACGCTCCCCAAAACATAGCAAGACCTCCTTTAGAAATTAGGAATTGTGCAATGTTATTGCTTGATTTTGATTTCCATATACACGATTTTATTGTCAGTATTGTTGACTGTAAGATTTACAATAGCTGGTCTCTGGCTGCCAGCAAAGCTGTAACTATATAGAGTTGTATTCTTGACTCCTTCATTTCTATGTAGGGGCTTTCCAAGGAGTTGAGTTGCCTTGTCTAAGCTGTCGTTAATTCGAATCCCTTGAATGTTATAAATGCGGTTTGTAGGGATAATTTGCTTTACGCTATTACTTTGATTGTCGACAACCAGTTCAAAGCCTTCTAAGGAGTACAATGTTTCACCCTGGGATGTGTTTTTGTCTTTAACTTCGAATAATTTCTGTAGTCCTTCTTCTGAGGCGATTAATCCTAACAACTTGGAAAGATCAAGACTCTGAGAATGCAGACTTTCATCATACGCAACGAAGTCGATGCTAGATATTTGTTCAGTGTTGAAATCAGTAGAAAACAGTAAAAGGAAGTCTTCTTTCGTCAAATACATGGCATTTTTCTTTCCATCTTTGACTGTGCTCAAATCTGGCTTACCTAGTCGGGCTACATTTTCATCATAGGACGAACCGATAGTAACATCAAAGATTTTATAGGTATCTGATGTAGTGGCTTTTATCATGTCCTTCTGCAAAGAAATTTCCAGTACACCTTTTTCGTTCCCTCTCACCAAAAACCCAGCATCATATCCAAAAATGTAGCCGTCTGCATCTTCGCGAACAATTTCAGATGGTTTTCCGAACTTCTCGATAATCTGTTGTTTACTCATTTCAGTCATTTTAGTTAACTCGTAGGCCGTAGATTCGCCACCGGATGATAAAATTCCAACGAGTAAAAAGAAAGCAAATACTGACAAAAGCCAGAACCACCAACGTTTTAAGAGCGGCTTTTTTCTTGGTCTTCCAATTGATTGACTGATTTCTTGCATGGACATGTGTGAAAATTCTCCTTTTCAATATGAGTGGTCACTAGCGTTGCATAAAAAATGCGTTCGTAATTTGTCGAAGTATTCTGAATGACATTTTCAGCTACACAACCAAAAACGGCAGCAACCAAGCAAAAGGTAGCCACTGTCCATTTGGTAGTTTTATACATTTATTACAATCGTGATAACAGCAACCAATACCTAATTCCTTTTCTGTCGCCCTCTGGATGTTCGTTTGGACTGGTAATTCATTCTACCTATCCATTGTTCGAACGTTTGCCAAAGAAACACTTTTAGCCATCTCCTGATCTGCAACAAGCTGTGCTGACTGTTTTGTTCCAGTTTGACAAGGAGCAACAGGCAGTAGGCAATGAGTGCGAGTAATACTTGGTTTCGTACCGCATTTTCACTCGTTCCATAGAAGTTCTTGATCTTTACATGCTGCTTTATCCACTTGAAAAACAGCTCAATTTGCCAACGCCAACGATAGATGTCGCTGAGTTCTTCTGCTTCCAGGTCGAACCGATTCGTAATGATTCGAATGAGATTTCCCTTCGAATCAAGCGTTTCAATGAGTCGCAGCACGTTATCTACCCGCTTTTGAGGCGTTCCAAGAAGGATCATGGAATCCGATAAAACGGAGCTTTCCAAGGGGATTTTGAATTCATAAAGATGACGGATTTCGGCGTTATCTTTTAGACGAGAAGCGAAAAAGATGCCTTTGTCCGTGTATTCATCAAATTTTTCATAATCCACATACCCTCGATCAAAGACGTACATCATACCGATCTCATCAATCAACGATTCCATTTGAGTGCGGTCATTGGACTTGGCACCCGTGATGGTTATTTTTTCAGGATACACATCCCCCTGGTCGGCAAAGACGAGACGAAGATGAAGTTTGATGCCAGCCTTGGTTTTACGGAAAGTTGCCCATTTGTACTTCTGCAAACACAGCCCAATCGTTGTAGAATCAATGATTTTCATGTCTTTTCGAAGGGAATACGTGTTGCCCGAGTGTCTCTGAATTTGCCCTACAAGGTCAACAAATATTTCTTCAAGCAAAGCTGGATCTACTCGATTGTTTTTGCGACTAAGCTGAGCGGGACTAATCGACGACAGTCCTAACTCTCGCTGGAATTTCTTTGATAAAACATCATCTGCAATGGCTCGGAGTCCTTCTCGTTGCTGAAGTTGAGCATGCAAAAACAGGAGTAGATATGCTTTGGTCGTTAACTTTTTCACGTACTTGTCCTGATCCGTTTCGTCTATCCGTTGTTGAAATTTCACAATATTAATGGGTGAAATGTATTTACCAAATGAAGAAAATAGGGTATTCTTGTCCATGGTCTATCCTTTGCGTTGGATTTGGACAGGAACTACCTGACCTTTCCAGTGTAAAGGATTTTTTTATGCCTGAGAACACTTGAACGCTGAAAGTTATGATGATTTTGAATGGTATGAAAAGATTAATGCAACGCTAGTGATGAGTGGTATATGTTTTCAAACTTTTTCCCTGATGAGTAACGACGATGTTCGTATTATCTATGAGCACTTCAAGGAGGCACTGCTTGATGTCGTCAGGGGTTAGAAAAGCCAGCGGTTGATGCCCCCGGCAATGTTGGTTCATCCCTCCTCTCGTTGATTCGTATGAGGATAAAAGAGCGAGGAGAGAAATTCCAAGAGCGGATGAAATCTTTTCGAGTACCTTAATTGTAGGGTTCTTTTCTCCACGTTCGATTTGACCGATATAAGACGTATTTACGCCTGCATTCAAAGCAAGCTGCTCTTGGCTCATCCCGTTCTTCAGCCGATGGAGTCGAATACTTTCCCCAATAGCTTCCATGTTTTCCATGCTTCTCACCCCTAGTAAAACGATAGACTTTCTTCAAAGCGCTCTCAATAGGATATAGTGAGGATGCCAGTGTCTATAGTCTCGAATTGATGCGGAGTGTACTTATTAACCGGATAAAGGCGTTGAGGCAATGGGATTAGATATGCCCGTTTTCTTTCAGACTATAGAACCGGCTGCCACCAATGATGACGTGATCCAGCACTTCTATGCCAATGATTTCGCCAGCTTCCCGAAGACGTTTTGTCAAAATCAAGTCCTCCATAGATGGGGTCGAATCTCCACTGGGATGATTGTGTGCACATATAATAGAAGCGCTACAACGTTTGATTGCAGCACGAAAAACTTCTCTTGGATGAACGATTGCGGCATTGAGGGAGCCAATCGAAACCGTTTCTTTACAAATGACCCGATTCTTCGTGTTTAATAATAAGCAAATAAAATGTTCTTTAGTTTGATACCTCAATTCAGGCTCAAGTAAATCAAAAACATCTTTGGGAGTTCGAATGGAGACTTGATTGTGCACAGGGATAGTAAGAGCTTTTGCTAGGTTTAGCATTGCTATGATTTGCCGCGTTTTGCTTGGGCCGATACCTTTAATGGTCAGCAGTTGTTGCTCCGAAACGTCCATTAACTCTGTTATAGTTGGGAATTGCTCAAATAGCTCACGAATGACGTAACTGTCCGGTCTTTCTCTTAAAGACTCGGAAAGCAGTCTTTTTAATTCCTCTTTGCGGTATTCGTTCATTACATATCCTCCTATTTTTTAGTTAATAGAAAAAGAAATGCCGAACACTTGTGATTGTGTTCGGCATTAGCAAATGATTAGTTTCTCACGAGGACTAACTATCATGCATAGGTATCAGGGATATAATATAGATTTGTTCTCGTTATGTTTGCGGTATTCTCAGACGATATTTTTTGTAAATCTATGTAAAGTAAAGAAGGGAAATCACGTGAATTGTCGAAATAGGAACTTGATAGTGGTAGAGATTAACATTCTAAAATACCATGATGATAATGAAATATTCTAGATAGAATATTTCGTATGGATATAACAAAAAATAAGTATTTGGTCAACAGAAAGGCATGATTTTATGACGGTAGATTTCACGGGTGTAAATATTGACAGACTAATGGTACATGGTATTGGTAACAAGTTAAAAGAAGAATCAGTAGTTCTGTCAGAACAGTGTGTAGATGTCCAAGATAAGTCATTAGCTTCACTACTAGGTAAATTTTTTTTTCAACATTTTAAAGATAATGGAGTTTATCATTTTGGGCATATAAATAATCTAAAGTTTAACCAAGTTTACCAGTACGTGAAATCAATTTTTGAAAACCTGGACTCATTTGAAGCTTGTTCACAAAACATCGCAAAACATTTATACGAAGTCTCAACGCATCCAAATATAAAAAAGGGCGAGTTATATATTGCCTATCTCAAGGGTGCTGCTTTAGATGGGGTTATCTATGATGCTATCGGAATTTTTAAATCGGAAACCAAGGATGCTTACTTACGAATCAAAAATACAGAGAACAGATTTTCTGTTGACTGGGAACAAGGCGTAGATACAAATAAGCTTGATAAAGGTTGCATTGTTTTTAATAATCTATTTGAAAAAGGTTACAACGTAATACTCATAGATACTGCATCACATATTGATGCAAAGTACTGGGTGGAAGATTTTCTTGGAATCGAAAAAAACAACAATAATTATCACAAGACAAAGATTTTGATTGATGCATGTAAGGAATTTACAAAAAAGGATTTTATAGAAGGGAAGCCTGATAAAATTGCATTGTTAAATAATGTTGTGGAGTACATTAAGTCAAACCCTAATATAGAGTTGGATGAATTTACTTATAACGTCGCTGAGAAATTAAACCGTTCTGAGGAATTAAAAGAGTTTATTAGTGATTTTGCAGAAAAAAAGGAATGTCGTGATATTGGGAATTTTTCAATAGATAAGTCAGCTATGAAGAACATCAAAAGAAGCTTAAAAAACTTTATTAAACTCGATACAAATATTGAAATAAAAATTAATGTTTCATCAGGCAGTGATATGACACATTTAGAAAAAGGTTACGATGATACAAAAAAGATGTACTTTTATAAAATTTATTTTAACAGAGAAGAATAGACTTGGAGGAAAGACATGTCTGGAGAAAAAGCCAAACATTCAGGAGAATATGGTGAAAGAATAGCAGCTGAACTTTTAAAGTTAATTGGTTGGAATAATTCACTTTCTGGAAAAAATATACCGTGTGTACATAATGAAATTCATTATGGGGAAAATGGAAATCCTCGTCAAATTCATGGCGTAGATTTTATTGTGAAATATGAATGTCCATTAGTGAGTAGACTTGAAAGTAATGTGATAATATCTGTTAAACATCGTGATGGCTACCCAAAAACTTCAAAAGGGATCACAACAAAATTTAAATCTTTTCTAAAAGATATAGCTGAAGCAACAGAATGCTATCCCGCACATGAATTATATCGTCAAAGAATTAAAGGAACTAAGAAAATTGAAATCTCGAATGTTATTATGTGGTTTGACAGTGCTATCGGTCAAGAAAATAAAGGCGTAATTAGTGAACTGCAAAGTTTTAGAAATAGTGACAATGTGAACTATAAGACAGTTTATCTAGTAGATAACAAAAAGGCAAATTTTTTATATAGCAGTATTAAATATGTTCAAAGCAAAAATGATAACTTTTTCTTCTACTATCCGGACACCGGATTTAATATGGACACTACAGATCGAACACATCAAGGACGTACTCTTCCCGTACAATATATTAACTCTCCTGTACAACTTTTTAAAATAATTGAACCGACTGGCAGATGTCTAATAATTGTTTCTGAAGACAATTTCTCTATAGATTACTTTGAAAGGTTACTTCAATTAGCACGCCTAATTACAGTAAACTGGGCTTCAAAAATAGTTATTGCGTTTCCAGATTACAATAATTACAAAAATGAGGATGAGATCAAGGTCAGTATATCAAAAGTTAGGGATGGCGATTTTGCTCAAGCTGTGATTGTTGAGAAGTATGGACTTCTAGATTTTAGAAATATAGGAGGGATCTTCAATGAAGAGAGAGGATAATATTGCATGTTTACCGCGAGTAAGCGTGGCATCTATGCTTCCTTTTGGTTCAATGCTGAGACCTCTACTCAATGATTCTTGTTTAAGTGATGCGGATTTAAATAATGTACTTAAGTCGAGAGGGGTTTTTGTCGGAAATTCAGATAAAAAAAATACCGTACCACTTATTGTTACTATGGTACTAAGTCCAAAAGAATTTGAAATGTTACAAGAAAAACAAGAAACTAAAGAAAGCCATCCAAAACATAGAAATAGTACACTAAAGAGCAACAGTAATAAAACTTTAGTTTCAGTTATCAGTGATTTTGAAATTAACTTAGAAGAAATTGAAAAATTAAATGAAGACGTACACCTTAATTCACCTATGGTTTTTCAATATGCTTCTAGTAATCAGCTAATTTTAGATTACAATATTATACGTGAAGACTTAACTAGAGACTGGGTTAGACCACAAAGTACCCATTCGGCCAAAATAATTATCACTAAAGATGAAACCAGTAGAGAAATTCAAATTTGTAATGAGTATACGTCCAAAGAAACAGATGATATAAATAAAAAAATAATTAAAGAATTCGTTGCATTTATGAAATCAAAAGGTGAATCCGAAGATAAATTAGTAACAATTAGTGCTTATGACTTCAACAATCGAGAGCGATTTAATTTCATGTTACAATTAGCAGAAGATAGCGAAGATGGCTCATTAGAATTTATTGAAATAAGAGATGTTGAAATCGGTCCAGACCCTGATAATCCTCCACAAAATCCTAACAGTATCATTCAGCAAAATGTAAAAAAAGTCATTATTAATGGAACTGCGTTGGAAAGAAATTCTTTACTAACAAGTGACCAGGATAAGGATAACTTACTTCTTCGGAGTATTGAAGTGGCATATAAATTTAACTGTAATGGAGTAAAAGGCACTTGTGTTTTGCAGTATGGATTTATGCATTTTTTTCGAAATCAAAATACATCTCAAGACTTCCAAGTTGCTTTACGGTATCTAAATGCTAGATCAGGGAATAAGACAGTTTTAAATAATTTTGTTTTAAGTAGTTTTGACTCAATTAAAAGGAAAAAGTATGAGCTATTTAAAGCAGAAAGGAATTTGGTGAATTAAAGAAGCAACTTTCAATCCTGATTTAACGAAAGCTTAATCTAACAAATTGGTCACATTTTTGGTCACACTTTTTTGTTTTTCAGACTCTCAAAAGCCTCGAACGGAAATGAAATGGATTTTATGAAAGCCTTGTCCCACAAGGCTTTCCTCCGCTTCTTCCTTAACGTACAAAACCCTATCCCCACACTGGCAGAGTAGAGGTCAGCGGTTCGATCCCGCTATGCTCCACCAAACATAAGGTCGTTGAAACCCTTGGGAAACCAGGGGTTTTCGTCATTTTCAGGAGTTGTAGAGCATTGGGCCCTATGCTGGGCTGTTGGGGACGGATTATTTTACTCCCTTTTTCACCCCGCTAAAAGCCACTGCTGTCCGTTTGTTCATTTCATCGAGGAAAGGTAAATGATGATGAGGTGACAAGATGAGCGAGGAGCGAGTGAAGGCAATAGCTGGGTTTCGTCAATATTTGGGCAATCAAAGCTGCCAACCAGATCATCTGACAGATGAACAGTTGCTTCATTCGGTCGGGAGGTCATTTGTCATAACAACAAAAGTTTTTACGACCATCCAGACTGTCATACGTTTACTTGTAAGACGGCCGCTCCGGTGATCGAAGGCGTCAGCGCCAATTGCTGTATCGTAAAAAGAAAAGCCAAGCAAAGCGCAAGGCTTAACTTACGCTCCATTATGTAAAACAGGGGAGGGGCAGAAGTGTACCGCTCGTCCTACGTAAGTCGTCCGCTCAAAGCTTTGGTTCCTCAGGTAAATCCCGAAAGGCGGGGGCGGCATCGACTCACTTCTGGCGGAGGCGGCGCAGCAAGCAGTGGCGTAAAGATGGAGGCCCGGGCTGCAGCTCCCGGGCACAAACCACACGATTGTATATCAAAAGAATTACAAATTCCCCAAAAGGGGAGATACCATGAGCTACTTTGAATGCGATAAAGCAACATCAAAGGCATCGAGTATTTCAAGGAAGTGAGAGGCTTCCCGAAAGACGTGATCGGCAAGCAATGGAGGGATAATACTTTTGATGCGACAAGCTTCAATAAGTTCATACGCCGTTTTCTTAAAGTCGCGTAATTGCCGGACTGAAACACGGTTTTGGTCAACGAACTGATCGAGAAGAGGCCGAGTTTGGGATTGGGGGCGCATGGAGTCAAGATCTTGTGCCTGAAATAAAAGTTGGTCGAAGTCATGACTGAAATCTCTCGCTTGTTCCACCAACTTTCTTTCGGATGGATCAAGCAGGTGGTTTATAAATTTTGCATGATCGGCCATGATTCTCAGGAAAAAGACATTCTCATTAATAACAGCATCAGGCAGTGGATCAAGGTTTCCGGTATTCAGTTGTTCTAAACGATTTTTGAAATAGGCAGCTTCTCTACTAACATGGTCAACCAACAAAGGGAAATTGTTTCCGCCGATCTTGCAACGAATGATTAACCCGAGAACGTGTCGTTTAAAAGTCCAAATATGAGAAACGGCATTGTGCACGATTTGGTTAAAATCGTAGATTCTTTGCGGATCTACATCCCGGGAAAAGGAGTGAGCGCGGTTTTCAATATCTTCAAAGATCCCGTAAAAGCGGTCTGCATCGCTAATTAACTTGGTGTCATCACAATTGAAACCCAATTTCAAAAAGAGGGAATGTTCCTTCATTATGCGAGACCAAAAGCGAATTTCTTCTAATGACCGCTCCACAAACTCATCTGCCATGTGGTACCTCCTGAGGTAGTAATTAAAAATCCCGTGCAAGGATTGATACAGCAAGGAGTTCAATTCGTTACCTGAACACAATCTATACCTATGCTGTTGCCCATTATTACGAATGGGCGATTGCCTAGCATTACCTCAGGGAGTAAGCCCAATTCAATTGTGTAAGTCCCTTGTAATACAAAACATTACGTTTGTACCCAGGGGGAATGAAGAAGCGTCAGCGCACAAAAATTCACGGCGAATGAATCTGCGACAATTGAGGAGTGGGGAACACCACAAGAACGAGCAAAGGATCATTTAAGATTTAGAACTGGTTAAACTTTGGGTTACTTCAAACTGGTTTCCTTTTAATTCCATCACTTCAGTAGGCATTAATGTTTGTTCTGGACCACGAGCGCTATATTTATTGATATAGATAATTGACTACATGAAAAGAATCGATTCAAACGAAACACCAACAGCCTTGGGCAATTCTTTCCTGGATATAAAACGCCCGTTACATGACAAAAAGGAAGAGGTATGGATTTATAGCCATTTTTTATTGGATGGTCATCACAAAATGTTTGCGGCAGCGAAAGCGAAAAAAGCTATCGGGCTACTAGCTTTTTTATCGCTGGATGAGTCGTTTGCCAGCAAGGAACAAATAGATACGCTTTTCCGAGCTTTCATCTAATGAAACATGCCGTACAAGGGAAAGAAGCTTGGGATTAACCTACAGCCTGCCCGTTAAGAAAGGAGTAGTCACTCCGCCCCACAATGCCCCCTCCACCATAAGCAGCCAACCAAAACGGCCCGTAAGCCGTTTTTTTATTTCCGGAAATATCCATCCCGACCCCGACCTCCTCCCCATGCAGGTGTAACAAGCCCCTTTAACCTCCTACAATATAAACTTACCGACCAATTTACATTCAGTTTACATCCGCACGTTATTGTGTACCTATCACAACACATAAACAAGAGGAGAAGGAGATGCCAAAATGAACGATCAGCACAACACGGAATGGGCAGTCGAAGCGCGGGGGCTTGTCAAAACGTTCGGGGACAATCGCGCTGTAGATGGCGTGGATTTGAAGGTGCGCGCCGGGTCGATTTACGGCGTGCTTGGGCCGAATGGGGCGGGCAAGACGACGACGATTCGCATGTTGGCGACTTTGCTTAGGCCGGATGCCGGGGAGGCGCGAATTTTTGGGTATGATGTGGCAAAAGAATCGCATATCGTCCGGCAGTTGATTGGCGTGACGGGGCAGTACGCCTCGGTGGATGAGTCGCTTAGCGCCACGGAGAACCTGATTATTTTCTCCCGGCTGCTTGGGCTGGGGCGTGCCGAGGCACGGCGCAAGGCTGCGGAGCTGCTGGAGGAGTTTGGGCTGACGGAAGCGGCGAAGCGTCCGCTGAAGCATTTTTCTGGCGGGATGCGCCGCAGGCTGGATTTGGCTGCGAGTTTGATTGCCCAGCCTCCGCTCATTTTTCTCGACGAACCGACGACAGGGCTTGACCCGCGCACGCGGTCGCAGATGTGGGATACGATTCGGCGGCTGGTTGATACAGGATCGACCGTGTTGCTCACTACGCAATATTTGGATGAAGCAGACCAGCTCGCCGACCGGATCGCGGTGATTGACCGCGGGCGGGTCGTGGCAGAAGGGACGGTGGATGAGCTGAAAGCATCGGTCGGGACTTCGGCGCTGCACCTGCGCGTCCAGCATGTGCGGGATATTGCAGATGCCCGGGAAATGGTGGAGCAGGTGCTCAAAGTTCGTTCCAGCGTAACGGCAGAAGCGGGCAAGGTTACGGCGCCAATGGCGGACGCCGATCAAGTGACGGATTTGCTTATTGCGCTGCGGACGCGCGGCATTCCGCTTGCCGAGATTAGTGTGCAGAAGCCGACCTTGGACGAAGTATTTTTGACGATCACGGGGAACGGGGCGAGCGAAAACGCGCCGCAAGCTTCCGTGCAGTCGAACAGAATGGAGGGAGCCAGAGTATGACTAGCGCATCCTGGGGGAAGGACATGGAGCGTCCGTTAAGAAAACGGGCAAGTTTTGGTCAATCGTTGCGCCACTCGCTGACGATGGCCTATCGCGGGCTGTTGAAAATTCGGCGCACGCCGGAGCAACTGTTTGACGTGACGCTGCAGCCTATTCTTTTTACGCTGATGTTTACGTATATTTTTGGCGGTGCGATTTCAGGAAACGTCCAGAACTACTTGCCGATCATTATTCCCGGTATTTTGGTGCAGACCGTCATTGCCACTTCAATCGTCACGGGGGTCCAGCTTCGCGAGGACATGGACAAAGGCGTGTTCGACCGATTCAAGTCATTGCCGATTGCGCGCATCGCGCCGTTGGCCGGAGCGTTGCTAGCCGACACCGTGCGTTATACGATTGCGACAGTGCTCACGTTTGTCATGGGGTATCTCATGGGCTACCAGCCTGGCGGCGGCGTGGGATTCGTCGCGATTGCGGGGCTGCTTGTCATCGCCTGCTCGTGGGCGGTCAGTTGGATTTTTGCCTTCTTTGGCGTCATTGCGCGTACAGCATCAAGCGTGCAGGGGATTTCGATGATCGTGCTGTTTCCGCTCACCTTTCTCTCCAACGCATTTGTTCCGGTCGATACGATGCCGAATTGGCTCCAGTGGTTCGTCAACATCAACCCGATCTCGCATTTGGTCAGCGCCGTCCGCGAGCTGGCCAATAGCGGCACGATTGGCACAGAGTTCGTGCTTTCGCTCGTGAGCGCTGCCGTCATTGTCGCCATCTTCGCGCCGCTGACGGTCCGTGCCTATATGCGCCGCACATAAATTTTCACTGGTGTTGAAAAAGTAGCTGGAGCAGGGCATCACCCCTCAGGGGAGGGAGCTAGGCTGGCCCAATCGTGGTCAGCTTGCGCTCCAGCACTGCTCCATCCGAAAAAGTTGGAAAAACGCTTGGGTCACTAAGCGTTTTTTGGTTTTTGTACAGATAAGAATGGATAAGCTTCTTATCCAGTATAAGGGCAACTAAGGCTGCGCCAATGGCTTGGCGTAGCCAAGTTTTCTACTCGTTACGGCTCGCCTGAGGGCGTCGCGTGCAACGTTTCCTTTGCAAGCTGCGCGTTAGCCTTGTCCGACGATTTTTTTCAGGCGTCCTACCAGCGGCAGCACGATGATTCCGGCCACGATAACCTGGAGGAAGTTCCCCGGAATCGAGCCAAATGGCTGAATCCAGTTGCCGTACAGGATCACTTCCACGAAGTAGTAGCCGACGATTTTAATCATCAGGGCGACAGCGATCGCTACAGAGTAGGCTAGGACGCGTTTGCCAGGCATTTTTTCCGCGATCAGGCCGGCGACATAGCCCATGGCACCGACGATGACAAACGTAAACGGTGCCCAGGCGGTCCAGCCGGAGATCAGGTCGAACAGGCCCATCCCGAAGGCACCTGCAATCGCCCCTGTTTTTCTGCCGTACACGAAAGCGGCAATGAAAAGAGGCACGTTACCGAGGTGGATCAGGCCGCCGTTGCCCATGATCGGGAGGCGGATGTTGATGAACATGGTGGCTGCAAGGGTAAAAGCGATAAAAAGAGCATGAATCACGAGCATTTTCGTTTTGGATGTAGATCTGGATGAATAGGTTGAATCCATATAACAGCCTCTTTCTTTTTTTCTATTATCATACCCGCAAACAGAGACGAAATAAATATGCTTCCCGCGATTTATTTGGGCAGAGTTATCAGCGAGCACGGAAGTTGCTTGCGGCGTCCTGGCGAAGCTTGCAACAGAGCGATTTTTGTCCGAGGTTGTTATGATAAAATAAAGCATGAAAACGGCCTTGTGGCGTAACGGTGCATCCTGCGGATAGCCTGGCGGCGTGTGCGGGAAACGGTCGGTCGCTTCGCACGAAGGAGAGCGGCCCAAGGGGAAACGAGATGGATAGAAAGCAGGTACAATTTTCATGATCGATGCGGACAAACTAGCAGAACGATTCGCCAAAAGCTCCTACGAGATCGCGAGTGTGCAGCGCCTGGTCATCCAGCCGAAAAGTGTGTTGCGTGATTTCAAGACCGTGGCCTACGGGTTTCTGTTTACCGTTCGCGGCGAAGCGAACATGCATGTAAATGGTACCGCTTACGATTTGCAGCCGGGAACGGTCTTGCATGCGGCTCCCGGCATGATGATGAACTCGCGCGTCATAGGCGAGTCCGAGCTGGAGTACTACCGGGTATTTTACCGCTGGGACGAGTCAGGGGGCAAAAGCGACGCGGAGGCATGCAACGTCCATTTCATGCTTGAGCCCGGAGTGAATCCGCGTTTGCTGGAGCTGCTTATCATGCTGCAACAGAATGCGCAGGCACAGGGGGGCATCGGGAAGCTGCGCCTGAAAGAGCTTTTTTTAAGCATCATGTATCAGGTGCTGGTGAGCTGCAAGCATCGCGAGAGAGGCAGCTCACCGAGCCAGAGGGTGATCGACGAAGCGGTTGCCTACATTCATGGGCATTACATGAACCCGCTGACACTCGACGAGCTGGCCGAGCTGCATGCCATGAGCCCGAAGCGCTTTTCCTACTTTTTCCATAAATATACGGGGTTCCGCCCCATCGACTATGTGATCCATTATCGGATGGAGAGAGCGAGCGAATTGCTGAAAGCAGGGGACTACCCGATCAGCGACATTGCCGTCAGCGTCGGATATGCCAATCCGCTCTACTTCAGCCGCGTGTTTAAAAAGAAATTCGGCATGTCGCCTACCGCCTATAAAGACATGGCAACAAAACAGGCAGCGTCGGATTAGGAAATGATGCATGCCGCTTTTATGATTTGTGCATTTGCTTTTCGCCTGGTCCTTGCTACACTAATTGTCGATAATGATTATCATTGCTAGTTTTAGAGGCCGATTTGCGCATGTCTCTGCTCGGAACGTTTTCGACTCGCAAAACGGCTTTTAAAGCAGGGAAAGGTTGGTACGCATGACTGAAAATAGACAATTGTGTATAGGATTGGCGATCAATGCGACCTGGATGAAAGGCGACGGCTGGCGGCGTCCAGACAGTGGCGTGGAGAAGATGGGCACGATTGACTACTATATTGACTTGGCCAAAATGGCGGAGCGGGCCAAGCTCGACTTTTTGTTCCGGGCAGATTACTTGTTCATCAACCCGCAGATGATGGGGGATTCCGCGAACTTCGGCAGCCCGGACCCGACGATGATGTTCGCCGTCATCGCCCGCGAAACCGAGCGGATCGGGCTGGTTACGACGATCTCGACGACGTTTAACCCGCCGTTTGTGGTGGCGAGACAGCTTCAGTCGCTGCACTGGCTGAGCAATGGACGCGCTGGCTGGAATATTGTCACGTCCATCGAAGGGGCGGAAAACTTCGGGGATGCTCCGATGCCTTCGCCGGAAGAACGATACCGGAAAGCGCGCGAGTTTACGGAAGTCGTCCGCAAGCTGTGGGACAGCTTCCCGCGCGATGCGATCGTCATGGACAAGGAGTCCGGCATTTTTACGGACAGGGACAAGATTACGCCGATTAACCATTCGGGTGAGTTTTTCAGCGTCAAAGGACCGCTTATCCTCCCTGCCCATCCGTCCGGCTCGATTCCGTTCTTTCAGGCGGGAGCGTCGGACATCGGGCGGGATTTTGCCTCGTCATTGGCCGATGCCATTTTTGCGGCCATGCCGGATATCGAATCAGGGGTAGAGCTGCGCAACGACTTGCGCAGACGGGCAGAGGAGCACGGGCGCAATCCCGATGCGGTGAAGGTTTTGCCCGGCTTGTATTTCTTCCTGGCCGAGACGCGCGAGGAAGCGCAGGAGCTGCATAAGGCCGCACACGCCAATTTGAGCACAGAGCGCAGACTGACTTCGCTCAAGTCCGTGCTTGGGATGGACGCAAGCCATCTGGCGCTGGATCAGCGGATCACGGCTGACATGCTGCCTGATCCGGACATGCCCGTGCGCAGCCGGACACATGCGGAGCTGCTGCGCCGCTATATTACGAAGTACGAGCCGACATTGGAAGAGGTGCTGGTGCGCCCGGAAGTGGTCGGATCGGCTCATTGGGTGTCCGTCGGGACCGTCGACGACGTGCTGGCCGATATTATCGCGCGCTACGAAGCGGGAGCGATCGACGGGTTTATCGCCTTGCCTGGCGGTTCGCACAAGTCGATGGAAATCTTTTTTGAACAGTTGATGCCGAAGCTGGTGGAAAAAGGCTTGTTCAAGCGCGAATATACCGGAACCACTTTGCGCGAACATTTGGGAATCCACTCATAGCGTGCGGTGCCGGGGATGAACCTGGCGGGGCCGTTGTCATGCGAGCATGCTCCTTCGCGTGGCAACGGCTGGTTTTGTTTTTCGCGGCAAACGAGGGAAAGAGGCATGGTTTGCGGTTGTCATGCTGTTTTTTTGTGGGCCAAAAAATCGGTGCAGGTAACACCCGGACAATGCGGGCAGGCTCGAGTGTGGCGCATGGCGAGGCAACGCAATGCAGCGAAGTGGGCTACTGCGGGGATACCGGCTACGGCTGCTTGACGATGGTTTCGGATTTTCTTGCCCGGCTGTTTGCCTTGTGCGGGGTGCCGAGCGCTACTTGCCGCCCTGTCAGGAAGACGGGGAACAAAAAATCAACGTTTCGCAGGTGGCTGGAACAGGGCCGATGCATATTCCGTACAGCGATCAGGGCAGGCTGTTCGTGCAGTTTTTTTCCAGGGCAGCGCTCGATCCAAAGCTGCAAGAGGTCGCAGCGAAAAGCTATCAGGCCGACCTCCAGGGCATTGCCAAAATTTTTGCCTATGGAAGCAAGACAGGGCAGACGATGGAGGAAGACGCTCAAAGCGCAGCCTACGGACTGATGGCGATGGTCGTGGGACTGAGCTTTTTCCGGGTGGCAGGCATTGCGCCGCCCCGGGGCGAAGACAATCGGTACATTGGCGAGCAGTATGTGCAAAGGCTTTTTCACTCACAAAAAGCGAATGCTCCCACAGGAGGATAGACGATGAAAATTGCAAAGCAGACCGTTAACGGAGTCGATCTAGCTATCGTCACAAGCGAGGAAGTGGTGGTTGCCGATGTTCAAGCTGCGCTCGACCTGATGGCGACTGTGCGCTATGAAGTCGATTGCGACCGCATCATTTTGCGCAAGTCCATGTTTGCGGAAAGCTTTTTCGATCTGAAAACGCGGCTGGCAGGCGAGATTTTGCAAAAGTTTAGCAACTACAGGATGAAAATGGCGATCGTCGGCGATTTTTCGGCGTACACCAGCAAAAGCTTGCGGGACTTCATCTACGAGTCGAACAACGGCAGCGATTTCTTTTTTGTGCCGACGGAGCAGGAAGCGATAGAAAAGTTGAGCAGAGCCAAATAGCCGAATGCCTGGGGGCTTTACGACATGCTGGGCAATGTGTGGGAATGGTGCTCGGATGTGTACGATGCCGACGTGTACGGCTCCTACCGGATTTTTCGCGGCGGGAGCTGGGCGGAGGAAGCCCGGGGCTGCGGAGCGACGTGCCGCCGCCGCAGTCATCCGACGTTTCGCATTGATGATTTCGGGTTTCGGGTGGCGAGGTCGTTAACCAGTTGACACCGCCCTTCCAATTCACTATACTGTCTGTAATCTTATATGCGACATACGTTGAAAGAGCCCAGTAGCAGCTTGGTCCCTGTCCTAGAAAGCCGGGGGTGGATGGAACCCGGTACACACTAAGCCCGCGAATTACAACTCTGGAGTATCTCGGGTAATGCTGAGCGGAATGGCGAACGATATCTCGCCGAGAGTGGCATGAATGGCATCCGGAAGATGGGGTGACCATTGGTGCAATCTGGGTGGTAACACGGTTATACAATCGTCCCTGTGTCTACAATAGACAAGGGGCGATTTTTTGTTGTCACGCACAACGGTGATTCGGTATAGGAGATCTACGAACCTAAGGGAGTGAATTGGCTGTGAACATTATTGATGAACTCGAATGGCGCGGCGCCATTAACCAACAAACAGACGCCGAAGGGCTTCGTGAATTGACTGAGCAAAAATCGATCTCGTTGTACTGTGGCGTGGACCCGACGGGAGACAGCATGCACATCGGGCACCTGATTCCTTTTATCATGCTGAAACGTTTCCAGCTTGCGGGCCATCGTCCGGTTATTTTGATCGGGGGCGCGACAGGGACGATTGGCGATCCGAGCGGCCGCCAGTCCGAGCGCTCGCTGCAAACGCTGGAGCAGGTGCAGGCGAATGTGGATGCCCTCACCGCACAAATGAAAAAGCTGTTCATCACAGAAGGCGACAACCAGATTCGCCTGGTTAACAACTACGACTGGACGCATAAAATCAACGTGATCGAATTTTTGCGCGATTACGGGAAAAACTTCAGCATCAACGCGATGCTCGCCAAGGATGTCGTGGCAAGCAGACTGGAGAGCGGCATTTCCTTTACCGAGTTTTCCTACCAAATCCTCCAGTCGCTCGACTTCCTGCACCTGTACAGACACGAGGACGTCCAGTTGCAAATCGGCGGCTCCGACCAATGGGGCAACATTACGAGCGGTCTCGATCTGATCCGCAAAAAAGAAGGGCCTGAGGCGAAAGCGTTTGGCCTGACAATCCCGCTCATGCTGAAAGCGGACGGGACGAAGTTCGGGAAAACAGCGGGCGGTGCCGTCTGGCTCGATCCGAACAAAACGACGCCGTTCGAATTTTACCAGTTCTGGGCGAACACCGACGATCGCGACGTCGTGAAATACTTGAAATACTTTACGTTCCTCTCCAAAGAGCAAATCGACGAGCTGGCGGTAAAAGTCGAGACGGAGCCGCATAAACGCGAAGCGCAAAAAATGCTCGCAGAGGAAATGACGCGATTCGTGCACGGCGAAGAGTTGCTGGAGCAGGCCAAACGCATTACAGCCGCCCTGTTCACGGGCGATATCAAATCGCTTACCGCCGATGAGATCGAACAAGGCTTCAAGGAAATGCCGACCTACGAGGCGACGAAGGAAGCGAAAAACATCGTGGACTGGCTCGTCGAGCTGGGCATCGAGCCATCCAAGCGCCAGGCGCGCGAGGACATTACGAAAGGCGCGATTTCCATGAACGGCGAGCGGGTGAGCGAGCTGGATCTGGAAGTAACGGCTGACCTGGCGATTGGCGGGCGTTTCATCATTATCCGTAAAGGCAAGAAAAACTACAGCCTCGTAAAGCTGTCGTAAAAAATAATCGTATGGCGAAGAAGCTTCCCTCCTAGTTGCGAGGGAAGCTTTTTTGCTGCAGCCGTGTTGCGATCAGCGCTTGGCAAAAGGATTGGCGTGGCACAAGATTCTTGCGGATCGTTCTACTTTCTCAAGCAAAGATAGTGTACGATAAACGTGTGTGGATTATTTTTCCAAGGAAATCAGGGTGAAACAGACAAAGCGCTTCAGGCGTGCCAAAAGAAAAAGAGGTGTCGATCGTGATTGAAGAGTTGGTCCAATATTTGGAAGGGTGCGAAACCGAAGTGGTGGCTGCGGAGGATGTAGCGCTGCCAGCGGGACAGCACAGCATTCTCGTTTTGCCCTGCTACAACTTGCTGGAAATGATGGAGGAGGCATGTGACGAAGCAGAATCGCTGCCTGCCTTCGTAGAGCAGCAGCTTGCGGACGTGCACAGTCTGAGCGCGGAGGACGCATTCCGGCGAATTGTGGAATCTCGTCTCGCCTATGCCGACTTGCAGCGAGCTGATTCGCGAGGAACTTGCGGAAACGAATCCTGAGCCTTCTGACATCGATCAGGCATGGGTGGAGCAGAGAATCGAGGAAGGCGATTCGCTCGTCGTCCTGAACTTGCCGCAGGAGCGCGGATACGAGGCGCCTTTGTGGGTGCCGATGGGCGGCTACAACGAATGTCCGTTGCCTGTTTACCAGTCCGTGATCTTCCGGCATTTTCAGCAGCAGTACGGCGCAAACATTCTCGCTGTGACAGGCGATACGTGGGTACTGCAGGCAAGCAGACGGCCGCAAACGGCAGAAGAAGCGCTGCAACTGGCAAAAGAGCACTTCATTTTTTGCCAGTACGTCCTGGAGGACCAGCCGACACTCGGCCATTACGCCGATTCTTTGCTGAAACAGGATGTGTGGTATTTTTGGTGGGATCAGGAACAGACGTCCTGCTTGCGAAACTGCACGTCCCTAAGCCTCGGCCAAAACAGTCCATCGTCTGTGCCTGATTGCGCGGCTGGACGAAGGGCTGCGCCGCAGGCTGACGTTTGTTTCTGCTTCGGCGGGCTACGGGAAAACAACGCTTGTCAGCGAGTGGCTCGCGGGCAGTTCCGAGCCTGCGGCCTGGCTGTCGCTCGATGAAGGAGAGTAGCTGTTTTGCGCCGACTCACGGCAAATGAAAATACAGGAGGAAGCCCATGAGAGCTATTGTCTGCCCCAAATACGGATCGCCGGATGTCCTCGTGTTGCAGGAAGTAGCGAAGCCTGTTCCAAAAGACAAGGAAGTGCTGGTCAAAATTCATGCGACGACAGTTACGTCCGGAGATTGCAGGGGGCGGGCTTTTCGCAGTCCGCTGTTGTACTGGTTGCCGATGCGCCTGTTTTTGGGCTGGACGAAGCCTCGACAACCGATTTTGGGTGTCGAGCTGGCCGGAGAAGTGGAAGCGGTCGGCGATCAGGTCAAGCGCTTCAAGCCGGGGGAGCGGGTGTACGCGCTGAGCGGGATGCGCTTTGGCGCACATGCCGAGTACGTCTGTCTGCGAGAAGACGCCGTGATCGCGCACATGCCCGGGAATGTAGCCTTCGAAGAGGCCGCCGCTGTGCCTTTTGGGGGAACGACGGCCCTGCATTTTTTTCGCAAAGGAAAGCTGCAGCGCGGGCAACGCGTCCTCGTTTACGGAGCGTCCGGGGCGGTAGGGACGGCGGCCGTGCAGCTTGCCAAATACTTCGGGGCGAACGTGACCGCGGTGTGCAGCGGCGTCAATTTTGCGCTGGTCAAGTCGCTCGGGGCCGATGAAGCGATTGATTATACAAAAGAAGATTTCGCGCGTACAGGCAAGCAGTACGATCTCATTTTCGACGCCGTCGGAAAAAGCTCGAAAGCCCGTTGCCAGCAGGCGCTCGCGCCAAACGGCAAGTTCATCACCGTAGATGGGCAAGGGGTGGCAAAAGAGCGGGCGGAAGACTTGCAATTTCTCGCGGAGCTGATGGCGTCAGGGCAGTTCCAAGCGGTGATCGACAGGCGCTATCCATTGGCACAGGTTCCGGAAGCCCATTGGTACGTAGAACAAGGGCATAAAAAAGGCAACGTCGTCAGTACAGTGGAGCACGGTCAGGAAGGCGGATAAAACGGCTGAATGGCCGTTTTTTTGTGGGAAAATGATTCGGACGCGATGGCCGCGTGCAGGCAAGGAAAGCAATGCAATGCAATGCAATGCTTCGTCAGACAGACGGGCAGCGCTCGCGGATTGGCTGCTGCCGCAATCTGCAAACGCTGACAAAATCAAGCTTGCCGAGTTGTCAGATCGAGTCTTGCTCCATATTGACAGGGAATAGAGAACTGTTTATAGTATGTAATGGTTCGGAAATGATTATCATTATCAATTGTTGGTTTTCATCTGTCAAAAAGGAGAATGCAACATGAAAAAGTGGCTCACCTCTATCATGATGTCGCTCGTACTGCTGCTGAGCGCCTGCGGCAATGCATCGGTGCCAACGGAGAACGCTGCTGGTGGCAACGCAGCAAAGCAGGAAGCGAAAACAGAAGCAAAACCGGAAGCCGAAGCGAAGCCGGAGACGATTACGTACCAGTCGGAGAACGGACCGATCGAGGTTCCTGCGAGTCCTAAGCGAATTGTCGGTTTGACCAATGCGCCGAACGTTCTTGCTTTGGGCGGAACGCTGGTCGGGGTCGACGAATGGACGAAAAAGAACCCGTTGTTCGCGGATAAGGTAAAAGATGTCGAAACGGTATCCGATGAAACGATGGAAAAAATTCTCGCCCTCCAGCCCGACCTGATTATTGCCGGGTCGTGGATGAAAAACTTGGATAAATTGAAGGAGATCGCGCCAACGGTCGTCTATACGTGGGGCAAGCTGGACTATTTGGCGCAGCAGCGCGAGATCGGCAAGCTGCTGAACAAGGAACAGGAAGCGCAAGCGTGGATTGACGATTTCACGAAGCGCGCGCAAGCGGCCGGCGAAGAAATCAAGGCGAAAATCGGCAAGGACAAAACCGTGTCCGTCTTTGAGCACGACGCAAAAGACTTTTATGTCTTCGGAAACAACTGGGCTCGCGGAACCGAGATTCTGTACCAGGCAATGGGCCTCGCCATGCCGGAAAAAGTGAAGAAGGACGCCCTCGGCCCTGGCTACTACATGCTTTCTCTGGAAGTGATTCCGGAGTATGCCGGAGACTACATCGTACTCAGCCAGCGCAAAGGCGGCGAAAATGCGTTCCTGAACTCCGAGACGTGGAAAAAGATTCCTGCTGTGAAAAACAACCACGTGATCGTCATCGACACGGAGGCATCTACCTACAGTGACCCGATTACGTTGGAGTACTTGCTGAACATTTTTAAGGAAGGTTTTTTGGGCAAGCAATAACCGCTTATAAAAAATACAGACAGGCCAGGAGAGACGCGCTAAAAATACGAAAACGCTTAGGGAACCGTTCAATCCTAAGCGTTTTTCTTTTTGTTTGGCGACCTGTGCGGGATGGAAGTATGTAAACCGTTTTTCCGCCAAGTTGACAGTAAAAACCCCACGGGCTCACGGGCAAACTGCCACGTGACACAGCATGGGGCTTGTAGTTATTCCAACTATCAACCTTCCAGTTTACTCAACAATCGTCCTGATTTTCGGAAACACCTTCAACGCCGTCTTATAAAACACATCCTCATGATACTCCGCCGGGATCAGCTCCTGCACGAACTGGATGTACGACTTCACGGGCGCGAGCGGCCAGTCGGTGCCGAACAGGAACTTTTCGTAATGGTCGCAGTAGGTGATCGCGTGGCGCAGGTGGGCGAAGAACAGCGGCGACTCGGCCAGTCTGCGGCAGTTGGCGGCGTCACCGACCATCAGGCCGGAGAGGTCGGCAAACATGTTGCGGTTTTTGTACACGACTTCTGCGCCATCCAGCACCCACGGGTCGCCGAAATGCGCCATCAAGAAGTTCACGTCCCGATGCTTTACCGCTACTTCGTCGAGCGTGAGCGGGTGGGAGTATTTGAGCAGGCCGCGCTCCGAGTACGTATCGCCCGTATGAAAAACAACCGGTACCCCGTATTTGGCCGCAAGCGCGTAGACCGGATCGTAGACGCTGTCGTAAGCGTAGAATGGATAGTAGCCCAAATAGATTTTCAAGCCGACGGCCTGCGGCTTTTGCAGTTCGGCTTCCAGGCGGGCGACTGCCGCCTCGTCCAGATGGTACGGATTGATCCCGAGGCAGTAGACGAGCTGTGGCGGCAGCTCGTCTGTCAGGTCGAGGCCCATCGGTGTTGCCGCCTCCGGGTCGGGAAAGCCGTTCTTTTGCGTCTCGGTCAGGCCCATGCCGATGCCGAGCACGACGCCGTTTTCCGCGTATTCCTGCAAAATGCCCTGGACGGAGTAGTCGACGAACGACTTTTCGGCCGCTGTGCGCTTGAATTCTTCGATGTGGGACAGATGCATGTGGGCATCAATAATTTTCATCGTGAAATCCTCCCTTCGGTTTCGCTGGCAAACCGGATGGCGCGCAAGGCCGACAGCGAATCGGCTGGCAGCGGCTCGTCCGCAAACAGGAAAAAGACAGGGGCGGTAAAGGCTATGCGGTCGTGCGGCAGGTTCAGCTCGCGCGAGAGGGAGGCGAGGGCGATTTCTTTGTTGGCGTAGAGGTCGATGTCTGCCGTCTCCAGGTCCGTGACGATTTGCAGCTTTTCCTTGCGCGACGGGCTGCCAAACGTATAGTCTGACGCTTCGTAGGCGAACAGTTCCCCTTGGCCCAGCTTGTAGTGCAGCTTCTCGCCATGCTTTCCTGCCGTGTTCAGCCACAGTGGGCCTGTAGCAGTTTCGGTTTGCAAAAAGATTTCTGTCGTCCAATCTTTGTTCGCAAAGTACGTCCCCGTATGCTGCACGATCTCGACAGTATGGCAGAGCAGCGGGACGCCAGGCATGAGCAGGAAATATTGGTGGCAGGTGAGGCCGCTATATTTTTCCTGCTTTTTTACGTGGTAGCTCAGCCTGATCCCTTGCCAGACGTTTTGCTTGTTGTCGGTCAGTTGGGCGAAGCAGGCAGACCGCTCTTCCTTGACCAGCGAAAACGCACTCAGCTCCTCGACGTGGTTGCTGATGCCGCCTGTCCACGGATTCCACCACGACTTCGGCTGGCGCTCGGGGAAGGAGCTGGCCAGCCACTCCTGCCCTCCGGCGGTGAGCGAATAGAGCGACGGAGCGAAGTCCGGGGCGGCTTTGATGCGGATAAAGCCGTTGTCCGCGACGTACACCTGTTGTCCCGCTTCCTCGGTCGTCTCCTGGGCAATCTCGCCTTGTCCGATGGGGAAGATCGCGCTCTGCAAGCGAGCGTCGTGGGTGGCGAAGCGTCCGTCTACGCGCACGAGGTCAGGCGAGCCTGTCGGCGCAGCGAGCGAAAAGCGCGATTCTGTCGCTTCCGCCTCTTCCGTGTAGCGGTGGGCCTGTTTTCCGGCAGGCGCGCTTTGCAGCGAGGCAGTCAGCTCGCCCTCCAAATATTGCTGTTTGTATTCTTTGACCTGTACCTGCACTTCTTTTCCTGCGACAAACGGGTTGTGATCGTTGGCGACAAGCTCCAGATGTGGCGTCAGGGACAAGTTTGCTGATGGCAAAGCTTCTTTTTGCGCAAAGGCGCGGAAGTCTTTCCAGTCCGCATACGCACCGTGCGTCATGTGGATCGGGCCGAACTTCTTTTTGTCGTGCGGCTCCAGGCTGCCAAGGCACGTCTCCAGCGTGAGCTGCCGGACCTGGAAGTCGATCCGGTATTCCTTCGGCCAGCACATGCCCCACGGAACTGCTTCCTCCCGCGAAAACAGCCAGTTTTCGCTGACGAGCTTGCCGTCCCAGTAGTCCAAATCGCTGCCGTAGGAGGAAGGCACTTCGACATAGCGGCCTTGATACGGCAAAACGGGGCGGTGCAGCGTATGGGAAAAGCCTTGGATCAGCCACAGCTCCGCCGCCATTTTTTCGGCAGAGCGGTTTTCCAGTTCCAGCAAGTGTTCGACGGAGCCGTCTCCGAACAGCAGCGTCTTTTCCACCAGGACAAGTCCGGGGTAACTGCCGGAGTGATACGTGGCGTGAATCCCGATCGCTCCTTTTTCCGCGACAAACTCGACCTGCTCGGCGCGCTTTTTGGAAAACTCGCTGGAATACGGCTTGCCAAGCTTCGGATAGGCGATGTAGCTCGGTTCGCCGCCATTTGCGCCGACGATGGTCAGCTCGTTGTCGTCCTTGGTCAAAAACAGCGAGTGGCGGCCGTGGTGCACTTGCCAGGTTTGCTCCGTCTCGCCCGCGAGCATGGCGCCAAGGCCAGTGAAGGCAGCCCCGAGCTTTTTCACAAACGAGACTGTACTGCCGTCTGCAAGCTGCGCCTGTACACGAACGTCCGCTTCGTAAAAGCCGTGTTGCAGCAAATCGGCCGCAAGCGGCAGCGAGGTGCGCTCCTTGCCTGCCAGCGTCAGCGTGAATTGCTGTTCATGGAAGCGTAAAAACGGCGCTTCCGGAAGCGTGAACGAAAACTGCGCTTCTTCGGCAAAGTTGTTTTCCACATCGAGATAAAACGGTGCGGTCTGTCCAGGATAGGACAAGCCGGGGACGTGCAGGGAGAGGGAAGCGGGAAACTTGGGCAAGATTCCGACCTGGAACAAGGCGCGCCTGCCGTTAATCAGGACGTGTGTGCAGACTCGCGGATGCGTGCGCCAGACGCTTTGCTCCTCTGTAATCTCTCCGACAAAAAAGCTGGCGGACAGCGTCGTCTCGCCCGTCACTTCCAGTTCTTGGCGATAGTCAAAGCGGATGTTTTCGTCAGACTCTCCTGTCAAAGAGAGCTGCAACGGCTTGCCTGATTTGTTGACGATCCGATAGTGAATCTGGTACGTGCGGCCGAAGACCAGCTCCAGTTGCTCCACCTCGGCAGCGAGCAAGTAATCTTCCGTTTCGATCAGCCGCATGCCGCGCCCGCGCCGTTCAAACTCTACGCGCAGGCTTTTTTCGCCTTTCGTCCAGGAGTAGGTGAAGTAGTCGAAGCCGTTTTCTTTCCGACCGTCCGGCTCGACGACAATCTCCCGGGCAGAGTCCCGATACCAGTCGAGTTCCTCGAAGTAGTGCGCGATGGCTTCCGTCCGCAGCACAGTGGGCATCATGTTCATCAAATGCGTGCTATCGTCGCGGTCTTCCCAGAAAAAACCGAACTTTTTATACAGGGGGACAGCCTTCGTGTTGCCCGCCCATGTGTAGAGATCAAGCCGCGGCCAGCCGAGTTCGACGGTCTTGTCCAGTGCGCGGGCAAGCAGCATGCGTCCTACCTTTTTGCCATGGTATTCCGGCCGGACGTTGAGCAGGGGGATGTAGAGGGCGCCGGTATCTTCGCGGTACTCGGCGAGGCTGCAATAGCCCACGACGGTTTCGCCGTCCATCGCCAGGTAGACAGCGAGCGCATCGGAGTGAGCTTCCTCCTGTCTGATCTGTTCCGCTGTCGTGATTGAATTTCCGCCTCCCCAACTGTCCCGACTGGCGTTCCACATGTCCGCGACGGCCGCGGCCAGCTCGGGACGGTAAAGGACGATAGAGATAGATTCCATGATTGCCTGCACCTCGATCTCATTGTCAGATTTTGTATAGTAATAGAGAGACGATTGAGGGAGAGGTTCGGTTTCTTGTTTTCGCGCCTTTTTCGCAGGCGGGGAGAGTGGGCAAGGAGAAAAAGCGAGAGGGAATGTACGATGGAAAGCCGGTATCGCAGAAACACGAGACCGGCTTCGTCCAGGCGTGGCTTGGCGGCGGGTGGAACTTACACGGGTTGCGGCAAGCTCCGCCGCTGGCATGGCGCTTTTATGACTAGCGTTCAATCCGGATGACTACCATCTCTACATCTTCGTCCAGAGCGCGCACGCTATGCTTTTCCAGAGGGGGCATGTGCAAAAGCGTCTGCGGAGTCAGCTCCACCTGTTTGCCGGAAAAGTCGAACACGGCTGTGCCCTTTTGCACGATAATGAGCACGTCTGCATCCGTATCGTGTTCCGGGACGAACGCTCCGGCGCGCAACTGCAACTGCAAGACTTTTGTCCGCTCAAATCCCATCAGCGCCCCGATGTGCTTAGGTGCCGACTCCAAATGGTTGTTCAGGTCATAGGTTTGCATGATTGATCTACTCCTCATCATTCCAACGTAAAATAAATTTTCGCAGCGGGGATATGACAGCGTGGTTCAGCTAGATGATGAAAATGCTGACGAGCGTCCAGGCGAGTACTTTGGCCGTGTCGATGCTGCGCCAGCCGTCTGCCGTGTTCAAATAGGTACCGGGAAACATCAGCACAGCCACGACAAACACCGGGACCATGGAGCCTGTGCCGAACCAGACCATCGCCAGGACGACGACGATGATCGCTGTGAACACGAAAAAATGAGAACAGGAACACGAGCGCCAACTGACTCGTCGCAATCTTGACGGCATCAGCCCTTTCATGCGGTTTTGGTGGTAGGGAAGATGAATACGAGTCAAGTATAAGCCATTTTTTCGGCGATACATTGTGACCAAGATCACAGTGGACAAAACAGATCGTTCTTGTTTCCCGGGGCAGAGTCGAGGAAAATAAGGAGAAATCTACTACTTGCCAAAAAAGGGTCATGCCGATGCATACGTACAGTCTTTTGGAAAAACTGCTGTTTTGGCCAGCCGTCCTGGACGAAAAAAGGCTGGCACGCTCGCTTGCAGGCAAGACGATCCTCATTACAGGGGCAAGCTCCGGGATTGGCGAGCAGCTCGCATATTTGTTGGGGCGCTGCGAGGTACAGTTGCTGCTGGTGGCGCGAAGAGAGGAAAAGCTTTGCCAGCTCAAGCGGGAAATCGAGCGGCATGGAACGGCTACCGTCAGCGTTTTCGGGGCGGATTTGCGCGAGCCGCTTGAACTGGAGTCGTTTCTCGCCTGGGTGTGCGAGCAGGCAGACACGATAAATATCGTGGTCAGCAACGCGGGCTTGTCCATCAGGCGTTCGATCATGGACTCGCTCGACCGCCACCACGATTTTACGCGCACGATGGCGATCAATTACTTCGCCCCGGTCAGGCTGCTGCTGTCTCTTCTGCCGCAGCTTGCCAGAAGCAACGGACAAATCATCCATATCTCGACGATCAACACGTCGCTAGTTCCGCTGCCGTACTGGGCGGCGTACCAAGCTTCGAAGGCAGCCTTTGACACGTGGTTTCGCTCGGCGGCGCCGGAGTGGAACGCGCGAGGAATCGCCACGACTGCGATTTATTTTCCGCTGGTAAAAACGCCGATGATCGCGCCGACTGCCGCCTACCGCAGCATGCCCGCCATGAGCGCGGAGCACGCCGCCCGGGTCATCGCCAAATCCATGTGCACGAGACGAAAAAGCTGGCGGCCGTGGTGGCTTTTGTTCGGGGAGCTGGCCTCGGTGTTGGGCAGAGGACTGTGGGAGCGCCTCACTCCGCGCTGGCTGCGAAAAAAGGGGGGATGACGGTGCGGATCGCGTTTTTGCTTGCGACGCTGTACAAAATGAAGCTGTTGACGCCAGCAGGAATCGGCAGGCTGCTCGCCGCCATCTGCCGATACGGAACCAACCTGATGACGCTGTTGCAGGTCGCGCAGCGCACGTACGGCCAAAAGATTGCCCTGGCCGACGAACGGGAAGCCGTCAGCTTTCGGCAGTTGTGGTGCGACTCCGAACGCCTCGCCTGGGCGTTCAGGGAGAAATACGGGCTTGCCCGCGGCAAAAAGGTCGGATTGTTATGCCAAAACCACATGGCGCTGGTGAAAGCGATTTTCGCCGCTTCCGGCACGGGGTGCGACATTTATTTGCTCAATCCGGAGATGAGCGCAAGGCAGCTTGCGCAACTGCTGGACGAGACGAAGCTCGACCTGCTCGTCCACGACGCCAACGGGACGGCCCGCATTGAGCAGGCGGCGCACAGGACCGTGCGGCTGCACAGCTACTACGACCAGTTGCCCGCCATCAATCGGCTGCTGCACGAGTGGCATGAAACGGCTGCCGCCACCCCAAAATCGCCAAAGCGGGCATCTGCCGGGCACATCATGCTGTTGACAGGAGGGACGACGGGGCAGCCGAAAAAAGTCGCGCACAAGCCGTCGCTGTTCCACTATTTGCCGCCGTTTTTGGCGCTGCTGACGCGGCTTCGGCTGCTGGGCTGCCATACTGCCTATGTGGCTACGCCCATCTGCCACGGATACGGGCTGGCGATCTTGCTCTTGTTCCTTGCGCTGGGCAAAAAAGTCGTGATAACGCCCGGCTTCGACGCCGCCAACGCCTGTGCGCTGATCGAAAAGCACAAGGTCGACGCCGTGACGGTCGTTCCGCTCATGCTGAGAAAAATGCTGCGGCACAACGCGAGCGCCTTGCAGTCTCTCGCTTGCATCGCTTCTGGCGGCGCGCCGCTAACGCCCGCACTTGCCGCCGAAGTGTCCGGCCAATTGGGAGCGGTCTTGTTCAACCTGTACGGAACTTCCGAAGCGGGCCTTTGTGCCGTCGCAACTCCGCAAGACCTGGCGTCCGCACCGCACACCATCGGCAAAAAAATCGGCGGTGTCGGCTTGCACGTCCGGGGAAGGGACAGGCAAAAGCTCGCGGCAGGCGAGATCGGGCAGCTTTGCGTGCGAAGGCGGGGAGCGCTTTTTTCCACCCGGACCGGATGGGTCGAGACAGGGGATCTGGGCTATCGGGATGAGCGCGGGTATTATTTTTTATGCGGAAGGACAGACGACATGGTCGTATCCGGCGGAGAAAATGTGTATCCGATCGAGCTGGAGCGCATTTTGGCCGAGCATCCGGGCGTAGAGGACGCGGCTGTGGTGGGCATTCCCGACGAAGCGTTTGGGCAAAGGCTGAAAGCGTTCGTGCAGCCTGCGAGCTATGCCGGGCTGACCGAGGAAGCTGTGCTGGACTGGCTGCGCCCGCGAGTCGCCAGGTATCAGTTGCCAAAAGAGATTGTGTTCGTTGACAGCATCGCCTACACCGACCTGGGCAAGCCCGACCGGAAGCAGCTTGTATAAAGACAACGACACATCCGCATGCAGAGAGAAATACGGACTTGTCCGCGGCAAAAAGGTCGGCTTTCTATGCCAAAACCACATGGCGCTGGTGAAAGCGATTTTCGCCGCTTCCGGCCATTCACCCCTATCAAAAGACGGCAAGAACAAGCCGTAAAAACGAAAAGAATCTGCGTACTTGGTCATTTTATCGCCTGTCTCAGTTCATTGAATATAAAGCGAATTTAGTTGGTATTAGAGTTGAGCATGTGAATCCTGCATACACAAGTCAGACATGCCCTAAATGCTCTGAGAAGAATAAGGCACAAGACCGTAAGTATAAATGCAAATGTGGATTCGAAAAACATCGTGATTTAGTCGGTGCTATGAACATTCGATATGCACCTGTGATTGATGGTAACAGTCAATCAGCCTAAGATGCTATATGCACTGTCTTAGGAGGGGCAATGAGATGTCCTCATCTTGAAGGCTGTTCAAAACAGAAATGGACTGCGAACGTTTAGTCATTCAAGAATCCCACCCGTACACCGTAATGTGGAAGGCTTGCGGCTTTAGCCGTGGGAGTCTCAAGAGTCAGATTCTATTTTTTTCCGAAGCAACCCTAAATATTTCCGTTTGTATTTATTTACGCCTTGTTGGGATATACCTAAATGCTTTGCTACTATTTCTTCTGGAACCCCATTGATAACTACTTGCTCGATAATGAATCTTGCTTTAGATGGAAGGGAATTCAACATTTCTTCTACATACAACTTAGAATCTACAGAAAATATTTGATTCTGCCCACATATATTTTCTATGATCGGAAGCTCTCGGGCGGAAATCTTCTTTGCTTGATACTGCAACCGCCAAGCAATCCTTTTTATAACTCTCCTACACTCTTCTTTTAGTAGTTCATCATTCATGCTTCTCACCATCCCATCTTATAGGTAAATGAACAAAGTAAAAAGCAACTTATTTTAACAAATCAATACATTTTTTGTTAGATGGTAAAAAGAGGATTTTTCTCTTCGTTTGGGGTATAAATTACAGAGTTGGGAAATCTGTGCAAGGAATAAAACCCCGCTAATGCGAGGCTTTATTTGACCTTCTTCTTAACGTTTGATAGTTCCTACTGATGCAAAGTCCTCTGAATCTCGAACATCGCTTGGATAAATATGGGTTGCTCTACTGCGATCAGTAAGACCTCTGCCAGTAATGTCGAGATTAGAACCATAGTAAAATGCGTGCCAGATGAACTTAGAACAATAACTAAGCTCGATATTATCCAAGTCCATATTAAAATAGTATTTCTTTACGTCATCAATATGGTTGATTGCCCATTTAGCAGCTTTGGAAGCTCCACTCCTGGGACGGAGAACCTGGATCTTATCGCCGGGCTTAAATAGAGAAACATAGCCATCAATATCGTCAACTAATCCAGGTCCGTCCGGATGAACGTGAATGATATCGTAGTCCGGTCCTACAATTGCCACGTGTCCAACAAAAAAAGTCGAAAAGCTTTTTTTCGAGTACAATACGTCTCCTGGCTTCATATCCGTGTTAGTGCCAGGATACTGTGGTCTGTCAGTTGCCATATAAAATTCCTCCTATATAGTTGATTAACGATAATAAGGCGCCCATTATCGCTTTCACTATTCAAGGAAAAAAAAGCATCATTTTACAACCACTTTTTTGGGGGGAAACAAAAATGAATAAAAAAATGATGATAATAGCTTTCCTAGTTTTAATCCTTATCGCTGTTCCAGTTATATATGTTCAAGGAACTTTGTTAAGCTTAGAAAATCAGGTACGCCAATATCTCATTACCGAGAAAAATATTGATGAGAAAACAATAGTTAGTCTAGATGGCCGTTTTGGGAAGCTTCCGTTCTTTGGTGTAGAAGTTATTTTTGCTGATGAACCCGATGTAAGATACTTTTATACTGAAATAGACGGAAAAATAGTACCTGTACATGTAACGCTTAAACCTAAAGGATACAACTACAAACATAAATGAGTTCCCAGAGGCTTCACCGAAACTGAGAATACTCGAAACCTATCAAAGAAATTATTTTCCGGTGTTTGGATAAATGTGGGGTTGCTCTACTGCGATCGCTAAGACCTCTGCCAGTAATGTCGAGATTAGAACCATAGTAAAATGCGTGCCAGATGAACTTAGAACAGTGGGGTCTATCAGATTAAAATTCCCCATTATCGCTTTCACTCTTTACGGAAAAAAAGCATCATTTTTACAACCGATTTTTTGGGGGATAACGAAAATGCACAAAAAAACAATGATTATAGTTTTCCTGATCTTAATCCTGATCGCTGCTCCAGTTATATATGTTCAAGGAACTTTGTTAAGCTTAGAAAATCAAGTACGCCAATATCTCATTACGGAGAAAAATCTCGATGAGAAAACAATAGCTAGTGTAGATGGCGTTTTTGGGAAGCTTCCGCTTTTTAGTGTAGAAGTTATTTTTGCTGATGAACCCGATGTAAGATACTTTTATACTGAAAAAAACGGAGAGATAATACCTCTTAGTGCAACGCTTAAACCCGAAGGATACGAATACAAACATAAATGAGTTCCCAGAGGCTTCGCCGAAACCCAGAATACTCGAAACCCATCAAGGAAGTTCTTTCCCGGGGCATTTCGTGCAGCCTGCGAGCCATGCCGGGCTGACCGAGGAAGCTTTGCTGGGCTGGCTGGCTGCGCCCGCGAGTCGCCAGGTATCAGTTGCCAAAAGAGATTGTGTTCGTTGACAGCATCGCCTACACCGGCCTGGGCAAGCCCGACCGGAAGCAGCTTGTGTAAAGACAACGACACATTTTCCCGAAATATCCTGCCCCCTAAAGCCATACATATTACGAGACATCCGAAACAACCAGGGGAAAGGAATGAGCAACCATGCCTCAAGGCATCCACGATATCGAGCTGCCGCTGCCGATCGGGACGATCTGGGAATTTGTCAGCGTGCTGGAGAACTGGGTTCCGCTCGTGCCAGGCTACATCAGCCACGAAGTGATCCATGAGCGGCGCGTGACCTGGACGTTTACCGGCGACATCGGGATTATGAAAAAGCAAATCAGCCTGCAGGTGGACATTACCGAGTGGAACGAGCCGACGGAAGTGAAGTTTACACTGACCGGAATCAACGAGAATTTTACGGGAGAAGGCTACTTTCGGGCAGAGGCGTTGGGGGAGGAGCGCACGAAAATGACCGGGTTTCTCGACATTACGGCAAAAGGCTTGAAGGCCCCCATGGTGAACTCGATCCTGAAGTCACACGTCCCGCAATTGACGACAGATTTGGCGGAAGCCGTCGCCAGCCGGATGAGGGAATAACAAGAGCAGCGTTGCTGAAAAACCTTTGCGATACAGCAAAGGTTTTTTTCTTGTCCCGTCGACACTTGCAGCGTTGACGGCTTCGCTATTTTGCTTTAAGCTACCATAATTAATCGGGTAACCGTCGCGCAGAACGGTTGCCTTTTAATAGGAAGAAACAGGAAAATCAGCGAGGTGATGCGTGTGAAAATCCCGAAAAAATACGAAGCGATTGTCTTTACGTTTTTAATGGCGCTGGGCATGTCCTGTATTTTGTCGTTCTTCATGATGCTGGTGAATTTCGGCTTCAACTCCATGCTGCTCGAGCGCTGGCTCAAGGCATGGCCGATGGCTTTTTCGCTGGCGTTTCCCGCCGCTTACTTTTGGCCAAAAGCAATCCGGCGGCTGATGAAAAAAATTACGTTTGTCGAGAGCAAATAACGCTTGGTCACCGCACAGCTATCGCAAAGGCTGTGTTTTTTTATACCGATAAGAGTTTATAAGATTCTTATCCAGTATAAGGGCAACGAAGGCTGCGCCAAGCCATTGACGCAGCCAAGTTTTCTAATTCGCTCGCCAGGCGCATACGCCGACTGTCGCTTGGGGCGATTCGTTATTGATGATGAGAATCATTATCTTTATAATAGACCCACATCTAATTCCACGACGCCACAGCACAGAACAGGAGGGAAAGGGAGTTGTCATTTCAGGACGATTTGTTGTTATGGAATCACGCAGCTCTCAAAGTAGTGGACGTCCGCCGTGCGGTGATCCAGCCAGGCGACAGCCTGCGCGCGCACCAGCTTACGGCAGGCTCATTTTTGTGTACCGTACAGGGAAAGGCTCGCGTGCTGCTTGACGAAGCGCAGTATCAGGCGGGCCCTTATCATGTTTGCCACGCCGGAAAAGGCACGGTACTCGCGATTGATTACGTGCAGGAAGCACTCGAATACTATTTGCTGCAATACAAGGCGACCCTGGCTCTGCCGTGCCGCGAGGAGCTGTTGCGGCTGCAGCAGAAGCGAGACCCTTTTCAACTCGCGCACAGCTTTACGCCGCGCTATCCGCTGCCGCTGTTTGGCACAGTCCGCCAGATGCACGAGAAATGGCAGAAGGCGAGCATGCTGGACAGGCTCCACGCGAAGGCGCTCTTGCATCAGTTTGTGTACGAATGGCTGCAGCAGCGCCAGGAGCAGGCAGAAGAGCCGACTGC
Organism: Brevibacillus sp. NSP2.1; assembly: GCF_000470975.2. NCBI lineage: Bacteria > Bacillati > Bacillota > Bacilli > Caryophanales > Paenibacillaceae > Brevibacillus > Brevibacillus sp. NSP2.1. The sequence goes on along the minus strand of NZ_CP048274.1, from coordinate 4,237,479 downwards.
CCAGAGTCTGGTGGACAAGGCAATCCGCTTGATCGAGGAGCAGTTCTCCGAGAAAATGACGCTGCATGCGCTGGCGAGCCAGGTAGGCTGCCAGGAGCGGCAGTTGCAGCGGCTGTTCAAGGCAGCGCTTGCGGTGGGGCCGATGGAATACCTGCTCCGCGTCCGGCTGGAAAAGGCCAAGGACCTGCTGCTGAAACTGAATGTGCCGCTGATGGACATTGCCGAGGCTGTCGGCTTTACAGACAGCTATTACTTCAGCCGCCTGTTCAAAAAATACGTCGGCATCTCCCCCAGCCAATTCAGAAAAATGGCCGGGCAACCCGAACTTTGTCGTCAAAATCCATCCGGCTTGTCGCCATCGTTCATTGGCGGCAAAAGCGTGCCCTTGTATAGTATTAATAACGAGAATGGGAGTCATTCTCAATCGAAAACAGCACCTGCTTCGGCTGCTCTGGCAGCGCACAGGAGCAAGCGTGCAAAACAGGCAGACCCTGAGGGGGGAGTGGCAAAAACGACAAGCAAGTACATCAGGCATCTGCGAGGCGAACTGGAGCTGGATCGACTGCCCGAAAAAATTGCGGTGCTCGATTACCAGTACATCGATCAAATGTACGCACTCGGCCACTTGCCAGCAGGCAGCGTATTTGCCACGACCAGCCCGTCCGGATTGCCGGAATATTTGGGCGAGAAAATGAGCGCGATCAAAAGGCTGGGGACAAAGGATCATCCGGATATGACCGCGATTGCCGAGCTGTCGCCGGAGCTGATTGTCTGCACGGATACACATGCCCGTCTGTACGACGAGCTGGTCGCGATTGCCCCGACGGTGATGCTCGGCAGAAACGACGACTGGCGGACGACGCTTCCTGTGCTGGGAAAAATGCTCGGCAAAGAGCAGGAGGCGCAAAACGTGATTGACGCGTACAACCAAAAGATCGTCCATCTGAAAGATGCGATTGCGGCCAAGCTGGGGGGCAAGACGGTTTCCTTGATCCGGCCGCGCGACAACATGATCCGGCTGCACACGACGGCGCACCGGACGGCACGGATTTTGTACCGGGATCTCGGCATCGCGCCGCCGCCGATGGCGATGGACAGCAAGCGGACCAGCTCGTACATCCAGTTGGACGCCATGACCGAACTGAATGCCGACCACCTCTTTGTGTTGCAGGACGATACGAACGCCGCGCTGACCAGCGCCTACCAGGAGTCCGCCCTCTGGAGAAACCTGAGCGTGGTCAAAGCCAACCATGTGCGCACGTTCGACACGACGATGTGGATCGGCTTTTACGGGCCTGTCGCGATTAACCGGGTAGTGGATGAAATTGCAGACGCGCTGTTGTCCTGACCGCCTCATCTCTGCCCGCAAAGGGAGAGCATTTGATGAACAAAAACTGGCTAGAAGCGGACGAATCGGCGTATGTGGCGGAGCATTTTCGCCTGACCCATGGCGTACCCGTGCGCTCGGGAGAGTTGATTCCGGTCACAGAGTTGTTGGATGAAAAGACGTGCGCGGACTGTCTCGCGCGGATGAGCGGCTATTTGCACGCCCCTTCGCTGAAAGTGACCGCCTCCCTGTTTGCCAAAAGGTACGCGTTTTTGACCGTTGCCCCCATCTTGTACGCCATGACGGTGTACAACAAAGCAGTCACGCTGGACATCGGGCAATGCCAGCTCGTTTTGGCAAAGGAGCCGGGCGAGCCATGGCTGTCGCGGCTCCATGTACGCGCGTCGGACGTTCGCGCGTTCGCTGCCGGGGACAGGAGCGAGTGGCGGGAGCAGATCATCCGCAGCTTGTTCGCCGGACATATCGCACCGCTGTGGCACACGATTTCCCGCGTGGCGAACATTCCGCGCATGGTGCTGTGGGAAAACACGGCGGTCCGTTTGTTTTCGCTGTACGAAAAGCGGATCAAAGCGGAGGCGGGAAGCGAACTGCGGGAGCGCGTCCAGGCTGACTTTGCCTGCCTGCTCAAGCACGCGCCTGCCCCATGGTTCGGGGAAGAACAAAATCCGTTCGCGCAGTTTTGCGAGTTTGGCGACAGCGGGCCTGGAGCAGCGACAGTGCGACCGGGCCGGATTCGCAAGACGTGCTGCTATCATTACAAGGTTTCTTCGCGCGAAGGCTTCTGCTCGGCTTGCCCGAGAGCGAAAAGCCGATGACAGCGAGAGAGGATCGTGTCAGCACGGTGGAAAAGTGGAGACGGAATCTGTTTATTTTGTGCGCCGGGCAATTTTTGACGATGGCCTCGCTCAGTTGCGTCACTCCGTTTTTGCCGCTCTATTTGCAGGAGATGGGCGTGTCTGATCCCGGCGAAGTTCTCTGGTGGGCAGGAGCGATTTACGTCGCCAATCTGCTGACGGCGTTTTTGTTTTCGCCGCTGTGGGGCAAGCTGGCGGATCGGCACGGCCGGAAGCTGATGATCGTTCGCTCCGGCTTCGGTCTCGCGGTCACGATTACGCTGATGGGATTTGTCACCAGTCCTGTGCAGTTGCTTGTTTTGCGGCTGGCAAACGGGATGATGGCAGGTTTCAGCCCGGCTGCTGTCGCTTTTACCGCAACGAATACGCCGCAGGAGCGCAGCGGCTATGCGCTCGGCATCCTGCACGCCAGCGCGGTCGGGGGAACGATCTGCGGCCCGCTTTTGGGCAGTCTGCTCGCTGTCCGCTTCGGCTTTAGCGCCGTCTTTTGCTACACAGGTCTGTGCATTTTGCTTGCCGCCATTATGATCGTTTTTTGGGTGCAAGAGCGTGTGGCAAACGAGCAGCGGCTTGTGGAGAAAACGAACTTTCTCGCCGATTTGCGGCACATCGCGGGCAAAAAGCCGCTCGGCGCGCTGTTCGTCTCTGCCGCAATCGCCAGAGCAGCGATGGTCGGTACGTTGCCGCTCATCCCGCTGTACGTCCAACAGTTGCTTCCCGATCAGGACAACGTAGTTATCATGGCGGGCGTGACGACGGCGGTCATGGGCCTTGCCAATATGCTCGCGGCTCCCCAACTCGGAAAGTGGGGCGACAAGTTCGGCTCCCACCGGATTTTCAACCTCGCCGTGTTCGGTTCGATCGTTTTTTTGGTGCCGCAAGCCTTTGTCCAACAATTATGGCAATTCATCGCCCTGCGCTTTTGCACGGGAGCATGCCTGGGCGGGATGATGCCCTCTCTGCACGTTCTCCTGCGGCAGTACGCGCCAAAAGGAATGGAGAGCAGGACGTACAGCTACCACAATTGTGCCGTCTTTTTGGGCGGCATGGCGGGGACGTTTGCCATGGGAGCGATTGCGAGCGGTTTCGGCTTGCCGCTGATTTTTGTCGGCTCGGCCGTTTTGCTGCTCCTAAACCAGCTATGGATGAAATTCATGGTGCTTCCGCATATCGGCCCGCTGCACGAAAGCGCAGAAAAGCGCCAGTGAGCTTTCTATTGACAAGGAAATCGTCGGAAAAACAAAAGGGGGAAACAGCAGTGTTGATCGATAAAAAATGGTCGTTCATTTTCAGCGCCGTGCTTCTCGTTGCCTTCGTGCTCGCAGGCTGCGGAGCGAGCGGGCAAGGAACGGCAACAGCGGGGACGACGGAGACACAACCGGCGCAAAGCCAGCCGCAAGCAGCGGCCGAACCAGCTAAAGACGCGGGACAACAGGACGTCCGGGTCGTTTCCCACGCGATGGGAAAAACAGAAGTAAAAGGCACGCCGACCAAAGTCGTGACGCTGTTCCAGGGCGCCACCGATGCCGCCCTGCTGCTTGGCGTCAAGCCGGTAGGCGCAGTAGAGTCGTGGATTGAGCAGCCGTGGTACAACTACATTCGAGACAAGATGGACGGCGTGACCAACCTGGGCTCGGAAAACCAGCCGAACCTGGAAGAGATTGTAGCTCTCCACCCGGATCTCATCATTGCCTCCAAGACCCGTCACGAAAAAATTTACGAGCAACTGTCCGCGATTGCGCCGACGGTGATGACCGAAGAGGTGCATATTTGGAAAGACACCTTGAGCCTGAGTGCAGAAGCGCTGAACAAAAAAGCGGAAGAGGCCAAGTTTTTAGAGGAATGGGCGCAAAAGGTAGCGGCGTTCAAGGAAAAAATGGGCGACAAGCTCAATCTGCAGGTCGGGATTGTCGACTTCCGCCCGGATCACGCCCGCATCGTGTACACCGGCTTTTCCGCTCTCGTTCTGGACGAGCTGGGCGTAGCGCGGCCGACGAACCAGAAAGGCGAAGAGTGGGGAGTGAAGCTGACCTCCAAGGAAAACATTGCGCAAATGGACGCAGATATCATTTTCGACCAGACGAGCACGACCCGGGACGACGGACGACTGGATTTGCGCAAAGAGTGGACGGAGCACCCGCTCTGGAAAAATCTGCGGGCGGTGAAAAACAATCGCGTATTCGAGGTGGATTCGGCGATCTGGAACAACGGCTCCGGCCCGTTGGCGGCATTGGGCATGCTGGAAGACTTGTATGAATTTTACGAGTTGAAATAAGGACGCGGGAGGAAACTGTTGACCGCAAGCAGCGTCAGCAGTTTTCTTGTCGATCGCTTTCGCGAAAAAAGCGAGGGAGGATTGTTGTGCGCTCATACTTGCATCAGCCTGTTTACAAGGCGCTTGGCTTGATCGGCTGCGCCATTGTCCTCGGGGGATTGTTTGTGGCAAGCATCGCCCTTGGCAGCACGCCGATTCGCTTTCTGACCGTCATCGAATCGTTTCGCGATTATGACGCCTCGCTCAAGGAGCATGTCATCGTGATGACGACCAGGCTTCCGCGCGCCGTTTTTGCTGCGGTGATCGGAGCAAACCTGGCTGTGGCAGGCGCTCTCATGCAGGCGTTGACCCGAAACCCGATGGCGTCGCCCAGCATTTTCGGCATCAATTCCGGGGCTGTCTTTTTTGTGGTGGCGGCATTGGCTGTCCTGCCGATTTCCTCGCTGAACCAACTGGTCTGGATCGCTTTTGCGGGAGCGGGCGTAGCTGCTTTCACCGTGTACTTCCTCGGCTCGATGGGCCGAGGGGGCATGACGCCGCTGAAAATCGTGCTGGCAGGCTCGGCCATGTCCGCGCTGTTTGCTTCGTTTACACAAGGAATGCTCGTCCTGGACGAGTCCGGGCTGCAAAATGTGCTGTTTTGGCTGGCAGGCTCTGTGTCCGGCAAAGAGCTGGACAGCTTGCTTCCGGTGTTGCCCTACATGCTGTTCGCCGGAGTAGCGGCACTATTGTTGGCCCGGTCTGTCAACATTTTGGCGACAGGCGAAGAGGTTGCCAAAGGCTTGGGACAAAAAACGGGCCTCGTCAAGCTGCTGATTGCGCTCACCGTGATCCTGCTTGCGGGCAGCTCGGTCGCGGTCGCAGGCTCGATCGGCTTTGTCGGGCTGGTGATTCCGCACATCGCCCGCTTTCTGGTCGGCATCGACTATCGCTGGGTCATTCCGTACAGCGCGGTTTTGGGCGCCATCCTGCTGGTGAGTGCAGATATTGCAGCCCGCTTTTTGATTATGCCCGCCGAGATGCCGCTCGGGGTAATGACGGCGCTCGTCGGTGCGCCCTTCTTTGTTTATACGGCCCGCAAAGAGTACCGCGCGAAAGGAGCATCGCAATGAATCGGCTATTTTCGATCCGAAGCTGGGCCGGACGCTTTGCGCAGCTACTGCCGCAGAAGACGATGCTGCTACTCGCGGTATTGCTGCTGTGCACCGTCGGCGGGATGGTCGTCAGCGTGCAGTTGGGCAGCAAACTGATCCCGCTGTCAGACGTCGTGCGCACGCTGTTCGGCTACGGCACACCGGAGCAGATGCTGGTCGTCGGCACGCTCCGGCTTCCGCGCGTTCTGCTCGCCGTGCTCGTCGGCGCGGCGCTGAGCGTCTCGGGGGCGATTTTGCAAGGCGTGGCCCGCAATCCGCTCGCTTCGCCCGATGTGATCGGGGTGACAGGGGGAGCTGCTTTTGCCGCTGTCGCGTTCATCACCTATACGGCAGGAGTGGTCAGTGTGCGGTGGCTTCCGCTGGCGGCTTTTTGCGGGGCGGCGCTCGTTTCGCTGTTGATTTACTTTTTGGCCTGGAAAAAAGGGGTGACGTCCACGAGGCTGATTTTGGTCGGAATCGGGGTAGCTGCCGTCACCAGCGCGTTGACCATGCTGATGATCGTCCTCAGTCCGATTACGGCGGCCAGCAAGGCGTACATCTGGATGACGGGCAGCATATACGGCGCGTCGTGGGAAAACGTGTACGCCATGCTGCCCTGGGCGATCGTGTTCATTCCTTTGGCGCTTTTGTACGCCCGCATCCTCGACGTCCAGGAGCTGGGGGACGAGCTGGCGACAGGGCTTGGCGCGCGCGTGCAGCTTCACCGCTGCATTCTGCTGTTTATCAGCGTCGCCTTGGCAGGGGCGGCAGTTGCAGTCGCGGGCGCCGTCGGCTTTATCGGGCTGATCGGCCCGCATATCGCCCGAAAGCTTGTCGGCCCGTCTCACGGCCGCGCCATTCCCGTGGCGGCCCTGATCGGCAGCCTGCTCTTGCTGTCTGCGGATACGGTTGCCCGGCTCGCCTTTCAACCGCTCGACGTTCCGGCAGGCGTCTTTACAGCGGGCGTAGGCGCCCCTTTTTTCATCTATTTGCTTTACCGAAGCCGCAATCGCTAGGCAAAAGCAGGATTGCAGGCGGAAAAAGGCAAAACCAGGCGCTCCATTCGGGGCCGCCTGGTTTTTTGTTGAGTAAATGACGGAAAAGCAGGCTACCTGGCGCAAAATGGAGGTTCGCGGACAGTTGGGAAAATTGCAGCCAGCAAACACGAGCGTGTCGATACCGCGCTCCCGCAGAAACAGCTCCAGCCCCGTCTGATAAAAAGCGCCCCAGCGCGGCTTGTACATGACCCATTCCTGCTCGCCCACCGCCTGGAATCGTCCGGCAAGCAGCGCAGCGGAGTCGAGGGCGGTGTAGGCAGAAGGACGAAGCTCGCGGACCAGCTCTGCGCCTTCGCTATTTGGCGCGGCTATTTTCGCGCCGTTTTCAATCGCTTCCCGGCGGCACAGGTCGACGTTGGAGCCGTCTTCTTTGCATGGGTGAATTACGTGAATAATCGGAAAACGACTCGCGCGGTAAGCCTCCAGCGCCTTGTGTATATGCGGCAGCACCTGTGCAGTGCCCGGAATTTCCGCCGGGGCGTTTTGGCAGAGTAAAATCGTTTTGCGTGTCAATCGTAACCAGTGCGGACGTGTGCCAATTCGGACTTGTGTAGCTCAAGGCTTTTCCCCTCCAGCAAGTGAAGTAGTTTCCCTCTATTGTACCGCTTGTCCAGGCCAGAAACAGATAAAAAAAGAGCCGTGCCCGGAAAGCGCACGGCTACAGGAAATGACTCGCTTCGATAAATTGCCTTTCCAGCGGCGAGAGCTGATAGCCTTGCCGCGTGACCAAATATTTATCCACATACCGATGCTCTGTGGGCAGCTCCACAAAGTCTGTCAGCCCAAACTGCCTGACGATCCGTTTGGATAAAAGGGCGATCCCCATGCCCAAAGCGGCAAACTGAAACAGTGTCTCCAGCACGGCTACTTCCGTCAAGGGGGCTGCTGGCAAACCAAGGTCGGAGTAAAGCTGCAGCAAAATCGCCGTACACAGACATTCCTTGGAGGAAACGAGCATTGTTTCGCCTTGCAGAAAATGCTGGAGCGAAACGCCCGACTTTGCTTTTTTGCCGATCAATACAAGCTCTTCTGTCCCGATTTTTTTGAAGTGGAGCTGCTCCGTCTTGCTGGATGTGCCGATCGTATAGGCGAGGTCGATGCTGCCAGACATCAGCGCTTTTTCCATTTCCTCGGTGGTGCCGGTCTTCAAGGTGACGGACAGCCGCGGATATTTATCGTACAGGTCCGTGAACGCCGCCGTCAGCTCCGAGCCGATGACCGATTGCATCGTGCCAAGCCGCAGCTTGGGGTCTTGCTGCTGCATCTCCTGTTCGGCTTCTTCCCAGAGGGTCAGCAACTTTTTATAGTGCGCATACAGCCTCTCTCCCTCATGGGTCAGCTCCATTCCTTTGGAGCTGCGGATGAACAACTGCTTTTCGTAATGCGTTTCGATCTTTTTGATTTTCGCTGTCATGTTGGATTGCAGATGGTTCATGCGAAAGGCGGCGGCAGACAGACTCTTCAGCTCGGCGACCGTGACAAAAGCCCGGATGGTATCTATATCCATGTGTTTTGGCTCCTTTTATCGAAAAAAAGTGATGGCTCTATCGAAAGCTGACATGATTCGAGATGCCTTTTGCTTAGCATACTCGTGGCAAAACGATTTTGCCGAGTCATAACGAGGGGGAATGGGCATGAAAACGGACAAACCAGAGCGCGCTGGCTTTCTTTTTAAAGTGTGGTCAGACGATTCGGAAAAATAGGGCTGTTCAAGGCCAGCTACCGGCTACACCGACATAAACCGGATCAGCCCCAAAATGGCAAAGGCAAACAATGCCGTCCCCACGCCAATGCCGGTAATCGCGCTGCTCGCCACTTGCAGCTTGCGCGCGATCGGACGGGAAACAAGGGCGACGACAATCAGCAGCACGGCCAAAACGGATAAACCCGCATCCGCAAACACATTTTTCAGCCCGAAAAAATGGAGGCCGACGATCAAGGCAATCCACGGGGCAATCTCGTCCTTGCGCCGCTTTTTCAAGAGCACAAGCGCTCCCGCCAGAGCAAGGGCAAATTCGACAGACACGAGGAGCAAGTAACGTTGAAAAGCAGTCCGGTCAGACAGCGCGGAAGGGGCATGCCAATTGGTTACACTCAGGTAGACGCCCACGAGGCAGACGAGCAGCGCGGCGCCTGCAGCCATGCCGAGATAGTTGCGCCAGCCCGGTCGGGGCTTTTCCTGCGCCCAGCCGAACCAGGAGAAGCTGAACAGCCCAAAGATTGCGGCGTACATGGCGTAGTCACGGACGTACTCCATCGTATCCCTCCTTAAATGATGTTGTTATTTTTTTACTATAACAGATAAGCGCCGGGAGGAAAGCGGCAAAAAGCCGGACGAGTCGAGCGGATGAACGCAAAATGAGCCAATCAAATCTAGCATTTGGGTTACTTGCATTTTTTTGCTGTGGTATAATCTACCATTGATAGAAAATAACGAGCGAGTCTGCTTGACAGCATGAGAGGAGTTCTTTTTATGAACAAAAACAAGCGATGGAGCAAGTTTTTCCGGTGGGCGGGAGCAGGGGTATTCAGCCTGTCCATTTTATTGGGGCAAGTCTACCCGGTTCATGCTAAGACGCCAGCGTCAGTTCCCAGCGTCAGCCCATGGGCTGTGACGACCTTGAACGAAGGCGAGAAATACGGAATTTTCCCGTTGCAATGGTACCAGGACGAAGCATTTCTGCAGCCGATCTCTGCTGATCGGTTTGCCGAACTGATGAAGGCTACGGAGAAAAAGCTCGATGCGCTTGGCTTGCAGAAAAAAGCAGCGGCTGTGTCGGTTCCTCAAGAGAAAGTCATCACGCGCGAAACGGTCATGACCTCTCTGTACAAGCTTTTGGCGAATTACGAGCTGCCGGCCGCATTCGAAATGACGGGGCAAGACTCTTTGGCGTACTTGCAGAAAAAAGGGCTGGTGAAAGGAACGGGTAATGCGGGTCTGGCCCTGCAGCAGCCTGCGACGGTTGAACAGGCAGTGGTGCTCGCAAGCCGGGTCGTCGAGTTCGCCTACGATACAGCGGGCAGCGGTGCCGCAGGTCTGATGTGGAAGGTGACGAACGGCAAAAACACGCTGTACTTGCTCGGCTCCGTCCACCTCGGGATTACGGACATGTACCCGATGAAAAAAAGCATCCGCGACGCCTTCGAAGCTTCTGACGACCTGTGGGTCGAGGCAGACATCGTCGGCGGCGACATGGACTACATGACCGAAAAAATGATGTACAGCGACGGTACGACATTAAAGGACCACGTATCCGCCGAGACGTACAGCAAGCTGCAAAAGGTGCTGGCAAGCCTGGGGCTGCCGGAAAACTCCTTTGATACGCTGAAGCCGTTTGCCGTTACGCTGTCGCTGCCGACATTCGGCTACTTCTCCGATCCGGCGGAAGGCGAGGTTGGCCTGATTACGGGCATTGACCGCTACTTCCTGACGAAAGCGCTGCTTGCCGACAAGCCGATCCACGAGTTGGAAGGCATCAAGCTGCAGGCGGACTTGCTCTCTGGCGTGCCTGCCGAGCAGCAGGAAAAAGAATTGAACACTATGCTGGACAGCATCCTCTCTGGCGAGCAACTGGCCGACCAGGGAAAAATTTTGCAAGACATGCAGCGCGACTGGGTGGAAGGCGATCTGGAAGGGCTGACCAACACCTTGACAACCTACGGGCAGTTCGGGGCTGGCGAAGTGAACCAGCGCCTGCTCGGGGAACGGGACCGCAACATGGCGAGCAAGCTGGTACAGCTCCTGGAGCAGGAAGGAGAACACACCTCTTTTGTCGTGATCGGCTCTGCCCATTACGCGATGAAAGGAATGGTTCTCGACCAGTTGAAACAAAAAGGCTACGACATTCAGCGCATGAAATAATGGTGGAAAAGCAAGCCGCTTCTGCAGTCCGCAGTCCGCGCAATGGACATCTGTCTATTTGCGCGGGCTGTTTCTTTTTGCCTGGAGAAACCCGGCTGCCAACAGAGCAATTCATGAGAAATGTCGCGAATCGGTTTGTGTTACCCTTTTCTTAGTTGATGATAGCAACAGGGGACATAGGCTTCGTAAAAAGGCAGCAAAGCGCAATCGTAATTTTTTCAGGAAGAAAGGTGGAACGGATGGTGGCGCAAAACATTTCCAAAACCCGCCTCTGGGTAGCCCGGATCATGAGCGGGCTTGTCATTCTCTTCATGCTGTTTGACGGTATCTTCAAACTCATCCAGCCCGAGCCGGTAATAACAGGCACGCTGGAGCTTGGCTATGCCGAGCACCATATCGCCCTGCTGGGCATTCTCGCGCTCGTCTCTACGGTGCTGTATGCGCTGCCGCGAACGGCTTTTTGAGGCGCTGTGCTGTTGACAGGGTATTTTGGCGGCGTGATCGCGACACAGATTCGCATGGATGCGCCCCTGTTCACGCACACGCTGTTTGCCCTCTACCTGGCGATTCTCGCCTGGGGCGGGCTTTGGCTGCGGGACGAACGGGTGCGGAAGCTGTTTTCGCTGCGGCAGTAGGCAGTAGTGGAGAAGCATCTTTGCATTGTTAGACAAAAGCCCAGGATTGGTCAGCCAGGGTTTTTGCCGTATCGCTATTGACATTTCCAAAAAAAGAAATAAGCTATGGTTACGTATGTTAGTGAGTACTAACTAAACAAAAGCGAAATTCCACGATGACGGGAGGACGAAGTGAAGGGACAAATGGCTACGGACACCAAAGAAAAGCTGATGACAGCAGCCATCGAGTTAATGGCGGCAAAAGGCTACAAAGGCGTATCGACAAAAGAAATCGCCGCCGCTGCCCAGGTTAGCGAAATGACGCTGTTTCGCCATTTTGGCAGCAAGCAAAATCTGCTCGACCAGGCAGTGGAGCGCTACCATTACTCCGTGGAGATGGAGCGGATTTTCGCGGAACAGATCGTCTGGGAGCTGCGGGCTGACCTCTTGATGATGAGCCGGATGTACCACGAGATCATGGAGCGCAATCGCAAGCTGTTTCTCATCGTGCTCAAAGATGACGACCTCTTGGCCATCCGCGAAAAGGCGCAAAAGCATCTGCGCAAGCTGCTGGAGCTTTTGACGCAATATTTTCAGATCATGCAGGAGAAAAACAAGCTGGTCGCCACAGATGTCGAAGCGCAGGCGATCACCTTCATGTGGATGAACTACGGGGCGTTCATGACGCATTTGTACGGGGCAGAGACGATCACAAACGTCACGAGGCAGCGGTTCATGGAATCGAGCATCGACTTGTTCGTCAAGGCGTTGACTCCGTAATTTTTTTGCAAGCATGCTGGCAGTTAGCGCTAACAAATGTACGCAAATGGTGAGGTGGGAAAGTGAACAGCAAACCGTCTTTGGCATTACCGAAAATGGTTGGACAAACCGCCGCGACCGGGTTCCAGATCGGCGTGCGCAGAACGCTGCCGATATCGAGCGAAGGGGCCTGGACTTTTTTGACGTCACAAGAGGGCTTGAAGCTGTGGCTGGGCGAATTGCCGCCGCCTGCCTTTCAGGTGGGAGAAGCTTTTGCTTGTGCAGAAGGGATTTCCGGGGAGTTCAAGGTCGTCAAGCCGTTTCAGCAGCTTCGCCTGAGGTGGAACAAGCCGGAGTGGGAAAAGCCGTCGACTTTGCAAATCCGCTTGTTAGCCGCCAAAAACGGGAAAACGACGATCAGCTTTCACCAGGAAAACCTCCCGGACGCAGCGGCGCGCGAACAGATGAAGCAGCAGTGGGAGGAAGCGCTGGAAAAACTGAAGGAAAAAGCTTGCCTGAGCGCGGAGGAAAACGAGGGGAGCAGTGTCCAATGAACAAGTTCAGCCATATGGATTTGCGAGTGAAAAGTTAGGAAAAATCGTTGCCCTTTTACGAAAAGCTGCTGCCTGCGCTCGGGTTTACGCGCACGTTTCACAGTGCGAACTGGCGCGTGTTTGCAGCGGAAGGCGAGCTGCCGAGTGTGCCGTACTTTGCGATCACCGAAGACCCGGAGCACGTCCCGAACGGCAATCTGACCGGGACGAGGTAGACCGGATGGCCGCGCTCGTGGAGCAGTCCGGGGGACCATTCACAGCGGGCCGCAGTTTTTTCCCATCAGCCCCACCTACTACGCAGTCTATTTCCAGGACCCGTGCGGCAACCGGTACGAGATCGTGCATCGCCTGAATTAAACGAAGAAGCTGTAGCCGTACGTGTGAGCGGCTACAGCTTTTTTTGTACCTAGCGGATCGGCATGCGGCAGGGAAAGCCCGGCTTTATGGACGTCAGCGGAGCGCAAACGCTTCGACTTGCGCCATGCAGCAGCACCGCGCAAAAAAGACCAGGCACAGCGTTCAGGCGGGACCGCAAACGCCGTCAACACGCTTGACCAGCTTCCCCCGACCGTCTGACCTACAAGAGCGTAGCGCAGTATCTCCGGTACTCGTTCGGCAGCATCCCGGTAATTTTGCGAAACAGCTCGGAGAAACGGCTGGAGTTGTGGTAGCCCACGAGCTGCGCAATCTGGTTGATCGGCATGTCCGTGCTGCTGAGCAACTGCTCCGCCCGGCTCATCCGCTTGTTCTGGATATATTCCGTGATCGTGCATTTGTAAACGAGCTTGAACGTGCTCTTGAGCTTGGTCGTCCCCATGCAGGCGATCCGGGCGAGCGACTCCAGGTGGATGTCCTCGGCAAAGTGGTCGTCGATATAGGCGGTCACAGCCTGCAGACTGTCCAAATCCGCTTTGGACACGTATTTGCTCGGATACGTCTTTTTTTGCTGCTGGGCTTTTTCGACGATCAGCGAGACTGCCTCCGCCACCTTGCCCTCGTAGTACAGCTTGGCCGCGATGCCGGTGCCGCGAAACTGTCTGATCTGTCGGAACAGAAAGACGAGCTCGGGAAAATTCGTCAGTCCGTCCACGCTGAGAAAAGACGAGCGCGGGTCCGTGTACTCATCCGGGTATTTTGTTTTCAAATAATCTTCGTAATACTCCGGCGTAATCTCGATCCCCGTCGAACGGATCGGGATATTTTTATGGTAGCGCGCCCGATACACGTTGTTGCAGCCAAAATGCACGCGGATGCAGCCGGAGGACAGGCGCTTGTACGGGTGCAGCTCTTCGCCCGAGACAGAGTCGTAGTAGTTCAGGCTCAAATACTTCGGCTGCTGAAATTCCAGGAACAAATCCTCATAAAAAACGAAGTCGAGAATCGAGATGGCAAACAGGTTCTCCCGGGAGTACGTCCAGTAGTGACCGGAGCCTTTTTCGGGCGAGACGGAAAAGCACGTCCCTGCCTGACTGTAGGGCACCTGGCTGTCATCCTGGTAAAAACCGCATTGCATCAAGCAAGGCACATGCATTTCGGTCACGATGTCCTTCATTTGCTTTCACCTCCAAATACCGTGATCGGACGAAAACATACCACGAAAAGACGCACCTGCGCCCAGCTCATTGACCCTCCAAGTTGGATAAAAATAAAATGGAACCAAGTTACTGCAAATGAAAATTGATCTCATTTACAGTTCTCTACATTTTTGCAATAGGACATAAGGAGGAACGATCATGGAAGCTCAAGTCTCACCCCTGCAAAACAGATGGACGTTGCGGGACTTCATCACACTCGCCATCTTCAATGTGGTCATGCTCATCATCATTACGTTCTGCCCGATTTTTACCTTCGCCTCTTACCTGATTGTCGGCGGGATTACCGCTCTGCTCAACGGACCGCTCTATGTGGTCATGGCGAACAAAATCAATAAAAGAGGCGTACTGTTCTTATCCGCTATCATTACGGGCCTGTATTTTGTCGCTTATGGCTATGCGTATTTCCTGCTGGTGCTCGGCGTCATGGGGATCATTTGCGAACTGGTTCTGTGGGGCCAGGAAGGCTATAAAAACCCTGTGCGCAACGCCATCGCCTACGCCTTGTTCTATGTAGGCTACTCGCTGTGCGGGATGGTTCCGCTCATTTTCTTCCGCGACGAGTACATTGCGACTCTGTCCAAAAGCTACTCCAAAGTGGCGCTGGATGAAATGCTCTACTACTACGGGACTCCGAGCATGGCGATCACCATGTGCCTGATTTCGGCAGCGGGCGGCCTTGTCGGTGTCATGATCGGGAACATGCTGTTCAGAAAACATGTGAAAAAGGCCAAGCTGGCATGAGGCAGCCAGGTCCAAAGACACACCTGCTGGTGCTTCTTCTGGCGAGCATCCTGACGATCCTCATCAAGGACGACCTGCAGGTACATATGATGGTGGCTTTAAGTGTAGTGTACTTGGTCTTAAATCGGCTGTCCAGAAAGGTACTTCCCTTTATTCTCGTTTATGTCCTGTCTCTGGCTGTTTCTTTTGCCATGCCGGAGACGCTCGGGACGATGAAGCTTGTTTTTTATTCGTTTGCCAGAATGATGCCGCTGGTCATGATCGGGGCGACGCTGATGTACTCGCCCCCCGGCAGCATCATGTGCGTCCTGGAGCGGATGTCAGTGCCGCGGCCGATTACCGTGATGATTTGCATTCTGATCCGCTTTTTCCCGGTGGTGCTGTTGGAGATGAAGGCGATTCGCGACGGCATTCGCGCGAGGGGGATTTTTCCGCACTGGTACAGCACGCTGCTCCATCCGGCCATGGCTTACGAATGCTATTTCATGCCGCTGGTCGTGCGCTGCCTGAAGCTCTCCGCCGAGCTGGCTTCGTCGGCCGAGCTGCGCGGGATCGAGAGCGACTGCGCGAGGACGTCGATCCATGCGTTTCATTTCCGGACAGCGGACGCAGTGGCGCTGGTCATCTACATTATAGCGGCGACAGCTATTTACGGAGCGGGAGGGATGATGGCATGATCGAGCTGACAGATGTCACCTTCCATTATGAGAGCGAAGACGGGACTCCCGGCAGTGAGACGGGGGTCAACCAGATCAACCTGTCGGTAAAAGCCGGGCAGTGTGTCGTGCTGTGCGGGCGTTCGGGCAGCGGCAAAAGCACGATGATGCGGCTGGTCAACGGCCTCGCCCCCGGCTTTTACGCAGGCAAGCTCAGCGGCACGGTCCGCGTGGGCGGGAAAAGTCCCGCGGAGCTTTTGCCGCAGGAGAGAACGCGGCTGATGGGCGTCGTGTTCCAGGACCCCCGAAGCCAGTTTTTTATGGAAAACGTCCGCGACGAACTGGCGTTTTCAGCGGAAAACATCGGGATGGACCCGCAAGAAATCAGGGAGCGGATCGACAAAGTAGCGAAGCAGCTCGGTGTGTACCATCTGCTCGACCGTTCGCTGCACAGGCTGTCCAGCGGCCAAAAGCAGCGCGTAGCGATTGCGGCTGCATCGGTCCTGGCCCCGCCGCTGCTGTTGCTAGACGAGCCTACGGCCAATCTGGACCAGTCCTCGACGCGAAATCTGATCGAAATTTTGGGAAGGCTCAAGCAAAACGGCACGACTCTGCTCATTTGCGAGCATCGACTGACGCCGTTTTTGCCTGTAGCGGATCGGTATGTGTGCATGGAAAACGGCAAAATCGCGCAGACGTGGACGAGGGATGAGTTTGCCGAACTGCCGATGGAAGCGGTGCGGCCGTACGGGCTGCGCCACCCGGACATGGCTTGTGCCAGCAAGGCGGAGGATCAGGCGAAGAAGGCCACACCGTCCGAAATCGCGCTGGAAGGGCGAGGGCTTTCGTATTTTTACCGCAGAAAAGGCGACGGAGTCTCGGAGGTCGACATTACGCTGCCAAAAGGAACTGTCACGGCGCTAACGGGAGAAAACGGGGCCGGAAAGACGACGTTGAGCAAAATTTTGTGCGGGCTGCTGCGCGAGCAAAAGGGCACGGTCCACTACGGCTCCGCCCGCTATTTTGCGAGCAAAAGGCGCGCAGCGAGCTACCTGGTCATGCAGGACGCAGACTATCAGCTCTACGCCGACAGCGTGGGCAACGAGATCGTGATGGGCAGACGGCTGGACGAGGAGCTGCGCCAGCGCGCCTATGCGGCGATGGAGGCGTTTGGCATCGAAAATTTGCGCGACAGGCATCCGGCGTCCTTGTCGGGCGGAGAAAAGCAGCGGGTCACGATGGCGGCCGCCTACTGCTCGGACGCAGAGTGGATCATTCTCGACGAACCGACGAGCGGACTCGATGGGGATGGCGTCCTCAAGGTGGCAGCGTGGGTGAAAAAGCTCGCCCAGGCTGGCAAAACGGTAGTCATCATCACGCACGACCAGATTTTGTCCGGGCTGGCCAGCGATCAGATTGTGGAATTGAAAGCAACGCACGATGTGGAGACGATTTTCACGGAACAAGGAGTGAGAACCGTTGAAACGTAAGCCAAAAACAGGAATGGCTCGACTGCTGGAGCTGGCAGGTGAAAAAAAGACGCTGATGGTCTGCTCGGCAGTTTTGTCTACCGTAAGCGTCTTTTTGCTGCTCGTCCCGTACTTGTCGATTTACTACGTCCTGGCTGAGCTTTTGCGGCATGCCGCAGACATTTCGGCCGTCGATGCGAGCTATGTCATTGCCTGGGCCGTCCGGGGCGTGGCAGGGCTTTTGCTCGGCTATTTGTTTATGTACGTCGGCGGGATGTGCTCGCACATTGCCGCCTTTCGCATTTTGTACGGCATCCGGGTGCGGTTGGCCGACCATATCGGTGCGCTACCGCTCGGCTACTTCAACAAAAATGCCACAGGCAAAATCAAAAAAGTCGTGGAGCTGGACGTGGAGCGAATCGAGCTGTTCATCGCCCACCAGTTGCCTGACCTGATTAATACGGCGGTGATGCTCGTCGTCATCGTGGTCGCGATGTTTTCGCTCGATGTATGGCTGGCGCTGGCCTGCATCATCCCGATGGTGCTCGGCTTCGCCGCCCAATATTCGATGATGGCTGGGAAAAAGGCGAAGGCGGGGCTGAAGGAATACTTTGACGCGCTGGAGGCGATCAGCACGTCCTCGGTGCAATACGTGCGCGGGATGCCGGCGATCAAAATTTTCGGCCAGACGGTGCATTCGTTCCGCAAGTTTTACCAGGACATGCTGCATTACCGCGATTTCAGCCTGCGCTACACGGACAATTTCGAGCTGGGCTACGTGTCCTTCAAGGTAGTCATGCTCTCGCTGGCGACGTTTTTCTTTCCGGTCGGCCTGTTTTTCATCAGCCAGGACCCGGATCACGTCGCTTTTGCTGCTACGCTGATGCTGTTTCTCGTGCTCGCTCCGGGGATATCCACGCCGATTTTCAAGCTGAACAACTTCGCCTCGGCGATGACGACGATTGCCGAGGGCGTAAAACGCATTGACGAGATGCTGCAAGAAAAAGCGATCCCGGAGCCGGAGCACGGTGCGAAGCCGACGGGCTATGACATCGAGTTTCGCGACGTCTCCTTTTCGTACGAGGGCGAGGGCGGCAACGAGGTGCTGCAGGGAATCAGCTTTGTCGCGGCACAGGGAAAAATTACGGCGCTCGTCGGTCCGTCAGGCTCGGGCAAATCGACCGTTGCGCAGTTGATTCCACGCTTCTGGGACGTGCAAAAAGGGACGATTTTCATCGGCGGCGTAGACATCCGCGAGATGAAGACGGCGGAGCTGATGGACGCCATGTCCTTTGTTTTTCAGGACAGCTTCCTGTTTACGGACACGCTTTACAACAACATTTTGTCCGGTCGGCCGAGTGCGACGAGAGAGGAAGTGTACGCTGCGGCGAAGGCGGCGCAATGTCACGGGTTCATTGAGCGGTTGCCGCATGGCTACGATACGCTGATCGGCGAGGGCGGCGTGCACCTGTCGGGCGGGGAGCAGCAGCGGGTGTCGGTTGCTCGCGCGATTTTGAAAAACGCGCCGATTTTGATTCTCGACGAGGCGACAGCGTACGCCGACCCGGAAAACGAATACGAGATGCAGCTTGCCTTGGGAGAGCTGATCCGCGGCAAGACGGTGTTGATTATCGCCCATCGGCTGACGACGATTTGCGAAGCCGATCAGATCATCGTGCTGAAAAACGGCAAAATCGAGGACAGCGGCACGCATCGCGAGCTGCTCGCCCGCGGCGGATTGTACAAAAACATGTGGGCTGCCTATACGAGCTCGGCTGACTGGACGATTGATCTCAGGCAGGAGAAGGAGGTGTACGGCTGATGCGCAAGCTGCTGTACGACATTACGGCCGGCAACCCCGGGAAAATGTGGAAGCCGATCCTTTGGGCCGTGCTGGCGAATCTCGCCAACATGCTGCCGTTTGGCTGTCTGGCCTGGGCCGTGAGCCTCGTTTACGCCTACTATGCCAAAGAGCAGGCTGCGCTCGATACGCAAAGCTTATGGCTGGCGTGGGGAGGCATGGCCGTATTTCTGATCGTCGTGTTCTACTGTGAGCGAAAAGCGTATCGCGCGATCTATCGCGGCGCGTACGAAGCGTCTGTCGAGGGCCGGACGAATCTGGCCGAGCACTTGCGCAAGCTGCCGCTTGGTTTTCTCATGCGCAAGGACGCAGGCGAGCTGGGTCATGCGATCATGAATGATTTTACCCAGATTGAAAATGCCGGAACGTCGATTTTGCCGCAGTTGATTAGCGGTGTGCTGATCCCGTTTCTCGCGTTTTTCGGCCTGCTGTTCTGGGACTGGCGCATGGCCGTGGCGATGCTGGCCGGATTCCCGGTCACGATCCTCATTTTGTGGGGCGTCTCCCGACTGGAACGCAGGCTCGGCACGAGCCATTCCCGGGCCAAAGTCGCCCTCGCGAACTGCCTGCAAGAATATTTGTACGGCATGAAGGTCATCAAGGCGTACAATTTGCGCATCGACAACTTCCAAAGGCTGAAGCAGTCGTTTTACCGCTACATGCAAGAGAGCATCAGGCTGGAGGGAGTGCTCGGCCCGTTTTTCCTCGTTGCCATGGCATTCATGCAGATGGGCGTATCGCTGTTGACGATTGTCGGCGTCTATCTCGTGCTCGGCGGCGAGTTGACGGTTCCGCTGTTCGCAATGTTCCTGTTGGTCGGGGCGCGCATTTTCGACCCGCTGTCTGTCGCGATCATGCGCCTGCCTGCGTTCAAGTACGATGCGATGGCGGGAGAGCGCATCGTCAATCTGCTGGCCGAGCCGATCATGCAAGGCGAGCAGGCAGCGCCTGAGGAGCACGACATCCGCTTGGAAGAGGTGAGCTTTGGCTATGACGACGGCACGCTCGTACTGGACGGCGTGTCTGTCGAGATGAAAAAAGGCACGCTGACGGCTATCGTCGGGCCGTCCGGCAGCGGAAAAAGCACGCTGCTGCGGCTGATCGCGCGCTTTTACGATCCGGTCGGGGGACGGGTGCTGTTCGGCGGAAAAGATGAACGCGAGATAGACCCGGAGAAGCTCATGCAAAAAATTTCGATGGTATTCCAGGATGTGTACTTGTTCCAGGACACGATCCGCAACAATATTCGCTACGGGCGGGAAGATGCGACGCAAGAAGAGATTGAGGCCGCAGCCAAGGAAGCGTGCTGCCACGACTTCATCATGAAGTTGCCGAATGGCTACGACACGATGGTCGGCGAGGGCGGCTCCACTTTGTCCGGCGGCGAAAAGCAGCGCATTTCCATCGCCCGGGCGATTTTGAAAAACGCTCCGGTGCTGCTCCTGGACGAAGCGACTTCCTCGCTCGACCCGGAAAACGAAGCCGACATGCAGCAGGCGATCGGGCGGCTGGTCAAAGGCCGGACGGTCATCATGATCGCCCATCGGCTGAAAACGGTCGTGAACGCCGACAACATCATCGTGCTGGAAAAAGGCAAGGTCGTGGAACAGGGGCGGCACCAGGAGCTGTTGGAAAAAGGCGGGCTGTACGCCCGGCTGTGGGAGTTGCAGCGAAGAACGAGCGGGTGGAAAATTACGGCGTAGCATCTGCATGAAGGCCATGAGGGACAACGGGCGCGCGTGTTGGACGATTATCCAGTCATTGACAGTTCACAGCGGCTCATGGTAGGATGGACGCAATTGAGAGGAACGGAGGGTTACGTGTGGCAAACTAATTT
Organism: Brevibacillus sp. NSP2.1; assembly: GCF_000470975.2. NCBI lineage: Bacteria > Bacillati > Bacillota > Bacilli > Caryophanales > Paenibacillaceae > Brevibacillus > Brevibacillus sp. NSP2.1. Next base: position 4,216,863 of record NZ_CP048274.1, on the reverse strand, counting down.
TTCGGTTTCATTCCTGGCACAATGATTGGAAATAGCACGAAAAAGGCTAAGTCGTGTGCGTACGGTAATCGAAAAATGGTTTGCCTGCATGGTAACCGGTTTGCAGGACAGGTAGGGGAAGTTTTTCAAGCGACGGCCCCGCTTGCCCTGAAAAACAAAAGAAGAGAAGGAAGCGAATGGAACGGTCATTTTCACGGTTTCGCCCGCTGCCGTTTGCCATTGCGCGCTGCAAAAGCGGCTCTGCTTTTTGCGCGGCGTGCTTCAACGCGGCAAGTCTGCGGCGTTTGGCGCGGTTCTTTTTCTCTGCTTTTTCGATTACACCAGCACAGGCAGCCAGCCTGTGTTTTTTTTGTACTGTAAGATTTATAAGTGCAACTAAGGCTGCGCCAACGGCTTGGCGCAGCCAAGTTTTCACTCGGGCAGCCTTGACTGTCCGCGCGCAAACGGCCTGGCAAAAGTCCAGTCGTTTCATGAAAAGACCGCATGTTGAAGGAGGAGAAACGAATGACCGAACAAATGGTGAATCGAAATGGCGTGGAGCTTTGCACGGAAAGCTTCGGCAATCCGGCCGATCCGGCTATTTTGCTGATTATGGGGGCGCAGGCGTCGCTCGTCTGGTGGGAGGAACCATTTTGCCAGCGGCTGGCGGACGCGGGCCGCTTTGTCATTCGCTACGACAATCGCGATGTCGGCCGCTCTACCACTTTTGAGCTGGGCAATCCGGGCTATACGTTCGAGGACATGGCAGACGACGCGATTCACATACTCGATGCCTACAAGATCGAGCGGGCGCACATCGTCGGCATGTCGATGGGCGGGATCATCACGCAGATCATCGCTTTGCGGCATCCGGAAAGAGTGCGGACGATCGGCTTGCTGGCAACGTCCAATTTCGCCCCGGATTTGCCGCCAATGGAGGAGAAGATCGTGCAATTTTTCAGCAATGTAGAAGAGCTAGACTGGGAAAAGGAGCAAGACGTGATCGACTTTTCCGTCGCGAAGTGGAAAGTGCTCGTCGGCTCCCGGCACCCGCTTGACGAGCAGCGGACGTATGAGCTGGCGACAGCGGAAGTAAAACGCAGCCGCAAGATGGCAAACATCAACAATCACGCGCTGATTCCCGGTAGCGAACCGTATTTGGCCCGGACGGCAGAAATCGCGGTCCCTGCCCTGGTCATTCACGGCACAGAAGACCCGATCATTCCGTATCCGCACGGTGTCGCGCTGGCGCGGACGATTCCCGGCGCCGCGCTGGTGACGCTGGAAGGAACCGGGCATGAGCTTCCGCAAGGCGACTGGGACGTTATTATCGGCGCAATCTTGCAGCATACGCAGGAGGGCGGCGGCACAGCGAAGCAAGCGGCCTCGATCCGAAAACGGTAGCAGAGACGATCTGCTTTTTCGTTCAGCCAGCCGCAGAGTGTCCATATTCGCGAGATTGTGCTGGCGCCGACGCGACAACAAGGATAACGAACACTACCCCCGGGCGGATGACCGGGGGTTTTTTATTTTAAGCTGAAAGTCCTGGGTATATGGTACAATATTTGGTAATTTGTGTTTTTGCCGAGTGTTCAATGAATGACAACAGGGAGGGAAGTATGGGAGGGAACCGATTTTGGGAGTTTTATCTGGTGCGCTATTTGCTAGGCACGATTTTTGGGATCGTGATTTTGTTTTATTTGATTATCAACTACGATGCAGCTATCACAAAAGCTTTTTATCCGGACCCCAAATGCCAGAGTGTGAAAAGTGATGTGTATAACCTGTTGTTCAGTACGACTTACGGTCTGGAGGGCAGGGGTGCGAATGAAATATTGAAAATCATCGGGAGTGACGATTTGATTGATCGGCAAAACGAAAGCATAGAGATAAAAGTGACGGGCTTTCCGATTTTAGCTGCGATTATATTAGCGGTTTCCGGGTTTTTGTATATGTATTTTTCCAGTATGCTCATTTTGATTCTGCACGGCATCCGCTCATTAGTATTTTTTTATCCCATTAAACCGACCTGGAAATACTTTGCGCATTGTTTGCTGGCCATCTTTTTCATGTTGGTCATTTGGATATTTTCACCTATGATTATTGACAATCAATATGAAAAACATTGGGGTACTGGCAAGCATCTCATCTCGCTTACTGTCCTTAGTGGCTTTTTTGTTTTGCTCATGTTTACTTTTTCCTTTATTCAGCAGTTCTACGAACAATTAAGCGCGTCGAGAACGAAGGATAATCAGGAGGCGCCGAGGAAGTACCATTCTTTCCGCATGCGAGTGAACCGTGGGGAAATGTACGTGCAGAAAAGGAATTTTTCTAAGGAAAACAAGCAAAGCCAAAGCGAAGATTACGTGGAATCGTACAAGCATTTGCGAGAACACGGCAATGCATTTGGGATCATTGTTTGCGAAATACTGTTTGCGTTTTGGCTTATTAGCTGGGACTTCGAATTTTGGGCGATTTTATATTGGTGCTTATTCGGCTTTATGGCATGGTTTCTGGGCAGTTATTTAGAGATAAAGAAAGTGGACAACGATCGTTTCACTTAAAAAAAGAAAGTTCCCAGGTCAGTTGGCTTGGGAACTTTCTTTTTCAGTGCAAGACGGATTTTGTAACGATGGCTACGGCAAAATCGCAAACGAACGCACAGGGAACCCGGAGGCTTTTTCCGGCTTCGGCGTAATGTTGACGATTACGGCACCCTTGGCAGGCAGCTTGTCCAAGTTTTTCAGCAGCTCGACCTGATAGGTGTCCTGGGCCAGCACGTAATACTCGCCCAATAGCGCGCCGTTTTTCTGGAAGTCGACGCTGGCGTCGGTGTCAAACGTCTCATGCCCGATCGCTTTGATCTGCCTTTCCTCAAACAAAAACTTCAAGGCGTCCAGTCCCCAGCCGGGAGCGTGGTTGTTGCCGTCGGCGTCCTTGTTGTTGAACGCCTCCGCATCGGGCCAGCGCTTGCTCCAATCGGTGCGCAGGGCGACGAAGCTGCCGCTCTCGATTCGGCCGTGCTCGGCTTCGAACTGCAAAATGTCCTCCACGGTCAGCACGTAGTCGTTGTTTGCTTCTGCTTCTTTTGATTTGTCGATGACGACGAGCGGCAAGACGAGCTCTTTCAGCTCCAGCTCGTCCAGGTAGCGTTTGTTGCGCACAAAGTGGATTGGCGCATCCAGGTGTGTGCCGTATTGTCCGGCAAAAGTAAAGCTCTGCGAAAAAAAGCCGTCGTCATGCGTGAACAGCGTCTTGAATTCGGCTGAGTCGAAAGCGGCAAAATGCGGCGACTCCGGGCCGAACGTGTGCGTCAGATCGACCCATTCCTTTTCTTTCAGCAGCGTGATTGCCTGAATCAAATCGTTTGCCATGTGCCCACCTCGTCAACGTTTTTGGAATGTTCGCTCCAATCCTTCCGCAGCAAGCCGCCGGATCACAAGACGTACCCCTTTCATGAAGCGAGCAACGCGTGCGGAACGGGTGAGGCCACGATTATTCGCAGGCTGGCGGTTTCTCGCAATCAGGCAGTTGGAAGGATTTGTTATACAAACTACTTTAGGCGTTATAATTCCGAGTGTCAACAAGGGAATTAAACGCTAGGAAAAATTGACGCACAAGCCACTTGCGCAAAACGGAGAAATCCCATATAGTGAGCATATTGTTAGATAATCTAATTTGTTTTGTTGAGGTGCCTGATGCGCAAAAAAAATCAGCAAGATCACACGCCGGATCACTCATTGCCAAAGCTGGGCGTAAAGCCGTATGCCGATTTGCTGGCGAAGACGGCTGCCAGCGAAACCAACCAGCATACTGCGTACATGGGGCTGTTGATGCTGTGGCTGTCCGACCACGTACTGGATGTCATGGACCAGGAGCTGGCTCCGTACGACATTACAGAGAGCAAGCTTGATCTGCTGCTTTTGCTCACGCTGCACGACGGAAAAGAACTGATTACCCCGTCTGCGATTGCGGAACGATTGGGGATTCGGCGGGCTTCAGCGACGGCGCTGCTCGATTGGCTCGAAAAAAGAAACTGGATCGTCCGCGAGCAAAACTCCGCAGATCGTCGGCGGGTGCATGTGAAAATTACGGCAGAAGGGCGCGCGCTCGTAGAAAAAGTGTTGCCTGCCTATTGGTCAGTTTGCTCCTCGCTGTTCCATGAGCTGGAGCCGGAGGAACTGCATGTGTTGGAAAACGTGCTGGTCAAGCTGAACCGGACGATGGAGAACAGGCTGGGAGTGGGGAGGTAAATTTTTTTCGACAAATAATTAGATTATCTAACTACATCTCTTTCCGTAGGTTCATCCTGGATGGAAATTCGTTCCGCTAGCCATCTGGGTTGAAAAAATCTCTCCATGATTCACGCTTGACGAAAACAATAATCAAAAAGAGGTGGCATTTGCTCATGAAAACCGAATTGATCCACCAAAAAAGCTACGCGCTCATGACAGCCGTATTAAGCTGGGCGGGAATGGCTGTCATGACCAGCCTGTATGTCACGATTCCCCTCTTGCCTCTGTTTGCGGAAAACTACGGAGTGTCCCTGGCGGAAGCGGCGGCGACAGGAAGTGTGTTTTCGCTCGGCTTTGCGCTGGGCTGCCTGGTGTACGGGGCGCTGTCAGACAAATACGGGCGAAAACAGGTGATTTTGAGCGGGCTATTTGTGTTGATTGTGCCTGCTGGGCACAGTGGACAGCTTTGGCTGGCTGATCGTGCTGCGAGGCTTGCAGGGAGCGGCGGCCGCCAGTTTTTCCCCGGTCGCGCTGGCTTACGCCGTCGAAATGTTTCCGCTCGAAAAACGAGTGACTGCCATTGGCTTCATCAGTACCGGATTTCTCGTGGCCGGGATTGTCGGGCAGGTGGTTGGCGGCTGGCTCAGCCAACTGTACGACTGGCGATTTTTGTTTGACGTACTGGCTGTCGCATACGTCATCACGTTTTTGTTGATTTGGTTGTTCCTGCCAAAAGGCGAGCGCCTGTATCCGGGCGCCAGCGTCTGGGAACCGTTCCGGCAGATCAGGCACGTTTTTCGGGCCAAAAACTTGCTGCTCGGCTACGTGATTGCCTTTGTGCTGTTGCTGTCTTTTGTGAGCATGTACACGGTTCTCGGCGCATACTTGAGCGGGCCAGCCTATGGTCTTGATGCGCAACAAATTGTGTGGGTCCGTGCGGCAGGCATTGGCGGGATGGTTTTGTCGCCGCTCGCCGGGCGCCTGTCCAAACGCTTTGGCGTCCGTGGCGTTCTGCGCTTCTCCTTGCTGCTCGCCGTTGCCGGGCTTGCGCTGCTGGGCGTGGGCGCCTCCTTGCCGGTGCTCATCGGGATGACGCTTGTGTACGTCAGCGGTATCGCTCTCGCCGTTCCTTCTCTCATCTCGTTGATCGGTCAGTTGGCCGGGAAGCTGCGCGGGCTTGCGGTATCCGTCTATACGTTTATCCTGTTTGCCGGAACGAGCGTCGGGCCGATCCTCTCCATTCACTGGATGAAAACGGCCAGCTACGCCGTGACCTTTGCCGCACAGGAAAAGCTTCATCGGCGAATCTGGATTTTGTGCATGGCTACTTGCGCGGACTGTCCTTATAATTTTGGGGAGACTCCATCAAAACCGAGGAAAAGAGGTCCGAGCATGCGGAAGCGATTCATTACGGAGAAAGTGGCGGGCTTTGAACTGTCCATCCATTTGCCGAGCAGCTATACAGAAGAAAACAAACGCTATCCTGTCGTCTACTTGCAGGACGCAGGCAAAGTCGCGATGGATGGGTACAATTACCTCGATCATTTGTTTAACAGCAAGCAGCTTCCGGAGCTGATTCTCGTCGGCATCAAGCCGCACGACCGGAATCACGACTACACGCCGTGGCCAGAAGGGGCGCTTGTGGCGGACAGGCCGTCGTTTGGCGGCGGAGCGAGCCGCTACGTGCAAGCGGTCGCAGACGAGATCAAGCCGCACATCGACGCGAATTATTTGACCATGCCGGAACCGGAGCACACCGCGATTGCAGGCTGCTCGCTCGGCGGACTGGTCAGTGCGTACGCGTACTTCAATCGCCCGGAGACGTTTGGCAAAAGCGCCTGGATATCCGCTTCGTTCTGGTACGAAGGCTTCATCTCGTACATGCAGGAGAGGGCTTTGCCTGCTGAGAAGCATCGCGTCTATATGTACGTCGGCGAGCTGGAAGGCGTCTACAAAAAGACGATCCAGTCGGGAATGGTCGCGCAGACCAAAGCGGCGCACCGTCTCCTGCTCGAAAAAGGTTTTCCGCCGGAACATCTGAAGTTCGAGACGGACCCGCTCGGGACGCACGATTCTTTTTTCTTCGCGTTTCGCTTCATGAATGCGTTGAAATGGCTGTTTGGCGACGGCACGGACGCGTTCCCGCGTGAACGCGCAAACTGAATGGGACGAAACCCGCGGCAAGGACGCTGTCGGCCGCGTCAATATCCGCATCGAGTACATGGGAAAAACGTACTCGGGCCGCGCCATGGATACGGACATTATCAAAGCGAGTGCACTTGCTTTTTTGAACGGGATCAACGCAGCGGTGCTCGATCTGGTCGCGGTCGGGTAAAAAGGCTGCCATGGAGCGGTGCGGAAGCGACTCGAACAGCATAGCATGCAGACGCTGCCCGCGCCGCCTGCCCCTTTGGCTTCGCCGGGAAAACGGACGTATATAATGGCAAAATCGGGACACACTGAGTCCTATACACTGTTAACCACCTTTTTCAACCCTCGCCCTAGCCAGCGAGGGATTTTTTTTGGCAAAAACGCTGGACTCTCCGCTTGGGGGAGTCTTTACACTAAAGGGGAAAGGAGGGCGGACACGTGCTGTACACGGTCAAGGAAGTATCGGAGCTTTCCGGGGTGACGATCAAAACGTTGCACCATTACCACAAGATCGGCTTGCTCGTGCCGAGCGAGATCAGCGAAGCGGGCTATCGGCTGTACGGCACAAAAGAGCTGGAGCGCCTGCAGCAAATTTTGTTTTATCGCGAGCTGGATTTTCCGCTGCAAAAAATTCGCGAGTTGCTCGACGGCCAGCCGGAGCGGGAACTTATTTTGCAAGAGCAGGAACAGCTTTTGCTGGCCCGGCAAAAACGAGTGGAAAAAATCATGGGCACGCTTTTGGCGATCGCCGCAGAAGCGTATGCGGCCAGTGAAAAAGGAGCATAGCGACGAGGAAGAGGACCATTTTCGCATGGTCCTTTTTTATGGAAAAAAAGCTTCCAACAGTCGGCAGAATTTGGAAAAAACAAGGCCGATATATTGACAGAAAAATCTAGGACTGCTATAAAAAATAGTGGATAGCACTCACCATGCTAGAGTGCTAACAAGTGTGTCGTGCAAAAGAAGAAGGGAGAATGTCCGATGGAAAAGAAGCAGTTTCAGGCGGAATCGACGCGACTGTTGGAAATGATGATCCATTCCATTTACACGCAAAAAGAGATTTTTCTGCGTGAGCTGATTTCCAATGCGAGCGATGCGATTGATAAAATTTATTACAAATCGCTGACCGATCCTCAGCTAGTTTTTGATAAAGACAATTACTTCATTAAAATCACCATCGACAAAGACGCCCGCGAGCTGACGATTACCGATACGGGGATCGGCATGACCGCCGAAGAGCTGGAAACCAACCTGGGCGTGATCGCGAAAAGCGGCTCGCTCGCCTTCAAAAAAGAAATCGAAGCGAAGGATGGCTACAACATCATCGGGCAATTCGGGGTGGGCTTCTACTCCGCTTTCATGGTCGCCGATGTCGTGACCGTTATCAGCAAGGCGCTCGGGGCAGAGACAGGCTACAAATGGCAATCCAGCGGCGCAGATGGCTATACGATCGAGCCGTATGAAAAAGAGACGGTCGGTACCACGATCATCCTCAAAATCAAGGAGAACACCGAAGAAGAGCGCTACGACGAGTTTCTGGAAGAGTATCGCTTAAGAGCGATCATCAAAAAATACTCCGACTTCATCCGCTACCCGATCAAAATGGACGTCACTACCCACAAGCCAAAAGAGGGCAGCGACAACGAGTTTGAGGAAGCGCGCGAAGAACAGGTCATCAACAGCATGGTGCCGATCTGGCGCAAAAACAAAAGCGAGCTGAAGGATGAAGATTACGAGCAGTTTTACGCAAGCAAGCACTACGGCTTTGACAAGCCGCTGGCGCACATCCACGTCAGCGCGGACGGAGCCGTCGTCTATCAGGCGATTTTGTACATCCCGGAAAGCATTCCGTTCGACTATTACTCCAAAGAGTACGAAAAAGGTCTGGAGCTGTATGCCAATGGCGTACTCATCATGAACAAGTGCGCAGACCTGCTGCCAGACTACTTCAGCTTCGTCAAAGGGATGGTTGATTCGGAAAGCCTGTCCCTCAACATTTCCCGCGAGATGCTGCAGCACGATCGCCAGTTGAAGCTGATCGCGAAAAACATCGCCAGCAAAATCAAGGGCCAACTGCAAAGCATGCAAAAAAACGAGCGGGAGAAGTACGAGAAGTTTTATCAGGCGTTTGGCCGCCAGCTCAAATACGGCGTGTACAGCGACTTCGGCACGCATAAGGACACGCTGCAAGACCTCCTGATGTTCTACTCCTCGAAGGAGAAAAAGCTGGTGACGCTCGCCGAGTACGTGGAGAGAATGCCGGAAGACCAAAAATACATTTACTACGCAACCGGAGAATCCAACGAGCGCATCGAAAAGCTGCCGCAGACCGAGCTGGTTGCCGACAAAGGCTATGAAATCTTGTACTTCACGGAAGACATCGACGAGTTTGCGATCAAAATGATGCGCACCTACAAGGAGAAAGAGTTCCGCTCCGTATCCAGCGCAGATTTGGGCATCGAAGCGGACGACCAGGACAAGGCAGCAGACGCAGAAAACGCAGACAACCAGGAGCTGTTCTCGTACATGAAGAGCCTGCTCGAAGGAAAAGTCACCAGCGTAAAAGCGTCCAAGCGGCTGAAATCCCATCCGGTTTGCCTGTCCACCGAGGGCGATGTCACCATTGAGATGGAAAAAGTGTTGAACGCTATGCCGAACAGCCAGGGCGTCAAAGCGCAAAAGGTGCTGGAAATCAACGTCAACCACAACGTGTTCCAGTCGCTCAAGACAGCTTTTGCCGAGGACAAGGAAAAGGTGAACTTGTACACCGCCCTGCTCTACAATCAGGCATTGCTGATCGAAGGATTGCCGATCGAAGACCCGGTCGAGTTTACGAACGACATTTGCAAAATTATGGTGTAACCGCGCAAAGGCAACGGACAAAGAGCGGGAAACACGCACGAAGAGGGATGCACAGGCGGCATCCCTTTTGGCGTGCGACGGGCAGTCGCATCTTTGCGCGATAGCGCGTGAGCTATCCTCTATTGTGCGCGGGGAAAAAAGGCGAGCAGACGGTACGTCGTTCGCTCAGCAGTCTTGCAATCCGCCTGCGCAGCCGATAAGATGGGAAAAATGGATGAGAACCGTTCCCGATCGCTCTTGGCGTTTGTCATCCAAAATACAGGGCCTGGAGGAGAGACAAAGATGTGGGAAGAAAAGTGGCAAAAGGACCGTGTTGCCAGCGCGGATGAACTGAGAAGTCTGGTAGGGGTTCCGCACGAGACGGTTGCGAACAAAAGCATTGCGCAGGTAGAGTCGCATGTCATTCATTACTTGTCCATGTCGCCGCTGTTTTTCCTGGCGACAGCAGATGCCGATGGACGCTGCGATGTTTCTCCGCGCGGCGATGAGCCGGGCTTTGTCAAAGTGCTGGACGAGCGGCACGTTATTTTTCCGGAAAGAATGGGAAACCGGCGGGTCGATTCTTTGCTGAACATTTTGGCGAATCCGCAGGTCGGCATGATTTTTCTCATTCCCGGGCTGGAAGAAGTGCTGCGCATCAACGGAAAAGCGACGATTACGAAAAACGCCGAGCTGCTCGCCGCGCAGAACTGGAAGGGCAAAACACTCGGGCTCGGTGTCGTCGTCGAGGTGGAAGAGTGTTTCATTCACTGCCCGCGCGCATTCAAGCAGGCTGGCGTGTGGAATACGGACTCGTGGGCGGACAAAGCGGACATGCCGTCGATCATGGAAATGTTCCGCGCCCATTTGCGAATCAACGGGGTTGCGTTGAAGGAAAACGGTTAGTGGCTCGCGGCGAAAAAAACCTTGAAGAAAGCTTCAAGGTTTTTTTCAACAGATAGCACTAGCGTTGCATTAATCTTTTCCCATCATTCAAAATACACATAATCTTTGGTATTTGGTTGTCTAGGGAACAAAAAAATCCTTTACACTGGAAAGGTCAGGTAGTTCCTGTCCAAATCCAACGCAAAGGATAGCTCATGGACAAGAATACCCTATTTTCTTCATTTGGTAAATGGGTTGCACCCATCAATATTATGAAACTTCAACAACGAATTGACGAAACGGATCAAGACAAGTACGTGAAGAAGCTGACGACAAAAGCGTATCTTCTCCTATTTTTACATGCCCAACTTCAGCAACGCGAAGGGCTTCGAGCCATTGCTGACGATGTTCTATCAAAGAAATTTCAGCAAGAATTAGGACTGTCATCGATCAGCCCCGCACAGCTTAGTCGAAAAAACAATCGGGTAGAACCTGCTTTGCTTGAAGAAGTTTTTGTCGACCTTGTCCAGCAAATTCAACGCGTTTCCGGAAAAGCCTGCTCTCTTCGAAAACACATAAAGATCATTGATTCCACTACAATTGGATTATGTTTGCAAAAGTATAAGTGGGCAACCTTTCGCGAAACAAAGGCAGGAATCAAAATTCATCTTCGTCTCGTTTTCGCAAGCCAGGAGGATGTCTATCCTGAAAAGATTTCCCTAACTTGTGCCAAATCCAATGACCGCACCCAAATGGAGTCGCTGATTGATGAGATCGGAGCCATGTACGTCTTTGATCGAGGGTACGTGGATTATGAAAAGTTCGATGAGTATACCGATCAGGGCATCTTTTTTGCTTCACGTCTCAAGGATAACGCGGAAACTCGTCATTTGTATACTTTCAAAGTACCACCAGAAAGCTCCGTTTTATCCGACTCCATGATCCTTCTTGGAACGCCACAAAAACGGGTGGATAATGTGTTACGACTGATTGAAACGCATGATTCGAAAGGAAATCGTATTCGAATCATCACCAATCGGTTCGACTTAGAAGCAGAAGAATTGAGCGACATCTACCGTTGGCGCTGGCAAATAGAACTGTTTTTCAAATGGATGAAACAACACGCAAAGATCAAGACGTTCTATGGAACAAGTGAAAATGCGGTCTGGAATCAAGTTTTTCTCGCTCTCATTGCTTACTGCTTGTTGCTTCTTGTAAAGCTGGAAAGAAACAGTCAGCACAGTCTGCTGCAAATCAGTAGATGGCTCAAAGTGTTTCTCTGGCAGACCTTTGAACAATGGATAGGCAGAATGGATTACCAATCCAAACGAACATCCAGAGGGCGACAGAAAAGGAAGTAAGTGTTGTTTGTTGTTGTCGATGTTGTAATAAATGTATAAAACTACCAAATGGATAGTGGCTACCTTTTGCTTGGCTGTTCTCGTTTTTGGTTGTGAAGTTGAAAATGTCATTCAGAATAATTTGACAATAGATGGATTCATTTTTTATGCAACGCTAATGAACAGATAGGAATTTATAAGTTTTGGGATAGTCGAAAGGCTGTCCTGTTTTCTTTCTTTAGGGTAGGATTAGAATATGGATACGAACATACTTAGACGGATCTTTTTTGATGATAATAAGAATGGGGATGTTTTTGTAAAGAAGCATGGATGTCTAGTAGATTGAAATCAAATCGATATGGAACGGAGAGAATGTCATTCATTAACAAACGGCTGTCAGAGATTGCATGAATGGATACACCTCCATTAAATCGTTATCGTTAATAAAGATTCCGAATAAATGTCTAGAATCTATTGATATCGGTATTTACTGAGATGGTAAATTTTTCGAAATACCGACACGCACGCAAAAGAACAGTTCCTTGTCCCCGTGTAGCCAACCCCCCTTATTGGTTTTAATTCCAAATTACCCTATAATTAGGGCAACTAACTCATTAGACTCTCGGAGGATGTACTACTATGCAGAAATTTTTGGTAACGATCCTAGCTATGATTCTGGCGTGTCTCAGCCTTGCTGGTGTATCCGCACAAGGTGCAGGCGAACCAAACCAGCAACTGTACCCACTAAGAAAACCTACCGGGAATCAATGGGCTTTGAGTGATCGTAACGGCAAGATTCATGCGAGATTTACTTTGCCCAAATACGGTACGATACAGGAATTCAAAGATGGCCTCGGCCTTGTACGAAACACGAGCATAGAAAAGTGGGGAGTGATAGATCATACTGGCAAGCTCATTGTTCCCTATAAATACAACTATATTTCCAGTTTCTCCGAAGGGCTTGCAAGCTTTCAGATAGGGGAAAGAAGCGGGGTGATCGACCGTACAGGAAAGGAAGTCATCCCTCCAAAGTATGAGCGAATAGTAGGTTTCCGTTTTGGACGATCAGCTGCTTCTGTGAATAAAAAATGGGGACTCATCGACACGAAGGGGAATTGGATCGTGCAGCCTACCTTTGATTACGTAGGCTACATTCCCGAACGGCAGCAGTATTCCAATGATCCGATCCTCATTAAGCAAGGTCCTTACTACGGATATATGGATGCGAAAGGAACCGTTTTGGTCCCCCCTAAGTACGTCTTGGCAAAAGAATTTTCTGACGGATTAGCCGCTGTCCAAGAAAAGGATAAGCAGATTGGGTTTATTAACAGCAAAGGCGAGTACATCATCGCACCGATCTATTATTTTACCGTTCCCTTTCGGAACGGAATAGCCTATGCTTCGAGCTGGAAAGCGGACGGAAAATCGCTTGGAGGAGGATTGATCAATAAAAAAGGCGAATGGATCATCCCGCCAGGCGAATTTACTCCTTTTGCAGGATCATCGGATGTAGAGGAAGGCATTTACAGGTACTACACTAACAAAGAAGACGGTCAATCTTACGCGGGTGCTGTTACCCTGACAGGAGAGGTCATTCTCGAACCCAAATACTCAGCTATAGGCAGATTTTATAACGGTATAGCCATGGTTCGCCTGCACGACGGCAGGGAGGGCTTTATCAATCGCAAAGGAGAGTATCTTGTAAGTCCACGTTATTTTGGTACCTATCAAAGTCCATATGGCTCTCTTATGGATCGTAACGGTCTGTACGCCATCAATTGGGGTCTCGATGGCTATTTAGATTATACCGGGAAGTTGGTCATCCCGCCCTATCGATAAAATTTGGAGGCAGCAGCCTCACAGCGGAAGGTTATCAGGCAACGCCAATCGGAGGGTGTGGCAATCGCGAATCAAGCAAGCCGCCAGCGAGACAGGACTTCCCAGCTCTACGATTCGCCACTGGGAAAAAACCGGGCTGATTACGACCGCGCGCGATCCGAAAAACGGCTATCAGTTGTTCAACCGTTCGCACATTCACAAAATCATGCTGTTGCGAGCGTTGCGTGCGCAGGTGTACTCGCCCTCCGTCGTAGAGCTGAAAAACGCCGTCGCCGAGATGAAGGAAGAAGATGTGCAGGAGGCGCGAAAAATCGCCGTGGACACCTTGCGTTATTTGCATCAGGTCAATGGCTGGCAAATGCGCGGCGTCCACGCTCTGTACGACCTGTGCCGTGTGCTGAAGCTGGTCGGGCAAGGGGGATGATTCCAGGACACCTGGATGCTAGAATTTGTTTTCCTGCTTCCATTCCACCTTGCGAAAAAACAGCGGCAGCTCCTGTTCATGCAGCGGCTTGCTCAGCAAATAGCCTTGCACAAAATCGCACTTCCACTTTTGCAAGGTATGAAGCTGCTCGTATGTTTCGATGCCTTCCGCGACGACGGTGAATCCCAGCTTTCGCGCCAGCGAGATGATCCATTCGACGAGAACGGTCCCTTCGTAATGATTGTTGATATGTGTGACAAACGAGCGGTCGATTTTGATCGTAGAAAGGGGGAGAGTCGTGATGTATTCAAGCGAGGAGTATTCCGTCCCGAAATCGTCCAATACGATTTTGATACCGTGATGGGCAAATCTTTTCAGTGAGTCGATCCGTCTGTCTTTGAGCGAGATGCGGTCCCGTTCGGTCAGTTCCAGCTCCAGCGATTGCGGGGAGAGAGCGGTTTGCTGCAAAATGCCGCACACCCGGTCAAAGAATAAGGAATCTTGCAATTGCAAGCCCGACAAATTGACGGACATGACGGAGTTGGGCATGTATTTTTCCTGAATTTGCTTGTTCTTTTGACAAGCGGTCTGGATCACCCAGTCTCCGATGGAATAAATCAGTCCTGTCTCCTCGGCGAGCGGGATAAATTCTGTGGGGGAGATCGGTCCAAAGTGCGGATGATTCCATCTGAGCAAAGCCTCAAAGCCGCGCACATTGCCAGATCCGGTCTCGAATTGGGGTTGGTAGTGCAAGGATAGTTGTTGAAGAGGCAATGCCTCTTGCAGATCATTGGCCAATCTCAGCTTGTGCTCCAGGTCCTCGCATGTCGCATGCGGTGTAAACTCCATTTTTTACCCTCCATATGCAGTCCAAGTCTTCTGGGATTGATTATGCACCTGATGTATTAGATAAGTTTCTGTCTATGTATTAGGAGAGTGTGAAATAATCTCAAAAAAAGAGCACCATCCCATGCGTTTGTCTGCTAGTTCCTAGAGACGAATTTATACCCCACACCCCAGACGGTTCGAATGTATTTCGGTTCTTTCGGATTGTCTTCGATTTTTTTGCGCAAGTTGGCGATGTGGACGTCAATCGCCCGGTCTGTGACAAAAGAATCAAAACCGCGAAGCTCGTAGAGCAGCTCCTCTCGGCTGAACACCTTGCCTTCGTTTGTAATGAACAGGCGCATGATTTCAAATTCGGAAAAAGTCGTCTCGACGTGGAACTGGTTGACGTAGATCGCCCTGCGCTCCAGGTCGAGCAGAAACGTATTTTCCGGGCAAGCGATCGTCGTATCCGCCTGCTCGGCGTTCTCCACGGAGGCGGCCTGCTGTTGGTATTGGTGAGTTCGTCTGATTATGGCTCCGATTTTTGCTGAAATCTCTCGCAGTGAAAACGGCTTGCAAATGTAATCGTCCGCTCCTGCTTGCAAGGCTTCCACCCGATCGGATACGTCTGTCTTCATCGAGACGACGAGAATGGGAGCGAGCGAAAAGCTGCGCAGCTCGCCGCACAACCGGGTACCGCTCATATCCGGCAGAATCATGTCGAGAAGGATGACATCCGGTGCAAACGATCGGGCCAGCTCCAGACCTTTTTGTCCATGATCTGCTATTTTCACAGAATAACCTTCCTCGGTTAAATACATGGCCAGCATTTCACCCATAATCTGATCGTCTTCGATAATCAATAGTTTGTACATCAGATTCCTCACTCTTTCTGGGAGAAAGTTATTCATAAAGATGGGAAAGAGCTAGCAATGGTTCATGATTTCCTAATACTTTTCTCATATTTTAGCAAAAAAATGAGGAGAATGGACCTAATTTCACGAAAAATGCTAAAAATTTGTTAGGAGTTCGCCAGAGTTTCCAGCCACTCGGTTGCGAGAGCTAATACTTCGTCCAGTTGCCACGCAAACTCGCTCATACATTCTTCATAATCGCTCCGGTTTGCCGATGGGGAGAGCAGACTCTCAACCTTTCTTGCTACGAGCAGCAATCGCTGGGCAGAGAGATTCCCGGCTACGCCGCTCAGCGTGTGCACCATGCGTCGGGCTTCCTCGGTATCGCCTGCGCGAAGCGTCTTTTGCAGCCGCTCGGCAAAATTCGCGTACTCGCGGGTGAACGTCCGGAGAATTTGCGTGTAGATCGGGAGTTTTCCATCCAGCCGCTCCAGCGCGAGCGACACATCCAGACAAGGCACAGGAATGGCCCGCTTCAACGTTTCTTTCATCTCTCCCAGATGAATCGGCTTCGTGATGACGCCATTCATGCCTGAGCGGTAGCAGTTGTCGTGCTCGGCTTTGATGACGCTCGCCGTCATCGCGATGATCGGCAGGCTCGCGTACTGCTTGTGCTGGCGAATGCGCAGCGTCGCTTCGCAGCCGTCCATTTCCGGCATGTGGACGTCCATCAGGATCAGATCCCATTTTTTCGTGTCCAAAAGCTCCAGCACTTCCAGGCCGTTTTTGGCAATCGTGACGGCATAGCCTTCCCGGCGCAAAAATTCGACAGCCACGAGCTGGTTGATCTCGTTGTCTTCCGCCAGCATGATGGTGCCGCGATGTCCGGGAAACATGACGTTTTCGAAAGAAGCGCTCTGCGCGGGAGCCGCGACGTGGGCGGTGTGCAGTTCTTTATGCTCCTGCGCTCCCAGCAGGGCGCGCGTCACGTCCATGCGATTAATCGGCTTGATGAGAACGGCGTCAGGCTGGACAGCTTCCTCCAGCGAGGCCAGCTCGTCGCGTCCGTACTCGGTCGTCATGGCGATGGTCGCCGCCTCGCATGCTTCGGCGAGCGTGTGCAGGCGCCAGAGCGACTCGACGCCGTACATGTCTTCCGCCTCCATGTCGACGAAGACAAAGCAAAACGGGTTGGATTCGTCCGCCTCTTCCAGCAGCGCAAACGCCTCTCGCCACGAGGCGGCGCAGGTCGGAGCAAAGCGCAGGCTCACCAACATGTTCGCCAGGCTGCTCCGCATTTTGTCATGGTCCTCCACGACCAGGACGCGCTGGTTGGCGTAGCCGGGAGGAAGCAGCGAGCCGGGGCTTTCGTTCTCTTGCCAGGGCGCGTGCTCGAACGCGAGGGTAAAGGAGAAGCAGCTTCCTTTGCCAATCGTGCTCGTGACTTCGAGAGTGGCGCCCATCATTTCCACGAGGCTGCGCGAAATGACGAGGCCCAGGCCGGTGCCGCCGTATTTTCTGCTCGTCGTGCCGTCCGCCTGGGTGAACGGCTCGAACAGCTTGTCCATCTGCTCCGCAGACATGCCGATGCCCGTATCCTCCACGGCAAAGTGCAAAAGCAGGCTCTTTTCGTCTTCCTGCACCAGCGTGACGCGCATGGCGACGTAGCCCTGCTCGGTAAATTTGATCGCGTTGTGGCACAGGTTGAGCAAAACCTGCTCCAGCCGATGCTGGTCCCCGATCAGCTTGGGCAGCATTTTCGGCGGCAGCTCGACGATGATCTCGATTTGCTTCGTCCCAAGGTAAATGCTCAGCATGTGCGAGAGCCGGCGGACAAAGTCGTCGAGGTCAAAGCTGGCTTTTTCCAGCTCCAGCTTTCCGGCTTCGATCTTGGAAAAGTCGAGAATCTCGTTGATGAGCCGCAGCAACACCTGCGAGGAAGAGAGAATTTTGTCCAGGTAATCTTTTTGCACCAGCGTCATGACCGTTTTTTGCATCAGTTGCGACAGTCCGATGATCCCGTTTAGCGGAGTGCGGATTTCGTGGCTCATTCGCGCCAGAAAATCGGTTTTGGCTTTGCTCGCTTCTTCCGCCTCTTCCTTCGCGGCCAACAGCTCCGCCTGGATGCGCCGCTGCTCCCGAAGCATAATGTGCAGCAAAAGCGAAAGCATGCCGACCAGAATAAAAGTCGACAGCCCGGTAATCAGGCTGGACAGCTCCTGTACGGAGTTCAACTGGCCGAGAGCTTCGCTCGAAGGCAAAACCGCTGCGACGGACCAGCTTGTAGAAGCGACGGGCGCATAGCCGATGTAGTAGCTGTTGTTGTCGATGGTGATGCGTTGCAGCCCTTTTTGGCCCGCGATCATGCTGTGGGCGATTTTTCCCATGTCCCCGGGCTGCTCCGTCAGCTTTTGCCGACTGACAAGCGCGGGGTTCGGGTGATACATGATCGTCCCGTCCCTGGAGAGCAGGATGGCATAGCCGGATTCGCCGATGGGATAGCTGCCGAGCATTTCCGGAATGTCGTCGAGCAAAATATCAATGGCGACGAAGCCCAAGAGCTTCCCGTCCTCTTTCAGCTTCATGGTGCCGCTGGTGACCATTTTTTTGGTCAAGTAATCTTCGTACGGCTCAGAAAAAACGACTTCGTCTGTGCGAACGGCGTCCTGGTACCACGGGCGTTGCTGGAGCGACCAGTCTGTCCCCGTAAGCTCGTCTGTGTTGCCGAATGTGAAGTTGCCCGCCTGGCTGGAAATCCAGACGAGTCCCAAGTTGCGGTCCAGCTTTTGGATGCCGTCCAGTGCGGCGGCCACATCCGGGTAATACGGGTTGGAAAACGCATCGTCCCGCGTTTTGACGGTTTGCAAGTAGCGAACGATCGACTGGTTGGTGCTCATCTGCTTGATGAGAAAGCTTTTCTGGGCGAAAAATGCGTTCATTCGCTCCGCCAGCGCCTGGCTTTGCAGAGTCAGCTTGCTCTCGATCTCGACTTTCATGATCCGATTGGTCTGGGAGCGCATGATGTAGCCGGACAGAGAGAAGGCGACGACGATGATTAACAGGATGAGGATGGTCAGTTTTCGGGCATGGCTGACGTGAAAAGTTTTCATGAGCGACCTCGCTATTTGTATGTAATCGCAAAAACTTTCGAGAAAAGACAGGACTCCATTCAGGTTGACGTGTAAAATATTGGATGAAGGCAAAGGGGGGCTTGCATGTACACGTCGTTGACTGTGAAATATTTGAAAATTTCTTCTTATCTCAAGCTGTGTGTAGGGGCCGGCTTTTCTCTCGGCCTGCTGGTCGGGCTTTTCCAACTGGTTGTCCTGCTTTTGATGCGCGCGGTGGACCACACGAGCACTGCGGCCGCGACGAGTATCCCGGACAGTCTGCTCGCGCTGGCAGGCACGATCTTGGCGTACACGTTTGGGGCGTTGAATTTCAGCCTTATTTCTTATTTTCCTTTTATGTTTCTGCTCAAACGTAAAAATGGAATCGCGATCGAAGGGATATTTGATTCGAGGGCGGAGCGTGTAAAATGATAGAGAAAGCTTTTCGTTCATTTATCAGGTCATGACATCCAGGAGAGAGTAGCCCATGTATTCATTGCGTCCTACGATGACGGTTGAGGAAGCAGTCGCGCATTTTTCGCCAGATCAAAATGAAGTGCAGGAAGTGTACAGCGAAGAGGGGGAGTTTCTCGGCTATTTGACGGTGGAAGCGATCGCCCACGCCATTCATCGCGGGGAACTGACGCGCCCGATTGTCGAGTACGTCGTGCCCGAGGTGAACCTGCCGGACCGCCAGAGGCAGGCCAGCTCGCAGGCGCAGCTTCGCGCTTTTTTTGAAAGCCCGGTCTGCCAAATTGTTTTCAATGCGCTGTACGACGGCGTCTATATTACGGACGGGGCAGGCGTCACGCTGTTTGTCAACC
This sequence comes from Brevibacillus sp. NSP2.1, assembly GCF_000470975.2. NCBI lineage: Bacteria > Bacillati > Bacillota > Bacilli > Caryophanales > Paenibacillaceae > Brevibacillus > Brevibacillus sp. NSP2.1. The sequence continues at coordinate 4,197,553 of NZ_CP048274.1, read as the reverse complement.
AGGCGTACCAGCGCATTACGGGCATTCGCGAGGAAGAGGTCATCGGCCAGCACATGGGCTATCTCATCAAGCAAGGCATGATTTCGGTGTCCGCTTCGCTGGAAACGATTCGCACGCGAAGGCCGGTGACGCTGATCCAGACGATCCGCAACAGCCGCAAGATCATCGTCTCTGCCACCCCTGTGCTGTCTCCCGCAGGCGAAATTTTGTACGTCATCAGCAGCGTCCGGGACATTACCGAGCTGATTCGCCTCAAGCACGAGCTGGACAGCCAGAAGCTTTTGCACAGCGATTTGCCGCACCCGGACCAGACGGGGCTGGAGGACGTCGTGCTCGGACCTGCGACGCGCTCGCTGTTCCGGCTGGCCGACAAGGTCGCCAAGACAGATGCGAAAATTTTGCTGCAAGGCGAGACGGGTGTGGGGAAGAGCATGATCGCCAAATACATCCATGCCCGCAGCAGCCGCGCGAACGAAATTTTCATGGAGCTGAACTGCGCGGCGATCCCGGGCCATCTGGTCGAGGCCGAGTTGTTCGGCTACGAGCCGGGGGCGTTTACAGGCGCGCTCAAGCAGGGGAAAATCGGCATTTTGGAGAGCGCCCATCGCGGCACGTTGTTTTTGGACGAGATCGGCGACTTGCCGCTGGAGCTGCAAGTGAAGCTGTTGAAAGTAGTGGAGGAAAGCAAATTCATGCGCGTCGGCTCCACCGAAGTCCGCCATGTGGACGTGCGGATCATTACGGCTACCCACCGCGACCTGGCTACACTCGTGCGCGAGGGGCTGTTTCGCGAGGATTTGTACTATCGGCTGAACATCGTCACCTTCGAGGTGCCGCCGCTGCGCGAACGCCGGGAAGAGATTGTCCCGCTCTTGGTGTCGTATCTGGAAAAATTCAATGAGAAATACAAGGAAGAAAAGACGATGACACTGGAATGCTACGAGTGGCTCACGAACTATAGCTGGCCGGGAAATATCAGGGAGCTGGCGAATCTGGTCGAGCGGCTGGTGGTCACGACTTTTCACGATACGATTGACGTCGGCGATTTGCCGAACTTTCTCCAGCAAGTGTTCCCGCAGGCAGAACCGACGTCTTTGCGCGAAGCGGTCGCCCGTCTGGAGCGGAGCATGATCGGCAAGGCGATCCAGACGCACAAGACGACCCGGTTGGCGGCAGAAGCGCTCGGCATCAGCCAGAGCGCACTCGTCCAAAAGATGAAAAAGCTGCAACTGCGCGTAGAGAACGAGCCGGAAGCGAGCAAATAAAAAGCATCCTGCGAATGCCTGGTGCAGTCGCAGGATGCTTGTCCTTGCCATGCAAACACATCGGAAGCCGGATGTGTTTTTTTGTTTGGCTGGCGATCAGTTTTCCAATACTTTCACCTGATCGACTTTAGCCTTGCGCAGCTTGTAAATCACGACGAGCATGATGAACCAGACCGGAGTGATGAACAAGGCCACGCGCGTATCCTCGGCAAGCGCGAGCACGACGAGAATGAACGCGAGGAAAGCGAGAATCAGGTAGTTGGCAAACGGAAAGAGCGGCATTTTGAACTTGTTTGTTTTTGCCAGATCCGGTCTTGTCTTGCGGTACTTCAGGTGGCAGATCACGGTAATGCCCCAGATGAACAGGAAGCAGACCGTCGAAACGCTCGTAATCAGAGTGAAGACGCCTTCTGGCATGATGTAGTTCAACACAACCGCAATGAGAACGACGACAGTCGAGAAGAACAAGGCATTGGCAGGCACCTGGCGCGTTGTCAGCTTGGTCATGGACGCAGGCGCATTATTTTCCTTGCCGAGCGAGTAGAGCATACGGCTTGTACTGAAGATGGCGCTGTTGCATGCCGAAGCGGCGGAGGTCAGCACGACGAAGTTGACGATACCTGCGGCAGCCGCGATACCGATAGCTGCAAACACTTGAACGAACGGGCTTTCGGTCGGGATGATGGCGTTCCATGGATAGATGCTCATGATGACGATCAGAGCGCCGACGTAGAAGAGCAGCACGCGAATCGGGATGTTGTTGATCGCTTTTGGAATCACGCGCTCGGGATCTTCTGTCTCCCCGGCAGTCAGCCCGACAAGCTCAATGCCGACAAAGGCGAACACGACCATCTGGAAGGAGAGTAAAAAGCCGTTGATGCCGTTCGGGAACATGCCGCCGTGGCTCCACAGGTTGCTGAAGCTGGACGCGCCGGAGTTTGTCGAGAAGCCTTTGACAATCATGAAGATTCCGACGGCGATCAAAGCGAGAATCGCGATGACTTTGATGAGCGCGAACCAGAACTCCATTTCGCCGAAAAGCTTGACCGTTGCCAGGTTCATGATGAGCAGGATGACGAGCGCAATCAATCCCGGCATCCATTGCGGAACCTCAGGGAACCAGTATTGCGTGTACATTCCGACAGCCGTCAAGTCGGCCATGGCAATCGAAATCCAACAAAACCAGTACGTCCAGCCTGTGACGAACGCGGCCATGTTGCCGAGGTAGTCTTTTACGAAGTCAACGAAGGAATGATAGTTCAGGTTGCTAAGGAGAAGTTCACCGAGCGAGCGCATAATCAGAAAGCAAATAATCCCAGTAATCAAGTAAGCAAACAGGATGGATGGGCCGGCCAGGTGAATGGATTTGCCCGCACCGAGGAACAATCCCGTTCCGATGGCCCCGCCGATCGCGATGAGTTGAACGTGCCTGTTTTTCAGGCCCCTCGCCAAATTTTGCTGTTGCATGTGATCCCCCTCATTTCTCATGCGTTTGATTCGTTTGCGGCTGTTGGTAAAAAACCAACCGCCGACCTTTCAAAAAGTTTATGAAACTTTATAATTCATATCTTAACATAGCGACCCAGCATAAATACATCATTAAGTTACTTCCATCGAAAAAAACGCTTTCATTTTTGAGCGAGGCAGAAAATTTGCGGTTTTGTCGGCAGTTTTCCCTCCTTTTTCGAGGCAAATGGAACGGCTGTTTCATGGTGAACGCACAACACTCCTATTTTTCTGCAACAAAAAAAGGAACGGGAAAAATAGACCGGTTCCTACTTTTCTCTGTCCTTTTACCTGAGAGATTTGTCCTGAGCGGTCAGGATTTGCTCCTTCGGTGCTAAACGGCGAGTTTAGTCTCTCCCGCAATATTCATCCGCGTCAGATATTCGCGTGCGTTCTTATGATAGTAAAATATTCCAAAAAGGTTGTCAAATGAAAATTCCTAATTAACAGATTATTTTAAACATAAAACATTTTTGATTGACGGAAGGCCAGATGACAAGCAGGAAACGACAATCATTCGTCGTTTTTTCCGCTAGCCAGGTGAGCGGATGTGTCGAAAGGGGAAGGGTATGGATTTTGATTTGATAATGAATCAAATGCGCAAGTTTGATTTGAATTATAATCAAACAGCGAATGTAAACGGTTGCTTTTGGCCGAAACAAACTATGCTGCGGAAAATGTGACAAAAAAGTGAGAAAAGGCTTGCCGCTGTTGGGGGGAAGGTCGTTTTTCCCGCAGGTGGCGGAGCGAAATTGGCACCCGCTTTTTTCCGCTTGGCACGGGAGTTGCTTTTCACGTAGCGGCATACAGAAAGGAGAGAGTGACATCATGAACATTTCTACTTTTGCCGCTGCAAACAAACTGGTCACAGGGCGGGATTCGCTGGCGCTGCTGCCCGAGGAGGTTGCCCGTCTGAAAGTGGCGCGTCCAATGATTGTGACGGACAAAATTCTCATTCAGGCCGGGGTAGTCGCGCAGGTGGAAGCGCTTTTGCCGATGGAGGCGGGCGTCTTCTCGGACGTGAACCCCGAGCCGGAAATCGAGATCGTCGACTTGTGTGTGCAGATGATCCGCGAAGGGGGCTACGACGGCCTGATCGCAGTCGGCGGCGGCAGCGCAATCGACATCGCCAAGGCAGCTTCCGTCATGGCGACGAACGAGGGCAGCATCGAGCAATATTTTGGCACGAATCTGGTGAAAAAGCCGGGCTTGCCGCTGATCGCGATTCCGACTACGGCGGGGACAGGCTCAGAGGTGACGAACATCTCGATTTTGTCGGATACGAAAGAGCAAGTGAAAAAAGGAATTGTAAGCCCTTACCTGCTGCCGGACGTCGCCATCGTCTCGCCGGTGATGACGCTTACGTGCCCGCCGAGCGTGACCGCTGCGAGCGGCGTGGACGCGTTGGTGCATGCGGTGGAAGCCTACATTTCCAAGTTCGCCTCCCCGGTGACGGACGCGCTGGCGATTGGCGCGATGAAACTGATTGCCGTTCACTTGCCGAAAGCGTACGCGTGCCCGGATAACATCGAGTCGCGCGAAGCGATGATTACCGCGTCGCTGATGGCCGGACTTGCTTTCGGCAACGCGGGCGTAGGCGCTGTCCATGCGCTGGCCTACCCGCTCGGCGGACGATTCCACATGGCGCACGGCGTGAGCAATTCGCTCTTGCTGCCTTACGTCATGCGGGCGAACAAGATCGCCTGCCTGGAAAAGCTCGGGGAGATCGCGCAGGCGCTCGGGGAAAACGTCGCCGGACTGAACCTGGACGAAGCGGCGGAAAAAGCGATTGAAGCGATGACGCGCCTGTGCCGTTACGTGGAAATTCCGCAGTCGCTGCGCGAGTTCAACATTCCGGAATCCGCGATCGCCGAGATGGCCGAAGAGGCGATGAAGCAAACCCGCCTTTTGAAAAACAATCCCCGCGCTTTGCGGAAAAAAGATATCGAAGACATCTATCGAGCAGCTTACTAAAAGGGGGACATCGTATGAAGTGGAAACAACGCAGAGCGGGTGAAGAAACCCCGTACATTCCGGCCGGACCGTTCAAGATCCGGCTGCCGTTTGTACACTATCGCTTTGAATGGCCCGATTATTTGCAAGGACTGTTGATGTGCGCCGTCGACCTCGGCGCGATCACGCTGCTCGCCGACCATCTGGGCATGCCGTTTGAGGTGGGACTGGCCGTTGTCATTTTGAATGGCTTTTTGTATTTGCTGCACCACCTCTTGGGCGATCCGGTCATTCCCGGCTGGATTACGCCGGCGATTCCGCTGATTGTGCTGTTTGTCGAGCAGTTTCCGGAAGGGCAGGAGCGGGTGTACGCGCTGATCGCCTTTCAGTTGACGCTTGGGCTGTTATCCATTTTGCTCGGGGTCACCGGACTAGCGAAGCGGGTAGTCAACTTCGTGCCGAATGCGATCAAGTCGGGGATTATTCTCGGCGCGGGGATTGGCGCGATTACCTCGATTTTTGAAAAGGGCGGGAAGTTCGACCTGTTCCCGTACACGATTGTCATTTGTATCGGCTTTTGCTTTTATCTCGTTTTTTCCAAACATTTTGAAGGGTTGAAACAAAAAGGGAAAGGGTGGGCATTGCTCGGCAACCTCGGGATTTTGCCTGCGATCTTGCTCGCGGTGTTCGTCGCCCCGTTGTTCGGGGAAGCGAAGTGGCCGGACATTCAATGGGGCTTCAGCCAGCCGGACTTCGCCACGCTCTGGTCGCAGTACACCGTCTTCGGGCTGGGCTTGCCGTCGCTCTCCTTTTTCATTACAGCGATTCCGGCTGTGTTCGCAACGTATCTCGTCGTCTTTGGCGACGTGTTGAAGACGAAAGCGCTTTTGTCCGAGTCCGACCAAGTGCGGCTCGATGAAAAAGTCGACTACAACCCGGACCGGGCGCACATGATTTTTGGCGGACGCAACATGCTGATGAGCCTGATCGGGCCGGACATTACGATGTGCGGGCCGATGTGGGCCGCGATGCAGGTCGTAGTGGTGGAGCGGTTCAAAAAAGGCAAAAAAGCGATGGACTCGTTTTTCGGCGGTGCGGGATCGTTTCGCTGGGGCACGAATACAGGCTTATTGCTTTTGCCGATCGTCAGTCTGGTCCAGCCGATTCTCGGCGTCGCCGTCGCCCTGACGCTGCTCGTCCAAGGCTACGTCAGCGTGCGGATTGGCGTGATGCAGGCGCGCAGCCAGCGCGACCTGGGCATCGCGGGTGTCGTAGGGGCGATTCTCGTCATCAAAGGAGCGGCGATGGCTTTTGGCGCTGGAATTTTGCTGTGCGTCTTATTATATGGAAAAGATTGGTTGCGCGGTGAAAAAGAGAAATTGTTCACGGCAAATGAAAAGGAGGAAAAGGCAGCGTGAAACAACAAGAATGGAACAAAGGCATGTACGTGAACGGAGAGTGGGTGACGCTTGCGGCACGCGTCGCGGTGCAAAATCCCGCGACATTGGAAATCATCGGCAGCGTGCCGGACGCTTCCGCGAAAGAAGCGCGGCAGGCGGTCGACGCTGCGCAAGCCGCTTTTCCCAGTTGGTCGAAAACGACCGCCTATGAGCGCGCGGCGTTGCTGGAGCGCTGGCACCAGACGATCGCAGCCCGCCTGGACGAGATCGCGTACGTCATGACGCTGGAACAGGGCAAGCCGCTCGCAGAAGCACGAGGCGAGGTGCAGTACGCGAACAGCTACATCAAATGGTACGCCGAGGAAGCAAAGCGGATTTACGGCGAGACGATTCCTGCCTCCGCCGCCTCCAAGCGGATTCTCGTGCAGAAGCAGCCAGTCGGTGTCGTGGCGGCCGTCACGCCGTGGAATTTCCCTGCGGCGATGATTGCGCGAAAAATCGCGCCAGCGCTCGCGGCAGGCTGCACGACGGTGACGAAGCCAGCCGAACAGACGCCGTTGACCGCGCTGCTTTTGGCGGAGTGCGCCCACGAGGCGGGGATTCCGCCAGGCGTCATCAACATCGTGACGACTTCGCAGGCAGCGGAAGTCGTCGATGTCTGGATGGACGATGCGCGCGTGAAAAAACTGACGTTCACCGGGTCGACTCCGGTGGGCAAGCTGCTGATGCGCAAAGCGGCCGATACCGTGAAAAAGATTTCCCTGGAGCTTGGCGGCCTGGCGCCGTTTATCGTGGCAGAGGACGCGAATCTCGACGCGGCGGTCAAAGGGCTGGTCCAGTCCAAATTCCGCAACGCCGGGCAAACGTGCATTTGCGCAAACCGCATCTATGTGCATGAAGCTGTGAAAGAGCCGTTCCTGCAAAAGCTGACAGAGGCGGTGTCCGCGCTCCGCGTAGGCCAGGGAACAGAAGACGACGTCGAGATCGGGCCGTTGATTGACGAGCGAGCCGTACAAAAAGTCCAGCAGCAAATTGACGACGCCGTGGGCAAAGGGGCGACGCTCCACGGCAGCCCGGTTCTCGCGGGAGCCACTGGCTACTTCATGAAGCCGGTCGTGCTCTCGGATGTAACCGATGAGATGGTGTGCATGCAGGAGGAAACGTTCGGGCCGATCGCGCCTGTCAGCACGTTTTCCGACGATGAGGAAGTCATCCGGCGGGCGAATGCGACGCCGTACGGGTTGGCGGCATACGTCTTCACGCAGTCGCTGGCGCGGGCGTTCACGTTTTCGGAAAGCCTGGAATACGGTATTGTCGGGGTGAACGATGGGGCGCCATCTGTCGCGCAAGCGCCGTTTGGCGGCATGAAGGAAAGCGGGCTTGGCCGGGAAGGCAGCCACCACGGCATCGAGGAGTATTTGGAAGTGAAGTATATTTCGCTGCAACTGGTGTAACAAAAGCGGAACGAAGTGAATAAAAAGAAGCACAGCTCGATTGATGCGGGCTGTGCTTTTTCTATATTCTGGCGCGGTTCTGTGGCGGCTCTGGGCAGGAAAACGGCGGCGCGAAACCCGTTTTCCTGGGCGGAAAATGAAAATGAGGATTGACAGCAGGATAAATATCCTTTAAATTTTGCGTTAGGGAAACATTTTTATACACAAGCATATTATTTTGCTAGGGTGAATATTATTGGTTAACAACCACAATTTTGCGTATAAGCATATATGATCCAGTCATAAAGAATTGTCCAGCGGAAGCAACGGTCAACAACAACCGAGAACGTACACGAACGATTGGTTAATTGGAGGGAATCTCATGAATAGTGCGGTGTCAGTCAGAGAGCTTCACGTCTCCTACTTTGGAGTCGAGGTGGTGCGGGACGTAACCTTTGCTGTCGAGCAAGGAAGCATGGTGGGCATTATCGGGCCGAATGGCGCGGGGAAATCGACCATGATTAAGGCCATGCTCGGGTTGATCGGCAAAGACAAGGGAGACGTCCGGTTTTACGGCAAGGAAGTGAATGAGGTCCGGAAGCAGGTCGCCTACGTCCCGCAGCGGAGCCAGATCGACTGGACGTTTCCGATCACGGTGATGGATACCGTCCTCATCGGAACGTACCCGAGCGTCGGCTTGTTCAAATTTCCGAAGAAGAAGGAAAAGGCGTGGGCGATGGAATGCCTGCGAAAAGTCGGCCTGGAGGACTTCGCGAAGCGGCAGATTGGCGAGTTGTCCGGCGGGCAGCAGCAGCGCGTTTTTTTGGCTCGGGCACTGGCGCAAAAGCCGGAGTTGCTCCTTCTGGACGAGCCGTTTGTCGGGATCGACGTCGCCAGCGAGGAGACGATCATCCGGATTTTGAAGGAGTTGCAGCTTCAAGACAAAACAATCGTGGTCGTCCACCACGACTTGAGCAAGGCGAATGCTTACTTCGATCAACTGCTGCTTTTGAACAAAGAGCTTATCAAGTTCGGAACAGTCGATGAAGTCCTGAATCGAGAGGTCATGGCGAAAGCATACGCGCATCAACTTCAATTTCTCGAGAAGGTAGAGGTAACGGCGTGATGGATTTTTTACAAGCAATTGGACAGTATGAATTTTTGCAAAAAGCTTTGTTTACTTCTGTAGTAGTGGGCATCATCTGCGGCGTCATCGGCAGCTTCATTATTTTGCGCGGCATGTCGCTGATGGGGGACGCGATCTCCCACGCGGTTTTGCCGGGGGTTGCTCTCTCTTATGCTTTCGGGATCAATTTTTTCCTGGGAGCAGTCGCCACTGGCGTCCTGACGGCGGTCGGAATCGGCTACGTCAGCCAGAACAGCCGGATCAAGAACGACACGGCCATCGGCATTTTGTTCACCTCGGCTTTTGCCCTGGGGATCATCATGATTACGATGCTGAAAAGCAGTACGGACCTGTACCACATCCTGTTCGGGAACGTGCTCGCCGTCCGGCCGTCCGACATGTGGGTGACCGTCGGCATCGGTCTGATCGTCATCGTGACCGTCTACGCGTTCTTCAAGGAGCTGCTGCTGACGTCGTTTGACCCGACGATTGCGGCCGCCTACGGTCTGCGCAACAATCTCATCCACTACTTGCTGATGACCTTGCTGACGATGGTGACGGTAGCGTCTCTGCAAACGGTGGGCATCGTGCTCGTAGTCGCCATGCTGATTACTCCGGCCGCTACCGCGTACTTGTTGACGGATCGCCTGTCGGTGATGATTTTCCTGGCTGCCGGCTTCGGTGTCATCTCCGCCATCGTCGGTTTGTACTTCAGCTTTACCTACAATCTGGCTTCGGGCGCGACGATTGTGATGGTGGCAACCGCGCTGTTCCTGCTAGCCTTTCTGTTCTCCCGCAAGCACGGGGTTGTCTGGAAATCAATTCGAGCCCGGCAAAAAAGAGTCGAGCTTTCAAAGTAAAGGAGAATTCGCATGAAAAAATGGAACCTGTTTCTCGTCTTTCTCATCTCAACCGTCCTGCTCGCTGCGTGCGGCGCTCCGCAAAACAACTCGGCCGAGCCCGGAAAATCCGGCGACGACAAACTGCAAGTCGTGACGACGTACTCGATTTTGTACGACATCGTGAAAAACGTAGGGGGAGATCGCGTCGAGATCCACAGCCTGGCTCCCGTCGGCTCCAACCCGCACGAATACGATCCGCTGCCAGCAGACGTGCAAAAAACAACGGATGCCGATGCCGTGTTCTACAACGGCCTGAACCTGGAAGCAGGAAACTCGTGGTTTGAAAAGCTGATGCAAACGGCAGGCAAGTCCGGCCCGGATGCACTCGTGTTCCGCCTGAGCGAAGGGGTAGCCGCCAAGCATTTGACCACCAAAGGCAAAGAAAGCGAAGAAGACCCGCACGCATGGCTGGACGTTCGCAACGGCATCAAGTACGCGGAAAACGCACGCGACGCCCTCATCAAAATCGACCCGGCGCACAAGGAAACGTACGAGAAAAACGCAACGGCGTACATCGAGAAGCTGCGCGCCCTGCATGACGAAGCCGTCAAGCAATACGGCCAAATCCCGCGCGAGCAGCGCGTCCTCGTCACGAGCGAAGGAGCGTTTAAATATTTCTGCGAGGCGTACGATTTCGACGCCGCCTACATTTGGGAAATCAACTCGGAAAACCAGGGAACGCCTGAGCAGGTCAGCCAGGTAGTCGACCTGATCCGCGAGAAAAAAATCCCGGCGCTGTTCGTCGAAACGAGCATCGACCCGCGCAGCATGGAAATGGTCTCGCGCGAAACCGGCGTGCCAATCGTCGGCAAAGTGTTCACCGACTCGCTCGGCAAGCCAGGCGAGGACGGCGATACGTACATCAAGATGATGGAGTGGAACATCAAGACGATTTACGAAGGGTTGACAAAAAAATAGACAGCAAAGCATGCACAGTTCTCCTGGTGGGGAACTGTGTTTTTGTTGGAGGAAAAAAACTGATTTCCCTATGCTAATGGAGGCTATCCTTTACCGGTACATGTATTTGTTCACGCAATACCTTTGTGGAATAGTGAATTGGTTTGGTCTAAATGCTCTCTTTACTGATAAGATTCCTATGTGTGTGAATGCTAATCAAAAAGTTGACCATTTTTGGAGCAAACGCTCATCTTCGAGTTGACCACCTACGATGCTTTTTTTCACACAAAGTAGCATTTTATTTCCTGCACCAAGGATCGTCAAGGATAAAGGGTAAACCCCTTGCTACGCAAGCCCTTGACGATCCTTGGCTCAGTAAAAACATTTGCAATTAGGTGTGAAAATGATGACGTGTGCTCAAACTGTCAGGTGGGTAACTTTATGATGAGCAAAGTGGTCAACATTTTGGTGAGCGTTCACAATTGTCGAAAAAAAGGCGAGTAAAGACTACGAAGCAAAAATAAATATTTTTGAATATAAAAAGAAAAATGATGATGAGCCTAGTTCAAGCAAAACGTACATCTTTGATGGAGAAGGTAAAAAAACGAAGAAAAACAAAGAGAAAGCAGATCGAAAAACTATCAAGATGAAAAAAGTTAAAGAAAACAATGGCCGTCAAAAACTTACTGCATATGCTGAAGATGAAGATGATTACTACCAAAAAATTCAGGGCGGAACAGGAAAAGGTTGGCGATACCGAATTCAAGGACCTCTTACGACCGAAACTGATGCTGGTAATAACTTTAGTTTTCGATGGGGAACAGAGATTGAAGATATTGAGGACATGCTAGAGGAAGAGGGGGTTGATTATACGGGAAGCCACGATATAGTGAACTTCCGTCTTCGAATTGAATCGGATGAACCAGTGGTCTTTAATACAGTGGATCCAATTAACGATTCAAAAGAAGAATTTAGTGTCCCTATGTGGTTTGGAACACAAATTGGAGTAGTGAACATCCCGGTAGAAGCCAGTTCGGTACACATTTCTGGTAATGGTACAGACAACTTGTTGTATGAGTTTAAATGGAACGAAAACTATTTCCCATCTGGTTACTTAGACGAACGCGATTTTGATAAAAACCCAGGCAGGACTCCAGGTTTTGCAGTTCGATATTTTATGGATACAGCACCATCGATTGATACAGGCACAGCGAAAATCAATTTTAGTGGTTACTTCAAGTACCGTTCTCTGTACAACTATTATTCTTTGTTGTTGCATGAGTACACACAAATTACAAAAAAATCATCTTATGATATCGAGATTGTTGACTAAGCAAGGAAATGTGGCGGCTAGGCAGAATCTATGTCTAACCGCCATTTTCAAACAAGTAGAAATAGTGGTTCCAGAACAAGAATGAGGAGGAGATTGGTTGAAAAAACTCATTTGGAGCGCATTCGTTATCCTAGCACTTGCTTTAGGGGGATTGCTTGCTTTAGATATCTTACAGCTAAAACGCGCGACAGCTTTGTTAGATCAAATACAAATAAGTATCACAAAAATAGAAAAGGGGGATGAGATTGAAATAGGAATTCAAATGGCAGGAGAAATTCCGGAATATCCGGTGACACTTACCATTTTTACCGATAATCGATATTTGGAGCTTGTACCCAAAAGCTGGAGTGATGAAGAAGTTGTCACATACATCGGACAGACAGCAGGAGGAGCAGAAACGAAATTTGCCATTTCTCAACAATTTGATGGAGAAATGAGTGTTCGTTATGTAAAAAAAGAGAAGGGGACTGCCCCTCTGATCTACGCCTATTTTGAATCAGAAGTGAAAAGATTCATTCTGGAAGATGCTATTATTCGAACGGGGAATTTTGAGTGAGAAGTCGCGTCTTCGACCAGTGGTATTATCCCCTTACGGCAGACAGTGAGAAAAGCCCTCATGGTATCATGAGAGGAACACTGTTGACCGGAAGGGATTTTTTATGCCATCTACTTGACGGGGCTATGACCAAAATCATGACCAGAGTGAGGAGCCAGTAGCAACAAGTAGAGCCAGGGAAAGGAAAAGCCACCCGAAACGACGTGTACGTTTTTTCACAAGGATTGTCTCGTAAAAAAACACAAGATTGAGGTATAATAGTTGAGTGTGAAATTGGACTACGGAGTCTTGCAAGCAATCAATCTGTGACGTTGAAAGAGAGTGGGAATTTATGGGTCGTAAGTGGAACAATATCAAAGAGAAAAAAGCTTCGAAGGATGCCAGCACCAGTCGTATATATGCCAAGTTCGGCAAAGAAATTTATGTAGCGGCCAAGCAAGGCGAGCCGGACCCAGAGTCGAACCGCGCTCTGAAGGTCGTCCTGGAGCGTGCCAAAACATACAGCGTACCGAAAGCCATTATCGACCGCGCGATTGAAAAAGCGAAGGGCGGATCCGAAGAAAACTACAGCGAACTGCGCTACGAAGGCTTCGGGCCAAACGGCTCCATGGTCATCGTGGACGCCCTGACCAACAACGTAAACCGCACCGCGTCTGAAGTGCGCGCCGCCTTCAACAAAAACGGCGGAAACATGGGTGTGACAGGCTCGGTTGCCTACATGTTCGACCCGACGGCCGTATTTGGCCTCGAAGGCAAAACAGCCGAGGAAGTGCTCGAAATTTTGATGGAAGCAGAAGTAGACGTCCGCGACATTTTGGAAGAAGACGGAGCCGTCATCGTCTACGCTGAGCCGGAGCAGTACCATGCCGTGCAGGAAGCGTTCAAAAAAGCAGGCATCACCGAGTTCACTGTCGCCGAGCTGACCATGCTCGCGCAAAACGAAGTGACGCTTTCCGAAGAGGCGCAAGCCCAGTTTGAAAAAATGATCGACGCCCTCGAAGATTTGGACGATGTGCAGCAAGTGTACCACAACGTCGATCTCGGCGAATAATCAACGAGAGAAAGACCTTTGCCGCATTGGTGGCGAAGGTCTTATTGTATAACGAACCCCCCCAGTCGAACTGGGGGGGTTCGTTATACAATAAAACCGCCTCCTAAAAGGAGACGGCATATATCGAGCTCGCTAGTTTTGAGGTGTTACCGATCATCACGTGCGACGCATCTACCTCCAGTATGAAGTTAGAAGCTGTTAGCAGTGTTGCGGTTTTCCTTTACTCACTAGGTGATCGTGTAAATCATCCATGGCACATCGCCTCCGTAGAAGACTACAGCCTGTTTGAAAACACACCACCGAGCTCGATGAATATAGTATGATCCGATTTACAGCTTTTATACGCGCGAAATGCTCCAACCGTAAAACACTTATTTCAACAGCCGCGCGGACAGCGCGTTCAAAAACGACTGGTTGCTGTAGGCCGTGCCTCCGGCCAATCCGGGGTTGACGGCATTTTCGTACACCTGGCCGCTTTGGACCACGCGCAGATTGCTCCATTCAGGCTGCTGCTTCAACTGCTCGAACGATTTGGCGGCGTCGGGATCGCTGCTTTTGTCGACCATCACGAACAAATAATCCGGGTCTGCCTGTGCCAGCTCTGCGAGGGAAAGCGGCACGGGTTCTTTTGCTTGCTCTACAACGCTTGGGGTCGCCAGCCCGAGATCGGTATAGAGCAAATAGTTGTACCGCTCGTTTTTCGGATAGACGAGAAAAGCGCCTTCGTGAAACCATGCGGTCAGCACGATTTTGTCCTTGAGCGGAGCCAGCTTGTCGCGCGTTTTTTCCGTATTCGTCCGGACCTTGCTCACGATGGCATCGACGTTGGCGTCTTTGCCGCGCACCTCGGCAAGCAGCCGCAGGTTGTCTTCCCAATGCGCTCCATTCGAGGAGATGGGAATGACCGACGCTGCGCTTTCCAGCTTGCTGCGCTTTTCCTCGGACGTCTTGTCGGAGGTCAGGATCGTATCCGGCCCCAAAGCGGCAAGGTCGCCGACGTGGTCCGCGATGTCCGCGGGGAGCTTTTGCGTATTTTGCGTAATCGCGGCGTATTCCTGTGGGAACGCACCGCTTTTTTCTACGGTAGCGGCAAACGGGGGGATGCCGGTCAAAAGCGCATCTTCAAAGCTGCTGCGGGATTCGACGAAGGCGATTTGCTTCGTTCGCGCCGGGATTTTATATGTGTTGCCCAAATACTGGATAGAACGTGTCGGTTTTGCGGCAGGATCGCCTGCGGCTTGCCCTCCTGGCCCGTTCGCACCGCATGCTGCCAGCAACAGAAACACAGCCGTTACAGGGATGGCCAGTAGCTTTTTATACATCTTTACGTCACTCCGATCATACCTTGGTCTGTTTTTTGCAAGAGAAGCCGTCACAGTAAATTATAGGGTACCCGAATGAGGACGGACTGCTTCATTCCTGAACTTTTTCAGACATTCTCCCGTATCCCATGCATCGGTGACGAGGTGTTTGCCTGTTGTCTGTTCGCAGCAGATGCTCTACGATGGACAAATACAGACCAAAACGAGAGTCTAACTGAGCTTTTGGGGGGATGGGAGATGGAGCTGCGCCACTTGAAGACATTCCACGTCGTTGCGGAATGCCTCAATCATCAGTGGCTTGCGGTGGTTTGTTGGCTGAAAAACCTTTGAAAGAATCTCATGGAAGGATTCTCAACAGATCGTAGGGGCTTTTGCCTCGGAGAAGAGAACCAGCGATTAAGTATGCTGTTACGTTTTACTTCGCTAGTTAATCTTCGCATGATATTCGAAAATCCGTTACTTTTGGCGGTTGTTCGGTGCTGTTGTTTGGGTCTTCATCGCGGCTTTCGTGGAGGCGAGGAAAGAGGAGAAATCGCGGGAGCTTCTTGGGCTCCCAAAGAGCTTCGCGGATTTCTCCTCTTTCCTCGTCAGTGGCTTGCAGTGGTTTGTTCGACTGAAAAAGCTATTGAAAGAATCTCGTGGAAGGATTCTCAACGGGTCTTAGGGACTTTTGCCTCGGAGAAGAGAGCAGCGATTAAGTGTGGATTTTTTTATCGTTATCATTGAATAACCTCATTCCGGCTTTTCTGCGGCAAACTGTTTCGAGAAGTACTTGCAAAGCCCATCACGCCGATTCGTTTGATCGAGGTCTTCCGTGCGGATTGGGCAGTCTATGGAAAAGGGAAAAGCATCCAGAATGGGAGGAACATATATGAACCACGAGCCTGCAAAAAACGACAACCGAGCCATCCTGCTCATCTCGTGCCCGGAGCGGCTGGGCATCATCTCGGCCGTCTCCAACCTGCTGCTCAGCTACAAAGCGAACATCGTGCAGTTCGACCAGCACACGACAGACCCGCGCGACGGCATGTTTTTCATGCGCATTTTGTTCGACCTGGAGACGCTGCCCGAATCGTTTGGACAGCTTGAGCAGGACCTGGCGAAAATGGCCGAAGATTACCCGATGGACTGGCGGCTCAGCAAAGAAAGCCAGCGAAAGCGCATGGCGATTTTCGTCTCGAAAATGGACCATTGCCTCGTCGAGCTGCTCTGGCGCGTCAAGTCGAAGGAGATTCGCGTAGATATCCCGATGGTCATCAGCAACCACCCGGATGCGAAAGAAACGGTGGAAGCGTACGGGATTCCGTTTTACCATATTCCGCTTGCGACCCAGAGCAAGGAAGAGGCGGAGCGCAAGGCGCTGGAGCTGTTGCAGGGCAACGTCGACTTCATCGTCCTGGCCAGGTACATGCAAATTTTGTCCCCGCGCTTCATCGCGCATTACCCGAACCAGATCATCAACATCCACCATTCGTTCCTGCCCGCGTTCATCGGGGCCAACCCGTACAAGCGCGCCTTCATGCGCGGCGTGAAGCTGATCGGGGCGACCGCCCACTACGTCACTAACGACCTCGACGAAGGGCCGATCATCGAGCAGGACGTCATTCGCGTCAACCACCGCTACACGGAGGAAGACTTGAAGGTGGCCGGCCGCCACGTCGAGCGCAACGTCTTGGCCCAGGCGATCTCCTGGCATGTCGAGGACAAAGTGATCGTGTACGGGAACAAGACGATTGTGTTTGCGTAGCGGCAGCCTGCCGAAGAAAAGGGAAACGGAAGAAGTGCTGTGGGGTATTTGCCCCCAGGCTCATGAAAAAAGCGAAAGGCGTCCGAAGGCAAGTCCAGCTCTGGGAGAGATCCAGAGGGGCCTCGCATGGGCGTGATTTCGCTTTTTTACTTTTCAATTCCTGTCCAGCGTATTTCGTTACAGTCGGGATGACCATTCATTCGTGTTCACACTCTGTTTGGAATTTGTTTAGGTCAGACGAGATGACATCTTATTTGTTAGCATTTTAGATAAAAATACGTGGGAAGGTGATTTCGAAAAGAGAGGCTGGAGTGTAAAATTGAAAAGCATGGGAAAATATGAAAGTTGAGGGAATGATATGAGTATTATTGCACTAACCATTCTTCTGTTTTTTGGGTTTCAATATTTGCTGCCAATTGTTACACAGGAATTTCTTTGGAATCCAGAAAAAATGGACGATTATCGGCATTTCGATTCAGACACGCTTTCGATCCTGATTCTCTCTTACGCGTTCGCTTTTCCGATCGGGCTGATGGTGGAGGGAAAAATAGCAAAAATCCTGAAGATAATCCGTTTCCCAAAAGAAGATTCTGCTATTTTAAAAGTTTTGGACATTGCCCGGGAGAATGATGGATATGTTACAGTCGTAGATATAGCTACAAAATCTACTCTCTCCCTGGAGGAAGCGCAAAAAATTTTGGACGATCTTCAAAAAAAGGGACATGCTGACCTGAGTGTAACGAAATCGGGTGATATCCTTTATTTCTTTCCTGGATTTCTAAAGCAGGACCAAATAGAGGATAGGGGGTGAGCAAATGAGGTACTTAGGCGGTGCGATGATAATTGTAATATGTGGCAGTTTTCTTCTATCGTGTTTGCTAATTACTGGTTTGCTAATGCAACGGCCATTTTTTTCTACTTTATATCTCATTATGGACAATAGGAGCATTATAGGTGTACTTTTGGCAGCTCTCTCCCTGATTTACATGGCGAGCCTGCTGATTGAAAAAGTGCTTGCGAAAAAAAGTCAGGACCGTTTTTATCATAGCCGTGTGATACAGATTGCCCTCGAACACGGTAACCAGATTACCGCGCCAATGCTGGCATTGGATACTTCCCTGAAGCTATCAGAATGTGAGCGAATCTTGAAGGAATTTGAGAAAAAGCAAGTCGTTAGCAGTTCAACTCCTGTTGGTGAGGCTGTGGTATATCAATTGGCACCGCTCATCTACGAGAATTGGTTGCCAAGTGATGGAGAGTATTGTGGAAAGGCTGACGAAACAGAAGCGGATGAGAAGGAGCAGAAAATATGGAAAAAGTGGCTGAAGGTCACCGGTTTCATTCTCGTGACAATCATTGCTCCCCTCTGGCTGCTTGATAAACAGACCATCCTTTCAGAGGAGTTTATGACAGGGGCACTCTTCGTCAACGTGTTTGCGGTTATCCAAATATTTCATGTTGTTTATTTGACTTACCGAAATTATGTACGGAAAACCGAGCACGATGTCTTGGGGTATGTCATGGACAATCAAGGTGTTCTCTATCCACAAGAAATCGCAGAATTTACCGACGAGAGCCTGTCGTCCATTCAGCGGATGGCCGATCGATGGCACAAGGCCAATCTCGTATCGACGTCCTACGGGAATGATGGGACCGTGATGTACTTGTTTCCGAATGTCACCGCTGAATCAATGGTGTACTTGCGGGAACCCAACTATAATCCGCTCGCGCAGCTCAAACGGGTAAAGGAGCAATTGATGCAGACATGCTGTTATGCCTTTCTTTATTCTTTTCTGGCCGGTTACGCATTCATGAATTGGAGCCATTTTATCTTTTATGGAGGGATTGGGGCGGTCTGCGCAGCCTACAGAACTTTCTACTCTATACAGGCGAGGGAGGAAGCGGAGCAGATTGAGCGAATCGGACTTCAGGTGGCTACACATCGGAATGGCCAATTGACCGTCCATGAATTGGCTTATAACGCAATGGTCAGCATGAAAGAGGCGGCAAAGCTACTAAAAAAGTGGGAGCTTGCAAACATTGCCAGACGAATTGAGATAGGTGAGGGATTCGTACCTGTTTACATTATCAGCGGCGTCGTGTCGAAGGAATGCGGTTGGCTTCAGAGCGGGTGTAGCACTATCCATTTCCGATGGGGCGTATGACTGCGCAGAAATCGGCTGGAATTAGCTGCAGCGTGTATGTAGTGCTCGTCATCGCAGAAATCCTCGGCCATCAGGACAAACTTTCCCATATGCAAAAAATCCACCTCGCATCGTCAGGTGGATTTTTTGGCGTTTTGTTCATCCGTGCCGTTTACCCTTGCTTTTTCGTCAACTGCCAAACGTCCATGAGGTTCACTTTGCGCTTCGTCTGGTCGTGGTACAGCTTGTCCCCGTCGATCCGGTCCACGAACAGCACGCCGTTCAAATGGTCGATCTCATGCTGGATACAGCGCGCCAAAAAACCTTCGCCCTCCAGCGTGAACGTCTCGCCCGCCCGGTTTGCGCTCTGGATTTTCACGTACTGGGCGCGCTTCACGATGCCCGAGTAGCCGGGAAAAGACAGGCACGCTTCCGGCCCGATCTGCTCGCCGTCCAGCTCCAAAATTTCCGGGTTAATCAGCTCGATCAGCCCGTCTCCGCAATCCATGACGATCACGCGCCTTAAAAAGCCGACTTGCGGCGCGGCCAGCCCAGCCCGGCCTTCCTTGGCGTAAAGAGTCTCCGTCATATCGTCCAGAAGCTTTCCCAGCCTGTCATTGAACTCGGTGACGGGCTTTGCGGTTTTGCGTAAAATCGGATCTCCGAAAGGGAGGATTGTTTTTACTGCCATCTGCCTTCTACCTCCAAAAAATGAATTACGCCCCTTCGTTTTGCGAGGGCGGGGTGTGCACCCACAGATCGTTCGGCGTGCATTCCAGCGCCGTGCACAAAGCATCCAGCGTGTCGGCTTTCATTTGCTTCGGCTGGCCGTTGAGCAGCGCGCTGATCGACGGAGCCGAGAGTTCATAGCCTGCCTTTTCTTTCAGCAACCGGGCGAGCGCCGCCCCGGACCAGATGCCTCTGTCCGCCATTACTTTTCGCAACATCCAGACAAGCATGCCTTCCCGTTCCCCCTCTCGACTTGCCAAAAAACGAATGTGTTAGGTATTGCCTAATGTTTTTAGTTATTACCTAATATAGCGGATTGGGAGAAAAAAGCAAGCGCGTCTCCTGGACGTGCGCCGTCGATGTTTTGTCCGAGCAGGATTATTTTATTGAATTTGGAGTTTTAAAAATTGATTGAAAATAAAAAACACCCTCCCTTATAATGTGTATATAAAAGAAACGGTGGTTCTATTATAGAACCAAGGAGGTTGGGCCATGACATTAAAAACGTTGGAAAAATCGTTGGAGCTGTTGGAACTGTTTACAAAAGAACGAACTTCCTGGGGAGTGCGCGAGCTAGCCAAGGAATTGGGGATCAACCATACGACCGTCTACCGCATTTTGGCTACGTTCGAGCAAAAGGGGTATTTGATTCAGGACCACGAGACGAAAAAGTACGAGCTGGGCATGAAGCTGTGGGAGTTCGGACAGCTTGTGGAAGACAAGATGGGCATCTCGGAGTACATTTACCCGATCATGAGAAACGTTTCCGAGCAGACGGGCGAAACGATCTTTTTGACCTGGCTCGATCAGTTGGAGTGCGTGCACGTGGAGATGGCGGAAAGCTCGCAGAGCATCAAGTTTTCCGTGGCGGTCGGCAGCCGGACGCCGTTGCATGCGGGGGCGTCCAATACGGTT
Organism: Brevibacillus sp. NSP2.1; assembly: GCF_000470975.2. Taxonomy (NCBI): domain Bacteria; kingdom Bacillati; phylum Bacillota; class Bacilli; order Caryophanales; family Paenibacillaceae; genus Brevibacillus; species Brevibacillus sp. NSP2.1. The sequence goes on along the minus strand of NZ_CP048274.1, from coordinate 4,177,274 downwards.
ATTATGGCGTACTTGCCGCGCGACGTTCAGGAGCAGGTGATCGCCAGAGGCTTGACGGCGCTCACGGCACACACCGTCGTGGAAAAAGAGAGCCTGTACAAGAAGCTGGACGAGATCAAAAAGCGCGGCTGGTGCTTCAGCGCGGGCGAGTTCGCCGACGAGGTGTTCGGGCTGTCCGTTCCGCTGTTCAACAAGCGGCGGGAAATCGTTGGCTCGATGACCATTGCCGGACCTGTCAGCCGCACTCCGGAGGGCGAGCGGTTGCTGACGATGCTGTCTGCGCTGCAGGAGGGGCAGCGTGAAGTCCAGCATTACCTGGACAAATACAACCTCAGCTACGTGTAGACGGGGAAAACGGGTGAAAACGGACAAAAGCGAGTAGAAACTAGCGGAAACTCCTAAAACGGCGAAACCGCGAAACCCGCGAAAATCGCAAAATCCGCCAAATCCGCCAAATCCGCCAAACCCGCACCACGCTATCTCGCATGGAATCTAGCAAAATCGCACAACGCTTTTAAAGGAGGTGAGGGAGGCAGCGCATTTGCATAGCAGCTATAGAAGAAACACAATTCAGGCAGCAACGAACAGGAAAAGGTGTTCGTTGCTGCCTGTTTGTCGTTATGATGGAAAGAGATGTATCGGGAAGCGAGGGGAAGAGCGTGAGAAAGCGAATCATACGCATAAGCGGTTTGCTGCTGGCCGTTTTGGCCTTTACGTTTTGGCTGACGCTGGGGCTGGCAACGCCGATCCAAACAGTCGAGGACGCGCTGGAAGCTGTGCGCGCAGGCAGAGCGGGCGAGCTGGCGCTTGACCAGGCGGATGCGGGCAAAATCGCTGGCTTTTTTCAGTTTGCGCAAACGAAGCAGTTGGGCGAGCCGGAAGTAACGCTCAGCGAGCATTTCGTCTCGGCGGACGAGCGCCAAGTCGTCGCGCGGTTTCTGGCGATCGAGTACAACCCGAATCGTACCGTGCGGCAAATCTACGGCGGGACGCTGATGTTTGCGCTGCACAAAAGCGCATTTGCGGCTTGGCGCATCACGCAGGTTGAAGTCAGCCAGCAAATGGGGCCGCACGATTAGCGTGAAAACATCGCGAGCCACGCTTTGCTTCTGCACCGAACTGCTTTTTTGCCGCAACTCCCCCCGTGACATTTTTTATGCCAACAGGTATCGTGGAACATAGAAGTTTCACGTATAGCAAAAGAGGCGAGGGATGAGGTGAACAAATGCGGTTTTATCAAAAATACATAAAGAAGTACGGCGTGCTCGCGAGCATCTCCATGATCTTTTTGATGGTGGAGGCGTTGTGCGATTTGTTGCAGCCGACGATCATGTCGCGGATTATCGACATCGGAGTGGCGCAGCGTGACATGGATTACGTGCTGAAAACCGGGGGACTGATGCTCTTGATTACGGCGCTGGGCGCTGTCGCCGCCTCCATGCGCAACGTGCTTGCCACTTATGTGTCGCAAAACTTCGGAGCGCAGTTGCGGTCCGATTTGTTTTCCAAGGTGCAGTCCTTGTCGTTTGACAGTCTCAACAAGTTCGACCGGGCGTCGCTCGTCACCCGCCTGACCAATGACGTCAACCAGGTGCAGGTGTTCGTCAACGGGATGATGCGCATTTTCGTCAAAGCGCCGCTGGTGTGCATCGGGGGACTGTTCATGGCGACGCAGTTGAATGCGGAGTTGGCTGTCGTGCTCGCTGTCGTCGTGCCGATTGTCGGCTTGTTGATCTTTTTGAATCTGAAAATCGGCTTTCCGTTTTTCCTCAAGGTGCAACAAGCATTGGACCGCGTCAACGGAGCGATGCGCGAATATTTGTCAGGGGTGCGAGTCGTCAAGGCGTTCAACCGCTTTGACTTCGAGGTCGGCAAATTCACGCGGGCAAACGAAGAGTTGCAAGAGAAGTCGCTGTCTGCCACGCGCGTCATGTCCGTGTTCAGCCCGGCGATCATGCTGACGGTCAACCTCGGGATTGTGGCCGTGCTCTGGATGGGCGGGCTTGGCGTGGAGCAAGGCAATATCCAGGTCGGCCACATTATTGCGTTCACCAACTACATGACGCAAATTTTGTTTTCGCTGATGATGATTTCCCTGGTTTTCAACATGTTCGTGCGGGCCAAGGCTTCGGCTGGCCGGATCGGAGAAGTTTTCGCCGAGGAAAACCGGATGAGCTGGAAAGAGGACGCGGCGCATGGACGGGAGCCGGGGGAAGAAAAAGGCCGGATTGACTTTGAACAGGTCAGCTTTTCGTACGATGGCGAAGGTGGACAGCCTGTGTTGAAGCAGATTTCGTTTTCGTGCCTGCCAGGAGAGACAGTGGGAATCATCGGTTCGACCGGGGCGGGGAAAAGCAGCCTCGTCAGCCTGATTCCGCGCTTTTACGATGTGACGGCAGGGACGATTCGCGTAAACGGGCAAGATGTCCGCGAGGTGGACCCGGCCAAGCTGCGTGAAAAAATGGCGATCGTCCCGCAAAAGACGACGCTGTTTACGGGAACGGTGCTGGAAAACATCCGCTGGGGCAAGGAGGATGCCACGGAGGAGGAAGTGGAAGCAGCGGCCCGGATGGCGCAGGCCCACGAGTTCATTGCGGCGACGCCGGAAGGCTACCAGACGCGCGTCGGCCAAGGCGGAGTCAACTTTTCCGGCGGGCAGAAACAGCGCATCTCCATCGCCAGGGCGTTGGTGAAAAAGCCGGAGATTCTCATTCTCGACGACAGCACGAGCGCGGTCGACGTGGCGACGGAGAGCAAGATCAAGGAAGCGCTGCAAACGTACGCAAAAGGGCTGACCTGCATCCTGATCGCGCAGCGGATCACCTCTGTCATGGATGCCGACAAGATTGTCGTGCTCGACAACGGAGAGGTCGCCGGAATCGGCACGCATGAAACGCTGCTGGCTACGTGCCGGGTCTACCAGGAAATCTTTACGTCGCAAATCGGCAAGGAGGCGAGCTAGGATGAGCCAGGAGCAAAAGGAACAGCCGTTTTTCCCTCCCCGTCCGGGCCGCGGCTTCGGCCATGGGGGCGCGCGCGTGCCGGTGAGCAAGCCGAAAAACTTTTCGGCGACCATAAAAAGACTGTGGCAAGCGTTCGGGCGGGAAAAACGATGGCTGCCGCTCGTGTTCGCAATCGTGCTCGTCGATGGTTTGCTGATGCTCTCGGCTCCGTACCTGATCGGGAAGGCCATCGACGCGATGACAGGCGGGGCAGAGGCGTTCAGCTTTTTGACGATCATCATTCTCGCTTTGCTCGGCTCGTACATCGTGGACGGAGCCTTGACGTTTTTGCAGGGCTGGATGATCGCCGGCATCACGCAGCGAATCGTGACCAACATGCGGCAAGCTTTGTTCGAAAAGCTGCAAAAGCTACCGATTGCCTTTTTCGACTCGCGCACGCACGGCGAACTGATGAGCCGCCTGACCAACGATATCGACAACGTCAGCAACTCCATCTCGCAGTCGACGACACAGCTCATGTCCGGGGTGATCGTGCTCGCCGGGTCGCTGGTGATGATGCTCGTGCTTTCGCCGATTCTCACGCTCGCCTGCCTGATTACGGTGCCGCTCGTCTTTTTGCTCACCCGCACGATTGCGAAGCGAACCAGTGTGCTGTTCAAACATCAGCAGATCGAGCTGGGCAAGCTGAACGGCCACATTGAAGAGACGATTTCCGGGATTCAGGTCGTCAAGGCGTTCAACCACGAGGAAAAGGCGATTGCCGACTTTGCCGCGATCAACGACAGACTGTGCAAGGTCGGGATGAAGGCGCAAATCTGGTCGGGCTTTTTGATGCCAATCATGAACGTGATTAACAACCTTGGCTTTGCGATGGTGGCGATTGTCGGGGGGATACTGGCGGTGAAAGGGATGATTACCGTCGGGGTGATCGCCAGCTTCCTCAGCTATTCGCGGCAGTTTGTCCGCCCGCTGAACGATCTCGCCAACATTTTCAACGTGCTGCAGTCCGGTGTAGCGGGCGCGGAGCGGGTGTTCGAGGTGCTGGACGAACGGGAGGAGCCGCTCGATTCCCCGGACGCCGCTGTGCTCAGAGAGCCAAAAGGGCACGTCGTATTCGAACGGGTGAGCTTCGGGTATCGCCCCGACCAGCCGATTTTGAAAAACGTCAGCTTCGAGGCACAGGCGGGAAGCACGACTGCTCTGGTCGGTCCGACGGGTGCGGGCAAGACGACCGTCGTCAATTTGCTGACGCGCTTTTACGATGTGACGGAAGGGACGATCTACCTCGACGGCAAAGACATCCGCGAATACTCGCGGGACAGCCTGCGCAGAAGCTTCGGTTTCGTTTTGCAGGACACGTACCTGTTTTCCGGGACGATCAAGGAAAACATCATGTACGGCAAGCCTGACGCGACAGACGCCGAGGTCGAGGCGGCCGCGAAAATGGCGCATGCCGATGTGTTCATCAATCGGCTGCCCAAGCGCTACGATACGCAACTGACCGAAAACGGCGGCAATTTGAGCCAGGGGCAGCGCCAGCTTTTGGCGATTGCCCGCGTCATCCTCGCCCGGCCGTCGCTTCTGATTCTCGACGAGGCGACGAGCAGCATCGACACGCGGACAGAGCTGATTATTCAGGATGCGCTCGCGACGATCATGGAAGGGCGCACGAGCTTTGTGATCGCGCACAGGCTCGGCACGATCCGCGACGCCGACGCGATCATGGTCGTGGACAGCGGCGAGATCGTGGAAAAAGGCAGCCACGACGACCTGATCGCGCAAAAAGGGGTGTACTACCAGTTGTTTTACAATCAGTTCAAAAACTTGCACGTCGCTTCGTCCTGATCGAAACAGCCCGTCTGGCACGCTGAATTTTACGTGTGCAGACGGGCTGTTTTGCTGGGATAAAGCTTCTGTAACGATGCAGCAGCGCTCAATGCGCAAGCCAAGCGTCAAGCGTTTTTGGCGAGGGGGCTGTTGTGCTCTCAGCTTGGTTGCCCCTTTGCGCGGACGTCCTTCCTTTCAAGGCTCGGAGCAGGTGCGGACCACATGTTTGTGACCACGTATGAGACGAAGCAGGAGGACCAGGACAAGTTTTTTGAAAACGCGGTCTACAAAAACTTGTCGGCCGTCAAAAACAACCATGTGTACAGGATGACGTTTGAGCAGATGTACTACTACGACCCGCTGGCGATTGAGGGGCAGCTTGATCTGGTCGTGGAGAAGCTGCTGGGGCATCAGGCGAAATAAACAGAACGACAAAAAGACCCGGGACAATCGCCCAAGGGTCTTTTTGCTGTCACTTGCCGAAGTAATCCAAAATAAACTCCTTAAAGCGAACCGCAGCCGGAGACAAATACCCGCCTTTGACCAGCGCCATGCCGATTACGCGCTGGCACTTGGGGGTGCGGATGCGGATTTGCGCGATTTTGCTTTGGTCGATGCCGCGCAAATCGGGGAGCAGGGACACGCCCAGTCCGGCTGCGACCAGCCCCGCGACGGTGGCCGCCTCCTCGCCCTCAAAAGTCACGCGGGGGGTGACGCCGAGTTGCTCAAAAAGCTGGTCGGTCGTGCGCCGCAGCGCGTAGCCCTTTTTCAAAAAAATAAACGATTCCTCGGCAATTTCCGAAAGCAGGATGCTCTCCCGTCCGGCCAGCGGATGCCCGATCGGCACGATGGCAAACAGCTCCTCGCTCCAGAGCGGTGTCCACTGGATCGGCAGCTTGGTTTCCGTCGGCTCGGCGAGAAGGCACAGGTCCAGCTCGCCTGCGTCGAGATGCTCGAGGAGCGAGTAGCTGTGGTTTTGGATCATCGTGAAGCCGATGGAGGGCGACTTGGCGCGAAACGCGCCGATGAGGTCGGGAATCAGGCTGGTGCCGAGCGTGTGCAAAAAGCCGAGGGCAACCTCGCCGCGGTCGGGGTGGACGAGATCGCGCAGCTCCTGTTTTCCGTCCTCAAATTCTTTGAGGATGCGGTTGACGCGCTTCAAAAAAAGCTGGCCGTAACGGTTCAGCATGATCGTCCGCCCTTGCCGTTCAAAGAGTGGGACGCCCAGCTCTTCCTCCAGCCGCGCGATTGAGCGGCTGAGCGCGGGCTGGGAGAGCGACATCGCTTCCGCCGCACGGGTGACGTGCTGCATCCGGGCGAGCGTCTGAAAATATTCGAGTTGTTGCCATTCCATTCGGGTGACCTCCCTGCGCGACAAAGCGCGTGTGTCCGATTCATTACTATCGTGCATGAAAATTATGATTACAATAAATTATACATTATGAATTGTCAATGATAGTATAACAGTGAAACGGGTAGAAACGCGGGGAGGTTTCACCACCATGGGATACATCAAGCAAGGCACAACCGCTTTTCGCAAGACCAATCTGGCTTTTTTTGCGGCGGGCTTCAACACGTTTGCGATTTTGTACAGCACGCAGCCGTTGATGCCTGAATTTACAAAAGAGTTTCACGTTTCGCCGACGATGGCGAGCTTGTCGCTCTCGTTGACGACGATCTCGCTGTCCGTCAGCATGCTCGTGTTCGGGACGATCTCAGAGGTGTGGGGACGCAAGCCGGTAATGATTAGCTCGATGCTGGCCGCCTCCCTCCTGTCGATCCTGACGGCATGCAGCCCTTCATACGAATCTCTTCTTCTTTTTCGCATCATCCAGGGAATCTCGCTAGGCGGCCTTCCGTCTATTGCCATGGCTTATTTGGGCGAAGAAATGGAGCCGAAAAGTCTGGGAGTCGCCATGGGGCTGTACATCAGCGGCAACTCGCTGGGGGCGGTGTGCGGGCGGATTCTCTCCGGCATACTGACCGACCTGTTCAACTGGCACATGGCGATGGGCGCGATCAGCCTGATGAGCCTCGTCGCCACGCTGATTTTCTGGTTCAGCCTGCCTGCTTCGCAAAACTTTCACGCGCGCGCTCCCGAGGTGCGCAAACTGGCGGCTTCCATGCTCAGCCACTTGCGGGACCCGGCTCTTTTCTGCCTGTTCGGCATCGGGTTTTTGAGTCTCGGCAGCAATGTGGCGCTCTACAATTACATCGGGTACGTCTTGACCGCAGCGCCTTATTCGCTCAGTCAAACGCTCGTCGGCTGGATTTTCATCGTGTTTCTCGTCGGGATGTTCGCCTCCGTCTGGATGGCGAAGCTCGCAGACAAGTTCGGCAGGCTGAAAATGCTGCTCGTCTCCTTGCTGCTGACGCTGCTCGGCGCGTGCCTGACGCTCGTCAGTCATTTGGCGGTCATCATCGCGGGCTTGCCCGTCCTGACCTTCGGCTTTTTCGGAAGCCATTCGATTGCGAGCGGCTGGGTCGGGCGGCGGGCGACTCATGACAAGGCGCAAGCATCATCGCTCTACCTGTTCTTTTATTACGCCGGTTCCAGCATCGGCGGGACGATGGGCGGCATGTTCTGGTCGTCGCTCGGTTGGGGCGGTGTCGTCGCGATGATCGCCGGATTCATGGCCGTCGCCTTCGTCTTCGCCCTGCGCCTGTCCAAAGTCCTCGCCAATTCGTCTGCGCCGTCCGTCGAGAAAAAGTGGACGGTGGCGAAGCTGAAATGAAGCGGGGGAGCGTAGCGTGGTTGCCCCTTAACAGCGGCTACAGAGGCAGCGGGGGCGCCTTTCTTTTCTGAGATGGAACGGAAACGGGGCTGTGGAGTGCAAAACCAGCCAGGTTCGCAGCATGTTCCGGCGCGATCCCCTCACGGCAGACAGGAAAAAAGAGTCCAAACAGCTTGGACTCCACCCTGTAGACCGGGGGGGATTTTTCACGTCACGGCAATACGCACAGAGGCTGGCTACTTCTGGGCGTGTCTCTTTTCCTGGATGACGCAGCCGAGGTAGAGCAGCAAAAGCAGCAAGGAAACGTACACGGAGCCATCGAAGTAGCTTTTAAACAGCTCGCGCGACCAGCGATCCTCGCCGATAATCCAGTAAGCGAGCGAATTGGAGATGGCGATTCCGTCATTTGCTGCAGGGATGAGACTCTCGGTGTAGTTTTGGGCAAGGCAGACCGTCGAGAGCACGGATGCGAACAGGAGCACAAGCGTTACGGCCGAGTAGTAGTTTCTCGCACCGATTCGCTTCAGGAAAAAAAGAACGAGTGCAACAACCAGACCTGCCATCATGAGAAACAGCATGAATCGGACCCTCCTTTGGCAAGATGAGCAAAATGCTTTTGGGAATCTCTTTGGGATTGGCTTCTCTTTTAGGCTTGCTGTGGATCTATACACATTTTACCAGTTACGGAGTTTATTTTGCATTTTATAAAACGGCAGCCGACGAAGCTTAACCGAAGAAGCGGAACATGAGAGGTCCTCCGCTTTTTTAACCGTTTCCAGGTTTTCTCAAATCCAAAATGGTATGATAGAACCGGGAAGGAGAGTGATCGCCCATGCTTCGAAAAGTGCTGGTCGCGCTCGCGTCTGCGCTCATTTTTTGCCTGGTGCTCGCCTGGGCGAACTACACGCCAGCAGGCGAGCGGGAAGAGGGTGTCTACCATTGGTCGTACGGCTCGCTTGTCGCGATTTATCTCATTTATGCCCTCCCCGTCTATTTGCTTGGCGGGATTCCGTTTGCCTATCTGATCGAGTTCGCCGAACGCAAAACGGGTTGGAAGCATCCGCTGGCTGTGTATCTATTTCGCTTTTTTGCCTATGCGTTGGCGGGCTGCTTCGTGATGGGGCTGTTCGTCGTAGTCGTATCGAACGGGCGCTCTTTGAGCAATGCTTTTGCGTCTGGCGGGTTGCTGCTGTTAGGCGGAGGCGCGGCTCTGTTGTACGGCCATGTCCTTCTGTTCAGTTTTTGGCTCGTCAAGAGACGAAAGGAGTGGGGATGATTGCGGGACACTTCTGCTGCCCGCAACATTTTTGATCTGTTTTTTTAGCTAGGAGAGGATCGACATGACCATTGGTGGTTTTCAAAGCGGCTTTTCGGCCAGAAAAGTGCCGCGCGCCGAAGTGAAGTGGGAGCAGTTCCTCATCTGCAGCCACGGCTGCGAGGAAGTCATTCAACTGATTTCCCACGTATCCGGTGAGGTAGAGTTCGAACTGTGCAAAATCGAGGCCGAGCGGATGGGCAACGTGTTGCTTGCGGCAGTAAAGACAGAAAGTTGTTGAAACTTGTGGGCTGCTGACCCGTATGTATAAACGAACAGATAAAAAAAGGGGAGGCGGAACATGAACGACAACAACGTAGTGAAGATGAATCCGTTCCAAGCTGGAGGAAAGCTGCTCGCAACCATTCTCGTACTAGCCGTTTTGGTCTTGCTCGGGACCCAATCGTTTACGATCATATCAGCGGGGCATAGCGGTGTCGTGCTGCAATTGGGCGCGGTACAGCCAAAAGTTTTGCAGGAAGGCATGCACTTTAAAATTCCTTTTATCCAAACCGTCATTCCGATGGAGGTACGGGTACAAAAATCGGAGTCGAGCCAAACGTCCGCTTCGCGTGACCTGCAAACCGTCTCGACGACCATCGCGGTCAACCACCATCTGGACAGCGAAAACGTCAACAAGCTGTACCAGCAGGTGGGGCTGGAGTACAACAGCCGCATTGTCGACCCGGCTATCGCCGAAGCGCTGAAAGCCGTCACTGCGCAGTACACGGCAGAAGAATTGATCTCCAAGCGCTCCGAGGTGAGCAACAAAGTCAAGGAAGCGCTGCGACAAAAGCTGTCTGCCTACAACATCATTCTCGATGAGATCAACATTCGCGAGTTTACGTTCAGCGACGAATTTAACCGCGCGATCGAGTCGAAGCAAGTAGCGGAGCAGCAGGCGCTCAAGTCGAAGCTCGACCTGGAGCGGATCAAGATCGAAAAGGAGCAGGAGATTACGCGCGCGCAGGCACAGGCCGAAGCGTTGCGCCTGCAAAAGCAGGAAGTCACGCCGGAGCTGATTCAGCTCAGACAGATCGAAGCGCAACTGGAAGCGATCCGCAAATGGGACGGCAAGTTGCCGAACGTCACAGGCGGCGCGACTCCGTTTATCAACGTAGGGAACCAGTAACGACAAAAGCGAAGACCATCCGGGCCGCGAATGAGCCGGATGGTCTTCGTTTTTGGTTTAGCGCGTGCTTTCAAACAGCTCCAGCCATTCGCCGTCCGGCCCGCGGAAAAACATGTAGCGGGAGCCGTTGGGCAGCGTCGTGATCGCTTCGTCGATGAAGGAGACGTCAAGCTGCTGCAGCCGCTCGATCTCGGCTTCGAGGTTATCCACCGCAAACGCCAGATGGTGCACCTTGCCTTCCTCCGGCAGCGCGTCGTTGTAGCCGTGAATCAGCTCCAGCTCCGTCTCTGTGCTGCCCGGAAACCCGAGAAAAGCGAGCGTAATAATCTGATTGGAATGCACGAGCGTCCCTTTCAGCTCCATGCCGATCACTTTCGTGTAAAAGGCGATGGACGCCTCCAAATCTTTGACCATCAGCCCGACGTGCTCGATTTTTTTGATTGCCATGCGCGGTTTCGTCCTTTCCCTGACAAGCTCGTTTTCTTTTTATTGTAAAAGATTTGCTGCGAAAAGTCTGCCCACCTGCTGCTGTTGCTTGCGGTGCTGCCTCCCTCCCATTCCTCGCGCTGATGGGGGGCATCGAATCATTCTATTGGAATGAATTGGCTGAACCTGATACGGTGAAGAGAAAGAACAGGAGGTGGCTGTATGAAGCATCAAATCGCCCGCATGCAAAAGCATCTGGCAGAAGTTCCGGACATGTTTCGGGACAGGGGAGAGGATGAAACGGCAAGGCGTCCGGCTCCGGGCAAATGGTCCGCCAAAGAAATACTCGGCCATTTGTGCGACTCGGCGATCAACAACCTCGCCCGCTTCGTCCGCGCGCAGACCGAGCAGCCGTATGCGCTGATCCCGTACCAGCAGGACGAATGGGTAAAAGCGCAAGCGTACCAGGCGCGGCCTGCCGACGAGATCGTGCAGCTATGGAGCAGCCTGAACCGCTCGGTGGTCGCGGTCATGGCCGCGATGCCGCCCGCCGCTTGCGAGCATGCCTGTATATTGGCCGACGGCACGACGGTCAGTCTGCGCTGGCTGATGGAGGATTACGTCGCGCATATGGAGCACCATCTCGGCCAGTTGTCCAGGCAGCTTGGCCAGGGCTAGACGATTGACTTCGATTCCGTTTGGGGATGCCCTGCGAGCACAGAAGTGACGATGTACACCGAGTCAAATTCGCCCTCGGACACGGCGATGATCGGCGACGGCTTGGCGAAAAGCAGTGCGTTGATTTCCGCCACAGTCAGCCCTTGCCCGTGCAAATGCAAGATTTCCCCTTGTAGCTGGAGCAAATCGTCCAGCTTGCGCGCAAGCAAATCTTTCCCTTTGGCGATGTAGCCCGCATGAGCGCAGTACATAGCGCGAAAATCGCGGGTCAGGACGTGGCGAATCGAATCGATCAACAGCGGAATGGACTCGTCGCGCAAAATTACTTTTGTCTTCGTTCCGAGAAAAAGGTCGCCGGAAAACAGGCGGCCTGTTTGCTTGTCGAACAGGGCGACGTGGTCGTGCGCATGTCCGGGAGTGTAGATGACCTCCCAGTCGATGGTGCGGGAGTGAAACGTTTCAGCGAGCGGCCGGGCGGCAAAAGGCTCGCGCATTCCCCAGACAAGCTGGCGGTACAGCGGATAGTCGGCGGGTCTGGAGCATAGCTCCACCCCTTTTTCGTGGACGTAGATGGGGACGTTTTTGCTGTTGGCAAGCCAGGCTGCGTTTCCGCTGTGATCTTCATGGCTGTGCGTCAGGACGACAGCGTCGAAGGAAGCGGCTGAAAAGCGGTCGGTCAGGCCGGCTGCGAGTGTTTGCGGCCCGGTATCGACCATCATGCCGTCTACGACATACACCTGGATTCCCCACTCGCGGCCCGCTCTTTGTACAATCCCCTCCAGGCACAGGACATCTTCGTGCTGATGGACTTCTACCACGGTGACACCTCCATTTTCTAATCGGACTTTTCTATCTGCCAAATGAACATACGCTCATTATACTATTGAATGATTATTCAGTCATTTCTCAATTTCTTTTCCTCGCCCACTGATCGTGTATGATGGTTACAGATGGATACGGACAAGAGGTGAAAAGATGAAGGCAATGCCTATTGATGCGGTGCTGCCGGAGTTGACCGGAGCGCTTGCGGCAAGCAACAACGCCGTGCTGGTCGCCGCTCCCGGGGCAGGGAAAACGACCAGGGTGCCGCTCGTTTTTCTCGAGCAGGACTGGCTCGCCAAAAAGCGCATTCTCATGCTGGAGCCGCGGCGGCTGGCAGCGCGAGCGGCGGCGGGCTACATGGCGCGGCAGCTTGGCGAGCAAGTGGGAGAGACGGTAGGGTATCGGGTCAAGCACGATACGCGAGTCGGCCCGCGTACGCGAATCGAAGTGATAACCGAAGGAATATTGACGCGGATGCTACAGGATGATCCCGAGCTTGCAGACGTCGGCCTGCTCATTTTCGACGAGTTTCACGAGCGGAGCCTGCATGCGGATTTGGGACTGGCGCTCAGCTTGCAGGCGCAAAGCCTGTTTCGCGAAGACTTGCGGATTTTGGTCATGTCGGCCACGCTTGCGGCAGAGCCTGTTTCCCGCCTGCTGGGGGATGCTCCCGTCATCGTGAGCGCAGGCAGAGCTTTTCCGGTCGAGACGCGCTTTTTGCCAAAGCCGTGGACTGGCGCGGTCGAGGAGGCAGTCACCCGCACCGTTTTGTCGGCATTGGCGGAGGAGGCAGGGGATGTGCTCGCGTTTTTGCCGGGAGCCAAAGAAATTCGCACGACGCAAGCTTTGCTGGCTAAAAGCGAGCTTGCTGCAAACGTGCGCGTCTACCCGCTGTACGGGGCGCTTGCGCAGCACGAGCAAGATGTGGCGATTCAGCCGGGCCAAGCAGGCGAGCGAAAAGTGGTGCTCGCCACTTCGATTGCGGAGACGAGCCTGACTGTCGAGGGCGTGCGAATCGTGATCGACAGCGGTTGGAAAAGGCTGCCGCGCTTTTCTTCGCGCACCGGGATGACGAGGCTGGAGACGGTCCGGGTATCGCGGGCGGCAGCCGACCAGCGCAGGGGGAGAGCGGGCAGGCTGGACGCGGGTGTCTGCTATCGGCTGTGGACGGAGCAGGAGGACCGGATGCTCGTAGCGCACGAGCCACCGGAAATGACGGAGGCAGACCTCGCCCCGCTCGCTTTGGAGCTGGCAGCTTGGGGCGTGGGTGACGTGCAGGAGCTGCAATGGCTCGATGTTCCGCCAAAAGCTTCGCTGGCCCAGGCCAGGGAGCTGCTCCAGCAGTTAGGGGCGTTGGACGGGCACGGCCAGATTACCGCGCACGGCCGGGTGCTGGCCGGGATGGGCCTGCACCCAAGGCTTGGACACATGATTCAAAAAGCGGGCGAGCTCGGACTCGGAGCGCTTGCGTGCGAGCTGGCTGTGCTGATCGAGGAGCGGGATATCGCCCGGGGCCGAGCGGCTTTTGCCGATGCGGATATCAGCTCGCGGGTGGAGCTGTTGCAGCTCGTCGCGGGAAAACAAGGCGGGGCACGCGCTTTTGCGGAAGGGCAGGCTGATGAAGCGCTGTGTCGGCGGCTGTGGAGCGAAGCTGCGCAGCTCAAGCGGCAGTGGGGAAGCGCCAGCACGGCTGAAAACGTGGCCGACGTCAGCCAGACGGGCAGGCTGCTCGCCTTTGCCTACCCGGACAGGATCGCCCAGCGCAGGGGAGATGGACGCTACTTGCTGCGAAATGGCCGCGGCGCGACGTTTGCCGTTGAGCAGCCTCTGGCTTTTGCGCCGTACGTGGTAGCTCCGCTTCTCGACGATCAGGGGGCGGACAGCCGGATCATGCTCGCGGCAGCGGTGGAGGAAAGCGACCTGTACCGCGACTGGTCCGGGCAGATCACAGAGGAGACGTCTGTCTGGTGGGACCGTTCCGCTCAGGCCGTGCGCGCGCGTACGCGGAAAAAGCTCGGGGCATTCGTCTTGCAGGAGGTGGCGGCAGAAGCGGAAGCCGATGCGGTGTTGCAAGCTCTGCTTGCGGGCATCCGGACGGAAGGGCTGGAGCTGTTGCCGTGGAGCCGTCACGCCCGCCAGCTCAGGGAGCGGCTGCAGTTCATGAGCGGGATTGTGCCGGGCTGGCCGCGGGCAGATGACGAAGCCTTGCTCGACACGCTGGAGGAATGGCTCGCGCCGCATGTGTACGGCATGCGCAAAAAAGACGAGTTGCAGCAACTGTCCATGTCTATGGTGCTGGAAGGGATGCTGAGTTGGGAGGAACGGCAGCAGTTGGATGAGTACGCGCCTACGCATATCACCGTTCCGAGCGGCTCGAAAATCGCCGTCGACTACAGCGACCCTGCCGCGCCTTGCCTGTTTGTCAGGTTGCAGGAGCTGTTCGGCTGGCAGGATACGCCGCGCATCGGCCGGGGCAAGGTGCCGCTGACGCTGCATCTGCTTTCCCCGGCGCAGCGTCCGGTGCAGGTGACGCGAGACTTGGCCAGCTTTTGGCAGCAGGCGTACTTCGAAGTGAAAAAAGACTTGAAAGGCCGCTACCCGAAGCATTACTGGCCGGACGATCCGCTCGCCGCGATCCCGACGAACCGGGTGCGCCCGCAGAAATAGTACATTGGGGCTTGCGGGCTTGCCGCTTTTGTAGAGATCGAACCAGAAAAAGCCGACGGGCGCAACCAGGCTCAGGGCGATATTTCCCAACTTCCTAGTTCCATGTGCGCAAGTCGGCTTGAAACTGAAACTTTCACGCGGTTTGCGGCCGTCAGGAACATACCGCGATTCACGTACTACCCTCTCTATTTCCTTGGGACTGCCTGTTCATCGGGCAGTCCATTTTGTTTGCCGGACGGGCTGTTTCCCCAGCGGCCGCGATAGATCAACTGCTGCAAGTCTTCCCGCTTTGCCCATTGGTGCAGCTCCAAAAGCGGCCGATCCGGGTAATGATCGGTATAGCCGATGGACAACAACGCGACAGGGTCGATGTGCGGCGGGATGTTCAAGATGCGGCGGACGTCCGCCTTTTTGTAAAAGCTGACCCAGCCCATCGCCAAATCTTCCGCATATGCCGCGAGCCACATGTTTTGAATGGCACAGCTTACCGACATGATATCTGTCTCGGGAATCGAATTGCGCCCAAGCACGTGATCGCCGCCCCGCGTCGGGTCGCAGGTGACGCAGATGGTGAGCGGCGCTTCCTTGATGCCCTGGATTTTCAGCGCCAGAAAAGCCGATTCGCGCCCTGTTCCCTCGTAGTGGATGGCGAGCGCGCGCCGTTCTTTGTCCGCACAGTCTGCCAACTCCTGCTTGGTCGGCTCGTCCTCTACGAGAATAAAATTCCACGGCTGCATGAATCCGACGGAAGGGGCGTGATGGGCAGCGGCCAAAATCATGGCAATTTTTTCCGGCGGGATTGGATCAGGGCGAAACGTGCGTATATCGCGACGATTGCTGATAGCCTTGTACAGACCGTTTTTTTCTTCCGGTGTCAAACGCTTCATGAGTAAAACCTCCCTGTTTGCTACGGCTTCCTTCATTTTACTGATGCGCAAGCTCATGTTCCAGACATTTGCCTGACATATTCATGTCCTACGCTAAAGGGGGAAGACCTGTCCGTTTTCGAGGGGAGAGAAACTGGAATGACAAACATCCTGATCGTGGAAGACGAGCTGCCCATCTCTCGGGTGCTGAAGGCGTACCTGGAAAAACATCAGTTCTGCGTCGAACAGGCGTTTAACGGGGACGAGGCCCAGCGCAAGTTCGATTCGTTCAATCCTGCCCTGGTGCTGCTCGACGTCATGCTGCCGGGCCGGAGCGGGTGGAGCATTTTAGAATACATACGGTCGAAAAGCTCTTGCCCCGTCATCATGCTGACGGCGCTCGGGCATATCGACAACAAGCTTACAGGGCTGAATCAGGGAGCGGATGACTACATCACCAAGCCGTTTATTGCCGACGAAGTCGTGGCCCGTGTCAAGGCGGTGCTGCGCCGCTCCAAGCAAATTATCGAGGGAGATCAGGTCAAGCAGTTCGGCAGCCTGAAAATCGACTTCAAGGCGTACACGGTTACGCTGCACGGCGTAGAGCTGGCGTTTACGCCAAAAGACTTGTCGCTGTTTTTGTTTCTCGCCCAGTACAAAAATCAGACGTTTACGCGGGAGCAACTGATCGAGCAAGTGTGGGGCATGGACTACGAGGGCAGCGACCGCGCCGTAGACCTGGCGATCAAGCGCATCCGCCGATCGCTGGAAAACTGGCCAGCGTCCGAAGGGGAAATCCGCACGTACCGTGGCTTGGGTTACAAGCTTTGCGTCTATGAGTGAGAAAAAGCGCATCTCCCTGTTTCGCTATTGGACGACGCGGTATTTAATCACGCTCTGCATCGGCCTGTTGGTCATCGGCATCGCGTCCAGCTACTGGATCAACTACAGCGAAAAGCAAAAACGGCTGGACTTCATGCGGCTGATGGCAGCCGAGGTGTCGGATCGGGTGGTTGACGCCAACGGGCGGGTCATCACGGCGCCTTTCCTGTTCCGCCTGCTCGACAGTCGCCAGGAGTCGCTGCGCGTCAATTACAAGCCGTTCATGGTCATTTTGGATGCCGATCATCGCGCGGTGTTTGGCGGGCCGGGGCCGTTCAGCTCCGAGTTGAGGCGGATGGCCCGTGATCTGGTGGCAACGGATGAGAGCATGTCGCAGGTAGAACTGGACCGGGGAGAAAAGCTGCTGTTTGTGAAAAAAAGCATCCAGGTCAACCAGCAAACGGTGGGCTGGGTCATGCTGTTTACGCCCATGCAGGATTTGACCCGCAGCACGACGGAGTTTCAGCTTTTGTTCACGATGCTGATAAGCCTTGGCCTGCTGGGCTGGCTGGTCATCTACTTGCTGACGAAAAAGCTGTCGACGCCGATCAAGGAAGTGGCAGACGCGGCCAAGCAGATCGTCATGGGCAATTACGACATTCATCTGGAAAAAGACAGGCGCGAGGATGAGATTTACGAGCTGATCCACTCGTTCAAGGAAATGGCGGATCGCCTGCGGCAACTGGAGCTGATGCGCACCGAGCTGTTGGCCGGAGTGACGCATGAGCTGAAAACGCCCGTCACGTCGATCAGCGGGCTGGTACAGGCGGTCAAGGACGACATCGTCGGCGGCGAGGAGGCCAAAGAGTTTTTGGAGATTTGCTCGAAGGAGACAGTCCGCCTGCAAAAAATGGTCGAGGACTTGCTCGACTTCAACTCTTTTGCCGTCGGCGACATCCGCATTCGCCGCGAACAGCAAAACATATACGAGCTGGTGCAGGAAATTACCCATCAGTGGCAGATCGTGCAGGAGGTAGAGCAGATTGAGCTGTCCATCGTCAAGCCGGAGGAGCCGATCATCGCGAGCACCGATCCGCTGCGCGTGCAGCAAATTTTGTACAACCTGTTAAACAACGCCGCGCAGGCGATGGACTCGGCCGGAAAGATCGTCGTGTCCCTGTCTCGCACGGGCGATGAAATTCGCATTGATGTCAAAGATACAGGCTCGGGCATCCCGGAAGCGGAGCAGCCGCTTATTTTCGAGCGCTTTTACCGGGGCGAGGAAAAGAAGCATCTCGTCCGCGGGCTCGGCCTTGGCCTGTCGTTCAGCAAAATGATCGCGCAGGCGCTGGGGGGCAAGCTGCTGCTGTCCGAAAGCAGCAGGGCAGGGAGTACGTTTACGTTGCTTTTGCGCGCCTAGCCACGAATTGTACGCAATCGACCAGACCAATTGGCTGGTCGATTTTTCGTACAGTTGCCCTCTATCGAACATGACCGAACATGAAGTGAAAAAGCTGCGGAACCAGCCGTGACGACATTTCACACCACTCCCTTCCATCTGACTTTTCCCTGACGCATTCGTTCCGTATATTGATCGCAACAGGGAAGACAAGCAGCTTCCCAGTCATTACGCAAATGGCAGGAGGATTTGGTGTGACGCAATCGGAGAAAAAGCGGACGTTGTTTTCGGGGGCGCGAAATAGCAAGAAAAAATGGATCATCGTCGGACTGGCTGTCGCGGTGATCGCAGGAGGGGGCGTGTTCGGCTACCGGACGCTTTTGACCCCGGAACGGGCACAGGCGGCGTATCAGGTCGTCACGGTGAAAAGGGGCGATGTTTCGGAAACCGTGCTGGCGTCCGGGACTGTGCAGGCTTCCAAGCGGTCCTCGCTCTCGTTTTCAGACGCAGAGGACGCCAAAGATGCCATCTCGACGATCCAGGTCAAAATCGGCGACCATGTAAAGGCTGGCCAGGTACTGGCTACGATGGATGATTCCGTCGCCAAAATCCAGGTGACCAACGCCCAGGCGAACCTTTTATCGGCACAAGCGAAGCTGGAGGATGCTCAAAAGCGCAAGAGCGCGGCGGAAATCAGCTCCCTGCAGGCGGCTGTCACCCAGGCGAAAAACGAGTTGGAGCTGGCGAAGCAAAATATCGACGGGCAAAAGGCGACGAACGACGTAGCCAAGGCGAAGGCGAATCTCGACAACGCCCAGAAGACGTTTGATTCGCAAAAGAAACTGTTTGAGGCGGGCGCGATCTCGCAGACCGAGTACGACAATGCGCAAGACGCTTTGGAGCAGGCGAAGCGGGATTACAATTCGGCTGTGCTGACGGCGGGGCAGACAAGCTCGCAGTCTGGCGTAAAGGTCGAGCAGGCACTCGCTTCCTATCAGACGGCACAGGAGGCGTTGAAAGAAGCGCAGGAAGGGCCGGATTCGGCGACGATTCTCGCGGCGAAGGCTGCGGTCGAGCAAGCGAAGGCCGAACTGCAAAAAGCGCAAAAGGCATTGAACGCCGTGACGCTGCGGGCGCCGATGGACGGCGTGATCGTCCAGTTGAACGGCAATGTCGGCGAAATTCCAGGCAATGATTTTATTATTATGGATAATTCCAACTCCGGCGAGCTAGAGGTGCTGGCCCAGATCAGCCAGAGCGACATCGGAAAAGTAAAAGAAGGCTTGCCCGTGTCGTTTACGACCAGCTCGTATCCGGATGAAACTTTTACGGGAAAAGTCAAGCTGATTTACCCGGAGGCGAAGACAGACTCCGGTGTCACGAGCTATGATGTGCTGCTCTCCGTCACCAACAAGGACAGCAAGCTGAAAATCGGGATGACGATGAACGTCACGATCGAGTTGGGAACGCACAAGGATGTGCTGTACGTACCGGCCTATGCTTTGCAGACGCAAAACGGCAAGGACGGCGTCTACCTGATGTCCGGAAGCGGAAACAGCGCCGGAGCCGAGAGCGGTGCGACCGAACAATCTGCAGCCGGGAAGTCCGAGGCCAAGCCGGAGGCGGGAGCAGAGCGGCAAGCGGGGCAGACGGGCGAGCGCACAAGCGCAAGAGAAGGCAGAATGGCTTCCATGCCGTACCAGTTCGTGCCGATCAAGATCGGATTTTTTGCGGCGGATCGCGTAGAAGTGCTGGAAGGTTTGAAGGAAGGGGACAGAGTCGTCGTTCCGATCAGCACAAGCACAAGCTCGTCGACGTCCAATCAGAACGGTGCCCGAATGGGAGGCGGAATGCCCGGCCTTGGCGGCTTCCCAGGTGGCGGAGGCGTCGTCCAGATGAGGGGACGATGAGAAGATGAGACCAGTCATACAAATTGAAGGGCTGAAAAAGCAGTATCAGATCGGCGACCAGGAAATTTTGGCCTTGCGCGGCGTCAGCCTGACGATTGAAGAGGGCGACTTCGTGGCGATCATGGGGCCGTCCGGCTCGGGCAAATCGTCGATGATGAACGTGATCGGCTGCCTCGACAAGCCGACGGCGGGAGAGTTTTACTTGGACGGCCACCCTGTTTCCGAGGCGCACGATGACGAGCTGGCGGAGATTCGCAACCAGAAAATCGGCTTTGTTTTTCAAAACTTCAATCTGCTCCCGCGCACGACAGCGGTGGAAAACGTGGAGCTGCCGCTGTTGTACGGCGGCACGCCCGCCAAAGAGCGCAGGGAGAGAGCGATCAGGGCGCTGACCAGCGTGGGGCTGGCCGAGCGGTTGAACAACAAGCCGAACGAGCTGTCGGGCGGCCAGCAGCAGCGGGTATCAATTGCCCGGGCGCTGGTCAACGATCCGGTCATTTTGCTGGCGGACGAGCCGACTGGCGCCCTCGATACGAAGACGAGCGAAGAGATCATGGGCATTTTTCAGCGGCTGAACGACGAAGGCAAAACCGTCATCCTCGTCACGCATGAGCCGGATATTGCCGAGTATGCCAAGCGGATTGTCCGTTTTCGCGACGGCCAGATCATCGCCAATGAAGTGGTAAAAGAGCGCAGAAGAGCGTGGGCAGAGGAAGTGAGAACATGAGCTTGATCGAGTGTGTACGCATTTCGTTTCGCAGCATCCGGGCAAACGGCTTGCGCTCCGTGCTCACGATGCTGGGGATTATCATCGGGGTCGCGGCCGTCATTGCGATGGTCGCCATCGGGGAAGGCACGTCTTCCTCTGTCGCCTCGCAGATCAACGGCCTGGGCAGCAACCTGCTGATCGTCTCGCCAGGACAAGCGACGCAAGGCCGGGTCAGCCTGGGAGCCGGGTCGCTGAATACGTTGACGCTGGCCGACGCAGAAGCGATCGCAGAAAAGGAATCGGTCGCGGGCGTCGCCCCGAGCGTCAACGGCCGTGCCCAGATCGTCTGGGGCAGCAACAACTATTCCAGCATGCTGGAGGGGACAACCGCCGATTTTTTGCGCGTGCGCAATGCAGAGGTGGCACAAGGCCGGTTTTTCACGAACTTCGAGGTGACGCGGCAGTTTAACGTCGCCGTCGTAGGGACGGAGGTCGTCAGCAACTTGTTCAAGGACACGACGACGAACCCGGTGGGGCAGACGGTGCAGATCAATCGCGTGCCGTTTACGATCATCGGCGTGCTGAAAAGCCAGGGCAGCTCCGGCATGACGAACAACGACGACAGGATTCTCATTCCGATTACGACCGCGATGAGCCGTCTGACAGGCGGCAAAAACGTCGGCACGATCTACGTCTCGGCTGCGTCCTCCGACACGATGGACGCGGCGCAGCAGGACATTCGCCAGACGCTGCGTGCCCAGCACAACCTGCGGCCGCAAGCGGCAGACGATTTTCGCATTACGTCCCAATCGGATATTCTCAGCACGGCGCAGGAAGTGTCCAGCTCGATGACGGCACTCTTGTCCGGCATTGCGGCGATCTCGCTGATCGTCGGGGGGATCGGGGTGATGAACATCATGCTCGTGTCCGTGACAGAGCGCACGCGCGAAATCGGGATTCGCAAGGCGATCGGGGCCAAGCGCCGGGATATTTTGCGCCAGTTTTTGATCGAGGCGGTTACGCTCAGCCTGATTGGCGGCATTTTGGGAATTGCCATCGGGGTAGGGGCCGCGCTCCTCATCAGCAAGCTCGGCTCGCTTGCGACCTCGATCAGCCTGACGCCGATTTTGTACGCGTTTTTGACCTCGTCTTTGGTTGGCGTGATCTTTGGCGTCTACCCGGCGCGCAAGGCAGCCCAACTGAAGCCGATCGACGCGCTTCGCTACGAATGAGTGTGTAATTTTTCCAATCGGGGCATACTAGCTGCGGTGAGGTGTTGGTGCTGATGGAAAAAAACGTCCAGTTTTCCGTACCGTGGCGAGAAGCGACACGCATCCTGAAAAGGTTGAAAGCGGGCAAATTGCGGTTTGTGGTCAGGCAGTACGCAGGGAAGACAGGGGTTGCCTTCGTCTTTCCCAGAGTGAGCGTCAGCCAGTACGTCTATTTGTACATCGTATTTGGGCCGAGAGCTGCTGACGTAATCGGCAAGGATACCAAGTAGGAATGAATCCCTGCTCGTGAAAACGGGGCAGGGATTTGCTTTTTTTCTGCTTTTCCGACCGTTTTTCCCATTATTTCGCTATAAAACAAAACCTGACACTTTTCGATAAGAGAGTTTCATAGTACAATTCCAATATGAACGAACTTGGGGAAGTTCGGGATGGCGGTACCCAAACTGTGCAGGAGGGCCGCCTCTTTTTTTCAAGCGGGTAAATCTGCGGGAATTTGGCAGCAGGAGAAGAAGCAGACTCGCAACGAAACACACAGCTTTTTGAATGGATAGAATAGGTACAATTACCTGAATATACAGCTAGATCTTGTAGGTTTGTAGATGTAGAATACTTCCGTACTACCTCTTCCCAGGAAACGATCCTGGGATTTTTTTGTTTGCCGCAAGACAGAGCAAAAACCACTCGGCGAACAGAGCGGGCCGGCCGTTTACGCAGACGGGATTTTCGGGGAAAAGCTGCCTTTCAGCAAGGCGTCAATCAACTGCTTCTGCGACAGCGAGATCGAGATGCCAGGATCGGGCAGATCAGCGTGAAAGCGGTTTTCCTTGTACAAATACCACATGGAGCCAGTCGGCTGCAGCAAGTAGAGCATAATGTTTTCCTCTCTCTGCCGCCCGATTCTGGCAATGTCGCGCAAGGAAGTAAAAAGCTCTCCCCACACGGGCAAATATGGTTTTGTTTTGGCTTGGATGATAGCGTGGACAAGCTGCTGCTTGGCGAGGGAAAGAAAGTCGGTTGCGTTGTTTTCCACAGAGGGCATGTCTCTTGCTCCTTTTTCAAAGACGGGCGAAACGCGATCGATTCGGCCAGCCTGAAGTGTGGATGTTGACGAATTTTGTCGAAACCAAGATTAAGTGTAAAATAGTCTCCAGCTCGTTGCAATAGGAGAGATGGCGGATGCTTGTTGACATTTGACGGTTTCAGCCGATTTAGATAGCATAGGGACAGCACATTTTACGAGAAATGAGAGACAGAGCGGGGAGTGGAAGCCATGGCACAAAAACAGCGGCTGCTGATTGATTATAGCGGCGGGCTCGATCAAGCATTGGCGCTCTGGTATGCGCTGCAATCGGCAAACGTTCAGGTGAGCGGCATCGTCGTTACCGACGCAGAGCCGCAGCGCGGCATCAGGCTGGCGCAAAAGCTGATCGAGCTGGTGCAGCCAAATGCAACAATTCCGGTAGTGGCAGGTGCGAGCCGGCCGCTTTTTCACAGAGAAACAGACGCGCAGGCAGGGGCTGCTGCGACCAGTGACGGCGTGTCATTTTTGTCCGAGCTGAGGCACGATTCGGCCAATCCGTACACGCTGGTGACGCTGGGGCGTTTGACGACAGTGGCGATGGCAATGGCGAGGAACCACGAATGGACATCAGCGCTTGAACGGCTGGTCGTGCGGGGCGGCGCGATTCGCGTGCCGGGAGACGTGACGTCGGTCGCGGAAGCCAATCTGCACGCGGACCCGGAAGCGGCGGCGTTCGTCCTGGCAGCACGGCTGCCGCTTCTGTTCGTTCCGTTGGACGCGACGGAATCGCTGTCGGCGGCGGAGGCGTACATAGACGAGTTGGCAAAGCGTGCGAAGGCGGCTGGGCTTGTGACAGCAGCAGAGGCAGAGGCTTTCTTTTCCGCGGAAAAAACAGCTTCTGCCGTTCACGCGCTGGCAGCGATTATGGCAGCCGAGTCCCCTGAGCGCATTTTTGTCGAGCAAATGAAGCTTGCGGTCGAGTGCCAGAGCGAATTGTCGCGCGGCGCCCTGCTCGCCGATCTGAGGGCGAAACCAAGCGTGGGCACAGACGCGGCCGTGTGCGTAGGCATCAAAGCCGGGGCTGTGCTCGCAGGACTGCAGCAACTGCCGGAGAAAGGGGATGGACGATCGTGAAAAAAGTCATTTTGGACGTGGATACGGGCATTGACGACGCGTTGGCGATCTCCTACGCTATTCACTCCCCGGCCCTGGAGGTATGCGGGATCACGACGACGTTTGGCAATATTACCGTCGAGGAAGCGACGAGAAATACGCTGCAAATGCTAGAGCTGCTGGGCGCAGCCGACATCCCTGTTTACCAGGGAGCGGCCCGTCCGATCGTCCGCGAGCTGACGGGCAAGGCACGGCTGTTCCACGGCGAAAACGGTCTGGGCAATGTCGTCCTGCCGCCGCCCGTGACAGCCGCACAGCCAGAGAGCGCCACGCAGTTTCTCATCTCCACAATCAAGGCGAATCCTGGCCAAATTACGCTCATCATGGTCGGAAGCATGACCAATCTCGCCCGGGCGATCATGGCGGCGCCGGAAATCGTCACGCTCATCGAGCAGGTCGTCGCGATGGGCGGAGCGGTCACCGTGCCGGGCAATCGCACGCCAGTGGCGGAGGCCAACATCTGCGCCGATCCGGAAGCGGCCGCTTTCGTCATGCAGTCAGGTATCCCGATGACACTGGTGGGGCTTGACGTGACGATGCAGACGCTGCTTACGCGCGAGCACCTGCGGGAATGGAGAGCGCGTGACACGCCTGTAAGCCGGGTGTTTGCCGATATGTGCGAGCTGTACATGGACGCTTACGCGACGGTAGGCAATGTGCGCGGCTGCGGCCTGCACGATCCGCTGGCGGTCGGCGTCGTGATTGACCCGACGTTTGTGAAGGCCGTCCCGATGCACGTCGAAGTCGACACTTCCGGGGGCGCAAGCGACGCGCGCACGATTGGCGACAGGCGGGCTCGTCCTGCCCAGGCTGCGAATGTACAAGTTTGCCTGAAGGTCGACCACGAGCGTTTTGTGCAGCATTTTTTGCGGCATGTCATGGGAAATTAAGGAGGAATCGTTATGTTGAAAGAGTTCAAAGAGTTTGCGTTAAAAGGAAATGTGCTCGATCTGGCCGTCGGGGTTGTCATCGGGGGAGCCTTCGGCAAAATCGTGACTTCTTTGGTCAACGACATTATTACGCCGTTAATCGGTCTGCTTTTGGGCAAAGTTGATTTTACGAATCTGTTCATCGCGCTGAACGGCGTTCATTACAATACGCTTGCGGAAGCAAAAAACGGCGGGGCTGCAACCCTGAACTACGGACTTTTCCTGAATTCTGTCATTGATTTTCTGATTATCGCGTTTTCTATCTTCATCGTCATCAAGCAGTTGAACCGCTTCAAGCGCAAGCAGGAAGTGGTCAAAGCGCCGGAAACGACGAAGGAATGCCCGCATTGCATCACGACCATTCCGATCAAGGCGACCCGCTGCCCGCATTGCACCTCCATGCTCGATACAAACGGAGCGGCGTTGGCGCACGAATAACTACAGACTTGAGCGTACAGAAGACGCAAAACGAAAAAGCAAGCCGACCAACTGGTGCGGCTTGCTTTTGTTTTTTTAACCAGGTTTGTACCGTGCGCGAAAAGGCGACTTGAACATGATTTCGCCCAGGAACAGCAGGCCGATGCACGCCGAGGCGACCAGGAGGGAGCAGTCGAAAGCTGTTTTGATGTTCCCCCAGCAGTTGCGCAGGCAGCGGGAGAGGATGTTCCATGAGGGGCCTGGCCCGCGCTTTTAAAGCGCTTTCTTTTTTAAACGAAAGGATTCACGTAAAAAGCGGGAGAGGACGCCGGGCAAAAAACCGGAGCATCTGTCGACTCTGCCGCTATTCCATGAAGCGGAAGCGATGCAAGGAAATAAACAGGCTGAGCAGCTTGTTCACTTGTTCACGACAGGCTCACCTTCGTTGCGGTTGCCCAGTTCCTCCAGCGCGGCGTCAATCGCGTCGGCGCTTTTGGTCAGCTCGCTTGCGGTCATGTTTGCCATCACGCCGTAGATTTCCAGCGGCAGTACGCTTTTGTTAGTCTGGTTGTCGGTCACGATGCACGCTCCCGAATACTTGTCCACTACTTTGGCGCAGTAGCACATCTCCGCACTGTCCTGTCCGACGACGACAAAGTAGGGGAGCGGAGCGGGCCAGGAGGTTGCCACGGCGCCGTGCTCGACGTACACGCCTTTAAACAAGCCGTTGACGACGTGGCGCTTGCCATCGGCATAGCGGCGAATGACGGACAGGTCCTTGGCAATCAGTTCGCCGTCTTTGAAGACGTACAGCGGGTTGATCTGCGACAAGCTGTCTGTCGAAACGATATCGGCAAAACGGCCTGGTGTCAAAGAGCCGATCTGATCGTCCATATGATACGCCTTGGCGGTATTGTAGGAAGCCATTTTATCGCCTTGATCGGACTGATGCCCATCTGGGCGCAAAGCGAAATGATCCAATCCATGTGGCCCAGCTTCCGCAAGCGTTCAATCGAAATATTGTCCGTGCAGAGCATGAAGTTTTCCGTCGGGAACTTGCGGTCGACGATGGAGCGCAACAGCGTCTGGATGACTTCGCTGCTGCCGACGCCGAACTTGATCTGCGTCGGGAAACCGTAGCGAATGCTTTTTTCGATGTCGTCGCCGTTCCAGACGTCGTGGTTGTTGGATACCCCGATCGCAGGCAAGTAGTTCAGCACCATGTCCGGCAGAGCGGTCAGGCCCCAGTGTCCGTTCATGAAGCCGCCTTTTGCCCGCACCCAGGCCGCTTTCTGGAAATCGTCCTCATCGCCTTTGCTGTAGGTGAAGTGCTCAAATTCGCCTAACCCGATGACCGGCTCCATCTCCAGCACTTCCTTGGTCACCCAAGCCGCCGTCTTTTTGCGGGGAGCAAAAGCGTACAGGCGGTAAGGCAGCTTGTCATAGTCGCGGAACAAGTTTTGCGCGGCGCGTACCCCGTCTTCGCCAGCCTCGCTGAGCAGGTCGAGACATTCGGCAAAAATCGTCGTAGTCCCGCACGGCACCATCGCTTCCGCAAGCGCTGTCGGGTGGGCGAGCTGGGATTCGAAGTGCAGGTGGGCATCGATCAAGCCGGGGATTGCATACAGCCCTTGCCCGTCAAACACTTCTTTGACCCGGATGACCGACTCGTCCGGATTGAGCGCGACGATTCGCTTGTCGTAAACGAGCAGGGAGCCGTGGTAGACGGTTTCTCCATGCACATCCAGAATATTCAGGTTTTTTAATAGCAGGTCGGCTTCCTTCTTGCCGTGCAAAATAGCGAAAATCGCACGGACTTGTTCAAGGTGGTTCGTTTCTGTTTGCTTCATGGCTTCAGTTCTTCCTTTCCTTGGGAAAAATTTATATAAGGAGAGCGAGTAAGCTCTGCACTTATCGAATGGAGAGGGTTAGTTAATCGTTTAACTAAATGCGTTTGCGAAACGTATGTAGCATGGAGCAAAACATTCAGTTAAACGTTTAACTCAACCAGCAAAAAAACATGTGGGAAAGCTTGTCGGCAGAGGAAAACGGTTGTAGTTAAACGTTTAACTAAAAGGGGAAACGAAAGCTCAAAAGACGCGAAGTCTTTTTTGCGCAGATGAAGAGTGTACAAGAAAGGGCAACCAAGGCTGAGCCAAGCCCGTGGCGCAGCCAGGTTTTCGAACGGCCGGCTATTCTTTTGAAAAAGTCAGGCGGAGTTGCGCACGACGATGAACGGCTCCAGTATGGTGACGGGTTCGAACTCTTCTTTGCGAATCTGGCTTAAAATGATCTCGGCGCTTTTGACCCCGAGCTCGCGGTTGTGCAAGTCCACGCAAGTCAGCTCGGGCGTAGAGATTTCCGACATCAAGGAGTTGCCCAGACTCAGCACCGCCATGTCTTCGGGAATCCGGATGTTTGCCTGCACCAATGCTTTTGTCAGACAGACGGCACTTAGCTCGTTCAGGACGAAGACGCCGTCAATGTTGTGTTGCAACAGGGCCGGGATGCAGTCTTTTGCCAGGTCCATGCTATCGGCCATTTCCAGCAGCAACGGTTTTTCCGCGCTTCCGGTCGCCTGGCGGTACCCGTCGAGAAAATAAGGGAGCAGATGGTCGGGCAATTGCTTGTGGACGAAGGCGAGCCGCCGCTTTCCGCTGGAGCGCAAATACTCGGTGCCTAGACGGCTGGCCTTGACCAAGTCCGGGTACAGCAGCGGAAATCCGGCGAACGGAATGCAGCGATTGGCGTAGACGACGGGAATATTCCAGTCGAGGACGCTCTGGATACTTTGCTGGAAGGACATGTCCGAAAACAGGCCGATGAAGATGATTTTGCCAACGCTTGGTTAAACGTATCAGTTAATCAATTAACTTCTGTTGAGAGAATCGTAGCATTCTGCTCATTTTTTGCCCGCAACCCGCAAAAAGAAAAGATAGAGAATCAGAGGCGATCTGAAAGCCCTATCCGCAGCGTTTTCTGCCGTATTCGTCAAACGTTTTTCTTTTTGCGCTTCCCCCGGTTTTTGTACTGAAAATGCAGCCGCTTGATGGTGCGGAAGTATGTTTTGTCCTTGAGCTTCGCAAACAGGGCGTGAGAAGGGAAGTCGTAGTTGACCTCGATGATCGAGAGCTGGCCCGCTTTGTCGATGGCGAAATCAACCCCGATTTGCGCGCTGTGGCGGTATTTGTTGAAATGGGCGCAGACGCGGTGGCTGACGCGGATCAACCGGGAGACGACCTCCTTGATTTTTTCCGGCGCGACCGCTTGCGACTTGGACAAGGCGTGAGGGACTGTGACGGCGTAGCCGCCTCCGCGGGCGACGTTCGTGATGACGCTGTCAGCTCCGGCTACTTTTGCCAGCATCCCGGCATATTGCCATTTCCCGAGGCCGTTGCGCATCATCATGACGCGAATGTCGTACGGGCGGCCGTTCAGCTCAGCCAAATCCAGCCCTTTTTGGATGATGTAGTTTTTTTCGGTACACTGGCGGGCAAGCTGCTGCTTCAGCTCCGCCAGCGAGGCAACCCGGACAGGCTCGCCACGCTCTTTTACAAACTGGTAGCCGTCCGCCGTTTGCAAGACGCGCATGATGCCTTTGCCCATGTGGGTTCGCGTCGGCTTGATGTAGACGGTCGTGTACTTCGCAAGATAAGGTTCCAACAGAGCGGGCTGGTACAAGTCTGTAGGGGGCAAATACGGACGAATGTGCGGGCTTTTGGAAAAAAACTGATGAAGGCTCCATTTGGAGGAGGAGATCAAGTTAGACACCTCGCCTTTTTGCAAAGATCAAAGTTCCATTCTTGCTAACATATACAGCAAAATGGAAAAAAGTGAGCAGGAGTTGGGCAATTGCGGGGAAAATATGTTCTAGGAAAAGCAAATGCGAACGGAAACGGAGAACGAGATGAGACGATACCAACCAGTCCAGCCGCCGATCTTGCAAGGGACGGGCTCCGACGACCAGTACAGCTATCGCGAATACTTGCCCAGCAAAAGCCTGGCGAATTACGTGGCCTGCTATTGGACTTCGCAGTTCCACGGCCACGGGCAGAGCACGCCGCTTTTGCACAGAGTCATCCCGGACGGCTGCGTCGACATCATTTTCGATCTGGGAGCGAGATCGTTCGGGCGCGGCGCGTTTGTCACCGGACTGATGACCGCCTATGAACTCATGCCGCTGGTAGAGCCGCAGGCGATGTTCGGCATCCGTTTTTTCGTGGAGGAGGCCGACCGTTTTTTCCGCTTTCCGGTGGCGGAGGTCAGCGCTGCGCACGTTTTGCTGGAGGACCTCTGGGGGAGCGAGGCGCTGTGGGCGATGGAAGGAATGCTGGACGCGGCGGACACGGCCCAGCGGATTGCCTGGGCGGAGCGGCTGCTGATGCAGAGCCTGAACCGCGACGGGATGCGGCAAAATGCGCTCTTGTTGACCTGTATGCAGCATCTGTACGAGCATCAGGGGAATCTGTCGGTTGCGGCGCTGGCGGAAAAAGTGTGCTACAGCGAACGAAATGTGCGCCGGATGTTCCAGCAGGCGCTCGGCATCGGGCCGAAGGAGCTGTCCCGCATCATCCAGTTTCAGAGCTTGCTGCAACTGCTCGCCAAAGGGCAGGCTGCTTCCTTTGCAGACGCGGCCGTACAATGCGGCTACTACGACCAGTCGCACGTCATCAAAAGCTTTCGCGCCTACTACGGCGAGACGACGGGCGGAATTTTCGCCGTGCGCGGAGCGCGGGCGCAGCCGGGTGAAGTTGTCCGTTTTTTACAGATTTTCCGAACGAGAAAGCCCGCTACGGTGCGATAGCACCCCCTTTAGGGGCGGGATGAGAGTGAGGTCAAAATACGGAGTACCACGAATAAACCGAAGGTTTGTGGTACTTCAAGTATTTGAAAATTCCACTCTTTTTTGTTGTTCATATGTTGTAGTATATAAAGAAAACTGATACAATAGGTGTATGAACGAATACAGAAGAACAAGCACAACCCTTTCATTATTAAACTACCATTTTGTGTTCTGCCCTCGGTACAGAAGAAAGATTTTTCTGCAAGCAGATGTAGAACAACGCTTCAAAGAGTTGGTACATGAAGGATGTGAGGAACTGCAAATTGTGATTGTTGCTCTTGAATGCCACAAAGACCATACGCATATGTTCCTCAACGCACTCCCATCATTAAGCCGATATGTCGAAGAACAGAAAACAAGGGGGTGAAAGTCATGTCGCAGACCATCACAGTCAAAGTGAAATTGCTTCCAACAGAAGAACAGGCTTCTATTTTGCGTGAGATGAGTCAAACGTACCTCTCCACTATCAATACTCTCGTTTCCGAAATGGTTGCTGGAAAGAAAAGCACAAAGAAGTCGAGTAAGGATATTTCTGCTTCTTTGCCTAGTGCCGTTAAAAATCAAGCTATCAAGGACGCTACAAGTGTGTTTAAGAAAGTGAAGAAAAGCAAATTCACTACTGTTCCTGTTTTGAAAAAACCTGTCTGCATTTGGAACAATCAAAACTATTCGTTTGATTTCACGCACATTTCCATGCCGATTATGATTGACGGCAAGGTAACTAAAACACCTATCCGTGCTTTGTTAGTTGATAAAGACAACCGTAGCTTTGCTTTGCTAAAACACAAATTAGGTACGCTTCGAATCACACAGAAAGCAAATAAATGGATTGCCCAAATTTCTGTCACGATACCTACTATGGAAGGAACAGGAGTAAAAGTCATGGGGGTTGATTTGGGATTAAAAGTTCCTGCCGTTGTTGTAACAGATGATGAAAAGGTACGTTTCTTTGGGAGTGGCAGACAAAATAAGTACATGAAGCGTAAGTTTCGTTCTGAACGCAAAGCATTAGGCAAAAAGAAAAGGGTAAATGCGATTCGTAGTTCAAAAGGTAAAGAACAACGTTGGATGAAAGACTAAGACCATAAGGTTAGTCGTGCTATCGTAAATTTTGCAAAAGACAATAAAATTTCTGTCATTCGCTTGGAGCAACTGGCGAATATTAGACAGACGGCAAGAACAAGCCGTATAAACGAAAAGAATCTGCATACTTGGTCATTTTATCGCCTGTGTCAGTTCATTGAATATAAAGCGAATTTAGTTGGTATTAGAGTTGAGCATGTGAATCCTGCATACACAAGTCAGACATGCCCTAAATGCTCTTAGAAGAATAAGGCACAAGACCGTAAGTATAAATGCAAATGTGGATTCGAAAAACATCGTGATTTAGTCGGTGCTATGAACATTCGATATGCACCTGTGATTGATGGTAACAGTCAATCAGCCTAAGATGCTATATGCACTGTCTTAGGAGGGGCAATGAGATGCCCTCATCTTGAAGGCTGTTCAAAACAGAAATGGACTGCGAACGCTTAGTCATTCAAGAATCCCACCCGTACACCGCAAGGTGGAAGGCTTGCGGCTTTAGCCGTGGGAGTCTCAAAAGCAAGTGAATAGGCTTGTCTGCTATTGTTGGGAAAGAACCTCGCTCGCGCATGCAGCGGCATGGCGGGAACTACTTGGAAAACGCAGGAGGAAAGCAAATGGGAATCAAGCTGGATATGGTAGGACTGGTCGTGCAGGACATGAAAAAGGCGCTAGACTTTTACCGCGTGCTCGGGTTTGCGATCCCGGAGCAGGCGAACGAAGAGCAGCACGTGGAAGTCGCACAGGATGGCGTGCGCCTGGCTTTTGACACGGTGGAGATCGCCAAAAGCGTGTACGGCGGATGGGAGCCGGCGAGCGGACACAGAATCGAGCTGGCCTTTTTATGCGACGATGCCGCAGCCCTGGATGCGTTGTATGCCAAAATCGTCGAGCATGGCTACGAAAGCCACCGCGAGCCGTGGGATGCCGTCTGGGGCCAGCGCTATGCGATTGTCAAAGACCCGGATGGAAACCTGATTAGCCTGTTTGCCTAAAGGCACGGTGGCAAAAAAAACGAATGCAAGCCGACTCTCTTTCGGACAAGAGGATCGGCTTGTTTTCGTTTTCGCGGGCATGATTCTTTTCAAGCCTGGTTGGTTCGTCCATAATAAGCTTGTTAACCGATCGGCAAAACAGGACAGGCAACAGCGATAGCGCGAGGAAGGAGGCGGGCGTTTTTTGCAAAAGATGGCTGTACTTTTGGCTTTATTCACACTGATTCTTTGTTGGCCACAGGCTGCGCCCGCAGAAGCGCAGGCCCAGGAGGAGCGCATCCTGCGCGTCGGCTTCGACAAAAGGCTGCCGCCCTTGTCTTACGTGGACAAAAACGGGGAAGCGGCAGGCTTTGACATCGAGCTGATCCGCAGCATGGACTCTCTACGCGGCTATCAGATCGAGTATGTTCCGCTGGAGTGGGAGGAGACGGTCACCTGGCTTACAGAAGGCAAGCTGGACCTGGTGGTCGGGATGAAATATACGAGCACGCGCGACACGTTGTTTGACTTCAGCGATTCGTATTTGACGGCGGCGGACGCGCTGGTCGTGCCAGCAGCCATCCGGGACATTTCCGCGATTAATGATTTGCGCGGAAAAGTCGTGGCGATTCAGCGGGATGACGCGGGCATCGCGCAGTTGGAGAACATTCGCGGCGGCAAACGGCTGGTCGCCTTCAGCCAGCCGGACGCTTTGGAGATGCTCTTTTTGGGCCGGGCGGACGTGTTTTTGGGCAACCGCTGGACGGCCGAATACGTGCTTGCGGGAACGGGCAGGCAGCAAGACTACCGGATTCGCACCGGGCTGATTCCGCCGTCCGACTATGCGTTTGCCGTCCGCGAAGGCAACTACGAACTGGTCAACAAGCTCAACGAGGGCTTGGCCCAACTGCACCACAACGGGATGTACGAGCAGCTTTACTCGCGGCATCTGGAGCCGTACAGCGCGCTTGCGATCGACTGGTGGCGCAAGCTCGTGTACGGGCTCTTGATCGTGATGGGGATTGTCGTCATCGTCTTGGCCGGAAGCTTTTTCTGGAACAACCGTCTGCAAAAAGCGGTCCGGAGGCAAACAGCCGCGTTGGCGGACAGCTTCGCTTTTCAGACGACCGTGTTAAACAGCGTCGACAACGGGATCTTGTCGTTTGATCGGGAAGGCAGGATTACGCTCATCAATCACGCGGCACAAAAATTGCTTGGACAAATGGAAAAGGCTGCCCAGCCATCCGTATGGGATTGTCTGCCTCAACTGCCGATCCGCCAGGCGCTGCACATGGGGGACGGGCACATGCTCGAAGGTGAGTTGCACCTGGGCGATGGCTCGGGCCGGATTGTGCATTACTACCTCGCCGCCTTGACCAACGGAGCGGGCCAGCAGGTGGGCGGGATTCTTTGCTTGCAGGACAGGACCGAGCAAAAGCATTTGCAGGCGCGGCTGATCGCGCAGGAAAAAATGCGGGCGCTGGGCGAGCTGGTCGCAGGCATCGCCCACGAAATCCGCAATCCGCTCACGGCGATCAAGACGTTTGCCGAGCTTTTGCCGAAGAAGCTGAACGACGAGCGCTTTCGCAGAGAGCTTGTGGAGCACGTGCCGGAAGAAGTGGCGAGGATGAACCGGATCATTGAAGATTTGCTCGACTACTCGCGGGAAAAGCCGATGCAGCGAAAACGGGAAAACTTGCAGGAGCTGGTGCAGTCCGTGCTGGGGCTTTTTGCCAAACGAATCGAAAGCGAACGGATACGGGTCACAGTCGAGCCTGGCCTCGCTGTGGACGTGTTCGTCGACCGCGACCGCATCAAGCAGGTGCTGATAAACTTGCTGCTCAACGCCATTGAGGCGATGGCCTATTCGGAGGACAAGCGCCTGACTTTTTCCGTGCTGCCGACAGAAGCGCACACGGTATGCCTGGCGATTGCCGATTCCGGGCCGGGCATCGGCGAGCAGGAGCAGCTTCATCTGTTCCAGCCTTTTTACACAACGAAAAGCCAAGGGATCGGGCTTGGTCTGTACCTCAGCCAAAAAATCATGCGCGAGCACGGGGGAGAGATTGACGTGCGCAGCGCGCCTGGGACGGGCACCACGTTTTTCCTGACATTTGCCAAAGGAGGGATATGCGATGAACATTTTAATCATTGACGATGAACGGGCGATCTGTTCGTCGCTTTCCTTTGCCCTGGAAGACGAATACCGCGTGTTTACCGCTTCCGGGCCGGAGGAAAGCTTGCAAGTGCTGGATCAGGAGCCGATCGACGGCATTTTGCTCGATCTGAATTTGCGCGGAGCGAGCGGCATGGAGCTGTTGCGTCAGATCAAGGAAAAAAAGCCGGATGTGGTCATCATCATGATGACGGCCTACGGCTCCATCGAATCGTCCGTCGAGGCCATGAAGGCAGGAGCTTACCATTACTTGACGAAGCCGCTCAATCTGGAGGAAGTGAAGCTTCTGCTCGGCAAGGCGCTGGCCTTCCAGCAGCTTCATCAGCAGGTTCAGGTGCTGAGCCAGGCGGTGCGCCAGCAGGAAACGTATGCGGGCATCATCGGCAAGAGCAGTGCCATGCAAAAAGTTTTCCAATTGATCCAGAAGGTCAAGGACATCAACTCGAATGTGCTGATAACAGGCGAGAGCGGCACCGGAAAAGAGCTGGTCGCCCGCGCGATCCACTACCAGGGCGAGCGGCAAAAGGGCGCGTTTTCCGTCATCAATTGTGCGGCGATCCCGGAGCCGCTCTTGGAGAGCGAATTGTTCGGGCATGAAAAAGGGGCGTTTACTGGGGCCTACGCCAAGCAGCAAGGGCTGTTTGAGCGGTCGGACGGGGGCACGATTTTTCTCGATGAAATCGGCGAAATGCCGCTCGCCTTGCAAGCGAAAATATTGCGGGTCATCCAGGAGAAGGTGGTGACCCCGATCGGCTCGCAGCAGCCGAAGGAAGTGGATGTGCGAATCATTTCCGCCACGAACCGCAATTTGCAGGAGGAAGTCGCCAAAGGGAATTTTCGCGAGGATTTGTACTACCGCCTGAACGTCATCCCGATCCATCTGCCGCCTTTGCGTGAGCGCAGGGAGGATGTGCCGTTGCTCGTGGAGCATTTTCTGGCGCTGTATTCGGCCAACATGGGCGTGCGCAAGAAAACGTTCAGCCCGGATGCCAAGCGGATGCTGTATCACTACGCCTACCCTGGCAATGTGCGGGAGCTGTCCAACATGCTCGAATACGCAGTAGCCCTCTCGGAAAATGAGGTCATTGAACCGCGCGACCTGCCGGAAGCGGTGCGCGAAAACCGCAGCGGGGGCACAGTCAGAGAGGCGGCAGAGCGCGGCCTGTTGCTTCCGGAAGGCTTGACGCTCGCCGAAGCGGAGCGCATGTACATCCTCTATACGCTGGAGAAAAACGGCGGGCATCGGCTGAATACGGCCAGACAGCTCGCGATCAGCGAGCGGGGATTGCGCGACAAACTGAAGCAATATTTGCGGGGTGCAGAATGAGAGCAGTCAACGCATGGCTCACTGTCGCTGTCGCTGCAATCGGCCTGGCCCTTTTGGCAGCAGGCTGCACGCCAAAGCCGGAGTCAGCCCAACCCGATTCGGGCGACGAGCAGCCGTTTTTGACGATTGCGACAGGGGGAGCTTCCGGCCCCTACGACCTCATCGGGGGAGCATTGGCGAAGGTGTATCATAACCAGCTCGGCTACAAGACGGCGGTGCGCTCCTCGGACGGCTCCGTGGAAAACGTCCACCTGCTGGAGAGCGACAAGGCGGATGTGGCTTTTGCGATGTCGGACGTCGCTTCGTTTGCGCTGGGCGGCCTGGAAAGCTTTCAGGCGAGCGGGCCTGCTGTGCATGTGAAGTCGATTGCCGGGCTGTACTTGAACTATGTGCAAATCGTCACGCTCAAGGACCGGGACATTCGTTCGGTCTACGATCTAAAAGGGAAGCGGGTAGGCGTCGGCGCGCCGAACAGCGGGGTAGAAGTCAACGCGCGGATGATCTTGAACGAGCACGGCATCGCGTACAAAGATATCCGGCCCGAGTACCTTTCGTACGCAGAGGCGATTGAGCAATTGAAAAACAACGCGATTGACGCCGCCTTTGTCACCTCCGGCCTGCCCAATTCGGCGGTTTTGGACCTGCAAGCCACCCATGACGTGGCGATCGTGCCGATTTTGCCCGAAGACATCGAGAAGCTGACGAAGCGCTTTGCCTTTTTTGAAAAAGCACAGCTTCCCCCGGGCATCTACCAAAACGACAAGGCCGTCCCGACGGTCGCGATTCGCAACATCTTGCTCGTCCGCTCGGGCATGGGCGACGAGCAGGTGTACCGGCTGACGAAAACGTTTTTTGAAAACCTCGACGCCCTGCAAGCCGCGCACGAAGCCGCCAAGCAAATTGACAGGCAAACGGCGGGCAAGGAACTGGTCGTGCCGCTCCATCCGGGCGCTGCCAAATACTACGCCGAGCTGGCGCGGCCTCAGGGACAAACGCCATAGAGGAAAAAAAGTACGCGACAAACGATCGACCCGGCAATAAATTCCGCATCGAACGGAGTTTTTTGCCGGGTTTTTGCGTGGGGAAGGCTGGGCGAGCGTGCGCTTGCTTGAGAGACTTTCTTCGCAAAACATTCTGGCACGTCGAAAAATTCTACAGAAACCTGGGCGTCATCCGCATCTGCGCCGTTACGAGTGGGCCGCGCGGAAGAAGCTTGGCACGAAACTTGCTTTACTATGATTGCGATTGCGTTTTGAAACCGATTACATTCCGCTTTCGGGGAAGCAGGACGGTTTCTGGCTAGAATCAACAACAAGGAGGAAGAACAGTGAATCAAGCAAACGATCGCGCCAATTCGCGACGCATCACGGGAAACATCTTCAAAGGTTCGATCGGCAATCTGATCGAATGGTATGACTGGTATGTCTACTCTGCGTTTGCCGTGTACTTTTCATCCGAGTTTTTTCCAAAAGGAGACCCGACCAGCCAGTTGCTCAACACAGCGGCCATCTTCGCCATCGGCTTTTTGATGCGCCCGATCGGAAGCTTGCTGATGGGTCGCTACGCCGACCGTCACGGCAGACGGGCAGCGCTGACGCTTTCGATTACGGTCATGGCCAGCGGTTCCCTGATTATCGCCTTGACGCCAGGCTATAGCACTATTGGCATTTATGCGCCTATTATTCTCGTTCTCGCTCGCCTGCTGCAAGGTTTGTCCCTGGGGGGAGAATACGGCACCTCCGCGACGTATTTGTCCGAGATGGCAAGCAGCGGCCGCCGCGGCTTCTACTCCAGCTTCCAGTACGTCACTTTGATTGCCGGACAGCTTTTGGCTCTTGGGGTACAGATCGTGCTCCAGCAAATTCTCAGCGAAGCCGACATGCACGCATGGGGCTGGCGCATTCCGTTCGTCATCGGAGCATTGGGCGCTTTGGCTGTACTGTGGCTGCGCCGTTCGATGGACGAATCCGAGCAATTTTCGAAAATGGAGAAAAAGAGCCGCGAGAGCGCAGGAACCTTGCGCGCCTTGATGAAGCATCCAAAAGCGGTGCTGACGGTTGTCGGTCTTACGCTCGGTGGAACGATTGCTTTTAACACGTACACGACGTATTTGCAAAAATTCATGGTCAACACAGTGGGACTCCCGAAAGAGACCGTGAGCTGGATCAACTTTACGGCCCTGTTGGTCTTCGTAGTGCTGCAACCGATTGCGGGCATGCTGTCTGACCGGATCGGCCGCCGTCCGCTCTTGATGACCTTCGGGATTGTAGGGACGCTGTTTACCGTACCGATGTTCCTGATGATGGAGCAGACGAAAAGCCCGATGGTAGCCTTCCTGCTGATGCTGACAGGTCTTATCATCGTCACCGGCTACACCTCGATCAACGCGATTGTCAAAGCGGAGCTGTTCCCGACGGAAATTCGCGCGCTCGGCGTAGGCTTCCCGTATGCGATCACCGTTGCCGTGTTCGGGGGAACCGCAGAGTTCATCGCGCTCGGACTGAAAAACATCGGCTCCGAATCGCTGTTCTACTACTACGTCGCCGGCTGTATTGCGATCAGCCTGATTACGTACTGGCGCATGGGCGAGACGTCCAAAGAGTCTCGCATTGAAGCCGAGCTGGACACGAACAAGAACGTAAGCTAAACACGAAGCAGGAGCTTTTGAAACAGCAAAGCCGCCCGGACGATCCCGGCGGCTTTTTGCTGTTTTTCTGCTTTGTCGCTACGACAGGTAGACGTTCAGTGCCGCCTGAACGACGCGTCCCGCGTGCACTCTCGCTCCGTGGCGAATGAGCACCGCCTCCAGCGCTCCGAGCAGGTGCAGGATGTTTTGCTTGCGGCAACTGTAGCCTATCGTTTCGATGCGCCAGATTTTCCCTTTCAGCGGGCCAAAGGAGCTGGCGATCTCGATCTGAAATTCTTGCAGCAGCATCGCCCGGACCGACTCGCTGTAAAGCTGCAAGCTCATCGCCCGCAAAACGCTCGGCTCGGCTTCGACGGGGTCAGGTGTCATAATCGTCCGCTGGGAAACCGCCAATGGTTTGTTCGTGCCCAAATCCCTCTCTCCCGGTTTTCTTTTCTATAGAGAAAAACCGTTCCCCCCGAAACGTTCCGGAAGAAACGGTTGCTTGCGTTCTTGGCTGTCCAAGCGTCTTTGTCAAAAGTCGATCTTGAAGTTCAAGAAGCCTGCCTTGCGCAGCGCTTCGTAGATGATGACGAGGGCAGGGCCGAGAATCAGTCCGAAAAAGCCCATCACCTGAAAGCCGAGAAACAGGCTGACCAGCGCAGCAAGGGCGCTGATCCCCAGATTGGAGGCGAGCACTTTCGGCTCCACGATCCGCCGCACGACCGTAATCACGAGGAACAAAATAATCAGCCCGATCGCGAGGCGTGTATTGCCAGTCAAAAAGTTGTAAACCGCCCACGGCACGAGAAACGAGCCTGTGCCCAAAATCGGCAAAATATCTACGAGCACGATCAGCAGGGCGACGACTGCCGCATACTTGACCTGCAAAATCAGCAGCCCCATAAAGGAGAGCAAAAACGTCATCAGGCTGAGGATGATCTGGGCCCGCAAAAAGCCGACGGTCGCGCGGTTCAACTGGGAGAGCACCACGTTGACCTTTTCCCTGGCAGATACTGTGAACATCCGCATGAAGCCTGCGCGCAGCCGCGGCAAGTCGAGGCTGATGAGAAACAGGGCAACGAGGTAAATGATCGTGCTGATGAGAAAGCCCGGGATGATGGCCGCTACGCCCAGGATGGCTCGTGCGACACTGGAGGCGCTCGTGATCGCCCAGTTTTTCAATCCGGCAAAAACGCTCTGGATCTGGACGACAGTCTCGGCGGGCAAAGTGGCGTAGTAGCTTTCCCAGCTCAGCAAGTACGACTCCACCAGTTCAAACAGATGCTGGGAAAAGGCGGGCAGCCGCTGGGCCAGGTCGATGCCCTGGATGACGATCTGCGTAGCGATCCAGTACAGCAGGATGCCGAACGTGACGAGAAAGAGCAAAAACGAAGCGATGACGGCGCTCATCCGGTTCATTTTGACCTTGCCGATCAGGAACTGGACGAGCGGCTCCAGCAAAATCGCGGTCAAAAGCGCGAGCAAAAACGGGACGGAGTAAGGCAAGAGAAACAGGGCAATGGCGGCCAGCAAGCCCAGGAGCAGCATTTTCCGAATTGTCATGAAAGTACTCCATTCTGATTAATGAGTCCGCAAATAACGTTAGGCTTATTTTATCATTTTTCCAGAATGCAACACAATGCGCCCGCTAATTTCGGGTAAAAAGCGGTGATTGTCAAAAAATAAAGAGAACTAAAAAGAATAGAAAAAAGGGGAGTAGCCAAAAAATCATGATATGATTTTCATCTATATAGCACTTCATTTTGGTGAGTGTGTATATAGTGTGTCAAAACCAGATTCCATACTTTACTAGCGAGGTGTCAGAATGAAGCGGTTTGGGTTAGCGATTCAAATTGTCATCGGACTCATTCTGGGTATCCTGGTGGGTGCTATTTTTTATGGCAATCCAGCAGTGGCTACCTATTTACAGCCTATTGGCGATGTATTTCTCCGCTTGATTAAGATGATTGTCGTTCCGATCGTAGTTGCCACCCTGATTGTCGGGGTAGCGGGCGTAGGCGACATGAAAAAGCTCGGAAAAATCGGCGGAAAAACCATCCTCTATTTTGAAATCGTTACCACGATTGCCATCGTCGTCGGTCTTTTGGCCGCGAACCTGTTCAAGCCAGGTGTGGGCGTCGACATGTCCCATCTGACGAAAACGGATATTCATACGTATGTAGAGACTGCGGAAACGACGCAAAGTCACAGTATGATTGACACATTCGTGAATATTGTTCCGAAAAACGTGTTTGATGCCATCGTCCGCGGGGACATGCTGGCGATTATTTTCTTCTCCGTCCTGTTCGGCCTCGGTGTCGCAGCCGCCGGAGAAAAAGGAAAGCCCGTCCTTGCCTTCTTCCAGGGTGTGGCAGACGCGATGTTCTGGGTCGTGAACACGATCATGCGCTTTGCGCCGTTCGGCGTTTTCGCCCTGATCGGGGTGACCGTCTCCAAGTTTGGCCTGTCCTCCCTCGTTCCGCTGGGCAAGCTGGTCATTTTGGTGCACGTGGCGATGCTGTTCTTCATTCTCGTCGTGCTGGGAACGATCGCGCGCATCAGCGGCGTCAAAATTACGGCCATTCTGCGCATTTTGAAGGACGAGCTGCTCCTGGCCTACTCCACTTCCAGCTCTGAGACGGTACTGCCGAAGATCATGGAAAAAATGGAGAAAATGGGCTGTCCAAAGGCGATTACTTCCTTTGTCATCCCGACAGGGTATTCGTTCAACCTGGATGGTTCAACGCTGTACCAGGCTCTGGCGGCCATGTTCATCGCGCAAATGTACGGGATCGACATGCCGATCAGCGCCCAGATTACCTTGATGCTCGTGCTCATGGTAACGTCCAAAGGGATCGC
Source organism: Brevibacillus sp. NSP2.1 (assembly GCF_000470975.2). Taxonomy (NCBI): domain Bacteria; kingdom Bacillati; phylum Bacillota; class Bacilli; order Caryophanales; family Paenibacillaceae; genus Brevibacillus; species Brevibacillus sp. NSP2.1. The sequence continues at coordinate 4,136,337 of NZ_CP048274.1, read as the reverse complement.
TGGCGTGCCGGGCGTATCGTTTGTCGTATTGCTCGCGACACTCGGCTCCGTAAATATCCCGTTGGAAGGACTCGCCTTTATCGCTGGTGTAGACCGTCTGCTTGATATGGCCCGCACGGTAGTCAACGTAGTTGGCAACGCGTTGGCAGCAATTGTCATCTCCCGCTGGGAAGGACAGTTTGACCAAAAGAAAGCCGATCAGTACGTTCGTGAAGTGAAAGCGCAAGCGAGCGCAGCTTAACTTTTCCTGTCACGATCAATAAACAGAAGAGCCTCTTGCCAGGTGTTCATCCGGCAAGAGGCTTTTTTTGCGTTGGCGTGCCCAAAAGCGATAGGTGGCTTTTGTCCGCGCGTAAAAAAACAAGCTCCGGCATTTTGTTGCTTGACACCAAAAACAAAGAAGCAGTGCTATGATATAAACAAAATGATAATAACAATTTGTTAATAACAAAACATCTGTAACATTGCGCAGACGCAAAAGAGGTGGTTCCATGACACAAAAATCGCTTGTCAATAAACAGGGGCAAACCGAAGAGGAGTTTTTGCGGACGTATGACGCGAGCCAGTTTGAGCGGCCTTCCGTGACTGTCGACATGCTCGTTTTTACCGTGATGGACGAACAGGAGGAAAATTACCGCAAGCTCTCGCCCAAGTCTTTGAAAATATTGCTCGTGAAGCGCGGCGAGCATCCGTATTTGGGTCAGTGGGCGCTGCCGGGCGGGTTTGTCTCGCCGCACGAGAGCCTGGAGGAAGCGGCCACGCGCGAGCTGTTTACGGAAACGAATTTCGACAATATTTACCTGGAACAGTTGTACACATGGGGAGATGTCGGCCGGGACCCGCGGACGCGCGTCATCAGCACCTCGTACATGGCGCTGGTGGACAGCTCGGCGCTGCGTTTGCAGGCGGGGGACGATGCGGACGAGGCCGAGTGGTTTCGTCTCGAAGACAAATGGCTCAAGGAGACGAAAACAGCGACACCGGACGGTACCGTGACCGAAAAATGGGTCGAGCTGCGCCTCGCAAACGAGCGGGAGGAGCTGTCGGCCACGATCAAGGTGACGAAAACCGTCTCGGGCCGGATCGTGCGAGAGACGCGGGAGATCGTGGAGACGAACAAGATCGCGTTCGATCATGCCAAGATGATTCAGTACGCGCTGGAGCGGCTGCGCGGCAAGATCGAATACACGGATATCGCCTTTGCGCTCATGCCGGAGCTGTTTACGCTCGGCGAGCTGCAGCAGGTGTACGAAGTCATTTTGGGCAAGGAGCTGCTCGCCGCGGCGTTTCGCCGGAAGGTGGCAGACAAGGTGCTGGAAACGAATCAATACAGAAAGCATGCAGGGCATCGGCCATCCAAATACTACCGCTTCAACCCGGCGTGGATGGATCAGACATAGTCCCTGCAAGGGGGAAAAAATCATGAATCCAGGAAACAATCGCGACCGTCGCTCCAAAACGGCGCATGAGACGCTTGGCCTATTGGATCAAGGCTTCTACGTGAATCGCAGAGGGGAAAAAGTCAGCTTCGCCGCGGAGCAATCTGCCGCCATCCGCCATTCGCGTCTGTACCGGCCGGACGATCTCGGCGCCGAGTCGCTGCCGATGCCGGCGCGTGCAGGGCGTGCCAAGATCCAGGTGACAGCCGAATCGAGCCTGGGCGCAGCCGAACGGCTCATCGTGCGCGAACAGCGCGAGAACACTGTATGCTTGAACTTCGCTTCGGCCAAACATCCCGGCGGCGGGTTTCCGGGCGGAAGCCAGGCACAGGAAGAGAGCCTGGCGCGCGCTTCCGGGCTGTTGGATCAGCCGTACCTGCTGTCGTTCGTCACCGCTCCGGCCGTGAATGCGGGAGTCGTCCGCGAGCGCGAGCCGGAAAACGCAGGGCAGATCGGACCTGTCATGAAGGAGCGCATTCGAAAGGTGCTGCGCGCCTCCGCGATCCACGGGAACCGGACGGTCATCCTGGGCGCGTACGGCTGTGGCGTTTTCCGCAACCAGGCAAAAGACGTGGCCGACTACTTTGCGCAAGTGCTGCTCGACGAAGAGTACGCGAAGCTGTTTGACGACATCGTGTTTGCCATCTACGACCATTCGGCGCGGCAGGAAAACGTGCGGGTGGTAGCGGTCGAGGATCGGGCCGACAGCGACGAGACGTACGATTGGGAGGCGGGGGCCGCCGACATCAAGCGCAAGATCGGCAGGCCGATTGATCTCGTCTTCAGCTCGGAGCCGTCGTACGACCCGATTTTTCGCCGCCTGTATCCCGGAGCCAAACATGTCGTGCTCGACGGGGCGCGCAGCCAGGTGCCGATCTCGGCGACGCAGATCAGAAGCGAAGGCGTTTTTGCCCATTGGCAGCACATCCCGGCGGTAGTCCGGCCGTCTTTTGTGAAAAAGGTCGTCGTAGTCGGGACGGAAAGCTGCGGCAAGTCGACCTTGCCCCGCTACCTGGCGAAAATGTACAACACGGTGTTTGTCGAGGAGTACGGCCGCACGATCTGCGAGGAAGTAGGCGGCTGCGACACGATCTTGACGAAGGAGTATTTCCCGCACATCGCCTACGCCCACAAAATGAAGGAGTACGAGGCGGGCAAGCAAGCCAACAAGCTGCTGTTCATTGACACGGAGGCGGTTGTCACCCAGTTTTACTCCGAGTTGTACACCGGGCACAGCTTCCCGGTGCTCGACGAGATCGCCCGCGAGCAACAGTACGATCTGTGGCTGCTCCTGGAACCGGATGTTGCCTGGGTCGATGACGGTCTGCGGGTGCACGGAGCAGAGCAGGTGCGCTGGGACAATCACGAAAAGCTGTGCCGGATGCTGGACGAACGGGGCATCTCCTACGTGACGATCACGGGAGATTACGCGCAGCGGCTGACGGCTGCCATGCAGCATGTGAATCAACTGTTGTAAATGTCTTCTCAACAGGTCGGAATTAAGCTAGACTAAAGTCACTAAACGATTCTGACAAAAGAAGGGAGCCGTACTGCATGCAGACGATCGCACAGCCGCTGTCCCCCTTGAGCCTGAAGGAATGGGCGGTCGCCGTCAAAGCGCTCGGGGAAGGCGAGCAGATCATTACGATCCGCAAGGGCGGGCTATACGAAGAAACAAGAGAATTCCGATTGGAAAATAATTTGTTTTACCTGTATCCGACTTACGAGCACCAAAAACGCGACATGGTAAAGCCAGCGTATCATCACCTGCTGGACGCGACGCTTGCAGGCTGGTCGAGCGAGCAAACGACGGTCGCCATCGAGTATTTTGCGGAAGTGACAGACGATGTGGAGCTGATGGACGAAGCCAAGCTGCGCGCGCTGTCGCCGCATCACATCTGGACGGACAATTTTGCCGACGTGCGCTTGCACTGGAAGAAAAAGCAGCCGCTGCACATTTTGTTCGTGCGCACGTATCGGCTGGCGCAGCCGGCGGTCATTCCGATTGAAGCCGCGTACCAAGGCTGCAAATCGTGGCACGACCTGCTTGTGGAGCTGCCGAGAAGCGAGTTTGCGCCTGTGCTGACCGACGAGGAATACGCGCAGAAAAAAGCGGCCGTCATGGCGATTTTGCAAGCATAAGCGTTCAAGAAAAAACCGTTCATTGGATGAGCGGTTTTTTTGTACGGAGAGGATATCAGTATCCGTGCAACTAAGGCTGCGTCAAGTTTTCTAATGAAGTTTTCACCACTGGCCTGGCGCCGCCAAGTTTGCTAGTGCCTGGTCCGCTGTCACAGCGGCGATGAAATAGCCGATGGGAAGGGAATCCGCAAAAGATAGGGAAATAATTGGGGTGGCCCCACGTTTCTCAAGTGGGAGGAATGGCTCGAAAACGGCCTGCGAGCAGCAAGGACGCCCGGGCAACAGAAGCCGACTGCCTCCGGTCACAAACCATGCTGGGAGGGATTTTTCATGAAAGCGGTTTTGGTAACAGAGTTGGGTGGTCCAGAAAAGATGATATATACGGAAGTCGAGCTGCCAGCCATTTCGTCTACGCAGGTGCTCATTCGCGTAGACATGGCGAGCGTCAATTTTGCCGACATCAAATCGCGCTACGGCAAAAAAGGGGCGGCCAAGCTGCCGTTTATTCCCGGACTGGATGCGACAGGGGTGATTGAAGCGATCGGTTCCGAAGTAAAAGGCTTGCAAGTAGGACAGCGCGTCATCGCTTTTCCGGCGAACGGCTCGTACGCCGAATACGTGGCTGCGGAAGAGGCGCTGACATTCGCGATTCCCGAGCAGATCAGCACGGAAACAGCGGCTGCCTGCCCGGTTGTGTCGTTTACGTCCTATCAACTGCTGGCAAAAGTCGGCCGTCTCGCCAAAGGCGAAACGGTCCTGATTCACGCTGCGGCAGGAGGGATCGGGACAACTGCGATTCAACTGGCGAAGCTTTTGGGAGCGGGGCGCGTCATCGGGACGGTCGGCAGTTCGGCCAAGGCAGAGGTCGCTTTGCAGGCGGGGGCGGATTACGTCATCTGCCACGACAAGGAAGATTTCGTGGAAAAAGTGCGGGAGCTGACGGATGGAGCGGGCGCCGACGTCATTTTGGACTCGATCTCCGGACAGATGAGCGAACGCAGCATGGAGTGCCTCGCCTGGTACGGCCGGCTCGTGCATTTCGGCAATGCGAGCGGGGAAATCGGACAGATTCGCACGCTCGATTTGCACGCGAGTTGCCGCTCGGTGCTCGGCTTCAGCTTCGGCACGACGCGCAAGCTGCGCCCGCAGCTTTTGCAAGATACGGCCCGACAGGTCATTGGCTATTTGGCGGAAGGCAAGCTCGACATCAAGATCGGCAAACTGTTTTCACTGGAAGAGGCAGCGAGCGCCCACGCCTGGGTAGAGAGCAGGCAGAGCACGGGAAAAGTGCTGCTGAAGGTGCGCCCGTAAGCGGCAAAGCGGATGGAAGCTCTCCCTGCGGTTCAGCCAGCGGGGGGGGCTTTTTTCCAAACTACAGTTCAGCCCACGAGGTGACAGCGATGAAAATCGTAGCAGCAAGCGAGCTGCCGAAAAGCGTTATTGCGGATTTTTTTACCGTGAACTGGGGCAGCCCGCAAATGGTTATATCGAGCGGCGTCTTTCGCTGTGACGAGCTGGACGGGTATGCCGTCCTCGGCGAAGACGGCGCGATCCAGGGGTACGTCAGCTACGTGCTGGAGGCCAAGGAGTGCGAGATTATTTCTTTGGACAGCCTGGCGGAGAACAAAGGGATCGGCTCCAAGCTGCTGGCAAAAGCGGAGCAGACAGCGCGGGAACACGGCTGCCTGCGCATGAAGCTGGTGACGACCAACGACAACCTGCACGCGATGGGCTTTTACCAGCGCCGGGGCTATCAGTTGTCCGCGCTGTACGTGAATGCCGTACAAAAAGCGCGGGCGATCAAGCCGGAAATCCCGCTCGTCGCAGACAACGGGATTCCGATTCGCGACGAGATTTTGCTGGTGAAGCCGCTATAGAACAAAGGAAGATACCGAGAAGCTGGCACGAAAAGCAAGCAGCGCTCGTATGCGCGGGGAGACGCGATAGACAGGAGGCGATTTTTCCGCCTCCTTTTCTTTTTGGCGCTGCGCACCCCAGGCAAAGGCATGGCCAGGGATAACAGCAGCAAAAGACAGCCGAGAGTGCAGTTGCGCCTACAGCCGCGGGAGCAGTTATCCATACATTTGCGAAAACAGTTACGCCTCCAACAGTTATTGACATTCAGAACTGTAAGAATTAAGATTACAGTACTCTTGCGAAAGGGGCCGTCTCAGACGTGAATAGTGAGTTTACGATTGCTGTTCACAGCTTGGCTTTGTTGGCTCATCTACCGGGACATATGGCAAGCAGTGAGCTTATTGCACAAAATGTATGCACCAATCCCGCGAGGATTCGCAAAATCATGGGGATTCTGCGTAAAAACGGATTCGTGAAGACAAAAGAGGGCGTAGGGGGCGGCTATATGCTGGCGTGCGACCCCGGCGACGTGACCTTGGCCGCGATTTACCGTTCGATGTCGACAGGGACGCTGAAGCCGCACTGGTGCTCGGGCGACCCGAAGGAAGCGTGCCTCGTGTCTGCCAACATGCATGGCGTCATGGATCAGATTTTTACGGAAGCGGAGTTGTACTACACCAAATATTTGGAGCAGCTTACGATCCAGACGGTTCTGGATAAAGTTCGTCAGGGACAGGGCCAGTGTCAAGGGCAGAATCGCCAGTAGGCAGGCAACATTTTCAACTGGAAACTGTAACTTTTTTAACTACAATTTAAGGTGGTGCGTTCGAATGAATCGGGAAAAGATGCTGGCAAGTAGCGAGTGGGTAATGGGCAAGTCCAAGCATGGCGAGTTGGTGCAAGGCTTCGTGGAAACCGTCGATTCATCGCGGGGCATTGCGCACGTTTTTGTAGTCAAGAGTGACAACGAAGAGGCGATCGGCAGGCTCGCGGCCATTCCGCTGCAACGGCTGGAGCGCATGTCGACAGGCACCTTTGACGACCTGGAACAACTGCATGACCTGATCGAGCTGGCGCTCGTGACAAAAGACAAAGCGTGGTTCATGGAGCTGACCGCGAAGCTGCAGGAAAAACAACAAACGGCGTCAGAAAGACAAAGCCGCAAGACGAGAAGCTTTTCCGCGCGAAACCGCCTGGGAACTTCTGCAATCTGGGAGCAATAACTTTTTTTCATACAGGGGAGGAGTACCGACGATGTCTACCGTGAATCAGAGCATCTGGTTTGAAAAAGGAATGAGCTTTGCCGAGTATCGCGCGAGCATGAACGTCAACCAGCAGGAGCTGGGACGCGTCTACGAGCAGCTTGCGTTTACCGAGGAAGACCTGGCGTTTTGGAAGGAGCTGTCCGCTCGCAACTGGAAAGGCGTCGTGCTGACTGCCGACTGGTGCGGGGATGCTGCTCTGTGCGTTCCGGTCATCCAGCGCATCGCCGAGGAAAGCAATATCGAGCTGCGCTTCCTCATCCGCGACGAAAACCTGGAGCTGATGGACCAATATCTCACCAACGGCACGGCGCGGGCGATCCCGATGTTCATTTTTCTCGACCAGGACGGAAACGAAGCCTGTGTATGGGGACCTCGCTCGCCGGAGGTGCAGGAGATGATTACGACGGCTCGCGCAACGCTCCCTGCGGCCGATGCGCCTGATTTTGAAGAAAAGCAAAAGCAGTTGTACCGCACGTTCAAGGAGCAGATTACGACTGACCCGGCCGTGTGGCGCACTGTGATCGAAAGCGTGAAGGCGAAGCTTACAGCCTGAAAAAACAAAAATACAAATGGATAGGACTGGATAAATGAATACGAGTAACGCGGAGAGTAACGGGCGACCGATTCTCTTTCTCATGATAAACATGTTTATTGCCATGCTGGGAATTGGCTTGATTATTCCGATCTTGCCCGAGTTTTTGAAGGAATTTGGGGCAGGCGGGAAGACCGCCGGTTACCTGGTGGCGGCATTTGGTTTGACGCAGTTTCTGTTCTCGCCGATCGCGGGAGAATGGTCGGATAAATACGGCCGCAAAATCATGATCGTATCCGGCCTGGTGCTGTTTACGATCTCCAACCTTGTGTTTGCCCTCGCCGAGCATACGTGGGTGCTCTACCTCTCCCGCCTGATCGGGGGAATCGGGGCAGCTTCGATGATTCCTTCCATGCTCGCCTACGTGGCGGACATCACGACGGAAGACAAGCGGGGAAAAGGGCTGGGCCTGCTCGGCGCCGCGATGTCGCTCGGATTCGTGATCGGGCCGGGCATCGGCGGTTTTCTCGCCGAGCTTGGACTGCGGATGCCGTTTTATATTTCGGCGGCGGTCGGTGCCGTGGCGACGATCGGCTCCTTGCTGTTTCTGTCTGAGTCGTTGCCAAAAGAAAAGCAACTGGCAGCTCGCCAGTCGGAGGCGAAGAAAGAAAACATTTTCCTGCAGCTCGGCAAGTCGTTTCAGTCGTCGTATTTCATCATGCTGGTGCTGATTTTTACGATGACCTTTGGACTGGCGAACTTTGAAGTGATCTTCCCGCTCTTCGTAGACGCGAAGTTCGGCTACACGCCGCGCGACATCTCCATCATCATCACCGTGGGCGCCCTGGCTGGAACGATTGTGCAGGCGATGCTGATCGGGAAGCTGATTACCCGCTTCGGGGAAAAGAAGCTTATCAACTGGACGTTTTTCAGCTCGGCCGTGACGATGGTGCTGATGTTGTTATCAGGAAATTTCTGGTATATGCTCGTCCTGACGGTGCTGTTCTTCACGCTGACGTCGATCATGCGCCCGGCGATCAATACGCTGATCTCCAAGCGGGCCGGGGATGAACAAGGGTTTGTGGCAGGGATGAACAACGCCTACATGAGCCTGGGCAACATTTTCGGCCCGGCAGTGGCGGGTACGCTGTACGGCATGCATGTGAACGCGCCGTATTTGTTCGGGGCAATCGTTCTCGTGCTCAGCCTGTTCCTGTCGCGCATGGAGAGCCGACGCAGCATGAAGCGGGTGGCGGCGTAAAAAAGGTTGTTCCGTCTTCTCGTGGCGATGGTTTTCCGCACAAGGATGGCAACGCGAGATGAAATCTCGTCCCTGCGGGGGCGGGATTTTTGCGTTTTTCAGACGGGGGATCTCCCGATAAAAGACGAGCAGAAACGCAAATGCATCAGCTATAATCTAACTATCGTCGAGTGAAAAAAACTATTTTCTGCTAGAGCTTCTTTGAAACCAGAGGTGGCATGATGTTAAAACGTTTATTGGTTTCCGGATACAAGGCTCACGAGCTTGGCATATTCAATGAAAAAAATCCGGGGCTGGCGATTATCAAGACAGCACTGAGGCGGGAACTCGCAAGACTCCTGGAGGAAGAGCTGGAATGGGTCATCATATCCGGCCAACTCGGGGTAGAAATGTGGGCAGCCGAAACGGTTCTCGAATTAAAAAAGGAGTATCCCCAGCTAAAGCTGGCGGTCATTACTCCGTTTTTGAACCAAGAGGAAAAGTGGAAAGAAGAAACACAGGATTACTACCGAAATATTGTAAGGCAAGCCGACTATATCAACAGCGTCTATCAAACGCCTTACCAGGGTGTTTGGCAACTTCAGGAGAAAGACAAATTTTTGCTCTCCCATTCAGACGGTCTTTTGTTAGTTTACGATGAAGAAAACGAAGGCTCCCCGAAGTTTTTAAGCAAGCTCGCCGCGAAAAAAGCGGATCAAGGCGACTATCAGTTTTTTCGCATTAACGCCTACGACTTGCAGAGCATCGCAGAGGAACAGCAGCGACAATTATACAATGACTATTTCTAAGCGGCCGCGTGCTGGGGCGGGGCATCCACGACTGCCGCAAGCGGCTGGAGCTGCCGATTGACAAACGGGTTGTCGTCACGCTCGATCTTGGCGGCGAACTGCGGGCGGCGCCAAGCCGTTTGGCGCATTTGTTGCGAGAGAGCGTGCTGCTGTCGGTTGTGCTGTACACGTCAGGGCCGACGCTTGCGATCGTTTCGTTTGGAGAAAAAGCGTTCGGCTTGCAAGCTCGAATCAGCAAAAAGGATAGGGAGGCGCGGCACGAATGCTACGCTCCCTATCCTTTTTTTCGCTTCCAGAAGGGCAGGTTTTCTACTGCTCGTCCTGCTTTCGTTCAACCAGCCGCGGCCCGGAAGGCTGAAGCTCCTCGGAATGCTCCGCTTCTACCAACCGCTTCAAGGCGTTCAGCTTGTTGTCCCAGAAGCGCTCGTAGTAGGACAGCCAGCTTTTCAGCTCTTCTAGCGGCTCGGGCTGCATCCGATACCTCGTCTCGCGACCTACGCGCTGTTCCTTGACCAGTCCGGCCTCGGACAATATGCGCAAATGCTTGGAAACGGCTGTGCGGCTGATCGGAAAGTGCCGGCTGATGGCCGTCACGGGCATCTCCTGATCGGTCAGCAATTGCAGCAGCTTGCGGCGCGTCGGATCGGCGATGGCTTGAAAAACGTCGTGCTTGGCAGTAGAGCTGCTCATTTACGCTTCCACATACTCTTTCAGTTTAGGCAGCACGGAAGAATCCCAGCCCTGGTTCATTCGGTCGCGCACGACTGCATGGCTTTCGCCGAACTCGGTCACAGTATCTGGCGACCAACCGGAATGGATCAGCGTAAATTCAGACGTTTCGCCCAAATCTTTCAAGGCGAAAGTGATGACCCAGTCTTTTCCCCACTTGAACACCAGACGGTTTGGCGGATCAATCTCCTGCACGACGCAAGGCGAATCGCCATAAGGGGAATGGATGGTAAAGGCATGTCCGGCTACAGGCTGAAAATCGTTGGGCATGAACCAAGCGGCAATCCCGTCTGCTGTAGCGACCGCGTCCCAAACTTTTTGCAAGGGAGCGTTGAAAACTTGTGTCTGAACGATATCAGGAATAGTGTTGGACATGAATACGCCTCCGTATCAGTAAAGTAGTTTCCTAGTTTGCTCATGGAAATGAAACCAAAACGTTTCGCTTTTTGTAGTATAGGAAACCGAATGGTTGCATGTCAATGGATAATTAGGAAAAGAAAGATTTGACAGCCTGCAGCCGACCTACCGGAAGAGGCGGAGCAGCCGATTTTCAACGATGACAAGAGTCGCACTTTCATCCAGTCGTTTCAAATTACAGCAGAAATCAGCGTACAGGCGCAAAAGTTCCAGCATTGCGGCATTTCCTGGGCACAACAAGCCATGAACGCGATTCAAAGAAAACGAGACGGTTCCACTCGGGTATCGCTTCCGCGTAGCGATTTTCGCAAACATTTTTTCGCAATCTAGTTTTTTTACAAGGAATTTTCAGATTAATAGAGAAAAGGGGGAGGTGCAAAAAAGACGAGCATTCATCAGGAAGCGAGGAAAGACAGATGAACGAGAGCAAACGGAAGGTGGGCGTCATCGGCGCAGGCGTCATGGGCGAGCGGATGATGAACGCCCTTCGCACCCACGAAAAATTCAGCGTCGCGGCAGTGAGCGACGTGTCTGCCGAACGGGCGCAGGAGGCCGCGCAAAAATCCGGCAATGTGCCGTGGTACACCGATTACAAGGAGCTGTTGGCAAAAGAAGAGCTGGACGCCGTCTACCTGGCCGTCCCGCCGAAGTTCCATCATGCGATCGCTCTGGACGTATTGGCGCACAAAAAGCATTTGCTGTGCGAAAAGCCGCTCGCTAATTCGCTCGCAGAAGCCGAGGACATGCTGGCGGCAGCCAAAGACGCAGGCGTCGTGCACGCGATGAACTTTCCGCTCTACTATCAGGGCATTTTCCCCGCGCTGCGCAGCAGGCTGGAGGAGATCGGCGAGATTCGCCGGATTGATATTTTGACCCATTTCCATACGTGGCCGCGCCCGTGGCAGCAGACGCCGTGGCTGTCCGGCCGGGAGCAGGGCGGCTTCATCCGCGAGGTTTTGCCGCATTTTACCCATTTGACCTACGCCTTGTTCGGAGATTTGCAGGTCATCCGCTCGGACGTAGACTATCCGCAAGACCCGGAAGCGTGTGAAACGGGCGTCTCGGCCTTCCTGCGCCTTGCTTGCGGCACTCCGGTCACGATCAACGGACTGGCGGGCATCGCGCACCAGGAGCATCTGGACTACCGTATTTACGGCACCAAAGGCACCTTGAGCGTAGTCAACTGGAGCAAGCTGTTTGTCGGGGGAGAGGGAGAAGCGCCTGTGGCCGCAGACGTGCCAGAACTGGACCGCCTCTCGCTGTTGCTCGACGAGCTGGCGCTTGCCATCGACGGGCAGGAAGCCAGACTGGTGACGTTTGAGACAGGGGTAAAAGTCCAGAAAGTGTTGGAAGGTTTGCTCGGTCACGCGTAACCACGCGTAACGGATACACATGAGAATCCCCTCGCGAAAAAAGCAGCGCCCATCGGCTCATCTCATCATCGGATGAGCCGATGGGGACGCCTGCTTGCGGCCGGAGGGGATTTTTCAATGCACACGCAGGGCAGGGTACACAAAAGTTTTTAGGGTCACGCCTGTAAACGAGCAGCCCGCCGCCTTGGGATGCCCGCCACCTCCGTAGTGGGCCGCGATCACCGACAGGTCCACGTCGTCGCGAATCGTGCGAAAGCTGATTCTGCCTTTTCCGGGATCGAGCATCGCGACAAAATCGAGCGTCTCATCGCTTTTGCACAAAAAGTTTCCCGTCGTCGATTGGTACTGCTCCAAAAAGACGACGCCGACGTTGTACGTTCTCGGCTCGTCCAGATCAATTTCGACGCTCAGGCGCTTCATCTGCTTTGCCTTTTTCTGCTCAAACTCCGCGATTCTTCTCTCCTCTGTGTAGATCAGGAGAGCTTCCCAGTCCTCGAACGTGAACTGCTCCACGTCCTCGCTGCGCAGCCGCCCGATCACCTGGTCGGCAAAAGTGCCGCGCTCCGCCAAATAAAACAAGAGGTTCAACTGGTTCGCCTGCACATTTCCGGTCGCTTCCCAGTCCCACGTATCAAACGCCCGCACCAGCTCCACGTAGTCGGTAAGCACGTCTGTGGGCGCCAAAAGCCCTTTGCTTCGCAAGTAATCGTAATAAAGGCTGGTCGCCGCAGTCTTCTGTCCCGCTGCTTCGACGATGACGTTCGCCCAGTCGTACTTCGCGGACAGGGGTAGCGACGTTGGGTGATGGTCGATTAGGACAAACGAATGCCCTTGCTCGACTTTTTTCTGAATCAAGGACGCCACTTCTTCGTTGACGCCCACATCTGTAATGACGACGGACATCTCCGGCGAAAACTCTTCGGCAAGAAACGTCTGGACTTCCTGGTTGACGGTATAGGGCGATACGCCGCGGGTGAAGACTTCCCGGTCGCCATAGGCGATCCGGCTCAAGATCGCACACGATTCGCCGTCCAGGTCCTGATCGGTGAAATGTACCAGTTTGCGCTGCGTCATAAATGCCTCCTTGCCATGACAGGATGACAGCCATACGGATTAGGATTTCCCTCCAGTGGATACTTTTAGTTGCAAGAGCGAGGTTTTTTCCCGCGGGAAAAACGGCAAGCAGCAAGCTGCGCGGCACGCTAGCGCGAGGTTTGAAACGACGTCTCCAGCTTGTTGATGAACGCTTTGGCAGCGACGCTGATGTATTTGTCATTGCGGTACATGATGACCATTTCCCGGATCGGCGAGTCGTCGATGGCAACGGCGCGAATCCCCAGCGACTGAAAGCTTTCGATCAGGCGGCTCGGCTGAATCGTGGCGCCGATGCCTGCGCCAACGAGCTGGAGCAGGGACGTGGCTGAGCCTGTTTCCATGATCGTTTCGATGACGAGCCCGCGCTCTTTGCTCCACCTGTCGATCAAATCGCGGCCGTAGAAGCCTTGCGGATACATGACGAACGCAAGCCCGCGCAGATCGTCGCAAGAGACGCTTTCCCGCCCGGACAGAGGATGATCTCGATGGACGTACAAACTGTACGTTTCCGTGTAAAACGAAATCCGCGTCAAACGCTCATCGGCGGGCATGGCAGGCATCGCCAGGCCGACACCGAGGTCGACCTCGATGTTCAGCACCTGGTTCACGATGTCATATGGAAGGAAACACTTGCACTTTTGTTTGCGGAAACTGCTTGTGGAAGTCGATCAAAAGCGAAGTGAGGCGGTAGTCGAGGTCGGACGGCAGCACCGCTACGCGCAAATGCCCCGCGTGCATATGGGTCAGGTCGGCAATCGCTGTCCGGGCATTTTCCAGATGCTGAACGATTTGCAAGGCGTGGTGCTCCAGGATCGCGCCAGCCTCGGTCTTCACCGTTTTTTTTTCGATCCGGTCGAACAGCGGCACGCCGACTTCATCCTCCAGCACGCGGATTTGCTGGCTCAACGTCGGTTGGCTAATGCCCAGCTTATAGGCGGCCTCGGAAAAATGCAGCTCGTTGCACAGCATGAGAAAATATTGCAACTGACGAAATTCCATGGCGCCTCCCTTCTTTACCATAGTCTGTAACTATTATTTGTATAGAAAAAATAGAATTGATCTATTGTACGCACGGCTTTACACTTCATTCAAGGATAGAGGAAGGAAGTGTTTGCGTGCGGTTATTTTATTTGATTGCCGTTATTTTTTTGCTCTCATTGAACTTGCGGCCGTCCATTACGTCTGTCGGGCCGCTGCTCGATATCATCCAAACCGATTTGGGGATGAGCGGAGTAACGGCAAGCCTGATTACGACGCTCCCGGTATTTTGCATGGGGCTGTTTGCGCTTTTCTCCATCACGCTCAGCCAGCGCTTTGGCCTGGAGCGCTCGCTGCTTGTGGCGATCGTGATGATTTTTGCGGCGACAGCGTACCGGGTGCTCGTCTTGGACAGCGTGAGCCTGCTTGTGACCGCCCTGATTTCCGGGATTGGCATTGGCATCGCCGGGCCGCTTTTGTCCGGCTTTATCAAAAAGTACTTTCCTGGCAAGCCAGGTGCCGCCAGCATTTATTCCGTGTCGCTCGTCATCGGGGCTGCGATTGCGTCCAGCTTGTCGATCCCGCTGTTTACGGCGCTGGGCCAGTCGTGGCAGTACTCGCTGTGCGTCTGGGCGCTCTTGGCCGTGCTCGCCGCAGCCGCGCTGCTCCCGTTGGCAAAACAAAAAGCGGGTAAGTCCGCCGCCCCCGTGCCCAAGCTGCGCATCAAAAGCGGGCGGATGATCGCAAGCATGCTGTTTTTCGGGTGCATGTCCTCGATGTTTTACATGATAACCGCCTGGCTGGCTCCGCTCGTGCAAGCGGCAGGGATGAGCCATGCGCAGTCGGGATTGGTGCTGACGCTGTTTACGATCATTCAAATCCCGGTCAGCTTTCTCATCCCGGTGATTGTCAGCCGCACTGGCAACCGCAATCGCTGGCTGTTCACCTGTGCCCTGGCTGAGCTGGTCGGCATCGCCCTGTTGCTCGTTCACGCTTCGCCGTGGCTTGCGACCGTGTTTCTCGGGATCGGGGCAGGCGGCTTGTTCCCTTTGGCGCTGTTGATCCCGATTGAAGAGGCGGACAGCGCGCAGGAAGCTACGTCGTGGTCGGCCGTCATGCAGTTTGGCGGGTACATGCTCGGCTCGCTCGGGCCTGTGCTGATCGGGCTGGCTGTCGATCTGTTCGGCGACTTTACGTTTGCCCTGGTCGCGATGCTCGTTATCATCGGCTGTCTGCTGCTTGCAATCAGCAAGCTGGGTCCGCGCCAAAAGGAAAAGCACCAGGCAGCGCCACACGCCGCCGGAAGAGAAGAGGCCGTCCGCTAGAGGCGGTCTTTTTCTTGCGGCCGCTCACTGCAACGCCTTGTTTTGCATCAAAAAGTCGATAAACGTGCGCATAATCCCGTTCACGGGTGTATCCTTCAAGTAAATCAGCTCGAAGTTGCGGTTGATTTGCGGCAGGTTGAGGACGTCTACCTCTTTCAGCTCGCCGTCGCTCAAATCTTTGCTGATCGCAAAGCGGGGCAAAAAGGCGATGCCGAGCTTCTGCTTGACCATCCGTTTGACGACCTCGATGTTGTCCGCCTCCATGACGACGTTGTTTTGCAGTTGAAAATGACTGAACGCGTTGTTAATCAGCTTCCAGTCCAGCGAGCCGCGGTTGAACAAGATGAGCCGTTCGCGGGCGACTTCCTCGATCGACACCTGATGGCGATAGGCAAACGGATGCTCGGGATAAATCGCCAGCACCATATCGTCGGACATGAGCTGAATCCGGTTGATCTGCGGATGGTTGACCGCCCTCGCGATACCGAACGACACCTCGTGGTTGAGCACCATATCGAGCACCTGATGCGAATGTCCGGTGAGGATCGTCAGCTTGATTTTCGGATAAAGCTGCTGAAACTGCTCCACGAGATCCGGCAAGATGTAAAAGGCCGAAACGAATACGGTCGAAATGGTCAGCTCGCCTTCCACGTCGCCCTGTGAGCGCTGGATCGCCTGCTGGCCCTCCTGTAGCATGTTCATGATGTTTTTCGCGTAGGGCAAAAACAGGTCGCCCTCCTTGGTCAGCGAAATCGTATGGCCTGTGCGCTGAAACAGCTTGCAGCCCATCGAGGTTTCCAGCGCCTTGATCCGCATGCTGACGGTTGGCTGGGAGAGGTACAAGAGATCGGCTGTCTTGCTAAAGCTCCCTGTCAAAGCTACAAAAATAAACGCTTCCAGTTGTTCCATATTCATAGGGGTGGGCTCCATTATGCAAATTTTTGAAGATGCCTATTGCAAAAATTAATTGGAATCGCTTTTAAAAATACATTACCGTAAAGTGAGGGAATTAGGTAGAGTTCGTCAAGAGAAAAAAGAGCGAGGACTGATGAAGCAAATGGCGGGAATGCCGATTATTGATTTGCATTGCGATGCGCTTTTGAAAATATGGGAGCAAAAGGGGAATCTCTCCTTTGCCGATTCGGAAAAGCTGGACGTGAACCGGAATCGGCTGCACGAGGGCGGGGTGAAGGTGCAATGCTACGCGATTTACACGCCGGTCGACCTGCCTTCGGAAAGCCGGTTTCAATGCGCGCTGGATCAGATTCACTACTTTTATACAGAGGTGCTCGGCAAGCATCCGGAGATGAAGCAGATTCGCGACTGGAGCGACCTGGACAGGCTGCAGGACGGCGAGATCGGGGCGCTTTTGACGCTCGAAGGGGTAGAGCCGATCGGCAACGACCTGAAAAAGCTGCACATTCTCTATCAGCTCGGCGTGCGCTCTGTCGGCCTGACCTGGAATTTGGCGAATCTGGCGGCAGACGGGGCGCTGGAAGAAAGAAACGGCGGGCTGACCGCGTTTGGCAAAGAGATTATTCAGTTCCATAATGAACGAAAAATTTTGACAGATGTCTCCCACCTGTGCGAGCGCAGCTTCTGGGAGACGCTGGAGCTGGCGAAGTACCCGATCGCGAGCCATTCCAACGCCCGCGCTGTTTGCGACAATCCCCGCAACCTGACGGACGAGCAGGCGAAGGCGATGTTCGCCAAAGGGGCCAATGTCCACGTCGTGTACTGCACGATGTTTATTAACGACTCGGCGCCGACGACGATTGACGACCTGATCCGGCATATCGATCACTTCTGCTCGCTCGGCGGCGTACGCCATATCGGGCTTGGCTCGGATTTTGACGGGATCACGAAAAAAGTCGTGGGGCTTGAGCATGCAGGGATGAGCCAAAACCTGATAAACGAGCTGCTCAAGCGCTACACGGAAGACGAGGTGCGCGGATTTGCCTACGAAAACTTTTTGCGCAATCGCCCGGTGTAGGCGAGCCGAACGGGAAAGGAGGAAGCTGTCATGAAGCGTGCCGGAAAAGGGAAAATCCGCGAGCTGGGAGTAGTGGTCGGCAAGCTGCCCACAGGAGCGAAAAACGATCTGACCGATGTGCCTGGGGTGCGCGTCGGCCATGTGACGATTCAGCATGAGCTGGAAGACGGGGAGTGTGCGTGTACGGGCGTGACCGCCATTTTGCCGCACGGAGGCAGCCTGTTTCGCGAAAAGGTGACGGCAGCCAGCTACGTCATCAACGGCTTCGGCAAGACGACAGGACTCGTCCAGGTAAACGAGCTGGGCGTGCTGGAGTCGCCGATCATGCTGACGAATACGTTTTCCGTCCCGGCGGTGACACAGGGCGCGCTGCAATACATGCTGGCGACGAATGAAGAGATTGGCGATACGACAGGGACGGTCAACATCGTGGTCGGGGAGTGCAACGACGGCCACCTCAATTCGATCCGCCGCTGCGTCGTGCGGCCGGAAGATGCGGTGGCGGCGATTGAAAACGCAACGGAGCACGGCGTAGAAGAAGGCGCGGTCGGAGCGGGGACAGGGATGGTCGCATTCGGCTACAAGGGCGGAATCGGCTCGTCCTCGCGCGTCGTGTCCGCCTCCGGGCATACGTACACGCTCGGCGCATTGGTGTTGTCCAACTTTGGCAGCAAGGACGACTTTTTGGGCGACAGGTTGTTTGCCTGTGCCACTCGCGAGCCGGCGGCCGCAGAGGCAGTCGAGAAGGAAGAGGACGGCTCGATTATGATCGTGCTTGCGACAGACGCGTCGCTTTCCGACCGCCAGCTTCTGCGTGTCGCCAAGCGCGCAGGAATCGGCCTCGGCCGCACCGGAAGCCACTTCGGGCACGGCAGCGGCGACATCGTGATCGCCTTTTCCACCGCGCACAAGATCCCGCACCGGACGGAGTCGGTTACGGAGACGCGCGTGCAGCTTCGCGAGGACCATCCGGTGATGAACGAGCTGTTTGCCGCAGCCGCAGAGGCGACCGAGGAAGCGATCTACAACTCTCTCTCCCAGGCGGTGACGACGACAGGCCGAAAAGGGCGGACGGTTCACGCCATGCCGCTTCCGCTGCGATAAGCGGGCAGCAAGTCTGGTTTTTCATCCATTCGCTAGGCGAAAAAAGGACGGAGGCGACTATGGATCGGCTGCAAATGACAGAGCTGGAGACGTACATTCAACGCTTCATGGAGGAACAGGGCGTGCCAGGGCTTGCGGTCGCCCTGTCGCACCGCGGGGAAACGATTTACGCAAAAGGGTTCGGCGTGCGCAACCTGGTGACGAAAGAGCCAGCCACGCCATCTACGGTGTTTGGCATCGCTTCCGTCACCAAATCGTTTACGGCAGCGGCGATCATGCAACTGGCGCACGAAGGAAAGCTGTCGCTGGACGATCCGGTCGGCAAATACATCCCGGCGTTTCGGCTGAGAGGCTGCGATGCCAGCAAGGTGCAAATTCGCCATCTCCTGTCGCATACGTCGGGCGTGCCGCCGCTTTTGCGCAGGGAAGAGCTGGTCCGGTTTTCCGAGCATCTGGACTACCTGGCTGAAGTCGAGTTCGCGGCCCTCGGGGAGCCGGGGCAGTATTTCAGCTATGCCAACGACATGTTCCTGCTGCTTGGCGCG
The DNA here is from genome assembly GCF_000470975.2 of Brevibacillus sp. NSP2.1. Lineage (NCBI taxonomy): Bacteria > Bacillati > Bacillota > Bacilli > Caryophanales > Paenibacillaceae > Brevibacillus > Brevibacillus sp. NSP2.1. The sequence goes on along the minus strand of NZ_CP048274.1, from coordinate 4,117,494 downwards.
ATCATCGAGCAGGTCAGCGGACGGCCGTACCGCCGCTATATGACGGAGCGGCTGCTTGCGCCGCTGCGGATGCATCGCTCTACGTTCAGCCTGGAGGAGCTTGCCCGTCTGGACAACGTCTCCACCCCGTATGCGAAGCGGGGGGAACAGCAGCAAGTCACCGCGGTCCCTTGGCCGACGCTTGGCAACTACGAGGTGGGCGGAGGGATTCGTTCAAGCGTGGACGATTTGCTTGTGTACGGTGGCCTGTATGTGGCAAAAGGCCGCTACCAGGGACAGGAGATCGTGCCTGCCGCCTGGCTGGAAACGATGTGGCAGCCCGTCCATCGGCTGACGAAGGACGCCTGGTACGGCTACGCGCTCAAGACGACGATGGACTACGCGGGAGTCACGCTGGTCGAGCACGGGGGCGGGCAGCCGGGCGTATCGTCCAACTTCGGCTTTGTCCCGGAAAAAGGACTCGTCTGCGTCGTCCTGTCCAATCTCGAAAACGTGCCGATCCGCAACGTCTGGCTGGCAGCGGTCAACGCCGCGCTGGGACTGCCGCTTGCGCACAAGGAGAGCGCAGCCCCGACGTATCAGCTCGACCGCGAGGAGCTGGAAAAGCTCGTCGGGACATATACTTCCGCAGAAGGAGGCAACGTGCGCCTGTTCATCCGCGACGGAGCGCCTGTAGCGGAAGTCGCCGGCAGCGAATTTTCGCTCCGCGCTGCCGCAAGCGACACGCTGATCTTCGTGGACAGCGACATGCCGCTGCGCTTTTTCTTCAAGGCGGACAGCCGCGCCTGGGCGGTTTTGCTCGGGATGAGGATGCTTTGCCGGAGCGAATAGGCTCGGTGGCGGCAGAGCCGCACGCTTTTGCTCACGTTTTGCCCAGGTCCCGCATGCCAGGCATGCTTTTTTCACGAAATCGCGAAATCACGTATAAAGAAAGAGCACTCTCCCGTGCGGAAAAGTGCTCTTTTTGCATTCAAGAGGCAGCCAGTTCGAAGCGGACGACCGTTTCCTTGCTGTCGGCGAGCTTTGCCTGCTCCACGATCCGCCAGTTTTTCGAGATCGTCTGGCGCATCCATTGCAGCGCCTCGTCTGACAGCCGAACCTGGTCCAGCGCCGTCTCCTCTACCTGGTAGTCCTGCTCGGCGAGAAGGCGGTAGCGTTTGTTCAATAAAAATTTGATCCCGTTCATCGTCGTGAACTTGATTTGGTAGCCGTCGCGAATCGCCTGCTCAAGCGCGGCGGAATCGCTCTGGTACAGCTCAAAGAGGGGAGTGTAATCGTACTTCCCGCCTTCCACATCGGCAAAAGGCCCGCGGTCGCCCGTTCTCAGCTTATGGATGATTTCTTCATCGACGAGCCCGTGGGCGCGTGCCGCCTCAAGCAGCATCGTTTCCCATTGGGACAGCTTAACCGTAGACATGAACAGCCCTCCTTGGTCTTTTTCGGGTGGTTTCACGCAAAAAGTCGTGATGGCACGTTACCGTCTAGTATAATCATTGCGGCTGTAAATCTCAACCATAATTCCGACTGTTTTTGTATGAAATAAACCCCGACTATTTGCCCCCCGTAGGAAACGAAGACAGCTCGTGCTGATCGCGCGGCTCCTTGGAGGTCGTGGTCAAGGTGACTCCCGCGATAATCAGGACCGCTCCGAACAACTGGACGGCGGTGATGGGCTTCGCCAGCAAAAAGAAGCCGAACAGCATGGCGATAAACGGCTCCAGGTTGGAAAACATCGCCGCCTTGGCCGCCCCGACCTTTTGCAGTTGGCTGTTCCAGATCAGCGTGACGATGCCGTGCATGACCACAGCCGTGACGAACAGCAGCAGCCACGAAGCAAGACGAGGGCTGTACGCGACTTGCGGCAGGCTGGCAACGAGGAACGGCAGGAGCGCCCCGAAGCCGATCAGGTTGGAGAAAAGCGTCGTGACGAGCGGGGGCAGCCGGCAAAGGAGTAAAGATTGTGCAAATAGATGCAAAGCAATTGCAACAAACTTGACAGAATATTTCTTATACTGACAAAGGACACGCAGATAGACAGTGGAGAGAAAGAGTATGGATGCGAAGGCGAGGGAGAAGCAGTATGAAAACGAAAATAACAGCCAAATACGTGATCGGCTTTGACGGGGAAGACCACGTCATCATCAGGGACGGGGAGGTTGTCTACGAAAACGACACGATTTTGTTTGTGGGCCATGATTATGCCGGGGAAGTCGACGAAGTGATCGACGCCGGAAACGCTGTCATAAGCCCTGGCTTTATCGACTTGAACGCGCTGGGCGATATCGACCACGACATCGTGCATCTGGAAGTATCGGCGGAAAAAAACAAAAACTTGCTCTGGTCGGAAGCGTACTACCGCAAAGGCTACCGCGAAGTCATGACGCCGGAAGAAGAGTCGTTCAAGTCGCTCTACGCCTACAGCCAACTGATCCTGAACGGGGTGACGACCGCGATGCCGATCACCTCTGTGTTTTACAAGCGCTGGGCGGAGACGTACGAGGAGTTGGCAGCAGCGGCCGAGCATGCAAGACGTCTTGGACTGCGCATGTACATGGGGCCGAGCTACCAGTCCGGCATGCGCGTGGTCAAGGCAAACGGCGAGATCGAAGTCGTGTGGAACGAAGCGGAAGGGCGGGCAGGGCTTGAGCGGGCCGTCCAGTTTGTCAAAGATTTTGACGGCGCGCACAACGGGCTGATTCGCGGGATGCTCGCGCCTGAGCGGATCGAGACGCAGACGGTCGAGAATTTGGTCGTCACGAAGCGCTACAGCGACGAGCTGGGTTGTCCCGTTCGCCTGCACGCGGCACAGGGCAGCTACGAGTACATGGAAATCCACCGCCGTCACGGCAAGTCGCCGATCAAGTCGCAATAGCCTCGCTGCCAAATGAAAAAGCACAATCTGCCAGACTTGAGCGGATTGTGCTTTTTCTATAGGTTTCTGTACTCGGCCAGGCTGGCAACCTTTGGCGGTTCAACGCAGAAAGCCTCCCTCCGAATGGATGACTTGCCCCGTGATCCAGCCCGCTTCCTCGCTCGCCAAAAACGCAACCAAACGGGCGGCATCCTCCGGTTGGCCGATTCTGCCCAGCGGACTGCGCGCAAGAATGTGTTGCGCAAGCTCCGCCGACATCCAGCCGGTGTCAGTCGGCCCCGGATTGACGGCATTGACGGTAATCCCAAGCGGGGCCACTTCCGCAGCGAACGTCACCGTGAACGCATCCAAGGCTCCTTTTGTGGCGGTGTAGGCAATTTCGCCCGGCATCGGGCCTTTGGACTGTCCAGAAGTCATATGAATAATCCGGCCGTGGGCGCCTTGCGAGAATCGGCGGGCAAATTCCACACTGAGCATGATCGGCGCCCGGACATTGAGGGCGTAATGGGCGTCCAGGCTGGCCGCATCGAGCGCCTGGTAACCATCTGTAGTCGAATGACAGGCGTTGTTGACGAGAATACAGGGCGCACCGAGCTGTGCGTTCGCTTCGTCGAGGACACGCAGCCAGGAATCCGGCTGGGACAGGTCAATCTCCATGCTCGCACATCTCACCCCGGAGCGTGAAAGCTCCTCGCGCAACTGGTGCGGCTCATGGTCTTCCACTCCCCAGTCCATCGTTTTGTCGTACGCCGTCCAGTAGGTGAAAAACAGATCGACCCCCTGGGAAGCCAATTTTCGGCAAATGGCAGCGCCGATGCCGCGCAATCGACTTGCCCCCGTTACGATGGCGATTTTTTTTGGCAACGCTTTTTCAGCGCGAATGTTCATGGGCGTAAAACCTCCTTGTGACAATGCTGGAACGTGCATCGGCAGGCAACTTCAAAGCAAAAACGCGGAAGCAGCCTGATTCGTGTAAAAATAACCGATGATAAGATACGCGAACAACAGGAAAAAGCAGATGCCGGAAATGGTGAGATTGATGCGAATCCGTTTCGGGTGGTATCCAAACAAGCCAAGGAGCAGACAAACAAAACCGACAATCCCTAACAACAGTGGAATCGCGATGACCAAAAACTCACTCATGACAATTCACTCCGCTCTGTTTCATCATATACGCTTCCCGCGCAGATCAGGACTAATCGAAGTGATCCGGGCATAGTAGCTGTTTTTGCAAAAGAGGGGCGCTCCTTTTGCCTTTTGCCGCCTGCTCACCCGTAAACCGCTTGGGCAAAGCGTCTGACCCCCTCCTGGATTTCCGCCTCGGACAATCCGCCGAAGCCGAACAGGATCGTGGGCGGCCACGAGCGCGCGGGCACAAGCGAGTAGGCGAAGGTAGGATATACTTTCACGCCGTTGCCGAGCGCCTGCTCCACGATTTCCGCTTCGCTTCTCTCCGCGGAAAGCTGCAGCAGCATGTGCAGGCCGGCCCCTGTCCCGATGATGTTGCCCGCAGGAAAATGCTCCTCGAGCGAATGAAGCAGCACATCGTGCTTGCGCTTGTAGAGTGCGCGCATGTTTCGCACGTGCCGATGAAAGTCTCCGGATTGCATGAACAACTCCAATGTGTGCTGGAAAATCGGCGAGGCGTACTGGTCGTAGCTGTTGCGCTTTGTCCGGAAGCGGGCGAGCAGCGAGCGGGGCAAGAGTAAATAGCTGAGCCGAAAAGAGGGACACAGCACTCGGGAAAGCGTGCCCACATAGATGACGCGTTCGCTGTCGTCCTGGCTTTGCAGCGAGGGGATGGGCCTTGCCCCGTAGCGAAGTTCTCCGTCGTAGTCGTTTTCGATCAGGTAGCCGCCCGTCTTTTTGGCCCAATCCAACAGCCATGCTCGTTTGCGGTCAGAGACCGTCGTCCCGTACGGAAACTGGTGGGAAGGCGTCAAATAGATCGCCTGGGCACGACTGGCCGCAACATCTTCGAGACAAATACCGTCTTCTTCCAGGCACAGCGGCCGACAGGAAAACGGGTATTGGCCCAGTAGCGCTTTCACCCCATCGTTGACGGCTTCCTCCAAGGCGAGGGTCTTCACGTCTTCTTTTAGCAATTGAAACAGCAGGTCGAGCGAGTGATACGTACCCGCGCCGACGACGATCTGATCGGGTGAGCAGCGGACGCCGCGGATTTGATGCAAATAGCTGGCGATCCGGGAGCGCAAGCCGGGTCCATCTCCATTCCTTTCGTACCTGGCACTTGAAAAAGCGGGAAACTGGATCTTTCTTCTTTGTAAAATTAAGGATATGGTAGGTACATCATACCATCTTTGCAGAGAGAACCGGAAGCAGGGATGAGAAAGTATGTACGAGGAGGAGACAGGAAAATGACCATCGTTTTGCCGCATATCGAGCAGATGCCGGGCTACGCAGAAGGGGGTGCAGCCGCTTCCCGAAGCGGGAGCGATTCGCCTGAATCTGAACGAAAGCCCGCATCCCCCTTCGCCACAGGTGCTAAAAGCTTTGCGCGAGATCACAGAAGAGCAACTGCGCCGCTACCCGGATTCCAGGTGCGAGGAATTGCGTGCCGAGCTGGCCGCCCAGTATGGCGTCAAGGTAGAGCAAACGTTTTGCTCCAACGGTTCCAGCGAGCTGATTTCGCTGCTGATGAAGGTGTTCGTCGGTCCCGAAGGAAAAGTCGCGATCCCCGCCCCTTCCTTTCCGCTCTATCATTCGGTGGCGGCTGGCTACCAGGCCACATGTATCAAAGTTGCGACCAGGGACGATTTTTCCATTGATGGGGAGGCGCTGCGTAAAAGCGGGCGCAAGCCGTAGTGCTAGTCAACCCGAACGCGCCGACGGGACTGCTGCTTTCGCAAGCCGAGGTGATCCACTTGGTGGAAGGCATGGACGGGTTGGTTGTCGTCGACGAAGCCTACATGGATTTTGCCGACTCGGATGAGAGTGTCATCTCGCTTATAGACCGCTATCCGAATTTGCTCGTTTTGCGCACGTTTTCCAAATCGTACGGGCTGTGCGGCGTTCGGGTAAGGTATGGCTTTGGCCATGAACGGCTGATTGCGGCTTTGGAAAAAGGCAAGGACGTGTACAATGTCGACGCCATCGCGCGCTTTGCCAGTTGACAGGGCAAGCAATCGGGTAGCCGCTTCCTGGCAAACAGAAAGTTACGCTGGCAATCGTTCGAAATAGTTGCTATTTTAAATATATAAGCTCAGTTTCAAAAAGGTAGAATTTCATAAACTAAGGGAGATGTAGAGGATGGAGTGTCAGTTAACCATTACCCGGACAGCACACAAAAAAGAGAAGCCAGCGCTCGATAAGCTGGGGTTCGGCGTACATTTTACCGATCACATGTTCACTATGGATTACACGGAAGGCAAAGGATGGCACGATCCACAAATCGTTCCGTATGCTCCCTTGTCACTCGATCCGGCGGCAATGGTCTTCCACTATGGACAAGCGATTTTTGAAGGACTGAAGGCATACCGCAACAAAGAAGGCAAAGTGCTTCTGTTCCGCCCGGATCAAAACTTCAAACGGATGAATCGCTCCCTGGAGCGGATGAGCATGCCACAAGTCGATGAGGAGTTCATGGTCGCCGCCCTGAAGCAGTTGGTGGCGCTGGAAAAAGAGTGGATTCCGGCAGAAAGCGGCATGTCGCTCTATATTCGTCCGTTCGTGATTGCGACAGAGCCATGTTTCGGCGTGCGTGCCTCGCACACGTACAAGCTGATTATCGTCCTGTCTCCCGTCGGTGCTTACTATGCCAATGGCATGGAGCCGGTCAAAATTTACGTGGAAAACAAATACGTCCGCGCAGTCAGAGGCGGTACGGGCAACGCAAAAGTAGCAGGGAACTACGCAGGCGCCTTGAAAGCACAGGCAGAAGCCAAGGAAAAAGGCTACGAGCAAGTGCTTTGGCTGGATGGCGTTGAAAATAAATACATCGAAGAAGTCGGCAGTATGAACGTGTTTTTCAAAGTAGGGGACGAAGTGTGGACCCCGGCGTTGAACGGCAGCATTTTGGAGGGGATCACCCGCGATTCGACCATCCAGTTGCTCCAAGACTGGGGCATTCCGGTTGTAGAAAAGCGCATTTCCGTCGAAGACTTGTATGAGGCGCACAAGAACGGACAACTGGAAGAAGCGTTCGGCACAGGGACGGCGGCGGTCATCTCTCCGGTTGGCGATCTGAACTGGAACGGCCATCAAATGATTATCAACGGGGAGAAAACAGGTCCGTTGACGACCAGACTGTACGAAACGATGACTGGCATCCAGTACGGAGAGCGGGAAGACAAGTTTGGCTGGTCTGTAGAAGTAACGGAATAACAACAGGCAACACACGAAGAGGCACGGCTCTCTCGCTTGGGCGAAGAGGGGCGATGCCTCTTTTGCTTTGTGTTGAAAGTACTTCTCAATTCAGCGATTAAAAAATTGTGAATGAATAACTAGATTCACTGGCCCCGCTCTCAACTGGTGTGGGAGCAGGTCCTTTCAAATAGGGGAAGAGGGTTGAGAAGATAATAAAAAAGAGTAGCAGCAAGTTGAATTTTATAAAATCCGGGAACCTTTGCATTTAGTTATTCCTCCTTTAGAGGTAGCCTTAACAAAGTTAGCTGATCCGGATGCCGGGGAGAAAGCACTTGGAGAAATTTCCAAGGTAAATCACCCGCGCGGAATCAATCGAGGCGAGCGCGGGAAATGGCTGCTGCGTATAGCGAAACTCACTGTCGTAATCGTCTTCGATAATATAGCCTTGAACGGTGTTTGCCCAATGGATCAGGGCATGCCGCTGTTGAATGGGCATGCTTACCCCGTACGGACTGTGATGGGACGGCGCGACGTAAATCAGGCGGGATTGCAACTGTTCCAGGTGCGAAAAATCAGCGCCTGTCTCGTAAACGGGCAACGTTTCAAGCGTAAAGCCGTTTAATTGGAATGCTTCCCTGGCGCCGTCGTAGCCAGGGTCCTCCACGATTATGCCGGAAAAGTCGCGTTTCAGGACGTGACCGAGATACACCAGCATTTGCTGGGTGCTGCTCCCGACAATGATCGCGTCCGGATCTGTTCTCACCCCGCGAGACTGGAGGATGTAGGCGGCGATTTGCTCGCGCAGGCAACGTTCGCCAAACGGCTCTCCGTACCGAAAGCTTTCCTTCGCCGTCAATACTTGATTGGCGATCCTCCTCCATGTTTTTAAAGGGAAGTGAGTTTGATCGACGACGTCTGAGCGAAAATCAATGCGAACAGGCGGTACCTGCTCGGATTGCCCGTGATAAGCGGAAGGGGGAGCCGCTTGAAACAAAACAGGCTCTACTTCATTGACAAAATAGCCTTTTCGCCCCTCTCCGCGAATATAACCTTCCGTCACAAGCTGTTCATAGGCCATCAATGTCGTATTGCGGCTTACATGCAAGGAGTCAGCAAGCTGGCGAATGGAAGGCAACTGCTCATCGGCCTTTATGTCGCCCTGCTCAATGAACGATTTGAATTTCTCGTAGATTTGTTTGTATTTCGGAGAGTTGCCTTTGAAGGTAAAAATCGTGTTTTTCATTTGCATTCCCTCTGACATGTACATTTGTTCATTATTGTATCTTTTTTCATGTCAGTTTGTATCCTATTGTTTTCTGTAACGGACAAGTATTTTTCCAGGAGAAAGGATGATAAGTGTGTACATTCCGAAGCTATACCGCATAGAGCGTGCGGAGGCGGTGCAAATGATGAAGTCGAACCCGTTTGCCTTGTTGGTTACCGTCGATGGACAACGCCCGTTGGCAACGCACATTCCGGTGGAAATTCGCGAAGAGGACGGGAAAATTTTTGCGACTGGGCATATCGCATACGGAAACATGCAAAAGAAAACGCTGGCGGACAATCGCGATGTGCTGCTTGTTTTTCAAGGGCCGCACGCTTACATTTCGTCGAGCTGGTATAAAAGCGAATCGGTTCCCACCTGGGACTATCTCGCTGTACACGCGTACGGAACCGCCCGTATTCTCGCGGGGGATGAGCTGAAAACGGCTTTGGCTGGTATGCTCAGACATTATGAAGCGCACCGGGAAAACGGCCGGCTTTGGGAGACGTTTGCTCCAGAGCTGTTGGAGCGAGAAATGAAAGGAATCGTCGGTTTTGAGGTGGAAATCACCTCGCTCGAAGGGGCGGCGAAAATGAGCCAAAATCGCGATAACGTCGACTATCAATCCATTGTGACTGAGCTTGAAAAATCAGAGGAACAAAGAGATATTCAGGTCGCCAAGTGGTTGCGTGAGCAGCGGAAAGAGCTGTTTTAAGCATCTGCAGCATGATGACCGCTTGCGGCCAGGGCAAAACCGATGTAACTAAGAAGGAGTTGCCGTTTATGGAATTTTCAACAATTTGGCTGTTTGTCGTTGCTGCTGCTGCCTTGCTTATAATACCTGGACCTGCCGTGTTGTACATTATGGCCAGAAGCATCGAGCAAGGGAGGCAGGCGGGGCTGGTATCCGTGCTTGGCGTATCGCTTGGCGGCGCTGTTCACGTCTTGGCAGGCGCGGTTGGCATTTCTGCGATTTTGATGACATCCGCGACAGCATTTACGGTCGTGAAGTATTTGGGTGCGGCTTATTTGATCTATCTTGGGTGCAAGACTTTGTTTTCCGCATCAGACAACAAGGCTTCGGAAATAGCGCAAGCCCCGCAGAAAAAATGGCTCAAGATATTATGCGAATCCGCGCTCGTAGAAGTTATGAATCCGAAGACAGCCCTGTTCTTTTTGGCATTTTTTCCGCAGTTCATCTCGCCTTCTGCCGGATCGGTCAGCGGACAGTTTTTGCTTTTGGGCGCGATCTTTATTACGCTTGCCTTTGTTAGCGACGGCTTGTACGCCTTGCTTGCGGCGAGCATTCGCAAGCGGATGAACGTGAGTGCGAAGCTGCAGAACCGAGTGACGGGCTACGTCTATATTGTACTCGGCGTATTTTCCGCCTTTGCTAGCCCCGCGAAAACGTAGGATCGTTTGTGGCACCACAAAAAGCGATTCCGGTTTGAAACAATCAGTGCAAGGAAACGGAGAGATCAATGATGCCGAAATTTATCGTGGAAGATGATTTTTGGTCGTTATTCCCGCAGGCCAAAATTGGCACGGTGATTTGCCAGGGAATCGACAATGCCGTAAGGGACGTTGCATTTTACGAGAAGCTGTTGCGGGAGGCGGAGCAAGAAGCCCATACATTTCTCGATTGGGAAGAGTTCAGCAGCAATCCGGTCATCCTCGTCTGGCGCGAAGCTTTTCAGAAATTCAAGACGAAAAAAGGGGCGCGCTGTTCCATTGAAGCTTTATTGAAACGAGTGAAAAACGGTCATTCCATCGGAACGATCAACCCGCTTGTTGACATTTACAATTCCATTTATGAAACAAGAAGTGACGCGTTTCATCTGGCGCTGAACGAACTGGCTGAATCCGTGTCGCGCAACCTGGGCGGCGCGGTGAAGGTGGAAGTACTGGACAGTCAGCATAAAGTGATGACGATTTTGGGGTAAGGACAAATAGCCTCACGATAGCAACAAACACTGCTACCGATAGCACAGCGCGATGCGAAAAAATAGTCGCGGCCTTGTGGTCACAGAACAAACAGAACCGAACAGAAGCACGACTCACTCGCGGCGACGATGGGGCGTGCTTCTTTTTACCGCGAAAACGGTTGGCAAGGCGAGCGAGCATTCATTTATTTTTCTTTGTCAGGCAGTTTTAGCAAGATAAACACTAAAGCCCAAAATATACCGGCTAGTAGTATATTGCTGCCTCCGCCAAAAAATAATCCGGTGAAAAAGCCCAAGCCGATTACGATGAATGTTTCTAATAATTTGGACATATTTCAATTCTCTTCCTTTTTTTGTTATCTTTTATATATAATAACACTGTAACAACAAATGTAAATGGAGGTAATGTTATGAAGTTTTTAGCATCCGCTCTTTGTGTCGGACTAGCAACTACATTAATATTAACTCAAGTGGGGAGTGAGAATGCAATAGCGAGGTGAGGAAATAAATCCCAAAGAGATCAAGGACTATACTAAGGCTGAACTCAAGATAAATCGCTCATCAGAAGATGAAGGAACTGCGCCAAAACTGATGGGGGTAGGAGTCTATGAACAAGGTGGTGCCAGACATGTTGATTATATATTTGACCAACTAGACGAAGTTCCTCTAGATGAGATTCGAGAAGAAATCCAAGAAAAAGTGGAACTGGCCGAACGTAAGAGGTTCAGTAATGCTATATCTTTAAAAGCTTCGGCAAGTTATGAGGATGATACTTATTCTGATTCTTACACATATAGAGTAAGAGATGAAAATAGAAATGAACTTGCGGGTGTGTATACTAGCAACGTTGATTATACAAGGCGTGGAATCTCAACGTTAAAAGGCAAGAAAGTCTCTGTTTGGGATGTAAAGTTTTTCAATCAAACCGATCCCAGAAATAATTACCAAACCCGCGAACTAGCAATGAGATATAGACATACTGGCAGTGATGCTAACGAACAGACAATTCGCTCATACGGTCCATTTACAACAGATACTGATTCTACTGCTTCTGTTGGGTTATCAGGTTTAGTTCCATCGGTAAGTTGGACATTTAATACGAAATCATCAAGCATAACTGATGAATCTAGCCTGTCTGATAATTACACGAAGTGGGTTGTCGACTTTGCGTTAGGAACGAGGACAGCAAAAAATAATTTTGTATATGAACCAGGTGTTCGTGTTACCAATAACGATGCAGCAATCGTTTTTAAACATAATCACTATATTAATTATTACAGAAATCTTAATTCTCAGGCAAAGCTCAACACGGGAACTATTGAATTAATATTAACCGATTTATAAGACAGACTGATCAGGTACGGAGTGAAGGGCAGGGCTATCAATGGTTGGGCGCTGCACAATCAAACAGAAAGAGGCACGGCTCACTCGCGGCGGCGACGTGGCCTTGCCTCTTTTTTTTGCACGAATAACTGTTGCAAAGCGAACGATGCTGGTCGGTCAAATGGCGCCGCCTCAAACATATCGCCCCCAGTGTATGGCGGCGGGACTGGGGGCGAAAGCATCGCGTTAGCAGACTGGCTAAAATCTAAACATGAGCAAGCTCAGGAGCTTGTGCATGAAGGGGCGGAGAGATCAGCCACCCTTTTTCCTTGAGAATGCGCAACAGTCGATAGCCAGACTGCGCTTTCGTCATGTGGAACTCCCCGAACATCATGCCGATATCTTCGCGGATGGACTGGCTCATGATCTGGCTGCACGTCAGCAAGCCGCCTGCGATATCCCGGGAGATGCCAAGCGCAATCTCTGAATCGTTCAGCCGTGCGCCAACGGGAATGCTGTTCGCATCGGCGACAGGCCGATCGGGAGGAGTGGGCGGCAAGCCGACGCCAGCCAATTTGAGCAAATCCTCCAGGCGCTCTATTTCTTTTTTCATCGTTTGCATGAGGTCTTCGAGGAAGTCTTTCAAATCCGTATCGCCAGCATGGTTCATTGCGGTTTGATAACCAGCCAGCAGCGCTTTAGTTGTCGCTAAATAAACCCAGACGCCAAATACTTCGCCATAATGCATCGGCTCATTCTTTGGATTCCCACCAAAAATTCCCATGCGCGTCCTCCTTATGATCCTATGATCGCGGTCATCTGGCGTGGCCGCCTGCTTTTTCCCGCCTCCTGATAAGATGCTCCACGGACCAAAAATTCTTCATGGCAATTTTAGACACAGCGGCCTCCGCCACATTTTTTAGTAGAGATATTTTGAACAGTCAAAAAAGAACTGGTAAAGATAGTGAAAAAGATAGTAAAGATCGTGCAAAGATTAATAGTTCGAAAATTAGTAATATTTTGTTGCGTCACCATCTTTCCTTTTACCATCGAGACAAAGGGGGCATTTTCTGTGAAGAAAAAGCGTATGCTAGGTTCCATTTTTGTTCTGTCCGTTTTGCTTGCAACCGCTTTGGCAGGGTGTTCGGGCAGTCCGCAGTCGCAAACAGCTACGGGTAACGCCAATTCCGGCCAAGCTGCCAGCAGCACCGCACCAGCCACATCGGCAGCAGGTGGCGGCACGCTGGTCATCGCACGCTTGTCTGATGCGAACAACCTCGATCCGCATTTCAGCACACAGATCAACTCCATGGCAGTGGTTCAGCACAAAATGTACGAGGGACTCGTGATGATGGATCGCAACAGCGAGTACAAGCCGCTTTTGGCCACCGAATGGAACCAGAAAGACGACGTCACATGGGAGTTTACCCTGCGGGATGGCGTGACCTTCCACGTCGGTACGCCGTTTGATGCGGAAGCGGTGAAAAAGACGATCGAGCGCATTTTGGACAAAAACGAGCCGACCCCGAAGGCGAACATGTTCGGCATGATTAAGGAAGTCAAAGTCGTCGACCCGAAAAAAGTGGAAATCATTTTGCATTATCCGTTCGCGGGTCTGCTCTCCGTACTCGCCAGCGCCGAGGGCGGCATCATCAGCCCGAAAGCGATCGAGCAGTACGGCAAAGACTTGTCCAAGCACCCGGTTGGCACAGGGCCGTTCGTGTTCGAATCGTGGACGCCCGGCCAGGAAATCGTGATTGTCAAAAACGAAAACTACTGGGGAACGAAGCCGAAAGTCGACAAAGTCGTGTTCAAAACCATACCAGAGGATACTACCCGCGTCGCCATGGTCGAGACAGGCGAAGCCCATGTCGCCGAGCAGCTTCCGGTCACCGAGCTGGAGCGGGTCCAAAACTCGCCGAACATGTCGCTCGGCCGCTTCGAGTCGTTCGCCGTGGACCACATCGGGATGAACGTCAAGAAAAAGCCGTTTGACGACGTCCGCGTGCGTCAGGCGATTGCCCATGCGATCGACAAGGAAGCGATCATTCAAGGCGTGTACAACAATGTAGGCAAAGCCGCCAATTCTTCGCTCGGCCCGAAAGTGATCGGATACAGCCCGGACATCAAGGCGCCGGAATACGATCTGAACAAGGCCAAGCAACTGCTCACCGAAGCAGGGTACGGCAACGGCTTCAAGGCGACGATCTATCTCAATGACAACAAGGCGCGGATCAATGTCGCGGAGGTGCTGCAATCCCAGTTGAAAGGCATCGGGATCGACCTGCAAATTCAGGTGATGGAGTTCGGCGCGTACCTGGAGCTGGCGGCAAAAGGCGAAGCGCAAATGTTCATCAGCGGCTGGGGCAACGCGACAGGCGACGGCGACTACAACCAGTACAACCTGTTCCACAGCACGTCCGCAGGCGTTCCGGGCAACCATTCCTTTTACAGCAATCCGAAAGTCGATGCGCTGATCGAAGCGGCTCGCAAGGAAAAAGATCCGGAAAAACGCAAGCAAATATACGCCGAGGCGCAACAGATCGAGATGGACGAGGTGCCGCTTCTGCCATACCGCAGCAGCGAAAACCTCGCCGCCATCGCGAAAAACGTGCAGGGCGTCTACATCAGCCCGTCCGGCTATATCGAGGTAAACGATGTGACGATCCAATAGATGTAGCGCAAGCTCTCTCCCGCGAGACAGGAGAGAGCTTTTTCTATGTCAGGCTCAGGCGAATTTTTGTCAGGGAGAGACGAGCAGCAAAATCGAGCGGACAAACACGATCGCGATTATGGCAGTTAATCCGAAAAGCGCATAGGCTTTTCTCCGATTTTGGTTCCAGGCTAAAAAGCTTACAGACCCGCTGTAAACGAGCATGCTTGTCAGCGCCAGAATAGGGAAAAATGCCGTAGAGCTAATCAGCGACAAGATAAGGAAGATAGTAATCGCCCACTCTAAGACTTTCATCCAGGTAGGGAGGTCTTGCATGAGCTTCACCCCTCGTTTCTGTATCAATTTTCCAGTTCTACTATATGGAAAAACTGAAAAAGAGTAAAGATAGTGAAAATACAAGTAAACAGAGTGAAAAAATAAAGCCTGAACAGTAGGTAAAATGAAACGTGCGCGAATGATCGAAAAATTCAACGACCGTCCCGGAAGACACCACGCGCCTCGCGATGGTCGAGACAGGCGAAGCGCAGGTCGCGGAACAGTTGCCTGTCACCGAAGTAGACCGCGTGCAAAACTCGCAAAACATGACGCTCGGCCGCTACGCCGCGTTTTCCAGCGAGCACATCGGCATCAACACGAAGAAAAAGCCGTTTGATGATGTGCGCGTCCGCCAGGCAATCGCACTCGCCGTCGACAAGCCAACGATCATCCAAGGTGTGTACAACGACGTCGGAACCGTCGCCCATTCCTCCATCTCGCCTGCCATGGTCGGCTACAGCCCGAACGTGAAAGACCTCGGCTACGATCTGGAAAAAGCGAAGCAGCTTCTCGCGGACGCAGGCTATGCCAACGGCTTCAAGGCAACGGTGTATCTCAATGACAACAAGGCGCGAATCAACGTGGCCGAAGTGCTGCAGCAACAGCTCAAGCAAATCAACATCGACCTGGATGTAAAAGTGCTGGAGTTCGGCGCCTACATCGACGCGGCGAGCAAAGGCGAGACAGACTTGTTTATCAGCGGCTGGGGCAACGCAACAGGCGACGCTGACTACAACCAGTACAACCTGTTCCACACAAACTCTCACGGCGCTCCGGGCAACCACTCCTTCTACAGCAATCCGGAAGTCGACAAGCTGATCGAAGACGGCCGCAAAGAGAAAGACGAAGAAAAACGCAAACAAATTTACGAAAAAGCACAGCAGCTCGAAATGGATGAGGTCGCGGTGATCCCTTACCGTTTCGCCGAAAACCTGGCAGCAATCGAAAAAGGCGTAGAGGGCGTCTGGATCAGCCCGGCCGGCCACATTGAAGTTGACGACATCACGCTGCCGTAACCACACACACCACACCGATTTACCACAAGCGAAAAAAGAGACGAGTCGCAGCATAGCCAAGCCCTTCAAACCGATGCTCGCCACCGAATGGAAGCAGCTCGACGATGTGACGTGGGAGTTCAAGCTGCGCCAGGGAGTCGTTTTTCACGACGGGACACCGTTTGACGCAGAAGCCGTGAAAGCGACGTTTGCCCGCGT
The DNA here is from genome assembly GCF_000470975.2 of Brevibacillus sp. NSP2.1. Classification (NCBI taxonomy): domain Bacteria; kingdom Bacillati; phylum Bacillota; class Bacilli; order Caryophanales; family Paenibacillaceae; genus Brevibacillus; species Brevibacillus sp. NSP2.1. The sequence continues at coordinate 4,101,563 of NZ_CP048274.1, read as the reverse complement.
CCTCGACCCGCAGGTAGGCTCGCCGCGCGCCGCCCAGTTTCAAATGATTCAGGAAGTGAAGGCAGTCGACGAGCATACGGTGCAAATCAAGCTCGCTTATCCGTACTCGCCACTGCTGTCCATCCTCGCCAACCACGAAGGCAGCATCATCAGCCCGAAAGCGATCGAGCAGTACGGAAAAGAGTTGAGCAAGCATCCGGTCGGCACGGGGCCGTTCGTGTTCGAATCGTGGACGCCCGGACAGGAAATCGTACTCGTGCGCAATGACAACTACTAGGGCGAAAAGGTAAAATACGCAAAGGCCATCTTCAAGGTAGTCCCGGAAGACACGACGCGGATCGCCATGGTCGAGACGGGCGAAGCCCATGTCGCGGAGCCGCTGCCCGTTACCGAGATCGAGCTGAAGGAAGTTCCGGTCATTCCGATCCTCACCATCGACCACGTGTCGGTCACGGCCAAGGACGTCAAAGCTTCTGGCTGAGCCCGGTCGGGTACCCGATGCTGGACGAAGTGACGATTCAATAACGAATGGCAAATTACGACAGAGCAAAAGGGATGGCGCAACAGCGCTGTCCCTTTCTTCGTCACCGGGAGGAAAGTACGGGCTGCACAGTCCGGGAGCCCCGTTCGCCTCGCGCAAGTCCCCTGTCGAATGGAGAGATTCGCCAACAACCCAGTAGCCAGCGTCCCTTCCAACTGGTAAGGTGGTAGAGACAACGAAACCGACGCACGAATGAGGTGGAGAGAGTGAAGGAAGAGCTTCTGGATATTTTTGACGGTGCGGGCAACCACATCGGGGTGGAGGCGCGCAGCGACGTACACCGTCTCGGCTACTGGCATCAAACGTTTCACTGCTGGATTTACCGGATTCATGCTGGACAGGTAGAACTTCTGTTCCAGAAAAGACATCCGCAAAAAGATACGTGTCCCGATCTGCTCGACATTACTTCGGCAGGTCATTTGCTCGCCGCAGAGCAGTCCTGTGACGGGGTGCGCGAATTGCAGGAGGAGCTTGGGCTGGCCGTGCCATTTGAGCAGTTGCGCGAGATCGGCGTGATTTCCGATGTGATGACTTCGCCAGGGATTATCGACAAGGAGCTGTGCCACGTGTTCGCCATCGCCTGCGACCAGCCGCTGCACGAGTATCGCTTGCAGGCCGATGAGGTCACCGGGCTTTTCTGGGTGAAGCTTCACGAGTTGGAGCAACTGTTTGCGGGCCAACTGCCGCATGTCGAGGCGCAAGGGTTTTTGACCGACGAGGCAGGGCGCCGCTGTGAGGCAAATGTACAAGTGGACGAGAGCGCTTTTGTTCCCCATGAAACGCATTATTACGAAGCGGTGTTTCGCGCCATCAAAAGTTGGAACGAGTAGCAAAAGGAACGGCGCCGCCCGCAAAGCGCCGCGCCCTTTTCCGGCTTCCTGTCTGGCGATGGAGACGGTTGCTGGCCGCTTTTTGCAAAGTGTTTGAACGCCTTTTTTGTTTCGTAGGTAAGCAATGTTTTGTGTTATACTATGACAACGCTTTTCGGCGAATCGAGCTCGTGTGTAGATAGAGAGAGGAGATCGAGATGAGAGTAAAGATTATGGTCGCGCTGATGCTCTCGACCTTCCTGGCCGCCATGGAAGGGACGATTGTGAGTACAGCCGTGCCGCGCATTACCAGCGATTTGTCAGGATTCGAGCTAGTGAGCTGGGTGTACGCCATCTACATGCTGGCGACAGCCGTGTCTGCGCCTATTTACGGAAAGCTCGCTGACTTGTTTGGACGCAAAAATGTGCTGTTGATCGGGATCGGCATCTTTTTGCTCGGCTCCACGCTATGCGGCGTGGCGATGACGATGGGCCAACTGATCGTCTTCCGGGCGATCCAGGGCTTGGGTGCTGGCGCCGTAATGCCGATTACGATGACGATCATCGGCGACTTGTACACGGAACAGACGGCGAGAGCGAAGGCTCAGGGCTGGATCAGCGCTGTCTGGGGGCTGTCAGGCGTCGCAGGGCCGCTGGTCGGTGGCTTTTTGGTTGATACGCTTTCCTGGCGTTATATCTTTTTTCTGAATTTGCCATTCGGACTCGTGTCCTTTTTCATGCTGGTCTGGTTTTACCGCGAGAAGCTGCTGGCCAAAGCGAAGCGCCATATCGACTACCCGGGGGCGCTGATCTTCACCGTGGGCACGATCGCGCTTTTGTACGCGCTGTTGACGGGCAGCCAGCATCAGTCCTGGACCAGTCCGGTGACGATTTCCTTGATCGTCTTTGCGGCAGTGACCTATCTGGTGTTCGTTTCGGTGGAAAAGAAATCGCCGGAGCCGCTGATTCCGCTCTCGCTGTTGACGAACCGCAATGTCACGATGATTAACATGCTCACCTTCCTCACCAACGGCATCGTCATCAGCATGGTCGTCTACTTGCCGATCTGGAGCCAGGGCGTGCTGGGCGAAAGCGCGACGATGGCGGGCTTCGTCCTGACGCCGATGCCGGTCTGCTGGACGATTGGCTCGGTGCTTTCCGGCAACTTGCTGGGCAAGCTGCGCGCCGAGCAGTTGATTACGGGCGGGACCGCCATTTTGACCGTTGCCGCCACGCTGCTGACCATCCTGTCCTCGCACTCGGCCGGCTATTTGATTTACGTGGCCGTAGGCTTGATCGGCCTCGGCATGGGGCTGATTAGCCCGATCGTGATGGTCAAAATCCAGGCGTCGGTCCCCGTGGACAAACGCGGCACAGCCGTCGCGCTCAACACGTTCACAGGGACCTTCAGCCAAACGTTCGGGGCGGCCGTTTTCGGCATGCTGTTCAACCTGATGACGGTAGCAGGGGGGCATGCGAACCTGGGAGCTTCCTTTGAAACAGGCTCCCTCCCTGCCGGAGAGCTGGCAGCGATCCGCGACGTGCTTGCCTCCGGCGTTCACGTCGTCTTCACAGGCGCCCTTGTGATTGCCGTAGGCTGCTTCCTGCTGTCGCTTTTGATCGCCAGAAGCCAAAAGCAGCAAGCACAGAGCCAATAGCCGTATAAGGGATACCAGCAGCTAATGAGCTCCTGGCATCAAATAAAGCCGGTTTTCACCAAACCTTATGGTGTAACCGGCTTTATGTTTAACGGCAGGAGTGATTTTAATGGGGCAAGACTTTTCCGATCAAAGTGATACTCACTACGGGATTGAATAGAGGGGCAAACAATCGCACGCTGGATTAATCCTGCGCGGAGGTTTTCCCATTTCTCCATGTTCTTCGAATAGATATGGTCTTTACTCCGTTATGCTAAGAAGTACGAATATAATTAAAAAAACCGATCAATACGATCATGCTCAAAATAATCAAACCTGCATATCCAACATACAGTAATAATTTCTGGGGAGTTTTGTTCATTATCATCAACACCTTTTCAAAAGTTTCCAGGTACTTACTTATATACCGCGATGTGTGTTTTTTCAAGTGTATAATTCGCTGAATATTCATTCGAATTAACGGGAGTAGCTAGAAAAGGAAGCTAATTAGACTGACGGTACATAACTGGTCCTGATTCCGGAAGTTATATCGCAGAGGTACCATGCTCAAGCCGTATAATTAAATCTTATTGATTAACTGACAGCGCAATGTCATATTCGTTTTAAAATTAGATAATAATATTCAAAAACACCAAAAGCTTTGGTGTTTTTGAATATTGCTTATTTAAAGTCGACGAAAACTTTATCAAGGAATACGCCAGGGGTACTGCCGTTATAATAGTAAGTTTTATCGAATCCAAAGTTTGCAGCCATATTAGCGTTTGAATCAGAAGATGCAGACAAACGTATAAATGCGTGATAGCGATGCCCGCCTTCTAATACAGCTAAAACAGATTTTGTTGGAAATGATCCTTCATAATTTCTAACAGTCTGTGACCCTGTTAGAGTAGCACTATCAAGTTCAACTTCTCCAATGATAGCCCCTGTCGTTAAGTCCTTAACAGCACCGACTATTTTATATTGAGAAGTGCCTGATCCTAACATTGCACCATATCTTCTACCATAAAATGAAATATACGCTGTTTTAGATCCGGATCCTTGCGGTGTAAACTCTGGGCCAACCCACGTCTGAACTTCGGCATACCCTAAACCAGAGGTAGTTCCCCAGCCAAGTAACTTTCCGCCACTTGAAGTTGTTGTGTAGTAATTACCACCTGCAGTACCGTTATATTGGGTTCTTTTTGTGAAACTTCCTGAAGTTGTATAATATAGGGTGCTATCGACCCCTAATGTCATACCTGATCCACCTGAATCATTGCCTTTTATGCGTATTCGATTCGCTAACCAAGAATTATAGTCGTTCCAAAAGTTCTCGTCTAGATTTGGTTGAACTATTTTCTTTCCTTCGTCAGCGGCAAATGTCGGAGAAATTGAAGTAGCTAAAGACAGCGTAAGAGAAAGTGCAGCAACAAACCCCTCTTGCATATTTTTGGATGATATAGAATATATTTTATATATTAAAGGAGATTTGATGGAAAAAACGTAGAAATATGTAAAATTATGAAGTTTTTATATTCTGAACATTATTTCTTTAATTGATTTAATGGATGAATTCATTTAATTAATGAATGCGTTACTCTCTTTAGCTGCATAATCTAGGCGTCGGCCGCCCGGTCGGCGCTTTTTGCGGTAGACAGACAAAGGTGGCTGAATAGGGAGTTTTCCAAAATATCCAAAAATATGTTGCCATGCCCCACTATGATTCTATAAAATTTTTTTAGACGGAAGTTCATTCGAGCGTGTACAGACAGGAGTGTGTGACGATGGACGAGATTCGCCCTGTTTCTCGAAACGATATTGACGAGGTAGTCAGAATAGCCGCCATGGCCTATCCGGGAAGCAACCTCCTGGGGACGGAAAGCAGACAGCAGTTCGCAGAACGCGTCAAAAGCACGCTGGAAAATGACCCGAATGTCAGCTATCACGGGTGCTATCGGGATGGTCGGCTCGTAGGGATCATGAAGTGGTACGACCTTTCCATGTATGTGTACGGCATCCCGCTGCTGACGGGGGGAATCGGTACGGTGGCCGTGGACCTGCTGCACAAAAAGGAAAAGGTCGCAAAAGCGATGCTGCATGGATTCCTCTCGGCTTATCGGGAGCGGGGGATTCCGCTCGTCTCGCTCTATCCGTTTCGTGTCGATTTTTACAAGCAGATGGGCTTTGGCGCAGGCAGCAAAATCTATCAATACAAATTCAAGCCGGCGAGCCTGCCCTATACAGGCAAGGAACAGATCGTGTACTTAAAAAAAGAAGACAAGGAGCAGGTGCTGGCCTGCTACCAGCGCGTTGCCCGGCAGACGCACGGGATGATCCGGCGGACGGAGCGGGATATCGACAGCCTCTTGAACGTGCCGGAAAAAGTCGTGGTCGGCGTCCAGAAAGAAGGCAAGCTGACAGGCTATATCGCCTTCCAATTTGAAAGCGCTCACGCGGAAAACAAGATTTACAACAACCTCGTGGTCAAGGAGCTTTTGTACGAGTCGCGCGAATCGCTGGCCCAGCTCCTTTCGTTCCTGCACAGTCAGGCAGACCAAATCCAGCGGATCGTCTTGACGACGCCTGACGAAGATTTTCACCTGCTCTTGTCTGACCCGGGAAATGGCACCGACAGGCTTTTGCCCGGCGTCTACCATGAGAGCCATGTCTCGGGAGTCGGGCTGATGTACCGGGTGATTGACGTGCCGGGCTTTTTCCGCCAGCTCGCCGAGCATCGCTTTGGCGCAGAGACAATAAGCTTGCGCCTGACCGTGCGCGATTCGTTCCTGCCGGAAAACGAAGGGACGTGGCTGGTGCAGTTCCAGCACGGACAGGCTCATGTCGCCCGCGATGGACAAGCCGACGTGTCGGTCGAACTGGACATTTCCGATTTCTCCTCGCTCGTGATGGGGGTTGTCCGTTTCAGCAAGTTGTACGAGTACGGAATGGTCGAGCTGGACGATACAGCTTTCTTGCCGCAGTTGGATCGGCTCTTTTCCTCCGCGCAGAAGCCGCAGAGTATGACCGCTTTTTAATTTTGGAATTGTCATTATTTTGCCACGAATGGTAATCTTATTTTGCTCCTCCCCATATCTTGGTAACAAATGGGGAGGGGGCGGAACTTATGATTTATTTTACCATGGTCATCTTTTTTGCTTTTTTGCTGGTTGTCTGGTTTGTGATAAAGCTCCTCTTTCGATTGGAAAAGCGCGACTCGATCGAGTATGACCAAAGAGAGCTGTGGGAACAATTTGGCACAAAGTTGCAGGAAATACGGCACAAGAAGCAGAAAAAATAAGCGAGGCGTCAGCTATAACGACGCTTGTTTTTCTTTTGCGGCATAAGCGCTTCCAGTCGATGGCGACGCTTGCGAATAAGCGGCAGAGGCAAGCTGGTGCCGGACGCGTAAAAGCGCTTCACTTGACTGTTTGGCCGAAGTACAATGTAAAGGAAGATGGGGACAATGGCAGGTAGACCAGAGGGCAATCGACGCGAACATTTCAGACTGAAGCTGGAGTATCCCCTCTGTGCGGACATGACTATTGTCCTGGTAAAAGGAAGAACCATGGAAATTGGTAGTTCGAAGGTATTGGTTCAGGATATCGGGGCAAGAGGATTGTGTTTTTTGTCTCACCTCAAAATGCCTGCCAGCGATCAGCTCGTCCTGCAGTTTGAGATGAAGCTGTGCGCAGTCCCGCTGAAAATATACGGACATGTGGTGCGCTCCCGCTTGTGGGAGCAGGCGTTTTATGAATATGGGGTTTTTTTCACGATGGACGAAATCCGGCATCTGGAGGTCAGTCGATTGGTGAACCGGCTGGCGATTCGCTATCGGCAAAATCGGGGAATAACAGAGGGAAACTATTGGAAGGGTGATCGGCAAGCCTTCCTGCGAGAGCTTGCCCTCGTCAGCCAGACTTTGGAGACGATAAAAGCATAGCGGAGGCGATAGACAAAAAGCTCCCTTGTTTGCGCAGTTGCGCGGCATGGAGCTTTTTTCTTTTGACATAAAACAAACATAGTGTTAAATTGCCTATAATAAAACAAACGAATTGAGGATGTGTTTGATTTGAACGTGATGGAACAGTTTTGGAACGCATCTTTGCAGGAAGCCAAGCAAGGGTTTGTGGAGCGGACGCACGATTACTTGTGCCTGCTGTGTGGGGAGCAAGTGGAAAAAGGCATCATTTACCCGGTCGACGGCGCCCTGTTCGAAGCGTCTCGCTATATGCGCCACCATATCGAGCAAGAGCATGAATCGGTGTTTGCCCATCTGAGCGGGCTGGACAAACGGCTGAGCGGGCTTTCCGACCATCAGGCAAGCCTGCTGCGTCTGTTTTTTGCCGGCAAGTCAGACGCCGAGGTGCAGGCGGAGCTGGGCATTGGCAGCGCTTCTACGATCCGCAACCATCGCTTTGCGCTAAAGGAAAAGGAGCGGCAGGCAAAAGTGTTTTTGACGCTGATGGAGCTGCTGCGCGAAGCGGATCAGGACGGCCCGCCTGCTGCCGCGAAAAAGGGGAAGCCGCAAAAGCAGGAGGAAGTCCAGGTGGAGTCCGGCTCTGCCGAGTATGAAGCGATTTTGCAAAAATATTTTCCGCAGGGGCGAAGCCATGCTCTGGACCGGATTCCGCGCAAGCACAAGCACAGGCTCGTCGTTTGCCGCGAAGTCGCCAAGCACTTTGCGCCGGACAAAATTTACAGCGAGCAGGAAGTCAATGACATTTTGCAAGCTGTCTGCGCCGATTACGTCACGCTGCGGCGGTATTTGATCGATTACGGCTTTTTGACCAGAGAGGCAGATGGCAGTGCCTACTGGCGCACGGATCAGGACAGCGGCGAAGAGGCGCAGGAGGAGAAGTCTGCGAATCGCAAGCAAGCGCTCAAGCAGATGTACAAAGAAGTCAAAAGCGAAGCGGGAGTCTACCAGATTCGCAACAAGGTGAACGGCAAAATTTTGGTGGCGAGCAGCGCGAACTTAAAAACGATCAACGGGAAAAAATTCATGCTGCAGCACGGCTCGCATCCGAACCGCGAACTGCAAAAGGAATGGAACGAGCTGGGGGCGGACGCGTTCGAGTTCGAGGTGCTGGAAGTGCTGAAGCACCAGGACGACCCGAATGTAGATGTCAAGGATGCTTTGGAAAAACTGGAAGAAAAATGGGTGGAGAAGCTCGCTCCGTACAACGAGCGCGGCTACCATCAGGAAAAGCGGATGTAGTGGGGCCGATCAGCAGCAGGCTGCCTTTTTGCGGGCGGCCTGTTTGCCGTTTAGTCGTCCAGCAGGCGAAAGCGCTCCAGATGGTCGCAAAGCCCTGTCCGCTGCAAAATCTCTTTTTGTCTGGGCCCGATCAGGTCAAAGTGGGGAAACGGCTGGCGATGGTGGATATAGGCGGGGTTCAGCCCGTTCGCTGTGCACCAGTCCGCCAGCTTTTGCGTGTCGGCACAGCCTACCTTCGTCACCGTCTTTATCCCGGGAAAACGCGGGTCCAGCCAGTAATGGGTCAAAAAAGCGATTTCCCCGCGCTGTACGGCCTGTTTCCACTGGTTCAGCTCTAATCGCGAAATGCCAAATGCCACGAAGTCTCATCCTCTTCCTTTTCAAGCTGGCTCGCATCGCTTGCGAGCTTGGTCGTTCTCCTTATTATAACAAAAAGACAGCCTCCGTCCGGCGTGCAGACGGAAGCTATCCTTTTGGGCTTGAGGCCAAAGCTTAGCGAACCCCTTGAGGAAGAGAAGGAGGGATGTAGTTCAGTTCTTCGTCTGCCGTGATGTAGTCGGTATTGACCATGAGCAGCAAGTAGCGCTTGCCTGTTTGCGGGTCGCTGAGGATGATGTGGTCGCGCCCGGCTGTCTCCAGCACGCCGCGGAAAATTTTGGCGTTCCATTGGCTGTTGTTTTCAAACGTTTGGTAAACCGTAATCACTTTGCCGCGATTCATGCGCAAAATGTTTTCGATGTACGATTCTTCCATGACTTGCCCAGGCGTGTAAGGCGTGCCGGGGATCAGCGCGCCGCTTGGCTGCATAGGAACCAATTGCGGCTGCTGTTGCTGCATCCCGTAGGGAAACTGGGTGGAAGGATACATGTCATACCCGTATGGATAAGGTTGGTAGGGGATTTGCTGACTCATGATGAACTCGCTCCTTTATCTATCTGCTAGTAAACGCGCGGACAATCCTCTCGTGAGGGAACGTAGAAGCAGTGCGCCTTGTAACGCCCGGAATTCGCCTGATTCCACCAGGTAGGGGGGCAGTTTCCGGTCGGGCGGTAAAACCAAAGCGCATTGGTGGCGGGACGGGTTCGCTCCCCGTTAATTGTGCGCTGGGCCAAACGTCTTTCCCGATCGCGGGCGCGCTGGTAAAAGTACGGTTTTTGGACGGCTTCATACCCGCCGGGAGATTGGTACACCATATCGCGCATCGTCCGAATGTTTTTAAAATCGAGGCAGTTGGCGAGAATGCGGTTCACGCCGACGTTGCCGACCATGAGCATGCCCAGCTCGCCTTCTCCTTCGGCTTCAGCGCGGATCAATCGGGCAAGCATATCGACGTCATTACTGTTCGCTTTGATGACGGCCATTGCTTCACCTCCTCCTAAAACTCACAATGACAATATATGGGCGTATAACAGATCGGTGAATGTTCCTACGAATTTTTTCGCAGCAAGGAAGCTTCCGTTGACGTTAACGTAAACGGGAGGTAAAATATGGTTAGTCAATTATTTCTGAATATTTAAAAAGTGTCGTGAAGGAGCAGGCGTACATGAACAGAGAAGCCGACGAAAAGCGAACATCATGGTCGATCTCTGATCTTGCCCAAGAATTGGATGTCAGCACGAGAACGATCCGCTACTACGAGGAAGTCGGCTTGATTTTGCCGGCGCGAACGGAGCGGGGAATCAGGTACTACAGCCGCCAGGACCGGGCCAGGCTGCGCTTGATTTTGCGGGGAAAGCGCTTCGGGTTCTCCCTGGAGCAAATTCGCGAGATGATCGAGCTGTTTGGCGAGGACCGCAGCGGACGCGCCCAGCTTTTGCGCGCGATTGAGTACGGCAACCAGAAGCTCGCGGAGATTGATGAAAAAATCAGGGAGCTGGGCCAACTGAGGGAAGACATTCTCGCCTACAAGCGAGGATTCGAACAAAAACTGCTGGAAGAACATGGGGAGGGAAAACGATGAACGTATCAGCTTTGCTTGCTGCCAACGGACGCAAATATCCCGACAAGCCTGCGCTTGTTGCGGGAGAGGTGGAAGTTACTTTTTCCGAGTGGAACGAGATCGCAAGCAGGTGGGCTTACCGCTTGAGACAGCAAGGGGTCGAGCCGGGCGATCGCGTCGTGCTGATGCTGCCGAACTGCCCGGAGTTTGCTTTCTTTTACATAGCCGTCATTCGCTGCCACGCGCTTGTCGTGCCGATCAATGCGCGGTCGACGAAGGAAGAGGTGCGCTATATTTGCGAGCACGCACAGGCAAAAGCGCTGATCGTTCACGAAGCTCTCGTCCATGCCGTCAATGAGTGGATCGAAGAGGAGCCAGGGCTGATCGCGATCAAGACGGGGAACAGCCAGGGAGCGTGGGTAGGGACCGCGGCCTGGGAGACGGAAGAAGACGTCCTGACGCGGCTGGATGAATTTGCGATCAACCCGGACGCTCCCGACCTGACGGAAGACAGCGAAGTCAGCATTTTGTACACGTCAGGCACGACCGGGCGGCCAAAAGGTGTGCTCTATACGCACAGAAGCTTGCTGACCGTCGCCAAGATGATGGCGATCGAGCTGTCGATCCAGCATCGTTCGCGGATTCTCCAGCTCATGCCGCTCAGCCATTCCGCACCGCTGCATCTGTTCTTCATCTCGGGGCTGATGGTGGGAGCGACGCAGGTGATGGCGCTCACCTTTTCTCCGGAGCTGCTTTTGTCGCTCGTGCAAAAACACCGGATTACGCATTTCTTCGGGGCGCCAGTTGCCTACTTGCTGACGATGAAGCATCCCGAGTTTGCCAAGTACGATTTGTCGTCGATCGAATATTGGATGTACGGCGGCGCTCCTTTGTCCAAGGAAATGGCTACGCAGATGGAGCAGGCATACGGGCGGGACAAACTGGCGTGCGTCTACGGCCTGACCGAAGCCGGGCCTACTGGCACGCGCTTGCTGCATCGCGAGCACCCGGACAAGGTGGGCAGTGTCGGGAACCGCGGCGTTTTGTTTGCCGAAGTGGAAGTCGTGGATGAAAACGGCCTTCCCGTCCCGGCGGGTACCCCCGGCGAAGTGCGCGTGCGCGGCGAAGGCTCGATGAAGGGCTACTACAACACCCCCGAAGCGACCATAGAGACGCTGCGCGACGGCTGGATTTACACGGGGGACATCGGGCGCTTCGACGAGGACGGCTTCCTGTGGATCATCGACCGGAAAAAAGACGTCATGATTACGGGCGGGATCAATGTTTACCCGAAGGAAATTGAACAACTGCTGGAGCGCCATCCGGCGATTGCCGAAGTGGCCGTCGTAGGCTTGCCGCATCCGGAGTGGGGCGAGACGGTGACCGCCTATCTGGTGCTGCGCCCGGACGTGGACGCGAACCGCGATTGGCTGGCGGAGGTGCGCGGCTTTTTGAGCGGCCATCTCGCCGATTACAAGCTGCCGCGGCAGGTGGCAGTCATTCCTCAGTTGCCGAGAAATACGAGCGGAAAAGTGCTCAAGCACGTCTTGCGCGATTCGACCTCGGAAAAGGAAGTGGAGCTGACATGAGCGAGCTGCAAGCGAAAATCGACCAGCGCCGGTACAGTGACAACATCCCTCATCCGCGCCCGGGCAGCGAGCAAAACTTTTTCGCCGCCGATCCAAATCTTCATTATTTGCTCCAACGCTATTTGCCTGCCGCCATGCACGAGTGGGCGACACAGCAACTGCATTGGCTGGGAGCACAAGCGGCGGGGCCATTGGAAGAGCGGGCTGCCTATACGGATCGGGAAGGCAAGCCGCGCCTGCGCAAATACAACCGGCTGGGCGAGGACGTCTCGGAGATCATCACGAACGAAGGCTACAAGGAAACGGTGGCGGACGTGTACGGAGCGGGGATTGTCAGCTATTTGTACCACGACATTCCGGAGCTTGGACGCAAGGCGCCCTACAGCTATTCGTTCTTGATGGGCTATCTCGTCAGCCAGACCGAGCCGGGCTTTTATTGCCCTGTCACGCTCACGATGTCGGCGGCGTACTTGATCGACCGCTACGGAAGCGACGCGCAGAAAAAGCAGTATCTCAGCGGACTGACCTCGCGGGATCGCACCCGGTTGTACGAGGGCGCGACCTGGCTGACGGAGCGCCAGGGCGGCTCGGATGTGGGAGCGAATCTCACGGTGGCGAAGCCCGTGGAGGGGCAGTCTGGCGTCTATCGGCTGACAGGCGAAAAGTTTTTCGCGAGCAATGCAGGGGCGATGGTCGCCACCGTGCTGGCGCGAATCGACGAGAGCAAGCCGGGCACAAAAGGGCTGGGACTGTTTCTCGTCCCGTGGCTCAAGCCGGATGGGACGCGCAATCAGATCGAGGTGCGGCGCCTGAAGGATAAGCTCGGCGTGAACGCGGTGCCGTCTGCCGAGATCCTGCTCCATGGAGCGGAAGGCTACTTGATCGGCCAGCCGGAAAACGGCTTCAAATACATGGCGGAGGCGCTTAACCTGTCGCGCATTTGCAACGCGGTGGCATCCATCGGCATTATGCGTCGGGCGCTGTACGAAGCGAAATATTACGCGAGCCAGCGCCGGGCATTCCAAAACCCGATCGACCAATATCCGATGGTCAGAGAGATGCTGGTCAGCCTGCTGCTCGATACGGAAGTGAGCACTGGCGCGGTGTTTGACATGATTGCCGTGTACGACCGCCTGCAGGATGGCTCGGGAAGCCGCGAAGACATGGCGCTCGCCCGGCTGCTGATTCCTTTGCTGAAATACCGGACCGGAGAGGAAGCTGTCGAGGCCGCCCATGCGGCGATCGAGATTCACGGCGGCAACGGTTTTATCGAAGAGTACGTTACGCCGCGCCTGCTGCGTGACGCCCAGGTTTTGACGGTCTGGGAGGGCACGTCCAACATCCTCGCCCTGGACATTTTGCGCGTCATGCAAAAAGAAAACAGCCATGTCGTGTTCGCCCGGCTGCTGCGCTCCCGTAGCGAAGGCTGGCGTCACGCCTTTTCACAGCCGTTTGCCGAGCTATTGCAAGCAGAGCTTGCGGTTTTGGAGGAAAATATCTCCTATCTTTTCCGGCAGTCGCCTGATTATGTGACATATAAATTGAAGGCGCTCGCCGACCACATGATCGACCTGTACGCGCTCTCCTGCATCGTCAGCGAGGCGGAGGACCAGGTGGCCAAAGACAACAACGCGCGCAAATACGTGCTGGCAAAGCTGTATGCGCAAAAGCATTTGACGCCAAAAGCAAAGCGCGGCATTCAAGGCGACGAACTGCTGGACGTCCAGTTTTTCCGCGAGCTGCTGGACTGCGAGCCGATCCCGGTGGAAGCGCTCCAGCAGCAGACGGCCTTTGCTTCCGCTACCTGAAAAAAACAAGCGAAAAAACGCCCGGGCAGTTGCACATGGCACGCCCGGGCGTTTTTGGTTGTCACGACAGCTTTTCAGGCATAGCGTTTTCGGCGCTTGTTCCAGATGAACCAGCCGATCGCCACAAGCGCGGCGGCGCCCAGCAGAGTGACCTCCAAGTATTCATCCAGCAGCACTTTGGCATGCTTGCCGTACAGGTGAAACAAGGTTCCGATCAGAAAAAATTTCAAGCCCCGGCCGACGATGGCAAAGAGCATGAGCTTTGTCAGTGAGTAGTTGAACACGCCGCTCAGCACGGTAAACACCTTGAACGGAATCGGAGTAAAAGCGCCGATCAGCACGGCAGCGTCCCCGTTTTTGGCGAATTTCTCGGTGGCGACCACGACCCATTTTTCCGGAAGCAGCTTTTGCAAAATCGGTTTGCCGAGCCATTTGCCGAGCAAAAAGCCGATCGGCGCGCCGAGAATCGAGGCGGTAAAGGCCACGGTCGCAAAGCGGAGCGCTGAACCGGGGTCGAGCAGACTCATCGCAATTTGCATAAAAAAGGGAGGAATCGGACTGATGAACGAATCCAAAAATGCCATGCCAAAGAGTCCCCATATTCCATATTGCATGAACAGTTGTGTGATTTGATCGAGCATGAGCATCTCCTTAGGACGTTTCCTCTCGGGTTTCCATTATACAGGAAAAAATCGCATTTCAGTAGTTAGGATATGTCGCTTTGTCCAAACACAGACCGCCAATTGGCTGATCCAACAGTAGGGGATACGTTTTTCTACGCCGGGGGGTTACGTTTTCCTGGCGTCTTCTCGCTTTGGGGAGATTCGTCCTGCGCGATTCGGCCCGGAAGAAGAGGAGGCGGGTGGTAAAGAAGTCCCTCGCTTTTTCATTGACGATAGGAAAGAATATCCATTAGTATAGAAAAGAAGGACATACAGTATTGGAGGAACCCATGAAGACATTGGGATCGGGGAAAGTCGTTTTTTATGCGCCGGATGGAACCAGCTTGCAGTTGACGGGAGAAATTGACGTGCGCGGAGATCGGGTAGCCGTGACGGAAATCATTTACTTTAACGGCCAGCCGAATGGCGCGCGCGAAACCAATCTGCCACTTTCGCAAACCGTCATTTATTGGGAACCGGAAGTGTATGAGCAGATCGGATATGAATGATACCTATAGCAACAGAAACGGACAGCCCTGCTTTTGGCGGGGCTGTTTTTCGTCGTACCATCGTCGCGCCCTGTTTGTGCCAGCACCCCGAACTATAGCCGTTATGTCCCGATTGTGATATCATGTGGAATGGAATTTACGTAAGGTACGAGGAGTGATCCTTATGATCGATGCTATATTGGAACGTGCCCTTGCCGGAGAACGACTGGGCCTGGAAGACGGCCTCGCTCTGTTTGCCAGCAATGAAATTGAGAAGATCGGACACTACGCCAATCTGGTGATGCAAAAGCACCACCCAGAGCCCATTGCCACGTTTGTCATCAGCCGAAATGTGAACTACACGAACATTTGCGATACGTATTGCCGCTTTTGCGCCTTTTACCGTCGTCCCGGTTCAAGCGAAGGCTATGTATTGCCCAGAGAGACTATTTTCCAAAAGATTCAGGAGACAATTGACGTCGGCGGCACGGAAATCTTGATGCAGGGCGGGACCAACCCGGATCTGAAGATCGACTATTTCACCGACCTGCTGCGCGCGATCAAGCAGCGCTTCCCGCAAATTACGATGCACTCCTTGTCGGTAGCGGAAGTGATTAAAATCGCGGAAGTTTCCAACATGACGGTCGAAGACGTGCTCAAGGAACTGAAGGCCGCAGGGCTGGATTCGTTGCCGGGAGCGGGCGGCGAAATTCTCGACGACCGTACCCGCCGCAAAATTTCCCGCCTGAAAGGCTCGTGGAAAGAGTGGATCGACACGCAAAAAGCTGCTCACCGCATCGGCTTGCCAGGTACGGCGACGATGGTCATCGGCTTCGGCGAGGAAATGGAAGAGCGCGTGCTATCCCTGATGCGCATTCGCGAAGCACAGGACGAGACGCACGGCTTCAAGGCGTTTATCGTCTGGACGTTCCAGCCGGACAACACGAACATGAAAGCCGTGAACAACACGCCGGAGGAATACCTCAAGACGCTGGCGATCAGCCGACTGATGCTGGACAACTTCGAAAATCTCCAGGCTTCCTGGGTGACGATGGGTCCAGAGTACGGCCAGCTTTCCCTTTCCTACGGGGCAAACGATTTCGGTCAGACGATGATGGAAGAAAACGTCGTCTCGGCAGCCGCATGTACCTACAAGGTGAACACCAACCAGATTCTCGAACTGATCCGTGGCGCAGGCAAAATCCCGGCGCAGCGCAACACCCAGTACGACATCTTGCGCGTGTTCAAGGACGGCGAGATGGCGGAAAGAGATTTTGTGATGCAAAACTAAATGAAAAAACGTTCAGCAACACGCTGCCAGATCGTCTTTTCGCAAGAGCGGAACAGACGATCTGGCAGCGTGTTTTTCTATCCCCACGGACAACTTCCAATCCCCGGTTTCCAATCGTTTAAAAGTATATCGCCCATAAAGGGACATATACTGTAACTACAATTGCGGTTGGGGGGATGAAAATGCAAACGTTTCGCGTCTTGCTGGAGAATGTCCCTGAGCATAGTGGCACGTATCGCGTTATCGTAAATGAGATGATGGAGCGGGTCAATACTGCCCCGGTGCGCATTACATACAAGGAGCAGGAACAGGACGACTACTGCACGTTCCTTTTTCAAAGCTGGTGCGAAGAGGAATACGATGCGCAGACGATAGAGTGGGCGAGAGCTTTTGTGGCATTGACATTGGCGGAGTGGGTGACGCAGGTCAAAGAGCCGGCGATCATGCAGGAAATGGCTGCCGATCTGTTGGCGGCGGAGCAGATGGAAGAAGAATGGCCGGAAATTTTTCCCTACATTGAGCGCATGTGCCGAGAGATCGAGCTGGACGGACGCGAACTGCTGGCCGCCACGACTCGAAAGGCAAACGTCTACCGCAAAGCCTTTTTATACTTGGAGCAGGAGCGAACTATCAACGTATTGGGGTTCGTCAGGTTCCGGCTGCAGGAGCATTGGAATGAACTGTTCGAGCTGGTCGAATCGGGAATCGACGAATATTTGGAAGACAAGCAATACCAGGAATTTGTCGAGCTTCTGCGCTATTTTATCGCCGTACAGGAAGTGAAACAGGAAGTGGTCCATGTTGTTCCTAGTGTGGACAAACCTTTCCATCTTTATGACAAAAAGGGAGACCGCCTTTGGCTGGAACAGCTCGATTCCGTGCTGAGCATGGACGAACAAAAATGCCGCGATGAAGATTACTTGGTCAGCGCGCTGGTTACACTGGCACCGGAGAGCATCGTTCTGCACATGGCCGGGGAGAAGCCGGGGCTTGTGCAAACGATCCGCAGCATTTTTGACAGCAGGCTCATCACCTGCCATTCCTGTTCGTTATGCCTTGGGCAAAGACGTGTACTTGACGGGAACAATCCGACTAAACTATAATTAGCAGCAACAAGAGTGAATATCGCTTACAAATACGATGAGAAGGACATGGACGATATCGAGATCGCTCTAGAGAGGCGGGCCTTGGCTGGAAGCTTGCTGCGAGACGATATGGATCTACCCCCTTCGAGTAGCAGCCGGGAACGAAGCGTACGCTTTTACTAACGGCTTGCCGGTTCCATACCGTTACCATGTCAATGAGGAGTTTGTTTGGGCATCCGTTTTGCACGGCCCGTTTTGTAAAAACAGACTTGAATTAGGGTGGTACCGCGAGAATACACTCGTCCCTTCTGGGATGGGTGTTTTTTATTTTCTCAAAAACAACAAACAGGAAGGAAGAATCCAAGGTGGCACAAATTAACGTAACGTTCCCGGATGGAGCAGTCCGTCAGTACGAAGCTGGGATCACCATCGAAGAGATCGCAGGCTCCATCAGCGCGAGCCTGAAGAAAAAAGCAGTAGCCGGCAAAAAAGACGGCAAAGTCGTGGATCTGTACACGCCGCTTGAGGATGACGCAGCAATTGAAATCGTGACCCTCGATTCGCCGGAAGGCTTGGAAGTTTACCGTCACAGTACCGCTCACTTGCTCGCCCAGGCAGTAAGACGCCTGTACGGCAGCGAAGTCAAATTCGGGATCGGTCCTGTGATCGAAGACGGCTTCTACTACGACATGGACATTCCGGTCTCGCTCTCGCCAGAAGACTTGGGCAAGATTGAGGCGGAAATGGAAAAAATCGTGAAGGAAGACTTGCCGATCCGCCGCAGAGTCGTCAGCCGCGACGAGGCGACAAGAATTTTCCAAAACCTCAACGACCATCTGAAGCTGGAACTGATCCGCGACTTGCCGGCGGATGCGACGATCACCCTGTACGAGCAGGGCGAATTTTTCGACCTCTGTCGCGGCCCGCACTTGCCGTCCACTG
The DNA here is from genome assembly GCF_000470975.2 of Brevibacillus sp. NSP2.1. Classification (NCBI taxonomy): domain Bacteria; kingdom Bacillati; phylum Bacillota; class Bacilli; order Caryophanales; family Paenibacillaceae; genus Brevibacillus; species Brevibacillus sp. NSP2.1. Next base: position 4,083,554 of record NZ_CP048274.1, on the reverse strand, counting down.
GCTACATCAAAGCGTTCAAGCTGATGAGCGTGGCAGGTGCATACTGGCGCGGAAAAGCGGAAAACCAGGTGCTGCAGCGCGTCTACGGTACCGCTTGGCCGAAAAAAGCGGATATGGACGAATATCTGCACTTCATCGAAGAGGCGAAAAAGCGCGACCACCGCAAACTGGGCAAAGAGCTGGAGCTGTTCATGTTCTCCGAGGAAGCGCCTGGCATGCCGTTCTACCTGCCAAACGGCTTCACTGTCCGCAACGAGCTGGAGCAGTTCTCCCGCCGCCTGCAACAGCTTGCCCAATACACAGAGGTGCGCTCGCCGTTCCTCATGAACGAGCGCCTCTGGAAAGAATCCGGTCACTGGGATCACTACAAGGAAAACATGTACTTCTCTGAAGTCGACAACGCGACTTACGCCTTGAAGCCGATGAACTGCCCAGGACACATGCTCATTTACAAAAACGCAATGCATTCCTACCGCGACTTGCCGATTCGCTATGCCGAGTTCGGCCAGGTTCACCGCCACGAATATTCCGGCGCGCTGAACGGCATGCTGCGGGTTCGCACCTTCTGCCAGGATGACGCACACGTATTCGTCCGCCCTGACCAGATCGAGAGCGAAATCAAAAACATGATTAAGCTGATCGACAAAATCTACAAAGTGTTCGGCTTTGAATACAGCGTAGCACTTTCGACTCGCCCGGAAGATTCCATGGGCTCCGACGAGCTGTGGGAAACAGCGGAAAGCTCCTTGAAAAAGGTGCTGGAGCAACTGGAAATGCCGTATGAAATCAAGGAAGGCGACGGTGCGTTCTACGGACCGAAGATCGACTTCCAAATTACCGACGCGCTGAAACGCCGTCACCAATGCGGAACCATCCAGCTCGACTTCCAAATGCCGGAGAAGTTCGACCTGACTTACGTGGGCCAAGACAACGAAAAGCATCGTCCGGTTGTCTTGCACCGTGCGATGTACGGCTCCATGGAGCGTTTCATCGGCATCCTGATCGAGCACTACGCAGGCGCATTCCCTGTCTGGTTGACTCCAATCCAGGCGCGCTTGATGAACATCAGCGAGGTGCACATTCCGTACGCCGAGCAAGTCAAAGAAAAGCTGCAACAAGCTGGCATCCGCGTAGAGCTGGATGCGCGCAACGAAAAAATCGGCTACAAAATCCGTGAAGCGCAAGTGCAAAAAATCCCGTACATGCTGGTTATCGGGGAAAAAGAAGTGACAGACGGCACTCTGTCTGTACGCAGACGGGGAGTAGGCGATGAAGGCGCCATGACCGTTGATGAGTTCGTGGAAAAAATCCGCGCCGAAATCAACGAAATGAAGTAAAGCAAAAAGGGCAGTTCTCACCCGAACGGTGGGAACGGCCCTTTTGTTTTTGGCGAAAACGGTGGCGACAACTGCTACAGCTCATTTTCCAGACGGGTAAGCAGTGTTACGACTTCATGGGACGCCCGTTGAAGCTGCTCGTACGCTTCCTGGGCGCCGGCGAGATCCTCGGCCTGGTATTTTTCCACTGCCTGCTTGGCGTAAAAATGTACTAATTTGTGCGGCTCCTCCAGCTTTTTGAAGGTCGGGTTGTTGCGCACAAGCGGCGGCAAGTCGCTGTAGTACCACGTCCCCAGTCGGCAGTGATGGTGCGAGGCCATTTCTGCGGCGACCAGGTTTTCCAAACCAAGGAACATGTTGTAAATTTTCCATTTCCACAGCAAATGATCCGTTTTGGCCACGCGCACGATGTCTTTGTAGCTCAATTTGACATTGATCGTAAAGAACGTCTTGCGGTACTCATCCATTTTCCGGCTCAGTTCGAGAATGATTTGCGCGGTGTTTTTGGCGATTTGCTGCGAATGTGTGCTCAGGTCAAAAATCGTGGAGTTGCGGTGGGCGATATCCGTGACAGAAGAAGCCTGTTCCTCGGTCATGGCGGCAATTTGCGAGGTGGATTGGCTGATTTCCTGCATGGTGGACACAATCTTGTTCAGGGCGACATCGGCGAACTGGGCTTCCCCGACGCTGCGCTCCACCAGCTTGCTCGTGCTGTCCATCTGCTCCGTCACTCGCTTCGAAACTTGTTGCAGCGACTCCATGTTGTCTGTGATCCGGCTGATCTGTTCTTTTGTATGCTCGGCCAGCTTGCGCACCTCAGTGGCTACGACTGCAAAGCCGCGCCCTTGCTCTCCGGCCCGGGCGGCCTCGATACTGGCGTTCAGCGCGAGCAGGTTGGTCTGCTCGGCGATTTCCCGAATGATGCGGATGACGTCCTGTGTCTGATGAATCTCCTGATTGAGCTGGTTTACCCTGCTCATGACCTCGACAAAGACGTGGCCCACCTGGCGGATGTCGCCGAGAGCGGCATTGATGATCTGTTTGCTCTGTTCAGCGGATTGCACCGCTTCGTCTGTCCCTTCCGCGACTTTGACCGCGTGGTTGGCGACTTCCTGAATCGAGGCGCTCATTTCTTCCGTTGCGGCGGTGACGCTGTGGCTTTCCTCGATCTGCTCGTCCATTCCCGAGATAAGCTGCTTCGTCGTGTCGAGCTGGGTCATATGGTTGAGCATGCCGGAGATGCCGAACAAAAACGATTTGAACGTCTCTTCCATATACACTTCCACAATCAGTTGCTGATCGAATGCTGCCAATTTTTGCACAGCGGTGACCATTTTCATCATCTGATGCGGCTGATTGCTCCATTTTTCCATCAAAATCGTGGTCATGATCTGAATCAGCAGATGGTGTGCAGAAATAAAATGATCGGCTGTCAGATGAATGCGGCTGTGAACTTGCCCGATGACAATTCTCGTTTTCACGTACTCATGGTTGACTTCTGCTGTGAGAAACTGCTCCAGGTGGACCTCCAAAGTTTTTTTCAACCGCTCCAGGCTGGAGTTGTCGAGGATGATCTTCTGGAGGTGGGGAACGTTAGTGATCGACTGGTAAAACTTGGATACGATCTCTGCTTTAAAGGGGTAAAGCGTGGTAGCAGCCTCTTTGACGTGCGCCAATGTATCCTGATCCACGCCCAAAAAAGACAGGCGCTCTTTCACGCGTTCGCCCACTTCGGTAATGTCAGTTGCGTGGGAAGCTTTCACATACTCATTCCATGGCTTTGCTTTCTTTGCAAAAAATTGCATGCAGACCTCCGAATTTTACATTTTATTGATTTACTCAAAAATTGAGAAAGAGGGGGCGATTGCCATTGCTGCAGCTTGCCGTTTCTGAGCAGTGGACAAGGCCTTTGTTCTGGGATAAAATAAACCGACTCTACAACGAAAATAGGGTCGGTTGCACTACTCGCTCCCAGCCATTCAAGTGCCCACATACAAACGGCTGATCTTCGCTTTCCTTATTGAAGAGGAATATATAGAGCATAATATATAGTCATATTATCCTATGTTTATACAAAAGGGAATAGTCAAAAAAACGGTTTGCACATTGGCGTGCACCGGGTCATTTTTCCGATTTTCATCGGCTTGCGACCGCTTTTGCAACAGCGAAAAGTGCAGGAACAGGAGCCGTTCGCAGGCGGAATATGGTACGCTAATAAAAAGCCGGAATCGCATGTTGGACATCAATACGAGACAAACTGGAGATAGAGTGGCATGCCAGGCTCAGCCAGGAAAAGGAGGGTGACCACCAGTGCTAGAGCAGATGCAAGTACGTGACACACGAAAGCGTCCTCTCCGTGATCTGCGCATTTCCGTGACAGACAAATGCAATTTTCGTTGCCGGTACTGTATGCCGGCTGAAATTTTCGGGCCGGAGTTTGAATTTTTGCCGCAGCACAAGCTGCTGTCGTTTGAAGAAATTACCCGCTTGACCCAAATATTCACAGCGCTCGGCGTGCGGAAAATCCGGATTACGGGCGGAGAACCGCTCGTGCGCAGGGATTTGCCTGAATTAATACGAATGATTCGAAAAATAGAGGACGTTCACGATATCGCCATGACGACCAATGGCTCGCTGCTCGCCCGCCATGCCCAGGCTTTGAAGGAAGCCGGGCTTGATCGCGTCACCGTCAGCCTCGACAGCCTGGACAACGAGCGGTTTGGCATGTTAAACGGCAGAGGCTATCCGGTGGATGCTGTGCTCGACGGGATTCGCGCGGCGGCGGAAGCGGGACTCGGGGTGAAAATCAACATGGTCGTCCAGCGCGGTGTCAACGACCAGGACATTTTGCCGATGGCCCGTTATTTCCGCGAGCAAGGCCATACGCTGCGCTTCATTGAGTTCATGGACGTAGGTAACAGCAACGGCTGGAAGCTCGATCAGGTCGTGCCTTCCAGCGAAATCGTCCGGATGATCGGCGCAGAAATGCCGCTCGTCCCGGTCGAGGCGAACTACTTCGGCGAGGTCGCTTCGCGCTACCGCTACGAGGGGAGCGATCAGGAGATTGGGCTGATCTCGTCGGTGACACAAGCCTTTTGCTCTACCTGTACGCGGGCGCGGCTGTCGGCAGAGGGGAAAATGTACAACTGCCTGTTCGCCTCCGCCGGCTATGACTTGCGCGAGCCGCTGCGCAGCGGGCGAAGCGACGAAGAAATCCAGGAGCAGATTCGCGCGATCTGGGAAAAGCGCGACGAGCGCTATTCGGAAGAACGGCTGGACGAAACGCCGGGGCTGCAAAAGCGTCCGAAGGTGGAAATGTCCCACATCGGAGGATAAAAAGCGATAAGCCTTGACAAAGACAACTCTACCTTGTATTATAAGTTGCGTGTATAAACACTTCATACTTCGAGAACAAGCAGAGGCGCCCAGCTTCTCACCTGGGTCGACGTCCGACACGACTGTTGACAGGTAACTCTTATGCAAAGATCCTTGGATCTGATGAAATTGCTTAGGTGAGATATGTGCGGGCGCAGATGCGTTCGCACATTTTTGTTCCTTCTCGAAATTGACGGAGGTGGCAAGTATTAGCAAGGATCAAATGTTAATCAACGAAGCGATCCGTGCCCGTGAAGTCCGTTTGATCGGCGCTGACGGGAGCCAATTGGGAGTCGTACCCTTCAGGGAAGCGTTGCGCATTGCCCAGGAAGCCGAACTGGATCTGGTAAACGTTGCTCCGACAGCCAAACCGCCTGTATGCCGTATCATGGACTACGGAAAGTTCAAGTACGAGCAGGCGAAAAAGGAGAAAGAAGCACGGAAAAACCAGAAGATCATCGAGCTGAAAGAAGTGCGTTTTTCTTCTAACATCGAAGAACACGATTTTCAAACCAAGCTTCGCAACGTCCGCAAGTTCTTGGAGGATCACCACAAGGTGAAGTGTACGATCCGTTTCCGTGGACGTGAAATCACCCACTCCGAAATCGGGCTTGGCGTTATGGAGCGTGTAGCTGCTCAGTGTGAAGATCTCGCTACGCCTGAGCGTAAACCGAAGATCGAGGGCCGCAGCATGATTATGATTCTGGCTCCGAAAGCGGAAAAGTAAGATAGTAGTTTAGACAGGAGGACTTTTCAGATGCCTAAAATGAAAACCAACAAGGCTGCTGCAAAACGTTTCAAAAAGACTGGAAGCGGCCAATTGAAGCGCGACCGCGCATTTGGTAACCACATGTTCGCCAACAAAACGACTAAGCAAAAGCGCCACCTGCGCAAAGCTGCACTCGTTTCCAAAGGCGATCAAAAACGCATGGAGCAAATGCTCACTTACCTGTAAGTTTTCGCATCATTACACACATTACGCAGCATGAGCTCCCTAAGCGCCTAGCAGTAGGCCGCCATGCTGGAAAGACCAGGAGGAGTTTAGTATGCCAAGAGTAAAAGGTGGCATTGTTACACGCCGTCGTCATAAGAAAATCCTGAAGCTGGCGAAAGGATACTTCGGTTCCAAACATCGCCTGTTTAAATCCGCTAATGCGCAAGTAATGAAATCCCTGCTTTATGCATACCGCGACCGTCGTCAAAAGAAACGCGACTTCCGCAAACTGTGGATCACCCGTATCAACGCGCAAGCTCGCCTGAACGGTCTGTCCTACAGCCGTCTGATGCACGGCCTGAAAGTGGCTGGCATCGAAGTGAACCGCAAAATGCTGGCTGACCTGGCTGTGAACGACAAAGCTGCGTTCAACGAACTGGCAGCAGTTGCAAAAGGCAAACTGAACGCGTAAGCACATACGCAAAAAGCAAAGCCGATCTTTCCTGGTGGGGAAGGTCGGCTTTTTTTGCTTGTCGGAGAGGCTCTCCCCTATGAATGAACATCCGAAAAGCGCAAGGGCAGCAACGAAACGCCATCGTTTTTTTAAGAAAATGGACAACGGGCGTAGAGGCGGCTCCGTCTCAGGTTGGAGCAAAAAACAATCTCCCGTCCGTGTCGAGAGGATGGCTCCCTGCCGTACAATAAAAAGCGTCAAAGGAAAACATTGGATAGGAGAGAGTAGAGATGAAAAAACAAAAGTGGATGGTAATGATGGGTGCAACTGCGGTGGTCTGTTCGGCGCTGTTCGTTCCGGGAGCGTTCGCCAAAGAAAAGGATGATGCCTACGTAGCACCCGTCGTCTTCATCACAGGAGCACCGGCGACACAAAATGTAGACCAGGCGAATCTCAACACGATTCCGACAGGCAGTTCGTTTATTTTCCCGGCAGCAAACAGTGACTCTGACAAAAAATAAGAGGGAGCAATCCGCGAGGAGCGATCGGGCTACAGGTCTGGTCGCTCTTTTCGTTTCTTTCGGTGCCGTCGCGGCAGTTTTGTCAGCAGGACGAATCGCCACTTCCTGCCTCCCGACATATGATGGTGGGGGAATCCTAGCAGGAAAGGAGTTTCGCTGATGAGCAATCGCCAGAGGATGGCGGACGAAGAGCTGCAAGTGTGGGCGTACCGGATGGAAGCCAAATCCCCGCAGGATGTGCTTGTTCTGGCGGTGGAACACTTCGCAGGCAACCTCGTCCTCGCCTCAAGCTTCGGTGCCGAGGATGTCGTGCTGATCGACATGCTGCACAAACTGGCCCCGACGATACCTGTTTTTTATCTCGATACGAACAAACATTTTCCCGAGACGTACGAGACGCGCGACAAGCTGGAGGAGCGGTACCAGACGAAATTTATCCAGGTGCTGCCCCAGATGACTCTGGCTGAGCAGGAGAAGAGCCACGGAGACAAATTGTGGGAGACAGACCCGAATCTGTGCTGCCAAATCCGCAAAGTAGAGCCTTTGACACGGGTGCTGTCCGGCTACGACGCCTGGATTACCGGCATTCGCCGCGATCAGGCGCCTACCCGCGCCAATGCGAAAAAAGTGGAATGGGACGATAAATTCAAGCTGGTGAAGTTCAACCCGCTCGCGGACTGGACGATGGACCAGGTGTGGGCATATATACACGCGAACGATGTCCCCTACAACCCTTTGCATGACCGCAATTATCCAAGTATTGGCTGCAGTGTTTGCACCCGGCCTGTCCAGTCAGGGCAGGACCCGCGCGCGGGCCGCTGGGCCGGCTTTGACAAGACCGAATGCGGCCTGCACAAGTAAGGGAACAAAAGGGAGGACACGCTATGCATACGATCTCGCCACACGGTGGGACGCTGATTGAACGGCTGGAAAGTCAGCCGGAAGCGATAACCAGAGCCGCTGGCAAAAAAGCAATCGTGGTCGATCAATGGACGTTGTCTGACATAGACTGCCTCGCCATTGGCGCCTTTTCCCCGCTGACAGGCTTTCTTTGCGAGGACGACTACCATTCCGTCGTGGAGCGGATGCGGCTCGCAGACGGGACGGTTTGGCCGCTGCCCGTGACGCTGGCAGTCGATGCGGCCGAGCACGCGGACATCGAGCCGGGGGATGCGGTATGGCTGCGCGGCGAAGATGGCGAAGACTACGCCATACTCCAGGTGCAAAGCCTCTACCAGCCCGATAAAGCCCGGGAGGCAAGACAAGTGTTTCGGACAGCGGACCGGGCGCATCCGGGAGTGAAAAAGCTGATGGAAAAACCGGGGCTGTACGTGGGCGGTCCGGTGCATGTGCTCAAGCGGCCGCAGCCCGAGCGGTTTGCCGAATATTATTTGACGCCGCGCGAGACGAGAGAGCTTTTTTCCCAAAACGGCTGGAAGAGCGTCGTCGGCTTCCAGACGCGCAATCCCGTCCACCGGGCGCACGAATATATCCAAAAGGCGGCAATGGAAATCGTCGACGGGCTTTTTCTCAACCCGCTGATGGGGGAAACCAAGTCAGATGACATCCCCGCGCAAGTGCGGATGAAAAGCTACCTCGCCCTGCTGGAAAACTACTACCCGAAAGAGCGCGTGCTGCTCGCGGCCTTCCCGGCGGCGATGCGCTACGCAGGTCCGAGAGAAGCGGTATTCCACGCGCTCGTCCGCAAAAACTACGGCTGCACGCACTTCATCGTAGGCCGCGATCACGCGGGCGTGGGCGATTACTACGGGACGTACGACGCGCAGCACATCTTCTCTGCATTTGCGCCAGAGGAGCTGGGCATCCAGTTGCTGTTTTATGAGCACAGCTTTTATTGCACAGCCTGCCAAGGAATGGCGACGGCCAAGACGTGCCCACACGCTGCAAGCGAGCATCTGACGCTGTCCGGGACAAAAGTGCGCGCGCTTTTGCGCAGCGGCCAGACCCCGCCGCCGGAATTTACCCGTCCCGAGGTGGCGCAAATTTTGATCGAGGGACTTCGCGACAATCTGTAAAACAAGTTTACGAACAAAAGGGAAGGGCGGGCATTGCCGGTCCGTTTCCTTGCCCGAGAAAGGGGACAAGCCGAAAGAAAATGTATCCGCTTTCACGCAAAAACCGCGCCGTTCCGGCATTTTCTACTGAGCATTCGTTCGGACGAAAGTATAGTAAAATCTTTTTGTTTTCGTTGACACCCCCAAAGTGCCTAGCTATAATCAGACGTAACACTTTATTTTCTGACAACAACAATATTAGAAATATTGTTATAATAGCAGGCTATGACGAGGATGGTGCGCGTCTCCCCTTTTACAGAGAGCCCTGGTTGCTGAGAACGGGCATAGGGTACGCTGCATTGCTCACCTCTGAGCTGTTTTGCTGAAATTTGCCTCGTGCAAAAAGTAGGGAAAACCGATTGACACCCGTTAGCGTGTTACAGTCCGCATTTGCTGTGACTGGCTGAGATCGGCTGACCGCGAGGCGCCGATAAAGTTGGGTGGTACCGCGAACCCTTTCGCCCCAAAAGACATGGAAACCGAACCGTGTCGGGGCGAAAGGGTTTTTCTATGTGTCCATAGGTATTTTTTATAGCTGCTTTAAGAAGTGGGAGGAGGAGAGGAAAATGAGTGTTGAAATGGCCGAATTGCAGAAAAAGAACGGCATTCCACCGATTCAGTTCGGGGAGGAAGTGACAGGAGCAGAAACGCTTCTGCGCTGTCTGATCCTGGAGGAAGTCGAATACATTTTCGGCTACCCAGGCGGAGCGGTGCTCCCGATCTACGATTCCTTGTACGGGAGCTACTTCAAGCACATCCTGACTCGCCATGAGCAGGGCGCGATCCACGCAGCAGACGGATACGCCCGCGCTACTGGCAAACCGGGCGTATGCATCGCCACTTCCGGTCCGGGGGCGACCAACCTCGTAACCGGAATTGCGACAGCCCAGATGGACTCGGTTCCGCTGGTGTGCATCACCGGAAACGTAGCCCAGTCGCTGATCGGAACCGACGCGTTCCAGGAAGCGAACATTACCGGAATCACCATCCCGATTACGAAGCACAGCTACTTCGTCCGCGATGTCCGCGAGCTTCCGCGCATCGTGAAGGAAGCGTTCCACATCGCTTCTACAGGTCGTCCGGGCCCGGTCCTCATCGACATTCCAAAAGATGTGGCCAACGCGAAGGCGCCGTTCACTTATCCCGACAAGGTCGAGATTCGCGGCTACCGCGACACGCTCGTGCCGACAGACGAAGAGGTGCAGACATTTGTTGACGCGATTGGCGAAGCGAAGCGCCCGGTCATTTTGGCAGGCGGCGGCATCATCGCCGCAAAAGCCGAAGCAGAGCTGCTCGCTTTTGCGGAGAAGACGCGCATCCCGGTTATCAACACGTTCATGGGGCTGGGCGGTTTCCCGGGCACGCACGAATTGGCGCTCGCCATGCCGGGCATGCACGGAAGCTACACAGCCAACCAGGCGCTGCTCAATGCGGACTGTGTCATCGGCCTCGGCGCTCGCTTCGATGACCGGATCACGATGGGACGCACCAAGGAGTTTGCTCCGAAAGCCCGCATCGTCCACGTCGACATCGACCCTGCCGAGCTGGGGAAAAACGTCGAGACAGCCGTCACTGTGGCAGGCGATGTGAAAAGCACCCTGGCCAAAGCGATTCCGGTTGCCCGCAAATGCGATTCCGAGGCGTGGATCAGCCAGTTGAGGGAATGGCAGGCACAGTATCCGTACAAGTACAAAAAAGACGGCGACGTACTGAAGCCGCAAGCGGTCATTGAGCTTCTGTACAGCTCCACAGATGGGGAAGCGATCGTCACGACAGACGTTGGACAGCACCAGATGTGGACAGCACAATACTACAAGTTCAAGCACCCGCGCTCCTTTATCTCTTCCGGCGGCCTCGGCACGATGGGCTTTGGCTTCCCGGCAGCGATTGGCGCACAGATCGCGCACCCGGATCGCACGGTAATCGCCGTAGTGGGCGACGGCGGCTTCCAGATGACCAACCAGGAGCTGGCGATCGTCTCCCAGTACAACATTCCGGTGAAGGTCGCGATTGTGAACAACCAGTGCCTGGGGATGGTTCGCCAATGGCAGGAGCTGTTCTACGACAATCGCTACAGCCAGATCGACCTGACGTGCAGCCCGGATTTCGTCAAGCTGGCGGAAGCGTACGGCGTCAAAGGCTTGCGGGCCACCACTCCGCAAGAGGCAGAAGCCGTTTGGGCCGAAGCGCTGCGCCATGATGGGCCAGTCGTCGTGGACTTCCGCGTCGCGCAGGAAGAAAACGTGTATCCGATGGTAGCGTCGGGCGACACATTAGATCAGATGGAATTGGGGGACGACTAGGATGCAAACACATACGATCGCCGTACTCGTCAACGATCACCCCGGCGTATTGACCCGAGTCGCGACCTTGTTCGGGCAACGCGGCTTCAACATCGACAGCATCACGGTGGGAGGAACAGAGGAGCAAGGGCTGTCCCGGATGATTATTACCACCGGAGCGGATGACCGCCAGATTCAACAACTGATGAAGCAATTGCAAAAGCTGATCGACGTCATCTCGGTGACGAACCTCAGCGAAAACCCGTACGTTTCCCGGGAGCTGGCGCTTATCAAGGTGAGCGCATCACCGAGCCAGTTGGCCGAGTTGAACGGGATTGTCGAGCCGTTCCGCGCCGCGATCGTCGATGTGGGACCTACCTCGCTGATCGTGCAAGTAACGGGTGACACCGAAAAAATCGACGCGCTGCTTGTGCTTTTGCAAAGCTACGGGGTGCTCGAACTGACGAGAACAGGATCAGTAGCGATGGCGCGCAGTATTGTTCCAGCAACAGCCGCAGCAACGGTTTAAATTGCAAAATTCAGAATAGAAATTCAAACTAAACATAATTTTAGGGAGGCTACACAAATGGTAAAAATGTATTATGAAGCAGACGTAAACAAAGAGGTACTGCGCGGCAAAACAATCGCCATCATCGGCTACGGCAGCCAGGGCCATGCGCAAGCGCAAAACCTGCGCGACAGCGGCTATAAAGTAGTAGTAGGTCTGCGCCCAGGGAAGTCTTGGGACGTTGCGGCAAAAGACGGCTTCGAAGTGTTGACAGTGGCCGAAGCAACCAAACGCGCTGACGTGGTGCAAATCCTCATGCCAGACGAGCGCCAGGCGCAAGTGTACCGCGACGAGATCGCGCCAAACCTGAAATCCGGCGCAGCACTCTGCTTCTCCCACGGCTTCAACATCCACTACGCGCAAATCGTGCCGCCTGCTGACGTAGACGTTATCATGTCTGCGCCAAAAAGCCCGGGTCACCTCGTGCGCCGCGTGTACCAAGAAGGCTTTGGCGTACCTGGCCTGATCGCGATCTACCAGGATGCGACTGGCAATGCAAAAGACCTCGCACTCGCATACTCCAGCGGAATCGGCTGCACAAAAGCAGGCGTGATCGAAACGACTTTCCGCGAAGAGACAGAAACAGACCTGTTCGGGGAGCAAGCAGTATTGTGTGGCGGAGCAAGCGAGCTGGTAAAAGCAGGCTTCGATACGCTGGTAGAAGCAGGATACGCGCCAGAGATCGCCTACTTCGAGTGCCTGCACGAGCTGAAGCTGATCGTCGACCTGATGTACGAAGGCGGTCTGGCTCGCATGCGCTACTCCATCAGTGACACGGCTGAGTACGGTGACTACAGCACAGGCCGCCGCATCATCACAGAAGAAACGCGCAAAGAAATGAAAAAAGTGCTGGCTGAAATCCAAGACGGTACATTCGCTCGCAACTGGATCCTGGAAAACCAGGCAAACCGTCCTGGCTTCACTTCCCGCCGCCGTCTGGAAGCAGAGCACGGCATCGAGGTAGTCGGACAACAACTGCGCGGCATGATGTCCTGGCTGAACAAAGAAACGAAAAAAGAAGAAGCGAAAATCGGGCAATAAGGACCCGTATAGAGAGACATATATAATGTAGGAAAAAAAGTGGAGGTGAAAAGTTCATGCGGACCATTGAGATTTTTGATACGACATTACGCGATGGGGAGCAGTCTCCGGGCGTCAACATCAGCACGAACGAAAAGGTGGAGATCGCCCTTCAACTGGAAAAGCTGGGCGTAAACAGAATTGAGGCTGGCTTTGCGGCTGCTTCCCCAGGCGACCAAAAGTCTGTGGCCGAAGTGGCGAAGCGGGTGAAAAACTCCACCGTCGTAAGTCTCGCACGTGCCGTCAAAGACGACATGGATAAGGCGTACGAAGCGCTGCGCAACGCGCAAAACGCATCCCTCCACGTCTTTCTTGCAACGTCTCCGATCCATCGCCAGTACAAACTGAACATGAGCAAGGAGCAGGTCCTTGCTCGTGCGGTGGAGGCGGTCACCTATGCGAAAAAATACTTCACAGAAGTACAGTTTTCCGCAGAGGATGCGGCGCGGACAGAGATCGACTTTTTGGCCGAGGTAGTGGAAGCGGTCATCAAGGCAGGCGCGACAACCGTGAACATTCCGGACACCGTCGGCTACATGACGCCGTACCAGTACGGCAACATTTTCCGCGAACTGAAAAAGCGCGTGCCAGAGACAGAAGGAATCCGCCTGAGCTGTCATTGCCACGATGACCTGGGCATGGCTGTCGCAAACAGCTTGGCTGCCGTGGAAGGCGGAGCTACACAGGTAGAAGGTACGATCAACGGGATCGGCGAACGCGCAGGCAACGCGGCGCTGGAAGAAGTGGCGCTCGCACTGGAGACACGCAAGGACTATTACCAGGCGACAACCAAGCTTCATCTGAAGGAAATCGCGCGGACCAGCCAGCTCGTAAGCCGTTTGACAGGAATGATCGTGCCGGGCAACAAAGCCGTCGTAGGCGCGAACGCTTTTGCCCACGAGTCCGGCATTCACCAGGACGGCGTCTTGAAGGAAGTCACCACCTACGAAATCATTCGTCCGGAGTCGGTCGGCTTCAAGTCGAACAAACTGGTGCTCGGCAAGCACTCTGGCCGCCATGCGTTCAAGGAAAAGCTGGTGGAACTGGGCTACCACCTCGACCAAGAGGAAGTCAATGCCGCCTTTGCCGCCTTCAAGGCATTGTGCGACAAGAAAAAAGAAATTACGGACGACGACATTCTTGCCCTGATCGATACAAAAATGGTTCGCGGTGCCGAAGCGTTCCAGCTCGAATCGGTGCAGCTCGCCTACGGCAACATTTCCGTGCCGACGGCAAGCGTCCGCCTGAAGCGGGCTGACGACTCGGTCGTCGAGGAAGCGGCGATTGGCAACGGCTCCGTCGATGCGATCTACAAGGCGATTGACCGCGCCACAGGCGAAGAAGTCACCTTGATCGACTACAAAATTCTCTCGGTCACGCACGGACAGGACGCGCTCGGCGAAGTGTTCGTCCGCCTCCAGCAAGGCGAGCTGACCGTCACTGGCCGCGGAGTCAGCACAGACGTGCTGGAAGCGAGCGCGATCGCCTATGTGCGCGCGATCAACAAAATTTTGGAGCGCCGCGGGGAATCCGTGCCAGTCGCTGCAAACTAGAACAAAACGGATTGGATAGGAAAAAAGAAACCAGCAAGGAACGAAAAACCATTACAGAAAAGAAAAGCGGGATAAACGATGAAGAAAAATTATCGCATCGCCGTTCTTCCTGGTGACGGTATCGGACCAGAGATCATGCAGGAAGCAGTCAAAGTCCTTCAGCTTGTAGGAGAGCGCGAAGGCGTCACATTTACGTGCGAGGAAGGCCGGATCGGCGGAATCGCCATCGACACCGACGGAACTCCGCTGCCGGAAGCGACCGTCAAGCTGGCGAAGCAGGCCGATGCGGTGCTGCTCGGTGCAGTAGGCGGCCCGAAGTGGGATCAAAATCCGGGGCACCTTCGCCCGGAGACAGGACTTTTGGGGATTCGCAAGGAGCTTGGGCTGTTTGCCAACATTCGCCCGGCGACGATGCACAGATCGCTCGTCGAAGCTTCTACGCTCAAGCCGGAAGTGGTGTCCGGCGTAGATTTGATCGTGGTGCGCGAGCTGACCGGAGGCATTTACTTCGGGGAGAAAAAGCGCTACGACGGTCCGAACGGCGAAGTAGCCGAAGACCAATGCATTTACACCGAAGCGGAAGTCGAGCGGATTATCCGTGTAGGCTTTGAGATCGCTCGCAAACGCCAAAAGCGTCTCGTGTCTGTCGACAAGGCGAACGTGCTGGAAAGCTCCCGCCTCTGGCGCAAGGTAGCAGAGCGGGTAGCGGCCGACTACCCGGATGTCGAGCTGTCCCACCAACTGGTCGACTCGTGCGCGATGCAACTCGTGCGCGCTCCGAAGCAGTTTGACGTCATCGTGACGGAAAACATGTTCGGCGACATTTTGAGCGACCAGGCCGCGATGCTGACAGGCTCGATCGGCATGCTGGCCTCGGCAAGTCTGGCAGCGGGAAGCTTCGGGCTGTACGAACCGGTGCACGGCTCCGCTCCTGACATCGCCGGAAAAGGCATTGCCAATCCGCTGGCAACGATCCTCTCTGTCGCGATGATGCTCCGCCTCTCGCTCGGCATGGATGAGGCTGCGGCGGCAGTAGAAAACGCCGTCTGGTCCGTCCTCGAAGCGGGACACCGCACAGGCGATATCGCGGCAGATCCGAGCAAGGCGATTGGCACAGTAGCAATGGGCCAACTCGTGCGCGACGAGCTGTCCCAACAATGGCAGCCTAAGTAAAAAAAGCAAAAAAGAACCCTGCCACGGCGTCCAGATGGACAGCGGCAGGGTTTTTGCGCGTTCAGCCGATGGTGATTGAGCCATTTTGGCGAGCGAAAATACGCCCTCTGCTCTCGCCGGCATACGGGCGTATCGTTGTCTGGCCCCCGATAATATTACCGCAGCAGCGCAGCTCCCAAGCGATGCAGCCAATGCTTCAGCTCCCGTTCCTCCATCGGAGCGAGCGGGAAGCGCACAGCCGGGCGGCGCTTCGTGTCAGCAGGCTCGTCGGCTACGCGGAACGCATGGCCGCAGGTCAGCTCCAGACCTTCTTCGCGCAGGATGGCGACGACTCTTTCTTCCAGCTCGGTCGCGTTTGCGGTCGGCGTGCCCCACTCGATCCACGTGTTGAGCCCGCCCGTGATCGGGTACATGCGCGCGTGGGCCGGGAGAGCGTGGTTCTTTTCCTTCCACAGCCGCAAAAAGCGGGATTGGAACAGTGCGCGGCGGTCCGCCAAATACACCTCGGAAAACCACGGATCGTCGAGCAGCCGGACCGCTGCCTCGACGACGAGCAAGGACGGCTCTGCTCCGGTCATGGACACGATCTGCCTGTAGCGTTCCAGTTCCTCTTCGCTAAAATCGGCAGGCAGCATCAGGACTCCTAGCTGCAGGTCGCGCGCCAATGTTTTCGACAGAGAGTGCAGGTAGTACACCTCGACAGGGCTTTTTTGCTGAAAAGCCATCTCGTAGATCGGCTTGCTCGGCTCCTCGAACCAGAGGTCGCCGTAGTGGTCGTTTTCCACGATGCGCACGCTGTGCCGTTCAGCCCAGGCGAGCAACTCTTCCTTGCGCTTCAACGAGTAGCTGATGCCTGTCGGGAAGTGGTAGTGCGGGTTGATTAACAGCCAGTTGGCCGGGTAGTGCTCCTGTTCGGCATCGAGCGCTTCGATGCTGACTCCTTCTTCGTCCAGGCGGATCGGGCGGACGGTGATCCCGCACTGGCTGAGCAGGCGCAAAAAGACCGGGTAGCTGTATTCCTCTACGTAGACGACATCGCGCGGATTCATGACACGCTGCGCGAGAAAGGCGAAGCCGCTGGTGCTGCGGTTGAACAGCAGCACGCGCTCGGGCGAGTGCGGCAAGCCGCGTCTCTTCAGGTGATCGGCGAATACTTTGGCCGCCTGTGTCCGTCTGATTTTCTTTTGCGCGGAAGGCTCGTCCAGCACGGTCAAACTGTCGTAAAAAGCGCCGCGCAGCCGCTTGACCAGCTCTTCGCCAGGGCGGGGCGAGGAGTCAGCCAGCGAGGCAATCGGGATGTCGGTCAACGGCAAGCGGCTTTCCAGACGAGCTTCCTTTGCGAGCGTCGTCAGGTAGTAGCCTTTGCCGTGCACGGCTTCCAGCCAGCCTTCCAGCGCGAGATGGTCGTACGCCTTTTTCACGGTTTCCAGCGAGCAGCCGCTGACGGTTTTCATGTCCCGCAGCGAGATCAATTGTTGTCCGTCTACAAGAAAGGCCCCGCGCAGAATAGCCGTTTTCAGTTGGTCGGCTAGCTGCACATAAATCGGCGTATGGGATTGCTTGTGAAAATGAAACGAAAAAAATGGGCGTTCTGCCATCCGGGTACGCCTCCTTGTCTGTCAAAAATAACTGTCACCAGCATTATATCGAAAACAGCGTCTTCTAGGGTAGAAGAAGTGAAGAAATCGTTGCAAAAGGACGGTTGGCAAGACCCGTGCCGAGAGAAAATGGTAGAATAAGAGAAACAAGCCAGCAGAAAATGAGGGAGATCACGATATGAGCACACAGGAGCACAAGGCGCTGTCACCAAAACAGGTGACGTGCATGGTCATTACCGTTTCCGATACGCGAACCGAAGAGACGGACAAGAGCGGACAATTAATGAGGCAACTATTAACCGAGGCAGGGCATCACGTCGCCCTCTACCAGATCGTCAAGGACGAGCCTGCCGAGGTGACTGCCGCGATTGAAGCGGGAATCGCGCATCCCGAGGTGCAAGTCATCCTGCTCAACGGCGGGACAGGCATCTCGCCGCGAGACAACACGTTCGAAGCCGTCTCCGGTTTGCTGGAAAAGGAAATGCCCGGCTTCGGCGAGCTGTTTCGGATGCTGAGCTATACGGAGGACATCGGTTCGGCGGCCATGCTCAGCCGCGCTGTGGCGGGCACCAGAGGGGGAAAAATGATCTTTTCCACGCCTGGCTCGACTGGGGCGGTCAAGCTCGCGATGAATCGGCTGATTGTGCCTGAGCTGGGGCATGTCGTGCGCGAACTGAATCGCTGAGCGGGGCCGGGCCGGATTTGCCGTGCTCTGGCCTCGTATGGTACTGTTACGAAAGGAATCGCCCGGTTGGACGCCAGACCATCGTTTGCCTGATGGTTTTTTTCGTCGCCGGATTTTGTGCAAGGAGAGTAGACCCATCCATGAAGATTGTACTATCGACCTTAAATGCCAAGTTCATCCACTCCTCGCTGGCCTTGCGCTATTTGCGCAGCTACGCCCAGAAAGCTTTTCCGGGCATCGAGCTGGTGGAGTACACGATTAACGATGTGACGCTCAACATCGTCGCAGACATCTACAAGCGACAGCCCGATATCGTCGCTTTTTCCTGTTATATCTGGAACATTCGCGAGACGCTCGATGTGATCCGCAATCTGAAAAAAGTATGCCCCGACGTCGCTGTCATTCTCGGCGGGCCGGAAGTGACCTACGACGCGGACGAGTGGATGAAAAAGCATCCGGAGATTGACGTGATCGCCATCGGAGAAGGGGAGCAGACTTTTTTGGAGCTGCTGCAAGCCTATCAGGAGGCGAAAGCCGAGGGCAAGCCTCCTCGCCTGCGGGATGTAGCGGGAATCGCCTATCGCGACGACGAGTACGTTCGTTTTTCGGCACCGAGAGCCCAGATTGAAGAGATGGATACGATTCCGTCGCCCTATGCGGATCATCTCGACGAGCTGAACAACCGCGTCGTCTATTTCGAGGCATCCCGGGGGTGTCCGTTCAAATGCCAGTACTGTCTGTCTTCCATTGAAGACGGGGTGCGCTACTTCAGCCTGGAGCGGGTCAAGGAAGACTTGCTGCGGCTGATTCGCCACGGTGTGAAGACGATTAAATTCGTGGACCGCACGTTTAACATCAATAAAAAGTATGCAATGGAGATTTTCCAGTTCCTCATCGACAACCACAATGGAACGGTGTTTCAATTTGAGATTACGGCCGATATTTTGCGGGCGGACGTGCTCGACTTTTTGACTGAAAACGCACCGCCGGGCATTTTCCGCTTCGAAATCGGCGTCCAATCCACCAACGACGAGACAAACCGCCTCGTACAGCGGATTCAACGCTTCGACCGTCTGGCCAGAACCGTGACGCAGATCAAGGAGTCGGGCAAAATCGACCAGCACCTGGACTTGATCGCAGGCTTGCCGGAGGAAGACTACCAGTCGTTCCGCAAGACGTTCAACGATGTGTTCGCCCTGCGCCCGGAGGAGTTGCAGCTCGGCTTTTTGAAAATGCTGCGCGGGACCGGAGTGCGAGCGCGTGCCGCCAACCACGGCTACGTGTTCATGGATGAAGCGCCGTACGAGATTTTGGGCAACAACGTCCTCTCGTTTGCGGACATGCAAAAGATCAAGCGGGTGGAAGACGTCCTGGAAAAATACTGGAACGCACACCGGATGGACCTCACGCTGGAGTGGCTGTTGGCGAATCAGTTCGAGACGCCGTTTGACTTCTTCCAGACGTTTGGCGACTATTGGGAGCAGCAGGGCTGGAGCCGCATCGGCCATCAGCTTGAAGATTTGTTTTTGCGACTGCAAGCTTTTTTGCAGCACGAGAACGTGGAGGGGCTTCGGCATGTGCAGAGCTTGATGAAGTTCGATTACTTGCGCAACCAGAAGCATCGTCCGCGCAAGCTGTGGTGGGAGGACGTCCTGGACAAAGAGGCGATGCAAAAGACGTACGCCGCCATCTACGAGCAGCGCGACCGGCTGCGCGAAGACTTTGCCGCGCATGCCGCTCTGGAAAAAGACTATTTCAAGCACACGGTAACGGCGAAGGTGACGTTTGACATTGAGACGTGGCTGAGAACCGGGGAAGTTATCGAGGGCGATTTTACGCTGGTCGTGTACTATCCGTATAAAAAGGAAGATAAGAACGATTTTGCAGTCGTGAATCAGGAGGTACATGCTGCCGGCTGATCGCAGGGAAAGCGAAGCAGCACGAGCTTTCACGGGGAAGGAGGGAGCGCGATGACGTGTGCCTTTACGACAGCGGCTATCCGCTTGCTCGCGAGCCATGCGGATGCCAAGAACGCCGGGCCGATGGAGCGGTACATGAAAAATCAGTTTCCTTTTTTGGGGATCAAGGCTCCGCTGCGCCGCGAGCTGTCCAGACAGTTGTTTCGCGAGCACGGCATCCCGCAAGACTGGGAGCAGGTCGTGGCGCGCTTGTGGGCATTGCCTGAGCGCGAGTACCAATACGTGGCAATGGATCTGTTGGCAAAGACGAAAAAGCAACTGACACCCGAGCACCTGCCGCTTGTAGTCAAGTGGATTACAACGAAGTCGTGGTGGGATACGGTCGACTATCTCGCCGCACATACAACAGGCACGCTTTTTTCCCGCTACCCCGAGCTGATCCGCCCGAACACGACTGACTGGGTCAAAGGCGATAATATGTGGCTCGCGCGGACGGCGCTCCTGTTTCAGCTTTCTTACAAGGCCAAGACGGATCGGGAGCTGCTTTTCGCCTTGATTGAGTCCTGTGCGGCTTCCAAGGAGTTTTTTATCCAAAAAGCAATCGGCTGGGCTTTGCGGGAGTATGCCAAGACAGAACCGGAAGCAGTGCGTGGCTTTGTGGAAAGGACTGTGCTGTCGAACCTGAGCAGGCGGGAGGCGCTCAAGCATCTTGGCTGATGGACGGGCTGTTTTTGTCCGTGATTTCTTCGCTTGATAAAAATGGTTCATCTATTGCAAAATAGACAAGTACCTTTTTACGTGTTTGTACGTAATTACTAAGAGTCACATACTGCACGAGAGCCGCTGCCAGCCTGCGCAAGATTTTGCCGCCAGTGGCGAAGATAGGGGATTTTGCCTCATGGAAATCAACCTGCTGATGTCAATCATAGAGCAATACGGCTACGTCGCGATTTTTTTCCTGCTCTGGCTGGGAATCGTCGGCTTGCCCATTCCGGATGAGCTGGTCGTGGCGACCGGAGGCTTTCTCGCCTCGATCGGCCTTCTGGACCCGTTTTACTCGTTTTTGGCCGGGTACATGGGCGTTGCCTCCGGATTGACCATCGGTTTTTTGTTGGGAAAATACTTCGGAAAGCCGATCCTGCAATGGCTGTCCAAAAGCGAAAAGATGCGGCACGCCGTCGAGCGGTCCACGGGTCTTTTGGAGAAATACGGGACGACGGCTTTGTGCATCAGCTACCTGTTCCCGGTTGTTCGCCACGTCGTTCCGTATTTGGTGGCGCTGGGCGGCATGACGTATCGCCGCTACGCGCTGCTTTCGTATCCGATCGGGCTTGTCTGGACCATCGCGTTTTACTTCCTCGGCTACGTGTTCGGAAACAACGTGGAGGCGATTATCGGGATGATTCGCCAGTACGGCTTCTACGCCTTGCTGGTCATCGTAGTCGCGCTGGCCGCCTGGCTGATCGTGCGCAAGGTCATCGTCAGCAACCGGGCGTTTCGGGCAAAAGGAGAGTAGGCGATGAGACATGAGCAGGTGGCAATCCACAGGCGCAATCGCAATCTGGTGCTTGCGGCCGGATGGCTCCTCGTCCTTGCGGGGTATTTCAGCTACGAGGCGATCGTCGTGGCTGCGGGCGCCCTCGTTTTGAACGGCTATGCCTGGTTTTTGATGCGTGCGGACAAGCGTCTGGCGAAAAAGAAAAGCTGGCGGATTCCCGAGGCCAGTCTCCTTTTGGCCGCTTTTCTCGGCGGAGGGCCAGGCGCATTGGCGGGGATGCTGATTCATCGCCACAAGACCCGGCACGCCTCCTTTTTGTTTTTGGTCCCACTGTTTTGTATGTTGCAAATTGCGCTGGTCGTCTGGATCGGCCGACAATAAAGCAAGAATCTCGTGAGCAACGATGGCGCGAGGTTCTTTTTTTGTTTGGCTGCTTGCAAAAAAGATTACTGTCAGAAAACTCTGAATTGTATATTGCGCATTTCGGGAATCAAGCCTATAATAAGAAGTGTAGTCAACATTATCGAATATTGTTCGATAATATCGAACGAAAAGGAGGAACATGAGCGAGAAGTTTATCCAATCGGTAGATCGAGCCATCGACATCCTGGAGTTGTTTTCTCTCACCGAGCCAGAGCTGAGCGTCAAGGAGATCAGTGATCGCCTGAAGCTGTCGAAAAGCACGGTTCATGGCTTGATGAAAACATTGGAGCACAGGGGGTACCTGGAACAAAAGCCGACCGATCAAAAGTACAAGCTGGGGCTGCGCCTGTTCGAGCTGGGAAATCTGGTCGGCAGTGGAATGGAGCTGCGCAATCTCGCCTATCCGATCATTCAGAGCCTCGTGGCGACGCTGCAAGAGACGGTTCACCTGGTCGTGCTCGACAAAGACGAAGTGGTGTACGTGGAAAAAGTCGAGGCGCCTGCTTCTCTGCGGATGTACTCCATGCTCGGAAAGCGCGCTCCCTTGTACTGTACGGGGGGAGGGAAGGCGTTGTTCGCCTATTTGGACGAGGCGACTGTCGATCGCATCTTGCAACAAGCAGATTTGAAAGCGCTTACCCCTTTTACGCTGACCGACCCGGAGGCGATCAAGCGGGAGCTGCAAAAAATTCGCGAGCAAGGGTACGCGATTGACGACGAAGAGATCGAAATCGGCTTGAAATGCGTAGCCGCACCGATTTTCAACCACGAGGGGAAGGTGATCGCCTCCATCAGTTGTGCCGGGCCCAAGCACCGTTTCTCCGACGACAAAATGACGACGTTCATTCAGCAAGTCAAGCATGCCGCACTGGCGCTTTCCAGGCGGTTTGGGTATCGAGGCTGATGGGCAAAAAAAGAGACTTCCCTCTTGTTGGAGCAGTTTTCAAGCGGCCACCCGAAAACACCACAGGGAGAAGTCTGTACAGAACCATTCGTCAACCATACCCAAACCCCTGCCGCCTGTTCGAAGAAATGTGCCGTTTTGCCAGGGAGAGCTGCTGCTTTTGCCGCCCCCGGCCGACGATGACGTTGTTTTGCAGCAAACCAATCCAAACCAGCCAAAGGAGCGTGTCGTATCATGAGCACCATCACCAAACCGGTCAACATCTGGAAGTTTATCGAGGAAAACAAGGACAGTTTGAAACCGCCAGTGAACAACAAGGTCGTCTGAAAAATGCCGAGCTGATGATGATGGTGCTGGGCGGCCCGAACAAGCGCCGCGACTTCCACGCCGACCCGTCCGAAGAAATTTTTTACCAGCTTAAGGGCGATTGCTACGTGGAAATCATCAACGCCGAAGGCAAGCGGGAGGTAGTGACGGTGCGCGAGGGGGAAATGTTTCTCTTTCCAGCGAATGTCCCGCATTCCCCGCATCGCGTGGCAGATACGATCGGCCTGGTCATCGAGCGCAACCGCGATCACGGCGAGCTGGAAGACCTCGTCTGGTTCTGCGAAAAATGCGACCACGAGATGCATCGGACACGCGTGCAGTTGACAGATATCGAAAAGCAAGTAAAAGAAGCGATTCATGCGTTCAATGGCAGTGAAGATTTGCGGACATGCAAAAACTGCGGGCATGTAGCATCCGAGGAAGTGAACGAATGGCAGCCAGAATAGACTTCCTCTGCAGAGGCGGCGGAAGCGATGGCCCGGCTGCAAAACGATTTCATCGCCGACACGGTGCGCCAATATCCCGATCGGTTCATCGGACTCGGAACGGTTCCGCTGCAGGACGTGGACCGCTCGATCCGCGAGCTGGATCGCTGCATTCATCAGTTAGGGCTGAAAGGAATCGAGATCGGCACGAACATCAACGGGCAAAACCTCGACGATCCGGCCTTCCTGCCGTTTTTTGAAAGCTGCGCGAAGTGGGACGTGCCGCTGTTTGTCCATCCGTGGGAGACGCTGGGCCGGGAGCGGATGCCGCGCCTGGACCAAGGCTGGAACGTCTGGCCGCATCTGCGCGTGACAGAGCAGCCGCCAAGCTTCTATACGAAAAACTTTTACTTCGACTCGCTGAGTTACGAGCCGCTGAACATCCGGCTGTTGCTCGAACGGTTCGGCCACGAAATGCGCGACACCGTTTAGTGCGAAGTAAAGCAGATGGACGAGGCGGCGATTCGCCAGTCTGTTTTGGAGATCGTCGAGCAGGTGCAAGCGTACGTTCCCGGCTATCGGCTGAAGCAGGAGCCGCTGTTCGAAGAAAATCGCGTGACCGTATTTCTGGAGGTCGAAGGTGCGGGAGACTACTTCCCGCCCTACGCTGGCAATTTGGACATCATGACGGCTGCGGCTGTGCGGGTGGGAGAAGAGGTCGCCCGTCATCTTTTGGATGGGAGAGGGGTAAGCCTTGGAACAAAATAGCGATCGACCAATCAAAATGACAGAAGTTTGCTTGCGCGACGGCAGCCACGTCGTCGCCCACCAGTTCACGCGCGAGCAGGTGCAGGCCGTCGCCCGAGGGCTGGATGAGGCAGGCGTTCCTTACATCGAGGTGAGCCACGGAGACGGTCTGGGCGGCTCGACGATCCAGTACGGTCGCTCGCTCGTCGACGAAATGGAGCTGATCGAAGCGGCGGTCGCTTCGTGCAGGCAAGCAAAAGTCGCGGTGCTGCTCATACCGGGCATCGGCACGGTGCATGAGCTGAAAGAAGCGCAAAAGCGCGGGGCGGGACTTGTCCGGGTAGCCATGCATGTGACCGAAGCGGACGTCTCGGCGCAGGAGCGGGCAACGCGCAGACAGAGGTGTTGATCGCGGTGCTCGATCGCATGGGCGTCGATCTCGGCATCGACCTGTACAAACTGATGGATGTCGCCGAAGACATCGTCGGTCCAATCATGCCGCATTCGCAGGAAATCCGCAAAGGCAGTCTCGTCATGGGCTATGCGGGAGTGTACTCCAGCTTTTTGTTGCATGCAGAGCGGGCGGACAAACGCTTCGGCGTCGATCCGCGGGATATTTTGCTCGAAGTCGGCAGACGCAAAGCCGTCGGCGGGCAGGAAGACATGATTATTGATGTGGCGGCTGAGCTGGCGAAGCTGCAAAGGGCGGGGGGGGGGATGACAAATGGCAGTGACGCAGGAAGTACAGAGAGAGATGGTCGAATATTTACTTGCGGCATACCGCGAGTGGCGCGAGGTGGAGAAGCTGACAGCCCGCTGCCCCGATTTGCCCATTGCGACGGCCTATGAGCTTCAGCAGCAACTGATTGCGCGCATGGAAGCGGATGGCGAGCGCTGCATCGGCTTGAAGCTGGGCTTGACCAGCCGGGCCAAGCAGCAGATGATGGGCGTGCACGAAGCGATTTACGGCTACTTGACGGACGGGATGCTCGCGCTGGAGTGGGAGCCGCTTTCCTACCGACGCTTCATCCATCCGAAGGCCGAGCCGGAAATCGCGTTTTTGCTCGGGGACGATCTGGCGGGCACAGCCGTTACGAAAACTTCCGCTTCACCCTCCCGGACGTCGTGGCGGACAATTGCTCCTCTTCGGCTTTTCTCGTCGGCAGCAAATGGGTAGCGCCCGACGAATACGATCTCGCCCTGGCTGGTGTGGTCATGAGCAAAAATGGCGTCATACAAACTACAGGCTCTGGAGCGGCCGTGCTCGGTTCGCCCGCAGCGGCGATGGCCTGGGCTGTCAACAAGCTGGGCGAGCGCGGCCTGGGCTTGAAAAAAGGCCAGATCGTCCTGTCCGGCGCGATCACGGAAGCGATTCCGTTCGAGCCGGGGGATGTCATTACGGTCACTGTCGACGGCCTCGGCAGCGTCTCCTTTGGCTGTCAGGCATAGACAGCCAACACGGGCAGCGACTTTTCGGACTGTCGAAAAAGACAGAGGTGGTTTTGATGCCGATTGTACAGGTGTCCATACTGGAAGGGCGAGACAAGGAACAGATCAGGCAAATGATCGAGGGAATTACCCAGGCTGTCACTGCCAGCTTGCAAGTAAAGCCGGACCAGGTCCGCGTGCTGGTAACAGAGCTTCCCCCTTCCCACTGGGGCGTGGGGGGAGTCACAAAAGAACAAACCCGTTTTCTGTAACGGAAATTTCAAGGAGGTTACGATGGCTCAATCATCCATTCCACTCAGCAAAAACTACGCGCAGCAACTGGATGCCCAGGACGAGTTGGCGAAATACCGCGAAGAGTTTTACTTGCTGCCTTCGATGTACCTGGATGGCAATTCCTTGGGACTGATGTCCAAACGAGCGGAGAAAAGCTTGCAGGACATTTTGCAGTCGTGGAAAGAGCTCGGCATTGACGGGTGGACAACCGGCGAGCATCCGTGGTTTTTCCTGCCAGAAAAACTGGGCGAAATGAGCGCATCTCTCGTCGGCGCGGAGCCCGAGGAAGTAATCGTCACAGGCTCGACCACGGTCAACTTGCACCAGCTCGCCGCCACCTTTTATCACCCGGAAGGTAAAAGAACGAAAATCATCGCGACCGAGCTTGATTTTCCGACAGACATTTACGCCTTGCAAAGCCAAATCAAGCTGCACGGCCTGGACCCAGAGAAAGAGCTGATTCGCATCGCTTCGCGGGATGGCCATCTGATCGAGGAGGACGACATCATCGCCGCCATGACCGAGGAAGTCGCGCTCGTCATCTTGCCGACCGTGCTCTATCGCAGCGGACAGTTGCTCGATATCGAACGGCTGACCAAAGCGGCGCACGAAAGAGGCATCCTCATCGGCTTTGACGGCTGCCACTCGGTCGGAGCGATCCCGCACTCCTTCAGCAAATGGGGAGTCGACTTCGCTTACTGGTGCAACTACAAATACGTCAACGGCGGCCCTGGCAGCGTCGGAAGCCTGTATGTCAACCGCAAGCATTTTGGTAGAGTGCCGGGCTTGACTGGCTGGTACAGCTCGAAAAAAGACAAACAGTTCGATATGGAGCACACGCTGGATGTATGCGAGACGGCAGGCGCTTATCAACTGGGCACACCGCATATGCTGAGCGTCGCACCATTAATCGGCTCGCTGGAAATGTTCCAGGAAGTGCCAATCGAGAAGCTGCGGGAAAAATCGTTGAAGCTGACCCGCTACATGATGGACTTGATCGAAGTGGAGTTGGCAGGCATGGGCTTTGCCATTGCCAATCCGCAGGAAGACGAGCGCCGCGGCGGCCACGTCAGCCTGGAGCACGAAGAAGCCGTCCGGATTTGCAAGGCGTTGAAGGAGAGCGGCATCATCCCTGACTTCCGCGCTCCGAACATCATTCGCCTCGCTCCGGTTGCTTTTTACAACACGTACACCGAGGTGTGGGAAAGCGTGCAGGTGCTAAAAGCGATCATGCAAGAAAAACGGTACGAAAAATTCGAGAACAAGCGCGGTGTTGTCGCCTAGTCGCTTGGGCAAAGGAGTGTGCGCAATTGTCAAAGCAAAACCATTTTCAGGACATCATGGAGCGTGAAAAAGGGCTGCAGCGCGGGTTAACCACCCGCCAGCTAGCCATGATTGCCATCGGGGGCGCAATCGGTACCGGGCTGTTTTTGGGAAGCGGGATGGCGATTGGCTTTGCCGGGCCGAGCGTGATCGTCAGCTATTTGATCGGGGCGGTCATCGCGCTTTTGCTGATGGGCTGCCTGGCTGAAATGACCGTCGCGCATCCGACGACAGGATCGTTCGGCGCTCACGCGGAGCGCTACGTCAATCCGTGGGCAGGCTTCTCCGTCCGCTACGCCTATTGGTTCAGCCTGGTCTGCGCAGTCGGCACCGAAGTGTCCGCGATGTCTGTCTACATGAAATACTGGTTCCCTGACGTGCCGGGCATCGTCTGGATCGTCATTTTCTCAGCCGTACTCCTTTATGTAAACGCTACCAGTGTGAACCTGTTCGGTACTGTCGAAGACGAAAAAACAGGCAGGGGGGAATATTCATTGAAAAAGAAACAGACGAAGCGGGTGGTCAGTGCATGGCTTGCCACTGCGCTCGCAGCAGGTGCGCTTTTTCCACTGACGGCAGTGGATGCAGCCGGGGCAACCCAGACCAACAGCTTTGTTGGCAGGCCACGTTTGACCTGAACGGCCGCCGGTATTTGTACGACTACGAGACGACGATGTACAACGTGTACGACATTACTGACCCGCGCAAGAAGGCGGCAAGTACGGGTATGCGGCCATGGGCGGCTACGGCTTCTTGGTGGTTGACATCAGCGACCCGAACAACATGAAAGCCGTGTCCCACATTGACATGCCGATGAGCGTGAGCGGAACCGGAGGCGACAACATCGACGTGACCAAGGTCGAGACGACGGGAATGGTCTACTACAGCGGCTATGCGGCGATTCAGCCGGGCACGCCTAGCCAGACCGTGATGCCGTATGCGTTCTACAACGCGGGTGTGCAAGTGTTTGACCTGAAAGACCCGAACAAACCGACGATTGGCGCTTACTTTGTGCCGAAAATGTCCGGCGAGTATTTGCGCAACGACGGCAGCGGTTTTGAGCAGAGCGAGCATTCCAACCCGGTGCACAGCATTTTCGTCGAGTGGGACCGCAACCTGATCTGGGCCTTCTCCAACCACGGCATTTACGTTCTTTCCACTCCGCTGCTGGGAGAGCCGGTAAAAGGCTTGCCCGCAAGCAAACAATAAGTCGAGCGCAGCTATATGAGAGAGGTCCGACATCTGTCGGGCCTTTTTCGTTTCTTCGCATAAAATGGGTTTTCATTTCCTTTCTTGGGCACACTATCCGTACTCGAAATCGCATGCCCACGATCTAGGAGGGGAAAGCGTTGAGCCAGTTTTGGAAAGCGTGGCAAAAGCGGAAGGAAACCCTTCAGGAGAAGGCGTTACACCATCATGCCGATCGAAGCATGGAAAGTGTCTCGGATATAGAGCTTTCGCTGGATGTGGATGAAAACATCATCATGATCGAGAAAGAGCTGGGAAAATGCGACGACCTGGTCGTCCGCCGCTTTCGCGACAAGCGCGACACCGATTGCGCCATCGTTTTTCTCGACGGGATGGTCGAGCGCAACATCATCAGCGAGTTTATCATTGTGTACATGTCCGATCCGAAAATTCCCGACGACCTCCCGGCATCCAATGAGCTGGAGTCGACGGACGGGCTGAGACAGGTCATTCGCAACATCTTGTCAGGAAGCGCCGTGCTCATGCGCAATGGCGACAACAAAGCGTATTTGAACAACACGCGGGGCTGGGACCGCCGAAGCGTCGACGAGCCGCAGACCGAGTCTGTCGTGCGCGGGCCGCGGGACGGCTTTTGCGAGACGCTCTGCGTCAATTCCGCCTTGATCCGGTTTCGCCTGAAAGACCCGAACCTGAGAGTGCGCCATATGGTGATCGGCCAACGGACGCAGACAGATGTTTACGTCATGTACATTGATGGCCTGGCCCATCCGCCGATGGTGCAAGAAATGCTGGCGAGATTGGAGAAAATCAACGTCGATTCGATTTTGGAGAGCGGCTACATCGAGCAACTGATTCAGGACCGCCGCTGGTCGCCCTTTCCGCAGATTCAAAATACGGAGAGGCCGGACAAGGTCGTGGCAAACTTGCTGGAAGGCAAGGTGAGCATTCTGGTGGACGGAACGCCTTTTGCCTTGATTGCCCCGGCTGTTTTTTCCCAGTTTTACCAAAGTCCAGAGGATTATTACGAGCGGTTTTACATCGCGACGTTGCTGCGATTTATCCGCATTATCAGTATTACGATTGCGCTGCTGTTGCCTTCGCTCTACATCGCCTTTAGCTCGTTTCATCCTGAGATGATTCCTTCCCGGCTCGTCATCGCGATGGCGGCAGGGAGATCGACGGTGCCGTTTCCTTCGCTGGTAGAGGCGCTGTTCATGGAGCTGGCGATTGAGATTTTGCGGGAGGCGAGCGTCCGGCTGCCAGGGCCGATCGGACCTACGATCGGGATCGTCGGGGCGCTGGTGGTCGGGGAGGCAGCCGTATCCGCGGGTCTGGTCAGCCCTGTCATGGTTATCATCGTGGCGGTGACGACCATCGGTTCCTTTGCTTCGCCCAGCTACAGTGCGGCGATTGCCATTCGGATGCTGCGCTTCCCGGTCATGCTGCTCGCAGGAATGTTCGGCCTGTACGGAATCATGCTGTTTTTGATCGTCATCCTGATTCATTTGTCATCGCTCAAGTCGTTCGGCGTGCCCTACATGTCGCCGCTTAGCCCGTTGAATCTGAAGGGGATGAAGGATTTGTTCATCCGTGCGCCCCATCACTTGTTGAGAACTCGCCCGACGATGTTTCACATCCAGGATGAAATCCGCATGAGAGAGGATGAAAAACCGTGAGCAGGCAGGACGTGAGCAGCCGACAACAAACGTTTTCCTTGTGGCAGCAGACGTCCTTGATTACCAGTACGCTGATCGGCGTAGGCATTTTGACATTGCCGCGTTCCACCTCAGCCATCTTGTATGAAGCGGGCTGGATGTCGCCTGTATTCGGTTCCGTCATTGCCTTTGTGTCTGTCTGGATGATCGCAAAGCTCAGCCAGCGTTTTCCGGGAATGACCTTCGTCGAGTACAGCACGATCGTCTGGGGGGCCAAAAAAAATTCGCGGCTGGGCAAGTGGCTCAGCTTCCCCTGGATTCTCGCCTATCTCGGCTTCATGTACCTTGCGACCGGGCTTGTCTCCCGCATCTTTGGCGAAGTCGTAGTGACTTCCGTTTTGCTCGACACACCGCTGGAAGTCATCATTATTACCATGTTTGCGCTGGCATTCATCCTCACGTTGCACGATCTGGATGTCGTGGCCCGGATCAATGAGCTGTTGCTGCCGCTCGTTTTGCTCCCTGTGCTGTTCATTGCGCTCGCCTCGTTTCAAAAAGCGGAGTGGAACAATCTGCTGCCGCTTTTTCGAGCGACCGGCCCGTCGCTGCTCAAGGGAGCTTACGAAGCGGTCTACTCTTTTTCCGGCTACGAAATCATGCTCATTTTTTTCGCCTACGCGCACGAAAACAAGAGCAAAGTAAAAGCTGGTTTTTACGGCATCGCGATCACGCTGGTCGTCTACACCTTGATCGTAGTGGCGGGCATCGTCGTCTTCGGCTACGAGGAGCTGCAGCGCGTAGCCTGGCCAACCTTGGAGCTGGTGAAGACCACACAGGTGCCGGGACTGATTTTGGAAAGGCTGGAATCCGCCTTTCTGGCCGTGTGGGTAACGGCTGTTTTTACTACCGTGGCCAACGCCTACTACGCTTTCATTTACGGCTTGCGCCAGTTGTTCAACAGAGGGATGGGTTTTCAGCGAATCCTCTCGGCAGTCATGTTCATCCCCCTTTACTTTATCGCGCTGTGGCCGCAAAACATCGTAGAACTGTTTTGGATCAGCTCCTATTTGGGCGTTTACAGCCTCATCCTCAATTTGGGGATCCCTATTCTCTATTTGACAATGCTTTTCATCCGGGACCTGGGGCGAAAACAAAAGGAGAGGAATGCAGATGGCTAAAGGATGGCTTGGGCTGGCAGTTCTGTGCGTGTGCGTCTCTCTTTTGACGGGCTGCTGGGACAGAAGGGAGCTGGAGGAGCGCACTTCCGTACTTGCCATTGCGGTAGATATGGTAGAGGGACAAGAAGAGTTGTACAGATTGACTGTGCAAATTCCGATCCCGATCAAGATCGCCGGAAGCAGTGGACAAGGCGGCGGCGGAAATGCCGATGCGGTCAAGATCATGAGCGTGACGGGCCGGACGATTCTCGATGCCAACAACAATCTGCAAATTCGGCTGAACCAGAAGCTGTTTTTGGGCCATACCCGCGTGCTTGCCGTCAGTGAAGAAGTAGCGAGAAAAGGCATCGGCGACATTATGGACAGCTTTCGCCGGGAGCCGCAAATCCGCCGCCTGATGTGGCCGATCGTCGTCAAGGGGGAAGCGGCCACCTTGCTCAAAATCAAGCCGCAGCTCGCGCAAGTCCCCGTCGTGTTTCTGATGGACCTGATCGAAAACGGAGCGAAGATGGGCACGATTCCCGATCAGACGCTGGGAGACTACTTCAACCAGACCTCGAACAAGACGATGGAGCCTTTTCTCAACTACGTTCAGGCGAGCGCGACCGAGGTACGCTGGAGAGGCGTGGCCGTCTTTCGCGGGCACAAAATGGTAGGGACGCTCAACGAAGTGCAGTCGTGGTCGTTTTTGCAACTGCGAAACGAAGAGCGCGGGGGCGATGTCGTCATCCCGCTGCCCGGTACGGACAACGGCTATGTGACATTCCGGCCTCACTTTGTCAAAACGAGACTGGATTTGAAAGGAAGGAACAACAAAGGGGCGCTTGCCGCGATGTTT
Organism: Brevibacillus sp. NSP2.1; assembly: GCF_000470975.2. Classification (NCBI taxonomy): domain Bacteria; kingdom Bacillati; phylum Bacillota; class Bacilli; order Caryophanales; family Paenibacillaceae; genus Brevibacillus; species Brevibacillus sp. NSP2.1. Next base: position 4,051,751 of record NZ_CP048274.1, on the reverse strand, counting down.
TCCTGCGAGCTGCAGGGAGATATCGTGGAAGTGACCGCCAATACGAACATGTCCCCGGAAGTTTTCATCCAGAAAATGCAGAGCTTGATTAAAAAGGAGATGGAGGAACGGGCGAAAAAGCTGTTTCACCAGTTGCAAAAGGAGTACAACAGCGACATTTTGAGGCTCGGGCTGGCGCTTCGAGCGCACCACTACCGGGATTACTGGGAGAAGCACGACTGGAAGAAGGATTTTAAAAATTTTCCAATTGGCGTTGACTATACGATCAAAATTCGCCGTTTAGGTATGGAAATGCAATAGGAGCCGATAAAGATGGGAAATCAAAGGGGCAACATCAGTACATGGCAACTAATCGCAATCCTGATTAGCTCGATGATCGGGGTGGGAATCCTTACCTTACCGCGTACCGCCAGCACGGAACTGCAGGAAGTGGGCTGGCTGGGGCCTCTCGTTGGCGGGTTGATTGTGGTTATCCCTCTTATGGCGATCATCTATTTGAGCAGGCAGTATCCAGGACTGACCTTTGTAGAGTACGGCCCGCTCGTCTTTGGCGGCCATCGGCACCCGTGGTTGGGAAAAATTCTCAACATCCCGTGGGTGCTTTTGTACCTCCTGTTTCAATTTTTGAATACGGCGATGGTCGCCCGCGGGTTTGGCGAGGTCATTGTCACGTCTGTCCTGCTGGACACGCCCCTTGAAGTGATTTTGCTGACTTTGCTTTTGATCGTCTTGTACTTGTGCATGCACGAGTTCGAGGTGCTGGTCAGGGTCAACGAGCTGTTGTTTCCGATCATGTTTGTGCCGATCCTCATCATCCCGTACGTGACGATCAACAGTGCGAACTGGTACAATCTGCTGCCGCTGCACATTGATTCATGGCAGGGAGTGGCCAGCACCGCGATTGGAACGTTTACGATGTACACGGGATTTGAGCTGATGATGATCTACTTCGGGCTGGCGATGCCGGGAGCGCGGATTTCGCTGGCGGCCTGGAGCGGGTTTGCCTTCACGATCGTGTCGTATGTGCTGACCGCTGCGGCGGGCATCGTGGTGTTTGGCTACGAGGAGTTGCAGCATCTGATCTGGCCGACGCTGGATATGGTCAAAACCGCGCAACAAACCGGCTGGTTTCTGGAACGGATAGAGTCGGCTTTTCTCACGATCTGGATGGCGTCCGTGTTTACGACGTTCGGCAACATGTACTACTCGATGATTTTCGCCACGCGGCTGTGGTTGAAAAAAGGGATCCGCTTTCAGCGCATCATCGCGCTGATCTTCTTCTTCCCGCTTTTTTACGTCGCGTTGTGGCCGCAAAACATCGTCGAATTTTTTGCCTACGCCCAAAAGCTGACGTATTTCAGCTACTTGCCAACGGTGCTCTTTCCGATTTTGCTGGCTGTGCTTCAGTTGATTCGTTCGCGCTCCTCGCAGCAGGTGGCAGAAGACAAAAAGGGAGAGACGTAGTGGCGTCTCTCCCTTTTGCTCGTGTTCGGTTGGCTTTCCAATTAAATCGGCTTTTCCGCTTGAGCGGGCAGATGGGAAGCGATAGTTTCGACCATCTCCTGGCGGGAGGAAGCATCGCTGTTTTGCCACAGCACTTCAAACAGGACGCCGAGACCAGGCAAGGTTTTTTCCTGGCCGCTTGCGATCGCATCGCTGATCGTTTCTTCTACCGCTCCGGAATCCGAGCCTTGCATTTTGTACATGATCGCTTGACGCAAATTGAGCGAGGCAATGTTCATACCTTAGCCAGCACCTCTCTTGTGAGAATAAATTCATGAGTTAGTATTTGTCTTCGCCGGATTGCTCATACCCCTTTGTCTCGAAGCGATTTCATTGGACACGGGCATCTTTTGGTTTCGCCTGTGCAAAGCTACGCTGTCTAATGCTATAATGCAAGTTATTGGATATAGGATCGAAGGAGAAGATCAGCATGTCAAAACAGTTTGCCATCATCGGAATGGGCCGTTTTGGTTCCAGTGTTGCCAGGACGCTGTACGAGATGGATTACGAAGTCATGGGCATTGATGAAAACGAAGAGCGCATCAATGAAAATATTCAGTATGTCACCCACGCTGTCGCGGCTGATTCGACAGATGAACGCGCCTTGAAGGAAATCGGCATTCGCAACTTCGACGTAGTGGTCGTGGCGATCGGGGTCGACATTCAGGCGAGCATCCTCACTGTCTTGACGCTGAAGGAGCTGGGCGTGAAAAAAATCGTCGCCAAAGCGCAAAATGAGCGGCACGGACAAGTGTTGTACAAAGTAGGGGCCGACCGCGTCGTTTTCCCGGAGCGGGACATGGGCGTGCGTGTGGCGCACAATCTCATCTCCGCAAACGTCCTCGACTTTATCGAGCTGGCGGAGGACTACAGCGTGGCAGAGGTCGTCGTATCGTCCAAGCTGGTCGGGCAAAACTTGAGACAGCTCGACATCCGCAGAAAGTACGAGGTCAACGTCATCGCGATCAAAAGCGGGGACAAATTCAACATCGCTCCAAGCCCGGATGAAGTGATCCAGTACGGAGACGTTCTTGTTGTAATCGGAAACAACAAAGACTTGAAAGCATTTGAGGAGCGGGCATAACGATGGCACATGAAATCATTACTTCAGTTCAAAATCCGCTGGTGAAAAGACTGCACCAGTTGCTCGATAAAAAAGGCCGGGAGGAGCAGGGACGCTACCTCGTCGAAGGCGCGCATCTGGTGGAGGAGGCGCTGAACAGCGGGGCGGAAGTGACGACCATCCTGTACGATCAGGAGCGCAGCCTCGATCCCGCCTGCCAGCGGGCATTGGCGAACCATCCCCAGGCTACGCAAGTAATCGCGGCGTCCGCTGCGGTTTTGGCCAAGCTGTCGGAAACGAAATCGCCGCAAGGAATCGTCGCGGCAGTGAAGAAGACGGCGAGTCAGTGGGACGAATGGGTTGACAAGCTGTCAGCCAAGGAAAATGCCCTGCTTTTGTTCCTCGATGAAATCCAGGACCCGGGCAATTTGGGCACGATTTTGCGAACGGCAGAGGCCGCCGGTGTGGATGGAGTCGTGCTGGGCAAGGGCAGCGTCGACATTTACAACGGAAAAGTCGTGCGGGCCACGATGGGCGCCATGTTCCGCCTGCCTGTCTTTTCGCGGGAGCTCGCTGCCACGGCAAACGAGTGGAAGCAGCAAGGCGGGCGTGTCCTCGTCTCGTCCTTGGCGCAAGACAGCGTGTCCTACGATCAGGCGAATTATTGCGGCAAGATCGCGCTCGTCATCGGCAACGAAGGCCGAGGCGTGTCCAAAGAGATGCTGGCCTGCGCCGACCAGCTCGTGCACATTCCGCTGTACGGCAAAGCGGAATCGCTGAATGCCGCCGTCGCGGCGGGCATTTTTGTGTATGAAGCGCAGCGCAACAGAAGACAGTGACAGCAAAGCAGGGATACTGGGGAAAAGAGTCCAGTGTCCCTGTTTTTTTTCGTGTGAATTTTGGGAGGGCGATCAGCAGGGCAAGGTGAAAAGGGGCGTGCTGTAGTTTCTGGATGGTGCGATTTAGCTCGCGTGGCATTACAGTTTGCGCGGTATCACAGCCCGAGCCGCCTCCCAGCCCGCACCGCCTCACGCCGCATCAAAGTCCGCACCTCACCACCACCGACACCCTACCTCACCGCGCTTCTCATTCCCCGGTTTCCCCCACTTCCGCAAAGTACCCGATGAGAAAGTCGCGAAACTTACGCGCAGCAAGCGATAAGTACCGCTTCTCGTTCCAGGCAATCTGGAAATTGCGCTGGCACACGGGAAACTCAATCCGCAGCAGGTTCAGCGGGGAGCCCGGGCCTCCGCAGTTGCCTACGAGCGCGACGCCTAGCCCCGCCCGGACGAGGCTGGCAATGGCGGCAGGCTCGTCGACCCGGCAGACGAAGTTAGGCGTGATCCCGGCTTCTCGGAAAAACAAATCGTTCATTTTTTGAAAAGGAAACCCTTCCTTGTACCCGATAAACGGGTCCTCCGCCAGTTCGCTCAAGCGAACGCTTTTCCTCCCCGCAAACCGATGTCCGTGGGGAACGGCCAGGTACACTTCTTCTTTCAGGAGGGACACCGCGCTAATGTCGGGCCGATTGATTGGCAGCGCTGTAAAGCACATGTCGACTTCGCCAGCCTCCACCAACTGCGTCATTTCTTCCATCGAAGCTTGCGTAATCCGAAAGCTGACTTCCGGATACAGCGCGAGAAACTCGCCCAGCGCATCCGTCAACCGATCCAGCGTCGACGTGGCGAGGTGAATGCTCCCTTGTTCAAGTCCGGCCAGCTCGGACACTTCTTTTCTGCCTTCTTCCAGCAGGGTGAGCGCCTTTTCGACTTTGTCCAGAAAAGCTTTGCCGAACGCATTCAGACGAATCCGCCCTCTGTGTCGGTCGAACAAGGGAACTCCCAAGTCTTCCTCCAGCCTCGAAATCGTCTTGCTCAGCGCAGGCTGCGCGATGCACAGCTCCTGGGCTGCCTTCGTCATGTGCTCCGTCCGGGCTACCGTGCGAAAATAGTGCAACTGCAACAACTCCATGCGCATGCTCTCCTTTCCTATATATCTGAGTATATGATCTGTATGATTTAAGATATATTTTTGTTTATATGTAAGTGATTGTAAAATAAAGCATGCAAGGAGCACAACACACTTTGGCTCAACGTCTCCCAAGTGACTCGCTGGGCAGTGTCAGAGTGGAAGAGTGGACAGAGGGGAGGCTGAGCGTCCAGAAAGGTGCCGCCCACCAGCAAACAGCCTAGCGAAAATTCGCCCCACACCTGCCTCGCGCGCCCGTTTCCATCCAGCTTTCCTGGTTCTTGGGGCGCTCTGCACGAGCATAGTATGGTTTTTGTTATATGCCTATGTGCCGTAGCCGTATGGTGATAGGCAACGCGGAAGGAACAGGAAAGCCGCTCAAAAGGTGGAGGACACGAAGCGAACAAACATCGAATGATGGGAGGATTCTTCATGAAACAATTGCAAATTGGCATTATTTTGGGAAGCACGCGCCAAGGGCGGGTAAGCCCGCAAGTCGCAAACTGGGTGAAAGGCATTGCCGATGACCGCGGAGATGCGACGTATGAAATTGTAGATATCGCCGAGTTTCAATTGCCTTTTTTCGGGGAAGGCACAGGCAATGAGCCTGGCCTGGTCGCTTGGTCCAAAAAGCTTTCCAGCTTGGATGGATTCGTGTTCATCGTCCAGGAGTACAATCACAGCATCACGGGAGCATTGAAAAACGCGCTGGATTCGGCACGCACGGAATGGAACAACAAGGCTGCGGGCATCGTCAGCTACGGATCGACGGGCGGGGCGCGTGCAGCCGAGCATTTGCGCGGAATTTTGGGAGAGCTGCTCGTGGCAGACGTCCGCGCGCACCCGACATTTTCGATCTTTGCCGATTTCGAAAATTTCCAAACATTCAACCCCGCCGAACTGCACGTAGGTAAAGTAAACGCCATGCTAGACGAACTGATTGCCTGGAGCGGCGCATTAAAAACATTGCGTTAAACGTTGTTACCCAATCCGGAAAAATATAGGAGAGTTGCACAATGAGAGCAGCAGCATTTCGTTCAATAGGCGGACCAGAGGTCATGGAGGTCATGACGTTTCCCGATCCGCAGGCGGGTCCGGGGCAAGTTAGGGTCCGCGTGAAAATGGCCGGGGTACAGCATTACGATTGCGCGATCCGAAGCGGCTGGACACCCCAAGGCATTTCCGTAAAGCTTCCGCAAATTCCCGGCAACGAGTTCGCTGGCATCGTGGACCAGGTAGGCGAAGGCGTTAAAAAGTCCGCCTCCCCTTGCTTGGCGAGCTCAGCGCTGACAGCCGCGAACTGATCTGCCGCCCGCTCGCACAAAACAAAAGGCAAAAAGGCGAGAGCCGTTCAGAGAAAACCATTCTCCGGCGCTACCTCTTTCGCTTCTCCCTGCGCCATGCAAAAGAAAAACAAAAAGGCATTCCAACAACAAAGTTGAAATACCTGCATTCATGCCGCTATCAGCCGATCTTTTGCTCGCTTTTTTTCTCTTTAAATTCCTCGCGCGCCAGTTGCCACTGATCCTGCGCCATGCGGATGATACCGCTCTCAATCGTATGGTTGCGAAAAGCGAGCGCCTTGCCGAAATATTTGATCGCCAGTTCGAATTTTTCCAGACGGCGGTACAGCTCGCCGATCAGGTACAGCAGTCTGACCTCGGACATTTCCTTGTCACCGCGGGCATAGTCGGAGTGAATGTACGATTCCTCGTACTCGTCGACCGCCATCGCGATGAAGCGCAGCTCTTCCGGGAGATTGTCCATGTAGCGGTACAGCCAGGCGAGCCGCAAGTACAGGCCCGCTTTGACCGAGTGCGGCTGATCGGTCAGCTCGGCGGCGTAAATCGCCAGCTTGTAGCTGACAATCGCTTCCTGCACCTTGCGAATGGAGCCGAAATCTTTTGGCTGCCACTTCATGGAGATGTGCTCCTCGACGGCCTGTTTTTGCCACGGAGCGAGCTTGCTTGTGAACTGATCGGTGAAGGCGAAGCCGCATACCGGGCAGACGTTGACGGTATATAAAATCGGATTCAGCGACTGCTCCTTGAACGTGGTATAGAAGTCGCTGTCGCGGTGAATCATGGTAAGAGCGCCGGTTCTGATCCGTTTGGTGGAAAAAGTTGCTTGGCAATGCCGACAGACGCATGTCTTATCATAAAGGGCCGTAACCTTCTCGATCATGTCAAAAGTCCCCTTTCGGATTCGCGAAAATCGAACTAGGGAGAACAAGTGATATGTAACATTTGTATAATTGAAAGTTCTCTCTTGTTGCGCTATAATTTTCCTACATCTCGATTATAACGCAAAGCGATGACGGAGACTAGTACGCAGGTCCTATCTGTTTTTCAGGGAGAAGGTGCCACAGACTGCGAGCATCTTTAGCACGATAGCTGCCGAATTCACTCCGAAGCCGCACTCTGAACCGCTTTCGCGCAGTAGGAGCAGCCGGGTCATTCCCGTTACCAATGAGCTGAAGTGAGACAGAAGTCTCGTTCGCTGTTAGTGATATTGTCACAGCTTTGTCACGAAAGCGAGCCGTCTGTCTAACAAGGGTGGTACCGCGAGAAAAAAGTAACTCGTCCCTTTTTGGGGCGGGTTTTTCTTTTTTTATCTACAGAAAAAAGGAGCGATACGAAGTGCAAACTCGGTTGCAAGAAATGAAGGAGTCCGCGCTGGGGCAAATCAGCCAGGTGACGGAAGCTGCACAACTTCAGGAGTTGCGCGTCAAATATTTGGGGAAAAAGGGCGAGCTGACAGAACTGCTGCGCGGGATGGGCAGCCTGTCTCCCGAAGAGCGTCCGGTAGTCGGGCAACTGGTCAACGAAGTGCGGGAAGCGCTGGAGACAGCTTTTTCCAGAAAGCAGCAGGCGATTGAAGAAGCGGCGCTGAACGCGAAGCTGTCGTCCCAGACGGTAGACGTAACCTTGCCAGGGCGTCCGGTGCCTGCCGGAACGATGCACCCGCTCTCCCGCATCATCGAGGAGATCGAAGACATTTTCATCGGTCTGGGCTTCGAGGTGGCAGAAGGACCAGAAGTGGAGATGGACCACTTCAACTTCGAAATGCTCAACCTGCCAAAAGACCATCCGGCGCGCGACATGCAGGATACGTTTTACGTGACGGACGAAATTTTGATGCGCACCCATACGTCTCCGGTGCAGGCGCGGACGATGCTGAAAAAAGAAGGCAAGACGCCTGTGAAGATCATCTGTCCCGGAAAAGTGTATCGCCGCGACGATGACGATGCGACCCACTCCCACCAGTTCACGCAGATCGAGGGCCTCGTGGTTGACAAAGGCATCGGCATGAGCGATCTGAAAGGGATTCTGCTGACGTTTGCCCGCCAAATGTTCGGGGAAAACCAGCAAATTCGCCTGCGTCCGAGCTTCTTCCCGTTCACCGAGCCTAGCGCAGAGGTCGACCTGCAATGCTTCAACTGCGGCGGTCACGGCTGCCGCGTGTGCAAGCAAACGGGCTGGATCGAGATTTTGGGCTCCGGCATGGTGCACCCGCGCGTGCTGGAAATGGCCGGCTACAATCCGCAGGAAGTCAGCGGCTTTGCTTTCGGAATGGGGGTAGAGCGTATCGCGATGCTCAAATACGGCGTGGAGGACATCCGCCATTTTTATACAAACGACGTTCGTTTCCTGCGTCAGTTCAACCGAGGCTAGAGAGGAGAGGCAAAGATGAAGGTATCGTATCAATGGTTATCCGAATACGTCGATCTGAGTGGAACGACGCCCCAGGAGCTGGCTGAGAAGCTGACTCGCAGCGGGATTGAGGTAGACGCAGTAGAATCGCGCAACGCAGGTGTTTCCGGTGTAGTGATCGGGTATGTCAAAGAACGCAGCAAGCACCCGGACGCTGACCGTCTGAGCGTATGCGTGGTCGATGCGGGGCAAGGCGAAGACCTGCAAATCGTCTGCGGAGCGCCAAACGTAGACAAAGGGCAAAAAGTACCCGTCGCGCTGATCGGCGCAAAACTGCCCGGGGGCCTGAACATCAAGCGCTCCAAGTTGCGCGGCGTGGAATCCCAGGGCATGATTTGCTCGGCAAAAGAGTTGGGGCTAAACGACAAGCTGCTGGCAAAAGACCAGCAGGAAGGCATCATGGTATTGCCGGAGGATGCGGAAATCGGTATGGACGCAGTCTCCTACCTCGGGCTGGACGACTACGTGCTGGAGCTTGGCCTGACGCCAAACCGCTCTGATTGCCTGAGCATGCTCGGCGTTGCCTACGAGGTGGCCGCTATCTTAGGCAAAGAAGTGGTGCTGCCGCAAATCGAGCTGACCGAAGACGGCGGGGAGAACCCGCTGGAAGTTACGATCGCAGCCGAAAACGAATGCTACCAATACCACGGCCGCCACTTCACGAATGCCAAAATTGCGTCTTCCCCGCAATGGATGAAAAATCGCCTGATGGCAGCAGGCATTCGCCCGATCAACAACGTGGTAGACGTCACCAACTACGTTTTGCTGGAGTACGGGCAGCCGCTGCACGCGTTTGACGCGGCGCAGGTTCAGGACCGCAAAATTGTCGTCCGCCTGGCAAACGCAGGGGAAAAGCTCGTTACTTTGGATGACCAGGAGCGCGAACTGGATGAGCAGACTCTCTTGATCGCCGACCCGGCAAAAGGCTTGGCCATCGCCGGCGTGATGGGCGGAGCCAACTCCGAGATTACGAACGAGACGAAGGAAATCATTCTCGAAGCCGCCTGGTTTACGCCAAAAACAGTCCGCCGCACCGCCCGCACACTCGGCATGCGCACAGAAGGCTGCGTCCGTTGGGAAAAAGGCGTCGATCAGGCGCGCGTGCAGGAAGCGGGAGAGCGCGCCGCTGCTTTGATCCAGCAACTGTCGGGGGCCAGCGTGTCCAAAGGCATCCGCTCCGCAGTCGTAAACGAAGCGAAGCCGGCCGTTGTCACCGTGACTTTGGACAAAATCAATCAACATCTGGGAACGAGCCTGTCTGCCGCAGACGTTTCCCCGATTTTTACGCGTTTGCAATTTCCGTTCACAACCGAAGGCGAAAGCTGGACCGTTACCGTGCCGACGAGACGCGGCGACATTACACTGCCGGAAGATTTGGTGGAGGAAGTGGCGCGTCTGTACGGCTACGATAACATCCCGACCAGCCTGCCGACTGGCTCGACCACGCAAGGCCAACTGACGCACGAGCAAAAGCTGCGCCGCACGATCCGTCACCATCTGATCGGCACGGGCTTGAGCGAGGCGATTTCCTACGCACTGGTGCACCCGGACCGCGTGGAGGCAGTTGCGGGTCTGCATCAGGAAAAAGTAAGCCCGGTGTCCCTCTTGATGCCGATGAGCGAGGAGCACAGCACACTGCGCACCAGCCTCGTTCCAAGTCTGTTGGAAACCGTCGCCTACAACAAAAATCGGCAAAATCACGACGTCGCCATTTTTGAGCTGGGCCGCGTGTTTTTGACGCGCGAAGAGTCGCTGACGCAGCTTCCGGAAGAGCGTCTGTACGTGGCAGGTGCGCTGACAGGGCAGCTTTTGCCGCAAAACTGGATGGGCGCGAAACAGCCTGTAGACTTTTATCAGGTCAAAGGGATTGTCGATTCGCTCCTGGCGCGCCTGGGCATCCGCACAGCCCAGTACAAAGCGGCAGCGGACATTGCCGGCATGCACCCAGGCCGTACAGCGGAAGTATGGGCAGGCGACAAACGGTTGGGCTATCTGGGGCAAGTACACCCAGGTACGGAAAAAGCGTACGATCTGTCTGAGACGTACGTGTTCCAGTTCGATGTGGCTGTGCTGATCGAGGCGGCTGCCGAGGTTGGACACTACAGCCAGTTGCCTAAGTTCCCGGCGGTAACGCGCGACCTGGCGCTGGTCGTAGATCGCAGCGTGCCTGCGGGTGCGTTGGAAGCGACCATTCGCGAAGCGGCGGGCGAGCTGCTGGAGTCGTTGACCTTGTTCGATGTGTACACAGGCGAGCGGATTGCACAGGACAAGAAGAGCATGGCGTTTGCTCTCGTGTTCCGCCACGCGGAGCGCACTTTGCAGGATGAAGAAATCCAGCAGGTGACAACCGCTGTTGTCGAAGCGCTGAAAAACAATACGGGTGCCGAACTGCGGATGTAAGATGGCTTGACGAACTCTGACATTTTCAGTAACCTAAAAAGGATACAGTAGAGCAAAGGTCGCAGTAGGGAGGAACCCCTCGTGCAAGGTGATGGGAAAAATCGTTTGACGGTGGATATCTTCGGCCAACAATACCGGCTCAGTGGCAAGGCAAGTGTCAATCACATACGCATGGTGGCCGGTTTCGTTGATGACAAGATGAACGAAATCGCGAACGGCAACCATCGACTGGACACCGCTAAAATTGCCGTACTCTCTGCGGTAAACATCGCGGATGAATACTTCCGCTTGCGGCAGGAGTACGAAGAACTGCTGAAGATCCTTCAGGAAGATGCAAATGATAAGCCGATAGATTAAGGAGAAAAGAGGGGCGCTGGCCTCTCTTTTCGCGTTGTGCGGCAAAAGCTTGGACAAAAAGGAGGGGCAACTCATGGAAGTGGGCAACCAACTGGCTACAGATAGCGAAGACTGGACGCTGGCAGAAAAAAACGAGAAACTGGGAGCGGTCTTGCGCGAAATGGGGACAGTGCTGGTGGCGTTTTCAGGCGGCGTTGACAGCACGTTTTTGCTGGCGAGGGCGGTTGAGGAACTGGGCGAGGCAGCGATTGCCGTGACTGCCGCTTCGGAAACGTTTCCCACCCGCGAGTTTGAGGCGGCGAAGAGGCTTGCCGCCCAGCTTGGCGCACGGTTTGTCACAACGGAAATTCGCGAGATGGAAAATCCGAATTTTGTGTCCAATCCGGTGAACCGCTGCTTTTATTGCAAAGACGGCCTGTACGAGCATTTGGGCCGGATGGCCGAAGAAAACAGCTGGAATGCGGTCATTTGCGACGGAGCGAACATGGACGACCGCGGCGATTACCGTCCCGGCCGTGCCGCCGCCGCCCAGCGCGGTGTGCGCAGTCCGCTACAGGAGGCCGGGCTATACAAAGACGAGATCAGGGCGCTGTCCAAGGAGAGGGGATTGCCTACGTGGAACAAACCGTCCTTTGCCTGTCTTTCCTCCAGGATTCCCTACGGCTCGGAGATTACGCTGGAAAAAATCGACCAGATCGACCGGGCGGAAGGCTATCTGCTCAGTCTTGGCTTTCACCAGGTCAGGGTCCGCCACCACGACACGATTGCGCGCATTGAGGTCAGCCCGGCGGATTTCAGCCGCCTGCTCGCCCGCCATGTCGAGATCAACAGGACGCTGCAAGAGATCGGCTTTTCCTACGTGACGCTCGATTTGTTCGGCTATCAGACGGGCAGCATGAACGCTGTGCTGGGAACGGAAGTGAAAAAGCAGCATGGATGACGTCAAACGCATTTTGCAGCAAGTCGCTTCCGGACGGTTGAGCGTGGAGCAGGCCGAGGAGCAGCTTTCCGGGATCAGCCGCCTGGACTACGCCACTCTCGATCTGGCGCGTTCAGCGCGGACGGGATTTCCCGAAGTCGTCTACGGAGAGGGCAAAAGCGCCAGTCAGCTCGTCGGGATTATGGAACGGCTGCGCGAGCATCAAAAGCTCGTTTTGGTCACCAGGGCAAGCGAGCAGCAAGCAGACAAAGTCCGGAAGCGGTGGCCAGACGTCCAGTACATAGCAGAGGCGCGCTTGCTTTTGTCCACAAAAGAGCCGCTCGTGCCGGAGCGTGACGGCTACGTCGCGGTCGTGGCAGCGGGCACGTCAGACTGGCAGGTGGCGCAGGAAGCGGCCTGGACGGCGCGCTGCTTTGGCAGTGAGGTCAAGGTGATTGTCGATGTGGGGGTCGCCGGAATCCATCGGCTGTTCCAGCGCCTGGAGGAGATCAGGGGTGCCAGCGTCATCGTCTGTGTGGCCGGCATGGAGGGGGCGCTCGCCAGCGTACTGGCTGGACTCGTCGACAAGCCGATTATCGCGGTGCCTACGAGCGTCGGCTACGGCGCCAGCTTTGGCGGCGTTTCTGCGCTGTTGACCATGCTCAACTCGTGTGCTAACGGAGTCGCGGTAGTCAATATCGACAATGGCTTTGGCGCAGGCTACCTGGCTGGGATGATTCATCGCCAGTCTGCACAACCGCAATAGAAGGCCGATCAAACTGAAAAAGAGCCAGCCCGCATGTGACGGGTTGGCTCTTTTCGCGTAAAGCGGATCTTACGTTTCCTGGCGGTTTCCGGCATCCCCATTGCGCATGTCCATATGGGTCTTGATCGGAATGAACAGGTCGATGATCCCGATTACCAAAGACGCCAGAAGCGCTCCGATGACAGTCACATGGAAACCGGAGACGATAAACTGTGTCAGGTAGATCACGACAGCGCTGACGAGGAAGCCGATGATTCCGCGATTGTAGGGGGAAATGCGATCTCCGAACATGGCTTCCACGACCCAGCCCAAGAGGGCGATTACGACAGCGGCAAGAAAAGCAGTCCAGAAGCTGCTTACAGAAAACCCGGGTACCAGAAAGCCGACGAACATCAGGACGACGGAAGCGACGACGAAGCGGACGAGATGACGCATGATCGTCATGTAAACTCCTCCTTTTGGATTGGTTCATTTTCATTCTGGCTATTTCCGAGCCGAACTATGCCAAAGCGGGTGCGTGTAAAATTATCCTTGGAACGGCTGACATGATATAATGAGGAAATCGCAGTGATTGAAGGTTCAGACCGTTGTACTTATCCGCGCAGTCCGACGGTCGCCGGTGAGGAAATAAGGAGGATACAGTGGAACAACGGGTATTAAAAACTTTGGAATACGATAAAATTATCGCCCTGTTAGTCGACAAGGCATCTTGCACATATGGAAAAGAAAAAGCAGCGGAACTGACCCCCTTCGTGCGGCTGGACGAAGTGAAAATCGCCCAGCAGGGCACCGAAGAGGCTGCCACTGTCCTGCGCCTGAAAGGCAGCGCTCCGCTCGGCGGCATTCGCGATATCCGCGGTTCTGTGCAGCGCGCCAGGCTGAATGCGATGCTCGCGCCGATGGAGCTATTGGACATCGCCAGCACGGTCATGGCGGGGCGCCGTTTGAAGACGTTTTTGCTGGACATGTGCGAGGACCACGAAATGCCGCTCATAAAGCAGCAAGCCGAGCGCATCGAAGGCTTGCGCGAGCTGGAAATGGAAATTCGCCGCTGTATTGACGAAAACGGAGACGTCATGGACAGCGCCAGCATGGAGCTGCGCCAAGTGCGCCAGGAGATCAGGCAGGTGGAGTCGCGCATCCGGGAAAAGCTGGACCAGATGACGCGCTCCTCTTCTTATCAAAAAATGCTGATGGAAAACATCGTCACGATTCGCGGCGATCGCTTTGTCATTCCCGTGAAGCAGGAATACCGCCATGTGTTCGGCGGGATCGTCCACGACCAGTCCGCTTCCGGAGCTACGCTGTTCATCGAGCCGGAAGTGATCGTGTCGATGAACAACAAGCTGCGTGAACTGCGACTGCGGGAAGAGCGCGAGGTAGAGCGGATTTTGTACCTGCTCACCGAGCAAGTCGCTTTTGCCGTGGATGCGCTCGTCGAGAATGTCGATGCGCTGACCGAGCTTGACTTCATGTTCGCCAAAGCCCAGCTTGCCTGGAGCATGAAAGCCGTCTGTCCCAAGCTGAACGACCGCGGCTATTTGAACATGAAAAAAGCGCGCCATCCGCTGATCCCGCGCGAGGTCGTCGTTCCTGTCGACGTCGAGCTGGGCGGCGAGTACCAGGCGATCGTCGTGACGGGTCCGAACACGGGCGGGAAAACCGTCTCGCTTAAAACGATCGGGCTTTTGTCGCTGATGGCGATGGCGGGACTGCACATTCCGGCAGAAGAAGAGAGCGAGATGACGGTGTTTTCTTCCGTGTTTGCCGACATTGGGGATGAACAGTCTATCGAGCAAAGCCTTTCCACCTTTTCCAGCCATATGAAAAACATCATTTCCATTCTGGAAAAGATGGACGCGAAAAGCCTCGTGCTGTTCGACGAGCTGGGAGCGGGTACGGACCCGACAGAAGGGGCGGCGCTCGCCATGTCGATCATCGACCACGTGATTGACTCTGGAGCCAGACTGGTCGCCACTACGCACTACAGCGAGCTGAAGGCGTATGCGTACGACAGGCCCGAGGTCATCAACGCCAGCGTGGAATTTGACGTGCAAACCTTGCGCCCGACGTACCGTTTGCTCGTCGGCGTGCCGGGACGCTCCAACGCTTTTGCCATCGCCAGACGTCTCGGACTGCCCGAGGCGATCATCGAGGTGGCCCGCGGCTCCATCAGTGAGGAAGACAACCAGGTGGAGAGCATGATCGCTTCTCTGGAGCGCAACCGCAAATCCGCCGAGGCTGACCGACTGGCGGCAGCGGCGGCGAGAAAAGAAGCGGAGGAATTGCGCCGTCAGCTCGAGGAAGAACGCGCCCGGTTTGCCGAGGAGAAAAACAAGCTGATGGAACGGGCGGAAGACGAAGCGCGGATCGCCGTTCAATTGGCAAAAGAAGAGGCGGAGACGATCATTCGCGAGTTGCGCGAGATGAGAGACGAAGGCGTGGAGATCAAGGAGCACCGGCTGATCGATGCGAAAAAACGACTCGGCAATGCCGTGCTTGAGCTGGAGAAGGAAAAAGTGAAAAAGCCGGCCAAGGCCGTTCGCGCCACCCAGATCAAGGTGGGCGATGAAGTCATGGTCACCAGCTTCGGCCAAAAAGGAACCGTGCTGGAAAAGGTGAACAACGACGAGTTTCTCGTCCAGATCGGCATTATGAAAATGAAGGTCAGACGCGAAGACATGAACGTGCAAAACTCGATTACGCAAAAGCCGCAAGCCGCGCCGTACACATCCGTCAAGCGCAGAACGGCCAGCATTAAAATGGACCTCGACTTGCGCGGATACAACGTCGAGGACGCCATCCGGGAAATGGACCAGTTTCTCGACGATGCGCTTTTGGCTGGACTGCACTCGGTTTCCATCATTCACGGACACGGTACGGGCGTTTTGCGCAAAGGTGTGCATGAATATTTAAGAAGCCACCGCAACGTCAAATCTTTCCGCCTGGGCGGACAGGGGGAAGGCGGCGTTGGCGCGACCATTGCCGAACTGAAATAGAGATGTCGGGAGGAGATTCCATGGCAGGCCTTCTGCACAATCCATATTTTGCAACTGCTGCTTACTTTACCGTTACCGGACTCGCGATGATTTTGTTTTTGGCGATTTTCGAGCTGGTGACGCGCTATCGTGTATGGGCAGAGCTGAAACGTGGGAACATGGCCGTCGCGATGGCAACGGGCGGAAAAATTTTTGGCATCGCCAATGTTTTCCGCTATTCGATTCAGGCGAATCTTTCTTTAGGGCAGGCTTTGATCTGGGGTTCATTCGGTTTTTGCTTGCTTCTGATCGCTTACTTTATTTTTGAATTTATGACCCCCTCGTTCAAGGTGGATGAGGAAATAGCCAATGACAACAGGGCGATCGGCTTCATCGCGATGGTCCTGTCCATCGGCTTTTCTTATATTATCGGAGCGAGCCTGTCCAAGTAGGGCGCACTGTTTTTCGATCAGAAGCGGGGAGGGAAAGCGTGTGGGGATGGGAAGCAACCGTCCGGAGCAGTTCGCAGCAACCGTATGGGAAGGCGGCAAGGAGCGCAGCATCTCGCTTGCGCGGGGGGAAAACTTGCTGATGGCGCTGGTGCGCGCGCAGCTTCCGATCGATTTTTTCTGCACGACGGGAAAGTGTCGAACTTGTATGGTCAGGATGAATATTCCAGCAGGCTCGGCTCCTCCGCCGTCCGAGACCGAGCAATACCGTCTGGGAGAAGCCGTGCAGCAAGGGTATCGGCTTGCCTGCCAAGTTTATGTGACCGGGCCGCTGACCGTATTTTTGGACACTTCCGGTTCGGCATGAAAACAAACCCTTGTTGAACGATATTTCAATCGAGAGTATAATTAGGATTTGGCAGAGAGTTCCGCACTTTTTTTCCCAGACGGGTGCGGTCCCATGCCCTTTTGGACAGGGCCAAAGCCGACAATATGAATCATGGGGAGGAGCAGCCTTGGAGACGTTGTACAAGGTCCTCATAGGATTGTGCGTGGTTTTTATCGCTGCGGGCATTTACTATCTGTCATAAGCAATTTGCAAGTTGGCCGCGCGACTGTACGGTTGCACGGACCTTACCTTAGAGAACGTGAAAGAGGAGATACGCAATGACTCAGCCTGTGCGCGTAGCTGTAGTGGGATTAGGGTTTGTTGGCTTGCCGCTTGCTCTTACCTATGCCATGAAGGGAGCAAACGTCGTCGGCGTTGACGCCTTGCCTCACGTCGTGGATGAAATTAATGCGGCGCATTCCCACCATTTGGAGTCCTATCAGGGGAAAACCTTGCCGGAGATTCTCAAGGAACAAATTGAAGCAAAGCGTTTCCGCGCTACCACTTCCTACGAGGAAGCGGCTGCGGAAGTCGATCATTATATTGTGACCGTCGGTTTGCCGGTGCATAACGGCGACCCGGATCTCGGACCGTTGAAAAGCTGTGCCCAATCGCTCGGCAGCGTGCTGAAAAAGGGCGATACGATCATGATTCGCAGCACGGTCGTTCCAGGGACCACGGAAGAAGTGCTGAAGCCGATTCTCGAAGAAGTGAGCGGCCTCGTCGCAGGCGTCGACTTTTATTTGACGTACTGCTCCGAGCGGATTGCCGAAGGACGAGCTTTTGAAGAGTTCATCCACATGCCGCTCGTGCTTGGCGGCATCAACGAGCAGAGCGCCAAGAAAGGAAAAGAGCTGCTTTCCTTCATCAGCGAAACAGACATTACGATCTCGGACATCCGCGTGGTCGAAACCGCCAAAGTCATCGAAAACATCCAGCGCGACGTCAATATCGCGATGGTTCAAGAGTTCGCCCGCTTTTCCGAGGCGTTCGGGATCGACACGTTCGAGCTGATTAAGGTTGCCAACACGCACAAGCGCGTGAACCTATTGACGCCTGGTCCTGGCGTTGGCGGCTTCTGCCTGCCGAACGCCCTGTATTACTTGCAGCCAAAAGCTCGCGAGCTGGGCGTGTCGCTGCCGATCTTGCAGCAGGCGCGCATGACTAACGATGCTGTGCCGGAAGTGCTGATCGGCATGCTGGAAAAAGCGTTGCAGCAAAAAGGCAAGACGCTTGCAGGCAGCCGTGTAGCTGTACTGGGGCTTGCGATGAAGGACTTCTCCAACGACGACCGCGTCAGCCCTGTGCACGACATCATCAAGCTGTTGCTCGCCAAAAGAGTCGAGGTGCGCTCGTATGACCCGGCGGTACCGACTGCGTACGAGCACAAGCAAGACAGTCTGGAGGCAGCCGTTCGCGGTGCCGACGCCTTGATTTTGACGGCTGTGCAAAAACAGTTCGCGGACGTAAACTGGGATGAAGTAGCGGCGCAAATGGCCGACTCCGCGATTTTGTTCGATACGAAAAACCGCATTCCGCTCAACTCGGTCAGCAAGGCTACTGTTGTGCGTATTTAATCAAGCGCAAATGACAGCAAGTGGTCGACCGACCGCTCTCCGACAGCGAAATACCGCGTGCTGGGGAGTTGCGCGAGGGTACGGGTGCAACCAAACCGGAAAAAAGAGCCTCTGTAAACGCCCAGCGAAAGCGTTTATGGAGGCTCTTTCGTCTCGCAGTCAGGCAAGTTAGAGAGCTTTTCGACTGTCTTGAACCGGAGTGCTTTTTCGCAGCAAGGAGGGCTGGCAGAGCCGTTTTCGCCGCGCTCTCTTTTTTGGATGTATAACTCGTTTCGTTTATGGCAATAGTAACCAGGTAAGATCATATTTCAATCATGTAAGGGATACATGCTAGGAGGCAAAAATGGAACGTGGTAGAGTAAAATGGTTCAACAGCGAAAAAGGTTTCGGTTTTATCGAACGGGATGGTGCGGATGATGTGTTCGTCCACTTCTCCGCGATTCAGGGAGAAGGCTACAAATCCCTGGATGAAGGGCAAGAGGTCGAGTTTGACGTGGAAAACGGTCAACGCGGCCCACAGGCGACGAACGTTCGCAAACTGTAAAAGCCAAAAACGACAAACAGGCCCACTTGCTGGGCCTGTTTTTTTGCATTCCGGCGCAATCGCCTTTTTTTCCCACACCCTTTGTCCGGCGGCTGCATTCCTGGCGCCACGCGGACGCATCGGCCACACAGGTTGCGGGCGGAGGCGGAACCTACAAGCACAGGGGGTACCAATGCCGCAAAAAGGAAGGCAGAAAAGCAGCTCATAACGGAGCGCGAATAAGGCACGGCGCTATGCCCTGCCTTTTTCCTTTTGCCACGAGTAAAGTCCTAGAAAAACTCTGCCTCGGAAGCGAGGTTCAGCATCGCCCGCATCGTTTTGTACAAGTCCTGCGGATCGTCCGTGCTGTAATAAACGGTGTTTGTCGCCGTCTCATAGCGGGTGTGAGGGACGATTGCCGCCATTTCGGCTTGGCCGGCATGGGAAAACTCCATGGCCAGCGTAAGCGGACTGTCGTTCGTAAACGGAGCGATGGCGGATACATTGCCAAGCGCAAGCGCCGCCTGCTCCTTCAGTGCGGCGGTCGCTTCCTCGCGCGACAGACAGATAGCGGCTGTGCGCGACACCGCTTCCTTGACGATCGCTGTACGGATGCCAGGAATCAGCTCCCGCGCTTCTTCGGCGATGAGGTTGTCGCCGGACACCATGATGACCGGAACGTTGTACAAGCCCGCGATTGCCGCGTTAAAGCCAAATTCGCCTACGACCCGTCCGTTGATGTACATGTTGCGGACGACGCCGGACATGGTGTGGCTGAGCACGCCAGGGACCCCTTGGCGGGTATGGTAGCCGATAAACATGGCGGCATCGAAGCTCTCATCTAGCCCCTGCATCATCGAGCAATCGCGGGGCGAGCCAG
The DNA here is from genome assembly GCF_000470975.2 of Brevibacillus sp. NSP2.1. NCBI lineage: Bacteria > Bacillati > Bacillota > Bacilli > Caryophanales > Paenibacillaceae > Brevibacillus > Brevibacillus sp. NSP2.1. The sequence continues at coordinate 4,032,267 of NZ_CP048274.1, read as the reverse complement.
CGAGCAGCCGCGCTTTCGGGTGCAGCTTTTCCCACAAAATGTTGTTCATCGTATTGTGGCTGTCCGCCACGACGATTTCCGTCGCGCCGCTGGCAAGCGCCGCTTCGATCACCGCGTTGGCGTCATCGGTCATGAACTGGCGGCCGCGCTGGTAGTTTACGCCCGAATCAGGATTGATGTAGCTGGTGTCGACGATGCCGGAGATGCCTTCCATGTCTACCGAGAGAAAAAGTTTCATGCTTCGTGTCATCCTTTCACGTGCGATTCATAATTGTTCCAGTTCTATGTAACCAGATTGTCCCTGCGGAGGCAACCATGAATCCAGATTGTTCAAACAGTTTTTACCCGCCAGCGGCAGCGCAAAAAGCACGAGCAGCGTCCATCAGACGGCCAGTCGTGCTTCGCTTATGACAACAGCTTTCGGTACAGAGACAAAATTTGAGCGGTCATCTGCTGAATCGTGAAAGTGGCTTCGACCTTTTCCAAGGCGTTTTGCGCCAGCGTCTCGCGCAGTTGTGGCGAAGTCCAGAGCTGTTCCATTGCTCGCGCCAATGCTGCGGAATCGTTCGGCTCGACAACCAGTCCCGTGCGCTCGTGGAAGACGAATTCCTTCACGCCGCCCACGTTGCTTGCGACGACAGGCACTTTGGCGGCCATCGCCTCGATAATCGTGTAGCCGAGCCCTTCGTACAGGGAGGAGTGAACAAAGCCGTCGATGGCATGCAGGCAAGCCGGAATGTCCTGCCGAAACCCGGCAAAGCGGACGCGCTCCGCAAGGCCCAGCTCCTGCACCTTCGCTTCCAGCGCCGGACGTTCCGAGCCGTCGCCGATCAGCACGAGATAAGGCGACGCTGCTTTGTCCTGCACAAGCGCGTGAAAGGCGTCGAGCAGAATCGGCAAGCCTTTGACTGGAACGAATCGCGCTACGGTTCCGAACAAAAAGGCGTCCTGCGGCACGTTCCACTCCGCGCGAAAACGGCTGCGGTCGCTCTCGCGAAGCTGATCCTGCTGGTAAGGAGACAAATCCATCCCGTTGTAGATCACGCTGATCGCGGAACTTTTCACGCCCTGCTCGCGCAAGACGTCGGCAATGGCGCCGCTGATGGCGATGTAGTGCCGATTCCAGTGGCGGGTGCTCCGCTCCATCATGCTGACGATCGCGTAGGCCAACGCGCCTGCGTAATCGTAGCGCAGCGAGCTGTGTACGGTCGTCAAGAGAGGCACCTTCATGCCGAGCGCGGCCAGCCGGGAAAAAAAGTTGGCCTTGATCCCGTGCGTATGGATGATCGCTGGCCCAAAAGCGAGGAACGTGCGCCGCAAAGCTTGCAGCAGACGAATGTCAAATCGGCCGAACTGGTTCAACGCAATCACCTTGATGCCAGCAGCCCGCAGCTTCTCGGCAAAGAGCGAATCGTAGAAGCAGACGACGGCGACGTCTACTTCCTCCGCAGGAAAAGTCGTAACCAGATTGAGAATATGTTGTTCCGCACCGCCAAATTCCCCCCCGCCAATCACGTGGAGGACGCGTAGTTTGCTCATGTAAATTCACCCGAATCTTATTCAAGAAAACCTCTGTCGAGGCTTGTTCATGGAGGAGCGATTGTTTTTTTAAAAAAGAAAAGAAGCTGGCACAGCGCCGCGAAGGGCTGCGAGCCTTCCATGCGTAAACAAAGCCATTCTCACTATAGCAGATGGCTGATAGATTCGCAATAAGACAGCACTTGTGGTATCGTTTAGGATGGAAAACGTAAAAACGAGAAGGACGGTTACAAGATGAATGCGCACAACGTGTTAATCATATGCTACATATTTCCTCCCATCGGCGGCGGCGGTGTTCCACGGCCGTTGAAAATGGCCAAATATTTGGGGGAGTTTGGCTGGAACGTCCACGTGCTTACCGTCGATCCAGTCTACCACGCCACGCTTGATCCTTCACTTCTGGCGCAGCTTCCAGGCGAGGTGAACATTCATCGGGCAAAAGAGTGGCAACTGCTGCCGGGGAGAGGACAAGCCACTGCCGTTGCCGCAGGTAGCTCGACTGACGACGCCCCGCGTGTATCGTTGAAGCAGCGGGTGAAAAAGCAGGTCGTGAACGTCTTGAAAAAGCTCAAGCCGTACTTGTTGATCCCGGACGACCAAATTCTCTGGCTGCCCAATGCGCTCAAGCTCGGGCGGGAAATCATGCGCCAGGAAAAAATCGACGTGATTTTTTCCACCTCTGGCCCTGTTACCAACCACTTGATTGCCGAGAAGCTCGCGGATGAGTTCGGCTGCAAATGGGTAGCGGATTTCCGCGATCCGTGGACGCAAAACATGCACACCTCTGGCATTGCCTGGCGCGAACGGTTGGAGGAGCGGATGGAAGCGAGAGTGATGGCAAAGGCCGATGCGATTACGACCGTCACCGCCACTTTTGCCAAAAACTTCCAAAATAAGCATCAGGAGCGAATCAAGCGGATGGAGCTGATTTACAACGGCTTCGACCAGGCCGACTTTCAGGAGCTGACGCCAAGCTATGCGGCGCCGGGAAAATTCCATGCGGTCTACGCGGGCATTTTGTATCAAAAGCGCAATCCGCGGCTGTTGCTGCAAGCGATCCGCGAGCTGATCGACGAGGGGCAGGTAGACAGGCAGGAACTGCTGCTCAGCTTCGCAGGCGTGTTTGACTATCCCGGGTATTCGGAAAACCGGGATTGTGTGGAAGCGCTGGGGCTTGCTGACATCGTGCGCGTATTGGGCAACCTGCCGCACAAGGAGGCGCTCGGCTTGATGAAAGCAGCCGATGCCCTGCTGCTCATCGGGGACGTGTCCGCTGACGCGGGTGCGTACATTCCGGGCAAGCTGTACGAATACATGGGGATCGGCAATCCGATTCTCGCGCTGAACAAAGCAGGGGAAGCGACAGAGATTATCGAAAACTTCCGTCTGGGCCAGGTGGCTGATCCGGAGCATAAGGATGCGATCAAGCAGGCGTACTTGCAACTGTATCGCGAATGGAAGGAGCAGAGCGGGAAGACGGGCAGCGGCGAGGCGCGCGGGGCAGATTTTGCGGAGCGCGTGAAGCCATACGAGCGCCGCGAGCAGGCGAGACAGCTTGCCGACCTGATGAACGAGCTGGTGAGCGGATAACGGAACAGCGTGCCGAGCCTCGGGCCTTGCAAAAGGCTGCGGGGCTATCTTTCTATGCCAAAACAAGATGAGGTGGAACGTGAATACTGCCATACTGAGCTTGCGGGCGTACAATTTCTTTTATTTTTCCCTGTTGTCCATTTTCATTTCGTTTTTGCCCGTCTATTTGACTTATCGCGGCATCACGCCGGCGCAAATCGGCGTACTGATCGGGGCAGGTTCGTTTATCGGCATATTGTCCCAGCCGTTTTGGGGGATGATGAGCGACCGCTACAAGACGATCAGGCGGATCATCCTGTTGACCTTAGGTCTGTCCATCGCGGCAGGAGTCCTGCTGTTCACCTCGGCTTCGTTTTTCGCGCTGTTTTTGCTGGTCGGCGCGATGTATTTTTTCCTGCTGCCGACCGATCCGTTGACCGAGAGCCTCAACTACCGGATTGCCGAACTGCACGGCACAAGCTTCGGCTCGATCCGCACGTTTGGCGCAGTCGGCTACGCGACGGCGTCGCTGTTCATCGGCTGGACGCTCGATCGGCTGGGGATGGGGCAGCTCGTCTGGCTGTTTGTCGGCTACGGCGTGTTTGCCTACGCATGCGCGCTCGTCATGCAGGATGCGCCTGCCAGCAGCAAGTCGTTGTCCTGGCAGGAGTTGAAGCAGTTTTTCCTCTATCCGCAAACGCAGCGCTTCTTTCTGCTCGTGCTGATTGCGGCGACTCCGCACCGGACGAACGACAGCTTCCTCGGCGTCTATGTGCAGAGCCTGGGCGGCACGACGGGGGATGTCGGGCAAGCGTGGTTTTTGGCGGCGGTGAGCGAGGTCGCGTTTTTCGCGATCAGTGCCAGACTGCTCGCCCGCTGGAGCGAACTCAGGCTGATAATGCTCGCCTCCGCGCTGTATGCGATCCGCTATGTGCTCTGTGCAATCGCCCCTTCGGCGGAGTGGGTCGTTTACTTGCAATTGACGCAAGGCGTCACGTTCGTCCTGTTTTACACAGCTACGATTCAGTACTTGTACAAAATCATCCCGGAAGAGTGGAAGGCGACAGGGCAAACAGTGCTGGCCGTGTTGTTTTTCGGCATTTCCGGCATCATTGGCTCGCTCGTCGGCGGCTGGCTGTTCCAGCAAGGCGGAGGGGCGGCGCTCTACTGGGCGATGGGGATATGCTCGGCAGCCGCCTTCGTCTACAGCCTGATCCTGGCCAGAGCCGGCAAGGCAGCGGGCGGCCTCGGGCTGTAAGAGAGCGAAGCCTTGACGAAGCGCAGCAAACAAAAGAGCCTGCCGCGAATTTACTCGCAGCAGGCTCTTTTTTGTTGCCAGCGGCTGTAGCGAAGCCAGCCCCTAGTACAGCAAATATTTTTCCACTTCTTCCGGCTCTTTGATGTTGATGCCGCCTGTGTCGCCGTACTTGTACAGGTTGAACTTCACCTGCTGGTCCATCGTTCCGGCCTCCGGCAGCGGCAAGATGATCCATGTCTCGTACTGGTGGATCAGGCGATCTTCCTTGCCGTACCAAAACGTCGCCTTGATTGTCGATTCTTTCAAAATATATTCGAGGTCAGGGCGGTCGCCGACCAGCTTTTTCAACGGTTCAAACAGCGGGCTTTGGCTGTCTTTTAGCCATTGTGCGCCCGTCATCTTCACCTGGAAAGGCACGCAGACGACGCCGATTACTTTTTCATCCGGCAATTGCACTGCCCGGTCCATGAACGGCAGCCAGTCCTCGAAGCCTTTCAGCACGTCAAATTCGAGCGGCTCATCCGGGGCTGTCACCCAGTAATCATTCGTGCGGATGTAGCGCTTGTCGCCGATGCGATAGTACGTATAAGGCTGTGCGGCGATACGCGTGCCGACGTTGTACCCTTTGTCGTTGAGGACGGCTCCGTCGAACATGCTGGTCGTCGTCCGGGCGAGGATGCGGTTAAGCACGTGGCCTCTGTACCAGAATGCCTGTGCTTCTTCCGCCGTTTTCCCTTTTTCCAGAGCGGTTTTCAGCCATTCGGCAGCCGATTCGGTTTGGGCCGTAGTCGGCGGCGCGGGCTGCGTATCGAAGTTGGTGGTGGCAAATGCCTTCGTGCCGGACTCATACGTGCAGCCGCCGAGCAGGGAGGCTGTGCAGATGGCAGCGAGCAATGCCCATGCCTTTGTCAGTTTACGCATGGCGAACCCTCCTTACGACTCCGTAAACGAGCAGTCCCGCGAACAGAACGATGGTCAGCCAGAATACAGGGATGCTGTGCTGTTTGAACACGAGAATGCGGTGCGTATTTTCCATGGAGGCGATGATTTCGTTTTGCTTGTCGCCGTCGATGTCTCCAATCTGGACGTTGATGAGCGGCAAGTAAATGCGCCAGTTTTGCTTCAGGCCCTCCGGCGTGTAGTCGTAGCCGGACAAGTAAGGCGCGTCCGTCGTGCTGACCCAGCTTCTCGCCTTGGCGATGATCTCCGGCGTCTGGTCGCTGCCAACCGCGGCGAAGTTGGAGAAGCGGAAGCTTTTGTCGTGAGCGTTGCTCGCCCAGAGAATGTCCCAGGTACCGTCTGGCTTTGGCTTCAGAATGTACGAAGGGCGGCCTGCTACGAGCAGCTCGTCTACTTTGTCGTGGTCGATGTCGGCAGGGATGAACTCGCCTGTTGCAAGCTCAGCCTGCTTGCGGGTCAACTGGTACGCTTCTGTCAGCGTGCCGTCCGGTTCGACAGCCAGCACACTCAAATGCTCGCCAATGACAATCAGACCTTCGCGGCCATCCGGCAGCATCATCGTCGAAAGCAGCTTGGTGGCTTTTGTAGTGCCGCCAAATGGTCTGCCGTCATACGTACCGGTCAGCATGCCGTTTGTGATGTGCAAGTTTTTGTAGTTGCGGCCCAGCTCCTGGCGCACATCCATGCTGCCCTGATTTTGTTCCAGCATGTTGGCGATGTTGTTCAGATCGAGCACAAAGGCGCGGTGAGCCGTTGTGCCCGCCTGCATCATCGCTTCGGAATACGACTGACGCTGCACGTTCGGTACGAGTTGCCCGTCCTTCATGGTGTAATACGGGAAGCCAGGGTAGTCGGTCGGCAGCATTTCCTTGATTCGCGTCATGGCTTCTGCCGGGATTTGCTCGTTTGGCATCCGCACCATTTGTCCGTCTTTCCAGGTCAGGATGTAGAGCGTGAGCGGCTCCGCTTGCAAATGGCGCAGCTTTTCTGCCAACGCCTGTTTCTCTTCCTCTGTCTCCGGCTTTTCTGTCTTTTCGGGCAACGGCAGTTCCTCGGCGTTGCCGTAGGTGACGATCTCCATTTTGCCGTCGCCGTCGACGTCGTACAGCGTCATCGGGAAGTAGTTCACCCAGTCGCCGTTGTACAGCCGGCTGGACTCGTACTGCACGGTAAAATGGCTCAAAGCCGTCAGCGTATAGCGGTTGAATGTGACATTGGCCAGCACGGCGATCAGCACGAGCGAGCCGACTGCGCGCCAGTTCAGGCGGCCGTACCATTTGGCGAGCAGGGCAATGACGATGATGGCAACCGCGCCACCGATCAAAAGAGCCGCTGTCGTTTTGACGTCCACGCGGGTCAGGGCGCGATCCAGCAGCAAAAAGCCGATCGTAAACACGAGCACCTGGCGCCGTTCAGACGGATGAATCACGTAGTAGCAAAAAGCGAGCAACGGCAGGAAAATCAGCAAAGCGATCCACGTCAAGTCAAGAAACGCGGGCTTGACGAGCAAATGGTAGATCAAAAACAGGGCAATGGCGTACAGCGCCCAGCTTATCGTAGAGAGAATAGGATTGCGGCGCATAGGTTCACCACCTTTTGTTTTGTGTTTGGTCGACGTACAGAGCGCAGAGGAAGCCGCCAAACAGCCAGAAATAGAGGGCCATGAACGGCACCTCGAAAATATTTTCCACGAGGTTGTGCGTCGCGACCGCAATCAACCCGCCAAACAGTCCGAGCACCGAGAAAAAGTGCGGCGAGCCTTGCAGCTTGGAAACAAGCCCGGCTCCGTATTTGAGCATGGAGACGACCAGGCCGATCAGCAGGATAATCCCGATCAGGCCGTACTCGGCGAGACTTTTGAAGAAGTAGCTGTCCGAGTAGATCGTGCCAAAATGCCTCGACGCTACGGCTCCCCCGTGATGGCCGAGCCCGACGCCAAACAGCGGCTCGATGCGCATTTTGTCATACGCCTCACCCCAGCGGCCTACACGTCCGCCCTGGCTGCTCGATTCGAAGTATTCAGGGGTAAACAGGGTGAAAATGCGGTTTTTCACCGTACCTACCATCGGAACCGATTCCGGGACGAAGAACAGGGCCACGAGCCCGATGATGCCCGCGAGCACCAAATACCCGGCGATCCGCTTGTTCCATATGTAAAAGCAGACGAACAGAGCGAAAGCCAGCGCAAACCAGGCTCCGCGCGATCCGGTCAACAACAGGGCGAGCAACGTCGTCAGGGTGACGATCGCCCACACCCATTTTTCCTTGCGGCTGGTCGCTTTCATGAACAGTCCGGCGGCCACTGGCGCGATCAAGGCCATGTAGCTTCCGAGCACGTTCGGGCTGGTGACGAACGAAAAGGCGCGTGTCGTGATCGCTTCGCCTTCCTGCACCCACGATTCGGGCGTTTTGACTCCGAGCACGACTTGCATCACCCCGACGACGGCAGCCAAAAAGCCGATCAGGGCGAGTCCTTTCATAAACTTGTCCAGATCATCGGCGGACTTCAGCAAATAAAAGCCCATCAAAAAGGCGATGATGTACTGGTAGACGGAGCGAAAACCCTCCACGCTCGCCTCCCAGTTGGCCATGTCCGTCACCATCAGGGCGAGGCCGAGGACGAAAAACGCACTGAGCAAATGCTTGATTCCAGGCATGGTCCGGTTCGTTTGCAAAAAGGCGCCGAACGTAAACACCATCAGGATGATGAGCAACGCTTCATCCCAAAAAGACGAAACGACTGGAATCGGTAGAATCTTTCGCAAGACATAGTCGGTTACCGGATAGGCCAACAGCAGATACAACCACGTGGTTGATTGGCTTCCCCACTTCAACACGGTTTCTCTCATTTTGTTTGTAGTCCTCCTACAGGTAGGGATTAACCTACCCATTATAATGAATCCGGCAACCTGCAAGCAAGCTGGGGCGGAAAGAGGTTGGTAGGAACGCTAGAAATAAGATATGATAACAGGTGTGTTTGAGACGGAACAAGCTGGGGAACCAGACGTCTCGATCTTGCTACGAACGAAGAAACAGGCTGTGCCCGATTGCTGTCGATGCGACGGACACCGTAGTTTTGAACGAGAGATAGGAGAATTGGGTCATGAGTTTGTTGAGGATTGCTTCCATGATTGTCGTGCTGACTCTCGTGGGAAGATTGCTGGGCTTTTTTCGCAGCGTGTACGTATCCAGTCTGTACGGCACAGGGATGGAGGCGGATGCGTTCAACATCGCCGCCACGATTCCGCTGACGCTGTTTCTGGTCGTGCCCGGCGCGATCAACGCGGTGCTGATCCCGACGATGCGCGGACTGATTGAAAAAAAAGAGCCGACTGGCGAGCTGTATCACAAAATGCTTGCGATCATTCTGGGAATATTCGCACTGCTGTCTGTGCTGGGCATCGTCTTTTCCCACCAGCTTGCCGCGATGTTCGGCCTGTCCGGGGAAAAGTTGGCGCTGACCGCCGAGATGCTGCAATGGATGTGGCCTTCCGCCGTCTTCATCGGGCTGACTGGCTTGTGGTCGAGCCTGTGCAATGCGCACCAGCATTTTTTTACCCCGACATTGGGGACGGTAGCAAACGGAGCGCTCGTGATCGCCGGCATGTATGTGCTCGTGCCGCTGTACGGAGCGGTGGGCCTAGCGATTGCGACGAGCATCGGCTATTTGGCGGCGATGCTTGTAATGCTGCCGACCTTGCGCGGCTTTGGCTATCGGCACCGCTTGTCGCTCGCCTGGCGTGACGACGCTTCCTTAAAAGGAATGGGGGAGCGCGTCATCCCGATTTTGATCGGCGCTGTTGTGGCACAAGCGACGACCTTTATGGAAAGAGGCTTCGCAGAAGGGGTAGGAACGGGAGTCGTCTCGGCGCTTGCCAACGCGAACCAGATCGTGCAAATGCCGATGGCGATTTTTGTCGGCGCGTTTACGCTGCCGCTGTTCCCTCTGTTGGCCAGCCACGTGAAACGGGGAGAGATGGCCGAGATGAAGCAAATCCTGCAAAAAGGACTTGCCTATCTGTTCATCCTGCTCGTCCCCGTCACGGTCGGACTTGCCCTGTACGCAGAGCCAGTCGTGCGGCTCGCCTTTGAGCGCGGCGCATTCGATGAGCACTCGGTTGCCTTGACGGCCTGGGCGTTGCCGTTTTACGGCCTGGGGCTGTACTTCCTGGCAGCGCGCGATTTGCTCACCCGCGCTTTTTACGCTCTGGAAAACACCAAGACGCCCGTCATTATCGGGGCGATCGGAATTGGTGTGTACGTGCTGGCCAACTGGCTGTTGATCCCGCTCTTGGGACACGGCGGCATCGCGCTGGCGAATGCGGTATCCGCCATCTGTCAGGCGCTCTTGCTGTTCGTCCTGCTCTGGAGGGCGGTAGGCAGCCCTGTCCGGGCGAGTTTTCTCAAAACGGCAGCCAGGACGCTTTTGGCCTGCGCGATCATGGGCGCGGCGATTGTGCTCGTCGACCCGTGGCTGTCGCTTCTGTCCGTCTGGCTGTATGTGCCGATCGGCATTGCAGGCGGCGCATTAGTCTACGTGGCCGTGATGGCGCTCCTGCGCGAGCCGCTCGTCTCCGAGCTGTTGCAAAAGGTCAGGAAGCGCTCTACTCCGGCGGCAGGACGCTCGTAAGCGGACATTCGCGGATCGCGTAGCGAATTTTTCCCGAGCCGGTAGGCGGGATGTGGTCGACGTATGACACCTGCACGCTCACTTCGCCCAGCGCGGAGCGGATTCCCGCCAAAAGCTTCGCTTCATCGGCGGGCAAAAAGCGGTCCGGCTCCTTCACGAGTTTTAGGCTTAGCCGCTGCGGCTCGTGCTGGACGATCTGGAAGGTGCGAAAGCTGTCCAGGTTGCGGACGATGTGGTTGAAGTAGTGGCCGTGCACGTACTGCCCGTGCTGGGAGATGAACATGTCGTCCTCCCTGCCGTCGATCGCTTCGAGCAGCGGAAACGAAATGTCGCACGAGCACGTTTTCGCAGAGAGCGCGACGACATCGCCCAGTTGATAGCGCAGGCGCGGCATCGCTTTGTTGTGCAAATCCGTGACGAGCAGGGCGCCGGGAACACCGGGAAACACGGGAATGTGCGTGAGCGGATCGACCACTTCCAAATAGCTGTTTTCGGAAAAGGCGTGCATGTTTCCGGCAGGGCATTGGTAGGCGATAATCCCGCCGTCGCGCGCGCCGTACTCGTTGACGACAGGCGCTGCGAAGGCGGCTGCAATCGCCTGGCGCTGATGCTCGTGCAAGCTCTCCGCCGTGGAGACGACCGCTTTGAGCGGGATGCCGAGCGTCGTGCCTCTTTGCAGCATCATTTGCGCGAGCGTGTACAGAGCCGAGGCGTAGCCGTACAAATAGGCGGGGCGGAACCGTCTGATGAGCTTCAATTGCGTATCCAGACGGCGTTCGTCCAATTCGTAGGCGGAGAGCAGCAAGCGGTTTTTCAGCCAGCGCTCCTTCCAGCGATATTGCCTGGCCTGTTGCTGGTTAAGCTCCAGCGGCGAGCCCCAGAGCATGACACACGGGTCGCCGATCTGGATGCCGTGCCAGGAGAGGCCCAGCCAGCGTGCCGCCTCGTAATGTTCGACAGCCGGACGGTCGAGGTAGAAGCGGGTCGGCTCCCCGGTAGAGCCGCCCGTGCGGTTTTGGATCAGCTTGTCGGTGCGAATCCCGCTGCTCAAGTACGCGTCGGGATTGCGCCGAAAACGCATCTTGTCGAGGGGCGCAAGCTTTTGCAAAAAGCGTTCCGGCGCTTCCCGATACTCGCTCCAGACCTCAGTGTAGTCGGCGTAGGCCGGCACGTGCCGGACAGCGTGATCGAGCAGCCTTTGCAGCTTTTCGCGCTGGCGGCTTGCCAGCACCTCCCTGGACAAATGCTGGGCGGCTTGCAGCTTTCGCATGTACGGGCGCGTGCGGTTTTCCTTCAGTACCTCCATCAAGGGCCACTGTACTTGGCGAATCAAAAAACCCGTTAGGGCCATCCTTATTCCTCCTACGCTTCCCATCAGACGATTCGAAGAAGTCAATGGAATCTGTTTTTCACCAGTATTCCAGCCAAATTCCATCGATATACCTGTTTGCTGGAAGGAGGAAATGATAGTAGGATAGAGGGTGGGTTCATGGCGATAGCCAGCCCCCAAGTCAAAGCGACGCAAAAAGGAGTTACCCATGTTGAAAAAAAGTCACTTTCTCGCAGGGGCGCTGATTCTGGCCATCGCGGGAATTTTGTCAAAAGTAATCGGGATGTTTTACCGCATCCCTCTGCAGGAGATCGTCGGGGACAACGGTCTTGGACTCTATCAGGAGGTGTACCCGCTCTACCTGACTTTCCTCATTTTGGCGACGGCAGGTGTGCCAGTCGCGCTGTCGCGGGTCATTGCCGAGGCGCTCGCCGAGGGCAAGCAAGGCTCTGTCGGGCAGATTTTGGCGCGGAGCATGGTGATGATGGGCGGGATCGGGATTGTACTGTTCGCGATTTTGTACGTCAGCTCGCCGCTGATTGCCAAGCTGATGGGCAACCCGCATCTGATCGAGCCGATCCGGGCCATTTCGCTGTCCTTGCTGTTCGTGCCGCTGATTGCCGTCATTCGCGGCTTCTTTTACGGCCATCAAAAAATGCTGTACGTCGGTCTGTCGCAGATCGTGGAGCAGACGTTGCGGGTGATTTTCATTCTGGTCGCTTCGCTCTACCTGGTCAGGCTGGGAGAGGACACCGATACGGTCATTACGGGCGTCAACTTCGGGACGATGATTAGCACGCTGCTCAGCCTCGGCTTTCTCGCGCTGCTCATGTGGCTGCACAACCGGAAAAACTCCGTGTTTGCACACGCAAAGTGGGGACGTCTTGACTGGTGGTACGATCGCGCGTTTTTCGGCTCCATGTGGCGAATCGCCTGGCCGATCTGCGTCAGCGCGCTCGTCATTCCGATTTTCAGCTTGACCGATTCGTTTCTGGCGATCAATATTTTCCGCTACATATGGAATGTAGACGGCTTGACGGCGGATACGTGGTTCGGCATTTACAGCCGGGGCGGCCCGCTTTTGCAAATGGCGAGTTTGTTCGGCTCCTCCATTGCGCTCTCGATCGTTCCTGCGATTGCGGAAGCCAAGCGGCAAAAAGACCAGGAGCGCGTCACGACCTTGACCAAGCTGTCTCTGCGCTTCGCCTGGCTGATCGGCCTGCCGGCTGGGCTTGGACTGACAGCCGTAGCCGAAGGGGCCAACCTGGCGCTCTACGGCGACATGGAAGGGACGCGGGCGATGGCGATTCTGGGCATCAGCGCGATTCCGCTCTCGCTGCTACTTGCGACCAACGGCATTTTGCAAGGGATCGGCAAAGAGAAAATTCCTGCGCGCCATCTCTTGTACGGCGTGATCGTCAAGGTCGCAACGACACTCGTGTTCACCTCCATGTTCGGCATGGACGGGCTGTCCTTGTCGTGGCTGTGCGCGACCGCGTTTGTCTGCATTCTCAACATGCGGGTCATCAGCAAGCTCGTGCAGGTGCCGATCCACTGGCGCTTTGATACGATTTATCCGCTGCTCGTCGCCAACCTGATGCTGCTGCTCGCATGGGGCGCGACCGAAGCCGTTGGCCTGCTGCTCGCGGGCAAGGAAAAAGTTCGCCTGCTTGGCGCCATCGAAACGGTTACGGGCGTAGGCGTGGGACTGGTCGTCTATTTGGGCCTGCTGCTGTTGATCCCGCTGATCGAGGACAAGGAGCTGGACTGGCTGCCTGGCGGGGCCAAGCTGCGCGCCTTTATCAACCTCATCCGCAAGAAACAGGCGTCGTCGAAGGCGCAATAACGCAAGTTTGGCTGGGCAAAAGAAAATCCCCTTTCTCCACATCAGGAGGAAGGGGATTTTTGATACACGCAGACGACCATTTTGACGAAAAACTCGCGGAAGCCAGGCACGTTTGCCAAGCCCTTAAGCTGGTTGCGCAGCGGAATCTCGCGCTCGTAGACGGCAGGATGCTTCACGCCTTTTTGAATGTTGCGGAAACGCTTGATCGTCATCCGGTTGATGTAGGAGATCGTCTCGCTGCCATCTGGCCGTTTGTCAAAGCGGAACGAGATGCGGTCAGAACCGTCCGGCAAATCGCGCACCAGCTTTTTGTAGGCGTCGATCAGCGCCTGTTCGGAAAAGAGGGCGTGCACCCACGGAATGCCGATCGCGTCCGACAAATGCGCACCGTACGGGTGATAGTACGGCGGGAAGTTGATGTACAAGTGTCCGCCGGGCTTTAAGATGCGGAAGCACTCTTCCAGCGTCTTTTCCGGCTCGCCCACGTGCTCCATCGCGTCGTTCATGATGATCGTGTCAAACGTGTTGTCGGCAAAATCCGTGCGGGCAGCGTCGCCTGTCATGAAGGAAACGACGTCAGCGAGCCCCTTTTCCCGGGCAAAGGCATTGCCTTCCTCGGCGTAGTGCGGAACGATGTCAATCCCGATCATCTTTTTCGGGCCGAAGGTGGCGTAGTAACATGTTTTGCCGCCGCCGCCACAGCCGATGTCCAGCACCGTTTTGTCGCTGAACATTTGCTCTTGGGAGTGGAAGGGGAGGAAAAACTGAATCGTCTGGTCCCCTTTTTGAAACTGCCATTCGGTATAGCTCATCTCCCCGTTGTTCGCCAGGTTGAACGGGTGAACGGGGAGCGGGAAAAGCCGGTTTAATCCGAGCAATACTTGCGAAGAAAAGGACATAAGCGCGTCCTCCTTTCCTGTAAAGCCTTATTTTCGCAGCGCCTGAAGCACCAGCTCGCTGCTTTTGGCCGCTTCTACCGCAAGCGTGCGGGAATGCGCGGTCACGACCTCAATCTCGGCGTCGAGCTTGTCGATTTTCTCGGCCAGCAGCGCGAGAAGCTGAGTCTCGTCCAGCTTCGTGATGTGGCCTGCATTCGGCATCCCGGCGCGCTCGACAAAGCGGTCGATTTTCGGATCGTAGGAGATGCCGATAAACGGAATGCGCAGCATGCAGGCGAGAATGAGCGAGTGCAGGCGCATGCCGACGACGTAGTCGCACTGTTTCAAAACAGACATGATATCGTGAAAAGTAACGGGCGCATCGAGTAGACGTGCTCCTGTCTGGGTCATCTGTGCCATGATTTCTTTGGATGGCGCCAAATCGCTGGGAACGTGCATCGGGAGAAACAGGACATTCCAGCCGCGCAAGACAAACCAGTCCGCCGCTTTGGCGATGGTCCGCTTGAACGCCTGTTCCTGCTTCCAGTCCCGCACGGAGATCGCTACCAAAGGCTTGGCAGGGTCGGCGAACATGCCTTGAAGCAGTTCTTTTCCGCGCGCATCCGGTATATCGTCAGGGGAGATCGTCAGGGCAGGATCTGCTGTGACATGGATCGGCGCTTTTTTGACGCCGCACGCCTTGAAGTCTTCTCCCGATTCATAGTCTCGCACGGTAATGACATCAACCCGGTTCACTACGCGTTTGATGACCTGGCGGCTGAGTGATTTGAGAATAGGGCCAAACCCTTGAGCGTAAAAGACCACGGGCTTGCGGAGAAGCTTGGCGATGGTGACGATGCCCAAATAGTAGAGAACACTGCGCGGACTGGTCACGTCCTGCATCAGCGTTCCGCCGCCCATCACTAGCATGTCGCTGCGCGAAAGCTCACGGACGATGGTTCCAAAGCTCCAGCGGTCATAAGCTTCAATCCCGAACAATTCCGCAGTCCGATCAGGTTGATTGGACAGAACGGCGAGAGAGATATTTGGTTGTTCCCGCGTAAGAGAGCTGATGATGCCGTACAGGACCACATCGTCTCCGGCATTGTTAAAGCCGTAGTACCCGGAGATGAGAATTCGCGACATGGAGTGAACCTTCTTTCTATATCAAACGTACAGGAAAAATACATTCTCAAGTATAATCGAGTAAACAAGAGGAAGTAAAGCGACCCCGGTACAAAACTTGGCGTCCCGGCTTTTCGCGATAGACCTTGGGCTAGCTGGTTTTCATAGGGTATAATGAAAGCGCGCGCGAACAATCGGGATGGGCGCCTTACGCGAACAGATAAAAGAACCCCATCGCAAACATGCCGATGCCGAGCAGGATCAAGGCAATCATCACGACGAGCAATCCTTTGTTTTTCCGGCGTCGGTAAAAAAATTCGTCAAACATGGCAAGCCTCCCTGCAGTAAAATAGTCCATTCTACTATCATACCATGTTCCCTAGCAAACTTGCCAACAGCAGATGCAATAGCGGTACGGCGTTGCCGGGAACGGGCAAGTCAACTGCCATGTGGCGAAAGCAACCTGGAAGGAGCAAGATTCATCATGGAAAGCATGTGGTTGAAATACACCTTGTTGGTAGAGCAAATGACAGAGGATTTATTTGTGGCGGAAGTGTTGGGCAGCCCGTACACGCTCGGCTGGGTCGAGCCGCAGATCGAAATTTTGACGACGGAAAACGGCTATGATTACGCGGAAAATACGGAAGGGCCTGTCGTGGCGTACTTGTTTGAGCCGAAGCAGGATAGCGAAGAGGAGCATGTCGCGCGGCTTCAGGCGTACATTTCCCGCTGGAACGGCCAGGTGCAGGTCAAGGAAGTCGAGCAGGTAGCCGAAGAAAACGAGTCGTGGAAGGACGAGTTTCGCGAGGTGCGGGTCGGCAACTGGTGGGTGGCGCCTAGCTGGACGGACCCGCAGTTGCTGGCCGACGCCGAGCATGTGCTGTGGATTGATCCGGGGGCGGCGTTTGGCACCGGCTATCACGGGACGACGCAGGATATTCTTTTGCTATTGCAAGAGATGGATCTGACGGGCAAAGTCGTTTTCGACATCGGGACAGGCTCGGGCATCCTCTCCCTGTTCAGTGCGCGCAACGGTGCGCAGCATCCGGTCTGGGCCGTTGATATCAACCCGGAGAGCGAGTATCAGGTGCAAGTCAACGCGGCGAACAACGAGCTGCCAGAGGACGCGGTTCGCGTCGTGATCGGCGACGCTTCCGACGCAGAGGTCGCGGCCCAGCTCCCGCCGCAGGCTGATCTGATTTTGGTCAACATCGGAGGGGACGAGAACGTCTCCATGCTTCCGCTGATTCGCGAACGAATCGCACCGGGCGGGCAAATTATTCTCTCCGGGATCGTAGACTGGAATCGGGAGGCCGTGCTCGCGGCATTCGAGGAGGCGGGCTTTCAGAAGGAAACCGAGCGCCATTCGGACGAGTGGGTGACGGTGTTGATGAAGAATACGGCTGTGAACCATTTTGTAACTACTGTGTGAGAACATAAAAAACAATCATGACAGTGGAGGGGAAAGAAATGGAGCATGTCGTCATTGCTGCTGCCGGACGTACGCCAATCGGTACGTTTGGCGGTGTCTTAAAAGATGTAAGCGCTCGCAAGCTGGCGGAGGTGGCCATTCGCGGCGTCATGGCGAGAGCGGGCCTGGAAGCATCACAGATCGACGAGGTTATTTTGGGCAACTGCATCCAGCGCACAGATGAACCGAACATCGCCAGAGTCGCGGCTATTGACGCGGGGCTGGGCAAGGAAGTGACGGGCTTTACTGTGCAGCGTCAGTGCGCGTCCGGGATGCAGGCGATTGCCAGCGGCGCGTCGCAAATTTTGCTCGGCGAAAACGAAGTGGTGATCGCAGGGGGCACAGAGAGCATGAGCAACGCTCCTTACGTGTTGAAAAACGCCAGATGGGGCCGCAGGCTCATGCACGGGGAAATGACTGATGCGATGTGGGAGCTTTTGACGGACCCGCATCACCAGATTTTGATGGGCGAGACAGCCGAGCGTCTGGCCGACTTGTACAACATCAGCCGCGAGGAGCAGGACGAAATCGCCATGCGCAGCCAGCACAACGCGATCCGGGCAATCGACAATGGGCTGTTTGCGGAGGAAATCATCGGCGTGCCGATCAAAAAACGCACCGGAGAGGTCGTCGTCACGGAAGACGAGTTCCCGAGACGCGGCGTGACGATGGAGAGCCTCGCCAAGCTGAAGCCAGGCTTTCGCGAGGATGGCACCGTGACGGCGGGCAACGCTTCCGGGCTGAACGATGGAGCTTCCGCTGTCGTGCTGATGCGGGAAGCCAAAGCGAAGGAGCTTGGTATCGAGTCGCTCGGCAGAATCGTCTCGTGGGCGACAGCCGGAGTAGAGCCGGACCTGATGGGCTACGGCCCGGTGCCCGCTGTGAAAAAGGCGTTGGCGAAGGCGGGCATGACGCTGGCCGACATGGAGCTGATCGAGGTGAACGAGGCGTTCGCCGCCCAATACCTCGCTGTCGAAAAGCTGCTCGAGCTGCCGCGCGAGATCACCAACGTAAACGGCAGCGGAATCTCGCTCGGCCATCCTGTCGGCTCCACCGGATGCCGGATCGTCGTGACCTTGCTGCACGAACTGAAGCGCCGCCAGCTCAAGCGCGGATTGGCGACACTGTGTGTTGGCGGCGGCATGGGCATGGCGATGGTCGTCGAGCGGGCGTAGCAGCAAAAGCGTTTTCTGTTGCCGCGCGCACGAAGCACGTTTAAATCAAGTCTCCCCTGTTAAAAATGGAAGCAAGCCCTGCCTCTTGAAGCAGTAGAAAAAGGCAGCGGCTGTGCTTGCAAAGGGG
Source organism: Brevibacillus sp. NSP2.1 (assembly GCF_000470975.2). NCBI lineage: Bacteria > Bacillati > Bacillota > Bacilli > Caryophanales > Paenibacillaceae > Brevibacillus > Brevibacillus sp. NSP2.1. The sequence goes on along the minus strand of NZ_CP048274.1, from coordinate 4,014,359 downwards.
GAGGCTTTTTTTATGGCATTTTTTTCATTTTTGAAGCAATACAAAAAACAGATCGCGTTTCACCTGTTTTCCTGCCTGCTGGCCGGAGCGCTCGTTGCGATCGGCTACAGTGCCTATCAATATAAGCAGATGACGGAAAAATGGTACGCGCCCCTCGACGGACAGGCAAAAGGCGGGGCCAAGCAGGCGGCTGCCACTTTGCCGCCGCCGCGCGACCTGTTGACGGGCAGCGAGCCGTTGAAGCCGTTCGTCGTCATGCTGCTCGGTGTGGACAGCCGGGACGGGGAAAAAGCGCGGTCTGACACGCTGATGCTCGCCGCCGTTCATCCCGCGAAGCAGTCCGCCTACCTCATCTCGATTCCGCGGGACAGCTACATGGAGCTGCCCGGCAAAGGCCATGACAAAGTGAATCATGCGATGGCTTTTGGCGGACCGAAGCTGGTCAAGGAGACGCTGGAAACATTTCTCGATATCAAGATCGACCGCTACGTCTCTGTGGACTTCGAAGGCTTCCGCAAAATCGTCGACGAGTTGGGCGGCGTCTCGATCGACGTCAAAAAGCGGATGAAGTACAGCGACCCGAGCGACGACACGTACATTGACCTGATGCCAGGCTTGCAGGTGCTGTCCGGCGAACAGGCGCTGGGTTACGCGCGCTACCGCAAAAGCGATCTGGGCAAAGAAGACAGCGACTACCAGCGGATCAACCGCCAGCAGGAGATTTTGGCCGCCCTGGCGCAAAAGGGCACTTCGGCGCAAATGTACACGAAGGCGTTCAAGCTGATGGAGATTTTGGGCCAGCACGTCAAAACCGATCTGACCGATCAGGAAATCGCTTCGCTGCTGTTGAGCTACGGCGACGGGACGCGGAACAAAATCAAGACCGATACGCTGGTCGGGCAGGACGAGCGCATCTGGCACAACGGCATCGTAGGCTGGTATCATCTCGTGCCGACAGCGGAGCGCGAGCGGGTTCGCCAGCAGGTGCTCGCGGCGCTGCAGCCGTGACGAACGAGGGAAGGCGCTGAAAACAGACATACTCCGCTTGAACGGGACGACGAAGGCTTCGCCAATCTATTTGGCGAAGCCACGTTTTCTTATCCAAAAACGTTTTTAATTGGAAAATTAACTATCTTTCGAATACAATAGCAATAAGGAAGAGATTATGAATGACGATCATAGGGGAGGGGCAAGGCCATTGAAGGGATGGAGGGAATGACTATGTCAAATGCCAAGCCTTGGATTGCCAATTACCCGTCCGAAACTGCACCGTCACTGGATTACCCCCGTATTCCGCTGACGCAATTTCTCGTGCAGTCGGCTGCATCGTACCCGGACAACAACGCGATTTACTTCATGGGCAAGACGATTTCGTACCGGGAGCTTTTGGAACTGTCTTACCGATTTGCCAACGCGCTGGTCAAACGGGGCGTGCAAAAAGGCGACCGTGTGGCGATCATGCTGCCGAATACCCCGCAAGCCGTCATCAGCTATTACGGCGCGCTGTTTGCAGGCGCGATCGTAGTGATGACGAACCCGCTCTACACGGAGCGCGAGCTGATTCACCAACTGGAAGACTCCGGCGCAGAGACGATCATCACGCTGGATTTGCTGTACAAGCGCGTAGCGCAAGTCCGCTCGTCCACACCACTCAAACGTATTTTTGTGACAAGTGTTGGCGATTTTCTTCCCTTATTGAAAAAATGGCTGTATCCGCTGGTCCAGAAAAAACAGGGGCAAACTCCGCAGGTTACATACAGCGCAGATGTTGAGCCTTTTCTTTCCGCCGTAAAAGAAAGCGCTGTCACCCCTGTCCATGTGCCAGTCGACCCGGAACAGGACATCGCCCTGCTCCAGTACACGGGCGGCACGACAGGGGTAGCCAAAGGCGTCATGCTGACGCATGCCAATCTGATCGCCAATGCGATGCAGTGCCAGGCTGTCCTCTACAAGCTGCGCAGAGGCGGCGAGCGAATTTTGGGCGTGCTTCCGCTCTTTCACGTCTACGGCATGACGACAGTGATGAACAAAGGCATTTGCATTGCCGCAGAAATCATCCTCGTGCCGAAGTTCGAGGTCAAACAAATTTTCGAGATGATCGACAAGCGCAAGCCGACCTTGTTCCCCGGCGCGCCGACGATGTACATCGCCCTGATTAATCACCCCGACCTGAAAAACCACGACCTGTCTTCGATCGAGGCGTGTGTCAGCGGTTCGGCGCCGCTTCCCGTCGAGGTCAAGGTCAAGTTCGAGGAACTGACAGGAGGCAAGCTCGTGGAAGGCTACGGCCTGACGGAAGCATCGCCAGTGACCCACTCCAACCCGATCTGGGAAAAAAGCATTACCGGCAGCATCGGCATGCCTTGGCCGGATACGGACTGTCGCATCCTCGACACGGTCACAGGAGAAGAGCTGCCGCAGGGCGAGGTCGGCGAGCTGGCGGTCAAAGGGCCGCAGGTCATGCTCGGCTACTGGAACCGCCCGGAGGAGACAGCCGCGGTCTTGAAGGATGGCTGGCTGCTGACGGGTGACGTAGGGTACATGGACGAAAACGGCTACTTCTACATCGTCGACCGCAAAAAGGACATGATAATCGCAGGAGGCTTCAACATTTATCCGCGCGAGGTGGAGGAAGTGCTGTTCGAGCATCCGTCCATCCAGGAGGCGGCTGTCATCGGCGTTCCGGACCCGTATCGCGGCGAGACGGTAAAGGCGTTCATCGTCTTCAAGGACGGCAAGCAGGCGAGCGAGGAAGAACTCGAAGCGCATTGCCGCAAGAAGCTCGCCGCCTACAAAATTCCGCGAAAGTACGAGTTTCGCACAGAACTGCCCAAGACGATGGTGGGCAAAGTGCTGCGCAGGCAGTTGCAGGAAGAAGACAAAGCTCGCCAGGAAGCACAGGACGAGATCAAAACAAGCTGACGCACAGATGCTGCCGTTCGGCTCGCGTCCCTTTGAGGAAGCGGCCATTTTTGTGAGCTTGCACGGGACAGGCTGTCGCCGTCATTCATGTTCACGCCGGGCAATTGACAGCGCCGGGTTCCTGTATTAAACTGATTTTATGAATGAATAATCATTCATTTCGGAAATTGTCTTATCATCATTGCGAGTAAAGATGGAGGTTATTATGGCAAAAAAAACGGGGGAAAAGTATCAAGCCATTATTGATGCTGCTGTACGGGTAATCGCCAGACAAGGCTATTACAGCGCCCAGGTATCCAAGATTGCAAAAGAGGCGAAGGTAGCAGACGGCACCATATACCTCTATTTTGAAAACAAGGATGATATCCTGATTTCGTTGTTCAACGAGAAGATGGGTCAGTTCGTGGACGAAAACCGCAAACGGATTTTCGAAGCGACATCCATCGAGCAAAAATTGTACGTCCTCGTGCATGCCCACTTGAGCCAGTTGGCCAAAGACCACGATTTGGCAAAAGTTACGCAGATTGAGCTGCGCCAGGCCAATCCGGTCATCAGCGAAGGCATCGGCAACGTGATGAAGCAATATTTCAACCTGATCGAAGAAATCATCCGGGAAGGGATAGAGCAAGCGGTGTTCCGGCCGGATCTGGACGTCAGGATGACGAGGAAAATGATTTTTGGCACGCTGGATGAAGTGACGACATCTTGGGTCATGAAGCAGTGCAAGTACGATCTTGTCTCTCATGTTGATTCCATTCATAACCTCTTCCTGTTCGGTATGAAGGGAAAAGAATGAAAGAAAAGCTTTTTTTGTGCGAAAACGTTTGTTACAATGGAAACAGCAAGACTGAGCGTTCGCTCAGAAGGATAAATAGCCTGTTTGTTCATAGGGATTAGTTTGGGGGGAGAGGCATGGATTCGCATTGGAATGTAGAGATCGCTGATCGCGTCGCTGTCGTGACGATCAGCAACCCGCCCGCTAACGCACTGGGTAGAGCGGTGCTCGATGAATTGAGTGAACTTTTGAACCAGTTGGAAAACAACGCGGAAGTCAAAGCGATTGTCTTGACTGGAGAAGGCCGGTTTTTCATTGCGGGAGCCGATATCAAGGAATTTACCCAATTGGCCCCTGCTGAAGCGGAAGCGATGGCGAGGAGAGGCCAAGCGTTGTTCGACCGACTGGAGACATTCCCGAAGCCCATTATCGCAGCCATTAACGGCGCTTGCCTGGGTGGCGGACTGGAGCTTGCGATGGCTTGCCATATACGCTTTGCCGCAGTCGAAGCGAAGCTGGGACTGCCGGAGCTGAATCTGGGACTCATCCCTGGCTACGGCGGAACGCAGCGCTTGCCGCGACTGGTCGGCAGAGGAAAAGCGACCCAACTGATTCTCACCTCTGAGATGATCGGCGGCGAGGAAGCTTTGCGCATCGGACTCGTGGAAGCGGTATATCCAGCCGAACAGTTGCTCGCGGAAGCGAAGAAGCTGGCCTACGCCATCACCCAAAAAAGCTCTGTCACGCTCAGGCTCGCCCTGGAGTCTGTCCACAACACCGTGCAGCTTGGCTCGACGGAAGGACTGGAGCAGGAAGCGAAAAAATTCGGCGAGGCATTTGCGTCTGAAGATATGAAGGAAGGCGTGGCAGCGTTTTTGGAAAAGCGCGCGCCGCAGTTTACAGACAAGTAACCCGATGATTGCAGCATCACCAGTACGAGGAACCATTAAGGAGGAGGCATCCTGATGAATATCGTGGTTGTGTTGAAGCAGACGTTTGACACAGAAGAAAAAATCGTCATCCAAAACGGGCAAATTTCCGAGGATGGCGTGGAGTTCATCATCAATCCATACGATGAGTACGCGGTAGAAGAAGCGATCAAGCTCAAGGAGGAGCACGGCGGCGAAGTGACAGTGGTAAGCGTAGGGCCGGACCGCGTGGAAAGCTCTTTGCGCACTGCGCTCGCGATGGGAGCGGACAAAGCTGTGCTCGTGGATGACGAGTCTTTGTTTGGCGACGAATACACAACGGCAAAAGTGCTTGCTGCGGTTGCGAAAAAAGTCGGGTTTGACATCATCATCGGTGGACAGATGGCGGTAGACTCCGGCGCAGGCCAGGGCGGCCCGCGTCTTGCAGAAGAGCTGGGCATCAACCACGTATCCACCGCTGTGAAGCTGGAAGTAGACGGCACCACTGTTCGCGTAGAGCGCGACGTGGAAGGCGATCTGGAAGTCGTGGAAACAAGCCTGCCGGTGCTGATTACCGCACAGCAAGGGCTGAACGAGCCGCGCTATCCTTCTCTCCCCGGAATCATGAAAGCGAAGAAAAAGCCGCTGGAGCGACTCAGCGCAGACGATTTGGGCCTGACTGCCGAAGCAGTGAAGGCAAAAACCGAGATCGTCGACCAGACCTTGCCAGCGAAAAAGCAGGCGGGCCGCATTCTCACTGGCGATTTGGCAGCCCAGACGTCGGAATTGGTGCAACTGTTGCGCAATGAAGCGAAAGTGATCTAAGCGAGAGGGAGAGGATATCCATGAAAAAAGTACTTGTACTCACAGAAGTACGTGACGGACAACTTCGCAACGTGTCGCTGGAAGCGTTGGCTGCAGCACAAGCATTGGCCGAGGGTGGCGAAATCGTCGCGGGAGTATTCGGGGCAGACGCGGCAGCGCATGCGCCAGTATTGGCACAGCATGGAGCAAGCACGGTTTACACGGCGGATCACGAGGCACTCGCCCAGTACACGCCTGACGCCTATACACAAGCACTTGTGCAGTTGATCGAGCTGGCCTCTCCTGATGCCGTTATTTTGGGGCATACGGCAATCGGCCGCGACGTCGCGCCGCGGGTGGCGGCGAAGCTCGGCTACGGCCTGGTCTCCGATGTGACGAGCATCGAAGCGGGTCCTGTGTTCGTTCGTCCGATTTATGCGGGCAAAGCTTTCCAACAACGCAAATTCGTAGACGGGAAAATTTTCATCACCATCCGTCCAAACAATATCGCTATCGGCACGCCGGACGCTGCGAAAAAGGCGATTGTCGTTCCGGTTGACCTGGAAATCAAAGACTTGCGCACGATTGTCAAAGAAGTCGTGCGCAAAACAAGCGGCAAAGTGGACTTGTCCGAAGCGAAAGTCGTCATCTCCGGCGGCCGCGGCGTGAAGAGCGCGGAAGGCTTCCAGCCGCTGTATGAGCTGGCAGACGTGCTCGGTGCGGCTGTAGGCGCGTCCCGTGGCGCGTGCGACGCCGACTACTGCGACTACTCGATGCAAATCGGGCAGACGGGAAAAGTCGTAACGCCTGACCTGTACATTGCGTGCGGCATTTCCGGGGCGATCCAGCACTTGGCGGGCATGTCCAGCTCCAAGGTGATCGTCGCGATTAACAAAGACCCGGAAGCGCCGATCTTCCAGGTGGCGGATTACGGCATCGTAGGCGATCTGTTCGAAGTGTTGCCACTGCTTACTGCCGAGTTCAAAAAAGTGTTGGTCTAAGGCTGAGCAGGCCGTTGAAAATGTCAAGAAGCGTCCCGCAAGAGGGGACGCTTTTTTTGTCTCAAGCCCTTACGTTACACTGTTCTTGCTTGTTATAATAAACCCAAGGAGAGGTGAGCGGCATGAGTGAAGAGCTGTTGCAACAACTGATTCACATGGTGGGGGAGAACAACCGGATCGTCAAAGAGGTTCAGCAGGAGCTGCGGGAGTTCAAGGCAGAGATGTACGAGTTCAGGGCGGAAATGTACGCGTTTCGCGACGAGATGTACGCGTTTCGTGAAGAGATGTACGCGTTTCGTGAAGAGATGTACGCATTTCGTGAAGAGATGTACGCATTTCGTGAAGAGATGTACGACTTCCGCGACGACGCGATTCAGCGGCTGGAGCGTTTGGAGCGCCAAGACAAGCTGATCGAGGCCGATATCGACCTGCTGCACAAAAAGGTGAGCGATCATGAGCGGGAAATCAATCGCATCAAGCAAGTAGGGCAATAAAGCAAAAAGCAACCGATAAGGGAAGAAGCGACTGGATAGACTATAGCGTGAAGTGCGCACAAAGTGCGGGGCGCCATAGTCATTTTTGTTTTTGGATGATATACTGAAGTAGCATTTGACCCTTTTTTAGTAATTGACTTTTCGAGGAGGTAACTTTCCATGGCAATTGTAAATGCAACTGACAACACCTTTTCCCAGGAAGTAGAGCAAGGCGGTACGGTCCTGGTTGACTTCTGGGCTCCTTGGTGCGGCCCTTGCAAAATGATCGCTCCTGTGCTGGAGCAAATCGACGGCGAAGTCGGCTCCAAGCTCAAAATCGTCAAAGTAAACGTTGACGACAATCCGGATTCTGCAGGCCGTTTTGGCGTTATGTCCATCCCGACCTTGATCGTCTTCAAGGATGGCCAGCCTGTCGATAAAGTAATCGGTTTCCAACCAAAAGAAGCTCTCATGGCAACCGTAGGCAAACACCTGTAAACAAGCAAACAGACAGCATGAGAAAGCGGCGAGAACAAGCCGCTTTTCTCATTCCCGAAACGCTGCCGCACCCGTTTTTGGACGAGCATAATTGTAAGCGCATTCAACGTGATGGTACATAATGGTTGCGGCTTCCAACCGAGCGATCGTTTGTCAAAAAATTAAGTTTACTCAGAGAAAATTATTTGCCTTTTTTGAATGCTTTTATTAAACTTCATATATTCAGTCTATTTAGAAAGATTAAGGGAGGCTTTTCGATGAAGGTGAAGGGGTTTCAGTTGTGGCGATCTCTGGCAACGATTTCGTTAGGCGCAGTGTTGATGGCGGGATGTGGAAGCGGGGGAGGAACTTCCAGCACGCCAGCAGCAGGGAACAGCGATTCGCAGCCGGCAGCCAGTGCAGACGGGCAAGAATTTACGGCTAAAATCGGTGTGGTCAGCTTTCTCTCCGGTTCTGGCGCAGCATACGGGGAAGCGCAAAAGGCAGGCTTGGAACTGGCATTGGGCGAGCTGAATGAAGCGAATAAAGGCAAGCTCAAGATCGAGCTTAAGTTCGAGGATTCGGCGGGGGAAAAAGACGGAGCGATCAACGCCGTAAATAAACTGATTAATCAGGATAATGTCGTCGCGATCATCGGGCCGACGCTCTCGGGCGAAATGTTCGCTGCCGGACCAGTCGCGAACGAATCGGAAACGCCGATCTTCGGTATTTCCAACACATCCGAGGGCATCAACGACATCGGCGAATACGTCTTCCGCAACTCGCTGCCTGAATCGATTGCGATTCCGACAGCAATGAAAGCGGCAGTCGAGAAAAACGGCCTGAAAAAAGTGGCGCTCATTTACGCTTCCAACGACGATTTCTCTGTGAATGGCTACAAGGTCATGAAAGCTACGGCTGAAAAAATGGGCCTGGAAATTACCGGGGAAGCGACTTTTGCTAACGGAGACGTCGACTTTTCCGCCCAACTGACCAAGCTGAAACAAGGCAACCCGGACGCGCTGCTCGTATCTGCGCTGTACAAAGAAGGCTCCATGGTTGTGAAAAAAGCGCGCGAGCTCGGCATCACCGGAACGATCCTTGGCGGCAATGGTTTCAATAATCCGAAAGTTTTTGAAATTGCAGGCCCGGCAGCCGAAGGGTTGATTGTGGCGACTCCGTTCAGCCCTGAGAAGCAGGACGAAAAGGTACAAGCCTTTGTCAAGGCGTTCGAAGCCAAATACAACAAGAAGCCTGACCAATTCGCAGCGCAAGCGTACGATTCGCTGTACATCATGTCGCAGTCTCTGCTTGCAGCAGGCAAAGCCGAGCGTGAAGCGTTGCGCGAACAGCTTGCCCAGTTGAAAGACTTTACGGGTGTATCCGGCAAGCTTTCCTTCGATGAGAAGCGCAACCCGATCGGAGACGCAGTAGTCGTTGTCGCGAAAGATGGAAAATTCGTCCCGTTTGAATAGGATGATGCCCGGGGCAACCCGGGCTCTTCTTTCCCATCGGCAATGACGTTTTCTCGCTGGATCAGAAAGGACGAGGCGTGCGCTTTCGCTTGCTGATCCAGCGAGAATAACGGCTGGTTTTCGCGTGGCAGGCAACCATTTTACAGTGAGGTGAGGCAGTTGTTTTGGCAGCAATTAGTCAATGGCTTGACAGTAGGTAGCACTTATTCCTTGATTGCGCTGGGCTACACGCTCATTTTCGGCGTGCTCGGAATCATCAATATGGCTCATGGACAAATTTTCATTTTTGGCTCGCTCGTCGGCCTCGTGCTGATGACAAGCATGAACATGCCGCTTGGCGTCGCGCTGCTCGCGGCAGTGGTCATCTCGGCGGCTCTCGGGCTGGTGCTGGAGTACACAGCGCTGCGGCCGCTGCGCAAGAAAAACGTTCCCCACCTGGCTTCGCTTATCAGTACGATCGGGTTTGCCATTTTGGTGGAGGAAGCGATGCACAAGTTTTTTGGCGCGGACTCGCGGGCGTTCCCGCAATCGTTTGGAAGTCAGCCGCTTGATCTGGGCATCATTCAAATTCGCAGCGTGGATCTTGTCATTTTGGGAATCTCCATCCTTCTCATGTTTGTCCTGCACTTCTGGATTCAAAAGACGAAGATGGGCAAAGCGATCCGGGCGACGGCGGAAAATACGGATACTGCAAACCTTTTGGGCATCAACACCAACATGGTGATCGTCGTCACGGTCATCATCGCCTCTGCTCTCGGCGGTGTGGCGGGCATTTTGATCGGCATGGCGTATTCCGCCCTCATTCCTACGATGGGGATGACGCTCGGGTTCAAGGGGCTGGCGGTGTTGATTCTGGGCGGCGTCGGCAGCATTCCCGGAGCGATGGTGTGCGGCGTTTTGCTCGGAATCATCGAGGTGTTTACCGTCGCCTACGGAGACTCGTCTTATCGCGATGCCGTGGCGTTCGGCCTCATCATCGTGATTTTGTTGCTGAAGCCGGAAGGACTATTTGGACGCAAAGCGTAAAGGAGGTGCAAACATTGGACATTCTCAATCCGTATAACTTACAGGTGTTTACCTTTATTTTGCTGAACAGCATCTTGGCGATCAGCATTTACATCACGCTCTCCACCGGACAGCTCTCGCTGGGGCATGCCGGATTCATGAGCATCGGCGCCTTCACGGCGAGTATTTTGACCAAGCAGGCGGACATGCCGCTGTTTGTTGCCATCCTCATCGGCGGTTTGGCGGCAGGCTTGATCGCTCTGCTCATCGGCGCGCCAACCTTGAAGCTGCACGGCTTGTACCTGGCGATTGCCACTCTCGGCTTTGGCGAGGTCATTCGCGTCATTTTGCTCAATCTGGAGATTACGAACGGGGCGTTGGGGCTGACCGGCCTGCAATCCATCGGCAATTATTTGTACGATTTTGAGAAAGCGATCGGGCTGAAAGCGACGACATTGGGCGTCTCCGTCATGCAAATGAAAGCTTTGTCTACGTGCCTGTTCATGCTGTTGTTGTTCGCTGTCATTCTCTTTTTGACGCTGCGTCTGAACAAGTCCAGGCTCGGCCGGGCGTTCGAAGCGATCAAGGCGGACGAGACAGCGGCGCGGGCGATGGGCCTGCAAGTGGCGTACTACAAAATGCTCGCCTTCGTCATCGGATCGGTGCTCGCCGGCGTGTGCGGCGGCTTGTTCGCGCACATTACGACGACGATTACGCCGGACGATTTCAACTACCACAAAGTCGTGGAAATTCTCTCCTTTGCCGTGATCGGGGGAAGCGAGGTCGTGTGGGGACCATTGTTTGGCGCGCTCGTGCTGACGGCGCTGCCGGAAGTTTTGCGCGGCCTGGCCGAATACAAAATGCTCATGTACGGTCTGATTATGGTCGGCGTGATGGCTTTCCGTCCACACGGTCTGATCGGTACCGATACTTTCAAAAAATGGTTCAAAAAAGACAAAAGCAAGGCGAAGGGGGGACTGTGAGATGTTGCTGGAACTGGCGAACGTAGGAAAAAGCTTTGGCGGCATCACGGCCCTGCGCGATGTGTCCTTTTCCGTGCGCGAAGGGGAAATCGTCGGCCTGATCGGCCCGAACGGCGCCGGAAAGACGACGATCTTCAATATGGCCACCGGAATTTTTGCGCCGACGACAGGCACCTTTTCCTTTGCCGGACAGACGCTGAACGGGATGCCGCCGAACAAAATCACGGAAATGGGGATTGCCCGCACGTTTCAAAATATTCGCCTCTTTGGTCACATGAGCGCATTCGACAACGTCAAGGTAGGTTGCCATGCGCGGATGAAGGCGGGGTTTTGGGCTTCGCTTTTGCGCACGCCTGGCCAGCGGTCCGAGGAGAAGGCGGTTGCGAAAAAAGCGGAACAATTGCTGGAGTTTGTCGGGCTGTCCGACGTGGCAGACGTCCGCTCGGATACGCTCGCGTACGGACAGCAGCGCCGTCTGGAAATCGCCAGGGCGCTCGCGACCGAGCCGAAGCTATTGCTTTTGGACGAGCCTGCTGCCGGGATGATCGAGACAGAGACGAAAGCGCTGATGGAACTGGTGCGCAAAATTCGCGATGACGGCACGACCGTCTTGCTGGTCGAGCACGACATGGGGCTGGTCATGAACTTGTGCGAGAAAGTCGTCTGCATCAATTTCGGCGTGAAAATTGCGGACGGAACGCCGGAAGAGGTACAAAGCAACCCCGATGTGATCGAGGCATACTTGGGCAAGGAGGAAGAATAGCATGCTGCACGTACAAAACCTTTCGACCTCCTACGGTCAAATCAAGGCGATTCGCGGCATTACGCTGGAAGTGCCGGAAGGAAAGATCGTCTCTCTCATCGGCGCCAACGGAGCAGGCAAAACGACGACGATGCGCACGATCGCCGGCCAACTAAAGCCGGAGGCAGGCAGCATTACGTTTTGCGGGGAGCGCATGGACGGCAAAAAGCCGCACCAGATCGTGAAAAGCGGACTGGCGCTCGTGCCGGAAGGGCGGGCGATCCTCGGCAAAATGACCGTGCTGGAAAACCTCGAAATGGGCGCTTTCCAACGCAACGACACCCAAGGCATCAAGGACGACATGGAAAAAATGATGACCTGGTTTCCGATTTTGAAAGAACGGCTGCCCCAGTTGGGCGGTACGATGTCTGGCGGGCAGCAGCAAATGCTGGCGATTGCCAGAGCTTTGATGTCGCGCCCCAAGCTGCTGCTTTTGGACGAGCCGTCCATGGGACTGGCCCCGATTGTGGTGGCAGACATTTTCAAAGTCATCAAGCAGATTAATGCGGAAGGCACGACGGTGCTGATCGTCGAGCAAAACGTCAAGCAGGCACTGAAAATCGCCGATTACGGCTATGTGCTGGAAGCCGGCCAGATTGTTCTCGACGGGGCGGCTGACGCGCTGTTGAACGATGAGCGCGTCAAAGAAGCGTACTTGGGCGGACGCAAGCATTAAAAGCTGGCTGTCAGAGGAAAACTGTCGCTTTCAGATCGAAGCGGCAGTTTTTTTGCTGCCCGATCCGTGGTACTATGGGAGTAGAACGTATATTCTTATCAGAGGAAAACCATGGAAGGAAGCCAGATGCGGATGCCAACCAAACTGACGAGAGAGCAAACGGAATATCTCGTGTTGCAAGTGCAACGGTATTTTCACGCAGAACACGGCGAGGAGCTGGGCAACCTGGAGACGGAAGAGCTGATCGCCTTCTTTTCCAGAGAGCTCGGGCCGTTTTACTATAACCAGGGCGTACAGGACAGCCGCAAGCTGTTGCTGGAGCGGATGAACGCCCTGGAGGATGAGCTGTACGTCCTGGAACAGCCCGTCATGAAAAAACGCTAAAGCGAAAGCCGTTAAAAGGAAAAAGGAGGTGCAGCCATGAACCGTACCTTGAAAGACAAGCTGGCTGTGCTGCCAGAAAAGCCCGGCTGCTACCTGATGAAAAATGCAAACGGGGAAATTATATACGTCGGAAAAGCCAAGGTGCTGAAAAACCGCGTGCGCTCGTACTTCACCGGAAGCCATAACGGGAAGACGCAGCTTCTGGTCAGCGAGATCGCGGACTTTGAGTATATCGTGGTGTCGTCTGCGATCGAGGCGTTATTGCTGGAGTGCAACCTCATCAAAAAGCACGACCCGCGCTATAACGTCATGCTTCGCGACGACAAAACCTACCCATACATCAAAATTACGAACGAAGCGCAGCCGCGGCTGGAAATTACCCGCAAGGTGCTGAAAGACAAGGCGAAATACTTCGGGCCGTACCCGAATGCAGGCGACGCGTCCGAGGTGAAAAAGCTGCTCGACCGGCTCTATCCTTTGCGCAAATGCCGCAACATGCCCAAGCAGGTATGTTTGTACTACCATTTGGGCCAATGTCTCGCCCCCTGTGTGTACGAGGTTTCGGCTGAAGAAAACCAGCGACTGGTAGATGAGATCAGCCGCTTCCTCGACGGCGGACACGAGCAGATGAAGCAGCAGCTCACGGAAAAAATGCTCCAGGCCGCAGAGGCGATGGAGTTTGAGCGGGCCAAGGAGTTCCGCGATCAGATCAAGAGCATCGAAGCGGTGATGGAGAAGCAGAAAATTACGTTCACCGATACGGTTGACCGCGACATTATCGGCTTTGCCGTGGAAAAAGGCTGGATGTGCATTCAAATTTTTTACATGCGCCAGGGCAAGATGATCGAGCGGCAGACGACCTCCTTCCCTTACTACGGAAACGAGAGCGAGGACTTCATGTCGTACGTCACCCAGTTTTACTACGACAAGCAAAACGCGCTGCCCAAAGAAATTTTGCTGCCGGAGGAAAGCGAGCCGGAGCTGTTGAGTGAATGGCTGGGAGTCAAGGTGTTGACGCCCAAGCGCAGCAAAAAGCGCGAGCTGGTACAGATGGCTTGTGAAAACGCGCGGATCGCCCTGCAGGAAAAGTTCGCCCTGATGTCCAAGGACGACGCGCGGACCGTTCAGGCGGTGCACAACCTGGGGCATGTGCTGGGGATCGGCGTCCCGCACCGGATCGAGGCGTTCGACAACTCCAACATCCAAGGAACCGAGCCTGTGTCGGCGATGATTGTCTTTACGGACGGCCGTCCGGACAAAAAGGAATACCGCAAGTTCAAGATCAAGACAGTCGAAGGGCCGGACGATTACGGCTCCATGCGCGAGGTAATCCGCAGACGGTATTCGCGCTTGCTGAAGGAAAACCAGCCGCTGCCCGATCTGATCGTCATCGACGGGGGCAAAGGGCAGATCAGCGCCGCCATGGACGTGCTGGAAAACGAGCTGGGGCTGTACATCCCGGTCTGCGGCCTGGCCAAAGACGAAAAGCACAAAACCGCGCAGTTGATGTACGGCGATCCGCCGGAGCCGGTGAATCTGAAGCGGGACAGCTACGAGTTTTACTTGCTGCAGCGCATTCAGGACGAGGTGCACCGGTTTGCGATTACGTTTCACCGACAATCCCGGACGAAGACGATGCTCTCCTCCCAGCTCGACGAAATACCGGGCATCGGCGAAAAGCGGCGCAAGCTGTTGTTTACCCATTTTGGCTCGCTGAAAAAAATGCGCGAGGCGACGGTGGAGGATTTCCGGCAGTTGGGGATCGGCGACAAGCTGGCGAAGCAGATTATCGCCCATTTGCGCAAGCTGGAATCGTAACGTTTTTTTCAAAAAGCAATTGAACCGTTCGGATTCCCGTGATATAATGCGTTTCAAACAGAATAGTTAGCCTCACTTCCCTTATGAAGTGAGGTAGAGGCGCGAAAACCAAGAGTACCACCCTGAGATCGGGTATCTGTGAAGGGAGCGGGAAAGGGGAATTCGCCGAAGTGTGGAGGAAAACCCGTAGTTCTCCATGCTGGGTCTGCATTGAACAAGTGCAGGACTGTCATCTGGCTCTTAACCGGCGTCAGATGGAGTGCTATCTCACGGTGTGTCAATGTGAGCGGTGATAGGTGTTGTCCTGTCATGTGCTGCATTGTCCGCGTGTATTGGGAGGGAGGAACCGGTATGTCGAAACAGTAGGCAGCGGCAGGTACTTATTCCTTGTCGGTGCCTTTTTTATAAAGTGACAGGTAAAATTTTCCATAAACGAACAAGCGAAAACAAGCTAATAAAACGAGAGAAAACGATACATTCTACAAACATTGGATATGAGAAAAGGGAGAGAAGCCGCATGGGGTTGATCGTGCAGAAATACGGAGGCACCTCTGTAGGGACTATTGAGCGAATTTTACGAGTTGCGGACCGAATTATCAGCTACAAAGAAGAAGGGCATGACCTGGTAGTCGTCGTGTCTGCGATGGGCAAATCTACCGACGTCCTGGTAGATATGGCCAAACAGATCAGCGCCTACCCTTCCGAGCGTGAAATGGATATGCTGCTGACCACGGGGGAGCAAGTATCGATCGCATTGCTCGCGATGGCCTTGCATTCCAAAGGCTACGATGCCATTTCTTTGACTGGCTGGCAGGCCGGAGTGACGACAGAAGCGATCCACGGCCGGGCGCGGATCAAGCAAATTGATCCACAGCGCATTCAGGCGGAGCTCGGTCGAGGCCGCGTCGTGATTGTGGCAGGGTTCCAAGGTCTTAGCGACGAAGGAGAAATTACAACGCTCGGCCGCGGTGGATCGGATACATCGGCGGTTACGCTGGCAGCCAGCCTGAATGCTGACAAATGCGAGATTTTTACAGACGTTTCTGGCGTTTACACGGCCGACCCGCGCATGGTGCCGGCAGCAAGCAAGCTGAATACGATCTCGTATGATGAAATGCTGGAGCTTGCCAATCTCGGCGCAGGCGTCCTGCATCCGCGTTCGGTGGAGGCTGCGAAAAAATACAAGGTACGGCTGGTGGTCCGCTCCAGCTTTACTGCCGAAGAGGGTACGTACGTTGAGGAGGTTGCCAACATGGAAACAGGAAGAGTAGTAAGTGGAGTCGCGCATGACGAAGATGTCGCCAAAGTTACGGTTGTCGGGATGCCTGCAAAGGTGGGGACTCTTTCCCGCCTGTTCAATACACTCGCAGACAACCAGGTGAACGTCGACATCATCATTCAAAGCTCCTACGATGCCGCTGTCACGAACATTTCGTTTACGGTCGCGGCAGATGACTTGAAAAAGGCGCTGGATACGCTGGAAAACAACAAAGCGGAGCTGGGCTTCGAAAAAGTCGACTTCGAGCAAAACTTGACCAAAGTGTCCATCGTCGGCTCCGGCATGGTGAACAATCCGGGGGTTGCCGCTGAGATGTTCCGCGTTTTGGCTGAAAAAGAAATTTCTATTAAAATGGTTTCGACGTCGGACATCAAAGTGTCCTGCGTTATTCCTGCTGGCCAAACCGAGCTTGCCGTTCGCAGCCTGCATACGGCATACGGACTTGATGTGGCGGAAACAGCAGTCGTGCACGGCTTATAAGAAGCAAATGCTCCCTCGCCCGCTGGCAGAGGGGGCATCTTTTTGAATGATTCGCGAGTGCGGGTTCCCGCTGCCTTTTGCAATGACAAAAGTATGGCAGTATCCCGCACAAAGGCGAACGGCTTGTTTATTTTTGCGTCCGCACCTTGATAAGAATGCGGGACGAGCTTTCGATCTCCAGTTGTGCGGACGTGTCCTTGCCCTTCCACTGCTCGATGCTGCCGGCGATGATTCCGGCTTCCAGTGACAAGGCGCGGCTGAGCCGCTCGGGCGTTTGGTAGTTGTAGATAGTGTGCGAGAGCTTGTAGACGATCGCGTCTGCCGTTTCTTCCACGAGATCGAGCTGTCCCAGCCCAAGGCGGATAAAAGGGAGAATCGGGCCCGTGGAAGACTGAACCGGAATTTTCCGGCCGATGTCTTTGCCCAGCCAGTACAATATCGGGCTTTCGCTGTCTCCCAATAAGGCGTTCGTCAATGTTTCGCGGAGCAGATGGTAGCCGAGATAAGGCATGTGCATGCGTTCGGCCACCGGAATCGTGTGGGGCGGCAACAGGGCTGCCAACTGATCGGTATCTTTCATCTCGCTTCCCTCCTGTCTGTACTAGATTATGAGAGGGAGGCTTGCTTCATGACCGATTAAGAGAAAAAATAGTGAAACTAAACAAAGTTATTCTATCAATGTATTTAGTCTACTGATTGTCTTGACGCTATGTGTCGACAAGAGTACAATTGGATTTGGTCAAAGTTTTGCCCAACTTTTTTTCGTATTTTGACACATTCCGACAAAGTTAGGCGTGGAGAGAGCTAACGGTTTTTTGGCATGTCTAATGGGTCAGGCAATGGGTTAGGATATGGGAGAAAGGTCCATAAAAGAGCGCTACATACACTGAAAGGGGGACCATTGTATGGCGAAAGGCCATAGCTTTCTCAGTCACAAGCTGCACTCACTTCTTGGTTTGTTTCCGATCGGGCTCTTCCTGCTGTTCCACTTGACAGCCAACTACCAGGCGACCCGTGGAGCCGAAGCTTTCAACCAGACGGTAGGTCTGATTGAAAACGTTCCACTTCTGCTTGTAGTTGAATTTGTCTTCATCTACATCCCGATCCTGTTTCACGCTGTTTACGGTCTCTACATCGCGTTCCAAGCGAAACAAAACGTAGGGAACTTCGGTTACTTCAGAAACCACATGTTTCTGTGGCAACGGGTAACAGGTATCATTACCCTCATTTTCATTGTTTGGCACGTATGGGAAACTCGCATTCAGAAGGCATTGGGTGCACATGTTGACTTCGACATGGTCGCAAACATTTTCAGCAGCCCAGCAATGATCGTATTCTACACAATCGGGATTATCAGCACGGTTTTCCACTTCTCCAACGGACTCTGGTCGTTCCTGGTTCACTGGGGAATTACGGTTGGACCACGTTCCCAACGAATTGCAACATACTTCACTATGGTCGTATTCGTAGTTGTAACCTTCATCGGATTGCGTGCGATGTCGGCTTTCATTCTGTAGGGATAGGGGGACTAA
This sequence comes from Brevibacillus sp. NSP2.1, assembly GCF_000470975.2. Classification (NCBI taxonomy): domain Bacteria; kingdom Bacillati; phylum Bacillota; class Bacilli; order Caryophanales; family Paenibacillaceae; genus Brevibacillus; species Brevibacillus sp. NSP2.1. The sequence continues at coordinate 3,996,565 of NZ_CP048274.1, read as the reverse complement.
ATCATGGCAAAAGGTAAACTTATCATTGTCGGTGGTGGATTGGCCGGCTTGATGGCTACTATCAAAGCTGCAGAAAAAGGCGTTCCCGTTCAGTTGTTCTCCCTGGTTCCGGTAAAACGTTCCCACTCTGTTTGTGCGCAGGGCGGTATCAACGGTGCGGTAAATACCAAAGGGGAAGGCGACTCCACATGGGAGCACTTCGACGATACAGTTTACGGTGGAGACTTCTTGGCAAACCAACCACCAGTAAAAGCAATGTGCGATGCAGCACCTGGAATTATCTATATGCTTGACCGGATGGGCGTCATGTTCAACCGCACACCAGAAGGTCTGTTGGACTTCCGCCGTTTCGGGGGAACAAAACATCACCGTACTGCGTTTGCAGGTGCGACAACCGGACAACAACTGCTGTACGCGCTGGACGAGCAAGTACGCCGCTACGAAGCAGAAGGTCTGGTTACCAAGTACGAATATTGGGATTTCCTCGGAGCCGTTTTGGACGAGACAGGAACCTGTCGCGGGATTACCGCGCAAAACATGCGTTCCGGTGAAATTCAATCCTTCCGTGCAGATGCCGTTATTTTGGCAACAGGCGGCCCTGGTATCATCTTCGGTAAATCGACCAACTCGATCATCAACACAGGTACAGCAGCGTCTGCCGCTTACCAGCAAGGCGTAATCTACGCCAACGGTGAGATGATCCAGATTCACCCGACTGCGATTCCGGGCGACGACAAGCTGCGTCTGATGTCTGAATCCGCGCGCGGTGAGGGCGGTCGCGTATGGACGTACAAAGACGGTAAGCCTTGGTACTTCCTGGAGGAAAAATATCCTGCCTACGGAAACCTGGTACCGCGTGATATTGCGACTCGCGAAATCTTCTCTGTCTGCGTAGACATGAAACTGGGCGTCAACGGCGAAAACATGGTGTACCTCGATCTGTCCCACAAAGATCCGAAAGAGCTGGATGTAAAACTGGGCGGTATTATCGAGATTTACGAAAAATTCGTAGGGGATGACCCGCGCAAAGTGCCGATGAAGATTTTCCCTGCCGTTCACTACTCCATGGGCGGAATGTGGGTAGACTACAACCAAATGACCAACATCCCTGGTCTGTTTGCAGCGGGTGAGTGCGATTACTCCCAGCACGGCGCGAACCGTTTGGGTGCAAACTCCCTGTTGTCCGCGATCTACGGCGGTATGGTTGCCGGTCCAAAAGCGATCGAGTACATCAAAGGCTTGAATCAATCTTCGGATGATCTGTCTTCTACTCTCTTTGACAGCTACACGAGCAAAGAACAGGCGAAATACGACAGCATTTTGAAAATGGACGGAACGGAAAATGCTTACCTGATCCACAAGGAGCTGGGTGAGTGGATGACAGACAACGTAACGGTAGTTCGTTACAACGACCGTCTGCAAAAAACAGATGAAAAGATTCAAGAGTTGATGGAGCGCTACAAAAAAATCAACATCAACGATACAAGCAAATGGAGCAACGCAGGTGCTTCCTTCACTCGTCACTTGTGGAACATGCTCGTCCTCTCCCGTGCGATCACAATCGGTGCGCTCATGCGTAACGAGAGCCGCGGCGCTCACTACAAACCGGAATTCCCTGAGCGTGATGACGAGAACTTCATGAAGACAACTATGGCGAAGTTCAATCCGGAAACAACCGCGCCAGAAATCTACTACGAAGACATCGATGTTTCGTTGATCCCGCCACGGAAACGTGACTATACGTCTGACAAGAAGCATTAAGAGAGGAGGAAACGGATCATGGCAGAAAAATTGATTCACCTGATTATTACTCGCCAAGACAGCCCTGACAGCACTCCATACAAGGAAGAGTTCAAAATCCCGTACCGTCCTGGTATGAACGTCATTGGTGCGCTGATGGAGATTCAACGCAATCCGCTCAACGCGCAAGGCCAAAAAACTTCTCCGGTCAACTGGGAATCGAACTGCTTGGAAGAAGTATGCGGCGCGTGCTCGATGGTCATCAACGGAAGACCGCGCCAGGCTTGCTCGGCGCTGATCGATAAACTGGAACAGCCAATTCGTCTGGAGCCAATGAGCACGTTCCCTGTACAACGCGACTTGTCGATTGACCGTAGCCGCATGTTCGATGCGTTGAAACGTGTAAAAGCATGGATTCCAATCGATGGTACGCATGATCTGGGACCAGGTCCGCGCATGCCGGAAGTAGAGCGTCAATGGGCGTACGAGCTGTCCAAGTGCATGACGTGCGGGGTATGCTTGGAGGCTTGCCCGAACGTGAACGCGAAGTCCGAGTTCATTGGACCGTTTGCGATTTCCCAGGTTCGCCTGTTCAACCAGCATCCAACTGGTATGATGAACAAGCATGAGCGTCTGGAAGCTCTGATGGAAGACGGCGGTATCGGCGATTGCGGTAACTCGCAAAACTGCGTGCAAGCTTGTCCAAAAGGCATCCCGCTCACGACCTCGATTGCTCACATGAACAAAGAAACGACCAAACATGCGGTGAAGAAATTCTTCTTCTCCTAATCGTTTGGCAAAAGAAAAAGGCGTGCGCCGGTTTAACCGGAATGCACGCCTTTTTTTCTTGCGTCAGCGACAGCGGCGACTGCCAGTTTTTCGAACATGCGAACGAACTGCTCCCACTCTTCTTCGGTGAGGTGGGAAAACAGTTGCCGGAGCGTTTCCAGCCGCGTCTGCTTCGCCTGGGCCAAAATGTGTTTTCCGGCTTCCAGCAGACTGATATGGACGACGCGCCGATCTTCCTCATCGCGCTCCCGGCTGACGTAGCCGTGCTTGTCCAGCCGGTCGATCATCGCGGTAATCGCGCTGGGCTTGACCATCATCGAATCGGCCAGTTCGCCGACGGTACATCTTTGGCGTTGCTCCAATTGATGAAGGATGTAAAATTGCGGACCTGTCAATCCGGGAACAGGCTCGGCCATATGCGTCCCCAACGTGCGCATGATGGTGCGAAAAGCTTCTTGCAGGCGGTCAATGGACTCGGGGGAAGGGGAGGACATGCTGGTTTCAGCTCCTTGCAGCTTAATAACAATACATTTCGGACAGGAAATATTTAACGGTATTAAATATAGGCTGATTCACCTGTTTTGTCAACCTTAGGGCAAAAGACGAGAATACCCGAGCGGCTCCCAGTGAAAACTGATACATAATGGGTGTACTTCCAACAAGGGGGCAAACGATGAAAAAACAGGTGATGAGCTTAGGGTTAGTGTTGGTTTTGCTTCCCGTAACGACAGTGGGCCATACACGCGCGGATGTCTTTGCATACGGCGACGCCATCAGCTTGCGCAGTGTGGTCATGCACGATTTGGCGGAAATGAAGGAGCAATCACATACAAGCCACGCGCCGGGCGAGGCCGGAAATCATGTCCGCGCCGAGCGGGCCAACGAGTGGCAGCGTTCCGAGCATGTCGTCCTGGGCGAACAGGCTGTCAGCGCACAAGCCTCTACGCTGGAGATGATCGAAGCGAACCGCGCCTGGCGGGAGGCAGGGGTTAAAGGAGAAGGAATGCTCATCTCGGTCATTGATACAGGCGTAAACCCGCGGCATCCTGATTTGCCACCGCCGCACGACAAGCGGCTGGCTGTGCAGAAGTCAGGCTCGCCGCAAAAAGTAATTCCGGGCTTCAACTGGGCAGACCGCAATCAGACGACCGAGGACGTAGCCGAATCGCAGCACGGCATCCATGTCGCCGGGATCATTGCCGCTAACGGCAAAGTCAAAGGAGTCGCGCCGGAATCGCAAATCATGAGCCAAAAAGTATTTTCCAACTACCAGGGGGAAGTGCCAGGCTTGAGCGAGTCGATCTTGTTTGCGATTAACGATTCGATCGCCAAAAAAGCCGATGTCATCAACCTCAGCCTCGGCTCCTCCGCCGGTTATGTGGACGAGTCGAACGTCGAGCAAATGGCCGTGAAAAAGGCGGTGGACAACGGCGTCATCGTCGTGGCGGCAGCGGGGAACGACTCGTACTTCGGCAGCGACAAGGTGCGGGAGCAAAATCCGGACGTGGCCATGATCGGCTCCCCCGGCCTCAGCCCTGATGCGTTTTCCGTCGCATCCGTCAACGCGACGACGCTTGCGGGCAACAGCTTCAGCGTCCAGGGAGTGCCAGGGCTGGAACGCGTCGTCTACTTGCCTGGGCACGTGGAGAGCGGGTCGGCGCTCAATCCGATAGCTTCTCTGGTGAAGCCGTATCCGCTCGTTTACATGGGAAAAGGGAAAAAAGAAGACTACAACGTATCGGTCAAGGAAAAAATCGTGCTCTTGGAGCGGGGGGATACTTCTTTTGATGAAAAGCTCCGCCTTGCCAAAGAAGCGGGTGCCGTCGGCGCGATTATTTACAACAACGAACCCGGGCCGCTCATCATCAGCGCGGAGCATTTGAAGCAAATTCCGGCGGTGGCGGTGCTGAAGCAGATGGGCGAGCAGTTGGCGCAGGCGGTGAAAAAAGGGAAAAAAGTGACGGTCGCCTTCAATGGCGAGTACGCGCAAAACCCGATGCCTTATCCGGACGGCGGAACGATTTCCGGCTTTTCCTCCTGGGGACCGACTCCTGACCTGCAGTTCAAGCCGGAAATTTCGGCGCCGGGCGGAGGGATTTTGTCGCTCGTCCGCGATTCGGAGTACGCAGTCAAAAGCGGAACGTCCATGGCGACGCCACACGTAGCAGGCGGGATGGCGCTGCTCAAGCAAGCCTACCAAAAGCAGGGGCGCAACTTGCAAGGCCGGGCCTTGGTCGAAACGTTGAAGGCAGCGGCGATGAACACAGCCGAGCCGATTTTGGACCCGCGGGTGAGCGTGGCTGCTTCCGACAAGGCCAAAGTGAAAAAATATCCGTACAGCCCGCGCGTTCAAGGAGCAGGCTTGATGCAAATCGCCAAAGCGATCCAGACGCCTGCCGTGGTGGTCGATGCCAAAGGCAAGGCTGGCGTCTCGCTGGGAGAGATCGGGAACACGACAACGTTTTCCTTGTTTGTCGATAACAAGTTCGGGAAAAAGCCGATAACGTACCAGCTCCACGACGAGTTCGGCGTCATGACCGACTTGCGCAAGGACGGCTTGAACATGCTGACGGCAACCGCGCTGGAAGGGGCGCAACTCCGCTTTTCCGCTCCGAAGGTAACCGTGGAGCCTGGCAAGCGCGCCGAGGTCAAGGTGACGCTCGCCATCCCGCAGGGAGCAGCCCGCAACCAGTTTGCCGAAGGCTTTATCTCCTTTGCGCCGGATGACAAGTCGCTGCCTGCCTTGCGCGTCCCTTACTTCGGCTTTTTCGGCGACTGGGACGAGCCGCGCATTATGGACCAGCCTGTATGGGAGGCTGGCAGTCAGGAAAAGCGGACGGGCGTCAAGACGAGCTGGTACCACGACAAGCGCAACGACAAATGGCGCTACCGCGATTATTTGGGCGTGACCGGGGTCAAAGAGGACGGAACCGTACAGATTGATCCAGGCCAGATTGCGTTTTCTCCCAACGGAGACGGCCATTACGACATCGCGGCTCCTTCGATTACGTTTTTGCGCAACGCCCGGCAAGTGGTCGTGGAAGTAACGGATCAGTCCGGAAAGCCGATACGCGCGCTGGTGCGGGATGAAAAAGTCAGCAAGTACGACCAGTCCAAGCTGGGAACGCCTTATTACTACACCGAGCGCGAGGCGTGGAGCTGGGATGGCAAAATTTTTTCGCCGCAAAAAGGCAGCTATGTGCAAGCGCCGGATGGAGCGTACCAGTTTTTAATCAAGGCGAAAATCGACGGCCGCGATGCCAATTGGCAAACGATGACGCTGCCGATCCGGGTCGACACGAAGCCGCCAGTCCTCAACGCTTCTCTGTCCGGAAACAAGGTGCAGTGGAGCAGCCGCGACAAAGACGTGCAAGGCTATCTGCTCTACGTCAACGGGAAAAAAGTAGGCGGCCCGTATTCGCCGAAAATCACCAGCACGATCATCAATCAGCCGGAGAAAAAAATAAGCGTAGTCGCCTTCGATTACGCCGGAAACATCAGCGTAGCAAACATTAACGGGAAAAGCGACACCGTCCCGCCGTTCGTGGAATTTCCCGACGATCTGTTCAGCTATCTGAAAATATCCAAACAGCCGGATGTCGCCTTGCGCGGGAAGGTCACAGGCGAGGAGCTGCTGGATCGGGTCCGGCTCTCGATCAACAAAACGCCTGTCAAGCTGGAGGCAGACGGTTCGTTCGAGACGATTCTCCGGCTGCAGGAAGGGCTGAACTACGTCGTGTACAGTACTGCCGACATGTACGGCAACACGCGGCAGTTTACGCAACGGGTCATCGTCGACACAAGCCCGCCGATGCTCCAGCTCCAAAACGACGGGACCGAAGACATTCAGTTTGATCCAGCGACGAAAACGATGCTGCTGCCGATCCGCTTCCTGTACCGCGACCAGACGTACAAAGGGCAGGCCAGCGTCAACGGCCAGATCGTCGCCAACTTCGAGGAAGACCAGTTGGAAATTCCTGTGCATAAAAATTTGACGCACATTTTGCCGATGAAACAAGGAGAAAACCGCGTCTTGATCGAAGGAAAAGATGGAGCAGGCAACCAGAGCACGCTGCTATTGTACGCGTACGTAGATGCGAGCGCAGGCACGGTCGTGCTCAGCCAGGGGGAACAGCGGTTGAACTACCGGGCGAGGACGATCGCGGCTCCCACGATCAAGCTGATGAACAATCAGGTGGAAGGCCAGGAAGGCGAGCTCCTGCCGATTGAGGGCAAGGTGACGGGAGCCGGGCCGGTCAGCTTGCGAATTACGTACGGCGATCATCATGTGCCTGTCGACGTCAACGACCGGGGAGGGTTTCGCCTGGTGCTGGACCGGATTGAGGAAGGCAAGCAAAAACTGACGGTTGTCGCGACTGATTCGCTGGGGCGGGAAGCTCGTGCCGAGATGAATGTGATCGGGAAAAAGAAGCAATAGGGATGGCCCGGCAACAGCGGATAATCGCTAGAGCCGGGCCTGCTCCTTTGGGGGGAAGCAAATTCGATGTTTTACCACGGGATAAAGTGGGAATATGTTACGAGAGAGTTTCCGCTGCTGTCGCCGAGAAGAATTGCCGGGAAACACGGCAAGGAGCAGTGCATGGATCGGCTGCACCTGCTTCAGCAGTTTGGCCTGGAGCCTGTCCATCTGCTCGAATCCGATGAGAGCTATCCGGACGAGCGGTGCATCAGGGAATGCTTGGCGTTTGGCGATACGGTGTTTGCGTTTGAGCAGCTCAGCTTGCCGATGTGGCAGCTAAGCAGGCATGAGGTCGGGGTAGAAGTGCTCGATTTGCGCACGTGCTCGGCCATTTATACCAAAAGGAATGATGCCAAAGTAGAGGATTGGTTTCCGAAAATTCGCAGAACAAGTGACCTTTTGCCTATAAAGTTTTTGTGATAGTCTTGCATCTGCCAAATATCGACATTATGATAGTCCTATAGCAGAGATAATTGCCCGGGAAAGGAAGAGATCGCAAATGATAGTCCAATACCTAGATCCGTTTCTTGAATCAGCCTCCTCCGTGATTCAACAAGTGTGCAATGTAGACATTTCGCGTGGGGAATTAGCTGAAAAAGAATGGAGCAATTCGGAAGGTCACACCTGGATTCGTATCGGGATGACAGGTCAATTGCAAGGAGACGTGTTTTTTGGTCTGCAAGAGGAGTTGGCTTTGCGCATCGTCTCTGCCATGATGGGCGGTTTTCCTGTACAGGAGATGGATGAGCTCGGGAAAAGTGCGATTTCCGAGTTGGGGAACATGATCTCTGGCAACGCCAGTACGCTTTTGTCCAATCGCGGTGTGATCGTCGACATTACGCCGCCGCTGTTTGTGCAGCACCACGATTTGAAGGACGTGACAGGGACAGCCTTGACTGCTCCGCTCGACCTGCACGACATGGGACGGATGGAAATTCAAATTATCGTCATTCGGTAAGAGACGGCTGCGGCCGTCTTTTTTTGTGCAGGTAAGAATGGGAAAGAGCGGTTTTCGCCAGAAGAAGGGCACCGTAGCGAGAGTTCGAAGCAGGGGGAGAAAGCAAGTTTTGTATCCGCTGGCTGCGAAGAGTCTGGCAATGGCTTCGCGCCATCGGGTTTTCTAATGCGCACAGCTTTGAATCTATTTGCATCTGCGGGTTGTATTGTCTGAAATATAAAAAAACATAAAATATTTTTTGATTGTATAGATGATTTTTTTTAGATGGTGTATTGTTGGAATTAGTAAGGGGGTAGGAGTGCTTGGCATATGTGAAACAACTGCTTGGGATGTTCTTCCTAGTGATCGTCGTCTGCGGCGGGCCGTTTATGCTATACACGGTCAAGGACGAAATCGTCTTCGCGCCGGAAGAGATCGTCGTTCACACCGTATTCTTGATCCAGCAGATCGCGAGTGGTTCTCTCGGCACGTACTATTTGGGCGAAAATGAGAGAAGCATTGCAGAAGATATCGTACCGTTTGCCATGAACACGTTCAAGCTGCTGTTTGCCAGCGTCAGCATCGCGGTCGTAGCCAGTCTCGTATTCGGCTTGTTTTTGCAGCGCTTCCGTGCGGTTCGTCAACTGCAAAAGGTTTTGAACCTCGTTGCCACGATTCCTGATTTTATTCTGATTTTTATGTCGATTCTGGCAGCCGTTGCCTTTTACAAGCTGACGAATATTCGCATCATCACGCTGTCGCCTACCAGCGACTCCGCCAACGACTGGTTCCCGATGACGCTTCTGGCGATCGGACCGACGATTTTCCTGATGAAAGTAGTCAGCCTCAAGTACGCGCAGATCGGCGGCGAGGACTACATCAAGACAGCGCTTGCAAAAGGAATGGGCATCTGGCACGTGCTCACCCATCACGTGTACAAAAACATCAAGCCGTTTCTCGTGGCGGATTTGAAAAAGACGATCGCGATTACGGTAGCAAACTTGTTCATCGTGGAGTACCTGCTCAACGTCGTCGGCCTGACCCGCTTTATTTTCAGCAAAGATGGCGGCTACCAGTTCAACGCGGCGGTGATGGGGCTGCTCGGGATCATTTTGCTCTCGATTTTGGTCTACGTGCTCATCCGCGCGGTTCTGTATTTGTTTGAACGGGTGGTCGTTTACAAATAACGCGATTTTTATTCGGAACGAGTGAGGTTTTTCTATGCAAAAACGATTCAACTGGTCATTGTGGATCGGCGGCATCCTAGTGGCGCTGCTCGTGCTCATCGGCGTGATCGGGCCGTATATCGCCCCGTATGAGCTGGACTTTCAGGAAAAGCTGCGCAACGAGGTCGTCAACGGCAAAACGATCATTGTCGCACCGCCGCTGCCTCCATCCGCGGAGCATTGGCTGGGAACGGATAAATGGGGCTACGACCTGCTGACCTTGCTGCTTCACGGCGCGCCTTACACCGTGTTCGTCACGCTGGCAGTGGCCGCCGTGCGATTGTTGATCGGGATTTTTCTCGGCCTGTACATTGGCGTGCAGGACAAGCCCCAGCGCTGGTGGCTGGCGATTGAAAATGCCTGGAGCTACATGCCGATCTTCATCCCTGTCTATTTCTTGCTGAAAGGGATCAGCATCAACCCGCTGATGCCGACATCCACGCTTGTGTTGTTTTTCATCGTGGTCGTCGGCGTGCTGGGAGCGCCCTCTGTCGCTTCCTCGATCCGGCAAAAGACGGAGCAGATCAAGGAGTCGCAGTACGTCCTGGCTGCCGTCTCGCTCGGGGCGGGCCGCGAGCAGATCATTTTCCGGCATATCTTGCCGCATCTGAAGGAGCAGATCATCATTATATTGGTCACGGAAATGGTCGCGATCATGACCTTGATGGGGCTTCTCGGGATGTTCGACCTTTTCGTGGGCGGGACAAAAATGACGATGGACCCGGTTCTTTTCCACTCGATCACGCACGAGTGGGCAGGGCTGCTCGGTTCGTACCGGGGCTTCGTGTACAGCAATTACACCTGGATTTTCCTCACGCCGCTGGTTGCCTTCGTGATCGCGGTCGGCTCGTTTACGCTGCTGGCAAAGGGACTGCGTGAGAAGTTTGAGCAGACGTATCATCGGACGCCGTTTATTTAAAGGATGGAAGCTTAGCGCATGCAGCCCCGCTCTTGAATGGATCGGGGCTTTTTGCTTGCGGCGTTTGCTCCAAGGGAAGGGAACCAAGCATGCAAAGAAGCTGGAAAAAGGAACCGGAAAGAAGGGAGCAGCAAGCGCGCTACTTGAATAGACTGAAGTGTCGGGGGCGGTGTTGGCCTTTGGGTTCCGACGCCAGCCTCCCCAAGCGGGCATTACGAAGCCTGTTTGGCCAAAGAGACGCCAGGCAGCCCGTCGACTCAACAAAATTTTTTCGCCACGGCGGCAAAGCCAAAAATGTTTCTTGTGTGGTGTTTCGGAACCCATTGCCCATTTTCTGAATAGGATGTAAGGCAAAAGCCTAAAATCCTTGAAATTCCGGCACCATCACCCACCCCCCATCATAGGATAAGGTGACTCTGTAATCCCTCAACCTTGTTCCTGTAGAGCCCACAAGGAGGGGTGGCACGATTGAAGGGTAGCGACCAAACCAAGCCGTTGTTAACGAATCGCGAAAGAGAAGTGTTTGAACTCTTGGTCCAAGATAAGACAACCAAAGAGATTGCCGGACAACTCTTCATCAGCGAAAAGACTGTGCGCAATCACATCAGTAATGTCATGCAAAAATTAGGTGTCAAAGGTCGATCTCAGGCAGTAGTCGAACTCGTTCGACTTGGTGAACTAGAGATTTGAACCCAGTCCACCCAGCCTCCCTTTTCTTCCCATGGTCGGAAGGGAGGGTTTTTTTATTTTGGGGGAGCGGGGGAGATAGGCAATACATAATATTGTTCTTTGCTTAAAGTATGGAATTATAGGAAATTTTATCTATAAAATTGTTTACAAGCAGATTAAAAGTATGGTATAAGTATAAATGGTAACAAAAACCAAAGTTTCCAATTAAAGATGGAGGGAGTGAAATGTTGAGCTACTGGGATAGTAGTATCAACAAGTTATTATGCTGAAAAATCAGCGGTGGTTAACAGTATTGTTAATTTTGGGGCTTCTCTTTGTAAATGCCAATGGTGTTTACGCCAGCACTACTGAGGAAGACGATGGCTATATTCAACGTAGCGAGATTGAGCATTTCATGGAAATAATGGCTGAAACCGAGACAGAACAAGCAAGAGAAATGAATAATGAATTAACCAAATATATGGAAGAAAATGAGGAGTACTTATTTGCAGAAGTAGCATCAATTGTTGATAAATATCAAGTTCCTGATACGACGAATCAGACTGATGCAATGAGATATATGGAAGAAGTAGATCCAGAAGCACTACAGAGAGATTTCGAGCGCATAGATACACTTGCTCAAGAATATTATGATTACTACCAGATTCATAACGAGTTTCCAGAAGATGAGTCTTCCAAACAAGTATCTCTTAGGAGTATGGCAACGAGTGAAGCGCTAACTGTATTGAAAAATGCCGGGATTCGTATGACAGAAAGACAGTTGGCAGCGCGCTTGGCTGCATTGGGAGTGATTGCTGCGATTGATGGTCCACTTCCGGTAGGGGATTTTGTTGCTCTTGTTACGGGAGCCATCATTGTCAGCGATTATTTGAGTGACTATGTTGCAAGAAAAGATAGACTTGCTCAAGATATTGGGAATAACGAAGGCAGGTCATTTATTAAAATCGTTACAGAAAGTCTGTCGATTAGCGAAACAGTTACATACGAAATTAAAAGAAATAAAGTGAAGCATTTTAGAGCTTTTTTAAATCGGCTGGGTGGAGTGATTGTTGGGGATCCATTAACTCTTAGTGAAGCTAAACTGTTGGCTCGTCAGGAAAAAGACACGTTTAGCGTCCGTGAAGATTATGCTGAAAAAATTGTCGATCAACCCAATTATAAAAATGTAAAGCACACCCCTCATTACATAGATTCAAGAGGGAACAATAGGCCTGCCAATCTTCCTCATTGGCATTTAAAGAAGAAGATTAATGGTTCTTGGGAGCAAATCGAAGGACATCATTTCTTTCCATGGATTGGTTTAAAATAAATAAATTAATGGATTCCCCATGTCGAGACTTACGTCCTCTCTGTCGGAAAAAGAGTATCATCACGCTCGACCAGAACACCGTCTTCTTCGCCACCGCTTTATTCTTTCAAGTGCTACTGTCTGGGGACGTTTTTCTGCTATGATTTTAGTGAGATAAGGAGGATAGAATGCGTTTAAACATTGTGGAAATGGAAGAAATTTATATCGCAGGTATAGAGGTTGATCTGGATTTTGATTGGGATGAATTTTTCGAAGCGCCTGACCCGATCTTGTCAGAGATTGAACATGTGATGAAACATAATGTCTATTATTTCTTTTCAAGTGGGGAAAAATATATATTTGGCAAGCGAGTCAGTTCCATTGCGAATATCCCGGAAACGTTTATAGCTGCGAAAATACCTGCGGGGCTTTACTCCAAAGTACCTAGAATTTTATCTACCTATGAACATGACATGTTTTCGATGACGAATTACGAGGTGCTTGAAGGGGACGAATATAGCGAATATAGAGAGTTTGTATTTGGAGCAGCAAGCAAGTATCACGAATACGTTTATCGTTCAGTAGAATACTTGCCAGATGTCGTGAATGTGCGGCAGATTCCCGTTTTGCCAGAAGCGAGGGCAAAACTGCTTCGCAGGCAGTACATAGAAACATTTTTCGATGTAGACAGTAACCAAATTCGCAAGTTTCTCTATAAAAGATATGTAACATTGCACAGAGGATTCCTTTGGGAGTTTTTGGGAAAAGAGGCTTGCTGCAAAATGCAAGGGATGAGCTTGGCTGAAGCAACAGATTTTTTGAAAAGCAAACAAGAAGTGCTGTTTTTCTGGGACGCAACAAGCAAGTTAGGCAAAGAGTTCGCATACGGCAAAGTGTTTACGATGGATGCAGCAAAATTGATGCAATCTTACACGCGTTTCACTTTTGATATGTATCTGTTTGACTCGACCATGGACTGGACGATTATTTTTGTTCACGAAAGAATTAGCGATAAACCTGGCGATTGTTTTCTCATCAATAGGAATGAAATTGAGACAATGAGCTAAATGAGAGAAGGGGCTGTCCCTTACGTCATGGAAAATGACAGAGGAACAGCCCCTTGCATTGCGGATCGTTCGGAAATTAAGCAAAGGCTTTTAGCAGTTGAACGATTAATGGGATGAGATCTCCGATAAAAGTGAGAATCGCAATGGCAGTGTTCACAAAAGCCCCTCCTTAAAATTCCAAATTCACTATTATTATATTAATGTTCGCAATAGCTATCAAGAAAAATTTTCCTTTTGATGTTTTTATTTGGAAAAATACTGCGTAACTACTTGCAAAGCCGCGAAGTGCATCACGATATGATTGCCCAGTGAAAAGCTGCGTTTTCCTGCATAGAAGCAAGAAACGGGATGTTCATCGCCAAATAAAACATAAAAAAGCTGCCGAACAGCCATACCGCTCGGACGTTGTTTTTCCGATCAATCCACCATTCAACGCGATTTTGGGCACTGGCAAGCAAGCAGCGCCCAAAAAACCATCTAGGGATTTGTTTCCTTCATCGTTCCCTCCGCATAGGTGACATGTTGAGCTGTTTGGCACGCAAAAAAATGACTGCTGGCTTAGCTTCGAGCCTGCCGGTCTATGAAAATGCTCCTTTTCGCAAAGCTGAACGGTGATTCCGTCGAGCCAGATTGGCAGGGCTGGCAGGTGAACACGAAAGAGGGATGCTCAATATCGCATCCCGGCAAAGCCTAATCCTTCCGTATAATCAAATACACAATCAACCCGATCACCGGGAAAAAAAGCAGCGCAACCAGCACGATAACGGAAAATTCTTTGCTGTTGCCTCTGCGCCGCGAATCGCGGTAGGCCCAAATGCTGATGAGGATGTTTATCGCGTTGAAAAGCAAAAATAATAGCAAGGGCAGAAACATCACAATCGAAGAGTCGCCCAAACTTGCCAATCGAATCACCTGCTTTGTCGGATAAGTATGCTACTTTTTCTAATTATACCAAAAATTAGGTTATTGCACATGCGCAGGTAGACCTCCTACAAATAGCGGCTCTCGCGCCATTTTGTCTCGTATTCTTTTTTCTTGCCCTCAATCGGGCGGAACCTTTGCAACGTCAGTTTTGAGAGGAAGCAATAAAACAGATAGGGCAGCAAGCAGCCTCTGATCTCTCGATGGAGCAAATGATGAGAACCCATAGACAGCACCACCTTTGGTTTAGTTGCGAGATTTGGGGCAAGAAGCAGACCTTCCTCTCCCCATCATACAGGAAGACAATGCCATTTCCAAAGCTCCCGACAGCAACCGGAACACGAAGAAAACTCATAAAAAACTGAAAAATCCAAATTGACACAAGCTTGAATATTCTGCTAAGATGACTTTATAAAGTCATTGGAAAAACAAAGGATGAGCTTATACGATGCGCAGGACTGGAGATTTGAAACTCATTCAAGAACTGAATCGCTTTATCATACTCGATACAATCCGCCAGCATGGGCCCATCTCGCGCAGCGACATCGCCAAAAGGCAAGGCATCAGCCCTACCACCGTCACTTCGGCCGTCAACGAGCTGATTCGCGACGGATTGGTAGCGGAGGATGGCACAGGGGAATCGAAGGGCGGGCGCAAGCCGATCATGGTGCGCTTTTGCCCGGACGGGAAGTTTTTGATCGGCGTTTCCATCACGAATACGGCGATTACGATTGCCGAGATGAACCTGGAGGCGGCGACCAAGCGCAAGCAGGTGTACCCGGTCGGTCCTGACATGGTGAGCGAGCGGATCGTGCAGTACGTGCTGGATTCGATCGCGGACTTCTTGGGGCAGGTGGAGGATGTCACCCGTTGCCTCGGCATTTCGATCATCGCGCCGGGGATTGTCGATGCGGCAAGCGGCGTGATTCGCTTCAACTCCAAGCTGCGGCTGACGGATGTTCCGCTGAAGGATCTCGCCGAGCAGCGCTTTGGCATGGAGACGTGGCTGGACAATGACGCCAATGCGATCGCGCTGGCGGAAAAAAACTTCGGCGTGGGGCTTGATGCCGACAACCTGCTGTTTGTGACAGTCGGAGAAGGGGTAGGTTCAGGTCTTGTTGTAAACGGTTCCATTTTCCGCGGAAGCCGCGGGGGCGCGGGCGAGTTTGGGCATAC
Organism: Brevibacillus sp. NSP2.1; assembly: GCF_000470975.2. NCBI lineage: Bacteria > Bacillati > Bacillota > Bacilli > Caryophanales > Paenibacillaceae > Brevibacillus > Brevibacillus sp. NSP2.1. The sequence goes on along the minus strand of NZ_CP048274.1, from coordinate 3,981,332 downwards.
GACAGTGGACCGGAGCGGCATGCGCTGCGATTGCGGCAATGTCGGCTGTCTGGAAAACTACGTCGCCTGGCCGGCGATCTACACGGGCTTGTTGTCCGCGATTGCGCGCGGCAAAGAGACGCTCGTGCTGGAGCTGGCTGGCGGAGATTTGACGAAAATTACGTTTGACGTGTTCCGCCAAGCCTTGCAGCAAAAAGACCAGGTGTGCGAGGACATCGTGGAAGAGATCGCGTCGTATTTGTCGATCGGCATCGTCAATCTGGTCAATCTGTTCAACCCGAGCCTGATTATTCTCGGCGGGGAAATGATGCGCGACAACCACGTCTTGTTCGAGCGTATCGAAAAACAGGTGCGGGAGCAGGCAATGGGCATCATGGTGGAAGGGCTGGAGTTCCGCCCGACTATGCTGGGAGCGGACTTTGAAGTCAAGGCAGCCGCTGCCGTACTGCTACAGGACGTTTTTCATTTCAGCCTGTAGTTCCTTTTTGCAGACTTTATTTTAGCATTGGAAAAAGAAAGTGAGCCTCGGATGGTGAAAGGGGGGAGCCGCGGAGGTCAAGGCACAGTCGTTTCAATCAAAAGCTGGGGGTAAAACAGAGGAGAACGTAATGTCGAGGAGGGATTTCACATGAAAAAGTTGGTTTCATTGGCGATGGCCGCTCTGTTGGTAGCGGTGGCAGGATGTTCCGGTGGCGGACAAAGCGCCGCCCCGTCTGAAGGGCAACAGCCGGGTGCGGCAAGCGGAGAAAAGGTAACGCTTACGTACGCCCTGTGGGACAAAAACCAGATGCCGGCCATGGAGGAAATTGCGAAGAAATTCCACGAAGCCAATCCCAATATTGACATCAAGATCGAGCTGACGCCGAACAAACAGTATTGGACGAAGATGGAAGCGGCTGCGACTGGCGGCACGTTGCCGGACGTTTTCTGGATCAACGGCCCGCGGATCATCAAGTACGCGGCAAACGACGTGTTGTTGCCGATCACAGACCAGATCAAGGCGGACGGCATCGACCTCGGGAACTACCCGAAGGCGCTGGTTGATCTGTACACATACGAGGGACAAAACTACGCATTGCCGAAAGATTTTGACACCATTGGCCTCTGGTACAACAAAAAACTGTTTGATGAAGCGAACGTGCCTTATCCGGACGAGACATGGGACTGGAACAAGCTGAAGGAAGCGGCGAAAAAGCTGACAGACGAGAAAAAAGGCATCTGGGGCATCGCGGCAGCGCCGTACGGACAGGACAACTACTACAACACGATCTTCCAGAGCGGCGGGTACGTCATCTCCGAGGACAAGAAGTCGTCGGGCTTTGACAAACCGGAAACGATCGAGGGGCTGAAGCTGTGGGTCGACATGATTAACGACAAAGTGTCCCCGTCTGCGGCGCAAATGTCGGAAACCGAGTCCACGCAGTTGTTCGAGTCGGGCAAGGTGGCGATGATTTACACGGGTTCGTGGATGGCGAGCGCTTTTCACACCAACGAATATACAAAAGACAAGGTAGACGTCGCGTATTTGCCAAAAGGCAAGGAAAACACCAGCGTCATTCACGGCCTGGGCAATGTGATCGCGGCGAACACGAAGCATCCGAAAGAAGCGTGGGAATTTGTGAAGTACTTGGGCTCCAAGGAAGCGGCTGAGATTCAGGCGAGCAAAGGCGCGGCGATTCCGGCGTTCAACGGCACCCAGGATACGTGGGTCAAGTCGATGCCGAACTTCAATCTGCAAATTTTCATCGATCAGGCAGCGAACGCCAAGGCGTACCCGATTTCCAAAGATACGGCGAAGTGGGCCAAGCTGGAGACGGAGTACATGACCAAAGCCTGGGCGGGCCAAATGAGTGTGGAGGATGCAGCCAAAGAGCTTGCGCAAAAAATGAACGAGCTGCTGGCGCAAGAGTAGGGTTTCAACGGGCGGATGGCTTCGGAGGGTGAACGGAGCCATCCCCTGCTACGAGCTTATTGTCAGGGGGGATATTGCGATGAGCAGCCAACTTCAGCCTGAGGTGCATGCCGCTGCCCGGCCAAAAGCGGAAAAATCGTTGAACCGGATGAAGCGAAGCGACTGGCTTTGGGCGTATCTCATGATCGCGCCGACGCTGATCGGTTTGGGTGTGTTTTACATATGGCCAGTCGTGCAAACCATCTATCTCAGCTTTACCAAATGGGGAGGCTTCGGCAAGTACAAATGGACGGGCGTCGACAACTACGTGCTGCTGTTCCAGGACCCGAACATGTGGATCGCGCTGAAAAATACGTTCGTCTATACGGTGCTCGCGGTGCCTGCCAGTATCGCCATCTCCATATTGATCGCCGTTTTGCTGAACCAAAAAATCAAAGGCATCTCGTTTTACCGCACGCTGTATTTCTTGCCGGTCGTGACGATGGCGGCTGCCGTGGCGATGGTGTGGAGATGGCTGTACAACGCCGATTACGGTTTAATCAACTACTTGCTCGGGCTGGTGGGAATTGAGGGGCCGCGCTGGATATCCGACCCGGCGATCGCGCTGTACGCCGTCATTATCGTGGCGGTCTGGAGCTCGATCGGCTACAACATGGTCATTTTCCTTGCTGGCTTGCAGGGCATTCCGCGCAGCTACTACGAAGCGGCCGAAATGGATGGCGCCGGACCTGTGCGCATGTTTTTCACCATCACGCTGCCGCTGTTGACGCCGTCGATTTTTTTCGTCAGCATTACGTCGCTGATTGGCGCCTTCCAGGTGTTTGACCTGATTTATTTGATGATCGGCAAGCTGGGCAATCCGGCGACCGAGGCTACGCAAACAGTCGCGTATTTGTTCTTCACCAACGGCTTCGAGTCGGGCAACGGAGGCTATGCAGCCGCAGTGGCTGTCGTGCTGCTCGTGCTGATCCTGATTGTGACGGCCGTCCAGATGAAAATGCAGAAAAAATGGGTTCACTACGATTAAGCGAGCATGACGGGATGGGAGGAATGAGGGATGAGTGTCCGAACAGGACGTAATCGAGCAGCCAAAAACGTATTGATTCATCTTGTTTTGATCGCTGGCGCTCTGGTGATGGTCGCGCCGTTTGTCTGGATGGTGCTCACCTCGCTGAAAACGCTGGGCGAGTCGACGCAGGTGCCGCCTGTCATCTGGCCGACGGCGCTGCAATGGGAGAACTACACGCATATTTTCGAGATGCTGCCTTTTTACGATTTTTACTGGAATACGATCTTGACTACCGTGGTGAAAGTCGTCGGGCAAGTGTTCTTGTGTTCGCTTGCGGCGTACGCGTTCGCCCGCATCGAGTTTCCGGGGAGAAACGCCTTGTTCATCGTGTTTTTGTCCGTCTTGATGGTGCCGGGGCAAGTGTTTTTGCTCCCGCAGTTTCTCATCATGAAGGAGCTGGGCTGGCTGAATACGCTCACGGCGTTGATTGTGCCGGGACTGTTCAGCGCATTCGGAACGTTTCTGTTGCGCCAGTTTTTCATGTCCTTGCCAAAAGAGCTGGAGGAAGCGGCGAAGCTGGACGGCTGCAACCACTTCCAGATTTACTGGCGGATCATGCTGCCGCTGGCCAAGCCCGGGCTGATCGCACTGGCGATTTTCGTCGCCCTCTGGTCCTGGAACGACCTGATGTGGCCGCTGATCGTCAACAGTACGCCGGATAAAATGACCTTGTCCGCAGGATTGGCTTATCTGACCGGAGAACATACGAACATGACGAACTATCCGATTTTGATGGCCGGCTCCGTTCTTGCCATTTGGCCGATGATTATTGTCTTTATTTTCTTGCAAAAGCATTTTGTCGAGGGAATTACCCTAACCGGGTCCAAATAGCCATTTTCCCCAGAAGGAGTGAAAAACCAATATGCATCATGTTCTGGTAATCGGAGCAGGTACGATGGGAACTGTTCACGCACGCTCTTACGCTGCTATGGAAAACGTTGAGCTGGTCGGCATTGTCGACATTCGCGCAGAACGCGGTCGCGAGCTGGCGGCCGAGACGAAGACAGAGTGGTTCGCAAGCTATGAGGAAGCGATGGAAAAGCTCGCGCGGGTAGACATCATTGACGTGTGCCTGCCGACCTACCTGCACAAGACGTACGTGCAAAAAGCAGCCGACGCCGGCAAGCACGTCATCTGCGAAAAGCCGCTGGCGCGCAACAAGGAAGAAGCAGAGTCCATCGTAGACTACTGCCGCGAGAAAAACGTCAAGCTGTTCGTCGGCCACGTCCTGCGCTTTTTCCCCGAGTACGAGAAGTCCCGTCAACTGGTGCAGGACGGCGCGATTGGCAATGTCGGCGTGGCGCGGACGTTCCGGGGCGGGATTTTTCCGACCGCGTGGAACGACTGGTATGCCGACTACAAAAACAGCGGCGGCCTCGTGCTGGACATGATTATTCACGACTTTGACTTTTTGCGCTGGTGCTTCGGCGACGTGGAGCGCGTCTATGCGAAAAGCTTGCTCGGGCGCGGATTCGCGCGGATGGATTACGCGCTGGTGACGCTGCGGTTTCAAAACGGGATGATCGCGCACGTGGAAGGCTCGTGGGCGCATGAAGGCTTCTCGATGAAAATGGAGCTGGCTGGCAGCGAAGGCATCATTCAGTACGACAGCGCGAAGGAAAAGCCGCTGATCGCGGTCAACCGCGCGAAGCAGGCGGGCATGAGCGGAGTGGCGGTGCCGGAGAGTCCGTTGCGGGAAAATCCGTATTTCCGCGAGTTGAAGCACTTCATCGACTGCATCGAAAACGACCGCGAGCCGCGCGTGACGGTCGAGGATGCCGTGAAGGCAGTGGAAATCGCGCGAGCCGCGCTTGAGTCAATCGAAACGGGCAAGCCCGTAACGCTAGTGTAGGAGGGGACCACATATGAAACTGGGAATCATCAGTGTCGCACATATGCATGCGTACAGCTACGCGAATGCTGTCGGGAAGCTTGCGGGCGTACAATTGGTCGGGGTTGCCGACGAGGACGAAGCGCGCGGCAAGGCGGCGGCAGAGAAGTGGGGCGTACCGTTTTACCGCGATTATCGCGAGCTTTTGAAAACGGACATCGACGCGGTCATCATCACTTCGGAAAATGCGAAGCATCATGAGCATACCGTAGCAGCGGCGAAGGCAGGCAAGCATATCCTGTGCGAAAAGCCGCTCGCGACCACGCTGGCGGCGGCCGAGGAAATGATCGACGTGTGCCGCGAGCAAGGCGTCATTTTGCAGACGGCGTTCCCGGTCCGGTTCCATCCGGCGGTCGTGCGGGCCAAACAGCTCGTGGAGCAAGGCAAGATCGGCCGCATCATGGCGATCCGCGGGACGAACCGGGGGCAAAATCCGGGCGGCTGGTTCGTCGATCCGGCCCAATCCGGCGGCGGCGCAGTCATCGACCATACGGTGCACGTCGTCGATTTGATGCGCTGGTTCATGGGCGCAGAAGTGCGCGAGGTGTACGCGGAGGTAGACAGCAAGTTTTCCGCTACTCCGATTGACGACTGCGGCATTTTGACGCTCGAATTTGAAAACGGCGTGTTTGCCACGCTCGATTGCAGTTGGTCCCGCAACAAGACGTTTCCGGTCTGGGGCGACGTCACGATGGAGATTATCGGCACGGAAGGCACGATTTCGCTCGACGCCTTTTCGCAAAAGCTCGACGTGTACAGCAACGACAAAGGCTTGAAGTGGGTGAACTGGGGCGACGACATGGACAGCCAGTTGGTGAGCGACTTTGTCGCGAGCGTGCGGGAGAAAAAAGCGCCATCGGTAACGGGAGAGGACGGCATGCGGGCGGTGGAAGTCGCGCTTGCTGCCTACCAGTCGGCTGAGCAGAAGCAGCCGGTAGTCATACGCTAGCTGGGACGGTGAACGAGAGTGAGCATACAGATCGGAATGATTGGCGTTGGCGGGATTGGACAGCATCACCTGAAAGGCTTGCTCGCTGACGAACGGGTGAGAGTCACAGCCGTCTGCGACGTGAACAAGGAAGCGGCGGCGTCTACGGCAGAGCAGATCGGGGCTGCGGGCTACACGTCCTGGCGGGAGCTGCTCGCGCATGAACAGCTCGATGCGCTGTTTGTCTGCGTTCCGCCTTTTGCCCATGAAGAAATCGAGGAGCAGGCTGCGGCCAGAGGCATTCACCTGTTCGTGGAAAAGCCGATCGGACTGGATCTGGAGACAGTCACGAGGAAGCAGGCGGCGATCGAGAAAGCAGGAATTATCAGCGCGACAGGCTATTGCCTGCGCTATCTGGACATCGTGCAGCAGGCCCGCGACTATTTGGCTGACAAGCAAATCGCGCTGGTGCGCGGCCATTATTTGACCAAATTTGTGGAGACGCCGTGGTGGCGGCAGATGGGCAAATCCGGGGGCCAGCTAGTTGAGCAGGCGACGCATACGCTCGACATGATGCGCTTTTTGGCCGGGGACGTGGAAAAAGTGTACGCCCAGATGGCGCTTTTGGCCTCGCAAGACATCGACGGCATCGACATTCCCGATGTATCGGCGGTCAGCCTGTCGTTTGCAACAGGGGCGATCGGGCAGCTCGATACGTGCTTCATCCAGGCCGATCACCGCACAGGGGTGGAAATTCTCGGGAAGCATTTCCGCGTCCAGATCGACGGCCGAAAGCTGACGATCACGGACGAGGCGGGAACGCGCACGACAGAAGCAACGGTGGACATGTACAGGAAGCAAGACCGGGCGTTTGTCACGGCAATCGAAACAGGGGATGCGAGCCTGGTCCTGTCACCGTATGCCTCGGCGAAAAAGACGCTGGCGGTTACGTTGGCGGCCAATCAGTCTGCGAAGTCAGGCACACCTGTCACGATTTCGCACGATGAATAAGGGAGTGAACAGCATGTTTTTTCAAAAAGGAATCAACGCCTGGTGCTTCCCGAAGGAAACCGGAGCAGAGGACATTTTCCGGCAGGCAAAAGCGTACGGGTACGCGGGCGTCGAGCTGAATCTCGACGAAGGGGACGCTTGCTTGCATCTGGAGATGACGGAGGAAGAGTTACGGCTGCTCGCGCAAAAGGCCCGCGAGCATGGGCTGGAACTGCCGAGCGTCTCGACGGCGCTTTTGTGGAAGTACCCGCTTACGCACAATGACGAAGCAGTTCGCGAAAAAGGCATTCGGGTCGTCGAGAAAATGATCGAGGCGGCGAGCATTTTTGGCGCCCGGACGGTGCTCGTGGTGCCTGGACTGGTGACGGCGGAGGTTTCGTACGACAAGGCGTATGAGCGCGCACGCGAGGCGCTCGTGCGGCTGGCGCAAACGGCAGCGGCCAAGCAGGTGCACATCGGCATCGAAAACGTCTGGAACAAGTTCCTGCTCAGTCCGCTGGAAATGGCCGGACTGATCGACGAAGTGAATAGCCCGTGGGTAGGCGCTTATTTCGATGTCGGCAACGTGCTGCAGTTCGGGTTTCCCGAGCAGTGGATCCGGATTTTGGGGAAAAGAATCCGCGCCATTCACGTCAAAGATTTCAAGACGTCGACGGGCAACATTACCGGATTCGTGCCGCTTTTGGCTGGCGACATCCCGTGGGATCGCGTGGTGGAGGCGCTGCGCGAGGTGGAGTACAGCGGCTATGTCATCCCGGAAATCTCGCCGTTTGCCCACAAGCCAAAGCTGCTGCTCGCGCAGTGCTCCCAGGCGCTTGACGCCATTTTTCAATAGAGAACAGACAGCGAGGATGTGAGTCAAAGGATGACCCAAGACAAACCATATGCCATCGGAATTGATCTGGGAGGCACGAAAATCATCGCTGCTATCGTCGACCAGAATGGCTGCATCCTGAGCCAAGCGAATGCGCCGACGCAAAAGGAGGACGAGGCTGATGCTGTCATTTTGCGAATTGGCGATCTGGTGCAGTCCGTGCTTGCGGACAGCGGTGTCGGCCTCGCGCAAATACGCGGAATCGGAATCGCTACTGCCGGAATTATTGATACGCATCGGCACATGGTCATCTTTGCGAGCAATCTGAACTGGAGCGACGTGGCAATCGGCGACAGGCTGCACGAGCGGTTTGGCGTTCCGGTGCAGCTCATCAACGACGCCAATGCGGCAGCGGTGGCGGAATGGGCTTTTGGCAGCGCCAGTGGCACGGATGATCTCATTTACGTGACGGTCAGCACGGGCGTGGGAGCCGGCATCATCAGCGGCGGCCGCCTGATTACCGGTATCGGCGACAGCGCGGGAGAGTTCGGGCACATATCGCTTGACCCGGAAGGACCGCTCTGCGCCTGTGGGAACAGAGGCTGCCTGGAAAACTACGTCTCCGGGCTTGCGCTCGCCAAAATGGCGCAGGAGCAGTTGCAATCCGGTACGGCCAGCTCCTTGCGCACTTGCACCACGGGCGAGCTCAGCCGCATTACGGCCAAGGAGATCGGCGAGCAGGCACAGAGCGGGGATGCGCTCAGCATCGACTTGCTGCGGCAGGCTGGCTACTACCTCGGCGTCGGCCTGACCAACTTGATCCACCTGTTCAATCCGCAGGTGATCGTGTTCGGCGGCGGAGTCATGAACAACGGACAGATCCTGCTCGAAGAAGCGCAGCGGGTAATCCGCCAGCGCTGCATCTCGCGCATGGCGAGCCAGGCGACGATTCAGTTGAGCACGATGGGAGCGGAAGCGGGCGTGCTGGGAGCAGCGGGGATGTATTTTCCGGCCGCGCGCAAAAAAGTGGCCGTCTAAGCGAGGATGAAGCGCGAAGGAATAAAAGGAAGCCGACGTTTTGCCAGAGACGTCGGCTTTTTGCTGTGGTTCTTTTGCATAGGCACGCTTGACGAGGGAGGCTTGGCGGGAAGGCCCTCGCGCTTTCTGCGGGATGGCATGACAGAATCTCCAAGGGTTCTCGCCTCAGACAAGTAATCGTAACCTGCCAGATTTTCCTTACAACTGTTTCGGGTCCGGAACATAGGCAACATAACCGATGCTGTCTGGCGAGTCGGCAATTTTCGTTTGCTTGGGAAAAGCGCGAAGCGTCCACAGGATGTACAGGTCGCCAAACCCGCCGAGCAGCATCGCGATGCTCCATAAGTACCAAAAGATCGAATGGAAGAAGTACGCCAGGAAAAGCGGCAGCACGCCGAGCAGCAAGTTCGGAAGCAGGACGGCAAACCGATAGCTGCCGATGGAGATCGGCTTCAGGCAGCAAGCGTACAAAACGAGCTTGCGCCACACCACGCCAAAGCGAATATCTGCGACAGACACCTGGCGGCTGAGCAGGAAGCCGACTCCGTGCAGTAGTTCATGGACGATTACGCCAACTGCGACCGCGAGAAAAAACAGGAAGAAGTCGCCAAACGAGAGCGTAAAGGCGAGTGTCGTCTGATAAAGAAACGCGAACAAAGCTGCCGGAACGAACAGCAGGAAGCACACGCAGGCAAGCAAATTGGCTTTTAACGGCTGCAAGATCACCTGCTTTTTCACGTAGTTGGGTTCCAAATCAATCGGGCCTCCTGTCATGATATACTCCAAGTATAGCTTTTTGGGCTGACGGCGTTCAAATGAATCCGCCATACTGCACAGGAATTGGCCTTTCGACTCATATGGTTTCGGAATGCGGTTCATGTATGATGAAGTTGTGGCACGTTTCGGCAAAAAACAGGCCAAAGGAAACAGAAAAAAGCGGATGAGGGGTCGCAGCATGCAGGGGAAAAACAAACGTCTATTACTGGGAATCGCGCTACTGGTTGTCATTGCGTTGGGCTTTTGGGGCTATCGCTTGCTGGGGCCGATTGCGCTGGCAGAAGGGTATTTGTACGAAGACAACAGCCGGATGGCGTACGCAAAAGTAACAGCGGAAAATGACCAGGTCAACGTTGAAGTAACGTTGTCCAAGCTGCTCGTCGAGGATACGATTCCGCGCTTGCAGACGGAGACAAGCGTCTGGACGGGGACGATGGAAAAAGATACGCTTACCCTTCAAGAGAAGACGACGGGCCAAAAGCTCCAGGCCAAGGTGAGCGCAGACGGGCTGCTGTTCCAGGGGCCGCTTGCGCAAGGCGAGCCGGCGGAAACCAAGCTCGCAGCCAGCAACAAGCAGACGTACGACGACAAGCTGGCGGCGTGGACGAACAGCGTCGAGCAGGAAGCCGCCCAGAAGAAAAAAGAAGTGGAAGAGCAACGGGCCAAGGAAGCAGCGCGCGTCGAGTTCGCTAAAAAGGTCGAGCAGACGGGGAGGCTTACGGCCGATATGCTGGAGAGCGCCCAATATTTGCAGGAAATCCAGTTCGCAGAGGAGCTGCAGTTTTCCAAAAACCAGGTCGTCGAGCTGCAAGGTCTTTTGGACGAGCTGATTACATACGCGAAACAGCCTAGCCTGAGCAAAATGGAATACGACGTGATGGCCGGGACGCTCGACAGCATGAAGGTGCTGGTCGACGGGATGAACGCCATGGACAGCACGATTGCGCAAAAGAAAAAGAGCATGCAGGACATCATCGCGGTGCTGGAGACGGATATGAAAGACGCGCAGGCGGTGTGGGAGGAAATCAAGGCGAGCGTGACAGATGCAGAGAAGCGGGAAAAAGCGTTGACGGACGCGGTCAAGACAGGCTCCGATGCGATCGCGCAGGCGAAGCAGCGGCTCGGCACGCTGGAAAAAGAGCAGGCGGGCGTCAAAGCTTCCGCAAACAAGCTCTACCTGCAGGCGGCAGCCGTGCTCGAACAGACGAGGTCCAAGTACGGCTACTAGCACTGATACACCGATAGCGGAAAAAGACAGGCTCAGCTTCCGGACGGCTCGATGCGGCGGGAGGCTGAGCTTTTTTGTGCAGATTGTGCAAAAAAAGAATGGACTAGAGGTTTATCCGGTAGAAGGACAACCTGGCACGACTTCGGACGAAGAGGGAAAGCAAGACGCGTTCGCTTTAGATAGCAAGGTTTCGGGGAATGGCTCGATGCAGCAGCCAAGTCTCTGGAGCGAATGAGATTTTGTTATTTTCAGATCGGTTTTATTGTATTATTCTTAATCGTATAAATCAGCCTTTGTGGCTTTGGTCGGGAGGTTTTTTATGAGCGTCTACGAAAGTATTACGGAGCTGATCGGAAACACGCCTCTCGTTCGCCTGAACCGGATGGTCCCCGAAGGAGCGGCAGAAGTATGGGTGAAGCTGGAAAAATTCAACCCGTCGGGAAGCGTCAAAGACCGGGCTGCTTACAACCTGATTGCCGTAGCCGAGCAGGAGGGCCTGATCCGGCCAGGGGACACGATTATCGAGCCGACCAGCGGGAACACCGGGATCGGCTTGGCGATGAACGCCGCGGCCAAAGGGTACCGGGCGATATTGGTCATGCCGGACAACATGTCCAAAGAGCGGATCAACATCTTAAAAGCGTACGGGGCAGAGGTCGTGCTGACGCCAAGCGAGCAGCGGATGCCGGGAGCGATTGCCAAGGCCAAGGAGCTGCAGCAGGAGATTCCGCGCAGCTTCATCCCGCAACAGTTTGAAAACAAGGCGAATCCCGATATCCACCGGGTCACGACTGCCCGCGAAATTTTGGCGCAGACGAACGGACAGCTCGACGCTTTTGTCGCAACCGCTGGCACTGGCGGAACGATTACGGGGACAGGCGAAGCGTTGCGCGAGCAGCTTCCGGAGCTGTACATCGCCGTCGTCGAGCCAAAAGGCTCCCCGGTTTTGTCCGGCGGCAAGCCTGGACCGCACAAGCTGGTCGGCACCAGTCCGGGCTTTATTCCGCGCATTTTGAATACGGGCATCTACGACGAGATCATCCAGATCGCGGACGAGGACGCGCTGGACAGCATGCGCAAACTGGCGGCGCTGGAAGGGATTTTGGTAGGTCCGTCGTCTGGAGCATCGGTGTTTGCTGCGGTTGCTGTCGCGAAAAGGCTGGGAGCAGGCAAGCGGGTCGTCTGCATCGCGCCGGATACGGGCGAACGGTATTTGAGCATGAATCTTTTTTAAAAGGAAACGAAGCAAGCGAAAGCCGCTTTTCTGTGCGAGGGAGAAGGCGGCTTTTTCGTATCCCGGGCGAGCATGGTGTGTTATTATTTGGAAAAAATCTTTCCGACAGGAACAGACACGATGAGGAGCGGCATGCAAATGGGCAGAAGGGCTATAATCGCCGGAGCCGGGGTGAGCGGGCTGGCGGCTGCCATCGCATTGAAGCAGGCGGGCTGGCAGGTGATGTTGTACGAGCAGGCCAAGGAGCAAAAAGCCATCGGCGCTGGCATCGTGCTCGCAGCCAATGCGATGAAAGCACTGGATAAGCTCGGGGCGGGGGCGCGCGTTCGCGAGCTTGGTTCCCCTGTTCGCGAGGCGAAAATACGCGACTGGCGAGGAAACGTGCTGGTCGAGATGGCTTTTGAGCAGCAAGCAAAGCGCTGCGGGGCGGACAGCTACTTGATCCACCGCGCTGATTTGCAGCAGGCCATGCTTGCGAAAGTGGCGGCGCACGATCTCGTTCTGGACAAAAAGCTCGTTTCCTTTGCGCAGGAAAAGGGCGGCGTGCAGGCGGCTTTTGCGGATGGCACGACAGCGGAAGCAGACGTCCTGATTGGCGCGGACGGCATCCATTCGTGCGTTCGCAAGCAGCTTTTTGGCGAGGGGAAAATGCGCTACTCCGGCTACACGGCGATTCGCGGCATAGCCCGCTACGAAGACCAGCGCTATCCGGTGGAAACGCACGGAGGGTTCGAAGCGTGGGGGAGAGGAGCCCGGTTTGGCTTTTCGCACATCGACGGCAACCGAATTTTCTGGTTTGCGGCGGTCAACGCGCCAGAGGGCGAACAAGATTCGCCGATCGCCCGAAAGCTCGCGGCTATGCGCAGGTTCGAAGGCTGGTACGAGCCTGTGCAGGCTGTCATTGCGGCTACGCCAGAGGAAGCGATTTTGCGCCATGACATATACGACCGCCGTCCGCTGAAGCAGTGGGGAGCAGGGCTTGTAACGCTGATCGGAGACGCTGCGCATCCTATGCTGCCGAATCTGGGCCAGGGAGCAGGCCAGGGGCTGGAGGATGCGCTCGTGCTGGCGCGCTGCCTGGCAAAAGCGGGAGGCGCCGCTGATTTTTCCACAGCTTTGCGCGAATACGAAGGGCTGCGAAAAAAGCGGGTGCATGCCATCGTGCGCAGCTCGCGGCTGATCGGCTATGTGACGCAATGGGAAAATCCGCTGGCGGTCGCCTTTCGCAGCCTGCTGTTGAAAACGATACCTGCCGACGTGCAGAGCAGGCGGCTGGACTGGATTATCGGGCACGAGGTATAGACGCAAGCCAAAAAAGCAGGGAGCGGAAAGCTCCTGCTTTTTTCTGTGCAAAACGTTCCCGGCGCAATTCGTGCCAGGCAGCTTTTGAGCGTTTGGGATCGGCAAAACGAGCCTGAACGGTTTGCCCTGCCTTAGCCTTGCTGACGCGCCTGGTAGGCGAGCAAGGCTCCGATGAACAACTGTCCGGTCTGGAGCATGGAGCGCTCATCCACATCGAATTTCGGGTGGTGGTGCGGATAGGTCGCCTTGATCTCCGGGTTGCGGCCGCCTGTCATGAAGAAAGTGGCTGGCCGCTCCTGCGCGAAGTAGGCAAAGTCTTCTCCGCCCATGATCGGCGGCATCTTGATGACGTTCTCGTCGCCGAAGAGACGCTTGGCTTCTGCCTCGACATGCGTCGTTTCCACTTCGTCGTTCCAGGTGGCAGGGTAGCCGCGCTCGTACGTGATTTCGCACGTCGCGCCGACAGCCTGGCAGCTCGCCTCTACGATGCGGCGCATGGAATGCTCGACTGCGACGCGCACTTCCTCGTCATACGTGCGCACGGTTCCTTTGAGGCGCACTTGGTCGGGGATGACGTTGTAGGCTTCGCCGCCTCCTAGGAACGAGCAGACGGACAGAACGACCTGTTTGAGCGGATCAATCTGACGGCTTGCTATTTGTTGCAAGTTCATCACGATCTGGCTGCCGAGCACGATCGGGTCGATCGAGTTGTGCGGGGAAGCGCCGTGGCCGCCTTTTCCGTACAAAATGATTTCGAAGCTGTCCGCAGCCGCCGTTACATAGCCCGTCGCAATCCCGACCTTGCCGACTGGCAGGTCAGAGGCTACGTGCGCGCCGAACACTACGTCGACGCCTTCCAGGCAGCCTGCTTCGACCATGGCCTTGGCGCCGCCCGGCGGCAGCTCTTCGGCAAATTGATGCAGGAACACGACCGTTCCTGGAATTTCGTCACGATATTCGCTCAACACTTGCGCGACACCCAAAAGCCCTGCTGTATGAATGTCGTGCCCACACGCGTGCATCACGCCTGGAATGCGCGATTTGTACTCGACGTCTTTTTCATCCTGAATCGGCAGGGCGTCAAAGTCGGCGCGCAGGGCGACTGTTTTTCCCGGTTTGCCGCCCTTGAGATAGCCGACGACGCCCATGCCGCCGACACCTGTTTTGACTTCAATGCCAAGGGAAGCCAGCTTGTCCGCTACCTTTTTGGCCGTATTCTCCTCTTTGAAGGAAAGCTCGGGGTACATATGCAGATCGCGTCTGAATGACACAAGCTCGGGGTAAATTTCCTGTAAACGGGCAAACAATTTGTCTTGCATTGGACCCACTCCTTTTTCCCGTAGAAAGAGATTGGTAATTCGCAGTCTCTTAATTATAAAAATATTGAGAAATATATTGCAATCTATGCTGTACCAGAGTATGCCTGGTGTGACGGGGGATGCAGGTGGACAGCCTCGAAAGAAATGGACTAGAATGAAGAGAGGAAAGACACGTCATAGAGAGATTGACAGAGGAGAATATGGTTACTGCCTTCACCAAAAACCGCAGGGTCTGGATTTGCGTGCTGATGTCCGGCGCCCTGTTTTTGACGATGACCTGTTTGAGCATAGCAGGCTCTTATTACAATACGAAGCAATCCGTTCGCCTCTCGATCGCCAACCAGAGCATGAAGACGGCTGCGGCGGCGGCCAGCCGAATCGACGTCGCGTCCTACGAGCAATTTTTGCAGCATCCCGTAAAGGAAAATCCGGCGTACGAGCGGCTCACCTCCCAGCTCAGCCAGGTGCGGGAGCAGTTCGGGGTCCTGTACTTGTACTTGCTGCAAATCAATCCGGATGGAAGCGGCGGCAAAGTCATGGTCGCCGCCCATCCGCCCGATTCCGGCATCCAGTTTCAGATTGGCGACCCCTGTTATGTGAATGCGGAGCAGATTGCCAAAATTCGCGCGGGGGAGACGTATTATTCGGACATCATTCGCGATCCCCACTACGGCGTCTACATGTCGGCAGGGGCACCGCTTCTGGGCAAGGACGGCCGGCTCGCCGGCATCGTCGGCGTCGATACCGATATGGCGATGGTCGAGGGCATAGGCAAGGACGTCGTGCGCAACAGCGTGCCCGTCTTCGTGTTTCACGGACTGTTTGTGGTCGTGCTGATCGTTTTGATTCTGGGCCTTTCGCGTTGGTACCAGCGGGAAATTCGCGTGGCGGTGGGAGAGACGGAGGAGCATTACCAGGACGAGCTGCGCTCTGTCATCAGCTCCATCCGCTCGATTCGACATGATTTCGTCAACCATATGCAAGTGATGTACGGACTGATTGAATGCGGCTATTTCGACAAGGCGCGCGATTACATCCAGTCGCTGTTGAAGGAGACGAAGTTGCTCGATCTGACGGTGCGGATCGCCAATCCGGCGTTGATGGTTTTGTTCCATACAAAATGGGAGCAGGCCAAATCGAAGCAGATCGTCATGCAGTTCGCCGAGTGCCCGGATCCGTTTGAGGGCATTCCGTCTATTGACCTGGTGAAAATTATGTCCAATCTGATCGACAACGCGATAGATGCCGCAGAGATGGCGGATGGGGAAAAGCGGATTCGGATCGCCTGCCGCCGGGAGGACAAGCAGTACGTCTTCGAGGTGGAGAACACGGGCGCGGAGATTTCGCCCGAGCAGCGTGCGCACATTTTCACGGTAGGCTATACGACCAAGCCGGCAACGCGCTCAAACGCGCGGGGAGCGGGATTGCCGATCGTCCAGGCGGTGGTCAGCAAACATAACGGGAGCATCGAGATCGTCTCGGAGCATGGAATGACGCGGTTCACGGTGATTTTGCCTGCAAAATAAATGACGTCTCGCCTTTTGGCGAAGAAGAAAGCCGTCCATTAGCGACTGCTTTTTCTTGTAGGCGACATGAACGAGACACAGTGGAAGGGGTTCAGCCAGGAAGTATTTTTCGCTATAAATCGACAAAATTCTACAATATTTTCATAGGACTTTTGGCCGTAGACGCCTTGTGAGAAATTTTTCTTCCCCCGCTATCAGACAAGGATTCGCATAAAAAATGGAAAAAGCGTGGAGTTTGTCATTCTGGGTCAGATTGCTTAGGCGAAAAATGGTTTTGCGCAGGAATGATTTTCTGTCGAAAGAAAATTTTTGGCTATGATCTAAAAACGTGTAATAATTGTGAATAGTCGGAACTGTGGGGGGGTAAAATCATAGTCCGGCCAAACCAAGTAGATAGAAAAAGAGGGTGAACGGCAGTGAAGAAAGGCAAGAAGCTATTATCTATTTTATTTTCGTCATCGCTTGTGCTGAGCGCATTTGCGGCTGCACCTGCTGCGGGACTGGCCAAGTCGAAGGAGGACAAGCATACCTTGGAGGTGGACTTGTCCACAGTCAATATTGACCGATTGGTAAAAGGGCTGATTGAGCAAGGCATTATTGATGAGGACGCCGATCAGGAAGAAATCAATGAAGCTTTGTTCGATTATCTCAAGGACAAAAAAGTGCCGCATGGCATCGACAACTCCTCGTCCTTCGGGAAAAAAGCGGAGAAGTCCCAGCAGGCAGCTTTGTCGGAGGCGGCAAAGCGGGTGGCAGAGGTCGAGGATCAGGATGAAAGCGAACTGCGCGCCTCCAAACGAGTACATACCGATAACATCGTGATCGCGCTCGTTGAATTTCCCGATCGGGAGCACAACCAGTTGCCGAAAGTGAACGACACGCTCTGGACAAAGGATTTCAACGAAAAGCACTACCGCGACATGCTTTTCAATCAAAAAGGCTATACGACGCCAGAAGGCACCAGCATGACGACGATGGCGGAGTATTACTATTTGCAATCCGGCAGAAGCTGGACGGTAGATGGAGTAGTCACTCCTTGGCAAGTGGCTGAAAAGAGCTACAAGCATTACGGCGGAAACAATTCCAGCGGCAACGACGCAGCGCCGCGCGATCTGGTCGAAGAAACGCTGGGGGCCGTAGGCGAAGCGATTGCGGGCAAAGAGGAAGACTACGACCAGCGCGACCCGTACGACCTGGATGGCGATGGCGATCTGATGGAGCCGGACGGCATGCTGGACAACCTGATGCTCGTACATGCGGGCATCGGCGAAGAGACGGGCGAGGACGCAGACGCGATCTGGTCGCACCGTTGGACGTTGAAAAAGCCGGTGGAAATCCCGGGCACCAGCCTGAAAGCTTTCGACTATATGATTCAGCCGGAAGACGGCGCACCTGGCGTTTTCGCGCACGAATACGGACACAACCTCGGATTGCCGGACTTGTATGACACGTCCAGGCAAGGGCACGACTCGCCAGTAGGTGCGTGGTCCTTGATGTCTTCCGGTAGCCACACGGGTAAAGTTTTCCAAACGCAACCAACCGGACTGGATCCATGGTCCAAGATGATGCTGCAAGAAATGTACGGCGGAAAATGGATTTCTCCGCGCGTCGTCGATTATAAAGATTTGGAAAAGAAAAAGAAGACGTTCAGCCTGATCGACGCTTCCAGCCAGGAGATGGGCGGAAAAGTTATCAAGCTCAACATGCCGCAGGCTGAAAAAGAACCGCCGACTCAGCCGAAAGACGGGGATTACGCCTACTTCTCCGATGAAGGCGACAACCTGAATACGAAAATGGTGTCGGACGTAATCGACCTGACCGGGGCCAGCTCGGCGTCCATGAGCTTTGACTCGTGGAGAGCGATTGAAACCGACTACGACTACCTGTACGTCAACGTGATTGATGAAGAGACAGGGGATAGCAAAACCGTCGAGCAGTTCGACGATGTCACCAAAGGCTGGGATCAGGAAAAAATCAGCCTGAACGATTTTGCTGGCAAGAAAATTCGCGTGGAGTTCAACTACGTGACGGATGGCGGCTTGGCGATGCCTGGCTTCTACCTCGACAACTTTGAAGTGGAAGCTGATGGCGAAGTCATTTTCGCCGACGATGCCGAGGGCGACCAGAAGTTCGAACTGGATGGCTTCATCCACTTCGATGGCAAAGGAAAAATGTACGACACGTACTACCTGATCGAGCTGCGCTCCCATGAAGGCGTGGACGCCGGACTGAAGTATTTCCGCCGCAACGACACGTTCTTCTCTTACGACCCAGGCATGGTGATCTGGTACTACGACGGCCGCTATGGCAAAACGCAAGACAACAACACAAGCCAGCATCCAGGCTACGGCATGCTCGGCGTAGTCGATGCGCATCAGGAAGTGCGCTACTGGAACAACGACGAAGGAAACGAAGACGCGATTGCAGATTCCCGCTACCAGGTGAACGACGCGGCATTCAGCCCGAACAAAACGTCTGGCATGAACCTCGACTACATTTTCGGTACGATGAATTACGCGCCGCTCAAAGGTGTCACTACATTTGACGACAGCGACGATTACACGATGCCGGAAGTGCCGGAGGTCGGAAAAATCCTTCCGGAAATCGGGCTGCAAATCAAATTGAAGCGGGTAACGAAAAAGTTCACGGACGCATCGGTTGAACTGTCCTTGAAAAAATAAGCAAAGAGAAAGACGTCTGTCAGCGCTCGGCTGATGCCAGGCGTCTTTTTTGTGGGAATAGGAAGCAGCGTGTCCTGCCGGATGGGGGCAAAAGGGGCAGGATTGTTGTGTGTCTGGGAAGCGTGGATGCGCGCCTGCTGTGTTTTCGCTCAGCCCGAGCGCGGATGCTGAAAGGTTTTCAGGCTTTGGCGCAAAAACTGGTTGCGCTCCTCGATGAAGGCGCAAATAAACGCAGGCTCAGTGGCGAAGGTGGCGAGGACGTCTTGTTTGTATGGGTCCATGGAGACGTAGGGGCGCAAGGCGTCGTGCAGGGCGAGAATATGCGGCCGCAAATGTTCGACGGTAAAGGTCGTGTCGAGGATGTCCTGGAGCAGCCGGACATACTGCGTGCGAAACGCCGGGACATCCAAAAGGCGCGCCGTCAGCGTGTTGAAGCCTTGGACGCGCAAATTTTCCGGAGCGAGCACACGTCCGTTCACATTGCGTCCCCATGTCGCGTCGTAGTCCCAGGGGATGATGAAAAACCGTTTGTTTTCCGCGTGTCTGTACAACGCGTAGCTGTGGACGAAGCCGTCGAGATTTTGCGTGCAGACTGCTCCGGCTAGCCAGCGCAAATATTGCGGGATGTCGAGCCACTTTTTGATGATGTGAGCAAACAAGGCTTGCGGTGTGGCGTTAATGCGGAAAATGAGCTCGCGCAAATAACCGTCGTCTGCTTCCGTGCCCAGCTTCCGCTGATACCCGGCTTCCAGCGCTGCTTTTGCCTCGGTGGTCTTGTGGCGGAGCAGGGAGAAATTCGCATTGGCGTTCACCGCGTAGTAGATGGGACCAGCGGGCAGGCCGCGGTCCGCTAGGAAAATATCATCTACTGCTTCGAGTTTGAGATAGATTCCGATGCATTCGCCATTGAGATAGAGCAGGACGTGCTCGGCCCGCGGCGCGTACGAACCGATTTTGATAAAGAAATCGAACGAAAGCTTGTTGCGAATGTAGGACGGGTCGACGTATTCGGCGTTGAGGTGGAACTCGCGCGCGCCTTGGAACAACTGGGGAGGCACGAGCGTAATTTGAAAGGACCTTTTGGGAAATTTGCAGCAGGGGTGTACCAGATCACTTATGAGCTGAACGTTCAAGAAGTGGGAAGGCCGTTTGCGCTGTTTGCAAATGGCGTGCTTCTGGCCGGAACCAGCTACGGCGAAAACTCTCAAGGGGTGCTCACAGGGCACGCCGCTGTCACCCTGTTCGAAAATGACGTTATCACGCTGCAAAATTTGAGCGGAGACACCAATCTGAACGCGTCCGTATCGGGCATCGGAGCAGTCGCCGCCTCGATCATCTTTGAACAATTGACAACTGCCTGACTCGCTGCACAACGAGCGGCAGCCATAAAAACAAGCAAACCCACCCGGTAATCCAAGGTGGGTTTCTTGTTTTCAGCGAGAGCCTGCCGCTGCCAGTCAGCAGACGGCGCACCAGCGCCTGGCCGAGCCGATGCTTCATGACTGCGTTTCGTGCGGGAACAAGCGGAAAAACAGCTCCAAAAACGAATGGACGAGTTCGGACTTCTCATCCATCCGGTAGGCGACGCCAGCCTCCAGGCGAATGCTCACGTCGGAGAGCGCCCGGAAGGCGACGGACTTGCCCGCCAAAGGAAGCCGAGGGCCAAGCGATACCCCCATTCCCGAGGAAACCAGCTCGATAACCGTCTGCATGTCGTGGGTTTCGACGGTAATTTTCGGCGAAAAGCCTGCCTGGTGGCAAACCTTCGTCACCGTGTCGTAAAAGCCGGGGCCGATCTGGCGAGGGGTGATGACGAACGACTCGTCCGCCAAATCCGTGATACGAATCGGCTCGCCGGATTGCGCAAGCGGATGCTGCTCAGGCAAAATCGCCCCGATCTCCGGGGAAAAATACGGCTTCACAATCAGTTGGTCGCTGTTGACTGGCGGCGTAAGGAAGCCGACGTCGATTCGCTTGTCGTGCAGGGCATGGACTTGTGCAGTCGTGCCCAGCAGTTGCAGGTTCAGGCTTACGTTCGGATACGTCTCACGGTAAGCCGTCACAATCGGCAACAGATGGTGCGCCGTTCCCGTAAAGCCGATGAGCAACTTGCCGTGCTCGGCCCTTGCTGCCATTCGCGCCGTGTCGCAGGCTTCCTCGACCAGATCGAGCAGTTGGTACGCTTTTTCGAGAAAGGCTTTGCCTGCGCTCGTCAGTTCGACGTGCCGATTCGTTCGGAAAAAGAGCTGAACGCCGACCTCTTCCTCCAACTGCCGAATTTGCCTGCTCAACGGGGGCTGGGCGATATGCAAGCGCGCTGCCGGGGAGCTGGTCAGTCTCGCTGTGCAGGCGTCTCTGTCGGCCATTCGCCCGGGGGCAAGCGAGCTGGAAGTCGACGATGCGGGGCGCACGGCTGTTTTGCGGGAAGCCGCCAAGCGCTATCCGAATGCGGTTGTGCATACGCAATCCATTACGCCATCGGGAGTGGCGCGCTCCATTATGCCCCACGTCTTTTCGACGACGCGCAAGCTGGAGCGAGGGGACGTTCTCATTCATACGCATCACGCTGTCGTGCATGGCTACATAGCGGAATGCGAACGCACCTGCTTCGTGGAAGAAGCGACAGAGCGGCAAAAAGAAGCGTTTGCCGTCATGCTTCGCGCACAGCAGGCCGCGCTTGAGACGATCAAGGCGGGCGTGCCGATGCGCGAGGTGGACCGGGCTGCTCGCGCTGTCATTCAGGCGGCGGGCTACGGCGAGTACGCGATTCACCGCACTGGGCACAGCATCGGGCTGGACATTCACGAGCCGCCCTTTTTCCGCTTCGATGAAGAGGCGCTGCTGCAGGAAGGCATGGTGTTTACGGTTGAACCAGGCTTCTACGTGCCGGAACTTGGCGGCTTTCGCCATTCGGACACCGTCATCGTGACACGGGACGGTTGCGAGCCGATTACCCATGTCCCCCGGGATTTGGTCAGCATGATCCGCCGGGCGTGATCGCGCCGCAAACGTTTTGCCGCCAAAACAGGCCAGGGAGCTTCGGCTCGCTCGCCTGTTTTTTTCATGGAACGAGCCGGCAGTCCGTTCGTTTCAGGTCTAAGCCTGCCTGCCTTGCAATAGGTTAGTAACAACGAACGACAAGCTGCCCGCTATGTATTGCGCGAAAGAAAGACAACCTTTGACTGGAAAAAACGAGCCCGCGCCCGGCAGCAAGGGGGGATTGTTCATGCTGCACATCGTAGCTTGTATCAAGCAGGTGCCGGACACGAAGATCATCAAGATGAATCCGAAGACAAACACGATGGACCGTGCCAGCGCACCTGCGATTCTCAACCCGTATGACGCACACGCGGTAGAGGAAGCAGTCCGTTTGAAAGAGCGTTATGGAGGCGTAGTTTCCGTGGTGACGATGGGACCACCGCCAGCGGTAAAAGCGATCCGCAAATGCGTCGAGATCGGTGCAGACGCTGGCTACCTGGTGACGGACCGCGCGTTTGCCGGGGCGGATACGCTGGCGACGAGCTATGCGATCACCAAGGCGATCGAGAAAATCGCGGAGACACAGCCCGTTGACCTGGTCATCTGCGGGAAAATGACGATTGACGGCGACACGGGTCAGGTCGGTCCGGGAGTGGCGAGAAGACTCGACATTCCTCCGCTCACCAACGTAAAAAAAGTGGTCGAGGTCAACAAGGAGCAAGGCTTCGCCATCGTTCACCGCAAGCTGGAAGACGGCTATGAGGTCGTCCAGTCTTCCTTGCCCTGCCTGTTTTCCGTCGAAAAGGAGATCAACGAGGTGCCGTACTCGCCGCTGCCGAACATGCTGCGCGCAGCCCGGTACAATCCGGTTGTCTGGTCGGTGAACGACCTCGGAGATATCGACCGGAGCCTGCTCGGCCTGAAAGGCTCGCCGACGATCGTGGCGAAGGTATGGCCGCCGGAAAAGCCAAAGGGAGGGGAAATGCTGGAGGGCACCCCGCAGGAGCAGGTTGAGCGCTTGATGGAAGTCCTTCGGGGAAAACAGACGTTGTTTCGTGTGAAGGAGGGGCAGGCATGAATCTGGACGATTATCGGGGAATCTGGGTGTATCTGGAGGCGAGGGAAGGGCGGATTGCACCCGTGTCGCTCGAATTGCTTGGGGCAGGCCGGCAAATGGCGGACAAACGGGGCGTGCCGCTCGCTGGTCTGTTGATCGGAGAGGGCGTGACGGAGCTGGCGCCAACCGCTTTTCCGTACGGGGCAGATCAGGTGTACGTCTACGACGACCGCATTTTTGCCGACTACCGCACAGAGTCGTACATGCGCGCGGTCATCGAGTGCGTGCAGAAGCACAAGCCGGAAATCATTTTGTACGGAGCGACTTCGACGGGCAAAGATTTGGCGAGCGCCGTCGCTACCGATCTGGAGACAGGGCTGACGGCCGACACGACGATGCTTGACGTCAATGCGGAGACAGGGCTGCTCGAAGCCAGCCGCCCGGCGTTTGGCGGAAACATCATGGCGACGATTTTGTGCAAAAAGCACCGCCCGCAAATGGCGACGGTTCGTCCGAAAGTCATGAAGGCGCTCGAGCCTGATCCCACCCGAACAGGCGAGGTGATCCGCGAGAGCATCCAGCTTGCGGAAGAGGACATTCGCACCAAAGTATTGAAAATCGTGCGGGAAACGAAGGAAAAGGTCAGACTGGATGAAGCGGACGTCATCGTGGCGGGAGGAAAAGGACTGGGGAGCAAGGAAGGCTTTGCCCTCATCCACCGTTTCGCGGAAGCAATCGGGGCGACGGTCGGGGCGAGTAGGGATGCCGTGGAGGCGGGATGGATCGATCATGCCCATCAGGTCGGACAGACAGGCGTGACGGTGACGCCGAAAATTTATTTTGCGATCGGGATTTCCGGCGCGATCCAGCACCTGGTCGGCATGCGCAACTCCGGACTGATTATTGCGATCAACAAAGATCCGAACGCGCTGATTTTCCAGGCTTGCCACTACGGGATTGTGGGCGATGCGTTTGAAATCGTGCCGTTGTTGATGAAAGCGTTCCAAAAGGAGCCGGACAGGGAGGTTACGTATGGCTGAGAAGTTTGACGTGATTGTAGTCGGTGCAGGTCCGGCCGGAACCGCTTGCGCCTACACATTGGCGAAGGCTGGCGTCAATGTGCTGTTGATGGAGCGCGGCGAATACCCGGGGTCGAAAAACGTGATGGGCGGGGTGCTGTACCGCAAGACGATGGAGGACATCATCCCCGGATTTTACAAGGAAGCGCCAGTCGAACGGCCCATCGTCGAACAGCGCTTCATGATGCTGGATAAGGAATCCGCCCTCAACTTCAGCTACAAAGGTCTGGAGTGGGCGCAGGAGCCTTACAACAACTTCACGGTGCTGCGGGCCAAATTCGACCAGTGGTTTGCGGAAAAAGCGGTGCAGCAAGGAGCGCTTTTGCTCAACGAGACGGTGGCCCTATCTTGTATCGTCGAGGACGGCAAAGTAGTCGGGATCAAGACGGACCGCCCCGATGGCGACGTCTATGCCGATGTGGTCGTCCTCGCAGACGGGGTCAATTCGCTTTTGGCCAAATCGCTCGGCTTTCACAAGGAATTTCGGCCGGACGAGGTTGCGCTGGCCGTCATGGAAGTGCTCAAGCTGGATCGCAAAATTATCGAGGACCGCTTCAATCTGGAAGGCGACCATGGCTGCACAATCGAGATTTTCGGAGACTCGACCAAAGGGATATTGGGCACAGCCTGGCTGTACACGAACAAAGACAGCCTGAATATCGGCGTGGGTACGATGCTGTCCGGGCTGATAAAGCACAAGATCAAGCCGTATGAGCTATTGGATTACGTCAAGAACCACCCGATGATTCGCCCGTATCTGCAAGGCTGCGAGCAGCAGGAGTACCTGGCTCATCTCATCCCGGAAGGCGGCTATCGCTCCATGCCCAAAGTCGTCGGCAACGGCGTGATCGTCGTGGGCGACGCCGCTCAGCTTGTCAATGCCATTCATCGCGAAGGCTCCAACATGGCTATGGCTTCCGGGGTGATGGCGGCGGAAACGATTTTGACAGTCAGAGAAGCCGGGGATTATTCGGAAAAAATGCTCGGGTCGTACCGGACCAATCTGTTGAACAGCTTTGTCGGCCAGGATTTGAAAAAGTACAAGGACGCTACGCATCACTTTGAAAAGTCCCCGCACTACTTCGAACGGTACATCCCGATGATGAACCGGGCGGCCAGCCAGATGTTCACGGTCGATGGCAGCTCGAAGTGGAGCAAGCAGAAAAAAATATGGAGCGACCTGGGCAGCGCCAAGGACAAGTGGAAAATGGCGCGCGATCTGATGAATGCATGGAGGGTGATGAAGTGATGACGCAAATACCCAAAGGGCAATCGATCGAGGAAAAGCAGTATCTGGTTCGCTTCAAGGCCGACACGCAGTCGCATCTGCACGTGCTGAGCGCGGATGTATGCGCGACGCAGTGCCCGGATAAGCTCTGTACGATCTTCTGTCCGGCGGAGGTGTACAAATGGGAAGAAGTGCGGATGCACGTGGGATACGAGGGGTGCCACGAATGCGGAAGCTGCCGCATCGGTTGTCCGTACGAGAACATCAAGTGGGAGTATCCAAAGGGCGGCCACGGGATTATTTTCAGACTCGGATAATGGGCGGCGATACCGGTGATACAAGTAGGCGATGGGGTCGTATTTGTGAAAGATGGTGCCAGAGGTGTCGTCATCAACATCGACCAGGAACGGTGTCAGGTGTTGTGGGAAGATGATTTTGTCAGTTGGGAACAGCGGGAATGGCTGATCGTCACGACAATAGAACAGACAGAACGGCGGGAGCGATGACCCCGCCGTTCTGTCTGTTTTTTTATTCAAGCTGGAGAGGGCATGAAAAGGCCCTCGCCCCCCAAATGCGATAACAACCGAGTGCAGGCTTTGGCGAAGCAAGGGAGACGATGAGATAGGCCGCTTCCGGATAGTTGGCGTGGGCGATGTCTTCCGTGGACGGCACGGGTGGAGCAGTTGGATGGGAATGGTAGATTCCGACCAGATTTTCCCCCCGGAATGCGATTTTTTGTAGCACCTTCTGGATTTGCCGCGTGTTCATGGCAAAAGCGTCGGGTCGCTTCAAAATGTTTTCCATCCGCCAGATGGTTTCGGCGCTGCCGCCTCTTCCCGAAAGCAAGCCGCATGCCTCATACGGTTTTTCTTCCTGGCAATGCAGGATCATTTCTTCCCACACAGAACGGGTCATGGAAAAGGGTGTTTTTACTGCATTAGCCTTGCCAACGCCTGCCGCAGCATCCCCCGGTTGTTTTGGTTTGGACAATGGGTTTGACGTTGTGCACAGGCCCGGATTTTGGCAGTGGCGATGGCGGCATTCCCAAAGGACGCATGCCTTGGCGAACGGGGCGTTGCTGACGCTGATTGTAAAGTGCGCGAAGTTGATCTGGTGTCATGGATATCCCTCTCTTTCTGTACTGTACTATGTTTTATTCAGCAAGGCGCCGAGTGGTAACGGCTATGGCACATTGGGGCAGGTCACTTGAACGGGTTGAATGTGTTCCCTTGCTGGGTGTGCGGCGGCATCTGGAACGACAGGGGAGTGGAAGACGAGACGTTTGCCGTCGAATGGCTGGTGCTCGGCATTTGGCTCAGCGCCTTGTTCGCCCGCGCTTCCTTTTGGCTGAAGTCTTTTATAGCTTGTCTGTATTTCTCCTCTTTCTCCTGGTGCTCCTTGACTAGCTGTTTCAGCCCGGCGACTGTCTTTTTCAAGACAAGCTCCTGAGTAGTAATTTGCTCAAGCTGCTTTTCTTTTTCTTTGAGCTGCTGTTTAAACGACTGGATGGTGTCTTCGAGCCGCTTGTTCCAACTGCTTTCCTCTTTCTGCTGCTGGGTCAGCTTTTCTTCGGCGGTGCGCAGTTGTCGCAGCGTCTGGTCGTGCTTGCTGCTCAATTCCGCGTAGCTTTTGGCCGCCGCTTGCAACTCGGCGTCTTTTTGCTCAAGCGTCTGTTTCCACGACGCCTCCTGCTGTTCCCAGTGCGTGATACTCGCTTCGAGCTGTTGCTGCTTCGCCAAAAGCTGCGTCTCGTGATCGCGCGCGGCTTCGAGCTGTTGGGCAGCGACTTCGAGTTGCTTGGTTGCCGTTTCCAGTTGGCGGGTCGTAGCATCGAGCTGCGAAGAGGTGCTTTGCCATTGCGAGGTCGCGTCTTCCAACTGCTTGCTCGTTTCGTCGAGCTGCTGTGTGGTGGTGTGGAGCTGTTCAAGCGTCTGGTCGTGCTTGTCGCTCAGTTCCTGATAGGCGAGGCGAGCCGTTTGCAGCTCGGCGTCTTTTCGGTCCAGCTTTTCTGTCCAGATCAGCTCCTGCTGCTCCCAATGAGCGATAGTACTCTCGAACTGCTGTTGCTTCGCCAAAAGCTGCGTTTCGCGATCTTTGGCGGCTTCGAGCTGTTCGGAAGCGGCGTCCAGTTGCCTACTCGTTTCGTCAAGCTGGGCAGAGGTGCTGTGCAACTGCGAGGTCGTATCTTCCAACTGTTTGCTCGTTTCATCGAACTGCTGTGTGGTGGTGTGGAGCTGTTCAAGCGTCTGGTCGTGCTTGTCGCTCAGTTCCTGATAGGCGAGGCGAGCCGTTTGCAGCTCGGCGTCTTTTCGGTCCAGCTTTTCTGTCCAGATCAGCTCCTGCTGCTCCCAATGAGCGATAGTACTCTCGAACTGCTGTTGCTTCGCCAAAAGCTGCGTTTCGCGATCTTTGGCGGCTTCGAGCTGTTCGGAAGCGGCGTCCAGTTGCCTACTCGTTTCGTCAAGCTGGGCAGAGGTGCTGTGCAACTGCGAGGTCGTATCTTCCAACTGTTTGCTCGTTTCATCGAACTGCTGTGTGGTGGTGTGGAGCTGTTCAAGCGTCTGGTCGTGCTTGTCGCTCAGTTCCTGATAGGCGAGGCGAGCCGTTTGCAGCTCGGCGTCTTTTCGGTCCAGCTTTTCTGTCCAGATCAGCTCCTGCTGCTCCCAATGAGCGATAGTACTCTCGAACTGCTGTTGCTTCGCCAAAAGCTGCGTTTCGCGATCTTTGGCGGCTTCGAGCTGTTCGGAAGCGGCGTCCAGTTGCCTACTCGTTTCGTCAAGCTGGGCAGAGGTGCTGTGCAACTGCGAGGTCGTGTCATCCAACTGTTTGCTCGTTTCGTCGAGCTGGGCAGAGGTGCTTTGAAGCTGCGAGGTTGCGTCTTCCAACTGCTTGCTCGTTACGTCGAGCTGGGCAGAGGTGCTGTGCAACTGCGAGGTCGTATCTTCCAACTGTTTGCTCGATGCATCGAGCTGCTGTGTGGCGGTGTGGAGCTGTTCCAGCGTCTGGTCGTGCTGGTCGCTCAGTTCCTCGTAAGCTTGCTGGGCTGCTTGCAGCTCGGCGTCTTTTTGCGCCAGTTGCCCTTGCAACTGTTCCAACTGGGTAAGCTGCTCCTGCTCGATCTGCTGCGCGCTCTCGTATTCGGTGTGCATATGGTCAAACGCTTTTTTCCATGATTGTTCCTGCTGCTCCAGCCGGGTAATCGCCTCGAGCAAATGCTGGCGTTCCGCAAGCAGTTCTTCCATATTACTGCGCTGCTGTTGCTGCTCTTCATGCAGTTTCGCATTGATTTGCTCCTGGGAGGCGATAATCTGCGTCAATTCAGCTTCTTTTTGCCTCGCGCTTTCCAGTTGCTTTAGCGCGTGCTCGCTCGCAGACTCGAATGCTTTCAGCTCGGCCAGCCGCTGCTCCCATTGCGCTTCTTTTTTCTCGAAGCTCTCCACCCTGCGCTGCAGCAGTTCAATATGCTCCCGCAAGTGGGCTTCCTGGGCCTCGTGCTTGGAGAGCGCCTCTGCCAGACGGGGAGACTTTTCCTGGTTGTGTATTTCTTGTTTCAACTCTTCGATCGTTTGCTTCAGCTTGCCTTCCCGGTCTTTATAGGCGGCAATGGCCTTTTCGCGCTGCTGCGACAGGTTCTGGTAGTGGTCGAGCTTTGCTTCCAGCTCGGCGAGCAGCTTTTGCGACTGATCGGTGTACTGTTGCCATTCATTTGCTTTCTGATCCAGCGTGGAAAGCGTCTGCTGCAGCTCCTCCAGTTGGTTTTGGTACTCCTGGTTTTCCTGGCTGATCGCTTCTATTTGTTCTTCAAGCTCCACGACGCGCAGGCCCAGTTGGTTTGCTTTGTCTTCGTAGTAGTACGCCTGTTTTTTCAGCAAAAGGAGCTTCTCGTTTCCGGCTTTGGGCTTGCTTGTGCTGGAGGTTCTCTTTTTAAGCACCGTGTTGTCCTCCTTTTTTCCGTAAGATGATCCTCTATAGACATATGTAACGCATGCAAAATGGTGCATGTATCCCGGTAGAGCAAACGAAACCGCAGACGAAACGCAAAAAAGGGAGAAGCCATGGCCTTCTCCCGGTAGGAACGCATTTATTGGTCGCGGAGTCTTTACGGTGTGGTGATGACGATATCCTGGAAGGTGACGCAATCGCGCACAAGCAGTTGCTCGTCTGGAACGATGGTGATGTTGGCAGAGAAGACGAGAACGCCGTTTGTATCGGTCAGAGTCAGGATTATGACGTCCGGCAGGCCAAGGCCAGTTTCGGCGAGAGTCAACGAGTAGGTCAGGATCTCTTGGGTGCCGGTTGCGGTAAACGTTCTTACCCCGGTACCTGTCACGACGAGACCAGTCAACAGCTCGATGCCTGGCAGGACGGTAATGCATGTCGGCGAACTGATCGAAGTCGGCGAGAAGTTGAAGCTTTGGTCGCCCAACAGATCAGTAAGGACAGTGTCAAAGAAGTTAAAGGTAAACGAGCTGCTGGACGGATCGCAGCTTGGGCAGATGTCGGCGATCAGTTGGATAGTACCGACGGCGAGTTCGAGCGGGATACCGATGCTGATCGAAACGTTCGGAATCAGTGCGTTCACGGACGCCTGGCAATCGCAGTTGCGAACTGGGAAGATTGGCGGGCATTGTGGCGGGAACGTGATCGGCGGGCAACGGAAGGAAGGCGTTGGCGATGGTACAGGAATGTTGTTAGGACGTGGCGAGCAGAATTTGGCCAGCACTTCCAGTTTGACTTCCGCTTCGACCTGGATTTCCACGCAGACAATGACATCGAGTTGAACCATGCCGCCGAGGAGGACGTTTCCAGTTGGGTTGCACTCCAGGGCGCTGATGCGGCAAACGATGTTGTCCTCGTCGAGTGGTTCAGGCAGGCAGAGTACGACCTCCTGATCGAACTGGACGGTTGTCGTGAACTCGCAGAGTGGCGTTCCGTCTGCGAATATACGCACGACAACGGTTGCGCCGAACACGAAGCGGACGACACCTACGCGAACGGTGGTTCCATTGACGGTGATGTTTTCACGGCGAATGCTGACGACATTGCAAGTAGGTCCGGGAGACACAGGCTCCACGCACGAAATCGTGATTTCTTGCCCAGCGCGAATAGCTGCGTCCACAAGAGCTCGACAATCGTCGGGAAGGGCAATCTTGTTGCGGTAGCT
Organism: Brevibacillus sp. NSP2.1; assembly: GCF_000470975.2. Taxonomy (NCBI): domain Bacteria; kingdom Bacillati; phylum Bacillota; class Bacilli; order Caryophanales; family Paenibacillaceae; genus Brevibacillus; species Brevibacillus sp. NSP2.1. Next base: position 3,951,095 of record NZ_CP048274.1, on the reverse strand, counting down.
GTTAGCTAGAACGACCCAGTCGTACACCTTTTGGACGCGAATACACTCTTCCTGAAGGTTGTTCGGGATCGGAGGAGTAGCGGTCGGCGTCGGTGTAGGGAGCTGGCGACCCATAATGGGCTTCACAGGATGTTTCACCGTAAGAATCCTTCCTTTCCTAGGGGATTTGCTTTGCAGTTACATACTATGTGGGCAAGGGGAAATTTGCTTGTCAACGAATGCCCATTTTTAGGTGAAGGACGGATCAAAACGGGATCTGGAACTGTTGGAAAAACCAGTTGTCATCGCGCTTGCGCTGGGCGAGGTAGCGGATTCGCTGGGCCGCTGCGCCGGAGGTGAGGACGTCGTCTTCGATCTCGTTCGCATTCGCGTACACGATGAGCTTTTTCGTCGCCTCGATCCGCTGTTCGTTAAAATGGCTGTACGCCATCCGCAGCATGTTGTAGTAGATGTGCTCGTGCACCACTGTATAAGGATGGGTTTGCCGGAACAGGTGCAAAATTTTCACGGAAGGATGGACCAGGCAAGTGAATCCGAACAGCCACATTTTGATGGAAAATTCGATGTCTTCAAAGCCCCAGACGCGAAAGCCGCGATCAAAGCCGCCCACCTTCAAAAACGCCTCCCGCGTGACGAGAAAGCAGCCCCCTGGCAAAATCGCGACCGGAGAAGGGCGATGCGGGTTCGGATACCAGACGACGCCGAGCTTCTGATCGAGCTTTTGGCCGTAGCCGATCTTGTGCGGCTCGGTCATGGAGGCGATTCCCGGGGCGACGCCGTCCGCCTTTTTCGTGAGAACCAGCTCCAGCATGCGGTCGATCCAAAAGTTTTCAAAAGTGAGGTGAGCATCGCAAAAGATCAAATATTTTCCACGCGACTGCTCCACGCCCAGATTTCTCGCGGCAGCGGCCCCGATGCCTTCTGTCGTAATCAGCTTGATGTTTTTGCCGGTTTCCTGTTGGCGCAAAAAATGACAGCCATTATCAGTAGAAGCATCATCGACCACGATGACTTCATAGCTCATATTCGTTCTCGTATTGACGAGGGAAGTAATCGTGGAGCGCACATTGTCTCCTTCATTTTTTACAGGAATGATGATAGAGATCAGCGGCGGTTGCTCGACGGACATATGACCACTCCTTTCTAGTTGCCATGGTATGCCGTACAGCCTGGGAAGGAACGCCCAGTGCCAAAATTGCTCACTTTTGCCACTGGGCGTTCATACAATATGGCGGAGTGAGTTTAGCTAGTGTCGTAAGGGAGTGAACGGAGATGGACGTCGAGGTCTACTACAGCGGGCAGCGTGGCGGGACGATGCCGTACGCGGCTCTGCCTGCTTTTCGCTTATTTTGCAAGCAAAACGGATTTCAACTGAAATGGGACCCGAAACAAAAACGGATTGATCTGGATTCGGGATTGAAAGGCAAGGTTTGCGTTCTCTTCACAGGAAGCTCTGCTACAGAAGCCGCCTATGAATGGGAAGTGCTGGGCAAGGTGCAGCGGTTCGTCTCCGATTATGGCATGGAGGTCGTGCTGACGAAAAACAACCTCGCCCTCGCCAAAAATACCGATATCGCGATTAGGTTCAGCATGAAGGAGCTGCGTCTGCTGGAAAAAACGCGGCTCGTTCTGTATCCGCACGAGAACGAGCGGCAAAGGGAGCTCATCAGATGCCTGCAGGCAGAGCTGAAGCAGACCGGAATCCCTTGCCAGCAAAAGGTGAGCAAAGGCTCAAAGCAAACTAGCGGAATCGTGCACATCCAACTGCAAATTCCGCTGCATACCGAAGTGCATCGCCGCAGGACGTATGGGGAAAAAATTGCTTTCTACCTCGCTTCGGGAATTTTGGAGTATATGCAGAGCGGCTTGCGCATTCAGCCGCTGGCCTACCTCCCGCCGAACATTTTGAAGCTGTTTTACTCCAGCGTATGGACAACGGAAGAAAGCCGTGCCGCAGATTCGACGACGCTGGCAGATGCTGAGGCGGAACTGCTGGATGAGGTAGAGCTGCTGCTTGATCGGCCGGAAGCGCACGAGGATGAGCGGGATGGAAAAGAGGAAAGCGAGCAGCAGGAAGCGGCTTTGCTGGCGGTTGAAAACGAAGGGGAGGAACGGGCGACCCAGGCGGTAGCGGGGCAGGCTGACGCGGGAACCGTGGAGCAGGCAGAAGCGGCGCAGCGAGCAGGAACCGTGGAGCAGGCAGGAGCGGCGCAACAAGCAGGAACGGTGCAGGTGCTGCAAGCAGAAGCAACTGCTCCTATTCCAATAGAAGCAACTACATCCGACCAGCCTCAAGAACCGTCCACAGAACCGCGGACGGCGGCAGAAGTGTTTTTCGACTATACGCTGATCCACTCCGACTCAGCCGAGAAGCCGTACTTGTTGATCGGCACGCTGCAAGTCAAAAATACGGGGACAGAGGTGCTGTACAACCCGATCGTGTGCCTGCGGGTGACGCCTGCCGATTCGATCAAGATGGGCGGGCAAATTTTGCCGCCAAAGCTCGTGGAAACGTTGGCCGTGCAAGGAAGCAACGGCCTGAAAGGCTGGAGATACCTCGACGACGACTGGTTCGCGCAGGCGATGGAGCGGGGCGAATACTGGATTGCGCCCATCCAGCCAGTGGTGATTCCCCCGCAGTCGGCAGAATCGTTTCAAAACTTCCAGGTTTCCTTCCTGAAGCAAGAGTCGGGCAAAGCGATCGTCGTGGAAGGAATCGTCCTCTGCAACGATCAATCGGTGCATTTTTCCGCCAACAACCGGATCGCTGTGTCGTTTTGAGCAAAAAAAAGCCACCATTTCGGAAGCGAAATGATGGCTTTTCCATTCGGGTGGTTTACTTTTTCAAAAACATTTGCACGAACGTTTTTCCGTGCGGGCCGCCGTTCACGACAGCAATCCCGACGTAGTCGTAGGTGGAGCTGACGATGTTCGCCTTGTGGCCCGAAGAGTTCATGAACATTTGATGGGCGCCGCTCACGGACGGATTTTGGGCAATGTTTTCTGCGGCCGCAATATAATGAATACCAAAGGTGTCCATCATCTGGAAAGGCGAGCCGTACGTCGGAGAGGTGTGGCTGAAGTAGCCTTTGCTGACCATTTCCTGCGCCTTGACGCGCGCTACTTTGACCAGTTGCATGTCTACCTGATACGGAGCGAGTCCGCGGCTCGCGCGCTCCTGGTTCACCAGTTGCACCATTTCTTTTTCGTCTGCCGTAAGCTCGGCAGGCAACGGCACTTGTGCGCCCGTGTCCGGCTTTTGCGGGGGTTCCGGCTGAGTTGGCGTCGGCGCTGGAGTTACTGGCGGCTTCGGCGTTGGAGTTGGTGCCGGGTCTGGCTTCGGTTGATTTTTGTTGTTCTTGTACTGGGTTTCAATCGCTTTGTACGTCTTCGCATCCGCTTCACCCGTCAACGTTTGCTTGTTGCGGGATTGGAACAGCATGACGGCAAAACGGGTCGAGTCGTCGAAATTGCCTGTCGCAGTTACCTTGTAGCCCAGGTCGGCGAGCATCTTTTGCAAATCTTTGACGCGCTCACCTGTGGTGCCCAGCTTGAGCGTCACCGACTGGTCGGCTGGCTGGGAAGGTTTGGCAGGTGTTTCCGGCTTTGGCGCAGGCTTTTTCGCAAGCGCATTGTACGTCTTTTTCAGCTTGTCGTAGGTAGCCTTGTTGACGATTCCCGTTTGCTTGAGCTTGTATTTCTTTTGAAATTGCTTGACGTTGTAAACCGTGTCGGCGGTATAAAGCTTGTCTACTTTCAGCTTATGGTCGAAGTGCAGGGCATCGAGCATTTTTTCCACTTCGAGTACACGCGCATTATTCATCCCTTTTTTCAAAGGGGAAAAAGTCGTTTTGGCAAAGGCTGGTTGTCCGATCATGGTGAAGGTGACGGACAGGGAAAGGATAGCTGCAATCTTCGAAATGTTGCGATTCATGTCATCACGCCTTTCTCTGGTTTGTCGCCCTCCCATGGTACTAGAGATTCCACCGCAAAGAAAACCACAAAATATTGGAAAGAGGGAAAAGTGGATGTTTGGCATCTCGTGGATTGACCTGGTCATTCTCGTGTTGGCCAGCTTTCGTCTCACTCATTTGATCGTCTATGACGAAATCACTTCTTTTCTGCGCAAGCCATTTTTTACCGTCGTGTACGAAGCGGACGCCAGCGGGCAAATGAATCGCCAATACCGGTTCAAAGGAGGAAAAGTGCGCCGCTGGATTGGCGAGCTGCTCAGTTGCCACTGGTGCATGGGCATGTGGGTGGCCGTATTGACGGTGGCGGTGTACGCGTATGTACCAGCCGCCTACCCGATTCTGCTCCTGCTGGCAATCGCGGGAGCGGCGGCCGTCATCGAAACGAGACTGTACATGTGAAGTCTGTCACGCTCTGGAAAACGTTTGGTACACCACAAATTCATCGTGGGAGAGCGGAATCACTTCTTCGGCCTGATAACCTCCGACCAGCCTGTTTTGCAAGGACGGGACAGACGATGGGGTGATGAGCGAAGAAGAGATGTCTACGCGATGAACGTTCGTGCGCGGATCGAGCGGAATTTCCAGGGCGAACTGCGATTTTTCTACGGTAAATGTCTTGGCTCGCCCCCCGTTTACGAGCGCAGTCAAGTGAAAAGGTTTTTCCAGCTTCGCGCGGGCCGCGGGAACTTGGCCTTTAATGAGCAGGATGTGCGCGGGATTCGCCGGATCGGACTGGACGATAATGCGCAGGACAGGGGGAGCCCATGAGCCGGCAAAACGGTTCATGCTCGTGACTTGCGCGGAATTGGAAGGGAACGACTTGTATATTTTCAACAGGTCAATGACGCCCATCCCGCGATATTGCGAGACGTGTGACACCCAACCGCTGGGAATGCTCGAATAATGCTTGGCGAGCGACTTGAACACTTCCGGAATCCCGACCGAGTGCCACTGGGTCGTCGACTTGCAGGTTGCGTGGATGCGCGCGTTGGCGAAAAACTCCGGGACGAAGCCGATCTGATGAAACTTGGCGATCCGCATCCAGAGTTCGTAGTCCATGCAAAAATGCAGCTTTTCGTCCACGCCGCCCATCTGCGCGATGACGTGGCGGCGAATAAAAGCAGCGGGCTGGCAGATGCAGCAGGTGTAGTACAACTGCTTGGAATCGGCGTGCGAGGAAGGAAATGTGTTGACGGCCTGGCTGTGTTCATTGATGACCTGGCATTTCCCATGAACCATTCCCCAAGCCGGGTGTTGCAAAAGCGCGTTAACCGCCTTGCGGATCGCTCCGGGAAGATAAGTATCGTCCGAGTTGAGCCAGCCGATGATCGTTCCTTGCGACATCGTAAAGCCTTTGTTGAGCGCATGAGATTGCCCGTTGTCCGGCTCGGAAATATATCGGAAGCGGCTGTCCGCGTTGGCGTATTCCTGCAAAATGGCGAGTGTACCGTCTGTCGACCCGCCGTCGATCACGATCATCTCCAGATTCGGGTAGTCCTGGAGAAGCACGCTGTTGATCGTCTCGCGAATAAATTTTGCCTGGTTGAAGGAAGGGGTTACGATACTGACGAGAGGTAGCTGCCCACTAGACACTTCTGTCACTCCTTTCCAAGAAGTCAGCGCAGCAATAAACAGCACGCCTGCAATACAATATGTACAAGAACCGGATTTTGCATCGGGATACTTTTCTTATTTTTGTGGGCGGCAAAAAGCAAGCAGGTGTGCGCCCTCGCGATGGTGAGGGAGCGCACACCCGGTTGCCCGTCCACAGTGCCTCGTGCGTACAGCGATTACAGGTAGTCAGGAACCAAGCCCGGATTACGGTAAATGCGCAGCAGCTCCGCATACGAATCGGCGGCGGTTTCGCGCCCGCTGATCGCTCTTGCCACCATGGTGACGCGGCCGATCGGATAGTTGTTTTTCGTTCCTGAGCTGATCGTCGAGATGCTTTGCGGCAATACTTCAAACAGCGTGCTGGCGAGCATTTCCCGCAAGCACCTGATGGAAGGAATCCAGTAGGTGGTGATGTCGTGATAGATTCGGGTCATGTTGCCGGGAGGGCCGTTGTAGATCATTTTTGATTCGTTGTCGTCCAGGATGCAGGCGGTCTCCAAAAGCAGATGTCCTCCCGTCTTGATGACGCTGCGCGCTTGCGACAACGTCCACAGCGGATCGCGCACGTGATAGAGGAGGCCGGTATGCTGAACGATATCGAACAAGTTGTGGCGGATTTGCTGCGGGAACGGCAGCGGAACGGTAAAATCGTCCATCAGCAGCACTTTCAGCCCTTCCCACAGGTTGTACGGAGAAATGTTATACAACGGAAGCACCTTGCTGCCGAGAATGTCTTTGCACAGTTCAAAATTGGAGTACAGAGGCTGCATGCAATCGGTAGCGACGACAAGCGAGGCGCCGAGCTTCTCTGCCTCGAAAGCCCACATCCCGTCAAAGCTGGCGATGTCCAGCACGCGTTTGCCCGTGTAGCTGATGTGTGCTCTGGACTTGCGCGTACTCTCCCAGAGCGGCTCCAAAATTTTCAGGCCGGGGGTGGCGATCCCAGGGCGCAGTTGAATTTTATGGTACCATGTACGTTTTCCGATTTCGGCCAGGATTTCCCTGTCTGTCCATGTTCCTCCCACTCATGTACCTCCTTCGAGAAAATCGGCTGACTATGCCAAATAGCGATCATGCTACATTACGATATGAACGCCGCAGATGGCGGGAAACGGGTGTAATCCCCCATTCTCTGGCACAGGGCGGCGGATTTAGGCAGCAGGCGCAAGCAGTGGCCGTTTCCGCCGCAGCCAAAAACGCATAAGGTGAAGGAAAAATGAATGAACAGGAGGGGTGCACCGATGACCTTGCCTATCATTTTCATGCACAGGGGCGATGACGACTATCTAGCCTACAGCTTGCGGCAAGCAAAGCTCAGCAACCCCCAATCTCCCGTCTACCTGCTCGGCAAAGAGGCGAATCGCAAACATGCCGCTCCGGGCATCATCCATGTTCCGCTGGATTCGTACATGCAGACGGCGCAAATGTTTGCGAAGGTGTATCGGCACATGCATGTCATGAGCTACGAATATAATCTGTTCTGTTTTCAGCGCTGGTTTATTCTCCGCGACTTCATGCGCAAAAACAGGCTGCAGAGCTGCTTTTACCTGGACTCGGACGTGATGCTCTACACCAATGTCAATCAGCCCGAGTTTCAAGCGTTTTCCATGGAGTTCGCGTGGACAAGTTTCATAGGCTTGGACACGCTGGATCGATTCTGCAACATGACGATGCAATATTTTGTGAACCCGCAAATGTTTCGGCTGCTTGTGCAGAAGACTCTCGAATTCGACCAGGTGATCGAAGGGGTGCCACTTGTGTCGGATATGGTGCTTTTTCTGCTTTACTTCCGCTCTTACTCCGGCAGATCACATACGCACGGGACGTTTGGCGATGCCTTTTTCGACGAAAATTTGAATCGACCGCTCTGGGCCGAGAGTCTGGCAGGCAAGAAAAAAGTGTATGCAATCGACGGAAAGCTTTTTTGCAAGGATCTGGCCAGCGGTGCTTTCAAGCGGTTGTACTCGCTGCATTTTCAAGGGCTGACGGCCAAAAGCTACATGAAAGACTTCTGGTTTCCGCACATTCCCCGGCAGCCGGGAATCTACTTTTACGACTACGCCGCAGTCAAGTGGACCGCGCAGGCGTGAGTTGCCGCAATCCGATAGAGGCCATGCCCCGACCTGTAGCGTCGGGGCGTTTGTCTGGTAGGCGCGGTTGCGGAAAAAAGCGGGAGAACAGACCATTTTCACTCGCAAAACGGTCACCCTCTACCATCGTTTCATATGATGATTCATGCATGAAGTTTAACGGACAGAGGTGGCCTGGATGAAACTGGTGTTGCTATCGGGCGGTTCGGGCAAAAGACTGTGGCCGCTCTCCAACGATGTTCGCTCCAAACAGTTTTTGAAGCTGATTCGCAACGGGGAAAGCGAGCCGGAGTCCATGGTTCAGCGGGTGTGGAGGCAACTAGCTTCCAATCAATGTCTGGATATGGCCTATATTTCGACGAGTCAATCGCAGGTGGATCTCATATACAACCAACTGGGGCCGAATGTGCCGCTGATTTTGGAGCCGCAAAAAAGGGATACGTTTCCCACAATCGCGTTGATTGCCAGCTATTTGCACAGTGTCGAGCATTTGGGGCCAGACGAGGTTGTCACCGTCATGCCCGTAGATTCGTTTGTGGAGGACCATTTTTTTCAAAAGCTCAAAGGATTGGAGCGCGTCATCAAAGAGTCGGGAGCAGACCTCGCGCTGATGGGCGTCGCGCCGACGTATCCTTCAACCAAGTACGGCTATATCATTCCGGTCCAGACGAAAAAAGGTCCGCAAAGCTGCCTGCAGGTCGAGCGTTTTACCGAAAAGCCTTCTGTGGAGGCGGCAAACAAGCTGCTGGCGCAGGGCGCGCTGTGGAATTGCGGCGTTTTTGCGTTTCGCCTGGGCTATTTGCTGGGCGAATTGCAGAAGAAAAAGCTGCCTGTCGACTACGATGAGCTAGTCGCGCGCTATTTGGAGCTGCCGAAAATCAGCTTTGACTACGAGATTGTCGAGAAAGCCAAGCATGTCGTGGTCGTGCCCTACGAAGGCGACTGGAAGGACCTTGGGACCTGGAACACGCTGACAGAAGAGATGAGCGACAGCTCGGTTGGGCGTGTGCATCTGGAAGAGAGTGCCAACACGCACGTCATCAACGAATTGGACTTGCCGATTGTCACGATTGGCCTGTCGGATGTCGTTGTGGCCGCCAGCCCGGACGGGATTCTCGTCGCGGCAAAAGACAAAAGCCATATCGTCAAAGACATTGCCAACGACTGGTCGCGGCGGCCGATGTTCGAAGAGCGCAGGTGGGGCTGGTACCACGTCTTGCAGTTTCAGAAAATGAACGACAAGGTCGAGGTGTTGACCAAGCAGCTTCACCTGCACGCCGGAAAAAATTTGAGCTACCAATACCATCATTTTCGCAGCGAAGTCTGGATGATCGTGGAAGGCGAGGGCGATTTTGTCCTGAATGACCGTCTGCTCCGCGTCAAGCCAGGCGATGTGGTCGAAATCCCGGCAGGAGCCAAGCATGCGATCAAGGCGATAAGCGACCTGGATATTATCGAGGTGCAAATGGGCAGCAAGCTGGTCGAGGACGACATCGTTCGGCTGGGCATGAGCTGGCACGACATTATGGAAATGGTCAGTGAAGCATGATGCGACCAGACGCGACCTTTTGGCGAGGAAAAAAAGTGTTTCTGACGGGGCATACCGGCTTCAAAGGCTCGTGGATGTGCCTTTTGCTGCATGCGCTCGGCGCCCGGGTGACCGGCTACGCGCTGCCAGCGCCGACAAAGCCGGGTTTGTTTGCGCTGTGCCGCATCGACTCGTTGATTCATTCCGTGACAGGCGATATTCGCGCCAGCCAAAAGCTGACGGAAGAACTGCTCGCTGCAAGGCCCGACATCGTCATCCACATGGCTGCCCAGCCGCTGGTCGGGATGTCGTACGCCGAGCCTGTCGCTACGTATGAGACGAATGTGATGGGGACGGTGTACTTGCTGGAAGCGGTTCGTTCTGCGCGCGAGGCAGGGATTCCGGTCAGGGCGCTCGTCAATGTCACTACCGACAAATGTTACGAAAACAAAGAGTGGACGTGGGGGTATCGGGAGGTGGACACGCTGGGCGGGCACGATCCGTACTCCAACAGCAAGGCGTGCGCGGAATTTGTGACCGCCTGCTACCGGGCCTCCTTTTTTCAGGGGGGAACAGCGCAGGCTGATTTGCCGCCGATCGGCATTGCGACCGCACGCGCTGGCAATGTCATCGGCGGCGGCGACTTTACGCCTGGCCGCCTTGTTCCCGATCTGCTCCGCAGTCTGCTCGACGGCGAGCCGATGCAGCTTCGCCAACCGCAGGCGATCCGTCCCTGGCAGCATGTTTTGGAATCGCTGCACGGATATTTGCTGCTCGTGCAAAAGCTGTGCGAAGACAGCCAGCGCTACTCGGCGAGCTGGAACTTCGGGCCGGATGCGGACGATGCCAAAACCGTCGAGTGGCTGGCGGCGCGGCTGTGCGAAAAATGGGGGGCGCAGGCGACCTATCACATCCCCGACCGCGCCGCCTACCATGAGACGACGTCCTTGAAGCTGGACAGCTCCAGGGCGCGAGAGCTTTTGCACTGGCGGCCGCACTGGACAGTCGAGCAGGCGCTGGATCGCATCGTCGAATGGACAAGAGCCTACCAGCGCAAAGAAGACATGCGGCAGGTGTGCCTTGCGCACATCGAGCAATACAGAAAGGAGGGGGCTTCATGAAGGTCGTCATTTTGGCTGGCGGCTATGGCACGCGAATCGGCGAAGAATCGCAGCTTCGGCCGAAGCCCCTGATTGAAATCGGGGAAAAGCCGATCATTTGCCACATCATGTCCATCTACTCGAAGTACGGGTACAACGACTTCGTCATTTGCCTCGGCTACAAAGGCTACATGATTAAAGAGTTTTTCGCCCATTATTTTTTGCACCAGTCGGATGTGACGTTTGATTTTCGCCAGGGCAACGAAGTCATTTTGCACAATCGCTGCCGCGACCCGTGGAGGGTGACCTTGATCGATACGGGCAAAGATACGATGACGGGCGGCCGGATCAGGCGGATTCAGCCGTTCATCGGCGACGAGCCGTTTATGCTCACGTACGGCGATGGAGTAGGCAACATTGATATCGCCGCGCTCGTCGCCTATCACCAGTCGCACGGCAAGCTGGCGACGATTACCGCTGTGCAGCCTCCGGGCAGATTTGGCGCGCTCGACCTTGCTGCCAGCGGACAGGTCAAAGGTTTCCAGGAAAAGCCGAGTGGCGACGGGGGCTGGATCAATGCCGGATTTTTCGTGTTGCAGCCGGAGGTCTTTTCCTATCTGGCTGACGACGCGACGGTTTTTGAGCAGGGGCCGCTGGAGCAACTGGCGCAGGACGGGAAGCTCGCTGCCTATCGGCACACGGGCTTTTGGCATCCGATGGACACGCTGCGCGACAAAAACTACTTGGAGTCTTTATGGAAAAGCGGAAAAGCGGAGTGGAAGTAGCGCGGCCAGACGAGGCAAAAGGGGGCCGATTATGAAAGTATTGCTCACCGGAGCGACGGGCTTTTTGGGCAGCCATCTGGCGCGAGCGCTGCTGCGGGAGGGCCATCAGGTGACGATCTTGAAGCGGAGCACCTCGGATTGCTCTCGGCTGGAAGATATCGCCAGTGAGCTTGCCGCCTGCGATGCGGATGCGGCAGACCTGCTTTCTGTTTTTTCCCGGCACGGCCCTTTTGACGCCGTCATTCATGCCGCAACCGCTTACGGACGCCGGGACGAGTCGGACGCGGCGCTGGTGGAAGCCAATGTGCTGTTCCCTCTGCGCCTGCTACACGCATGCTGCGAGCAAGGAACCGGGTTGTTTGTGAATACCGATACGTTTTCCCGCGCTTCCCTGGCTGCGGGCGCAACGCATTTGGCGGGCTATCATCTGACGAAAAAGCAGTTTGCCGAATGGGGAGCGCTCACCGCCAAACAGCACGGACTGACGTTTGCCAATATGCGGCTGGAACATGTGTACGGGCCAGGCGACCAGCCCGATAAATTCATCCCGTTCATCATCCGCCAATGCATGCGGGACGGGGCCAGGATCGCCCTTACTTCCGGCGAGCAGAAGCGAGATTTTGTGTATGTGGCTGACGTAGTGGAGGCGTATTTGCTCGTGCTGCGGCAAAAAGACTCGCTGCCAGCAAGGTACATGGACTATCAGGTGGGAACGGGCAGCGCGACCACGGTTCGCGAGCTGGTGGAAAAAATCCATTCGCTGACCCGCTCGACGGCGCAACTGCAATTCGGAGCACTGGCGCAGCGGCCGGGGGAGCTTATGTGCTCACAGGCCGACACACGCGCGCTTCAGGCGCTTGGCTGGCAAGGAAGAGTGTCGATGGAGGAAGGCTTGGCGCTGACCTTGCAACAAACAGCGAAAAATTGAAAACAACCCGGCTGCGCCCTTTCGTTTCGTGGGAGGCAGCCGGGTGTTTTTTTCGTCGGGGTTTTCTTTCGCTGCGGATCAAAGCAGGATTGTTTTGTTTGTGCAAAACAGGTCGCCGTGAAACGGCTTGATGGCATCCAGCAGTTGGGTGTACGAGGTGATTTTCATCAGCCCGCCATCCCGTTTTATCAGGTACAGATGCGAGTAGAGGGCGAACAAGCAGAGGAACAGCTCATTCGGGTCCTTGCCGAAATACCCGCGCAAGTTGTCAGGATTGAACTCGATGACCAGATCGGGGTCAAACGTTTTGAATGTCTCCATGCCCCCCTGCAATACTTGGATTTCGGAGCCTTCCACATCGAGCTTAATCAGGTCGATTCGCGACAGGCTGCGAGCGGCGACCCAGTCGTCCAGGCGCGTGCACGAGATCGTGTTCGTAGCGGCAGAGGTCGCTTCGCTGGCGATAAACGACCAGCCTCCCCCGCGATCCACCTCGCAAAACTCGATGATGCCGTTTCTGTCAAATACGCCGAGCGGAACAGGCTCTACGTTGCTTGCGCCATTGTCGTGCAACGTTTGCTTCATAAAGGCGAGGTTGACGGCAGAAGGCTCGAACGCGTACACCTTGCCGCGCGGCGCCAGATGGCTGAGCGCGAGCGAGATTGTGCCGAGATTGGCGCCGATGTCCAGGCACGTGTAATCGGGCTGGACGACGCGCTTCAGGACGTTGAGTACGTATTCTTCGTATAGGCCGCCCGCCATTTCGATGTAGTACAAAACGCTTTGGTCGAACGAGCTGCCGTGAACGAGAAACGATTTGTCGTCAAAAGGCAAGCGGAAGGTGACCGTTTTTTGCGCATTTTGCGGGATCGGCGTGTAGATGCGGATAATGTCGTCCTTGACCTCGAAGTGCAAATCAGGGCGCAGGTCGGCAACGTATTGCTTCAGTTCGGCGATGGTCGGGTAGTCTTTCAAGAGCGGGTTCGAGCCGATGAAGCAGCGGGCGTCGTCGATGAGAATGACGTGATTGCGAACGGGATGGGACAGGATGGCCGCCAGCTCCTCCAAAATCGGCGTATCCAGATTGCCTTTGGCGGATTCGGTCGACAGCGGGATGTAATGTCCGTCCAGCCAGAACAGGCAAGGCTCCGTGATGGAAGCGAGCAGCTCGGGCAGCACCTTGCTGCTGTCTCCGTGCAGGATGGATACGTGCTCGTCGGCGGCAAAATGGGTTTTGGCGGCGAGGTACAGGGCGGGGTCCAGCTCAATGGAATAAATGCGCGAGAACGCCGCCTTTTGCGCAGCTACCATGTAACCGCGGTATGTGCCTGTCTCAATGAAGGTGCGAATCTGATGGCGTTTTCCGTAGTCGGTGACGGCTGCGGTTTTGACCTCGTACTGCGGGGATTCCAGCAGCCAGAAATCCCACGTCTCCTGAGCGGTGAGGGGAAAGGGAATGCGCAACTCCTGTTGCCACACCCGCCGGATTTCGTCCATACGTGACATGAGCATGCTCCTTTCGTGATTGCGTTATTTTCCTGCCACCTGGTGCAAGACAGCGAGTGTCTGCTGCGCGCATTTGGACCAGGAAAACTTGCTCGCTTGCTGCAATCCTTTGGCGATGAGCCCAGAGCGCACTTCCTCGTTTTGCACTTCGACCATTTTTTTGGCGATGTCTTCGGGAGAAACCGGGTCGAATGTCAAGGCGGCGTCTCCGACGATCTCGGGAATGCTGCCGTTGTTCGAGCAGATGATCGGCAGCTCGGTCCGCATCGCCTCAACGAGCGGGATTCCGAAGCCTTCAAACAAGGACGGGAAGCAGAGGAAGTTCGCGTTGCGGAACAAATACGGCATTTCCTCCTGCAAAATGTAATCCAGCCACGTAATCTGGTCGGACAGTTGATGCTGGTTGATCGTCGCCATGACCTGCCCGTGCGCTTCCTGCGGCGCTCCGGTGAACACCATGTGGATTTTGAGCTTGTGCTCGTCGCGCAAATAGGCGAGTGCCTGCAGCAGCGAGACGTGGTTTTTGTGCCACCACGTGTTGGCCGGATAAAAGCCGTAATGCGCAGGCAGCTTGTATTTATGCCGGACAAGCTGATTTTTCGTCTCGTGGAACGGCAGGGTGAACTCATGCGCAGAGTCGAGATGGATGGCGTGCACGCGATTCGCCGGAACCCCGAATTTGGCGACGATGCTCTCCCGCGAGTATTCCGACAGAGTCAGCACCGCATTGGCTTTCAGCGCGGACGATTGGTAGGTCGACTTGCGCCACTGCAAGGAGTTGTCGTCGAAAAACTGCGGGTAAAACTCGTGCTGGATGTCGGGAATGTTAATGACGCTCGGAATGGAGACGTCAAACGGGTTCAACACCAAGAGCGGGCAAAACCACAGATCGAGGCGAAGGCCGCGAATCCAACTGTGGAACTGCTTGTGCGCATCAATGTGGTCGTGCATCATCACCTTCTGGATTTTCGGATGGTTGGGAAAGGTGTGGTAGTTGGTCTTGGTCAAAAACAAGAACCACTGGTTTTGATCGCCGCTTTGGATGGAGTAGGCCAGCAGGTTGCGCACGTACTGCTCCATGCCGCCGATTTTTCCGGGAATGCAGGCAAGCAGGTTCACTCCGATTTTCACAGTGTCTTCACCTCTTCGTCGCGCCTGTGCCGGCGGTACCAGTCGATCGTCTGCTGCAAGCCCGAGAGCAGCGGAGTGGAGGCGGTAAAACCGAACGCGGCTGTCGCTTTATCTGTCGCGAGCTTTCGCCGCGGCTGTCCGTCGGGCTTGCTTGCATCCCACACAATCCGGCCTTCGTACCCGCACAGCTTTTGAATCGTTTCGGCCAGCTCGCGAATCGTCATTTCCTCGCCAGAGCCGATGTTGACCGGATCAGAGGAGTCGTAGCGCTGTGTGGCGAGCACGATCGCGCGTGCGGCATCCTCTACATAAATAAACTCGCGGGTGACGTTGCCCGTGCCCCAGAGCACGATCTCGTCTCTGTTCTGTTCCTTGGCTTCCAGACATTTGCGGATGATGGCCGGAATGACGTGCGATGATTCCAGATCGAAGTTGTCGTGGGGACCGTACAGGTTTACGGGCAGCAAGTAAATGGAGTTGAAGCCGTACTGCTCGCGATACGCCTGCGATTGCACCAGCATCATTTTTTTCGCCAGGCCGTACGGGGCATTCGTCTCCTCCGGGTAGCCGCTCCACAAGTCTTCCTCCCGAAAAGGGACGGCCGCAAACTTCGGGTAGGAGCAGATCGTCCCGATGGCGACAAACTTTTTCACGCCAAACAGCCTCGCTTGCTCCATGAGCTGGGTGCCCATCATCAGGTTGTCGTAAAAAAATTTGCCGGGGTTTTTTTGATTGGCGCCAATCCCTCCTACGACAGCAGCGAGATGGATGATGATGTCCGGGGCAAAAGTTTGCAACATGTGGACGATGTCGTCTTCTTTGCGCAAATCAAAGTCGCGGCTTCTCGGCACGAACACATGCTGACAGTGCCGGGCTTGCAACTGGCTTAGCACATGCTTTCCGAGAAAGCCTGCTCCGCCGGTAACGACGATTCGTTTGTCCGACAGATTCATGAAAGCAACACCTTCCTTTTCGCGGATGTGGTCACAACGAAGGGACTGGATTCCTGTTTTTCAACAGCCAGCCAGCGACATCCCGGGGATTTTTTTTGTACTGCAAATAAAACTGGTACTCCTGCGCAGAGAGCGGCACTACGTTTTGCACCTGAAAGCTGACGGTACCGATGCTCGCCGCCATTTCGCTTTCCGGGAGCGCTTGCTGGCGGCTGCACACAAGCTCGACGACCGAGTTTGGCTCCTTGACGGGAAACGGGATGCTCGTTTCGAACGGCCCGGCCGGAATGACGTGATGGGCAACGGGCGTCTGGTTGACCATGACGTGCACATGAACGGGCTGGTTGAACAACAGGTTTACGCCTTTGATGACCAGCGCGTGCATCGGCTCGGCCGGATCGACGTGCAGGTGCAGCCGGTAGCGCGGCGGAACCCAGTAAGAAGAATGGCGGTTGCTGTCCACGAGAATCGGCGTGTCGCCGAAAACCCGGTGGCTTTTGAACAGGTCGAGGTACCAGAACACGCCCTTGTCAGGGTAGTGGGTGAGAAAATGGTACAGCCAATGGTTGGCGACTGTGCCGAAGTGGCGGACGCTGGCCAGCAAAATTTCCGGCAGGCCCAGATCGACCTCCAGCGCGATAGATTTACAGGCAGGATGCAGGCGGGAGGCGGCGAGAAAGTCCTGGATGTGGCCGACCGCGTACGACTTGGAAATGCGCATCCATAAATCGTAATCCATGCAATAGTGCAAATTTTCGTCCACGCCTCCGACCGCCTGGAACACCTCTTTGCGGATAAAAGCGGACGGCTGGCAGATGATGCAAAACAGAAACAGCGCCTGCCGGGAAAACGGCTTCGTCGGGTAGACACTGGTGATCTTGTCCTCGGCGTTGATGTGCAGGGCGTTGCCGTAAACCATGGCCCAGTGCGGATGGGCTGTCAGGGCGTTGATCGCTTTTGCGACGGCGCCAGGCATGTATTTGTCGTCGGAGTTCAACCAGCCGATGATTTGACCGTTCGCCATCGCCAAGCCTTTGTTGATCGCGTGCGACTGACCGCGATCCGGCTCGGAAATGTAGCGGAGGCGGTCCCCCAGATGCGCGTACTCCCGCAAAATTTCCAGCGTGCCGTCGGTAGAGCCGCCGTCGACGACGATGTGCTCGATGTTCGGATAGTCCTGGCTCAAAACGCTTTCGATGGTCTTGCGGATAAAAGCGGACTGGTTGAACGAAGGGGTAATGACACTGACCAGCGGCAGGTCCGGATGTCCCATCAGCCTTCCCCCTTTTTTCGCGCTTGGGCTTGCAGCGTGTCCCGCCAGTATTGCAGCAGGTCGCGCATCGTCTGGCGGAAGGGGATTTCCGGCATCCAGCCCGTCTGCTCGCAAAAAGCGGTGGCGTCGCCGAGCAAGACCTCCACGTCAGAAGGCCGCAGCCGTTTTGGATCGACCAAAATTTGGACGGGAGCAGAGGTAAAGGAAAGCAGCGTATCCAGCACTTCTTGGATGGTGCGCGTGCTTCCCGAAGAGATGTTGTAGACACTTCCGGGCACGCCCCGTTCCAGTGCGAGCCAGTACGCTTTGACGACATCGCGCACGTCGGTAAAGTCGCGCCTCGCTTGCAAATTGCCTACGTACACGTGCGGGGGCTGCAAGCCGAGCTCGATCTGGGCAATTTGTTTGGCGAAGTTCGAGGTGGCAAACCGCTCTCCTCGTCGCGGACCCGTATGGTTGAAGGTGCGGGTGCGAACGATGGACATCCCGTAGCTTTGATAATATTGGTAGCCGAGAAAGTCCTGCGCGATCTTGCTGACGGCGTACGGACTTTGCGGGCGCAACGGGTTCGTTTCTTGCACGGGCAATTCTTCCGGATAGACAAGGCCGTATTCCTCGCTGGAGCATGCCACCTGGATTTTGCACGGGATATCCGCCGCTCTGACCGCTTCAAAAATGTGCAGTTGGCTGACGATGTTGTTCATTAACGTTTCGGCAGGAGAGCTCCAGGAGGCGGGGACGAAGCTTTGGGCAGCGAGGTGGTAAATATGCTCCGGCTTGATCTGGGCAATCGTCTGTTCGACAGCTTCGCGGTCTTGCAGCTCGCATTCCACGAGCCGGATGTGATCCACAATATGCGCGATATGGTCCATCCGGCTGCGTGCCCGGTAGGTTCCGTAGATTTCGACGTCGCCTCGCGCGAGCAGGTACTCTGCCAAATGGCTGCCGGCAAAACCGGTAATGCCTGTAATCAAAGCTTTCAAGAGGCGTCCCCCCTTGTTCGTGATGGTTTGGCGAATACAGGCGAACCGCCTGAAAAGCGAGAAAGCAGATGCTTTATATATAGTAAAAACATGCACAGGCTGGCACGGCGAATGTCTTTTGCGGCTCGACAGTTTGCAGGGCGCATGAAAAAGGAAGGGCAGGTGCTGTACGCCTTTTTATGGAACAAGGGGAGCAAATGACTAAGCCTTTTGGCCGCATCCCAAATACGATGAAGAAAAGAGCGCCAAAAGGGAGGTGCACAACCGAGATGGACTCCATCAATCGCTATGAAAAGCGAATTTTCTCACAAAACGGCGAAGACGGCATCGTCGAGGAACTGTTTTCCAGAATCGGGACGACGAATCGGTTTTTTGTTGAATTTGGCGTCGAGACGGGCGAGGAATGCATGTCTCGCAATCTGGCCTGCGTGCACAACTGGTCCGGGATTCTGCTGGAGGGGCACCCGCTCAAGCATCTGTACTTGCAGCAAAATTACGCCGCCTATCCCCAGGTAGCTACTCATCAGGCGTTCATCACGATGGAAAACATCGCGGCCCTGTTTGCCCGCTTGCAGGTTCCGCCAGAATTTGATTTGCTGACGATTGATCTGGACGGGATTGATTACTGGGTGTGGAAAGCGCTGCACGCCTACAAGCCGCGAGTGGTGATTATCGAATACAACGCGTCTTTTCCTCCGCCGCAAAAACGGGTGGTCGCCTACGATCCGGCGTTTTCGTGGAAAGGGACCACCTATTTTGGCGCGAGCCTGACTTCCTTGGCCGAATTGGGGAAAAAGCTCGGCTATGCGCTCATCGGGACGGACTCGCGCGGGGTGAACGCCTTTTTTGTTCGCCGTGATTTGCTTGCGCGATCCGGCTTTGCCGAGCTTACTCCGGAAGCAGCCTACCATCCGCCAAGCTACGGCGCTGCGGGAGGGGGCCATCCGCACGGAACTGGCCCCTGGCTGGAAATCTAGGCGGGCAAAAGCTGCTCGAGATAGGCAAGAACCGCTTTTTTGATGTCCGCCAGCGATTGCAGCGCAGCTTTCTCTGATGTGTCTTTCACGCCAAAATAAAGCTTGATTTTCGGCTCCGTGCCAGAGGGGCGGATGCAAAACCAGCCGTGCTCGCCCAGGGTGTACTTCAAGCCATCGCTTGCGGGCAAGGGCAAAGGCTCCGATTCGTTCGTCGCCGACAGCCAGCGCTTGCCGTGCAAATAGTCGTCAATCGAGCTGACGCGATGTCCTGCGACAGAGGCCATCGGCTTGCTGCGCAGAGCGGCGAGGATGGCGGTCATCGTCTCCAATCCGTCTATGCCCGGATATGTGATGGAGACGAGGTCCTCCCGGAAGTAGCCGTACGTTTCGTACAGCTCCTGCAAACGCCGATGCAGGCTGGAGCCTTGCGCGAGCTGACAGGCACACGCGTCCGCCAGCAAAAAGGCTGCCTGCACCGCGTCTTTGTCCCGGACAAATTCGCCGCGCAAGTAGCCGCAGCTTTCCTCCAGCCCAAACAAAAACGCATGCGCGCCGCTTTGCGCGAACTCGTGAATTTTTTCGCCGATGTATTTGAACCCGGTCAACGTATCTATTGTGGCGACTCCGTAGTCGGAGGCGATCGCCCGAACCATTTCCGAGGTGACGACGGTTTTCACGACGGCAGCCTGGGCCGGCAGCGTCCCCGCCTGCTTTTCTTGCGACAAAAGATAGTCGAGCAGCAAGACGCCTGTCTGATTTCCGTTCAGGATGAGATGCTGGTTCGGCCCTGTCCGGATCGCCACCCCCAGCCTGTCTCCATCGGGATCGGTGCAGATGATGAGGTCTGCGCCTTTTTTGCGTGCCTGCATCAGCGCCAGCCGGAAGCTTTCCGGCTCTTCCGGATTGGGCGTGGCGACCGTGGGAAACAGCGGATCAGGCTTAGCTTGCTCCGAGACGACTTTGACCTGCGTAAAGCCAAAGGCCTGCAAGCCTTGCGTGATCGGCGCGAGGGTCGTGCCGTGCAGGGGGGAAAAGACGATTCGCGGCTGGTGCGTGCGGAGGGCAAGCTCGGCGGCGGGGAGGCGCAACTGTTTTTGACAGGCCATGTAGGCGGCAAACACTTCGTCCCCGATCATCTGCAGCAGGCCGTTGTTGATGAGCGCACTCACTTCGCTCGTGCCGATTCGCAGTTCGTCTCCGGCCTCCTCGATTTTGGCAAAAATCCGCGCCGCTGCTTCCGGCGGGATTTGGCCCCCGTCCGCTCCGTAAATTTTGTAGCCGTTGTATTCGGGCGGATTGTGACTCGCCGTGATGACGACCCCTGCGCTCGCTCCCAGGTGGCGTACAGCAAACGAGAGCAGCGGCGTCGGGCACAGTTGCTCGAACAGGCAGGCTGTCAGGCCGTAATGGCCGAGCACTTTTGCCGTCTCCAGGGCGAATGTGTACGAATCGGCGCGCGAGTCATAGGCAATCGCCACCTTTTGCGCGGCCGGGTCTGTCCCTTGTTCAAGCAGGTGCAGGGCAAGACCAGCGGTAGCTTTGCGGATCGTGTACACGTTGATCCGGTTGATTCCCGGACCCATGACACCGCGCATGCCACCCGTTCCGAAGGCAATCGGCTTGTAAAAGCAGTCCTCCAGCTTTTTTTCGTCGCCTGCCAACTGTTCGAGCTGGCGGCGAAGCTCAGGTTCCAGGTCTGAATATTCGTTCCAGCGTGTATAATGTACCCGCCAATCTGTTGTCATGGTTGTCTTCACTCCCACCGAAAAATGCTGGTCGTTGCTTTAAGATATTACCGGGCGGGGAGGGGAGTGAAGGCTTCTTGGCAAAATTGCTTTCGGCTGCGGCCGTCAGGGGCTTGCCCGAAGCTGGCTATGGGAAGAGGCGCAAAACATTTGCAAGCCGGTTTGCATATAAATAAAACAGTGCGAAAATTGCCGTGCTGGACAGCACAGGAGCCAGCAAGGCCGACGCCGTGCGCTTTTCGATGGCGGGAGGCAGTCGGCTCGCTGCTATGGCAACGAGGGGAGATGTGGCTGATGAAAACCGCTTTCCTTACAGGAGTCACCGGGCAGGATGGCGCGTATTTGGCAAAATTTTTGCTGGAGAAAGGCTATCGCGTGGTCGGACTGGTACCGCGCCGCAGCACCGTGGACCGCTGGCGGCTGGAGTATTTGGGCATCGCCGACGAGGTGGAGTACAAGGACGGCGACATTTTGGATCTGGCGTCCCTGACGAGGGCGCTCAAGACGACGAAGCCTGACGAAGTGTACCACTTGGCGGCGCAAAGCTTTGTCGGCTCCTCGTGGGAGCAGCCGATTTTGACGGCGCAGTCGACCGGGATGGGGGTTTTGCACGTCCTGGAGGCGATCCGCGAGACGAATCCGGCAATCAAAATGTACCAGGCCTCCTCCAGCGAGCTGTACGGGCTGATCCAGGAGCCGCAACAATCGGAGCAAACGCCTTTTTATCCGCGCAGTCCGTACGCCGTATCCAAGCTGTTCGGGTACTGGATGACGAAAAACTATCGCGAAAGCTTCCAAATGTACAGTTGCAACGGCATTTTGTTCAACCATGAGTCGCCTTTGCGCGGGCTTGAGTTCGTAACCCGAAAAGTGACGCACGCCGTCGCCCGCATCGTCGCGAACAAGCAAAAAGAGCTGCGGCTGGGCAACATCCAGGCGAAGCGCGACTGGGGCTTTGCAGGCGATTTCGTAGAGGCGATGTGGCTCATGCTGCAACAGGAGAAGCCGGACGACTACGTCATTGCGACCGGAAAAACATCGACGGTCGAGGACATGTGCAAAATCGCCTTTGACTACGTCGGGCTGAACTATCAGGATTATTTGGTGATTGATCCAGACCTGTACCGCCCGGCAGAAGTCGACGTCCTGTTGGGCAATCCGGAAAAAGCGAAGCGCAAGCTGGGCTGGGCACCGAAGACAAAGCTGGCCGAGCTGATTCACATGATGGTCGAGGCCGATCTGCAGCGAGTGGCAAAAGCGTAAAGTAGCGAACCAATAGCGACACCCTATTTCTGGCGAACCAAAAGAAAAGGGGTGTTTTTTTGTGGGAACGAAAATGAGTCAACCTATTACTGTAAATAAGCAACCTGTTAAGTCTGATAGGATAGCCAGTTTATGCCGCGAACTGGCTTCTTTTTATCTCGTTACAGCAATAAACTTGCAGAAAATTCGCCTTTGAGTGTAATTTTCAGGCGTTGGCACGCATCTTGCTTTAGAGAAGAGGTACAAACATTCCAACTTTACTCGCCAAAAGGAGACTTTGTTATGAATGTAGTTGCCAACGTGTACCGGGGGGAACAGGTGGAAAGCTCTCACCTTGGTCACATTGCGGTTGTGGATTTTGCAGGAACATTGCTTTACTCATTCGGCGATCCACACCGAATGACATATGCCCGATCGAGCATGAAGCCGTTGCAGGCGATTCCGGTTGTGGAGACGGGGGCTGCGGACCGTTTTGGATTTGAGCCAGCCGATCTGTCGCTTTGCTGCGCCTCCCACAGCGGAGAGCCGCGCCACCGCACCCGTGCGCTGTCGATGCTGGCGCGCGCAGGCCAGCCGGAAGCGACCTTGCAGTGCGGGACACACGTCCCTCGCCACGAGGAGAGCTACAAGGAGCTGATCCGGGAGGGCAAGCCGCTCACGCCGGTATTTTCCAACTGCTCCGGGAAGCACTCGGGGATGATCGCGACTGCGACGCACCTGGGCGAAGATGTCACGACGTACCATCTGCCAGAGCATCCGGTGCAGCAGCGGATTCTCGATGTAGTGGAAGACATCACCGGCTATCCGAAAGAGAAGATCAATCTCGGGGTGGACGGCTGCGGCGTCCCTGTTCATCAGTTGCCGCTCGCCCACTACGCCTGGGCTTTTGCCAAGCTGGCCAAGCCAGAGGTGATCGCCAATCCGGAGCGCCGCAAAGCGGTAGAAAGAATTACCGCAGCGATGACCGCCCATCCCGAAATGGTCGGGGGCGAAAACCGCTATTGCACCGATCTGATGACCGCTTTTGCCGGGCGCATCGTCGGCAAGGCAGGCGCCGAGTCCGTCTACTGCCTGGGCGATCGCCAAACAGGTCTTGGCATCGCGGTCAAAATCGAGGATGGCGGCCCGCGCGCGATCAATCCGGTCGTGAACGAGGTTCTCCGTCAGCTCGGAATCGGCACGGACGGCCCGCTTGAAGCGCTCGCGGAATATACGAATCCGCCGATCAAAAACATGAGCGGAAACGTCGTGGGCCGAATCGAAACGCCGTTTTTGCTGACCAAAACTAGCGTGGTCTTAGGGGTATAAGCGGCAGCTTCCTGATCGTTGCCGTTTATCTATAAAGATTTTGCAAAAGAAGAAGGGGGTCACACCAAATGAAGTTGCAAAAAGGATGGAAGCTGCTCAGCACAGCGGCTCTTGTCGCGGTTCTGGCCGTGACAGGTTGTAGCCAGTCGGCAGCTCCGGCTAAGACGGGAGAAGGAACTGCTCCTGCCGCCCAGCCAACAGGCGATGCGGGTGGACAAGCTGACGCGACAGCGCGGCTGAAGCTCAATCTGAAGACAGAACCACCATCCCTCGATCCGCCAAAAGGCTTCGACAGCACCTCCAATGAAGTGCTGAACGCGACGATGGAAGGTCTGGCACGTCTGGACAAAGACCACAAGCCACAGCCTGCCATGGCGGAAAAATGGTCCGTGAGCGAAGACGGGAAGACGTACACGTTTACGCTGCGCGACAGCAAATGGTCCAATGGCGATCCGGTTACTGCGCAAGACTTCGAGTTCGCCTTCAAGCGCATCGTCGACCCGAACAACGCGTTCCCGTCTGCCTTCCTCGCGTATTACATCGAGGGCGCGGAAGAGTACAACAAAGGAACCGGAACCGCAGACGGCGTGAAAGTAAAAGCGGTGGACGAAAAGACGCTGGAAGTGCATCTGAAAGCGCCGGCAGGCTTCTTCCTGCACATCCTCACGCAGCCGACTTTCTTCCCGGTGAACAAAAAAGTGGTGGAAAGCAATCCGAAATGGGCTGAGAACGCTTCGAGCATCGTGACCAACGGCCCGTTCAAAATGGAAGACTGGGTGCATGACCAGTCCGTCAAGCTGGTGAAAAACGACGGCTACTGGGATCGCGACTCCGTCAAATACGCGGGGATCGACTGGGTAATGGTCAACGACGAGAACACGCAATACCAGATGTACTCGACAGGACAGTTGGACATGATCCAGACTGTGCCGAACGACCTGAAGAAAAAGCTGATCGACTCCGGCGAAGCGAAGGTAGAATCCGAGGCAGCCATCTACTACTACCGCATGAACACCGAAATGCCGCCGTTTAACAACGTCAACATCCGCAAAGCGTTCGCCCTGGCAATCGACCGCCAGACGCTGATCGACAACGTAGTCCAAGGCAAGCAGGCGCCAGCACTCGCGCACGTGCCATTCGGCTTCCCTGAGCCGGAAGGCGGAGACTTCCGCGAAAAAGGCGGAGATTTCATCAAGGACAACGACATTGAACAGGCAAAAGCCCTGTTGAAAAAAGGGATGGAAGAGGAAGGCTGGACAACTTTGCCGCCTGTAACCATGACCTACAACACGAGCGACGCGCACAAAGCTATCGCGCAAGTTTTGCAAGAAATGTACAAGAAAAACCTCGGCGTAGACGTGAAGCTGGAAAACAAAGAGTGGAAAGTTTTCCTCGATGAGCAGCGCGCTCGCAAGCTGCAATTCTCCCGTTCCACCATTCCGGCCGATTACGGCGATCCGGTCAACTACCTGGAGCTGTTCGTCACCGATCACCCTGGAAACCGCATCAACTACAGCAACAAAGAGTACGACGCCCTGGTAGAAAAAATCCGCAACACCGCAAACGAAACCGAGCGCTTCAAGCTGATGCACGACGCAGAAAAAATCTTCATGGAAGACATGCCGCTTGTGCCAATCTATTTCAGCACAAAAGTATTCATGGACCAGCCGAATGTGAAAGGCATCATTCGCCATCCAGTAGGGACACTTGACTACAAATGGGTAGAGATCGGAAAGAAATAGTAGAATAGACGAAAGACAGGAGCGCAAGGGAATCTTGTGCTCTTGTCTTCACACTACATCTTGGAGCGAGTGTCATGGCGAAAAAAACGATTACGTTTGTTGCGAAAATGGACGAGTTTCTGCAATCCGTCGTCAGTCAATGCCACGAATTGGGGATATCTGAAGACATCCATGTGGAAGCGATCCGCGTCGATCAGCTTCCGTTTCGACCGATTACACCGGGGGCTTTGGTGGTGGTGTCCACGAAAAGCATCGTGCCGCTGGTAGAACCGTACCTGCCTGGCGATTCCGGCATTCTCATCGCCAAGCGCATGCTGCCGTATCACAATTTGCGCGGCATGCTGGAAATTCCGAAGGGAGTCAAGGTGCTTCTGGTCAGCGATACGAAGGAAACCGCCGAGGAAAACGTGGATTTGCTGCGGGCGTCGGGCATGGATTTCGAGCTGTACCCGTATTACCCGGGGGCGGAATACCCGGCAGATATCGAAATCGCGGTCACGCCTGGCGAAGCGGAGCACGTCCCGCCGAACATCCGCAAAGTGGTCGACATCGGGTTCCGGATTATTGACCTGTCCACCTGGATGGCCATCTACTCGCATTTTGACAGTGGAAATTTCCAAAAGGTGACGGCGCGAGCCATGCAATCTTTGGTCTACATCACGAAAGAGCTGAACAACGAGATTCAGCACGCGCACCTTTTGAGCAAATACTTGGAAGCGATCGTCAACCGGATCGAGGATGCGATCATCGCTTTTGATGAAAAGGAACGGATTCGCTTCATCAATCAAAAAGCGATCGAGTCGCTGCACCTGGAAGGCAGGCAAGCGGTAGGAGAGCGCGCAGCCGACTGTCTTCCGTCTGACTTTTACGAGCTGATCCGGCAGTGTGAAGAAAACGAGGACGTGCTGGTAGATTGGGCGAACAAAACCTACTTTTTCCGCAAGATGCACATTGTCATGGAGGGCAGCTTTTTAGGGAGCCTGCTCTTGTTCCGCAAAGCGGCGGAAATCGAAAAGCTGGAGCACGATTACCGCCTGCGCCTGTACAGCAAAGGGCTGGTTGCCAAATACCAGTTCGAGGATATTTACGGCGAGAGCCCCTCTGTGCAAAAGGTGATCCAGATCGCCAAAAAAATTGCCCGGAGCAATTCGACGGTGCTTTTGCTCGGCGAGACGGGAACCGGAAAGGAATTGCTCGCCCAGGCTATCCACAACGCCTCCCCGCGCAGGCGCGAACCGTTTGTCGGCGTCAACTTCGCGGCGATTTCCGAATCGCTTTTGGAAAGCGAGCTGTTCGGCTACGAGGAAGGAGCGTTTACGGGGGCGCGAAAAGGCGGCCATATCGGCTGGTTTGAGCTGGCCCACAAAGGAACGATTTTTCTCGATGAGATTGGCGATGCCAACGGAGCGATTCAAAATCGGCTGCTGCGGGTGTTGCAGGAGCGCCAGATCATGCGCGTCGGAGGCAGCAAAGTCATTCCGACGGACATTCGCGTCGTCGCAGCCACCAACCAGGACTTGCAGAAAATGGTGGCGGAAGGCTCCTTCCGCGCGGATTTGTACTACCGGCTGAACATCTTGCCGATTCATTTGCCGCCGCTGCGCAAGCGCAGGGAGGACATCCCGTGGCTGGTGCAGCAGTTTGTGAAAAAATACTCGCTCGACTTGCGGCGCCCGCCGTTCACCCTGACGCGCGAAGCGATGAAGGCGCTGGTGGAGTACGATTGGCCCGGCAACATTCGCGAGCTGGAAAACGTCATCGAGTATTTGGCGCATGTCGTCGAGGAAGAAGCGTATGTGCATCATTTGCCGTTTTTAAGCGAAGTGCCGGAAGTGCCGCTGGCAACAGACGGGCTGGAGGAATGGTTCGAGCCGATACGCGCCGAGTACGCGCGGCGAGGCTTTTTGCAGGAGATCATCGCGATTTTGCAGGAGCTGGGAGCGGGCAGCGGCGGCCGTTACTCCTTGATGGAGCAGCTTGGCGAGCGCGGTGTGGCGCTTTCGTCGCAACAGCTTCGCTACCGCTTGAAGCTCATGCAGCAAGACGAGCTGATCCATGTAGGAAAAGGAAGGCAGGGAAGCCAGATTTCCGCCAAGGGCGAATCGTTTCTGGCCTTCCTGCAGCAGAGGAAAGCAGGTGGACAAAAATGAGCGAGTACTGGAAAGAGCAGGCGTTGTTACAAAAAGCAGCGTTTGTCGAAGACGTGAAGGCATTTCTTTCGATCAACAGCATTGAAGATATGACGACCGCAACCGCAGGCAAGCCGTTCGGGGAAGGGGTGGCGGCGGCGCTGGAGTCGCTGCTTGCGCGCGGGGCGCAGGACGGCTTTTGGACGAAAAATCTCGACGGCTACGCGGGCACGATTGAGCTTGGCGACGGCGAAGAGGAAGTCGGCGTGCTCGTCCATATCGACGTCGTCACCGTTGGCGAGGGCTGGACGACTCCGCCCTTTGAGCCGACCATTCGCGATGGCCGCCTGTACGCCAGAGGGGCGCTCGACGACAAAGGGCCGGCTCTGGCCGCCTACTATGCGCTTCGGCTGGTGCGCGATTCCGGGCTGGCGCTCACAAAACGGGTGCGGCTGATTATCGGGACAGACGAAGAGAGCGGCTGGCTGTGCATGAAGCACTTCATGGAGCACGACCGCGTGCCGCCGATCGGCTTTTCGCCGGATTCGTCCTTTCCGATGACCCATGCGGAAAAAGGCCAGATCAACCCGACCCTCACCATCGCTCCCACGCAAGGGAGTGCAGACGGGGAGGGGCGCTTGCGGCTCCTGTCGTTTGTTTCCGGCGATCAAGGAAACAGCGTGCCGGACAAGGCGGAGGCTGTCGTTTGCCTCGGGGCTGCGGCTGGAGAGCAGCTCGCTTTGGCGCAGCTTGCGTCGCAGTGGGAACAATTTTTGCAGGAAAAAGCGACAAGCGGGCGGATGGAGCAGCTTGCGCCAGACAGGCTGAAGTTCACCGTGGCCGGAAAGCCCGCGCATGGCATGGCGCCAGAAGAAGGCGTCAACGCGGGAACGCTGCTCGCCTGTTTCTTGCGGGAGCGGTCGTTTGAAGGTTCTGCCTCTTCGTTTCTTTCGCTCTTGTCAGACATTATTCACGAAGACTATTACGGGCAACGTTTGCAGCTCGCTTGCGAGGACGACGTATCCGGCAAGCTGACCGTCAACGCAGGGATTTTGCGCTACAGCGAGACGGACGGGGGCAGCGTTCGCCTGAACATCCGCTATCCCGCGACTATCTCCTGTGAGGAGTACGTGGAAAAGCTGAAAAAACGGGTAGCGGAGCTGGGCTGGACGATTGATAGTCTGCGCACCTCGAAGTCGCACTACGTGCCGAAAGACCACCCTGTCATTCAAACCTTGTCCAAGGTGTACGAGGAGCATACAGGCCAGCCCGCTACGCTGCTGTCGTCCGGCGGTGCGACTTACGCGAAAATCATGCCGTATGGCGTAGCTTTCGGACCGTTGTTTCCAGGCAAGGAATCGACTGCGCACCTGATCGATGAATACGTCGAGATCGACGACCTGCTGCGGGCGATGGCGATATACGCCCAAGCCATTTACGAGCTGGCCAGATAAACGAGGAGGAACTCCATGTCAAACTACCTGGTGAAACGCGTTTTGATGATGATCGTCACGCTTTGGATCATCGTGACGCTGACTTTTTCCTTGATGCATGCCATTCCGGGAAATCCGTTCGCCTCCGAGTCGGATCAGTTGCCGGAGCAGATTTTGAACAACCTGCGGGCAAAGTACAATCTCGATCAGCCGTTGCCCGTCCAATACGTGCTCTATTTGAAAAACTTGCTGCTGCTCGATCTGGGGCCGTCGATCAAGTCGGACTCGCGCGGCGTCAATGACATGATCGCCGACGGCTTTGGCGCTTCGGCCTGGCTGGGGGCGCAAGCGATCCTGATTGCGCTCGTGTTCGGGATCACGTTTGGCATCGTGGCGGCGCTCAACCGCAACAAGTGGCTGGATTACGTGGCGATGGCCCTGGCAGTACTCGGGGTAGCGATTCCGAGCTTTATTATGGCGCCGCTGCTCATCAACTTTTTTGCGATCAAGCTCCCGGTTTTTCCGGTGGCGACATGGGGCACGTGGATGCATACCGTGCTGCCGTCGCTCGCCCTCGCGTTTGGTCCGGTCGCCGTCATTACGCGGTATATGCGGGCCAGCATGATTGAAGTGATGAACCAGAACTACATCCGCACAGCGGAAGCGAAAGGCATTCCGATGTTCATCATCGTGCTGCGCCACGGAATCCGCAACGCGATTTTGCCTGTCGTGACGTTTCTCGGCCCGTTGATCGCTTCCTTGATTACCGGAACGTTTGTCGTCGAGAAAATTTTTGCGATTCCCGGCATCGGGAAATATTTCGTAGACGGCATTTTTAACCGCGATTATCCCGTCATTTTGGGGACGACCATTTTTTACAGCGCGATTTTGATCGTGACGATTTTTTTGATCGATATCGCATATACGCTGATCGACCCGCGTATCAAGCTGACCAACAAGGAGAGATAGCCTGTGGCGATGGAACAAAGAGTAGACCCGTTATTTCGGCCGCTGACCAAAAATGTGCAGGCGAACGTCATTGCCCGGCCGAGCCTGAGCAACGGACAGCAAGTCATCCGCAAGCTGGCGAAAAACAAGCTGGCAATGCTCGGGCTGTTCATTATCGTCGCGCTCGTGGCGATGGCGATTATCGGACCGAGCCTCGTCCCGTACAGCTACTCGGATCAAAGCCTGCTGACGAAAAATCAGCCCGTGTCGTCAGAGCACTGGTTTGGCACCGATGAACTCGGCCGGGACATGTTCGCCCGGACGTGGTACGGAGCGAGAATTTCCTTGACGATCGGGGTAGTCGCTGCGCTGATCGACCTCGTCATCGGGGTGACGGTCGGCGGGATCGCCGGCTACATGGCCGGGCGCGGCAAACGCGGCGACCGCATCGACACGATCATCATGCGCATCATTGAAGTGCTGTACGGCTTGCCGTATTTGTTGGTCGTCATTTTGCTGATGGTGGTCATGGAGCCGGGCATGTTGACGATCATCATCGCGCTGTCGGCCACCGGCTGGGTCGGGATGGCGCGGCTCGTGCGCGGGCAAATTTTGCAGTTGAAAAACCAGGAGTTCATTTTGGCTGCGCAAGTGCTCGGGGCCAAATTCAACCGGATTTTGCTCAAGCATTTGATTCCGAACACGTTTGGCGTCATTATCGTAAACTTGACCTTTACCATTCCGTCCGCGATTTTTGCCGAGTCGTTTTTGAGCTTTTTGGGACTGGGCGTGCAAGCGCCTGTGGCGAGCTGGGGGACGATGACCAACGACGGGCTGGGCGTCATTTTGACCGGAGACTGGTGGCGGTTGTTTTTCCCGGCGCTCATGATCTCGCTTGTGATGTTCGCTTTTAACGTATTTGGCGACGGCTTGCAGGATGCGCTCGATCCGCGCCTGCGCGACTGATGAGGGAGGGAGAGGAAATGACGATGAATCAGCATCTGCTTATGATCGACAACCTGCGCGTCAACTTCAAGACTTACGGTGGCGAGGTGCAGGCGGTGCGCGGCGTCTCCTTTCACGTAGACAAAGGAGAGACGGTCGCCATCGTGGGAGAGAGCGGCTGCGGGAAGAGCGTCACCGCACAAGCGATCATGGGACTGATCCCCAACCCGCCAGGCAAAATCGTCGGAGGGAGCATCGTTTTCGACGGACAGGAAATCAGCGGGCTTGCGAAAAAAGAACTGCTGGGCATTCGCGGCACGCAGATCGGGATGGTGTTCCAGGACCCGATGACGGCGCTCAACCCGACGATGAAGGTCGGAGCGCAAATCGTGGAAGGGTTCGTGCGCAGCCAGAAGGTCACGCGCGAGGAAGCGCGCCAGCGCGCCGTCGAGATGCTCAGACTGGTCGGCATTCCGGACCCGGAAAAGCGGATCGACCAGTACCCGCACCAGTTCAGCGGCGGTATGCGCCAGCGTGTCGTGATCGCGATTGCGCTCGCCTGCCAGCCGCGCCTCGTAATCGCCGACGAGCCGACTACAGCGCTCGACGTGACGATTCAGGCGCAAATTCTCGATTTGCTGAAGCGGCTGCAGGCGGAGCAGGAGCTGTCTGTCGTCATCATTACGCACGACCTCGGCGTCGTGGCGGAAATCGCGCACCGGATGGTCGTTATGTACGCGGGCATGGTCGTGGAGACCGGAACGGTCGAGGACGTGTTCGCCAATCCGCGCCATCCGTACACATGGGGCCTGATGCGCTCCCTGCCGCGGCTGGACGAGGGAGAAAAGCAACGGCTGGTGCCGATTGAGGGAACTCCGCCGGATTTGTTTGATCCGCCAAAAGGCTGTCCGTTTGCAGCACGCTGTGATTTTGCCATGGAAATATGCGACCAGCAGATGCCTGTCACAACCGACTTCGGGTGCGGCCATCAGGCGTCTTGCTGGCTGCACGATCCGCGGGCGCCGCGCATCGAGGAATTGGTCGCCGCAGGGAGGCAGGGAGTATGACAGAAGCGTTAGTTGATGTACGCGATTTGAAAAAGCATTTTTCCATCGGGCCTGGCTTTGACCTGAAAGCGGTAGATGGCGTGTCTTTTACGATTCAAAAAGGCGAGACGCTCGGCCTGGTCGGCGAGAGCGGCTGCGGCAAATCCACGCTGGGGCGGACGATCATCCGGCTGTATGAGAATACGGCAGGAGAAGTGCTGTTCCGCGGGAAAAACGTCCACCAACTGCGCGGCAAAGAAGTGGGCCAGTTCAATCGCGATGTCCAGATGATTTTCCAGGACCCGCAGGCGAGCCTCAATCCGCGGATGACGGTCGAGGATATCATTGCCGAGGGGCTGGACATTCAT
The DNA here is from genome assembly GCF_000470975.2 of Brevibacillus sp. NSP2.1. NCBI lineage: Bacteria > Bacillati > Bacillota > Bacilli > Caryophanales > Paenibacillaceae > Brevibacillus > Brevibacillus sp. NSP2.1. The sequence goes on along the minus strand of NZ_CP048274.1, from coordinate 3,919,326 downwards.
GGACTCGCCAAAGGCTCGCGCCGGGAGCGCGTCTCAGAGCTGCTTCAACTGGTCGGCCTGCACAAAGACCACGCCCAGCGGTTCCCGCACGAGTTCAGCGGAGGCCAGCGCCAGCGGATCGGCATTGCCCGTGCGCTCGCCGTCGAGCCGCAGTTCATCATCGCGGACGAACCGATCTCGGCGCTGGATGTCTCGATCCAGGCGCAAGTCGTCAATTTGCTGGAAGATTTGCAGCATGATCGCGGGCTTACGTATTTGTTCATCGCCCACGACCTGTCCATGGTCAAGCACATTTCCAACCGGATCGGCGTAATGTACTTGGGCAAAATGGTCGAGCTGGCGGCGAGCAACGAGCTGTACGCCCGGCCGCTCCACCCGTACACGCAGGCGCTGCTTTCCTCTGTGCCTGTCCCCGATCCGACGGTGAAGCGCGAGCGGATCGTGCTGCAAGGCGACTTGCCAAGCCCGGCGAACAAGCCGAGCGGCTGCGGCTTCCGCACGCGCTGCCCGCTCGCCACCGCGCGTTGCGCCGAGGAGGAGCCGAAGTGGCTGGAGGCGGAGCGCGGACATTGGGTAGCGTGCCACTTGATCGAAGCATAAGGAAAAAGGAAAGACTCGGGAAGGACGCCTCGTCAAAAGGGCGTCCTTTTGCGCATGCTGGTGGTGAAGGGCGAGAGATAGCGCTTCTATGTCTCGCTATTTACAATAGTTATTTTTTTACATATAGTAAAGTGATCTGGGCTGAAAGGAAAGTGGGGGAGCGATCGGCCAATCACTGCTCCCCGCTCCCGAAACCAGCCAAAACTGCCGATGTAACGGAAAACAGGAAGAGAGCGAGGACCTGCCATGAATTTTTTCAAAAAGCTGTTTGGCGGTGTGGAAAGCAAAGAAAAGGCAAAGGACGGCACGGCGATATACACCTACAACCAGCAAGCCACTTCTGAACCGCCCGCACCGATGCAATACGTGGAAGAGATCGTGACCCACTTTGAAGCGGTGTTTGCAGGCAGAGACAGCAGTGTTTTTCACGAGATTATTTCCGATACTATCCATATTGACGTGAACGTGATGAGCCCTACGGAAGAAGAGCCGTTTTGGGTGTTGTACACAAACGGGATGAGCGATTTGCCGATGACGATTCCGGATGAGATTCAGGAGCAGATGGAAGAGGTGGTCGATCGGGCGGAAGTGATGATGTTTTTGCCCGGCTCCTGGGAACTGACAGAAGAGTCGCTGCAGGATGAAAACAACTACTGGCCGATCCGGCTGATGAAGCAAATGGCGCGGTTTCCGCACCAGTACAATACGTGGCTGGGGTACGGGCACACGATTCCGAACTACGAGAACTATGAGCCGTATGCGGATGGGACAGGCTTAAACGGCGTGATTTTGTTTCAGTTGTCCGAAGAAGTCAGCGTCATTTCGGCAAAAGACGGAACGAGGATTCACGCTTTCTTCTTGCTTCCTTTATATAAGGAAGAAATGGAGTACAAGCTGGAGTACGGCATGGATGCGTTGTTGGAAAAACTGTTTGCCCTGGGCGATGACGCGCTCATTTTAAACCCGAACAGAGCAAATACGTGCAAGTAAAACAAGAGAAAGCTGCCGACCGTGATTTTGGGTCCGTAGCTTTCTCGCGTTTTTAGTCCATGCTGATTTGATAAGGATTGCCTGCATCGAGATCGTGCAGGAGAATGGAGAAGCTTGGTTTCCCCGGGCTTCGCAGCACATAGCCGCCCCAGTCTTTGCCGCCGTGCGCCGTATATCCGCTGACGTCCACGCCAAAAATGGCTTGAATCAGCGGCCTGGTCACGGGAATGGCTTCATCGCGCGCTTTGATGTGATAGTCATCGGTTACATGGGTCACTTTGTACACTTGCCCCGTTTTCGCGCCGATTGTCACCGAATAGCGCCCTTGTTCATTGCTGAGCAGCCACATCTCTTCGCTTTTGTCTGACCGTTTTTCGGCCTGGGAAAAGGACAGGTGGCTGTCGTTGGCGAAACGCTGCAAGGCTGTTTTCGCGATAGAGACTACTTTTGGATCTACGTCTTTCGGGTTGTAATGCAAACGGAAGTCAACCACTCTGTTTGTGGCAAGATCGACGGTGACGTACTGTTGGTCCGCTAGCGGAAAGGAAAAATAGTGCACCCCCGTGCTTTTGAAAAACTGGGCTGTTTGCAGGTGAACCTGCTGGGAAGCTTCCTGGAATGCCTGCTGTGCCGTTTCTGCATATTTTTGCTGGGACGGCGTCAATTCGTTGAGCGCAAATTGGGCGGAGACCGTGCGAACTTCTGTCGTGCCAGGCTGGAACGTCACGATGGCTGCGTAATCTTTCGCGCGCACAATCGTGTATTCCGCTTCTTTTTCAAGCTCGGCAAAAGGAAAGGTTTTCGCAATGCCGCTCGCTGTTTGCACGGCTTTTTGCGCAGCGGCAAAATACGTTTGCTCCTCGGGAGTCAAAGTTGCATGGCCCGCCTGTTCAACCGGAGCGGAAAATGGTTGCAACCAGAAAAAAACGAGCAGCAAGCCGCAAGTAATCAGCCCGTTTGCCATCCAGCCGTAATACCTTTTTCGTTTGTTCACTTTTTCCAGTCGACCTCCTGCTTCGCGCACACCTTCTAGGATCGCCTGGCTTCGTTCCCGGGACAGGCTGGGCTGCGGGAATTGATTCAGCTCTTCCAGGATGATCTGCTCATCTCGTGATGGCATCGTGCATCACCTCCGCAATGGAAACATGCATGTTATTTTGAATTGCCTTCATTGCTCTGTGCATAGTGAGATTGACCTTGGCTTCGGTCCATCCTAAAACCTCCGCCGTCTCCTTGCTCGACAAACCTTTGATTCCGCGCAGGATCAAAACGTCCCGATACGAACGCTTCAACTGATTGAGTATCTCGTACAGCAGACGTTTGTTTTCGCTTAGCTCCAGTGACTCTTCCGGTGTTTTATCGCGGGAAACGAGATGCTGCAAAAAGACATCTGGCAGCCAGTCGATTAGTTTGGCTCGGCGCCTTTCATCAATCGCTACGTTTCGCGCAACGGCAAACAGCCACGTTTTTGGATTCTCAATCATCTCCGCTCGCCGTTGCACAGCTTTCAGCGCACGAACAAAAGTCTCCTGAACCAGATCGTCAATATCGGTTCGCCCGGTATAGTAGACGAGAAAGCGATAGACGTCCTGGCTGTATGCGTGAAACCATTGCTCGATGCGGGCGCCCGTACGCTCATCCAATGTGTTCCACCTCCTTGACACTGTAAAGACGGATAAGCTGCGGGCAATCTTTCAGTTCCCGCATAAAAAAATGGGAGAGTTCCGAAACGGGGCCGTCAAATCCGTCAGATCGCAGCAAAATCGGGCAGTAGCTGGCGAGTCCCCGCTAAGTGCCAAAGCAAAAAGGCTGCCGACTTGATCGACAGCCTGGGACGTCGCGAAAAGCGCGGACGTCTTTTTTGCTGGGGAAAATCTTTTTCCCACTCGCAACCGAGCGGTCCTTCCCCCGTAGCCAAACGCTGTTTATAAATAGTAGAAACAGGTAAGTACCAACGAAAAAACGATCATTCCGGTCCCGGAGGAGAGAAACAGGGTGGTTGCCGCTCGCATGGCCACTTCTTTTTTTTGCGCAAAAACGGGGTCGTCTCCCCGCACCAGATCGCTGTCCATCAGCCGTGGCTTGCGGAAAAAGAAGCTTTTCAACTGCTGGAAGCCGCGCAGAAAGATGGTGAAAAAACCGGAGCGGGTCACGACGACAGCACATCCGGCCATCAACAGGACGAGGCCGAACAGAAAGCTCTGGTTGATGTAGGGCAGCAAGGCAGGCGACTGGAAGCTCAAGCCGAGCGCGAAGCTGCTGACGACAGCAAGAACAACAATGAGTACAGGCCATTTTTTCAAGGTGAGTGCACGTCCTTTTTACGATAGGGTAGAAAAGCGCTGGGCCAGTTGGATAAAAGCGTGGACGGCTGGCGAGGCATCGCGCAAGGAGCGGACGGCGACGCCGATTTCGCGTTTCAAAGGCGGCGAGAGCTCGCGTGCGGCTACGGACGAAAGCGGCTCGGGCAAAGTAAGCGCGGGCACGACCGTCACTCCTACGCCGGCTTCGACCATGGCGAGAATGGTAGCGTTGTCCGCCACCTCATAGGCGACATTTGGCGTCAAATTAGCGGCGGCAAAAGCCGAGCCGATCAGAGCTTCACAGCCCGCCATCGGCATGATGAACGGCTCAGCCGCCAACTGGGACAGCGCAAGCTCCTTGGCTGCCGCAAGCGAGTGGCCGACAGGCAGGACGGCCAGCAAAGGGTCGTGCAAAAGCAAGACGCCTTCCAGCTCATCATCTGGCCAGGGAAGAAAGCCAACGTCTACGACGCCTGTGCGCAGCCACTCTTTGATCTCCTGGTAGCTGCCTTCAAACAGCCGCGTGTCCAGCTCGGGATAGGAGCCGTGCAGCGCCTTCAACAGCCGGGGCAACATCTGGACGGAGACGCTCGGAAACGCCCCGATGCGAATCGTCCCGGACAGAGAGCCGCCGTTCGCTTCTGCCGCGATTCGCTTCATCTGGCTGACCTGGTTCAGCACAATCCGGGCCGAGGCGGCGATTTGCTCGCCTGTAGCGGTCAGCCTGACTCCGCCGCGCTCGCGGATGAACAGGGAGATGCCGAGCTCTTTTTCGAGAGAGCGGATCGTGTGGCTTACGCCCGACTGGCTGAGGCCGATTTGCTCCCCGGCGCGGGTGAAGTTGCCCGTGTTCATGACCGCAATGAGTACTTCCATTTGAAACAGCGTCATCAAGGCCGGCGTCCTTCCATGAAGTTTTTATCATGTCTGACATGCCAAAGCTTCATTTTACAAGTCCGGCTCTCCCGACTAAGATGAGAAGCAAGAGCTGCGATCACAGGTGAAAAGGGGAGAGGAAGCGAATGAAAAACATACGTGTCTATCATGTTGACGCATTTACCCGAGAACCATTTGCGGGAAACCCGGCAGGCGTGGTTCCGGATGCAGGTACTTTGACTTTACCGCAAATGCAGAAGATTGCCAATGAGTTGAATCTTCCTGAGTCGGCCTTTTTGCAGCCGGCCGAGCACCCCGAGGCAGATTTTCGCATCCGCTATTTTTCGCCGACCGTCGAAATCGACTTTTGCGGCCATGCGACAGTGGCCTCTTCGTGGGTGCTCGCCACCGAGCTGGGCTGGCTTGCCAAAAGCAGCCGCATCGTCTTTGAAACAAATGTAGGGCTGATTCCGGTCGAGCTGGAAACGGCGGAGGGCAAGCTGCAACGGGTGCAGATGACGCAAATCAAGCCGTCGGTCAAAGAAATCGCGCTCGATCGCGCAGCCGTCGCGCGGATGGTCGGCATCGCCCCTGACGATCTGGACGAGCGCTACCCGCTGAAGCTCGCCTCGACTGGCGGCGTGCACCTGCTCGTGCCCGTCCGCAGCCGCGCGGCGATCGACCAGGCCGAGCCTTTGTTCGCCGAATTGGGCAACCTGAACAAACAGCACGGAATCACAACGACGCACCTTTTCACGACGGATGCGTCCAGCGGATTCGACTTGTACACCCGCGACTTCGCTCCGGCGATCGGAATTATGGAAGACCCGGTTACAGGAGCCGCGAACGGCGCGTTGGCAGGTTATCTGGCGCTGGAAAAGCTGCTTCCTGCCGGGGAACAGCATCATTTGGTCATCGGCCAAGGCCACGCCATCGACCGTCCGGGAACGTTGTACGTGACGGTAGACACGACTGGGCAGGACCCGGTTGTTCGCGTGGCGGGCGCGGCGCACGTGACGATTGCGGGACTTATGCGCGTGTAGGGAAAAGAAAAGCGAGTGGAAAAGACGTTCCTGGGGCCAGGGGCGTTTTTTTTTTGTTGGAGTTGAGCGATTTTTTAAAAAAAGAGGGAAAAAAGCTAATAAAATGATATTGAACCAATTTTAGTAATTCATTATAATTCAATCTGTGTGTTTCTAGGAATATTTTACTATTTTTGTTGCATTGTTGAAACTGTGGCAGGAAGAGAGGGGGGCTTCCGAACGGGACAGGCTGGCTGACTTGCGAAGCATACGAGCAGGCAAATGAAAACTAAGAAAGATAAGGAGTTACCGGAATGAACCAGAGATTCATCCGTTTTATCAGCGTGTGGCAAGCATTCTTGTTCGTTTCGCTCCTGCTTCTGCAACTGGTTCCCGAGCATGCAGGGGCGAGCGCAAACAGCAAGACGTACTTGATCGGCTTTAAAAACAGCGAGAAGGCCACGGTGAGGGCGATTCAGCGCTCGTCCGTGCAACAGCTCAGTTCAAAGGTGATAGTAGCCAAACTGACGGAAAGCGAGAGGCAGGCGATGGCGCAAGACCAGAACGTCGCCTACATCGAGGAGGACAGTGAAACCGAGCTGGCGGCAACAGACCTGGCACAAACGCAGCAGGTGCCATGGGGCATCGCGCACATCGGAGCGAATGCAGCCCGCAACAAGCAGTACATGGGGAAGAACATCAAGATCGGGATTTTGGATACCGGGATTTCCAGCCATCCTGACCTGGAAGTCAAGGGCGGCGTTTCCTACATCGAGGACGAGCCCGGGTACAGCGACCACCATGGACACGGAACGGCAGTGGCAGGCGTAATCGCTGGCAAGGACAACGATTTTGGCATTGTCGGCGTCGCGCCAGAGGCGGACATTTATGCGATCAAGGTGTTGGACAAAAAAGGGCATGGCACGTACTCGGGCATGATTCAAGGGATTGAGTGGGCGATTCAAAACAAGCTGAACATCATCTCGATCAGCGCGGGCGGCTATATCGACAGACGGGCGTTGCGCGACCAGATCAAAAGGGCCAATGACCACGGGCTGTTAGTCATTGCGGCGGCCGGGAACCGGGGCATCGGCGAAGAAACGGAGCTGTTCCCTGCCCAGTATGCAGAGGTGTTGTCGGTTGGCGCGATCGACCGGGAAAACCAGCGCGCCGATTTTTCCAGCGTCGGAAAAGGACTCGACCTGATGGCGCCTGGCGTCGACATCATGAGCACGTCGCTTGGCGGGGAATATCAGACGCGCTCGGGTACCTCTTTGGCTGCGCCACACGTGGCCGGGGCAGCGGCTGTGATCTGGTCTGAGAAGGGAAAGACTACGAATCGCGAAGTGCGCGAGCTATTGACAGAGAGCGCTACCCCGCTCGGCGAGTCCCGTTTTTACGGAAAAGGGCTGCTCAACCTGGAGGCGGCTTTGGGACAAGAGGAAGAAGCGGATTCCGAGATCGAAGCGCTGCAATCTTCTGTCAGCGAGCTTCCGTTGACACAAGGAGAAAGCCGCCAGTTGAAAGTGACGGCGAAGCGAACAGACGGCACGGTTCAGGACGTGACCGAGCAAGCCAGCTATACGAGCGAGGATGAACAGATCGCCAAGGTCAACCGCTCTGGTCTGGTCAGCGGGATCGGAACAGGCGAAACAAAAGTGATCGCACAATTTGCAGGCAAGACGCTCGAGATTTCCGTCACGGTGCGCGAGGCTGTTCCATTAACGCCACTTGGCGGGCTGGATCGTCCGGAAAACGGCGAACTGGTCAGCTGGCTGTACGAGGGCAAAGGCTGGTATCTTGACCCGGCAGGCGTTGCGCAAATCCGCATTTTGGTGGATGGAGTCCCGGTCGGCGAAGCGCAGTACGGCGAACCGCGACCAGATTTGGAGGCAAAATATCCGGCTTACCAAAATGCGCATGCCGGCTTTCATTTTTCATTGGATACCCGTGAAATGACGCCCGGGGCGCATACGCTTGCGGTCGCCATCGACAATACGCTGGGAGAGCAAACGCTGCTCGAAGGCACGACGTTCTACATTGGCGACAGTCCCGCGGCCGAAGGCTTGCAGGCAGATGTCAAGCGGCTGGAGCTTGCTCCCCGGAAAACGCATCAGTTGCTGATTTCCACCGTTTTGCAAGATCAGACGGTAAAAGATGTAACGGCACTCGCGACATACGCCTCTTCGGATGAAGGGGTTGCCGCGGTCAGCGATACGGGCCTGGTGCAAGCGATCGGGGCGGGAACCGCGACTGTGACCGTTTCCTACGAGGACAAGACGCTGTCCATCCCCGTCCACGTCAAAACAGAAGCAGCGCTGATAGCGCGCTGGGAAGTGGAGAAGCCGGCAGACCAGGCGACAGTAGCAGGCATGACGCTTGTGGAAGGCTGGTACCTCGATCCGGCAGGGGTGCCCAAAATCGCGATAGAGCTGGACGGCGAGCGGTTGGGGGACGCCCGAACCGGACTGGCTCGGCCTGACATTGAAGCTGCGTATCCCGAGTATGAAAATCCGCAAGCAGGGTTTCAATACGCTTTCGATACGACAAAAATTCAGGAAGGACCACACGTGCTGAAAGTAATAGCAGTCAGCAACGACGGAACCGAGCGCGTACTGGCTGAGCGAACTGTGCTGGTCGAGCGGGAAGAAGCGGCGGCAAGCATTGTGGCGAGCACGAGCAAAATCGAGGTCACCCAAGGCAAGACGCAGCAGTTGGGCATTTCCGCGATGCTTCAAGACCAGCGGGTGAAGGACGTCACGAAAGAAGCGAGCTATACCGTCGAAAATCCCGCCTTGGCGAGCGTATCGCCTACCGGGCTTGTGACGGGGCTGGAACCAGGGCAAACAACGATTACCGTTCACTATCAAACGCATACGCTGGCGATCCCCGTCCAGGTAAAAGCCGCAGCACAATTGGCGCAAGGCGGGATAGACAACCCACAAGACAACGCCACGATCAGCGGCGTCTACCCGGTGACCGGCTGGTTTTTTGCCTCTGGCGGAGTGGCGAACGTCGAGGTGCTGGTGGATGGAGTAGTGGCAGGGGAAGCCACGTACGGCATCGCTCGTCCAGAGGTCGAGATTTCGGATGTCTCCGTCTCCGATCGAGACATCGGCTTCCAATACAGCCTCGATACCGGACGATTGCTGGAAGGAACACATACGATTGCAGTCAGAGGAACAGGCAAGGACGGCAAGCAGACGATGATTGGCACGAGAAGTGTTCAAGTCGTCCAGTTGCTGCCTGCGACAGCGCTCAGTGTGAACGATACGGAACTGCGGCTTCCGCAGGGAAAAACCCGTCAGCTTGCGGTCATGGCCGTCCTAGCCGATCAGAGCAAGCACGATGTCACGAAGCTGGCTTTGTACACGGTGGACAGTGCATCAGTGGCGAAGGTCAGCCCAGAGGGCCTGGTAACGGCTGTCGCCCAGGGAACGACGAGCGTGACGATCCGCTACGGAGAACTGAGCGTCCAGATTCCCGTTACGGTCACGGAATCAGAGCCGTTGCAAGCTACAGGAGAGATCGAGACGCCCGTAAACGGCGTGATCGTTCAAGGCTCCACTACGGTAGCCGGCTGGTTTTTAACGTCTGCGCCCGTCACCCGCTACGATGTTTTGCTCGATGGGACCGTCATCGGAATAGCAACACCCGGGATCGCTCGACCAGACATCGCCTTGCTGCACCCGGATTATGAAAACAGCCATGCGGGGTTCAGCTATGCGCTTGATCTGTCCGGGCTGCAAGCGGGCGAGCATACGGTTGCGGTGATCGCCGTCGATCAGGAAGGAAAGCAGCATCCTTTGCCGGAGAAACGCTTCGTGATCGGGCAGACAGCGCCAGCGCTGCGTTTGCAGTACGGGGAGCAGCCTCTCGTCTTGCCGAAAGCTGCGAGCAAAAGCTTGTCGATCACGGCCATTCTGGAGGATCAAAGCGCCAGGGAGGTCTCAGGTGAAGCGGTGTATGCGCACGAGCATACCGACGTCATTCACGTCAGTCCGCTGGGTGTCGTGACAGGACTCAAAGTCGGCATGGCCAAAGTCGTCGCCAGCTACGGCGGGCAAACGGTCACGATTCCTGTCGTCGTAACCGAGACGGAAGCGGAGTCTCAGCAGGCAAAAGGCCAGTTGGAGCTTCCGTTCGAGCGCGCTGTCATTGGCGGCACGACCACGCTGCAAGGCTGGATACTGGACCCGGCGGGAATCGCCAAAGTGGACGTCCTCGTAGACGGGCAATTCCAGGGCACGGCCGAATACGGAGAGCCGCGCCCCGACATTGCCGCGCTGTATCCGCACTACCGTCAGGCTAACGCAGGATTTCGCTATCAGTTGGACACGCTCCAATTTTCCGAAGGGGCGCACAAAATAACCGTGCGTGCGACCAATAAAGAGGGCGTGGAGAGCGTTGTTTTGGACAGGGAAGTGACGATTGGCCCCGTTGCCGCGCTGACCGCCAACCTGACCAGCATCGAGCTGGAAAAGGACAAGACCGTCGCCCTGCAACTGACGGCAACGCACCGCGACGGCAGCACGAAGGACGTAACTGCCGAAGCCGTGTATGCGATCCAGGATGCGCTGATCGCCAAAGTCGATTCGTCGGGCCTCGTTACCGCTCTTGCTTCAGGCAACACGACGATGACTGTTTCTTTTGCAGGCATCGTGCTGACGATTCCTGTCCAGGTGAAGGGCGAGGGCGCAAGCACAGGCGGAGCTATCGACACCCCGGCGGACCAGGAAGTGGTGAGCGGGCAGTATAACGTCACCGGCTGGTTCGTGCCAGCGGGCGAACTGGAAAAAGTGGAAGTGTTGCTGGATGGGCAGCTCCTTGGCGAAGCCACCTACGGGCTGGACAGACCAGACGTGCTGCGCACGCATCCGGAGAGCAAGGCGCAGAAGCCAGGCTTTGCTTATTTGCTGCAAGCCGATCAGCAGCCAACAGGCGAGCACAAGCTGACCGTGCTGGTCACGGAAAAAGACGGCAAGCAAACGAGCATGGAGAAGGCGATTACCATTGTCGAATCCATTCCCGATGCGTACACGTATTGGCTGCAATTTTCCAATCAGCAAGGGAAAAACAACTGGTCGTACCTGGAGGCAAACGGAGAGCACTACACCGAGCTAGTCTGGAATGCCGAGACGGAGGAATGGAAAAGCGAACAAGGCGATACAGCAATCGGAAATACATGGCTGAAAGTAGGCGGTTCGGAGCCGGTCATTCGCTGGGAGGCGCCGCGTTCCGGGAAAATTCTCGTCAGCGGCTGGGCTTCGATGATCGAACTAACCGAGGGAGACGGCGTCAACGTCCGCATCCTGAAAAACGACGGGCAAATCTGGCCAGCTTCTGGCTGGCAGTCCATCGAGCAAAACGATGAGATCGGCGTGGAGTTTGCGGAGGAACTGGAAGTTGAGGCAGGAGACAAGCTTTCTTTTCAAGTGAACGCCAAAGAAACCGAAGCGGGCGACCTGCTCAAGTGGACGCCGGAAATTCGCTACCTGTCCACCGAGATTCAGGATAACGCGGCTCCCCAGGTGTATTTGACCACCCCGGTAGCCGGAAAAGTTATCAGTGAGGTAAGCGGGGAGGATGTCATTATTTTGTCCGGCCAGGTGCTGGACTCGAATATAAGGGACCAGGTCAGCGTCTGGTACCAAATTGACGACCAGGAAGCGCGCCAGATCGCGTTGTTCACGGCTTCCGAGCAGGCGCACTCGTTTTTGTATCACGTGCCCGTGCAACATTTGAACCCGGACGATTTGTACGCCCTAAAGGTTTGGGCCGTCGACCAGAAAGCGCAAAAATCGCAGGTGGAGAAGCTCGACTTCCGCCTGGACATGCGAGCGCAAGCGAAGGAAAAGGACCCGATCTATATTGATGCCACCTGGAAAACTCCGCGAAATAACGCGGAATTCAGCAAGGGACAAAAAGTGATGTTTACCTGGGAGTATATAAATGCGACTCCCTATAATCGGTACTACGACAAGATTACCGGACAGGAGCTGACCATTTACATCCGGCAATCCGGCATGGTTACGCGCTCGATCAAGGAAAAATTGTCTGCGCAAGCGCGGTCGTATGAATTTGACACTTCTTCGATTGTGAAAAATGCCACGGTGGAAGCGCAACTGCGCACGATCATGGGCGACGTGCCATCGTTCGTGGAAGGTTCCACGACGAAAGTGAATTTCAGCGTGATGACCACAAATCAGCCGCCGATGCTGGAGGAGACGAATCTGGTCACGATTGATGGCGGGCTGACGGGACACATCAACTACACCATCAAGGAAAACGATGTGACCGACGTGATTGTCGCGAAAAAAATTCGCGTCGGATTTACGCCGGGCGGGAATGAGCTGGGCGAAAAAATGGAAGTCGTTCCGGAGAAGGACCAAGTCCGCCGCATCGTGGAGCGCTATCGTTTTCCGATCACCCAGGACATGCTGTTTAAAACGGTTTATTGGACAGCACAGGCACAGGATAACCGCGGGGCGTGGACGGAGCCGGAGGTCAAATCTGCCCGCATGGTAGATGTCCTCCCGAACCTGGTCGTTTTTACGCCTGCCGTCAAGCAAACGATCGACGTGAGCGAGACGTTTACGCTGGAAGGGACCTATACGCGGATGCAGCCAGGAGAGGTTCTCTCTGGAAAAGTCAATCCGATGAACGCCGCTAAAAAAATGACGACGACGAGCACATCCGGACATTGGCTGTTCAGATGGACAGGAGCGGAACTGGGGCAAGACACGTATAAAAACATCGAAGTGAAAAGCAGCAGCGGAAGTGTAGCTTTATATTACGGTGTGCTTACGGTAGAAAAGAAACCGGGCGCTCCGACCATTGTGAACGTAGAAGCTGACGCGACCTCCATCAAAGTTTATTGGAATCCGGTCGCAGGGGCACAAAACTATGGGATCAGACTGGATAACAATTTGAGCAGAACGGTGGAGAGCGGCACCAGCTACACGTTTACCGGGCTTCAACCAAGCAGAGTGTACACGATTACGCTTTGGGCCATTAGCCCGTCCGGCGTCAGCAGCTACAGCAGCTCGATCACGGTGGAGACGAAGCCGGCGGAAGGAAATTTCACGCTGGTGCAGGAGAACAGCCCGATTCGCATGCACTTCCCTGCCAATCAGGCGAAGTATTTCAAGATCGTGGCGAAGACGAGCGGGACTTACCAGTTCACGCTCAATAACGACTCCGGCTCTTTAGCCAATGCCAAAATCTCCGTCTTCCGCAGCGCAACCTTGCAGCCGCAAGACCAAATCGCTGCAGGAGAGAACGGAAGTGTCAGTGCGGCTTTTGTCGCGGGGAAAACGTATTATCTGCAAATAGTTTCCAACAGTTCCCTGTACGCCACGCTTCTGGCCAAAGCAAGCGGTGAAACCATCGCGCTCAACCAGGCCAAGGAGATCACGATTCCGGCGGGGCAATCTGTCGAGTTTTCCATGAATGCAGTCGTTCCCGGAAAGTATCGCATGGTGACCGAGTTGAAAAATCCGACGGGCAAGTACCCGACAGTGACCTTGCTCGCCAACGGAAACGTCGTGACTCCCAAGGAAAAGCCAAGCGCGGCTGAAGTGATCTACGAGCTGGCGACGGGCACCTACACGATCAGGCTGACGAATACAGACAGTGCGCCCGCCAACATCTGGTTTACCGTCTTTGCCCCGTTGGCCGGGGGGACGTTGTACGAATACGTCTACGATCAAAACAACCGCATCACCGCGATCAAGGAAAACGGCGCGGTCAGCGTCAGCTTTACCCACGACGACAATGGAAACATATTGCAAAGCGTGAAGCAAACCGTTGCGCCGCCACCTCGGGCGACCGCCTTGAAGCTTGATCTGGACAAAGTGGACTTGTCATCCGGCGGCTCCAAGTCGATCAAGGTGATGGCGACGTTGGAAAACGGCAGCCAGGTGGATGTAACGGCCCAAGTCGTGTACGTCGTGGAGAATCCTTCTGTGGCCTACATCAGCAATGGCCTTGTTTACGCGGTCAATGGCGGCACGACAAAGGCACAGTTGTACTACGGCGGCCAAACGAAAACACTCACGATCACCGTGCAAGCGCCTGCTGTCCGCTTGTCGTCCATCAGCCTCAGCCCGCAGCAAACCACGCTGACGGCAGGACAAATCCAGCGCGTCTACGCGACCGCTTTTTTCACGGACGGAAGCAGCAAAGACGTAAACAGCGTAGCCAGCTTCCAGACGTCGAACCCGTCTGTGGCACAAGTGAGCAGTCAAGGTGTCATCACGGGAATCGCGCCCGGCACGGCAACCATCACCGCTTCCTACGACGGGAAAAGCGCCTCGGCTCAAGTCGTTGTACAAGGCGCGTATCTTCAGGAGCTGAAAGCAACCCCTGCGCAACTGTCGCTTACGGCAGGAAACAAGGGGCAACTGAACATCGCCGCCACCTATTCCAATGGCGTCGCGGAGAACGTGACCCAGCAAGCAGAGTACACGAGCAACAGCCCTGCGGTTGCCTCCGTCGAGAGCGGCGGAATCGTGACAGCGCGGGCGGAAGGCACGACGCAAATAACGGTCAGGTACGGCGGAAAGAGCACCACGGTTTCGGTCACGGTCTCGGGCAGCTTGGTCACCCTCGTGTCTGTGGGAGTCCAGCCGCAAGCGGTCAGCATCAAAAAAGGGGCCACTCAGCAGTTGGACGTAAAAGCGACCTACAGCGACAGCAGCGTGACGAATATTACCAATAAAGCCGTGTATAAAAGCGCACAGCCTGCGATTGCAACAGTTGCGGCCAGCGGGGTAATTACGGGCGTAGCAGTCGGGTCAACAACGGTCACGATCACGTTTGAAGGCAAGACAGTCGCAGTGCCTGTGCAAATCACCGAGGCCCAGGAGCCGGTGCAGAGCCTGACCGCAACCCCTGCCAGCCTGAATCTTTTGGCAGGAAAAACAGAAAGCTTGCAAGTGACAGCCACCTACAAAGACGGCAAAACCGCCGATGTAAGCAAACAAGCGGCGTACGTCTCCCAAGATCCGACCGTCGCAACCGTCCAGGCAGACGGACTCGTCACAGCCGTCAAGCCAGGTAACACAAGCATCCAGATTTCGCACGGGGGAGTGAGCACCAGCGTTCCGGTTACAGTCGCAGTCGAAAACGCGCTGGTGGATATCAAGCTCGTACCAGAAGACATTGCGCTGCTGGAAAAAGCGACAAAACAGCTCGTCGTCAAGGCCGTGTACGTAGACGGAACCGAGACGGACATCACCGACAAAGCGCAGTATGCCGTAGACGACCCGGCGATTGCCACCGTTAGCGCGAGCGGACTGCTCTCGGCAGGCAAAGCGGGTAGCGCTACGCTTGCGGTGGAGTTTTCTGGGAAGCAGCGAAGCGTGGTGGTGAAAGTAAGGAAGGAAATAGAAGCGGGCAGCAAGTTGCGTACCCTATCAGCGGGTGGGGGTCACACGCTTATGGTCAAAGAAGACGGAACCTTGTGGGCATGGGGCCAAAATGAGAAGGGCCAACTGGGAGACGGGACTACGCAAAACCGGAGTACGCCAGTCGAAAGCATGCTGGTGATCTCGGCCAAGCAGCTAGCAGCAGCACCAAGCACTGTCCTGTTGCCTCCGTCGCAGAGCAAGCCCTTGAAAGTGACCGCAACCTACGCAAACGGCAGCACCCAGGATGTGACTACGCAGGCCACATATGAAAGCAGTCATCCCGAGATTGCCGCTGTAGATGCTACAGGAGTAGTGACATCGGGAACAAAGGCCGGGACTGCTACGATCACGATTCGCTATTACGATCAGACGATAACCGTTCCGATTCAGGTTGAGGAAGTCTCAACCCGAGCTAAACGCCTGTCAGCAGGTGGAAGCCACACATTGCTGGTCAAAGAAGATGGAACGGTGTGGGCGTGGGGGCAAAACGAGAAAGGGCAACTGGGAGACGGGACAATGCAGAACCGGAGTACGCCAGTCGAAAGCATGCTGGTGATCTCGGCCAAGCAGCTAGCAGCAGCACCAAGCACTGTCCTGTTGCCTCCGTCGCAAAGCAAGCCGTTGAAAGTGACTGCAACCTACGCAAACGGCAGTACTCAGGATGTGACTACGCAGGCGACATATGAAAGCAGTCATCCCGAGGTTGCCGCAGTCAATGCCACCGGGGTGATTACAGCAGGAGGAACGCCAGGGACTGCCACGATCACGGTTCGTTATTACGATCAGACGATCACCGTTCCTGTACAAGTCAAGGAAGTAGCTACTCAAGCTAAACGCTTGTCCGCGGGTGGAAGCCACACATTGCTGGTCAAAGAAGATGGAACGGTGTGGGCGTGGGGGCAAAACGAGAAAGGGCAACTGGGAGACGGGACAATGCAGAACCGGAGTACGCCAGTCGAAAGCATGCTGGTGATCTCGGCCAAGCAGTTGACCGCAGCACCAAGCACTGTCCTGTTGCCTCCGTCGCAAAGCAAGCCGTTGAAAGTGACTGCAACCTACGCAAACGGCAGTACTCAGGATGTGACTACGCAGGCGACATATGAAAGCAGTCATCCCGAGGTTGCCGCAGTCAATGCCACCGGGGTGATTACAGCAGGAGGAACGCCAGGGACTGCCACGATCACGGTTCGTTATTACGATCAGACGATCACCGTTCCTGTACAAGTCAAGGAAGTAGCTACTCAAGCTAAACGCTTGTCCGCGGGTGGAAGCCACACATTGCTGGTCAAAGAAGATGGAACGGTGTGGGCGTGGGGGCAAAACGAGAAAGGGCAACTGGGAGACGGGACAATGCAGAACCGGAGTACGCCAGTCGAAAGCATGCTGGTGATCTCGGCCAAGCAGTTGACCGCAGCACCAAGCACTGTCCTGTTGCCTCCGTCGCAAAGCAAGCCGTTGAAAGTGACTGCAACCTACGCAAACGGCAGTACTCAGGATGTGACTACGCAGGCGACATATGAAAGCAGTCATCCCGAGGTTGCCGCAGTCAATGCCACCGGGGTGATTACAGCAGGAGGAACGCCAGGGACTGCCACGATCACGGTTCGTTATTACGATCAGACGATCACCGTTCCTGTACAAGTCAAGGAAGTAGCTACTCAAGCTAAACGCTTGTCCGCGGGTGGAAGCCACACATTGCTGGTCAAAGAAGATGGAACGGTGTGGGCATGGGGGCAAAACGAGAAAGGCCAACTGGGAGACGGGACGACGCAAAACCGGAGTACGCCAGTGAAAAGCATGCTGGTGATCTCGGCCAAGCAGTTGACCGCAGCACCAAGCACTGTCCTGTTGCCTCCGTCGCAGAGCAAACCGTTGAAAGTGACTGCAACCTACGCAAACGGCAGCACTCAGGATGTGACTACGCAGGCGACATATGAAAGCAGTCATCCCGAGATAGCCGCAGTCAATGCCACCGGGGTGATTACAGCAGGAGGAACGCCAGGGACTGCCACGATCACGGTTCGCTATTACGACCAGACGATCACCGTTCCGGTGCAAGTCAAGGAAGTAGCTACGCAAGCCAAACGCCTGTCCGCGGGCGGAAGCCACACCTTGCTGGTCAAAGAAGACGGAACGGTGTGGGCATGGGGCCAAAACGAGAAAGGCCAATTAGGCGATGGTACAACGATAAATAGGCCAGTTCCTGTTAAAACGAATGGACAATAACATGGAGGGAAACAAAATGAAGAAAAGAAACACGATCGTAAAAACAGTAACGAATATTTTCCTGACACTGGTGACAATCCTTACCCTGTCACAAAACCCTGTATCTGCAGCAGAAAATGCAGTGAGTAGCGCTGCAGGGTCTAGACACTCTCTTGTTTTAAAAGGAGATGGAACGGTCTGGTCCTGGGGGGATAATTCTTACGGTCAATTAGGAGATGGTACTACGATTCAGCAAAATGTCCCTGTTCAAGTAAAAGGACTGACAAACGTTACGCGCATCGCCGCAGGAAGTGACTTTAGCTTGGCTTTAAAAGCTGATGGGACGGTTTGGAGCTGGGGAAATAATAGCTATGGTCAGTTAGGGGACGGCAAAACAAGTGCTAGTTATACTCCTGTTCAAGCAGTTGGTCTCACCGACGTGATCGAGATAGCCGCCGGGTCTTATCATGGATTAGCCCTAAAGAAAGATGGAACGGTTTGGATGTGGGGAAATTTTTTAAACAGCTCATACAGTAAGCCTTTCCAAGTAGGAGGTATAGCTGATGTAAAAGAGATAGCTGCCGGGTCTGGTTTTAATCTGGCTGTCAAAAAAGACGGAACTGTATGGGCGTGGGGATATAATAACTCTGGTCAATTAGGAAATAACAATACTAATAATACGCCATCTCCAACGAAAATAGGGACTCTTGCTAATATTGTTTCCGTGGCCGCGGGAAGTGGAAGTGGTTATGCCCTGGATGTAGACGGAAAAGTTTACGCTTGGGGATACAATGGTTATGGCCAATTAGGAGACGGAACGAGTACAAATCGACTTCAGCCAGTGCAGGTAACAGATTTAACTGACATCGAAGAAATTTCTAGCGGATCGTATGCGTATCATGTTTTAGCCCGAAAGAAAGACGGAACGATTTATGCTTGGGGACGTGGTAACTATGGTCAAGTAGGAAACGGTACAACTTCGAACAGCAACAAACCAGTAAAAATCACACTCCCCTAACCACCAATCCCCCCTTCTCACCAAGGGGGGACAACTAACCATTATGGAGGCACTATGAAACACCTTTCCATAAAATCACTCATCTACCTGCTCTGCCTTGCCCTATGCGTCACACTCCTGCCCCCCGGAACCGTACTGGCAAACGAACCTTCCGAGTTGCCGCAAGCGCAGGACACACCCGTTGCCACCTCGACTCCGGAAGCAGCCGCAGAGGAACTCAGGCAGTCGATCGAAAACCAGCAGCTTGCTCCTGTAGAGGAACAAGCCTTAACAAAAGATCCAGCCACGTTTAGCGAAGCGGATATCGCCGCATTCACCTGGACACAGCTCGATGTCCAGACCGCCATCGAAATTCACCGGACGTATGACAAAGACCTGCTGAAATTCGCAGCCTATTTCTACTCCGATCTTCTGCAACTCCTTTCTCTGCAAGAACAAGAGGAAGCAAAAGCATTCTCCGAAGAAGAGCTGTTTGCCCGCTTCCGTGCTTTCGGACCGGACAAGCTACAGCTTTTAAACAGACTGACTCCGCTCGTCCAGGCGAAAATGCAGGAGCTCAGCCAACTGGAAGAAAGCATGGAAGCCCAGTCGACGACACCTCCAGCGGTGCAATTCACCGAAAAAGAACAGGAGTTTCGCTTCGCCCGCTCCAAGACAGAAAGTTCTGTAGACGAATTGTACCGGGCCGCCAACCTCGTCGAGCAGGATGTCTACCTGGAAGGCAAGCACGGCCTTGATGTCGTGTTGCAGCGCAGGTACCACTCTTTGAGCAGCAAAATCAGCGTGCCTACCTGGGATGAAGTAGAGTCCAAAAACGATGCGAACCCCTCTAACGAGAAGTTTGCTACCGGATGGGATTTCAATGTGCCCCGGATGGAGATTGTCACCAGAGGGCACAGGGTGTCCGTGAGCGACGATAATCGCAATCCCGGGCAAGAAATCTATTCGACCCGCATTGAGGACTACCCGGCAAGCAATTTGTACTATATTACGCTGGAAGACGGGACTTCTTTTGAATTTCTCCACACCCAGGTCCTCAAGTATCCTTACAACGATGTCAAGCTGTCCATTGAGCGTATGGGCTACAATTACACCTTGTATTATCGCAACGTGAAGTACGAGTTCGATATTTACCGCGGAACCGTTGTGAAAACAAATATTTACGGCGATACAATCAAGTACACGCTGAACAGCGATGGCGAACTGATGACCATCGAGGACAGCGTCGGGCGCTACATCGTCCTGAAAAGCAGACAGACCAACGATCTGACGCAAGACCTGTACGTTTACAAGGACAAGTCAGAGACGACCGTGCTCAAGCATATCCGCTACCATTTCGAAAAAAAATCAGCTCTGAGTATTTACACGCAGTTAAGCCGTGTGGAAGTGCTCCCGGTACCAGGAAGCGGAACGCAAGCGTACACGGTCGCGCGCTATACGTACCATAATCCGAAAACCAAAGGAATTGCGTATTTCAATCTGAACAAAAAATACACGCTGGATAAGCTGGTAACCGACCAGACGCTCCAGGAGTCACCCAAGTTCTGGGATTCAGACAAAAAGAATCGGAAGCAAATCGACTATCTGCTCTTGCAAGAAGCCACCTATCCATTGCAAGGGCTGTCCATCCAGTACGACTACCGCCCGTATCAACTGGAGCAAACCTCCTTCAAGGACGGGCTGGTGCGAATTTTCCAGGACAGATACGCGCTGAGCTACGTCGCCTACCATCCTGTCAACAAAGTGACGTACAGCTACGCCTTAAAAACACCAAAGGGCACGAACACGTACAAGCTGGAAAAAAGCTATGCGGACAACGACCGTTTTTACGAACTGTGGAAAGTGCCCAAGGACCAGTTGCCTCGGCTCAAAAACATGGCCGACAGGCACGGCGATACGATCCAGGTCACGGAAACGGAGCCTTTCCGCTACACCCGTTCACTCCTGTTCCGCATCAACGCAGATGGAAATCCGCTCTTGAGAAGCGTGAAAACGACCGGAATCAGCAAAGGCGGAACCTCGATTTCCGGAGCCAAGTACCAGGTGTCGTATAACCCGACGACGTACACCACGTACGCCTATTCCGGCAGCCATACCAAGCCGACTTATCAGTACGTCTTTCTGGAGCCAGCTTCTGGCGTGGCAGATACGACTATTTTTCACCAATATTTGAAAGATCCAACCTTGTCCAAACGCGCCTCGTATGCAGCGAAAATCAACAACTACGCGCAAGAGACGTACTTCGAATACGACGACTACGGCCACCTGGTCAAGCAATTGACTCCAGACGGCATCTTGACGACCTGGACGTACGATCTGGAGAGCAAAAAAGGTTTCCGTGCGTTTTCCCAGTTAAAGGCCATGCGAACGCAGGCGACCTCCGCGTCCGGCGAGCCGTACTATTCGAACCTTTCCTATGAGTACAACGACCAGTATTTGCTGCGAAAAGAAACGGAAATTCACTCGTTCCCGGTGAACTTGTCGGGCTACAAAAGCCAGATTACCGAGCGAACCTATGAATACACGAATGCGCAGCTTTATTCGATCACGGAAAACTTGGGCGGAAAGACGAGGACGCAAACGTTTCCCGCATACGATTCGTACGGCGTCCAACCTACACAAATATCTCTGACCGGAATCGAGCTGGAGAGTGGGAAAACGGACGTCCTGAACTTCTCACTGGAGATCGACAACCAAAGCCAGGTAAGAAGCCAGACGTACCCAAACGGCAGCAAAGTCACCTACGAATATGACACGCTGGGAAGAGTCCTCAGTGAAAGCTTCCGCCACCAGGGCGCGACCCGCACCACCACGTATGTGTATGGGGACGGCGACGCATCCGGCACGAGCGCGGAGGGGCCGGGGATCGTCGAGAGAATTTTGCCCGATTCGTCACGGGTCATCACCTACTACACGCCATACGGAGACATCGCCTATCAGGAACAGAGAGGGACGAGCGGAGGCAAACGCCCGCTGGTAGAAAACGAGTTTACCCCGGACGGTATGCAGATCAGCCGCACGATTCCATACGGTAACCAGGCGCAGAGCACTACGTATGCCTACGATTGGGACGGCTTCGTCTACCAGACCACGAACGCCCTGGGAACGACCCGCTCCTATCGGGCCAATGCGTATTCAGACGGCACCAGCTATTTGCCGCGCCTGACCGAGCAAACGTTGTCCCTGAACGGCTACATCGTCACCACCTACCGCGACCTGTACGGGCGGGTTGAGAGCGTGGAAGAAACGACTCAACGAGGCAGCCACCGCCGCGTGACCACCTACCAGACCGACCGCTTCGGAAAAGTCACGGACAAAGAAGTCTCGGACGGCAGCACCTCCCAACGCTGGACGATGCGCTACGATCACAACGACCAGTTGGTCTATTTGCGCGACCCGGAAAACAACATCCACGAATACAGCTACGACGGACTCGGCAACCTGACCACCGTGCTCGAAAACGGCACGCCCACTGCCGTGTACACGTACAACGCGCTGTCCTGGAAGTTGTCCGAGAATAACCCGGAGACTAAAGCCGAGCAGTACACCTATGAAAAAAACGGTGCCGTCAAAACGTTCAAAGACAAAAACGGCGTCCTTTTCAGCTACCATTATTCGCCGTTCAACGAAAGGACGAAGGTATCCGCAGGCAGCGGCTTCTACGAAGAACGCAGCTACGATCCGCTATCCGGCTCGCTTTTGACGGAAACAAACAACAACGGCCAAACCGTCCGCTACGGTTACGACGAATACCGCCGCCTGAACCGCCAAACGATGATGGGAAAAGACTACCAGCTCGTCTACACCGACCACGATGAGGCCATCGACGCCATCGTTTATCCATCTCGCAGCGCTGTTTCCGGCTCGGCTCCCGCCTTGCGCGTCGATTACACCTACGACAATGCCAGCCGCCTCAGCGCCGTAACCATTCCCGGCGTAGGCACGACGAGCTATACCTACGACATGAACAACAGTGGAGAGACGAACACCGTCTCCTACCCCGGCCAGTCGTCGGCGATGCAGAAGACGATCAGCTCCTTTGCCGAGATCACGGGGATGAACTATGCCGACGGCTGGAGCGAGACCAACGGCTACGACCTGTTCGGCAACATCACGAGCCAAAAGCGCGGCGGAGCCAACTACGGCACGTTCGCTTACGACAAGCTGTCCCGGATCAAAGAAGAAACGATCCAGGGCAACACCCGCCAGTACGCCTACGACCGCCGCGGCAACCGCCAAATCTATGCCAACGCACCCGCCGATTCGACGCGCAGCTACGAACTGAAACACGATTTGCTGAATCGCCTGACCGAATACAAGGACGCCAAAGGGACAACGACGTACACATACTATCCAGGCGGCCTGCGCGCGACGAAACAGCAGACCGGAAGCGTCACGGATACGACCCACTACGTGTACTTGAACGGGCAAGTGATCGAGGATCTGACCCAGGACGGTCGGTTCAAAGCTCGCAACGTCTTTGGTAACCAACTGATCTGGCGCAAAGACTACACGACGAACCAGGAGGGCACCTACTACTACAACAGCCACGGGGATGTCGTGAAGATCAAAGGTTCGAGCGGGAATGTGTTGAATACGTATGAGTACGACATCTGGGGCAACTTGATTGCGGACAAAGTCAAGGAAACGATGATGAACCCGTTTGCGTATGCAGGGGAAATGTACGACAAGGAGAGCGGTTTTTACTACCTGCGTGCGCGGTATTATGATCCGAAGATGGGGAGGTTTGTGTCGGAGGATACGGTTAAGGGACAGGTTGACAATCCGCTGACGCTCAACAGGTATACGTATACTCACAACAATCCGGTTAGGTATATTGATCCTACAGGACATGATGCATGGCTAGTTCATGGGACGTTTTCAGATAATTCTACTTGGAAAGATGATTTTGTTACGTATTTCAAAGGTTTATATAAAGAGGATGTAAGGAAATTTGAGTGGTCAGGTGATAACGATAATACGGCAAGGGTAAAGGCCGCACAATCTTTGGCAGCAGATATTATGAATTGGCGAAGTATTAAAGGGAATGAGAAGAAACCAATTCGGCTAATTGGTCACAGTCATGGCGGAAATGTATCAATATTAGCAGCTAATGTTTTGGAACATGAAGGAATTCAGGTGGAAACGCTTGTTACTATTGCTACTCCTGTAAGGGAACTTGAATATTATTTAGAGTATCCAGTGGGACAGCATCTACATGTTTACAATGAACGAGATGGTGTACAAGTAAATGGGGGAAGCGTATGGCTACTTGGCGAAGCCAAACGGGAGTTTACAAATGCAGCAAATATAAAAATTGAAGTAGGGGAGGAGTATGACCCAATTGCGGCTCACTCTGCAATGCACTCTAATGTTGAGACGTGGAAAAAATATATCACACCGTATCTCGAAAAATTTTATGTGGAACCAAAAAGATAAGAAATTATCTTACTACGAAACCAGATTAATTTAGAAGGAGGGGGAATGCCAATGCGATTGTGGCTGAAGTTAATTTGGATCATCACTATACTCGTTAATTTATCAGGTGTTATCTGGTTTGTACTTGGCTCGACTGCAAATTTTCAACGTGGCATAGACTTGATTTCCACGGTAATACTTTTGTATCTAGGTATACCCTCAATTTTATTAATAGTCGTTTCTTGTTTTCTATTATTAAAAAAGTGGAGTCCATATAGATGGTGGGAGTTCATTGGGGTTTTAATTATCATCATTGCCATGCTTTTAATGACACCACATTTGTATAAAAACGTAGAGACGAGTGGATGGTTAACAGAAAAAATAAGAACTGATTCCATACAGAAGACACCGGATGGTCGATTTGAATACTGCATGGAGCTGATTAATTTGTTTCAGAAAAATAGTTCAGCTCGTTTATATTTAAAGAATACCGAGACATTGGAGGAAATAAGAATTCATTTAGAGTTTCCTACAAAGGAGATCACAGGTGTATCTTGGGGTGATGTTAATTATTTTGTTAAGCTCGAACCAACTACTAGCTCAAATATTTACATTCTTAATACTACCGAGGAGTTTCCTTTTCCAAATGAGAAATTTGAAATTAATATACTGGAGAAAACAGCAGTAAAAATAAACAATCAATAGAACTACCTTTATCCCCCAAACGAGTAATCTATACTCGTTTGGGGTTTTTTATGTGCGCCCGGCATGGTCGTTGTCTCTAGGGTGCAAGTCCCGAATGGCGAAGGCAACAGTAGCCATTAGCTTACGACAAGGGTGTTCACCGCGAGGTGAAATCTGAAGGAAGTCCGCGGCAAACCTCCGGCCTGAGGAACACGAACTTCATATGAGGCTAGCGATAGTTGGATGAGTCTGCATAACAAGACAAAGTCCTTGTTGCCAAAGGCTATCGAGAGTAAATGAAGCAGGTAGATGGAGGGAAAGACAACGTCCTTACCCGGGGAGGCCTGTCGGATACGCCGATTGAATTGGTAACCCACACCGCAAGGTGTGGCTGAACCGGCAGGAGTCAGCAGAGGTCATAGTACCTGCGAGGAGACGTCTGAGCGGGGAAGGACCGAACATGATTGTGAGGGTTACTTATGGCACGTTCGAGAGGAAAGCACAGACAGCCGAATATCCCGCAAGGGGGCTATCTTCGGGAGGAAATGGTGAATCCATGGGGAACCGAAGAAGCGCCGAGTTTTCCTCCGGCACAAACCAGAGAGGCAACCCGCGAAGCCTATTCCAATCACCTGATGGAGCGGGTGATAAGCCGAGGAAACCTACTCTCGGCGCTTCGCCGTGTGGAGAAGAACAAGGGGGCGGCCGGGGTCGACGGTATGGAGATAAAATCCCTTCGCCCATATCTGCTCGATCACTGGCCGGAAATCCGTCATCAACTCCTTAACGGAACCTATCAGCCGCAACCTGTCCGTCGAGTCGAAATCCCGAAACCAGATGGCGGTGTGCGGTTGTTAGGCATACCGACGGTGTTAGATCGCCTGCTCCAACAGGCCCTTCTACAAGTCCTGACACCCATCTTTGATCCCATATTTTCTCCGCAAAGCTACGGTTTCCGTCCTGGACGAAAGGCACAGGATGCAGTACGTCAAGCCCAATCGTATATTCGAGAAGGGTACCGTGTCGTCGTAGACATGGACTTGGAAAAGTTCTTTGACAGGGTGAACCACGACATCCTCATGGCAAAAGTGGCAAAGAAGGTAAAGGATAAACGGGTGCTACGCCTGATTCGCCGCTACCTCCAAGCCGGAGTCATGATAAACGGATGTCGCGTAGCCACAGACGAGGGAACCCCGCAAGGGGGACCGCTTAGCCCACTATTGGCCAACATCATGTTGGACGATCTGGACAAAGAACTTTCAAACCGTGGTCACCGATTCGTCCGGTACGCGGATGACTGTAACATTTATGTGAAAACCAAACGGGCGGGAGAACGGGTCTTGGAAAGTGTTACGCGATATGTGGAAGGTCGACTAAAGTTGAGAGTAAACAGGGAGAAAAGTGCGGTGGATCGTCCATGGAAACGTAAGTTTCTAGGCTTCTCTTTCACATCTCACCGCGATCCCAAATTGCGGCTGGCCGAGAAGACGGTAAAACGATTCAAGCAGAAAATTCGCAAACTCACCTGCCGGAGCCGTAGCCACTCCTTGGAATTCCGAATCCAGCAACTTAATGAATACCTAAACGGTTGGAGCGGATATTTTCGAATCGCGGACACACGAAGTGTGTTCCAAAGCCTGGATGAGTGGTTGCGTAGAAGGCTGAGGATGTGTCTTCTCAAACAGTGGAAGAAACCACAAACCAAGAGGAAGAAACTTATTTCCCTTGGTATCCCCGCAGATTTAGCCAGAAACATCAGTGGCTCGAGGAAAGGGTACTGGAGACTGGCAAACACTCCCCAACTGAATAGAGCCCTCGGCCTTGCCTACTGGCAAAACCAAGGGCTCACCAGCCTAGTCGCACGATTCGATGAGCTTCGTTACACAACATGAACCGCCGTATACCGAACGGTACGTACGGTGGTGTGAGAGGACGGGGGCTAGCCGCCCCCTCCTACTCGATTAGTGGCTTTAGCCAGTTGAGTGCGTGAAACGCACGAAACAAAAAACCACCCGCTATGCGGGTAGAGGGATCGAGGGTTTGACCAACAAGACCATTCCGATAAAATTGAGATGTTCAGGCTCAATTTTATCGGAATGGTCTTAGATGGCAAACAAGAGCTATAGTTTAGCTCACACGAAGTGGATGTGCAAATACCACATTGTGTTCACCCCGAAGTATAGACGGAAAGAGATATATAATCAAGTGAGGAAACTTTTAAGCCCCAAAATTGGATTTGAGTCATACCCCCTTATCTTGTTAAGCTGATATCAGAAGAACAGAGGGGGATATTTTTATGCAACGGAGACGCTATTCAATCGAGTTCAAACAACAATTGATCCAGGAAGCCCACGAAGTAGGAAACGCTAGCCAAGTAGCCAGACGGCATGGGATAGACCCTAAAATGCTGTATCGATGGATACGTGACTCCAAACACGCAGATTGGCAGAATACGTCTTCCGAAGCTAAAGCTGTAACAAGCTATACACCAAGTCCAGGAGAGTTTCGGGAACTGGAAACGGAGAATGATAAACTGAAGAAATTACTGGGAGAAAAGGACTTGGAAATCGCGATCCTTCGTGATCTTGTAAAAAAGGTGAACCCAGCTTATCGGACAAAATGGAAATAGTCGACAAGTGGATACAGCTGGGGTACACAGCCAAACTAGTGCTACGTATTGTCGGCATCCTGGAAGCAACCTACTATTACCGAAAAAACAAAGCCTCCCAAAAACCTCGCGTTTATCACGGAGGATGACCTATACCCGGTTATTCGTTGTCAAAAGACGGACAACCTGTCAGTGACGAACAAATCAAAGAATGGCTATCCGAGCTGATTGCCGATGAAGAATCTGCTTATGGATATCGAAAGCTTACCGTCTGCCTACGGCGAGACCACCAACTGGTCATCAACAAGAAAAAGGTTTACCGCTTGCTGAAAGAAGAAGAACTCCTGCAACCACAACGACAAAAGAAAAGGAAACATCCTCGAAAGTTGGCAAACAACCGAGAGATTACCGCTCCGAATCAATTGTGGGAGATGGACGTAAAATACGGATTTATCGTAGGAGAACAGCGTTTCTTTTTCCTGATGAGTCTCATTGATGTCTATGATCGAGCGATCGTGGACTACCATTTCGGACTGACCTGCGAAGGAAAACATGCTGCTCAGATTCTCCAACGTGCTTTGTGGAAACGGCAGCAATTCAATTGTGATGATCGCCCTGTTATCCGTACGGATAACGGTCCACAGTTTATTAGCCATGCCTTTGAAGAAGCCTGTCAGCATTTCCAAACGGTGCATGAGCGAATTCCTCCAAAGACACCCAATAAAAACGCTCACATTGAGTCATTTCACAGTGTTTTGGAGAAAGAATGTTTGCAGCGGAATGAATTTCAGAGCTATCAAGAAGCCTATGAAATCGTGACAAACTATCTGCTCTTTTATAATCAGCGACGGATTCATGGAAGCTTGTACGATTTATCACCTGTAGAATTTGGTAAAGCCTTTGCCTTGCAACTCATTACACCATTTGTTGTGAAAGTGTAGTATGGCAAAGGATTGCAGAATGATCCCTACTTCAACCTAGCTGACAAGCAGGAAGGAAAACGTCTGGGGTCAAGTGATCTCCTTGACGCTAGGCGTTTTCCTTCCTAGACTCCTAGGTGGTTGAAGGAGGGAAGAAGCATATGAAAATGCGAGAATAAGGGAGAAAGACTCAAATTTTAAGGGGTTAAACCGAGCTGACGGGAGGAGTAGGTGGCTTTTCCTCACCGGCAGAAGAGTACATGCATTGGGCAAAGGTTGCGGCACGAAGGGCATATGAAGAGGGGATAGAACCCGAAGATGCGGTAAGAAAGTATGTACCAACGCAGTATCAGAAGGAAGTTCTTTCGACAGCTATCGTCACATTTAATAATACGGTTGGCATGAATCATGGGGATGCTCCTGATTTGGGATTGGGTGTTGCTGGAGCAGGTGCGGTAGCAGGTATAATAAATAATGTAGAAAAACCCACTAGCGTTGCATTAA
Source organism: Brevibacillus sp. NSP2.1 (assembly GCF_000470975.2). Classification (NCBI taxonomy): domain Bacteria; kingdom Bacillati; phylum Bacillota; class Bacilli; order Caryophanales; family Paenibacillaceae; genus Brevibacillus; species Brevibacillus sp. NSP2.1. The sequence continues at coordinate 3,890,765 of NZ_CP048274.1, read as the reverse complement.
TCTTTTCATACCATTCAAAATCATCATAACTTTCAGCGTTCAAGTGTTCTCAGGCATAAAAAAATCCTTTACACTGGAAAGGTCAGGTAGTTCCTGTCCAAATCCAACGCAAAGGATAGACCATGGACAAGAATACCCTATTTTCTTCATTTGGTAAATACATTTCACCCATTAATATTGTGAAATTTCAACAACGGATAGACGAAACGGATCAGGACAAGTACGTGAAAAAGTTAACGACCAAAGCATATCTACTCCTGTTTTTGCATGCTCAACTTCAGCAACGAGAAGGACTCCGAGCCATTGCAGATGATGTTTTATCAAAGAAATTCCAGCGAGAGTTAGGACTGTCGTCGATTAGTCCCGCTCAGCTTAGTCGCAAAAACAATCGAGTAGATCCAGCTTTGCTTGAAGAAATATTTGTTGACCTTGTAGGGCAAATTCAGAGACACTCGGGCAACACGTATTCCCTTCGAAAAGACATGAAAATCATTGATTCTACAACGATTGGGCTGTGTTTGCAGAAGTACAAATGGGCAACTTTCCGTAAAACCAAGGCTGGCATCAAACTTCATCTTCGTCTCGTCTTTGCCGACCAGGGGGATGTGTATCCTGAAAAAATAACCATCACGGGTGCCAAGTCCAATGACCGCACTCAAATGGAATCGTTGATTGATGAGATCGGTATGATGTACGTCTTTGATCGAGGGTATGTGGATTATGAAAAATTTGATGAATACACGGACAAAGGCATCTTTTTCGCTTCTCGTCTAAAAGATAACGCCGAAATCCGTCATCTTTATGAATTCAAAATCCCCTTGGAAAGCTCCGTTTTATCGGATTCCATGATCCTTCTTGGAACGCCTCAAAAGCGGGTAGATAACGTGCTGCGACTCATTGAAACGCTTGATTCGAAGGGAAATCTCATTCGAATCATTACGAATCGGTTCGACCTGGAAGCAGAAGAACTCAGCGACATCTATCGTTGGCGTTGGCAAATTGAGCTGTTTTTCAAGTGGATAAAGCAGCATGTAAAGATCAAGAACTTCTATGGAACGAGTGAAAATGCGGTACGAAACCAAGTATTACTCGCACTCATTGCCTACTGCCTGTTGCTCCTTGTCAAACTGGAACAAAACAGTCAGCACAGCTTGTTGCAGATCAGGAGATGGCTAAAAGTGTTTCTTTGGCAAACGTTCGAACAATGGATAGGTAGAATGAATTACCAGTCCAAACGAACATCCAGAGGGCGACAGAAAAGGAATTAGGTATTGGTTGCTGTTATCACGATTGTAATAAATGTATAAAACTACCAAATGGACAGTGGCTACCTTTTGCTTGGTTGCTGCCGTTTTTGGTTGTGTAGCTGAAAATGTCATTCAGAATACTTCGACAAATTACGAACGCATTTTTTATGCAACGCTAGTGAGAAAAACCTAAACTTCTGTTAAATCAAGCCACTAAAGTAGCAGATCATCACATTTTCCCAAAATTTAGAGGGAACGATAAGTATGCTAAATTTTTTAAAGAAAAAGGAATAAATGTGGATGATTTTACGGTAACATTAGCTCATGGGAAAGATAGCCACCATCTAAAATTCATTCATGGACAAGGAAAGTGGAACGAGACTTGGAAAGCATGGATAGATGCGAATCCAAATGCAACAGCTAAGGAAATATTCCAACAAGCAGGGAAAATGATGGATGAGTATGGACTCTCGGGTATCAGGATTCATCCATATAAAAAGTAGGGGAGGTACTATGCAAATAGTAAATATTTTAAACGAGACTTACGAAAAATTGTCACGAATTCCAGATTTATCATTGGATCAAATAATCATTGCCCCTCCTATTGATCCGTATGAATTAACTGAAATCGAAAATACTATTGGCTTTACTTTTCCCAACGTTTTAAGAGAGTTTTATTTAAATGACTCTCAATCTGTTACATTTAACTGGACTTCCTCAAACGGTAACTATGGTGAGGAGTGTAAGATAGGAGGGATTAAGATTCTCTCACCAAGCATGATTAGAGATGATTACAATGAAATGCTTCAAATGGTCGAAGAAGCCAAAGAAAATGATGAGGATTTAAAAGATAATGCTGGATTAATGGCACTAATAAATGATTGGCCAAACTGGATACCAATTATTAGGTTTATGAATGGTGATGCATTTTGTATAAATAAAAAAGATACTTTACAAACAGTAGTCTTTTTAGAACATGATGTAATGGATGGTGGGCCCTATATTCATGGTCTTACAGTAGCTTTAAATATTATTGATCTGATGGAAAAATGGTCGAAAGTGGGTTTTGTGGAGCTATTTGATTGGTCCCAATATGTAAAAGATAACAGTTTAGATGTAACACATGCTGAACTGAGTAGGCTTAGAGAAGCTTTGGCACTGGCCTGAAAATTATATTCGGCGTTGGATTTAATCTACCCCAAACGAGTAACCAACTACTCGCCTGGGGTTTTTTATTTAGCGACAGGCCGCACAAATAAAAATGGTTAGCGTCATGGAACTCTGTCAATAACCGCCCGTATCAACTGGAGCAAACCTCCTTCAAGGACGGGCTGGTGCGACTTTTTCAGGACAGATACGCGTTAAGCTACGCGTCAACAAAGTGACGTACAGCTACACATTAAAAACACCAAAGGGCACGAACACATACAGGCTGGAAAAAAGCTATGCGGACAACGGCCAGTTTTACGAGCTGTGGAAAGTGCCCAAGGACCAGTTACCTCGTCCGGCGAGCCGTACTATTCGAACCTTTCCTACGAGTACAACGACCAGTATTTGCTGCGAAAAGAAACGGAAATTCACTCGTTCCCGGTGAACTTGTCGGGCTACAAAAGCCAGATTACCGAGCGAACCTATGAATACACGAATGCGCAGCTTTATTCGATCACGGAAAACTTTGGCGGAAAGACGAGGACGCAAACGTTTCCCGCATACGATTCGTACGGCGTGCAGCCTACGCAAATATCTCTGACCGGAATCGAGCTGGAGAGTGGGAAAACGGACGTCCTGAACTTCTCGCTGGAGATCGACAACCAAGGCCAGGTAAAAAGCCAGACGTACCCAAACGGCAGCAAAGTCACCTACGAATATGACACGCTGGGAAGAGTCCTCACCGAGAGCTTCCGCCACCAGGGCGCGACCCGCTGTGAATGTCAATCAAAATGTTGACCACCGTGCTCATCAAAAAATTGACCACCATGGCAAAAATCAATCCACCCGTCGGGTGGGTAACTTTTTCATGATCACGATCTTTGAATGCTCTGCTTAAAGCGATAACTGTCTCCATTCATTGCAAAGATATGGGCACGATGGGTAAGCCGATCAACCAAGGCTGACGTCATTTGCTCATCTTTGAAAATCTGTGTCCATTCCGTAAAATCCAGATTGCTGGTAATGATCATGCTTCCTTTCTCATAGCGAGCCGCACAAAATTGGAATAATAACTCCGCCCCGGTCCGACTCAGAGGGACAAACCCGACTTCATCCAAAATAATCAAATCTGTTTTCAACCATTGCCTCTCTAACTGGAGGATTCGCTTTTGGGACTGAGCTTCCATAAGCTCGTTACATATTTTAGCAGCAGTCCAAAACTGGACGGAATAGCCTTGATGGCAAGCTTCCTTCCCGAGTGCAATGGAGAGATGAGTTTTTCCAGTGCCAGAGTTTCCGATAAACATGATGTTCTCTGCTTTTTCGATGTACTCACAACGAGCCAGTTGAAGCAATTTGGGCTTATTGAGAGACGGAATCGCCGAGAATTGAAATTGATCGAGCGTTTTCATAGAAGGGAATTTAGCGTGCTTGATGCGACTCGCAATTTGGTTAGCATCCCTTTGCTGAACTTCTTGCTCTAGTAGGGCTAAGAGGAACTCCTCGTAGGGAATTTGCCGTTCAGCAGCATCATGGGCGATTTCCTTATAGACACGTTTAATCGCAGGTAAACGAAGGCGTTTCGCGTAGGTTTCAAGCAGGAAACTCGTACTCAATGAACCACACTCCTTTTCTGTAACAAACGATTATACTGGCTAAGATCTGGGGCCTTTACCTGAATACGTGGAACAGAGCTATCCTCCGCCAACGAGAGTTGGGGCAAACGGTGTTCCGGCAATGTTCGCTGAAGCAATAATTGCCTTACGGCATCATACTGGAACATCCCTTTTTGGCAGGCCTCCCCCAGTGCTTCTTCGACGAGAGAAGTATCGAATTCACGGTGCAAAAGCAAGAGTCGAACGAACTCCTTCATCCCTCCTGGTCGGTTACGGCACTTGTCCAAGAACTTTTGGTAAATGGCGGGTAATCCTGCCTGATGCAATGGTCTAGCATAAAGAACTGCTCCTGGGCGAATAAGAAGTAAATCCAGATAATGATCGTATTGCAAAATCTCCTTTCCTTTTTCCAAGCACCGCTCATGCGTCGCAATCAGGCTTTTTCCGTGATACACCTCAATTTTTTCAGCAAATACTCGGCAAATAAGTTGGGTCGATGCATAGGAAACCGGGACGGAATAGGCATTTTTTTCAATGTGGATCATGGATAGCGTATTGCTTTTCACGGGTACAACACGGAAACAATCCAATGGCCGTGGAGGCAATGGAAGCATGATGGGCAACTCTTGAACAAATGCTTCTCCAACCGTTAGGGAAGACCGGGGAACGGTTGTATTCTCGTAAGAGATACATTTTTCGAGGAGCCATTCCTGTAATGAAGAAATTTGAGCTTTGAAAGAAAAAAGCGCCTCCTGTATGCTGGGTCTTGGAATGGTCACATTCACACTGCCCTAATGAAAAGGAGGACGCTCTACATGAAGTATAAGCTGAAACAGAAACAGAATCAACGGATTACACGAATTACCGAAAAAACACTGGTTGTTGGCGCGGACATCGCCAAAAAGATTCATGTAGCTCGAGCCGTGGATTTCCGAGGCATTGAGCTTGGGAAAGAATGTGTGTTCCACAACGATCAGGAGGGGCTAACGAAACTGGCTGCGTGGATGAAGGAGCTTGGCCGGATACATGAGAAAACCGACATCGTATTTGGCATCGAGCCTACCGGACACTACTGGTTCCCGTTAGCGGCATTTTTGAAGGAGCAAGACATCAGGGTCGTCGTCGTGAATCCGCACCATGTGAACAAGAGCAAAGAACTTGAGGACAACTCGCAGACCAAGAGCGACTACAAGGATGCGAAGGTCATTGCCGACCTGATTCGGAGCGGGAAATATTCAGAGCCCAATTTGCCGACCAAGGAATATGCAGAGCTACGCATTCTGATGAATTTTCGGGAGAAGGTCATGGTGAGCTTGAATCAAGTGAAAGCTCGGATTACAAACTGGTTTGACCGCTACTTTCCGGAGTATCCACAAGTGTTTAAGGACTGGGAAGGCAAGGCATCACTGATGACCATGCGCCAGTTTCCCACTCCAGAGGAGATTGTCTCGATAGGCGCCAGAGGCGTTCTCACACATTGGAAGACGGAAATCAAGCGTGGGGTGGGCATCAAGAGAGCGGAGCAGCTCTATGCTGCCGCTACGGTCTCTATCGGGCTTACCGAGGGGCTGACAGCTGCCCGAATCGAGCTTGCCGCCTTGCTGCAGCAGTACGATCTGTACTGCAAGCAAGAAGAAAGCATTATGACGGAAGTCCTGCAGATTCTGGAGAAGATCCCCGGAACGAAGCAAATGCTGAGCATCCCAGGGATTGGCATTCTGACCGTCGCCGGCTTCTTGGCGGAGGTTGGCGATCTGAACAACTACGACCATGGACAGCAGATCATCCGTCTGGCTGGGCTGAATCTGACGGAGAACAGCTCTGGAAAACGTAAGGGAAAGACCGGAATCAGCAAGCGGGGGCGCTCTCGCCTAAGAGGCATCTTGTTCCGCTGCATGCTGCCGATGGTAGCCAAAAACAAAGAGTTTAAAGCGCTCCACGAGTATTATACAACGCGTAGTCAAAATCCGCTCAAGAAGAAGCAATCGATTATCGCCTTATGTGGAAAACTGGTTCGCGTCCTCTATGCACTGGGGACAAAGCAGAAAGAGTATAACGCAAACGAAGTATTGGGGCCGATTCGACAAGCCCAGCTACAACAAAGTGCTGCATAAAGCTTATCAACAAACCTGTCATCTCGCTTATTCACATGTGTACAACCATGACAACGGAAGCACCGGAGAAGCCGAAGAATTATAATCCATAAGGGCAACGACCCAGTCGAGGAGCTAGAATCGGCCTCCACCCCTTGAGAGGTAGAACGAAGGAATGTAAGGGCATAGACCCAGCGTGACATGGGAGGGTAAACCCCGAGGGCGGATGTGGAGATCCACTGTGCGATCATACCTTTTTATCCACAGTCTGGAAACTGGTGATTGCAGGCTCTATTCCCGCCACAGCCCTTACAGAAATATTTGTATCTCCTTCAATCTTCCGACAAGAGCTTTAAGATGTCAAAGTTAAAAAACAGAGAATGAGCGAGAAAACAGGAGAAAACATTACTTTATAGTGGGAGGATTTGATTTAGCTCCTCCAGAGAAGAAACACTAGGCACAGGTGTAAAAAATTGCCTCTGGGCAAACTGTACGAGGTTTTCCACTTGGCCTTTTTGATGCCCTTTTCCCGGATCACAGAAATAGCTTTCAAACAGGTAGTGGGCACGTAGCTGAATAAATCGCTCTTGTTCCTCGCGATTTTTGCCTTCCAATACCTTCTTAACGGCTGTTGTCAGGTTGTCGTATGTGATGACTTGGGGAACAGCACCGAAAAATTCAAAAGCATCTACATGACCTTGGAGAAGAGCCTCTTGCTTCTGATGAGCAAATGTCTTGATGAAAATCTTTCTGCTGTATGTGCAACGCATACAAAAGACTTGAACCTTCACTTGTTTCCCTTGTAAATGAACCGTAACCTCACCCCAGTCAAATTGGGCAAATCGCCCTGGCGGGAAATCAAGAGGGACAAATGCTTTAGGAGGAGAAACCCGCAACTCTCTGACGTAGCGTCGTACAGTAGATTCACCGCCGGTGAATCCATGTTCGTCAACGAGTCTCTGGTAAATACGTTTGGCAGTATGACGCTGCTTCGGGGGAGCCTGTTCATCTTGACGCAGCCATTCCAAGATGATGGGCTTGACAAAATCAATGACTGGCTTCGGCTTCGGTTTTGAAAGCTGGTATACAGGGATTTCCGTTGATGTCAAGGCTTTTCGTATCACTTGACGCGAGTAGCCAGTTTCGCGAGAAATTTGACGAATCGACTTCCCTAGCAGAAAGTGTTGTTTCCTGATAAACTCATAATTAGCCATCTGAAGCATTTCCTTTCCTCCTATATCTTGTTGTCTAGACAACTACAAGATACAGGAAAGAGGTGCTCAGGTGGTCAACTTTTTTATGAGCGATGTACCACTAGGTGGTCAATTATTAGATTAGCATTCACAACCCGCACCACCACGTACGTGTATCGGGACGGTGAAGCATCCGGCACGAGCGCGGAGGGGCCGGGGATCGTCGAGAGAATTTTGCCGGACTCGTCTCGGGTCATCACCTACTACACGCCATACGGAGACATCGCCTATCAGGAACAGAGAGGGACGAGCGGAGGCAAACGCCCGCTGGTAGAAAACGAGTTTCCCTTTAATACTTCGCCAATTCATAATATCTGCTGCCAAAGATTGTGCGGCCTTTACCCTTGCCGTATTATCGTTATCACCTGACCACTCAAATTTCCTTACATCCTCTTTATATAAACCTTTGAAATACGTAACAAAATCATCTTTCCAAGTAGAATTATCTGAAAACGTCCCATGAACTAGCCATGCATCATGTCCTGTAGGATCAATATACCTAACCGGATTGTTGTGAGTATACGTATACCTGTTGAGCGTCAGCGGATTGTCAACCTGTCCCTTAACCGTATCCTCCGACACAAACCTCCCCATCTTCGGATCATAATACCGCGCACGCAGGTAGTAAAAACCGCTCTCCTTGTCGTACATTTCCCCTGCATACGCAAACGGGTTCATCATCGTTTCCTTGACTTTGTCCGCAATCAAGTTGCCCCAGATGTCGTACTCATACGTATTTAACACATTCCCGCTCGGACCTTTGATCTTCACGACATCCCCGTGGCTGTTGTAATAGTACGTGCCTTCCTGGTTCGTCGTGTAGTCTTTGCGCCAGATCAGTTGGTTACCAAAGACGTTGCGAGCTTTGAGCCGTCCGTCCTGGGTCAGTTCCTCGATCACTTGCCCGTTCAAGTACACGTAGTGGGTCGTATCCGTGACGCTTCCGGTCTGCTGTTTCGTCGCGCGCAGGCCGCCTGGATAGTATGTGTACGTCGTTGTCCCTTTGGCGTCCTTGTATTCGGTCAGGCGATTCAGCAAATCGTGTTTCAGTTCGTAGCTGCGCGTCGAATCGGCGGGTGCGTTGGCATAGATTTGGCGGTTGCCGCGGCGGTCGTAGGCGTACTGGCGGGTGTTGCCCTGGATCGTTTCTTCTTTGATCCGGGACAGCTTGTCGTAAGCGAACGTGCCGTAGTTGGCTCCGCCGCGCTTTTGGCTCGTGATGTTGCCGAACAGGTCGTAGCCGTTGGTCTCGCTCCAGCCGTCGGCATAGTTCATCCCCGTGATCTCGGCAAAGGAGCTGATCGTCTTCTGCATCGCCGACGACTGGCCGGGGTAGGAGACGGTGATGCAGAAGACGATCAGCTCCTTTGCCGAGATCACGGGGATGAACTATGCCGACGGCTGGAGCGAGACCAACGGCTACGACCTGTTCGGCAACATCACGAGCCAAAAGCGCGGCGGAGCCAACTACGGCACGTTCGCTTACGACAAGCTGTCCCGGATCAAAGAAGAAACGATCCAGGGCAACACCCGCCAGTACGCCTACGACCGCCGCGGCAACCGCCAAATCTATGCCAACGCACCCGCCGATTCGACGCGCAGCTACGAACTGAAACACGATTTGCTGAATCGCCTGACCGAATACAAGGACGCCAAAGGGACAACGACGTACACATACTATCCAGGCGGCCTGCGCGCGACGAAACAGCAGACCGGAAGCGTCACGGATACGACCCACTACGTGTACTTGAACGGGCAAGTGATCGAGGAACTGACCCAGGACGGACGGCTCAAAGCTCGCAACGTCTTTGGTAACCAACTGATCTGGCGCAAAGACTACACGACGAACCAGGAAGGCACGTACTATTACAACAGCCACGGGGATGTCGTGAAGATCAAAGGTCCGAGCGGGAATGTGTTAAATACGTATGAGTACGACATCTGGGGCAACTTGATTGCGGATAAAGTCAAGGAAACAATGATGAACCCGTTTGCGTATGCAGGGGAGATGTACGACAAAGAGAGCGGTTTTTACTACCTGCGTGCCCGGTATTATGATCCGAAGATGGGGCGGTTTGTGTCGGAGGATACGGTTAAGGGGCAAGTGGATAATCCGCTTAGTTTGAATCGATATACGTATGTGAGTAATAATCCGTTAAAGTTTGTGGATCCGAGTGGTCACATACAGGAGATGACGGGAGGAGTAGGTGGCTTTTCCTCACCGGCAGAAGAATACATGCATTGGGCAAAGGTTGCGGCACGAAGGGCATACGAAGAGGGGATAGAACCCGAAGATGCGGTAAGAAAGTATGTACCAACGCAGTATCAGAGGGAAGTTCTTTCGACAGCTATCGTTACATTTAACAATACGGTTGGCATGAATCATGGGGATGCTCCTGATTTGGGATTGGGAGCTGCTGGTGCGGGGGCAGCAGTAGGGACAATTAGAAATCCAGGTAAAAATGTTGCAAACGGGACGGGTAATGAATTTAATAAAGCAAGTTATCAGAAACCTACAGCCAATAAAACAACATTATGGGATATTACTAAGATATGGTAAAGGCTAATTATAAAGGGAAGCCTATCAATGTTTATGAGGATTCCAATGGCCTTTGGTGGGCAAAGGATTTACAGGGTGATGGAGGTTCAGCATTTAAAGTATTTAAAAGATCAGGTAAAGAATTAAATTGGTATAGAGATGCTGATCCGTATGGAAATTTTATTCCTCTTGATTCAAAGCATAAAGGCCCTGTGGGATTAAAACTAAAAATTCAGTAGGTGTTAAGATATGTATTTGGGAGAAAAAGATGCAAAAAAATTAATATCATTAGGCTTTAAGAGAACATACTATGTGGATGAAATTGCACCATTTGATATTTACAAGCTTAACGATGATGAGTGGTGTGTAGGTGGGAGAATTATTCCCGATGAAATATTGTTATCACCCGAAGAAGTTTATAAAAATGGCTTATGGCTTCCAAACATCTATGACTTAATGTTATGGCTTGAGAGAAACGAATTTAAGTATATTTTAAGTCATAATTATGAAGGTTTATTATACAGAATCGAAGTCTTTGATGAGGATAAAAATATTCTAGTGAAAGCAAAAGGAGGCACAGTAGAAAACGTCTTATTTAAAGCGATTAGTAAATTGTTGGAAATGAAAATATAGAACTATATATAACTCGAAAGCCCCAAACGAGTAACCAACTACTTGTCTGGGGCTTCTTTTTTCCTCTATATGCAGCGCGAACAATATTGATTTTGTGGAACAATTAACAGAATAGAAGATTCTTTGGCATTATGTGTCGTCCAGCAAGTATCAGCAAGCGCCACTCACGATTACCTGTGAACGCTCACCAAAATGTTGACCACTTTGCTCATCATAAAGTTACCCACCTGACAGTTTGAGCACACGTCATCATTTTCACACCTAATTGCAAATGTTTTTACTGAGCCAAGGATCGTCAAGGGCTTGCGTAGCAAGGGGTTTACCCTTTATCCTTGACGATCCTTGGTGCAGGAAATAAAATGCTACTTTGTGTGAAAAAAAGCATCGTAGGTGGTCAACTCGAAGATGAGCGTTTGCTCCAAAAATGGTCAACTTTTTGATTAGCATTCACAATTACCGCTCCGAAGTCCAGTCCCACCAATTTCGCCCGCACAGTGGGGACAAGCAGGAGGTAGCAGATTTTGCCCAGGCGCTGGTGAAGCATCGGGCGAATCCGGCTGAGCTGGAGAAGCTGCTGGCCAAAGACTCGTTGAACCATTTTGCGATGCAAGACTATGTAAAAGGGTTGGCGCTGTTCAAGTCCGTTCAGGTCGTCGAGGCCGTGCCGGAGAAGCTGTACACGGTGACAAAGGAAGATGCCTACAACAATTACCGCGCCATCGTGAAGTTCAAATATGTCGGCTATACGGCAGACAACAGAGTGATCGAAAAAACAGATTGGATCGGCCTCGTCAAACGCGGCAGTATGGACGGGGCCGCCTGGCAGGCATGGGGCGTCATCTGGCAAGATTCCGGGATCGATGTGTCCGATGTGAGGCTGATCCAGCTCGAAAAGCCGCAAAAAGGAGAAGAAATAGGCGTGATGACCACAGATGCGGGGGTCATCAAGCTCAGGCTGTTTCCGGACAAGGCTCCGAAAGCGGTGGAAAACTTTAAGACGCTGGCCAAAAAAGGCGCCTACAACGACATGATTTTTCACCGGGTCATCAACGATTTCATGATTCAGGCAGGCGAACTGACAGGGCCGGATGGCAAGGAGCTGCCGAGCATATACGGCCAAGATTTTGAAGACGAGTTTAACCGCGACCTGTTCAATTTCCGCGGAGCGCTCAGCATGGGCAACGCGGGACCCAATACGAACAGCACACATTTTTATATCGTACAAAGTCCCAAGGTAGATCAGGAGTACCTCGATCTATCCGCGCTCCCACTGAATGCAGAAGCCAAGTACAAGGAAATAGGCGGACGGGCCTACCTGGACAACCGCCACACGGTATTTGGGCATGTGTTTGAAGGGATGGAAGTCGTCGACAAGATTGCCGCGCAAAAAACGGATGAGACGGCAAGGCCGCTGAACAATCCGGTGAAGGTGCAGAAGATCGAGTTTGTCATTTACAATCCGTAAACGCAACAGAAACCAGGTACCCCCTTTCAGCCCGATGCTTTTGGGAGAACAGGGGGCTTTTTGCGAAAAAAAGCAGCTCAAAACGGTTCCCAGCGCAGTTTCCGCGCCTGCTGGAAGCGCTCCTGCACGTAGGGCCAATGGACGATGTTCCACCAGTTTTCCACGTATTTGTCCCGCTGGTTTTGATACTGGAGAAAATAGGCGTGCTCCCAGACGTCCAGCACGAGCAGCGGGACCGTATCCCACTGCGCCAGGTTTTGATGCTTTTCCGCCGTCAAGATTTCCAGGTGCTGGGCGCGCGGTGACCAGACGAGGATCGCCCAGCCGGGGCCTTCCACTTTTCCGGCTGCCTGGGAAAACTGCTGCTTGAATGCGTCAAAAGACCCGAAGTACCGCTGAATCGCTTCAGCCAGATCGCCTGTTGGCGTGCCGCCTCCGTGCGGGCTCATGGACGGCCAGAAAATCGTATGCAAATAATGGCCAGCTCCGTTAAAAGCCAGCTCGCGCTCCCAGTGGCGAATCAAGTCGTAGTTGCCGCTTTGGCGGGCTTCGACCAGCTTTCGCTCCGCCGTATTCAGATCGTCTACGTACTTCTGGTGCAGCTTCTCGTGATGAATGCGCATCGTCTGCTCGTCGATATACGGCTCAAGGGCGTTCGGCGCGTACGGCAGCGGAGGAAGCGTATGACGGCCAGGGGCGACGGGGCGTGCGACGCGAACCGGCTCGCGTGCGGTGTCTCGCACGGCCTGGTAGGCAGCAGGGGCGGGGATGGCGGCCTGGTTCATCTGCACGGGTGTGACTGCGAGCGCCTCCTGTGCTCCTTGAACCGCTTCCGTTTCCAAAAGCTCCTCGTGCGCCATTGTCGGCTCGTCGAACCGTTCATCCTCCGTAAGCTGGGCCAGCCGCAAAAAATGGTGGAACTGCTCCTGTACTTGCTCTGCCCGCGCGATGAGCGCCGGGAGCAACTCTATTGCTTCGGTCTTATCCATCCGCGTAGCCTGTCTTCCTATTTTGGTAAAAGATTCTTCAAATTTGTGCAGATGCCGCTCCAGCTCCCGGTTCAGTGTTTTTTGTCTCCGCAAATGATCGATCCATTGGCAGCCCCACTGACTCCAATCCAGCAATTGCTTGGTTTTCTCTTCCAAAAAAATTCCTCCTCACTTGGGCGCATCTCATTTTCAGATTATGAACGCAGCCCAGAGAAGGTGCGACATTCGCGGAGTACAAGAAAATTAAACTCGGCATATGGTAGTAGCACAAATGTTTGAGTGGTATGCTGTACTATATTCATTACAACAGGGGAGACACATTTGCATGAGTAGAGATGGAGCGATTGCCGTCATTGATTCAGGAGTGGGAGGATTGACCGTAGCCAAAGAAGTCATGCGTCAGCTACCCGAAGAAACGATCATCTACGTAGGAGACAACGCGCGGTGCCCGTACGGCTCCAAGTCCCCGGAAGAGATTCGGACATACAGCTTTCAAATGATTGATTACGTCATGAATACGCCGCTCAAGGCGCTGGTGATTGCCTGCAATACGGCAACAGCGGTCGTCCTGGAGGAAGCGATGGCTTATTTGCCGCTGCCGGTGATCGGGGTGATCGAGCCGGGAGCGCGTGCAGCCGTTTCGGTGACCAAAAATGGACGGGTTGGCGTGATCGGAACCGAGATGACGATTCGCACGAAAGCATACGAACGTGCCCTCTTGCGTGCCGAGCCGGATTTGTATGTGGTGGGCAAGGCTTGTCCGGCGTTCGTACCGCTGGTGGAAAATCATCAGGCGAACTCGGACAAGGCGCGCATGATCGTAAAAGAAGCATTGGCGCCTTTGCTCGCGGAGAATCTGGACACTTTGATTCTCGGCTGTACCCACTATCCGCTCTTGGCGCCCGTGATCCAGGAGGTCATGGGAGAGGGCGTCCGGTTAATCAGCTCCGCCGAGGAAACAGCGCGCGAGTTGTCCGTCCAGATCGCTCCGTTGGCTGGTCGCGGACAGCAAGAGCCGGGCCAGCATCTGTTCGTCACGAGCGGAGACGCTGAGCGCTTCCGGACGATCGCCGAAGAGTGGCTGGCCAGCAAGGTGAACGTCCTGCATCACTCCCTGGAAAAATCGGTACAGCCGTAAAAACGCGGCTGGCTGTCCTTTTTGCCAGACAAACTTTCAACGCATAAACCCAAGCCCTGCTCGTATACATGGTAGTACAAAGTGTCTGGAGGAGGCTGGGGAAATGAAGATGGGACACATAGGCAAAATGACGGCCGTTCTGGGGGTAAGCGCCGTGCTTTTGTCGGGCTGCGGTCTGTTTGGCCCGGAATCGGAAACGAGCAGCATCGACGCACCGCCACAGTCACAGGTTTCAGCCGATCAGCCAAACGGTACAGTTTCACCCGATGTCGCCGTCCAAGGCAGCGAGCAAGCGGTCCAACAGACAAGTGACAAGACCGTCTATCTGCTCGACGCAAACGGCTACGTCGTACCGGTGTCGCTGACGCTTCCGAAATCAGAAGGTCCTGCCAAGCAAGTGTTGAGCTACATGGTCAAGGGCGGGCCTGTTGAGAGCATGCTGCAGGGAGGCTTTTCAGCCGTGCTGCCGGCAGGGACGGAAGTGAAAGGATTGGTTATCAAAGACGGCGTGGCGACGGTGGACTTTTCCAAAGAGTTCAAAACGTATGAGGAAAAAGACGAGAAAAAAATTCTCGACGCAGTGACGCGGGCGCTGACCGAGTTTTCCAACGTCAAGACGGTGCAAATCTGGGTGAACGGAACACCGCTTACCGAGATGCCGGCCGCCAGCACGCCGATTACGCAGTTGGACCGCAACCACGGGGTCAATCTGGAGCTGGCGGACGGAGCGACACCGGGCAATACGTCAGCGGTCACGGTTTATTTCCAGGGGCAACTGGATGACAAGCGCACGTACTACGTTCCGGTCACCCGTCTCGTTCCGGAGACAGCGGACATCGCCAAGGCGACCGTGGAGGAGCTTATCAAAGGGCCGAAGCAAGGCTCGCAACTGTTCAGCTCCCTGCTGCGGACGACCCGCGTGCTGGACGTAAAACAGGAGAAAGACCTGATTACCGTCAACCTGAGCAGCGACATTCTCAAGTACGACGACGGCAAGGAAGCAAGCCCGGAGGCGCTGCAATCCCTCGTGCTTTCCTTGACGGACTCGACGGGAGCCAAGCAGGTGCAGCTTCTCGTCGAGGGCAAACCGCTTGCCAGCGGCGATTTTACGAAGCCTGTGAGCCGTCCGTTGCAGCTCAATCCGATCGCGTTTTAATTCCGTCGAGCCTGCCTACCCACGCCCGAATGTTGCGAGCGTGGTTTTTTCTTTTCCAAACATTTTTTCGCGCCCCCTTTACCGCCAAAAAAGAGTCAACCGAATATTTGCAATTGCTGTAAATAAGGCAGAGTCGTTTGGGCAGTGGCAGATCGTTTCCTGCCTCTGGTATAATGAGCGGAGTGTATCAAAGCGATTTAGGAGGAACTTGGAATGAGAGTGGATGGCCGTGCCCATGACCAGTTGCGCCCAGTAACGATTACGCGCAATTACATTAAACACGCAGAAGGATCGTGCCTGATCGAAGTCGGAGACACCAAGGTAATTTGTACGGCAACTCTGGAGGATCGGGTACCGCCTTTCATGCGTGGCGGCGGGAAGGGCTGGATCACAGCCGAGTACTCCATGCTTCCCCGCGCGACAGCGACCCGCAACGCGCGTGAGTCTTCCAAAGGCAAGGTCGGAGGACGGACGATGGAAATTCAGCGTCTGATCGGCCGCGCGCTGCGTTCGGTGGTGCATCTGGAGGCGATGGGAGAACGCACGATCTGGCTGGATTGCGACGTGATTCAGGCGGACGGCGGTACGCGCACCGCTTCCATCACGGGCGCGTATGTGGCGATGGTCGACGCGATGCAAAAGCTGGTGGAGAGCGGCGTCTGGAAGCAACTGCCGCTGAACGATTTTCTGGCGGCGACCTCTGTTGGGGTGATCGGCGAAGAGACCGTGCTGGATTTGAACTACAAAGAAGACTCGACAGCGACGGTGGACATGAATGTCGTCATGACAGGCAAAGGCAAGTTCGTCGAGCTGCAAGGCACCGGCGAGGACGCGCCGTTTTCCCCGGAGCAGTTGCAGGAGATGATCGCGCTTGCGAAAATCGGGATCGGCAATCTGATCCAGAGCCAGAAGCAGGCGCTCTCTGATGTTCCCCTGACGTTTGCCGAAAACGTAGCGGAGGAAAGCCATGTCTGATCGAAAAAAAGTCGTCCTGGCGACACGCAACCAGGGAAAAGTGAAAGAGTTCAACCGACTGTTTGCCGATTACGGCTGGGAAGGCACCAGCCTTGCGCAGTACGAGGGCGTGCCGGAAGTGGTGGAGGACGGGGACACGTTTGAAGCCAATGCGCTGAAAAAGGCAATCGAAATCTCTACATACTTGCAACTGCCGGCTCTTGGCGACGACTCCGGGCTGGAGGTGGACGCGCTGGACGGACGCCCGGGCGTCTACTCCGCCCGATACGCCGGGGAAGAAGCGACAGACGAACAAAACTGGCGCAAGCTGCTGCACGAGCTAGAAGACGTGCCGATGGAGCAGCGCACCGCGCGTTTTCGCTGCACGTTGGCGCTGGTCGTTCCGGGCGAGGAGCCGATTATCGCGACAGGCGCCTGTGAAGGGCTGATCGCTCGCGAGCCAAAAGGAACAAACGGCTTCGGCTACGACCCCGTCTTCTACATTCCCGAGCTGGAAAAAAGGATGGCGGAGCTTTTGCCGGAGGAAAAGAACCAGATCAGCCACCGGGCCAAAGCGATGCAGAAGCTCTTGGAAGTGCTGAAATAGCGGGCGCACAGCCTGACAGAAGAGAACACGGGAGAGTGAGGCGCGATGGGCATTCTCGTCGTAAGTGACAGCCACGGTCTTGTCCGCGAAGTTGCTCAGGTGGCAGACCGACATTCGGTCGACAAAATTTTGCATTGCGGCGATTTTTGCGTCGACCACAAGCGCGAGCCGTTTTCCCGGATGACGCTTGTGCGAGGCAACTGTGATGCGACTTCTGAGGTTCCTGTCGAGCAGCAGACCAACTGGCGGGACCTGCACATCCTGCAAACGCACGGGCACCTGTTCGGAGTCAAAAGCTCGCTCCTTCGCCTGCATTACCGGGCCGAGGAAGTCGGCGCAAACGTGGTCGTCTTCGGTCACTCGCACGTTCCGGCCTGTGGCGTGGAGCGGGATATTCTGTTTTTGAATCCGGGCAGCCTGCAGTTGCCGAGAGGCTTTGACGTGCCGACCTACGCGATCATCGAGGAGACGGGCGTCACGCCAAAAACGGTTCAGGTGGCCGTCACCTTTTACGACTACCAGGGCAACGTGGTGCGTGATTTGGGCGGAAGCTATTCGATTCGGCGCTGAATCGAGTGGCTTCTTGTCAAATAAAAGATTTATGCTATACTAGAATGGTTATAATGGCTAGAATATTATCATCCGAGCCTGCGAAGATACCATGGCGCGGCTGGCGATGTTCTGTTGATTCGATTTAGGAGGGGAAGTTTACGTGGCAGCAAATTGGGAAAAGGTAGAGAATAACCAGGGAGTCCTGACGGTTGAGGTAGATGCTTCGCAAGTAGACGCAGCATTGGATCAAGCGTTTAAAAAAGTTGTGCAAAAGGTTCAGGTTCCAGGATTCCGCAAAGGAAAAGTACCGCGCAAAATGTTCGAATCCCGTTTTGGTGTGGAGTCTCTGTACCAAGACGCGCTCGATATTCTGCTTCCAGCCGCTTACGGACAAGCTGTTCGTGAAACTGGCATCGAGCCGGTAGATCGTCCAGAAGTAGACGTAGAGCAAATGGAAAAAGGGAAAAACCTGATCTTCAAAGCTACTGTAACCGTGAAGCCAGAAGTGAAGCTCGGCGACTACAAAGGTCTGACCATCGAAGAAAAAGACTTCACTGTGACTGACGAGACCGTGGATGCTGAACTGAAGCGCATGCAAGAGCGTCACGCTGAACTGGTAGCAGTTGAAGAAGGCGCTGCCCAAGAAGGCGACATCGTTGTCATTGATTTCGAAGGCTTCCAAGACGGTGTTGCATTCGAAGGCGGAAAAGCAGAAGACTACTCTCTGGAACTGGGTTCCGGCACTTTCATCGCTGGCTTTGAAGAGCAACTCGTAGGTCTTGCTATCGGCGATGAAAAAGAAATCAAGGTAACCTTCCCGGAAGAGTACCATTCTCCTAACCTCGCTGGCAAAGAAGCGGTATTCAAAGTGAAATTGAACAGCCTGAAGCGCAAAAACCTGCCAGTGCTGGACGACGAGTTCGCAAAAGACGTGAGCGAGTTCGACACGCTGGAAGAGCTGAAAGCTGACACCAAGAAAAAACTCGAAGAAAAAGCTGCGCAAGAAAAAGAACAGTATGTTCGCGAACAACTGGTTCTGAAAGCAGCGGAAAACGCGGAAATCGATCTGCCGGCTGTGATGGTTGAGCACGAGCTGGACCAAATGGTGAACGAGTTCGGCCAACGCCTCCAATACCAAGGCATGACACTGGAGCTGTACTACCAGTTCTCCGGTATGGACGAAAGCCAACTGCGCGACCAACTGCGTGCAGATGCGACCTCCCGCGTGCGCACATCTTTGACACTGGAAGCAATCGGCAAAGCGGAAAAAATCGAAGCGACAGAAGAAGATGTAACCGAAGAGCTGAACAAGCTGGCTGGCGTTTACGGCCGTCCTGCTGACGAGCTGCGCAAAATCTTCACTGCCCAAGACAACATGCTGGCACTGTACCGCGACGTGCAAATTCGCAAAACAGTCGATTTCCTGGTTGCACAAAGCAAAGTAAGCGCATAAGCTTAGGAAGAACGCATGATTGGCCAGTGGTCAGGCTCTCTTGGCCACTGGCTGTACCAACTACAAGGCACGATGCACTCGTGCCTTGTTTTTCCACCATCGACTTTTTGGTAAAATCCTTCTCAACTAAAGGGCGCCCCCTTTTACCGCAAAGGAGGAAAGATACATAATGCTGATCCCAATGGTCATCGAGCAAACAAGCAGAGGCGAGCGCTCCTACGATATTTACTCGCGCCTCTTGAAAGACCGGATTATTCTGCTCGGCACGGAGATTGACGATGAAGTTGCCAATCTGGTAGTGGCCCAACTGCTCTTTTTGCAGGCGGAAGATCCGGAAAAAGACATTTCGCTATACATAAACTCTCCAGGCGGTTCTGTAACAGCAGGTATGGCTATCTACGACACGATGCAGTACATCAAGCCGGATGTGTCCACGATTTGCGTGGGCATGGCTGCCAGCATGGGAGCGTTTCTCCTCGCTGCTGGCGCCAAAGGCAAGCGCTTTGCTTTGCCAAACAGCGAAGTGATGATTCATCAGCCACTCGGAGGCGTGCGTGGACAGGCAGAGGACATCCGTATTCACGCGGAATGGATTCTGAAAACGAAGCGCCAACTGAACCAGATTTTGTCCGAGCGTACAGGTCAACCGTATGAGCGGGTCGAGCTGGATACCGATCGCGACAACTTCATGAGTGCAGAAGAAGCCAAGGCCTATGGATTGATTGACACGATTATCGAACGCAAAAACTGACCCGTTGTGAGGTGAAGCGCATGTTTAAGTTTAACGACGACAAAGGCCAACTGAAGTGCTCCTTCTGCGGCAAGTCCCAGGAACAGGTGCGCAAGCTGGTAGCCGGTCCTGGCGTTTACATTTGTGACGAGTGTATCGAACTGTGCAACGAAATTGTGCAGGAAGAGCTGGGCACGGAAGAAGAAATCGACATGAAAGAAATTCCGAAGCCTGTGGAAATCCGCAAAATCTTGGACGACTATGTCATCGGCCAGGACTTGGCGAAAAAATCGCTGTCTGTAGCGGTGTACAACCACTACAAGCGGATTAACTCCGGGGCGAAGATCGAGGATGTGGAGCTGCAAAAGTCCAACATTCTGCTGATCGGGCCGACAGGTAGCGGGAAAACATTGCTCGCGCAAACGCTGGCGCGCATCTTGAACGTGCCGTTTGCGATCGCGGACGCCACCTCTCTGACGGAGGCCGGCTACGTGGGCGAAGACGTGGAAAACATTTTGCTCAAGCTGATCCAAGCTGCTGACTACGATGTGGAAAAAGCCGAAAAAGGCATCATCTACATCGATGAAATTGATAAAGTCGCACGCAAGTCGGAAAACCCTTCGATTACGCGCGACGTTTCCGGCGAAGGCGTGCAGCAGGCTCTCCTGAAAATTTTGGAGGGCACGGTTGCCAGCGTTCCACCGCAAGGCGGACGCAAGCATCCGCATCAGGAATTTATCCAGATCGACACGTCGAACATTTTGTTCATCTGTGGCGGTGCATTCGATGGGGTAGAGCAAATCATCAAGCGTCGTCTGGGCAAAAAGGTAATCGGCTTCGGCGCTGATTTTGCCGATGGTGTCAAAGGCGATCTGAAAGCGGGCGAGTACCTCAAGTACATCCTGCCGGAAGACTTGCTGAAATTCGGCCTGATCCCAGAGTTCGTCGGCCGTTTGCCAGTTCTGGCTACATTGGAGCCGCTGGACGAGGAGACGCTCGTGCGCATCTTGACCGAGCCGAAAAACTCGCTGGTGAAGCAGTATCAAAAACTGCTCAGCCTGGACGGCGTCGAGCTGGAGTTTGATGCCGGCGCCCTCCTGCAAATTGCCAAAGAGGCGATCAAGCGCAATACCGGTGCGCGCGGACTGCGTGCCATCATCGAGCAGATCATGCTCGACATGATGTATGAGCTGCCTTCCCGCGAGGACGTGACCAAGTGCGTCATCACGGAAGAAACGGTGCGCGACAAAGTGAAGCCGCGCCTTATGACCAAAGAAGGCCGCGAGTTGCACGGCGAAACTGCATAATCGTTGTTTGAGCGAACCATCCCGCTTTTGCGGGGTGGTTTTTGTTTTTTCAAGAGACGTTGCTATCTTTTTCCATATTCATCCAGTTGGCTTTGCGGGTTTATGGTTTACGTACTCGTTTGCGGGGCAATACTACTTGATATCGTTGAAGAGACGCTTTTACATATGCGTAAAAAAGCTGCAAGGACGCATGGGAGGGACTGCATATGGACTATACCACGTTGGTCATTGCTGTCATTGAAGTGGTTGTTGGAATTGTGATTGGCACCTACTTCTGGAATTTGCTGCGAGCGCAGAGAAACACGAAAACTTCCACGGAAAAAGAATCGCGAAAAGATCTGGACACGATTCGCAGAATGAGAATGATCGCCTTGACAGAACCGTTGTCAGAAAAAACACGGCCCGCTACCCTGGAGGAAATCGTAGGGCAGGAGGATGGGCTGCGGGCGTTGCGTGCCGCGCTGTGCGGACCGAACCCGCAGCACGTCATCATCTACGGACCGCCGGGAGTGGGCAAGACCGCTGCTGCCCGGGTCGTGCTGGAAGAAGCGAAGAAAAACAAGCTTTCGCCTTTTAATGCGGACGCCAAGTTTATCGAAATTGACGCGACGATTGCCCGGTTTGACGAGCGGGGGATTGCGGACCCGCTGATCGGCTCTGTTCACGACCCGATCTACCAAGGGGCGGGCTCGCTCGGTCAGGCCGGCATTCCCCAGCCGAAGCCGGGCGCGGTAACGAAAGCGCACGGAGGCATGCTTTTTCTCGATGAGATCGGGGAGCTTCACCCTGTGCAAATGAACAAGCTGCTGAAAGTGCTCGAAGACCGCAAAGTCATGCTGGAAAGCGCCTATTACAGCGAGGAAAACAATCAGATTCCGTCGCATATTCACGATGTGTTCAAATATGGGCTGCCTGCCGATTTTCGTCTGGTCGGCGCGACGACAAGGCTGCCTGAAGAGCTTCCTGCCGCCCTGCGCTCTCGTTGTCTGGAGATTTTCTTCCGGCCGTTGAAAGGCGCGGAAATCGGCAGCATCGTGCGCACAGCCGTTCCCAAGATGCAGATGACCATCGAGGACAGTGCAGTGGCAGTCATCGAGCGTTACGCCACCAATGGCCGCGAAGCGATCAACACGCTGCAAATCGCTGCAGGGATTGCGCTAACCGAGGAACGCAATACGATCATCGCGCAAGATGTGGAGTGGGTCGTACACAGCAGCCAAAAATCGCCGCGCCCCGAAAAGCAGGTGCACGATACGCCACAGGTGGGGCTGGTGAACGGGCTTGCCGTTTACGGGCCGAACATGGGCAGCGTCATGGAGCTGGAAGTGACGGCTACGCCAACCGCCGTGCCTGGTCAGGGGCGAATGACGATGACGGGCATGGCCGAGGAAGAGGAAATGGGCAGCCGCAGCCGCACGATTCGCCGGAAGTCCATGGCCAAAGGGTCGATCGAAAACGTCCTGACCGTGTTGAACCGGATGGGAGTTCGTCCGTACGATTACGATCTGCATGTCAACTTCCCGGGCGGAGTCCCTGTCGACGGACCTTCCGCAGGGATCGCGATTGCGGTCGCCATCTATTCGGCGATTATGGAAGTGCCGGTAGACAACCTGCTCGCCATGACGGGCGAAGTGAGCATTCACGGCAAGGTGAAGCCGGTGGGCGGCGTGGTCGCCAAGGTCGAGGCGGCCCGGCAGGCGGGAGCGACGCGCGTGCTGATTCCCGAAGAAAACTGGCAGAGCATTTTCGCTGACATGAAGGGCATCGAGGTGATTCCGGTTTCGACCGTCTCGCAAGTCATGGAACTGGCTGTGCCGAAGGTCGCTGTGCAGGATGAGGAAGCGCCTGGATTTACCTTGCAGATTCCGGCGGAGGATTTGGCCTCCTCGCCAATGACGCTCTAACAGTCGCAAGCGCCCGCGGATTAGACATCGGATTGTGTTTGCGCTACAATGGTAAAAAGCTTCTGCTTGCAAAGAGCCCGGGGCCCTACCCGGCCTGTAACGGGCTCCCCAAATGCTGGGGATGGACGCGTCAGAATGACTGTCTGTTCTACGTGTCGTTTGGGGTGATTCGGATATGCCGGGTGGGCAAAAAACGGCTTTGGGAGCCGTTTTTGTCTGTTATCAGGCTCTTGGCAAGAAGGGATAGATCAACAAGGAGAGGTGCATCCGCTTGGGCGAACGTTCCGGTAAACGAGAATTACCGCTTCTCCCGTTGCGAGGATTGCTTGTGTATCCGACCATGGTACTCCACCTGGACGTTGGACGGGAAAAGTCCATCCGCGCACTGGAGCAAGCCATGGTGGACGATAACAAGATTTTGCTTGCGACACAGGAAGAAGTTCATATAGAGGAGCCAGAGGCAGAGCAAATTTACAGCATCGGTACCGTTGCGCGTGTGAAACAAATGCTGAAGCTGCCAAACGGCACAATCCGTGTGCTGGTCGAGGGACTGCAACGGGCCAAGATCGAGGAATATCTTCAACAGGAAGATTATTTCGTTGTGTCCGTTACATATTTGGAAGAAGAAAAAACGGAGGAAAATGAAGTAGAAGCTCTGATGCGTTCGCTGCTCAACCACTTCGAGCAATACATCAAGCTGTCGAAAAAAGTTTCCCCCGAGACGCTTACATCCGTAACAGACATCGAAGAACCGGGCCGACTGGCTGACGTGATTGCTTCCCATCTGCCGCTGAAAATGAAGGACAAACAGGAGATTTTGGAGACGGTCAACATCAAGGAGCGGCTCGAAATTCTTTTGGATATTTTGAACAACGAGCGCGAGGTGCTGGAGCTGGAGCGCAAGATCGGCAACCGCGTGAAAAAGCAGATGGAGCGCACGCAAAAGGAATACTACTTGCGTGAGCAGATGAAAGCCATTCAAAAAGAGCTCGGCGACAAGGACGGCCGTCAGGGAGAAGTGGATGAGCTGCGCGCGCAGTTGGAGAAATCCGACGCTCCCGAAAGAATCAAGGCGAAAATCGAAAAAGAGCTGGAACGACTGGAAAAGATGCCAGCCACTTCTGCGGAAGGCTCGGTCATCCGGACGTACATCGACACGCTGCTCGCTCTGCCGTGGACGAAGACGACGGTGGACAATCTCGACATTCACCACGCGCAAGAAGTGCTCGACGAGGATCACTACGGTCTGGAAAAGCCGAAGGAGCGCGTGCTGGAATATTTGGCTGTGCAAAAGCTCGTCAACTCGATGCGCGGGCCGATTCTCTGTCTGGTTGGACCTCCCGGCGTCGGGAAAACTTCCCTCGCGCGCTCGATCGCACGCGCACTGGAGCGCAAGTTCGTGCGCATTTCGCTCGGGGGCGTGCGTGACGAAGCCGAGATTCGCGGGCATCGCCGCACCTACGTGGGCGCGCTGCCAGGCCGCATCATCCAGGGGATGAAGCAGGCGGGCACGATCAATCCGGTCTTTTTGCTGGATGAGATCGACAAGCTGGCGTCCGATTTCCGGGGCGATCCGGCATCGGCGCTCCTGGAAGTGCTGGACCCGAACCAAAACGACAAGTTCAGCGACCACTATATCGAAGAGACGTACGACTTGACGAATGTCATGTTCATCACGACGGCGAACAGCCTCGACACGATTCCGCGCCCGCTTTTGGACCGGATGGAGGTCATTTCGATCTCCGGCTACACCGAGCTGGAGAAGCTCAACATCATGCGCGGCTACTTGCTGCCGAAGCAGATGGAAGAACACGGGCTTGGCAAGGATAAGCTGCAAGTGCACGAGGACGCCATGCTCAAGCTCATCCGCCTGTACACGCGCGAAGCTGGCGTGCGCAATCTGAACCGCGAAGCCGCCAACGTCTGCCGGAAAGCCGCCAAGCTGATCGTCAGCGGGGAGAAAAAGCGCGTCGTCGTCACCGCGAAGACACTGGAGACGCTGCTCGGCAAACCGCGCTACCGCTATGGCCTGGCGGAGAAAAAAGACCAGATCGGCTCGGTGACGGGCCTCGCCTGGACGCAGGCAGGCGGCGATACGCTGAACGTAGAGGTCAGCATCCTGCCAGGAAAAGGAAAACTCACCTTGACCGGAAAGCTCGGCGATGTCATGAAGGAATCCGCGCAGGCGGCCTTCAGCTACATTCGCTCGCGTGCCGAGCAGTGGGGGATTGACCCGCTTTTCCACGAGAAAAACGACATCCACATCCACGTTCCGGAGGGCGCGATTCCAAAAGACGGCCCGTCCGCAGGAATTACGATGGCGACCGCACTTGTATCGGCGCTCGCGCAAATCCCTGTGAAAAAAGAAGTGGGGATGACGGGCGAAATCACCCTGCGCGGAAGAGTTTTGCCGATTGGCGGCCTGAAGGAAAAGTGCATGTCCGCGCATCGCGCTGGCTTGACGACGATTATTTTGCCAAAAGACAACGAGAAAGACATTGAAGATATACCGGAGAGCGTGCGAAAAGAACTGACCTTCTATCCGGTCGAGCACTTGGATGAAGTGTTGCGCCACGCCCTGACCAGACAGCCGACAGCAGGTGAAAAATCATGAAAGTAACTTCAGCCGAGTTCGTCATCAGCGCTGTCGGACCGAAGCAATACCCGGAGGACGGCCTGCACGAGATCGCTCTCGTCGGCCGCTCCAACGTGGGCAAGTCTTCGCTGCTCAACAAAATGATGAACCGCAAAGGGCTCGCGCGCATCAGCTCGCGGCCAGGGAAGACCCAGACGCTGAACTACTTCCGCGTCAACCAGATGCTCTACTTCGTCGACTTTCCCGGCTACGGCTACGCCAAGGTTGCGAAGACGATCAAGGAACAATGGGGAAAGATGATCGAGGGCTATCTGAAAAAACGGAAAGAGCTGCGGTTCGTCATCCAGCTCGTCGACATTCGCCACGCTCCTTCCAAGGACGACGTGGCGATGTACGAATGGTGCAAACAGATCGGCATTCCGACGGTCGTCGTCGCGACCAAGGGCGACAAAATTGCCCGCGGACGCTGGCTGCAACATACGAAGATCATCCGCCAGACGTTGAACATGCGCGGTGACGATACGATCATCGTGTTTTCTTCGGAGACAGGTCAAGGCAAGGATGAGCTGTGGGGCGAAATCTTGCGCCGACTGCGGGAAAAAGACCAGCCTGCGCAGGTGGAAGCAGCGGAGGCGACTGACGCTTCTGTGTCGGCAGCAGCCGCGAGCGAGCGGGAACAGTAACGCAGATACCGTCAAAGACCCAATCCGCAAGTGGGAAGGGGAGGCAGCTTTTGTGAGCAAACTGGCTTGCTTTGCCGTACGCGGTGTGATCGAAGGCTTCTACGGAACGCCCTGGACGCATGCAGAGCGGCTGGACATGATTGATTTTTTGCATCGGCACGATTACAATGCGTATTTCTACTCGCCCAAAGACGATGTATATTTGCGGGAGCGATGGATGGAGCCGCATCCGGAAGCGGCGATGCGCCAACTGGACGAATTGATCGCAAGCGCCCTGGGACGGGGCATGCAGTTTGTGTACTGTCTAAGCCCCGGCCTCAGCATGGAATATGCGAGTCCGGCCCACACGGAGCTGCTTTTGAAAAAATATCGGACGATGTACGACAAAGGCGTCCGGTATTTTTCCTTGTTGTTCGACGACATCCCGATGCACCTGCTGCATGAACGGGATGTCGCGCAGTTTGCCCACCTGGCAGATGCTCACGTGCAGACTACCCGGCGCGTCTGGGAGTCGATGCAGGAGTGGGGAGAGCCAGTCAAGCTGGTCGTCTGCCCGACCCAGTACAACGGCATTGGCAAAGAGCCGTACATCCAGCACCTGGGCCGGCATTTGCCCGAAGAGATTGACTTGTTCTGGACGGGGCGGTTTGTCTGCTCGCCGTACCTGACGGATGGCGATGCGGTTCGCTTCGGCGAATATACGGGGCACAAGCCGTTTTACTGGGATAACTACCCCGTCAACGACCTGGCGATGGCAAGCGAGCTGCATATCGGCCCATTGCGCCATCGCGACCCGGACTTGTGGCAGCACGCCGCAGGCTACGTGGCAAACGCGATGTCGCTGCCTGAATGCTCGAAAATTCCGTTGATGACGACGGCCGCCTATTTGCGCGATCCGCAAGGCTACGATCCGGACGCGGCCTGGAAGCAGGCGGTGGAGGAAGTGGCGGGCAAGGACGATGCCGAAGCGTTCTTCACGTTTGCCGACAATGTGCAAAGCTCGTTTTTGTGCGAAGGCGAGTCGCCGCGCCTGCTCGAAGCGTTTCTTGCTTTTCGCTTCCAGTTTTTGCAGGGAGATCGGAACAAGGCAGTCTCCGAGCTGACCTTGCTGTTTCGCGAGATGGAGCAAACCGCCCACCAGTTGCTCGGCGGGATGAGCAACCTCAAGCTCGCGAAGGAAGCGCGGCCGTGGATTGAAAAATACCGCCATTGGGCCAAAGTCGGCCAGTCTGCCGTCGCGCTGATCGACCACGGAACGAGCGGCAAAATCCCGCAAGCCGCCTACCACCTGCTGCGGCTCAAGCAGTGGATCAAGCGCACGGAGCGCTTGCCGCAAAAAGTGTGCGGACAGGTCATGCAGTTGTTTGTGGACGCGATCTTGCAGGAGGTCAGAAAGAGCAACTGACCAAGCGGTTGCCTTGCTGGGGCTTTCAGCGTTTTCGCGAAAAAAGGTTCCTTTCCCTTGGGGGAGAAGGAACCTTTTTTGTGCAAGGCTGCGTCAATGGCTTGGGATTGGCACAGCCAATGTTTCGAATCAGTCAGGCCGACTCGCGGCCTTCCTTTGCCTTGCCTTTGCGCGAGCGCGCTTGCGCAAGCCACTGTCCGATCGGAAGCTCTGCCAAAATCATCCCGGTAAAAATCATCAGGCAGCCGATCAACTGTCTGCCGCTCAGTACCTCGTGGATAAAGACGTACGAAGTCAACGCGGCGAACACAGGCTCCAGCGCGAAAATGAGCGCCACGCGTGTGGAGCTAGTTTGCTTTTGCAAAGCCGTCTGGGCCAAAAAGGCGAGGGCCGTTGCAAAGATCGAGGTGACGATCAACCCTGTCGCTACTTCCGGGATGAACAGGATCGCCGGATCAAACGCCCGGCTCCAGTCCTCGAAGAAAAAGGAGTAGAGCCAGCTCATGACCGCAACCGTCCCGAGCTGAACGATCGCAAGCGGCAATGCCGCGAAGCGCGGCGCGTATTTTCCGGTAAAGACGATCTGCATGGCGAAGCAAATCGCACAGCCGAACACGAGCGCGTCCCCCAGGTTGAACGAGAAGGTCTGATTTTGTGTCAAAAGATACAAGCCTGCTGCTGCGAGGATGACGCCGATCACCGCCACAGGCTTGATCCTGTCGCGCAAAAGCAAAAAGGCGAACAGCGGAACCAGTACGACAGACAAGCCCGTAATGAATCCGGCTTTGGAAGGCGTCGTGTACAAAAGGCCGACCGTTTGCAGCGCGTAACCGAGACAGAGCCAAAAGCCGAGGATGATCCCGGCGCGAACGATCGGGCCGCGGAATGCTGCGAGCTGGTGGCGAGAGCGAATCAGGAAAATGACGAGCAAAAACAGGGCGGCCACCGTGAAGCGAACAGCGTTGAACGTGTTAGGGGGCAGTGAGGCGATTGCCTGCTGCACGATCAAAAACGTGGTTCCCCAGACCAAAGCGATCAGAAGCAGCGTTATATCTGCCATCCATGGTTTTTTCAATGCTTCTTTTCTCTCCTCCCGGTTTGTTTACGAAACTTTATTTTTGTAGACGTATAACCAGCATCATACGTGATTCGCAACGGGATTTCAAGCGGATTCGTGCGCCATTTGTCGCTTTTTGCCGCCGTTTCAAGCTATGTTTTCGACTCTATCAGCGCCGAAAAGCGCGTTTCCGTTAATAAACTTTTCACAATTACTCGTGGCCGATTCGGGACATAATGTTATAATAATAGTGCATTTTACATATGGCGTATGCACGTATGTCATTCTGGGAGGACACTATGGATATTCTTTTGCTGGGCTTAAACTACAAAACGGCACCTGTCGAAGTTCGCGAAAAGTTTACATTCAGCGATGATGGGACTGCACGCGCTCTTCATCTTCTCTCCCAGACGAAGAGTATTGCGGAATGTGTCATCCTGGGGACATGTAACCGTACGGAACTGTATGTCGTCTGCGACCAGGCCAATATCGGCCGTGACTATACGCGCCGCTTTTTGGCGGAATGGTTCGGTGTGGAAAAAGAACGATTCAAAGATCACCTTTATATAAAAGAGAATGAACAGGCAATCGACCATTTGTTCAGAGTGTCTGCCGGTCTCGATTCGATGGTGATGGGAGAGACGCAAATTCTCGGACAAGTGCGCGACGCATTCCTGATGGCGCAAGAGCTGAAAACGACGGGAACGGTGTTCAACACGTTGTTCAAGCAAGCCATTACATTTGCCAAGCGCGCCCATACGGAGACGGCGATCGGACAAAACGCCGTATCGGTCAGCTATGCTGCCGTGGAGCTGGGGAAAAAGATTTTTGGCTCTTTCGCCGGGAAGTCCGTCCTGATTGTCGGAGCGGGCAAAATGAGCGAGCTGACAGCCAAGCATTTGCACGCCAACGGCTCCGAGCGAGTCATGGTAGCGAACCGCACGCTGGAGCGGGCACAGCTTTTGGCGGAAAAATTCAAAGGGGACTCCTGTACGATGGAGCAGTTGCCTGAGGCGCTGCTCACTGCCGACATCGTCATCAGCTCTACGGGAGCGACCGGATACGTCCTCGGCAAAAAGGATCTGGCGCCAATCATGAAGCAAAGAAAGCACCGTCCGCTGTTCATGGTGGACATCGCGGTTCCCCGCGACCTGAATCCTGACCTGCACGATCTGGATAATGTCTTTTTGTACGACATTGACGATCTGGAAGGAATCGTCGCGAGCAACGTCGCAGAGCGCTCGCGGGAAGCGGAGCGGCTGGATGCGATGATCGAAGAGGAGATTGTGGCCTTTACGACCTGGTACCAGACGCTGGGCGTAGCGCCGCTGATTGCCGCGCTGCGTGAAAAAACGCTCACCATCCAGGGTGAAGCGATGCGCAAGATAGAAAACAAGCTGCCGAACTTGACCGAGCGCGAAATGCACATTATTCGCAAGACGACCAAAGGGATCGTCAATCAGCTCATGCACGATCCGGTCGTGCGCCTGAAGGAAATGGCAGCTACCAAATACGGAGATGAAGTGCTGGACATTTTCACCAAAATGTTTGCCCTCGAAGAAATTTTGGAACGCAAAGAGCAGGAAGCGCTCTGGGCAGACGACAAAAGCAAGCAGCCAGCAGCTCGCGAGCAGGTCCTGGCTTCCCGTGTGCCGAAATAAAGACCTTCTCTTCTTTGCAAAAACGATACTGCCATCGATAGAAACCGATAGGGAAAGAGGGGAGAGAGTGCATGGCCGAGGTGAGATGGATCTACGACCTGACGATCTTTCTCTACGCTGCAAGTGTTCTCTTCTATTTTAACGACTTCTTGCAAAGCAACCGGAAAGTCAATCGTTTGGCTTTCGGGTTGCTTATTGTCGTTTGGGCCTTGCAAACTGCTTTTTTTGTGTCGCAGACAGTGATGAAAGCTTATTTTCCTGTCATTACGCTGTTTGAGACGCTCTTTTTTTACTCATGGGTGCTGGTAAGCCTATCACTTGCCTTACACTATTTTTTTCGCATTGATTTGCTGGTTTTTTTTACAAATATTATCGGGTTTGTCGTCCTGGTCATGTCGATGTTCTTGCCAGAGACGCCCATCGTCGCAGTATCTGACGTCTTGACCTCGGAGCTGCTCTTGACGCACGTGACGCTGGCGATGTTCAGCTATGGCGCGTTTTCGCTGTCGATGATCTTTTCCGCGATGTACCTCTTGCAGCATAAGATGCTCAAGGAGCGGCGCTGGACTCCGCTTCTGCGCAGGCTGCCCAGCCTGGACCAGTTGGAAGGCTACGCCTACCGGATGAACATGCTCGGCGTGCCGATGCTGCTTCTTTCGATTGTACTGGGGATTATTTGGGGAAAAATGGTGTTGCCGGAAAAATTTTTGCTAGACTCCAAAGTAGTTACTTCCATGCTTGTCTTGGCCAGCTATTCGTTCTGGCTGTACAAACGCTATCGGGATACGCTGCAAATGCGCAGGCTCGCCCAGTGGAACGTCCTGGCGTTTTTGCTTCTGCTCATCAATTTTTTAGGCATTACGACTTCTACATTTCACAGCTGGTGGTAGTGGCTGTTCATCAAGGAGGCTGTCATGGGAAAATGGAAAGTAGGGACGCGTCGCAGCAAGCTGGCGCTCACCCAGACGAATTGGGTCGTACAAAAACTGAAAGAACTCGCGCCGCAGGCTGAGTTTGAGCTGTACGAAATCGTGACGAAGGGCGACCGCATTCTCGATGTGACGCTGTCCAAGGTTGGCGGAAAAGGGCTTTTTGTCAAAGAAATCGAACAGTCTCTGTACGATAAGGAAACGGATTTTGCCGTGCACAGCTTGAAGGACATGCCGGCTGAATTGCCGGAGGGCCTCGTGATCGGTGCGATTCCGAAGCGGGTTGACCCGCGGGACGTCCTCTTGTCCCTGGATGGCAAGACATTGGATGAACTGAAAGAAGGAGCGCTCGTGGGCACGAGCAGTCTGCGCCGCAGTGCGCAAATTCTCGCCCATCGCCCGGACATTCAGATCGAATCGCTTCGCGGCAACATTGATACGCGCATCCGCAAGTTGGAAGAAGGCAACTTCGATGCGATCATCCTGGCGGCAGCGGGACTTGCGCGCGTCAACTACGAAGGGAACATTTCGCAATTTTTGCCTGTGGAAATCAGCCTGCCAGCCGTCGGCCAGGGAGCGCTCGCCATCGAATGCCGCGCCGATGACGAAGAGACGCTGGCCCTGTTGAAGCAGCTCGACGACGAGCCGACGCGGCTGGCGGTGACAGCCGAGCGCAGCTTCCTGCACAAGCTGCAAGGCGGCTGCCAGGTTCCGATCGGGGCTTACGCGACGGTCGGAGAAGATAAGCAAATCACTTTGACCGGGATGGTCGGCTCGCCGGACGGAAAACAAATGTTCAAAAACACGGCGACTGGCCGCGATCCGCAGGCGCTCGGCGTGCAGGTAGCGGAAGCGCTTCTGGCGCAAGGAGCTGGCGAGGTGCTCGCACAGGTGCTGCGGGAGAACGAGCAATGACAGCCGTCGGATCGCGCGGGCCGCTTACGGGCAAGCGCATCATGGTGACGCGCGCGAAAAGCCAGGTGCAGGAGCTCGTGGACAAAATCGAGCGTTTGGGCGGAGGGGCGTATGCCTTTCCGCTCTTGAAAATGATCCCGCCCGCAGACAAAACAAAGCTCGACGAAGCGATCTCCGAGCTGCCGAGCTACGACTGGGTGATTTTTACCAGCGTCAATGGCGTGCGGTTTTTTCTGGAGCGCATGGAGCAGGTAGGAGTCGGCTTCGCGGCGTTTGCCGGGAAGATCGCGGCGGTCGGTCCCAAGACCGCGCAAGCGCTGACCAAGCACGGGCTTTCGGTTGCGGTCATCCCGTCCGATTACGTAGCGGAGGGCTTGCTTGCGAGCTTGCACGAGCAGCTTCAGCCGGGGCAGCGCGTGCTGCTGCCGCGGGCCGATATCGCCCGCAAGGCTTTGCCGGCAGAGCTGAAAGAGCTGGGGCTTGCCGTGACAGAGGTAGACGCCTACCAGACGGTCATCGACGGGTCACGGGCGCCGGAAGCGGCCCAACAGTTGCAAGAAGGCCGGATTGATGTCATTTTGTTTACCAGCTCATCTACCGTGACTCATTTCATCCAGGCGATGGCGCCGTTTGCCTCGCCAGGCTGGCTGGATCAGGTGCGGATTGCCTGCATCGGTCCGATCACTGCCGAGACAGCCAGAAAAAACGGGCTTGCCGTCGACGTGGTCGCGAGCGAGTACACCGTGGATGGACTGTTAGAAGCTTTACTAGAGAATCTGGGAGGGAATTGACATGGCACTAACATTTGATCGTCATCGCCGCTTGCGCAAAAGCGCGGCAATGCGCAATCTGGTACGGGAAAATCACGTTCGCGTGGAAGACCTGATTTACCCGCTGTTTGTAGTGGAAGGGACCGGCATCAAAAACGAGATTGCTTCCATGCCAGGCGTGTACCAGCTCTCTCTGGATATGTTGGCGGAAGAAATGAAGGAAATCGTGGAGCTGGGAATCCAGTCTGTTCTGATGTTCGGCGTACCGGAGCACAAGGACGCCTGCGGAACGGAAGCGTACAACGACGAGGCGATTACGCAGCAAGCCATCCGTCAGATCAAGGAAGCCCACCCGGAAATGATCGTGATTGCCGATACGTGCCTGTGTGAATACACCGATCACGGACATTGCGGCGTCATTCACGAGGGCGAAGTCGTCAATGACGAGACGCTTGCGCTTTTGGGCAAGACGGCCGTTTCCCAGGCAAAAGCCGGAGCGGACATCATCGCTCCATCCAACATGATGGACGGTTTCGTGATCGCCATTCGCGAAGCTTTGGACGAAGCGGGCTTCCAGCATATTCCGATCATGTCGTACGCAGTGAAATACGCGTCCTCCTTCTACGGACCATTTCGCGATGCAGCTGGTTCGACACCGCAGTTTGGCGATCGCAAGAGCTACCAGATGGACGCGGCCAACGCGCGCGAAGGACTGCGCGAAGCAGCTTCCGATGTGAAGGAAGGGGCAGACTTTTTGATCGTGAAGCCGGGCCTTGCCTTCATGGACATGGTGCTGCGCCTGCGCGAAAACTTCAACCTGCCGATCGTCGCCTACAATGTGAGCGCCGAGTATTCCATGGTCAAAGCCGCTGCGCAAAACGGCTGGATCGACGAAGAGCGGATCGTAATGGAAACGTTGGTGAGCTTCAAACGGGCTGGTGCGGACCTGATTATTACGTACCACGCCAAAGATGTAGCAAAATGGCTGGCGAGGTGAGGACGAGATGACAAGAGAAAAATCGACGCAGTTGTTTGCAGAAGCACAGCATTACATACCAGGCGGAGTGAACAGCCCGGTGCGGGCGTTCAAGAGCGTGGGCGGCAATCCGGTCTACATCGCCAAAGGGGAAGGCTCGCGAATTTTTGATGTGGACGGCAACAGCTACATTGATTACATCGGCTCCTGGGGGCCGCTCATTCTCGGACATGCGCATCCGCGCGTGCTGGCCGCGATTACGGAAGTGGCGGCACTTGGCACGAGTTTCGGTGCTCCGACAGAGCGCGAAACCGAGATGGCCAAGCTCGTATGTGAACTGGTTCCGTCCGTAGAAGTCGTGCGCATGGTCAACTCCGGGACAGAGGCGACGATGAGCGCCCTGCGCCTCGCGCGCGGCTATACGAAGCGCAACAAAATCATGAAGTTCGAAGGCTGTTACCACGGCCATGCGGACAGTTTGCTGATTAAAGCAGGCTCCGGTGTCGCGACGCTCGGTCTGCCGGACAGCCCGGGCGTGCCAGAAGGAACGGCGTTGAATACGATCACGGTGCCGTACAACGACCTGGACAGCGTGAAGCTCGCCTTCGAAACGTTCGGCGACGACCTGGCGGCTGTCATCGTTGAGCCAATTGGCGGCAACATGGGTGTCGTTCCGCCACAGCCCGGCTTTTTGGAAGGGCTGCGCGAAATTACCGCGAAATACGGCACGCTGCTCATTTTCGATGAAGTCATGACGGGCTTCCGCGTAGCGCTTGGCGGCGCCCAGCAGTTGTACGGCATCACGCCTGACCTGACGACGATGGGCAAAGTCATCGGCGGCGGTCTTCCGGTCGGGGCCTACGGCGGTAAGCGGGAGATCATGCAGCAGATTGCTCCGGCAGGACCGATCTACCAGGCGGGAACTCTTTCCGGCAACCCGCTGGCGATGGCGGCAGGCTTGACCACGCTGCAAGAGCTGAGCAGGCCGGGTGCGTATGAGTATCTGGAAAAATTGTCGGCGCGTCTCGGCGAAGGACTCGCAGAAAATGCGCGCAAGCTGGGGATCCCGCACACGCTCAACCGGGTAGGCTCCATGCTGTGCCTGTTCTTCACCGACACGCCTGTCATCAACTACGAAACGGCGAAAACGGCCGATCTGGAGCGCTTTTCCGCCTACTTCAGCCACTTGCTGGACGAAGGCGTCATGATCCCGCCGTCCCAGTTCGAGGGAATGTTCGTTTCGCTGGCGCATACCGAGGAAGATATCGAACGCACGATCGAAGCGAGCTACCGCGCTATGCAAAAAACGTTGGAAGCGTAAAGCGTGTACGAAAAACATAAGCAAGCACCTCCTGTCGGAAGGCAGGAGGTGTTTTTTTCTGTAAAGAAACCCGTCATCTAGCAGGAATTGGCAGGGCGTCTGAGAATACAGTAGCGACGGTTCCTTCCCCTCCGCTAAAAGATGAGGGATCAACACCTGTTTTTCCTTTTGGCCAAAGGTCTTGTTCTTTTTGGTTTCACCATTCAGAACCCAAGTCCGTATGATGTAAAAAATGCAGGGACGAGGTGTACGAGTGGTGAGACTGAAGTGGCGCTATCGAAAGCGCCTGCGTAAAAAGTATGGCCGACTGATCTGGAAGGTGAAAAATCGCAAGGGGCGAAAAGGCTTTTTCAAGTCGACCGTTCATCGGTATCCTCGCAGAAATTACCGCCTTCTCGTTGCCAACGAGTACATTGCCGCCCACCTGGCGAAAAGTCTCGGCTTGCCTGTGGCGCGAGTCATTCAGGCCCATGTGCGCGGACCGCGCGGCCGGATCAGGCGCGGCCTCATTTCGATGCAGGTCAAGGGCGGCCAGGTCATTCCGTGGAAAAAGGCGAAAAAGAAGCTGCTGAAAAAGCCGCACAAGTACGTCAAGCAGGCCAAAAAGCTGGCCCGCCTGGTCGCTTTTGACGCCTGGATTCTCAATCCGGACCGATCCGACCACAACCTGATTCTCCACAAGAAAAAGTCGGGGAAGAAGTACAAGTGGTACGGAATCGATCATGGGATTTCCTTGTTTGGTAATCCTACTAAATGGAATCTCCGGCGGGCCAAGAAGAAGTTTTCCTGCAAAAAAGCCTACAAGTTTTGCCTGCATTCCGGCGACAAGAAAAAGCAGCGCATTCCGAGAGGCTTGAAGCGGTTTACGCGCGACAACCGCAAGCAACTGGGGAAAATGGTGAAAAAGATTCAGGCGATGCCTAAAGGAAAGCTGAAAAAAGCAATCAGAAGAGTACCGAAAGGGTTGCTGACCAAAGCAGAAAAAAAGTTCATCCAAAAAGTGCTGCTCTGCCGCCGCAAGCACCTGAAAAAAGCGTTGAAGCGAGTTTCCAAGCATTTTGCCTGAACCGCGCTCTGCCAGGTGGTCGCTGTCAGCTTCCGGCGTGGGCGTCCAGCTCCCGTTCTACAAAGCTGTCCAGTTCGTCCATGACCGACTGCAATACGGCCAGAGAACGGGAAACATCAAGTCCCACGTCCAAGGAATGCTTGGCCCCGTCAGGCAGATAAAGACGAACGTTTGGCCTGGAGGAGGCTATTTTTTCAAGCGCAGTTGGCTGGTAGTAAGGGTCTTGCGTGCCGGAGACAAGCAGTACTTGCTGCTTGACAGAGAGCAGATCGGCTACGAGCGATTCCTCTGTCAGCAAGGGCGTCAACAGAACGGCTGACGTGCGGGAAAACGCAGAGGCATGGAGCAGGCCGCACGCAATCGGAATCGTCCCGATAGACTTTCCGAGGAAAAAAATTTGTTCGTACGCCCGCTTGCCGAGCACATGAGAGACAAGCCGCTTTGCGTCTGCTTGCAGCCACGCGCTTTTTTCGGCGAATGGACTGTTCCAAAAGGCCGCGTTGTCTTGTCCGAACGAATAGTGTACGTGGACGATATCTACCTGCTTGCGCAAAAAAAGCATCGTCGAATAGTACAAATACGGTTTGTCGAAGGAATAGCTGGCGCCGGGAAAGAAAAAGCAAAGTGCGCGGGACGGTGACTCGCCCGCCTGGATCAAGGTATAAGGAATGCTCTGTCCATCTGGGCCGGCGACGGAATCTGCTATTGTCTGAATCAACGAGTCAAGCACCTCTCTTTACCAAATTCGGTTGTGGGCATTTTTTCCAATCATACAGACAGCAAAATCTGCTGGCAAGCAAAAAAGACGGAAACGAAAGCAGAAAGGAGCAGATTCAGATGAAAAAAGAAGCACAACTGACAAACGGCGTCCAGCTCGCGTATGTGGAGGAAGGAGCAGGAGAGCCGCTCATCTTGCTGCACGGCTTCTGCGGCAGCCTGCATTATTGGGACAAGCTGGTGCCGCTGTTGGCCCGCTCGCATCGCGTGATCGCCGTCGATTTGCGCGGCCACGGACATAGCTCCGCGCCGGATGAAGCGTATTCGATGGAACGGTTCGCCGAAGACATTGCGCTTTTTGCAGCGGCAGCGGGTCTGGACAAGTTCCACCTGTTCGGGCACTCGCTCGGCGGCTACATTACGCTCGCTTTTGCCGAAAACTACGCGGACAAGCTGCTCAGCTTCGGACTGGTTCATTCCACGCCATATCCCGACGACGAGGCGGCCAAGGCCAATCGCAACAAAGGAGCCGACAGCATTCGCGAACACGGCATGGAGCCGTTTATCAAGGCGCTCGTCCCCAAACTGTTTGCCCCGCAGCATGTCGCGTCGATGACAGCGGAAGTCCAGGCTGCCAAAGAAATAGGCGTCGCGACCAGCCCGATCGGGGCGATTCAGACGTTGTATGCCATGCGTGATCGAAAAGACCGCAATCACGTCCTGCGGGAAACGACGCTCCCAGTGCTGTTGGTCGCAGGCGCAGAGGACCAGATCATTCCGGTAGCCAAAACGTTTACGGTACAAAAAAGCAACGTTGTCGAAGCGCTTTTGCCGGATGCAGGGCACATGGGAATGCTCGAAGCGCCGGAACAGCTTGCCGAAGCGATCGGCGGCTTTGTCGAAAACAACAGGAAAAGCGCACCATTGTCCTAGCAAATTTTGCTATAATAAAAGAGATATCCTATCTATTTTTCCATATACGAGAGGGGAATTAGAGAATGAAAAAAGCACGTCGAATTATGATGACAGCGTTTGCATCTGTCGTATTTGCATCGCTCTTGTCTACCTCTGCACTCGCGGCTCCGCTGCATCCGGTCAAGCACGTGGACTGGATGGTGAAAAAAGCGATCGTCACCGCCGGACAAAATGGCGATTTGGCTCTGGATCGCGCTGTTACGCTTGCGGAGGCAGCGGTTGTTTTCTCCAAGCTCAAAGGCGCACAAATCGGGGCAGCAGCAAAAGGCGCGCACTGGGCGACTCCTTATCTGGACTGGGCAAAAGGACAGGGCGCGGTAAGCCAGGACGACTTCAAAAATCCGGGTCAAGTGCTGACCTCCGCGAAGCTGGCGCAAGTGGCCGAAAAGCTCGGCTACAAAATCGCGCTCGACAATAAAGCGACCGTGACGCGCGGCGAATTTTTCCAGGCGTTGGGCGATGCGGCAACGACCCACATCACGATCGCGCATACAAACGATACGCATGGACACATCCAGGAAGACAAAACGCAAAAGGAATACGGCTTTGCCAAAATCGCGACCTTGCTGAAGGAATGGCGCGCGGAAAACGACAACTTCCTCTTGCTGGACGCGGGTGATACGTTCCAAGGCACCATTTTCGTGAACCAGTTCAAAGGAGAGTCTGTCGTTCCGATCCTGAACAGCCTCGATTACAACGTGATGGCTGCGGGCAACCACGAGTTTGACTTCGGCTACGAGCAACTGCTTAAGCTGCGCGACATGCTGGAGCATCCGGTCATTTCCGCAAACGTGTTCAAGGCGGATGGCAAAGAGTTGCTGTTGCCGACCTTCAAGGCGGAGATCGGCGGCAAAAAGTTCGGGTTCGTCGGCTTTGTCGCGGAAGACACGCCTGTGCTGACACACCCTGACAACGTCAAGGGCCTGACCTTCAAAAATCCGGTCGAGGTAGCGAAAGTCGTTGTCCCTGAGCTGAAAAAAGAAGTAGATCACGTCATCGTCGTTTCCCACATCGGGGTGGACGTAGACCGCGAAATCGCGAAAAACGTGCCTGGCATCGACCTGATCGTCGGCGGCCACTCCCATACTCCGCTGACAACGCCTGAGCTGGTAAACGGCACCTACATCGTCCAAGACTGGGAGTACGGCAAATCGCTCGGACGCGCTGACCTGTACTATTTGGGCAAAGAGCTGGTAGCGTTCAGCGGCGGTCTGAAAGAATACGA
The DNA here is from genome assembly GCF_000470975.2 of Brevibacillus sp. NSP2.1. Classification (NCBI taxonomy): domain Bacteria; kingdom Bacillati; phylum Bacillota; class Bacilli; order Caryophanales; family Paenibacillaceae; genus Brevibacillus; species Brevibacillus sp. NSP2.1. The sequence continues at coordinate 3,851,684 of NZ_CP048274.1, read as the reverse complement.
TGAATCCGTCGTGGCAGACCCGGAAATTGACAAAATGGTTCAGGAAATTGTGAAAAAAATTGATACCGTCATGAATGTGGTGATTGCGAAATCCGAGGTTCCGCTCGATGGCGACCGCACGCTTGTCCGGGCGAAGGAAACGAACGTCGGCAACCTGATTACCGACATCATGCTCGAGCGCACGCAATCCATCAAAGGATACGAAGCGGATGTAGCGCTGGCAAATGGCGGCGGTATCCGCACGCAGCTTGCGGCAGGCGACATCACGAAAAAAGACTTGTACACGCTGCTTCCGTTCGAAAACAACACGCTGGCGATCGTGGAAGTGACAGGGGCAGAGCTGAAGCAAGCGCTGGAGAACGGCGTGAGCCAGGTGGGAACAGGCGCAGGACGCTTCCCGCAAATCAGCGGCATGAGCTTTACGTACAACCCGACCAAGCCTGCAGGCGAGCGTGTTCTGGAAGTGAAGGTTGGCGACAAGCCGCTTGATCTGACCAAAACGTACAAAGTCGCGACCATCGACTTTTTGGCAGCAGGTGGAGACGGCTATGAATCGTTCAAAAAGCCGTTCTTCAACACAGGCTTGTCCATGTACAGCATCGTGGAAGAAGGTCTGATGAAGCGCAAAGTGGTCAATCCGAAAGTAGAAGGCCGCATCGTCGAAGTAAAATAAGCTGGCAGGGAAAACATGCGTGTGAGAGAGGACAGGGAGAAAAGCCGGCTCCCTGTCCTCTTATATCATAAAGTACCTTGCAATATACAGTACCTCTTTGGTAAGCTTTGACATGGGTGATGTGCATTGAACGTACAGTTTAAAAAAGGGGTCCTGGAGCTGTGTGTTCTCGTTTTGACAGCGAAGCAGGACAGATACGGCTACGAACTGGTTGCGAGCATCTCGGAGCGGTTTCATATCGCCGAAGGGACGGTGTATCCTTTGCTGCGGCGCTTGACCCAGGAAGGCTTTTTCATAACCTATTTGGCAGAGTCGCAAGAAGGGCCGCCGCGAAAATATTATCAGCTAACGGAGCGGGGGAGACAGTACATGAACGATCTCGTGCTGGAATGGCGAATATTCAATCGCGGCGTCAACGAAATGATAGAGGAGGGACTGGGCTATGACAAGGCGTGAGTTTATGGACGAGTTGGGGGCATTGCTTGGCGATTTGCCGGACAAGGAGCGTCTGGACATTCTCGCTGATTATACTGAACATTTTTTGATCGGGATCAAGCAGGGGAAAAGCGAACACGAAATTGCCGACAGCCTGGGCAGCCCCAAAGCGCTGGCGAGAGAGCTGCTTGCGGGCTACCGGATCGATCAGGCGCAGTCCAATGCGTCCGTGGGCAACATGTCCAGAGCGATCATTGCCACGATCAGTTTGGGCTTTTTCAACCTCGTGTTCGTCCTGGGGCCGTTTTTCGCGCTGATCGGCGTGCTGATCGCCTGCTACGCCGTCTCCTTGTCGCTTTTGGTGGCGCCGCTCGGCATTTTGATGGAATACGGGTTTCCCGCGCCGTCTCAGGAACGGCTTTTGCTTTTGTTCGGAAGTCTCGTTTCGCTTGGGCTGGGGGGAATGCTGGCGGTAGGCTTGCTGCGGCTGACGAAGTGGCTGTACCGTCTGTTCCTGAAGTATCTGCAGTTTAACGTGCAGATGATTAGGGGGAAATAAGATGAAGAATTGGGGAAAAAAGCTGTTCGGCATAAGCTTGCTGCTGTTTGTCGTGGGAGTGTGCGGGCTCGTCTGGCTGTTTGCCAAGCAGGAGCACTTCGCGTTTTCCTTAAAGAAAATAGAGGAGCAGCGCATCATCGAGCAGCCGTTCAAGGCGGTGGCCGTAGAGACGGGAACAGCGGATCTCGTCATCACGCCTACGAAAGCGGCACAAGCGACCGTGCGTCTGACAGGGGAAATCTCGGAGCAGCAAAAGGAACGGCTGCAATGGACGAGCGAGGTCACGGAAGACGGAACCTTGCGCGTCCAGGTGCAGGAAAAGCTGCACGTCAGCCTGTTTTATCCAGGTAGCGGGGAGTTGAAGCTGGAAATCATGCTGCCGGAAAAAGAGTACGAGAGCATCCGGCTGGAAACGGCTACGGGGGATATCAAAAGCGGAGCGCTCACGGCGAAAACGGGGGAAGTGTCGTCCAGCACAGGTGATGTCGATTTGACCGGGTATGCCGGAGAGCGCCTGGACGTGCGGACAGATACGGGCGATCTGAAGCTGGCCGGTATTCGCGCCAGCCTGAACATCGACAGCTCCACGGGCGAAATCGACAAACTCGTCTTGCCCGAGTTGACGCGCGATGTAACCGTGCGCACGGATACGGGCGATGTGCGGATTGCGGTGGAAAAGCAGCCGGAAGCAGCGCAGTTGGAGCTGGCATCCGACGTGGGCGACATCGAGGTCAAATGGGCCACCCTTTCCTATGCGAAAAGAGAAGAGCAAAACATCAAGGCTTCCGTAGGGACTGGCGGTCCAAAGCTGTCCGTGAAGACTTCTACGGGAGATATCCGCATTCAATAGAAGAAGTTTGGCAACAATGATGGATAGGATTGGAAACGCGCGAAACGAAAAGATTTTGACACAAAAGAGCCATTACTTGTCGAATGCCCAGTGGTATCATATTGGTGGGATAGATTATTGTGCAAAGAGAGGTTTATTCATGACTTCCAAACCATTTAACGATACGTTTTTGAAAGCATGCCGCAAAGAGGCGACAGAGCGTGTCCCTGTCTGGTACATGCGCCAAGCCGGACGCTATCAGCCCGAATACCGCGCCATCCGCGCGAAGTATAGCTTTTTTGAGATGAACTACATACCGGAAGTATGCGCCGAAGTGACCCGTCTGCCTGTCGAGCAGTTGGGCGTGGATGCTGCGATTTTGTTTGCCGACATCATGACGCCGCTAAAGCCGATTGGAGTCGACGTGAACATCGAGTCGGGAATTGGGCCTGTGATCGGCAATCCGATTGAATCGTTGGCGGATGTAGAGCGTCTGCTCGATCTGGAGCCGGAAACGCACGTGCCGTATATTTTGGAATCGATCAAGCTGTTGCGCGAGCAGTTGTCTGTTCCGCTGATCGGCTTTGCGGGAGCGCCATTCACGCTCGCCAGCTACATGATCGAGGGCGGTCCTTCCAAGTATTACCACAAGACAAAGGCGTTCATGTACACCGAACCTGCTGCGTGGCAGGCATTGATGGAAAAGCTCGGCGACATGACGATCACCTATCTGAAGGCACAGATCAAGGCCGGCGCCCAAGCGGTACAGGTGTTTGACTCCTGGGTAGGCGCATTGAACGACGAAGATTACCGCGAGTACATAACGCCTGTGATGACGCGAATTTTCCAGGCGCTGAAAGAAACCGGAGTGCCGACGATCTACTTCGGAATCGGGGCAGGCCATCTTTTGCTGGATTGGAACCGCTTGCCTGTCGATGTTGTCGGTCTGGACTGGCGCACCTCGATTACGACTGCGCGCAACATGGGCGTGACCAAGACGTTGCAGGGCAACCTCGACCCGACGCTGTTGCTTGCTCCGTGGGAGAAGCTCGAAGCCAAAGCAAAAGAAATTCTCGACGAAGGCACGAAGCAGCCGGGATTCATTTTCAATCTGGGGCACGGTGTATTCCCTGACGCCAAAGTAGAAACGTTGCAAAAACTGACCGCATTCATCCATAGCTACAAAAGGGACGTGTGACCAGGAGGGGTATGAGATGTCAAAGCCAAAAACAGGGCTTTTGCTGATGGCGTATGGAACGCCGCGCAGTCCAGAAGAAATTGAGCCGTACTACACGCACATTCGCCGTGGCCGCAAGCCGCCGCAGGAGCTGCTTGACGACCTGCGGGCGCGCTATGAGGCGGTAGACGGCCTGAATCGGTTTGCGGACATCACGGACGAGCAGGTGCGCGCGCTGGAGCGGGAAATGAACGAGCGCTACCCGGACCGGGAGTTTGTCGGCTACCTGGGGCTGAAGCATATTGCGCCGTTCGTGGAGGATGCGGTGGAGCAAATGAAGCGCGACGGGATTACCGAGGCGATCAGCCTGGTGCTCGCTCCGCATTACTCCAGCTACAGCGTCAAAGAATACAACGGCAGAGCTTGCGAGCATTCGCAAGCGATCGGCGGACCGACAATCAAGAGCATCGACAGTTGGTACAGGGAGCCGGGCTTCATTGAGTACTGGGCAAAAGCGATCGAGGACACGTTTGCCTCGATGCCAGCCGAAGAACGCGAACAGGCCGTAGTCATCTTCTCCGCGCACAGCCTGCCGGAAAAAATCTTGAAATCCGGGGACCCGTATCCGCAGCAACTGGAGGATACCGCCAAGCTGATCGCCGAGCAGGCAGGGATTGCCCGGTACGCCATCGGCTGGCAGAGCGCCGGCAATACGCCGGAGCCGTGGCTCGGCCCGGACGTCCAGGATTTGACGCGAGAGCTGTACGAGGCGCATGGCTACCGCTCCTTTGTCTACTGCCCGGTCGGCTTCGTAGCGGAGCATCTGGAAGTTTTGTACGACAACGATATGGAGTGCAAGGCAGTAACGGAAGAGCTGGGTGTTCATTACCATCGTCCGCCGATGCCTAACGCCAGACCTGCGTTTATCTCCTGTCTGGCTGATGCCGTCGGGAAAAAGCTGGCGAACTAGGGGATGAAGCACATGAACGAGAAAGCTTGTCATGTCACGATTGTGGGCGGCGGCATCACTGGATTGACCGCTGCTTTTTACTTGCAAAGGGAGATCGAGGCGAAGCGCCTGCCGATCCGCTTTCAACTGATCGAGGAACAGGACCGTCTTGGCGGCAAAATCAAGACGTGGCGGCACGAAGGGTTCGTCATCGAGCTGGGCCCGGATTCCTTTTTGGAGCGGAAAACAAGCGCAGGCGAGCTGGCGGCTGACCTCGGGCTTGCCGATGAGCTGGTTCGCAACAGTACGGGGCAGGCGTACATCTGGCACAAGGATCGGCTGATGGCGATTCCGGAAGGGGCCGTGATGGGCGTGCCGACCAGGCTGATGCCTTTTGTGACGACCGACCTGATCTCCTGGCCGGGCAAAATTCGCGCAGCGCTTGATCTGATTTTGCCCGCTTCCAAAGGCAACGAAGACATTTCCGTAGGGGAGTTTTTTCGGCGCAGGCTCGGTGACGAGGTCATTGACAACCTGATTCAGCCGCTTTTGTCCGGCGTCTACTCCGGCGATCTCGACAACCTCAGCTTGCTCGCGAGCTTCCCGCAGTTCGCGCAAATGGAAAAGCAGCATCGCAGCCTGATTTTGGCGATGAAGCATTCCCGCCCGCAGGCGAAGGCGCAGGGCAAGCCAAAAGGCATTTTCCTGACGCTCGCGAACGGATTGCAGTCACTCGTGGAAGGCATCGAAAAAAGCTTGCCTAGTGAAGTGTTGCAAAAAAACAGCGGGATAGCCAAGCTGGAAAAGCAGCCGAACGGCAAGTACACCCTCGTTTTGAAAAACGGCCAGGTGATCGAGACGGACGCTGTCTTGTTCACCGTGCCGCACGCGGTTTCGGAGCCTCTGCTCAGGCCGTACGCCAGCGTGCCTGCTCTGCCGACCGCCAAGCCGCACATGGTGGCGACGATTGCGATGGCATTTCCGGAGAGCGGGATCGAGCTGGGGATGGAAGGGACAGGCTTCATCGTGCCGCGGCACTCGGGCGCGACGATCACGGCGTGCACGTGGGCGCATCGCAAATGGCCGCACATGGCGCCGCCAAACAAAGCGCTCTTGCGCAGCTTTGTCGGAAGAGCGACAGAGCAATCGTTCATGCAGATGAGCGACGAGGAGATTTTGGAGGTCGTGCTGCGCGATTTGCGCAAGATCATGACGATTCGCCAGCAGCCCGAGTTTTACAGCGTGACGCGCCTGCAAAATGCGATTCCGTACGTAGTCGGCCATCAGGCGTGGGTGAAAGATGTGAAGCAGAAGTTGCAAACGAATTTGCCGGGGGTACTGGTGGCAGGCGCCTCCTACGACGGAGTGGGCGTGCCTGATTGTATCGCGCAAGGAAAAAAAGCCGTTTCGGAATTGATCGCATCTGTGCAACCGGGGAGATAACCCCGGTTTTTCCTTTTTTCGGTGCTAAACGGCTCGTCCTGTCCATATAGTATAGGGAAATGTCCTGCACTTGGTCGAGAAAAGGCGGGTTGCCTTGAGTATCGACCTTGGCGCAACAAGGCGTCGCCCAAAAAAAGCTTGGCGAAGCCAAGTTTTCGAAAAAGGAGGAGCACGAATGGCGTTACAGGATGGGCTGCTTTCGTTTGCCATCAAGGAGACCATTTTCCTCTCATCCGATAGAGCCGGAATCGGCGAATTGCAAGAGCTGGAATTGGTACCCGATGTAGAGGTTCTGGAAAACGACTCCTACGTCTCCATCACGGGCTGCTTGCAATTGGTAGGAAAATACGAGCCGATCAGGGAAGCCACAGAAGCGAACAGCGGCGGGACGGAAACGCTGGTTGAGGCCTTCACTTTTCCGCCATTTCGCCAGGAAGTGTCGGAGGAGGCGCAATACGGCTGGGAGGAACAGATCGGCCATCGCATACCGTTGAACATCACCATTCCGTTGGACCGGATCGCGGAAATCGGCGACATTTATGCCATCGTGGACAGCTTTGACTACAAGCTGGAATCCCCGCATCAAATGTTGATTGACGCCGACCTGAAGATCATGGGGATACTGCTCGGCGACAGTCAGACACAGCCGGCTTCCGCCAACCAGGAGTCAGCGGAGGGGGCACAGGCCTGGGAGTATGCCCGTGTAGCGGACGAGACGCTGCAAGCGCACGCTGCGCCTTCTTCCCTGGACGAAATCGAGGAAAAGCTGAGCGCTTTGGAGGAGGAGCTGGAGCGGGAAGCATTGCCGGCGTCCTATGATTCGGCTGAATCGCCTTCCGTGTTCGACGCCCCTGCGATCGCCTACAACCAGCAGGAGGAGTACCAGCAGCAATACGGGGAAGTGCAGGAGCAGTACGGCGAGGTGCAGGAGGTGTCCAGGAGCGAATCGCAGCAGCCTTGGATCGCAAATCCGGCCGCCTACGGCTCAGATGCGCAGGCAGAGGCCCAGTATGATTCCCCGGCGTACGATGCGCTTGCCTATCGCGATATTCAGACGACAGAGCCTGTCAAAAGGCAGCCGGAAAAAGAAGAGCCGATTTTGGCGATTCACGAGCAGGACGATGTGGATTACGCTCAGGTCGCTACCGATCCAGCCGAGTCCGAGTCTCTCTACGAAGCGGAGCAGGTGCAGGAAGTGCATGCGGACGGCGAGGAAGAAGCGGCAGAGCCGGTAGTCGCGCAGCCGGAAGCGGTGGAGGAGACAGAGCTCAAGGTAGCCATCTCGGGCAAGGCATCCCGCGAAGAGCAGAGCAACGTCAACATTACGTCGATTTTCTCGCAGGCTACGCGCGCCAAGCAGGAAGCGCAGGCGATCGAGGCGGAATCCTCGTCCAGTTCCTCCCGGCAAAGCGCGTCCGTCAGCACCAGCCCGGCGACCGTGGAGGCGATGCAAAATCTCACTTCCTTTGTGCGGCGCAAGGAGGAGAGCACGAGCCAGTTGAAAATGTGCATCATCCAGCGCGACGAAACGCTGGAGCATATTTCCCAGAGATACCAACTGCCCGTTTCCAAAATCGTCGAAGTGAACAGGCTGGCTTCCGAGCAGGTTGTCGCGGGACAAATTTTGTACATCCCACAATAAAGGAGTGGGGGACCGTGGATAAGATCGATCTCTCCGAAGTGTGCCAGCATTATCGAGCGCGCGTGATCCGCATCACGCCGCTCGATGACTGCTATTTACTGGAGACTAACCGGGGCCCCAAGGAACTCCACGTCTGGCCGCGTGTGGATGTGATGCGCTGGTCGTTTGCCTGGCGCGAGCGATTGGCTCGTCAGGGGTTTCGCGCAGTGGAAAGGTTTATACGGACGCGAGACACCAAGCCGTTTCTGGTTGTGGGCAAGCGCGGTGTAACGATGACCGATCACGTCAGGCACATCGAAGCCTGCGAGCCTCGCGCCGAACTTGCCCGAAGCTGCGGCAGAGTCATCGGGATGATGCATCTGTCCCAGCAGGAGAGTCCGCTTCTCTCCGGCGCGGATTACTTGAAGCAGGAGCAGATCGCCGCCGACGCAAAGTGGACGCGGACCAAGGCTTTCGCCGAAGCGTTCCGCAGCAAGCACGGACGCGAGCCGGGAGAAAAAAGGTGGGTAGCCGAGCTGATGCAGCCGATGCTGCAGCGCATGGAGCGTTCCTCGGCCATGCTTTCGCATGAAAGCGTAGCGCCGGATACGGTCAGCGTGTCGCACCGGGAGTTGCAGCGGGACAATTGGGGCATGGTGAAGGGCGAGCTGTACTTGCGGGGCTTTTTTCGGCCAGCTTTGTCCGTGCAGCAGCGCGATGTGGCAAGCTTTTTGCGGGATCATTACTTGACGCACAAAGACATCGGCCAGATTGACGCCTTTTTGGACGGATACGAGGAGGTCAAGCCGCTCAGTTACGGAGACTATATTTTGCTGCTCGCCTTCATGGCTCGTCCGCGCGAGGTGTACAGAAGCATCGAAGCTTATACGAAGCGGGTTGCAGGCAAGGAAGAGGCTTCTGTCAAAGCGATTGAACAGGCTCTGCGCATCCAGGAGTCCGTCGACCAACTGCTGCAGCACATTGCCTACCGGGCAGAGCAATCGAGGAGGGAGGGAGTACATGAGCCGCTATGACGAGATCTACCCGTTGTTCCAGGAGTACGACATGTACGCGCAGAGCATCGAGCCGCTGAAGGAACCGAACGTGTACAAGGCGGCGACTCCCTATGGCTCCTACGTCTGCAAACGGTCCAATATGCCTGCCAAGCGGCTGGTTTTCGTAAGCGACATGCTGCGCCAGTTGCAGCAGCGCGGCTGGGACGGGGCGGTTCCGTTCACGTACACGAAGTTCGACGATCCGTTTGTTGCGCTCGGGGACTCGCTGTACTACGTGACGCCCTTTCAGCCGGGGAACGAGGAGTGGACCGAACAGCCGCTGGCCTGGGCTACCCCGGCGATCGAGCGGCTCGCGGAGTTGCACCATCTGACGCAAAATTACCGCTTTGACGACCCGCGGCAGGTGGAGCCGCTGATCGACTCGCTATTAAACCGTTGGCAGTATTGGCAAAACCAGATGGAAAAAGCGGCGGAGGTAGCGGGAGGGCGGAAGTACCAGTCGCCGTTTGACCTGGTGTTTTTGGCCAACAAAGGGTTTATTACGGAGATGAGCCAGACGGCGACCGAGCTGTTGACGGACTGGAAGGAGCGGCACGAGACGCATGCGCATTTTCGCTTGTCGCTCATTCACGGCTATCCGCATCCGGCGCATATCGTGCCGGATCGCTTTGGCAAAGGAAAGCTGCTCAATTTTGACCGGGCCAGCTTCGATACGCCTGTGCGCGACCTCACACTGTTTTACCGGACGTATTTTCAACTGGCGGGAGATGAAGCAGGCGCCTCCCAGCTTTATCATCGCTACGCTGCCATCTTCCCGTTGCGGCCGGAAGAAATCGAGCTGTTGGCATCGTTTCTCTCGTACCCGGAACGGATCATGAGAGACATCGACATCTACTACCACAACCGCAGGGAGTGGAGCGAGCTGTACGCGGTGAAGCGCCTGGAAAAAGATATGGACCGCCTGATGCGTCTGCATCGCTGGGTCCAGCAAGCCTTTTAACGAGCAACGTCTCACAAGGTGGGGCGTTGCTTTTTGCATTTACAGCCACTCCAGGACGATGGCGACGTACAGCACGGCAAGCAGACCGAGCAGAATCACGTCAAACGAGGTGGGAAACAGGACGGTGCGGATGAACTGAAAAATCATCAAAGGGATCAGCACTTGTTTGCACCCGTATTTGATTCGCAGGTAGGTAGGGTTATACTTCCAGCGAAAATTCATCATCGGCATATCACCTCATTTCAGCATATGCGAGGCTTCCTGGGACAGTGCCTATATTTCCTCGGACAAAGGCCGGTTTCGCCCGAGGCGTATTTTCTCTACGCCAGTTGTGACACAGGTTTGAGAATGGGAGGAAACGGGAACGTATAGGGCAGGAAGGCCAGGACGAACTTGTAAAGGTGAGCAGATGATCTGGAAAATAGCACTCTACTTGTCAGGAATAGGTGCAGGTGTGTACTTGATTCGCTTATCCTACGGCTTGCAACGGCAAGCGCAGAGAGGGTTTGACCTGTCTTTGCTGCACGGCATCGGGCTGGTGGCCTGGGGGATCGGCAGCTTGCTCGTGCTGTCTTTTGCCTGGTGGGGCCACGGGCTGGGGGTGCCGGTCTGTACAGGGACGTATCTCGCAGGGATCATCTCGCTTGTCTTTTTGCTGCAGACGCACAGACGCTTGCGCCAAAAGACGGAGAGCGAAGGCGCACACGTGGAGTCGCAGCTTTTGCTGGACTGGCAGAGGATCACGCGGCAGCATACGGGGATGGTGCAGGTCATTCTGCTGGTCATAGCCGCGTCTTTGCTCGCGCTGCCCGAGATGCCGCTTTATGTTAAAGGGGGACTGGCGGTCGCCATAGCTTACATGAGTGTTCTTGCATACTTAAACAATCGGGACCATCACTATTTGATGACGGAGACATTGTCATCGGTGAGCACGCTCGAATCGAGGCTGACCCAGCAGCTCGCGCATTCCGAATGGATGAACCAGCAATTGTCGCTCGTCGGGGAACTGAAGCAAAGCTATGAGGGACTGTTGATTGCCAGCAACAAAATCAGCGTGAGCGACGTCCATTACGATAGCATTCACCAGTTGACCAGCGAGCTTGTCGACGCCTGGTTTGGCCAGATTCATACGCTCGTCTATTTGGGCATAAGCTGGGAGTCCGAGCAGGGGGATGTCTATTTTCACACCGAGCGCGGCAAAAGAGCCGATCGAGGTGCGGTTCAGTTTATCGAGGAGCGCATCGTCGTCTCGGAGCAATGGGACACGGCCAAAACGCCGCGGTACGTCAGGCTGGTGGCGCAAACCGCTATCGGCGAGCACGATATGGAGACAAAAGAGCTGGAGCAGTCCTTTTTTCAACTGCTGCTTGTGAACGTGAGAGGACTGATCTTGCGGTGTCTGCACGAACATCAGTCGACAGAGCTGAAGGAGCTGGAGCTGGGAATGGGCCTGGCCCGCCGAATCCAGTCGATGCTGATTCCAAAAGAGGAATGGCAAGTGAACGGCCTGCGCGCCAGGACGGTCTACGTGCCCGTCACCTACGTCGGGGGAGACTACATTGATTTTGTGCGCATCAATGAGCGCTACACCTGTTTTATCGTGGCAGACGTATCGGGACACGGCTTGCCCGCGAGCATCTGGGCGACGGGGATTCGGATTGCGGTTCGCGCCGTTTTGCAGACGAGCTGGTCACCCGATGAAATTTTGCAGCGGCTAAACCAGCTACTGTATGCCGATCTGGCGAAAACCCGCTCGTACATTACGATGCTTGTCGCGGTCTACGATGCGACCCGCCACGAGTTGCTGCTTGCCAGGGCGGGCCATCCGCAGCCGATCTATTTGTCCAGCACGCAAAAAAACGTCTTGCGCTGCCGGGGCGGGGTAGGACTAGGGCTTTTGTCCGATAGCACCTATCAACTGGAAGAAGTACCCTTATTAGAAGAAGGTATATTGCTACTATACACAGATGGATTGTTGGATACGGGAAGAAAAGACGTGCTGCGCAGCTCTCACGGCCTGCTCGAAGATCTTGCCGCCCTGCTGGACGAGCCAGGCAAAGAAGAGACGATGGAACGCGTCGAATCGTACCTGTGGGCGATGACGCGCCAAGGCCAGCAAACAGACGACATCTCCGTTTTGATTTTGCAGTTTCAATCCGGCTCTCATGCCGGACAACGAAGAAGTGAAACTCCCGCACTGATGGAGTACCCGAGCTGAAGCGCCCGTGAATAGGAGGATGAACGGTGATTCTGTGTGAACAGTGTCCGGACAATCCCGCTTGTCGCAACTGTCTTCTTGAGCTCCGTTCCGGCGGGTCTGCCCAAAAAGTGCTGCCGCCGCGCAAGGTGAAGGTGACGGAGCTTGCGACAATGGAAACAAGTCAAGCCCAATTGATAGCAGTCAGCCGGACAGCTATCGGCCTGCTTAGTTCGACCAAAAAGTTGCATGGACGCATGGAGGTCGAGCTCGCTTTCGATTTTCGCATTATCGGCAGCGGGCTGCAGGGAATCAACGGTGTTCCTTACTATGTCGTTGATATCGAGAAGGTTTTGCGCAAGGAAGAAGTGCTGGAACGGTTGCTTCTGGAAGAATTTCATACGTGGCATATGTGCAACGAGTTGAATCCTACAGACGTATTGCATAGTTATAAAGATCGGGATGACGAGCGAGGCCGTCTCATCAAGCAGGAGCTGCAGAAGCTGTCCATCCTGCGCCAGATCGAGACGATTTTCCTCTATCTGCTTGACGATGGCAAAGTGCGTCCGCTCGGCTCGAACCGTGCGGCCCCCGATGTCGAGGGGGAAATGCAGCGCCTGATTGGTGAGGCGACCGTCCACGGCAACTCCTTGCGGGAACAGATTGTCAGTCACGACGGGAAAAAAGTGTTTGAAATGTACGCGTCGATTTTGCCGGATCGCACCTGTGGGATCGCCCTGATTGACGTGACGGCTGCCATCGCGGAAGAACGCAGAAGAAAACGGCGCGAGTGGGAAATATACAGAGACATTCTCGGCGTGGTCACGGCAGGCAAGCTGCTGTTGCTAAGCGACGAGGAGCTGTTTTTTCTGCTGCGCGAGGGGCACAAATCGCTCGCGATGGACATTCAGGCGCCGGAGGATTTGGCTCTGCTCAGAAGGTCGTTCAAGCGCACGCTGGAGCCGCTGGGGTTTGTCGCCAAACGTTTTTTGCACTTTCTCGTCGCCGTCAACGAGGCGGCTTCGAACACGCTCAAGCACGGCAGCGGAGGAACGATCACGCTCTATATCGCCCACGATCAAGATTTGTGCCGGGTGGTCATCCACGACCAGGGCCAGGGCATTTTGCTCGAAGATTTGCCGCGGGCGACGTTGCAGCAAGGATTCTCGACGCGCAATTCGCTGGGAGCGGGCTTTCACGTCATGTTGCAATACTGTGACCGGATTTATTTGAGCAGCACGGCGGCTGGAACGAAGCTGATTTTGGAGTGTGCGCTGACAAGCTGATGAACATTGGAGAAAATACCAAATGTTTGCAAGTCGGGTGAAGCGGGTAACATGAGTGAGAGAGAACAAAATCAGCTACACCGATACCTATTGAGAGGAGTTTGAGCATGGACTACCGAGCAACAGAGACGAACGGACAGGCTACGCTGTTTTTCGCCGGAGAGCTGGACATGGCTGTGGGAGATCGAGTGGGTGAATTGCTCCAGCAGTACGGAGGGCGCAATCATTCCGTTACCGTCGATTTTCAAGGTGTATCCTTTGTAGATTCTTCCGGTATTGGAAGTCTGTATTTTACTACGAAAGAACTGCTTGCTTCTGGCAAACAGGTAGAGATTGTCAATGTCCGCGAAGAAATTTTGGATATTTTAAGCGTACTGGGCTTTACCGAGGCGCTGGGCATTACGGTGGGAAAAGTGGGCGAAACCGGGTTTGACGCGAAACAGCGTGATTGTATATAATAAGCAAAGGCAACGATACCACAATTACATATCGAATCAACGATGATCGGGAAGAGTAGGTCAGGAGCCCTTTGCAGAGAGGAGAATCAGATGCTGGAAGATTCTCTAAGGAGAGATGGACTGAAGGTCGCCCGGGAGTTGTTTTTGGTGAACACGATGTGTCTAGCCAAAAGCGGTTCGCAGCCGTTATCTTGTTTGAGGGAACATACGCTGGACTCTTCTTGCCGTATGTTAACAAAGGTGGTACCGCGAAATAATCCTTTCGTCCTTTGGATGAAGGGTTTTTTTATTTTTCCTAGAGGAGGAAGCCTACCCATGTCAACTCAGCCAACAACCGACATCGACCAATTGCTGCCGAAGAACTACGACCCGAAGGCAGCCGAAAGCAAATGGTATCCGTACTGGATCGAAAAGCAGTTTTTCAAGGCGGAACGCGACCCGGCGAAGCGTCCGTTCACGATCGTGATCCCGCCTCCGAACGTGACGGGCAAGCTGCACTTGGGCCATGCGCTCGATACGACGCTGCAAGACATCATCACCCGCGCAAAGCGGATGCAAGGCTACAGCACGCTGTTTTTGCCTGGGATGGACCACGCCGGGATCGCTACGCAAGCCCGCGTAGAAGCGACGCTGCGCGAAGAGGGCATCTCGCGTCACGACCTCGGCCGCGACAAGTTCATCGAAAAAGTATGGGAATGGAAGCACATTTACGCTTCGCACATCCGCGAGCAGTGGGAAAAGCTGGGTCTTGCGCTGGACTACTCCCGCGAGCGCTTTACGATGGATGAAGGCTTGTCCAAAGCTGTGCGCGAAGTATTCGTCCGCCTGTACGAAAAAGGGCTGATTTACCGCGGCAACCGCATCATCAACTGGGACCCGGCTGCCCGTACCGCCCTGTCTGATATCGAGGTCATTTACAAGGAAGTAAAAGGCGCCCTGCACCATATGCGCTATCCGCTCGCTGACGGCACAGGCTACATCGAAGTGGCGACGACCCGTCCGGAAACGATGCTGGGCGATACGGCTGTCGCTGTCCATCCGGAAGACGAGCGCTACAAGCACCTGATCGGAAAAACCGTCATTTTGCCGATTGTCGGTCGCGAAATCCCGATTGTCGCGGATACGTACGTCGATCCAGAGTTCGGCTCCGGCGCGGTAAAAATCACGCCTGCGCACGATCCGAACGACTTCGAGCTGGGACTGCGCCACCAACTGCCGCAAATCGTCGTCATGGACGAGACTGGCACGATGAACGAGCAGGCAGGCATCTACAAAGGGCTGGACCGTTTTGCCTGCCGCAAGCAAATCATCAAAGACCTGACAGAGCAAGGCGTCATGTTCAAAATCGAGGAGCACATCCACCAGGTAGGCCACAGCGAGCGCAGCGACGCCGTTGTAGAGCCGTATTTGTCCACCCAGTGGTTCGTGAAAATGCAGCCATTGGCTGACCTCGCGCTTGCCAACGCCAACAGCGAAGACAGCGTCAAATTCGTTCCGGAGCGCTTCAAGACCAACTACCTGCGCTGGATCGAGAACATTCGCGACTGGTGCATTTCCCGCCAGCTCTGGTGGGGCCACCGCATTCCCGCCTGGTACTGCCAGGAGTGCGGCGAGACCGTCGTCTCCCGCGAAGATGTCACCGAATGTCCGAGCTGCCACAGCCACAAGCTGGAGCAGGACAACGACGTGCTCGATACCTGGTTCTCCTCTGGTCTGTGGCCGTTCTCCACGCTCGGCTGGCCGGAAGAGTCCGAGGACATGAAGTATTTCTATCCGACAAACGTCCTCGTAACCGGCTACGACATCATTTTCTTCTGGGTAGCGCGCATGATGTTCTCCGGTCTTGAGTTCACCGGAAGAAGCCCGTTTGAATCCGTGCTGATTCACGGCATTATCCGCGACTCCGAAGGCCGCAAAATGTCCAAGTCGCTCGGAAACGGCGTCGATCCGATGGAAGTGATCGAAAAATACGGCGCGGATGCCCTGCGCTTCACGCTGGCGACAGGCAACTCGCCAGGGAACGACCAGCGCTTTTACTGGGAAAAAGTCGAGGCGAACCGCAACTTCGCCAACAAGATTTGGAACGCCTCCCGCTTTGCCCTGATGAACCTGAGCGGATTTACGTACGACGACATTGATCTTAGCGGCGAGCTGTCGACGCCAGACAAGTGGATTCTCTCCCGTCTGCAAGCGACCATCGCTGACGTGACGCGCCTGTCCGACGCATTTGAGTTTGGCGAAGCGGGCCGCGTGCTGTACAACTTCATTTGGGATGACCTGTGCGACTGGTACATCGAGATGGCGAAGCTGCCGCTGTACGGCAGTGACGAAGCAGCGAAAAAGACGACGCAATCCGTGCTCGTGACGGTGCTCGACCAAACGCTCAAGCTGCTCCATCCGTTTATGCCGTTCATCACCGAGGAAATTTGGCAGGCGCTGCCGCACCAAGGCGAGAGCATTACCGTAGCACCTTGGCCGACGGTGAACGAACAATGGATTTTCACCGAGGCGGAGAGCGAGATGACCATGCTGATGGAAATTATCCGCAGCGTGCGCAACATCCGTGCTGAAGTAAACGTGCCGATGTCCAAAAAAATCGAGCTGTTGATTAAGCCAAGCGATGCGACCTCTGCGGCTCGTCTGGCGCGCGGCGAAGAGTACATCGCCCGTTTCTGCAATCCGGAGACGCTCACGATCAGCGCGGAGCTGGCGATCCCGGAAAAGGCGATGTCTGCGGTTGTGACAGGAGCGGAGCTGTTCTTGCCGCTGGCTGGCCTGATCGACATCGAGCAAGAGCTGAAGCGACTGGAAAAAGAACTGGCTACTTTGCACGGCGAAGTGGAGCGGATCGAGAAAAAGCTGAACAACGCCGGCTTTATGGCCAAGGCACCAGAAAAAGTCGTGGAAGAAGAAAAAGCGAAAATGGCTGACTACATGGAAAAACGGGATAAGGTCATCGCTCGCCTTGCCGAACTGAAGGGCGAATGATCCGCCGTACCAACGCATATTTTTGAGAATGGAGCATTTTGGTATGCATGCTGAAGCACAATTTGTTGAATACAAAGAAGCGCTCGACTGGCTGCATGGACTGCTTCGCTTCGGTCAGCGGCCGGGGCTTGAGAGAATGCAGTGGGTACTTGAGCAACTGGACCATCCGGAACGGAGAATCCCGTTCATCCATGTGGCAGGCACCAATGGAAAAGGCTCGACGTGCGCGTTCCTGACGCAAATGCTGATGGAGGCCGGCTACAGTGTCGGCACGTTCACCTCGCCTTATCTGGTAGATTTTCGCGAGCGCATTCGCTACAACGGGAGCATGATCGAGGAAGCCGATCTGCTCCGGCTGGTGAATGAAGTCAAGGTCTTGATCGAGCGCTGCGAGCGCGAGACGGAATTTGGCTCGCCTACAGAGTTTGAAGTCATCACGCTGATCGCCATTCTTTATTTTTCGAGAGTGGCGAGACCGGCTGTCGTCGTCTGGGAGACGGGGCTGGGAGGACGGCTGGACTCGACGAATGTCGTGCTGCCGCTTGTCTCCGTTATCACAAATATTGGCATGGACCATACACAGGTGTTGGGCGATACCTTGGAGGAGATTGCCCGCGAAAAAGCTGGCATCATCAAGCCGGGCGTACCTGTCGTCACGGGCGAGACCCGACCGGAAATACTCGCCGTACTCAAGGAGCGGGCTGCTGAGACGAAAAGCACCGTGTACAGCTTGCAGGAGCATTTCTTTGCCGAACAGGTAGAAGAAGAGCTGGGGCAGCAGCGGATTCGCTACAGCAGCATCCATCGGCGCCATGAAGCTACCTATCGCTTGACCATGAACGGCATTCATCAAACGGCAAATGCAGCGGTCGCGTTGATGACCATTGATGTCTTGCGCAACTATTTCTCTTTCCTGCTGGAGGAAGAAGAAATATCCCGTGGTTTGCAACAAACACGCTGGCCTGGTCGTCTAGAAGTCGTCTCGCCAAGACCGCTTGTGATCTTGGACGGGGCACACAACCAGGAGGGAATGGAAGCACTCGCCAATAGCCTGGAGCGGCTTTTGCCGAACGATGCAGGGCTGCACCTGCTGTTTTCCGGCTTGGCTGATAAGCCGCTTTCCGAGATGGCAAAAGCGCTGGCGCCCGTAAAGGCGAAAATCAAGTCGCTGAACGTGACGGAATTTGACTTTCCGCGTGCAGCAGCGGCAAGTACGCTGCGCGATGCGTTTTTGCAAGGCGGATGGGCGGAGGAAAACCTCGAAGCCGTCCCGGACTGGCGAGCGTTTCTCCTTTCTTGGATGCGGGAGAAGCAATCGGCGAAAGCGGATGACTGGTTGGTCGTCTGCGGTTCGCTCTACTTCATCGCCCAAGTGCGCGCATTCTTTCCCACTACAGTAGAAGAGGCAGGTGAATAGGGTGGATCAGGCTAGGCACGTCCACTTTGTGGGCATCGGCGGATATGGCATGAGTGCCATTGCCCGCGTCTTGATCGACCTTGGATACAAGGTAACCGGCTCCGACGTCGCCATGAACGAATTGGCGAAGAAGCTGGAAGCGAGAGGGGCGGTCGTTCATATCGGCCATAATGCTGCCCACGTGGAGGGAGCAGACATCATTGTTTACTCTACCAGCATCCCCAAGGACAATCCGGAGGTAGTCGCAGCAGAAGCGAAGGGAATCCCGGTCATGCACCGTTCCCAAATGCTCGCCCGCATCTTGAACGAACGAACAGGTGTAGCCGTTGCCGGAGCACACGGCAAAACGACCACGACCTCCATGATTTCGCACGTACTGGAGGAGTGCGGGGTAGACCCGACCTTCATCATTGGCGGAGAGCTGATGAATGCAGGGACAAACGCCAAGGCAGGGACGAGTGATTTTGTCATTGCCGAAGCGGACGAGAGCGACGGTTCCTTTTTGGAATACAGACCGATGTACGAAATCGTGACCAGCATCGAGCCGGACCATCTGGAGCATTTCGACGGCGATTTCAACAATTTGAAACAGGCGTACGTCCAGTTTTTGAGCCATCTGAAGCCGGGCGGCAAAGCGATTTTGTGCATAGATGACTCGCACGTTCGCGAAGTGATGCCGTCTGTCGCAGGCACGGTAGTAACGTATGCGATCGATCCGGCTTTTGTGTCGCAGGCCGAGTTTCGCGCCGTGTCGATCGAGTGCGGAGATCGCCGCAGCACATGCCAGGTGTATCATGGAGAAAAACTGCTCGGGACGCTCGCGCTGACGGTTCCGGGCAAGCACAATATTGCCAATGCGCTGGCGGCGATCATCGTCTGCCTGGATGCAGGGCTGTCGTTTGAACAGATTGCCGAGGCACTGACTTCGTTTCGGGGAGCGAAGCGCAGATTCCAGATCATCGGAGAGGCGCGCGACATTCTCGTGGTGGACGATTACGCCCACCATCCGACAGAGATCATTGCGACGTTGAACGGAGCCAAGGCGTCCGGCCGACGGGTCATCGCTGTCTTCCAGCCGCAGCGCTACACGCGGACGTATTTCCTGATGGATGAGTTCAGCCGTGCTTTTTCACAGGCTGACGAAGTCATCGTTACGGATATTTACTCCCCGGCTGGCGAAGCCAAAATCGAAGGGGTAAGCTCTGAGGTGCTAGTTCAAAAAATCCGCACCAACAGCCACCCGCGGGCGCAGTACATCCCGACGAAGGAGCAGATGCAGGAGCAGTTGGTCAAGGAATTGCAAGCTGGCGACCTGGTGCTGACCATGGGCGCGGGAGACATTTGGAAGTCCGCCTACTGGCTGGCAGAAAAGCTGGAAAAATAACAGCAGCACGAGTGCTGCAAAGAAGAAAGACTTGGTTCGGAAGCGGAGCCAAGTCTTTTTTCATACAGAAAAGAATTTATAAGATTCTTATCCAGTATAAGTGCAACTAAGGCTGCGCCAAAGGCTTGGCGCAGCCTTAGTTTTCTAATGCGCAAAAGCATAAATTAGTACCAGGTATTAATATCTAGTGTTATAATGTAGTCACAAACAAGCAGAGGTGATGATTCGATATGATGAACGCAAATGCTATTCCTTCCCGAATAACGGCGATCGGCACCTACGTGCCAAGCGGTGTGCTTCGCAATGCCGATCTGGAAAAGATGGTGGAGACGTCCGACGAATGGATTTTGCAGCGAACGGGCATCCACGAACGGCGCATTGCAGCAAAAGATGAGTTTACAAGCGATTTGGCGATTGCGGCCGTAGAGAACATGGCCGCTGCCTATGGCAAAAACCTCACAGACGTCGACTTGATCCTCGTGGCCACGAGCACGCCGGATTTTCCGTTTCCGAGCGTCGCCAGCCAAATCCAGGCTCATTTCGGCATCGCGCAGGCGGGCGCCATGGATCTTTCCGCCACATGTGCCGGGTTTACGTACGCGCTGCACACCGCGAACGCGATGATCGCCTCCGGGCTGCACCGCAAAGTGCTGGTGGTGGCAGCCGAAACGCTTTCCAAGGTGACCGACTACACCGACCGCACGACCTGCATCCTGTTTGGCGATGGAGCGGGTGCAGTGCTGGTGGAAGCCGACCCGGACGCTCCCGGTTTTCATGCTGCCTATTTAGGCTCGAAGGGAGACGGCGGCATTCACGTCTACCGCTCGGGGCTGTCGACGAGCATGGATGGCAGAGAGCTTGCGGGGAATGGCTGCATCGTGCAAAACGGCAGAGAAGTGTACAAGTGGGCGGTTACGACGGTGCCGACAGGCATGCAGGAGGTCGCAAGCCGCGCAGGCATTGCGCTCGATGAGGTGGATTGGTTCATCCCGCACAGCGCCAATTTGCGCATGATCGAGTCGATTTGCGAGCGCAGCGGCTTTCCACTTGAGAAGACGTTGTACAGCTTGGCCTACTACGGCAACACATCGGCCGCTACGATCCCGCTTGCGCTCGGGCTGGGCATCGAGCAAGGCAAGGTAAAGGCGGGGGACAAAATTTTACTCTACGGCTTCGGCGGGGGACTCGTTCACGCCGGGCTGCTTTTGACCTGGCAGCCGTAAGCTTTGGCGAAAAAGCTTCGCCGCTGTGCTAGAGAATTTGCTAGATTTGCTAGATCGCAGTCATAACCCGTCCCGCCCAGACGTAAGCTAGTACAAAGAGCCTGCAAGCTGGGAGGGCATGAGCGTGAACGGAGAAAAGAAAAATCATGTAACAGTCAAGATGAACGGCAGATTTTGGGACGAAAAGCGCGAGACCATCAAGCAAGAAGCGAGTGTGAAGCGTACCCCCAAAGACGACACGCCACGGGTAAAAATTCAGGGGCCACCTATCCCTTTTCACGGCACGCTTCCACCGAAAAAGGAAAACGACGCCTGGGAACGCATGATGCAACTGAGAGGGGCCGCGCAGCGGGAGACGAGCAGAGAGCCGGGGCCGATCCTCGATGATTCGCCCGAGCTGGAAGAGACGCAAGAGCAGGAGGAACTTCTGGGAGCTTACAGCAGCTCCGGCAAAAATCCCGCAAAGCGCTTCCTCGCTTTTTGGCCGAAAACTCCCATCTGGCGGACCGTGCTGACGACAGGGGGAGCAGTAGCGATCGGGTTGTTGTTCGGCTTTTTGGTGCTGTCGGTTTTCACGCAGGAGGAATTTTCGCAATCGTATGGATCAGTTTTAAGCGAGACCGTGCAGACGTTGACGGCACAAGAGGCAAAAGGCGGGCAGGCAGGAGGCCAGGAGGCGCTGGCTGGCCCCGGTTCGTCCGAGGCAGGAGCAGGAACTGCAGCCGGCAATACCGCTTCTGGCGAGCAGCAAAATGTCTCGCTGCAAGTGCCGCAGATCAGCATGTTCGTCGCCCAGGCAGGCGTGTTTCAGCCGGACGCGTCTCCACAGTCTGCGGTAGAGCCGCTGGCGAAAGCGGGAATCCCGCACCTTTTGTACAAGGATGGCAGCAAGCAGTATATGTTTGCCGCTGCCGCGCCTACGCGAGATGCCGTGCTGGGCTTTGCCGCCAGCTTGAAAAACAAGGGGATGGACGTGTACGTCAAGGAGTTTGCCTTCCCGGCCTTCCAGGGAGCGGTTCCGGTGAGCAAACCGGCTGCCGCCACGGAAGGGCCGAACGTGCAGCAGTTTTTTGACAATGGCGTGAAGCTGGCGCAGGCGCTCTCTGCCCAATCCGGCCTGATTATCACATCGGGACAGCTTTCTGCCTCGGCGCAGGAGACGGCCGACCTGAAGGAATGGCATCGCCAATTTTTGGAGGAAAGCCGCTTGATTCAGGTGCAGGATGCGTGGAAGCCGCTGTTCGAAGGGATGGTCAACGGGATCAATCAGGCGCTGGCCGCCCGCGACAAGATGGCGGAAGCAAGCGCCGGAAAAAAAGGGGAAAGCGCCGAATCGTACGCGTGGCAAGTACAGGCGGGCGTGCTCGGATATTTGGAGAGCTACGCGAGCTGGGTGCAGTTGGCGCGCTAAAGACAAATAAGCGAGCGCTGATAAGGCTTCCGCAAGTTTTCTTGCAGGAGGCCTTTTCTTTTTATACAGTAACTAGCAAGAGCAAACAGGGATTGTTTCACCCCCTTCCATTTGCTAAACTTATGGTTGGCAAAAAGAGAATCCCTTCGTAAAAGGGAGTTGGGAAAAGGAATGGGGAAAGAAACGCTTACACTCGTGTTTCTACTGGTGAGTGGCCTTTTGTGCGGGAGCATCGTCGGGGAAATTCTCGGTCCCTGGGTGCCTTTTCTGACCAAAAGCAAAACGATTACATGGTCACCTGCGGCAGATTTAGAAATTTTGAAGTACGACCTGAACTTTCAGGTAAAACTAAATCTAGCCAGTATCGGGGGGCTTGCCCTCGCGTTTTGGATACATCGACGGATAAAGTAGGTTGAAAAATGACGACAGAAAAACATGATACGCTCATTCTTGCTTCATCATCGCCCCGCCGAAGAGAACTGCTGCAGGCGCTGGGCATTCCGTTTACGGTGATGACCAGCGATGTGGACGAGACGACTGCGCCTGGCTTGTCTCCTGCGCAAGTGGTAGAGGAGCTGTCCTTGCGCAAGGCTAGGGAAGTAGCCGCCCGCCTGACAGAAGGCGTCGTGCTCGGTTCAGACACGATTGTCGTTCTGGATGGACATATTTTGGGCAAGCCGGCAGACGAAGCGGACGCGTTTCGCATGCTGTCCATGCTCCAGGGGCGAGAGCATACCGTCTATAGCGGCGTGGCCCTGATTGATGCAGCGTCTGGGCGCTCAGAAGTGGCGCACAGCCACACCGATGTGAAAATTCGCCCGTTGAGCGAAGCAGAGATCAAGTCGTACATTGCAACGAAAGAGCCGATGGACAAAGCGGGTTCTTATGCGATTCAAGGGATTGGAGCGACGATCGTGGAAGGGATAACCGGAGATTACTTTACGGTTGTCGGGCTTCCGCTTTGCTTGACCTCCAAGCTGCTCGCGCGTTTCGGGATGCCGATTTTGTAGGAAAGCTGTGCTTGTGTGCAAGTGACAACGGCCAACCACCTCACGACCTTCTTCTAGTAAGCCGTTGACGATAATGAGATAGGTGGGAGGCGGCGAAAAATGGCAGTAAATACCTGTAACAAAACAGACGGCAAAAACGTCCCTTACTATGACCGTCCACGTGAACGACTGCTTCGCGAAGGAGCGGTCCATCTGTCTGATACAGAGCTTCTTGCCATTTTACTGAGGACAGGCAGTGAGCAGGAGTCAGTCTATCAGTTGGCTCAGCGCTTGTTAGCCAAATTTGGCGACCTGCGTGGATTGGCGCAAGCCTCTCATGCTGAGCTGAGGGAACTGAAAGGGATCGGCCCGGTAAAAGCAGTGGAACTGCATGCCGCCTTTGAACTCGGGCGCAGAATGGTCGGCGTACCGCGGCAAAGCCGCACCTCCATCCGTCTGCCCCGCGATGTGGCTGACTTGATGTCGCCTGAGCTTGCTCATTTGACACAGGAGCACTTTGTCTGCCTTTTTCTAAATACCAAGAACCACGTGATTGGCAAGCAGACTATTTTTGTAGGCAGTCTGGACGCTTCCATCGTGCACCCTAGAGAAGTCTTTAAAGAAGCGATCCGTCGTAGCAGTGCATCGGTAATTTGCCTACATAACCATCCAAGTGGGGATCCGACACCTAGCAGGGAAGATATCGCGATCACGCATACGCTGCGTGAAGCGGGGGAACTGGTAGGGATTTCATTGTTGGATCATGTGATTATCGGGGATGGCAGGTACGTCAGCTTGAAAGAGCAAGGGTACTTGTAGGATGTAACATTGCTTGTCATTTGTATATTATTGGAAGGAGTTTTTTTATGTTTGGTGGATTTACACGTGACTTGGGGATTGACCTCGGCACTGCCAATACACTTGTTTTCGTTAAGGGAAAAGGAATTGTAGTGCGTGAACCTTCTGTAGTAGCCATTCGTACCAACAACAATTCCATTGAAGCGGTAGGGAATGCGGCAAAGAGTATGATCGGCCGCACGCCTGGCAACATCGTCGCCGTTCGTCCGATGAAGGACGGGGTTATTGCGGATTTTGACACGACTGCAACGATGATGCGCTATTTCATCAATCAGGCCCAGAAAAACCAGGGTCTGTTCAGCCGTCGCCCGAACGTGATGGTCTGTGTGCCATCGGGAATTACCGCTGTCGAAAAGCGTGCTGTTGAAGACGCGACTAAGCAGGCTGGCGCGCGCGAGGCTTACACGATTGAGGAGCCGTTTGCAGCAGCGATCGGAGCCGATCTGCCTGTATGGGAGCCGACCGGAAGCATGGTCGTCGACATCGGCGGCGGTACGACAGAAGTGGCGATCATTTCTTTGGGCGGGATTGTTACCTCCCGTTCCATTCGCGTGGCCGGGGATGAGATGGATGAAGCGATCATCCAGTACATCAAGCGCCGCTACAATCTGATGATCGGGGAACGGACAGCGGAAACGTTGAAGCTGGAGATTGGTTCTGCCATCGCGCCAGAGGAACCGGAAAACGTGGATATTCGCGGCCGCGACCTCGTGACTGGCTTGCCAAAAACACTCTCGGTCAGCAGCACGGAAATCGCAGAAGCATTGGCAGAAACAGTTGCTGCCATTATTGAAGCTGTGAAGGTGACCTTGGAGAAGAGTCCGCCGGAGCTTGCCGCAGACATTATGGATCGCGGGATCGTGTTGACAGGCGGGGGAGCGCTGCTGCGCAATATCGACCGTCTGCTCAGCAAGGAAACAGGTATGCCCGTGCATGTTGCGGAAAATGCGCTGGATTGCGTAGCGATCGGGACAGGCCGGGCTTTGGAGAATATCCACCTGTTCAAATCGAAACAAGGCATCACCTCTTCCCGACAAAAACGGGGTAAATAAACGGAGGGTAGGGCATGTCGTTTTTCGGGAATAAGCGGCTTATTATCGTACTTGTAGGCTTGGTCCTGCTAATCTCCGTCGTGGGCTACACTTCCCGTGAACGGGTTAACCTGACCTGGCCAGAAATGTTTTTCAAAGATACGTTCAGCGTGGTGCAGGGCTTGTTTTATCGCCCTGCCCAAGCTGTTTCTGGCTTTTTTCGGGAAATAGAAGACGCGTACAGCGTCTACGAAGAAAACAAGGCCCTCAAGGCAGGGCTGGACCAGTATGCCCGGCTGACGGCAGAACTCCACGACCTCAAGGCAGAGAATGAGCGGCTGAGAAAAGAGCTGGATGCGAAAAACAGGTTCAAGTCGTCGTACAGTCTTCTCTTTGCGGAAGTCGTGGCGCGCAATCCCGATACGTGGAACAACGTCATTACCATCGATCTGGGGCTGAAGAGCGGCATTAAAAAAGATATGGCGGTCATCACGGAAAAAGGGATGATCGGACGTGTACAGAGTGTTGCCAACTTTTCCGCTACGGTTGAATTGTTGACCAGCTATGAACGGCGCGACCACATCTCCGCCGACATTCAGGCCACGTATATCGTCGACGGCAAGACTGTCCATGAGCCTGTCAGCGGTGTCATCGAGGAATACGATCCGCAGGAGCGATTGCTGGTCATGCGCAAAATTCCTTGGGGCAAAAAAATCGAACCGAAGCAGCAAGTCATTACCTCCGGCCGGGGGGGAGTGGTTCCGCGAAATCTGCCGATCGGCTACATTGTCCGGGTCGTGCCGGACGACTACGGGTTGACGCAAACGGCTTACATACAGCCGAGCGCAGACTTTTCGCAATTGAGCGAAGTGATGGTGGTAGAGCGCGACTTTACCATTTCGCCTAACGGTGAGCTGATACCAAAGCAGGCGGCTGGACAAGTGCAGCCGCCTGCGACGGGAGGCAAAGCGGCAACGCCCAATTCGACGGGGACTTCCTCCGCAACTACTGGCGGAGGTGGTCAATAGATGGCGCGTTTTTTATTGACGCTTGGTGTCGTGGTCTTGTTTGTTCTGGAAGGGACAGTCATGCAGGTCCTCTCACCTGATTTATGGGGACTGTCATGGATGACAGTCCCTCGCTTCGCGCTCGTATGCTGTATCTTCATTTCCATGTATCTCGGGAGGCGGGAAGGGCTGTACTACGGGCTTGCGTTCGGCTTTTTGCAGGATGTCCTGTTCGGGCAGGTGATCGGCATTTACACCATGTCCATGATGGTAGCCAGCTATTTTGCCGGTTTGATCGTGCTGTTGTTCCAGCGCGGGATCGGCATGGTCTTTGTGACGAGCTTCTTGATCCTGTTCGGGCACGAATGGCTCTTGTACTCCTTGTACCGTCTGTTCTCGGTCGCTCCCTATGATGTGCAATGGATTCTCACCCGTCAAATTTTGCCCACTGTATTGCTGAACCTCGTCTTCGGCCTGATTGTGTACATACCGATCAAAAACGGCTGCAACAAGGTGCTCGACAAAAAGGAAATGCACGTGGAGTAACAAGGAGACAGGGGATGTTACCCGGAAAGGAGAGGATCGCTCATGGAAGAGACCAAAGAACCGAAATCGCACATACCCGTGCGGCTTAACATATTGTTTCTGATCGTCTTTCTGTTCTTTGCCGCCATCATTTTGCGGCTCGCCTTCGTCCAACTGGTGGAAGGGGAGCAGTATCGGCACGAGCTGGAAAAGTTCAGTATCCGCGAGTTGCCGATCCCTGCGCCGCGCGGCCGGATTTTGGACAAAAATGGCGAAGTGCTCGTCTCCAACAAACCTGTTTACACGGTTCAATACGTAGAAGAGCAAGGGCAGGACATCGACGAAGAAAAAGTGGCGGATCGTCTGGCGAAAATTTTGCTGCCTGACGGGGAAAAAATCGGCACAGACAAAGAGCTGCTCAAAAAGACGATCGAGCTGCGCTCCACATTGCCGATCGCTTTCAACAACGAGGAAACGAACGCGCTGAAAAACAGGGTGGCAGCCAAGCTGCAAGCCGTTCCCAAGCAGGAAGCTGTCGACAGCATGTCAGACTTCGAGCTGGTCAAAACGGCATTGTATGTCGGCTTGCGCGTGCGCTCGCCTTTTGATGACAACCAGCGCAAAGACGTTATCAAAAAGCTCAATGCCAACGCAAAAGGAGCAGGGACCGTTCTGACGGAAGACAACACTTCCGACCTGGAACTGCTCAAAATGGCGATCAGCGCAAACATGAAGCTCGTGCTCACGCTGGACAAGGAAGACCGCGACGCCTTGATAAAAGAAGTGAAGGCACAAATTCGCAAGCTTCCGGCTCCGAACGAGTTATCGGACAAATCGGACATGGATTTGTTGCGCTACGCTTCCTTGTTCGAGCTGGATGTCAATCTGCCGCTCACCGCGGAGCAACGGCAATTCCAGTGGCACAAGCTTTCGCTGTTGCAGGAAATGCGCTCTCCGCAGATGCCGAGCTACATTCCGCGCCGGGTGAAGGTGAACATCAGCGACGAAGAAATGTTCCAAATCGAGGAGCGGCGCACGGAGCTTCCCGGGATTAGCGTCGTGCTGGAGCCTGTCCGGCAAATTTTCAAAGACCCTGACGGCTCTGCCTTCGGGACTCATTTTCTCGGCTATATCAACGCCATTCGCCCTGAGAGCCTGAAAGAGTACCAGGCACAAGGCTACAATGCGATTGACCGCGTTGGCGTCACCGGACTGGAAAGCTCCTACGAAAGATACTTGCGCGGCAAAGACGGGATCATGGACGTCTACGTGAACAAAAATTCCGAGACGATCAAAAAAGAAATGCGCCCGGGCAGGGAACCGGAGCCAGGCAACGACCTCGTGCTGGCGATGGACTGGCGCTATCAGAGCAAAGTGGAAGCGATTTTGAAGGAAGAAGTAGAAGCGTTTAAAAAACGGCCTACGACGCCAAAAGAGTTCAAGGATGCGCACGTCTTGGTCATGAATCCGAATACGGGCGAGATTTTGGCGATGGCCAGCTACCCGGATTACGATCTGAACCTGTACTACGATCGCAAGGCGTTCAACCAAAACTACACCTCGCTCATTTTGCCGAACGAGTCTAACCGGTTCATTTACACGCCGTACCCGCCGGCCTCCACCTACAAGCCGTTGTCTGTCATGATTGCCCTGCAAGAAGGGCTGACAACGCCAAACGAAACGATTAATGACCGCGGCGGCCTGAATGTCGGTACGTCCTACAAGCGCAACTGGAAGCCTGGCGGACACGGGATCGTCAACGCGCGCCGTGCGCTGCAAGTTTCGAACAACACGTATATGTACGAAATGGCGATCCGCTTGGCGAGAAAAGGCAAAGAAGGCTGGGAACAACAATTTTCCGTGCTGGATTACTACAATGCCCAGTTCGGGCTTGGCGTCAAAACAGGGGTGGACCTGCCAGGCGAGAAGACCGGATGGGAAAACCCGAACTTGTACTACGGGAACTTGGCTGACGCGATGATCGGCCAGTACGACCTGTTTACCCCGATGCAGATCGGCCAGTACGTCTCTGCGATTGCCAATGGCGGATACCGGATTCGTCCGCATCTTGTCAAGGAAATACGCAAAGGTACAACCGATCCGAAGCAGAAGGGCCAGACGCTTGCGCAAATCGAGCCGCAAGTGTTGAACCGGGTCAACATTGATCCGAAGTACATCCAGGTCGTCAAAGAAGGGATGCGCATGGTTACGCAGCCAGGCGGTACTGTGCAGCGTTTCAACGGCTTGCCGTTTACCGTTGCCGCGAAATCCGGTACCGCGCAGACAGGCAGAAGCGCGGAAAACGCCCTGGTTGTAGGCTTTGCACCGTATGAAAATCCGCAAGTGGTGTTCGTCGTGATCGCGCCAAACAGCTTGCGGGACGGAACCTCCAGTTCCGATGCGACGGGCCCGATTGCGCGTCGCCTGCTGGAAGCTTACAACGAATTGAATCCGGGAGTTCTCACAAACGGAGTCCCGATTCCCAATCCGCCCTCCTCTCATAAATAAGGGAGCGAGCCCCTCTCGTGGCAGCATCTGACCCGTTTCGGCAATTTTTTCATGCAGAGCAGGAGAAATCTTTCTGTATGGCGAATGGTAACGGTCGAGGTGAAACCGGGTGACGACTGTGAAAAGCAAGGTCACAATCAAAGGGACTAAAGAGGGTCTCGTCTTCTTTATGGATGATGCCTGTTCCTTCGACGAGCTGCTGGAAGATGTGCGTGAAAAAATAGAGCACAGTCACCAACAGATATTGTCAGGGCCACTCATACGGGTATCGATCAAATTAGGAAAACGTTACTGCTCGCCTGAACAACAGGAGCAGTTGACACAAATTATCCGGCAAAAGGGAAACCTCGTGATTCACACGATCGAAGCAGATGTAATCACGCGGGAGGAAGCTTTTGCTGAACGCTTAAAAACCCATTTTTCTATACAGGTAAACACCGTACGCTCCGGTCAAGTGTTGGAGTTTGACGGAGATTTGCTCTTATTGGGTGATGTCAATCCAGGGGGAACTGTTCGCAGTACAGGAAGCATATACGTGATGGGACATCTGCGCGGGTACGCCCATGCAGGTATTTCCGGTGATACGCAAGTCATTATTGCTGCTGCTGTCATGAGCCCGACCCAGCTACGGATTGCCGAGGTAATCAGCAAGCCAGGGGAGGAATGGACGAATAATTCCGGAGGCACAGAATTTGCCTATCTGGAAAATGAGACCATGCTCGTAGCAAAAATGAACTACCTGTCGCGAATACGCCCGGATCTTGGCGCGAAAAAGCGTGAGGGTTGAAGGGAAGAGGAGGAACGGACGTGGGTATTGGAATAGTCGTAACTTCAGGAAAAGGCGGCGTGGGCAAGACGACCACATCCGCCAATTTGGGAACTGCGCTTGCATTGCTGGGCCAAAAGGTGTGCATGGTAGATACTGATATCGGCTTGCGCAATCTCGATGTCGTCATGGGACTTGAGAACCGGATCATTTACGATCTGGTCGACGTGGCCGAGGGTGCTTGCCGCCTGCCGCAAGCGCTGATTAAGGACAAGCGATTCGAAAACTTGTCGCTTTTGCCAGCGGCGCAAACAAAAGACAAATCGGCAGTCTCTCCTGAACAAATGGAGGAAATCGTCACGCAGTTGAAGCGCGAGTTTGATTACGTCATTATCGACTGCCCGGCCGGGATCGAGCAAGGGTTCCGCAATGCCGTAGCAGGAGCGGATCAGGCTATCGTCGTGACGACGCCAGAAAAGGCGGCCGTGCGCGATGCCGATCGCATCATCGGCCTTTTGGAGCGGGAAAAAGTCGGGATGCCCAAGCTCGTCATCAACCGCGTGCGCTCTCATATGGTGAAAAATGGCGACATGCTCGATGTGGAAGATATTTTGGATTTGCTTGCCATTGACTTGATCGGTGTCGTGCCTGATGATGATTACGTTATCAAGTCTGCCAACCAGGGCGAGCCTGCTGTCATGAATCATGAATCGCGGGCAGCGCTCGCCTATCGCAATGTCGCGCGCCGCTTGCTCGGTGAAGCGGTTCCGCTGCAGCCGCTGGAGGAAAAGGCAGGCGTGTTCCATAAAATGCGTAAATTTTTTGGGCTAAAATAGGCTATGCATGGCTCCCCTTCTTTTACAGAGGGGAGTCACGTTTTCTAGGAGGAAAACATGGACCTGGAAAAACGTCACTTAAAATCAATTGACTGGACGATTATTTTGATTTTGGCAGGACTGGGTGTGTTCAGCTATCTGGGGATCTCCGGGTCGGCTGCCGGGGTGGACAAGGCCCATCAGCAGGTGATGTGGTATGTGATCGGGTTTATCGTGCTCGGCGTCACGCTGCTGTTTGACTATCGGCTGTTTCACAACCTCGCCTACGTCCTGTATGTACTCGGTCTGATTTTGCTGATCGGGGTCTTCCAGACAAAGCCGATCAACAATACGACGAGCTGGTACGATCTCGGGCCAGTCCTGTTTCAGCCCTCGGAGCCGATGAAGCTGTTTACGATTTTGACGGTCGCCCGCTTCATGGCGAAAAGGGCGGAGGACCCCGACCGCTTCTACTATTTTTACAAGCTGATTCCGGTAGCGGCGCTCGTAGGCGTCCCGCTGCTGCTTATTTTGGTTCAGCCTGACCTGGGGACGGCGATGGTCTTTACGGGGATGCTCGCCACTCTGCTGATCGTCGGCGGAATCCGCATGAAGCACGTCTTGTACTTGGTGGGCATTATCGGCAGCTTTTTTGCCGCGATGACGCTATTGTACGAGTACAAGCAGGAGATTTTTTTCAAGATCATCAAGCCGTACCAGTGGGATCGCGTCGTCTTCTGGATGGACCCTGATCTGGAACCGATGGGGCGAGGCTTCCAGTTGAAGCAGGCATTGATTTCGATTGGCTCGGGCCAGCTTTTCGGAAAAGGCATCGACACACCTACACAGGCGAGCTTTGGCTGGGTACCTGTCGGGGAAAGCGATTTTATTTTCACGGTAATTGCGGAAAAGCTCGGCTTTGTCGGGGCCGGTCTGTTGATGATCCTGTTCTTCGCCTTGATTTACCGCATGATCCGCATCGCGATGGAAGCCAAAGATCCGTTTGGCTCCTACGTCGTAGCCGGCGTGGTCGGGATGCTCACCTTCCAAATTTTTGAGAACATCGGCATGACGATCCAGTTGATGCCGATTACGGGGATTCCGTTGCCGTTCATCAGCTACGGGGGCAGCTCGCTGATTACCAACTTTTTAATCATCGGCGTCGTCCTCAATATCGGCATGCGCAAAGACAAATTGCGATTTGACTAAATGCGTGACAAATCGGAAATCGTGTGATAAAATCATCCTAAGTTAACCATTTTTACAAGTTATAGTGGTTTGGATGATTGGTTATGGAGTCGTACCGTTGTGAGAGACGTCACCATTGTCAATCGCATTGGTACGGCTTTTTTCCTTGACGCAAAAGGCTTATCTGTAAAAAAGGGGTTAACGCTACACTTTTTCGCCTCATGGGGCGAAATGTTCAGGGAGGTTTTGTTTCATGCAACAAGGTATCGTAAAATGGTTTAACGCGGAAAAAGGGTACGGGTTCATCCAAGTGGAAGGCGGAGACGATGTATTCGTACACTACAGCGCGATCCAGTCTGAAGGTTTCAAATCTCTGGACGAAGGTCAAAAAGTTGAGTTCGAAATCGTTCAAGGTAGCCGTGGACCACAAGCTGCTAGCGTAACCAAACTGTAAACTTCGACAGATTCAAAGGCAGTCTCTCAATGGGGAGACTGTCTTTTTTGCGTATGGGAGCGGTTTTGGCAAGAGGGCAAGCGGAGGAAGTCCTGGGAGCGGGCGGCATAAAGCCGGCAGACAAGTCATAAACTGGAACAAAGGCTTGGCCTGCGGAGGGATGGACATGTTCGGTGGAGCAAATCGTGTAAAAGAAAGACGGCGGGAGCGGCTGGAGCGAATCCGTACACAATCACGAGACAGTTTCTCTCCTTACGTGGACGACTGGAAGGACCCAATCGAAGTAGAGACTGATCCGTTCGGGTTTTCCTTGAAGGAAAACGACGAAGGGACGCCGCCGCCTTCTCATGAAAAATGGGGGCTGCAAATTTTTGCTTCCGTCCTTTTGCTGGGGATGGCGTACTTGTTGTTCCAAACGTCGCTGATCCCGGCTAACTGGAAAGATTCCGCGCGCGAGGTCATGACGCGGGATTTTAACTTCGCGGGCGTGGCAGATTGGTACGAAGCCCGGTTCGGCCCGATTCCAACGCTGCTGCCTCAGGTTCCGGGGCCAAGCGCGGTTCCGGCGACAAGTACAGCCAAGGATGTGGCTGTCTGGAAGCTGCCTGCGAGCTGGAAAGTCGTGAAAGCTTATGAAGCGCCAGATACGAAGGTTGTGCTGGATACGGGAGTCGGCGAGCAGGTGAAAATCGGGGAGGCGGGATGGGTTTCCTACGTCGGGGAGCAGCCTGGCTTCGGGACGACTGTCATTGTCCGGCTGACCAAAGGACGGGAAGTGTGGCTCGGCAATCTGGACAGTGTCGGCGTGGCAAAAGACGAGGTGTTGTCGCCCGGACAGGTGATTGGAACGGCACGGGTGGTGAACGGAACAGAGCGCCATTTGTACTTCGCAGCGAAAACAGATGAGCAGTTTGTCGATCCGCTGGAAGTGATCCCGTTTGAATAATGGCGGATGGCTGGACATACGTTTTCGCATTCACCTGCTCTTTTGGGCAGTAATCGGTGTGTCTGTGCTTACAGGCCACTTTTTGGAAGTGATTACGCTGTTTGTGATCGTCCTCATTCACGAGCTGGGACACGTGGCGATGGCTCGCGAGCTGGGCTGGCGAGTGCAGGAGGTCCAGTTGCTCCCTTTTGGCGGGGTGGCGACGGTGGAAAACAGCTACGCCACAGACCCGCTGGATGAGATTGCTGTGGCGCTTGCCGGGCCGTTTATGAACATGGTGATGATGGCAGCCTCGTACCTGTTTTGGTACACAGGCGTCTGGACGGAAGAATGGTCCCGGTTTTTTCTCGTCAGCAACGCTACGATCGCGTTGTTCAATCTGTTGCCGATCTGGCCGCTGGACGGCGGGCGGATCGTGCTGGCGATGCTTTGCTGGTTCATGTCCTACCGCCAGGCAGCACTCGTTTCGCTGGCGGGCAGCACCTTGCTCGCGGGCATTCTCGTCGGGGTGTCCGGCCTCGATCTGAAGCTCAACCTGCTCATCATCGGCCTGTACTTGCTCGCGATGAACATTCAGTCGTTTTTGCGCTTTCCGTATCAATTTTTTCGCTTTCTGGTGGAAAAGTACGGGCGCAGGCAGGAAGAAGCGGCCGTGCAGGCCATCCGCGTCCGCCCGGAGGAGACGGTGCTGGCGGTGTCGCATAAGCTGCGCCGGGGCCGCTCCCACCTGTTCTACGTGCAGGGGGCGGGACTTTTGGCAGAGGAGCAACTGCTGCACGCCCTGTTATTCGAACAAAAGCACGATGCTGCGGTGGGCAAGCTCCTGTAACGGTTAACGCTCAACGGATGCTGGCGGACGCCATTCCAGCAGCAGGCAATCGCGCAAGCTTCCTTCGTGCCATTCGGGGCGGGGAAGCTTTTTCTTTTGGCGTAGCCGTACTGCTCTTTGGCTGAAGCGTCGAGCGGGACGGGGGAAATCTCGCCTTTCTTTTTCCGAATGCCTATGTTAGATTACTTCCTGTGAGTCCGGCAATCCTGCTGGGCTGCCGGAAAAGGACGGGAATACGGAGTGTGAGTGCAGTGAGACAATTGGCAATAAGCGGCAGGTGCGGCGTGCGGATCGCATTTCTTACGGATGGGCAACTGAGCGAATGGCGGACGCAGGAGACAGGCGAGCACGTCAGCGCAGGGGATGTTTACTACGGACGGATCGCGGACGTAAAGCCAGGAATCCAATCCGCTTTTGTTGACATTGGGTGCGGGCAAAACGCTTACTTGTATGTCGATGACACGCTTCCAGCCGCGTCTGGCGAAAAGGGCAAGCCGAGCATTTCCGAGCGTGTGCAAGCGGGTCAGTATGTCATCTGCCAGGTCATCAAGGAAGGCTCAGAGCTCAAGGCTCCGAAAATTTCGCTGAAAATCAGCCTGCAAGGGCGCTACCTCGTGTATTTGCCCGTAGAGGAAGGATTGTCTCTTTCGCGAAAAATTAGCGCGCCAGAGGAACGGCAGCGGCTGGAGCAGATGATCGCGCCGCTGCTCGGAAGCAAAGAAGGAGTCATCGTGCGGACGGAGGCGGCTGAAGTGGACAGCGAGCAGTTGACGAGCGAGCTAGCCTACTTGCGCAAGCGGTGGGAGGGCGTGTGCCAGCAGGCTGCTGCGCGCAAGTCGCCCGGGCGAATCGGCAGCGATCTGGACGCGGTCGAAGCGGCGCTGCGAGAGGCGCTGGCGGAAGGGCTCGATGAAGTGGTGGTGGAGGATGCCGCTACGTATCAGCAAGTAAAGGCAGCGCTTGCCGCCTTTGCAGCGGATGCGCAAAGCCTGCTGCGAAAACATACGGGCAAAGCGCCGCTGTTTGACGAACTGGGCGTGCAGGCCAAGCTGGAGCGGGCTCTCCAGCGCGAGGTACCGCTTGGCAACGGCGGCTTTCTCGTGTTTGACAGGACGGAGGCGATGACCGTCATCGACGTGAACACCGGCTCGTTTACCGGAGGAGGCGGCCAGCAGCGAGAGCAGGCTGTCACCGCAACCAACCTGGAGGCGGCAAAGGAAATCGCCAGACAGCTTCGGTTGCGCGACATCGGGGGCATCGTCATCATTGACTTTATTGACATGAAGGAGCCTGCCAACAAAGAAAGGGTGCTGGCGACGCTGAAAAAAGAGCTGGCCCGGGATGCAGTTCCAGCGACTGTGCTTGGAATGACGGCGCTTGGACTGGTCGAGCTGACGCGAAAACGGGTGAGAGCGAGCCTGGTGGAGCGGCTGACCGAGCCTTGTGCGGCGTGCGAGGGACGCGGGCGAGTTTTGCGTGCTGACGAGTGCCTCCGGCGTCTGCAAGACGAGCTCGCCGGACTGGCCCGTTCGCAGCAGGCGGAGGCGGCGGTCGTGGAGCTTTCCACCAGACTTTTCCCGCTCGTGGACGCCGGGGACGGGGGAACAGCCGCTGCCACCAACTGGCCTCTGCGCATCTATAAGCGCGAGCAACCGCGGCTTGCCCCGGACGGCTACCGGATTACCTACGCGGGAAATGCGGTGGAGGCAGAGCGTTTGTCCGAAAACAATCGCAAAATGACTTGACTGGGCGCTTGCTGCTATGATAACCTAATGTTTGTCATGCAGCTATGTCTTGTGCATACTGTAACCGCACGAATCGGGTACATAAGTCGCCGCCAGTCGGCGCACCTGTAGAGGCGAGTCTGAGTATAGGAGGTGCACACAGTGTACGCAATTATCGAAACCGGTGGAAAGCAATACAAAGTTGAAGAGGGTTCCGTTCTCTTCATCGAGAAATTGGCTGGCAATGAAGGAGAAGTTGTTACTTTTGACAAAGTTCTCTTCGTAAGCAAAGACGGCAAAGTTACTGCAGGAGCTCCTACAGTAGCTGGTGCAACGGTAACTGGTAAAGTAGAAAAACACGGTAAAGCTGCAAAAATCATCGTGTACAAATACAAAGCCAAGAAAAACTACCGTCGCAAACAAGGTCACCGTCAACCGTTCACCAAAGTTGTGATCGAAAAGATCAACGCTTAATTTTGGTGACCTGATATGATCGAAGTGATCGTGAGCCGTGCGCAGCACGGTATCCATGAAATTAGTATTTCCGGACATGCCAATGCGGGTGCTTATGGGGCGGACATCGTTTGTTCCGCCGTATCAGGCATCAGCTTTGGTATATTAAACAGCGTGCAGCCGCTGACGGGACTGACACCGCAAGTTTCAGTCGCCCAAGAAGGCGGCGGCTTTCTGAAGTGGACGCTCGCTTCCTCGGAAGCGGCGGACATACTAGAAAAGCAGCAGCTTTTGGCTGAGAGCATGGTGATCGCCCTGTTATCAGTTGCGGCGCAGTACGGGAAATACGTAAAAGTGAATGACCATAAATGGCAGGGAGGTGTCTGATATGAACATGCTGTTTAATTTGGACCTTCAGTTTTTCGCATCGAAAAAAGGGGTAGGTTCCACTAAAAACGGACGTGATTCCATTTCCAAACGTCTGGGCGTGAAACGCGGTGACGGTCAATTCGTTACTGCCGGAAACATCCTCGTTCGCCAACGCGGAACGAAGATTTACCCAGGTGCGAACGTAATGAAAGGCGGAGACGACACTCTGTTTGCAACTGCAGATGGCGTTGTTCGTTTCAAGCGTCTGGGCCGCGATCGCAAGCAAGTTGTGATCGAACCAGTTGCTTCCGAAGCGTAAATATTTGTTCCAGGAAAACCCAGCATCGTTGCTGGGTTTTCTTTTGCTTTTCGGGCAAACGGAACAAAGCGGAACAGTTTGCGCCAAAATAGTTGGGCGCAGCCAAGTTTTCTCATTGTCCCGGCTTCTTTTATGGTACAATAGTTAGGAAAGAAATTCTTATCGACTTGGGTGAATGTGATGGGGGACGAGCGGAGACTGCTTACGCATCAGACAGACCAGTTGCTGGCCGTACTGAATCGGCAGCGGCATGACTGGTTGAACCACGTTCAGGTTCTGCTCGGCTATTTGCATATGAACCGTACTGAGCAGGGAGAGGCGCACTTGAAGCGCATCGCGCAGATGGCGATGCAGGAATCAATGGTCGCGCGTTTGAACAACTCCCTGTTGTCCGTCTTCTTCTTGACATTCAATGCGCTGAACAAGGAAATGCTTTTGGAAGTAGACGTGTGCAATGATGTGGATCTCACGCGAATAGCATTGGACGAGCAGCACTTGTTTCAGTTGGTGTCGGAGATATTATGCACAGTGAACGATCATGTAGACCAAAATGGCTACGAGCCAGCCAGTATGCACGTAAGCTTGCAGGCGGATCAACGAGGCGTTCATTTTCGTTTTGACCTGGCCGGAGAGCTGAATGCATCCGGAATGGAAAAATTGGAAAAGCTGATACGGAATAGCGAGCAAAGTACGGTGGAGGTCACCGAGTGGATACAGACGGAAGGCGAATGGGTGTTGGACTTGCTGATTCCATTCGCGCAATGAAAGAGGTGACACCATGTTTGTCGATCAGGTAAAAGTTTATGTAAAAGGCGGAGACGGTGGGAACGGAGCCGTTTCTTTTCGCCGGGAGAAGTACGTGCCGCTTGGCGGACCGGCAGGCGGCGATGGCGGTAAAGGCGGCGATGTCGTGTTTGAAGTCGATGAAGGACTGCGCACGCTCGTAGACTTCCGCTACCAAAGACATTTCAAGGCGCCGCGCGGAGAGCACGGACGCAACAAGTCGCAGCACGGAGCCGGAGCGGAGGATATGATCGTCCGCGTACCGCCGGGCACGACCGTCATTGATGACGACACAAAAGAAGTCATTGCCGATCTGGTCGAGCACGGCCAGCGCGCTGTGATCGCCAAAGGCGGACGTGGCGGACGGGGGAATATCCGTTTTGCCAATTCGTCCAATCCCGCCCCACATATTTCGGAGAACGGAGAACCGGGCCAGGAGCGCTACATCGTCATGGAGCTGAAGCTGATTGCGGATGTCGGTCTGGTTGGCTATCCGAGCGTCGGAAAATCGACACTGCTCTCCAGTGTGACTGCGGCGAAGCCAAAGATCGCAGCGTACCATTTTACGACGTTGACGCCGAATCTGGGTGTCGTGGATTTGGGCGAGCAGAGCTTTGTCATGGCTGACTTGCCGGGGCTGATTGAAGGCGCGCACGAAGGTGTGGGGCTTGGCCACCAATTCCTGCGCCACGTGGAGCGCACCCGCCTGATTGTTCACGTCATCGACATGGCAGGGGTGGATGGACGCGATCCTTACGAAGATTACTTGCAGATTAACCGCGAGCTGAAGCTCTACAACCTGAAGCTTGAGGAGCGTCCGCAAATTATCGCGGCCAACAAGATGGACGTGCCGGAAGCGGCGGAAAACTTGCGACGCTTCAAGGAAAAAGTGCCGGATGTCAACGTGTTTGAGATTTCGGCAGCGACCAGACAAGGCGTCCAGGAATTGATGTACGCGATAGGCGACATGCTCTCGACGATTCCGGACAAGCCGACGGTCGAGGAAGTTGTAGAAGTGGAAGAGCGCGTGGTGTTCCGGGCGGAAAAAGAGCCGGAGCCATTCGAGATTACCCGCGACAACGATGTGTTCGTGGTCAGCGGCGAGAAAATCGAGAAGCTGGTGCGCATGACGAACCTCAACAGCTATGACGCCGCTCAGCGCTTCGCAAGACAGATGCGCAGCATGGGCGTGGACGAGGCATTGCGCAAGCACGGCGCAAAAGACGGGGATACCGTTCGGATTGGCAAATTAGAGTTTGACTTTGTGGAGTGACAAACAAAAATGATTGATATCCCATCCCTTACCCCTTTCATGGCGGACAAACGCCTCCAACGCGGTGCTTCTTTGCCGATGATGATCTCAAGACAGGTCAAAGCGCCCATTCAAGTAATGGTAGAGCATGTCAAAAGCAGTTATCTCGTTGTCTCTCTTGAGATGAAGGCCGAAGCAAGGACCGAACTGCTCGGATCAACGGTACGTGTTCGGTGGGAATCGGATGCGGCTATTAACACGATTGATCTGGAAGTCATTTCAGAAGAAACGGTCTGGCCAATCAAGCTGTTGGCGATGGTTCCGGTCAGCGTCGGCGTCGAGATTGTGGCAGGCCGCAAGCAGGAGCCCATCTCCCCGGGAATCGACATCCGAGTCCCGTACAAGGTGATGGGGGCAAGGCCGATCGAGGAAAAAGGAGAGGCTGTGCTGCTGAAGCTTTCCCCCACACGGCTTATTCTCGGCACAGAAGGCTACGTGGCAAAGGGAGAGTTTCTCCACCTCTCGTTCACAGTTCCGTCGACTGGCCAGGAAATCGTCAT
Source organism: Brevibacillus sp. NSP2.1 (assembly GCF_000470975.2). Classification (NCBI taxonomy): domain Bacteria; kingdom Bacillati; phylum Bacillota; class Bacilli; order Caryophanales; family Paenibacillaceae; genus Brevibacillus; species Brevibacillus sp. NSP2.1. Next base: position 3,812,242 of record NZ_CP048274.1, on the reverse strand, counting down.
GATGGCAAAAATCGTGGAGAAAACTTTCGACGACAAGCAAACCGTGATCGAGTTGATTTTTACGGATATCAATGAAAAGCATCACCAACTCATCAAAGATTACTATAAAAAACTCACGTCTGCCGCTTCTTCCTGAGGAAGCGGTTTTTTTTCCTTTGCTGTTCCCGCGAAGAAGGTATATAGTAGAGTACATAGAGTTCTGAATCGAGCCTGTTCACCTGGTGGATTTGTTTTGTACGCTTTCCTGAATATCACTTTGTGAAATCTTGCACTTTTGATTATTCTACGCTGTTGTGTTGCTTCAGTTTGTGAAAAATATTACAAGCACATAGGCTTTTCGGTATTTTGGGAGAATGGCGGCCGTTACTCGTATGAACAGGCATCGAGAAAGAAGGCCTCTATTCCAAAGCAAAGGAGGACGTTTTTCTATGTCTCAAACAACCACGCAACAAGCTCAGGCGGAAGTAGCAAGCACCGCTACCCTGGCACCTGAGCAGCAAATGGATGTACTCGATCAGTTGATGAAGCCAGAAATTCAAGAATCCCTGAATGTGTTGGTGGCAAACTTGCCGAAGCTGGCCGAGATGACAACCATCCTCACCAAAACGTACGACCTGGTACAAACCGTAGCCAACGACCAAGTGCTCATCGAAGACATCAAGGGCGGCGTGGAAGAGTTCGTCAAGCCGATCTCTGACAAGGCAAAAGGCATCGCACAAGCGGCGATCGAAGCAAACGACCGCGCGCACGCGGAGGAATCCACTATCGGTTTGTTTGGCATGCTCAAAATGCTGAAAGACCCGCAAGTACAAAAAACATTGCGTTTCGCCCAGGCATTCCTGGAAGTTTTGGCAGAGCGCCAGCAGCAAAAACGCTAATTACGATAACCTACGAGAGACAAGGACGGAGGATTGGGCATGGCGAAGCATATTCTCATTTTGGGCGGCGGCTACGGCGGATTGCTGTCCGCTTTGACTGCACGTAAACACATGACGGCTGAAGAAGCGACGATCACGGTTGTGAACCGTTTCCCTACGCACCAAATCATCACGGAGCTGCACCGCTTGGCAGTAGGAAACCTGTCTGAGCAAAACGTGGCGCTGCCACTGGAAAGACTGCTGCGCGGCAAAGATATCAACCTCGTGATTGATACTGTGGAAAAAATCGGCCTCGAATCGCAGCGTGTGACTCTGGCGAGCGGCGAGTCTATCAAATACGATGCACTGGTAATCGCGCTGGGCAGCGAGACGGCATTCTTCGGCATTCCTGGCCTGCAAGAGTACAGCTTCACGCTGAAATCGGTAGAGGAAGCAAACCGTCTGCGCGCGCACCTCGAAGAGCGCGTAGCAGAGTACAGCAAGAGCAAAAACAAGGCAGATGCCACCTTCGTGGTTGGCGGTGGCGGCCTGACCGGGATCGAGCTGGTTGGCGAGTTCGCCGACATGCTGCCGAACCTGTGCCGCAAATACGGCGTAGATTTTGCAGACCTGTCCATCTACTGTGTAGAAGCAGGACCATCCATCCTCGCAGGCTTTGCCCCTGACCTGGTAGAGCGTGCGAAAACAAGCCTGGAAAAACGCGGCGTTCAGTTCCTGACGGGCGTTCCGGTAACTGAAATGAAAGAAACGACGGTATGCTTAAAAGACGGCAACACCATCGAAACCAAAACAATGGTTTGGACAGGCGGCGTGCAAGGCAATCGCGTAGTGGCGGAGTGCGGCATTGAAGTAAACCGCGGCCGTGCAACCGTTACCGAATACTTGCAATCCACTTCTCACCCAGAAGTATTCCTCGCAGGCGACAGCGCGGTCGTGATGGGACCAGAAGGCCGTCCATACCCGCCGACTGCGCAACTGGCATGGCAAATGGGCGAAGTGGTGGGCTACAACCTGTTCGCGCACTTCAACGGCTCCAAAATGGACACGTTCAAGCCGGTATTCTCCGGTACGCTGGGCAGCCTGGGCCGCAAAGACGCCATCGGCACCATCGGCGCAAGCCAACTGAAGCTGAAAGGCTTGCCAGCTACCTTGATGAAGGAAGCGAGCAACGTGCGCTACCTGACTCATATCAACGGCCTGTCCTCGCTGGCCTACTAATTCATACGAGTAACACGCACAAAACCCGGGATCTGGCATCCCGGGTTTTTCCTATTTCAGCGAGCAAAGGTGCAGATCACTCTGGCGGACTTATTTGTTGCCGCTCGGATCTTCGACGATGTTCGGGGATTGCGCCATTTTTTTGCCGCGCAGATCAGCGCCAAACTGATCCAGGCTGCTCGGCTTCCCGGCCGGGTGATTGTTGCGGCGCTCTGATTTGTCCGACTTTCCGCGTCCTGCCATCTGTCTTTCACCTCCTCTTCCTCAACCGCTTTTAGTTTGCGCGAAGCGCGCCAAGCTCATGTAACCCGAGTGAACCGAATCAGGTTGGGTGAAAAAAATTGGCGTTCAAGGATTGTCACAGCGGACGGTATCCGTTATAATGTCCTCTATGAAGAAACAACTGTTTTTCTCAGGAGGACACGACGGTGAAACGGGAAGAGAAGTTCTACTTGATACGATCTGACATCTTACCAGAATCTATCGTGAAGACGATCGAAGCGAAAAAGATGCTGGAATCCGGCGAAGTGGACACCGTGAATGAGGCAGTGGAGCGGGTGGGACTGAGCCGAAGTGCTTTTTACAAATACAAGGACGGTATCTTTCCCTTCAATGCCATGATGAGCGAAAAGATCATGACGATCACGTTTTCGCTGGAGCACATGTCCGGTTATTTGTCCAAGGTGCTCACGTACGTAGCAGAACAAGGCGGGAACGTGCTGACGATCAACCAGACGATTCCGCTGCAAGGGATTGCCAACATTTCCATGTCTGTCGATATGGCCAACCTGCGCGTATCCAGCACGGAATTTCTGGAAAGCTTGCAAGAAATCCCCGGCGTTCGCAAAGCGATGATCGTCGGCAGAGGGTAAAAGAAGGGTAGGAGGAGAGAAACAATGGAGAAGCAAAGCATCAATCTGGGGTTAATGGGGTTTGGCACAGTAGGGACAGGGGTTGTCCGCATCATCCAGGCGCATCAGGACGACTTGCAAAAGCAGACGGGACTGGGGATTGAGATTACGAAAATTCTCGTGCAGGACGCCGAGAAATCCCGCAATATCAGTTCCATGGATAATCTGCTGACGACAGAACCTGCTGAGCTTCTGGATGATCCGGACATTGAGGTGATCGTCGAGGTCATCGGTGGCATCCATCCGGCGAAGGAGTACATTCTCGCAGCACTGGAGCGCGGCAAGCATGTGGTGACAGCCAACAAAGACTTGATGGCGCTGCACGGCGCTGAAATTTTGAACAAGGCGCAGGAAAAAGGCTGCGACGTGTTTTACGAAGCGAGCGTGGCAGGCGGCATTCCGATCTTGCGCGCGCTGGTGGAAGGCTTCTCCTCTGACCGCATCACCAAAATGATGGGCATCGTCAACGGGACGACCAACTACATTTTGACCAAAATGAGCCAGGAGGGGGCAGACTACAGCGACGTTTTGAAGGAGGCGCAAGCGTTGGGATATGCGGAGGCGAATCCTACCTCTGACGTGGAAGGCTTCGACGCGGCCCGCAAAATGGCGATTCTGGCGACGCTCGGCTTCCGCGTACCGATGAAGCTCGAAGACGTGGACGTCAAAGGAATCAGCAAAGTGAGCAAAGAGGACATCGCCTACGGCAAGCAACTGGGCTATGAGATCAAGCTGCTGGGCCTGGCGAGACGCGATGGGGAAGCGATCGAGGTGAGCGTGCAGCCGACAATGGTGCCAAAATCGCATCCGCTGGCTTCCGTCAACGGCGTGTTCAACGCAGTGTACGTTCACGGCGAAGCGGTTGGCGAGACGATGTTCTATGGGCCGGGCGCGGGCGAGCTTCCGACTGCGACCGCAGTCGTGTCCGACCTCGTTACCGTTGTGAAAAACAGAAAGCTCGGGGTAAACGGACGCGGAATGGTCGCTCCGTACAAAGAAAAAATTCTCAAGGACGACAGCGAAAAGCTGTCCAAATACTTCCTGCGGATCGTAGTGACAGACAAGCGCGGCGTTTTGGCGCAGATCACCCAGCTTTTGGCTGACAAAAACATTTCCCTGGAGCAAGTCATCCAGCAGCCGTACAACAATGGCGGCGAGGCGGAAATCATCATGGTGACGCACCTGTCCTCGAAAAGCGACATGGACGGAGTCATTGCCTACATGGAACAAATGGACATCGTGTCCAAGATTGAAAGCTGCTACCGGGTAGAAGGGGGAGACAAATAATGAGTTCGGATCGACAATCTGGCATCATCGCACGCTATCGGGAGTTTCTTCCGGTTACGGACAAGACACCGCTCATCAGCCTGCACGAAGGAAATACACCGTTGATTCACGCGCCAAACCTGTCCAAACAGCTCGGCGTCGAGCTGTACGTGAAGTACGAGGGGCTGAACCCGACAGGCTCGTTCAAGGACAGGGGCATGGTGATGGCTGTCGCCAAGGCAGTAGAGGAAGGCAGCAAAACGATCATGTGCGCTTCCACCGGCAACACGTCGGCTGCTGCCGCTGCTTACGCCGCGCGCTCCGGCTTGCGCTGCATCGTGTTGATTCCGAGCGGCAACATCGCCCTCGGCAAGCTGGCGCAAGCGATCGCGTATGGCGCGGAAGTGATCGCCATCGACGGCAACTTCGACGAGGCGCTGAACATCGTGCGCGAAATTACGGCGAAAGAGCCGATTACGCTCGTCAATTCCGTCAACCCGTACCGGATCGAAGGGCAAAAGACAGGAGCGTTCGAAGTGTGCGACGCCTTGGCTGACGCACCGGACATTTTGGCGATTCCCGTGGGCAACGCCGGAAACATCACCGCCTACTGGAAAGGCTTCAAAGAGTACAAGAAAGCGGGCAAATCCAGCCGCTTGCCGCACATGTACGGCTTCCAGGCAGCGGGAGCGGCGCCTCTCGTGCTCGGACAGCCTGTACCCAATCCGGAGACGATCGCAACAGCAATCCGCATCGGCAACCCTGCGAGCAAGGATGGCGCTCTGAACGCGATCGCCGAATCGAACGGACTCGTCGACAGCGTGACGGACGAAGAGATCATGCAGGCGTACCAGCTTTTGGCGAAAAACGAAGGCGTCTTCTGCGAACCGGCATCTGCCGCATCGCTGGCGGGCATCATCAAGCTGCATCAGGCCGGAAAGCTTCCACAGGGCGTCAAGGTTGCTTGCGTTTTGACCGGAAATGGCCTGAAAGACCCGAACATCGCCCTGAAGCTCGTAGGCGAGGAGCCGCGCTCGGTGCCTGCGACACATGAAGCCGTCATGCAACTGGTTCGCCAGAGCGAAAGCGAAGTCGTGTCATGAGCGAGCAGCGCGTAAAAGTAACGATTCCCGCAAGCACAGCCAATCTGGGGCCGGGCTTCGATGCTTTGGGAATGGCTTTTCAACTGTATTCGGTAGTGGAAATGGAAGTAAGCGAGCAGACAACCGTCGAGCTGGTTGGAAAAGAGCTGGAAGGGACGCCGGCAGACAAAAGCAATCTGTTGTATCAAGTAGCCGCGGGCTTGTTTGCAGAAGCCGGGCTGGCAGTTCCGGAGCTGGCGATACGGGCTTCGAGCGACGCTCCCTTGACGCGCGGGCTGGGCAGCAGTGCCGCGGCGATTGTCGGCGCGCTGGTGGCGGCGAATCAGCTTGCCGGGGAGCCATTTACCCGCGAAGAGCTGTTCGCACGGGCAACAGCGATGGAGGGACACCCCGACAATGTGGGAGCCTCGATGTTTGGCGGCATCATCGTGGCGACCATGCCGGAAAAAGCGGGGGAGCCCGTCCCGTATGTTCGCTTCGCCCCTCCCGCCGGGTTGCAAACGCTCGTCGTCATCCCGGATTTCATGCTGGAGACGCAAAAGGCGCGCAACGTTTTGCCGCAGGTGTACAGCAAGGAAGATGTTGTATATAATGTGGGACATAGCAGTTTGCTCGTTGCCGCATTGGCACAAGGCAGACTCGACCTGATGGGACGGGCTATGTCAGATCGGCTGCACCAGCCGTATCGCGCTAAACTTGTACCTGGCTTGAACGAAATCCTGGACAAAGCGACTGAGCACGGTGCCGTAGGCGCTGCCTTGAGCGGCGCGGGTCCGACGATTCTTTGCTTCTTTTCTACCGCAGAAGAGGAGGGACGACTGCGCGCATTCGTGGACAGCGTGATGAAAGGGCACGGCATTACTTACCGTGTCATGATTTTGCAGCCGGACGAAAATGGCGTACAAGTAGAAATCCATCAGAGATAGAGCATAGTTGGATAGGAGAACGCCATGGAGAAGAAACTCGCTTTTCTCGGACCTCGCGGAACGTTCACGGAAGAGGCGGCCCGGTCTTTGACGCAAGACCAGCCGATCTCGCTCGTTCCGTACCCGAGCATTATTGATGTGCTGAACGCCGTTTCCAACAAGGAAGTGGCATTCGGGGTTGTGCCGATGGAAAATTCCATCGAAGGAACCGTCAACTCCACCCTGGATTGGCTCATTCACGAAGTCGACTTGCCGATTATGGCCGAGCTGGCGCTGCCGATTACGCAAAACTTGCTGGTGGCAAAAAGGGAGCAGCCGCTGCCTTTGTCTGCGATTACGAAAGTTTTGTCGCATCCGCAGGCGATCGCGCAAAGCCACAACTTTTTGCGCGAAAACTTGCCGCACGCCCAGATCGAGTACGTGAACAGCACGGCGCTGGCAGCGAAAACCGTGAGCGAGCATCCCGAAGAGCCGTGGGCTGCTGTCGGCACCAGGCTGAATGTGGAGATTTATCCGCTGGAATTCGCACGCGAGCAAATTCAAGATTATTCGAATAACTACACCCGCTTTGTGCTCGTCGGCCAGGAACCGCTTGCGCTGCCGGCGTCTGCGCGCGAAAAGACGACGATTCTCGTCACGCTGCCGGAAGACTTCCCGGGGGCGCTGTACCAGGTGCTGGCGGCGTTTGCCTGGAGAAAAGTCAACTTGTCGCGGATTGAATCCCGCCCGACGAAAAAAGCATTGGGAAGCTACTATTTTGTCATTGATATCGAGCAAAAAATGGATGATGTCCTGCTGCCGGGAGCCTTTGCCGAGATTGAAGCGATCGGCTGTCAGGTGCGCCAGCTTGGAACGTATCCGTTTTATATGCAAAAAGCCAATTTTTAGAAATTGGCTTTTTTCTTTTCTCTCCCCCGTTCAAGAAAGCCAAGGCGTAAAGGAGCAAAACGCCCATGGGTGCATACCATGGTAGGGAGTTTTTACGCAAGGGAGGAGAAACATTGAGGATTCACATCGTACAAAAAGGCGAGAGCATGTGGAAGATCGCCAAAAAATACGGCGTCGATTACAAGGAACTGCTGCGCTTAAACAGCCAGATCAAAACTCCCGACACGCTCTATCCCGGAGCGAGAATCAAAATTCCGGCAAAGCGCGTTCCTGTCAGACCACAGCCACGAACAACGCCTCACCCGATGAGCGAGGCGGCTCCATATGTAAAAGAACGGCCGATTACCGAGCCTGAGTCGGAGGAAGTTCCGCTGCAGATTGAGCGGCGTCCGATCGAGCCGGAAGAACAAGAGGAAGAGGTGCGGATTGAATCGGAATCCAAGCCAAGAGTGAGTCCGGAGATTCCGTTTACGCCGCCAGCGAAGGAAAGGCCCCCGGCTTCGCCAACCCCGTCTGTGTCGCCAGAGACGATCCGGCCAACGCCAACGCCTGCACCGCTGCCGGAGAGGGTCGTTCCGCCAAAGCCACCCGGACCGAACATCAACCTAGAGCCGCAGAGGCCGCCAGTGCCGACGACGCCAGCCCGGCCTGTCGTTCCGCCCGTGCAGCCAACGCAAGTAAGCCCGTATATTTACCAGCCTCCCAGCCCGCCGAACATCGCGATGCCGAACGTACCGCCGCTGCCGCCTACACAGATCAGGCCGCTTCAGCCGCAGACACCGCCTGCGATCCAGTGTCCGCCATGCCCGCCTGTTCAGACTCAGCCAAACATCCCACCAGGCCAGGTGAGGCCGTTTTCGCCGATGCCTCCGACACAGGTGCGCCCTCTGCAGCCAATGCCGCCACAGCAGGTACGCCCGATGCCGATGCCACCGAGACCGCCGCAGCAGCAAGTGCACCCGCTGCCGCCTGCGCCAAAGTTTCGGCCATGCCCGCCTGTGCGACCTTGCCCGCCGTGCGCGGCTCCGAGAATGCCTATGCCGCAGCAGCCGGGAAGACAACTGGTCAGTCCGGAGCAGATGGGGCCAGGGCCATGGCAAAGGCCGTTCCCAGGTCCAGGCCCGGGACAGCCGATGTTTCCCTACAGGCCGTTTGTCAGCCCGTGGCAGATGATGCCGCCATTCCCGGGGATGATCCCGTTCGGAATGCCGCCGATACGTCCGATGCCGCTTCCAATGCCGCTGTATCCGCTGCAACCGATGCATCCGCCCATGCCTATGCCATATCCACCGTCTCCGCCTAGACAGCCTCGCGCGAAGCTGCCTGTTTGCCCAGAACCAGTGGAGTCATCGTCATCATGTGAGTGTTCCTCGGCCAGCCCGGAGTACAGAAAGCGCAGACGCGTGAGAAGCAGCCGTGGCCCGCAGCCGTTTCACAACAACATGATGTTCCCGCCTACCCAGTGCGTCGCCTCCATGCCAGAGCAAGGCGCATGGCCAAACTGGGGAGACGGGCTCGATGAATCCTCTTCGTACTGAGAGGGACGGTTATGAACAAAGGACTCATACCAGCGATCGAAAAAGCTTTTCGTTGTGAGGTGCACGGGGTTAAGCCTAAGAGGAACGTCAATCTGCTCAAAACAGACCGGGGACACTGGATCATCAAAGGGTATAAGCAGTTGGAAAAAGCAGTATGGGTCACGGAGTTAGCCGATGCCTTGAGGCAAAAGGGCTTTGTTCACACGGTGCACTACGTCTCCGATGCGGAGGGCGCCAAAATTTTTCCTTACGAGGATCGTTATTACACGATCATGAAGCTGATCGACGGCGAGGAAGCCGACAACGCGTCGCTCTATGACGTGAAAAAGACAGCGGAGACGTTGGCGCGCTTCCATGTCGCGGCGCAAGGCTTTCCCGTCTCCCATTCGTATGCGTACGAAGGAAAGCCGAACTTGCTGGATAAATGGGAAAGCCGCCTGGAATACTTCGAGCGGCTCACCTGGATGATTGAGCAAAACGGCCCGCAAAACAAGCTGGAGCAAATCATCGCCCACTCGGCTGATGAAGTGCTGCGCGACGGCCAGCAGTTGCTGCAGTCTGCCTACAAGCTGCCGTTGACGCCGGAAATGTTCCTGGCCATGGAGAGAGGTACGCTCGCGCATCGGGACGTTGCCAGCCACAACTTTTTGCTCACCCAGCGGGGCAACTGCTATCTCATCGACCTGGATACGGTCGGCCACGACATTCAGCTCGTCGACCTCGTCCAGTTGATGTCGCGCATGCTGCTGATGCAGGACTATCGGATGGAATCGTTTGTGGAAGCGATGGAGGCATACAGCAACATTAACTATTTGAGCGACACGCAAATTTGGACCGTTCATCAACTGCTCCGTTACCCGGACAATTTTTTGCGCGAGGTGACAGGGCTGTACAGCAGGCGACCAGGCTACCATATGCGCGGCGTCCTGCAGCTTGTCATGCTAGAGGGAAAACTTGCCCAAAACCGGCAAAAGTTTTTGAATGACGGGGAGCGCATCTTCCAGCGTTCGCCGTGGGGAGAATATCATTTTGTCGGGTAAATTGCTCTTTTGTCCGCTCGGATTGGACGATACGAAAAAAACATCCCTCTTGCAAAAGAGGGATGTTTGTCTTGGAGACGCTAAGCTTACTTGGAAGCTGGCTTGGACAGGTCGATAGCGAACTTGGCAAAGCCGGATTCCAGTTGGCCGATGAATTTCAGGTTGGGCATTTTTTCGGCAAAAGGCTTCGCGTCTGGAGAAGAAGTGAAGGTTACGTTCACTTTTTCTTTGATTGGCGCAAACGTCCAGTTGTTGTCTGCTGCCGGGTTGATGTCTTTTTGGCTCAGGATGTAGTCGATCACTACTTGGCGGTTTTCATCCGGAGAATCGATGACGATGTTTTTGCCGTCCAGGCCAGGGAAGTTGCCGCCGCCGCCTGCGCGGTAGTTGTTGGTGACGACGATGAACTTGTCTTCCGGTTTGACTGGTTTGCCGTTGTAGGACAGGTTTTTGATGCGGTTCGCATCTTTGTTTTCCAGCTTGCCGTCAATCGCGTATTTGGATGGCTGTGTCACGTCGATTTGGTAGGTTACGCCATCAATTACGTCGTAGTTGTAAGTAGGGAACGCTTCGTTTATGAGCGGCTGCTCTTCTGTTTTCTTCACATCAATCTGGTTGAACTGGCCTGCGGAGCGCTCCAGCCATTCTTGCAGTTGGGAGCCGTTAATCAGAACAGCCTTCAATGTGTTTGGATAGATGTACAGGTCAGATACGTTTTTGATGGCGATCGTGCCTGCAGGGATGTTGGTGTAGTAGGATGCGCCGTTGCGGCCGCCTGCCTTGAATGGAGCTCCTGCGGACAGAACCGGAATGCCGTCGTATTCTGTGCCTTTAATGTTTTTCTCTACGAACCATTTTTGTGCATTCGTCACGATCTGGATGGATGGGTCATCCTGTACCAGCGCGAAGTAGCTGAAGATAGGGGAAGACGTTTTCCCTACAGCGGAGCGCACCCATTCCACGGTGTGGTCGTGGTCTTCTTTGACGGCATCGAGAACGGCCTGATCTGCATCTGCCAAGGAAGCTTTGTTTGTTTTGTCGTAGATCGGAATCGTTTTGGTAACCGACTCAGCCACTTTCCATTTGCCGTTTTCTTGCTTCAGCGTCAGGTCGATCACGCCGAGGTTGTTGCCCCAGTAGCCAGGCATGACAGCCGGTTTGCCGTTGATAGTGCCTTTTTCGCCGTCAACGCCAGGGATGTTTTCAAAGCCAGGTCCCGGGAAGATGAGGTGGGAGTGGCCGAACAGGATCGCGTCAATGCCTTCGACCTTGCTCAGTTGGTAGCTCGCGTTTTCCAGGTTCGCTGCCGGTTCAACCGGGCCGATGCCGGAGTGCGGAACCGCTACGATGATGTCGGCACCTTTTTGCTTCATCTCAGGGATGAACTTTTTGGCGCTTTCCACAATGTCTTTGGCGATCACTTTGCCTTCCAGGTTCGCTTTGTCCCACTGCATGATTTGCGGCGGAACGAAGCCGATGACACCGACTTTCAAGGTTACTTCTTTACCGCTCTCGTCCTTGAACTTGCGCTCGAGGATTTGATAAGGAGTGAACATGTTTTTGTCGTTGTTCGGGTTGTTATCCTTGTCGTCGATGTAGACGTTGGAGTTGATGTAAGGGAATTTCGCGCCCTTCAGGCTGCGATCCAGATGTTCCAGACCGAAGTTAAACTCGTGGTTCCCGATGTTGCCAAGGTCGTAGTTCAACAGGTTCATCGCTTTGTAAACCGGGTGAGTTTCTCCGTCTTGCAGCGGATCGATTTTCGCTACGTAGTCGCCCAGCGGGTTTCCTTGCAGCAGATCGCCGTTGTCGATGAGGATGCTGTTTTTCGCTTCGTCTCTCGCTTTTTTAATCAGCGTAGCGGTTTTGGCGAAGCCGAACTCGTCCGTGGCTTTGTCTTGGTAATAGTCGTAGTTTACGATGTTGGTATGGATATCGGTAGTTTCAAGCAGGCGGAGCTTCAGGGTGGAGCCAGTTTCGGCGCTCACAGGGGTAACAGGGAACGTGAGAGCGCTGACAACTAAAGAAGTGCTGAGGAGAAAAGCGGTCAGCATTTGTTTGTTTGTCTTTTTCATTTTTTGGTTGACCTCCAATAAGTTCACAATAAGTGCCAAGCAAAAATAGTTTATCACTACAATCTGTAGATTGGTAGATAATTGTAGGTTAAGATTATTAAATTTTGTCTATTGACAAAAAAGATATAATGATTGCTCAATTTGCCGTTTGCCCGCGATAAATTTCTCGCCAATTACGAATCCTTGAGAGATTCACGTATGTCCCCCTTCAAACATGGCAAAACTAGGAAAAAAGGTATAAGAAGGGGTTCATCAAATCATGCGAAAAAAATGGATGGTGTACGCATCGTGGGGCGCTGCGCTTCTCACCGGTGTCGTATTGGGCATCCTGCTGGCAGGCAGCGGAGGCAGAGAGAACGGACTGCTTCAACTGCTGCATACAGACATCGGCAAGACGGCAACGGTGGCAGGAAAGCCGTATGAACTGGTGTTGACCCGCAGCTACTTGTGCGGCGTCCGGGATGAAGAGCGTCAACCGATCGCCGCAGGCCATTTGCCGGAAGCCTTGGGGGATTACAAAGGCTGGGAGATCGTGACAGCCGATCCGAGCAAAATGATTTTAATGAGAAGGGAACAGGACATTTCTCCCGCATGCAAGGAGAACGGCCATTTCGGCTTGTCGGCGGACGGAATGCTGACGCTGTTTCACGGGGTTCCCGCCGAGCAGGACGTCATCCAGACGTTTTACCGCATCAACACGGCAAAAATGGAAGCGAGCCTGCCAAAAGAAGAGCTGGAGAGTTTGAAGCGGGGCATCCGCATTCGCAATCTGGCAGAGTATAACAGCGTCCTGTCGACGTACGGGGAGTTTCAACTGGATGGCGACTAAAGCGAGCAGAGGAAAAAGTCGGCGATCCCGCAGGGGGAATGGTCGGTTTTTTTCGTGCTGCCGTACTGTTGTGCTGCATTTCGTTACAAGTCTACAGCGATAATCCGCCACTTGTCCCACGGCGTGGAGCGGCGCAGCAGAAACGTCCACTCTTCGTTCCGTTCATGGTTGTCATGCGTGAAGTAAGTCAGGTGGACGTGGACCTCCGAGAGCAACGGCCCCCGCTCGTCAGAAGGAATGACGATTTCGGTCTTGCGGACGGAGGCTACGTCAGACAGCCGGGCAGGCAGCGGGAAGCCGTCTGTCGTCATTTGCAGGACGTGGTTGTCCTGTTCGTGCAGGGCAGTGAGGAAATACCCCACCAGCTCCTCGGCAGTAGCACCTGTGATCGTCGTCGCAAGCGAGCCGGACGCTTTTTCGATCATCAGGCTGTGGCTGGGATCGGGCTCCTTGCGCTTGTGGGTCGAGCTTCCGAAAAAGTGGATGCAAAAATGGCCGGGAAAGTCATTGCCCGCGATCGCCCCTGCACCGTGCGGCATGCCGTGCATGGAGGCGGCAAAATAAACGCCGTTGACCTCGACGAGAATCGCTCTGCGCTTCCATCTCCATTTGCCCTGGTAAATCTTTTTCATCGTCTGCGTATCTGTGCGCGTCAGCGGCTGCACATCGGCATGCCTGCTGCCCGCACGGCGCTGGACGTGGAACCGCTCGCCAGTCTCCAGGTCGATGACGGTGGCGTACTCCATGCGGCCGAAGGTGTGTTTGACCTGCTCCCACGGCGTCGCTTTGGCATAATGCACGCGTTCCACCTGCGCGACAAGCTCCTCGATTCGCTGGTGAACATCCGTCGGCAAAAGGTATTGCAGCGGCTTGTTGCTTTCAAACAAATTCCCGTCGTGGTCGTACACAAACTGGCGCTTTTTGACGGTCAAGGTGGCGCGAACCCAGTGGGGATTCACGAAAGCCGGAACCTTTTTTGCGGCAAACAGCCGTTTGACGAACGAATGCTGGGCGCGAACATTGAGCGTAGAGTGAAAAGGCGAAGTCGGCGATACAGAGACAGAAACGGTAATCGGTTCTTTGCCTTTCGCCTGGGCGGGCTGCTTTGCGCAGCAGACAGAGAAGAGAAGCGTGACGAGTAAGAAAGCGGCTAGTAAACGTCGCACCGAATCAGCACCTCCACCCTATATGGTTTCAAGACGAAACGGCGGAAATGAGCTGTAAATCTTGGCATCATAAGGCCGGAGGCGGGACGCCATACTGTACTCATACGGCGATCGAAGGAGGAATCTTTTCTTATGTCTACCATGCCCAGAGGTAGCTACAAGGACCAGTTCCACCAGCGTTTGTACGTTCAATTGAACCAAGGACACAACAAGCTCAATTACCAGCAGATCAACCGGATCCAGGAGCAGATGCAGAGCGGCGTAGATGAATACGCGCACATGCAGCATGATGTGTCGGACTCACTTGGAATGAACAAACACTAAAAGCGACGCCGTATGACCCGTTCCTTTTGGCAGGAGCGGGTTTTTGCATGGAAATACACGTTCGCTTTTCGAGCGCTTTGTGATACAGTAGAGAGTAGAAACTTTGCACACGGAGAGAGAGTGGACCATGCGCATTTTAGGAATCGACCCTGGCATTGCGATCGTTGGGTTTGGGGTTCTGGATAAACAGGGTAGCCAATTGCGTCCCGTCCAGTATGGCAGCATTCAGACAGAGGCAGGCTTGCCCGTTCCGCTTCGCTTGAAGCAGATTTTTGAAGCGATGCAAAGCCTGCTGGAAACGTATCGACCGGATCAAATGTCAGTAGAAAAACTGTTTTTCAATAAAAACGTGACGACGGCCTTCACGGTGGGGCAAGCGCGCGGCGTCATCCTGCTGGCGGCGGAGCTGGCCGGAGTGCCTGTGTATGAATACACGCCGATGCAAGTAAAGCAGGCGGTGACCGGCTACGGCGGGGCAGAGAAAAAGCAAATACAGGAAATGACCAAGCTGTTGCTGCGGCTGAAAGAAGTGCCGAAGCCTGACGACGTGGCGGATGCATTGGGCATTGCGATTACGCACGCACAGTTTCGGGCGTTCATCTCCATCTCGGAAGGAGTTCAAAAATGATTGATTTTGTGGAAGGGACACTCTGTTACCTCGATTCAGAATACATAGTGGTAGAAGCTGGAGGGATCGGGTATCGCCTGTTTTGTCCCAATCCGTACCAGTTTGTGCGCTACGAAGGCAGCAAAACCAAGCTGTACACGCACCATCACGTCCGCGAAGACGCGATATTGCTCTACGGTTTTGCCACCCGTGACGAGCGCGACCTGTTTCGCAAGCTGCTCGACGTGAACGGTATCGGGCCAAAGGGCGGCCTGGCGATTCTCGCGGCGGCGACTCCCGAGCAGTTGGTCATGGCGGTGCAACAGGAAAATGTGACCTACTTGACGAAGTTTCCTGGAATCGGCAAAAAGACCGCGCAACGAATCATTCTCGATCTCAAGGACAAACTGGTCGGATACACGCCATCGGCGATCCTGACCGTCGCGGCAGGCGATCTGACAGCAGGCGAGCAGGCGGTTTCCGCGTTGAACGAGGCGCTCGACGCCTTGACGGCGCTCGGCTACTCGGACGGCGAGCTGCAAAAAATCAGAAATGCGCTGTCGGAGAAATCAAAAGAGGGCGATAGTGTGGAAAAGCTCATCAAACAAGGGCTTGCCCTGCTCATGAGGGGGTAGGATTTTGGATCAGCGAATCATCACGACGCATATGAACTGGGAAGAAGATGCGGCGGAGTTGAGCCTCCGTCCTCGTTATTTGAATGAGTATATCGGACAGCAGCACGTCAAGGAAAACTTGAAAATTTTTATTGAAGCGGCGAAAATGCGCAAGGAATCGCTGGACCACGTCCTGCTGTACGGACCGCCGGGACTGGGCAAGACGACGCTGTCGCAAATTATCGCCAACGAACTTGGGGTGAACATCCGCACGACGTCCGGACCGGCGATCGAGCGGCCAGGCGATCTGGCGGCGATTTTGACCAACCTGCAGGAAGGCGACGTGCTGTTTATCGACGAGATTCACAGGCTGAACCGGAGCGTCGAGGAAGTGCTCTATCCGGCCATGGAAGACTTTGCGCTCGACATCATCATCGGCAAAGGGCCGAGCGCGCGCAGTGTGCGCCTCGATTTGCCGCCGTTTACGCTTGTGGGCGCGACGACGCGGGCAGGGATGCTCTCTGCGCCGCTGCGCGACCGCTTCGGGGTGGTGAACCGCCTGGAGTTTTACACCGTTCCCGAGCTGACCTTTATCGTCTCTCGGGCAGCGGATATTCTTCAGGTGATTATTCGCGAAGGCGGCGCGGAAGAAATCGCGCGTCGCTCGCGGGGAACTCCGCGCGTGGCGAACCGTCTGTTAAAGCGTGTGCGCGACTTCGCCCAGGTAAAAGGCGAGGGCGTCATCACGACGGAGATTGCCAAAGAAGCGCTGGAGCGGCTGCAGGTAGACGCCTGCGGACTGGACCATATCGACCATAAGCTGCTTCTCGCCATCATCGACCGCTTTGACGGCGGTCCGGTCGGGCTCGATACGATTGCCGCCACGATTGGCGAAGAGGCGCAAACCGTTGAAGACGTGTGCGAGCCGTATTTGATGCAGATCGGCTTCATGCAGCGGACGCCGCGGGGCCGCGTGCTGACCCCGAGCGCGTACCAGCACTTTGGGCGGGAGATGAAATCGTGAATCCAATAGCCAAGCTTCTCATTATCGGCGGAGCCGTGCTGATCGTCATCGGCCTGCTGTGGCAGGTGGGCGGCCGCTTTTTGCCGCTGGGACGCCTGCCTGGGGATATTGTGGTGGAAAAGGAAAACGTCAAATTTTACTTTCCGGTCGTGACGTGCATCGTCATCAGCATCGTGCTGTCTCTTGGGATGTATTTGTTCCGGCTTTTCAAATGAGGGCATTTGCCTTGCACACACAGCCTGTTTGTACGCCATCGGAGCCGTTTCGTCCGGTGGCTTTTTGTTTGCGTCGCCTGGTCCCATTTTGCGGGCGAGGGCAGGAAAATCGCCTGTGATTGTCGAAAAAGATGGGAGTACATGCCAATTTTCGACGAGATGAGATCAGGAGAAAGGAAGGATGTTGGACGACATGAAGAAGAAGTGGATGGGGAAAGTCCTTTCGGTGAGCCTGATGACAGTTGCTCTAATGGGAGGACCAGCGCCGGCCGAGGCGGCTTCTGAACATATCCGGGTGGCGCTCTTTGTGGATACGGGCAAAGGCTACAGGGGAGTTGTTCCTTCCGTTACGCTGACTGCTGAAAAAGGAATGGAAGTGACGTTAGCAGGCCCGGAAGGCAAGATCGAGTTGCCAGAATTAAAAGGGGAAGCTGCCCGTTACCGGGTGGATGAATATCATCTGATCGTGGCGCAGACGCCAGACTGGAACCAAGCGCAGCAAATCGCTCAGCTTTTGAGCCAGCGCAAATATGAAGGCTCGATTCAGGTGGCGAAACGAGGCGGACAAACCGTTTACCAGGTTGTCAGCGGTACATACGACACGTATCAGGCAGCGGCCAATCAAGTGGCGGCCGTGGCCCAGGCGACGGGGCAAAAGCCGGTTGTCCAAGGCCCGCTCCGGCTGGAAGCGGGGCAGTTCAAAAGCTTGAGCGAAGCCCAGAAATGGCAGGAGTCGTTTGAGCAAAAAGGCATCCCGGCGTACCCTGTGCTGTTGTCAAACGGCGAAAAAGTCAAATACGCGGTCTGGATCGGCGACGAGGTCAGCCAGGAAGCGCTTGCGGCATTGGCGCGCAAAGCGAGCAGCGCTTTCCCGAACTTTTCCTACAAGGCGCCTGACAGCCAGTCGTATGTCGTACTGAAGCAAGATGTTTACGGCTCTCCGGATGAGCCGATCTGGAAGTACGTATTCTCGCCGCAAGCCAAGCTGACGGTCGAGGCGAAAAAGGCGGAGCCGGAAGCGTTGATCGGCGTCGTGGAACGCGAGCAGCGGACGTACCGCGGCGAGATGGAGCTGTCGGAATACAACGGTCACCTGACGGTTGTAAATGAACTGCCGCTGGAGGAGTATCTGTACGGGGTTGTCGGCTCGGAAATGGCTCCGGGCTGGCCGCTGGAAGCGTTGAAAACGCAGGCGGTCCTGTCGAGAACGAGAGCTTTGTGGCAAGGAAACAAGTACGGGATTGCCAACGTGTCGGATACGGTGACGGAGCAGGCGTATTACGGCTATGGAAAAGAGTCGGAGGACGTCCGCGAGGCGGTGGATGAGACGGCAGGGGAAGTCATCTACTACCAGGGCAAGCTCGTCGAGTCCCTGTTCTACTCGAACGCAGGCGGAATGACCGCCGATGGCACAGAAGTGTGGGGAAATCCCGTTCCGTATTTGCAGCCCGTCGAGAGCGACGATACGTATCCGCTGGAAGCGGCGAGCCTGTGGTATCGGGTAAAGCTCGCGGACGGGACGATCGGATATGTGCGCAGCGACCTGGTGCGGCTGACAGGCACAGAGGCCAATGGCGCCAGAATAGCCGTCATCACAACGGAAAACACGAACTTGCGCACGGGTCCGAGCACGACGACGCATCGGGTTTTGTCTACCTTGCCAAGCGGCGCTGAGGTGACGATTCTTTCCGAAGAGGCTGAGGAAAATGCTTATGCGTGGACGCGTGGCCCGTTTACTTCCGCTGAACTGACGGCCTTGCTCAATGCGAACCAGGACAAAAACAAGGCACCGCGCATTCAGGGGAACGTCACCAGTCTGAAAGTGACGAAGCGAGGACCGTCCGGGCGCGTGATCGCGATGGAGGCGAACGGGGTTCCGATTGCCGTTCCTTCCCCGGATGCCTTCCGCTCGCTTTTCCAGCAAGGGGGAAGCCCGCTTCGCAGCACGAAGTTTGATGTCGAAGTGATCCAGGGCGGCAAGCAGGGAGGACCGCAGTTCCTGTTCCGCGGCTACGGCTTTGGACACGGCCTCGGGGTGTCGCAATACGGCGCTCGCGCAATGGCCGAGAAAGGGTATGACTACCTGCAGATTTTGCAACACTATTACCAGGATGTGACAATTGACAAGTAAGGCTTTTGCCACATGAACTGTCATTAAAGGAGTTAACGATTCGTGGACGTGCAACAATTTGATTTTGAACTGCCGGAGCATCTGATTGCCCAGCATCCATTGAAAGACCGGACAGCTTCGCGGCTGCTCGTTTTGAACAAACAGACTGGCGCCATTTCCCATCAGCGCTTTACCGACTTGATCGACCATTTGCAGCCGGGGGACGTGCTCGTCATGAACGACAGCCGCGTGTTGCCCGCAAGGCTGATCGGCGAAAAGGCCGAGACGGGAGCGAAGATCGAGGTGCTTTTGCTCAAATCGCTCGGGGACGATCGCTGGGAGACGCTGGTAAAGCCAGGCAAGCGGATGAAGCCGGGAACGGAAGTGGTCTTTGGCAACGGGCTTTTGCGCTGCGTATGCGAAGAAGCGACAGAGACAGGCGGGCGGATCGTACGCTTTTTGTACGAGGGCATTTTTTACGAGATTCTCGACCAGTTAGGTTCGATGCCGCTGCCTCCTTACATTCATGAGCAGCTTGAAGACAGCGAACGGTACCAGACGGTGTATGCGCGCGAGCGAGGCTCAGCGGCGGCGCCGACAGCCGGGCTGCACTTCACCAAGCCTTACCTGGAGCAAATCGCTGCAAAAGGCGTACAGCTCGCGTACGTGACGCTGCACGTCGGACTCGGCACGTTCAGGCCGGTCTCTGCCGACTCGGTCGAGGAGCACGTCATGCACGCCGAGTATTACGAGATTCCGGAAGAAACCGCTGAGCTGGTGAACAAGGCGAAGGCGGAGGGGAGAAGAGTCATTGCGGTCGGAACGACCTCGTGCCGGACGCTGGAGACGGTCGGACGTGCGAACGGCGGCAAGCTGGCGGCGACGTCGGGCTGGACGGACATCTTCATTTACCCGGGATACACGTTCTCGATTCTCGACGGGCTTTTGACGAATTTTCATCTGCCCAAGTCGACGCTCGTGATGCTGGTCAGCGCGCTGGCTGGCAAGGAGCATGTCATGAATGCGTACAAAGCGGCCGTCCAGGAGGAATATCGCTTCTTCAGTTTTGGGGACGCGATGCTGATCGTTTAAAAAAGGTACACATCCCACCCGTATAAGTGTATACTTATAAGTCGGGTGGGTTTACTTCACTCTCAAGTTTTCTTATAATAGGAAAGACTTACATACATAGCTTGAGGAGTGCGACAATTTGGCTGTACGCTACGAATTAATCAAAACATGCAAGCAAACAGGCGCTCGTCTCGGAAAGCTGCACACTCCCCATGGGACGATTGACACTCCTGTCTTCATGCCAGTCGGCACGCAGGCAACGGTCAAGACGATGAGTCCCGAGGAGCTGAAAGCGATCGGAGCGGGCATTATCCTCAGTAATACCTACCATCTGTTTTTGCGTCCGGGGCATGAAATCGTCCGCGAAGCAGGCGGGCTGCACGGCTTCATGAACTGGGACCGCGCCATTCTGACGGACTCCGGCGGATTTCAGGTGTTCAGCCTGAGCAACCTCCGCAAGATCACAGAGGAAGGGGTTTCCTTCCGCTCTCATCTGAACGGGGAAAAGCTGTTTATCGGCCCGGAGGAGGCCACCCAGATTCAAAACGCGCTCGGCGCCGATATTTTCATGGCGTTTGACGAGTGCGCGCCCTATCCTGCGGAGTACGACTACGTGAAAAAGTCGATGGAGCGCACGACCCGATGGGCGGAGCGCTGCCTGAAGGCGCACTCACGGCCGAACGAGCAGGCTCTGTTCGGGATCGTACAGGGCGGAATGTTCAACGACCTGCGCGAGCAAAGCGCCAAAGACCTCATCTCCATGGATTTTCCGGGATATGCGATTGGCGGGCTGAGTGTGGGCGAACCGTTTTCCTTGATGTACGAAGTGCTGGAGCATACCGTTCCGCTGCTTCCGGCAGGCAAGCCTCGCTACCTGATGGGAGTAGGCTCGCCAGACGCTCTGATCGACGGCGCAATCCGCGGCATTGACATGTTTGACTGCGTCTTGCCGACGAGGATCGCTCGCAATGGGACATGCATGACAAGCCAGGGACGACTGGTCATCCGCAATGCCAAATACGCACGCGACTTTACTCCGCTCGACCCGAATTGCGACTGCTACACGTGCAAGAATTACACCCGCGCTTACATCCGCCATCTCATCAAGGCGGAGGAGACCTTTGGCATCCGTTTGACCACCTACCACAATCTGCATTTCCTCGTGAAGCTGATGGAGCAGGTGCGCCAGGCGATTGCTGAAGACCGCTTGCAAGATTTCCGGGACCAGTTTTTCGCTCAGTATGGATTGAGTGAAGATAGATCTTTTTAATCGAGGGGGATTTTCATGGAGGGCTTGACTCAGTTTTTACCGATTATCATCATGTTTGCGATTTTCTACTTCTTGCTGATTCGTCCGCAACAGAAGAAAGCCAAACAGCGCAACGCCATGCTTGCAGCTCTGAAAAAGGGCGACAAAATCGTCACCATCGGCGGCATGCACGGTACGATTCAGGAATTGAACGACGACTCGGTGACGCTGCGCATCGCGCACAACGTCAACGTTACGTTTGATCGCGGCGCGATCAACAGCGTTGTTTCTACAAGCAACGAGCCAGCGAAAAGCGAGCCGGCAAAAGCGGAAGCGGAAAAAGAAGAGTCCAAATAAAGCAAAACAAAAGCAGGTGGGAGTTCCCGCCTGCTTTTGTTTTGCTTTTTGCCTGCCAAGCTTTTTACCGTCTCGGCTTGAAGCCTTTGGGCTTGTTGCTGGAGTTGGCCGAATTGACTCCGAGAATCCCTCCCAGCGCGGCAATGCCGAACGCGCCGAGCAAAAAGAGGAGCGTTCCCCACTGCATCGGGGCATCGAAGCCAAGAAAGCCGATCAAAAGAATCAGAAGAAAATAGGAGAACCCGGTCAAGCCTCCGTAGTACCAGCCTTTGCCGCCGCAGCGCTTTCCGGTGACGAAACCGCCGACGAGCAAGGCAATCGCGTTGATGATGTACGTAAAATAAGGCAGAGAGCCTTCGCGCATGCTGGTAAAGCTAAGAAGCAAGGTAGCGAGCAATGCCCCAAACAAGACAAGTCCTGTCGTGTACAAAAGTCCTGTCAGCACAGAGGTGGACGCACTCCGCACGGTATTTACCCCCTCACTGGTCACTGTTTGTACCATCTATATGAAAGGCCTGGCCGCTGTATTCATCTTCGCGTTGAACATTGGGAGGAATTTTCGTATGATGGATGGGGAACGAGACGGGGGTGAGGAAGAATGATTAAAACGTACTTTTACAACCATTCAGAGCAGAAAATGTTTCACGATGTTGATTTGTCCACAAAAGATCAATGGCTGAAATCTCCCGAGGACTTGCTCTGGATCGACCTGTATGATGTGGGGAACAACGAGTTGCCCTATATTGCCAAAATCTTCGACTTTCACCCGCTGGCCATCGAGGACTGCCTGCACGTCAGTCCGCGGGCCAAGGTAGACAAGTACGACGATTATTATTTCTTCGTTTTTCACGCCCTGCGTTACAATGAAGAAAGCGACGACGAGATTACCACGGTAGAACTGAACGTTTTTCTCGGCCCCAACTACATCGTTACGATTCACAAATCGCCGATGAACACGATAGGCCGGATCGCTGCCATGTGTCACCGCAACAATTCCTATCTGAACCGGGGGCCTGATTACTTGCTCTATGCGATCGTAGACGGGATTACCGATGAGTATTTCCCGATTATCGACCGGATCAGCGTGCGGATTGACGAACTGGAGGACGAGATTTACGAGCATCAGATGGAGGAAATTACGGAAGAGTTCCTGGCGCTGAAGCGGACGATTATTTTGATTAGGCGTGTCATCATGCCGCAAAAACGAATCTTCGCCAACGTGAATGGCCGCTTCTCTTTCGACATTTCCGAGGAAAACGTTCCGTTCTACAGCGACTTGACCGACCACCTGGAGCGCATCTCGGACTCAACCGAGACGTTCCGCGACCTGGTGAACGGTGCACTCGACACGTACTACACGATCATCAGCGCGAAGACGACGGAAACGATGCGTGTTCTCACAATTATTTCCACGATCATCCTGCCGCTTACATTCATTACCGGCTTGTTCGGGATGAACACGTTCGGCTGGCTGGGCGAACAGGCAGAGCCTTACATGCTGATCGTCGCACTCGTCATCATGCTGGCGATGACCTTTTTCATGCTGCACATCTTCCGCAAACGAAAGTGGTTGTAATTGGAGCTAATAGTTGCAAGCCCCCTGCCGAACACTACTAGCAAATGTTCGTTAGGGGGCAGCGGGAAGTGGAAGATATTTCAACAATCATATTGCGCACCCTTTTCTCGTATTTTTTCCTCCTGATCTTGCTCCGCGTCATGGGCAAGCGAGAACTGGGAAAGTTGTCCGTTTTTGATGTCGTGATCTCTATCATGCTGGCGGAAATGGCGGCACTGGCTATCGAAGACGTGGAAAAGCCCGGACTTCGGTTTTATTTGCCGATGCTGCTGATTGCTCTGATGGAAGTCGGAATGGCGTACCTTTCACTCAAAAGCAAAAAGTTTCGCGATGTTGTCGACGGCTCCGCCGATATGATTATCGAAAACGGGGAAATTCGCGAGCAAGCGATGCGCCGAAATCGGCTGAATATGGATGACCTGCTGGTTCACCTGCGGCAAAAAAACATCAAAAACATCGCAGACGTCGAGTTTGCGCTGATAGAGCCGACAGGGCAGATGAGCGTCTTTTTGAAGCAGGAAAAAGAACATCTTACGCGTGAAGATGTGGGACTGCCTGACGAAAAGCCGGTAAGTCCTGTTTCTTATAAAGGTCTGCCGATTCCGTTGATTCTCGACGGCAAGGTCAGGCAGGAGGCTTTGCAAAAAATCGGGCAAAATCAGTTGTGGCTGAAGCGGGAAATCCGCAAGTACGGGATCAAGGACATTCGCGAAGTGTCCTTTTGCAGCATTGACGAGCGTGGCATCATCTACCTCGACAAAAAAGACAAGCCGCTACACTAGGTGTTAGCGGCGGGGGAAGAACACGGCGAGCTGCTCGCCGATCCACGGAATGAGGCGGACGTCCTGCTTGCCCAGGACGCGCATCGCCACGAGCAGCACTACGTACAGCAAGGTGCTGATGCAGGTGCTGGCGAGAAGCAGCTTGCCTGTCGAGGAATGCAGGAACCAGTGATCCGCCATGTACGAGCCGAGGTAACCCATGGCCAGCATGGCGATCCCTATTTTTCCGAACTCCCATACGTCGATGACAAAGCCGATTTTTTTGATGAGACTGGCAAAATGAAGCAGCGTCCCCAACGTGATGCCGATGTTGGTGGCGATTACCGCGCCGTGGATGCCGAAAGCGGGCTGGGCGGTAAACATGAACATAGCCCCTGTCTTGATGATGGCGCTAAGCAGCGTATTGCGAAAGACGACCTGGGCGTAGTCGAGACCTTGCAAGGCAGCAGCCAGCGGCGCCTGGAAAAACAGAAAGACGGAAAAGGGAGCAAGCTCCTTCAACAGCACGCCGACCTCACGATATTCGCTGCCGTAGAGCAGCACGCACAACGGCTCGGCAAAAATAGTTAGCAGGACGGTACAAGGTGCTCCGATTACGAGTGTGATGCGCATCGCTTGGTAGATGCGCCGATGCACGAGAGGAGCATTTTTTTGATAGGCAGCCTCGGCGACGGCAGGAACGAGCGAAACGGACAAGGAATAGGTTAAAAAAGTGGGAAAAAGCAGCAGCGGGACCGCCATCCCGGCAAATTGCCCGTACAGCCCGGTTGCGGCTGCCGTCGTGTAGCCTGCGATGACGAGTGCGAGCGGAACGAGCATCGGCTCCAGGACGTAGGCGATGGAACCGATGATCCGGCTCAGCGTGACGGGCAGGGCGACGTGGATCAGTTGGGACAAGTTCGCCTTGCTTCTGGAAACTGCTTTGCGAAACGGCGTTTCCAGAAGCTGGGCGGCCGCTTTTTTGCTTCCTTTTCGGTATTGCCAGAGAATGTAGAGGAGTCCGGCGGCTTCCCCGAAAATAATGCTGGCGACCGCACCGGCCGTGGCGTACTCGATCCCTGCCGCCAAAAACGACATCGTCATGACGACGACCAGCGCCATGCGGGCTACTTGCTCCAGCAGTTGGGAGACGGCTGTCGGAATCATGTTTTGCTTGCCCTGGAAGTACCCGCGCAGCACGAGGGAAATACTGGAGATCGGAATAACGGGGATGGCGGCGAGCATGACGATATGGGCGCGAGGGTCAGTGAACAGGGCACCCGCAATCCAGTGGGAAAACAACAGGAGCAGCGTGCAGATGAACAGGCTGATGCCGCCGGCCACCGACAAGGCCAACAGCAGGTAGCGCCGGGTCAGCCGCGGATTGTTCGCCGCTTCCGTCTCTGCCACTTGCTTGGCGATGGCAACAGGCAGGCCGAACGTCGTCACCGTAATCAGAAAGTACAACAGGGGCACGACCATTTGATACAGCCCCATTCCTTCCGCTCCGATGATGCGTGAAAGCACGATCCTGTGAGCAAAGCCA
The DNA here is from genome assembly GCF_000470975.2 of Brevibacillus sp. NSP2.1. Classification (NCBI taxonomy): domain Bacteria; kingdom Bacillati; phylum Bacillota; class Bacilli; order Caryophanales; family Paenibacillaceae; genus Brevibacillus; species Brevibacillus sp. NSP2.1. Next base: position 3,786,950 of record NZ_CP048274.1, on the reverse strand, counting down.
AACACTTTGGTGATGCCGCCAGCAATGATGAGGATAACCGTTCCGTAAAAGAATGACTGTCTCATGGAAGGCTCCTTTGCAACGAAAAATTCACTCAGTAAAGAATATGGACGTGCCGCTGTCGGCATGACTACTTTGAGGGGGAAACGGAGATGGACCAAGCGCAAAAACAGGAATGGTATGGGCGAGTAGCAAGTCTTTGCCAGAGCAAGGCCGAGGAATTTGCCATGCTGGGTTATGAAAATGTGGAGGCTACGGACGTGTGGGAATGCGTCACGAACGGGTACAAGGAATTCCCCCCGATGCACCGTCTCGTCAACGATATTCTGTCTCTCAAGCCGAACAAATACATGAACTATCTCATGATTCAAATGTATAAAAATTCTTAGTGAAACTTCCTGTCTCTACATTCGTATAAGTAGCATGCTCATTGTAGATAAGGGGTTGGTTACCATGGTTCGCTCTTCCAGCAATAATTGACACGTTTTTTCATACTTCGCTATAATGGGCATATTGGTTTCTCGCCTTGGCGCGGGACCCTGTTTATGAAAGAGGGGTATCACAACGATGATAAAATGGGGAAGATTTCTCCTGTTCCTGGTTGTTGTCGGCCTTTTGGCGACACTTGTGTCAACTACGACCAAACAGGTGGCAGGAAACATCACTCTCGGTCTGGACCTGCAGGGCGGGTTTGAGATTTTGTACGAGGTTGAGCCTCTTGAGGCTGGACACAAGGTTGATATCGAGCTGTTGAAATCAACCGCACACATGATTGAGAAACGGATTAACATCGGTGGCGTGGCAGAGCCTGTGATCTCTACCGAGCTGCCAAACCGGATTCGCGTGCAAATCGCTTCGCAATCCGCCGATCAGGACAAGCTGCGCGAGCTGATCGGCAAACCGGCTGTACTGACGTTCCGCGACGAGTCGGGCAAGATCATCCTGCAAGGTAGCGACCTGGCGCCAAACGGGGCAGCGGTCGGCTACGATGACTTGAGACGCCCGTTGGTAACCTTGAAATTTTCCGACGCGAAAAAAGTAGAGGAAGTTACCCGCGCGAACCTGTACAAGCGCATGGCGATTTATTTGGATGAAAACATGCAAACAAATCCTACCATTCAAGCTGTGATTACAAACGGAAGCGCTCAAATCACAGGAGACTATACCCAAGAGACTGCACAGGAACTGGCTGACCTGCTCAATTCCGGTGCGATGCCTGCGAAGCTGACAGAGAAGCAAGTGACATCGGTAGGGGCTTCCCTCGGTGCGCTGGCTCTGGAGAAAACGCTCTATGCCGGCTACATCGGGGCTGCCTTGATCTTCGTGTTCATGCTGCTCGTCTACCGCATGCCAGGGATGATTGCCAATATTACGCTGGCCGGGTTTACTTATTTTTGTATGGTCGTACTCGACTGGATGGATGCTACCCTGACGCTGCCTGGTATCGCCGGTTTTATTTTGGCAGTAGGGATGGCGGTCGATGCGAACATCATTACGTATGAGCGTATCCAAGAAGAAATTCGCTCGGGCAAAACGATTTTGTCGGCATTCCGTGCCGGTGAGCGCCGTTCCTTGATTACGATTATCGACGCGCACGTGACGACGTTGATTGCGACAGGCGTGTTGTTCTACTTCGGGACAAGCTCCGTGCAAGGTTTTGCTGTCGTACTGGCAATGACAATCATCGTGAGTGTTATTACCAACGTGTTTGGGTCTCGCTTCCTCCTCTGGCTGGTGGTCCGTTCCAACATGTTTAAAAAGCCGTTCTGGTTCGGGGTAAAGGAGAGTGAGATCGGTGAGCTTTGATCGTGAACACACTGTCGTTCGATTTGACATCGTAAAGAATCGCCGGAAGTTTTTCATTTTCTCTTCCGCGATTATCGTCATCGGTTTTTTGTTTATGCTGTTCCAGGGGCTGCACCTTGGCGTTGACTTCAAGGCGGGGACCCGTCTGGACATTTACGTAGGAAAAGAGTTCAACCCGACTGACGTCGAAGCGGTGTTGAAGCAGGAGATTCCGGACGTATCCTTTTCCAAGGTGACGCCGTACGGAACGAATCAGGCGTACACCCGCTTCGATCAAACGATTTCCTCTGACACACTGATGAAGGTAGAAGAGGCGTTGAAGAAAAAATTCGGCGATCAGGTAACGAAGCAAGTATCGTCCGTTGACCCGAGTATCGCCCAGGAAATGGTGAAAAAGGCAGCGATTGCGGTAGCGATTGCCTCGCTCGGGATCGTCGTTTACATCGCGATTCGCTTCCAGTTGCTGTTCGGGATTGCCTGCGTCGTCGGGCTTTTGCATGACGTGATTATCCCGATCGCGCTGTTCTCCGTGTTCGATCTGGAGGTAGACATTACCTTCATCGCCGCGCTGTTGACGATTCTCGGTTACTCGATCAACGACAAAATCGTTATTTTTGACCGTATCCGGGAGAACTTGCGCACCATGAAGTCCAAAACGATTCCGGATTTGGAGCATCTGGTGAACGTGTCTCTCTGGCAAACGATGCGCCGTTCCGTCTACACCGTAGCGACCGTGTTCTTTACCGCTCTTGCTATCGCGGTACTCGGCAGCGAAAGCATTCGCAACTTCTCGCTGGCGCTTTTGTTCGGTCTGGTGAGCGGTACGTACTCCTCGATCTTTATTGCTGCTCAAGTTTGGGTAAACTTGAAGGAGCGGAATATGAGAAAGAAAAAAGAAGCGTAATCCATTTGCTTCAACAAAAGCTTTCGCAACGTAGACCGCAGGGATTTTTCCCTGCGGTTTTCTACTCTTACACAAAAAAGCGTGCGGATGGAGGAGGAGATAGCGATGGGTGATGATCGGCTGGCAAAAGCCCAGTTTGGCGCGTGGGTAGGCATTGTGGGCAATCTCGCGCTGGCAGGAGTGAAGCTCGCGATCGGGCTTGCGGCAAAATCGCAGGCGCTGATCGCAGACTCCGTCCACTCGGCGTCCGATGTCGTCGGATCGGTGGCTGTTCTGATCGGTCTGCGAGCGGCAGAGCGTCCGCCTGACGCCGATCATCCGTATGGACACGGGAAAGCGGAGTCGATCGCAGCGATTATCGTCTCGGTGTTGCTGGCGATTGTCGGCTTTGAAATTGCGATGTCGTCGCTCAAGGCGTTTTTCGCTCCGCTGGAAGCTCCCGGCTTGCTGGCTGTCTGGGCCGCCATCGGCTCGATGATCGTCAAGGAGTGGATGTTCCGCTACAAGTACAAGCTCGGCAAAAAGCTGAACAGCCAGTCGCTGATTGCCAACGCCTGGGAGCATCGCTCGGACGTCTATTCGTCTTTTGCGGCGCTGGTGGGAATCGGCGGCGCGATTGCCGGGGAGTGGCTGGGAGTAGCGTGGATGCTGTACCTGGACCCGGCTGCCGGCATTTTCGTTTCTGCCCTCGTGCTGAAGATGGCGTACAGCATCATGATGGAATCCATTCACAGCACGCTCGACCACGTTTTGCACGAAGAGGATACGCAAAAGCTGCGCCAGGCGATCGAACAGGTCGAAGGCGTGCTGCGGATTGATTCGTTGCGAGCGAGAGAGCACGGGCACTACCAGATTGTCGATGTAAAAATCAGCGTAGACCCGTCGATTACTGTGCTTGCGGGGCATCAAATCGGCAAGCGTGTCAAGCATACGTTGCTGGAAACATTCGCAGAAGTCCGCGACGTTTTTGTCCATGTCAACCCATACGATCCCGCTCCCCGGCAAAAACCGTAAAAACGCCATGTTTTATGCAGTTGTCAGTCTCCCGCTCCATCCTCTATAATGAATGAGGATTGGAGGAGAGCCTATGCTGAAAGCGAAAACACGCTGGAAACTGGCCACCTACGATGAACAGATTGCGGCCAGTATAGCTGAGGAGTGCCAGCTAACTCCGCTCGTGTCCAAGCTGCTGGTGATTCGCGGCATCGACACAGCGCAGAAGGCCCGTGATTTTTTGCAAGCTGGCCCGGAATTGTTTCATGACCCTTTTTTGCTGGATGGAATGGAACAGAGCGTGCATCGCATTCAACAAGCCATAGAGAGGCAAGAGCCGATCTGCATTTACGGCGACTATGACGCGGACGGGGTCAGTTCCACATCGTTAATGGTACATCTGCTGCGCCAACTCGGCGCTGTTTTTGACTACTACATTCCCAACCGTTTTACCGAAGGGTATGGGTTACATAAAGACGCCTTGGCGCATCTGCATAAAAGCGGTTACAAGCTGATTATTACCGTCGACACAGGAATCAGTGCAGTAGAGCAGGTAGCGTATGCCACACAGTTAGGTCTTGACGTCATTGTAACCGACCACCACGAACCTCCGGCTGTCATCCCGGAGGCATTTGCTGTGATTAACCCGAAAAAGCCGGGCTGTACGTACCCGTTTGACATGCTCGCGGGAGTCGGGGTCGCCTTCAAGCTGGGGCATGCCTTGCTGAAGGAGCCTCCTTTGCACTTGGCCGACCTGGCTGCACTCGGGACGATCGCCGACTTGGTGCCATTGGTCGATGAAAACCGGATTCTCGCCAGGGTAGGACTGAAGCGGCTGAACCAGACGCGCAATATCGGCTTGCAGGCGCTCATCCGCGTGTGCGGGCTGGCTGACAGCGAGCTGTCGGCAGGCCATGTCGGATTTGCCCTCGGACCGCGGCTGAATGCGAGCGGACGGCTGGAGACGGCAGAGTCCGCCGTCAAGCTGCTGACGACCGAGGATCAGGCCGAAGCCGAGCAGTGTGCGCAAGCTTTGGACGACCTGAATCGCGAGCGCCAGGAACTGGTGGCGGCGATGACGGAAGAAGCCGTACAGATGGTGAGAGAGCTGTACCCACCGGAAGAAAACAACGTCCTCGTGCTGGCCAAGGAAGGCTGGAACGTCGGCGTCGTGGGAATTGTGGCGTCTCGGCTGGTCGAGCTGTTTTACCGTCCGACCATCGTGCTCGGCATCGACCCGGAAAAAGGCACGGCCAAAGGCTCGGCGCGAAGCATTGCCGGCTTTGACATGTACGAAGGGCTGACCGCGTGCAAGGAATGGCTCCCGCATTTTGGCGGACATACCATGGCGGCAGGGATGACCTTGCCTGTGGAAAATCTCGACCTGCTGCGCAACAGGCTGAACGAACTGGCAGGCCAGTGGCTGACGAAAGAAGACTTTATCCCGCTGACCAAGGTCGATGTGGCGATGAGCATGGAAGAGATCAGCCTGGAGGCAGCGGAGCAGTTGGAGCGGCTAGCTCCGTACGGAATGGGCAACCCGACTCCGCTCGTCATGCTGGAGGAAGTGGAAACCCAGGGAATGCGCACGATCGGGCGCGACGACAATCATTTGAAATGCACACTCGTCAGGTCAGGCCAAGCGTTGGATGCCATCGGCTTCAACTGGGCGCACGTGACGAAAAAGGTGACCCCGAAAGCGCGCTTTCAGGTGCTGGGCGAGCTGTCGGTCAATGAATGGAACGGCAACCGCAAGCCACAGTTGACCATTCGCGATTTGTCGGTCAATCACCAGCAAGTTTTTGATTGGCGGGGAAGTCGTGATAAAGTAGAAAAATGGCAGCAGCTTGCAGCGGAGTCAGAAACGGTGACGATCGTATTTCGCACGGAAAGCTACGAGCAGTTGGCGCAGAAGACGGCAGAAGCGCAGTTGTCGTCGCTGCTGTTGCTCGGGCCATCCGCAAAGCTCGAACACGAAGGGCCGAAGCAGACGATCATCCTCTACGATCTACCCAAGCGCCGGGCGGATTTGCATGCGATCAGTGCCATGCTGCAACAGGCCGAGCGCATCTACTGCCTGTTCGGCGACCCGGATTTGGGGATGGAGCGGCTTTCCTGTCCGAGCCGGGAGCACTTCAAGCAATTGTACCAGTTTTTTGTGCAGGTGCCAGTTGTCAAGCGCATTCATCTCGACGCGCTGGCCCGCAAGCTGCAATGGAAAAGGAACTTGCTGGACGGGATGCTCGCCATTTTTGTCGAGCTGCAGTTTGTCAGCGAGGACGCAGAACAGTACCGCTTGCAGCAGACGGTAGAGAAAAGGCCGCTGGAAAGCTCGGTTATTTATTCGGAGTGGAAGGAAGAGGCACAGCTTGCCACGGATTTGCTGCTTTCTTCTTCGGAATCATTGATTCAAACGTTTCAACAGTTGGTGACACCTGTCACCGTATAGGAGGAATTTTTCATGGATTACAAACAATACATTCGCGTCATTCCGGACTTCCCGCAACCGGGGATTCGTTTCAAAGATATCACCACGCTGCTGAAAGACGGCTCCGCCTACCGCGCTGCGATTCAGGATCTCGCTGAATTCGCCCGCGAAGTGCAGGCAGACGTCATCGCAGGTCCGGAAGCACGCGGGTTTGTTGTGGGGGCTCCTCTGTCTTACGAGCTCGGAATCGGCTTTGTGCCGATCCGCAAATCCGGCAAGCTGCCTTACGAGTCGATCAAAGCGGACTACGACCTTGAGTACGGCAAAGACGCGCTCGCGGTACACGTAGATGCGGTTACGCCTGGGCAACGCGTTCTGATTGCAGACGACCTGTTGGCAACCGGGGGAACGATCGAAACGACGATCAACCTGATTGAACAGTTGGGCGGAAAAGTGGTAGGCGCTGCTTTCTTCATCGAGCTGTCCTACCTGGAAGGCCGCAAAAAAATCGGCGACGTGCCGATCAAATCTTTGGTGCAATATTAATTGAACCATCAACGAAAAACGGGCTATATGCCCGTTTTTTTCTTTTTTCCGCGCCCTGTTCATACTTTACAGGGGAAACAGCTTTACAATACGAACGACATAAAAGATAATAGTATGAAATAGACATGACGTTTTTTTTCATCCAGACAAACGATCGATTATTCGAGCCTGCTTCTACGCAACAACTTCAACCTTTAAAGGCTTTTTTTTATCCGCAACGAAGCCTTCGCCTGTGACATAAGGCTTGGCAAAGCCAAGTTTTCCAATGAGAGGATAAGGGAAGGGAACTATGATTACCGGCATTGATGAGGTAGTAAAAAAAGCAAGCACCTATTTATCACAATCGGATCTGGACCTGATTACTCGCGCCTATCAGTTGGCTGAAAAAGCCCATGAGGGGCAGATCAGAAAATCAGGTGTTCCGTACATCATGCACCCGATTGCCGTGGCAGGGATTCTCGCAAACCTGCACATGGACGCCGTGACGATTGCGGCCGGGTTTTTGCATGATGTGGTGGAAGACACCGACGTTACGCTTGACGATCTCCGGGAACAGTTCGGGCCTGATGTGGCTCTGCTGGTAGATGGGGTAACCAAGCTGGAAAAAATCAAATACAAGTCCAAGGAAGAGCAGCTTGCCGAAAATCACCGCAAGATGCTGGTCGCCATGGCCCAGGACATCCGTGTCATCATGATTAAGCTGGCAGACCGGCTGCACAACATGCGGACGCTGCGGCACATGTCCGAAGAAAAGCAGCGGGAAATTTCCGATGAAACGCTGGAAATTTTCGCGCCGCTTGCCCATCGCCTGGGGATTGCCTCCGTCAAATGGGAGCTGGAGGACACGGCGCTGCGCTATTTGAATCCGCAGCAGTATTACCGGATCGTCAACCTGATGCAAAAAAAGCGGGTGGAGCGAGAGGCTTACCTGAACGAAGCGTCGGACACGATCAGGGAGAAGCTGGGCGAGCTGAATATCGAGGCGGAAATATCGGGGCGTCCCAAGCACATATACAGCATCTTTAAAAAGATGACCAAGCAAAACAAGCAGTTCAACGAAATTTACGATCTGCTGGCGCTGCGCATTATCGTGAACGACATTCGCGATTGCTACGCGGTATTGGGAATCGTCCACACCTTGTGGAAGCCGATGCCTGGCCGCTTCAAGGACTACATCGCGATGCCCAAGACGAACATGTATCAATCGCTGCACACGACGGTGATCGGGCCAAAAGGCGAGCCGCTGGAAGTGCAAATTCGCACATGGGATATGCATCAGACGGCAGAAATCGGGATCGCGGCGCACTGGGCGTACAAGGAAGGCAAAAGTGTCGTGCAAGGCTCGTTTGCCGAGAAGCTGGGCAGCTTGCGCGAGATCATCGAAGGCGGCTCCGAGGAAGCGCCCAACGCCCAGGAGTTCATGGAAAGTCTCAAGCAGGACTTGTTCTCGGATACGGTCTTTGTCTTCACGCCAAAAGGCGATGTCGTGGAGCTGCCAAAAGGCTCCGTGCCGCTCGACTTTTCCTATCGCATTCACTCGGCGGTTGGAAACCGGACGATTGGGGCGAAAGTAAACGGCAAGATTGTCCCGCTCGACTACGCCATGAAAACGGGCGATATCGTCGAGATTCTCACCTCCAAGCATTCGTACGGGCCGAGCCAGGACTGGCTGAAAATGGCCAAGTCCGCCCATGCGCGCAACAAGATCAAGCAGTGGTTCAAAAAAGAAAAGCGGGAAGAAAACGTCGCCAAAGGCCAGCAAATGGTGGAAGCCGAGATCAAGTCGCGCAACTTCGACGTCAAGGAAGCGATGACGGAGACGAACCTGAAGGAAGCGGCGGCGCGCTTTAATTTTCAGGGGGCCGAGGACATGTTTGCGGCAGTCGGCTACGGCGGCATTACCGCCTCGCAGATTGCCACAAGGCTGCTCGACAAGCTCCGCCGCGAGCGGGAAGAGCAAAATCCGGTCATCCCGGAAATCAAGCAAAATCCGGCCCACCGTGCGCAAAAGAGCGAATCCGGCGTCAAGGTGCGCGGCGTAGACAACCTGCTGGTGCGCATCTCGCGCTGTTGCACGCCGGTTCCAGGCGACCAGATCATCGGCTTTATTACCCGGGGACGCGGGGTGTCTGTGCACAGGAAGGACTGTCCGAACGTGCTGGCAGACGAGTGCTCGGAGCGTTTGATCGACGTCGAATGGGACACGGACCAGAAGCACAACTTCAACGTGGAAATCGAGATCACGGGCAACGACCGCAGCGGCCTTTTGAACGACGTGCTGCAAGTCGTAGCCGAGACGAAGACGAATATTGCCGCGGTCAGCGGCAAAGCAGATAAAAATCGGGTGGCGACGATTCATATGACCATCTCGATCAGCAATGTGGATCATCTCTTGAAGGTTGTGGAACGAATCAAGCGCATTAAAGATATTTATTCGGTTCGCCGCATTTTGAGCACCTGATCCTTCGTGGATCGGGTGTTCTTGTTTGTCGGCGAGCGGCTGCGATCAGCAGGGCAAGACACGAAACGAAAGGAATGGATCGACGTGAGAGTAGTTGTGCAGAGAACGAAGGAAGCGAGTGTGACCGTTGCCGGCGAGGTGGTCGGGCAAATCGAGCACGGGCTGCTGTTGTTGGTAGGCATCACCCATGAGGACAGCGAAAAAGAGGTGGAGTTCGTCGCGGACAAAATCGCCCATTTGCGCATTTTCGAAGACGAAGAAGGCAAAATGAACGTTTCCGTGCTGGAGACGGGCGGGCAGATTTTGTCCGTGTCCCAGTTTACGCTGTACGGGGACTGTCGCAAGGGAAGGCGGCCAAACTTCATGGCGGCGGCTCGCCCGGAGCAGGCAGAACCGCTGTACGAGCTGTTCAATGCCAAGCTGCGGGAAAAAGGTCTGGTCGTGGAGACGGGGCGCTTTGGCGCGATGATGGACGTGCGTCTGCAGAACGACGGGCCAGTCACCTTGATTGTGGAAGCGTAACACAGAAACGACGTGGGGGGCGGGCAAATGGCGCGGGAAGCATTGGTAATCGGAGCGAGCGGGATGCTGGCAGAGGTGGCGCGCTGGCTCGCAAAAGAAGGCTGGCAAGTAACAGTGGTGGGACGAGATCGCCAAAAGCTCGAACAGGTAAGAAACGGGGCTTTGAACCCTGGCTCTGTTCATCTGCTCGCGCTCGATTACGGGCAGACGGAGACGCTGCGCGCCGCCATGGCAGAGCTGGTGGCGAGCCGAGGGCCGATGGAGCTGGTCGTGGCCTGGATTCATCAAACGGCGCCAGATGCGCTTGCGACCGTATTGGCAGAGCTGTCCCGCCCCAAGCAGCCGTTTCGGCTGTACCACGTCTGCGGCAGTCGCGCCTGGAAAAATCCTCCGGCTGTCCATGTGCCGACGACGTGCGCGTACCAGCGTGTCATTCTCGGCTTCGTGTGCGAAGGGGAAGATGCGCGCTGGCTGACCAACGCGGAAATTGCCAATGGCGTCATCCGGGCAATCGGGGAAAAAGCAGCGCAGACGATCGTCGGCCAGGTCGAGCCGTGGGAGAGGCGCCCAACCTACTGAACAAGCGAACAGGTGCAAGATCCAAACAAAAAACGGCTGCCGAGGCAACCGTTTTTTTGTTTGCGCGAAGGGCGACTCCCCAAAGATCAACCGCCCTGCGGGTGCAACGAGTTGAAATATTGGACAATCCCTTTGAACAGGCCCTCTGCCGCCAGATCCTGCTGCTTCTCCGAGCGGACGCGAATCTCGTCGTTGTAGTTGGAGAGGAACCCGATCTCGGCCAGGATGGAGGGAACGGAATTTTCCCGCAGGACGAAGTAGTCGCCGAAGCGGGACTGCAAGTCTTTGTAGTTCGTCGCCTTCACCAGCTCGTTTTGCACCAGCGAAGCGAGCTTGCTGGAATTGCCTTGATGGTAGAAAAACACGATGGAGCCGTTGGTCGCCGTGTTTGGATGCGTATTGTGGTGAATGCTGACAAAAATGTCGGCTTTGTTCTGCACGGCCACGTCCACGCGCTGCTGCAAGGTGAGTTTGCGGTCGTCCGCCCGCGTCATGATGACTTTGGCTCCGGCCGCTTCCAGCTTGTTGCGCAGGAGCAAGGAGACTTGCAGGTTGACGGTTTTCTCCAGGGTGGAAAAGCTGGAGCCGGTCGCGCCGTTGTCGTTTCCGCCGTGTCCGGGGTCGACGACGATCAGTTTTCCGGCGAGCGCCTGGCTGCGAATGACAGCAGGCGCTCCGCTCGCCGCTACGAGCCAGCCGGCCACATAGCCTGTCGTGCCATCGCTGAGCGTGACTTTGAACCAGTCGCCCTCTCTGTTTTCGATGCTGTATTTCTCGCCTGTCTGTACTTGCCGCAGCACGCTATGTTCGGTGCCGGGACCGGAGCGGACATTCGTATTGGCATTGATGATCGTGACGTATGGGCCGCTTGGCGTAGGCGTGTTTGCTCCCGAGACGGTGACGAGCCAGCCTGCTACCCAGCCCGTTTTTCCGGCAGAAGTTTGCACGCGGTACCAATCGCCTTGCTTTTCCAGCACCTTCAGCTTGCTGCCGATGGGCAGCGTGGCGAGAATCGCGCTGGACGTATTGGACTCGCTGCGCAAATTCAGCCCGTCTGTTTGCACCGTCGCTGTCTGCTCAGCGGGTGTGGCAGGCGTGCTCGGCTGAGCGGGCGTGCTCGTATTGCCTGCACCACCTGTATCTGTGCTTGGCGCCGTGGTGGTGTCTTGGGCAGGTGCGTTGCTGTTCGTGGAAATCCAGGCGTTCACCCCGTCGTAGGGGAACTGAATCCAGCCGTTTTGCTGCGTCAGCACGGTAATCGTCTCGCCCGCGTGCAGTTGTCCGATCGCCGGCGTGCTCGCATCCGGTGTAGGGTACACATAAGGGGCGAACTCCAGCGTCAGGCTTGCCCCCTGAACGGCGGACGGCTTCGGTGTGACAGCGCCTCCGGCAGTGCTCGGCGGATTGCCGCCTGCCTGTCCGGTTGGCGGCGTTCCGGCTGTTCCAGCGCCTGGCGTGGAGCCTGTCGAGGCAGACGAGCTGTCTTTGACGAGCCAGGCGGCTACCCAGCCTGTTTTGCCGCCGCTGAGCTGAATCATGATCCAATCGCCGTTTTTTTGCACGATCGGGTAGCGCGTCCCGGGGTTGATCGTCTGGATGACCGGATGAGTCTGGCTGGGACCGGAGCGCACGTTGAGGTTGGTCGTCGTGCTCTCGACAGTCTTTGCCGCAGCGGGCGCGGGCTGCTGCTGTGCCGAGACGAGCCAGTTGGCTACCCAGCCGCTTTGCCCATTGGGCAGCTTGACCTGCACCCAGTCGTTTTTGGTGGAGATGACAGGCAGCACCGTCTTGTTCGGCAGTGTGGTGACGACGGCGTCCTGAAGGCTCGGGCCGGAGCGGACATTGAGCTTGTCCACGGTGACCTGAACAGAACCGGCAGCCCAGGCTGACGAAACGGGGAGGGAGATGGCGCAGACGATAGTCAGTAGCGACCTCACGATTTTTTGACGTACAGACACGGTAGACATCCTTTCCCAATAATTGAAATGCTAGAGTCGTCAAGGGACGTTTCTTTCATGTTTTTGCCAACACAATCACTTCGCGCCTGCTTCGGCTTTTTCCTGCAAGAAGCGACAAAGCTTTGCAAGTCCTTCCGCCGACTGCAATGTCTCGCAATAGGCCATACTAGGACAAAAGAGCACTATTGCACGCAGGAGGAGTAGATTGTGAGGCAGTCCAACAAGGAAACATTTGCGCAAGGCTTGAATCGACAATTTTTTTCCGTCGACTTTCATGACGATTTGGCCAAAGAATCGTCACGGCCAAATGTAGAAATGTCCCAAGATTTTTTTGTCGGCATGCGCGACCTGCAGCAGCCGCGTCAAAAAAGGAAGTAATCGCCTGAAGTGCCGCTCCTTGCTTTTGTTGACCGGGGGGAACTCCGTCAGCTATGATGAGGAGTGGCATTTTAAAAAAGCAGGTGAACGAACGATGATTCAAATAAAGTGCGAGGGACACGCCTTTGAGCGCGAACTCTCCTTGATTCTCGCCTTGTTTTACGAAGACCCCGCGCTCGCCTTCGTCTCTTCGTGGGAAGGCGACGCCGATATGCGAATAAAGCTGGCACTTGCTGTACAGGAAGAGGGAGTTGTAGCTTCGGGCGAGCTTTTCGCCGGAAACAGGCAACTCGCCCATCAAGTCAAGCGCAATTACGTCTCGCGCGATGAAAAAGCGATGCGCAAAACGGCCAAGCAGGCGCTCTGCTACGCCCTGTTGCTGATGCTGGAAGAATATACCGGGATCGAGCAAGGCTGGGGCATCCTCACAGGCATTCGCCCGACCAAGCTGCTGCACCAGTTGAACGTGGCAGGTGTCGGACGCGAGGAAGCGCACCGGAAGCTCCAGCAGGATGTGATTTTGCGCCCGTACAAGCTGAAGCTCTTGCAAGCGATCGTCGACAAGCAGCTTCAGGTGGTACCCGACCTGTACCAGATCGACCGCGAGCTGTCCGTGTACATCGGCATTCCTTTCTGTCCGACGAAATGCGCGTACTGTACGTTTCCTGCCTATGCGATTCGCAGCCATACGGCTTCGGTCAATCCGTTCCTCGAAGGGCTGCACTACGAGATCGAGAAAATGGGCGAGTGGCTGACGAAAAACGACCAGCGCATCACCTCCATCTACTTTGGGGGCGGCACGCCGACGAGCATTACGGCAGAGGACATGAACCAGTTGTTTGAGACGATGCACCGCAGCTTTCCGCATATGGACGGGGTGCGCGAGCTGACCGTCGAAGCGGGCAGGCCGGATACGATTACCGCCGAAAAGCTCAGCGTGATGAAGCGCTGGGAGGTGGACCGGATCAGCATCAATCCCCAGTCGTTCACGCAAGAGACGCTCCGCGCGATCGGCCGCCACCACACCGTCGAGGAGACGATTGAAAAGTACCATCTCGCTATGGAAATGGGCCTGACCAATATCAACATGGACCTGATTATCGGGCTGCCCAACGAGGGGGTGGCCGAGCTTGTGCACAGTCTCGAACAAGTGGAGAAGCTGATGCCAGCCTCGCTGACTGTGCATACCTTGTCGTTTAAACGAGCTTCCGAGATGACCCAGAACAAGGAGCGCTACAAGGTAGCCAGCCGCGACGAGATCAGCAGGATGATGGAGATGGCTTCCGCCTGGACAGCCGCGAACGGCTACGATCCGTATTATCTGTATCGCCAAAAAAACATTTTGGGTAACCTAGAGAATGTCGGCTATGCCAAGCCCGGTCAGGAAAGCATCTACAACATCATGATTATGGAAGAGGTGCAGACGATTCTCGGCCTTGGCTGCGGCGCCGTCTCCAAGCTGATGGCGCCGGGCAGCGGCAAGCTGAAGCGGTTTCCGAATCCGAAAGACCCGAAGACGTACAACGACACGTACAAGACGCTGGTGGACAACAAGCTGCGCGACCTGGACGAAATTTACGCCGGGGCGACAGGTAGAGAAAAAGAGGCGCACGCATAGGGCGTCTTGCCGCATAGCGTAGTAAAAAAAGTTTTATGGGGCGCCTGTTGACGCCCGCTGACTGGTTTGCTATGATTCACAATAAGCTTTTTGATAAAACGATCTGATGACGGGAACAAGTATCCAATGAAACGGATAACCAGAGAGGAAGCGCCGTGGCTGAGAGTGCTTTCGTATCACGACTTGGTGAATGACATCCCCGAAGACCGCAGTGAACGGGCGAGGCATCGGCCTCGACTCCTCAGTAACTGGCAGGCGTCCGCCGGCGTTAACGGCTAATAAGTGGGATAGCCTTTTTACATAAGGCTGTTCAAACAGGGTGGCACCACGGGAGTATAACCAGTCTCTCGTCCCTGACATGTGGCGAATTGCTGAATGTCAGGAGGCGAGGGACTTTTTTATTTGTCAGCGAAAAAAGTTGTCTCATCCTGGAGGTTTGGCGTAGCCCGAGTTTTTCAAAAGACATGGAGGTTCGAGAGGAATGACGAGAATCCAGATTCCCCGCGGTACGCAGGATATTATGCCAGGTACCGTAGAGCTGTGGCACTACGTAGAAGCAAAAGCCCGCGAGCTGTGCCGCCGCTTTAACTACGCGGAGATTCGCACGCCGCTGTTCGAGAGCACGGAGCTGTTTCAGCGGGGCGTAGGCGAGACTACGGACATCGTGGAAAAAGAAATGTACAGCGTGGCCAACCCGCGCAGCAACGATGCGCTCACGCTGCGTCCGGAAGGGACGGCGGGCGTCGTTCGCTCCTACGTGGAAAACAAGATGTACGGTTCGCCAAATCAGCCGACCAAGCTGTACTACCTGGGGCCGATGTTCCGACACGAGCGTCCGCAGGCAGGGCGCTACCGCCAATTCGTGCAATTCGGGGCGGAAGCGATCGGTTCGAGCGATCCGGCGATTGACGCCGAGGTGATCGGGCTTGCCATTCGTCTGTACCAGGAGCTGGGACTGACAGGGCTGTCCGTCGAGCTGAACAGCGTCGGGACGGTAGAAGACCGGGCGCGCCACCGCGAGCACCTGCTGGCGCATCTGAACGGCGTGCGCTCCGAGCTGTGCGAGGATTGCCAATCCCGGATTGACCGCAATCCGCTGCGCGTGCTCGACTGCAAAAACGAAAAGTGCAAAACATTAACCAAAGACGCTCCATCCATTCTGGATTACTTGAGCGAAGAGTCGGCGGCTCACTTCGAAGCCGTGAAAGACTACCTGACTGCGCTCGACATTCCGTACCATGTCAACCCGCGTCTGGTTCGCGGACTGGACTACTACACACTGACCGCTTTTGAAATCAAGATGGCGGAAATCGGCGCGGTGGAAACGCTTTGCGGCGGCGGACGCTACAACGGTCTGGTCGCGGAGCTGGGCGGCGACGACATGCCGGGAATCGGCTTCGCGCTGAGTATCGAGCGCTTGCTGCTGGCCCTGGAAAAGCAGGGCGTGCAGTTGCCGATTACCGGCGGGATCGACTGCTTCGTCGTCGTGCAGACGCCGGAAGCGAAAAAAGGCGCGTTTATTCTCGTCGACCAACTGCGTCAGGCGGGCGTGGCCGCTGAGCTGGACTATCTCGACCGGAAAATGAAGGCGCAGCTCAAGCAAGCGGATCGGCTGTCTGCCCGTTTCACCGCGATCATCGGAGAGTCCGAGCTGGCAAGCGGCACGGTTGTCCTGAAGGAAATGGCAACAGGCGAGCAGCAGGAGATCAAGCAGGACGAATTTGTCTCTGTCCTGGCGGCAAAAGTACAACAAGCAAACTAACAAAACCAACAAACCAAAAGTGGGGGAAATCATCATGTCTTGGCAATATCGCACCGTACATTGCGGTGAAGTGACAACAGCACATGTAGGGCAGGAAATCGTACTGAACGGCTGGGTGCAAAAGCGCCGCGACCTCGGCGGGGTCATTTTCATCGACTTCCGCGACCGCACAGGGATCGTGCAAATCGTCTTCAATCCGGAGCACAACAAGGCAGCGTGGGAAGCCGCTGACAAAGTGCGCAGCGAGTACGTGCTGGTGGTAAAAGGAAACGTCGTGAACCGCGCGCCGGAAGCCGTCAATCCGAAGCTGAAAACGGGTGAAGTCGAAGTTCACATCTCCGAAATCCAAATTTTGAACGACGCCAAAACGCCTCCGTTCCAAATCGAGGACGACATCGACGTCGATGAACAGGTTCGCCTGAAATACCGCTACCTCGACCTGCGCCGTCCGGAAATGCAGCGTTCCTTGATTCTGCGCAGCAAAGCGGCAAAAGCATTCCGCGACTACCTCGACGAGAACGGCTTCGTGGAAGTGGAGACGCCGATGCTGACCAAGAGCACGCCAGAGGGCGCGCGCGACTACCTCGTGCCATCCCGCGTGCATCCAGGCGAGTTTTACGCGCTGCCGCAATCGCCACAGTTGTTCAAGCAGCTTCTGATGGTATCCGGTCTGGAGCGCTATTACCAGATCGTGCGCTGCTTCCGCGACGAAGACTTGCGCGCTGACCGCCAGCCTGAGTTCACCCAGGTGGACATCGAGACGTCCTTCCTGTCGATGGAAGAAATTTTGCCGATGATGGAAAAAATGGTCGCGCACGTGTTCAAGCAAACGATCGGCGTGGACGTTCCGACGCCGTTCCCGCGCCTGACTTACGCGGAAGCGATGGCGCGCTACGGCTCCGACAAACCGGACGTGCGCTTCGGCATGGAACTGACAGACGTATCCGACCTGGTTGCGACAAGCGACTTCAAAGTTTTCGCAAGCGTTGTCGCTGGCGGCGGACAAGTAAAAGCGATCAACGCCAAAGGCTGCGGCCACTACTCCCGCAAAGAAGCGGATGACCTGCAAAAATTCGCGGCCCGCTACGGCGCGAAAGGTCTTGCGTACATGGGCTTCAAGGACGGCGAAGTAAAAGGCCCGATCGCCAAGTTCTTTAAAGAAGAAGAGATCAACGAACTGAAAAAACGCCTCGAAGTCGAAGAAGGCGACCTGCTTTTGTTCGTCGCCGACAAGCCAAAAGTCGTCGCGGACGCATTGGGCGCCTTGCGCTCCAAGCTCGGTGCGGAACTCGGCCTGATCGACCAGAGCAAGTTCGCGTTCCTGTGGGTCGTCGACTTCCCGCTGGTCGAGTGGGATGAGGAAGCAAAACGCTACGTGGCGCTGCACCATCCGTTCACTCGTCCAAAAGACGAAGACCTGCACCTGTTCGACACCGATCCGGGCCAAATCCGTGCGCAAGCGTACGACATGGTACTGAACGGCTACGAGCTGGGCGGCGGTTCCATGCGGATTTTCAAACGCGACGTGCAGGAAAAAATGTTCAAGGCACTCGGCTTCACACAAGAAGAAGCGCATGAACAATTCGGCTTCCTCCTGGATGCATTCGAGTACGGCACGCCTCCGCACGGCGGTATCGCGCTCGGCCTGGACCGTCTGATTATGCTGCTGGCTGGCCGCACCAACCTGCGCGAAGTCATCGCGTTCCCGAAAACGGCAAGCGCAAGCGACCTGATGGTCAATGCGCCAGATGTGGTAGCGCCAAAGCAACTGACAGAGCTGTCTATCGCCACGCTGGCAAAAGAAGAAGAAAAGGTAGAAGCGTAATCGACTTGCGCAACTGCATTGCTCTTTGATACATTGGTAATACTAGCTACAAGCCCTGCGATGTTCGTGACATCCGATAGTTTTGAGCCACAAAGTTTGTCTCGGGAGTTTTTCGTCCGCAATTGTAAAGGCATGCCTCCGTCGAGTGGACGTCTGCAACAGTTGGGCAAGACACCCACCTGCGATTAGCAGGTTCAAAACTAAGGAGCTACACGGCATAATGGGGCTCCTTTTTTCTTTGTGATTCCTACTTTTCCGATTGACTATCATTTTACTTGCGAATGAAAGGTGAAACCTACGATGCTTCATCAATTTTCCCGTTGCGAATTGGCCTTCGGTCCCGAAGGTTTGGAAAAAATGAAAAACAGCCGCGTCGCCGTTCTCGGTGTCGGCGGCGTCGGCTCCTTCACAGTGGAAGCGCTGGCCCGTACAGGTGTCGGCAAGCTTGTGCTCGTGGACAAGGATGTGGTTGACATCACCAACATCAACCGTCAAATTCACGCGACGCTCCACACGATCGGACAGAAAAAGGCAGAGCTGATGAAAGAGCGGATCGCCGCGATCAATCCGGAATGCGAAGTCGTGACGCTCAACATGTTTTACAACGAAGAGACGGCCGAGCAACTGTTTGCCCACGAGTTCGACTACATCGTGGACGCCATGGATACGATGTCGGCCAAGCTGCATCTGATCCAGGAAGCGAAGCGCCGCCATATTCCCATCATCTCCAGCATGGGGGCCGCCAACAAGATGGACCCGACCCGTTTTGAGGTCGCGGATATTTCCCAGACGAGCTATGACCCGATTGCCAAGGTCATTCGCCGCGAACTGCGCAAAAAAGGCATTTACAAAGGCGTCAAGGTGGTTTACTCCAGAGAGATTCCGGTGACCGTTCGCACAGATGTGCGGGAAAAAATCGTGTCCAACCCGAACTCCCCGATCAGCAAAGTGCGGCAGCCTCCAGCGAGCAACGCTTTTGTTCCATCCGTAGCTGGCCTGATTCTGGCCAGCGTCGTCGTGCGTGACCTGTTGGACTGGCAGCCCGTAAAAGGATAGGATAGCATGAACGATCTGTTTTCGTATGCCTATGACCAAGAAGGGGGCCGCAAGCAAAAGCCGCTCGCTGCGCGCATGCGGCCCAAGACGATTCAGGAAGTGATCGGCCAATCGCACATTTTGGCGCCGGGCAAGCTGCTGCGCCGGGCGATTGAAGCCGATCAAGTGTCGTCGCTCATTTTTTACGGTCCGCCCGGCACGGGAAAGACGACGCTGGCCAAAGTGATTGCCCGCACCACCCGGACGCATTTTTCCGAGCTGAACGCGGTCACGGCAGGGGTGGCGGACATCCGCAAAGTCGTGGACGCAGCGAAAGAGCGGCTCGTGATGGACAACCAGCGGACGACGCTGTTCGTCGACGAGATTCACCGCTTCAACAAGTCCCAGCAGGACGCGCTTCTTCCTTACGTGGAGGAAGGAACGATCATTTTGATTGGCGCCACGACGGAAAATCCGTATTTCGAGGTCAATCCGGCCTTGCTGTCGCGCTCGCAAGTGTTTGCCCTGCAGTCGCTGTCGCATGAGGAGCTGCAGCAGGTGATGGAGCGGGCGCTGAACGATGAAGAAAACGGATTGGCAGAACTGTCTGTCACCGTGACGAAGGAAGCGGCCGAACACTTGATCCAGTACGCGGAAGGAGACGCCAGACGGCTGTTGAACGCCTTGGAGCTGGCGGTGACGACGACGCCTCCTGGTCCGGACGGCGGCGTGACGGTGACCCTGGACGTGGCCGTCGAGTCCATCCAGCGGCGCGCTGTTCGCTACGACAAGAGCGGCGACAATCATTACGATACGATTTCGGCTTTTATCAAATCCATCCGCGGCTCTGACCCGGATGCCGCGTTATATTGGCTGGCGAGGATGATTGATGCGGGAGAAGATCCCCGTTTCATTTCGCGCCGACTGGTGATTTCGGCTTCCGAGGACATTGGAAATGCGGACCCGCAGGCGATCTCGGTTGCGGTGGCCTGCTTTCAGGCGGTAGAATTGGTGGGGATGCCCGAGGGACGAATCCCTCTGGCCCAGGCAACGACGTATTTGGCTACGGCTCCGAAAAGCAATGCTGCCTACAACGGAATCAACTCGGCGCTGGCCCGGATTCGGACGGACGGCCACAAGCAGGTTCCGATTCATTTGCGAGATTCGGCGTACAAGGGCGCAGCCAAGCTGGGACACGGTCAGGGATATTTGTACCCGCACGATTACCCGTATGGATATGTGCCCCAACAGTATCTGCCTGACGGTGTGAATTATTCGTTTTATCAGCCAAAGGATTTTGGCTATGAGCGGCATATCCGGCGCTTTCAGGAAGAGCGGCAAAAGCTGGATGCTCGCGGATTGCCGAAGAAAAACTCCCCCGAGTAAGAGGGGGAGCCAAACATCAGGTGCGGACGTCTCCGCCGGGTTTGTTCGGCAAATCGCCATTTTCATTCGGCTGTTTGCTCTGTTCGCTTGCCCCGTAGCGGGCTTTGTGGGCAATGGTGCCCGCAGGCTGGTCGTACAAGGTGTCGGACGGGTGGTTGCGTCCTCGTTCCGAGCGTTTGTTCGTTGCCATTTTAATTTCACCCCCCAAGATGCTAGTGTGTCCCAGGACGCCCAAGTCATGTAGGCTAAGGGAGTGGGTAAACACAAGAATAAGAGGAGAGTTGCTACGTGAAGATTTCTACGAAAGGACGCTACGGACTGACAATCATGATGGAGTTGGCCAACCGTGTAGGAGAGGGACCGACCTCCTTGCGCAGCATTGCCCAGAAGCACGAATTGTCCGAGCATTACTTGGAGCAGTTGATTGCGCCTTTGCGCAACGCAGGATTGGTAAAAAGTATTCGCGGAGCCTACGGCGGCTACGTTTTGGCAAAACAACCGGATGAAATCTCCGCAGGGGATGTCATTCGCGTACTGGAAGGGCCGATCAGCCCAGTTGAGTTTGCGGAGGAAGAGGACCCGGCGAAGCGCCATTTGTGGCTGCGCATTCGCGACAGCATTTCGGCGGTGCTCGATGCCACCTCGCTGCAAGATTTGATTAGCTATGAAGACGACGGGCATACCGATAACTATATGTTTTACATTTAAGCACGGCTACCAAGCCAGTAGAAGGTGACACAGTGTCTGACATGTTGTATTTTGACCACGCTGCTACGACTCCGGTGCATCCCCGCGTACTCGCGGCGATGACTCCGTACTTGACGCAAGTATTTGGCAACCCGTCCAGTGTCCACGCTGCCGGACGCGAGGCGCGCAAGGCACTGGAGCAAGCACGGGATGCGATCGCAAGCTTTATGGATGCCGATCCGCAATCGCTCATCTTTACCAGCGGCGGGACGGAAGCCGACAATATGGCGGTCATTGGCGGGGCGATGGCGCAGCGCGAACGAGGCCGTCACGTCATTACGACGCAAATCGAGCACCACGCCGTCCTGCACGCTTGCGAATATTTGGAGCAGGCAGGGTTTGAAGTGACGTATTTGCCTGTAGATAAGACAGGCTCTGTCCGGCTGGAAGATGTGAAGCAGGCTGTCCGACCGGATACCGTGCTCGTCTCGATCATGTACGGCAACAACGAGGTTGGAACGATTCAGCCGATTGAAGAAATCGGCGTTTTCCTGCAGGAAAAAGGCATTATTTTTCATACGGATGCCGTTCAGGCATTCGGCGTGCTGCCGATTCGCGCAAGACAGCTTCCTGTGGACATGCTCTCCGTGTCCGCGCACAAAATCAACGGTCCCAAAGGCGTAGGCGCCCTGTACCTCGGGCGCAAGGTGCCGGTTTCGCCGATCTTGCACGGCGGGTCGCAGGAACGCAAGCGCAGGGCAGGCACGGAAAATCTGGCGGGAATCGTCGGATTTGCCGAAGCGACAAAAGTAGCGACGGAGGAGATGGCAGACCGCGTTGCCAAATACGAGCAAATGAAGGCTGCCATGCGCGCGGTTTGGGAAGAGGCGGGAATCGCTTTCCACGTCAATGGACACCCGACAAACGTGCTGCCGCACATTCTCAATGTCAGCTTCCCGGGCGTACACACGGAAACGATGCTGATGAATCTCGATTTGGCGCGAATCGCAGCCGCCAGCGGCTCGGCGTGCACGTCAGGCTCCCTGGAGCTGTCGCACGTGCTCGTGGCGATGCAACTGGAAGACGAAATCGCCCGGTCCGCGATCCGCTTCAGCTTCGGCATTACGAACACCGTCGAGGAAGCAAGACAAGCCGCGCAGACAGTGGCGCAAATCGTCAATCGTCTCGTGCGCAGCAAGTAATGGAACACACGACAAACCAGCGAAAACCGCCCGGAAGCAGGAAAGTGCCTCCGAGCGGTTTTTTGTGCAACCAAAGCTTCGCCAATCGCCTGGCACAGCCAAGTTTTATTGGTTTTTGTCCCGTGGAAAAAAATGGTTGATTGAACGGCAACAACAGCTACTACAACGTGTACATCAACGGGATCATGCAAATGGGCGGGCTTACCACCTATACGCCGGGCGGTGCGGGTGTAGGAAGCTGGACATTACCGTGCCGTCCGGCCAGACGATTGCGCTCAGCACCGTCATCGTGCTGGAAATCGTCAGCTACGCCCCGACCTCGACGACGACCGTGACGTAAAGAAAAAGCAGATTGCAAGCATAGTTTGCAATCTGCTTTTGTTTTTCTAACCAATTTTTCTAATTATGTGGCACTTGTGGTTAATTGTGGATGACAATGATAAAATGATTCTGTAGAACTATGTCGGAAGAACCAAATCTTTCGGCATCTTAAAGGAGAGGAAAATCATGATGGCCAGACGTTTCTCGATTCGCTACAAACTGGTGCTTACCATTCTCTTCCTGACCATGCTTCCGCTGATGGTAGTCGGGTATATCCAGTTTGAAAATGCTCGGAGTGCAGTCTATCGGTTGACTGTTTCCGACTTGCAATACATAACCAAAATGAAAGCGCGGGAACTGGCCCCTTACGTCCAGGCGACGACGCTCAATGACGGAAATAGACAGAAAATTGATGAAATCATTCGCGAGGTAGCCGACAGCTACTACAAGCCGAATGGCATGGTCGGCTACGCCTATATTGTCGATGAAACAGGGGTGCCGATCTTCCACCCTGACCCGAGCGTGCAAAATACGTCGCTTGCGGGCGAGGCGTTCATGCAGGAGATGCTGAGCAAGAAGAACGGCTGGCTGGAATACGAGTTCCAGGGAGCGACGAAGCTGGCCGTGTACGAGGCTTTGCCGAACGGATGGATTCTCGCCATCGGCAGCTATCAGGACGACTTGCTCGCGCCGATCGAGAGCAGCCGTCCGGTGATGTTTTTGTTGAATCTAATCAGCGCAATCGTGGCGCTCGCTACCGGAATTTTTATCGTCAACAGGCTCGTTCGTCCGTTGAAGGAGCTGGTAGCGGCGATGAAGATAGCCGAGGCAGGCGATCTGACCAAGCGGGCGACTGTCCGCTCGCGGGACGAGCTTGGCGAGCTGTCTGCGATGTACAACGAGATGATGGAAGTGTTCTGCAACATGTTGAGCGAGGTGCAGCGCGTGTCCCAGCAGGTGGCGGCCGCCTCCGAGGAAATGACGGCCAGTGCCGCAGAAAGCGCTCGCGCCGCGGAGCAAATCTCGCTCGCCTCCACAGAGATCGCGTCTGGCTCTGAGGCGCAAAAACAGACGGTAGCCGATACGACGCGGTTTTTGACGCGGATCGGCGGCGACATCCAGCAAATCGCGACCGCCACAGAGCGGGTCAATACCGATGCGACACAGGCGTTCCGCTTGGCGCAGGATGGCGAGGGCAAGCTGAAAGGGCTTGTGCAAGAGATGGACGAGATTACGACCCACGCCCGCAATACCGAGCAGGTCATCCGCGAGCTGGGTATGCAATCGGAAAAAATCATCGGGATCATCACGATCATCCGGCAAATTTCCGATCAAACGAACCTGCTGGCATTGAATGCGGCGATTGAAGCGGCACGCGCAGGCGAACAAGGGAAAAGTTTCGCCGTAGTCGCGCAGGAGGTGCGAAAGCTCGCGGAGCAGTCAGGGCATGCTGCAGAAGAGATTGCCTCCCTGATTCATACGATTCACACCGATATTTTGGCGGCCGTCCAGGCGATGGGGACGACGACAGAAGCGGTTCAGAAAGGACGAGGCGGCGTAGCCGTCGCAGGCGAGAGCTTCCAGCAAATTTTGGTCGCCGTCCAGGACGTCAGCCAGCAAGTGTACCGCATGAACGAGGCCGCGCAGGCCATTCACCGCGATACGCTCCGGCTCGTCGAACACTCCGAAAAAATCGCTGAGCTGGCGGATACGGCCGCGAAGGATACGCAGGAGGTAGCGGCCGCTTCCGAACAGCAGACTGCGACGACCGAGGAAATGACGGCAGCGTCCGAAACATTGGCCCAGATGGCGGAGCAGTTGTCAGAGCAAGTAAAACGCTTTACAATTTAAAACGTATGACTACGAGAAAAATCCACTTTAACAGGAAAAGTGGATTTTTCTGTTCGTGCCACTTTGCTCGTCTTTGAGCAGGCAAGAGAGGAGAGGGTGAGATGGAGGAGCAGCAATCAATCTCCCTGTTTGCGGAAACTTTTATTCGCGGCTATATGACACAAGAAATTTTTTACAACGAAGAAACGTGGTACGGCGTGATTCGTCTAAAAATAGAAGAGACGACGGAAGCGATCAAGGAATCGGACGTCATCATTGTCGGCAACTTCCCTCGTCCTCACCCGGACGAGCTGTACACGTTCTACGGCGAGTGGAAGACCCATGCGCGCTTTGGACAGCAGTACGTAGCCAAGCGCTACGAGCGGGAAACGCCGAAGACGTTGGCAGGCGTGGAGCGCTATTTGGCCAGCGGGCTGTTTCAAGGCATCGGCAAAAAGATGGCGAAGCGCATCGTGGAGCACCTTGGGGTAGATGCGTTGACGATTATTGCAGATCATCCGGAGCGGCTTGCCGAAATCCAGGGCATTTCCGAATCGCGCGCCAAGCTCATTTACGAGTCCGTCCTGGAGCATCGCTCGCTGGAGAGCGCGATGGTCTTTCTGTACGACTTCGGGATTGGCGTGAACATGGCGCTCAGGATTTACCAGACGTACAAGCTGGAGACGATGACGGTGCTCAAGGAAGAGCCGTACCGGCTGATTGAGGATATTACCGGAATCGGGTTCAAGCGGGCAGACGATATCGCCCGCGCGACAGGCATAGCGGCCTCATCGGAAGAGCGCGTAAAAGCGGCGGCCTTGTTCGTGCTGCAGGAGGCGTCCTATTCCGAGGGCCACGTCTATTTGCCCGTGGATGAGCTGTGTGAAAAGACGCTCCGCCTGTTGACGGAGTGCGGCGGGCACGCTTTTTCCGGCGAAGACATTACGCGCGCTGTCGAGGCTTTGTTTGTCGCGAGCAAAGTTGCCTGGGAGGACGAGCGCGTCTATTTGCCTTCCCTGTTTTTTGCGGAGCTGGGCTTGGCGAAAAGGCTGCGGCACTTCGCCCGGCGCGATTCGTTCGGATCGTTTCCGGCCTCCGAATTTTACCGGGCCCTGGGAGCCGTGGAGGACGAGCTTGGAATCAGCTATGCCCAGACGCAGCGGGATGCGATTGAACAGGCGATTACATCCGGGCTGATGCTACTCACAGGTGGACCGGGTACGGGCAAAACGACGGTGATTCGCGGGATTTGCCGCGTCTTTTCGCAGTTGCACGGACTGTCGCTCGACCTGAAAAAATACAACGAAGAAAATCCGTTCCCGATCCTGCTCGTGGCCCCGACCGGACGCGCTGCCAAACGGATGACGGAGACGACGGGCTTGCCTGCAATGACCATCCATCGGCTTTTGGGCTACAAAGGCGAGAGCTTCGAGCACGACGCCGAGCATCCGATTCGCGGCAGGCTGTTGATCGTGGACGAGATGTCGATGGTCGACATTTGGCTGGCGAACCAGTTGTTTCGCGCCGTGCCGGACGACATGCAGATCATCATGGTCGGCGACCCCGACCAGTTGCCGTCCGTCGGCCCGGGTAACGTGCTGCTCGACATGATCCGCTCCGGCCTGCTGCCGCTGGTGCAGTTGACGGAGATTTACCGCCAGGCCGAAGAGTCTACCATCATCCGGCTGGCGCATGATGTGCGCAAAGGACACGTTCCGGCCGATTTGCTCGATACGACCCCGGATAGGCGATTTTTCACAAGTTCGCCACAAGATGTCCCCGAAGCGGTGAAACAAATTTGCCTGGGAGCCGTAAAAAAAGGATATACGGCAAAAGATGTACAGGTTTTGGCACCTATTTATAAAGGAAATGCCGGGGTAAACCGGCTGAATGAAGAACTGCAGGAGCTGTTTAACCCGAAAACGCCACAAAAGCGCGAGGTGACGTTTGGGGACACGACTTTTCGCACAGGCGACAAAGTCCTGCAGTTGGTGAATAATGCCGAGGAACAGGTGTTTAACGGTGATATGGGTGAAATTGTTGCGATTTTTTTCCCGAATGAAAACGCAGAAAACCAGGAGATGCTGGTTGCTGCCTTTGACAATCGGGAAGTGGTGTACAAGCGTTCGGATTACCATCAACTGACGCTTGCCTACTGCTGTTCCGTACACAAATCACAAGGGAGCGAATTTCCGATCGTCGTGATGCCGTTCGTCAAAAGCTACTACCGGATGCTCAGGCGCAAGCTCGTTTATACGGGCATTACGCGGAGCAAGTCTTTTCTCATCATGTGCGGGGAGCCGGATGCGTTTCGCGCAGCCGTGGAAACCGACGAGGAAGGTGTGCGGTACAGCTTTTTGCAGGAGCGGCTGAAGCAGGAGTAAAGCTGGAACCATTTGCGCCGAATGGACATGCGCCTTTCGCCCGATACTAAAAGAGCGGAAGGGGGATGTCCCACATGCGCAAGGCAATGGATGCAGTCGGCTTGCCAGTAGTTTGCCTCCAAACCGGAGAGACGCTTGGCACCGTTCGTGACATTCTTTGCGACTCCACTTGGCATGTACGAGGAGTCTTGCTGAGCGAGCAGGGTTGGTTCCATTCAGGCACCTATATTCCTACCGAACAGATTCACGCGGTAGGGGAGTCCTGCCTTACCGTAACGGGGAAAGACGCGATCACGCCCTTGCCTCATCTCGCCGGTTTTGAACCTGTCGGCATCGTGACGGGAAAAACAAAGCTAAAAGGAAAAGCGGTCATTACCGCTTCCGGAGAACTTCTCGGCAGGCTGGAAGATGTTTACTTTTCAGCGAACTGGGAGAAACTTGTAGGGTACGAACTGTCTAACGGCTGGTTTGCAGATGTGACAGAAGGGCGCAAACGCCTGTCTGCACCGGCTTCCGTCATCATCGGGGAGGAAAACCTGATCGTGCCGGACTTTGTTCGTAGCCAGGCGTGATAAGGGAGGAAAAGCGTGATGCGTGTCATTTGCCCGAACTGCAGTTCCAAAGACGTAGGGAAGATTGGAACCAATCAATACTACTGCTGGAATTGCTTTATAGAGATGAGCGTTTCCAACGAGCAGATTGCTTCTGTCTACCAGGTGGAGGAAGACGGGTCCTTGCATTCGCTCAACGATCTGTTTATTGAAGATCAAACCGTTTCCGCACAACTGAACATGTAGCTACTGCTCAATGCGGTAAAAACAACTGGAGGTGGCACGCTTGTTTACTCGAAGCCTTTTGCGCGTCCTTGCCACAAGCGGAATTGTGGCTGTCATCGGCTATTTGATGGCCCCACGCCGCCGCAGTCGGTTTTCGCTGAATTGGAACCAGTTGCCCTTCTCCATGCGCGATGTGACGCGGATGATGAAGACGGGACGCAAGCTGATGCGTGCGGTTACCCGGTAACGAGAAGTGGCGGCAACAGGAACGTTCAGAAGCACCCGAACATAGGATGAGTTCGGGTGCTTTTTTTGTGCATGAAAAAACTCCGTCGCATCGAGGCGACGGAGCTTTGGAATACAGCTTAGTTTTGTTCGGCCAGTCGTTTTTGCTGCTGGCTTTTCATGCGTCCGATCAACAGCACGCCGACGACGACAGCGACGATGAACACCCATTTGACCCACGGGTACGCGGTGAAGAACGGCACCAGGAATTTTTCGGTTGTCACCATGCTTGCGGCCGTATAGGCGAGAACGCCAGCCCCGATGTAGATCACGATCGGGAAACGCTCCATGACTTTCAAAATCAGCGTGCTTCCCCACACCATGATCGGCACGCTGATGACCAGCCCGATGATGACGAGCAGAAAATCACCATGCGCAGCACCGGCAACGGCGATGACGTTATCGAGACCCATGACCGTATCGGCCACGATGATGGTCCAGATCGCAGCGCCAAGGCTTCCGCTTGCCTTCATGTTTTCGTGGCCATCATCCGAGACGAGCAGCTTGAGGGCAATCCACATCAGGATCAAGCCACCGACAAGCAGCAGGCCAGGGATTTTCAGCAGCCAGACCACGGCCAGCGTCGCCAAAGCCCGGATGATAATCGCACCGACCGTTCCCCAGACGATTGCCTTTTTTTGCTGTTCGGCAGGCAGATTTCGCGCGGCCATCCCGATGACAATCGCGTTGTCCCCGGCCAACACGAGGTCGATGACGATGATGGCAAGCAGGGCGGACCAAAATTCAGGTTGCATTAATAATTCCATTTTCTCTTCCTCCTCCTCATCCTGTTTGAAAATAAAGCGAGTCATCCACCGGCCGTTTTCTCGATACCTCCTAATAGTGTGTGTAAAGGGAGACAAAAGAAAACGACCTTTCCCTGGACAGGCAAAGGTCGTTTGAAAACAAAAATAGACCTTTTACCTGTTAGGCAAAGGTCTTGCTTACAACATCCAAAAAGCATGTTGCCAACATAGCCGGGGATTTCTCCCGTAATGACGACTATGTTGCGAAAAAGCTACTCCCCTTTGGAGATATCCTCTTGTAACTCCATACTACTGCGGCGTATTCCGGGTGTCAATAGGTTACATGATTTTTGTGCGAAGAACACACCCTAATGGAAATGGAGAGGAGGTGTCCTTCGTGGATGAACTGCGCCGAAGCCGTCTGTTTGCTGCTGCGCTTTGGCTGATCGCGCTGCTCGTCATCGGCAACCTGCTGTGGATGCTTCGCCCGGTCCTTGCCCAGCTTTTTGCTCTTTTGGAGGAAGTGCTGATTCCCATCATCCTGGGCCTGGTCATTGCGTATTTGCTGCACCCGATTGTCGTGCTGCTGGAAAAAAGGAGAGTCCCACGGCTGATGGCCGTTCTGCTTATTTACGCATCGTTTGTGCTGGTCATCACGGTCGCTGTCATCAACGCCATCCCCGTTTTCACCAATCAGCTTGTGGAGCTGTCCGACGACTTGCCCCGGCTGATGGAGTGGTACTACACGTGGATGAGCGAGTGGGAGGCGCACAAATACTTTTTGCCGGACAGCATCTCGCACGGGGTCGACCGGGTGATTATCCAGTCGCAGGAAGGGATGTCCCACTCTGTGACCAAGCTCGTCAACAACGCGCGCAATTCGCTTGGCAAGCTGTTCGCCTTCGCCATCGTTCCGTTTATCGCCTTCTATTTTTTAAAAGACATGAAGGCGCTGCATGAGACGGGCATGTCGATCGTGCCCAAGTCGTACCGCAAGCAGGTGCTGGTCGTCTTGCGGGACATCAACGAATCGCTCGGCAACTACATACACGGGCAGATGATCGTGGCCCTGGTCGTCGGCGTGCTGGCTTACCTCGGCTATTGGCTGATCGGCATGCCGTATCCGTTCGTGCTCGCCGCAGTCGTGTGCCTGACGAACATCATTCCTTACATCGGGCCATTGATCGGCGCTGCGCCTGCGATGGTCGTCGCCTTGACGATCTCGACGAAAATGCTGCTGTTCGTCATCGCCGTCAACCTCGTCATACAGGTGGTGGAAGGAAACATCTTGTCGCCCAACATCGTCGGACGCTCCTTGCAACTGCATCCGCTGACGATCATTGTGGCGCTGCTGGTCGGGGAGACGCTCGGGGGCATTATCGGCCTGATCGTGGCGGTGCCTGTGCTCGCCGTATGCAAGGTGGTCATCAGTCGAATCGCCGTCATGATGCATGAAAGTTGACATGGATCAGGAAAAAAATTTATAATACGAACAAATGAGTACAAGTGAGATCAATGAGGGAACGAGTACGTTGCAGACCTTCTACAGAGAGGGTGCTCCACGGTTGAGAGGGCGCTCAGAAGAAGTGCAACGGAAGGCTACTCCTAAGACCGGGCAAAAACCGGCGGGTTGGCACCGTTACATGCCCAAAAGCGACAGACTGTCCGCGCCTTTTGGCCTGCAATGGAGTCTGTAAGCAGGGTGGTACCGCGAGAAAAAACAGTTCTCGTCCCTGAGGGGATGGGAGCTTTTTTATTTATTTTTCTTAACAGAGGAGAATGCAGATGAAGAAGCTGACAGGCAATCAAATCCGCCAGATGTTCCTTGATTTTTTTGTAGAAAAAGGACATCGCATCGAGCCGAGTGCTCCGCTTGTTCCAATCGACGACCCGTCCCTCTTGTGGATCAACAGCGGCGTGGCGACGCTCAAAAAGTATTTTGACGGCCGCATCATTCCAGACAATCCGCGCATCACCAATTCGCAAAAATCAATCCGTACCAACGATATTGAAAACGTTGGCCGCACGGCTCGCCACCATACGTTCTTCGAAATGCTGGGCAACTTCTCTATCGGCGACTACTTCAAGGCAGAAGCGATTGAGTGGGCATGGGAGTTTTTGACCAGCCCGAAATGGATCGGCTTTGATCCGGAGCGGCTCTCCGTCACCATTCACCCGGAAGACGAAGAAGCGTTTGAGCTGTGGAACAAAAAAATCGGCATTCCGGAAGAGCGCATCATCCGTCTGGAAGGCAACTTCTGGGACATCGGGGAAGGTCCGAGCGGTCCGAATACGGAAATTTTCTACGACCGCGGAGAGGAGTTCGGCAACGATCCGAACGATCCGGAGCTGTATCCGGGCGGCGAAAACGAGCGTTACCTCGAAGTGTGGAACCTGGTGTTCTCCCAGTTCAACCACAACCCGGACGGCACCTACACGCCGCTGCCTAAGAAAAACATCGACACCGGCATGGGGCTGGAGCGGATGGCCTCCATTCTCCAGGGCGTGGACAACAACTTCGAAACAGACCTGTTGTTCCCGCTGATCGAGCAAACGAGCGCGATCTCCGGCGTGAAGTACAAGACAAGCCCAGAGCTGGACGTAGCGCTGAAAGTCATTGCGGACCACGCGCGCACTGTCGTGTTCGCGATCGGGGACGGAGCGCTTCCTTCCAACGAAGGCCGCGGCTACGTCATCCGCCGTCTGTTGCGCCGCGCTGTGCGCATGGGCAAAAAGCTCGGTGTGGAGAAGCCGTTTCTGTACAGCCTGACCGAAACAGTCGGCAAAATGATGGGCGAATTTTACCCGGAAGTTGTGCAAAAGCGCGAGTTCATTGAAAAAGTGATCCGTGCGGAGGAAGAGCGCTTCCACGAGACGCTGAACGACGGACTGGCGATCCTGTCCGAGATGGTGAAGGCGGCAAAAGAAAGCGGCCAATCGCAACTGTCCGGTCAAGATGTGTTCAAAATGTACGACACATACGGCTTCCCGGTCGATCTGACAGAGGACTTCGCGAACGAGCAAGGTCTGACAGTGGATCGCGACGGCTTCGAGCAAGCGATGGAGGAGCAGCGCGAACGTGCGCGTGCAGCCCGTCAGGACGTGGACAGCATGCAAATCCAGGGGGGGCCGTTGTCCGAATTGACGGTTACAAGCGAGTTTGTTGGTTATACTGAATTGGTAGCAACAGGAAAAGTAGAAGCGATTATTTTGGACAACCAGTTGGCTGACGAAGCAGAAGAAGGCCAAACGGTACAGGTCATTCTCGACCAGACGCCATTCTACGCTGAAAGCGGCGGTCAGATCAACGACGAAGGGTACTTGCTCTCCGATTCTGTCAAAGCGCGCGTGACAGATGTGCAAAAAGGGCCAAAGGGCCAAAACGTTCACTCTGTCACCATCGAAGCAGGCACACTGCGCAAAGGCGACACTGTTCGCGCGGAAGTAAACCGCGAAGCTCGCCTGGCGATTACGAAAAACCATACAGCGACACACTTGCTGCACCAGGCGCTCAAAGACGTATTGGGCACGCACGTCAATCAGGCAGGTTCCCTCGTGGCACCGGAGCGTTTGCGCTTTGACTTCACGCACATCAGCGCGATCACGCCGGAAGAGTTGGAGCGCATCGAAGCGATCGTCAACGAAAAAGTGTGGGAAAACCTGGCTGTCGAAATTTCCAACAAGCCGCTGGCGGAAGCCAAAGCAATGGGCGCGATGGCGCTGTTTGGCGAAAAATACGGCGACATCGTGCGCGTGGTCAAAGTCGGCGACTACAGCCTGGAGCTTTGCGGCGGATGCCATGTCAATAACACGGCCGAAATCGGACTGTTCAAGCTGGTCAGCGAAAGCGGCATCGGCGCGGGTACGCGACGGATCGAAGCTGTGACCGGACGCGGGGCTTACCAGTTCTTGAACCAGCAGTTCACGACGCTCAAAGAAGTGGCTCACGCACTGAAAGCACCTGTGCTGGCAGAAGCGCCTGCGCGCGTGGAGAGCTTGCAGCAGCAACTGAAAGAGGTTCAGCGTGAAAACGAATCGTTGCGTGCCAAACTGGGCAACATCGAAGCGGCATCCCTGACCGATCAACTGAAGCAAGTAGACGGCATGAACGTGCTCGCTACCCGCGTATCGGCTTCTGACATGGACAACCTGCGCGGCATGGTGGACGAGCTGAAAAACAAGCTCGGCTCCGCAGTGATCGTGCTCGGCTCCGTCGATGGCGAGAAGGTCAATCTCGTGGCTGGCGTCACCAAAGACCTGATGGATCAAGGCATCCACGCCGGAAAAATCATCAAGGAAGTGGCAACCCGTTGCGGCGGCGGCGGCGGCGGTCGTCCTGACATGGCGCAGGCGGGCGGAAAAGATCCTTCCAAGCTGCAAGAGGCATTGGATGCGGTCGCGGAGCTGGTCAAAAGCCAGGCCGTAGCGAAATAGCCGATTCCCGCCAAGAAATTTGCAAAATCGACAAGGAGTAGGTTGCATCCGAGTCGAATACAGTAAGGAAGCGAAAAGTCCATACAACCTTTAAGTCTTGAAGGAAATCGAGGTGTTGATTGTGAGTTCGTTGGATAATACCATGAAATTCACGGTGCCCAAGGAAGCGAATACGGCGGATGTGCAGGCAACATTGACAGAGGTGTACAAAGCCCTGCAGGAAAAAGGATACAACCCGATCACCCAGATCGTCGGTTACTTGCTTTCTGGCGACCCGGCGTTTATCCCTCGCCACAACAACGCGCGCAGCCTGATTGGCAAACTGGAACGGGACAAAATCATAGAAGAGTTGGTGACCGTTTACTTGTCCGAGCGCAAGTAGACCTTGAACATGACGAGATTGATGGGATTGGATGTAGGCGACAAGACGATTGGCATCGCGGTCAGCGATGAGCTGGGGTGGACCGCCCAAGGGGTGGAAACGATCAAGCGGCAATCAAAGGAAAAAGATTTGGCCCGCATCCAGGAATTGGTAGCGCACTATCAAGTAGGTGCTTTCGTAGTAGGATTGCCGAAAAACATGAATGGCACAATCGGACCGCGCGCCGAGATGTGCCAGGCATTCGGCAAGCTTTTGGAGGAACGGACATCTCTTCCTGTCCACATGTGGGACGAGCGATTGACGACGATGGCAGCGGAGCGCATGCTGATCTCTGCGGATGTCAGCCGTCAAAAGCGCAAGACAGTAATAGACAAAATGGCGGCCACATTGATCCTGCAAGGATTTTTGGACGCGAAATCGAGGTGACCCAAAGTGAGTGAAGAGATGATGGAAGAATTCGAAGTAGGCGACGTGATTGCCCTGACAGAAGAGGGAACGGAGGAGCCGCGCGATTTTCGGATCATGTACATTTTTGATATCGAGGACCGCAGCTACCTGGTGCTCGTTCCGGTCGATCAGGAGGAAGAAGAAGAGTACGAGGTTCACTTCCTGCGCTACGACGGTACGGACATGCTGCAGCCAATCGAAGACGATGAAGAGTGGGAGCAAGTAGAAGCGACCTTCGAAACGTTGATTGCTGATTTAGAGAAAGACGGGATTTAACATTTGGAGAGGGGGCGCATGCCCTCTCTTTTTCCTATCAAAATAACTGTTTTGTAAACGAAAACAAACAGATAGGAGAAAGCGAAATGGATATCACGGGCGCATCCGGCTCCGAATTGATTTGGGAAAAGTACAAGGAAGCCGAAAAACGGTTGAAAGAGCTTGAAAATTCAATCGAATGGTTCAAAGTTTGCTTCGATACCGCGTACGAAGGCATTACGATCGTGGACGAGCGCGGCTACATACGAATGATGAACGATGCGTACTGCCGCTTTATCAGTGTGCGCAAAGAAGATGTCGTCGGGCGTTATGTGGAGGAAGTGATCGAAAATACGCGTTTGCCGGTCGTGCTGCAAACAGGGATACCGGAGCGAAACCAGGCGCATCGGCTGCTCGGCCAGGACATGGTCGTACACCGCATCCCGATCTGGAAGGACAACAAGGTCATCGGCGCAGTCGGCATGCTGATTTTTGAAGGCGTGTCGGAGCTGTACAAAATTTTTGAGCGCATGCAAATCTTGCACGAGAAAATCGGCGACAACCGGATCGTGTTCGAATCGCCGAAGCCGAAAAGCAACAAAGTCACCTTTGACCAGATCATCGGAGAAAGCGAGTCGATTGCCGAGGCGAAAAAAATCGCCCGCCGCGCCGCACAAACGTCCGCTACGATTTTGTTGACCGGAGAGAGCGGTGTGGGCAAGGAGCTGTTTGCCAAAGCGATTCATTATTTAAGCCCGTTTCAAAACGGACCGCTCGTGAGTGTCAATTGCGCCTCTATACCGGAAAATTTGCTCGAATCGGAGCTGTTCGGCTATGAAGAAGGCGCATTTACCGGCTCGCGAAAAGACGGAAAGCCAGGCAAATTCGAGCTGGCGAACAAAGGGACGCTGTTTCTCGACGAGATCGGGGACATGCCGCTGCACATGCAGGCGAAAATTTTGCGCGTGCTGCAAGAGCGGGAAGTAGAGCGGGTCGGGGGAACGAAGAGCATACCTGTCGATTTTCGCCTGGTGGCGGCTACCCATCGCTCCCTGGAGGAAATGGTGCGGGAGGGGACGTTCCGCAAAGACTTGTACTACCGCCTGAACGTCATTCCGATTCACATTCCGCCGCTGGCACAAAGAAGGACAGATATCCCGCTGTTGATCGCCGCCCAACTGCAAGCGATCAGCCAGAAAAACAACATGCCGGCAAAAGACATCGACAAGGAAGCGATGTCTTTGCTGATGAACTACGACTGGCCGGGCAACATCCGCGAGCTGGTCAATACGGTCGAGCGGCTCGTCACCTTGTCCGAGGACGATCGCATCCGGACGAGTGATTTGCCGGAAGTTTTTTTCGGCAAAGGGGCTTGGCGTGGCGAGCAGGAGCCAAGCGCGTCATGGAAGCAGCCTGTCTCGGTCAAGCGCGGCCAGCAGGATGAAAAAAAGCGCATCCTCGAAGTACTGCAGGAAATGAACGGCAACAAGTCCAAGACAGCGAAAAAGCTCGGCATATCCCGGGCGACGCTGTACAACAAGCTGAACAAGTATCAACTGGGTTAAGCGGTAAGCAGGCGGTCGCTGAAAAAAGTGTCTAGACAATCGTTGTGTAATGTCTGGACACTTTTTGTATTTTCTGAACAGTCAGACTCAAAAAAGAAGCGGCGCGGCAACATCATCGTCTGCTGGCATGCAATGTGCTAGATAACGATAGTCAAAAAGGAGCGCTTGCGCTCCGGGGGAAGCGGGGACTTTCGGCGGCTTCAGGCTTGGGAATGCCAGCTTCGTCAAGGAAACTTTTCGCAACCGCTGCCAGCGCGAACAAATGACAGAGGGGGAAGTATATGGCGGATACACCTGTAATCGGCATCATCGGTCTTGGCA
Source organism: Brevibacillus sp. NSP2.1 (assembly GCF_000470975.2). Taxonomy (NCBI): domain Bacteria; kingdom Bacillati; phylum Bacillota; class Bacilli; order Caryophanales; family Paenibacillaceae; genus Brevibacillus; species Brevibacillus sp. NSP2.1. The sequence continues at coordinate 3,751,114 of NZ_CP048274.1, read as the reverse complement.
ATATGGGAATGCCCATGGCGACCAATTTGGTACAAGCGGGCTATGAAGTGTACGGCTTCGACGTCAATGCGAAGGCGGAGCTGGAATTTGCAGCCGTCGGCGGAAAGACGGGCTTGACGGTCGCGGAGGTCGTGCAAAAAACAGACGTCATTCTCACCAGCCTGCCTTCGCCGGACATTGTTGAAAGCGTTTTTACAGGCCTGGACGGCATCCTGGAACATGCGCGGGCCGGACAGACTGTAGTCGATACGAGCACAGTAACGCCCCAGTTGAACGAGCGGCTGGCACGGGCGAGCCAGGCAAAGGGAATCGGGTATTTGGCCGCCCCTGTCAGCGGCGGGGTTGTCGGGGCGAAAAACAGGACGTTGACGATTATGGTCGGCGGCCCGAAGGAGCTGTACGACAGCGTCTATCCGGTTTTTATGGCGCTCGGCCAAAATATTTTTCACGTCGGGGAACGAGTGGACAGCGGCACGGCGGTCAAACTCATCAACAATTTGCTGATCGGCTTTTACACGTCTGCGGTCAGCGAAGGGGTGGCGCTGGCAAAGCAGATGGGCCTCGACCTCGACCTGCTGTTTGACATTTTGAATGTCAGCTACGGGCAGAGTCGCATCTACGAGCGCAATTACAAAAGCTTCATTGCCCCCAACGATTTCGCGCCCCATTTCTCGTTGAATTTGCTGCTGAAAGACTTGCGGATCGCCCAGGAGATGGCGCAGCAGTCCGGCCTGTCCTTGCCGATCACGGCCGAGCTGCTCGCGATTTACGAGCAGTCGCAGGAAGCCGGCTTTGGCGAGCAGGATATGGCTGCCCTGTACGCCTACATCTGCCAGTCGCAAAGCGCGGTTCAATCGTAACCATTTACGGAGAGGAGAGTTTTTCATGACGACAACAGCGGTCAAACGCATCCGCAACTTTATTAACGGCGAGTGGATTCCGTCCAGCTCCGATCGCTTCGAAGCGGTTATCAATCCGGCCACGGGGCAAGTGATTGCCGAAGTCCCCCTGTCTTCCCGCGAAGACCTGGAGGCGGCGGTGAAGGCGGCGGAGGAAGCGTACACCTGGTGGCGAAAAACGCCTGTGCCCAACCGCACGCGCATTTTGTACCGCTACCATCAGTTGCTGGTGGAGCACGCCGAAGAGTTGGCGGTCATCATTACGAAAGAAAACGGCAAAAACATCAAAGACTCGCGCGGAGAGGTGCAGCGCGGCATTGAGGCGCTGGAAGTGGCTACCGCGACTCCTACGCTGATGATGGGGCAGGCGCTGCCGGAAATTGCCACGGGCATCGAAGGGGTCACGTACCGTTACCCGCTTGGGGTAGTGGCTGGCATTACGCCGTTCAACTTCCCGATGATGATTCCGCTGTGGATGTTCCCGCTCGCTCTCGCATGCGGCAACACCTTTGTGCTGAAGCCGTCCGAGCGCACGCCGCTTTTGGCTGAAAAGCTGGTAGAGCTGATGATGGAAGCAGGTCTGCCAAAAGGGGTGCTGAACATGGTGCACGGCGCCCACGACGTCGTCAACGGCATTTTGGAGCATCCCGCCATCAAAGCGATTTCTTTCGTCGGCTCCCAGCCAGTGGCGGAGTACGTCTACAAAACCGGAGCAGCCAATGGCAAGCGGGTCCAGGCTCTCGCCGGGGCGAAAAATCACGCGGTAGTCATGTCCGACTGCCACCTGGAGAAAACCGTGCAAGGAATCATCAACGGGGCTTTTGGCAGTGCCGGAGAGCGATGCATGGCAACTTCTGTCGTGTGTGTCATGGAGGATATTGCCGATGCGTTTATCGCCCGTCTCGTAGAGGAGGCGAAGCAGCTTTTGGCAGGCGATACGCTGGACGAATCGGCTTTTATCGCTCCGCTCATTCGCGATTCGCACCGCAAGCGGGCGCTCAGCTATATCGAGAGCGGCGAAGAGCAAGAAGCAAGCCTGCTGCTTGATGGCAGAAGCGTGATGCAGGAGCTGCCGGACGGCTACTACCTCGGGGCGACCATTTTTGAAGGGGTCACGCCGGAGATGAAGATTTGGCAGGACGAAATCTTTGCCCCGGTCTTGAGCATCGTCCGGGTGAAAAGCCTGGATGAAGCGATCGAGCTGGCGAACAAATCGAATTTTGCCAATGGAGCCGTACTCTACACCACCTCTGGCGAAAACGTGCGCCATTTCCGCGAAAATATTGATGCCGGCATGATTGGCGTGAATGTCAACGTGCCTGCGCCGATGGCGTTTTTCACCTTTGCTGGCAACAAAGCGTCGTTTTACGGGGATTTGGGCACGAACGGAACAGATGGCGTCCAGTTTTTCACCCGCAAAAAAACGGTGACCGCCCGCTGGTTCTGATTTGTCTAAAGAAACGGATCAGGGGGCGAGCGCAGCGTTTGCCCCCATTCAAGGAGGGAGCCGTCATGGCGTTTCATGAACTGTTGATGCCGCAGCGCATCGTCTACGGGCAAGGAAGCTTTGCCGAGGTCGGCCAGGAAGCGCGGCGACTGGGGCAAAAAGCATTGTTGATTAGCGATCCGGTGATGGAAAAGGTGGGCAATGTAGCTGCCTGCGAAGAGCACTTGCAGGCGCAGGGCCTCGTTTGCGTCACCTATGCGAAAGTGGATTCAGAGCCGACGGACATTCATCTCGCGGAAGCGCTGGCCCTCTGCCGGGACGAACGGTGCGACGTGATTGTGGCCGTAGGGGGCGGGAGCTGCCTCGATACGGCAAAAGCAGTCGCTTTGCTGATGACCAATGAAGGGCAGATCGCGGAGTACGTCGCCAAAGCCAAAACGGTTGTCAATAAGCCGCTGCCGCTGATTGCCGTGCCGACGACCGCAGGCACAGGCTCGGAAGTGACGAAAATGACCGTCATTACCGATACGGCCCGCCAGGTGAAAATGATGCTCGCAGACCCCACGCTGCTGCCGCACGCGGCGATTGTCGATCCGCTGTTGAGCGTGTCCTGCCCGCCGAATGTTACGGCAGCGACAGGAATTGATGCTCTCTGCCATGCGATTGAAGCCTACCTCTCCCGGCGCGCCCAGCCAGCTACCGACATATGGGCAAGGACGGCGATTGAGCTGATCGCCACCCATTTGCGGCGCGCGTACGAAGACGGAGCGGACTTCGAGGCCCGGGACAAGATGGCGTTTGCCTCGATGCTGGCTGGCGCCGCCTTTTCCAATGCGTCTGTCGCGCTCGTGCACGGCATGTCCCGGCCGATCGGAGCCGTTTTCCACGTCCCGCACGGCATCTCAAACGCGATGCTCTTGCCTGCCGTGCTGGCCTATACAAAAGAGGCGGCAGTGGGCAGGCTCGCCGAAATCGGAAGGCTGATGCAGCCGGAAATCAAAGCGCTTTCTGACGAGCAGGCGGCAGAAGCGACAATCGAAGAGATCAAGAGCTTGTGCCTCGATTTGCACATTCCGAGCTTGCGCCATTGGGGAATTGACCAGCAGGCCTTCCAGAAGGCCGCGCCCAAGATGGCTGTGGACGCTTTGGCGAGCGGAAGTCCGGGTAATAATCCGAAAATTCCTACAGTTGAGGAGATTGTCCGGCTGTATCACATTGCCTATGACTACGATTTTCGCGGCAAGCTACAAAATGCGTGAGGAGATGAGGGCATGCTGCTCAGCTTTTTCGGCTTGATAATTGGATTAGGTCTGCTCATCTTTTTGACGATGCGCGGCATCAACATCATCGTCGCGGCCATCGTGTGCGCTGCCGTGGTGGCGGCAAGCGGCGGGCTGGGACTGGAAGAAGCGATGTCGACCCATTACATGGACGGGTTCACGGGCTTTTTTAAATCGTGGTTTTTGACGTTTCTGCTCGGCGCTGTTTTCGGAAAAGTGATGGAGGACACGCAGGCAGCGAAAGCGATCGCCGACTGGGTACGGCGAAAGCTCGGAGCGGGTCGGGCCGTTTTCGCTGTCGTGGCGGCGTGCGCGATCATGACGTATGGGGGCGTCAGTGTATTTATCGTCGCCTTTTCTGTCTATCCGATTGCGGTAGCCTTGTTCAAGGAAGCCGACCTTCCGCATCGGTTCATTCCCGCCGCGCTCGTCTTCGGCTCGATTACGTTCACGATGACGTCCCCCGGCTCGCCGGAAATTCAAAACTTGATTCCGACCCAGTTTTTCGGGACGACGCCTGGGGCGGGCGGCTGGATCGGCGTCGCGATGGCGCTGTTGCTGATGGTGTCTGGCGGGCTTTACTTGAGCCGCGCCGTTGCGAAAGCGGTGAAAAGCGGCGAAGGCTTCGGATATACGTACGACCCGAAAGCAGCCGGCTCGGCAAACGAGGAAGTCGCGGCGACCGCCGCAGAAGCAGCCGAGACGAAGCTGCCGCCTATTTTGCTGGCAATAGCTCCGCTCGTCCTCGTTGTCGCAGCGCTCAACCTATTGTCCTCTTACATTTCCACTACTTCCGCCGTTTTGATCGCGCTTTTGATCGGGATATTCGCCGGGCTTGTGCTGATGAACAAATACGCGAGACATTACTGGGCGATGTTTGCCAAAGGGACAGAAAACGCCCTGATCGCCACGGCCAATACGTGCGCGGTCGTCGGCTTCGGAGCTGTGGCGGCGAAGGTCCCTGCTTTTAGCGCGATTGTGGATACGCTCGTGGGGCTGGAGGGCCTGGAATACGTGAGTCTGGGCCTGTCTGTCACGCTGATTGCCGCGATCACAGGCTCTGCCTCCGGTGGCTTGGGCATCGCCCTGCCGATTTTGGCGCCGATCTACATGAGCCAAGGTCTGGACCGGGGAGCCATGCATCGCATCTCTGCGCTCGCTTCCGGCGCTCTCGACTCGCTGCCGCATAACGGATACATCGTGACGACTGTGCGCGCGGTCTGCCATGAAACCCATCAGCGGGCCTATCGACCGATTTTTGTGTTGAGTGTCGTCATCCCGTTTGCCGTCCTTTGCCTGGCTATCGTTTTGTACATGATGTTTACTTGAGAGAAAAGTTCAAAAGTGTGCTGCAAGCGCTGCTACCGGGCAGCGCTTTTTTTGAGTGGAGAGTTTTCGCTACCATTCCTGATCTTTTGTCTTTTTTTGCCAAAAAACCGTATGCAGTGACAGCGAATGACAGCTCTTGTATAATAGACAGGATGGAGAGAAGAGACCCTAAAGGGAGGATTTCTAGCTTGAAACCAATGTCAGCGAAGCCTGATTTCAGATCAGACAGACCTGCTGCGTACCGGCGCAGGAGAGGCGGCCGGATTGTCATGTGGCTGGTAGCCTTGTTTCTCATCGCCATCGTGGCTGCCGGGGGAGCAGCGTGGTATATGTACGAAGGACTGCAACCCGTAGACGGACCGCAAACGGCCAAAAACGTGACGATTCCCACTGGTTCTTCCGTGCGGGAAATCGGCAGATTGCTGGAAGAGCAAGGGCTGATCCGCAATGCCGATCTGTTCCAGTACTACGTGAAGTACAAAGGCGTGGCCCCGCAACTGAAGGCAGGCGAGTACCAGTTTACAACAGGACAAGCCATTGACGATATGCTCACGGCGATGGCAGAGGGAAAAACGGTAGTGAACGCAGCGCGTTTTACCATCCCGGAAGGCTGGAACATTGAGCAGATTGCCGAACATCTGGACAAGGAAGGCATTGTCGAGAAAGCAGCTTTTCTGAAAGAAGTGAACGAAGGAGAATTTCCGGAGTACGAATTTGTGGCGCAGATTCCGAAAAACAAGGATCGCAAGCACCGTCTCGAAGGGTATTTGTTCCCGGAGACGTACGAGGTGGACAAGGACGCCACTGCGCATGAAGTCGTCTCGCGGATGCTGGCCCAATTCGAGAAAATATGGCAGCCGCAGTGGACAGAGCAGCTCAAACAGCGCGGACTGACGCTCGATGAGGCGGTCAGCCTCGCTTCCATCGTGGAACGGGAAGTGACGGTAGACAAGGAGCGGCCGCTCGTCGCCGGCGTGTACTACAACCGCATCCGCGATAAATGGCCGCTGCAGGCCGACGCCACCGTGCAGTTTATTTTGGGCAAGCAACGCGATCGGCTGACGTATGAAGATTTGAAGGTGAAAAGCCCGTACAACACGTACCTGAACCCGGGCTTGCCGCCGGGACCGATTGCCAATCCGGGCAGAGCCTCACTGGAAGCGGTTGTCAATCCCGCACAGCACGACTACTTTTTCTACGTCACGAAAAAAGACGGAACCTCGGAGCATTACTTCTCCAAAACACTTTCTGAGCACAACGCAAATGATGCAAAAAGCAGGGGAAACTAACCAGGTTTCCTCTGTTCTTTTTGGCGAGGTATGCTATAATAATGCGGTTGTAACGAAAGAGGAGTGAAATCATGATAACCAATCCCGCAATCGACGACTACGTGTCGGGCCTGGTTCCGGCGCGATCGCCGCTTCTGGCGCGACTGGAACAGGAAGCTGCCGAAGAAAATATTCCGATCGTTCAGCTTGCTTCCGCTCAGGTGATGAGAATGCTGCTTTTGCTGCATCGCCCCCAATCGATTTTGGAGGTAGGTACAGCGATCGGCTATTCGACCATTTGGCTTGCCGAAGCAGCACCACAGGCGCGGATTGTCACGATGGACATAGATGAAGAACGCCTGGCGCGGGCACGGGCCAATGTAGCGGAAGCGGGCTGCGCGGACCGGGTTGAAATCCTGTCGCGCGACGCGACGCTTGGACTGCCTGATTCCTATCAGTTTGACTGCCTGTTTATCGACGCGGCCAAAGGACAGTATCGGGCGTTTCTCGATTTGTACTTGCCCCTGCTCCGGGAGGGGGGACTTGTCATCAGCGACAACGTCCTGTTCCGCGGATTGGTGGCGACGCCAGACGAGGCAGGCAAAAGACAACGGCCGATGGTGGACAAGCTGCTCGCCTTCAACGCGCATTTGGCAGAGCGGCCGGATTTGGAGACGACGTTCATACCAGTAGGGGACGGACTGGCTGTCAGCTTGAAGAAACGCATGCAGCCGTAGGGTGATTTCGTTAGAAGCAGCATGAGGAAGGGGACATGTGGCATGGGTAACCCCGTATTGATTGGGGTAGCAGGAGGCAGTGGTTCGGGAAAGACCACGGTGGCAAAGGAGCTGTATCACCAGTTCCGCAACGATAGCGTGACGATGATCGAGCAAGATTCGTACTACAAGGATCAGAGCCATCTGAGTATAGAAGAGCGCGCCTTGACGAATTACGACCATCCGCTTGCATTTGACAACGATCTGCTTTTGCACCACTTGCAGGAACTGCTGCAAGGACGGGCGATCCAAAAGCCGATTTACGATTTCAAGGTGCACAACCGCAAGAGCGAGCAAATCCAGGTAGACCCGAAGGACGTCATCATTCTCGAAGGGATGCTGATTTTAGAAGACGAGCGGATTCGCAATCTTATGGATATCAAGGTGTTTGTCGACACGGATGCGGATGTGCGCATCGTTCGCCGGATCGTGCGCGATATCGAGGAGCGCGGCCGTTCGCTGGATTCTGTGGTCAATCAATATTTGAATGTTGTGCGTCCGATGCACCTGCAGTTCATCGAGCCGACCAAGCGCTATGCGGATGTCATCATTCCCGAGGGCGGATACAACCGCGTGGCACTCGATCTTTTGTCGACGAAAATCAAAAACATCCTGTTGGAAAAACAGCAGCCAGCCAGGCTGTAGCATCCAATCCGGTTTTGAACGAAAGCACACTGCCAGTTGCAGTGTGTTTTTTGCATGGAAAAGTTTCTCGCCCGGCGATTCCGGCAATACTGGGAAAAAAAGGGCGGGGAGGGAAACGGCATGCAGCTTGATCGACGGATCAAACGACGGCATTTTCTCGTGTTGATGGCGATGACGCTACTCTGGGTAGGGCTGATTGCCCGGCTGTGGTGGATACAGCTCGGCGCGCCCCATCGCTTTTCCCGGCGCGGAATCGACTTGGTGAAAGCTTCGGTGAAGCAGCGGCAGCAAAGCTTTGTGCTGCACAGCGGCCGCGGAGATATTTTGGATCGCGGCGGCTATGCGTTTACAGGCGTAGAGCATCTCGCCCTGATTTTGTTTCCGCTTGCCCGCGGCAGCCTGGAAGGGACAGAAGGGCTTGCCAGGCTGGCGGAAATTACAGGCCAGCCAAAAGAACGGCTGTCCGAGACGATGGAAAAAGCAAAGGTCCCGCTGCTTCTGCGCAGCGAAACAGGCAAGCTGATCGAGCTTACCCAAAAGCAGGCAGACGAAATCAACGCGCTTGCGATTCCCGGTGTAGTAGCATTGGCGGTGACGGAGCGCTACCGCACAGATGAAGTGGCCAAGCATCTGATCGGCTTCATTCACAAAAATCCTGGCATGGTCGAGACGCTCTACCCGGACGAATGGGCGAGCGGCAAAATGAATGCGGAATCTACCGTTGGCGCATCCGGGCTGGAAAGAAGCTTTGACCGCTTTTTGCAAGGAGTGGAGCCGTCGGTCTTGTCCTACTACGTCGACGGCCAGGGCAAGCCGCTGCGCGGACTGGACATTCGCTATACGAAGCCTAGCAATCAATATTACCCGCTTTCGCTGTCGACCACGCTCGATGTGGACATTCAGCGGCGAATGGAGGCGGCGGCAGATCAGGTCGGCCTGCGGGAAGGCAGCGTCGTCGTCCTGGATGCGCAAAACGCCGATATTCTCGCCGCTGTCAGCCGGCCAAGCTACGACCAGACGAATGTAGGCGGCCAAGCCGGCGAGTGGAAAAACAGGGCGTTCAAGCAGTTGCCGCCAGGCTCTGTCTTCAAGACGGTGGTAGCCGCTGCCGCCTTGGCGGAAGGCGTGATTTCCCCTACGGAGCGGTTTACGTGTACGGGCGAGTACGGCAAGTACCATTTTTCCTGCTGGAAAAAGGAAGGGCACGGCAGCGTCACGATGGAGGAGGCTTACGCTGAGTCGTGCAACATCGCTTTTGCGGAAATTGCGAAAAGAGTCGGCTCAGAAAAGCTGGAGGAGTACGCCCGGAGACTGGGCTTGACCGCTCAGGTGGGGCATGCAACTGCGCATCTGTTCAAGCTGGATGGATTCAAGCAGCTTGATGGCGAAGAAAGCGGCCGTGTGTTTGCGAAGGATGTCTCCTACAGCGACGAGGGCGTCTTGATCCAGAGCGCAATCGGCCAGCGCGATGTGCGGATTACTCCGCTGCAGGCGGCGAACATGATGGTGACGATCCTGCGCGGCGGCCAACCCGCGCAGGTACGTCTGGTCAAGGAAATTGCTTATCGAAACGGACAGCCGTTCTACCAGTTTCCGGAGCAGAAGCTCTCTGCCGCCGGAATCGACTATGTGACAGCGAGCAAGCTACGCAAAATGATGCGCAAGGTCGTTACAGATGGGACCGGCCAAATACTGCTGGATTCTTCCTGGCAGGTTGCCGGGAAGAGCGGGACCGCCCAGACAGGGAGTACAAGCGATTCCAAAAATCACCTTTGGTTTGTCGGCTACGCTCCTTTGGAGGAGCCGCGCTATGCGATCTGTGTCGTAGCAGAGAACCAGCCAAGCTGGGGGAAGAACCAGGCGATGGAGCTTTTTCGCCGGGCTGTCGATGAGCTTGCCGATTATACAGCTCGATCTTCCCAACTTCGCGCAGGGTATTCCCGAGAATGAACCCGCGCGCCTGAAGCTGATTGCGCTTGCCAAGCCCGACAATCAGCATCAGCGGGGAGGAAGACATGTACACGGATTGCGAAGCTTTTGCCCAGATGGTTCGTTTGTCCCCTTTGCTCGGGGACAGCCGCTTGATCGTGTGGCTATGCCAATCGCCGATGTACTGCCACTGGCGGTTTCGGCTCAGCTTGCGGACGAGCCTTTTCAAGTAGTCATCATCGAAAAAGATCGAGTGCGGCTGATGAATCGCATTTGGCCCCGGGTCGCTGGCAAACGTCACGACCCACTTTTCATCCCCGAGCGGATATCCCATCATGATCCCTCCTGTTTCCAGCGAGGGTTTTTTTCGTACAGTCTGTTCGATCTGTTTCCATGCCTTTGGCGTGATGTACAGTGTCGTCATGAAACGCGTTCCCTCCTTGAAATCACCGCTAGCATTCGCTCTATATCGTATGTGCGGCGCAAGCAGAACGTCCCGCTCGCGAAATCATGACAATTGTCGAAAAAAAGATTGTAACTCTTCCCCTTCCTTTCTATAATTTAGGAAAATACATGACTGGAAAGGTTGATTGTATGCCTACGGCACCCGTCGATCACAAACTGATTGGGCAAGTATTAGCAGAGGATCTTTACTCCAACAGCGGAGTTTTGCTGCTGGGAAAGAATACGACGATTACGGCTGCACATGTACATATTCTTCTGAAACAGCGAGTGCGAGAGGTTGCGGTCGTGCAAACCTGGACGGAAGGAACGGGGGAGCAGGTTTCTACACAATTATTCCAGTTGGAGGCTGACGCGGAGACTGTCGCCGCTTACGTACAAGCCTTGGACCAGACGCGGCTGCTTTTCGATCAACTGCAGCAGGACAAGGTGGGCAGTCTGGAGCAGTTTTCGCAAATTTTTGCGAATGTGCTGGAAAAATCGACGAAGCATCTGGGACTGTTTCGTTCCCTGTACGTGTTGGAAGGGGCGGACAGTTATACATATCGGCATTCGTTGAACGTAGGTATTCTGTGTTCGCTGATCGCCCGGCTGTTGAAGTGGGACGAGCAGCAGGTGACGTTTATGGGGAACGCAGGATTTTTGCATGACGTGGGAAAAATGCGCATTCCCAAGGAAGTGCTGCTCAAGCCGGACAAGCTGACAGAGGAAGAATTTGCGATCATGAAAAAGCACACGACTTACGGCTACGACATGATTCGCAAGATGGAAGGCGGCTCAGAGAAGCTGGCGCTCTGCGCGCTGCTTCACCACGAGCGGCTGGATGGCTCCGGGTATCCTGAACAGCGAAAAGGCGACGAAATACCGCTGGAGTGCCAGGTTTTGGCGATCGCCGACATGTTCGACGCGATTTGCTCCGACCGGGTCTACAAAGGCAGAACTTCTCCGTTCGAGGCGGCGCAGCTTCTGTGGAAGGAAGCTTGCAACGGGCTGTTGAACATTGAGGTGGTCTCGGTTTTTGTGCGCTACATCGCTTTGCTGTACGTCGGGGCGAGGGCGCGCCTGAGCAGCGGGGAAGAGGTCGAAGTAATTCTGATTCACCAGGACGAGCCGATGCGGCCATTGGTGCGGCGCAGCGGCGAGTTTCTCGATTTGCGTTACGAGCGCAAGCTGACGATTGAAAAAATGATCGGGTAGGCGTAGACAGACCGCTCTCTATGTGAGAGCGGTTTCTTTGTTGCCAATTTGTGACAGTTGTGCGGGTAGCTCGACCTTGGGCGCAAAGTGTGCCACAATGAGACTGATGTTGGCTTTGGCCAGCAAAAAAACGGGTCGCCTTTCGCAGCCGTCTGTTTAGGGGACGGCGCATGGACACGTACAGTACACGCAAGGAGAGAGTACCATGATACGTAAAGCGGAACCGAGAGATGCAGCATTTGCGGCACCGCTGATTTATGAAGCCATTGGAGATATCGCGTACACCTTGACGGGAGCGACGGAGGCTGACGAGGCCATTTCGCTGATGGCGCAGTTTTTCGCGCAGCAACAAAATCGGCTCAGCTACGAAAATGCCGTCATTGCCATGGAAGGAGACGAGCCAATGGGACTGGCGCTGTTTTATCATGGCAGCCAGACCGAAGCGCTCGATCGGCCGTTTGTCGAGTTTGTCCAAAAGCGGACGGGCGTAGCTCCCGCGCTGGTCAAGGAAGCGCGCGACGATGAGTTTTACCTCGATTCGATAGCGGTGCGCTCGGACAAGAGGGGCAGAGGGATCGGCAAAAAGCTGCTGGCAGCGTTCGAGCAGGAGGCAATCCAGCGCCGCCATGACCGCATCGCCCTTTTGGTGGACGAGGAAAATCCGCGTGCGCGCCAGCTCTACGAAGCATTGGGCTATCGCCAGGACGGGACGGTAATGGTGAGCGGACATCAATTCCGCCATATGGTTAAAAGCGTATTAGTGCCGGTATAGATCGTGCCGGTGTAGAAAAAACGTTTCCGATTCGAAGGAAACGTTTTTTTGCATGCGGGTGTGCGGTGGCATGGGGAGATGGAGCGGCTGGAGTGATTGGTAAGTGGCGGTTGGGGACGACAGGTACGGTCAGCATGGGGCCAGCCAAGTTTTGAGCATGTTAGCGTGGAAAATTTGGTTGAAATTGGTTCTTTGGAAGATTGAAAATCGACGGCTACATTCGTAACAATAAGAAAAAGCAGGTCAAGTCAAGCATGGACAAAAAGGAGCTGCCTGAATGCGCGAGCAGATGGAAAAGTGGGTTCACGCGTGGAAAACGCTTATGACGGACATGGAAAGACAAGGGGCGCGTATTTGGCCGCTCATCATCGGGCCGCCTGCTGTGCCAGAGCAAGTCGCAGAGGCGGAAGCGCGGCTGGGGATCAGGTTGCCTGCGGCCATTCGCCGGATTTTGCTTGCGGGGACGAGTCGCGTCCAGGTTGGCTGGTCGTTGCCAGCGAGAACGGGCGAGCCTTTTTCCCTCAGCGGGGATTTCGGCTGGAGCCTGGACGGCTTCGAGTGGCCTTATTTTGGCGACGAGGAAGACCCGAGCGACGAGCAGCGGTATCTTTGCTTCCACACAGGAGGCAATGGCGACATGCTGCTGCTGGATTTGCGAGCTGGCGCAGACGATCCGCCCGTGTATGCCTGGGGGCATGAGACAGGCGAGTTTCTTTTGCTCGGGCAAAGCTTCACGGCATTTGTCGACCGGGTGACAGCGCTTGGGTGTATCGGGGCAGAGAGCTGGAACTACGAGCCGTTTGCCGGAGCGGATGGCCTGGATGTGCACGGGCACAACGCAGAAAGCTGGAAGCGGTGGCTGCAGAGCGTTCGCTGGAAGAAGCGGCTACTGACTTTTCCTGGCTGATCGAATACGCCGCGATGCACGGAGCAGGGGACGAACGCGTCCGGGTGGCGTTTCGCCAGTATGCGCCGGACAGCATTTTGCAAGCATGGGTGACGAAAATCGCGCAGGAAAAGACCTTTTCCGGAAGGGAGCCATGGTGCGAGCTTTTGGCGGAAACGCAGGGAGCCAATGCTGCGGGCTGGGTTCGTTCGCTGTGGAAGCCGCAGGAAGGAGAAAAGCTCGTGTCTGGCAGCCAGCGGGCTTATTTGACCGCAGCGTGCCTGCCCTGCCGGAAGCAGAAGGGCTGCCGCTCGTTCTTGCGGAGTTGGACGAAGAGGCCGGGAGTGGAGGCAGATCATGTCGGGCAGGAGGGGAACGGGGAATGAAGCATGTCGTTGCGATTTGGGGAACGACCTTGCAGACGGACGAAGAGCTGCAGTCTTTCCTGCAGCCTGAGTACACGGAGGACGGGGACGTGATCCCGTCCGGATTTATGGCCGCCGCAGGGCTGGATTGGGTTGACGAAGATTTTTTCGAGGTGCACGCGGTGGCGCAGGTAGAGGAGCGGGCAGCGTTTTTGGCTTATTTGCAGCGCGAGTGCGTATCCGCCGGGGAGAGTTTTGCCGAAAAAATTCCGCCGAACCTGTCCGGGGAGATTGCCCGTTTTCCGACAGTTATTTTGCTCTACGGGCAAGTGACCAACTACGGGACTGTGAATGAAGCTTTGTTTGCGCTGACGGGTGAGCAGCACGTAGGCGATGGGCTTGTGGAGCTGTTGGCGACAATCGAATATGAGGAATGAGCAGGGGCGTCCGGCTGAGTGCGGGCGCTTTTTCTATTTTTCAAGCTGGGGAGAGGTTGAGTCATAAAGGGGAAGCAGAAGGCTAACGTTTGGGAACAGACGCGCTATTGCCTTTCTTCTATTGAAGAGAGGTGCCGAAAGGGCAGCAAGGCAAGAGGGGGCACTTTTCTAGCAAGAAGGAGCCTAGATTATCTTTTGTTTCGAATAGGGCTCATTCCGTCTGGCTGCGTTGTTCTGGCAACGCAGATAAATACACGGTGTGCAGGTTCGAAACCGATAAAATATACGTCCTCCCAGATGATGTTTGTCCGTTTCGGGAACGCAGATTCGTTCATTTGATATGTATTGTAAGGTTTTTTCCTTACGTACTTTACATGAGGAGTTGGTGTGCATGCCAATCATCAAACCATTTATGACGTCTCTGCGCTTCACCTCGACGATGGGAGCCGGAACAGGTACAGGAGCCACTTTTGCGATTGCAGCAACCGAGTTCAGTACAGATGCGGGTACTGCGGCTACTGCATTCCCAAGTACCTTTGCCTTCTACAATCTCTACATCAACGGCGTCCTGCAGCCAGGAAACACGTCCACCATCAGCACAACCACTATCACGATCCCGGATGGCGACGCTGAGAATGCGGGGACACCTGTCTTGGTTGAATTCGTCGTCAACTAAAACAAGAGATCCACTCAAACGGGAAGCCCCAGGCGATTGTACATGCCTGGGGTACTCTCGTTCCGTCGCCAGACTGTCTGACATGGGGGGGAGAAGTGGCGCACGCTCCTTTTTTGCCCGTTCTCGTTGGACCAAAAACAGCTTAGCCGAGTTACGCATGGAAAGCTTTGGAGGTGAACCGGCAGCCGCAAAAACGCACGCATCATTCGTATAGAGAGGAGGGAAAAGTTTTGCAGCAAAGAAACATCCAGTGCAGCGCCGCCAATCGGACGTACTCCCTAAATGTGCGCTATCAGCTCATGCCTTTGGGATGTCCAGACATTTTTCCGGGACAGCCGTGCCCTACCTGCCCCCCTTGCCCGCCGTGTCCGTGCACGCCAGGACTGCTGACCACCACGATTTATCAATACACGACGTTTTCCGATGGACAAAAAAATGTGTACACCGACGCGGATGCCGTGCCACAGCTCAGCACCTCAGGGATTCTCGGACAGCAGTCGGTTTCGATCGTCAATTTGTTCATCAACGGGATTTTGCAACCGCCCAACAGCTATGTCGTGCAAAACGGGCTGCTGGTTCTGAGCGAGGTACCCTCCCAAGGCGTCCCGATTATTTTGCAGTTTATCCAAATTGCAACTTCCTGAAACTGGGATGTAAAGGAACGAAAAGCCAAAGGCAAGCCCGCCAGGAGGCAGAGCCCGTTTTTCCGTTGGTACTTGCACTTACGGGTATTCGCCCACATAAATCAACGCGGCGCTTTCCCTTGTGCTGAAGGAATTCAGTGTAGCCGATCCACCTCACGTACGGTTTGATGAGGGAGAACTGAAACGAGTTCTGGCGACCTTCAGGTCGCCAGAACTCGTTTCAGTTCTCTACTCTACAAACAGATACTTTATTATATAAACAGGTAAGCGAAACGGGTAAGTATTGATGTGTGCGGCTCAAAGCCAGTCTCAAGAGAATGGAGATTATCTTACGGATAATGATATCTTGGCGAATTATGTATGAATTTACCGCTAATTGGGATAATGATAATATAATTATCATTATTAATGTCGCACAACTGAACTTGTACGACATATTAAGACAAAATTCTGCAAATATCGATCCAAATATACCATGAAAAAACAATTATTTTCAATCATTTTCTTTTTAGAGAGTATGTTGTTCAACTTGCACACTAGAGTACTTCCTTCAGGCAATCTTCGACAAAATCCGGAGCTGCTTTTTTGATTTGCTCCACTGTATGTATATAACGTTGTGTCGTATTGATGCGGGAATGCCCCAGAGTCTGTTGCACCTGTTGAAGGGACGCCCCGTTCAACAAAGCCAAGGTTGCATTGGTGTGCCGCAACCAGTGGGGGGTTACCTTCTTGGAAAAATTCGCTTTTTTACGGGCGATCTCGATGATTCGTTCAACCTGACGGGAGGTAATCGGAAAAACTTTGCCACTTCTTCTATCTTCCATACGGTATGAACAAAGCAGGTTCCAGAGCATCTCGGGTACTTTCACCTCCCGTTCTTTCCGACCTTTTCCATTAAGCACGGTCAACCAAATGGAAGTTCCCATGGGATCCGAATGAAAATCGTCCCATTCCATAGAAACCAATTCGGAAACTCTCAGACCAAGCAAAACCAAAGTCAAGCCGATGACATAATTGCGAAGCCCCATGGTGTTTAATTGCTGTAATATCATTACAACCTCATGTTTCGTTAAAAAATGCCGCCTGCTGTTATTTGAAACTTTCGGTTTTTTGATGCATGCTGCCGGATCGTGGGTAAAACAATTAATATTGACACTATTCCCCCACTTATAAAGAGAACGAAGCGGAGCCAGTAATACGGAGATTGTCGCTGTGGCATATTGGCGATTATTGTTTTCATCCCTCTTGAGCAGACTCAGTTTATAAAGTTCGACATCCCTCCAAGTAACTTCATTAAGCCTTTTTTTACCGATGAATTTTTGAAATCGTTCAATCGCGTACTTATAATTTCGCAACGTGTTTTTTGAGTGTTGATATGTTGCCAAAAACATACTGACAATTTCTTCGTCCGTCAACTCATCTTGCTCTTTCTCAATTGGCCCCACGATACCATGTTTCATTTTTTGTCCCTCCTGATGTCGTACAAGTTCAGTTGTGCGAAATTGTGTGTATGGCACTTAAGGCAATAAGTTACAAAACAATATGGGTCCTGTCAACATTATCTTTAATGGAGGGACATCCTATTGAATCAGCGTATCGCAAGTTGGCTGCACAAATTATGGTTGCACGATTCGACTACTTATCATCACAGTATTCGCGTTAGTAATATGGCAAGACGAATGGCCGCAGAATTAAATTTAAATCAAGAGCAATCGCAAAAACTTGTACTGGGATGCTCCTTGCACGATATCGGTAAAATTTTTGTTCCAAAATCCATTTTAAGAAAATCCTCCGCACTGTCCCAAAATGAATGGGAATTAATTAAGCAACATCCGATATGGGGAAACGAATTTTTACAGAAGGAGGGCATCACCAACCAGGATGTTACCAGTTCGGTTCTCTACCATCATGAACGTCTGGATGGAACGGGTTACCCATTCGGTTTGATTGGCAGTGACATCCCATTCTACGCCAGAATTTGTTCCATATTGGATGCGTTCGACTGCATGGTTTCGGATCGCCCTTACCGTAAAAGCATTTCGTTCGCGGATGCCAAAACAGAGTTGTGGAAAAGTCGAAACACGCAATTTGATCCGTATTATTTGACTGTATTTCTACAAATGTGTGAATCGCACTTTATTGAGCTGTACCATACTCATGAATGTTAAAAACAGACAGTATCTTTTCTTGGCATGATCTGCCGTATCTTCTATCCGAATCCGCATTCCTTGGTTGAGTGAATATACCTAGGGGGTGAAACAATGGAAGTTTCACAGCAAGACCAGTATATAGTGATTGAGCTTGGCACAGAAAAATATGCTCTGAAGATTTCCGAAGTCTATGAAATTACATTAGCGTTGCATAAAAAATGAATCCATCTATTGTCAAATTATTCTGAATGACATTTTCAACTTCACAACCAAAAACGAGAACAGCCAAGCAAAAGGTAGCCACTATCCATTTAGTAGTTTTATACATTTATTACAACATCGACAACAACAAACAACACTTACTTCCTTTTCTGTCGCCCTCTGGATGTTCGTTTGGATTGGTAATCCATTCTGCCTATCCATTGTTCAAAGGTCTGCCAGAGAAACACTTTGAGCCATCTACTGATTTGCAGCAGACTGTGCTGACTGTTTCTTTCCAGCTTTACAAGAAGCAACAAGCAGTAAGCAATGAGAGCGAGAAAAACTTGATTCCAGACCGCATTTTCACTTGTTCCATAGAACGTCTTGATCTTTGCGTGTTGTTTCATCCATTTGAAAAACAGTTCTATTTGCCAGCGCCAACGGTAGATGTCGCTCAATTCTTCTGCTTCTAAGTCGAACCGATTGGTGATGATTCGAATACGATTTCCTTTCGAATCATGCGTTTCAATCAGTCGTAACACATTATCCACCCGTTTTTGTGGCGTTCCAAGAAGGATCATGGAGTCGGATAAAACGGAGCTTTCTGGTGGTACTTTGAAAGTATACAAATGACGAGTTTCCGCGTTATCCTTGAGACGTGAAGCAAAAAAGATGCCCTGATCGGTATACTCATCGAACTTTTCATAATCCACGTACCCTCGATTAAAGACGTACATGGCTCCGATCTCATCAATCAGCGACTCCATTTGGGTGCGGTCATTGGATTTGGCACAAGTTAGGGAAATCTTTTCAGGATAGACATCCTCCTGGCTTGCGAAAACGAGACGAAGATGAATTTTGATTCCTGCCTTTGTTTCGCGAAAGGTTGCCCACTTATACTTTTGCAAACATAATCCAATTGTAGTGGAATCAATGATCTTTATGTGTTTTCGAAGAGAGCAGGCTTTTCCAGAAACGCGTTGAATTTGCTGGACAAGGTCGACAAAAACTTCTTCAAGCAAAGCAGGTTCTACCCGATTGTTTTTTCGACTAAGCTGTGCGGGGCTGATCGATGACAGTCCTAATTCTTGCTGAAATTTCTTTGATAGAACATCGTCAGCAATGGCTCGAAGCCCTTCGCGTTGCTGAAGTTGGGCATGTAAAAATAGGAGTGTGAATGCTAAT
This sequence comes from Brevibacillus sp. NSP2.1, assembly GCF_000470975.2. Classification (NCBI taxonomy): domain Bacteria; kingdom Bacillati; phylum Bacillota; class Bacilli; order Caryophanales; family Paenibacillaceae; genus Brevibacillus; species Brevibacillus sp. NSP2.1. Next base: position 3,732,566 of record NZ_CP048274.1, on the reverse strand, counting down.
CGAGCATTTTGCAGAAATCTGAGCCCTTGAGACACAAGGATTTCTAGGGATAAAAAAGGGACTTCACCCCAATTTGGAGAAGTTTTTCGGTGACCAAACCAAAAACGCCCAAAAGGAGGAAGTCACCTTGTATATTCTTCAAGAAAGTCTGTTTTCCTTCGAGGAACTGCAAAAACTTGAATCCAAAGAACGATTGCCTATCTTTTTCAGCGCTCTTGACCTACGTCCTTACGCCAAAGAACTGAGAAGCCGTTCCCCCCGAGGCGCTGACGGTCACTGCAGACAAGGAATCCTTCGGGCTTTGCTTGCAGCTCCGCTTGAGAATATCAGTACGTTCACTGGCCTACATCGCCGGCTGGATATGGATCTTCGTTTTCGCTATCGATGCGGACTTCGGCTTGATCGGAAAGCTCCTTCCGTGGCAACGTTGAGCCGCGTCTTTGCCGAGCTTACGAGCAAAGACCTGGTCAAGCGACTTTTTGAGGATCTGGTCACACGCTGCAAGCAAGAAGGCATCGTCGATGGAAGTCATGTGGCCATCGATAGTGCCGCGATCCATGCCTACGAGAAGAAACAGCCGAAACGTAAAAGCGAGCTCACAGGCAATGCAAACTGGGGTGCCAAGTTCGACTCCTTCGGCAATAAGGTGAAGTGGTTTGGCTACAAGCTTCATCTCGCCGTCGATACCAAAAGCGAACTGCCGATGGCGCTCGCCGTGACACCGGCTCATGTCCATGACGGCGATATGGCGCCAGATCTGATGGAACAAGTCGCGGCAAAAACCAAAGTCAGCTTCTTTGTCCTCGATGCTGGGTACGACCAACTAAAAAACTATGAGGCTGCCCGGAATTTGAAAGCACAGGCGATCATCCCGATGAATCTTCGCAATGAGAAAGAGCCGCCTGCCGGCATGACATCAAACGGAACGCCTTGCTGCTCCATGGGTTTTCCGATGACCTATTGGGGAGCGGATGGCGATGTTCTGAAATTCCGCTGTCCCCATGCTACAGGCAAGGTAGACTGCCCGCTCGGAATGGCCGCTTGTTCGTCTTCCAATTATGGGATGGTCGTTAAGGTGGATACAACCAGTGATCTGCGCCGCTACTCCACACCGCATCGGGAGAGCAAGCGTTGGAAAGAACTGTACAACGAAAGAACTAGCGTGGAACGATGCAATTCCCGCTTGAAAACCTATCTAACTGCCGATGCGATGCACGTTTGGGGAATTCAGAAAGTCACAACGCACCAGTACCTTAACGCCATTGTATTGCTGGCTTCTGCACTAGCCATGGTTAAGCATTCAAGCAAAGCCGCAGCTTAAATTTTTCAGCATAGACGAAAATTCTGCAGGTCTGCCCATTTTTCCAAAGCCATCACATCACGACATTGAAACCAACCACAGGCCATATAAATCTGTTGTCTTTTTCTCGAAAATGGAATTATGCAAAGTGCTCAATCAAAAAGTTGACCATTTTTGGAGCAAACGCTCATCTTCGAGTTGACCACCTACGATGCTTTTTTTCACACAAAGTAGCATTTTATTTCCTGCACCAAGGATCGTCAAGGATAAAGGGTAAACCCCTTGCTACGCAAGCCCTTGACGATCCTTGGCTCAGTAAAAACATTTGCAATTAGGTGTGAAAATGATGACGTGTGCTCAAACTGTCAGGTGGGTAACTTTATGATGAGCAAAGTGGTCAACTTTTTGGTGAGCGTTCACATAGGAGAAGATACGCTTTTGTCGTCAGCTTCTTCACGTACTTGTCTTGATCCGTTTCGTCAATTCGTTGTTGAAGTTTCATAATATTGATGGGTGCAACCCATTTACCAAATGAAGAAAATAGGGTATTCTTGTCCATGAGCTATCCTTTGCGTTGGATTTGGACAGGAACTACCTGACCTTTCCAGTGTAAAGGATTTTTTTGTTCCCTAGACAACCAAATACCAAAGATTATGTGTATTTTGAATGATGGGAAAAGATTAATGCAACGCTAGTGATTGCATCTGTAAAAGAAGCAGTGAAAGAAAAAAAGAAACCGGGCTCCGCTTCCGTTGATCTGCTCATTATCGGATGTTCCACAGGTGGACCGTCTGCCATGCAATCCATTCTGCCTCGATTTACGCCGGACTTTCCGGCAGGAATTGTGGTTGTACAACATATGCCGCCCGGATTTACCAAACCTTTGGCAGACCGTTTCGATACTATTTGTAATTTGAGCACTTTGCATAATTCCATTTTCGAGAAAAAGACAACAGATTTATATGGCCTGTGGTTGGTTTCAATGTCGTGATGTGATGGCTTTGGAAAAATGGGCAGACCTGCAGAATTTTCGTCTATGCTGAAAAATTTAAGCTGCGGCTTTGCTTGAATGCTTAACCATGGCTAGTGCAGAAGCCAGCAATACAATGGCGTTAAGGTACTGGTGCGTTGTGACTTTCTGAATTCCCCAAACGTGCATCGCATCGGCAGTTAGATAGGTTTTCAAGCGGGAATTGCATCGTTCCACGCTAGTTCTTTCGTTGTACAGTTCTTTCCAACGCTTGCTCTCCCGATGCGGTGTGGAGTAGCGGCGCAGATCACTGGTTGTATCCACCTTAACGACCATCCCATAATTGGAAGACGAACAAGCGGCCATTCCGAGCGGGCAGTCTACCTTGCCTGTAGCATGGGGACAGCGGAATTTCAGAACATCGCCATCCGCTCCCCAATAGGTCATCGGAAAACCCATGGAGCAGCAAGGCGTTCCGTTTGATGTCATGCCGGCAGGCGGCTCTTTCTCATTGCGAAGATTCATCGGGATGATCGCCTGTGCTTTCAAATTCCGGGCAGCCTCATAGTTTTTTAGTTGGTCGTACCCAGCATCGAGGACAAAGAAGCTGACTTTGGTTTTTGCCGCGACTTGTTCCATCAGATCTGGCGCCATATCGCCGTCATGGACATGAGCCGGTGTCACGGCGAGCGCCATCGGCAGTTCGCTTTTGGTATCGACGGCGAGATGAAGCTTGTAGCCAAACCACTTCACCTTATTGCCGAAGGAGTCGAACTTGGCACCCCAGTTTGCATTGCCTGTGAGCTCGCTTTTACGTTTCGGCTGTTTCTTCTCGTAGGCATGGATCGCGGCACTATCGATGGCCACATGACTTCCATCGACGATGCCTTCTTGCTTGCAGCGTGTGACCAGATCCTCAAAAAGTCGCTTGACCAGGTCTTTGCTCGTAAGCTCGGCAAAGACGCGGCTCAACGTTGCCACGGAAGGAGCTTTCCGATCAAGCCGAAGTCCGCATCGATAGCGAAAACGAAGATCCATATCCAGCCGGCGATGTAGGCCAGTGAACGTACTGATATTCTCAAGCGGAGCTGCAAGCAAAGCCCGAAGGATTCCTTGTCTGCAGTGACCGTCAGCGCCTCGGGGGGAACGGCTTCTCAGTTCTTTGGCGTAAGGACGTAGGTCAAGAGCGCTGAAAAAGATAGGCAATCGTTCTTTGGATTCAAGTTTTTGCAGTTCCTCGAAGGAAAACAGACTTTCTTGAAGAATATACAAGGTGACTTCCTCCTTTTGGGCGTTTTTGGTTTGGTCACCGAAAAACTTCTCCAAATTGGGGTGAAGTCCCTTTTTTATCCCTAGAAATCCTTGTGTCTCAAGGGCTCAGATTTCTGCAAAATGCTCAATTTAAAAGTGAAAGAAGCAGAAGATGGCGATGTTGTGATGCCAGGGATCATTTATATTGCTCCTGCAGGGTATCAAACTTTATTTCAAAAAACAAATGACGGAAAGACCATACTAAAAATTGTGCTGGATGAGAGCAAATTGTACAAGCCATCCATTGATGTTACGATTCATTCCGCATCTTTGATTTATCGCGACCGTTTATTGGTCGTTATTCTTACAGGAATGGGCACGGATGGGTTAATTGGTTGTAGTGAAGTGAAGCGGCAACGGGGTCATGTGATCGCTGAAGCTGAAGAATCATGTATCGTATATGGTATGCCTAAAGCTGTTTATGAGGCGGGGTACGCTGATCGACAAGTGTCTTTACCTAATATATATCAAGAGATTCTATCATTTATTTAGATGGATCTTTATTTTGCCAAACACAGGTATGCTCTCCTTATTACATGAATCCTTTCCAATCAAGTATTCTATTGCTATTGTTTACTCCTATTGAAAATGGGTATATGTTACTAGGACAAAAGGTTGAGGAGATGTAATTTATGGCTAGAATATTAGTCGTTGATGATGCTGCGTTCATGAGACTACGGTTAACGGACATTTTGACAAAAGGCGGGCATGAGGTAATTGGTGAGGCTGAGAATGGTTTGGAGGCAATAGAAAAATATGCACAATTAAAGCCTGATTTAGTCACAATGGATATTACAATGCCTGTGATGGAGGGAATAGATGCCGTAAAGGGCATTAAGAAAATCGATCCCAATGCATCAGTTATCATGTGTTCTGCTATGGGACAACAACAAATGGTTCTAAATGCTATTCAGGCTGGCGCGAAAGATTTTGTGGTGAAACCTTTTCAAGCAGACCGGGTACTCGATGCCATCAAAAAGATTGTCTAGGGGCTGTCCAAAAAGGGCAAATCCGCTAACGTTTAAAAATCAGAAACATTGCTATATCAACGTTTCTGACATACAAAGGGGCATCTCAAAGTCGAAATATCGACTTTTGAGACAGCCCCTTTTTAAGTCTTATTGAATGTTAAAAAACAAACTTGGGTTCCTGTCTTAACGAGAATTATTACAGAAACTGGACGAGATTGGTCTTTGGACACTTCACATTTGTAAGGGGTTTTCATGTGGTACTTGCACATCTGGGTATTCGCCCACATAAGGATAGAAGTAAGCTATCCAGACGTGGAGGTGGCAGCCATGTCCAGCATCATCGCGGCGCTTTCCCTTGTGTTCAAGGAACTTCTCATGTTTGTCGCTTATGTCAAGAACAACGCGTTCCCCCAGCCTCTTCAGGATACGGAAGAAGAAAAGTACCTCCGACTCATGGCAAAAGGCGATCCGTACGCCCGCAACAAGCTGATCGAGCACAATTTGCGGCTGGTGGCGCATATTGTGAAGAAATTCGAAAACACCGGCGAAGACAGTGAAGATCTGATCTCCATCGGCACGATCGGACTCATCAAGGCGATCGAGAGCTACCAGGTGGAGAAGGGAACCAAGCTTGCTACGTATGCGGCGCGTTGTATTGAAAACGAAATCCTGATGCACCTTCGCAGTTTGAAGAAGACCAAAAAGGACGTTTCCCTGCACGATCCCATCGGCACGGACAAGGAAGGCAATGAGATCACGCTCATCGATGTGCTCGGTACGGAGACGGACGCAGTGGTGGATGCTGTCCAGCTCAAGCTGGAATCGAACAAGATTTATCAGCACATCCACATCCTCGACGATCGGGAAAAAGAGGTTATCATTGGCAGGTTTGGACTCGATCAGGACAAAGAAAAAACGCAGCGCGAAATTGCCCGCGAGCTTGGCATTTCCCGTTCGTACGTCTCCCGCATCGAGAAGCGGGCACTGATGAAGCTGTTCAATGAGTTTTACCGGACGAAACAGACACAGGGGAGATAAACAGATAGAAACCGCTGGCGGTTTTCGGCTAGTGGTTTTATCCCCATATGTACGAAACGCAGCGAAATGTCCTGTATCCGGCAACGTTGTGCCGAAGTGAGGCAAACGCTCGCCACTATACGAAAAAAGCGTTAGGAGTGCCTTCGGGTACTCCTTTTGTTTGATGCGAGGTATAGAACGGTTCTTATTTATTTATCTTCTTTCGTGATTGCACATTTCGTCAGTCTGTGCATCAATAATGAAGGTGTAATGCCAAGAGCTTTTGCGAATATGCAATAGTTGTTCCAGTAATCGTAATTTTACATCGAAAAACAGGTTATATATCTGTGTATGTGAGTCTCTCCCTGATTACTTTCCATTCCAAATTTTCGTACACTAAAACATATTCATAGTGGTTTACGCGCAAGTTCCCTTCACTTGTCGTGACTTTTTTATTAACATCCACATGATATTTCCCTTCAGCAAATTGGATATTGGTATGATTTTTAGCGCCTGCCATTTCCAACTCGTTTGATGCTTTGTTGTGTTCACTGATGAATTCTTTAACGGTAAGCAGTGCCCCCATATTACCAGGCAGGTCTTTGAATTGAAAAAAAACAGTTAACACGATCATAGCCAGAACAATCCCAATGATCCAATTTCTAGTCTTTTTTATAATAATCACCACATTTTTCTAGTTCTATGAAAATGAAATGGTGCATGATGAACTTCAGATACCATAATATAATACGTTTTCAATAAATTAGAAGTTACGATGGGCACTATTTTTTCATTTTTTTCTGCAAGCTTTTTCAAATCCAACTCAATCATACTCAGTCAACTGTTCAAATGTAACACCAGCCCTCAGTTGTCCCAGCCGCTAGGATCGCCATTTTATACAGATCAAGCCGGATCACTTCGTCATTCGGATGGCGGTTGATAAGTCTGGATAAACTCTTTGCCAGCTTGTATGCTGGATGATTGTTCACGACCGTGTGGATTGGCCCTGATCTACAATACGGTATCCATAATGGTAATACCCATAACCTGTTTTGCAAGCAAGAATAATGGAGGGGGCAAACTATGCCTCCCTCCATTACTGACCGCCATATTCGTTACAATGTTTTGCTCGCAGAAGCGCTTACGATCTGTCTGGTAGAAACGTTCAGCCGATTCCACAGGTTGGCCGTGGCGATCCCGGCGATCAAGGTCGCCAGTGCCTGCCCTTCGAAATGGCGTGCAGCGTCATGGAAGATTTCATCCGGCACTGGATCTACCCGGTCGTTGATTCGGGTAACCGCTTCGCTGAGAGCAAGGGCAGCACGCTCGCTATCGTGGAAGTATGGCGCTTCACGCCATGCCGATACAGCAAGTAGGCGCTCATTGTCCGGGTTTCATCCGTCAGTTTTATAGAAGCTTTATAGGCAAGCTGTGGCTCCTTCTCTTTTGCTGGCTCCGCAACTACTGTTGCCCATCTCACTATGAAGTTCTTGCTCCTCCCCCTACCTCACACGCGATTGCCACCCTTCAAAACGGCTCATGTGCACCGAGTCCAAATCCCCGACAAAAAATGACTTGCCATCAGCCGCCCATCCCAAAAATTGGATGTTGTCGATGGTGTCCAAATAGGAGCTGCCGTCGAGCGGGTATGTAAACGTTTGATTCGCCGTCTTTACGACAAGCTGCTCGATGGCATCCTGGGCATTGGAGGTGAAGAGAAATTTTTCTGCGACGTAGTTATGACCGGTCGGGGACCAGAAAACTTTGGTCAAGTCGCGGTCCATAGACACGGGATGAGGGTTATCGGCGGTCGGCACGCTTTTGCCTGTTTGCAGGTCGGTTATAAAGCCGTGCCATTCTTTGACGTCAAAGCGCAGCTTCATATCGTTCGAATACGAAGGAAAGCTTTTGAACGAATGCGTGTACTTGAGCCCTGTCGGCAAATCAAGCTCTTTAATTGTGCCGTTTGCCTTGTACAGTACTTTTTTGGATGTGGGTATCCAGTAGAGCAGCTTTACCGCCTGTGTGCTGCTTTCTTCTTCAGCCGGGAGCGAAAATTGGTCGTTGACCTTCATTTTCAGCGTGTTCATGTCTTGCAGGTAAAGCTTGTGGCGCTTTTGCAAATTTGGTTCTTTCCGATCCGACTGGATAAAGGTGAGGTAGTGGCCGTCCGGCGCAAGCGCATAATCGAGAATCGGTGTGTCGGCGGTCCCTTTTACGAGCAACGTTTTTTGGTTCGTGAGCGGGTTGTAGCGGTACAAGCTGGCTTGGTCCATAAGGAGAAGCTCGTCCTTGCTCTGTGCCCACTTGGCGAAACCGCTCAGTTGGCGCAGTTGCTTCGTTTTGCTGTCATACAAATAGGGGATGGTCGGTTCCCCTGCTTTGAACCCTTGCTTCTCTGCATACACAAACCGTCCGCTCGGCGACATGCTCGCGCGGTGCACGGCGGGAAGCTGCGCAATGAGCGTTTGCTTTTTTCCATCCAGGCTGATCCGGTATATTTTCGAAGGTTGGGCGGCAGCGTTCGTTGTGGTCGAAGCGGCGCTCGCTGCGCTTGTTCCGGGCGAGGCTAACGGAGAGCATACGGATGCGGCAAGGAGCACTGCTGCCAAGGCTAGTTGTTTCGTTTTTTTCATCAGGCATCATCCTTTCTCTGACTGATTAGACGTGCAAAAAGCGGGAAAGTTACCAAAACAGCAAAAAAGACTCCCTGTTGGCAGTCTTTTTGCTTAGCTTGTGCAGGAGGAGCGGTCAGCGGACCGTGCCATCGGTCGAAACCGGGATGCTGGCTTGCTTTTTCCAGCAGGACAGGACGAGATAGCCGAATGCGATGCCGCAAATGCTGGAAAGCTTGCTTCCATAATAAAAAAACGACATGGCAGGAAGGTATTCCGCTGCGGGAGAATAGTAAAGGAGAAAAAGGATACTGCCCATAAGCGCGGGAATGCCGAACGCAATGAATTTGATCCAGTCAAATGACCAGCTTTCTTTTGCCGCACATGTTTGAACAAAAGCAGGCAGCCCAAACAACAAGCCGATGGAGACGGGATAGAGAGTGCTGTACAAGATCGCGGGAAAATGCTCAAACGTCGCTTTTGCTTCCGCCATGAAAACTTGTTCGTAATACAAAACAAGATCCAAGACGAATGCGGCAAAGATCACATATCCTACATAAAGGGCAAAGAGCTTGAATTTTTTCATGCGCGTTTCCTCCTGGTCTTTATCCGAACCGTTTCGCGAACGGCCTATTCCAACCAAAATTCTTTCCCCTCCCGTTCGAGCAGTTTCATAAACCATTCGGTAAAACTCATGTGCAAGTCCAGCGGGTTTTCCGGGTCCATCGCACTGATCCACGTCAAGTAGCCATTTTCCGCTCCGGCTTGCTCCTGGTTTACACAAAGGGCGCCAATGGAGTGACTGCTCCAGATGATCGGGTAATGCGGATCGTCAATGCTGTATCCTTTCCAATAGTCAATCACTTCCGACAGGCTCAAAATGTCATAGCCGCCGCCGTAGTCGCTGTGCTGGAACAGGACGGCTTTGCTGTATTGACTGATAAAAGAGCGGTAATCATCAGGGAGCCAAAATTTGTAGCGGGCAACGAACTGGTCCAACGCTGCCGAAGATTTTTACCACTCGCTTCGCTTCGTCGTAAACAAGTTCTCCGGCGAGCGAATCAATGAGCGTTTGGAAATCGGTATTCATGTCGGGTTCCTCCGAACAACATTTGAAATGGAAGGGCAGTGGTGTATGTATGGAATTTCTGATTGTGATTGGTTCAAAAGTGCTGACATTTCACTTCCTGTCCATTGTGCTCAGCGGGGTGTTGCGCTTTGTATGGCCAAAGCTTCATCTGCTCATGATTTTGGGCGCCAATGCGATCGCGGGATTTTTGTTTTTGCAAAAGCTGGAGCTGACCTGGTCCGTTGTATTTTTGGGCATCAATTTGCTTACAGCACTCGGCGGAATCGGGATTGCGAGTTTGCTGAGAAAATTGATTCGCGATCTGCACGAGGAAGGCGGGACCGGACATACGCGATGACGGGTGGCTTTGTCTACTGCTTCTGGTTCAAGTCATGCCTGTGGCGCACTCAAGGCGTTAGGATGATAAACAAGCTTTTTAGGTCGAAGGACTGGCCAAAACGGCATAAAGCTGCCCTTTCATCCTATTCTGTATTCGCTCCCGTTTTTTCTTGTTTTTTAGCAATATTTCCCTTTTGTTCCGTTCACATGAAAAAAGTCCCCGAACAAGGCCAACGGGTTGCCTTTGTTGCCAATAGAGCGAGTGAAAAGAAGCAGGCATCGCGCACAGATGCCTGCTTTTCGCTGGGCAAAAGCAAGCCAGTCCTCTTCCCGTTCGGCAAGCTCGCGAGGATAGTTTTTTGCTTACTCCTTCCAGTAAATAAACAGCTTTTGGAAGAGAAAGGGACATCGCCTGCCAAGGAAAACCCGTCCTAATCCCTGACAGGCAAAAGCGCATCGGGACGGCTGTTTTCTTCACGAATCTTTCATGCATTTTTATCCAAAATTAAATATTGACTTAAAATAAAAGTGCATGATAAAATAAAAATTTTTAAATTCGATAACTGTGTTATAATGAATTAGATCGCATTGTAGGAGGTGGACGTATGTTTCATGTAGGTGACAAGATTTTTTACCCGATGCACGGGGCAGGCGTAGTCGAGGCAGTGGAAGAAAAAGAATTCCTGGGTGAAAAGCAGCTCTATTATGTGCTCAACATGCTGCAAAAAGAGTTGAATATCATGGTCCCTGTTGAAAAAATGTCCGCACTGGGCATTCGCATGGTCGTAGAGGCTGGCATTTTGGATGAAGTGTTGGCGATCATGCAGGCAGAGAGCCCTGACTCCACGTTGAATGCGGCACAGAGATACAAGCAGAATACAGAAAAAATGAAGAGCGGCGATATTTATGAGCAGGCGGAAGTGATCCGTGATTTGTGGCGGATCAGCCAGGGCAGAATATTGGGCACGAGTGACAAGTTGATGCTAGACAATGCCCAGCAGATGATGGTCAGTGAAATTGCTCTCGTAAAAAATGTGGACATCGAGCGGGCTACGCAATTGCTGCGTCATGCGCTGTCTGAAGAACCGCTGGCCCAGCCAGGGGCAGCGGTATCAAAAGTGCATGCGGGGTAAACGGAAAAAGGCAGCAAAGGGTGTGATTGCTTCGGCAGTCGCCCCCTTTTTTTCGTTACCCGTTGGCAACGAGCCTTTTGCTAAAAAGCGCGGCAAGGCCAGCTTATCTGCTTTTGCAAACTGGCCTGGCTGCTCACGGACTAGGGCGAACGGACCAGGCTGTACTCCAGGCGGCTGGCAAACGGGCGATAGCCGGCACGTAAAAAGGCATGGGCCATCGGCTTGTTTTGCTGGTCGGTGTCAGCGCGGATATACGCCTGTCCTGCCGCAAGCAAAAGCTCGGTTGCCCGGCGCAGCAGCGGATGAATATAGCCGTTTCCGCGTTGTTCAGGCAGGACGCCGATGTACCCGATGGTGGCATACGTCGGGCTGACCGTAGGCATGAGTAACCCGATGAGCTTGGCGTCTCGGGTATAAGCGAGCTGCCACCATTTGGGCTGATGGGCCATCCGCTGCAAATCGCGAAACATTTCCTCGGCCTGAGCCGCGGCTCCTTTTGCCTGGCGCTCTTGGACGATGTACTGGTCGAAGGTGAAGCGGGAGACGCGCTCGATCGCATCGACGAACGCCGCTTCCCCTACCTCTGGCATGGTGCGGTACACGATTTCGTGTTCGCTGTTTTTGCTGTGACCGAGAGCAGTCTGCGCGCGGTCGGGCGGCGCATGCCAATCAAAACGGTCCGTCATCCGGCTGAGCTGAAAGCCGGCAGCTTCCAGCACGGCCTGTCGCTTGGCGGGATGGGTTTGCCACTGCGGCGTCATCGGGGGAGTGTCCACTACATGCCCGATCGTGCCGTCCAACTGCGTGCCCATCAGCAAGCACGCCTCGCGAAACAGAGCAAGCCCAAGCCGGGCGCAGTCAGCCGCTTCCCACGGCACATCCCATAACACGACGTCTGTCGCCACTTCGCTTCCAGGCAGCGTCCAGAAGGCGAGTCTTCCCAGCCACGCCCCTCTTTCTCCAGGACAAAGCACCATTCGCGGCGCATGGCTCCTTTTGCCAGCATCGCTTCCAAATAGGTAGCGACATCGTGAACAACCTGCCCGGACTGGCGGCCGAACGCAGCAAACGCTGTCACCTCATCGGCGGTAATCGCGCGAACATGCAGCAAAGCAATCTCTCCCTTTTGTATCGGATTCAACAGCGAACAGCCCAGGTGAAAAATTTTCATAGGAATGCCGGATAAAACAACTTTCTGTAACTATCCAAATTAATATTGGTGGTTACTTGATGATTTTACCAAAATGTTTCGATAACTGTCAAATTGCATGCGGCAACGGCTGGGCAGCCACAAGCTTGTCCACAACGGCGGCGCAAGCCTTGGCAAAGAATGAAGAAAAAGAAGGAAGGGAGCCAGGCTTTTGGCCCCCTTTTACTCGATCAAAATACTTGGCTTACGGCCGATGATTTGAATCGCGCGGTTCCACAGGAGCCGCAGCTTTTTTCGTTGCAGCAGGGGAAGGTGCGGATCGGGATGCTTCAAGTACGAACGGATGGGAATGACCCGAAAACGGACGCGGCCTCCTTGCAGGAAGCGCTGGCAGTAGGTCGGGATGACGGAGATTTGTCCGATGGCGACCTGCCCGTGGGCATCCTTTTCCACAGAAAAGCGCAGAATGGCCCCAATCTGTGACTGATCGAAGTGCAGCATTTTCTCGGAAGTGAAATTGCCGAGCGAGTAGGCGACGAGTGTGCGCTTTTTTCTGCCACCCGCAAGCGAGATCGCCGGGGTGACGACGGGTTGCAGGACGTGCGGATGCGCGCCGAGAATGACGTCGGCGCCGTGGTAGAGGAGACTTTGCACAAGCAGGCGCTGGTTCGCTGTCGGGGTGTAGCGGAATTCCACGCCAAAATGCAGCGCAACGATCACGAGGTCGACGAGCGGGCGGATGGCGGCGATGTCCTGCAAAATGGCGTCGCGGCGGATGAGATTGGCGAGCCATGGCATGTGGGCGGGAATGACCTGTTTGTTCGTTCCGTACGTGTAAGCGAGCAGCGCGATGCGGATGCCGTTCACTTCCCGGACAAAGGGAATGCTCGCCTCCTGCGGGGAGCGGTACGTGCCTGTGTGCGCAAGCTTGTAGCGATCCAGGACGTCCAGTGTGCGGCAAAGTCCGTTTGGCCCTCCGTCCAGACAGTGGTTGTTCACGGTCGTCACGACGTCAAAGCCGACTTGCTTCAGGTCGCGCGCCAGCTCGTCGGGACAGTTGAACCGAGGATAGCCAGTTCGTGCCGAGCCGATCTGGTAGGGCTGGCCTTTGCCGGAAAACGTTGTCTCCAGATTGCCGATCGTCAAGTCAGCGCCTGACAGGATGGGGGCGAGCGGAGCGAACATATCCGCAAAGGAATACTGATCCACAGAAGCCAGCTTGGCGCAAGCCACCTGCTCCTTCCACATGAGGATATCGCCTACAGCGGCGATGGTGACCTTCTTTTTCATTGGCTTCACCTCTCCACTCTACTCTATTCCAAAAGTCGTCCGTCCGTTTTGGATAGAAGCGGAACGTTTTCATAGATAGCGGTCTATACAGGCTGTTTCCCTCGGACATACAATACGAAAGCGGATTGGGAGAGGGGGGAATGTCAGTGAAAAAGAAAGGGAAAAAGACAAAAAGAGGGCCGTCAAAGACGGTGATTCTGAACAAGCCGGTGATCGCGGTGACGGGAAGCGCCGGAAAAACGACGACGAAAGAAATGATCTATGCGATTTTACAAAGACGCATGCCCACGTATCGTTCGATGTACAACAAGAACTTTTTGGGCAATACGAGAGCGCATGTCAGCCGTTTGCGGGACGAGCACAAAGCGGCCGTGCTTGAATTCGGGATATTGAGGAGTGGACATATTCGCCAGCATTGCCAGATCATTCAGCCGAATCTGGGGGTTATAACGAACATAGGCACTGCGCACATCGGCAATTTCGGCGGAGACATCGGACGGCTCGCCATGGCAAAATCCGAGCTGATCCGCAACATGAAGTCTACCGGTATCGTCTTTCTCAATTGGGATTGTCCATACTCGCGCCAGTTTACCCAGCAGCCTTTTGCAGGGACGTTTGCTGGTAGATTCGTTACGTTCGGGGTCGAGCAGGAAGCGCATTATCGGGCGGACAGCATTGCGCAGGAGGAAGGCGGAATTTCCTTCGTCTGCTCGTTTCAGCAGCAAAGGGAGGCGATGTTCATTCCGATTTTGGGAGAACACAACGTGTACAATGCGCTGGCGGCGATTGCGGTTGCGCATACACTCGGCATCCCGTTCCAGGAAATTCGGGAGGGGCTGCGCCGGTTCCAGCCGCAGCGGAAGCGGCTCGTCAGCTATCGGTTGGCCCACAATGTCCAGGTGCTGGACGATACGTACAGCTCCAATCCGGATGCGGCCAAGGCGGCGATTGATGTGCTCAGCCAGTCTGGACACAGCACCAAAATAGCCGTGCTGGCGAGCATGCTGGAGATGGGCTGCTACGAAGTGCGAGGGCACGAGGAAGTCGGGGAGTATTTGAGTCAAAAAAATGTGGATTATTTGTACACGTTGGGGAGAAGTGCCCGCCATATTGCGCGCGCGGCCATCCGGGCAGGCTTTCCCGCGAACCGGGTCATGCATTGCCCGAACAAAGAGGTCTTGCACCGCAGTCTCGCCAAAAGAATGAAACCCGACACTACTTTTTTGATAAAAGGCTCGCATCGGCTGAAAATGGGAGAAACCGTACAGTTTTTGTGCAATGTGCTTGCGAGAGGGAAGCGAAAACCTCGGTAGCGATGCCAGGACCTGTCAAGCGAGCAGGCGCTTGTCCCGGGAGCGGACAAGGGCCTTTTTGGCATGGGGAAAAGGTATGGGGCGAATCGGTCAGACAGGCCTGGGATACAGGGCTATGGTCATCCGACTATGTAATCAAATCCTCTGTTGGAAAGATTTACAGGCTTAAACGGGTCGAGTTTTTCCAGTAAAGTGGGATTGTACCCGATCCGTTGGGAAAAAACACAGCCAGGAGGAGAACGAATGACGAAACGAGATTGGTTGCAAAAGTCGACTGTCGCCGTCATGCTAAGCACATCCCTGCTTCTGTTCGCAGAAGGTGGACAGGCAGCAGCTAAGACTGCGGATTCGCAATCTTCTGTCAAAGCAGGAAAAATCGTGCAGGTCGCTACATCCCTGATCGGCAAAGACTACAAATACGGGGCGGTTGGTCCGAACTCGTTCGGCTCTGCGGGACTTGCTACGTACATCTACAAACAGGCCGGCGTGACGATTGACGACACGATTGCCAAGCTGTACAAAGCCGGAAAGTCCGTCTCGGCAGACAATATCCAGCCTGGGGATTTGCTGTTCTTTTCCTCGAATGGAAAAGGCGCACCTGCCTTCATGGGAATTTACATCGGAAATGACCAGTACATATACTCTTCGCAAGGCGAAGATGCGGTAGTTTTGAAAAAAGTCAGCAATTATACGAAGAAGCTGCTTGGCGCACGCCGAATTTTGGCGGAGGACACCGGCACGGGAACAACTCCGGACCCGGGTCAGGAGGAGGAGTCCAACTCTTCTGCAATCGCGGACAAGGTGATTGCGGCCGGGAAAAAATACATCGGCACACCGTATGAGTACGGCTCGTCCCGTGCGAACAAAAAGACGATGGATTGCTCCGAGTTTACGATGTGGGCGTACCGCGAAGGCGCCAATATCGACATGGGCAACGGCGGCGCGCGCTCCCAAGCCAATTTTGTGAAAAGCAACGGCACTTATACAACAGATATTAACAAGCTGAAAAAAGGCGACCTGGTCTTTTTCATGGCCTATAAAGGCTACAAGGAGTCCGACTACAAAGGCATCAACGTGCCTAAGCAAAGCATTACCCACGTCGGCATCTACATGGGTGACGACAAGCTGCTGCACACCTTCTCCAAGGAGTCTGGCGGCGTGAAAATTACCGATTTCAAAAATACGCATCGGGAATACCGCTTCATCATGGGCGGACGCCCGTATTGACTTTTTGCCAGAGGATTATACGGGTTCTACCGATTTGCCTTTGACGAGCAAAGGGCTTATCCAAGTGGCGAAAATGTCTGCTCGCGTGCAAAAAGAGTTTCCGCCCGAGTTTATTTGGAGCAGTACGTTGAAGCGAGCCAGTCAAGCAGCCGGGATTTTAGCCGACGCGGTCGGCTGTCCGGTAGCGTATCTGGATGACCTGAGAGAAAGGCAGGAGACGGAGAGCATACGGGAGTTCAGGGCACGCGCGGAACGCATCCTTTCTTCTATCGAGGAAAACAGCAAAGCGTACAAGCGGATTGCGATTGTTTCCCACGGCGGAATGATAACCAAACTGATAGAAAGCTTCCTTCCGTTGCCGCATGAGAATAACGTCTGCTTCCACTCTGACAACACAGGGATTCATCTGTTGGAACAGACGCCGAAATGGAAGATCATCCGGTTTGCGAACAGCACCGCTCATTTGAACGGGGACGAACCGGCTGCGAACGGATAGCCAGTCTGCTGCCAACAGCAGTTTTTAGAGGACAATAGCGGAAAAATAGGTGAATGACCACGGGCAAACGCACAGTCCATCTGTGCGTTTGCTGCATCTCTTATAGGGAGACTTGTAGGAGGTGAAACGTCATGTCATATCAGTATCCCCCAGGAGGTTACCCGCCGCCACCGCCACCCGGAGGTTCTTCTGGAGGTTTTCCTCCCCCGCCGCCAGGCCCACCCCCAGGCAGGACGCCCAGCTCGCCGGGATCGCGAGGATACGGGGGAACGCGTCGGATTGAACCAGGCGGATTTTATCCGTGCCTGTATCGCTATACGTACATTTGGCTGCAAAATGGGCGGTCTTTCTGGTTTTATCCCGTATTCATCGGTCGTTCGTCCGTAACAGGCTACCGCTGGAGAGGAAACCGCTGGGAATACTATGGCTTGGAACTGAACCGGATTGCCTACTTTACTTGCTAATACGAAAAGACGCAGCGCTTTCTAGCAAAACGGCCTTCCTGGATGGGAAAGGCCGTCTTGGCTTGCCGTCCCGATCAGGTGCCAGGCTTATGTGCCTGTTACTTGACCGTCACGGTGAAATCTTTGTGGTCGTGCACGTCGCCTTTTTCCAGATGGACCTTCAGCGTGTATTCCCCGGAAGCGGGGAAGGAGAGGCGGCCTTCGTACTGCCCGGGACTCGTTTCTTTCGCATCGACGAAGCTGTGCTTCACCTCATCTCCCGTCCAAAACTCGAACTTGACCGTACCTTCCGCAAATGGCTGGTTGTCTTTTAGCAGATGAACGACCATGGCCGCTTCGGTTTGCGCCTTGAGCTCGTCTGGAGGCATCAAGTGAAAGTCGACTCCACTGGCTGCATGCGCTTTGTCTGCGGCTGCTTTGCCGTGCTCGTGTCCGCCGTCTGCATGACCCGTAGCGGCGTGGTCGGCGCTGGCTGCGGCTTTTACGGTAAAAGGCGTCTTTTGCATGTTGTGGAAATCGCGGGCGGTGACGTGGTAGTAGACAAAGTAGGAGCCAGGCTCGCTGATCGTCTGCTGCGCCGTATAGACGCCATCGGCTACGAGTTTCGCCGGAATCGTCTCGTGCTTTTCCTGTCCATCCTTCCACCATTCGAAGGACACTTCCCGGGCATCGTCCACAGGCTTGCCTTCCTGCGTCACCTTGACCGAAAACGTAATGGGTTGACCCGCTACCGGCTCGGCAGGCTCTATCGAAAAAGCGGCGTCAACTGGGGCGCCGGAAGCTTCCAGCGCTTGGTCGTTCTGGCTGGAACAAGCCGCAGCCAAAACGACCAGTGCGGACAGGCATAGCGTGAAAAAGCGTTTCATTTGCGTTACCCTTCCTTCTTCAAGTTCAACAACTCTTGATAAATTTGCTCCGGATCAAAGTCCTCGCCCATCCCGAACTTGCGGATGACCGCGTTGTTTTGATCGACGAGGTAAGTGCTCGACGTATGCGAGATAAAGCCGTCCTCGGTCTTTTTCGCAAAGAAGCCGAGAGAGCTGGTCACGGTGCGAATCGTCTCTTCGTCGCCGCGCAAAACAATCCAGCCTTCGTCTGCAATCCCGAGCTGTTTGACGTAGTAGCGCAGCACGTCCGGCGTATCGTTTTGCGGGTCGATCGTAATCGTCAAAAACTCAATGCCGTGCCCCATGAGTCCAGCCGCTTGCAGCCGTTTTTGCAGTTGCACCATTTTCACGGTGGTCGTCGGGCAAATGTCGGGACAGCGCGTATAGATCAGCTCGACCAGGCGGATGCTCCCGGGCTTCGGCGCGAGGGAGTAAGCCTCTCCGTCCAGCGTCTGTAGCTGTACGTCCGGCAGCTTGGCCGAAACCGACGACGGGCTCAGCCAAAACCACGAGGCGACGAGCGCGGCGAGGACGAGCAGCGGCAAAAACAGCAGCAGCCGTCTCAGCCGGATAGCGGCAGTCGGGGTGAGTGGCACGCGGGATGCCTCCTTTTTTCGCAAGTAAAATGAGAGAGCCGCTTTTTGGGCCGTTATTGCGGGATCAGTTGATCGTCCGGCTGATCTTTTTCTTTCCGGTACCAGGCGGTAAACACATAGGCCAAAACGGAGCCGTACGTCAACTCCTGCACCAGCTTCATGATGATTCCGCCAAGCCGCTGATCGTCCAGAGGCAGGAGCGGAACGGCGAACATCGATTTGTCGATCGGCGCGGAGAAGAACGGCGCACACAGCATGGAAGGACCGTTGACATACGTGCCGTACAGCGCCGATTCCGAAAAAATAATGAGCGCACAGGCTGGCGTAATCAGCACGCCGTTGGCAAAAATGTAGGCCAGCTTTTGCAACTCGGACAGCCGATGAATCTCCGGAATAGGGGCGATGACAGGCAACCACATCAAAATGGCCGCAACCAAAAGCAGCAGGTGAATCAGATTATGTAGGGCCAGGTTGTTCATCGCCATGTCTAGAATAACAGGCATGTGGTAAAACGAAAATAGGGCATTGAACAAAAGGACGGCCGGGATCGGATGGCTCGCCACGCGCAAAACCTGTTTCAGCCCCCTGGGTTCAAACAGCGAGCGCATGAGCCAGGCTGGTGTGCCAGACAAAAGCAACAGCGGCATCACCAGGTAGAGAATGGACTGCTGAAGCATATGGGCACTGAACAAAAAGTGGCCAGCGACGTTTAGCGGGCTGCCCATGCCGAAATAAAACAGCAGCAAGCCAGCGGAAAACGACAGTTTCTGTATGAGCGTGGCTGGCTTTGCGTCCGGAAACGTCCGGCGCAAAGGTCCTGTCAGCGAAAAGTAGGCAAGTCCGATGAGAGCGGTCAACAAAATCAGCTCCGGGTTCCACGTCGCCCGAAAGCCAAACGTTTCGGTCAAGTCGATGAGGGTCAACGCCATTACCTCCGTTTTCCTGGAATATTCCCCATTACCCATTATAGGCATTCGCTTCCAAAAGCCTAATGACTCGTTTGGGCTATTTCTCGTTGTATGCGTTCACATATTTGTCACCGAGGCAGCAAAAAGCCCCCGAACGGTAAAGTCCGAGGGCTTTTTGCCACTATGATTTTTTCTGCTCTTCCAGCCATTTCTTCCACTCGTCGGCTTCGTGGCCGCCTACCAGACGAGCGACTTCCTTGCCGTCCTTGTAGTGAACCAGGGTCGGGGTAAATTCGATCTGGAACTCATCCCAGCTTGCATTAAATTCAAGCAGGTTGTGCTTTTTCATGTCGATCTGCATGTCCTTGACGATTGGCACGAGGACCGGGGTGGTTGCGCGGCAATGCTCGCACAGCGGGCTGTAGTAGTAGACGAACAAGTCTTCCTTGCTCTCGATCTTCTGCTTCAACTCTTCTGGCATAATCAGGTTGTCGTACAGCGGATCTTTCAGTTGCTCGATGGTAGCCGGATTCAGATTGGCTTTTCCGTACGGGTTGCCTGCAGCCGCCTCGCGGTTGGAAATATCCGAGTACACAATGGCGCCAATGAGCAGCGCAGCTACCAGGATGGAAAAAAAGATAATTTTTTTCATGCATCAAATCTCCTTTGCGTTTTTCATGACGATGAACAGCAGAATGCTAATCAGCGTAAAGGCGACCAGCGCCAAAAACGGAATCGTGATAAAGCCGAACCAGTTGATGTAGTCCGTATTGCAAGGCACGATACCGCAAGCGTTGCCCAGCTCATGCAGGGCAGGCACCTTTTGAATCAGGTAATGGTAGAGGGAGATGCAGCCGCCGATCAGCGAAAGAATCAGGGCGTATGATGACATCTTGTAATCTTTTTTGGCGGAGGCCACCCCCAGCAAAATGATGAGCGGATACATCAAGATTCGCTGGTACCAGCACAGATCGCACGGTATGTACTTCAATACTTCCGAAAAAAACAGGCTTCCCGCTGTGGCAATCAGGGACACGCCCCATGCCGCAAACATGGATTGTTCCATCACTTGTTGACGTTTCATAACAACACCTCGTCCCTCTATCTTATCATATTACGAATCGGAAGTAGATTATAAAAAGTAACAATTTGTAAAAGCAAAGCGGCTTGTCCGAAAAAAGCGGGAAACGCTACCTGAAGCAGTAGCCACAGGTAGGAGCCAAAGCTTTGCCACACAAAGGAGGTGTCGTCGAACTCAGATGATCCGCACGGACATGGTGGGCTGGGCGTCGCGAATCGGGACGAAGATCGATTGCAAAGAGGGCCACTCTACCAAAAGATTCCGCGCCGGTAAGCAGCTCCACCGTCAATCCCGACGAGATTGCCCCGCCGCCACGGCCCATGGCCCTCATAGTCAGGCAACCGGGGAACAGGGGTGTGACCGAAGACGATCGGCCTGTCTCCTCCATAATAAAGGTAGAAGGGCTTCCGAATCCACAGGAGATCTTCTGGATTTTGCTCGTGCAGAAGGATTCCCGGGCGAATCCCGGCATGGACCAGGAGAACCGCGGGCGCTCCTGATTGCGGGTCAGCCGGAAGCTCCATGTACAAAGGCAGGCTGGACAAGGACGGCAACAGCCCCGGGTACTTGGCCAAAATCAACCGCCGGGCTTCTTCCTGTTCTGCGGCAGACGGCATGGAATGCAGAAACGCCCGGCGCAGCGGATGAGGGCCGAGCAGCGAACGGATCGTGGCATCCCCTCCGTTGTAGCGCAAGTAAAGCTCCGGATTTCCTTGCCCAAGCAGCCAATCTTCCAGCATCTGCTCGTGATTGCCTTTGAGCAGAAAGACTTGGTTCGGGTGCTGCTGGCGGAGGCGGAACAGCTCGAACAGCACTTCCTTGGACTCGGGCCCGCGGTCGATCATGTCGCCAATCACATAGAGCCGATCCCCTGACTGCGGGGAAAAAGAGGCATCACGCAATGCCCGCTGAAAAGCCTGATTCTGTCCATGAATATCCGAAACGAAATAGGTGGCCACTTCCCATCCCCTCCAAAAGAGAACTTGGCGCGACTGTTATCACCATATGTATAAAAGGAGGAAGAGTGTAAAGGCATGCGCGCAGGCCGTAGCGAGCAAAGCGGCGCCTAAACATGGGCGCACCAACTGAGGGCAGCGGAATATGGATACGTATGAGACATATACCCACATGTTGGAGGGAAAATTGGACAGATGGCTACATCCTATCGGGATTACACTTCACCCAATACGCAATTCACATACGATCTGCGCAACAACACGTTTTTTCGCAAAGACGCCGGGAACTTCATTGACGCGCTCGGCATCCAGCAACTGAACACGCTTGGCAACACGTCGTTGCTCGACATTTTCCTGACGACGGGAAATGTGATTGAGCCGCATATTCACCAAAACGCTTCCGAGCTCGTCTACTGTGTGACGGGAGAGGCGATCGTTTCGATCATCAACCCGTTTACGAACCAGTTGCTCAACTTCAATATCAAGCCGCGGCAAGTGGCGAACGTGCCGCAGGGCTGGTGGCACTATGAAGTAGCCTTGACGGACGATACCCATCTGATCGCGATATTCGACGCGCCTGTACCGGAAGTGATTTTCGGCTCCGACATCCTGCGACTGACCCCGGCGAGCATCTGGGCACACACGTATTGCCTTGACGAAGCGAAGGTAAAAGACACCTTTGCGCCGATTACCCGGACCGTCGTCATCGGCCCGCCGCTCGGCTGCCAGCAGGGGGCAAACCCCGCTCCCAACCAGGGCCAAAGCCAATGGCAGCACACTTCCAGCCAATATCCGCACTACGACTATTCCAGTCAGTATTCCAGCCAATGGCCGGTGAACTCCTACTACGATGCTGCGGCTTACACGCAGCCGCCGGAGTACGGACAGTACACCCATTACCCGGAGCTGGCGGGCTACACCTACTATTCGCCTAGCCAGCCGCAAACCGCTTATCCACAGCAGTACGGCTACTCTGCGGCTTACTAGCTGTACACCCTCTTTTTCCTCCGATACAATGGGGGCAAAAAGAAAGAGGGGGATGCAGATGGAAGCGCTTGCCAAATGGCTGCAGGAATCGCCGGGCGCGGTCGTCTTTACGGGTGCTGGCATGTCGACGGAAAGCGGCTTGCCGGATTTTCGCTCGCAGACCGGACTGTGGCGCGGAAATGATCCGCAAAAGCTCGCGAGCACGCAAGCGATGCGAAGCAACCGCGAGTCGTTCGTGGAGTTTTACCGGATGCGAATCGAGGGGCTTTGCTCCTGCAAACCGCACGCCGGGCATGAAATATTGGCAAAATGGGAGCAGCGCGGCCTGCTTGCCGGCATCATCACGCAAAATGTAGACGGCTTTCACCAGCGGGCCGGGAGTCGGGCGGTCGCACAGCTTCACGGGACGTTGACGACGGTCAGTTGCATTCGCTGCCGGAAAAGCTACCCGAGCGAGCGGTATTTGCAGGAGGAAGGAAGCCAGTGTGAGTGCGGAGGCTTCGTTTGTCCGGATGTCGTCCTGTTCGGAGAGTCGTTGCCCCAGTCGCAGATTGACCTGGCAGTGGAATGGACAGAGCGCGCGCCGCTATTGATCGTGCTCGGCTCGTCGCTTACGGTCAGTCCCGCCAACTGGTTTCCGCAGCGCGCCAAAGAAAACGGAGCCAGGCTGGTGATCGTCAACCAGGAGCCGACTCCGCTGGACGGATGGGCGGACTTGGTCGTGCACGATGTGAAAATCGGCGAGCTGCTGTCGCGCACGGAACAGTGGCTTCACCGTTGAATGAACGGCAGGCGTACTCTCGATTGCAGGGAGTACGCCTGCTTTTGATCTGGCGGCAGGAAATTTGCGGGCAGTCAGTCCCTAGAGCTTCCGCGAAAAAAATGGTACGATTCTGTGAGGACGGCAAATCGAAAAGTACAGGTGACGACGACCATGCAGATTATTTCAGTAGAAAACCTCTCCAAAAGCTACGGAGAGAAAGTTTTGTTCGATAACATCTCCTTTCATATCGCAGAGCAGCAGCGGATCGGCCTGATCGGAGTCAACGGCACAGGAAAATCATCTCTGCTGCGGATCATGGCGGGACAAGATACGCCCGATAGCGGAAAAATCATTCATGCGAACCATTTTCACGTGGAATATTTGCCGCAAAATCCGAGCTTCGATGAAGAATCTACGGTGCTTGCGCAAGTTTTTTACGGAGAGTCCCCGCTCATCCAGTTGCTGCGGGAATACGAGGTAGCGCTGGAAGCGGTGCAGCAAGACCCGGAAGACGAGAAAAAGCAGGCGCGGCTGTTTGCCGTCCAAAGCCGGATGGATGCGGCCGATGCGTGGGAGAGCAATACCCAGGCGAAAATGATTTTGACCAAGCTCGGTCTGTCCAACTTTTCGCAAAAAGTAAAAGAGCTGTCTGGCGGCCAGCGCAAGCGGGTAGCGATGGCAAGAGCGCTGATCCAGCCAGCCGATTTGCTGATTCTCGACGAGCCGACGAACCATATCGACAACGAGACGGTTGAGTGGCTGGAGGAATACTTGTCCCGCTACAAAGGCGCCTTGCTGCTCGTCACGCACGATCGCTATTTCCTCGATCGCGTGACGAACCGCACGTTCGAGCTGGATCGCGGCAAGCTGTACAGCTACGAAGGCAACTACGCGACGTTTTTGGAGAAAAAAGCCGAGCGCGAAGAAAACGAGGCGGCGGCAGAGGACAAGCGGCAAAATTTGCTGCGCCGCGAGCTGGCCTGGCTGCGCCGGGGGGCCAAAGCGCGGACGACCAAGCAAAAAGCGCGCGTCCAGCGGGTAGAGGAGTTGCGCGATCGGACGGTGGACGGTCCGGCGGCGAAGCTGGAAATGGCGCTGGGCGCAAGCCGCCTGGGCAAAAAGGTCATCGAGATCGAGCACATCGAAAAAGCGTACGGGGATAAAAAGCTGGTCGACGACTTCAGCTATATCGTGTTGCCAGGAGATCGCGTCGGGATTATCGGTCCAAACGGCAGCGGCAAATCGACGCTCT
The DNA here is from genome assembly GCF_000470975.2 of Brevibacillus sp. NSP2.1. Taxonomy (NCBI): domain Bacteria; kingdom Bacillati; phylum Bacillota; class Bacilli; order Caryophanales; family Paenibacillaceae; genus Brevibacillus; species Brevibacillus sp. NSP2.1. The sequence continues at coordinate 3,708,471 of NZ_CP048274.1, read as the reverse complement.
TAAACATGCTTGCGGGCCGCATCCAGCCTGACAGCGGAACGATTGACGTCGGCACGACGGTGAAAATCGCCTACTACACGCAGGACAGCGTGGAGATGGACGAAAAGCTGCGAGTGATCGAGTACGTCAAGGAAGCGGCAGAGGTGATTACGACGAGCAACGGAGAGGCGATTACGGCTTCGCAAATGCTGGAGCGCTTTCTGTTTTCCCCGTCGATGCAGTGGACGCCGATATCCAAGCTGTCCGGCGGCGAGCGGCGCAGGCTGTACTTGCTGCGGACGTTGATGGGCGAGCCGAACGTGCTGTTTTTGGATGAGCCGACCAACGATCTCGACATCCAGACGTTGAGTATTTTGGAAGACTACCTGGAGCAGTTTCCCGGAGCGGTCATTACCGTTTCCCACGATCGCTATTTTCTCGATCGCACGGTTGACCATCTGTTCGCCTTTGAGGGCAACGGGCAGATTCGCCACTTTACAGGCAACTATTCCGAATATCTGGAAGAAAAGCGGAGAGAGAACGCGGCAGCCTCTGCCGGGGCGCAGCAGCAGCCAGCCGAGAAGCAGCCGGGCAGTCAGGCGACTCGCGGCAACAACCGCACGAAAAAGCTCTCCTATAAAGATCAGAAGGATTGGGATACGATCGAAGGCAAAATCGCTTCGCTGGAAGAACGCCTCGCGCTGCTGAAAAAAGAAATTGCCGGGGCGGGCAGCGACTACGGCAAGGTAGAAAAGCTGTTTGCCGAGGAGCAGCAGGTGACAGCCGAGTTGGAAGCGGCCGTGGAGCGTTGGGCGGAGCTGTCTGCGCTGGTCGAGGAACTGGAGCAGGGGAAGTAATTGGCAGCGTGCCAATCTCTGTGTGCTTAGCCAGTTATTGAGGCTGGGAAAGCGACGCCGATCTCCTGTAGACTAGAGAAGATCACTAGAGTAGAGGAGTCGCTGTCGTTGCCTGCTTATAAGTTGGACCCGGAATGGGTGATGTCTTACCTAGCGTTGCAAGAAGAAAGGCTCGCTTGCGAAGTCCATCCGAAGGACAAAGAAGCGATCATGAACAAGATCAGGGAATTGACGCTGTCGATCATGTACAAGCAAGCCCGAAGATTTCTCGTATATTTGGAGACGGAAGACCAGCAGACGGTCGCCAAAAAGAATAAGCATTGCATGTGAAAAAGACCCGCCTTTTGCAAAAAGAGGCGGGTCTTTGCGTGTCGTCACTGCTGCCGGATGCGCACGGGGGTGCCGATGGGGACGAGCTTCGCCAAGGCGTTGACGTCCTGGTTGTACATGCGAATGCAGCCGTGCGAGACGTATTTTCCGATGGAGGACGGGTTGTTCGTTCCGTGTATGCCGTAATGTGGCTTGCTGAGTCCCAGCCAGTACGTCCCGAAGACGCTGAGCGGGCCTCCGGGGTATGAGTTCGGATAGGGCACCTTGTTGATGATGGTGAAGTCTCCGCGCGGTGTCGCCGTGGCGATTTTGCCCAGCGCAACCGGGTAGGAGCGAACGAGCTTGTTTCCGTCGTACAGATCGAGCCTGAGCTTCGCGATCGAAATGCGAATGTTGTATGCAGGCATTCCCTCACCTCCCTTTTTGCAGCCGCTCGCGACATTGCTATTCCTATCTTATGTGAAAGGGAGGGAGGGGTACTTGGGACACGCTCTTTTACCTGAAGGAAGAAAACGTATCGGGATAGCGCAGGCCGTCGCGATAAAACAAGGTACGTACCCACGCGTACAGCCGAAGCGGGATGGAAGGGAAGACAATCGCCAGCTTGCCTTCTTCCAAAATGGGCAGATCGAGCGGAGACTGGATTTCGTAAGGCACTCCCTCTTGATCGAGCAGCGCCTTGTAGCGGTGGGCTTCACTCCAGCTCACCGGGTAATAGAATGATTTTTCCATCGCATCCAACACCTTTCCGGTTATCGCTGCTCCCATTATATGCAACCCATTTGGGGTAAAAAAAGAAACGAGCGCGCAAAAAATGGAAAAATAGGCCAATTTGTGGCTAGTTGATGGCGGGAGCGAAAATACGTCATGATTTTCCGCGCGAATCGGTGTAAAGTGGAGGTATCCAGAAATTGGAGGGACACTTTGGATGGCGCAGACACACTTGCACTTTAACATGCACATCGGCAGAAAAAAGCCGGAGAGCGTAATCAACAGGGAAACAGCGTGTCCGTTCTGCGATCGCGGCAGCTTGACAGATGTGCTGGAGCAGCGCGGTTCCATGATCTGGCTGATGAACAAATTTCCCGTCCTGCAGGATACGTATCAGACCGTCTTGATTGAATCGGATGAGTGCAACGGCGACTGGTCCTCCTACTCCCGGGAGCACGTGCACGCCCTGCTTTCCTTTGGCGTGGAAAAGTGGCTGGAGATGGAGCGAAGCGGCTCTTTTCGCTCTGTGCTCTTTTTCAAAAACCACGGGCTGTATTCCGGCGGGAGCATTCGCCACCCGCACATGCAGATCGTCGGGCTGACGGGTTACGACTATCGCGCGCAACTCAGGGACAGCGACTTTCACGGCATCACCATCGACCGGGAGTCAGGGGTGGAGTGTTCGCTCTCGACGCATCCGCGCGCGGGCTTTTTTGAGTACAACGTCATTTTGTCCGACCTGGATCGGCTGCCCAAAATGGCTGATTATTTGCAAATTTTGGCGCACTGGATTCTTCACCACGTCAACCCGCGCAACCAGAGCTACAACTTCTTCTTTTATCAATGGAAAGAAAAGCTGATCGCCAAGGCGGTGCCGCGCTTCGTGACTTCCCCGCTGTACGTCGGCTATTCGATTCCGCAAGTAGCGAACAATCTGGAGGAAATGGTGGAGGAGATGAGAAGGCATTATTTTTGACAAAAGACTAGGGCGTGGCTGGAAAAGCATTATTGAGTCAAGAAAATAGCGGTCGTATATCAACAACAAGAATGACTTTGCTAGTTTGTCGTAACGAGTAGCTCGCGACGAAAGAGTTTGATTTTATTTCTTATCGAGTGAATGGATAGTTTTCCCTGAAAGTTTCTAATTATGTGACTTTTTTACCTATTATAATGGTTCTATGCTCCCTTTTGTAATGAATAGAAGATGTGTGAAATTGGATATATATTACAAAAAAGGAGAGGTTATTTAGGATGAGGAAGTTTATAGTTTCATTGACGATGCTACTATCGGTATCTATTTTTGCTGTTGCTGTTTACGCTGCAACCGATCTTAATCTGGTCGCAGGTTCAGAAGGTACGCTGAAAAAATACTATGCTAACAATACTCCTCTAACTTCATCTTTGAGTGTGGATCACAAAATACTTCAATACGAGGTACGAAATACTGCCGACTTGAGTTCGCGTGAATTAGTCAATGTTTTATATAGAGGTAATGGTGGAGCCGATCAGCATGCAAGGGTGCTGCATAAACAAAATAGAAACTACCTTAGGTACTATGGCTATACTTGTTATTATGGTTCAGGGACGTCTTGTCAGTCTGATTATGTACAACCAACAAATATTGTTATTTCCCCAGGTTCGGATGGTATTGATGTCATCGAACACTGGTTTGGGGCCTTCAACTCTTCACAGTCAGTAAGATACAAAAATTACGGAGCTGGTATTCATTTTGAATACCTACAGCCTAATAGTTCCTATAACTGGAACCATTGGGAAACAAGCAGTCATCTAAAAGTTATTGCTGGTGCCAATTTAGAAAGCTCATTAAGAGGTATTTTCTGGTCAACAGGGACTGTAAAACTTAATCCATAAGTACTTGGATTAAACACAGTTTTAGTCTTACTACTCAATGTTGATCCACAAACAAAATGTTTAAATGTAGAGAATTTTACCTTTGGTGCTGAATATATTAATTAGGGGGAATACTTTGTGCGGAAATATGTCCTTTCAGGAATAGGGGTTATTGCGTTTACAGCTTTACTAACATTCGGAAGCAGCAATATCAAAGCAGAAAATGAATCACAGCTTTTTGCTGAACAAAAACAAGAAATTATCGTAGGTGCTCCAGTCACAGTCTTAGATAAAAATAGAGAGGGAGTTTACGTCGGTTTGACTGGACTTACAGTTCCATTGGCTGATGAAGTGTACGAGATAGTTGAAGAAATAAATAAAGCGGGTGGTCTTAAAGAGTCAAAAGAAATAATTCATATAAAGGATAAAGAAGGAAATGTAGTTATAAAAATACCAGCAGAACTTAAAGATAAACTAAAAGAAAAGGGGGACAAATTAATAGTTAAACATAATAAATCTGTAGACAATTATAAGAAAGAAAAAAGAATCACTAGTAAACTTAACCTTAATCTTGGTCAAGAGTGGCCGTTAAAAGAAAATAGTGTAGATAAATTCTAACAATTGAAGGCGGGAGACGCCTTCTTTTTGATGGAGGAATTAATATGAGGATCGGCCTAGTTTCAAGCCTAATTATTTCGATTTTAGTTTTCATATATTCTTTTTTTCAAATTAGCATTTTGAAAACGTTTGTTCTTTATGAGTTTTTTATTGGTGTAGTGGGACTAATATTATCAGGGGTTATTTTCAGTTCATATTTAGGTCTTGATCGTAAACACATGTCTAACCCTGATTCCTCAAAAGTTCTTGGTGAAAATAATGCCAATAAATATGAGATGCGAAAAGAAAATGAGAAGGTAAAAGAAACGGCTAAAATATTTTTCTTTTTTGGCTTGCCATGTCTAATAATTTCAGTCGTGATTTATCTAATTACCTAGTTAACAAGATGAGATGAGGTAAGACTTCAAAAAAGGGGGAGAGTCGCATGGGATACGAGATCGTGGCAATCAAATCGCTGACAGCAGCACAGCTTGAGGAAGTCAACCAACTGGCTGTGATCTGCAACGGGCATGACGGCATTGCTTTGAAAATAAACCCGAACATGCTGGAACAGCGTTCGGGCGAGCACACAGAGGACTTTCTCTGTTACGCGGACAACAAGCTGGTCGGATATCTTGGCCTGTATGTGTTCCACGCCAAAGAGGCGGAGGTCAGCGGCATGGTCCATCCGGATCACCGGAGAAAAGGGATTTTTACCGGACTGCAGCACAGGGCTAAAGCAGAGTGCCGCAAGCGGGGCATTCCGGCCCTGCTGTTTATCGTCCAGCAAAAATCGCAGGCAGGGGCCGCTTATCAGAAGCGAATCGGCGCCCCATACGAGTATTCGGAATACTGGATGGATTTAGGAAAATCTGGACGAGAAGCCTTGAGTCACGCTGTGCGGCTGCGGCCTGCTACCGCAGCGGATGAAGAGACGTTGATTCAGCTCGATGTACGCGGTTTTCAGATGGAGGAAGCGCAGGTACGGGAGATGAACGAGAAGATGGCGAACGATCCTCGTACCAGTACGTATCTGGTGCTGGCAGAGGAACGGGCGGTCGGCAAAATCAGCGTAAGCAAAAATGGCATGCAGGCGTTCATCTACGGCTTTTGCGTCCACCCCGACGAACAGGGCAAAGGCTACGGCCGCCAGGCACTGGCGCAGACGATTGCGTTGCTCGAAGCTGAAGGCTTCGCAGAGATTTCCCTTGAGGTCGCCTGTGAAAACAGCCGGGCGCTCGGGCTGTACGAGTCGTGCGGCTTTGTCGTGCAGTCGGCCAACGATTACTACAGGCTGAAGCTCTAGGTCTGCTTCCAGCCGCAAACTGCTTTTGCCGCACCCGCAGGTTGGCAAACGAAGCCGCTTCCGTGCTACCATAGGAGGGAGGTAGCATTGCGGAAAAAGGAGTGACGAAAGCATGAAACTGTTGTCCATCGAACCGACGCCGAGTCCCAACGTGATGAAGCTGAACGTGGACGAGACTCTGCCAGGTGGCGTGCAACATGTTTATACAAAAGCAGAAGCGCAGAAAGCGCCGGAGCTGATGCGGGAGCTGCTGGCCATTGACGGGGTGACGTCGATTTTTCATACGGCGGACTTCCTGGCTCTGGAGCGGAAGTCGAATGCCGACTGGCAGCGCATTTTGACGGAGGCGCGGGAAGTTTTGCAGGCGGGAAAAGGAACGGCGATTCCGGTCGTCTCTGCGGAGCAAGCGGGAGCTTACGGGGAGGCGCAGGTGTTCATCCAGATGTTTCGCGGCGTCCCGATGCAGGTCAAGGTGACGATGGGGACGGAGCAGATTCGCGCCGCCTTGCCTGAGCGTTTCGGACAGGCTGCCGTGCAGGCCGGGTCTGCTTCCCCGAACCTGATTATGGAGCGCAAATGGGTCGAGCACGGTGTCCGTTACGGCGACTTGCGCGAGATCGGCGAGGAGGTAGCGCAGGAGATCGACGCGACGTATCCGCAGAGCCGCGTGGAGGAGCTCGTCCAGCAGGCGATGCTGCTCGGGCCGGGCGAGACGCCGCAGGTGGTCGAGCGCGAGAAAAAGGTCGTCACCCCGGGCATGCTCGACGATCCGGACTGGCAAAAACGCTATGAAGCGCTGGACCGCATGGAACCGACAGAGGAAGACTTGCCTGTTCTGGCAAAAGCGCTGCGCGATCCGAAGCCGTCCATTCGCAGGCTCGCTGTCGTTTACCTGGGGATGGTCGGAGGCGACGAAGTGTTCCCGCTGTTGTTCGAAGCGCTTCGCGACGATTCCGTGTCCGTGAGACGCACGGCAGGCGATACGCTGTCCGATCTGGGCGATCCGCGGGCGATTGGGCCGATGTGCGAGGCGCTCAAAGACCGTAACAAGCTGGTGCGCTGGCGTGCGGCCCGCTACCTGTTCGAAGTGGGCGACGAGACGGCGCTGGACGCCTTGCGCGCAGCCCAGAACGACCCTGAGTTCGAAGTCAGCTTGCAGGTGCAAATGGCCGTGCAGCGGATCGAGAGCGGGGAAGCAGCCAGCGGTACGGTCTGGCAGCAGATGACAAGACGCAACGACTAGCCTGCTCTATCGCGGCTTCCTTTTGAGGGGTGACCGCGATAGGGCTTCTTTTTGTTTGGCGTGGAAAAAGAACCGGGCTACACGCCGCCGTATATGGCACAGGCGCTTCCGGTGCAGGCCGCCCACGCCTGGTTGCCGTAGTCAAAATGCCACCATTCGTCTGCGTAGTTGGTAAACCCGGCGCGAGTCATGACGTGGTAGAGCAGGCGGCGGTTCGCCTGTGCTTCCCGGTCCGCATCGGACATGTCGGCGAGCGTTTCGAAATAGCGGGTACAGGCGCGCTCTGAAAAGTCGTCAAAAGCGGTCCCCATCACAAGCCAGCCGTCAGGGCCGGCAATCGTCAGGTCGACAGCCCCTCCGGTCAGATGGCGCGGCGGTTTTGCCGGATCGGCAGTAGGGCGGGCGACAAAGCGGTGCAGCTCGGCGTACAGTTCCTCGCTCTCGGTCCAGCCTTGGGCAAGAAGCTGCTGCTTGAAGCGGTCGTACAAAGCTTGCTGCACCTGAAGCGGGCGATAGCCGTCCAGCACGACGAGCCGCAGACTGGCGGGGAGCAGCTTTGCGGCTTGCAGCAGCCTGTCTGCGACTGAGCTTCGGACGAGACAGTCCGCCATAGCGCAAGCAAGCCCTTCGTGGTAGTAGGCTGGATATACCTCAAGCTGTGGGGCATACTGCATGAGAGAAACGAGCGGCTCGTTGTTTTCGCGGATGGCAGGAAGCGAACCTGCCTCTTTTTGCGCGGGAGGAATCGGGATCTTCCAGTCCATTTCGGGCATCCCCTTTGCCTTTTTCCCCATCATAGCACACGTATGCTAGGTAAAAAATGGTATCGGACAGTATAAAAATAGACACAGTTCAATAATAGTTGACTTCCACCTTATCCATCCCTTATTCTATTGTAGGGTTTAGCTCATGTAATCAACATCGCTAGTGCGTAGGGGAGATTGTGTATGACAACCAATCACTATGACGTTGTTATTGTAGGTGCCGGACTGGCTGGTCTTTCCAGTGCCGCCTACCTGTCGTCGAAAGGCAAAAAGGTTTTGGTTTTGGAGCGCGGACAATTGGGTGGACGTGCCGTTACACTGAAGATCAAAGGCTTCAACTTCAACTTCGGTGCGCACGCCATTTATGCTCGCGACAGCTCCGTTTTGAGAACGTTTGAAAAAGAACTCGGACTCAACATTGACTGGCAAGACTTCAATCCAACAAAAGCAAAGTACGATATCGGGAGCGATTTGACTGCCGTTCCTTCCAACGTGCAAGGACTTTTCCAAACCAAGCTGTTAAAAGGGATGGACAAGGTATTATTTACGTTTGAAATTTTGAAAACGATGCTCAAAATGGAGAAGGGCCATCCGCACATGTCGATTCAGAAGTGGATGGAGAAAAAGCAAGTCAGCGAAGACGTGCAAGACATGATGCTGACGCTCGCCTCCTCCAACTTCTTTACGCGTGAACCGGAAAAAATTCCGTCTGATGTGTTCTTCACGTACTACAGCCGCCTGTTCACGACGAACAAGCCTGTTGCGTACATCGGCGGCGGTTGGCAGGCGCTGATTAACGAGTTCGTTCGCGTAATCGAGGCAAACCAGGGCACGATCATGCTCAAGAACAAAGTAGAGAAGTTTCTCGTAGAAAATGATCGCGTGGTTGGAGTGGTGACGCCGGAGGGCGAGTTTACGGCTGATGAGTTCGTCTGCTGTATTCCGCCGAAAGAATTGGTAAAAGTATTCGCAGAAACACGCCTGGAGCACGCTGTTGCCCAGCACGCAGAATACGAGCCGACAGTCGTCATGGTTTACGATATCGGTCTGAAAGAGCGGATTGATGTGCCGTTCTCCTACATCTACGACAAGCAAAACAATATTTTCATCACAGACATCTCCTACTACGACCGTACTTGCGTGCCGGAGGGCGGACAGCTTTTGCAGGCGACAGCCTACATGCGCCAGGCTGACGTAGGCAACAAGGAAGCGGCGGAGATTCGCAAGCAGGAGATCGAAAATCTGTACGACAAGCACTTCCCGGGCTGGCGCGAGCAACTGGTTGTACCGCGCGTATCTGCCCGTGCCGTTGTCCAGGAAATCAAATGGACGATGAACCAAAAGCCAATGCCTACCTTCTTCCCGGACTACCGCAACCTGTTCTTTGCAGGGGACTGGTGCGAAGGGCAAGGCCAGCTTTCCGAGCTGTCTTTCTCCAGCGCATGGCAAGTGTCCAATCTGATTTTGGAAAAAGATAAGTAAAAAGCGAGCGGGTCATTCCTTTTCGTCAAAGAAGAGGAAGACCCGTTTTTTCGCGTGGACGGCACAACCGCCAGCCAAAAAAAGCCCGCCCGGCAAAACGGGCGAGCGGTGTACAGGATGCTTATGCTTTCGGGCCGTACGTATCGTACAGCAGGCGGCCGATGCGCGCCATGACGCTGGCGGCATCCTTTTGGGCCAGGCCCTTGTTGAGCAGGGAGACGCTGATCGCGTGCGGTCCTGTATAGAAAATTCCGACATCATGCGTGATTTTCGTGACCGAGCCTGTCTTGTTCGCAAACTCCCACTTCGGCACCATCCCGATGATCTCGCCGTCCGGATCGGGCAAAAGAAACGGGAAGCGGTCGCGATGCTGCTGCTGCTTTAAGATCGCGATCATTTTCAGGCAACTGTCGTAGGAGATGACTTTTCCCGTCGCCAGGTAGCGGAGGTGGCTTGCGATGTCTGCGGCCGTAATCTCGTTGTAGCCTTCCAGCTCGGCTGGCACGACCATCAGCTTGTTGTAAAAGGAGCTGTTTTCCATTCCGGTTTTGCGCATGATGCTGCGGATGCTGTCTGCCCCGACGAGGTCAATCATCATGTTGGTGGCGGTGTTGTCGCTCTGGATAATCATCAAGGTGACGAGGTCGTACACGGTGAACTCCGTCCCGGGCGTCATGTGCTGCAAGACGCCTGCTCCGCCCACGAGGTCCTCCTGGCGCAGCTTGAGCTTGTCTCCCAGTGCGAGCTTGCCGGCGTAGGCTTCGGCGAACACAGCGGCCATGATCGGCACCTTGATGACGCTCGCGGCGTAGAAGCGCTGATTTTCGTTGATGGCGAGCTTTTCGTTTGTCTGTAAATCTTCCAGATAGACTCCCCATTCGCCGCCAGCCGCTTCGAGCAGCTCTGAAACAGGGGCAAAAAGACCGGATAGCATAAGACCCATCTCCTTTTTATTCGTGTAGACAAAATTTTCTCAAGATAATATTATTTAGTCATGCTCCTAACAATCAAGAAGAATTATTCCACAGATGGGGGTTTTGTTGTGAAAAAGTTGAAGAATCTATCATTTTGCGCCGTTTTGGTGACCAGTCTGGTGTTTGCTGGCTGTGGAGCGCCGCAAGCAGGCACCACGGAAAATCCGCAAGGTGCGCAACAGGAGCAGACGAGAGCGCCCCAAACGATGCAGGTCAACCTGAACACAGGCGAGCCGAACTCGATTGACCCTGGACTGGCGGAAGATATCCCTTCCATGTCTGTGGCCCGTGCAGCATTCGATGGCCTTTTGCGCCTGAATGAAAAGGGCGAGCTGAAAGAGGCGGTCGCCGAAAAGTACGAAGTATCCGCTGATGGCTTGACTTACACGTTTCACCTGCGCGATACCAAATGGTCCAACGGCGATCCGGTAACTGCCCACGATTTTGAATACGCGTGGAAACGGGTGCTCGATCCCGAGACAGCCTCCGGATATGCGTACCAGTTGTACTATCTCAAAAACGGGGAAGCGTTCAACGCCAAGAAGGCCAAGGCAGAGGATGTCGGCGTCAAGGCGACTGACGACAAAACGCTGGTCGTGACGCTGGAAAACCCGGCGCCGTTCTTCCCGGAGCTGGTGGCATCGGTCACTTATTTCCCGGTCAATAAAAAAGTGGTGGAGGGGAACAAGGACTGGGCAGCCAAGCCGGAGACGTACATCGGCAACGGCCCGTTCGTCCTGAAAAAGTGGGAGCACAAATCGGTAATCGAATTTGCCAAAAACGACTCCTACTGGGATAAAGACGCGGTTCATTTGTCCACGCTGACCATCAACATGATTGAAGACCCGAACACCGAGCTGTCCATGTTCGAAAAAGGCGATCTGGACTGGGCCGGCTCTCCGCTGGGCGACCTGCCGCTTGATGCCCTGGATGCCTTGAAAGATTCCGGAAAAATGCAGACGCAAGCGACGGCAGGCACGTACTGGTACATCTTCAATACGACGCAAAAGCCGTTTGACAACAAAAAAATTCGCCAAGCGTTTGCCACAGCCGTCAACCGCAAGGAAATTTCCGAAAGCGTCGTGCCGTTCAAGAGCACGCCAGCGACCGGAATCCTCCCGCCGACCATGGCGCTCAACCCGGATGGCTACATCAAGGACGGCGACGTGGAGACAGCGAAAAAGCTGCTGGCAGAAGGCATGAAGGAAGCGGGCTTGACCGAGCTGCCTGAGCTGACTATCTCCTACAATACGACAGAGGTGAACCAGCGCATTGCGACGGTGATCCAGGACCAATGGCGCAAAGCGTTCGGCATCGAAGTCAAGCTGGTGAACAAGGAAAACAAGGTGCACCGCGAGCAAATGAAGGAAGGTAACTTCACCATTGGCCGCGCAAGCTGGATTGGCGACTTCAACGATCCGATCAACTTCCTCGAAGTGTTCAAGGGCGGTTTGAACACGTCGAAGTGGGAAAACAAAGAGTTCCTCGACCTGCTCGCACAGTCTGCCAAAGAAGGCGACCCGGCAAAACGCAAGGAAATCTTGAAAAAGGCGGACGCCATCGTCATGGACGAAATGCCGGCGCTGCCGATCTACTACTTCACGTATGCCTGGGTGAAGCAGGACAGCGTAAAAGACGTCGTCGTGGACGCCCTCGGGTTCATCGACTTCAAATACGCATCGAATGTCAAGTAAACAGACTAAGGTAGCCATAAGGGAGTGACTTGGCGTGCGTCCGATTATTGGTGTCGCGTGTACGAAAATGTATTTGCCGAATAACCACCTCGACCAGTTTTTCTATGTCGGGTCCGGCTACGTGGACGGAGTGGCTCGCGCAGGCGGCATTCCGCTCATCCTGCCGCTGCTGACTGTACAGGAAGCGCCGTTCCGGGAGATGATCGAATCGCTGGACGGGCTGATCCTGACTGGCGGCGACGATCCTGCCCCGCATCTGTACGGGGAAGAGCCGCTGCAAGGGCTTGGAAACATCGAATACGAGCGAGATTTGGCCGAACTGGCTGTGATTAAGCTGGCATTGGAGCTGAAAAAGCCGATCTTGGGCATTTGCCGGGGAATGCAGATTTTGAATGTAGCGTGTGGCGGCACACTCATTCAGGACATTCCAAGCCAGGTTCCGGGCGCCTTCCAGCATGCGCAAAAAGGTTCCCGCCAATACGGCGCACACAAGGTCACGCTCAAGCCCGGCTTTTTGGCGGACGCTCTCGGGCAGCAGGAGGTGCTGGTAAACACCTCGCACCACCAGGCTGTCAAAGACGTAGCGCCAGGCTTCCAGATGACAGCATGCGCGGCTGACGGAGTGATTGAGGCAATCGAGAGCCTCGACGGGCTATCTATCGGCGTGCAGTGGCATCCAGAGCGGATGTGGTCGCACGACAGCCAGATGTTGAAAATCGCCGAGGCATTTATTGCCCGGGTAAAGCAGCAGAAGCTGCAAGCGAAATAATCGACAGGTGAACAGACAGCCGTCCTGCTGCCAGCAGGGCGGTTTTTTTCATGCGGGTGCTCGTAGCCATGTAAGCCCCGCCCAAACCGATGTTATACTGGTCCCAAGAGGTGAGAGCGATGTTGAAAGTGGGAGCAAAAGCCCCTGTCTTTACGGCAGACAGCACAAAAGGTCCGGTTGACCTGGGAGAGTACGTCGGCAAGCAGACGGTCGTCCTCGTTTTTTACCCGGGGGACGACACGCCTGTGTGCACCAAGCAGTTGTGCGCGCTTCAGGACAACTACGCGAGATTGCAGCAGAAAAACACGGCTGTCTTTGGCGTCAATCCGGGCGAGTTGGGCAAAAAGCAGTCGTTTGCGGAAAAGTTCCATTACGATTTTCCGCTGATCGCAGACGAAGGTCAAAAGATTCGCGAAGCATATGATGTAGGGAAAATTCTCGGCCTGTTTTTCCAGCAGCGCATCGTCTACATCATCGGCAGGGACGGGACGATCGTGTACGCGAAAAAAGGCAATCCGCCCGTATCCGAGCTGCTGGCAGTGCTCGAAGCGCACGGGCAGTAAGCGCGGAGCGACTCTGGGAGCGATCCACCGCTTGCGTCGAAGGAGCAAAACAGGGATAATACAAATGAGAATGTATGTTTGGTGGTTATCCGTCATGAAAAAAATCCTTCATCTGGATATCGACGCTTTTTTCGCCAGTGTAGAGCAACTGGATCGGCCAGAATTGCGCGGCAAGCCTGTGATCGTAGGCGGCACTGCCAACCGCGGAGTCGTCTCGACGTGCAGCTACGAGGCGCGCAAATACGGGGTGCGCTCTGCCATGCCCGTTGCGCTGGCGCGGAAAAAATGTCCGCAAGGGGTGTACCTGCCCGTCCGCTACAGCCGCTATGTCGAAAAATCCGCAGAAGTCAGAGAAATTTTTACTTCCTATACAACACGCTACCAAACAGTCGGTCTCGACGAGGCGTACCTGGATGTGTCCGACTACGAAAATGCCGTGCCGGTTGCCCGCGAGCTGAAGAGACGGATCAAACAGGAGACGGGACTTACGTGTAGCATCGGGCTTTCTTATAATATGTCGCTCGCCAAGATCGCCAGCGATTTGAAAAAGCCTGACGCCTTTGTCATCATCCGGCCCGAGCAGGCATTGGACGTACTGCGCCCGTTGCCGATCGGGACGCTTCACGGTGTCGGCAAAAAGTCGCAGGAGCTGCTCGAAAGAAAAGGCATCAAGACAGTGGAGGACTTTTGGCAGCTTTCGCTGGATGAGGTTGTGCAGCTATTCGGCAAGTTCGGCCGTTCCCTGTATGACCGGGCCAGGGGAGAAGACAGCCGCGAGATCGTGATGGACCGCGCGCCGAAATCGACCAGCCGGGAGACGACGCTGTCGTTTGATTTGTACGACCGCGAGTCCATCGCGCCGATTGCCCTTTCCCTGTTGCGGGAGGTCGAGGAGGACGTGCGCCAGGAAGGGGTCGAGCCGCAAACGATCACGCTCAAGATCAAGTACGCCGATTTTACGCAAAGAACGAAGCAGCACAAGGCAGTCGCCGGGGCCAACTGGCAGGAGCTGCTGGACGATTTGCTCGATGCGTTTGATTACTCGCAAGGTGTCAGACTGGTGGGCGTTGGCTTTTCCAATTTTGCCGAACCGCAAAAAGAGCGCTACGAGCAGCTTTCGCTGTTTCCGTGGAAGCTCGGGAGATAGGGAGGGGCAGGGATGGAGGCGGACAATGCGTTTCATTGCTGTGCGACCTGTATTCATTTTCGCGTGGAAAAAGCGCCAGGCGTCGTGACCTACCGCTGTTCGCGCCTCACCTACGAGACGCGGCCAGACTATCGCTTCCAATGCTGGACCCCGACGGAGCGGGTCAGGCGGCTGATGGAGACGAGGCAGCAGCAATCCCGGAGTGAATAAAGAAATGGCAACACCCCCGCATGCCACGGCTCAGCGTGACAGCGGGGGTGTGTTTGCTTGGGTCAGGTGGTTGTGTCTGACGAGCTGCATCGAGCGGTCGCGGGCGCAGCCGTTTTTGTTTGCCTGGTGAGCCAGCCGCTTCCCGCCCCCTCCCGCCAACCGCCGCCAAATCATCACCGTCGCCTGCTTTGATCGCAACCCCTCAAGGCGTGTGCATCTCGCCTTTTTGTGCGGAATACCGCACCGCCTTGCTCGCTTTCAACTGGATGAACAGCAAGATGCCAAAGCCGAGCACCGCTGCCGCGACGACGAGGAGAGCCGAGGACACAGGCAAGAGATCCGTCAAAATCCCGCCAGCCAGTGGGCCCGCAACCATGCCGATTCCGTGGAACATGTTGAACAGCGAGTAGGCTGTTCCGTAAGCGCCGCTTCCCCCTTGGTCGATGATCCCCCCGAGTGTCGGGAGAGTAGGGGACAGCGTGAAGCCGACGCTCGCGCCGACGAGCGCCATCGCGATTCCGGCTTGCCACAGCGAGTCGGCCCAGACCAGGAAAGGCATGAAGACAGCGAGTGCAACGACCCCGGCAAACATCAGTTTGTACGGGTTAAACCGGCCGGACAGCGAGCCTGCCACGGGGGCAATCAATCCGTATGCCAGCGTCATCGCGCCAAACAACAGCCCGATCACGGTCGGCGTAATGCTGAGCTTCTGCGTCAAAAAGACGGGCAGTGTCGGCTCCAGCAGGCAGAGCGACACTTCCGCGAGCAGGACGATCCCGGCGATGAAGACGACTTGCGGATTGCGCAAAAATTTGCCGACCAAAAGCTTTTCGCTCGCTGTGCGCGCCGTTTCTTCCTTGAGGAACAAATACACCAAGACGATGTTGATGACCGTAAAGGCCGCAGCCGCGAGAAACGGCGTCCGGTGATCGCTAATTTCAAACAGCCAGCCGCCAATCGGCGCGCCGAGCAAGGTGCCTGTAGAGATGGCCGTCAGCGCGGTGCCCATGACCGCTCCGCGCATTTTCGGCGGGAACAGGTCGGCGAGCAGGGCGAGCGCCGTGGCCACGTCGCAGCCGCCGCAATCCCTTGCACGAAGCGGGCTGTAATCAGCAAGGCCATCGTTTCGGAAAAAGCGAATAGCAGCGTCGAAGCGGCAAGCCCGACCAAGCCGACGAGCAGCACTGTCCGTCTGCCCAAGCGGTCAGAGATCGGCCCGAAGATCGGCGTGGCGAGCAACATCGCGACCGCATAGCTGCTGAACAGGACGCCCATCATCGTCGAGGAAGGCTGCAGCGTCTCGGAAAAATAAGGAACGATCGGGATCAACAGGCTGTAAAGCAGCATGTCGATAAACAAAATCAGAATCACAAAAAGCAAACCGGTACGTTGCGGCTTTGTCATTTGCGTGAAAAAAGACATCATCAACACCTCATCCCATCTAACTCAAAAAACTATTTTTGTTTTATTAGTTTTCGCAAAAAAGGGAATAAAAGGGGTCACCTTTTATCCACGGGCACGAGTCCGTACAACAGAACGTCTACAATCGCGGCCAAAGCTTCCGATACGGTAATCTGGTTTTGCATGTAGAAACGCTGGTCGAGCGTCGATTTGACCGCGTCCACGATCAGCTTCATCATCAGCGTGACATTCATGTTGACGATCAGCCCTTCCTTGATTCCTTGCTCGATCAGTCCGCGCAGCGTCTGCCAGTCATCCGAGAGCGCGGAGTCGACCAAGGCCCATTGCTCCGGGTAGTAGCGCTTCATCTGTTCGAGAATGCGCAAATCGTAAAACTCGTAGTGTGACGGCAAAACCATCATGACGCCTTTGATTTTTTCGATCAGGGAAAGACTGTCGTCGTCGAGAATTTGCTTTGTTTTTTCATCGGCCTCGGCAAACGTTTGGGAGATGATCGCCTCGAGAATCTCCACCTTCGAGGAAAAGTGCTCGTAGAGCGTCCGCTTGCTGATGCCGAGCCTGCGAGCCAGGTCGTCCATGGAAAACTTCATGCCCTTGTCTCTGATCTCATCAATAAAACCTTTCATGATCCGGTCTTTCATCGCCATCGACCCCCTGCCTAACCACCGGTTGAAAACCGGATAAACAAAAGTAGTTTTCTTAGTGTTTCCATTATGGCACAAAGCCGTTGTCCACGGCAAGCGGCAGCTAATGTTTTTCTTTTGCAACAGGGTGGTCGATTATGGTATAGTAGGTGCCGAAATCGCGGTTGATGGCTGCACATCATATGGAGGTGCCCCGTGTTTTTAAACAAGCTGATGCCCAGTCAGTTCGTGGAGTCTATCCATCACATTGATATAGATCAATTGAAACGAAATAAAATCCGCGCGGTGATTACAGATTTGGACAACACCCTTGTAGAATGGGACAGGCCAGAAGCTACCCCGGAAGTAATAAGCTGGCTCGGTCGCTTGCACGATGCAGGCATCCAGGTCACGGTCGTGTCCAACAACAACAAGGAGCGCGTCCAGCGCTTCTGTGCACCGCTCGATCTCGGTTTTATTTGTGCGGCGAGAAAGCCGACAAACCGTGCCTTTTTGCAGGCGGTTCGGCAAATGAATGTGACGATTGCCGAGACGGTCGTGATCGGCGATCAATTGTTTACCGATGTGCTGGGAGGAAATCGGCTGGGGTTTCATACGATCCTGGTCGTGCCTGTGGCCCAGACGGACGGTTTCTGGACGCGCTTTAACCGTCAGATGGAGCGCGTGGCTTTGAGCTGGATGGAAAGGAAAGGAATGGTTTCGTGGAGGAGAAAAGCATGACGGAACAAACAATCGGCACTTGTGCCGGCTGTGGTATTGCGCTTCAGACCGAGGATGCGAAAAAGCCCGGCTATGCGCCTGAATCGGCGCTGGGCCGCAAAGTGGTGATCTGCCAGCGCTGCTATCGCATCAAGCACTACAACGAAGTCGCGCCAGTGGCGATGGGCGATGACGACTTCCTGAAAATTTTGGACGGCATCGGCTCGACACAGTCTCTGGTCGTCATGGTCGTCGATATTTTCGACTTCCAGGGCTCCTGGCTCAGAGGCTTGCCGCGCTTCGTCGGCAACAACCCGATTTTGCTCGTCGGCAACAAGGTGGACCTTTTGCCGAGAAACATCAACCTGAACCGTGTACGCAACTGGATGCAGCACGAAGCGAAGGAACGCGGCCTGCGCCCGGAAGACATCGTGCTCATCAGTGCGCAAAAAGGGCAGCATATCGACGAGTTGCTCAACCGGATCGGGGAACTGCGCAAAGGACGCGATGTGTACATCGTCGGCGTGACCAATGTCGGCAAGTCGACGATGATTAACCGCATCCTGCACGACTACGGAGCGGCAGAGCTTACGATTACGACCTCGCCGTTTCCAGGCACGACCCTGGACAAAATCGAAATCCCGCTGGAAGACGGACGCTCCATTTTCGATACGCCGGGCATTATCAACCGCGATCAGATCGGGCACATGATTTCTCCATCCGATCTGAGGAAAATCACGCCGAAAAGCCGGATCAACTCCAAGGTGTACCAGCTTGAAGATGGGCAAACCTTGTTCCTGGGCGGACTTGCCCGCATTGACTTTGTACGCGGACCGAAGCAGCCGTTTGTCGTCTATGTCGACAACGACCTGTACATTCACCGCACGAAGCTGGAAAAGGCGGACGAGGTGCTGCAAAAGCATCACGGCACATTGCTCGTGCCCCCTACCGGGGAGGAAGCGGCCAAAGCATTGCCGCCGTTTGTGAAGCATTCGTTCAAGGTCAAGCAGTCGCAAATCCCTACGGATATCGTCATTTCCGGCTTGGGCTGGGTGACGATTCAAGGCAAGTACGAAGCGAACGTCGTCGTTCACGCGCCAAAAGGGGTAAGCGTGGGCATGCGCAGAGGTTTGATCTAGCCTTTTGCCAGCGACGCGCATGATGGCGTCTTTTGCTTTGCGCCATATGCTAGAGAGAGAAGCTACGGGGGAGGAAAAGCTCCATGATTACAAGCAAAACACAGTTGGTCGGCCTGTTTGGACATCCGGTATCCCATTCGCAGTCTCCGATGATGCACAATGCTGCTTTTGCTGAGACCGGACTCGACTTTGCCTACTCGGCTTTCGACGTCGAACCGGAAGCGCTGGAGGACGCGGTAGCGGGGATTCGCGCATTGGGCCTTCGCGGAATTAACGTCACGATCCCGCACAAGGTCGCGATCATGCCGATGCTCGATGAAATTGATCCGCTGGCGAAGCGAATCGGCGCCGTCAATACCGTGGTGAGCAAAGATGGCAGGCTGATCGGCTACAATACAGATGGCATGGGCTACGTCCGCTCCCTTGTGGAAGAGACGGGAATCGTGCTGGACAAGCAAATTGTCACCATGATGGGCGCGGGCGGTGCTGCCCGTGCCGTTGCGTTTACGCTCGCCGAAAAAGGCGTAAAGGAAATCCGCATCATCAATCGCTCGCGGGAAAGAGCCGCCATGCTGGCCGAGCATGTAGGCACGATCGTTCCGACGCGAATCGTCGAGCAGGGCGAAGGCAAAGACGCGATCGCGGACTCTTCGCTTTTGATTAATACGACGTCCATCGGAATGCTGCCAAACGTGCAGGACACCCCGGTGCCAGCAGACTGGCTTCACTCCGGGCTGATTGTCAGCGACCTGATTTACAACCCGCTGGAGACAAGACTGCTCCGCGAAGCGCAGGCGATCGGCGCGACTGTTCACTCCGGCGTCGGCATGTTTGTGAACCAGGGCGCCCTTGCTTTTGAGCTGTGGACGGGAACCGACGCACCGACGGAAGTCATGCGCGAAGTCGTCTTGCAGCAACTGACGAAAACAACCTGATCGAACATGATTGCAGGAACTAAAGGAGGCATGCCGATGTTGACCGGCAAGCAAAAGCGCTTTTTGCGCGCAGAAGCTCATCATCTCACCCCGATTTTCCAGGTAGGAAAAGGCGGCGTTAACGAAAATATGATTACCCAGATCAAGGAAGCGCTGGAAGTGCGCGAGCTGATTAAAGTCGCGATTTTGCAAAACAACAGCGACGACAAGCATGAAGTAGCAGAAGAACTGGCAGCAGGTGCGGGTGCCGAGCTGGTGCAACTGATTGGCCATACGGTTGTCTTGTACAAAGAGTCCCGGGAGCACAAGACGATCAAGCTGCCGTAAGTGATCGAACACCATGAAGGACGCACGAAAAAAAGTCGGGATCATGGGCGGCACGTTTGATCCCATCCATTGCGGCCACTTGCTGGCGGCTGAACAGGCCAGAGAGCAGGCTGGACTTGACGAGGTCTGGTTTATGCCATCGCACATTCCGCCGCACAAGAGCAGGGAGGGGCTGACAGAGGCGCATCATCGCCTGCAAATGGTTCAGCTCGCCATAGCCGATCACGAGTCGTTTCGCGTGACGGATATCGAACTGGCCCGAAAAGGCCCCTCTTACACGTACGATACGATGGTTCTGCTCACGCAGCAGTTTCCTGATTGTCAGTTTTCTTTTATTATTGGGGGAGACATGGTAAAAATCTTGCCCAAATGGTACCAGTTCCAACAGTTGATCCGCATGGTACGCTTTATAGGTCTGGCGCGACCGGGCACGGAGTTGGAGCGGGAGGCGTGCGAGTACGTCACCTTCGTGGAGATGCCGGTCTGGGACATCTCTTCCACGTTAATCCGGGAAAAGGCGGCGGCGGGCAAAAGCATCCGCTATCTGGTACCTGATGCTGTGGAGCGTTATATAAAGGAGAACCGATTCTATGAAACTCTTGTCTAATCGGGAGGAACTGCTTGCGCGCATCCGGGCGCAAATGCACGAGAAGCGCTACAAGCATACTTTGGGGGTCGCCCAGTCTGCCCGCGAGCTTGCACAGCGATACGGCGCTGACCCTGACAAAGCCGAGCTTGCCGGACTTTTGCACGACTACTGCAAATGCTGGCCCGTGGAGAAAATGTTCGAAATTCTCGTTCGCCACGATATGCCGACAGAGCTGTTGGAAGGGGAAAAAGAGCTGTGGCACGCTTTTGCCGGGGCAATCGTCATTCAGAACGACCTGGGAGTGACGGACCCGGATATTTTGCAAGCCGTTCGCTACCATACGACAGGGCGAGCCGGGATGTCCCTGTTAGAAAAAGTGGTTTGTGTGGCAGACTATATAGAACCGAACCGGAATTTTCCTGGCGTGGAGCAGATTCGCACGCTGGCCGAGAAAGACATTGATGCCGCCCTGGCTCTCGCTTTGGGAGGCACGATCCAGTTTTTGATAGAAAAGCAGAAGACGGTCTATCCGCTGACGCTTACCGCTTATAACGATCTGGTATCCCGCAAAGGGAAAGAAGGAGGGTTTTGATGGTTAAAACAGTAGAAGAGTTGGCTCGCTTGGTAGTGAAGGCAGCAGAAGACAAAAAGGCAGAAAATCTGAAGGTGCTGGACATCAGCAAGCTTTCGGTGATTGCAGACTACTTCATGATCTGCCACGGAAACAACGAGCGTCAGGTGCAGGCGATCGTGCGCGAAATTCGCGATCAAGCCCACAAAAACGGTTTTGACGTTCGCGGCATTGAAGGCGCGGATGAGGGACGCTGGGTGCTCGTCGACCTCGGCGATATCGTGATTCACGTCTTCCACCGCGAAGATCGCGAGTTTTACAATCTGGAGCGACTTTGGAAGGATGCAGAAGAAGTGTCCTTCGCTGCGCAAGGGTAAAAACGGATGGCGTACGCACACATGGCCGCAGTTTACGACAGGCTGATGGCGGACACCCCCTACGATCAATGGCTGGACTGGGTCGAGCGCACCTGGCAAAAGGGAGAGGCCCCAAAACGAGTCATTGATCTGGGCTGCGGGACGGGATCGATTGCGATTCCGCTGGCCAAGCGCGGCTATCGGGTCACGGGCGTCGATCTGTCCGCCGAGATGCTGGCGATTGCCTACGACAAAATGCGGCAGGAGCAAGTAGAGGTGGCGTGGGTCGAGCAGGATATGCGCGAGCTTTCCTTGCCGGAGGCGGACGCGGTCATTTCCTTGTGCGACTCTCTCAGCTACCTGACAGAAGAAGCGGACGTGCAGGAGACGTTTCGGCGCGTCTTCGCTCACCTTGCTCCCGGGGGAAGCTTTTTGTTCGATGTGCACAGCCCGTACAAAATGCTGCATATTTTCGGCGACGAGACATTCACCTACGTCGACGATGAGGTTTCGTACATTTGGCAATGTTTTTGCGATCCGCTGCGCCTGGAGGTAGAGCACCAGCTCACCTTTTTCGTCCGCCAGCCAAACGGCTTGTACGAGCGGCTGGAGGAGGAGCATTGGCAAAGAGCCTACCAGCCGGTCCAACTGATGCGCTGGCTGGCCGACGCGGGCTTCACGGACATCGTCATTACGGCAGACTATTCGGATTTGCCGCCGCAGGAAGCGAGCGAACGCTTATTTTTTGCCGCTCGCAAGCCGTAGGGTTTGACACGGTTGGTTTATATTGACTATAATGGCGTTATAACTACAAATTTCGACGCGTTTAAGAGGAATAGTAGGAATATGCCCCGCGCATACAGAGAGTTGACGGCAGGTGCAAGTCAACCCGGGACTATCTGAACTCGCCTCCCAGCACTTGCCCCGAAGGCCATGTGTACATGGTTGCGTAAGGGCAGGCGGCTCATCCCCGTTACGGATTTCAAGTGGGTGAATGCTTTTTCATTCGCCAATCTGGGTGGTACCGCGGGAATATAAACAAACCTCTCGTCCCTTTCGTAGAACGACTGGGGACGTGGGGTTTTCTTTATACTGGACCGGAATGTACAGATTCTTATCCGGTATAAGTGCAACGAAGGCTACGCCAATGGCTCGGTGTAGCCGAGTTTTCATTTTTTACCTATTTCAAGATGGGAGTGCTCTACCATGGTTTTCAGTCATCGTGATGTTGAAAAAAAGTGGCAACAATACTGGGAGCAAAACAAGACCTTCAAAACTTCTGAGGACCCGAACAAGAAAAAGTTTTACGCACTCGATATGTTCCCGTATCCATCTGGTGCCGGGCTGCACGTCGGACACCCGGAAGGCTATACGGCTACCGATATTTTGTCCCGCATGAAGCGGATGCAAGGCTACAACGTGCTCCATCCAATGGGCTGGGATGCGTTTGGCTTGCCAGCCGAGCAGTACGCGCTCGATACGGGGAATGACCCTGCGGAGTTCACAGAAAAAAACATCAACACGTTCCGCCGCCAAATCAAGTCGCTCGGCTTCTCCTACGACTGGGACAGAGAGATCAACACGACCGATCCGCACTACTACAAATGGACCCAGTGGATTTTTACGAAGCTGTATGAGCACGGCCTGGCCTACGTTGACGAAGTAGCCGTGAACTGGTGCCCGGCGCTGGGAACCGTTCTGGCCAACGAAGAAGTCATTGACGGCAAAAGCGAGCGCGGCGGCCATCCGGTCGAACGCCGCCCGATGAAACAATGGGTATTGAAAATTACCGCGTATGCGGAAAGACTGCTCGAAGACCTGGAAGAGCTGGACTGGCCGGAGAGCATCAAGGAAATGCAGCGCAACTGGATCGGCCGTTCCGAAGGGGCAGAGGTTACGTTTGCCATTGAGGGACACGACCAGACCTTTACTGTCTTCACGACCCGCCCGGATACGCTCTACGGCGCCACCTACACGGTACTCGCTCCCGAGCACAAGCTGGTGGAACAGATTACGACGCCAGAGCAGAGAGCAGCGGTAGAAGCTTACCTGGAGCAGACGAAGCACAAAAGCGATCTGGAGCGTACCGACCTGGCGAAAGAAAAGACAGGGGTATTCACAGGCGCCTATGCGATCAACCCGGTTAACGGCGAACGTCTGCCGATCTGGATTGCCGATTACGTGCTGATTAGCTACGGAACAGGCTCGATCATGGCTGTACCGGCGCACGATGAGCGCGACTACGAGTTCGCCAAGACGTTTGATCTGCCAATCAAAGCGGTCATCGCAGGCGGAGACATTTCCAAGGAAGCGTACACAGGCGACGGAGAACACATCAACTCCGGCATGCTCGATGGCCTGAACAAAGAACAGGCGATCAACAAAATGATCGAATGGCTGGAGAAAGAAGGCAAAGGCAGCCGCAAAGTGACCTACCGTCTGCGCGACTGGCTGTTCAGCCGTCAACGCTACTGGGGCGAGCCAATTCCAATCCTGCATCTGGAAGACGGTACAATGAAAACTGTGCCAGAATCCGAATTGCCGATCATGCTGCCTAAAACAAAAGAAATCAAGCCGTCCGGCACAGGCGAATCGCCGCTCGCCAACATCACCGACTGGCTGAACACCGTCGATCCGGAAACCGGCAAGAAAGCGCGCCGCGAGACGAACACCATGCCGCAATGGGCGGGCAGTTGCTGGTACTTCCTGCGCTTTATCGACCCGCACAACGACAAAGCTTTGGCCGATCCGGAAAAGCTGAAACAATGGCTGCCAGTCGACATCTACATCGGCGGTGCAGAGCACGCTGTATTGCACTTGCTCTACTCCCGCTTCTGGCACAAATTCCTGTACGACATCGGCGTCGTGCCAACCAAGGAGCCATTCCAGAAGCTGTTTAACCAAGGCATGATCCTCGGTGAAAACAACGAAAAAATGAGCAAGTCCAAAGGCAACGTCGTCAACCCGGACGATATCGTCAACAGCCATGGTGCCGACACGCTCCGCCTGTACGAAATGTTCATGGGGCCGCTGGATGCATCCATCGCCTGGTCGACAAAAGGTCTAGATGGCGCGCGCCGCTTCCTGGACCGCGTGTACCGCCTGTTCGTTCAAGACAACGGCGAGCTGAACCCGAAAATCGTCGATACGAACAAACCGACCAGCATGGAGCGCGTCTACCATCAAACCGTGAAAAAAGTGACGGAAGACTACGAGGGCCTGCGCTTCAATACAGGGATCTCCCAGTTGATGGTATTCGTCAACGAAGCGTACAAAGCAGACGTCCTGCCGAAAAAATACATGGAAGACTTCGTGAAAATGCTGTCCCCGATCGCCCCGCACTTGGGTGAGGAACTGTGGGAGAAACTCGGCCACAACGATACAATCGCTTACGAGCCATGGCCAACCTACGACGAGTCGAAGCTGGTCGAGGACGAAGTGGAAATCGTCATCCAGATCAACGGCAAAAACAAGGAAAAAATGCTCATTGCCTCCGACTCGACCAAGGAACAAATCGAGGAGCTGGCACTCGGCAACGAGCTGATTAAGGAACTGATCGAAGGCAAGACAATCGTCAAAATCATCGCCGTGCCTGGCAAGCTGGTTAATATTGTGGTTCGTTAGTCGGATTAGACGCACGATCCAGAAGGCGGGCCAGATAAACGACTCGCTAGTCGCACGAAAAGCGTCTATCGCTCACCGTCGGCTTGTCATCCTCTCGTGATGGCAAGCGGGTGAGAGGTGAAAGGAAAAAGGAGTGGAGCCTGTTTGAATAACAGGTTTCCGCTCCTTTTTTCGTACTGCCAGTTTTCTGATACTGACAGCGTGCTTGTCGTCGCTCTGCAAGGCTCGCAACTGCAAGCAACCCACGCTCTCGCAGCTACTGCGGCTGTTCGTTCAAATAACGGTCGAGCAGTTCCTGATCCTTGGCGAACTTCGCGCGCGTGCGCCGGAATACCTCTGCAAAAATGCCGGGCAGCTTGCTTTGCAAAGGAATCAGCCCTTCGCCGGTGATTCCTCCGGGGACGCAGACGCGCTGCTGCAAGGAAGGGAGCGTGAATTTTTCTTCGCGCAACAGATCGGCCACCCCGATCAGCATCTGCGAGGTCAAATAAGTAGCGGCTTCTGTCGAGATGCCTGTCTCTTCGACGGCATCCTGAATCATCTGCTGCAAAATATAGCTCAAAAAGGCAGGGCCGCAACTGGCGATGTCGGAAGTGATTCGCAAGAAAGGCGCGGTGATCTCGACAGGCGTGCTGATGTGGGCAAACAGGTTGCGAATATAATGGCGCTGCTCTTCGTCGACGCGCGCACCGAATTCGCACAGGCTCACGCCGCTCTGCGCCGCGTTGGTAATGCTCGGAACGACCCGGGCGATGGCGCAAGGTACTTTTGACTCAAGATGCTCCAGCTTGATCGGACTGGTGATCGTGACGATAAGCTGTTCCGCCGTCAGGACAGGGGCGAGTTGCTCGAGCAGCACGCTGTACTCCAGCGGCTTGACGCACAGCAGGATCATGTCGGCTTCTCTGGCCAAATCCACATTGCTATGGGCGACCGCCAGCCCGCCAAGCCGCTTAGCGAGCTGTTCGGCTTTTTCGATCGTGCGGTTGCTGATGATGATCTGGCTGGGAGACAGCGCTTTGGCGGACAGCAATGCTTCAATCAAGATACTGCCCATGCTGCCCGTACCAATGAACCCGATTTTATCCATGGGCATACCTCCCTCCGATATTCTTTCCCCATTCTATGTGAGAAGATCGGCAATCATGACCGGACAGTGCTTTATTGCGCAACGATTTGGTCTTTGATCCGCTCGAACATCTTTGCCCCGATCCCAGAAACCTTTTTCAATTCGTCGGCGGAACGGAAGCGGCCGACTTGCGAACGGTAGTCCAAAATCGCTTTTGCCCGCGCCTCCCCGATTCCTGGCAAGCTCGTCAGTTCCTCGACGGTCGCTGTGTTGAGATTGAGCAGCTTGGCTTTTGGCACAGCGCCGCCAGTCCCCGCAGCACGGGTCACGCTCGCGGGCACTGGCGAAAGGGGAGGCGCGCCAACTGCCGATCCAGGCCCGCCAGTCGCGCTGCCTTTTGCCGGAACCAAAAGCGCAGTCCCATCTGCCAACGGCTCAGCCAGATTGATTTGATCGAGGTCCGCTTCGGGCAGGGCGCCGCCAGCCTGTTCGATCGCGTCCGCTACGCGCATGCCCGGCGTGAAGCGGTACAGTCCCGGCTGTTTCACCTTGCCTTTTACGTCGACGTAGAGAGGCGGAGGGGCGGGCTTTCGTTCGACTGCGGCTTCCGCTTCGCTGCGGGCGTGCGCATCAGATGGTTGGTCAAGGACAGGCTCCCGTTTCTGTAGGGCAGTTTCCGGCTGCCCGACGCGCTCCCTTTCCGCATAGGCAGAGGAAACGAGCGGTACACCGACGGTCTCTGCCCGCTGCTCCCCCTGGTAGAGCCAAAAGCTGACGGCCACAAACAAGGTCGCCGCCACGATCAGGACCAGGCGTCGATGACGTTCCCACCAATCCAACAGCATAGCAAAAGACCCTCCCTTACCTCGCGTGTGCTTGTGGAATAGAGCGAAAGCATTCTCTAGTCACAATCTACGAAAAGTAAGAGAGGGTCTGCAAATATTTTTGCGTCTGCACGCCGCTGGCTTTTAGCCGATGTGCTGCAGCGAATTTTTTTTGCGGCGAATGTCCACATTCGGGCTGACGTACGGATCGAACGTATATTTTTGCTCGATAAAGATTTGGTGCCACAGCATGAAAACGAGGATCGTCCAGATTTTGCGACTATAGTCGGCATTTCCTTCACGGTGTTCGTCGAGCATGTAGAGCACGTAGGCCTTATTAATCAAATTGTCTACCTTCGATTCGAAAATGATCTCTTTTGCCCATTTGTAAAATTCGTTTTTCAGCCAATGGCGAGTCGGAACCGGGAAGCCAAGCTTCTTCTTCGACTTGATTTCCGGCGGCAGGAAGTCTTTCATCGCTTCGCGCAGCACGTGCTTGGTCGTGCCGTTGGCGATCTTGTACTTCGTCGGAATGGTAGCGGCGAACTCGAACACTTTCAGGTCGATGAAAGGAACGCGCAGCTCCAATGAGTTTGCCATCGTCATTTTGTCGGCTTTCATCAAAATGTTTCCGCGCAGCCAGGTGTGAATGTCCAAATACTGCATCTTGGTCACGTCATCGTACTGGGAAGCGCGCTTGTAAATCTCTTCTGTGATCGTAAACGGCGAGACGTACGATTCGGAACGGGCGATGTCGTCCATCACGACGCGTCTTTTCATCTCTTCGCTGAAGATCAGGGCGTTGCCGAAAAAGCGCTGTTCCACCGTCTTCGAGCCGCGGATGAGGAAGTTTTTCCCTTTTACCTGATCGGGCAGGCGCTGTGCCATGTAACCGATCGACTGGCGCATCCAGCCAGGCATGCCGGAAAACATCTTGAGCGAGCTAGGCTCCCGGTAAATGTTGTACCCGCCGAAAAACTCATCGGCGCCTTCGCCGGACAAGACGACGGTGACGTGCTCGCTCGCCATTTGCGCGACGAAGTAGAGCAGGATGGCGGAAGGGTCCGCTACCGGTTCGTCCTGGTGCCAGATGAGGCGTGGCAGTTCATCCATGTACTGCTGGGCGTTGACGACCCGCTCGAAGTGCTCGGTGCCCAAAAAGGCAGCCGTCCGCTTCGCGAAGTCCAGCTCGCTGTAACCAGGAATGTCCGAGCCGACGGAAAAAGTTTTCACAGGCTCAAAGGTGCGCAGCATGGCGACGATGCTGCTGGAGTCGACGCCGCTGGAAAGGAAAGCGCCGCGCGGAACCTCGCTGATCCGGTGCTTGTCGATGGATTCCAGCATCACGCTGCGAGTCCCTTCCACGAAGTACGAGAACGGCTTGCTCTCGTCTGGCTTGAACTCCACGTCCCAGTAACGCTCCAGCTTGATCTGGTCGTTCTCGATGATGAACGAGTGGGCTGGCGGGATGCGGTATATGCCCTGATACATCGTTTCGGGATCAGGAACGTATTGGAAAGTCAAATAGTGGTAAAAGCCGTTGTGGTTCACCTCGCGCGTAAAGCCGGGTAGCTCCAGCAGGCTTTTGATCTCGCTGGCGACGCCGATGGAATCATTCGTTTCCACATAGTAGAGCGGCTTGATCCCAAAATGGTCGCGCGCGCCAAACAGCCGTTTTTTGCGCGAGTCGTAAATGGTAAAGCCGAACATCCCGCGCAAGTGCTTGGGCGCGTCCGTCCCTACCTCTTCATAGAGGTGAAGGATGGTTTCAATATCAGAATCGGTATGGAATACGTGACCGGCGTCCTTTAACCATTGCTGCAATTCCTTGTAGTTGTAAATTTCTCCGTTGCCAATAATCCAGATGTCACGCGTTTCGTTAAACAGCGGTTGATGCCCGCCTTCCACGTCGATGATGCTTAAACGACGAAAGCCCAGGGCGATGTTGTCTTCGAGATGAAAACCATCGTCATCTGGACCACGGTGCAGGATGACACCAGTCATCGCGCTGATCGCTTCTTGTCTAACTGGCATTTGCCGCTTGTTGTAGAGTGTTACGATTCCACACATATGAAATGACTCTTCCTCTCACTGGATTGCTCCTGCTAACTCTATCACGTATCGCAAGTTGGCGCAATCTCTTCTGGATGCCCGGTCCTGTGCGCAAAACGGTTGCACAGCCAGGGGGAAAAAGGACCCTCGTCTCTTCTATTTTTGTCCGCCTGTCAGGGGATATACTCTCCGCAGGAAAAGAACAGTTCGACAAATGGACGGAGGGGGAGACGATGTCACTTTGGAATGCGAGCTTGGCCGTGATGAGCGGCTTGCTCCTGTCGGCGTATGCGCATCCCGTCTGGCTGCTCGGAGCGGCCGGGGCGTGGGCGGCAGCGGCTGCGTTTGTTCCGCGCGCCTATCGAGGCCGCCTCGCTGTTTACTCCTTCCTCTCTATTCTAGCAGGTCTCTATTATTATGGGTACGAGATTCTCCAGCAGTCGGAAATGAAACCGTTGGCGGCACAGGAGCGAACCGTATGGGTGCGCGGAGAAATCGCTTCTGGCGTCAAACGGGACGGCGATGTCGCCCGCTTCTTTGCGGATGTGGGCCAGTGGCGCGAAGAGGGCGAAAGCTGGCAAGAGCTTGGCCTAAACGAAACGATCGCTCTGCGCGTCAAATTGAGTGCAGCGGAGGAAGCGGCAGCAGTCGAGAAGTGGCGCACAGGCAGCGAGCTTGTGGCACTTGCCCAGCTCGGACTGCCGCAAGGAGCGCGCAACCCGCACGCCTTTGACTATGCGCGCTACCTGCACTGGCAAGGGGTACACGTCGTGGCGGAGACAGCCTTCCGGGACGCGAGGGTAGAGGCGGCAGCGAGCATTCAAGGGAGTTTTCAGGAGTGGCAAAAGGCGGGGGCCGAGCGGATCGAAAGCTTGTTTGCCGATCGGGAAACAGCCGGTTATATGAAGTCATTGCTGCTGGGGCTTGGCCAAGACGTGACGCCTGAGCTGGAATCGATGTACGCCAATTTGGGACTCAGCCACGTTCTCGCGATTTCCGGCTTGCATGTGACGCTGGTCACCTCGATGTTCATGTGGTGTCTGGACAGGCTGGGAGTAAGCCGCAGGTGGGGGCTTTTTGCGACTGTTTCTTTGCTCGTCGGATATGTCCTGCTGGTCGGGGCGAGCGCATCGGCTGTCCGCTCCGGCTTGATGGGCGGTGTCGGGCTTGTTTGCCAGGTGGCAGGAAAAAGGCTGGATGGAAAAGAAGTTTGGGCAGGTGCCTTGCTGGTCATGCTTGCGGTAAATCCGTTCCAGTTGTGGCATGTCGGGTTTCAACTGTCTTTTGCGGTCACGCTGGGGCTTATTCTGTTTGTCCCGTACAGCCTGCACGTGTTTGAGCGGGTACCTGTCTGGATCAGGACGCTCGTTGCGGTCACGTTTTCCGCCCAACTCGTCTCTTTTCCGTTTCTCATCTATCACTTTCATCAGTTTTCGCCGCTGTCCTGGCTGGTCAACCTCCTGGCTACACCTGTGCTTTCCTTGCTCGTCCTGCCGCTCGGCTACATCGCGATCGTGCTTGCTCTCGTCCATCCAGCGCTTGCGGCCGTTCCTGTCTGGCTTACGACCCGCCTGCTCGGCTGGATTCACGAGCCGCTGTACGCGCTGGATCAACAGGTGATTCCATTTACCTACTGGCCGCATCCAAAGTGGTGGTGGCTACTTCTGTACGCCTGTTTTCTCGGGATGCTGCCCATTTTATGGAATCGCGGCTACCACCGCAAACAAGACGTTGCGCTTTGTTTGGCCTTATTTCTCGGGCTTTTGGTCGCGGCACGCCAGCCGCTTGCAGGCAGCGATGAAGTGCGGATTACCTTCCTCGATGTCGGGCAAGGGGATTCCATCGTTGTCGAAATTGGCACCGAGAAGGTATACTTAATGGATGCAGGTGGGACAATGCGCCATCCGGCAGCGGAACCGTGGATGGAGAAGCGCGACCCTTTTGAAGTAGGCAAGGACGTCGTTCTCCCGTTTCTCATGGCGCGTGGGATCGAAAAAATTGATCGTGCCATCATGACGCATGGCGACCTGGACCACATTGGAGGAATGGAAGCGCTGGTTCCCCGCTTTTCTTTCGGGGAGGTACTGGTGAACGGACAAGTGCCTGAAGCAAAGGAAGCACAGATTCGCGAGCTTTTTCGCGAAAGAGGCGTCCCGATCACGACTGGCACTCCCGGTCAGGTATGGTCAGATGGACCGGAAATCGAATGGAAATGGCTTCATCCTGGAGAAACGACACTCCGCGGCAACGACGCCTCCGTCGTTCTTCAGCTTACCGCATACAACAAAACGGTTTTGTTCACAGGCGACATCGAACGAAGCGGAGAAGCAGTGCTCGTCCAAAACGGCCTGTCACCCGTAGATGTATTGAAGGTCGCCCACCACGGCAGCAATACTTCCAGTACCGAGGAGCTGCTGGCGGCGACGGCTCCCAAAGCAGCGGTCATTTCGGCAGGGGTGAACAATCGGTATGGACATCCTGCCGTCCAGGTGCTGCAGCGTTTGGGGAAATACGGCACCACGATTTACCGGACAGATCGGCACGGTGCGATTACGTTGATTATCTCGCCTGCCGGACTGTCTTGGAATACCCAACAATTGGATACATAATATGGTTGCAACCTTTTTCATGAGCGACCCGTCTGTAGGGGGGAGAGGAGATTATGCAGGAAGCAGAACTGATCAGGCTGGCGCAATCCGGGGATCATGATGCGCTTGTCGAGCTGCTTCGATCCGTTGAGACCTCCGTTTACCGAAGCGCTTATTATATTCTGGGAAATGAACAGGACGCGCTCGATGCTGCTCAGGAAGTGCTTATTCGCATTTATCGCAAGTTGGACACCTATCAGGAAAAGGCAAAGTTTTCCACCTGGGTGCAACGCATTGTCAGCAATGTCTGTATGGATAAATTTCGCGCGAAGAAGGAAACGGTCTCAATCGACGAGCATGAGCTGATAATACCTGATCGAAACAACGTAGAAGATGAGATCCTTCTCACCGGGCTGTCAAATGACATCCAGGAAGCCATCGGGAAGCTGCCCAAGCAGTACCGGATGGTTGTAGTACTCCGCTACCTGGAGGATTTATCCTATCAGGAAATAGCGGAAGCGTTGGATTTGCCGCTTAACACGGTCAAGTCGTATTTGTTTCGGGCTAGGCAACAGTTGCAAGAACTGTTGTACGACTACCAGAAAGGGGGAATCGGTTGATGACTAACGAAGAGATTTGGGAATGCATGCAGAGGGATCTGGATGGGGACTTGTCCGAACAAGAGCAGCAAGTGCTGTACACCCTTATTCAAAAAGATGCTGACCTGCAACTTATGTACAACCGTTTGAAAACTGTGTCGCAAAAACTAGAGCAGTTGCCCCCTGTCGTACCCTCATTCAGCATTGTAGATTCGATTTTGCCACAGTTGGAATCAGCGGCAGCAAAGCCGGTAGCTGTGAAATCTGCAACGATTGAGGAATCCTTGCCTACTCTTGAAGTTAAGCGCAAGTCGTCTTCGCTGTCGGAATCGAAAAAATGGAAGCGAATGAAAGTATGGCTCGCCGGACTTGGCAGCACGGCTGTTGCAGCCTGTCTGCTGATCGGCATGCTGTTCACAGGCGGCGACGGGAAGCATCCGGAGCCAGATCCGTTAAGCCAAGGTACAGACAGTGCTCCAGCCCCCGTCGTGGAGGACAAAACGGTGGTGTACGGACCAGAAGCTCCTACTCCAAGCACTAATCCATCTCCATCGAATAAAAAGGAAGTGGGGAAGAAGTCCGAGGAAACTCCGCCTAAGAAAAAAACGTCCAAGCCGCCTGCGCAAACCGATCAAAAGCCACCGGTCAAGCCGCCTGCCCAAAACACGACTCCGCCAGCTTCGAAGCCCGCAGTTGCTCCAAAGCCTGTAGTGACAGAGGATAAGCCGCCGTCATTTCCGATCGGACTGGAAGAGAAAACGGACGAAGATGACAACAAACATGCGCCTGATAAAGCAGACAGGGATGAAGACGAGGAGAAAGACAGCAAACAAGACAAAAAGAAGGAGCAGGAAAACCAGCAAGAGAATGATGAATAATCATCCAGCTTTTTTCCTGTTTCAGGGCAAACGTGTTTTTCAAATGTGGACTGGCACCACTAAGGGGGTTCTTGCGTAAAGTACATTATCAAGCACCCCCTGCTTACCGTTTGGGGAGGAGGAATCCCGGGGCTTTTCCCTAAACGTTTACATAGAGGTGCCAACGGATGGAAAAACCGCTACCTGTTCAATCGGTAGCGGTTTTTTTGGTCGCTGACCAGGCAAAAAGATGGGCAAGTCAAGTTTTCTAATGCTATAATGACGCAGATAAGTTGCAAGGAAAGGGAGAGAAAACGCATGCCACTCCTGTCGGCCATTCGGGAAATCCGGCAAAAGCACTTTTCGCCGCTGTACGTGCTTTTCGGCCCGGAATCGTTTTTAGCCGAAGAATTTTTGTCGCTGGCCAAAAACGAAATGATTGACCCGCAGTTTCGCGATCTCAACATGAGTGTCTACGATTGTACGGAGACGGGACTCGCGGACATATTGCAAGACGCGGAAACTTTGCCGTTTTTGGGAGAGCATCGCCTCGTGATTGCCAAACACGCGTATTTTTTGACGGGGAGCAAGCCGCAGACGAAAGTGGAGAGCGATCCGGATGCGCTGCTTGCCTATTTGCAAAATCCGCCTCCGTACACGACGCTGATTTTACATACAGAAGCCGAAAAGCTGGACGAGCGCAAAAAGCTCGTCAAGACGCTGCAGCAAAAAGCGAAGGTCATTCCGTTTCCGCTGTTAAAGGACGCGGATTTGTACGGCTGGGTAGAGCGGCAGGCAGACAAGTACCAGGCGCGGATCGGGCGCCCGCAGGCGATGAAGCTGGTGGAGCGCGTCGGCCACGAGCTGCGACTGTTGGACAAGGAAGTGGAGAAGCTCGCTTTGTACGTAGGAGCGGGGGCCAGCATTACGGATGAGGTGATCGAAACGCTCGGCGCACGGACGCTGGAGCAGGATGTTTTCGGGCTGATCGAGCAGGTCGCGTCAGGGAAGTTGGACAGGGCGTTGCGGATGATGTACGACTGCATGAAGACAGGCGAGGAGCCAATCAAGCTGATTGCGCTGTTGGCGAGACAGTTTCGCATGCTGCTGCACGTCAAGCAGCTCTCGCCGCGCGGTTATTCGCAGCAGCAGATGGCAGGCATGATAAAAATGCATCCGTACGCCGTGAAAAAAGCGATGGAGCAGGCGCGCCATTTTTCCGAGGATTCGTTGAAAAGGCTGCTGGGGATTCTGGCAGAAGAAGATTTTCGCATGAAGTCCGGCCAGGTGGACAAGCGTCTTGCGCTGGAGCTGTTTGTGGCACGGGCCCATGCCGAGCGGCAAGCAACGACGAGCTAGCGCCAAACATAAAAAAACCCCATGAACGTGACGTTCGCGGGGTTTTTTCGGTTGGTCTCTTACGCTACAGGAGCGCTCAGAACGTTGAGCTTTTTCATCAAACGAGACTTTTGACGGTTTGCTGCGTTTTTATGAATGAGACCTTTCGAAGCGGCCTTGTCCAGCTTTTTCACAGCCACCAGAAGAGTGGATTTCGCCAATGCTACATCAGAAGCGGCGACAGCTTTCTCAAAGCTCTTGATCGAAGTGCGCAGATCAGACTTTTGAGAAGCACGGTGTGCGCGACGCTTTTCGATTGTTTTGGTGCGTTTAATCGCGGATTTAATGTTTGGCATGTGTGTCACCTCCTTAGACGACCATAGACATACAGTCATACAACAAAGTAATTCTAGCATGGGCAAAGACCATTTGCAAGAAAGGATTCGGAATAAAAATAAAGGATTCAAGCAACCTAGTAGCAGGAAGAAAACGGTCACGACCGTTTTTCTCATCGAGAAGGGAGTCGATGGAACATGGCGCACAACATTGATTTGTCAGGCTACTCGATTCGGACCGATTTGGCCGTAGAGGCGCATGAGCTGGCCCAGCAGCAAAACGAAAGCAATATCGAAGGCATTTGGCTGCAAGCTGACGACCGGGAGCCGAATATCAAGGTGACGAGACTGCACGTACAGACGGAAGAGGCAGGCAAGCAAATCGGCAAGCTGCCGGGACGCTACCTGACGATAGAAGTACCCAAGCTGCGCGAAAACGATACTTCTATAGAAGAACAAGTCGCAAAGCGGTTCGCTGTGGAATTTGCCGCTTTTCTGGAGCAAATGGGAATCACGAAAGACCAAAAGGCGCTGATCGTGGGGCTTGGCAACTGGAACGTGACCCCGGACGCGCTCGGGCCGATGGTGGTGGAAAACTTGCTGATTACGCGCCACCTGTACAAGCTGGCCCCGGAAACGGTCGGGGAAGGCTATCGCGAGGTCAGTGCCATCTCGCCGGGCGTGTTGGGCATTACCGGGATTGAGACGAGCGAAATTGTTTTCGGCGTCGTGGAAAAAAGCAAGCCAGACTTCGTCATTTGCATCGACGCTCTCGCCTCCCGCGCTCTGCACCGCGTCAATACGACGATCCAAATATCGGACACAGGCATTCATCCCGGATCCGGGGTAGGGAACAAGCGCAAGGCGATCGACCAGGCGACGCTCGGGATTCCGGTGATCGCAGTCGGCGTGCCGACCGTCGTTTTTGCCTCCACGATCGTCAATGACGCGATTACGTATTTGCTGGGGCATTTTGGGCAGTCCATGGTGGAGAGCAAGCGGGCGTTCAACAAGCTGGCGCTGAGCACGGTGCCGGAGCGTAGCGAGCCGTACACCGAGGATGATTTGCCTGACATGGAATCGCGCAAAACGTTTATGGGGCTGGTAGGCTCGCTGCCGGAAGAGGAAAAGCGGCAACTGATCCACGAGGTGCTCCGGCCGCTTGGACAAGATTTGGTCGTCACGCCAAAAGAGGTGGACGACTTCATCGAAGGCGTAGCCAACGTGATCGCAACCGGGCTGAACCGCTCGCTGCATCAGGCCGTGGACGGGGACAACAGCGCCGCCTACACGCACTAGCCAAGGAGCTTGCGCGCAAAGCGCTAGATTGTGAGAGAACAGCTAGAAAAGGGTTCTATCGTCTCTATGAGGCTCATAGGCTAAAGCATAGACAAGCGTGAGAGAGAGCGTCGCGCTTCGTCCACGCAACAGCCAGAGGAGTGAGACAGATGGCGACCCTAATCCAACGCCAATTCGCAGTTCTTTCATTCATAACCGCGTTTTTGTTCGTCATGACGGGTGTGTTGTCGCTGGGAGGAAATCGCGTCGCGATCACCTCCTCCGCCATCCAGCAGGCGGCGTCGCATATATCGAGTCTGGCGATTTTGAACTGGATGGGGCAGGAGATTCCGGCTCTCTCCGCTACGGTGCAGGCTTCGTCCGATGCCAGGTCCAATAGCGTGACGGGCTTTCTTTTTCAACTGGCGACCAATATTCAGCCAGGCGATTTGCGCAGCCTGCTCGGCAGAGAGCTGCCGGGGATGGTGACGACGGAGGATGCGCGGTTTGTCGTCCAGGGAAAAGGAGCTACGCTCGCTGACTTTTACGTCGAGTATCCCGCCCATCCGAAGCAGGTGGCAGATACGTCCCAGCTCGTGCCCGTCGTGGAGCCGCAAGAGCAGGCGGCGGCAAAGCCCGCAGAGGAAAAGCCCGCTCCTGTGGCAAAGCCAGCCACGACGAACGGCAAAAAAGTCGTCTTCGTCTACAATTCGCACAACCGCGAATCGTGGTTTAGTGAAACAAAGCCGGTCGGCACTTCTGTCGATCATCCGACCCGAAACATCTCCCTCGTCAGCCAACATCTGAGCGAGGCGCTGAACGAGCGGGGAATCGGTGCGGATGTAAGCAAGGACGACATTTACCAGCAGCTTCTGAACAAAAAGATGGATTACGCGCTGTCGTACGCCCAATCGTTGCAAGTAGTGAAAGCCGCTGTCGAAAAAAATCGGGAGCTGCACTACTTCTTCGACCTGCACCGCGATACGGCTCCGCGTGATCGCACGACCGTGACGATCAAAGGAAAAACGTACGCACGCGTCATGTTCGTCATTGGCAAGCGGAACAAAAGCCACGAGAAAAACGAGGCGTTCGCGACCGAACTGCACGAGCTGATGGAAAAGATGTATCCCGAGCTGTCCCGCGGCGTGATGGAAAAAGGGGCAAAAACCGATCATGGCGAGTATAATCAGTCCATCTCTCCGGGAAGCCTGTTAATGGAAATAGGTGGCACGGAGAACACCTTGCAGGAGAGCTTGAATACGGCGGAGGCATTGGCCGATGTCTTTGCCGCTTATTACCTGCAGGCCGAAAAAGTAGGCAAAACAGTAGCGGAAGAGCCTGCGAAGAGGTGATGGGCATGAACGTGACGGTGAAGCTGACAGGTCTGTTAATCATTTTGCTGGTCGGCGTGGTGATTGGTCTGCAAACGGCGGAGCGGGGAATCTCCAAGGTGAGCGGAGTGCCCGAAGAAAAAGCGCAGACCTTTTACATCAAAAAAGTCGATCAAGGTCAGATGGAAATCGCAGTGATGGGCAAGCAGGTGCAGACGGCAGGGCCGGAGAAAATGGTCAACTACGTGAGCCGTGTGGGCTTGACATTGGGCGACAGCATCAAAAATGGCGCGCAAATGTTTGTCGATTGGGTAGGAAGTTTTTTCGAGCCGTAGATTTTGTTTACGCGCAAAAAGAAGGGGTGTACAAAGCCTCAGTGACAAAAGACCCGTCAGAGCGGGTCTTTTTTGCGTGTCAGGCGGGCGGGGAACGATTTGCCGCAAACTGTGCAACGCAGATGGCGCCTGCGCTCCGTGCCGCAAGCGAAAATTTTTGAATGAAATTGGGGGAGGAAGGAGGAATATTCGATATAGTCAGCAAAAATATAATAGTTAGAATTTATTGTGTTGCCAAAAAATTGTATTAATGGCATAATGTCTACTGATAGATCTTTTTCTACTGAATATATCGGTAAGAGAGGTGAGCCACGTGTCAGATCCTGTCCTTCAAATCGAAAACCTGCAGACGCACTTTTTCACGGACCGCGGCCAAATCCCTGCCGTTGATGGCGTGACGATCACGGTTAACAAAGGAGAAGTAGTCGGCATCGTAGGCGAGTCAGGCTGCGGGAAAAGCGTTACTTCCTTGTCAGTCATGAAGCTGGTGCCCAATCCACCTGGAAAAATCGTCGGGGGAAAAATCAAGTTCAAAGGGGAAGACCTCGTAACAGCCGATGAAAAGCGGATGAGGGACATACGCGGAAATGAAATCGCGATGATTTTCCAAGAGCCGATGACGTCCCTGAACCCTGTTTTTACGATCGGGAATCAGATCGGCGAAGCGGTTCGCTTACATACGAAAGCCAGTAAAAAAGAGTCGCGGGCTCGCGCGATCGACATGCTGAAAAAAGTAGGGATTCCGCGAGCGGAAGCGATTGTCGATGAATACCCGCACCAGCTTTCCGGCGGGATGCGGCAGCGCGTCATGATCGCCATGGCGATGGCCTGCAATCCGGAGCTGTTGATTGCGGACGAGCCTACGACGGCGCTCGATGTGACCATTCAGGCGCAAATTCTCGATCTGATGCGCCAACTCAACCAGGAGGCGCAGACGGCCATTTTGCTCATCACGCACGATTTGGGCGTGGTCGCGGAGATGTGCCACCGCGTCGTGGTCATGTACGCGGGCAACGTCATCGAAGAGGGAGACGTTCGCACGATCCTGAAAAAGCCCAAGCATCCGTACACAAAAGGATTGCTCAACTCCTTGCCCAAGCTGGAAGAGTCGCAGGAGAGGCTCTACTCCATCCCGGGGAATGTGCCGATTCCCGGCTCGCTTACGGTCGGATGCCGCTTTGCGCCCCGGTGCGATCAGGCGACTGATCTTTGCCGCAGCGAAATGCCGCAGCTAAAAGCAGTAGGGGAAAATCACCTGTCCCGCTGCTGGCTGAGCGAATAACCCGAGAGGAGCATGCCCGTTGACAGAAGAACTACTCGTCGTAAAAAACTTGAAAAAGTACTATCCCATCACTGGTGGCATCCTGGGCGGGGAAGTAGGCGTCGTAAAAGCAGTAGACGATGTTTCGTTTACGGTTAAGCGCGGGGAAACGCTGGGACTGGTCGGAGAGAGCGGCTGTGGCAAGTCGACGACCGGGCGCTCGCTCTTGCGGCTGATCGAGCCGACTGCGGGTGAAGTCACGTTTGACGGTGTGAATGTAACCGCGCTTTCAACGGATGCGATGCGCAAAATGCGCCGCGATATGCAAATTGTTTTCCAAGACCCGTTCGCTTCCCTGAATCCTCGTCACAATATTGAGAAGATTCTGGAAGAACCACTGATCGTTCACGGGATCGGAACGAGTGCCGAGCGCAAACGAAAAGTGCAGCAAATGCTCGAGGTCGTGGGGCTGAGCAGCTATCACGCCAGGCGTTACCCGCACCAGTTCAGCGGTGGGCAGCGCCAGCGGATCGGGATCGCCCGGGCGCTCATGCTCAATCCGAAGCTGATCGTGGCCGACGAGCCTGTATCTGCGCTCGACGTGTCGATTCAGTCGCAAGTGCTCAACCTCATGCAAGATTTGCAGCGGGATATGGGCCTCACCTACTTGTTTATCGCCCACGACCTGAGTGTCGTGCGGCATATCAGCGACCGGGTGGGCGTGATGTACCTCGGCCGGATCGTGGAGCTGACCACGAGCAACCAGCTTTACACGAATCCGCTTCATCCGTACACAAAAGCTTTGCTGTCTGCCGTGCCGACTCCGGACCCCGACGCTGTGCGGGAGCGGGTGATTTTGCAAGGCGACGTGCCAAGTCCTGCGAATCCTCCCAGCGGCTGTACGTTCCATACGCGCTGTCCGCACGTGACAGAGGAATGCCGCTCTGTTCGTCCCGCTTTTCAGGATGTGGGCGACGGACACTTCGTGGCTTGCCATCTGTACAAGCAGTAAGCCGCACGTAGGATGTCCGCCTGCTGAAAAGGTTGCCTTGTTAAAGGGGGGATGCGAGGCAGGAGCGACATGAATGACCACCTATCCAAGTAACATGTTTTCACTTTAGTAGAGGGGGATGTTTTCATGAAGAAGAGAGTTCTCTCCGCAGCCATGACCAGCCTGTTGGCGCTGGCTATGTTGCTTGCCGGATGCAGCGGTTCTCAGACGACACAGGCGCCGGCAGAACAGCCAAAAACAGAAGCTCCGGCGACTTCGGCACCAGAGCCGGCAAAAACGGGACCCAAGCAACTGATCGTCGGCCGCGGCGGCGACACAGTGGGCCTCGACCCGATCGCGCAAACCGACGGCGAATCGTTCAAGGTGACGGAAAACATATTCGATACGCTGGTAGGCTACGCGGAAGAAAGCACAGAAGTAGTGCCTTCCCTTGCTGAAAAGTGGGAAATCTCTCCGGATGGTTTGACGTACACGTTCCATCTGCGCAGCGGCGTGAAGTTCCACGACGGCACGGATTTCAATGCCGAGGCGGTAAAATGGAACTTCGAGCGCTGGAGCGACAAGAACCATCCGCAGCATAACAAGGAAGGCTTCGAATACTACAACGACATGTTCGGCGGCTACAAAGGCGACGAAACACACGTCATCAAGAGTGTAGAAGCGGTAGACGCGCAAACGGTGAAATTCACCCTGAACCGCCCGCTCGCCCCGTTCATTCAAAACCTGGGCATGTCCTGCTTCGCGATTGCATCGCCAAAAGCGGTACAGGAGATGGGCCCTGAGAAGTTCAACGAAAAACCGGTCGGAACAGGACCGTTCAAGTTCGTAGAGTGGAAGCGCAACGACACCATTACGCTGGAGAAAAACCCGGACTATTGGAACGCTGGTTTCCCTAAGCTCGACAAGCTCGTGTTCAAGGTCATTCCTGAAAATACAGCTCGTCTGACAGCGCTCACTTCCGGCGAGATCGACATGATGGACGGTCTGAACCCGGATGACGCGGAAACGGTGAAAGGCAACAGCGATCTGCAACTGATCCTGCGCCCGTCCATGAACATCGGCTTTGTCGGCTTTAACGTAGAGAAAAAGCCGCTGGACAACCCGAAAGTTCGTGAAGCGATCGCGTATGCGGTCAACAAGCCGGCGATCATCGACGCCTTCTTCGCAGGACTGGGACAACCGGCTGTGAACCCGATGCCGCCTTCCATCTGGGGGCACAACAGCAACATCCAAGACCGCGAGTTCAACATTGACAAGGCGAAGCAGCTTTTGACAGAAGCAGGCTTCCCGAACGGCTTCAAAATCAAGTTCTGGGCGATGCCGGTTGCTCGTCCGTACATGCCGGATGGCGTGAAAATTGCCGAGGCGATTCAGCAAGACCTGAAAAAGATCGGCGTAGAAGCGGAAATCGTCACCATGGAATGGGCGACGTACCTGGAAAAAACAAAAGCAGGCGAGCAGGAAATGTTCATGCTGGGCTGGACTGGCGACAACGGCGACCCGGACAACTTCCTGGCGACCTTGCTGGATAAAAACAACATCGGCGGAAACAACCGCACGCGCTGGGCAAATGAAGAAGCGCACAAGTTGCTGATGGCTGCCCAGTCTGCGACGACCAAGGAAGAACGCGAGAAGCTGTACCTGCAAGTTCAGGAAATCATCTTCAAGGACGTGCCGATGGTGCCACTGGCGCACTCGACGCCTGCGCTTGCTGCCAAGGCCAACATCATCAACTACAAGCCGCATCCAAAAGGCTCCGAGAGCTTGGAGAAGGTTGACCTCAAGTAAAACTGGATTGATCCGATGAGCAAGCAGGGTAAGAGGAGCGACCCTCTTCTTACCCTTTCTTTCTTGCACGCAGTCATTATTTTTTGGTAAGGAAAGCGAGGAGATGGCATTGCTATCCTACAGCATCCGAAGAATTCTTATGCTCATCCCCGTTCTACTGGGCATGTCCATCGTCGTATTTTCCATCATTCGTGCCATCCCAGGTGATCCGGCTCTGACCATATTGGGAGAGAAAGCAAGTCCGAAAGCGATTGAAGATTTACGGGAAGTTTTAGGCTTGAACAATCCGTGGTACATTCAATATTTTGACTACTTGAAGCAGATTATTACCGGCGACTTGGGCGTTTCCCTGCATTCCGGGGCAAGCATCACGCAAGAAATCGGC
This sequence comes from Brevibacillus sp. NSP2.1, assembly GCF_000470975.2. Taxonomy (NCBI): domain Bacteria; kingdom Bacillati; phylum Bacillota; class Bacilli; order Caryophanales; family Paenibacillaceae; genus Brevibacillus; species Brevibacillus sp. NSP2.1. Next base: position 3,666,636 of record NZ_CP048274.1, on the reverse strand, counting down.
CCGTATTTGGCCGCCACCACCGAGCTGACGATTGTCAGCATGCTTTTCGCTGTCATTATCGGAGTGAACGCAGGGATTTTGTCTGCGTGGAAGCAAAACTCCTGGTTTGACTACTGTGCGATGCTGATCGCCTTGATCGGTGTTTCGATGCCAATTTTTTGGCTAGGGTTGATGGAGCAGTGGTTCTTTGCGCAAGAACTGAAATGGCTGCCATCCGTTGGTCGCGACAATTCGCGTAATCCTGTAGAGGCCATTACGCAGTTCTATATACTGGACACGATTTTGGCTGGACAGTGGGATCAGTTGTGGGAGGTCATCAAGCATTTGATCCTGCCTGGCGTGGCTTTGGGGACGATTCCGATGGCGATTATCGCCCGGATTACCCGTTCGAGCATGCTGGAAGTCATGCGTGCCGATTACGTGCGGACCGCTCGGGCAAAAGGCTTGGCGCAGTTCTGGGTCGTGTACAAGCACGCGCTGAAAAACGCGATGATTCCCGTGCTGACGGTGATCGGTTTGCAAACGGGCTTGCTTTTGGGCGGAGCGGTGCTGACCGAAACGATTTTTGGCTGGCCAGGAGTCGGCCGCTACATTTTCACAGCGATCGGCAACCGCGACTATCCGGTGATCCAGTCCGGCATTTTGGTGATCGCTACGATTTTCGTCTTGATTAATCTCCTGGTCGACCTTCTGTATGCCTATATCGATCCGCGCATTAAATACCGCTAGGGGAGGGACGAAGAGACATGGCAGAGACACAAGTACAGACGGTATCCCTGAGAGTAAAAGAGGAAGAAGTTGTCTCTCCTTGGCGGGAAGCTTGGAGAGCCTTGCGGAAAAACAAGCTCGCGATGGTGGGGCTGGCGATCATTCTGTTTTTCGTGGCAGTTGCCGTCTTTGCGCCAGTGATTGCTCCGTACCCGTATGACGAGGGGGAGCTGGTGATGAAAAACAAGCCGCCGTCCGAAGAGCATTGGTTTGGAACAGATTACAACGGGCGGGATGTGTTTAGCCGCGTCGTTTACGGTGCGCGCATTTCCTTGTGGGTCGGGACCTTCTCGGTCATCGGCTCCGTCGTGGCAGGCACGATTTTGGGCCTCTTGGCGGGCTTTTACGGCAGATGGATTGATACCGTCATCTCTCGCGTTTTTGACATCATGCTGGCGTTTCCAAGCATTCTTCTGGCGATTGCGATTGTCGCCATTCTGGGGCCATCCTTGCAAAATGCGCTACTGGCCATTGCCATCATCAACATTCCGACCTTTGGGCGTCTGGTGCGCTCGCGCGTGTTGAGCCTGAAGGAAGAGGAGTTCGTCATGGCGGCCCGCGCAATCGGGATGAAAGACTCGCGCATTCTCATGCAGCACATTTTGCCGAACAGCCTGGCGCCGATCATCGTGACGGGGACGATGGGGATTGCGACAGCGATTATCGAAGCGGCAGCGCTCGGCTTCCTCGGGCTTGGTGCCCAACCGCCGGAGCCGGAGTGGGGGAAAATGCTTTCCGATTCTCGCCAGTACATCCAGAAGGCGCCGTGGACAGTCATTTTCCCGGGCTTGTCGATCATGCTGACGGTTCTCGGCTTCAACCTGATCGGGGACGGATTGCGGGATGCGCTTGACCCGCGGATGAAAAACTGATACGCAGCAAAAGGGGCGTAAAGGGACGCAGGCAGTCCTTTTCGCCTCTTTTTTTGTTCAGTTCAGCCATTGGCGGCATAGTTGGTTGAACGTTGCTGCGGCGCGCGTGACGACCTGGTGCTTGACCGACGGCACCATCACCAGTTCCGCTTGCGGAAGCTTTTTTTCCAGTAGCCTGGCATACGGCAACATGTTCGCATCGTCTGCGCCATAGACGAGCAGCATCGGCAGCTTGAGCTGGCTCAACTGATCCGTGCAATTGTAGCGGTGCCCGGCGGCGTACAGGTGGCGGAGGCTCGCTGCATCTGTTTGGCTGCCATGCTCAATCCAGCGGGAGCGAGCAAGCGGGTCGTCGAGATGAGAGGCGGCGATCGACCTGGCAATCAGCGGAGCTGCGTGCAGGCAGGACAGCGATTGGGCGAGCAGAAAACGGCTGTGCAACGAAAAGTCGGTTACTTCGGAAAAGGCGCTGACGAGGATGGCGCCGCGCACGTTTTCGGGAAAGCGGAGGCAGTATTCGAGGACGAGCGAAGCCCCCTGCGAATACCCCAAAAGCAACGGACGCTCAAGTCCGAGCGACTGGCAAAGCCCGTGAATCACGCTGGCAAGCTCGCGCATGGTCGTAGGTCCAGCCAGCGGGGAGCTGTCGCCATGCCCCGGGAGGTCTGGTACGACGAGTTGGCAAACATCCGCAAGCGGCTCTTGATAGTCGAAGTTGACAGAGCCGATGCACGGGGCGTGAATGCACACGAGTGGCGTGCCGCGCCCTGACAGGTGGCAGGCGATGCGGTGGCTGTCCAGTTGTACGATGGTTGGTTCCATGTTGGTTATTCACCCCTAGCATATGGTGTCCGTTTCAAGAGAGAATTTTCCGTTCCGCTCTTCTTTTTTGGACAGGGAAATGGTATTCTCGAGGAAGAATCTTGTCGAAAGCGAAGGTGACGCAGGTGTATTTGGAGCGCATTTCGAAACTGCACGATTTTTTGACCAAACAAGAGCTCGACGCGGTAGTCATCACCTCTCCCAAGCACGTTTACTATTTGACCGGCTTTTTTACCGATCCGCATGAACGCTTTATGGGTCTGATTATTCCAGCCCAGGGCGAGCCATCCCTGATCGTTCCAGCCCTTGACCGCGAAGCGGCAGCAGCGGCTTCGACTGTTCAGACGATTCACACGCATACGGATATTGAGAATCCTTACGAGCTTCTCAAGCAAGTGTTGCCAGCGAACCTGAAGAAGCTGGGCATCGAAAAAAGCCACATGACCGTAGAGCGTTACGAGGCGCTGGGACAAGTCATCTGTGCAGAGAGCTACGCGGATGTGGAAGAGCCGCTGCGCGAAATGCGCCTGATTAAATCGGCAGACGAAGTGGCTCGTTTGCAAAAGGCTGTCCAACTGATTGAAGATACACTCGGCGAGACGTTGAAAACATTCAAAATCGGCCAGACCGAAATGGAAATCGTCGCGGAGCTGGAATACCAGATGAAGCGTCTGGGAGCGGACGGCCCGTCTTTTTCCACGATGGTTTTGGCGGGGGAAAAATCGGCATTGCCGCACGGAACGCCTGGTTCGCGCAAAGTGCAGGAAGGCGATTTGCTCCTGTTTGACATCGGGGTAGCAGCGGACGGCTACGTTTCCGATATTACCCGTACGTTTGCTGTCGGCCAGATCAGCGAGCAACTGCGCGATATTTACGAAACGGTGCTGGCAGCGAACGAGGCGGCGATTGCCGAAGTTCGTCCAGGGGTGACGTTTGCCCATCTCGACCAGACCGCTCGCGACGTCATTGCCGCAAAAGGCTACGGCGATTACTTCATTCACCGTCTGGGGCACGGCCTCGGCATGGATGTGCACGAATATCCGTCCGTGCATGGGCAAAATCAGGAAACGCTGCGCCCAGGCATGGTGTTCACCATTGAACCAGGGGTGTACTTGCCGGGAGCAGGCGGCGTGCGCATCGAGGACGATGTGCTCGTAACCGAAACAGGCGTAGAAGTGTTGAGCAAGTTCCCGAAAAAACTGACGGTGATCGGATAAGGCTTCAAACTCACAATTTTATATGAATCTGATGGTGCTGCCCGGAATCGTTTGGTTCCGCCAGCTTAATAGGGAAGTCCGGTGAAAATCCGGCGCGGTCCCGCCACTGTAACGAGGAGTGTCCAGCAAAAAAGCCACTGTTTTTCGCGCGACGAAAAATGGGAAGGGCGCTGGGGATGATGATTCGTAAGCCAGGAGACCTGCCATGAGATGATTTACAATCGACCCACGAGGATGGGACAGATGTGGAAGCAGACTAGGAACAGGCGTCATTGGCAACGCCGAATCTATAGGCATGTCTACGTATGTCAAGCACCTCCCGATTGGAAACTGGGGGGTGCTTTTTTCTATGAACATCGCCGTGGCGGTCGAGGCTGTGAAAGGGGTGATGCATTTCCTGTGTTGCCAAACAAGCAGGCTCTCTGTATAGTAAAGGTGTAATTCGTAATCATTACGATTTACATAACGTTTCATTTTCATCATGCCAACAACAAAAGAAGAGGGGTTACCAGATGAGTACAATCCGTATGAGAAAAAAAGCCTTCCACGGTTTCTGGATGGCAGCGCTGGCAGCGATTATGCTGCTTTTGTCCGCATGCAGCTCGGCAGCACCTGCTACGACCGAATCCACGGTGGCGAATGCTGGCTCGGAGCAAACGGCCCAGCCTGCTGCTGACAACAAGCCCGTCACGATTGTGACCAACGGGATCGAGATGACGTACCCGGAAGCGCCAAAACGCGCTGTGACAATGAACCAGCACGTAACCGAAGTCATGCTCGCGCTGGGGTTGGCTGACAAAATGGTCGGAACCGCGTACCTGGACGATCACATTTTGCCTGAGCTAAAAGCCGACTACGACAAGGTACCAGTCCTGTCTGACAAGTATCCGACCAAAGAAGTGCTTTTGGCCGCAAACCCTGACTTCGTCTACGCAGGCTGGAAAAGCGCATTTGGCGACAAAGGCGTAGGCTCGATGGAGGACTTGGAAAAGGCGGGAATCAAATCGTACCTGCAAGAGTCTTCGAACAAGCCAGGCCCGACCATTGACGACGTGTTCGCGGATATCCAAAACATCGGCCGCATTTTCCGCGTAGAAGATAAGGCGAACGAACTGATTGGCAAAATGAAAGCGGAAATCGAGCAAACCGTGAGCAAAATCGGCACGGTGGACAAGCCGCTGAACGTGTTCGTGTACGACAGCGGAGAAGACCAGCCGCTGACCGCTGCCAACAACTACATGACTTCTCTGATTAAAGCGGCAGGCGGCAAAAACGTGTTCGACGACATTCAAAAAGGCTGGGCGACCGTAAGCTGGGAAGAAGTCGTGAACCGCAAGCCAGACGTCATCGTCGTGGTCGACTACGGCGACAAGACGATCGAGCAAAAACAAAACTTCCTGTTGTCCAAAAAGGAACTGGCTGACGTGCCAGCGATCCAGAACAAACGTCTGATCGTGCTGCCATTGTCCGCAGCGTCCGAAGGGGTACGCGCACCGATCGCGCTGAAAATTCTCGCGGAAGGTCTGCACCCGGATACATTCAAATAAGAAACGGCTGCTTAGACAAGGAGGGAACGGCCCTGCACAAGATCAAGATGCCCTTCATCATCGTTGCCCTGCTGATCGGGCTTGTCGTCTCGATTACGTTTGCGGTGACACTCGGCTCGGTGGAAATCAAACCAGCGACGGTATGGAAAATTGCCTTGGCGAATCTCCCGCTGGTCAATCAATGGGTGGAAGTGGATTGGTCAAAAGGAGAACAGACCATTATCTGGGACATTCGGTTTCCCCGCGTCCTGCTGGGAGCTGTCGTCGGGGCCGGCCTGTCTGTTGTGGGGGTGGCGATCCAGTCTCTGGTTCGCAACTCCCTCGCAGATCCGTACATATTGGGAGTCTCCTCGGGCGCATCGGCCGGAGCGACGCTGGTCATTTTGTTCGGAGCATTCAGCATGTACGGACAATTCGCGCTTTCTTTCGGTGCTTTCACCGGATCGCTCGTCTCGATCCTGCTTATTTTTACCTTGTCCCGCATCGGCGGGCAAAACTCGACGGTGCGTCTGCTCATGGCCGGCATCGCGATTTCCGCCATCCTGTCTGCGATCACCAGCCTGATTATTTTTTCCGCGCCCAACGAGCACGGCATCCGCTCTGTCCTGTTCTGGATGAGCGGCAGTCTGGCCGGAGGGAAGTGGGAGTATTTGACCATACCGACGCTGATCGTCGTCATCTGTCTGATTGTCCTGTTGACACAATACCGTTCGCTCAATGCGATGCTGATGGGCGAAGAAGCGGCGGGGACGCTGGGCGTCAATACGGTGCAATTTCGCAAGCTGCTGCTGGTCATTACCGCGCTTTTGACGGGCGTCATCGTCTCGATCAGCGGGTCTATCGGCTTTGTCGGCTTGATGATGCCGCATATCGTTCGCGTCATCGTCGGCTCGGACCATCGTCGCGTCCTGCCTGTCAGCGCCTTGTTCGGGGCCATTTTCCTGATCTGGGCGGACGTGATCGCCCGGCTTGCGTTTGCGCCGGAAGAGCTGCCGATCGGGATTATCACGGCGCTGTGCGGCGGTCCGTTCTTTATTTGGTTGATGATGCGCAGCTCATATTCTTTCGGAGGTAGCGGGCGATGAATCTGCATGTGGAGAACATTTCGGTCGAGCTGGAGAAAAAAACGATTTTGCGCGATGTTAGCCTGACGGTTCGCTCCGGTGAATTTGTGGGGCTGATCGGGCCGAATGGCAGCGGAAAGTCCACCCTGCTCAAAAGCATTTATCGGGCGCTCGAGCCGCGCAGCGGATTCATTTCCCTGGACGGGGCTGACGTGTACCAGCTTACCGCCCGGCAAAATGCGCAGCGCATGGCGGTCGTGCGCCAGGAGTCGTCGATCGAGTTTGACTTTACCGTCATGGAAATCGTCATGATGGGGCGCTCACCCCATAAAAGGCTGTTTCAAACCGATACCCCGGCGGACAGCCGCATCTGTGAAGAGGCGCTGGAGCGGGTCGGCATGCAGGCGTACGCCTCGCGCAGTTTTTTTTCCTTGTCTGGCGGAGAAAAGCAACGCGTATTGATTGCAAGAGCGCTGGTCCAGCAAGCCGAGTTTCTCGTATTGGACGAGCCGACCAACCATCTGGACGTCCGGTACCAGCTACAGGTGATGGATCTGGTCAAGACGCTCGGGATTACCGTGTTTTCCTCGCTGCATGATCTGAATATCGCCGCCATGTACTGCGATCGGCTGTACGTCATTCGCGACGGGGAGCTGGTTGCTTCCGGCACGCCGGAGGAAGTGCTTGAACCCGGGTTGATTCGCGATGTTTTCGGGGTAGAGACAGAGGTGGTCACCCATCCGATCACGGGGAAAAAACACGTTTATTTCTTTTCGGAAGCGGTCCGCGTCCAGCAATCGCGACAGGAGGTCAAAGCATTATGAGTGTGTACAGTTGCCAAGTATGCAAGTTCCGCTACGACGAATGGCTAGGCGATACAAAAAACGGCGTCCCACCAGGGGTGCCTTTTTCGCATTTGGCAGGCTCGGTCTGTACGACCTGTGGGATGCAAGGAGAGGGGCGACATGTGCGCCTTCCGGAGGCCACATACTCCGGATTGGAAGCCACCTATTACGACCAGTTTGCCGGAAAAGCGGGCATCGCGTTTTACCGCAACTGGCTGCTGCAAGAAGCAGAGCAAGCCCCGGTGTCCGTGCTGGAGCTTGGCGTAGGCACCGGGCGCATTGCCATTGAGCTGGCGCGCTGCGGCTTGTCCGTCTGCGGCGTGGACAACAGCCCTGACATGCTGGAGATCGCGACAAAAAAGAAGCGGCGCATGCTCAAGGACAACGAGGTGCTGCTGGAGCTGATCGAGCAACATGTGCAGGAGCTGCAACTCGATCGCCGTTTCACTCATGTGCTGCTGCCCGAAGGCATTTTTCAGCAGGCGACCTGTAGAGAGGAACAGCGGCAGTTGCTTTCGGTCGTTGCCCGGCATTTGACAGAAGGCGGAACAGTGGCGATTGACTTGCTCCTGCCGCCTGTGAACCGCAAATGGTCGCTCATGCAGCGCAAGTTTGTTTTTCCGGACCGGATGGTGTACCAAAAAGTCGAGGGAGAAACGCTCATTGCCGAGCAAAAGTTCCGCTATACGCTGACCTATGAGACGTTTGTGGAGCAGGTGGAGCAGCCGCGCTACCGAGTGGAGCGCGAGCTGGCGCTGCTGTTGCCGGGAGAGCTGGAGTTGCTCCTGGAATCTTCGGGCTACAACGTCGTGCAAAGCAGGGAAAACGTCGTTTGCCACCACAGCCAGCCGCCAGAGCAGACGGAAGAGTACGAGCTGGATCGCTGGCAGCACGGCGGCTATCCGTTTGCGGAACCACCGGGCGCTCCGGGGGCGGCGACGCGCTGGACGATCATTGCCAAAAAAAATTCCGCCCCTTCCCTGTAACAAAATCTACGCGGCTGCATCTAACCAGTAAAGGATTTGCGTGAAGGAGGTCGCGCCCTTGGATACGTTGCAGCCTACGGCAGACGCTGCATTCGAACAGATCATGCAAGAGTACGGGACGCGGGTCCTTCGGCTGGTCACTTTTCTGGTCAAGGATCACAGTCTGGCTGAAGATATAACTCAAGAAGTGTTTGTCAAAGTGTATCGGCATCTGCCCCGGTTTCGCGGGGAGAGCACGGTTCATACGTGGCTGTACCGGATTGCGGTCAACGAATGCAAAGGCCATTTGCGCTCCTGGTCGTTTCGGAATATCCTGCCTCGCTCGTGGATCAGGCAAGACGGCGAGCTGTCCACGGAGCATCTCGTGCTCGACCAGGCAGAGCGGGATCAGCTTGTGACGGAAGTGCTGCAGCTTCCTCCGCTGTATCGCCAGGTCATCGTCCTGCACTACTATGCCGATTTGACGATCAGCGAGGTCGCCTCTGTGCTCGCAGTGTCAGAGGGAACAGTCAGAACCCGGTTGCACAGGGCGAGACAACGGCTGAAGCAGAGTCTGGCGGAAGGGAGTGAGTGGGAATGGACGAGAACAGATGGCTCGCAGATTTGAAGGACAGGGCCGATCAAACCGCTTTTCGCGACGTCCGCTTTACCGAAGCGATGAAGGATCAGGTAAGAACGCGGATAAGCCGGGAAGCGAGAAGGAGCGGCTGGAAAAGGCTCGCCATGCCAGCGACTGTCCTCGTCCTGGGCTTTCTCATCTGGACGGCTTTGCCGCTGCCACAGCCAGCCGAGCATGCCGCCCATCCCCAACCGCCCGTGCCAGAGCTGCTGCCGGGCGGCCAACTGCTCGCGCCGGATTTGTGGAAGCCGATGCCGCTCATTTCGGCTACGTACGAGCAGCAATCTTTTTCCTATGTAGGGGAAAAGCCTGTCCGGGCGATGACCGATCCCGACGGCCTGTACGAAGGACAGACACAGCGCTTCATCTGGCTGTTGAACGCAAGCGAGTTGTCTCGGGTGGAGCTTGTCGCTTACAGCAGTGCGGGCAAGCGCATCGAGCTGGGCAGCTATCAGGTGATGGGGCCGCTGCACGATGCGTCCGGGCATTTTCCATCCGGCATCGCATTGCCCGATCCGGGTGTCTGGAAGCTGCAGGTGCTGTCCCAAGGCAAGCAGCTCGGACATGTGTTCGTCGAGGTGAAAAAAGGCATTTCCCCCGCGAACCGCGAACTGGTCGAGCCGATCGTCCGCAGCTATTTGGAGACGGAAGAAACCAAGCTGGGCTGGCTGCCGAATGACAGAGAGGTCAGTCTGGAGCTGTTGGGAGTGGAGGCCCCGAATGCAGAGCGCAGGGTCGTGTACGCCTGGGTGAAAGTATTGAGCAAAAATCCGGCGCATTCCTCCGGCGTCAGCGCTCCGATGGTCTTTTATCTCGCTTACGACGGACAAACGTACCGCGTGCAAGACATGCAGATGCCAGAAGACGGGAGCCGCTACAATAGCAGCCTGCAAAAGCTGTTTCCGCCAAACGTGCTCGAGCAAATTCGCTATCGCGAGTGACGCACGGCTGTCGGCGTGGCGTTCTCAAAAAAACAACCGGACTTTTCCCGTCACGAGGAAAAGGTCCGGTTGTTCGTTGCTGCAAGGCAATTGGCGAGGCATGTGCTTGCCCACAGCACTCAGCCGTATATTTGCGCGCCGATGGCGAAGTACGTGCCGGCCCGGGGCGGCAAGCGATCTGCATTCGCGACCATGACAGGCGGGTGGGACGCCTTTTGGAAGCCGTTTTGCTCCAAAAAAGCAAGGAAGGCAGGCTGTCCATCCGGTACGTCGATGCGCACCTGGCCCGGATGGTTTTCCGTGAGCTTGCCCAGCAACTGGATCGCCATGTCGGCATCCTGCGCGACAATCGGCCCGGCGATCAGGTTGACTGGCCCTTGGATGGCAAAGCCGTAGCCGACGGTCGTGCCGGATTCGGTTTTCGCTACCAGACAGGTTGCTGCTTGCCGCATGCGTGCTTGCAGAAAATGCTCGCGGCGGCTGCCGAGTGCCTGCTGGTCCAGCAAGGCGACGCTTGCGAAGTCCGCTTCGCTCATCGGGACGATCTGATACGTCGCTGTTGGAGGGAGCGGCGGTGCTGCGAGCTTGCCGCCCGGGCGCACAAACTTGTGGATGCGCTCGACGGTGGCAAAGCCGAGGCTTTTGTAGAGCGGCTCCCCGTCGGCTGTAGCGATGAGCATGATGGTCGTATCGCCCGGCACCGCAGCCAGACAGGCTTGCATCAGGTCGCGCCCGTATCCGCGGCCGCGGCACGATTCATGCACGATCACCATGCCGACCGTAGCCAGTCTGTCTTCATAGGCGATGATCGCCGCAGACGAGACGACCCGGTCGCCGTCATCCTTGTGCCCGAATACTTTGCCGATAGACAAAATCGTGCGGATTTCCGCTTCGTCATAGTCCCAGCCCACTGAGTCGGACAGCGCCATCAGATCGGGAATGTCTGCGACAGACAAGCTGTGCAGGCGGTGGGTCGTGCTTTTCACGTTGGATCAGTCTCCGTTTCGTTGTAGTTGCTCTTTGTCGCTTCTCGCTTGTAGCGCATCGGCCAGAAGTTTGCGTGTCTGCGGCAGGCGAGCCGCGGCTCCGTGCTCGTGCTGCGGCTCGCTCCAGGCGAAGCCGTCGCCGTGGAAGCGAGGAATGACATGCAGGTGAAAATGGGTCAGCTCGTTGAAAGCTCCGCCGTTTTGACAGAGCGTAATCCCGTCAGGCTTATACACACGGCGCAAGACACGGGAGAGGAGAGTCGCCGCTTCCGTAACGTTTTGCATCGTGCGCGCATCCAAATCTGTCCATTCGACGAGGTGCTGCTTGGGGAGAATCAGCGTGTGTCCCTCCGAAAAAGGCTCGATATCGAGCAGACACGTCACCCACTCGTTTTCATAGACGACGTGGGCGGGCACCAGAGAAAGGGCCAAACGGCAGCCCAGACAGTCGATTTGCTCCGAATACACGCGTTGCTTTTGCATGCCAATCTCCTTTTTCCATCACTTTATCATAAAAAGAAAGTTTTGGTGACGAGCAAAAACGTGACAAGCGCCGTATTCTCTTTGGTTGCTCTTTATATCAAGCGTTTGTTATAATTACCGTTAGTGTATTTTTTCGAGGCGCAATCTGTACGTTTGAATGGATTCGCGTGGGAGGGAACGAACAGCACATGGATCGCCGTGAAAGACAAAAAAGGATTCGAAATTTTTCCATCATCGCCCACATTGACCATGGAAAGTCGACGCTGGCAGACCGGATTTTGGAACTGACCGGAGCGTTGACTGCACGTGAGATGGAAGCCCAGTTTCTGGATACGATGGAGCTGGAAAAAGAGCGCGGGATTACAATCAAGCTGAATGCCGTGCGTTTGAACTATAAAGCAGATGACGGAGAGGAATACATTCTCCACCTGATCGACACACCTGGACACGTAGACTTTACGTACGAGGTTTCCCGCAGCCTGGCTGCCTGTGAAGGAGCGATTCTCGTCGTGGACGCCGCTCAGGGGATCGAAGCCCAGACGCTTGCCAACGTCTATTTGGCGCTGGACAGCAATCTGGAGATCATTCCGGTCATCAACAAGATCGACCTGCCAAGCGCGGAGCCTGAGCGCGTGAAGCAAGAGGTAGAGGACGTCATCGGGCTGGATGCCAGCGAAGCGGTGCTCACCTCTGCCAAAGCAGGCATCGGGATCAAGGAAGTGCTGGAAGCGGTCGTGCAAAAGGTGCCGGCTCCAGAGGGAGATCCGGACGCGCCGCTGCAGGCACTGATTTTCGACTCGTATTTTGACGCGTACAGAGGGGTTATCGCTTCGATCCGCGTCATCAACGGTACGCTTAGAAAAGGCATGAAAATCAAAATGATGGCGACCGGCAAGTCGTTCGAGGTGACGGAAATCGGTACCTCGACGCCGCGCCAGACGCAAGTGGAAGAGCTGACTGTCGGCGACGTAGGCTACGTGGCTGCTTCGATCAAAACCGTTGGCGACACGCGCGTCGGGGATACGATTACCGATGCGGCCCGTCCTGCTGCCGAGCCGCTGCCAGGCTACCGCAAGATCAACCCGATGGTATTCTGCGGCCTGTACCCGATCGAGACGAACGAGTACAACGACCTGCGCGAAGCATTGGAAAAGCTGCAGCTCAACGACGCGTCGCTGCAATTCGAGCCGGAGACGTCGCAAGCGCTTGGCTTTGGCTTCCGTTGCGGCTTCCTGGGACTTTTGCACATGGAGATCATCCAGGAGCGCATCGAGCGCGAGTTCAACATCAACCTGATTACGACGGCTCCGAGCGTTATTTACCGCATTACCCGGACAAACGGGGAAGTGTTCGAGATCGACAACCCGTCGAAAATGCCGGAAGCGCAAAAGATCGAAATGATCGAGGAGCCGTACGTGCTCTCCACCATCATGGTGCCAAAAGAGTACGTGGGCGACGTCATGCAGCTTTGCCAGGGCAAGCGCGGGGAGTTCCTCGACATGCAGTACATGGGGGAAAACCGCGTGCAGCTCAAATACGACATGCCGCTTTCCGAGATCGTCTACGACTTCTTCGACATGTTGAAGTCGGGTACGCGCGGATACGCCTCTTTTGACTACGAACTGGCAGGCTACAAGCCGTCCAAGCTGGTGAAGATGGATATCCTCCTGAACGGCGAAATGGTCGACGCCTTGTCGTTTATCGTGCACAAGGACACGGCATATGCCCGCGGAAAAGTCATTTGCGAAAAGCTCAAGGAGCTGATTCCGCGTCAGCAGTTCGAGGTGCCGATTCAGGCGGCCATCGGGCACAAGGTCGTGGCTCGCGAAACGATCAGCGCCTTGCGCAAAAACGTTCTCGCCAAGTGCTACGGCGGGGACATTTCGCGGAAACGCAAGCTGCTCGAAAAGCAAAAAGAAGGAAAGAAGCGCATGAAGTCCGTCGGCTCCGTCGAGGTGCCGCAAGAAGCGTTTATGGCTGTATTGCGCATGGATGATAAGAAGTAGGCCTGACCTTGTGTCAGGTCTTTTCCATTCGTCGACAAGCGCGCAGCCTGGCGCGACCGGGTTTTTCACCTGTATTTCAAACACGAAGGAGGGGAAGCGTCATGATGCCGCAATCGGTGTACATCCACATTCCCTTTTGCACAAATAAATGCTATTACTGCGATTTCAACTCGTTTGTGACGAACAACCCGCAACTGGTCTGGGACTACCTGGACGCCTTGGACAAGGAGATGGAGCTGACGTTTCGCGAGCAGCCAGTCCAGGAGGTCAAGACGATCTTCGTCGGCGGAGGCACGCCTACGTTTCTCGACCACGCCCAGATGCGAAAGTTTTTGCAGACCGTCCAGACTCACCTCGGCGCATACTGGACGGACGACATCGAATTTACGATGGAAGCCAATCCGGGGACGACCGACGTGGAAAAGCTGCGGATCATGCACGAGCTTGGCGTCAATCGGCTCAGCTTCGGCGTGCAGTCGTTTGACAATGCCCTGTTGAAGCGGCTGGGGCGGATTCACGACCGGGACGACGTGTACCGTAGCATCGAGAACGCGAAGCAAGTCGGGTTTGCAAACGTGAGCATCGACTTGATGTTCGGCCTGCCGGACCAGACGATGGAAATTTTTCGCGAGACGCTGCACAAGGCTTTCGAGCTGGGGACGACACACTTTTCCGCGTACAGCCTGAAGGTCGAGGAAAATACGCTTTTCCACACGCTCTATCAAAAAGACCAGTTGCCGCTCCCGTCGGAAGAGACGGAGCTTGCGATGTACATGGTGCTGATCGAGGAGATGGAGCGCCACGGCTATCCGCAGTACGAAATCAGCAATTTCGCGAAGCCGGGCTTTGCGAGTAAACATAATAAAACCTATTGGCTCAATCGTGAATACTATGGGTTGGGGGCGGGTGCCCACGGCTACGTGTGCGGGCAAAGACATGTCAACGCCGGGCCGCTTACGATCTACATGCAAAAATGCAAGGAAGGCTTGCCGCGCGTCGAGCAGTTTGCGGTGCCGAAGGAAGATGCGATGGAGGAGCAGATGATTTTGGGGCTGCGCTTGCGGGAAGGGGTCGACCTGGCCGGGTTCGCCTCGCGATTTGGCGTGTCTGCACATGACGTTTTCGGGACGATAATAGAAGAAGAGATTGCCAAAGGCATGCTGGAAGAGCAAGACGGCTGTCTGAAGCTGACCAAACAGGGACTTCCACTCGGAAATGAGGTATTCGCGCGTTTTTTGCGCTAAAATCAGGGCATTGCTGGCGAAATATGTGAGATTTTGACCGTGTATCTCGCTCAAGTCCGTTGACAAATCCTTCTACTATTGATACCTTAGTAAATAGATTTAGCACTCGTTAAGTATGAGTGCTAACAAACGCTCCGAAACAGTGAGCGACAACATCTTTCTTTTCATGCTCAACGGGGAGGCGAGCGACATCCATGTTATCTGACCGTCAACAATTGATTTTGAACGCGATTGTCGATAATTACATTCATTCTGCCGAACCGGTTGGTTCCCGGACGATTTCCAAACGGGAGGACATCGGGTTTTCTTCGGCGACCATTCGCAACGAGATGTCCGACTTGGAAGAGCTGGGGTACTTGGAGCAGCCCCACACGTCGGCAGGGCGAGTTCCTTCTACAAAAGGATACCGTTTTTACGTCGACAATCTGATTCAGCCGCAGGACTTGAGCGAGGCCGAATTGGGCAAACTGAAACAGTTGTTTGCCGAGCGTATTCTCCATTCCGAACAGGTGGTAGAGTACACGGCTCAAATTCTTTCCCAGTTGACCAATTACACGGCAATTGTCCTGGGGCCGGAGATTTTTGAGCATCGGTTAAAACATATTCAAATCGTTCCTCTGAACGAGACACAGGCGGTTGCGATTGTCGTTACGCATACCGGGCGTGTGGAGAACAAGCTGATCGATCTTCCCGAAGGCATTGGCGTAAGCGAAATCGAGCGCCTCGTCAACCTGTTGAATGCCAAATTGACCGATGTGCCGCTGTGGCAGTTGAGACAGCGCGTCTATCAGGAAATATCGGGCGAGATGCGCCGCTATGCGGAGCAGTACGAGGAAATGCTGAAGATTCTCGACAAGTCGCTGACACACGAAGAGGAGCGCGTTTACTTACGCGGTGCGACCAAGATCATGAACCAGCCGGAATTCCGCGACGTAGATAAGGTCAAGGACATTCTGGAGCTTCTGGAGCAAAACGATCAGCTTTTGCACTTGATCGGGATGCCGGGAGAGGGACTTACGGTGCGCATCGGTCAGGAAAACCAGCTAGACGCGATCAAGCAATGCAGTATTATTACCACGTCCTACTCGCTTGGAGGCAAGCCGGCAGGGATGGTTGGAATACTTGGCCCGACGCGAATGGAATATGGCAAAGTCATTTCCGTACTCAATTATTTGGCAGAAGGCTTATCGCGCATGCTGACTTCGCAGTTTGAGAAATAAATGGAGGACGGCTCCGCTGATTTTTTGCCAATCAGGAAAAGAGCCCCCAGGAGGTATCGACGTTGAGCGAAGAAAAAATGACCCAAGATCCGTCTGCCGCAGAAGAGCAAGTCAATGAGGCAGCCGGAGAGCAAGAGACGGCCGAGGTGAACTGGGAGCAGGAAGCAGCCCAGTGGAAAGCGCAGGCGGAGGAACATCAAAACCGCATGCTGCGCGCCATGGCTGACATGGATAACCTGAGACGCCGTGTGCGCAAGGAGCAGGAAGATCTGGCCAAGTACGCTTCCCTGAAAATCGTGGAAGAGCTGCTGCCGGTTCTCGACAACTTCGAGCGCGCGCTTGCTGCCGACAAGGAATCCATGACGGTAGAATCGCTTTTGGAAGGAGTCAACATGGTGTACCGCCAGATGGTGCAAGTTTTCGAAAAAGAAGGCTTGAGCGCCATCGAGGCACAAGGAAAGCCGTTTGACCCGCACGTTCATCAGGCTGTCATGCAGACCCAGAACCCTGAATTTGATTCGGGCGTCGTAGTGGCCGAACTGCAAAAAGGATACATGTTCAAGGACCGCGTCGTTCGTCCGGCGATGGTTCAAGTGAACAAGTAAGCTTGATTTCACCCATTCATTCGATGAGAAAGTGTTAGGAGGACATATTGTATGAGTCGCGTAATTGGTATTGACCTTGGAACAACTAACTCTTGCGTAGCGGTAATGGAAGGCGGCGAACCAGTCGTCATCGCCAACGCCGAAGGAAACCGCACCACTCCTTCTGTCGTCGCTTTCAAAAACGGCGAGCGCATCGTAGGGGAAGCGGCAAAACGCCAGGCGATCACCAACCCTGACAACACCGTTATTTCCATCAAGCGTCACATGGGTACTACCCACAAGGAAACATTGGAAGGCAACCAGTACACCCCTGAGCAAATCTCTGCGATGATTTTGCAAAAGCTGAAAGCAGACGCCGAGGCTTACCTGGGCCAGCCTGTGACGCAGGCGGTGATTACGGTGCCTGCGTACTTCAACGACGCCCAACGCCAGGCAACCAAAGACGCTGGTAAAATCGCCGGTCTGGAAGTGCTGCGCATCGTGAACGAACCAACCGCAGCTGCCCTTGCATACGGTATGGAAAAGACCGAAGACCAAACCGTCCTCGTATATGACCTCGGCGGCGGTACGTTTGACGTTTCCATTCTGGAACTGTCCGACGGCTTCTTCGAAGTAAAAGCGACCTCCGGCGACAACAAGCTGGGTGGAGACGACTTCGACGATGTGATTATCAACTACCTCGTCAGCGAGTTCAAAAAAGAACACGGCATTGATCTGTCCAAAGACCGCATGGCGATGCAGCGTTTGAAAGACGCGGCGGAAAAAGCGAAAAAAGACTTGTCCGGCGTACTGACTACGACGATCTCGCTGCCGTTTATTACAGCAGATGCGACAGGTCCAAAACACTTGGAGATGAACCTGACTCGCGCCAAATTCGAAGAACTGTCCGCTGAACTCGTAGAGCGCACCATGGGTCCAACCCGTCAGGCGCTGAAAGACGCAGGCTTGACGCCAAGCGATATTGACCGCGTCATCCTTGTCGGTGGTTCTACACGCATTCCGGCTGTACAGGAAGCGATCAAGAAGTTCATCGGCAAAGAACCGCACAAAGGCGTGAACCCGGATGAAGTGGTAGCGCTGGGTGCTGCCGTGCAAGCAGGGGTACTGACTGGTGACGTGAAAGACGTCGTGCTGCTCGACGTAACTCCGCTCTCCCTCGGTATCGAAACATTGGGTGGCGTATTCACCAAGCTGATCGAGCGCAATACGACCATTCCGACCAGCAAGTCCCAAGTGTTCTCTACAGCTGCTGACAACCAGACTTCTGTAGAAATCCACGTTCTCCAGGGCGAGCGCCAGATGGCTGCCGACAACAAATCGCTGGGCCGCTTCACGCTGTCCGATATCCCGCCAGCGCCGCGCGGTGTTCCGCAAATCGAAGTTTCCTTCGATATCGACGCAAACGGTATCGTGAACGTGCGGGCAAAAGACCTGGGTACAGGAAAAGAGCAACGCATCACCATCACGTCCAACTCCGGTTTGTCTGATGAAGAAATCGAACGCATGGTAAAAGAAGCCGAGCTGAATGCGGAAGCGGACAGAAAGCGCAAGGAAGAAGTCGAAATCCGCAACGAAGCTGACCAGCTCGTATTCACTACCGAGAAGACGCTGAAAGAAGTGGAAGGCAAGGTAGACCAGGCGGAGATCGACCGTGCGAACGCTGCCAAGGACAAAGTGAAAAAAGCGCTGGAAGGCGGCAACATCGACGAAATCAAAGCTGCAAAAGACGAACTGTCCGAGATCATCCAACAAATTTCCGTGAAGCTCTATGAGCAGGCTGCACAAGCGCAGCAAAATGCAGGGGGCGCAGCAGAAGGTCAAGAACCGAAGAAGGACAATGTCGTTGATGCTGACTATGAAGTGGTAGACGAGAAAAAGTAATCACGAAGGAAGCGGGAGGGGAGAGCGATTCTCCCCTCGCTCCCCGCGATGTGACCCCATGGAAGTCAAAGTCACGCAAAAGCTGACTTTGACTTTTTTTCGGGTCTGTCACATGCTATGATAACAGTTGACTGTCATGGGAGTGATATTAGGAGATGAAACGCGATTACTACGAGGTTCTGGGAGTAGCCAAGGACGCGGACGCGGAAGAAATCAAGAAAGCGTACCGGAAGCTTGCCCGCCAGTACCATCCGGATGTAAATAAAGCCGCTGATGCGGAAGAAAAGTTCAAGGAAGTCAAGGAAGCTTACGATGTCCTGTCTGAACCGCAAAAACGCGCGCAGTACGATCGTTTCGGCCATCAGGACCCGAATCAGGGCTTTGGCGGCGGAGGGTTTGACACGTCGGGCATGGGCGGCTTCGGAGACATTTTTGACATGTTCTTCGGTGGCGGCGGCAGACGCGCGAACCCGAACGCGCCGCGCAAAGGGGCCGATCTGCAATTCGGCCTGAGCATTGATTTTATCGACGCGATTTTTGGAAAAGAAACCGATGTGGAAATCCCGAAAGAAGCGGAGTGCGATACGTGCCTCGGCTCCGGGGCCAAACCGGGAACAGGCGTCGAGACGTGCAAAACTTGTCACGGTACCGGGCAGCAGGAAGTGGCAGCGAACACGCCGTTTGGCCGCATCGTCAACCGTCGCGTCTGCTCCACGTGCGAAGGCAAAGGAAAAGTTTTCAAAGAAAAATGCTCCACGTGCCGAGGCAGTGGACGCGTCAAGATACGCCGCAAAATTCATCTCAACATCCCGGCAGGTGTCGATGACGGAGCGCAATTGCGCGTCTCGGGCGAAGGGGAACCGGGAGCCAACGGAGGGCCTCCAGGTGATTTGTACGTCGTGCTGCGCGTGAAAAGCCACGAGTTTTTCGAGCGCGAAGGCAACGATATTTACTGCGAAGTGCCGCTCACTTACGCACAGGCGGCGCTCGGCGACGAGATCGAGGTGCCAACCGTGGATGGCCGCGTGAAGCTGAAAATCCCGGCGGGAACACAGACAGAAACCTTCTTCCGCTTGCGTGGAAAAGGTGTGCCGCACCTGCGCGGCAACGGCCGTGGCGATCAGCACGTCAAAGTGCGCGTCATCACGCCGACGAAGCTCAGCGACAGGCAAAAAGAGCTTCTGCGCGAGTTGGCTGAACTGTCCGGAGAGAAGCCGGGACAGCATGGCGCAGGCGGAGAAGACGAAAGCTTTTTTGAAAAAATGAAACGGGCATTCCGCGGCGAGTAATCGGTCGCGGTTTTGTCCGCTTGCAGTTAAACAAGTTCATCAGGAAAGCAAAAGTGGGGAGTGGTAGATTCGTGAAATGGTCAGAAATCAGTATCCATACAACAGCGGAGGCTACGGAGGCGGTGTCCAGCCTTCTCTATGAAATGGGGGCTAACGGTGTCGTCATCGAAGACCCGGAGGTGCTCTATCGCGAGTGGGATACCCCCTTTGGCGAAATCTACCAGCTCTCTCCTGACGATTTTCCGGCCGAGGGCGTATTCGTCAAAGCGTATTTGCCCGTTGACAGCAGCGAGTTGATTGATGTCGTGGAAGAATTGAAAGAGCAACTGGCGCAACTGACCGACTACGGCCTGGACATCGGCAAGGCGTCGATCGCCGTAAACGATGTTCACGAGGACGAATGGGCCCACGCCTGGAAAAAGTATTACAAGCCTGTGCACGTCTCTGACCGGATGACGATCAAGCCTGTCTGGGAAGAGTATGAGCCGCGCCACCCGGAAGAAATCATCATCGAGATGGACCCGGGAATGGCTTTTGGGACAGGGACGCATCCGACGACGATTCTCTGTTTGCGCGCGCTGGAAAAGTATTTGACAAAAGGCGATCGCGTGTACGACGTGGGAACCGGAACGGCGATTTTGAGCATTGCTGCGATCAAGCTGGGGGCCAAAGACGTGATTGCGATGGACTTGGACGAGGTGGCGGTGCGCTCCGCCCAGGCCAACACCGAGCTGAACGGCGTGAGCGAGCACATCACCGTCAGACAGAACAACTTGCTGGATGGCATCGAGGAGCAGGTGGAGGTCATCGTCGCCAACATTTTGGCGGAAGTCATCTTGCGCTTCACAGACGATGTATTCCGCGTGCTGAAGCCAGGCGGCACGTTCATCGCATCCGGCATTATCGCGGCGCGGGAAGCGGACGTCAAAGCCGCTTTGGTCGCTTCCGGGCTTGAAGTCGTGGAAACCATTTTCATCGACGACTGGGTAGCAATTGTCGCAAAAAAACGATAGAATAGTGAGGTTGGCGAGATGCAACGATATTTTGTCGAGCCACATCTCTTTCATGAGCATGAGCTAACGATTATCGGAGACGATGTTCACCATATCGTAAACGTGATGCGAGCGCGGATCGGGGACGAAATCCTCGTCTCGGACGGAGCGGGCAGATCGGCGCGAGCCAGGCTCGTCAGTTTGTCTGCCAAGGAAGTCCAGGCAGAAGTGATCGAACTGCTCCAGGAAGAGCGCGAACTGCCGATCCGCGTTACCATTGGGCAAGGCATGCCAAAAGGCGAGAAGATGGAGTGGATCTTGCAAAAGGGGACGGAACTCGGAGCGTACTCCTTTTTTCCGTTTTCCTCTGAACGGACCATCGTCAAACTGGACGCCAAAAAAGAAGCGAAAAAGCTGGAGCGCTGGCGCAAAATCGTCAAGGAGGCAGCCGAGCAGTCGCACAGGGCCGTTTTGCCTGAGCTGCTCGCACCTGTTTCGTTTCGCGAGGCGCTTGCGGCAGGGCAAGCCTATACGCATGTGGCCATCGCCTATGAAAAGGAAGGCAGTACAACCGTTCATGAGGTGCTGGAGCAGATGTCGGCTGGCGATTCCCTGCTCGTCCTGATTGGCCCTGAAGGGGGCTTTTCCCCGGAGGAAGTAGCCCAGGCGGAGAGCAAAGGATTTTTGACAGTGTCGCTTGGCCCCCGCATTTTGCGCACGGAAACGGCAAGCCAATACGTGCTCGCCGCCGCTTCCTACCAGTTTGAACGAAAAGCTTCATCGCATCGCAAAGGATGAGCGCAAGCGAAAGGAGGAATGGCAATGTCTACCGTTGCTTTTCATACATTAGGCTGCAAAGTGAACAGCTATGAGACAGAGGCGATCTGGCAACTGTTCAAGGCAGAAGGCTACGAGCGAGTCGACTTTGAACAGGACGACGCCGATGTTTACGTGATTAATACTTGTACCGTTACGAATACAGGTGATAAAAAGAGCCGTCAAGTCATCCGCCGCGCGATTCGCCGCAACCCGGACGCGATTGTCGCGGTAACCGGCTGCTATGCGCAAACATCTCCCAGCGAGATCGCGCAAATCCCGGGCGTGGATATCGTCGTGGGAACGCAAGGCCGCGAGAAGCTGACCGAATACGTCAAGCAAATTCAAGCCGAGCGCAAGCCGATCAACGCGGTTGGCAACATCATGAAAGCTCGCGAGTTTGAGGAGCTGGACGTCCCGAACTTCACGGACAGAACCCGCGCCTCGCTGAAAATTCAGGAAGGCTGCAACAACTTTTGCACGTTTTGCATCATTCCGTGGGCGCGCGGCCTGATGCGCTCCCGCAAGCCGGAGAGCGTTGTCGAGCAGGCGAAAAAGCTGGTGGAAGCAGGCTACCTGGAAATCGTTCTGACCGGGATTCATACAGGCGGATACGGCGAAGACCTGGAAGACTACAACCTGGCCAAGTTGCTGGTCGACTTGCATCAGGTGGATGGGCTCAAGCGCATCCGCATCAGCTCGATCGAGGCGAGCCAGATTACCGATGAAGTCATCGAAGTCATCAACAATTCCGACCGCGTCGTACGCCATCTGCACGTGCCGCTGCAGGCGGGCGACGACGAAGTGTTGAAGCGCATGCGCCGCAAGTACACAACGGCTGAGTTTTACGAAAAAATGGTGAAAGTGCGTGAAGCGCTGCCGGGTGCGGCGATCACCACAGACGTCATTGTCGGCTTCCCGGGCGAGACCGAGGAGCAGTTCATGAACGGCTACAACTTCATCAAAAAAATCGGCTTTGCGGAGCTGCACGTATTCCCGTACTCGATGCGGACAGGTACGCCAGCCGCCCGGATGACCGATCAGATTCCGGAAGAGGAAAAACACGAGCGCGTAACGAAATTGCTTGAGCTGAACCAGGAGCTGACCATGGCGTACTCCAAGCAATTCGTCGGCGACGTGCTGGAAGTGATTCCAGAGCGCCCGTTCAAAGATGCGCCGGACAGCGGCCTGTTGATGGGCTACTCCGACAACTACCTGAACGTCGTGTTCCCTGGCGACGAGAGCATGATCGGAAAAATTTGCAAGGTCAGACTGGACAAACCAGGCTCTGAATATTGCCAAGGGACTTTTGTCCGTGTCGTTGAGACGGAGCTGCTGCCTTATTTGAAGGAGCGAGCCATATGAAGGAGATATCGGCAGGAGGCGTAGTCTATCAGTTGCAAGACGGACAGCACATGCTTCTTTTGATCGAAGACCGCTATGGCAAAGTCACGCTGGCAAAAGGCAAGCAGGAAATCGGCGAGACGATTGAAGAAACCGCTTTGCGTGAAGTGTTGGAGGAGACAGGAGTCGCAGGGCGTCTCGACGCCAAGCTGGACATGATTACCTACGTCTACACGCATCCGGTGACGGGGGAGTCCGTCGACAAGGAAGTCCACTATTATCTGGTGGAAGCCTACAATACAGAGATTACAGTGCAACTGGAAGAAATCAACGATGTTCATTGGCATCCTGCCAAAGAGGCCTGGGAGCTGCAACTGCAGCGCGGATACCGGAACAACGACGACATTTTTCGCCTTGCCTTCCAAAAACTCGGGATTGAGGTGTAGTTTATGCAATTGAACAAATTTATCGACCATACCCTTTTGAAGCCGGAAGCTACGCAGGAGATGATCGACAAGCTCTGCGCGGAAGCGAAAGAGCACGATTTCATGTCTGTGTGCGTCAATCCATACTGGGTGAAGCGTTCTGCCGAGCTGTTGGCGGGTACAGATGTGAAAGTGTGCACCGTGATCGGCTTCCCTCTGGGAGCGAACACGACGGCGGCAAAAGTGGCGGAAACGCGCGACGCGATTGCCAACGGCGCAACAGAAGTCGATATGGTGCTGAACGTCGGCGCCCTGAAATCCGGTGACCTGGAAACCGTGAAGCAGGATGTGGCTGCCGTGAAGCAAGCGGCGGGAGACGTGCTTGTGAAAGTGATTTTGGAGACAGGTCTTCTCACGGACCAGGAAAAAGAAATCGCGTGCAAGCTCTGCGTGGAAGCAGGCGCGGATTACGTGAAAACGTCCACCGGCTTTGGACCAGGTGGAGCAACGGTAGAAGACATTGCTTTGATGCGCAAAACCGTCGGCCCTGATATCGGGGTAAAAGCATCCGGCGGCGTGCGCGACGGCGAGGCAGCTCTCGCGATGATCGAGGCAGGGGCGAGCCGTATCGGTACAAGCTCCGGCATTTCGATTGTGACGGGCGCAAAAGCAACAGGCAGCGGATACTAGCATGCACAAGCAAAGCCTGGCCAAGTAAGGCCGGGCTTTTTCCTACTTTTTTTGCATGAAACGACCGAAACAAAAGAAGACGAGAGGAGAAAGCGGGAGAGGGGTGTGGCAGATGAAAATGGTCACGGGGATCGGTATTCTTCTTGCTTTTTATGGAGTGGGGGTGCTTGCGAGCAAGTGGCTGCATATCCCTTTGCCTGGCAACCTGGTCGGGATGCTCTTGTTGACGCTGGGGCTTGTCACGGGCTGGGTTCGGATGGAGTGGGTAGAGCGGGCGAGCACGTTTCTCGTTCGCCACATGATGCTGTTTTTCGTTCCGATTATCGTCGGGGTGGCCAGCTATTTGAATTTGTTTGCCCAGGCTCCATGGTCGATTGCGCTGTCGATGATTGTAGCGCCGATGCTCGTCATGCTCGTGACTGGCCGTGTCGTCCAGAGCTATTTGCGCCGCCAGCAGCAGAAGAAGACGCAAGCTTCCGTGCCGGAAGGAAGGAGGACGCTGGATGCTTAGCCAATGGTTCGCGATCCTGGTCACGCTGGCGGGCTATCGCGGGGCGATGCTGGTCAACGCCCGCTTTCCCCGCTTGCAGCCGCTGATTGTGGCGGTCGTGCTCGTCTGGGTCATCTGGTGGGCCGCAAGCGGTGACTGGGAAGCTTTTTCTGCCGGAGGACAGTGGATTTCGTTCTGGCTCGGTCCGGCTACCGTCGCGTTGGCGGTTCCGCTCGCCAGACAAATCAGAGAGTTTGCCCACATCTGGCGCGGCGTTTTGCTCGGAGTCTGCGCGGGGTGTGCCGTGGCGATTGCGTCTGTGTATGCGATCCACTGGTGCTTTGGCTCAGACGATATGCTGCTGAAAAGCATGCTGAGCAAATCGGTCACGACGCCGATTGCGTTGGAGCTGGCTGCCTCGATTGGCGGAGTGCCTGCTCTCGCTGCCTTTTTTACCGCACTGACAGGCATGGTCGGAGTGATGATCGCGCGACCTGTCCTCAAATGGGGCCGGATTACAGATGACTGGGCAATCGGGATCGCCGTGGGAACGAGCGCGCATGCGATTGGAACAGCCAGCTTGAACCGGATTTCCCCTGTCCAGACAGCGGCTTCGAGTGTCGCGATGATCGTTGCGGGCGTCGTCACCTCGCTCTACCTCATCCCGTTTTCTTTTTAAGCCATACGGTCGGTGTAGGCGGCTGCCGCTTATCTGGAATGATCCACTGGATGAAGCGGGCAATCTGGGGCACAAACGGCAAGGCGGCCATGGAGCAGATCAGATTGAAGAGCGTCTGCGAATGGGCGATTTGCATCGAAGGGCTTGCCGTTAAAAAGGCGCTGACCTGGGCAAGCTGGGATAAAAAAGGCAAAAAGACAATCGCGCCTGCGACGTTGAAGAGCGTATGGCACCAGGCAACCTGCTTCGAGGCCGTATTCGTTCCGATCGCGGCAATGACAGCGGTGAAGCATGTGCCGATATTGGCCCCAAGCACGATGGCAAGCGCTGTCTCCATGGACAAAATCTGATGGGTGAGCAGCCCCATCGTAATGACGGTCGTCGCTGATCCGCTGTGGATGAGCGCGGTGAAAATGATCCCGGTGACAAGCCCGATCCAGATGGAGTGGCTGCTTTCCAGGAAAAGGGAGCGGAACGTCTCGGACTGTTCCAACGGCTTTGCCATCAGCTTCAACGTATCAATCCCGAGGAAGATCAGGCCGAAGCCCGCAATGACAAGCCCTGTGCAGCGAACGTTCGGGCGGGGCATCAGCCAGAGAGCCACGCCGACGAGCAACATCGGGATGGCAAACGACTCCAGTTTCAATGCGACCAGCTCTGTCGTCACCGTTGTGCCCAGATTGGTCCCGAGGATGATGCCGACTGTCTGGGCGAACTGGATGATGCCCGCATTGGTCAGGCCGATGGTCAGGACGGTTACGGCGCTGGAGCTTTGCAGGACAAACGTGGCGATCAGTCCGACCCAGAAGCTATGGTAGGGCGTGCGGGTGAAGCGCGACATCCATTCTTCCATTTTTTTGCCTGCCAGATTTTGAAAGCCGGTCCGCATCGCATACATACCAAGCAGAAAAAAACAGAGCCCGAGCGTAAACGGGGCGAGGATGGAGAACATCACAAGTTGGGTTCCTCCTTCTTGATTACAATAGCAAGCGAGGCTGGCCGTTAAAAACGCGGGGCCAACCGTAAAGGAAGTTACTATAACGCTATGCCTGTACAGGGGCAAGCATGACAAGGAGAGGACTGACTGCATGGCGAGAGTGCTACTGAATCAGCATCGGAAAAAGCGGCTAGAAGCGGGCCACCCGTGGGTTTTTCAGTCGGAAGTATTGGAAATTCAGGGCGAGGTCGTGCCGGGTGAAATCGTCGAAGTGACGAACCACAAAGGACACTTTTTGGCAAAAGGCTACATCAACCCAGCATCGCAAATGATCGTGCGCATTTTGAGCTACGACCCGAACGAAGCGATCGACTATGCGTTTTTCTTGCGCAAAATCAGACAAGCTGCACAGTTTCGCGACAGATTTGTGGACAACCCGCGCGCCTGCCGTGTCATTTACGGCGAGGCCGATTTTTTGCCTGGGCTGATCGTGGACCGCTACGAGGATACGCTGGTCGTACAAGTTCTTTCGCTGGGCATGGAAAAGCGGATCGACTGGATTTCCGATGCGCTCGTGGAAGTGTTTGCGCCGACGGGCATCTATTTGCGCAACGACGTGCCTGTGCGCAAGCTGGAAGGGCTGGCGGAAGGAAAAGGCGTTCTGTACGGAGAATGTCCGCGTGAAGTATTGATCGAGGAAAACGGTCTGAAGTACTATGTGGATATCGTCGAGGGGCAAAAAACCGGATTTTTCTACGACCAGCGGGAAAACCGCGCTTCGATCGCGCCATTGATGAAAGGGTGGGGCGAAAAGCACGGCATTACACTACAGCAGGTAGAAACAGATGGCGAGCAAAAGCTCATGCCCGTCGACAAGCGGGGAAAAGTAGTCAAAAATCCGTTCTGGGACGGGGCAGAGGTGCTGGAGTGCTTCACGCATACAGGCTCGTTCACGCTGAACGCCTGCAAGCACGGGGCGAAAAAAGTGACGGCGCTCGACATCTCCGAGCACGCCATCGAAACGGCGAAGCGCAACATCACCTTGAACGGCTTTTTGCACCGCGTCGAGTTTGTCGTAGCCAATGCGTTTGACTATTTGCGGGAAAACGTGGAGGCGGGCAAAAGCTGGGACGTGGTCATTCTCGATCCGCCAGCTTTCGCCAAGTCGCGTGGCGCAGTCAAAGGCGCCTGCCGCGGTTACAAGGATATCAACCTGAACGGGATGAAGCTCGTCCGTCCGGGCGGTTTTTTGGTCACTGCCTCCTGCTCGTACCATATGTCGCCGGAGCTGTTTTTGGAAACGATCCAGGAAGCGGCCGTCGATGCGAAAAAAATCTTGCGGCTGATCGAGTGGCGCGGAGCCGGGAAAGACCACCCGCAAATCAGCGGGGCCGACGAAGCGCATTACTTGAAGTTCGCCATTTTTGAAGTGCGCGATCGCAAGTAGAAAAAGAAAACAGCGCCGAAGCGTATCTGGCGCTGTTTTTGCGTTCACGTGGAATGGGGTCGCTGCTCGCGCTAGCTGGCTGACATCCGCGCGCCGATTTCGCCAGCCTGCCAGGCTTACTGCGCAAACTGCTTGTCGTTTTTCACCTGCCGGACGAGGTCGAGAGCTTTTTTGAAGCCGAGCTCTTTTCCGAGCAAGACTTGTCCTTCGGCGGGGGTAGCGGCGCGGGCCTGGCTTAATGTTTGCAACTCGTGGGTCAGCAAATGCTCGATGAGGTAGAGCTGGACCTGGCCGATTTCGCGCTCGCTCTTGCGGTTCCGCTCCCGGAACTTCGCCCGTTGCTGGCTTTCCTCCACATATTTGTCGATGTCATCCTCGAGAAAATGGGAGGCGTTGCAAATAATTTGCCGATAGTCATCCGTCTGGGAGGGAATCGGCCGGATGGTGTGACCGAGGTGAGCGAGCAAAAATTTGTTCAGGACGATGCTGTCCCGCGTGTAGTCGTTGTGAAGGAGCGAGTACTCCCCCAAAAAGGCGCCGTTGTCTTTGTCATAGCTGTGCAGCAGCGTGTACGTGGAGCAATACGTACAGTAAAGCAAGTAGTCTCTCATGGACATCCCTCCAGCAAAATAGCTCCATGACAGGGTTTTTACTTCCCATGATATGACGAAGTTTCGCGGTGGGTGATACTTGCTTCTCTTGTATTTGCCGGTCGGTTTGTGTATGCTAAATGACGAGCTTTTGCCCGGTACAAAGTGCAGATGCTGGGCGCGTGCATAGCATAGGAGAGAGATGAAACTAAGGTAGACTCTTTGCCTGCCACAGAGGAAAGGAGCATGGCACGGATGGGAACAGAAAAAATCCGTCTGGGAATTATTTATGGGGGAAAATCCTCGGAGCACGAGGTTTCTTTGCGGACAGCCTTGTCGATCATGAAGGCTGTGGATGCGAATAAATACGAGGTAACGCCAATTTACGTGCAATTGGACGGCTCCTGGGTAAAAGGAGAGGCGCTGGCAGGCCAACTGCCGGAAAAAATCGACGCGCTGCGCTTGACGACAGGCGACCAGGCGATCAACCAGGCAACCGGATCGGGACAGGAACTCATCCCGGCGAGCAAGCCGGCATCGTTGTTTTCCATCGGCCAGCAGGTAGATGTGATCTTTCCGGTCGTCCACGGCCCAAACGGCGAGGACGGCACGATTCAGGGGATGCTCGAGCTTGCCAACCTGCCTTATGTCGGCACGGGCGTCATGGCCTCCGCGGTCGGCATGGACAAATGGATGATGAAAACCGTCTTCGCCCAAGTCGGTTTGCCGCAGGTCAAGTACGTCGGTCTTTTGCGCTCGCAATGGGAGAAAAACCCCGAGGAAGTCGCGGAAAACATCGAGCGCAAACTCGGCTATCCGTGCTTTGTCAAGCCAGCGAACATGGGCTCTAGCGTCGGGATCAGCAAGGCGAAAAACCGTGCGGAGCTGGTGCAAGCGCTCAATCTGGCTGCCCGTTTTGACCGCAGACTGATCGTGGAAGAGTTTGTCCAGGCGCGGGAGCTGGAAATTGGCGTACTCGGCAACGAGGAGCTTGTGACGTCTGTGGTGGGCGAGATCATCGCCGCCAAGGAATTTTACGATTACGAAGCCAAGTACAAGGGAGCGGGCACAGAGTTGTCCATTCCTGCCGTCATTCCCGAGCATGTCGCAGACGGGATCGCCGACATTGCGAAAAAAGCGTTCCAGGCGCTGGATGGTTCCGGGCTCTCCCGCGTCGACTTTTTCTGGGACGAGAAAAATGACAAACTGTACATCAACGAAGTGAACACGATGCCAGGCTTCACGCCGTTCAGCATGTACCCGATGCTGTTTCAGGCAGCGGGTGTCAGCTACAGCGAGCTGATTGACCGCCTGGTGCAGCTCGCGCTCGAGCGCCACGCTGACAAGCAGCGCAACATCGTCGAAGCGGAAGGGTTGGAATAGGCAAAAGGAAAGGTGCTAGCAAATAGCGCCTTTTTCTTTTTCGCCACGCCGCCCGCAAAAAGCCAAAAGCGAACAGCAGGCACACCGGGCTCTTGACCCGAGCACGCCCCCGGCACGCTGCGAGCCGCAGGAGCCATAGCCGCTGCCGCACATGAAACAGCGCCTCCCGTACAGGACGAGAGGCGCTGTTTTTTAATCGCGATTTTCCAGATCGGAGAGCAGCGTCCACAGCTCCATGCCTTTTGACGCTTTGAACAAAAAGGCGTGGCGCTCGTCGCGCAGCGGCAAAAGAGCGGAAAGCGCCTCGGCCTTCGTGGCAAAATGCAGCTTGTGGCCGCCGTAGGCATCGTGCAGGTGGCGGCTGTCTTCGCCGACGGTGACGAGCAGCTCGATGCGGTCCGCAATGTCTGTGAGCGCTTGGCCGACTCCCGCGTGCATCTGTGCGCTTTGCGGGCCCATCTCGTACATGTCGCCGAGCACGAGCACTTTTTTGCGGGCGAAAAACAGCTCGGCAAACGTGCGCGCAGCAGCTTCCATCGACGACGGGCTGGCGTTGTAGGCGTCG
This sequence comes from Brevibacillus sp. NSP2.1, assembly GCF_000470975.2. Lineage (NCBI taxonomy): Bacteria > Bacillati > Bacillota > Bacilli > Caryophanales > Paenibacillaceae > Brevibacillus > Brevibacillus sp. NSP2.1. The sequence continues at coordinate 3,636,883 of NZ_CP048274.1, read as the reverse complement.
CTGATGTACAGCGCGCCGTGCCTGGAGGGCACCTGCTCAAAGCGCATGGCGGACAGCTTGACAGTCGACAATGCTTCGACGATCTGCTCGGCGCTCATGCCAAGGCGTCTAGCGATGGCGACAGCTGGCAGGGCGTTCAGCACGCTATGCTTGCCGTGCAGCGGGAGGAAGGCGGAAAAGCGCTCCCCAGAAGCGAAGCAGACGTCAAACTGCGTCCCGCTGTCGGTCGGCTCGATTTGCTCTGCCCACAGGTCACAAGGCTCCTTGACCGAGTAGTACATGATCTCGCCGGAATACAGGTGGGCAATGCGCGGCAAGTACTCCGAATCCTTGTTCAGCAGGACGAGGCCGTCCGGGGCTGTATGCGGCAGCAGCTCTGCCTTGGCGAGCGCAATTTTTTCCCGCGTGCCGAAAAACTCCAGATGCGATTCGCCAATGTACGTAATCACGCTGATTTGCGGCTTGACCAGGCTGGCGAGCAAGTCGATTTCCCCGGCGTGGTTCATCCCCAGCTCCAGGACGGCGGCCTGATGTTCCGGCTCCATTTGTAGCAAGGAAAGCGGCACGCCTAAATGATTGTTCAAGTTTTTATATGTCTTGTAGACAGGGGAGCGCGCTTCGAGTACGTGGGCTACGATGTCCTTCACCGTCGTTTTCCCGATGCTGCCCGTAATCGCGATATGCGGGATCGAAAAGTCTTTCCGATAGGCGGCTGCCAGCTTTTGAAAACCGCGCAACGTGTCGTTGACGAGAATCAGCCCGAACTCATCGGGCAAGCCCGCAGGAATTTTTTCCTGATTGGATACGAGCGCCGCGACTGCTCCTTGCTCGGCTGCTTGCAGCAAAAAGTCGTGGCCGTCCCGAACGCCGCCAGTCAGCGCCACGAATAAAGAACCCGCTTTCAGTTGGCGGGTGTCAAAGTGAACGGATGACAAGACAAGATGCGGGGAGCCTGCCAGCAAGAGTCCTTCTGCATTGATTGTGGCCTGTTCCAGTGCAATTGGTTTCATGTGCACGAACTCCTTTTTCTATTGATCCATGGATCTATCTCCACCGGGAAGCCGACAACGCGAACGTGAAGCTGCGAAGTCGTGTTGTTCACGAACTCGTGAATCCTCGAAGTCATGCTACCACGCGCCCGGGAAGGCCGCAAGACAAAAGTGCGGGACTGGCCGTTGCATTTGCCGCGTGCCGTCCGCTATCATGATACTGTCTGTGCCTTGAAATCGTCGAAGCCATATACATAGCTGAAAGGGGTTGCCAAAATGGAGAAGAGCATTTTTACCCGGATTATGGAGGGCGAAATTCCAGCCCGCGTGGAATACGAAGACGAACAGGTTATCGTCATTCATGACATCGCACCAAAGGCGCGCGTCCATCTGCTGATTATCCCGCGCAAGCCGATTCCGACACTGATGGATGTGACGGAGGAAGATTTGCCGCTGATCGGCCACATTCACCGGGTGGCGCAGACGTTGGCGAAAAAGCTGGAGCTGTCCGGTTTTCGCCTGGTAAATAACTGCGGAAAAGAAGGCGGACAAGAAGTTTTCCACATTCATTACCACCTCTTGTCAGGATTTCACGAATAAAAATGAACTAAAGGTTGACCTTCATTAGTCATCTATCCTATAATGAAGTGTGACAGTCTGTTCGTACCACGATTCAGGCGTCCCACGGTTTTAGCGGAGGGAGGGAAGACAAATGGCAGAAATTCGAGTCAAGAAAAACGAGTCTTTGGATAGCGCACTTCGCCGCTTCAAGCGTGAGAGCGCCAAATCCGGGGTGATGGCGGAACTGCGTAAACGTCGTCACTTTGAGAAGCCTAGCATTAGGCGCAAAAAGAAATCCGAAGCAGCTCGCAAACGTAAGTATTAATGGACGGAGGGCCCATCATGAGTGTAATGGAGCGACTCGATCAAGATATGAAGCAAGCAATGAAAGACAAAGCTGCTCTAAAACTCTCTGTTATTCGCATGGTGAAAGCCGCTTTAAAGAATGAAGAGATTAACAAAGGCAGAACTTTGTCTGAAGACGAAGTGCTGACCATCTTGACTCGTGAGTTAAAACAACGCCGTGAATCCCTCCACGAATTCGAGAAGGCAGGCCGTGAGGAACTTGCCTTAAAATCGCGCGAAGAGATCGACGTGCTCTCCGCTTACTTGCCCGCTCAGCTCAGCGAAGACGAAATTCGCGATATCGTTCGGGAAGCAATTGCCGCCACAAATGCCGCCTCCAAAAAAGAGATGGGCAAAGTGATGGGGGCAATCATGCCGAAAGTGAAAGGCAGAGCAGACGGAACCCTCGTGCAAAAGATTGTATCTGAGGAACTACCATCGTAGACAAGCAACACCTCATATAGATACGAACGAGAAAACTCAGCCAGATGATGGCTGGGTTTTTTCTTTTCCCCCAGAGGAATTTGCGGTACATACGGCTTGCGGCGTGTCAAGGTGCTTGAGCGGTCATCTTATTGACAAAAATCTGAAACAATCTTCTCTCTCCTTCGTATACCTTATTGGGCATAAGTTGAAGCTGATACGAGGAAGGAGGTAAATGCAATGACTGCAACAAGGCCAGCTTTACGCCGTGTGCGATTGCTCTTTTCGTTTCTCTGCCTGATGATGGGGCTTTCGATGTTTTTGGCAGCGCCAGGGACGTTTGCACAGTCTTATCAAAAAGCCGTCTGGATTCCGGTAGACAACACGATTGAGCGCGGCCTGGAGAGCTTCTTGGAGAGAGCTTTCGCGGACGCGCAGGAGCAGCAGGCAGACCTTGTCATCTTGCATATTAATACGCCAGGTGGCGAAGTGGATGCTGCCGACCAGATTGGGCAGCTCATCCGCCAATCTCCCATGCATACCATTGCCTACATTGACAATCAAGCTTTTTCAGCGGGTACCTACATCGCTTTGAATGCCAATGAAATCATTATGACGCCAGGCAGCAGCATGGGGGCGGCGACTCCGATTGACCTGGCAGGCAACGCAGCCGATATCAAGTTCATCTCCGGATGGAGCAAAAAAATGTCGGCGGCCGCCAGCTTGAACAATCGCAACCCTGATGTGGCGCGGGCCATGGTCGAAATGGATACGGAGTTTCCCGGCTTGAAGCCGAAAGGAACGGTGCTCTCGCTCGACGCCCAGCAAGCCAAAACGTTGGGCTACGCGGACCGCGTCGTTTCCGGCAAGGAAGAGCTGCTGGCCAGCCTTGGTGTTCCGGGCGATTCCCTTCAGGTGATCGAGCCGACAGGTGGGGAAAAGGTCGCGCGCTGGGTGACCAGCCCGTACGTCATGAGCCTGCTGTTGGTCATCGGCCTGGTAGGAATTGTGGTTGAGCTGTTTGCACCCGGCTTTGGGGTCGCGGGTACGATCTCTCTGGTTTCCTTCGGCCTGTATTTCTTCGGTCATTATGTGGCAGGCTTTGCAAACTGGCTGCACATCGGTCTGTTTGTCATCGGAATTTTACTCATGATCTTGGAAATATTCCTGCCAGGCGGTATCGTCGGAGCGATCGGGTTTATCAGCATCGTGACCGGCCTGGTGATGGCTGCCTACGACACGCAGCAAGGGCTCGCCTCGCTGGGGCTCGCGGCAATCGTCACGGCTCTGGTGGCATTTCTGCTCATCAAACGGTACGGCGTCAAAGGTCTGCTTGGCAAATTCGTTCTCGGCGACGCGCAGCGCAACGAGGAAGGATATGTGGCGCCGAAGGACCAGCGTGACCTCGCAGGGAAAACAGGTGTTGCCCTGACGCCTTTGCGTCCGGCTGGTGTCGTGAAAGTGGATGGAAAACGCGTCGATGCGGTTTCGGCCGGAGGCTTTATCGACGCCGGAACGGCGATTGTCGTCGTGCAAGTGGAAGGCACGCGCGTCGTCGTAGCCGAACAAGGATAAAGGAGTGAACTGCACATGTTGGAAAGTGGATTGATACCTCTCATATTTATGGTGGCGGTCGCCATCGTAGCTCTCTCGATTTTCTTCTCGTTTGTTCCCGTGATGCTCTGGATTTCCGCGCTCGCCTCGGGCGTGAACATCGGGATTATTACGCTCGTCGCCATGCGCCTTCGCCGCGTCGTTCCGTCGCGCATCGTAAATCCGCTCATCAAGGCGCGCAAAGCTGGCTTGCAGTTGGATACAAACCAGTTGGAGAGCCACTACTTGGCAGGCGGTAACGTAGACCGTGTCGTGGACGCATTGGTAGCCGCGCAGCGCGCAGATATTCCGCTCGGCTTTGAGCGCGCCGCAGCGATTGACCTGGCAGGGCGCGACGTCTTGGAAGCGGTACAAATGAGCGTGAACCCGAAAGTTATCGAAACGCCAGTCGTAGCAGCCATGGCCAAAGACGGTATCGAGCTGCGCACAAAAGCAAAAGTAACGGTACGCGCCAACATTGACCGTCTGGTCGGTGGTGCGGGGGAAGAAACGATCATCGCCCGCGTCGGGGAAGGGATTGTTTCGACAATCGGTTCGTCCGCGAGCCACAAGGACGTATTGGAAAATCCGGACCTCATCTCCAAAACCGTACTGAACAAAGGTCTGGATGCAGGAACGGCATTCGAAATTCTCTCCATTGATATCGCGGACGTCGATGTAGGCAAAAACATCGGGGCGCAACTGCAAACCGACCAGGCCGAAGCCGACAAGCGCATCGCCCAGGCAAAAGCGGAGGAGCGCCGCGCGATGGCGGTTGCCCAAGAGCAGGAAATGATCGCTCGCGTACAGGAAATGAAAGCGAAAGTAGTAGAGGCAGAGGCACAGGTTCCACTTGCTTTGGCAGAAGCGCTGACCAGCGGCAAAATGGGCGTCATGGATTACTACAACCTGCAAAACATTGCAGCCGATACGCAAATGCGCCAATCGTTCGGGCATCCAGGAGACAAACAGGACCCTGCCTCGCCTGACAAGAAAGAGTAAGGGCGATCGCCATGGACGATCTCTTGGATCTCCTCTTTGACTTGTTTGGCTGGCTTCTGCCTCTGATTGGAAAGTACTGGTTTATCATTTTGGGCTACATCGGCTACAAGCTGCTTGGATTGGGCGGCAAAGGGAAGAAGATGTCGCAAGGGAGACCGAACCGCCCCCTTACGCCTGTCGAGACGCCATGGGCTAGGCAAGAGCCTGCTGTGACGGAGGAGCGGAAAACGGTGCGAGCCTCCGCCAAATACGAGCCGATGGACCGAGACACAGAATCGATGGAAGGCGTCGGAGTGGAGCAGGAATGGGCATTTTCGGAACCTGTACGCGCTTCGACAGGCTCCACGATTCGCCTGTCTGCGGCGGCGGCACAGTCGGCTCCACAGCGAGCGAAGCCGCAGCCTGCCAGCACCGTCGATCCGCGTGAAGGCATGAAGTGGGCGCTGATTTTCGGCGAGCCGCGCTCCAAAGCGCCATATTTCGCCGAGCGCTCTCGCAAATCGGCCAAGTAGCGGCCAAGCGAAAACAGGTGAACGTCATGTTCGCCTGTTTTTTTGTACAGATAAAAATTTCTAAGATTCTTATCCAGTATAAGGGCAACTAAGGCTGCGCCAAGCCATTGGCGCAGCCAAGTTTTCTAGGACGTGTCTGAAAACTAAAGAAAATGTGGTATGATTTAGGAAAAACGAATGGAGCAACGAGCATGATTCAAAGACGGTACGAAATAAACGATGAACAGTGGGAACAAATTCAGGACATGTTCCCCCCCTATCGAACAGGACGTCCGTCCAAATTAAGTAATCGTACCATGTTTAATGCCATTCTTTGGATTGCCCGAAGTGGTGCGGCTTGGCGAGATTTGCCGGAAGAACGTTATGGTTCATGGAAAACGGTCTACAGTCGCTTCTGCAAGTGGAGAGATACCGGATTACTTGTCGCCATCTTCCAAGCTCTTCACGTAGAACCTGACTTTGAAAACTTGAGCATCGATTCTACATCGGTCAAAGCTCATCAACACAGTGCGGGTGCTAAAAAAACGCAGAAGGACACGAAGTAAATCAGCACATAGGCGTCAGCCGTGGCGGAAAGACAACCAAACTTCATACCGTCGTCGATGGATTAGGGAATCCCCTCGCTTTTCTTCTCACGGGGGGGCACGTCTATGATTCCGTTCCAGCGATCAATTTGCTTCAAGGGTTTGATCTTACGGGAAGCCATATTGTTGGTGACAAAGCCTACGGCTCAGAAGGCATTCGGCATTGGATTACGGCTAAGCAGGCAGCGTACACCATCCCGCCTAAAGCGAATAATAAAAATCCTTGGAAAGTGGATTGGTACCGCTATAAAGAACGGCACTTGGTGGAGTGCTTCTTCAATAAAATCAAACATTTTCGACGAATCGCTACTCGTTACGACAAGCTGGCCAAATCATTCCTAGCGTTTGTATATGTCGCGTCCATCTTTAAACTAACTCAATAATGAGTTTTCAGACACATCCTAATTGCGTTTGTCGAAAACTTGGGCTTGTGTCCATCAAGGCGGTTGACTATCCTGAAAGTATAGAAATTTGTTCCAATAAAGATAAGGGGTAGTGGACAAGCAATGAATCAGCAAATCTTTGAGCAAATGGGGCGCTTTCGCCAAAAAGTGATTCGGCTTGCCATTTTTGAAAAGAAATCCATCTACGAAACGGCCATTGCTTGCGGGTGCTCCGCGGAAAAAGTAAAGCGCGTCTTGAAAAAATGGAAGGTGCTTACACGAAGCGAACGACAGTTGTCCGCCTTCCTTGAGAAAGAACAGCAGCGATAGGCCTCTGGCACTTGGGACTCCCGAGTGACGGAGGTCTTTTTTTGGTTGTCCACGCCCCTTTTCGCAAAAAAATCTGCCCCCTCTTTGGAAATGCGAAAGCGCAGGTTTTCGTATGAATGCCGCACAGTTCGCTCGCATACGCATAGGTAAGAATGATATTGCACCAGATGCCCGGAAGCGATTTTGGCATGACCCGTTGTAGAAAACAAGGCGCGTGCGCCAGTAGAAGGGGGGCTTATCCATGAAGCGTTGGAGCCGCCGTCTGCGCCAGTTGGCCGGAGGTGTGTTGGATCTGCCGCAAGATGTGGTCCTGGAAGTCCCGCGCATTACGATGATCGGTCACTTGCAAATGTACATAGAGAATCATCGCGGTGTTCTGCATTTCAGCGAACATGAGCTGCGCTTGCTGTTGACAAACGGGCAGATGATTGTCTCAGGCGAACAGCTTGTCATAAGAGCGATTTTGCCGGAAGAAGTGCTACTCGAAGGAAGAATTGGCGGGGTCAAATTTTTGGAGACGGGGCCGCAGGGCTCGTAGCACAAAGAAAGGTGGAGACGGCACATATGCGAAACGGACTCAAGGAATGGGTAGATGGACACATCACCATCACCGTACGGGGTAAGCGTTTTGAGCGTTTGCTGAATATGGCCGTACGGGATGGCATCCGAATCTGGAATATTCGCAGGGTCGGTTCGGAGGTGAGCCGCTGCGATATACTGATTCGCGACTATTTTCGCCTGCGGCCGCTGTTGAAGGAGACAGGCTGTCGCAGCCATGTGGAAAACAGGGACGGCCTGCCTTTTTGGCTCTTGCGCGTGCGCAGGCGCGCGGGACTGGCTATTGGCGCGGTTTTGTTTTTTATCGGATTGTACATGCTCTCCTCGTTTGTCTGGAGCGTCGAGGTGACCGGAACCAAGCATATTGATCCGGCGCGGGTGATTAAAGCCGCCGATCAGATCGGGATTAAAGAAGGGGCCTGGAAGGTCAAACTAAAGGAACCGCTGCTTTTGCAAAAAGAGCTGTTGAGCCTGCTGCCGGAAGCGGCCTGGGTCGGCATCGACATCCAGGGCACGAAGGTCAGGCTGCAAGTGGTGGAGAAGGAAGCGCCTGTCAAGCCGCTAGCGACGGGGCCGCGCCATCTCGTGGCGAAAAAGCGCGCGGTCATCCACAAAATTCTCCCCGAAGTGGGCAAAAGCCAGGTGACGAACAACCAGCTCGTCGAAAAAGGCCAGGTGCTTATCTCGGGCATTATCGGCAACGAAGAGCGCCAGCAGGCTGTTTCGGCGCGCGGCAAGGTGCAAGGGGAGGTCTGGTATGTCAGCAACACCTCGGTGCCGCTGAAGCAAACGCTCTACCGCTTGACCGGAGAGCGCCAGGAGCAGCAGTACTTGCTGGTGGGGCCGTACGCGATCCAGGTGTGGCCGTTCAACAAGGAAGGGTTTGCCGATGCCCAGACCGAAGAAAAACGGTACGTCCCCTCTTACGCCGGGTACACGTCGCCGATCGGCTGGAAAACGGTCACGTACACGCAAATCGAGCCGATTACGAAGCAATTGAGCGCAGAAGAGGCGACGGAGATAGCGAAAAAATTCGCCAGAGCAGACATTTTGCAAAAAGCTGGTAAAGATGCGTTTATTCAGGACGAAAAAGTTTTGCACGTCACCGCAGAGAATGGTAAAGTTTACGTAAGCATTCATTTTTCCGTCATTGAAGAAATTGCCGTTGAACAGCCGATCATCCCCCAGGCACCCGTGAACAATGGCAATCCGTGACGTCATATTGCTGATAACCGTTGCAAGGAGATGGAAGCCTGTTGCACGTACAAGATGAGGTAAGAATCCCGTTTTCAGACGCATCTGAGGCCTTGTTGTTGTTTGGACCGCACGACGCGTACCTAAAGCTGATCGAGGAAAAAAGTCCTGCCCGAATCATGACCCGCGAAGGCGAACTGGTCATTAGCGGCGACAAGCCGGAAGTGGATAAGCTGACGGAGCTGATTGGCATTTTGCTGCAGCTAATCCGCAGAGGAATTGCACTGTCCGAGCGCGACATTTCGTATGCGATGATGCTCGTCGGCCGGGGAGAAGCAGCGCAACTGCTGGATGTTTATGATGAGGAAGTGGCACGCACCCAGCGCGGAAAGGTGATCCGGGCCAAAACGCTCGGCCAGCGGCACTATTTGTCGGCGATCAAGAAGCACGACATCGTCTTCGGAATCGGGCCTGCCGGAACGGGAAAAACGTATTTGGCGGTGGTTACGGCAGTGACCGCGTTGAAAAATGGACGTGTCAAACGGATCGTTCTTACCAGACCGGCTGTGGAAGCGGGAGAGAGCCTTGGATTTTTGCCTGGCGATCTGCAGGAAAAGGTAGACCCGTATTTGCGTCCGCTCTATGACGCCTTGTATGACATGCTTGGCACCGAGCAGGTGGCCAAGATGATGGAGCGCGGACTGATTGAAGTCGCTCCGCTGGCGTACATGCGCGGTCGTACTCTAGAAGACTCGTTCGTCATTTTGGACGAGGCGCAAAACACCACTCCCGAGCAAATGAAAATGTTTTTGACCAGGCTTGGGTTCGGGTCCAAAATGGTGATTACGGGTGACGTGACACAGGTTGACCTGCCCAAAGGCAAAAAGTCCGGACTGCGCGAAGCGGAGCGGATTTTGAACCGGATACCGGACGTAGCCTTCATCCATTTCCAAGAAGGGGATGTCGTGCGACACAGCCTGGTGCAAAAAATTATCGCGGCCTATGCCAAGGAAGAAGCCGATCACGGCTATTGATAAATCGCGTTTGCAAAAAAAAGGAGATTGTTCATCTGTGCTATCTGTAGAAATCCTCCATGAAGAAATCGAACCGCTTGATGAAAGCCTGCAAAAACTGCTGACCGACTGTCTCGAAGCATGCGCAAAGCTGGAGGACGTACAGGGAGAAGTAGTCGTTACGCTGGTCACCAACGAGCGGATTCACGAGCTGAACCGCGACTATCGCGGCGTGGATCGTCCGACAGACGTTTTGTCTTTCGCCATGAACGAACCGGGTGAGGGCGAAATGGAAATCTTCTTCGACGAGAGCGAAGCGGACGAAGTTCCAAATATGCTTGGAGACATTATCATCTCCGTGCAAAAAGCGCGTGAGCAAGCTGAGGATTACGGCCACTCCTTCGAAAGAGAGCTGGGCTTTCTCGCTGTGCATGGCTTTCTCCATCTGCTCGGCTACGATCACGGTACGCCGGAAGAGGAGAAAGAAATGTTTTCCCGTCAAGAAAAAGTATTGGAGCAAATCGGCTTGACGAGGTAGGAGATCACGTTGAAGGAATTCCGGAGAATGGCGAAAAGCTTCGGCTACGCCTTGCAAGGAATCGGGCACACCGTAAAGACACAGCGAAACATGCAAATCCACGTAGCCGCTGCTGTAATCGTACTGGCGGCGGCCTGGTGGCTGCACATCCCGCGCAGCGATGTTTTGCTGGTCTTTTTTTCTATCGGCCTTGTCTTTTCGCTGGAGCTGGCGAATACGGCTGTAGAGGCAGTCGTCGACCTCGCCTCTCCAGACTGGCACGAAAAAGCGAAAATCGCCAAAGACGCGTGCGCAGGGGCTGTGCTGGTGGCGGCGATTTTGTCTGTCATTATCGGCATGGCTGTCTTCGGGCCGCCTTTGCTGCAAAAAATAGCGGGCTAGCCTGCGGCATGTCCCAGCCGGACGTTTGACAGGCCCCGAATAGACGACTGACCGGACGAGCCTTTTTGGGAGGCCATGAAGTCTGGTCTCTTGGCTTCTCTTCGTCAGGGGCAGGCGCGTTTTTTCCGGTTCGCGAAAAATCGTGGTAGAGACTACGTATAAGAGGAATGATGAGAATGGATAAACAAGCGTTACTGGCGAAAGCCATCGAAGCAAGGGAGCTGGCGTACGTGCCGTACTCCAAGTTTCAGGTAGGAGCTGCGCTGCTGTGCGAGAGCGGCAATGTTTACTTGGGCGGCAACATCGAAAATGCCGCGTACTCGCTGTGCAACTGCGCGGAGCGTACCGCCCTGTTCAAGGCGTTTTCCGAGCGGGATCGCACCTACAAGGCGCTGGCGGTGGCAGCAGATACGCCGGGGCCGGTGTCTCCGTGCGGCGCTTGCCGTCAGGTGATCGCCGAGCTGTGCCCGCAGGACATGCCGGTGTATTTGACCAACCTCAAAGGGGACGTGGAGGAAACGACAGTATCTGCCCTGTTGCCAGGGGCATTTTCCAAGGAGGATTTACGTGGATAACCGCAAGACCAAAAAGTCATTCAAATCAGGGTTTGTTTCGATTGTCGGCAGACCGAACGTGGGCAAATCGACGCTCTTGAATCACATCGTCGGCCACAAGATCGCGATCATGTCGAACAAGCCGCAAACGACGCGCAACAAAATTACCGCCGTGCATACGACGGAAGACGGGCAGATCATCTTCCTCGATACGCCGGGCATTCACAAGCCGCAATCCAAGCTCGGTAACTACATGGTTTCGGTTGCGGAAAACACGCTGAACGAAGTCGATCTCGTGCTGTTTGTCGTCGACGCGACCGAAAAGCGCGGCGCAGGTGACGACTACATCATCGAGCGGCTGAAGCAAGTCAAGACCCCGGTATTTTTGGTCATCAACAAAATCGACAAGGTGCATCCGGAAGCTTTGCTGCCGATCATCGACGACTACCGCAAGCTGTACGATTTCAAGCAGATCGTTCCGATCTCGGCGCTTCAGGGCAACAACACCAGTTCGTTGACCGAAGCGATCATGGGCGAAATGGAAGAAGGCCCGATGTTCTACCCGGCCGACCAGGTGACCGATCACCCGGAGCGCTTTGTCGTAGCGGAGCTGATTCGGGAAAAAGTGCTGCACCTGACACGCGAGGAAGTGCCGCACTCGATCGCCGTCGTCGTGGAAGAAATGAAGCGCGGCGAAAACGGGAAAACGCTGTACATTTACGCTGCGATCTACGTCGAGCGCGATTCGCAGCGCGGCATTTTGATCGGGCAAAAAGGCCAGATGCTCAAAGAGATCGGCCGACGGGCGCGTAAGGACATCGAGCGTTTGATGGGCGATCAAGTGTTTTTGGAGCTGTGGATCAAGGTGAAAAAGGACTGGCGCAACCAGGAGCGCATGTTGCGTAACTTCGGCTTTTTTGACGAGGAATAACAGCCGGGTCAGTGTCCTTCGTTTTCATTCGTGTTAATTTTTCCAAGGCATAGAATAACGGGCGCAGGTGATTCTAAGAAGGAAGTGGAGAGACCCGATACAGGAAAGGATGATGCTCCATGCTTCGTGACTTTTCTTGGAGAGTTTTCGCTTCAACCGGTGACATCCATGCTTACCTTCTCTACCGCGATCACCATCAGGCAGACGGCTCCTCGGAAGACGCGCTGCTTGATCTCGCCCAGGAAGAATTGGGTGACTCGCAGGCATGCTTGTAAAGTGGGAAGGGATTGTCATTCGCAGCGTGGACTACGGCGAGTCCAGCAAAGTGGTGACGTTGTTTACCCGGGAGAACGGCAAGCTTGGCGTGATGGCGCGCGGTGCAAAAAAGACCAAGAGCCGTCTTGCCGCCGTCTCCCAGTTGTTTTCGCACGGCTACTTTCTGTGCAAAGCAGGACCCGGAGCAGGAATGCCTGATTTGTCACAGGGGGACATACTGGATTCGTTTCGGGATATGCGGCAGGGCCTCACGGCGACGGCTTATGCCGCTTACATAGCGGAGCTTTTGGATCGATTGACACACGAGAGGGAGCCGAATCCTTTTTTGTTCCAGTTGCTCCTTCAGACGTTTCGCTACTTGGATGAAGGGGTGGACCCGGAAATTCTTTGCCGCATTTTCGAGATGAAGATGTTGAGCGTGGCCGGAATCTCCCCGCAGTTGTCAGCTTGCGCGAACTGCGGACAGCAGCGGGAGCCGTACGCGATCAGCGTGTCGCAGGGGGGACTGTTGTGTCCGTCCTGTCAGCCTTTTGATCCGTATGCTTTGGCGGTTACGCCCTCTACCTGGAAGCTTTTGCGGCTGTTCCAGGTCTTTGATTTGGAGCGGCTCGGCGATATCGAGGTGAAGCCGGCGACGCGCAGCCAGCTCAAGCATGTCATCCGCAGCTTCATGGATGAGCACCTCGATCTGCGGCTGAAAAGTCGCGCCTTTCTGGAACAGCTTGAGCGAATGGAAAGGATGGCGCAGCCGGACAGTGACTGATTGACATCCGATTTTCTTTTCGTTATGATAGGTAGCAAACTTACATACCGAATGTTGCCATGAAGGAAAAGAGTAGTCGGCCACTGTGTGCCAGAAGCGAACCGGGGACGGTGCAAGCCCGGTCACCATGCTGATGAAGGGCGTTCCGGAGCAATTTGATCTTGACAAGGTGGGCGAAGAACTTTTTCGCCAAGTAGGGTGGAACCGCGAGAATCCTCTCGTCCCTACACTGTTGCTTTTTGCGACAGTGTAGCGGGCGGGAGGTTTTTATTTTTGGAGGAGGAAAAAGCATGAAAATGACATTTCAAGACATCATTTTGACGCTGCAAAACTTTTGGGCGAAGCAAAATTGCCTGATCGTGCAGCCGTACGACGTGGAAAAAGGGGCGGGGACACTCAACCCGATGACATTTTTGCGCTCCATCGGCCCTGAGCCGTGGAATGTCGCTTATGTGGAGCCTTCCCGTCGCCCGGCGGATGGCCGCTACGGCGAAAACCCGAACCGCCTGTACCAGCACCACCAGTTCCAGGTCATCATGAAGCCGTCGCCGGACAACATCCAGGAGCTGTATCTGGAAAGTCTGCGTGAGCTCGGCATCGAGCCGCTGGAGCACGACATCCGCTTCGTGGAGGACAACTGGGAGCACCCGGGTCTGGGCGCGTGGGGGCTCGGCTGGGAAGTTTGGCTGGACGGCATGGAAATCACCCAGTTCACCTACTTCCAGCAAGTGGGCGGCCTGGAGTGCAAGCCGGTAGCGGTCGAGCTGACGTACGGCTTGGAGCGGCTGGCTTCCTACATTCAGGAAAAAGAAAACGTGTTCGACCTGGAATGGTGCAACGGCTTCACGTATGGAGACGTGTTCCTGCAGCCGGAGTACGAACACTCCAAATACACGTTCGAGCTGTCTGACACAGACATGCTGTTTACCCTCTACAACACGTACGAAGCAGAGGCAAAACGACTGATGAAGGAGCGTCTCGTCTACCCGGCGTACGACTATGTGCTGAAATGCTCGCACACGTTCAATCTGTTGGACGCCCGCGGCGCGATCAGCGTGACCGAGCGTACAGGCTATATCGCCCGCGTCCGCAATCTGTCGCGTGAAGTAGCGCAAACGTACTACGCGGAGCGCGAGCGTCTCGGCTTCCCGCTGCTGAAAAAAGCAGGCGGACAAGAGGAACAGACGGCACAGGTGAAGGGAGAGGATACAAATGAGTAAACGCGATTTGCTCGTAGAAGTTGGTCTGGAAGAAATGCCAGCGCGGTTTGTGGCACTGGCAGCATCGCAATTCAAGGAAAAAGTGGAAAAATGGCTGACGGCAGAACGCGTGCCATTTGACCAGATTACGGCGCTGGAAACGCCGCGCCGCTTTGCCTTGCTGATCCACGGCCTTGCGGAAAAGCAGCCGGATCGCAACGATGAAGCGAAAGGTCCGGCCAAAAAAATCGCCCAGGACGAAGCGGGCAACTGGACCAAGGCAGCGCTTGGCTTTGCGCGCAGCAACAACGTCGACCCGAACGACCTGTACTTCAAGGAAGTAAACGGCGTGGAGTATGTACATGCAAGAAAAGCGGAGGCAGGCAAGGCGACGACGGAAATTTTGCCGCAGCTCGCCGATGTGATCGCGGGCATGAGCTTCCCGAAAAACATGCGCTGGGGCGCAAGAGATTTGAAATACGTTCGTCCGATTCGCTGGCTCGTTGCCCTGTTTGGCGAAGAGCTGATTGACCTGGAAATCGCAGGCGTCAAAAGCAGTCGCGTCTCCCGCGGCCATCGCTTCCTGGGCACAGAAGTGACGTTGAACAACCCGGGCGAGTACGTGAGCAAGCTGGCCGAGCAGCACGTCATTGTCAATCCGGAAGAGCGCCGGGCGTTGATCGTGGAGCAAATCCGCCGTATGGAGCAGGAGCACGGCTGGACGATTCCGATGGATGAGGGGCTGCTCGATGAAGTCGTTCACCTCGTGGAGTATCCGACCGCACTCTACGGCACGTTCGAAGCGGAGTTTTTGACGATTCCGCGTGAGGTTCTGGTCACCTCCATGCGCGAGCATCAGCGCTACTTCCCGGTGGAAAACGCGCAAGGCCAACTGCTCAACCACTTTGTCACCGTGCGCAACGGCGACAGCCGCGCGCTGGAGAACGTCGCAAAAGGAAACGAAAAAGTGTTGCGTGCCCGTCTCTCTGACGCCCGCTTCTTCTATGTAGAGGACCAGAAGCTGTCCATCGAAAGCTGCCTGAAGCGCCTGGAGACGATCGTGTTCCATGAAGAGCTGGGAACGATCGGCGACAAGGTGCGCCGCGTCCGCAAGACGGCGGGACTGATCGCAAGCAAGCTCGGCGTCACTGCCGAAGAAGCCAAGCAAGTAGACCGCATCGCCGAAATCGCCAAGTTTGACCTCGTGACGAACATGGTCGGCGAGTTTCCTGAGCTGCAAGGCATCATGGGTGAAGATTACGCCCGCAAGGCAGGCGAGTCCGACCTCGTGGCGCGCGGCGTGTTCGAGCACTACTTGCCGCGCTTTGCCGGGGACCTCATGCCTGCCTCTGCCCAAGGCGCGATCGCGAGCATGGCTGACAAGCTCGACACGATCGTCGGCTGCTTCTCCATCGGCATCGTGCCGACAGGCTCCCAAGACCCGTACGGCCTGCGCCGGATGGCGGCGGGAATCGTCGCCATTTTGCTGGAACGCAACTGGCAACTGTCTTTGGACGAACTGTGGGATGCGGCGCTGGAAGGCTATGCGGCACAGGGCGTAAGCAAACGTACCGTGGAAGAAGTGAAAAAGGACTTGGTCGACTTCTTCGCTCTGCGCCTGAAAAACGTCCTGCAGGAAAACGGAGTCCGCTACGATGTGGTGGATGCCGTGCTGAGCGCAGATTTGACGCGGGTGCCTGACGTGCTGGCAAAAGCGAAGGCATTGATGGCGACTGTCTCGGCCGAAGACTTCAAGCTGATCGTCGAGCAGTTTAACCGGGTGAACAACCTGGCGCAAAAAGCGGAAGCGGACAGCGTGGACGAAGCGCTGTTTGCCGAAGAAGCCGAGCGCAACCTGTATCAGTCTTACCAGTCCGTCGAAAGCGAAGTGCAGGGACTCGCCGATCAGGAGAAAATTTTGGCGACGCTCTCCACGCTGCGCGAGCCGATTCAAGGCTTTTTCGACAAGGTGATGGTCATGGCGGAAGATCAGGCGGTTCGCGCCAATCGCCTGGGCTTGCTGCTTCGCATCTCCCGTCTTTTGAACGGCTACGCCGACTTTGCAAAAATTGTGTTTGCGTAAAAAACAAATAGGCTGGTGCCTCCGTCTTAAAATGAGACGGGGGCACCTTTTTTCCGCGCGAAAGAAGGAATATCCGGTCGAATAGAGTAATACTAGGAAGAGGTAAAGACAGAACCGGGGTGATTGGTCATCGAGCTTACCAAGCGTCAAGAGCAGATCTTACAGATAGTGAAGGATGACGGACCGATTACAGGGGAGCATATCGCGGAGCGTCTCAATCTGACTCGCGCTACGTTGCGCCCTGATCTTTCCATCCTCACGATGTCAGGATATTTAGAAGCCAGACCTCGGGTCGGGTATTTTTATGCCGGCCGACCTGCAAGCTCCGTCATTAGTGAACGGCTTCACAAGCTTATTGTCAATGACTACAAGGCAGTGCCAATCGTAGTTTCCGAGTCCGCCTCCGCTTACGATGCCATCGTGACCCTCTTTCTGGAGGATGTCGGGACGTTGTTCGTTGTCAACCAAAAAGGGTATTTAGCTGGCGTCATCTCACGCAAGGACCTTTTGCGCGCTTCCCTCGGCAACAAGACGCTGGAGGATGTGCCAGTCAGCATCATCATGTCGCGGATGCCGAACATCATCACCTGCGGGCCAGAGGAAACCTTGTACGCGGCAGCGAAAAAGCTGATTGATTTCCAGATCGATTCCTTGCCTGTCGTGCGACCCAGTGACGAAGATCCGAAGCAGATGGAGTTGATGGGACGGGTTACGAAGACGACGATCGCCAAAGCATTTGTAGAACTGGGCAGCGAGCCGAAAGTGTAGGAGGAGAATGGATGCAAGGTAACCAACAAGGACAGCTCATCTACGTGGTCTCAGACTCCATCGGCGAAACGGCCGAGCTGGTCGTTCGCGCTGGAGCCAGCCAATTTGACCGTTTTTTGTTTGATGTGCAAAAGTATCCCTACATAGAAGACAAGGAATCCATCGACGAAATCATCGCTTCCGCCAAGGAATCGAAAGCGATGATCGTCTTTACTCTGGTAATCCCGGAGCTGAACGCGTACATTACCCAGCAAGCGGCCCTGCACGGCATTCCTGCGATTGATGTGATGGGCCCGCTCATGCACACGCTACAGGGCATGCTCAAGGAGCCGCCGACAGGCAAGCCAGGGCTTGTGCGTCGACTGGACGAGGAGTACTTCCGCAAGGTGGACGCGATCGAGTTCGCCGTCAAATACGACGACGGCCGCGACCCGCGCGGGCTTTTGCGCGCGGACGTCGTTTTGATCGGGGTATCGCGCACCTCCAAGACACCGCTCTCCATGTACTTGGCGAACAAGCGCCTGAAAGTGGCGAATGTTCCCCTCGTTCCGGAGGTGGAGCCGCCGGAAGAGCTGTTCCAGCTCCCGCCAGAACGGTGTGTCGGGTTGACCATTAATCCGGAGCAGTTGAACGGCATCCGCACCGAGCGACTGAAAGCGCTCGGATTGACGGCGCAAGCCAACTACGCCAATCTCGACCGGATTGCGGAAGAGCTGGCCTACTCCAAGCGGATTATCGACCGTCTGGGCTGTAAGGTGATCGACGTGTCGAACAAGGCTGTGGAGGAAACGGCCAACATCATTTTGGAGATGATTCGCAAAAACAACCTCCGCAACGAAAGAAAATAGGCCAAAAGAAGGGATTTGGCGACTTTTGTAGAAAACGAGTAGCGAAAGCTTTTCATACATGGAGCGCAACAGCGTTTATTGCTTGCGGAAATGTGGAAAAGTAGAAAAGAAGAAAAGAAGTTCGAGACAAAGAAGGAATTTGACGAATTTTGACGAACTAAATAATCTCATCGTGCGATTCTCCTAAAAAGGTGGAAAGACATGACAGGTCCCACTTCAGATGAATTTGTGAATCAAGTGCGTGCCGCTGTCGACATCGTAGACGTTGTAGGAGAGTACGTTCAACTGAGAAAAAGCGGTCGTGCCTTTCTCGGTCTATGTCCGTTTCACTCTGAAAAGAGCCCTTCCTTCAATGTGAATGCAGAGCGACAGTTTTTCCATTGCTTTGGCTGCGGGGCAGGTGGGGATGTCTTTTCCTTTTTAATGAAACTGGAGCAACTGACGTTCCCAGAGGCACTGCACAAATTGGCGGAGCGTGCCGGGATCGAGATGCCCAAGACACAGCAAGTAGAGGAATCTCCTGAAAAACGCGCCAAGCAAGCCATGCAGGAAGCGCATCAGCTTGTGTCAAAGCTGTACCACTACGTGCTGACGGAGACGCCATATGGCGTGGAGGCGATGAAGTACCTCGAACGGCGCGGAGTGTCTATGCAGACGATTGCCGAGTTTCAGATCGGCTTTGCGCCCGATTCCTGGGATTTTGTGACGCAGTTTTTAAAAAAGCGGGAGTTTTCCCAGGAGTTGATGGTGGAGGCCGGACTCTTGGCGAAAAGCGATGGAGGAAAAGTATTCGATCGCTTTCGGGGACGGATCATGTTCCCCATCCACGACACCCAGGGAAATGTCATCGGATTCGGCGGCCGCCTGTTGGACGGCTCAAAGCCGAAGTCTCAACCCAAGTATTTAAACAGCCCGGAAAGCCTTTTGTTTAACAAAAGCGCTACCCTGTTCAACCTTCACCGTGCCCGTCCATATATTAGAAAGAGGAAGCAGGCACTGTTGTTTGAAGGATATGTCGATGTCATCTCGGCATGGCAGGCGGGTTTTCCCCAAGGAATCGCCACGCTGGGCACCGCCCTGACGGAGCAGCAGGCCAGAATGATTCGGCGCAATGTCGATTCGGTTGTGCTTTGCTATGACGGAGACGCTGCCGGTCAGGAGGCGACAAGCAAGGCGATCCACATACTGCAGCAGGCTGGTCTCATCGTTCGGGTAGCTCCTTTGCCGCAGGGAGTCGACCCCGATGATTACATCCGCCAGTACGGAGCTGAAGCCTTTTCTCAGCAGGTTTTGCTGCAGGCGATGCCGATTACGGCTTTTCGCTTGAAACATTTACGCAGCCAGATCGTAATAAATGATGAGACGGACAAGGCCCGCTTGATTGCCAAGGCCGTTGAAATCATCAACGAGCTGGAAAGCCCGGTCGAACGGGATATGTATTTGCGGCAATTGGCGGATGAATACTCCCTGACGCTCAGCGATCTCAAGTGGGAGGCCAAGCGCGTTTACAAACAGCAAAAAAGTGAACGGCAAAGGGATAAAGTGTCGCCAGCATGGAATAATAGTATAAATAATGGCAAAGTTACGCTCGCGAAAACACTGCCGCCCGCTTACCATACGGCTGAGCGCATGCTGCTGTACTACATGATGCGGAATCAAGAAATAGCCGCCCGCGTCCAGGAGGAATGCAGCGCCCACTTTCAAGTGGACGAACACGACGCGCTGGCTGCCTACCTGTACGCCTACTACGCAGAGGGAAACCCGGAAGACCCTGGAGGGTTCATACATTACGTGCAAGACGATTTGTTAAAGCAATTAGCCTCGGGATTGGCCATGATGGAGTGCAAGGAAGACGTATCTGATTTAGAGATCGGTGACTACATCAAACAAGTGAATAACTACCCGAAGCGTGCCGAGTTGGAACGATTGCGCGAAGAGCAGCGGAGCTTACACCTCCAAGCGGCCGCAGCGGACAGCGAGGATGCGCGCAAACAACTGGAAATTCAAGCTGCCTTAACAGGGATGAAGATTCTTGAATTGGAAAATGCTTTAAAAGAAGGGTAGCTTCAGATCATTCCCGGGGAAGGAGGGAAAGTAGATGAACAAGCAAAATATCACTTCTGACATGGAAGCAATGTCCATCGAACAAGTGAAGGAGCAGTTGGTCGAATTAGGCAAGAAACGCGGCGTTTTGTCGTACAAGGAAATTACGGATCGCCTGGCAGGTTTCGAGCAGGATTCGGATCAGATGGATGAGTTTTTCGAATACCTGGGCGATCAAGGTATCGAGATCAACAACAACGAGAACGACGACGACGATGAAGTCGACGAAATGATTATGAAGGACGAGGACAACGAAGAATTCGACTTTGACGATCTCTCCGTTCCGCCTGGAATTAAGATCAATGACCCTGTACGGATGTACTTGAAAGAAATTGGTCGTGTTCCTCTGCTCTCCGCTGAAGAGGAGATTAAATTGGCCCAGCGCATTGAACAGGGTGACGAGGAAGCGAAAAGAAGACTGGCTGAGGCCAACCTGCGACTGGTTGTTTCGATTGCCAAGCGCTATGTAGGCCGCGGCATGCTGTTCCTCGACCTGATTCAAGAAGGGAACATGGGTCTGATTAAAGCGGTGGAAAAGTTTGACTACCGCAAAGGCTACAAGTTCAGTACGTACGCGACATGGTGGATTCGCCAGGCCATTACCCGTGCAATTGCGGACCAGGCGCGGACCATTCGGATTCCGGTGCATATGGTGGAAACGATCAACAAGCTGATACGCGTTTCCAGGCAGCTTCTCCAGGAGCTAGGACGCGAGCCGATGCCAGAGGAAATCGCGGAAAAAATGGATTTGACCCCGGAAAAGGTTCGAGAAATCATGAAGATTGCTCAAGAGCCTGTTTCTTTGGAGACGCCAATCGGGGAAGAAGACGACTCTCACTTGGGCGATTTCATCGAGGACCAGGACGCGCTGGAGCCTTCGGATGCAGCGGCGTATGAGCTGTTGAAAGAGCAGCTCGAAGACGTTCTGGACACCTTGACTGATCGGGAAGAAAACGTTCTTCGCCTGCGTTTTGGCCTCGACGACGGTCGCACGCGCACATTGGAAGAAGTTGGCAAAGTGTTCGGCGTAACGCGCGAGCGCATTCGTCAGATCGAAGCAAAAGCGCTGCGAAAACTTCGTCATCCAAGCCGAAGCAAACGCTTAAAAGATTTCCTGGAATAGCCGATATAAGGAGTATGAGGCCTACGTTTTAGCCGACGTAGGCTTTTCGTTTTCCACCATCATTTTCTTTCACGAGTAAGGAGGGGCCGCGTTGGACGACCAGCGCAAGCGAACCATCATAGCCGAAATTGAAAACTGGCGGCGCAATCACCTGCTGCCTGAACATTACTGCATTTTCCTGTTAAACCTGTACACAGAAGGGGATCGGCCGAGTACGAGTTCTACGGCATCCGCGGGCAGGGGAGAAAAGAAGAGAACGGATGCGACGTTGGGAACGGGAGCAGGGGTTGCGACAGGCAACTCGTCACCATCCACCGCTTATGCCTACGCAACCAGACAAGTAGCTCCGATTACGGGAAAAATGGTGATGACCTGGCTCCTTGGCGCCTTTGTTATTGCTGGTTTGATCTTACTTGCTTTTCATTTTAACCGTTTTACGACCCCAATGCAAATTGCCATCTTTGCCTGTTTCGCTCTCATTTTCTATATTCTAGGACTCGGCTTTCGCCGCCAAGCCCCGCCATTGACGCATTTGTTTCTCATGATTTCCTTTATTCTGTTAATTGCGGGTGGAATATATTGCATTCAAAAGCTGAACGGTTCCATGCCGCTGGTCCTCTTGTATTTGGGCTTCATTTGCGTGCTATTGTGCGTAAGTGCTTTCCTGTTTGGCTACGCCTACTTGCTTTATTGCGGGATGCTCGGCCTGGCGCTCCTGTACGGATTTGCGACTGTGCAGCGAGTAGGGGAGGACTACACGTGGTGGAAATCGGAGCTGTACTGGGTGCCTCTCGCTTGCCTTTTGACGGGACTCGGCTTTTTAATGAACAACGGCAACCCGAAGTGGGCAGGGGTTTTCGCAGTGTGCGGGCTCATCTCCTTTTTTGGCGCGGAGATTCAGGCGCTGTATATTGCCGAAGCGAAAAGAGACATGATCCAGTTGCTGCTGTTCATCAAGGTGTTTTTAGCCTCGGCGCTGTTTTTCTTTACGCGCGGCTATTGGTACACATGGCTCAGACTGTAAGGCAGCCCCATTTTTTTCGCCTGTCCGATTTGCTACAATGAGGGGAGAGAGAAAATGAGGTGAGGGAAATGGAGAGCAAGTGGAAAGTATTGATCGGAATCTTGCTGGCTGTCGTCTTTTTGGGTGGAGAGACGGCTGCACAGCTTATGGGAGTCAAAACATACAGCATCGGGTACATACTGGGCGCTCTGGCCTTTTTGGGAGCGATCCTCGTGGGAGCACGCCAACGTTAGGCGTGTTTTTTTTGCGGAAATCACACAAACAAGCCTTTCATGGTGTATAATGGAAGGAGCATTCTGAACAAACGCTCAGTCATAACGGTACAAGTCTTGCCCATTCACTACTAAAGCGTTTTCAAGGGGGTAGCAAAAGATGAATTTTGATCTGACGGTAGAGCAGCAAATGCTCAAAAAAATGATGCGGGAGTTTGCCGATGAAGTCGTGGCACCTGGCGCAGATGAACGTGACCGCACCAAGCAATTTCCTGTCGAAATATTCAAGCAGATGAGCGAACTGAACCTGATGGGCTTGCCGTTTCCGGAAGAGTACGGCGGCGGCGGATCTGACTCCACGAGCTTCGCCATCGTTGTCGAGGAGCTTAGCCGTGCTTGCGGCTCGACGGGCATTACGTATTCGGCGCACATTTCGCTCGGCGGCGCTCCGCTGCACCTTTTTGGCACGGAAGAGCAAAAGCGAAAATATTTGAGCAAAATCTGTTCCGGTGAAAGCTTTGGGGCATTCGGCCTGACGGAGCCAAACGCCGGCTCGGATGCAGGCGGGACGAAGACGACAGCCGTCTTGTCCGATTCGGAGTGGCTCATCAACGGCTCCAAATGTTTTATTACGAACGCTTCTTACGCGTCGTTTCTGGCCCTGACCGCCGTGACGGACAAAGACAAAGGATCGAGAGGGATCTCCGCCTTTATCGTCCCGACCGATGCGCCGGGCTTTACCGTGCTGGCCAATTACGAAAAGCTCGGCTTGCACAGCTCCAATACGACAGAGCTGGTGCTGGAAAATGTCCGGGTGCCGGAAGAAAACATGCTCGGAAAACGCGGCGAAGGCTTCAAGCAGTTTCTCATTACGCTTGATGGCGGGCGCATCGGCATCGGGGCGATGGCGGTCGGGATCGCACAGGCCGCTTACGACAAGGCCTTGCAATACGCCAAACAGCGCACGGCTTTCGGCAATTCCTTGAGTCAGTTCCAGGCGATTCAGCACAAGCTGGCTGACATGGCCATGCAGATTGATCTGGCTCGGACGATGGTGTACAAGGCAGCCTGGCTCAAAGACCACGGGCGCAAATTTACGAAAGAAGCCGCGATGGCGAAGCTGTACGCTTCGGAAGTCGCCATGTCCGCGACTCACCAGGCCATTCAAATCCACGGCGGATACGGCTACATGCGCGAATACCAGGTGGAACGCTTTTTCCGCGATGCGCGTCTTTTGGAAATCGGCGAGGGCACCTCGGAAATTTTGCGCAATGTCATCGCCAGGGAAATCGGCTGCTAACAAATTTTGGAACATTTGGAATCCTCGCTGCCAGATCAGCGGGGATTTTGTCGTTCTTTGCGCGGGCGTTGTCACGTAATTTGCATTTCGCAATTGCTGCCAAATAGGGTAGAATAGAGGCAACGGAAGGTGAAAACAAAGATGACATCATTAACGATTTCCAAGCGGCTGCAAACGATTGCCCGCTACTGTCCAGAAGGAGCCCGCGTCGCCGACATCGGGTCGGATCATGCGTTGTTGGCTTCTTATTTGCTTGTGAAAGGAATCGCCTCGTTCGTCATTGCCGGCGAGCTGAACGAAGGACCTTTTCAGGCAGCGAAAAAGCAAATACATACTTTGCAGGTGAAAGACCGCGCGTCCGTCAGAAAAGGAAACGGACTGGCCGTGCTGGAACCGGGCGAAGCCGACGTCGTCTGCATCGCCGGAATGGGCGGACAGTTGATCGTCTCCATTTTGGAGGCGGGACTGCCCAAGCTGGAAGGCGTACAGCGCCTGATCCTGCAACCGAATGTCGGGGAAGAGGCGGTGCGCCGCTGGCTGTTGAATCAGGGCTGGCAGCTCGTAGCCGAAACCATTTTGAAGGAAGACGGCATTATTTACGAAATTTTGGTGGCCGAACGAGGCGTTCCCACTGTTCCTTATGAAAACAAAGATCGTCCGCAAGAAGATCTCCTGAGGATCGGTCCGTTCCTCTGGGAAGAAAAATCAGAAATTCTCCTGGAAAAATGGAGTAGCGAAGCTGAAAAATGGCAAAAGGTCCTGCTCCAGTTGCAGCGCTCGGACAAGCCGGAAGCTGCCCAGCGAATTGCGGAAATCGAACGAGAAGTGAAATGGATCAATGAGGTGATAGCATGCTTGCGCACGGACAAACCGTAATCCAGTACGTAGAGCGTTTGGCGCCAAAGGCTTTGGCGATGGAAGGCGACAAAATCGGCCTTCATGTCGGGACGCTGCAAAAGAAAGTGAAAAAAGTGATGGTCGCACTCGACGTGCTCGAATCGGTGGTCGACGAGGCGATTGCCGAAGGCGTCGACCTGATCGTCGCACACCACGCCGTCATTTATCGCCCGCTCAAGCATTTGCGGACCGATCTGGCAGCAGGACGGGTTTTTGAAAAGCTGATAAAGCACGACATTGCCGTCTATACGGCACATACGAATCTGGATGTCGCGGTGGGCGGCATGAACGACTGGCTGGCAGAAGCGATCGGGCTGGTCGATGTGGACGTGCTGGATGTGCTGCAGCGAGAAGCGTGGAAAAAGCTCGTCGTCTTCGTACCGGCCACGCACAAGGACGCTGTTTTCCAGGCCATGTCTGAGGCGGGTGCCGGGCATGTCGGCAACTACAGTCACTGCTCCTTCCAGGTGGAGGGAACCGGAACCTTTTTGCCGGGCGCAGGCACCAACCCGCATATCGGTTCGCAAGGCAAGCTGGAGACGGTCGAGGAAGTTCGCATCGAAATGGTGATTCCGGCTTCCAAGCAAACGGCGGTGCTGAAAGCGATGCTCGCGGCTCATCCGTACGAAGAAGTTGCCTACGATATCATCAGCCTGGAACAGTCCGGCCAGGCTTACGGAATCGGGCGCATTGGCTACTTGCCTGCTCCCATGACGCTGCGGGAAATGGCTGAGCTGGTCAAGGAGCGCTTTTCGCTGCAAGGGCTTCGCGTGGTAGGCGATCTGGATGCCACGGTCAAAAAAGTAGCGGTCGTCGGCGGAGATGGCAGCTCGTTCGCTTCCAAGGCGATTTTCAAAGGCGCAGATGTGTTCCTGACGGGAGACATCGGCTACCATACTGCACACGATGCGCAGGCCGACGGGCTTTCCATCATTGACGCGGGCCACAATATCGAAAAGATCATGAAACAAAAACTGGCGGAATACTTGCTGGAGCAGTTGAAAGCAAACGGCTACGAAACCGAAGTCATCGCCTCTGCTGTGCACACGGATCCGTTTCAATTTGTGTAAGGAACATGTCGGCAAAAAAGAACGGTTGCCGTCCAGTTGAAGTGTAGGAGGATTTTGTGTGCAAAAACTAATTCGAACGCTATCTAGCGGACTGCTTGTCGCTGCTCTGCTCACCCCCGGCGTCGCTTCAGCGGCTGGGGGCTTTCTGCCTTACAAAGACATTGGCACGCATTGGGCGAAAGCATCCATTATTCGCGGTGTACAGGCAGGGCTGTTTGCAGCGGGTGCGGATGCGCCGATGTTTTACCCGAATCGGGAGATGACCCGCGCCGAATTTGTGGCCTTGATGGATCGCTTGTACAACGGCGGGCAGTATCAGTTGTATCCGCTGACGTTTTTATCCGAACATGCCGAATGGTCAAAAGGAGAAGGGTTCGATGAGCCGTACCTTCCTTATAAAGACGTCGATCGGCTGACGTGGATGTACAACCCGACGTTGCGCGTGTCAGTCATTTTGGACAGGCTGTACGGCCCGAATGCCATCCAGGAAGTATTTCCCGGCGAGGCGATGAACCCGAACCAGCCGATCACCCGCGAAGAAGCGGCAAAGCTCATGCAAATGTTCACGATGTCGCCGGACAGCGCAAAAGCGTGGGAAGAAGTCAAGGCTTGGGGCTGGCTGGAAGGCGAACGCTCAGACAAGCTGAAGCGGGGCGAGGCGGCGGCAGCAGCCGATCGCATGATTACGTATTTGGTGCAGGACACGATCCTGCCGCTGTTGGACTACGATGGTCAAAAGTTTCCGATGGTTCCGGAGATTGAGGAGCTTTTCCCTTATTTTGCAACGTATACGATTTGGTCAACAACAGAGGAAAAGGCGTACGTGGAGGCCGTGGACGCGATTCGCAACCACGAAGACACGGATCAGACGTTTCAGGTGCTGCGCAAGCTGTTGGGGACCTCGTTTGACAACCGGATCGGGCTGCATTTTTATTTGAGCTGGGACCCGGAGACGGAGATTTCCGCCAACCTCGATGAAGCGATGAGTGCTATCGACGCTTATTTCGCCGACAAGGTCATCGCGCCGGATACGCTGCGGCTGTTGAGCGCCAATGTATATGACCTGGCGCTGCAGCTCGGGGCAAACGACCCGCAGCAATTCGCCAAGGTGCTGGACCGTTTGAGCACGTATGAAGCAAAAGTCAAACCGGATTCAAAAGAATGGGAGGCGCTTGCCATCTACCTGGGGGCTCTGGAAATCAGGAGCGGACAGACGGAAAAAGCGCTGAGCCGCTACAAGCAGTTTGCCGCCGCCAATCCGGAAGCACTGCTCAACGCCTGCTACTATTTGCATCAGGATGGACGGCTGGAAGAAGCGGCAGCGCTGCTGGCAACGGTCAAGCCGAACGCCGCAGACACCCGGATGGTGCAGCTCGGCAAGCTTTTGCAGCAGGAGCTGGCTTCCTTGCAGGAGCAAACGGCGATTGTGAGCGACCTCGGCTATTCGCTGCGCCGCCTGGACAGCACGGAGTCCTATCAGGTCAAGGGCGAAGCTGTGCTCAGCGGGTTCACCTTCAAGTACACGCAGGAGATCGACCAGCGCAGCCAGATCAGCAAGCTCAACGGATTTTACCAATCGCCGCAAAAGCTCGTGTCCGACAAGCTGTCTACCTATACAGACGGTCGCAAACATATCCAATACTCCTACGACTCCGAATCGCAAAAATGGGAGCAGCACAAGACGGACAAGCTCGACTTTTTGCATGAATGGGTCAGTGCCCTTCCGGTAGCGGAACGTGCCAAAACTTTGCATGCCCGCTACTTCAAGCAGTCGTTCGGGGAGATTGACGTGATTACGGAGTGGATACCCGGTGCCGCTCTCGAAGAAAAATCCGCTTCGCTCATGCTTGAGCGCGGCAAAGTCAAACACGTGCCGCTGTTCATGAACAAGTATTACATTGACCGGGCGAGCGATCGCGTCGTCAAGCATACGTGGCGCTATGAAGAGATTTACAGCAGCGATGAATATGTCGCGTATTCCGGTACGGATCGGTACGATTACGCCGCAAACGTGAAACTATCAATTCCTGATGAAGTGCGAAAAGGGGTGACTCCATGAAGCGGTTTAGTCAATGGCTAGCGGCTGCCCTGTTGGCAGTATCGGCATGGCAAGCGCCAGTCCAGGCAGCAGAAAATCCGTACGTGGAAACAGAAGAAGTGTTTTATCACGTCATGGAAAGTCATCTGAGCAAGCCGCAAGCGGCGCAGTTGGTAAAAGGCGCGCTGCAAGCGGTCAGCGAGCAGGCAAAGGAACGCAAAAAGCTGCAGCTTGCCGTCTCTCCTGAGGACGACACATGGGACGAGTTGGAGCAGCGGCTTGTGGAATGGCAAAGCAAAGGCGGCTTCGATGCGGCTTCGATGAACGTATGGGCGATCGACGGCATGCTCTCGACCCTCGATGATCCGCACAGCGTCTTTTTTACAGCAGACGAACTGCGGCTGTTCCAGTCCGATGTGGAGAATCAGTTCGTCGGGTTCGGCTTTCGTCTGCGGATGCAAAACGATCATTTGATTATTCGCGAAATCGTTCCCGGCTCCCCGGCTGCGGCCTCAGTCCTCAAGCGCGGCGACCAGTTGCAAAAGGTCAATGAGGTTTCGCTTGTGGGCAAAAGCTTCGAGGAGTCGTACGCCTACCTGAAAGGGGCGGAAGGAACGGAAGCGGTCCTGACCGTCTATCGTCCCGCTGAAAAACGCGAGCTTCAGGTCAAGCTGAAACGGGCGATGATGACCCTTCCGGAAGCTGAAGGACAGCTTTTTTCCGATGGGTCCATTGGCTACATCAGCCTCGAAACATTTGGCTCCGAGGGCGCTTTGCAAATGCGCGACAAGCTGCTGGAATTTGCTCGCTCACCAAAACCGTTGACCGGGCTTGTGCTCGATTTGCGCGACAACGGCGGGGGCTATTTGGCGACTGCGCGAGACATCGCGAGCCTGTTTATGGAAGAGGGCCTGCTCATGTACACGACGAACCGCAATGGCGTGGAAGTGGAGACATGGGTGAGAAACGGACGGGATATCAACGTTCCGGTGCGGATTTTGGTGAATGGAGGAACAGCCTCCGCCTCTGAGCTTTTGTCTGGCGCCTTGCGCGACCACGGCATTGCCAAGCTGATCGGCACTAAAACGTACGGAAAAGGAAGCGCGCAGCAAGTCATCCCGCTATCGGCGGGAGATGCGTTGAAGCTGACGCTGAACGAGTATTTCACGCCCAAGCATACGATCGTCAATCACATCGGACTCACGCCGGACATACTGGTAGAGGATTACGGGGCGCAAGTGATCGAAGCTCTCCACTCCCTGAATGTTCGCCAGTGGGAATTGAGCGATGAGGATGGCGATACGGTTATCAACGGCATTCCGTTTCCTACCGTGGAACCGCTTTTCAAGCAAGGAACCAACGGATTGCAAATCAGGGCGGCTGTCCTGTCGCACTTGTTGAAAGATCCTGAGATCGGGGAAAAAGAGTATGTGGAGCTTTCGCCTTATTTGCATAAGCATTCTGCCTTGAAAGTGCAAAGCAAAAATGGATTCCATGTCCTGACTTATACTTCCTAACGAAAAGAGAAGAGAAGGCCTCTGCTGTCCGTGGGATTTGTCCATTCCACGTGCCGGCAGAGGCTTTTTTGTTTGACATGGGCTATCCTCCAAAGATGCTTCGCCAAAAACACGGTCGAAGCCTTTCGTTTTCGCATACGAGCGGGGCTTGCGGAAAGCCAGGGGGGAAGTTTTCTTTCGCTTGGAGTATAGTCGACTGCTGGAAGCCGAACACTATCAGGTGATACTAATGAAGAACGAAGGATGGCAGACCGATGAAAAAGGTACTTCT
>NZ_CP048274.1:1745000-3602500 GCF_000470975.2 Brevibacillus sp. NSP2.1 | reverse complement strand
CCCGAACCCACGCACGTTGAAAAGTGCGGGGATGAGGTGTGGCTAGCGGTGAAATTCCAATCGAACTCGGAGATAGCTGGTTCTCCCCGAAATAGCTTTAGGGCTAGCCTCGGAATGGGACCCCGCCGGACGCGAGCGTAAGCTTGTGTTCGGTGGGACCCTTGAGAGTCTTGGAGGTAGAGCACTGATTGGGCTAGGGGCCCTCATCGGGTTACCGAACTCAGTCAAACTCCGAATGCCAATGACTTATGTCCGGGAGTCAGACGGTGAGTGCTAAGATCCATCGTCAAAAGGGAAACAGCCCAGACCATCAGCTAAGGTCCCCAAGTATACGTTAAGTGGGAAACGATGTGGAGTTGCCCAGACAACCAGGATGTTGGCTTAGAAGCAGCCATCATTTAAAGAGTGCGTAATAGCTCACTGGTCGAGTGACTCTGCGCGGAAAATGTAACGGGGCTAAACGTATCACCGAAGCTATGGCAGTCCTTACGGACTGGGTAGGGGAGCGTTCCAAGCAGCGGTGAAGCCGTACTGGAAAGAGCGGTGGAGCGCTTGGAAGTGAGAATGCCGGTGTAAGTAGCGAAAAGACAAGTGAGAATCTTGTCCACCGAAAGCCTAAGGGTTCCTGGGGAAGGCTCGTCCTCCCAGGGTTAGTCGGGACCTAAGCTGAGGCCGAAAGGCGTAGGCGATGGACAACAGGTTGATATTCCTGTACCACCTCTGTTCCGTTTGAGTGAGTGGCGTGACGCAGGAGGATAGGGTGAGCGGCCTACTGGATGGCCGTCCAAGCAGTAAGCCTGGTGTGTAGGCAAATCCGCACACCGCTAAGGGCAAGCTGTGATGGCGAGGGAAATTTTAGTACCGAAGTCCCTGATTTCACACTGCCAAGAAAAGCGTCTAGCGAGGAACAAGGTGCCCGTACCGCAAACCGACACAGGTAGGCGAGGAGAGAATCCTAAGGTGCGCGGGATAACTCTTGCTAAGGAACTCGGCAAAATGGCCCCGTAACTTCGGGAGAAGGGGCGCCCCGGTAGGGTGAGGGTCCCCGCCCAACGTGAGCGTAAGCTTGCGTTGGGTGGGCTGAGCCCGAGGGGGCCGCAGTGAAAAGGCCCAAGCGACTGTTTAGCAAAAACACAGGTCTCTGCGAAGCCGCAAGGCGAAGTATAGGGGCTGACGCCTGCCCGGTGCTGGAAGGTTAAGGGGATGAGTTAGCGCAAGCGAAGCTTTGAACCGAAGCCCCAGTAAACGGCGGCCGTAACTATAACGGTCCTAAGGTAGCGAAATTCCTTGTCGGGTAAGTTCCGACCCGCACGAAAGGCGTAACGACTTGGGCGCTGTCTCGGCAAGAGACCCGGTGAAATCATAATACCTGTGAAGATGCAGGTTACCCGCGACAAGACGGAAAGACCCCATGGAGCTTTACTGTAGCCTGGTATTGGAACTTTGTGCATCATGTACAGGATAGGTGGGAAGCTGAGAAGCAGGGGCGCCAGCCTCTGTGGAGCTGTCGGTGGGATACCACCCTTGATGTACGGAGTTTCTAACTCGTCGCCCTTATCGGGCGAGAGGACCATGCCAGGTGGGCAGTTTGACTGGGGCGGTCGCCTCCTAAAAGGTAACGGAGGCGCCCAAAGGTTCCCTCAGAATGGTCGGAAATCATTCGTAGAGTGTAAAGGCAGAAGGGAGCTTGACTGCGAGACCTACAAGTCGAGCAGGGACGAAAGTCGGGCTTAGTGATCCGGTGGTTCCGCATGGAAGGGCCATCGCTCAACGGATAAAAGCTACCCTGGGGATAACAGGCTTATCTCCCCCAAGAGTCCACATCGACGGGGAGGTTTGGCACCTCGATGTCGGCTCATCGCATCCTGGGGCTGAAGTAGGTCCCAAGGGTTGGGCTGTTCGCCCATTAAAGCGGTACGCGAGCTGGGTTCAGAACGTCGTGAGACAGTTCGGTCCCTATCTGTCGCGGGCGTAGGAAATTTGAAAGGAGCTGCCCTTAGTACGAGAGGACCGGGGTGGACATACCGCTGGTGCACCAGTTGTTTCGCCAGAAGCACGGCTGGGTAGCTATGTATGGAAGGGATAAGCGCTGAAAGCATCTAAGCGTGAAGCCCCCCTTAAGATGAGATTTCCCACAGCGTTAAGCTGGTAAGACCCCTCATAGACGATGAGGTTGATAGGTTCGGTGTGGAAGCGCGGCAACGCGTGGAGCTGACGAATACTAATCGGTCGAGGACTTATCCACACATCTCTTAGCAAGCATGCATATTCAGTTTTGAAGGAACATATAATTACGGAGAGTTACCCAAGAGGCCGAAGGGGACGGTTTGCTAAACCGTTAGTATGCGCAAGCGTAGCGAGGGTTCGAATCCCTCACTCTCCGCCATTTTTTATTTCGGCGGCGTAGCTCAGCTGGTTAGAGCGTTCGGTTCATACCCGAAAGGTCGGGGGTTCGATTCCCTCCACCGCTACCAAAGGGGCATAGTTTAAAGGTAGAACGAAGGTCTCCAAAACCTTTGGTGTGGGTTCGATTCCTACTGCCCCTGCCAGAAGAGCGACGCATTCTCCTGCAAATTGATATGGCGGTCGTGGCGAAGGGGTTAACGCACCGGATTGTGGCTCCGGCATTCGTGGGTTCAAGTCCCATCGATCGCCCCATACATGGGAGTATAGCCAAGTGGTAAGGCACGGGTCTGCAAAACCCTTATCCCCGGTTCAAATCCGGGTACTCCCTCCATCATCTGTCCCAGTAGCTCAGCAGGATAGAGCAACGGCCTTCTAAGCCGTCGGTCGGGAGTTCGAATCTCTCCTGGGACGCCACACTTGTTAAAACTGTGATATGACAGCGTTTGTCAAACGTCAATGATTGCGTGATTGCGTCAGGTCATTTGAAGGTCGGCGGTCATATGCAGCGAACGTGGAGAACGTGGGAATTATCCAGGCTGGGATTTTAGACAGCACGACACCTTTTGGTTAAAAAAGATCTCTTACAGACTCAAGTTTCTCATTTGAGTTTGAAAGAGGTCTTTTTTCGTGAGGCAAGATATACGAGCTAGATGTAGCGTTGTCCGATATAAACAGGAAACGACAGTAACTGGGGGAAAGGGAAGATTCCGACGCCGGAAACAGAAGGTACTTTTCATTTCAGCTATTCAATTAAAAGGCAAGATCAAGCCGGGAACGTATGGGGTGGATTTGACTGTCAAAAAATCGAAACCCATTATTTTTAGCCCACCGGAAGCAACAGTCAAAGTAGGGAAAAGATCTTTTTAGTTGGAAAGCACTCAAAAGGCAAGAGCGCCAAAACGGTTGGAATGCGTCCAGCGATACCGGGTGTTATAAATTGACGAAGAACGTAGAAAAGCTGGCAGATGCGGATGGATACCGCAGGGAAGTGCCTTCTTTCGTAGCGGGGAAGCCAGGGGTTTACACGATTTATTATGGAATTGATTACAAGGAAAACGGTCAAAACGTGCGCGTGTATCTTTCCACGAAAATTACGGTAGAGAAACAATAAGCAAACGCCCACTAAGCGGAGTCGGTTCCGGTCGGTGGTTTTTTTACCCCAAACTTCTGCAGCAGGGAGACACGATGTCAAAGACGACCAGGAGCGTGTTTGAGTCGTTTTTGGTTCCACAGTAACATTGGGCAGCAGGGCATACGCTCCGTTGAACAGCAGACGGCCTAGGCAGGCGTGAAGTCGAGCGCAAAGTCTGCGTTTCCAGACGACACGATGAAAGGCTTTGTGCGCCGCAAAATTAGCGGTTGTAGACCAACTGCAAGCAGGAAGCCGGGTCGCATCATTTTCACGATTGTACAAGAGAACTGGCGGCATGTATGCTGCACGTGTTCGGAAAAATGGAAGGCAATTCGGCCACGATGGTGTATGCGAATCCGTATGTAGAGGCGTGCTTCAAGGAACGGCATAAGTAGGAGAGGTAAAAAGTTTACAGAAGTTGTGAAGGCTGTTAGCGACGCCTAAGACCTGGTACCGCTATATTTAGTACGAATTAGACAAAGTGTACATATCCCACTGAGAACACGATGCAGTGCAGCTACTGGCGCCCGCTTTCGTTCCCATGTCAGTTTCTCACGAAGGTTAGAGCGAGAAAGCAGAAGGCGTACGCGCGAGTTCAGGAGGAAAGAACAACAAATGCACGAGGGGTGTTCTCAAGACTTGCCGACTTGCCGTATGATGCCGCATGCCTTTTGCATCTGACCAATTTTCATCTGTTTGACTTCTGCAAAACCGCAACGCACAATCCAGCCTTTTTGCGAAAAACGATCCTGCTTGCGATTAGGCGGCCTTTGCTGCCGCGAGATATAGGGGCCTCTTCGCTCTCATTCAATAGCAGAGCGTGCGTAGACAGGAGAGGGGAAGGAAAGCTTCCGTGCATGATACATGAACAGCGCAAAGTACTCTCTTACCACGTTCTCACTTTTATCCGTACGCAGCACGAAGCATGTACGTGTATTACAAGGAGGTGTTTACAGGACGACTTACTCCGCAAATAACTCCCCATCTTTCCTACCTCTACGATCTATTCAGATCTATTCATACCTGCAAAGCAGCTTTTATGTATATAGCCGACCAATCCTATAACACAAACGAGCCAAAAAAAAATTCAAAAACGCACAGCCTCTCATAGCTATCTTTCCTACACGCTAGGGCAACTCAAACCGATTTTTGCAAGGCGAAGAGACTTTAGGTTGAAAACCCATTAAGAGCTGAACGGCAAAACGTAGAGACTCGCAAAAATGTAACAAAATAAGAGCCATTTTGTCGACAGAAAATGACTAAAAATGACACACATATAATAAGGAAGCTTTTCGATGGACGAGCATATTCACTACGAGTAGATTCCCCTGAAAATTCACTCGCTATTCTATATAACGTATCACAAGAAAAAAAGATACTCCTCTCTGCAAAAATGATTTCAAGGGCTGCTATTTTTCTCCGTCCTCGGAAAGTAGAGTGTCAGTGGCGAGAGGACCGTCGTCAGAAAGAGGACAGTCATTGGCAAGTGGACGAAAGGAAACAGGCTACAGACCATGCAAGCCGTTCAGGGACATTCCTTCGTGTTATCCGATCATTGCCCGGCGACCTTTGCTATTTTCACAGAGCAAATAGTCTAGTAGCAAAACGCAAGGGCAAGAGGACAAAACGACAAAACGATACAATCCAACCGATGGTGGGAGTCAGGGTCAAATCCAGGTCCTGAAAAGTCCTGAAAGGTGCTGAAACTCGCCTGGAGACGCCTAAGCATGAAT
Organism: Brevibacillus sp. NSP2.1; assembly: GCF_000470975.2. Taxonomy (NCBI): domain Bacteria; kingdom Bacillati; phylum Bacillota; class Bacilli; order Caryophanales; family Paenibacillaceae; genus Brevibacillus; species Brevibacillus sp. NSP2.1. Next base: position 3,597,229 of record NZ_CP048274.1, on the reverse strand, counting down.
AGCTACTTGACGCTACAGCAGTCGTTTTGCACCACGCGGTATGCATCAGAGAAGAAGAACGGCAAAAGAACACCCAAAGAACAGAACAGCCAAAACAAAGCCAAGTACAACAGAAACCCCCACAAGTAGAAACCTGGCAAAGCCCTTGCTCAAACCGCAGCCGCTGCCCCCACCCCAGAAAGGAAGACCACGAACATATCGTGGTCAAATAAAGGGATTGTAGTAGTAAAGGCCATGCAGGTAACGCCGCTCTGCTTTTTCTAGCGCAACCGCCTTTTCGCTCTCAAGGGAAGCACGGAGCTTCTCCCAATACTCGGGAGTGGCATCGCTCAAATCGACCTCCAGCTCGTCGCCAACCAGGTTGCGGATTAGCTGCCAATCATCTGGATGCTCATACTGCTTCATGCCGCCGCCAATGAGCCGAATATCGTGCAGAAGCTGTTTGATATTCTCGGGAATCATCGTTTTTCCCCCATGACGAAAAATTTTTTTGAGAAAGTTGGCCTTCCACTACTGGTAATAATTTGTCTTTTTCGCCCTGAAATATGTAAGAAAGCCGAAAAATATGGCGCTGCGGTCTATGCATAATCGTGGCGAATCGAGGAGAGCGGATCCCAAAACTACTGTCCCTATTTTTGGAAAAACAAACAAAATCCGCGTGTTTTCGACAGGAAATAAATGCGGTTCCCAGATAGAATTTGGGCACTCAGATGGAGGAAAACGCTATTGACTTCGAAAAATGGATTGTGTATACTCAAAAACGTGATTCTGCGGCAGGTAACCTGCACAAACGGTCACGGATAACAGGCGGTCGTGGTGGAATTGGCAGACACACCATCTTGAGGGGGTGGCGGGGCGACCCGTGCGAGTTCGAGTCTCGCCGACCGCACCATCGTATCGAACCGGGGACTAAGCTTGGACCTCGTGTTTTCGAAATAAATCAAGCCTTTTCGACAAGGGCTTTTTTTTCTGCTCATGTTCAAGGCTTGTCGAATAGAAAGAGAAAAAGGTGGGAAAGGTGTTAGCAGTGCCTTCTTTTTTCCCACTTTTGGGTCATTGATCTTGAAACGCTTTTGATGTACACTCCCAATTGGGAGAAATACAATAGAGAAATGTTGGAAAAACAACACTACCTGAAGTCAGATCAGACCCAATTTGATTCAGGTCGAGGAGAAGAACCCATGAGTGTAATTAGAGAGATCATTGAGGGATTATTCATCGGATTCACTTCAACGGTAGGTGTGATTAGCACGTACCAAACGCTGGTTTCTTGTGCGGGCCTGTTCCGCAAAAAGGAGCAGGTGACAAGCGAGCCACAAAAAACATTTGCTGTACTGGTTGCGGCGCATAACGAAAGTGCCGTAATCGCTCCACTGATTGAGAACCTGAAAAAGCTGGACTACCCACGCGAAATGTACGACATCTTCGTCATTTGCGACAACTGTACTGACAACACTGCTGAGATCAGTCGGGCACACGGAGCCATCGCGTGCGAGCGTTTTGACACGTCCAAGCGCGGAAAAGGCTACGGGATTGAGTGGATGCTGGAGAACCTCTGGGCAAGGCCAAAGCAGTACGATGCAGTCGTCATGTTTGATGCAGACAACCTGGTTGAAAAGAACTTCCTGAAAGTGATGAACGACCGTCTGGTCAAAGGGGCGCGCGTGATTCAAGGCTATCTGGATTCGAAAAACCCGTTTGACTCCTGGATTACCCTGTCTTATGCTGTGACGTATTGGTTTACAAACCGCATGTGGCAGTTGGCCCGTCACAACCTTGGCCTGCCGAACACGTTAGGCGGTACGGGCTTGTGCATCGAGAGCAATCTGCTCAAGGAGATGGGCTGGGGAGCAACCAGCCTGACGGAAGACCTGGAGTTTGCTACGCGTTGTATTGAGCGCGGCATTTATCCGACCTGGGCCCATGATACGAAAGTATGGGATGAGAAGCCGATTGACTTGAAAGCTTCGATGCGCCAACGCTTGCGCTGGATGCAAGGTCACTACGATGTGGCTGGACGCTACATCGGAAGCGTACTGAAAAACGGCTTGAAGGCAAGAAGGCTGGGCATGCTTGACGCGGCTTTCTACCTGTTCCAGCCGATGTACGTGCTGATGGTGACGATGATGTCCTTGCTGTTTTTGGGCCGATATTTTGACATTGCGGCTCTGACGCCTGCTGCTACCATCCTGCCAACCTGGCTGGTGTACGGATCTACGGCTGTGTTTTATTTATTGCCGATTCTGGCGCTCTACCTCGAGAAAGTGCCACTAAAAGGATATTTGGGACTGCTCTTGTTGCCGTTCTTTTTCCTGACGTGGCTGCCGATCATGTTTTACGCGTTTTTCACCAAGAAAAATCAGGTGTGGAGCCATACGTCCCACACTCGCGCCATTCGTATCGAGGAGATCCAGCAATAGGCACGTGAAGCAAAAGACCACAGGTGCATCTCGCCCTGTGGTTTTTCTGTTAGCGAAAGTGGCGAAAGGAGCCTGTGATCTGGTATAATAACGCGATCACCACACGAAAAGAGAAAGCGTTGCAACTGGGAAAAAGGCACCCTGAGCGTTGGCTGCGCGGACAAAACCGAACCCGCAGCCGGGCCACGAGGAGGAATACGGCGATGAAGCTCGCACCACAACATTGCGATCACGATACTCCCTTGCTGTGGGGAGATAAACGATACCATACATGGAACTACCATTTGCGTTCGACTTTTCACGAAAAAATTTTCAAGGTTCCGCTGGACGGGGGCTTCAGTTGCCCGAACCGGGACGGCAAGGTCGCGACGGGTGGCTGCACGTTTTGCAGTGCGCGCGGCTCCGGCGATTTTGCCGGGGACCGGAGAATGGATCTAAAGCGCCAGTTTCACGATGTGAAAACCCGGATGCATGAAAAGTGGCCCCAGGCCAAATACCTTGGCTTTTTCCAGGCGTACACGAACACGTACGCCCCTGTAGACGAACTGCGCGAGATGTACGAGGTCATTCTCCGGCAGGAAGGAGTTGTCGGCCTCTCGATCGCAACGCGTCCTGACTGTCTCCCGGACGATGTGGTGGAGTATTTGGCGGAGTTGAACGAGCGGACGTATCTGTGGGTGGAGCTGGGCCTGCAAACGATCCACGAGCATAGCGCGCAACTGATTAACCGGGCGCACGACTACGCCTGCTATGTCGATGCGGTGGAGAGGCTGCGCAAGCACAACATTCGCGTCTGTACGCACATCATCTACGGGTTGCCGGGAGAATCGCACGAAGAAATGATGCAGACGGCCGATGCGGTCGCCCATCTCGACGTGCAAGGGATCAAAATTCATTTGCTGCACCTGCTGCGCAAGACGCCGATGGTCAAGCAGTACGAAGCGGGCCTGCTGGAATTTCTTTCGCAGGAGGAGTACACCAAGCTCGTCGTCGATACACTTGAAATTTTGCCGCCGGAAATGATCGTCCACCGCATCACAGGCGACGGGCCAAAGGATTTGCTGATCGGTCCGATGTGGAGCCGCAAAAAGTGGGAAGTGCTGAACGGGATCAATGCCGAGCTGAACCGCCGAAACAGTTGGCAAGGGAAGTTTTATGTTCCGCACAGGTAAAAGTTGATTGATAAACAAAAAGGAGCCTCCGAGAAGGCTCCTTTTTTCGTGGCTATTCAACATGGATGATTTTTCTGGCGCGCCCCGGATAGTTGGTAATGATCCCGTCCACGCCGATATCGACGGCCCGCTGGATTTGCCGACTGCTGTTTACCGTCCAGCCGTAGACGGTCAACTGGCGCTGTTTGGCCTGTTGAACCAGTTCGGGTGTGAGCTGGTCGTACGGGACGTGCAACTGCTCGCAACGATACTGGCTTGCGACTGCCCACGGTTTTGCGAGCGGGCCGACGTATAAAAGGCCGGTCGTTTGCGCAGGGTCCAGTTCTTTGATGCGCAACAAACTGTCGAAGTTGAACGTGGAAATGATCGTTCGCTCCGTGAGCTGATAGCGCTGGATCAGCTCAATGACTTTTTCTTCAAGGTGGGGCTGGTTTTGAAAAAAATTTTTCAATTCGATAATAAAGCGTAACGATGTATCGGAAAAGGCTTGAAATACCTCGCGCAAAACGGGAATCCGGGCTTTTGGATAACGCGTGGAGCAAGTTTTGTCTGCGCGAAGCTGGCGCAGCTCCCGCATCGTATAGCCGCGCACAGGACCGGAGCCGTTTGTCGTCCGTTCCAGTCGGTGATCGTGAATGACGGCCAGCTTGTTGTCGCGGCTTAGCTGGACGTCCAACTCAATCCCGTCCGCCCGCTTGCGGACAGCAGCGTGAAAGGCTTCCATCGTGTTTTCCGGATACAGGCCGGAAGCGCCGCGATGCGCGAACACAAGTGTGGACACGTGGGCTTCCTCCCTTCTCAGACGTGTCATGCATATTACATGCATATGTAAGTGGCCCCTCGATACTACCTATCCTGAGGGGCACAAAAGAGATTCTATGAGATTGAGACGAGAACGATGACGAGGAGAACGAACAGGACCAAAACAAGGGCGAAATCGTTGTTTCTGCTGCAGCTCATTAATACCCCCTCCTTCCCAGATGGAGCAACTCCCTTCATCTTATGAACCAATAGGGAAAATGGCGCTCGTCGAATGCCCAACCTGCCCGCATTTGTGCCTGGCTGCCCACTTTTTATACAGATTGGCAGATGACGGAGAAGCTCCATTTGCTACAATGAAAGCACAAGGAAACAAAGGGGAGGGGTAGTTTCATGACACAGACACAGATTGAGGAAATGCTCGCTGCGGGCGATTTGGTGGACGATCGGCAAAACCGCAGGGTCAAGCTGCATCTGTACGACCGGGCGCGGCTGAAGGAATACGACCAGATGCTGCGGCAGGTGGCCGAGAAGTCGAATGCCACCAAGCTGATCGTCTACGGGAAAAAGCGGGACGTAGCGGAGTGGCTCGCGCTTGGCTATCGGCAGGAAGGGGTCATTGACGGATTTTTTCGCGGAGAAAATGCCTACATGCTCACGGCGTATGTGACAGAGGAACGGGCGACGTCGACAGCGCCTGAGCTGGCGGAGGAAATTTTGGCGCTGAGTCTGGCAAAGGCGGGAGCGGGGGAAGAAAAGCCGCTGCCGGAAGGGTACAGCATGCGTCCGGCAACAGAGGCAGATGCAGAGGAGCTGGCACGCCTGTACGGCCTTGTGTTCGCGACGTATCCTACCCCCATGGATGATCCGCATTACGTGCGCAAGACGATGCAGGAGGGGACGGTGTACTTCGTCGTCGAGCATGCCGGGAAGATCGCCTGCGCAGCGTCTGCCGAAGTGTCGGAGCGGATGGGCTCGGCGGAGATGACCGACTGTGCCACCCACCCCGATCACGCCGGAAAAGGCCTCCTCCAGCCGCTGTTTTGCGCTCTGGAAAAAAAGATGGAGGAGGCAGGGATTTACTATCTCTATACCTTGACCCGGGCGCAATCGGCCGGGATGAACGTGACAGCAGCCAAGATGGGCTATGAATACCGCGGTCGGCTCATCAACAACTGCACGATTTTTTCCGGATTCGAAGATATGAACATCTGGGTGAAGCCGCTGCGGCAAACCAGGGACGAATAAGGCTACTCGCGGGAAGGAAACAGTTGCTGCTGCAGGCGGCGGGCCATGAGCGCCAGTTGAAGCTGCCAGCGCTGATGGGCATCCTCCAGGCGGTAGCCTGTTTTTTCCTCGATCTGGGTCAGGCGGTATTTCAAGGTGTGGCGGTGAATATATAACGCTTGGGAGGTTTGCAGGCCGTTCCCGTTTTGCGCGAGGTACACCTCCAGCGTCTCCAGAAGCTGCTGGTTGTATTTGCTGTCGTAGCGAATCAACGGCTCCAGGATCGGCTTCCACAAGCCGAGCATGCTCTGCTCGTCGCGGTGGTAAGGAAACAGGAACTGGTAGCCTTGCATGTCCCGGTAGCGCAGCATTTGCGGGGCGCGAGCGAGCAAGGGATAGGCTTGCAGCGCGAACATGGCTTCCTCGGACGCGCCAGAAACATCTGTCAACTGATCGCGCGGATTGCTGATGGCGACCTGCAAGGGAGTGGAGGAATGCAGCCCCTTCCAGCGCGCTGTGAACTGCTCCAAGAGCTGCAGGCTCGTCCGGTCATCGGGCAGCACGAACAGCAGGCAATGAGGCCGTTCTCGCAACAAATACGAGCGCTGGTGGCGGTCGCAAAGCCTGCGCATCAGCGTGATGGCGCTTTGGTGCAGCTCCCCGAGCCTGTCCGGTTCGGCAGTGTCCACCTTGACGGCCACGACGAGATGCTTGCCCGACAACGGGTATCCGAGCATGCGACAGCGGCTTTCCAGCTCTTGCGGACTCATCGGCTTTCCGTTTAAAAGCTCCTCGACGAAGTCGCCTTTCAGCCGCCATTCTGTCGCAGAAACGGCGCGTTCTTTTACATATTCGAGCGCACACAAGGTAGCTGCGTGCTGGAGCGCCACATCGTCCAGCTCCTTCCACGCTTCCCGCGGCTTGGCCAGGCTGAGCGTGCCGAAATGCTCGCGACTGGCGCGGATGGGTACCGTATGCACGTGCTCTCTCGCTTCGTCATCGGTCGGCGCTGTCGGGCAGCCGTGCTGGGTCACTTCAAAGCCGAGCGCATCCAAAAGCGTCACGCCGCCGCCCGTCAGCTCTGCCAACTCGGCGGCGATGGCAGGCAGACCGCCTTTGGACAAGGCAGCGTCGATCATCCGGTTGTGGATCGCCTGCGAATAGGCGAGCGTCTCGAACTGCCGGTTGACGATCGGCTGCAAAATGGCTCTGGTAATCGTCGAGAAGTTGATTTCGGTCGGAATTTCGATGAGCGGGAGCTGGTGGCGATCAGCCAGCTCAAGAAAGCTTTCGGGAATTTCCCGCAAGTAAAATCCGGTATGGATGGCGACTCCGCTCAGCTTTTGCCTCGCCACTGTCGGAATGAACGAGCTTTGCCGCTCCATATTTTCAGCGAGGCCGAATCCGGTCGTAATCAAAAACTCGCCTTCCTGCAGCCGGCTGGCGTCTTCGAGCACCTCGACAATCGTCACCCAGCGAATCGGATTGTCCAGTCCGCCCGCTCCGGCGATCAACCGCGTCTGCACCATGTCAGGCAGTTGCAGAGCCTCTCTGATCGTAATCGTCACGAGGCACACCTCCGTGTTGCAAAGTTCTTTATACAAAATGTACAAAAGATTTTGTCTCTTCGCCATATTTTTTTGCCAGCGCGTCGGATGGATGAACCGCACAGGTCAGCTAGGATAGAGGGAGAGAATAAGCGAGGTGGCGACGATCATGAGCAGAAGCTATGTAATCAAACCGGAGTTGGGCAAGACGTATCCGTTCATTTCTCATGGCAAAGGCATTTATTTATACGATAAAGACGGCAAGCGCTATATCGACGGCTGCAGCGGGGCTGTGACTGCGAGCATCGGCCACGGGGTGGAAGAAGTCGCCGAAGCGATGTACCAGCAGGCCAAAGAAGTATCGTTTGCGTACCGCTCGCACTTCAGCAGCGACGCTGTGGAGGAGCTGGGGGCGAAGCTGGCCGAGTGGGCGCCAGGTTCGTTGAACTGGACGTTTTTTGTGAGCAGCGGCTCCGAAGCGACGGAGACAGCGCAAAAAATCGCGATCCAATACTGGCAGGAAAAAGGCAGGCCGACGAAAAACAGAATCATCTCCCGCTGGATGAGCTACCACGGCATCACCATGGGGGCGCTCTCCATGTCGGGGCACGTGCTGCGCCGGAAGCGCTTCGTACCGCTTTTGGAGGACTATCCGACGATTACCGGGCCGTATCCGTACCGCAGACCAGCAGGCATGTCGCTGGAAGCGTACGCCCTGGAATGCGCGAATGAGCTGGAGCGGGCCATTCTGCGCGTCGGAGCCGAGCAGGTGGCGGCCTTTATCGCGGAGCCGGTTATCGGGGCTTCCGGTGGCGCGGTCGTCCCGCCAGACGGCTACTTCCAGCGGATTCGCGAAATTTGCGACAAGTACGAAGTGCTGTTCATCGCCGACGAAGTGATGACAGGGGTAGGGCGCACCGGAAAAGCGTTCGGGGTCGATCACTGGGGTGTCGTGCCTGACCTGATGACGCTTGGCAAAGGGATGAGCGCCGGCTATACGCCGATGGCTGCCACGATGGTGACGGATGAAATTATCGAGACGATCACCCAGGGAAGCGGGCTGATTATGGCGGGACACACATACAGCGCCAACCCGCAGTCTGCTGCCGTCTCGCTCGCGGTTTTGAAGTACGTCGAGAAGCACGGCCTGATCGAGAAAGCGGCCGAGCAAGGCGCTTACTTGCTGTCTCGCCTGCAAGAGCTGGCAGATGAATTGCCGCTGATTGGCGAGGCGCGCGGTTTGGGCATGCTCTGCGGTCTGGAATTTGTCAAAAACAAAGAAACGAAAGAGCCGTTCGCCTTGTCAGAAGGAGTGGCGTCCAAGGTCATCGCGAAGGCATTCGAAAAAGGTCTGCTCATCTATCCCGCCATGGGGGGAATCGAAGGCGTGGCAGGAGACTCGATCATCGTTTCCCCGCCGCTGACGATTACAAAAGAGCAGATTGATGAACTGATCGCCCTCTTGAAAGATGCGATTGTCAGCGTCCAGCAGGAGCTAAAAGACAAGGCGCTGATTGGCTAGAGGGGGGAGACTGAAATGACAAACCGTTTTGATAAAGTGGTGACCGTACAGGAGGCGTTGTCCCATTTTCGCGATGGGATGACGCTGCTCGCGGGCGGCTTTGGCGGGGTAGGCAATCCGCCGACACTGATCCAGGGCATTTTGGATCTGGGTGTGCGCGACTTGACGCTGATTAGCAACGACACGGCGTTTCCGCACATCGGAATCGGCAAGCTGGTGACAGAACGACGCGTGAAAAAAGTGATTGCCTCTCACATCGGCTCCAACCCGAACGCAGGGGCGCAAATGACGGCAGGCGAGCTTGAGGTCGAGTTTTGCCCGCAGGGGATTCTCGCCGAGCGTGTACGGGCGGGCGGCGTCGGTCTGGGCGGGATTCTCTCCGACGTCGGCATTGGCACGATCGCGGAAAAAGGCAAGCAAAAAGTCGTGCTGGACGGAAAAGAGTACCTGCTGGAGACGCCGCTGACGGCGGAAGTGGCGATCGTCCATGCGAAAAAAGCGGACCGCTTCGGCAACCTGGTGTACGATACGAGCGCGCGCAACTTTAATCCGCTCGTGGCGATGGCGGGCGACATTACGATCGTGGAAGCGGACGAGATTGTCGAGGTAGGCGAGCTGGACCCGGAAGAAATCGTCACGCCTGGCGTCTTCGTCAACTACATCGTGCAAAGTGAAGGGGTGAACTGGCAATGGGCGTGGGAGAAGTAAAAGAGACCGAGAGCTACCGCGAGCGAATCGCGCGCAGGGCGGCGATGGAAGTCGAGGACGGCATGATTATCAATTTGGGGATCGGCATTCCTACGCTGGTGGCCGATTTTATCCCTGCTAACAAACGCGTCATGTTTCACGCGGAAAACGGCATATTGGGTACCGGACCGAGCCCGGCCAAAGGAGAGGAAAACGCCATGCTGTGCAATGCGGGCGGTTTTCCGGTCACGCTTGCGGCGGGGGCGTCTTTTTTTGACAGTGCCACGGCCTTTGCGATCATTCGCCGCGGCTTGCTGGACATGACGATCCTCGGCGTCCTCGAAGTGAGCCAAAACGGGGATATCGCCAACTGGATCGTGCCAGGCAAACGCGTGCCGGGAATGGGCGGAGCGATGGAGCTGGCGCAAAAAGCGAAAAAGGTCATGGTCGTGACCACGCACCTCGACAAAAACGGCCGCTCCAAAATCGTGCGCGAATGCTCGCTTCCGCTGACAGCGAGCAAGGCGGCAGACTGGATCATTACCGATATGGCCGTGATGGAAGTGAAGCCGGACGGCCTGTATTTGCGCGAGGTCATGTATCCGTACAGCGTGGCCGATGTGATCGGAGCCACCGAAGCTGAACTGAAGGTAGAGGGAGAAGTGGGCGTATTCCGCTAGGCAAAGACGATTCCAAAAGAACGGGGGAAGAACATGGCGAACTGGCAAGCGCTGATACGAGAGCAGTTGGAAAAAGATCGGGAGGCTTCCGTCAAGCTGCTGCAGGAATGGGTGCAAAGCCCGAGTGTGCAAGGAGCGGAGGAGTCCATTCAAAAAAGCATCGCCGAGCTGTTGGCGAAAATGGGTCTGGACGTCGATTTGTGGGTCATGGCGGGGGAGGAGCTTGTTTCGCATCCGTACTTCGTGTCGCCGCGCCAAACGTTTGAAGGCAGTCCGAACGTCGTCGGGGTCTGGAAGGGCGCAGGCGATGGCCGCTCGCTCATTTTGAACGGGCACGTCGATGTCGTTCCCGCTGGCGATTACGCGCAGTGGAGCGACGATCCGTTCAGCGGAAAAGTAGCGGATGGCAAGCTGTACGGCCGCGGCGCGACAGACATGAAGGGCGGCAACCTGTCCTCGCTGCTCGCGATCTCTGTCTTGCAAAAGCTGGGCGTGCGGCTGAAGGGGGACGTCATCTACCAAAGCGTCGTGGAGGAAGAGAGCGGGGGAGCAGGAACGCTCGCTACGATTCTGCGCGGCTACAAGGCAGATGCCGCGCTCATCCCTGAGCCGACCAACATGAAAATTTTCCCGAAACAGCAAGGCTCGATGTGGTTCCGACTGACCGTCAAGGGGCGTTCTGCTCACGGCGGCACCCGCTACGAAGGGGTGAGCGCCATCGAGAAGAGCATGCTGGTCGTGCAAGCGATTGGCCGCCTGGAAAAAGAGCGCAACGATCGCCTGGACGATCCGCTGTACGCCAAGCTGCCGATCCCGATTCCGATCAATATCGGGGTGATCGAAGGCGGAAAATGGCCGTCGTCCGTCGCCGATCTCGTCAAGCTGGAAGGCAGGATGGGAGTAGCGCCTGGCGAGCAGATGGACGATGCCAAGGCGGAGATGGAGACGGCTTTGCAGCGTCTGGCCGAGGTCGATCCGTGGTTTGCCGAGCAGCCAGTCGAGCTGGAGTGGTACGGCGCGCGCTGGGTGCCGGGAGATGTCGCGCAAGATCATCCGCTCATGGAGATTTTGCAGGACAAGTTCGCGGCGGTAACTGGCGAGCGCGCGATCGTGGAAGCTTCGCCATGGGGAACAGACGGAGGCTTGCTGACGGCGCTGGCCGACACGCCTGCGATCGTCGTGGGGCCGGGCGTCACACAGGTCGCGCACTACCGGGACGAGTACATCGTGCTGGATGACGTGTTCCGCTGCGCGGAGATTTTTGCGCTGACCATGCTGGACTGGTGCGGCGTTGCAGAAGGGCCAGCGAAGTAGGAGAGCGGGTAGCGGGCAGCTTTCGGCTTAGGGTTCGGTTTTTTGTGCGAAAAATGAAAAAGTTTCGCCTCCACGCAAGGAAGCGCGATCTGCTCTGGAGAATGATTGGAGGATGGGATGCGATAGTCCAATCGTTGAAGGACGGAGGAGATGGCGATGAAAAGAGCGTGTTATATCGGGGGAAAATGGGTGCCGATGGCAGAACATGCTCCGTTGTATTCACCTTGTACGGGCCAGGCAATTGCCCATGTTCCCCAGGCCGACGCGCAGGCAGTAGAACGGGCGATCGCGGCAGCCGAGGAAGCGACGACGGTGATGCGGCGGATGCCTGCTTACCAGCGGGCGGCTATCCTGGAAAAAATCGCGCTCCTTTTGGACGAACGGATGGAGGAGGCGGCCCGGATCGTCGCGCTTGAGGCCGGAAAACCGATCAGGACGGCGCGGGGGGAAGTGATCCGCACCGTGCAAACGTATCGGTTTGCAGCGGGAGAAGCCAAACGGCTGCACGGAGAAACGATCCCGCTCGACGCCGCAATCGGCGGAGAAGGTCGCCTGGCGTACACGGTCCGCGAGCCTTTGGGCGTCGTCGGGGCGATTACGCCGTTCCCGTTTCCGCTCAATCTGGTTGCGCACAAGGTCGGACCTGCGCTCGCTGCGGGCAATGCCGTGGTGCTGAAGCCCGCTTCGCAGACGCCGCTCAGTGCGCTTTTGCTCGCCGAACTGGCCGAGCAGGCGGGACTCCCGCCAGGGGCGTTGAACGTCGTCACAGGCAGCGCAGCCGTCGTGGGCGAAAAGCTGGTGACAGACCCAAGAGTTCGCGCCTTGAGCTTTACGGGAAGCCCGGCGGTCGGGATCGACATTCGCAACCGCGCTGGCCTGAAAAAAGTGATTTTGGAGCTGGGGGCCAACTCTGCGGTCATCGTCGATTCCGACGCGCAACTGGACGAGGTGGTGCCGCGCTGCCTGTTTGGCGCATTTGCTTATTCCGGCCAAGTCTGCACGTCCGTCCAGCGCATTTACGTCGCAGAGGGCCTGTACGACGAGTTTGTCAGCCGCTTTGTGGCGCAGACGAAGGCGCTCTGCGGCGGCGACTCGCTCGATGAGCACGCTGACTTTTCCGCAATGATTCACCCGCGGCAGACCGAGCGTGTGCTGGAGTGGATTGGCGAGGCGCTGCAACAGGGAGCACGGCTTGCCTGTGGCGGCGAAGTGGTGGAGCGGATGCTGTTGCCGACCGTTTTGACCCATGTGCCGCATACGGCCAAAATCTGTTGCGAGGAAGTGCTTGGGCCTGTCGTGCTCATCAACCCGGTAGCGTCCCTGCAAGAAGCGATCCGCCTGGTCAATGACTCGCGCTACGGTCTGCAGGCAGGCGTGTACACGAACAACCTGAGGGCTGCGCTGGAAGCGGCAGATGAGCTGCGGGTTGGAGGCGTCATCATCAACGACATTCCCACCTTCCGGGCCGATCATATGCCGTATGGAGGCGTCAAGGAAAGCGGCTTGGGAAGAGAAGGCGTCAAATACGCCACAGACGAGCTGAGCGAGCTGAAGCTCGTGGTGGTCAAGCGCTGAGACAGCCAGCGGCAGTCGGTCTGGAGGCGCTTGCAAGCGCGCTTGGCGCTATGCTATAGTTAAATCAGTCAGCAACGCGGAGGGATACCGAAGTGGTCATAACGGGGCGGTCTTGAAAACCGTTAGAGTGCAAGCTCACGCGGGTTCGAATCCTGCTCCCTCCGCCATCTTTTTTGCAAGCAGCCGATATAGGATGTACAGGACGAAGCGATCTCTTTTTTGCAGAAGAGGTCTTTTTCTTTTACAGCAGGAAAAGGTCAAGCTGCGGGTTTGGCAGCAACGAGACGGTCGCTGGGCAGGACAGCCGTTTTTTTCCTGAAAATCCAGAAGAACCAATATCGAAGCTTGGCGCGATATGATATATGCTGTACACAAGGACTCGATTGTTTCTTGGGGCCTGCGGCAGCTTCAATAATGCAGAGGGGGCTTCCGCTTTTTTTAGGATAAAATATCAGAAAATAAACATTATATAGAAGATTAAGATATAATAAAAGGGAAACGAGGATGAGGGAGGTATCACGATGATCGAAGCCCAACGAGCCAGAAGAAATACGCTTGGTGACATCCTGCGAAGAAGCCGAATGCGTTACCCGGACAAGATTGCCTTGCAGTTTGAGGAGGAAGTTCTTACATACAGCGAGCTGGATCAGCTTGTCAATCAGGCGGCGCACACCTTCCTCGCCAACGGTTTGCAAAAAGGCGAGAGAGTGGCGGTGCTGTCCCGAAACTCCATGGATTTTGTCATTCTCAACTTCGCGCTGGCCAAAGCGGGACTGATTATGGTGCCAATCAACTTCATGCTGAATACGAGCGATGTGGCGTTTATTTTGGGGCACGCGGAGGTGAGCGCCTGCTTTGTGGCACCGGAGTTTCTCGCCGTGGCGCAAGAGGCGATTGGACAGGCCGATCTTTCGCCCAAGCTGCTGTCGCTTGTCTCCAGACCCGCGAAGCCGGAAGGGGAGTGGGTGCCGTTTCGCACGTTGATTCAGGACGCGAGCACGGACGAGCCGGAGCAGGAGCTTTCCGACGACGATGTCGCCCACATTTTGTACACGAGCGGTACGGAGTCGCGGCCAAAAGGGGTCATGCTGACGCACGGCAGCATTTTGTCCGAGTACGTGAGCACGATTATTGATGGGAACATGTCCCACGACGACGTGGCGATCCACGCGCTCCCGTTGTTCCACAGCGCACAGTTGCATTGTTTTCTCGGTCCCTATATTTATCTCGGGGGCACGGGCATCATTTTGGAGCAGGCGACGCCTGGCCTGATGCTGGAGATGGTCGAGACGCATAAGGCGACACAGCTTTTTTGCCCGCCAACAGTTTGGATTGCCTTGCTGCGCTCTCCCGATTTTGCCTCCCGCAACCTGTCCTCGCTGCAAAAGTGCTACTACGGAGCGGCGATCATGCCGGTGGAGGTGCTGAAGGAGCTGGGGACACGCTTGCCGAACGCACAGTTCTACAACTTTTACGGGCAGACAGAGGTAGCGCCGCTGGCGACGGTTTTGTCGCCGAAGGACCAGATTCGCAAAGCAGGCTCGGCAGGCAAGCCCGCGCTGAACGTGGAGACGAAGATTGTGGATGATGAAGGTGTCGAGGTGCCAAGAGGCTGCATTGGCGAGATCGTGCATCGGACCAGCCATGCCATGATCGGCTATTTCCGCGACGAGGAAAAGACGCGGGCTGCCTTCCAGGGAGGCTGGTTCCATAGCGGTGACCTGGGGATTATGGATGAGGAAGGGTATATTACGGTCGTCGATCGGAAAAAGGACATGATTAAATCGGGTGGCGAGAACGTAGCGAGCAGGGAAGTGGAGGAGCTGATTTATCAGCATCCGAAAGTGTCCGAGGTGGCGGTGATCGGCGTTCCGCACCCGTACTGGATCGAGGCGGTGACAGCGGTCGTTGTGCCGAAGGCTGGCGAGACATTGACGTCAGAGGAGTTGCTCGCGTTTTGCAAGGAGCGTCTTGCCTCGTTCAAGGCACCGAAGTACGTCTTCATCACCGACACGCTGCCGCGCAACCCTAGCGGGAAAATATTGAAGCGCGAACTGCGTCTGCGGTACGATACGCTTCCGACTTCGTAGTTGCCTGTTTGCAGACGGGCAGGGTGATGGTGATAAATGAAAGTCCGGTTTGACTGTGGCAGGTGGGTAGAGGGATAGTGGCAGACTGACAGACTAACTGCGATAACAGAAAACCCGCCCGATGGCCGGAAGCGTCCGGTTTGTCGAGCGGGTTTTTCCGTGTTCTATTTCACATTGGAGACAGTCGGCCGGTCAGGGCTGATGACTTCGAAGCGGTAGCCTTTTGACTTTAAAAAGGTGATGACTTCCGGAAGTGCTTGCGCTGTTGGCGTTTTGGTGCTTGCGTCGTGCATGAGTACGACAATCTCTTTTTGCGATTTTACTTGCTGCTTGATATTGGCGAGCGCCTGTTGGGCTGTGTATTGATTGCTGCGGGCGTCGCCGTTGGTGACATTCCAGTCGATGAAGATGTAGCCTTTTTTGTTCGCTTCGGCTTTGATGGCACTCATGACTGTTTTTTGCTTGTTGTACCGTTTCGGGTCCTGGTATTTGAGGCTGACCGTGTTGGTGCTGCCGCCCGGGTAGCGGAACAAAACAGGCTTGGTGCCGATCGCTTTTTCTATGAGCTGATTGCCTTTCTCCAGGTCGGCGAAAAAGGCTTCGGTGCTTTTGTAAACGACTTGGTAATCGTGCGAGTACGTATGCCCGCCGATGGCATGGCCTTCCGCGACCGCCCGCTTCAAAATCGCTTCGTTGCCAGGGACGTGTCTGCCTACGATGAAGAAAGTAGCTTTCACCTGGTATTTTTTCAGTGTATCGAGTACGTGCGGCGTCACAGGCGACGGGCCGTCGTCAAACGTCAAATACGCGATTTTTTCCCCTGGCTTCGGCGCTGGTGCAACGGGCGGCTTGGGAGCCGGAGCGGTCGCGCCAGGTGGCTGGGCAGTTCCCGGTTTCGGAGCCGGAGCCGTCGTGCCGGGCGGTTGAGCAGTTCCAGGCTTCGGACTGGGAGCCGTCGTACCCGGAGGCTGAGCAGTTCCAGGTTTCGGAGCCGGAGTAATCGTGCCAGGCGGTTGAGAAGTCCCAGGCTGCGGAGCCGGAGCCATTGTACCGGGCGGCTGAGCCGTTCCAGGCTGCGGAGCTGGGGCCGTTGTACCGGGCGGCTGAGCCATTCCAGGCTGCGGAACCGGAGCCGTCGTGCCGGGCGGCTGAACCGTCCCAGGCTCAGGAGCCGGAGCGGTTGTACCAGGCGGCAGTGTTGCCCCAGGCTGGCTGTGGATCGCCTCAGTCGGAATGAACGGGGCATCGCCATAGATTAAAAAGCTTTTACGCAGCTCCGTAAATTTGCCCAAGGCTTCTGCATAAGAGTCAACGATTTCTTGCGGGCTTTTGCCTTGCGCAAGCAGTGGGCCGATCTTGCTTGTGCCCATCACATGCTCGAACAGCGTCTTTTCCTTGTCAGTGCCAAGCGGTACGGGAAACGGCTGGAGCTGTCGCGCATAGGCAAGGGCGTACATCCCGGTTTTCACAGGATTGAAGCTGCGCGGATCGTAAATGTGCAGCCGGACGCCGCCCGCTTTCTCCTTTTTCTCCGGGAGAAAAATCACGCCAGGCAACAGGCTGCCGTTCATGAGATCGGCGTATTTCACGGAATCGATGCCTTCTGCGCCAACCCAAGTAAAATGGTCTGCCTGGGTAACAGGGGTGCCTTCGCCGAGTCCTGTCGCCATGTAACCGTAGACAGAAGCGAGGTCAGGCAAATGCGGGGAGCCCGGAACCCAGCTCAGCCCGGTCTCCTGATAGAGCATGGTGCGGGTGTAGCCTTGCATCGGGACGACGTACAGATCCGCGCCAATGGAACGGTTGAAAAACAAGGCAATCTCGCCGATGGTCATTCCGTGGGCCAAAGGCAGCTCGTCGACGCCGATAAAGGACTCATACGGCTTTTCCAACACGGGTCCTTCCACGATGGTGCCGCCGAGCGGGTTGGGCCGGTCGAGCACGATGACTTGCTTTCCCTGCTCCTTTGCCGCCGTCATGGCGTATTTCAGCGTCGATATGTAGGTGTACGTCCGGGAGCCAATGTCTTGCAGATCGACGAGAAGGGTGTCAAAATGCTCCAGCATTTCCGCTGTCGGCTGGCGGGTCGAGCCGTACAAGCCGTAGACCGGAATGCCGTAAACCGGATGGAGGAAGATCTCCGGCTGGTTCCCCACCTGTGCCTTGCCATCCAAACCGTACTCGGGAGCGAACAAAGCTGTGAGGGTAACGGAGCGGTCACGACGCAAAAGGTCGATGGTGCTCATTCCCTGACTGTTGACGCCGGTTTGGTTCGTAATCAGCCCGACTTTTTTTCCTTCGATCAAATAATGGAATCGGTCGAACAGTACATCGCTTCCCAATTGAACGGCAGCGGTGTTGGCGGAGCTGCCTCCGGGGGGAATCATGGTCAAGATCAGTGCCAGGATAAGAAAAGGAATAAACTTTTTCATCATCATTGCCTCTTTCGAAGAAAAATACAGTCGTTTCTTGTTCATTGTAACGGTTTTTGTCAGGAGTATGGTTGTATTTTTGTAACAATTTGAAATTAGGTCTAAAGATAGAGGAATATCGTATTTATTGACGATTTCCAGTTGGTTTCTGCTTGTCCAATCGGGTTACTTCCTTCTACAATGACAGTACGATCTTGGTAGGCTATTTGCAGGAATGGCTTGAAACCGCTCCAAGCCTATAGTAGATTAAGAATCGTGTGAATCTTATTGGAAACGGAGTGGACATTTTGCTGAAAAAACTCGCATCATTCGTGCTGGCAATTGCCCTGGTGCCTATGGCAACATTTTCTGCCGCGGCAGCTCCTGCCCCTGCGCAGACTGCCGTCAAGGTGGAGTACAATAAAAAAGCGATTGTATTCCCCGATCAAAAGCCTTTGATCCGCGACAGCCGGACACTGGTACCGATTCGTCCCATCGCGGAAACGTTGGGCTTTAAAGTCGACTGGAACGAGAAAACGAGAACCGTAACGATCGACAAAGGCAACGACAACATCCGCCTGGTCGTCACGCAAAAAATTGCCAAGAAAAATGGACAAACCATCAATCTGGACGTGCCTGCGCAAATCGTCAACCAGCGCACCGTCGTGCCTGTGCGCTTTATTGCCGAGGCACTGAGCTACAAGGTTGATTGGGACCCGGCTACGCAAACGGTTTTGATTGCGGATCAGGCTGTTGCCAATCCAAATGGGACAGAAGAAAAGCCGCAGGAACAAACAAAGCCGACGGAAGAGGGCAAAAAGCAGGATACGGTGAGTCTGATCGACAAGGAGAGCGTCGTAGGCCAATTTTTTACTTTCTCGCCAATGGGGATATACAAAGTAGCAGGTAAGGTAGACCCTAAAGCAACGGTTATCGTCGATTTGGAAGGAACTTCCTATTCTGTTGATGTGAAATCAGACGGAACATTTGAGTTTTATCAAACTACACACGATGGCATTCGCAATTTCACCGTGAAGGCAGAATTGGACGGTAAACAGGATACGTTTGAAGGCGAATTGCAAAGTGCAAACTAAGCCAGCCACTTCCTGAGTAAGAACACCTCCCGCGCACAAACTATGCGCAAGGAGGTGTTTTTTGTTGAAGCGAATTGGTTTTGGCCTATACGCGTCCATTCTGCTTGCCGGTCTGTTGACGGGCTGCTCGCCAAACAAAGAACAAGGCACCGAAGATCGCAACGGAAACCAGGCCAAATTCGAAGCGTACGGCATCAACTATCGCAATGACAAGGTCGGGATGGACAAAGGACCCGCAGCGATGATTAGCCAAAAAATGGTTCATAACCGCGAGCCGCACCTCGTCGCCTATCTGGAGCGGCATGCGGAGAAGGTGCCGGGCGTAGTCGATATCAAGGTGCTCGCGTACAAGGACAATCTGCTGGTCGGTGTTTTGCCAGTGGATACGCCCAAGCCGGATGAAGTCAATCCGCGGCCGTCGATCCCCTATACACCGGGAAAAATTATCCGCAACGACAACGGGCATACAGATGCGCTGCAAAAGCGCGTGGTAGACCGAATGCGCAGCAGGCTGCAGACGGAGTCGCGCTTCAATCTGATGTACGTGTCCACCAACAGGGCGATTTACGATCGCATATCCGATTTGCACCAGCGCATCCTTCGCGGCGAGGAAGTCAGCAACGAGGAGTTCCAGGTGCTGCTCAATGACATCGGCTATACGGTCAAAGGGTACAATCTCGTCGATTGACAAAAGACCACCTGGATGCCCGGGTGGGCTTTTTGTCGAGCGGGGCTTGCGGCAGGAGTTTTGCAAGAAATGGGGAAATAGTCTGGAAGAGTAGGTGAACGGCAAGGAGTGCAACCGATGAGTCAATTCCAGGTACCCATTTCCAAAATAACTCTTCCTTCGCAAAAGCCGTATGTGCTGAGGCGTCCTGCGCTGGCGCGGAAACTGCGGCTTCTCGCGCATGCACAGCTCTGTCTCATCCAAGCGGGGGCGGGTTACGGCAAAACGACATCGTTTGCGACGTTTTTGCACGATGAAGCGCGCCGTGCCTCTTGGTATTTCATCACGGAGGAAGACGCGGCGGTCGCTGATTTTTTGTGGTGTCTCACGGAGAGTGTCCGCCGGGTCGTACCTGACTTCGGACAGACGCTGCGGGAGCTTCTGCAGCGGCAAGCGCAGCACAGTGCCTCATCTGAGCAAGAACGGGAACAGGCGACAGACGGCGAGCGGCTCGCGGACTTGTTTGCCCAGGAGTGCGCGCAGCTTCCGGACGATTTCGTGATCGTCCTCGACAACTACCACCGGATTGCCAGCGGCAGTGCAGCCGACAGCTTCGTTTCCCAACTGGTTGAGCTGTTGCCGCATAAAGTCAAACTGGCGATCTTGACCCGCGTTCGTCCTAACTGGACACAACTGGAGCTGCTCACGGCGCGCGGCGAATGCCTGGAGCTTGCGACAGACGACCTGGCGTTTACGCTGGAAGAAAGCGAAGCTTTTTACTCGGATCAGTACGATATCGCCCTGACAGACGACGAGTGGAAGCAAGTAGACGAGGTCACGCGTGGCTGGGTGATCGCACTGCGCTCGATCGGTGAAAAAATTGCGAGGGGGTTCAAGCTGGCTGACAGCCTGCACGAGCTGTCCCGGCTGCTGCATGTACTGGAAGCGGACGTGTGGATGGGGCTTGACGGGAACATGCAGCAGTTTTTGATGGAGGCCGCGGCACTGGAGGCGTTTACCCGCGAAGACTGTCTGCAAGTACTGGGCGCAGGGGCAGAGGAAAAACTGCAGGAGGCGAGACGCAGCAACCTGTTTTTGCATGTAGATGAACGGGGCATGTACTTTTTCCATCCGCTGTTTCAGCGGTTGTTGTCGAGCAAGCTCGCGTCGCGCCAGGACATTTACCGGCGGGTCAACCAGGGAGCGGCCGTCTGGTACCGCCGCAAAGGCGAAGAGGAGCGAGCATTTGAGCGTTTGCGCCTGATTGAGCAGTGGGATGT
Organism: Brevibacillus sp. NSP2.1; assembly: GCF_000470975.2. NCBI lineage: Bacteria > Bacillati > Bacillota > Bacilli > Caryophanales > Paenibacillaceae > Brevibacillus > Brevibacillus sp. NSP2.1. The sequence continues at coordinate 3,576,784 of NZ_CP048274.1, read as the reverse complement.
GCTCGGCGCGTGGCTTTGTCTCGCTGCGGAGCGGTTTTTGAGCGCAGGCGTGCTGGACGGGCTGTACAAATGGCTGGCGCTTGTGCCGGATTCGATCAAAGCGCAGGAGCATTGGCTCTGGTTTTACCAGGGAGAGGTGGAGCGATACCGCTGCCTGTACGCCAAGGCGTTTGCCTCCTATGAGCAGTTTCTCGCCTTTTGCGAGGAAAAGCACGATCAGATCGGCCTGTGCCGCGGGCTGGAAGGCAAAGCGAGAGTCCACCTCGACAGCGTGCAGGGCGTCAAGGCGGAGGAGTTGCTCAAGCGGGCGATCCAGCTTCTGCCGCCGCAAGAGCAGGAGAGCGAAATGGCGCCAAGGCTGTATCGCTTGCTGGCGGAGATTTATACGAACCGCGGCGACTCCAGGCAGGCAGCGGCTTGGTATGAAAAAAGCCAGGAGCTGGAGCAGCAGACAGAGGTAGAGCTGGAGTCGCGGCTGCTGTTTCGCACAGGTCGGCTGCAGTCGTCCATCCAGCTTTTGGAGAACAAATGGCAGTTGGAGCAGACCCGGCATCCGACCTTGACGCGCTCGTATCGGGAAACGTCGCTGCTGCTGTCCTTTGTCTATGCGTTAAACGGCGAGTGGGAGCGCGGCTTCGAGGCGGCAGAGACGGCTATTCAGCTCGGGCGTGCGGCGCATTCCCCGTTCGTGGAGGCGAATGGCTACGTCCGCAAAGCGCACGCGGCGCTCATCAGCCAGGGGCTGCCTGCCGAGGAAATTCGCCAGCTCTACGAAAAAGGCTTGCAAATGATGGAGGAGCTGCAGTCGACGCGCGGAAAGTCCGAGACGCTACTCGGGCTGACGCTGTTTCACGCCAGTCAAAAGGCGCTCGACCAGGCGCTGTTGTACGGCAGGCGAGGCATCCACGAGACGGAGGCGATGCGCGATGACTGGCTGGGCAGTCTGGTGCGCATGGCAATCGGCATCGCCTATGCCAAATACGGCAAGGACAGCGAGGCGCTGGAGACGTTTCGCGATTGCTCGGAGCGGCTGAGTCATTGCGGAGACAGCTACCACGTGGCGATTTGCCAACTGTGGCAGAGCTTTCTTGCGTACCGCAGCAAGCAGTGGGAGCTGTTCGTCCCCGCCGTGACCCAGGCGCTGTCGCTGATGCAGACCGGGGAGTACTCTTTTTTGCTGCAACGCCCGACTTTGCTCACTCCGTACGACGTGCAGCAGTTGATGCCGATTTTGTTGGAAGCGGAGCGGCGCAAAGTGTCGCCGGACTACGTTTCACAACTGCTAAACGATCTCGGCCTGCAAAATGTCACGTTTCACCCGGGCTATACGTTGCGCATCCAGACGTTGGGGGCGTTTCGCGTCTGGCTGGGAGAGCGCGAACTGAGTGAAAAGGCATGGCAGCGCGGAACCGCCAAGCTGCTGTTCCAGTTGCTGTTGACCAAGCGCCATCACCTGCTGGCCCGCGAAGAGATCATGCATCGCCTGTGGCCGGACAGCGTCGAGGAAGCGGCGATTCGCGACTTCAAGGTCGCGCTTAACGCCTTGAACAAAGCGTTGGAGCCAGATCGGGCGGCGCGGACCGACACCTTTTTTATCCAGCGCCACGGCAGCTCCTACGGCTTCAACCTCGCGTCGGGGTATCACCTCGATGTGGAAGAATTTGAAAAGCTGGTCACATTGGGTTTGGCCGAGCAGGACGAGCGCCAGGCTGCGCTTTTGCTGGAAAAAGGGCTGGGCTACTACTTGGGCGAGTACATGCCGGAGTGTCGCTATGAGGAATGGTGCGTGGAAGAACGGGAGCGACTTCAGGCGCTGTTTTTGCGGGGCGCAGAAAGGCTGGCGAAAATCAGGCTGGAGCAGCGGCAACTGGAAAAGGCGATTCGCTGGTGCGAAGCGATCTTGCGGGTGGACGATTGCTGGGAGGAAGCGTATCGCCTGCTGATGACGGCTTACTACGAGCAAAACAACCGGACGCAGGCTATCCGCTGGTACAAAAAATGCGTGGCCAAGCTGCAGGAACAGCTCGGCGTCGCGCCGATGCCAGCGACAGAGGAGACGTACAACCGCATCCGGGAAAAATGAAAGACCGTGTACAAGCGGTCTTTTTTGCGTGCCCTGCGCCCGACACGGCTTTTCGCCCGTCCTTGCCCAAATGCAGCGGGAGTTTTCCCCGTCAAAAAAGCCGCCAGCGGATGCCGCACAGAGCTATTGACAAAACTAGGAGTGTTCCGTACACTGTTTTTGTACTGACCAGTCAGTTCAATAAAGACAAGGGGGACGGGAGTGATGGCACCATCCAAAAAAGACCAGATTGCCCAAGGAGCGCTGACGGCGTTTGCCCAGTTGGGCTATAGCGAAACCACGATGGACGCGATCGCAGAAATGGCACAGGTAGCGAAAGGAACGCTGTACTACCATTTCTCGACCAAAGAGGAGCTTTTTTTGTACGTGATTGAAAAAGGCGTGAAGATGCTGATTTACCATGTTGACAGTGTGATGCAAAACGAAGAGCTGTCTTTGGAGGATCGCATTTTAAATGTGCTGGATGAGCATCTTCGCTTCTTTTGCGAAAATCGCGAGCTGTGCTTCCTTTTGCTCAGCGTCTTTACGGGCGACGAACAGCGCGATTTGACAGTCGCCAAGTTGTTGACGGGCTATTTTACGATGATGGAAACGTATCTGAAGCAAATGCAGGAGCAAGGCTACATACGCCCGGATATCGAAATCGGAACGTTTGCTTCGGGCCTGTTCGGCATGGTCGGCTTTACGGCCATCCGCAAGCAATATCGCAAGGAACCGTTGGACACGGAAGAAAACAAGTATACGCTGCGCTGCTTTTTGGCAGGCATGCTGCAAGCGAAACAGTGAAACAGCCGTAAGGACCATACAGAAAAGACACAGAGGAGAAATCGACTATGAAAAAACGAGCATGGATCGGGGTGGCCGGTTTTGTGGCCGGAATCGCAGTGTTGGGAACCGTTTTGTTCGCATCCGGCGGAAGCAGTCTGGCCGGGGAAAAATCGACCCAGTTGACAGGCGTCATCGAAGGAACGGAAGTGGACCTGTCCTTTAAAATGGGCGGCTCCATCGAGCAGATCGCCTTTAAAGAAGGCGATGAAGTAAAAGCAGGGCAAGTGGTCGCCACGTTGAACAACGAAGAACTGCTGGCGAAAAAGGAACAGGCAGAAGCGGCCTATCGACTGGCGCAGGTGAAGCTCGAGCAGGCGAAAAAAGGTGTGTCGCTGACAGACAGCTCAAGCAATGCCCAAGTCGATCAGGCGCAGGCGGTAGTCAGTTCGGCCGCGGCCCAGCTTGCGGCGAACAAAAACGGAGCGCGCAGCGAGGAAATCGCCCAGTTGAAAGCGAAGCTGCAAGCAGCGCAAACAGCGAACCAGATCGCGGCTTCGAACCTGGAGCGGATGCAAAAGCTGCTCGCTGAGGGAGCGGTCCCGCAAGTCAAAGTCGAGGAAGCGCAAATGCAGGCGGAAAAAGCCCAGGCAGAGCTGAAGGCCGCTGACGAACAGTTGAAAATGGCTCAGTCCGGCGCACGCCGCGAACAGGTCGATGCCGCGCAGGCTCAGCTTGACCAGGCCAAAGCAGCGTATAAGCAAGCGGTAGCGGCGCGCGGTCAGGTAGGTTTGAAGGAGCTGGATGTGAAATCGGCCGAGGCTGGCGTGCTGCAAGCCAAAGGCGCTCTCGCGGAAATCGAGGCGTATTTGAACAATACGAAGCTGGTCGCGCCGATGGACGGAGTGGTCAAATCCGTTGCCGTGCAAAAAGGCGAGCTGGTAGCGCAAGGCTTTACCGTTCTTACCTTGCAAACGAAATCCGATAACTACGTGAAGCTGTACGTAAACGAATACGCCCTCGGCCAGATCAAAACAGGCGACACGGTCAAACTGTTCGTCCCTGCGCTCAAACGGGAAGTAGAGGCGAAAATTGCTACGATTGCCCCGGCAGCGGATTTTGCCGTCAAAAAGGCAACCCAGGAGCTTGGCGACCGCGACATCCGTTCGTTCCAGGTGAAGCTGCTCGTCTCTGACCCAGAGCTGCGGCCAGGCTTGACGGTCGAGTGGAAGCTCGAAGGAGCTGTTGAAGGTGAGTAATTTCTCCCGGCTCTTCTGGAGCGAATGGCAAAACTTGTTTGCCAACAAAACGATTCGCAATGTGCTGTTTATCGTGCCGATTATATACTTGACGCTGTTCGGCTTTTTGTACAGCGAAAAGAAGGTAATGAACATCCCGACTGTCATGGTAGACGCGGACCAGACAGAGCTGAGCCGCGAGCTGTACCGCGCGTTTGAAGTCGACCAGACGTTCAAGATTACTTCCATCGTCGGAACAGAGGAGGAAGCGATGCGCCTGGTTGACAAAGGCGAGGCGAACATCGCCCTGATTATTCCGGCGGAGCTGGAGAAAAACGTCAAAGCCGGACGGCCCGCAGAAGTTTTGACCGTCATTGACGGCAGCAACATGATGATCTCGAACACCGCTGTCCGCGCCGCGAGCACGGTAGTCAAATCCGTGTCCGCAGGTGCGACGCTGAAAAAAATGGAAGCGAAGGGTAGCTGGGGCGAGGAAGGGAAAAACTTGTTCACCGGGATCGACTACCGCTATCGCGTCTTGTACAATCCGACGTTCAGCTACATGTCCTTCATGGTCTTCGGCTTGACGGGAACTGTGCTGCAGCAAGTGCTGTTCCTCGGGATTGCCTTGTCGGTAGCGCAGCAGAAGGAAGAGGGGACGTGGAAGGAGACGCTTAAGTCGCACAGCTTTTTCGCGATCACGGCAAGCAAGCTGCTGCCGTACTTTTTGGCAGGCACGCTCAATGTGTTTTTAGGCTTCACCCTGCTGCTGAAAGGGTTCGAAATTCCGTACTACGGCAGCACCTTTGACCTGATGCTCGTCGCAACGGCGTTCAACCTGGCGGTGCTCGCCATCGGCTACGCGATTTCCTTTTTCTCCAAAGACCAGTTGCAAGCTACACAGATCGCGATGATGATTGCCGTTCCTTCGTTTATGCTCTCCGGCTTCACCTGGCCGCTCGCTTCGATGCCGACTGCGGTTGCCGCGATTGGTAAATCTTTGCCGTTGACGTACTTCCTCGACGGCGTGCGGGAGATTTTGAGCAAAGGGCATGACCTGTCCTACGTGACGCATGATTTGGCCGTTTTGGGCTTCATGACCCTTTTGGGCCTGTTCTCTGCCTACGTCATATACTTGTTACAGACAAGGAAAAAAAAGGAAGTCGTTGCCGAAACGACAACGGTTTAGCGAGATTTGCAGAAAAGAAACCCTTGTGTTGTAAAGAATCTTTCCTATATACTTACTTAAAAAAGACAGATTCTTCAACGCAAGGGGGACAATATGTCAGCGACTCATCTGAAGCAATTGTGCGAAGAGACGTACACCAAGTTGAAAAAGGTAAGCATGGAACTGGAGCGTTATCTCAATCAGGTTACCTTGTCTAGTCTTGTATCCGCATCGGGCGACCCGGAAGAATTTGAAACTTATTATCGAGCGTATCTTTCCGATCTGCGCCACCTTTTGGTTTACTGTGAAAATGCGTACGACAGGCTGGGGGTATCCCTGCGCCGAGCACGATTTAACGAGGAGTTTGCCGAAGAAGTTCTGTACCAGGTGTACCACACTTGTGTGAATTACTTCTATTATCCCAAAGGCGAGGTTTATGAGGAAGACGGCCGCTATGCCTACACGGGACAAGACTGTATCATTTTCCGCAAACAAGTAACACCCGAGTTGCAGCAGTTGACCTTGTCCTTGTCCAGAGTGTTTGAGCAAATGCGTGATGAATTGCAATACTACGAAAATGACTATATAGCCAAAAAACGGCTGCATAAAGAACAAGCACAGGTGTAATGACCTGTGCTTGTCGTCTTTTATACAGATAAAAATTTGGCGCAGCCAAGTTTGCTAATCCGGCTACACGCCGAGCGGCTGGCGCGCACTCGCAGCGATTTTCTCGACCTCGGCAAGCATTTGCTCGCGGGCGGCGTTGTCTACGTAAGGGACGGCGGCAAAATTGCGGTAGGTCACATCGTAGCCGATCATGGCGAGCGTGCCGTCCACGATCTGTTTTTTCACCACAGCGTCGAAGCCGCTCGTCTGCATTTCCGCTTCGGACTCCCGGGTTGTCGTAAACACAATCGCCTGTTTGTTTGACAACAGGCCGACGGGGCCATTGGCGTCGTAGCGGAAGGCGAAGTTGTTCGTAAACACCCGGTCGATATAGCCTTTGAGGATCGCAGGAGGCGACCACCACCAGACAGGGTAAATCATCACCAGCAAATCGGCATCGGAAATCAGCTCCTGTTCGGTGGCAACATCTTGCGAGGCTGACCCGTTCGCTACTTTTTGCATGTCTGCCGCATCGAAGACAGGCTGGAATTTCATCTGATACAAGTCGCGCACCTCAAAGTCGATTTGTTGCTGTTGCAAGGAGCGGGTGACGCGGTCGAGAATGGCATGGCAGAAGCTTTCCTTTCCTTCGTGAGCAAAAACAATGCACGCTTTCATCGTCCATCCCTCCGTGGGTTACCGTTTGTATGCTTATTCGAAGCCAAAGCGCAGGCGCATAAAAAATTTGTTCAATAGTCCACCGACCGTATGCTCTGTTTTTTCCGTGCGCGCCGGCTCTGCCGGTTTGATTTGCCGCAGCGTCTGATTGACGTCAATCATGCCGTAGCCGTACAACTGATCGTGTCCGGGGGCGCCGAGGTCTTTGGCCGATTGGCGGATCAGCTCCATGACATCGTGGTTTTTCATGTCAGGATGAACAGAGCGCACCAGCGAGGCGAGCGCTGCGACGTGCGGACAAGCCATGGAAGTACCGGAGAGCGAGGCGTAGTCGCTGTAGATGTACGTGCTCGGAATATCGACGCCGGGAGCGGCGACATCCACGTAATCGCCAAAGTTGGAAAAATCGGCGCGTTCCTTGCGATGGTCGACAGCGGCGACGGCGAGCACTTCTTCATAGGCTGCCGGGTAGCTCGGCTGATCGGTGGCGTCGTTTCCGGAAGCCGCGACGAGCACGACGTTTTTTTCATACGCATAGCGGCACGCTTCCTTCAAAGCGGCAGATGACGTGTAGTTGCCGACACTGAGGTTAATCACGTCAGCTCCGTGATCGGTCGCCCAGTAGATGCCTTGGGCGATATCGACAGCCGAGCCGGAGCCGTCCGCGCCGATGGCTTTGATCGGCATCAGCTTGCTGTTCCACGACATCCCGGCGATGCCGTCCTCGTTGTTCGTTTTTGCGGCAATTACGCCAGAGACGTGCGTGCCGTGCCCGTTGTCGTCCTCTGGTCGATTGTTGTCTTCCAGCACGTTGTAGCCTTCTACGAGCTTTCCGGCAAACTCGGGGTGATTGAGGTCAATCCCCGTATCAATGACCGCGACCGTGACGTCACTGCTGCCCTCGCTCACGTCCCAGCTCTGCTCCATGCCGATCAGCGGCAAATTCCACTGGTACTCCGCGTAGTACGTGTCGTTTGGCTTGCGGTTGGGCAAAAGCAGGTAGTTCGGCTCGGCAAACACCGAGTCGGGATGCTCGGCCAGCTTTTTCATTAACTGCTTCGTCGTCAGGCTTTTGGACTTGATGATGATAAATTGCTCAAAATCGCGTTTGATCTTGGCATCCAGCGAACGGACCAACTGGTCAATTTTTTTCTGTTCAGGGCGTGGGGAGAAGCGGACGACCACTTCATGCTCGACATAATGGCTGCGGTCGCGCGGATTGTGGTGGAGCGTCTGTACGTGGCTGCTTTTTTCCAGATCCCTGCGAATGTCTTTGACCTGCTCGATATAGTTGATCCGCGGTATGCTCGCCTCGATGGAAGTGACGCGGGGATGAGGTTCGCGCATTTCCTGCTCGGCATTTTGATGGTGACGATAAGGCAGGACGACCAGACCGACCAAGGCAAGGGCGGCGATAATTGGGGGCAAGACGCGCAAAAAAACTCACTCCCTCCAGTGCTGATGACTATAGCGTGCACATGGAGAGAGTGATTATGAAGGAAATAGCTTACATTCGGTTGTCAAAAGGGCGAATCGGGACGGGACGAAGCGAGCGGCGTGGCAGCTTCCAGCCTTGATAGACGGAAATCATCCGGCAAACGATGATGGCGGAAAACAGCGTGTACAGCTCGCCGACGGTTGTCGCCCACTTGAGGCCGACAGCCAGCCCGGCGACCATGGCCCAGACCGCATAAATTTCTTCCTTGAACACGAGCGGCTTGCGTCCAGCGAGAACGTCGCGAATGATTCCGCCGCCGATTCCGGTCAAAACCGCTGCGACGATCGTCGCGCTGAGCGGGTAGTTCATTTGTGTGGCGTAAATAGCGCCCTGAATGGCAAAGGCAGAGAGCCCGACTGCGTCAAAAAACATCCCCCAGCGATTCCAGTAGTCAAGGTATTTGTGGGGGAGGACAAAAACGATGAGCATGGAAACGAGTGCGATTGTAAACAGTGTTCCCTGATTCCAAAAAGCGGTCAGCGGGATGCCGAGCAAAATATTGCGCATGATCCCGCCGCCAAATGCTGTGGCCATTCCGAGAACGATTACTCCCAAGATGTCGTATTCTTCCTCCATGGCGATGATCGCGCCGCTGATGACGAACGCTACCGTGCCAACGATGTTAAACCATTCCCAAGACATATATCTTTCAACGTCCTTCCTAATTGATGAGTCCAAGTTGCAGCAAGCCGTGCCGGATGCCGTCTTCGTTCACATGACGGGTCACCATCTTGGCAAAAGGCTTCAATTCTTCATGGGCATTTCCCATGGCGACGCCCATTCCGACGTAGGAGAGCATTTCCCTGTCGTTGAGTCCGTCCCCGAACGCTACGGCGTCAGCGGGAGTGAGGCCCTCGTGCTTGAGGATCGCTTCGATGCCGCGCGCTTTCGAGCCGCCTTTTGGCAAAATGTCGAGGACGTGCTTGTGCCAGCGCACGTACGACACTTGCTCGAAACCTTCCGTATAGAGCGCTTCTTCTTCGGCGGTGCAATACAAAAACGCCTGATAGATCGGAGCGACCTCCCAGTAGCGATGGTGATGGGCCGGAGCGGGCAAGCGCAAAAAGTCGAACGAGTCGAGGACGTGCGGGTGATCGGATGTGTTCGCATAGCACTCTTCATGGCTTAAAAACACCATCGGATGCGCGTTTCCGTTTGCCATCTGCTCCAGTTCGGCTAATGTCGTCGTGGCAAACGGAGTATGGTGAATGACTTTTTGTTCGTTCACGACGTAGGAGCCGTTGAACCCGACAAACGTATCAATCCCGAGCTGCCGGGCGATCGGCATCAGGTGGTACGGCGAGCGGCCAGTTGCGATGGCAACCCGGATGCCGTTTTGCTTGAGCTTGCGCACAGCGTCCACGGTTGCTGGCGGAATCGCGTGCTCCGTGTTCAACAGAGTGCCGTCGATGTCGAAAAAGACAATTTTGTAGGCCATGTTTGCTCTCTCCACTCTTTCTCTATTTGTAGCCATAAAAAAGCAGCGGCAGTACAGAAGCCGCCACGGACGAAAAACGGTTGAGGACAACAGAAAAAGGAATGCCGGAAAAGACATTCCTTTTCACTTTGCTATTAGAATACAGCCACTTCCGTCTCGCTGTCAAATAGATGACATTTGGAAAGATCCATGGCGAGCTTGACCGTCATTTTCGGCTTCAAATCTTCGCGAGAGTCCACGCGGGCGACCATTTGTGTCTGGCCGATATTATGGAAGTAAACGTACAGCTCGGAGCCCATGTTTTCCACGACTTCAATCTGCGCCTCAAGCGAGCTTTCGAACGGATTGGCCTCCATAAAAGCGGCATCGCTGTAAATGTCCTCCGGGCGGATGCCGAAGATCGCCGGCTTGTTTACATAGCCTTTGTCGCGCAAAACTCTTGCTTTGTCCTCTGGGAAGCGGACGTGAATGTTTTCCGCATCGAAGTACAGGGCGCCGTCCTGTTCCGAAAGCTGCCCTTTGACGAAGTTCATCGCCGGGGAGCCGATGAAGCTCGCCACAAACAGGTTGACGGGGTGGTTGTAAATCTCGTTCGGCGTCGCCACTTGCTGAATCAGGCCGTCCTTCATGACGACGATCCGGTCGCCCATCGTCATCGCTTCCGTCTGGTCGTGGGTCACGTAGATGATCGTCGTGTTCAGCCGCTGGTGCAGCTTCAAAATTTCTGTGCGCATCTGGACGCGCAGCTTGGCGTCGAGGTTGGACAAAGGTTCGTCCATCAAAAAAACTTGCGGCTCCCGCACGATGGCGCGTCCGAGCGCGACACGCTGCCGCTGGCCGCCGGAAAGCGCCTTTGGCTTGCGGTCCAGCAGGTGGGAAATGTCGAGGATGCGGGCTGCTTCCTGAATCCGCTTGTCGATGTCGCTTTTGGAAAACTTGCGCAGCTTCAGACCGAATGCCATGTTTTCATACACGTTCATGTGCGGGTAGAGCGCGTAGCTCTGGAATACCATCGCGATGTCCCGATCTTTGGGAGCGACGTCGTTGACGCGGCGGTCGCCTATGTACAAATCGCCTTCGGAGATTTCCTCCAGCCCGGCAATCATCCGCAGCGTCGTCGATTTTCCGCAGCCGGACGGCCCGACGAGGACGAGAAACTCCCGATCCTGAATCTCCAGGTGAAAATCATCTACTGCCGTTACATTTCCGCCGTACCGTTTGTATATGTGGTTCAGTGTCACTTTTGCCATGGAAGAGGCACCTCCTTGAATGATAGGGGAGCAATTCTCGGATGACTTTTTTGCAAGAGTAACAATTTTTAGACAGTTGGACTATGGGCGAAATGTACAAAATGTTTTGTTAATGCTGCCGAAAGAGCAAATAGAGCTGGAGCAAAACGGCGTCAGGAAACTGGCGCGGATCAAGGCCCGTCTGTTCCGTCAGCTTGTCCAGCCGGTACAAGAGCGTGTTGCGGTGCAAAAAAAGCTGCCGGGCTGTCTCGCTGACATTGAGCTGCCGCGCGAACAGCGTCTCCAACGTTTCGCGCTGCTCGCTGCTGATTTGCGGCACAGACATGAGAGCGGCAAGCTCGCGGGCAATCGACTTCGCCGTTTCCGCAGGCAGAGAAGCAGCCCAGCGCTCCAACGGATACATCCAGTCGCCCGCGACCATCACTTGTGCCCGGTATTGATGCAAGGCGCGGGACAACAGCAGTTGCCCGGCGAGCGTTTTTTCCAGAGAGGAAGGCGCAGCTACGGGCGCGCTGACAATGATGCGCACAGGCTCCATCCATTCGGTCGAGATCAGGTCGTACAGGCCGGATGCCCATTCCAGCAAGTCAGCCCGCTCCTTTGCGCCCTCCAGGATTGAGATCGGGAGCAGCAGGACAGAATAAGCATGACTCAATGCAAAAAAGGCGAGGCTCGACGCTTTTGGCGCGTAGGCAGCCGTTTCGCGGAAAAACGGGTGCAAACAGCTTTGCAACGCTTCCCACGTGCCTGTGCCTTCCGTCCGGTTGCGCTCGATCAAAAAGACGAGGCGCTCTTCCTTCCACGGCCAGCGGGCATCGAGACGTTCAGGGGGAGCCTGGCGCAATCCTGTGACCATGGATTGCAGCCATACCGCAATCTGCTCGTGCAGCGTCGGAGGCGCTTTTTCTTCGGGACGGGAAAAAAACAGACTCAGCAAGGAACGGGAAGACGCGGGCCACTGCATCGCTTCAATCAGCACGAGGTAGGCGGCATCGTGCTCAGACGCAAGCGAAACAAGTTCCCAGCCTTTTTGCTCCCATTCTTGCTGAGTCTGGCTGATCTCGTGTTCACAAACTTTCACGCAAACGATCGGCAAGTTCGTAACCTGCCTGATTTGCTCGACTTCCTTCATCCATTTTTCCACAGCGAAGACCTCCGTTACAAACTCTTGCGTAGGTCTATTATACATTACTCCAGGGCAAGCGTGGCGGCGCTTTCCTGCAAAGCGGAAGGCTGTGCTGCCGTTGCCTCTGGGACCGCAAGCAGGCTTGCGCTGCCTAGCGTGTGCAGTGTCATTTCCGGACGAGAGCGAAGGCGGACGTTCAGCCCTGTTTGCCCCAGGCCCTCACTAATGTAGAACGGCCGTCCGTCCATCTCATGCAGCCCTTTGACCATGTTCAGCCGCGGCAACTTCCCCATTTTGGCGAGGTGGTAAGGACGCGGCCAATGAATTTGCCCGCCGTGAAAATGTCCGGCCAGCAAGTAATCGTAGGCATAATCTTTCATATGCAAGACGATATTCGGGTCGTGCGTGAGAACGAGGCGCACGCCTGTCGCGGGAACGGCTTGAAACGACTTTTCCAGTTGGCTGCGGCGCGTACTGTAATCGTCGACGCCGATGATGTGCAGCGGCTGGCCTTTATGGTCGACCGTCACATGTTCGTTGATGAGGACGCGGCAGCCGATCCGCGTCAGCTCCGATTTCAGTTGCGCCAGCTTTGGCGGCGAGAGAACGTAGTCGTGGTTGCCAAAAACGACATACGTACCGAGCGCAGGCTGCAATTGCATCAGCCGCTCGACGTAGGCGACTGCTTTCGGAATGTTTTTATGGCGATCGAGCAAATCTCCGGTAATCGCGATCAAATCGACCGATTGCCCGGAAAAATCGCGGACGATCCGCATCGGGTCAATCGACAAATTTTCCATGTGCAAATCGGACAGATGCAAGACAGAGAGCGGTTCGAAGTCTTGCCGATCATCTATATGCTGCGACGGTTGCAGCGGAATGGAAACATAGTTGGTATGGACATCGAATGTATTGCGATACGCTTTGACAAAGAGCAAGGCGACAGCGACAATCAGTAAAAACCATAACATCTCTTCGGCCATCTCCTTTATCCCCAAGGTAGTGTCATTATACTCGATTTCTGCGCTTTTCGAATAAGTAGGTTCTGGCAGAAGGAATTTAGCGAAAAGTGCAGAAATATTATGAATGTTGCGTAGTGAAGAATCCATTAAGGGGTTTAGGAGAGTGAGAGCATGAACGTAGAAAAAATTCCGGCGACAGAAGGCCGATTCAACCTGGAGAATTACGACGAGACGTACGCCAATTTTGACTGGAAGGATGTCGAAAAGCAATTTTCCTGGTATGAGACGGGAAAAGTGAATATGGCTTATGAAGCCATTGATCGCCATCTTTCTACCGAGCGCAAGGACAAGGTCGCGCTGCTGTACAGCGATTTGACCCGGGAAGAAGCCTACACCTTTGCCCAACTGAGCGAGCTGTCCAATAAATTCGGAAATGTACTGCGTGACCTGGGAATCGCAAAAGGCGACCGCGTGTTCGTCTTCATGCCGCGTACCCCAGAGCTTTATGTAAGCGTTTTAGGAACGCTGAAGGTCGGTGCGATTGTCGGCCCTTTGTTCGAGGCATTTATGGAAGCAGCGGTGCGCGACCGTCTGGAAAACAGCGAAGCGACCGCGATTGTGACGACTCCTGCGCTGCTGCCGCGCATCCCGGTATCCGAGCTGCCAGCCCTCAAGCACGTCATTATTGTCGGGGCAAAAGAGGAGCTTGCGGAAGGGCAAGTCAGCTTTGAAGAAGCGATGGCAAAAGCATCCTCGGAGCTGGAGATCGAGTGGGTGGATCGCGAGGACGGCATGATTTTGCACTACACGTCCGGCTCGACAGGCAAGCCAAAAGGCGTGCTGCACGTCCACAACGCGATGATTCAGCACTACCAGACAGGAAAATGGGTGCTGGACTTGCAAGAAGACGATGTGTACTGGTGTACAGCCGACCCGGGTTGGGTGACAGGCACTTCGTACGGCATTTTCGCTCCGTGGCTGAACGGCGTCACGAACGTCGTTCGCGGCGGACGATTCACTCCGGAAGACTGGTATAAAACGATTGAAAAATATAAAGTAACGGTCTGGTACAGCGCGCCTACCGCGTTCCGCATGCTGATGGGCGCAGGCGATGAGGTTGTGAAGCGCTTCGATCTGTCCAGCCTGCGCCATGTACTGAGCGTCGGCGAGCCGCTCAATCCGGAGGTTGTGTATTGGGGACTGCGCGTGTTCAACCACCGCATCCACGACAACTGGTGGATGACAGAGACTGGCGGCCAACTGATTTCCAACTACCGCAGCATGCCGATCAAGCCAGGCTCGATGGGCAAGCCTGTCCCGGGCGTCTACGCGGCGATTATCGACGACCAAGGCAACGAGCTGCCGCCAAACCGGATGGGCAACCTTGCGATCCGCGTCGGCTGGCCGTCGATGATGCGACAAATCTGGAACAACCCGGCGAAATACGCAGAATATTTCAGCATCCCGGGCTGGTACGTGTCGGGCGACTCGGCTTACAAGGACGAGGAAGGCTACTTCTGGTTCCAGGGCCGGATTGACGATGTTATCAACACGTCCGGCGAGCGCGTCGGTCCTTTCGAGGTCGAGAGCAAGCTGGTCGAGCATCCGGCAGTCGCCGAAGCAGGGGTAATCGGCAAGCCCGATCCGCTGCGGGGCGAAATTATCAAGGCGTTCATCTCGCTGCGCGCGGGCTACGAGCCGAGCGAAGCGTTGATGGACGACATCCGCAAGTTCGTGAAGGAGGGGCTGGCAGCCCACGCCGCTCCGCGCGAAATCGAGTTTCGCGACAAGCTGCCAAAAACGCGCTCCGGAAAAATCATGCGCCGCGTCCTCAAGGCGTGGGAGCTGGGCCTGCCGACAGGCGACCTGTCCACGATGGAAGACTAGGCGAACAGACGAAGAACCATCTCTCTTGGTAAGGGAGATGGTTCTTTTTTTGCTCAGTGGGGCGGGGCTTGGAGATGGGACGTTCGTGGTTATGGCGGTGTGCGTGAACGTGTGAGTTCGCGTGTTCAGCGGGAGTGTCCGTGCTCATGCACATGCCCCCGCGCCCCTCCCTGACAATGCAGCTTGCCGTGCGAGATTGAAGAGTTCTCAATCTGGATCGTCGCGTGCGTGATGCCAAATTCTTTTTGCAAAAGCTCCAGCGCCGCATCCAGGACAGGGTAGCTCGGCAAGCCGTCCTCGACGATGAGGTGGCACGTCAGCGAGTCAAAGCCGGAAGTGACCGTCCAGATGTGCAGATCGTGCACTTTGCGCACGCCGTCGAGCTGGCCCAGGCGCGCTTCCACCTTTGTCGTGTCGAGGCGGGAGGGCGCTCCTTCCAGCAAGATGTTGACCGATTCCTTGGTGACGCGCCAGGCGCTGAGCAAGATCAGGAAGGCGACGATAATGCTGATGAGCGGGTCGGCGATGTACCAGTCGAAAGCGAGCATCAGGATGCCGCCGAGAATGGCGCCGACAGAGCCGAGCATGTCGCCCAGAACGTGCAGGTAGGCGCTGCGCACGTTCACGTTGTCCTTGTAATCGCCGCGCATGAGGACGAAGGCAGCGGCGATATTGGCGAGCAAACCGATGGCGGCAATGACGATCATTTTTCCGCTGGCCACCTCGGGAGGCTGGAGCAGGCGCTGGAAGCCTTCCCAGAAAATGAACAAGGAAATCAGCACGAGCGTGACGCCGTTTGTCAAGGCAGCGAGAATTTCAAAACGCTGCATCCCGAACGTTTTTTTGGCCGAAGGGGGACGCGCGGCAAAGTGCAAGGCAACGAGGCTGAGCAGAAGCGCCAGGGCATCGCTCAGCATGTGGCCGGCATCGGATAAAAGCGCAAGACTGTTGGTCAAAAAGCCGCCGATCGTCTCGACGATCAAAAACACCGTGATGATGAGAAAAGAAGTGAACAGCGCTTTTTTGCTCGCTCCTTTTCCATGGTGATGATGGTCGTGTCCATCTCCGTGGTCGTGATGGTGGAATCCCATAGTGTTGCCCTCCTCTATTGGGTCGCTTTAGCGGACGAGTTGTTCAGCAAGAAAGAAAGCGTCTTTTCCCACGCCGCCCATGAGCGCGGAGGCGCGTGTATGCTGCCAGGGAAGCCCGAGAAACAACAGTCCCGGCACGGCTGTGACACCGCGATCATGCCGCGGCCAGCCGCTTGGGTCGAGTACGTCTGCCATGGACAGCCAGCCGTAGTCGGGGCGAAATCCGGTCGCCCATAAAACGCTCTGGAAGCTCGCCTGCCCGCCGTCCACGAAAAAGGCGGTTTTGTCCGCAAGGCGAACGGTTCTGGTCGCGATGCGCATGGCGCCAGTTTTTGCCAGAGCTTTCATCTGTTTTTGGTAGCCAAAAATCGGATCAGGTCGTTTCATCAGTTGCTTTCCGACCCACGACGAGCGCGGGGCGTCCAGCAAGCCAAACAACTGCATGTAGTCAAAAATAGTTTTGCCCAAAACGTACAAAGGCAGATGAACGCGCGGCTGTCCGCTGGAAAAAATGACGGGGCGGTGCATGGCCAGCTCCACGGCGATTTGCGCGCCCGAATTGCCTGAGCCGACGACGAGGACGGGCCCGGCGGGGAGCTGGCTTTCGTTTCGGTAGTGCGCCGTATGGAGCGAGACGGCATCGGGGGCCAAATGCCCGGCAAACGGCGGGATGTAAGGCGATTGAAACGGGCCTGTTGCGACGACGACGTTTTTCGTTCGCAGCGCTTCGTGCCCTGTCTGCACGAGAAAGCCCGATGCCGTGCGCTCGACGGAGACGACCGCCGTATTCAAACGGACGGGCAATTGAAAATGACTGGCGTACAGCTCCAGATAGTCCGCGGCTTCGTCTTTCGTCGGAACGGTATGCGGCTCTCCGGGAAAGGCCAGGCCGGGGAGGGCATTGTGCTTGCGCGAGGTAAACAGCACGAGGGAGTCGTAACGCTTGCGCCAACTGTCCCCGACGCGTCCGTTTTGGTCCAGAATGACGAAGCGTACCTGCCGCTGCTGCAAAAAATGGCCCAGCGCAAGGCCGGACTGGCCGCCGCCAATGATGATGACTTCGTAGTCGTGCATGGGAGACCCCTTCTTTCGGCCGGGAATTTACCTAAATCATACCACATTCATTATTATATTCAAACAATCATTTGAATGTTAGGTAAAAACAATAAAAAAAGCCGCCACAAATGTGACGAGCCACAATGGAACTGCTCAAGAACGAGCTGTCTTTTTCGATTGCTTCAATTCGGCCGCATGCTCGATCCCGCACATAATCAGATGGCGAACATGGTCGTCGTCCAGGGCGTAGTAGACGAGCTTTCCGTCCTTGCGGTGCCGGGCAAGCCCCATGTTGCGCAGCAAGCGCAGATGGTGGGAGGTGTTGGCAATCGAGCTGTTGATCGTGGCCGCGACATCGCACACGCACAGCTCGCCCTCCAGCGCCAGGGCGTAAATGATTTTCGCGCGCGTGTCGTCAGCCAGCGCCTTGAACAAAGGGGCGACGCCTTCTGTTTCGCTCATCTTCGGCCGCAGCCTGTTTACCTTCGCTTCATCGACCGTTTGGATCTCGCAAACGTCTCCTTCTTCAGCAGCACGCTGAAATTCCAGCTCCATGTTCTTCCCCCCGCACAGTCGGTTTTATCCATTATAAAACGGAAAGGGACGGAAAAAAAGACGGGAACCAGGAGGAAAGTGCGCAAGGAGTATCTAATTAGGAATGATGACGATTTGCTAAAAGGAGTGGACAGCTTACGTGATTGCTAAAATTCGTCATTTCCTCATAGAGATTATAGGGGCCGTCCTTCTTGGATTGTGTGTAGTCTGGCTTACCACTGGCAGCCAGAATAGCTGGTTTTCCGGCTTTCGCATAGAATGGTCGCCGCGTTGGCTCGATGTCAAAACGTTTTTTCTCAGCATTTTGCTGGAGGCCATCCCGTTTGTGCTGCTGGGCGTGTTTTTTTCCGCCTTCATTCAGACGTTTGTCTCGGAAGAGCAGGTTAGGCGCTGGATGCCAAAACATCCGCTCGTCGCGTTACCGATTGCCGGGCTGCTCGGCTTTTTGTTTCCGGTGTGCGAGTGTGCGATCGTCCCGGTTGTCCGCCGCCTGATTCAAAAAGGGATGCCCGTATCCGTCGGCGTCGTGTTTTTACTCGCCGGACCGATTGTCAATCCGGTCGTGCTCTCCTCGACGTACATCGCCTTCGCGCGGCAGCCGGATATGGCGCTGTACCGGGGAGTCGCCGGTTTTCTCGTCGCGCTGGCCGTCGGCTTGTTGGTCTGGCTGTTTGTGAAAAAGAACCCGCTGCGGCTCGGGACAGAGGCGCAAATTCGCCACGAAGCCGCCCATAGCGAAGCGATGCGGGGCAAGCTGTCGGCAACTTTTGCGCATGCCGTTGACGAATTTTTCGACATGGGCAAATTTTTGCTGTTCGGGGCGTTGGTCAGCAGCATCCTGCAAGTGTTCATGAGCCGCGACATTTTGGTGGAGATCGGGCAAACGCCGATTACGTCCCATCTGGTCATGATGGGCATGGCTTACTTGTTTTCGCTTTGCTCGGAGGCGGATGCCTTTATTGCCGCATCGTTTTCGGGCACGTTTCAAAGCAGCTCGCTGCTCGCTTTTCTCGTCTTTGGACCGATGCTTGATTTCAAAACGACGCTGATGCTGCTCGGCACGTTCCGCTTCGGATTTGTCGTCAAGCTCGTCGTCGCCATTACAATACTGGTGTTGGCCGTTACGATGCTGATGCCGATCTAGGGGGAGGAAAGAAATGGAACAGACGAACTGGACCAGACACTATTTGATGCGCAGCCTGATTTTGGCAGGGTTCGCCGCGCTGTTGTCCTACCTGATCTGGACGGAAAAGCTGGGGCATTACCTCGCGCCGAAGCTGCACATGCTCAGCTACGTCACGCTAGGCATTCTCGTCATTTTGACCATTGTGAGCGTGCGCCAGTTGTTCAGCAAAAACCGGGCGTACGAGTGCGACTGCGAGGAAGCGCACCAGGTGCCGCGCACGCGCTGGGGCTCGCTTGTCATCTACAGCCTGTTTTTGCTGCCGATCTTCATGGGCTTTTTCATGCCGGATAAAATATTGGGGAGCGCCGTAGCGGAAAACCGCGGGGTTACTCTGCTCAGCAGCGACGCCAGAAAATTGGCGGCAGTGGCGACAGGAGCTGGGCAACCAGAAGCAGCGTCCCAGCCGTCCGGGGAGCAGGGCGGCCAGGCTGCACCGCCAGAGCAGACAGGCGAGGACACATCGCCATCACAGCAGGCAAATGCGCCAGTCGTGGTGGAAACAACAGGCGAAGGCCAGAAGGGCGATCAGCAACAGACGCCACAGCAATCCGCGCAGCCGCAAGCGATAGAGCAAGCAGTGCCCGCAGACGCAACGGCTGCGAACCCGACAGCAAGTGGCACAGCACAGGCTACTTCTGGCGCCAGTCCGTCCATGACGGACGAGGAACTGAAGCGATACTTTTCGGGCGGGGGCTTCGGCGATTTTTACACCGACATCGCCGCCTCCATGTACAGGCAGCCCGTGATCTCGCTTCATGACAAAATCTTTTTGGACGGCCTCACCACGCTGGAGCTGTACGCGAAAGACTTCGCGGGAAAACAGCTCGAAACGCTCGGCTTTGTCTACAGGGAGCCTGGACTTGGCGACAAGCAATTCGTCGTGGCGCGTTTTTCGGTGACGTGCTGCACGGCGGATGCCAGTGTCTTCGGCATTCTCGTGGAGAGCGAGGACGCAGGCAAATGGGCGAAGGACAGTTGGGTCAAGGTGCAGGGCAAGCTGGAGCTGCGCCAGGTCGACGGCTATGACATGCTCGTGCTGAAAGATGCGAAAATCCAGGCGGTCAAGGCACCGAAAGATCCGTATGTGTACTACAGCTACGAGGCGGCAGATATCACTCCATAAAAATCGTGTTTACCATTGGCTTCGGCAGTTACGTCTGGCGGAGTCATTTTTTTGTGCAGAACAGAGCGAGATTGCTCACCTTTGGATAACCCGCATGAAGGCTTCGGCGGGAAGCTGCGGGGAGTGGCCGGACAAGGCTTTAGCGTCATCGGGCACGACTATTTGGATGCCGTGCGAAAAGCAGGAGCGATTCCGCTCGGGATTCCTGTCGGGGATCTCGATGCTTGCCAAGAGCTTGTAGCGGCGGTCGATGGCATTGTGCTGGCGGGCGGAGAGGATATCGACCCGGTGCGGTAAGGGGCCAGGATTGACATGCGCTGCTCGGCGCTTGCGCCGGAACGCGACGAATACGAACTGAAGCTGCTGGAGGCGGCGCTGGCTGCCAACACGGGCTAAAAAACAAAAAGGCAAGGGAAAAGCTCCCCTGCCTGTTGATCGCGCTTGCCTATTCCTTTTTATTGCCGGACTGCTCTTCTTCGTAAAACCAGAGCGGATCGTCGCAATCCTCATCGCCGTTGTAGTTAATCAAAATCTCTTCGCCCGCCTGAATGTCGCGATAGGCGTAGAAATCGAACGTGTGGTTGTCAAAATTGATGCTGTACGTGGCGTTTGGCGTGTAGGAATGGTTGAATAGCATGCCGTAGCCGAGCAAAAACGCGGTATGGTTGGCACCGTATTCAAAGGCGTAGTCCGCCAAAAGCGTTTTTTCAATGTGCTCGTGTTCCTCGTTCAAATAAGGAAGAACCGGAGCTTCATGGAGCAATTCGCCTTTTGCAAAGTCGCGCATGGCGAAAACGCCTCTGTTTAATTCTCCGTTGCTCAGCTTGGAGGTCTTGACTTCGAGCATGTGGTTCACCTGCCATTCTTCATGTCTGGTATCGTAAAAACGGGTCCTTCTAAGGATGACAGTGGTTGGCGCGGAAAGCAACTGTTTTCGGTTGGGAGCTTACTTTTTCATAATCAGATGGTGGCGCACCGCGTAGGCGGCGAGCTGCACGCGATTGGCCAATTGCAGCTTTTCCAGGATGTTTTTCAGGTGATTTTTCACCGTGTTTTCCGCGATAATCAACGCTTCGCTGATTTCCCTGTTCGTCTTTCCGGCTCCGACGTACATGACGATTTCCCGTTCGCGCGGCGTCAGCACATCCGGCACCAGATCGTCCACGTGCTCCTCCTGCCTGAACCGGTACATCAGCCGGGTGGCCATTTCCCGCGTCAACTCGCTGTCTTCGCCAAGCAACGCGTGCAAGTAGTTGATCCAGTCGTCTGGCTCCAGGTTTTTCAGCAAGTAGCCTTGCGCGCCGAATTGAATCGCGGTAATCAAGTCTGCGACGTCATCCGAGACGCTCAGGATGACGACCTTGATGTGCGGGTACGCTTTTTTCACCTCGCGGGTCGCTTCCAAGCCGCTCCATTTCGGCATGTTGATGTCCATCAGCACCAGATCGGGCTGCAACTGTCCACAGAGCAAAAAAGCTTCCTCGCCGTTTTCGGCCTCGCCGATCACTTCAAACGAAGGGTCCGGGTCCAAGAGCGAGCGAATCGCCATGCGAGCCATCGGGTGGTCGTCAGCGATCAGCACACGGTATGCGTTCATTGCGAAAAACCTCCAGGATGGGCTGTCAGGCGAATGATGGTGCCGCCGTCTGCCCGTTTTTGAATGTCAATTGCGGCGTTCAACTGGCGCGCCCGCTCGCGCATCATCGACAAGCCGTATTTTTTCGTGTCTGGCTTGGTGTGGGCAATTCCCACGCCGTCGTCCTCGATCACGAGCTGCCAGCTCCGCGGCTCGCCTGTCGTCAGTCGAATCCAGGAATGCTTGGCCTGCGCATGTTTGCGGATGTTGGCAAAAGCTTCCTGGATGATTCCGAACAGTTGCACTTCCTCCGCAGGGGTGAAAAAGCTTTCCTTCACGCGCAAATCCGCTGCGACATCGACGCCGGACAGCGCGCTCCACTGCGTCAGCCATTTTTCCAGCCGCTGGTCGAAGCTGCCTTCCTCCGGCAACGAGCGCAGGTTGAAAATCGCCTGGCGCACGTGGTTGTCGATGGCCGAAACCGCTACTCTGGCGTCATCCAGATGCCCCTGCTTCAGCTTGACATTGAGAAAAAACAAAGATTGCGCGATGCCGTCGTGCAACTCCCGGGCCAAACGCTCGCGCTCCTCGTACACGGCCCGCCTGGCTTGCTCCTCGACGATCCGCGCGTTCATCTGCTTGATCGTGCGAAACATCCAGGTGGCGAACAAATAAGACAACAAGAGCGTCAGCAAAGTAATATATACGTTGCCCGTTTCCATGGACATATAAGGCAGCAAAAAATCGTGCCGAACAAATTCGAAGCCCCCGATAATGATCGTGGGAATGAGCACGGTCAGCCAGTAAAACAAGCGATACGACATAACAAATCCCTTCTTTGCGGTTGGTCATCACTCCTAAGTATACCGAATGGGACAAGCGGATGATATACTCGTAGGAGAAAAGGTGGCGAAAGCAGGAGGGAGATTCATGCATACAATCGCGAGAGCATTGACGATAGCAGGATCAGACAGCGGGGGCGGAGCGGGCATCCAGGCCGATTTGAAGACGTTTCACCAACTCGGCGTTTACGGAATGAGCGCGATTACGGCGATTACGGCGCAAAATACGTTGGGCGTGGCCGGGGTGTATCCGCTGCCGACAGAGGCGGTGGCCCAGCAGATGCGCGAAGTGTTGCGCGACCTGGGAGCGGATGCGGCGAAGACGGGAATGCTGTTTGATGCGGACATCATCCGCGCAGTGGCGGCAGAGGTGCGCGCCGCGAGTCTGCAAAAGCTGGTCGTAGACCCGGTGATGATCGCCAAGGGCGGGGCCAAGCTGCTCCTGGACGAAGCGATTGACGCGCTGAAAACAGAGTTGCTGCCGCTCGCGGAAGTCGTGACGCCGAATTTGCCGGAGGCCGAGTGCCTGACAGGTATGACGATTCGCACCCCGGACGATATGCGCGAAGGCGCCCGCGCGATTCATGCGCTCGGAGCGCGCAACGTCTTGATGAAGGGCGGCCACCTCGACGGTGATACCGTCGTCGACATTTTGTTTGACGGCCGCGACTTTTTCGAGTTGTCGCATGAGCGCATCCATACCCGGCATACGCACGGAACGGGCTGCACGTTTTCCGCTGCGTTGACGGCAGAGCTGGCGAAACATACGCCGCTCGTGGCTGCGGTTGAAAAAGCGAACCGCTTTATTTTCGAAGCGATCAGGACCGCTCCGCAATTGGGCGGCGGCCACGGTCCGACCAATCACTGGGCGGTTGTGGAGTAAAGCGAAGGGGAGCGACAACAAAATGGCCTCGCGGAGAGCAAATTCTCTGCGAGGCCATTTTGCTATTTGACTTGCACGGTAAACCCGCCTTGCAAACGAGCGGGATAGTCCGTGAGGGTAAAAGTGTAGAAATCAGGGGCGCCGTTCTTCGTCAGTCTTTGGTAAATCAGGCTGTACGTCTGAAGACGCCTCGCCGGATCGCGCGAAGACGAGCTTCCCTGGACGTAGTCGTATTTATTCGCCTGATTGTCCGTGATGTCGCTGCCCAAATGGATGAAGCGATGCGCGTCCGCTTCCTCGACTTCCAGCTCCCAGTCCATGCCGACCACATCATCGACCTGGCGCAGCGCAGTCAGCTTGAGCCTGGCATCGGGTGCTTTGACGAGCTTCTGCGTCTTCGCGTCGATTACCACCTGCAGCTTGTCGCGGTCCAGCGCCCGAATCCCGTTTGCTTTCAAAAACAGCTTTTGCGGCTCCAGAAAATAGATGCTTTCCAGATTGTACACTTTGCCGTTTTCCCCGTTGTCACGCGTCGGCACGCCATTTCCCCAGAAAGCGTACGTCTGGCCGTTTTCATCAACCAGCCGCAGATCGTCAAAGCCGAAAATATGTTTGGAGTTGCCCGGATCGAAGCGGATGCTGACTTCTGTTTGCGTAGGGAACACCGTCATTTGCTCGATGGTAAACGTCTGTCCGTCCACCGTCACTTTTTTTCCGACAGGAACCACTTTTTTCTCAAATGTCGTGTATTTGCTATGGTCGATCGGAAACGTAATCGCAAGCGGAGGGTTCAGCTCTACGCCGTCGAGGTCGAGCGTCACTTTGGCTGTCAGCGCGTCAGGTACTTCGCTTGTTTCCGGGAGAAAAATATCAATCCGGTTTTTTTGCTCCTCGTTCGCTTCCACGTCCATGCCAGACCAGCTCGCTCCGTGCTCCCACTCCTTGCCGGAGGCGTCAAACAGCTCCAGCTTGCGCATCCCGACCTTTTGGCCGCTACGTTCGTGCTTCAAGGTGTAAAACAGCAGCATCCGCTTCTGATCGGTCAGCACCTGGTCGATCGTGAACGTGATGCCTGCAAGCGAGCCGCCTGTGCCGATGTCCTGGACCATCTCGTGCTCGGCAGCCCGCTGCAACCCTTTGTCATCGCGAATCAGCTCGACGAACTTTTCCATCCCGGGAATGTGGCTGACATAAGCGGCAACCGCCGGGGAGAGGCGCACCGAGAACACAAAGGCCAGGAGCAGACACCCTGTCGCAATTCCCGAGCAGAGGCGAACCAGACGGCTGCGGCGGCGTCTGCGTTGAAGGCTTTTGGCCTGGGCGATGCCAGAGCGAATGTAGTGCTCGATGTGCGGCGGTACGTGCGCGTCGGTCTGACCCTCTGTTTTTTCGATATCCATATACATTCACCAGCCTTTCCCGAGTTCTTTTCGCAATGTAGCCAACGCCTTGTGCAGCCAGGTCTTGATCGTTCCTTCCGGATGGCCGAGCCGCAACGCAATTTCGCGAATGGTCAGATCTTCAAAATATTTCAGGATGATGATGCTGCGGTAAGCAGGCGTAAGCTTGGCCAGCGCTTCCTCGATAACGAGTTTGTCCGCCGTGTGCTCCCACTGCTTGCGATCCGGGTCCGCCAGACCGTCGCCATCGGGAAAGTCGGGGGCAAACCGTTTTTTTCGTTTCAGCTCGTCCAGACATACGTGGATGAGAATGCGTGTCAGCCAGGTGCGAAAATGCGCGGGCTGCTTCAGGCGAGACAAGCGGAGATAGGAACGGCAGGTCGCTTCCTGTATCGCCTCCAGCGCGTCCAGTTCGTTGCGCAAAAAGGCGTAAGCCACGCTGTACAGCTGCTGTTGCTGCTGGCAAATCAACTGGTAAAAAGCTTCGTCGTCTCCTTGCCTGGCTTGCGAGACAAGTTGTTCCAGATTCACATTTTCCCCCTCCTACACGTATTAGACTGCGCAAAGGCGAAAACAGTTTTGGGAAAATCGGCAATCGCTGCGTCTTTTTTGAACCAACTGCCTGCTTGTTGCTTACAGTAAAGGAAGAAGCAATGAGGGTGGGGGAAGGCATGTGGACCAAATGGGTAACGATTCATGAATCGTACGGGCTTCCTAGAGTGGCGAGCGAGTGCCGGCGATATTTGGAGATAAAAGGAATCCGGGTCAGGCTGTTGTCCAGAGAAACGAAAAAAGGCGGGTATGTGTACACGCTGCAGGTGCCGTCCAGCCAGGCGGCGGAAGCGCGACAGTGGCTGCGCGAGTTCAAAAGCACGCTGTAGAGCGTGAGCAGCCAGTGATCTCCTCGAAAGCTTGTCCGACTGTGCAGGCCATACTACACACTGGGAGGGATCTTGCGCTTATGGTGACGACACTGCTGGAAGCACCCGCGAAAACAGGGCAGAAAAAAACTGGCCTGTTTGTGCCCGACTACGTTTTCGTCGAGCCAAACGCACTGAACTATCCGCTCGGCCAGGAGCTGTACCAGCGTTTGCAAGCGGAAGGCATCCCGCTGCAAATGACAACCAGCCACAATCAGGTGCGCGGCATTCCCGGCGAGACAGAGGTGGAAAAGTACCGCAATGCCAAGCGAACATTGGTCATTGGGGTGCGCAAAACGTTGAAGTTCGAAACCTCCAAGCCGTCTGCGGAATACGCGATTCCGCTGGCTACAGGCTGCGCGGCGCATTGCCACTACTGCTATTTGAATACGAACATCGGGTCCAAGCCGTACGTTCGCGTCTACGTCAATACCGATGAAATTTTGGCCCAGGCGAAAACATACATCGAGGAACGGCCGGGAGAGATTACCCGATTCGAGGCAGCCTGTACGTCCGATCCGGTCAGCATCGAGCATTTGACAGGAAACCTGAAGCGAGCGATCGAATTTATGGGGGAACAGGAGTATGGCCGTCTGCGGTTCGTTACCAAGTTTCACCACGTCGATTCGTTGCTCGATGCGAAACATAACAAGCATACCCGTTTTCGCTTCAGCATGAATGCCGATTACGTCATCAAAAACTTCGAGCCGGGCACTTCCAGCTTTGCGCAAAGAATTGAAGCGGCGGGCAAAGTGGCAAAAGCAGGCTATCCGCTCGGCTTCATTTTGGCCCCCTTATACTGGTTTGACGGATGGGAGGAAGGCTACACCGACTTGCTGGAACGGCTGCGAAACCAGCTCGTCCCGGAAGCGCTGGCCGACCTGACTTTTGAGCTGATCCAGCACCGCTTCACCAAAATTGCCAAAAACTTGATTTTGCAGCGCTATCCGAAAACCAAGCTGGCGATGAACGAGGAGGAGCGCAAATACAAATGGGGCAAGTACGGCAAAGGCAAGTACGTCTACCCGGACGTGCAGGCCAAAGCCTTGCAGGCGCATTTGGAGAGGGAGATTGCGAGACTGTTTCCCAAGGCCAAAATCGAGTATTTTACGTAGCGCAAAAGCGTTTGTCCGACCGACTGCTCTGATCGTCAGGAGCAGTTTTTTTTATTGGAAAAAAGCGGCATGCGACAGAAAAGGAATGGTTTCGACAAATGGAAGTACGCGTGCTAAAATATGGAGTGCTCTCATTTTGGCGAAAGGAACAGAGGCGTATATGAAGTCCATATTAATAACTGTCGAGGGACCGATCGGTATTGGAAAAACCTCGTTGGCGCGGGAACTGCACCGCACTTGCGAATTGCAATTATTGGAAGAAATTGTTTATGAAAATCCGTTTCTAGGAAAGTTTTACGAGAACATCGCGGAGTGGAGCTTTCAGCTAGAGATGTTTTTCCTGTGCAACCGCTACAAGCAGTTGCAGGATATTCACGCCCACTATCTCAACCAGGGCATTTCTGTCGTATCCGATTACAATATTTTTAAAAATACGATTTTTGCCAAACGAACGCTGTCCGACAACAATCTCCCGAAGTATCTCAAAATTTATGATATCCTGACAGAAGATTTGCCGCAGGCTCATCTGGTCATTTACTTGACGGCGTCCATCGACACGGTCATGAAGCGGATCGCCATGCGCGATCGTGAGGTGGAGCGGACGATGGATGTGGGCTATATGGAAAATCTGATCGCCGATTACAACGAATTTATGGACGAGTTTGAAAAGCACCACCCGGATACGCCTGTCATCAAATTCAACTGTGACGAGCTGGATTTCGTCCATCGGCCAGAGGATCGGCAGTATATGCTCGATCTCATCCTGCCGCGTATTCAGGAGCTGCGGGGGCAACAGGCATAACGATGCCGTGTGATTGGCAAGTATTTCAATAAGGAGTTGCGTACATGTCTAGGTTTCAAAACAGCCATCTTCGTGAAAAATACGGCATTCCGAGCAATGCGGTCATCACCATCGGCGGAACGGTAGGCGTCGGCAAATCGACGTTCACACACGCCCTGGCCGATCAGCTCGGTTTTCGCGTGTCCGTGGAAAAAGTGGACAACAACCCTTACCTTGGCCGTTATTACAACGATTTGTCCCGCTGGGGCTTTCACCTGCAAATCTTTTTCCTGGCCGAGCGCTTCAAGGAGCAGAAGCGGATGTTCGACTACGGCGGCGGCTTCGTCCAGGATCGCTCGATTTACGAGGATACCGGCATTTTCGCCCGCATGCTGTACGAGCAGGGCAACATGACGGAAGAAGACTACCGCACGTACACAGAGCTGTTCGAAGCGATGGTCATGACGCCGTACTTCCCGCATCCCGATATTTTGATCTACCTGGAAGGCAGCTTCGATGACATTATCGGGCGCGTCCAGGAGCGGGGACGCCCGATGGAGCAGCAGACCCCGATCGACTACTGGCGCGATTTGTTCAACCGCTATGATAGCTGGATTCACTCGTTTACCTCCTGTCCTGTTCTGCGGGTGAACATCAACGAGTACGACGTCGTGGACGACCCGGCCTCCGTGGAGAGCATCATTGCCCGTGCGGCGGAAAAAATTCGCCTGGGACGAGCTGCGCGCCTGCCGTAGCCAGCCCCAAAACCCCCTGTCCTCCTACTGTATGGCAAGGCTTGCCGCCAGCAGGAAAGACAGGGGGTTTTTGTTTTCGGACTGTGTTTGCCATTCACCGGACGGGATAGTCTTCGAGCCTCAGCGCATCGCTGTCGTCGTTTCTTCGCGAGTGTGCTTTTGGTCAGGCTTCCTGCGGTTTTCCGTGCACTTCGGCGGGGGGAAATCGGCTGCGGATAAACCCCGCTGTGGTATAATGAGAGCATCTTGGAATTAAAGGAGCTAGGGAATGGCAGAAGAATGGTTTGAACGCAGCTTTCGCGAAGATTACGTACTTGTGTATCGGCATCGGGACGATTCGGCGGCCGACAGCGAGATCGCCAATCTGCTCGAGCGATTGCCGATAAAGAGCACGGGGCGCGTACTTGATCTTTGCTGTGGGAGCGGGCGGCATTCGCGTGCGCTGGCTCGCAGAGGATACGAAGTCGTAGGTGTCGACCTGTCCCCCGTGCTGCTGCAGCTTGCGGAAGAGCAGAACACCTATCCACAGCTCAGCTTCGCTCGCTGCGACATGCGCCATATTCCGTATCGGGACGAATTTGACATCGTAGTCAACCTGTTCACCAGCTTTGGCTATTTTTCGTCCGATGAGGAAAACGCGCAGGTCGTCCGCAATATGGCGCAGGCATTGAAGGTGAACGGGGAAGTCGTCATCGACTATTTGAACCCCGCCTACGTGAAGCAGCATCTTGTCCCGCACTCCACCAAAGAGGTCAGCGGGATGCTGATCGAGGAGAAGCGCTGGATCGAGGACGAGGCGGTAAAAAAGCGGATTTTGATTCGAGACGATCCCGCCGCGCAGCCGAGGGAGTACTTGGAGCAGGTTCGGCTTTTCTCCGTGGAACAGATGACGGCCATGCTGGAGCTGGCCGGATTCGGACAAATTCAGGTATTCGGCAATTACCAATTTGAACCGTATATAGCCAGTCAATCGCCGCGCATGATTTTTTACGCGATCAAGCAATAGGTAGCGCGGATAAGCGTGACTAACCTTTCTGTCTGTTGAATATGATGGTGTTACCACCGATTCATCGGACAAAAGGGGGGCGATGTGAGTGAGCAAGCTGTCTTTGGAACAGGTCAAACTGTATTTGAGCAAGGTTCCGGGCTGGAAGCTGGTAGAAGACAGGATGGCGCTGTCTCGCACATATCACTGTAGAGACTTTGCCACGGCTGTGAGCTTTGTAAACCGTGTGGCGGAAATGCTTGAGCATGACAGTCAGCATGTCGAGATTCACCTGTCTGGCGGAACTGTGACGTTTACGCTCGCGACCCGCGAGGCAAAAGGGCTGACGGGCAAAGATTTTGCCCTCGCCCAGACGATCAGCAAAGTAAGCTAGCGTCAGGAAACAGCCGCTTCGGTTTGGGAAGCGGTTTTTCTTTTGGCTTTTCCGCTGCACTTTGCTATGATGGGCAGTAATGATATTTTTTCGGAGGGATTGACAATGGAAATTCAACAGCACGAACAGCTTTTGCGCCTGCTTGCGGACGAGTTTGCCAAGCAAACGCTGTCTGTCACTTTTACGCAATGGGACACGGAAAGCGAAGACGATGAAGAAGTCGCGCAGTTTCAGGGACAACTGACAGAAGTGAAGCTCACCGACAACGAATTTGACGAAAAAGACCTGTTGCTGCTGTTTGTGGCAGCGGACGAGGAAAGCGTGGAAATTTTGATGGAAATTCCCGGAGAAGAAGTGGATCTCGCCACCTATGCAGACGGAAAACTGAACATTTTCGGTACGGAAGCGGAGATCGTCCTGGAAAAATGAACAGGAAGCCATCCTATCGCTACGTCGGAACACCCGATCCGATGAGTGAAAAAGAAGTGTACAGTTGCGAAAAGTACATGAAAAAAAACAGGCATGCGATGATAAAGGCAGGGCGGTACATGGTGGACGTACCCGCTCTGCTCGCTTTGTTTCACCTGGACTGCTGGAATTGCCGGGCGGTTCACCGCGAGACTTGCTGCGAAGGCGGCCAGCCATACGCCGTCGAGGAATGGCAAATCCCGCTGCTGGAAAAACAGGTTCCGGCGATCGCTGCCCGTTTGCAGACAGCAGGCGAGCGGGAAAACTGGGAGCGCTACGGCGTGTGGGACCGGGGACAGTTGCCAGGCACGATTCGTATGCGGCATGGCAACTGTCTGTTTTATCAGGAAAACAACGGCCGCTTCGGCTGTGCGATCCACGCCTACGCGGAAGAGGCAGGGCACGATGTCCTGCCGCTCAAGCCGTTCAGTTGCCAGTTGTACCCGCTGGATTTGATTGATACGGGCCAGGAAATTTTGTTGACTGCCGTGACCAAAGAGACGTCGTCCTTTTCCCGCTGGGGAACGGACTATTTGGAGCAGTTTTACTGCGCGAACCGGGAGCGCAGGAAGCTGGCTGCGCACATCGACGAAAACTGGTTCGCGCTCGATGGCTACCGCCCCGCCTACGAATGGAACGTGCCGATGCTGCGCTATTTTTTGCAGGAGGAGGCGGATACCGTGCTGGACCGCCTGCGCGAGCGCAGCCATATGACAACTGTCAGTATGTAATTGGAACAGCGGATGCCTTGTGATATGATGGGGGAGCATGAACATGATTGACAAAGGAGCAACAGTGATGAACGTCAAGACTACACAAGAATCCCGCACGATCCAGGCATCCTTGGTTCAACCGTCCGATACGAATTACCACGGGACCATCTTCGGCGGGACGATGATGGCCTATATAGATGAGGTAGCGGCAATCGCTGCCATGCGGCATTCGCGCCGCCCGGTCGTGACTGCTTCCATAGACTCCATCGATTTTTTGGCACCCGTAAAAATGGGGCATTCGATCTGCCTGGAAGCGTTTGTCTCCTCGACAGGGCGCACGTCCATGGAGGTCTTTGTGAAAATCGTCTCGGAAAACCTGCAAACAGGGGAACGAGTCCTGACTGCCACTTCGTTTTTGACTTTTGTCGCGCTCGATGAAGCGGGCAATCCTACCGAGGTTCCGGCCATCGTTCCGGAAACCGAGGAAGAGAAAAGGTTGATGGCTACTGCCGAGGAGCGCAAAAAAATGCGCAAGGAACGGAAAGACAGCCTGCAAGCGTTTGTCAGCCAGTTAAACATCGAAAAAACAATCTGATGTTCGTTTGGTTTCACCCTGAGCGACAGTTCGCTCAGGGCCTTTTCTACATAGAGGCGCGAGGAGGAATCGACAATGAAGTACCGCAGATTAGGGAAAACGGAACTGACTGTTTCGGTCATTGGCGTAGGGACGTGGCAATTTGGCGGAGAGTGGGGGCAAGACTTTTCGCAGCAAGAAGTCGACCAGATTCTGGACAAGGCGCACGAGCTGGGGATCAACCTGATCGACACCGCAGAGTGCTACGGCGATCATCTGTCCGAGAAGCTGATCGGAGGCTATTTGAAAAAGAGCCGCCGCGCCGATTGGATCATCGCGACGAAGTTCGGCCACCATTTCCACGACAAGTTTTCGCGGACGAACGAGTACGGGGCTGCCGCTGTGCAGGAGCAACTGGAAAAATCGCTGCGGGCTTTGCAGACCGACTACATCGACCTGTACCAGTTCCATTCCGGGCCAGACGAAGCGTTTGACAACGACGAGCTGTGGACGTATCTGGACAAGCAGGTGCAGGCAGGGAAGATTCGCCATCTGGGCTTGTCGATTGCCAAAAACGACAACATGCATCAGGTGGGCGGAGCTTCCCGCGTCAACGCGCAGACGATCCAGGTCGTCTACAACCGGCTGGATCGCAAGCCGGAGGAAGCGGTGTTTGCGTCGTGCGCGGAGCAGGATTTGGGCGTGCTCGCACGCGTGCCGCTGGCGAGCGGTTATTTGAGCGGAAAATACAAGCCAGGAGCCGTGTTCGCCGGAAACGATGTGCGCCACCGCCACGATCCGCAGCACGTCGCCCGCCTGCTCGAAGAGGTTGCCAAAATCAAGGAAAGCGAAGTGCCGGAGGGCGTGGACATGGCGCAGTGGGCGCTGGCGTGGTGCCTGAAGCACCCGGCCGTCACGACGGTCATCCCGGGCAGCAAAAGCCCGGCACAGGTGGAGGCAAACGCCAAAGCCGCTGCCTTCGCAAGCGACGATCACCCGCAAGCGCGGGTCAAATAGCGAAAAGAGGAGCCGACAGATCGCGACGGCTCCTCTTTTTTTTGTACATAAGTGCCACAAAGGCGTCGCCAAGGGTTTGGCGCAGCCAAGTTTTCTAACCGATCAGTCAGTCCAGAAAGCGAGCCTTGATCTCGGGAGTAGGCAGCATGCACTGTTCCTGTTTGCCAAACCAGCGGTAACGGTTTTTGGCCACCCAATCGTAGGTGAAATCGCGGACGGGACGGGGGAACAGACGGCCGAGGTAGTAGCACAGCGGCCAGGCCCCGGACAGCTTGCGCGCCACTCGCAAAATCGCGTCTGACTTGGTGTATAAGCGTCCATGGGCAATCAGGACGACAGATGACAGCCCGCTTTCGGCATACGAAAAGCGGGACAAAATTTGCTGCGCTTTTTCCGACTGCAAAGAAGCGAAGTGAATGCTGCCGGAAGGATCGCGCTTGAGGATGAATTGAACGGCGCTGTTGCACAAATGGCAAACACCGTCGAACAACAAAAGATAGTCAGGGTGTTGCAGCGGCTCAGATGCTGGCTTCATCAGGCAGCCCTCCATGCTCTACAGCGAATCGAATGGTCGTGCGGTCGTGCCGCCTTCGCTTTCATCATAGCAGAGAAGGGAGGGCATTCCCAGCGCGGATCACTACTAGAGAATGACAAGCGCTCCTTTTTGAATCAGTTCCTCTGCTTTCACCAGGTCGGGGTGCATTTCCCGGTCCTCGTGCAGACGGGGAATGACGCGGCGCAGCTCTTCGTAAGCTTTTTTCGTGCCTGCGCCCAGCTCTCCATTCCCGAAGTCGATCGCCTGTGCTGCCGCCAAATATTCGATGGCGAGCACCTTTGTCACGTTGGAAATGACCGTGCGCAGCTTGCGGGCGGCGGTTGTCCCCATGCTGACGTGGTCCTCCTGGTTTGCCGAGGACGGGATGGAATCGACGGACGCAGGATGGCACAGCACTTTGTTTTCCGAGACGATGGAAGCGGCTACATATTGCGTAATCATAAAACCGGAATGAAGACCGCCGTTTTCGGTCAAAAATCCGGGCAGGCCGCTAAGCTGCGGGTTGACGAGTCGCTCTGTACGGCGCTCGGAGATGTTGGCCAGCTCTGCCATGGCGATCGCCAAAAAATCGGCGGCAAAGGCCATCGGCTGCCCGTGGAAGTTTCCGCCGGAGATGACATCGCCTGTTTCCGTGAACAGGATCGGGTTGTCGGTCACGCTGTTGCACTCCCGGGTGACCGTCGCCCAGACGTACTCCAGCGTATCGCGTGTCGCTCCGTGGACTTGCGGGAGGCAGCGCAGACTGTAAGGGTCCTGGACGCGCAGCTCGCCCTGCTGCGAGGTTCTTTCGCTGCCGGACAGGTGCGCGAGCAGTCGTCTCGCCGATTCCTGCTGTCCGGGATGCGGGCGGACGAGGTGCAGTTGCGGATCAAACGCTTTCGGTATGCCGCGCAACGCTTCAATCGTCATCGACGCGATCAGCTCCGCGCTTTCCAGGACGACGCGCGAATCGTACAAGGCCAGGCAGAGCAGGGCGGTCATCGCCTGCGTGCCGTTAATCAGGGCCAGACCTTCTTTGGCCTGCAGGCGAATCGGGGAGAGCCCGACTGCTTTGAGCGCCGCTTCTCCGCTCATCCGCTGTCCATTGACGATCGCTTCGCCCTTGCCGAGCATGACGAGGACCATGTGCGCGAGCGGAGCCAAATCGCCGCTGGCGCCGAGCGAGCCTTGCTGGGGAATGACCGGATGGACGCCGCGGTTGCACAGCTCGGCCAGGTGCAGCAGCGTTTCTTCCCGGATGCCGGAATAGCCTTTTGCCAACGCATTGATTCGCAACGCCATCATGGCGCGGACGACTTCCACCGGATAAGGCTCTCCCATTCCGCAGGCGTGGCTCATAATCAAGTTTTCCTGCAGCTTGCTGACATCTTCGCCCTGAATCATGACATCGGAAAATTTGCCGAAGCCTGTGGTGATGCCGTAGACGACTTTTTGCTCCTGGAGCATCTCTTCGACCATCGCCCGGGAGCGGCGCACATTTTCCAGCGCCTCGGGGGTCAATTCGATGCGGTGAGCGTCCCTGGCAATCCGGACGACGTCTTCAATGCGCAGGCGATTCCCATTCATATGGATGACGCTTGCTTGCTGATTCATGGATAGTTTCCTCCTTTAACAGAGCAGAGAACGAAAAGAGCGAGGGGTTAGGATACTAGATCCTAACCCCTCGCTCCTGGGTTCTATGTGATTGGATGAAACGCGTAAGCCCGATTGGAGGCCACATACGTCTTTCCTCACTTTCGCTCTACAACTGTCAGATAATTTTCGTTATTAGTATTATTGTAACGAAAGTGAGCGCGCAGTCAAGATCAAGATTGGCACGGCGCCTTCCCTATAGTGGAAAAAACGGGCTCAATCCATTTTTGGAAACTGGGCGATTGTCGTTTCTTGAGCGGGATAAATGTCATACCATGTACTGTGTTATTTCATCAGAAAGGACGTGTTCATTTCCGTGGAAAAGCGACGCAAGATGCCGCCTGTGCCTCCATCGTCCCCAAGGCGTCCCAAAGAAATGCCAAAGCCGCCTTCCTCGATAATGCCGTTGCCGTCACCGATTGTACCGTCTCCTAACGTACCATCGCCAAACGTACCGTCACCGTCGAAGCCGAAAGCGCCGCAAAGCTCGGAGAATCCGCAGCACAACATCCCGGCACGCCCGATGCCGCAACGGCCGAACGTGCCATCTCCTAACCAGATTATGCCGAATACGCCAAACCCGATGCCGCCAAAACCGATGCCGTCCAATCCGATGCCGCCAAACCGGATGCCAGCCAACCCGATGCCGCCAAACCGGATGCCAGCCAATCCGATGCCGCCAAACCGGATGCCGTCCAATCAAATGCCGCCAAATCGGAGGCCAGCCAACCCAATGCCGCCAAACCGCAGACCGAATCCGATGCCGCCGAACGTCATGCCGAACCGGCGTCCACCAAATGCTTCGCCAAACATGAGGCCGCCGTCAGCGGAAAACGTCCGGCCAGGCTCGGAAATCGAACTGTATTTGTTCAAGTTCCATTTCCATATGGACCGGATGCAGTATTTCCGTCACAAATGCGAGCAATACCGGGATCACCGCCGGAAATACAGCGAATACCGCAGACATTACAAACACCATCAACGGAGAATGAAGCATTATCACGACCGTTGCCAAGTTTGGCATCATAGGGGCAGCAGCTCTGGCGGACGCAGCAGCTCATCGTCTTACGGACATAGAAGCTCCTCCTCCGGACATGGCTGCGACTGTGGTTGCAGTTGCGATTAACGAGCAAGCAAAAAAAGGACGCCTGTTTTCGCGTAGGCGTCCTTTTGGCTGTTTGGCTGGCGGCAAAAGCGAATTGGTTTTCCTGCCGGGGCGATCAAGGGGCAGCGGCAAACGCCTCGACCTCAACCCCGCGTTTTTTCAGATGTTGCCGCAGAGTCAGCAGCGCATCGTCTTTGTTTTTGCATTCCAGCACAATATCGACATGGTAATCGGCGAGAGCGCTGGCAAAAGCGATAAATTCGTCCGGATCGATATTGTCCGCATGGGAGCGAAAGTCTTTGGCTGATTTCGGCGAGGACATGTGCATTTTCGGGATGCGCTTCCCCCACGTCTGGATGATGCGCGGAAGATACTCTGTCCATTCCTCGCCGTCCGAATGGCAATGGTGGTGATGGATGTCGAACACCATCGGCACACCGATCCGCTCGCACAGCTCCAACACCTCGCGCATGGTGAAGGACGTGTCGTCATTCTCCACGACCAGTCGCCGCTTGACCTGCTCAGGCAGTCGCTCAAAGTTCGCCGCAAATCGTTCCAGGGAAGTGACCTTGTCCTCGAACACACCGCCGACATGCGTGACCAGCACCGAATTGTCGTCCAATCCAAGCAGATCAAACACTTTGGCGTGATACGAAAAATCCGCTATCGCCGCTTCGACCACGGATGGCTTGTCGCTGTTCAAAATGCTGAAGTGGCCGGGGTGCGCTGTCAGGCGAATGCCGTTGTTGCGGATGAATGTGCCTGTCTTCTGAAAGTCCCAGGAAAATTCTTTGGCCCAGTCCCAGTCTGCCGCGACCGGGTGCGTAGCCAGCGGCACAAATTCCGAGGGGAGGCGATACAAAAAAATGCGGTTTTCCACGTTGTAGGCGAGCAAATCCATCAGGTTGAAAAAATTCGTCTGCAACACTAGCCGCAGCTTTTTCAGGCGCGCCTGCGGCTCCAGTTTATTGATTTGCGCAACGGTCGTCTTTTTGTTCGGATTGTTTTTCAGCTTTACGCTGATGCAGGCATAGCCCAAACGGATCAAGGAAATCACCCCTGGGATCGTCGTCACCACGTAGTATCTCCAAAAACAGTAGCGGCGTGTGATATGAAAACTTCCCAGTTGCGCGCATGAAGGTGAGCGAACAGGCAGGGCGCCTGTGTACACCCTTTTTCGATCGGCATGTTTCCTTTCCGTACGGCCACCCGCCTGCAACGGACAAGCATCAGGTGCGATGGATTGCCGCAGCGACACGGTAAAAGCTTGGGCAACGGGCCGCCGCGACTCATAAGCCAAAGCCCCCGGAGAAAAGCTACTGGTAGAAACGAACGATAAACCGTAAAGGAGCGAAGCGTGATGAGCAAAAGCAAAAGCGTGAGAACGTTACTCGTCATCGGAACCGTTCTGCTTCACCTGACTTCCCCAGCTCTCGCCGGACAAGCGGCGGAACCGGGCCAGATGATGCAGCAAGCGGCGCGGCAACAGGCGGAGAGCGAGCACAATCGCTACGAAGTGGCAGGCATTACCGACCCGGTTGCCTTTGAAGCTTTTTTCGACAAGCTTCAGGAGGCGGTGAAGGCCGGGAACAAAGCACAAGTCGCAAGAATGGTCCAGTATCCGCTGCGCATAAACAAGGACGGGGGCAGCCGCTACGTGCAAAATGAGCAGCAGTTCCTCGCGGAGTACGACGAGATTGTCACACCGAAGGTCAAGGAAGCTTTGCTCGCCCAAAACGTCCGTGAGACGTTCGTCAACGCCCAAGGCGTGATGGTGGGCAACGGTGAACTGTGGCTGGGCCAAAGCGGCGGCAAGTACGTGTGGTTTGCCGTCAATTTGTAGGAAGCGGGGCAGGGCTTTTCTGCGGAAAAGCCCTAAAGGACGCTGTTCAAAAATTTTTATTGCGTTTTATGTATATTTTACGTGGACATTATAGATAGAAAATTCTAAAATAACTAATAAATAGACGGGGATCGAGGTGGATTTGACAAAAAATGTCCTTCTGAAATGGACATTTGTAATTTTGGCTCACACGTGATAGAATTCACGGAAAGCCAATTTGTTTAATGAAACTTAACTGAACGTAAAGCTAGAGAGAAAAGGAGTGGACACAGTGAGTTTGGATACGAAGCGATTGGCGGACGAATTGGCAGAACAGGTCGTTGCCTGGCGCAGACATTTGCACCAGCATCCCGAACTGTCGTTTGAAGAAGAACAGACGTCTCAATATGTGTATGAAAAATTGCGATCTTTCGGAAATTTGGAATTGTCCCGTCCGACGAAAACGAGTGTGGTTGCTCGCCTGATCGGCTCCCAGCCGGGAAAAGTGCTCGGCATGCGCGCCGACATGGACGCCCTGCCGATTCACGAAGAAAACGATGTGCCTTACGCATCCGGCAAAGCGGGCGTGATGCACGCTTGCGGGCACGACGGGCACACCGCGATGCTGCTTGGGGCGGCGAAAATATTGTCGCAGTACAAAGACCGCATCAAAGGGGAAGTGCGATTTTTCTTCCAGCACGCAGAGGAGCTTCCGCCGGGCGGCGCGGTCGAGATTGTCCGGGCAGGAGCGGCGGACGGTCTGGATTCGATTATCGGGATTCACCTCGCTTCTTACATGCCAGTCGGAAAATTCGGAGTTTTATACGGGGCGCTCACCTCTTCCACAGACCGTTTTGATGTGAAAATCCAGGGCAAGGGCGGACACTCCTCCCAGCCGGAGTCGGCGATCGATCCGGTCGTCATCGGCGCGCAAGTCATCACCGCTTTGCAGCAAATCGTCTCCCGCAATGTCAGCGCGTTGGACAAGGTCGTCCTCTCCGTGACGATGTTGAACGCAGGCACGGCCTACAACATCATTCCAGATACGCTGACGCTGACAGGCTCGACCCGCTGCTTTAACGCGACAATTCGCGAAAATCTGCCGGTCTGGATTGAGCGGATTGTCAAAGGGATTACCGAAGCACATGGGGCCGGCTACGAGTTCTCGTTCTCTCACGGCTACACCTCCGTCGTCAACGACGAGCAAGTGACCAGGCTGATGGAGGACATCATTCGCGAGCGCTGGGGCGAGGAAGACATTATGTACATCGACCCGCTGAT
Organism: Brevibacillus sp. NSP2.1; assembly: GCF_000470975.2. NCBI lineage: Bacteria > Bacillati > Bacillota > Bacilli > Caryophanales > Paenibacillaceae > Brevibacillus > Brevibacillus sp. NSP2.1. The sequence continues at coordinate 3,538,255 of NZ_CP048274.1, read as the reverse complement.
GCCGGGCGAGGATTTCTCCGAATACTTGAAAAAGGCGCCAGGCTGCTTCATCCAGTTGGGAGCGGGCAATCCGGAGAAAGGCTTTGTTTACCCGCACCACCACCCACGCTTTGATTTTGATGAAGACGCATTGGCTCGCGGCGTCGAATTGTTCGTTCGGGCAGCGCAAAAGGTAGTCATCGAATAGCAGACAGAAACAAGACCGAACAGGGGGATCCTTATGACTGAGGGACGCGTGAATGTGTACAAGCTGCATTTCCTGGTGCTTGTACTGGTAGCCTTGACAGAGTTTATCGGCACGAAAAAAATCAATATCGGCATCGGCGTCATCGCCTTGTTCCCGATGCTGTACGCACTCGTTATCGGCGGTGTCATTAGCTGGCCTTCATTCAAGTTTTTGAAAGAAAAAGATATGAATGTCGCGGCAAACATTTTGGGCGTTTCTTTTCTGATCTTCGTATGTAAGCTCGGCGCCAACATTGGTCCAGAGTTGCCCAAGCTGTTTGGAGCGGGCGTATCGCTGCTCGTCCAGGAGGTAGGCCACATCGTCGGAACGATCATTTTGGGCTTGCCAGTGGCGCTTTTGCTCGGTCTGAAGCGCGAATCAATCGGGGCTACCTATTCCCTCGACCGCGAGCCTAATCTGGCGATTATCGTGGACAAGTTCGGGGCAAGCTCGCCGGAAGCGCGCGGCGCACTGGGCGTTTACATTTGCGGTACGTTGTTTGGCGCGATTTTCATGTCGTTGCTCGCAAGTATCCTCGGCAGCAGCGGACTGTTCCATCCGATTTCGCTCGCGATGGGCGCAGCGGTTGGTTCAGGGAGCATGATGGCGGCAGCGACAGGCTCGCTCGCCGTAATTTTCCCGGAAGCGCAAAAAGACATCGCCTTCTACTCGGGGGCGGCGAACTTGATGATGAGCATTATCGGTACGTATGTATGCATTTTCGTCTCCTTGCCGCTCACGCAGCGGCTGTACGCATGGCTGGAGCCGATCATCGGCCGCAAAAACGCTTCTTCTGACACAGAAGGGGGGAAAAGAAGCGCATGAATCAAATTTTGACGATTCTCATCATTGGCGCAATCTCACTCATCGGTAACTGGATCGGCTATGGCGTGCCGATCATGGAATCGTTGCCAGGCATTGTGCTTCTCGCGGTCATCACCTTGATCGGGATGGGCTTTACGAAAATTTTGCCGTTCAAATCTCCGGTGATTGTCTGGATTTCTCTGTTTGCCATGTTGGCTACTTCTCCTTTCTTCCCAGGAAGCGAGTACACGGCAGCGTCGATTGCCAAAATCAACCTGCTGGCGCTCGCGACACCGATTCTCGCATACGCCGGTCTGTCGCTTGGAAAAGACATTCATCTGTTCAAGCAGTTGAGCTGGCGGATCGTAGTCGTATCCCTCGTCGTTTTCACAGGGACGTTCCTGTTCGCAACCTTGTTCGCGGAGATCGTGTTCAAGATTCAAGGAAAGTTTTAAGCAAACCGCATTAGCGAAACAAACCTTCGTGGCTCGCAACTTGCCGCGAAGGTTTTTTCGCATCGCCTCCGGGTGTACAAAAGAATTGATCGATCAGGAATGGACAGTTATACTCTTAATAATCAGAAAGATTACGGCTTCCGACAAAGTAAGACAGGAGTGGAGAGAGCAAATGATTATTGATGTGAACCAAGTCATGTGGCAAAGAGACGAAACGGTCATTTTGCGCGACGTTAACTGGCAGGTGCAAGAAAACGAGCACTGGTGCCTGGTCGGACTGAACGGCTCCGGCAAAACGAGCCTGCTGAAAATCATCTGTGGCTACACTTGGCCGACAAAGGGGCAGGTCAGCGTCCTCGGAAATGTGTACGGAACGGTCGATTTGCGCGAAGTAAGAAAATCGATCGGCTGGGTCAGCACGGCTTTGATCGCACAGCTTCACGAGCACGAGACGGCCTTTCGCGTCATTTTGAGCGGGAGAGAAGCGACGATTGGCCTGTACGCGGTTCCGGCGGAGAAAGATGTGCAAAAAGCGTCCGAACTGCTCGAAACATTCGGCTGCACGGAGCTGCGGGACAGGCCGTTCGGAGCGCTTTCGCAAGGAGAGCGGCAAAAGGTGCTGATTGCGCGGGCGTTGATGGCGTCCCCCCGGCTGCTCATTTTGGACGAGCCATGTACGGGACTGGATTTGCTGGCACGAGAGCAGCTTTTGTCGATGATCGAGCAAATTGCCAAGCAGCCGGACGGGCCGACATTGCTGTACGTCACTCATCATATCGAGGAAATTTTGCCGTGCTTTACCCACACGCTGCTGTTGAAGGCGGGGGAGGTCGAGCGGGCGGGAAAAACGGACGAGGTGCTGACGGCAGACGGATTGACCCGCTTTTTTGGGGTTCCGGTCAACATTGCGCGGTCGCAGGGACGCTCCTGGGTCAGCCTCGGGGAAGCGGCATCGGTGCTTTAACAGCCGATCTTTTGGCAAGAGTCGGCAAGGTCGTGTAACATTGTGTATAATAACAGTATGAATAGAAACTGGGAGGAGAGGAGAGATGGAGGCATGAACAACGTGATTGCACCAATCACAGACTCCACCTGGGCGATCATCACCTACGAGGATGCGTGGCAGAGCTACGTGAACAGCTACGTGGTCAAACAAGGTGAATCGTTTGCTGTTATCGATTCCCACTTGCGCAAGCAGCGGACGTACTTTCAGCAGGCGCTGGAGGGAATCGGTGCCAAGCCGGAGCGGATTGAATACGTTTACTTTACCCATCGGCACGCGGACCATATCGGGAATGCCGACATGTTTCCTTCCCGAAACAACTGGATTCATCTCGACGATTACTACGAGCTGGACGATTTCTCTCAGACGCTGTTCGGGCACACCTTCACGGGGAGCGGCGGAGATCTACCGTCGTTGCGTTTTCGGCAATTGTCCTTTCATACGGAAGGGTCCGTGGCGTTTTTCGACCCGCAGAGCAAAATTTGTTTTGTCGGCGACCACATCTGCTTTGATAAAGCCGAGCTGGGTCAGATCGTCGGAAAAGAAAGCGAGTGCCGGGCGGCGTACAAGGCGCATATAAAAAGCTGGGCCATCGACGAGCCTGATCGGGTCCCGGAGTACGTGGAGGGGCTGGAAGCGTTGCTTGACTGGCCGATCGAATTTTTGGCGACGGGACACGGTCCCATCCTGCAAGGCGACATCCCCGACTTTTTGCAGGAGCTGATCGCGATTTTACGTCCGTAACTTTTTTCTGCAAAAGAAAAGACTTGTGCACCGGAAAAACGGGCGACACAAGTCTTTTGGCATTACGCGTGCGGGTGAATCAAGCGCGATTATTCCTTTGCTTGCTCCACCAGAACCGGGTCCATGATCTGGACGTTGTACTTTTTCTTCATTTGCTCCAGCCACTCGTCCGAGTGCTTGCGTCTGTTGCGCTCTAGCAGCTTCTCGGCGATCTCGGGACGAGCTTCTTCATACGTTTTTCCGAGCTTTTCTTTATTTTTCTCGTAGTACTCCTTGATTTGCTCCTCTGTTACCGGGAATGCCTTTTCAAACACTTTGTCGCGCAAAAGGAGCATGCCGAACCGCTCGCGGAGCTCTTTTTCATTCATTTTTCGTTCCTGCAAATACTCCTGGAACTTCTCCGGTGTTTTCAATTTATCCTTGATCGGATTGATCTTCGCGTCGATCTCCTGCTCGGTCACTTTGATGCCTTGGGCGGCGGCTTCCTGCTTGCACAGTTCAATGGCAATCAGGTCGGTCACGACTTTGGCGCCAGCCTCTTTTTTCATCTGCTCATAGAGCGCGGTTTGCGAGATCGCGGTGTTGCCGACTGTCGCGACTGCACTTGTGTGGGCGGCGGCAGGATCATTTGCCTGCGATACGCCGATCACAGCCAGTCCTGTCAGGAGGACGGCGACTGTCAGGATGGAAATGTCAAACTTTTTCATTTCAAGAAACCTCTCTTTCTGGCCTACATCTGTTGAAATAGTATAGAGCAGCGATACGGAAGAAAAATGGAACGGCTTTTACGAGAATGCCACATTTTCCTGCCCGATATGCCCGTTTTCTGGAAGCAGGCGGCAATAAAAAACCGCACACCAGAAAAATCATGTGCGGTGTCATTTGGATTGGAAAGCAGGCGGATATTTAGCTGACGTGAGTCGAAGCCTTTTGCCATTCCTCCAGGCGTTTTTCCAGCTCGGAGCGGTTGAAGTGCAAAGAGCTGGCCGATTTGTTCAGCAACTGGCGGAGATAGGTCAAGGCGTGCTCGTAGTTGCCTTTGGCCGCTTCGATTTCAGCGAGGCAAAACAGCTTCCACTCCTTGGCAGAGCGCTTGGTGGCAATCAGTTGATAAGCTTCGAGTGCGCTTTCGATTTCGCCCAGTCGAGCGTGCGAGCAGGCGATGAGCGCGAGCGAATCCGTCATCCTCTGGTCGCGTTGGTAAATGCGGAAAGCGACTTCCAGCGATTCGCTGTAACGGCCGGACGAGTAGTAGACGATCGCCAGGTTGTAAAACAGGTAGTGAATCATGGCCTGATTGAACAGAGAAGGGCGTTCCTTGCAGACGTTGATGCCCGAAACAATGTACTTTTCAGCCAGTTCGTAATTGCCGATCATGATTTCGTGTGTCGATTTATCGAGCATGGCTACCGCACGCGAACGGTTTTTTCGGTAGGATGCCTCCAACCAGCTAAGCCGTACATCCAATCGGCGCTTGTACAGATTCGCCATATATTGAAAACGGAAGGGCCAGTGCAGGCGAATGAACATGACCAGCAGCACGGCAGCTAATCCCGCCAGTGTTGAAGTCAGATTAAGACTCAAATACTCCACGTAATGACACCCTCTCTTTTTGCGCTGCCTCTATTCCCCCATCTTAGCACAGAACCTGTCCGCGTGACAGACCATTCCCTTTATTTCGTCAATGGCAAAGTCTTTACAGCTTTCGGCCCTTGAAGCGGCTGGGCTTTGACGAAGTCGTCGGAAACGGTGTAGAGCGTCTGGTCAATCGTCAGGATTCGCTTGATGTTTTTTGTGCTTTCGTACCAGCCTTCCCCTGCCTTGTCTCTGTCTGCTTGCTCCAGATGTGTAATTTTGTCCGTCAACGTAAAGCCTTTTTCCAGATCGAGCCGGTAGACGTACGCGCCCTGGAACGTGAAGTGGCCGTAGCCGCGAATGTCCTGCTTCGCCTTTTGTTCCTCGGTCCATTCGTAGACGGTGACCGGGAAGGCGAGCAGCCCTTTTTCCTTGGAAAACAACAAAGCTTTATGGTTGCGCAACAGCTCGGAGTCTGTTCCGCGGTCGCCGATGACGGTTTTGAACTTTTCTTTCGGCTTGGTCACGTCGCTGACGTCGAACAGCGCGATTTTCATGCCCTGGTAAAAAGCCATGTCCTTGTCTGACTCTGCTTCCTTGCCGAATCCGATGATGTGGTTCTCGTCATACGGATGGAGGTAATCGCTGTAGCCCGGAATTTTCAGCGCTCCCAAAATACGCGGGGCAGCAGGCTTTGCCAAATCGAGCACGAACAGAGGGTCTACGTTGCGGAACGTCACCATGTAGGCGCGTTTCCCCATGAAGCGGACGGAGTAGATGCGCTCGGTCGGAGCGATGCCTTCCAGCTTGCCGTGGATTCCGAGCGTGCTGTCAAGGACGTACACGTTGTTTTGCGAAGTGCCGGAATCGGTGCGCCACATGTTTCCGCTCGTCGTCGCGATCCGCAAGTAGCCGTCGTGTTCGTCCAGGGAAAACTGGTTGAGAATCTGGCCCGGCACGCTGCCTTTTGCCGAAAAGGCGATCTTGCCGTCGTTCATGCCGAAGCGGTAGATCGTCGTGTCCGTCGCAAGCGGCGGGGGGGCAAACGAAGGGGCAAGTGACTCGCCTTGCTTCAGCTTGATCGGCTCCGCTTTATGCTCGGTTACCGCTACGTACAGATTGGTCGGGGAGGCGTAAATATTTTCCCCTGCGCCCAAATAAGTGGAAAGCGACAGCTTTTGTTTAGGCTCGTCGAGATTGACGCCTGCCACCATCAGGTAGTTCGGCTGCAAGCTTTCCGGAAAATAGCGGATGTCGCTGTACGGAACGGTTTGATACTGCTCGCCGAAGGCACTGTCGCGATAGGCAGGGCCAGGCAGCTCCGTTTTTTCCTGCAAAATCCGGTAAGTGTCGATGTAGTGATTGGCCGTCAAATACAGGCTGGAACCGATTTTGCGGGACGACAAATACTGGCCTTCCACTTCCAGTTGTCTGATGAGCCGCGGTTGCGCTTTGTCTTGGATGTCGTAGACGAGCGCTTTGACAAGCTGGTTGTGGCGGTAATACGGGATAGCGCGCTTCGAAGCGGGCAAAGGAGCCAACTCGACGCTGCTGTTCGCCTGGCCGATGACGATGAGTTTTTTGTCGTCGACGAACATCTCCAGCGGCGTGAACAGGCCGTCCTCATAGCTGATCCGGCTCGTCATGCGCATCTCCGAGGCCGGGTACGCTTTGACGATGCGCACTTCGCGACTCGTCGACTGGTACAGGTAGGTGCCATCCGTCTTGACGATGTCGGCTTCATCGACGCCTTGCACCTGCGTGTTCGTCGCCGAAAAATCCGGGGCTGCTGCGCTTTTGCCGGAATCCCTCGCTTCAAGGACAGCAGCCGCTGCGGGCATGCTCAACTCGGCTTCTGCCACGACGTAGTTGGTTTTCGCCTTTTTCAGCAGCTTCTTGAATTGCCCGTAGGAACCGACGACAGGCAATCCGTCTTGCTCTGAGGCTGTGACAGTCGGCTCGTTGAGCGAGCCTGGCGGGAGCAAAAACGGCAGAGCGCACAGCACGACGGCTGTCACGATAAGTCCCGCTGCTTTTTTCTTCATCTCGATCCCCTCGCATCTCGATCTTGGCAGGATGTGCATTCAGTTATAAGACGCAGAATGCTGCTTTAACGTTTCACATTGTCTTTGGTCAGCAATCTACGGACAGGGGGGAGAGCGTGTGCTATAATAATAGGCGGTTTAAGCTACCATTCACACTTACGTCAAAAGGGGCGTCATAGATGGAAAACTTGAAGCAAAGCATTCTGGAACTCATCACGGATACGTCAACAAACTTGCCGCCAGACGTGCGTCGCGCCGTCAATGCAGCAAAACTGAAAGAAGATTTGGGCACTCGTGCTGCGCTGTCCTTGTCCACCATCGCGCAAAACGTCGTGATGGCCGAGGAAAACGTCTCTCCGATCTGCCAAGATACGGGGATGCCGACCTTTGAGGTCAAAACTCCGGTTGGCGTCAACCAGCTCACGATCAAAAAAGCGATCAAGGAAGCGATTGTAGAGGCGACGAAAACAGGCAAGCTGCGTCCCAACTCCGTTGACTCCTTGACAGGGGCAAACAGCGGGGACAACCTGGGGCCAGGTACTCCGGTCATTCACTTCGAGCAATGGGAAGAGGATGAAATCGAAATCAAGCTGATCCTAAAAGGCGGCGGCTGTGAGAACAAGAACATTCAATACTCCCTGCCCTGTGAGCTGGAAGGTCTGGGCAAAGCGGGCCGCAACCTGGATGGCGTGCGCAAATGCATTTTGCATGCGGTCTACCAGGCACAAGGACAAGGCTGTAGCGCCGGCTTCATCGGCGTAGGCATCGGTGGCGACCGCACCTCCGGCTATGCGCTGGCGAAGCATCAACTGTTCCGCCCTGTGGATGATGTCAATCCGAACCCGGACCTGGCCGCGCTGGAAAACTACATTATGGAAACAGCGAACCAACTGGGAATCGGGACGATGGGCTTCGGCGGAAACTCGACCTTGCTCGGCTGTAAAGTGGGCGTGGAAAATCGCCTGCCCGCAAGCTTTTTCGTTTCCGTTGCCTACAACTGCTGGGCGTTCCGCCGTCAAGGTGTGCGTCTGAACGCCGAAACAGGCGAAATTCTCCGTTACTTGTACAAGGACGAGGAAGTCGCCATGGATTTGGCTCCGACCGCAGCCGCAAGCGAAGAAGGCGAAAGCCGTCGCGAGGTAGTGCTCGAAGCGCCCATTACGGAAGAGCAAATCCGCAGCCTGAAAGTGGGCGACGTCGTCATCATCAACGGCGAAATGCACACCGGACGCGATGCCCTGCACAGCTACCTGATGGATCACGACTGTCCTGTGGACCTCAATGGGGGGATCATCTACCATTGCGGTCCGGTCATGCTGAAGGATGAAGCGGGCGAGTGGCATGTAAAAGCGGCTGGACCGACGACTTCCATCCGCGAGGAACCGTACCAGGGCGACATTATCAAGAAATTCGGAATCCGTGCCGTTATCGGAAAAGGCGGAATGGGCGCAAAAACGTTGAAAGCGTTGAACGAGCACGGTGCTGTCTACCTGAATGCAATCGGTGGCGCGGCTCAGTACTATGCAGAGTGCCTGGAAAAAGTCGAAGGCGTGGACTTCCTGGAGTTCGGTATTCCCGAAGCGATGTGGCATTTGCGCGTAAAAGGCTTCGCCGCCATCGTGACGATGGACTCCCACGGCAACAGCTTGCATGCCGATGTCGAGAAATCGTCCCTGGAAAAATTGGCTCAGTTTGCCGAGCCGGTATTCAAATAAGGGAAACCGTATAGAAATAACGCAAAAGCCTCTGACATTATATGATGCCAGAGGCTTTTGAGCTGTAAACGAGTCATTCAAGCAATAACCCTTGTCCTGTGGTCATGAAAAAGCAGTAATAGCTTTTAGCATTAAACATGTGCTATTTGATATAATCAGCATAGATTATTGTTAAGGAGATTGCCATATGTACCCAATCTTAAATATTTCAGGGTGGCCCTTCGAAGATCTATACGTTTCGGGATCAAAAGAAAAGAGATGGTACAGATTTCCTGAGAGTTTTAAGCTAGGCTTATTCAAGCTTCCTGTTTCGCTGACAAGTAGTACATGGAAAATAGAAGGAGAATCTACTGGGGAAATGTGGGCTGAAAAAATTGCTTCCGAAATAGGCAAAATTCTGGGTTTTAGCACACATACTGTAGACATAGCTTGTGTTGCGGCTGACGACGAAATCGTAGGGCATTATGGGCTAGATATTTCGAAGTTGGATTCGGGAATGATTTACGGAGCACTTTGTCATTCCTTTCTTGTTGAAGGGGAGGAGAGTTTAGTTGAAGGTGCAGATATGATCATGGAATATGATTTTACATACAATCGGGACATTTTACGGGGAGAGTTTGAAGTTTACAGCTATGAGTTATTAGAGAAAATTTTTCGTAAATACAATTTTATAGAAGAACTGAGCATTTTGCAGAAATCTGAGCCCTTGAGACACAAGGATTTCTAGGGATAAAAAAGGGACTTCACCCCAATTTGGAGAAGTTTTTCGGTGACCAAACCAAAAACGCCCAAAAGGAGGAAGTCACCTTGTATATTCTTCAAGAAAGTCTGTTTTCCTTCGAGGAACTGCAAAAACTTGAATCCAAAGAACGATTGCCTATCTTTTTCAGCGCTCTTGACCTACGTCCTTACGCCAAAGAACTGAGAAGCCGTTCCCCCCGAGGCGCTGACGGTCACTGCAGACAAGGAATCCTTCGGGCTTTGCTTGCAGCTCCGCTTGAGAATATCAGTACGTTCACTGGCCTACATCGCCGGCTGGATATGGATCTTCGTTTTCGCTATCGATGCGGACTTCGGCTTGATCGGAAAGCTCCTTCCGTGGCAACGTTGAGCCGCGTCTTTGCCGAGCTTACGAGCAAAGACCTGGTCAAGCGACTTTTTGAGGATCTGGTCACACGCTGCAAGCAAGAAGGCATCGTCGATGGAAGTCATGTGGCCATCGATAGTGCCGCGATCCATGCCTACGAGAAGAAACAGCCGAAACGTAAAAGCGAGCTCACAGGCAATGCAAACTGGGGTGCCAAGTTCGACTCCTTCGGCAATAAGGTGAAGTGGTTTGGCTACAAGCTTCATCTCGCCGTCGATACCAAAAGCGAACTGCCGATGGCGCTCGCCGTGACACCGGCTCATGTCCATGACGGCGATATGGCGCCAGATCTGATGGAACAAGTCGCGGCAAAAACCAAAGTCAGCTTCTTTGTCCTCGATGCTGGGTACGACCAACTAAAAAACTATGAGGCTGCCCGGAATTTGAAAGCACAGGCGATCATCCCGATGAATCTTCGCAATGAGAAAGAGCCGCCTGCCGGCATGACATCAAACGGAACGCCTTGCTGCTCCATGGGTTTTCCGATGACCTATTGGGGAGCGGATGGCGATGTTCTGAAATTCCGCTGTCCCCATGCTACAGGCAAGGTAGACTGCCCGCTCGGAATGGCCGCTTGTTCGTCTTCCAATTATGGGATGGTCGTTAAGGTGGATACAACCAGTGATCTGCGCCGCTACTCCACACCGCATCGGGAGAGCAAGCGTTGGAAAGAACTGTACAACGAAAGAACTAGCGTGGAACGATGCAATTCCCGCTTGAAAACCTATCTAACTGCCGATGCGATGCACGTTTGGGGAATTCAGAAAGTCACAACGCACCAGTACCTTAACGCCATTGTATTGCTGGCTTCTGCACTAGCCATGGTTAAGCATTCAAGCAAAGCCGCAGCTTAAATTTTTCAGCATAGACGAAAATTCTGCAGGTCTGCCCATTTTTCCAAAGCCATCACATCACGACATTGAAACCAACCACAGGCCATATAAATCTGTTGTCTTTTTCTCGAAAATGGAATTATGCAAAGTGCTCAAGAACTGTATAAAATGATGGTTTTTGACACTTTAATAGGGAACACAGATCGACATCAAGATAATTTTGGAATCATAAGAAATGAAAAAACAAACGAGATACGGTTTGCTCCTTTTTACGATAATTCTTCTAGTTTAGGAAGAGAGTTACCTCAACATAAAATCATGCTAATGATGCGGGATAAACAAATGTTTGATGCATACTTATTTGGAAGGAAATCAAGTTCTTTAATCAAATGGGGAAACATTCAACAGCATGAGAAATTGAATATTTTTTCGTTGTTTCAAAAAATCAGGGAATGTACCCCTGAAATTAGTAAATATGTGTCGCGTATTGAACGACTTTCTGATAATTTGATAATCCAATTGCTTGAAAAAGTACCGGACGTAGTTATGACTGACCTTCAAAAGCAATTCGTTATACGCTTGTTAATAACTCGTCGAGACTATATGTTAAGGGAGTTTAGCCATGAAAATTAGTTTTAGTAAATTACTTCTAAACTGGAAAAGTCCAGTTTCAGGGAGAAATTTCCCAGTAGGAGTACTGCAAAAAAGGCTTGATAGCGGTCTGTACGTGTTTTCTTATAACATTTCAGTCGTTGAAGAGGCAAAGGCGGAAGGTTTCATTCCGTTTATCGGGATTAGTGATATCGAGTCAGTCTATGAAAGCAAGAAATTGTTTTCCGTTTTTGAAAGAAGACTTCCTAACACGAAACGAAATGATTTTCAAAAATTTTTGTCTGATAATGATTTGCAGGGTTCTGATGATGTGTATTGGGATTACTTATGTGTAACAAAAGGGAAATTGGCAACGGACTCGTTAACGTTCATGGAACCAATTGTTTATGAAAAGAATTATGTTTTATTTAGTTGTGAGGTTGCAGGCTGGTCATATACAAAATCTAAGAACAGGGATTTTCAACAGAAGGAGAACATTGAGTTTATTGTCAGAATAGACGATGTTAATCCTGAAGATTCGTCTGCAGTTGAATTTATTGACCAAGAAAATCATTATGAACGAGTGGGGTACATACCAAGACCGTTTAATCTGCTTTTTTATCGGTTGTTGAAACAAAAAATCAGTGTTTATTCAAAAGTTTACCACTTAGGAAAAGAAGATAACCGACCACATGTGCTTATTTATACCGAAGATATTGAAAGGGAAATAATCGAAAGGGAAACAGATTTGCAGTATTTAATTGAGTATCATGATTAGCACTGTTGTTCATTCTCACTCCTAAGCATTCTTGGGCGCCTTGCCGCTGCGCGCCTGCAACGGCGAATATACTGGGTGTTTACCTATCTTTGCAAAAATGGGTATTGGTTTATCTCCACTGTCTCCGGGCGGGCATAGGCTAGTAACGAACAAGAAACGATAGAGGGAGTGAGCTTCGTGAACTATACAGTCCGTGCGGGAGATACCCTGAACAGTATTGCCGCTCGCTTTGGCGTGCCCGTTCAGGAATTGATCCGCGTAAACAATATCGCCTATCCGTATTACATTTACGTCGGTCAAAACCTGTACATCCCGGTCACTGCCACGCCTGCTCCGACGAGTGATGTGGAACGGAGATTGACGCGCGTGGAAAATCGCGTGGATGCGCTGCGCGACGACTACACCAAAGTCGATGATCGCGTGGATCGCCTGGAAACACGCGTCAACCGCCTGGAGGCGCGCGTGACCCGTCTGGAACGCCTCGTGCCCGGCCCGGTGCCGACGCCTGCGCCAACCCCGCCCCCTCGACCGCGCCCGACTGCGACTCCACGCCCGCGCTAAGCCATTGGACGTCCGGCCATCCTTCCTTTTTGCAAAGGGCTAATAATTTTCCCGCTACGCCATCGCCTCTTGGCCCCGAACTGCATAAGGTAGTACTAGAGGATTACGAGGAGGTGCGGCCATGCTAGGGTTTAACGGCAAAAACGTCAGACACCATTTCATGGGCGTCTATGGAAAAGTGGTGCAGATTCGCGAGCTGGTGGAAGTCATCGACCAAGTATTCGATTCCTTTCACAAAGTAAACAGCATCAGCAAGACGATGCTTGGGCCACGCAAGCCGAGTGCGAAAAATCTCGACAAACTCAGATGACGATCAGGCATGAAGCCGGACAACCAAAAAACCGCCTCCAGTCGTTGCTGGGGCGGTTTTTTATCTATAGGCAAGGCGTCCGAAAGCAATGGAAACCTGCAAGTTCTCAGGGGCAGACTCTATCATCAGAATAACCGATCGCAAAGAAAAAGTCTATTCATTTTTCGCGATTTCCCTTATATTTTTAAAGCTGTCAACGATGGTTTTACAAAAAAAGGGAGGGAACGAGATGAAGGAACAAAAAAAAGCGTCAGGTGAATCTGGTGACGGCAGGCTTGCTGCTTGGTCTGGTGTTGGCGTCGCTGGATCAGACGATCGTGGCCACGGCCATGCCGACGATTACAAAAGAATGGGCAGGATTGTCGCTCTACAGTTGGGTGTTTGCGATCTACATGCTCGCTTCGACGATCACGATGCCGATTTACGGAAAGCTCGCCGATTTGTTTGGCACGCGGATTGTCTATTTGAGCGGGTTGGCGCTGTTTTTGGCGGGGTCGCTCTTGTGCGGATGGTCAGGCTCGATGATGGAGCTGATTACCGCCCGGGGAGTGCAAGGCTTGGGGGCCGGGGCTTTGCTGCCGATTGCCTTTACGATTGTCGGCGAGCTGTACCCACCCGAGCAACGCGGAAAATTCCAGGGCTTGTTCGGAGCGGTGTTCGCTTTGGCGAGCATGGTCGGTCCGACGCTGGGAGGGATCATAGTGGAGAAGTGGGACTGGGGCTGGATTTTCTTTCTCAATCTGCCGATCGGCATTCCCGCCTTTCTGCTCATCGCACTGGCGTGGCGCGGGAAAACGATTCGCGACAAAAAGCCGCAGATTGACTGGTACGGAGCCATCAGCCTGAGCGCCGCTGTCCTTGCGATTTTGCTCGCCCTGGTGATCGGAGGGGAGCGGCATGACGCATGGGGCTCATGGCCGGTTCTCGGCTTGTTCGGTACGGGTCTGCTTTTGACGGGGCTGTTCATCTGGGTTGAAAGCAAGGCGAAGGAGCCGCTTTTGCCGCTCTCGCTGTTTCGGATTCCGGCCATCGGCTTCGGAAATATCGCAGGCTTTTTCGTGAGCGCAGCGCTATTTGGTGCCATTGCTTACATTCCGCTGTTCGTCCAGGGCGTGAGCGGAGCAAGTCCGGCGGAGGCGGGGTATATGCTGACACCGCTCATGCTGTCCGTGGCAGTGTCTTCTGCCATTGGCGGAAGGCTGCTGGCCAAAGCTTCGTTTCGCGCGATTCTGGTTCCGAGTCTGGTCTTGATAGCGATTGGCTTTTACCTTTTAGGCCAGCTTCAGGCAACCACGCCAAACAGCCAGCTTTTGGTTTCCATGATCGTGACGGGGCTTGGGATGGGAGCAGTCTTCCCGGCGCTCGGTACAGCAGCCCAAAGTGCGGTTCCGCCCGAGGCACGCGGCGTCGCCATGTCGACCTCGCAATTTTTTCGCTCGATTGGCGGGACGATGGGCATCAGCGTATTCGGAACGATTTTGGCGTGGCGCATGCAGGCGGGGATGAACGAGGTGAGCGGTATGGCAGACTCCACGCTGTCTGCTGAGCAGCTTGCCGCCCTTGCCGATCCGAAGCTTCTGCTGGACGAGCAGCTTCGCAGTGCGCTTGCGCCCGAGTCGCTCGCGGCCGTGCAGCACGTATTCAGCGAGGCTTTGCACGGCGTGTTTTTCTCCGGGATGCTACTGATTTTCATCAGCCTGGCTGCCAGCATGCTGTTGGGGAGGGCGCGATTGATCGAAAAAGAACCCCGCCGCTCGCTTTCAGCAAAAGACAGGGTTCCCAAGGCGTGAGGCCGTTACGATTTTTGATTCATGGCTTGCGCGGCCATCCGCACCATTTCCTTTACCATGCTGCCGCCCAGCCTGCCGCCGATCCGGCCTGCGTCGTGTGAGCTGAGCTGGCCGTTGTAGCCGCGCTGCAGCGGGACGTGAAGCTCGGAAGCCACTTCATACTTCGCCTGGTTCGGATCGGCGACATGGGCGACTTGCGCTTTCAAGGCATCGAGCCCTGCTCTGGCACCTGGGACGAGAGGACGTTTTCGTCTGCTCATGGATATCACCTCTCGCCTTAGCGTGCCCAACTAGACGAGTGCCTTGCGCAACGTGAAGTCCGTCTCCGGGTAGTAAGTGTTGGCAACGAGCAGGTTCGGCCCGGCACATTTGGCCGCGGGACAGAAGCAGTTGATCTTCTGGTTCAACGAATGGCGCTGCCAGGCGTCAAACATATGTTGAAGCTGAGCGTCCTGGATATTGCCGAGCGGCTCGACATCGCCGAAGTCGGTCACGATCACATCGCCCGTAAAAATGTTGATATTCAAGCGATTCCGACCATCCGGATCATTGCGGGTGGTCACATTTTTCGCTGTTCGCAGTCTTTGGATCAGCTCTCGGTCTGCCGGATCAGGGCTGCAGGCGAAAAAGGGGAGAGTCCCGAACAGCATCCACAAGTTTTCGTTGCGAATGTCGAGCATCCGGTGAATCGCCTGGCGCAGCTCATCCAAAGACAGCACGTTCAGGTCGCGGGCAAAGTCGCTGGCGTACATCGGGTGAACCTCGTGCCTGCGGCTGCCCATTTCCTGAATTTGCCGATGCAGTGTATCGAGCTTCGGCCACGTCCGATGATTGAGCATCGTCTCCGCGGAGACGAACACGCCTGCTGCAGCGAGCTTGCGGGAATTTTCCATGATGCGCTCAAACTGCGCTTCTGCCTGTTTGATTGAAACCGTTTGCCTTGCTTTTGCGTAAACAATATCATGAAATTCCTCTGGCGTAGACCAGTTCCAGGAAATGTGCATCACATCTATGTAAGGCAAAATCAGCTCGTAGCGGGAAAAAGGCATCGACATGTTCGAGTTGATCTGTGTGCGCAGTCCGCGGTCTGCTGCGTAGCGCAGGATCGGCAGGATGACTTCCTTTACAGTTCGTTCGCTGTACATCGGTTCCCCGCCTGTTATACTTAGCGTAAGCAAATCCTTGGCTTCGTCCAGACGGCGCAGGATCAGATCGACAGGCAGGGCGGGATCGTCTTTATATCGCAATGTATCGCCAACCGCGCAATGCTCGCAGCGGAGATTGCACAGATTCGTTACCGTAAACTCCACGCTGGTAAGCTTGTAAGCGGGCGGTGTCGCATTAAACAACGGCTCCCATGGATCGTGTATCGGTGTGATTGGTGTTGTTGGAACCATGCGGATCAATTGTGGAAACCTCCTTCATTCTGCGTACAACTCAACCTATTATAACGACATTAGAGCGGAAGGAGAATAGCTAACGGCATGATTATGGGGATGTCTTTTGGACGCGGTGTGCTTTTTCATGATCGAAACGTGCTTGCTTGTGCCGAAGTAAAAGACGGCGTCATCCATATGTGGGCGGAAAAAATTACGCTCAAGACGATCGGCAAGCTGTGGTATCGGATTTTTTTCTCCTTTCCCTGGTATTATCAGCTTTTTCATCTGCTGCTTGCCTGCTATGTGGTCGCAGCCCTGGTCAATCCGGCGTGGGTGGTTATAGATCCGCTGTGGGTAGCGGTTTACATCGGCGGCTTTCATTTTGTTTTTCCAAAAATGATGAAAAAGTTTCACGGTGCAGAACATAAAGTCTTCAGCTATACAGGCAAAAAATCGCTGGCGGCCTTGCCGCAAATCGCCAAAGCCGATATCGTCAACGAAGGCTGCTCGACCAATCTGGTCGTCTGGTTTTTCGTCGGATTTTTGCTCTCGGTCTGGTTTTTGCCGCTGGAGTGGAGCGTTGTCTGCGGCGTGGGCGGCCTGTTCGTCGGGATGTTTGGGGAGCGCTACGTGCGCAAATATTGCGGCGTGCTTTACAAGCTGTCCGCTTTTTTTCAGAAGCACTTCACGACAAAAGAGCCGGATCGCCTGCACCTGGAGACGGCGATTCGTTCCTATATGCTGTTTGAGCATATTCGTGAAGTGGAGCGGCAGCGCTCCGCCTGAACACGAGCGGGCGGGCAGGAAAAGAGCAGAGTGTCCTCTTAATGGATGGATACGCTGCTCTTTTATCTCCATGCCAGGAGTTGCCAAAACAATTGCGCCATTTCCTTTGTTTTGGTAAAATTTCCAATACTCGTTCGCTTGAGGGCTTTTTTGTGAAAAAATGGACGAGCGCAGCAGAGTTTATCAACTCCAAACAGAGAGGGAGGGGCAGCATGCGAATCGAAAAGCGCGATTTTACCGTCAATGGGCTGACTTACACGATCCGCTCCGCGACGGAACAGGACGCGGGCGAGCTGTCCGCGCTGCGGCTGCAAATCGACGGCGAGACGGAAAATCTGGACCGGGACAAAGGCGAAGACTACATCGACGAAGCCGGGTTCAGCGAGCTGATTCGCGCCGACTCCGCGAGCAGCCGCAACCTGTTTCTGGTGGCGGTGGCAGAGGGGCAGATCGTCGCGTTTTCGCGTTGCGCAGGCAGCCCGCTGAAAAGATTCGCGCACAAGGTGGAGTTTGGCGTAGGAGTCCTGCAAGCTTTTTGGGGATAGGGCATCGGAAAACATTTGTTGCAGGAATCAATCGCGTGGGCGGATCGAACTGGCGTGAAAAAAATGACGCTGCACGTCCTGGAAACGAATGAGAAAGCGATCCGGCTGTACGAGCGGCTTGGCTTTGAAGTGGAGGGCGTTTTGAAACAGGACAAACTGCTTTCCGACGGCAACTACTACAATACGATCGTGATGGGCAGATATCGCGACTAAAAAAGGTCGAGGGCACGGATGTCCTCGACCTTTCGTCTCTATGCTCTACCGTTCCAGCGGGCTTTCTTCCAGCTTGCGGTACATTTTTCCTTTGTCGACGTAAGACTGGCGGATGCGCACCAGCTCTTTGAAGTCTGCTTCGGTCAGCTCCCGCTTGATCTTCGCCGGGTTGCCGACTACGAGCGTGCGGGGCGGCACTTTCATGCCGGGCGGGACGAGTGCGCCAGCCGCGACCATCGCTTCCTCGCCGATCTCGGCGCGGTCCAGCACAATCGCGCCCATGCCGATCAAGGCGCCGCGGCGGACGATGCAACTGTGCAGGACGGCATTGTGTCCGACCGTTACTTCGTCTTCGAGAATCAACGGGTTGTTCGGGCTTTGGTGCAGCGTGCTGTTGTCTTGCACGCTCACTCGTTTGCCGATGATGGTCGGCGCGATGTCGCCGCGAATGACGGTGTTGTACCAAATGGAAGAATCCTCGCCGATTTCCACGTCTCCCGACACGACGGAGCCTTTGGCGAGGAAAACAGTTGGATGAATGTTGGGCTTGATGTTTTCGAACGAAAGCAGTAGCATAATAACCTCCTGGTCAGTGAGTATGCGGGCAATTTGCCTCTTGCGGCCGGGGATGGAGAATGGAAAAACGCCCCGTGACAGGATCGCAATCGATGACAGTCCCAAGGAGCTTGTCTACGTCTTGCGGCTGGTAAAAAAAGCGGACTTCGTTGATGACCTGGACCTGATCGTGCTTTTCCGCTTCGGTGATGGCAATGCTGTAGGTAAAGCTGCCGCAGCCTGTCGTTGTAGGAACGAGCCTGATCCCCAGCTTGTCTGCGTCACGCTCTTCCGCGATCATCAGGGCAAGGCGCGCTGCCGCCTGTGGGGTAATGGTTATCACGGTCAACCCTCCTTGTCGCTTCTTTCATTGTACTACAGGTTGGCAAAAGGATCGAATGGGAACGTTCCAGGTTCTGCTGGTTGACCGCACATGAGCTGTATGATAGAGTATGTAGTACTGATTCTGAAATGCAGGAAATGCGGGTAGCCGCTGCCGCAATCGTCTCGGCGATTGGCGGTAGAGGAAAGTCCAGGCTCGCCCAAGCTGAGATGCTTGGAGTGTTCGTACCTGGCGCAAGCCAGGGCAGTGAGGCGCAAGCCTCGCTGACGGCGTGGAAAGGGCTCTCTCTGAGGCCCGAGTACGCTGAAAGTGCCACAGAAACGTAGCTTTTCTGGCGACAGAAAAGATGGAACGCGGTAAACCCTGCGAGCGAGAAACCCAAATTTGGTAGGGGAACCGTCCTGAAGGAATCAAACGGAAGGGACGGATGGTATCTTCGGATGCCATAGATAGATGGCTACCGCTCTTGGTGCGAGGGATACGTCCCGCTTGCAGCACGGGAGAGACAGAACCTGGCTTATAGCATTTCCTGCTGGATAGGATAAGACAAAACCGCCTGATTTTCAGGCGGTTTTTTATATGGACCGACTCGCAAGTGCAGGCCGCGGCGTTTTCGGTAGCGAAAATGCTCACCACTCATGCTAAAATACATAGAAAAGTAATGTTACGCGATCTGGTTACATGGATTTAGAGCTTGTGGCAGCTTGCAGCGAACAACCAAAAAAAGCAAACGACGAAAGAGGGACTACCGTGACTTTTACGACAGAGGAAAATGGCGTATTTCCTGCCGTCTGCTCCCTGGATTGCCCGGATCAGTGCGGACTGTTGCTTCACAAGCAGGATGGCAAGTTGGTAAAAATCGAGGGCGATCCGAACCATCCGGTGACGAGAGGAAACATTTGCAACAAAGTGCGCAACATGGCGGCGCGCCTCTACGATCCGAAGCGGCTGGCCTATCCGCTCAAGCGAGTCGGGAAAAAAGGCCGCGGCGAGTTTGTCCGCATCACCTGGGAGGAAGCGATCGAAACGATTGCTTCGCGCTGGCGTACCTTGATTGATGCGGACGGCCCCGAGTCCATTTTGCCGTACAGCTTTTACGGAAATATGGGCCGGATCAATGTGGAAGGCATGGATCGGCGCTTTTTCCACCGCATGGGTGCGAGCATTCTCGACCGCACGATTTGCAACAGCGCAGGAGCGGTCGGCTACAACTTCACGATGGGCGGCGCTTTCGGGACCGACCCTGAGGACACGGTACACGCCAAGCTGTTCATCATGTGGGGCATCAACACGGTCAGCACGAACATGCACCAGGTCGTGCTTGCCGAGCAGGCGCGGAAAAACGGCGCGAAAATCGTCGTCATCGACGTCCATAAAAACCAGACAGGACGCTGGGCCGACTGGTTCATCCCGATTTTGCCCGGGACCGATACCGCCCTGGCGCTCGGACTTATGCACGTCCTGTTCGCAGAAAACTTGGTCGATTCCGCCTTTTTGCAAACGTACACGGTCGGCCACGAAGAGCTGAGGGAGCACGTAAAAGCGTACGACCCGGCTACCGTGTCCGCGATTACGGGCGTCCCGGTTGACGATATTTACAAGCTGGCGCGCTGGTACGGGCAGACGTCGCCAGCCTTTATCCGCATCGGCAACGGCATTCAGCATCACGACAACGGCGGCATGTGCGTGCGGACGATCGCCTGTCTGCCCGCGCTCACCGGACAGTGGCTCGTGCGGGGCGGGGGCGCGATCAAGGGCAACAAAGGATTTTTGGAGCACAACAAAAGCGCGTTGCAGCGGCCGGATTTGCTCGCCGACAAAAACACCCGCGTCATCAACATGAACGAGCTGGGCAAAGCGCTCCTGGAAGCGAATCCACCTGTGAAGTCGCTGTTTGTGTACACGAGCAACCCGGCGATTGTCGCTCCGGATGGCAACAAGGTCAGACAAGGGCTTGCGCGGGAAGATTTGTTCACCGTTGTCCACGATCTGTTTTTGACCGAGACGGCTCGCTATGCCGACATCGTGTTGCCCGCTACGTCCTCGTACGAAAACATGGACTTTTACACAAGCTACTGGCACCACTACATTCAGTTGCAAAAGCCGGTTCTCGCCCCGTATGGCGAGAGCAAGTCCAACACGGAACTGTTCCGCTTGCTCGCTGCTGCCATGGGCTACGACGAGCCTGCCTTCCGCGATT
The DNA here is from genome assembly GCF_000470975.2 of Brevibacillus sp. NSP2.1. Taxonomy (NCBI): domain Bacteria; kingdom Bacillati; phylum Bacillota; class Bacilli; order Caryophanales; family Paenibacillaceae; genus Brevibacillus; species Brevibacillus sp. NSP2.1. Next base: position 3,517,657 of record NZ_CP048274.1, on the reverse strand, counting down.
CCGACGAGGAGATGATTCGCCAGGCGCTGCAGGGGCACGGCAATCCGCATCTGGAAGGAATCGACTTCGAGACGCTCGCGGAACGAAACTTCATGAAGGCCAAGGTCGATTCGTACTTTGCCGGCCGCCTGGCAACTCCGAGCGGAAAAATCGAGCTGTACTCGCAGGCGATGGCAGACAGAGGCTATCCGGCCTTGCCGACATATACGCCGCTTCTGACGGACGACGCTTATCCGTACCGATTCATTCCCGGCCCGAACCATAACTTTTTGAACTCGACGTTTTCCAACAATGACAAGCACGTCAAGATGGAGAAAATTCCTCGCCTGCATATGAACAGCGCGGATGCGCTCGCCGCCGGGATTGCGGATGGGGACACGGTGCGCGTCTGGAATGAGCGGGGAGAATGCGAGCTGGTCGTATCCGTCGGCGAAAATGTTTTGCCGGGCGTGGTCGTCAGCCAAGGCTTGTGGGCAGATGCCCCGCAGGCCAAGCATTACGTGAACGCGCTCACCCCTGATCGGGTTGCCGACATGGGCGGCGGCGCGACCTTTTTCTCCGGGCGTGTGGACGTTGTGAAGCTCGCCAAATAAAAAGGGCGTACTAGCATAAGCCCTTCTCCATACGGTTTATGGAGGAGGTGAAATCGTTGGATGAATGGCGCATGTTCAAGCAGTTTATCAGCTCGGCCGAGCAAGTCTGGACACAGATCGCCACGTCGCCGCGAGGAAAGGTCGTCTACACCGTAAATGGCGTCGATTACACGCCCTTGCCCGACAAATACAACACGAAGCGGAAAATCTCCCGCATCTTTCGCAGGTATTGGGGCAAGCAACTGACAGAGGCGATGATTCGCAACCTCCGCCTGCGGATGCTAAAAGGAAAGCTGTGTATCCCGTATGGCGCGGTCCCGCCGTTTCCGAACACGGTACAGTCTGTACAAGTCAAAGCGAACTGCCCCAACCAGCGAGTGGTGGCAGCGATCCTCGTCGGGGGAGAAAAGAAGACGAGAGTGGATTACCGCTTGATCCGCGCGGGAGAAACCGATGCGTTTACGATCATGAAGCGGTCCGGCCGCGAAGGTGACGTGCGATACCGTCCGCCTGCCGCCGCTTTGAAGGCGACGCCGAAGCCGGCGCCGAAGCCGGTCTTGCACCCTGCAGCGAAGCCCGAGGCAAAGCAGGCCAAAAAGAAAAAGAGCAAAGGAAAGAAAAAGCTCCTCAAAACCCCATAACCATGGGGTCGAGGAGCTTTGCTTTTGCACGGTTGCCATCGTTACGCTACGCCTTGATCGTGACCTTGTATTCGCGCAGCCAGTAGTCTAGCTGGCCCAGGTAGGCGAAAAGCTGCGGCGTGCTCATGAGCTGACCGAAGAACGGTATGCTGGAAGCCTGGGCGTCCGACTCGGCAATTTTGCGAATGACGGGGACATCGACCAACCGCAGCAGCGGCGAGCTCGGGTCGTTCAAAGTATCAAGCAGCCAGGTGCGGACGGCTTCGGTGTAGGACGGGTTGTGCGTTTTCGGATACGGGCTTTTTTTGCGGTACAGCACTTCGTCGGGGAGAATGCCTTCCATCGCCTTGCGCAAAATCCCTTTTTCGCGATTGCCGTACGTTTTCATTTCCCAGGGGATATTCCAGACGTACTCGACGATCCGATGGTCGCAAAAAGGCACGCGCGCTTCCAGGCTGGCCGCCATACTCATCCGGTCCTTGCGATCGAGCAGCGTATTCATGAACCACGTAATATTGAGGTAAAACATTTCCCGGCGGCGTGCTTCCAGCGGGTCCTCACCCGGCAAGTGCGGCACTTCGTCGAGCGATTCCGCATAGCGCATCGCGACGTATTCCTCCGGTTTGACCCAGGCTCGCAGCTCGGGCGCAAGCCACGAGGCCCGTTCCTTCACCGCCCGCGACCAAGGGAAGGTCCCGGCGGTAAGCAGCTCCTCCCGGTGAAACCACGGGTAGCCGCCGAACACTTCATCTGCGCATTCGCCGGAGAGGACAACCGTCGTCTCTTTTTTGATCTCGCGGCAAAACAGGTAGAGCGAGGCGTCCACGTCCGCCATCCCTGGCAGGTCGCGGGCGAGCGTCGCTGTTTTCAAGGCATCGATCAGCTCAGCCGTATCAAATTCGATCGTATGGTGCGCGGTGCCCAAAAATTTGGAAACGAGCTGCACATACGGCGCATCCTCGTTCGGCTGAAAAGCGCTCGCTTTGAAATGCTTGTCGTTGTCTACATAGTCGATGGAGTAGCTGTGGAGCGTTCCGCGGCCTTCTTTTTTGAAATAGTCGGCGGCCACAGCCGTAATGACGCTGGAGTCAAGCCCGCCGGACAGGAGGGTCGCGACAGGGACGTCCGCTACCAACTGGCGCTGGATGGAATCGACGACGAGCTCTCTGACGCGCGCTGTCGTCGTGTCCAGGTCGTCGGTATGCGGACGGCTTTCCAACTGCCAGTATCGCTCCTGTTTGACCCGGTCGCGCGTGACGGTGAGGAAGCAGCCCGGACGTACTTCGTGCACGTTATGGAACACGCCATGGCCCGGCGTGCGCGCGGGGCTGATGCCAAACACTTCCGCGAGCCCTTCCCGCGACAGCTCCGGCCGTACATCGGGGTGGGCCAGCAGCGCTTTTAATTCGGAGGCGAGCAAAAACGAGCTGCCTCTCTGCGCGTAAAACAGCGGCTTGACACCCAGTCGGTCGCGTGCGACAAACAATTGCTGTGCCCGATCGTCCCAGATCGCAAAAGCGAAAATACCGTTCAGCTTGGAGAGGCAGTCCGTGCCCCATTCCAGATACGTGTGCAGCAGCACCTCCGTATCCGAATGGGACTGAAAAGTATGGCCGCAGGCGAGCAGCTCCTGCCGCAAGTCTTCCGTGTTGTACAGCTCCCCGTTGTAAATCATCGTGCAGGCATGTTCGCTTTTGAGAGCCGTCATCGGCTGTTGCCCGCCTGCCGGGTCTACCACGACGAGGCGACGATGACCGAGGGCGGCCCGCGGAGTCAGCCAAAACCCGTCGGCGTCAGGCCCGCGATCCGTGAGGCACCGGGTCATTTTTTGCAGTACCGGACGCTCCTGGGAAAGGTCCTTTTCCCAATCAATCCAACCTACGATTCCACACATGTTTCCATCACCCTTCCCATGAAGCATTGCACACTCAGCGTATGCAAAACGCCCAGCTTGATTGTCTGTCCAGCAGGGAATTCGAAATAAATGCGGAATTTATAGAAGATTTCAACATAAACAGGAGGAAGCCGTGGACAATCTCACGCTGCTGCTCATCGAACGGATGGGCATTCTCTTGACGCTCGGGTTTATCCTGACGCGGATTCCGCTGTTCCGGCAGCTTTTGGACCGGGAGCTGCACCTTGGAACCTCCATCGCTTTTTCGATGATGTTCGGCTTGTTCGGCATCGCGGGCACGTATGCGGGCGTGGTGGTGCACAAAGACGGGTACATCCCGGGCTTTTGGATTTTTTCGCTTGCAGGAGAGGAGATCGTTGCCAATTCCACGCTGGTCGGCGTCGTGATCGGAGGGCTTCTGGGCGGGCCGATGGTCGGGCTGGGAGCGGGGATTATTGCAGGCCTGCACTTGTATCAGTTGGGCGGTTTTGCCGCGGTTCCCATGGGCTTGTCCGTTCCGCTCACAGGGCTGTTGGCAGGTTATGTGGCGCGGTTTTTTTCGCAAGAACGGGTGATCTCGCCCTCCAAAGCGCTGTTTATCGGCATGTTTGCTCCCGTGATCCAGATGTCGCTGCTATTGATTATGTCAGGACCGCCGGAGCTGGTTCGCACGATGGTCAATGTCATTGGCATTCCGATGGTGCTTACGAACAGCATTTCGATTGCCATTTTTACGACGATGATTCGCGTCGCCTTGCAAGAAGAGGAGCGCTCCGCTGCGTTGGAGGCTGAGCGTGCGTTCACGATTGCTCAGCGTATTTTGCCGCAGTTGAAAATGGGGCTGACGCCGCAGACAGCGCAAGCAGCGGCGCTCGTGCTGCAACGCGAGGCGAAAGCGATCGCAGTAGCCGTGACGGACCGGGAGTGCGTACTGGCCCACGTCGGCGCCGGGGCCGACCATCACTTGCCCGGAGAAACGGTTCAGAGCGATCTGGAGCAGCGCGTGCTGGCCAGCGGCTCGATCGACAAGGGCGTGGGCCGGGAGATGCTCGGCTGCAAGCGCAAGCAATGCCAACTGCAAGCCGCCATACTCGTTCCGATCAAAGAAGGGGGAAGCGTCGTCGGCTTAATCAAGCTGTATTTTCGCCGTCCCCAGCAAATCGGCAAAGTTCAGGAGGCGCTGGCAAAAGGGCTTGGCAACCTCATCTCCAACCAGTTGACGCTGTCGCTCGCCGAGCAGATGAAAGGGCTGATGAAGGACGCGGAGCTGCGAATGCTGCAGGCGCAAATTCACCCGCACTTTTTGTTCAACACGCTCAATTCGATCGTGACCTTGATCCGGATCGACCCGCAGCTCGCCCGCCATATGACCATTCAGCTTAGCGTGTTCATGCGCTTCAATCTGAAGCTCACGTCGAGCACGCTGGTCACGGTCGGCCAGGAGTTGGAGCATCTGCACGCTTATTTGGAGATTATCCGCATCCGCTTTTCCGAGCAGTTCGCCGTGCATACGTCCGTTGATCCCGGCGTGGAAGACGCGCTCATGCCGCCCGGCACCTTGCAGCCGCTGATTGAAAACTGTATTCACCACGGCTTGCGCGACATGGGGGCAGGCGGGGAAATCAGCCTGCGCGTAAAGCGGCAAGGCCATGCCATCGTGTTTACGATCGAGGACAACGGCCGAGGATTCCCGGAGGAACTGCTTCCGCTCCTGGGCAAAATTCCGATGGAGCGCAAGGACGGAAACGGCATCGGGGTCCACAACGTCAACCAGCGGCTCATCAGTTTGCAAGGCCCGGATGCGCAACTGCATTTTGCCAACAGGCCAGAAGGCGGCAGTTCGATCACATTTGCGATTCCAATCAAAAAAGAGGTGAGTGCCTGATGCCGATTCGCATCATGATTGCAGAAGACGAACGACTTGCACGTGAAGAGTTGAGCTATTTGTTGCAACAGGAAGGGGATGTCGAGCTGCTTCCCTACGCGACCAACGGCCGGGAGTTGCTGGAAATGGTCGACGAGCACGAGCCGGACGTCGTTTTTCTCGATATGAAAATGCCGGAGCTGGAAGGGGCACAGGCCGCGAGAATGCTGGCCGCCCGCAAGCCGCAGCCGCTCATCGTCTTCTGTACGGCGTATGAGACGTTTGCCGTAGACGCCTTCAAGCTGAACGCCGTCGATTATTTGCTGAAGCCGACGGAGCCGAAGCGGCTGGTGGAAACGATGCAGCGCATCCGCGAGCGGCTGGTCAAGCCTAGGCAGGAGCCGGCTGCTCCCAAGCGCTCCAAGCTGATCGTGGAGGACAACAGCAGGCTGGTCGTGATCGATCCGGCCACGATCGTCTACGCTGTGCGAGAAGAGAGGCTCGTGCGCATCATTACCCAGACCGACACGTATTCCACGCGGATGACGCTGACCCAGCTCATGGAAAAGCTTGCCGGCTACGATTTTTTTCGCACGCACAAAAGCTACCTGGTCAACCTGCACTATGTGAGCGAGCTGGAGCCGTGGTTCAACGGCGCCTACAACCTGCTATTGAAAGGAGAGGCGAAGACGCGCATCCCGGTGTCCCGAACCTCGGCCAAAGATTTGCTGAGACGGCTCGAAGAATGAGGCGCTTGCAGATCGCGATGCAAAATCGGCCGTTGGCGCACGCCCCCAGACATCTTGCGCGAAAAGCCACACGAACAAAAACGGATTCCCTACAATAGAGGAAGCGCTTACATTTTTTGTTTGAAGAGGGGGAGGTTCCAATGAGCAAGCCGCTTTCGGTTCCAAAAACACAGGGCCAGAAGCAGGATAGCAGTGATTACACAGCGATCATCCAATCAGACACCTTCAAGGAGCTGTTGCGCAGCAAACGGGCGTTCATCCTGCCATCTTCCATTTTCTTCTTTGTCTTCTACTTTACTTTGCCGATCTTGACCTCCTATTTCACCGTGCTCAACCAGCCGGCGATTGGAGCGATTTCGTGGGCGTGGGTGTTCGCCTTTGCCCAATTCATCATGACCTGGGGCCTCTGTATTTTGTACACCAAACGGGCCGCGCGCTTTGACGAGCTGGTGGAGAAAATCAAGCGGGAGACAGGGGGCGGGGGCAAATGAATGTAACGGCATTTTTACTTTTTTTAGGAATTGTCGTGCTTACGCTGGTGATTACGTATTACGCTTCCAAGCGGACGAATACGACCAGCGAGTTTTACACCGCGGGCGGTGGGCTGACAGGGTGGCAAAACGGGCTGGCGATTGCGGGCGACTACATGTCTGCCGCTTCGTTTCTCGGGATTGCCGGAATGATTGCATTAAGCGGGTTTGACGGCTTTTTTTACAGCATCGGCTTTCTCGTCGCCTACCTCGTCGTGCTTTACTTGGTAGCGGAGCCTTTGCGCAACCTCGGCAAATACACGATGGCGGACATGATTGCTGCGCGTTTTGACAATAAGCAGGTACGTGGTGTGGCTGCACTGAACTCCATCGCCATTTCGATTTTTTACATGATCGCCCAGCTCGTAGGGGCGGGGGCGTTGATTAAGCTATTACTCGGGCTGGAGTACACGACCTCTGTTTTGATTGTAGGGGCGCTGATGACGGTCTACGTCGTGTTTGGCGGCATGACGGCAACCTCGTGGGTGCAAATTGTCAAAGCCGTGCTGCTCATGGTCGGCACGTTCATCATCTCGCTGATGGTCTTTGCCAAGTTTGATTTCAACCTGATGACGATGTTTGAACAGATGAAAACGGCGACGCCGCTCGGGGAGCAGTTCCTCAATCCGGGCAACAAGTTCAAGGTCGGGCTGGATACGATCTCGCTCAACCTGGCGCTGGTGCTCGGAACGGCCGGGCTGCCGCACATCCTGATTCGCTTCTTTACGGTAAAAGACGCGACGACTGCCCGCAAGTCCGTCGTCTACGCCACCTGGATTATCGGCCTCTTCTACATCATGACGATCTTCCTCGGCTTTGGCGCAGCGGCGTTTGTAGGAGCGGAAAACATGGATGCGGCCGGGAACATGGGCGCTCCGCTGCTCGCCCAGGCACTCGGCGGCAACTTCCTCTTTGCCTTTGTATCCGCCGTTGCTTTCGCGACGATTCTCGCCGTCGTGGCCGGATTGGTGCTGACCGCAGCCTCGGCGTTTGCCCACGATTTTTACGGCCACGTCATCCGCCAGGGCAAAGCGACGGAAAAAGAGCAAATGAAGATGGCGAAATGGGCTTCGGTAGGGGTTTCGGTCGTGTCCATCGCACTTGCGCTGTTTGCCCAAAATTTGAACGTGGCGTTTCTCGTCGCGCTTGCCTTCGCCGTTGCGGCCAGCGCCAACCTGCCCGTCATTTTGTTCACGATCTTCTGGAAACGGTTTAACACAACAGGGGCGGTCAGCGGCATGCTGGTCGGGCTGTTCAGTTCGCTGATTCTCGTGGCTTTGAGCCCCAACGTCTGGAATCCGGTTGCCGGAAAAGCGATTTTGGTCGGAGAAGCGTTGTTCCCGCTGCCGAATCCGGGAATCGTCTCCATCCCGCTCGGGTTTTTGGCCGCCTGGATCGGCACGCTGCTGTCCAGCTCGCGCAACGACGCGAAGTACGACGAAATTTTGGTGCGGGCGAACACAGGAATAAAGGACTCGGCGTAGAAGCAAATAACGCAAGGAAGCTCCTGCCAGGCAAAAAGGCTCAGGGTGATCCCTGGGCTTTTTCGTTTGGCGCGGGGAAAGGAGAGCGGGTCCGTGACGACGATCATTTTCTTTTTGGCTGTCATAATCGGGACGATGGCGATTACGTATTCGGCTGCCAAGCAGACGGGAACGACCAGAGATTTTTACGCCGCCGGCAACCGCCTGACGGGTCTGCAAAACGGCATTGCCATTGCGGGCGACTACATGAGCGCGGCTTCGTTTCTCGGCATCGCCGGGACGATTGCCATGTACGGCTTTGACGGCTTCGTGTACGCCATCGGTTTTTTTGTCTCCTATCTCATCATTTTGTTTCTGATCGCGGAGCCGTTGCACAACCTCGGGCGCTATACGCTCGCCGACGCGATTGCCGTCCGCTTCGACAGCTTGTGGCTGCGCGGGGTGGTCGCCTGTACGACGCTGTTGATTACGATTTTTTACATGATCGCGCAGCTCGTCGGGGCAGGGGCGCTCATCCACTATTTGCTCGGCGTCCACTACGATACGGCGGTCATGATCGTCGGCAGCCTGATGACGTTTTACGTCGTCTTCGGCGGGATGGTCGCGACCTCGTGGGTGCAGATTGTGAAGGCGATTTTGTTGCTGACGGGGACGCTCATCCTCAGTCTGATCGTCTTTTCGCGATTCGGCTGGAGCCTGTCGGAGATGTTTTCCCACGTCAGCACGATCACGCCGTTGCAGGAGCAATTTTTGCATCCGGGCAACCAGTTGAACGATCCGCTGGAGACGATCTCGCTGCATCTCGCCCTGATTCTCGGCACCGCCGGGCTGCCGCACATCATCTCCCGCCTGTTTACGGTCAAGGATGCGGTGACCACCCGTTCCTCGATCTACACGGCTACGTGGGTGATCGGCGCGTTTTATTTGCTGACGATTTTTCTCGGCTTTGGCGCAAGCGCCTTCGTCGGCTATGAGGCGCTGAAAAATGTCGGCTTTGGCGGCAATCTGACCGTGACGCTGCTCGCGGATGCGCTCGGCGGCGAATTTTTGATGGCCTACATCGCTGCAGTCGCCTTTGCCACGATTTTGGCCGTGGTGACCGGGCTGGTGCTGTCCGCCTCGTCCGCTTTTGCCCATGACGTCTACAGCCATCTGATCCGGCGGGGGCTGGCGTCGGAAAAAGAACAGGTCGCGATGGCCAAATGCTCGTCGGTTGCCGTCGGATTCGCTTCCATCTGGCTGGCGATCGGCGCGGAAAAGATGAACGTCGCGATTCTCGTCGGTCTGACCTTTGCCGTCGCCGCCTCGGCCAATTTGCCGCTCTTGTTGTTTACGCTGTACTGGCGCCGCTTTACCGTGCGCGGGGCGATTTGCGGCGTGTTGACGGGGCTGATCGCGTCCGTCGTACTCGTCGTGGCCGGACCGACCGTGATGAATCCACAGACCGGCTTCATTTTGGCCGAGCCGATTTTTCCACTGACCAACCCCGGCTTGATTTCGATTCCGCTCGGGTTTTTGGGCGCTGTGCTCGGCACGCTGCTCGATTCCCGCAAGCCTGACGCTGAAGCGCACTACGACCGCGTGCTGCTCCAGGCATTGACGGGCATCCGCACTTCGCAGGCGCGGACAGCACGCCAAGCGGATTCTGCATAAAAATTTGTTCCTGTTCCACCCTATAGGGGGAAGGAGGAGAGACAATTTGGGCCAGAAAAAGGAAGCAGATGTCGTTTCCACCGATCAGCCCGACGTGTACGAGCGGGCGCGAATCGCGTTGAACGAGTTGATCGCAGAATTGTGTGATGCCTTGGGCGAGGACGACACCGAATCGTTCAAGCGAAAAGGCTACGAGATGATCGGGCACTATTTTCGCCAACCCGTCAATACGGGCGATCTGACCTTGATCGTCGCCTCGGTGCTTTCCGACATTTTGTACAAGCTGGAGATGACCCAGCAAGGCGATGACGTCTCCATGGTGCGCGACGAGTACAGCGTCATGAAAAAAGAAGAGTAGAAACTGGCGACCCCGTGCAGAGGGTCGTTTTGTCTTTGTGGGCGGCTGTGTCATTTGATTCCGCCCGATCCGACGAGGTCGATGTTCACCTTGATTTGCCAGTCGAGCCGGGGATAGATCGCTTTCCATCTCTCCCAGTCTTTTTCCCGCTCGTAGTGGGTAGCCCGATAGCGCAAGCCAAACCCGATCGGATCGACGCCAAGCGTCTGCAGCTTTCGCAGCACGTGGTGATAGCGCTTTGTCCCTTCGCTGAGCCAGCTTCCGACGATTACGGTCCCGATCCCGAACAAGGCGCCATGTAATCATGGCGAATAAATAGGAAATGCAAAAAACGCGGTAAACAGGATACTGAACCCGATACAGGAGATCGTCCAGCGGTGCTTGAGTATTTGGACACCGGAAAACGCGCGGTTGAAAATCGACAGGCTGATGTATCCCGTCACCGCATACGTCGAGACGGCGAGGCTTTTCCAACTGGGAAAAATCCACGTGTAATCAATCATCGCCCTTACTTCGTCGAAGTTCATGTTTGGGTTCGTGTACGCCTTGACAATTGAAAACAGCAGGAGCGGCACGTTCAAAATCAGAATCAGCTCCGTGCTGTACAGCACCGTTTTCGAAGCTTGCAAGGCGCCGAAGCTCGCTACCGCAACAAATAGAATCAACAGTACGTACACCGGAGTCTCCGGGCTTAAATAGCGGGACACGATGAAGGCGTAGTTAATCAATACGAGCGCTCCCGATATAAACGACGCGCTGCCCAGAAGCAGCAGCGCCGGAATCGCAATGGCCCTGGGCAACGCGTGCCGCAAGATTTCCGGCAACCATTGGCCGCGAAACGTCAGCATCGTGCTGGTAAAGATGTACATGAGGATGTCCCCGATGATCGGGCCGAGTGCCAACGATAAAATCGCGCCGTCATACCGCTCTCTATACGCGATTCTCCGGCACGACACCCAGGGCAAACACCCTGGGTTTTTTGTTGCCAACGTGAGCAGGCGGAATGTAAAGCTGCAGCTCGTGCGCCCGGACAGCGTCTGCGTAAAAATGTATAATCCCCCAGCGTTACGACAGAATAACTTCAGAATAGAAAGGGTACAGGCATTTTATTTACCTTTGTTTGCTTTGCGTACATACCAGGATGTTCTTTATTTTGTGGAGGGATGGCAAAATGGACGAGCGATCGTACACGATTCAAATCAACGACGAAACGTACCCCGCCGTGCAAGGGCAAACGATTTTGGATGTGGCAGAATCCCATGATTGTTATATTCCTCATATCTGCAAACATCCCAATCTGATGCCGATTCAGACGTGCGATACATGTATGGTGGAAGTGAACGTCCAGTTGGTTCGCTCCTGTGCAACGGGGAGCGAGCCGGGAATGATCGTCAACACAAAGTCGGAGCTGGCCAAAGAAGCGCAGTTGGAGGCGATGTCGCGCATTTTGCGCAATCACCAGTTGTACTGTACGGTTTGTGACAACAACAACGGAAACTGCGTCGTCCACAACACCGCCGAGTACCTGGAAATTGAGCATCAAAAATACGAGTTCAAGCCGAAGCCGTATCCCCCCGATCTATCCCATCCGATGTACCGCTACGAACCCGATCAATGCATCCTGTGCGGCCGCTGTGTGGAAGCATGCCATGATCTGCAAGTCAGTGAAGTGCTTTCCATCGACTGGAACCGCGAAAATCCGCGCGTAATCTGGGACAACGATGTGCCGATCGACCAGTCTTCCTGTGTTTCCTGTGGGCATTGTGTCACCGTATGCCCATGCAACGCGTTAATGGAAAAATCCATGCTCGGCGAAGCCGGGTATATGACAGGGATTCCCGCCGATGTGCTGGAGCCGATGATTAACATCACCAAAGAAGTGGAACCTGGCTACAAAGAAATTTTTGCCGTATCCGAAATCGAGGCCAGCATGCGCAAAACCCGGATTAAGCGGACCAAAACGGTCTGTACGTATTGCGGGGTAGGCTGCAGCTTCGAGGTATGGACGAAAGGCCGCAAAATCTTGAAAATCGAGCCGCAGCCAGAAGCGCCCGTAAACGGCATCTCCACCTGTGTCAAAGGGAAATGGGGCTGGGATTTCGTCAACAGCGAAGAACGCTTGACCAGGCCGTTGATTCGCAAAGGCGACAAATTCGTCGAAGCGAGCTGGGAAGAAGCGCTTGGGTTTATCAGCAAGAAACTGAACGAACTGAAAGAAAAGTACGGGCCAGATTCGATCGGCTTCATCGCTTCCTCCAAATGCACCAATGAAGAAAATTACATTTTCCAGAAGTTCGCCCGCTCTGTCATCCAGACGAACAACGTCGACAACTGCTCCCGCTATTGCCAGTCGCCTGCTTCCATGGCGTTGATGCGGACGGTTGGCTACTCCGGCGACTCGGGAACGATTCAGGACATCGCCAGCGCCGGCCTGGTCATCGTGGTCGGGGCCAATCCGGCGGAATCCCACCCGGTGCTGACGACCCGGATCAAGCGAGCGCACAAGCTGTTTGGGCAAAAGCTCGCGGTTGTCGATCTGCGGAAAAACGAATTGGCGCAAAAAGCGAATTTGCATCTGCATCCGAAGCCGGGAACCGATCTGGTCTGGATTTCCGCGATTACGAAATACATCATCGACCAGAGCTGGGAAGCAAAAGAATTTATTCAAGCAAGGGTAAACGGCTACGAAGAGTTCGTCCAATCGCTGCAAAAGTTCACCCTCGAATATGCCGAAGAAGTGACCGGGTTCACAAAAGAAGAGCAGATAAAGCTGGCGACGATGATTCACGAAGCCGACGGCACGTGCATCCTGTGGGCGAGTTTGCCGACGTGGTGCTGCCCGCATCGCCGAGTCTGGAAAAAGACGGGACGTTCGTCAACACGGAACGGCGGATTCAGCGGCTGCACAAAGTGTTTGAGCCGTTGGGCGAATCCAGGCCGGACTGGATGATTATTCGCGATCTGGACAACACGATGGGCGCAAACGGGAACTACACGCACCCAAGTGAAATCATGGTGGAAGCAGCCAGCCTCGCTCCGATGTTTGCCGGAGTCAGCTACGAGCGGCTGGAAGGCTGGAACAGCCAGCTATGGCCAGTGAAGCCTGACGGGGAGGATACGCCGTTGCTCTTTACCGAGCGGTTCCCGTTCCCGGATGGAAAGGTACGACTGATTCAGGTTGACTGGCTGCCGCCGATGTTCGAGCTGACGAAGGACTTCGACTTGCATCTGAACAACGGCCGCCTGCTGGAGCATTTCCATGAAGGAAACATGACGTATAAAGCGACGGGAATTACCCACAAGGTTCCGAATCCGTGGCTGGAGGTTTCGCCGGAGCTGGCCGAAGAACGAGACATCAAGGACGGAAGCGTGACGACTGGATTTCCATCCCCGATTTACTCGGAACAGGAGGGCAAGCCGATGGCCAAAGCGATTACAAACATTGAACGGTACATTCCCACGCCGGAGGAAGAAAAGCAAAAGGCGATCCAGCAGGTGCTGGATGCGGTGAGCGAAAACCACCAGGCGCTGATTACGTTGCTCGATATCGTGAAGGAATTGCAGGAGATTGGCGTCTTGGACATCGTCCAGGGAGCGCTGAAAAATCGGCATGACATCGGGGTTATCGCCGTGTCCCAGCTCAACCAGCCCGGCATGCACCGGATCATGAAAAACGGGATGAACGCGCTGCAGTTTTTGGGCAAGCTGGAGCCTGGCAAGCTGCAAAACATCTTGAACGCCGTCGATCATGGAATCGTGCGGTTAACGGACACGAAAAGCGAGAAACCGATGGGCCTGATGGGAATGGGCAGGGCGATGATGGAGCCGAACGTCACCCTCGCGCTTGGCTCCATGATTAACTTTTTGCGCGGAATGGGCGAAGGCATGCAGGAAGCCGAGAAGCACGTTCATTGACCGCGACAGCAAGGAGGCGCGAGAATGCATACAGACAAAATCCCCGTGCAGGGAATGAAGGATGAAAACGACGCGGAAAAAGTGAGCGGTGCTGCCGGGTTCCACCGGGAGACGAGCAGGGACGACCGAATGCTGCCAAGGAGGAAAGCGGATGGATTTGGCGTTGCAAAGCAGAATTTTATTCGGACTTACGTTAGGGTTTCACATCATCTATGCCACCATCGGAGTGGGAATGCCGTTGTTGCTGTTACTGGCTGAAACGATGGGGATTGTGAAAAAAGACCAGCAGTACAGGCTTTTGGCGCGCAGGCTGGCCAAAGGGTATTCGATCACGGTTGCGGTTGGCGTCGTGACGGGGACGATCATCGGCCTGCAATTGTCCCTTCTGTTTCCGGGGTTTATGAAAATCGCGGGGCAAGTGATTTCTCTGCCGCTATTTATGGAGACGTTTGCCTTTTTCTTTGAAGCGATTTTTTTAGGGATTTACCTGTACACGTGGAGCCGGTTTAAAAAGCCGCTCTTTCATTTGCTCGTCTTGATTCCGGTCGCGATTGGCTCTGGCCTGTCCGCCTTTTTCATAACGACGGTAAATGCGTTCATGAATACGCCACAAGGGTTTACGATCGAAAACGGAGCGATTGCGAACATCGAGCCGTTAAAAGCGATGTTCAACCCGGCGACGCCGACCAAGGTAGCGCACGTACTCACGTCTGCGTACATGACAACGGCTTTCGTGATCGCCGCCATTGCGGCCTGGTTTATTTTGCGGGGCCACCGCAACGAGTACTATAAAAAGGCGTTGCGACTGAGCATGATGGTAGGACTGATTTTTGCAGTGGCGACGGCCGTGGTGGGCGATCTGTCGGGCAAGTTTCTCGCTGCCTACCAGCCGGAAAAACTGGCTGCGGCGGAATGGCATTTCGAGACGAAAACGCACGCTGACCTTCTGGTAGGGGGAACCTTGGACAGAACGACGAACGAGGTGAACTACGCCCTCCGATTGCCAAGCATGCTCTCCTTTTTGGCAACCGACAGCTTTCAGGGAGAGGTCACGGGCTTAAACGACATTCCGAAAGAAAACTGGCCTCCCTTAATCATTCATTACTGGTTCGACCTGATGGTAGGGATTGGAAGCTTCATGATTGTGCTTTCCTGTATCTTTGTCGCTTGCCGGATCTGGAAGCCGCAACTGGAATGGAACCGCTGGCTGCTCGGCCTGATCGTGCTCGGAGGCCCGTTGTCGATGCTTGCGATCGAATTTGGCTGGATTTTTGCTGAAGTAGGGCGGCAGCCGTGGATTTTGCGCGGGTATATGACCGTGGCAGAGGCGGCGACAACATCGCCAGACGTCGGGGCGATGCTTGTCCTGTTTAGTGTGATTTACGCTCTATTAGGCATATTGACCGTGTATGTGCTGGTTCGAATGGCGCGCAGAAATCCGGTGGAGCCGCTACTGGATGCGAGGAGTGAGCAGACGTGACGACGGAAGGGCTTGGAATCTCCATCCTCTGGCTGTTTTTGTACGGCTATATCATCGTCGCTTCGATTGACTTCGGGGCGGGCTTTTTCTCCTACTACGGAAGGATCACAGGCAAAGGAGAAATCATCAACAAAGTGATTACCCGCTATTTGTCGCCGGTCTGGGAAGTGACCAACGTCTTTCTCGTGTTCTTTTTCGTCGGCATCGTCGGCTTTTTTCCGGAGACAGGCTATTTCTACGGGACAGCGCTGCTCGTCCCGGCGAGCGTCGCCCTGGTCTTGCTGGCGATTCGCGGCTCTTTTTACGCCTTCAGCAAATACGGCAATCCGAGCAGCCACCTGTACCATTTTTTGTACGCGGCAACAGGCGTCCTGATCCCGGCTTCCTTTTCCACCGTCCTGACGATATCGGAAGGGGGATTTATCGAAATGGACGGCGGCGTCCCGCATTTTTTGCCCGGCAACCTTTTTTACAGCCCGTATTCCTGGGCCGTTGTGTTTTTGGCTCTCGTGAGTGTGCTGTTTATCAGCGCAAGCTTTTTGACCTATTACGCGAATCGGGCGGAGGACGCGCAGGCAGAGGGCGTGCTGCGGCAATGGGCGCTGTTTAACAGCTTGCCGACGATTTTTGCGTCTTTGCTCGTCTTTATGGCCTTGTGGAAGCATAATCCTGAGCATTTTTCTTCGCTCATGGACCATAGCATCTGGTTTATTTTGTCGTTTGGCTTCTTCTTGAATGCGCTGCGCTTATTGATCGTCAAAAGGGCATACGGCTGGATGTTCATTTCCGTCATGCTGCAATTTTTCACGGCGTTCTGGGGGTACGGAAAGTCCCATTTGCCGTATTTGCTCTACCCGTACGTCTCCTTTCATACGAGCGTCACGAATCCGACGATGGCCAAGTTTTTGGTCGCGGCTTTCATCGGCGGGATGGTGTTGCTCATTCCGTCGCTGTTTTTGCTGATGCGGCTGTTCATTTTTAACGCAAGATATGTGAAAGGCAAGGTGTGAGCAATCCTTCAACAAAAAGAGTTGGATTTTCGGGCGGTTTTGGTGCTATAATGAAGCTATAGTCGATCATTGATGGGTGGTCATCACGTATAGCCAACGCATCCTGATCTCCTCCATACGAATGGGATGGATAACTGGTATCAATTGATGCTTAGTCATTAGCCCACCATAAGACAATTTGTGCATGCGTTATGCCCGAATTGTTTTATGGTGGGCTTTTATTATGATTCTGGAGGTTTTTGGGAAATGAAAAAGGTAAAGTTTGAACTAAACAACGTGAAGCACGAAGCGGAAGAAGGGACCCGCATCCTGGACTACCTGCTGCAACACGACATCGAGCATCCGCATATATGCTACTCACCCATTTTAGGCCCAGTTCAAACTTGTGATACGTGCATGTGCGAAGTGGACGGAAAAATTATGCGGGCGTGCTCGACGCCGATTGCAGACGGGATGAAGATTCTCACTTCCTCCGAGCGGGCAAAAGGCGCGCAGACCGAAGCGATGGACCGCATCCTGGAAAACCACATGCTGTATTGCACCGTCTGCGACAACAACAACGGAAATTGCCGGGTGCACAACACGGCAGAGTTGCTCGAAATCGACCACCAAACGCGTCCGTTCCGCGGCAAAAACTACGAAGTGGACATGTCGCATCCTTTTTACCGCTACGATCCCGATCAATGCATCCTCTGCGGACGTTGTACCGAAGTATGCCAGGATTTGCAAGTAAACGAAACGCTGACCATCGACTGGGAGCGGGAAATCCCGCGAGTCATTTGGGATGACAACAAATCGATTAACGACTCCTCGTGCGTATCTTGCGGTCAGTGCGTGACCGTTTGCCCGTGCAATGCGCTGATGGAAAAATCGATGCTCGGCGAGGCAGGATTCATGTCAGGCATTCAAAAAGACCTGCTGAACCCGATGATCGATCTGATTAAAGAAGTCGAGCCTGGGTACAGCAGCATTTTTGCGATTTCAGAAGTCGAAGCGGCGATGCGGGAGACGCGAACCAAAAAAACGAAAACGGTTTGTACGTTCTGCGGCGTAGGCTGTTCGTTTGAAGTATGGACCAAAGGCCGCCACATTTTGAAAGTGGAGCCAACGGAAGACTCTCCGGTCAACAGCGTCTCCACATGTGTGAAAGGGAAGTTCGGCTGGGATTTTGTCAACAGCGACCAGCGCTTGACTACGCCCCTGATTCGCAAAGACGACGCCTTCGTTCCGGCGACGTGGGATGAGGCGCTGACGCTGATTGCCGAGCGGATGGGTGCGATCAAGCAAACCTACGGAGGCGAAGCGCTTGGCTTTGTCAGCTCGTCGAAAACGACAAACGAAGATGCGTACCTGATGCAAAAGCTGGCGCGCCAAGTTTTTGAATCGAACAACATCGACAACTGTTCCCGCTATTGCCAATCGCCCGCAACCGACGGACTGCTCGCAACTGTCGGATACGGCGGAGACTCAGGCACGATTAAAGATATCGCCAGCGCCGGACTGGTCATCATCGTCGGGGCGAACCCGACAGAGGGCCATCCCGTTTTGGCAACCCGCGTAAAACGGGCGAAAAAATTGCACGGGCAAAAACTGATTGTTTCCGACCTGCGCAAGCATGAGATGGCAGAGCGCTCCGATCTGTTCCTGCACCCGAAACAAGGAACAGATTTTGTCTGGCTGACGGCCGTTGCGAAGTACATCATCGACCAGGGCTGGCATGACGAGGCGTATATCCGGGCGCGGGTGAACCAGTTTGACGAATATCGCGCCATGCTGGAAAAATACACGCTGGACTACGCCGAAGCAGTTACCGGACTCGGCAAAGAACAACTGATCCAGACCGCCAAAATGATCCATGAAGCGGACGGCACTTGCGTTTTGTGGGGAATGGGCGTCACGCAAAACGTCGCAGGCTCGTATACATCGGCGGCGATCTCCAACCTGCTGCTGGTGACAGGAAACTACGGCCGTCCAGGAGCGGGCGCTTATCCTTTGCGCGGACACAACAACGTCCAGGGCGCTTGCGACATGGGCACGTTGCCTACCTGGCTGCCAGGGTACCAGCATATTACCGATGATGCGGCGAGAGCGAAATTTGAAAAAGCGTACGGCGTCACCATCTCCAACAAACCGGGCTTGACCAATATCGAAATGCTGGAAGCCGTCGAAAAAGGCGAACTGAAAGCGATGTACCTGATGGGCGAAGACATGGCGTGGGTAGATTCCAACGCGAACCACGTGCACGACACGCTCAGCAAGCTCGACTTCTTCGTCGTCCAGGACGTATTCCTGACCAAAACGGCGCAATTTGCCGATGTCGTCTTGCCTGCGTCGCCATCGCTGGAAAAAGACGGTACGTTCGCGAACACCGAAAGACGCATCCAGCGTTTGTATCAAGTTTTGGAACCGCTTGGCGATTCCAAGCCGGACTGGGCGATCATCCAGATGATCGCGCAACGCATGGGAGCCAACTGGAACTACCAGCATCCGAGCGAAATCATGGACGAAATCGCCAGCCTGGCGCCGCTTTACGGAGGCGTGTCCTACGACCGTCTGGAAGGATGGAACAGCTTGCATTGGCCGGTACAAAAAGACGGCACCGACGAACCGCTTCTCTACCAGGAGCGCTTCAACTTCCCGGACGGCAAAGCGAGACTTTCGCTCGTGGAATACATTCCGCCTGTGGAATATCCATCGGAATTTGACCTTACTTTGAATAATGGTCGATTGCTGGAACATTTCCACGAAGGAAACATGACGAACAAGTCAAAAGGAATCCAGTACAAACTGCCGGAAGTGTTTGTGGAGGTTTCGCCTGAACTTGCCCGCGAACGCGGCGTGCAAGACGGTTCCCTGGTTCGCCTCGTCTCGCCGTACGGAGCGATCAAGCTGCGGGTGCTCGTGACCGATCGGGTCAGCGGCAACGAACTGTACGTACCGATGCACTCCGTCAGCCATGAAAATGCGATCAACCTGCTGACAGGCAGCGTGGGCGACGTTCGCACGCAAACCCCTGCGTACAAACAGACGAAGGTGCGCATGGAGCTGCTCAAAGAAAAAGGCATGACCCCGCTGCCTATGTACAATCCTCGCTACGCGAAACGAAACCCGCAACTGGGTGTCCAGGTAGAGCGGAAATGGGCGAGAGAAGATTACGTGCCGATTGCAGAAGTTAACGTTGCGGGAGGAGAAAAATAATGGCAAGACCGATAACGAAAGTAGTGAAACCAGAGGTTAGCGAAGAACAAAAACAAGCGCAAACAGTCGATCGCGTCCTGCAATCCCTGGCCGAAAATCCAGAGGGGATTCAGGCGACGATCAAGCTGCTGCAGGAGCTGCATGACAGCGGCATACTGGGGGCGCTCAACGCCGCTGTCGAAGCGAAAGAAGATATCGCCAAAATCGTCGTCGGACAAATGGTTCGTCCGCCCGTCACGAACATGATTAACAATGCGATGGCGGCGGCGGGAGGATTGACAGAGCTCGATCCGGAAATGACCAAAAAGCTGATGGCCGGCGTTACCAAAGGGCTGCAAAGAGCGGATGAAGCTTTGCAGTCGGGAGCAAAGGTCGGCGTGTTCGATTTGATAAAAGCGTTGCGCGATCCGGACATCAACCGGGCGATGGGATTTGGCATCAACCTGCTGAAAGGAGTCGGGGAAGGATTGAAAGACTGATGAAACAGGCAGCAAGCTTTTTGAAGAGGAGGTCAGCTAGTTGGATGACGAAAAGCAAAAACGAATTGACAATCGTGCGCTTTTATCAACTCATGCTAAATACTTCGCTCATCATTCTCGGGTTGGTCTTGAGCTTTTACCTTGTACGCGAACTGTATGCCATTGTACTGGATGCCCTTCAAGGAAATAATAACGTCCATGATATTTTGGAAAAAGTCTTGGCCTTTTTTCTCTACTTTGTCTTCGTTTCGATGATCGTCAAGTATTTCCACGAAGCGTATCACTTTCCGTTGCGCTATCTGATCTATATCGGGATCACAGGCACTGTGCGTTTTATCATCGTCAATCGGGATGATGCGATGAACAATCTGATTTTATCGCTCGTTATTTTTATCCTGGTCATCAGCTATATTATGCTGGCTCCCCGTCAGAACAAGGTCGGGGAGCTAAAGGAGAATATCGAATGACAAAAAGTCTTGAGCACCAATTCAGCATGCTTGTGCGCGAGATACGCAAGGAATACGTTGGAAACGGTCCGCGCGAAATCCTCACTCGGTTTTGCGGGCCGTGGGTCATTTGCGAGATGAAAGGCAATTTGACCAACGTAGAAAAGTTCATGATTATGTCCGAAGACGGCAGACGAATGGTTCACGATGCGCGTACGAAGCTGGTGAAGAACATTTACAATGATCCGGCGGTAGTAGCGAAGCTGGAGGAAATTATCGACGCCAAAATTTTGCGGATTTTTTCCGATATCAGCCTGGAAGAAGACATCGCCATGACCGTATATGTACTGGACCGATCCATTTCATAACGAGCAGCAGCAAAGGAAAGGTGGGAAACAATCGTGATTCAGCCCGTGTCTATTTTGTCTCCTGTCCTGCACTATGAAAATGGCGCTTTGGAGGAAGTAGAAGATTCCATCGTCACAGAGTCGCCGATTACGATCATGTTGAACGAGGAAGAGTTTGCGACGTTAGTGTGCAGCCCGGAATACATCGAAGAGCTTGTCATTGGCTTTTTGGCGTCTGAAGGGGTAATTCAGGCATACACGGATGTGACTGACCTGTTTGTGGACGAAACCACTGGGTACGCCTACGTCCGCGCCGAAAAAGTGAACAGGTACAACCAGATGTTCCACTCGAAACGGTACGTCACTTCGTGCTGCGGGAAAAGCCGCCAAAGCTTTTACTTTTACAACGACGCGCGCACGGTGAAAAAGTTGGAAACGACAGGCGTGACGATCTCAAGCGCGGATTGCTTTCGCTTCATGCAGGCGATGCAGCAGTCAGCGAAGCTTTTTCAGGACACGGGCGGCGTTCACAATGCTGCCCTGTGCGATGCAAACGGGATCGTCGTCTCCCGAATGGACATCGGCAGGCACAATGCCCTCGACAAACTGTACGGGCATTGCCTGATGCATTCCGTGCCGGTAGAAGACAAAATCATGGTGTTCAGCGGCCGGATTTCGTCAGAAGTACTGTTGAAAGTAGCCAAGATCGGATGCAGTATCGTGTTGTCCAAATCGGCGCCGACCGAGCTGGCCCTGCGGCTGGCGCAGGAGCTTGGCATTACTACCGTTGGCTTTATTCGCAACCAGTCGTTCAACGTGTACACCTGGCCTGAGCGAATCGAACAGGCCGAAGGGGGGACGTCCAGTGATTCCAAGTGAATTAGTGGACTCGTTTGGCCGCGTTCACGACTATTTGCGCCTTTCCGTAACTGATCGGTGCAATTTGCGCTGTGTGTACTGTATGCCAGCGGATGGGATGGAATTTGAGCCGGACGAAAACATTTTGTCTTTTTACGAGATTACCGAGGTTGTCAGAGTGTTGGCCGAAATGGGCGTGAAAAAAGTAAGGCTGACGGGCGGGGAGCCGCTCGTCCGCAAAGGCATTGAAGAACTGGTCGCAGCGATAGCGGAAACACCGGGAATCGAAGACATTGCCTTGACGACCAACGGCATTTTTTTGGCGAAAAAGGCGGCGAAATTAAAAGCAGCGGGCTTGAAGCGCGTCAACATCAGCCTGGATACATTGAAGGCCGACCGTTTTTCGCTTATCACCCGCGGCGGCGATGTCCAGCGCGTTTTGGACAGTATCGCGGCCTGTCAACAAGCCGGGATTTGGCCGATCAAGCTGAATGTCGTTCTCATGAAGGGAATCAACGACGACGAGATTGAAGATTTTTTGCGGCTGACGCTGGACGGCGCTGTGCAAGTCCGCTTTATCGAGTACATGCCGATCGGCCACAACGACATGCGCTGGAAACAGTCGTATTTGCCGCTGTCGACCGTCTTGGAGCGATGTAAGCAGCTTGGCTGGGAAACAGAGGAAAGCCATGACGTGCGCGGCAACGGTCCCGCCAAGACCTTTCGGATTGCCGGGGCCAAAGGCAGCTTTGGGTTGATTCACCCGGTGAGCGATCATTTTTGCGAAACGTGCAACCGGCTGCGTTTGACGGCGGATGGCAACATCAAGCCGTGCCTGTATTGGGCAGACGAGTTTAACGTTCGCAAGCATATCGGAGACGATGAAGCGATTCGCCAGCTTTTTTTCAAAGCGTTGAGCATCAAGCCGATGAATCACGAAATGGCCAAGGCTTTGGCAGATGAAAGCCAATCTCATGTACCGACGGCAAGGCGCATGTCGCAAATTGGAGGATAAGCGAGATGGAAAACGCAAATCGTTTTCGCCGACAGACTGTTCAGGTGGAGGAAGCGCAGCGAAGAATCGAACAGCATCTGCGCCAGCTTGGCGTGGAGGAGGTTTCGCTGGAAGATGCCTGCGGCCGCACGTTGGCAGAGGAGGTGACGGCGCCCGAGCCGATGCCGCATTTCCGCCGTTCCGGGATGGATGGCTTTGCGATCATGGCGAGCGCTACCAAGGGAGCGTCACCGGAATCGCCCGTCCTGCTGGAAGTGATCGAGCATGTTCCGTGCGGCTTAGTTCCGACTAAAGCCGTATCGCCTAATACGGCTACGCGGATCATGACCGGAGCGATGGTGCCGGAACAGGCAGACGCGGTTATCATGCTGGAAATGACCGACAACGTGGAGAAGCAGGGCAAAACGTTCGTGTCCATCAAAAAAGAGATGCCGCCCGGCAAAAATCTGACTCCGATCGGCCACGAACTCGCCAAAGGCGAATGCGTCCTGCAAAAAGGAAGCGAAATTCGCGCTGGCGAGACGGCGCTGCTGGCTACATTCGGCTTTTCTCGTGTCAACGTATATAAGCGCCCGACCGTCGCGATATTCGCCACAGGCTCCGAACTGCTGCCTGTGGACGCGCCACTGTGCCAGGGGAAAATCCGAAACAGCAACTCTTACATGCTGGCAGCGCTCGTTCGGGAAGCGGGGGGCATTCCGCTGTTGATGAACGCGGTCCCGGATGAAGCGGACAAAGCGCAAGCGGTTATTCTCGATGCGTTTTCCACCGCGGATTTTGTCATCACATCAGGCGGCGTATCGGTAGGCGACTACGATATTCTCGTCGATCTTTTCCAAAACTGGGAAGGGGAGCTGCTGTTCAACAAAGTAGCGATGCGGCCCGGAAGCCCGACGACGGCAGGGGTGTGGAAAGACGCCTTTTTATTTGCCCTGTCAGGCAATCCGGGGGCGTGCTTTGTCGGCTTCGAGCTGTTCGTCCGCCCGGCGATTTTGGGGATGCAAGGGCGCAAAAACAAATACAGACCGGAATGCACGGCTTTTTTAGGAGAGGCGTTTGCCAAGGTCAATGCGTATCCGCGCTATGTCCGCGGAAAATCGTATGTGCAAGATGGCAAACTGTTCGTAAAGCCTGTCGGAATGGACCAGTCAAGCGTAACCGTGTCGATTAAAGATTCCGACTGCTTGATTAAGATTCCCCCTGGCGGGAAGGGTGTGCAGCAAGGAGAGCTTGTCTTTGCTCTGCTGCTCCGAGAATGACGAAAACGTTGCGGCGCTACATTTCGTAAATTTCGCTTGAGAGAAAAGAGCGGGATGACATGGCCGGGGAGGCACCATTGCAAAAACTGTTAACGACGATGCTGCATAGTAACCGTGCGGCTACGAATCACATGGTCGAAACGATCCACTCGCTCGTTTCATGCGTGAACGCCCGTGATCCTTATACGTATCAGCATTCGGTCAACGTTGGCTTTTACGTCTGGGTAATCGCCAACCAACTTCAGCTCGACGAGGAAGAATGTGCCAATGTGTATATCGGCGCCTTGCTGCACGACATCAGGATCATTGGCACACCGGATTCGATCCTGAGGAAAAACGGGTCGCTCACACCGGAAGAATTGGCTATCATGAAAAAGCATCCAGAGATCGGCTACGCGATTGTAAAACGGATTGCTCCCTTGCAACAGCGAGGAATTGCCAAGACGGTGCTGTACCATCACGAACGGCTGGATGGAAAAGGCTATCCGCACGGCCTTTTCGCTGCCGAGATTCCGCTGGGCGCAAAAATTGTCTCTGTCGCCGAGGCTTTCAACGCGATGACATCAGCGCGGCTTTACCGCCCTGTTTTGGACTACGGGAAGGCTGTCGACCAGTTGCTGGACGGAAAAGGCAGCCAGTTTGACCCGACCGTCGTCGACGTGTTCCTGGAGGCGATGGCCAGCCGCAGAGAAAAAGCGCGACTGTAAGGCCAAAAGAAACAGCGCCGTCTTTTGTGCGAAAAGCACCGGATCATCCGGTGCTTTTTTGCTGCAAAGGTCCTTTTTTGCCGGATTGTTCATAAAAACATCTGCGAAACATGTTTTTCCAATGCTAAGATAGGGAAAAAGCATCAGGGGAGAAGGAATCAGGAGGATTGACCCCATGAAATATGTGAGCGTAGATCAAGTTGAGCCTGGGGATGTGCTGGCTCGCAGCATTTATACGAGCGAGGGCTTGACGCTGTTGCAGACGGGTGTGCAACTGACCGTCGGAATGATAAACAAGCTGCGGCGCTTTGGGGTGACGATGCTCAGTATCAAGGACCCTTTTTTCGACGAGGTGAAGGAACAGGAGGTAGTCACAGAGACGACGCGAAAAGATGCCATTCGCAATCTGTCAGGCGCGATTTCGTGTGTCCAGTCCGGCAAGGAGTTCGACGTGCGCGGCATTCAAAAGTCTGTCGGCAACATTGTCGAAGAGACGCTGCGCAATCGCAAGGTGCTGTTAAATCTCGGGGAAATTCGCACCAAGGACAACGCCCTGTACATCCATTCGCTCAACGTCTGCATGATGGCGACCGTGATGGGCGTCGGGCTTGGCTACAACACCACGCAACTGAAAGAGCTGGCAATCGGCGCGCTTTTGCATGACATCGGCAAGCTGTCGGTGGACAAGGAAGCGCCAGCCTACAAGAAAAACAGCAGGACCAATCATCATACCTGGATAGGGTTTGAAATATTGCGAAAAAAACACGAGATGAGCATCGTGTCTGCGCACGTGCCGCTCCAGCACCATGAATGGGTCGACGGAACCGGAGTCCCCCGCGGACTAAGCGGCGACGAGATTCACGAGTTCGCCAAAATCGTCGCGATCTGCAACTACTACGACAATCTGATCTCGCCGCTTTCCGAGGAAGAGGAGACGCTGCCTCCCTACGAGGCGTGCGAGCGAATCATGGGCCTTGCGGAAAAGCGCTTCGACCACAAAATGGTCATCCACTTCCTGCGCTCGATCGCGCTGTACCCGATCGGCACGTCGCTCAAGCTGAGCACAGGCGAAGTCGGCGTCGTGATCGACCAAAACCGCGGCCTGCCAGCCCGTCCGGTCGTGCGGGTCATCAGGCGGGAGCAGCAGGCGAATAGGCGGATGGCAGAAGATCACGAGATTTGCGATATTGATCTCGGCGCAGAGCCCACCATTTTTATTACAGGAGTACTAGAATAGAGAGAGAAACTAGACCTAAGGGTTTTTTCGATGCCAAGATCAGGGAATTCCCCTACATACATAATGAGGGTGTCAGTCTACAATGAAAACAGGCAAAAAGTCTCAAAAATCGACTTTTTGCGACGATGAAAGAGGAAAGGACGTGTCCTTATGTCCCGTATTCTAGTACCAGTAGATTTCTCTGCACAGTCTATTCAGGCGGTTCGCTTTGCTCTTGCGTACGCCAAAGATAAGCATGAACTGACTCTGCTTCATGCCATCCCTCCGTTTCCATCGCGCAACGTCGTCCGCAAGCTCGGGCAAAAAAGCGTGGAAGATTTCCAATTGGATGAAGCGAGAGAAGACTTGAAAAAGTTCCTCACGATTGTCGAAGAGGCAGGAGTCACTTACGAATTGGAAATCGAGTTCGGCGAGCCGCATGAAGTGATCGCCAAGCACGCGACAAAAGGCGAGTACGCCGCAATCGTCATGGGGACGCACGGATACGGCCGGATCACCGGATTCCTGCTGCAAAGCGTCAGCTACCCGACGATTCACGACGCCCAGCTTCCTGTCTTCCTCATTTCCGAGGAGACCGATGCCAGCCGCTTCCCTTGGCAAAAAGTGCTGATCGCCGTCGACGGCTCGGAGCAGGCGAAAAACGCAGCGCAAAAAGCGATTGCCTTGAGCCAGGACATTCCGGGCGTTTCCTACCTGCTGCTCAGTGTCGTGACGCCTCCTGTCGCTTATGCCGGAGTGTACGGCGTAGGCTGGGAAGACACAGCGACGCTGGAAAACTGGGGAAAAGAAACCGTGCGCACTTGCGAAGAAGTGCTGGAAGCGGCGCAAATTCCTTACGAGAGCAAGGTAGTAATTGGCGATCCGGCGACAGTGATTCGCCAGACCGCCGAAGAGGAGCAAGCAGGTCTGATCGTGCTCGGTCACCACGGGCTTGGCGGCATCGCGGGCACTCTTCTCGGCAGCGTGACCTTCAAAACGATTCATCGCACCAAAACGCCGCTGTTGATCGTCAAATCATAGGCTCATTCGTGAACAGGCAAGCTGTCCGGACTCCGGGCAGCTTTTTTGTGCAGATAAGGTTGGATAAGATTTTATCCAGCGGAAAGTGCAACGAAGGCTGTGCCAATGGCTTGGCGCAGCCAAGTTTTCTAATGCTCCAGGGCACGCTCAGCGCCGGACGCCCAGTTGATGCGGGAGCTTCCCCAGGCGGCAACGAGCACGACCGCGCCTGCGATGACGAAGACATAAATCAGCGCGGTCAACTGCATCAGTGGCCCGGCCACAAACGAACCGAGCATCATCAGCCCGACGAGCAGCGGCGCAATCGTCCCGTTTACCCGGCCGACGTACGCTTCTTCGACAAGCGTAATCATCCGCATTCCGATCACAATTTCCAGAAAAGCAAGCCCCACTCCGGTGAAAAAACGCATGGCAGCGGTGACGATCAGCCAGACAGAGAGCGCCTCGACGACGATGGAGAGAGCGAAGACGGCAACCGGATTGTTTCCGCTCGTCTCCATCACGTAATAAAGCAAAGCCATGTTGCGTATCCAAATCCCGACGTTTTCCAGCGTATCGGAGACAAAGACGGTGAGAAAGACGCGATTTCCCCATTAGTGGCTTCATTTTGCACACTCCTGCGATTAATTAAACCGAACGTTCGGTCTATAAACTTTCGAAAAAAAAAGCTACCTGGCGACAATACCATGCAGCAAAACATCAATCCCCCGCTTCATCAAGGCATGAAGGCGCTCCTCCTCCATTTTGAAGCCGACATTGATAAGGCCGTTGACAAACCCTTCGAGGATCATCGCCAGCTCTTCCGGATCGGCCTCGGCAAATTCTCCGCGCGCCATTCCTTCCTGAAAAATCGACGTGTACAGCATGTAGGAGGAGCTGAGCATCGCAAGCACCTGGTCCATAATGAGCGGATCGGCGAGCTGGCTGCCGGAAAACTCTTCTCCGGCTCGTTTCAACGGGTGGGACAAAAAGTCTTCGAGCAGAAAAGCGGCCAAGGCGTACAGCTTTTCCACCGAAGTGGCGTACTGCTTCTCTTTTTCCTTCCACAGCTCTGTCCACTCGTTATACTGCTTTTCCAGCAGGTGCAAAAAAAGCTGCTCCTTGTTTTTGAAATGGTAGTAAAGGCTCCCTTTGCTCGCTCCGGTCGCTTGGCAGATGTCTTCGATCGATGTGGCGAAGTAGCCCTTTTGGGAAAACAGCTCGGTTGCTTTCTCGACGTTATGTTGTTTGGTTTTCTCCCCATCAAGGCGACGTTTGGACATGAAAGGCAAGGCTCCTTTTTATAGACTGAACGTTCGGTTTAATTTCGGTCTACCGGATGGGAGAAAGAAGCGCAAGTGCTTTCCCGCAAGGCGATTGAGAATGGACGGCCAGGGGAAAAATGGGGAAAGCGAGTGAGGGGGCGAGGAACGCATGAAAATCGGGTGTCACATCAGCATCCGCCACGGCTATGCAGAGGCGGCGCGAACCGCTCTGCGGGAAGGAGCCGCCTCTTATCAGTTTTTCCCGAAAAACCCGCGCAGCCTGGGGGTCAAGCAGTTTGATCCGGCCGATGCGGCAGCTTGCCGCGCTTTTTGCGAGGAACACGGCTTGGCGTCGATTGCCCATACGGCTTATCCGGTCAACTTGTGCGTGGAAGACGACGAGCTGGCTCTGGTGACGGTGCAATCGGTGCGCAACGATCTGGAGATTGCCGAGGCGTGCGGAGCGCTTGGCGTAGTTGTCCACTTCGGGCAGTACAAAGGGACGGACGTGCTTGCCGGCTACAAGCGGATGATTTTGCTGACGAATCGAATCGTGGACGGCTGGGCCGGACAGGCCAAGCTGCTGATCGAAAACAACGCCGGACAGGGCAACCGGATGGGCACGACGCTGGAGGAGCTGGCACAGGTGCGGCAACTGCTTGCCGAGCCGCAGAAGGTCGGGTTTTGCTTCGATACGTGCCACGCGTTTGCCAGCGGGCTGTGGGACGGGAAAAATTGGGGCGCGGTCATACAGCGTATGGAAGAACTGGACTATTTGCCGTATTTGTCCGCCGTGCATTTGAACGATTCGGTTTACCCGAGCGGCTCGTTTCGGGATCGGCATGCGCGCATCGGACAAGGGATGATCGGGGACAATGCTTTTGCCGAGCTGTTGCGCACGCCGCAGCTTCAAGGCTTGCCGATTGTATTGGAGACAGCGCGAGGGTCAAGCGGGGGGCATCGCGAAGAAATCAGGCACGTCCGGCGTCTGGCGAACAATTGGCAGGCTTGACCGGATTGTGGTACAGTGTGAGAGGATGTTGTCAACGAGGGAGGGGTACCAATGGCAAAACGGATCAAAGTGACGATTCACGATTTTGCGACGCTGAAAGAGAATTTGAACAACCCGGAAGAGCTGGCTCTTTACGAAGCAGCCAACGGGAATACATACGATGCCGAAATCGAGCACGACGGCTACGCTGTCATTGATGTGACAGAGGACGACTACATTGAGCTGGCACCGGGCGAATACCAGCTCATGATCGAGGAATGGACCAACGCCGGGCAAATCGGCGAGTGGACTTTGCAAACGAAGTCAGATCCGGCAGACGACACAGCGCTGCTGTATCGCAGCGTCGACGCGTCAGGCCAGGAAGTGCAGCCGCCGCAATCGCTGCCGAAGCAAGTCGTCGAGCTGATAGCGAAGACCTGGTTTGGCAAGGCGCCAAAAAAGGTCGAGGAATAGTCGGACAAGAACAGGGAAAGGAGCGCTGCGAGTGGTAGCGCTCCTTTTTTTTCGCGCAAAAAATCGCAGGATGTAGTCGCTCGTGACGAGGAACAGGCGAAGGCTGGGAGCGGCAAGTACCGAGATCATTCGGCCGTCTCGTCCTCAAGCTGAATGTCGTACTTTTTGATCCGCCGCATCAGAAGCGATTGGGTGATGCCGAGCGCCGCCGCGGTCTTGCGCGTCGTTTTGTGGATGCGCAGCGCCTGCATGATAAATTCGACCTCGATTTTTTCCATCCGCTCCGTCAAGGAAAGGGAGCCGAGCGTGAGGATGCCGTCCTCCAGCTCGCGAATGCTGCGCAGTTCCTCCGGCAAATCGGTGGCGGAAATCTCGTCGAACTTGGACGTGATGACGATGCGCTCGACCAAATTTTCCAGCTCCCGCACATTGCCTGGCCAGTCATACTGGTGCAACACGTCCAGCACGTCAGATGTGAAACGGCGTTTTTGGTGGTGCTTGGCGTTGAATTTTTGCAAATTGTGGTGCAACAACGGGAAAATGTCGTCTTTGCGCTCGCGCAAGGGCGGGACGTTGATCGGCAAAATGTTGAGCCGATAGTACAGGTCGTGCCGGAACTTCCCTTGGCGCACCAGCTCCTGCAGGTTGGTGTTGGTCGCGGCGATGATGCGGATGTCCGCCGTGTAAGTTTTGGTGCCGCCGATCGGCATGAACGTCTTGTTTTGCAAAAGCAACAGCAGCTTCGACTGCAAATGGTAGGGCAGCTCGCTGATTTCGTCGAGGAACAGCGTCCCTTTGTCCGCCATTTTGACCAGCCCGATTTTCCCCGAGTGGTTCGCCCCGGTAAACGCCCCTTTGTGATAGCCGAACAGCTCCGATTCGATCAACGTTTCGGGGATGGCGCTACAGTTTACATGCACGAACGGCCCTGCGCTTCGCTCGCTAAGCTGGTGGATTTGCTCGGCGAGATGGCTTTTGCCCACCCCGGTTTCGCCCGTGATGAGCACAGTCGTGTCGACCAGCGCGACTTTTTTTATCAGTTCCATGAGCGCCAAATACGAGCGGCTGTTGCCGATCAGCGTCTGCGACGAGCTTTGGTTCGCTTCCCGCTTCATGAGCTGCAGTTCCTCGCTGTAGCGCTTCAATAGCGCGACGGTTTCCTCCAACTGCGAGCTGGCCCGTGCCGCCTCCGTAATGTCCCGGGAGTGGGCGACGATCAGCTCCGGCTTTCCGTCTTCGTCCGGGATAATATGGCCTGTCACGAGAAATTTTCCTTTGCTGTTCACAAGCTGGATGGTCGTCGTCGGCTTGCCCGATTCCAGGACAAGCCGGGTCACGGAAGGACTGAAAATGCCCATTTCCTCCAGATCGGTCACGTTTTGCCCAATCAGCTCGGCTTTCGGGATGCCGCACAAGTTTTCGCTCGCCTTGTTCAGCCACAGTGTGGTTCCTTGCGCATCCGATATAAAAATGCCGTCCGCAAGCGAGTTCAATATGTCGATGAACCGATCTACAGACGACAAGGCCAAAATCTCCGCATCTTTTTCCACGCTTGATACGCTCCCCCCATTTTTGACCTGATTGTACAGGAAGTGACTGCCGATTGTATAGTGAGTCGGATTTGAAAAAACGCGAGTCGATTTCGATTCACCTGAAAAGAGTGCGTTTCTCTCCCTTTCGACTCAAAAGTGATTCTACTTCGATTCGTCAGAAAAGACGTAGTTTCGGCAATTTTCGCTACCATCCAGCTTTTTGGGTGTTGGCACAGGACTTGCTACTGTTAGCAGGACGTAAGCGACTTTGCTCAATAAACAAGAGAGATAAGGAATGGCATGCGATGCTAGCGAAACTGGTGACGCGCGAACAAGCGACGGAATGTGTACGAGACGGTGTCCGGCTGATGTACGGCGGTTTCGGAACGATCGGCTCCCCGGCTCTTTTGATCGACACGATTTTGGAAAAAGGGGTGCGCGACCTGACCTTGATCGGAATCGACGCGGGGTATCCGCAGGTCGGGATCGGCAAGCTGATTAGCCACGGGCGGGTGAGGAAGCTGATGACGACGCATATCGGCTCCAATCCGGAAGCTGGTCAACAGATGATGGACGGACGGCTCCAGGTCACGTTTTGTCCCCAAGGAATTTTTGCGGAAAAAATTCGCGCAGGGGGCGTAGGCATTCCCGGCATTGTTGTCGATGCGCAAATGTGGGGAGAAGCGACAGAAGGAGGGGAAGCGGTGGTTTTTGGGGGGAAGCCGTGCTGGATGGAACCGGCGCTGACGGCCGATGTAGGCATCGTCTATGCGAAACAGGCGGACACGTACGGCAATCTCATCTACGACAAGTCGGCGAGAAACTTGAATCCGCTGGTGGCGATGGCTGCTGACATCACCATTGCCGAAGTGGAGGAGATCGTTCCGGCAGGAGAGCTGGACCCGGAAAAAATCGTGACACCCGGCATTTTTGTCGATTACATGGTGAATCGCAGCGGCGGGGGGAACGGCTGATGCGACTGACGATGGATCAGCGAAACATGATCGCGCGGCGCGCCGCCAAGGAAATCGAACCGGGGATGGCTGTCAATCTGGGGATCGGGATACCGGAGCTGGTCGCGGACTTTATCCCGCACGAATGGCACGTGATGTTTCATTCCGTGAACGGCATTCTCGGGGTAGGCCCCACGCCAATCAAGGGCGAAGAAGACCAGCATATCTCCAATGCGGGGGGAGCGCCCGTTACCGTAGTTCCGGGCGCTTCTTACTTCGACAGCACGATTGCCTACGGCATGATTCGGCGCAAGAAGCTCGATGTCGCTTTTATCGGGGCCTTGCAGGTCAATCGCAGGGGAGATTTGGCGAACTGGATCGTCCCTGGCTCGCGCGTTCATGGCATCGGCGGTGGAGCCGAGCTGGCCTATTACGCCAAAAAGGTGATCGTCCTGATGAGCCATGTGACGCGGACAGGCGAGCCGAAAATCCGCAGGGAGTGTACGTTTCCACTGACCGCGAAGCGCTGTGTCGACCTGATCGTCACAGAGCGGGCGGTTATCGAGGTCACGCCGCAGGGGCTGATGCTGACAGAGGTCATGTATCCGTACTCCTTGCAGGATGTCATTTACCATACCGGAGCGCCGTTGTTGATTTCAGAACATTTGCAAATGGTGGAGTAATGAAAAATTTTTCCGCACAAAGATAAGGGGGCTTACCAACATGAAAAAATCACTCAAAGCCGTTGCAGGCGTATTGTTCTCGCTGTCGCTTCTCGTAGCAGGATGTAGCCAGGGGGCTTCGACGAACGATGGCGGGGGACAGGCAGGCGCAGCCAGCGGAAATGCGTCCGCGATGACGAAGGAGGCAGGCGTGTTCGTCTTTGCCGCTTCCGGCGAGTACCAGCCGTTCAGCTATTTCAAGGATGGGCAGCTTACCGGGTTTGACATCGAAATCGGCAACGAGATCGCCAAACGGCTGAATTTGCAGCCAAAGCCCGTCACCTCGCCGTTTTCCGGGATTATCGCGGGGGTCAAGGAAGGGCGCTACGATGCGGCAATTGCCAGTCACGCGATTACGGAAGAGCGCAAGCAGCAAATTGATTTCGCCGATCCGTACTACTTGTCCGGCGGCCAACTGTTCACTCGTCCCGACGGCACGACTTCTACGCTGGAAGAGCTGAAGGGCAAGGAAGTCGCAGTCGCCTTGGGCACTACGCATGAAAAAATGGCGCGGGAGTACACCGACAACATCAAGACGTACGACAGCGACGTCACGGCCCTGCGCGCGCTGGAGCAAGGCAAGCATGACGTGGTCATTACGGACAGTGTGGTCGGCGAGATCGCGATTGCCCAAGGCTTGAAAATCAAGAAAAGCGGCGCGCCGTTGTCCGAGGTTCAACACGGAATCGCCGTGCGCAAAGGCAACAGCGAGCTGTTGAACAAAATCAACGAGGTGCTGAACCAAATGCACGAAGACGGCACGTATCTGAAGCTGAGCGAAAAGTACTTCAATCGCGACATCAGCAAGAACGAATAAGGTTGACGTTTGTGTAAGGCCGCCTGTCATCCGCACAAGGAAAGCGGCGGGTGACAGGGACATTTTATCAGCGAGGGGTGGCATCGAGTGCCCAGTATTGCCCATTTGACAGAAGAGTTTTTCCGCACATTGCCGTTTTTTTGGAAGCCGCTGCTCTTGACGTTTGAGCTGACGATCGCTTCCGTCATCGCAGGGTCGATCATCGGGCTGTTCGTCGCCCTGTTGAAGGTCTCCAAGTTCAAGCTCGGGCAAATTGTTGCCAACGTCTATATTATGGTCATTCGCGGAACGCCTTTGATCGTGCAAATTTTTGTCCTCTATTTCGGTTTTTACAAGGTGATTGATCTCGGTCAATTTTGGTCAGCGGCTTTGGCCTTGGCGATCCACAGCGGGGCGTACATCGCGGAAATTTTCCGCGGGTCCATCCAGTCGATCGACAAGGGACAGATGGAGGCAGGCTTGTCGCTCGGGATGTCTACCGGCCAGACGATGCGCCGGATCATTTTGCCGCAGGCGATGAAGCGCTCCATTCCGCCGCTCGGCAACCAGTTTATTTTGTCGCTGAAGGAGTCGTCGCTGGCTGCTTTCATCGCGATGGATGAGCTGTTCTCGCTGGCGCGCCGCCTGTCTGCGGAAACCTTTGATGAGATGACGTACTTTTTGATCGTGGCCCTGTACTATTTGGTGATTGTCATGATCTTTACGTATATCGTCCATGTGATGGAAAAGCGGTTGGCCAAAGGTGACGTATAGAAGAGGGGAGGGAGAACGATGGAAGACAAGCAAGTCATGATCCGCGTGCAAAATTTGAAAAAAAGCTTCGGCGCCGTGGAGGTGCTGAAAGACGTGACGCTACAGGTGAAAAAGGGCGAAGTCGTCGTGCTGATCGGGGCGAGCGGCTCGGGAAAAAGCACGCTGATTCGCTGCATCAATTTTTTGGAGATCAAGGACGGCGGCGAGATTTTCATCGAAGGCAAGAGCATCGATCCGAAAAAGGACGATTTGACGAAGGTGCGGCAAAAGGTCGGCATGGTGTTCCAGCACTTTAATCTGTTCCCGCACAAAACGGTTTTGGAAAACATCATGGAAGCGCCGCTGATCGCGAAAAGGGCGGACAAGGAGCAAACGAGGCAGGAAGCGCTGCAACTGTTGCAGAAGGTAGGCTTGTCCGAAAAAGCAAACGTCTATCCATCCTCGCTGTCAGGCGGACAAAAACAGCGGGTAGCGATCGCCCGTTCGCTGGCGATGAAGCCGGAGATCATGCTGTTCGACGAACCGACCTCCGCGCTCGACCCGGAGCTGGTCGGCGAAGTGCTGGAGACGATGAAGCAGCTCGCCCAGGACGGGATGACGATGATTATTGTGACGCATGAAATGGGCTTCGCCAAAGAAGTGGCGGACTGGGTCGCGTTCATGAACCAGGGCAAGATCGTGGAGATGGCCCGCCCGGCAGAAATGTTCAACAATCCGCAGGAAGAGCGGACGCGCGAATTTTTGAACCGGGTCTTGTAACGAGGGCAAAACGAAAGGGAGCGTAACGATGAGAGAGGTAGTCATTGTCGCCGGCGTGCGCAGCGCGGTCGGCGCATTCGGCAAAAGCTTGCGCGACGTCCCGGCAACGGAGCTGGGACGGCAAGTGCTGGAAGGGCTGATGGAAAAGGCGGCTTTTCCCAAGCAGGAAGTGAACGAAGTGATTTTCGGCAACGGCTACGTGCACGGAGGCGGGCTGAACGCGGCGCGCATCAGCTCGCAGTTGGCCGGATTTCCCCGCCATGTGTACGGGCACATCATCATCAAGGCGTGCGGCTCGGGCTTGAAAGCGATTGGCAGCGGCGCTTTTGCGATCATGGCCGGGCAAGAGGACGTGGTGGTTGCGGGTGGCGTGGAGAGCATGAGCAACGTGCCGTATTTGATGAAAAACCGCTGGGGCAGCAAGTTCGGCAACTTGACGATGGAAGATGCGCTTTTGTCTGACGGCTTGATCTGTTCCTTGGAAGGCGAGCACATGGGCAACACGGCTGAACGGCTTGCGCAGCAGTACGGTATTTCCCGCGAGGAACAGGACCGCTTCGCCTACGACAGCCACAAAAAGGCGGCGACTGCCATAGCCGCAGGCAAGTTTGCCAGCGAGATCGTGCCGATTGCCATCCATGAGCGCAAAGGAGTGCGGGTGTTCGATCAGGACGAGTCGGTCCGCCACGAGATTAGCCTCGAAGACTTGGCGAAGCTGAAAAGCGTATTCCAAAAAGACGGAACGATCACGGCAGGCAATGCGTGTCCGATGAATGACGGCGCAGCCGCAGTGTTGATGATGTCTCGCGAAAAAGCGGAGGAAGCGGGGCTTATGCCGCTGGTCAAAATCAAGGCGTTTGCCAGCGCGGGAGTCGAGCCGGGCGTGATGGGGATCGGGCCTGTGCCGGCCACCCAAAAAGCGCTGCAAAAAGCAGGGCTGACGCTGGACGACATCGGGCTGATCGAGCTGAACGAGGCGTTTGCCGCGCAAGCGTTGGCGGTGATGAAAGGGCTGGAGCTGGACCCGGCCAAGGTGAATGTCAACGGCGGCGCGATCGCGCTCGGCCACCCGGTCGGTGCCACCGGCGCGAAGCTGACCGTCAGCCTGATGAACGAAATGGTGCGCAGCCGCGTCAAGTACGGCATGGTGACGCTTTGCATGGCAGGGGGAATGGGCCTGTCTGTCATTTATGAAAACTTGACGCTGTCCTCGTAAGCTTTTCGGCGGACAAAGAACAGCACAGGAAAAGCCCCGTCAGAGGGCCACGTCGATCTCGGCTCGTGGCGGTCTGGCGGGGCTTTCTTTTGCTGGTGATCCGGGGCGACGTCTTGGGGCGGAGCGGAGCCATTTGCGCTTTGCGCACAAGCGACCGGAAAGCAGGCGGATGGTTCCGGTGCACGTTTTCGTTCGCACGCCGTCAGTCCGCGAGCATGACAGAAGGAGTCGCCGTCCGCACGAACACGAGCGCATCAAACGCTTTTGCCGGGACCATTTGCAGCGTGTACATGTTCTCGATGCTCGCGTACCAGCCGCTAAACACGTCGCCGATGGCGCTGATCGGCTGCGGACGATTCACATAGGCGTAAAAATCGGCATCCTGCCGCGTTTTGGCGAAGTCCAGGAAGCCGTCCGGCAGGTTGGTGCGCGCGAACAGCACGGCGAGGCGGTGATCCCCGGCGTTTTTGACAGCAAACAGCTTGCGTTCGTCGGTAGTGGCGTCCTTGGCCAGAAAGGCGCTTTCATAAAATTCGCTGCCGATTGCGTAATACTGGTCGCCGAGCGCTTTCGCCAAATACGCCCCCATGCAGGTTGCAACGCCCGTGGTCGTGGACGTCTTTTCAATGTGCCCGTTGTGTCCGGTAATGAACAGGCGCTCGCGACCGTAATGTTTCTTTTCCAACGCGAGAATCCACATGACGCGCTCCGCCATGTAGCGATCGCGGGCGCTGCCGTAGTTGACGTTCGTTCCGTGCAGGATCGCGTTTTGTCTGATCGACTCGGCAAAGGCTAACGCCAGCTCGTAGTCTTTTTCGGAGCTTTTGGCGGTGTAGGCGGCTTTGTTTGCTTTCATCCGGCCGAGCAAGCTCTGGATGTGGGGAAGCCCTTCCTTGGCCGGCTGTTGTTCGGACAGCGTTTGATCGGTCAAAGCTGCTAAAGCTTTTTCATAGGTTGCGGCGAGGGGCGGATCGACTTTTTGCAAATAGGCGAACAGCGCTTGTTTGTTCTGGTCGTAGCGCTGCATGTCAAAGCCGTAAAAGCGGATGCGGTCGCGGTCAGCGCGCTGTTCGTTGTACGCGCGCATCCAGGACAACAGCGCTGCCATCTCCTCGGTGTTGTAGATCGCAAAGCCGAGCGCTTTTGCCGCCTCTTGCGCTGTCCCGCTTCCGCCGGATATGTAGGCGTCGACCTTCTGGCCGCCGCCGAAGTCGCCTTCGATGGCGAAGGCGCGGTAGCCGTGCTTTTCTACCAGTTGCCGAAACACGTCCAGCTTGAGCGTCGTAAATTGTTTGTTGCCGTGGGTCGCTTCGCCAAAGCCGATAACCGTTTTTTGGGGCAGCTCCATTTTCGATACGGGAACGACATGCTTGTTCATAGACGATGGCAGTGCGCTTGCCGCCTTCGCCTCGAAGGCTGTCAATACGCTCAGCACGAGCAGCAAGCTTGTGGCGAGCAAAAGAAATTTTTTCATCGTTTACCGTCTCGCTTTCTGTGGCAGGTCGCCTGTTTGCGACCAGGTGTGAACAGCGGGATGTGTTTGTTGCCGAGTGGAGCCAAGGCGTTCCTGCGGGGGAGCCGCTATCTTAAGCCGGGGTGTCAAACGGAAGGAATCTGCCCGTTGCCCGTATTTGCCACATCCTTCTTGCTTTCCTCTCCTATTATGGCACAGGCTGGAAAAAAGGGCACGAAACAAATGAGTCAACTACCCGCGAGGCGCTTTTCATCCAAAAGCAAAAGCCGGGGCCACCTTTTGCCAAGGCAGGCTTCCGGCTTTTGGGTCAGATCATGCGTCAAAGAACGGCGCTTCCTACATTTCCTCTGGCGCTGCCAGTCCGAGCAGGCGCAGCCCTTCTTTCAGCACCGCCACCACCGCTGCTACGAGCTGGAGGCGGGAAGCTTTCACGTCTTCTTCTTCCGCGAGAATGCGGACGTTGGCGTAGAATTTGTTGAACGACTGCGCGAGGTCGATGACGTACTTGCCGATTTGCGACGGGTCGAAGTTGTCGCTGGCCCGTTCGATCACCTCAGGGAAGCCGTTCAGCAAGGTGATGACCGCCCATGCTTCCTTGCTGTCCAAAGCGCCTGGTACGAGGCTCGC
This sequence comes from Brevibacillus sp. NSP2.1, assembly GCF_000470975.2. Classification (NCBI taxonomy): domain Bacteria; kingdom Bacillati; phylum Bacillota; class Bacilli; order Caryophanales; family Paenibacillaceae; genus Brevibacillus; species Brevibacillus sp. NSP2.1. Next base: position 3,479,358 of record NZ_CP048274.1, on the reverse strand, counting down.
CGCCGTTTGCGGCTGGTAGTTGCCTTTGCGCAGAAGCGAGCAGGCGCGGGCGTGCGTGTATTGCACGTAAGGTCCGGTTTCGCCCTCGAAGGTGAGCATTTCTTCCCAGGAGAAGTTGATGTCGTTCAGGCGGTAGTTTTTCAGGTCGTGGAAAATGACAGCGCCGACCCCAACCTGGCGGGCAACTTCTTCCTTGTTCGCGAGCGTCGGGTTTTTCTCCTCGATCACTTTTTGCACGTCGGCAATCGCTTGTGCCAATACTTCCTCCAGCAAAACGACTTTTCCTTTGCGGGTGGACATTTTCTTGCCGTCCTTGAGCATCATGCCGAACGGGATGTGGTGCATGTCGGCGGACCAGGCGTAGCCCATTTTTTCCAGTACCTTGTACAGTTGCTGGAAGTGGAGACGCTGCTCGTTTCCGACGACGTAGAGCGCTTTGGCGAAGTCGTACGTCTCGTGGCGGTACAGGGCGGCAGCCAGATCGCGCGTCGCGTACAGCGTCGCACCGTCCGATTTTTTAATCAGGCACGGCGGCATGTTGTACTCGTCGAGGTTGACGACCAAGGCGCCGTCCGATTCGGTCAGCAGTCCTTTTTCTTCCAGCAAGGTGACGACGCGATCCATCTTGTCGTTGTAGAAAGCTTCGCCGTGCGTGGAGTCGAAGGAGACGTTCATCAACTCGTAAATTTTCATGAACTCCTTGAGCGATTCGTCGCGGAACCATTTCCACAGATGCTGTGCTTCTGCGTCGCCGTCCTCCAGCTTTTTGAACCATTCGCGGCCCTGGTCTTCCAGAGTCGGGTCTTTTTCCGCTTCTTCGTGGAAGCGCACGTACAGGCTGAGCAGCTCCTTGATTGGCTCGGCTTTTACTTTTTCCTCGTCTCCCCACAGACGGTAGGCGACGATCAGTTTGCCGAACTGCGTGCCCCAGTCGCCCAAATGGTTGATGCGCACAGGCTGGTAACCGCGTTTTTCCATGATGTTCGCAATCGCGTTTCCGATCACGGTAGAGCGCAGATGGCCCATGGAAAACGGCTTGGCGATGTTCGGCGAGGACAGGTCGATTGGCACTTTGCGGCCCTGGCCTACCTGGCTGCTGCCGTAGGCGCTGCCTTGCTCAAGGATCGTTCCGATCACTTGCGCCGCCACATTTTCCTGATCGAGAAACAGGTTGACGTAAGGGCCGACCGCTTGGGCAGAGCGCAGTGGCGCTCCTTCGATTTTTTCGGCAAGCTCTGTGGCGATCATCGGTGGCGCTTTGCGGAGCGCTTTTGCGAGCTGGAAGCAAGGGAAGGCGATATCTCCCATCGCAGGGTTTGGCGGCGTTTCCAGCATGCCGTAAACTGTTTCTGTTGGGAAGGTGTCCACACCGAGAGAGGTGAGGGCAGCGGCGATTTTTTCCGCGACTTGGTGCTTGTAGCTCATTGTGATTCTCCTTTCAAAATGGGAAAAAGCTTAAGGGACGCAAAAGAAAACAAAAAAACCTCCGCGTCTCCTGGATAAAAGAGACGAGAGGTTGTGCTCCCGCGGTGCCACTCTTGTTGTTTTCGCCTGCATGCGTGCATCAGGCAAAAACCGCTTTGTGCTGCTGTAACGGGCAGACCCGGCAAAACCCTACGCGATCCGGGCGCGATTTGCTTCGCCGGATGTTCAGGCCGCATCTCCGAGGGGCGCTTCCTCGCGTGGTTCGGCATCGGGCTTCCACCATCCCCGACTCGCTACAGCCTCATTCCAGGAGTACTTTCCTCATCAACGATTCGCTTGTTTCTCTAGCATTATAGCCGTTTTTGGTGCCAGGATGCAACTTACTCTTCGGCTTTTTTCAAAATCTTGTCGAGCTCGGCGAAATATTGCTTCGTCAGCTTTTCTTTTTCTTCCGCGCTCATAGTTTCCGCGTTCATCCACTGCTGCTTGTAAAGCTCCAGTTGCTCCACCATCGCCAGCTCGGCCGCCGCCTCCTCGTCCAGATCGTAGTTTTCGGATGGATCAAACGGAATGAGCCGATTGTCGTTGCCGCTGCGCAGGTAGGGGGAGCGCCAGTTTTCCGGGAAGCGGTACGGCTGCTCGCCGAACATCAGTCCCAGGACGTCATCGGAGTCAATCGGCAGGAAGTGATCGTAGTTGTCCCTGCGGCCCCCTTCCGACAGGTTGATATGGGACAAAAAGTAGCGCAAATAATGTTCTCCTGTTTCGGTATGCTTTACGATGGAGTAGCTTTCAAATTCGGAGCTTTCCAGTTCTTTTATCGTTTCTATACAGGACAGAAATTCGTCCTTTTCACGCGCGAGCAGAGCGTCCATTGTCGATCGTTCCTTTCATCGGTTTGGGTAGCCTCATGATAGCAAAAGCGTTTCGCTCTGACAATGAAGGCAGAGCGGTCAAGTGCCATCCTGTTGAAAAAAGTTAACTAACGATGCTTCTCACAAAAAGCCCGTAGCTGGATCAATGGCGGCGAGAAGGCAACGGTCGCGCCTGCGGCAGCAGAAAAAGTCGCGCAAGCCTTTTGGAAAACGATGGTGGGGGAAGAAGCCGACGTTTACGAGCGCCAGGCGACAGAGGTTTATGCGGATGAGCATTGGCGCAACGGAACGTGGATGAACGTCAGCGACCAGCGGATGGAAAACGGCAAGCCTGTCCCGTATGACGTCCTGACCGTCCAGGTGGACAAGCGTGAGCGCGTCGCCTTTTACGGCAGGCGGTCTGGCTGCGATCGCACTGTCCATGACATGAAAAAAGAGGCTATCCCTTCAAGCCAAGGCAAGGGGGATAGCCTCTTCCTGTCATTTACTTAGCAGTCGTCGTTCGAACACCCGACAATGACCAGCAGGATAAACAGTACGAGCACCAATGCGAAGCTGTCTCCAAAGATGCCGTGTCCGCAGTAAGATGTACTCACGTTTGTTCCCCCTCCTTTCCGTTATGCTACAGTCTATACACGAACGCACAGATTGGCGTGGGCGAATGCCCGGTATGCGCAAAAATGGGCGCAGAAGAGCGGGAAGAGTGTAAAGAATAGACAAATTCTCAATTGACGAAGACTTTTCGCGGTGTTAAGATACTTTCAAACATCAAACCTGAAAGCAAAAAATGAATAGCATAGTAACAACTCTTATCAAGAGAGGCAGAGGGACTGGCCTGATGAAGCCTCGGCAACCGGTTAAAATCCGGTGCCAATTCCAGCAAAGCTACGTGCTTTGAAAGATGAGAGGATGGTTCAGGCGCAAGTGTATCCGCGGACAAATCCTCTTCTTTCAAAGAAGAGGATTTTTTGATGCAAAAAACGGCTGAGAATAAACCGACGCAAGGGAGAAAAGGAGCACGTCAATGAAACCCACTTTTCGCGAACAGCTTTCCCGGAAAATTCTGATTCTGGACGGTGCGATGGGCACCATGCTGCAGCAGGCGAACCTGACCGCCGATGATTTTGGCGGCGAAGCGTACGACGGCTGCAACGAGCTGCTGAATTTGACCAGGCCCGATGTGATTCGCTCCATCCATGAAAAATATTTGGAAGCGGGAGCGGACATCGTGGAGACCAATACATTCGGGGCGACTTCGGTCGTGTTGGCCGAATACGATGTCGCGGACAAGGACCTGGAAATCAATATCGCCGCTGCCCGTCTGGCGAAGGAAGCAGTCGATGCCTACTCCACAGCCGAATGGCCGCGCTACGTGGCGGGGGCGATGGGGCCGACGACGAAAACGCTGGCACTGACAGGCGGCGTCACTTTCGAGGAACTGGTGGAGTCGTACTACCGCCAGGCAAAAGGGTTGATTATCGGCGGGGTGGACGTCCTGTTGCTGGAGACGTCGCAGGATACGCTGAACGTCAAGGCAGGCGGGATCGGCATTCGCCAGGCGTTTGAAGAACTGAACGTAGAACTGCCGGTGATGCTGTCCGGAACGATCGAGCCGATGGGTACGACTTTGGCGGGGCAAAACATTGAAGCGTTCTACATCTCGCTTGAGCACCTGAAGCCCGTGACGATCGGCCTGAACTGTGCGACAGGGCCGGAATTTATGCGCGACCATCTGCGCACGTTGTCCGGCTTGGCCCAATGTGGGGTAAGCTGCTATCCAAACGCCGGGCTGCCGGACGAAAACGGGCACTACCACGAGACGCCGCAAGGACTTGCTGCGAAAATGCGCGCTTTTGCCGAGCAAGGCTGGCTGAACGTGGCAGGCGGCTGCTGCGGAACGACGCCTGACCACATCCGGGCAATGGCGGAGGCGCTCAAAGACTGCAAGCCGCGCCAGGCAACAGAGCAGGCGGTCAGTGCCGTATCCGGCATCGAGGTCGTCTACGTCGAGGACGACAATCGCCCGCTTCTGGTCGGGGAGCGCACGAACGTCATCGGCTCGAAAAAATTCCGCGATCTGATCGCAGCAGGGCAGTACGAGGAAGCGTCCGACATCGCCCGCGCCCAGGTGAAGCGCGGGGCGCACGTCATCGACATTTGCCTGGCTGACCCGGATCGCGACGAGTATGCGGACATGGAAAAGTTTTTGCAGTTCGTCGTGAAAAAGGTCAAGGCTCCGCTCATGATCGACTCGACAGACGCGAAAGTGATGGAGCTGGGCTTGCGTTATTCCCAGGGAAAAGCGATTCTCAACTCGATCAACCTGGAGGACGGACTGGAGCGCTTTGAAGAAGTGGCTCCGCTAATCCGCAAGTTCGGGGCGGCCGTCGTCGTCGGGACGATCGAGGAAGCCGGAATGGCGATCACCCGCGAGAAAAAGCTTGAGGTCGCGAAGCGCTCCTATGACATATTGGTCAACCAGTACGGCATCCCGCCGCAGGATATCATTTTTGACCCGCTCGTCTTTCCGGTAGGGACGGGAGATGAACAGTACATCGGCTCCGCGCGGGAGACGGTGGAGGGGATTCGCCTCATTAAAGAAGCGATGCCACAGTGCAAGACGATTCTTGGCGTCAGCAACGTTTCCTTCGGTTTGCCGCCAGCGGGACGCGAAGTGCTCAACGCGGTGTTTTTGTACCATACGACGCTCGCCGGACTTGATTTTGCCATCGTCAATACGGAGAAGCTGGAGCGCTACGCTTCGATCCCGGAGGACGAGCGCAAGCTGGCGGAAGCGCTGCTGTTTGAAACAAACGACGAGACATTGGCAGCCTTTACGGAGTTTTACCGCCAGAAGAAAAAAGAAGTGCGCGTGGAAGCTTCCTCGCTGACGCTGGAAGAGCGGCTGGCCCGCTATGTGGTGGAAGGCTCGAAGGACGGCCTGGTCGACGATTTGAAGCTGGCACTGGAAAAGTACACGCCGCTGGAAATCATTAACGGTCCGCTGATGGCCGGGATGGAAGAGGTCGGCCGTCTGTTCAACGGCAACCAGCTCATCGTTGCGGAAGTGCTGCAAAGCGCGGAAGTCATGAAAGCGTCCGTCTCGTTTTTGGAGCCGTTCATGGAAAAGAGCGATTCCGCGTCGAAAGGCAAAATTTTGCTGGCGACCGTCAAAGGCGACGTGCACGACATCGGCAAAAATCTGGTGGAGATCATTTTGGCCAACAACGGCTACAACGTCGTGAACCTGGGGATCAAAGTGCCGCCTGAGCAACTGATTGCCGCCTGCCGCAAAGAGAAGCCGGATGCGATCGGCCTGTCCGGGCTGCTGGTGAAGTCGGCCCAGCAGATGGTCATTACCGCACAGGACTTGCGTGCGGCGGGAATCGACGTGCCGATGATGGTCGGAGGGGCGGCGTTGACCCGCAAGTTCACCTCCAACCGGATTGCGCCTGAATACCGCGGGGTTGTGCTGTACGCCAAAGACGCGATGGACGGCCTCGATCTCGTCAACCGTCTGCAAAACCCGGAGGAGCGCGAGCGGCTGATCGCGGAACAGCAGGATTTGGCCGAAGCGGCTGCTGCCGCTGCTGCACAGCCTGTCGTGCAGGAGAAAAAAGCTCCGCTCCCGGCGCGTTCGGCCATCAGCAGAACCGTTCCGATCCACCTGCCGCCGGATTGCGACCGCCATGTGCTGCGCCAATACCCGATCAGCCACTTGCAGCCGTACTTGAACTTGCGCATGCTGCTCGGCAAGCATCTGGGCGTGCGCGGCAATGTGGAAAAGCTGCTCGAAGCGGGCGACGAAAAAGTGCTGGAGCTGTACGGCGTGGTCGAGGAACTATTAAAGGAAGCGAAGCAGCGCGGAACGATTACTGCGCACGGCGTGTACCAGTTTTTCCCGGCGCAAGCGGACGGCAACGATATTATCGTCTACGATCCAAACGATCACAGCAAAGTGCTGGAGCGCTTCTCGTTCCCGCGCCAGCCGGAGGAACCGCATCTGTGTCTGTCTGATTTCTTGCGCCCGGTCGAGAGCAAGGAAATGGATTACGTCGGCTTTTTGACTGTGACGGCAGGGGGCGGTATCCGCGAGCGTTCGACGGAACTGAAGGAGCGCGGCGACTATTTGCGCTCGCACGTCTTGCAGGCGCTCGCTCTGGAGTTGGCGGAGGCGTTCGCCGAGCGGATTCACCACATGATGCGCGACGTCTGGGGGATTCCCGATCCGGCGGAGATGACCATGCTGGAGCGCTTCGGTGCCCGTTACCAAGGCATTCGCGTGTCGTTCGGCTATCCGGCTTGCCCGAATCTGGAGGACCAGGCGCAGTTGTTCCGTCTGCTGCGGCCAGAGGATATCGGCGTTCAGTTGACAGAAGGCTTCATGATGGAGCCGGAAGCATCTGTCTCCGCGATGGTATTTGCCCACCCGGAAGCGCGCTACTTTAACGCGGGTCCGTCGGTGTTTGAAGTATAGATCGTCTAATGAAATGGGAGAGAAGGGATTGAGTTGACGACGAGCAAGAAAGACTTACGGGACTATTTGCAAGATCACCTGCTGGTCGGAGACGGAGCCATGGCGACCCAGCTACATGCGCTGGGTGCCCCGGTTGGCGTCAGCTTTGAAGAATTGTGTTTATCCAATCCGCGCGTGGTGCATGAGGTTCATGCCTCGTACTATCAGGCGGGGGCGCGCCTTTTGGAGACGAATACGTTTTCGGCGAACCGCGACGCGCTCAGCCGCTACGGCCTGGAGCACAAGGTAGCGCGGATCAACCGTCTCGCTGTGGCGATCGCTCGCGAGGCGGCACAGGATGATGCGTATGTAGCGGGCAGCATCGGCTCGATTTTAGCCGGACGGGTCAAGAAAAAGGTACTGGATGAATATCGCGACCAGTACGAGGAACAGGCAATCGCCCTGTTGCACGCAGGCGCAGACGCGCTGATTTTGGAGACGTTTCTCGATCTGGAGGAGCTATTGCTGGCGATTGAGGTCATCCGTCCGTTGACAGATGTGCCGGTCATCGCCCAGCTTGCGACGCTCGAAGTCGGGCGGACGCGCGACGGCTACTCGTTGACAGACGCTTTTCCGCAGTTGAAAAAGGCAGGAGCTGACATCATCGGCCTGAACTGCCGTTTGGGTCCGGCTGAAATTTTGCGCTCTTTTGAAGGGACGATCTTCCCGGACGATTCGCTGCTGTCGGCGTTTCCAAACGCAGGAAGGCTGGGCATGACGGACGGGGAGTACGCCTTCAAGTCGTCTCCCGAATACTTTGCCGAAAGCGCCTTGCGCCTGAGGGACCAGGGAGTTCGCCTGATCGGCGGCTGCTGCGGAACGACTCCTGCGCACGTGAAGGCGATGGCAGACGCGCTCGCTTCGCAACAGCCGAAAGCCCGCGTCAATCCGCCCGTTGCCCTGGTCGAGCGCCCGCACATTTCCGTGCAAAGCACCCACGAGCGGGAAAAGCCGAGCATTGTCGAGCGGGTCAAAACAGGCACGACGATCATCGTCGAATTTGATCCGCCGCGCGATCTCGACGCCGAGCAGTTTTTGGACGGTTGCTGCGAACTGCACAAGGCCGGGGCGGATGCGATCACCCTGGCGGACAATTCGCTCGCCACTGTGCGGATGAGCAACATGGCGCTCGGCGCGCTGATGAAAAACAGGCATGGGATCGACCCGCTGCTGCACATCGCCTGCCGCGACCGCAATCTGATCGGTCAGCAATCCCACCTCATGGGGCTGCACGCGCTCGGCATCGATCAAATTCTCGTCATCACGGGCGACCCGTCGCGCTTCGGCGATTTGCCGGGGGCAAGCTCGGTGTTTGACGTTACTTCCTTCGATCTGATCCGCATGGTGAAGCAACTGAACGAAGGCGTCTCGTTCTCGGGACGTCCGCTGAAGCAAAAAGCCCAGTTTATCGTCGGCGCGGCCTTCAACCCGAACGTCCGCAACATGGCGGCAGCCGTCGCCCGACTGGAAAAGAAAGTCGAGGCCGGGGCCGATTACATCATGACTCAGCCGGTGTACGACGTCGAATCGATCCGGCAGGTGCACGAGGCGACCAAGCACATCGGGATTCCCGTCTTTATCGGAATCATGCCGTTGACCAGCTCGCGCAACGCCGAGTTTTTGCACAACGAGGTGCCGGGCATCAAGCTTTCGGCGGAAGCGCTGGAGCGAATGAAAAAGGTGCAGGGTCCGGCCGCCAGACAGGAAGGGATCGCCATTGCGAAAGAGCTGCTCGATACGGCTGTCCGCTATTTCAACGGCATCTACCTGATTACGCCCTTCAACTACTACGAGATGGCAGCGGAGCTGATCGCCTACGTGCGCCAGCAGAGCGCGCTGGTCAAAACGGCGCAGCCGTAACGGCTTTCGCTCGCCAAGCCCACTCTCTGTCGACATGCCAACAGGCCCTCGCGTAAAAGACAGGCTACAGCCTTTGTCGTTTACGCGAGGGCTTTTAGTTCGTCCAGCATGTACGCAGTCTTTAAGGATTCGCGTGTGCAAAATTGCTGGATGTGCGCCGCATCCATTTGCTCGTACTGCTTCATGCGCAAAAAGCGTTCCATTATATGCGGAAAGGCGAGGTCGACAAACAGCAGGTGAAGCTGTTCGGCCGACAGCGGGTTTTCCCGCAAATAGCCGCGCAACAGGTAGGCAAACAGTTGCTTGTTCCATGCCCCTTCCTTGCGCATGGCAAGCGACAGCACACGGCTGATGTCTTTGGAAGGAAAGTCGTAGCGGACATCTTCCCAGTCGATGATCGCGATTCGTTTGTTGCGCACAAGCAAATTGCCGTTGTTGAAGTCGCCGTGGCAGAGGAAGTGCTTGCTGAGCGGCGCTTTTTTCCACTTGGCAAAATAGGCGGACGTATTCAGTTGCTTGCGCGCCGTCTGTCCAGCCTGGCGAAAATACGGGAGGTACTCGACGATGGTGGAGAAATGCGGCTTCTGCTTGTCTGCGTGCCGTTGCTCCCATTTTTCCAGCGCGGCCAGGTCCGTTTTGTATTCTTCCGACCATTTTTTGGCGCCGTTGTAAAGTTCGCCGTGCTTGGAGGTAAAGCCGAGCGAGCTTTTGTGAAACTGCCCGAGCAAAGCGCCGACCTGCTCCAGCTTGCCCGGCGAGTTGTAGGCGAGCTTCGGCCAGGACAGCCACTGATGGAGGACGAACAGGTTGTCTTTCCAAATAATATAGCGTTTGCTGTTTTTCGTCCGCTGAATACCGGGGATGAGGATTCCTTGTTTGCGCAGGTGCGCTTCGGCGTTCAGGATAAAATGCTGGCGCTCTTTGGGCAAATACGATACTTTGCCGATGAACTTGCCGATGGAAGTATCGAAAAAAACGACGAGCGACTTGGGCGTTTCCCTAAGCTTTTCGTGCTGGATGACAGTCAGGGCGTATTTTTGCTCGATCTTGCGGATGAGGTCGTCCATCCGGTTTGCGCCTCCCTTGCGTATAAGATCGTACGATTATAGTACGCCAAGAGAGACAGCAGTTGACACAAAAATGCTCAGCCGGGCGGCAAGGGCAGCGGATGCCAGTTCTTTTCCCGCAAAAAGGCGCTGAGCTCGGCGAATTTGGCGATTCTTTCTGCGCGCGTGAAGGAAGCGTTGGCTCCGCTCGTGGACGGGATCACAAACAGATAGCTGCCAGCCCAGTCATCTGTGGCAAATGCTTTTTCCGGCTGCAAGCCGAGAGCGACAGCCGCCTTCTTCCGGCCCGTGGCATGGCGAAAGGCGGTAATCCCGTTAAAGCAGATGACGCGCGGGCGATAGGTCTGGATCATCTGGACGAACTGCTCGGCCCCTGTCGCGAAGTCGTCGCGGGTGAGGTCCTGCGACGAGCGGGTAGGGCGCGAGACGAGATCGGTAATGCCGTAATCGTATTCAAGCAGCAGGGCGGTTTCTTCCGGGCGCAGTTGCCGGGGGGTAAGCCCGCCTTCGAACAGGCCGCGCCAAAACAAATTCGCCGGGTTCGCGTAGTGGAAGCCTGCCGACGCCGAGACGCGCCCGGGATTGATGCCGCAAAACAAAACCGCCAGATCGCGGCGGATGTAAGTTGGCAGCCATTTTTCCGTAAAGTCGACCAATGCGATTCCCTCCGTTTTTTTCACATTGTAGCACATCCGAGAGCGCTTACAGCAACAAGCAAAAAAAGCCGCCAGACGGCTGGCAGCTTATCGGTAAAAGGTCGATCGGTTCGGTAGTGAAATTACAGTTGAGCGTACGGCAGCATGTGCTCCGGCTCGTTCATGATGAATTGTTCCATTTCATTGCGGACGTATTTTTTTGTCTCGAATGGAACGGCTTCGTGTTCTTCTTTGCCCCACAACCAGCGCGACAACGATTGAATCATAAGGATTCTCCTCACTTGGTGGTAATGTTTTACATGCTCATCATACTCCTGTTTTGTTGGTTTGTGGTTGGGGATCTGTGAATAAGGCGTGAAGAAATGGTGGATAGAACGTGAACAAAAAGGAAGCGATTTCAGCCACAGATGAAAAAAGCGCTCCCGGATCGGGAACGCTGAGGGTACAACCTGTTACAGTTTGTAGATGTCGGTATATTTTTTCTCCAGGTAATCCATCAGGTAAGTGGCGTTTGTGCCTTCCCCGGTAATCGCTTGCACGAGTTCGCGCGGGCTTTTCATTTTGCCGTACTGATGAATGTTTTCTTTGAGCCAGGCGCGAATCGGAGCGAAGTCGCCGTTCGCCACGAGGTCTTCGAAGCCGCTAAGCTCGCTTTTCATCACATGGGCGAACTGGGCGGCGTACACGTTTCCGAGCGAGTAGGTTGGGAAGTAGCCAAAGCTGCCGCCGGACCAGTGCACATCCTGGAGGACGCCCAGCTTGTCGGTTGGCGGTTCGATGCCCAAGTATTCCTTCATCTTTTCGTTCCAGATTTGCGGCAGATCGGCAACCTGGATCGTCTGGTTGATGAGCCCTTTTTCGATCTCGTAGCGAATCATGACGTGCAGGTTGTACGTCAGCTCGTCTGCTTCGGTGCGGATGAACGACGGGGTCACGGAGTTGACAGCGCGGTACAGGTCTTCGGCCGTCACGCCTGCGAACTGCGCCGGGAACGCTTTTTGCAAATCCGCGAAAAAGTGGTTCCAGAACGGCAGGCTGCGCCCGATCATGTTTTCCCAGAAGCGGGACTGCGACTCGTGAATGCCCATCGAGGTGCCGTCGCACAGCGGGGTAAACAGCAGCTCCGGATTGATGTTTTGCTCGTACATCGCGTGGCCCGCTTCATGAATGCAACTGAACAAGGCGGAGTTGAAATCATTTTCGGCGTAGCGCGTCGTGATGCGGACATCTCCCGGATTGAAGGTCGTGCAGAACGGATGCGCGCTTCTGTCCATCCGGCCTGCCTTGAAGTCGTAGCCGATTTTCTCCAGGATATAGCGGCTGAACGCTTCCTGCTCGGCAATGGGGAAGTTTTTGTGCAAAAACGACGTGTCCGGCTTGTTCGGGGAGTCGGCGATCGCTTTGACCAGCTTGACGGTTTTTTCGCGCAAGGTGGCGAAGATCGGATCGAGCTGATCGACCGTCATGCCCGGCTCGTACAGGTCGAGCAAGGTGTTGTACTTGTTCTTGCCGTCGTGTCCCCAATATTCAATAAACTCAAGCTGGAAGTTGACGATTTTCTCCAGGTACGGCTGGAACATGGAAAAGTCGTTGTTCGCCCGGGCTTCTTCCCATACGGTTTCCGCCTGGGAGGTCAGCACGACAAACTCCTGATACTTGGCAGCCGGAATTTGCTTGTTGCGGTCGAACTCTTTTTTGCATTCGAGGACGCTGTGGCGGGTGATTTCGTCGAGTGCTTCCAGGGCGGACGGTTCACCGAGCTCGGCGAGAAACGCTTCCATTTCCTTGGACGTCGCCAGCTTGAACTGTTCGCCAGCCAGCACGCCGATGATCTCGGAGCGGGCATCCATCCCTTTGCGCGGAGCTTGTGTAGCTTTGTCCCAATGCAGGACGGCGAGTGCCTGGTTGTAGCTGGTCATTTTTTTCACATAGGCCCGAAAATCGGCCGCGCGTGTTTCGAGATTCGTCGTCATGAAGTCCCTCCTGTGTAATTGTGCATAGCCATGTTATCAATATGTACATCATGCAGTCAAAAAATTTTTACTACTAAATATTATAACGATTTGGAGAAAAATTACTAGGTGGATGCAGGGCGCATTTGTCGGTATAATCGTATAGGAAAACAATCTGGCACCTTATTCGCGACGACAGGAGAATGAAGATGAGTCAAACCAATCCCCAATGGGAAAATGAGATAGCAAAACGCCGCACCTTTGCCATCATCTCCCACCCGGATGCGGGTAAAACAACGATGACGGAAAAGCTGCTCTACTACGGTGGAGCCATTCGTGAGGCAGGGGTGGTCAAAGGCCGGAAAAACGCCAAGCACGCCACATCCGACTGGATGGAGATCGAGAAAAAGCGCGGAATCTCCGTGACGTCCAGTGCGATGGACTTTGAATACAAAGGGCACCATATCAATATTTTGGACACTCCTGGTCACCAGGACTTCAGCGAAGACACATACCGCACCCTGACCGCCGCCGATGCCGCTGTCATGATTATCGACGTGGCCAAAGGGGTGGAGGCGCAGACGATCAAGCTGTTCAAAGTCTGTCGGATGCGGGGCATCCCGATTTTTACGTTCGTCAACAAGCTCGACCGCCACGGGAAGGACCCGTTTGAACTGCTGGAAGAAATCGAGCGCGTGCTGGGCATCCGCTCGTACCCGATGAACTGGCCGATCGGCATGGGCAGCTACTTCAGCGGCGTCTACGACCGGATGAAATCCCGCGTCGAGCTGTACCAGAACAACTCGCAGCACGAGGAAATTTCGTTTTTCCCGGTCAAGGGCGCAGAGGACCCGATGATCGGCGAGCGCGTCGGTCAGGAGCTGTGGCAGCAGTTGCAGGACGAAATCTCCCTGCTCGATGTCGCCGGGGACGAATTTGATCCCGAGCTGATCGCCCAAGGACAGCTCACGCCTGTATTTTTCGGCAGTGCGATCAACAACTTCGGCGTGCAGACCTTCCTGGACAACTTCCTGCAAATGGCGCCAGCGCCTTCTGCGAAAAAGAGCAATATCGGCCTGATCGATCCGTACACGAATCCGTTTTCCGGCTTCATTTTCAAAATCCAGGCCAACATGAACCCTGCCCACCGCGACCGCATCGCCTTTTTGCGCATTTGCTCCGGCAAGTTCGAGCGGGGCATGTCCGTGAAGCACGTGCGTCTCGGCAAAGACATCAAGCTGGCCCAGCCTGTGCAGTTCATGGCGCAAGATCGCGAAATCGTCGAGGAGTCGTTCGCCGGTGACGTCATCGGCTTGTTCGACCCGGGCATTTTCCAGATCGGCGATACGCTCTGTGTCGGCCAATCGTTCGAGTACGAGGAAATGCCGCACTTCTCGCCGGAGTTTTTCTCCAAGGTGATGGTGAAAGACGCGATGAAACACAAGCAGTTCCAAAAAGGCATCATGCAACTGACAGAGGAAGGGACGGTGCAGTTGTTCCGCACCTATCCGATGGAAGAGCTGATTTTGGGTGTAGTCGGCGTCCTGCAGTTCGAGGTGCTGGAATACCGCCTGAAGGCCGAGTACGGTGTCGAAATCATGCTGACGAGAATGCCGTACCAGATCGCGCGTTGGCTGGAAGGCGATAAGGCGGCGCTCGACGCCGTGAAAAACAAAACGGTTACCGACCGCTATGGCCGCCCGGTGATGCTGTTTGAAAGCGAGTATCAACTGCGGGTCGCCATGGAAAAGTATTCGTCGATCAAGTTCCACGAAAGCTCGCTCGGATTGAAGGCGACGCAGTCATAAGTGATGAAAAGAACAGGACCTCTTGAGCAGTGGCGGGGTCCTGTTTTGCTTTTCCTATCCTACTTGGACGACTCCCCTCATATACTGGGACAAAGACTGGCGGGATGAGAGGAAGGGAATGCTTTGAGGGTTCTGCTGTTGGTCGTGTTGTTTCTCGTTGCCTTCGACATGCACGCACAGACGCCGCTTTTGGCGCCGTACTTGAATATTTTGGGTGTGTCGGCTGCCATGATCGGCTTTGTGCTGGGCGGCTATGCAGTAAGCAATCTGACCGGAAATCTCTTCGCGGGTCCTTTTCTCGATCGGTTTCCGAAAAAGTGGTTTATCGCCGGAGGCTTGATTCTGGCCGGATTCATGCTGATTGGTCAAGGCGTCGTGACGCATACGGGCGGTTTTTTTGCTTTTCGGCTCATGCTCGGCTTTGTCATGGCCTTCGTCTCTCCCGCCTGCTCGGCGATGCTGGGCGAGACGGGCAAGACGGCGCTCGAACAAGGCGAGATCATGGGCAAAAAAGGACTGGTGCTCACGACAGCGGGGATTGTGTCGCCAGCGGTCGGCAGCTTTTTTGCCGTTCAGTTCGGCTACGGCCAATCGTTTGTCATTCTCGGCTACATCATGATCGTAGCCGGCGTGTTTTCCTGGCTCGTGCTCCCGGCCAAAGTGGATGGCGGCGGCATGCCTGCCAAGCTATTGCCCAAGGCGGCAGGTCGCCAAAGCCTGCTGACGATTCTGGAAAATCGCATGCTGTATCCGGCCTTTTTGGGCGGGTTTGCGATCATTTACGCGCAAGGGACGATCATCTACGAGGTGCCGCTGCTCGTGCAAAAGCAAGGGATGTCGCCAGCCGTGACCGGCATTTTGTTCAGTTTGAAAGGTTTGGGGGCGCTGGCGATTCTCTGCCAGTTTTGGCTGCACAAAGTCCCGGTGGAGACGCGAAGCTTTGCCGGACTCGGAGTGCTCAGCGCGCTTTTGTACATGCTCGCGCTCGGCGTGGCGATCCCGATCCAGGTGATGATGTTTTTGTTCGGCGCCTGCTTCGGCATGTTGTTCCCGGCTTTTGCCACGATCCTGACGGTGCACTCGCCGCGCGAGCTGTACGGCAGCGTGTTCAGCATCTACTCGGCGGTGCTGTCTGTCGGGGCGGTGCTGAGCCCGGTCATCGCGGGCTTGTTGGAGAATTGGCATCATTCGTACTTTATTGCGTTCTTCGTGACGGCAGGGGTGTGTTTGATCGGCGTGTTGCATCGGTTGTTGTTGAGCGGGGTTCCGCGGTAGGGGGTGGAGAGAGTTTTCCTGGGGCGGGGGAACTCTTTTTTTGTGTGCGGGGTATATCGACATTTTTAAAAGCAGAAATGAGGGGGGCGACCGAAAATGCCTTATTGATAATAATAGCTATTAACGAAAGTATGATTCATGGTCTTTAACGAGAGAAAATGTTGGGACAGTTTCTAGAAATGCAAGTATCTTCGTTTAGTACTGCAGTTACACTGTTCTTTGGTTTTCCTTAGTCTGCCAGAGTAATTTTCAGAGGAATTCAAGTAGACACAAGCGAGGCGAAATACTGTAGATCTAGTTTCTGTGCTCCAGAGTGAAGCAAGCCTCCCAAACAGTAGACAAAACTAGTGTCCATGATACTAGTGTGTTGTAATATGCACACCTTATGGGGGCTGGCTCCACGATTGGCACTATTAAACTACATGAAGTCCAGTGTAAACTGGGTAATTTGGTGATCCAGTCATTATAAAAAGCAAATAGTTAAAAGTAGGGGGGAAGATTGAGTGTTTAGACAGAATACTTTACAGACTAATTTGTTTCAATTATTTCTGCGACTTGTAAGTGCATTTGCGGATTAGCGGTCTCTAGCGTTATTCGATGAAATTTTGTTTTAAATTTGTGTTTCAAGTCATCAACGACAGTTGGCTTTATAAGGTAATTGGGGAAATTGTCAGCGAACTCTTTCCGATTGTTCCATAACCTGAGTTCTCTTACTTTTTGTGATTCAGCATCAATATTCTCAGAGCGAAGGTCAGTAATAGACCCATGGCCAAAATATGTTGCTAGTGCCATAAAATCAATTATTGGAACGTCATGCAATTTCATTCCTGTGAAGTGGGGATAATTACAAATAACAGCAGAATAAATTGGTTTCCCCTCTACACCATTTAGTATTTCAGAAAAGTAATCATTATGTTTTTGTACAAAGTTTATTTTTCTCTTTAACTGTAGGGCTCCATCAGATAATCTTTTGATGGCATTATGGACATCCCTTGGCTCCATTGGATACTTTACATTTTTTATTTCAGCAATAAAGATAAAATCATCGAATGAAACGATAAGGTCAATTTCCTCAGAAACTTTCTTTGAAATCTGAAAATCGCTTAGTGAAGGAATAGTAAAATTACCTTTAGAGACTAACTTGGATTTTAAATCATTTTTAATGAAAGTTTCTAGTGCAAAACCCCTCTCATTTAAATTAAATCCAGCTCCTTCAAGCCATTCATCGATCAATTGCAGATAATTGGGAGATAATATGGATGGTATAGAAAGATAGAATACATCTTGATCTTTTACTAAAGGGCGTTTCCATAGATTTATTCTTTCCATTTGGAGAATGTCGCTTTGTATTAGATTTATGTAAGATTCAATTTGAGTAGTTGTGTATGTCGTTGTATCTATAAAATAATTCATTAAATCTTTTTTTCTAATTCTAACCATATAGTCTTTTATATCTGTCGCATCATTTACTTCAGGTAAGCAATCCTTAACTTTTTCGGTTAAATGAACTAGCTCACTGTGTAAAACCATTAAATCATCCACAGTTAGCTTTCCTAATTTTTCAAGTTCTTTTCTTGTGAAATGTGGGTAGAATGCTGCAATAAAAGCCAATCCTTGTACCAACTCTGATTGTAGTAAAGCATTCGGCCCCTCGTTTTGAACTGAATAGCGAATATATCCTCTCGAGTTAATACGGATATTTGAAATGTTCTTCCCTTTTCTCGTTTCTGATAAAAAGCGTAAGTAAATCGGATTTTCCTTTAAGTGCTGGTAAATAGTTATAGAGTATGCAAGCGCATTCCTTTGCACTCTGAACATACCAAGTTGAAGAAGAATTTGGGAATCCGGTTCAATGTAACGTAGATATAATTCTTCATTTTTTTCAATGATCGTTCCGTTCTCCCATACCATACGATCAAAAGCATCTTTAACTACGTATAGCAGGTTCGAAGCTCTATACATTTTACTAGAAGCTTCATGAATTCTTGCTGGTACAGCATTATCATGCCGAGAATCTTCTTTGTGAAAATATTTTAAGTAATTTAATAGTAGATTTAAAAGATCAGTTTGCAACTCATAAGAATTTACAGCATTACTTTTGAAATTTTTTTCATCAATTTTGAGCATTGCCATTTCTTCAAGTCTTAATTGATTAGTTGATTGAATCATTTTATTTATTGACATCTCAATCATTTTTGTATCATGATTTACAATCGCAATTAAGTATTGGATAACGTTTATTACATTAATTCCTGGTTCACTTAAAGTTTTTTTCATATATTCGTACAGTTCTTTGTAATAGTAATTAAATACAGGCGTTTGCACAGCTATTCTAACGGCGTCAATATCACTTTCCTTATCTTTAATTTGTGATGTATCTTCCTTTTCCGATTTTAGATACTCTTTTAAGATAAGTTGAATTTGCTCTGGGTTGTAATTGTCACTAAATGGGTTGAAAGATTTTTCATTAAATAATAATTTACGGATGCTAGTGATCTTCAAATTACCATGCCTCCAAACATACATAAGACTTCAAAAGACAATCTACCATGTTTTTCCTGTTGATTGCAAGAGTACCCCCGAAGATACACAAGCGCAGAATGTGGGAATATATGATGTCAGCCAACAATTGCAAGTTTCATTAGAAGAAGTCGAGTGTATATTCTACTCCGCATGAATGGCTATGGGCAAACAGACGTTCATTCTAACAACATTGTAGCGGGAACCGTTTCCCTATAACTAGCGAGTGGCAGGAGGATACATAGAAAAGCGGGCAATTGAAAAAATGAATGAAAGAGGGAACTCAGGAAGGGGCACATTTGGCAGTAAATAAAAACTTATTCAGTGGCAAATGGAAGCTGCTGCTGGTAGAGACAAAGATTCAAAGTAAGAAAGTAAAACAACGGGCTTGCATCTGCAAAAACCTCCACCTCCCACTTGCATTTACAAAACAAGTGGTTATAATTACGTTTAAACGATTAAACCAAAGAACCAATGAACGAACGAAAGGATGAACCGCATGAGCCAGCGAACCGAGCATGTGCTGCAACAATTTAAAGACTGCATTCCTCTGCTGGAAGTGCTGACCGATGAAAATCGGCAAGCGATTATTATGCTGCTGGCACAGAACAAATCGGGACTGAACGTCAATGCGATCGCGAGCCATATAGATTTGTCCAGACCGGCTGTCTCCCATCATTTGAAGGTGTTGAAGCAGTCCGGCTTTATCACATCCGAAAAAAAAGGCGTAGAAAATTATTACGTATTGACTGTCCGCAAACCGCTTGAACAACTCAAAGCATTAATTACCGCCGTGGAAGCCGAGTGCAATGGGTCGCAGTGACTACCTAGAGATGCAAGAGAAATGTGGTAGCGAAATTGTTTTGCACAATTGGTTCGTTTGTTTAAACCAATAATCATAAACAGGAGTGATCGTACATGAAGGCCATCGTCATTGAGAATTATGGAAAAAATGCTCCATTAGTATTGACAGAACAGCCAATGCCCAGTATCGGAGAACATGATGTGCTGGTGGAAATTCATGCTGCCAGCTTAAATCCGATCGACTTTAAAATTAAAGAAGGAAAAGTGAAATTCCTGTTGAGTTACAAGTTTCCGCTGATCTTGGGCAACGATTTCTCCGGAGTTGTCGTCAAGGTTGGCGAACGGGTGAAGGCGTTTAAACCCGGAGATGAAGTTTACGGCAGGCCCCGCAAAAGCCGGATCGGCACATTGGCCGAATTTATTGCTGTGCATGAGGATGATATTTGGCTGAAACCGCAAAATTTGACCTTTGAAGAAGCGGCGTCCATACCGCTGGTTGGACTTACGACTTACCAGGCGTTTTCCGATATTTTGCATCTTCAAAAAGGCCAAAAAATCTTGATTCACGCAGGTTCGGGCGGCGTAGGCACCTTCGCCATCCAACTGGCCAAAAGGATGGGCGCTTTCGTGGCGACAACAGCAAGCGACAAAGGGTATGAACTGGTCAAATCGTTGGGGGCCGATCTCATCATTAATTATAAAAAAGAGAACTTTGAGGAAATGCTTACCGGGTATGACGCTGTCTTTGATACGCTAGGGGGAGACGTCCTGGAAAAATCGTTCCGCATCCTCAAGCCAGGCGGACAAATCGTCTCCGTCTCGGGCATGCCAAACGCAAGATTCGGAAAAGAAGCCAATTTGGGTTGGATGAAAACGGCTATGTTGTCCATCGTGAGCCGTAAAATCACAGCGCTTGAGCGGAAGACCCAAACGAAATATCACTTCCTTTTTATGAAAGCGAGCGGCGCGCAATGGAAGATCCTGACGGAAATGATCGAAGCAGGCCAGATTAAGCCTGTAATTGACAAGGTGTACCAGTTGAAAGATACCGCGCAAGCATTCGACTACCTGGAAAGCGGAAGGGCCAAAGGAAAGGTAATCGTAAAAGTAAAGTAAACAGTAATGCAAGGAAGAAAAGGCAACCGCTCCGCATGAATTGAAACAGGAACGCTTCCCTGCCATGCTGCCGACGTTTTTGGAATGCTCGCGAACTTGCACGGGCCAGACCCCGAACTGGAATTTTCCGCAGGTTGATCTGGCCCCCAAATTCCCTTATAATACCGATGTGTTTTTGTGATAATCATTCTCATAAAAATCAAACAAATCAACGCTTCTTGCGCAATAACAGGCAGGTGTGCTCGGATGAAGGAAGAGGAAAAAAAGAAAATCCATGACTTGTTGGCACATTGGACGCACGCGGCTGTTCAGGTGATCGACGTTCGGCATTTTGTGTTGCAGGCGCAAGAGTCGTGGAACAGCTACCGGCTTCCGGCCTCCAGCTATTTTTACGCTTGCAAGGGACAGGCCACGGTTCGACTGGATGGGCGCGAATATGCGGCAGACCGCTTCTTGCTGCTTCACGGCGGCAAAGGCATGGTGCTCGACGTGAAGCTGACAGACGACGAGCTATTCGCGTTTTACCTGATCTTGTACAAAGCAAAAACGTTGCTGCCGCGCCCTGCCGACCATGCGTTGCTAAACGATGGCGGCAAAGAGCCGTTTCAGTTGCCTTATGCGCTTGTGCCGCATGAGCCAACCGGACTGTACCATCTGGCCGCAACGATGGCCCGCGAATGGGACGCACAGGAGCGGCTTCGGGCAAAAGGCACGTTTTTGCAGTTTGTCCACGAGGTCATGCAGCAGCTCATTCAGCACGGGTTTCACCAAGAACAACAGCCGCTCGCCAAGCAGGTCGTCCGCTTCCTGGAAGCGCATTACACAACGCGGATTTCTTTGGAGAGCCTCGCTGAGCAGTTTTGCTACAGCGCCCGCTACTTGACCCGACTGGTCAAGGAAGAGACAGGCCACAGCCCGATTGATTACGTCATCTCACTGAGGATGGAAAAAGCGAAGGAGCTTTTGGCCCGGACGGACGCGAAGCTGCAGGAAGTAGCGGCTGCTGTCGGATACCAGGATGTGCTCTACTTCAGTCGGCTGTTCAAAAAGCATACAGGCATGACGCCGAGCGCCTTTTCCAAGCATGCCCTGGCCGCGCCTCCAGTTCCGGATCGTCTATATGGAAAGCCCGGATTATCTATTGTGGACGAGAAGGGGGAAAGCTATAGTGTTAACGATAATCGTTATCAACGAAGCTTTGGGGGGATCGTTCGCATGAACAAAAAATCAACGCGCCACATGGCAACTCTCTTCATGGTCAGTCTCGCACTGCTCGTGAGCGCGTGCTCCGGCACGGCAAGTCCGACACCGCAAGCCGAGGGGAGCGTACAGGAGCAAGCCGGAGCGGCCCAGCGCGAATTGACAGACGGGTTGGGCAACAAAGTGACCGTACCTGCGCATCCGCAGCGGATCATCGCTTCTTATCTGGAAGACCATCTGGTGGCGCTGGGCGTGAAGCCGGTCGCCCAGTGGTCGGTAGGCAAAGGCGACGTGCAGGGGTATCTGCAAAAAGATTTGGCAGGAATCCCGGCGATTCCGTATGACCTGCCGCCTGAAGTCGTGATGAGCTACAATCCCGACTTGATTATCATGGACAATGCAGAACTGGTAGCGGGAGACAAATATAGCCAGTACGCCAAAATTTCGCCGACGTACACGATTGGCAAAGAAAAGAACAGCGACTGGCGCAAAGAGCTTCTGATCGTGGGCGAGGTCCTGAACAAGAGCGAGGAAGCGAAAAAGGTACTGGCCGATTACGATACGTACGTGGCCGAAAGCAAAGAAAAGCTGAAGCAGGGCATTGGCGAAAAATCGGCGGCGGCACTGTGGGTAACGGCGAAAGCCGTCTACATGGCGCGTCAGGACTTGTCCAGCGGGGACGTGCTGTACAAAGACCTTGGGTTCAAAGTGCCTGCTGTCGTCCAGGAAATTTCCAAGTCGGGCGATGCCAACTGGAACTCCGTGTCTCTGGAAAAGCTGGCACAGCTTGACGCCGACTACCTGTTTGTCGTAAACAGCAAAGGCGTGTCCAAGGACGAGTTTCTGAAGGAGCCGGTCTGGGCGAATATCCCTGCGGTGAAAAACGGACATGTCTACGACTTTACGACAGAATCAAGCTGGTTGTACACAGGCGTGATCGCCAACCGCCAGATGATCGAGAACGTGCTGGAAAACGTATTGAAACAATAAGTCACTCACACCCCAAACCATCGTTCGCAGCAAGCGGGCGGCGGTTTGGGATTTTTTATTGCCGTCTGTCATTTAGAATAATTATCACTTATAATGATAGCCAGTTGTTTCTGGCAGCCCACAAGCCGATCTCGCTGGAAACGCTGGGCGAGTACGATGGCGATTACCTCGTGTTGACGAGCGACTCGAAAAAGCTGGCGGACTACCAGGCAGACCCGATCTGGGGCAAATTGCAGGCGGTCCAAAACGGCGGGTCTACATCTGGGGCGAGGAAAGCTCGTGGTTCCAGGACCCGATCGCCGTGCTGTCGCAGGCAGAGCTTCTGGCGGATTGGCTGGTCGCGGAAGCGAAAAAGTAGAGAGATTCCCAGCGCAAAAAGGCAACGAACCTACCGTTGCCTTTTTTGCTATTGCCCGCCTGCTCACTTTGTCTCAACCGACTTGCCGCCTGTCCGTCGCGCTTTTACATGCTTCAACTCCGCCACGATGATGAAGCTGACGATGACGAGCAAAAACCACGAGCTGATTTTGCTAAGATGCACCAGCTCCCAGCCGGAGCGCTGGTTCGGGTACGCCCAGGCGCCGAAAAAGGTGGCGATATTTTCCGCGATCCAGATGAAAAAGCCGATCAGGAAGTAGCCGAGCGGGATCGGCATGGAAAAGCGCTCGTGGGTGACGCGAAAGTACACTTTCGATCGCCAGAACACGATGAACATGAGCACCATTAACACCCAGCGCAGGTCCCAGATGAAGTGATGGGTGAAAAAATTGAGGTAGATCGCCGCACCGAGCGAGGTCACCCAGATCGGCTTCGGCCAGTTGGTCAGGCTGACGTCCAGGCGACGCCACGCCTGGCACAAATAGCTCGCGACACTCGCGTACATGAAGCCGCTGTAGAGCGGAACGCCAAACACCTTGCTGTACCCGGCCTCGGGATAGCTCCAGGAGCCCATGTGCACCTTGTATATTTCCAGACACAGTCCGATCAGGTGAAAGACCGTGATTACCTTCAACTCGTCCCGCGACTCCAGCCCGCTTTTCACCATGAACACCTGAAAAGCCAAACAGAGCAGCAAAAGCAAGTCGTATCTGGGCAGGCCAGGGATCGCGACGAATTTGGATACCGCGAGCGAAGCGAAGATGAAGACGGGAAACAGGCAAGACATGGCCTCCTGATACCCGAAGTGCAGCAGGAGGCGAATGAAGCGGATCATTCTTCGATTCCTTCGGCAGGAGTAGGGCCTTTGGCGACAGGCAAATCGTAGGAGCTCCAGTCGCTCCAGCTTCCTGCGTACAGCTTGGCGTCAGCCCGTCCTGCCTGGTGCAAGGCGAGCAGGTTGGTGCAGGCTGTGACTCCCGAGCCGCAATAGACGATGATTTCCCGGTCTGCAAAGTCGGCGATGCGAGCCTTGAGCTGCTCGGGCGGAAGCATGGTCATGTCCGCTGCCAGGTTGTCCTTGTAAAAGAAATGGCGGGCGCCAGGGATGTGTCCGGCCTTCGGATCGAGCGGCTCCTGTTCGCCGCGATAGCGCTCGCCTGCCCGCGAATCGAGCAGCACGGTTTCAGGCGTGCGCTTTTGCACGTCTTCGATGCCGACCAGCATCTCCGGGCGCGGGCGCGGGACAAACGTACGCGCCTGCGGTGTCGGCACGTCAGCGGTCACCTCGTAGCCAGCCTTTTTCCAGGCGGCGTATCCGCCATCGAGCACGGCGACGCGGTCGTGACCGAGGTAGCGCAAAAGCCACCAGAGACGTCCAGCCATCGACATTTCCTGGTCATCGTAGGCGATCACGGTCGTCTGCTCATCAATTCCTGCGCGCGAAAAAAGGGCAGCGATAGCGGTGATGTCCGGGAGGGGATGGCGTCCGCCATGCTCGCCCTTTGGACCGGACAGGTCGCGATTCAGATGAAAGTAGAGCGCCCCTGGAATATGATCGACTTCGTATTCTTGCGCGCCTTGTTCGGAAGCGGACAGCGCAAAGCGGCAATCGGCGATGACGATCCGCTCGTCGTGCAAATGATCGCGGAGCCATTGTGGTGTGACAAGTGCTTGCATGGTTCACCCTGCTTTCTGATTTTTTCTTCATCATAGCAGATGACTATCCGATGGGGTACAATATTTCTAAAAAGTGGCGGAAGAGAGGAGCAACGGGATGAAGCGTGTGATCCGATACTTTTTGGAAGGCTTGCTGTACGTGATTCCACTGGCTGTGACGATTTACATTTTATACACCATTTTTACGACGGTGGACAGTTGGTTTTACAATCTGGCCAGCAACCGGTTCCATCTCCATTTTCCCGGCGTCGGAGTGCTGATTACAATTGTGGGGATTACGATTGTCGGCTTTTTGGCCTCCAACGTGCTGACGCGCGGCCTGTTGGCCGTCGTGGACAGCATTTTTGAAAAAGTGCCGTTCATCAAGCTGATTTATACCGCGATCAAGGACTTGATCGGGGCGTTCGTCGGCGACAAAAAAAGCTTCGACAAGCCGGTTCTGGTGACGCTGTCGAAGGATTCGGGAGCCAAAGTCATCGGCTTCATCACAAAAGAAAGCATGGATACATACGGGCTTGCCGATCACGTCGCCGTTTATCTCCCGCAGTCGTACAACTTTGCGGGCAATTTGCTGCTCTTTCCGAGCGAGCAGGTGCAGCCGCTCGACATGGACAGCGCCGAGGTGATGGCGTTTCTCGTCTCGGGCGGGGTATCCGGCAAAAAGGCGACCCCCAAGGCCGAAAACGAACAAAGCTGCCAGGCATGAGGCAGCTTTTCGTCTTTTTTTCTATGGAACATACAAAGGGCAGCTTCCGGCTTTGCGACCGGTAGCTGCCCTGCTCTTTTTTCGCGTCCATTAACTGCTGAAAAAACCGCTGTGGCTGGAATGCTTGCGACGATAGTAGCGATGGCCATACGTTTTGTGACCGAGCTTCCACAGCGGGCCGCGATGGCGATAATCGCTGCTGCTGTATTTGCGGTAGCCGCGCCCGCCCATTTTCCAAAAAAACCGCGCGCCTTTTTTCAACAGAGCCACGACAATGATGACCGCGACAACAAACAGCACGAACCCGATCCCCAAAATGGTCAGTATGACTGACATCTGCATCGTCTCCTTTTGCCCAGCCCGTTTCGCGTTGAAAAAGCTTTTTGCGCAGGCCAGTGATCCGTATAAGTATTCTTACGGATGGGCAGAGAGGAAGTTTCAGACGGAGCAAGCCGGCTTTCGGGCAGGCGGGGCAGTGCCTGCTGCCTTTACGCGTTCAAATATTTCTCGTAAGGGGTGTAGTCGATTTGCTTGGATTGCAAGTGGGCGATGAGCCATTTGTGGTCGCGCTTGGGAGTAGCGACGATGTATCCTTTGACGATCAGCTCTGTCGTAATCGAGGTCGCTTTCTCTTCCAGGGCGATCTGCCCGATTTTGGCTGCGATCGAGCGTCTTGCCACATCGCGGAATAGCTGCGGAACAGGCTCAACCAGCTCGTTGAGCAGCGTCAGGCCTTCTTCTGTCCACAGCGAGCGCGTCTGCTCGATGTAGTAGTCCTGCCAGTCGAGATCGGACTTCCCGTCCTGTTTCGGCATGGACTTGAGGAATTTGCGAAACATGAAGTAGCCGCCGATCCCCATCAACCCGACAAGCACAAACGTCCACCCGACAATAAACAGGGAAAACCCTGTCGACATTTCACTCATGTGCGTACACCTCGTAACCGTAATCCATAAAAATGCGCATATAGGTAAAGTGTACCTTATTTTCAGTCGAGCAACAAACTTTTTGTGCTTTTGCCCATCCTGCTGGTTTTCTCTTCCCAAGTACACATACAATTTAGTATGATTAGAATTAATCTTTATTGGGAGTGGACGCTCATGTTCAAGCTTGGACAACGCGTCGTCATTGTTGCCGACTCCTTCGAGCAAGGCTTGCCGATAGGCGAATACGGGTATTTGATCGCACGCGACCGCAACCCGGACAGTGCGTTTGCATGGGTCATTCGCATACCCAAGATAGATAAGCATATTCCAGTGGTAGAAGAAGACATCGCCCTGGAAGAAAAACTGCTGGAGGAGGAAGCGCAGCGTGTCTCGCAGGAAGCTTTGCTTGATTACGCTCTGGCGACGCGCAACGAAGCACTCTTCAGGCAACTGATGGGCATGTCGGATGCAGAAGAGGCAAATGACGAACCAGCGAAGGAATCAATGGAGGATTTTATCCGTAAAGTAAATCTGAAAGCCTGGATATAACGATCTGCGGTTTTCCTTTTGGGGAAAATCGTTCTTCTTTGCAGGACGGGGCTTGTCCCTTGATACTATTGTGAAGGAAATGAAAGCGAGGCTGTTTCATGTCTGAATTTGTGACGTTTACCAATGAATTTGGTCAAACCATCGAGATGTCCCGGGAGGACTACCAGAAAAAAGTGATTCCGCACAATCTGGATATGTATTGGGACCAAAAAGAAAAGCTTCGTGACTTTGCGATGGAGTTGGTGAAGGAGCAATTTCATGAGCAGGCGGCTGTTGCGGCGGACAGGCTGCTTGAGCTGTACGGGCCAATTGAGTCTGCGCTCATTTTCCGCGCGGTTGTTCACATGCAGGCGAGAGAATTTGAGCGGGCGAAAACGATCCTGACCGATTGCCTGGAGCGCTTCCCTTCGTCGGGGACGGCCTGCACCAATCTGGCGAAGATTTACGCGTATGAGGGAGAAGAAGACAAAGCGTTCGAAATCTTGAATACGGGCCTGCACAAAGACCCGAACCAGGAAAACGGCCTGAACATGTACGTCGAGAGCTTTTTGCAGAGCGGCAAGCGCGAGGAGTTGCGCTCTCGCCTGGAAGCGCTCTGTGTCAAGGAAGGCGCCTGGAGGCCGCAGTTGCATCTGGCCCGCCTCGCTCTGACCGAAAACGATCTGCTGAACGCGATGAAATGGTACACGGTGGCTATCGAAGGAGCCAAAGACCGCTTCGAAGTGGTCATGACGGTAACGGGCGAGCTGGGACAGGCAGGCTATGTGTATCAACTGATCCAAATCTGTGAGAAGTTTTGGACGCCGGAGTTTCCGTATCCGTATGCCGGCTTCAACTATGCCAACGCCTTGTTGGCGACCGACCAGAAGGAAAAGGCGATTGCGATTCTGCGCACGATGCAGGAGCATCTGCCGGACAACTACAAGCCGATGGTCGACCATTTCCTCGCCCGGGTTCCCGGAGCGTTGGAAGTGGAAGCGGCAGCGCAGCAAAAAGTGGCAGCCAACAGCCAGCCTGGCGATCAGGCGGCGAAAAAGAGCTGGTGGAAGTTTTGGAAGTAGCCGAAAACGCGTACATAGCGCCCGACATCTGGCTGTCGGGCGTTTTTCTATGCGGTTGCAACAGCCTGTGCGGCGAACGGCAGGGGACAGCCACGCGCGCTTGGCGCAAAAGCCGCGAGCGAACGGGGCCGCCCGCGCCAAAAGACCGCGAGCAAAAAGGAGGACGAAGCATGCTGCACCATCTGGAGTTGTATGTAGCGGATTTGAAGCGATCCGCGGAGTTTTGGGGGTGGCTCTTGGAGGAACAGCTCGGCTATGAGCGCTACCAGCAATGGGCGAGCGGGATCAGTTGGAAGCACGGCAACACGTATCTGGTGTTCGTGCAGGCAGAGGAACGGTTTCTCGATGTGCCGTATCACCGCTGTCGCGTCGGATTGAACCATCTGGCTTTTCACGCGCGCAGCCGGGAGCAGGTGGAGGCGATTCGCGAGGAGCTGTGGCGGCGAGGCGTGCCGCTGCTCTACGAGGACCGCTATCCACACGCGGGCGGCCGGGAGCATTACGCGCTGTTTTGCGAAGACCCGGATCGGATCAAGGTGGAGATCGTAGCGCCGGAGTAAGAGAGTGGCGAAAGCGCCCGGGCAAGACACACAACCAGCGAAACAGCGCGACCATCCCCGGATGATGATCGCGCTGTTTCGTACCTCCATCTATTTAAACTGGCTGGTGAGCCGCCGCTCGAGAAAGGCGACGCCCTGGTACATCAGCGTGGCGACGACCGCGATGATGGCGAGGCTCATCATGACCATGGTAAAATTAAACACTTGGAATCCGTAAATAATCAGATAGCCCAACCCTTGCTGGGAAACGAGAAACTCGCCGACGATGACGCCCACCCAGGAAAGGCCGACATTTACCTTCAACGTGGCAAGCAAGGTCGGAATCGTCGCAGGGAGAATGACGAGGCGGAAAATTTGCCGTTTGTTGCCGCCGAGCGTCTGGACGACCTTGACGTAGTTTTGGTTGACCTCGCGAAAGCCGGAGTAGACGTTGATCGTGGTGATGATGATCGAGATCGCGCAGCCCATGGCAATGACAGACATCAGCCCCGGCCCGAAGCCGACGATGAAGACCGGGCCGAGCGCGACTTTCGGCATGCTGTTGGCGATCACGAGATACGGCTCCAGCACGCGCGACAGAAACGGGGACCACCAGATGACGGTCGCGATGACCGCCCCGAGCAGCGTGCCCAAAAGAAAGCCGATGACCGTTTCCCATACCGTCATGCCTACGTGGGGAAGCAGGCTGCCGTCCAGTAGCTGGGACCAAAACTGTGCCCAGATTTTGGAAGGGTAGCTGAAAATGAGCGCATTGATTGTGTTCGTGCGCGCAAGCAGCTCCCACAAGCCGAGAAAGGCGAGAAACAGCAGGCATTGCGTGGAAAACACCCAGTAGCGGCCCGTCGCCTCCTGCTTCAAGTAGTTGCGGTGGATGGCTTCAATGTCCTTTCGCTGCATCGGATACCACCTCCATCTCCTTCCAGACGCGATGGAACAAGTCTTGGAAGCCATCCTGGTTGCGGGCGTCGAATGGCAGAGAGTCGCGAATCGCGGCAGGGACGGCCAGCTCGCTGCTGACCCGGCCCGGGTTGCGCGAAAAAATGTAGATGCGGTCGCCCATGGCAATTGATTCGGACAGGTCGTGCGTCACCAGGATGGCGGTTTTTTTATGCTTGCGCAAGGTGGAAAAAATCAGGTCTTCCAGCTTCAGCTTCGTCTGATAGTCCAGAGCGGAAAACGGTTCATCGAGAAGCAGCACATCCGGTTGACAGGCAAGGGTGCGGACGAGGGCGACCCGCTGTCTCATGCCGCCGGACAACTGCTGCGGGGAAGCTTTGCGCACGTCGGCAAGCTCCATTTCATCGAGCAGATGCAAGGCGTATTGTTCCGTCTCCCTGGTGCGGATTCCCTGGATGTCCAGTCCGAGAAAAACGTTGTCTTCAATCGAGCGCCAGTTGAACAAATAGTCTTGCTGGAGCATGTAGCCGACCTGCCGGGACGTTCCGCGAACGGGTTTTCCATCGATCAGCACGTTTCCGGCAGTCGGCGTCTCCAGTCCCGCAACGAGGGAGAGCAGTGTCGTTTTGCCACAACCACTAGGGCCAACCATACAGATGAACTCGCCTTCCTCCACGCGCAGGTTGATGTCCTGCACCGCCATGAACGCCCTGGTCGTAGATAAATAGAGATGGGTCACGTGGGAAAGTTCAATCTTGGCCGGCGTAGAAGGAATCTGGTTCATGACGATTAATTCCCTTCCTTGGATTGTTTGGCGAAGGTGGTGTTGACCAGCTTGGTGTAATCCGCCCGTTGCTTCAACTCACCTGCCGCATCCATAATTTCTTGAAGCTGGTTCCATTCCTGTTCGTCCAACACTGGATCGGCGGCGTAGGAACCTTGCTCCAAATAGCGCTGTACGGCGTTCTCCAAAATTTGCGGGTCGATCTGCTCGAAGTATTTTCCGATGACTTCAGCCGTTTCCTTGGCGCTGTGGCTGGCAACCCACTGTTGCCCTTTGTAGACCGCATTGGTAAACTTTTGGATAGCCGAAGGATTGCTGTCGATATAGCTTTGCTTCGTCATGTAGACGGTGTAAGGGACGGTGCCGCTCTCCTTGCCGAATGAGGCGACGACGTGGCCGATCCCTTCCTGTTCGAAGCGGGACGCTTCCGGCTCGAACAACTGTACAAACTCGCCGGTTCCGGAAGCAAAGGAAGAGGCAATGTTTTTGAACTCGATATTCTGGATCAGCTCCAGATCGCTTTGTGGATTGATATTGTGCTTTCCCAGCACGTACTCTCCGACCATTTGCGGCATGCCGCCCTTGCGTTGACCGAGGAAGACGCTGCCTTTGAGCTGTTCAAACGAAAACGAGTCCGTTTTGTTGCGCGCGACGAGGAAAGTACCGTCTGTCTGGGTCAACTGGGCGAAGTTGACGACGACGTCTGCCGCCCCTTGCTGCGAGACGTAGATGCTCGTTTCCGAACCGACCAGAGCGACCTCGATCCCGCCGGACAGGAGCGCAGACATCACCTTGTCGCCGCCGGGAATCGTGGACAGCTCCACGTCCAGGCCTTCTTCCTTAAAAAATCCCTTTTCCAGCGCAACGTATTGGGGAGCGTAAAAAAGGGAGCGGGTTACTTCGCCAATTCTTATTTTTTCAGAAGTGCTGGAGCAGCCGGTCAAAGCGGCGAACAGAGCCAGACAGGCAGCCAGCCCCAGCGCAAAAAATCGTTTCATTATCGGGAGTCCCTCCTTGCTAGGCTGTTGTTTGTTGTAAGTTATGCGCCCAGACAAAAAAGGGTGAATGCCTACAGACCGTGACAGGCAAGCTTGTGGGAAGCTCCGCCAAAGGAGAGGTGCAATAGTCGTGATCGTGACATTTTTAGGGACTGGATCAGGTGCGCCCACTACCCGCCGCAATGTGAGCGGAATCGGGCTTCGCTTTTTACAAGCAGGAAAATGGTGGCTGTTTGACTGCGGGGAAGGGACACAGCATCAACTGCTGCGCTCTCCGATGAAAATCAGCCAGTTGGACAAAATTTTCATTACGCATTTGCACGGCGATCACCTGTACGGACTGATCGGCTTGCTCGCTTCCAGATCGCTGCGTAACGGGGAGGCGCCTCCGCTTGCGCTGTACGGGCCGCCGGGGCTGGACCGCTATTTTCGCGCGATCATGGACATAAGCCCGGTGCATTTGCAATACCCGCTGGATCTGTGCATCGTCAGCGAAGGCATCGTGTACGAAGACGAGGACGTGATCGTCACATGTCGCAAGGCGAAGCACCGGGTGCCTTCGTTCGCGTACAGCGTCCTGGAAAAAGACAAGCCGGGGGCGTTTCTGGTCGAGCGGGCGAAAGCAGCGGGGGTGCCGTCCGGACCGCTGTTCGGCGCGTTGAAGCGGGGCGAGCAGGTCATGCTGCCAGACGGGCGCGTGCTGGATGGCAAAGACTTCGTCGGCGCTCCGCAGCCTGGCCGCAAAATCGTCTTCAGCGGTGATACGGAGCCGTGCCAAAGTGTCGAGGAGCTGGCAGCAGGGGCTGACTTGTTGGTACACGAGGCTACTTACGCGGATCGCGACAAGGAGCTGGCTGTGCGCAGCGGGCATTCCACGGCGAAGGAGGCCGCCGAGCTGGCGAAGCGGGCAGGCGTGAAGGCGCTCTGTCTGACGCACTTCAGCCCGCGCTATGAAGACGAGGATGGCGATTTTTCCATGGCCGACCTGCTGGCGGAAGCGCAGGCGATTTTTCCGGAGACGCAGCTCGCGGAGGATTTGGGCAGTATCGCGGTAAAGCGAGTGCGAAAAACGGTGGGAGAAACCGAGTAACCCTGCTATAATGAATAAATTATTACTTAGGAAAGAGGAGGAGCATGCAGCGAATGACGTTGCCCCTCTCACGGGAAGGCGGTTGTCCCTGGGAGGCAGAAGCAGTCAGCCGGGAAAGCGTCAGCGGATCGGGACGAGACGGCAGCTTGCCGAGGCAGGAAGCTGCATGTAACTTTTGCAAAGCCTAAGAGGCATGACTGCAAAGAACGGATTGCTGGAAAGAGAGTAACCGGCTCGTCGCGGCAAGCCCTGGCATTTTGTTCGCCAGGGCGGCGTTTTCGCCGGGAAAAAAGAGAGAGCGCAACGGGAGAGGAAAGGTGAAAGACTGTGTCCGGTAGACGGGTCAGCAGGTCGATTGTCGTGCGCTACGCCATGTTTGTTCTCGGGCTGTTTATCGGGGCATTTGGCTGTGTGCTCGCGATCAAGGCAAACCTGGGAGTGGCGCCGTGGGATACGTTCCACATCGGCTTGCAAAAAACGTTTGGCTTAACGATTGGCATCTGGTCGCAGATCGTCGGCTTGGCCGTGATTTTGTCATCGTATCTGGTTGCCAAAATCAAGCCGACCTTTGGCATGTTTTTGAACATGGTCTGTTTCGGGAGCTTTCTCGATCTGATTTTGTGGCTCGATATCGTGCCGGAGCTGTCGTCCGTTTGGTCGCGATTGGCGATGTTTTTGCTGGGCCTTGTGGTGATGAACATCGGGATCGGGATGTACTTGTCGCCTCGGCTGGGAGCCGGGCCGCGCGACAGCTTCATGCTGGCGATGAACGAGCGGCTGGGCTGGAGCATTCAGAAGGTTCGGCTGATTATTGAAGTCGCGGTCCTGATTGCCGGGGCAGCATTGGGCGGACCCGTTTCCATCGGGACGGTGCTGATCGCCCTGCTGACGGGGCCGATGATCCAGAGGACCATTCCGTTTTGGCAATCGGTCATGAAAAAGCAGTACGGCATGATGGAGCCGATCGAGCGGCGGGCGAGTTGATCTGCCGCTGTTTTTCCTCACAGCAACTACACACGTAACCAGAAATGGGCACGGACTGGGCGAGCGTCCAATCAAGATTGGCTATTCGCACATACAGTATGATTAGTTGCTGACAAAGGAGGGAAAGCGAATGAGTCTGTTCAACGGAGGATTCGACGATTTTGCTTTGATTCTGGTGTTGTTCGTATTGCTGACAATCGTTGCTTGCTCTTGCGACTAACGAGGTAACACCGGCTGCATAGGTTGGCAATAGCAAGAGGGAGAGCGTAGCTGCTCTCCCTTTTTGCTGTTTTTGTTTTGTCAGCGGCGTCAGCCGAGCTTTTCATGCACCTGCTTTTTGACGCTTGCCATTTGCTTGTCGGACAGTTTGACCCCGACCGCTTTGCTGACCTTTTTAATCAGGTCGGCAAGCTTTTTGTCATCTTTCAGGTCCTTTTTCGTAATCCCTTTCGCCAGTGACTTGATATCGTCCATTTTCCATTTCTTCTTGCTCTTTTTGTTGATTTTTTTCAGAAGATCGCTCGTTTTCTTTCCTTTTGCTTTTGCCATGCAGCACTCGCTCCTCTCCAAATGTATTTACGCCTGCCCCTTGCAAATATATGGGAGAAGCCTTCTGTTCGCTTGGACAGATCGACTGGGCTATTCGCCTATTTTGCCGGGCGATGTGCGAATGCCCAAGCAGACACAGGCGGATGTGACATAGGATGTGGCAACGCCATGCATGACAGGAGGCTAGCGGGTTGAAAATCATCAGCTTTCAGCGGGGGATGCCGTTTCACGAAATCCTGACCGATTTGCAGAAAAAAGTAATGACCAAAACGGAGAGACTTCCTTGGCGTTGTTACGACGACTGGTCTTGCCTGTGCATCAAGGAAAACATATACGAGCAGCACTGCGAACATTTTCGCAGGTATGAGGCGATGGTAGAGGAGAACGTGACGGTAAGCGTGCATGCACAGACCGAGAACGAGGACGAAATCCCGTGGGGTGTCCGCTACGTCGGAGCAGAGCGACTGTGGCGAAAAGGCAGGGGCGAGGGCGTGAAGGTCGCTGTCATTGACACGGGAATCTCCCGCAATCATTTTGATTTGAAGGGACGGATCAAAGGCGGCGTCAATTTTGTGCGCGGCAAGCAAAACGGGCATGGCACGCACGTGGCCGGGATCATCGTCGCGGAGATGAACCAGCGCGGGATTGTCGGTGTGTCTCCCGAAGCCCACTTGTACGACGTGCGTGCTTTTGACCACGAAGGCAAATCGTCGCTGTCGACGATTTTGCAGGCTTTGCAGTGGTCGATTGCCAATCAAATGGATGTCATCAACATGAGCTTCGGCATGCCGCAGTACAGTGAGGCGCTGGCGCGAGCGGTGGAAAAGGCGAACGAGCACGGCATCGTCCTGGTAGCTTCTGCGGGAAATAGCGGGGGAGAAGTAGAGTATCCGGCCAGGTACAAAGGCGTGATGGGGGTAAGCGCGATCGATCAGTCGGGCAAACTGGCGTCGTTTAGCGCGCGCGGCAAAGGTGCCAACATGAAAGCGCCTGGCGTGGAAATTTTGTCAACATGGCCCGGAAACCAGTTCAAAAAGTTGAACGGAACCTCCATGGCTGCCCCGCACGTTTCTGGTCTGATGGCGCTCGAAATCGGGCGAAAGCGAAACAAAAAGAAATAGTCCGAAGAGGACGAAAAAAAGCTCCATGGCAGCGAGGTAGCCGCGGAGCTTTTTTCGTGTTCCTTCCATCGGAAAATTATTGATGGACTTTGGTGTCATGGTCTTGCTGGACGCGAAACCATATATTAAGATCATTAATGACGCTTGCTAATTCATGGATCTCGCTGTTCAGCTCACAAGAACGGGCGAAATTTTCCTCTTCCGACATCTGCCTTGTTTTTTCGATGATGACAGCTTCCACCCGTTGGATCTGATCCGGGATGGTCGCGCGGATTTCCTCCCACTCCATCAAAATGTCGGCTCGTTCCGTATGTGAATACTCCTCCCATGGCATATCCAATGCAGGAAGGCGAATACCTAATCGTTCATCGAAAATAAAATAATTGCGCAAAGGTGATCTCACTCCTCTCCACTTCCATCATACCAAAAACGGAGCAGCGCGGGGAGAGAGAAAAGCGCACGAAAGGAAGTGGCGAATGGAAAAAGGACGCGTTCTCATCGATGCCGATGCCTGCCCACGACAGGCTCTCGTCATCGCACAGGAGCTGTGCAAGGAATTCGGGTGGCTTTGCCTGACTTTTGCCAGCTACAATCATCAGATCGGCTCTGAACATCACGTAACGGTAGATGCAGGGCCACAGGCGGTCGATATGAAGCTCGCCAACGAAACCCGTCCGGGTGATGTGGTCGTGACGCAAGATATTGGACTGGCTGCGCTCATCCTCGGCAAAAAGGCGCGGCCGCTGACGCCGCACGGTCTTGTTTTTGAGCCGGAGCGAATTGCTTTTCATCTGGAGGAGCGAAACGAAAAAGCCCGCTATCGTCGCGGGGGAGGAAGAACGCGAGGCCCGGCGGCGCGTACGCGCGAAGATGACCAGCGCTTTGCGGCTGCGCTGCGCTCGCTGTTGGAGAGAGGAGAAACGTATGAAGTGGACGGCTAAGGAAAGTGGATTGATTGTGTGCGGCTTCGTCTTTGCGGTGCTTGGAGCATGGATGTTTCGCCAGTACATAGCAGGTGAGGTAGCGGGGATGGATCAGGCGGCCTTTGCGTTTTTCGCAGACGTTCGCTCGGAGGCGGCAACGACCTTTTTTCAGATGCTTACGCTCTTGGGGAACGCAACGACCTTAGCGCCGCTCGGCGTCGTGCTGGTTGCAGCCTTTTTCTTCAAAGGGCACAAGCTGGAGGCGGTCGTCGTCCTGCTGACATTGGGGGTAAGCGAGGTCGCCAATGAACTGTTGAAGCTGATGTTTGCCCGTCCCCGGCCTAGTGGCTTTAATCTGATCGAGCTGCCGGATTCGTTTTCGTTCCCGAGCGGCCACGCCATGATCGCTCCTTGCTTTTACCTCATGCTCGCCCTTTTGATTGCGCGCTGGTATCAGGAGAAAAGCTGGTCGGCGTACATACAGCCGATTGCGCTCGTCGTCGTGGTGTTGCTCGCGGCAAGCCGCGTCTACCTCGGTGTGCATTATTTGAGCGACGTGCTTACGGGATTTTGCCTGTCGCTGTGCTGGTATTTTCTCGTCCGCTGGGGCTATGAAAGAAGGCTGGGGAGACGAGATTCCGTCGTCGACCCCATACCGCAATCGCGCTAGATTCGCTAAGTGGTAGAATAACCTAATTCACTCATGAGACTCAGCCATTTTTCCACGCTGGGTTTATTTTTTTTGTCTTTCGGCAGGACGATGTAGGCGGAGCGCTTCGGAGGCTTGTTTCCTGTAATCGGCAGTTCCTTGAGCGTTCCGGCAGCCAGCTCCGACTTGACGGCGGAGCGGGTCAGCAGGCTGACGCCCAGCCCTTCCTTAATCAAATCAATGGCCAGCTCCGCCTTGTCGACGGTCAGCTTGGGCACGTAGTTGCGCGGCAGCGTCTGTCTGATCCATTCGTTGAAGGGCGGTCCCCAGTTCATGTAGAGCAGCGGCAGGTTGCGAAGCTCGCGTGAGTCCACATGAGTCGACTGGGCGAAGCTGCTCTGCGGACAGCAGACGAGGACGATTTCATCGTCCCAGGTGGGAATGACCTCAAAGTTCGGCAAAGACGGCGGCACATATACGATTCCGATCTGAATGACGTTGTCGAGCAAATACTGGATGACGTCGGAGGAATGCCCGGTTTTGGTGCTGATGGCAATTTGCGGATAACGGTAATGATACTCTTTCAAGATCGGTTCGAGGGTAGAGGTCCAGATGGCGTTCAGACTGCCGATGGACAAGTAATCTTCATATGGCTGGAGAGAAGCGACTTCGCTCAGTGCCTCGTGAGACAGCTTGAGGATTCTTTCGGCATAGGGCAAAAGCGTCAAGCCAGCCTGGGTAATTTCCACACTCCGCTTGTCGCGGATAAACAGCGGCTTCCCGACTTTTTCTTCCAGTTGCTTGATTCGCATCGTCACCGTAGACTGAACGAGATGGAGCATTTCCGCAGCCTTGGTGAAGTTTTTCGTCTGTGCCAACGTGTAGAAGGCGCGCAGTTGTTCGAAGTCCATAGCGTGTGTTTCCCTCTTATCTAAATATTTGATAACCATATACAAAAACGTTCGTTTCCCAAATTATACCCTGTTCTTTAAGCTGGGGATATCCCCAAATCATGAGAGATAGCGGGAGAGCGAGGGGTATCAAATGAAGAGGGAAATGTGGAAAGAAACACCGATTTCTGTCAAGCTGCTCTTGACGACATCCTTTATGATGAACCTTGGTTTTTATGCCCTGATTCCGTATCTGACCTTGTACTTGACGGGCAGTATTGGATGGACGCTGGCGATGGCGGGACTCGTGCTCAGCGTGCGGCAGTTTTCCCAGCAAGGCTTTGCGTTTTTGGGCGGAGTGATGGCCGACGCCTTTGGCTACAAAGGTGCGATGGTTCTCGGCATGGCCGTGCGGGCTGTCGGGTTTGCGATGTTCGCATTCTGTACAGAGACGTGGCATTTTTTTATCGCAGCGATTTTGTCTGGCCTCGGCGGGGCGCTGTTTGACCCGGCTGGCTCGGCTGCGTTTGCGATTTTGACGCCGGATTCCATTCGCAAAGAAGTGTTTGCCTTTCGCAATGTACTCGGCAATATTGCGGTAGTCGGCTCGCAAATCGTCGGCACCGCACTCTCGGCCGTTGATTTTACGTACTTGTCGCTGTTTGCCGGAGCGATTTTTGGCGTGAACGCGCTTGTCTCCTTCTTTTTTCTGTCCCCGATCAGTGCCACCAATACACGGCACAGTATTTGGGAGAGCATGTTCACGGTGATCCGGGACAAGCGTTTTGTCCGCTTCACGTTCATCCTGATGGGCTATTATTACTTGAATATGCAAGTATTTTTGACCATACCGCTGCTCGTGGAGCATGTGACACACAGCAAAACTTCTGTCGGGATTGTCCTGTCGGCGATGTCGCTGTTCGTCATTCTTTTCCAGATGAAGGTGACGCAATGGCTGGAAGGATATCCGCATCGGCTGACCTTGATCGGCATCGGCACGCTGGTCATGGGCGTGGGGCTGTTCCTGTTTACCTTTGCCGATTCGCTGTGGATGCTGCTCATCGACGTCTTCCTGTTCGCGCTGGGCACGATGATCGCCGTGCCGAATCTGGTAGATGTCGTTCCGCGTTTTGCGCCAAAAGATTTGGTAGGAGCCTATTACGGCTTCAACGGATACTCGATTGCCATCGGCGGCTCGCTCGGCCAGGTCGCAGGCGGCTGGGTGTACGATGTCGGGCTGAAGCTGCAGGCGGCGTGGCTTCCGTGGACGATCTGTCTCGCCGTAGGCTTGTTGGTTGCCTGGATGCTCCATTTGATGGAGCAAGACACGTTCAAGCTCGGCAACGATTTGACAAAAATCGCGCAACCGTAAGCTTTTTGACGAGAAAACACGAAATGTTATTGGGCGCCCATTGAAACATTTTCCATGGGTGGTGCGTATATAACGATAGAAACGAAAACGATGGGCGTTAGGAAAGTGAGGGAATCTGATATGGAAGATATGAAAAAGCTGAAACGGATGTTGCTGGTGACGAGTTCCCTTGGATTTGCCGTCTTTGCCATGGTAGTCATAACGGAAATTGTGCGAATCTCCCTGTAGCATGGCCAAAAAATCATGACCATAAAGCGAAAAGCTTGCCTCCTTTGAACAGGAGTGCAAGCTTTTCTTTTATATTTGCTTACAGATTGTTCGCTTTGCGATAGGAGCCCAGTTCAGTGTCTGGCTGCGGCTCCAGCTTGTTTTTGAAGCGAAGCTGGTAGATCAGAATCGCAATGAGCATGAACGGAATGCCACAGTAGAGAGCGATGCGCTGCTCCGGATCAAAGGCCAGGCTGACGAGGACGCTCAGGTTCAAAATCAGCGAAACCAATGGAAGTACAGGGTACAGCGGCGTACGGAACTTCAGGTCTTCCAGCTTGCCGCCATTTTTCAGGTAGTGGCGACGAAAAGCGAGCTGGGACGCGGAAATCGAGATCCAGCCTACCTGAGCACCCAGGCCAGCGATGGACAGAAGCACCATGAACACGGTATCTTCTGCAAAAAAGCCGGACAGAAGCGAGAGCAGAGAGATGGAAAAAGTAATAATCAACGCATTCATTGGAATGCCTTTGCGGTTGACGATCGCAAGCTTGCGGGAAGCCATTCGCTCATTGGACAAGGAGTAGAGCATCCGCGTAGCGGCGTACAAGCCGGAGTTGGCTACAGACAACAGCGCAGTCAGGACGACGAAGTTCATGATGTCTGCTGCATAAGGGATACCGATGCTGTCAAACACGACGACAAACGGGCTTTCGATCACGCCAGCCTGTTGGTACGGAATCATCCCGGCCACGATGGCAATCGCCAAAATGAAGAAGACGAGCGTGCGCCACACGGTAGCGCGAATGGACTTCGGAATCGTTTTCTCCGGTTCCTTGCTCTCGCCGGCCGCGATACCGATCAGTTCGGTACCCTGGAAGGAGAAGTTCACCGTAATCATCGTCATCAACAGGCCGGTAATGCCAAACGGAAGCAGCGGACTGCTGGTGAAGTTGGAGAACATCGGAGCAGGTTGTCCATTTTTCATGTCAATCAAGCCGAACATAGCCGCTCCACCCAAGATGATAAACAGGATGATAGCGCTTACTTTAATGCTGGAAAACCAGAATTCGGACTCACCGAACGCACGGGCAGAAAGCGCATTCAACAGGAACAGAAGGACACCGAAGATGGCGCACCACATCCAGACCGGAGAGTCAGGGAACCAGCGCTGCATCAACAGACCGGAAGACAAAAGCTCGAGGGCAACGGTTACGGCCCAGCCGAGCCAGTACAGCCAGCCTACGCCGAAGCCAAGGGACGGACTGACGAACCGGGTCATGTACGTTTGGAACGAACCAGCTACCGGCATCGCTACAGTCAGCTCGCCAAGGCAGAGCATGGTCAAATACATGATAAAGCCGCCGACCAGAAAAGAAAGGATCGTGCCAACGGGTCCAGCCTGGCTTAACGTATAGCCAGAACCGAGAAACAGTCCGGTCCCGATCACGCCTCCAAGAGAAATCATGAAGAGGTGCCTACTGCTCATACTGCGTTTTAGTTCATTGTGCTGTTCGTTGCTGCTTGGTGTCATAAAACCCTCTCCTTCACGCGAGAAATATTGATTTGATGAATGCGTTTTCAGGCGTGCTATATGTTTTGCAAGAATGATACCAAAAGTATCAGCGCAAGCAAATCATCTTTGTCAGGTAGATTATGGAGAAGAGTGCAAAGAAAATGGGCGTTTCTGTGCAAAAAAAATAAAAAAACGCCAAAAATTTTGGCGTCGTAAAATGAAGAAGCAAGCCGCTTATCCTCTGATTCCCAATTTGCGCAGGCGGTACTGCAAGCTTTGCCGACTGATGTGCAGTTCCTTGGCCGCGCGCGAGATGTTGCCGTTGTAGCGGTCTACGACGTGATGAATATAGGCGGTTTCAAACTCCTGCATCGTTTCCTTCAGCGATTTACCTTCCTCAATAAACGGAAGAGAGCGGGGAGACGCTTGCTCGCTTGCGGTCGCGCTGGCAGGGGAGCGGCGCAAAAAGTGCAGCGGCAAGTGCTCGTAGCGGATCGTCGTCTCGTCCACCATCAAGTTCATCGCCCCTTCGATGAGATGCTGCAGTTCCCGGACGTTGCCGGGCCAGTCGTGCTCCTGAAAAAATTGCAGGACGTCGCTCGCGACACCTGTCACTTCCATTTGAAACAGCTCATTGTACTTTTCAATAAAATGCGAAACGAGCATCGGGATGTCTTCCTTGCGCTCGCGCAGCGGAGGCAGGAACAGGGTGACGACGCCAAGGCGGTAGTACAAGTCTTTTCGCAAATGAGAATTGGCGATCGCCTCTACCGGGTCTTCGTTGATAGCGGCGATGATGCGCACGTCAATCGCCCGATCCTTCGTGTCGCCGATGCGCCTGATCGACTTCTCCTGCAGGGCGCGCAACAATTTGGCCTGGAGAGGCATACTAAGCGAGTTGATTTCATCAAGAAACAACGTGCCGCCTTCTGCCTGCTCGAACAAGCCCGGTCTTTCCACTGCTCCGGTAAAAGCGCCGCGGGCCGTGCCAAACAGCAAGCCTTCAATCAGGCTGTCGGGAAGCGCCGCGCAGTTTTGCGAGATGAGCGGGCCGGATGAGCGCAGGCTGGCATTGTGGATGCTTTGCACGAACAGTTCTTTGCCTGCTCCGGTTTCGCCGACGACGAGCACGGAGGAGGAGGTGCGCGCTGCCCGCTTGGCGTTTTCGATCACGTCGAGAATCGCTCCGCTTTTTCCGATAATCTGGTCAAACGTGTAGCGGGAGCCGTTTTTCGCAAGCAAGTTTTCGCGGATGAGCCGCTCCATCTTTGTCACATCGTTGGCGATCTCCATCGCGCCGATGATTTGCCCGTTTTCGATGATCGGGTATGTATTGTTGATGGTCGTAATTTCTTTTTGCTTGTCGTTGAAATACGTTTGCCGCGTATTGCGTATGCTATTTCCTGTCCGCAAGCAGGTGAGCAGCGTGCTCTCCTGTCCGCTGTGGAACTGGAACACCTCTGACAGAGGCTTGTGCAGGACGTCCTGGCGTGCCATCGACTCCAGCTCGGTCATTTTCTGGTTGTACACGATCGTCGTTCCGGTGGCGTCAATCACGTGGACGCCCTCATTCATTCTGTCTAGGATATGCTCGTAGATGCGAAGTAGCGTTTCGAGGGAGTTTTCTTGCCTTGAAGACGACACAATGGTTCACCAGCCTTTCTTCGTGACAGTATCATATCATACAAACGACTGCGTGCAAAATGATTATGCACCTGCAAAATAATACGGGAAGGACCTGCAAAATTTTTTTGCTCAAAACGGCCCGTTCCCCGTCATTTCCTTTGTTTTTTACATTGGCATCATTCTTGCTTGGATAAGATTAGCAAGTGAAATCGAAGGAGGCTATCAGCATGACGAAAACAAAAGTTGTCATTGAACAAACCGAAAAATACGGCGCACACAACTACCATCCACTACCGATCGTCATCTCCAAGGCAGAAGGCGTATGGGTAGAAGACCCGGAAGGCAATAAATATTTGGATATGCTGAGCGCGTACTCCGCTCTGAACCAGGGACACCGCCATCCGCGCATCATCCAGGCGCTGAAAGATCAGGCAGACAAAGTAACGCTGACCTCCCGCGCTTTTTACAACGATCAGTTGGGCGAATTTTACGAGAAGCTGTCCGCACTGACAGGCAAAGAGATGATCTTGCCGATGAACACAGGCGCGGAAGCAGTGGAAACCGCTCTCAAAGCTGTTCGCCGCTGGGCTTACGACGTGAAAAAAGTACCGGAAAACCAGGCGGAAATCATCGTCTGTGAAGGCAACTTCCACGGCCGCACCGTGACCATCACGTCCTTCTCTTCCGCAGAAGAGTACAGACGCGGCTTCGGACCGTTCACGCCTGGCTTCAAAATCATCCCTTACGGCGACATCGAGGCGCTGAAGCAAGCGATCACGCCAAATACAGCCGCGTTCATGCTCGAGCCGATCCAGGGCGAAGCGGGGATCATCATTCCGCAAGAGGG
The DNA here is from genome assembly GCF_000470975.2 of Brevibacillus sp. NSP2.1. Classification (NCBI taxonomy): domain Bacteria; kingdom Bacillati; phylum Bacillota; class Bacilli; order Caryophanales; family Paenibacillaceae; genus Brevibacillus; species Brevibacillus sp. NSP2.1. The sequence continues at coordinate 3,436,984 of NZ_CP048274.1, read as the reverse complement.
CTTCCTGAAACAAGCGCAAGAAGTATGTAAAGCAAACAACGTCCTGCTCGTCTGCGACGAAATCCAGACCGGCTTCGGACGTACAGGCAAACTGTTTGCAAGCGACTGGGAAGACGTCAAGCCAGACATGTACATTATGGGGAAAGCGCTTGGCGGCGGGGTATTCCCGATCTCTGCCGTTGCAGCGGACAAAGAAATTCTCAGCGTGTTCGAACCAGGCTCCCACGGCTCTACCTTCGGCGGAAACCCGCTCGGCTGCGCTGTAGCCGTAGCGGCGATGGACGTTCTCGCTGACGAAGGTCTTGTCCAACGTTCCCTGGAGATGGGAGAGTACTTCATGGAAAAATTGAAGGAAATCAACAACCCGATCATCAAGGAAATTCGCGGCCGCGGCCTGTTCATCGGCCTGGAGCTGACGACTGCTGCCCGTCCTTACTGCGAGAAGCTGAAAGAGCTGGGTCTTCTGTGCAAGGAAACGCACGAAACGACCATCCGCTTTGCACCGCCGCTCGTAATTAGCAAGGAAGACCTCGACTGGGCGATCGAGCGCATCAAGCAAGTATTGCACGTTTCCGAAACAGCAAACGCGTAACAAACACAAACAGCCTTCCGATTCAGGAGGGCTGTTTCTTTGTTTGAAAGGGAAAAAGGAAAGAGCAGTCGCAATCGTTCGACAAATTTCGACTGTCTGTGGATAAAAGTGGAATAAATATCCACATACGTATAGCGGCGTTTTCTGTTGTTACACACAGATTGCCCACAAGTTACTCACAGCATTTCCACATCGTTTGTGGATATCAGAACGGTTGTTCGATACTCTATCATCTGGTACAATGAACGCATACGAGAGGATGGAGGTGAGCAAGGGTGAAATACTTGAGTGACCAGATGCTGATAGAAGTATATCATCGTGCTGTCGACCTTCAGCTAGATTCCGCTTTTATTGAATTGCTTCGCGCAGAGCTGCAGACACGCAACATTCGCATCACACAGGCCAGCGCCTAAGAGCAACACACATAAGAACCAGCGACAAAAGCCATCCTTGGCGACGAACAGCTCCGGATTGCCAGATTCTCCTGACAATGGGAAGGGGCCGCTCAGTTAGAGGATGGCTTTTTCTGTCGTTCGTTTGTTTGACTGCTTTCCATGCTGCCCAAATCCATAGATCAGGCCGTGAAAAACTCCAACGCCGTGATTCCCGTAATCGGCGCTTCTTTTTTCAGCAAAGTTTCCGGCAAGTAAAAGTAGACAGGTCCGTCTTCCTTGATCGGCTTGCCGGCTTTGGAAAACTGCAGGATGGCCCGTCTCGCTTCGGAAATAGGGAGGACGACCGGGTCCGCGTTCTCGCGATGCAGCCGGACGTGTGTCGCCTCTGGCAGCGGTGCCGCATTCGTAATAAACGGATCCAGCCGAATCCCGTAGTCGCCGTCCAGCACTTTGCGCTCCTCTGCCAGGCTTTTGCGCTCGGACGGCAGTTGCGCGCCTTCCTTCAGCTCCTTGTCCCACTGCGTTCCTGTTCCTTGCAAATATTGCATCTGTTTGGACAAGGACGGGTCTTCTTCGCCCGCATACGTGTTCAAATCAAACTTGCGCTCGTCGAAAACCCAGACAGTCGGGTCCAAAGTGATCGGGTACGTGACAGCCCCTTTGAACACGATAACATCAGACATGAAGCATACCTCCGTAATCTTTCAACATCATCTAGCATTTTACTATACCTGTTCGCGAAAGGGCAAACAATGAAAATAACGAAAATTTCATAAATCAGTCTGAAAATTATTGACACACATTTTTGAATTTATATAATTATATTAAAATATTCTTATAAGTAAGATATTTGGCGCAGGACGGCAGGGGAAGGAACGAGCCGCGGTTTTGAACGGACGCCTGACTGGACGCGCTAACACGTTCAGGTCAAAAAACTTGGACATCATGAGGGGGCATACTATGGCAAATGGGGCAACAAATCTGAAACCGCAACTGGAGCAGCAAAGAGGCATTCTCAAATGGATCGAAACCGTCGGCAACAAGCTGCCGCATCCGTTCATGCTCTTTGTCATCCTCTGTTTGGCACTCATGGTCATCTCGGCGATTTTGTCCGCGATGAACTTGTCCGTCGTGCATCCCGGAAAAGGAGAGGCAGTCGCGGTCAAAAGCCTGCTTAGCGTCGAAGGCATTCACTGGATTTTGACGAGCATGCTGAAAAACTTCATCGAGTTTCCGGCTCTCGGACTGGTGCTGGCGATGACGCTCGGGATCGGCCTTGCGGAAAAAGTCGGGCTGTTGACCTCCGTGTTGCGAAAAATGATGGCCCGTGTGCCAAAGGCGATTGTCAGCTACGCGGTCGTATTCGTGGGCGTTCTCGGCAATCTCGCGTCTGATGCGGCGATGGTCATCATTCCGCCGCTTGGCGGGCTTGTTTTTCTGGCGATGGGGCGCCATCCGATCGCAGGATTTGCCGCCGGGATGGCGGGTGTATCCTCGGGCTTTACCGCGAACCTGTTTATCGCGGGAACCGATGCTCTCCTGTCGGGGATCAGTACAGAGGTAGCGCGGACGATTGATCCGAATGCCGTCGTCACTCCGGTGGACAACTGGTTTTTCATGTCGGCGTCCGTCTTTTTCCTCGCCTTTGCCGGAGGCTGGATTACCGACAAAATCATCGAGCCGCGCCTCGGCACATACCAGGGGGATCGGAACGTCCAGTTCGACGAGCTGACTTTGCAGGAAAACAAGGCGCTGCGTCACGCGGGGATCGCCGCGCTCGTCTTTGTCGTCATTCTCGCCCTGCTCGTGGTACCGGAAGGAGCGCTGTTGCGCGATCCGAAGACAGGCGATTTTCTGACCTCGCCGTTTTTAAAAGGAATCATTCCGTTCATTTTGCTGTTCTTCGTCACCGTCTCGTATGTGTACGGACGAGCCATGGGGCTAATGAAGACGTCGAAGGACATGCCGCACTACATGTCAGAGGCGATCAAGGACATGTCCGGCTTCATCGTGCTCGCGTTCACAGCCGCTCAGTTCATTGCCTTTTTCAACTGGAGCAACATCGGCATCCTGATGGCGGTAAACGGCGCAGAGTTCATGAAAAGCGTCGGGCTGACCGGGCTGCCTGTTGTGATTGCCTTCAGCCTGTTTACAGGCATTTGCAGCCTGTTCATCACGAGCGGCTCCGCGCTGTGGGCGATCCTGGCTCCCGTGTTCATGCCGATGCTGATGCTGCTTGACTACCACCCGGCGTTCATTCAGGTGGCCTACCGGATTGCCGATTCGGCCACGAACACGATCTCTCCGGTGAACCCTTATTTGCCGCTCATCCTCGCTTTTTACCAGAAGTACAACAAGAACGCGGGGATGGGGACGATTTTCTCCACCATGATGCCGTATGCGATCGTCTTTTTGGTCATCTGGCTCATTCAAATGGCGATCTGGTATTACGCAGGCTTGCCAGTCGGGCCAGGTGTCTATCCGCGTTAACAAACGGTGCCAAAGAGCCGCTGACTTCGTCGCGGCTTTTTGTGCGTCAAAAAGCAGGCGCAGCCTTGGACAATTGCCGACGAAGCGGTTATGCTGAACGATAGAGAGGAAAGCTTGGCTTGGCCTGGAGACGGACAACAGGAGCGAGCGGGAACAGGGCGGACAGGCTGCCGGAAGCTTTGGAAATCGCGGGAGGGAAAACCATGTACGACTTTGAGACGAGAATCGAGCGCAGAGGAACGGACAGCGTAAAATGGGACATTGACAATCCGAAGGTGAACGGAGAGGGCATGCTGCCGATGTGGGTGGCCGACATGGATTTTGCCTGCCCGCCGGAAGTGACGGAAGCGATTGTGCAGCGGGCGGCGCACCCGATCTACGGCTATTCGCTGAAGAGCGCCGCTTTTTTTGCGAGCTTGCAGGAGTGGATTCGCAAACGGTTTGGAGTCGAGGTGGAAACGAGCTGGATGGCGGGCATTCCAGGTGTAGTTCCTGGCATCCATGTCGCGATTGAGGCATATACATCACCAGGGGAGCGCGTCCTGATTCAGACGCCGGTGTACCATCCGTTTTTCCATGCGGTTGAAAACCGGGGACGGCAAGTCGTGCGCAGCTCGTTGCGCGAGCAAGACGGCCATTATGAGATGGACTGGGACGACCTGACCAAAAAGCTGAGCGACCCCGCAGTGAAGCTGATGCTTTTGTGCAGCCCGCACAATCCTGTCGGCAGAGTATGGACCAGGCAGGAGCTGGAGCGGCTCGGAGCCTTGTGCCTAGAGCATGGCGTAATCGTCGTGGCTGACGAAATCCACGCCGACCTCGTCTACGAGCAAGGCAGCCACACCCCGTACTATTCGCTTCCCCCGGAGCTGGCCAGACAGAGCGTGACGTTTTTGGCGGCTTCGAAGACGTTCAATCTGGCAGGGCTGTTCACGTCTTATCTGCTGACGGAAAACAGGCAACTGCTGCGCGATTTTACCGCGACCGCTTCCCGGATGGGCTACGAAAACTTGAACCTGTTCGGCATGGAAGCCACCATCGCGGCCTATCGGCACGGGGAGCCATGGCTCAACGAACTGCTTATGTACTTGCAGCAAAACGCGACGTACATCCAGCGCTATTTGTCTGAGCATGTACCGGGCGTCTGTATGCCTGTGCCGCAAGCAACCTATTTGGGCTGGATGGATTTTCGCCGTCTGGGCCTGAAACAGCCGGAGCTGAATCGTCTGCTTCGCGAAAAAGCAAAGCTCGGGTTTCAGGACGGCGTCGTGTTCGGACAGGAAGGGGAAGGCTTCCAGCGGATCAATTTTGCCTGCCCGCGCGCTGTCGTCGAAGAAGCGATGGAGCGTTTGAAGCGGGCCATTACGGAGTAGGGCGGGTGGCAAAAAGAGTGGCGATGCGTCCCACAATTTGACAGCCACCGTATTCAAATCTACAATCTATTCATATACATCGTGAATATGGATAGAGGGGATAGCAGATGGAGATCGAGCGAGCGTCGATTCAACTGGCCGAAGCAGTGAAAGCGGCCAGCGATTATACAGGACAAGGCAAGGTGGCGGCGTATATTCCCGAGCTGGCAAAAGTAGATTCGCGCATGCTCGGGGCCGCGGTTTGCCTGCCCGACGGGACGATTTTGTCGGCGGGAGATGCAGATGTTCCGTTTACATTGCAAAGCATCTCCAAAATATGCTCGCTGATCGTCGCGTTGTGCCAAAACGGACAGAAGCATGTGTTTGAGCGGGTAGGCAAGGAGCCGACAGGGGACCCGTTCAATTCGATTATCAAGCTGGAGACGATCAAGCCGCACAAGCCTCTGAACCCGATGATTAACGCCGGGGCGATTGCCGTCGCGGGGATGATTCAGGGCAATGGAGTGGAGCAGCGCCTGGACGCAGTGCTTAGCCTGCTGCGCAAAATGACAGGAAATCCCGCGCTGTCCATCAATGAAGCGGTTTACTGCTCGGAAAAGCGAACGGCTGCCCGCAACCGGGCGCTCGCCTGGTTTTTGAAAGACAGCGGGGTTCTTGCGACAGACGTGGAAGAGACGCTTGATTTGTACTTCCGGCATTGCGCGATTGAGGTCACAGCCAAAGAGGTAGCGAGATTGGGCATGGTGCTTGCCGCCGACGGCGTGATTCCCGAGACGGGCGAGAGAGTGATCCCGCAAGAGGTCGCCCGCATCTGTAAAACTTTTATGGTGACCTGTGGCATGTACAACGCTTCCGGAGAGTTTGCCATTGACGTCGGGATTCCTGCGAAAAGCGGCGTAGCCGGAGGGATCATGGCTGCGGTCCCGCAGCGGATGGGGATCGGGGTCTTCGGTCCTGCTCTGGACGAAAAAGGAAATTCGGTCGCCGGAGTCAAGCTGCTTGAGCTTCTCGCAAAGGAATGGAATCTTGCTATCTTTTAGCTTCTTGCAGTTGATCCAGCTTCTCCCCTTTTCAAATGGCCCAGAATCGCGTACTATGTATGATAAGGATGGAGGCAAACGGAGGGATAGGTTTTGACAGAAATTAAAGTTCCTGATCTGGAACAGAAAGCGCTAGCACTGCTCAAAGCAGACGCAGACAAGATTTACAAGCTCATCGACGTACAGATGGAAAACCTGACCATGCCGCAGTGCCCACTGTATGAAGAAGTGCTTGATACCCAAATGTTCGGGCTTTCTCGGGAAGTAGAGTATGCAGTTCGCCTTGGACTGATTGCGGAAGAAATTGGTCGTGAAATCATGGGTTCATTGGAACGCAAACTGGCGACTCTCCATGAACTGTTCAATCAAAAGTAAGGCGAGGAGAGCGGCGATTATCCTCGCTTTTCGTTTTTTTGAAAAAGGTCTTGCCTATTTGTGTTGTATATATTAAATTTATACACAAGTATTTGATATAAGCGAAAATGCGATGACGGAGACCAGTACACGGAAGACACCGCTTGACAGGGAGAAGCTGCCCCAGACTGCAAGCAGCTTTGAAGCGCGAACCGTGGAATTCCCTCCGGAGCAGCCCTCTGAACGGCAGAGCCAACTAGGAGGAAACGGGTCATTTCCGTTAACGATGAGCAAGTGAAGTGCCGGGAGCGCGAATGTTCCTGGTGCTTAATCAGGGTGGTACCGCGAACAGACTCGTCCCTTTTTTGGACGGGTTTTTTTATTCGCCTGCCTCCCTGCATAGGAAAATAGCTACGAAAGAGACCAGTAAACGAAATGTGCTGCCTGACAGGGAAGCCGCTGCCATAGACTGAGAGCAGCCGCAGGACAGCCTTCGTCGAATTCCCTCTGGAGCTGACCTCTGAACGCAAGGCGCCGCAAGTAAGAGAGTCCGGGTCATACCCGTTATCAATGACGAGGAGAGACATGTCTTTATAAGCAAAGGCGATGTCTAACTAGGGTGGTACCGCGAGAAACGAACAACTCGTCCCTTTTTGGGGCGGGTTTTTTTATGTGTGGCAGCAATCTGTATAGTTGAGGAGTGAATCATGATGAAAAATCAAGCAGAACAGTGGACGAGCCGGCTCGGCTTTATTTTGGCCGCAGCAGGTTCCGCCATTGGCTTGGGAGCGATCTGGAAATTTCCGTATATGGTAGGGACGAGCGGGGGCGGCGCGTTTTTTTGCCTGTTCCTGATCTTTACGCTCGTCATCGGGCTGCCGCTGTTGCTAGGCGAGTTTACGATTGGCCGCAGCACGCAAAAAGAAGCGATCAGCGCCTACCGGGCGATTGCACCGGGGACGATGTGGCACTGGATCGGCCGCCTTGGCGTCGTGACCTGCTTTTTGCTGTTGTCGTTTTACAGTGTGGTCGGAGGCTGGATTCTCACTTACCTGATGCGTGGCCTGTTGGGACAGTTGATCGGTGCGCAGTATGAGCAGCTTTTCGGAGAGGTCATCTCCGCTCCGGTAGGCGCAGTCGCTGCCCAGTTTGTGTTCATGCTGATTACGGCCTGGGTGGTGGCCCGCGGTGTGCAGAGCGGGATCGAATCGGCGAACAAATACATGATGCCGGCCTTGTTCATTCTGTTTCTCGTGTTGATGTTCCGTTCCTTGACGTTGCCTGGGGCGATGGAAGGCGTCGCGTTCTTCCTCCGGCCCGACTTTTCCGCACTGAGTGCAGAAGCGATCCTGTACGCGCTCGGCCAGTCGTTCTTCTCGCTCAGCGTCGGCGTATCGGTCATGGTTACGTACAGCTCGTATTTGGCGAAAAACGAAAGCCTGGTGCGCTCCGCAGGCTCGATTGTCAGCCTGAATCTGCTCGTTTCCCTGTTCGCCGGACTGGCCATCTTCCCGGCGGTCTTCTCGCTCGGCTTGGAGCCAACGGCTGGTCCTGGCCTGCTGTTTATCGTCCTGCCGTCTGTCTTTGAAAAAATTGCGCTCGGCGGACTGTTCCTGTTCATCTTCCTGGCCTTGTTCCTGTTTGCCACGCTGACCTCTGCTTTTTCCATGCTGGAAATCATCGTCGCTTCCTTGGCCAAAGGAGAGGAAGGAAAGCGCAAGCGCCTGTCGTGGATCGTCGGCCTGCTCATTTTCGTCGTCGGCGTGCCGTCTGCTTTGTCGTTTGGCGTCTGGAGCGAGGTGACCGTGTTTGGAAAGTCGATCTTCGATGCATTCGATTATCTCGTCAGCAACATTTTGATGCCGCTCGGAGCTTTGCTGATTGCCATTTTTGTGCCGCTGAAAATGAAGCGGGAAGTGCTGATCGAAGAACTGCGCGCCGACCAATCGCCGCTCGCCAAGCGTCTGTTCGTCGTCTGGCTGTTGCTGCTGAAATATGTGTCGCCCCTGGCGATCGTGCTCGTCTTCATGCAGATGCTCGGAATCTGGTAGCGGCAGCGAGCCGGCCAACTAAAAAAGGAGTGCAACGGCAACGACTGCCGCGGCGCTCCTTTTTGCTTTTTCCCAAAGCAGCGGGGATCAGGCGAAGAAGAAGGCGGTTCCGAGAATGATGTAGACCGTGAGCAGAAGAACCCCTTCAAACCAGTTGGTCGCCCCGTCCTTCGTGATCGAGATCGTAATGAAGGTCGCAACCCCGATCGCTGCCAGCTCAAAAGGCGTGAACACGATGTCCATCGGATTGCCGAGCAGCAGGCTGACCAAGACGAGCGTAGGAGCGACGAACAGCGCAATTTGCAAGCTCGAGCCGATGGCGATTTCCACGGCAGCGCCGATCCGCCCTTTCATCGCGAGCAAAAGCGCTGCGCTGTGCTCGGCGGCGTTCCCGATGATGGCGATGACGAACGCACCGACGAACAGCTCGGACCAGCCGAGCGAGTGCGACACATGCTGGACGCCGTGCACGAGCCATTCCGAGACGACCGCGACAAACACGGTCGAGACGGCGAGCATCAGGATCGAGACGCCTTTCGACCAGACAGCGTCGCTTCCGTGAGGCTCGATGTCGGACAAAAAGTCGCTGTGCGTAATCATGGAGAAAATCAGCCAGAGGATGTAGGCGACGATCAGCAAAATCGCGATGACGATGCTCAGCGTCTCAATTTTGACTGGCGGCAGCTCCCTCATGAAGACAGCCGGAATAAACAGGGCGACGATCGCGAGTGTCATCAGCGAGGCGTTGTGCCCAGCCAGTCGGCTGTTGAAGTTTTGCTCCCTGTACTTCAGTCCGCCCAAGAGCACGCTTAGCCCGAGCACGAGAAGCATGTTGCCGATGATCGCCCCGGTGATCGACGCCTTGACCATGTCGAACAAGCCTTCCTTGACGAGGAAAAACGCGATAATCAGCTCGGCGGCGTTGCCGAAGGTGGCATTCAAAAAGCCGCCAATCCGGTCTCCCGCATAATGAGCCACGCTTTCCGTCGATTTGCCGAGCCAGGCCGCGAGAAAGATGATGGCCAGGGCAGAGGTCGCGAACTGGAAAAATTCGTTATCAGTAAAGTAGTGCGCAAAAGCCGCCAAGAGCACAGAGGCCCCGACGAGAGAAAAAAAGAGTCGTAAATTCATGCGATCACCTCAATTGCAAATATCCATTAGTTACCTACCTATTGAATCATACCAGCAAAGTCTTCCTTTTTGTACCAAAAAATTGATGCTCTCCTGGAAACCAGGACGATAGGTATAGAGTTCCTCTTCTGGCAGAAACTAAACGATGAAAGAAGACAGGGAGGTGCTACTATGACCAAGCCTTTGTTGTGTCCCACGTGCAAGTCAAACCGGATGCGCTTTACCATTATCGAACAAATCCCGCGCTACATACGGCTGGACCCGCAAACGGGAGAAGTCGTCCAGCAGATGGGCAGCGAGGAACTGGACTTGTTTCATCAGCCGTACAAGGGCGAATCCTACATGATTCAGTGCGGAGTATGCGGCACGACCGAATCGGAAGAGCGGTTCGTCAAGATGGCGCAGCATATGCAGTCCCAGCGCTCCACCTGACAGGACGGGAAAACGTAAACAGGCACGCAGTCTGCTCGACTGTTGTGCCTGTTCTTTTTTTGCAAACCTTATCGGCAGAAGATGTGGCGGCCGATCTTTTTGATTTGCGGACGGCTCCAAATCCAACCGGACGTAGCCGTATCCGGGTTGAAGTAGTAGATTGCCCCTCCGGTCGGGTCCCAACCTTTCAAGGCGTCGTTGACCGCTTTTTTCGACTGCTCGTTTGGCGTCAGCCAAATTTGCCCGTCTGCTACAGCGGTGAAAGCGCGCGGCTCGAAGATCACCCCGGCAGGTGTGTTCGGGAAGGCGGGGTTTTTCGTCCGGTTCAAAATGACCGCTGCCACCGCTACCTGCCCGATGTACGGCTCACCGCGGGCTTCCCCGTAAACCGCATTTGCCATCAGGCGCAGGTCGTTGGCCGAGATGTTGGCGGCGTGGTACGTCTCTTTTTTCGGACTGCTCGGCGCCGCAGGTGCGCTCGGAGTTGATGGCGACACGCCCAAGTCTGCCGCGGTCGGCTTGTAGTTTTTCGTAGCGTTGTACAGCTTCAATTTCGTTTTCGCTCCGAGCACGCCGTCAACAGGCAGTCCGAACTCGTACTGGAAGTTGCGCAGTGCCCAGTACGAACGCCAGCCGAAGATCCCGTCTACCGTCCCGGTATAAAATCCGAGGTGCTTCAGGCGATACTGCATTTCCCGGACGTCGCTCCCTTCTGCGCCCACTTTGACGATTTGCTGGCTGAACGCATCGGAGCGCATGGGAGAGATCATGATCGCGGTTGTGACAACGAGCGCTATTGCTGCCAGTGCTATCAGCCATTTCACAGGCTGCTTCATTTTTGCTCCTCCTTTGGAAATGTGCTAATCAACTGATGATAATTGTTAGGTTCTCCAACTTTCTACACAACGCCCTAGTAAAATACTGGAGAATGCGTACACTACCATTGACTTTTTCATGGCTGTAGATTGAATGGAGGAGTAGCAAATGAGAGTGGCGCAATACGTGACGAAACAACTGGCAGAGTGGGGCGTAAAACGCGTCTACGGCGTGGCCGGGGACGGCATTTTCGCCTGGCTGGACGCGCTGGGGAAACAGTCGGAGATTCAGTACATTTCGTGCCGGCACGAGTCTGCGGCGGCGATGATGGCGAGCGCCGAAGCGAAGCTGACGGGCAAGCCGGCCGTGTGCGCAGCGACGATGGGACCGGGCTTCGTCAACCTGCTGAACGGGCTGGCGGATGCGCATACAGATCGCGTTCCCGTCATCGCTATCGCCGGACAGGTCGAGACGCACAAGCTGGGCGGGGGCTACAAGCAGTTTGTCGCCCAGGAAGACATGATTCGGCCGATCAGCGCCTACCAGACGACCGTCAGTCACCCGGACGCCGTGGGCGAAGCTTTGCACCGCGCCTTCGTGACGGCTGCCCAGCAAAAAGGCGTGGCGCATCTGGCGATTTGCAAGGACGTGTTTGCGCAAAAAACGAAAGCGGTCGTGCTGCCGCAACTGCCGCGCATCCCGCGCGTGCTCGGCGACCGGGTGGAGATCGAATCCGCCGCAGAACAGATCATGCGTGCGAAAGCGCCGCTCATCCTGCTTGGCACAGGAGCGCGTCCGGCGGCAGCTTTGTGTTTACGGTTCGTGGAGCAGTTGGGCGCAGGAATTTTGTTGTCGCTCGGGGCAAAAGGGGCCATCGACGAGTCGCATCGCCTGGTGCTCGGCGGCTTGGGCGAAGGCGGCAGCGAGGCTTCCCTGCAAGCGCTGGAAAAGGCCGATTTGCTCGTCATTTTGGGCGCAAGCTGGTTTCCGAAGGAGTTCATTCCGAAGCAGTTGCCGATCATCCAGGTCGATCACGCGGCGGCATCCATGCATGCGCATTCGCAGCTTCTGCCTGTCACGGCCGATCTGCTGGACGTCCTGCCGATGTGGAGCCACCGTTTAAAAACCCGTCCGCCAGGCGATGCTTGGGAGAAGAGCGTAGAGAGCTGGCATGCTCGGTTTTGGGCGGAAAACGCAAAGCGCAGTCAGGCGCAGTCGCCTGACGAGGCAGTGAGGCCGGAAAGCTTGATGCACACATTGGGCGAGGTGGTGGCAGACGATGCGATTGTCGCGCTCGATACCGGCGAGCATACGATCTGGTTCAATCGCGCGTTTCGCGCAAGCAGACAGCAGCCGCTCTTTTCCGGGAAGTGGCGCACGATGGGCTTCGGTTTGCCAGCGGCGATTGCGGCCAAGCTCGCTTTTCCGGGCAGGCAAGTGGTCTGCATAACCGGAGACGGCGGCCTGCAAATGAATCTCGCGGAGCTGATGACGGCAGCCGAACAGCAACTCGCGATCACGGTCGTGGTCGTGAACAACCGGACGCTCGGTTTGGAAGAACTGAAAATGCAGCAGGAAGGGTTTCGCCCGTTTGGCGTGCAACTGCACAACCCGGATTTTGCCCTGTGGGCCAAGGCGTGCGGGGTGGACTCCCAGGTGGTGCGCACGGGTGCGGCCTTGGAGCCTGTCTTGCGGCAAGCGCTCACGGGCGAGCGCTTGACATTGCTTGACATCCATTGCACAGCGCCGACATTATCCGAGAGAAAAAAACAAATTCCCTTCCAAGCCCAAGCATGAGTTGTTTATAATGAAAGAAAACTCAGATAAAACGGGGGAGCAGATATCATTCGGTCGAAGAGGAGGGCATCCTGATGGCTGACAGACTTGGCGAGATCAGAGTGGCCGATCAAGTAATCGCGATCATTGCTGCCGTAGCCGTGGAGGAAGTGCTGGACGTTACTGTGCGGTCGGGTGGGCTGTATCAGGACTTGGCGAAAAAGCTGAATGGCGGGGCGAAAGGAATCACCGTGGCGGTCACAGAGGACAGAGTCATCGTCGACATGCGCGTGTCAGTCCGCTATGGCGCGCAAATTCATCGCGTGTGCCACACGTTGCAGGAAAAGGTGAAGGAAGCCGTCGAGAGCTTGACCGGACTGTTTGTGGAAGCGGTCAATGTGCGTGTAGAGACAATCGAGCTTGGCAAATGAAAACGACCTGCGCATCGGCAGGCCGTTTTTTTGCTTCTGGGCAAAGCGAGATGCTACATTGAATAAGGCTGCTTCTTGAGCTGCTCCTCCAGCTTCTGGCGGCTGACCTCGCGCGACACGCTCAGCAAAAAGCCTGTCGAGATCAAGCAAACGAGCAAGGAAGAGCCCCCGTAGCTGATGAAAGGAAGAGGTACGCCCGTGAGCGGAATCAGTCCTGTCACGCCGCCGATGTTTAAGATCGCTTGCAGGGCAATCATGCTGACGACCCCGATCCCGGCCAGGCTGGCAAAGGTGTCCTTGACGCGCAGACATATGTGGATGCCGCGCAACAGGAACAGCAGGTAGACCAGCAGGAACAGAGAAGAACCGATAAACCCAAGCTCCTCCGTAATGATGGAGAAAATGAAGTCGGTGTGCATCTCCGGCAAGTACAAATACTTTTGGATGCTCTTCCCGAAGCCCGTCCCGGACAGTCCTCCGTGGGCGATGGCAATCCACGACTGAATGATGTTGTACCCGGTTCCGCTCGGATCGTTCCATGGATTGATGTAGGAGTTAATGCGATTCAAGGCATGCGGCTTCAACGTGATGTATCCGAGAAAAGCCACGGTCACAACCGGGCCGCCGAGGCCAATCAGGTGACGAAGTCTCGCTCCGCCGCAGATCATCACGATCAAGGCGCTGCCCAGAAGAATGGCGGCTGACCCAAGATCGGGCTGCACGACAATCAGGAGGAAAAACAAACCGGTAACCATGAGCGGGGGAAGCAAACCAGACTGGAGTTTGCGTACCCCCTCTCCTTTTTTCGCGAGAATCGCCGCCAGGTACAAGATCAGACCTAGCTTGGCGAACTCTGCGGGCTGCAGGCTGGATGATCCGATCCTGAACCACGAACGCGCTCCTTTCACATCCTCCCCGATTCCCGGAATCAGCACGAGCACAAGCATGATGAAGCTTCCTAACGCAATCAGCAAGAAATTGCGCTTGTAAAAGGAGAAGGGAATATTCATGGCGACCAGCATGCCGACGATTCCGATCAGCAGGAAGCGGATTTGCCGCTTCACGAAATACAGCTCGTCCCCGTTGCAATAAGAGCAGCCATTGCTAGTGAAGCTGGTCAGGGCGAAAATGGAGCTTGCACTAAGCACCATGGTAATACCAAACCCGACGATCAGGGCGGTTAAAAACAGGAGCAGGAAGTCAGGTACGCCCCTAGTCTTCACGGTAATACCCCCTTCTACGTGAAACAGAGAGGGGATACCTCTCTGTACCGCAGTGCGTTTTCATTTGGAATTAGTGCGAGGAAAGCTTTTCGCCAAGCATTTGCAGCTTGAGCTTCGCCGTTTTGACAACGGATTCAGGCATCGGATAGTCGTAATCCAGTCCGTGCGGGAAAAGGTGTTTGCCCATGTACGGATCTTCCAGCTTCAGGACGGCATGGGTGTCTTCCAGCTTGCCTTCGATCACGTTTGCTTCGATGCGCAGGTAGAAGACGTTTCCTTTATCTTGGATCTTATAATCGTATGTAGCGTGCTTGTAATCCCAGGCGCCACGATCAAAGCCAAGCTCGCTCATGTAATGCTCCAGATCGGCGAAAAAGACTTCTTTCGTGCTAAGCCCAGTGTCCTTGATAACCATTCTTTTTCCTCCTACAAATGGTGAGATTTTCACTTATTAATGATAGTCTGTTTTTGGAAGAAGCGCAATGCATAACTCCATTTCGGCCGCGACCTTAGCTTGCCCTTTCTCGCGAATGAAAGGATAGCGGAGAGGACAAACTACAATCGTTCAATTAGCAAAAGGAGGAGAACGAAATGGCCAAAGTGGAAAACCGTACCCTGCGCGAAATTATGACCAAAGATGTCGCAACCGTGACGCTTAAGGATAATGTGTACGAAGTAGCTTGCAAAATGCGTGACTGGAACGTAGGCGTCATCCCTGTCGTCGACGAAAAGAACGACGTCATCGGGATCATCACCGACCGCGATATCGTCATTCGCGGACTTGCGGAAAAGCATGAAGGCTCCACGGCGACAGAAGTAGTCATGACCAAGGACATCATTCTCGGCCAGCCGGGCATGACAGTCGATGAAGCGGCGAAGATCATGGCCCAGCACCAAATCCGCCGCCTGCCTGTGGTGGAAAACGGCAAGCTCGTCGGCATTGTCGCCCTCGCAGACATGGCGATCCGGCAAGTGCACCACGACGAGGCGAGCGACGCGCTCCAAGAAATTTCCGAGCCTGCTCATCACTAATGGCTGCCTGAACCAAAAGCACGCATGAAAAGCTGCCGGAAGCAACGCCGGGCAGCTTTTTCGTTTTTTCTCTGTACATTGACGCAGCGGTAAGGTATATGATACCGATAAAGAAGCTGACAGGGAGAGACACGCATGCTGATTAAGGACATGGCGCGCAGGCTGCAAATCACGCCGCGAGCCATTCGCTATTATGAGGAAAAAGGGCTGATCCGGCCGGCGAAGGCAGGTGATTCCGGATATCGCCAGTTTACCGAAGAAGATGTTTGGCGGCTGCAAACGATCATGACGCTGCGCGAGGTCGGAATGTCGATTGACGATATTCGCGAGCTGCTGGCGCAGATGAAGGAGCACGAAGGTACCTTGCTGCATTACCTGGAACTGCAGCGCTCTTTCATGTACACGAGATGGGTGGAGATGGCCAAAGTCATCCAGACGACGGAGGCGATGATCGAGCGCATCGGCAACAGCCAGACGATCGACCCGGGCGAGCTGTTCGAGCTGGCAGAAGCGAACAAACGGCTGCGGCAAACGCGCGACAACTGGGTGGATCGCTGGAATTTCAACCAGATGGCAGACAGTTACGACGAGTGGGTGCAGCGAGAGTCGCAAAGCACGAACGCCCATCAAGCGTACGAGCGGGTGCTGGATGAAGTCGTCGCCGCGCTCGGTCCCGTGAAAGGCGAGAGCGGGCTGGACGCAGGCACAGGCACGGGCAACCTGGCGAGCCGTCTCGTCCGCCAGGGGGCGAGCATGAGCGGCTTCGACCAGTCGCCGCAAATGTTGAAGCGCTGCCGGAGCAAGCTGCCCGGGATGGAGACGAAGCTCGGAACCTTTTTCGCCTTTCCGTTTCTCGAGGATCGCTTTGACTTTGTGGCGACGAGCTATGCGCTGCACCTTCTCGATGACGACCAGAAGCTGCTCGCGCTCGCCGAATGCCGCCGGGTGCTGAAGCCGGGGGGACGCCTGGCGATCGCGGATTTGATGTTTGTGGACGAGGCTGCCAGACAGGCGCATCTCGCTGCATTGGCCCGAGACGGGAAGAACGAGGCGATTGCGCAAATTGAGGACCGCTTTTACGCCGACCGCTCGCGGCTGCTCCGGGAGCTTGCGGCGCTCGGATTCGCCGCAGAGGCGCGACAGCTCACCACGTACACGCATATGATCGTCGCGAGGCTGAAATAAGAAGAACATTCCTTTACTTTTGGGCTCTTCCAAACGCTGACACGTGCCTAGCCTTCTGCATAGGCTGTAGCGAGAAGGAAAGGAGGACTCCACTATGGGTCTGTTCGATAGCTTTTTTGATCGCGATAACGAGGAGTTTCTGTGGATTATCATTGTCGTGGTCGTTCTGCTGTTCTTGTTTAGCGCCGATCGTGACTAAGTCTGTACGTATAGACAAAACGACCTTGTGGAAGGTCGTTTTTTCGGTTTAGGCGAAAAAAACTTCTGTCGCCAGAATCTGTTCTTTTGGCGGGGCTTCACGCAAAGCCGCGTGCGGAACGAGCGAAAAGACGAGGCCGTCAAGCTGCGCAGGCAGCGGCGGACTTACGAAACACATAGCACATGTGCGAGTGTTTTTCTTTTGTTATTCATCGTTGAAGTTTGTTTTTTATACTGATACAATGACCCTATGGGACAAGAATATAGACGTACAGCTACCACAGTATCTCTCATCCACTATCATTTTGTTTTCTGCCCTCGTTATCGAAGAAAAGTATTAGTGAACCAGGTGGAAATTCGATTCAAGGAACTACTTGAAAAAATATGTCAAGAGAATGACTGGCATATAGTAGCCATGGAAGTGATGCCAGATCATGTCTATCTGCTCCTGAACTGTCTTCCCACCGATTCTCCATCAGACATCATGGCAAAAGTGAAAGGAGTGACCTCTCGAATCATAAGGCAGGAGTTCAAGCATCTTGCTCATTTGCCGAGTCTGTGGACACGCTCTTTTTTCGTAAGTACAGCAGGAAACGTATCAAGCGAAACCGTAAAGCGTTATGTGGAAGAACAAAAGAAAAGGGGGTGAACACATGCAAGCTTTAACGGTTACGGTTCGCCTATCTCCTGATCACCAGATCTTCTTCGTCATTTAGGAAAGGAATATATTCGTGTAGTCAATCAGCTAACGGAACAAGCTGAACAACTTGGTACGTTTCCAAAGACAACGACGAAAAATGTAGAAACCATTCTACCATCAGCCGTCTGTAATCAAGCCATACGTGATGCCAAGAGTGTATACCGAAAAATCAAGAAGTTGGGTACTCGCCCCATTCTGAAAAAACCTGTCTATTTCGTCAACAATCAAAACTACACGGTATCCGAAAATACAGTTGCTTTCCCGATCGTGGTAGATGGAAAGACGAAGAAAACAGCGTTTGATGCTAGGATGACGAGCCGAGATCGGGAACGGTTACGCAAAGGAAAATGTGGGTTGATGCGTATCATGGAAAAGTCAGGGAAATGGTACGCTCAAATTTCGGTAGGCTTCAGCAATTCATCTCCTACAAAGCAAATCTTGTTGGGATACAAGTTGTGGAAGTGAATCCAGCCTATACTTCTCAACTCTTTCCTGTCTGTGGGGAGAAGAACAAAGCGAGAGACAGAAAGTACGAATGTTCATGCGGATTCAAAACGCATCGTGATCGGGTTGGAGCCATCAATATCATGCGTCAACCTGTGGCAGATGGTAACAGTCTGTCAGCCTAAGATGCTAGACGCACTGTCTTAGGACGGGCTGATGAGACAGCCCTGAACTTGGGGGAACTACGGATAGCAGAAATGCACTTCCGACTACCACCCAAGAATCCCATTGGTACCAAAGGTGTCAGCTTGCCCCTTTAGGAGTGGGAATCTCAATAATCTGAGAATCAATGCAACAAAGAAGAGGAGAAGAATCAATGAAACCAATCGTACTTTACTTGTTCGCTCTGGCGCTTCTCTTGGCCGCCTGTTCCGCTTCGGGACAGCCCGAGGCAAACGGGGAGATGACCGCTACGGTCAAACGGGTGGTGGACGGCGACACGTTTGAGCTGGCGAGCGGGGAAAAGGTGAGAATGATTGGAGTCGACACGCCGGAGACGGTCAAGCCTAACCATCCGGTCGAGCCATATGGCAAGGAAGCCAGCAACTACACCAAAGAGCTTTTGACAGGGAAAAAAGTGACGCTCAAGTTTGACGTGGAGCCGTACGACAAATATCAGCGGCTGCTCGCTTATGTGTATATGGAAGACGGGACGTTCGTCAATGAAAAGCTGGTGCGGGACGGCTACGCGCGCATCATGACGATTCCGCCGAATGTCGCCAAGGCCGATGTGTTTCTGGCAGCGGAGCGCGAGGCGCGGGAAGCCAATCGCGGGCTGTGGGGCCTAGATCCTGACGGCAAGGACGCGGGCAAAAAGCCAGCGGACAAAAAATCAGCAGACAAAGAAACGGGCAAGTCCGCCGCGAAGCCTGGCAAACCAACGGACAGTGACCGCGATACGCCGCCAGAAGGCAAAGCGATCAAAGGCAACATCAACGCCAAGGGCGAAAAAATTTATCACGTCCCCGGCTCCGCCAGCTACGAGCAGACGAAGGCCGAGATGTGGTTCGCAACAGAAGAAGAGGCGCAAGCTGCCGGGTTTCGCGCTCCCAAACGCTAGGCGGGTTTGCTGTCTGCGAGGGGCTGCCGGAGCGAGCGGATGTCCCCGACCATCCAGCAAGGCGCCCGAAGAGAGGCAAGAGCAGTTCGCCGACATACCGCATGAGCGGGGCGCTGGATGAAGCGCATTTCTGATTCGTTTGCCGACAGGGAAGGTGGGGAATTTTTATGAACGTGATTATTGTGGATGACGAGCCGCTTGCTCTTCGCCGTATGGCCCGGATGCTCGCGCGCGTGGGCGGTCTGAACATTCAGGGGCAGTACCGGGAGCCGCGGATGGCTCTGGATAAAATCGTCCAAGCACCCCCGCAGGCCGTGTTTCTCGACATCCAGATGCCTGAGCGAAACGGAATCGAATTGGCCGAACGAATTTTGCAGGAGCATCCGGATACCGCGATCATCTTCGTCACCGCCTACGATGAATACGCGATCAAGGCATTCGAGCTGAACGCCTTGGACTATTTGTTAAAGCCGATTCAGTACGACCGCCTGCAAAAAACGATCGAGCGGCTTTTCAAAAGCCGGCCGCCTCAGCCAGCGAGCGTCCTGCAGGCTGGGACTGGCTTCCTTCGCTGTTTTCGCTCCTTGCAAATGGAGCAGGCTGGAAGAGAGCCGGTGACGATTCGCTGGAAAACGGTCAAGGGGCAGGAAGTATTCGCCTTTTTGCTGCATCACCGGGGAACGGTCGTCAAAAAGCAGGTGCTGCTCGACCAGCTCTGGCCGGACATCGACTGGAAGAAAGGCATTACGCAGCTCTATACGACCGTGTACCCAATCAGAAAAACATTGAATGAAGAAGGACTGGCGATCCAGATTGTAAATTGTGATGAAGGATATTTGCTGGAGATGAACGGAACGAGGCTGGACGTGTCTGAATGGGAAGCAGCGCTCGACGGCGCGCCGGAGCTGACTGGCGAAACCGTGGACGGGCATTTGCGGCTGTCGCAGCAATACAGGGGAGACTATTTGGCGGACCACCATTACCGATGGGCGGAAACAGAACGAAGCCGGCTTCGCGGAAAATTTTTGCAGCATGCCCATCGCCTCGCCCGGTGCCGAAGTACTATATCCATCGGCATATTGCCCAGATCGGCTTGCACATTCCAAAAGAAGAGCGGGAGAAAACAAAAAAGCTGTTTTACGAGGCTTCCGGCGACTTGCCGAACAGCTTTGAAACGCGTTGGCTGCATCCGGACGGGAGAAGCATCGAGCTGAGCGTCATGAAGGTTCCCGTCGACATCGCGGGAGAATTGATGGGGACGCACATCATCATCAAAGACATCACGGAAGAAAATGACCGCTCGTTCATTACCGATATTTCGCCAAGCCAAAACGACCGGGCAATCGTGTCCACGATCATCCCATGGCGCAAAACCTCAAGCTCGACGTCATTGCGGAAGGGATCGAGACGAAAGACCAACTGGACATTTTGACGGAGAATGACTGCAAAAAATCCAGGGCTACTACTTCGCCTGCCCCCTGTCAGCGGACGATGTGGAGAAAATGTTTTTCATGCCTTCGCGCCTTCTGGACAGTCGCAAGTAGCTGGGCTGGCAGGCGGCTTCTTTTCAGCGGCAAAAACTTCGACGAGGGCGTTTGCCGTGCGCTTTGGGCCAACCTGTGATTTCGGGTTGGCCTCGATTTTTACGGGGCGAAGGTTGTGGGCAGAAAAGTGGGAAGATTTTTATTACAGACGGTTGACAAACCAAAAATTCTGTTATTAAATAATGGCGAAAGCGCTTTAATTAACAATCAACAACGAAATGTCAAAAGAGGGCCTCCCAGATGGCGAATGCATTTTTTTCTAATCACGTCACAATTCCTTCTGTCAGGGACCTGCGCCATTTTCAGTTTGCATTGCAGAGTGAGGCGCCCATCATCCTGCTCTCGGATGTCCATATCGGCAATCTGAAGAGCTTGACGCAAAAGTGCCACGAAGCGCGGAAAAAAGTGATTGTGCACGTAGACTTGATCGGCGGGTTGAACAAAGACCAAATCGGCATCAAGCTGCTCAAAGATTTGTTTCAGGTGGACGGACTCATCTCCCCGAATGCCAAGATCGTCAATCGGGCAAAAGATGTCGGCCTGATCGGGATTCATCGCTTCTTTTTGCTCGACTCGCGCTCGCTGGAAAACGGCTTGAGAGGTCTTGAAATGAGCGAACTCGATGCGATCGAGATTCTTCCCGGCCCGTTCGCCAAACCGTTTCTCAACCAGTTTCGGGCGGTCAAAAATGTGCCGATTCTCGCGGGCGGTTTTATCGATTCGGTGGAAGTGATCCACGAGCTGTTCGACGCCGGGATTAACGGCGTGACGACGAGCAAGCGGGATTTGTGGAATACAATGTACAACAAAATACAGTAACGGGTTATGTGTAGATGCGAAACCCTACAGAGAGTTAGTGCGAAAAGGCGCTAGCTCTGTGTAGGGTTTTTTGTTTGCGAAAAAGGAGGTGGTGCAGCCGACGAGTGCTGCTTGTGCAAGCCAAAAAACAAATGGGGGAGGCAAACGTAAATGGCGGTTATTCAATTTTTGATTCAGCTTGGTCCAGCAGTCATGATGCCGATTATTTTCTTTATTCTGGCGATGATCTTTCGGGTGAGAGTCGGGCAAGGCTTCAAAGCATCCATGCTGGTAGGCATCGGGTTTGTCGGGATCAACCTCGTCATCGGCCTGTTGCTCGGAACGCTCGGACCGGCAGCAGAAGCGATGGTCAGCCGTTTTGGCCTGTCGCTGACGGTCGTAGACCCGGGCTGGCCGGTCGGAGCGACGATTGGCTGGGGGACGCCGATTGTTCCGTTTGTTGTGTTTAGTGCCGTAATTTTGAATATTTTGCTGCTTATGTTTAAATGGACGAAAACGGTCAACATCGACATTTTCAACTACTGGCACTTCATGCTGACCGGGGGCGTCGTCTACGCGGCGACCAACAGTGTCGTGGTCGGAACGATTGCGGCGCTGATCCACTTTTTGATTGCCATCGTGATCGCAGACGTCACCGCCCCGCGAATCCAAAAGGAATTTGATCTGAAAGGCGTCTCGTTCGCGCATGCCACTTCGGCCATTTACGTGCCGATCGGGATGGCAGTGAACTGGATCATCGAAAAAATTCCGGGCCTGCGGACGATCAAAGCCGATCCGGAAGAAATCACCAAAAAATACGGAGTGATGGGCGAGCCGCTCACCTTGGGGACGATTCTCGGCGTTCTGCTCGGGATATTGGCGGGCTTCGGGATTGCCGAAATTTTGACGCTCGGTGTAAAAGTGGCGGCGGTCATGGTGCTGCTGCCTGCGATGATTAACGTGCTGGTGGAAGGGTTGGAAATCGTGCGCAAAGCAGCGGAGGCGTTTTTGAAACAGCGGTTCCCGGACCGGGAGTTTTACATTGGTCTGGACACGGCCTTGCTGATCGGAAACCCTGCCGTGCTCGCCACTGGCTTGCTGCTGATCCCGGGTGCTTTGATCCTCGCCATCCTGCTTCCGGGCAACAAGGTGCTGCCGTTCGTGGACTTGGCGTCGCTCGTGTTTTTGATTCCGATGGCGGCTCCGTATTTGCAAAAAAACCTCGTCCGCCTGTTTATTTCGGGGCTGGTCATGGTCGCGCTCGTCCTCTATGCCGGAACGAGCATCGCCCCGCTGTACACGACCGCGGCCAATCTGGTGAACGTCTCGCTGCCGGAAGGAGTCAGCGCCACGACAGAACTGGCTAACCTGGTCGGCGGAGCAACGACGCCGCTTGGTTGGCTGCTCATCAAGCTGGCCTCAATTTTTGCATGAAACCGTTAAGGGGGAGAGAACGTGGCACAATTTTTGATTGGCATTGACAATGGGGGAACGGTCACGAAAGCAGCGGTGTACACCATCGACGGTCGGGAGGTAGCTGTCTCCAGCCGGAAAACGGCCATGCTGATGCCGCAGCCCGGACATACCGAGCGAGACATGGAGGAGCTGTGGAAAGCCAATGTGGCCGTAATTTCAGATGTGCTCAGGCAATCGGGCATTGATCCGCACGACGTGGCGGGATTGGCAGTGACCGGACACGGAAACGGACTGTACCTCGTCGACGGCGAAGGGCAGGCGGTCGGAAACGGAATCGTCTCGACGGATACGCGCGCCAAGCATCTGGTCGAGCAGTGGTACGCGGACGGAACGGCGGAGCGCGTCCTGCCGAAGACGATGCAATCGATTTGGGCTGGTCAGCCGGTCGCGTTGCTGCGTTGGCTGCAGGAGCATCGAGGCGAGCTGCTCGAAAAAGCGCGCTGGATTCTGATGTGCAAAGACTTTATCCGCTATCGGCTGACGGGGGAAGCGTACGCCGAAGTGACCGATCTTTCCGGCACGAACCTGTTCAACATTAAAGAAGTCGCTTACGACCGCGAACTGCTTGCCGATTTTGGCTTGCAAGGAATCTTCGACAAGCTGCCCCCGGTGAAATACTCCGCCGACATTTGCGGCTATGTGACGGAGCAGGCGGCGCGGGAAACGGGGCTTGCCGTGGGCACACCGGTGGCTGGAGGACTGTTCGACATCGACGCCTCCGCGATTGCCTCGGGCGTGACGGACGAAGACAAACTGTGCGTCGTCGCGGGGACGTGGAGCATCAACGAGTACATCACGAAGGAGCCAGTGGTGGACAAAGACTTGTTCATGACCTCCATCTACTGCATCCCCGGCTATTGGCTGACGCTGGAGGGTAGTCCGACCTCGGCGAGCAACCTGGAGTGGTTCACCAACGAGTTTTTCAGCCAGGAGCACGACGCGGCCGCCAAGCAGGGCATCAGCGTGTATGAGCTTTGCAACCAGATGGTCGCAGGCACGAAGCCCGAGGATTCGCATATCGTCTTCTTCCCGTTTTTGTTCGGCTCCAATGTGGATGCCAACGCCAAGGCGTGCTTTATCGGCCTGAACGGTTGGCATACGAAAGCGCATATGGTCAGAGCCTTGTACGAAGGAGTCGTTTTCGGCCATCGCCAGCACATCGACAAGCTGCTCGTTCACCGCTCCCGGCCAAAAGCTGTGCGTCTCGCTGGCGGGGCCACGAGGTCGGAGGAATGGATGCAGATGTTCGCAGACATTTTGCAGTTGCCCGTCGAGGTGGTGGAAGGAACAGAGCAAGGCACGCTCGGGGCCTCCATCTGCGCCGGGGTCGCGACGAAGCATTTCGCGTCGTTTTCCGAAGCGGCGCAGTCGATGGTGAAAATCAGCAAGACGTACACGCCAAACGAACAGCATCAGGCCATTTACGAGCAGAAGTACCAAGCGTATTTGGAAGTGCTGGAAGCGTTGCAGCCACTGTGGAAAAAACTTTCGTGAAGGATGGAATCGACATGGACTTCGGCATCAAAGGAAAAAGCGCAATCATTACCGGAGCTTCCCGCGGCGTAGGGCGGGCCATTGCTCTCGCGCTTGCGAAAGAAGGGGCAAAAGTCGTCATCAACTACAACCGCAGCGCCGACAGCGCGAATGAGGCAGCGGATCTGATCCGGCAAAAAGGCGGCGAGTGTATCACGATTCAAGCGGACATCGGCAAAAAGGAAGAGTGCGACCGGCTGATGGCGGAAGCGACCGCAGCTTTCGGCAGCGTCGACATTTTGGTCAACAACGCTGGCGTGTGGCCGAAAAACTGGGTGACGGACATCTCGCTTGCTGAGTGGAACCACACCATGGATGTGAACCTGACCTCGGTGTTTCTCACTTGCCAAAGCTTTGTCCATCACCTGTTGGCCGAAAAACGCCGCGGCAAAATTTTGAACGTGACCTCGCAAGCGGCGTTCCACGGCTCGACGACAGGCCATGCGCATTACGCCGCGAGCAAAGCGGGAGTCGTCGCGTTTACCGTCTCGCTTGCCCGCGAGGTCGCGAAGCAAGGAATCAACGTCAACGCGCTCGCGCTTGGCATCGTGGAGACGGACATGATTAAGGCCGACCTGGAGCTGAAAAAAGACTACTACGTCAACCGGATCCCGCTCGGCCGTGTCGCCAAGCCGGAAGAAATTGCCGATATCGCCGCTTTTCTCGTCTCGGAAAAAGCGAACTACATTACAGGCGCGACGATGGATGCCACCGGCGGCATGCTGATGAGATAAAGAGCTGTACGAAAGGATAGGAGGAAGAAAGATGTTAACCACACTGCACGAAGTCGTAAACGATGCCCGAGAAAATCAGTACGCCGTCCCTGCCTTTGACTGCGTGGGCGATATTATGGTGCGGACGATTCTCGATACGGCGGAGCGGCTGCAATCGCCCGTCATCCTGATGTGCCTGGAGCACAACCTGAAGGAGCCGAACGGATTCATTTTCCTGGCAGAGTACATCAAGGCAGTTGCCCCTGCCTATCGCATTCCGATCGTCCTGCATCTCGATCACGCGATGGACACGGAGTTGGTCAAGCAAGCGATTGCCCACGGCTTCACATCTGTCATGATCGACGGATCGAGCTTGCCTTTTGCCGAAAATGTAGCGCTGACCAAACAGGTCGTAGAGTTGGCGCACCCCCACGGCATCAGCGTGGAGGCGGAGCTTGGGCACGTCGGCGGCAACGAGCTGGGCGGCACGTACGGCACCGAGTCGAAACTGACCGAGCCGCATCAGGTAGCGGAGTTCGTCGAGCGAACAGGTGTCGATGCCCTGGCCGTTTCCATCGGAACAGCGCACGGCGTCTATACGGCGGAGCCGAAGCTGAACGTAGAGCGGATGCGGCAGATCAATTTGGTCAGCCCTGTCCCGCTCGTTTTGCACGGCGGCTCGGGCACGCCGGATGCCCAGGTGCAGGAAGTCGTGCAGCACGGAATCAGCAAAGTGAACCTGTACGCCGACTGCCGGATCGCGATGGCAAAAGGCTTGAAGCGGGCTGCGGCGGAAATGACCAGGATCGACCCGCTGCCGGAAGAAATGTTTTTGCCGATCAGACAAGAGCTGGAGCAAACGGTGGAGCAAAAAATTCGCATGCTGGGCGCAAATGGCAGAGCGTAACGGATAGGAGTGAGAGAGATGAAAGTATTGGCGATTGCCGATCGGTTTATTCCTGCACGCGAGATGGCGGAAGGACTTGGAGAGCTGGAAAAGCTGGGCTGGGACGTAGAGGTCAGGGAATGGCAGCACGCCTCTTTGGAAGAGCTGCAAAAAGACAATCTCGCGGTAGAGCTGCACGGGCCGGAGGCGGTGACCATGCCGGACGACGTGTTTGCGGGAATCGAGCAGTACGAGGTGCTCATCGTGCAGTTCACGCCGGTCTCTGCGAAAATCATCGCAGCGGCGAGCAAGCTTGCGGTCATCGGGATTTTGCGCGGCGGTACGGAAAATGTGGCGATTGCGGCAGCCAACGAACGGGGGATCAGCGTACTGAATACGCCAGGCCGAAATGCCCGGGCCGTGGCGGAGTTTACGCTCGGGCTGATCCTCGCAGAAGTGCGAAACATCGCCCGCGCGCACGCGGCACTCAAACAGGCGGAGTGGCGAAAATCGTTTCCGAACAGCGACGCGATTCCCGAATTGTATGGAAAAACAGTAGGATTGATCGGCTATGGCAATGTCGGGCAACTGATCGCCGGTTTTTTGACGGCCATGGGCTGCCACATCCTCGTGTACGACGAGTACATCGCTCAAGTGCCCGAACCTTGTCAAAAGGTGGAACTGAACGAACTGTTGCAGCGCGCGGACGTCGTCTCCCTGCATTTGCGCCTCACGGAAAAGACGCACCATTTTATCGGGGCACCGGAGCTGGCGCTGATGAAGCCAAACGCCGTCCTGATTAATACGGCACGCTCCGGGCTGATTGACGAAAAAGCGTTGGTGTCATTTTTGCAAGCGGGGCGAATCGCAGGCGCCGCCCTGGACGTATTCGACAACGAGCCGCTGGCAGCAGACGATCCGTTGCTGCAACTGGACAATGTGACGATTACCCCGCATATGGCGGGCAGCACGAGAGACGCTTTTACGAACAGTCCCAAGCAGATGGCAGGCTACCTGGCTGCGATCGTGCGAGGCGAAGAAAAGCTGCCGATCGTCAACCGATTACAGCCGCGGCTGCCGTAGATCACGCTTGGCCTCTTGTTCATCGCAACTTGATGAACAAAAGGCTTTTTTTCATGGCGGGACATTTATCACGCTTGCTGGGTGGGCGGCATATGGTAACCATGACGAACGAGAAAAATGCGCATGGAGGAGGGCATCTGTTGAACTCGCAAACACGTATCTGGTTTCCTTACGTCAGCCCATACGATCCTTGTCCGCCCATTCGGGTCAAAACATACGCGGTTCCTCCGCAGTTGTTTATCACGTTCCAGCCGCCAGACCTGCCACAGTATTCCCCGGCCGAGGCATTACGGGCAGGCACATTGTGGCCGTCTCTGTACAGTCCTTACAATCCGCAGCAGGATTACGTAGGAAGAGAGGGTTCCCATGGCACATAGTCAACAGCGAGGCAAAGAATATTACGCACTGTTACAGCAACTGCAGGAGATCGATTTTGTCCTGGTCGAGCTCAATCTGTACCTGGATACGCATCCAACCGATGTCAACGCGATTGAACAGTTCAACGATCTGACAGAAAAGCGTTGGGCTTTGGCGAATGAGTACGAGAAGCATTACGGCCCCTTGCAAAATTTCGGGCGGAGCTATTCCGGATACCCGTGGCAGTGGAACGACGAGCCTTGGCCATGGCAAGTGTAGAAATGAGGGAGACGTAGACGATGTGGATTTATGAGAAAAAGCTGCAATATCCGGTTCGTGTCAGCAAATGCGATGTGAAAATGGCCAAATACTTGACGGAGCAATACGGCGGTGCCGATGGCGAGCTGGCGGCGGCCTTGCGCTACATGAACCAGCGCTACACGATTCCGAACAAAGTCATCGGGCTGTTGACCGACATTGCGACTGAAGAGTTTGCCCATCTGGAAATGATCGCGACGATGGTCTACAAGCTGACCAAGGACGCGACGGTCGAACAACTGGAGGAAGCCGGGCTTGGCGCGCATTACGCCAACCACGACCGGGCGCTTTTTTACAACAATGCGGCAGGGGTTCCCTGGACGGCTACCTATATCGCGGCCAAGGGCGATCCGATCGCAGACTTGTACGAAGATATCGCCGCAGAGGAAAAAGCGCGGGCCACGTACCAATGGCTGATCGACATGACAGACGACGTCGACCTGCAGGACAGCCTGAAGTTTTTGCGCGAGCGGGAAATCGTCCACTCGCTGCGCTTCCGGGAAGCGGTGGAGATTTTGAAAGAAGAACAAGGGCGCAAGACGATTTTTTAACAGCGCACGTCAAGCCCGATCAAAAAAAGAGAGCCTTGGCGCTCTCTTTTTTGCTACACATCCATAATAATCGGCAAAATCATCGGCCTGCGCTTTGTTTTCGCGTACAAATACCGCCCGATCGACTCGCGCAGCGCTTGCTTCAAGCGATTCCACTGGGTGATGCTCTCGTCCTGCAAATCCTCAATCGCGGCTGCCGCGATCCGCGTGGCCTCGTCAATCAGCCCATCCGAATCGGGGCCGTAAACAAACCCGCGCGAGATGAGGTCAGGACCGGAAATGATTTTTCCGTCTGTTTTGTTGCGCGTGACGACGACGAGAATGCCGTCCTCAGACAGATGCTTGCGGTCGCGCAAAATGGCCAGCGCGAACGCCTCGCGCAGATGATCGCCGACCAGCTTTTCCGAAGGCGTGAAGCCCGGGCGTTCGGCATTCGTGCTCTCCGCAGCAGGACGAGCACGCCGCTTTGACCGATGGCGGCCATTTCGTGCAAATCGGGGGTCTGCTTGTGGACAGGGGTCAGATCAAACTTGAAATCCCCGGAATATACCACTTTGCCTTCCGGCGTGTCGAAAACGACGCCAAGGCAATCAGGAATGCTGTGGTTCGTCTGAAAAAAGCTGGCGGTCATGGCGCCCAGTGCGAGCTTGGCGTTGCGGTCGATTTGAACCAGCTCTGCCTGCTGCAGCAAGCCGTGCTCTTCAGCTTGATTTCAATCAGTCCGAGCGTCAGGCGCGTGCCGTTTTGTGTACTCATACCGAACCATGACCTCCCGAAAACCATGTGATGATAAGGGGTTACTTTTTGCGCGAGAAAGAAGGATTATGTATGAAAGCCAGACGGGGAAACGGCGAGGAAGCCAACAGCACAGCAGCGTGAATGAGAACGGGAGCAATCGGGCACAATGTGGGATGACTGAATTTGGAAAGGAGCCGTCCCGGTGAAAAGCAAACGATTGATATTCCGCTTGTTCCTGCTGATCGCGATCGCAGCGGTTGTCGAGTGGTTCGTCTACTCCAAGGACGATACGCAGACGAACGTGGCTGTCGAACAGGCAGAGGCGCATCAGGAAGCGCCTACACTAAAAGTCGCGCACTCGCTTGAACAGGATGACCTGCAACTCAAGCTGGCCGTTACGAATTTCAACTTTTCCCTGGAGAACATGGGGAAAGAAAACAAGCACGGCGAAGGCCACGTCCATTTGTATCTGGATGGGAAAAAGATCGCGAAAGTGTTTGAACCAAGCTATGTCTTGAAAGACATTCCGAGTGGCAAGCACGAGATCACGGTCGAACTGGCCCACAATAACCATGAATCGTATGGAGTATCCGAGCGCTTCAGCATCGAGGTCAAGCCTTGATGCTTGCCTAGTCGATTGGATTCCATAGAAAAAAGCCGACAGGAAAGCGCCATGGGCACTCGAATTGTCGGCTTTTATCATGAACAGGAACGGCTAGCGCATGTGCACGCTCACTTGTGCCTGCTGGTCCGGCAAGGCGATGACGAGCGTCGGGTACGAGATCGCCTGTGTTTTCAAGGCACCCGGAGCAGGCGGCTGCACGTGCACGCGAACGGTAAAGCCGTGCGGGCCTGTCCGTTTGACCTGGTCGGTTACGATGCGATAGCCGCCGGTCGGCTTCTGTCCCGCGCCGATGACGACATAAGCTTTGCCGTTTGCGCGCACGACCGTGTGTCCGCCGCTTTTTCGCACTTTTTTCAACGCTTCCGTCACAGCAGGCGGATACGGAGCGGCGACAGCTTCGTATGGAACAGTCTCTACAGCGGACGGTACAACCTCTTTTCCTGCGGGCGCAGATGCGGTAGGATGTGGAAGAGACATGGACGTAGCGCCAGTGACACACAGGGAAGCAGCGAGCAACAAGCCAGAGAATATATTCATCATCAATCTCCCTCCAATTGGTAAAAGTAATCGTGATGAGATCATAAAAACTGAGGTGACAGGAGTGCGTGTGAAGGATTCGCTGGAATACCTGTCCGAAGCAACGAGACAAGCGATTCTGAACGAACAACAAAAGCGGTTTTGCATCGAAACAGAAGATCAGGAGCTGTCGTCCAGGCTGGCGGATTCCCGCTTTTTGCAGCAGGTGTGGGAACAGGCCGACGAACTGGAACGAACGGTCATCAAGCTGTTCATCACCAAGGCGACGAGAGGATTTTTCAGCAAGCGTTCCTGGGAACGCGAAACGGCAAAAGAGCACAGGCACTTGTCCGTCGGCCTGACGAAGCTGCGCCGACTGGGACTGATTTTGACTGTACGCAAAATGTGGAGTGAAATAGGCTATGTGATGCCGCAGGAAATTCGCGAGCAGTTGACGCTTCAACTGTTGCCGGACTCATCCGCGGCGTATGTGTCCTTGTCCAAAACGCTCCCTTATTATATACCAGCCGGCAGGGGGATACATCTGGATCTTTTTGGGCTTCTCCTGTACATCCGCGACAATCAGGTGCCGGTGACGCAAAAAGGAAGCATTCACCGCAGGGCGATACAAAAAATGGTTCCGCTCTTGTCGATGACAGACGAGCACGTGCAGGGCGTCACTCTTGCGCCGCTGGACAAAGAGCAGCGAGAGGGGCTCGCGCTGACGGTTGTCCTCGATCTGGCTTTTCGGCTCGGGCTCGTAGTGCGCAGGGACAAGAGCATGGCGCTCGACTCCTTCCAGATCAGGCGCTGGCTGAACAAGTCGGCGCCTGAGCGGTGGGAAGAGCTGTACCAGTTGGTTGCGGAGCAGCTTTTGCCGCACGGCGATTGGTGGGATGCGTTTGCCCAGATGATGAGACAGGTTCCGCTGGATCAATGGTGTTGTGTTGACAGCCAATTGCGCATGCTAGAGACAGCGGGCTTTGCCTTGCCGCAAGAGGCAGACAGGCTGATTGTGGAGCAGTGGCTGCACGTCTTGCTCGGGCTGGGCTGGGTGCAGCTTGGGGCAGACGAGCAGGAGCGCCTGTTCTGGCGGTGGAACAGCTTGCCGCACCTGACGGCGGAAGAGGGCTGGTTCGTAGACCCGACGGGAGCGCTGACGATTCCGCCGCTCGTTCCGCTGCGGGAAGTGTGGGAGATCAGCGAGTTTTGTCAGTTGCGCTTCGATGGGCAACTGATTCGCGGAGAGTTGCAAGCGAAGCTGCTGCAAACGTACCTCGCTTCCGGCGGCAGCGAAGAGCTGGTCATGGAAAAGCTGCGGGTCGCCTGCGCCCATCCGCTGCCGGAGGGGCTCGTCGAAGTCATCGGGCATTGGGCGAAGACGGCTACGCAAATTCAACTGGAGCCGTTTTTTTGCGTCAGGACCGCACATGCCGGATTCGTGGAGGAATGGCGGCAAATCCCCGACTTTCAGCCCTTTTTGCAGCACGTCCTCTCGCCGACGGAGTTTTTTATTCCGCTCCCGCAAAAAAGGCAGTTGGTCGAGCTGCTCAGGCATTACGGCTACGAGCCGCACGTCGTCTTGCACGCGGAGTCCGCGGAAGCGAAAGAAACGCACGAGGACGCCCAATCGTCCGACAGAGGGCTGCTCGTCATCGAGCGCCCGTGGGACGGCTACGCCATCGAAAATACGTTTCCGGCCCAAAGCGAAGCCATGCCGCAACTGTCGACGCTTCCCAAAATGTGGACGCAGCACTTCCAATCGTATCACCCGCAGTCGCTGCGCGATCTGTTGAAACGCGCGACAGAGCTGCAGTTGGAAGTGGAAGTGCAGTTGACGAACCAGGAGAAGCTGCGCGGGCTGCCCGTGGAGGTCAAGCTGGAAATGGGCTATTGGCTCGTCACGATCAGCGGGCCGCACGGAAAGCGTCCGTACAGGCTTGACGAGATCGGCCGAGTGCGCATTGTGGTGCCTGACTATCTGTACTAAGAATGTGGATCGTGGTACAATCAGAAGGGACTAAAAGCTTTACGCCTTTAGTGTGAAAGGGGGTCTCGCTCAATGGAAGCAGTAGAGACTGTGGATATGGCACAGCTTATTATGGAGTCGCACGAGCTGTCCACCATGATTAACCAATCGCGCGAGGTCTTGGAATACTTGGAGGCCAAGCGCCGGATGGAGGCAGACGAGGAAGTGCAGCGCCTCCTGTTGCTGTTCGAAAAGAAAAAGGAACAGTACGAGGATGTCCAACGGTTCGGGAAGTACCATCCCGATTACAACCATATATCAAAAGAAGTCCGCGAGCTGAAGCGGACGATCGAGCTGCGCGATTCCGTGCAAGCCTTCAAGCGGGCAGAGGACGCGCTGGATGAACTGCTCTACCAGGTGAGCAGAACGATCGCCCACTCTGTCTCCGACACGATCAAGGTGCCGAGCAACAATCCGTTTCTCGAAGCGCAAGGAAGCGGTTGCGGCACGGGCGGAAGCTGCGGTTGCAGCGTGAAAAAGTCTTCCTGATTCGCAAGCGAGGCTTAGCTTTGCGGCGGAGATTTTTCCCGCAGCAGAAAACAGTCTTCGCACAGGTTGCCGCAGCAAAACTGCTTTTCACTGGGGACCAGAAAGCGAAAGCGGTACACGTGCTGGTCGTCGCCTGAGCGCACGTAAATGCATTCGGGCTTTAGCTTGGTACCGGTGGTCAGTCGCTCGCCCGCTTCCATCAGCCGTTCGGTCAGGCTGGAAGCGGGGAGCGCGCTGCTTACATAGAAGAAGCGTTGGCCGGCATGGGTGCGCCAGCCGCTTTTTGTGACGATGCCTTCCTGGTGCAGTGCTTCCTCGAAGCGTCGATAAAACGTAGCCAGCATAAAAGACCACAGTTCCTTTCTGTAACAGGCGTTTACAGGTGATTATACCATGATGGGGAAGGAGACCAACGGCTTACATGAGAGAACGACGTCTGGGTGTTGCGGTGTGGGTAAAAAACACGCGTGCGGCCAAAAATTTACGCAAATTTGGCACCATTCATTACATCTCCAAACGGTTAAATTACGTTTCGATGTACGTTGATGCGAATATGTTGGATGAAACGATCCGCATCATGGAGAAGCTGCATTTCGTGACCAAAATCGAGCGCTCCCATCGTCACGAGATTCCGGTCGAGTACAACAACGCAAGACCGGACAAGGCGAAGGAATACGACTACAAGCAGGAAAAAAATCAAGTGATGGCGCTGGCAGAGACACTGATGGCAGAAGAGAGCAGCCCAGCGACCGTAGGTTCGACATAAGATGTTCACCAAGCTGCCAGTTTTCGGCAGCTTTTTTCCTTTTGCTCGGCCACCGTACATGGTATGCTAGAGGAATAGGAAAACACCAGAAGTAGTGCCAATGAATGCGCTTTCAACACGCGTACATAGATCATGAGAGGAAAGGTGGGGGCGTACATACATGATTCATCTTGACATTAACTGCGACATGGCCGAGGGCTTCAGCAGGGGACGACAATCAGAGGATTTGGGAATTATGAAATGGATCACCTCCGTCAATGTTGCTTGCGGCATGCACGCAGGTGATCCGCATCTCATATGCAGAACGATTGAGGCAGCGCTCAAGCACGACGTAAAAATCGGAGCGCACCCGGGATACCCGGATGTGCAAGGCTTTGGACGGCGCTCGATGAATTTGTCCGTCAACGAAGTGTATGAGCTGGTGCTGTATCAGGTGGCAGCCCTCTCCGGCATGACGCGGGCGCTCGGTGGCGAGCTGCATCACGTCAAGCTGCACGGGGCGCTGTACAACGAAGCGGCGGAGCGGCCGGAGCTTGCCGAGGCGGTGGTTCAGGCGGTAGCCGACATCGACGAGGAGCTGATCCTGTACGCCCTGTCCGGCAGCAAGCTGGTCGAGGCCGGACTGGAGCACGGGCTTCAGGTGGCCGAGGAAGTGTTTGCCGAGCGGGCGTACTTGCCGAATGGCCGTCTCGCTCCCCGCGAGCTGGAGGGCAGCGTGCTCATCAGCAAGGAAGAGCGGATGGAGCAGACGCGCCAGCTCGTCCTGAAGCAGCGAGTGAAGACCGTGAACGGCCAGCACATTGATCTGGCGGCAGATACGCTTTGCGTTCATCACGAGAGCCACGATATTTTGCAGTTTTTGGGTGAACTGCACAAATGGGCGAAGCAAAACGATGTGAAGATCGAGCCGATCAGCGCTCGCTAGGCTCGCCAGAGTGCCAGGCAATCCGCATAAAAAGCCATACGGCAACGCCAAATCCGGTCAGGAAGAGGACGTTGCCGTTGGCTTTTTTCATCAAAGCGGCTGCGACCGCATGCGGTCAGCGTGTTTGTCCCCCGACAAGAGGGGAAAACGGTCTTGGCCGTTTTGCTTCGTTTGCTCGACGATTTTTCCGTTTTCCAAAAGCAGGATCGTGTCTCCCAGCTTTTCCGCTTCTTCCCGGTCGTGGGTGACGAGCAGAAACGGGATGTGCCACATGGCATGGAGCCGGAGCAGCTCATCCTGGCATTGCCTGCGCGTGTCCGCGTCCAGCGCGGAGAGCGGTTCGTCCAGAAGCAAAATATCCGGCTCGGTGGCCAGCGCCCGGACGAGCGCGACCCGCTGCTTTTGCCCGCCGGAGAGCTGATGCGGGTACTTTTCCAGCAGATTATCGATCCCGACCGTAGACAAGAGCGGCTCCAGATGCAGCTCATGGCCCGTCTTCAAGCCGTAGCGGATGTTTTGGGCGACCGTCATGTGCGGGAACAGCGCGTAGTCCTGAAATAAATAGCCGACCTTGCGCTTTTGCACGGGGAGCGGTTTTTGCCCTTGCCTGTAAAAAGTCCGACCATTCAGCGCGATTTCGCCCTCATCAGGATGCACGAGTCCGGCAATACTGTTCAAGATCGTGGTTTTCCCTGAGCCGGATGGACCGAAGAGGACGACGATCTCCTGTTCCGTGGAAAAGGAGACGTCGAGCAAAAAATCAGGCAAACGCTTTTGAATCGTTACCGAAAGCATGTAGGTTCCCCTGCCTTACTTTTGATTGGCGTACCTTCGCACATTGCGGCGGCTCCACCAGTTGAGCCAAAGCGTGGTGCCCATGCCGAGCGATACGATGATGACGACCCAAAACAGCGCTTTTTCCATTTGCCCGGCCTCTACAGCAAAGTAGATGGCGACCGGGATGGTATCCGTTTTTCCTGGTATGTAGCCGGCAAGCATCAGCGTGGCGCCAAACTCGCCCAGGCCGCGGGCAAACGACAGGACAAGTCCTGCCAACAACCCCGGCCAGGCGAGCGGGAAAGCGACCGTCCAGAACACCCGCCATTCGGAAGCCCCCATCGTCCGCGCGGCATTTTCCAGGCGGCGATCCACTCCGGTAAACGCCGCGACCGCACTCTGGTACATCAGCGGAAACGAAACGACGACAGAAGCGATCACTGCGCCTGTCAGCGTGAAGACGACCTGGATGCCGAACCATTGGAACAGCAGTTGGCCCAAAACTCCATTTTTTCCGAACAGCAATAGCAGGCCGAAGCCGACGACCGTCGGCGGCAGGACGAGCGGGAGCAAAAAAAACGACTCCAGCACGTTTTTGCCCCAAAACTCCTTCTGCGTCATCCAGCGCGCGCCGAGCATGCCGAGCACAAAAACAAAGGAGGTGGATAGCGCAGCCACCTTTAATGAGAGCATCAACGGTGTCAAATTGGTTTCCATAACGCTCGCCACCTCCGTTTTCTTATTGGAATCCGTACTTCTGTAAGATCGCCTTTCCTTTGTCGCTTGTCAAGTAGGCAAGGAAAGCTTTTGCTGCATCTTGATGCTGGGAAGCGCTGACGACCGCTCCTGGGTACACAATCGGCTTGTGCCATTCCGGTTTGGCTGTCGCGAGCACCTTCACATCTTTGGAGATCGCCGCGTCGCTGGAATAGACGATTCCGACTTCGGCGTTGCCTGACTCTACGAAGGTCAGCACTTGGCGAACGTCACTGCCGAATACCATGCGGCCAGACAAGGACTCCCACAGTTTCAGCGTTTCCAGCGACTCTTTTGCATAGCGGCCTGCTGGAACGGTTTCCGGCTCGCCGACTGCGATGTGCTTGATTTCCGGCTTGTTCAGTTCTTCAAAAGAACTGATGGCAAGCGTGCTGTCTTTGCCTGCCACGAGCACGAGCGCGTTGCCGGTAAAGTCCTGACGCGTATCTTTTACGATCAGTTGTTTTTCATCCAGCCCGTCCATGTCTTTTTGGCTGGCAGACAGGAAGACGTCAGAAGGAGCGCCCTGGGCAATCTGGGTAGCCAGTTTTCCCGAGCTGCCGAAGTTGAAGGTGAGTGTCGTGCCAGGGTTTTCGGCCTCAAAAGAAGTTTTCAGTTCGTTTAAGGCATCCGTCAAGCTTGCCGCTGCGGAAACCATCAGCTCCGCTTGTGGCGCTTGTTGCTGCGCATTTTCTGTTTTGGCAGGTTCAGTCGCCTGCGGAGCGGGTTGTGAAGTCGAGCATGCGCCGAGCATCAGGGTGAATGCTGCGCATAGAGCGAGCCATTGCTTTTTCATTGGAAATTGACCTCCATTTGTTATGTCTAGTTATAACTAATTATAACTGGATATAAATGAATTATAGTAGCTTCTTGCGAATAATCAATTGCGAATTTAGGAGAATGGAAAGAAAATGAAAGGAAAGAACGGAACGGAGGCCAAATATGACTGACGAAAATTCTTATACAACGGAAGAAATCGCAAAGCTTTTGCGCATCTCGAAGTTGACCGTGTACGATCTGATTAAAAAAGGCGAGCTGCCCGCTTACCGTGTCGGCAGGCAGATGCGCGTAGACAAAAGCGACCTGGAGGCGTACAAGGCGCGGGCAAAAGGCGGCTATCGCCCGGCGCAGGCGGCATATTCCGCCCCGCTGCAGGGACAAGCCCAACAGACAATAGAGCAGGCGCAATCGACAGGGACGCGCCACGTCATTATTAGCGGGCAGGATGTCAGCCTGGACTTGCTCGCGAGCCATCTGGAAAAGCGCGAGCTGTCGCTGCGGCCGCTTCGCTCCTACGCCGGCTCGCTGAACAGCCTGGTTGCCATGTACACGGGCAAAGCCGATATCGTCAGCACCCACTTGTTCGATGGAGAGACGATGGAGTACAACGTGCCATACGTTCGCCGCATCCTGACCGGGCATCGCTTTCTCGTCGTCAACATGCTGGCGCGCTGGGCCGGCTTTTACGTGCAGGAGGGCAATCCCAAACATATTTTGTCCTGGACCGACCTGACCAAGCCGGGAGTGCGGATGGTCAATCGCGAAAAAGGCTCGGGGGCGCGGACGCTGATTGAGGAACAGTTCCGGCTGGCGAAAATCGCAGGGCGCGACGTGAACGGCTACGAGCACGAAGAGACGAGCCATCTCGCGGTGGCGGGAGTCGTCGCCCGCAAGGAAGCGGACGTAGGCGTCGGGATCGAAAAGGCAGCGCGTCTGGTCGGGGTGGAGTTCGTGCCGATGGTGAAGGAAAGGTACGATCTCGTTATGCTCAAAACAAAAGAAAACGAAGCCTTGCTTGCTGCCGTCCTCGACATTCTGCGTTCTGCCGCTTTCCAAAAGGAGATGGAGGCAGTCGGCGGCTACGATCTGAGCCAGACAGGAAAAATCATATACGAAACATGGTAGGAAATTCGCCGTTCGCCCAAGCTGCTGACAGGGAGGCGGCTTTTTCATTTGCGGCAAAACAGATCGACAAAAATGGCGATTTCTCTACAGAATCTCCTGAATTTCTACTCACTCTGTTTTTTATTTGCTACAATGGAACAAAAATGAACGCTTGCAGCCGAGCGATTTTTTGGGGGCTGTCATGAAGACTTTGCAAAAAACGAGTTTATTGGTATGTGTAACGATTCTGGTCATGTTTGGCTCTATCGGCATCATCAGCTATTGGCCAGCGATTTCCAAATGGTTGGAGACAAGCCAGGCGACAGGCGCGGAACAAACCGGAGCCGATCCGTTTTCATACGATCCGCCGCTGCCTTCCTACGTGAAGGATTTGCATCCCGTTTACAAGATTCAAGCCGAATTACATACGTCTGAGGCCAAAATTACGGGGAAAATGACGGTCGAATTTGACAATCCGCAGACGGCAGACCTGCGTCTGTACGTCTACGATTATTTGTGGAACAAAATGACGGTCAAGTCGATCCGCTACAAAGACAAGCCGCTTGCCTTTGAACGCGGCCTGTCCACGGTCAAGCTGGCAAACCCGCTGGGAGCGGAAATGCGGGGGACGCTCGCGATCGAGTTTGAAAATCCGGTGCCGCGCAGAGGGACGCGCTTTGGCGTCAAGGACGACATCTGGACGCTGACGACGTGGTATCCGATGCTGGGCGCGCAAAACCAGCAAGGAAAATGGTACGATCCGCCGCAACGGGTAGATTTTGGCGATCCGTTCGTCTACCATTACGCCGACTACGACGTCTCCTTCGTCTCCCCGAAAGGCTACAACTGGGTCAGCTCGTGGGGCCGGGGCAGTACAAAGGCAGTCGAGGGCAGCAAGCAGCTAATCCGCTACGAGGGCAAAAAGCTGCTCAATTTCGCCTTGGTCGGCAGCCCGCTGTATCATGTGGAGACGATCCAGATGGGGCCGAACCTGTCTGTCGATATTGCGTCCGTGGACAAAGGCAACATCCAGCGGATCAAGACGATTGCGGAGTCGGTGTTTCCTACGTACAACGACTGGTACGGACCGCTTCCGTATCCGCACGTCGCGATTGCCGAGACGAGCACGGGCACGACGTATGCGATGGAGTACGCCAATCTCGCCATTTTCAAGCGCGACATGTACCAGCGCAATCTGATCGACCACTGGTTGCCGCATGAAATCGCCCATTTGTGGTGGTACAACAGCGTGGCGACGCTGGAAGCGTCTCACGGCTGGCTGGACGAAGGGCTTGTGGAGCTGAGCGTGTACCATTACTTGCAAAACCGGTACGGAGCGCAGTCGGCCTCCACGCTGCTCGATGAGTACAATCGCGACGCCCGCCGCTTGCAGGAGCGCTACCCCAACGGCAGCCTGGACAAGCCGTTGCAAAAGTTCGCGACCGAAGAAGAGTTCCATTGGACGTGGTATTCGAAAGGGGCGCTGCTGTTTGACCATTTGCGCAAGCAGATTGGCGATGACGCGTACAAACGTTTTCTGCACCGCGTGCAGCAAAACTACCACGGCAGCGTGATCGGGGCCGAGCATCTCGACCAGGCGCTGGGGCAAACGCTGCAAGGCGAAGCGAAATACTTCGTGTACGCGACGAAAAAGCCGAATCGCGAAGGCCTGGGCGCTGTGCAACTGGAGCCGTACATCACGACGATCATCAACAACATGAGCTTTTATCCGTCCATTCCGGCCAGGGCGACAGGCGGCACGGTGTATTTGCCGCTGCGCGAGCTGGGGGAAAAAATGGGGCTTGCCATAAGCTGGGATCAGGAAAAGCAGATGATTCGCGTAAGAGGCAATGGCCGAGAAGTGTTCGTCAAGGAGCGGGAACGCTTCGCCATCCGCGATGGGCAAAAGCTCGACCTCGGTCATCCGCTGACGGAAATCAAGGAGCGCACGATGGTGCCGCTGTCGTTTTTCGCTGACGTATTCGAATGGGATACGGACTACAATCCAGCCGAGAAAACCGTAAAAATTCAAACGCGAAAAGCGAGTGGAAAGGTGGCGGAAACAAAATGAAAAACTTGATTCTGGTCGGCTTTATGGGAACCGGAAAGACGACGGTCGGCGTCGCGCTGGCCGATTCTTTGGGAATCGCGCACCATGACCTGGATGCCGCGATCATCGAAAAGGAAGGCTGCTCCATCCCGGAGCTGTTCGCCCGGCACGGGGAGACGTATTTTCGCGATGCGGAGTCCCGCCTGCTGTCACAGCTTCTGGACGATGGTCCGCAAGTTTTGACGACAGGCGGAGGAGCTGTCCTGCGCAAGCAAAATGTCGAGGTCATGCTGGCAAAAGGAACCGTGATCTCGCTTTATGCCAGCGAAGAAGAATTAATCAGGCGGCTGGAAAACGATACTTCGCGCCCGCTGCTTTCCGGCGGGGTGGCAGAACGTGTGAAAACATTGATGGCGGAACGCGCGGGGGCGTACGATTTTGCCCCGATCCAGGTGGATACGACCGGAAAAAGCCTGGAGGCGATCGTGGACGAAATTAAGGCGCAGGTGGTTGAAAGCGCAAAAGACGGGAAACAATAAAAAGGACAGCGCTATTGCCGGAAAAAAGACGGCGTGTATCTGCGAGTACGAAGGAGGTCACGTGCGATGTCCTTTCAAGAGTATTTGAAGTACCTGACGAAATTGTTTGTCCAGTACATGGATACGCCAAAAGATGAACGGCGTCAGCGAAAGGCTCCGCGTGAGCCTTGGTCGGCACGCTGGTTCGGGGCGATCCCTATGTCGATCCGGCTGTTGTGGCGCAAATAATCCTACCTTGGTAAGCGGACGGAGGGTGCGGTGCGTATGGCGAGAGTAGCGGTAGAAAAGTCCCTTTCCCAGATTCGCAAAATGCTGTGCGATAACGGCTATGATGTCGTCGATTTGGGAAACTGGCAACAGGTGGTCGACGCGATCGTGATTACGGGTCAGGATATAAACGTCTTGGGCGATCAGAACAAGACGATTACAGGTGCGTCGGTAATCAATGCAGAGGGAATGACGGCCAATGAAGTTTTTCATGCCGTACACGAACGCCTTTCCCCAACCGATCATCATTGATCGAAAAAAGCCAAAGGCTGCGCCTTCGCTAGACAAGCATGCGCAGCCCAATCAAAAACAAGCTCTCCGCCAGCGACTGGCAGGGAGCTTGTTTTTTTGCCAAAAGCGACGGATCAGCTCTGCGGCTGTCCCGCTACGTAAAATCTTCCGACCTTGTCAGCGTAAGCGTAGGGGACAAAGCGCAGCCCTTCATCCCATACTCCCACGTAAGCGTTTTGATCGTTCCACAAATGAAGCGAGCCGACGACGAACGGGGCGAGCACCTGGGAGTGGTACAGCGGAACGGTCAGCGTCACGGGTGCATCGCTTTGCTGCTGCCACAACTGCGGCCATGAAATTGCGCTGTCCCCGTACAACTGGCTGACCCAGCCGATCTGGTCGAACGGATCTCTTTGCGCCCGCTGCAGGATGCGCGTCTCTGTTAGCCGTTGCCCGGTCTGTACCAGATTTTGCGCAGCCAGGCTGCGAAAGACTGGCTCGTTTGCGGCGAAGGAAGCGGGGTACGCTTCGCCTGTTTTGGCGTTCACCAGTTGCGGCGACGACTGGCGGGCGATCAGCCAGTGGGAAGCGAATCCGTCGTAGACAGGCTCTGCGGCAATTTCCCGCGGGGCAAAGGCATCGTCGAACAAAATGTATTCCCCGACCCCGTATTCCAACAGCACGAATTTTTCCTGGGCAGGCGCTTCGACGGCCTCTCCCACGACCAGGTACCCTACCTGTCTGTCTGTTTTTTTGATGCTGACCAGCCACTGATGTTGATTCGGGCCGAGCGTCTGCACTTCTGTATCGGCTTTTTGCCACTCCTTGAATTGCGGATCGCGGTTGGCGAGTTCGTTCATCCACGTCTGGATTTGGGCGTGAAACTCTCTGTCCCAGCTCTCCTCTGCGTGGACAGGCCAGGCGAGCAACGCAAAAGACAAGAGCACCCCGAGAAGGGGGAGGAATCGTCTGGTCACAAACATGCACCACCTTTTGTACAGGCTAAGCTTATTCCTATTGTAACCAGCTATGACAAAAAGATTTGTTGCAACTTGTCAGTTCCGCAGCACTTCTTCTCGCTGATCTTTTACATGATTCGCCCGGATGCGGGGAGATGGCGCACCGTTTTTGCCGGATGCGCTTTAATGACAGGCGGAGCAGAGTGCAAGTAAAACAGTCCGCCGTTAATAAAATGAACCTCGATGCGCGGCTCGTACTGCCAGCGCAGCTCGTCCATCCGTCGCTGTTTTTCTTCTTCCGGCGTGCTTTTTTTCCATTCCTCCTGGTTGATTTCCTCGCGCGGCGTCACCTGGACGCCATTGGCACGTAAAAAGTCGAGGATTCGCCCGCCGGAAGAGCGGTATTCGTCAAGCGTCTGCGCAGCTTCGACAACAGCCTCCCTGGCGGGGACGGCGTCGCGCGCAGGCAGCGGGATCGAGGCTTTTTGCTCCGGGGACTCTACCGCTTCCGCCTCGGCTGCTTCTGTCTCGCTCTGTTCGGCAGGCGGCTCTCGTCGGGCCAGCTCTTCGTAGTAGGCGGCGAGGATGTCCAGCTCCTCCGTCAGTCGCGCCCGCGCCTCTACGGCCCACTCCTGGTCTTCCTGCGCGATGATCGCATCGACCTCCTGCCGGGCCAGCTCCAGCGCGTCTTCCACAGACAGCTTCCGGTCGAGCGTGTAAAAGTAGTCCGGGATCGCGGGCGCAAGCGTCAACTGAAACAAAAACGAGGAAAAGTCGTGCACGAGGCGCGGCTGATGCAGGTTGATCCCGAGATAGAGCATGATGTCGCGCCGTTTGTCGCAGATGAGCGATACTTTCAGGTTGAGCCCGAGCCAGGGAACGAGCGGCGTGGAGCGACGCTTGCCGGTGCTTGGCAAGGAAGCGGTATTTTGCTCGTACATGCATAAAAAGCGCCCGTGCTTTTTCGCCGAGGCAAAAATTTGCTGCATGCGCGCAGCGCCCAGATGCAGATGCTCGGCACGCAGCCCGTCCGGCATCCGGTCCGGGTGAAACGCAAAGGTGAGCACGAGCGGCTGGTAGGCCAGGTTCATTTTGTCGACCCAGCTCCAGTAAAACGGGCGGTTGCCGATATCCTTGTCGACCTCGACCGGAAGCTTGACCGTCAAGTAATCCGGGTGGGCTTCGACGATGTGCGCGGAAAAAGTCGCGAGGTAGCGCTCTACAAATTGCCTGACCTGGTTGGCTTGCATCAGGAGAAACCTCTTTTCTTGTGTGCGTTTTTTCTGCTACTGCTCTGCCGCTTCCGACAGGGCAGGGGATGCGTGCTGTTGTCTGCTGGCGCGGATGGCGTGGCCCATGTTGTCGAGCTTCAACGCCATTTCGCGGGCCGATTTGGAATCCATGATGATCTGCGTCAAATTTTCTTCCAGCGACGAGTTGAGATTCAGCCGCTCCACGATGTCGTCCAGTTCGCCGATGACCATCTCGAACAGGTCGATTTTTTCGTACAGCAGCTTCAAAATGTGCTCCTCAATCGTGCCGACGGTGGACAAATTGTAAATGTGCACGTCCCGCTTCTGGCCGAGACGGTGGACACGGCCGATCCGCTGCTCGACGCGCATCGGGTTCCACGGCATGTCGTAGTTGATGACCTGGTTGCAAAACTGCAGGTTGATCCCTTCCCCGCCAGCCTCTGTGGCGATCAGTACTTGCGCGCGGTTTTGAAACAAATCGGTCATCCAGTCTTTTTTGCTGCGCTTGAAGCCGCCGCGAAACGGCACAGAAGTAATGCCGTGGTCATGCAAATATTTTTGCAGGTAGTTTTGCGTCGCCCGGTACTCGGTGAAAATGATGACTTTGTCGTTGATCTCCTGGATCAGCTCGACCGTTTTGGCCGCCTTGGAATGCGTCTCGATCCGCTTAATCATCTCCACCAGCTCCAAAATTCGGCCGCGCAGGGGGGAGTCTTCGCTGGTGCGCTGGTGCATGTTGTACAGCGTCATGAACGAGGCTTCCTTGCTGGAGCAAACCTCGCGCTGCAACGTAATCAAGGCGAGCGAGTTGAACAGGCCAGCTCCTGTCTGGTACTGGTCGCGCACAAAGCGGGTGACGCCCTCGTACAGCTCCATCTCTTCCTGCGACA
This sequence comes from Brevibacillus sp. NSP2.1, assembly GCF_000470975.2. Taxonomy (NCBI): domain Bacteria; kingdom Bacillati; phylum Bacillota; class Bacilli; order Caryophanales; family Paenibacillaceae; genus Brevibacillus; species Brevibacillus sp. NSP2.1. The sequence goes on along the minus strand of NZ_CP048274.1, from coordinate 3,393,248 downwards.
GCTCAATCGGAATCGACTGGACGCGGCGACTGGTGAACTGGATGCCGCCGTCGCTTCGCTTGTTGCGAATCATCACCTTTTCAATTTCTTCGCGCAATTTGTCGCTGTTTTTCGACTGTCGCTTTCCTTCGACGTAATTGGAGGAAAACGACGTGGAGTGGCCGAGGTGCCCCGGCTTCAACAAATTAATCAGGTTGTACAGCTCGTCCATTTCGTTCTGGATCGGCGTAGCCGTGAGCAGCAGGCAATATTTTTTGCGAATTTCCTTCACGAACTGATAGTTTCGCGTCCGTTTGTTTTTCAGCTTGTGCGCCTCGTCGATAATCAGCATGTCGTAGTCGATGTCGAGGACGTGGCGGCGGTGCGGATCTCGTTTCGCCGTGTCGATGGAGGCGACGACGACTTCATGCTGCCGCCACATGTACTCCTTTTTTTGCGCCACGGCGGGAATCCCGAATTTTTGCTGCAACTCCTTCGTCCATTGGATGACGAGGGAGGCGGGGACGAGCACGAGAATTTTTTTCGCCAGGCCCCTGACCATGTACTCCTTCATAATCAGCCCGGCTTCGATCGTCTTGCCCAGTCCGACCTCGTCGGCGAGGATCGCGCGTCCGCGCATGTCGTTGAGCACTCGCTCCGCCGTTTGCAACTGGTGGGGAAACGGGGAGAGCAGCGGCAAGTATTTCAGGCATTGCAACTGATCGAACTCGCGAACAGCCATGGCCTCTTCCGCTTCCAGCGCCAGCTTGAACAGCTCCCACTTGTCCCAGGGGCCGTCTTCGTGCATTCGCTCCGTCAGCGGGGATATCCAGCTCGTGTCAAATGAAACAGGAATATTCGGCATATACGTTACTCCTTTACACAGCTCTGCCATAACTTTCATGCGCTTTATCAAAAAACTTAACATTTATGATCGTGTTCATCATTTTGTTAAGTATTTCTTGATCTGACTGTTAATTTGCATATTTTCAACGGCGGACTCTCATGGTAGGATATAGAGGAAGTTCATTCATTAGTATGGAAATCATAGCAAAAACTTATGTATGACCATCTAACCAACGCGAATGATAGTAGCAGGGAGAGACTGCGCGAACCACTGCAGCGCCGAAGGAGCAAGCCGGGAACGGTGAATCTCTCAGGCAAAAGAACCTCTACTGGACGCAACTCTGGAGAGAGCTCGAAATCGGAGCCACCAAAGGGGAAACTTGCAAGCGCGGTGATCCCCGCCGCGCTTGATTGGCAAGGTAACTCTCAGGTACCAAGGACAGAGGAGGAGAAATGGGCACCGTTCTTTTGGTGTACCCGTTTTTTCGCCTCTGTTTTTTCATGGGGAGAAATGCCGACTAACAGTTTTTGGGAGGTGCCACACATGTCCAATCTGAAAAGAACGCCACTGTTTGATTCCTACGCAAAATACGGCGCCAAGACAATCGACTTCGGCGGCTGGGAGCTGCCTGTACAGTTTTCCAGCATTGGCCAGGAGCACGAAGCCGTTCGGACGAAAGCAGGTCTGTTTGATGTATCCCACATGGGAGAAGTAGACGTAAAAGGCGAGAGTGCGCTCGAATACTTGCAGCGCGTCACCACCAACGACGTGTCCAAGCTGGCTGTCGGGCAAGCGCAGTACAGCGTGCTCTGCTACCCGGACGGCGGTACGGTCGACGATCTGCTCGTTTACAAATACGCGGACGACCATTACCTGCTTGTCATCAACGCAGGAAACATTGACAAAGACTATGCATGGCTGGAAGAGCACCTGATTCCGGGTGTCACGATTGAAAACATTTCGCCGCAAACGGCGCAAATCGCCATTCAAGGGCCTTTGGCCGAGTCGATTTTGCAAAAGCTGACCGCCACAGACCTGTCGAAAATCGGCTTCTTCCGTTTCGAGCGCGACGTAGAGGTCGCTGGCATTTCCGCTCTGGTATCCCGCACAGGCTATACAGGCGAGGACGGCTTTGAAATTTACCTGCCTGCAGAGCGTGCCGCTGAACTGTGGGACGCGTTGCTTGAAGCGGGCAAGGAAGACGGGCTTCTGCCTTGCGGACTTGGCGCGCGCGACACGCTGCGCTTCGAAGCGAAGCTGCCGCTGTACGGCCAGGAGCTGAGCAAGGACATCACGCCGATTGAAGCAGGCATCGGCTTCGCGGTGAAGGTGGACAAAGAAGTGCCGTTCATCGGCCAAGAGGTGCTCAAGGCGCAAAAAGAAAACGGCGCGCCGCGCAAGCTCGTCGGCATCGAGATGATCGACCGCGGCATTCCGCGCACGCACTATCCGGTCTACGTCGGCGAAGAGCTGGTGGGCGAAGTGACGACAGGCACGCAGTCCCCTACCTTGAAGAAAAACGTCGGATTGGCGCTCGTGAAAAGCGAACATGCGGCGCTTGGCACCCAACTGGAAGTGGAAATTCGCGGAAAACGCCTCAAAGCAGAGGTTGTCGCCGCTCCGTTTTATAAACGTCCGAAAAACTAAGCAATCGCCCACTATACATCCTATTTTGAGGAGGACAACGTTCGTGAAATACCGCTACCTGCCCCAAACCGATCAGGACAAGCGCGAAATGCTCGAAACTCTCGGCATTTCCAGTGTAGAAGAACTGTTTGCAGACATCCCGGAAGAAGTGCGCTTCAAAGGGGCGCTGAACATTCCGGAAGCTCTGTCCGAGCCTGATCTGGTGAAATACTTCACGCGTCTGGCTAATCAAAACGTGAACTTCAGCACGCACGTCAACTTTTTGGGTGCTGGCGTTTACCAGCACTATGCGCCAAGCACAGTCAACCACATGTTGCTGCGCGGAGAATTTTTTACCGCCTATACGCCTTACCAGCCTGAAATCAGCCAGGGCGAGCTGCAAGCCATTTTTGAATTCCAGACTATGGTGTGTGAACTGACCGGAATGGAAGTAGCGAACTCCTCCATGTACGACGGAGCGACTTCCTTGGCAGAAGCGGCGATGATGGCGGCTGGTCACACTGGCAAAAAGCGCGTCATCGTTTCCCGTGCTGTGCACCCGGAAGCGCGCGGCGTTCTGAAAACATACGCGTACGGTCAAGGCGTAGAGCTGGTTGAAGTCGGCATCAACAACGACGGCGTAACCGACACACAAGCTCTGGAAGCGCTGATTGACGAAAACACAGCGGCCGTTATCGTGCAATATCCTAACTTCTTTGGAAACGTGGAAGACTTGGCAGCGGTCGAGCCGATTGCTCATGGCAAAGGCGCTCTGTTCATCGTTTCTTCCAACCCGCTTGCGCTGGGCGTATTGGAAGCGCCAGGCAAACTGGGCGCTGACATCGTGGTGGGCGACATGCAACCGTTCGGCATTCCGGCATCGTTTGGCGGACCACACTGCGGATATTTCGCAACGACTACCAAGCTGATGCGCAAAATGCCAGGCCGGATCGTCGGGCAAACCAAAGACGAGAACGGCAAGCGCGGTTTCGTACTGACGCTGCAAGCTCGTGAACAGCATATCCGTCGTGAAAAAGCGACTTCGAACATTTGCTCCAACCAGGCTCTGTTGGCACTGGCGGCTGCGATCACCCTGACTGCGCTCGGAAAACAGGGCGTACAGGAAATGGCGATGATGAACTTGCAAAAAGCGCATTACGCCAAGCAAGCGCTGCAGGCAAAAGGTCTGGAAGTGGTCTTTGCCGCTCCATTCTTCAACGAATTCGTAGTCAAACTGTCCAAGCCGGTGGCAGAAGTAAACAAAAAGCTGCTTGACGCTGGCATCATCGGCGGCTACGATCTGGGACTGGATTACCCGGAATACGCGGGCCATACGCTGCTTGCGGTAACCGAGCTGCGGACCAAGGAAGAAATCGACACATTGGCGGCTGAATTGGAGGCGATCACACGTGCGTAACGACCAGGAAAAAGCACTGATTTTTGAAATGAGCAAACCGGGCCGTGTGGGCTACAATCTGCCGGCATTGGATGTACCAGAGGTAGAGGTGGCAAGCCTGCTGCCGAAGCACCTCATCCGCGAAACTCCTGCTGAACTGCCGGAAGTATCCGAGCTGCAGTTGGTTCGTCACTACACCGAATTGTCCCGTCGCAACCACGGGGTAGACAACGGGTTCTACCCGCTCGGTTCTTGCACGATGAAATACAACCCGAAAATCAACGAAGACGTTGCCCGCTACCCAGGCTTCGCGCAGACGCACCCGTACCAGCCGGAAGAAACCGTACAAGGCGCACTGGAGCTTTTGTACAACCTGCAAGAAGAGCTGGCTGAAATCACCGGGATGGACGCAGTTACGCTGCAACCGGCTGCGGGGGCAGCAGGCGAGTGGACAGGTCTGATGATGATCCGCGCGTACCACGAGAGCCGCGGCGAAGGCCACCGCACAAAAGTCATCGTGCCAAACTCCGCGCACGGTACGAACCCGGCTTCTGCAGCGGTAGCAGGACTGGACACCGTCACGATTGCCTCTGACGAGCGCGGCCTGGTAGACATTCAGGCGCTGCGCGATGCCGTAGGCCCTGATACAGCGGCACTCATGCTGACCAACCCGAACACGCTCGGTCTGTTCGAGGAAGACATCGTGGAAATGGCGAAAATCGTCCACGAAGCAGGCGGCCTCTTGTATTACGATGGAGCGAACGCGAATGCGATCCTCGGCATTGCCCGTCCAGGCGACATGGGCTTCGACGTGGTGCATCTCAACTTGCACAAAACGTTTACAGGCCCTCACGGCGGCGGCGGACCAGGTGCTGGCCCTGTCGGCGTGAAAAAGATTCTCGAACCGTTTTTGCCAACGCCGATCGTGGCGAAAAAAGAAGACGGCAGCTTCTACTGGGACAGCAACCGTCCGGCTTCCATCGGCCGCGTAAAAGGCTACAACGGAAACTTCGGCATTCTCGTGCGCGCTCACAGCTACATCCGCACCATGGGTCCGGAAGGCTTGCTGCAAGTGTCGCAAAATGCGGTGCTCAGCGCGAACTACATGATGCGCCGTCTGGCTACGGCTTACCATCTGCCGTATGACCGCGTCTGCAAGCATGAGTTTGTTTTGTCTGGCGTGATCCAGAAAAAGCTGGGCGTACGCACGCTCGACATCGCCAAACGCTTGCTCGACTTCGGTTATCACCCGCCAACTATCTACTTCCCGCTGATTGTCGACGAGTGCCTGATGATTGAGCCAACCGAAACCGAAACGAAAGAAACGCTCGACGAGTTCATCGACGTTATGCTGCAAATTGCCCGCGAGTGCGAGGAAACGCCTGAGCTTGTACAGGAAGCGCCGCACACAACCGTGGTCAAACGTCTGGACGAAGCGACAGCGGCGCGCAAGCCGATTCTGCGCTACCAGCCGCAAGCACAATAGCTCTCTTTTGGAAAAGCCGCCTTTTTACAGGGCGGTTTTTCTTTCCGAATGATGCTATCATGAACAGATGGGATTGATCCGACATTTCGGGGAGAGAGAACCAATGATGAACAAACGGATCGTATTTACAGGCGGCGGCTCCGCGGGGCACGTCACCGTCAACCTCGCGCTCATCCCGCGTTTTTTGCAGCAAGGCTGGGAGGTCGCCTACATCGGCTCGACGACAGGGATCGAGCGGGAGCTGGTCAGCAGGCTCGACGGCGTGCGCTACATCGGCATTGCGACAGGCAAGCTGCGCCGTTATTTCGACTGGAAAAACTTCACCGACCCGCTGCGCGTAGGCAAAGGCGCCTGGCAAGCTTACCGCTTTCTCGCAGCCTGGAAGCCGGCTGTCGTCTTTTCCAAAGGAGGATTCGTCTCCGTGCCCGTCGTCTTTGGCGCCTGGCTGAATGGGCTGCCTGTCGTCCTGCACGAGTCCGATCTGACGCCGGGACTCGCCAACAGGCTGTCGCTGCCTTTTGCCGCTAAAGTGTGCGCGACGTTTCCCGATACGCTCCAGCATTTGCCCAAGGGCAAAGGGACACATGTAGGGGCGATCGTTCGCGACGAGCTGAAAACAGGCCGGAAGGAAGCGGGGCTTGCGCTGTGCGGCTTTTCCCCGGACAAACCGGTGCTGCTCGTCATGGGCGGCAGCCTGGGGGCGAGGCGGTTGAACGAAGCCGTTCGCGGCACGCTCGACGCGTTGACCAAGCGTTTTTCTGTCGTGCACATTTGCGGCAAAAATCAGTTGGACAACAGCCTGAAGCGGGACGGCTATCGGCAATTCGAGTACGTCCAGGACGAGCTGCCTGACCTGTTGGCGATGACCGACCTCGTCGTCTCGCGCGCAGGCTCCAATGCGATTTACGAGTTTTTGCAACTGCAAAAGCCGATGCTTCTCGTGCCGTTGTCGCGGGCGGCGAGCAGGGGAGACCAGATATTGAACGCCCGCTCTTTTGAGCAGCAAGGCTTTTGCGAGGTGCTCGAAGAGGAAGCGTTGAGCGCAGACAGCCTGATCCGGGCGCTGGACCGTTTGCAGCAAAAGCGTCCGGCGATTACGGAGAAGCTGCGCGCCGCAAGCGAAAAGCAGCAGGACGCGCTGGCGCAGGTCATGGCGATCATCGAGGAGACGGCTCGTTGATGCAGCCGATCCAAGCCTTGCCGTCCTATGGGGAGAAGCGTAAAATGAAGGTGTTGTGAGTAGGGAGGTACATACGATGGAACAGTGGCGCTATATCGTGACGGAAGCGATGTCTCCGGCGATGAACATGGCTGTGGACGAGGCGATTTTGCAGTTGCACAGCGAGGGCAAGGTGCCCCCGACCGTTCGCTTTTACACGTGGGACCCGGCTACTTTGTCGATTGGTTATTTTCAAAAGGCGATCAAGGAAATCAATCTGGAGGAAGTGCAAAAGCGCGGGCTGGGCTTTGTCCGCCGCGCGACAGGAGGACGTGCCGTTTTGCACGATCAGGAGCTGACCTACAGCGTGATCGTGTCGGAGGAGCATCCGCGGATGCCGTCCGGCGTCACCGAGGCGTACAAAATCATCAGTCTCGGCCTTTTGCACGGCTTTCAAAACCTCGGCCTGGCAGCAGAGATGGTGTCGCTTGCGAGCGAGGAGGAAAAAGAAAAGTACACCTCTCCAGGCTCGTCCGCTTGCTTCGATTCGCCATCGTGGTATGAACTGGTCGTGGAAGGGAAAAAGGTCGCAGGCAGCGCGCAGACGCGCCAAAAGGGCGTCATCCTCCAGCACGGCTCCATTTTGCTCGACATGGACGTCGAATTGCTGTTCTCGCTGCTGCACTTCCCGTCGGACCGCGTCAAGCAGCGGATGATGGACAGCTTCCGCCAAAAAGCGGTGACGATCAACGAGGTAAGCCCGCGGCCTGTGAGCTTGCAGGAAGCGATTGAAGCGTTTTCCAAAGGCTTCGCCACCGGACTGGAAGTGGAGCTGGTGCCGTCCGCGTTGACAGACGAGGAACTGGCATTGGCGGAGGAGCTCGCCCGGACGCGCTATGCGACGGATGAGTGGAATTTGCGCCGCTAGGCTGTTTGTTGGCGAACATACGCGAAAAGCTCTCCTGGGCGTACTGCCAGTCAGGAGAGCTTTCTTTATGGAATCAATCGAATTAGACGAGCACGCTGTCGTGAATGTGCTGTTCAAACAAAGCTTGCAGCCTCGCTGTGACAGGACCGGGCTGTCCGTTGCCAACGGCCTCGCCATCGACGGATACAAGCGGCATGATTTCCGCTGTCGTGCTGGTGAGGAACAGCTCGTCGGCTTGCTTCAGGAAGGCGATGTCAAAAGCCGTCTCGTGAGCGCCGATGCCGTTTGCCTTCGCCAGATCAAGGACGACCTGGCGGGTAATGCCGTGCAGGATCAAGTGGTCGGCCGGATGCGTGTACAGCTCGCCGTTTTTTACCGCAAACAGATTGGCCGAGCTGCACTCTGTAATGATGCCGTTGCGGTGCAAAATCGAATCTTGCGCTCCGGCGTCCTTCGCGTACTGCTTGACCAGTACGGCTCCCAGCAGGTTCAGCGTCTTGATGTCACAGCGCAGCCAGCGGATGTCTTCGACGAGTTGGGCTGTCCAGCCTTTTTTCAAGTCCTCTACAGGTCGGGCTTTGTGGCGGACAAAAGCCATGATGACAGGCTTGATGCCGCTCGGGATATCGTGAATGCGCGGAGCTGCGCCGCGAGAGATTTGCAAGTAGAGAGTCGCATCGTCCTGCTCGGTGATGTTGTTTTTCAAAAGCAGTTCCTTGGCCAACTGGGTCAGCTCTTCAGCGCTCCACGGCAGCGCAAGCTTGATCTCGCGGGCGCTGCGGAACAGCCGCGTCAGATGCGCGTCCCACTGATACAGGCGCCCTTTGTAGATTCGTACGACTTCGTAAATGCCGTCCCCAAAGTTGTAACCGCGATCTTCCGGTTGAACGGCCGCTTGCCCCTCTTCAACCCATTTGCCATCGACATATAGCATGGTGAGTCCTCCTCTAGTGGTTCCATCCGCTTTTTTCCAACGGTTTATGATTTTGATACAACAGTAGCAAATCGCACTGCGCAGGGTCAATTTGAAAACGGAAAATCCGCTATCAATTATTTAGCGGGGAGAAGCGCTACTCTATTAAGTTTTCATATAGGCGCCGCCGTCTCGACAAATCGACGCGTTCGGCGAAGACCAGATGTGCCTGCGAGCCGATTTGGGCAGAAGGAAAACGAAAGCTGTCCGCCGCTGACGGCGCGTGCCGGTATTTGACTAACTATTCTGACTAGACGCTGTTTGGCAGGGCGGCCCATAATAAAGGCAAACCGCATCAGGAAGAAGGGAGAATGCCATGCGATCCGCCGGTCATTACGCACTAGGAGCACTGCTTGTTTGGGGAAGCCTGTTGCCGCTGTCTTTCGCGCTGCCGCAGGCATATGCGAATCAGGCGCGCACAGGGATGGATGCCGATCTGTTGTACAGCCATGTGGAGCGCCTGGCGAAAACAGCGAGACCAGCCGCGACCGAGACGGAATTTGCCGCAGGGGTATATGTGGAGAATGCCTTGCGCTCATACGGTTATGAGACTGCCTTGCAGCCTTTTTATTATCATACGTACCAAAAGCCCGCGAGCCTGTCTCTGGCGATCGAAGGCTGGGAGCGGAGCTGGGCGGCGCTGCCATTGACGTTTGGACAAAACGGCGCGCAGACGGCAGAGTTGGTCGATGCGGGCTATGGCCGGGCCGCTGATTTTGCCAGCGGCGCGGCGAGGGGGAAAATTGCACTGGTCAAGCGCGGGGAAATTCCGTTTGGAGAAAAGGTCAGACAGGCCGCTGCCGCCGGAGCCGTAGCGGTTATCGTCTGGAACGATCGCGAGGGGGAATGGCGGGCGTCGCTGGGCGAGCCGCTGGACATGTCAGTTCCGGTCATCGGCCTGTCGCGGGAGGAAGGGCAACTGCTCCGGCAGCGGGCGCTGAAACAGCCGCTGAGAGCCACTGTGAAGGTCGAGGGCGGCGTGACAAGGCGGCATACTGCCTACAACATCATCGCGACGAAAAAGCCGACAGAGGCGGCAACAGGCCAGCGCGTGCTCATCCTCGCCCACCACGATTCAGCCGCTTCGTCGCCAGGGGCTAATGACAATGCCTCCGGCGTGGCAGTCATGCTTGAGGTCGCCCGCAAGCTGTCCGAGAGCCAGCTCGATACCGAGGTGCAACTGGTCAGCTTTGGCGCCGTGACAGCGGGCCAGCGCGGGCAGCGGGCCTTCAGCGAATCGCTGACCGAGCAGGACAGGCAAAAAATCGTCGCCGCCTACTACGTCGATGCGGTGGGGCGGAGCGGAGACGTAACGGCCTTCGCCGGGCGCCGGGAAGCCGTTCTGGCGACTGGCTTGCTGGCGGAAGCGGGAGCACAGCAGTCTGCGCTGGAAGTCGCGCGTGCAGAGCAGCAAAGGGAGCTTGCGCCGTTGACCGTGGCAGGCATTCCCGCTGTGCTCGTCACGCGGCAAAAAGCGGCGGGTGAGGCAGACAGAGCGGGAGATGTGCCCGCCACTATAGAAAAAGAGCAGCTCGCCGAAGCGGCGCAAATGATTTTTTCCGCGGTCGGAAACATAACGGACACGGCGACTCCGGCCTATCCGATCCGGTCAGGACAGACGACCGGACAGGGCGAGCCGGAGGAAGATTTTCAGTAGTGCGCTGCTGCGTGTTGAGCGATGGAACAAGTGCGGGAAACGAAGAGGTGGAGCGTCCTCGGGAGGGCGCTTTTTTTGCTGAAGAGCAAGCGAACACAAGGGGATGTGCCCTGATTTCTGGCCGCACCGCGAACTTTAGCCATGAAGGAGTGTTTTGTTGGGGTTTTGCCTGCGTTTTGTCGTAATATGTCGAATGACAAGGAATAGCCACACATTGGAAAAAAGTTTATAATTTTTAAGAATCCTAAAAAAGTTCGTCCAGTCTATATTGTTGTTTTTACATATTTCTGAAAATTATATTCAATCCAATCCATGCTAGTTACGACAGTCCATACTACTCAGCAAAGAACAGCGGAGGTTGTGATGATACCAATAGGCTCAAGTAGTTTTATGCTTTCGTTAACACTCATCATCGGCTGGATTCCAGTCAGCGTACTGTTGCTGCGCCACTATCCCGAGAGAATTGATTTGTGGTCTTTCTTTTCGCTGAATTTACTGTACGCGCTGCTGCTGACGATTCCGTGCTACCGCATGTACAAACAGGCGAGGGAAGGAGGGCAGCACACGCGGGAACAGGAAGAGCTGGCGCGGCTGAGAAGAGAGCTGGATAAAGCCAAGGAGCTACTTGATGCATTTTTGCAGCAGACTCCGGATGCAGTCTCGATTCTGGATCTGGACGGAAAATTCATTCACGTGAACCAGGCGTCCGTGGAACAGTTCGGCTACAGTACGTCTGACCTGCTCGGCAAAACGATTCCGTGTGTGCCCGAAGAATATCGCGCGGAGATGGAGCATTACCATGCGGAAGTTTTGCGGGGAAAGGCGATTGTCGGCTATGAAACAGTCCGTCGGCACCAGAACGGCTCGCTCATGCATGTCTCGCTGTCGTACGGCCCTGTTTTGGACAAGCAGGGACGAGTAACAGGGATCATTTGCTACTCCCGGGACATTACCCAGCGAAAACAGATCGAACAGGAGTTGCAGGAGAGCCAGGCCCATTTTCGCCTGATTACGGAAAACATGAGCGAAATGATCTATTTGGTAAAGCGGGACGGAAGCGTCGCGTATGTGTCCAATGCGCACGCGACGTTTTTGGGGTATTCGTGCGAGGAAATGACCAGAATGGGTCCTGCCGTCATACATATGATTATTCATCCGGAAGACCAGAAGAGAGTCACCGAGCTTTTCAAACAGTGCTGGCGCAAGGAAGAGGAAGCGACGACCTTTTATCGGCTGAAGCACAGCCAGGGGCATTGGGTCAATGTGGAGTCGCGCTTCAAACCTGTGGGCAACAGTGACGGAGTGGGCGACAGCATGCTGATCGTCTCGCGCGATGTGTCTGAGATCACGAAGACAAAAGAGATGCTGCGCCAATCAGACAAGCTGTCTGCCATCGGCCAGTTGGCGGCAGGCATTGCGCACGAGATCCGCAATCCGCTGACGTCGCTGCGCGGATTTATCCAGTTGCTCGACGCTTCGGTGGGAGGCGCGCAGCGCAACTACTGCCAGATCATGCTCTCTGAGCTGGACCGGATCAATCTGATTGTCAGCGAGCTGTTGGTTTTGGCCAAGCCGCAAGCGGTGCGTTTTCAGCCAAAAGATTTGTCCGAGCTGATTCGCAATGTGCTCTCGCTTCTGGAAAGCCAGGCCAATTTGAAAAACATCCAGATGCACGCTTCGATTGACGAGCAATTGCCGCTTATTTCGTGTGAGGAAAATCAGATCAAGCAAGTGCTGCTCAATCTATGCAAAAATGCGATGGAGGCGCTCCCCGACGGAGGCGAGATTTACGTGAAGGGCCAGCAGGTGAGCGCGGAGCACATTCAGATCAGCATCAGGGACAACGGCTGCGGAATTGATCCCGAGCGCATCCCGCGTCTGGGCGAGCCTTTTTACACGACGAAGGAAAACGGAACGGGCCTCGGCCTGATGGTCAGCCAGCGGATTTTGGAGGACCATGGCGGAAGCCTGCAAATTGAAAGCGAGCGGCAGAAAGGAACGACGGTCAGCATCGTGCTGCCGGTATGCGTGAAAAGCGCAAGTCAGGTCTGACGCTTCCAGACGAACCAGACGATCAAAAATAAGCCGCAGTAGGTGGCTCCGCTCGCCACGACAGAGACGCTCCACGGAAGAACGATCGACAGGACGGCAAACAGGCTGACCGCAAGCAGCATGACCAAGAGCAGCGGCGCCATTTGCAACTGGTGGCGCTCTGTGACAGGGTGGGCGAGCGAATAGAGCAACAAGGCTGACAGCACCCCTCCCTGAATCAGCGCGAGCAGCGCGAAAACAAGTTCGCCGCCGGACAGAAGCTGTACGGAAATCAGCTTTACCGGCAAGAGCGAGGCGTGAATATCATGCCAGTGGGAGAGCAAAACAGCTTGACCGAGCAGCCAAAACAGAGAGACGGCAACCGTACCGACGCCAAGCCCGAGCCGAAACGATTGGGGCTGGCTTGCCCGTCCCGCGAAGGGCAGCAGTACAGCGAGCGTAAGCAAAAAGTGCAGAGCCAGGAAAAAAACGGCGTGAATGAGCCAGTTTCCATTCATTTGATAGCCGAGATTCGGAATCGGGACATGTGGCTGCCGCAAAAAAAGCAAGCCGAAAAACAACAGACCGGCCACGAGGCATATTCCCGTCCCAGTGAAAATCCATTGCCAGCGCTTGAACAGAAAGCTGATCGTGACGATGAGGGACAATAAGAGGACCCAGATCGGAGACAGCCCTGCAATGAGAGATGCGGACTGCTGGCCGAGCATGACGCCGACATACCCAAGCAGGAACAGATGCGTGATGACCGACAGGCTGGAAGCAAACGCTTCGCCGAACAGGCGCAGGTAAAGCTCATAGAGCGAGCGGATATGATGGCGGTGGCAAAAGCCCAACAGTTGCAGGCTGAGCCACCCGATCCCAAGACTAGCGAGCACGATGCCGATTGTCCCCCAGGAGCCGAAATAGGTGAAGAAACGGAGCCACTCATAACCGCCCAGATAGTGTCCTCCGAGTGCGGACCCGGCAAAAAGAATGGCGATTTGCCAAGCGACTTTGTCCATAGGCATCATCCTTATTCCCAACTTGCTACATGTGTATGTCCAGGCAAGGCTTGTTCAGAACAGGGAATATTAAACAGACTTTTTCGTTTACAAAGTATGACGATATGGATTATAATGAAAAACATACCAGTAAAAGCAGAGCGCATGAGGTGACTTCAGAATGAAAATTGTAGGAATCGCAGGAAGCATGAACAAGAGCTCCACGACGAAGCAAGCGGTAGCGATTGTACTCGATGCAGCGAAGGCTGCAGGTGCTGATATTGAAATGATTCACCTGGCAGACTGGAAGCTGCCGATTTACGACGATCGGGAAGACGCGTCGACATATCCGGAAGTAGTCCATCGCTTCGTGCAAAAAATTTCCGAAGCGGATGGCCTCGTGATCGGTTCGCCTGAGTATCACGGGACGATGACCGGGGCATTGAAAAATGCGCTCGACTTTTTGGAAGGCCGCCATCTGCGCGATAAGCAGGTAGCGTTGGTTGGCGTCGCCGGAGGAAGCATGGGCGCTACCAACACTGTCAACACGCTGCAACTGATTATGCGCAATCTGCACGCATGGCCGCTGCCAGCCAGCCCGAGCATTCCGAGCGCGTACAACGCCTTCACGCCGGACGGCAAGCTGAAAGACGAGCGCTTGCAGGCGCGGATGGAGACGCTTGGCCAGCAATTGGTTGAATTTGTCAATTTGATGAACCAGAAAGCAGAAAAACAATTACAATAGGCAGGTTTCTCTTGCTAATCGTTCTCATTTAAAGGTATTATATTTCTACGTGCCTTTTTTGGACGGAAGAAATATGGTTTGAAATGAGGGGTTCACATGCCGACGCCGAGTATGGAAGACTATTTGGAACGTATTTACAGCTTAATTGAAGAAAAGGGCTATGCTCGTGTCTCCGATATTGCTGAAGCGTTGGAAGTACATCCCTCTTCGGTCACGAAAATGGTTCAAAAGCTGGATAAAGACAAATATCTCGTGTATGAAAAATACCGTGGCCTCGTGTTGACGCCCAAAGGGAAAAAGATCGGGAAGCGTCTGGTGGATCGCCACAGCCTGCTCGAAGAGTTCATGCGGGTCATTGGCGTTGACGAAGAGCACATTTACCAGGATGTCGAAGGGATCGAACACCACTTGAGCTGGGAATCCATTACTTGTCTGGAATATCTTGTGCAATACTTTCAGGCTGACCCGAACCGGATGGAGGAGCTTCGCCGGATTCGGCTGGAAGAGGAGCAAAAAGAAGAATAGGCATCTACAATGCGCAAGCGAATCAGGCTTGCGCTTTTCTTTTGCCTGAAAAACGGACGCGGGCAGGACCGAGTTTGCACAAAAAAAACGAAAGCGAACCCTGTTTTCTAATCCTAACGGATGAGCTGTCGCCCTATATTTGGTAGTAGAGCGTTTTTGGGGAAGGGGGCGACAGGTTGAAGGCGGACGCGGTTTTTGAAGGCGGAGGCGTAAAAGGGATCGCTTTTATCGGCGCCTTGCGAGTCATGGAGGAAAACGGATATGTGTGGGAGAAGCTGGCCGGCACGTCGGCAGGCTCGATCGTGGCCGCCCTGCTCAGCGCAGGGTACAACAGCCAGGAGCTGAAACCGATTTTTGACGAGCTGGATTACCTTCACTTTTTGCATCGGGCGGGGATCGGCAGGCTTCCGCTCATCGGGCCGATTTACGAGCTGATCGTGCGGGAAGGGGTGTTTCGCGCCGACCGAATCGAGCTGTTCATTGAAGAGTTGCTGCTGCGAAAAGGAGTGCGCACCTTTGGCGATTTGCCGCCTGGAAAGCTGAAAATCGTCGCTTCCGATGTCACTGCGCAGAAAATGGCGGTGCTGCCTGACGATCTTCCGCGCTACGGCATTGATCCGGACAGCTTTTCGGTTGCCAAAGCGGTGCGCATGTCTTCCTCGATTCCGTTTTTCTTTCAGCCGGCCCAGTTGAAAAGCGGCAACGACACGCACTATATCGTGGACGGAGCGCTGCTGAGCAACTATCCGGTCTGGCTGTTCGACGTGCCGGGGATCCCGCAGTGGCCGACGATCGGGTTCCGGCTCTCGGACGACCAGGACAAACGGGAGCAGAAAAAGATCACCGGCTTGTTTTCCTTTTCCCGCGGATTGTTGGCGACGATGCTCGATGCCCACGACAGGCTGTACGTCGACAAAGCGCACGCGGTCCGGACGGTGTTCATTCATACGCTCGGCGTGCGGACCACGCAATTTCAGTTGTCCAAAGAGATGCGCGAGCGGCTGTACGCATCGGGAGAAGCGGCAGCCCAGCAGTTTTTGCAGCGCTGGGATTTCGAAGAATACGTCAAAGTCTTTCGCTTTTCGTCCCCGAAACACCTGGTCTAGCAAACGGGCACAAAAAACAGGTCGCCGCTTTGGCAACCTGTTTTTGCTTTCAGTGAGAAATGTTGTTTTGCGCTTTCTCGTCCTGTTTTTCTTTCGATTTTCCTTTGTTGCCGTCGATCACGCGGAACGGATGCTCTTTTCTGGAGGCCGTCGATTGCTTTTTGTGCGCTTGTCGCATCACCGGAGGTTTTGCTTTTGCCTTTTGTTGCTTCGGCTTGCCAGGTCCTGCGCTTTTCGGAAAAAAGGAGCCCGTGCGCAAATAGTTGCGGACGATCAAAAACAGAGCCGCTGACAAGCCAAGAATAATCAGCGTATTGATCGGGTCACGGATGAAGGTCAACAAAAATCCGTAAATGGCGAGCAGCACAATAATCAAAATCACGGGTGGAATGCGACGTAACATAGGCCTCACCTCAATGGGAATAAGAATGCCTCACGTTATCCGGTCGTAGCCATTTTCCCCTGAACCTGCTGAAGATCCAGCTCCCGCATCTTCTGGAAAGAAGCGATGGCTACTTCGACCTGACTGTCATCCGGTTCACGTGTCGTAATTTTTTGCAGCCACAGCCCCGGATAGCCAAGGTAGCGCAAAACAGGCGTGTCGCGGAGCTTGTTTGTCCACTGCAGGACCTCGTAGGAAACCCCGATGACGAGCGGCAAGAGGACGATGCGCTGCACGACCCGCTCAGTCAGGGAGTCGTAGCTGAACAGCGAGTAGATCACGACACCGACGAACACGGTGAAAATGAGAAAACTGCTACCGCAACGGTAATGCAAGGTGGAAAATTTTTGCACATTCGCTACTGTTAATTCTACCCCGGCTTCGAAGGCGTTAATCACTTTATGCTCCGCTCCGTGATATTGAAAGAGCCGCTTGATGAGCGGGGCTTGCGCAATAGCTGTGATGTAGCCGAGCAGCAGCAAAATTTTGAAGCCGCCTTCTGCCAACGTTTGCGGAACTCCATCCGGCACCCATCTGCCCAAAAGAAAATCGGCGAGAAAAACGGGAACGAGTGTAAAGACGAATTTACCGAACAGGAAGGAGAGCACACCGACAAGGGCGACCCCCAGAATCATCGTCAGTTTCGAAGGGCCCTCGCTCACTTCTTCTCCGGATTCCATGTTGTAGCGTTCAGAGGCGAAGTTCAGATGTTTGGCCCCGTTGGCGCTGGCTTCGATCAGGCCGACCAGGCCGCGAATGAACGGAATTTTTTTCAGCGGAGTAATCCATTTATATTCCGTGCGCGGGGCTTCAAAATACTCAATCTCATGATTTTTTTTGCGAACAGCCGTTACGGTCATCGTTTTGCCGCCGAACATCACACCTTCGATGACGGCCTGACCGCCGTAGCTGGGTACTTTTTGCTGAGCCAACACAATCACCTTCCTTACCCTCCATTTTAACGGAAAGCGGGCCTTGAAGCTACAAGGAGTTCAAGCATCGCCAAGAAATGTAAACAGTTAGTGAAAAACATGGGAACAGCACATACTACGTGTGAGGTGATAGGAAATGGTAGCAGGCAAAGCTGCACGAAGGCACAAGGAGCTGTGGGGCAAGCCAAAAGAGCGCGGCAAAGAGGGGCGCAAGCCGGCGGCGGGCGCGAAAATTGTGGAGCTTGCTTTTTGGGGAACGATTGTATGGGGAATCATTCGTCTGCTCGCGCACTTCCTGAATTTGACGCCGTACGGGCTCGGCGCGTTTGCCCGGCCGCTGCTCACCGGGTTCGAGGAGGACAGCCTGACAGGTGTAGCGCTCGGGGCGATTGTGCTGTTTGTGGAAACGGTTCTGGCAAGCTTCCTGTTTTCCTTATTGTTCGGGCAAATGCGCGCCTGGTGGACCGGACTTCTCTACGGCGCGATCTTGCTTGCGATTGCAGGATTCTTCTTTCGCATAGGGAATTGGGAAGTAGGAACCTTGAGCACGGAAGGTGCCTGGTATTTGTCTTACGGGTTGTTCATTGGCATGACACTCGTCCTGGAGCATTCGGACGAGGAGCAGTGACACGGTGTAAAACGCTAGGGGAGCGGATCGCCCCCTCTCGTTTGCCAGAGTCGGAAGATTCGCAATGTTAGCCGATTTTTGCATCCTACTGTTGTGCAGGGAATGGCTTGTGGTAAAATGTTTCATTAGTAAAAAAACTTTTTGCGAAAAAACATATGGGGAGGGATGACAATGACTTCCGTTCTGCTGTTGAACGGTCCCAATCTCAATTTGCTGGGAACGCGGGAGCCAGAAATTTACGGAAAGGAAACGCTGGACGATCTGGTAGCCAAGCTGTCTTCTGTCATGGACGAACTGGGCGGCAAACTTGCGCACTGCCAGTCCAATCACGAGGGAGTCCTGATTGATGCGATTCACCAGGCAAGAGGCGTTCACGACGGCATTTTGATTAACCCTGGCGCATTCACGCACTACAGCTATGCCATTCGCGATGCGCTCGCCAGTGTGGCGCTCCCGACGATTGAAATACATATTTCCAATATTCACGCGCGCGAGGAATTTCGCCATCACTCGGTCATTGCGCCCGTTGCGATCGGCCAGGTGGTCGGCTTGGGCATGGACGGATACGAGTGGGCGCTGCGGGCGCTCGTCCGCAAAATCGAAAAAAAATAACGGCTTCGCATAGACGAAAGGGGAAACGGATTGCCATGAAACAACGTTTGGATAAATTGCGTGAAGCGCTTGCCCAAGTGGGAGCGAATGCGTTCATTACGGAAAAAGCGGAAAACCGCTTCTATCTGAGCGGCTTTACCGGCTCGACCGGCTGGGTGGTTGTCACCGAAACAGAAGCGTTCCTCGTTACAGACTTCCGCTACGTGGAGCAAGCGCAGGAGCAGGCGCCGGATTTTACGGTCGTCAACAACGAGCGCAAAGCCGTCGAGGCGATCGCCAAGCTGCTGCAGGAAAAAGGCGTCAAGCGACTGGCGTTCGAAAGCAGCATCTCCTTCGGCACGTATCAGGAGTGGAGCAAAGGCTTTGACGGCGTAGAGCTCGTCCCGACAAGCGGCCTGCTGGAAAAAATCCGCATGTTCAAAGACGAGGCGGAAATGGTCATCATCCGCGAAGCGGTGGGAATTGCCGAAGCGGCTTTTGCGCATATTCAAGGATATATCCGCCCAGGCGTGCGCGAGGTGGACGTCGCGCTGGAGCTGGAGTATTTCATGCGCAAGCAGGGCGCGACAGGCTCTGCCTTTGACATGATCGTGGCGTCCGGCGTGCGCGGTGCGCTGCCGCATGGACGAGCCAGCGAAAAAG
Organism: Brevibacillus sp. NSP2.1; assembly: GCF_000470975.2. Classification (NCBI taxonomy): domain Bacteria; kingdom Bacillati; phylum Bacillota; class Bacilli; order Caryophanales; family Paenibacillaceae; genus Brevibacillus; species Brevibacillus sp. NSP2.1. The sequence continues at coordinate 3,374,533 of NZ_CP048274.1, read as the reverse complement.
TGATCGAGGCAGGCGAAATGGTCACGCTCGATTTCGGAGCTGCCTACAAAGGCTACAACTCGGACATTACCCGCACACTCGCTGTCGGAGAGCCGAGCGCGAAAATGAAAGAGATTTACGACATCGTGCTGCGGGCGCAACTGGCAGGTCTGGAAGCGCTGAAGCCAGGCGTGACGGCAAAAGCAGCGGATGCCGCAACGAGAGACATCATCACGGCGGCAGGCTACGGCGAAGCGTACGGACACAGCGCGGGTCACGGCCTTGGCATCGAAGTGCATGAGCTGCCAGGTCTGTCTACCGCAAGCACGTTCGTACTGGAGCCAGGCATGCTCGTGACGATGGAGCCGGGCATTTACATTACCGGACTGGGCGGCGTGCGCATCGAGGACGACGTGCTGATTACCGCAGACGGGCATGAGAACCTCAACAAGTCTACGAAAGAGTTGCTCATTTTGCCCGTGTAATTTATACTATTCTACGTTATTGATTGATTTGGGAGGACAACGATGATCTCTGTAAACGATTTTCGGACCGGTTTGACGATCGAAGTGGACGGCAACATCTACACCGTGCTTGAATTCCAACACGTAAAACCAGGAAAAGGCGCGGCGTTCGTACGCTCCAAACTGCGCAACCTGCGCAACGGCAACACCACAGAAATGACTTTCCGCGGCGGTGAAAAAGTAAACCCTGCCCGCATCGAAACCAGCACCATGCAATACTTGTATGCGAGCGGTGACGAGTACACGTTCATGAACACCGAAACCTATGAGCAACTGACGTTCACTCGTAGCCAGATCGAGCGCGAGCTGCGTTTCCTCAAGGAAAACATGAATGTGCAAATCATGCAGTACAACGGCGAAACCATCGGTATCCAGTTGCCAAACACAGTCGAACTGGTTGTAACGGAATGTGAGCCAGGCGTTAAAGGCGATACCGCTTCCAACGTGACCAAAAAAGCAACGCTGGAAACTGGCTTTGTCGTCAACGTTCCCCTCTTCGTAGAAGAAGGCGAGCGTCTGATTATCGACACGCGTACAGAGGCATACGTTTCTCGCGCGTAAGGCGTAACCGACAGAATGGACAAGAAAAAGCTGTGCCCGCTCGGGTGCGGCTTTTTTTTGTACGGACAAGAACCCCCTTTTTCGCCTGAGAAAAAGGGGGGTGCCGTTTACTTCCGATCTTGCCGCTTTTATTGGGGCCAGCGCCCGCCAAACCATTCCCACAGCTTCAGCACGAAAGCGGTAATGCCTGCCGCCATGAGGGGGCCTACGGGAATGCCGCGAAAAAACACGATGCCAATGATCGACCCGATGACGAGGCCGATAATCATGTGCGGCTCGGTGCGCAACAGGTCAAGCCCCTTGCCGTTCATCCAGGTGGCAATCGCGCCACCTGCGAGTGCTGTGAAACCGACGACTGTCGTAAACAGCGGCGTGACATCTTTCCACGATATTTTTTCGCTGGCAAACGGGACCAGTACGGAAATCGTCAAAAAAAGCAGGCCAAGTTCCAGGCCGCGACGCTCGACCGTGGGGAAAAAGCGCTCCAGGGCCGTCAGCTTCAGCACCAAAAGAATGCTCGCTGCCGTCGCGATAATCGGTGAACGGCCAATTAACCCTATGACGATCAGGATGACAAGCATCACTTCTCCAGACATCATCATTGGCATCAAAACCCCTGTCCCTGTTCTCCTTTCACTCTATGAGACAAGGTGGGGGAGTATGCGTTTGTCCTTGACGTAGGGAACGAGCTGGAACTGGTCGACCTGGGAGCAGAAGCGCAAATCCTCGGCAAAATGATGCGAGACGAGCCGCTTTCCCGTCGTCGTTTGCAGCAACTGCTCGCTCAATTTGTCCGCGTAATACAGGTAGCTCGCTTTCAAGGCTTCCCCCAGATCGCAAGTCTGGATGTTGGCCAACGCTTTTTGCGCCTGCACGATCATCAGCCCGGCGGCAAGCCCATCCTCGAGCGCGAACTCGGAGCGCGTGCCCGCGCAGTACAGCGTAATATCGAGATGATAGGTGAGCGCGTGCTTGATGCAGGCCGTCGCGTTTAAAAAGCAGCCGATCAGCAGCGCAGAGGCTCGCTCCGCCTTTTGGATCGCGCGCGTTCCGTTCGTCGTCGTGAGCACGAGGCGCTTGCCTGGCTTTTTGGTCGCAGAGATTTCCGTCGGCGAGTTGTTGCAGTCAAAATCCGGAATTTTGCGGCAGTGCCGCTCGCCAGCCAACAGGCAGTCGGCAGCGCGCAACGAGTTTGCCTGCCCGATCGTCTCGACGGGAATGACGCACACAAAGCTGTTTCCGAGCGCGGTGACGATCGTGCTGGAAGCGCGCAGGACGTCGATGACGATGACGACGTGGTTGCTGATCTGGTCAAAGCGAATTTCCTCGACTGTCGGCACTACTTCTATTCGCACGGAGCCGACCTCCCCTCTTCCATAATCAGGGCCGTATCCCCGCGCAGGCCCCGGCGCAGCGTCTCGACGGACAAGACGTCCGTGCAAGCGATGTTGCCGAGGTTGACATCGCTGCCAAGAGCCTGAATCAAGCCCACTTGCTGATCTTTTTGTGGCGCTTCCCAGATGAGCCGCTCCGCGTTGGCCTGCGCTGCCCAGACAATGTCCCGAAGAAACGTGTGATCGACCTTGCCGTTTCCGTCGAAGACGCCGACTGTCCCGCTCTCCCGCGCTTCGACGATGACGTAACTGGCGCCGGCCGTCAGGTCAAAGTCGAGCGTTTCGAGCAGCTCCTGGCGCTGGGCGCGGTAGCCGGCAGCCTTTTTGCCCACCTCTGTATAGACGATAAGCCCGGCGTCCACGCCCAGCGCAATCGCCTCCTTGCGTTTTTCAAAAGGGAGGGGAAAGGTGCCGTCGGAAATTTCCACAGCGGAAAATCCGAGCGAACGAATTTGCTGCATGTACTCCTTGATCGTGCTGTGCCGGATGGCGACCTCGAAAAAGGTTCCGCCAGGCATGATGTGCAGTCCGTGAGCCTTCGCGGCATCGAGCTTTTGCCGGAGCACTTTTGGCGGATAGAGGGCAGTCGTGCCAAAGCCGAGTTTGTATATATCCATATAAGGAGAAGCCAGATCCAGTAAATCGAAGTAAGCAGTAAGTCCCAGTCCTTTGTCAATGACCATGGTCAGCCCCTTCTGGCGGGGCTTTTCGCGCATGCGCCCGGACGGATTCGCCCAGCTTGGGGGCAAAAACGGATGCTCACAGTCTACCATCGCATTTTCCTCATTTCTTCTAGGCGTATGGTTCAGTGTATGCCCATCTGACAACAGGAGTGAAGAAGAAAGGCGGTAGGCGATCGCCCAGCGCAAGTGCTGAAATGAGCGGGTACAGGCATAGAGTGAACGGAGGGGAGGACGAGACGGTATGTGGGAAAAAGCGATTATGGGCATGGCCGCCCTGCGGGTTTTGTCAGGCAGCATCGAAATTTTGGCCGCCCTGCTCATTTTGAAGGTCAATCAGGTCGAAAAGGCGCTGCTCATCAATTCCGGGCTGGCGATTGTCGGACCTGTCATTTTGATTACGACGACGACGATCGGCCTGCTCGGCATGTCGGATCGGGTCAGCTTTGCCAAAATCGCCTGGATTTTGCTCGGCATCTCCTGCATCCTGATCGGGGTGCGCAAGTAGCGATTCGACGATCCAGTTCCTTCCAATGGTAATCCGCGCCGCTCTAGGGAATGCTAGTGTCAAAAGACCAATGGGAGGGAATGGGATGATCGAAGCGATGGCGAATCGAATCGCCTATTTGCGTGGACTGGCTGACGGCCTGGATGTGGGCGAAAAGAGTGCGGAAGGCAAAATCATGGCAGAGATGATCGAGATCATGGACGAGGTGTGCGCCCAGTTCCGCGAGCTGCACGCCCGCGTGGAAGAGGCGGAGGATTATGTCGAGGCGCTGGACGAAGACCTCGAAGATGTGGAACTCTATCTTTTCGAAGAGGACGACGACTTGTACGAAACGATAGAAGACGACGACATAGAGTACGCCACCTGCTACGACCTCGACGATGACGAGGACGCGTATTTGTACGAAGCAGATGGCGACGCATATCTGGCGGGCGGCTACGAATTTTCCTGCCCGCACTGCCAAAAAGAGATTCACTTGCGAGAGGGCCATGATGAGGAAGGCTACACCCACTACGTCATCGAGCAGTCTTCTGGCGAGCGTGAATACCAGCCGATCAACCCTACGTAAAAAGCTTGTCCCCGCGTGCTGCCAAAAGCGCCGGGGCAAGCTTTTTTTGTTTGCAGCGGCACGCGAATGAGCCTGCTGCTTTTTCGCATTTTGCCAAAAGAGTCTTAGCATAAATCTCGTCCATCCGCGCATAGGATGGAGGTAAGTCAATGTGGACAAACGAGAGTCAGCCACAAAAAGGAGGGTACCAGATGTGAGAGAGATCATGGCGATCTTGCCGGAAGCCATACGCTCGATTTTGACTGCTCTTCCCTCCGCAGTCAAAGAGCATTTGGAAGAGATACGGCTTCGGCAAAATCAGCCGTTGGAAGTGCGCTTTGGCCAGCAATCCAGCTATGTGACGCCGACAGGCCAGCTTACCTCCACCGCGAGTAAAGGATGGATTTTTTCCGCAGAGCACGCAGTCAAGCTGTTGAATCAGGTCAGCCAGCATTCTTTGTACGCGCTGGAGGAAGAGCTGAAGCGGGGCTACATTACAGTCGTAGGCGGCCATCGCATCGGCATCGCAGGAAAAGTGGTGCTGGACAAAGGGGATGTCAAAGGCATCAGGGATATCACCAGCTTCAATATCCGGATTGCCCGGGAGAAAAAAGGGGCTGCGCAAAAAGTAATGCCCTATTTGTTTGAAGGCGGCAAAGTGCTGAGTACGCTGGTGATCTCTCCGCCGCAATGCGGGAAGACGACGCTTTTGCGCGATATGGCCCGCTCCCTCAGCTACGGGAGTGAATGGTCGTCCAGTCGCAAGGTAGGGATTGTGGACGAGCGTTCCGAGCTGGCCGGGTGTCTCCAGGGAGTGCCGCAGCGAGATGTCGGCCCCAGGACAGATGTGCTGGACGCTTGCCCGAAAGCCGCAGGGATGATGATGCTGATTCGCTCCATGTCTCCCGATGTGCTGATCGTGGACGAGGTGGGGCGGGCGGAGGACGGGGATGCCGTCTGGGAAGCGATTCATGCCGGAGTCGCGGTCATCTGCTCCGCGCATGGCGCCGACATCCAGGAGGTGGCCCGGCGCCCGATGCTCGGCAACCTGGTGCGACACGGCGTGTTTGCCCGCTATATCGTGCTTAGCCGGGCGAAAGGCGTGGGCACGATCCAGGCGATCTACGACCAAAGCATGAAGCCGCTCGAAAAGGAGAAGGTCGCATGGTCAAGCTGATTGGTGCGGTGCTCATCCTGTTCTCCGCTTCCATGGTCGGCTGGCAGATCGGCAGGTACTACGCCTATCGCCCGGTTCAGCTACGGGCGCTCCTGGTCGCCTTGCAAATGCTGGAGACGGAAATCGTGTACGGCATGACGCCGCTGCACCGCGCTTTTGTCAAAGTGGGTCGCCGCGTCTCCGAGGAAGTGGGCAAAGTGTTTCTGCACGCCGCAGAGCTTTTGGTCAGCGAAAAGGCGCAATCGGCCGAAGATTCCTTGCAGCAGGCGATGGGAAAGCATTGGGCGCAAACGGCCCTGCGCCGGCAGGAGCGGGAGGTGCTCGCGAGTCTCGGACAGGTTCTCGGGTCATCCGACAGGGAAGACCAGCAAAAGCATCTGCGCCTTGCGGTGACCCACCTGCGAGGACTTGAGGAAGAAGCGCGGGCGGAGCAGGCAAAATACGAACGCATGTACAAAAGTCTTGGCTTCCTCGGCGGGCTCTTGGTCGTCATCCTGATGTTCTAAAGGCGAGGTGTTCACAGTGGATTTTGATTTGACACCTGTTTTCCAGATCGGAGCGGTAGGGTTCATCACAGCGATCTTGCACACGGTCCTCAAACAGGCGGGAAAGGAAGATATTGCGCACTGGGCGACACTGGTCGGATTCATCATCGTCCTGTACATGGTGTCCCACTACCTCGGCGACCTGTTTTCTGAGGTGAAACGCGTCTTCCTGTTCAACTGAGGAGGGGCTCTCGATGGAAATCGTACAAATCGTTGGACTTGGACTGGTCGCAACCATACTTGCCCTGGTGATTAAAGAACAAAAGCCGATGTTCGCTTTTCTTTTGGCGATTGCGAGCGGCGTCATCATTTTCTACTTCCTGGTAGGAAAAATCGCCGAAGTCATTCGCATTCTGGAAAGGCTGGCGGTCCAGGCAGATTTGAACCTCGTGTTTCTGGAAACGATTTTAAAAATTATCGGAATTGCCTACATCGCAGAATTTGGGGCGCAAATGACCCGCGATGCCGGACAAGGGGCGATTGCCTCCAAAATCGAGTTGGCGGGAAAAGTGCTGATCCTGGTCATGGCCGTGCCGATTATCCAAATCATCATCGAAACAGTGATCGACTTGCTGCCGGCGTAAGGGAGGGGGGATGTCTGTGGCGCGTACTGGCAAATTGATCCTGTTATGGTTCGCACTCTTTTTCTATCTGTCGCCGGGAATGGTCGATGCAGCCGGGGCACCCGCAGCCAACCCGATCAACCAAATCGTCGAAGAGCAAGTCGATCACCTGCAACTGGAGCGTGTCGAGCAGTATTGGCAGCAGCTTCAGCGGGAGTACAAAGGCTACTTGCCGGACTTGAAATCCCAGGGCTTCATCCAGATTTTGATGCAGCAGGAGGAACTGACGATCTCTGGCGTCCTGCAAGGGATGGGCAAATTCATCTTCCACGAAATCTTGATGAACGGCAAACTGCTCAGCTCGATTATCATCATCACGGTGTTTGCCATGATCCTGGAGACGATGCAAAATGCTTTCGAACGAAACGCCGTTTCTACCGTGGCCTATTCCATCGCTTATCTCGTTTTGATGGTGTTGGCTATCAACAGCTTTCACCTCGCCATCACTTACGCCAAGGACGCGATCAGCAGCATGACGGATTTCATGCTCGCCATGATCCCGCTGGTCATCGCCCTCCTGGCATCAGTGGGGAACCTCGCGACAGCGACCATGTTTCACCCGCTGATTATTTTCATGATTAACATCAGCGGCATGATGATTACGTACGTCGTGTTCCCGCTCCTGTTTCTCTCGGCGATGCTGTCGATTGTCAGCCTGTTTTCGGAACGCTACAAGGTCACGCAGCTTGCTACGCTGCTCCGAAATATCGCGATGGGCGTGCTCGGTTCCTTCCTGACGATTTTTCTCGCGGTCATCTCGATTCAGGGAGCCACCTCGGCTGTCGCAGACGGCGTCACCTTGCGGACTGCCAAATACATTACCGGCAACTTCATCCCGATCGTCGGACGCATGTTCTCCGATGCGGCCGATACGGTCTTAAACGCATCGCTTCTGGTCAAAAACGCAGTCGGCCTCGCTGGAGTGGTCATCCTCATCATCTTGTGCGCTTTCCCGGCTCTCAAGATACTGGTGCTCGCCCTGATCTACAACGTGTCATCCGCCGTGCTGCAGCCGCTCGGCAACAGCCCGATCATCAGCGCGCTCGGCACGATCGGAAAAAGTCTCCTGTTCGTCTTCGCCGCGCTGGCGACGGTGGGCTTGATGTTCTTTCTGGCTATTACCATCATCATTGCGGCAGGCAACATCTCCATGATGGTTCGGTAGGTGATGACATGACATGGTTAACGCTTTGGCTGAAAAAAATCATCCTGCTCGTCCTCCTGGCAGCCTTTCTCGATCTGATCCTGCCCAATACGACCTTGCAGCGCTACGTGAAAATGGTCATGGGGCTGATCCTTTTGTTGACGATCATCTCCCCGGTGTTCAGCCTGTTCAGTCTGTCGCAGGATGATCTCGCCCTCCGGTTGGATCGCTACCAGCAAGAGCTGAACAAACCGGCCTCTGTCGAATGGAAAAAAATGACTGACAAGCTTCTGGGACAGCAAAACGAGCAGATGACCGCTTACGTGCAGGCGCAGGTAGCAGCCGCTGTGAAGGCGAAAATCAAGGCCGATTACGGTGTGGAGGTCGCGGACGTGGCAGTCGTGATCGAGCAGAAGCAGCAGGGAGAGCCGACCTTGTCCCGCATGGAGCTGGTGATCGGCGAAGCGGACAGCGCCCCGGACCAGAACGGGTTGCAGCAGGTCCAGCCGATCAAGCCGATTACGCCCATCGCCCCGGTGGAGGTCACGATTGGCGAGGCGCAGGAGCCCAAACAGGAAGTCGAGGTGGCGGCGCGCGAGGACAATCCGCTGATGAGCCGGATGGCGAGCGATCTGGCCGCACAATGGGGGCTTTCCAAAGAGCAGGTCATTATCAAAGACGAGTCCAGGGAAAGAGAAAAACAGTAATGGCGCTGTCGACACAAGCGAGGTGAGAAAAATGCTGGAAAAGCTGAAAAAACTGTGGGAAGGAAACGGCAGCAACAAAAAGCTCAAGCCGTTGCACTATTTGATCGTCGTCCTTGGCATCGGGATTGCTGTCATGATCTTGACGGATTTTCTGCACGTCGAAAAAGATCAGCCGCTCGGATTCGCGATAAACTCCGGCGAGACGTCGCCGCAGCCATCAGGCGATGCGACGTCTCCGGTGCTTGGCGGGTCGCCCGCGCCGGACATTATCGCGGAGTACGAAAACATCTACGAATCCCAGCTTCGCGATATCCTCGCGAGTGTAGTCGGCGTGGGAGAGGTGGAAGTCATGGTCAATCTGGAATCGACACCGGAGCTGGTCGTCGAGAAAAACACGAATGTCCGCTCCTCGGTCAACCAGGAGATGGATAAGGAAAAGGCAACCCGGAATCAGAGTGACCAATCACGCGATTCGCAGGTCGTCATTGTCCAGGGCGGCAAGCAAGACCAGCCCGTCATCGTCAAGACATTGAAGCCGCGCGTCCGGGGGGTGCTGGTCGTGGCCAAAGGGGCCGACAACATCCAGGTAAAAGCGTGGATCACCGAGGCCGTGCAAAAGGTTTTGGATGTTCCCGCTTACAAGATATCCATATTGCCCAAAAAAGGGTAGGAGGTAATGGCGAATGATTCTGCGCAAGCAAACAGTTTGGTTGTTGACGATGCTGGCTGTAATGGTGGTACTCTCCGGCTACTATTTGGTGAAGGGGCCGCAAGAGCAGATTCCGACCTCGGGACAAGAGCAGGCAGTCCAGAAGCAAGAGCAGATTTCCGGCGTGGAGGTGGAGACCAAGCAAGTCGAGCAGGCTCCAGGCGCTACTGCGGTCGATGCCAAGGATGGCAAGCAGGAAGCAACGACTCCTGTCGGGCAAACGCCAGCTCCTGAAGAAGCGAAGCAAACTTCTGGCAACGCGGTCGTTCCGGTAGCCGAGACGGCGGCCGAAGTTTTCCAGGGCTTCAAGCTGAATCGGGAAGCGCAAATCCAGCAGCAAAAGGATGAGCAGCTTGCGATTATCAACAATGCCGATGCTACTCCGCAGGCGGTAGCCGAAGCCAAGGCCAAGTACGACGAGCTGTCCACGTTGGAGACGGCTACGATGAACGTGGAAGAAATGCTCAAGGCGAGCGGCTACCAGGATGCGGTCGTCCTCATCAAGAACGACAAAGCCACTGTGATTGTGCAAAAAGACAAACTGAGCGCAAACGAAGTGGTGGAAATCATCGCCCAGGTCAAGCAGCATTTGAACATGCCGGCGACGAACATCAACGTCCAGTTCAAGGCGTCCTGACTGGCGAAAACAAGCTGAGCTACCCGTTATAAGCGGCCCCTGTAGTGGGCATGCTGGTAAGGATTTTCTCGCTTCCTCTCGGCAGGAAGCGGGGAAATCCTTTCTTGACGTGGTATGGGCAACAGGCTACCATGGATTTATGGTTTGCCAAAAAGGATACATATGGGACTCCCTGTTCCGCTATTGAAACAAACGAAGGAGTGCTTTTTCGTCATGAAAATTCATGAAATCCGAGAAATTATTAAGCTGATCGATCAATCTTCCATTAATGAATTTAAACTGGAGACCGAAGGGGCAAAAGTGACTCTGAAGAAATCCAGCGGTACAGAGACAGTAGTAGTGACACAACCAGTCGTACAAGCCCAGGCGGCGGCTCCTGTTGCGGCTGCGCCAGTAGCGGCGGCTCCAGCGCCTGTGCAAGCAGCGCCTGTTGCGGCGGAAGCGCCGAAAGCTGCTCCGAGCGCTCCTGCTGTTGACGACGCGAACCTGCACAAGATCGTCTCGCCGATGGTCGGAACCTTCTACAGCGCACCAGAGCCTGGCAAGCCTCCTTATGTACAAGCTGGCGACAAGGTCAATCCGAACAAGGTCGTCTGCATCGTGGAAGCGATGAAGCTGTTCAACGAAATCGAAGCAGAAGTACATGGCGAGATCGTCAAAGTGCTGGTCGAAGACGGCCAGCTCGTTGAATACGGTCAAGCACTGTTTTTGGTGAAGCCAGAATAAGGTGGGGGAGAGCGAAATGTTTCAAAAAGTATTGATTGCCAATCGCGGGGAGATTGCCGTTCGGATCATCCGGGCATGCTGCGAGCTGGGCATTCGTACGGTCGCTGTCTACTCCGAAGCGGATCGTGAAGCGCTTCATGTGAAAATGGCCGACGAAGCTTACTGTATTGGTCCAAAAGCATCTAAGGAAAGCTATCTGAACATAGCGAACATCATGAGCGTGGCGACCAAGGTGGGCGTAGACGCGATTCACCCGGGCTACGGATTTTTGGCGGAGAACGCTGACTTTGCCGAGATTTGCGCGGCATGCAACATCACCTTTATCGGTCCTGATCCGGAAGCGATCGTGAAGATGGGCGACAAGTCCACGGCAAAAGATACGATGAAAGCGGCCGGAGTGCCGACAGTACCTGGGACAGAAGGGCTGATTGAGGATATCGAGAGCGCCATCCGGACAGCCAACGAAATCGGCTATCCGGTGATGGTCAAAGCGACTGCGGGCGGCGGCGGACGCGGCATGCGCGTAGCGGTCGACGACGAAGATTTGGAAAAGGCGATCCGCCAGGCGCAAAACGAGGCGAAAACCGCTTTCGGCAACCCGGGCGTGTACCTGGAAAAATTCGTCGAAGGTCCGCGTCACGTCGAAATCCAGATCATGGCCGACAAGCATGGCAACGCGGTCTACCTGGGCGAGCGCGACTGCTCCATCCAGCGCCGTCACCAAAAGCTGATTGAAGAAGCGCCATCGCCTGCCTTGAGCGAGGAGACGCGCAAGCAAATGGGCGAAGCGGCTGTCGCGGCGGCCAAAGCGGTTTCCTATCACGGAGCCGGTACGGTCGAATTTTTGCTGGACAAGCACGGACAGTTTTACTTTATGGAAATGAACACGCGGATTCAGGTAGAGCATCCGGTGACCGAGCTGGTTACAGGCTTCGACTTAATCAAGGAGCAGCTCACGGTAGCAGCGGGAGAGCCGCTGTCCTTTACGCAGGAAGACATCAAGCTTGACGGCTGGGCGATCGAATGCCGGATCAACGCAGAGAACCCGGCGAAAAACTTCATGCCGTCACCTGGACGCATCACCGAATACTTGCCTCCGGGCGGTTTCGGCGTGCGGGTGGACAGCGCTGCCTATGCGGGCTATTCCATTCCGCCTTACTACGACTCCATGATCGCCAAGCTGATCGTCTGGGGCAAGGACCGCAACGAGGCGATCGAACGGATGAAGCGCGCACTCGGCGAATTTGTCATCGACGGCATCACCACGACGATTCCGTTCCATCAAAAAGTGCTGGAGCATGAAGTGTTCGTGAGCGGCCACTTCGACACCAAGTTCCTGGAAAACTACGAATTGAACCTGGATGAAGAATAATCAAGGCTGATTTGTAAAAAAACGGTGCGCTTGGTATAATGAATTACAAATCTAAAGGGAGGTGCGAAGCATGGAAGAGTTTACTCCGGATTTAGATAGAACAGAGCTTGGAAAGGTCCAGATCGCTCCCGAAGTACTGGAAGTGATCGCCGGCATGGCTGCGTCCGAGGTGGAAGGCGTAGCACAGATGAGCGGCGGTTTCGTAGGGGAAATAGCTGAACGATTAGGCCGTAAAAATATAGCTCGCGGCGTTCGCGTGGAGGTTGGCTCCCGCGAAGCGGCAGTGGATGTCTCCATCATTGTCAAGTACGGACACCGGATTCCAGACGTCGCTCGTAATATTCAAGATAGTGTGCGCAATGCGATCGAAGGAATGACCGGACTTTCGGTGGTGGAAGTAAACGTACATATCGTCGATGTAGAGCTGAAAGCCGAAGAAAAAGCTCCGGCGACGCCTGTAGTCGAAGATTACCAGCGTGTGCGCTAACATGCACCGGATGGATGCCCCCTACTGACAGGGGGCATTTTCCTCATTCCAAGTCAGTTGTTTTGCCAAGCCTTGGCTAAGGCGGGGAATTAGCCTTTGACCTTGCCCTGTTTGTCTCCTTTCAAACACGGCGAAAAGGAGAGATGCATGTGAATTTGTTTGACCGCTTTATTTTGACGATTTACAGCTTTGCGCTGATTATTTTGTCCTGCATCGCGATAACTGCCACCAGCGGTTTGATTTCACCCGAGTTTTTCCGCCCTTATGTCGAGCAAATGCTGGCGGGAACGAACATCACGTATCTCATCGTCGCGATTATTTTCCTCGTTGTGAGTCTTCGCTTCTTTTTCAGTTCTTTTCGTTCCACGAAGCCAAAAATTGATCGTGGCATTCGCCAGCGCAGTGATCTTGGCGAAGTCCACATTACGATGCAGACGATCCAGACGATTGCCGAGCGCGCTGCCCGGCGCGTAAAAGGCGTGCGCGATATGAAAACGGCAGTCAAAGCGCTGGAGAGTGGGAACATCATCACCTTGCGCGTTTCCGTCGATGGCGAGACCCCGTTGCCGGAGCTGACGCAAAAGTTGCAGGCAGACGTGAAGGAGCAAGTCGAAGGAATTGCTGGCGTCGTGATTTCCGAAGTGTCGGTTGTGGTAACGGAAGTGGCTCAGCAAGAAAACTACGCGGCTCGCAAGCGAGTGGAATAGAAGGTGAAGTCCATGATGTGGGAGTTATTGTGGGAACACAAGGGGAAGCTAATGGGGATTTTGGCCGGAATTTTTTTCGGCATCATCTACCTTCTCGTCGGTTTTTGGAATACACTAGTCTTTGTTGTGTTTGTCGGGACCGGCTATTACATCGGTCGCAAGCTCGACCATAAGGAAGACTTGCGCGAAATACTGGATCGGATTCTGCCTGGCAAGTTTCGGTAGCAGATTAAGAGGGGAAGGAATTTGCTCCCCTGCTGACTTTAATTAGTAGGTGAATGGAATGAAGCGTAGAACAGCACGAGAAAAAGCAGTCCAATGTCTTTTCCAGATCGACATGGCCGAGGTGCCTGTCAAGGAAGCGGTTGATCTGGTCATGGAAGAGTCCGAGGAAAGCTCGCAGTATTTGCGTTATTTGCTCGATGGGGTTTTGGCGAACCTGGCAGAGATCGACGCAGAGATCAAAAAGTATTTGCGCGGCTGGCAGTTGGAGCGTATTGCCAACGTAGACCGCGCCATTTTGCGCCTCGCTTTTTACGAGATCATGTTTGAAGCGGATACGCCTGACAAGGTCGTCATGAACGAAGCGATTGAAATTGCGAAGCTGTTCAGCGACGAAGCGTCCCACCGTTATATCAACGGCGTACTGGCGAGCTTCTTGCAGGCAAGAGAAACGCAAAAGGCATAAAACAGGCAGGAGATACAAGCATGAGTAAGGTAATGTTAGGCATTGATACGAGCAATTACCGGACATCGCTGTGCTTGGCTCAGGAAGACGGCCGAATTGTTGCAGAAGCAAAACGCCTTCTCAAAGTGAAGGAGGGCAAACGCGGGCTGCAACAATCCGAAGCCGTCTTTCAGCATGTGATGAACTTGCCGGAACTAAGCGAGCAAATGAAGTGGAACGAATACGAGATCGAGGCGATCTGCGTCAGCGAAAAGCCGAGGCCCGTCGACCGTTCGTACATGCCGGTGTTCAAGGTAGGGGAAGGGCTGGCCAAATCGCTTGCGACCTACTTGCGCGTTCCCTTGCACCTGACCACCCACCAGGAAGGACATATTGCGGCAGGGGAGTACACAGCCGAAGAACGCCCGCAGCAGGACCGCTTTTTGGCCGTCCATCTGTCTGGCGGAACGAGCGAGCTGCTCTTGTGCGAGCGGCAGGCGGCCGGGTATGCGATTGAAAAAATCGGCGGCACGATCGACTTGCACGCAGGACAACTGGTGGATCGGATCGGAGTAGCGCTCGGGCTGGCTTTTCCGGCGGGACCGTATTTGGAGCAGTTGGCCAAGGAGTCGACAGGGGAATTTCGCATCGCCTCTGCGGTGGACGGCTTGGCCTTCAGCTTTTCCGGCCCGGAAGCGTCGCTGTTGCGGGCCATCGAGCGCGGCGAGACGAGCCATGCCGATATCGCCCGCGCAACCGAACAGTGTATCGCCAACACGTTGGAAAAAGTATTGCGTCACGCTGTCGAACAGGGCCATCCACGGGACATCCTGATCGTAGGGGGAGTCGCTGCCAATCAGTACATGCGCGAGCGGCTGATAAAGCGGCTGGAGCACCCTGCGGTCAAAGCCAAGCTGTATTTTTGCGACCCGGTTTACTCCGGCGACAACGCCTACGGAGTAGCGATGCTTGGATGGATGAAGCAAAAGACGAACATTAAATAATGATAAACTTTTTATGATTCGGCTTTACAGTTGCGAGCGAAATCGGTACACTAATGGTATCGACGTTTAAGAAGGAGGCTTTTTCTCCATGACTGCAACCATTCTCCAAGGAAAAGAAGTGGCAAAAAGCATTCGCGAAGAGCTCGCGATTGAAGTGGCGGAACTGAAAAAACAAGGCATTGTCCCTGGTCTGACTGTTGTGCTTGTGGGTGACGATCCCGCATCGCATTCGTATGTACGCGGAAAATCAAAAGGCTGCGAGGAAGTCGGTATCCACTCCGAGCTGATCCTCAAGGAAGCTTCGACGACAGAGGAAGAACTGCTCGCGATCATCCACGAGTTGAACGAAAATCCGAACGTTCACGGGATTTTGGTTCAGCTTCCTCTGCCGGCGCATATTTCGGAGAAGGCAGTCATTGCAGCGATTCATCCTGAAAAAGACGTGGATGGCTTCCATCCGATCAGCGTAGGCAACATGGTACTCGGCAATGAGACGATGCTGCCGTGCACTCCGCATGGCGTCATCGAGCTGATTAAGCGGACGGGAACAGACATCGCAGGCAAGCACGCTGTCGTCATCGGACGCAGCAACATTGTCGGCAAGCCTGTATCGCTTTTGCTGCAGCAGGAAAACGCTACGGTAACCATGTGTCACTCGCGTACGCAAAACCTGGAAGAACATACGAGAAGGGCAGATATTCTCGTGGTGGCGACAGGCCGCGCGCACATGATCGGCAAGGAGCACGTAAAGCCGGGAGCGGTCGTGATTGACGTCGGGGTAAACCGGATCGAAACCGGGAAGCTGGTCGGAGACGTCAAGTTCGACGAAGTGAAAGAGGTCGCCAGCTTTTTGACTCCGGTACCTGGCGGTGTCGGGCCGATGACGATTACCATGCTGCTGAAAAACACGGTCGTGGCAGCACGCAAGCAAGCGCAACTGTAGAAGAAGCATCGCAAGGAATGGATAGGGCCTGTGCTTTATCCATTTCTTTTTGCATCGGAACAAACAAGGGACTGAAAGGAGGAGGAGTGTATGGCTGCACCCAATATTTTGTCTGTCAGCGATCTCAACCGTTATATCAAGCTCGTGCTGGAAAGAGAGACGAATTTGCAGGACGTCTGGGTGAGGGGGGAAATCTCCAACTTCACGCACCATTCCAGCGGCCATATGTATTTTACCTTGAAGGACAAGACGTCGCGGATCAAAGTCGTGATGTTTGCCAGCTACAACCGCTTCCTGCGCTTTTTGCCCAAGGACGGGACGAAGGCGATTGTGCGCGGCTCGATTTCCGCCTTCGAACGCGATGGCGCCTATCAACTGTATGCAAAAGAGATGCAGCCGGACGGCCTTGGCTCGCTCTACTTGGCTTTTGAACAGCTCAAGGAAAAGCTCGCGCAGGAAGGTCTGTTTGCAGCGGAGCGAAAGCGCGTCCTCCCTCGTTTTCCGAAGCGGGTAGGAGTGGTGACCTCTCCGACCGGAGCGGCGATTCGCGATATTTGCACGACGATCCGCAGGCGATACCCGCAGGCGGAGATTGTGTTGTCGCCAGCAGTCGTGCAGGGGACGGACGCTCCGGCTTCGATCGTCTCGGCGATTCGCATTATCAACCAGCAACCCGACATCGACGTGCTGATCGTCGGCCGGGGCGGCGGCTCGATTGAAGAGCTGTGGGCCTTCAACGATGAAAGCGTAGCGCGAGCCATCGCGGCTTCGATGATTCCGGTCATTTCGGCGGTGGGCCATGAGACAGACGTCACGATTGCCGATTTCGTGGCCGATGTCCGTGCGGCGACGCCAACGGCAGCGGCGGAGCTGGCCGTGCCGCACTATCTGGAATGGGTGGAGCGCGTTCGGCAACTGGACATTCGCATGCAAAGGGCGGTGCGCAATCAGTTGGCAGAGGAACGCACCCGCCTGAACCGCCTGAGCAACTCGTATGCGATGCGTCAGCCGCAGCGGCGACTGGAGGAAGCGGCGGAACGGCTGGATCGGACGCATTTGCGGATGCGCCAGGCGATGAAGCATTTGATGGAGCGCAGGCGCGAGCGCTACACGCGGTTGGACGAGCAGATCAAGCGGTATCGGCTGGCGGATCAGGTCGGGGAACGGCGCAAAGCGGTTGCGACGATTCGCGCCCGGCTGGACGAGCGGATGCTGGCGCGGCTCAACCAAAAGCGGATGGCTTTTGCCTCGCGCATCGCGACGCTGGAGGCGCTCAGTCCGCTCGCGGTCATGAAGCGCGGTTTTTCGCTTGTGTACACGGGTGACAAGCTGGTAAAATCCGTGGAACAATTTGCTCCTGGCGACGAGATCGTGGTACGATTAAGTGATGGCAGTGCTACTGCACGAGTGGAACAGTTGAATCGGGAGGAGAAGCGCAATGGCTCGCAAGAAAACGGACCAAGAGACTGACATGCAGTTCGAAGAAGCGATGAAGCGGCTGGAGGAAGTCGTCGGGAAGCTCGAAGAAGGAGACATCCCGCTGGAGGAAGCGATTACGCTGTACCAGGAAGGGGTCACACTCTCGCGGATTTGCGGACAGAAGCTCGATGCAATTGAAGCCAAGATCATTCAGTTGGTAGAAGAAGACGGGCAACTGAAGCAGAAGGCTTTTCGCGTGGAAGGGGAATAAAGACACCGTGGATACATTCCAACAATATTTGGTGGAAAAAACGTCCTACATTGAGCAGCATCTCTTGCCTGCCCTGGAGCAGCAAGGAGTCCCGACCCAGTTGTACGAATCCATGAAGTATTCGCTCATGGCAGGCGGAAAAAGGCTGCGACCGATGCTGGTCCTCGCTGTGCTCGAAGCGCTGGACAAGCCGATGGAGCGCGGAGTCCCGTTCGCGGTTGCCCTGGAAATGATCCATACATACTCGCTGATTCACGACGACCTGCCCGCAATGGACGACGACGATTTGCGCCGCGGCAAGCCGACGAATCACAAAGTGTTCGGGGAGGCGACGGCGATTCTCGCGGGAGACGCGCTTCTGACGCGGGCGTTTGCCTATATCGCGGAGGCGTACCAGGAGCGCTCCGATGTGGCGCCAATCACGACTGTCAAGCTGATTGCCGAGCTGGGCAAACGAGCGGGCGCGACAGGCATGGTCGGCGGACAGATGGCGGATATCGAGGGAGAGGGCAAGCAGCTTGATCTGGAGCAACTGGAGTTCATCCATCGCCACAAGACAGGGGATTTGCTGGTGGCAGCCTTGCGCGGCGGCGGCTATCTGGCGGAAGCGAGCGAAGCGCAGATGGACGCTTTGACCCGCTACGGCGTCTGCATCGGACTGGCTTTTCAAATCCAGGACGACATCCTCAATGTAGAAGGGGACGCCGCGGAGCTGGGGAAAGCCGTTGGCAGCGACGCGGACCGGGAAAAGGCGACTTATCCGTCGTTGCTCGGGCTGGCTGAGTCCAAGGAAAGGCTCACCGCTTTGATTGCCGAAGCAAAGGCGGCTCTCGCGGATGCCGGAATCGAGCATTCCGCATTAAGCCCGCTGGCAGATTACGTGCAAAACCGGAACAAGTAATATAAAAGCTGGCATCTGCATGGGGATGCCAGCTTTTTTACGTATAGGCCGGTGTTTACAAGCGCTTGTCGTCCACGCTGTTCAACCACGCCTCGATGTCGCCGATGACCGACTGGATGCAGCCATCTTCAAACGGCGAGTACAGCTTCGCGACTTTGACCAGCTCCGTAAACGACTTGCTGCCGCCCTCCCGGCAGAGCGTCAAGTAGTCTGCCCACGCCTGCTCGGGATTTTCCTGAGCCCGCTTCCAGAACTGGAAGGCGCAAATTTGCGCCAGCGTGTAGTCGATGTAGTAGAACGGATCGCGGAAAATGTGCGATTGCTGCTGCCAGAAGCCGCCTTCCTCCAAAAACTCGTTCTCGTCGTAATTGCGGTACGGGAGGTATTTGCGCTCGATCTCGCGCCAGGTGCGCTTCCGCTCGGCCGGGGTCATTTCCGGCTGTTCGTAGACTGCATGCTGGAACTCGTCGACGGCGACGCCGTAAGGGATGAACAGCAGCGAGCTGCTCAGATGCGAGAACTTGTACTTGTCCGTATCTTCCTCGAAGAACAACTCCATCCACGGCCAGGTCAAAAACTCCATGCTCATCGAATGGATCTCGCACGCTTCATACGTCGGGAAGTGGTACTCCGGCACTTCAAAGCCGCGGCTGACGTACACCTGGAAGGCGTGTCCCGCCTCGTGGGTCAAAACGTCGATATCGCCTGAGGTGCCGTTGAAGTTGGCGAAGATGTAAGGCAGCTTGTACTTGCTCATATAGGTGCAGTAGCCGCCTGTCGCTTTGCCTTTTTTGCTCAGCAAATCGAGACATTCGTTTTCGAGCATGAAGCTGAAAAACTCATCGGTTTCCGGAGAAAGCTGCGCGTACATTTTTCTGCCGTTTTCCACGATCCAGTCCGGAGAGCCTTTTGGCGTCGGATTACCCGTAGCGAAATCGAAAGCCAAATCGTAATACTTCATAGTATCTACGCCGATCCGCTCGCGTTGGCGCTCGACCAGCTTGGTGGCGACCGGAACAATCTGTTCCTCGACCTGACGGCGGAAGCGGGCGACCATATCCGCGTCGTAATCGGTGCGGTTCAGCCGGGCATAGGCCAGCTCCACGAAGCTGTTGAAGCCGAGCTTTTTCGCAATGCGGGTCCGCACCTTGACCAGACTGTCGTAGATGCTGTCCAGCTTCTCGGTGTGCTGGCGGAGAAAATCGTACTTGGCTTCGTTCGCCTTTTTGCGCATTTTTCTGTCCGTCGAAGTCTGGAAGGGGAGCAGTTGCGGAAGCGTGCGCTCTTCGCCTTCGAACATGATTTTCGCGGAAGCCATCAGAGCGATGTACTGGCTGGCCAAACGGTTTTCCTCCTGCAAATCGGCGACGACCTCCGGGGAAAAGGTGGTAAGCGTCGTTTCGGCAATGCGGAAAAGCTGGGCTCCCCATTTTTGCTCAAGCTGGGAGCGGTAGGGAGAGTGGACGATGGCGGCGTAGTAGCGGGAGACGATGCCCTGATACACCGGACCCGCTTCGTCCCAGTAGTCCTGCTCTTCTTTGTAAAAGGGGTCCTCCGTATTGATCGTGTGGCGGATTTGCGCCACTTCTCGCGCGGATTCCACCTCTTGCCGAAGCTCGTTCAGCTTACCCATCACCTGGTCTTGCTCTTCGAAGCTTGCGGCCTGCTGAAACGCTTTCAACAAGCTTGTGAAACGTTCCTCGACATCTGTCATATCAACGCGTGTGTACGGTATTTGCGAGAACTTCACGGGGTCCACCTCTTTTTTCTCGAATGGATTGATCCATTTTATTTTACCAGAAGTTAGCAGCCGTTGCGCACAAGATTGCGAGTGTGGATCAAAAGTGGTGTTTTTATGAAGAAACCGTTATAATGAATCAAGTTGAAATTAAGCGGAGTATAGGCTCCAGGCCACAACGAAGAAGCCTAGTTTTCCATGTGGTGGATTGAATTGCAGCATGCACAATCGCCGGAGAACGAACAGTGGAAAGTGAGGAATACCAATGCTGCTTACTACCATAAATGATCCTCAAGACCTGAAAAAGTGCAATTCGCAGCAGCTTCATACGCTGGCATCCGAAATCAGGCAGTTTCTCGTCGAGACGCTCTCAAAGACGGGGGGACACCTCGCGCCGAATTTGGGCGTTGTCGAGCTGACGCTGGCTTTGCACTACGTGTTTAACAGCCCCAAGGACAAGCTGATTTGGGATGTCGGGCACCAGGCATACGTACATAAAATGCTGACAGGACGCCGGGATATGTTCCCTACGTTGCGCCAGTACAAAGGGTTGTGCGGCTTCCCCAAGATGAACGAGAGCCCGCATGACGTCTGGGAGACCGGGCACAGCAGCACATCCTTGTCCGCTGCGATGGGGATGGCGACCGCCCGCGATCTGAAAAAAGAAAAAAACCACGTCGTGGCGATCATCGGAGACGGGGCGCTGACGGGCGGCATGGCGCTGGAAGCGTTGAACCATATCGGGCACGAGCGCAAAAACGTCATCGTCGTGTTGAATGACAACGAGATGTCCATCGCGCCAAACGTGGGCGCTTTGCATAACTACCTGGGCAAAATCCGCTCCACGGAAAACTACCAGTGGGCCAAGGACGAGGTCGAAGGGCTGCTCAAATCCATCCCGGCCGTAGGCGGCAAGCTGGCCTCAATCGCCGAGCGCTTCAAGGACAGCATGAAGTATTTGCTCGTATCCGGCGTTCTATTCGAGGAACTGGGCTTCACCTACATCGGGCCGATTGACGGCCACAACATGGAGCTGTTGGTCGATACGCTGAAAACGGCCAAGCAGACAAAAGGCCCGGTACTGATTCACGCGATTACGAAAAAAGGCAAAGGCTACGCTCCGGCAGAGGCGGATTCCGTGAAATGGCACGGAATCGGCACGTACAAAATCGAGTCCGGGGATACGCCGAAGTCGGCACCGACCTACACGTCCGTCTTTGCGGAAACGATGATCGAGCTGGCTGCGGAAGACAAGTCGCTCGTGGCAGTGACCCCAGCCATGCCGGCAGGCTCCGGCCTGATTCCGTTTGGACAAAAATACCCGGACCGCCTGTTTGACGTCGGGATTGCCGAGCAGCACGCTTGTACCTTTGCGGCTGGCCTTGCGACACAAGGTTTGAAGCCGGTGCTTGCGATTTACTCGACGTTTTTGCAGCGGGCGTACGACCAGTTGATTCACGATGTAGCGAGACAAAAGCTGAACGTCGTGTTTGCGGTCGACCGGGCAGGACTGGTCGGGGCGGACGGGGAAACCCATCAGGGCATGTACGATATCGCGTTCATGCGCATCATTCCGAACATGGTCATCATGGCGCCAAAGGACGAAAACGAGCTGCGCCACATGATGAAAACGGCGTTGGCCTACAACGAAGGGCCGATCTCCTACCGCTACCCGCGCCTGCCAGCGCGCGGCGTGCCGCTGGATCGGGAGCTGCAAGTGTTGCCGATCGGCAAGGCGGAGATCGTCCGCGAAGGAAAGCAAGTGGCGATCCTCTCGTTTGGCCATGTATTTGAACTGGCGGAGCAGGCAGTCAACCAGTTGAATGCGGAAGGAATCAGACCGATGCTCGTCAATGCCCGCTTCTGCAAGCCGCTCGATGAGGAGCTGTTGTTCAGGCTGGCGAAGGAAGGCTACGACATCGTCACCGTCGAGGAAGGCTGTGAAATGGGCGGATTCGGCAGCGCCGTCATCGAATGTTACAACCGCGCGGGCTACCACGGCGTGAACGTGCAGGTCGTTGCCGTTCCGGATTATTTTGTCGAGCATGGCAGCGTAAAAGAACAGCGTCAAGAGGTCGAGCTGACCGTGGAGAACATCGCTTCCCGGGTACGCGCCTTGATGCCGATATCGAAGGGTGTACTGGAAGCATGAGTGTGAGAAAAGAACGAGTCGACGTATTGCTCGTCGAACGGGGACATTTTGAAACCCGGGAAAAAGCGAAAGCAGCCGTCATGGCTGGGCTGGTTCAGGTGGCGGGAGAGCGCTGCGACAAGCCAGGCACCAAATTTGCCGAGGACGTCGCGATTACGGTCAAAGGCGAGGTCCATCCGTACGTCAGCCGCGGCGGGCTGAAGCTGGAAAAGGCGCTGAAAGTGTTTGGCATCGACTTGCACGACAAAGTCATGATGGACATCGGAGCCTCGACAGGCGGATTCACCGACTGCGCCCTGCAAAACGGCGCCCGCCTCGTCTACGCGATTGACGTCGGCTACGGACAGCTCGCGTGGAGTCTGCGCCAGGATGAGCGAGTCGTCGTCATGGAGCGGACCAACTTCCGCCACATGGACCCGGAAGCCTTCGAACAGGAGCGTCCGGACGCCGCTTCCATTGATGTTTCCTTTATCTCGCTGCGCTTGATCTTGCCCGTCCTGTACCGCTTTTTAAAAGAAGGCGGAGACGTAGTGGCCTTGGTCAAGCCGCAGTTTGAGGCAGGCAAGGACAAGGTCGGAAAAAACGGGATTGTGCGGGAGCCGGAAATACACGAAGCGGTGTTGACGGACATCGGGCAATTCGCCAGCGGCCTTGGATTTGCGCTGAAAGGATTGGACTTTTCGCCGATTACGGGCGGCGAGGGCAATATTGAATTTGTCATGCATGTGGCAAAAAGCGAAGGCGGCATGGACGCCGAAGCGTGGCTGAAGCTCGTCGGCGAGGTTGTCGCGCAGGCCCATGCCAAATTGAAATAGGGACAAAAAACAAAAGCCTCGGGAGTTTTGTTGCAATCGAGGCTTTTTATTTATGCATGAAAAGTTGTATACTTGTATAAGGATTTCCAACCAACCAGTTTGGGGTGGACCATGTGAAAAAGATAGGAATCATTGCAAACAAAGGAAAGCCCGAGGCACGGATCGTGGCGCGGGAGCTCGTCTATCTGTTGGAGGTACGGGGAGCGCACGTATTTTTGGACGAAACGATCGCATCGGATTTGGGGCGCGCCGAGCTGGGTGCTTCCATCGAGCAAATCGGCAGCCACGCTGACCTGGTCTGTGTGCTCGGCGGCGACGGAACGCTGCTCAGCATCGCCCGCAAGCTCGCCGGACGATCGATCCCCATTTTCGGGATCAATCTGGGCACGCTGGGCTTTTTGTCAGAAGCGGAGCCGGAGCACCTGCCTCACGCCGTAGATAATCTGCTTTCAGGCAAGTACAATATCGAAGAGCGCGCCATGCTGGAAGCGTCATTAGTCCGCAAAGGCAGCACGCTGGGTACATATACCGCGATGAATGACATCGGGATCGCCAAAGGCTCTTTTTGCCGGATCATTCAATGCGCTGTCTACTCGGATGACGAATACGTAGCTACGTTCAGCGGAGATGGGGTCATCGTATCGAGTCCGACCGGATCTACCGCCTATTCGCTGTCTGCGGGCGGACCGATTGTGGCCCCGAATGTGGACATGCTATTACTGACTCCGGTGGCGCCCCATTCGCTGACGGCGCGGCCGATGGTGTTGTCGGGCAATCAGACGATTCGCGTAGAGGTCGATGCCATCCACCAGGAGATGGGGCTGTCCATCGACGGCCAGTTCGGTTACCGGCTGGAGGGCGGCGATCAAATCTACATCAAAAAGTCTCCGTGCGTCACTCCGCTCATCAAGTGGAAAAAGGGCAGCTTTTTTGAAGCAATTCGCACGAAACTACAAGGGGAATGGGAGTAATCCATATGAACAAGGGGCAACGACATATCCGTATTCGGGATATCATCAGCAACCAAGAGGTGGAAACTCAGGATGAACTGGTGGAGCGACTGCGCGCTGCAGGGTTCAATGTTACGCAGGCGACAGTATCCCGAGACATCAAGGAATTGCATCTGGTGAAGGTGCCACTCCCTGATGGGCGATATAAATATTCCATGCCTGCTGAACAAAAATTCAATCCGCTGCAAAAGCTCAAACGGATGTTGGTCGACTCGTTTGTCAGCATCGACCAGGCCGATCACTTCATCGTGCTGAAAACACTTTCCGGCCATGCCAACGCCGTAGCGGAGCTGATTGACAACCTGCCTTGGGAAGAGATCATGGGCACGATCAGCGGGGACAACACGATCCTGATTATTTGCCGTTCCAAGGAAAATACAGCGGAAGTCACCAAGCGCTTTATGGAAATGCTGTAGAAGGTGGGCGCAACAGATGTTAGTGGAACTCTCTATCCGTAATTTTGCCATCATTAAATCGGTCACTGTCTCTTTTCAGCGCGGGCTGAATATCCTCACAGGGGAGACGGGGGCCGGAAAATCCATCATTATCGACGCGCTCGGGCTGCTTCTGGGCGGTCGCGCCTCCGCAGATTTTGTCCGCTATGGCGAACAGCGCGCAGAGGTGGAAGGGCTGTTTGAACTGCCGCCTGGCCATCCGGCGCTCGCGGTGTGTGCCAACGTCGGCGTACAAGTCGAGCAAGATGGCATGCTCGTCGTCCGCCGCGACATTTCCAACCAGGGCAAAAGCATCATTCGCCTGAACGGGCAGATGGTGACGCTTGCCATGCTGCGCGAGCTGGGACCGTGGCTGGTCACGGTGCACGGACAGCACGACACGCACATGCTGATGCAGGCGGACAAGCATATCAACTGGCTCGACGCCTACGGCGAGGCCGCGCTCGGAGCGGCGAAAGAGGAGTACGGCAAGCTGTACGCCGCGTACCGGAAAACGAAGCAGGACCTCGAACGGATGGCCCGCAACGAGCGCGAGCTGGTGCAGCGCATTGACCTTTTGCAATACCAGTTGGACGAGATCGAAGCGGCTGCGCTTTCGCCGGGCGAGGACGAAAAGCTGATGCAGCAGCGCAAAAAGTGGATGAACATTGAGAAGGTTTACGCGACCGTCCAGGATGCGTACCGCTCGCTGCACGGCGATCAAAAAGGCATGGACTGGCTCGGACATGCGATGAGCGAGCTGGAGCGCGGGGTGCTGTACGAGGAGCAGTTGGCTCCGATTCTCGAGACGGTGCAGACGGCGTACTACCAGATTGAAGACGTCGTGCACAAGCTGCGCCAGCTCTCCTACCACCTCGACTTTGAGCCGGAGCAGCTCGCGGAAGTGGAGCGCAGGCTCGATCAGATCCAGTCCTTGAAGCGCAAGTACGGAAAAAGCGTGGACGACATTTTGGAGTACGCGGCAACGATTTCCGACGAGCTGGACGAGATGCACCATTACGAAGATCGGCTGCAACAGGTGGAAAAGCGCCTGCAAGAGCTGGCAGCAGACTTGGCCGTAGAGGCGCTGGAGCTGTCCGTCATTCGCCAGGAGTGTGCGACGAAGCTCGCCCGCGAGATCGAGCAGCAGCTAAAAGAGCTGCACATGGAACGGGCGCGCTTCGCCATTGACGTGCGCCAGACCCCTGACGAGGAAGGGGTAGAAATCGAAGGGATCAAGCGGCACGTCGACGCGAACGGCATGGACCAGATCGAGTTTTTGATCTCCCCGAACCCGGGCGAGCCATTGCGCCCGCTGGCCAAGATCGCTTCCGGCGGGGAGCTGTCGCGGGTGATGCTGGCGATCAAAACGATTCTCGCCGGAACCGATCAGGTGGAGACGCTGATTTTTGACGAGGTCGACACAGGGGTAAGCGGAAGAGCGGCGCAGGCGATTGCCGAAAAGCTGGCCCGTGTCGCCCAGAAGCGGCAAGTATTGTGCATTACGCACTTGCCGCAAGTAGCATCCATGGCCGATGCTCATTTTCTCATTAAAAAGGAAATGAGCGAGCACGAGACGAAAACGGTCGTGACGAGGCTCTCGGAGGAGGAGCGGGTGACCGAGCTTGCCCGCATGCTCAGCGGGGCGGAAGTAACGGCGAAAACAGAAGAACACGCGCGCGAGATGATTGTCCTCGGCCGCGAAAGAAAGGCTGTCAACTGATCCGGGTTGGCAGTCTTTTTTTGACGCAAAAAAGTTTGCAAAGACGCTGGCAGGTGAGGGATTTTCCTGACATAATCCGCTTGGCTGGGGGCAACATTAAAAGTACACAAGGTGGAGGTGTCTCTTTGTAGGTGTAGGTAGGGAACGGTAGGAGTGATTGCTGGTGATCCGACAAAACAAAAGAAAATGGATGGGAAGTCTCCTTCTCCTCATCACGGCGCTTGTCGTGAGTTCCACCCCGTTTCGCGATCTGTCCTCCTTTCCCCGTGAATTGCGTTTGATGGAAGGGTCCCTTGAGCAACTCCGGGTCTCCGTGCCGGTGATGGGCACGCTAATCAATAGCAATCCTGACATTTTGCACGTCAACGGGACAGAAGCGCGCGAAGTATCCGTTGATTTGAGCCAGCCGATGTCGGTAGAACCGCGCAGGGCTGGAGAAGCCGAATTGCAGGTAAAATGGCGAAACATTCCGCTGACGGCTGTAAAAGTAAATGTGCTGCCGGACCTGCGGTTGTACCCTGGTGGGCAATCGATCGGGGTCAAGCTGCAAACGGCGGGTGTTCTCGTTGTCGGTCATCACCTCGTGGACAATGGCAAAAGCAAGGCTTCCCCTGGCGAGCAGGCAGGCATTCACGTTGGTGACATGATTGTCAAAATGAATGATCTGTACATCAATGACATGAACGAAGTAAAGAAGCTGATTAACGAAGCCGGAAAAAAGAATAGCCCGGTGCAGTTGCTCGTCGTGCGCGGGAAAGAAAAGCTGAATCTGACGCTCCATCCCGCCAAGGACCAAAAAGACGGGGAATACCGGATGGGACTGTACATTCGCGACTCAGCGGCTGGCGTGGGCACTTTGACCTTTTACGATCCCAATTCCAAGGCGTACGGCGCGCTGGGACACGTCATTTCCGATGTCGATACGGGCCAAGCCATCGTGGTAGGGGATGGCCAGATCGTCCAGGCGAGCGTGACGTCGATCGAAAAAGGACAGAGCGGCAATCCGGGAGAAAAATTCGCCCGCTTTTACAACGAAAGCGAAGTGCTGGGGAACATCACCAAAAACACGCCGTTTGGCATCTTCGGCAAAATGAAAGACGAGCCAAAGCGCAGCTATTACCGTGAGCCGCTCCCTGTAGCGCTCGCCGAGCAGGTCGTGGAAGGTCCTGCGAAAATCCTCACCGTCGTCGAAGGACAGAAGGTGGAGGAGTTCGATATCGAGATCGCCAACGTCATCAAGCAGCATTTTCCCGCAACAAAGGGCATGATAATCAAGGTGACGGACAAACGTCTTTTGGAAAAGACAGGCGGCATCGTACAAGGAATGAGCGGTAGCCCGATCATTCAAAACGGCAAGATTGTAGGCGCCGTCACGCATGTCTTTGTCAACGACCCGACATCGGGCTATGGCTGCTACATTGAATGGATGCTGCAGGATGCAGGCGTGCAGGTGCGCAACGCCCCGCAGTCGAATGCCAAAGCCGAACAGGCTGCCTGAATACGAAGAGACGAGCCGTCACGCAAACGAAGCGAGGCGGCTTTTTTCCATGGCACCATGCGCGCAAGACCGTAAGCTTCAAACCGTCGCCATAAGCATAACCTTCCACTGGAACGACGTCGGCTTGCATGGTAAAGTCATGGAGGCTTATGACGAATAGATGAAAAATGAGGGGATTCTTTGTCGAAATATCAGTAAAATCATTCAATCTTTCGTCATTGGCAGGAATGAATATGGCTTTGTCGAATTATTTTTCTCAGAGAAAAAGATGGTATGGACTAATCGTTTGTAGAAATGGAACCCCCTAGAACGCCACCTTCTTTCCAAAAGACCGTCCATTGTTAGGAGGAACGACCTTGAGCAAGATTGAAGTGTTGTTGGCAGATGATAACCGAGAATTTGTAAGCCTGTTGGAAGAGTATATCAGCAGCCAGTATGACATGAACGTCATCGGTGTCGCGTACAACGGCAATGAAGTTGTGCGCTTGCTGCAGGAACGGGTACCGGATGTACTGATTTTGGACATTATTATGCCTCACCTGGATGGACTCGCCGTCCTGGAGCAGATCCAGGCCATGCGCTTGAGTCCGCAGCCCAAAATTATTATGCTGACGGCATTCGGACAGGAAGAGATTACGAAGAAAGCGGTTGAACTGGGAGCTGCCTACTACATCCTCAAGCCGTTTGACATGGAGGTCCTCGCGCAGCGCATCCGTCAAATCATCACGACGAAGCCAGCCTCCTCCTTCGTCACATCGGTCAAGCCGCAATCGACTCTGCAAGTGCGCGGCCGCAACCTGGATGCAAGCATCACCAGCATCATCCACGAGATCGGTGTGCCTGCCCACATCAAAGGCTATTTGTATTTGCGCGAAGCCATCACGATGGTGTACAACGACGTCGAGCTGCTCGGCTCGATCACCAAAGTCCTGTACCCGGACATCGCCAAAAAGTTCAACACCACCGCAAGCCGCGTCGAGCGTGCCATCCGCCACGCCATCGAAGTCGCCTGGTCCCGCGGAAATCTCGATTCCATCTCCAGCCTGTTTGGATACACGATTTCCAACACGAAGGCGAAGCCGACCAACAGCGAGTTTATTGCGATGGTCGCGGATAAGTTAAGGATTGAGGCGAAGATTAGTTAGGCGCAATATAACAACGTTTTTAAACAATGGCTGATCGGTCTGTTCCCGTAAATTTTGCGATCATTTGCGGGGACGTTCTGACAAACTCGATTCCTGCCATTCCGAAAACGTGTGAGGAGTTCACTTCCGTAAATCGTGAACTTCACGTGATGTATCGTTGAGCCGAGTCTAACCGAATACACGTTCGAAAGCAAACGTTGCCTGAATGGGATGACGTTTGCTTTTTTGTCTCTGTACTTTAGTATGTGAAAGCGCGGGGCACACGCCATCGCGTCTGCGGAAGAAAATGCGAACGCTATCTCGTTTTAATGCAGCAAAGTGGCGGTGTGGGCAAGCGCGATCCCTTGGTACAAATTCGGGCGAATGCCGTGATTTCATCCGCAGTAAACTCGACGAGCGAAACATACCGCACGAAGTTACAACGTTACCGGAGGCGCTCAGCTTGCGGTGATGCTTTCCGGACTTGCTGCCAAGGTTGTGCGGTCGGGTGTGTAGTTCATTGACTGCCGATCATTCTCGCCCGCATGGTATCATAAGGAAAGGAATACAAATGGAGGTTTGCCATGAAACGTGCATGGTACATACTCGCAGCTTTTGCGGTATGTACACCCACCGAGCGGAGTGAAAATCCGATTAGGGGGTGTTTTTTTATAAGCGCAAAGTTATCGAAGGAAAAAGAACGGTGGGAAATGAAAAACGCCATTAGGCCGTGCTAGCCTCGCACTTGGATAGCCAGCAAATAGAACGTTCCTTTGAATCAAGTCGATTCATTGGGGGTTTTTCGTTGTAAACAAGGAAGATTGGACAGTGGGCAGTACAGTATAGGCAGCGCCGCTTCGCACGAGTCAATAAACATCATGAACATGAACCTTCGAAGACCACACTGCAATGCCCGAGCGAATTAAAAGGAAGATGTTGACAATGACAAAATCAACGTAATAATATTTAGTTACGTAAAAATATAATTTTATGGAGGCCCGATACAATGGAAATTTTCAAGGGAGTAGAAATGCTACACCTAGACTATCATGGATACGAGATTCACCCCGTCCTTTTGTCGGGCCAAGACATGGCTGTCCTGATAGACACGGGCTTCCCGGGACAAATAGAAGAATTGCGTACGGCCATGGAAAAAGCGGGAGTCCCGCTTACCAAACTGAAAGCCGTCATTTTGACGCATCAAGATGTCGATCATATCGGTTGTCTTCCTGAGATTTTGCAGGAGTGCGGTCATCGTGTGCAAGTTTACGCGCACGCACTCGACAAGCCGTATATTCAGGGAGAAATCCCGCTTGTCAAAGACGCGCACCTTGAAAATCCGCCGAAGGGCAGGGTAGATCATACGGTGGTGGACGGCCAGGAGCTGCCGTTTTGCGGCGGGATTCGCGTCATTCATACGCCGGGTCACACGCCCGGGCACATCAGCCTTTACGTCAGGCAAAGCAAGACGCTCATTGCCGGGGATTCGCTGTACAGTGTAAATGGGACGCTCGCAGGGATTCACGCCCCGACGACCCTGGATATGCACGCAGCTCGCCTCTCGTTGAAAAAGTATGTAGACCTCGACATTGCGTCTGTGGTTTGTTACCACGGGGGAGTGAGCAGGGGGAAAGTGAAGGAGCAGATCGCAGGAATGATCCAGGGAGAATGACAGGGAAGGAACGAAAAGCCGGTGACACAGCAAAACCATCTCACAAGGATGGTTTTTTTGTTTTGCTATTGTGGAAACATGTCGTGGTTATTTGCTTGTTGCAGGCATCGCGTTTGGAATTTTGCTGGGACTTGCAAAGGGAATCAGATTCTGGATTGATTCCATTGCCCAAGAGAAACTGCGACGCTCCGGCATTGCGGAAATAGACAAAATGGACGGCAGGCAGTTTGAACATTACCTTGGACTGCTGTTTCACTCACAAGGATACAAAACGACCGTAACAAGGGCAGCAGGCGATTACGGCGCTGATCTCATTCTGGAACAGAATGGACGGAAGGTAGCGGTCCAGGCGAAGCGATATAGTAAAAACGTCGGGATCGATGCCGTTCAGCAAATTGTGGGGGCACTTGCTCACTATGGAGCAAATGCAGCATGGGTTGTCACTAACAGAGATTTTACAGACGCCGCCTACAAGCTGGCCGCTTCAAATGGCGTTCGATTGATAAATCGCGAGGCGCTGATTGAAATGATCCAGCGCATGAATCCTGCGGCAAAACCAAACCCGAAACAGGTGAGGGCGCAGTTCCCGCAACAAAAGCTGCAATGCGATCGCTGCGGTAGTCAAATGGTCGTACGCAAAAGTACAAAAGGCGAGTTTTACGGATGCAGCAGTTTTCCAAAGTGCAGGAATACGAAGGCAGTTTAAAACGATAGCGATTATGGAGCAGGCGATATATAACCATAACTGAGTGGCTAGGGTTTAACCATGAAGGTGCTGATATCAATCGCCAAGAGGTTTAGCCAAACAGCAGCCACGTATAGCAGACCATCGTCTTCTGCGCGATTGAGGTCTGCTGCGTCAGATAGTAATTTCTGCTCCATCTTCAGCCAGTACCAAAATATTCGCCATGAAAATTCCGCCTACGGTCACCTCTTTTGCCTAACGCAGAAGTCCGTCCCAGTGTCACTGATTTCCACCCCCCTCACCTATCATTGTAAAAAAAATAAAAACATAGCAAAATCTCGCCGCCAATGTGCCCCAGTCGCTTGAACGATGCCAATAAGTATGTACAATAGAGAACATACTCCTAATTAAGAGCGAGGAAGGTGTTGCAACATGCGCAATTTGGATGAAATTCTCGCATTTAACCGTGAATTTGTAGCGAATCGTGAATATGAAAAATATCAAACGACCAAGTTTCCCGACAAGCGCCTGGTTGTTCTCTCCTGCATGGACACGCGTCTGGAGGAGTTGCTGCCCAAGGCGATGAACATGCGCAACGGCGACATCAAGCACGTAAAAAGCGCCGGAGCCATCGTCTCTCACCCATTTGGAAGTATCATGCGCAGTATTCTCGTGGCGATTTATGAACTGAATGCCGAGGAAGTGATCGTCGTCGGCCATTACGACTGTGGGATGAGCGCCATTGACAGCAAGCGGACGATGGCGAAAATGCTGGAGAAAGGCGTCTCTGCCCAAACCTTCTCCACCCTCCAGCACGCAGGGATCAATTTGCACAAATGGCTGCACGGCTTCGACCGGGTGGAGGAAAGTGTGCGCAACAGCGTGGAAACGATAAAAAAACACCCGTTGCTGCCGGCTAACGTCGACGTTCACGGCCTGTTGATCGATCCGGAGACAGGGCGCCTGGATGTCGTCGTAAATGGCTACGAGCGAACGGAAGCTAGTGAATGATCCAAAGCTTGTCACAGTCTCACGTCGAACCTTTTTGCATCGTTCGATGAAGTGGCTGGGAGGATTGGTGGGACTCGGGCTTGTGGCAGGTACATACGGCTATGCATGGGAGCGCACCTGGCTGCAAATCGAGCGGGTGACGCTTTCGCTGCCGCGACTTTCGAAAAGCTTCGACGGCTGCAAGCTGGTACAGTTCAGCGACGTCCACCTGGGGCACTATTGCAAGCCCGAGCAACTGCAAGGCATTCTCGACTTGATTCAAAACGAGCAGCCGGATATGATCTGCTTTACCGGCGATATCGTGGACCTGGAGACACAGTCGTTTTCCGCGGCTGTTCCGATGCTGGCCGAGTTGCAGGCGCCGCTTGGAAAATTTGCGGTGCTGGGCAACCACGACTACCGGGCGGGCCAGCAGCATGCGATTCGCCAAGGCTGGGCTGCCGCTGGTTTTGAGGTGTTGGACAACCGACATGTGGCGGTCGGCAAAAATGGCGACAGTTTGTACATAGCCGGAATCGACGACGCGCTGAACGGCGTGCCTGATCTGCCGAAGGCGCTGGTCGGGATTCCGGAGGCGGCCAGCGTCATCCTTTTGGCGCACGAGCCGGACTTTGCGGATGAAGCGGCTCGCTATCCTGTCGATTTGCAACTGTCCGGGCACAGCCACGGCGGGCAGGTGCGGTTGCCGTTTGTCGGGCATGTCCTGACGCCCAAGCTTGCGGCGAAGTACGTCAAAGGCTTGTACCGCGCAGGCGACAACCAGATGCCAGTGTACGTGAACAGAGGGCTGGGGACGACGATTTTGCCTGTCCGTTTTTTGTGCCGACCCGAATTGACAGTCTTTACTTTGCATCAATAAGCATCTTTGATCCATTGGACGAATTGCTGAAAAGCTTCGTCCTCTTTTTTTTGATGCAAATAGGCGATGAGAGTTGGGCGCTGCAGCGTGCCTTCCGCGATGTCGTGGGCGACGAGCCTGCCTTCCGCCAGTTCGCGCAGGATCGTTCGTTCCGGCAGCATTGTGATCCCGAGCTGGCGTTCCACCATTTTTTTGACCGCGCTGAAGCTGTCCAGCTCCATGATGACGTTGGGAAACACGCCGTTTCGCGCGAGAAAATGATCGATGCGCTGGCGGTAGGGGGCGGTATGGTTGCCGAACAAAATCATTTCCTGCGCGCCCCAGCTCGCAAAGCCCGGAAAGCGGCTGGCCCAGGGATGCTCGGGTGCCATGACGAGCAAGATGCGGTCGCTTGGCAAAAATTCCTGGTGGACGTGCGGATGGTACATCTCGCTGCCGAGAAAGGCGATATCGGCGGTGCCTGTCAACAGGGCGCTGAGCGACTCCTCGTACAGTGTCGAGCGGACGTAACAGGTAAAGCCGGGGTTCGCCTGGCGGTATTCGCCGATCAGGCGGGGCAGCTCGTAGGCGACAAACGCTTTTCCGGCGACAATCGTCATGGATTTCACCTGTTCTTTTTGCTCCATGAACGAACGCATCTGCTCCACGATGTTCGCCGCGATCGGCAGCAGGCGGCGTCCTTCCCCCGTCAAGCTCACACCGGAGGCGGTCCGCACAAACAGCGGGCTGCCGATTTGCCGCTCCAACTGCTTGAGCCGATGCGTCAAGGTCGATTGGGCGAGAAACAACGCCTGTGCCGCACGATTGATCGACCCGTGATGAGCGATCGTCAAAAAAACTTCCAGGCTTTCTTTGTCCACAAGAAACCCTCCTATTCAAAAACTCGATAACTGGTTAACCATATTCTATAACAAAGCCAACAAAAATTGGCATAAAATACGAGCAGGAGGTGGGAGTATGGACAAAAATCAGGAAGTAAAACAGGCCGTGCAGCAGCAATTCGGGAAAAACGCACAGGAGTACGTGCAGAGCAAAACCCACGCGCAAGGAGCGGATTTGCCGCTTATGGTCGAGTGGCTTTCGCCGCAAACAAGCTGGAAGGTGCTCGATATCGCCACGGGGGGAGGGCATGTTGCCCGCACGCTGGCACCGCTTGTCGAGCTTGTGGTCGCGACCGATCTGACCCGCCCGATGCTTGCGGCGGCAGCGCAGGCGAACGAGCAAGCGCCGAACATTTTGTACGTCCAGGCCGACGCAGAGGCGCTGCCGTTTCTGTCCGAAACGTTCGATCTGGTCACTTGCCGGATTGCGGCGCACCATTTTCCAGATCCGGCCGCCTTTGTCCGTGAGACGAGTCGCGTGCTGCGCCCGGGCGGACGGTTTTTGTTCATCGACAACGTAGCGCCGGAGGAAGAACAGCTCGCGGACTTCGTGAACCAGGTAGAGAAGCGGCGCGACCCAAGCCACGTGCGCTGCCTGTCGGTGAGCGAGTGGAGAGCGCTGCACGCGGCTTGCGATTTGCAGGAGCGGCAGGCACGGCTGCGGAAAAAACAGTTTGCCTTTTTGCCCTGGGTACAGCGGATGTCCGAATCACCGGAGCAGGAGCAGGCAGTCGAGCGAATGCTCCTGGAGGCGACTGCAGAGCAGCAACACTATCTCGGCGTGAAAATCGAGCAAGGAAGAGTTGTGGCGCATCAGATTGATGAATGGATGGTAATGTGCCAAAAAAAGGGAGGAAATGACGATGAGTAACCAGTTTGAATGGATCGGCTTGGATCACGTCCAGTTGGCAGCCCCGCCAGGAGCGGAAGAGGAGGCACGGCGCTTTTTCACAGGCTTGCTCGGCATGCCGGAAGTGCCCAAGCCGGAAAAGCTCCGGGCGCGCGGCGGCGCATGGTTCCGCTGCGGCGCCCAATTGATTCACCTCGGAATCGAGCAGGGCTTTGTTCCGGCGAAAAAAGCGCACCCTGCCTTTGTCGTGCAAAACATCGAGGCGCTGATCGCGCATTTGGAGCAGGCGGGCGTACCGATTCGGCTCGACGATGAAATCCCCGGGCTTGTCCGCTTCTTTACCGAAGACCCATTCGGAAACCGTCTGGAGTTTATGGAGGCGAAGTAGCATGAAAATGGATTTTCACGCCAAGGAAAACGAAGACAGCTACACAGGTCGAGCGGCAGACGCCACGTGGGCGAGCACCATGCTGTCTGTCGTCGATCCGCGCGACAAGCGCGTGGTCGATATCGGCTGCGGAGGCGGCATCTACAGCAAGGCGTGGGCGAAGCTGGGCGCTGCAAGCGTCACCGGAGTCGATTTTTCCAGCGTGATGCTGGCAGCGGCGCAAAAGCAATGCGCAGACGAGCCGCGCATCTCGTTCGTGCAGGGCGATGCGCTGGAAACCGGGCTGCCTGACGGCTGTGCCGATATCGTCTTTGCCCGGGCGCTGATTCACCATCTCCACGATCTGCGCGGATTTTTTTCCGAAGTAAAACGACTGCTCGCTACCGGCGGCATTTGTCTGATTCAGGATCGAACGATTGACGACTGTGCCGTCCCGGCTTCCCAAACGCATCTGCGCGGCTATTTTTTCGAGCAGTTTCCGCGATTGCTTGACGTCGAGGCCAAGCGTCGCCCGGCTGATCGGACGGTCCGGGCAGCGATGCAGCAGGCTGGACTTGCAAAAATCGAGCGGTTGTCGCTCTGGGAGGTCAGGCGCGTCTATGGCACTCTCGATGAGCTGGCGCGTGATTTGCGCTCGCGCAAAGGGCGTTC
Organism: Brevibacillus sp. NSP2.1; assembly: GCF_000470975.2. NCBI lineage: Bacteria > Bacillati > Bacillota > Bacilli > Caryophanales > Paenibacillaceae > Brevibacillus > Brevibacillus sp. NSP2.1. Next base: position 3,338,810 of record NZ_CP048274.1, on the reverse strand, counting down.
TTTGCTCCACGAGCTGACGGACGCCGAGCTGGAGCAGTTGGTGGACGCGATTTGCCTGAAGCTGTCCGGACATGAGACGATCAGCGAGCAGGATCGCTGGACGATATGGATAGGCAAATAAGTTTGTGGCACAATAAAAATAAACGTAATTGTGAATTTGTTTGTCACAAATTTGGATATGCTTGTCTCTTAATACGCGAGGATATATAATAATATTGCCATTGTATTATCGGTTAGCGTCATCATGGTGAAGGAGTTGTCGTACATGAAGATTGTGTTGTTTGATATTTTGATGTTCGTCTTCACGTTTTTTATCGCTTGGGGCTGTTTGAACTCGATTAAGGCGAAAAACAAATTCGCAATCGGATTTGGCTTGCTTTCGCTGGCGGTTTTCCTGTTTGCTGACGGTTTGATTATTTACTACATAACAAAGGGAGCCTAGTCAACAAGGCTTTCCGTCCGGCCAAAAAGAGGTTGTGCGATTCCTGCACAGCCTCTTTTTTGCATGCTCCAAGGAAATTTTTAGCATACTATTCCTGGAGGTGGAAAAGATGGGCAAGCGAAAACGTCTCGATTTTCTTACCTATACGGGAGTGATTGCTGCTGACCGCAAGACGAAGCAGCTTTGCAAACGGCTCCACCCCCACCATATCGCCGTCATCGATCATCCCGATGTGGATGAGATGGCGGCCAGGTCCTTGCTGGAAGCGGGGGCGAGGGTAGTTGTCAACCTGTCCGCTTTCATGACAGGACAGTATCCAGCCGAAGGAGCGCGGCTCTTGCTGCGAGCGGGCGTCGCTTTGTACGAGGCAGAGCGCGAGCCGGCAGAGCCGACCGCGTTGGAAGCGTGGAACGGCCAATTTGCAGCCATCCGGGAAGGCAGTCTGTACTTGAAACGAAAGGCGCAATGGGAGCTTGCCCTGTCGCTTCGCCACGTCACAGTGGAGGCGGTGCTCGGGAAGTGGGCCGAGGCGCAGAGCAGGCTGGATGATACGCTGTCCTTATTTATTGATAACACGCTCATGTACGCCAATAAAGAAAAAGACTTGTTTTTAAAGCCGCTCTGTCCCATGCCGCTGCGGACCAGACTGGAAAAACGGCACGTCGTCGTCGTCGTCCGCGGCAAGCATTACAAGGAAGATTTGCAGACGCTCTCCTCCTACATACGCGAATGCCGGCCCGTGCTCATCGGGGTCGACGGGGGAGCGGACGCTCTTTTGCAAGCGGGGTACAAGCCCGACCTGATCGTCGGCGACATGGACAGCATCTCGGACAAGGCGCTCTTGTGCGGGGCCGAAATCGTCGTCCACGCCTTTGTCGACGGGCTTGCTCCCGGAAAAACCAGAGTCGAGCAGCTCGGGGTGGCGCATCACGTCCTGCCTGCGCCTGGCACGAGCGAAGATGTGGCGATGCTGTTGGCCTATGAGAAAAAAGCAGAGCTGATCGTGACGATTGGTGCCCATACGAACATGATTGATTTTCTGGAAAAAGGCCGCAAAGGGATGGCCAGTACTTTGCTGGTGCGCACGAAGATCGGCCCCAGGCTGATTGACGCCAAAGGAGTCAGCCAGCTCTACCAGCCGACTGGCTCGTGGAAGCTGTGGGGCTGGTGCATGGCGGCGATGCTGTTGCCTGTCACCGCTGCGCTGATGATTCATCCGATCGCCCGTCACGCGGCGCAAATGCTCTGGACGCAATGGCGGACCTGGGCTTTTTAAGGAGGCGCTATGATTTCTTTTCGGTATCATCTGATTACGTTGGCAGCCGTATTCGTTGCGCTCGGCGTCGGCATCCTGCTGGGAGGAACGGCGGGTCATCCGTGGTTTTCTGAGGGCGCCCAGGAAATTTTGGCGAAAATGGAGGCCAAATACGACCGGGCGCTGAAAAGCAACCACGATTTGAAGCAGCAAATCAATCGGCTGCTGCAGGAAGTGGAGCAACGCAACCAGGAAGTCGTCCACATGATGGCGATGCGCTACGGCAATGATCTCGCAGGGAAAAAAGTGTACGTCTGGCAGGATACAGACAAGGAAGCCAAAGAGATTACCCGGCTGATGCATTCGGTAGGCATCAACGTCGTCGCCTATGAACGGGGCGGGACTTGGGAGGACGGCTTGCTGCTTGTGGTCGCGGGCCAGCCGCCGCCATGGCTGGAGCAGCGGGCGGGCACGGGCAAATGGCTGCTGGTGGAGCAGGTGCCGGATTCGTTGGCCAAGCAATGGGCCTTGCTGGAAAAGGTGCAGCAAACCATGACAGAAATGAGGGTCGCGCGTGAAAAAAGTTAGCGTCATCATTCCTGCCTACAACGAAGCCGACGCGATCGGAGCGACGCTGCGAGCGATTCGCGAACGGCTTTTCTGCCATGAGCTGATTGTCGTCGACGACGGCAGCGAGGACGAGACGGCTGCTCTCGCCAAAAAGTGGGCCGATCTCGTCATTACCGTGCCGCAAAACCGGGGCAAAGGCGCTGCCGTCCAACTCGGCTGGCAACGGGCAAACGGCGATGTCGTCATGCTGCTGGATGGCGATTTGCGCGAGAGTGCGGCAGAGGCCGAGCATCTGCTTGCCCCTGTGATGGAGGATGCCTGCGATATGGCGATCGCGATTCTGCCTTCCCCGAGGCAAAAAGCGGGAATGGGTCTGGCAAAAGGGCTGGCTCATCGAGGGATCAAGTGGCTGACGGGCTTTGAGGCCAGCGCGCCCTTGTCCGGTCAGCGGGCCATTCGCCGCGACCTGTTGCAAAAGCTGGGGAAAATCGACAAAGGCTTCGGCATCGAGGTAGGTCTTACGGTAGATGCCTTGCGTGCAGGCTATCGCATCCGGGAAGTGCCCATCGGGTTTTTTCACCGGGAAACGGGCAACGACTGGCGAGGCTACTCTCATCGCGGCAAAGAGTTTGTCGCCATCGGCCGGACGCTGTGCACAAAGTGGTGGGAGGGAAAGCCATGGCTGCACACGCCGTGATACTCGCGCTTTTCTGCGCACTCGTGTTGCCGCTCGTCCTGCAGCGTCCCATGCTCAGTTTCTGCTCGCAGATTCTCGCCAAAAAGCGCATGACCCGGCCCAATTATCGCGGCGAGCCAGTGCTGACGGCAGGCGGGCTGGTGCTTGTGGCGAGCATGGCCGTGACGATTCTCGTCCAGCTTCTGCTTCTCGCGCTTGCAGGCGCTTCGCGCGAGATGCTGGTGCAAGGCTTGCTGCTCGCCTGCGGAATGGCGGCGATGGCGTGCTGGGGCTGGATCGACGACAAGGCTGGTGACCGGATCACGAAAGGATTTCGCGGCCACTTCGGCGCGCTTTTGCGCGAGAGGCGCGTGACGAGCGGGATGGGCAAGCTGATTGGCGGCGGGCTGACGGCTGTCAGCGTATCGCTGTTCGTTTCGGCCGGCTTCTGGCCGTGGCTGGTCGCTTGCGGCTTGCTGGCGATTTCCCCGAACATCCTGAACCTGTTTGATTTAAGACCGGCGCGCGCGATCAAAGTGTTTTGGCTGCTCGTGTCGCTGGCTGCCATCGGGAGCGTTTCGGGGGGGACAACGGGGGAGCCGTCTGCGGTCTGGCTGTTTCTTCTGCCGGTTCTCGTCGCGACGGTTTTGTTTTTTCCGCACGATGCAGGCGGCCGGATCATGCTCGGGGATACCGGAGCGAATGCGCTCGGCTTTGCCATTGGCTATACATACGCGACGGCGACGCCGCTGTTTTGGCAAGCCGCCTTCCTGTGCGGCTTCGTCGCGCTTCAGGTCGCGGCCGAGTTCGTCTCGTTTTCGCAGGTCATTGAACAAAAAGCGTGGCTCAAAAGGCTGGACGAGTGGGGAAGATGAGCGCAATCAAAAACAGGCAGATTTTCACCTGCCTGTTCTACTCGTCGTCTTCTGCCTCGCGAATCATGAAGCGGGGTTGTACCCGATTTTTTTTGCGTTCGTGGTGCAAAATGAACCCGGCAATAAACAAGACGGGAATGGCGAAAGCAAGGACGCCGAGAATGAGCTTTCCCCACAGGAAGCTGACATCGGGTGCCGTCGAATAAAAAAAGGCGTCGCGGATCAGCTTGATCCCGTACATGGCAATCGCAGCCGGAATGACCATGATTAAGAGGGCAATGACTTTCTGTACGATCACTGGTGGTTCACACCTTTCTCTCTCATTCTTTCATCATATCGGATGCCAGTATGCTTGTCCACCGTCCGTCCCTGTGCACACGAGCGAGCGCACGTTAGGGAAGAGAGCCTGTCCATCAACGGTTTGTTGCAGTACAATGGTAACGAGTAAGATGAAAAGCGAGGGGTCTAGCGCATGCACAAGCTGCTTATAGTAGGTGCTGGACGAGGCGGTACGGCTCTGCTGCGGACGCTGAACCAGATGGACAGGCTGAAAATTGTCGCCGTGGTCGATCGGCGGCCAGACGCTCCCGGAATTGAGCTGGCGAGATCGCTGGGCATCAAGGTCGATTCGGATTACCGCCCTTATTTGGACGACGAGCTGGACGTGATTTTGGAAGCGACAGGGGACATGGAAGAATACGAGCAGCTCCGCCAGTTAAAGCGGGAAAAGACGGTGCTCATTCCGGGCACCTTCACGCGAATTGTCATGCGGCTCATCCGCGAGCGCGACAAGCTGATCGCGGCGATGATGCAAAACCAGCGCGAGCGCGAGACGATGCTCGACTCTACGCACGATGCCATTATCGGCGTCAATCGGCAAGGAGTCATCACGTTGTTCAACAAGGCGGCCGAACGCCTGATGGACATCGAGGCAAGCGAAGTGCTGGATACAAAAGTATCCGAGCGCATCCCCAACACCAGACTACATATTGTATTAGAGACAGGCTGCCCTGAGCTGAACCAGGAGCAGATTTTGCCGAACCAGACGCGCATTATCACGAACCGCGTCCCCGTGCGCAACGACAAAGGGGAAGTGGTCGGAGCCGTGGCGATTTTCCGCGACATTACCGAGGTGATGGCGCTCGCTGAAGAAGTGACCAATCTCAAGGAACTGCAGAGCATGCTGCAAGCGATCATTCAATCCTCGGACGAGGCGATCTCGGTCGTGGATCAGAACGGCATCGGCTTGTTAATCAATCCGGCGTACACGAGACTGACGGGGCTGACGCCGGACGATATTATCGGCAAGCCGGCTACGGTCGACATTTCCGAAGGCGACAGCATGCACATGCAAGTGTTGAAAACGAAGCGGCCTGTCCGGGGCGTCCCGATGAAGCTCGGGCCGAAGCGCAAGGACGTGGTCGTGAACGTCGCTCCGGTCGTCGTCGATGGCGAGCTGAAAGGCAGCGTCGGCGTCATTCACGACGTTTCCGAGTTCAAGCGGCTGACAGAAGAGCTGGAAAAAGCCCGGCGCATCATCCGCACGCTGGAGGCGAAGTACAGCTTCGCGGATATTATCGGCTACAGCGAGCAGATGAAAAGCGCCATCGAGCAGGCGAAAAAAGCGGCGTTGACGCCAGCGACCGTGCTGCTGCGCGGAGAGTCCGGGACGGGCAAGGAGCTGTTTGCCCACGCCATTCACAACGCGAGCGAGCGCAAGTACAACCAGTTTATCCGGGTCAACTGCGCGGCGATTTCCGAGAGCCTGTTGGAGAGCGAGCTGTTCGGCTACGAGGAAGGCGCTTTTACGGGAGCGAGGCGAGGCGGAAAGCGCGGCTTGTTCGAGGAAGCGAGCGGAGGCACGATATTTTTGGATGAAATCGGTGAGCTGTCCATGGGGATGCAGGTCATGCTTTTGCGCGTCCTGCAGGAACGGGAGGTCGTCCGGGTCGGGGGCACAAAGCCGATCAATATCGACGTCCGGGTCATTGCCGCAACCCATGTGAACCTGGAAGCGGCGATTGGCGCGGGACGTTTTCGCGAAGACTTGTACTACCGCCTCCACGTCGTCCCCATCCATATCCCACCGCTCCGCCAGCGGCTGGAAGATATCAAGCCGATTGCGATGTACCTCTTGCGCAAGGCGAATCTGGAATACGGCAGAAACGTCGAGGAGCTGCATGAGGAAACGTTGCAGATGCTGTTGTCCTACCATTGGCCGGGCAATGTGCGCGAGCTGGAGAACGTCCTCGGCAGGGCGATGATACATATGCGCATCAACGAACGCACGATCATGCCTGAGCATTTGCCTCCTTTGGAACGAAAAATCAGCAAGGCCCCAAAGGAAGCAGAGACGACGGCAGGCTCCACGGGGAAAACATTGAAGCAGGCGGTGGAGGAAGCGGAACGTCAACATATTATGCGCGAACTGGCTGCGGCCAAAGGCAATCGGACCTTGGCGGCCAAGCGGCTCGGAATTGCGATCCGCAGCCTGTACTACAAGATGGAAAAATTGGGAATCATGGATCAGCAGGAAGATGTAAAATGAATGCGCAAAAATTTGCGTGCAAATAATTGCGCGTTTGTGCAAAAAACTGCACACTTGACGAATGGAGAATTCATCCACATCCCCTCAAATAAAGCGCTTTCAAAAAAACGATTGCGTTGGCATGACTTTTGCATAAACTACTTGGCGGGAAATTCTCCACACGGAGCCCACTGTTAACCCAGAAGAATGATACTAGGGAGGTTTCTTCATTGAACATCTTTGACTACATGCAAAAGTACGATTACGAGCAACTGGTATTTTGCCAGGACGAAAATTCCGGCCTGAAAGCAATCATTTGCATTCATGATACGACACTTGGACCAGCATTGGGCGGCACGCGCATGTGGCCGTACAAAACAGAAGAAGAAGCGATCATCGACGTACTGCGCCTCGGTCGCGGCATGACCTACAAAAACGCGGCAGCAGGGCTTAACATCGGCGGCGGTAAAGCCGTTATCATCGGCGACCCGCGCCAGCACAAGAGCGAAGAGCTGTTCCGCGCGTTTGGCCGCTACATTCAAGGGCTGAATGGCCGCTACATCACGGCAGAGGACGTAGGTACGACTGTCGCGGACATGGATATGATCCACCTGGAGACAGATTATGTGACAGGCGTTTCTCCTGCATTCGGCTCCAGCGGCAACCCGTCCCCGGTAACAGCTTACGGCGTGTACCGCGGAATGAAGGCAGCGGCGAAGCTCGCTTTCGGCTCTGACTCTCTCTCCGGCCGGGTCGTTGCTGTACAAGGCGTCGGGAACGTGGCCTACAACTTGTGCCGCCATCTGCATGAAGAAGGCGCACATTTGATCGTCACCGATATCAATGAAGAAAACGTAAACCGCGCTGTCAACGATTTCGGGGCAAAAGCGGTTGGCGTCAACGATATTTTCGGCGTCGAGTGCGACATCTTCTCGCCTTGCGCACTGGGTGCGATCATCAACGACGACACCATTCCGCTTTTGAAAGCAAAAGTAATCGCAGGTGCGGCGAACAACCAGTTGAAAGAAGAGCGCCACGGCGACCTCATCCACGAAATGGGCCTGATCTACGCGCCAGACTACGTTATCAACGCGGGCGGCGTCATCAACGTGGCTGACGAGTTGCAAGGCTACAACCGCGAGCGCGCCCTGAAAAAAGTAGAAACAATCTACGACACGATCCTGAAAGTGTACGAAATTGCCGAGCGCGACGGCATGCCATCCTACAAGGCGGCTGACCGCATGGCCGAAGAGCGCATTGCCAGCGTAGGCAAATCCCGCAATACGTTCCTGCAAAACGGCAAGACCGTCTACCATCGCTAATCATTGTATAGCGAAAAACACTCCCCTGCTCCCGCTCTTTCCCGTCGACTGGGCGGTCAGGGGGTACATATCCTTTGTTCTTAGAATATTCTCATTCTCAGAAAAACGTAGGCAAGCGACACGAAAAATCAGCAGCCAGCTTTTTCGACTGTCTTCACCCATGTGGGAAGACGCTTCGTATGAAAGGGGAGATCCAGCATGTCTCAAGAATTCGATCTGGTCGTTCTCGGTGGAGGGACCGGCGGTTATGTAGCGGCGATTCGCGCTTCCCAGCTCGGAATGAATGTCGCGATTGTAGAAAAGGAAAAGCTCGGTGGCACATGCCTGCACCGCGGCTGCATCCCGTCCAAGGCGCTGTTGCGCAGCGCAGAAGTGTTTTCGACCTTGAAGGAAGCAGACAAGTACGGTGTTTCGGCAGGCGCTGTCGGCTATGACTTCGGCAAAATTCAGGATCGCAAGCAGGGCATTATCGACCAGCTTCACAAAGGGATTCAGTTTTTGATGAAAAAAGGCAAAATCACCGTCTTTGAAGGCTTCGGGCGCGTGATGGGGCCATCCATCTTTTCCCCGCAGGCAGGCGCTGTCCGCATCGAAAAAGAAAACGGCGACCAGGAAATGATCGTGCCGCGCTTTTTGCTGCTCGCGACCGGATCTCGTCCGCGCACGCTTCCAGGGCTGACGATTGACGGGTCCTACGTCGTGACCAGCGACGAGGCGCTGCAATGGGAAAAACTCCCTGAGTCGGTCGTCATCGTAGGCGGCGGCGTGATCGGCGTCGAGTGGGCGTCCATGCTGAACGATTTTGGCGTCGAGGTTACGATTGTCGAGTACGCGGATCGGATTTTGCCGTTCGAAGACGAAGAAGTGAGCAAGGAACTGGCCCGTTTGCTGAAAAAACGCAAAGTCAACATCGTCACTGGCGCGAAAGTTTTGCCGGAGACACTGGAAAAAGGCGAAGGCAAAGTCGTCATTTCCGCGGAGACGAAAAACGGCGTGGACACGTTTACGGCCGAGAAAATTCTCGTATCCGTAGGGCGTCAAGCCAATGTGGAAAACCTCGGCCTGGAAGCGACGGACATCAAGGTCGAGCGCGGCGTCATCGTCGTCAACGAACATTTCCAGACGGCTGAATCGCATATATATGCCATTGGCGATGTCATTGGCGGCTTGCAGCTCGCTCACGTCGCTTCGCACGAAGGAATTTTGGCGGTCGAGCACATGGCAGGGCTGAATCCGCATCCGCTCGATTACACAAAGGTTCCGAAATGCACGTACAGCCGTCCGGAAGTGGCGAATGTCGGCTTGACGGAAAAAGAGGCGCGCGAACAAGGCTTTGACGTGAAGGTAGGCAAGTTCAGCTTCAAGCCATTGGGTAAAGCGCTGATCCACGGCGAAAATGACGGCTTTGTGAAGCTGGTCGTTGATGCCAAGACAAATGACCTGTTAGGAGTACACATGATCGGCACGCATGTGACCGATATGATTTCCGAGGCGGGCCTTGCCCGGGTGCTGGATGCGACTCCGTGGGAGATTGGACAGACCATCCACCCGCATCCTTCGCTCTCGGAGGCAATCATGGAAGCGGCCCAGGCCGTAGATGGAAAAGCGATTCACAATTAGCAAGGAGGGTATCCACGATGACAACCAAACGGCATGAACAAGTTGGTTTGACTGATGCGCAAGTCTTGGATATGTACTATTACATGCTGCTCGCGCGAAAAATTGACGAGCGCCAGTGGCTGTTGAATCGAGCGGGCAAAGTGCCGTTCGTCATTTCTTGCCAGGGGCAGGAGGCGGCTCAGGTAGGGGCGGCTTTCGCGCTGGAGACAGACAAAGATTTCTTGTGCCCGTACTACCGCGACCTCGGTCTGGTGCTCGTATTCGGCCAGACGGCGCGTGACTGCATGCTCTCCGCTTTTGCCAAGGCAGAAGACCCGAACAGCGGCGGACGCCAGATGCCAGGGCACTTCGGCGGTAAAAAATACAACATCCTGACAGGCTCCAGCCCGGTAACGACACAAGTTCCGCACGCAGTCGGCATGGCGCTGGCAGGCAGAATGCAAAACAAAGACTTTGTCGTGTACACCTCCTTCGGCGAAGGCTCCAGCAACCAGGGGGATTTCCACGAGGGAGCCAACTTCGCGGGCGTGCACAAGCTCCCGGTCATCTTTTTCTGTGAAAATAACAAATACGCGATCTCCGTTCCGCTGAAAAAGCAGCTCGCTTGCGAAAGCGTAGCAGACCGGGCGATTGGCTACGGCTTCCCGGGCGTCAGCGTAGACGGCAACGATCCGATTGAAGTGTACCGCGTCATGAAGGAAGCGGTGGACCGCGCTCGCCGCGGCGAAGGGCCGACATTGATCGAAGCGGTGATGTATCGTCTGGTACCGCACTCCAGCGACGACGACGACCGCGTGTATCGCACGCGGGAAGAGGTAGAAGAAGCGAAGAAAAAAGATCCGCTGATCGTTTTTGCCGCTTATTTGCGAGAAATCGGCTTGCTTGATGAAAATACAGAAGCGGATATGCTGGCGCGTGTGCAGCTCGAAGTAGACGAGGCGACCGAGTACGCGGAAAACGCTCCGTATCCGACACCTGAATCGACATTGACACACGTCTACGGGAACTAAGGGGGGAACTTTCATGGCAGTCATTTCGTTTATTGATGCGATTACGATGGCGATGCGCGAAGAGATGCGTCGCGATCCGAATGTATTTGTCCTCGGTGAAGACGTCGGGGTGCGCGGCGGCGTGTTCCGTGCGACCAACGGATTGATTGAAGAGTTCGGCGAGGCGCGCGTGATTGATACGCCGCTCGCAGAATCCGCGATTGTCGGAGTAGGGATCGGGGCGGCGGCTTACGGCATGCGCCCGATTGCTGAAATCCAGTTTGCCGACTTCATCATGCCGGCCGTGAACCAGATTGTCAGCGAAGCGGCGAAAATGCGCTATCGCTCCAACAACGACTGGAATTGCCCGATCACGATCCGCGCTCCGTTCGGCGGCGGCGTACACGGCGCGCTCTACCACTCGCAGTCGGTTGAGGCGATGTTTACGAATGTTCCCGGCTTGAAGGTCGTGGCGCCTTCCACTCCGTACGATGCAAAAGGTCTGCTCAAGGCGGCCATTCGCGACGAGGACCCGGTGCTGTTCTTCGAGCACAAGCGCTGCTACCGTCTCATCAAAGGTGAAGTGCCGGAGCATGACTACGTGCTGCCGATCGGAAAAGCAGATGTCAAACGGGAAGGTACGGACATCACCGTCATTTCCTACGGCCTTGCCCTGCACTTCTGCCTGCAAGCAGCCGAGAAGCTCGCACAGGAAGGCATCAGCGCGCACGTTCTCGATTTGCGCACGCTGTACCCGCTGGACAAGGAAGCGATTGTCGAAGCGGCGTCCAAGACCGGAAAAGTGCTGATCGTGCATGAGGACAACAAGGAGGGTGGCGTCGGCGGAGAGGTAGCGGCAATCGTGGCTGAGCATTGCCTGTTCGATCTGGATGCGCCGATCAAGCGTCTGTGCGGACCGGATGTACCTGCGATGCCGTACAGCCCGCCGATGGAGAAATTTTTCATGCTCAACCCGGAAAAAGTATTGGAAGCAATGCGCGAGTTGGCCAACTTTTAAAGGCGAGGAGGACCAAAGATCATGGCAACGAAAGTACTTATGCCCCAGCTCGGCGAGAGTGTGACCGAGGGGACCATCAGCAAATGGTTGGTCAATGTTGGCGACACCGTCAAAAAATACGATCCGTTGGCGGAAGTGACGACAGACAAGGTGAATGCGGAGGTTCCTTCCACCGTATCCGGACGAGTCGCGGAGATCGTCGTTCCCGAAGGAGAAACGGTAGCGGTCGGGACATTGATCCTATATATAGAAGAAAGTGGTGCAGCAGGCGAGTCTGCCAGCCCGGCAGCAGCAGAGGCGCCAGCACCAGCTTCTGCGGCGATTCAGGCGAGCACCGCACCGAGTGCTCCGGCAGCAGCACCCGCTGTACCATCCGCTCCGGCAGCCCGGCAAGCGGCTGGAAACGACGGGACGAAGCAGCGCTATTCGCCTGCCGTCGTGATGCTCTCGCAGCAGCATGGTATTGATCTGTCCCGCGTCGTGGGAACAGGCGCAGGCGGACGGATTACGCGCAAAGACGTGCAAGCGATCATTGACGCGGGCGGCCAAAAGCCGGCTGAGCCAGTGGCAGAGGCAGTTGCACAACCACCTGTGGCAGCGACTCCTGCTCCAGCGGCTGCAACTCCGGCTCCGACAGCAGCTCCGGCTCCGACAGCGCCTGCTGCGACGCCAGCACCTTCCGTCGACATTCCGGTTGCGACTGGCGATCAGCTCGTTCCGGTAACGCCAATTCGCCGGACGATCGCCAACCGGATGGTGCAAAGCAAGCACGAGGCGCCACATGCCTGGACGATGATCGAGGTGGACGTGACCAATCTGGTCAACTTCCGCAACCAGGCAAAAGCCGAGTTTGCGAAAAAAGAAGGGCTCAACCTCACCTTCCTGCCGTTCTTTATCAAGGCGGTTGTCGAAGCGCTGAAAGAATACCCGATGATTAACTCGACATGGGCGAACGACAAAATCATCGTGAAAAAAGACATCAATATTTCCATTGCGGTCGCGACAGAGGACGCGCTTTACGTTCCGGTCATCAAGGACGCCGACCAGAAGTCGATTCTCGGCATCGCCAAGGCTGTCGACGATCTGGCTGCACGCACACGCGCCGGCAAGCTGACGATGGACGACATGACGGGCGGTACGTTTACCGTCAACAACACTGGCTCGTTTGGCTCCGTTTTGTCGCAGCCGATCATCAATTCGCCGCAAGCGGCAATTCTCAGCGTGGAATCAATCGTGAAGCGTCCGGTCGTCATCAACGACATGATCGCCGTGCGTTCCATGGTGAACCTGTGCATGTCTTTGGATCACCGCGTGCTCGATGGACTCATTTGCGGACGCTTCCTGCAAAGCGTCAAGCAAAAGCTGGAGAGCATCGGCCCGGATACGAAGCTGTACTGATCGCTCGCCAAAAAGCGAGCAACGCCAACCAGGTCGGGTCCGGCCTGGTTTTTTTATGGCTGCCGAAGAGAGGGGCATTCGCCAGCAAAAAAATTTTCCGATGAACGATTTTTACATGTAACTTTTTCCCGGGTGAATGCGTCTTAGCAATAGTAGCCAAGGAGTCTCTTATCTTCCTTAGAAGAGATTCCCTCCAGATATCATTTATGGTAGACTGGTAGCGACCTGCTAGAGAATGATTTCCAGATTATAGGTAAATGTGGGAGGAAAAACATGAAGAAGAGTAAAAAAGCACTGCCAATAGTGCTGGCATCAGCGCTGGCCGCTACACCTTTTGTCGCTGTACCGCAAGAAGCCCATGCTTTGAAAAAAGTGAGCGTCAAAGCGGACAACGATGGGGCTGACAAGGATAGCTCTTACGACATCAGCTTTACGTTGGAAGAGGATCTGACCAAGGGAGATACCATTACGATTGAGTTTGATTCCGAATATACCGTGAGCAAAAGCATCAGTTCAAGCGATATAGATGCAAGCTTCAAAGTCAAAAGCGCAAAAGCAAGCGGCAAAAAAGTCATCATTACATTGAACGAAGATCTTGAAGAGGGCGACAAGGTTACTATTACGATCGAAGACGGCATTACAAACCCGGAAGACAAGGGAACTTATGACGTATATGTATCAACCAGCAGCGAAGATGAAGAATACGGCGAAGTCACGATCAAAAGCAGCTCCAGCAGTTCCAGCTCCAGCAAGGACTACTCCGTATCGCTCAGCAGCAAGGCAGCGGGCGAAGCGACAAGCGTCAAGCTGGGCAAAATCTCGCTGAAAGGCAGCGACGAGCTGGAAACCAACGAGTACATCACCGTCATTTTCCCGGATGAAGACATGCTGCCGTCCAAAATCGACGCGGGCGATGTCAAGTTGAACGGCTACTCGGTGAAAACCGTCAGCGTAAAAGATGACGAGGTGGAAATCAAGGTTCCAAGCTCCGTTGCCGGCGATGATTACATCACCCTCGAATTCAGCAAGTCTGCTGGCATCGAAAACCCTAGCGCTGGCAGCAAATACACGTACAAAGTCAAATACGATGGTGTTACATACGAATCTGAACAGTTCGAAATCACCAAATCCGGTTCCAGCACCAGCACAGCGACCAACAGCTTTACGGTCAACCTGTCCGACCCGTCTGCGGGAGCGCGTTCCAGCTACACCTTTGACGCCGACTTCGGCAGCAAACAGTTGAAAGCGGACGAAGAGCTCGTTCTGGAATTCCCGTCTGCCGATATGGTTCCAGGCATTCTGTCTGCCTCTGATTTTACCTTGAACGGCAAAACGGCCAAGCGAGTCAGCGCTTCCGGCAACAAGGTGTACATTACGGCTCCGTCCAACTTCTCTGCCACCAGCGAAGTAAAAGTAGTCGTTTCCTTCTCTGCCTGGATCACCAACCCGAAAACAGCGGGCAGCTACACCTTGAAGGCGACAGCCGCTGGCCGGACTTTGGAGTCCAAGTCGTTCACGATTGGCGGTTCTGTTGTCAATCCGACACCGAACCCGGCGCCAACACCTACTCCGACACCAACACCGAACAACACGGTGAATAACAGCACAGCGACCATCGCGCTGACCTCGACAGCGCTTGGCAAGCCGACAGGTGTCAATGTGGCGATCAAAGGTCTCGGCGTAGGACTTGTGAAGCAGCGCGACTTCGTGGAGCTTGTGTTCCCGGCAGGTTACAAGGTTCCGGCGTACATCGCTCCGGCAAACGTAACCGTGAACGGCGTAGCCGCCAACTACGTAGCGGTGCGCGGCCAAAACGTGCTGATTTACCCTTCGCAAGACATTCCGGCAGCGACAGCGGCAAACATCAGCATCAATGCTGCTGCCAACATCGTAAACCCTGCTGTGAAAAACACATACAGCATCAGCGTCTTTACGTCTGAAGAAAAAGGATTGCTGTTTGCGCGCGCAGTAGGCGTCGGAATGCCAGCTCCGGCTCAACCAGCGCCGCAGCCGACACCACAGCCGCAACAGCCAGCCGTGACCGTGCCGACGAATGCAGCGCTGTTCAAGGTGAATACAGCGAACTTCACCTTGCACGGTAAAACCTATCCATTGCAAGTAGCGCCTTATATCGCAAACGGCAATACGACAATGGTACCAGCGCAATTCTTCAAGGAAGCGCTCGCGCTGACCACCCAATGGAACAATTCCACTGTGGCGATCATCAGCGGAACAAAAGTGATGAAGTTCACCGTTGGCTCCAACAAAGCAAGAGTGGGCAACCAGGAAATCACCCTGCCTACGCCTGTCGTGCTGAAAAATGGAATGCCAATGATCCCGGTTCGCACCGTAACCGACAACCTCGGCTACAAAGTAGGCTGGGATGCGAAGACATCCAGCGTCTTCGTTTACAAGTAAAAACAGGCAAGCATTACTGTAGAACGGAAAAACCCCCTGCGCAGCATGTTGGCTGCGGCAGGGGGTTTTTGGCGTACCCGCAGGCGTTTACAGGTAGTAAAAAAACGTAGGCACAACGAGGGAGAGAATCAGCAAGCCAATTAGGATTTTCGCAAACAGCGACTGAAATTTCACGGTGGAAAAACCTCCTTTCAGATCGGAAAATGACCAAATGAGAGGAAAATATCAGGTAATTTCGACTCTAGCTATGCTAGAATGAAAAGAGAACAACCTTGATTGTTTTTTTAGCTTTAACACGAATGCGTGACCTCAACAGGATTGTACCGAAATGTAGCCGAAGAGACAACCATTTGCGAAAAGGATGATGGCTGTGAGCGCACCAAACAAGATTGCCCATATCGGAATTGCGGTAAAAAGTCTGGAGCAGTCGCTCCCTTTTTACACCGAGCAGTTGGGCTTGACATTGGTTGGGACGGAAAAAGTCGAGAGTGAGCAAGTAAACGTAGCGTTTTTGGCGATCGGAGAAAGCCGGATCGAACTGTTGGAACCGCTTTCGGCGGACAGCCCGATTGCCAAGTTCATCGAAAAGCGGGGCGAAGGGGTGCACCATATCGCATTCGACGTAGATGACGTGGCAAGCCGATTGCAGCAGTTGAAGGAGCAGGGAGTGGCGCTCATTCACGAAGTGCCGAAAGCCGGTGCGCACGACGCTCTGATCGGATTTTTGCATCCGAAGGCAACGGGCGGCGTCCTGTACGAGCTGTGCCAGTATCCAAAAGCGTAAAAGAATCGCGAGCGATTTCGTAGTAGAAAAAATTTTTTTGCGGTATACTGGAACTTGTGAATATGTACCAAAATCGGGCAAGTAATCGGGAGGTAACGAGTGTGAGTGCGATCAACGAAGAACGTTTGCTAAACGAGTTTCTGGAGCTCGTGCAGATTGACAGCGAAACGAAAAACGAGGCAGCCATCCACAAGGTGCTGAAACAAAAGCTGATCGAGATGGGCTTTACGGTCGAAGAGGATGACGCAGCAGCGAAGACAGGCCATGGCGCCAACAACTTGATTGCGACCTTGGAAGGCACAGGAAACGGTCCGGCGATTTTGTTCAGCAGCCACATGGATACCGTTGTGCCAGGTAACGGCATCAAGCCGCAAATCCGCGATGGCTACATCTACTCTGACGGTACGACCATTCTCGGAGCGGATGACAAGGCGGGGATTGCTGCTATTTTTGAAGGCATTCGCACGCTGAAGGAACAAAACTTGCCCCATCCAACGATCCAGGTTGTCTTGACCGTAGGGGAAGAATCCGGTCTGGTCGGTTCCCGCGCGTTGGACGCAAGCTTGCTCAAGGCGGAGATGGGCTTCATTCTCGACTCTGAAGGCCCTGTCGGCAAAATTACGGTGGCAGGTGCGGGTCAGTACCGTATCGTCACCAAAATCCATGGGAAAGCCGCTCACGCTGGCGTCAACCCAGAGGATGGAATCAGCGCGATCACCGTTGCTAGCAAGGCGATTTCCCGCATGCCGCTGGGACGCATCGACGCGGATACCACCGCGAATATCGGGCGTTTCGAAGGCGGCAAGGCGTACAACATCGTCAGCGATTACGTGGAAATCTGGTCCGAAGCGCGCAGTCTCGTGATGGACAAGTTGGAAGCGCAAGTGAAGAAAATGACGACAGCGTTCGAGGAAGCGGCAGCCGAGATGGGCGCTACTTGCGAGAACAACGTCATCTTCATGTACCACGGCTACAAATTCAATGAAGAAACGCCAGTCGTGCAAAAAGCGATCGGCGCAGTCAAGCGCATTGACCGCAATCCGGAGCTTGTCGCAAGCGGCGGCGGCAGCGACGGCAACGTGTTCAACGGCTACAACATCCCGAGCGTGAACTTTGCCATCGGCTACGAGGAAATTCATACGAAAAACGAGCGCATGCCAATCGCTGAACTGAACAAAGCAGCCGAGCTGGTGCTCGCTATCATCGCAGAAGTACAAGAACAGTAGGAACAGGCTGGCGGAATCCCGATGGGGGTTCCGCTTTTTGCTTTTTTGCGAATGGATGATTGGGACAAACGTTGTCTGTCATAGACTGTAGGAAGGAGCGGGACGAGGGGGAGGAGCATGCTGTATCTGGTGACGGGCACGGTCATTCGTATAGGAGAAAAGCACGCGGGAATGCAAGTGCTGGAGGTCGAGTTGGCTGCTTGCGCCGGGGAGGAAGCTGGCCCGCAGAAGGCACTTTCGTTTGCCCAGGAGGACTACCGCATCGGCGATACGCTCCTGCTCAATACGACGGCGCTGCGCCTGCAACTCGGGACGGGCGGGTTTCATCTGGTCGTCGGCAAGACTGGGGAAGAGGCAAGCCGCGACGTCATGCCGAGCAAATGGGGACATATTATGAAAATGCGCTATTCGCCCTGGCAGTTGGCAGTGGATGCGGTCGAAGAACAGGCCAGCCCTTTTCACGACTTGTTTCGGCAGCCGGACCTGTCGCTGGACGGTACGCCTGTGCTCATCGGCGAGCTGCACAGCCTGCTGCCGCCGGCAATACTTGCGCTCAAAGAAAACGATCCGCAACTGCGGTTAGTCTATGTCATGCCCGATGCGGCTTCGCTGCCGATTGCGCTTAGCCGTCACGTCCAACAGTTGTCCCGGTCGGGCAACTTGACGGCGACGATTACGACGGGACATGCGTGGGGCGGCGATCGCGAGGCGGTGACGATTCATAGCGGTTTGCTGGCCGCGCGCCATGTGGAGCGGGCCGATGTCATCGTCTGCATGCTTGGCCCGGGCGTTGCGGGAACGGGCACTTCCTACGGTTTTTCCGGCGTCCAGTTGGCAGAAGTGATTCATGCCGTGTCGGCACTGGGAGGCACGCCTTTTTTTATTCCGCGCATCAGCTTTGCCGACCAGCGCAGCCGCCATTACGGCATCAGCCATCATACGACTGCGATCCTCGGCAGATTTGCCCTCTGCCCCGTGCTGGTGACGTTGCCGCGGCTTGGCGACGAGCGCGATGCGATTATCGAAGAGCAGCTCGCAGCGATTACAGACAGCCGGGCCGGACACAGGCTGGCATATGGACCAGCGCCGTCTGTCGCGCGCCTCGATGCGCTGGAAAAAGGCTACGGCTTGTCCTTTTCCACAATGGGCAGAAGCTGGCAAGAGGACCCGGTTCCGTTTCAGACGGCTGTTTTGGCCGCCGATCTTTTGGGGAAAAGCCTGTCGTATCCGGCGGAGGCGCTCAGCGGCGAGCAGCGTTTGTCCGCTTCGTCAAATACTCTTGAAGCGTTAGCTCTTTATTTGACCAGGAGCGGAGAGCGGCCTTGATTTCCCATGCTTTTCCAACCATCCGCAATTGCTTTTCGCTGACATAGGTTTTCATTCACAATCTCCTCCGATACAATGAGTGTGGACAAGCTTTATGCTCCCAACTTATGGAGCGAGGAATCGAATTAGAACGACCAAGCTGAAAAAAAGGATGATGAATGTGAGCAAGCAAGACCACTTGTACGAAAAAACGATTGCCAGCCAGCCGATTTACGAGGGACGGATTATCAGTCTGAAGGTCGACGAGGTGCTTTTGCCAAACGGACATACAGCGAAGCGGGAGATCGTCAATCACCCGGGAGCGGTTGCCGTCATGGCGCTGACGGATGACAACAAGCTGGTGGCGGTGCGGCAATTTCGCAAGCCGCTGGAGCAGACGATTGTCGAGATTCCCGCAGGCAAGCTGGAGCCGGGAGAAGAGCCACTGACTTGCGCCAAGCGCGAATTGGAAGAAGAGACAGGCTATGTGGCGAGCCACTACGAGCCGCTCAGCTCGTTTTACACCTCGCCAGGCTTTGCCGACGAGATTTTGCATGTGTTTGTCGCGACAGGGCTGAAAAAAGGCGAGAGCAAGCCGGACGAGGATGAGTTCGTGGACGCGCTTGAGCTGACACTGGAGGAAGCGCACGCCTTGCACCGCAGCGGGGAGATTCGCGATGCGAAAACGGTAGTGGCGCTGTTTGCCTGGGAGAACATGCTGCTCCGAAAGCAGTTGAACGGGTAATGCAGACTTATTTTTGCGACATGCACATCCACATAGGCGGAACGTGGACCGGAAAGCCCGTGAAAATTACCGCGTCGCGCCAGATGACCTTGACGAAAATTTTGGAGGAAGCTTCGGAAAAAAAGGGAATGGATGTCATCGGGATTATCGACGCGCATTCGCCGGAGGTGCAGGACGAGCTAATGTCTCTGTTGGAGGCGGGAGCGGCGACGGAGCATGCGGACGGAGGGATTTTATACAAAGGGACGATGCTGATTCTCGGCTGCGAGCTGGAAATCAAGGAGCCGGGGCGGGGAGCGGCTCACTTCCTCGTCTACTTGCCGAGGCTGGCTAACATGCAGCAATGGACCCGCTGGCTTGCCGAGCGCTGCAAAAATGTCCAGCTCAGCTCCCAGCGCGTGGCTGCCCGGATTGGCGAGCTGCAGGATGCCGTGGAACAGTTGGGCGGGATGCTCATTCCGGCGCACATTTTCACCCCGCACAAAGGGCTGTACGGAAGCTGTACAGATCGGCTGGCGGATGTGCTCGACCCGTCCCGCATCTACGCTGTAGAGCTTGGGCTGAGCGCGAATACGGACATGGCGGATCGGCTGTCCGAGCTGCACGCCAAAACGTTTCTCACCAATTCCGATGCGCACTCCCTCGGCAAAATCGGCCGAGAGTATCAAAGCATCGCGATGGAAGCGCGTTCGTTCGCCGAGTGGGCAAAAGCGATTCGCCGCGAGGGCGGCAGAGGGGTGACGGTGAATTACGGCCTGCATCCGCAACTGGGCAAATACCACCAAACCGCTTGCCAGGGCTGCCAGTCGCTTTTGCCAGCAGACGCAAAAGGGAGATGTCCCGAGTGCGGACACAAGCGGATCGTGCGCGGCGTGGCTGCGCGCATCGACGATCTGGCAGACCGGGAAGCCGGAGCGCACCCTGCGTTTCGCCCGCCTTATATCGAGCAGTTTCCGCTCGAGTTTATCCCGGGAGTCGGGCCGAAGCTGCTCGCCAAGCTGTATCACGCGTTTGGCACGCAGATGAATGTCGTGCACCGAGCGACAGAGGAAGAACTGGCACATGTCGTCGGCGAAAAAATTGCCAAGCTGATCGTGGCAGGCAGAGCAGGTTGTTTGAACGTGCAAAAAGGCGGCGCGGGAACTTACGGAAAGGTGATCTTGTCCTAACTGTCATAGCCCCCGTCTCCGGCGCATAAGCTGTACAGTAATCAGCGAAGCGGGAGGGGACGAACCGTGCGTTCACGAGTCGGACAAACTATCCAATCCTATATGAGAGAACATCAGTCGCTCTATTGGTTTACGATTGTCCTGTTTGCCATGGGGATTATTTTCGGTGCCGTGCTCGTCAACTCGCTGCCACTTTCGCAAAAGCAGGAGCTGTACGGTTTTCTGCAATATTTTTTTAACAGCCTGAGCACGAGCGGCATCCCGGAGACGAGCGCCCATTTTCAGCAGTCGTTCGGGCATTATGCGAAAACGGTCGCGATCATGTGGGTGCTGGGCTTATCCATTATCGGCCTGCCGATGATTTTGCTGATGCTGTTTCTCAAAGGAGTCGTCGTCGGATTTACCGTCGGCTTTTTAGTCAGCCAGTTGCAGTGGAAAGGCGTGACGTTCGCCATGCTCGGCGTACTCCCGCAAAATTTGCTCGTCGTTCCGGCTCTGTTCATCATCGGCGTGAGCGGAATTTCTTTTTCTCTCCGGCTGATCCAGACCCGGCTGTTGAGCAAGCGCGATGTCATTGCCCCGCATTTCATGGGCTATACCGTGCTGGTCATTTCCATGCTGGGCGTGCTGACGCTGGCCGCTCTGTTCGAGACGTTTGTGTCGCCGAGACTGATGCAGCTCGTGCTCAATTAAGAATAATTATCAGGTAAGAACTCATGCATTTGACTTATTCGACGCCCCTCTACTATAATAGGAACAGGTTTCATGCGAGCGGGGAGGGGCATTAATGTTGGAAGAAAAATTAGAGAAGATCAAGCAACAGTTGCATTCACAAAACTACAAGCTGACACCACAGCGTGAAGCCACTGTTCGCGTCTTGCTGGAAAATGAAGAAGATCACTTGAGTGCGGAAGATGTTTATTTGCTGGTGAAGGATAAAGCGCCGGAAATCGGGCTTGCGACTGTATACAGAACTCTTGAGCTTTTGAGCGACTTGAAAATCCTTCATAAAATGAACTTCGGCGATGGGGTAGCCAGATACGACCTTCGCGATGACAATGCGGCTTACCACCACCATCACCTCATTTGCCTCAACTGCGGCACTGTGGACGAGATTTTTGAAGACTTGCTTGTCAGTGCAGAAGAAAAGGTCAAGAATGTTTACAACTTTGCTATTACCGACCACCGTCTTACCTTTTACGGGATTTGCGGTCGCTGCATTGACAAAGTAAACGTGGAGGACTTCAAATAAGCCAACTTCTCTGGGAACGGAGAAGTTTTTTTCTTTTCTCTTTCGGCGCTTTTGTAATGGCCGACGTTTTCCTGTGGCATCCTAAAACAGTACATGGAGACAGGAGGCGAGATGGCTTTTGATTATTGGCGTACCGAAAGAGATCAAAAATAACGAAAACCGCGTCGGGCTTACTCCTGCTGGCGCCAGCTCCTACAGGCAAGCAGGACACCGCGTGCTGGTAGAGACGCAGGCGGGAGTAGGCTCCGGCTTTACCGATGAAGACTATGCCGCAGCAGGGGCGGAAATTCAGCCGTCGGCAGAGGAAGTGTGGAAAAACGCCGACATGATCTGCAAGGTCAAGGAGCCGCTGCCTGACGAGTACCCGTACTTCCGGGAAAACCTGATTCTGTTTACGTATCTGCACCTCGCGCCGGAGCGGGAGCTGACCGAGCAGTTGCGGGCGAAAAAAGTGGTGGCAATCGCCTACGAGACGATCCAGACCGACAGCGGGGCACTGCCGCTGCTCATGCCGATGAGCGAAGTGGCGGGGAGGATGTCCGTTCAGATCGGGGCGCAGTTTCTAGAGAAGCCACACGGCGGAAAAGGCGTCCTTTTGGGCGGGGTCCCCGGTGTTTTGCCTGGGCGCGTCGTCATTGTAGGCGGGGGCATCGTCGGGACGAATGCGGCGCGAATGGCGATCGGGCTTGGGGCCAATGTCACTTTGCTCGACATTAACGCCAACCGGCTGCGCGAACTGGATGAAATGTTTGGCGGCAGGCTGCAGACGCTGATGTCCAACTCCTACAACATCGCCGAAGCGGTAAAAGACGCGGATTTACTGATTGGAGCCGTGCTCATTCCCGGCGCCCGCGCTCCGCGGCTGGTCACGGAGGAGATGGTCAAGACGATGTCGCCTGGCTCGGTCATTGTCGACGTGGCAATCGATCAGGGCGGCTCCATCGAGACGGTCGACCGCATATCCACCCACAGCGACCCGACGTATGTCCGGCATGGCGTCGTCCACTATTCGGTGGCCAACATGCCAGGGGCGGTACCGCGCACCTCGACGATTGCGTTGTCCAACGTGACGCTGCCGTACGGGCTTTTGCTCGCCAACAAAGAGTATCGGGCGGCGATTTCCCAGCATCGGGCCTTGGCGCGCGGGGTCAACGTGCTAAACGGACATATCGTTTACGAGGCTGTCGCCCGTTCGTTGAACTTGCCGTACACGCCGCTCGACGATGTGCTGCAGGAGCTTCCGCTGTAGAGCCGCATGGGCGAAGAGACAAGTGCATACATATGAAGAGAGCAGGGAGGTGGACAGATGGGGTTCCCGTATCGCCGGATGATGGAGGCGCTTCGCTTTTTGCTGTTATTCGTGACGTGCTCATTGCTCTCTTACGGTATCATCACGTTGCTTGCGGAAAAATTGCTGCCGGCCGACCCATACCACGAGCCGCACGGGAATGCCGTGAAGGTCGTGAAACTGATTAATTCCCCGCAAACACAGGACCTGGACGGCTACCTCGCGCGGTTGCAGTTGTTTTATTTGACGGGAGAGTAAATGCACTTTTTTGTGTGCGGGCAGCAGGAGATTTTTACTCGATGTGGAAAGCAATACAGGATACTTATCACCTGAAGGGGACAGCTTCATGGACAGTCTGATTGATCTATTTATCCATTTCCTCGCTGTGGAAAAGGGGCTATCGCGCAACACCCTGGAATCGTATCAGCGGGACATGGTCGCCTATACCTCGTATTTGCACGAGCAGGGCGTGACCCGGATCGAGGAATCAACGCGGACGCACATCATCGGCTACTTGCTCGTCCTGCGGGAAAAGGGGCGGGCAACCGCGACGCTTTCGCGCAATATGGCATCCATTCGCGCTTTCTACCAGTTTCTCGTTCGGGACAAAATCATCGACAAAGATCCTTCGATCCACCTGGAGACGCCCAAAATCGAAAAGCGCTTGCCAAAAGTGCTCTCGGTTGACGAAGTGGAGCGGCTTCTGGACAGTCCCCCTGTCAATCACCCGGCCGGGCTGCGGGACAAGGCGATGCTGGAACTGCTGTATGCGACAGGCATCCGCGTCTCTGAGCTGGTCAATCTGGACAAAGCGGATGTCAATCTGGATATGGGCTTTGTCAAATGCATGGGAAAAGGCTCCAAGGAACGGATTATTCCGCTTGGCTCCGTCGCCATTCAGATGGTCCGGCACTATTTGCAGGCAGGACGTCCCAAGCTGGTGAAGGGGACGGGCGAGTCAGCCTTGTTTCTCAATCATTTGGGCAAGCAGATCACGCGTCAGGGCTTTTGGAAAATTATCAAGCGCTATGCCGCGAAAGCGAATATCCGGGCGGAGATTACGCCGCATACCTTGCGTCATTCTTTTGCCACCCACCTGTTGGAAAACGGGGCGGACTTGCGCTCGGTACAGGAGATGCTCGGGCATGCGGATATTTCCACGACACAAATCTACACGCATGTGACCCGGACGAGGATCAAGGACATTTATGCCAAAACGCATCCGCGAGCGTAATGCCGATGCGGCTTGGGATACGATGAAGATACCCCCGACAACGCTAGACAAAAGAAACACAGATGACTCCGCCCGAGTCCGAGGCGGAGCAAGCTTATCTCCATCAGGTCAGACGTCTGACGACCTGGGATGAAACTTTATCCATTTTTTGAACTGGAGGCGTTAACATTGCGTTATTCACGTGTATTTCTGATCGTTATGGATAGCGTGGGAATCGGCGAACAGCCAGATGCTCCCAAATTCCGCGATGAAGGAGCCAACACTCTCGGCCATATCGCGGAGCGCGTCGCAGGCTTTGCTTTGCCGAACCTGCAAAAGCTCGGGCTCGGAAATATTGCCCCGCTAAAAGGCGTCCCTGCTGCGGAAGCTCCAGCCGCCCACTATGGGAAAATGCAGGAAATTTCCATGGGAAAAGATACGACGACAGGCCACTGGGAGATTATGGGCTTGCACGTCGCAACGCCGTTTCGGACGTATCCGGACGGTTTTCCAGCCGAGCTGATCGCGGAATTTGAACAGCGCATCGGGCGGAAGGTGCTTGGAAACAAAGTCGCTTCCGGTACGGATATTCTCGACGAGCTGGGCGAAGAGCACATGAAAACAGGGGCTGTCATTGTGTACACGTCTGCTGATAGCGTTTTCCAGGTGGCTGCCCACGAGGAAATCGTGCCGTTGGAGGAGCTGTATCGCATTTGCCAGGTGGCGCGCGAGCTTACTTTGCGGGATGAGTTTGCCGTGACGCGCGTGATCGCCAGACCGTTTGTCGGAGAGCCGGGCAACTTCACACGCACCGCCAATCGCCATGACTACTCCGTCAAGCCGTTCGAGCCGACCGTGATGAACCGTTTGCAGGATGCCGGACTGACCTCGATCGCGATCGGTAAAATCAGCGACATTTATGCCGAGGAAGGAATCACGCAGTCGATCCGAACCAAAGATAACATGGATGGCGTAGACCAATTGATCGGCACGATGAAGCAGTCGTTTACAGGTCTGTCGTTCGTCAACCTCGTCGACTTTGATGCGAAGTTCGGACATCGCCGCGATCCGGAAGGGTACGGCCAGGCGCTGATGGAGTTCGATGCCCGCATTCCGGAAATTTTGGCCGCCATGCGAGAAAACGACCTGCTCGTGATTACCGCTGACCACGGCAACGATCCGGTCCACCACGGAACCGACCATACGCGCGAATACGTTCCGCTCCTGGTGTACCACAAAGGCATACGCACAGGGGAAAACTTGGGCATTCGCGAAACATTTGCCGATCTCGGCGCGACGATTGCGGACAATTTTGGCGTGGCCGCTCCGGCAATCGGAAAAAGCTTCCTGAATCGTGTATAAAGGTTAAGTGATTATAAATATTTATATAGAAGAAACGTAACCGAAGAGGAGTGTTCACATATGGCAAATTTGCAAGAAGCAGTAGCGTTTATCGAACCAAAACTGGCGGAAAAGCCGACGATCGGGCTGGTATTGGGTTCCGGGCTGGGCGTTTTGGCCGATGAGATCGAAAATCCGGTCGTCATTCCGTACCACGAAATTCCGGGCTTCACCGTGTCCACGGTAGTCGGACACAAAGGGCAGCTCGTCATCGGCAAGCTGCAAGGCAAACAAGTAGTGGCGATGCAAGGCCGTTTCCACTTCTACGAAGGCCACGGGCTGGATGCAGTCGTTTTCCCGATCCGCGTGATGAAGCTTTTGGGCGTGGAGACGATCATCGTGACCAATGCGGCGGGCGGCATTAACGAAGGTTACGATCCGGGCGATCTGATGCTGATTTCCGACCATATCAACATGACTTTCCGCAACCCGCTGATCGGGCCAAACGACGACGAGCTGGGCGCGCGTTTCCCTGACATGTCCGAAGCGTACTCCAAAGAGCTGCGCCAACTGGCGCATCAAGTAGCGTCCGAGCAAGGCATCAAGCTGCGCGAAGGCGTGTACGTAGGATTGCTTGGCCCAAGCTACGAGACGCCGGCGGAAATCCGCATGCTCCGTCTGCTCGGCGGAGATGCCGTAGGGATGTCGACTGTTCCGGAAGTGATCGTCGCGCGCCACATGAAAGTAAAAGTGCTGGGCATTTCGTGCATCAGCAACATGGCAGCAGGCATTCTCGAACAGCCGCTTTCGCACGATGAAGTAATGGAGACGACCGAAAAAGTAAAAACGCAGTTCCTGGCATTGGTCAACGGCATCGTAGCCAAACTGTAAAGAACAAGGCGGAGGGGATTTTCTATGCGGATGGTCGATATGATTGCCAAAAAGCGTGACGGCGGCGAGCTGACAACCGAGGAAATACAGTTTCTCGTAGACGGATATACAGACGGAACCATTCCTGACTACCAGATGTCCGCCTGGGCGATGGCGGTTTTTTTCCGCGGCATGACAGCGCGCGAGACAGCAGATTTGACACTGGCTATGGCAGGCTCGGGCGAACAGCTCGACTTGTCCTCGCTGGCAGGCATCAAGGTGGACAAGCACAGCACGGGGGGAGTAGGCGACAAGACGACGCTTGTCGTCGCCCCTCTGGTGGCAGCAGCAGGCATTCCCGTAGCGAAAATGTCGGGCCGCGGCCTGGGCTACTCGGGAGGAACGATCGACAAGCTGGAGTCGTTTAGCGGCTTTCAGGTAGAGCGCACACGCGAGCAGTTTTTGCAGCAGGTGCGCGATATTGGCGTGTCCGTCATCGGGCAGTCCGGCAACCTGACTCCGGCAGACAAAAAACTGTACGCGCTGCGTGACGTGACAGCGACCGTAGAAGCGGTTCCGCTGATCGCAAGCTCGATCATGTCCAAAAAGATTGCGGCGGGCGCTGACGCCATCCTGCTCGACGTAAAAGTCGGCAAGGGTGCGTTCATGAAAAGCCTGGAAGAAGCGGAAACGCTGGCAAACGCGATGGTCGCAATCGGCAGCCAGGTCGGACGCAAAACGGTGGCGGTCATCAGCGACATGAA
Source organism: Brevibacillus sp. NSP2.1 (assembly GCF_000470975.2). Taxonomy (NCBI): domain Bacteria; kingdom Bacillati; phylum Bacillota; class Bacilli; order Caryophanales; family Paenibacillaceae; genus Brevibacillus; species Brevibacillus sp. NSP2.1. The sequence goes on along the minus strand of NZ_CP048274.1, from coordinate 3,311,743 downwards.
CCAGCCGCTCGGCTTTGCCGTGGGCAATGCGCTGGAAGTGAAAGAAGCCGTAGAGACGCTGGCTGGCAGAGGGCCAAAAGATTTGACCGAGCTTGCCCTCTCGATTGGCTCGCGCATGCTTGTTTTGGGTGGACTCGTTTCCACTGTTGAGGAAGGCCGCGTCAAGCTGGAGGAACTGATGACGAGCGGCAAAGCCGTGGACAAGCTGGCCGAGATGGTGGAAGCGCAAGGCGGCGACAAACAGGACGTGTACGACCTATCCCGTTTGCCGCAGGCGAAAATCATTCATCAGGTTGTCGCAGAGCAGGATGGCTATGTGGAGGCGATTGACGCCGAAGCGGTAGGGCATGCCTCTGTCGTCCTGGGAGCTGGCCGTCTGACGAAGGAAATGCCGATCGATCTGGCGGTAGGCTTCGTGCTGCACAAAAAGCGGGGAGACGAAGTCCGGGCCGGCGAGGCGCTGATGACGATCCACGCCAACGACGAGCAGCTTTTGCAAAGCGCGCTGGAAGAATTGCGGAATGCCTTCTCTATTTCGACAACAATTCCGTCCGCCCAGCCGCTGATTTATAAAATCATCGAGGCGTAAATCGCGCCTTTTTCTTGAAGGATCAACAAAGGAAAGAGTGTGCCTGCCTGGGGTGCGCACACTCTTTCTGTGTGTAAAAATACAGTTTTTCGAGAAAATATAGTTGATTAAATTGTCATTTTCCTTTTCAATATGAGATAGGAAGTGCTTGTTTGATAATATAAAAAAATTTTTACTGTTCGGCTACACTTTATAATGTTTTATAATTCTACTTGTCAAATTTCGTTGACACCGCTATCATTTCAGATTACTTTTAATGTAACAGACAAATTATTAAAGATTTTTTCGAATTTCGTAAAAAAAGGATGGAGGTTCCCGGAAAAACGTATTTATGAGAAAGCTGGACCATGTTGACAAGCAGATTCTGCAAATCCTCCAGGAAGACGGACGAATCCCGTACACAGAAATCGCGCATCAACTTGGCGTGAGCGAGGGAACCATTCGATCTCGCATTACCCGTCTGTTGCAAGATGGAGTTTTTCAATTCGTTATTCATCCCGACCCGGCAAAGCTTGGGCTGAAAGTACAAGCAATCATCGGGTTGACCACCAAACTCGGTTCACAGAAAAATGTGGCAGAAGAGTTGAGCAAATTCTCTGCAGTCCGGTTTGTGGGGGCATTTAGCGGTAAGCACGACTTGATTATCCAAGCGTGTTTCCATAGCAATGACGAGCTGATCACTTTCGTCAATGAACGACTCTCTCAAATTGAAGGGATTGTAGGCGCGGATGTTTCGTTGGAACTGAAGCAGTACAAAGATTCCTTCTCTATCGTTCACGATGACGAGGTGACCCTGCAGTGAAAGGGGTTGATGCCTTCTAGCCGAAGTCAGCAAGCTTCGGGCCATGTTCGTTTTTTTCGTCCTTTATTTTCTGAAAAAAGACAAAAAAGAAAACGTACGGGGGGTTATTGCGTTGAAAAAGAATGTATTTGCACTTGTAAGCTCGATTGCAGTTTTGGGTACGGCATTGGCCGGTTGCGGTGGCCAGCAAGCTTCCACTCCAGCACAACCGTCAAACAATTCGAGCACCGAACAGCCTGCGGCAACACCAGAGGCAGAGAAAAAACCACAAGTTCTGAAACTGAACCTGCACTCTGAGCCACCTACGGCTGACCCTGGCCTTTCGGAAGACACTACTTCCGCAGCGATTATCCGCGCTACCTTTGACGGTCTCACCCGCATCGGAGAAGACGGAAAGCCTCATGAGGCGGCTGCCGAGAAAGTGGAAGTCTCTGAAGACATGCTGACCTACAAGTTCACCATTCGCGACGCAAAATGGAGCAATGGCGATCCGGTAACAGCGCACGACTTCGAGTACGCCTGGAAGCGGGCACTCGATCCGAAAACCGGAGCAAACTACGCTTATCAGCTCTACTACATTAAGAACGGTGAAAAAGCGAACAAAAACGAAGCTAAGCTTGATGATGTTGGTGTGAAGGCACTGGATGACAAGACTTTGGAAGTAAAGCTTGAAAATCCGACTCCATTCTTCCTGGAGCTGACTGCTTTCCCAACCTACTTCCCTGTTAACAAAAAAGTGATCGAAGCCAACGAGAAGTGGGCTGGCGAAGCGAAAACCCACGTGGGCAACGGCCCGTTCAAAATGGAATCCTGGGAGCACAAAAGCAAGCTCGTGCTCGTGAAAAACGAAAACTATTGGGACAAGGATGCCGTGAAGCTCGATCGCATCGAGTTCTCCATGGTAGAGGACGAGAACACCGAATTGTCCATGTTTGAAAACGGAGAACTGGATTGGGCGGGTGCTCCAATGAGCGCGCTGCCGACAGATGCGATTCCTGCGCTGAAGGAGCAAGGCAAAATTACGACCCAGCCAATCGCGGGTACGTACTGGTACAAGTTCAACGTGGAAAAACCTCCGTTCGATAATGTGAAGATTCGGAAAGCTTTTGCTTACTCGATTAACCGCCAAGCCCTGATTGACAATATTCTGCAAACCGGACAAATCCCGGCAACAGGGGCAGTACCGCCATCCATGGTCCTGAACCCGAACGGCTACTTCAAGGACAACGACCTGGAAACAGCGAAAAAGCTTTTGGAAGAAGGCATGAAAGAAAAAGGCCTGACAAAGCTGCCGCCAATTACCTTGTCGTACAACACTTCCGAAGGTCACAAAAAGATTGCGGAAGCGATCCAAGACCAATGGAAGAAAAACCTCGGAGTAGAAGTGAAGCTGGAAAACAAAGAGTGGAAAGTGTACCTGGAAGACATGCATGCGGGTAACTTCCAAGTAGGCCGTATGGGCTGGTTGGGCGACTTTAACGATCCAATCAACTTCCTGGAGCTGTACAAGGACAAACTGGGTGGAAACAACGATACGCGTTGGGAAAATCCGAAGTTCAAAGAGCTCCTGAACCAATCTGCTCTGGAAGCTGATCCGGAGAAGCGTAAGAAAATTCTCGCAGATGCCGAGCAAATCTTGATGGACGAAATGCCGATCATGCCAATTTACTTCTATACCAACTCTTGGGTACAGAAAGAAAACGTCAAAGGCGTTGTCATTGGCGGTCTGGGAGACGTCGACTGGAAATGGGCATACGTAGAGTAATCTAACTGAAGGAATCGGGTATTGCGGCAGAGGGTATATGGAAACCCATATACCTTCTGCTATGCAGTCCCTTCCCATAAATACCAGCTCGCAAACAAGCTGGAAAAGAAAAATATAGAGAAAAGTTTCAACGCAAGAGATCATTTTTGGGTTATTTACACAGCCGATTTTTGCACTGTGTCGGTAACGTCCGCAGTGTAAAGATGGGACGTGAAAGCAATCAAATCTGTCAAGGGGGTAAATTAGTTGATCCGTTATCTTGGTAAGCGCATCATCTTCATGCTCATCTCGCTCTTCCTGATTGTAACGGCCACCTTCTTCATCATGAAAGCGGTACCGGGTGGACCATTTACATCAGAGAAAAACGTTCCTGATGAGATTAAAGCGGCACTCGAGGCCAAATACAAGCTGAATTTGCCGCTGCACGAGCAGTACTTCGAATATTTGAAGGGTGTCGTTACTTGGGATTTGGGCCCGTCGTTTACAGAAAAATCTTCGACGGTAAACGAAATGATTAATCGCGGTTTCCCTGTATCAGCGCACTTGGGAGCACAAGCATTGCTCTTGGCAATCTTCGGAGGTATTATCCTTGGGGTGGTTGCAGCACTGAAGCATAACAAGTGGCAAGATTATTCCGCTATGGTGATAGCAGTTTTGGGGCTATCCGTTCCAGGTTTCATCTTGGCATCATTTTATCAGTATTTCTTCGCGATTCAATGGGGCCTTTTGCCTATCGCAAAATGGGAAGGCTTCGAGTACACGATTTTGCCATCTCTCGCACTCGCCGCGTCGCCAATGGCTTTTATCGCTCGTTTGACGCGTTCCAATATGATTGAAGTCCTTGGACAAGACTACATCAAAACGGCAAAAGCAAAAGGTCTGCACACCTTTACGATTACCGTGAAGCACGCAATTCGCAACGCGCTCTTGCCGGTTATTACTTACCTCGGTCCATTGATTGCCAACATCCTGACTGGTGCATTCGTTATCGAGCGTATCTTCGGGGTTCCTGGTCTGGGTCGTGAATTCGTATTGTCCATCACCAACCGCGACTACACGGTTATCATGGGGACAACGGTCTTCTACTCCATCATTCTCGTAGTGATGATCCTGATTGTGGACATCGCGTACACCTTGGTAGACCCACGAATTAAACTCGCAGACGCAGGAAGGGAGTAATGTGAAAATGCAGCAATTGACAAAAGAGCATTTTGAACCGATTTCGGTCGATCTTCGCCAAGCAGAAGCGATCAAGCGTCCGAGCCTCTCTTTCTGGGCGGATGTATGGCGTCGCTTGAAAATGAATAAAGTCGCGATGGCTTCCTTGATCTTTATCGTCGCGCTGATGGTATGTGCTGTCGTCATTCCGATGGTGTCTTCCAACGACTATTTCACAACCGATTTGGCTGGCAAAAACAAAAAGCCATCCGCTGAGCACTGGTTTGGTACGGATGACCTTGGACGCGACATGTTCGTGCGGATTTGGTACGGAGCTCGCATTTCCTTGGAAGTTGGTCTGGCTGCTGCCTTCATCGACTTGATTATCGGGGTCATCTGGGGCGGTATTGCCGGTTTCTATGGCGGTAAAGTAGACGAGATCATGATGCGTTTCGCTGATATTTTGTTCGCTATTCCGTACTTGCTTGTCGTTATTTTGCTGATGGTTGTCTTAGCCCCCGGGGTCGGCACGATCATTATCGCCTTGACGATAACGGGGTGGATTGGGATGGCCCGGATTGTGCGCGGGCAAATTTTGCAGCTCAAATCGCAAGAATTCGTGCTGGCAGCGCGCTCCCTTGGTGCTGACAGCGGCCGTTTGATCTTTAAACACCTGATTCCAAACGCTTTGGGTCCAATCATCGTTACGCTCAGCTTGACTGTACCGTCCGCGATTTTCGCAGAGTCTTTCCTGTCCTTTATCGGTTTGGGGGTAGCGGCGCCTGTTGCTTCCTGGGGCACGATGTCCTCAGAAGGTTTGCCTGCCATGAAGTACTATCCGTGGCGGTTGATGTTCCCGGCCCTTTTCATCTCCGTGACCATCTTGGCATTTAACTTGTTTGGTGACGGTCTGCGCGATGCAGTAGACCCACGCCTGCGTAAATAGGAGGGATCATCGTTATGGAACGCATTCTCGAAGTAAAAGACCTGCATGTCTCCTTCCATACGTATGCAGGTGAAGTCAAAGCAGTACGAGGCGTTAATTTTCACGTAAATCGCGGGGAAGCAGTAGCGATTGTAGGGGAGTCCGGTTGCGGTAAATCCGTAACCGCTCAAACCCTCATGAAGCTGATCCCGATGCCGCCAGGCGAGATCAAAAAAGGCGAAATCCTCTTTAATGGACAGAACATTGTCAAAAAGTCGAATAAAGAAATGGAATCCATCCGCGGAAAAGACATCGGGATGATTTTCCAGGACCCGATGACATCGTTGAACCCGACGATGACCATTGGCAACCAGATTACCGAGGGACTTATCAAGCACCAAAACATGAGCCGTGCAGCCGCTCGCGATCGCGCGATTGAGCTGTTGACCATGGTAGGTATCCCGCAACCGGAAAAACGTGTGGAGCAATATCCACACGAGTTTTCCGGCGGGATGCGCCAACGGGCGATGATCGCCATCTCTCTCGCCTGTTCGCCCAAGCTGTTGATAGCGGATGAGCCGACAACAGCTTTGGACGTAACGATTCAGGCTCAGATTTTGGATTTGATGAAAGACTTGCAAAAGAAAACGGGTACTTCCATTATCCTCATTACGCATGACCTTGGTGTTGTTGCTGAGATGTGCGACCGCGTAATCGTCATGTACGCTGGGAAAGTGATTGAAACGGGCACAGTAGATGACATTTTCTACAACCCGCAACATCCGTACACGAAAGGTCTGCTGCGCTCTGTGCCGCGTCTGGACTTGAACCGTGATGAGCCGTTGACTCCCATCTTCGGAACACCGCCGGACCTTCTGCGTCCGCCAGTGGGCTGTGGCTTCACCGCTCGCTGCGAATCGGCTATGCGTGTTTGCCAGGAGATCGATCCTGAGTTGAACGAAATCAGCACGACCCAACGAGCAGCATGCTGGCTGCAGCACCCGCTCGCTCAGAACCGCGCAGGATCGTAGGAGGAGGGTAAACAGTGGATAACCGTGAGACACTCATTGAAGTACGCAACTTGAAAAAGTTCTTTTCCATTGGCGATAATACTCTGAAAGCTGTGAATGATATCTCGTTTGAAATCAAACGGGGGGAAACTCTCGGGGTAGTAGGGGAGTCCGGCTGTGGGAAGTCCACCGCGGGTCGTACGATTCTTCGTTTATATGACGCGACTGGCGGGGACGTCCTCTTTGAAGGCAAAAGCATCATGAATTTGAATCATCAGGAAATGAAGGCCATGCGCCGCAACATGCAGATGATTTTCCAGGACCCGTACGCTTCCTTGAACCCGCGTATGACTGTTGGGGATATCATCGGCGAGGCGCTTGACATTCACGGCCTTGCTACCGGGCAAAAGCGCAAGGAACGCATCCAGGAGCTGCTTTCTTTGGTCAGCTTGAACCCTGAGCACATGAACCGCTTCCCGCACGAGTTTTCGGGCGGTCAGCGCCAACGTATCGGGATTGCCCGTGCGCTGGCTGTAGAACCTAAGTTTATTGTTTGTGACGAGCCGATTTCCGCTCTCGACGTATCCGTTCAGGCACAGGTTGTCAACCTGCTTGAGCAGCTTCAGGAAAGAATGGGCCTGACCTACATGTTCATTGCCCATGACCTGTCGATGGTGAAATACATCTCCGACCGCGTTGCCGTTATGTACCTGGGCAAAATGGTCGAGCTGGCCGAAAGCGACGCTTTGTATGAAAAACCGCTCCATCCTTATACGCAAGCCCTGTTGTCTGCGATTCCGATCCCAGACCCAGAGGTGGAGCGCAACCGCGAGCGCATCGTGCTGCAAGGTGATGTACCTAGCCCAATGAACCCGCCAAGCGGCTGTCATTTCCGCACGCGTTGCCCGAAAGCAATGCCGGAGTGCGCTGCATCTGTACCAGTATGGAAAGAAGTCGAGCCCGGACACTTCGCTGCTTGTCACTTGTACAATTAATCTTTTCATGAAGAAAGCGAGTTCTCGGATGCATCAGACCCGGAACTCGCTCCTTTCATAAAGGGAGGTTTTACCACTTGGAAAACAGGGTATAAGTACAGTTGATAACCTTTTTCAAGGGTATTTTTTTCAAAACCATCACTAGAAAATGTAGGGTATGAAAAGGAGGCAGCATCATGAGCCGATTTTTGTCGCCGAAATGGAAAAAGAAAGGGGCTGGGTTTTCGTTTTCTGGAAAAGGAAACATCAAGAGCCTGCTCGCCACAGAGAAACTGCGGGGCTCCCTGGCAACAAAGATGATTGTCTTTGGCTTGATTCTCGTACTTATCATTATTGGCTCGTTGCAATACATAGCGCTTTCTTTTTCAAAATCTACTTTGCTCTCCATTACTTCCAAGCAAGCGAAAATGCTGGCGGAGCAGCACGCGGCCAGCATGGAAGACTGGATTCAAACAATCGTGAAGTCGACAGAATCGGCTGCCGCCAAGCGCGTCATGATGACAGAGCTGGAGCCGTTGATTATGGAGCAGTTCACGCTGATGCGGCAATCGCATAAAGAAATATCCAAAATTTATTTGATAGACAGCAGCAGCGGGAGGTCGCTCTACTCCCTGACCGGGAAAAACGAGATTGACTTCAAGCAAAAGCAGTATTACCAACGGGTCATGAGTACCGGGAAAACGGTCATTTCAGACGAGGAAATTGTTGAGGGCATTAATAAGAGTTTTCTTTATATTGCGACACCTGTCGGGGAGAAAAACAGCGATACGAGCCGCATGTTCGTCGTCGGATTTACGATTGACCAGATGACGGAAAAAATTCCGGAAATCTCCTTCATGCAAAACGGATATGCGTTTGTCGTTCGGCAGGACGGGCTGGTCGTTGCTCACCAAAACCCGCAAAACAACAACAAGCTGGTGCTCGCAGGGCAGTCGGACTACGAGGAAATGCTGGAGTTGATGAAGCATGACATGAGCAACAGCCTGTTGTACTCCGATCACGGCAAAGATTCCTTCGCTGCCTTTGCGCCGATCCACCTGTTGAAGTGGAACGTCGTCCTGTCGACGGGCAGCGATGAAGTGTACGGCGAAGTGAATGGCATGTGGCTGTACTTTGTCCTGTTCAGCCTGCCGATTATTGCGCTGTCGGTATGGGCGATCTGGTGGTTCGCCAAGCGGATTCGCCTCTCGCTGTTTGCGATTGCCAGAGACATGGATCGCATCGGCTCAGGCCACTTCGACGTCCATGTCAACGTAAACGGCAATGACGAGCTGGCGATGGTAGGCCGCAAGATGAACGAGATGGCTGCCGAGCTGCGCAAGCTGATTGCGCTCGTGCAAGGACAAGCAACCCAGTTGAACGTGGCGACAGACGAGCTGACGCAGTTCGCCCAGGACAACAAAGGGGCGATCAGCGTCATCACTGACAACATCTCGACGATCGCGCAACGGGTTTCCACGCAGACGAACGAGGTGCAGGCGACGGCGACGACCGTCTCGGAAATCTCGCAAGGCGTCGAGCAGGTAGCGATCGCGGCGGAGTCCACTTCGATTGCGACGACGCGGACGTTTGAGCGCGCCCAGGGCGGTATGCAACTGGTCGAGGACGTCATTGACACGGTACGCCGCGCGACAGGCGAGGTGGAACGCACAGCCGCGCAAATGCACAGCTTGCGCGAGCGGGCCCGCGAGATTACCAGTATCGTCGAAATGATTACGAGCATCGCCTCACAGACAAATTTGCTCGCGTTGAACGCGGCGATTGAGGCGGCGCGCGCAGGCGAAGCAGGACGCGGCTTCTCGGTCGTGGCGAGCGAGGTGCGCAAGCTGGCAGAAGAGAGCAGCTCCTTCTCCGAGCGCATTGCCGCTATCGCTCACTCGATTAACGATGAAGCGATGGATATGAGCAAGCATATGGACGAAATCGTCACGATGGTAGGCGGCGGCTTGAAGTCTGTCGAGTCTGTGGGCACGACGTTCCAAAACATCGTGGCGGAGATTCAGTCGGCTGCGGAGCAGAGCGAGTCCATGACGGCGACCTCCGAGGAAATGGCTGCGGGCAATCAGGTTGTAACCAATTCGATGCAGCGTCTGGCCAGCATGTCCGACGAAATCAGCGAGTCGATCTCCGGGGTTGTCGAGACGGTAGACGAGCAGTTGAATTCGATTGCGCGCATCAACGAAAATGTGGAACAACTGAAAAAGATGGCAGACGAATTGACGGAAAATGTCAGCCGTTTTGTGATCTAAAACGAATCCCTTCTGCGAAATGCGGAAGGGATTTTTTTTGTGAATATTTTCCTACCCCCTTGGTGAGAATAAAACCATGAATGGAGGGAAGGGACTGCTATGAAACGGATAGGATACTTGGCTTCTTGCTTCATCATGTGTGTGACCATCTTTTCTCCGATGGGTGCGTTGGCAAAAGAAAAAGCAGCTCCGCCAAACAGCGAGATGAATTTTGCCCCGCACGCCTCGTCTGCGATCATGATTGAAGCAGACACGGGAACGGTGTTGTACGAAAAAAATGCAAACGAAAAAATGCCACCCGCCAGCATCACCAAGGTGATGACGATGCTCTTGATTATGGAGGCGGTGGAGCGGGGAGAGCTTAAATTTACCGATAAGGTTAGAACCAGCGAACGAGCAGCGTCGATGGGCGGCTCGCAAATCTTTTTGCAGCCCGGCGAGGAAATGACGGTAGAGGACATGATAAAAGGCATCGCGATCGCCTCGGGCAACGACGCTTCAGTCGCCATGGCAGAGCATCTCGCCGGAACGGAAGAGAGCTTTGTCAACCGGATGAACGAGCGGGCGAAGCAGTTGGGGATGAAAAACACGCATTTTGTCAACTCTAACGGCTTGCCTGCGGAAAATCACTACTCCTCTGCGGCAGACATCGCGATCATGTCGCGTGAGCTGCTGAAGCACGAAGGGATTACGAAGTTTACCGGGACGTACCAGGATTATTTGCGCAAAGACTCGGCAAGCCCGTTCTGGTTGGTCAATACGAACCGGCTCGTCCGTTTTTACGAAGGCGTAGACGGCTTGAAGACCGGCTTTACAGGCGAGGCCAAGTACTGCCTGACCGCTACCGCCAAACGCAACAATATGCGCATCATCGCGGTCGTTATGGGCGAGCCTGACGTCAAGACGCGCAACAACGAAGTGTCCACGATGTTCAACTACGCTTTCACCCATTTCCAGGTGATGCCGATGTACAAAAAAGGCGAGACGGTGGAGTCGCTCACGGTGGATAAAGGGCAGACGCCCAAAGTCAACGTGGTGACGCCACAAGCCGTCAGCCTGCTGATGAAAAAAGGCGAGTCGGCGGACACGTACACGAAAGAAGTCGTCATGAACCGCTCCGTCAACGCTCCACTCTCGAAGGACCAGGTCGTCGGCCATATTTTCATCCGCACGAAAGACGGCCGCGAAGTAAACCGGATTGACCTGTTCCCGGAGCAACAAGTGAATAAAGCAAGCATGTGGGAGATTCTCAAGCGAACCACCAAGGGCGTTTTGATTAGTTACTGACAGACAGCAAAGAAGCGCGAAAAGAATCGAGTTGCCTCGAATGCGATGGCGCGGCTGCTCGATTTTTTTGTTCTTTTGTCGCCTGGCAGGAATTGGTTTGGGCGAAGCAGAAAGAGAGGGTTATTCAAGGGAGAAGGAGTGAGTCAGCCATGAGTTTACGGATTGCGATGGAGACCCGGCAGGACGTGCTGGTGATCCGCTTGCAGGGAGAGCTGGACCATCATACAGCCGAAGAGCTGCGCAGCAAAGTGGATGATATTTTGCGTACACCCAACATTCGTCATATCGTACTGAGCCTGGCTGATTTGGCTTTCATGGACAGTTCCGGTATCGGCGTGATTTTGGGGCGCTACAAGCAAATATCCGCCCGCTCGGGGGAAATGTACGTATGCTCGATCAACCCCACCATTTACCGGATCTTTGAAATGTCTGGCCTGTTCAAAGTAATCAAGTTCCGCGAAAATGAAGCAGATGCTCTGCTTGTTCTGGGGGTGGCGTAAATGAAGGTACAGCGCAATTTTATGTCCGTATCGTTTGCTGCACTGAGCCAAAATGAGGCGTTTGCGCGAATTGCGGTCGCTTCGTTTATCTCGCAGCTCGACATCACGATGGATGAGCTGGAGGAGATCAAGACGGTTGTATCCGAGGCTGTCACGAACGCCATCATTCACGGCTACGACGAAAATCCAGAGGGCGTGGTACATATCTCTGTGCGAATCGACGAGGGAGCTGTGGAGCTGGTCGTGGAGGACAACGGAAAAGGAATCGAGGATGTGGAGCAGGCGATGCAGCCGCTTTATACGACCAAGCCTGAGCTGGAGCGCTCGGGAATGGGCTTTACCATTATGGAGAATTTCATGGATTCTTTGGAAGTCGCGACGGCTGTTGGTAAAGGGACAACCGTTCGTCTGACCAAACGCCTGTCGTTTGCCAAAGCCTTGCAAAATTAGGGGTAGTGCCAATGGGTGCCGATATCAAAAATGCGAGTCAACCATTTCTGACCAATGACCAAGTGAAAGAGCTAATCGCCAAAAGCCAGGCTGGAGACACCGAAGCGCGCGAGCTTCTTGTGAACAGCAATATCCGGTTGGTCTGGTCCGTCGTCCAGCGCTTTATCAACCGAGGGTACGAAGCGGATGATTTGTTTCAAATTGGTTGTATTGGCCTCTTGAAAGCTGTGGACAAATTCGACCTTTCCTATGACGTCAGGTTCTCGACGTATGCCGTGCCGATGATTATTGGCGAAATCCAACGGTTTTTGCGTGATGACGGCACAGTCAAGGTTAGTCGATCGCTCAAGGAGACCGCGAACAAGGTGCGACGAACAAAGGATGAGCTGTACAAGCAATTTGGCCGCGCACCCACGATTGCCGAGGTGGCAGACGCCGTCGGAATCACGCCGGAGGAAGTGGTGTTTGCCCAGGAAGCGAATCGGGCGCCTTCCTCGATTCACGAGACAGTCTTTGAGAATGACGGAGACCCGATTACGCTGATCGACCAGATCGCCGACGAAGGCGTGAACAAGTGGTTTGAAAAAATCGCGCTGAAGGATGCGATCAGTCGGTTGAGCGAGCGCGAGCAGCTCATTGTCTATTTGCGCTACTACAAAGACCAGACCCAGTCTGAGGTGGCGGAGCGGCTCGGAATCTCCCAGGTTCAGGTGTCCCGTCTGGAGAAGCGCATTTTGCAAACGATCAAGGATCAGATCGAACACTGATAGCCGAATAGAAGGATGGAAAACACCGAAGCCTGGCGCTTGGGTGTTTTTGGTTTGCCTGTACATGGCAGCCGCAGCCTTTTTTAGGGTATGGATTTTGGCTGCGGGCACATACTACGGGATAAATGAGCACGTTTTAGGCAGGGAGGAGTTTTCATGAAAGACGCGCTGTTTCTCCGTCTGAGAAAGCGTCTGGCAGTCAAGCCGGAGGCGATGATTACGCTAGGGGATATTTGCCAGCTTTTTTGGGATGGGAAACGCGAGGATGCGTTAAAGCGAATGCCAATCTATCAGGTCAAGCCGACGGACGGCAACTTGATCGTCATCGACATCATGCAGGTTATCCAGAGAGTCCGCTCCGTCTATCCGGAAGTCGAGCTGGAAATCCAGGGAGCGCCGCAAATCATTGTGGAAGTGCTGAACCCGCGGAAAAAAGCGAACCCTGTGCTGGTTGCGCTCGTCTGGCTGCTTTTGTTCATCGGCTCGGGCCTGGCGATTATGAACTTCCACACGGACGTCAGCATGCGCGAGGTGCACGAGCGCATTTTTTATCTCATCACGGGTGAGCAGAGCAAGCAGCCGCTCTGGCTGCAGATTCCGTATTCGATCGGGATCGGCATGGGGATGATTTTGTTTTTCAACCATATTTTCGAGAAAAAAATCAACGAAGAGCCAAGCCCCCTGGAAGTGGAGCTGTTCATGTACCAGCAAAGCCTCGACCAGTACTACATCCAGAACGAGAACAAAGAAAACCAGCGAACGAAGCTATGAGCGTATGGGCATGCGGCTTGCTGGTCTTGATTGGACTGGGCGGCGGGCTTGCGGTGGGGAGCGGGCTTGTCGCCTTCATTACCGTGCTGGACATTATCCCGAGGCTGACGCAACTGACCAACGCTCACCGTCATATTCGCGCACTGGAATGGGCCTTGGTGATGGGGGCGCTTTTTTTTACGCTGATTGACTTTTTTCACGTCAAAGCTCATATGCCAGTCGTCGTTACCTCGCTTTACGGGCTGTTTGCGGGCGTATTTGTCGGCACACTGGCTGCCGGCTTGACCGAGGTGCTGAACGTCTTTCCGATTTTGGCGAAGCGGATCAGCATGGATGGCAGTCTGCTGTTTCTGTTGATGGCGGTCGTGTTCGGCAAAGTCACCGGCTCGCTTCTGCAATGGCTCTTGCATCTGTGAATTGGTAAATACCGCTATTCATAGGCAAAGTTTGAAGAAGGAAAGATAGAGGTAGGGGACCTGGCAGGATCTATGGACTTACAAAGGAGTGAAAGGGCATGGCAACCAAAACGAAATCGAAATCGCTCGGATCGATGCAGATGACGAAGCAGCTTTACCAGCAGCAGGCTTCCAAGTATCAGCCGAAGCGCAATGTCCTCTTGAACTCGTTGCGGGCGTTTTGGGTCGGGGGAACGATTTGTCTTTTGGGACAGGTTATTCAAAATATGTATATCCATTTTTTCGGTTTTACCGAGAAGACCGCGAGCAATCCGACAGTTGCCACGCTGATCTTTTTGTCTGTGCTGCTGACGGGGCTCGGCGTCTATGACAACATCGGCCAGTACGCCGGGGCGGGCTCTGCCGTTCCGGTAACGGGCTTCGCCAACTCCATCGCGTCGGCCGCTATCGAGCATCGCAGCGAGGGACTGGTTCTCGGAGTGGGCGGCAACATGTTCAAGCTCGCAGGCTCCGTCATTGTGTTCGGGGTGGTGGCGGCCTTTGTTGCGGGCGTTTTAAAAAGCCTGTATCACATGTTCTTTTGACGGGAGGGCTGTCTGTGTCAAGCAATCCACAACAGAAACGCGTGAGCCGCCAGACCTGGCGCTTCGACCAAAACGTCCGCCTGCAAAGCTCGGCGGTCGCAGTAGGGCCGAAGGAAGGCGAAGGGCCACTGGCCTCCTTGTTTGACGTGATTCACGACGACATGTACGCAAGCCAGGATACGTGGGAGAATGCGGAGCGGAAGCTGATGGAGGACGCCGTCTCCACCGCGCTGAAAAAAGCGGGCGTGACGGGCCAGGACGTCGATGTCATTTTGGCAGGCGATCTGCTGAATCAGAACATCACGACCAACTTCACGGCCGAAAAGCTGGAGATTCCGCTGTTGGGGATGTACGGGGCGTGCTCGACCTCGATGCTGACACTGGCTACGGCGACGGCTCTGGTAAACGCAGGCTACGCAGACAGGGCAGTAGCTGCCTGCAGCAGCCATAACGCCACGGCAGAGCGACAGTATCGCTATCCGACCGAATACGGCGGGCAAAAGCCGCCGAGCGCGCAATGGACCGTGACGGGAGCGGGAGCCGGGCTGATTGGAATTGGGGGGACGGGGCCGCGGATTACGTATGCGACGCTGGGAAAAGTGGTGGACATGGGCATTAAAGACCCGTTTGACATGGGCTCAGCCATGGCACCTGCGGCGGTATCGACCTTTTTGACCCATTTTCAGGATACGGGACGAGAGCCGAAAGACTACGATCTGATCGTGACAGGCGATTTGGCGTCTGTCGGCTATCCGATCGTCAAAGAGCTGATGCTCGCAGAAGGCTACGATATGGACGGGGTGTACAACGACTGCGGCCTGATGATCTACACGCCGGATCAGGACGTATTCGCAGGCGGCAGCGGCTGCGCCAGCAGCGCCGTTGTGACCTACAGCTACATTATGGACCAGTTGAACCGCGGCTTGCTGAAAAAAGTGCTGGTATGCGCGACGGGGGCTCTGCTCAGTCCGGTCAGCACGCAGCAAGGCAATTCGATTCCGTGCATCGCCCATGCGGTTGCGCTCGAAGGAGGACAATGATGGAATATGTAATTGCATTTGTCGTCGGAGGGCTTGTCTGCGTCATCGGGCAACTGCTTCTCGATGTCGGCAAGCTCACCCCGGCTCACGTGATGAGTACGTTGGTAGTGTCAGGGGTTGTGCTCGATTTTATCGGCGTGTACGACAAGTTCATTGATTTTGCCGGAGCAGGTGCCACGGTGCCGATTACGAGCTTCGGACATGCGCTGTATCACGGAGCGATCAGCGAAGCGGAGCAAAACGGCCTGATCGGGGTCGCTACCGGCATTTTTGAAGTCACCAGTGCAGGGATATCGGCTGCGATTGCGTTCGGCTTTTTGGCTTCGCTCGTCTTCAAACCGAAAGGCTGACGCAGCAGGGGCAGGGACGGTGAGCAAATGAGGGAGGATCAGCGGCGCAAGGTCATCCTGGTGACAGACGGCGACCATATCGCGCAAAAAGCAGTGGAGAGCGTCGCGAAAGAGCTGGGAGGCAGGTGCATTTCGCTGTCTGCGGGAAATCCGACTCCTGTTTCCGGCAAGCAGGTGGTGGAGCTCATCAAGATGGCGCCCCACGATCCGGTCATCGTCATGTTCGATGACAACGGCGATTTTGGCAAAGGGCGCGGGGAGCGGGCGATTGAATACGTCGCCAGCCACCCGGACATCGAAGTGATTGGCGCGCTCGCAGTCGCCTCTCATACGAACTGGGTACACGGTGTGACGGTTGCCTATTCCGTCGACAACCAGGGGCAGATCGTAGAGGGGGCGGTCGACAAGGACGGATATGCGGATCAAGAGCTGCAGCATCATATTTACGGCGACACCGTCGATATTTTGAACACCTTGAAGCTGCCCAATGTCATCGGCATCGGAGACATCGGGAAAATGGACGGGCGCGACAGCTTGCAAAACGGCTGCCCGATCACCAAAAGGGCGGTGCAATGGATCATGGAAAGGAGCGGTGCCTATGGCGACAGTGACGGAGAAAAGACGCCCCATCTCGGACCGAATTGAGGAAAACAAGGAGTATCTAAACGACAGGCTCGGGGTAGGAAAAAGCTTTGACATCGGCGTCCACGAGTTTTTTGTGGGCAACACGAAGCTGCTTATGTACTACATAAACGGGTTTGTGGAGAGTCAGCTCGTCACGCAAATCATGCGGGAGATCAACGACTTGCGCGGCAGGGACGTCGCGGACAATTTGTTTGATACGCTGTTTTACAAGTTCATTCCGTTTTTTCAGCTCGTCAAAGTCGATACAACAGACGAGTTTATGGACAAGCTGCTGGTCGGGCAGGTCGGGCTGATTATCGACCACTCTCCCCATGCGATCATTATGGATGCGAAAGTGTTGCCCACGCGTACGCCGCAGGAGCCGGACACGGAGCGGATTGTTCGCGGGGCGCACGATGGCTTCACCGAGGCGATCGTGACGAATACGGTGCTGACGCGCAGGCGGATACGCGACGAGCGGTTGCGATTCGAGATCATGCAGATTGGCGAGCGCACCAAAACGGATGTCGCCGTCGCGTACCTGCAAGATGTAGCGAACCCGGATCTGGTGGACGAATTGAAAGAACGGCTGCAAAATATCCAGATCGACGGGATTCCGATGGCGGAGAAGACGATTGAGGAGTTCATCATCGGGAAGACGCTGAATCCGTTTCCGCTGGTCCGCTATACCGAGCGACCCGACGTGGCGGCGGTACACCTTTTGGAAGGACATGTGCTGATTTACGTAGACACATCGCCGAGCGTCATGATTACTCCTGCGACTTATTTTCATCACGTCCAGCACGCAGAGGAATACCGCCAGACTCCTGTCGTGGGAGCGTACTTGCGCTGGGTGCGTTTCTTCGGAATTTTGGTTTCGGTGTTCGTTTTGCCGATCTGGCTGCTTCTGGTAATGCATCCGTCGATGATTCCGGAGCCGCTTCATTTCATCGGCATTAAGGATAAAGGCAACATTCCACTGCTGGCGCAATTTATTATGGCGGAGCTGGGGCTAGATTTGATGAGAATGGCCGCGATTCATACCCCCACACCGCTTTCGGTCGCGATGGGGCTTTTGGCGGCGATTCTCGTGGGGGATGTCGCGATCAAAGTCGGGCTGTTTGCGCCGGAGGTCATTTTGTACCTCGCCGTGGCGGCAATCGGCATGTTTGCGACGCCAAGCTACGAGCTGAGCCTAGCGAATCGGCTGGTGCGCATTTTCCTGATCTTGATGGTCGGCTTCTTCTCGACGCCGGGCCTGATGATCGGCTTCCTCGCTGTCCTGGTCGGCCTGGCTGCGACGCGATCGCTCAACACGCCTTATTTGTGGCCGCTCATTCCTTTTAACTACAAGGCGATGAAGGATGTCGTCGTCCGCCTGGCGGTTCCAAGCAAAAACCGGCGTCCGAGTATCGTTCGCTCCCAAAATTCCTCTCGTCAATAATATTCAGAAAACGGATGTCATCACCCATTGTCAAAAGCACAGGCTTGTAGTAAATTGATGGGGAAGCCTTACGATGCTTGTTATGTATGGCAACTGACGCATTGGGGTCGGTTGCCTTTCTCTATAGGATCTGGGCTGTTAGAATCGGCGGGTTTAGACTGGGAGGAGCCAATTATGTTTTTACACGGGACAAGTCGAGTGAACGAGCAGGGACATCTGGAAATCGGGGGCTGTGATACGACCAGCCTGGCAGCTACGTACGGCACGCCGCTGTACGTATATGACGAGGCACACATTCGCGCAAAGTGCCGCAGCTTTGTAGAGGCGTTCAGGCAAACGGGCTTCTCGTTTCAGGTCGCGTACGCCAGCAAAGCGTTTTGCACGATGGCGATGTGCAAACTGGTAGAGGAAGAAGGGCTTTCTCTCGATGTCGTATCGGGGGGTGAGCTGTACACAGCGCTGCAGGCAGGCTTTCCGGCAGAGCGCATTCACTTCCACGGCAACAACAAGTCGATAGACGAAATCAAGATGGCGCTGGATGCGAAAATCGGCTGTTTTGTGGTAGACAATTTTTATGAGCTTCACGTGCTTGCCGATCTGGCCGAGGAGCGCGGCGAAAAGATTGCGGTTCTCCTGCGCGTGACGCCAGGTGTGGAAGCTCATACGCACGAATACATTTCCACGGGGCAAATCGACTCCAAGTTTGGCTTTGACGTGCAAAACGGTCAGGCGCTGGAAGCGATCCGCTATGCACACGAGAGCAATCATCTGCACTTATTGGGCGTTCATAGCCATATCGGCTCGCAAATTTTTGAAACAGACGGCTTCCTCGTCGCGGTAAGGCGGTTGACAGAGCTTTTGGGCGAAGCAAAAGAACAGTACGGCTTCCTGCCAGAAGTATTGAACGTGGGCGGAGGCTTCGGAATCCGCTATGTGGAGGGCGACACGCCGCAGCCAGCCGAAACGTACATCAAGGCGATTACCGATGTCGTTCGCGAAGAGCTGACTGCGCGTGCAATTCCGCTCCCTGAGCTGTGGATCGAGCCAGGCCGCAGCATCGTGGGCGACGCGGGCACTACTTTGTACCGAATCGGCTCCCAAAAAGAAATTCCGAACGTCCGCAAATACGTCGCGGTGGACGGAGGCATGACGGACAACTTGCGTCCTGCCCTGTACAATGCGCAGTATGAAGCGGCGATTGCCAACAAGATGAACCAGCCTGCCAGCGAAGTCGTTTCGATTGCAGGCAAATGCTGCGAGTCTGGCGACATGCTGATTTGGGACGTGAAGCTGCCGCCAGCGGTTGCGGGCGATATTTTGGCTGTGACCAGCACAGGGGCTTACGGCTATTCCATGTCCAACAACTACAACCGCATCGCTCGTCCGGCTGTTGTGTTCGTGAAGGACGGAGAGGCCGAGCTGGTCGTCAAACGCGAGACGTACGCGGATGTAGTCGGCCACGACCTTTTGCCAAAACGGGCGCAGTTGCAACGCTAAGCGAATCAATAGACCAAACCCTTCCGACCATGCTGCGGAAGGGTTTTTATATTACCTTCACTCCGCATTCACGAAAAATTAAACCTTCCCTGCCATAATGGAGGTGGCGAGGAGGATCCAGCATGCTGTCGACTCTCATCAGACGATTTTGGCGCTTTCCTTATTTTTCCTTAGATAAGCGTCAATGGATGAAGACCGTCATTCGGCAGGAAATTAACAAAGGCCGCAATGTCGTCTTGTTTTACGTAGACATCGTAAAAATGACCGAAGTGCAGCAGCGCTATGGCGATACGAGCGCCAAGCGGGTGCTGCACATTTTTGAAGGCATACTGCCGGCGGTGGCCCGCCAGGCGTTTGAAATCAAGGGGAGGATTTTGGCGATTCAAAAGCTGTGGGGCGACGATTTCGCCATTTACGTTTCGTTTGGCGGGCAAGTGAGCGACGAAGATTGCCGCATGCTCTCCATTCATTTTCAGGAAGTGGCGGAGCGGCAGCTCAATCGCCAGGTCAGCTTCGTCAATCGGGAGGACTTGCGCGTCCATATCGGGTACGCCCCGATTGCAGGTCACGATATCGTGCGCGAGATGTACACCTCTGTCAAACACGCCGTCCACATGGCGAAGTACGGGATCACCTCGGAAAAATATACGCACATGACGCAGTTTCACAAGCTGCTTGCCGAAGAAAATGTACACATGCATTTCATGCCGATCGTTCATCTGCCCGACGGTCACGCCCTGGGCTGGGAGGCGCTGGCTCGCGGCCCGCAAAACAGCCCGTTTGCCACGCCTGCGACGTTGTTCAGCTATGCGGAAGAGACGGATACGGTTTTTCGCCTGGAGCACATTTGCCGCAAACGGGCGCTGGAGCAACTGCGCTACCTGAATCCGAACGAAAAGCTGTTTATCAACCTGGACCCGCGGGCGATTGACGATCCGTTTTTGCTGCGCGGCAAAGTCCAGAGCCTGCTTGCCAACTACGGACTCAACCCGCACAACATCGTCTTCGAAATTACCGAGCGCCAGGCGATCACCAACTATGCCGTTTTTCGCAAAATTATCGAGGAATATCGCAAAAAAGGCTATTTGATCGCGGTAGACGACGCCGGAGCGGGGTATTCCAGCCTGGAATCCATTGCGGAGATTTACCCCGACTTCATCAAGCTGGACATGTCGCTCATCCGCAACATTGATGTCGACCCGATCAAGCAGGCGCTTCTGGAGACGTTCGTGTCGTTTGCCGAGAAGGTCAACTGCAAAATTATTGCGGAAGGCATCGAAACAGAGCGCGAGCTGGAAACGCTGATGGACGTAGGCGTCGTCTACGGCCAAGGCTATTTCTTGGGCAAGCCGGACAAGGGGATGGCGCAAGTGTCTGGCCAGGCGATGAACTTTTTGCGCTACATGCAGGAAAAACGAAGGAACGGCGAGCGCGAGGCGCTGATTGTAACGCCGGACATGACGGAGATTTTGGCGAAGACGATCTGTGTGGAAAAGCACGTCCGCGTCCGCCGGGTGCACGAAATTTTTGAGCAAAACCAGCGAATCGAAAGCGTCGTCGTGCTGGAGGAGGGGCGGCCGATCGGGCTGGTCATGCGCTTTTCCCTCTATCAAATTCTCGGCGGCCAGTACGGGATTGCGCTCTACTACGAGCGGCCTGTTTCGCACATCATGAACACGAATCCGCTCAAAGCCGGCAAAACCGACAGGCTGGACGAGGTAGCCAAGCGGGCCATGGCGCGGGACGCCTACCATCTGTACGACGTCGTCATCATCGTCGGCGAGCAAAATGAATACCTCGGCATCGTGACCGTGCAAAACCTGCTCGACAAGATGGCGTCGATCAAGCTGGAAATGGCCAGCTCCGCCAATCCGCTGACGGGACTTCCCGGAAATGTGCAGATTGAGCGCGAGCTGAACTTGCGAATCAAGCAGCGCGAGGCGCAGATGGTCATCTATTGCGACCTCGATCGGTTCAAATGGTTCAATGACCGCTACGGCTTTGAGGTCGGGGACCAAATTATCGTCCGGACGGCGAATTTGCTGCGTGAAGCGTCCCGGCGGTTCGGGAGCGGAAACGATTTTATCGGCCATATCGGCGGCGACGATTTTATTCTCATCACGTCGGCGCACGGGGTGGATGCGCTCATTGCTTTTCTGATTGATTCGTTTTCGTCGTACTTCGCGGACATTTATGAAAAGTGCCGGATGGGCGATGAGGTGCAACTGTCCATGTCGATGGCCGGAGTGGATCTCGGCCCTGACCTGTACGCGAGCGCGGAAGCAGTGGCGCGGCGGGCGGCAGATGTGAAAAAAACGGCCAAGTCGCATCCCGGCACGGTGTTTGTCCACGACCGCGAATGCGAGCAGCAGACGGGCGTGGAGGTATAAATTGGACGGGGACCTTTGCGCGTGGTAAAATAGGAACGTTAACTTTACAAGGTCTGGAGGCTCATCCATGAAAAAAGCGCACATCACCATGGAAAATGGTAGTCAAATCGAGCTGGAGCTGTTCGATCAGGAAGCTCCGGGAACCGTTGCGAACTTTGAAAAACTGGCAAACGAAGGCTTCTACAACGGTCTTTCGTTCCACCGTGTCATTCCTGGCTTCGTAGCTCAAGGCGGGTGCCCGTATGGAACAGGAACAGGCGGGCCAGGCTACACCATCAAATGTGAAACAAAAGGAAACCCGCACAAGCATCTGCGCGGTGCGCTCTCCATGGCGCATGCAGGCAAAGACACAGGCGGCAGCCAGTTCTTCATCTGCTACGATTCCTTCCCGCACCTCGATGGCGTACATACTGTGTTTGGCCGCGTGACTTCCGGCATGGAGCATGTCGACGCGATCAAGCAAGGCGACAAAATGGCAACCGTAAAAGTCGGAGCCGAATAATCAGCGTTTTGCAGCACCGGCGGGCACAGGCTTGCCGGTGCTTTTTATTGCGCCGCGAATACACTTGTAAGCCTATCCATCTGCTGGTATCCTATAGGGTAGACGATTTTTTGCCGAGCATAGCCGATGGACTTTTCACAAGCTGCGTAAACAAGCTGCCTCGACATAGCATGATATGCTGGCTTGGGGGGAACGGCTTTGCCTTAGAGGCTGTTAAGGGGGAACCAATGGATCTTTTTCACTTTGATTGGAAAACGGTACCGTTTCGCATGATTGCATTCGTTATCGCTTTCAGTTTGCACGAATGGGCGCACGCCTTTGTCGCCTGGAAGTTGGGCGACGATACCGCCAAAAATGAGGGCCGTTTAACGATAAATCCAATCCCGCATATCGATCCGTTCGGTTTGATCCTCATTCTGTTTGGACCGTTCGGCTGGGCCAAGCCTGTGCCGATCAACCCGCTGCATTTTCGCGGGAACAAGCGGTTGGGCATTGTGTACGTGTCAGCGGCGGGGCCACTGATTAACCTGGTGCTGGCGATTCTTTTCTGCGTCATTTACATACTCGTAAGCCTTTTCGGCGTGATGGACGGCATGAGCGACAAAGCGGCGTTTGCGCTGGAGACGACGCTCCGATTCTGTATCATCATCAATATCGGTCTGTTTGTGTTCAACTTGCTGCCGGTTCCACCGCTCGACGGGTACAAGATCGTGCGTTTCCTGTCGCCGAGACGCTGGGATGGCGCTTTTTACAACTTTGAAATTTACGGCCCGTGGCTTTTGCTGCTCTTGATCTTTATCCCGGGGGTTAGCTCCATGATCTTCGGAGTTCCTATGGGCATGATGCTGAACTTTGTGCAACAGATTGCAGCGGGCATCGTGAGCGTGTTCATTTAAAGGAAACGAGGGGACGTCTTTTGGCATACAGCATCAAACTTGATTCCTTTGAAGGGCCCCTTGACCTTTTGCTGCACCTGATCGACAAGGCGGAAGTGGACATCTACGACATCCCGATAGCGGAAATTACCGAGCAATACCTTGCGACGATCGATCAAATGCAAGAGCTGCAATTGGACGTCGCCAGCGAGTTTGTCGTCATGGCGGCGACGCTTCTCTCGATCAAGAGCAAGATGCTGTTGCCAAGAAAAGAGGAGCACGTGTTTCAGCCGTTTCTCGATATGGATGTCGAGGAAGTGGACCCGCGCGAGGAACTGGTGGCGCGGCTGTTGGAGTACAAGCGCTACAAGCTATTGGCCGAGCAGTTGCGCGAGATGGAAATCGGCCGCAACCAGGTGTTTACCCGGCCTGCGGAAAGTCTGGCGCCGTACGTGCGCGAGGAAGATCACACGGTCAAAAACGTGACCTTGTACGATCTGATTAACGCTCTGGAAAAGCTGGTGCAAAAAGCAAAAGACAAGGAGCCGATGACAAAGGTTTCCCGTGACGAAATCTCGATCAAGGACAGGATGACGCAAATTCGCCAGCTAGTGCGTGTCGGCGGCGGAATGGTGCGCTTTTCCCAGCTTTTTTCCAAAGGGGCGACCCGTTCGGAAATCGTGACGACATTTCTCGCTTTGCTGGAGTTGATGAAGGCAAAGCACATTACATGTATTCAAAATCAACTGTTTCAGGACATCATGATATGTGATGCGGAAGGAGCCCAAAACGATGGACTATGACAAGCTGAAAGGCGTGATCGAAGGCTTGCTGTTCATCTCGGGGGATGAAGGCATTGATGCCAAGGAGATCAGTGAAATCGTCGAGGTGTCGGAAGAAGAGGTCGTTGATTTGATCGAGGACATGAAAGCGGACTTTCGCCGGGCAGGGCGCGGCGTGCAAATCGTGGAAGTGGCCAAGGCGTATCAATTGACCACCTTGCCCGAGCATGTTCCGTATTTCGAACGACTGGCAACCTCGCCGGGACAGTCGACGCTGTCCCAGGCCGCATTGGAGACGCTCGCCATCATTGCCTACAAGCAGCCTTTGACGCGCTCGGAAATCGAAGAAATCCGCGGCGTGAAGTGCGAAAAGGCACTTAATACGCTTTTGTCGAAACAGCTCATTCGCGAAGCGGGCAGAGCCGAGGGGATCGGACGCCCGATTTTGTACGCCACGACCAAAGAGTTTCTCGAGCATTTTGGCCTGCGCGAAATTTCCGATCTGCCGGAGCCGCCCGTCAATCTGGATATCGAGGAAATCCGCATGGAAGCATCCGCGCTATTTGGCAAGCAGGAAGAAAAGACAAACGATTAGTCAGTTCGGACAGTTTTTCGTACTACCTCCCGACTCGTCCCCATATATATGTACAAACCTGTGTATCGTTGTACTTTTGGGATGGGGAGGACGTTTATGAACGTGCGAAAACTTCTGTCCGGCGGACTCGTCGTTTTTCTTTTTATACAGCTCCTATTGGCTCCGGTATCAATCGCAGAAGCCCAAGCGCCGCCGAGCCTGTCTGCCGAGGGGGCGGCCCTGATTGACGTTGCCAGCGGGCGGATTCTCTACTCGAAAAACGGCACGAAAAAAATGCGGATCGCCAGCCTGACGAAGACGATGACGGCGATTGTCGCGATTGAGACCGGGAAGCTGGACGATGTGGTGACCGTACCACCGGAAGCGGTAGGCGTAGAAGGCTCGTCCATCTACCTGAAGCGCTCCGAGAAGCTGACGCTGGAAGAGCTGCTCTACGGTCTGATGCTGCGCTCCGGAAACGACGCTGCCGTCACGATTGCCACCCATATCGGCGGCTCTGTCCCCGGCTTTACGTATTTGATGAATGAAAAAGCCGCCTTGATCGGGATGGAGCATACGAATTTTACCAATCCGCACGGGCTCGATGACAGCAACCAGCATTACTCCACGCCGGAAGATATGGCGAAGCTGTCCGCCTATGCGTTGCGCAATCCCGTCTTTCGCCAGATCGTGTCCACCAAAGTCAAGGATATCTCCTGGGAAGGGGAAGAGTGGGACAGACGGCTTTTGAACAAAAACAAGATGCTGCACCTGTACAACGGAGCGGACGGCGTCAAAACAGGCTATACGAAGCTGGCGAAGCGTTGCCTCGCAGCATCGGCCACGCGCGACGGGCGACAGTTGGCGACGATTACGTTGAACGCTTCGGATGACTGGAACGATTCGGCGAAGCTGTTGGACTACGGATTTGCCCAGTTCCCGCTGAAGCAACTGGTCGGGGAAGGGCAGGACGTCCAGCCGGAGATGCCGCTCACGATGGAAGCAGGGACCCATCTGGTGACACAAAACGCGTTTCGCTATCCGCTCCAGACTGCGGAGGAGGCGGGGATTAAGCAGCGCGTGGTAGTGGGCCAATCGACGATTACCCCGAAGATGGATGGGCAGCTTGTCGGCTTTTTGCAGCTTTATTTGAAGGAACAGATGATCGGGCAGGTTCCGCTGCTCGTTCGCGCGGACGCCCCGACGAGCAGCCAGCCGCTGACGGGCGCGCATGCGTTTTGGAAGCAACTCTGGGACATCGTGGCAGGGGGGCTGTGGAGTGCTTAATGTCATATGGCTCGGACTGATTGTCATTAGCATCGTGGTGGCAGCCGTCACCGGGCGGATGGAAGCGGTCAACGCCGCTGCCTTTGAAGGAGCAAAAACGGGCGTCACGGTATGCTTTGGCCTGCTGAGCGTGCTTGCCTTCTGGATGGGCATCATGAAAGTCGCAGAAAAATCAGGGCTGCTCGCGCTGTTGTCTAAAGTCTTGGCGCCGATCATCCAACTGCTGTTTCCCGACGTGCCAAAAGGGCACCCTGCCATGGGCTATATTTTGTCGAACATGAGCGCCAACCTGCTCGGACTTGGCAACGCGGCGACGCCGATGGGACTGAAAGCCATGGAAGAGCTGCAAAAGCTCAACCCGGATAAGCAGCACGCCTCCCCGGCGATGTGCACGCTACTTGCGATCAACACCGCGAGCATCACGATCATCCCTACCACGATGATTGCCATCCGGATGCAGTACGGCTCGGTCAATCCGGTGGAGATAGTCGGCACGACGCTTGTCTCTTCCTTTGCCGCAACGATCGTGGCGCTTTTCATCGACCGCTGGTATCGCTATCGTCACTTACGACGTCACAGTTAGGGGGAAACCGTATGTACCAATGGGTGTCCCTGCTCTCGCTATGGGCGATTCCCGTTACGATCGCGTTTGTCCTTTTATACGGGTGGAAGAGAGAGGTCCCGGTTTACGAAACATTCGTCGAAGGGGCAAAAGGGGGGCTGACCACGACCATTCGCATCTTGCCCCATTTGATCGCGATGATGGTCGCAGTCAGCATGTTCCGCGAGTCGGGGGCGCTGGACTTGCTCTTGCGGGGAATCAAGCCTGTGCTCGACATGCTGCATTTTCCCGAGGAACTCGTGCCGCTCGCCCTGCTGCGTCCGCTGACCGGGACGGGCTCGCTTGCGATTGCGACCGATCTGATCGCCCAGTACGGGCCGGATTCGTTTTTCGGCCGGTTGGCTGCCACGATGCAAGGCAGCACGGACACGACGCTGTATGTCTTGACCGTCTACTTCGGCGCTGTCGGGATTCGCAATTCGAGCTACGCGCTGAAAGTAGGTTTGTGGTCTGACCTGGCAGGGGTCATTTTTTCCTTGCTGATCGTCTCGTATGTGTTCTCCTGAATCGAAAACAGACATGTCGGATGAGAAAACTTCCTCGAACGCCGGGGAAGTTTTTCCCTTTTTCTTGTCCACACTGGTAAGAATGGGTATGATGTTGTAGAGGTGATCCAACAATGGAACGTTTGCAAAAGGTATTGGCGCATGCTGGAGTCGCCTCTCGCCGGCATTGTGAGGAACTGATCGCACAAGGACACGTGCAGGTGAATGGACAGGTCGTTCGCGAGCAAGGGATGAAGGTCGATCCAGCGACTGACCGGATTACGGTAAAAGGCCGGGAAATCGCGCTGGAAGAGCACGTCTACTATTTGCTGTACAAGCCGACAGGCGTCATCACGAGCGTCACCGACCCCCGCGGACGGCGGGTAGTGACCGACTTGCTGACAGGAGTAAAAGAGCGCGTCTATCCGGTAGGACGTCTCGACTATGATACGTCAGGCTTGCTGCTCCTGACGAACGACGGCGATCTCGCCAACAAGCTTGCCCATCCGAGCTATGAAATCGACAAGGTGTACCGCGCCTGGGTAAAAGGCGTGCCAAGCCAGGAAAAGCTGAAAAAGCTCGCGACCGGGATTCGCCTGGAGGACGGCATGACTTCGCCGGGGGCATCCAGACTGGTGAAGGCAGAGTCAGGCAATGCGAAGGCGCTTATCGAGCTGACCATCCACGAAGGACGGAATCGGCAAGTCCGGCGGATGTGCGACGCGATTGGCCATCCCGTTTTGACGCTGGAGCGCATTCGCCTCGGCTTTTTGACGCTGGAAGGCTTGCGGCCAGGCCAGTATCGTCCGCTGTCGCGGCAGGAAGTAGACAAGCTCAGGCAGGGACTGATTCAAAACAGGCGGAGCCGAGGGGCAAAACTGTGATTCGTTCAAAATCTGTTCATAAGTTATGCGCTGGCGGAAAATCTAGGAACGCTATAATAGAATGGATAATGCCTGCAATTTATTTGTAGTAGATGGGAGTATGGGCAACATGAACAAAAGCAATCGTACATATGTCAGGATCGCGGTATTGGGTCTGCTGCTTGTCGCCCTGGTTTTTGCACTCTACTCCAGCTTCGTGAAGGACCCGAATGCGGTAAAAGTAGGGAGAGACGCTCCGAATTTCAGCCTGGAGCAGCTCAATGGACCAGAATTGGCCCTTGACGATTTGAAAGGGAAGGGCGTCGTGCTCAACTTTTGGGGGACGTGGTGTGAGCCCTGTAAAAAGGAAATGCCCGCCTTGCAGGAACAATACAGCAAGTTCAAGGACAAAGGACTGGTTGTACTCGGCGTGAACATCGGCGAGTCGCCGGTTGCCGTAGAGCCATTTGTGAAGCAGTTCGGCGTCGAGTTTCCGATTTTGCTGGACCGCCAGTCGCAAATTACGAAGCTGTACCGGATCGGTCCGATTCCGACGACCTTTTTCATCGCGCCTGATGGAGAAGTGAAGGAAATTTTTATCGGACAACTAAATGAAGCGATGATTGCGGACAAACTGTCCAAAATTTTGCCGTAAGCGAGGAGCAATATGGATCAGCGAAAATGTGAATGTGGACATACGAATCCCGTCGGAACGCTGCTCTGTGAATCGTGCGGGAAGCCGTTGAATGTGGAAGTGTTCGAGCAGATACAGTTTCCCGACATGCGCTACGAAGGGATGGCACGGCGTTCCCAGACGTACACGAAAAAGTGGATCGACCGAATCTGGAATACTTTTTCCTCGGTCAAAATTGCAATCGGTATCATTATCGTTATTCTGGTTGCCTCTGCCGTCGGAACGGTGTTTCCGCAGCAACAATACATACCTGTTCCGGTGCCGACAGAAGCCGATGTGGCGCGCTTCTATACCGATACGTACGGGACGCTCGGAACCGTTTACTACGGGCTGGGCTTTCACAATCTGTACTCCTCCTGGTGGTTCGTGACGCTGCTCGTGCTCTTGGGAACTTCGCTGGTCATCTGTAGTCTCGACCGGGTCGTTCCGCTCTACAAGGCGCTCAGCAAGCCGCGGCTCAATCAGCACAAGTCGTTTTTGAAGGGGCAGAAGCTGTTTGGCGAAGGAGAGCTTGCGCCGGAAGCAGATCAGGCGGAGCTTCTGGAGCGCTCGGCCGCCGTCCTGAAGAAAAAAGGCTACCGGATTTTCCGGGCAGAGCGGGCGATCATGGCCGAAAAAGGCCGCTTTAGCCGCTGGGGCCCATACATCAACCACATCGGTTTGATCCTGTTTCTGATCGGTGTGCTCATGCGCAATATCCCTGGCTTCTACTTGGACGAGTTCGTCTGGGTGCGCGAGGGACAAACCGTTGCGATCCCGGAGACGCCCTACTACATAAAAAGCGAGAACTACCAGACGACGTACTGGTCGGAGGAAGAAATGCCGGAGAAGCTGGAGTTGAACGGGGGCGTAATCCCGAAAAGCTTCCAGACCGATGCCGTCCTGTACTTGAACAAAAACGCGGACGTACCGGGCAAGAAACCCGATCTGGTCGAAGTGCAAAAAGGCCCGATTATCGTCAACCACCCGATGATCGAAGGAGATATTGCGATTTATCAGTCAGGGGTACAGGAGATGCAGCTCGGCGCTCTCAACTTTGTGCTGGTCGACGTGAAAAACGGAGACAAGGAGCTGGGGGCGTTCAAGGTCGATCTGTACAATCCGGCAGTAGAGCAAGAAGTCGCCGCCGGAATCAAGGTGCGAGTCCTGGATTACTTCCCGGATTTCATCATGGGCAGCGACGGCAAGCCTGCTACGAAAACGAACCTGCCGAAAAATCCGATGGTCGCGCTGGAGATTGTGGATGAAGCTACACAGCAAAGCGAGAAGCTGGTCTATTTGCAAGGCTCGGTTTTGACGCAAAAATCGGATGCCCGCTTCGGCCTGACCTTCCACAAGCCTGATCTGATCGACATCTCCGGCTTGAACGTGCGGATCGACAAGGCCGTGCCGCTCATTTACTTCGGGGCGTTTATCTTTATGATCGGTGTCGCGATGGGCTTCTTCTGGCAGCATCGCCGCATCTGGGTGCAGACACAGGATGGAACGATTTTGCTGGCAGCGCATACGAACAAAAACTGGTTCGGGCTTCGCAGGGAAGTGGACGGTTTGGTTGAGCAGTTGCAGCTCCCTGTAACCATGGAAGAAAAAACGAAGGCGTAAAAGCTCCAAGGGGGTACTCTCGACGTGCAGCTCATACAATTGAGTGACTGGTTACTGGATATCGCGTTTTTGCTGTACGTGATCTCGTCGATTGTGTTTGTGGTGGCGATGACGGGGAAAAACTGGGCGGGACGCGATCCGAAGCAACATGAGGAACGCTATGGCCGGATTGCCTATTGGCTTGCGGTCATTGGCTTTCTGGCGCAGACAGGGTATGTGATTGCCCGCTGGATTGGCGGAGGGCACAGCCCGACGAGCAACATGTTTGAGTTTATGGCCTTTTTGGATTACTGTATTATCCTGGCCTATCTGATTATTTATCGCATCTACAAGCTGACGGTAATCGGGGCGTTTGTGCTTCCGCTCGGGGTCATCATGCTGGCGTATTCGTACGTGTTCCCCAAAGAAGTGACGCCGCTGATTCCATCGCTGCAAAGCTACTGGCTGCACATTCACGTGACGAC
Source organism: Brevibacillus sp. NSP2.1 (assembly GCF_000470975.2). Classification (NCBI taxonomy): domain Bacteria; kingdom Bacillati; phylum Bacillota; class Bacilli; order Caryophanales; family Paenibacillaceae; genus Brevibacillus; species Brevibacillus sp. NSP2.1. The sequence continues at coordinate 3,281,380 of NZ_CP048274.1, read as the reverse complement.
AGCGGCGCTCGGGGAAGGGATTCTCGCAGTCGGTTTCGCAGCAGGGCTGATGTATTTGATTCGTACGGTGCCGCAACATATTTCTACGCGCAGCACCAAGTGGCTGGAGTTCGTGCTTGCTGTCGTTCTCATGCTCGTCGGGTTCATTTTGATGGAATCCACATTTGCCAGAATGGAACAAAAGACCGTTTTTGAAATGAACATGGAGGAGATGAACGCGGCCGGGCAGATGGAAAAAGTACAGGTGGAGTACACGATGCCCGCGATCGTCGCCCCAGCCGATTCGAAAATCGTTCAGGCCGGGCCGATGAACCCGTGGTTCGAAGCGCCGACCTGGATGGAAGGGAAGGACGCCGCGCGCAAACTGAACACGATGCTCTGGTCGATCATCACCGGGACCGTTTTGTACGGCGGGCTGCGCCTGATTTTCCGCAAGCGTCTCGGCGCTGTGATCCAGCCTTCGCTGGAAGGCATCGAGCCTGACCTGCTGGATGAAATCAGCTACCGGGCCATCAGTATCGGCTATCCTGTGTTCACCCTGGGCGCCTTGATTTTTGCGATGATTTGGGCGCAGGAAGCTTGGGGACGATTCTGGGGCTGGGACCCGAAAGAAGTATGGGCGCTCATCGTCTGGCTGTTTTACAGTGCGTATTTGCACCTGCGCCTATCGCGCGGCTGGATCGGTGCGAAATCAGCCTGGATGTCCGTCATCGGATTCGTTATCATTTTAATTACACTGGTCGTGGTCAATCTGGTCATTGCCGGTCTGCACTCCTACGCAGGCGTGTAGCATACCCCTTCAAAAAGCTGGTGATTTTGCCAGCTTTTTGGACTATCTTCAAACCGTTGTACGATATCATGAGGCCAAGAGGTGTTAAACATGGAAAAAATGGCACGTATTCTCGTAGTAGACGATGAGGAGCGCATTCGCCGCCTGCTGAAAATGTACCTGGAAAGGGAAAACTTCCTCATCGACGAGGCTGACAATGGCGAACAGGCTGTCGAGATGGCTGTCGGCAGCGATTACGATATTATTTTGCTCGACCTGATGCTTCCCGGGATGGACGGGATCGAAGTATGCCAGCGCATTCGCGAGTTCAAGGCAACCCCGATCATCATGCTCACGGCAAAAGGCGAAGAAACAAACCGTGTGCATGGCTTTGAGGCGGGAGTCGATGATTACGTTGTCAAGCCGTTCAGCCCGCGCGAGGTCATGTACCGGGTCAAAGCGATTCTGCGCCGTTCCTCCGCTACCGCTTACTTGAAGACGGAGACGTTCAACAGCCACTCCGTGCTTGTTTTCCCCGAGCTGACGATCGACCACGACGCGCACAAAGTCATCGCGAGCGGCCAGGAAGTGAGCCTCACGCCGAAAGAGTACGAGCTGCTGCACTACCTCGCCCTGTCGCCGGACAAAGTGTTTACGCGCGAGGAGCTGCTCAAAGACGTTTGGCATTACGAGTTTTTCGGAGATTTGCGCACGGTAGATACGCACATCAAGCGGCTGCGCGAAAAACTGAACCGGGTTTCTCCGCAGGCGGCCAACATGATTGCGACCGTCTGGGGAGTCGGCTACAAGCTTGAGGTGCCGAAATAAGTGGACGTTATTTTTCGCAGCGTTGTCGGAAAGCTATGGATGACGATTATTGCGCTGTTTGCGCTCGTTTTGACGATCTTCAGCCTGCTGCTCGTGCAGTCGTTTGACAGCTTTTACAGCAATCGGCAGACGAAAAATTTGCAGGAGCTGGCAGAGGGATTGTCCAAGGGGCTGGCAGCGAGCGCGGACAAGCGGGAAGCATTGGAGATGGCTTCGACCTTTGGCCTTGTCCACCACACCGGGATGGTGGTGCTGGATGAGAACAGCCAGGTCATCGGAAAAAGCGAAGGCAACGGCTTGCCAGACATTCCCGTCGAGCAGTTGCTGAAAGACCAGGCGTTGCATCTGTCCGAGGCACTGGCCGGAAAGCATCCCGCCCCGCAGCGAATATACTTGCAGGTGGCCTCGAACAATCCGAACGACCATATGAGCAGCGTGCAAATGCTCGCGGTGGCGGTGCCGTTGGAGGTCGCGCCGGGCAAGCAGGGCGCTGTGGTGATGTACCAGGCGATTGAGGATTTTGACGATACCGTAAACGAAGTGCGGTTTTTAATTTTTGTCGTCGGCGTGATTGCATTCGTTTCTACCACGGTGTTTGCCTTTTTCCTGTCGTCGCGGATCACGATTCCGCTCAGGCAAATGAAGGAGACGGCGCACCGGATCGCGGAAGGCGATTTTCACGCGGAAGTTCCGATCAAAACAACGGACGAAACCGGCGAGCTGGCGGCCTCGTTCAACACGATGGCGAGCAAGCTGAATCAGCTTGTCGACGCCTTGTCCAAAGAAAAGGAGCAGCTCGCAAGCGTCTTGCGCTCGATGGTGGACGGGGTGGTCATGATCGACGTCAACGGGAAAATTGCCGTCACGAATCCGCCCGCAGAGCGCTTTTTGCGCGATTGGGAGTTCGAGCACAAGGACGAGCAGGTTCCGCTGTTCGCCTTTTACCAGCAGGTCGTGCAAACCGGGCAGGAGGTCACGGAGGACATTCCGGTACAGGGCCGCATCTGGGCGCTTGTCATGGTGCCGCTCAATGACCGCGAGCAAATTCGCGGGGCTGTAGCCGTCCTGCGCGACATCACCCAGGAGCGAAAGCTGGACAAAATGCGCAACGATTTCGTGGCGAATGTGTCGCACGAGCTGCGCACACCGTTGTCCATGTTGCAAGGCTACAGCGAGGCGATAGTCGACGATATCGCGACGACGCCGGAAGAGCACAAAGAACTTGCGCAAATCATTTACGACGAGTCGGTGCGCATGACCAAGCTGGTCAACGAGCTGCTCAGCCTGGCGCGGATGGAAGCCGGGCATGTGGAGCTGTTTCAGGAGATTGTGGAGCTGCGCCCGTACCTGGAGCGAATCCAGCGCAAGTTCACGAACCTGGCCCGGGAGCGCGGGATTACACTGCTTTTGGATGTGACGACGTCGCACAGCGAGGTCTACATCGACCCGGACCGGATGGAGCAGGTGTTGACCAACCTGATCGACAACGCGCTCAGGCACACGCCGAGCGGGGGCAGCGTCACCATCCGCGCGCGCGGCGACAAGACTTTGCTGATCGAGATCAGCGATACAGGCAGCGGGATTCCGCAGGAGGATTTGCCGTTTGTGTTCGAGCGCTTCTACAAGGCCGACAAGGCCCGGACACGCGGGCGCGTAGGCGGGACCGGACTGGGTCTTGCCATCGCGCGCAACATCGTCGAAGCGCACGGCGGGACAATCGGCGTGCAAAGCAAGCTGGGAGAGGGTACGACCTTTACGATCGCGATGACCGTACAGGCGAAAAACAAATAGGAGTGTAGAGAGAGATGATAAAAACGATCTTGTTTGATGTGGATGGGGTTATGCTCAGCGAAGAACGCTACTTCGATGCTTCCGCGCTGACAGTCTGGGAGCTTTTGTTCAGTCCGGGGTACGTCGGTTTGCAAGGGGATACGTTTACTCCGGCTCCCGAGGAAGCGCTGATTCGGCGCGTCCGTGAGCAAGTGTTCGCGCATGATGAAGTGCTGGATTTCATCAAATCCCGCGGCATCAATTCCAACTGGGATATGGTTTTCCTCGCGTTTTCCTACCAGTTGATTCGTTTGATCGAAGCCCTCAAGCCGCACGTGCCGGAAGCGGCAAGCCTGCTCACCGCTCCGCTTGAGCGGCAAGAGCTCGCCCGGCTGCGCGACTGGGCAACCGTCTACGCTCCTGATTTTCAGGTCGACTACGCTGCTTTTCTCCCTGACTTTGCGCGAAGCTCGGCGCAAAAGGCCGACCTGCTGTTGTATTTGAACGAGCTGGCCCGCGAACGTTGCGGAGTGGAAACCGACATGTTTTCGCCGAACTGCGCCCTGTGGCAGTTGGTGCAGGAGACGTTTCAGGAATGGTACTTGGGCGATGAGCGAGTGGCTGCCTCTATCGGACGGGAAACGATGCAGCCAGGCAAAAAAGGCTTCCTGACTGACGAAATCCCGATTGTGCCGACGAAAGACATGGTCGAGCTGTTCCGCACGTTAACAGAACGCGGGTACACATTGGGCATTGGAACAGGCCGTCCGAGCATCGAGACACACGTTCCTTTGCGCGAGATGGGCCTGTTGGATTGGTTTGACCCTGAGCGTGTAGTGACCGCCACTCATGTGCTCGAAGCAGAAGCGAACTGCCCGAACTACGTGCCCTTGTCCAAGCCGCATCCTTTTTCGTATGTAAAAGGTTTGCTCGGCTTGTCCACACCGGACCGTGACGTGCTGCAATACCCGCTGCCGATCGCGAACGGCGCCGAAGTACTGGTCGTGGGAGATTCCTTGGCCGATTTCCTCGCGGCTCGCTCCATCGGCTGCCGGTTTGCGGCGACACTGACCGGATTGTCAGGCCAGGAGGCCCGCAGCAAATTTGAAGAAGTGCAAGCCGACTACATTTTGGATGATGTTCGCGGCCTTTTGGACATCTTGAAGTGAAGCCAAGCGCACGGCGTACGAAAAAGACTCCATCGCAATGAAAAGCGGCGGAGTCTTTGTGATTTTGTTCAAACGTGTGTGCAAGCTCAAGCCCAGCGCAAGGAGGTCAAACATTTGCAGCGGAAGGCGTGAATGAGAAACGCGTGCTTTTGATCGTGGCGGACGATCACTTCGTAGGTTCCGTCCTGGCGCGAGTAAAACAGCACATCGGTGTAATCTTTGTTTTCCTCAAAAAAATGGCGAACCTGCTTCAGCCGCGTTCTCATTTCCTCGGACTTGACCGCAATCGTAAAAGTAGTGTCCTGCGCTGCGCTTTTCTCCGTGATCTCGATTTCATTCTCAGCAAATGTGTAGTGGAGCAAACGGTTTCCTCCTTACCAGACAAAATAGCGTAAGTAAACGTACAGATGGGAGACGACAATCGACATAATCATCAGCGGAAAAGCCACCTTCATAAAGCTGACAAAGCCGATATGATGCCCTTCCTTGGCGGCGAGACCGGCGACGATGACGTTGGCACTGGCACCGATGAGCGTGCCGTTTCCGCCCAGGCAGGCGCCGAGAGCGAGGCTCCACCAAAGCGGCTCCAGGTTGGTAATGCCCAGTGCCCCCATCTCTTTAATCATCGGGATCATCGTCGCGACGAACGGGATGTTGTCCACAAACGCCGAAGCAATCGCACTCATCCACAGAATGAGCAGCGACGTTTTCAACGGATCGGCCCCTGTCAGGTTGATCGCCTGGCTCGCCAGCTTCGCGATGACGCCTGTTTCGACCAGACCCGATACAAGGACAAACAAGCCGATGAAAAAGAAAATCGTGTTCCACTCGACTTTGCTGATCGCGTCCTCCAGGTAATGCTCTCCGGTGATGAGGAGAAGCAGAAAAGCGCCAGTGAGCGCGATGGTCGCGGATTCCAGATGCAGGGCCCCGTGCAGCATGAAGCCGATAATCGTCAAAGCCATGACGGTCAATGATTTTTTCAGCAAGGTCGTATCGGTAATTTCGTCGCGTTCGTTCAACTGCATGATCTTCGCGCTCAGCTCCGGAGAAGTATGCAGTTGTTTCCGATAAATGAAAACGAGGCACAAGATGGTCAGCGCCATGATGATGGCAATAACCGGACTCAAATTCAGCAAAAACGCCATAAAATCAAGCTCGGGCACGGAGCTGCCAATCATGATATTGGGCGGGTCGCCGATCAAGGTTGCGGTACCGCCTGCATTGGAGGCAATAATTTCGCTGATTAAAAAAGGAATCGGATTCAGCTCAAGCTGTCTGGCGATGCTGAACGTAACGGGGACGATCAGGAGCACCGTCGTGACGTTGTCCAGAAAAGCAGAAGCGAGCGCGGTGATGATGCTCAAGTAGACGAGAATGCGGACTGGCTTGCCTTTTGCCAGCTTGGCGGCGCGAATCGCGACGTATTTGAACACGCCGGTTTGCGCTGTCACAGCTACGAGAATCATCATCCCGATCAAGAGGCCGAGCGTGTTGAAGTCGATGTGATGAATCGCCTGCTCCTGGGTGACGATGCCAAACAGCACCATGAGAATCCCGCCGCACATGGCGACGATCGTTCTGTGCAATTTTTCGCTAATAATAAATGCGTAAGTAACTAAAAAGATGCCAATGGCGAACAGCGCCTGGTTCGTCATAAGAAACTCCTTTCTTGGTGTAAAATCATCTTGTCCCATTATAGCGCTAACAAAATGGAGGGTAAAGCAAAAGACCCGGCGCGCAGCCAGGTCTTTTCGGCGAAAAATGAAGCGGGAAAAACCGCCTACAGTTCAATTTGCGTGACGCTTTTCACTTCGGCCAGCTCGCCCATCGTATCGAGCAGCTCGGGGGTCAGCGGTTTGTCTACAGACAGCATCATGATCGCGTCTCCGCCGACATCGCGGCGCCCTACTTGCATCGTCGCGATGTTGACGCTGTTTTCGCCAAGGATGGAACCGACGCGTCCGATGACACCGGGGCGGTCGTTGTGGTGAATATAGAGCAGATAGCCTTCTGGCGCCACGTCGATGGCGAAGTCGTCAATTTTCACAATCCGCGCGCCGTAGCCGTTGAGACGCGTACCCGCAACGGTGCGAGTTTCTTGCGTCGTCTTCAGGGTAACCGTCAGCAGGTTGGTAAAGCCTTTGTTTTGCGCCGCCTTTTGCTCGGTAACGGTGATGTCGCGCACTTTTGCCAGCAGCGGCGCATTCACGTAGTTCGCGACTTCGCCGAGGCGGAAGGACAAGACGCCCTTCAGGACGGTACGGGTCAGTGGCGACGTATCCACGTCGGTCAGCTCGCCGCTGTATTTGATTGCCACCTCGGAGATCGAACCGACAGTCACTTGGGCGAGGAAATGGCCCAGCTTCTCACCGAGCTGGAAGTACGGCTGCACCTTTTCCATCACGTGTGCAGGGATGGACGGCAGGTTTACGGCGTTTTTGAACGGCTCGCCGCGCAGTACCTTCAAAATCTCCTCGGAAACGTCGACCGCGACGTTTTCCTGCGCTTCCACTGTCGAAGCGCCCAGGTGAGGGGTCGTGACCACTTGCGGCAGGCCGACCAGCGGGTTGTCGACAGGCGGCTCTTCCTCGAATACGTCCAGAGCGGCTCCGGCGACTTTGCCGCTTGTGATGGCTTCGTACAACGCTTTCTCGTCGATGATGCCGCCGCGCGCGCAGTTGATGAGACGCACGCCTTCCTTCATCTTGGCAAATTCACGCGTGCTGATGATGTGGCGTGTTTCTTTTGTCAGCGGGGTGTGAACGGTGATGAAATCGGCCTGACGGCAAATCTCATCGACAGTCGCGTGGATGACGCCCATTTTTTGCGCGCGTTCTTCCGTCATGAACGGGTCGTAGCCCATGACGCTCATCCCAAACGCTTTGGCCCGTTTGGCGACCTCGGAGCCGATCCGGCCCATGCCGATGACGCCGAGCACTTTTTTGTTCAACTCCACTCCTTGGAAGCTTTTGCGGTCCCAAGTGCCGTCGACCAGCTTTTTGTGCGCCTGCGGGATGTTGCGAGCGACTGCCATCAGCATGGCGAAGGAATGCTCGGCGGTGGAAATCGTATTGCCGTCCGGCGCATTGATGACCGGGATACCCGCCTGGGTCGCTGCGGCGATGTCGATATTGTCCACGCCTACGCCAGCGCGGCCGACTGCTTTCAGGTTCTTCCCGGCGGCGAGCACCTCGGCTGTCACCTGTGTTTGGCTGCGGACGAGCAAGGCGTCGTAGTCGCCGATGACTTCGATCAGCTCAGCAGGAGAGAGGTTGGTTTTGCGGACGACTTCGACATCTTCTGCGTCCAGCAGTTGCTGGATACCAAATTCGCTAAGTGGGTCAGTAATGAGAACTTTATACATGTGCAATGAGCACCTCCTGAGCAGCTTTGACACCGGCACCCAGTTCGACTGGAGCACCGATCTGGTGGAGCGACATTTCAATCGCGGAAATCACTTGCAGGACATCGAGCGGCTCGCAATAGCCCATGTGCCCGATGCGGAAAATTTTCCCCTTCAAATGCTGTTGGCCGCCGGCGATGGTGACGTTGTACTGCTTCGTCAGCACCTTGCGCAGCGCTTCTGCGTCAAACGCCCCTTGAGGATCGCAGGAAGTGACGGTCAGAGCGGCGTAAGCGTCGTCGGCCATCAGGTTGACGTTCAACGCCCGCATGGCTGCGCGGGTCATGTCGCGCATCAGCTCATGGCGTTTGATGATCGCAGGCAAGCCTTCCTCGTCGAGCATATCGAGCACCTCGGCCAGACCGAAAATGAGCGAGACGGCAGGGGTGTACGGCGTTGTTTGCTCGGCGAGGCTTTTTTTGTACGCCTTCAGGTCGAGATAAAAAGCGAGCGGCTTGTTCGCTTCGATGACTTTCCAGGCGCGTTCGCTCGCCGCCAGAAAAGCAAGGCCGGTTGGCAGCATAAACGCTTTTTGCGAGCCGGTCACGACGATGTCGACACCCCAGGCGTCCATTTCGCAAGGGACAGCGCCCAGGCAGCTAACCGCGTCCACGATGAACAGCGCGTCCGAATGGGTACGGATCGTTTTGGCAAGCTCGGCAATCGGGTTTTGCACCCCGGTAGATGTTTCACAGTAGGTCGCGAATACCGCTTTTACTTGCGGTTTTTCCTTGAGGAAAGCTTCCAGCAGCTCTGGTGTAACGGCCTGCCCCCAAGGAACCTCCAGACGGTGGGCAACCACGCCGTAGCGCTCGCAAATTTTGGCGAAACGCTCGCCGAAAGCGCCGCTGACGAGAATCGCTGCCTCATCTCCAGGCTGCAGAGTGTTCACGACGCCTGTTTCCAGCGCGGCGGTTCCGCTGCCAGCCAGGATGTACACGTCCTGGGTCGTACCGAAGTAAGGCTTCAGTCGTTCCGCCGTGCGAGCGAACAGAGCGGAAAATTTGCCGCTGCGATGTCCGATCATCGGCTGGCTCATCGCCAACTGCACGCGAGGGGGGATCGGGGTAGGGCCGGGAATGCGCAAAATCAGTTTGTCAGTGAACATGTCTCTCTCCTCCTAAATAAATCAATAAAAAACCTCCCGTTCTCACACTGCTCCTATTACAGAACAGTGAGGGACGAGAGGCTTTGCTTCGCGGTGCCACCCTCATTCGCTCCCTTTTTCTCAAAAAGGAGCCTTGGCAGGTACATGACCTGTAGAGATAACGGATCTACCGTTCGCACCTACTGGGACGGGAAAAATCGTCCGTTCAGCGCAGCAGCTCGGAAGTGCTTATCTGTGGTAGAAACCGCCGATTCGCAGCAATCATCGGCTCTCTGAGGATTTCCGGGGCCACAGCATTTCTTCGTCATCGCTGTTGGTGATGTGGTGTTTCGTAAGATTTGTACTAAAGATATCACGGCAAAATGACACCGTCAAGAACAAAAACAAGAAAAAATGAACAATGTCAAAAAAAGTAGATTTATCGTTCGTGAATAATAGCGATCAGGGAGTGGGTAAGAGCTAGAAAACAACCAAAAACCGAACGTTAAGATATTAGTCTCACAAAAAATGGGAAAAATGCGCCGGAATGTTCGGTTTTTCTGCATGATTTTATCTTACCGAAAAATCAAAAAATAAGAAACGGGAAAATGTCGATCAGCCGTTCAGGGGAGAAAACTGAAAAACCTCTTACATACAAAGTACGTAAGAGGTTTTGTTCTTGGAATCCTATTCCACTTTGATAGAGTCGGTCGGGCATCCTTCCGCAGCGTCGCGAACGTCGTCTTGCAGGATATCCGGGATTTCAACACTGTTAGAGTTGTCATCCAACTTGTTGAACGCAAGGCCCTCATCGTCGTAGTCAAAAACGTCAGGGGCCGTGGCGCCACAGGCACCGCAAGCAATACAAGTATCTTTATCTACCCATGTAGTCATTGTGGTTTCACCTCCCGTTACAAGTGGTACGTCCACTATCATAGACAATTGTATGCTCTTGTCCACAAGATTTCAAGATTGAATCAGTCTAAAAATGTACGACTACTTGTAAAGCGGGATTTCAGGGGTGTTCAGTACGGAGTAAAGCTTGCCATTCAACTTCTTGAAATCGCCAAAGTGGACGGCATCGGTTGCATACAACACCTTCACTGCCGCTGCCACATCCGTGATTCCCAACGTTTGCGACTCGCTGGAAGCAAGCAGCAGGTCGAGGCGGGCGGTCAAATCTTCCGGATTGTAGCTGTCCCAATGCTTGTTCGCAGACATGAACAGGGCGGCCAAATAAGTCCGGTAGTGAAAAGGGTACTGCTTCCACTGCGCTGCCGTAACGGTTGCAGGCGCTGTTTGTGGCATCGGTTTTTTCTCGACATACGCCGATTCCCAGGCCGCGACGGAATGATAGACCATTTCCTGGGCCGTCAACCAACTGTTCTGGGATAAAGTCAAGTTGGAAGCGATGGCAGCAGGCGTTGCGGCATTACTATTCTGATCGGAACGGATTCTCTCCATACTATCCAAATAAGCCCGTACACTGTTCGTAAAATTGGCGTGTGCTTGTGTCAGCAGCGGAGAGGTCGGGAGCGGCACCTTTTTTTCCAACTCCTTCAGCGTCTGCTCGGCTAGCTTTTCCAACTGCTTCAACGCGTCAGAGCGGCCTTTCTGATCGAGGCTTCCCCAATTTGCCATCGCATCGAAATGCGCCTGTTTCAGTTCAAGCGCCGGCGCGTACACGGCGTAGTAAAAGCGGATGAAGTCCTGCTCGCTGTACAGCTTTTGCTCGCGCAGGAGCTTTTCCTTTTCCGCTTCTTTTTGTTTGGCTTCCAGCGCAGCCGCCTGCTCGGCTTCAATCGATGACTTCATATAATGGGCGCCGAAAAAAAATCCACCAACCCCGCATGCAAGTGTTATGATGATCATGTACGCCATCATAAATTCTGACTTTTTCAATCGTTTTGTCATAAAGAAATCCTCCAAATCCAATCCAGCAAAAATGGTGCAGGCTGCCATGCCCGCCAAAAATAAAAAGGAAAAGTGCAAGGAGTACCAATGAACAGTCAAAACAGTGTGGCAGAGGAACTTGAGCTTCTATGCGCTGTCGCCCTGAATGCGATGATTCCTCTGGCGAACGAGAGAACGCTTCAGTCAGCCTACTACATACTGCGCGGCAGAAAAGCGAATCAGACCCTGCAGGATGTGCATTTGTACAACCTTTATCCGTATTATCGGATGTTTCCCGGTTTTTCAAAAGAGGATTGGGATAAAATTGTTGCAACTTTGTTTCAAAAAGGGCATTTGCAACAGCGGGAAGGGGAAGGGGCAAGCCCCAAGCCGACGTTTTTGGTCACCGAAACAGGCTGCCAGTCTGCCCGGGAGGCGTATGAGAAATACCGCTTCGCCGTCTGGTTTGCGCCCTTTACGCAGTTTGATTTCGCTTCGCGCATCGAGACGTTTTGGCAGCGGCTTCACCTTCTGGTGCAAACGGTGTCGCAAATGCTGGGAAAAGACCTTGGGTTTACGCCTGTCGTGACCGACAAATCCGTCCAGCTTTGGGTCAAGGAGCAGTTGCAGCCGAAAGAGGCGAGAGCGGTATGGACAGACGGGCTGGCCGAGGAGCTGTACCGGCTGTGGGAGCCGCTTGCGCCCGAGGTGCAAAAGCTGCTGGTCACTCAACTATCCGGCATCTCGCAGGTGGGAAAAACGCTTGGACAACTGGCGAAGCAACAGCAGGTGACGCACGTCTATCTGACGCTGTTGTTCCGCTATGGGCTGGCTGCCTCGATGCAACGGCTGATGAAGGAAGCAGAGGCGTTTCCGCTGCTTTCCCGGCTGGTCACCCGGGAAAACAAGCTCGATCCGCGGTTGAGCGACAGCGCGGCCCGGACGTATGCCATGGTGCAGCGAGGCTGGAGCAAGGCGGAGATCGCCGTCAGACGGCAAATGAAAGAAAGCACGGTCGAAGATCATCTCGTGGAAATTGCCCTGCGCTGTCCGGAGTGGGATGAATCGGCCTATTTGTCCCCCGAGACGCGCAGCGTGATCGTCGCCGCAAGCGAAGCGTTGCAAACGAGCAGACTGCGGCTCATCAAGGACCACGTCGGGCCTGCCGTCAGCTATTTGCAAATCCGTCTGGCGTTGGCCCGCAGGCAGGGGGAGACGAATGGATAAAGAGTTGCACGACTATTTGAAGGAGTATTTCGGCTACGAGGCATTCCGGCCGGGCCAAGCGGCTATCATAAAACGAGTGCTAGGCGGACAGAGCGTCCTCGGCCTGATGGCAACGGGCGGCGGGAAATCGGTCACCTATCAGCTTCCTGCCTTGCTGTTGCCGGGTATCACGGTGGTGGTTTCCCCGCTCATTTCGCTCATGGTCGATCAGGTTCAGCAACTGCGCACGAAAAGGCGCATACCTGCCGCCTATTTAAACAGCACGCAAGACCCGGCAGAGGCGCGGGAAGTGTTGCAGAAGATCGCGGCTGGCGCCTGCAAGCTGCTGTACATTTCGCCGGAAAAGCTGCAGCAGCCCTACGTCCAGCAAGTGCTGGGCCGCGCGCGGGTGTCGCTTCTGGCGATTGACGAAGCCCACTGCATCTCCGCGTGGGGACACGATTTTCGCACCGATTACTTGCGGCTGCCGGACACGCTAAAACAGCTCGGCAATCCGCCCGTGCTGGCTGTGACCGCGACGGCGACGACAGCGGTGCGCAATGAAATCTGCTCCCTGTTCGGGATTGCGCAGGAACATGTCGTCGTGCAATCGCTCAATCGGGCAAACATCGCGTTTGATCTGGCGGAAGTGAACGGGGAAAGCGAGCGGCGCCAACTGACGTTCGAGCTGATGGACAGGCTGGAAGGGCCGGGAATCGTCTATTGCAGCACGCGGCAGGCCGTCGATGTGCTCGTGGCTGCGTATCAGCTCGACGGGAAAAGGCGCGTGGACGGTTACCACGGAGGCATGAACAGCATAGAGCGGATGCTGATCCAGACGCAGTTTCTGGCGGGCGAACTGGACGTCATCATCGCGACGAACGCATTTGGCATGGGCATCGACAAGCCGGATATTCGCTACGTCATTCACTACCAGATGCCAGCAAGCCTGGAGGCGTACTCGCAGGAGATCGGCAGGGTCGGCCGCGATGGACGGCCCGGCTATGCCATGCTGCTGTACGCCCAGGAGGACATCCAGATTCATCAGTACATGCTGGACAAGGAATACCCGACTCCTGTGCAAATCCAGCAGTTTATCCAATATTACCGCGGGGGAGCGGCCCTGGATGCCCAGGCATTGGCCATGATCGACATGTCCGAGGAAATGGCGGCCATGCTCACCTTTTATACAGAGCGTGCCCTGTCCCGGGCGCAGGTGAGCAGCACACACGAAATAGCCAATCCCGTCCATGATATTTGGCAGGAGACGGAAAAGCGAAAGGCCGTCAAGCGAAAAAAGTTGTCCGAAATGGTATCGTACGTGCTCGCTGACAGTTGTCTGCGCAAGCATTTGAATCAATACTTTGGCGAAGCAGACCACGGCTATGACCGTTTTTGCTGCTCGCGCTGCGGATTGCAGCGGCAAGCTTACGAAGGGCAGCAGCCCGCGCTGATGCAGCCGGAAGCACAAAACAGTTGGAGTTTGCGGCAGGCATTGGACAAGCTTTTGCCGAAAAAATAAAAGGAGAGAACGATTACGTGAAAGAAAGTGGGCTAGAGGTGGATGAAGCGACGCTGCGGCTGAATCTGTGGCTGACCCAGGCGTTGGTTTTGGCGGCGGCAGCGGCAAGCAGCTTCTGGGTCCACGGATGGCAAGGGACGCTTGGCTTGTTCAGCTTCCCGGGGTGGAAGGGAATCGGCCTTGCGTGCGGTGTGGCAGCGGGGATTGTGCTCTTCAGCATTGCCATGGAAACCTATTTACCCAGACGCTGGCAGGACGACGGCAGCATCAACGAAAAAGTGTTTGGAGCCATGTCTTCCAGCCTGACGGTGCTCGTATGCGTCATCGTCGGTATTGGCGAGGAATGGCTGTTTCGCGGCGTGATCCAGCCGTTTGCCGGGAATGCCTGGACGAGCCTCATCTTTACGCTCGTACATGTGCGCTATTTGAAAAAGCCGCTGTTAATCGCGAGCGTGTATGGCACGAGCTGGCTGTTGGGGCTGCTGATGGATTGGCACGGCTCTTTGTGGCCGCCCATCGTCGCGCATATTGCCATTGATGTTTCATTGGCCTTTTATCTGCAAAAGACTTTGAAAAAGGAAAAGGGGGAGGAAGAGTGAATTTGCAGACGAACCAATTGCCGCCTCGACGCTCCCGTCATACCCGCCCAAAAGCGTCAGTGGGATTGAAAACATGGGTTCGGTCGGGACTCTTGGTATTTGGACTTGTTTTTTTCGGGCTGATCGGCCTGGAGCTGTACAAGGCGAATGTAGCCCGGGAACAGGCAGAAGCCGTCGACATGATCTTGACGCCGCCAGAGGCAGGCGAAGCGAAGACGGCGGCAGCCGAAGCAGAAACGGGAGCGGAAACGGAAACAGCCGCCAGCGAGCCAACATCGGTGGCGCTCCCGTCTACTCCCGCAGAGACTGCGCAGCCAGCCGAGCAGACTGAATCTGCGTCTGTTGCCGCTTCGCCGCCTGCTACTGCCGCAAGCAGCGCTCCGGCCAGCACAAGCGCGGCAGTAGCTCCGCAAACCGAGAGCAAGCCCGTCCAGCAAAAAACCGAGAGCGCATCTGCTGCTCCTGCTCCGGCACAGCCAGCTCCTGAACAGAAGCCGGTACAACCAGCCCAGAAGCCAAAAGTCGTCAAGCACGTCGTACAAAAGGGAGAGACGCTGTTCATGCTGTCCCGCAAATATTACGGCAACAATTCCAACGTCGCCCGCATTGCCAAATACAACGGGCTGAACGCGGAAACGCAACTGGCAGAAGGAAAGGTGGTCTTCGTGCCGCTCTCTCCGTAATCGTTCCCGCCGCCTGCGGTTATGCTAAAGGCAGTAGACGGATCAGTGGAGGGCTAGCGATGTACGATACGATCATTGTAGGCGGGGGAATAGCGGGCTTGCAGACGGCGATCCAGCTCGCCAGAAGCCCTCGCCGCGTGGCGGTCATCGACGTGCCGGGAGGACGGTCGGCGGTCGCCAAAAACTACCGGAACATCCTCGGATTCTCGGAAGGGGTCAGCGGCGATTTTTTTCGCCGGGAAGGGCGGAAGCAGGCCGCGCAATACGGCGCCGAGTTCATTGCGGATGAAGTGACGGGGCTTGTCGCAAATCCGGAGGGAAGCTTCCGGGTAACCACGAAAACGAGAGCGGGCGCACAGGCGTTGCAGGCGAAAACGCTCGTCATGGCGACGGGAATGGCGGACCCTTTTCCGGCGATTGCCGAACTGCGCGACTGTCTCGGGCTGTCTGTTTTTATTTGCCCGGATTGCGACGGGTACGAGAGCGTCGGACAGACAACGGCGGTGATTGGCGATGGCTCACACGCTGTCCAGATGGCAGGCGATCTGTTTTTCTACACGAAAAAGCTGGTCGTCGTCAATCACGGCGGCAGCGAAATCGACGAAGAGGAGCAGGCGCTGCTGGACAGGCTGGGGATTGGCTATCGCGCTGCGCGTGTGGAAAAGCTCGTGCAAGCAGATGGCCTCTTGCAACGATTAGAGCTTTCCTCAGGGGAAAAGTTGACCGTGACCCGCGCCTTTTTGGCCTTTCCCGGGGCGCAGGCCCAGACCGGGCTGTTGCAAGCTTTTTCCGTACATATCAATGAAAAAGGACACGTGCGCACCGATCCGCGCACAAAAGAAACCGATCATCGCAATCTGTGGGCAGTCGGTGACATCGCCGTTCATTCCCAGCAGGTCGCGATCGCGATGGGGGATGGCGCACAGGCGGCGATCTGGATTCAGAAGCGACTTCGCGAGCTGGATGGCGAGCTGCCGTTTGAACAGAAATAGCCCCTTTGCAGGGGGGAGCAGGGCGGACGTTTTGGGAAAAAAGCAAACGCCGAAGCGTGCGGCGTTTTTTTCTTGCTTGAGCAAATGGACGCGGAACCCGAACTAGCCGGAATCAATATATATGGGGGGAAGGAACAATCGGGAGGCCCTAGAATCATGCTGGTAATGGGAAGAAGCCTGTTTGTCGGACTTCTGGCATGGCTATTGGGAAGTGCTGCCCAGCACGTTTTTCCCGCCAAACATATGCATCTGGAGCGATTCGGAGACTGGGTGTCGATGTTTCTGTTTTCGCCCGTGGAGATTTTGCTGTCACTGCTGTTGTTCAGCGGGGCTTGCCTCTTGTTGTTCGGCCTGCTGCATTTTCATGTCAGCCAGTTTTTGTACGGCCGAATGCTGCAGACAGGATGGGTTCACGCCCCATTGTGCTTCTTCTCCTTTTTTGTTCTGCTGATCCAATTTGTCAAAATGCCCGTTCCCACCTTCCTGGCGGCCGCAGTCGCGCTCATGATTGGATGGCGATAAACGAGCAGCTTTTCCTGGGAAAGCGCAGGAAGCGACAGGCTGCTACAAAGTCAGCTTTTCAAGCGTCCGAATCGACACGTGCGTGCGAAAGTGCGCGAAGAGCCTCGGAGAGTGTCAGGTGCTATGTTCCTGCTACTAAATGTGATATGATAGGACTACCCCGGATTTTCCCATCTGCGAAAAAATGGTTGAATGCAGCACGGGCATTCGTCGGAAAATGCGGAGAACTCTTACAGGCTTAGCATCATATTTTGTAGTACGACTGGATGGCGAGGAGGGACAGTCATGCGTGTTGAACGCCTTGGTCAAGACAAAATACGAATCTTTTTAACGTTTGACGACCTAACAGAGCGCGGGATAGAAAAAGAAGACATGTGGCGTGACATTCCTAAAGTTCATGAACTGTTCAACGACATGATGGAGCAGGCTTATCACGAATTGGGATTCGAAGTGTCAGGGCCTGTTGCAGTTGAAGTGTTCGCCTTGCCAGCTCAGGGAATGGTCGTGATCGTAACTCGCGGCAAAACAGGCTCAAAGGACGGAAAAGAAGAAGAATTTGAGGACGAAGAAGTGTACGAATTAGAAGTCACCCTAGAGGAAAGCGACCTGATTATCTACGCCTTCCGTGACTTTGAGCATATGGTTGAAGCTGCCCATCGTATCAATGCCTTGCTGACCAATGGAGGGTCGGCCTACTTCTACCAGGGGAAATACCACCTGGTCTTGGAAGAGGTGGAATTGGATCAGGAGCGATACCACAAGTTGATTGCGATCCTCTCTGAGTACGGGGAAGCGACGCCGACAACGATTTATGTACTGGAGGAATATGGCAAAGTTGTCGTTGCCGACGATGCTGTCAAGGAAATATGCAGACATTTCACGTAAGCAAAAGGATGAAATGCCTGGGAGAATAAACAGCACCTAGTCCATCAACTAGGTGCTTTTGCTGTCTCAGGTTACTCGGGGCTGTCGAGGCCGGCGAAAAAGTCGGCTTCCTTGCCTGCGACCGTGTAGCCGGGAAGGTTGTGCCAGGCCAGAATGTAGTGATTGCTCGGAGGCACCGATTCAAAGCCGCCGGCAGTGACGCCAGGGAACACGCGCTCTACGGACAGATGCTGGGTGCGGTGGGCGCGCAGAGCAGCAGCTACCTGCGGCTTGTACGCCGGCCCGTCAACGATGGTGGTAATGCTTTCGATCGGATCGGAAAACGGCGGCTGTACGGCCCCGAATGGCCCGTTGGAGGCGCGGGTTGCGTAGTACAGCTTGCGAACGCTCGTCGCCGTGCCCAAGGACTGGACAGCCTGGGTCGTTGCGAGAGAGATCGCCTGGTGGTCCGGATGACCGGAAATGCCATGCGGGGCAAAAGTGACGAGTACATGAGGCTCGATTTTTGCGACCGCCTGGTGGATGCGTTCCACCAGTTCCTGGACGGGCACGGTGTTCAGCAGCTTATCCTGGTAGTCCCATATGTCCACGCTCGCAAGCCCGAGGATGGAAGCCGCCTCTCTCAATTCCTGCTCGCGATACGCGGGCAGTTGCTCGATGGTGCAGAGCGGTGGATTGCCGGGTTTGCCTGCTTGGCCCCTGGTGGCGCAGAGCAGGTGGCATTCTGCTATGTTTCCTTGGGTATATTTGGAAATCGTAATGCCGGACGCGAAGGTTTCGTCGTCAGGATGAGCGAAAACGAACAAAATCTTATTTTTTTTCATAAAAACGCCTCCGTGAATAAACTTCCAGAATTACTGTTTCCATTATGGCATAATTTCACTTGCCCCGTCATGAAAGAATGCGCGTTGGGTACACTACAACAACCAAGGGATGTACGTTTTACGCCATGTCAAGGTGCATGGGCGCTTTTCGTTTCCAGTTGCGACTGGCGGGGAAATCGTTGTATTTATATGCAGATGAGCCGGAGAAAACGTTTTCGAAATGGAAAAAAAACTTTTTTTCGCTTCTCAACCCTGATACAAGCGTGTATACTAAAGGCTGCATTGACCGATAACATTTTTGAGGTGGTAAGTAATGGGTAATCAAGACGTGGTAACCGAAAGCACCGAAGGGAAAGCAAAGCAAGAAACAATGAACTTGCTGCATTCGACTCAAACGGTGATCAAGGAAGCACTGGAAAAACTAGGTTACCAAGAATCGATGTTTGAACTCTTGAAGGAGCCGCTACGCGTTTTGACCGTACGCATTCCGGTTCGCATGGATAACGGCGAAGTAAAGGTGTTTACGGGCTATCGTGCTCAGCACAACGATGCGGTTGGTCCGACCAAGGGGGGCATTCGTTTCCACCCGGAAGTTACTGAGGATGAAGTTAAAGCACTTTCTATCTGGATGAGCCTCAAAGCCGGTATCGTCGACCTGCCTTATGGCGGTGGTAAAGGCGGTATCATTTGCGACCCGCGTGAAATGTCCTTCCGTGAACTGGAAAGACTGAGCCGCGGTTACGTTCGCGCAATCAGCCAACTTGTGGGGCCGACAAAAGACATTCCGGCTCCGGACGTCTTTACAAACTCGCAAATCATGGCTTGGATGATGGACGAATATAGCCGTATCCGTGAATTTGACTCACCTGGTTTCATTACCGGTAAACCGATTGCACTTGGCGGTTCGCATGGACGCGAGACAGCGACAGCCAAAGGGGTTACCATTTGCATTCGCGAAGCTGCAAAACGCCGCAACATTGACGTGAAAGGCGCGCGCGTTGTCGTGCAAGGCTTCGGTAACGCAGGCAGCTACCTGGCGAAATTCATGCACGATGCAGGAGCAAAAGTCGTCGGGATTTCCGATGCTTACGGCGCTCTGCACGATCCGAACGGTCTGGATATCGACTACTTGCTCGATCGCCGCGACTCTTTCGGTACGGTAACCAAGCTGTTCAACAACACGATCACGAACAAAGAACTGCTGGAGCTGGATTGCGACATTCTCGTTCCTGCAGCGATCGAAAACCAAATCACTGCTGCAAACGCTCACAACATCAAGGCGCAAATCGTCGTAGAAGCGGCTAACGGCCCAACTACGCTCGAAGCGACCAAGATCCTGACCGAGCGCGGCATCCTGCTCGTACCGGACGTACTGGCAAGTGCCGGTGGCGTAACGGTTTCCTACTTCGAATGGGTACAAAACAACCAGGGCTACTACTGGACAGAGGAAGAAGTAGAAGAGAAACTGGAAAAAGTAATGGTTCGCTCGTTTGAAAATGTTTACTCCCTGTCCCAAACACGCCGTGTGGACATGCGCCTCTCCGCTTACATGGTCGGTGCGCGCAAAATGGCAGAAGCTTCTCGCTTCCGCGGCTGGGTATAAGCAAAACAGACGACCTTCCCGATATGAGAAAAACCGGGCTTCGCCGCTTATGTGGCGAAGCCTTTTTGTTTGGGCGGGAACGTACAGGAAACAGAAACAGGAAAACCCTCCTGGAAGGGTCGAGGAGGGTTTGTCCGGTCGTGTTACTGATCGAATAGTTTTTGCAGTTCCTGGAAGTCGCGTGTTTTTTGCAGGGTGACGATCAGCTTGATTCGCGCTTTTTGACCGTTGAGCCCGTTGGAGAAAATGATGCCCATTTCCTTCAGCTTGCGGCCTCCGCCTTCGTAGTCGTACACGTCCTGTACTTGCCCGTTGTAGCAGCGGGACACGAGCACGATCGGGATTCCGCGATCCAGCAACTGCTGCAAGGTCGGGATGATCGCTGGCGGCAAATTGCCGAGGCCGAACGCTTCAATCACGAGCCCGTCAATCGGCTGGTCGAGCAAAAACTGGAGCCAGGACGGATCCATGCCAGCGACTGCTTTAATCAGCGGGACGTTTCCGTCGGCATGGGAAATCGTGTAATGCTCCCGCGCCAAAGGCGCGTGGTGGTACTGCACGCTTTTTTTGGCGATGGTGCCGATTGGGCCGTATTGCGGCGATTGGAAAGTGGCGACATTACTCGTATGTGTCTTGGTGACGTGGCACGCCGCATGAATCTCATCGTTGAACACGACGAGCACGCCTTTGTTCAGGCTTCCGGGATCAGCGGCCGTGCGCACGGAGGAGATCAGGTTGACCGGACCGTCCGCGCCCAGCTCGTTGCTGCTGCGCATGGCGCCCGTCACGACGATCGGCACGTCGACAGACAGCGTCAGGTCGAGAAAATACGCCGTCTCTTCCAGCGTATCGGTTCCGTGCGTAATGACCACACCGTCGTATTGCTCCTGACGAAAAGCTTCTTCGATTTGCAGGCGCAGGTCGTTCATGATCTTGGGAGTCATGTGAGGACTTGGCAGATTCAGTACATTTTTCATGGTGACGTCCGCATAACGCTCTAAAAAAGGAAGAATTTTGTTCACAGCCTGGTCATCCAGCGGTTTTACGCCTTCTGTGTCATCTACAGACATGGCGATGGTGCCGCCAGTGTTGACTACCAATATTTTTTTTGTCATGCTCTCTCTCCTGTAGCGGGTTTTCATCAACCAATATTCATGGTACGATGAATAACAGCCTTGTGTAAAGGAGCAATAAAAGATGATTGCAATGATCGGCGCGGCAATAGCCCCCGGTATCGCCATCATGAGTTATTTTTACCTGCGTGACAGTCTCGAGCCGGAGCCGATCTCTATGGTCATCCGGTCGTTTATCTTTGGGATGCTGCTGGTGATTCCGATTATGGTGCTCCAGTACATCATGCAGACAGAATGGAACTGGCGGAGCGGAGTTGTCGCGGAAATCATCCAGTCCGCTGTAGTAGAAGAGTTTTTCAAATGGATGGTCATCTTCTTCACCGCCTACAAGCACGTGGAGTTCGATGAGCCTTACGATGGGATTGTTTATGCGGTCGCCGTGTCGCTCGGTTTTGCCACTCTGGAAAACCTGTTTTATTTGATTATCAACGGCTTGAACATCGCCTTTTGGCGCGCGCTTTTGCCCGTCTCCAGTCACGCGCTGTTCGCCGTCTGGATGGGCTATTATTTGGGGCGAGCGAAGTTCTCGCAAAAGAAAGAGCAGGAGAAGCTTTTTCTCTGGCTGTCCATCTCGTTGCCGATCGGGCTGCACGCCCTCTACAACGCGATTTTTCTCTCCATTCAAAACTGGCTCGTGGTCATCGTGCCATTCATGCTTGTCCTCTGGTGGCAAGGCTTGAAAAAGGTGCAGCGCGCTCATGATTACGGTTCTAAAAATCTTTCTTCGCGTCCACAATAGACGATAAGGAGGAGACGAGACATGCTGAAATCCGAACGAGCAAAAGTGACCATTCAATGTAATGTATGTGGAGAAAAATTTACCCTCCGTGGCCGCAGGGAACCGGGCGGGCAAGTGGAAACGGGATTCAAGCAATGCTTGTGCGACAACGACCAGCATTTTCGCATTGACGAATCGTAAACAAACGAATAACAAACGGTACAAAAAGACCGATGCCAAGCCGCATCGGTCTTTTTGTGCTGGAAGCCTCTGGGGCTTGCGCCTTCTGGCGGATTTGCATGCATAATCCATTCTTCCTCCACTAACACTATGCAAAGATTTCAATTCATGCCAAGGAGGATTTTCGCCGTGCAAAAAATCTGGATCGCAAGTTTGTTGATCTTGTTTGGAGTGGCAGGCTTTGGCGGGTACGAGCTTTTCTCCAGCAAAAAAAGCGCTGCGGCCGCACGGGAAGTACAGATAGCTGCACCGGCAAACGAGAAGCAGTCAAAGGCAAAAGCGAGCTTTCATCCTTCGCGCATATCGGAGAATGACCTGAAGCTGATGGCCAATGCAGTGTACGGAGAGGCCAGGGGCGAGCCGTTCGAAGGCCAGGTGGCGATCGCGGCCGTCATTTTAAACCGCGTCAAAAGCCCATCTTTTCCTGACACGCCATCTGCGGTCATTTTCGAGCCGCGCGCGTTTACGGCTGTAGCGGACGGCCAGATTTGGCTGACCCCCAATGAAAGTGCGCGCAAGGCTGTGAAAAACGCCCTGAACGGGTGGGACCCGTCGGGAGGCTGCACCTACTATTTCAATCCGGAAACGGCGACATCCAAATGGATTTGGAGCAGGCCGCAAGTCAAAAAAATCGGGAAGCACATCTTCTGCAGGTAACGGCTATTTAAAAAGAAGAAAAGGAGTGGCAAGGGATGGTATATGGAGCAACGGCGCGTGTCTTGTTTCCCATCGCTCTGGTTGCCTTGGTAGGCGCGGGGATGTGGGGCTACCAGGAGCACAACGAAAAAAACTCGGTTTTGATTAAGGCAGAGAACTCGTATCAGCGGGCTTTTCACGATCTGACCTATCACATAGACAAATTGCATGACGAACTCGGAAAATCTTTGGTGGTCAACTCCCGGCGGCAAATGACGCCGACCTTGACCAATGTATGGCGGCTCGCCTATGCGGCGCAGTCGGACGTGGGCCAGCTTCCGTTGACCTTGATGCCTTTCAACAATACAGAGGAGATGCTGTCACGGGTCGCCGATTTTTCGTATCGGGTCGCTGTGCGCGATCTGGACAAGGAGCCGCTTAGCGACAAGGAATACGGCACGTTGAAAAGCTTGCACAAGCAGGCCAAGGACATCCAGGACCAGCTTCGCAACGTCCAGGCCAACGTCATCGACAAACAGCTTCGCTGGATGGATGTGGAGACGGCGCTCGCTTCCGACGACAAAAAATCGGACAACACGATTGTCGACGGGTTTCAGACGATCGAGAAAAAAGTGCAGGAGTTTCCCGATTTGGATTGGGGAGTCGGCATCCAGAGCCTGGACAAGAAAAAGCAGCAGCGAATCCAGGGGATCGACGGCAAGCCAGCCACTCCGGAGGACGCGAAGAAAAGCGCACTGGAATTTTTGCGCCTGAACGCGCAGGACGCCAAGGTGGAGGTAGATGAAAACGGCAAAGGCCAAACCTACACGGCGTACAGCGTCCGCGTCACTCCCAATGGGCAAAAGGCCGCGATTAACCTCGATGTGACAAAGCGCGGCGGCAAAGTCGTCTGGATGATGAGCGAGCGCGAGATTGGGGAAGAGAAGCTCGACATGAAGCAAGCGCAGGAGCGGGGCGAGGAATTTTTGCGCAAGCATGGCTTTGAAAACATGATCGTCTCCGAGATTGACAGCTACGACCGCAATGCCCTCTTTACGTTCGTGCCCGTCCAGGACGGCGTCCGCATTTACCCGGATTCGGTGACGATTGAGATTGCGCTGGACAACGGGGAAGTAACAGCGTTCAACTCGACCGAATACTTGTTTAACCACAAACGACGCATCCTGTCCAAGCCGCGCATCTCCAAAGAAGAAGCGCGCAAAAAAGTGAATCCGAGCGTGAAGGTTACGAACGAACGACTGGCGCTGATCGAAGGGAAAAACGACGGCAAGGAAGTTTTGACCTGGGAGCTGACCGGCAGCTTTGAAGGAAATTCGTACATGGTGTACATCAACGCGATGAATGGCGACGAGGAAGAAGTCGTGAAAATGGAGACGGGCGAAGACCAGGACAATCAGCAATAGGCACACGAAAAAATCAAGGGGAAAGCTGAATTTGACGGCTTTCCCTATTTGCTGATTGGAAAGAAAAGAGTATATAATGGGTGGGTGAGAGGGAAAAGGAGGAACATTTGCTATTATGATGCTTCCACGAGTAGGACAAACCATACGACTTCAGTTCACGGGTTCCTCTGAAGACGAGCAGGGCATGGAGGCCTTTAAAAGCCGCATAACCGACATGACAGAAGAGCTGGCTTCCATTGAGTTGCCAACCAGTGAAAGCACGGGGCGGACTGGCGTGTTCCGGCCTGGGACAAGCTGTCTGGTCTGGTATGTAGGCGAAGACGGGTCCCGCTATGAATTTCAGTCTTCCATCGTCAGCAGGGAGAGCGGGCACATCCCTGTCTTGCTGTTGCAACTGCCGAAAAAAGAAGAGATCGTGCGGACGCAACGGCGCAACTACTTGCGAATCGAAACCGCGCTGGACATCGCTGTCAAGCATCAGGACCCGATGCGACGCTATCATTTTTTGGCGAGAACCATCGACATCAGCGGTGGCGGCTTGTCTTTCACTTGCGATGAGTCTTATCGTCTGCGCGAAAAAGACGTGCTGCAAGTCTGGATCGCACTGCCGAGCAAAAACGGACAGGTCCAGCACGCCTTCGCCGAGCTGGAGGTCGTCAGACAAAAGGCGCCGGAAGAGAAGGGCTTGCACCAGTGGATATCGGGAAAATTTACGAATATTAGCGAACAGGATCGGGTAAAAGTGGTTCGGGCGTGTTACGAAAGACAACTAGAGCTTCGCAAAAAAGGCGTCGAGGATTGACGCTTTTCCGAAAAGGAAGTGACCCCAGTGACCAGTCAGTACGACGAGCGTTTTCGCCGATTTTCCAGACGGGTAGAGAAAGGCATCTTGATTGGAATTGCGGCTTGCGCCATCGCGCTGACAGCCGGAGAGATTCTGATTCAATACGTTCCGGCTCGCGTTTTCCTGATCGAGACAGAACGCTTGGAAGGCGTGTCAGACAAGCCCTAAAGGTTTGCGCATGCTTCCATACTATGGTACTATTATAAATAACATAGAAAACGGTCAGGGGCGTTTTCGTAGACCGCGCGCGGTCGCCACGTGTTTTTCACCACATGAATGGGAAAGGGCTTCGGGCAGAAGCTTTTCTTGTTTTACTCCCTTTCTGAACTACTGTACATAGCAGGTGAGAAGTAATGAACATAGCGATTGATGGACCTGCGGGAGCAGGGAAAAGCACGGTTGCACAGAAGGTAGCAAGGCAACTGGAATACGTCTACATCGACACCGGGGCCATGTACCGCGCTCTCGCTTGGGCTGTTTCTTCCGGGCAGATTCCGATCGGCGACGAGCCTGCTGTTTCCGAACTTTTGAAAAACAACAAGATTGGTCTGGTTCGGCAAGCTGGACAGCAGCGTGTGTTCTGGAACGAGCTCGATGTGACGGACCTGATTCGTTCGCCAGAGGTCAGTCAGTACGCCTCGATTGTCGCGAGCTACGGTTCCGTTCGCGAACAGATGCTGGTGTTGCAGCGAGAGCTGGCGAAGCAAGGAAACGTGGTCATGGACGGCAGAGATATCGGAACGCATGTCCTGCCTGACGCCGAGGTGAAAATTTTTCTGACGGCCTCCATCCGCGAGCGAGCAGAACGCAGATGGAAAGAACTGCGGGAAAAAGGAACCGAGACAGACCTGGCTGAGCTGGAAAAAGAAATAGAGGAGCGAGATCGCCGGGACATGCAAAGAGAGGTGGCTCCCTTGCGCCAGGCGGACGATGCCGTGCTGGTCGACACTACGGGGATGACCATCGACCAGGTCGTAGACCACATCCTGCAAATCTGCGAACGAACGGGAGAGTCGGCCAAGTGACCTATTACCGTTTATTCCGCGGAATATTCCGCATCATATTTTCGCTTGTCTTCCGTTGGCAAGTGATTGGGCGTGAACATATACCTAAGGAAGGCCCGGTGATTTTGTGCGCCAATCACATTTCGCTCTGGGACCCGCCGCTGCTCGGTTCTGGAATCGAGCGCCAGGTGCACTTCATGGCCAAGGAAGAGCTGTTTAAAATTCCGCTCTTATCTTTTCTTATTACGAAATTCGGCGCTTTCCCTGTCAAGCGGGGCGCGGGTGATCGGGCGGCGATCCGCACGACGCTCAAACTGCTTGAAGATGGAAAAATCTTTGGAATTTTTCCCGAGGGAACCCGCAGCAAAACCGGCGAACCGGGAGAAGCGATGCCAGGGGTGGCGATGTTTGCCCTCAAATCGCAGGCAGCGGTCATTCCGGTAGCGATTATCGGGCCGTATCGGGCGTTTCGTCCGATCAAGATCGTCTACGGCAAGCCGATCGATCTCACCAGCTTGCGCGAAGCCAAGTCCGGCTCCGATGTGCTGAAGGAGACGAGCGATTTAATCATGGCCCGCATCAAGGAATTGCGCGACCAGCATCTTCCCTAAGTCCGGTATAGAATCGACAAAGGGACAAATACTACATTTGCTGGAACTTACTGGCTACGTCAGTGCTAACTGCCAGCCTTCGGGCGACAGTAAAAAATATACTTGCTCCCGCTTCGTGTAATATGGTTGGTACACAACCTGTACATAGATGGTCTGGGACTCGATGGTATTCAAGGAGGTTTTTTGGATGATGGATGAAACAAACGTAAGCTTGACGGATGCAACAACGATTTCTGTGGGGGATGTCGTAAAAGCGACTGTAACCAAAGTCGAAGACAAACAGGCTCTCGTGGATGTAGGCTACAAATACGATGGCCTGATCCCGATCAGCGAACTGTCTCCTCTGCATGTGGAAAAAGTGTCTGACGTCGTTGCGGTTGGCGACACGTTTGAAGTAAAAGTAATCAAGCTCAACGATGAAAAAGAAGAGCTTGTCGTTTCCAAAAAAGCGGTTGCGATGGAATCTTCCTGGGCTGAACTGGAGCAAAAAATGCAGTCAGGCGAGATCATCGAGGCGACAGTCAAGGAAGTCGTCAAAGGCGGTCTGGTCGTAGATGTAGGGGTTCGCGGCTTCATCCCTGCTTCTATGGTCGAGCGTCATTTTGTGGAGGATTTCTCCGATTACAAAGGCAAATCCTTGACATTGAAAGTAGTAGAGATGGACAAAGAGAAAAACAAAGTGATCCTCTCCCACAAAGCGGTTCTGGAAGAAGAAGCAAAAGCGAAAAAACAGTCCGTACTGGATCAAATCCAGGTGGGTCAAGTGCTGGAAGGCACTGTGCAACGCATGACCGACTTCGGCGTATTCGTGGACATCGGCGGGGTAGACGGCCTGGTGCACGTATCCGAGCTGGCTTGGAACCGCGTAGAAAAGCCATCTGACGTCGTAAAAGAAGGCGACAAGGTACAAGTGAAAGTGCTCAAAATCGACCGCGAAAACGAGCGCATCGGCCTCAGCATCAAAGAAACCCAGGCAGGTCCTTGGGCAAAGGTTGCCGAAGAGTTTAAAGCAGGCTCGATCACAACGGGTACAGTGAAACGCCTCGTTTCCTTCGGTGCTTTTGTCGAAGTGGCACCTGGAATTGAAGGGCTTGTGCACATCTCGCAAATCGCGAATCGTCGCGTGAACACGCCTGGCGAAGTGCTCAAGGAAGGCCAGGAAGTGCAAGTGAAAATTCTCGATGTGGTTCCACAAGAGCAGCGCATCAGCTTGAGCATCCGCGCGGTAGAAGAAGATCGCGCCGAGCAGGCAGAGCGCGCAAGCAAGCGTGAACAGCAACAATTCACGCAAGAAAACAATCAGCCAATGGGTGTAACGCTTGGTGAACTGTTCGCGGATCTGAAAGACAAGTTCAAGTAAGCGAGACAGACGGGAAAAATAAGGGGGTACGCTCTTGCGTATCCCTTTTTACTTGGCTGTGGCCAAAGCTACAAGGGGATAAAAGGTTTGTCGGGAGGGAAGACGCGTGGATCGTTCGCAACGAAAGCTTGACCATATTCGCCATGCACTGGCAACGGCCGAAACCGGTACAAACAGCTTTGATGACGTCAGCTTTGTGCCGAATAGCCTGCCGAATATCGGCTACGAACAGACAAGGCTCGATACGGAGTTTGCTTCTTTTCGCCTGCCGTCTCCGCTCATTATCAACGCGATGACAGGCGGAGCGGAAGCGACAACGCAGATTAATCAGAAGCTTGCGATCATTGCCAGGGAGCGCCAACTGGCGATGGCCGTCGGTTCGCAGATGGCCGCGCTGCGCGACCCGTCTGTCGCCGCGAGCTACCAGATTGTGCGCAAAGAAAATCCGCACGGCATCGTCTGGGCGAATGTCGGGGCGGAAGCGACAGTGGAGCAAGCGCAGGCAGCGGTAGAAATGCTTGCGGCAGACGGCTTGCAAATTCACCTGAATGTGATGCAGGAGCTGTTGATGCCCGAAGGAGATCGCGATTTCAGCGGCTATTTGGAGCGGATCCAGCGCATCCAGGAGAGCGTCGACGTCCCGGTGATCGTCAAAGAGGTCGGATTCGGGATGGCGAAGGAAACGATGCTCAAGCTGACCGCAGCCGGGATCAAAAGCATCGACGTGGGCGGCAGAGGCGGAACGAATTTTGCCAAAGTGGAAAACAAAAGGAGCGCTCACCCGCTGTCCATGTTTGAGGATTGGGGCTTTACGACCGTCGAGAGCCTGCTGGAAGCAGACCGCGATATACACGCGCAAGCATCTGTCATGGCGACGGGAGGAGCGCGGCACGGACTGGACGTGATAAAAGCGGTCTGCCTGGGAGCTTCGGCTGTCGGCGTGGCGGGTGCGCTATTGCGCGTCGTGCACGCGCACCCGATCGAAGAATGCCTGGCGGAAGTAGACGGCTGGCATCACCAGATTCGCGTGGCGATGACGGCGCTCGGGCTTGTGCAGCTCGCAGATGGCGTCAACACCCCGCTGTTGATAACAGGCAAAACAGCGGAGCGCGCCCGTCTGCGCGGGAGAGCAGTGGAGGAATGGGCAGAGCGGCGCTGACTAACGGACGAGCCATTCATGAAAGGCGGACGCTTGAGGCATACTTTGGGGAGACAACCATCATTTTGAGGAGATGAACATGAACGAGGGAACCATTGCGATCCTCATCCAGTGGTCTTTGCTTTGTCTTGTCTGGATGGGGAGCTTTGACTCGCAACTGCGGGAAATGGGCATGGAGAGAAGGCGCGTGCTCGCCGTTCTTTGTGCGTTTCTGATTTGCTCCTTTGTCAGTTGGACATTGTTTTTCGCCCCGATTCAGGTAAGTCTCAGCGGAACGTTGCTGCCCTTTTTCGCAAGCGCGATCTTTTATGCACGGCTCCCAAAAGCAGGCCGAAGACTGTATGTGCTCGGCGCGACGGGGGTTGCCGTCATGGTTTTCTGGCTGCGCTGGCTGTTTTTTTCCGACCCGATCCTGTTGATTTGGGACGAGCGGGTGATCGTGCCGGGAATTAGCGTCGCGATCACGCTTGCGACGAGCAGGCTTATGGCCGTCCGGCTGTTTCTGCTCATGCTGGCGCTGCCGCTGGCGGATGCGCTCTACGCGCTCTATTTTTGGCGGGCGTCCGGAGCGTGCAGCCTGGGAACGGATTACGCGCAAGACCTGTTGTGGAGCGGCATTTCGTTGCTGGGGCTTATCAGTATGCTCTGGACTGCCATTCGTCGGCTTTTCGGACGGAGGGAGGCAGAGCCTTCCCATTCCGATACTGGTAGGTGATCGCGCTTGTTTAAAGAGTTGTTGGCCAATGAGTTTGTCGTTCCGTTGACGATCGGGTTCGTCTTCGGGATCATGTGCCGAATCCATCTGCTGCGGACGGATTATCGCCAATATCCGACGTATCCGCACGGAAAAATCATTCATGTCTCGCTCGGGGTGATCGCCTCGGCCCTGGGCGCTTTGGCTGTGCCGGCACTGTTGAAGGAAAACTATACGGCCGTGACGTTTTTGACCGTGGCCGCCCAGCAGTTCCGCGACGTGCGCAACATGGAGCGGACGACCTTGACGGAGATTGACAAGCTAGAGCTGGTACCGCGCGGCGGTCCGTACATCGAAGGGATCGCCATGGTGTTCGAAGGGCGCAACTACATGGTCATTTTCACCTCCCTCGTCGCCGCGACAGCGACCATTTTGTTCAACTGGTGGGGCGGCATCATCGCGGGGGTGATCGCCCTTGTCATTTCGCGCAAGCTGCGCTCCGGGAAGACGCTGTCGCTGATCGCAGACACGAGTCCGGCAGAGGTGAGAGTGGACGGAAAAGACTTGTACGTAGGCGACATTTACATCATGAACGTCGGCCTGGAAGACGCGCAAAAGGTCATCCGCGAGCACGGAGTCGGCTTTATTTTGACCCCGAAGGATGCCAACGCCAAAGTGACGATCGCCCATCCCGGCCAGCGCCAGGCGATTTTGCATGATGTAGCGACCCAGCTCGGCGTGTACACCGATACAGGGGAGCCTTCCTTGACGCCACTGGTAAAACGCGACCTGCAATCCGGCAGGCTCGGCGTCTTCCTTTTGCCGCAGGAAAAAGATGCCGAGCGGGGCAAAGCCGTCATTGATGCGGTGCCGATTTTAGAGAGCGTCTTCCGGATGCCGCAGAAGACGAAATTAGTCAAAAAGGAGCTGTAGATCATGACCGGGACGATTTTGGCCGTGATTACCGTGAACAGGGAAGGCATCGCGGGCGGCGCGCCGATTTTCATCGAGCCGACACATGAGAAGATGCAGCAGACGGCTTTCACGCTGGAAAAGATTTTGGACGCCATGGTGCACGAGGTAAGCCCTGATACCCTTATCGTTGTTCGCCACAAGTAGTGTATGGTATGATTAGCTAGTCAAAACGTAAATGAGAGAGAGTGTTGTTGATTATGGGATTACCTGTGGTAGCCATTGTGGGGAGACCCAACGTGGGCAAGTCCACGATTTTTAACAGACTGGTCGGCGAGCGCATCGCGATCGTGGAGGATATGCCGGGAGTAACCCGTGACCGCCTGTACGGAAAAGGAGAATGGCTGACCCATACCTTCCACGTGATTGATACGGGCGGGATTGAGTTTGGCGAGACCGATGAAATTCTCACGCAAATGCGTTACCAGGCGGAGCTGGCGATTGATGAGGCTAACGTCATCATCATGATCGCCGACAGCCGGACAGGCGTGACAGACGCTGACGTGGAGCTGGCCCGGATGCTGAACCGCACCGGAAAGCCAGTCGTGCTCGCAGTAAACAAAGCGGACAACCCGGACATGCGTGCCGATATTTACGACTTTTATTCGCTTGGCTTGGGTGAACCGTTCCCGATCTCAGGCAGCCATGGCCTTGGCCTGGGAGACATGCTGGAGGAAGTGGTCCGGCATTTTCCTGCCGAAGACGACGAGGAGCGGAAAGAGGACGTCATTCGCGTGTCCATTATCGGCCGTCCGAACGTCGGGAAGTCGTCCTTGACGAATGCGCTGCTCGGCGAAGAGCGCGTCATTGTGAGCGACGTCGCGGGCACAACGCGGGATGCGATCGACACGCCGTTTGAGCGGGATGGACAGAGCTACGTTCTCGTCGATACCGCCGGGATGCGCAAGCGCGGGAAAGTGTACGAGACGACGGAAAAATACAGCGTCATGCGCGCGATGCGTTCCATTGAGGACAGCGATGTCGTGCTCGTCGTCATCAACGGGGAAGAAGGCATCATCGAGCAAGACAAAAAAATTGCCGGCTATGCGCACGAGGCAGGCCGCGGCGTAATTATTATCGTCAACAAGTGGGATGCCGTTGAAAAAGACGACAAGACGATGCGGCGCTTCACAGAGCTGATTCGCGAGGAGTTCAAATATCTGGACTACGCGCCGATTCTGTACGTCTCGGCGAAGTCGAAGCAGCGCGTTCACACGATCCTGCCGAAAGTCAACGAGGTCGCGCAAGCACACGCCATGCGCATTCCGACCTCCGTCCTCAACGATATCGTAACGGATGCGACGATTCGCACACCGCCGCCGTCTGACAGAGGAAAGCGACTGAAAATCAACTACGCGACACAAGCGACAGTCAAGCCTCCCACGTTCATTTTGTTCGTGAACGATCCGGAGCTTATGCATTTCTCCTATGAGCGTTATATAGAGAACAAGATCCGTGAAGCGTTTGTCTTTGAAGGTACGCCTGTTCGCATATGGACGCGGAAAAAAACGTAGGGAGAGGAAACCGCCATGGTGTTAGTAGCCTGGGTGCTCAGCTATTTGATCGGTTCAATTAGCTTCAGCTATCTGATCGCCAAAAAAGTTGCAGGAATTGACATTCGCTCACATGGCAGCGGGAACGCAGGGGCGACCAATACGCTTCGCGTGCTGGGAAAAGGTCCGGGTATCGCCGTGCTGATTCTTGATGCATTAAAAGGATTGGCGGCGATGGGAATAACACACCTCATGACAGGTGATCCCGCTGCCTATGCAGTGGCGGGCCTGTTTGTCATCGCAGGGCACAACTGGCCGATCTACTTTGGCTTTCGCGGGGGAAAGGGCATTGCGACCACGCTCGGCGTGGTGCTCGGCTTCTCTCCCCTGGCCTTTTTGATTGCAGCGGTACTGGCCGTGCTGGTCATTGCGATTACCCGATACGTCTCGCTCGGATCGCTTGTGCTGGTTACGGCTATTCCTGTTTCCCTTTATCTGTTGGACAAACCGATTTCCTTTTTTTGGACAAGTTTGGTAATCGCTGTGTTTGCGTATGTTCGCCATTATAATAATATCCGCAATCTTCTCGCAGGAAACGAACGGAAATTGGGAGATAAGTCCAATCGCAAGCTGGGATAGGTCTGAATCGTTCTTACGAAAAAGACTGGAATGATGGAGGGGGATCTATTGAGAAAAGAGGTTACAGTAGTCGGTGCGGGTAGCTGGGGAACGGCGCTCGCTTCCGTTCTGGCGGAAAACGGCCATCAGGTTACGCTGTGGGTACGCGATCCCAAGCTGGCAGATGAAGTGAACAGCAAGCATACGAACGCCAAATATTTGCCTGAGGCCAAGCTGGCCGAGAGCATTGTCGCCACGACGGATATCCAGGCGGCCGTTTCCGACAAACCGATCGTGCTGCTGGCCGTTCCGTCGCACGCGATGCGGCAAATTTGCAGGCAGTTGGCTCCGTTTTTACATAAGGATGTGCTTTTGATCCATGCGACCAAAGGCTTTGAGCTGGAAAGCCTGAAGCGAATGTCAGAGGTCATCATGGAAGAAATCCCGCCCGAAATTTCCGGCAAGCTCGCTGTCCTGTCCGGACCGAGCCACGCGGAAGAAGTAGTCCGCAGGCAGCCGACGACAGTGGTGGTTGCGTCAGAAGCGGAGGAGAGCATGCTCCGCGCGCAGGACCTGTTGATGAACGCCAATTTTCGCGTCTACACCAACCATGATCTGATCGGGGCGGAAATTGCCGGCGCGCTGAAAAACATCATTGCGCTCGGAGCGGGCATGTCAGACGGCCTCGGATTTGGCGACAACGCGAAAGCGGCGCTTTTGACCCGCGGACTTGCGGAAATCAGCCGCCTCGGCATCAAACTGGGCGCCTTGCCGCTTACGTTCTCGGGGCTTGCGGGCGTCGGCGACCTGATCGTGACGTGCACCAGCCGCCATAGCCGCAACTGGCGGGCAGGCTTCATGCTGGGCCAAGGCAAAAAGCTCGACGACGCTCTGGAGCAGATGGGGATGGTCGTCGAGGGCGTGCGCACGACTCACGCGGCACACGCCCTGGCACAGCGCGAACAGGTCGAGATGCCGATTACGTCGGTGCTGTACGGCATTTTGTTCGAAGGAAAAGAGCCGCGCCAAGGGGTAGAAGAGCTGATGGGCCGAGGGAAGACGTTCGAGATGGGCTACCTGAACCCGGACGGAAGCATAGAAGCATAGGCGAAGCTTTTCACACATGTAGGCTCCTGCACATACGATAGGGTGAAAGCCCAGGTGCAGGAGGAGATCAAAGGATGAACAACAATCTTTCTAAGCGTTTTTTGGAGCGTTTGCAAGGAAAAGCTGCAGAAAAGGTCGACGAGGGGAAACTGCGTTCCCTTGCCAGCCAGGTAAAGCGCAGCGACTTCGAGGATGAGGCAAAGCTGCGGCAAATCCTCCAGACGCTCGCGACCATGAGCGGGAAAAAGCTCAACGCCGAAAAGGAAGACAAGATCATCGAGATGTTCCGCAACAAAGAAATCAATTTGAATGACATGTCTTCCTTGTCCAAGCTGCTCAAATGAGAGAAATGGGCGATTATGCCCGTTACCTGCTGTCAAAAGCATCATACAGTAAAACTAGGAACAATCATGGCTCTACAGGGACATGGCTGACCTACAGATACCAAGAAAAAAAGAGGGATCTCATCCCTCTTTTTTTCGTTGCTTGCTCGTGCCGCTCACCGTTTGCGTCAGCAGGTTTTGCACCAAGGGCGATTGCAAGAGGCCCAGGATTTGCCCGATGTCGATGTTGCCCAGCGGATTGCCTCCGCCGCTTCCTGCCGCTGCACTGGATTCCTGTGGAGCCTCTTCTGCGCGGACCGCTTCCCTGCCTTTTACGTTCTCCTTCGCTGCGCCGGCATTGCCTTTTCGTCTGGTCGAGACGGGCTTTTCTGCGGCCGCTTCAGGTTCGGCTGTGCGCTTGCCCAGGTTCTCGATGATCTCCATTGCTCCGTACAGCGTATCCATCGTTTCCTCTACCTGGCGAATCGTGCTGCTGATCCCTTTGATGTTGCTGCGCATTTTGGACACAGACGATCGCAGGTCGACGGCGGGAATGATTTTTTTCGGGCTGATGGCCAATGATACGTCGGCCGCTTGGTCGCTCAGTTTTCTGCTCGGTATGGGAGCGTACGGGTTCCGCCACTTGCGTCCATTTACTTTGCTGTTCAACATTCATCCCTCCCATGGGCGAATTCATCAGAATAGTCTATGCGAACGTCCAGATGGAGGTTCACAACATCAGACGAGAGCTGGGAAGTATGGTATAATGAAGCAAAAAATGCAAAGGATGCTGCAAGAAAGATGTATATTGATCCTATGACCAAGATGAACATTTCGCTGCTGGCGATTGGGCTGATGTTCGTCTGCAATTTGCTGATGATCTTTGCCAGAAAAATGACAAATGCGCTTGTCAGGTTTCTCGTGAAGACTTGCGCTTTCTTGTTACTGATCGCAGTGTTTGTCATGATTTTGATCGTGATTTTTGTCTAAGGAGGAGAAAGGATGTCGCAGTTGACGCTGATTACGCGTGCAGGAACCCACGAACTGCCGGTGGAGCTGAACGAAACGGTGGTCGCGATGGCCAAAAACCACAAGGTGACGTGGGGACATGCCTGCCAGAGAGGCGTATGCGCCCAATGCCGCACGCTGGTTGTGGAGGGAGCTTCATTCCTCAACGAGATCACCAGCGAAGAAAAACTGCGCCTGCGCAAAGCCGAGCGGGCAGAAGGATTCAGACTCGGCTGCCAAATCAGGATCGTCGGGCAAGGAGATGTGAAGCTTGCCCATCGACCGTATTAAAAAGGAGTGACGACATGGGGAAGGTAACTTTTCTTCCCAGTAACAAAAGCGTGAAGGCCAGGGCAGGACAGACGCTTGTCAGCGTGGCTGGCAATGCCCGGATCGTGATCCCGCAAAGGTGCGGCGGCCACGCATCCTGTCTGATGTGCCGCGTCGTCGTGGAGAGCGGCGAGCTGGTGGCTCCGACCGCGCTGGAGCTGCGAAAAATGCCGGAGCAGGACTTGCGGCAGGGGATACGCCTGGCCTGTCAGGCGAAGACGACGCACGGCGACTGTACGGTCCGCATACCGGAGAGCCGCTTGAAATCGGTCGTGGCTGCCGCGCTGGAGCGGCAACGCATGGAAAATGAAGAATGAGGGTTTGAGGTGTACATAAGATGTGGCAATCATGGCGTAAAACCTTCAAGCTGACGATGAGCTTGAGCATCCTTTCCGTTCTGCTGTCCGGATGTTTGTATCCGGAAGAGCGAAAGGCGGAAAACCAGGTTCCCATCGCGTTTTTTCTCGAAGCGGCGCAAAAAGGAATCGAACAATTCCAAAAAGATACGTCTGTGCTGCCGATCGTGACGAAGCCGCTGGATACTCCCATTTTTGAGAAATACGAGATTGATTTTCGCAAAATGATTCCGAAATACATCCCGGATGTTCCCGGAAACGCTTTTGAAAAGGGCGGGATTTACAAATACGTCCTGATTGACGTGGAGACGAAGCCGACTGTCAAGCTGATCCATCTGGGGGCCGTCAGCACGGTTGCCGACGTGCAAAGCGCGGTGGACCGCTACCGCGGCTACTTCAACAAGCTGCCTGTTCAGGCCGATCTGGGCAATGGCTACTACTCGATCGACCATGCCGAAATCGGCGTGAAAACATGGCAGGTGCCGTCCACCATGGGCAATTATTTGCTGCCGCTGGTCATGAACGCAGACGGGCAGGTCGGGATCGACTACGCGGCAGATATCGCGACGATGCTGCGCGAAAACAAAGCGACTGTCACGCCCAATACAGACCCGAGATACGTCCTCGCGCGCGCCTCGATGTTTGTGCCGGCCAAATCGTTCCCGTACGAGCTGGTAGACGGCGAGCCGAGGCTGCTCAAAATCAAATAGCGGACACAAAAAACAACTCTTGCCGGAGTTGTTTTTTTTGTTCTAGTTGGTCCAGCCGCACATATACTTGTACTGTCCACGAAACTAGTACGAGATTCCCTACGAAAATACTGACGGTCAGGGATAATTCGGAAAATCGGTCATAGTGTAAAAATAGACAAATAGAAGGAGGTCATCGATGGTGGAACGAGTCGACATCTTTAAAGACATTGCCGAACGGACGGGCGGAGACATCTACCTCGGGGTAGTGGGCCCTGTTCGTACGGGAAAGTCGACCTTTATTAAACGGTTTATGGAGCAGGTCGTCATCCCGAATATCCAGTCAGAAGCAGAGCGGATTCGCGCTACAGATGAACTGCCGCAGAGCGCTTCCGGCCGAACAATTATGACGACAGAGCCTAAATTTGTTCCGAACCAGGCCGTAAACGTACATGTAACAGAAGGACTCAGCATTAACGTCCGCCTCGTTGACTGCGTTGGCTATACGGTTCAGGGGGCAAAAGGCTTCGAGGATGATAACGGTCCCCGGATGGTGAACACTCCGTGGTATGAGGAGCCGGTTCCTTTCGAGGAAGCAGCAGAAGTCGGAACGCGCAAAGTCATCCAGGAGCACTCGACCATCGGGATCGTCGTCACGACAGATGGCAGCATCGCGGAAATCCCGCGTGTAGGATACATCGACGCGGAGGAACGGGTCGTCAATGAGCTGAAGGAAGTGGGCAAACCGTTTGTCATCGTGGTCAACTCGACGCGCCCGCGCTCGGACGAAGCGCAAAACTTGCGCGTGCAGCTTCAGGAAAAGTACGACGTGCCCGTCGTGGCCTTGTCCGTCGACCACATGACGGAGCAGGAAATTCTCCTCCTGATGCGAGAAGTGCTGTTCGAGTTCCCTGTGCACGAAGTAAACGTCAATCTGCCTAGCTGGGTCATGGTGCTGGAAAACGGTCACTGGCTCCGTCAGAACTATGAAGAAGCCGTACGTGAAACCGTGCAGGATATTCGCCGGTTGCGCGACGTGGACCGCGTCGTCGGTTTCTTCAATGACTATGACTTCGTGGAGCGGGCGTCTCTGGCAGGCATGCATATGGGCCAAGGGATCGCCGAAATCGACCTGTTCGCGCCGGATGAACTGTATGATCGCATCCTGATGGAGATCGTCGGTGTCGAGATCAACGGCAAAGATCATTTGCTGAAAATCATGCAGGAGTTCGCCCACGCCAAGCGCGAGTACGATCAGGTAGCGGAAGCCTTGCATATGGTGCGCAGTACGGGCTACGGAATCGCTGCTCCGTCGCTGCATGAGATGACCTTGGACGAACCTGAGCTGATTCGCCAGGGACCGCGCTTCGGGGTCAGGCTGAAAGCGACCGCGCCGTCGATCCACATGATCCGCGTGGACGTCGAATCCGAGTTTGCGCCGATTATCGGAACCGAGAAGCAGAGCGAAGAGCTCGTCCGCTACTTGATGCAGGACTTCGACAAAGACCCGCTGTCGATCTGGAATTCGGACATTTTCGGTCGTTCGCTGCACTCCATCGTGAGAGAGGGCATCCAGGCGAAGATCACCATGATGCCGGACAATGCCCGCTACAAACTGCAGGAAACATTGGGCCGAATCATCAACGAAGGCTCTGGCGGTCTGATTGCGATCATACTTTAAGGACTAGGTAAATAGACCTAGACAATTGATTCTAAAAGGGGGCTCCCGGTGTGACGGGATGCCTTTTTTTCTTGTATTTCGTTCAATTTCGACAGGAGGGGCTTGAATTTAAGAAATCGGTGTATTACTATAAGCTTGTCAGATCGGTAAATACCACCAATCGTGTATAAAACGCTTCGTTTCGGTTAAGAAAAATAATAGCTAGGACTTGGTGTTCTTTGAGGGGAGGTGAATAAAATGAACAAAACAGAATTGATTGCAAAAGTGGCGGAAACCACTGAACTCACCAAGAAAGATGCAACAAAAGCAGTTGACGCTGTTCTCGATGCAATTGCTGATGCATTGAAAACTGGTGATAAAGTCCAACTGATCGGCTTTGGTAACTTCGAAGTTCGTGAGCGCGCGGCTCGTAAAGGTCGTAACCCACAAACAGGTGAAGAGATCGAAATCGCTTCCAGCAAAGTACCTGCGTTTAAACCAGGTAAACAACTCAAAGACTCCATCAAGTAGTTGTTTCTTTTGAGAACGAAGCACTTACATAAAAAAATCCACATTGATTGCAATGTGGATTTTTTTTAACGTCTGGGGATGACCCGACGCGATCACCTCCCGGGAGCAGGCTTCAATCAAAATGTTTATCGGCGCTTGAGCCCCATACATACAGTTGTCTTGTCAGATGTTTTTGTTTTTTTGAAGCGGGTATGGTAAGATTGGCTTGGCTTGTTTGTGCGCACGGAAGCATGACAATCGGATCAGGATAAGGCCAGCCAGAGAAGCTGTCGCTTCTAGGGAAAGAGGCCGCTATGTAGGAGGTACGAATGTATGAACGTTGATTTGGATAAAATTCAACAGGCTGTCCGCATGATTCTGGAGGCGGTAGGCGATAATCCCGACCGGGAAGGGCTGCTGGATACTCCCAAGCGCGTTGCGAAAATGTATGCCGAAGTATTCGAGGGCATGCACATAAACGAAGAGCAGTACTTCGAGACGGTGTTTAGCGAAGATCACGAAGAAATGGTTCTGGTCAAGGACATCCCGTTCTACTCGATGTGCGAACACCATCTGGTTCCGTTTTTCGGCAAGGCGCATGTCGCCTACGTTCCGCGCGGCGGGCGTGTCGTAGGCTTGAGCAAGCTGGCGCGCGCGGTCGACACCGTGGCGAAGCGTCCGCAGCTTCAGGAGCGAATTACGACAACGATTGCCGACTCCATCGTTCGCAAGCTCGATCCGCACGGCGTGATCGTCGTGGTGGAGGCAGAGCACATGTGCATGACGATGCGCGGCGTGAAGAAGCCTGGCTCGAAAACCGTCACCTCTGCGGTGCGCGGCATGTTTGAAAAAGACGCAGCCGCTCGTGCGGAAGTGTTCAGCCTCATCCGTTCCTAGCGTCCCGCTGGTATGCAGTCAACGCGTGCGAAGATGAAAATTACGGCATTTTCTATTGACACTGTAGGTAAAATATTGTAAAGTACAGATGTACAGTCGGGATGTGGCGCAGCCCGGTAGCGCGCACCCTTGGGGTGGACAGGCGCGGAGCTTTGAAAGCCCATACACCTAAAAACCTTACAACCACAAGTCGTTTCGAGATTTTTTGAAAACGAAAAAGGTTGTAGTCATTGACAGACACGATATTGCTCATATGAACCACTACCTTAATGTATCGAAAAAATTGAGGGAGTGGTTTTTTTATGTTACTTAAATTTGCCGTCAAAGATTTTATGGAGGACAGGGAACTAAAGAATATTTCCTCCTACACGCTTGACCGATACACAAGAACGCTGAATGAATTTCATGAGTTTTGTGTTAAGGATGAAATTGTTAATGCCGAACAGGTAACGAATAATACAATCAAGAAATACTTGCTTTATTGCCAGAACGAGAAGGGGAACAATCCGACAACCAAAAATTCCAAGCTAAGAGTATTGAAATCATTTTTCAATTATTTGGTGGAGAGCAATTACATCGACGAAAAGTTGAATCCATCGAAGAAGGTCAATTACGCTCGTGAGGACATAAAAATTGAGGTATTCAACGATTACCACATCAAGCAAATGCTGAGTTACTACAGAAAGATAAAAGACCAGTCAAAATCGTTTTATTCCATTAGGGACTACACTTTGATTTTGTTTCTCCTGTCAACAGGTTGCAGATTAGGTGAAGTCAGTAATCTGAAATGGAATGATGTCGATTTAGTAAATCAAGTGGCTACCGTCTTTGGTAAAAAGCGTGAAATGTCCAGTATTCCACTCGTTGATAAAATCATTAAAGAACTGATGGAGTTTAAGTTGTATTGTGAGAAGCATTTTAAAGGACAGGTGTGTGAATGCTAATCAAAAAGTTGACCATTTTTGGAGCAAACGCTCATCTTCGAGTTGACCACCTACGATGCTTTTTTTCACACAAAGTAGCATTTTATTTCCTGCACCAAGGATCGTCAAGGATAAAGGGTAAACCCCTTGCTACGCAAGCCCTTGACGATCCTTGGCTCAGTAAAAACATTTGCAATTAGGTGTGAAAATGATGACGTGTGCTCAAACTGTCAGGTGGGTAACTTTATGATGAGCAAAGTGGTCAACATTTTGGTGAGCGTTCACACAGGTGGAGTACGTCTTTCCGAATCATGACAACAGTCAGCTTACGCCAAACGCCATAAAGTGTATTTTCAAGCGACTTCAAAAGGTGATGGATTTTAAGGATGTTCGGCTATCAGCTCATACATTCCGTCATACAATGGCTCATCGAATGATAATGAACGGAGCGGATGTTTTCACTCTTCAAAAGATGTTGCGTCATACGGATTTGGACATGAGTAAGAAATACCTGGCTTTGTGGGGAACTGCATTGAAGGAGCAGAATGACAAATACAATCCATTGAACCATTTAGAGGTCTGAGGAAGAACGGGAAAAAACAATTGAACGCATGAGGGCTTCCAGAAGGCTTTCTAAGCCTGTTTTATAGTGGGGGAGGGGGAATGCCTGTCCTTGTAGCTAGACAGCCATACAGGGCGAAAATGAGCGTTTGACAATGGGTGGTTAAACCGTTGTGTTAGAATATGAAAACGAAGTTCTAAAACGTAAAAAGGGAGATGTTATTTATCTCCCTTTTTACGTTCCCCACTCGTGGCTGTATTGAACTACCTTTGTGCCCGTCTGGATGTTATCTGGACTAAGCGTTGGAGAAGTTATTACGAGTGCAGTTAGCAAGCTAAACACCGTTAATCCTTTAGCTAGGAACTTCATTTCTCACACCTCCACAAGATAATCTTGTACATTTTACATTATATTTCCAATAGTTTAGCTTGTCAAACTTGTAAATTATTGGATAAATGTGAGGGGGTTACTATTACATATCAGGGGGCTATTTGATGGAAAACGTAGTCAAAGAATCTCATCTAATCTTACAACACATTATCAACAACATAGAAGAAAATAAGTGGGAAGAAGCAAGAAAGCAGTTTGATGGTTTGGATGCAGAGCAAATTGAAGTCGAAGACAAGAGCATGTATTGGTGGGTTAGCGCCCGTTTAAACCACCGAAGTCAGAACTTTCCTGTAGCAGAAAAGCAATACCTTCTAAGTGCTTCGTTTGCCAAAAATGCTTTTGAAGAGACGAATAATGCCACGGACTATGTTAGGGTATTGTCTTCTCTCGGCTTATTCTATTCACAGACAGGCGAGGCAATTAAAGCTGTGCCACAACTTATGTTGGCAACCCAATTACTTGACAGACACGCAATCGGAGGTGTATTAAAAGTTCTCACCTACTATGCGAAGGGTGTGACACACGGAGTTTTGGAAGAGTATGTTTCTGCTTTGGAATGGTTGAAACGTGCAGAAGAATTAAATTCTTCACTGAATCTTCTATTTTATTGTGCAGATATACTAATCATCCAAGGTATATGCTATCACAAGCTATCAAGGTATGAAGAAGCTGAAACAAGTTTTCTTAAAGTGCTAGACATTCTAAAGGTGCTTCCAGATGAAAAGCTAGAAGCAGTTCTCGACCACAACTTAGGAATGCTTTACAGAAGAACAGGTCGATATGAAGAAGCATTAGAACACCTACACTCTGCACTCGAACTGCACCAAGAAGCAGACAGAAAACACTCCATTAAGAATACCACCCTAGAACTAGCAAAAGTGTACCGTTTAATTGGGCAGATAGAGGAATCAAAACGTCTTTGTTACAAGGTGATTGATGATTGCACTACGGATGAATTATTAGCAGAAACACAATATGCCCTTGCGGAGACGCTTTATTCTGACAAGCAGTACGATGATGCTCTCAA
This sequence comes from Brevibacillus sp. NSP2.1, assembly GCF_000470975.2. Classification (NCBI taxonomy): domain Bacteria; kingdom Bacillati; phylum Bacillota; class Bacilli; order Caryophanales; family Paenibacillaceae; genus Brevibacillus; species Brevibacillus sp. NSP2.1. The sequence goes on along the minus strand of NZ_CP048274.1, from coordinate 3,238,934 downwards.
AAATGCAAAGCTTGCATTGGAATACTTCAAACAAGAAAAGAATAAATTTGAAGACTATCTGATTAAAACCTACGAAGTCCTATTAAAGATATATGAGAAAAAAGATTCATGAGCATGAGAGGTGAGATACAATCACCTCACTTTTTGTTTGGGGGGACTGTAAAATATTTTGTGTAAACTCTCATTCCACATTCCATTACAATGAAACAAAGTGAGGTTGAGAGAACACATGGGACTCATTCCAAAAGACCAGCTGCGCCAACTTATCAAAGAACACAACTTGCAAACCATGGAGGATGTTCAAAAAGCCCTGAAGGACATTTTTGCAGAAACACTGCAAGAAATGTTGGAGGCCGAATTGGATACCGAATTGGGCTATGCCAAGCATGACAGCAAGCAGAAGCAGACGAAAAACAGTCGGAACGGCTATAGCAAAAAAACGGTTACGTCTGAGTATGGGGAGTTGGATCTCACGATTCCCCGTGATCGTCTTGGAGAATTTGAACCTGCGATTGTCAAGAAACACCAGAGACATGTAACGGGTATTGAAGATCAAATCGTCTCTATGTACGCCAAAGGCATGAGCACACGGGATATTCAGGATCATTTGCACAATCTGTATGGACTTGAGGTATCCCCGACCCTTATCTCCAACGTAACAGCTAAACTGTTACCTCTTATCAAGGAATGGCAAAATCGCCCGCTGCAAAGCGTGTATTCCGTTGTTTTCATGGATGCCATTCATTTTAAGGTAAAACAGGACGGGCAAATTATCAGCAAAGCCGCCTATATGGTCATTGGCATTGATTTGGAAGGTTATAAGGACGTTCTTGGCATCTGGATCGGAGAAAACGAGTCAGCCAAGTTCTGGCTACATGTGTTGACGGATCTGAAAAATCGTGGCGTTCAGGACATTTTGATTATCTGTGTAGACAATTTAAAAGGCTTCAGCGAAGCCATTGCAGCCAGCTATCCGCAAACGGAGGTTCAAAAATGTATCATCCACCAGATCCGCAATTCCATCAAATATGTGTCGTACAAGGATTTGAAGAAGATTACTACGGCCTTGCGTCCGATCTATACGGCCCCAACGGAAGAGGCGGCTCTCCTGGAATTGGATCAATTTGAGGAGACCTGGGGAAAACAGTATCCCCTGATTGTCCGGTCGTGGCGGAGTAACTGGGATGAACTGGCGACCTTTTTCAAGTACTCCCCTGAGTTGCGCAAGCTCATCTATACAACGAATATGATCGAAAGCTACCATCGACAACTCCGGAAGGTGACAAAGGGAAAAAGTATCTTTCCGACGGATGAATCGCTACTCAAAATGCTATATTTGGCGACGATGGATGTCATTCGGAAGTGGACAGGGCGGGTCCAAAATTGGGGGCAAATCCTTCTCCAGTTGACTGTACATTTCCCAGAACGGGTACAGATTCGATGAAGGGCTTTACATGGAGGGGCGGGCATGATAGGCTACTTTGCCTTGCGATGGTGTGAACTTCTCCATCGCCCAATCGCAAGAACTCATGCCCGCCAGTGGCTCCATGTCAAGCCCGACATATGAAGCATCGTTTTCACGTTTACACAAAAATCTTGACAGACTCTGTTTGGGGGAAAGGTAATGTATTTATCTGTATCAGCTTAGTACAAGCTGGATGGTTGCATTAAAGTAAAATGGGCAGGGAGCGACCCTGCCCATTTTACTGACCTACTCGTTATTCAATGCGATTATCCCAACTCCAAAACCTATTACCTTGACTAACAATGAGTCTACTAAGCCATGTTTCAAAGCCTACTGGAAGCTCTGTAACTTCCCCAACTCCGATGATAATTATATAGTCTTCTCTACCATTTTTTACTTTCTCACTGTCGATATACATATACTCGCCATGTCCGTAAAAAGTACCTACATGATACCAGCTAGGAGGGTAGGTTTTATCTCTACTAGCGTGATACTGCATTATTTCTTCGATTGAGTGTATAAAAATCTGATGCGTTTCACTTATAAACAAGCCAGCCCCGTTGTGGATTGACAAAAATTCCTTGTAGCTGTCAGGCAATACCCACCCCGTTTTGTCTGTAAAGGATTCGATTTCTTCTTTAGATACTGGCTCATTCCACTGAAACTCCACATCAATCAAATCACCAGTATATTCTTCCTGAATGAGTGTGTAGCCTTTGGATAGTCTAACCTTCAATGCATCCAATATTGGCACTATATCTGGTTTCATGAGACTTCCCTCCAAAAGCGAACGCATAATGTGGTACATCTTACTGACATTTTATTTTTCAACTGCAACATAAAACAAGGCAGGTTGCAAACCTTGCCCTGTTACTCTTCGTGGGATATTTTGGAAATAGTTACAGTCTCAAAATATAAATTCCTCATCTCATCTTCTTGTATACTTGGTTTAAGTTCTTTAAACCAAACTGCTTCTAAATCCTCATCATTAAGTACGTTTCCTCTCCGAAGGGACAAACCCAATTTAGGAAAGGTATATGAGTAGCCTAAAGAAGCATTTTCATTTCTATCATACGGTGAAATCTTTAAACTCACTAACGTTGCATAAACATAAAAGTAATGAACGGAACTACCTTTAGGTTGATGTTCCGTTCATTTAAAGAGTTTTTGGAATAATTAGGGATTACACTTTATTTTGTTGTTTTAGCAATGGACAAGGTTCTGTCTGTTTTAGCTTGCGAGCTAGGCTATTTATACTCTTTCATAAATTCTGCAAGCTTTGCAAAATTACCTTGATTACGCATACCCTCAAACATTTGAGAAACTGATTCTCTTGTTAGCTGAAAGTTTGCAACCAAAGTGGTAATTATCAACTCATGAGTTATCTCAGGAGCATCAAGTATATGCACAAACTCTGGTGCTGTTTGACGTATTTTCCTGTCATAATCTTCGACAATCTTCTCATGGGTCAGTTTATCTGAAATCAAATAAAGTAGGATGTTTAGTTTGGATTCTTGCTCAGATGTTAGATTTTGCTCTAAAAACCAATCATAGTAGGTAAATTCCTGACTCAATCTGATTCCCCCTTGGTGATTTAACTAAGCAACGAACCAGAGCAACCAATCGACCGCAACAACAATTTCCTCGATTGTACCAGGGGAGAGTTTTGTATTCTCTCTTAGGAAGTTTCTTACTTGGTCTTTTACATAAGAAATAGCGTATTCTTCCGCTTCATCCCACCCTTTGCAAAGGTCGTCCAAGAAGTCCGCAATATTATCAGCCCATCTGCCGAATGCTCTAGCGGCAGTTGGGGAAAGCTTTGATATTGCTTTCTCTAGGGCATATCCGCCATTTCTAATATAACTAGCGGCTAATTCTACACCTTCTTTTGTTATCTTCGTTTTCCAACCATAAGGCTCTACTTGTTGCGTCCCAACCTCAAAATTTGGTCCTGCTGTTGTGTACTGTGTTGAAGGTGCGGCTGACGCTGAGACTGGAATTGCTAGAGATACAGCCAATACAGACGTAGACAAAAGGCTTAAAACAGCTTTTTTGAAGAGTCTAAGCATAACAATACCTCCTATATATGCGTTATATTGCATTTATAGAGCTCTTCACCATTAAACGTGCTTGATCTTCCTCTAGCGTAGTTTTTCACTTTTTTATATGGCTGGTTTACACTCCAGCCGAATTCGAATCTTGAACCGCTCGATGTTGCGATACCCATAGGCTCGTCGCTTGATGACTTTCACTTTGTTGTGTGTCCCTTCAATCGGAGCATTTGTAACTCGAAACGAAAAATAATTCTGAACCGACTGTCGCCATTGAACGATTGTTTTTGCAATCGAACGGACGGCAGAGGTGGGAGATGTGAGGTGCTCGGTTATCCATTGTTGGAGTGCTTCTTTTCCCGACTCTTCTGTCTGAGCTGCATATACCGTTCTCATGTGCTGAAGAGCGTTGTAAAGGCGTTCCAAATGGGGATCTTGAGCGAACCAGGCTTTCAATTCCTCCTGTTCCTCAGGTTTCAGTTTATCAGGAGGTGTGTGGAGCAGACGTTGTTCATGTCTACCCCGGCGATGAGTTCCCCGCGAACGGGTACGTTTACGAGCAGCTTCTAACGATTTGGAGAAGAGCTGAATGACGTGGAACTTGTCCGCTACTACCGTGGCATCCTTCCAAACACCGCGAACCGTCTCAGCCATTCCAGGAGCCAAGTCTGTCACAACAACCTGTGGAGGCGTAGCAAAGGGCCAGTTCATGAGAGCCTGACGAACCTGCTCACGTGAACGCCCTTCTGTAACCTGCCAGATATGCCCGCTTTGTGCATCCATGAGGTTGACACCGTACTTGTGTCCTTTTTGGAGAGCAAACTCGTCCAGACAGACCATAGTAGGCGTAAGATGATCTTGGGGCTTAGCGAGAAGCTGAGGAGCCAGTTGGTAATACCACCGTTCCAATGTCGTATAGCAGATTCCGAGTTGTTTGGAAACGCTAAGCAAATCCCTCTTCTGACACAACTCAACGGCCATTTGACGAAACGCAAAAGTAGCCGTTCCTCGATAGGGAATTCCATCCCATTCGAGAGTCCAGGTGATCTGGCAATCGTGGCAACGTTGTCGATATACAGGAACACGTACCCAGACAGTACCCCATGAAGGAATAAAGCGGTGACGAAGAAGACGGTACCCTGGGCGAGCATGATTGGTGCTCTCTTTCAGGCAGAGAGGACACAGATGAGAGGCTGGAGTGAGAGTCACTACCCAATCGGTTTCAGTCGTTTTGTCCCAATGGGAAAGTTGAAACGATGGAAGGCCGATTAAGTCTGTGGTAAACTGGTTAGACAACGTAGATTTCCTCCTATCTTGTGATGGTCAGGACAACTTTCACGATAGAGGAACATCTACGTTTTTTCAATGTCTAGCACGGGTTATGGTGATGAATCATTTATAGTTTATTTTGGGAGAATTTGGTTGTAAATAGGACTAACGTCACATGTTATCTAACTATAATAAGAGGTTGACAATTAGGTTTTAGATTTAAGCGTAAAAAAAGACAGGAACAAACCTGTCTTCAAACAATCAGAACCATTAATTTGAATCTGTACACGGTGAATTTCATTTGTGCTTAGTTTTGAGCGCGAATGACACTTAGAGGGGAGTCATCCACGAAGTTGTAGAAAAAGCAACGAAGTAATTTTCGGTGCTTTGTAAGCGTCAAATCCAGCACACCTACGAATCAGAAATGTCCCGTGAGATAATCTTCCTCAGAACGATACGAGGAGGTTTTTTTATGACGCAAGCGGAGCTTCGAGAGGTATGGAGCACCCGAATCAATGACTACCGGGCTAGTGGAGAGCGCGTCGCGACCTGGTGCGAACGTCATCAGGTTACGCCGCGCCAGCTTTGGTATTGGATGCGGAAATTGAAAGGGGAAGATGAGCCAAAACAAGCAACCAACAAACCGCAGTGGGTTCCCCTTCAAGTGAAAGAATCGACATCCGACACAGCATCGCCCTTGCTTGTGAAAGTTGGTTCGGCAAGCATTGAGATCAGATCCGGCTTTGATCCATCCCTGCTTGCGGATGTGGTCAAGGTGTTGAAAACCTTATGGTAAGCGAGATTCAGGCAGATCGGGTGTACCTCGCTTGCGGCAGCACGGATATGCGCAAGTCCATTGACGGACTCGCTGTCCTGGTCAAGGAGGGATTTCATCTCGATCCGTTTTCATCTGCGCTGTTTGTCTTTTGCAACAGACAGCGAGACAAACTGAAAATCCTTTATTGGAGCATAACGGATTCTGGCTCTACTACCGTCGGTTGGAGCGTGGCAAGTTCCGCTGGCCGACAGATGCGAGCGCTGCGCCGATGAAAATGACCCGACGTGAGCTGCGCTGGCTGCTCGATGGGTTGTCACTTGAACAACACCAAGCACATCCGGAGGTGACGGCCCGCACAGTCATTTGAGCCTATTTTCCAAACAAGGGCACAGGATATTCCTGCTCAGTTGTCGAATCAAACAAGTATGAAAAAAACAAGTGAAACGCCCCACATTACAATGGAACATCTGCAGGACCGTTGCCTCGAACTGGAGCAGCAAAACGCCGAGCTCATGGCCAAACTCAAATGGTACGAGGAGCAGTTCCGACTGGCCCAGCAAAAACGTTTCGGTGCCTCCAGCGAGAAGACGCATCCGGATCAACTGGAGCTGAACCTGTTCAACGAAGCCGAGGTGCTGGCGACTCCTGCCGCTCAGGAACCGGATGTAGAAACGGTTACGTACAGCCGTAAAAAGTCTGCTGGCCGCAAATCCAAGCTGGACCAGTTCCCCGTGGAAACGGTCCTCTATGAACTGCCGGAAACGGAGCAAGTTTGCGCATGCTGCGGAGGTCCTCTCCACGAGATGAGTACCGAGACCCGTAACGAAATCACGGTCATCCCGGCAGAAGTGAAAGTCGTGCGTCATGTTCGCCAGGTGTATGCTTGCCGCCGCTGTGAACGAGAGGAAATTCGCACACCCATCGTCACGGCTCCGATGCCAGAGCCTGTCTACCCCGGAAGCCTCGCTTCTCCTTCGAGTATGGCGTATGTCATGACGCAGAAGTACGTGGACAGCCAACCGTTGTACAGACAGGAGCAACAGTTTGCCCGCATGGGTCTGACGATCTCGCGGCAGACGCTGGCGAATTGGATGATCTACGGGGCAGAGCAGTGGCTCTCCCTGCTGACAGACCGCATGCGGGAGCATCTGCTGAACCAGGATATTCTGCACGCCGACGAAACGACGCTGCAGGTATTGCGCGAGCCTGGCCGATCCGCAGAGACGCAGTCCTATTTGTGGTTGTACCGGACAGGCCGCATGGGTCCGCCCATCGTGCTCTACGATTACCGGACAACGCGCGGCGGTGAGCATCCCCGGAACTTTCTGACGGGGTTTGGCGGCTATCTTCACGTGGACGGCTATGCCGGTTACCACAAGGTGAAGGATGTCACCCTCGTTGGATGTTGGGCACATGCGCGTCGCAAGTTTGACGAGGCGTTGAAGGCGCTGCCCGCCTCCCAAGACAAAAACGAAACAGCAGCTCAGCAAGGGCTTCAGTTCTGCAACCAGCTCTTTGCCATTGAACGGGAACTGAAGGACGTGACACCAGAGGAACGCTATACCGTCCGAATGGAGCGAAGCAAGCCCATTTTGGACGCTTATTTGGCATGGTTGCGTCAGCAACGCCCCCGAACGCTTCCCAAAAGTCTGCTGGGGCAGGCGATTGCCTACAGCCTGAATCAGTGGGACAAGCTGACGGCGTTTTTGCAGGATGGGCGGCTCGAGATTGACAACAACCGCAGCGAGCGGTCGATGAAGCCGTTTGTGATCGGACGAAAGAATTGGCTGTTCGCCAATACGCCTCGCGGTGCAAAGGCGAGCGCAATCATCTACAGTGTCATCGAAACAGCAAAGGAGAATGGACTGAACCCGTTCAAGTACTTGACGTACCTATTCGAACAACTCCCACAGCTTCCCGATCTGAAAAATCCAGAAACCCTGGATAGTTTGCTGCCTTGGTCGCCGTCGTTACCGCTAACTTGCAACGTGTTCAACTCTTGACCCCAGCATAGACCAGCCCTCATCTTGGCAACAAGGTGGGGGCTATTTGACGCTTACCATTCTACTGCAAGGCAAAGATTGGTATGTTATCAGCCAAGTCAAGACCAAACGTTACGAATCGTACAAAGCCATAATAAGGTGTGCAGAGCATTACATTAGATTTAATTTGTCTGTTAAGGATGCTCCAAACTCAACATACTTATCATATGACGTTAAGGAAATCCCTTGTATTGTCCAGACTACAAGTGATTTTGGTTTGGATGGTGGCAGACAAGTGATTCTTGGAGAGGGAGAACTGGCTGTCTTTGCCCAAGATAATGCAACCACCAGAGCAATATTCGATTCGTTCACAGACAATACTAGGAAGCATGATATTGTCATTGACAATCGTCAGTATGCGTATGAGGGATTTGAATTCATCTCAAAAGGTCTGGTTCGTATCAATGTCAAAGTGACTTCTTCATCACAACAGACTGACAAGGTTAACAGTATTCATTGGCTGTATGACCATGCGAATTGGGATGGTGTCATCGACCGCTCATTTTATAAATGAATCCTCATATATAATGAAGGGAAAAGCAAATTACGACCACTATCCAAGAATTTATTAGCGACCACTTTACAAGTCCACTCGACCACTTTATAATGAACTACAGCGATATGATTTAGGTAGTGGTCAGCAAGCCACTGAATCATGAGCAAAGTGTTGTTACATAAGGTTTTTACAGTCGGGATGTGGCGCAGCCCGGTAGCGCGCACCCTTGGGGTGGGTGAGGTCCAGGGTTCGAATCCCTGCATTCCGACCATCTGAATAAAAAGCGAGGAAGCCTCTGAACAGGCTTCTTTTTTTGTTCTTGACAGTTGCCATTTTTGCTATTGGCTTCCTGATCTTTCTTTTTTATAATAGAGGGGAGACAAGCAAGGGAAGGGTTGTTCCATGCCATGAAGGTGCCTGTATCGCTTCAGCCGTATTTACAATCAATGCCGCAATCTTATTTGACCGATCAAGCAGCTTCTTCCCCCTACGGAGAGCAGGATCTCTTTTCTGATATCTTGCAGACGCAGTTGGCGTCAGGCCAGCGCGTCATTTCCTCGCAAGAGATTTTGGCCAAGCTCGACGGCAGCAAGGAGTGGAAGCTGGCCGCAGACTACGAGGCAGAGTTGAATACGACGGCGGCAAAAGGAGCAACGGTTGCTCCCGGAGCTATTTTGGAGAAAATCGAACGGACCGCCAAAGCGCTCGGCGTCGACCCTGACCTCGTCAGGGAAGTCGTGAGGGCAGAGTCCAACTTCAACCCGAACGTCGTTTCCAAAGCGGGGGCAAAAGGCTTGATGCAGCTTATGGACAAGACTGCACAGGCGATGCGCGTCCGCAATGCATACGACCCGGACGAAAACTTGGCGGGTGGAACCAAATACTTGAAATCGCTTCTCGACCGCTATAATGGAAACGTCAAAGTGGCGCTGGCAGCGTACAATGCAGGCCCGGGTCGCGTAGGCCGACTGGGCATCGACAGCGATGAGGAGCTGGAGGCGAAGTACAATCAGTTGCCTCAGGAAACACAGCGTTATGTAGCAAAAATCATGAGCCGTTTGCAGCCCGACGGGACATCATACTAGACAAGGCGCATCACGCACTGGTCAGGAGGAAACAACTTGTCACAGCCATTTAACCAGGACTATTTTGTAGTCAAAGCAAAAGAAAACGGCGTGCATGTCATCGGCCTTACACGCGGCTCCGACACCCGTTTTCATCATACGGAAAAGCTCGACAAGGGCGAAGTGATGATCTTCCAATTCACAGAGCATACTTCTGCCATCAAGGTTCGAGGAAAAGCAGTGATTTACTCGCAGCACGGTGTCATCGATACGACGGAATAACGAGTTCCATTTTGCGAAAGCAGGCATAGCCTGCTTTTTTTATTTGTACAATGGTGGAGAGGAGGGATGTCTATGCCGCGCCAACTGCTCGTGGCAATTGTCGTTTCCACTTTTTTGGCCTTGATGCTGTCGCTTGTTCCGAGCGCCGGGTGGCAGCGGACGGATGTTCCAACCTTCCAGCCGTCACACCCGATTCAACTGAGCGAGCGAAATGTCCTCGATTTGTTTACATTGATGACGCCACACTATAAAATGAAGCGTATAAAATGGGAAAACCCGTCAGTTTATGTCGATTTCGTGATCAAACCGGGGGAAAAGGTGAATGTCAGTCATGTGTATCACGATTTTTACCAGTTGACATACGAGCTGTTGACGCTCACGGATAATGTCGGGCAGGTCTATTTCCGCTTGCTGGAGGAAAGCGACCAGCCGAAAGAGTCGAAACTACTGATTGCCATTCAAACGACGGGAGCCAGTTCGCTGGCGCATCCCAAACCGATCGCGGAGCTGGAAGACGTCGATTCCTTTGTCAAAAACACATTTCCCGTGCGAATCGAGCCGTATTTTTACGAGAGAATTAGTCCCTGATGGAAGAAGTATGGTATGATAGTAAGGACGGCCTTTTGACCGGATGGTAAAGGTAGACGGAAGTGTACGGAACAGGCAGACATCTTTAGGTTGCGCAGCTTGTGGAGGAGGACGCATGAGCAAAGAACATACCCCATATGTAGAAGAGGTTCGGTCGATCATCGAGCAGATCTACAAGCGAACCACCCATTCCTATGTAGAGTATTACGTGGACGTTCCTTCCATGGCGGAAAATCGCCTGGAACTCTTGTATCTGTTTTTGCGGGAACAAGGCATGACGAAGGAACGGGCATCCATTTTCTGCACGGCGACGGGACTTGTTCAGTTGGGACTGGACATGCACGAACATGTCAAAAATCAGTACGAAGATTCATTGAGCGCAGAACGAAATCGGCAGTTGACGGTGCTCGCCGGCGATTATTACAGCAGCCGCTACTACCACCTGCTGTCTGAAACAGGCGAGATCGAAGCGATCCAGGTGTTGTCCGGAGCCGTTCAGCGCGTGAATGAAGCGAAAATGAAGCTGTACGTGGCAGGTCGCGATTCCAGAAGCTTGTCAGACGAAGAGTACTGGGAGCTGCGCAATGCGATTGATACAGGCTTGTATGTAGCGATTGTCGAGAAGTATGCCGATTCGGACGATCGCCGCCGTTTCTGGGTGAACCTGATGAAAGAAACGGCCAAGGTAGAGAGTGTCATTGGAGAATGGGAGCAAATCAAGTGGCAAGAACAAGTTCCTTTTGGTTTTGCTCGTTTTTTGCTGCAAAAACCAGGCGCTACGCTTGCCCAGGTGTTGTCAGGCGTCGAGATGAAAGCCATGGAAATGCTCAGCTTGTGCGAGCAAATGGTGCGCACGCTGCACCCTGCCGAAACGCGCAACGTGCTCGCTTCCATAACGGCTCGCTACTCCCATCGAGTGAATCGCCTGAAACGAGTTATTGAGGAGATGTAGCCTAGTGGACCAGACACAAATGAAAGAGAAGGCAAAGTACGTTCACTCCGTATTTGAGAGCATTGCAAGCGACTACGACAAAATGAACAACGTCATCAGCTTTGGCAGCCATCTGGCCTGGCGCAATTACACCATGAAGCAGATGAACATCAAGCCAGGGGACAGCGCGCTTGATGTCGCCTGCGGAACGGCGGACTGGACGATTGCGCTGGCAAAGGCCGTGGGCAAAGACGGGCGGGTTGTCGGACTGGACTTCAGCCAAAACATGCTGGATGTCGGAGCGTACAAGGTAGCGAACGCCGGGGTCGGCAATACCGTCAAGCTGGTGAATGCCGACGCGATGAATCTGCCTTACGAGGATAATACATTTGATTTTGCCACCATCGGCTTCGCCTTGCGCAACGTACCGGATGTGCAGCAGGTGCTAAATGAGATGGCCCGCGTCGTGAAGCCGGGAGGAAAAGTCGTTTCCCTGGAAGTGTCCAAGCCTCCATTCATTCCGTATCGCAAGCTATTTTACTTATACTTCTATAAAATTTTGCCGTTGATTGCGAAAATGACCGTGAACAAGTATGAGGAATACGCTTGGCTCCCGCACTCCCTGACGAATTTCCCGGACAGCCGCGAGCTGGCGGGGATGTTTCAGCAGGCTGGTCTGGCCCCGGTCCAGGTCAAGCTGTTTATGGGTGGGGTATCCGCTCTGCATATCGGCACAAAGCCGTAGCCTCAGCATCTGGCCCCGGCGTGAGCGGGCATGGGCGGTATTTTTTCAGTAGATAGGAAGTGTCATAGATGGGTCTACGTAAATTGAAAATCATCTTGGAAATGATAAAATTCGAGCATTCCCTGTTTGCTCTGCCCTTTGCTTTTATGGGCGCAGTTTTGGGAAGTATTGTAATTGAGAAGGCATGGCCGACCTGGCTGGAAATTTTTTGGGTGACCGTTGCGATGGTAGGGGCGCGCAGCGCAGCCATGTCGCTGAATCGACTCATCGACCGCGTCATTGACGCCAAAAACCCGCGAACGGCAACACGCGCGATTCCGGCAGGGCTGATCTCCGTTTTGGAAGTCATCCTGTTTATCGTCGTTTCGTTCATTGTGTTGTTCATCGCTGCTTTCCAGTTGAACGATCTGGCCGTCAAGCTGCTGCCTCTTGCTGTTTTCGTACTGGTGCTGTATTCCTACACCAAACGCTTTACATGGCTCTGCCATTTTGTATTGGGAGTAGCAATCGGGTTCGGACCGCTGGGAGGCTGGGTAGCCACGACAGGCCAGGTAGACGCGATCGGCTTACTCCTGTTTGCGTCCGTGCTGTTCTGGACGGCGGGCTTCGATATTATTTACGCGTGCCAGGATGCCGATTTTGACCGCAAAGAAGGGCTGTTCTCGATGCCGAGCCGCTTTGGCATTGCGAATGCGCTGCTCGTGGCGAGACTGTGCCACATCCTTACCTTTGTCGGCTTGATGTCGCTGTACGTCGTAGCGGACTTGTCGATCTGGTTCCTGCTCGGCGTGCTCATCTCCGGGGCGATCCTGATTTACGAGCATACGCTGGTGAAGCCGACCGACCTGTCCAAAGTCGACGTGGCGTTTTTCAACATGAACGGAATTTTGAGCGTCGTCATGTTCGTGTTTACTATGATTGATCTGGTGATTGCATGAACAGGCAAAAGTGGGTAGTGGGGATTACAGGAGCAAGCGGCGCGATTTACGGCGTCCGCGTCGTCACCGAGCTTTTGCGCGCCGGGCATATCGTCCATCTGATGATTACCGAGGCAGGCTGGCAAGTTTTTCACGATGAGCTGGACTGGCAGGCAGACGACCGGGAAGGGCTATTGCGGGAGAAGCTGCAGCACGATTTCCCCGGAGAGCTGCATTATTGGGGCCTGCGCGACTTCAATTGCCCTGCTGCGAGCGGTTCGTATCGCTGCGACGGCATGATCGTCGTTCCGTGCTCGATGGGCACCGTATCCGGCATCGCCCATGGCGCCTCCGGCAATTTGCTGGAGCGCGTCGCCGATGTGATGATTAAGGAAGGCAGGCGGCTGGTCATCGTCCCCCGGGAGACGCCGCTCAATGCGATCCACCTGGAAAACATGCTCACGCTGAGCAGGCTGGGCGTGCGGATTTTGCCGGCGATGCCCGGCTATTACCAAAAGCCGCAAACGATGGATGACCTGATTAACTTTGTCGTTGGGAAAGCTTTGGATGCACTGGATGTACCACACTCGCTGTTTCGGCGTTGGGGGGAGTAGACGCATGCAAAAGTCTTTGCGGATCGGACAAATCTTGTACACCAACGTACTGCCTGTTTACTACTACTTTGAACAAGCAAAATTCGAGGACCGGATCGAGTTCATCCGCCAGGTGCCAGCCCAGTTGAATCTGGCGATGGCAAAAGGCGAGATTGACATGGGGCCGATCTCCTCGTTTAGCTATGCTGAGCATGCCTCCCAGTACGTGGCATTGGCAGACCTGTCTGTCAGTGCCAAAGGGAGAGTAGGCTCCCTTTTCTTATTCAGCAAAAAGCCGATCGAGCAGTTGAACGGGGCGAAAATCGCCCTGACCAACACGTCAGCGACGACGGTGAACCTGTTGAAAATCGTGTTCCACAAGTTTTACGAATACGAGATCGCTTACGTTACACAAGAGCCGAACCTGGCGCAGATGCTGCAAGGCGCAGATGCTGCCCTGCTCATCGGCGACGACGCGATTGCCGCAGAGCGGACGGCCAAAGACTTGCACGTGTACGATCTCGGGGAGCTGTGGCACCGATTTACGGGCTATTCCATGACGTTTGCCATCTGGGCGCTCAGGCGCGCTGTCATAGCCGAGCATTACGATTTGATCGCAGAAGTCCACGCTTCGTTTTTGGCGAGCAAAAAGAAGACGAAAGCCGATCCCGGTCCGTTAGTGGACTATGTATGCGCGCACTTCGGCGGAACAAAAGAGGAATGGATTCGTTACTTCGCGGGACTGCAGCACGATTTCGGCGAAGGGCAGCGGGTAGGACTGGAGTATTATTACCGATGCGCGGCGGAGCTGGGGTTACTAGCGGCGCCCGCGACCGTCGAGTTGTGGCAGGCGGATGGCCACAAGACCAATATTACGCTTGCGAGATAGGTGGAACGGATAACGGATGAACCTAGTCGATATTTACTTCAAGATGAAAAAGGACGTCCAGTACATTGAGGATGAACTGGAAAAATCGATCGATACAGACGTTCGCGAGCTGTATCAATCCTCGACGCATTTGCTCAAAGCAGGAGGAAAGCGCATCCGTCCGGTCTTTGTGCTGCTCGGAGGCAAGTGGGGCCATTACGATGTAAAAGTTTTGAAGCACGTCGCCGTCCCGCTTGAGCTGATTCATATGGCTTCGCTCGTGCACGACGACGTGATTGACGATGCGGACAAGCGGCGGGGCAAAGACACGGTGCGCATGAAATGGGACAACAAAATAGCGATGTACGCGGGCGATTACATTTTCGCGCGCGCGCTGGCGATCGCTTCCCAGCTTCCGAATCCGAAGCTGCACCAGATTCTCTCCAACGCCATTGTCGAGGTGTGCAAGGGCGAGATCGAGCAAGTAAAAGATTTGAACAACTGGGATCAAAACTTCCGCACGTACTTGCGCAGAATCAAGCGGAAAACGGCGCTTTTGATCGCGATTAGCTGTCAGTTGGGTGCCGTGGCGAGCGGCGCCACCGAAGAGTTGGTGCGAAAAATGTACTGGTACGGCTACAACGTCGGAATGGCTTTTCAAATTACCGACGACATTCTCGACTTTACCGGAACGGAAAAGCAGTTGGGGAAACCGGCGGGCAGCGACCTTCTCCATGGCAACATCACGCTGCCGGCGCTCTACACCGCTTACCACGGCAAGGCGAGCGGACAGTTCCAGGAATGGATCAGGCAAAATACGTTTTGGGAGCATACGGACGAAGCGATTCGCCTGGTGCGCCAGGACGAAGGCATTGCCTTTTCCCAGCGGCTGGCCGAGCGCTATATCGCCCGCGCGCATGCGGTTCTCAGCGACTTGCCCAATACGCAGGCGAAAACATCGCTGACAGGAATTGCCAACTTTATCATCGATCGCAAATTTTAATGAGAATTTGACTGTCTGCCTGTTGCTTGGCCACCCCAGTTTTGATAAAATTTTCGTTGGTGTTGTAAACACCAATACATAGCTTTGATGGAGGCATACTTACAATGGAAAAAACGTTCCTTATGGTAAAACCTGACGGCGTACAACGTAACCTGATCGGAGAAATCGTATCCCGTTTCGAGAAAAAAGGCTACCAACTCGTTGGTGCTAAACTGATGGTAGTAAGCCGCGAACTGGCTGAACAACACTACGCCGAGCACAAAGAGCGCCCGTTCTTCGGCGAACTGGTTGACTTCATCACTTCCGGTCCTGTATTCGCAATGGTATGGCAAGGAAACAACGTCATCTCCACTGCTCGTGCGATGATGGGCAAAACAAACCCGGTTGATGCGGCTGCTGGTACAATCCGCGGCGATTTCGCGACTTCCGTTGGCATGAACATCATCCACGGTTCCGATTCCCCAGAAAGCGCTGAGCGTGAAATCGGCCTCTGGTTCTCCGCTGATGAAGTTCTCTCCTTCGAGAAAACAATCCAACGCTGGATCTAATTTGCCGATCCAACGACGAAAAAACCCCATGCGTGGGGTTTTTTCTTTTTTTCGTCAAAATCTCCCCGAGAAGTGATAGGATTTTGGCGAATATTAGCGAAATCAAAGAGTTAAGAGTTTTCAAGGGGGTACAATTCTGTATGGAAGATAAGGACTTTCTCCAATTTATCGCTAGTGTGAAAAAAATGACCGGAATTGATCTTGCCCTCTACAAGGAAGCACAGATGAAGCGGCGCCTGACTTCGTTGCGGCAAAAGCGGGGCTATGGCACGTTTGTCCAATATTTCGATGCGATTGCAAAGGACAAGGAACTGTTTTACGAATTTCTCGATCGGATGACGATCAACGTCTCGGAGTTTTTCCGCAACCCTGGGCGCTGGGAAGTTCTTGAGAACAAGATCTTGCCGCGGCTCGCCAAGCAATCGTCGCGCATCAAATGCTGGAGTGCCGCTTGTTCCACTGGCGAGGAGCCGTACACGCTCTCGCTGATCTTGCTGCGCAAGCGTCTGGACGCGACTGTGCTGGCATCCGATATTGATGAGGGCGCGCTGGCCAAGGCCAAGCAAGGCGTCTATACGGACCGTTCGTTGCAGGATTGTCCGAAGGAGCTGGTGGACAAGTACTTCGTCAAGGACGCGCTCAGCTACCGGATTTCCGACGAGGTGAAGAGACGTGTCACGTTCAAGAAGCACAACTTGCTAGCTGATGCGTTTGACACGCAGTTCGATCTCATCATCTGCCGCAACGTGATGATCTATTTCACGGAAGAGGCGAAGCACGAGCTGTACCACAAGTTCAGCCGGGCGCTCAAACCGGGCGGCGTGCTGTTTGTCGGCAGCACGGAGCAAATTTTCCAGCCCCAGCAATACCAGTTGGAGACGGAAGATACGTTCTTTTATCGAAAAATGGGATAAATCCCCACGGCCCTTTGTATAACGCTGCTCTTTTTTCCCAAGACTAGGAATACTTACTTTGTCAAGGGAGGCAGCAGATGGATAAGCACAAGGTCATCGAAGCATACCGTCGGGGTTTGATTACGTTGCAAGAATGCGGACAAATACTTGGGGCTGAAAAAACTCAACTGGATGATTTGATACGTGTGGATCATTCCAGAAGGCCGCTTAGCCCCAATCCTTTTTTGATGGTCGATCCTTTTTAATCAGCGCCATCTGCAAACGAAGCGCTTCTCCCGTCGGAGGGGCGTTTTTTCTGCAAACGAAAGGTTTTCGCGCAGGTTTCTACTTTTGTGTTTCCACAGCGAGACAGGTATGATATTATAGCGCTTAAAAGTGATAAAGGACAGCGACCCGAACCGGAAGGAATGGGGATACAAGCTGCCTGGAGGATGGAGGAAGGAAGAGATGCGTTACTTGACAGCAGGGGAATCTCACGGCCCGCAGCTTACGGCGATCATCGAGGGAGTTCCGAGCAACTTGCCGATTTCGGTTGAGGCAATCAATGAACAGTTGGCACGTCGTCAAAAAGGGCATGGACGTGGCCGCAGAATGCAGATTGAAAAAGACCAGGTGAAAATTTTGTCCGGCGTGCGCCACGGTTATACGACAGGGGCACCAATCACGCTGGTCGTTGAAAATAAGGATTGGACTCACTGGCAAACGATCATGAGTGCCGAGCCGGTAGAAGAGGGCGCAGAGGAAAAGCGCCGCGTCTCTCGCCCGCGTCCAGGCCACGCTGACCTGAATGGTGCGATTAAATACCATCAGCGCGATATGCGAAATATTCTGGAACGTTCCAGCGCCCGCGAAACGACAATCCGCGTGGCCGTAGGGGCTGTCGCTCGCCAATTGCTGGCGGCTTTCGGCATCCGGATCGGCGGACAAGTTTTGCAGATCAATGATGTGGTGGCGAAGCGTCAGGAGGTCAGCCTGGAAGAGCTGATTGCCCGGACGGAAGAATCGCCGGTTCGTTGCCTGGATAAAGAAGCGGAGCCGCTCATGATGGCGGCGATCGACAAGGCAAAAGAAGACGGCGATTCCCTCGGCGGCGTGGTCGAAGTAATCGTGGAAGGCGTGCCGATCGGCCTTGGCAGCCACGTGCAATGGGATCGCAAGCTTGACGGACGACTGGCGCAGGCGATCATGAGCATTCAGGCGTTCAAAGGCGTGGAAATCGGCATCGGGTTTGAGGCGGCAGGCTTGAAAGGCTCGCAAGTCCACGACGAAATCATCTGGAACGAAGAGACCGGCTACAGCCGCAAAACGAATCGCGCAGGCGGTTTGGAGGGCGGCATGACGACGGGGATGCCTGTGGTCGTGCGCGGCGTGATGAAGCCGATCCCGACGCTGTACAAGCCGCTCATGAGCGTGGATATCGACTCCCGCGAGCCGTTTTCCGCGAGCATCGAGCGCTCCGACAGTTGCGCGGTTCCGGCTGCGAGCGTCGTAGCGGAAGCGGTAGTCGCGTGGGAGATCGCGCAGGCGATGTGCGAGAAGTTCCCGAGCGATTCGATGGACGACATGATCGAAAACGTGCGTGAATACCGCGCGTACACGGAGAAATTCTAATGAAGACCAACAGACTGACAGTAGAGCTGGGAGAGCGTTCTTACGAGATTGTGATCGGCGATTCTCTATTGCAGCAGGTTCCTGATTTGCTTGTGGAGGCAGGAGTTGTCTCCACAAGCAAACTGATGATTATTACAGATGAGCATGTGGCGGTTCGTTACTTAGAGCCGCTGCGCGATGCTCTGCGCGCTGCCGGATACAATGCGATAGCGAGCGTCGTGGAAGCGGGCGAGCAATCGAAAAGTCTCGCTGTCTACGAACGGTTGATGACCGAAGCGATTCAGGGCGGACTGGACCGCAAATCCGCAATTCTCGCGCTGGGCGGCGGCGTCGTGGGGGATTTGGCTGGCTTTGTGGCGGCTACGTTCATGCGCGGCATTGACTTTGTCCAGTTGCCGACGACGTTGCTCGCTCACGACAGCTCAGTCGGAGGAAAAGTGGCGATCAATCACCCGTTGGGGAAAAACTTGATCGGTGCTTTTCATCAGCCTCGCGTCGTGATCTACGACACAAAGGTGCTGCACACCTTGCCCAAGCGCGAAGTGGCCGCAGGCTTTGCCGAAGTCATCAAGCACGCTCTTATTTCGGACGCCTCCTTTGTGGATTGGCTGGAGGAGAACGCCGCCCGCCTGTGGGAGCTTGATTCAGAATTGTTAGGGAAAGCGATCGAAAGAGGCTGCGCCGTCAAGGCTGCGGTTGTCTCTGCCGACGAAACCGAGCAGGGCCAGCGTGCGCTTTTGAATTTGGGGCACACATTCGGCCATGCGTTTGAGGCGCTGTCGGCGTACGCGACGTTGAATCACGGCGAAGCCATTTCCATCGGGATGTGCATCGCCGCCAAAGTAGCGGAGCGAATCGGCTTGGCGCAAAGAGGCGTGTACGATCGCACGAAGCATTTGCTCAGCCTGTACCATTTGCCAACGGCTTGGCCAAAAGGACTTGAGCCGCAAGACGTCCTCGAGGCGATGAAGCGGGATAAAAAGACAGTCGGCGGCCAGCTTGCCCTCGTATTGCCTAGCGCAATCGGGCAGGCGGAGATTGGGAAACACGTAGACGAACAGCTCATCCTGACAGTAATGAGTGAAGAAGCGGAGGCTTTGTAATGGGAATGCGAGGAATCAGAGGCGCGGTTACGGTAGAAGCCGATACGCGGGAAGAGATTGTCTCTTCCACCAAGTGGCTGCTGGAAGAAATGGTCACGCGCAATGAAGTAAATCCGGAAGAGATCGGCAGTATCATCATCACGACGACAGAGGATTTGTGTGCGACGTTTCCCGCCCAGGCGGCGCGTCTGTTGGAAGGGGAGGCCTGGCAGTATGTCCCGCTGATGTGCGCGCGGGAAATTCCTGTGCCGGGCAGCTTGCCCCTCTGTATTCGCGTCATGATGCACGTCAACACAGAGAAGTCGGCAAAAGAGATTCAGCACGTCTTTTTGCGGGATGCAGTCAAGCTTCGCCCGGATTTGACAAATCGCAGTTGACAATCAGGGCGCTCTCTTTTACCATAAATGAAACGAGAGCGCCTCGTTTTTGCAGAAGAAGAGCCAATACCGGCTGAGTTGAGAATGAGTAGAGCAGAGTTGAGATGAGTTAGGTTGAGGAGAGAAGAGCAGGCTGGGTACATATTTGTCTACCCAATCCAGTTCTGTCGCTGGGTTTTTTTGTATATTTTTTTCTCCCCCCTACCTCTCGCTCTAGGCAGCGGGCAGTGAAAAGGCGGTTGTTCTCCCTTTTCGCTCCCACTAAAAAGGAGATGAGAGTTCATGTATTTTCCCTCCCTTGCTGAGGTCAAGAACCTTTCGGCGACCTATTCCCTGATTCCTGTGAGCCTGAAGCTTTTGGCAGACCAGGAGACACCCATCCGTTTGTATCAGAAGATTCGTACGAGTGATTCGTTTTTGCTGGAGAGCGTGGAAGGCGGAGCGCGTTGGGCCCGTTTCTCGTTCATCGGGATGAACCCTTTTCAAATCGTGGAAGCAAAAGGGGAAGACATCTCCGTAGTGACGCGCAGCGGAGAGCGAAAAGCTTTGACAGGCAATCCCGTCCACTTTTTGCGCCAGGAGACGGATCGCTTCAAGAGCCCGAAGCTGCCCGGCTTTCCCCGCTTGAGCGGCGGGGCCGTAGGCTTTTTTGGCTACAACACCCTGCGCTATTTTGAAAATTTGCCGGCGCACCGCCAAGAGGCAGTACGCGTGCCAGACATGCGCTTCCTCTTCGTCGACGAAATGATCGCTTTCGATCACTTGAAGCAGGAAATTCAGTTGATCGTCAACTTGCACGTAGAGCCGGGAGATTCCGCCGAAGTTATTGACGAAAAATACAAGCTAGTCTGCGAAAGGCTGGAGCAGCTCGCTACAAAGGTAACCGCTCCGCTGGAGGTGGACAGCCGCATCCAGGTAGAAACCCAGTCGCCAGCCCCGCTCAACGTCGAGCCGAACATGAGCCGCGAGCAGTACGAGCGGATGGTCGAGCAGGCAAAAGAGTACATCGCAGCGGGCGATATTTTCCAGGTAGTGCTCTCGCAGCGCTTTTCCGTCAAGACCGACGTCGATCCGTTTGCCGTGTACAGACTGCTTCGCACGCTGAATCCTTCGCCGTACATGTACTACCTCGAATACGAGGGCGAGACGGTCGTCGGTACGTCTCCCGAGCTGCTCGTGCGGGTCGAGGATGAAAAAGTCGAGATGCGCCCGATCGCCGGAACGAGAAAAAGAGGCGCGACGCCGCAGGAGGACGAGGAGCTGGCGGCAGACCTTTTGGCCGACAAAAAGGAACGGGCGGAGCATTACATGCTTCTGGACCTGGGCCGCAACGATGTCGGCAAGGTGTCGGCTTACGGCAGCGTCCGCGTGGAAGAGGCGCTCGTCATCGAAAATTACTCGCATGTGATGCACATGGTGTCGCACGTGACGGGCAAGCTGCGCGAGGGGCTACACGCTTTTGACGCCCTGCTCAGCGCCTTCCCGGCCGGGACCGTCTCCGGCTCGCCCAAGCTGCGGGCGATGGAGATTATCGCCGAGCTGGAACCGGATGCCCGCCATCTGTACGCCGGAGCGATCGGCTACATTTCCTTCGACGGCTCGCTCGACAGTTGCATCACGATCCGGACGTTGTTTTTCCAGGATGGGTACGCGCACGTGCAGGCAGGAGCAGGCATCGTCGCCGACTCGGTTCCCGCAAGCGAATACCAGGAGACGGTAAACAAGGCAGCCGCGATGATTTCGGCTTTGGAAAAGGCAGAACAGCTATTTGTGCGCAAGGAGGTATTGCCATGCTGACCCATGCATTGGAGCAAATTTTGCAAGGAAACGATTTGTCGCGGGCAATCGCAGAGGAAGCGATGGGAGAAATCATGGACGGCAAAGCGACGCCAGCCCAGATCGGAGCCTTTTTGGCGAGTATGCGGCTCAAGGGCGAGCAAGTAGAGGAAATCATCGGGTTTGCGCAGGCGATGCGCGCCCGGGCGATGCGTTTTCCGATCGAGCTGCCGGGTCTGGTCGATACGTGCGGCACAGGGGGAGACGGCAGCAACACGTTCAATATCTCGACAGCCAGTGCGATTGTGGCGGCGAGCGACGGCGTGCGGATCGCCAAGCACGGCAACCGGGCTGTGTCGAGCAAAAGCGGCAGTGCAGACGTCCTCGAAGAGCTGGGCGTTCCGGTCAACCTGTCGCCCAAGTCCGCCGCTGATTGTCTGCGTGCGACCAACCTGTGCTTTTTGTTCGCGCCGCTCTACCACCAGGCGATGAAGCATGCGGCAGGTCCGCGCAAGGAGCTGGCCGTGCGCACCGTTTTCAACCTGCTTGGCCCGCTGACGAATCCGGCAAACGCCAGCCATCAGCTCATGGGCGTCTATGATGCGAAGCTGCTGCCGACTGTCGCGGCTGTCCTGCGCGAGCTACATGTAGAGCGGGCGCTGGTCGTGGCTGGCTCTGACGGGCTGGATGAGCTGACCGTGACGGGAACAAGCCAGATCGCGGAGCTGCGTGACGGCGAGATTCGCACGTATGAGATCGACCCAGAACAGTTCGGATTGCGCCGCCATGAAAAAGAAGCGCTGCGCGGCGGAGACGCGTGCGAAAACGCGACGATCATTCGCGAGGTGTTCGCTGGCAAGCGCGGGGCGGCGCGCGACATCGTGCTGTTAAACGCAGGGGCGATCCTCTACCTGGCGAATCGCGTTCGCTCGATCGAAGCAGGCGTGATCCGGGCAGCGGAGCTGATTGACGACGGACTCGTCATGCGCAAGCTGGAGCACATTCGGCAAATTGCAGGAGGGATGATTCATGCTTCATAAAATCGTGGAAAAAAAACGCGAGGAAATCGCTCGCCTGCAAAAAGAGACGACGGTAGCGGCCTTGCTGCAGCAAGCCAAAGCGCAGGAGCGTCCGCGCGGCTTTCGCCAGGCGCTGGAACAGAGCAGCCGCCCGGTCAGCGTAATTGCCGAAGTGAAAAAGGCTTCGCCGTCCAAAGGGCTGATTCGCCCGGATTTTGACCCGCTCGCGATTGCGCGGGCGTATCAGGCGGCTGAGGCCGAGTGCCTGTCCGTCTTGACCGACGAGTCGTTTTTCCAGGGCAGTCTCGCTTATTTGCAGGGCATTCGCGAAGCGGTAGACCGTCCTTTGCTGCGAAAAGATTTTCTCATCGAAGACATTCAGGTAGTGGAAGCGCGGGCAGCCGGAGCGGATTGCATTTTGCTCATCGCCGCGATCCTTACGCACGAGCAACTGCGGCATTTGTCGCAGACGGCGGAACAACTCGGGATGGACGTCCTCGTCGAAGTCCACGACAAGCGGGAGTGCGAGCTCGTTTTCCGCGCGATCGAACCGAAGCTGCTCGGGATCAACAACCGCAACCTGCATACGTTTCAGACCGATCTCGCGGTGACGCACGAACTGCTCGCGGAGCTGCCTGCTTCCCTGACTGTCGTTAGCGAAAGCGGCATTTCTTCTGCGACCGATGTGGAAAACGTCAGACAGGCGGGAGCGAGAGCGGTTTTGGTCGGCGAGCACTTCATGCGCCAGCAAGACGTGAAACAGGCGGTTTTCGATCTGGTCGGACCAGCGAAAGGCAGCAAGGCGGGGGTGAGCTTGTGACCCGGTTGAAAATTTGCGGGATCAAACGCCCGGAGACGCTTGCGCTGCTAAAAGAGCTGGACGTCGACTATGTCGGTCTGGTGTTTGCGCCAAGCAAGCGCAAGGTAGACGCGAAAACGGCAGGGAGGCTGCTCGCTGCCGTTTTCGGCCACCCGCCGGCTGTCGGCGTGTTTGTCAATCCGACGATGGATGAGCTGGCTGAAGTGCTCGCGGAAGCGCCGCTTTCTGTCATTCAACTGCACGGCCAGGAGACGCCGGAATTTTGCCGCCAAGTGCGAGAGCGGTTTTCGGTGCCGGTATGGAAGGCACTGGCTGTTGGAGGCGAAGCGGATGCCTCCGCGTCGCTGGAAGCGTATCAGGGGATTGTAAGCGCCTTTTTGTTCGATACGTACGATCCGGCGCAAGCAGGCGGAACAGGGAAAAAGTTTTCGTGGGAGCAAATTCCGCTGCTGCAAGCGAAGTGCAAGGAAGCGGATTGCATCATCGCAGGCGGGATTCATGCCGAAAACGTAGCCGAGCTGATTGGCACGTACCAGGCTGCGGTGATCGACGTGTCCAGCGGAGTAGAGACGGATGGAGAGAAAGACGGAGAAAAGATAAAAAAACTGGTGGAGAGGGTGAAGGCGCATGCCAAGCAATACACAGACAACCACGCGGGTCGTGCCTGACGAGAACGGACGGTTTGGAGCGTTCGGCGGAAAATTCGTGCCAGAGACGTTGATGAATGCTTTGTACGAGCTGGAGGCTGCTTTTGAGGAAGCGCGACGTGATCCACAGTTCGTAGCCGAGCTGAATGAGCTGCTTAGCAAATACGCAGGTCGCCCTACGCCGCTGACACATGCGGAGCGGCTGACGGAGGCGCTTGGCGGGGCGCAAATTTACCTCAAGCGCGAAGACCTCAACCATACCGGGGCGCACAAGCTGAACAATGCGCTCGGGCAGGCGCTTTTGGCAAAGCGTATGGGCAAAAAGGCGATTATCGCAGAGACGGGAGCGGGGCAGCACGGCGTTGCCAGCGCGACGGTCGCAGCGAAGCTCGGGCTTTCCTGCAAAGTGTTCATGGGCGAGGAAGACATTCGCCGCCAATCGTTGAACGTCTTTCGCATGAACTTGTTGGGAGCGGAAGTCATTCCGGCCGTGTCCGGCTCGCGGACGCTGAAGGACGCGACGAACGAGGCGATTCGCCACTGGGTTTCGCACGTAGAGGAGACGTTTTACGTGATCGGCTCGGTCGTCGGCCCGCATCCGTATCCGTACATGGTGCGCGAGTTCCAGAAAATTATCGGGGAGGAGACGCGTAAGCAAATTTTGCAGCAACTCGGCAAGTTGCCCGACGAGGTAGTCGCCTGCGTAGGCGGCGGCAGCAACGCGATCGGGATGTTTTACCCGTTTATTCAGGATGAGTCTGTCGCGCTTCGCGGCGTGGAAGCGGCAGGAAAAGGAATCGAGACAGACAAGCATGCCGCGACATTGACCCTTGGGCGGCCAGGCGTGATTCACGGCTCGCTCACCTACTTGCTGCAGGATGCGCACGGACAGGTGCAAGAGGCGCACTCGATCTCGGCGGGGCTGGACTACCCGGGCGTCGGCCCTGAGCATGCGTATTTAAAAGATACCGGGAGAGTGACGTACACGTCCGTAACCGATGCGGAGGCGCTCGCGGCCGTCGAGCTTTTGTGCCGCACGGAAGGGATTATTCCCGCACTGGAGAGCGCCCACGCGATTGCTGAGGTCATCAAGCGCGCTCCGCAAATGTCGCCGGAGAAGATCATCGTCATTTGCCTGTCGGGACGCGGGGACAAAGACGTGCTGACCATCCAGGAAGCGCTGGCGGAACGCACAGAAGGGGGAGTGGCATGATGACGGCAGCAACGAATCGAATTGACCGTTTGTTTGCGGATCGCAGCCGCAAGCGTTTTATCCCGTTTATTACGGTAGGAGATCCGACCTTGGAAGCGACGTTTCAACTCGTGACTGCGATGGTGGAGGCCGGAGCGGACGTGATCGAGCTTGGCGTTCCGTATTCCGATCCGCTGGCAGATGGCCCTACGATCCAGCGCGCCTCGCAGCGTGCGCTGCAACACGGCGTGTCGATCGCAGACGCCTTGCAGCTCGTCTCCCGCCTGCGAGAGTCGGGCGTAGAAGCGGGCATCGTCCTGTTTTCTTACTTCAATCCCGTGCTGCAATACGGAATCGAACGCTTTTTCGCCGACCTGGCCGCGCATGGAGCAGACGGCGTCGTCATTCCGGATTTGCCGATTGAAGAAAACGGCCCAGCCGTGGCTGCCGCGAAGCAAAACGGCTTGCACGTCATTTCGCTCGTGGCACCGACGTCCGATACGCGCATCCAGACGATCGGCGAGCAGGCGACAGGCTTTTTGTACTGCGTTTCGTCGCTCGGCGTGACGGGAGCGCGGACAGACTTGCGCGAAGACTTGGCGGACTTTTTGGCGCGGGTAAAAGCAAGCACGACTGCGCCGACTGCCGTCGGATTCGGCATCTCCACGTCAGAGCAGGTGCGGGCCGTAGCGCCGCATGCAGACGGCGTGATCGTGGGCAGCGCGATCGTGCAGCAGATTGAACAGCACGAGGACCAACTGAAAGATCCGGCACAAATGCCAGTTGCTGTTGAAAAAATAAAAACGTTTGTACAACAGTTGGCGAGTGCGCTACAATAATGGGAAAAATGTGACTGGAGTGAACGTGGATGCAACCGAAGCAACGCATACTCAATGCCCCGGTATATCAGCCAGGGAAGCCCATTGAAGACGTCAAACGGGAGTTTGGTTTGACAGAAGTAATCAAGCTGGCGTCCAACGAGAACCCTTACGGCTGCTCGCCTAAGGCGAAGGCGGCCATTGCGGAGCAACTGGACAATCTCGCTCTTTACCCGGACGGCGCAAGCCTCAGCCTGCGCTGGGATTTGGCTGATTTCCTCGGCGTGAAGCCTAGTCAACTCATTTTCGGCAATGGTTCCGACGAAAATTTGTTGATGATCTCCCGCGCTTTTTTGAGTGAAGGCACGAACACGGTCATGGCGACTCCTACCTTTTCCCAGTATCGCTCCAATGCGATTATCGAAGGGGCAGAGCTGATCGAGGTTCCGCTCAAGGACGGCGTTCACGATCTGGAAGCGATGGCAGCAGCCATCAACGAACAGACAAAAGTCGTATGGGTATGTAACCCGAACAACCCGTCCGGTACCATCGTGACTGCGACAGAGCTGGAAGCGTTCCTGAAAAAAGTGCCGAGCAGCGTTCTCGTTGTTTTGGATGAAGCTTATTACGAGTATGTTGTTGATCCAAAATATCCACAAACCGTTCCTTTGCTCGATCAGTATCCGAATCTGATTATTTTGCGGACGTTCTCCAAAATTTACGGTCTGGCAACGCTGCGGATCGGCTACGGCATCGCCTCCGAAGAGCTGGTGTCTGCACTGGAGCACGTGCGCGAACCGTTCAACACCGGAGCGCTCGGTCAAGTAGCAGCTCGTGCGGCCTTGCGCGACCAGGAGTTCGTGGCCGCATGCCGCGAGCGCAACCGCGAAGGGCTGAAGCAATTGACGGACGCTTTTGACGAGTGGGGACTTTCTTACTTCCCGTCGCAGACCAACTTCATTTTGGTTGACCTGAAAAGAGATTCCGATGAAGTGTTCAAAAAGCTGTTGACGCACGGCATCATCGTGCGCTCGGGGAATGCACTCGGCTTCCCGGGATACCAGCGGATTACGGTGGGAACGAAAGAACAGAATGAAAAGATTTTGTCTGTGTTGAAAGAAATTGTGACTGGCGCATTGAAATAACGGACAAAAGATGCCGGGCGTGCCCCGGCATCTTTGTCTACGCGAACAAGGAAGGACAGGAAGTGGAGATGAAAAAAATTACTATCGCCGTAATCGGAGTCGGATTGATCGGCGGTTCGATCGCTTTGTCGATGCGACGGGACCCCAACATCCGGGTCGTCGGTTACGACGTACGTCAAGAACCGTTAGATAAAGCGTTGACGCTCGGCGTCATCCACGCAGGCACGACCGATTTGCAAACGGCCGTCCGGGAAGCGAATGTCATTTTTCTCGCTGCGCCTGTCGAGCAGATCGTCGCTACCTTGCAGCATTTGCAAGACATGGAGCTGCAGCCAGACGTCATTGTAACAGACGTGGGCAGCACCAAGGCCGGCATCGTCAGACAAGCCGTAGAAGTCATCCCGGAGCGCGTGACGTTCATTGGTGGACACCCGATGGCAGGCTCGCACAAGTCAGGGGTCGAAGCGGCTTCGGACAGGCTGTTGGAGAATGCCTATTACGTATTGACGCCCGCACCGGGCACCCCGCCTGAAAAAGTCGAGCGCCTGACCGAATTGCTCTCGCTGACGCGGGCAAAAGTCGTGCAAATGGACGCTGACACCCACGATCAGGTAGTGGGCGCGGTCAGCCACTTCCCGCACGTGCTGGCATCCGCGCTGGTCAATCTGGTTGCGGGCTACGACGAGGAAAACGGCTGGCACGCACGCCTGGCCGCAGGCGGCTTCCGCGACATTACGCGCATTGCGTCCAGCAACCCGCGGATGTGGCGCGATGTGCTCCTGCAAAACCGTGAGCCGCTGTTAAAAATCGCCAAAGATTGGACAAAAGCTCTGGAGGATGTTATCGAGCTTGTGGAAGAGGGCGATCCAGAAGGCATTGAGCGGTTTTTCCAGACAGCGCGCGATTTTCGCGACGGCCTGCCGGAGCGCAAAGCCGGGGCTTTGCCGCCTCTGAACGACCTGTATATCGACATTCCCGACCATCCGGGGGAGATTGGCCGCATCACGACGCTTTTGGGAGCGAAGCAGATCAACATTACCAACCTGCAAATCAGAGAGACGCGTGAAGACATATACGGAGCGCTGCGCATCACCTTCCATTCCCAGGAGGAGATGGAAAAAGGGGAGGAACTTCTGCGCTTTTTCGATTACAATGTGTACAGGCGTTCCTAAGCCATTTTGTACAAACACACTTTACAACGAAGACGCTTCACAGCATGACTAATTGCTGAAGAGACAAAGGGGAGTGGAACTGTGCTTCGAGTTCGTCAAGCCAAAAAAATAACAGGGACCGTGCGTGTTCCGGGAGATAAATCCATCTCGCACCGCGCTGTCATGTTCGGTGCGCTGGCAGAGGGCGTCACCACGATTGAAGGCTTTTTGCCTGGGGCAGATTGCCTGAGCACCATCAGTTGCTTCCGCCGCCTGGGCATCGAGATCGAACAGCAAGGCGACAAGGTGACTGTTCACGGAAAAGGCTGGTACGGCCTGCGGGAGCCTTTGCAGCATCTCGACGTCGGCAACTCCGGGACGACGATTCGCCTGATGTCCGGAATTATGGCGACACAGCCGTTTCACGTAGTGATGGAAGGCGATGAGTCGATCGCCAAACGCCCGATGCGGCGCGTGATCGGACCGCTTCGCCAGATGGGCGCGAAGATCGACGGCAGAAAAGACGGCGAGTTTACGCCACTCTCGATTCGCGGCGGCAAGCTGGAGGCGATCGCTTACCAGTCTCCGGTAGCGAGCGCACAGGTCAAGTCGGCGATTTTGCTCGCAGGCTTGCAGGCGAACGGCGTGACCAGCGTCACGGAGCCGCATTTGTCCCGCGACCATACGGAGCGCATGCTGCAAGCGTTTGGCGTCTCTGTCGTGCGCGACGGCCTGACCGTATCTGTAGAAGGCGGACAAAAGCTGACAGGACGGGCTATCTCCGTGCCAGGGGACATTTCCTCTGCGGCGTTTTTGATCGCAGCGGTTATGGTTGTTCCCGGCAGCTCGCTGTTGATCGAAAATGTCGGCATCAATCCGAGCCGCACAGGGATCATCGACGTGGTCAAAGCGATGGGCGGAAGCCTGGAGCTGCTCAACGAGCGCGTCGTAAACGAAGAGCCGGTTGCCGATTTGCTCGTGACCCATTCCGAGTTGCACGGCATTGAAATCGCGGGCGACATCATTCCGCGGCTGATCGACGAGATTCCGGTGATCGCGGTCATGGCGACGCAGGCAAAGGGCAAGACCGTGATTCGCGATGCGGAGGAGCTGAAGGTAAAAGAAACCGACCGCATCGCTACGGTCGTAAGCCAGCTCTCCAAGTTCGGCGGTCGTGTCACGCCGACAGAGGACGGCATGATTATCGAAGGCGAGACTCCGCTGACAGGCGCGGTCATCGACAGCATGGGCGATCACCGCATCGGAATGGCGATGGCGATTGCCGGATTGGCGGCAACAGGGGAGACGGGAATCGAAAACGAGGAAGCGATCGACGTATCGTTCCCGGGATTCCACGAGCTGCTTACGCGCATCAGCCAACAGTAAAAAGAGGGAAAGGAGCCTGCCGCTCGCAACCGAGCCAGGCTCTTTTGCCTGTCTACCAACCGCCGGGAAAACGTCGGGACAGGTCTGGCGGTTTTTAGCAAAAATGATTTGACAAGCGCTTACATTCCGTTTATTATAAAACTACAGTATGGTTTCTCTCCACTCCTATCCAATATTATAAAAGCACACGTGTGCTACCGCCGTTTGAATGCGCTTACAATCAACGGCGGTCTTTTTTTGTATTTTTTTCCTTGCCCGCGCATATGCTCGTACAAATTGCAGCTCGATGCGAGGCGGGAGGGGACGAGCGTGCCGGAGCAAGGAATGGTCACTCGAGGAGGAGCGGTAGTCACAGCGCACGGAGTCAAAGAAGCAGATATTTGGATTGCAGGCGGAAAAATCGTTCGCATCGCCAAGGATACCTTGCCCAAAACGACCGCGACGACCGTCTTTGAAGAGGTGGACGCGTCCGGTATGTATCTTTTGCCCGGTTTCGTCGCACTGCCGACACAATCGTTGTATAAAATAAAAGATGGGAAGACGTACATAGAAGTGATGCGAGAGCTCGTCAGGAGCGGTTGTACGAGCTTCGTGGACGTGTTGCGCCCGGAGCCGTGGATGAGCAGGCCGCAGGTGGAATACCAGCAGACGAGGCACTTCAACAGCCCGCTCGACTACGCCTGGCACGTGGCGATCGAGCCTGCCCAGCTACAGCCGAGAACGGTGGCGCAGTACTCAGAGCTCGGCTTTTCTTCCTTTCATGTGACGGTCCGAAGCCCAGAAGAAATTTCCACAATAAATTGGGAAACGCTTTTGCCACTTCATACGTCTAAACAAACGATTCTGCATTTGCATATTCAAAATGATGCTTCCGTAAAAAAAGAACAGCGTGATCTCATTCGGCAGCTTTGGCTGGACGCCACGAGATACTGGAAGGTGCGTACTGTCATTGCTGATCCGTCAGCGGCCTTTGAACCAAAACAATCCGATCCGTTTTTGCACATTTTCCGTTTGAACGCTGAAACAACTGACCGGGCTGTCCGATATATATATCAGAGGTTTTACGATAGCTGCCAGGTCGCTTCGCCTCTGCAGGAGGTTCGCATTGACTATCGCAGGAGATGGTGCTCGCCGGAAATGCTGCTTTGTCTGCTCGTCAGACTCGCTTCGACAAACGTTGCCAAGGCGATTGGGCTTTATCCGCAAAAAGGAAGCTTGACACCAGGGGCGGACGCTGATATTGTCTTCCTGAAAAAGGAAAACTGGTTGACAAAGTATGATCTTTCCACTATTCTCAATTTTAGCGAAATGCATCTTCCAGCATCTGTTATGTCGAACGGTAAATGGATGTATCGAAATGCGCAGTTTAGTTCTTCAATCGGGATGGGCAGGCGGATTTTCGACACAAAGCCCAACGCCTATGTCATTTAACCCCAAAATTGGGGGTTTTTTCGTGAAGGATTCCCGCAGTGAGACGAGAAAAGAATCGTAAGGTCGCGCAACTTTTTACATCCCCAGCAGTCTAATATGACAAAGGCCGCTGAGGGATCGGAATCGCAAGGAGGTAATCCTGATCATGACCGATTCCCAGCTTATCCGAGAGATTAAAGAAGGTAATCTGGAATGCTATGCTGAACTGATTCGTCGTTATGAAAAAAAGATCCTCTCATTTGTCACTCACCTTTTGCGCCAGGCTCATTTGGAGCATATCGCTGAGGACATCTGTCAGGAGACGTTTTACAAGGCGTATAAGAGCATTCATTCTTTCCGTGATGTAGAAGCAACCTTCTCCACCTGGCTCTATACGATAGCCCGCAACTCCGTACTCAGCGAATTGCGCAAAAGCCGCAACTCCGACGTGTATCTGGACGATACGCTGCAAGTGCCGATGGCTTCTCCCAAAACCTTGCCCGAGCAGGTGTTGTTGCGCAACGAGCGGGAGAGCATGGTCAGACTGGCGATCAACAACCTGCCGGAAAAGCAGCGTTCCGCCCTGATTTTGCGGGAGTACGAACAAATGGATTACACAGAGATCGCCACGATCCTCAATTTGACCGTCAGCTCCGTGAAATCCTTGCTGTTTCGGGCACGCCAAAGTATAAAAGGCCAGTTGGAAACCTACATCCTGGACCCTCAATTGGATGAAGCTGAAGGGATGAATCGATGATGAAATGTGAAGAAGTGCAGGAAATTCTGCCTGACTACGCCGAAAATCTGTTGCCCGAGGTGACGCAACGCCGCGTCGACCATCATATGGCTTCTTGTTATGCCTGCCGTTCCGACTATGAAATTTGGTCGGACAGCGGGGAGTGGATGGCGATGGACAAGGAAGAGTACCATTCGGTTACGCCTTCCCGTTCCATTGTAGATGCGGTCATGGCCCGGATTTTGTCTGAGGAGCAGTGGGCGATCCCGATTGGCAGAAAAATTTTCAGCGTAACAGCCAGAATGCGACGTATGGGGGCAAGTGTAGCCGTACTTTTGCTGCTGTTGTTTACGTTTACGCTATATGTGAATACAAGCTCCACGGAACAGGCTAACGCCCTCGTCATTAACGGGGAAGTGATGGCGATGAACACGCCAAAGGCACAAGTCATCTCTTCTTCCATGCAAACAGATGATGGTACATACGTTGTAGAAGCACAGCCGCTCTCTTCCCAGGGAGATGCGCTTGCGAGTGCGACGGCTTCCATCGTTCCGCTGGATGGCAAGCCTGCGACAGCGGATGCAGCCAAGCCTAACTATTCGATCGTGCTCAGTGTTTTCGGGATTTTGATAACCGTGTTGACAATGAGCTGGCTTACTCGTGCATAATGGTATAAGATCATTAAGGAAAGAAAAGACCGTCCTCGGACGGTCTTTTGTGGCTATTCATTGAGAATACGGCCGAAGCAAAATACATATGAGGTGAACACGATGCCAAAAAAATGGCTGTATGTCATAGACGAGGCAATCAAGCGGATTGAAAACGACGAGGTGGAGCTGGGCTTGACCGCCCTGCAAAAAGTGCAGGAGCACGGATCTGATCTTCCGGATGTGATGATGTATTTGGCCGAGGTGTGGTACCGGCTGGGACATTTGGAAGTAGCGGGCAAGCTGTTGTCGGAGGTGCTGGAGAAAAATCCGGGCATGGAGCCTTCCTTGCGCAGAGAGTGCCAACTGTTGCTCGCAGAAATTGCCCTTGATTCCAGCGATTTTGAAACCGCGCAGCATTTGCTCTACGAATGCAAGGAATCGGGCTACGAAAGCATTCAGCTTGACCTGTTGCTCGCCGATTTGTACGCGCTGCAAGATTTGGATGAGGTGGCGGTGAAGTATCTGGAGCAGGCAAGGCAAAAAGAGCCGGACAACCAGGACATTTTGGCGGCACTCGGCAATCTGTACTTCCGCATCGGCGAAGACGACGTAGCGATGAAGCTGTTGGAGGAGGCAGGCCACGAGAGCCTCGATCTGCTGTTGACAAAAGGGCGCTCGCTGGCGCAAAGCGGCCAGTTTGAGCAGGCGTACCAGGTGTTCCGCCAGGCGTTGGTGCTCGATCGCTCGCCGGAAGTGCTGTACGGAGCAGCCTTGATGGGCTTCCATGTGGGACGTCTGGAGGAAGCCGTGGAGCTGGTGACCACCCTGCAGGCGATTGACGAGGAATACGTCGCCGCGTACCCTTTGGCGGCAGACATTTACTTGTCGCTCGGCAAAACCGAGCAGGCCATCGACGCCTTGAAGCAATACGTGACGCTGTCCGGCTTCGACCTCGACCAGATTCGCCGCCTGATTGCGCTTTTGACGCAGGCAGGACGGTACGACGAGGCGAAAGAATACCAGCAGTTGCACGACCAATGGGATCACGAAACAGACGAAGAATAGAGCGAAAAAAACGCTCGCGCATAAAAAAATCGACGAACAGGAAGTCACTCAGGTGGCTTCCTGTTTATTTTTCCGCTTATTGGCAAGAATGAGGGATACAAGAAAGCCATCGCAAAGAAGGGATGCACAGATGAACTTGGCTGAGATCTTGGTGTACACCGATATCCGGCAGCTCCATCAGATTGCCAATCACTACGGATGCGAATGCAACCCTCATTCCAAAAACGAGCTAATCACCTCGCTCTTGTCCAGCCTGCGCCATCGGTTGACAATCGCGCAAGAAGTAGCCCAGCTATCCTCGGCAGAAACGCATTTTTTGCTGCAACTGCTACTCGACAAGCGAACCGTCATGTCGCTGGAAGATTTGCTGGCCAAAGCGGGAGTAGCTCTGGAGAGTGCCAAAGAAAAAAAGCAGGAAGAAGCAAGAAAGTTCGTGGCCGCGGCCATGAAAAGAGGATGGATCTTCCCGGCGAAAAGCAAGACGATCGGGCAGTATCAAATTCCGCTCGACATCCGTGAGCCGTACATACAAGCCTGGCTCGATCAGTGGCGCGAACAAAACACGCTGGTCGTTCCGGGACCGGAAGCGTACAGGGATGAAGGAACGGCTCTCTGCGACGATATCATGCAATTTTTACAATTCCTTCAGCAAGAGCCTGTACCGCTTACGGCCGAAGGAGGCATGTACAAAAGGCATCAGCAGCAGTTGTTTCAATTTTTGTACGTGAAGGAAGAACCGCTTTTGCCGCAAAAATGGCGCTTTGGCTACGGACTTCACTTCGATGTGTACCCGGACCGGTTTTCGTTGCTCTACGATTTCTGCTACTACCACAAGTGGATTGAGGAAGCGGAAGGAAAAGTGGCGATTACGGAGGCGGGCCGCGAGCGGCTGGAGCAGCCGTACACCGATCAGCTCTACCACGATGTGATCCGTTTTTGGATGAGGTTGTACAAGCGGGCGATCCCGAATTTGCCGATGCTTGTCCAGTTGATTCCGCTGCTTGCAGCCGGTGGCTGGGTAAGGCAGGAATCGCTGATGAACACGCTGCTTGCGTGGATCAAGGAGTTTTACTACGATGCACCCGCAGATATTTTGGTCAATCGCGTCTGCAAAATGATGGTGCACCTCGGATTGCTTCGAGTCGGCCAAGACGAGCATGAACAGTGGTTGTACACTGCCACCTATGCGAGCCAGACTTGGCTTCGAAAATACAACGGCTTTACGGAAACGACTATTTTATTGAAGTGAGGGATGGGTATGGAGTGGCCAAATTTCTATTCCAACGCGTACGGAACGAACAATCAAATGGTATCCGGGTTGCTTTCTGAGATGGTAATCGACGAGCAAATGCGTCAATACCGCAAGCGGGCGCTTTACCAGGAAATCGATGAGGCGTTGGCTACGAAAAACAAAGAGCTGTTTATCCGCTTGACAGACGAACTGAAAGAAATCATGGCCTACGAAAAGGCCTGAACCTTAGCAGGAAGCGATATTGCGAGTCTCCGCTGATTCATGGTACGCTAGTTTCCGGAAATCTACGCGAAGAAGAGGAGACGACCCTATGCAATGGAATGTAAACGAGTTTGAAAATTGGGAGGAGCTGCGGCCTTATGTGGACACCGCGCTGCTCCCTCTTTATTTGTACCGGGACGGGATCGAGGTAAAAGAGCACGTGCTGCGCATGAACTACTTGCTGAATGTGGCGGCTGGCATCGAGCAGCGCCTGAAGGGAAGGATTCTGTTGTTTCCGCTCAGCTATCGCTTCGCCTGGGAGGAGCAGGAGCAAAAGACGCCGCCGGGCTTCGCTTTTTCCGTTGGACTGCATTTTTCCGGGGACAAAATCCGGCTTGGCGATCAGGGAGAGGCAAGTACGCTCATGCTTCCGGTAGGCGAGGAAGACTTGGATTCGTCGTTGCGCTTTGAAGTGACGGTCGATGTGCTGACCAAAGAAATTATTCGTTTGTGGCAGCAAAAGAGTGCGCAATAGAGAAAGCGTTTTCCGGTAATACTACAGGAAAACGGGAGGGACAAGGAGCAAATTTTGACAAAATGGCAACAATCTCTCCGCAGGCGGTGGTTGGGTTCAGACATGTCCACTGGACATTCTTGACATCTTTATAGGCGTTAGCTATGATTGGGATTGACCTAGTGTATATGTATGAAAACGCCATCGTAGCGCTATTTTACAGGATAAGGAGGGAAAAAAGAGATGGGAGACAAACGCGAAATTTCCAGACGTACATTTTTGAACTACGCACTCATGGGAACTGGCGGGTTCCTTGCTGCGGGTATGATTACCCCTATGATTCGTTTTGCGGTTGATCCTTTACTGCAAGGACATGCAGGTGGAGATAAAGTGGCTGTTGGTTCACCAGATGAGTTTGGTCCGGAACCAAAGCGCGTTGAGTTTAAAGTACATACCAAGGACGGTTGGTATGAATCTGAATCTACTTTATCTGCATGGATTACGAAGAATGACAAGGGTGAAATCCTCGCTCTGTCCCCGATCTGTAAGCACTTGGGCTGTACAGTAAACTGGAACGAAAGTGCCGATCATCCGAACCAGTACTTCTGTCCATGCCACTTGGGCCGTTATACCATTAACGGCGAACACATTCTGGGGACACCACCAACGGCATCTCTTGATGAGTATGAAACAGAAGTGAAAGACGGCAAGTTGTATTTGGGTAAAGTAAAGGCAAATCCTCGTCCGGGGGTGAACGGCTAAGATGTTGCAAAAAATGTATGATTGGGTCGATGAGCGCCTGAATATCACTCCAATGTGGCGTGACTTGGCCGACCACGAAGTACCTGAGCACGTGAACCCGGCACACCACTTCTCTGCGTTCGTTTACTGCTTTGGGGGCCTAACGTTCTTTATTACCGTTATTCAAATCTTGTCTGGTATGTTTTTGACGATGTATTACGTGCCAGACATTATTAACGCATACGAATCTGTCAAATACCTGCAGAACGAAGTAGCGTTCGGGGTAATCGTACGCGGTATGCATCACTGGGGCGCGAGCTTGGTCATCGTGATGATGTTCCTACATACGTTGCGTGTTTTCTTTACAGGTGCATACAAAAAGCCTCGCGAGCTGAACTGGGTTGTGGGCATGCTGATCTTCTTCGTCATGCTGGGACTTGGCTTCACAGGTTACCTCCTGCCATGGGACAACACCGCATACTTTGCGACAAAAGTAGGTCTGGAGATTGCAAACTCCGTTCCGATCATCGGTCCATATGCGAAAATGTTGCTGACAGGCGGAGACATCGTAGGGGCACAAACTCTTTCCCGCTTCTTCGCGATTCACGTGTTCTTCCTGCCTGGCGCATTGCTCGGCCTTTTGGGAGCACACTTTGTCATGATTCGTTCGCAAGGTATCTCGGGTCCACTATAATCGGTCTTCGATAAAAAGGAGGAAATAGCATGGCAAAACAAGACAAAGATGCTACCTTCGTCGGAGATTCCCGAGTATCGGCGAAGCGTATCCCTAACATTTCTCCATCCTACTCCGATTTTCCGGGAAAAAATGAGCCGTTCTGGCCTAACTTCCTGCTGAAAGAGTGGATGGTGGCAGCAGTTTGCTTGGTTGGCTTCCTCGTGCTGACGGTTTCCCATCCGTCGCCGCTGACAGACAAGGCAAACCCGAATGATACGTCATTCGTTCCATTGCCAGACTGGTACTTCCTGTTCCTGTACCAAATGTTGAAATACCCTTGGGCTGCGGGTGACTGGGTAGTCTTCGGGACCATCGTTGT
This sequence comes from Brevibacillus sp. NSP2.1, assembly GCF_000470975.2. Classification (NCBI taxonomy): domain Bacteria; kingdom Bacillati; phylum Bacillota; class Bacilli; order Caryophanales; family Paenibacillaceae; genus Brevibacillus; species Brevibacillus sp. NSP2.1. The sequence goes on along the minus strand of NZ_CP048274.1, from coordinate 3,201,711 downwards.
ACCAGGTATCGCATTTGGTGCTTTGCTGCTCGCGCCTTGGCTGGACACCAGCAAAGAGCGTCGTCCATCCAAGCGTCCGGTTGCTACAGGCTTGATGCTGACAGCTCTCGTAGGGATTTTCTACCTCACTTGGGCAGCCGATCATGAGCACTCCCTCAACCATCCGTCCAGCAAAGATGGTGGCGGTGCTGGTCACGGCGGCTCCAGCGCGGCTGCGCCTGCACCTGCTGATACCAGCTTTACAGCAGATGCAGTTTGGAAAGCGCAAACAAGCTGCATGGGTTGCCACGGCAAAAACATGGAGGGTGGCATGGGGCCAAATCTCCAGAAGATCGGTGAAAAATACGATGCAACGCAGATTGCCGACATCATCAAAAACGGGAAAGCACCTGGAATGCCAGGCGGCTTAATCAAGGATGATGCGGAAATCGCTAAGCTGGCTGAATACATGGCAACCTTGAAATAAGCTAATAAGGAAAAAGCTGGCTGACGATGCGGTCAGCTTTTTCTTTAGCGGCGTACACAGCGGGAGACGATAAACATGATCTGGATATGGGAGTGGTTTATACATTCTTTGGGGAAAAGATGGTTTCTATGGACGCTGTTTATCGTAAACCTGCTGGGAACTATATACGGATTCATCTGGTATAAAAACCAACTGGCAGAAACGCCAGCGTACTTGACTCCTTTTGTTCCAGACAGCCCGACAGGTAGTGGACTATTCACGCTGGTACTCCTTACTTATTTGTTGGGTCGCCATATCCCGGTACTAGAAGCGTTGGCAGGAATCACCAATTTCAAGTACGGTGTATGGGCCGTCTGCATCATCTTAGCGGGTTGGATGATGGGGAATGAAGTGCGTTGGACAGATGTGATGTTAATCTTTTCCCATGCAGGCATGGCGGTTGAATCAGTTTTGTATGCACGCTTTTACAAATTAAGCATCCTGCCAGTAGGGATCGCTGCCTTGTGGACACTGAACAACGACTTTTTGGATTACGTCATGGACATCCATCCGTGGTTGCCGAGTGTGCTTGACCCGTACGAAGGTTTTGTGGGACTGTTTACCGTGCTTCTCAGCCTGATTTCCATATCCGTCATCTGGCTCGTAAACACAAAGCACACGATAAACAAGGTCTAATCTTGTCCTCCTTTCCATAGGCTGTACTAGGGGAAGGGGGTTTTTTGCGTTGAAGAAAAACATCCGCTTTTTAATGTTTTTTCTCGCGATCGGGCTGTTTTTGTCGTGGCCGATCCACAGCCTGTACTCGAAGCTGAACCAGCCGATCGAGGAGCAGCAGCTAGTGGCACTGGATCAGATCGCGAATGAATTTTTGACCTACGCCAAAAAAGGGGATCTCGAAGGAGCGCAGCAGCGGATTATCCAACTGGCTGAGAAGTTTCCCAACCAGCATTTGACCTATCCGATTCGGATTGAAAGTCTGAACGCGGTTACCCAATCGATTTTGGCGGCTAAAAAAAGCTTTGCCTCCACGAACGTAAGCGAGCAGCAGTTGTTGTGGCACGCCACGCAGGTTCGTGTAGCGATTGACTCCCTGACGCACGAGCATCAGCCGATGTGGCGCAGCTATTATCCATCCCTTGTGACACAGGTGCAAAATTTGCAGCAATCCGCCGTGGAACGCAATTACAACCAGTTCCGCGAGCAGTTTGATGAAAACTACCGCCTGTTTTTGGCGATCAAACCGGGAATGAGCATCCAACTCCCCGAGGATCAGCTCGCTTCCATCTCTGCGGCGTATGACGTCATCTCCAAAGAGATGCGAAACGCGCAAATGGATTGGCAGCTCGTCAGGGAAGCTTTGCGCGATTTGAACGGCTCGATCCAGACAGCGTTTGTCGGCGAGGAGAAAAGTACGTTTGCCCGCCTGATGATGCGGCCTGACTCGCCACTGGCGATCCTGTTTTCGATCTCAATTGCGTTGGTCGCTGCCTTGGCGTACGTGGCCTGGAAAAAATACAACGGGGAAATCCGTTCTGCCTAATGAAGCGAAGCGCATACAAAAAAACCTTGCCGAAAAACAGGCAAGGTTTTATTTTTGGTGCAATGTCGGCCTTCCTTACTCGCGTCACGCTTAGTCATGCAAAGGCTTCTTGTTTTCATCAAGCGTAAAGCCTTCGCCGAGCACTTCGTGAACATCGTTGACGATGACGAATGCGTGCGGGTCGATCTCCTGCACGATCGTTTTGAAGCGCATGACCTCGTTGCGGCCGACGACGACGTAGATCACTTTCTTTTCTTCGCCGGAGTATGCGCCTTTACCAGCCAGGAGCGTTACGCCTCGGCCCAAATCGAGAATTTGCCGGGAGATTTCTTCTGCGTGGTTGGAAATGATCGTCAGCGCTTTTCCGGCATAGGCACCGTCCTGTAAAAAGTCGATGACGCGGGCGGCAATAAACACGACGACGAGCGTGTACATCGCGCTCTCCAGGTTCAAGTATACGAGCGAAGCGCCGATGACGAGGATGTCGCCGAAAAACAGCGTTCTTCCCATGCTCACGCCCATGTACTTTTGCAGCAATCGGGCGATGATGTCAACGCCGCCAGTCGTTCCGCCGTAGCGGAAAATAATGCCCAAACCGACACCGACAGCCACGCCGGCGTACAAGGATGCGAGCAGACGATCGTGCATCACGAGCGGCAGCACGCCATCAAACGCCGAGAGGAAGACAGAGAGCGAAACGGTCCCTAAAATAGTATAGAAAAAAGCAGTGCGGCCGAGAATTTTCCATCCTAAAATGAACAGCGGCACGTTCAGGGCGAAGAAGACGATCCCTTGGTCGATAGCGGGAAACAACAGCTTGAGTAAAATGCTGATCCCCGTGATCCCGCCCTCGGCAAGGTGGTTGGGGATATTGAAGGCGTTAATGCCGAATCCCATAATGGCAGAACCGATAATGATAGCGATGATGCTCTTCCAACGTATGTTCATAGTGTCCTCCTGTTTTGCCGGAGCGAAAAATGACGCTGTTGATCGTCCGACATGTTGTGCAGTAGTGCGGGCGAAATACTCAATACCTTAGGGCCATCCGAAAGCCATTATAAATGAACGATTATTTGATTGTCCATATGTTGGAAGACGAAGTATTGAGATTTGGCAAACGCAGCCTTTTTGTGTACGATAGGTGAAAGAGAGAAGGATGAAAAACAAAAGGAGTGGGCAGATGGAACGGCAAAAAACCATGCAGGAAATGCAGCAGGAAGTGGACCAATACATATCGCAATTCAAGGAAGGGTATTTCTCGCCGCTTTCCATGCTGGCGCGCATGACCGAAGAAGTCGGGGAGCTGGCGCGGGAGATCAATCACTTTTACGGCGAAAAGCCAAAGAAGAAAGACGAAGGCGAGAAAACCGTCGAGGAAGAGCTGGGAGACGTGCTCTTTATCGTGATCTGCTTCGCGAACTCGCTTGGCATCGACCTGCAGGAAGCGTTTGATCGTATTATGCACAAATTCAACACACGCGATAAAGATCGCTGGACAAGAATTGAGGAGAACAACCAACATGGATAAACAGATTCGCGTAGCGGTTGCAGGCGCAAATGGCCGCATGGGCCAGGAAGTAGTGAAAATGCTGGCGCAGGACGCGCAGTTGATCTACACCGGAAATTTGGATACTCGCCTTGGCAGCGAAGAAATCAACAAACAGATGGAAGAAATGAAGCCGGATGTGCTCGTCGATTTTACCACGCCGCACAGCGTCTACAAAAACATGGAGCTGTGTTTGGCCCATGGGGTGCGGCCAGTGGTCGGGACTACGGGCTTGACTCCAGAGCAGTTGCAGGAAATGACAGATCGCTACAAAGAGGCGGGGCTTGGTGCCATCATCGCTCCGAACTTTGCGATTGGCGCTATTTTGTGCATGAAATTTGCCGCGATGGCAGCCAAATATATGCCGCATGTGGAAATCATCGAGCTGCACCATGATCGCAAGCTGGATGCGCCGAGCGGTACAGCGTTGAAGACAGCGGAGATGATCGCCGCGGTACGCCAGGAGCTGAAGCAGGGGCACCCGGAAGAAGCAGAGACGATTCCCGGCGCACGGGGAGCGGAGTACGAAGGTTTCCGCATCCACAGTGTGCGCTTGCCGGGAATGGTCGCTCACCAGGAAGTGCTGTTCGGTTCGACCGGGCAAACGTTGTCCATTCGCCACGATTCGATCAACCGCGAGTCGTTTATGCCAGGCGTTAATTTGGCGATTAAGGCCGTCATGAGTATGTATGGCTTGATCTACGGTTTGGAACATCTGATTGATTAAACGTTTGATTAAAAAAGCGATCTCTATCGAGACATAAGGGAGAGTTTCTCGTGAAAATAGCATTGATTGCCCATGATCGAATGAAAGAAGAGATTGTCCAACTGGCCATGGCCTACGAATCCATCCTGGCGGAGCATGAGCTGTACGCCACAGGAACGACGGGCGGAAGAATCATGGATGCCACTTCGCTGAAACTCACCAGGTTTTTGTCCGGCCCATTAGGCGGCGATCAGCAGATTGGCGCGATGATTGCCAAAAACGAGATGGACCTGATTATTTTCTTGCGCGATCCGCTTACCTCCCAGCCGCACGAACCGGATATTATCGCGCTTTTGAGACTGTGTGATGTGCACAAAATTCCGTTTGCCACCAACCTTGGCTCTGCGGAGATTATGCTCAAGGCGCTGGAACGGGGAGAGCTGGCTTGGCGTGACGTGCTGCACAAGGAGAACGAAGCATGAGTACACGCGAACTCGACATTTTGGCGATTGGCGCCCATCCCGATGACGTGGAGATCGGGGCGGCAGGCAGCCTGCTATTGGCGGCAGCTTCCGGCAAACGGACAGCGATTCTCGACCTGACTTACGCTGAACTGTCGTCCAACGGTACGGTGGAGCGCAGACAGCAGGAAGCGGCTGCGGCCGACAAGCTGCTCGGAGTGTGTGCGCGCTACAATTTCGGATTGCCTGACCGCGGGCTGGAAGCTGTCAGGGAGCAAGCGATCGAGCGTGTGGTGAAGCTGATTCGGAAGACGCGTCCGCGCACCGTACTCGCCCCGTATTTTTCCGATCGCCATCCCGACCATGAGAGCGTAAGCCGCATCGTGCGCGAAGCCATCTTCAACGCGGGCATCCGCAAGTACATGCCCGATCCGGAGCTGCCGGCGTATCGTCCCGCTCAATTTCTGTACTATTTTATTAATTCGACGGTAACGCCGCAGGTCGTGGTCGATATTACTACGGTTTTTCCGCAAAAAATGGAAGTCCTCCGTTGCTACCGCAGCCAGTTCGAGCTGGAAGAAGGCAGCGTGCAAACACCGCTCACGAACGGGTATCTCGAATCCGTCGAGTACCGCGAGCGGTTGTTTGGGCAGCAGGCAGGCGTCCGTTATGCCGAAGGGTTTGTCAGCGCTGCGCCGTATGTATTGACCAGCTTGTGAGAAGGAGTGACACCTAAGAAATGAAGATCGGGATTACGTGTTATCCATCGCTGGGAGGGTCCGGGGTCGTTGCGACGGAACTAGGCAAGCTGCTGGCGGAGCGGGGGCATCAGGTGCACTTCATTACGGGCGGGATGCCTTTTCGCCTCGGTGCCTTCCACCCGAACATTTTTTACCATGAAGTAGAAGTGAACCATTACGATGTATTCAAATACCCTCCCTACGACTTGACGCTGGCAAACCGGATGGCGCAGGTGGCCAAAACGGAAAACCTGGACTTACTGCACGTACATTATGCCGTGCCGCATGCGCTGTGCGCGTTTTTAGCGAAGCAGATGGTCGGGGATCATTTGAAAATCGTGACGACCTTGCACGGGACGGACATTACCGTTTTGGGCTATGACTCGAACCTGAGTGACATGATCCGCTTTGGCATCGAGCGCAGCGATCTGGTGACGGCTGTGTCCAAAGACTTAATCAGGCAGACAAAAGAGCTGCTGCACGTCGAAAAAGAAATCGTTCCCGTGTACAATTTCGTCGACAAGCGCCGCTACTATCCAAAAGAAGTAGAGAAGCTGAAAAAGGTGTTCGCGCCGAATGGTGAAAAAATTCTCATGCACATCTCCAACTTCCGCCCGGTCAAGCGTGTCCCGGACGTCATTGAGATTTTCGCGCGGGTCAAGGAAGCAATGCCTGCCCGGTTGATCCTGATTGGCGAAGGGCCGGAAATGGGGGCGGTCCGCAAGCAGATTGCCGAGCAAAATTTGACGGACGATGTCTGTTTTCTCGGCAAGCAGGAAGACGTCGCGGAAGTGTTGTCCATGGCCGACCTGATGCTGTTGCCGTCGGAAAAAGAAAGCTTCGGGCTCGTTGCGTTAGAAGCGATGGCTTGCGGCGTGCCTGTTGTGGCGACGGTTGCCGGCGGGATACCCGAAGTCGTGGTCGACGGCGTCAATGGCTTTTTGCGCCCGATTGGGGATGTCGAAGGCATGTCGCAGGCAGCGATTCGCCTGTTGCAAGACGAAGCGTTGTACCGCGAGTTTTCCGCAAACAGCATCGAGCGCTCCTGCAAAACGTTTTGTCACGAGACGATTGCCTCCCAGTACGAGGCTCTCTATACAAAGTTGCTCGGGTAAGCTTTTTTGCCGCAAACGGTCACGCTCACTGGCGGGACAGATTGCTTTTCGCCAGTTGATGCAGTTTGGATACGAAAATAAAGAGCCCATACAAAAATCTCATGCGTATCGCCTCCTTATGTAATCAGGTGAACCATGCGAGAAAGGGGGGAAGTGGCATGACGCTCCATCTGGCTAACCAGATTCTGGAAACGTTGGAGAAGCACGGCTTTGAAGCGTATTATGTCGGCGGCTGCGTCCGCGATTGGCTGTTGTCTCGGCCGGTGCACGATATAGATATATGTACGAATGCCCATCCTAGCGACGTCATCCGCTTGTTTCCCGATCACGTCCCGACCGGACTCAAGCATGGAACGGTGTCCGTGAGAATCGAAGGGCAGTTTTTTGAAGTGACGACGTACCGGACGGAAGGCAAGTATGAAGACTACCGCCGTCCTGCTGATGTCCAGTTCGTTTCCGAGCTGAGACTGGACCTTGAACGCAGAGACTTTACGATGAATGCGATGGCGATGAACCGCGCAAAAGAGCTGCAGGACCCGTTTGGCGGGCGGGCGGATATCGCGCAAAAGCTGGTGCGGGCCGTAGGCGAGCCGCTGGAGCGTTTTCGCGAGGATGCGCTGCGGTTGTTGCGGGCGGTACGGTTCGCCGCCGAGCTTGGCTTTTCCATCGAGGCGCAGACGCTTGCCGCTATGCAACAGACGGCTCCGCTCCTGTCGCATATCGCGGTGGAGCGCGTCCGCGAAGAGCTGAACAAAATGCTCGCCAGCGATTCGCCGCAAATCGGCTGCGCGTTGATTAACAAAACAGGGCTGTTCGGGTACGCTCCTGGCTTGCAGCGGCTGTTTCGCGATGCGGCTTCCGAGTTTTGGCGGGCTGTCCATGTGGAGAGTCTGGCGCAAAAATGGTCGCTTTTGCTCTATGCGGCGCGTTTTACTGCGGCGGAGTCCAAAGCGTTTTGCCAGTCGCTGCGGATGTCCAAACGGGAGACGGAGACGATCGTCGGCTTTGTGGAGCTGTTGGAGCGCATCCAGCCAAAATGGGACGCGCCCGAGACTGTCGAGTGGGGACAGTTGCTGCTTGATGCCGGCTGGGACACGTGCGAACAGCTTGCCGGGATATTGCAAAGCTGCTGGTGGAAGCAGCCAGCGCAGACGCACAGCCTGATGCAGACATTGGTCGAACAGTATCGGGCCATGCCTGTGAAAACGATGAAGGAGCTGGCGGTGACAGGGCTTGACCTGCAAGTCGCGCTGCAAAAGAAAGCGGGCGAGTGGATTGTCCACGTGCTTCGGGCGCTGCTTGCGCAGACAGCTCTCCACGGCTTGCCGAACACGCCGGAGGCTCTAATCGAAGCTGCAAAGAAAGAGGTAGCGCAAGATGAACATTAAACAGGTCATTCTTCAAGCATTTCGCGACCAGCCAGGGCGCTTTATCTCTGGCGAAGAATTGAGCCAGACGTGCGGCTGCTCGCGAACGGCCGTCTGGAAGCATATAGAAGAGTTGCGGCGGGACGGCTACGAGGTCGAGGCGGTTCGCAAGTCGGGCTATCGTCTGCTGGCCGCGCCGGATCGGCTGTCAGCCGCGGAAATTATGGCAGGGCTTGCCACGACAAGGATCGGACAGCACGTCATCGCCCACGACGAGGTCGTCTCGACGCAGCCGCTCGCGCATGAGGCGGCGGCAAAAGGGGCGCAGGAAGGCACGCTTGTTTTGGCGGAACAGCAGACAGGCGGCAAAGGGCGGCTGGGACGTCCGTGGCACTCTCCGAAAGGGACAGGCATCTGGATGAGTCTGATCGTCCGTCCTGCGATTCCGTTGCCGAAAGCGCCGCAGATGACCTTGCTGACGGCGGTGACCGTCGCGAGGACGATTCGGGAAGAAACCGGACTAACGGTCAAAATCAAATGGCCGAACGACATTTTCATTGGCGATAAAAAAGTGTGCGGAATTTTGACCGAGCTGAATGCGGAAGCAGACCGGGTCAACTATTTGGTTATCGGCATCGGGCTGAACGCCAACAGTGTACAGGCTGACTTCCCGGAAGAGCTGCTTTCGATCGCCACGTCGTTGCGAATCGAGTCGGGCACCCCGGTCAAGCGCGTCGCGTTCATCCAGCGCTTTTGCCAAAACTTCGAGGAAGAGTACGACCATTACTTGCAGGAGGGCTTCCAGCGGGTGAAAGACGAATGGGAAGCCAACTCCTACTCGATCGGCCGCTGGGTGACGGTGCAGACGATCTCGCAAAAGCTGGAGGGCCAGGCAATCGGCCTCGATGAAGAAGGCGTGCTGATGGTCGAGGATCGCGCCGGACAAATTCATAAAGTGTATTCGGCCGACGTCAATTATCGTGCAAATGTGTAGATGATTTGCTATACTCCAAATGGGAGGCTGTATCTGTGGCAGAACGGTACTCCCGGAGTATTTTTGGCATGATTGGTGTATCAATAAGGCAATAGTGCAAGGACAAAAATCTGCTCAGAGCCTTTGTGGACCGAGACAGAAGGAATCCGTTTATGACAAGACAAGTATGTCTCTTTGGCATGGACAACCTTCTCCGCATTTGAGCGAGAAGGTTTTTTTGTTCCTCTCCATCCACGAAGCCTTGGCGCGAAAGAGGAGAAGACGCAAATGGCAAAACAAGTCACGACTTCCGACATCCGCAAAAAGAAAGAAGCGGGCATCCCGATTTCGATGGTGACAGCCTACGATTTTCCATCTGCGAAGCTGGTGGAAGAAGCAGGCGCGGACATGATCCTGGTTGGCGACTCGCTGGGGATGGTCGTTCTGGGCTACGACTCGACCGTGCCGGTGACGATGGACGACATGCTCCATCATACGAAGGCGGTCACGCGAGCGGCCAAGCGCGCTTTTGTCGTCACGGACATGCCGTTTCTCAGCTACCACGGAACGATTGAGGAAGCGGTGAAAAACGCGGGCAGACTAATGCAGGAGGGACTGGCGAAAGCGGTGAAGCTGGAGGGCGGAAGCGAGCTTGCGCCACTCATTACCCGTCTGGTGCAGGCAGGCATTCCCGTTGTCGGGCACATCGGCCTCACGCCGCAGTCCGTGCATCAGCTTGGCGGCTACAAGGTGCAGGGACGAGATTTGGAGGCGGCGAAAAAATTGCTGGACGACGCCTTGGCGATTCAACAGGCAGGGGCTTTTGCCATCGTGCTGGAATGCGTGCCGGAAGAAGTAGCGAAAATGATCGCCGAGAAACTGGAGATCGCGGTCATCGGCATCGGTGCCGGGGCAGGCTGCGACGGTCAGGTGCTGGTGTTCCACGACCTGGTTGGCTACGCTTCCCAATTGACCCCGAAATTCGTCAAGCGCTACGCGGACATCGGCACGTCCATCCGCGAAGCGGTCGCCGCGTATATTAAAGAAGTCGAGCTTCGGCGTTTCCCTGGACCCGATCACGTTTTCCACGCGTCCGAAGAAACGATCAAGGAGCTGTACGGGGAAGGAGTGACCCAGGCATGATTCAAACGATGCAGCAAATATCCACCATCGAGGAATTGCGCGTTCAAATAAAGGCAGCACGGCTGCAAGGAAAAACGATCGGCTTCGTGCCGACCATGGGCTTTTTGCATGAGGGGCACCTCAGCCTGGTCAAAGCGGCCCGGGAAAAATGCGACCTGGTGGTCATGAGTATTTTTGTCAATCCGCTGCAATTTGGCCCAAACGAAGATTTTGAGCGCTATCCGCGCGATATCGAGCGCGACAGCCAAATGGCGGCGGGGGCGGGAGTCGATCTCTTGTTCACCCCGTCCGTGGAAGAAATGTACCCAAGGCCGATTTTGACGACGGTATCGGTCGCAAATGTCACGACACCACTGTGCGGCGCTTCCCGTCCGGGCCATTTTGACGGGGTATCGACGGTCGTGCTGAAGCTGTTTTCCATCGTCCAGCCTGACTACGCCTTTTTCGGGCAAAAAGACGCCCAGCAGGTGGCTGTCGTCACGCAAATGGTCAACGATTTGTCCGTTCCAGTCGAAGTAATCCCGTGCCCAATCGTCCGGGAAGCGGACGGGCTGGCGATGAGCTCGCGCAACGTCTACTTGTCGGCGGAAGAGCGCGAACAGGCTCTCGTCCTCTCGCAAAGCTTGCGGCAGGCGGCGGCATGGCTGGAAGAAGGGCTGCCGCTGGAACAGATCAAAGCGCGCATCAGACAGATGATCGCAGACAAACCGCTCGCCGAGATCGACTACGTAGAGATTTTGCGCTATCCCGATTTGCAGCCTGTAGAAACCGAACTGCCGGGACAAGCGATTATCGTGGCGCTGGCCGTTCGCTTTGGCAAGACGCGCCTGATTGACAATCTGATTGCCGCGATCCGTTGACCGATAGGGATAGGCGATTAGCGGATACTTATTTTCGAGAACGCCAAAGGAGGAAATGCCTGTGTTTCGCACTATGATGAAGGCGAAAATTCATCGCGCTACCGTGACGGAAGCCAACCTCAACTACGTGGGCAGCATTACGATCGACAAAAATATTTTGGATGCACTGGATATTTTGCCGAACGAAAAAGTGCAAATCGTCAACAACAACAACGGTGCCCGCCTGGAAACGTACGTCATTGAAGGGGCGCCAGGCAGTGGCGTGATTTGCCTGAACGGCGCAGCCGCCCGTCTCGTGCAGGAAGGCGACATCGTCATCATTATCGCCTACGCCATGATGACAGACGAGCAGGCGCGCACGTACAAGCCGCGCGTGGCGATTATGGACGAGCACAACCGGATCAAGGAAATGCTCGGCGAGGAAGTGCACGGGACCATCGTCTAGGCGAGGGCCGCTTGTACGCATAGAGCCACCTGCCTTGTGAGACAATGAAACTACTCATGCCTCACAAGGGGGTGCTTTTCGCGTGAAAATCGAAGACTGGTTTCAGACGCTGCGTACCAAAGCGCAGAGCATCGAAGAGCGGTGGAAGGAAGCCTCGGAACAGGAGCGGCTTCAGCTCGCCGACCAACTGTTTTACTTGCGCCAGGTCAGCGATACGGTCGTAGATCTGTGGCTGCAGTTTGAGGAAAAGTTGTCCAACGCCATCCGCCATATCAAGCAAATGGAAGGGCAGCTTCCGGCCGCAACGCAAGAGGAACAGGCCGAAACGGCCATGGCAAAAGAAGGGGAAGCACTCGTTCAGAAAGAGGCGGGCAAAACGGCTGCAAAAGAAGCGGGCAGTGAGGTCAAACACGGCAAGCTCCCGCAAGAAATGCACGCGTATGAGCCTGTCTTTCGCCGGGGAGAAGGCTTTTACCATTTGCGCATGTTTCAGGACGCCAAAAAATGCTTCGCCCAGCTCGTGCAGGAGTCGCCGGACTGGGAGAGCGGGCGGCTGTACTACGCTTACAGCCTGCTGTTTTGCGACGAGATGGAAACGGCTTTTCGCGAGTTTCGCCTGCTCGCCAAGTCGGCAAGCTCTCCGACCGTCGTCGCCATCAGCTACAATGCGATCGGCTGCATACTCGCCGAGGAAAAGCAGTGGCTGGAGGCGGCGCAAGCCTTCAAAACCTCGCTGGAGGCAAAGCCCGACCAGGAAGAAGCCAGGTACAATCTCGCGCTCTGCTACTTGATGGACGGAGATGCCCAGGAAGCGCTCGATGAAATCGAAGGCTACCTGCAAAAGCACGAGCACGATTGGGAGGCGCAGTTGCTCTGGCTGCGCGCCGCCCATTTGCTGTTTCAGATGGACGAGACGGCTGAGCTTGCCCCGCCTGCCAGCCTGACGTTGCCGAATCGCGAGCTGGACAGCGAGACGCTGCAGGAAATGGCGCATTTGTACGAAGCGGTGGCCAATTATCACCGGGCGCAGATTTGCTATCATTTTTTGACCGAGCGCCTGCCAAAAGAAGGCTGGGTGTGGCACGGACTGGCGTGGAACACCTGGCTGATCGCAGGCAGCGAACGGGGGCTGACCTTGATGAAAAAAGCGATCAGCCTGGCGCCGGGGCAGGACGACTTCGTCTTCAGCTACGGCTGGATGCAGTTGTTTGACGGGAACATCCCCGGCGCCATCCTAGCGTTTCGCCACATGCTGGAAAAAGACAGCGAAAATCGCCTCGGCCAGTCGGGGATGATCTCCGCTTTTGAAAAAGTGGGAGAGACGCGGGAAGCAAAGCGGCTGGCCAAGCAGTTTCTGGACGATTCAGACCCGTATATCCGTTCCCTTGGCTATTTTCATTTAGGCAGACTGGCGATGATCGAGGAAAACTGGCGGCTGGCCGAGCAGTATTTCCAACGGACGCTTCCGCATGCCGACCAGTTCCGCGAAATCCCTATTTACTTGCAATTGTGCGCGAGCAAGCTCGGCGGGCAAGCGGCAGAAAGCGAGCTTGTGCAGCCGTAATTGCAGCCTGGAAGCAGGAATCATTCGCATCGTTGCCGAATGTGAATGAGTGCGGATGACAGGTTCCCGCTCAGGTTACGAGGTGACAACGCTTGAATCGATTACTTGTAGTAGATTTTGAAACGACGGGGAGCCATCCGCGGCAGGGAGACAGCATCATTCAGATCGGCGCTGTGGCCATCGACGACGGCCAGATCACAGAATGCTTCTCGACCCTGATTCATCCCGGACAGGACATCCCCCCTTTTATTACCCAGCTAACGGGAATTACTAACGAGATGGTGGCCGGTGCCCCGACGTTGGAAGAGGTATTTCCTCAATTCTTGCGACTATTGGATGGACGGGTCTTTGTGGCCCATAATGCAAGCTTTGATCTCCAATTTTTACAAGAAGCCCTGCTGAGTCAGGGCTATTATGCGTTTGACGGATACGTGCTCGACACGGTGGAACTGTCCCGCCTGCTGTTGCCGATGCAAAACAGCTACAGGCTCGGGGAGCTGGCGTCAGAGCTGGCCATCGAGCACGACAATCCTCACCAGGCCGACAGTGACGCGCTGGCAACGGCCCAACTTTTTTTGCACTTGCTCGATATTTTGCAGCAATTGCCGCTCGTGACCATTCAACGGCTGCAAATGCTTGTTTCGTCGTTTCGCTCGGACATCCACGTCCTTTTGCGGCAAATGGAGATGGAAAAGCTCACGGAGCTGCCCGAGCTGGGGGCTGAGTCGGCAGAGGAAAACACGCAGTTGTGGGACATTTATCGCCAGCTCGCCATAAAAAAGCGCAAGGAAAAGCTGAAAGCGAGCTTCCAGCGGCCCGAGGGCGATCTGGTCCGGGCAAAAGCATTCGGCGAGCAACTGGAAAAGCTGATGGACGAGCAGGGACAGATACAGGTGAGCATGAGCGGCTTTCAGCGGCGGGAAGCCCAGGAAGCGATGATGCACGCCGTTTTTGACGCGATGCAAGACGGTGTGCACCTGTTGGTGGAGGCAGGGACAGGTACGGGCAAGTCGTTGGCCTACTTGTTGCCAGGCATCATCTGGGCGCACCAGAATCGGGAGCAGTTGGTGGTCAGCACGAACACGATCCAGTTGCAGGAACAGTTGTTCCATAAAGAGATTGCGACCTTGCAGCAATCGCTGCCGTTTTCGTTTACGGCTTCCACGCTGAAGGGCAGGGGCAACTATTTGTGTCTGCGCAAGTTCGAGCAGGCGCTGGAGGAGCCGGTGGAAGGCAGCAGCCAGGAAATGCGGCTGGCAAAAGGGCAACTGCTCACCTGGCTGACGCAGACCGAGACGGGCGACGTGGAGGAGCTGAGCATGCCGCCGAGCGGACAGCTTTTGTGGCAGCAAGTCAAAAGCGACACCAGCTCGTGCCTGAACCGCGCCTGTCCGTGGTTTAGCCGCTGCTACTACTTCCAGGCGAAAGAACGGGCAAAGGAAGCGGATGTCCTCATCGTCAACCACGCCCTGCTCATCAGCGACCTGCAAGCAGAGAACCGGATTTTGCCGCCCTATGAAGTTGCGATTATCGACGAGGCGCATCATTTGGAAGATGCGGCGACCCAGCATTTGGGCAAGCAGTTGACGACGACCCAACTGCTGTTTTTGCTCGACCGGGCTTCCGTAGAGGACGGCGGCGCGATCGCACGCTTCGCAGCGGAGCTGGAAAGCTGGCAGCCTGCAGTCGCACAGGAGCTGTCCGCGCACCTCTCCGAATGCAAGAAGCTGTCTGCTTCCTTGCGGGAGAAGGCCCAGCAGTGGACCCAGTTTTTGTTCGCATGGGCCTCGCAGCGCGCGGAAGAGACGACGGATGCCGGCCGAGAGACAGTGCGCTACCGCGTAGCTTCCTTCACCGGAAAGCATGAGAAAATCCGCAAGGCGACGAAAAAGCTGCTCGATGGCATGACGGCATTTGCTCTCCATCTGGAGCAAATGGTACAAAGCATTCCCCAGGAAGAGAAGCCGCCGTTTTCTATCCGCAGCCTGCAGACCGATCTGCTCGGGCTGGTGAAGGAATGGCAGCAGATGATGGAGCTTTTGCATTTCTTTTTACTCGTGCAAGACGAAGAATACGTCTACTGGATGGAAGTCGAGTCGCGCGCGGCGCGCAAGCAGGTGCATCTGTCTGCGGCCTTGCTGAACGTGGCCGATTCGCTCCAGGAACCGCTGTTTTCGCAAAAGCGCAGCCTGATTATGACTTCGGCCACCTTGACTGTCAAAAACAGCTTTTCTTACGTCATGAGCCGCTTCGGCCTGGACAAACTGCCGGCCGAACGGGTGCGCACGCTGTCGCTGCCTTCTCCGTTCCGCTACGAAGAACAGGGGCTGCTCTTGATCCCGTCCGATTTTCCGGCGCCCGGCAAAGAAAACGATCAGGCGTATCTCGATGCGATTGTCCAGGGCTGTGTCGATATCGTCGTGGCGTCGAAGGGCAGAACGTTGATCCTGTTCACGTCGCACTCGATGCTGCGGCTGGTGTACCAGGCCATGAAGGAGCGGCTGGCCGAGGAGGCAGAGCCGTACACGCTGTTCGGGCACGGCATCGACAGCAACAACCGCAGCAAGCTGGTGCGCCTGTTTCGGACGATGGAGAGAAGCGTGCTCCTTGGGACGAGCAGCTTTTGGGAAGGCGTGGACATCCAGGGCGAGTGGCTGAGCAGTCTGGTCATCGTACGGCTGCCGTTTACGCCGCCGAATCACCCTGTCTACCAGGGACGCGCCGAATCGCTCAAGGCCGAGGGGAAAAACGCGTTTATGTCGCTGTCGCTGCCGCAGGCTGTCATTTTGTTCAAGCAAGGGGTCGGAAGGTTGATCCGTCACCATTTGGACCGCGGCGTCGTGGTCGTGTTCGATACGCGTGTCGTCGAATCGCGCTACGGCCGTTCGTTTTTGCAATCGCTCCCGCCGTTCCAGGTCGAAACCGGCTCCTGGGCGACGCTGCGTGAGCGGATTGCGCCGTTCCTTAGTATGCAATCCTTGTCAGATTCATAAAATGAAGCAATAGTCTAGCAGGGATTTAGGTGATAAAATAAATGTTATGGAAAAAAAAGCGGGCCTGGCTGTTGCTCGTCACGTGTGTGGCTTTGCTGTGCTCGTGCTCGATCGACAACCATTTGCAGGAAGCCGTGAAGGTAGACGACCCGTTTGCTACCGAGCGCGTGGAGGAGTTTACGGGTCTTGTCATTACGTATTGGGCGCTTCCTCATGGCGAAAGCACGCTGGTGCGGATGCCGGGCGGAAAAACGATGCTGATTGATACAGGCAGCGCGGAGGATTGGAGCACGTTGTCCGCGCATCTGTCTGCCGCGAAGGTGACGCGCCTCGACTATCTCGTTTTGACGAACGATCAGCCCGAGTATGCAGGAGGATACCCTTTTTTAAGCCAGCAAATCATCATCGACTCGGTCATTTTGCCCAAGCTGATTTCGCCCTCGATCCGCCAGTTCGTCCCGCTCCACAAGGTTCCAAAGCAGAAAGAGCTGGAGGAAAATCAGGAGCTCATTCTCGATACCGACGTCACGCTGGAGGCTTTGTTGCCGAGCGAACCGCTGTTTTTGTCTCCGCAAAACAATTCGCTCGTCTTTTTGCTCAAGCACGGCCAATTGCGGTTTTTGTTTGCGAGCGGGATCAACGAAAAAGCCGAGGAACGCCTGATTGAGCGCCATCCGGACCAGCTCAAGGCGGAAGTGCTCAAGGTCGGCGACCAGGGGAGCAATCAAGGCACCTCTCAGCCGTTTCTGACGCGGGTCGACCCCCAGATTGCGGTCATCCAGACAGGCAAGGAGCGCAGCGAGGTCGGCCAGTCCGAGGTGCTGGAGCGGTTGGGCGAATCGTGGGCGGAGACGTATGTAACAGGCAGGGACGGCTCGATCGTCATTTTGTCCAATGGGAAAGATTACAGGGTATTCAAGCAAAAGAAATAGGGGGAAGACCGAACGTGGCTAAACACGAAAAGATTTCGGAAGCGGTCGTCCGCCGTTTGCCGATTTATCTGCGTTACCTCAGCTATTTGCAGCAAAACGAGGTGACCACTGTTTCCTCCCAGCAAATGGGCAAAAATTTGGATGTGAATCCAGCCCAAATCCGAAAAGACCTGGCTACCTTCGGCGATTTCGGGAAAAAAGGGATTGGCTACGACGTCAATTACCTGGTGGAAAAAATACGGCAGATTTTGAAGCTGACAGAGGAAGTTCGCGTCGCTCTGGTAGGAGCAGGCCATTTGGGGCATGCGATCAGCAACTACAACGCTTATTTAAAAGATAACATGCGGATTGCGGCCATTTTTGACAACGATCCCGGCAAGCTGGGAAAAGTAGTGGCGGGTATCCCGATCCAGCCCTTGCACGAGCTGGCGGACACGATCGCAGCAAAAGAGATCAAGTTGGCGATCATTACCGTCCCTGCGCCGGCAGCGCAATCCGTATGTGATCTGTTGATTCAAGCGGGTATCAAGGGAATCTTGAATTTTGCTCCTACGACAATTCGCGCGAAAAAAGATGTGCGCATTCACTATGCGGATGTGACATCCAATTTGCAGAGCCTGGCCTATTACTTAACGTAAGAATGGAGTGTAACCATGAAAAAAACTATCCTCATCCACGCAACAGTGATTACGGTAAACGAGCAAAATGAAGTGATCCACGACGGAGCGGTCGCTTTCGAGGGCGACAAGATCACGTATGTAGGACCGACGCCTGAGGATCTTTCCGACGCCGGCTACGATGAAGTCATCGACCAAAAAGGCGACTTCATCCTGCCAGGTCTGATTAACACGCACGGACACGCGGGCATGTCGCTTCTGCGCGGCTATGCCGACGATTTGCCGCTGCAGCAGTGGCTGGAAGAAAAAATGTGGCCGCTGGAAGCGCAATTTACCGCCGATTCCGTCAAATGGGGCACGCAACTGTCGCTGATCGAAATGATCCGCACAGGGACCACTACGTTCGTGGATATGTACGATCACATGGATGAGGTAGCCAAGGCTGTCGAGGCGTCCGGCATGCGCGCTCGCCTGTGCCGCGGCATGATCGGCCTGTGCTCCGAGGAAGAGCGACAAACCAAGCTGCGCGACGCGACTGCGTTTGCCAAAGAATGGCACAACCAGGCAGACGGCCGCATCACCGTCATGATGGCGCCGCATGCGCCGTACACGTGCTCGCCTGCGTTCATTACGCAAATTATCGAAAAAGCGGACGAGCTGTCCTTGCCGCTACACATTCATATGTCCGAAACTGCCTGGGAAGTCGGGCAAAACGAGAAAGACTACGGCCTGCGTCCAGTCGCTCACCTGGAGAAGCTTGGCATGTTCAACCGTCCTACGCTGGTTGCGCACGCCGTACATTTGACGGATGAAGAGATTGACATTTTGGCAAACTATCAAGTGAAAGTTTCCCATAACGTCGTGAGCAACCTGAAACTGGCGAGCGGGGTTGCACCTGTGCCAAAAATGCTGGCAAAAGGCGTGAGCGTCTCGCTTGGCACAGACAGCTCGGCGAGCAACAACAACCTCAACCTGTTTGAAGAACTGAAGCTCGCGGCGATTTTGCACAAAGGTGTAAACAACGACCCGGTTGCGGTGCCAGCCGAGGAAGCGCTGCGCATGGCGACACGCTACGGCGCAGACGGCGTATTCCAGGCGGACACGCTCGGCAGCATCGAGGTAGGCAAGCAGGCTGACCTGATCGTTCTCGACAGCCATCAAGCCCATTTCCACCCGGCGCATGAGCCGATTTCCCATGTCGTCTATGCCGCAAATGGCCGCGACGTCAAAGATACGATTGTTGCGGGCAAATTTTTGATGCGCAACCACAAGCTGCTCACGATTGACGAGGAGCGGGCGATTTACGAAGCGAACCGCGTGTTCCAGCAGTTGAAACGGTAAAAGGCTCCTGTCTGGTGTGGGACAGGAGTAAGGGAGTGTAGGTGTAGGTAGGGGAATATGGGTACTACATGCCGTGCTCATTTTCGCCACAGCTCTGTCAGGGGATGATGGCGAAAATGCAGTGTGGGTGTGTGCGACAGTTGACGCAATGGAGAAGACAATCCAGCCCAGGAGACGCGGTATTCCTGTAGCAAAAACCCAAGTATGTCAGGAGATGCGTTTTGTTGCGGTGACTTCACGCGCTCACCTCCTTGCGGGTGTATAAGTAGTATGACCGCCCGGCCCCGAGCTATGATTAGCAACTTTTCCGTGTCGTTCTAAAACCTTCCCGTATAGCATAGGCTAGAGACAAAAATGGGACAGGGGGGACGGAGATGTACATCCGGCCCAAAAAGCTGTGGTGGCTTTTCCCGATCTTTCTCGGTCTGTTTGGTCTGGGGATGGCGCTCGGTTCTGCAGGTGAATGGATTCATTCGGCTGCCGGGACAGGGGGCGATCAGGTGTCGGCAGCCAAACAGGAGCCGTATTCGGTGCCGCAGTTGCTTGCGCAATTGACACAGGACGAAGAGCGGGCGTTTCTCGTTTACATGCACGACCAGGCATTGAACGGGCGCTATGTACGCGAGACGTTCAGTCTCGACGGGGAAATCGGGGGGCACAAGCTGGCCATCAGCCGTAACCACGAGCAGCCGGTTTCCGTAAGAATAGACGGACAGGTGCAGGATCACGCTGCCTTGCCCTACGCTTTGTTTACGCCGTATGAACATGCGACGCTGTTGAAAAGTGTGCTGCCATCCGTCTCGCCCCAGCCGATTGCGGATACGTCGGGCAGCGACTGGAGCGGCTATCGCCTGGCGGTGCCGCCGGAAAAGGTGACGTCGCTGCTTTCGATGTGGCTCGGACCGTCTTTTCCGATCGCTGACATCACGCCTGAGCTGGCGCGCGGGATCAGCATCGAGTACCAGCTATGGTATGAGCCGGATACAGGCACGCTTCGCCAGTTGGAGCTGGAAATGCAAATCAGGACGGCGGCTGGCGTCAAACAGGACCAGCTTCGCTTCCGTTTGTAATGTCAACCGCATAAAGGAGTTAACGGGAACGTGCTAGTGAGAATCATTGTGGGAGCGATCATCGCGCTTTTGGTGACAGGAGCGGGATTCGCCTATCATCTGACTGCTTCCGTAGCAGGAGAGCGCAACCAGTTCGAGGCGACTGTCCGCGAGTGGGTACAGGCGCGGACGACGATCGCCGAAATCGAGTCGATCGACGAATACCGCGGGACGGAGAGTTACGCGGTCGTCATCGGCAAAAACAACGCCGGTACGCCTGTCGTCGCCTGGATGACTGCGGAAAAAGTAGCGTTTGATCGAATGGATCTCGCTGTGCCGCGCAAAAATGTCGAGGAAGCAGTAAGCAAGGCGTTTCCGCAATCAGAGATAACGCATATCGTCCCCGGACTTGAAAAGGACAAGAAATTTTGGGAAGTCACGGTAAAAGACGCAAACGGCCGCTACCACTACTTGCACTACGATTTGTTCAGTGGGGCTTTGCTCGCTTCTTACGTATTGTCGCCTACATGATCGCTTCATAAAAAGAACGGAGGACAGGTCTTTTCCGCTGAGGAAAAGGCCTGTTTGGCATGCGACCCAACATCTGTATAAAAAATTGATATACCCATGTGATATACTGGTTTTGTTGACAAGAGAGAACAACGAGAACGCGATATGGGGGGAGTAGCAGTGCAGTTGAAAAAAAGTGCGATCGGATTGTCCTTGCTGGCGACACTTGCTCTCCTGTTCGGAGGCTGGTTCTTGTATCAGAAGATAGAGATTGAGGAGCCTATCCGCGCAGAAATCGGTCAGATGCAATCCGCCACCTTGGGCCATTTCCATGTGAGCAAAGACAAAATTCAAATAGATTTGAAAGTAACCAATCCAGAGACGTTTCCGGCGGAGTACCGCAACCTCGTTGCCAAAACGGAAAAGATTGCAGGCAACAAGCAGGTCGCGATCGTAGTCGCGAACCAGTCCGAAGCGATGACAGACATTTGGAAAAGCGGCCAGTTTGTGTTCACGGAAGCGATGGACTTGCACCAATACAGCCGCATCCCTTCTCTGATCGAGGAGTGGAAACAGGCGAACAAGCTGGATGAAGCGTCTGCTTTGATGGATGATGCAAACATTTACGTTTACTTGAAAAAAGGAACGGAAGATTTCTACACGATCATTCCCCGTTCCGAGGCAAAAGAGGTGACGGCACGTGGGTAAAGAGCTGCTGATCGGCGTCGTTCCTGCGGTGTTGGTTTTTCTCGTGTTTCTAGGGGTGAACATTACGCCCTTTGTGCTGTTCGCCGCTGTGCTGGGCGCGATTTACTTCCTCGTCGTTCGCCAGCAAAGCGGACAGGGAGGCAATGTCGCGCTCGGCGGCAAACGAAAGCAGAACAAGCACGAAATTCCGAAGTCGGACGTGCAGTTTGCCGACATCGGCGGTCAGGAGCGGGCCAAAAAAGAGCTGAAGGAATCGCTTGACTTTCTCGTGTACAAAGACAAGATCGAGCAGTACGGCATTCGCCCGATCAAAGGAGTGCTGTTGACCGGGCCTCCCGGTACAGGGAAAACATTGATGGCAAAAGCCGCAGCGAACTACACCAACTCGGCGTTCGTGGCGGCTTCCGGCTCCCAGTTCGTGGAGATGTACGTAGGGGTCGGGGCGCAGCGCGTGCGCGAGCTGTTTAAAGAAGCGAAGACGATGGCGGAGAAAAATGGACAGGACAGCGCGATTATTTTTATCGACGAGATTGATGTCGTCGGGGGAAAACGGGATGGTCAGCAGCAGCGGGAGTACGACCAGACCTTGAACCAGCTTTTGACCGAGATGGACGGGGTGGCGACGAGTGACAAGCCGCGCATTCTGGTCATGGCTGCGACGAACCGCAAAGACATGCTCGATGCAGCGCTGCTTCGACCAGGCCGTTTTGACCGTCACATTACCGTAGATTTGCCTGACAAGCCTGCACGCGAGCAGATTTTGACCATTCATACGGCGAACAAGCCGCTTGGACCAGATGTCGTTTTAGAAAAAGTGGCGCAAGAGACGTTCGGCTTCTCCGGTGCGCAACTGGAAAGCGTCGCGAACGAGGCAGCGATTTACGCTATGCGCGACAAAAGCGACAAGATCATGGCGAAGCATTTTGCCTACGCCGTAGACAAGGTCATGCTCGGCGAAAAAGTCGACCGCCAGGCTTCCGAGGAAGAGAAAAAGCGGGTAGCGCTGCACGAGCTGGGCCACGCGATCGTGAGCGAAGTGGTGCGCCCAGGCTCAGTCTCGCAAGTCACGCTGAGCCCGCGCGGCAAGGCGCTCGGCTACGTCCGGCAAAATCCGATGGAAGACCGCTATCTGTACACCAGAGAAGCGTTGGAAAACCAGATCATGGTCAGTCTGGCCGGAGCGGTTGCAGAAGAAATCTACTACGGCGGACGCAGTACCGGCTCCAAAAACGACTTCGAACAAGCGCTGGGCATGGCGCAGGAAATCGTTTCCAGCGGGATGTCCGACCTCGGGATCGTGCATTTGCAGTACGTCGACAAAAACCGGATTCACGACGAAGTGGATCGGCTGCTCTCCCGTCTGCTGGAGGATACGCGCAGCCTGCTCAGACAGTATGACGCTGTTTTCCAGACAGGTCTGGGCACGCTGATGGAAACGGAAGTCCTGCAAGGCGATGAGTTTAGAGCCCTTTTGTCCCAGACGAGACAGGAAGCGGCTGTGTCGTAATCAGAGCGTGATGCGTTACCAAAAACCTGCCAGCCAACGATTGCCGTTGGTTTGGCAGGTTTTTTGGCATGCGTGGCGAGCGCGCGTGGGGAAACAAATTTCGCGGAGCGGTGCCAAAAGCCTATGGGTTGAATATGTTACACAATGATACGGGAATGACATCAGGAGGCAAGGAGACTCTATGGCGAATGTGAACCGAAAAAAAACGAGCAAAGGTCTGGGAAAAACATTTCGGCAGACGCTGCATGAAATTCCGCTGATGCAAACTTCTTCTACGGTGGAGCGCGACTGGGTGGCTGATCTGGAACTGGAGCTTTCGGAGAGCGAACCTGTCAACAGCGCGAAGCCAAGCGCCCACGCAGCCAAAAGTCCACTGCAACAGCCGCTGCAGAAAATGCCCAAGCAGGGGGCGTCCTCGAATCAGACGACCTTTTCGAAAATTATCAAGGAGCGCAACGACGACAGGGTACAATCGTTTGTCTACACCGACGACTTGACGGATCAGTCTGTCACCACGGAGAAAATCGCCAATCGAGCTGTCGATTCCTCCAAAATCAAACCGGGGACGATTGATACCGCGCTGCTGAAAGATTACGCCGTGGACAGCACCAAGCTTGCGGACAAGAGCGTGACCTCGAACAAAATTGCGCCCGGCGCCGTTTTGGGCGAACATCTGGGGCGCCATGTCATCACGAGCGACAATGTGCAGGACCATTCGATTAGCGGTCAAAAGCTGGTCAACAACAGCATTACTTCCGAGAAGCTCGCTGACAAGACGATTGACTCGATGAAGTTTGCCGAAGCAGCGATCCAGACCAAGCATATCCAGGAGCAGGCGATTACGACAGAGCTGCTCCAGGACCAGTCTGTCACCTCGGATAAAATCAAGATGGGCAGCATTCAGACACGGAACCTCGCCAATTACGTGATTAACTCCGTCAAGCTGGAGGACGGCGCAGTCACGACGGACAAAATTCGCGACGGGGCGGTGACCTCGACCAAGTTGGAGGAAGATGCAGTCGAGTCCCAGCATATTCGCGAAAGGGCTATTTTGCGTCATCATCTGGCGGAGAACAGCGTGGATGGCGACAATATCGCGCTCGGCTGCGTAACGGACCAGCATATCGCCTTTCACGCCATCTACAGCCAGCATCTGCAGTCGGAGGCGGTCACCAGCGACAAAATCAGCCCGTATGCCGTCCTGACCGAGCATCTCGACCATGCGAGCGTCACGTCGGAAAAAGTCGCCAAAGAATCGATTGGCAGCGTACACATTCAGGCTGGCAGCATCCAGACGAGCCACTTGCAGGATGGGCAGGTGACCGCGCGAAAAATCGGGGAGCAGCAGGTCACGACAGGAAAAATCGCTGACAGGGCCGTCACGGTCGATAAATTGGCGAACAGAAGCGTGGGCGACCAGCAGTTGATCGAAGAGAGCGTCAACACGAGGCATTTGGCAGACGGGGCCATCTGCGCGGAAAAAATAGCGCGGCGCTCGATTGAAGAACAGCATTTGACCGATCGCGTCATCGGCAGCAACCATCTGCGGGATTACGCGATTCAAACCCAGCATTTGCACGAGCACGTCGTCACTACCTCGAAGCTTGCGCCGGAGTCCGTCTCGACAGACAAGGTGACCGATCTGAGCATCACCGCCAACAAGCTCGCCGATGCTGCTGTGACTGCCCCCAAACTGGCGAAAGACGCGATCAAGGCGAGGCATCTGGGCAAGGGAGCCGTCACGGGCGAGAAGATCGCGGAAAAAGCGGTGTCGTCCCAGCATCTCGCCAATCAATCCGTGCAGAACGAGCACATCCAGCCGAAAGCGATCTCGAAGGAAAAATTGCAGGAGGGCAGCGTCACCCGCGACAAGCTGGCCGATCACGCTGTCGACGGAAGCAAGCTGGATTTGCATGCGATCACAGGCAAGCATGTAGAAAAGGGCAGCCTGAACGGCGAGCATCTCGCGAAAGGAACGCTGTCTGGCGAACATCTCGCTGCGCAATCCATCGAGGGGCAGCATCTGCAAAAGCACGCTGTCAGCGAGGAAAAGCTGGCCGATCATGCGGTCACGAAAGCGAAAATTGCGCCGCGGGCGATTGCCGAAGAGCACCTTGCCGACAAGTCGATCACGCAGGAAAAGCTCGCTTTTCAAGCCGTAGAGACTCTAGGCCGCATCGGGACGACGTTGCAGCAATTCGGCTTTGTCCCGTTCCGCATCCCGGCGCAGCGCCAGACGGCAGATGTCACCGTGCGCGTGCCGCTACCGTATGCCGATACGCACTATTGCCTGGTGGCGATGACGAATCAGGCAGGAGTGTCGGTTTCGCTGAAGTACACAAAGCGCACGTCGGCCGTACTGACGGTTTTTCGCCATGAGACAGAGCAGGAAGACAGCGGAGTGCTGCAATGGATTGCAGTCGGGGAAAAGGGAGAGCCTGTGCACGATGAGGTTTCTGCCCTGCATCTGCACCGACACGAGGAAAACGTCCTGGAGGATGAGTGGGACGAGAGCGACGACGAAGCCGATGAAGATCACAGCGAAGAAGAAGGGGGCGAACTCGACGGCGAAGCGGCTGGCGACACAGAGGATACAGACGACGTGAACGGCTAGCTTGCAAAACCGGAGGGCAGGGGAGGTCATTGGCGAGCAAGCCAGACGATCTCCCTTGCGCTTGTTTACATAATAAAATTATGGTAATCACCGGACGGGGAGACTTTCATTGAATTTGCCGTTCCCCAATAGTATAATTGTTGGGTACACTTAGTCTGTAGTGTGGCATGGTAAATGGAGGGAATTATTCGATGTTGACGACGATTGCCCGGGTAGGGCAGCATGTTGGACAAGAAGTGCGCATTGGATGTTGGCTGTACAACAAGCGCAGCAGCGGCAAGATTCAGTTTCTGCAGCTTCGCGACGGCTCCGGCTTCATCCAGGGCGTAGTAGTAAAAGCAGAAGTAGCGGAAGACGTATGGGAAAAAGCATCCCAACTGACCCAGGAAAGCTCTTTATACATAACCGGTGTTGTTCGCGCAGATGACCGTGCTCCAAGCGGCTTCGAGCTGACGGTAACAGGCGTGGAGATCATCCAGATTGCCCAGGAATACCCGATTTCGCTCAAGGAGCACGGGGTAGACTTCCTGATGGATCACCGCCATCTGTGGCTGCGCACTCCTCGTCAACGTGCGGTCATGGCGGTTCGCTCTGAAGTGATTCGCGCTGTTTACGAGTTTTTCCATGAAAATGGATTTGTCAAAGTAGACCCGCCAATCCTGACACCGACTTCGGCAGAAGGAACAACGAACCTGTTCCACACCAAATATTTTGATGAAGATGCGTATTTGTCCCAGTCCGGCCAACTGTACATGGAAGCGGCGGCAATGGCACTGGGCCGCGTGTACTCGTTTGGACCGACCTTCCGTGCGGAAAAATCGAAAACCCGTCGTCACCTGATCGAATTTTGGATGATCGAGCCGGAGATGGCGTTCGTCGACCACGAGGAAAACTTGCGCATTCAGGAAGCTTTTGTGTCCCACGTGGTGCAATCCGTCCTGAAAAACTGCCAGCAGGAGCTGAAAACGCTGGAGCGCGATACAACCAAACTGCAAAACGTGACGGGCTCCTTCCCGCGCATCACGTACGATGATGCGATCAAGCTGTTGCAGGAAAAAGGCAGCGAGATCAAGTGGGGCGACGACTTCG
This sequence comes from Brevibacillus sp. NSP2.1, assembly GCF_000470975.2. Lineage (NCBI taxonomy): Bacteria > Bacillati > Bacillota > Bacilli > Caryophanales > Paenibacillaceae > Brevibacillus > Brevibacillus sp. NSP2.1. The sequence continues at coordinate 3,175,425 of NZ_CP048274.1, read as the reverse complement.
GTGCGCCGGACGAGACGCTGATCGCTGACCACTTCGACAAGCCGGTGTTCATCACGCACTATCCGACCGAGATCAAGGCTTTCTACATGAAGCCTCATCCAGAGCGTCCGGAAGTCGTGCTGTGCGCGGACATGATCGCCCCGGAAGGCTACGGCGAGATCATCGGCGGCAGCCAGCGCATCGACGATCCGGAGCTGTTGGCGAAGCGCTTCGCCGAGCATGAGCTGTCCGAGGAAGCTTATCGCTGGTACATGGACCTGCGCAAATACGGTACCGTTCCTCACTCCGGCTTCGGTCTGGGCCTTGAGCGGACGATTGCCTGGATTTGCGGACTGGATCACGTGCGCGAAACGATTCCGTTCCCGCGCATGCTGTACCGTCTCTACCCGTAAGGTTTTTCGTTTTTTCCATACACCCTGTTGCGAGAGGGCAGCAGGGTGTTCCTATTGTATGGCAGCGCGTTTTACGCCCTTCCTTTGTTAATCCAACCCAGAGGTGAACATGCGTTATGGATTCCCATATATTGCAACTGTTGCAAGAAGGTGCAACATCCGTCTCCAACCTTCTTCTGAAGATGTACAAACGAATGTCCCTGGCAGACGACGAAATGATGCTGCTCATTCATCTGCTTTCTTTTCAGCAGGAGGGGAACCGTTTTCCGACCTTGACTGAGCTGGAAGAACGCATGTCCATGTCCAGCATGAGATTGATCCAATCGCTGCAAAAGCTGCTGAAGGAAGACTGGATCAGCATCGACGAGTTTATCGACCCGCATACGGGGCTGCGCCACGAGCAGTACAATTTGACCCCGTTGTACAAAAAGCTGTACCAGACCTGGCGCGAGCAGCAGGCCGATCCGCGGATGCTGGCGCCGTTCAACGAAGCCGCGGCCACGGTAGATTCCGAGCCGGTGGCGATTTACTCCCGGTTTGAGCAGGCTTTTGGTCGGCCCTTGTCTCCTTTTGAATTGGAGAGCATCCACATGTGGACAGAGCAGGACGGTTATCAGGAAGAGCTGATTTTAACAGCATTGCGTGAAGCCGCAACCGTAGGCAAGCTTCACATTCGCTACATCGACAGAATCCTTCTGGAGTGGCAAAAACAGCAAATTACCACGGTCGAGCAGGCACGGCTGTACAGCCTGAACTTCCGCAGACAAAACCAATCCAAAGACTATCGACAACCGCTTTGATGCCAGCTATCAAGGCGGTTTTTTCTATTGTCTGTCTCCTATGTACACGTACCCATTTTCCGCGTTTGTCATAGCATATTACGTAGAAGCACGTTGCAGGAGGGAAGACTTATGGAAAAACGCAAAAAATGGGATCTGCCGCATTGGGTCACGCCAGGAGTCTTTTCTGGCCATTTTGTGGTCGATGAAGCGGTAGAGCGCATCTCGATTGTGAAACCCGGTGAAAAAGGACAGGAGGCCGCCGTGGAAAAAGCGACAGCGACGGAACAGACCGCTTGCGAGCAGCCCGCAGAGGCGCGAGAGCTGGTGCTGGAGCCGAAGTTCGAGATCATGATGAGAGAAACCGACGTGGTGACGACCGAGCAACTGGAGAAGCTGGAGCAGGAGGTTGCCGCCTTGAAGGAGTCGCTTGCCGCCTGGGAAAAACGGTGGAAAAAAGCCGAGGAAGAGCAGGCCAAAGAAAGGCAATATTTGTATCAGGTGGTTCTTTCCTTGAAAAAGGAGTGGGAGAGCGAGCGTAATGAACATCGCCATAATTAGCCCGGGGCCCTTTTCCGTGCCACCCGTCAAAGGCAGCTCGGTGGAGCACGACATCGACGAAGTGACGAAGATGATCGATCCCGAGCACAAAGTGACGATCTACACCCGGCGCTGTGCGACCTACCCAACGTCGTCCGTGGAGGACAACCGGGAGTTCATTCGCTTCCCCTACGATGGTCCAACGCCTTATTTGCGCAAGATCATCAAGCATATTCGCAAGCATAAACCGGATGTCATTCTCGTCGAAAATCGGCCGATTTACGTCTTGCAACTCAAAAAGCATTTTCCCAAAATTCCGGTTTTCGTCAACATGCATTCGCACGTCTACGGCTCTCCCGCCATGATTAGCAAGGAAAAAATGAAGCGGGTCGTCCGGCTGTCGTCCGGATTTATTACGAACAGCGAGTTTTTGCGCCAGCATTTTATCAAGGCGTGCAAAATTCCTCCACACAAAATTCACGCCGTGCATCTCGGGGTAGACGTGTCGCCGTACCAGGTGGCAAAGCTGCATTACACGATCAAAAAGCTGCGCAAACAGATCGGCCTCGCAGCGGATGACCGCGTTTTGTTTTACGCGGGAAGGCTCATGCGGGGAAAAGGCGTCCACATTCTCATCAAGGCGTTTCACCAGGTCAGCAAGCAAGACCCTCGCGCGCGGCTCGTCATCGTCGGCGGAACCGGCTACGGCAGCAATCGCTTAAATCCGTACGTGCGCGAGCTGAAACGGCTGGCGAAGCCGCTCGGCGACAAAGTACGCTTCGTCAATTTCGTCCCCAGCGCGCAGATGCCGCTGTATTACCAGATTGGCGATGTCGTGGCGACACCCTCGATCTGGAAGGAGGCCTTTTGCCGGGTCAACCTCGAGGCGATGGCATCGAGCAAGCCTGTCATTTCCACGACGCGGGGCGGGATCAAGGAGGTTGTCACCCATCAAGGCAGCGGGTTCCTGATTCCGCCCAAAGAGTGGGAAAAAGAACTGCCCGCCATCTGGGAGCTGCTCTGGAGCACGCCGCACGTGCGCACGGAAATGGGCAAACAGGCATTGCTTCGCGCAAAGCAATTCTCCTGGTACGCCACGGCGCAAGGCTATTTGAATGTGTTTGAAAGCGTGGTCGGCAAGAAGCCAAAAGAAAAGCAGCCGCTGCTCAAAACGGGATGATTCACTTGTCCAGCCGCTAGGTTATTGCCCTTTCTTTGTGCCCGGTGGACGTCTGCCCTGTCCAGAGATCACGAGGCGCATACCTTATAAGTATCGCAGAGCACAACTGGGGAGTGATACTTGTGAAAGGGTTAATCTTGTGTGCTGGACGTGGTACGCGACTGCACCCCTTTTCCTATTCGCAACCAAAAACCCTCCTCCCTGTGGCCAATCATCCGGTATTACACTACTGCATCAGCAAACTGCGTGAAGTGGGTGTGCATGACATCGGCATCGTCATCCACCCTTCCCAAGTGCAGATTCCTCCCTTGGTGGGCAATGGTAGTCAATTTGGGGCTACCATTACTTTTATCGAGCAGGAGGTGCCGCTTGGAATCGCACATGCTGTCCATTTAGCGCAACCGTTCTTGCAAGACGAACCGTTTATCTTGTTACTTGGTGACAACTTGTTGATGGATTCGCTGCACGGGCTAATGCGTGCGTTTACCAGTGAAAAATCAGACGGTGTTGTGATGCTAAGTGAAGTGGAGAGACCACAGGATTATGGGATTGCCGAAGTACAGGAAGGGCGTCTGGTCTCCGTGGAAGAAAAACCTCGTCAGCCGAAGAGCAATCTGGCTGTCATTGGCGCATACCTGTTTACCCCACCCATTTTTGAGTCGATTGCTACACTGCAGCCATCCGCCCGTGGTGAATATGAAATCACGGATGCGATCCAGTCCATGATTGATCGCGGTTTTCATATTGCGCATGCACTTACGAGCGGCAAGTATTCCGATGTGGGAACCATTGATCGTTGGCTGGAGGCAAACCGTTGGATGCTGGCAAAAGATTTGGGTCAGACTCACCAGATTGGCCAAAGGTCCGTCGTCACAAACTGCGAGATTATCGGACCTGTGCTGATCGGGGAAGACTGTCACATTGAAAATTGCCGGCTCGGTCCGTACGTTTCGATTCAAAACGGGGTGCATCTGAAAAATTGTGCGCACATTGAGAACAGCATCCTGTTGGAAAACAGCTCGCTCATGGACGTCGCCTGGAGCGTTACGGACAGCGTTTTCGGAAGGTCGTCTCATTTGACAGGACAGTCAGCCAATTCGAGCGGTGTCTTCATTTTAAGCGACAAGTCATCGATTCGCATTCCAGCCGTGAAGAGGGAGGACACATGAACCCAACCTTTACTGTGGTCATCCCGACGTACAATCGCGCCAAGTTCATCCGCAAAGCGATCAACAGTGTCTTGAAGCAGACGACAAAAGACTGGAAGCTGCTAATCATTGACGATGCCTCTACCGACAAGACGAGGAAAAAGGTAGAGAAGTATTTGTACCATCCGAACATCATGTACTACCGGATGGAACAAAACTCCGGCATCGGAAAAGTGATGAATCAGGCCTTGTCTATGGTCGACACGCCATACCTTTTGCAGCTTGATTCGGACGATTGGCTGCCAAAACGGACGCTGGCTGTCATTAAAAAGTACATTCGCAAGAGTAAAAAAAGTACAGCGCTCTACTACGGCAACGTCAAAATATGGCGAGTGCGGCGCGGGAAATACTACAACCCGTTTCTCGTCAAGCACAAGCATTTTCGCAACAAATACCAGTTTTTGAAGTACAACCGCTGGATGGTGGCGCCGCGCTGCTACCGGGTCGAAGCGCTTCGGGAGGTCGGAGGTTGGGATACCTCCGACAAATACGAAGGCCGAATCATGGAGGATCGGCGCATCATTTTGCGGCTGATTGAAAAATACCGCGTCCGGTTTATCAATCGCAAGCTGTACAACCGGACGAAGCACAAAGGACAGCTTACCGACAACAAGATGAAGCGGAGACGCAATCATTTACGCAAAAAAACGTTCAATTATTACCTCAAACGCTGGGGCAACAAATACAAAGCGGTCTACGGCTACAAGGATGGCTATCTCGTCATTAAACGGTTGAAGAAAGTGAGGCGGCGGAAGCGATGACAAAAGCACTTGTCACCGGTTGTGCTGGTTTTATCGGGTCGCATCTGACCCAGCGCTTGCTAAATGACGGGGTGACAGTGATCGGCATCGACGGCTTCGTCGATAACTACGACGTTGCTGCCAAACTCCGCAATCTCGCAGAGATCGGGAGCCATCCCGCCTTTACTTTTCATTCAACCATGCTGCAGGCAGAGCGGTGGAAAGACTGGCTGGACGGAGTAGATGTGGTCTATCACCTGGCTGCGCTGCCCGGCGTGCGGAACAGTTGGGGCAAGGCATTCGCGGAGTACGTCAGTCACAATATTTTGGCTACCCAACTGCTTCTGGAGGCGTGCATGCAAAGGCCAAAACCGCCTGTCATCGTCGTCTCTTCTTCCTCTTCTGTGTACGGCACGATGCAAGGGACGCTAACGGACGAATCTGCTCCGCTGCGTCCCGTATCGCCTTATGGCGTCACGAAGGAAGCGATGGAGCAGGTGTGCTCCGTCTACGTCAAAGCGTACGGACTGCCGATCACGATGCTGCGCTACTTTACCGTGTACGGCCCGAGACAGCGGCCGGACATGGCTTTTCACCGCTTTTTCCGGCAAATGATGAAGGGAGATCCCGTCGTCGTTTACGGAGATGGGCAGCAATCGCGAGACTTTACCTACGTTACGGACGCCGTGGAGGCAAACATATTGGCGGGGCGCCACGCTGCACCCGGCGAGATATTTAATGTGGGTGGAAATCGTGAAGTCAAATTGATCGACGTGCTGAACATCATGGGCACGCTGATGAACATCTCGCCGAAAATCAGCTTTCAGCCCGGTCCGGCAGGCGACTCGCTGCGCACTTGCGCGGACATTCGGCTGGCTGAGCAGCGCCTGGGCTACCGTCCGCAAGTTTCCTTGGAAGAGGGGCTTCGTCGGCAGTTGGCGGATATGCGTTTTCAGCCGAGGAGCTAAAACTCGAAAATAGGAGGCCAGTTGCATGCATCGGGTCCTCGTCTATCGGAGAAAATTCCTGCCCCGAAGCGAAACCTTCATCTACGAGCAATTGCTTGGGCACCAGAGAGTCAAACCTGTCGTGCTGACCAGACAGCGGCCGTTCAACCGCAAACAGTTTCCGTACTCGCCGGTCTATGTGCGCAAGGCAATGGCGGGCCTCTCCGGGTGGCTGAAGCGAAAAAAGATCAAATGCTTGCATGCGCGGTTTGGCCCGGCTGGCCTGGAGCTGCTTCCGTACGCCAAAAAGGCGGGACTGCCGTTGATTACTTCTTTTCACGGCTTTGATGCGACCAAGCGCGTGCGGGAAAATCCGGGCTATCGCCGCTCGCTGAAGCGACTGTTTCGCAAAGGCAAGGCGTTTACCGTCGTCAGCAATCATATGAAAAAGCGGCTGATCCGCCTGGGCTGCTCGGGCGACAAAATCACGCTGATCCGCTCCGGCATTGATCTGCGCAAATTTCCGATGCTGCCGCCCCAGCCGGTCCACGATGGCGAGTACCGGCTGCTCAGCGTTGGCCGCCTGACGGAGAAAAAAGGCATGGACACGTTAATCCAGGCGTTCGTGCAGGTGCACAAAAAGCATCCGAAGGCCAAGCTGATTATCGTCGGCGACGGCGAGAAAAAGAAAAAGCTGCGCAGCATGATTAAAAAATACAAGCTGGAAAAGCAAGTCGTCCTCAAGGGCGCTTTGCCGCATCAAGCGGTGCAGCGCGAGCTGGCGCGATGCCATCTGTTTGTCATCGCCTGCAAAACGGCCAAAAACGGCGACCAGGAAGGCATCCCGAACGTGCTGATGGAAGCGATGGCGTCCGGCAGGCCCGTCATTTCGACGTATCACGCGGGCATTCCCGAACTGGTGGAGCACGGGGAGTCCGGCTATCTCGTCCCGGAGCGCTCTCCGGCGAAGCTCGGACGGATGATAAACCACGTGCTCGCATCCGCGCACGAATGGCCGGAAATGACGGCGCGGGCGAGGATGAAGGTGGAGAAAAACCACGATATTCACCAGCAGCGTCTCAAACTGGAGGAGCTTTATTTGCGTGTGATGAAAAAACGATGAGGTGAAGTGATGAAAGTTGCCGTTATCGGTACCGGCTACGTAGGGCTGACAACCGCTGTCTCCCTGGCCATGAACGGCCATCAGGTGATCGGCATCGATCTGGTCGAAGCCAAAATTGTCAAACTGAGGCAAGGAATCTCGCCCATCTACGAGCCCGGGTTGGAGGAAGCGCTGAAACAGGTGCTGGAAAACGGCACCCTCGCTTTTTCCACGAAGCTGCAGGAGGCAGCAGACGCGGACGTTTTCTTTGTTTGCGTCGGCACTCCGGAAGCGGCTGACGGGACCGCCGATTTGCGCTATTTGTACAGTGCCGTAGCTGCGATCGAACAGATGCATCAAGCCTCCCCGAAAAGGCGAGTCGTAGTCGTCAAAAGCACGGTGCCAGTGGGGACGGGCGACAAGGTTGCCGAGCTGCTCAGCGGCTGCGGGGAGCTGTCGGTCGCGTCCAATCCGGAGTTTCTGCGAGAGGGCAGTGCGCTGTACGACGCGCTGGCGCCTTCGCGGATTGTCATTGGAGCGGGCGAGCCGGAAACGAGAGAGGTCATGGAGGAGCTGTACAAGGGGGTGGACGCTCCGCGCGTGGTCACGACCCGCGCGAACGCCGAACTGATTAAGTACGCCTCCAACGCCTTTTTGGCGACGCGCATTTCTTTCATGAATGAGCTGGCGCGGCTGAGCGCGGCACTGGGAACCGATATCGTGACGATCGCGCACGGCATGGGGCTGGACAGCCGGATCGGGCCGGAGTTTTTGCGGGCGGGCGTCGGCTATGGCGGATCCTGTTTTCCGAAAGACACGATTGCCTTGCTGCAGCTCGCTGCGCAAAACGGCATCTCGCTCGGTATTTTGGAGCAAGTGCGCAAAGTCAACGCCACGCAGCCCGTCTGGTTTTTGCAGCAGTTGCAACCGTTCGTTCCGGACTGTCGCGGCAAGCGGATCGCGGTACTCGGATTGGCGTTCAAACCGGATACGGACGACATTCGCGAGGCGCCGTCCCTGGCCGTCCTGCAAGCGCTGGAGGAAAAGGGAGCTGCGGTTTTCGCCTACGATCCGATCGCAACCGACGCCGTGCGGCAGAAGTTTCCGAACGTTACGTACACCAAGACAGCCGAAGAAGCCGTGCAAGGCGCACATGCCGCGCTTTTAATTACCGAGTGGAAAGAGTGCGTGCAGCTCGATTGGGAACAGGTCTACCAAAAGATGGCCCAGCCCGTTTTGCTGGACGGACGCAATGCGTGGCCGGCCAAAATCGTCAAGGAAGCCGGATTTCGCTATGTGGGCGTAGGAAAAAGCTGACTTTTCCGCAGGAGAAGCTCAGCTTTTTTCTTTTGCCGCGAAAAAGCAGGTGCCAACTGTGCTAATGATTTGAACAAGATGGCATAATACGGTAGGATAGTCACATATGAATGATTTGACCATTCTTGTGCAAATGACGAGGGAGTGATCGCGGTGAACAAAAGCAAAACATTGCCAAAACGAAGTGACGTCCCCGCTGAATACAAGTGGCGGTTGGAGGATATTTACGCGACCGACGCGGACTGGGAAAAGGATGTGCAAAAGGCGAAGCAACTGACCGAGCAGATTGCCGCTCTGAAAGGGACGCTGGCGCAGTCCGGGAAGCAGTTGCTCGCAGCGCTGACCTTGCAGGACGAGCTGCTGAAGACGCTCGATACCGTGTACGTGTACGCGCGCATGCGCCGCGACGAGGACAATGCGAACAGCACGTATCAGGGACTGACTGACCGTGCCACCAGCCTCAGCACGCAAGTGTACGGGGCAATCGCGTACATACAGCCGGAGATTTTGGCGATCCCGACAGAAGAGCTGGAGAAGTGGATCAAGGAAACAGAGGGACTCGCGCATTACCGGATTTTGCTGGAAGAGATTACGCGCTTCAAGCCGCATACGCTTTCCGCGGAAGAAGAGGCGCTTCTGGCGAACATGAGCGAGCTGGCTTCTGCCCCGACCAAAATTTTTGGCATGCTGAACAACGCCGACATGAAGTTCCCGATGATTACGGACGAAAACGGCGAAGAGGTCGAGCTGACCAAAGGGCGCTACACGCAGTTCATGGAGAGCAAGGACAGACGCGTGCGCAAGGAAGCTTTCCAGGCGCTGTACGCCACGTACGGCAAGTTCCGCAATACGATCGCGGCGTCGCTGACTTCTGCGATCAAAGGCGACGTCTTCTACGCCCGGACGCGCAAATATCCGTCCGCGCTGTACGCGGCTCTTTTCTCGGACAATGTGGACTTGTCCGTGTACGACAATCTGATCTCGACGATCCGCGAGCATTTGCCGCTCATGCACCGCTACATCGCTCTGCGCAAAAAGCTGCTCGGCGTAGAGGAGCTGCACATGTACGACCTGTACGTGCCGATCGTGCCCGAGGTCGACATGAAAATCCCGTACGACCAGGCGGTAGCCACGATCAAGGAAGCCCTGCATCCGCTCGGCGAAGAGTACGGCCGCGTGCTTGCCGAAGGCTTTTCCAACGGCTGGATCGACGTGCACGAAAACGAAGGAAAGACGAGCGGGGCGTATTCGTGGGGCGCGTACACGACCCATCCGTACGTGCTCATGAACTACCAGGATAACGTGAACAACATGTTTACGCTGGCGCACGAGATGGGCCATGCGCTGCACAGCTACCACTCCAACCAGGCGCAGCCGTACACGTATGCGGACTACAAAATTTTCGTGGCCGAAGTGGCTTCGACGCTCAACGAAGCGTTGCTGATGCACCACTTGCTGCAGACCACGACAGACAAAAAGCAGCGGATGTACTTAATCAACTACTACCTGGAGCAATTCCGCGGCACCGTTTTCCGGCAAACGATGTTTGCCGAGTTCGAAAAGATCGTGCACGAGAAGGAGGAGCAGGGAGAGCCGCTGACAGCCGATTCGCTCAGCGCGATTTACCGCGAGCTGAACGTCGCTTACCACGGACCGGAGATGGTCGTGGACAGCGAGGTGGACCTGGAGTGGGCGCGCATCCCGCACTTCTATCGCAACTTCTACGTCTACAAGTACGCCACCGGGTTTTCGGCCGCGACGTCCTTGTCCAAACAGATTTTGGAGGAAGGCCAGCCGGCTGTGGACCGCTACCTGCAATTCCTCAAGGGCGGCAGCTCCGACTATCCGCTCAATCTCTTGAAAAAGGCGGGCGTGGACATGGCTTCTCCGGCTCCGATCGCGGAAGCGTTGAGCGTGTTCAAAGGCTTGCTGGACGAAATGGAACAGCTTCTCGCAGAAAACTAAACAGCGTCACCGCATGAAAAGGCAGTCAAGCTATCGGGTTTGGCTGCCTTTTCCCTTTTTACAAAATATTAGCGAGAAGTCCAAAAAAAGGTAACGGTCCTGCATATTGTTCGTATATACTTATGAACTGGTGGGGATTGTGTTCTCCGTCTCGGGGCTGAGGCAAATTTCCAACCACTGACTGTTTTGCAGGAAAGGTAAAAACTGGCACAATTACGCAAGGGAATGATTGTGAACATTTGGAGGAATCATTGTGAAAAAACGGGCATCGATCATTATGGCCTCTCTCTTGCTGGTTACAGCCGGCTGCGGAGGACCGGCACCAGAGCCTCCGGCGCAGGTGGAAGCCAAAGCGAAAGTCGTGGAGGTCGTCAAAGTACAGAAGGCCGCACAACCTGTTTTCCTGCGGGTAACGGGAATGGTGGAAGCAAAGCGCGGCGCGGAACTGCCCTTTGGCACTGGGGGAACGATTTCGGCCATCCAGGTGAGCAAAGGGATGAAGATTGCACAAGGACAGCTTTTGGCGACACTGGATTCGCGCTACTACCAAAAAGAAGTCGAAGCCGCTGCCAGCCAGGTAGAAGAGGCGGCCGCCCGCAAAACGAAAGCGCTGAAGGGCGCGACAGCAGAAGCGATCGAGCAGCAGCGCCTGCAAGTGCAAAGTGCCCAGAGCCGTCTGGAAAAGGCGAAACAAGACCTCGCAGCAGGCGAGAAGCTGTTCGCGGGAGGCGCTATTTCGCAAACCGAAATAAATGATTTGCGCCGCGCCCTGACCCAAGCGGAAATTTCCGCCCGCGACGCCCAGTTGTCGCTCACCGAGCTGCAACGCGGAGCGCAGCCAGAGGACATCGCGATGGCGAACGCTTCGATCAAGGCGGCAGCCGGACAGGTGGAGCGGGCGAAAAAGAGTCTGGATGATGCGAAAATTCACGCGCCTTTTGCCGGAACGGTCGTAGACGTTTACAAGCAGACTGGCGAGCAGGCTTCTCCAGGCGAGAAAATCGTCCATCTGGTCGACTTGACGGAAGTGAAGGTCACGCTCGACGTCACCAACGATCTCATCAGCCAGTTCCAGGAAAAGGCGAAGGTGCAGGCAGTATCTGACGACGGGAAAAAGAGCGAGGGCACGATTACCTTCGTCTCGCCTGTCGTGAGCAAGGAGACGGGCAAGTACCGCGTGGAAGTGACGATTCCGAACCCAGACGGCTTCTGGCGCGGGGGAATGGCTGCGACGATTGAGGCGCCGCGCAAAGTAAACGGGTTCCTCGTACCGCTGGAAAGCGTCGGAGTCAGCTCTACCCAGCATTACGTCATGGCGGTGGAAAACGGCCTGACCGTGAAAAAGGAAGTCAAAACCGGACAAATTGTCGACGATCAAATCGAGATTCTCTCGGGTGTCAAAGAAGGCGACCAGCTTTTGCGCAGCGGTATTACTTTCTACGTCGAGGGGCAAAAAGTAGAGGCGAAGGGAGAATAGCGCATGAACAAGATGATTCTCTTTTTGCTGAAGCGGCGCCTGATCGTCTATCTGTTTACCTTTTTGCTCGTCATCGCCGGTCTTGGCTCCCTGCTCAGCTTCAACGTTGAGCTGGTTCCGAAAACGAACTTCCCCGTGCTCTCCGTCAACATCTCAGGTGGGGCGCTGCCTCCGGAAGAGATGGAAGAGAAGATTACGAAAAAAGTAGAGCAGGAACTGAAATCGATTGCGGATATCAAAGAATTTTCGTCTACGACAGGTACCGGCTACGTCAACGTGCAGATTACGGCCACGGAAGGGCAAGGCGAAAAAGTCAAGCAGGACGTGCAAAATGCCGTGAACCGCTTGCGCAACGGGTTCCCGAAAGCCGTTGACAGCGTCAGCGTGAACCAGATGAACTTCGGGAATGAACAAATGATCGACTACGCGTTGGTCGGAGCCGATCCGCAGGCGATGCTCAGCCTGGCGAAAACGACGATCAAGGACCGGATCGAGGAAGTGTCCGGGGTGAAGGAAGTCGCCGTATCGGACCGCAGCTTCGAAAACAAGATCGCCATCACTTTGCGTCCAGACAGGCTGAGTGCGTATCGGACTACCCCGTCAGAGGTGATCTCGCAGCTTCAGGAGACGAACTGGAAGCAAGCGATCGGCACGCTGGAAAACACGGGCTTTGACACCGTCGTCATGATTGACAACACGTTCAACTCGGTTCAGGAACTGAACGCGTTGCCGATTGTGACGCCAAACGGCACGGTTACGTTGGAACAGCTCGCGACGGTCGAGGACTTGCGTGGAAAAGTGAAAGATTCGGTAGCGCTGACGAACGGAAACGTATTCGTGCACTTGAGCGTTTCGCGCGCGGATGGCAGCGACCTGATTACGACCCAGCGCAAAGTCGAGGAAGTCGTCCGCGGGATCAATGCGGAAGCGAATGGCAAATACCAGATGAAAGTCATGTTCGAAGCCGTTTCGTACATCGAGCATGCGGTGACCAACCTCAGCCGTGACGTTTTGATCGGTGGCGCGCTGGCGATCATCATCTTGTTCGTGTTCCTGCGCAACTGGCGGGTGACGCTCGTCATCGCGACGACGCTGCCGCTGTCCGCGCTCATGACGTTTATCGCCATGAAAATCGGCGGCTACAACATTGACATGGTCAGCCTGCTCTCGCTTAGCTTGTCTGTCGGCCTGATTGTCGACGCCGCAATCGTCGTCCTGGAGAGCATTTACCACTTCCGGGAAAGAGGCGAGGAGCTCAAGCAGGCGATTATCAAAGGAACGCGAGAGGTTTTGACGCCGGTCTTCACCTCGCAGCTCACGATCATCATCGTCTTTTTGCCGCTCGTCTTTGCTGACTTTGAAGACTGGCTCAAACCGATTTTGGCGACGATTGCCTTTACGGTATCTTCCGCCATTATCGCATCGACCATCGCCGCTTTCTTTTTCGTTCCCGTCTTTTCCGATCGTTTTTTGCAAAAAGACAAACACGTCGCGCTGGAAGGCGAAGGAAAAGAGCATGTGGTTAATCGGTTGTTTAACAGCCTCTTGCGACTGGCCTTGCGCCACCGGGTCAAGACGATTATCGTCGCGCTCCTGATGTTTGTCGGCGCGGGCTTCCTCATGCCGCTCATGAAGATGGGGCAAGGCATTAACCCGAATGAAAACTTCATTTTTGCCACGCTGGAGATGCCTACAGGCTCCACCCTGGAGCGGGCACAGAAGGCGGCACTGACCGGAGAGGAAGCGCTGCGCGGCATCCCGGAAGTAAAAGACGTGTTCTTCTTCTCCTCCAGCACAGGGTCGGAGATTTTCATTTCGCTCGTGCCGAAATCAGAGCGCACGCGCGACAAAGAACTGTTGACGGCCGATATTAACGATCGCCTCAACTCGATCCCGGGCATTGAATCCATCTCGATGACGTTCGGGCAGCAAGGGGCTTCGGCGCCGATCCAGCTCGACATCATCGGGGATGATATGGAGCAAATGCGCAAAATCGCTACCGATGTGGAAGGCATGCTGTCCACCGTACCGGGCTTGACCAACATTCGCAACGACTTTAAAGAAGGCAAGGAAAAAGTAACGCTCATTCCGAAGCAGGAGGCGCTCGCCAGACTGAACGTCGACCACCGCTCCTTGCTCCAGCAGTTGAGCGTATGGATTGGCAGCCAGCAGATCACGTCGATCACGAAGGATGGAATCGAGGTGGATGTCGTCGCCCAAATGCCGGACGACTGGCTGAAGCACCCGGAACAGCTCAAGCAAATGATGGTGACAGCCAAGGACGGCGCCCAGGTGCCGCTGGCTGACCTCGTGGACTGGTACTACAGCAAGTCTCCGATTACGTTGATCCATGAAAAAGGCGAGCGGATCGTAACGGTATCTGCCGAGATGCAAGGAAGCGACTTGGGGACGGTTGGCCGTGAAATAAATGAGAAGCTGCCGGGCCTGGTCGTTCCTGCCGGGTACAAGGTGGAGATCGCCGGGAAGCTGAAAGAGCAAAGCGCCAACCTCGCGCAAGGGATTTTCGTCTTCGTCGGCGTGCTCGCGTTGATCTACGTCATCATGGTCGCGCAGTTTGGCCGTCTCTCGCAGCCGTTCATTATTTTGCTGACGATTCCGATGGCCTTGGTCGGCGTGGTGATGGGCTTCGTGCTTACACAACGAACGTTTGGCGAAATGGCGATGATCGGGATTATCATGCTGGTCGGGATCGTCGTGTCCAACGCGATTTTGCTGATCGACCGGATCAACCTGCTGCGCAATCGCGGGATGGCTACCGCCGAAGCGATTGTACAAGGCACGAAGGACCGCGTCCGCCCGGTTATCATGACGAAGCTGACGGCGATTCTGGGGATGCTGCCGATGGGACTGGCGATGGCGGAAGGCTCCGACCTGGAGGCACCGCTCGCGACAGCCGTAATTTCCGGCTTGATCTTCCACACGCTGGTGACGCTGGTGCTCGTGCCTGTGCTGTACTCGTTGTTTGAAGGAGCCAAAGAAAGACGGCTCGCCCGCAAGGCAGCGCGTCAGGCCAAACGAGAGGCAAAGCGCATCGCGAAGCAAAACAAAAACAGCAACACGTCTCACAAAGAGATGTAACGGCGAAAAAGAGAAGGGGAGTGTGCTTTTCCCCTTCTCTTTGCTTTTCGTTCGTCTGAAAGTTCTGTAGAATATAAAGCAAGGATGATACATACAAAACCAAAACCGTACCTCGAAAGGAGCGTTGAACATGGATCTTCAATTGCATGGCAGGACAGCCCTCGTGCTCGCCTCGTCAAAAGGCTTGGGCAAAGCGACCGCGCTCTGCCTGGCGCAGGAGGGAGCGAATGTCACCATTTGCGGCAGAGACGAGCAGGCGATGGAAGCCGTGCGCGCCGAAATTGAGCAGGCAGCGGGGCAGTCGCCTCTGGCCGTTCCGGTGGATGTCACCAAGCCGGGAGACATCGAGCGAGTCGTGCAGGAAACGGTTCGCCACTTCGGCAGCGTAGATATACTGGTCAACAACTCGGGCGGACCTGCGACGGGCAAGTTCGACCAGTTGACGGACGAGCAGTGGATTTTGGCCTTCGAGCTGAACCTGTTGAGCTACGTCCGGGCGATCCGCGCTGTTTTGCCGCACATGCGCGCCAAGCAGTTCGGGCGAATCGTCAACTTTGCGTCTTCCTCGTTCAAGCAGCCGCTGGAAAACTTGATCTTGTCGAACACGTTTCGCACAGGGGTTCTGGGGCTGGCCAAAACGCTTTCCGCTGAGCTGGGGCCGGATGGCATTCTCATCAACACGATCGGCCCGGGACGAATTGCGACAGACCGGGTGCAGCAACTGGACGGGCTGAGTGCGCAGGGGCAAGGGATTAGCGCAGAGGAAGTCCGGCAAAACTGGGAAAAACAAATCCCGGTCGGCAGGTACGGCCAGCCGGATGAGTTCGCGCGCATGGTGACGTTTTTGGCATCGCCAGCCAACAGCTATATCACGGGGCAGTCTTTCCTCGTGGACGGAGGACTGGTTCGGGCGATCTAGCAGCGAAAAAACGCCAAACAGGCAAAAGCGAAGGAGGAACTACGCATGAGCAAGGAAAGCTCGTTTGACATCGTTTCGAAAGTAGACTTGGCCGAAGTGAACAACGCCATTCAAACCGCCTTGAAGGAGATCGAGAACCGCTTCGATTTCAAGGGGAGCAAGAGCAGCATCAAACTGGAAAAGGACGAGCTCGTCCTCGTTTCCGACGACGACTTCAAGCTTAGCCAGGTCAAGGACATTTTGCTGGGCAAGCTGGTCAAGCGCGACGTGCCGATCAAAAATTTGGACTACGGAAAAGTCGAGCCGGCAGCGGGCGGCACCGTGCGCCAACGGGTGAAGCTGGTGCAGGGCATCGACAAGGACAACGCCAAAAAGATCAACGGCATTATTAAGGATGCCGGCCTGAAGGTGAAGACGCAAATTCAGGACGATCAAATTCGCGTGACAGGCAAAAGCAAGGATGATCTGCAGCAAGTCATCAGTGCGATTCGCAAGGCGGATTTGCCGCTCGAGGTGCAATTTATCAACTACCGCTGACGGCTATAGCAAAGTTTTGCTTCTACCTCTCTTTCCTCTCGCATATGCATGTACAAATAAGTGACAAGCACTTGCGAAAGGGAGAGTAGAGACATGAAGGTCTTTATTATCAGTATGCGCAATCTCATTTTGGGCGGAATCGTCTTTCTGGTTGTTCTGGTGGCGGGCATCGTGCTATTGGTCAAAGATCCGTTGCACGTCTCTGACTCCTATCGTCCAGGTGACACGAGTGTTCCGGCCACGACCAATGCCAGTGCTCCGTTGACCCAGCCGGAAGGGGCAGCCAAGCCGTCGTTGAACATGGATATACAGGTGGATGGAACGACAGCGGAAGTATCGCTTTTGACGCAAAACTTCGAGTTCGTGCAGGAAAACGGCGAGCTTGGGCAAACGCCGGTGTATGGAAAAGGCCACGCCCATCTGTACCTCGATGGCGAGTCCAAAGGAATGATCTACCATCCGGAGTTCATGCTGAAAAAGTTGCCGAAGGGCGAGCATGAGATTCGCGTCGAGCTGAACTACAGCAACCATCTGCCGTACAAGGTGGAAGCGACGCAAAAAATTGTCGTGAAGTAAACGGGAAGCGTTCCGATTGGGGGACGCTTTTCTTTTTTCTATCGAGAAGGAATATGATGGGAAGGAACGAATCCTAGTTAATAAAGATGGAATAGTCTGAATGTTTTGGAGGTGCTTGTATGCTGCGAATGATTACGATTGGCAACTTGCTGGATGAGGCAGCCAGACTGTATCGGGACAAGGAAGCGTTGGTCTATCAGGAGCGATCGCTCCGCTATTCGTTCGCCCAGTTTCAGGAGGTGTGCAACCGGGCGGCACGAGGCTTCATGTCGCTCGGGATTCAAAAAGGCGAAAACATCGCCATCTGGGCCACCAATGTACCGGAGTGGGTCATTTCGCAATTTGCGACGGCCAAGATGGGCGGGGTGCTGGTGACGGTCAACACGAGCTATCGCGTTCACGAGCTGGAATATTTGCTGCGCCAGTCGGAGTCGACGACATTGCTTTTGATCGACGGCTATCGCGACGCCAACTACCTGGAGATGATCCGGGAAATTTGTCCGGAGCTTGCGACGTGCGAGCCCGGCGCTCTCGTGTCCAAGCGGTTGCCGAACTTGCGAAATGTCGTCTACTTGGGCGAAGAGCGCCAGCCCGGCATGTTTTTATGGAAAGACTTGCTGGAGCGAGCCGAGCTGGTCAGCGAGGAAGAACAGCGTTTGCGCCAGGAGTCGCTGTCTTTCGATGACGTCATCAACATGCAGTACACATCCGGTACGACAGGCTTTCCGAAAGGCGTCATGCTGTCCCACGTCAACATCGTCAACAACGCGATCAAGGTCGCGGAATGTCAGGGACTCGGGGTAGACGATCGCGTCTGCATCCCGGTGCCGTTTTTCCACTGCTTCGGCTGCGTGATGGGCACGCTCGCCTGCGTTGCGACGGGAGCGACGATGGTTCCGGTCATCGCCTTTGATCCGGGGCTGGTGCTGTCGATTGTCGAAGCCGAGCGCTGCACGGCGCTGTACGGGGTGCCAACGATGTTCATCGCGGAGCTGAACCATCCGACTTTTGAACAGCGCGACCTCAGCTCGCTGCGCACGGGCATTATGGCCGGGTCCTTGTGCCCGATCGAGGTGATGAAAAAAGTCGTGGACAAAATGGGCATTCGCGACATTACGATCGCCTACGGACAGACCGAGTCTTCGCCTGTCATCACCCAGACGCGGCCGGAGGATTCCATCGAGCGCAAGGTATCGACCGTCGGCCGGCTGCACGAAGGGGTCGAGGCGAAAATCATCAACCCTGCCACGGGAGAGATTGTCCCCCCTGGTGTACAGGGCGAACTGTGCACGCGCGGGTATTTGGTGATGAAAGGCTACTACAACATGCCGGACCAGACGGCAAAGGCGATCGACGAAGAGGGCTGGCTGCATACCGGAGACTTGGCGACCGTAGACGAGGAAGGGTATTACCGGATTACAGGCAGGCTGAAGGACATGATTATTCGCGGCGGCGAAAACATCTACCCGCGCGAAGTCGAGGAGTTTTTGTACACTCATCCGAAAATATTAGACGTCCAGATCGTCGGCGTGCCGGATGCCAAATACGGCGAGCAGGTGCTGGCCTGCATCCGCGTCAAGCCGGGAGAGACATTGACCGAGGAGGAAGTGCTGGCATACTGCGAAGGAAAAATCGCCCGCTTCAAGACGCCGCGCTACATTCAGTTTGTGGACGAATACCCGATGACGGCGTCCGGCAAAATTCAAAAATTCAAGCTGCGTGAACAGGCGCTGGCGACGTTTGGCCTCACAGATCCCGCCCAGACCGAGCTAGCGTAAGCAAACGAAGCGCCAGGATATTTTCCTGGCGTTTTGTTGTGGCAATCCTTTACAACCTAGCAACTCTTTACTATGATGAGTGGAAATGCTAGGAGAGGGGAAGCAAAAGATGGAAGTTCGACGACTGGGACCAGAGGATACAGAAGCGTTCGTCAAAGTAAGGCTGGAAGGGCTGCAAACCGACCCGGACGCGTTCGGCGCCACCTATGAAGAGGAAATCAAGCGCCCGATGGCCGAATGGCAGGAACGGCTTTCCCAGGGGCCTGAGGGCGACAGCGGCTATTTCGGCGCTTTTGTCGGGGGCGAGCTGGCGGGCATCATCGGCTATTTCCGGCACCGCGGACTGAAAGCGAGACACAAAGCTTCCGTCGTATCCATGTACGTCCGCGAAGCGCATCGCGGAACAGGAGTTGCGGCCGCGCTGATGCAAGAAGAGCTGGCCTATTTGAGACAGCGGGGCGACATCGACCAGGTACAGCTTGCCGTTGTCACGACAAACCCCGGCGCGGTGCGCTTTTACGAAAAAATGGGCTTTTTGCCGTACGGCTTGGAAAAACGGGCGTTGAAAACAGGGGAGCGCTACGTCGACGAGACGCATATGTACATGCTGTTGCACGATTGACAGTTGCCGTACGTGATGACGGCACACCGAAGCGGCCACGCGGGTCGCATGGCCCCGTGCATGTGACAGTCTCCCCCCATCGGTTGGTGGAGGCGGGGGGATGCGAACCTCCGTCCGACCTTGGTGCCCCATCGGGGGAAAACAGCGGATCCAAGCAAAAAAGCGAAGGCATGAACAGCTTGCATGCCTTCGCTTCGCTATGAGACGGACTTTTTTTCGTGGGCCAGCTTAACGAGCTTGACGGCTTGCCTCGTAAGCGGCGATTTTGTCTTCGTACTGCAACGTGATGCCGATATCGTCGAGGCCGTTCAGCAGGCAGTAGCGGCGATACGGATCGACCTCGAACGGGTAGGACAGACCTTCGCTGTCGCGCACTACCTGCTCCTCAAGGTCAATGGTCAGCTCGTAATTTTCGCGGCTTTGCGCGCGCTGAAACAGTTCATCTACCTGTTCTTCGCTGAGCTTGATCGGCAGGATGCCGTTTTTGAAGCAGTTGTTGTAAAAAATGTCCGCAAACGACGGAGCGATCACACAGCGGAAGCCGTAGTCCAGCAAGGCCCAGGGAGCGTGCTCGCGCGACGAGCCGCAGCCGAAGTTGTTGCGAGCGAGCAGCACGGTCGAATCTTTGTACGCTGGCGTGTTCAAAATAAACGAGTCAATCGGCGTGCCATCGGCCGCAAAGCGCCATTCGTAGAACAAAAACTGGCCAAAGCCGCTGCGTTCGATGCGCTTGAGGAACTGTTTCGGGATGATGGCGTCTGTATCTACGTTGACACGGTCCAATGGTGCGACCAGTCCGGTATGGACGACAAATGGGTTCATTGGAATACCTCCTTGCTTACGCTCTCTCTTTTCCATTCACGTACGTCTACGAAGTGGCCTGCAATCGCTGCCGCTGCCGCCATTTCCGGGCTGACCAGGTGCGTGCGTCCGCCGCGGCCCTGGCGGCCTTCGAAGTTGCGGTTGGAGGTAGAAGCGCAGCGCTCTCCTTCCGACAGGACATCCGGGTTCATCGCGAGGCACATGGAACAGCCGGATTCGCGCCAGTCAAAGCCGGCTTCCTGGAAGATGAGGTGCAAGCCTTCTTCTTCTGCCAACTGCTTGACAGCCTGGGAACCAGGTACGACCATGGCGTGCACGTTAGGGGAGACTTTGCGTCCTTTTGCCACTTCCGCTGCTTTGCGCAAGTCTTCGATCCGACCATTTGTACAGGAGCCGATGAAGACGCGGTCGATCTTGATTTCGCTCATCGGCGTGCCTGGAGCCAAATCCATGTAGGCGAGCGCGTCTTGAGCCGCTTTGCGTTGTGCTGCTGTTTCAAAAGACTCGGGGTCTGGAACGGTGCTGGTAATGTTGGTGCCCATGCCAGGGCTTGTTCCCCAGGTCACTTGCGGCGCGATGGTAGCCGCGTCGATTTCGACACAGGTGTCGTAGGTTGCGCCTTCATCGGTGCACAGTTGCTTCCACGCTTCTACGGCTGCGAGGAAATCTTCGCCTTGCGGAACGTAGCGTCTGCCTTTCAGGTAGTCGAACGTCGTCTGGTCCGGAGCGATCAGCCCGGCGCGTGCGCCACCCTCGATCGTCATGTTGCAGACGGTCATGCGCTCTTCCATCGTCAGCTTGCGGATGGCTTCGCCCGTATATTCCACGACATAGCCGGTAGCAAAATCAGTTCCGTATTTTGCGATAATCGCCAAAATTAAGTCTTTTGCGCTGACGCCAAAGGGCAGCTCGCCGTTCACGCGGACTTCCATCGTTTTTGGCTTCAACTGCGGCAGACACTGTGTCGCGAGAACGTGTTCGACCTCGCTCGTTCCGATTCCGAAGGCGAGAGCGCCGAAAGCACCGTGCGTAGAAGTGTGGCTGTCGCCGCACACGATCGTTTTGCCGGGGTGGGTCAGGCCAAGCTCCGGGCCGATGACGTGGACGATCCCTTGGTCCGGGCTGTTCAGGTCAGCGAGCGTAATGCCAAATTCGCGGCAGTTTTCGGTCAGCGTCTCCATTTGCTGGCGGGAGATCGGGTCTTTGACATTGAAGCGATCCGCTGTCGGCACGTTGTGGTCCATGGTGGCAAAAGTCAGCTCAGGACGGCGTACTTTGCGGCCAGCCAGGCGGAGTCCTTCAAACGCCTGCGGGGAAGTGACCTCGTGCACCAGGTGCAGGTCGATGTACAACAAGGTCGGCTTGCCGGCTTCCTCGTGAATCACGTGATTGTCCCAAATCTTTTCAAACATCGTGCGGGGTTTCATCAATGATTTCCTCCTTCGTGCGAAAACTCTTAACAAGGTTGTATCATGGCAAAGGAAATAGTTCAAAGATATAATAATTATGAGAAGGATAGCTTTTGCCTATCGGGAGGTTTTTATGGAGTTACGACAGATTCGTTATGTGCTTGCGGTTGCGGAGGAACGCAGCTTTTCGCGGGCAGCCAACCGTTTGCATCTGGCTCAGCCGTCGCTTAGCCAGCAGATTGCCAAACTGGAAAAAATACTCGGGGTCAGCCTGTTCCATCGTTTGCCCCAGCATGTGGAGCTGACGGATGCGGGCCAACGGTTCGTGCAGGTCGCGCAAACGCTCGTGGACATGTCCGAAGGGCTGGAGCGGGAGATGCGCGCTTATGCGGTCGGAGAGAGCGGACGGCTTTTGGTAGGCAGCCTGCCGATTACAGGCGCGTATGTGCTGCCGCGCGTACTGCCGACGTTTACCAAGCAGTTCCCGGGAGTCGAACTGCAACTGATGGAGGAAACGTCCAGCCATCTGGAGCAATTGCTCGTGCGGGGCAAAATAGATGTCAGCCTGCTGACGATGCCGATCAGCGATCCTTCGCTTGCGATCATCCCGGCCATCAATGAAGAAATTTTTCTCGCGGTTCCACCGCAGCATCCTTTGGCGGGCAAAAAGGAGGTAGACCTGGCGGAGATTGCGGATCAACCGTTTATTTTGCTCAAGGAAGGCCAAGGCTTTAGGACGATCTCTCTGCGGCTGTGCGAGCAGGCTGGCTTCCGTCCGCGCATCGTGTTTGAGAGCACCAACATCCAGACAGTCCAGTCGCTCGTGGCGGCGGGGATGGGGCTGTCGTTTGCGCCGAAAATGATTACGCTCGCGCCGGGCACGCTGGAGCCGCCTGTTTACGTGCGGCTTGCGACAAGGCCGTATCGGACGCTCGTCGTCGCCTATCGCAAGGACAAGCCGCTGTCTCGCCCGGCAGAAGCGTTTGTGCGATGTTTGGTGGAGCAGGGCGGCGCCCTGTAGCTTACAGGAGAAGTGTCGGCCTCGTGCGACAAACGCGCATTTTTTGTGCTACACTATTGCCAAATCATTCTAGGTAGGAAGGAAGATCCCGAAATGAGAGAAATCAAGACAGAAGCAGAATTTGAACAGGCGATTGCTTCCAGCAAGCCCGTTGTGGTGAAGTTTTTCACCGATTGGTGCCCGGATTGCCACCGGATTGATCCGTTCATGCCGGAAGTCGAAGAAAAGTATAAAGACCAGTTGGACATGGTTGCGGTCAATCGCGATACGCTGCCAGACCTGTCGCAGAAATACGATGTGTTCGGAATCCCCAGCTTCATCGCGTTCAGCCAGGGCAAAGAGCTGATCCGCTTCGTCAGCAAGCTCGGAAAAAGCCGCGAGGAGATCGAGCATTTTCTCGACCGCGCCGTTCAGGTGAATAGCGGACTCACAGAGGCGTGACAGCACGAACATAAGGCAGGAGATTGACCATGCGATCGATGAAAAAGGAAGGAGAATGGCTCGTTGCCCGCTTGCAGGCGGACGACGACGCCATCCCGATCGGGAACCTGCTGCGCGAGGTGTGGAAGTTGCCGCGCAAGCAGGTCCATCTTTTGTTTCAGCATAAAGAAGTGCTCGTAGACGGCGCACCTGTCGCCCAGCATGTGCCGGTAAGAGAGGGGCAAGAGATTCGCCTGCGAATGTGTCCGCCGGAGCCGCTGGGGCTTGCGCCTGCCAGCGAGTCGCTGCAAGTGTTGTATGAAGACGACCATCTGTTAATCGTAAACAAGCCTTCGGGCATGCTGTTGCATCCAACCGAGCCGCACCATCATCTGACGCTGGACCATCTGGTGTCGGGGCATTTTTTCCGGACGGGGTTGCAAGCGAAGGTGCGCCACGTCCACAGGCTCGATCAGGATACGTCCGGGGTGGTGCTGTACGCCAAGCACGCCTGGGCGTCTGCCTTGCTGGACGAAATGCTGCGCGAACGCAAAATCAAGCGGACGTATATCGCCTTCGTCTCGGGGCAAATGGCCAAGGGCAGCGGAAAGATCAACGAGCCAATCGGCAAGGACAGGTATCATGCGACACGCAGACGAGTGGCTCCAAACGGCGACCCCGCGATCACCCATTACGAGGTCAAGGAGCGCTACAAGACCGCGACAAAGGTGGAGTGCAGGCTGGAGACGGGACGGACGCACCAGATTCGCGTCCACATGAGCCATCTCGGCCATCCGCTGCTCGGCGACGAGCTGTACGGCGGCAAGCGCGATCTGGTCAAAAGACAGGCGCTGCACGCGGCCGTTCTCACGCTTGCGCATCCGTTTGGAGGCGAAGCCGTGGAAGCGTACGCGCCGCTTCCGCTCGATCTGCTCGCCTTGGAAAAGAAGCTGCGCTAAGCGCCATTTGCCCCGCTGCTGAATAAACTGCCAAGGAAGAAACGAGAGAGGGTGGAAGAATGAAACGACCCACAATCGGCATCTTGACTTGGCGGGAGGGCAAACGCTTCGCAGAGCCGACCTATTTCCGGCGACTGCTCAAGGCAGGACAAGAACTGGGCTGCACCGTTTTTTTGTTTTCGCCCAAGGATGTACTGGCCTCGGGCAAGCAGGTGAGAGGATACGTCCTGGATGCGCAGGGCAAATGGCAAGGACGCCTGTTCCCTCGCCCGGACGCCGTGTTCGACCGCTACCGCTATACGCCGACGCAAGCGTTCAAAGACTACGTCGCTTTTCGCCGCACCAGCGATTTTTTATACGCAAACAATCGATTGGCAAACAAGTGGCGCGTCCACGAAGTGCTGCACCGCGATTCGCGCATGCATCGCTGGTTGCCGGAAACTGTGTTATATAACAGAAAAAACCTCGTCCAAATGCTGGGCAAACATTCGTTTCTGTACGTCAAGCCGCTGAACGGGACGGGCGGGCGCAATCTTTTTTCCATCGAGAAGCGCGGGGGCGGCTATCGGCTGCTGGGACGCGACAAGCAGCGGGCGAAGGTCCAGAGCTTTTTCACGGACATTTCCGCCGTCCAGCGCTGGGCCGATCGCTGGACGAGGCAGGAAAAGTTTATCGTCCAGCAGGGGCTGTATCTGCAACTGGTGCCATCGCGCGCCGTGGACATGCGGCTGCTGATCCAGAAAAACGGGCAGGGCGAGTGGAGCATCACCGGGCATGGCATCCGTGTGGGCGGGGAGCGCAGCGCGACCTCGAACCTGCACGGGGGAGGCAAGGCGGTTCCGGTGTTTGATTTCTTGCGCCCGCGCTTCGGCGAGGACCACGCTGCCCGGATTGTCCGCGACTGCGAGGAGCTGGCCTATCAGACAGCGTTGACGCTGGAGGAACATTTTGGCCGCATGGTCGAGTTTGGGCTGGATATCGGGATTGACGTGGATGGACGCGCCTGGCTGATCGAAGTGAACCCAAAGCCCGCGCGGGAAATTTTTCGCGAGATGGGCGCGACCGAGCAGTACAGACAGGCGATCCGGCGGCCGCTGGAGTACGCGCTCTATTTGGTAAAAACGCAGGGGCGCGAAGGACGGGAGCCTTTTTTGAAGCGTAAAGTGGCAAGTCGGTAGGGAAGACGGAAGAGAAGGAAACAGCCGAGCTGAGAAAGCATCGGCTGTTTGGTGTGCGTGTGGGGGGAGGCAGTAGGAAGTTTTTGGGAGAAATCTCCAAAAATTCTTTCCAAACAGTATGCCGTCACTCATCCATTTTTGAAACCCGAACAATGTCCTGTTTTTGACGATTGACGATTAATTGGAATACATCAGGACGACTGTAATGGCCTACCACATCGAAATCATATCGGCTTTGCGTGACCAAGGAAAGATCCAGATTTGCAATCAGAATGCCTTCCTGATTATAAAGAGGTTCCACAATATATTCCCCAAGTGGTCCAACGATGGCGCTGCCCCCTCTGCATAAAATGTCGGGGTCCTGCCTAATGTCATCGTAACAAGCCAAGTCTGTCGGATACGTATCTTTAGTCACGAACTGGTTGCAGGAAATAACAAAGCAACGCCCTTCACAGGCAATATGCTGTATAGTGGCCTGCCAGGTGTCTCGGGCATCTGCCGTAGGAGTAATAAAGATGTCAATCCCTTGAGCGTACATGGCTGTTCGAGCAAGCGGCATGTAATTTTCCCAGCAAATCAAACCGCCAATTCTTCCGAAGGGAGTATCGATGACCGTTAGCGTGCTTCCATCCCCTTGCCCCCATAACAGTCGCTCAGAACCTGTTGGCACGAGTTTTCTGTGTTTGCCCAGAACATTCCCGTCCGGGCCTATATACACAATGGAATTGTATAAAGTTCCTCTACTGAATTCCCGATCCCGTTCCACGACGCCTATAGCTAGATAGACTCCGGTCTCTCTGGCAAGCTCACCTAGAAGCTCCGTTTCTACGCCAGGTACGTCAATCGAATTTTCCCAGTATCGTTCCCAGTCACTTCGTCCAGCGGTATTCCGGCTCCCGACACGTGTACCAAAGTATAACCCTCTCGGATAACCCGGCAAGAAAACTTCCGGAAAGACAACTAAATTCGCTCCTTTTCCAGCAGCTTCCTTCGTCATCCTTACAATTTTGTCCAAGGATGATTGCTTGTTAAAAAGAATAGGTGCGGATTGGACAACTGCTACACATATAGCTCTTCTATTCATTTTAGTAAGTTCCCCTTATTTTTAAATTTTTTCAGAGTAATAATGGGAAAGCGTTGCAATCATGGCATCCATTCGTTTTCATGGGCTAATATTCGCCTGAGCCCTTCCTCCTTCCATGCTTCGGCCCGCCAATATCCTTCTTTAATCTCCAGATAATAACCGTTGTTTCTAGCAAATTCGAAATGCAGTAACAACTCAGGCTGAGCACCCTCTGGTCGTTTGAGCATTTTGATCTTGGATTCTTTTTTGTCTTAAATAGTCAAGTACGATCACTCCTCAATGAATCCCGACTTGCTATCTATGATAAAAGAAAAAGTATGAAAACAAACCATCCAATGTTATATCGATTAAACCATCCACTGCAATCACAACCTACCTGTTCAACAAAGCGATAAAGAAAATGGCTGCTACCTGCCAGTAGAAAACCTGCTTTTGGGCAGCCCTTGCTTATGAGATATCATTTGCCTTTTTTGAAACTACGTAATGCATCTGCAAAGCGAGAAATTGCTTCATGTATATGTTCTTCCTTAGCTCGGCCGAATGTAAAGCGAGCATATCCTTTCTGTGTCCCGAACACACTTCCAGGTACATAAACAACTCCTCTTTTGATTGCCTCCTTAAATAATTGTTGTTCGCTAACGTCTTCCTTCACTTTGCACCAGATATGAATGCCTCCCTCAGGTATTAGAAACTCTACCTGGTCATCAAGTTGGTCATATAACGAGAAAACGATTTTGTCTCTATTCAATGCGAGTGAGTCACGAAGCTTGTGCATATGTATCGAGAAATCCTCAGACGATAAAAACTGGGTTGCGATCCATTCAGGAATAATGCTATGTCCAAAATCGATTTGTTGTTTTGCATCCGCCAAGCGTTCAATTACTGTTTGTGGGCCAAAAATCCATCCGATTCGCAATCCTGACGCGACGATTTTGCTTAGAGAACTGACGTAGAGAACGGTACCATTTTGGTCCATGGATTTTAACGTTGAAATATGTGTTTTATCAAAAGCAGTTAAGCTATATGGATCATCCTCAATAATCGGTATTCCGTAGTAAGACGAAATTTCCAGTACCCTTCTTCTACGTTCCAGGTCGAGTAACGACCCATTGGGATTTTGAAAATTGGGGTTAAGAAATACCATTTTTATGCGATGCTGCTTATGCAATTGCACGATATCATCCGGATTAATCCCATGATTATCAGCAGGCAGCAAAAAGGGTCTTAGTCCAGCTGATTTAAATAAGGGCAGCGAATAGCAATATGAAGGATCTTCAATCGCAACTGCATCCCCTGGTTGAAGCAAGCACTGGACAATTAAATATAGAGCCTGCTGTGCTCCAGAGGTGGATTGTCAACAGCAAATCAGACAATTTTTTTAGGGCTTCTTGGCGATACTGAACAGGCGTCATGTAGTCTAAGGTTTCGTGAATGCGATGCTTGTTAAACCAGTTCACGTAATCATATAATTCCAGCTCCAGATGACGGAGATTCTGCGAGTTCATCTGATTCACAAACTCTGTTTCTGAGGTAAAGGTACGTCGTCGTTGTTTTGGCATTGTAGAGTTCCGCTCCGTAACATGATAGGTTTATTCTCCAAGCCCTTATTTTTCTATCCAATTTAGTGTAGCTGATCCACTTTTTTCATTAAACAAGTGAGCATCGGCCTTGCGCTAAACTTTCATTTTTTAGCCAGAGTGAGCGTTTTTTATCTGATGAAAAATCCAACTTTTGGATGTATAATCAAACTAATTACTGCAAAAAAATCGTGAAAATGCTGGGGGTAGTCATGAAACCTGTAAAACTAGTAGCAATTGGTGGTAAATACTCCTCAAATTTATTTGATGGGAAGTTATATCATTCAATCGAAGTAAATTTGAGCCCATTTGAGCTGGAAGGAAATGAATGTATAGATAACCCAATACATACAAAGATCAGTATTGATTTTCGTGAATTGCCAGGTGTTCGGAGTTGGAGGGATTTGGAGAATAAGGCTTACGAGTTTACCGACGTCGCTTTCGAGGATTACGAAGTTCCTATGCCTGATGCGTCAATTTATTTGTCCTATTACCATAGTCCAGTCTGCGTTACTAACATGGAATTCGGGGAGAGAACGGATCGCTCCATAAGAATGTCGATGAAATGTGAAGTGGATTTTGAGAACGAAGTACATGGTATTCAGTCTTATGAACTTTCCTGTCTACTTGAGATTGAGGATTACGTTGGATGATTATAAAGAGACTTAAATCATTCGTAATTTTCTATTTAACGTAATTAATCAAGATGTTTCTGGAGAGAAATTATTATTCCCTCACAAAATTGAATACAATAAAAAACAAGCTAAGAATAACAGAAGAATTGAAAAGGCTGCCTAAGTTTTAACGGCAGCTTTTGGTTAGTTAACTGGATTCGATAGTTGAAGATAGTAGTGCCAAATATTCAAGCCCCGAAATTTGATTTGAGTCATCCCCCCTTATCTTGTCAAGCTGTATCTTCACCCTTATCCATTTGGATAACATCTGTGAATGCTAATCAAAAAGTTGACCATTTTTGGAGCAAACGCTCATCTTCGAGTTGACCACCTACGATGCTTTTTTTCACACAAAGTAGCATTTTATTTCCTGCACCAAGGATCGTCAAGGATAAAGGGTAAACCCCTTGCTACGCAAGCCCTTGACGATCCTTGGCTCAGTAAAAACATTTGCAATTAGGTGTGAAAATGATGACGTGTGCTCAAACTGTCAGGTGGGTAACTTTATGATGAGCAAAGTGGTCAACATTTTGGTGAGCGTTCACAAACATCCTTGGAGAATGGATATGGAAAGGTAGTAATATCAAGAATTATTTACTCGATAGTGCTGAATTTAATCGACCGAATCATGGAATCGATAACTTTTTCGTATGTTTCATATTTCGTTTGTTCACCTGTATAAGTGAACATAAATCATTTTCCATTTTTAAAAATGAGCATTTTGCAGAAATCTGAGCCCTTGAGACACAAGGATTTCTAGGGATAAAAAAGGGACTTCACCCCAATTTGGAGAAGTTTTTCGGTGACCAAACCAAAAACGCCCAAAAGGAGGAAGTCACCTTGTATATTCTTCAAGAAAGTCTGTTTTCCTTCGAGGAACTGCAAAAACTTGAATCCAAAGAACGATTGCCTATCTTTTTCAGCGCTCTTGACCTACGTCCTTACGCCAAAGAACTGAGAAGCCGTTCCCCCCGAGGCGCTGACGGTCACTGCAGACAAGGAATCCTTCGGGCTTTGCTTGCAGCTCCGCTTGAGAATATCAGTACGTTCACTGGCCTACATCGCCGGCTGGATATGGATCTTCGTTTTCGCTATCGATGCGGACTTCGGCTTGATCGGAAAGCTCCTTCCGTGGCAACGTTGAGCCGCGTCTTTGCCGAGCTTACGAGCAAAGACCTGGTCAAGCGACTTTTTGAGGATCTGGTCACACGCTGCAAGCAAGAAGGCATCGTCGATGGAAGTCATGTGGCCATCGATAGTGCCGCGATCCATGCCTACGAGAAGAAACAGCCGAAACGTAAAAGCGAGCTCACAGGCAATGCAAACTGGGGTGCCAAGTTCGACTCCTTCGGCAATAAGGTGAAGTGGTTTGGCTACAAGCTTCATCTCGCCGTCGATACCAAAAGCGAACTGCCGATGGCGCTCGCCGTGACACCGGCTCATGTCCATGACGGCGATATGGCGCCAGATCTGATGGAACAAGTCGCGGCAAAAACCAAAGTCAGCTTCTTTGTCCTCGATGCTGGGTACGACCAACTAAAAAACTATGAGGCTGCCCGGAATTTGAAAGCACAGGCGATCATCCCGATGAATCTTCGCAATGAGAAAGAGCCGCCTGCCGGCATGACATCAAACGGAACGCCTTGCTGCTCCATGGGTTTTCCGATGACCTGTTGGGGAGCGGATGGCGATGTTCTGAAATTCCGCTGTCCCCATGCTACAGGCAAGGTAGACTGCCCGCTCGGAATGGCCGCTTGTTCGCCTTCCAAATTATGGGATGGTCGTTAAGGTGGATACAACCAGTGATCTGCGCCGCTACTCCACACCGCATCGGGAGAGCAAGCGTTGGAAAGAACTGTACAACGAAAGAACTAGCGTGGAACGATGCAATTCCCGCTTGAAAACCTATCTAACTGCCGATGCGATGCACGTTTGGGGAATTCAGAAAGTCACAACGCACCAGTACCTTAACGCCATTGTATTGCTGGCTTCTGCACTAGCCATGGTTAAGCATTCAAGCAAAGCCGCAGCTTAAATTTTTCAGCATAGACGAAAATTCTGCAGGTCTGCCCATTTTTCCAAAGCCATCACATCACGACATTGAAACCAACCACAGGCCATATAAATCTGTTGTCTTTTTCTCGAAAATGGAATTATGCAAAGTGCTCAAATAGCAACTTGTATCATTTCAAGTTGAAAAGAGCCAATATCTTTTACATTAATGGAGATGTTTTCGATAAATTCATCATTCTCATGTTCTTTTTTTTGACTTAAACCTAACAAGACAAGTTGGATCATTTATCAATCTCAAGTTCAGGTGTGTATTGGAGGGTTATCCCGAATTCAGGATTTGAATACTCTTTATATTTGGGGGTATCAGTTTCCTCTGGATTTGAAGGTGAGCAGCCAAGGATGCCCAAAGTAATAGCTAAGAACAAACCTGGTTTTAGCTTAAGCAAGCAAATTCGTCTTCAGCGATAGTATAGGGATATTCTACCATCTAGGCTGTGGTTAAGGGAATCAACCAAACAGGTATGGAGATAATTCCAGAAGCGAAACCCGCTCGTAGCCAATCACCCGGCCGCCTTCATATGTAAATGCGTGCTCGACAGGCTCGTCGTTTTCCAACATATACGGTAAAAAACGCGGGACATTTTCCGCAATTCCTTCGTTGTCCGGGTGCAAGATCCAGTCCAGCGTCACCCAGTCCAGAATGCCTTCCTCGACTCGCCGGGGCGTGTCAAAACGCTCCCATGCATCCGGCAGCTCGGCTACGAAAGCGTACATTCCGCCAAGTACCGTCCTGTCGAGCTTCCACGAGACGATTCCTTTGTAGCGGGCGGAGGTCAACGGAATGCCGGTTTCTTCGAATACTTCGCGGAGAACGCAGGCAAGCGGTGACTCGTTTGGTGCGAGCTTGCCGCCGACGCCGTTCCAGCGGCCCATCAATGGCGGTTTGCGCCGATTCAACAGCAGAAACTCGTTTTGATGCATAAGAAAACAGATTGTGTATGTATACATGGGAATCCTTTCTGATATGGCGATATGCGCAGTATTCAAATATCTTGGGAGAATCGGACCATATCGGTCAATGGAATGCCGTTTTCGATGATCGCTTCTTCGTAATGGCGGAGAAAAAAGTTGCGGTCGATCCAGGTCATGCGAAACCCGCATTTCTGGTAAAGGGCGAGCTGATTCAGGCTGGAATTGCCTGTGCCGACCTCGATCGTTTTGTATCCGGACGCCTTTGCCACCTCGATGGCGTGCAAAACGAGTTGTTTGCCGATGCCTTTTCCTTGATGAGCTTCATCCACCGCAATATTGACCAGCTCGATCGTGTCCGGGCGGGTAGGGATCAGGACGTAGACCCCGACGACGGCCGCGTCCTGGACGGCGACATAGCACTGCCCCCTTTTCAGGTAGTCTTCCACCAATTTTGGCGAAGGATCTGCAAGCAATAGCAGGGGCATGGGGGCCTCCTCGTGCGGAGCCAGCTTTCTGATTTCCATTTTGTTCTCTCCTTTTGGCTGGGGTTTAGTCTGCTTTTGCAGCACAGACCTGCCAGCTTCCAGCCGTTGCTTGCTATTGGCAAGCTTTGTATTTGTGCTATTATAACAATCGTTAAAAAAGTTTGCAAAATGTGCCAATCGCGATACGGATACGGGCGAGCTGGTAAAATATGTACAGTCACGATGCGATGCGAACGAGCAAGTATACCACACCAGTCGCATCACCGGGCGAACAAGCAACCTGACGAGCAGCAGGAACAAAAATGGAGGCGATTGCGATGGAAAACAGTGTGAAAGTAGCAGGAAAATCAATCGAGCAGTGGAAGCGGGAGTATCCGTTATTGTCCGAAATGATGGCGACGAAAGAAGTATTTTGGACAAATCCGGGCTATGCCCCCATCGCCCGTGCGGCTCTGTCGGTTACGGCCGATGAGGTGCGCGAGGCGGAGGAACGTTTGCGCCGATTCGCGCCTTTCATTCAACGCGCATTTCCGGAAACGGCCGAGGCAGGCGGACTGATCGAGTCGCCGCTCGTCTCCATCGGCAAAATGCAAAGCGAACTGGCGGCCCGCTTCGCACAGGAAATTCCGGGGCGGCTCCTGCTGAAGTGCGATAGCCACCTGCCAATCGCAGGCTCTATCAAGGCGAGAGGCGGCATCTACGAGGTTCTCGCCCATGCGGAGGAATTGGCCGACAAGCACGGTCTGCTGCCTGTTGACGGGGACTACGCCGTGTTTGCCTCTGATTCGTATCGCGAGTTGTTTTCCCGCTACTCCATCGCTGTAGGGTCGACGGGCAATCTCGGGCTGAGCATCGGTGTGATGAGCGCGAAGCTCGGCTTTCAGGTGACGGTACATATGTCCGCCGATGCGAAAGCGTGGAAAAAGGAGCTGCTCCGCGCTAAGGGCGTGCAGGTGCTCGAATACCAGTCCGACTACGGCAAAGCGGTGGAAGAGGGCAGAAAACAGGCGGAAGCCGATCCGCAGTGCTATTTTATTGACGATGAAAACTCCCAGCGGCTGTTTCTCGGCTACGCCGTGGCCGCTGAACGAGTGAAAAAGCAACTGGAGGAACAGCAGGTTGTGGTCGACAGCGAGCATCCGCTCTTTGTGTACTTGCCGTGCGGGGTAGGCGGCGGCCCGGGCGGCGTCGCCTACGGCTTGAAGCTCGTCTACGGCGATCACGTCCACTGCTTTTTTGCGGAGCCGACACATTCGCCTTGTATGCTGCTCGGCCTGATGACTGGCCTGCATGACCAGGTAGCCGTGCAAGACTTTGGCATCGACAACAGGACAGAAGCGGACGGACTGGCCGTGGGGCGGCCTTCCCGTTTCGTCGGCAAGGTGATGGAATCGCTGCTCAGCGGCGTTTACACCGTGGCTGACGAGGAGTTGTACCGGCTGCTGCGGGCGCTGCGCGACAGCGAGTCTGTGCGGCTGGAGCCGTCTGCTCTCGCTGGCATGCCGGGGCCAGTCCGCCTGCTTTCGACCGAGGCGGGGCAGCGCTACATCGAGCAGCAAGGGCTTGCCGACAAACTGGCAAACGCGACCCATATCGTCTGGGCGACCGGAGGCAGCATGGTTCCGGCGCACATCCAGGAAGCGTATTATGCCAAAGGCATGCAGTACGACCAACGCAACATCTAGTCGCGCAACAGAGCGCCGTCGGTCTGGGGGATCGGCGGCGGTTCTTTTTGAGTTTTTTTAGCTGCAAGTTTGTAGAAAAAAGTATAAACTTAGAAAGAAAAAACGAAGAGGCTCTCGTATATAATTTTTTCTCGGCGCTTCTTTCCGCAAAGGACCAATAGCCCAGGAAGTGTGGAAGATTCATCTTTTTGCGGCTGTCTACCCAGTTCGATAAGAAAATCTCTTTTTTCGAATTTCATAGAAAAAATTATGCTATTACCTTGAAAAAATATACATGCAAATAAAATGAGGGCTAACAAGCCGCAACGCCAGCATGGACGAAAGGAGCGGGAAGCATGGGGAAATACGGGGAGGAATTAAAGCGTTACATTCCGATTGCGGACGCCATGGCCCAGACTTTCGGGAAGAACTGCGAGGTTGTAATTCACGATTTAAGCTCGCCGCAATCTTCGGTTATTTACGCAGCCAACAACCATGTAACAGGAAGGGCTATCGGCCAGTCGTTCCATCAGCTCATCACACAGGTGCTTTTGTCCCAAAAGCTGCAAAATGACGTCGTAGCCAATTACCGGACCGAGACGGAGGACGGGCGGACGATCAAGTCGACGACTGCCCTGATCCGCAATGCCGAAGGGGAAGCGATCGGCGCTTTTTGCATCAACATCGACATCCAGCCGCTTGTCAGCACACGGGAGTTTATCGAGGACTTCATCCGCATGGGCGGGGAGCCGCTGGAGCGCGAAGGAGCGGAAGTTGTGCAAAACGTGTGGGAGATCGTGGAAAAGCTGATTGCCCAGACGATCTCCGAGAAAGACGTGGAGAAAATCGACAAAAACGAAAAGCTGCAAATCGTCCAGTTCATGGACCAAAAAGGCGTGTTTTTAATTAAAGGCGCACTGGAGAAGGTGGCGGCCGAATTGAAAATTTCCAAGGTGACGTTGTACAGCTATCTCGATGAGCTGCGCAAAAGCCAAAAGCCGGAGCAAGACTGACCCGATGAAGCTGATCGGAAATAGCGCGGACGAACTGGTCACGCCGCTCTGCCCAGTGTTCTGAACCGCATGGAGTACAAGTTGCTACAGAGGCAGTCGCTCTAATGCAGAAGGGGCTGCTCTCCGGCCTGCGATCAAGCCGCATACGATGTTCGGATATTGCCCACAGGCAGATCGCGATTGCCGAGCGGCGGGAATAACCGTGGCACAGTACCGTGGCACAGCTCGGTGAAGGCATGGCCGCCCTTGAGCTGACAGACATTTTTATCGCGAAGAAAATCACCGGGAAGCAAAAGCTGGCAAGGCTTGCGACGCATGCCGCTTCGCGGTTTTTACGCCCGGGGGCAGGACTCTTGGCCCGGATTGTCGAATGATGTTAAGGCTTGGGAAGGCCAGGCAAACATGTCCGTCCGCACATCATGCGGCGGTTTTTTCTACTTTTCCAAAACAATCGCCATTTTCTCGCCGGTTGTTGATTAACGACCGCCCATTTTTGGCGAGAATGGGATGGTGAAGGAGGGGTGAGGATGGAGCAAGTTCTTCAACTCGTAAAAGATTACTGGCCCGTCGCGGTTTGTATCATCGTGGTGATTTTGGCGGCACAATGGGTCGTGCGCAGCCTGATCCGGATCATTTCGCTCGCTGCCATCATCGGCGTGGTGCTGGTGCTGTTTTTCCAGTTCAGCCCGGAGGAAGTCATTCAGATGGGGCGGCAAGCGGTGGTGGCCACCCAGGAAGTGGTGGACAAGACGATCACCCCTGTGCTGGACAGCGAACTAAAGGATGCCGACATTACGTTTCAGCCGGATGGCAGCTACGAAGTCAAGACGGCCAGCATTCGCATCGTGGGCAAAAAGGGAGAGACGAAGGCTACTGTCTACTACAAGGACGAAAAATGGGAAGTAGACATCGGCCAGCTCGGCAAGTTGTTCCAGGACAGACTGGGCAAAGCGGAACAAGAAACGACGACGATGTAAAAAAACGCATGAACCTGTAGCGGTTCGATGCGTTTTTTTATGGGCTGCTGGAGTAGGAGAAGACGTCTTTTGCGCCACGAGCGGAAAAGCTGTCCGTACGCCGCTCTCCGCTCGCGTCGAAATCTTCGATGCGATCAGCTTTTCCACCAATAGCCGCTCCAGTAGATCACGCCGCTGATGACAACGAGGGAAAGAAAAAAGACAAGGCGAGTTCGCCATGCCCATCGCAGGCTCCAAAAGCACCTCTGCCCCCGCCCAGGCAAACAGCAAAACCGCTACCAACACGTTGGAGACTACAGCCATAATTTTTTCCCTCCTGTGCAAGCAGACTTGTTCTCTCGGATATCCGATTGGAAGATACTAGAAGTTTCAGCGTAGCGGGAAAATCGGCGCGCAGCACACGGTCACGCCTGTTGCTGCATCCCGGCTCATTCAAGCTTCTCGCCGCATGATAAACTCTTCAACCTCGCTGCCGCGCGCAGCGGAAAACCCTTTGTCCTCCCCAACGGTCTGAAAACCGCACTTTTGCAGGACGCGAATCGAGCCGACATTGTCCTTGGCGACGCGGGCGTAGACGGGACGAGCGGGGATGAGCTGCAAAAATGTTTGCAGCGCCGTCGTCGCGATGCCCTTGCCCCAGTATTCCGTTCCGAGCCAGTAGCCGACGGAAGGATGGCCGAATTGCTCGAAGTGCACGATGTAACCAGCGATCTTTTCATCCGCAAGCACGGTCATTTTGTGAATGGATTCATCTGCCAACAGCTTGTTCCAATGCGCTGCAAACGCTTCGCGGTCGCTCGGGTTCTTGGACGTGAAGGCGGCCATGCGGTTTGCTTCCGGGTCAAGCTGTTGGGCGTAAAATGTGGGCAAATCGTCTGCTGTTGTCGGACGTAAACGAATGTGGCTCAAGGCAAAAGTCCTCCGATTCATTTGTCGGCTGTTTGGTTGAGAGGAAAGCCAGCTTGCTTCATCATGTCACGATCTGGACATGCTGGCAAGCTACAGAAAAAGGCCAACCGGAATATCAGCGGTTGGCCTTGCCAATGGGTGGGATGAATCAGGTGCGGCAGGCGGCTCAGACCTTGTCCGACAATACGGGTGGCACGCGCAGCAACGTTGCTTGCTCGTAAGCGTAAGCCAGACGAAGCAGCACCGACTCGGTGAAGGCCAGTCCGGTCAGCGTGATCCCGAAAGGCTTTCCTTCCGACGTGTAGCCCGCAGGTACTGTAATGGACGGATAGCCCGCTTTGGCAGGAATGGCGTAGCCTGTGCTGCCGGGGAAGAGCAGGGCGTCCAGCGCGTGTTCGCTGACGGCGGCATCAATCCCTTGGCGCTGCGACATTTCGAGATCGTACAGCCGCTGGCGCAAATAGGCCGGCTCGGTCAACGTGCCGCTCGTCTCTTCCGACTGCTCCAGAATGTCTTGTCCGTAGCGAAGCGCTCTTGCTTCGTGCTCGCGATTAAAGGCGATAATGTCCTTCAAGGTGCGAAGCGGATAGGTTGGCGCAAAGTTTTTCAAATACGCCTGGATGCCTGCTTTAAACTCGTGCATCAAAACGTGGGAGCTCCACTCCGCGTCTTCTGTCGGGATGCGGACAGGATCAATCAGCGTCGCGCCAGCCTCTCGCAGTTGCGAAAGAGCCGCTTCGTAAAGCGCGACTTCTTCCGCGGAGCATTTTGCCAGAAAGCGGGAGCGGACGACGCCAATTCGCGCGCCTTGCAGACCGTTCGCATCCAGGAAGGGGAGGTAATCGCGCTGCGCGATGCCAACGCTTTTTTCCGTCGCCGGGTCTTTGGGATCGACTCCTGCGAGAGCGCCCAGCAAAATCGCTGCGTCGGTGACGCTTCTGGTCATCGGCCCGGCCGTGTCCTGGCTGTGGGAAATCGGAATAATGCCGCGGCGGCTAATGAGGCCGACCGTTGGTTTGATCCCGACCAGCGAATTTTTTTCCGCAGGGTGCAGGATGGAGCCGGATGTTTCCGTTCCGACCGCCGCGACGGCGAAGCCTGCTGCAATGCTTGCCCCCGAGCCTGAACTGGAGCCGCCTACATCAAACGTGCCGGGGCCGTACGGATTGCGGACTTGTCCGCCGCGCGAGCTGTAGCCGTTTGGCATCAGGTCGGCCATGAAGTTCGCCCACTCGGTCAGGTTGGTTTTGCCCAAAATGACGGCTCCCGCTTCCCGCAGCCGCGCCGCGACAAAGGAGTCGGCCGCCGCGTAGGAATCGGCCAGTGCCAGCGAGCCGGCTGTCGTGTGCATATTGTCTTTGGTCGCGATGTTGTCCTTGATGAGAACGGGGATGCCGTGCAGCGGGCCGCGACTGCCCGAGACGGCGCGCTCCCGGTCGAGTGCTTCGGCAATGAACAGGGCGTCCGGATTGATTTCACTGATCGCGTTGATATAAGGCCCCTGTTTGTCGTAGGCCGCGATTCGCTCCAAAAAGGAAAGCGTCAGCTCCCTCGAGGTGGTTTTTCCTTCTTCCATTGCTGCTTGCCATTCGAGAATGCTTGCTTCATAATTTGGTGACACGAGTTTTCACCTTTTTCTGATGGATTTGACCATTCTTATTTTACCAAAAGCAGGGAAGCGGGAAAATGGCAGAGAAACAGAAGCGGGTGTAACGGGTAGCGCCCGCAAACCAAAAAGAAGACAGGAGTGCTTGGGCATGACGATTCAGGCTGTGCTTTTTGATTTGGACGGCACTTTGCTGGACCGCGACACGTCTCTTCTGCGATTCGTACACGATCAGTACGAGCGAATTGGCGCGCTGCAGCTTGTCCAAAAGGATGTCTTTTGCGAGCGTTTTATCGAGCTGGACCAGCACGGGTATGTATGGAAAGACAAAGTGTACGAGCAGCTTGTCGCGGAGTTCGCCATTCCCGATCTGGACGCTTCGTTTTTGCTGCAAGACTATATCAGCCGGTTTCCGCAACATTGCATTGCTTTTCCTCATCTGCACGAGACGCTTGGACAACTGCAACAGCAGGGCATCAAGCTCGGGCTGATCTCAAACGGGTTTGGACAGTTCCAGTACGCCAATTTGCAGGCGCTCGGCATCGCGCATTTTTTCGAGGCGGTACTGATTTCGGAATGGGAAGGATTGCGCAAGCCCGACCCGGCGATTTTTCAACGGGCGCTATCCAAGCTGCGCGTACCGCCGGAGCAAGCGATATACGTGGGCGATCATCCGGAAAACGACGTGCGTGCCAGCCGAGCCGTCGGGATGAAAGCGGTCTGGAAGCGCAGCGATCAGTTTGCTGCGGCTGCCGAGGCGGACGCCGTCATTGCCGATCTGGCGGAAGTGATCGGAATCGCGCTCCCGGCTGTTCAGCTTCGGCGGCAGGCGAGCCGGGACCTGGACTTTATTTGACAATTGTCGTTGTTGCGCCGTTTGCCCAGTCCAGAATGAACGGAGCCTGATGAGGATTCAGGCTGTCCGGTACTCTCTTCATTGAGATGGCCGGTGCCTGTGTAGTCGGTGACATGAAAAATGAGCTGAACGCTAAACACCTTGTCCCCATTGGCGTACTGGGCAAAACCGTTTTTCCCGGAGTAGATGCCAAACAGTTGCATTGCTTTGACGATGAGGTTCGTTTCCTCAAGCACTTCGCGGTGGATCGTCTCCGCAAACGTCTCGCCGATTTCCAACAGGCCGCCGGGAATGCCCCATATCCGGTTGTATTTTTGCTGCAACAAAATGCGTCCCTGGTCATCTTCCAAAATAGCGCCGCAGCTTACTGTCAACAACGTCTCGTGACCGATGAGCTTGCGCATGGTCGAAATATAGTTATTCATGGGCGTTTCCTCCGCTTATCAGCTTGAGCGCATCGCTCGCCACGCGTCGAAAATCAGCGTCAGGCCGCAGATGAGGGTGCTGAGCAAGCCGATCAGCTTCACGGCAAGCCGCACAGGCTCGGGCTTGATCCCCAGATCGAACAGGAAATTATAGTCGATCTCGTAGTTGACGAAAACAAGTCCGACCAAAAAACCGATGACGATACTTATCTTCTTTTCCATAGCACCTCCCAAGCAAAAAGAACGAAATGTAGCAAAAGGATGAGATTTCCATTTTTGCGAACACTTTGTTTATTATGAAGGAGATTGCGTTTGGAGACAACCGAAAAGATCGGCTGAATCAAGGTGCATTTCGAAACGACAGCATCTTATTTATCCGCACCGGGACGAGAGGCGCAAAAAAACAAGCTGACTACCACAAGGGACAGTCAGCTTGCTTTGTTTTTCGTTTGCTTATGCGTTCGCTCCGGCAGCTTGCAGCTTCGCTTTTTCTTCTTCGACGAAGCGGTTGCGCGGATGCTCGCGGCATTCGTCGGAGCAGGAACGCTTGTATTTTTGCTCGCATTCCGGGCAGCAGAAGTGCTGCTTGTTGCAGAAAGGATTGGCGCAGTTCACGTAGCGGTCTTCGACAGTACCGCAGTAGTAGCAGCGGCCGATCACCACGTCTTCTTCGGTGTGGTTGATCGGTACGGAGATGCGCTCGTCGAACACGTAGCATTTTCCGTCCCACAGGCGGCCTTTTACTTCCGGATCTTTTCCGTAGGTGACGATTCCGCCGTGGAGCTGGTACACATCTTTAAAGCCTTGTTCCAGCAGCACGCCGGTCAGCTTTTCGCAGCGAATGCCGCCTGTGCAGTAGGTGAGGACTTTTTTGTCCTTGAACTGGCTCATGTTTTTCGCGATCCACTCAGGAAACTCGCGGGAGGAATCGACTTCCGGACGGATCGCGCCGCGGAAGTGACCGAGGTCGTATTCATAGTAGTTGCGGCCGTCGAGGATCACGACGTCCTCTTGCTGCATCATTTCGTAAAATTCTTTCGGGCTCAAGTATTTTCCTGTTTTGACGTTCGGGTCGACATCTTTTTCCAGGCGCCAGGTCACCAGCTCTTTTTTCGCGCGAACGAACATTTTTTTGAACGCGTGCCCGTCCGCCTCATCTATTTTAAACCACATGTCGGCAAAACGCGGGTCTTTTCTCACATACTCCATGTAGGCGTCTGTCTGCTCGATGGTGCCGGATACGGTTCCGTTGATGCCCTCGGGAGCGACGATAATCCGTCCCTTCAGTCCAATCTCCTTGCAAAATTGCAAGTGTTCAGCAGCATACTCCTCATAGTTGTCCACTGGAGTGTACTTGTAGTAAAGCAAAATACGGTATGGTTTTTGTACTTGCAAGGTACAATTCCACCTTTCTTGTTCAATTGTAGTTTATGACGCAACGGTGATTATATCACAACTCGCCAGCAAAAGCGTAGAAAAAGAAAGGAATTTGTGAGCTTTCTATGAAAATGTGCGAAATAGTAGTGAAAAAGCGGCGAACTTGCTGGATGCAGGTTCATCTTGTACACTATGGAAGGACATTAGCTGTAGAGGCGATAGACGAGGAGAGACTTGGATGAATACGACAAATGAGCGCCTGGTTGCCCAGGTGAAACTTAAAAAACTGCACCCGGATGCCGTCATTCCGCAATACGCGCGCGCGATGGACGCCGGATTCGATCTGGTAGCGGTAGAAGATACGATTATCGCTCCGGGGGAGTCTGCCAAAATTCCGACCGGACTGGCTTTTGCCTTGCCGGAAGGGTTCGAGCTGCAAGTGCGCCCGCGTTCCGGGATAGGCGCGAAGACAAAGCTGCGCCTGTCGAATGCGCCGGGGACGGTCGATGCGGGGTATCGCGGAGAGGTGTGCGTGTTGATGGACAACATCCGCATTCCTTCTGGCAAGCTCGGCAAAGTGTGTCTGGATGCAGGCGAAAAACAGGTGGAGGTGGCTGAGGAAGTCGACGCGCACAGCTACTTCATTAAAAAAGGCGACCGGATCGCGCAAGGTGTGATCGGTCTGGTGCCTGTCGCCCGCTTCGAGGTTGTCGACGAGTTGGATGAGACGGAAAGAGGAGCGGGAGGCTTCGGCAGCAGCGGGATCAACGGCTAGGCCGATCTGCCCAACAAAGAAAAGACCCCTGGGAAGCAGCGTGTGCAGAAACAAACGGCACATCGCGGGCAGATCAGGGGTCTTTTCGCTGTACGCTCGCTGCAACGAGCAAGCTGCTTTTACACTTTGGCCGCAAGGAAGCGGTCGATCCGGCTGATGTCCTCCTCCGTGAGCGAACGGCTGTCGGCTTTGACGAACACGCACGGACCGTAGACCCAGTCCAAATAGCCGTCCGAGGTGATCGGGAAGTTGTTCCCCAACACGCCGCGCCCATCTTCATTCACGATCAAGGAAATTCCTTCCAGATGATCGTCGGCCACCACTTCAAAGTCGCCGTCCACCAGGTCGCTCAAGGAGCTGGTATCGGCAATGTCGAGCTTTTCCGCCTGTTCATGCGGACGTTTTACATAGACGGTAATCACGTTCCTTCACTCCTTTGTCCCTTCATCATAACCGAAAGCGAAAAAATGCGCGAGACGGATGTCAACGCTTCTGTTGGTTATGCTATGGGTTAGCTGCTACACCAACCAATGCCGAGGGGAATTGCCGCATGGATTTAGTGAATGGCAAACTGTATTGGTCGCATACTTTTCCCAACCCGCCACGCTATCCTGCCATTTCGGACGATTTGCGCTGTGATGTGGTGATCGTCG
Organism: Brevibacillus sp. NSP2.1; assembly: GCF_000470975.2. Classification (NCBI taxonomy): domain Bacteria; kingdom Bacillati; phylum Bacillota; class Bacilli; order Caryophanales; family Paenibacillaceae; genus Brevibacillus; species Brevibacillus sp. NSP2.1. Next base: position 3,133,378 of record NZ_CP048274.1, on the reverse strand, counting down.
GCGGAGGCAGCAGTTGTGCCAACACAGGGCTGCTGCAGTTCGCCAATGACAAGTTGCTTGCCGCCAGCATCCATTCTTTTGGCGAGGAACAGGGCGTCCGTTTTTTTATGTTATTTTGGTAGATTGGATATTTTAGGTATACTATTTCAAGCCAGACAAGAATGGGTCGACTCCTTATACGGTTTTGAAAAAAATGAACGTGGGGGTTTGTTTATGAATAAATATTCGTGGACATTGCTCGGCGTCGTCATCGTGGCCGGAATTTCGTTGGCTACGTGGCGAATGCCATGAACCAAGGCGACAAGGAAGCGCTGGCTGCTACAAAAAGATGGAACAGGCCCGTAACAAAGACAGCAAATTTTTCAGCAAATGAAAAAGCAACGTAAGCTTGTCCGGCTTTTCCATTCCGGGAGCTGTGCTGCCGGAAGCGGAGGAAATACGCTCCTATGACGGCCGTTCTATGCAGGATTGGCTATCTCCTACGGATGAGAAGCTCTCGTTCATCATGGAAGGTGGGGGGGCCAAAGGAATCGTCATCGCGACCGATACAGAGCCGATCCTGGCTGGCGGCGAGAAAAGTGGCCCGGAACTGTTTGCGCTTTACGAAAAAATCAAGGAAACGGGCCGCTACTTTTTTAGAGCTCCCGGCGCACACGCCGCTCGAAGCGCAAGAGGTCGTGCAACAGATTCAAGCGGCAGCAGACGACAGAACCGGGGAGTAAAGTTTATGAATAAATCGATCCGCATTCATGGGGGACAGCGCCGGTTGCTGTCTTTTTTGTTTTGGACCAAAAATGCTCTGGGAAGCGGCGCGATACGTTTGCGCAAGGGAAAAACTCAATGGAGCGGTCGCCGCAACTGATGCGATAAAGATCATCTGCACGGCTGCCCGCGCTCACCTCGCCCGCCCATGGGGCATAAAGTGGATGGGAATATGATTGACAGCGATAAAAAGGCGGGTATAATCGTAAATAACTAAGTATTCCGAGTAAAATAGTATAGATTAAAAAACAGGGAGTGAAGGTTACCAGTATGAACACCACAAAGGGCAAGATCCATTCCAGCCTGCAACGCATCGGCATCGTCGCTTTGGCTATCGCTTTGGGCGGATGCTCCGCTGCGTCGACAGGAACGGGAACAAGCGGGACAGAGGCGGGGGGCAGCGCCCAGACTGTAGAGCTGCTCAATGTCTCCTACGACCCGACGAGAGAATTTTACCAGGAGGTTAACGAGGAATTTGCCCAGGAGTGGAAGGCAAAAACCGGACAATCGGTCACGATCAAGCAGTCTCACGGTGGGTCCGGCAAGCAGTCCCGCTCCGTCATCGACGGTCTGGAGGCGGATGTCGTCACATTGGCGCTCGCCTACGACATCGACGCCATTGCCGAGCGCGAGCTGATCCCGGCCGACTGGCAAAAGAAGCTTCCGGACAACAGCTCGCCGTACACCTCGACCATCGTTTTTCTGGTGCGCAAAGGTAATCCCAAGCAGATCAAGGATTGGGACGATCTGGTCAAACCGGGCATCTCGGTCATCACGCCGAATCCGAAAACGTCCGGGGGAGCCAGATGGAACTACCTCGCTGCCTGGGGCTATGCGCTCAAGAAAAACGGGGGCGACGAGGCGAAAGCACAGGAGTTCGTGGCAGCGCTGTTCAAAAATGTCCCGGTGCTCGATTCGGGCGCGCGCGGATCGACGACTACTTTTGTCGAGCGCGGCATTGGCGACGTGCTGATCGCCTGGGAAAACGAAGCGTATCTCGCGGTGAAAGAGCTGGGCAAAGACAAATTCGAGATCGTCAATCCGTCTATCAGCATTTTGGCGGAGCCGCCTGTCACCGTCGTCGACAAGTACGCGGAAAAGCACAAGACTAAGGAAGTCGCCGAAGCGTACCTGCAATTCCTCTACACGAAAAAAGGCCAGGAAATCGCGGCGAAGCACTACTACCGTCCGCGCTCCGAAGAGGTGCTCAAGGCACATACACCTGCGTTTCCTGAAATCGAAATGTTCACAATAGACGAACTGTTCGGCGGTTGGACGAAGGCGCAGCAAATCCATTTCTCCGACCAGGGCGTCTTCGATCAGCTTTACAAACCGTAATCGCCCATAAACATATCTTGCCATCAGAGGAGTTAGCTCCATGAGAAAACTATTTTCGCGCAGGGGGTTTTTGCCGGGCTTCGGGATCACGATGGGCTACACCATTGTTTACTTGAGCCTCTTGGTGCTGATCCCCCTGTCCGTCCTGTTTTTAAAAGCTTCCACCTTGAGCTGGGAGCAGTTCGTAGGCACGATTCTCGATACGCGCGTGCTCGCCTCGATACGCGTCAGCATTCTCACTTCCTTTTTTGCCGCCTGTGTCAATGCGGTATTCGGCGTGCTGGTCGCTTGGGTGTTGACCCGCTACCAGTTTGCCGGAAAACGTATTATTGACGGCATTGTCGATCTTCCGTTTGCCTTGCCGACAGCGGTAGGCGGGATTGCGCTCACCTCGATCTACGCCGAAAACGGGTGGATCGGGCAGTATTTGGCGGAGTGGGGGATCAAAGTGGCGTACACGCCGATCGGCATTTGGGTGGCGTTGACGTTTATCGGTCTTCCGTTTGTCGTGCGGACGGTGCAGCCTGTTTTGCAGGACTGGGATTTGCAGATGGAGGAAGCAGCCGCGACGCTGGGGGCGACACGCTTTCGCACGTTTACCCGCGTCATCTTGCCCCATTTGCTCCCGGCGATCATCACCGGCTTTGCCCTCGCTTTTGCCCGAGCGCTCGGCGAGTACGGTTCTGTCGTCTTTATTTCCGGCAATATGCCGCTCAAGACAGAAATTGTGCCGCTGCTCATTATGACAAAGCTGGAGCAGTTCGACTACGCGGGCGCGACGGCGATCGCGACGGTCATGCTCGTCGCCTCGTTTGTCATGTTACTGATAATTAACTACTTGCAATGGAGGATTAACAAATTCGATGCGGCACGATAGAGGGTGTGACCAATGAAGCATGTAACAGAGCCAGCCTACGTGCGCTGGAGCTTGATCGCAGTTGCTTTTCTGTTTCTCGGCCTGTTTCTCATCCTGCCGCTGATTGCCGTGTTCACCGAGGCGTTCAAGCAAGGGGCAGACGTGTTTTTCGCCGCCATTTCCGACCCGGAAACGCTGTCGGCGGTCAAACTGACGCTATTGGTCGCCGCGATCAGCGTGCCGTTGAACGTCACGTTTGGCATCGCTGCCGCGTGGACGATCGCGAAGTTTTCGTTTCGCGGCAAAAATGTGCTGCTGACCCTGATTGACTTGCCGTTTGCGGTGTCGCCTGTCATCGCCGGGCTGATTTTCGTTCTTTTGTTCGGCAGCCAGGGAATTGCAGCGCCGTGGCTGGCTGCGCTTGACCTGAAAATCATCTTCGCCGTGCCGGGCATCGTGCTGGCGACGACTTTTGTGACGTTTCCGTTTGTCGCCCGCGAGCTGATTCCCGTGATGGAGGCGCAGGGCAAGGACGAAGAGGAAGCGGCCGTGTCGCTCGGGGCGAGCGGCTGGAAAACGTTTTGGCGCGTCACGATGCCGAATGTGAAGTGGGGCATTTTGTACGGCGTCATTCTCTGCAATGCCCGGGCGATGGGCGAATTTGGCGCTGTCTCGGTCGTTTCCGGCCATATTCGCGGCATGACCAACACGCTGCCTTTGCACGTGGAGATTTTGTACAACGAATACCAGTTCGCTGCGGCTTTCGCGGTCGCGACGCTTCTCGCTGTGTTGGCACTGGTTACGCTCGTTTTGAAAAGCGTGATTGAGTGGAAAACGGAGCGACAGTCCGAGGGGGAAGAGGAACATCACTTTGACGTGTCAGGAGAGAGGGCAGGATGAGCATTGAGGTTGTCAACATTACGAAGACATACAAAAACTTTACCGCGCTGCAAAATGTCAATTTGCACATACCCGAGGGCGAGCTGGTTGCGCTCTTGGGTCCGTCCGGCTCCGGCAAGACGACCTTGCTCCGGCTGATCGCCGGACTGGAGCAGTCGCAGCAGGGGCGCATCCTGTTCAACGGCGAGGACAATACGGACCGGGACGTGCGCGAGCGCCAGGTGGGCTTTGTGTTCCAGCATTACGCCCTGTTTCGGCACATGAACATTTTCGACAACCTCGCTTTCGGTCTTACTGTCCGTCCCCGCAAAACAAGGCCGAGCAAAAGAGAGATTCACGAAAAAGTGCATTCCCTGCTCCGGCTGGTTCAATTGGAGGGGCTTGCCCATCGCTATCCTTCGCAGTTGTCCGGGGGACAGCGGCAGCGTGTCGCGCTGGCCAGAGCGCTTGCGGTGGAGCCGAAATTTTTGCTGCTGGATGAGCCGTTTGGCGCATTGGACACGAAAGTCAGGCAGGAGCTGCGGCGCTGGCTGCGCCATTTGCACGGAAAGCTCGGCTTGACGATTTTGTTTGTGACGCACGACCAGGAAGAGGCGATGGAGCTGGCAGACCGCGTCGTCGTCATGAACGAAGGCAGAGTGGAGCAGGTAGGCTCCCCCGAAGAAATTTACCACAAGCCCGCCAATCCGTTTGTCTACAGCTTCCTCGGCCGCGTCAATCTGTTCCACGGGCGGATTCAAAACGGGCGGATCAAGCTGGGGGAAGCGGAGTTCGAGGCGGAGCACGATGTCGGCGAGGGGCCAGCCGTCGGCTACATGCGTCCGCATGACGTGGAAGTGTCGCTGCATCCGCCAAAATCGTCCGCAGCGACAGCCGTTCAGGCGCAAACCGAGCGGATTACCTTGCTCGGGCCGATCGTCCGTCTGGAATTGAAGCGGCTGGATACGAAGGAAGTGTTTGAAGCGGAAATGAGCCGGCAGCGGTTTTTGGAACTGAACGTCGTCGAAGGCGGAACCGTGTACGTGACGCTGCACAACGTGTCCATTTTTGTGGACAACGCGCCAGCGATCAAGCCAACGCGGGCGTACGTCCCGCAGCAAGTGAGCATTTGAGCGGTAGTTGCGCGACAAAACGAATGCGAAACCGGCTTGCCCAAACAGGCAGGCCGGTTTTCGCTGGGAAGGGCACGGTTATTCGCCGCGTTGCTTGGAGCGCGTCTCTTCTTTGCCCACTGTTGTCGAAGAACGCGTCTGGGAAGGATTTTCTTTTTTGCCCATCTCGTTTTTGACTCCGTTGTGCTTGGACATCGTCACGACCTCTTTCTTCGTTAGGATGGACGTACAGTGGTAGCTTTCCCGCTTCCGCCGCAATCCATGTGGGGGAGTCCGTTTTGGCCGCGCTTCGCGGCATCTGCTTTTCTTTTGCAATATGAGGCTATCTCTGGTAAGATAAGTGTTTGAACGATTCAAAAAAGGCAGGTATTGCGACGATGATAAGCACTCAGAACGTGACGCTGCGCTACGGCAAACGCGCACTGTTTGAAGATGTATCCATTAAGTTTACCCCTGGTAACTGTTACGGCCTCATCGGTGCGAACGGTGCGGGGAAATCTACGTTTCTCAAGATCCTCTCCGGAGAGATCGAACCGACGAGCGGACACGTTTCGGTGACACCAGGCGAGCGTATCGCTGTGTTGAAGCAGAACCACTTCGAGTTTGACGAGTACGATGTACTGAAAACAGTCATTATGGGTCACAAGCGCCTGTACGAGATTATGGAAGAAAAAACGGCGCTCTACATGAAAGAAGACTTCTCCGAAGAGGACGGCAACCGCGCCTCTCAACTGGAAGGCGAGTTTGAAGAGCTGAACGGCTGGATGGCGGAAGCGGATGCGGCGAGCCTTTTGATCGGTCTGGGCATCCCGACCGACCTGCACGACAAGCTGATGAAAGACCTGTCCGGTACGGAAAAAGTACGGGTACTGCTCGCGCAAGCGCTGTTTGGCAACCCGCACATCCTGCTTTTGGATGAGCCGACAAACCACTTGGATATCGAGTCGATTCGCTGGCTGGAAAACTTCCTGGCCGATTATGAAAACACCGTCATCGTCGTTTCCCATGACCGTCACTTCCTGAACAAAGTGTGTACGCACATTGCGGATATCGACTTCGGCAAAATTCAAATGTACGTAGGGAACTACGACTTCTGGTACGAATCCAGCCAGCTCGCGCTGAAGATGGTTCGTGAGCAGAACAAGAAAAAAGAAGAAAAGATGAAGGAGCTCCAGGAGTTCATCGCGCGCTTCTCCGCGAATGCTTCCAAGTCGAAGCAAGCGACCTCGCGCAAAAAGCTGTTGGAGAAAATTACGCTGGAAGACATCCGTCCGTCCAGCCGCAAATATCCGTTCATCAACTTCAAGCCGGAGCGCGAGGCGGGCAAAAACTTGCTGGCGATCGAAGGCTTGAGCAAGACCGTAGAAGGCGAAAAGCTGTTTGAAAACCTCCATCTGGTCATCAACAAAGGCGACAAGGTAGCGTTTGTCGGACCAAACGAGCTGGCGAAAACGACCTTCTTCCAAATTTTGATGGGCGAAGTACAGCCGGACAGCGGCTCTTTTGAATGGGGCGTCACCACTTCCCGCGCGTACTTCCCGAAAGACAACGCAGAGTACTTCGACACCGATTTGAGCCTCGTGGATTGGCTGCGTCAATACTCCAAGGAGCAGGACGAGACGTTTATTCGCGGATTCCTCGGCCGCATGCTGTTCTCCGGCGACGAAGCGCTGAAAAAAGCGAACGTGCTGTCCGGGGGCGAAAAAGTTCGCTGCATGCTGTCCAAAATGATGCTGGCTGGCGCCAACGTGCTGATTATGGACGAACCGACGAACCACTTGGATCTGGAATCGATCACAGCGTTGAACAACGGCTTGATCGACTTTGAAGGAACACTGCTGTTCGTCTCCCACGACCATCAGTTCGTGCAAACCATCGCCAACCGGATCATCGAGTTCACTCCTAAGGGCGTTATCGACAAGATGATGACCTACGACGAGTACCTCGACAGCGAAGAGATCAAGCGCCTGCGCGAAGAGCACTACGCGTAAAAGCGACGGTTTCTTACGTTCACAGGAAAACGCAAAACCCGTGTCCTATGCACCATTCGTTGTGCCGGACACGGGTTTTTGGCGTGCGAAAAAGCACACTGTTACGGGGCGGGCGGCTCGTCCTCCAACAACTCCACTTTGCTCAAAAACGACTCTTTGCTCGAAAAGATAACGCGTTCCTTGCGCGGAGCCGTAAAAAAGACGACGATGTACTGGTCGTCGATGTATTCGACGATTCCGCGTTTTTTCGGGCGTTCTCTCGTTTTCACAGGCTTGTTCAACCACTCATCCATGCAAATTCCCCCTACGTCTCTCTTTTGCCATTATACCAGCTTCCGCTTGCGGATACCCGATCGATTGCACTGTCATGGCGATGCGCAGCAGCAGTTGGTCATGGCCGTTTTCCGGGTCCAGCCCGGACAGCTCGCGGATGAGTGCCAGCCGGTACTTGATCGTATTTTTGTGGACGAACAACTGCGCGGCTGCTTCGGCATGATTGCCGTCCGCCTGCAAAAAGACTTGGAGCGTCTGCAAGAGCTGGCCGTTTTTCTCCCGGTCGTACTCCCTGATCCGGCCCAAGTATTCTCTAGCCAAAGAGGATGCTTCCGTGCCGGGCTGCTCCGCAAACAGGATGCGCTCCAGCCCGAGGTCGTGGAAGTCGACGACGACGGTGTTGGCCGCGGCGGATGCGGAACTGCCGCGCAGCGCCGTCCGAAAGCTGATTTGCGCCTCGCGGTAGCTCTGGACGATGCCTGCCCGTCCAGAATGAAAGCGGCCCAGCCCGACGAACACAGGCTGCTGCCAGGCAAACGAGCGCACGGCTTCGAGCACTTGCCGCATGCTGCCTACAGCCTCTGCGGTTTCTGCTGCGGTCGGCACGAGCAAAACGACGCGATTGTGCTGATCGAGCCCGAAGAGGATCGCCAGGTCGAGAGAAGACAGGAGAGGGCGGAGAGCTTCCAGCAAACCGTGATTTTCGGTCCAGTTTTCGATGCCTGTGCGCTCGTGCGGGGACACTCCCATGACGACGACGGTATAGTGGTCCGCGAGCTTCCAGCCGACCTCATCCGCTTTTCGCGTAAGCACGTCTTGCGCATGAATCTCGCCGCCGAGAAGAAGCTGCAAAAAATCGTTGCGGAAGCGCTGATACGTCTCGGCGACAGAGCGCATGCGCTCCATTTCCAGCGACAGCAAGGCCGCGCTTTGCTCGATGGCGACCTTTTCCCACGCGTGCAGCTCCCGGTCCATTTGCCCCACAACAATCGCGCCCTGCACCTTCTGCTCGTGCAGCAGCCACCGGATGGGATAGCCATTGGCGCTTTTGGCGAGCGGGTGCATGCCCAGATGGCGGGAAGCGGTTTGTCCAAACTTTTGGCCGATCTCCGAGTCGGCGGGGAATGCTTCGGGCGGCGACTCCCACTTCCATTTGCAGCCAGGCACTTGAATGGAGACGGGGGCTTGCAACAGGTCGTGCAGCAGTTCAGCCAGCTTGGAAACCGGATCTCCGGCGGTCAGGTGGCGATGAAACCGCTCGTAAATGGCGTGTGTGCGGTTGAGTTCGATGCGCTGTTTGTCGTTGATGTATTGCACGACGGGCACGATGACATCTGACCATGCTTTTTCCATCGGAAAAGACAGGATCGGCATTTGCCTGTTTTGCGCGTAGGCGAGGACGGCAGGGGGCAGGCTCTCGATGTAGCGGCCGAGCTTGATCGCAAGTCCCGGCGTTCCCGTCTCGACCAGTTCGTCGATCAGTCGGGTCAGCCCTTCCTCGCATGAATCTTTTTGCGTCAAAAACGGGAAGCCTGTCGTCAGCACAAATTCGCCGGGCCGCAGCCAGCGGTGCCCGTCGGGAGAGTCAAACGAAGTAACCCCGAGCAGCTCTCTGTCGAGAAACTCTTCCCCCGCCAGCACGGCGTTTTTTGCAAAGCCCCCAACCTGTATCAGTTCACGGACTGTTATCACGCTACTTCCCCCCCGGTGTTCCATTTTTTATCAGCACAAACAAAAGCTTGCTCTGTTTTCTGGTCATTTGCACAAAGGAGAAAATTGAATTTTTCGATAATAATAGAGTACATGTCCAAAGCGCGCGCAGGCAATGGGACAAATCGAGTAAACAGGGGGATTTGCATGAAAGCAAGAGATTGGCTTGGGGTCGTGCCGTTTGTCGGCATGCTTGGCGGGATACCTTTTGTCAACCGGGTGGAGCCGTATGTGCTTGGGATGCCATTTGTCCTGTTCTGGATTGTGTTGTGGGTGGTGCTGATCTCTGTCGTCATGGCGATTTTGAACAAAATCGATCCGGCGACAAAAGAGGAGGAGAGCTCATCATGAACAGCGCCCTCTTGATTATTTTTGCCTTTCTGCTGCTGGCGTTCTACTCCGGGATTCGCGCGCGACAAGGAAAAGACATGAACATGGAGCAATGGACGGTTGGCGGCAGAGGCTTTGGCTCTATCTTTATTTTCCTGTTGGTGGCGGGGGAAATTTATACGACCTTTACGTTCCTTGGCGGAAGCGGCTGGGCCTACTCCAAAGGAGCGCCTTCCTACTACGTCCTGTCCTACATCTCGCTTGCCTACGTCATTTCCTACTGGCTACTGCCTCCGATCTGGCGCTATGCCAAAGAACACAGACTCGTCTCCCAATCCGATTTTTTTGTGAGCAAATACAACAGCCCGATCCTGGGCATTCTCGTGGCCGCCGTTGGCGTCGTCGCGATCATCCCGTACCTCGTGCTGCAATTTAAAGGGCTTGGCATTATCGTCTCGGAAGCTTCTTACGGGACGATCTCGCCAGCAGCCGCTGTTTGGCTCGGCGTGATCGCGGTCACTATCTACGTGATGCTGTCCGGCATTCACGGCTCGGCCTGGACGGCAGCGATCAAGGACATCATGATCTTTTTCGTCGTCGTCTTTCTCGGGATTTACTTGCCGTACCACTACTACGGCGGCATTCAGCCGATGTTCGAAGCGGTGCAGGCGGCGAATCCGGGCTTTCTGACCTTTCCGGAAGAAGGGCTCAGCATTTCCTGGTACATTTCCACCGTACTCATTACGGTTTTCGGCTTTTATATGTGGCCGCATACGTTCGGCTCGGTCTTTTCGGCCAAGAATGAAAATGTTTTCCGCAAAAATACGATCATGCTGCCGCTCTACACCTTGATGCTCTTGTTTGTGTTTTTCGTCGGCTTTACCGCGATCCTGCAAGTTCCCGGCTTGCAAGGGGCAGACGGGGATTTGTCTTTGCTACGGCTGTCGCTTACAACGTTTGACCCGTGGATCGTCGGCATCATCGGGGCGGCGGGGCTGCTGACGGCGCTCGTGCCCGGCTCCATGCTGCTGATGACAGGGGCGACGCTTTTGGCGAAAAACGTGTACAAGGTGATGGCGCCTGCCACGACGGATGCCCAGATCGCGAAGACGGCAAAACTGCTCGTGCCAGTTATCTCTCTGGTTTCTCTCTACTTTACGCTCGGCGGCGGCGACACGCTCGTAACCTTGCTGTTGATGGGCTACAGCCTGGTGACCCAGTTGTTCCCGGCGCTGTTGTTCAGCTTGCCGAAGCAGCCCTGGGTGAACAAATACGGGGCGTTCGCCGGCATTCTCGCAGGGGTGGCGACGGTGGCTTATGTCACGGTGGCGAACGTGACGCTGGCGACAATGTTCCCGCATTGGCCGTCCGCGATTAAAGATTTGAACATCGGGGTAGTGGCGCTGCTCGTCAACATCGTCGTCATGTTTGCCGTGACAGCGGTAACGAGAAGCATGGCTGTCGGTGAGCATCAGGCGGCGAAAGCAGAAGGGACGCCTACGCTGGAATAGCGCGCAAGGCAACGTGAAAAAACGAATGGGGGAAGCAACATGGCAGATACCGTTTTTCTCAATGGACATGTGGTGACCGTGGATGCGCAGGACCGGATCGCAGAAGCGGTCGCGATCAAAGGCAACCGGATTGTCGCTGTCGGCACAACCGAACAGATCAAAAAGCTGATCGAGCCAGAGACAAACATCATCGACCTGGAAGGCAAAAGCCTTTTGCCCGGCTTTATCGACGCGCACTTGCACATCACGATCTACGGCACGAACAAGCTCGGCGTGGACTGCAAGGCGCGCGGCATCCGCTCGATCGAGGAACTGCTCGCGGCGCTCAGGGAGCGGGCGGAAACAACGCCGGAGGGCGAATGGGTGAGAGCGTGCGGGTTCGACGAAAACTTGATGATCGAGCAGCGCTATCCGACCCGTGCCGAACTGGATGCGGTGTCGGGCAAGCATCCGATCTTCGTCATGCGGACGTGCGCCCACCACAGTGTCGCAAACAGCCGGGCATTGGAGCGCGCCGGCTACGACAAACAGACGCCGGACCCGCAGGGCGGCCGGATCGACCGCGACGGGCAGGGCGAATTGACAGGCTTTTTGGTCGAGACGGCCCACATGAAAATGTTTGAGCTGGCCGCTTTTTCCGAAGCGGAGTACAAAGAGGGGCTGCGCCTCGCCTCCGAAGATTTTGTGGCGGCTGGCATCACCAGCGTTCACGACGCAGGCGGGTACGGGCCGGACAACTATCGGGCGATGCAAAAGGCGGTGCAGGCAGGCGACGTCAAGGTGCGCATTTACGCGATCATTTGCGCCCTGAATCAGTCGGAGGACTTCGTGCGGCGGATGATCGACGCGGGAATGGTCACGGGAACGGGCGACGAGCGCTTTCGCATCGGCCCGGCGAAGGTGTTTACCGATGGAGCGAGCATTGCGCCGACGATGGCGATGCGCAAGCCGTTTGACAGCCGTCCCGGCGATTGCGGAATTCTCTACTATGAACAGGACGAGTTGAATACGATTTTGGGAGAGGCACATGCCAAAGGCTTTCAGATTACCGCGCATGCCCAGGGGGATCGCGCAATCGACATGCTCTTGACCTGCTTTGAAACCGCGCTGGCCGCGCATCCGCGTAAGAACCACCGCCACCGGATCGAGCATGCGGGCGTCTCGTCGCCGGACTTACTTGCGCGAATGGCCCGACTGGGCGTTGTGCCGATCCCGAACCCGGCGTTCATTTACGATCACGGCGATTCGTACGTCAAAAACATCGGGGAACGGGTCGGGCACATGTTTCCCGCGCGCGGGCAGGCTGATCTTGGCATCATCGCGGCAGGGGCATCGGACTGCCCGGTGACCGATTTCAACCCGCTGATCGGCATTCACGCCGCGGTCAACCGACGGAGCAAAACAGGCCAGCCAGTCGGGACCAACCAGCGCGTCACCGTCATGGAAGCGATCCGCATGTTCACCTGGAACGGCGCGTACGCCAGCTTCGAGGAGGGGATCAAGGGCAGCATTGAGCCGGGCAAGCTGGCCGATCTCGTGGTGCTGAACGGCAACATTTTGTCCCACCCGCACGAGCGCATCAAAGAACTGAAGGTCGAACAGACGATGATTGACGGCAAGATCGTTTACCAAAGTCAGGATGAGGAGGTTTTGAAGGCATGAACGTAAAAGCGAGAGTGCTTACGATCAACGAAGAGCGGCTGCGAAAGCGGATCGAAGCTTTGGCCCAGATCGGGAAAATCGGCGAGACGGGTGTATGTCGGCTGGCCCTGTCCCCGGAGGATCGCGCTGGCGTGGAGCTGGTGCGCTCCTGGATGGAGGAAGCGGGGCTGTCTGCCCGGCTGGACCACTTCGGCAACCTGATCGGGCGACTGGCTGGCCAAAACCCGGCTGCGCCCGTCCTGATGATCGGCTCGCACATTGATTCCCAGCCGTACGGCGGCAGGTATGACGGCGTAATCGGCGTATTGGGCGGTCTGGAGGTCGCCCAGACGCTGCGCGAGCAAGGCATCGTCCCCAAGCAGCCGATTGAGGTAGTGGCGTTTTGCGACGAGGAAGGCTGCCGTTTTCAAAAAGGCTTGTTCGGCTCAAAAGGAATCCTCGGGCAGCTCGACCCGCAAGACCTGGAGCGCACCGACAAAAGCGGCGTGACGCGCAGGGAGGCGCTCGCAGCGTTCGGCTGCGACCCCGAGCGCCTGGCCGAATCGGTCTATCCCGCAGGCAGCATCGGCGCCTATCTGGAGCTGCACATCGAGCAAGGGCCAGTTCTCGACGATGCCAACGAGCCGATCGGCATCGTGTCGGCGATCTCGGGCCCGCTGTGGTGGACGGTCGAGCTGACGGGCTTTGCCGGACATGCCGGATCGGTGCCGATGCCGATGCGCAAAGACGCGCTGGTCGGAGCGGCCAAAGTCATTCTCGCGGTAAACGAGCTGGCCCGGCTAGACCCGGAGGCGCCGACGGTAGGCACGGTAGGCCACCTGGAGGTGTTCCCGGATTCCCGCAACATCATCCCTGAGCGGGTGCGCTTTTCCGTCGATTTGCGCGACATTGATCTCGTGCGGCGGGACGAGCGGGAAAAAGCGCTGCGCGAGGCGATTGCCCGTGCGGCGGCAGAGGGCGGCTTGCAGTACACGATTACGGAGGACACGAACAGCGACCCGCGCTATTGCGCGGACTGGATCAAGGCGATCATGCACGAGGAGAGCCGTGCGCTGGGCATTTCCGCCCGCGAACTGATGAGCGGCCCGTTCCACGATGCGCTGGCTCTTTCGTACGTGTGCGACTACGGCATGATTTTTGTCCGCTGCAAGGACGGGATCAGCCATAATCCGCAGGAATTTTCCACCTATGAAGACATCGCGCTCGGGACGGAGCTGCTGTACAAGACGGCCTTGCGCATGAGCGGCACGAACAGCGGCATGTAAAAAGCTTCTGCCGGTACTCGCGCGCAACTCCCGGCGGGACGGTGTTTCGCTGCATGAAGGCGGTCAGTCGCCCGGTCACGAAGTACATTGCTGCACCCCCGTTTTTTTGGCGAGGGCATTTCCGCGTTTGTTGACCGAAAAAGAGTCGCCTGTCCGAAGGGGCAGGTGACTCTTCTGTTGCCTTTGGCCAAGTTTGCTGTGCGGCATATTGCAAGAGAGACTTTCTCGATCATTTTTGATATATTTTAGGCATATGGAAAAAAGGAAGGAAGAATGCCATGAAAATGCGCGTCTCAGCAGTGCAGTACCATCTGCATACGATACATAGCTTTGAAGATTTTGCAAATCAGGTTGAGCACTACGTCCGAAACGCCCAGGAGTACGACGCCGAGTTTTTGCTGTTTCCTGAATTGTTTACTACCCAACTCATGTCCATCGGCGACGAACACGGAAATGCTTTGCCGATCACGGCACTGCCGTCGTTCACCGAGCGGTATGTGCAGTTGTTTTCTTCCCTCGCGGCCAAGTACGACATGCACCTCATCGGCGGCACGCACATTATCGAGGAAAACGGCAAGCTGTACAACACCGCCTTTTTGTTCTATCCGGACGGACGGGTGGGCCAGCAAAAGAAAATCCACATCACGCCATGGGAAGTCAAAGGCTGGAACATGGGCGCGGGCGACTCGCTGCAAATTTTCGAGACCGACAAAGGCAAGGTCGCGCTGATTATTTGCTACGACATCGAGTTCCCCGAGTGGGTGCGCATCGCCAAGGCGCGCGGAGCGGACGTCATTTTCTGTCCGTCCTGCACCGACGACCGCCACGCTTTCCACCGCGTGCGCTACACGAGCCATGCGCGCACGATCGAAAACCAGGTGTACGTCGTTCTGACAGGGACGGTAGGCTCGCTGCCGACCGTCGACTTTATGCGTGCCAACTTCGGGCAGGCCGCGATTTTGACGCCGAACGATGTGCCGTTCCCGCCTCGCGGAGTGCTCGCCGAGGGCGAAATCAACCAGGACATGCTCGTGACCGCCGATCTCGACCTGTCGCTTTTGTACGAGGTGCGGGAAAAAGGCTCGGTCACCACCTGGCGCGACCGTCGCACAGACCTGTATCCCGATTGGAGCTAGCATACCGCGAACGGACGGAGGATGGATATGTACCGCAAAGAGCTGTATGTGTTTGAAGGGGACAAGCCGCGCAAGGCCGTCATCCGCAACTACAACCGCTCCGACTTTTTCGAGCTGATCCAGATTCAGGCGGAAAGCTTCCCGCCGCCGTTTCCATCCGAGCTGTGGTGGAACCAGGAGCAGCTCACCAACCACATTACGCTGTTTCCCGAGGGCGCGATTTGCGTGGAGGTGGACGGCGTGCTGGCAGGCTCGATGACCGGGCTGCTCGTGCCGTTCGATCCAGCGCACCCGGAGCACCAGTGGGCGGATGTGACCGACAACGGCTACATTCGCAACCACGATCCGGACGGGGACACGCTGTACATAGTCGACATTTGCATCCGGCCGAGTCACCGCAAGCTCGGACTCGGACAGCTCATGATGCAGGCGATGTACGAGCTGGTCGTGCAAAAAGGCTTGAAGCGGCTCTTGGGCGGCGGCAGAATGCCTGGCTACGGCCGCTACGCTGGCGAGTGGACGCCAGAGCAATACGTCGAGCGCGTGGTCGCCGGAGAGGTCAAAGACCCGGTCATCACGTTTCTCATGCGCTGTGGCCGTGTGCCCGTGCAAATTGTGCCGAACTATTTGGAGGACGAAGAGTCCCGCAACTACGCCGTGCTGATGGAGTGGAAAAACCCGTTTCTGGCACGCTAGGCGACAGACGATACACCGATTTTCTCACGCTCAGGAGGATGGATCCCGATGGAATTTGTACGCATTCAACATATTGACAACCCGCTGTTTGCGAAAATGCACCGTTTGATGCAGGAAGTTTTCCCGCCAGAAGAGGTTTTGGACTACGACCTGTGGAAAGAGCCGCTCGAAGACCCGGGCATTCGCGTGTTTGTCGCGGTGCATGAAGGAGAAGTAGTCGGAGCCACCGAATACCGTTACTATCCCGACCTGAACGTCGCGATGACCGACTTTACGATTATCGGGCGGGAAGGGCTTGGCGTAGGCCGTTTTCTGGCGAGAGAGCGGCAAAAAGACCTGCTCGCGCTTGCAAAGGAAAACGGCAAGGAGCTGTACGGCATGTTTGCCGAAATTTACGATCCGTACCGCGTGGAGGAGCACAGCTTTGGCGGCATCAAGCCGATGGACCCGTTCGTGCGCCGCGAAGTTCTCTCCCACCTGGGCTACAAGCGCACGAATATCGCCTATGTGCACCCATCCTGGCAAAACGATGGCGAGGCCGTATCGGGGCTGGACCTTGGCTTCATGCCGACGAATGAAGAGCAGACGAGCCTGGAGGCAGAGTTGATCGTCACTTTCCTCAAACGCTATTACGCCGTGCTGCCGCAAAAGCCGCAAGCGTGGCTGGACATGGTGGCAGAGCTTGAGAGCAAGGAAAGCGTAGAGCTTCTCCCGATCTAAACGAATCAGACAGCACGAACCGACACTCCTGTGGAGCTACTCATCCTGGCTTCACGGGAGTTTTTCTTCTCCCATCCGATAAGGCCAGACAGGAGTGACAAGAGTGAACGCGCAAAATCTCGCATCGATTCTTCTTTACATGGCCGTCCTGTTCCATCTGCTCGGCATGAGCGGCTGGGTCCAGGCGAAGCTGTCCCAGCCGATTCAGCTCGCGACGCTCGGACTCATGCTTGCGGCTTTGTTTGCGCTGCGCAAAAAGAAGCGCAAGACGAGACGCCGGGCGAGAAAGCCGCCAGCCGAAGTGGCTGTCATGCTGGACCGGGCGGAGGAAGGGGAGGCAGGAAAATGATCGGCGACATTCACATTCAGGCGATCCTCGACGCCTCGCATGACGGCATTATCGCGGTCGACCACGACTATACGATCATCTGGGTCAACCAGAATGCGACGGAAATACTCGGCTTGCCGCCAAACGTCGTCGGGGAGAAAATTACCCGCTACATCCCCAACTCGGACATGCTGCGCATTTTGGCAACCGGAAAAAAAGAAATCGGCGACATCGCCACCGTCCTGAATCGGCAAATCATCATCAACCGCCTGCCGATTGTGGTGGAAGGAGAGGTCGTCGGGGCCGTCTCGACGTTCAAGGAAATTACGGACATTCAAAAGATGGAGCTGCGCATCCGCAAGCAAAGCATGGAAAGCGGGCTGGAAGCCAAGTTTCGGCTGGAGGATATCGTCGGCCAGTCCAAAGCGATGCGCGAGGCGAAGGAATGGGCAGAAACTTTTGCCAGAACGGATGCCACCGTGCTGATCCAGGGCGAGACCGGGACGGGCAAGGAGCTGTTTGCGCAGGGCATTCATTTGAGCAGCCAGCGGGCGACAGGTCCGTTTATCGCGGTCAATTGCGCCGCGCTCCCCGGAAACCTGCTGGAAAGCGAGCTGTTCGGATACGAGGAAGGGGCGTTTACAGGCGCGCGAAAAGGCGGGAAGCCCGGCCTGTTCGAGCTGGCGCACGGCGGAACGCTGTTTCTCGACGAGATCGGGGAAATGTCGATCACGATTCAGGCGCTGCTGCTGCGCGTCCTCCAGGAGAAAAAGGTGCGCCGGATCAGCGGCGAGCGGATCGTCCCGGTCGATGTGCGGATTATCGCGGCGACCAACCGCAATCTGGAACAACTGATGGCGGAAAAGCTGTTTCGCTCGGACCTGTACTACCGGCTGAACGTGTTGACGCTGGAGCTGCCGCCGTTGCGCGAGCGCACGGAAGACATCCCGCTGTTGATGGAGGCGATCATGGAGGAAATCGCGCAGCGCGGCGACAGGCGACTACAGGGAGTGGACGAGTCTGTGTACCGGTTTCTTGCGCAATACGACTGGCCGGGCAATGTCCGCGAACTGCGCAATGTGGTCGAACGCATGGTGCTGCTGTGCAAAAGCGACCGTCTCGGACTGGAGGACACGTTGTTTTTGGCGAAAAAGCTCGCCCAGCGCAACGCCTTCCGGCAGCAGGAGCAAGACGAAGCAGAGGTAATCAGGAAGGTTTTGGAAATGACAAAAGGAAACAAGGGCGAGGCAGCGAAGTTGTTGGGGATGGATCGCACGACTCTGTGGAGAAAAATGAAGAAATATGGCGAAGTAGACTGATGTTGCAACAGCAACGAAAATGATGCGGATTGCAACAGAAGATTCATCTTTGAAGTCTGAAATTTACAGAAAATTAAAAACATAATGACTTGGCACGGGAGTTGCTTGCATATGGCTATAAGACGCACACCCGTGGAAAGGGAGGGAACACATGTCTACACAACCGATCATCCGTGTCGAAAACGTTTCGTTTGCCTATCAGGTGAGCCAGGATCAGCAGATTCCGGTGCTGCAAAACGTCTCTCTTGAAGTGTATCCCGGCGAGTATGTCGCCATTATCGGGCACAATGGGTCCGGCAAATCGACGTTGTCCAAACACCTCAACGGCATTTTGACGCCAAAGGAAGGCAACGTCTTCGTCAACGGCATCAATACGAAGGAAAAAGAGCGGATTCACGAAGTGCGAAGCCGCGTGGGAATGGTCTTTCAGCATCCGGATAACCAGATTGTTGCCACCATCGTCGAGGACGACGTGGCCTTTGGGCTGGAAAACATCGGGACGAGTGCGGAGGAAATGCGGGAACGGGTCGATTTTGCGCTGGAGGCAGTCGGAATGAGCGCCTTTCGCCATCGGCCGCCGCACCATCTGTCGGGCGGGCAAAAGCAGCGGATCGCGATTGCCGGCATTCTCGCCATGAAGCCGCAATGCCTCGTTCTCGATGAAGCGACGAGTATGCTGGACAGCTACGGCAGGCAGGACATTCTCGCCGTCGTCCGCAAGCTGCACCGCGAAGGAATGACGATCGTGACCGTCACGCACCACATGTCAGAGGTGACGGAGGCGGATCGGGTCATCGTGATGGAGGGCGGCAAAATCGTGCTGGTGGAAGGTACGCCGCGGGAAGTGTTCGCGCATCAGGACAGGCTGCGCGAGCTTCACCTCGACGTGCCGGACGCAAGCCGAATAGCCGCGCTCGTCCATGCCGAGCTGCCCGCTTTTTCCCCGGACCTGATCCACAATGCAGAAGTGGTGGCAGAGGTCGACCGTTTGTACGTCAGACAGACGGAGGCGAGCGGCTCATGACGCAACCGATTGTCGATGTGCAAAGGCTGTCGCATGTGTACATGCAAGGAACGCCGCTCGCGCACGCGGCGTTGCAGGAAGTCAGCCTGCAGGCGAACGCGGGCGAATGCCTGGCGATTATCGGGCATACGGGTTCGGGCAAGTCGACCTTGATCCAGCATTTCAACGGGCTGATCCGCCCGCAGTCAGGGACGGTCATCGTGAACGGCATAGACGTATCCCAGCCGAAAATAGACATCCGGGCGCTGCGCAGGCAAGTAGGGCTGGTGTTCCAAAACCCCGAGGACCAGTTGTTCGAAAAGCTGGTCGGAGACGATGTCGCCTACGGCCCGTTCAAGATGGGACTGCCGCTGGAAGAGGTGAAAAACCGGGTGAAATGGGCGATGGACCTCGTCGGCCTGGACTTTCAGGAGATGAAGGATCGTCCCACCTACGCCCTGAGCGGCGGGCAAAAGCGCAAGGTCGCGCTCGCTGGCGTCCTGTCGCTGCAGCCGAAGGTGCTGGTGCTCGACGAGCCGACAGCCGGACTGGACCCGCGCTCCCGGCTGGAGCTGCTGGAGCGGATCAAACGGCTGAATCGCGAAGAAGGGCTTACCGTCATCTTCGTCTCGCACAACATGGAGGAAGTCGCGCAGCTCGCTGACCGCGTGTACGTCATGGCTAACGGGCAAGCCGTCTGCGAAGGGACCCCGCGGCATATTTTCGGCAATCAGGAGTTGTTGCGCGAGCACCATATCGGCACGCCGGAATCGGTCGATATATTGTACCGCTTGCGCGAACGCGGCTACCCGATTGATCCGAAAGCCTACTTGCCGGAAGAGACTGCGTATGAAATCTTGAAGCTGATCCAGCGCTAGGGAGGGGAGCACATGTCAGCGGAATTTGAATTGACGCGCAATATTACCATCGGACAGTATTTGCCGACTGCTTCTGTCGTGCATCGGCTGGACCCGCGGTTCAAGCTCGGCGCTTTTGCCATCATGATCGTCGCGATCGCCATCTGCAATACATATGTGGGCAACCTGTTTGCGCTGGCGATCTGCCTGTGGCTGTTCCACGTATCGAAAATCCCGCTGCACTACGGCATCTCCGGGATCAAGCCGGCCGTTCCGTTCATCATAATTTTGGCGATCATGCAGCTTTTGTTTTACGGCGAGATCGCAAACGGCGGCACGATCTACTTCCAGTACGGCTTCATCACCATATCGAGCGAGAGCATCCGGCTCGTCATCGTCTCCGCCATGCGCTTTGTCGAGGTGATTTTTCTCTCCAGCGTGCTGACGCTCTCCACCTCGACGACGGAACTGACGCACGGGATGGAGCGGCTGCTCGGTCCGTTGGAAAAAGTCAAGTTTCCGGTCCATGCGTTTGCGCTCATCATCACCATCGCCATTCGCTTCGTCCCGACGTTTGCGATGGAGATGGAAAAAATGATGAAGGCACAGGCGTCCCGCGGCGCCGACTTCGGCACAGGCGAGTGGTGGCGGATCGTGCAGCGGACGAAAGACATGTTTCCGATCATCATCCCGTTGTTCAACGTGGCGCTATCCAGAGCCGAAGACCTGATTTTGGCGATGGAAGCGAGATGCTATACGCCAGGTGCGGCCCGGACGCGCTATACCCAGTACAAGGCGAAGGGCGGCGATTATGCCGCACTGCTGGCAAGCGTGGTCATTTCCGCAATCATGTTGGGAATACCGTGGTAGTGGGCGGGAGTTCTCCCTTCTGGGGATTCCATATATCGCTTGGCAAAAAGGAGGAGTAGGCATGGAAAAAGGATTGACCGTACGCAAGATCGTCATTGCAGGGGTGCTCGGAGCGATCGCGATTTTGCTCGGGGTCACGCGGCTCGGCTACATCCCCGTTCCGACGGCGGCTGGCAACGCCACCATCATGCACATCCCGGCCATCATCGGCGGCATCATGGAGGGCTGGGGCGTCGGTATGATTATTGGTCTCATTTTTGGAGTATCTTCCTTCCTGAACGCCACTGTTCCGCTGTTCAAAGATCCGCTGGTCGCGATCCTGCCGCGCCTGTTTATCGGGGTGACGGCGTACTTGACCTACGTCGGCCTGCGAAACGTCAACCAGTACCTGGCGATTGGCGCAGCCGGCTTTATCGGGGCGCTGACCAACACGATTCTCGTTCTCGGGATGGCGGTCATTCGCGGGTACATGCCGTTTGGCGTCGCGGCGACGGTTGCCGTGACAAACGGCCTGCCGGAAGCGGTCGTCTCGGTCATCGTGACGTTGGCGGTAGTCGCGGCGTGGAAAAAGCTGGGAAGCTCCGGGAGACAAAAATCGAAAATTTCAGGAGACTTGTAAGCCATGACAGGAACCATTGTCGATGTGCCCGGCATTCGCGTCGGGCATGCGCAAAATGAAGCAGCGCTGACGGGTTGCAGTGTCGTGTTGCTGGAAAAGCCGTCTGTGTGCGGCGTGGATGTCCGGGGTTCTGCCCCGGGCACCCGCGAGACGGATTTGCTGGACCCGCTCAATCTGGTCAGCGTCGTCCACGCCATCTGCCTGTCCGGTGGCAGTGCCTACGGCCTGGACGCGGCCTCAGGCGTGATGCAGTATTTGGAGGAAAAGGGCATCGGGCTGGACGTAGGCTACGGCGTCGTCCCGATTGTCCCGGCCGCCGTCCTGTTCGATTTGGCTGTTGGCGATTACCGGGTGCGGCCGGACCGGCAGATGGGCTATCAGGCGGCGCTGGCAGCAAGCTCGGAGACTGTCGCCCAAGGGAATGTCGGCGCGGGTACGGGCGCTTCCGTCGGCAAGCTGAACGGGTTTGCCCATGCGATGAAAAGCGGCCTCGGCAGCGCGTCGCTGACTTTGCCGAGCGGACTGGTCATCGGCGCACTGGTCGCGGTCAATGCGGTCGGTCATGTCGTGGAGCCGAAGACAGGGGTCATTCTCGCCGGGCCGCGCGATGAGCGGGGGGAGATTCGAGACAGCATGGACATGATGCTCCAGCATGCTTTTTCGCCGATTCCTCCGGGCACGAACACGACGATTGCCGTCGTCGCCAGCAATGCGAAGCTGACCAAGGCCCAGGCGCAAAAGGTTGCGCAAATGGCGCACGACGGGCTTGCCCGCACCATTCGCCCGATTCATACGATGTACGATGGCGACACGATTTTTGCCGTCGCCACCGATGAAGTAGGGGCGGCGGTCGATCTCGTCGGGGCGCTGTCGGCGGATGTGCTTGCCGAGGCCGTGATTCAGGCTGTCAAGGCGGCAAAGGAAGCGGGCGGCCTTCCGGCGTGGAGCAGTTACGACAGTTGACGCTTCGGCAGCTTTCTTTTCCACACATAGGAACGGATGGGAGGACGGGCAGATGAGTCAAGTAATATCCTTTGTTGACGAGCAAGAGGTTGTGCGTTTGACGCAGGAGCTGGTGCGGATTCCGAGTGTGTTTCGTCCGGAGCAGGCGGGGGCGAACGAGGAGCGGGTCGCCTTGTTTGTGGCCGACTATTTGCGCAAGATGGGGCTGCAAGTTTTTTATGAGGAAGTCGTGCCCGGCAGGCCCAACGTCATCGCTTTTTACGACTCCGGGAGACCGGGGAAAACGCTGCTGTTCGAAGCGCATACCGATGTCGTGACCGAAGGCGACCGGGATGCCTGGAGCTACGATCCGTTCGGAGCAGCCATTTCCGGCGGCCGCATCTACGGACGTGGCTCTTGCGACACAAAAGGAAACCTCGCTGCCGCCATTTGCGCGGTCAAGGCCATCCAGCGCTCCAAGGAGGCGTTCGCCGGAAAAATTTTGCTGTGCATCCCGTGCGACGAGGAAGGCATGATGATCGGGATCAAAGACTTTATCCGCAAAGGCTGGGCGCAAGGGGTTGACGCCGCGATCATCTGCGAGCCGGAGGAAAACCAGCTTTGCGTCACGCAAAAAGGAGCGATGCGGGCGATCTTGCGCACGTACGGCAAAATGGCGCACGGAGCGATGCCGCTGACCGGAATCAATCCGAACACGCGGATGGCCCGGGCGATCGTCGCCCTCGAGGAGCTGGAGCGGAGGGAAATGGCGCGGCTTGGCGAACACCCGATGCTTGGCTGGCCGAGCATCACGCCTACGATTGTGCAGGCGCCTGTCAAGGGCGATGCCCAGATCAACGTCGTGCCGGACCAGTGCATGACGACGCTCGATATTCGAACCGTCCCGGGTCAGGACCACGAGCAGTTGCACGGCGAAATGCAGGCGATCCTCGAAGCGCTGGCCCGCGAGGACGACAAGTTCAGGGCGACGCTGGAAGTGATCGAGGAGCGGCCGTGGACGTTGACCGGAATGGAGGAGGAAGTCGTGACTTCGGTAGCCAGCGCGTATCGGGAAATTACGAAAAGAGAGCCTGTCTACAACGGCGTGCCCGGCGCGACAGACGGCACCTTTTTGCACAAGGCCGGCATTCCGATCTTGACGACGGGGGCGGGTGATCGCCACATTCCCCATCATGCCGACGAGTACGTGGACATTGACCAGTTGGTCGAATCGACGCAACTGTTTGCCTTGTCTGCCCTGACGTTTTTGACGCAGCCTGTCCGGGCGTGACGGAAAAGACGGACTTTGCCCAAGCGCGCGGCAAAGTCTTTTTTCGCGTGCAGGCACTTAAAGAAGCACGGGAGCAAGCCTGTCTGCCTCGGCTCTTGGCTTGGCAAAACTTGCAGTCACGGCGCAAAGACTGTAACTTTTCCCCTGCAAGTCGCGTCTTACCATTTTGTGAGAGCATTGTTTTTATAAAAACTTGCTTAATCTATCCAAATTTTTTTACAATAGAGTCTGTTACATAGAATACATAGGCAAGATGAGAGGGAGGCCGGACCCATGAATATGCGCTGGAACTTGGACGTTTTGTACACGTCGTTCGACTCGCCAAAGTGCAAGCAAGACTGGGAAAAACTATGCCGGGAGATGGACGAGGTAAAAAGCTGGGCAGCCTCAAGCCTGCAAACGACCGATGACGCCGTCCAGAAAATGGAGGCGTACATTACCCGGATGACTTCGATTTTGCAGACCCAATACCGCCTGTACGCGTTTGGCGAGCTGACGGCAAGCGTGGACGCGAAAAACGAAAAAGCGCTGCAATTCATCGAAAAAGTGCAGGAGCAGTCCGTCGAGCTGGTAGAGCCGGGCGTGCTGTTCCAAAAATGGCTCGGCCAACTGGACAATTTGAGCGAGCTGATTTGCCAGTCCGAGCTGCTGGAAACGCATCGCTTCATGCTGACCGAATTGTCCGAGAAGAGCAAGTACATGCTCAGCGAAAAAGAAGAAATCATTTTGGCGAAAATGAAAAACACAGGCTCCAACGCCTGGACGAAGCTGCAGGAAATGCTGACCTCGACGCTCTTGGTAGACATCACCATCGACGGAGAGGCCAAACAGCTTCCGCTGCCTGTCGTGCGCAACATGGCGCATGAAAAAGACGCCGAGCTGCGCAAGGCGGCTTACGAGGCAGAGCTTGCCGCTTACAAAAAGATCGAGGAATCGTCTGCGGCGAGCTTGAACGGGATCAAGGGAGAAGTCATCACCGTAGCCAAGCTTCGCGGCTATGAGTCGCCGCTGGAAAAAACATTGCTCGACTCGCGCATGGACAAGGCGACGTTGGACGCGATGCTTGCCGCGATGAAGGAAAGCTTGCCGGCCTTTACGAAGTACTTCCGGGCAAAAGCAAAGCTGCTCGGACACGAAAACGGCTTGCCGTTCTACGACCTGTTTGCTCCGGTAGGCGAAGCCGACATGCGCTTTACGTATCAGGAAGCGCGCGACTTTATTGTCAAGCACTTTGGTAGCTTTAGCGAAAAGCTGGCGAATTATGCCGCCCGCGCTTTTGACAACCAGTGGATTGACGCCGAGACTCGCGAAGGCAAGCGCGGCGGAGCGTTTTGCTACAACCTGCACATGGTCGGGGAGAGCCGGATCATGGCGAACTACACAGGCAGCTACAACGACGTCAGCACGTTGGCACACGAGCTGGGACACGGCTACCATGGCGAATGTCTCGTGCAGGAAGCGTTCTACAACAGCGATTACCCGATGCCGATCGCGGAAACCGCGTCGATTTTGTGTGAGACGATCATTGCCAAGGCCGCTTTGGCCCAGGCGACCCCAGAGGAAGCCTTTTCCATTCTGGAAAACGACATCTCCGGCGCAAGCCAGGTCATTGTCGATATTTACAGCCGCTACCTGTTTGAAACGGCCGTCTTTGCCCGCCGCGCAGAAGGCTCCCTGTCTGTCAACGAGCTGAAGGAACTGATGCTGCAAGCGCAAAAGGACGCCTACGGAGAGGGGCTTGACCATGCTGTGCTGCACCCGTACATGTGGGTGTGCAAGCCGCATTACTACAGTGCCGATTTCAACTTCTACAACTTCCCGTACGCCTTTGGCTTGCTGTTCGCAAAAGGCTTGTACGCCGAGTACGTGAAGCGCGGCGAAGCGTTTGTCCAGCAGTATGACGAGCTTTTGTCTGTCACAGGCAAAATGAGCATTGCCGATGTGGCCGCGATCATGGACGTCGACGTGCGCTCGGTTGACTTCTGGCGCAACTCGCTTGCGCTGATTGCCAAAGATATTGATACGTTTGTGGAGCTGGCCGCTGCGCGTGCGTAAAGCCCACAGCCCACAGGAAAAAACGTCCGATCGTCATGTCGGGCGTTTTTTTTGCGCATAGCAACGAACCGACCGGGAGAAAGTAAGAAAAAACAAATGAGGTGATTACGTGGTAAACGGATTGCAGTTACTCGACCTACTACGGGAAACAGAGAACAAAATGCTGCATCTACATAGAGCCATAGACAGAGTCAGCAGCGAACCTGATTTCAAAGAGTCGGTCAGCGTTCTCACCGTAGTTGTGCGCGATTACCAGCTTCAGCTCGACAAGATGAAGCAGGCCTTGGGCAAAATCGAAATTGGGGCCAACCAGACACCTCCCCAGGCCGGACACAACACGGAAATTCATTGATCCGAACTCACAGGAAAACAGCCCACAACCTGGTGACAGGTGTGGGCCGTTTTTTCGGGGGATTGCTACTGGAATTCGGCGTAGCGCTTGACGCCGTAGAACGGATACAGCTTGTGCATGTACTCCACCTTGCCGTAGCGAACGTCTTCGCCGTTTGCATGGACGATGGTGCCATTGCCCAAGTAGATCGCTACGTGGGACACGCGTCCTTTTCCGAGCGAATCGTAAAACAGCAGGTCGCCCGGCTGCGCTTGCTCGAGCGGAATGGATACGCCCCCGCGGAATTGATCCTCGGATGTACGCGGAAGTGTAACCCCGAGGCGGCTAAATACGTATGAAGTAAAGCCGCTGCAATCAAATCCGTCCGGTGTGGTTCCTCCGAGCACATACGGAGTTTTGAGCAGTGGTTCAAAGATCGATTCGAGACGGTGCAGGCTTGCGGAATCGACATCGCCTGCGAACGCAACGTCAGGGGCGAGCTTTGGACTCAAGTAAGCGGAGAAGACGTAGGCTTCATCATCTTCGAACTCGATTTTGGTCCACTCGCTGCCAGTCTCGACGACTTCAACCACGTCACCGAACTTCAGCTTGCCTAAAATTCTCGCATCCGTCGACGCTTTTTTGCGCACATTCAGCACGTCTACCGTTACGCGCGCTTTTTCGCCAGCCGTCAGTTCTTCCGGCTCGTTGTTGGCGGAGTCAATCGAGGCGGCTACGACATCGAGAGGGACGTCGGCTGCACCGCCTGTCGACAGGCTGCCTTCAGGCAAGGACAAAGTCTGGCCAATCGACAGTTGATCGCTTTTCAGTTGGTTCACTTGCATGAGCTGGCTGACCGTAGTCTGGTGCTCACGGGCAATTTTGCTCAACGTGTCCCCTGCTGATACTACATACACTCCAGAGGCGGCGTGAGCAGCAGTAGGCAGCAGAGTGAAGAGGGCGAGGGAGGTGAGTAGCTTCGAAGTAAGTTTCATATCATCGTCTCCACCAATCTACTATTTTCTGCATATCTAGATAAAATTCTAGCGGATTTTCAATGGTAAATCTATGAAAAAATGATGTAGAAAAAAAGATTTCAAAAACTATTGCAAAGTTGGTAGAAGACATGCTATATTACAGAAGTGCCCACGAGAGTGAGCAAAAGTTGGAAATAAACCACATGGAGCTGTGGTGAAGTTGGAGTTCACGCCGGTCTGTCACACCGGAGGTCGCGGGTTCGAGTCCCGTCAGCTCCGCCATTCTTCGATACACGAATGGCGAATATTATCTATGCCGGTGTAGCTCAATTGGTAGAGCACCTGACTTGTAATCAGGGGGTTGTGGGTTCGATTCCTATCGCCGGCACCACGTTTTCATTTGCGGTCGTGGCGGAATTGGCAGACGCGCTAGATTCAGGTTCTAGTGGTGGCAACACCGTGGAGGTTCAAGTCCTCTCGACCGCACCATACCAGTAAACGACAGGCTTTTGGGCTGCTTTTTCCGGCAGAACAAAAGCCTTTTTGCTATTCATGATCTGGATTAGGCTGACACTGCTGGCAGCGGCAGGCTTGTCCCGCTTCCAGCTACACGCAAGCGAGCGGCTGCGACTCCGGCCGCCCCGCCGCCTGGGAGACGGGCGTGAGCTTCGTCGAATACCTGGGCCGGGTCCGAATCCGCAAAGGCCAGGAGCTGCTCCAGTTGTCGGACAAAGATTTGCATCTGATTGCGCAGGAAACCGGGTTTGCCAACGATTATTATTTCAGCCGAAAGTTTAAGCAGATTGTGGGCGTTCCGCTGACGGTGTACAGAAAGCAGCCGAAACGAATCGCCGTCCTGATGCCGCACGCCACAGTATGCCTGCTGGCCTGGGGATCGTCCCGGTGTTTGGCGTCGTCGGCTTGTGGATGGAGCCGTGGCTGACTGCTCATTACCGGGAGCGGCTCGACTGCTCAGGTTTCAGGCAAGGGGAGTGGTACAGCGACAAAACCGTCCAGTGGCTCGCGGCGAATCCGCCCGACCTCATCATGGTGTATCGGGAAGAGTACACCGAGAGCTTGTGGGAGATCGCCCCGGTGTTCACGATTCCCGAGGAATGCAGCGATTGGCGGGAGGAACTGCTCGTGCTCGCGGCAGCCGTGGGGCGTCGCGAACAGGCAGAACGCTGGCTCCTGCTGTTTGACGAAAGAGCTTTGGCGGTAAAAAACAAGCTGGTCGTCCAGCGTGCCCGAGGCGAGACGTTTTTGATCGTGAAAATCGTCTCGGGCAAATGCTACGTTTACGGCAACATGACGAGCATGGGCGGGTGTCTGATATACGATGTGCTGGGCTTGCAGCCGCCGACTGCCGTGCAGCGGAACATGATCGAAAAAGGGCTGCTGAACATACACGTCCCGCTGGACGATCTGCCCGATTACTCCGCCGATCACATTTTTTTGTTCCTCTATCATTCGCATTGGCCCGCCGCCGAGTGCGAGGTATTGGAGTCGAGCGTGTGGCGCGGTCTGCCGGCAGTAAAAAACGGCCGCGTGTACGAGCCGGACCCGAATGTTTTTTACGGGTACGATCCTTTGGCGATGGAGAAGCAATTGGACTGGCTGGAGGAAAATGGTCCAGTCACATTTCGGCTGAATTTTCGTCATTTGTCTGCATGGACAAACTTTCTGCCCTCTTGATACGCTTGATTCGATAATAATTCTCATGAATGCGACCGCGACACTTGTTCATCCGAACGGAAAAGAGCTTGCCGTGCTCGGCGACAACTTCGGGCGGGGCGGGGAAGCGATCTACCATGCGATCGGCTTCAAGGCCAATGAGCGGGTGCAGCGTGAAGTGATCGACAGCGGCGCACAGTACCAGGCGATTTCGCTTGAGCTGCTCCAAGAATACGCCGACGCAGACATCGTGTTTCTCTGCTCATGGGACCAAACGACCGAGGAAGAGCTGAAGGCGGTTGTCGATAGCGGAGTGTGGAGGCAGCTTCCGGCTGTCCGGGAGAATCGCGTCATCGTCCTCGATTACAAAACCTTTTTCTACTTTGACCCGATATCCGTCCTCGGCCAGATCGAGGCGTTGGCCGACGTGATCGAGCGGCACAACGGGGCGAAACAGAAGCAGTGAGGTCCGAGGTTTCTGGCACGATGGGGGGGCGGGCCAGTCCTAGAAATTTCTTTGACATGTCTAGTCTTTATGATACAATAGCAAAGGCGATTGAGATTTGAACAGTCGTGATTGTTCCAACATTCGCATTCTCTAACAGATTGCCTGGACGCGTTCCAGGTTTTTTTATATGCTTTTCAGCTTGGAGCGGCATGAATGAAAAGAACCTGGCAAAACTGCCCAGGTTCTTTTTGATTGCGCCTAAAAAGACACGATGATATAATCAGAGCACACGAGTGTACTCAATTTTATGGTTAGTGGTATCTCATTTTACACTTTAATTGTATCACCCGCACAAACACCTGTCAAATGCTTTTTCACAATGGAATGGTTAGGGGAGATCGGAATGAGTGCTTTGGTCCTCGGTTTTCAGGAAATGGAAAAAACAGCGCGGTTGCTCGTTGGCGGCAAAGGGATCAATCTGGGGGAGCTATCGAAAATCCCCGGCATACAAGTCCCGGAAGGATTTTGTGTGACCACAGCGGGCTATCAAAAAGCCATCGAACAAAACGAGACGTATCATGCTTTGCTGGATCGACTGGCGAGGCTGAGCGCAGAAGACCGGGAGCCAATTGGTGAAATCAGCAGGCAGCTTCGGCAAATTATCAGGGAAGCCGAAATTCCCGCCGATGTGGTCGAAGCCGTGACGCACTATCTCTCCCGCTTTGGAGCGGAACACGCTTATGCCGTGCGCTCGAGTGCGACTGCGGAAGATTTGCCGCACGCTTCTTTTGCTGGTCAACAGGACACCTATTTGAACATCATCGGCATAGAAGCCATTTTGCAGCATATGAGCCAATGCTGGGCGTCGCTGTTTACGGATCGCGCGGTCATTTACCGGATGCAAAACGGATTTGACCACCGCCATGTTTCTTTATCCGTCATCGTACAAAGGATGGTTTTCCCTCACGCTTCCGGGATTTTGTTTACCGCCGACCCGATTACAGCCAACCGGAAGCTGCTGTCTATCGACGCCAGTTTTGGACTTGGCGAAGCACTCGTCTCTGGCCTCGTATCCGCCGATTGTTATCGAGTAAAGGACGGGGACATCGTCGACAAAAGGATCGCAACCAAAACGTTGGCGATTTACGGACGAAAAGAAGGCGGGACGCAGACGGAGCAGATCGAGCCTGAGCGGCAAAAGGCGCAAACTCTTACCGACCCGCAAATTTTGCAACTGGCACGCATCGGCAGACAGATCGAAGCTTATTTGGGCTGCCCGCAAGATATCGAATGGTGTTTGGCTGACGATACGTTTTACATTGTCCAGAGCCGTCCGATTACGACTTTGTACCCCATCCCGGAAGCGAACGATCAAGACAATCACGTCTACGTATCGGTGGGCCACCAGCAAATGATGACCGACCCGATGAAGCCTTTGGGCATGTCTGTTTTTCTGTTGACGACGAATGCCCCCATGCACAAAGCCGGTGGCAGGCTGTTTGTCGATGTGACAAAGATGCTCGCTACACCTGACAGCAGGCAAATGCTGATAAATACATTGGGACAATCCGACCCGCTCATAAAAGACGCGCTGCTGACGATCATCGAGCGAGATTTTATCCGATTGTCACCAACAGATGACAAAGAACAGTCCCCCGGCAACAGCAATCCAGATAGGCTGCCCGCCAGTTTGGAAACACCGATCGAAGACGATCCGGCCATCGTCGCTGAGTTGATTGCGCGCAATCAAAACGCGCTCGAACAGGTAAAGCAAACCATCCAAACGAAATCCGGGCCTGATTTGTTTTCCTTTATTCTCGAAGACATCCAGCAGTTAAAGCAGGTGTTATTTGTCCCGAAAAACTTGGGCGTGATTATGGCTGCGCTGAATGCTTCGGCATGGATCAACGAAAAAATGAACGAGTGGCTGGGTGAAAAAAACGTAGCAGACACGCTTTCCCAATCGGTGCCAAACAACATTACGTCGGAAATGGGGCTGGCGCTCCTTGATGTTGCTGATGCGATTCGCCCTTATCCAAAGGTCATTGACTATTTGCAGCACGCACAAGCAGATCACTTTTGGGAGGAACTGCTCAAACTGGATGGCGGACAGGAAGCGCATGACGCGATCCAGGCGTATCTCGAAAAATACGGAATGCGCTGTGCCGGAGAAATTGATCTGACGAGAACGCGTTGGAGTGAAAACCCGCTCACGCTCGTCCCCATGATTTTGGGCAACATCAAAAACTTTGAGCCGAACGCTGGCAAGCGGAAATTTGAGCAAGGGCGACAGGAAGCGCTTAAAAAAGAACAAGAGATCATCGAGCGAGTAAAGCAATTGCCGGACGGGGAACAAAAAGCAAAAGAAACGAAACAAATGATCGACCGCATCCGAAACTTCATCGGTTATCGCGAATATCCCAAATACAGCATCGTGAATCGCTACTTCGTCTATAAGCAAGCTTTGCTGAAAGAAGCCGAACAACTCGTACAAGCGGGTGTTCTTCGCGAAAAAGAAGACGTGTACTATCTCACTTTGGAAGAGTTTCACGAAGTGGTGCGCACGAACAAGCTGGACCAGCAGGTCATCAGCCAACGAAAAGAAGACTACCAATTTTTCGAAAAGCTGACGCCGCCGCGTGTCATCACGTCTGATGGTGAAATCATTGCGGGCAAGTACAAGCGGGAAAGCTTGCCCGCCAATGCGCTTGCAGGTCTTGCTGTTTCTGCCGGAGTGATCGAGGGGCGGGCGCGTGTCATTTTACACATGGAAGAGGCGAACCTGGAAGAAGGGGATATACTGGTCACCTCCTTTACTGACCCGGGCTGGACACCTTTGTTTGTATCGGTCAAAGGTCTGGTCACCGAAGTGGGCGGACTGATGACCCACGGGGCAGTAATCGCGCGTGAATACGGCTTGCCGGCCGTTGTCGGCGTGGAAAACGCCACCCGTCTCATAAAAGACGGGCAACGCATTCGCGTGCACGGAACAGAGGGGTATGTGGAGATTTTGTGATGGCTGAAGCCGTCAAGCTCGCGAGCGAGTCGAGTAGATGAGCGGTTGCCTTTGGTTGCAAGGCAGGACGAGCGATCAAAGAAAGTTTTTCGACCAAGGAAGGTTGAAGAACTTTCTTTTTTTCGCTACAATCAGAATGATGATAATGAATTTCATTTTCAAAAATAAAAGCTTCATGCCTGAAACACCGCAGGCTGTTCCTGACCTGGCGTGAAGCATAGCGCCATTTTGTCCAGAAGAAAACGAGAAAAACCGGGCGGGGCGCTCGGCGTGATCGGCGAGAACGATGCAGAATGGCGACTTAGAGACAGACCGCAGCAGCAAGGACGGTCTGCCTTTTTGCGCCAGAAAAAGCGCAGGCGGATGTCCACCGTCCGGCTGCTCACCTGTTCCTTGAAAACTGTCCAAGATTTGCGGGTTGCTCGCCGCGTCAAGCGTGGGATACAGTAGAGTGGCGAGCATTGTGATCGACACGTTGCAGGCTTGCAGCATTCGCAAGCTTTTTTGCGCGAGCCGAAAAAAGAGACAGCACGAATGAAAGCGAGGGAGTAGAGGAGCATGAACAAATTCCGGTTCATAGGCATCAGTGTGATGACAACAGCCTTCCTGTTTTCAGCGTGTACGGCAGTCCTTCCCACACCTGCATCTGCCCTGGGCACAGCAGAGCTTTCCCCTGCAGAGCAGCGCGAAACGTTTTTGGACAAAATGGACATCAAAGACAAAGAAGTCCTCGGCTTTTACCATACGACGATGGAAGGCAGCTCTGACGCGCGCAAGCACAATATCAAGAAGGCGCTGAAAAAGATCAACCAGGAAAAAATCAAGCCGCAAGCTGTTTTTTCTTTTAATGAAGAAGTAGGCAATTCCAACATAGAGGAAGACGGCTGGGAAAAGGCAGGGACGATCTTGAACGGGCAGCTTGTCGACGACTTCGGCGGCGGGATTTGCCAAGTATCCAGCACGCTGTACAATGCGACAGCGGAAGCCGGGATGACGATCGTGGAGCGGCACAATCACAGCAAGTCGGTGGGCTACGTGCCGGCAGGCCAGGACGCAACGGTAGCTTACGGCGTCCTCGATTTTCAGTTCCAGAACCCGTACGACTTTCCTGTCAAAATAAAAGCGAAAGCGTACAACGAAAACGATGTAGTCATCGCCATCGTCCGCGCATCATGACAACAACGCAAAAGCAGGGGGACATCAAATTGGGATGTACCTCCTGTTTTTTTGTCTGCTATAAATGTAAAATAATGGATGCGCTGAAACGTTATTTGGTTTTGAGGCAGGCATTCCTGACCATACTGTGTGAAAAGGAGGTGCCGTGATGTACGTACAGGTGACAGGTGACCCGCATAATCAGCGCGTGGTCGTCATGGGCGAGCCTTTGAGCTCTTGCCAGGAGGATGGCTACTATCTTTTGCCTGGTCGGCTTGTCGCAGCGCTAAAGCCGGAAGATTTGCCTGTCGGGATGGCATTCAGACTCCAGGGCGCCCTTCCTTCGGGGTATGGATTTTATCGGGAGGACTCGGTTGTCTTTCGCAGGAGAAACGATTCCTCCGCACTTTGGATCGAGGTAACTTCCACCTATGTCATCTCGGAATGGGATGGCTTGTTTTCGCTGGACGCGACCGTTCAGGCGCGCCGAGCGGTCATTGAGCAGCACCCGCAGCTCGCGTTTGTCCTCTGCGAAAAAAAAGAGCAGGTCGTGCGCCTTCGTTACGGGTTCATGTGGAGCTCGGAGGAGGAGACGGATTTGGAGAGCGCGCTGGAAGCGATTTGCGATACAGTGTTTGAAGTGGAGGCGCGCGGCAACGCCAGGCTCTGGCCGGGCTATGACAACTGCTTTGACGAGTATTGACCGGCTGTTTTTCGTCCTCTTTCCCATGATATAGTAAATGGGAGCGACAAGCTTTCATAAGGAGAGGACAAAATGGAACAGATCCGCAATATTTACTGTGTGGGCCGCAATTACCGGCTGCATGCGGCCGAACTGGGGAACGACGTACCGAAAAAACCGATGATTTTTGCCAAGCCGACACACGCTCTGGCTGTGACGAACGGACAGGAGATCGAGCTGCCTGGGACGCGCGGAGAGCTTCATTATGAAGCGGAGCTGGTCGTGCATCTGGCACGGCCGTATGAACCGGGCTGCACGCTTGCCGAGCTGGTCGACAAGATCGCCCTTGGCATTGATTTTACTTTGCGCGATGTGCAGAGCGAGCTGAAGAGTGCAGGCCATCCGTGGCTGCTTGCCAAAGGCTTCCCTCATTCCGCGATCTTGACGCCGTTTCACCCGTTTCCAGGGCTTGCGGCGATGCAGCAGACAGACTTTTCCCTGCTCAAAAACGGCGAGCAGGTGCAGCGGGGAAATATTCGCGATGTGATTTTTGATCTGGAGACGATCATTGCTTACGTCGCGGAGCATTTTGGCTTGGGTCAGGGCGATGTGATTTACACGGGGACTCCTGCGGGTGTCGGACCGGTCGCCGATGGCGATGTGCTGACCCTCAAATGGGGCGACGAAGAGTGGGGCCAGTTTACGGCCAAACTGAAATAAAAACGGGCAGTTATGCCGGGTGAAAAGACCCATCTTCTGACAGGATCAGGCAGAAGATGGGTTTTTGTTTGAAAAAGCGCCATTGAAACCGATTCTCAACTGCGTCTGGTTCTATGGAACTAAAAGGCAGGAATGGCCTGTTGTGCGCCTTGTTTTCTGATTAGTCCGATGCTACTAATTCCATGATTGGTAAATTTTACGGTCTTATCCTCCCGTTTCCTCCTGGGGTAATCTGTCCATGTACCCACGACGGGTGCCACAACATGACAAGGAGGAAAAGAAAGTGACGAAACGAGATTGGGTAATGAAGTCAACAGTAGCAGTCATGCTGAGTACGTCCCTGTTAATGGGTGGTCAAGTTGGACAGGCGGCCGCTAAGACGCAAGATTCGAAACAGTCTGATGTTGTACAGATCGCGACATCTTTGATTGGGAAAGATTATGAATATAAAGCAAAAGGTCCAAAACAGTTCGGGTCTGCAGAGCTGGCTACGTACACGTACAAGCAAATCGGCATTTCCATTGGCAGCACGATTTCGAGCTTGTCCAAAGCAGGCAAAAAAGTCTCCCAAAACAGCGTAGAGCCGGGAGACCTGGTGTTCTTCTCGTCCAATGGAAAAGGAAGCCCCACATTTATGGGCATATACATAGGCAATGACCAATTTGTCTACTCCTCTCAAAGCGAGGATGCCGTCGTCCTGAAAAGCTATTCGGAATACAGCAATAAGTTCGTCGGCGCACGCCGCATTTTGGATGAGACAAGCTCTTCCGACAATTCCGGCAGCAAGCCGGAGCAACCGGCAAGCAATCTGGCCGACAAGGTCATCAAGATCGGCGAGAAATACATGGGCACGAAGTACAAATACGGCTCCAGCAGCAGCACGACCAAGACGTTTGACTGCTCGTCCTTTACCCAGCGCGTCTTCAAGGAAGCGGGAATCACGTTGCCGCGCGACTCCCGCCAGCAATCGACCGTAGGGACGACTGTGTCCAAGAAGAACTTGCAAAAAGGCGACCTGGTCTTCATGAAGGCTTCTGTCAACAGCTCTTCTGACCGGATTACGCACGTGGCGATCTACGCCGGAGACGGCAAAATTTTGCACACGTACGGCAGCCCGGGCGTGACGTACTCCAAGTTCGACGGAACGAACTGGGAGAAGCGCGTGGTCAAAATCAAACGCGTCCTGTAGCCGCTAAAGGCTCCCCTAACTGCATACGGTAAACACCGTTCAGTCGGCTCTCGTGCTCGTGTGCATGAGAGCCTTTGTTATGTTTGACGCAGAACGCCGCGAATTGTTACGGGTGCGGCGCTTGCCAATTTTTGCAATGCTCCACGGATAAATTTTTGTTAGAATAGACAGTAAAGAGGAAATATTGAGAAAATGTAGAACTTCTATATTCTACATACTTAAAAAGCGTGGGGGTGTTTCACTTGCAATTGAACATGCCAGCAAAATACAATTTCGCCGTACAAGTGGATGAGTGGGCCAGAAAAAATCCGGAGAGACGCGCTGTCTGGGAGCTGGACGAGCAAGGGAACGAACGAGTTTTGACCTATGAGGAGCTGCGCCGCTATTCCAACCGGATCGCGAATGCGCTTAGTTCCGTCGGGATTGGGGAAAAGGACCGGGTGCTTGTGCTCGTCTCCCGCGGGACGCTCGCCTACGGGCTGTACCTCGCTTTGCTGAAGCTGGGCGCGGTCATTTTGCCCGGCTCGGAAATGTTGCGCTACAAGGACATCGAGTACCGGGTGAACCACGCCAAGGCCAAGGCTGTCATCAGCTTCGAGGGCGTGCTGGACGAGGTCGATCAGACCCGCGGCAATTGTCCCAGTCTGGCGCACTACATTACGACAGGCGAAGGGAAAGAAGGCTGGGTAGCCCTGGCGGGAATCATGGAAGGGCAGGCCGAGGAATTTACGGCAGTAGATACGGATGCGGACGAACTGGCATTTTTGTCCTATACGTCCGGGACTACGGGCGGTCCGAAAGGGGTTATGCACGTCCACGGCTGGCCGTTCGCGCATTTGGCGGTGGCGGCAAAGCAGTGGCTCGACGTGCGCGAAGGCGACCTGGTGTGGGCGACAGCAGGCCCTGGCTGGGCCAAATGGATCTGGAGTCCGTTCGTCTCGACATTGGGGATGGGAGCGACGGCGTTTGTGTACAAAGGGCGGTTCGTTGCGGAAAATTATTTGGCGATTTTGCAAAAATACCCGGTGTCCGTCCTCTGCGCGACTCCGACCGAGTACAGGCTGATGGCCAAAGTATCCGATCTGGGCGAGTACAAGCTGCAAGCGCTGCGCTCGGCATGCTCGGCAGGGGAGCCGCTCAACCGCGAAGTGATTGATACGTTCCGCCGCGAGTTCCAGTTGACGGTGCGCGATGGCTACGGACAGACGGAAAGCACGCTGTTGGTCGGGACCTTCGTCGGCATGGAGCCAAAGCCCGGCTCGATGGGCAAGCCTTCGCCGGTCGTGCGCATCGCGATTATCGACGAGGAGGGCCACGAGCTGCCTGTCGGCAAGGTCGGGGATATTGCGATCGACCGCAACCTCGTGGCGCTGTTCAAAGGGTACCTGGACGATCCTGAGCGCACTGCGCGAGCGTTCCGGGGCGACTGGTACGTCACCGGCGACCAGGGCCGCATGGACGAGGACGGCTACATCTGGTTCGAGGGCCGCTCGGATGACATCATCATTTCCGGCGGGTACACGATCGGGCCGTTCGAGGTGGAGGACGCGCTGGTCAAGCATCCGGCAGTAGCCGAATGTGCGGCGGTCGCAAGCCCCGATCCCGAGCGCGGACACGTTGTGAAAGCGTTTGTCATTTTGAAAAAGGGCCATGCCCCTTCCGACGGACTCGTCTCGGAGTTGCAAGATCACGTGAAAACGTTGACAGCCCCGTACAAATACCCGCGCAAGATCGAATTTGTCCAGGAGCTGCCGAAGACGACCTCCGGCAAAATCAGGCGCATCGAGCTGCGCCAGCAGGAAGCGAAGACGCTCCGCTCTTAAAAAAACGTGCGCCTTACGAAATTGTAAGCTTGCTGTAAGTGGATTCGATGGGAGAAAACATGCGCATTCCCTACAATGGAGTTGTCAGAGAAGGCAAGGGGGAATGCGGCATGAACCAGCTTTCCGTTCCGGTAGGAGGAAATGCGAAACCATATACAGCAACAGCAGCAACGGCCAGGGAGCGCTCGCAAAAACGGAGCGTTTCCTGGAGAAAAAGAGCGGGCATCGTGCTTGTCGCGATGCTAGTGGCGGCGATTCTGGCCCCGCTGTTGCTCACCTGGTCAGGAAACCTGTGGATTGACGAGCAGAAGCTGGCGGCTGTCCAGCATCCGGCAAAGGGCGTCTACGTCAAGCTGGATGAGATGCCCGACTACGTGTGGAAGGCGTTTGTCGCGATTGAGGACCATCGCTATATGCAACATCCCGGGGTGGACCCGTACGGTCTGGCCCGCGCGATCTGGGTAGATGTGCGGGAAGGCGCCTACGTGCAGGGCGGAAGCACGATCACGATGCAATTGGCCCGCAACCTGTTTTTCACCCATGACAAAACGATGGGCAGAAAAATCAAGGAAATGGCGATCGCCTTGCAACTGGAGCAGCGCTACAGCAAAAAAGAACTGCTGGAAATGTACCTGAACGTCATCTACTTCGGGCATGGGCACTACGGCATCGGCGAAGCGGCCGAGTTTTACTTCGGCAAGCCGGTCGCAGCGCCGGGCGTTGGCGCCTCCACCTCGCTGACCATGGGAGAAACCGCGATTCTCGCTTCTTTGCCGAAAGCGCCGGAGGCCTACTCGCCCGTAAAGCATTGGGAAAAGGCCAAAGCGCGTCAGCAGGTGGTGCTGGACCGAATGGCCGAACTGCACGTCATCGACCAGGAGACGCTCAAGCAGGCGAAGCAGGAGCAAGTCGTGGTCAAGGCACAGAGCGGGCTGAAGCCAGCTTTGAAGCAGTAACAAGCGAAGAGTGTCCTCTGTCGATAGGGCAGGGGACTTTTTTCGTTTGGGTCAAAAGCGGGCTGACAGGTTGTGAAACAGACCTTGTGCCTTGCGCGCAACGCCATGCTGTCCGCTTCCGGCGCATGACGGCGTGGGGTATGCTGCCAGTCGGTTCGGATGGGGTGACGCGGTGCGTGACGCTGATGGAGCGTCACGGATTGCAAGGGGAGGCGTTGCATGCGCTGCTCGAGCGGACAAAAGTCGCACGGCGACGCAGTGCACGCTCCATCGACATCAATCGCCACGGGCCTGTGATACCATCCCGGACAGCCTGTGCACTCACCCAAGCGCCACGCGCTGCATAAGGTAAGGTGAGGAACTACAGGAAGGAGTCCAGAACGTCATGAGTGCGTATCCTTACCAACCCCAGTCGGGATCGAACACCCCTTCGATGTCGACGTTGATCGACCCGTTTCTGTATCAAACCTTGCTCGGCGTGGTACAGCGTGATGTCGTCATTCAAACGACCCAGGGAAACCTCCGTGGCAACGTCGTCAACGTCATGCCGGATCACGTGGCTTTGCGCGTGGGCGGCTCTACGTTTTTGGTGCGCATCCAGCAAATCGTCTGGGTCATGCCGGGTTAATGGCATGATACAACCCTGCCCCGACATAAAACAGTAAAGGTAGGAGTATGACGGGGGAGGGAATCGCGTTGTTTACACGGATCAATAGATTGGCTATCGAGCTTCCGGAGCCGGAATACGGAGACGCCAACGCCGCTGCGGCCGTCCAGGAGCTATTGGGCGGTCGTTTTGGCGAGATGTCGACATTGAACAACTACTTGTACCAATCGTTCAATTTTCGCGGCAAGCGCAAGCTGAAGCCGTTTTACGACCTCGTCGCAAGCATTACGGCGGAAGAGGTAGGACACGTCGAACTGGTGTCCAATGCGATCAATTTGTGCATGAAAGGCATTACCCGGCCAGGTGATCCGGATACGACACCGCTGTCCAACGGCTTGAACAAACGCAATACGTATCATTTCATTGCTTCGGCACAGACTGCGCTGCCCGGGGATTCCATGGGAAAATCGTGGACGGGTGATTACGTTTTCACCAGCGGCAACCTCGTCCTCGATCTGTTGCACAACTTTTTCCTCGAATGCGGGGCGCGGACGCACAAGATGAGGGTGTACCAGATGACCGATCACCCGACGGCGAGAGCCATGATCGGCTACTTGCTGGTCAGAGGCGGCGTGCACATCGTCGCCTACGCCAAAGCGCTGGAAATCGCCACAGGGGTAGACCTGACGAAAATGCTCCCCATCCCCGATCTCGACAATGACCAGTTTGACGCCACCCATCCGTACATTGCCATGGGGCTGAACCGCAAGCTGTTTACGTTCAGCTATCAGGATTACCAGGATATCGCCTTGATCTGGCGCGGTCCATTGCCGGACGGCGGCACAGCCGAGGTCATTCAGGGCGTTCCCGATGGCGGCCCGGTTCCAGACCTCGATGAGTTGCCGGAGGAGTTTGCGCCGGGCGTGTCGCGCGAAGATTTTATCGAGATTGCCAAACGTCTGCAACGATCAGCCGGGTTGTAGGAGCACAGGAGCATGAACGGCACAGAAAGCAAAACGACCAATCAGCTATGGCGCAGGGGCGAAAGCTGATTGGTCATGTTTGTTTGTTCGCATTGTCAGGTCGTGCGGTTGACCGCTTTTTCCAGCGCGTCTTCCAGGACGTGGGCGTACTGCATCGTCGTTTCGATTTTCGAGTGCCCAAGCTGGGCTTGCAACTGATGCGGGTCCGGGTTCAGCCGCAAAAACTGCGTGGCGAAGCTGTGGCGCAGCTTATGTACGGACAAATCGGGAATCCCGAACGCTTTCGCATATTTTTTGACCAGCTTTTGCACGGAGCGGATTTCGATGCGGTGGCCGTGTGGCTTCGTTGGCGATACGGCGAGGAAAACGGCCGTTTCTTGCGGGGCAGGATGGTATTTGTCGCGCAAGGCAAGGTAACGGGCCAAATGCTCCTTGCCCCAGTCGCTGAAAAAGGGAGCGTCCTCTTTTTTTCCTTTGCGCACCATTTTCAGTTGGTTTTTTTCCATCACGATGTCGGACAAGTCCAGACTGACGATCTCGGAGACGCGAAAGCCGCCGGAGAGGATCAGCGCGATCATGGCGGTATCGCGGTCGCGGTTTTGCAGGTGGTACTGCCGCTTCTTTTCGGTGTTGCAGTGGGCCAAATAGCCGTTGTAAACGAAGTCGACAAACTGGTAAATTTCCTCGTCGATCAAAATTTTTGCGCGGATGGCGTGAGCGCGGGCCAGCGGCGTCAGCTCAGTCGCATCCAGCTCGATTTTTGCCAGCACATTGCGCTTCAAATACGCGTCGCCGTTTTCATCTTCGGCCAGCGCAGCCAAATAATGAAACAACGACTTCAAGCTGGAAATTTTTCGGCTGATCGTCCGGTCGCTGTACTCTTTTTTCGCGCTGCGCGTCGGGTTGGTGAGCAGGGCGGAGCGCTCGTACAAGTGCGACTCCTGCAAATATAAGATGTAGCTTTCCACCGTCTCCTTTTTCAGCTCGTTCAAGTCGGAGAGGGACACGTCCTTGATGTCTGTTGCCGTGGTCAAGCCTTCGGTCATCATCCAGCGAAAGAAAAAGGCGATGTCGCGCAAATAGCCAAGCAAGGTGGAAGGCGAGCTTTTTTTCGTTTTTTTGTGGTCGATAAATTTTTCTACATACCAGGGAAACGATCCGACTGTCTGGAGCAACTGCAAGGCATCCCGCTGTTTGGTTACGGACATGTGATCCACCACCCGTCATTTTTGTAATCGTTGTGTACGAACATATATTCTAGCAAAAAGGCAACGTTCTGGGAATTGCAAATTGCGCTATTTACAGTCATGATGGGAAGCAGGTATAGTAGGAAGGTGTTTAAAACGTAATGATTACGATTTTTTGGCTGGGAGGGATGTAGAGTGGCTACATGGGATTTGTCGCGGACGCGCCACCATGTTTTGCTCTGCAATGGCGGAAGCTGTATGCGCAGCGGGGGAGAAGAGGTCACCGTTGCGATTCGGGAAGCGATTGCGGAGGCGGGCCTGGATGATTACGTACATACAAGCCGGACGCGCTGCAACGGACGATGTGAGGATGCCTGTGTCGTGATCGTCTATCCGGAAGGCATCTGGTACCAGAACGTGACGCCAGAAGATGCGGGGCTGTTGGTCGATCAGCATTTTCGCCTGGGGCAGCCGGTCGAGTCGCTGATGACCCATCGGTTTCAAGGCGACGGCTTTGTCCGCACGTCGGACTGCAAGCCAGGCATTCTCAAATCGGAAAAAGTCAAAAAGTAGTCCAGGGCCGCGCTCCGTCTGATAAAGGGGGCGTGGTTTTTTTGTTCTTATCCAGTAGTCGTGCAACATAGCGGGACTTCGAGTGTAGGGGGAAAGCAAGCGTTGGGCCTTTGGGGACAGAGGTTTTTAGCGATTGCTTGGCGATTTGGTGCAGCTAAGGTGGTTTATATTTAGGCGAGAATGAGGTTTTTGTTACGGGCTGCGGGGATCAAGGCGGACTGGCAGCTTGGAATACGGTTGATCGTCGCGATAGTGGTGGGAGGAAACAGGAGAAAGCGCTACAGGTACTTGGGCCTCTAGCGGGGGAGCGGGAACTGTCCGCCTCCGGTGAAAAAGGAAAACCGCGTCAAAAGTAGAGGATTCAAAAGAAGTAAGTTCACGTTGACGCTTAAAAGCGTGTTTTCCTTTTTCCCCTCCGGCTCGGTAGGAGTCCCAAAGACCTTCGCTTGCTTTCTCCTGTTTCCTGTTTCTGTCGTTCGGGGGTGATTTTTGTGCGGAGTTCAAGAAGCAAGATGTCCAAGACAAAACGCGTCTCGAAATCATTTTTGTACGGTTGAGAGCAGGTACATTCATAGCTCTCAAAAAGGTTCGCAAAAGGGCCTATTCCCCTTAGCCCCTGACGAGGAAAGAGACGAAATCCGCGAAAGCTCTTTGGGTTCCCAACCGAGGCTCCGGGAAAAAAGCGAAACACGCTTTTAGCGTCCAACTCTGAGAGGCTACCTGAATCAACCACTTTTGGACGCGGTTTCGCTTTTTCCCCCGGAGCCGGGCAGTGATACCCCCAGCAGGGAGCCCAAGAAGCTACAGCGATTTCGTCTCTTTCCTCGCCACACCAAAGCCCCGATGAAGGAGGCTTTTAAAAGCCAAAGGCCCCACAACGTCATTTTCGAATCATCATGCCACGACACTACACAGCCAAATTTTCTAAGCCGCCGGGATCATCGCCGCTGTTTTGTCTAAGATCGCAGCAAAAGGAGAACTTATGAAAGAGCGCATTAGGCATTTTTGGTGAAAGCGCCGCCATTTATGTCTTTGTCATATGGACATTTCGAGTAAATGGTGGTAACCTATCAGTAAATAAGGTTGATTTCATGCGATTTATACAAGAAAAATATGTCCGCATAGGGTGTACATTTGTTTTCGTGGAAATTACTTCCCCGATCGGACAGGTGTAAGGCCCGATGGCTGGATGCTGGAGGGATTCTCGTTGGCGAGCAAAACA
This sequence comes from Brevibacillus sp. NSP2.1, assembly GCF_000470975.2. Taxonomy (NCBI): domain Bacteria; kingdom Bacillati; phylum Bacillota; class Bacilli; order Caryophanales; family Paenibacillaceae; genus Brevibacillus; species Brevibacillus sp. NSP2.1. Next base: position 3,090,289 of record NZ_CP048274.1, on the reverse strand, counting down.
TTGGAGCACTTTTTACATGAAAATCTGGCTGATTTGAAAAGCAAAGGTCTGTACAACGTCATCGATCCTTTGCAAAGCGCAAACGGCCCTGTCATCACCATTGCGGGAAAAGAACTGATTAACCTGTCCTCGAACAACTACCTGGGACTGGCGACAGACCAGCGCCTGGTAGATGCCGCGATTGCCGCTGCGCAAAAATACGGAGTCGGGGCAGGAGCGGTGCGCACCATCAATGGTACGCTCGATCTGCACGTGAAGCTGGAAGAAAAACTCGCTGCCTTCAAACATACAGAAGCAGCTATCGCTTATCAGTCCGGCTTTAACTGCAACATGGCAGCCATCTCTGCCGTCATGGACAAGGACGATGCGATTTTGTCCGACGAGCTGAACCACGCTTCGATTATCGACGGCTGCCGTCTCTCGCGTGCGCAAATTATTCGCTTCAACCACTCGGACATCGACGACCTGCGCGCCAAAGCGAAGGAAGCAAAAGAGTCCGGCAAATATAAAAAACTGATGGTCATTACGGACGGCGTATTCTCGATGGACGGCGATATCGCCAAACTGCCGGAAATCGTGGAGGTTGCCGAAGAATTTGACCTCATCACCTATGTAGACGATGCCCACGGCTCGGGTGTGCTTGGCAAAGGCGCTGGAACCGTCAAACACTTTGGCTTGTCTGACAAAATCGACTTCCAGATCGGTACGCTCTCCAAAGCGATCGGGGTAGTCGGCGGCTACGTGGCAGGACGCCAGGAGCTGATCGACTGGCTCAAAGTGCGCAGCAGACCGTTCCTGTTCTCGACGGCGCTGACGCCAGCAGATGTGGCGGCTTGCATTACCGCTATTGACATTTTGACAAGCAGCACCGAACTGCACGACAAACTGTGGGATAACGGCCACTACCTGAAAAAAGGCTTGAAGGAGCTTGGCTTCAACATCGGGGACAGCGAAACACCGATCACGCCTTGCATCATCGGCGACGAACAAAAGACGCAGGAATTCAGCAAACGCCTGTACGAAGAAGGTGTGTACGCCAAGGCAATCGTCTTCCCGACCGTGCCAAAAGGAACAGGTCGCGTGCGCAACATGCCGACGGCTGCCCACACCAAGGAAATGCTGGATCGCGCCCTTGGCATCTATGAAAAAGTTGGGAAAGAAATGGGGATCCTGTCATGAAAAAGATTTTAGTAACGGGAGCATTGGGACAAATCGGCTCGGAGCTCATCATGAAGCTGCGCGAAGTGTACGGAGCCGATCAGGTTGTCGCGACCGACATCCGCAAAAAAGAAGACGATCCTGTGGTACAGTCCGGGCCATTTGAGATTTTGGATGTCACAGACGGAAACCGCATGTTCGAGCTGGCAAAAGCACACAAGGTAGATACGATCATGCATCTTGCTGCGCTGCTGTCGGCTACAGCCGAAGCGAAGCCGCTGCTCGCCTGGAACCTGAACATGGGCGGGCTGGTCAATGCGCTGGAGGCTGCGCGCGAGCTGAACTGCCAGTTTTTCACCCCAAGCTCCATCGGCGCTTTCGGGCCTTCCACGCCGAAAGACAACACGCCGCAAGACACGATTCAACGCCCGACGACGATGTACGGGGTGAACAAAGTGTCCGGCGAGCTGCTGTGCGATTACTACTATCAAAAATTCGGCGTAGACACCCGTGGCGTTCGTTTTCCTGGCCTGATCTCGTACGTGGCTCCTCCAGGCGGAGGCACGACCGACTATGCGGTTGACATCTACTACAAGGCGATTCAGGAAGGCGCGTACACGTCCTACATCGCCAAAGGCACGTACATGGACATGATGTACATGCCAGACGCCTTGAACGCGATCATCACCTTGATGGAAGCCGACGCCTCCAAGCTGATTCACCGCAACGCGTTCAACGTAACGGCAATGAGCATCGAGCCTGAAGATGTAGCGGCTGCGATCCGCAAGCACATTCCGGAGTTCACCCTCTCCTACGAGGTAGACCCGGTGCGCCAGGCGATCGCGGACAGTTGGCCAAACTCGATCGACGCGACCGCCGCCATGAACGAATGGGGCTTCAAAGCAGAGTACGATCTGGACAAAATGACCGAAGACATGCTCGCCAAACTGCGGGGAAAGCTGCTGCAGCAAGTCGGCTAAACGAATAGCATCACACACGAGACGAAACCGTCGCTTTGCGCAATGTGCAAAGCGACGGTTTTTTTGTACAGATAAGGCATTGATAAGATTGTTCCAGTATAAGGGCAACGAAGGCTCGCCAAGCCATTGGCGCAGCGAATTTTTCTAATGAAAGCGCCATGAAGTCGTCCCCAATAGAGCAGTAGCAGGACTGTCGCCACTGGCGAAAGCAGCTCGAACGAAAGCCAATGGTCAAGCAAGCGAGAAATAACCCATGGAACACCTCCGAAGCGAGACGATCTCGTTACGAAAACATACGAAGCAAACGCAAAAAGGATCGGTTCTGTGACAGAGCAGATCGCAGGCGGGCATGATTCCAGACCGTTTGAGAAGCGGCCTCCGTGAATCTCGATTGCCGATCAGCAAAACGATATTGCATTGCAGCGCGCGTTCTTTTATAGTTGTAATATCTATTACTACTAAAAAGGAGTAGCTATGGAACCGTTACTGGACAAGTTTGAGGAAATCGGTTTTTCCAAAAATGAAGCGAAGGTGTACATGACGCTGCTGAAGGAGCCGCTTTTAAACGGGTACGAGATCAGCAAAAAAAGTGCCGTGCCGCGCTCGATGGTGTATGCGGTCATTGCCAAGCTGGTGAGCAAGCAGGCGATTGTCGAGCTGCGGACGGAGCCGCCGACTTATCGTCCCGTGCCGATCAAAGAGCTGATGACCAACCTGAAAAAGCAGCACGAACAAACGATTGACTATTTGGAGCAAGTGCTGCAAGTCATTGAAAAGCCGGTCGAGGTTCATGTCATCCAGCATATGGAGGAGCGGGCGAACATCTTGGCTGCCATGCAGAGCTTGCTGCGCTCGGCAAAAGAAGAGGTGTGGCTGTCGGCGTGGGAAGAGGAGCTGGACGAATTGCGCGAGGCTTCCGAGGAAGCGGCTGCCCAAGGAGTCAGAATGTTTTCGCTGCTGTTTGCCGACCAGGAAACGCCTTCGTTCGGGCACGCCTTCTATCACCGCCAGGACTCGTCCTCGATTGAGCGGCAGAGGATGGGCCAAAGGCTGACGATTGTCATTCAGGACGACAAAGAGGTGCTGATCGGCAGCTTTTTGGACGGGCGAGTGCCGCAGGCCATTCAGACGACCGACCCGATGCTGATTTTGCTGGCGAAGGAATACATCCGCCACGACATGGTGCTCAAGGTCGTGAGCGCCAAGCTGGGCAACGAATCGCTGGATTCCTTGTGGCAAGGCGACGATTTGCTGACGTACATCGTCCACAACATCAAAAAATAGGCACAGCGGAGCTACAGAGAGGAAAGGGTGGAGAAAGCATGGTGGAGTATCGTTTTTTGACCGAAGCAAACAAGGAAGAGCTCGAGGCAGTGAAGCAACTGTTTCGCGAATATACGGAATCGCTCGGACTCGATCTCGGCTTTCAAGATTTTGAAGCAGAGTGCAAGGCGCTGCCCGGCAAGTACGCAGCACCAGATGGCGCCCTGCTCCTCGCCTTGGTAGACGGGGAGGCGGCGGGCTGCATTGCCGTGCGCAAAAGCGACGAGCGGATTTGCGAGATGAAGCGGCTGTACGTCCGCGATCGGTATCGCGGCTTGAAAATCGGGAAAACGCTGGTCCAGATGATTATCGAAAAAGCGGAGCAGCTTTCGTACGACTACATGCGGCTCGATACGTTGGCAAGGATGACCAGCGCGCAGGCGCTGTACCGCGCTTTCGGATTTTATGAAATAGAGCCGTACATCTTCAATCCGCTCGACGGCGCCATTTTTATGGAGCGAAAATTGCGCTAGGCAGCGCATGCCACAAAAGCCGAATGCCTCCGCAGTGCCAGGGAGGGAGTTTGGCTTTTGCTTTGGCGTTCGGCATTGCCCACCACGCTACCAGTACAGCGAGATAGCAAAAACGCCTCCGCAGCGTCTTCGGACAGCGGAGGCGTTTCGTTCGATTTTGTGGCCGTTCCAGCAGCAAGCGTTCAGGACAGCTTTGCCCGCACCTGCTTGAGCTTGATCGCGTTGGCGATCGCGGTCCACATGTCGGTTGACTCGGAGCCGACGTACCAATACGCCAGTCCCGGGATTTGCCACTCCAGACTCGCCTGGACCTTGAGTCCCATGGAGCGGCTTTCTTCCAGCCAGATCGTATGGGTTACGCCTTGCTTTTGGTAGGACGAGCGGTATTGTCCAATGCTCGCATCCCAGACCGTGCTTGCCCTGTACTGGGAGAGCAACTGATAGGAGGCAGGAATCGTCAGGTCTGTCGATTGCAGGCTGCCTTTTGCCTGATACCAGTCGCGGGTATAGAGCGGCAGGCCGACAATCAGCTTCTGGGCCGGAACTTTGTCCAACAGGTCGACGATCACTTTTTTCAACCATGGCAGCGAGGCTACTGAGCCTGCTTTCGGGCCACCCACCCAATGTTCCTCGTAGGCCATGACTACCAAATAGTCCGCAGATTTCGCCAGTTTGGCAAAGTCGTAAGGTTCACTCCAATCGGTTTTGGTATCGGGTGGAATGTCGACGGAGACGACAGCGCCTTTGGCGTGCAGGGCAGCCGACAGCTCCTGGATGAACAGGGTGAAGTTGTTGCGGTCGGCCGGGGAAAAGCCTTCAAAGTCGACGTTGATCCCGTCCAGTTGGTACTTGTCCACGTAGGCGGACAGCTTCTGGACGATGGCCTTCCGCTTTGCCGCATCCGCAAGCGCGGCATGCGTGGCGGCGGAGTCGAAGCGGTTCCCGAACAGCGGCCATACCTGCTTGCCGTTTGCATGTGCCCAGTGGATCAGGGCCGTGTCGGACAAGTCGCTGACCGTGCCGTCTTTTTGCAGGAAGTACCAGCGCGGCGACAAGGTGTTGACACCGCTTTTCTTGACCTGCGCGATAAACTCGTCGGTCGTGGACTGGTATTGCCAACCGAGCGAAATCAGCGGCTTGGCCGCCGCGCTTTGCGTCTTCAGCTCATCTGAAATGCGCTGCAAAATCACGGCCGTCTCTTCACGCGACAGCGCTTTTTGCGGGCGGAAGCTGCCTTGGTAGCCGACGAGCCATTTTTTCTGGATCGCTTTGGCGACAGAAGCTTTTGCCCAGCCGGAGACAGAAGCGGCATCTTGCACGGCCGGCGTCGCCTGTGCCGAAACGTTTTGCTCCAGGGCGCGCACCAAAAACGCGGCGGCTTCCTCGCGGGAGATCGTGCGCTTCGGCCCGAACGCCGTAGGACTGATCCCGTTGGCGATGCCGAGCGCAGCCGCAGCCTGTACGGACCCGTACGCCCACGAATTTTTCGGGACATCGGCATAAGCCGCGATATTGCCCGCCACAGGCTGGATGCCGAGCGTCCGCGTGAGCATCGCGACGAACTCGGCGCGCGTCACCGGCCGCGTCGGATGGAAGTACCCGTTTTCATCCCCCGCGATCACGCCTGCCTTCTGCAAGGAGCGAATTTGCTCTTTGGCGTAGCTGTTGGCAATATCCTTCAGGCTGTTCGTAGATGCCGTGGACGCGGGAACCCCGACGGCCAGCGTGAGGCAGTATGTCAGAAATGCCAGAGAAACCAACCAAATATGTATGTTTTGTTTTTTCATCATACATCCAGTATAAGGAGGCAGAACCAATCTTTCATTGGTCATTTTTTGGTAAGAGTGGGGGAATGGCTGGACGGGACACACATCAAGATCAACGAAAGAGTGTTGGATATCAGGTCGGAAAAGTATGACAAGAGAACGATGGAGTAGGTGAGGCAAGCTTTTCGAATGTGCCAAGCCATACTAGGTTGGGTGAAGCTTTTTCGATCATGGCGGTGCGGTCAAGCAGGCAAGGGGACGGAACGGGTATGCAAAGCAAACACGGAAAATGATTGGGGGGGAATTCCAATATGGTATGATAAGATTGAAACGTGAGAGAAACAAAAAGCGAGGCGGAAGAGAAATGGAAGACGTACTGATTATCGGCGGAGGTCCTTGTGGTCTGGCGGCAGCGATCGCCTGCAAAAGAGCGGGACTCGATCCGCTCGTCATCGAAAAAGGATCGCTCGTACATTCGATATATCGCTATCCGACGTACATGGTGTTCCACAGCACACCGGATTTGCTGGAGATTGGCGGCATTCCTTTTGCCACCGCCAACGAAAAGCCGACGAGACAGGAAGCGCTCAATTACTATCGGCTGGTAGCTTCCCGCGAAAATCTGCGGGTTCATGTTTACGAAACGGTGACCGAAGCGAAGCGGACGGAGGATGGCTTTCAGGTTGCGACGACAGACCGCTTTGCCAAGACGCATCTGTATCAGGCGAAGAAGCTGGTCATTGCCACCGGCTACTTTGACAATCCGAACCGGTTGAACGTGCCAGGCGAAGACTTGCCGAAAGTCTCGTCCTTTTACAAGGAAGCGCACCCATACGCGGGATTGAAAGTCGCCATCGTCGGCGGAAACAACTCTGCTGTCGATGCCGCGATGGAGCTGGAACGGGCGGGGGCGCAGGTGACGGTGATTTGCCGCAGAACCGAGCTGTCCGACAAAGTGAAGGCGTGGACCCGGCCTGTCTTCGAGAGCCTGGTCAAAAAAGGGCGCATCCAGATGTTTTTCGGAGCCACTGTCGCTTCGATTGAAGAGCGCGCCATCCACGTCAACACAGCGGAAGGGCAGGTCACGCTTGCAAACGACCACGTGTTTGCCCTGATCGGCTATCGGCCTGACCGGACGTTTCTGCATTCGCTCGGGGTGCACACCGATGAGGAGACGGGCGTTCCGCAGCACGATCCGGAGACGATGGAGACGAACGTTCCCGGCCTCTACATAGCGGGAGTGATTGCGGCGGGCCACCACGCCAATGCCATTTTCATCGAAAACGGCAGATTTCATGGAGAAGGGATTGCCCGCCACATCGTCTCGCAAGGAAACGTTTAGGTTTTGTCTAACGCTAGAACTTCCACTCCAACTGTCTGCCGCCAATGAGGTGGTAGTGCAGATGGAAAACCGTTTGCTGCCCATGCTGTCCGATGTTTGTCACGACGCGGAAGCCTGGCTCGGTTACTCCCATGATTTCGGCTACCTTTTGCAACGACAGATGCAGGTGGCCGATCAGCTCCTTGTCCTCAGGCTCGATGGCCATGACCGACTGGATATGCTTTTTCGGGATCATCAGGACATGTACGGGTGCGACAGGGTTAATGTCGTGAAAAGCCAGCACATGCTCGTCCTCGTACACTTTTTTGGAAGGAATATCCCCGTTTACGATTTTGCAAAAAATGCAGTCCATTTGCTTCTTCATCCTTTCTCAATCAATCGAAGGTATAAAGCCTACTTCGGCATGGAAGTAGGCTTTACCTGTTTGGGCGGGGGAAGTTTTTGGATGGGGGTGACTTCGGATTTTCAACAGAAACGAAAGGCGTTCGTTTTGGCTGAAACGGCAGCGCGCTGACTGTCGCACATGCTGGGAACATGGATATATTCAATTCAAGCTATACAACTTAGAAAAGGAAATGCTGCACTATCTCGTGGCAACAAATCATTACAAGGAATCAGACATGCTGGAAATAAAAGCAAAATATTCCAAAATGCCTACCTACTCGGTGGATGCCGTGTTCAAGGATGAACCAAATGTGACCTACAATTACACCTTGTATGATGGAAAAGAGTGGTTTCAACTGGGGCCAAGCGATGGAGAAATTGAGGGGAATCAAGACAAATACAAGCATATTGATACAAAAAGATTGCAAGGAACAGAGTAGGAGCCAATCCACGTCAAGAATGTCGGCGAAGTCAGGAGATTATCCTTACAGGGGGACGCTCTCCCTCCACTTGCGGGTTTTCGCAAAACGACATCTTTACGAAAAGCGCATCGGGATGACGTCCAATCGATTGGGAAAAATAATAGAAAGACGAGGAGACTGGCAGCGGAGTCGGAGGCAGTCTTTTCAAAATCATGGCCTCTTTCCTCGTGCGAATGGGGCCTTCTTTCATTCATTGGGGAAATGGTCTGGCAGGGACATCCATCCTAGCTTTTCCCACCAAGGATCACTTGCTTTCTTTCCGAAAAATTTCCTGTTTGGCTCCGAGCGCTGGCTGATAGTAAAGTAATTCTACTATAGCGAAACTCAAGAAGCTTGTTTCGAAAAGCGGCAAAGCTCACCTGCGAGATCGGCCGATCACTTTGGAGGCGAGAGAGCCTTGCCTTTCCTTTACTGGCAAGGCTCATCGGTGCAGTTCGCCCAGGCTTCTTATGAAAAACTCCGCTCCAAAAACCCCAACACCTCCTGCCACGAATGCTCCGAAGCGTGCGCATTGTTTTTCGGCGTTCCGCCGTTCAGTTGCGTCCGCGTGGTGGGGATATACGGAAAACGAATGCTGTGCCCCGTATCCGCGTAGCGCAGATGAACGACGGGGTGGGCAAACTGGTTGGCTTTCAAACGTTCGACCATCCGCTCGCAATGCTCGGCGGCGGGCCACCAGTGATCGTCGTCGGCAGACAGCAACAGAATCGGGCCGTTGATCTTTTCCACAGGAATTTCTGCGTCTTCGAGCCACTCGCAGGCACGCCAGGCCGCTTTGTGGATTTGGTCGATGCGCCGGCCGGAATCCAGCCGTTCGCGGGACTCCTGGCATTGCGCCTCGGTCCAGGTGACAAACGGGAGCGGTTCTCCGCGAAACGACCAGGAGGACTGCGGCGAAAACGTTTCCGCGTCCGTGAACGCCCGGTCTGTGCCGATGTTGACCGTGGAGCTGGGGCTGGACGCGATGACAGCGCGGATGTCCGGTTCGAGCGACGCGGTGACCAGCGCCAGCTCGGCGCCTTTGGAGCGGCCGAAAACGGCGATTTGCCCGGGATGCACCGTAGACTGCCGTTTCAGCCACTGGACGGCGCGCTGTACATATTCGATCGGAATTTGCTGGATGTCTGTCGGCAAGTCATCGCATTGAAAATAGGCGAGCGCCAGCGCCGGATAGCCGTGGGAGGCGAACAGGGCGGCAAACTGGGAGCAGGAACCGATCCCGCCTTCGCTGCCGCCGAGCACGAGCACGGCAGGACGCGGCTCAAGATGTGGCTTGCTGAAAAAGAGGCCGACCAAGCCGTCCTCCCTGACTTTTTGGATGGAAACGTCGCGTGAGACGAAGATGCGCTTGACGACAGCCTTGGCGACAGGCTTTTGTTTCACCTCTGCCGTCAGGTGAATCTCTGTGGAGCGTGGGGTAAACTGAAAGTCTTCGAGGGAATAGGAGCTGTAATAGCGGAGCGTCTGCACGTTCATCGACCAGAACAGTCCCATGGGGTCAATGCCTTCGTACGTGCCGAACAGAGGCGCCTGGGACACAAGATCGACAAAGCCGTTCTCGTCTGCCTGGAAAATGGCATGGGAAGAGGCCGACATCTCTCCGCCCGGCAAACCGTTCGTCATGGTGGCATGAAGCGTGATTAATTGATGCGGCATAAAACCGCTTAGTGTAATATGGACAGGTACATCGAGTAAGGCCGTTGCTGGTGAGACATCAATCTGTGGATGCATCATGCAGGCAACACTCCCCATTGAAAATATGGAATCTGATAACAACGTAAATTATAGTAGAATTCACAAATGCGCCACAGGCGGAAATGTGACGGAACGGTTAACTTGACTTCCAAACAGGGATGTAACTATAATCATTACAACGAAAGGGTGACCGACATGAAAATCAGCAGCCGTTTCTCGATTGCGGTTCATATTTTATCTCTGCTCTCCATTGATGCAAATGCTCACCATACATCGGAATGGATCGCCGGCAGCGTGAACACCAATCCGGTTATTATCCGCCGCGTGCTCGGACAACTGAAAAAAGCAGGGCTTGTACACGTCCGGGCCGGGGCGGGCGGCGCAACGCTTGCGAAAGAGCTGGAGCAAATCACATTGCTGGACGTATATCGCGCCGTCGAGGTCGTGGAGGAAGGCCAGCTTTTTCACATCCACGAGCAGCCGAACCCTGCCTGTCCGGTCGGAGCCAATATCCAGTTCGTCCTGGAGCTGATTTTGCATCGCGCGCAGCATGCGATGGAAGCGATTTTGCAGAGCGTAACGATGCACGAGCTGGTCACGGACTTGCGGGAAAAAATGACGGAGCAAGCCCGGTAAGCCATCTGCCATGGCTCGTCCAGGTGAAGGTGAGCCGAAGAAAACGCAGTGTACAGTACAGGAGCGGGACAAGGGGCAGGACACGCGAGTTCCCGTATCCAAAAAGGGCAAAAGGGCGGCAGACGATGACGCAAAACACGCTTCGTCCGCCTGGCTTCTCCTGCGAGAGAAGCCGGGAACAGCGGACAGGATTCAGGCTAGAAATGGCGAAAAATAATGGATATAATAAAAGTATTCAAAAAGCTGCGAAAAAGCCGACAACGGCGTCGGTGCAAGCTTGACATTTTGGTGAGCAGTTGGCACGTCCATTCTCTTTGATGGGAGGTGGAGTATTGCGTCATCGTTATCGAATTATCATCATAGACGACGACCCCATCACGCGAATGGACCTGGTCGAGATGTTGCAGGAACAAGGCTACAACGTTGTGGCTGACGGGAAAAACGGCGAAGAAGCCGTTTCTCTGACGCAACTGTGGGACCCGCACCTCATCATCATGGATGTAAAAATGCCCGTCATGGATGGATTGACGGCTACCGGGATTATCAAAGGGCAATCGGACGCTTCCATTTTGCTGCTGACGGCGTACAGTCAAAAAGACTTGGTAGCGAAAGCGAAGACAAAAGGCGTCTGCGCCTACCTGGTCAAGCCCGTCATGGAGGAAGATCTGCTGCCCGCAGTAGAGACGATCCTGTTGGAAAAACAAAGTTCGCTGGAAAAGTGAATCGCAACAAAAGCAATGGCGCTTGAACGAAGACGGACTGCCGTCTCCTTTTTCAAGCGTCTTTTTGACGTATAAGAGCGAGAAAAAAAGCGCAAAGGAGCGCTCGAACAACTACCGGTTCTATCCCCACCAGGCAAATTTTGGGTCACATCATCTGCATGGCCGCGATTGCTCAACGACGAGCTGGTCCCGCACGAGTTTTTTCCGGGGAGAAACGCGAAAAAGCAGGATGACCGTTTTCGCTCCCATTGTGCCGGGCGGGCAGGAAAGCAAGGAAGCCCTACCAAAGAAAGCGAGTGAAGCGAGATGAAATTGGCATGCGTCATCCGTAAAGAACATTACCAGTTCAAATCCGTTCGCGATGTATTGGCGAAAGCGAGCGAAGAGAAGTCTGGCGACCAGATGAGCAAAATTGCAGCCAACTCCGCACTGGAGCGGATGGCGGCCAAAGTCGTCCTGAGCGAGATGCAGCTCAAGGACATCTACGAAAATCCGGTGATTCCGTACGAAAAAGACGAAGTCACCCGCATCATTTACGACGATTTGAATTTGTCGATCTACAACGAAATCAAAAACTGGACGGTCGGGGAGCTGCGCGAGTACATTTTGTTCTTTTCGACAGGCATGCCGGAGCTTACCCGGATCAGCCGCGGCTTGACCAGTGAAATGATTGCCGCGACCGCCAAGCTGATGTCGAGCATTGACCTGGTGATGGCTTCGCAAAAAATGAGGCACCAGGCGTACTGCAACACGCTCATCGGCGAGCCGGGCAGACTGGCGTTCCGGTGCCAGCCGAACCACCCGATTGACGATCCGGAGGGCATTCTCGCTTCGATGAAGGAAGGTCTGTCCTACGGCTCCGGCGATGCCGTCATCGGGATCAACCCGAACAACGACTCGGTTGAAAGCGTTACCAAACTGCTCAAGATGTCCCACGATTTCATGCAAAAATGGGAGATCCCGACGCAAAACTGCGTCCTCGCCCACATTACCACCCAGATGCAAGCATTGCGCGGCGGAGCGCCGATCTCCTTGATGTTCCAGAGCCTGGCTGGCTCGCAGCGGGCGAATGAAGCGTTTGGCGTCTCCAAAGATTTGCTGGACGAAGCGATGGAGTTGATGCTGCGAAAAGGCACGGCTTCGGGGCCGAACGTGATGTACTTTGAAACCGGGCAAGGCTCGGAGGTGTCGCTGGACTCGCACGAAGGCGTGGACATGCAGACGCTGGAGGCGCGTACGTACGGCTTTTGCCGCCACTGGAAGCCGTTCATGGTCAACAACGTCTCCGGGTTCATCGGGCCGGAAACGCTGTACGACGGCAGACAGATGATCCGTGCCGACCTGGAGGATTTGTTCATGGGCAAGCTGCACGGTTTGCCGATGGGAATTGCCCCTACCTACACGAACCACATGTACGCGGACCAAAACGACCAGGAAATTGCCGGGATGCTGACGACGCTTGCCGGAGCGAATTTTTACATGGGCGTGCCCGGCGGCGACGACGTCATGCTGAGCTATCAGGATACGAGCTACCACGACGATGCCAGCTACCGCGAGCTTTTGGGCCTGCGCCCGTTGCGCGAATTTGAAAAATGGCTGGAAAAAATGGGACTGATGGAAAACGGACGGCTGACAGAGCGGGCAGGCGATTTATCGGTTTTCGACTAACGAGCGGGGAGGGCACACACGATGAAACAGATCAACATGGATGACCTGATCCAGCGGGTCATGGATGAGCTTTCCAAAAAGACGGGGGAAGTGATTCACTTTCCCGAGCAAAAGGTGCGCGGCGTAGAAAATCCGCACAATCTGGAAGCATTGGAGCGGGCGATGGCGAGAACGCCGGCGCGCATCGGGATCGGCCGCGCAGGGACCAGAATGAAGACGACGAGCTATTTGCAGTTTCGCATCGACCAGGCGGCGGCACACGATGCGGTCATGAAAACGATCAGCCCGGAATGGCTGCAGCGGCTGCAACTCCCGGAGCTGCATTCGCGGGCGACGAGCATGCAGGAATATTTGATGAACCTCGACTCGGGGCGGCTGCTGTCCGACGAGTCGGTCAGATGGCTGGAGCAGCACGGCGACAAAGGCAAAGACGTGCAGATCGTCATCTCCGACGGACTGAGCACGTCTGCCTGCGAGGCGACGATTCCGGATTTGCTGCCCGCCCTGCAGCAAGGATTGGCGATGCGCAACATCAGCGTGGGCAAGCCGGTGTTCATTCACAAGGGACGGGTGTGGATTCAGGACCAGGTCGCCAAAATCGTCAATTGCAAAGTAGTCATCTCCCTGATCGGGGAAAGGCCGGGGCTTGCGACGGCAGAAAGTCTCAGTGCTTACATGATTTACAAACCGGACGCCCATACGGTAGAATCAGATCGAACGGTTATTTCTAATATTCATCGGGGCGGGACTTTGCCGATTGAAGCGGGAGCCTATCTCGCAGAGCTGCTGGAGGACATTTTGAAGCACCAGGCGAGCGGAGTCAAATATATGCAACTCCGCGCCCAAAACAGTTAGATTCCTACTGGCACATCCTCCCGTCTTGCACTAGAATACATAGAAGATAACCAATTTCTATGAGGAGTTGCTACGCATGACGGAGCCAAACCAAAACGAACTGGAAACAAAAGCGGAAAAGCCAAAAATCAGCCTGCAGGAAGCGATGAAGCGCAAATTGGCGGAAAAGAAGCAGGCACAGGCCCAAGCGAACAACCCTGTGAACCAGAAGGCGAAAAACCAGTCGATGAAAAGCCAGTTGACGAAAAAGCCGAACAACCAGCGCAGACGTATGGGCGTCTAGTCTAGTTTTCAAGTGGAAAGAAACGAACAAAGGAGAATTTGCAGCATGGATTTTTTGCTGCGGATTCTCCTTTTTACACGTAAGAAAGCTCCGGTAGCGGAGCCGCCAAAAGGTGGAACGAGAGTTGAAAGTAGAACGATTGCTGGCGATTGTCATGATGCTGTTGAACAAACGCCGGATGAGCGCTCGCGAGCTGGCCGACCGCTTTGAAGTATCGCTGCGCACCGCGTGTCCACGTCCGGGTACGAGACATGTTTGATCCGCAAACGATTGAAACCGCGCCAAACGGCGAGATGACTGTCCGCACGACGATGGCAGACGATGAGTGGCTGACAGGCATGCTGCTCAGCTACGGCGACAGCGTGCAGGTGCTGGCGCCGGATTTCATCCGCCAGCGGATCGCGGATACGGCGAAAAAAATGTTGGCATGCTACGAGACAGACCAGAAACGTTGACAGACAGGTGTCAAGGTAGGATAGCTATACTAGGCATGTAATCCATTCTTTGAACAGGAGCGTGCAAACAGATGAATCCGACGATCGTCCAACTGGGGGAAATGCGTGTAGCTGGTCTGAAAATTCGGACCACGAACGAGGCTGAATGCGGAGCAAACGGGAAAATCGGGCCTTTGTGGCACCGCTATTACGAGCAAGGGTATCCGGCGCGTACGCCCGGGCAAAAAGAGCCGGGAGTCGTCTATGGCGTCTACTCGGATTACGCAAGCGATGAACAGGGAGCGTACTCGTTGCTCGTTGGCGTTGAGGTGGAAGCGGGGGGCGAGCTGTCTGCCGAGCTGACCGTGAAAACGATCCCGGCAGCTACATATGCGGTCTTTACAACCAGAGTCGGCCCGATGGTCGAGATCATTCAGGAGGCGTGGGCGCGCATCTGGGCGTGGGCGCAGGAGTCAGGCGTCAAGCGGACGTTCGTCTCGGATTTTGAGCGCTACGACGGCGTGCGCTGCGCCGACCCGAATCAGGCGCAAGTCGATATTTACGTGGCCATCGAGCAGAAATAAGGCGCTATTGCCGCCTTCCGCAAACAGTCGCTTCCAGAGAACGGGAGCGATTGTTTGTTTTTTTCCATGATTTCTTCACAATTTTCGTATAGGCTTAAAGGAACAGGCAACAGAGGGGAGTCCGCAAGCGAACATGGATGGATTGACGAATATAGAAGGCTTGGCAGAATGGATTCGCTCGTGGGGAATGCTGGGAGTAATCGGCAGCATCTTGTTGAATATCGCCATCAGCGTGGCAGGCGTCCTGCCGTCCATTTTTTTGTCTGCGGCCAATGCCGTTGTATTTGGCTTGTACGGAGGTTTTTTCCTTTCCCTCACAGGGGAGGTGCTCGGTGCGGGCATCGCTTTTTTCTTGTACCGCTATGTCATTCGAAAAGCCGATCGGCGCAAAAAGCTGGCGTCGTTCCAATGGGTAGCGGCGATTAACGGGGCGACCAGGGTGCGAAAAGGGCTCGCCGTCGTCTTGCTGCGGCTCAATCCGCTGCTCCCTTCGGGGGTAATCAATCTCGGGGCGGCGATGACGAACATGACGTTCGCCGATTTTCTTCTCGCGACACTCGTGGGCAAAATTCCTTCGATGGTGTTTGAGACATTCGTCGGGCACGATCTCGTCTACTTTGGCGAAAACAAGCTCAGGCTGGTGATCGCGCTTGCAGCAGGCGCGCTTGTTTTCCTGCTGTTCTGGAAGCGCGGGAAGGGACAGGCCAGCCAGTCGGAATAAGGGGCAAAAGGAGGCCAGGACATGTCTACGATTTTGCTGGTAGACGATGAACACAAAATTTTGGAGATTTTATCTTCCTATCTGCAAAAAGACGGCTATCACGTGCTGACGGCGATGACAGGCGGGGAGGCTATCCAGATAGCCAGCTCGGCGGCCGTCGACTGCATTATTCTCGATTTGATGCTCCCGGACGTCAGCGGTGAAGAAGTTTGCCAGCGCATCCGCAAGCATTCCCGCGTCCCGATTCTGATGCTCACCGCCAAGAGTCAGGAGGCTGACCGGATTTATGGGCTGGAAATCGGGGCGGATGATTACTTGATGAAGCCGTTCAGTCCGCGCGAGCTGGTGGCGCGCGTGCGGGCCGTCATGCGGCGCTCCGGCGACTATTCGGCGCTCTGCGACGAGTTCGAGGCAGGCCAGCTCACGATTTCGATTCGCGACAAAAAAATTCTCAAAAACAAGGTCGCGCTCGACGTCACCCCGAACGAATACCGGCTGCTCACGACGCTGGCCCGCCATCCCGGTCGGACGTGGAGCAGAGACGAGCTGGTGCGCGAAGTTCTCGGCTACGACTTCGAAGGCTACGACCGCACGATTGATACGCATGTCAAAAATTTGCGGCAAAAAATCGAGGACGATCCGAAGCAGCCTGTCTACATCAAGACGGTGTACGGACTGGGCTATCGGTTTGACGTCCCGGTGAGGAAATGAGGTTTGCGATGAAGCGCATATGGATGAAGCTGGCGCTCGCCTTTATGGCGATGGGCGTCGGTGCCGTACTGATTACGACATGGCTTGCGATCAAGGAAATGGACGAGCATTTCATGATGTACGCAAACGAGGTGAAAAGCCAGCACAACGAAGAAATTTCCCAGGTGGCGCTCGCCTCCTACCGCGCCAGCCAGGCGTGGGACCAATCCGCTTTTTTGCAACTGGAGGCCGTCTCGTCTGTGCTCGGCCTGCACATTGCGCTGCACGACGCGCGGGGGGAAAAGCTGGGCGAATGGGGGCAAGCGCCGGGCGCTGGACGGGAGGGCGAGCACGCCACGCACGCCGAACATGCCGAGCGCGCAACCGAAACGATTCCGCTTTATGACGGCGGTCGAAAAATCGGGCAGCTTGTCATCAGCCACGATGACGAAAATGCGTACATGGCTTTGGAAGGCCATTTTCAATGGGCGCATAAAAATACCGCGCTGTGGACGATGGCGGTTTTGCTTGTGATCGTCGTCGTGCTGTGCATTCCGCTGGCCCGCACGATGGTTCGGCCTGTCGTGCAGGTGAGTGCGGCGGCGCAAAAGGTCGCGCAGGGCGATCTGCAAGTGCGCGTGCCTGTACCGGAACGGCAAGACGAAATTGCCGCGCTGGTCGTCGCCTTTAACAACCTGGTGACGAGCCTGCACGAACAGGAGGAGTTGCGCAAACGGCTGACCGCAGATATTGCGCACGAACTGCGTACGCCGCTCAACACCTTGCTGGCCCAGACAGAAGGGATGATCGACGGCATCTGGGAGGCGACGCCTAAGCATTTGGAGAGCACGCGCGCCGAAGTTCTCCGTCTGATCCGGCTCGTGAACGATCTCGATCAGGTGATTCAGGTCGAGGCAGGCGCCCTGCCGATGCGGCGCGAGCAGGTGAATTTGCGGGATGTCGCCGAGGAAGTCAGCGAAGCGATGCACGTCGCTTTTGCGCGCAACCAGATTCGCTTTCAGTTGGAAGGACCAAAAGACGCCTGGATGACAGGCGATCGGCAAAGAATCGCGCAAGTCGTGGCAAACTTGCTGGCAAACGCGTGCAAACATACGCCGCCCGACGGAACGATCTGTGTGACGATCGAAAAAGCGGGCGGACATGTTAAGCTGCAGGTGCGCGACAACGGCGCAGGCATCGCCCCGGACGATTTGCCGCACGTTTTTGCGCGTTTTTACCGGGGGGACCGCTCGCGGGCGAGAGAGCGCGGAGGGGCTGGCCTCGGGCTGACGATTGCCAAAGGCATCGTGGAGGCGCACGGCGGACAGATCGCGCTGGAAAGCAGCCTGGGCAAAGGAACGACGGTCACGGTGCGCTTTCCGGGCGGGGACGAGGCCCGGACATGATCTTGTCGCCACGAATGCCAGGGCGCGCTATAATGGGAGCATCCATAGACAAACAAGAGAAGAAGGAGAGGAGAACATGTTTGATCTGGCGACGTTGAGCACGTTTTTGGCTGTCGTGATCGGCCTGTTTTTAATTCCCGGCCCTGCCGTGCTACTGACGGCGACACGCACCGTTCAGGGCGGCAGACGTGCGGGAATCATGGCGGGGCTTGGAATCGCGACAGGCGACTTCATCCATACGATTTTTGCCGCTGTCGGCTTGTCGGCGATCTTGATGACATCCGCCTGGGCGTTCCAGCTTGTCAAATTCGCCGGGGCCGCCTATCTCATCTACCTGGGGATAAGGGCGCTGCTGGAGAAACCGACAGACCCCGAGTTGCCAAAAGTATCGCCGCTGCCGCCGGGGAAGGCGTATGTGCAAGCGATCATCGCGGAAGTGCTGAACCCGAAGACGGCTTTGTTCTTTCTGGCGTTTTTGCCGCAGTTCGTCCACCCGGAGCGGGGAGCGTCCGTGATGCAGTTTGTTGTGTTGGGCCTGATTTTTTCCATTCTCGGCTTCTTCTACACGTCGCTGATCGCCCTCTCTGTGCGGCCGCTGGGGCATCTCGTCAGACGCATCTCCTGGATCGGTCGTTGGAGCGGCAAAATGATCGGGTCTGTCTACATTTTGCTCGGGTTAAAAGTAGCGCTGCAGCAAAAGTAAAGCAGGAAAAAAGCGGCATCGTCCATACGAGAAACTCCCTTTTGCCACCGCCAGGCAAGCGTTGTCTGACGAAGCGAAAGGGAGTTTTGTTTTTGGGCGTGCGCTGCGTTATTTCGCAGCCAGTTGCGGATCGGAAGACTGCTGTTGGGCTTGCTTCCCGGCCAGGCCCGGTTTTTTCGAGCGAATCAGGATGGCGGTAGCGAGCAGGGCGATTCCGTTGATAATGAACACGTAGCGGATCGGGATGGCGCCACCGAGCACGCCGCCGAGCACAGGGCCGAGCATCGTCGCGAGCTGGTTGGCGGACTGGTTCAGGCTGAAGGCTCTGCCGCGAAACTCGGGTTCGGTCACTTTGACGATCATCGCGTTAATCGAAGGGTAAACCGCCGCGAAAAACAGGCCGTAGGCGAAGCGCAAAACCCCGAAGCCGTACAGGTTGGTGAAGAAAAATTGCAGCAGGTTGCCGAAGGCGCCGCCGAGCAAGCCGATGAACAAAATTTTCGTGTAGCCGACCTTGCCGCCGAGTTTTCCCCATTGCGGAGCGGCGATCACGGTGGCAATACCGACGGCAGCGAAAATGATCCCGGCGCTGAGCGAGGCTTCCTGCTGCGAGGCCCCGAGCTGCAACACGTAGACGGTCAACAGCGGTTCCAAGAGCATGACGGAGATCGTGACCATCAGGCTGAGGCCGAGAATCGTCATGAGCGAGCGGTTGGCGATGGCAGCCCGCAAGTCTTCCCGCACGTTGGAGCGGCTGCCGGAGCGGTTCATGTTTGTCTCTTTGACGAGGAAGGTCGCGATCAGCGCCGCTACGAGCACGACACAGCCGGAGAAAAGAAAAGCCTCTGCGTTTCCCCAGAGGTGACTGACTACCCCGCCGACGAGCGGCCCGACAATCCCGCCCGTGGCTCCAGAGGTTGCCATCACCCCGAGAGCGTACCCGACGTTTTTTTCCGGTGTATTCGTCGCTACCAGCGCGATCGCGGCAGGCACGTAGCCGGCGAGCAGCCCCTGAAACACGCGCAGCACCAGGAAAAGGTAAGGATCTGTAATAAAGTAAGTCAGGAAGTACAACAAAGCCAGGCTAAAACCGGATCGGATCAACATCGGTTTTCGCCCGTATTTGTCGGCGAGCGAACCCCAGTACGGCGAGATCAGGGCGCTTGCCAAAAAGGTAATGCCAAACGAGATACCAGACCAGGCTTCCAAATGCTCGTGAACACCCAAAGATGTATGGAGGAAGATGGGCAAGAATGGTATGGAGATCGAGTAGGCTGTGCTGCAGAAGAAGACGCCGACCCATAACACAAACAAATTACGCTTCCATGAAAACTCCATCTTTCTGTTCACAACCTTTGCAGTAGAAAAGCCGGAAATTTGATATTGATTATTCTAGCACTGGTTTTTGGCGCTGACCAATAAAGAAATGTGATCGTACTATTGCAAAAATGAAATAAGGAAAAAACGAAACGGGCACAAGCAACGCGTCTGGCGCATACAAAAACCCCTTTTGACGGAGCGAAAAGGGGGAGTTGCTGTCTGTCAATGCCCGGCAGGAACCGTGATTCCAAGCCGATCTACAAGCTGTTTGCTTTCTTCATTCAATCCCGTGATGAGCACGAATTTATCGGCATCGCGGTATTTGGCGACTACTTTGGAGATGGCGGTTACGGCTGACATATCCCAGACATGCGAGCGGGAAAAATCAATGACAATCTGGCCGAGATCGTTTGGAACATCGAATTGCTCGACAAAGTGCGTCATCGTACCGAAAAACAGTTGCCCGGAAATCGCGTACACGTTTTCACCTGTTTCCCTCATAATAGCTGGTGGAGTGCAAGCGTGCCCGCCAGCATCGCGTACATGGTCCCCGAAGCTCCGACGAAATGCGGAAGCTGTGCCATGAAGATGAGGATCGCGTTTTTTTCACAGGAGGCGATTGTCCAGTCTATGGCGATTCGCCGTGCCCCTTTGCGGACCGAAAGTATATTGGCAAAAGAGGCCGTGATCTGTCCAAACAGAAAGGGGTGGCCTTTTGCAGCCGCAAGCGGGACGAGCCGTGCTGCAAACTGCAAGGGACGCGTTCTTTTGCAAAATGATGATCGATCTTGCCAACCAATCCAGCTATAATGAAAATGATTTTCAAAAAAAGCGTGAGGAGCTGTGTCATGTAGCTTGTCAATGAAAAAGGAGGTGCTGCTGCGATGCTTCGCAGATTTTTTTCTTACTACCGGCCTTATCGTGGATTGTTCGTACTCGATTTCACCTGTGCGATCTTCGTGGCTGTTCTGGAGCTGGGATTTCCGCTCGCGGTAAACATGGTAGTCGATCAGCTTCTGCCGAGCAAAGACTGGGAGCTGATTGTCTGGGCCTGTCTTGGGCTGCTTGCGCTTTATGCCATCAA
The DNA here is from genome assembly GCF_000470975.2 of Brevibacillus sp. NSP2.1. Taxonomy (NCBI): domain Bacteria; kingdom Bacillati; phylum Bacillota; class Bacilli; order Caryophanales; family Paenibacillaceae; genus Brevibacillus; species Brevibacillus sp. NSP2.1. The sequence goes on along the minus strand of NZ_CP048274.1, from coordinate 3,069,580 downwards.
TGCGGGAATGAACTACGTACGAAGACATGGCGGATTTCAATGCGCGCGTCGAGGACAATGTCGGCGGCATGCGCGTCGTGCAGGCGTTTGCCAACGAGAGCTTTGAAAACAAGCGCTTTGCGGAAAACAACCAGCGTTTTCGTCTGACCAAGCTGTTGTCCTACAAAATCATGGCCCAGAACGCCTCGGTCAGCTATATTCTGATGCGGCTCGTTATTTTGTTCGTGCTGATCTGCGGCAGTTGGTTTGTCATCGAAGGCTCTCTCACCTACGGGGAGTTCGTCGCCTTCCTGCTGTTGACGAACGTCTTTTTCCGTCCGCTGGAAAAGATCAACGCGATTATCGAAAGTTATCCGAAAGGCATTGCCGGCTTCAAGCGCTACATAGAAATTATGGATACGGCGCCAGACATCGCAGACGCTCCGGATGCGGTCAAGGTAGAGGCGCTGAAGGGCGATATCGAGTACAAAGGCGTCTCGTTCGGGTACGAGCAAGGCTCGCGCGTTTTGCAAAACATTGATTTGCGCATACGCGCGGGAGAGACGATTGCCTTTGTCGGTCCGTCCGGCGCGGGGAAAACGACGCTGTGCAGCCTGCTGCCGCGGTTTTACGAGATTGACGGAGGCAGCATCACGATTGACGGACTGGATATTCGCAACATGACGCTGGCTTCGCTGCGCAGCCAGATCGGGATCGTGCAGCAGGACGTGTTTTTGTTCTCCGGCACCATTCGGGAAAATATCTCTTATGGCAAGCAGCACGCAACAGAAGAAGAGATTTGGCAAGCGGCGCGCCGGGCCAAGCTGGAAGACTTTATCCGTGCGCAGCCGACAGGGCTTGATACGATTATCGGGGAGCGCGGGGTGAAGCTGTCTGGCGGACAAAAGCAGCGGCTCGCGATTGCCCGGATGTTTTTGAAAAACCCGCCGATCCTGATTTTGGACGAAGCGACGTCCGCTCTCGATACGGAGACGGAAGCGGCGATTCAGCAGTCGCTCGCGGAGCTGTCGCAAGGGCGCACCACGCTGGTGATCGCGCACAGGCTGGCGACGATCAAAAACGCGGATCGCATCGTCGTCGTGACAGAGCAGGGCATTACCGAACAGGGGAACCATGAGCAACTGCTGGCACAGGATGGCATCTACAGCCGGCTGTATCAGGCGCAGTTCGGCTCGTATCTGGAGCAGCCGCAAAACGCTTTTTCCAGCTAGCGCCCGTCCTTGTGCTGGCGGAGGCGTTTTGGAAGCGAGCTTTTCAATCAAAAAACGGGGGAGAGAGTCTTGCAAACATGGAATGAACCGTTTTTGGCGGAACAGTTTCACCTGACGACTACGCACCGAACAGACGCGCTGCTCTCGATCAAGGCAAGCGATCTGCTAAAAGCCAGACATGCGGAACAGTTGGTGCAGACGTACGCGCCGCTTATCAAGGCACATGACCAAAAGCCTGTCGGCACTTATGCGGCCAGTTGGCTGTCTGGGCTCGCGCTCGGCTTGCAGTACGCGCTGTCTGTATGGAACGTAGCGATTCGCATACCGCTCGACCAGTTGACGATTGAGCTGTACGACGAGGATGGCTACGTCCAGTTCTCTTTCGTCGTGGACGAGTGGCACAAGGCGGAGGGTCCGAGCACAAGCACAGCGCGTTCTGCCTGGCGCGCCGAGCAGTATCGGCAGTTTTACGGACATACGCTCCGGCCGTTGTTCCAGGTGCTGGCTGATGCGACTGGCAATCCGCTGAAAATGATTTGGGGCCAACTGCCGACGAGATTTAACTATTATCTCGATACTTTCGTCCAGGAGGCTCGGGAAGAGGCGATCCGCCAACGGCTGCGCGACGATTACGCGGCGCTTTGCGACGAACTGGACGGGGAGTGCTTCGGGCTGCCCAAAAATCCGTTCGCGGTCAAAGTGCGCTGGGTGGAGGACATGCGCGACCCGAACAAGCAGGTGCGCCTGAAAAATCAATGCTGCCTGTACTATCAAACCGGGGATGGACAGTACTGCTACACCTGTCCACGGCTGAAGGAAGACGAGCGCGCAGCCCGTCGCCAGGCGGCGCTGCAGGCATGAGTTCACCCCCCTCCAGCCAGGAGAGGGGGGTGTGCTTTTTCCTTCTCTGGACAGGGGGTGCATTCTTCCTATAAAGTAGAAAGAGAGGAAGTGTCAGAATAGTTCGGAATTGTGGGACTTGCTGTCGCTGTCCCGTTTGATGACAAACTTTATGAGGGACGTGGTTCGTATTCAAACAATCGACCAGGATGAGCTGAATCAGACCGATGAAGATCTGTTTCAAGCTATTGTGAACCAGCAGCTCACACTCTATTACCAGCCTTTTTTCGATTTGCGAACAACAGGGATGACGGGGGTCGAGGCCCTGGTTCGCTGGCATCATGAAAAGTGGGGACTTTTGCCGCAACAGACATTGCTGCTGCTTGCCAAAAAAAGCGGCGTGATTCATTTGTTGGAGGAATGGGTCCTGCGAGCCGCGTGCACGCAATGAAAGGAATGGATCGACATCGGCTTCGGGCCGCTGGTCGTATCGGTCAACCTGTCCGCGCATGCTTTCGAGTCTGTCGTATTCGGGGATACGATCCAGACGATTTTGCGGGAAATCCAGTTGCCGCCGCGCTATTTGGAGCTGGAAATAACGGAATTGGCCGGGGGCGATATGGAGCGTACGATTGGCGTCCTCGCCCAGCTCAAGCAGCTCGGTGTGCAGGTGAGTCTGGACGAGTTCGGAAAAGATCCGGTTTCAATCCCGTATTTATCGCGTGTTCCTGTAGACAAGCTCAAGCTCGATTCAACCTTGATCCAGCAAGCGCTGACCGACGCTGCGCAAGAGGCTGCGCTCAAAACCGCATTGGCGATCGCGCAGACAATGGGCCTGCAGGCGACGGCTGCAGGAGTCGAGAGTCGCGAGCAAGCAGAGTTGTTGGGGGAGCTTCTGTGCGACCTTGCCCAAGGAAATTACTTTTGCGAGCCGCTGCTGGCAGAGGGGCTTGTCGCGAAGATGAGCTCACAGGGCAAGGCGTTTGCCGATGCGCCAGCGCGCGCAAAGCAGGGAGCGGGCGAGAACCACAACTGTTTGCGCGAGGTGCTGCGCAATCAGCAAGGAATGACGTTTACATTTCGCAAGCAGGACGAGCGGTTTATCCATACGTTTTGCGCGGGGGAGTTGATCTACCGGATCGGCTTGACGCCGGAGCAGGTCGTAGGGAACGAGTTGTGCGACATCTTGCCCCGCAAGGAAGCGCTGCGCAAGACAGAGCATTACGAGCGGGCCTGGGGCGGCGAAGAAAACGTCACCTATGAGGGCGTCGTCAACGGCGTTTGCTACCTGGCTGTCATGCGCCCGATCTTCCGGGATGGGCGGGTGAAGGAAGTGATCGCTTCCTGTGTCGACATCACGGAACTGAAAAAAGCGGAGGAAGCCCAGCGGGTAAGCGAAGCGAAATACAGGCTGATTGCGGAAAACATTTCGGATATGATCGTGGTCATTGATTGCCATGGATATGTTACATACGTGTCGCCGTCCGTTCACACCGTCTTGGAGGTATCCCCGGAGGTGTTTTTGCATCAGCATCTGCAAACCATTTTGCCGAGCGAACAGCTCAAACGCGTCTGGCAGACGTTTCAGGAAATTATGGAGTGGAAGCTTCCCAGGGCGGTTACCTTTTCCTGCCAGCACCGCAATGGCAGCAAGCTGATTTTGGAAACAAAAGGAACGCCTGTGCAAAACGAGCAGGCCGAGGTGGAGCAGATCGTCTTCATCATCCGCAACAGTACGGCGCAGGTGCAGGCAGAGGAATTTTTGCGCAAAATGGACAAGATCGACGTCGTCGGGCAGCTCGCAGCAGGAGTCGCACATGAAATCCGAAACCCGGTGACCTCGATCAAAGGCTTCGTGCAGTTGCTGCGGCGCGACCAGTGGAAAAGCGAATACTTTGATATCATGCTCGCCGAGTTTCACCAGCTCGAAAGCATTTTGCGCGAATTTGTCTTTTTGACCCAGCAAAGGTCCCACCAGTTTGAGTCGCAAAATCTGGCGCAACTGCTGCGCAGCGTCACGCAGGTCGCGCAGGAGGAAGCGCCGGCACATCAGATGGTGCTCGAGATCGACGATGTCGAAGAGACGTGTCTGTGGTGCGATCAAAGCCAGATCAGGCAAGTGTTCATCCACTTGCTCTCCAATGCCGTGGAGTCCATGCCGGACGGGGGGACGATACGCATCCGGGCGCTGCGCTCGGGGCACGATCAGGTCATGATCCAGATTGTGGACAAAGGCTGCGGCATGTCCGAAGAGCGATTGAAGCGGCTCGGGGAGCCTTTTTACAGCACGAAGGAAAAAGGGACGGGGCTTGGCCTAATGATTACTTATAAAATTATTCAGTACCATGACGGGTACATCCATTTTTCCAGCGCCCCCAACCAGGGAACGAAGGTCGAAGTGTATTTGCCGCTGAACAGGCCGACGGATACCGCTTGACGCGCTGCGGCGACAGCAACAAAAAAAAGTCCGATCGGCTGGCGAGGCGGATCGGACTTTTTGGCGTGGTTTATTTGGCGGATGGCGGCTTTTGTGCGGAGAACTGGCTTTGGACTGCCTGTAAAAAGCGTTTCCACGCTTCGGGCAAGTCTTTGCTCTCGTGTTCTGTAGCCGGGGGAGAAGAGGGCTTGGTTTCCTTCACAGGCTCCATCTGACACTATCCTTTCGTATTGCTCCAGTCGTGGCGCAGGGCGAACAGCTCGCGAAGCTCGGCCGTCGACAACTCGGTAATCCAGCCTTCCCCGCTGCCGACGATCTGTTGGCTGAGCGAGAGTTTGCGCTCCATCATTTCGTCAATCCGTTCCTCGATGGTGCCGAGCGAAATGAATTTGTACACCTGCACGTTCCGCCGCTGACCGATGCGGTGCGCCCGGTCGGTTGCCTGGTTTTCCACGGCGGGGTTCCACCAGCGATCGACGTGAATGACGTGGTTCGCTTCCGTCAAGTTCAAACCTGTGCCGCCTGCGCGCAGGGACAGAATGAAAATGGCGCCGCGCTCCTCATCCGGGAGGGAGGCATCCTGAAAACGGGCGATCATCTCGTCCCGTTTTTCTTTTTTGGTGGCGCCGTTCAAAAAGTAAACGGGGCCGTAGCCTTCGCGCGTCAGCACGCGCTGGAGCAGGTTGCCCATCTCAATGTATTGCGTAAAGATCAGGCAGCGCTCCTTTTTTTGTCGAATTTCCTCGACCAGTTCCAGCAGTCGCTCCAGCTTGTGCGAGCGGCTTGCTTCATCCGCCGTAGTGATCTCGTTTAAGATCAACGCGGGATGGTCGCAAAGCTGCTTGAGCCGCGTCAATGTCGTGAGGATGAGGCCGCGCCGTTCCATGGCGGAGACGTTTTCCATCCGGGCGAACATGTCCTGGATCGCGGTTTCGTAGAGCGCGCCTTGCTCGGCGGTCAACGGCACGTATTCCTTGCTTTCGTTTTTCTCCGGCAAGTCGAGCTGAATCGCCGGGTCCGTCTTGGTGCGGCGCAGCAGGAACGGCTGAATGAGCCGTTGCACCGTCTGGATCAGCGCCTGGTCGCGGTCGCGCTCGATCGGCAGGACGAAACGCTGGGTAAAGTCGCCGAGGCTGCCCAAGTAGCCGGGATTGAGGAAGTCAAAAATCGACCAAAGCTCGCTCAGGCGGTTTTCGATCGGCGTTCCGGTGAGCGCGATCCGGTGCCACGCCTTCAGGTCACGGACGGCGGACGCTTGCTTCGTATAGGCGTTTTTAATGTTTTGCGCCTCGTCCAGACAGATCGTATTCCAGGTGATGGAGGACAGCTCCTGTTCGTCGAGGTGGGACAGCGCATAGGACGTAATGACCAAATCGACCCCCTCGATGGCCGGAGCAAAATCTTCTTTTTTCGGACGGGTATTCCCGTAATGAATGAACACGTTGAGCGAAGGGGCGAACCGCTGCAGCTCCTTTTGCCAGTTGCCGATGACGGAGGTGGGACAGATGAGCAGCGAAGGGGACTGGGCGGTTTTTGTCGCCTTCACATGCAGCAAGTAGGTGATAAACTGCACGGTTTTCCCAAGGCCCATGTCGTCGGCGAGACACGCTCCCAGACCGAACTGGCGCAAAAACAGCATCCACGAGCTTCCTTCCAACTGGTAGTTGCGCAGCGTGCCGCAAAACGTGTCCGGCTGCGGCAAAATCGGGATGTGCTTCGTTTCCTGCAGGCGGTGCATCAGCTCCAGCAAATGCGCGTTGAGCTGGACTTCCACCGTCAGCGGGTAAGGTTCAGCGAGATCGTCGTCGTCCGCTGGTTCTTCGGCTTCGACATTTGCGGTCAGGTGCATGCTCATCACGTCGCGCAAGGTCATGCCGTTTTTTGCGTTCGTTTTTTTCAGCGCTTCCTGCAGCTCGGCGAACAGGTCAGGCGTGAGCTGCACCCAATGCCCCCTGATTTTCAGCAGCCGCTGCTTCTGGCGGATCAACTGCGCAAACTCTTCCTCGCTCAGCTCGACAGGACCGAGCGCGAGCTTCCACTCGAAATCCATGACCTGCGAAATGCCCAAAAAAGACTGTCTGCTCGCCCCGACAGAGGAAGAGACTTTCGCCCGGAGCTTCGGTCTGACTCTGCGCACCTGCTCCCACCACGCCGGCAAAAAGACGTGAATGCCAGCCTGGACGAGCTGCAGGCTGCAGGACGTCAGGAAAAGCCACGCTTCCTCATTGGTAAGCTGGGTGCGCAGCCCGTCCGGTTCGTCAGCGCCGGACGTTTGCCAAGGGAAAATGTCGCGGCATTTGGCCAGGTCGCTTTGAAAACGCCGCCAGTGCTCTTTCCATTCCAGAGGGATGCGCGCGGTGTGCGCGTCTGGAGCGCCGAACTGATGCGGCTCGATCACAAACAGCCGATCCGGTTCTTCCCGATCCTGCAAATAAACCTGGAGCAGCCATTCGCTGGCGGCGTGCGCAGGCTCGACAATTTGCAAACAGGTGCGAAACGGCGTCACATCCGGCAGCCAGCCAATCGATTGCAGCCATTCCGTCTCCTGCAAATGGACGGACAGCTTGTCGCCCATGACGTGCAGCGCCGGAAACTGGGCAGTGAGCTGATCCCAGGCGCGGCCGACCTCACCAAAGGCGTGGACAGCTTCCTCCAACACATGCGAAAGCCACCTGTTGCCGTAGGGCGCAAACGAAGCCGGGGCCTGCTTCGCCCTCCAGCCGAATCGTCCTTGCTTCCATGCGGCAAAGTCTGGGACGATGGCGCCTGCGGCCAGCGTTTTTTGCAGGAACACGGCGACGCCCTGATATTCCAGAAAACGCTTGTCGACGGAATAAGCCCGGTGCAAAAGCCACGGCGGCGAGGCGAAAAAGGCCAGCGCCTCTGTCGGGCCGAGCAGCAAGCCTTGCTCGTTTTTTTCCACGAACGTGCCGTAGTAGGAGGCTTCATCCCAGGCAAAAAGCGCTCCGGCGAGCTCATCCGGGTCGAGCGCCTGCCCGCTTGGGTCTGCTCCCGCAATAAGGAACTGGCCGTCTGCCAGAAGCTTTGCGGTTAGCACCATGGTTGTAACAGTGTTCATAGGTTCAGATTTCCTCTCCTTAGCTCCTCCTGAAATGCCCGCAGGCGGTTGTGCTTGGCGGACAGTTTGTCCACGAAGCGCTCCCAGTCGGACTCCTGCTCGGCCTTGGCGTAAGTGGCCCGCGCTTTTTTCAACAGCTTGATCGCCTCTTTGTAGGCGGGGCGGTTGCGCTCGCGGATCAGGCGGTTGATCTCGCGCACATAGTACGGATACAGCAAGGACGGATCGGCGTCCTCGATTTCTTTCAGGTGCACAGACGAGATGTCGGCAAGCGGCACCTGATAGGACATTTGCAAATCGACCCATTGCTTGAACTGCTTTTCCTCGTACAAATGCAGGGCGTACTCGGAATAGCTGCTCGGCAGGAAGTTTTTCAGCATGGCTCCGCACTCGTCGGAGCGGCCGACCTGCTTCATCGCTTCTTGCCAGATGGCGATGACCAAGCGATATTGTGCGGCCTCCGCCGACCCGATCAACTCGGTCAGCGCCTCCGTCCAAAACAGAAAGCGCTGCCACTCCTGATTGCGGGCGAAAGCTTTCATGTAGGGCAAGTAAAAACTTAAAGGCAAGCGGCGAATCGGCTTCCAGACTTGCAGGGCGAGCGCGTCCTCGTTTTCCATGACTGAAAAGTGGGCGCGCAGCAGGCGGTATTTTTCGCTTTCGGCTGCGGGCGCATTCGACGTCTGCATGGCTTGTTCCAGCTCCGCCACCTCTTGTTTGATCCAGTCCGGGTCGGTGAGCAGCGACCACCAGATCATGCGATAGGCGTAGACCCAGTAGAGGGAGGACGTGTCGTTTTCCTTCCATTTTTGGATGATCGTCACCGTTTCAGCGAGCGCCGGGCGATGGTCGGCCCACAATGCCTGGCGATCGGCAAAGTAGATGGCCCCCTCCAACTGCTCGAGCAGCCGTTCCGCCGTCTGCGCCAAGTCCGGATACCAGTTGGACTGGCGGTAGCTCTTGACGTATTGCTGCAACTTTTGCAGGTGAAACAAATTGGCGTGGATGTGAAACAACTGGGCCCGTTCCCGTGGCCATCCCGCGGCGACGGACTGGACGTTTTGGTAGCTGGAAAACATTTCGGAGGAAGCGCGGTACGATTCCATCGCGGATAACAAATTGCGCGTCCAGCTTTCGAAAAACGCCCACCAGTCGGAAACGGAGCTGGCTGCGGTCAGCGGGGAGGAAACGGGGGCGGCCTCATTCCCGTGCAAATCGCTTGCCACTGGCCGATAGCTCGGGATGAGCATGGCGGGAGTGAAGCTCACCCGACGCGGTTGCTGCGCCCTGGATAAAAAGTGGCGCGGGTTTTCGAAGACGCTGTACATCTGAAAAAAAGTAGCGGCGATATGCTTGCAAAGACGGGTGTACGGACAGGTACAGGTGCTGTCCTGCACATCTTCCAGGTCGAGTTGGACGTGGTACACCTGGGTGCCTTGCACATCGCTGCACAGGATGCGGTTGTTTTCGACGCGTGTATTAAAGACAACCCCATCGGAAAAGTACGAATAGCCACGCTCGATGATCGCACTCTCCATTCCTTGCAGGACTTGCTCTCCAGCCGCTACTGCCTGTTCCCGTGTCAACTCTCTTTGCAACATGTGTTCTGGTCCTCCGAACGAAGTGTCATCCCTCCATTATAACGCAAAAGTCGGGGAATGGAAAAAGCAAGAATCGTTACGGCGGCGCGATTCCGTTTAAAAAGGAGAAAAGCTCGTCGTAAAGCGGATCGCCTGACTGGTACAAGCTGACGAGCGCCTGCTTGCGCCCGTTTTTGCCGAAAAACCAGCCGCCCGTGTACCAGGCGAGCGGCGCGTCGTATTGAAAAGGCCCGAAAGCATTGCCATGCCCGTCTGTCCCGCCGGAAGCTCCGGCCCGCAAGTACGCCAGCAGCCGCTCGCGTTTTTCCCGATCGTAGGTGACTCCGAGGTCAAACTCGATTTCGACGCCCATTCCGGCTGCCTCGCTTGCGGCGGCGGAAGCATCCACGCTTTTTTTCGGGTTGAAGTAGTAGTTCGGTTGCAAAAAAGCGAGGTCGAAGCCAAGCTGTGCCCACTCGTTCCAGCCAGCCGCCTGTTGATACGGAATCCAGATGCTCCGAAGCATCCGTCCGGCGTGCGTGCAGCCGTGGATCGCGTCGTTGACCGCCCGGATGACTTGGCGGTCGTCGTGCTTGGGCCCTTGGAAGTACAGACTTTCCTGTAGCCAGTAGAAGCCTTTTAGGCAGAGGCAATCGTCCCACGGCTTTTTGGCCCACCTCGTAAGAAACAGGCACATCCACTCGATGACCGCCTCGATCCGGTAGGCGTCGTCGCCAAACTGCTGCGGATTCGGGTAAGGCAGGGCCACCCACACATTCGTGCGCGACAGCGGCGAGCAACGCACCGCCTGGCAGAGCGCGTCGAGATTCCGGTCGCCAAGGAACAGCTCATCCATGTAGCGCAGCCATTCGTTCCAGCCAGCGGGAGCCTTGTCGCTGCGCGCCAAAAAGCGGCCTTCCCCCGACGGATTCAAAATCCCGAGCGCCAAAAACAGAAAATCGGTGAACATGCCGCCGTCCGCCAATCCGGTCACCGGATCGGTATGGAAGAGCAAGGGCAAAAAGTCGGTGCACTCCCAAAACTGGTAGTGCGGAGTGCCGTCCGTGCCGATGCTGTAGCCTGTGTACGCGAGAAACAGTTGATCGATCGGGCTTTTTCCGAGCGAGGGATAGGGAGCCATGCCAACACACCTCTTCTCCAAACGGTTTGATCGCGAAAAGGTCCTTCGCTAACACGTATGTCAGAAAGCGGGCGTATATACAGCCAGCCGCAGGACTTACTAGCCGCTGAAAGCAGGCTGGCTATTTTTGGAGCAAGCGGGGAAAGCTGAATGCAGAAAAGAAAAAAACGGGTAAGGATGATTTTGATGGAAGCCGCAAAAACGGGTCCGATTACCCATAAGCGGGCCAAAAAGCGAAGAATCGTCACAAGGGCGCTTGCGATTATCGTCGGAGCGCTGATGGTTGCCGTCGGCCTGGAAATTTTTCTCGTGCCGAACAAGATCATCGACGGCGGGGTCACAGGTCTGTCGATCATGATGTCACACCTGACCGGAATCAAGCTGGGGATTTTCCTCTTTCTGTTCAACTTGCCGTTTTTGTTGGTCGGCTACAAGCAGATCGGGAAAACGTTCGCGATCTCCACGCTGTTTGGGGTAGCCGTCATGTCGCTCGGGACGAATTTTTTGCACCACGTTCCCAGCTTGACCGACGATTTGCTGCTGTCTGCCGTCTTTGGCGGCATCATTATCGGGATTGGCGTCGGACTGGTGATTCGCGCAGGCGGGTCGTTGGACGGCACCGAGATCGTCGCGATTTTGCTGACGCGCAAAAGTCCGTTTTCCGTCGGGGAAGTCGTAATGATTTTCAATATTTTCATCCTCGGCAGCGCGGGCTTCATCTTTGGCTGGGACCGGGCGATGTACTCGCTGATTGCCTACTATATCGCGTACAAAATGATCGACTTGACGATGGTCGGCCTCGAACAATCGCGCTCGGTCTGGATTATTAGCGACTATCCGAACGAAATCGGGGACGCGCTGTCTGCCAGGCTGGGACGGGGGATTACGTATTTGCGCGGAGAGGGCGGCTACTCCGGGGACGACAAAAAAGTCATTTTCTGTGTCATCACCCGGCTGGAGGAAGCCAAGCTCAAATCAATCGTGGAGGAGATCGACGCATCCGCGTTTCTCGCGATCGGCCATATTCACGACGTATCGGGAGGGCGGTTCAAGAAAAAAAATATTCATTAACGGCGAGCGTGGCCGGATAGGCCAGTCAGGCGCAAACAGGACAGGCAAGCAGCAGATGCTTGCTTTTTTCTGCGTGTCTGCCATTCCTAACTGATTATCTTTTCTGAAACTTGAAAATGATCTATTGATTTTTAAGCATTATGAATTTATGATTTGTTTACTGAATATGAAATAGTAGTTCCGAAATTCGGAACAAAATGAGAAAGACGGGTGAGGCAAGGTGAGGATAGACGAGCTGTGGAGTACGAACGGCTTTTTTCGGGCCAGCAAAGGGAGCAGCGCCCCTGACGGAATCGTCTCGAAAATCACGGTTCCGTCCGAGCGCACGAGCTGGGAATCTGCCGCGATGGCAGAGCTGGCCAGTCGGATCGGTTTGCACCTGACCGACTTGCCGCTGCCGATTTTTGAGCACTTGTTCATTTTCGATCAGCTCGATGAACAGGCTCTCCCGGTACAGGGGGACAAGCCGCGTACTTTGCGGATCGTCGTAGGGTACGAGCAGGCATGGCTTGCTTCGGTTTTGGGCGAACGCAAAGCGGCGCTACTCGCTCTGCACAAGCTGCGGGACAACGGCGAAAAAGAGGCAGGCATTCTGTATGTGAGCGAGGGCGAAGACGAGTCGATTCTCGTCATTACAGGCACATCGCCGCAAATGACGTTGCTTTCGGCACGCGCGCTCGTATCCGGGGAGTACAGGCAAGATGCAATAGAGCAGGCGGGCTTCGGCCATCAGCGCGCGATTTTGATTGCGCCAAAACCGGCGGCTCCGTTGACCGCCGAAAAGACGGCGACCATTCCAGGCAACAACCGCTCCCGGACTTTTTCGCTGCACGAACTGTTTACGACAGAAGGGCTGTACGAGCAAAACGACGGGGAGCTGCTGCCGACGCTGGACGTGTTGTTGTCCATGCCGGATGGCTCGCTGGAGAAGACGGTGGCGGCCGTGGAGCTTGGCGCGCGCCTCGCCTTGTCTGCGGGCTATGTGCGCACGCCTGTGACGCGGTGTGCAGGGGAAGAAAACGAGGCGGGGCGGTTTGAGATTGTCTTCGAAACAAAAACGGCCCCGGCTGCTCATGGAGAGAGCCGTATGGAGCTTTCCGAGGACGGCAAGCAGTTGCGGATCGAGAGCGATGCTTTGCATCTGGTCGGTTTTGTGCGCGAGCTGCTCGCAGACGGATTTGCGCCGCTTTCCGCAGGACAGCATTTCGGCTGGCGCCAGCGGTTGTTCGCCTTAAAGAGCGACAGCCAAGATTTGTCGTTGCGCGCGTCTCTTGGCTTGCAAACGTTTTCGCTGCGGGAGCGCACAGAGATCGCGCGCCTGGAAGTACCGGAGCATTTGGCCCGCCCCACAGAAGTATGGGAGCAGTATGTGGGCGGCGGTGGACGAGCGGGTGGCCCCGTGCCGCTTGCGGTTACGGAAGAGCTGCCTGTCTGGACGGCGGAGTGGAGCGATCCGGGCGAATTAGCAGAGATGGAAGACTATTTGTTGGCCGTTGTGCAAAAGCATGCCGAACATTCCGGGGGAGCCGCTTTGGAGATCGAAGTGACGACCACGGCGAGCGAGCAGACGTTTGCGGCGTGGGCGAAAAAGCTGGCCGGGCAATGCAGGGAGCGCTACGGCGTCGAAGTCTGGTTCGCGTTTCGCGACGCAAACAAGTCGGGGCTGAACTGGGCCATGCAGGAGGTGTTGCCGCAAATCGTCCAGCTCAAAGACGTGCACAGCGTCGAACTGCGGGCGAGGGCGTTTCGGCCAGCGGACAAGCACTTCGACCTGGTTCACCGCTTTTTGCAGGAGCTGTATCCGTTTGATGCGATTTTGGCCGACAGCCTGTCGCTTCCGCTCGAACGCATTCACCTGCAGCTTGCAGAAGATTCTGCCGCTCCGATGTTTTCCGTGTGTGCTTTTGCCGAGTCGAAAGAGGTGCTTGCCGACTGGAGCTGGGAAGGCTGGGCAGAGAGCAGGCCGTACATGCCGGATCAGCCGCAGCGCGGTCGTGTGCTCGTTCCGTTTGCAGGCGTCCGGGTAAAGGAAGCGCAGACGCAAAACGAGCTTGCGAGGAAACCGTTTGCAACCAATCCGTATCGCTTTTGGCAATGGTACCAGGAGCAGGTGCTGCCGATGATTTTCCGGCAGGTAGGGGGCAATCCTGGCGTGCCGAAGTTTTCCCGGCTGGAATGCCATGTCGGGATGGATGCCGTGGAGAAAAAGCTGCCGCATCTGGAGGAGAACAGCTCCGTCCTGGAAGCGCTGCACGAAGATATTTACTTTTACACGTTGCACGCCATGCACAACCACGGGAAAAAGGTCGGGGACCCGGAGTGGGACGCACCTGGCGGAATCGTGCCGTTCATGCACGTCGAACAGGGCGGCAAGCCGTGGGCGCGGATCGCTTTGTACGCCTTTCCGACGGAGCATGCGATCACGGCGGTCGACGCGAGCGGCGCGGCGACGGTCATCCGCCCGTTTGCGGGGATGCCGTTTCGGGATGCGGTAGCGACCGGGCTTTGCCGCAAAGAAACCGACTGGTCGGTTACGCTCGAAGGGATTGCGGACGCCACGCTGAGAGAGCAGTGCCAGGCATGGCTGGGCTTTTCCATGGCGCAATCACAAGCGCAGCCTGCCGACCAGCAGCCAATCGCGCAGCAGGCTACTACAGAAGCTTCCAAGGGAAAGTCGCTCTGGGAGGACGTTTTCACAGGCGAGGACGTGGAGCAGTGGCTCGCACAACACCGCGAGCAAGTGCCCGGACAGGTCGTGCCGCTCGATTTTTCGCTGAGCGGCCGCTGGATTTGGGCCGTCGAGCTGTTCGCCCGAAAAGCGCAGCACAGCTTTGCGACGAGCACGGCCAAGCACGCGCTGTACAGGCCGACGTTTTTCATCAACGCAAGGCACCACGCCAACGAAGTATCGAGCACGAACGCCGCTTTGCAAATGATCGCCCAGCTTGCAGACGATCCTTCTGTCCTGGAGGCGGTCAACCTCGTCATCATCCCGCTGGAAAACGTCGACGGAGCCGCGCTGCACGCGCAGCTTGCGCAGGACAACCCGTGCTGGAAGCACCACGCCGCCCGCTACAACGCATGCGGACTGGAATTTGCCAAGTATCGGTTTCAAAGCGGCGTGCCGTTTGGCGAGAGCCGGATTTATCCGAAAGTATGGGAGCGCTGGGCGCCTGACATCGTGCTCGACGACCACGGGATTCCGTCGCACGAATGGATTCAGCCGTTCAGCGGCTACAACAGCCCGCCGCGCTTCCCGGTTTCGTACTGGATTCCGAGCGCGCGGATGTACACGATCTGGCGCGCGCTGACAGAGGCGACCCCCGAGCAGCGCGAAGCCTACACTTCGCTGCGCGCAGCCCTCACCGCTTCGCTGCACCAGGACGCGGCTGTCGCGCAGGACAACGTCGATTGGCTCGCCACATACCGCAGATGGGGCCATGACTTTGACCCGCAGCATTTTCCGATTGAGCTGTCGAACGGAAGCATTGCCTACACGCGGGACAGCCCGATTAACCGCAACTCTCATGATCTGATCGAGCGTTTCCCGGAGTGGGTGACAGCCGACCTGATGACAGAGGTCAACGACGAGACGGTGTATGGCAAAGAATTGCAAGCGTGCCGACACGCCCACCATGTGGTCCACCAGGCAATTGCCGACTGGATGAAAAATCGGAAAGTAGCAATAGAGGAAATCCGGGAGCACGAGGCAGATGGCACCATTCGCATCGGCCTCATCCGCAAGCGCCCGCTTTAGATTAGCGCTCATTTGAGAGGAGACTACCAACATGGTTTTGATTGGTGTTGCAATCGTGATTATCGGCTTCATCGTGCGGCTCAACCCGCTCCTGGTGGTGACGGTCGCGGGGCTTGCCACCGGACTGCTCGCCAAGCAGCCGCTGTATGAGATCATCGAGCAATTTGGCAAGGCGTTTACAACGAACCGCTACATGGCGATTTTTATCGCCACCTTGCCCGTCATCGGGCTATTGGAGCGCTTTGGACTGCGCGAACAGGCAGAAGCGCTCGTCTCCAAAATCAAGGCCGCCACGGCAGGCCGCATCATTAACGTCTACTTTTTTATCCGCGAGGTCGCTGCCGTGTTTGGCCTGACCTCGATCGGCGGCCATGCGCAAATGGTGCGGCCGCTCGTCGCGCCGATGGCAGAAGGAGCGGCGGAGGCGAAGTACGGCAAAGACCTCCCCGACGACGTGCGGCAAAATATTCGCGCGCACTCTGCAGCGGCCGACAACATCGGCGTGTTTTTTGGCGAGGACGTCTTTATCGCGATTGGCGCAATTTTATTGATGAAAGGCTTTTTCGACCAGAACAACATTCCGTCCGATCCGCTGCAAATGGCGATGTGGGCCATTCCGACCGCGATTGCCGCGTTCGTCGTGCACAGCATCCGCCTGATTTTGCTCGACCGCAAGCTGGACCGACGGCTGGGACAGCGCAACAGCAAGCACACATCGACAGGCAAGGGGGAATAACCGATGTGGATTTCGATGGAAGCGATCTATGTATTTCTCGGTTTGATTGCGCTTGGCGGCAGCCTGTTTACGTTTGTGGACAAGAAAAATCCGCGCCGCTTCACCTCTGGCCTTTTTTATGCGCTCTACGGGATTTCCTTGCTGCTCGGCAGTATCATCCCGCCTTTTGCCATGGGACTTTTAGTCATTGTGATGGTGCTGATCGTCGGCTTGGGCGGCTTGAAGGTGGGAAGCTACGGCGAAGCCTCCGCTGAGGAGCGCAGGCAGAACCGCCAGCGGCTGGGCAACTGGCTGTTCGTGCCAGCGCTGTTGATTCCGCTGTTGACGATTGTCGGCAGTCTCGGCTTCAAGGACGTGAAAATCGGCGAGCTGTTCGTGCTCGACCAGAAAAACATTACGCTCGTCTCGCTGGGGCTTGCGACGTTGATCTCGCTGCTCGTCGGGATGGCGCTGACCAAAAGCAACCCGTTGACACCTGTCAAAGAATCGCGGCGCTTGCTGGAAGCGATCAGTTGGGCGGCTGTGCTGCCGCAGATGCTGGCTACGCTCGGAACGATTTTTACCAGCGCAGGTGTCGGGACGGTCGTCTCTGATCTGGTTGCGCACGTTATTCCGACGCATTCCTTGTTCTGGGTCGTCTTCGCCTACTGCGTAGGCATGGCGCTGTTCACGATGATTATGGGCAACGCGTTCGCGGCTTTCCCGGTCATGACGGCGGGCATCGCCATTCCGCTATTGATCGGCCAGTTCGGCGTCGATGCGAACCATCTGGCGGCAATCGGGATGTTCGCGGGCTACTGCGGCACGCTCATGACGCCGATGGCAGCGAACTTCAACATCGTGCCCGCCGCGCTGCTCGACTTGAAAGACAAAAACCACGTCATTCGCGTGCAGTTCCCGACAGCGCTCGTTTTGCTTGCGTTCAACATCATCCTTTTGTATCTCGTCTCGCTGTAGGCAAAAACCATCTGTTGTTTTTTCTTCCTGGCAACAATAATGATAAAATATGGACAAAAACAACCAGATCGCGAGGATGGAGAAGTCCATGATACAAAACCAGAACAAAACAGTCGTGAAGTCGATGGAGCTGCTCAATCTGTTCATCGACCACGACAGATTGAGCTTGAACGAGATGGTCGAGCTGACGAACATGCCGAAAACGTCGATCCATCGCATGATCGGCTCGCTCGAAGGAATGGGCTTTTTGCAGAGGGGCGAGGACGGCAAATTTTCGCTCGGGCTGTTGTTTTTGCAGTTCGGCCAGTTGGTGTCCGAGCGGCTGGATATTCGCCAGCTCGCTTTGCCCGTGATGAGCGCCCTGCGGGACGAAGTGGAAGAGGCGGTCAATCTCATCGTCCGGGACGGAAAAGAAGCGATCTATATCGAAAAGCTCGATACGCCACACCCGGTACGGCTCTATACGAAGATCGGGCGCAGATCGCCTCTGTACGCCGGGGCCTGTTCGCGAATTATTTTGTCTTTTCTGGAAGAAAAGGAAAGAGAGCAGTATTTGCGCGAAGTGGAGCTTGCGCCGATTGGACGCGGGACGATCACGGACAGGGACGAGTTGCGCAAAGCAGTGGCGGATGCGCGGGAAAAAGGGTACACGATCAGCTATTCGGAGTTGGAAAACGATACGGTAGCGGTCGCAGCGCCCATTTTTGACCACATGGGTCGTCTGCATGCAGGCATCAGCATCGCTGGACCGCAGGAGCGGTTCACCGAGGAGCGGCTGCCAACGCTGATCGCCCATTTGACGGCTGCCGCAGAGCGCATTTCCACGGCGCTGGGCTGGAGGCGAGCGAGGCGAAGCTGATTCATAAAACAGATAGCAGGGACAGGGGAGAGCGACGATGAAAACCATTTTGGTAACAGGCTTTGACCCATTTGGCGGCGAGCCGATCAACCCGGCGTGGGAATCGGTCAAGCGACTGGCTGACGTCCGGTCGGAACGGTATCGCATCGAAACAAGACAAGTGCCAACGGTGTTCGGCAAGTCCATCGAGCTTTTGCAGCAAGCGATTCGCGAGACGGAACCTGATCTCGTGTTCTGCATTGGACAGGCTGGCGGCCGGCCGGACATTACCGTCGAGCGCGTGGCGATCAATGTTAACGATGCGCGGATTCCCGACAACGAAGGAAACCAGCCGATCGACACCCCGATTGTGGAAGGCGGGCCAGCGGCTTACTGGTCCACGCTGCCGATCAAAGCGATGGTCAAGGAAATGAGGGCGAACGGCATTCCCGCTTCCGTTTCCCAAACGGCAGGAACGTTTGTGTGCAACCACCTTTTTTACGGACTGATGCATACGCTCGCGCAGCAAAACGCGGCGATCCGCGGCGGCTTTCTCCACATTCCGTACTTGCCCGAGCAGGCAGCGAAGCACCCCGGCCAGCCGAGCATGTCGGTGGAGACGATCGCCAAAGGACTGCAAGTCGCGATCGAAACAGCGGTGCGCCTGGAGCAAGACATCGTCGAAGGCGGCGGACAAATCAGCTAATACGAAGAGGAGGACAACTCCTCTTTTCCTTTACTCTAAAATTCGGAATGATTATACCGATTATCGGAACAAAAATGGAATAGGAGGGGAGCAGGTTGGAGCAAGTCGCGTTTTTTCCACTCGGCGACTCGGGAATTGTCATCAAGCTCGGAGACGCCATTGACCAGGCGACACAGCAAAAAGTAAAGGCGCTCGCCGACTATTTCGAAGAGCACCCGCTTCCGGGAATGGTCGAATACGTACCGGGGTACACGTCTGTCACGGTGTATTACGATCCGGTGGCGTGGTACGATCCGCGCGCAGCGGACATGCCGTACGAGCGGTTCAAGGCGCTGCTCGCGGGGCAGCTTGTGCACATTCGCGCGGATGAACAGACGAAGCCGCGGCTGGTGGAGATTCCCGTCTGCTACGGCGGCGCGTTTGGCCCTGACCTGCTGGATGTGGCCGCGTATCACGGCATCACCCCGGATGAACTGATCCGCATTCACTCCGGGCAGGAGTATCTCGTGCACATGATCGGCTTTGCTCCTGGCTTTCCGTATTTGGGCGGACTGGACAAACGCATTGCCACCCCGCGCAGGCAGTCGCCGCGAACCGCGATTGCGCCGGGAAGCGTCGGAATCGGGGGAGAGCAGACGGGCGTCTACCCGATTGAGAGTCCGGGGGGCTGGCAGATTATTGGCCGGACACCGGAGCGCCTGTTCCGCCCGGAAGAACAGCCGCCGAGCTTGCTGCGCGCAGGCGACAGAGTCCGCTTCTGTCCGATCTCGGAGGAACAATACGGGAAATGGGGGCAGATCGGGCCATGACCATGAGCATCGAAGTCCTATCACCAGGCTTGTACACGACCGTTCAAGATTTGGGCCGATACGGGTACCAGCGGCACGGGGTGATCGTCGGCGGGGCGATGGACACGCTGGCGATGCGCATGGCAAACATGCTCGTCGGCAACGAGCCGAACGCCGCCGTTCTGGAGCTGACGGTAAAAGGGCCAGTGCTGTTGTTTCACCAGGATGCGCTCTTGGCCGTGTGTGGAGCGGACATGCAGCCTGCTATAGACGGCGTGCGCATCCACAGCAACCGTCCTGTCTGGGTGAAAAAAGGCAGCACGCTGAAGTTTGCCCATGCCAAAAAAGGCTGTCGCGCCTACCTCGCCATTGCAGGCGGCTGGGAGGTTCCGCTCGTCATGGGCAGCCGCAGCACGAATGTCCGGGCGGGCTTTGGCGGGGCATGGGGCAGGACGCTCCGGGAAAAAGACCGACTCGAGCCAGGCAAGCCGAGCGAGCTGGCGCTGTTTTTCGCAGAGCAGTTGCAAGCGAAAAGCAAAGCGCGAAACGCTGGTTGCGGCGAGATGGACTGGTTTGTCCCGCAGCATGTTTTTCCGTACCAAAAAGACGCGGTCGTCCGGGTCATGCGCGGAGCGGAGTTCGGCTATTTTTCCGAGGAGAGCCGCCGACAGTTTTTCGCGACGCCGTATCAGCTCGCGGCGCAATCCGACAGAATGGGCTATCGTTTGGAAGGGCCGCAGCTTGCGCTGGAGTCGCCGCTGGAACTGATTTCCGCCGCCGTCTCTACGGGCACGATCCAGGTCCCGCCGAACGGCCAGCCGATCATTTTGCTCGCGGACAGGCAAACGGTTGGCGGCTACCCGAAAATCGGCCATGTGGCGACCGTTGACTTGCCGATTTTGGCGCAGTTGCGGCCGGGCGATCGCGTGCAGTTTCAGGAAGTGTCTTTGCGTAAAGCCCAGCAGGCGCTGTACGAGCAAGAAACCGAGCTGCAACAAATCAAGCTGGGAATCCAAATCAACGCGGGATGGAGGCAGAGCAAATGAAGGTTGTCGATTTGAACTGTGACATGGGGGAGAGCTTTGGGGCGTATCGACTGGGCAACGATCAGGCGATTTTGCAGCATGTAAGCTCCGCGAACATCGCCTGCGGCTTTCATGCGGGCGACCCTTCCACGATGCGAAAAACGGTGAAGCTGGCCATCGAGAGCCGGGTGGCAATCGGGGCGCATCCCGGACTGGCCGATCTGGTCGGGTTCGGCCGCCGCAACATGGACATCTCCGCCCAGGACGCCTACGAGCTGGTCGTCTACCAGATTGGCGCGCTGCAAGCGTTCGTCCAGGCGGAAGGAGGCGTCATGCAGCACGTCAAGCCGCACGGAGCCTTGTACAACATGGCAGCGACGCGTCCCGCGCTGGCCGAGGCGATCGCCGAGGCGGTTTACCGGGTCAATCCGGAGCTCGTTCTGTTCGGACTGGCTGGCAGCGAATTGACGCGGGCCGGGGAAAAAATCGGGCTGTGCACCGCGCACGAAGTGTTTGCAGATCGGACGTACCAGGCGGATGGCACGCTGACGCCGCGGACGCAGCCAGACGCGCTGATCGCCGACGAAGCCGAGTCGTTAGCCCAGGTCGTGCGCATGGTGACAGAAGGCAAGGTGCAGTCGCTGCAAGGCGTCGACGTGCCGATTCGCGCGGACACGATCTGCATCCACGGGGACGGTGCGCACGCGCTTGCATTTGCAGAGAGCATTCGCCAGGCGCTGCAAGCGGCGGGCGTCTTTATTCGCTGCATCCGCTCGTCATAAGGAAGGGTAATCCGCCTGTTTTTCTGGGAAAAAGGGCGCTTTCCTCCATCTGACCCGCTTTCTTTTGCGACGAGGCGCGCCAGGCTCTTTCGCGAGAGGATAGCAGGATGAAAGCGCACGGGATGGGGAACAATCAAGGCAAGGAGCAGTCGGGTAGTCGAGAACACAGGAGGGAGAGGTTTCCTGCGTGCACGTAAACTGCGATTCATCTTCCTTGAAAGCCGAGCTGAAGCAAGAGCTGCTCAGCATTTCCCAGGCGATGGAGCAAAGTCTGCTCGCCCTCGACCAAGAGGAAGGCTGCTTGCTCGGTACGTTCGACCATATACGCAGCAGATTTAGCCGGCTGGAGACAGTGGCTGCCTCGTTTTACTTGCAATGCTATCTCGCGCCGTACACGGAAAAATACATAGACTTGACGATTGCCGTGCAGCATTTGGCCGAAAAACGCCAAGGGGCCCTGATCGTCATCGAGCGCGACGACTCCCTGGCCGAGCATTTGCAGGCGGGCATTCCCATCGGGGCTGTTTTGAGCTATTCGCTCCTGGAGTCGATCTTTTTTCCGGGCAGTCCGCTGCACGATGGGGCGGTGTACGTGCGGGACAATCAGATCGTTTCTGCGGCGAACGTCCTGCCGTTGTCGCACATTGCCGTCGGCGAAAAAAAGCTCGGGACACGGCACCGCGCCGCCCTGGGCCTGAGCGAGCAGAGCGACGCGCTGGTGATCGTCGTCTCCGAGGAGACGGGAAAGGCGTCCTTTGCCATGCAAGGCAGGCTGTATCCGATCATCACGCCTGCGTAGGCAACCAAAAAGAGGATCATGGCTCCCGACAGGGCCTGATCCTCTTTTTGGTTGGCTGAAAGCGTGCCGTTCGGCTCATTTGGCTTACGCCCAGTTGCCGTTGCGGAACAGCGGCTCACGCACGCCGTCCGCTGTCTCGCCGTCGATGTTCATCTCTGCGGAGCCGATCATGAAGTCGACGTGCACCAGGCTCGTATTGATGCCGCGGGCTGCCAGCTCTTCCTGGCTCATCGCTGCGCCGCCTTCGATGTTGACCGAGTAGGCGCTGCCGATCGCGAGGTGATTCGAGGCGTTTTCGTCAAACAGCGTGTTGTAAAAAATGATGTTGGACAACGAGATCGGAGACTGGTGCGGAACCAGCGCGACTTCGCCGAGATAGTGCGAGCCTTCATCGGTCGCAACGAGTTGCTTCAAGGCTTCTTCGCCCTTTTCCGCGCTGACCGAGACGATTTTGCCCTGCTCGAACGTCAAGGTGAAATTTTCAATCACATTGCCGTGATAGCTCAAAGGTTTCGTGCTGCGGACGGTTCCGTTCACGCCGTCTTTTTTCGGCGCGGTGAACACTTCCTCGGTCGGCATGTTCGCCATGAACGCCGCGCCTTTTTCGTTCACGCTGCCGCCGCCGATCCAGATGTGACGGTCAGGCAGCTCAATGGTCAATTGCGTGCCCGGCGCCTCGTAGTGGAGGTAGCGGTACTGCTTGGCGTTCAGTTGCTCTACTTTGCTGTTCAGCGTGGCATGATGCTCGTGCCACGCCTGAACAGGATCGTCCGTGTCCACGCGCGTCGCCCGGAAAATCGCGTCCCACAGGGCAGGCACCTGTTCGTCGGCGGGCAAGTCAGGAAACACCATGGCCGCCCATTCCGGCGACGGGACAGCAATTACGCTCCAGCTTACCTTGTCCGACATGGTGTAGTTGCGGAACGTCCGCAACGCTTGTCCCGCTGCCTTGTTCGCAGTCGCGATTCGCTCCAGCTTGACACCTTTGAGCAAATCCGGGTTGGTCGAGTTGATGTACAAAAACGCCGCTCCGTTTTCGGCCATCTCCTCCAGCCCTTTTGCCTTCCACTGCGGGTAATCGGCAAAAGCTTCATCCGGCGCGAGGTCGTATTTCATGCGGGTCAGCTCGTCATCGGTCCAGTCGATATGTACGTGTTTGGCTCCTGCTTCATACGCTTTGCGCGCCACCTTGCGCACGAACGGAGCAGCGGAGAGCGGAGCAGTCACAACCAGTGTTTGCATCGGCTGTACATTGACGCCGACTTTTACAGCGAGATCGGCATAGCGGTCAAACAAAAGTTCGAAAGACATAGGAAAGCCTCCTTTTCACTTGCGTTCAGCACCTCTCTATTATACCTGCACAACGGGAGTGGCTCGCTAGTCATTTTGAAAAAATTTCCTTGGAAAGCGCAGAAACAGACAGATTACGGAAGTTTTCGCGACATTTTTCGTTTATTTATTTTTTGGAATGGGAGGAAAATTCAAACGAGAATCAAACTTGAATAATAGAAAACATTTTATTGTAGGAATCATAAGGAGGCAGACACAGTGAAGACGAGACAGACGCGTGACCAGGTAGCCGTGGAATATACATGGAACCTGGATGACTTATTTGCCAGTCAAGCAGCGTGGGAGCAGGAGCTGGACGAGATTATCAGCCAACTGCCGGCCGTAACGGCTTTCAAAGGGCAACTGCACACAGGCGCAGAAACATTGCTGGCCTGCCTGGAAGCAAAAGAAGCGATCGAGGTTCGCGCCAATCTTGCAGCTACCTATGCTCGCCTGCGCTCATCCGAGGACGGAACCAATCCGCAAAATCAGGCAAATTCCGCGCGTGTCGGGGACGTCGTCTCCAGGCTGAACGCAGAGCTTTCGTTTGTGCCATCGGAAATTTTGGCCTTGCCGGACGGCACGATCGAGAAGTTCCTGCAAGAAGAGCCGGGTCTTGCGCCTTTCCGCAAAAGCCTTTCCGATCTGCTGGAAACCAAGCCGTATCGGCTGTCTGCGGAAACCGAAGCGTCGCTTGCCGCACTCGGCGAAGTATTCGGCGCTCCGTACACGATCTACCAGCGCGGGAAGCTGTCCGATATGTCATTTGCGCCCGTGCAGGACGGGGCCGGAGCAGAGCGCCCGGTGTCTTTTGCCCTGTTTGAAGCCGACTACGAAATGTCTGCGGACACGACGCTGCGCCGGGCTGCCTACGAATCGTTTTCAAACACGCTTGCTGCCTACCAAAACTCGTTTGCCGCTGTGTACGCCACTGAGGTGAAAAAGCAAACCGTGCTGTCCAGGCTGCGCGGCTTCGAGACAGTGACTGACATGCTCTTGCACACGCAGCAAGTAACACTGGACATGTACCACAACATTCTCGATATCATCGGCACAGAGCTGGCGCCGCACATGCGCCGCTACGCCAAGCTGAAGGCGCGCGAGCTGGGGCTTGAAAAGCTGAAATTCTGCGACCTGAAGGCGCCGCTTGATCCGGAATTCAGCCCGCCGATTACGATTGAGGAAGCGGGCCGCCTGATTCAGTCTGCTTTGCAAGTAATGGGACCGGAATACTCCGCAATCATGGAAAAGGCGTTGAACGAACGCTGGATCGACTACGTGGACAACGTGGGCAAATCGACAGGAGCGTTTTGCACGACACCGTACGGCAACCACTCCTACATCCTCATTACGTGGTCGGGCAACATGCGCAGCGCCTTCACGCTGGCTCACGAGCTGGGGCACTGCGGCCATTTCACGCTGGCGACCCGCGAGCAAAGCTATACCAATTCGCGTCCGTCCTTGTACTTTATCGAAGCGCCGTCGACGATCAACGAGCTGCTTCTGGGGCAGCACATCATGGCGCAGTCCGACGATCCGCGCCTCAAGCGCTGGGTGATTTTGCAACTGATGAATACGTACTACCACAACTTCGTGACGCACCTGCTGGAAGGCCGCATGCAGCGCAAAGTGTACGAGGCGGCGCAAAACGACGTGCCGCTGACGGCAAAAAAGCTGTCGGAATGGAAAGGGCAAGTGTTGGCGGAGTTCTGGGGAGACGCCGTGGAGCTTGACGAGGCAGCCAGCTTGACGTGGATGCGCCAGCCGCACTACTACATGGGGCTGTACCCGTACACGTACGCGGCGGGCTTGACCGCTTCCACCGCGATGGCAGCGAGCATCAAAGAGGAAGGACAGCCAGCCGTCGATCGCTGGCTGGAAGTATTGAAGGCGGGCGGCACCTTGAAGCCGCTTGAACTGATGCAAAAGGCGGGAGTGGACATGTCCCAGCCGCAGCCGATCCGCGACGCTGTCGCCTACGTGGGCAGCCTGGTAGACGAACTGGAAAGGCTGTTCTAGTTGTAGCCGGGCCAGCCGTTCGCGCAGGCAAACAGGAAAAAAGGCTTGTGATGGCGAAACCGTCACAAGCCTTTTTCAACGTCATCTTTTTACAAGAAAGATAGGAGCGCAGGAAATGACCGAATTTACAGAGCGAGCCGTAAAAATCATCGCCAGCATCCCGCCGGGCAGCGTCATGACGTACGGACAGATCGCCGCCTTGGCGGGAAGTCCGCGCGGAGCCAGACAAATTGTGCGGATTCTCCACTCCATGTCGCAAAAATACAAGCTTCCGTGGCATCGGGTCATCAATGCCAAAGGCAAAATCGGATTGCAGGACCGCGATTCCATGAATTTGCAAAAAATGCTGCTGGAAGGCGAAGGCGTAGCAGTCTCCGAGGCAGGGGAGATTGACCTCGAACGCTATCAGCACCATCCCGATTCGCTTTAGGCAGCTTGACCGCCTTCGTGTCGCCCAGCCCAGCCCAATCCGGCTCGGCCTAGCCTAGTAGCCTACTTCCACAGAGGCAATGACGACGTAAGCCAGATCGTTTTTGTCATCCTTTTCCGCGATCACGACGCCGCTTGACGTCAGCATGCCGCCGTCCACGACCTCAAACGACACTTCTCCGTACGGCAATTCGGCGCGCACGGTGTCCAGATCGAGCTTGTCGCGGTCGGCTGGCACAGCGAGGCGGACGTTGACCTTCATATTGTGAATATCGTTGCCGGGCAGCACGGAGCGCAGCCCTGGCATCGAATTGTGATGGATCGCGTTTTGGACAGCGCGAACGGCTGCTTTCGTGACGTTTTGCCCGTGGAGATCAATCCCCATTCCGATTTCGATAAACATGACCTTGTCCATTGTCGCATTCACTCCTACATTTTCCTTCGGTGTTCCTCTTTCATCTTACCACGGATCGCGATTTTTTCGCTCCTGACGTCTTGTGTTTCTCCACAAGTCATGTCATCATTACACTTTGGCATCATTGCTCGATGATTCTTTTACCATAATGGAGGCAGGTCTGAAGTGGAACGGTATCCTTTTGCCCACGATCCGGCCCAGCCGTTCATCCCGCAGGTGAGCGACTGGGTAGCGGACGTTTTTTACGATACGTTGCCAGAGGCGGGCTTCGAGGTCCGCGATGAGCAAATCTACATGGCGTTTCAGCTTGAACGGGCCTTCCAGGAAAAGCGGACGATTTTCGCCGAGGCGGGAGTCGGGACGGGCAAAACGCTCGCCTACCTGCTGTACGCGGTCTGCTATGCCCGCTATATGAGAAAGCCGGCGATCATCGCCTGTGCCAACGAGTCGCTGATCGAGCAGCTCGTGAAGCCGGAAGGGGACATCGCCAAGCTGGCCAGGCACCTCAACCTGACGATTGACGCGCGACTGGGAAAATCGCCGGACCAGTATATTTGCTTGCGGAAGCTGGACGAGGCCCGTCACCAACTGGATGGCGATGAAGTTTTCCAGGAAATTTACGAGGGGCTGCCGTCTTTTGTGCACACGCACGAAGCGCTCCAGTCGTTTTATCCGTACGGGGACCGCAGCGCTTACGCGGCATTGAACGACCAGCAGTGGGCGAAGATGAACTGGGATGCGTTCCAGGACTGCTTTGTCTGCGACAGGCAGCATCGGTGCGGACAGACGCTGTCGCGCGACCACTACCGCAAGTCTGCCGATCTCATCATCTGTTCGCATGATTTTTACATGGAGCACGTCTGGACGTACGAGGCGAGAAAGCGGGGCGGACAGCTTCCGCTTTTGCCGAGCCACAGCTCCGTCATTTTTGACGAAGGGCATTTGCTGGAGCCTGCCGCGCAAAAGGCGTTGACCTACAAGCTGAACCACGCCGTTTTTGAAGAGATCATTACGCGGCTGCTGCAAGGAGAGATCAGGGAGTCGCTGGCCGTCGCCATCGAAGAAGCGATCATCCAGAGCGAGGAACTGTTTTCGCGCTTGAACGCCGAGAGCAAGCCAGTCGCGGGCTCCGCGCGCAAGGAAATCGTGTTTCATCCCGAACTGATTGCAGCCATTCACCGCTTTACGAGCCTGATTGGCTCGATTGAAGAGGAGCTGGCGCTGGAGAGCGGCCTGTACACGCTGGACGACTTTCAGTTGCGGATCGTCGAGGAGCATCTGGAAATGATGCAGCTCGCTCTCGGCCTGTTCCAGCGGCCCGATCACGTCATTTCCTGGATGAGCGAAGAGTGGACAGGCCCGACCTTGGTCGTCATGCCCAAAATGGTGCAGGAAGTGCTCCGGGAGCGCGTTTTCTCGCAAAACATGCCGATCGTTTTCTCGTCTGCGACTTTGTCGGTAGAAAATTCGTTTGCCTACATCGCGGACAGCCTGGGCATTGAAGACTACTTGTCGTTTTCCGTCGCTTCCCCGTACGACTACGCGGAGCAGATGGAAGCTTTCGTTCCGCCGCTGTCCTGTACGCAGCCGTTCGCCGAAAAAATGGAGCTGGCTGTCGCCTTGCTGCAAAAAACCGGGGGACGCGCGCTGCTTTTGTTTTCCTCCCTGGAAGAAATGCGGGAGTTCAAAAACGCGGCGGAAGCGTACCCTGCGTGTGCCTCGATGCGCTTTTTGTACGAAGGCGACGCGGAAATCAGCCACCTGATCTCCTGTTTTCAAAACGACGAGGAAAGCATCCTGTGCGCCGTCTCGCTATGGGAAGGGCTGGATGTGCCGGGGCCGTCTCTCTCGAACGTCATCATCTGGTCGCTGCCGTTTCCGCCGAACGATCCGGTGTTTGCCGCCAAGCGAAAAAGCGCAGCGTCGCCGATGGAAGAGGTCGACCTGCCGTACATGTTGCTGCGACTGCGCCAAGGGATTGGCCGCCTGATTCGCACCCGCGAGGACAGAGGCATCGTCTCCATACTGAGCCCGGAGTTGTGGAGAGACGAACAGTTGCGAAAGCACGTGCAGAGCGTCTTTCCCGCAGGCGTGCGATGGCGCGAGACGCTTGCGAGCGAGGTTGTGTAAGCGAGCTCAAGCTTTGGGCAAGACCGCTTTTGGCTAGGTGCAAAAGTCCAGCGGGGCGCACGTGCGGCGCTTTGCGAAGAAACGGCGCTTCCGTCGTTTCTGTTCCAAAAAGCAAAAAGGCAGGAGCCAGATGGATGGCGTCCTGCTTTTTTGTGCGTAGCGGTTTTCGTTTTTGCCGTAGCGGGTGCAAGCGCGAATGTTGTTACTCCGGCATGTTGCCGACGGTCGGATCGACGACGAAGTCCCGCTGGAAGCCCGCGTATTTGACCTCGGACACCATCCCTTTGGCCGCATGCCCCAGGTCGTGGCAGTGGAACATCCACTCGCCGGGATTGTCAGCCGCAAAGGCGACGACGTAGGACTCGCCTGGCAGCACATTCAAGGTGTCCTTGACCAGCGGCGAGCCGGACACGGGCTGGCCGTTTTTGCTCAGCACCTGGAAGAAGTGTCCGTGCAAATGCATCGGGTGGACGTCCTCCGGCGAGTTGTTGACGATGGTCACCTTGACCCGGTCGCCTTTTTTTACATCCAGCGGAGGGACGTTCGGGAACGTTTGGCCGTTGATCGTAAACACCATCTGCCCGTCGCGCGAGTCGGTGTTCAAGTCCATTCGGTATGTGATATCGTACGGCTGCTCCAGCGAAAAGCTGCTTTGGGCCGCTTCGCCGTATCGGGTGAGATCAATGACCGGGAGTTGACCCGACTCCGGTTTGGCCTGCGCCGCTTCGTAGCCTTCGTAGACGATAGGCACGGCAAGCGATTTGGCGCCAGGGTTGTCGCTTCGCTCCTCCAGCAGCCATGTTCCCGGGTTGTTCGCTACAAATTCGAGATCGTAGCGCTCGCCGGGGGCGATGTTGAGCAACTGTCCGCTCGTGAGCGGCGGATTGTGCAGCGGCTGCCCGTCCGTGGAAACGATTTGGAACGCATGTCCTTGCAGGTTCAGCTTGTGCGACAAATACCCGGCATTGATGAGGCGGATGCGGACTTTTTCGCCTTCCTTCACGCGCAGCGGAGCGATGGCAGGTCCCGTCTTCCCGTTGACGGAAAAGATCGTGTACATGAGCGGCATCATTTTCGCGTCGCTCATGTTCGCCATGTCGTGGCCGCTCGCAGCAGAGGTGGCGGGAGCGGCGTGGTCAGCACCGTGGTTCATGCCTGCCATCGAGCCGCCGCCACCGTGCATTTCGGCCATGCTGTCGTCCTGCATCCATTCGTCGAGGACGAGCGTGACGTCTTTGTCTGCTGGCTCCGGCGTTTTCGGCTCGACGACGAGCGAGCCGTACAGCCCTTTGTCGACCTGCCTGGAGCTGTTTTGATGCGAGTGGTACCAGTACGTTCCCGCCACGTCGACCTTGAAGCGGTAGGTGAAGCTTTCGTTTGGCTTCACCGCATTTTGCGTGACACCGGGGATGCCGTCCATGTTGTTTGGCACAGGCAGCCCGTGCCAGTGGATCGTCACCGGCTCCGGCAGTTCATTTTTCAAGGTGACGGAAATCGTCTCGCCCTGCTTGACGCGAAGCTGCGGTCCAGGGACGGTTCCGTTGTAGGTCCAGGCTGTTTTCATCGTCTGGTCGTCGAGGTGCAGCATGCTCTCTTTTGCCGTGAGGGTGAACGTATTGCCCGTCAGCACCTCCATGGCATTGTCGCCTGACGCAGTCATCGGTTGGGAGGGAGCAGCCGGTTGCTGCGTCGCGCTTTGGTCGGCTCCCATGTCGTGCCCGGCGTGGCCCGCGGTCGTCGCTTGCTCGGTCGAGCAGGCGGACAGAAGCAGCAGACCGCCCAGCAAAAGCGGGAAGGCTGTGCTTCGTAACGATGATTTGTTCATGATTCTGGCGTCCTCCTTTGCGCACTTTCGAAAAAAGCGTAGCAAAGGAATGTGGAGAAACCATGAAGGCGCGAGGGACGGGGAGGAAAAAAAGCGGCTTTTTCTGCGGCGGGAAAAGCGGGAAAGTGGCAAAGCGTCAAATCACCAAATCACCAAAGCACAAAAGCGTCAAAATACCAAAATACCAAAATACCAAAATACCAAAATACCAAAATACCAAGGCGCCGCCCAACGGCCAGTCCAACGGCCAGTCCAACGGCCAGTCCAACGGCCAGTCCAACGGTCAGTCCAACGGTCAGTCGCCGCGCCTGTTTGAATCGGCGCTCGCCAGCGCGTGCTTTTGCGCGTCGCGTTTTGGCCGTCCCAGGCCATGAACAGCGATCAGGCGAAAAAAGACAGCGGCATCCCGGCAAGTGAGCCATGGTGCAGGCAGCTCATGCCGCTCGTAAGCAGTCTGACCAGCACGCAGCAGCCAAGCCCCGGCACAGCGCCAACCGTCCCGCGCCATGAACAGCGACCAGGCGAAAAAGGACAGCGGCATCGCGGCAAGCGAGCCATGGTGCAGGCAGCTCATGCCGCTCGTAAGCAGTCTTGACCAGCACGCAGCAGCCAAGCCCAGGCACAGCGCCATCCGTCCCGCGCCAAAAACCCCGACGGCGAAGCCGAGAAAACAGAGCCGGAAAAACAAGGCTTGCTTTTGCAAATGTATGACACTTCTGTTACGATCTGAGCGAAACCGGCGAAGAGAGCGTGAAAAATGCTATAATGGAGTATCCTCCATGCAAAAATGAAAGTAGATTGGGACAGGGATGGTGTTCACTTTTGGGTAACGTGGATTTTGCAAGCTTACCTTGGAATTTGTTTTGGATCGGAATCTCCTATTTTTTGGTGACCGGCGCTTTCTTCTGTATTGGCTTTATGCGTCTTGTATCCCAGCGGGTGAAAAGCGGCATCGTCTGTATGGTCATCGCGGTCATCAGCGGGGGACTATTCCTGAACTATTTGTTTACTCATCACATTTAATTTTCGAAACCATGGCTCTGCCAAGCCATGGACGAATCCTGGTTGCACCTATACCGGATCAGAATGATCTGGACAAAACATCCCATGCGGGCCTGATGTGTATCGGACATCCTGATTCGATAGCAGTACATAGTGGAGCTGACGGTGGAAACGCGCCGTCAGCTTTTTGCGTCTGTCCGGCCCGGAAAAAAGAGGCATGCCGCCCGGAAAAATGCGCATAAAACCAGGCCATTTGGCTGAAGACAGAAGCGCTGCTCCCTGTCTTTTGCCGCAGCTTTTGGCGCCTGTGATTTCCCGGAAAAAATCGGCAGGGAATGTAAACAATTTGTAACGCGTTTTTGTCTTTGTGCGTCTTATAATCAGGATACAAGAGGTTGCCGGGCACAAAGCAGAAGGCATGAAAAAGGTGACCGGGCAACTGATTTGGGCCGATCAGATTTTCTTGCAAAAATCCGGTCGGCACCGATGCAGCGAAGGCTTCGTCCACATCGTTGGAAAAGTCTGGTTTGCGCACAAAAATCAGGAAGGAAAGAGGGGAAACAGCCATACATAAGAAGAAGGCGCACACATTACGGAAAGTACGTAGGGCACCACATCCTGAATACGGGCAATGATGATTGGAGGATTCATTTTCCATTGCAGATAATGAACGAGACCAACCCCCGTTTTCTTCAGCCAACCTTTAAGAAACCTGGGGTTTTTGCATTCATATAGCACGCAATTCCCGATGTGTAATGACTGCCCCCGTCAACTAATAACGAAACAGAACGGAATTAAAAGGGGAGAGTGCAGATGAGCTGCATGGCGAGCACGGTAAGCAAGAACAAAGCAATGGTTTTTTCGAATGGCAAGGATCTGACGCACAAGCAAGTGGAAGTACGGACTCGCCAAACAAACAGCAGAGGAGGCCGCCACCATGCCTGAACCGATCAAGGCTTCCAACAGCCGTTACATGCCCGGAATCGACGGGCTGAGGGCACTGGCGGTACTCGCAGTCATTATTTATCACTTGAATTACAATTGGGCGCCGGGAGGACTGCTCGGAGTCGGGATCTTTTTCGTCCTCTCGGGTTACCTGATTACTGATTTGCTGATTGCCCAGTGGAGCAGGCACGGGCGATTGGATATGAAAGACTTCTGGCTGCGCAGGGCCAGACGGCTGTTGCCGGCACTGTTGCTGCTGATGGTCGTCGTCGTGATGAGCGTCGCGCTGTTTGTCCCGGAGCAAATGGGACGCTTGCGCGGGGATGTGTGGGCGGCTGTTTTTTACGTCAGCAACTGGTGGCTGGTCTTTTCCGAAGTATCGTATTTTGAAAAGTTTGGCCCGCCTTCGCCGCTCGGTCACCTCTGGTCGTTGGCTGTAGAGGAGCAGTTTTACTTGATCTGGCCTCTCCTGGTCGCGCTCGGGCTGTCCGTGGTCAAACGCCGCGGCCCGCTCGTGATGCTGACGCTCGGCCTGGCTGCACTCTCGGCAATCCTGATGGCCGTGCTGTATGTGCCGGGAGAAGACCCGAGCCGGATTTACTACGGAACCGATACACGGGTGTTCGCCCTTTTGATCGGTGCTGCTCTGGCCATGATGTGGCCGAGTCGCAAGCTGACCACGAACATCTCCGGCAAGGCGCGTCTGACGCTGGACGTGGTCGGAGCTGCGAGTCTCGCGATTTTGCTTCTGTCGATCTGGAAAACGAACCAGTACGATGACTTTTTGTATCAGGGCGGGCTGGTGCTGCTGTCGATTGTAAGCGCGCTTTTGGTAGCCGTCCTCGCCCATCCGGCAAGCGCCCTGGCGAAGGTGATGGGCTGCGAGCCGCTCAAATGGCTCGGCGTGCGCTCGTACGGCATTTATTTGTGGCATTATCCCGTAATCGTACTCACGAGTCCGACTGGTATGGAGGACGGAGGCGTGATCGCGGTCGTGCGCGCCGCTCTGCAACTTGTCGCTTGCATCGTGCTGGCCGCCTTGTCCTGGAAATACGTCGAGGAACCGATTCGCCACGGCGCGCTGGGCAGACTGTGGGCGAACGTCGGCTCGGGCAAAAAGCGGGGGGCTTCCAAGCGTTCTACCCGCATCCTCGCCACAGGATGCGCCTTCGCGCTGTGCGTCATTTACTTTGGAGTCGCGACCTTGACTTCCGGCGCTACCGCTGGCAACAGCACCCCGCAGCCAAAGCCGGTGGAGTCGGCCTCCGCCGCAGACACTGCGGGACAAAAGGAACAGGCTGCCGAGCGCGCCGGAAAACCGTACGGCCCGGAAGTGCCAGCCGTTGTGAAGAAGCCGGACCCGGCACCGAAGCCAGATAGCCAGACGGCGGCAAAGCCGAAAAACGAAACAAAGCCAAACGCAACCAAGCCTGCTGCGGACAGCACCAAGCCCGCGCAAAATCAGGACAATTCCGCCGATTCCAAACAGCCGAAAGCTTCGGATGCGCCAGCCGTCGCTGTCCAATCCGGCAAAGGAATTACTGCCATCGGCGACTCGGTCATGCTCGACGTGGAGCCGTATCTGGAAAAGCTTTTGCCCGGGATCGTAATTGACGGCAAGGTCGGTCGGCAAATGTCGCAAGCGCCTGACACGATTGCCGCCTTGAAAGCGCAAGGGCGGCTCGGCAATCGCGTCATCATCGAGCTGGGGACGAATGGCTCCTTTAGCAAAGGCCAACTGGATAAGCTGCTAAAGGCATTGAATGGCGTGGAGCAAATTATCGTCATCAACACGCGGGTTCCGAAGCCTTGGGAAAGCGTTGTCAACCAGACTTTGGCAGATGTGGAGGCAACCCATCCGAACGTCAAGCTGATCGACTGGCATGCGGCCAGCGCCGGGAAAAACTCGTACTTTTACAAGGACGGCGTGCATCTCAACTCCGAGGGCGCACGGGCGTACGCGCTGCTCGTAGCCAGCGCGCTCGCTCCGACCGAAGCGGACAAGGAGAGCGAGGCGCAAGCACCGAAGCCAAATGAGGAAAAGCCGCAACAGCAACAGCCAGCGGCTCAGGAGGACAACAAGCAGGAGCATGCGCAAAAAGAACCGCAGGAAGCGGAAGAAGCGCAGCCATAAACGGAATCGCACAAAACAGGCCAGTCTGCCGAAAGGGGGCTGGCCTGTTTTTATGTTGTGAGAGTTGCTAGTAGTAGTATTCACGTCAGCATCCAGACTGGCAGGCAAACAGCCGGACGCCGCATTTGTCGAAACAGTTGCCATCTGGATCGTTGTGGAATCGCACCGGATAGCGCTATAGTGAACAAGACAGGCCCGATCGCTGGAACGTCATAGGCGGCAAGCAGTCCCATCGACTTTGCTGCCAAAACATAGAGGCGCCTGGCAAAAGAACAAGGCAGTTAGGTGGAATGCACATATGACTTTAGAAAAACTAAGCGTGCTGGATTTGTCGCCCATCTACGGGGGAGTCGATCCGGCTGTTGCCCTGCGGCAATCAGTGCTGCTGGCCCAAACCGCTGAAGCGCTCGGCTACTGCCGTTACTGGGTGTCCGAGCATCACGACATGCCCGGATTGGCTTCGTCTGCGCCGGAAGTTTTGCTCGCGCATATCGGGGCACAGACGAGCAGCATCCGGATTGGGTCGGGAGCGGTGCTGCTGCCGCATTACAAGCCGTACAAAGTGGCCGAAGCTTTTCATCTGCTTTCGACCTTGTACCCTGGGCGAATCGATCTTGGCGTCGGCCGCGCGCCGGGAGGCTCTGCGCATGCGACGATGGCGTTGAACGACCATTTTTTGCAGCAGGTTGGCCGGATGCCGGAGCTTGTCGCGCAACTGGCTGCCTTGCTGGGTCACGCGTTCACCGTCGAGGGCGAGCCTGTCCTCGCCCGACCGCTCCCGCCACAGCCGCCGCAGCTATGGTTGCTCGGGACCAATCAAAAAAGCGCGGGCTACGCCGCGGCAAACGGGGCAGGCTACGCGTTCGGCCTGTTTATGAGCGAAGCGGAAGGGGAGGACGTCATTGCCGCGTACAAGCGAGACTACAAGCCGTCCGTCCGGCAGCCAAAGCCGGAGGTCATCGTTGCCGTCGGCGTCATTTGCGCCGAGACGATGGAGGAGGCGAGCGCCTGTGCGCA
This sequence comes from Brevibacillus sp. NSP2.1, assembly GCF_000470975.2. NCBI lineage: Bacteria > Bacillati > Bacillota > Bacilli > Caryophanales > Paenibacillaceae > Brevibacillus > Brevibacillus sp. NSP2.1. The sequence goes on along the minus strand of NZ_CP048274.1, from coordinate 3,034,588 downwards.
AGCGAGCAGCGCCGCGTTCCGCAGGCCGCCGATCGCGGGCGACCCGCTTTTTGTCCGGGAAAAGCTGCAAGAACTGGCAGAGCGCTATCAAGCAGCGGAAATCATGGTCATCACCGACATTCCGGATTACGCCAAACGGCTGCGCTCCTACGAGCTGATTGCCCACTCCGTCTTTGACCTTGGTTCCCCGGCTTGCCGCCAGACATAAATTGGGGCAGAGTATGGCGCATCTGCACATGGACTTTTTTGGCCTTCTCATGTACGATTGCATACGGGATTCCATCATGTAACGGGTGAAAGAAGGAAAAAACGATGATTCGTTCATACTTGCTGCTGCTTTTTTGTGTGACGCTGTGGGGAAGCAACTTTGTGTTCGGAAGCATGCTGGTCAAAGAGTTTCCTCCGCTGTTTCTCGCCGATGTCCGGCTGATTTTCACGTCGCTGTTTTTGATTTTGTACGCCTGGCTGACGAAAAAATTCGTGAAAATTACGCTGCGCGAGCTGGGGCTGCTCGTCTTGCTCGGACTCATCGGCACCCTGGCCAATCAGACGGCGTATTTCAACGGCCTGCTGACGACAGACGCCACGACCGCCTCGCTGATCCTGTCGCTGGCGCCGATTGTGACAGCCGTTCTGGCCTCGCTGTTTTTGAAGGAGCAGTTTACGCTGCGCATGAAAATCGGTTCGGGCATCGCCTTGCTCGGCACTTTTTTCGTCGTGGGGATTGGAGCGGGTCTCTCCATCTCCAAAGGCGTGCTGTTGATCGTGATTGCGATGGTGACGTTCTCGGCGTCGATGATTATCATTCGCAAGCTGACGCAGACGATGCAGCCGTTCATTACGACGGTGTATTCGACGACGGTCGGGACGCTGTTTTTGACGCCTGCGGCGATGCTGACGCTCGATTCCACGGCGCACATCAGCCATGAAGCGTGGGCGTGGGGCATGTTGATCGTCACCGCGATTCTCATGCAAGGCGTGTGCGGGATCGTCTGGAATTCGCAGTTGAAAATTGTCGGGACAGGGAAGGCGGCAATTTTTCTCAACTTGCAGCCGTTCGTGGCGATGCTCGCCGGCTTTTTGCTGCTCGGCTCGCAGGTGACCGCGATCCAGGCGGGCGGCTCTCTTTTGATCGTCGCAGGCGTCGTCGTCGCCAGCGTGCGCTCGAAGCGGTCCGCGCAGGCGGCGGCGCAAAGGCTCGCCGATCGTCCGAATCGCTGCAACGTTTAGAACCATACAAAAGCCAAAAACCAAACGGCAAAAAACCAGTCCGCCACGTCATCGCTTCAAACGCGCACCGTGCCTGCGACTGGTTTTTTGTACTGTACAGATAACAATGGATAAGCTGGTTATCGAGCATTCGTGCAACTAAGGCTGCGCCAAGCCGTTGGCGGCGCGGCCAAGTTTTCTAATCGGGCATGCGGACGATTGTACTTACGGGCTGTCCGATAAAGCGGGGAGAACGCGGTAAATTTTGCGCGGGCGTCCGCGATTGGTCGGGGTTTCCTCGCCGATCTGCTCGATGACGTTGTGCTCCGCCAGATCGCTCAAAATCCGTCTGGCATTGCGCGGCGTCATGCCCATCCATTCGGCCATTTCCGCCGCGCTGATGTAATTTTGCCCCAACGCCTTTTGCACCGAAATGATTTTGTTCAAGGTCGTAATGCTGACCCCGGCCTTTTTCAGTCCTTCGCTGATCTCCTTGTCCTCTGTCCAGTACTCGTAGCTGATGCTTTTGGCCTGGCGCAAGGGGCCTTCGATGGAGCCGTCGTGATCGACGAGAATCGCGGCGTTTCCGTGCTTTTTGGCGTGGACGAGCGCGAGCTGCGCGTTGCGTTCGGCCGCCAGCGCGGTGACGCCAAAGCCGATGCCCATATTGGCTGTCGAGTTGGTGAGCAGCATGATTTTTTCCAGCAGGCACGTCGGATGGAACGCCGGGTTGTCTTCGAACGAGCCGCGCGTAGAAAACAAAATGAACTTGTAGTTGCCCAACGAGACGAAGCTTCCCGAGATGGATTCGGTGTAGTCGAGCACGATCTCCTGCAGCTTGAGGTCGAGGCGGCGCAAATCGTAAGCGTTTGCAGGTTCATTGGCGAGCTTGTCCATATCGGATACTTCCAGCAGTTGCACGGCGATTTGCGACCGTTTGAAGTGCAGCGTCTCGCCCTCCTGCAAAATTTGCTTGAAAATTTCGCGGAACGTCAGACGGGTGAAGCCCATCCGGTACACCTTGATCCCTTGGCGCTGCAGTTCTTCGGTCACGGACAGCATCCCGGTGACGCAGGCGTCTACTTTTCCTTCCCGGACGAGAGCCGTGTGATAGGCGACGAGGTGGTTGGTGAGCCGGAACTCCTGGTACGGATTGAGATACGGCTGCTCGCACGTCAGCCCAAGCTCCTCCAGCGTTTCGCGAAAATGCATTTCTGATACGGTATCGAAGCTGACGCGATCCAGCGATAGCCCGTCGCGGTACACCAATTCCAGGAGCACCTTCGTCAGCACACTGGCGTTGATTTGCGGATAAAAAGCTTTTTGCTTGTGCAGATGCTGCTTCGCCATCGAGTAGGGGCCAATCCCGGAGAAAAACCAGATATCTACCTCCGGCTCGTTTTCTACCACGATCGTAGCCGCTTCCTCCGCGCGCTGGTAAACAAACGGAATCAGGACGAGGCGGTCTGCGAACTCTCGTCCCACCTTTTTCATCAATTCCACGGAATCTTTCGGACCTACTAAGCCGACTCTTATAATCATCATGTCCTCCAACTAAACGGTAAAGTACGGGATAACCTATTCGTCACGAAGTGGATCGATCCTCTTTTCGGCATTATCGTATCGTTATATTCCTGATGCCAATGCCATAAATACCCAGCCCAAGCAAAGGAAATCCAGCACGTGAGCAAAAGGCGTTTAAGGGATGTTTTAGGGAAAAATTCCGTATTAGCGTAGTTTACTATTAGAACAGGCGAGTTGCAACCGATGAAAAAATTATGAGTAAAACAAAAAAATCAGAATTGACATTAAATACAGATATCACTATATTGTTGATTTAAGGAATGTTTTAGGTTAATTTCCGTTAAAGGGGGCCGAACGAGAGAGAAGCACGTTTTTTGCAAGCCTGGATAGGGGGAATAAGAAGAAAATGGCGCGTTACTTGTTAAAACGAATTTTGATGATGGTCGTTACGCTGTGGATTATCGTTACGCTGACGTTTTCCTTAATGCACATGATCCCGGGCGATCCGTTCGCCTCGGAATCCGATCAGCTCCCGGAGCAAATTTTGCTCAACTTGCGCGCCAAGTACCATCTGGATGAGCCGCTGCCGATGCAGTATTTGTCTTATCTGAAAAGCTTGGCGATGCTGGACCTGGGCCCTTCGATCAAATCAGAGACACGCGGGGTCAACGATATGATTAAAGACGGCTTCGGGGCGTCGGCCCTGATCGGGATGCAGGCAATCGTCATTGCGCTTTTTTTTGGACTGATATTCGGAATAATTGCGGCATTAAACCGAAATACATGGATTGATTATGCGGCGATGGTCATGGCCGTCCTGGGGATTGCGGTACCGAGCTTCATCATGGCGCCGCTGTTGATTAACTATCTGGCGATCAAGTGGCCACTGTTCCCGGTCGCGACGCTCGCAAGCTGGAAGCATTCCGTGTTGCCTTCCCTGGCACTTGCCTTCGGGCCGCTCGCGATCATCACGCGCTACATGCGGACGAGCATGATCGAAGTCATGAACCAGAACTACATACGGACAGCGGAGGCAAAAGGGATTCCGACTTTTCTGATTGTAGTCCGCCACGGCATTCGCAACGCGATTTTGCCGGTCGTCACGTTCCTCGGTCCGCTGGTGGCCGGGCTTTTGACCGGAACGTTCGTCGTCGAGAAAATTTTCGCGGTGCCGGGTATCGGGAAATATTTCGTGGACGGTATTTTCAACCGGGATTATCCGGTCATTTTGGGAACAACGGTGTTTTACAGCGCGATTCTCGTGCTGATTATTTTCTTGATTGACCTGGCGTACATGTTCATTGATCCGCGCATCAAATTGTCGAGCAGGGGGAGGTAGCCAATGGCGGCAGAACAAGCAGCGAATGAGCTGTTTCGACCAAGAGCACAAAAAACAGACGGGCAAGCTGTCCAGATGCGGCCGAGCCTGACCCATTTTCAACAGGTGACGCGCAAGCTCGTCCGCAACAAGCTCGCGATGGTAGGCTTTACGCTCATCGTGCTGATGGTGGTCATGGCCATCGTCGGGCCGCATCTGGTGCCGTACAGCTACTCGGACCAGAGCCTTTTGACCGCGAATCAGGAAATATCCGCCGAGCATTGGTTCGGGACGGACGAGCTTGGACGGGACATGTTTTCCCGCACCTGGTACGGAGCGCGAATCTCGCTCATCATCGGCGTCACAGCGGCGCTGATTGACCTCGTGATCGGGGTCACGATCGGAGGGATTGCCGGATACATGGCGGGCCGGGGAAAACGCGGCGACCGCATCGACACGATCATCATGCGTCTGATCGAGGTGCTGTACGGCTTGCCGTACTTGCTGGTCGTCATCATGCTGATGGTCGTCATGGAGCCGGGAATTTTGACGATTATCATCGCCTTGTCGGCAACTGGTTGGACCGGGATGGCCCGGCTCGTGCGCGGGCAGATTTTGCAGTTGAAAAACCAGGAGTTCATTATGGCGGCCCAGGTGCTCGGGGCAAAATTTCCGCGCATCCTGCTGCGCCACCTGATTCCGAACACGATTGGCGTCATTATCGTCAACCTGACGTTCACCATTCCGTCGGCGATTTTTGCCGAATCGTTCCTGAGCTTTCTCGGCTTGGGGGTACAAGCTCCCATCGCTAGCTGGGGGACGATGACGAACGATGCGCTGGGCGTGATTTTGACCGGAGACTGGTGGAGGCTGTTCTTCCCGGCTTTGATGATCTCGCTGACGATGTTCGCCTTCAACGTTTTCGGCGATGGCTTGCAGGACGCACTCGACCCGCGGATTCGTGAGTAACCGCGCCCAAGGATAGGAGGAACCGGGCATGACAGAGCAATTGCTGCAAGTAGAAAACCTCCGGGTACATTTCAAGACATACGGGGGAGAAGTACAGGCGGTGCGCGGCGTCACGTTTCACGTCGACCGCGGCGAAACCGTCGCTGTAGTCGGAGAGAGCGGCTGCGGAAAGAGCGTGACCGCCCAGGCGATCATGGGCTTGATCCCGAATCCGCCGGGACGGATCGTCGACGGGCGCATCCGCTTTGCCGGAAAAGACATCACGAGCCTGAGCAAAAAAGAGCTGCTCGCCTTGCGCGGCGCCGAAATCGGGATGGTGTTCCAAGACCCGATGACCGCACTGAACCCGACGATGAAGGTAGGAGCCCAGATCGTGGAAGGCTTCGTGCGCTCTCAGCAGGTGACGAAGGAAGAAGCGCGGCAAAAGGCCATGGAAATGCTGCGGCTGGTCGGCATTCCCGATCCGGAAAAACGGGTCGATCAATACCCGCACGAATTTTCCGGCGGCATGCGCCAGCGCGTCGTCATCGCCATCGCGCTGGCCAACAATCCGAAGCTGGTGATCGCCGACGAGCCGACTACGGCGCTCGACGTGACGATTCAGGCGCAAATTCTCGATTTGCTGCGCGAACTGCAAGCCAAGCAGCAGCTTTCTATCGTGATGATTACGCACGATCTGGGGGTCGTAGCGGAGATCGCGCACCGCGCTGTCGTCATGTACGCAGGGATCGTCGTCGAGACGGGCAAGGTCGAGGACATTTTCGCCAATCCGAAGCACCCGTACACATGGGGGCTGATGCGCTCGCTGCCGCGTATTGATGGCGAGGAAAAAGAACGGCTCGTGCCGATCGAAGGCGCGCCGCCAGACTTGTTCCATCCGCCAAAAGGCTGCCCGTTTGCCCCGCGCTGCCAGTTTGCGATGGAAATATGCGAGCAGCAGATGCCAGAGGCTAGCGTGTTTGAAAATGCACACCAGGCAGCATGCTGGTTGCATGATCCTCGGGCGCCCAAGCTGGATGAGCTCGTAGCAGCAGGGAGGCAGACGTAGATGAGTGAGTCATTGCTGGAAGTAAAAAATTTGAAGAAACATTTCGAGATTGGCAACGGCATCCAGCTCAAGGCGGTAGATGGGGTCACGTTTTCGATCAAGCGGGGAGAGACGCTCGGGCTGGTAGGGGAAAGCGGCTGCGGAAAGTCGACGCTCGGCAGGACGATGATTCGCCTGTACGACCGGACAGACGGCGAAGTTTTGTTCAAGGGCAAAAATGTACACCAATTAAAAGGAAAAGACTCGGCGCAGTTCAACCGCGATGTGCAGATGATCTTCCAGGACCCGCAGGCCAGTCTCAATCCGCGCATGACGGTCATGGATATTATCGCAGAAGGCTTGGACATCCACGGCTTGTCGCGCGGGGCGCGCGCCGATCGGGTCAAGGAGCTGCTGGAGCTGGTCGGTCTCTCCAAGCAGCACGCCAGCCGGTTTCCGCATGAGTTTTCCGGCGGTCAGCGGCAACGGATCGGCATCGCGCGGGCACTGGCGGTCGAGCCGGAATTTATCATCGCCGACGAGCCGATTTCTGCGCTCGATGTGTCGATCCAGGCGCAGGTCGTCAATCTGCTGGAAGATTTGCAGCAGGACAAAGGGCTGACCTACCTGTTCATCGCCCACGACCTGTCGATGGTCAAGCATATCTCGACGAAAATTGGCGTCATGTACTTAGGGAAAATGGTGGAAATGGCCGAGAGCTTCGAGCTTTACGCCAAACCATTGCATCCATATACGCAAGCCTTGTTGTCATCGATCCCGATTCCCGACCCGACGATCAAGCGGGAGCGCATCATTTTGCAGGGGGATTTGCCGAGCCCTGCCAATGCTCCGAGCGGCTGCGTCTTCCGGACGCGCTGCCCGAAAGCAACCGAGCAATGCGCACAAGAGGTGCCGGAGTGGATCGAGGCGGCGCCCAACCATTGGGTCGCCTGCCATTTGTATCGGTAGTACGATTTTACATCTTTTTATACAGGGGGAACCATTGTGAAGAAACTAGCTGCTTTTGCCCTGTCTCTGTCGCTCGTGGTGCCAGCGCTTGCTGGCTGCGGCGGCAGCGGCGGGACAGCAACCAACGGAGGTGCCGCTACAGGTGCTCCAACTGCTGCGGTCAAACAAGAAGTCGTGTTCAACGCCAAGTCAGAACCGCCTGACTTGAACCCGCTCACCTCCACAGATACGACCTCGTTCTGGATTATGGATCATCTGGGCGAAGGGCTGTACACCAAGGACAAAGAGGGCAATCCGATCCTGGGCGCAGCAAAAGAAGTGAAGCTGTCCGACGACAAGTTGAAGTACACGTTCATTTTGCGTGACGATGCGAAGTGGTCGAACGGCGAGCCGGTGACGGCAGAAGATTTCGCCTATACGTTCATGAAGCACATTGATCCGGCGACTGCTTCCACGACTGCCTATCTGCTCTACTACATTAAAGGAGCAGAGGCTTACAACAAAGGGACTGGAAAAGCAGAAGACGTCGGCATCAAGGCTGTAGACGAAAAAACGCTGGAAATCGAGCTGGTAGCGCCAACTTCCTACTTCGACAAAATGCTCGCAACCCGCTACTGGCATCCGATCAACAAAAAGCTGGCCGAAGCCAATCCAAAATGGGCAGCCGATGCGGAAACGTACATTTCCAACGGCGCGTACAAGCTCGTTTCCTGGAAGCATGACTCCGAGCTGGTCATTGAAAAGAACGAGCATTACTGGAACAAGGACGACGTAAAAATGGAGAAGATCACCTGGAAAATGGTGAACGATGCCACGACGTCCTACCAGATGTACAAAAGCGGCGAGCTTGATTTCAACAAAGAGATGCCTTCTGACATTCTCGCCCAGGAAAAATCAAGCCCTGACTACAAATCCGTTCCATACTACGGCACGTACATGTACATGTTCAACGTAACGAAAGAGCCGTTCACCAACAAAAAGGTCCGCCGTGCTTTCGCAATGGCAATCGACCGCAAAGCGTTGACCGAAATGGTCAGCCAGGGCGGAGAAACGCCAGCTTACTCGATGGTACCGCGCGGAGCGATCACGCCGACAGGCAAAGACTTCCGCGAAGAAGGCGGCGACTACTTCAAAGAAGACGTGGCAGAAGCGAAAAAGCTGCTCGCAGAGGGCATGCAGGAAGAGGGCTGGTCTACTCTGCCTGAAGTAACGCTCATGTACAACACAGATGAGAGCCACAAAAAAGTAGCGCAGGCGATTCAGGAAATGTTGAAGAAAAACCTGGGCGTAGAAGTGAAGATGATGAACCAAGAGTGGAAAGTGTACCTCGACACGACGAAACAAAAGAACTATCAAATGGCTCGTATGGGTTGGGTAGGCCAAATCAGCGACCCGGCGTTTAACCTCGACTACTATTTGGGCGACAGCCCGAACAACCGCACTGGCTGGGTGAACAAGGAGTACGATCAACTCAACATGGCGGCAAAAGTCGAGCAAGATCCGAACAAACGGATGGAATTGCTGCATAAAGCCGAAGCGGTCCTGATGGATGACATGCCGTTCATTCCGATTTACCACTATCAGCAAAACTATTTGGTTAAACCAAACTTGGAAGGTTTGACATATCCGGTCAACGCTTTCCCAAGTGCGCGTTGGGCAACGAAAAAATAGAAAAAAGAGGAGTCTCTCCTCTTTTTTCCCTTTTCTACACGGTCATCCCCACGCAACGATTCGTCAGCGAAGATCCACCTACATACACACGCAACTTACGAGGAAAGGGTGATTGAACCTTGATTATGGACTATTTGCAAGTGAAGTCCGCCTATCAGTTGAAAGTGGTGCCGCAGACAGACGAGCTGACCTTTTTGACCAAGCTGACAGGCATCGCCCAGTTGTGGCGCTGGGACGAAGGGAGCCAGAGCGCGCGCCAGGTGAGCTTTTTGCCTGACAGAGTGGTCGATTTCGGGCATTCGCCGTGCGGGACGAAAACCGTCGTAGGCATGGACAACAAAGGCGACGAACGGCAGCAGTTTTTTTTGTTGACGGACAAAGGGGCTGCCGTCAAGCCGCTCACGGATGCGCCGCAATGTTTCCACTACTTCGGTGGCTGGTCGCCTTGCAGCAAAAAGATCGCCTGGTCGAGCAACCGCAGGCATCCGCGCTGCTTCGACCTGTACGTGCAAGACGTGGACAGCGGTGTCTATGAAGAGGTGTATCGCTTTGACGGGCGCTGCGACCCGATCGCCTGGCTGCCGAATGGCAACGGCCTGATTTTTACCGTGCAGGAAACGAATATCGACAACGCGCTCTACCTGCTCGATCTAAAGAGCAGAGAGGCGAAGAAGCTGCCGATTTGCAGCAAGCAGGCGCGCTTCCAGTCGCTGCAATTGACGAAGGACGGCGAGCACGGCTACATCGTCACAGACCGCGACGACAATACGATGGCGCTTTGCCGCTTTTCGCTGGCAGATGCAGAGCTTGTGAAGCTCGTTCACATCGCGAAGTGGGATATCGAGGAAGCGAAGCTCTCGCCCGACGAGGATTTGCTTGCTTTTACCGTCAATCAGGGCGGGCGTTCCGTTTTGGGCGTTTACTCGCTGGCCGAAGAGCGCTGGGAGTTGGCGGAAAACGTGCCTGGCGGAGTAATTGCCGGATTGGCTTTCCGGGCGGATGAGCAGCTTGCCTTTGCGCTGAAAAGCCCGACCTTGCCCGGCGATATATGGACGTACTCGCTCCGCGAAAAAACAAGCGCGCGCGTGACGAGCATCGGCGTGGCGCGGACGATCCAGGACAAGCTGGTCGAGCCAAAGCTGTGTACGTTCCGTTCGTTCGACGGCCTGGAAGTTCCGTACTTCCTGTACAGCAAGGAAAAAACGGGCAAAAGCCCTGTCGTCGTCTACGTCCACGGCGGGCCGGAGAGCCAGATTCGCGCCGAGTATCATCCGGTTTTTCAATATTTGGCCAATCAAGGCTTCACCGTCGTGGCTCCGAATGTGCGCGGCAGCATGGGCTACGGCCGGGAGTACGTGCAGCTCGACGATCGCCGCAAACGGATGGACTCTGTCGCCGATCTCGCCTGGCTGGTCAAAGACCTGTCGCAAAAAGACACGGTCGACCCGCAAGCAATCGGTATCATGGGCCGCAGCTACGGAGGCTTCATGGTGCTGGCCGCTCTGACCCATTACCCCGACCTGTGGGCTGCCGGAGTGGATATCGTCGGCATTTCGCACTTCCGCACGTTCCTGGAAAACACCGGGGAATGGCGGAGAAAGCTGCGCGAGGTCGAGTACGGATATTTGGGCGAGGACGACGATTTCTTCGAAGAGATCGCGCCGCTGAATCACTCCGCCAAGATCAAGGCGCCGTTGCTCGTCTTCCACGGGCGCAACGACACCCGCGTACCCGTAAGCGAGGCAGAACAGCTTGTGGCGGATATGCAGGCCAGAGGGCAGCAGGTTTCGCTGCACGTCTTCGAGGACGAGGGTCATTTCACGGAAAAGCTCGCCAACCACATCACGCTGAACCAGAGCATTACGCAGTTTTTCTTGCAGCATCTACAGCCTTCCCATAGTGAAAAGGAGTGAGGGGCATGACCAAACGAGGAATGACCGCAGAAGATTTGTACCAACTGAAGTACGCGAGCGATCCCCAACTGTCTCCGGACGGGCGCACCGTCGTCTACGTAGAAACCTCGATTGACGAGGAACATGCGTACCGCAACCATCTGTACGTAAGAGAGCTGGCAGCGGCAGAGCCGCGGGCGCTGACGACAGGCGCTGTGCGCGACACGTATCCGCGCTGGTCGCCGGATGGCTCGCAGCTTTCGTTCGTCTCCAAGCGTTCCGGCACGTCACAGGTGTGGCTGATGGACGCTACCGGAGGCGAGCCGCGCCAGCTCACTTTCTGCAAGGCAGGAGCAAGCACTCCGATCTGGTCGCCGGATGGCCGCTACATCGCGTTTTCTGCCCTGCTGGATCGCGGTGAGACGTTCCACGACCGCGAAGGCGAAGGCGAAAAGAAAGCGACTGCCCCGAAAGTCATCCACGTGGAGCGGATGAAATACAAGTCCGACGACCACGGCTACTTGTACGAAAAAACCCGGCAACTGGCACTGGTCGATGTGCAATCGGGAGAAATCACGGCGCTCACGGACGGCCCGTACCACCATACGGTCGGCTCCTGGTCGCCGGATGGACAATGGCTGGCGATCACGGCCAACCGCACGGAAAATCCCGACATGCAGCACAGCCTCGATGTGTACCTCATCCCGATTGCGGGAGGGGAATGGAAAAAGCTGACGAGCAGCAACGGAACCTTCTTTTATCCAACCTGGTCGGCGGACGGCAAAAAGCTCGCCTATATTGGCAGCGTGTCTGAAACCTACCTGAATGCGACGCAAAAGAAAGTATGGGTCTACGATTTGGAAAGCGGCCAGCAGACGTGCGTGACGGCAGACTGGGATGTGCAGATTGGCGATTCGACGATTGGCGACGTGCGCTCCCCGGGACATCCGAATCCGGGCGCGGTCTGGACAGAGGACGGAAGCGCGCTGTACGTGATCGTGAGCGAGCGCGGCAACTCCGGCATTTATCGCGTGTCGCTCGGTGGCGAGGCGACGCGCATCGTCGGCGGCAATCGCAACGTGTACGGATTTACCTTCCACGAGCAGCAGCAGACGGTGATCGCGGCCATTAGCGATCCGCTCATCCCTGGCGATTTGTACCAGATTGATTTGACGACAGGAGCCGAGCGACGTCTGACAGAGCTGAACCGCGACTTTTTTGCGGATGTGGAGCTGTCCGTGCCGGAAGAAATCGAGTTTACCGCACAAGACGGCTGGAACGTGCACGGTTGGATTTTGAAGCCGGTCGGCTACCAGCCAGGCGAAAAGTACCCGCTCGTCCTGCAAATCCACGGCGGCCCGCACTCGATGTACGGCAACACGTTTTTCCACGAGTTTCAGCTTTTGGCGGGAAAAGGCTACGCGGTGCTCTACACGAATCCGCGCGGCAGCTTCGGCTACGGCGAGCGCTTCATGCAGGCGTGCTGCGGCGATTACGGCGGCAAAGATTACCTCGACCTGATGAGCGCGGTCGATTACGCGTGCGCACAGTTCGACTTCGTGGACGAGTCGCGCCTCGGGGTAGCTGGCGGCAGCTACGGCGGCCTTATGACCAACTGGATCGTCGGGCAGACGAACCGCTTCAAGGCCGGGGTGACAGATCGCAGCATTTGCAACTGGATGAGCTTTTACGGCGTGAGCGACATCGGCTACTACTTCAGCGCAGAGGAAATTCAGGCGAATCCGTTCACCAACCCGGAAAAAATGTGGCATCACTCGCCGATCCGCCTCGTCGCCAACATGGAGACGCCGCTGTTGATTATGCACGGAGAACAGGATCACCGCTGCCCGATCGACCAAGCCGAGCAGCTTTACATCACGCTGAAACATCAAGGCAAGGCTCCCGTGTCTTTCGTCCGCTTCCCCGGCGCCAGCCACGAGCTGTCCCGCAGCGGCGACCCGGAGCAGCGCGTCCTCAGATTGCAGTACACCGCAGACTGGTTCGCGACGTACATGGAGCCGAAGGTGCCGAGCTTGCAGCAGTAATCGTACCACCCATTCGGTCTTGAGGAGGAGCGTACCATGAACAAGGAACAAGTATTGGGCTACGTCCAGGAAATATTGCCGGAGGCTGTCGACCGACTGAAGCAATACGCCAGCTTTCCAACAGTGTCCGCGCAGCATAAAGCGATCCCGGAGACGGTGGAATACGTGGTGCAGATGATTCGCGAGGCGGGCGGCGAGACAAAAGTTCTCGACGACCTGGGCGGCAATCCGGTCGTCTACGCCTTTTTTGCAGCGGGCAGCGAAGGCGACGCGAGCAAAACGTTGCTCTACTACAACCACTACGACGTTCAGCCGCCAGAGCCGTTCAACGAGTGGCAGACCGAGCCGTTCACGCCGACCGAGATCGACGGCAAGCTGTTCGCGCGCGGAGTGGCAGACAACAAGGGCGACCTCGTGGCGCGGCTTTCCGCGATCAAAATCTTGCAGCAAAAGCTGGGCGGCCTGCCGTGCAACATCAAGTTTTTGATCGAAGGCGAGGAAGAGATCGGCAGCCCGAACCTGGAGCCGTATTTGCGCAAGTACAAAGACCTGTTTGCAGCCAATGCGTGCATCTGGGAGTTCGGCGGAAAAGACGAGGCTGAGCGCATCAGCATGGTCGCCGGAATCAAAGGTATGGCGTATTTGGAGCTGACGTGCGTAGGCGCGGACATCGACATGCATTCCTCCGTGGGCGCGTATGTCGACAACGCGGCGTGGCGCTTGGTGCAAGCTTTGGCGACGATGAAAAACCAGCAAAACGAAATTTTGGTAGAAGGCTTTTTCGACGGGATCGTGGAGCCGACAGAAGAGGAAAAGCAGGTCGTGGCCGCGCTGCCGTTCAGCGAGGAAGCGACGGCGCAGCTATACGGCTTGAAGCGCCCGCTGATTACGGCGGCAAAAGGGGTAGACCCGCGTGAAGCGATGGTGTTCCATCCGACGATGACGATTTGCGGGCTGGACAGCGGCTACACGGGCGAAGGCGCGAAAACGGTTTTGCCGAAGGTGGCAAAAGCCAAGGTCGATTGCCGCCTCGTCCCAGGCCAAGACCCGGACCACATCCTGCGCTGCGTCGAGGCTCATCTGCAAAAGCACGGCTTCGACGACATTTCCGTCACGATGATTAACGGCCAAAAAGCGTACCGCTCCGCTTTCCGCCATCCGTTCGTCGCCCATGTGCTCGATTCCGCACGGGTTATTTATGAAAACGAGCCTGTGCTCGCGCCAAATGCGGCAGGAACTGGCCCGATGTACATTTTCGGGGAGCAACTTCAACTGCCCGTCGTCAGCACAGGTGTAGGCTGGGTCGGCTGCAAGGTACACGCTCCGAACGAATCTATCCGTCTGAAAGACTTTGAGGAAGGCATTGCCCACATGGTCGTGATGCTCTCCGGCTTTGCCCAGGCGCTGTCCGGGGCTGAAAAAGAAGTGGAAGCGTAAGCGCAAATTTCATTTCCCCCATTTCAAGACCTCGTCCAGACGGGGTCTTTTTTTACCCGGTTGCTGTTTGCGACAGCTACGGAGTGGACTTTCATTTTGCAAACCATGTACAATCGACTTAGCGAAGCTGTCGTATATTTCAGGAGGCGAATGGCATGAACAGCGAACATTCCCGGTTTGAAACCGCAACCTTTGCAGGTGGCTGCTTCTGGTGCATGGTCAGCCCGTTTGACAAGCTGCCAGGAATTGAAAAGGTTGTGTCCGGCTATACAGGCGGACATGTGGAAAACCCGACTTATGAACAAGTATGCTCCGGGACGACCGGGCATTTTGAGGCTGTACAGATTACGTACGATCCTGCGCTCATCTCCTACGAGGAGCTGCTGCAAATGTTTTGGAGACAGATCGACCCGACAGATGCAGGCGGCCAATTCGGAGATCGCGGACAGTCTTACGCTCCGGCGATTTTCTTTCACACCCCCGAGCAGGAGCGGCTGGCGATCCAGTCACGCGACGAGCTTGCGCAAAGCGGGCGTTTTCAGAAGCCGATTGCGACCTTGATTTTGCCTGCCAAGCCGTTTTACCCGGCGGAGGAGTATCACCAGGACTACTACAAGAAAAATCCGCTGCGCTATCAGTATTACAAGGCGGCGTCCGGCAGGGCGAAGTTCATCAAGGAAGCGTGGCGCGACAAACAGAAGCAGGAAGAACTGAAAAAGAAACTGACGCCGATTCAGTACGAAGTGACGCAAAACAACGGCACGGAGCGCCCGTTTGCCAACGAGTTCTGGAATCACAAGGAAGAGGGCATCTACGTCGACATCGTTTCCAACGAGCCGCTGTTTTCCTCGCTGGACAAATTCGATGCGGGCTGCGGCTGGCCGTCTTTCACGAAGCCGCTGCAAAGCGAGAACGTTACCGAGCACATTGACCTGTCTCACAACATGATTCGTACAGAGGTGCGCAGCAAGCACGCGGACTCCCATCTCGGGCACGTGTTCGAGGACGGCCCGGGGGAAAACGGCTTGCGCTACTGCATCAACTCTGCGGCGCTGCGCTTCATTCCAAAAGACAAACTGGAAGAGGAAGGCTTCGGCGAGTATAAAAAGCTGTTTGAAAACAAATAACGCCAGTTGCTGTTCCTTGCGCATCGCGAGGATCGGGCCGCCATTCTCTGTGGATTTTTTTGGGAAGGGCGGTCTTTTTGTACAGTTTAAGAATGGATAAGATTCTTATCCAGTATAAGGGCAACGAAGGCTGCGGCAATGGCTTGGCGCAGCCAAGTTTTCTCATCCAAAACAAGCGCGCCTCACAGGCTTACATGGAAAGGATGCGAGAGAGTCCACCATGATCCGAAAGAGACTTTTCCACAGCTTGCTTGGACTGCTGCTCGCAGCGACGATGCTTGCGGGCTGTTCCATGGGGGTGGAACCGCCTGCGGAAAACGAGAGCCCGCCACCAAAAGCGGGGGCTGAGGGAGGCACCTTGGTCGTCGCCCGCATGTCTGATGCGACCAATCTCGACCCGCACTTCATTTCTACCATCAATGCAGCCAGTGTGGTGCACCAAAAAGTTTACGAGGGGCTGGTCAAGCGGGATGCCAACATGGTGATCGCGCCGCAGCTTGCCCTCTCCTGGAGGCAGGTGAACGACCTGGTGTGGGAGTTCAAGCTGCGTCAGGGCGTGTTCTTCCACGACGGTACGCCGTTTGACGCTGCAGCGGTCAAAAAGACGCTGGACCGGGTGATGGACCCAAAAACGGCTTCTCCGCGGGCTGCGATGTTCGACAAGATCAAGGAAGTCAAAATCATCGACCCGTACACGGTGCAGTTTCTTTTGGAAAAGCCGTTTGCGCCGCTGCTGTCCATTTTGGCCAGTCACGAAGGCAGCATCATCAGCCCGAAAGCCATCGACGAGTACGGCCGCGAGCTTTCCGCGCACCCTGTCGGGACAGGGCCGTTTCTGTTTCGCTCCTGGGAGCCTGGCCGGCAGATCGTGCTGGACAAAAACCCGCACTATTGGGGCGATCAGCCGAAGCTCGATCGCGTCGTCTTCCGCGTCGTCGCCGACGACACGAAGCGGATTGCGCTGGTCGAAAACGGCGAGGCCCATGTGGCCGAGTCCATTCCGGTGCAGGACATCGAGCGGCTGTCCGCGTCCAATCGTCTGCGCGTCTACCGCAGCGAGGCGTTGGGCACGGAGTTTATCGGGTTCAACGTGGCGGCGGGGCCGCTGCGCGATCTCCGCGTCAGACAGGCGATCAGCTCTGCCATCGAGACGGGCGCGATCATCAAAGGCGTGTACAACAACGTAGGAACGCAGGCCAATTCGCCACTCGGCCCGAAAGTGTTCGGCTACAGTCCTTCCGTCAAAAGCTATCCGTACGACTTGAACAAAGCGCGGGAGCTGCTCGCCAAAGCCGGCTATCCGAACGGCTTTTCCATCCGCATGCTGACCTATGACCGCAACGACCGCGTTACGGTCGCGCAGGTGATCCGCTCGCAGCTAAAAGGCATCGGGATTGATGCCAGGCTCGAAGTGGTCAGCTACGCCGATTTTGTCACGCAGATCGAGAAGACGAGGACGCACGAAATATTCGTCAGCGGCTGGGGCAATGCGACAGGCGATGCGGACTACAATCAGTACAACCTGTTTCACACCCAGGGCGGCGGGGCCGGAAACAGCTTTCAGTACAGCAACCCGGAGCTGGACAGGCTACTTGACGCCGGAAGAGTGGAGACAGACCCGGCCAAAAGGCTTGCGATCTACGCCAAGGCGCAGGAGCTGGAGCTGCGCGACGCTTTGCTCGTACCGATCCGCAACCTGGAAAACCTCGCCGTCATCAGCACGGACATCCAGGGCTTTTCCATCAGTCCGGCAGGCTATCTGATGCTCGATCAGGTGAGCTTGCAAAAATAAAAAAGGCGGCAGCACGGCGCACGAAGTGGCTGTGCTCTAGGGCGGAACCCGAAGACGCGCTTGCACAACAGCGCGTCTTTTTGTTGCTTTGTTACGCGCAGGCTATAGCTGTATAGGTTTTAAGTATAGATAGAATGGTCGAAAAGGATAGAAGAATCAAAAAACGTGCAGTATAATCAAAAATATTTTAAATAGCCGTAAAACATAGAGAAAGAGTAGGAGAGAGAAACATGCATACTGTGGAGAGAATCAGCAAGTTTGTCGGCAGCACGTTTTCGCTATGGGTGATCCTGTTTGCCATTCTCGGTTTTTTCATGCCGGAAGCGTTCGTCGGAGGAAAAGGCTACATTTCGTTTTTGCTCGGGAGCATTATGTTCGGGATGGGGCTGACATTGTCGTCCGAAGATTTTCGCGAAGTGTTTCGCAGGCCAGTCGATGTGCTGATCGGCGTCGTCGGCCATTATTTGATTATGCCTTCGCTCGCGTTCATCCTCGCGGTTACGTTGCAGCTTCCGCCTGATATTGCCGTCGGCGTCATTTTGGTCGGCTGCTGTCCAAGCGGAACGGCGTCCAACGTCATGACCTATTTGTCAAAAGGGGACGTGGCGCTCGGTGTGTCCATCGCCGCCGTGTCCACGCTGATCGCGCCGATTGCCACGCCTGCGCTCATCTCGCTTTTGGCCGGCAAGTGGATGGCGATTGATGCGAAGTCGCTGTTTCTCGATATCGTCCTGGTTGTGATTGTGCCGATTGTGCTCGGTGTCATCGTCAAGGCGTTTTTCGGCAAGCAGGCGGAGGCGAGTGCAAAAGCGCTGCCGCTCGTATCCACCATCGCGATTGTGCTGATCGTGGCGATCGTCGTCGCCCTGAACAAAGGCAAGATCGTCGAAACGGGCATGATGATTTTCGCAGTCGTCATCTTGCACAATGTGCTTGGCTACTTGCTCGGCTATTTCTTCGCCAAGCTGTTCGGGCTGAACCTGGCCAAGCGCAAAGCGGTCACGCTGGAAACAGGGATGCAAAACTCCGGTCTCGGCGCCGCGCTTGCAGCCGCTCACTTCAACCCGCTGGCAGCCGTGCCGAGCGCCATTTTCAGCGTCTGGCACAATCTGTCCGGGTCGGTGCTCGCTACGTACTTTGCGAAAAAAGAAGAATAGTACGTATGACAACCGATCGCTCGGGGTGGCATGATGATTTTTTGCCGATACAGACAACGTTCCTGTAACGAAACGGGCCCGATTTATGTCATAATGGGTACGTACTTCCGCTTTGCAGGACGTACCCAACACCTTTTGGGCTGACTTTGTAGCCGGGCCCGATTCGAAAGGACGTCAAGATGAAACGTTTTGCCAATTGTACAAACCATCCGATCATACTGGTAACGGCAGCGCTTCTTGCGCTGTCGGGGTGCAGCGGCTTGGCCGGGCCTGCTCCGCAGGAAAAAACGGCTCCGCCCGCGACAGCGCCGGAACAGACGAAGCAGAAGAGCGTAAAGCCAGAGGAGAGCAAGCCGGCGGATCAGCAGCCGGCACCTTCTGCAAAAACCGCGCCGCCGGCCGAGGCCAAGCCGGATGAGGCAAAGCAAACCGAAGCCCAACCGCCGAAAAAGCCGCCTGCCAAAGCGGCCGCAGACACCGAGGCGATGCTTGCGGATATCGAGGTAGTCGCCGAGCCAGCGAGCATGGCCGTTCTCGTCAACAAGCAGCGCAAGCTCCCGGAAAACTACACGCCAACCGACCTCGTTTTCCCGAATGTGCCTTACCTGCTCCCGAAAAAGAGCGAGAAGCGGAAGCTGCGCAAAGAGGCAGCAGCGGCACTGGAAGCGTTGTTTGCTGCGGCGAAAGCAGACGGAGTCTCGCTTGCGGGCGTATCCGCCTACCGCTCCCACACCTATCAAAAAGCGCTGTTCAACCGCTACGTGCAAAAAGACGGAGTAGAAAAGGCGCGCACGTACAGCGCCGTGCCTGGCACGAGCGAGCATGAGACGGGACTTGCGATCGACGTCTCCGGCATCGACGGCAAATGCGCCGCGACGAGCTGCTTTGCGGACACAAAAGAAGCGAAGTGGCTTGCCGAGCACGCTCAAGAATACGGCTTTATCATCCGCTACCCGGAAGGCAAAGAGGCGATTACCGGCTACATGTACGAACCGTGGCATTTGCGCTATGTCGGGACAGAAATCGCCAAGGAAATCAAAGCGCAAGGCATCACCCTGGAAGAGTATTTGGGCGTGGTTCCAGCTTCCGCAAGCGAATAGCGATCATCCGCAAAACGCGACGCCGATTTTTCGCCCGATGAAAAATCGGCGTTTTTCCTGCCCGGCTGCTGTTCGCGCAATCTGCCATTGAGAAACGGATTTCTATGCTATAATGATCTCGGGTGAAGATAATGAGCGAAAAATCAATCAGAGAACGAATCATCGAAACATCCATGCGCTTGTTCGAAGCACATGGCTACCACCGGGTGACCGTCGACCAAATCGTCAAGGAAAGCGGAACCTCGAAGGGAGGATTTTATCACAACTTCAAATCCAAGGATGAACTCCTCTACATCATTCACGACCAATTCATTACGTACGTTCTGGAAAAAGCAGAGGAAGCTTACGAGAAATGGGATACGCCGACGGAACGCCTGCAGGCGATCGTAAAATCGTTTGTCATGATGATTGATCTGTACCGCTCACAGGTAACGATTTTTTATCAGGAAAGCCTCTTTTTGACCCCGGAATATTTTACGGATATTGAAACGAAGCGGGATCGCTACAAAAAGATCATGTTTACGGTCATCTCGGACGGGATTCAGTCAGGCGAATTTCGGCCGGAGCTGCCTGTGCCGATCGTCTCCATGGCGATTTTCGGCATGGTCAACTGGATTTACAAATGGTATCAAAAAACAGGGACGTACTCGATCGAGCAGATTGCGGACATTTACGCCGACATGGTGCTGCATTCCGTTTTGAAGCCCGAGGCGATGGAAAATCCGGCGTTCAACCGTTTTTTCCTGACGTCTGGCGACACGCCGTTCAAGTCGTTTTAAAGCAGGAGGGATCAGGCGGCTACTCGCCGTTTGCTGGCAAGAGAGCAGGGGCATAGTCGCTTCACGGTCCGCTTAAAAATGTATCGCGCAGACTGACTGGTTGGTCTGTACTATTATTCAGATATTTGCTATAATCAGCAAAAGACCAACTGGTCGGTCCAGTAGACACTCCACAGACCAACCAGTCGGTTCGTAAAAGACAGACTCGGAACACGGGAGGAATAAGTGTGCTGACGATCTATGAATTGAGAGAACTTGTAAAGCTGTTGGAGCAGACGGACATAGAATCGCTCGAAGTAAAAGACGAGGAATCCCGCCTGCGCATCAAACGACGCACGAATGAGACTGCGACAGCCGACAAAGCGGCCTACGTGCAAAAGACGGAGCCTGGCAAAAAAGCGGCTGCGGTCGTTGCCTTGCCACAACCTGAAAAAGCGCCTGTCCAGCAACCGAAGCCGCAACCTGTGGCTGTAGCTGTAGCAGAAAAAGTCGCTCCGGCCGCAGTCGCTGAACAGACGGAAAGTTTGCACAAAATTACCTCCCCGATGGTCGGGACCTTCTATGCCGCTCCGGCCGAGGATGCTCCGCCGTACGTTTCCGCGGGCGACCGCGTAGAGCCGTCAAGCATCGTTTGTATTGTCGAGGCCATGAAGCTGTTTAACGAGATTGAGGCAGAGGTAAAAGGGGAAATCGTTCAAGTACTGGTGGAAAATGGTCAGTTGGTTGAGCATGGTCAGCCGCTGTTTCTCGTAAAGCTTGCCTAGAAGGAAAGCGCGATTGAAGGGAGGTCTGGACAAGTGAACAAAGACACGCTGTTTACGCAATTTCCCGTGCCGACGTACGAGCAGTGGCGGGAAGCCGCAGAAAAATCGTTGAAGGGCGCGTCATTCGATGCCAAACTGTTGACCAAGACGTATGAAGGAATCGTCCGCCAGCCGATCTACCGGACGGAAGATGTCGCAACATTGCCACAGCTAGACGTGGAGCCGGGCCAGGCGCCATTTGTCAGGGGAACGAAAAGTCCGTACGGAGGCGGCGCACAGCGCTGGGAGGTCTGCCAGGAGATGACGGCCTCGGACGCCAAGGCGTTTAACGAAACGGCCCTCGCGGATTTGGCTCGCGGACAAACGATGCTGCACCTCGTCCTCGACCGGGCGGCACGGGCAGGACTGGACCCGGATGAAGCGCTGCCAGAAGACATCGGAGCAGGAGGCGTCTCGCTTTTTTCCGTGGAGGATTTGGCTGAGGCGCTGCGCGGACTGAACCTGGAGGAACTGCCGATTTTCATCCCATCCGGGCCGCTCGGCTTGCCAGTGTTTGCCCTCGTGTTGGCTCATCTGGAAGCGAGCGGGTGCAAAGCCGGAGAACTGCGCGGCTGCATCGGCCAAGACCCGGTGGCAGTGCTGCTCGCAGATGGCGAGCTTCCGTACTCGCTGGACACGGCGTTTGCCGCCATGGCGAAAATGACGCGCTGGGCGAGCGAGCATGCGCCGCAGCTCAAAACGATTCTCGTCCAAGGCAACGCCTACTACGAAAGCGGCGGTCATGCGGTTGCCGAGCTTGCGTTTTCGCTGGCGACGGGCGTTGACTACATCCAGGCCATGCTGGAGCGCGGGCTGTCGATTGAGGAAGCGGCGGGCCGGATGCAGTTTTCTTTTTCTATCGGCTCTGACGTGTTCATGGAAATCGCGAAGCTGCGGGCCGCGAAAATGCTCTGGGCGAATATCGTCGCTTCCTATGGAGGCTCGACCGAGGCCCAGAAGATGAAGATTCACGCGCGGACGGCCGCCTGGACGAAAACGGTGTACGATCCGTACGTCAACATGCTGCGCGCGACGACGGAAGCGTTTTCGGCGATTGTCGGCGGGGTAGACAGCCTGCACGTGTCGGCGTTCGACGAAGCGATCCGCCCGGCAAACGAATTTTCCCGGCGCATTGCCCGCAACACGCAAATCATTTTGGAGCAGGAGGCGCACTTGGCGAAGGTGGCAGACCCTGCCGGCGGCTCGTGGTACGTGGAATGGCTCACCGATGAGCTGGCGAAAAAAGCGTGGGAGCTGTTTTTGCAGGTAGAGGAAAAGGGCGGCATGCTTCGGGCGCTGGCGGAAGGCTTCCCGCAAAGCGTGATTGCAGAGAGCGCCGCGCGCAAGGAAAAAGATATCGCCGAGCGCAAAAGCCGCATCGTCGGCACGAACATGTATCCGAATCCGTCCGAGCAGCCGTTGCCGCAACAGGCGGCACCTGCCCTGCATGAACAGCGCATCGCCGAGCTGCACGCTCATCGGGCGAGAACAGCGCCGTCTGCGTTTTCCGAACGGCTGGCAAAGCTCGCGCACGACGCAGAAGATTGGGTCGGCCATGCGGTACAGGCCGCGCTCGCCGGAGCGACCATAGGCGATATCGCCAAAGCGCTGACCCGCTTCGGGCAAACAGCGACCGTCATTGCCCCGCTGCGCACGCACCGCGCGGCCGAGGCGTTTGAAGCGCTCCGCAAGCAGGCGGACGCATATACGCACAGAACCGGGCAGCGCCCGAGCGTCTTTCTCGCGGCAGTCGGCCCTGTGGCGAAGCATAAGGCGAGGGCGGATTTTGTCGCCGAGTTTTTTGCCGTCGGAGGCTTTGCGGTTTTGCGCCCGCAAGCATACGGCACTGCCGCAGAGGCCAAGGAAGCGGCGCTCGCCTCCGGAGCCAAAATTACCGTCATCTGCTCCGACGATGCGAGCTATCCCGAGCTGGTGCCGCCGCTCGCCCAGGCGCTCAAGCAGGAAGCTGCCGACATGACCGTGCTGCTTGCCGGCTTGCCTGACGCCGAGCAGTTGGCCGCGTACAAGGCGGCTGGCGTAGATGACTGCATCCATTTGCGCTCCAATTGCTATCAGATGCTGCGAGAACTTCAGGAGCGGACAGGAGTGAGCTCACGATGAACAGACCTGATTTTTCCAAAGTGCCGTATCGTGGCAGCCGGGACATTTCCGATCTGTTTCCAAACCATGTGGCATCCGCCGAAGCGAAAAAGCTTCTGGATGAGCAGATTTGGCAGACGCTGGAGCAAATTCCCGTCAAGCCTCTCTATACAAAAGAAGACGTGCAAGGCATGACGCATCTCGGCTACATGCCGGGCTTGCCGCCGTATTTTCGCGGGCCGTATCCGACGATGTACGTGACGCAGCCGTGGACGGTGCGCCAGTATGCCGGCTTTTCCACGGCGGAGGAGAGCAACGCCTTCTATCGCCGCAATTTGGCGGCCGGACAAAAAGGGCTGTCGATTGCCTTTGACCTCGCGACGCATCGCGGCTACGATTCCGACCACCCGCGGGTCGTCGGCGACGTCGGGAAGGCCGGGGTGGCGGTAGACTCGATTCTCGACATGAAAATTTTGTTCGACGGCATTCCGCTGGACAAAATGTCTGTCTCGATGACGATGAACGGAGCGGTGCTGCCGATCATGGCGTTTTACATCGTGGCGGCAGAAGAGCAGGGCGTCTCGCAGGACCAGTTGACCGGAACGATCCAAAACGACATTTTGAAGGAATACATGGTGCGCAATACGTACATTTATCCGCCGGAAGCGTCGATGAAGATCATTTCCGATATTTTCGCCTACACCTCGAAGCACATGCCGAAATTCAACAGCATCAGCATCTCCGGCTACCACCTGCAGGAAGCGGGCGCGACGGCGGACATCGAGCTGGCGTACACGCTGGCAGACGGGCTGGAGTACGTGCGCACAGGGCTTGCCGCTGGAATCGACATCGACGCATTCGCGCCGCGCCTGTCGTTTTTCTGGGCGATCGGCATGAACTACTTCATGGAAGTCGCGAAAATGCGGGCAGCCCGCCTGATCTGGGCGAGCCTCATCAAGCAGTTCAACCCGAAAAACGAAAAGTCGATGGCGCTGCGAACCCACTCGCAGACGTCCGGCTGGAGCCTGACGGAGCAAGACCCGTACAACAACGTCGTGCGGACGTGCATCGAAGCGATGGCGGCGGCGCTCGGGCATACCCAGTCGCTGCATACGAACGCGCTCGACGAGGCAATCGCGCTGCCGACCGACTTTTCTGCCCGGATTGCGCGCAACACACAGCTTTTTTTGCAGGACGAGACGCAGATTACGAAGGTCGTCGATCCGTGGGCTGGCTCGTACTACGTCGAGTCGCTGACGGCGCAGCTCGTGGAAAAAGCGTGGGCGCACATCGAAGAGATCGAAGCGCTGGGCGGCATGGCCAAGGCGATTGAGACGGGCCTGCCGAAAATGAAGATCGAGGAAGCGGCAGCGAGACGCCAGGCGCACATCGACTCGGCGAAGGAAGCGATCATCGGCGTAAACAAATATCGGCTGGACAAGGAAGACCCGCTGGAAATTCTCGAAGTCGACAATACGGCGGTGCGCGAGGCGCAAATCCGGCGGTTGCAGGAGCTGCGCCAAAACCGCGACGAGGCGAGAGTGCAGGCGGCTCTGGCGGCGATTACGGAGTGCGCGCGCACAGGCGAAGGCAACCTGCTTGCGCTGGCGATCGAAGCGGCGCGGGCACGGGCTTCGCTCGGGGAAATATCCGACGCCTACGAAAAAGTGGTCGGCCGCCACAAAGCGGTCATTCGCTCGATCAGCGGCGTCTACAGCTCGGAATACGCGGATGCGGAAGAAGTGGCAGCCGTGCGCAAGATGGCGGACGAGTTCGAGCAGTGGGAAGGCAGACGCCCGCGCATCATGATCGCCAAAATGGGCCAGGACGGGCACGACCGAGGCGCCAAAGTGATCGCGACTGCTTTTGCCGACCTCGGCTTTGACGTCGACATCGGGCCGCTGTTCCAGACACCGGAGGAAACAGCCAAGCAAGCGGTGGAAAACGACGTGCACGTCATCGGCTTCAGCTCGCTGGCCGCAGGGCACAAGACGCTGCTGCCGCAACTCGTCGAGGAGCTGAAAAAGCTCGGGCGCGAGGACATCGTCGTCGTCATCGGCGGGGTCATTCCGCCGCAAGATTACGCGTTTTTGCGCGAGCACGGCGCTGCTGCCATCTTCGGTCCGGGTACGGTGATTCCGGTAGCGGCCCAGCACGTTTTGCAGGAGATTGTGCATCGGCTGGAGGCTGCTGGCCTATGAGCGCAGGTGGAGACGGCAAGGCTTCGCTGAACTTTTCCTCCAAAGTCCGCCTCCCGCGCCTCTCCGTCGAGCAGTACGTAAAGGGCGTGCGCGAAAACAACCGGACCGTGCTCGCGCAGGCGATTACGCTTGTCGAGAGCAACTCCGCCGCCCATATGGAGATGGCCCAGGAGGTGATCCGCCAGCTTTTGCCGCACACGGGAAATTCGATTCGCATCGGCGTGTCCGGCGTGCCGGGAGCGGGCAAGAGTACGTTTATCGAAGCATTTGGCACGATGCTGTGCGAAAAAGGCCACCGGGTCGCCGTGCTCGCGGTCGATCCGAGCAGCACGGTGACGCGCGGCAGCATTCTCGGGGACAAGACGCGGATGGAGCTGTTGTCGCGCAATCCGCAGGCGTTCATCCGGCCGTCCGCGACGGGCGGGACGCTGGGCGGCGTCAACCGCAAGACGCGGGAGACGATGCTGATTTGCGAAGCGGCAGGCTACGACGTGATCCTGGTCGAGACGGTCGGTGTCGGGCAAAGCGAGACGACGGTCAGGTCGATGGTCGATTTCTTTTTGCTGCTGATGCTGACGGGAGCCGGCGACGAGCTGCAAGGCATCAAAAAAGGCATCATGGAAATTGCCGATGCGCTGTTGATTCACAAGGCAGACGGGGAAAACCGCACCCGCGCGCTGATCGCCAAGGGCGAATACAACCGGGTGCTGCACTACTTGCAGCCTGCGACAACCGGCTGGGAGACGAAGGCGTACATGTGTTCGTCCGTGACTGGCGAAGGGATTCCCGAGATATGGGACGTCATCGGACAGTTCCGCGAGACGACCGTGAAGTCAGGCGGCTTCGAGGCCCGGCGCAAGGCGCAACTGCTCGACTGGATGCACAGCATGGCGCAGGACTATTTGCGCGCGACGTTTTTCGGCAATCCGCAGGTCGCGCAACTGCTGCCGGCGATTGAACAGGCTGTAGCCAGCGGAGAGCTGTCGCCGACGAGCGCCGTTCAGCAACTGGTGGCAGTCTACGAAAAAGCGATCATGAAATAGGGACAGGAAGAAGGTCGGACGATGAGCGATATGTACGAAAAAATCGACGAATTGATGGAACGCAAATTCAAAATCCAGTTGGGCGGCGGCGATGCGCGCATTGATGCCCAGCACAACCGCGGCAAGCTGACAGCCCGAGAGCGGATCGAGTTGCTGCTCGACCCGGACACGTTCGTGGAGCTGAATCCGTTTGTCGAGCACCGGGCCACGCACTTTGGGCTGGACCAGATGGAAGCGCCCGGCGAAGGCGTCGTGACGGGCTACGGCAAAATCAACGGGCGCCCCGTCTACTTGTTCGCGCAAGATTTTACCGTGTTTGGCGGCGCGCTCGGAGAAATGCACGCGATGAAAATTGCCAAGGTGATGGATTTGGCGGCGAAAAACGGCGCTCCGTTCATCGGGCTGAACGACTCCGGCGGCGCGCGCATCCAGGAAGGCGTCAGCTCGCTTGACGGCTACGGCACGATTTTTTACCGCAATGCGATCTACTCCGGCGTCATCCCGCAAATCTCGGTCATTCTCGGCCCGTGCGCAGGCGGCGCTGTCTACTCTCCGGCGATTACCGACTTCGTGTTCATGGTGGAAAAGACAAGCCAGATGTTCATTACGGGCCCGAAAGTCATCGAAACGGTGACGGGCGAGAAAATTTCCGCGGAAGATTTGGGCGGCGCGCGGGTGCATTCTTCCGTCAGCGGCAACGCCCACTTCACGGCCGAGTCCGAGCAGGAGGTGCTCGAAAGCGTGCGCAGGCTGCTTGGCTTCCTGCCGCAAAACAACCGCGATCGCGCCCCTGTGGCGGAAGCGGAAGTCGGCAAGGACTGGCAGGAGGAACTGTTGGAGCTGGTGCCTGCCGAGAGCACAAAAGTGTACGATGTGCGCAAGGTGATCGAAAAAATCGTCGACTTTGGCGACTTCATGGAGGTGCAGCCGAACTTCGCCCGCAACATCGTCATCGGACTGGCCCGCATCGACGGACACAGCGTCGGGATCATCGCCAACCAGCCGAAGGTGATGGCTGGAGGACTCGACATTCATTCCTCCGACAAGCTGGCGCGGTTCATCCGCTTCTGCGATTGCTTCAACATCCCGCTCTTGACCTTCGAGGACGTCTCCGGCTTTTTCCCGGGGATCAACCAGGAGCACGGGGGAATCATCCGCCACGGCGCGAAAATTTTGTACGCCTACTCGGAAGCGACCGTGCCGAAGATCACCGTCATTTTGCGCAAGGCATACGGCGGAGCTTACGTGGCGCTCAACTCCAAGTCGATTGGCGCCGATATCGTCTACGCCTGGCCGAATGCGGAAATCGCCGTGATGGGACCGGAAGGCGCAGCCAATGTCATTTTTGCCAAGGAGATCGAGAGCAGCGAAAACCCGGCGGCGACGCGTGCGGAAAAAATCGCGCTATACCGCGAGAAGTTCGCCAATCCGTACGTTGCAGCCAGCCTGGGCATGGTCGACGATGTGATCGACCCGCGCGAGACGCGCCTGAAGGTCGCTCAAGCGTTGGAGATGCTCCGAAACAAGCAGGAAGACCGTCCATATAAGAAGCATGGGAACATCCCATTGTAAGAGGGGAGCGTCTTGGAATGAAGCTGCATGAACTGCGCGAATTTATCAAGCTGGTGAACCAGTCCTCCATTGAGGAACTGGAATGGCAAAAGGGCAAAACCCGGATCGTCATCAAAAAAAGCGAGCCTGTCACTGTAGCGGCAGGCGTGCTCCCTGAGCAAGCAAGCGAAGTCGAGCAAGGCTACCAGGAAGCAGCGGCCACGACTGAGGCAGAGCCTGTCGCCACCGTCGCCGAAGAAAAAGTGCCAGAGGAAGCGACACAGCTTGTCCTGTCCACATCCGTCGGCATCTTTTACGCGCAAGTGACCGTCGGCCAGGCGATCAAGGCGCAGGAGGTAGTCGGACGCTGCACCGTGGACGCGCTGCAACTGTCGTCCGACATTGTGTCGCCGGTGGCCGGGATCGTGACGGAAGTGCTTGTACCGGACGGTCAGCTCGTCGATTACGGCAGAGCGTTGCTGGTCGTCAAACCACAGTAAGAAGGAGCGTTCCTATGTTCACGAAAGTATTGATTGCCAATCGCGGCGAAATCGCCGTGCGCATTATTCGGGCGTGCCAGGAGCTGGGAATCGCCACAGTCGCCGTCTACTCGGAAGCAGACCGCGAAGCGCTGCACGTCGAGCTGGCAGACGAAGCGTATTGCATCGGCCCGAAGGAATCGAAGGACAGCTACTTGAACATGGCCCGGATCATGACGGTTGCCTTGCTCACAGGCGTGGATGCGATTCATCCCGGCTACGGCTTTTTGGCGGAAAACGCTTCGTTTGCCCAACTGTGCCAGGATTGTTCGATTACGTTCATCGGCCCTGATCCTGACGCGATCACGAAAATGGGAGACAAAGCTGTCGCCAAAGCGACGATGAGCGCAGCGAATGTGCCGCTCGTCCCAGGCACGGACGGGCTGATCGACGACATCGACGAAGCGCTGCAGGTGGCTGAGAAAATCGGCTATCCCGTGATCGTCAAGGCGACGGCGGGCGGAGGCGGCAGAGGCATGCGCGTCGCCTTTGACGCCGAGGAGCTGGAAAAAGCGATTCGCCAGGCGCAAAAAGAGGCGGAGACGGCTTTTGGCAACGCGGGCGTGTACCTGGAGAAATACGTCGAGGAGCCGCGCCATGTGGAGATTCAGGTGATGGGCGACAAGCACGGCAACGTCGTTCACCTGGGCGAGCGGGACTGCTCGATCCAGCGCCGACACCAGAAGCTGGTGGAGGAAGCGCCATCGCCTGCGCTCGATCCGGAGCTGCGCGAGCGGATGGGGCAAGCGGCTGTCGCGGCCGCGAAGGCGGTTTCGTACCACGGAGCAGGCACCGTCGAATTTTTGCTCGATCGGCACGGACAGTTTTACTTCATGGAAATGAACACGCGCATCCAGGTCGAGCATCCGGTCACGGAAATGATTACGGGCATCGACCTCATCAAAGAGCAGATTTCGGTCGCGGCGGGCAATCCGCTGTCCTTTTCCCAGGAAGACGTCAAAATCAACGGCTGGGCGATCGAGTGCCGGATCAATGCGGAAAACCCAGCGAAAAATTTCATGCCGTCGCCAGGAAAGGTCCGCAACTACTTGCCGCCGGGAGGCTACGGCGTGCGCGTCGACAGCGCCGTTTACCCGGGCTACGAGATTTCGCCGTTTTACGATTCCATGGTCGCCAAGCTGATCGTGTGGGGCACAAGCCGCGAAGAAGCGCTTGCTCGCATGAAGCGGGCCTTGCGCGAGTTCGTGATCGAAGGCGTGCACACGACCATTCCGTTTCACGAAAAGCTGCTGGAGCATCCTGATTTTGTCTCGGGCCATTTCGCGACCAACTTTTTGGAGAAAAATCCGCTGGAGCTGAAGGAAACCGAAGCCGCAAGCGGCGGCAAATGACGAAAGCGCTCGGGTTCGGTTCGCCAGGCGGGCAAGGGGCAGAAGCTCTGCGCGCAGCCTGGCGACACCGGGACATTTGCTCGTGGAGCGAGCGTGCCGGATAGTTGATAGAAGCAGCGCGGTATGGTAAGATAGTTGTACTTTGATGACTGGAGTTGAAGCCGATGAAGTAAGCTTTCTTGCTCAAAAAAGGAAAACAAGTGCGTTTTTTTCGCATGCTTATTTCCTTCTATGCAAGAAAGTTACTACATCTGTTCACTCAAGCGATATATCCAAATCCGGCTCCTGGGTGGAGTAGGTTTTGTTATACGTATTTGAGCTGCAAGAGAGTAACTTTCTTGCAGCTCTTCTATTTTTATCCAGGGGGATGAGGTTATGTCGACCATCAAAGTGACGAATCTGACTTTTGCCTATGACGGCAGTTTCGATAACATTTTTGAAAACGTGAGCTTCCAGATTGATACCGATTGGAAGCTCGGCTTTACCGGAAGGAACGGCAGAGGGAAGACGACATTTCTGAACCTGCTGCTCGGCCGCTATGAATACAGCGGCACGATCTCGGCGCAGGTGCAGTTCGAATATTTTCCGTATCCAATCGAAAACAAGGAGCGAATCACCGCAGAGATCATCCAGGAGATGATTCCCGATTACATGCACTGGGAGCTTCTGCGCGAGTTTTCCTTTTTGCAGATGGACGAGGAAGTGTTGGAGCGGCCGTTTGCGACGTTGTCCAACGGCGAGCAGACGAAGGTGCTTCTTGCGGCCTTGTTTTTGAAAGAAAACAGCTTTTTGCTGATTGATGAGCCGACGAACCATCTGGACATGGGCGCCAGAAAGCTCGTCAGCGACTACCTCCAGACGAAAAGCGGCTTTATTCTCGTCTCTCACGACAGAGCTTTTCTCGACAACTGCGTCGACCACATCCTGTCTATCAACAAGACGAACATTGAGATTCAAAAAGGCAATTTTTCGACGTGGTGGGAGAACAAAGAGCGGCAGGACAACTATGAGCTGGCCGAAAACGAGCGGCTGAAAAAGGACATCAGACGGCTGTCCGAGTCCGCGAAGCGCACCAGCAACTGGTCGCACGAAGTGGAAAAAACGAAAAACGGCACGAGAAATTCCGGCTCCAAGGTAGACAAAGGGTACGTCGGCCACAAGGCAGCGAAAATGATGAAGCGCGCAAAATCGCTGGAGCAGCGTCAGCATGCGGCCATCGAGGAAAAGTCCAAGCTGCTGAAAAACGTGGAGCAAGGCGATACGTTAAAAATCGCTCCGCTTGCTTACCATAAAGATCGCCTGGTCGAGCTTGTGGACGTTGCGATTTTTTACGGAGACAAACAGGTCACGAGCGGCATCCGCTTTTCGGTTTCACAAGGGGAGCGAATCGCGCTGTCGGGGAAAAACGGCTCGGGCAAATCGAGCATCCTCAAGCTGATTTGCGGCGAGGACGTGCGCTACACGGGAACATTCCGCAAAGGAAGCCAACTGAAAATTTCCTACGTCTCCCAGGATACATCGCACTTGCAGGGCAATTTGACGGATTACGCCAGAAGCAACGGGCTGGACGAAAGCTTGTTCAAGGCGATCCTTCGCAAGCTCGATTTTTCCCGCGTGCAATTTGAAAAGGATATGGCCGCTTTCAGCGGGGGACAGAAGAAAAAGGTGCTGATCGCGAAAAGCTTGTGCGAGCGGGCGCATCTGTACGTATGGGATGAGCCGCTGAACTTTATCGACGTCATTTCGCGCATGCAGATCGAGGAGCTGCTTTTGGAGCACGCGCCGACGATTTTGTTTGTGGAGCATGACAGCGAGTTTTGCAAAAATATCGCGACAAAGGTTATCGAGTTGTAGCAGGAAGGCTGGTTTGGCAGGGCGATGCGAGAGGGCGCCGCCACTTGTTCTTGTCCTGTTTTGCACCGCCTGGACATACGGTGTAAGGAGGGACATATACGTAGAGGTGGTATCATGAGCGCCGTTTTCCAGATTTTTGCGTTCGTCATTATCGCGTACGTCTGGTTTGCCTGGCTGGTCTGGCGAAGAAGAGGGCACATACAGCCGATGCACGGGATGGTAGGCGCCATGGCGATCGGGATGCTGGTTGGGCTGATCGCTGGTCTGTTGTTTGGGCTCGTATTCCAAGGGAGCCTTTCTCGTTCCACGCTGTGGGGGATGTCGTCAGGCGCTACGGCAGGCTTTTTGGTGGGCGTGCCCTTGTCGACGCTGACCGTGGTGGAAGGCACGCTATCCGGCCTGATGGCGGGCATGATGGGGGCTATGCTTGGTGAAATGATAACGCTGGAGCAGGCGGAGCCGCTTTTGTTTTTTCTGGTGATGCTGTACACGGCATGTCTTTTGCTGATGGAGAGGTGGCATCTGCCTGAACAGAAGAAGGCGGAGCCGTCCGCAAAGTTGCTTGCGCTACGGCATCCCGTCGTCGGGGCTTTGCTGTTGCTCGCTGTGTTTGTCTGGTTTCAGGCGATGAGCTTCGCGCTCCCCGAGTCAGGCGAGCGCCCAGCCAATCCGATGCATCATGAACAACGACAGAAGTGACCGACAGGAAGAACAGGAGGAAGGTATGGCGTTAAGCAAAAAAGGCACACGGAAAATTACCGTGGGGCAAACGGAATACCGCTGGGTGGTCAGCCCCGCTGCCGACGGGCTGATCGTCGTCACGATTCAGCATGCGGAAGGAACCGGGCAGTTGATCCGCGTCTATGCCAAAGCGGACGTGCATGACGCGAGGTCGGCGGGTGCGAGCGGCTCAGCGCCAACGCGCGAGCGCCGGGCAATCAAGCCATCTGACGTGGAGGCGATCATCACGGAAGCGGTGGCGCAAGGGTGGGTCCCGGAAAAAAGCGGGGCCCCGCTCGGCTTTGACTGGAAGGGGAGTACGCTACTCAAGCGAGGCAGGTAGAGGGGGCATACGCCTTGTCGGGTAAAAAATAAAAGGGCAGTGGTCGGTCAGGAGCAACGCGCAGTATGCCGCAAGCATACGTGCAGCACGCTCCAGGCGGGCCGCTGCCTTTTTGGATCGGTTACAATTTTGGTAAGCATCGTTGTTTTGCGAAGGAGGGGCTTGGGCAATGTGGTATAGCTATGCGGTTTGGCGATGCAGGTTGGCAATGCGGTTTGATTAGGTATAGTCTAGCAATACGGTGTGACAATGCGGTCTGGCAATACGGTTTAGCCATATGGCCGGGCTATATGGTTCAACAATACATTAGCCATTTCCTCAGACAAACAAACCGCCGCTTTCCAATCTCCACTTTTCCTCGCCATATTTGTTTACCATAATAATATTCTGTCAACCACCTATAATCCCTCAAGCATCTCCGCCAAGCTTTCCCCATGCTCAGCCAGCCAGATCATTTCTTTCGCGAAGCGGGCTGGAGGCACGCTGTGCTCGTCCATCCGCGCCGTAATCCACCAGGTGCTCTCCATATACCAGAGCAGCGACAGGGCAGTTGCCAACCAGCCGTCCGCCGACGCAGGCCGTTCCTCCTTGTATCCGGCCATGAAAGCCGAGGCGAGGGCAGGATCGAACTGCTCGTCCAACGCGTACGATAGGACCGCCCGCGCAACATCAAGCGCCGGGTAGTCGTACTTCAATCGGTCAAAATCGAGGATGGCCGCTACGCGCTCCGCACGAAACAAAATATTGTCCGCCCACAGATCGCGATGCGCCCACCCGCAGGGCAAAGCGGTGAACCGTTCCAGGTCCATTCTCTCGGTCGCGCGGATTTGCCATTCGATCTTGTCGAGAAGCTGCGGCTTTCCGGCTGCTTTCGCCTGGTCATAGACCGAGTGCCAATGAGCCAGCCGCTCTTCGCGGCGTGGGGGCGTAAACTGCGGGGATTTTTGCGTTCCAGCCGTTCCGTCGTTTAGCAGCCGGTGCATGGTTCCCGTCGCCCGGCCCAGCTCGTACATTTGCGCTGCATTTGCTTTTCCCGGCGGAACGAGGGTGCCTGGGCAAAATTCCATGACCAGAAACCGTTCTTTGCCAGCCGATTCCAACAAAAACTGTCCGGCGTGCGCCAGCAGCTTCGGGCAAGGGAGGCCCGCCGCATGCAATCTCGCTTGCTGGGAAAAAGCGAGAGCCAGGTCCGCCGAATGGTACAAGGCAAATCTGTCTTTGTTGTACTGCTTTAGCAAAAAGCTCCCATCTTCCGTGCTGATCTTCCATTTCAAATTGAGCCACCCCCGGTTGATGGGAGTGGCTTTGCTGATCGTCAGGCCGAAGAATTGCGCTACCGCCTCCGTCAAGTCAGCGAGAATCATTTCCTCGGTTGCAAGTGCGTTGCTTTTCACGTAACAGCCCCCTGTTCCAGCGTTCTGAATACTATTTCTTCCCGAGGGGCCAAAAACCTTTTTAGGCGGAGATAGACACGGTATCGAGAAATTTGGTCACTACGTCAAAAAAGCCGTCCGGGTCCGAAGAATGGATATCGTGGCCGCATTCGGCGAACACGGCAAGCTCGGTGTTTGGCCTGCGCGCAGACATTTCCCGGGCGTGCGCTTCGTCCATCACGAAGCTGTGTTTGCCGTGAATCAGCAGCACAGGGCAGGTCGAGGACAGCCAATCTTCCCACCACGCTCCGTTGCAGTGCTCCTGCGAGATGCGCATTCCCGGGCAATCCGAGCGAAAGCCAAAGCCGCGTTCATCCTCAAACACGCTTTCCGCAAAGTAATCCACGGCACGCACGCCGACCTGCCGCAGCGCGTCCTTCAGTTGCGCAAGCGAAGCGGAGCGCTCTGGAAGCCGTTCAGCAAAAGACAGGTCTACCTGGATTTTGGTGCCGATGTCTTCGACGATAACCGCTTTGACGTATTGCGGATAGCGGGCGGCAAACTGATAAGCGTTGAGCCCGCCCAAAGAATGGCCGAGGATTACGACCGGCTGTCCGCCCAGTTCGGACTGGATCAAAGCCAGGATGTCCTGCAGATAGGCTTCCCGCGAGTAATCTTTTTCCGGCGAATGATCGCTCCAGCCGTGGCCGCGTTGGTCGAGGGAGATCACGCGCCAGCCCGTCAGCCTGGAGGCAAAGTCGGTAAAGACCCGCGCATCGTTCATATGCCCGTGCAGCAGGAGCAGCACGTTTTCGCTGTCGCCGCCAAAGTCGAGATACGAGAGCTGCATCTCGTGTGAGCGGAAAAATTTTCGCGTTGCCGCTTGCGGTTGTTGTTCGTGGGACATGGTCATTCCTCCTAACTGGACTTTATCTTGATGGTAGCAGATAATAGTGACAAAACATGTCATAGTTAAAAGGAAAGAAACCGGTGCCCAAATCACAACGCCTGCTCGAACTGTTGATGACCGTCAATCGCAAACGTTCGTTTACCGTCGGGGAGCTGGCCCGCGAGTTTGGGGTATCGCCGCGGACGATGCTGCGAGATTTGCAGGAGCTGAGCGAGTGGGGCGTGCCGCTCTATTCCGAGGTAGGGCCGCATGGCGGCTACCGTGTGCTGAAAGAGCGCATCCTCCCGCCGATCGCTTTTTCCGAAGAGGAGGCGGTCGCCATCTTTTTTGCGATTCATGCGCTGCGCCATTATTCCTCGCTGCCTTTTGCGGCGGAGGCGGCTTCTGCCGTGAGCAAATTTTACACCTACATGCCGCCGGATGTGCGCGAGCGGATCGACCAAATGCGGAACCGGGTAGATTTTGTCACGCCGAAAAGGCAAGCGGAGTCGCCGTTCTTGTCCATCCTGCTTGAAGCAGCCGTCGAGCAAAAGGTGCTGCTCATCGAATACGAATCGCGGGAAAAGCGCTCCAGCCGCCACATTCAGCCGATTGGCATCTACACGCGAAGCGGGCTGTGGTACTGCCCTGCCTACTGTTGGCAGAGCCGTGATTTTCGCGTGTTCCGCTGCGACCGGATTCATGCGGCGGCGTTCGCGGGTGCGGAGCAGGAGCCGCTCGATCTGCGGAATGTACATCTGGCGAATCGGGAGTCGCAGCGTGTGATCGCCGAACAGGAGGAAATCCCGGTTTACGCGGAGCTGACAAGGGCGGGCGTGCAGATGTGCGAGGCGGAGGCGTGGGCATCTTCTCTGCTGCACACGCGGCCGGATGGGACGGGCTGGCTTGCGGGCAGCATTGCGGTGAGCGACCTCGATTTTTTTGCAAAATATTTCATCGGGCTGGGGCTGGAAGTGACGGTCATGCGTTCGCCGGAGCTTTTGGCGAGCATGAGAACGTATTTGGCGGAGTTGACGAGCAAGTACAGCGAAAAAGCCGAAGGAGGCACAGACATGACGAATCGGAAGCAAAACGAAGCGGAGACGGATTTTCCCAAGTTGTCCAGACCGGCGCAGCAGGCGCTCGCCCAGGCCGGGTATGAGCGGCTGGAACAGCTCGCGACCATCAGCGAGGCGGAGCTTCTCAAGCTGCACGGCATGGGGCCGAAATCGGTGAAGCAGCTCCGGGAAGCTATGGCGGAAAAAGGGTTGGCGTTTGCAGCGGGGAAGGGTTCTCGGTAAGGCGGGCGGTGGCTTAGGTTCCGGTCGCCAGCGATTGTGGCGGTGGGAGGACTGTTTTTTGCGTCGGGAAGGCGCGGACGTTTGCTAAGCTCCATCACCAGCGGATTCCAACGCTCAAAGCCGTCCCGCCGTTTCAAGCGCGGAGCCTTGCCGGAAAAACGGGCCGCGAGAAGTTCACCCACGCTTTCCAAAACAACCAACTTTCTACGACGGCGTCTTCGCCTTGCTGCGGGACTGCCATCTGCGGTAGAGCAAATAGGCGAAGCCGAGAAAGCCCGCATAAGCGAGAAGCGTAAGCAAAGAGCGCTGCGCGTTGTGGAACAGTTGGTTGCCCAAAAAGGCAAACACAAGCATCGCGGGAATTTTGCCGACAGCGGTCGCCAGTGCGAAAGACGTGAAGGGAATCGCGCTGATGGCTGCGTAAATATTGATGACCGGAGAAGGAATGAGCGGGATGAGCCGGGCAAACAGCACGGCCACGAAGGCGTTTTGCTCGAAGGCACGGGTAAACAGCGCCAGGCGCGGGGACTTCGTCAAGTAGTCGCGTCCGGTTTTTTGATACCCGGAGCGGACAAACAGAAAAAACAGCCACGCCGAGCCGACAGAGCCGGTCCAGTTGATGAACGCGCCCCAAAACGGCCCGAATTTCGCTCCCATCATTCCGGCGAACAAGCCGAACGGAATCACGGGAAACAGGCCGAGAAAAACAGAAGCCAAAAACATGTACGGCAGCAACTGAGCCGAATCGCTGGAAAGCCAGTCCAACAAAACATCTTTTTCCAAAAAGCCGATCAAAAAGACGATGGCATAGCCGAACAACAGAACCCACTTTTTCATGATGACGCGCTCATCCCCTCAAAACCCTTCCTTTTCCAGTATGGTGCGGACAACCATATGATAGCCAGCGCCGCAGATTTTACACGCTTCGTCCGACCCTTGGCGGAAGCGGCGGCGGAGCGCTGCCGGTTTTGCCCCGGGGAAAAATGGGCGTTTGCAACTGGAACGAATACCTATCGCCGCTTCATAAATGTAGAGTAGCTACATGCAGTGGCGGAGGTGAAAATTTGGATGGATGAGTTTAAAAAAGAGCTGAAAAAGCTGAAGGCTTCGGAATTCAAGGCGGAGAACGTGACTCCATGGGATAAAGAAAAAGAACAGGAAACGATGCTCGTGCGCAGCCGGTGTGGCCGTTGCAGCCACGGGCGATGCGGAGGCTGTGCCAGATGCGGGCGCTGTGGCGGATGCGGCGGTTGCAGTTGTTCTTGTAGCTGTTTTGGCACCTGCTTCTTTCCGTGCTTCTTCCCGTGCACGCAGTGCGCCCGATGCTTCTAGTCTAGTCTCCCAGCCTCCCGCGCAGCAAACGGGCAGGCCAACTCCACGAAAGCTTCTGTCAGGCGGTTGTCAGGCAGGAGCTTTTCGCTTTTTTTGCGCAGGCATTTCGGACAAAGCGCACGACATAAAATGACCGTGACACCCTCATGGCGCAAAGTGGCGCACGCAGCCAAGCAAGGAGGAAGAGCATGGTCAAACTGAATCCGTCGATGCGTCTTGCAGTGAACCGGGATACGTTTTTTTTGCCCAATCCCGATGGCAGCGTCTATTTTCGCAATAACGTCGGGACGTTTCGCATGGAAGGGGAAATGATCGATCAGTGGGTCCAGCAGTTGCTGCCGATCTTCAACGGCGAGCACACGCTGGCTGAGATCACGGCTGATTTGCCGGAAGCATACCAGAGCCAAATTTATCAGATCGCCGAGAGCCTGCTGCAAAACGGATTCGTCCAGGACGTAAGCGACTGCAAGCCGCATCAACTGTCCGCTGCGGTCGTG
Source organism: Brevibacillus sp. NSP2.1 (assembly GCF_000470975.2). Taxonomy (NCBI): domain Bacteria; kingdom Bacillati; phylum Bacillota; class Bacilli; order Caryophanales; family Paenibacillaceae; genus Brevibacillus; species Brevibacillus sp. NSP2.1. The sequence goes on along the minus strand of NZ_CP048274.1, from coordinate 2,996,674 downwards.
GAGCGATTTTCCGAGCAGATCGGCTTCGTCGAGCAACTCGCTGGCTCAGGCGGCCAGGCATTTCAGGCGTATCGGCAGCAAAAGCCACTCGCCGTAGGGGCTGGCTCCTTTTTGCTCGCTTTGATTCACGCGTTATGGGAGTCGGGCTGCCCGCACGTTCACTTCGCGCTGACCGATCCGTCGTCTGTCAATCGAGAGCGGCTGGCAGAGCTGTATGCGCATGCGAGGCAAAAAGACCCGGAGGCAGAGCTGACCGAAATCCCCATCCAGCAGCAGGGAAAAGCGGGCTGGGAGCAGGCGCTTGCGCCGTTTTCTGCGGTTTTGTACGTCGCAGATGATGCAGAGCAGAGCGAGCTGCCTCTCGTGCATGCCGTGTGCCGGGAGATGGGAAAAACGTTCGTTCCCGCCTTTGGGCTGCTGCAAAAAGGAGTGGCTGGCCCGCTGGTGCACCCATCTTCGCCAGTGTGCCTGGATTCGGTGCTACGTCGCCTGCACCGCGTTTATTTGCGCGAAGACGCCCGCGGCCATCCGTTTACGGCCACGTCAGCCGCACTGTTGGCAAACGTCGCGGTCTTCGAATGGTTCAAGCAGGTGACAGGTGTAGCGGCAGCAGAGCCGGGCGGCAAGCTGTACGTGCTCGATCTGGAGACGCTTTCCGGGAGCTGGCGAACGGTTATGGCGCATCCGCTTGTACAGGGAAGCCCGCGTCTCGTCCCGGTGGACGAACAGCAGGTGCTTGCGGAAGCAGAGCCGCAAAGGCACGGTCTGTTTGCTTCCTTCCAGGCGTGGACTTCGCCGGACATTGGCATTTTTCACCTCTGGGACGAAGGAGAACTGGTGCAACTGCCGCTCGCGCAATGCCGGGTGCAGGCAGTCGATCCTGTAGCGGATGGTCCTGCCGAGCTGCTGCCCGCCCGGATATGCCCGGGCTACACCCATGAGGAGGCACGCAGGGAAGCGGGCTTGCTGGGGACGGAAATGTACGTGTCCCGCCTTGTTGGCGCGTGCGGCATCCGGACAGCTTCTGCGCATATGTTTGGCGGCGGCAAGCCGGACAGCACACAGGAGAGCGTCTACGGCATCGGCGCGGGAGAGTCGGGAGCGGAGGCGCTGTGCCGCGCCTTGTACAACTGCTTGCAGTCCAGCCTGGCCGAGCAGGTGCAGTTGCGGCCGCCCGTAGCGACTCGCGTGAAGCTGCCAGAGCTGCGCGACGAGCCGTGTCTTTTTTACTTGCGCGCGTTCGCCATTGAAAAAGAACAGCCGCAAATCGCCCGCGGTGCCGACCTGTGCGGCTTTCCGGTGTACTGGGTCGGGATTGGGAACGGGACAGAATGGGTTGGCACGGTTGGCCTGCATGAAGTGGCGGCGCTGCGCAAAGCGCTGCAAGCGGCGTTGCTAAAACGGCAAGGAGCGCCGGATGAAGTCCTCGCCTCTGTCGTGAGGACGTCCTTTGTTTCACTGGACCAGCCCGAACAGCCCGAGCAAGAGGCGATGCTTCGTCCCTGCCCGGACAGCGAGGCAGAGCTGTGGCAGCAGGCGCGCGACGTGCTGGCCCGGCAACGGCTGGTCCCCGTGCTGCTGAATGCGGCTGTGGAGCCATTTTTACAGGAAGATTTGGCGGGGGTCGTCGCTTTGTCGCTGCGAGAGGAGGAAGCGCATGGGTAAGGAGATTCTGGTCGTGGGCGAAGGGCTGCTGGCTGATCTGGTCGCAGCACGGTTGCAGGCGGATTTTTGCGTGACGCGAAAGCAGACGGTCGAGCGGGAAGAGACACATGCCGACCTGGCGCTGGTGCTGCAAGACGGCTGGCGGCCGCATGAACATCTGGAAGCGGAAAAGTGGCTACAAGCCGCGGGCGTTCCTTGGCTCAGGGCGTTTGTGTCCTTCGGCGAAGCGGTGATCGGGCCGTACGTGCAGCCGGGGCTTCCGGGCTGCTCGCAATGCGCGGACATGCGGCGGCTCATGGCTGGCCGCGATCGCAAGGAAATGTGGGAGCACCAGTTTCAACTGACAAAAGAAGGCGGGGTGGCGGCAGATGCCTGGGCTTCGCGCACCGGACTTTTGCAGGTGAGCCATTATGTAGTGGCGGAAGTACAGCGGATGGCTGCGGGAAAACAAGCCCGGTTGCGCGACCATCTCCAGTTGCTCGACCTAGAGACGTTGGCAAGCTCTCGCCACTTTTTTCTCGCCGATCCGCTCTGCGGCATTTGCGGTCGTCTGGACGAGGACACGTCAGAGCGGGCGACGTTTGCCTGGAAGCCGAGTCGGAAGCGGCATCCGGACAGCTACCGCGTGAAGTCGATGGCGGAGTTGCAGCCCGCGCTGCGCACGGAATACGTGGATGCGCGGACAGGCTTTTTAAACGGGAAAATGCGCGATCTCGTCTCGGTTTACTCGGATGTGAGCGTCAATCTGCCGCTATTTCCCCACGACGAAGCGACAGCGGGGCGGTCCAATTCCTATGCCGACAGCGAGTGGACGGCGATTCTGGAAGGGCTGGAGCGCTACTGCGGCTTGACGCCGCGCGGCAAGAAAACGGTCGTCTACGACTGCTACGCGAATCTGGCGGAGCACGCGCTCGACCCTGTGACATGCGGCGTTCATTCCCGGGAGCAGTACGCTATGCCCGGCTTTCCGTTTCAGCCGTTCGACCCGAAGCGACCGATGAACTGGGTATGGGGCTATTCCTGCATGAAGGAGCGGCCGATCCTCGTTCCCGAGCGGATGGCTTACTACAGTCTCGGCTACGGAGACGGATTCGTCTTCGAGACGTCCAATGGCTGTGCGATCGGGGGAAGCCTGGAGGAAGCGATTTTTTACGGCATGTTGGAAGTGGTGGAGCGCGATGCTTTTTTGCTCACCTGGTATGCCCGGCTGCCGCTGCCGAGGCTCGATCCGGCGACGTCCGGCGACCGGGAGCTGGACTTGATGCTCGCGCGGCTTGAGTCCGTCACCGACTACGACCTGCACTTGTTCAACGCGACGCTGGAAAACGGCATTCCGAGCGTGTGGATGATCGCGAAAAACCGCAAACAGACAGGGCTGAATCTCGTCTGCGCAGGCGGCGCCCATCCCGATCCGATCCGGGCAGTCAAAAGCGGGCTGCACGAGACGGCAGCGATGCTGAACAATTTGCACGACAAGTTTGAAGCGAACCGCGACCGCTATGTGCGCATGTACCACGACGCCTCGCTCGTGAAAAAAATGGACGATCACGCCATGCTCTACGGCTTGCCGGAGGCGGAAGAACGCCTCGGCTTTTTGCTCGAAAACAACGGGCCGCAGCAGTCGTTTGCCGAGGCGTTTGCGCAGCCGGGCAGGCACGCGGATCTGACAGACGACTTAAAGGAGCTGTTGGCTGTATTTCGCCGCTTGCAGCTCGACGTGATCGTCGTGGAGCAGACGACGCCAGAGGTGAGCCGCATCGGGCTGTCCTGCGTGCGCGTCCTGATTCCGGGGATGCTACCGATGACGTTTGGTCACCATTTGACGCGGCTGACCAATCTGGAGCGCGTCTTGCACGTTCCGGTCACGCTCGGCTACGCCAAACAGCCGCTCACGTACGCCCAACTGAATCCGCATCCGCACCCGTTTCCGTAAAAGCAACGACCAAAGGGGGAGAGTGTGAGGAAATGAGCCTTGAGCGTTTCGTGCACGACCTGCATTTTGCCACCGAAAAAGTCAGGCCGCCCGATCTGGAAGTGAACTGGGACGACGCTCCGCTGCCCTACAAGCTGTATAGCGGCTTGCCGGCTGTGTCGTTGCCTGCGGAGGTGGCATTGTCACTGGCGGAGGAAAAGGTAGAGGGCGAACCGTCGCTCGCCCAGCTCGGCAGCCTGCTCTACTATATGTACGGACTGGCAAAAGTCAGCCAGACGGTATTTCCGCAAGAGGCCGCGGAGGAGGGGCTGTTTCCCGTGCAGTCTTACCGCAGGGCGATTCCTTCCGGCGGGGCGTTGTATCCGAACGAAGTCTACCTGTACGGAAAGCTCTCGTACATGGCCCAGGGCGTCTATCATTACGATGTGGCGCATCATCGGCTCGTGCTGCTTCGCGAAGGCGACTTCGATGCATACGTAAGCCAGTCGCTCGGCCAGCGCTGCGCGCTTCACCATTGCTTTGGCGCGCTGTTTGTCTCCGCTTACTTTTGGAAAAACGCCTTTAAATACGACCTGTTTTCATACCGGCTGCAAGGGCTGGACACGGGAGTGCTGCTCGGGCAATGGTTGGCTTTGGCCGAGGGTTGCGGCATCGAAACAGGGGTGCACTATTTGTTTTTGGATCGCGCAATCAACCACCTGCTCGGCTTGTCCGGAAACGAAGAGAGCGTGTACGCGATCATGCCGCTTGCAGCGAAGCGACAGGAAGCGTGGCCGCTGCCCGCAGCGCCGGGGCTTTCCGCTGGAGCGAAATCCCGAGGGGAGACGACGGCTGAACAACTGCTCCGGCAGCTAGAACCTGTCACGCATCGGTATCATATCGGCTCGCAGAGGCAAAAAGACTACCCGCTGCTGCGCAAAATGAATGAAGCGGCGATGTACGAGTCGACCGCTTCATTTGGAACTCCGCGAGCCGCCGCCGAGCAGCCAGTCGCGGACAGTGCAAAGAAGCGGCATGTTTTGCCGGACAGCTTGCCGCAGCGGTACGATTTCGCGGAGTTTTGCCGCCGCCGCACTTCGCCGGAGCTTGACTTTGTTTGGCGAAAAATCGCCCAGGAGCAGCTATCCGCTCTCTTGCAGGAGGCGTTCGGCGCTTTTCGCTACCGCCATGACCTCGGCGGCACAGACAGCGGGCTGCCCGCGCTCTGCGTCTGCATTCACCAGGTGGACGGCATCGAAAACGGGGCGTACCGCTACGAGCCAGACAGCCACAGTCTGCTGGCGAGACGGTACGGGGACCAGCGGCTGGAGCTGCAAGCGGGCATGACGCTCGACAATGTCAATCTGTTTCAGGTGCCGCTCTGCTTCCACGTAGCGGGGGAGCGAAACCAGTTGCGCGACAGATGGGGGGACAGAGGCTACAGGATTTTGCAGATGCAGGCGGGGATCGCGGTACACCGCTTGCTGCTTGGCGCTTTTTCCTGCGGGCTGGGAGGACACCCGCTGCTCGGGTACGATGTGGCGAAAAGCGACGGCATTTACGGGCTGGCAGATGAGCAGAAGACGTGCCTGATTCAGTTGCCCGTTGGCTCGTACAGGCCGCGAGTCCGCCTAGAGGGGAGCTTGCATGGGTAAAAAAAGAGAAGGCTGACGTGCGCCGGATGCACAGAAATCAGCCTTCTCTTCGTTATGGATGATTACCCTTGTTGCTTTTCCGCGCTTGGCGCAGGAGCAGATGCCTTGGCTGCTTTTGCCTGAAACATCCTCTCCAGCGGCAGCACTTTGCTGAGCAGGTTGTGAATATGTTTCGATTCCTTCGTCAGTACCGGGCCGAGAATGGCCAGAATCAGGACGTAGAGGGCGGTGAATGGCTGCAAAATTTCCAACAGTCCGCCTGCTTTCCCCATATTCGCAATCAGGATGGAAAATTCCCCGCGCGCCGTAATCGTCAGCCCGATGTTCGAGGAAGCGCGTGCCGACAAGCCTGCGCTGCGCCCGGCCAGAAGTCCGGCGGTGTAGTTTCCGATCAGCGTAATGGCGACAGCCGCCAGTGACAGCCAGACAGCTCCGCCGAGCTGAAGCGGGTCAATCGACAAGCCGAAGCTGAAGAAGAACATGGCGCCAAAAAAGTCGCGGAAAGGCAGAATCATGTGCTCAATTCTCTTCATATGGACCGTTTCTGCAAGGACCAGACCGACGAGCAAGGCGCCAATCGCCTCGGCCACGTGGATGGTTTCCGAGAAACCAGCTACGAGGAACAGGCCTGCAAAGACCGTCAACATGAAAAGTTCATTTGATTTGATATTGAGCGCACGGTTGAGCAATGGAACGAGCTTGCGCCCTACGATGATGAACAGAAGCATGTAACCGAGTGCGATCAGCGCAGAAGTGAGGACGCCGACGACCGATGTGGCTCCGCTGAGCACGAGACCGGACATGATGGACAAGTAAACAGCGAGGAACAGGTCGTCAAACATAATCATGCCCAGAATCATTTCCGTTTCCGGGTTGGCTGTCCGTTTAAGATCCACCAGCACTTTTGCCACGATGGCTGTAGAGGAGATCGTCGTAATACCGGCGATAATGAGAATTTCTTTGAAAGGAACCCCGGCAAAGTACCCGAAGAGCAAGCCGAGCGTAAAGTTGATGCCTATATAGATGGTGCCGCCGATCGCGATCGAGCGTCCCGCTTTAATCAGACGGCCAACCGAAAATTCAAGTCCAACGTAAAACAACAGAAACAAAACACCCATCCGACCCATGAAGTCAATGAGTGGTTCGCTTTCAATAAACCGAAAATCGATCAGACCGATCGAGGCGGCGTGCGGCCCTACGGCCATGCCGATGAGGATGTAAAACGGAACGATGGAAAAGCGGAGTTTTTGCGAAATGAACCCTGCGATGGCAATCAAGCCAATGGCTAGACCAATTTCAAAGACGATGTGTTCCAAATCAAGCCCCCCCTGATATGAGTGTAGATTTTAACACCTTCACCTGCCCTCTCTCACCTGCCACAACCAGCGTCACGCCTGCAGTCAGAACGCATTCTGGTCCCGGACTCACTTTTTGCTTTTGATCCTTTTCAATAATGGCGATGATGGTAGCCCCGGTCTTTTGGCGAATGTCCAGTTCCCCGATCGACTTGCCGATGCAGGCTGACCCTGGCTCGATCTTGTACCATTCAATCACGAGCTGGTCGAGCGCCATCTCGATCGTTTCCAGCGCTTTCGGCTTGTAGGTCATCCCGCCGATGATGCCAGCCAACTGCCGCGATTCCTGGTCATCCAGCGTGACCATGGAGACGCTTTCGTCCCAGTCGTCTTTGTCAAAATGGTAAATTTCCCGTTGGCCGTCATCGTGGATAATGATAATCAGCTTGTCGCCGCTTCTTGTTTCCACCTGGTACTTTCGTCCGATTCCTGGCAAATCTGATTCCCTGATAGTGAACATGGAAACGCCTCCTAAAAAGTGGAATCCACCTGTTTTTCGACAAACAAATAATTGTTTGCTAATATCATCATATACTTAAATGATGCGAAAAGTCTATATTTCGAAACAGTTTGCAAAAAATATGACACACTTTGTCTGATTTCTGAATGGGCAGAAAAGTACAAAAAAAGACCGCCTCTGCGAGTAGTCCAGGTAAACGATCTTTAACTTGGGTTGAACACTATGATTGTCTTTTTTTGATGTCTTCCAGCAGCTTGATGATTCGTTCGTTTTGCTCGACTTGCATGAGAATGTTCGCGTTGATTTTCCGCAGGGCGTCGTACAGGGCAGCCAAAGCAGCAACGGCAACGACGGCAACCAAAACCAGCATCGGATCGCTCCTTTTACATTTTCTGCTAATCTATCTAATAGAAAGAATTGTACCATATTTACCAGATTTGGCGTGCGCAAGGCCCATAGCTTTGCACAGATTCTCCCGGGCAAATGCCGCTTTTCATTGAACTATGAACAAATCGTCTCTATACTTGAATCATAAGCATCGGTTGATATAAAAGAGGGGTAGTATGCAAAACTGGCTGACGCATTTCATTGAACAATACAGCTATCTGGGCATTTTTTTGATGATGGCGCTGGAAAACGTATTTCCACCGATTCCTTCTGAAGTGATCCTGACATTTGGCGGTTTTATGACCACACACTCGGCGTTGACCGTGCCGGGTGTCATTTTGTCGGCCACGTTCGGGTCCGTACTCGGCGCGATTTTGCTTTACGGGATCGGCTACTATTTGGACGTAGGAAAAATCGAGAAGGTCGTAGAGCGCTGGGGACATCTGCTGCGGGTCAAGCAGACAGACATCGAGAGAGCGCATGCCTGGTTTGACAAATACGGCTACTGGACGATTTTGTTTTGCCGGATGATTCCGTTGGTGCGCAGCCTCATTTCCATTCCGGCGGGGATGACCCGGATGAATCTCCCGCTGTTTTTGCTGTTTACGAGCATCGGGACGCTGCTGTGGAACATTGCCCTGGTGTGGATCGGGGCGTTTCTCGGCGAATCGTGGCAAGATGTTTTGCACGTGATGGACGTCTACTCCCACTTTGTCTACGGGGTGATCGCTGTCGCTGCTCTTGTTTTTCTCATCGTTTTCCTGCGCAAGCGCAGAACCCATCCATAAAGCGTTGCCCGCTGTCAGCCATCCGCCATCTTTCCGTTTGGGAAAGGTGGTTTTTTCAGCTAGGGAGCCTTTTGACAAAATCGTATCGGCATACAGGCAGCGAAAGCGTCGCCAAAAGCGGGCAGGCAGGCGAAACAGGTAAAGATCGTGAAAAAAGTCGTAATACTCTTGCAAATACAACGGCATTGCTTTTCGTTATCGTGTAGGGTAGGGGACCGCAGCACGCTTTTTCCCTCATGCACAAAAAGACAGGGAGGCGATTGCCAATGATCGATGTATTGCTCGTAAACGGCGTGGTCATCACGATGGACAAGGACAGACGGGTGATTGCGGACGGCGCAGTTGCGATTGACGACGGGCGGATCGTGGAGGTCGGGGATACTGCCCAGTTGACGGAGAAATACACGGCCGAGCGCGTGATCGACTGTGCCCGCCACTGTGTGTTGCCGGGCTTTATCGACGCGCACGGGCACGGCGGACACTCGCTGTTCAAGACGATTGCCACCGACAACATCAACGACTGGATGCCGATTATCACCAACGTGTACAAGCATGAGGTCACCGACGATTTCTGGTACTACGAGGGCAAGCTGTCCGCCCTGGAACGGCTCAAGGCGGGGATTACGACAGGAGTCAGCGTGCTCGGCTCCATGCCGCGCTCCGACGATCCGGTTGTTGCCTTGAACCATGCGCAGGCGTACGCGGAGGTCGGGGTGCGGGAGATCGTTTGCACAGGGCCGTGCAACCCGCCGTGGCCGCATCCGTTCAGCCGCTGGGTCGACGGGAAAAAGGTGACGAAGGAAGTGACCTACGAAGAAGTGCTGGCGGGAGCCGAAGCGGTGATCGAGGCGCTGCACCATGCCAACTCGGACAGGACGCGGGCGTACATCACGCCGTTTGTCATCGTCACGTCGATCAACCCGTCGGCTCCGACCCAGGCCGATCAGTTGTTTGGCCCCACCGATTTTGACCGTTACCAGGCGCGAAAAATCCGGGAAATTGCCCGCAAGTACGACACGCGGATTCACTCTGACGCGTTTGGCGGCATGATTCATCTGGCTGTGCAAGACAAAGAGTACGCCTTGCTCGGCCCAGACGTCCATTTGCAGCATTGCCGCGGCATTTCGTTTGACGAAGCGAAAATTTTGGAGGAGACGGGGACGAATGTGAGTGCTTCGCCCGGTTTCGGGCAAATCAACGCCCGGACGCCGATCACCGAGCTATTGGAAATGGGGGCGACCGTCGCCATCACGACGGACGGCACTTCGCCGATGACGCCGTTTGACATGTTTCAGGCGATGCGCAGAATGCAGCTTTTGCAGCAGGCGGCTCTGCGCGATTACTTTTACCTGCCGCCCGGCAAGCTGCTGGAAATGGTGACGATTGATGCGGCGCGCTGCGTGGGCTGGGACGACGAGCTGGGCTCGCTCGAAGCAGGGAAAAAGGCCGATGTGATTACGGTGAACATGCAGCAGGCTCATTTGACGCCGGAAACGATGCACGTCCAACGCTTGGTGTACCAGGCCGTTGGCGGCGATGTGAACCACGTGATCGTCGACGGACAGTTGGTCATGGATCAGCGGCAGGTGCTGACTGTGGATGAGCAGCGCATTTTGACGGAGGCGAATGAAGAGGCGGCACGCACGATTGCGCGGGCGGGGCTTGCCGCTTACATGCAGCCGGGCAAGTACTTCTGGGGGCATGCGCGGGCCTACCTGGATGAAGGGCGGGCGCGGCCGTTGTTTTCGTAGCGACTAAGGCTGCGCCAATGGCTTGTTGGCGTAGCCATGTTATCGAACGGTTCGCCAAGGGGACTGAGAAGCCATGGCTTGCAACGGCGGGGCAAGGAGCCGACATCCTTGCCCTTTTCCTCTGGGGCGGCCATGTTCACGGAGAAAATGCAGGCGGACAAGAACCGAACAGCAGGAACTGTGCAGGGCGGCAAGGAATTAATACGTAAAGCCAGTACGCGCCCAGTAATGTAAGCGCATACATATCGTCTGCATGAAACGGAAAAAGGAGGCCGACCACAGATGAATCCCCATCCGCATGGAAGCAACGAACCGGACAAGTCCTCGCTGGAACACGATATCCATACCGATTTCAAGAAGGAAATGACGTATGGCGACTACCTGCATCTGGACAAAATTTTGGCAAGCCAGCAGCGGCTGTCGACTCATCACGATGAGATGCTGTTCATCATTATTCACCAGGTGAGCGAGCTGTGGATGAAGCAGATTTTGCACGAGCTTGCCGCGGCGATGGACTGTATTGCCAATCACGAGCTGGAGCCGGCGTTCAAGATGTTTTCGCGGGTGTCGCGCATCCAGCAACAGCTTATCAAGTCGTGGGATGTGCTCTCCACGCTCACTCCCGCCGATTACTTGCAGTTCCGCGACAAGCTCGGGCACTCGTCCGGTTTTCAGTCGTTTCAAAACAGGCTGATCGAATTTACGCTCGGTTACAAAAACGCTCATGTGCTGGCCGTGTACGAGCATCAGCCAAAGCTGCACGGGCAGTTGAACAAAGCGTTGCATGCGCCGAGCATTTACGATGCGGCGATCAAGGAAATGGCGGCGCGCGCCTTGCCGATCGACCCGGCGTGCCTGGAGCGGGACTGGTCGCAGCCGTATCAGCCAAACGCGAGCGTCGAGCAAGCCTGGCTGACGGTTTACCGCGACGTGCACCAATATTGGGACTTGTACGAGCTGGCGGAAAAGCTCGTCGACATCGCCAGCCAGCAGCAGCAATGGCGCTTCAACCATATGACGACCGTGGAGCGCATCATCGGGCAAAAGCCCGGAACGGGCGGTTCCTCTGGCGTCGCTTATTTGCGCAGGGCGCTCGATCACCGTTTTTTCCCGGAGCTGTGGAGCCTGCGCACACAGCTATAGGACAATCCAAGCGAATAGGCAACGGTAAAATCCCACAGCAAACAGGCGTGCGGACAAACATGTTCGGTCACGCCTGTTTTTTTTGACGCGCAAAGCGCGTGAGCTATCAGGACACAGGAACAGCACGATGCTAAGCCTAGCATGCATCCGACGGCAACGAACGTACCTGGCAGAAAACTTCCATCCGGTTGTCGATGCTTACATTTTCACAAAAAGAACTCTTCGAAAAAATGGAACTTTTTGCATGTCATTGTTACAATCAAGGAAGAAGGAGAAAGCCGTGACCGAAAAAAAGGTGGATGTAATCATTTCGCTGCTTGTTGACTGCCTGGGGGGATCCAGGTTTTTTGTCCTCGAAAGTCCCGCCTCAAATTGCCGCGCACCAGGACTCCAAGCGCAAATTTTCACATATTCTTCCTAATATTGGGCACAAATACCCTTCATTTCCCAAGTTTGCTTTGCTTATTATTTTTGAGATAAGCCATGTTTGTCAGAAAAAGCCGAAACGGAGTGGGCATTTGGATGGAAACGATGAAGCCGCCGATGGAAGTTTTGTACGCAGCGCAACTGGCTGCTTTGCGGGCCAACGACACTGGAGCCAAGCCGCCGAACTGGCAATTGTCGCCGCGAGCGGTCCGCGACTTTATTCTCGGCACCGACAAGCCGCTTGCGTACGAAGGAGAGTCCATCGAGATTACGAAAAAGTTTTACGGCGACGATGCCCTGATCGAGCGGGCGATCGTGACGCTTGCCGGAAATCGCGGACTCATGCTCGTAGGCGAGCCGGGAACGGCGAAGACGATGTTAAGCGAGCTGCTCTCGGCTGCGATCAGCGGCACGAGCACCAATACGATCCAGGGCACGGCGGGAACGACCGAGGACATGATTAAGTATTCGTGGAACTACGCCATGCTGCTGGACAAAGGGCCGTCGCTGCAAGCTTTGGTCCCGTCGCCCTTGTACAACGGCATGAACAAGGGCATCATCACCCGCTTCGAAGAAATTACCCGTTGCCCCTTCGAGGTGCAGGACGTCTTAATCAGCATTTTGAGCGACAAAGTCATGAACATTCCCGAGCTTGCAGACGGCATCTTGTTTGCCAAGCCGGGCTTTAATATTATTGCCACCGCCAACCTAAGAGACAAAGGCGTCAACGAGATGAGAAGCGCTCAAGCGCCGCTTCAACTTCGAGACGATCGCGCCGATCAACCACGTCAAAATGGAAGCGCAAATCATCGAGTCGCAAGCGAAAATGATTTTGCAGCAAAGCGGCGTGGAAGTCGAGATTGATCGCGATGTCGTGGAACTTTTGGCGACGACCTTTATGGAACTGCGCACGGGCGAGACGAAGGAAGGCTACAAAATCGAGTCGCCGCAATCCGTCATGAGCACGGCGGAAGCGGTATCCGTCTACGTGCAGAGCGCGATGACCGCCTATTACTACGAGGGCAAGCCGATTACGCTGGAGCGGCTGGTGCAAAACTTGCAGGGTGCGGTCGTCAAGGAAAATCAGAAGGACGCGGGCATTTTGAAAACGTACTTCACGAAGGTGGTCAAAGAACGGGCAAAGGAAGAGGGCCTATGGGAAGCGTACTACAACGAGAAGAAATGGATCAAATAAACAGGCTGGTCGAGCAGGAGGTCTACGATCTTTCCGGGCAGGTCGTTTATTTTCCGGTCAGGCACCACAGCCCTGCTTGCGCCTACCATCTGCAAAAGACGATTGAGGCATACGCGCCGCAGATCATTTTGATCGAGGGGCCGGACAACAGCAACCACCTCATTCCGATTTTGACCGATGAACAGACGAAGCCGCCGATCAGCATTTACTACGCGTATGCGTCCGGGGAGAACAAGTACGTCTGCTACTTCCCGTTTTTGGCCTATCCGCCGGAATACGTCGCGCTCACCGAAGCGCGGAAGAGACAAATTCCCGCTGCCTTCATCGACCTGGGCTACGGCAGCAGGCTGGAGAGCATGGAGGACGGCCACGACCTGAAAAAGCAGAACGAAAAGCTATCCTACCACGACGAGCGGATGCTGGCCGGGTCGCAGTTCATCGCCCGCCTGTGCGAGACGATGCGGTGCCGCAGCTTCGACGAGCTGTGGGAAAAAGTGTTTGAGATCGAAGGAATCCGCAAGCCGACGCCTGCGTTTGTCAAAGACGTGTTCGCCTACTGCTACCTGTCGCGAAAATGCTACGACGAAGCGACCTTGGAGGCGGAGGGAGACTTGATTCGCGAAGCGCACATGCGGCAAAAAATTGCGGAGGCAAAACAGCAGTACGAAAAAATTCTCGTGGTGACGGGCGGCTTTCATACATACGGTCTGTTGGAGAACCGCAAGACCGCGTATCGCATGCAAAAGGTCAAAGACGAAAAAATATACCCCATGGTGTACACCTATCAGGAAGCGGATCAGTTGAACGGCTACGCCAGCGGCATGCCGCATGTCCACTATTACGAGACGGTTTGGAACGCCCTGAACAAAAAAGAGCAAAGCCCTTTTACGAAAAGCGCGCTGTCGTATTTGACCCAGCTTGTGAAACGGCTGCGGGAAAAAGGCGAGATCGTGTCGACGGCAGACGCAATCGAAGCGTATGGCCTCATCAGCGGACTGTCCGTCCTGCGCGAAAAGTCGGAGGGCGGCGCTTACGAGCTGCAAGACGCGGTGCTGTCCGCTTTTACAAAAGGCGAGCGCACTCTTGCGACCACGCAGCCGACGGAAACGCTGCGCGAGCTGATGACCGGAGATGGCATCGGCCAGGTGGCGCCAAACGAGCTGGATGTGCCGATCGTCCGCGATTTCAAGGAAACGTGCAAGTCGCTCAAGCTCTCGATCGCGACGACGGGCCGCAATCAAAAAGTTTTGGAGCTGTACGCGAAGCGCTCGCATCGGGAGGCGAGCCGCTTTTTTCACTGCCTGCAGTTTTTGGGCACGGAGTTTTGCGTCAAAGAGGCCGGGCCGGATTGGCAAAACGACAGGTTCGTCAATCTGGTCCGCGAAACGTGGCGCTACGGCTATTCCTCCTACGTCGAGGCCAGGCTGATCGAAGCTTCCGTCTACGGCGGCACGGTGAAGGAGGCCGCGGCGCAAAAGCTGGAAGACACGATGAAGGACTTGCCGCAGCATCAGAGCCACGCCTTGGCCAAATGGCTGCTGATGGCGGTTGTCATGGGCCTGGAAAAGCTCGGCGAACGGCTGTTTGAGGCGGTCGTTTTGGCCGTCAAGGAGGACGGACACTTTTTGTCCTTGTGCAAAACGTTGAAGACGCTGACGATTTTGCGGGAGCAGAAGCGGCTGTTTGGCCTCGCAGACACGGCAAGGCTTGCGGCGCTGATCGACGAGGTCTACTATCAGGCCGTAGCCAAAATCGCGGAGCAGGGCAACCCAAACCCGGATGAGTGCCAGCAGATCGCCGAGCAGTTCAAGTTTTTGTACATGGCAAGCGAGCAAAAGCAATCCGAGTCTTCACGGGAGATTTTTCGCGATCAGCTTCTGATCTTGCTGGCTGGCCCGGTTTTGCCGCCGATGCTGGAAGGTGTCGCCGCCGCGATTTTGTGCAATCTCGGGGCATTCGAGCGCGGGGAAATTTCCCGCCGGGCGAGAGCGTACATGTTCGGCTCGCCGGAACAGATGCTGCACACGGCCGCTTATTTGCACGGCGTCTTTCTCGTCGGCCGCGACTTTTTGTTTTACGAGGAACGGCTGCTTGCGGATTTGAACCAGATGATTACGCGGCTCGACTACGAAGACTTTTTGCAGCTCGTGCCACAGCTTCGCCTGGCCTTCGCCTTTTTTGGGCCAATGGAAATCAGCTTGCTCGCTGAAAAGGTCGCGGCCTTGTTCCAGACCAGTACGGATGCGCTCACCGCTCCGGCTATCGCAAAGCCAGCCTTGCAGCAGGCCCGGCAGCTCGACGCCGAGATCAGGGAGGAGTTTGCCAGATGGAACCTCATTTGAACCGCGAAGCGATCAACCGCTGGCGGCTTTTGCTCGGCTCGCAGGTGGATGATTCCCTGGAGCAGAGCGGCGAATACAGCCGATCCGAGTTTGCCTACCGCGAGCTGGACTCGATTCTGGACTTCCTCTATAGCCGCGAGCACGGAGAGGAGCAAGGCTACCGCAAAGAAGGCGGCAGGGAAGGCTCCCAGCTCACTGTGCCGACCTGGCTGCAAAAAATTCGCAAGCTTTTCCCGAAAAACACAGTGGAAATCTTGGAAAAGCAGGCGCTGGAGCGCTACAACATGACCGAGCTGCTCACGGACAAAAAGGTGCTGGAAAAGCTGGAGCCAAACATGACGCTGCTGAAAAACATCCTCCAGTTCAAGGGCCGGATGAAGGGTGAGGTCGTCAAAAGCGCCAAGGAAGTCGTGCGCAAGGTCGTCGAGGAGCTGCGGCGCCAGTTGGAAGCCGAAGTGCAGACGAGTATCGTCGGCAAGCGCAACCGCTTCCGGCGCGGCTACACGAAAACGATGCGCAATCTCGACGTGCACAAGACGATCCGCAAAAACTTGAAAAACTACGACCGGGCAAACAAACGCTTTATCATCGACGAGCTGTATTTTCACAGCAACATCCAGCATCACAACAAATGGAACATCGTCATCGTCGTGGACGAGAGCGGCAGCATGATGGACTCGGTCATTTACAGCGCGGTGATGGCGAGCATTTTTTACAAGCTGGCGGCACTGAAGACGCATCTCGTCATCTTTGACACCAAAGTCGTCGATTTGAGCGACAGGCTGGACGACCCGGTCGATGTGCTGATGAGCGTGCAACTGGGTGGGGGGACCCACATTGCGCAGGCGCTTCGCTACGGCAAGTCGCTGTTGGAAAATCCGTCGCGGACCATTTTCATTTTGGTTAGCGACCTGGAGGAAGGCTATCCGATCAAGGAGATGTATCGGCAGAGCAAGGATATTATCGACGCAGGCTGTAAGTTTCTGGTGCTGACCGCGCTTGACTTCAACGGAAACGCGACCTACAACAAGCATGCCGCACGCGTGCTCGCGGACATGGGCGCGCACGTCGCCGCGATTACGCCTGACGAGCTGTCGCAATGGATCGGAAAGATCATCAAGACAGATTGTAATATCAAGTGCGACACCTAGATAAAAAAACGGCCCATGATTGATTCGTGTAAAATGAAGTCACCACAACACCATTTACACAGGAGAATCAATCATGAGTTATACACATCTTAGCATAACAGAGCGTAGTGAGCTAGCACTCCTTCATCGTTTGGGTTGGTCTGCCCGCGCCATTGCCAGAGAACTCAAACGGCATCATGCTACCATTGCCCGTGAGTTAAAACGGGGTTGTAAGGCGGGGGAATATCAGGCAGAAGCCGCGCATGAGGTTTACGAGAAACGTCGCGAACGGTCTGTTCCCAGAGGCAAGCGGACTCCTGAACGTGAGCATTACATTGCCAGTAAGCTGGCGCAGACCTGGTCTCCCGAGCAGATTGCCGGACGGATGAGTCAGGAATGCCCCGAACAGAAAGTGTCGTTTAAAACGATGTATCGCTGGCTGTATCAGGGCTTTTTGGTTAAAGGAGATACCACCGTTCTGCGCCACAAAGGGAAACGCCGGAGACCAATCGAAACACGTGGTCGCTTCAACGTAGGAAAGTCCATTCGGCAGCGACCCAAGGAAGTACGAAAGCGTGAGAGCTTTGGTCATTGGGAACGGGATACGGTTGTTTCCAGCCGTGGAAAAAGTAAGGCGTGCGTCGCGACGTTCGCTGAGCGCAAGACACGCTTTTACCTTGCCGTAAAGATGCCTGATCGTACCTCGGCTTCCATGGAAAAGGCCTTTGGTTTCGTTGCTGAGTCGTTACCGAAAGGATCGTTTCAAACAGCTACCGTTGACCGTGGCAAAGAGTTTGCCTGTTACGAACGGCTGGAGTCAGCACATGGCGTAAACATTTACTTTGCCGATCCCTACTCTTCCTGGCAAAGGGGCACGAACGAGAACGCAAATGGCCTTCTGCGAGAATTTTTTCCCAAAGGCAAGGATTTTGCCGAAGTCTCCGAGGAGGAACTGATTCAGGCCTTGGAGCTCATTAACAATCGGCCAAGAAAATGTCTGGGCTGGAAGACCGCTTACGAATCATTCATGGAAGCTCTGTCGCACTTGTCTTGACAATTCGTCGTCAGGCTCTTCTCGCAAAAATGTAGCTATTGACATCGTTCTGCAAGCATTGGCAAACTAAGGGTAGTTGTCTTTAGGGGAACGTTTGTTGCTGTTACATGCCTGCCTGAATCGGGATGGCGAAGCTGTCGGTCAATTCGTGGCTATCGCCAAACGGCCATCTGTACGAAAAGAGGATGAAGAATAAGCGCAGTTACTTTCTTTCGGGGAACGGAATGGAGTGGAAAATGATGAAGCAAGCCAAAACGAATGCGATGCGGATTTTGGACAAGGAAAAAATCGACTACACTATGCTGACGTACCGGACCGACGACGGGAAAATTGACGGCGTCTCGGTGGCGCAAAAAATCGGCCGGGAAGCTGGAGTCGTCTACAAGACGCTCGTTTCGCAAGGCACGAGCCGGGCGTACTACGTCTTCGTCATCCCGGTGGAGGCGGAGCTGGATTTGAAAAAAGCGGCGAAAGTGGTCGGGGAGAAAAAGATCGAGATGATCGCTGTGAAAGACATTACCGCCGTAACGGGATATGTGCGGGGCGGCTGTTCTCCGGTGGGGATGAAAAAGCTGTTCCCGACCGTCATTGACAGCCGCGCGGAGCAAATGGAGCGGATCATCGTCAGCGGAGGGAACATCGGCGTGCAGATCGAGCTTGCGGTTGACGGGCTGCTGAAGGCGACAAAAGGCCGGCTGGCTGACGTTTCTACGCTGCCAACCGCATGAGGCCGGTTTTTTTGGAGCGGATGCATGGCGGTGAAATGAACCCTGCCGAACCTGGTGCGCAGATGCGGGTTTTGCCAGCCGGGCCGGGCTGATTTTCGCAAAACCTTATTGACACATCGGAATAATAGTAATAATCTGTAGGAAGAAAACCCATTCCTGCCGATTGGTCAACCAAAGGCTCCTGTGCTTGTACAGGGGCCTTTTTGTGCGTTCCAAAACTGACGGTTGCGGGCGTTGGCGGCAAGCCGTTTGGGATCGAGGAGGAGAGAAGATGGCAAAGAAAAGGCAACTGAGGCTCGGAGCCATGATTCACGGAATCGGCGGGCATATGGGCGCATGGCGACACCCGGATGCGCAGCCGGACGCCAGTGTCAGCTTTGCGTTTTACACGCAGCAGGCGCAAAAGGCGGAGGCCGGGAAGTTTGATCTCGTCTTCGTCGCGGACGGGCTGTACATCAATGAAAAATCGCTCCCGCACTTTTTGAACCGCTTCGAGCCGCTGACGATTTTGTCGGCCTTGGGCGGCGTCACCAGCAAAATCGGCCTGGTCGGGACGGTGTCGACTTCGTACAGCGAGCCGTTTACGGTAGCGAGGCAGCTCGCCTCCCTCGACCAGATCAGCGGCGGGAGGGCAGGCTGGAACGTCGTCACCTCGCCGCTGGAAGGCTCGGCGAAAAATTACGGCAACAAGCAGCATCCTGACCACGAGCTGCGTTACCGGATTGCCGAAGAATATTTGACCGTGGCAAAAGGGCTGTGGGATTCGTGGGAGGACGACGCCTTCGTCCGGGATAAGCAGTCCGGGGTGTTTTTCGACCCGGCGAAGATGCATCGGCTCGACCATCAGGGGGAGTTTTTCGCGGTGCAAGGGCCGTTGAACATCGCCCGCTCCCGACAGGGCCAGCCGGTCATTTTCCAGGCAGGCTCGTCGGAAAGCGGAAAGACATTGGCAGCCAAATCCGCCGATGCGGTCTTTACCGGACAAGAGACGCTTGCCGATGCACAGCGCTTTTACCGCGATGTCAAGGAACGGGCAGCCGCCTACGGGCGAAGCTCCGCCGACATTCTCATTTTCCCTGGGATCAGCCCGATCATCGGGCGAACGGCAGAGGAAGCGAAGCGCAAGCACGAAGAGCTGGCAAGCCTGGTCAGCATCGAGCAGGCACTGCATTTCTTGGGCCGATTTTTTGACCATCACGACTTTTCCCAGTACCCGCTGGACGAACCGTTCCCGGATATCGGCGAAGTTGGCAGCAACAGTTTCCGCAGCACGACGGACAAAATCAAGCAAAAGGCCAGGGAGCAAAAGTGGACGCTCAGGCAGACCGCGCTCTACACCGCGACGCCAGAGAGCGAGTTCATCGGCACGCCCGAGCACGTGGCGGATTTGATCCAGCGCTGGTTCGAGGAAGAGGCGGCAGACGGATTCATCCTCCAGTCGAACGTGCCGCGCGGGCTGGACGATTTCGTCGATCGGGTCGTTCCGATTTTGCAGCAGCGCGGCCTGTTCCGCACGGAGTACGAGGCCGACACGCTGCGCGGGAATCTCGGACTGCCATTCCCGGTCAATCGGTACGCGCAGCCGAGAAAACCGGAGCCGCAAGGGGTGAATGCGCCGTTGTAAAAACAGGGGAGGGGCGTGGGCGTTTGTTGCTCTGAGGGGGCGAGCAGGGGGGCTTTTGGTTCTCTCGGAAAAACAGGGCTTGCGAGCAGAGCGCAGCGGTTTGCCTCTATTTTTCTTGAAAAACGGGTGCGGCAAAGCTGGCGATCAAAAAGAAAGTCGTTTTTTCAATTTCCATAAAATCCTAGTGTTGTAGAGTCTGCGAACACCATCATCGCAGGCTCTTTATTGTTACGGGAAAATGCCGCCATTCTGCCAGTCTGCTGAGCTGGCCCGGTGCTGCCGTCCCGCACACAAAGGCCACGAAGGCGAGCAGTCCGCCCGACAAATAGCTGCCTGGCTGCCTGCATGAAAAGTTGCCCACCGTGTAAAGCTCTGTTCTAACAGCATGCTGCTCAAAGAAACGGAGTTGTTGTACAACAAAACCCGCCAAGGACTGGCGGGTTCTTTTTGGCGAGGTAACGATCGTCTCCCGTCAGCTTAATCGGAACTCCATTTAAACATGGTGCATAAGCTTCTTTCCGATTCCCTTTTTCCTCAGCGTATCCGCCACACATAAACTGTTGACAAGCAAAACTTTCCGCGCATTTACAAATGAGTTTTCCCGGATGTCTTCTTCCTGCAAAACAACGACGCCAACGATTTCCATACCGAGCGTAGCCACAAAAATATGTTGCCGATCATCGTGTAGCTGGTCATGAAACAACGCTTCCTCCACTGGAGTCGCATTCTTTTTGTAGAGGTCCGGCCGTTCGAAAACGTGCAAATCATGAACTTGCCGAAACAAAGGCAATAACGCCGCGTAATCATCTTGCTTAGCACTTCGGATCGTAATATCCATGCTTTCTCCCCCCGCCAATGGTTGCAAGCTGCACCGCTTGAAAAAAACTCCCGCTGTTTTGGCTGCGGACATTCAGCGAGATGTTCCTGTCGCTTGAGTCAATTCGCTACAGCTATTTTCGCTGATGCAGACGAATGTTTCCATTCATCATAATACAGCGATCATCTTGCGAACAGAGCCTCAAAAAACAGCCCCGCCAACTGTGGAGTCATTCCACAATCAGGGGGCTGTGCGAGGGGGACTGCGCTGTCCAACGCTGCGGAACCGCCAGCCACGTTTTTTTGCGCAAATGCCGAATGCCAATCGGCAGTCGCCAAACGCATCACTCAAGTAACGCTTAGCTCAGCAAACGCTTCGTGCAACAGTTCATAGGAGAGAAGCCGCTTGGCAAAATGTTTGATCGGAGTGTGGATCACCAGCTCTCCCACCTGATAGGTACGCGCCAGCTCCAGCAGCCGCTCGCGCACGGACTCCTTCGTTCCGGCGATGACGTTGGCTTCCTTGACCTCGATCCGAAACGATTCGTCTGCCTGCCGCCCGTATTCCTCCGCCTTTTTCAAGCTGGTGACGGTGACCGTTTTGCCGCTTTGCAGGTGGATTTTGGCGATTTTCGTTTCCGCGGCCAACTGCAAGGCTTCTTCCTCCGTCTGGGCGACGATGACGGAGACGGCCAGGATCGGGAGCGGCTTTGCCCGTTCGCCTGGCTGAAACTGCTGGCGGTACACGTCAAAAGCTTCCCGGCAGACCGCTTCGTCCTGACTGATAAAGAGGGCAAACACGTACGGAACGCCGCGCTCTGCCGCAAGCTGCGCGCTCGCTGCACTCGTGCCGAGCAAATAAATGCCGACTGGCTCGCTTGGCAGGGGCACGGCGGTCAGACCGTACAGCGGATGAGTGGGGGGCAGCTCGTTGCGCAGGAACAGCGCAAGCTCCGCGAGCTTTTCTTCCAGCGATGCGCCAGGCGAACCCGTGCCGCTGTGCGGCTGTAGCGCTTTCGTCGAGAGGGGAAGCCCTCCCGGCGCGCGGCCGATGCCGAGATCCACCCGTCCTGGAGCCAGGGCGGCGAGGACGTGAAAGTTTTCCGCTACTTTATAAGGACTGTAATGCTGGAGCATGACCCCGCCGGAGCCGATGCGGATGCGCTCTGTTTTCGCCAAAAGATGGGCGATGAGCACCTCGGGGGAGGAGCCGACCACATGATCGAGGTCGTGATGCTCCGCCACCCAGAAGCGGTGATAGCCCCAGTCTTCCGCCTTTTGCGCCAGCCGAATCGTATGCTGGAACGCTTCGGTCGCCGTTTCTCCTTCTTGAATCGGACTTTGATCGAGAATGCTCAATGTCAATGCCACCATGTCTCTCCCCTAACCGTGTCGAAGTACGCACAAAAAGCCCCTCAGTCATAGATCGGCAATCCGATCGGCGAAGGGGCTTCTGGTGGTCCAGTCAGCTATGCAAGCATGAAGTTGTCATCTGCTGCACTTTTAAATCTCATTTACTTAGTTGTTTACTCGGATTTTAACGATATCGCTCCGGGCTGTCAATGGGGGCAGGCAAAATGAGGCCGGACAAAAATCGCGGAAAACATCGTGGAAAAAATCCGTTGACGAGAAAGATGACGAATGATAATATCCCTAGTAATCCGATATGAATTTAAAAAGTCATCGACCAGACCACTGGAGAGACTTCCTACTCGAGCTGTGCCAACGAGCAGGGAGTCTTTTTCTTTGCCTGGGAACAGCGTCGGAAAAATGGGGGAGGGAAAGCGAGTGGCAGAAACACAAACGAAAAAAGTCGTGGTATGGGGAAGAGAAGGCTGCTCCTATTGTGAAAACGTCAAAGCCATATTGGAAGAGCAAAACCGCCCATACGAATGGATTGACGTAGCAGGAAAAGACGTGCTGCGCGATGTGCTGGAGGTCAAATACGGCACGCGCCTGATCCCGCTCGTGGAAATCGGCGGCGACGGCAAATACGAGGCGCTGCTCTACACCCAATTGGATCGGCTCGCAGCGCTTTTGGCCGAGTAACGAGTACAAGGTAAATACGCGGGCTGCGCCCAAGCGCTTGCGAAAAAAGCGCAGCCGGTTAACGGGCAGGCAGGCCGCTGTCTGCCCGATAAAGTTTCGCTTGGCTAGGAGGAGATTGTATGGGAATCGGAGCTGCGGCCGTGGAAGACCATCCGCCGTATGGCATCCCGGGTGAGGCGAAGGAGAGCATGATCGCCTTTCACGGCGTATCGAAGACGTTTGAGAGCGGGGGCCAGACGATTGAGGCGTTGAAGGGCGTCACCCTCGACGTGAAAAAAGGCGACATTTTTGGCGTCATCGGCTTTAGCGGAGCCGGAAAAAGCACGCTTTTGCGGACGGTCAATTTGCTGGAGCGTCCGACAGCAGGCAGCGTCATCGTCGCTGGCAAAGACTTGACGAAGCTCTCGGTCAAAGAGCTGCGAAGCGTCAAAAAGAACATCGGCATGATTTTTCAGCAGTTCAACCTGCTGGCGACGAAGACCGTTTTTGACAATGTCGCCATGCCGCTTCGACTCGGCGACACGCCGAAAAAGCAGATTCAGGAGCGAGTCGACGAACTATTGTCCTTCGTCGGCTTGACGGACAAAGCGACGAGCTACCCCGACCAGTTGTCCGGAGGCCAGAAGCAGCGAGTCGGCATCGCCCGTGCGCTCGCGACCAATCCGTCCATCCTGTTAAGCGACGAAGCGACCTCGGCGCTGGACCCGCAAACGACCGAGTCCATTTTGCAATTGCTTAAGCGGGTGAACCAAGAGTACAACGTTACGATTTTGATGATTACGCACGAAATGAACGTCATCAAAGAAATTTGCAACCGGGTGGCGGTCATGGAGCATGGCGCCATCGTGGAGCAGGGCAATGTCCTCGACGTGTTTGCGAATCCGCAGACAGAGGTGGCGCGCAATTTCGTCAAATCGGTCGTGCGCGACGACATCCCGCCAAGCGTGCGCAAGCTGCTTGCGACCAAGCGCGGCAAATCGAAAATTCTCAACATCCACTTCATTGGGGAAAGCACGGGCCAGCCGCTGCTCTCCCAGGTGGCGAAGCGCTTCAACAGCGACGTGAACGTCCTGTTTGGCAGCATCACCGAGCTTGCGGGCGTGCCTTTTGGCAATCTGATCGTCGAGCTTACCGGCAATGAAGCGGAAATCGTTCGCGCGTACCACTATATCCAGCAGCAAAATGTGACCGTGAAGGAGATTGTTTCGTGATGGAAGTCAGTTCTGCGCAAATCTATCAGGCATTGTACGAGACGCTCTATATGGTGAGTGTATCGTTGCTGTTTGCGACCTTGATCGGCCTGCCGCTCGGCGTCCTGCTGGTCGTGACGCGCAAAGGGCACATTTTGGAAAATCCGTTGATCTTTTCGGCCTTGAACCCGGTTATCAACGTGCTGCGGTCCGTCCCGTTCATCATTTTGCTGGTGGCGATCATTCCGTTTACGCGGCTCGTCGTCGGAACCTCCATCGGGACGACGGCGGCAATCGTGCCGCTGGTCATTTACAGCGGTCCGTACATCGCGCGGCTGGTGGAAAATTCGTTGCTGGAAATCAATCCGGGCATCATCGAGGCAGCCGAAGCGATGGGGGCCACCCCGATGCAAATCATTTTTCGGTTTCTCATTCCCGAGACGCTCGGCTCGCTCATTCTCAGCATTACGACGGCGACCATCGGCCTGATCGGCGCCACGGCGATGGCCGGGGCAGTCGGCGGCGGCGGGATCGGCGACCTGGCGATTACATACGGGTACCAGCGCTTCAGCACGATTACGATTGTCGCTACCGTTGTGATTTTGGTCGTGCTCGTTCAAGGGATTCAGTCGCTCGGCAACGTGCTCGCCCGTAACATTCGCAGAAAATAACCATCTTTTGCCCAAGACAGAAGAGAAGAACGAGGAGAGAAAAAACGGATGAAAAAGCTCGCCATTTCCTTGCTGCTCGCCTTCGTGACGATTGTCGCGGCGGGTTGCGGAACGGAACCGGAACAAACAGGCTTGAAAATCGGCATTCGCGGCTCGGAATCGCGGACGTGGGAGTTCGTGAAGGAACAGGCGGCGAAGCAAGGTCTCGCCATTGAACTGGTGCAGTTCAATGCAAACGTCAACCCGAATACGGTCTTGCTGGAGGGCGATATCGACGCGAATGCGTTCCAGCACGTCGCCTTTTTGGACCAGTTCAATACGAAAAACAACTCGGACATCGTTCCGGTCGGCTCGACGATCATCGCGCCACTGGGTATCTACTCGGACAAGTACAAAACCATCGCGGAAATTCCCGACGGCGCGAAAATCGCCGTGCCAAACGAAGATTCCAACTGGGGGCGCTCCTTGCTTTTGTTGCAGGAAGCAGGCTTGATCCGGGTCGTGGACAACTTTGACGGCTTTGGCGGCGCGGACAAAATCAAGGAAAATCCGAAAAACCTGGAAATCGTTCCCGTCGATGGGGCGACGACCCCGCGCGTCATGAAGGACGTAGCGGCGTCGATCATCAACAACGGGGTGGCGGTTGAGGCAGGCTTTTTGCTCAAGGACGCGATTTTTCACGAAAGCAAAACCGCCAAGCCGTATATCAACGTAATCGCGACGACCAAGCAAAACGAAAACCGCGAAGACTTGAAAAAGCTCGTCGCCATTTACCAGTCCAAAGAAGTGTCGGACTTCATCACCGAAACGTACAAAGGCAACTACATCCCGACACAAGTGACCGTCGAGGAGCTGAAAAATTTCAAAGAGGCGTTTGCGAGCAAGCAGTGACGGCTGCGTGACGGACGCACTCATGCTTAGCGGAAGATCGGAAGGGGAGGGGCACCATGCCGCAAAAAAGACAGATTCACTTATCCGCTTATTTGGTCGGAACGGGCATTCACGTTGCCTCGTGGCGACTGCCCGAGGCGCGGAAAAACGCCAGCATCGACATTGACTACTACAAATATTTGGCGCAGACAGCCGAGCGCGGGAAGTTCGATATCGCGTTTATCGCCGACAGCCTTGCGGTCAACGAAGATTCGCACCCGAACATTTTGAACCGGTTTGAGCCGACGACCTTGCTCGCCGCTCTGGCTGGCGCGACCAGCAAAATCGGGCTGGTCGCCACCGCGTCGACGACGTATCACGAGCCGTACAATCTCGCCCGGCTGTTCGCTTCCGTCGATCATATCAGCAATGGCCGCGCAGGCTGGAACGTGGTCACGACGGGAGACGCCACCGGGGAGACCGGGCGCAACTTCAGCCGCACCGAGCATGTGGAGCACGATCACCGCTACGAGCGGGCGGAGGAGTTCATCGACGTCGTCCAAGGCTTGTGGGACTCGTGGGAAGACGACGCGTTTGTCCAGGACAAGGAAACCGGCGTGTTCTTCGATCCGGCGAAAATGCATCGGCTGAACTACAAAGGCACGTACTACTCCGTCCAGGGGCCGCTCAATATCGGCAGATCGAGACAGGGGCAGCCCGTCATCGTGCAGGCGGGAGCATCCGAGCCAGGACAGCGGCTGGCAGCGCGCACCGCAGAAGTCGTCTTTTCGCACGTAAAAGATTTCGAACGGGCAAAAGCGTTTTACAAAAGCTTAAAAAGCAAGCTGCCCGACTACGGGCGCACGCCTGACCAGTTACACATTTTGCAAGGCATCTCCCCGATTGTCGCGGATACGCAGGAAGAAGCGGAAGCGATCCACCGCAAATTGCACGATCTGCTTTTGCCAGAGCAAGGGCTGCGCTTTTTGTCCGGGTACTTGGGCAAGGTCGACTTCAGCCGCTACTCGCTCGACACCCCGGCGGCAGAGGTGGAGTTCCCGCAGGACAACGGGATTCAAAGCCATTTTGAATGGATGACGGAGCTGATTCGCAAGCAAAACCCGACTTTGCGCGAGCTGTACGCTTTGCTCGAAGGCGGTGCAAACCGCGAGCTGATCGGCACGCCTGCGCAGATTGCCGACGTGCTGGAAAAATGGTTTGTCGAGGAAGCGGCGGACGGCTTCATGTTCATCGCTCCGGTGCTGCCGCAAGGGCTGGAGGCGTTCGTGGACAAGGTGATTCCGATTTTGCAGGAGCGGGGCTTGTATCGGCTGGATTACGAAGGAGACACCTTGCGCGAGCATCTCGGCCTGGAAAAGCCGTACAACCGCCTGGCCGTGCGCGATAGAGCGCTCTCGGAGGTGGAGTCGTAGAACCGATGCCAGCGCAAAAGCAGACAGAGAAAGGAGAGGTTCGGGTGCATACAGGAACGCAGGAGCTGGCAGGGACTGGCTTCGAGCAAAAGCTGATCGCCATTCGCAGGCAGTTGCACCAATACCCGGAGGTGGCCTACGAGGAATATGAAACGACGCGTTCGATTCGGGACTGGCTGACGGAAGCCGGGATTCGCCTCGTCGAGCTGCCGCTGGAAACGGGCGTCGTGGCAGAGGTGGGCGGCCAAAACGGCGGGCCTGTAATCGCGCTGCGGGCCGATATCGACGCTCTGCCGATTCAGGAGCAAACAGGCTTGCCGTACGCGTCCGCGGTCGTCGGGAACATGCACGCGTGCGGACACGATTTTCATACCGCCGTCATCCTGGGAGCCGCTTTTTTGCTGAAGCAGCAGGAGGAGCAGTTGCCAGGAACGGTGCGCTTTCTGTTCCAGCCCGCAGAGGAAAAAGGCACGGGTGCGTCGCTCTTGATCGAGAAAGGGGCGCTCGCAAACGTCACGGCGATCTTCGGCCTGCACAACAAGCCCGATCTCGCAGTCGGGACCGTCGGGATCAAGCCGGGAGCGCTGATGGCGAGCGTGGACGGCTTCGAGATCGAAGTGGAAGGCTTGGGCACGCATGCCGCAATTCCGCACGCTGGCATCGACCCGATCGTCGCCGCCTCGCAGATCGTCACGGCGCTGCAATCGATCGTCAGCCGCAACGTCAGCCCGCTGGAAAATGCGGTGGTGAGCGTAACGACTATCCATGGCGGTACGACCTGGAACGTGATCCCGGACAAGGTCGCGCTCGGCGGTACGATCCGCACGTTTCAGGAAGAGGTGCGCAGGCAAATACCCGGGCGTCTTCAGGCGATCATCGAGGGAGTGGCTGCGGCATACGGGGCCAAGGCGAGCGTGCGCTGGTTCAAGGGACCGCCCTCCGTGCAAAACGATGCCGCGCTGACCAGGCTGGCCGCTACGACAGCAGAGCGGCTCGGGTTGCAAGTCGTCGCGCCGGAACCGTCTCCGGCTGGCGAAGATTTTGCCTACTACCAGAAGCACATTCCCGGCTTGTTCGTGTTCGTCGGGACCTCCGGGACGAACGAGTGGCACCATCCGGCCTTTACCGTCGACGAACGAGCGATTGCGCCTGCTGCACACTACTTTGCCAACTTGGCCGCAGATGCATTGAAAGGCGGGTGAAAACAGATGCTGCACATTTCCAATTTGAGCAAATCGTACAAAACAGCCAAAGGCATTGTGCCTGTTTTGCAAAACGTCAATCTGCACATCCAAAAAGGAGACATTTTCGGGATCATCGGCTTTTCCGGGGCGGGCAAATCGACTTTGATCCGCTGCCTGAACCGGCTGGAAGAGCCGGACGCGGGCACGATCGAGATCGGCGGCAAGGTGATTACCGATTTGCCGGAAAAAGAGCTGCGCCGGGCCCGGCAAAAAATCGGGATGATTTTTCAGCAGTTCAATCTGCTCGACGCGCGGACGGTGTTCCAAAACGTCGCTTTTCCGCTGGAGGTAGCCGGGCATCCGAAGCCGTACATCCGCAACCGCGTCCGCGAAATACTGGATCTCGTGCAGCTAGGCGACAAGGAAAACGTCTATCCGTTCCAACTGAGCGGCGGACAAAAGCAGCGCGTCGGAATTGCCCGGGCGCTGGTTAACCAGCCTGATCTGCTGTTGAGCGACGAAGCGACTTCTGCGCTCGACCCGCAGACGACTTACGCCATTTTGGAGCTGCTGCGCGAGATCAACCGCCAGCTCAACCTGACGATTGTGCTCATCACGCACGAGCTGGACGTGCTGCAGCACGTGTGCAACAACATGGCCGTGATTGAAAACGGGCGAATTGTCGAAACCGGTACGGTGGAGAAGTTTTTCCTCAACCCGGAGAGCGACACGGCCAGACGGTTTGTCCACATTATCGATCATTACCGCGATAAGCGAAATGTCATGGAAGGAGTCGGAGCAGGGATATGAACAGCGATCTGATTGACTTGCTCTGGGAAGGGCTCCTGGAGACGCTCTACATGGTGTTCTGGTCGTCCCTGTTCGCGCTCGCCATGGGGATTGTCCTCGGCGTCACGCTCGTCGTCACGGAAAAAGGCGGCATTCTCGAAGCACCAAAGCTGCACAAAACGATCGGCACGATCATCAACAGCGTCCGGTCCCTTCCTTTGATTATTTTGATCGTGCTGCTTTTGCCTTTGTCGCGCCTGATCGTCGGCACGACGCTGGGGCCGACCGCTGCCATCGTCTCGCTTTCGATTGGCGCCGCGCCGTTTTTGGGCCGGATCATCGAAAGCGCGCTGAAGGAAGTCAGCGCCGGGAAGATCGAAGCGGCCAAATCGGTCGGGGCCACGCCGTTTACGATCATTTTTCGCGTGCTGATCCCCGAGGCGATGCCCGCTTTGGTGCGCGGGATTACGATCGGAATTATCGGGATTACCGAGTTTACCGCTGTAGCGGGGGCGATTGGCGCGGGCGGACTCGGCAGCCTGGCGATTCGCTTCGGCTACCAGCGCTTTCGCGAGGACGTCCTGATCGCCACCGTCCTAATCATTATAGTTTTGGTTCAACTGATTCAATGGTCAGGCGATTTCCTCGTCAAGTCGATCAACAAAAAGCGTTACAAGTTTGAGTAAGATCCAACTTTAAAAACAGAGGAACCAGGGGAGTGGAAACGATGGGAAAGAAAAAAGGTCTAGGCGTCATTTTTAGCGTATTGGTGGCATTCAGCATGCTTGTGGCAGGTTGCGGCTCAAGCGGCTCTGGCAGCCAGTCGTCCGGCTCCGGGGCACAAGCGCCGGCGACGAACACAGCGTCGACACAGGCCAGTGGCGGACAGGCGGCGGAACCGCCAAAAGAAGTGACGCTCAAAGTGGGCGCGGCCCCTGTCCCGCATGCGGAAATATTGGAATTTATCAAGCCGAAGCTCAAGGAGCAGGGCGTGAATCTGGAGGTCGTCGTCCTCGATGACGAAGGGCAGTTGAACCCGGCTTTGCACGACAAGCAGATCGACGCGAACTTTTTCCAGCACGTGCCTTACCTCGATTCGGTGAAAACCGAGAAAGGCTACGATTTCGCCGTCACGACAAAAGTGCACGTCGAGCCGATCGGCTTTTACTCCGACAAGCTCAAATCGAAGGACGAACTCAAGGAAGGCGACAAGATCGGGATTCCGAACAACCCTTCCAATGAATACCGCGCTCTGATCTTGCTGCAGGAGCAAGGCTTAATCAAGCTGCGCGACGGCCTGACAACCTACGAGGCTACGCCGAAAGATATCGCGGAAAACCCGAAAAAGCTGGAGTTTGTAGAAGCGGAAGCCGCAACCTTGCCGCGGGCGCTGCCTGATCTCGCGGGCGCCGTCATCAACACAAACGTCGTGCTGGAAGCGAAAATCGATCCGAACAGCGCCCTGTTCCGCGAAGGCGCCAACTCTCCTTACGCCAACGTGATTACCGTCCGCAAAGGCGACGAGAACCGCGAAGAGATCAAAAAGCTGGATGCGGCCCTCACTTCACCGGAGGTCAAAAAGTTTATTGAAGACAAATACGGTGTCGCGGTTGTCCCTGCTTTTTAAGCCGGAAAAAGGGAGGAGAAGCCGACGATGAAGGCGAAGCAGCAGAGAGACATTTGCATTCGCGATGCGAATAGCCAGGACCGCGAGCGGATCAAACAGCATCTGCTCGATGCTTACCAGCAGTATGAGCAGCATTTGTCGGTGGACAGATGGACGCGGTACAAGGAGGAAATCGCAGAATCGGCAGAAGGACGCCAGACGATTGCGTTTCTCGTCGCGGACTGGGGCGGGGAAATCGTCGGCAGCGTCCAGTTGTTCGCTTCGTCCCAGGCGGCTTACGACCGTCCGGAGCTGGAAATTCACTCGCCGATCATCCGCTTTTTGGCCGTATCGCCGCAAGCGCGGGGCAACGGGATCGCTGCCCGGCTGATCGGAGAGGCTGTCCGCCGTTCGCGCGAGCTGGGAGCAGCCACGCTGCACCTGCACACGACAGACATGATGGAGGCGGCGGTGAAGCTGTACGAGCGGCTTGGCTTTGCCCGCGCGGCCGACAAAGACTTTTTCAACGGCGAGACGCACGTCAAAAGCTACTGGCTGCGGCTGGACGAGGCGCGCGTGAGCTGACGGCAGCTTTGCGAGTTTGGCGGTTCAGCGAGGCCAGGCAGGGGCTTTATCTGCGGCCCGGCAGCAGGTGACGTAGCGACCGTGGGCCTGTAAATGGGAAAATCATGCGAAAGCTACACCAAAGCCATAAAAAACGTGAAACCAACAAAAAAGTCACGATACACCATATTAAAACACAAAAAAACAACATAAACGGATGATAATTCACGGCAATCCACAAGAAAAAAGCCCTGATGACAACCGATCATCAGGGCTTTTCCCCGTGCCAAAACGCACGACTTTTCGTCATCTGTACCTGCATGACTCACTCCCCGCAGCAAGCGTTTTTCGGGAAAGCCGTTTAGCAAAAAAGCGGTCGCACCACTGTGGCGACTCTTTCTGTGGCGACTCTTCCTGCGGCGCTCTTCCTCTCGATACGACTAGCTGTACTTGCTCAATACGTCGAAAAACTCCTTCAAAAAATGGTAAAACAGCTTTTCGGAAGGCGGCAGCTCCCGGTTGTTCGGAATGATGATGCCGACGGTTCGCTGCACGAGCGGCTCGCTGATCGGGACTTTCACCGTTTCGCGCGGCACATTGTCGGTCAAGGTCAGCTCTGGCAGCAACGTGACGCCCAGACCGGCGGCGACGAGTCCCTTAATCGCGTCGATGTCCTCGCCCTCGAAGGCGGTTTTGGGCGCGAAGCCCATTTGCGCACAGGCGTTCACGGCGATATTGCGCAGGATGAACCCCGGGGGAAACAAGACAAACGTATCGTCCTGCAGTTGGTTCAGCCGCAAGCTTGGCTGCTTGGCCAGCGGGTGCTTCGCGGGCAGCAGCGCGACGATGTTCTCGGCGAAAAAAATATGGCTGCGCACGTTTTTTTCCTGGGTCGGAACCGGGCCGAGAAAGGCGAGGTCGATTTCTCCGTTAATCACGGAGTCGATCAGCCCCTGGTAAGAGCCTTGCCGAAGCTGGAAGCCGATGTCCGGGTACCGCGCGCGAAAGCCGGAGATGACAGTCGGCAGAGGATTCGCGGCCAGACTGCTCGTAAACCCGACGCGAATCGTCCCGCGCTCCGGATCGAGAAACTCGTCAATTTTTTGCTTCGCCTTTTCAATCTCGTTGACGGCCATTTCCACGTGCTGCAAGAAAATTCGGCCTACTGCCGTCAGCTTGACGTTGCGGCCTTCGCGGATGAACAGGGAGACGCCAAGCTCTGCCTCCAGGTTGGCGATTTGCCGACTCAGGGCGGATTGGGCAACATGCAGGTTGTGCGAGGCTTCCGTGAAGTGCTCGCGCTTGGCCACTTCAATGAAGTATTGAATCTGTCGTAGCTCCATGAATACCCCCCATTCCCAATTGATCTCGTTTTGAGATTAATATTGAGTAAATTATATATTGTTTGTATCGTTTCACTCAATCTAAAATTGAGTTAACAGAGAGAGCAAAGGGAGTGGAGATAAATGACGAGAACCGGAATGCCTGCGAAGCAAGGACTATACGACCCGATGTTCGAGCACGACGCTTGTGGAATCGGTTTTATTGCGAATTTGAAAGCAAAAGCAACGCACGATATGGTGAAAAACGGACTGAAAATTCTTTGCCAGCTCGAGCACCGCGGCGGGCAAGGCAGCGACCCCGAGACGGGTGACGGAGCGGGAATCTTGACGCAAATCCCGCATGCCTTTTTCAAAAAGGCCTGTAAGGAGCTGAACATTCAACTGCCAGCGCCAGGCAAGTACGGTGTCGGCATGTTGTTTCTGCCGATGGAGGAGAGCCTGCGCAATGAGTACGAGGCGAAGCTGGCCGCGATTATCGAAGCGGAAGGGCAGAAGCTGCTCGGCTGGAGAACCGTCCCTGTCGATGCGACGAAGATCGGCAAAACCGCGGCAGCAAGTCAGCCTTTTATCCGCCAAGTATTCATCGGGGCGAGCGCACATGTAGCGGACCAGATGGCCTTCGAGCGGAAGCTGTACGTCATCCGCAAGCAGATGGAGCACGCAGCAGGCGCTGACTTCTACGCCGCCTCCATGTCTTCGCGCACAATCGTTTACAAAGGCTTGCTCACGCCAGGCCAGGTGGATGCTTTTTACCTGGATTTGCAAGATAATTCTTACACTTCTACTTTTTCCGTCGTGCACTCGCGCTTCAGCACGAACACGTTCCCGACGTGGGAGAGAGCGCATCCGAACCGCTATTTGATTCACAACGGCGAAATCAACACCTTGCAGGGCAACGTGAACTGGATGCGGGCGCGCGAAAAAATGTTTGAATCCAAGCTGTTCGGCGCGGATTTGCAAAAAGTCGTTCCTGTCATTGATATGCAAGGCAGCGACTCGGCTATCCTCGACAACTGTGTGGAATTTTTCTCGCTGGCGGGCAGATCGCTGCCGCACGTCGCGATGATGATGATTCCCGAGCCGTGGGATCAGGATGAGCAGATCGACGCGAACAAAAAAGCGTTTTACGAATACCACAGTTGCCTGATGGAGCCATGGGATGGCCCGACGGCGATTTCCTTTACCGACGGCCGTCAGATCGGGGCGATTCTCGACCGCAACGGATTGCGTCCGGCCCGCTACTACGTGACGACGGACGATACGATCATTTTCTCATCGGAAGTAGGCGTTTTGGAAGTACCGGAAGAAAAAATTGTGCAAAAAGGCCGCCTCAGCCCGGGCCGCATGCTGCTGGTCGACCTGGAGGAAGGCCGAATCGTCTCCGATGAAGAGATCAAGCAAAAAATCGCCAGCGAGCAGCCGTACCGCGAGTGGGTGAAAAACAACCTGCACGCGCTGGAGCAGCTTCCACAGGCAGGCGCTGCCGAGGAGCTTGACGGAAAAGCGCTGCTGGCGCGGCAAAAGGCGTTTGGATACACGCAGGAAGAGCTGGACAAAGTGCTGGTGCCGATGGTCGCCGAGCAAAAAGACCCGATCGGCTCCATGGGTGTCGATACGCCGCTCGCCGTCCTGTCGGATCGTCCGCAGCTTTTGTACAACTACTTCAAGCAATCGTTCGCACAGGTGACGAACCCGCCCATCGACTCGCTGCGGGAGGCTTGCGTGACCTCGACGCACACGGTGCTTGGCGCGGAAGGAAACTTGCTGGAGCCTGCAGCGAGCCATTGCCGCCGCATCCGCTTGACCAATCCGCTGCTCGCAAACAAGGAGCTGGCCCAGTTGCGCGCCAATCCGTACCAGGAGTTCAGGGCGAAAACGCTGCCGATCCTGTTTGCCGCAGACGGGGGAGAAGCCGCGCTGGAGCAGGCGTTGGAGCAGTTGTTTGCCGCAGCCGATGAAGCGATTGCCGCAGGCTACACGCTGTTGATCCTGTCTGACCGCGGCATCGGCGAGAAGCTGGCAGCGATTCCGGCCTTGCTTGCCACGAGCGGCCTGCATCATCATCTGGTGCGCTCCGGTACGCGGACAAAAGCCAGCTTGATCGTCGAGTCGGGCGAGCCGCGCGACGTCCACCAGTTTGCCATGCTGATCGGCTACGGGGCAGACGCTGTCAATCCTTATGTCGCCATTGCCTCTGTGCTCGACCTGATCGCATCCGGCAAGCTGAAAGACATCGCGGCCGAAGACGCGATCGAAGCCTATTTGCAAACCGCAATCGAAGGCGTCGTCAAGGTCATGTCCAAAATGGGCATTTCGACCGTCCAAAGCTATCGCGGGGCACAAATTTTTGAAGCGGTCGGGATTCACGCCGACGTCATTGACCGCTACTTTACCCGCACGCCATCGCAAATTTCCGGAATTTCGCTGGACGTGATCGCGCAAGAGACGCTGATTCGCCACGCGCAAGCTTTTTCGCCGGAACATTCCGAAGAAAAGCTCGATCCAGGCAGCGACTTCCAGTTCCGCCGCGACGGCGAGTACCACCTGTTCCAGCCAAAAACCGTTCACGCTTTGCAAAAAGCTTGCCGGGAAGGCAGCTACGAGCAGTACAAAATTTACGCGGAAATGGCAGGGGAGCAACCGTTTTCCGCCCTGCGCCATCTGCTCGACTTCAAGTCGGACCGCAAGCCGATCCCGCTCAGCGAAGTCGAATCGGTCGACTCCATCGTCCACCGCTTCAAAACGGGAGCGATGTCCTACGGCTCGCTCAGCAAGGAAGCGCATGAGACGCTGGCAATCGCCATGAACCGTCTGGGAGCTAAAAGCAACAGCGGCGAGGGCGGAGAAGATCCGGCCCGCTACACGACAGATGAAAACGGCGATTTGCGCCGCAGCGCGATCAAGCAGGTTGCATCCGGGCGCTTCGGCGTATCCAGCCACTATCTGGTCAATGCATCCGAAATCCAGATCAAAATGGCGCAAGGGGCAAAGCCGGGAGAAGGCGGACAGCTTCCAGGCAGCAAGGTGTACCCGTGGATTGCCGAAGTGCGCGGCTCTACGCCAGGCGTGGGCCTGATTTCTCCGCCGCCGCACCACGACATTTACTCCATCGAGGACTTGGCCCAGTTGATTTTTGACCTGAAAAATGCGAATCCGCGGGCGCGCATCAGCGTGAAGCTCGTCTCCAAGGCAGGGGTCGGAACGATTGCGGCAGGCGTCGCCAAAGGGCTGGCGGACGTGATCGTGGTCAGCGGCCACGACGGCGGTACGGGCGCTTCGCCGAAGTCGAGCATCAAGCATGCGGGGCTGCCGTGGGAATTGGGGCTTGCGGAGACGCATCAGACGCTTTTGCTCAATCAACTGCGCGACCGCGTCGTGCTGGAGACTGACGGCAAGCTGATGACCGGACGCGACGTAGTCATTGCCGCTCTGCTCGGCGCAGAGGAATTTGGCTTCGCCACCGCGCCGCTCGTCTCCATCGGTTGCGTCATGGCGCGTGTCTGCCATCTCGATACGTGCCCGGTAGGGGTCGCGACGCAAAATCCGGAGCTGCGCAAACGATTCAAAGGCGACCCGCAGCACGCGGTTAACTTCATGCGCCTCGTGGCTCGCGAAGTGCGCGAGATCATGGCTCAGCTCGGCTTCCGCTCGCTGGAGGCGATGATCGGCCAAAGCCAGGTGCTGACCGTGAGCGAACGGGCAAAAGCGCACTGGAAAGCAAAGCATATTGATCTGTCCGCGCTTTTGTACCAGCCGGCGGTATCCGCAGAGGTCGGCAAATACCATCAGCGCAATCAGGACCACAAGCTGGAAGAGACGCTGGACCGTCAAATGTTGCTCGCCTTGTGCAAGCCAGCGCTGGAGAAGCAAAAGCAAATCCAGGCGAGACTGCCGATCAGCAACACGAATCGCGTAGTCGGAACGATTCTTGGCAGCGAAGTGACGAGAAGATACGGCGTCCACGGCCTGCCGGAAGACACGATTCGCCTGGAGTTTTACGGTTCCGCCGGACAAAGCTTTGGCGCGTTTGTTCCACGCGGCATTACTTTGCAGCTTGCGGGCGACGCGAATGACTACGTCGGCAAAGGGCTGTCCGGCGGGAAAATCATCGTAGCACCGGCGAAAAAGAGCACCTTCTCGCCAGAGCGTAACATGATTATCGGAAACGTCGCGTTTTACGGCGCGACCTCCGGCGAAGCGTACATCAACGGGCTTGCGGGTGAGCGCTTCTGCGTCCGGAACAGCGGAGTCACCGCCGTCGTCGAAGGAGTGGGCGACCACGGCTGCGAGTACATGACAGGAGGACGCGTCGTCGTGCTCGGTCAGGTGGGCAAAAACTTTGCGGCCGGGATGTCAGGCGGTACGGCCTATGTGCTGGCAGAGGACCATGAGACGTTTGCCGCCCGTTGCAATCAGGAAATGGTGCTTCTGGAGAAGCTGACCGATCAGCGGGAGATTGCCGAAGTCAAGCGGCTGCTGGAAAACCACGCCGCCTACACAGGCAGTCCTCGGGCCCAAGCCTTGCTCGCTTCGTGGCCGCAGACGATCGCCAAGTTCGTCAAAGTCATTCCAAAAGACTACAAGCAAATCATCTCGACGATGGAGGAGCTGGAAAAGTCCGGCATGAAGCGCCAGGAAGCGATTTTGGCAGCGTTCGAACTGAACCAGAAGAAGAGCGCAGACAAGAAGGCCCCAAAGAAAAAGGTGCCTGAGCAGATCGGAGTATCGGTAGGCAACTAAAGAAGCAGGACGGCAACTCGTGCAGCGGGTTGCCGTTTTTTTTACACATACCAATGGATAAGCTGCTTATCCAGTATCGTGCAGCATAGCGAAACTTCGGGCAGGGAGAAAGCAGGCGCTGTGCTTTTTGGGTACGGACGAAGGCATTTGCCTATTTACTGGCTTGAGGCAACCGAGTTTTCTGAGCAATCGAGAATGTTGTTTCCGTGGCGAGTTGTGGGGATCAAGGCGGATTGTTAGCTTGAAAAACGGTTGATCGTAGCGGTAGTGGTGGGAGGAAACAGGAGAAAGCGCTACAGGTACTTGGGCCTCTAGCGGGGGAGCGAAGACTGTCCGCCTCCGGGGAAAAAGGAAAACCGCGTCAAAAGTAGAGGATTCAAAAGAAGGAGGTTCAGGTTGACGCTTAAAGGCGTGTTTTCCTTTTTCCCCGGAGGCTGGGTAGGAGTCCCAAAGACCTTCGCTGGCTTTCTCCTGTTTCCTCTACGAGCTGTGTCTGTCGTTCGGGGGTGGTTTTTGTGTGTAGGTCAGGAAGCAAGGTGTCCAAGACAAAAAGAATCTCAAAAGCAGTTTTTGTATTGTCAAGCGGGTAGCGTTCATTGCTCGCCAGAAGAAAGGTCCGCGAGAATGCCGACCCCCGTTCTTTAATTGTAAAGTTTTTTGTCCTGTCTTTTCTTTCCACCTCCGACCATCCCCCTTGGCCCCTGACGAGGAAAGAGACGAAATCCGCGAAAGCTCTTTGGGCTCCCAACCGAGGCGGAGGGGAAAAAGCGAAACACGTTTTCAGCGTCCAACTCTGAGAAGCTCCCTGAATCGACCACTTTTGGACGCGGTTTCGCTTTTTTCCCGGAGCCGGGCAGTGATACCCCCAGCAGGGAGCCCAAGAAGCTACAGCGATTTCGTCTCTTTCCTCGCCACACCAAAAGCGCCGATGAAGGGGCTTTTAAAAAACAATCAACCCCAAGCCCCATCTGACTCATCCTGCCACGAACACCGCATTTCTTCTTTCACTTTCAAAAAAACGCTATTCAGCAGCTTGGCAGACGAAAAAGGCTCATTCCCCTCGGAGCGCCGAGGGAAAACCGGCCTTTTTCTGTCGTTTCAACTGCCAGACGGTTCTGTCCACTCATCCCGCAGCAAGGAGAAAATCAGCAAGTCCACAAACTGACCGTTCGACTTTTCATACTGGCGCAGCAAGCCTTCTTCCACGAAGCGCAATTTGCTTAGCACACGGATCGAGCCGCGATTGTCAGGCTCGACCTTGGCCTCCACCCGGTTTAGCCCAAGCTCTGAAAAGCCGTAGCCGATGACGGCGCGGACGGCTTCCGTGGCGTAGCCTTTTCCCCAGTAGGGAGAGCCGAGATCGTAGCCAATTTCTGTCCGGCCGTGCTCGAAATCAAACGAATTGAAGCCACAGGAGCCGACCATCTCTCCCGACTCCTGCAAGACGATCGACCAGCGGATTGCCTGATCCTCCGCACACAGCTTGTTGATGAGAAAAATCATGTCCTCCGCCTGCTTGATGCGGGTCATGGACTCGATGTTCATATGCTTCGATACGTTTGGATCAGACCAGAAGGAAAACAAGGCGGGAGCGTCAGCAGGCTGCATCGGCCGCAGCAGCAAGCGCTCCGTGGTGATGGTGTTGATCTGCATAAACGAAGCCTCCAGGTAACTCAAGTTTGCTTGCACCTGATTTGTCTGTAGCCTACGACAACAAGGAAAA
The DNA here is from genome assembly GCF_000470975.2 of Brevibacillus sp. NSP2.1. Taxonomy (NCBI): domain Bacteria; kingdom Bacillati; phylum Bacillota; class Bacilli; order Caryophanales; family Paenibacillaceae; genus Brevibacillus; species Brevibacillus sp. NSP2.1. Next base: position 2,958,081 of record NZ_CP048274.1, on the reverse strand, counting down.
GGGAGCGTTGCCAAGCCAATAAAAATCCAGGCTGGTCAACAGGATGCCCCATAGCATGAGGGCAGAACCAATCGCGAGCGCCAAACAAGCGAGCAGCTTCCACATTCCATAAACCGAGCGTTTTCGTAAGCTGATCCGGCTCCATAACACCATCCACAGCCCGACGAATGTCTCGACGTGCTGCAAGACAGGGGAGGCGACCAGCACGAGCAAACCAGTGAGCGAGCCTAACAACAACAGCTTTGCAGTGTGAGTCATTTTCGAGTCCTTTCCCGTTTTCTCTCGCATGGAAGACGCAAACCCTTTTTGCAATCAGGCTCTTGTTCGCAAAAAAGGCTGCTATAGATATAGCTTGAAACGGATTGGCAAAGTAACGATAGTCCTTTATGGAAGAACGCTTGTTGCCGTGAATGCATGCCAACATCGCATGGGGACGATGCCGATCGACTCACAGGCTTTTCGGAACACAACACTCTTTACGAAAAGAGCATACAATAAAGCAGGCCGAATGGAAAGGATATACAGATTTTTATCAATCATCAAACGAGATGGCTGTCTGTTCAAAAAAAGGACATCCCGCCCACGCATGGTGGATGGAATGTCCTGTTCTTTTGCCAATCGGTGCAAGCCGGTTAGATCACCAGGCTAAGCCCCATGATTAAAATGATCGCGACGACTGACAAAATCGTCTCCATCACGGTCCACGATTTCAGTGTATCTTGCACCGTCATGTTGAAGTATTCCTTAATCAGCCAGAAGCCGGAGTCGTTTACGTGCGACAGGATCAGGGAGCCTGCGCCTGTTGCCAGTACCAACAGCTCAGGGCTTGTCCCCGGCACTTGCAGGGCGATTGGACCGACGATGCCGGCTGCGGTCATCATGGAGACGGTCGCAGAGCCGGTCGCGACGCGAATCAACGCTGCGATCAGCCAGCCGAGGAAAATCGGGGAGATCGCGGACGCTTTGGCCAGCTCGGCGATGTAGTCGCCAACGCCACTGTTCAACAGCACTTTGTTGAACGCGCCGCCCGCACCGATCACGAGCAGGATGGTTGCCGTAGGAGCGAGGCAGTCGTTCGTAAATTTGAGAATGTCGTCTTTGGAAAAGCCGCGGTTGTAGCCGAGCGTCCAGAACGAAATGATAACAGCGATCAACAGCGAAGTGACCGGGCTGCCGATGAAGTCAGCCCATTGGCGCAGCATGTCTTCCTTCGGCAAGGTCACGTCTGCAACCGTTGCCATCAGCATCAACAGAACAGGCAGGAGAACGGTAAAGACCGTAATGCCGAAGCCCGGCAGTTCGCGCTCGTCCTTTGGCTCTGCCAATTGCGAAGCGAGATCAGGCGAGATGCTCGTTTTGACGCGTTTGCCAATCCAACTGCCGTAGAGCGGTCCGGCAATGATCGCGGAAGGCAGCGCGACGATGATCGAGAGCAGGATCGTTTTGCCGACATCGGCCTGGAACAGATCAACGGCCGCCATCGCCGCTGGGTGCGGCGGCACAATGCCGTGTACGATGGACAAGCCTGCGACGAGCGGAATCCCGATTTTCAACAGCGAGACGCCTGTCTGTCTGGCGATTGTGAAGACGAGCGGAATCAACAGAACAAAACCTACCTGGAAAAAGACCGGAATCCCGACGATAAAGGCGACGAACATCATTGCCCAGTGTACATTTTTTTCGCCAAACAGGTTAATCAGCGTGCGGGCGATGCGTTCGGCTCCGCCTGATTCTGCCATCATTTTTCCGAGCATGGTGCCCAGCGCAAGGACGATGGCGATGAATCCGAGCGTTCCGCCCATCCCGTCCTTGATCGAGTCGACGACCTTGACGAGCGGCATGCCGGACGCGATTCCGACAAATCCGGCGGCGAGCAGCAGGGCGACAAACGGATTCACCTTGAAACGCGTAATGAGAATGAGGAGGAAAATAATGGATAGTAACGTAATGAGAAGTGGCATGAAAGACCCTCCTTATGGTGTCTCTAGTTGGTCAACTGCTTTTGGAACTTGGCGATCAGCTTGTATTCCTCAAGCAAGTTGTAGTAGACGCGTTCGTAAATGTAAAACAGTTCCAGATACATGCTGGATCGCTCCAAATCCGGCTCGTGCCGGTGGGAGATGTGAATCATCTTTTTCACATCGCGCAAGTCGTCGAGGGCGCCGAGCGCGTGCATCGCCAGCAGGGCAGCGCCGAAGCTGGAGCTTTCATGGCTCTCGGGAATGAGCACCTCGTAGCCGAACATGTCAGACATGATCTGCCGCCATTCTTTGGAGCGGGCAAAGCCGCCCGATGCGCGAATTTCCTTGGCTCCGCCTGCCAGGTCGCGAAGCGCGATGCCAATGCTGTAGACGCTGAACAAAATGCCTTCGAGCACGGCGCGGATGAAATGCTCGCGCTTGTGATGCAGCCCGATGCCGAAAAAAGAGCCGCGCGCCTGCGAATTCCAGTACGGAGCGCGTTCCCCGGACAGGAAGGGGAGGAAGAGCAGCCCGTCTGCGCCAGCGCGTACGTTCTCTGCTGCCTGGATCATGACGTCGTACGGGTCGACGCCAAGCTGCTTTGCTTTTTCCACTTCCGGCCAACTGAACTCGTCGCGGAACCAGCGCAGCATGATGCCGCCGTTGTTGGATGGCCCGCCGATGACCCAATGCTTTTCCGTCAGCACGTAGCAGAAGGTGCGGCCTTTCGGATCGGTGATCGGCTCGGGAACGACGGTTCTGACGGCACCGCTTGTCCCGATCGTGATCGCGACCTGGCCGTTTTCAATCGCTCCGATGCCGAGATTGGCCAACACGCCGTCACTGGCCCCGACGACAAACGGCGTATCGGGGTCAAGCCCGATTTCTTCCGCATAACGCAGCTTCATTCCCCGCAGGATATGGGTAGTAGGCACAGGCTCGCTCAAGTGCTGCTTGGTGATGCCAGCGACGGTGAGCGCCTGCTCGTCCCAGTCCAGCTTGCGCAAGTTGAACAGCCCGGTGGCGGAAGCGATCGAGTAGTCCACGACGTACTGCCCGAACAGCCGATAAATCACGTATTCCTTGATGGAAATGTACTTGGCTGTCTTCGTAAACGTCTCCGGCATTTGCTCCTTGAGCCACATCATTTTCGGCAGGGGAGACATCGGATGGATTGGCGTGCCAGTGGCGAGGTAAATCTGGTGGCCGACGCCGTCTTCCTTGAGCCGCTCCGCCTGCGCCGCGCTTCGGTTATCCGCCCAGATGATGCTGTTCGTCAGCGGATTTCCGTGCGCATCGACGGCAATCAGGCTGTGCATCGCAGTAGAGAAGCCGATCCCGCCGATTTCATGCTTTTCGATGTCCGCCTGTTCAATCGCTTGCTTCAGCGCCTGAATGACAGCGGCGAAAATCGTTTCCGGGTCCTGCTCCGCCCAGGAGGCTTTCGGAACGAGCAGAGGGTAGTCGATGTTGCCCGTCCCTCTGACGGCACCGGAAGGCGTGAAGACGATCGCCTTCGTGCTGGTTGTCCCGATATCAAGACCGATAAAGTAGGTTTGCTTCATGTCTGTTCACCCTTTTTGGATACGCTTTCAACCGAGTGGCTTGGTGATAACGCGATTATAGCGAAATTTTTTTCATTTGTTAATATAAAAGAAAAAAATTATTTCAAATTTATCTGCACACCTGTAGTATTGCCAAAAAAAGCCGGAGGGTGGACAGAAAATCCGGCTCAGCACCATGGTGGCCTTTTTCCCGCTTTTTTAGCAGAGGGGCAAAAGAAAAACGCCTGATTTACAGGCGTTTGAGCGAGATCGCTTCGCGGATATGCTGAATGTTGGCAATGGTGTCGTCCTGCCGGCGCAGCGATACCGCCACGTACAGCAAATCGATCAGGCAGAGCTGGGCGAGCCGGGAAGACAAGGCTTCTGTGCGAAAAACGGTTTCTCTGGAAGTGGTGTACAGGCACATGTCGGCCTGCCTGACGAGCGGGGATTTGCCGTAGCTCGTGATCCCGATCGTTTTCGCCCCGCGCTGTTTTGCCACTTGCAGGGCGGCCAAAATATCTTTGTTGGAGCCGGAGTGGGAAAAGCCGACCGCGACGGCGCCCTCAGACAAGAGCGAGGCCGACATCACCTGGTAGTGGGCGTCGGAATGGTGAATACAGGGGATGCCTGTCCGCATGAACTTGTGGTAGGCGTCTTGGGCGATCGCCGCCGAGCCGCCAGTGCCGTAAAATTCGATCCGGGTAGCATGCTCCAGACAGTCGACAATTTTTAAAAGCTCTTCTTTGTTCATAATTTGCAAGGTATCGCGCAACGTTTCCAGGTTGGCGGTGAAAATTTTTTCCGCGATCGAGCCGATGTCGTCGTCATCGAGGTTGATCTCCTGGTAGATCGATTGTTTCGGGTTCGTCACTTCGCTGGCAAGCGCGATTTTGAACGCCTGGTAGCCGCGAAAGCCGAGCCTGCGGCACAGGCGGAACACGGTCGCGTCCGCACATTGGCACTGGTCAGCCAGCTCGGTAATGGACAGATGAACAATTTTGCTGGCGTGTTGCAAAATGTAGTCGGCGATTTGCTGCTCCTTGCCGCTCAGTTGCGTGTAGATGGCGCGCAACTGCGCAAGCACGCTCGCCGGAACGTGTGGTGTCGTTTCAGCCATGAATCGGTACCTCCCAAAAAGTGGCGCTGTGCCGTCTATGTAGCGAAAGCTTGTCTGTGTCCAAGCGCAATCGGGCAAGCGAAAACGTTTGCTTTCTGTTAGTATAAGGAAAATGGCTGTCCAATTCCTAGTTTCGAAAAAATTTTCTTCTTTTATGATGAAAGATGAAAATTTTTATCATATAATACGAGATAACGGAGATTACCCCAAAGGAGTGACGTACGCGAATGAAACTTGCGATACTCGGTTTAGGCAAAATGGGTTACAACCTGACGCTCAACCTGCTGTCCCACCAGCATGAGGTAGTGGCTTACGATGTAGACAACAGCCGCGCAGAGGAGCTCGGCCGCGAAGGAGCGATTCCGGCTGCTTCCGTGGAGGATGCGGTGGCGAAGCTGGAAGCGCCGCGCGTCATCTGGCTGATGGTTCCGGCGGGCGAGATCGTGGATCAACTGGTCGACCAGCTTTCCACCATGCTCGCGGCAGGGGACATCGTGATCGACGGCGGCAACTCGCACTACAAGCAGTCGGTTGAGCGCTACGAGCGGTTGAAAGCAAAAGGCATTCACTTCCTCGACGCGGGGACGAGCGGCGGCATGGAAGGCGCTCGCCACGGGGCATGTATGATGATCGGCGGGGATCGCGAGGCATTCGCTCATATCGAACCGATGATTCGCGACATCAATGTGGACAAGGGCTACCTGTACACAGGCGAAGCGGGCAGCGGTCACTTTTTGAAAATGATTCACAACGGCATCGAGTACGGCATGATGCAGGCAATCGGCGAAGGCTTCGAGGTGCTGGCGAAAAGCCAGTACGATTACGACTTCGCGGAAGTGGCGCGCGTGTGGGCGAACGGCTCTGTCATCCGCGGCTGGCTGATGGATTTGACCGAGCGCGCTTTCCGCAAAGACGCGAAGCTGGACGATATTCGCGGCGTCATGCACTCGTCCGGGGAAGGCAAATGGACGCTGGAAACCGCCCTGGATTTGCAGGCGGCCACTCCGGTTATCGCGATGTCGCTGCTCATGCGCTACCGCTCGCTTGACGAAGACACGTTCCATGGCAAAGTCGTAGCCGCGCTGCGCAACGAGTTTGGCGGCCACGCGGTGGAAAAAAAATAACCCGATGCTCGACAAAAAGGATGGCGGCAAAGCAGCTCTCTACAAAGGAGAGGTCTTTGCCGCTCATCCTTTTTTTGCGCGGCTTTCTTGTCGCTTCCGTGGAGCTCTGATACAATGCCGTCATATTGATTGAAAATGATTATCATGCGCAACATTCGGGAGTGAACGCGATTGTTTCATACACAAGTTTTGCAGCAGGTCATGGCGTACATGGTAGCGCACTACCGCGAGGAGATTAACCGCGAGATGCTGGCGCGAATGGCAGGGATGAGCGTCTGGCACTTTTCCCGGGTTTTAAGCAGCAGTTCGGGATGAGTCCCTCCGATTATTTGAGCCAGATTCGCATCAACCGGGCCAAGGAGCAGCTTTTGACGTCGCGCGCTCCCGTCAAGGAAATCGCCGCGCAGGTCGGGTTTGCCGATGAATTTTACTTCAGCCGCAAGTTCAAGAAAACGGTCGGCACGGCGCCGTCCGCGTTTTTGGGCAGCAAAAAGTCGCACATGGCGATCATGAACTTTCCGTATGTGGGGCATTTATTGGCATTGGGCGTTGTGCCGAGTATCGGGGTGTACGACCAAAACCGGGACCGGCATCGCCGCGAGCTGCTAGGGGCCAGGTTGCACTACCCGCTCAAGCGGACGAAGCGCTTTGAAGCGCAACTCGCCGACTACAATTTGCAGGCGCTGCGCGAGTCGCGGCCGGAGCTGATCGTCTGCAGCGATTACGACAGCGAGGCGTACGGGCTTTCCACCATGCAAAAAATGGGGCCGACCGTGGTCATTCCGTGGATCTACGTAATGGCCGAGGTCGGCCTGGCTGCCGACGTACTTGGTGCAGGTGAGAGGTCTTGCCTTGACGGAAGGAGCCTTTTACTTGTCCGGGTTTTATCTCGTCTTCACGATAGGGCGGTTGACGGCGCACAGGTGGATCGGGCGGATCGGCCAGGAGAAGGCGGTGCTGCTGTGCTCGCTTTCCGCCATTGTGGCGCTTGCGCTCGCCATCGCGGGGAGCAGCGGCACGCTCGGCTTTTTCATCGCCTCTGGCATCAGCTTCGCGGCGATTTTTCCGACGATTGCCGCCATCGCCTGCCAGCTCTATCCCGCGCACAGGGGCAAAGTTCTCGGATTTTTGTTCACGCCCTCCGGCATCGGCTCCCTGCTCGCGAACGCAGCGATCGGGGCGGCCGCCAGCCAGTACGGCATGGGCTTCGGCTTTTCCCTGATCCTGATTTTTCTCGCCCTCGTCGTGTGCATGGGCAGCGTGATGAATGGGAATAAAAAGAAGCACCAGCCATTGCCAGTCGAGCCGTCTCTGGAAAACGAGTGAGCTGCGCCGGGCAACTGCACAACCGCGCAACTACGTCAGGCAATCGAACCTTTTCTACCGAGAAGGTTCTTTTTTTGCCCGAAAAATCCGGTTCGTAATACTTCTGCCCTGTTCATTCCAGGTGAAATGGCAGAAGATGATCCTACAGCAGCTTGGGAGGAAGGAGAGAAACGAAAATGGCCATCGTCCAATTGCGCTCGGAGAACCCGGCCTTCTCGTACCTTATCAGGAAAAATCCGGCGTCCGGACTGACGCTCCGGTCGGTTCGCAAAGGCATCGCCTACGGCTGGTATTCGGAAGCCTCCGTCTACCACGTTTATTTTAAAGACGCCGACAACGAAGTATCGTACAAACAGTTTGCAGAGGAGCGGTTTGAATACCTCAACGTGTCCCGTTACAACACGCCTTTGTTTCCGCTCAACGCGATCAATGAATTTTTTTCAACGCCGATGAAAACGCGTGACGAGCGCGACGTCGAAGGGTACACGCACACGTTTTTCATCAACATGATCCACATCGAGCTGGTGCGCTACATCGAGTTTTTCCAGAAGCACGTCCCAGACTTTTCGTTCGACATCCGGCATCACGCCCATAAAAGCTACGCCTTGACCATCCGCACGCAAAAAAGCTTGTACGACCTGCTGCATGTGGCGAGCGTGCTCTGTTTGTTTCTCGCTACGTTTGGCAAGGAGCATCTCGACATTTCCGAGAGCATTCTCGACAAATACATCAAGAGCATCAACGCGATGGATGCCCCGTTTTACATTCGCAGCCTGTTCGCGCGCCAGTTTCTGAATCGGCGGGAGCATTTTCGCAAGTACAAGTCGCAGCTTGAACAGACAGAGCGGTACGCGATTCAGCTCGAATATGGCAGCACCGGATTGCAGCGGAGAAACTTCATCGCATCAAAGCTTTCTTTTGCCCGGCCGATTCTCGACGTCGGCTGCGGCGAAGGGTTTTACGCCTTGCCGTTTGCCGCGAAGCTGGCGCATTGCTACTACGCCGTCGACATCGACGAAGAGCGGCTGGCGCTGGTCAACCGCAAAGCGGCGGCGAAAGAGGTCGACAATATCGTCCTGTTTCCGTCTGTCGATGCCTTTTTGCACGACTACAACGGCGAGCAGGTCGAGATCGTTTTGACCGAAGTGATCGAGCATATGAGCCAGGACGAGGCGCGGGCGCTCATTTTGCAGTTGTGCCGACAAGTCGATTTCGAGCGCTTCATCATCACGACACCGAATGCAGACTTTAACCCGTACTACGAGCTGGCCGGGTTTCGCCACGACGATCATCAATGGGAAATGGGCCAGGCCGTTTTTCAGTCGTGGATGCACGAACTTGTGCAGGAAGCCGCCGTCCAGGCGGAGTTCGTCGCAATTGGCGATCGGGTGAACGGCCTGCCGACTACCCAAGGGGTCATTCTCAGGAAAAGGGGGACGTAACTGATGCGCATTTCCACACAACTGCACACGATCTTCATGCTCGTCGGCCCGACCGAATGCGGAAAAACGACCTTTGCCACAGAAGTGCTGATTCCGCAGCTTCGCATCGAGGACGCGGCCAGACAGCTCAAGGCGAATGTGGCGTACATTTCCTCGGACGACTTGCGGCAGGAGCTGCTCGGGCATGCGTACGACAAATACGATCAGGTCATGCTGGAGGCGAGCGAGCAGGCTTTTTCGCTCCTGTTTGAAAAGCTGCGCCTCGTCACATCGTTTCCGATCAACGCGCCGTTTGTCGTGGTCGACACGACGGGCCTCGCCGAAGACTTCCGGGCCCGTGTCTGCGAAATCGCCCGCGAAAACCATTACAACCTGGAGGTCATCGTATTCGACTACCGCAAGCGCGAGGACTACTACGCCTCCGAACGGTCGAAAAAGCTGATTACGAGCCACATTCTCCGGCTGAAAAAGGAAGTGTTGCGCGCCTTGTCCAAAGAAGGGTACGCGAACATTCACCGCATCCGCGCCAAAGATTTTTACGAGCCGGCGGAGGCAAAAGCCAACGAAGCGTACCAGGTCGTGATCGAAAACAAAGCCGATTATTTGGCGACGATTCTTATCCCCGACACTCGCTACATCATCATCGGCGACGTGCATGAATGTGTGCACGAACTAAAACGGTTGCTGGCCGCCCACGGGTACCAGCTCGACAACAACCGGCTTGTGGTCACAGACAAGGTGCGCAACACCAAAGTCATTCTCGCGGGCGACTGGATCGACAAAGGCAAGCAGACCCGCGAGATCATCGAGTTTCTGTACGACAACCAGGAGCATTTTTTGCTGGTGCGGGGCAATCACGAACATTTTGTCTACCACTTTTTGCAAGGAAAAATCAAAGGAGTCGAGCCAGAGCTGCTCGCTACGTATTTCGATTCGATCGCTGTCTTGCGCGACGATTTGCTGCTGCAACAAAAGTTCAACCATTTGTGCGCGGTTTCCCGGCCTTTTTACCGTTGCATCGCGCTTGCGAATCCGTCCTACTACGTCACCCATGCCCCGTGCCAAAACAAATACATCGGAAAGCTCGATGCCGTTTCCGTGCGCCAGCAGCGAAACTTCCGGCTCGATCGATCCACTTCTGTCGAAGAGCAGCTCGGCTTTTTGCGCGAGGAAGCGGTCGGCAACCATCCGTATCACTTGTTCGGCCACATCGCGGCCAAACAGGCTTTTCGCCTGAAAAACAAGCTGCACCTCGACACCGGATGCGTACAGGGCAACGCGCTGACCTCTGTTGTGATGGGGCACAAGCCTTTGTACAAGACAGAGCGCTCTGTCCATGCGGCGCTTGTGGAGGAGTTGCCGAGCTTGTTCCAGGAACAACGGCACGTCTCGCTGCAAGACCTGGCAGAAGAAGAGCTGCGCCGCTTGCACTACTGCCTGCACAACAAGATCAACTTTATTTCCGGGACGATGCCGCCAGCGGACAAAGACGAAGCGGCAGGCGAGCTGGAGTCGCTTTGGGCGGGCTTGCGCTATTTTGCGGAGCGCGGAGCCAGGCAGGTCGTGCTGCAACCGAAATACATGGGCTCCCGCTGCAATCTGTACCTCCATCGCGAACTGGCACATTGCTTCGCCGTCAGCCGCAACGGCTACAAGATCACGCAGGTTGACTTGACGCCGATTTACGCAAAGCTTTTGGACAAATTCGGTCCGTACATGGAAGAGCAGCAGGTAAAAATGCTGCTGCTGGACGGAGAGCTGCTCCCGTGGCGGGCGATTGGCGAGGGATTGATTGAAAAGCAGTTCAAACCGATTGAAAAAGCGCTGCACAGCGAGCTGTCCTACTTGCAGGAACACGGATTTGAGCAGGCGCTCCGCAAGCTCGTGGACGAATACGAGGCCAGCGGCTTTGAGCAGGACCAGTTCCATCTTGCCAAAAGCGCTTTGACCGAGAAGTACGGCTCCACCCTCTACCAAAACTACAAGCACGTTCGCGAAATCAAAGAAACGCTCGTTCCCATCGAGCAGCAGATGGCTGCGTATGCTACGTATGAACAGCAGCTCGCACTGTACGGCGAGCCAGGCGAGCTGGAATACAAGCCGTTTGCCGTGCTGAAGCTCGTCTACGAAACGGGGGAGGAACAGTTGCCGGAGTGGCGAACGTCGGAGATGTATCGGTTTGTCAGCGAGGATGACTGCCTCGTAGTCGATCTGGACGAGGCGGATGCGTATGAACAAGCCGCGCGCTTTTTCGCGAAAACGACGCTGGAGCAACAGATGGAAGGAATCGTCATCAAGCCGGAAGTGCCAAACGAAAAGACGGTTCCGGCGATGAAGGTGCGCAACTCCGACTACTTGTCGATCATTTACGGCTACGATTACCGTTTTCCGCACAAGTACCGCAAGCTGATGAAGCAAAAAAACATCGGCCAAAAGCTGCGGACGGCGATGAAGGAGCACGAATTGGGCAAAAGCATGCTGCTCGTCAAGTTCGCGGACATTTCGCCCGCGCACGAGGCGTATCAGCAAACGGTCGCGACGATGCTGTTCGAGGTCGCACAGGAAAAAGAGATCGACCCTCGGTTGTAGGGATTTTTTCATACGGGGGGATCGAGCTTCCAGAGGGGGAAGCCCTCGTAAAAGAGGCCAAAGGCGAGCAGCAGGAACAAAAACCAGATCACCAGCCGGAACTTTTGATAAAAACGCTTCATGCTTTCCTCCAGAGCCCTTTTTCCTCTGATTATAAACCGGGGCAAGCAGGACAGGAAATTTTATCCAGACAACAACCCGGATGTGGCTTTCAACCGCCGTCCCAAAAAGAAAGCCTGGGTCCTCTTGGAAAAGTGGTATTATCCCCTCATGGTAGACAGTAAAAAAAGACCTCATGGTATGATGAGATCAACACTGTTGACCGGAGGGGATTTTCTTATGCCGCCACGTAAAGGGCAAAAACAGCAGCAATATGACGAAGCAACGAAGAGCGAAGCAGTACGTTTGCGGGTTGAGGAGCATTGGAGCTACCCAATGATAATGGAGAAATTAGGCATTAAAAGTAAGACACAGATTCGGGAGTGGGTACAGAAACGGCAAAACGGTGAAACGTTTGAAGACTATAGAGGGCGATGGATCAAGAAGTATTTCAGCAGTCTAGAGGAAGAGAACAACTACTTGAAAGCGCAGGTCGAATACCTAAAAAAGCTCAATCCAAATCTACACGGGGAGGGAAGTTGGATAAGCAAACCCGGTTTAGGACCATCGAAGAAATGAGTCGCAAGTACGCTGTGGTCATGCTATGCGAAATAGCGGAAGTCTCCCGGGCGGGTTACTACAAGTGGAAGGCGACGGAGAAGGATCGTAAGGTACGTGTGGAGCAGGATGCCGACCTAAAGGAACATATACTGGCAATTCACCGCATTCGCCCATACTTTGGGTATAAACGAATGCGCACGGCTCTACGCAAAGAGGGACTACAAGTAAATACTAAGAAAGTTCGCCGACTGATGCGAGAATTGGGCATCCGCTCAGTGATCCGCAAAAAGCGTCCATTTGTCGGCCGCAAGCCCTCCATCGTGTTCAATAATGTCCTCAATCGCCAGTTCGCTGCGGACGAGGCTAGAAAGAAATATGTAACCGATATTACCTATATTCGAGTCGTCGATGACTTCATTTATCTGTCCGTGGTCCTGGATCTGTATAATAACGAAACGGTTGCTTGGGAAGTGTCGGAGAGGAACGATCTTGATCTTGTGCTGTCTACGGTGAAGCAACTGGGTATTGGAGATGCGATCCTGCACTCCGACCAAGGATTCCAGTACACTACCAAGACATACGCAAATCTGTTGCAAGAACAAGGGCTAACCGGAAGCCATTCCAGACGGGGGAACTGCTTCGACAACGCTTGTGTTGAATCGTTTTTTTCACACCTGAAGACGGAAAAGTTGTATCTGGAGAAACCAAGAGATATAGCTCACGCTCGCAAGCTGATCGCTGAATACATCGAATTCTACAATACAGAGCGGTTCCAGAAAAAACTCGGCGACCTCTCCCCAGTCCAATACCGGGAATCGATCGCCGCTTAAGATAGCGTCTTTTTTTAGTGTCTACTTGACGGGGCTATGACCAAAGGACTCAGGCTTCTTTTGTTGACGCTATCGTGAAAACTTAGCTGACGTGCTCTTTTTTCGCAGCGACCGGAGCTGCCTCCCACGCTTCCAGGTTTGTCACGCCCGGAATGCTGTCGGCGTAGAACACAGGGTCTTTGCCTGCTTTTTTCTGCACCTGATAATCACGCAGGGCGGCAAAGGCGACCTTCGACAGCATGAAAATGGCAATCAGGTTGACCACGACCATCAAGCCCATGAACAAGTCGGCCAAGTCCCAGACGAGCTGGACTTTTGCCACCGCCCCGAACATAACCATGCCGAGTACGCTCACACGATAGAGCATCAGCCATGTTTTGCTCGTTTTCAAAAACTCGATGTTCGTCTCCCCGTAGTAGTAGTTGCCGATCAATGTGCTGAAGGCGAACAGGAAGATCATGACGGCGAGCGTAGCAGAAGCCCAGTCTCCCAGGTGAATGCTGAGCGCTGCCTGGGACAGCTCGATACCGCTCAACTCGGACTGCTTGTACGCGCCGGACAGCAGGATGATGAAAGCCGTGCTTGTACAAATGATGAGCGTATCGGTCAAGACGCCAAACGCCTGAATCAGACCTTGCTTGACCGGGTGGCTTGTCGTAGCGGTCGCAGCGGCGTTCGGAGCGCTACCCATACCGGCTTCATTGGAGAACAAGCCGCGTTTTACACCGTGCATGAGCGCCGCGCCGAGCGTACCGCCTGCGACCTGGTCGAAGCCAAACGCGTTTTTGACGATCAGGGCGAGAATTTCCGGCATTTGCGTAATGTTCATGCAGACGATCAGCAGGGCGACGCCGATGTACAAAATCGCGAGCACGATGACGATGTACTCGGACATTTTGGCAATGCGCTTGACTCCGCCAAAAATAATCGCAGCAAAGGCGATCGTCATAATCAGGCCGACTGTCAGGCGATCGGTGCCGAAGGAGTTTGCAAACGCAAGCGTAATCGTGTTGGATTGCACCGCATTGAAGACCAAACCGAAAGACAGGGTAATCAGCACCGCGAACAGGGCGCCCATCCAGCGTTTGTTCAGCCCTTTTTCCATGTAGTAGGCCGGGCCGCCGCGGAAGCCGTCTTTGTCCTTGATTTTGTAGATTTGCGCTAGTGTGCTTTCCACAAAGGCGGAGGCAGAACCGATAATGGCAATAACCCACATCCAGAAGACCGCGCCAGGACCGCCCAGCGCGACAGCAATTGCGATCCCGGTAATGTTTCCGGTACCGACACGCGCGGCCATGCTGATACAGAATGCCTGGAAAGGCGAGATGCTGTCAGCGGAGCCTTTCTTTCCTTCGCGAATCGCCTGGAGCATGTCTTTTATCATGCGGACTTGCAGGAAGCCGCCTTTGAACGTAAAGAACAGGCCGAGTACAACCAGCATGACGATCAGGACGTAGGACCAGAAAAAGTCGTTAATGGACGCTACTACATCTAATAGGAATTGTTGCATCTTGTCACCTCGAATGGATAGATTGGCTTAAAAAATACTGACATCCCACTCGTGCGCGAGCTGCTTCAGCAGCGACACGCCTGCCACGCTGTTGCCGCACGAGTCAATCGCAGGGCCAAAAATACCGATGCCGCAGCCGTCGGGAAAAGGGGACTCTCGTTTCAGGGTGGGAGGAACCAAGGTCATAATGCCGCCGGACACGCCGCTCTTGGCCGGAAGTCCGACGTAGGCAGCGAATTTTCCGGAAGCGTCGTACATGCCGCACGTCAGCATGAGCGCTTTTGCCAGCCGCACGACTTGCTTGGGCAAAATTTGCTCGCCGCGCAGCGGATGGTAGCCGTCGAGCGCGAGAATCAGCCCGATCAGCGCAATTTGCTCCGTGTTGACCTGGATGGAACACTGCTTCAAGTACACCTCCAGCGCTTCCTCGACCTCGCAATCGAGGTAACCCGTATCTTTCAAATAGTGGGACAGCGCACGGTTGCGATGCGACGTCATCCACTCGGAGACGAACACTTCTTCGTTTACGACAGGGGCTGTAGCTGTAATCTTTTGGAAAATTTTGTATAAATAGTCCAGTTTCTGTTCGGGTGTATCCCCTGGCAAAAGCGAAGATACCGTGATCGCGCCCGCGTTAATCATCGGGTTGAACGGCTTGCCCGGCTTGTGCATCTCCAGCCGGATGATCGAGTTGAACGCATCGCCAGTCGGCTCCACATCGACGCGATCCAGTACGTAGCTAATCCCGTGGTGGCAGCAGGCAGCGATGAAGCTGACGACTTTGGAAATGCTTTGCATCGTGAACGGCACTTCCCAGTCACCCGCCGTAATCTTGTGCCCGGAAGGCTCGATCATGCAGATGCCGAGCTGTGTCGGGTCTGCTCGCCGCAGGGCCGGAATATAGCTTGCGCACTTTCCTTCTGCCGCCTGCAGGCGATGGTAGGCGACCCATTGTTCCAGTTCGTCCATCCGCTTGCGGTCCCATTTGCTATTGGTCGTTGTTGCCGCTTGAACCAAACGTGTTTCCCCCCAAATCCTGTGCTTTCTAGCCTTTTTGCCTTCGGTCGAAAGCGCTTCCACGCCAGGCAAAAAACGTATATTGAACACTTTAAAACCAACCTACAAAATCAAACAAAAACCAACAAAAGCTTTCACGCATTTATATAAATATTTTTTCTATACTTGTCGTTCACGTATTTTATAGATAAGAATAGATAGGGGAAAATAGTGACATTCATCGCAGAAACCAGACAGGGAGGGGAAGCTTCGCGCATGCATTCCCCATTAAAAAAGGACGGGTACCTCCTGGCGCTCATGCTGATTACCGTGCCGCTCGCCGGTGAGTTGAAATTTTATCCGGTCAACGAGACGTTTCGGATCAGCTTTGGCGCGCCTACCTTTTTCTTCTTCTTGCTTTTGTTCCAGCGGCTTCCGGCGGTTTTGCCCGGATTTTTGACAGGGCTTTGCGTGGTCGGCTTTCGGCTGCTGCTCGATTTTTACACGCACAGCGCTTTTGATTGGACGGCTTCCATGCGGGAGCACTACTCCAGCTTTTTTTTCTACTTTTCCTACTCGCTGCTGTTTTACGTCATCCGCATGGAGCGGTTTCGCGAGCAGACGCTATTGATTGCCGGGATCGGGATGGTCATCGAGGTCGTG
Source organism: Brevibacillus sp. NSP2.1 (assembly GCF_000470975.2). Lineage (NCBI taxonomy): Bacteria > Bacillati > Bacillota > Bacilli > Caryophanales > Paenibacillaceae > Brevibacillus > Brevibacillus sp. NSP2.1. Next base: position 2,942,316 of record NZ_CP048274.1, on the reverse strand, counting down.
GCCGACTTGATCGAGCTGCTGTCGCAATACGTCCTGTTCCACATCGTCATCACGTGGGGAGCGCTGCAGGAGATGTTCGTCATCGCGCTGTCGCACAGCTTTGTCGTCCTGAGCTTTTTGAACATGATCCGGCTGTACGAGACGCAGGCGCGGGAAAAGCAGACACGCGCCCAGCACGAGCACATGCTGCTGCTCATTTCCAATTTGTACGAGGAGTCCATTCATCTGAAAAAGACGCTGCAAAACGCGGAGAACATCACCGTCAAGTCGTTTGAGCTGTACCAGGGCTTGCAGGCTTTGAAAAGCGAAGTCGGGCAAGCTGATGTCGAGTCGTTCGCGAAAAAGGCGCTGATTATCGCCGGGGAAGTCCATGAGATCAAAAAGGACAACCAGCGCATTTTTGCGGGTCTGCAAAAGCTGATTTCGCACGAAAACAAGACGGATTTTATGGACATTCACCAACTGGTGGACATCATCATGCGCTCCAATCAGAAATACGCGAGCCTGTTGGGAAAGCAGATTGCGTTTTCCAGCACGATTTCCGGCGAGCATCCGCACTACCACGCGTTTACGCTGCTGTCGCTCATCAACAACATCGTCGCCAATGCCGTCGAAGCGATCCAGCAGACGGGGCGTATCGTGATCCACGTGGACAGAAACGGCGACTTCGTCGAGCTGAAAATCGTGGACGACGGCCCGGGCGTTCCGCCCCGACGCAAAAAGCTGATGTTCAAGCCGGGCTTTACGACCAAGTACGACCAGCAGGGGACGCCCTCGACAGGCATTGGCCTTTCCTATGTAAAAGAGATGGTGGACGAGCTGGAAGGGGAGCTTGCCGCGCACGACGGAGCAACCGGGAGAGGGACAGAGTTTTTCATCCGGCTGCCGATCAATCATGTAAGGGAGAAAGAGTAGACGATGCTTTTTTACGTAGTCGATGATGATGAGGCCGTGCGCCTGATGTTGACGGAGATTATTGAGGATGAAAATTTGGGGGAAGTCGTGGGGGAAGCGGAGGACGGATCGCTCATCGACGGGCATATGCTGACGATGCGCCATGTAGACATCTTGCTGATCGATCTGCTCATGCCCATTCGCGACGGGATTGAAGCGATCCGGCAAATTCGCCCGGCGTTCAAGGGAAAGATCGTGATGATTTCCCAGGTAGAATCGAAGGACTTGATCGCGCAAGCCTACTCGCTCGGCAGCGAATACTACATCATCAAGCCCGTCAACCGGATCGAAGTGGTGACGATTTTGCAAAAAGTGATCGAGAAGATTCGGCTGGAAAAATCGATCCAGGACATCCACAAATCGCTGCATTCGGTTTTGCAGCTCGATCAGGCGGCCACGGGCCAGACGCGCACGGCCAAAAACGAAAAGCAGTTGCGCGAGGCGGGACAATTCCTCCTGTCGGAGCTTGGCATTGCGGGCGAGAACGGGAGCAACGATCTGCTCGATATTTTGGATTACTTGTCCGACTACGAGCAAACGCACACGTTCAAAAACGGCTTTCCCGCGCTCAAGGAAATTTTCGTCGCGGTGGCCGAAGCCAGGTTGGGAGCAGGGGCAGAAGAAGCGCAGGTCATGAAGGTGGTCAAGGCATCGGAGCAACGGGTGCGAAGGGCGATCTACCAGTCGTTGAACCATTTGGCTTCGCTCGGCCTGTCCGATCTGTCCAACTGGAAATTCGAGAATTACGCGTCGCAGTTTTTTGACTTTACTTTTGTGTGGAAAAAAATGGCGGAGCTGAAAAACAAGACCGCTGCTTCCTCCGATATTCGCATCAATATGAAAAAGTTTATTCAGGTGCTGTATGCCGAGGCCAGACGCATCCAGTCGGAAGCGTGAAACCGCACGGCTCGTTTCCCGGCGTCCGCCTCTTGCCCATCACGAAAAGCCCGATCTGGTCGATCCGGGCTTTTTGGCGTTCGACTGTTTTGGACAAAAAGGGCAACGCGATCGGTCTGTAACTACGGATGAGGGCCGTCCTGGTCCAGCAGCTTTTTCAGCTTGCGGTACACCGTGTTGCGCCCGATGCCCAAAATGCGCGCCGTCTGCGACACGTTCCCGCCTGTTTGCCGCAGCACCTCGACAATCTCGTTTTTTTCAGTGTTCGCCGTCGGCGCGGCAAGCTCTATCGCTTCGGGCGGGGAGTAGCTGGACAAGATGTAGGCGGGGAAGCTCGCCTGCTCAATCGTTCCGCCTTCGGAGAGAAAAGCGGCTTCGCGCAGCGCTGCGGCAAGCTGGCGAACATTCCCCGGCCAGGAGTAGCTCTCGATCAGCTTTTTCGCACTGGCGGAAAGCGTAAGCGGGCCTGTCCCGAGCTGCGCCTCGATGCCTTGCAGCAAAAGCGCAGCGAGCTGCAGCCGATCCGCGCGCTCGCGCAGTGGCGGCAGCGTGATCTGCACGCCTTGCAGGCGGTAAAACAAGTCTGCGCGGAAGCTGCCCTCCTGCACTTTTTGCCACAAATCCGTATGGGTGGCGGTAATGATTCGCACGTCGACGCGAATCGGCTTCGTTCCGCCTACGCGATGGACGGTAAAGTCTTGCAGCACGCGCAACAGGGCCACTTGCATTTCCAGCGGCATCTCGGCGATTTCGTCGAGAAAAAGCGTCCCCTGGTGCGCCTGTTCGATTTTTCCGGGCTGACCGGACTGCTTGGCCCCGGTAAACGCTCCCGGCTCGTAGCCGAACAGCTCGCTTTCCAGCAAACTTTTCGGGATCGCGCCGCAGTTGATCGCGACAAACGGCTTGTCCGCCCGGTTGCTTTCGAGGTGGATCGCCTGGCTGACGACGTCTTTGCCCGTGCCGCTTTCACCGAAGAGCATGACGGTGTAATCCGTCTTGGCAGCCCGTTTGGCGAGGCGAATAGCCGCGAGAAACTGCTCGTCTTGCCCGTACAGCTCATCAAAAGAAGTAAGGCCAGTCCGATTAGGAGGCCGGGTCGGCTTCGGCTTCGGTCGGGAGGGCGGGGATGCGGCAAGCTGGGGTGGCCGTGTGTCGATCAGGACTTTGGCGTGCCAGTGGCGCTGTCCGCTGGCTTTGGCATGCAGCGGCATCGTGCGCGCTGCCGCTGTGTCTTTTTGCCTGCCGAGCAAAGGCTCGATGTCCGCTATAAGCTCGGTCAGGTGTACCTGCCCGAACCGCTTTTTGTCCAGGTGCAAAAGCTGCTGCGCCTCGCGGTTGCCGCCTGTGACGACTCCGTCCTGGTCGACGGCGAGCAAGGCGTGGTGCTTCGCGCTTTGCTCCGGGTACAGCGAGATGACCATTTGCCGATCCGGGCGGTGGATGAGCAGCCAGTCTTCGATTTTGCGCGCCATCACGTCCACCATGCCCAAAAGGGAAGGGTGGTACATGGCAGAATGGCCGCTGAAATCGAGGACCGCCACCAGCTCGCCGTACGGGTCGAAAATCGGGGAAGCCGCACAGTAAAGCATGTGGTTGGAAGGCAAGTAATGATCGGTTCCGACGACGGCAAGCGGTTTTTGCTCCACGATGACTGTCCCTGCGGAGTTGGTCCCGCGCACCTGTTCAGACCAGCAGGCTCCGCGATGCACCTGAATTTTTTCCGTGTCCTTGAGAAAGGCAGGATCGCCTTTGCTTTCGAGGATGTACCCCGATGGATCGCAAAGGGCGACGATCGAGTACGAGCTTTTCAGCCAATAGGCCAAATGCTCCATCGTCGGGTCGACCGTTCTCATGAACTCTTCTTTCTGTTCCCGATACTGCCGGAACTGGGCTTCCTCCAGTATGGCATCCTTTGCTGTCAACGCATTGACTCCATTCAAGCGACTTCGTTCCCACGACTTTTTCAGCAAGGCATTAGTAGGCGCAAGCAAACGGTTCACCCCTCCGAAAGAGAAATGAGACTATCTCTTCTATATTACCACAATTTTCAAACAATATAAGAGGAGTGATGGAGCAATTGTATCGGCGAGATGGAGCAACTGTTCCAATGTACAAGGCGAAAACGATGCAAATAGCCGTTTTGAAAGCGTTTTCGTTTTGGCATGAAACATGCTTCTTATAGCGAGCGTAAGCATTTCCAAGCAAAAAAAGAGGAGGGACTTTTCGTGACGCAGACGGCAAACATCTCACTGGACCCTCGCGTGGAAGCTTTTTTGGCGGGCGGGCCGAAAAAGCTGTTCATTGGCGGGGAGTTTGTAGCATCGGCATCGGGAAAGACGTTTGAGACGATTGATCCGGCAACAGGCAAGGCGATTACTTCTGTGTACGAGGCAGATGCCGAAGACGTGGAACTGGCGGTGCAGGCAGCCGAAAAGGCGCTTGCGGGCGCGTGGGCAAAAGTGACGCCGAGCGAGCGGGGCCGCTTGCTGTGGAAGCTGGCCGACCTGATGGAAGAGCACGCCGAGGCGCTCGCGCAGCTCGAGACGATCGACAACGGCAAGCCCGTCACGCATGCCCGCGTCGCCGATATTCCGCTGGCGATTGACCATTTCCGCTATTACGCTGGCTGGTCGACGAAGCTCGCGGGCGAAGTCATCAACAACTCGGCCGGACCGAACATGCTGACCTACACGCGCCGCGAGCCTGTCGGGGTCGTCGGGCAGATCATTCCGTGGAATTTCCCGCTGCTTTTGGCGGCGTGGAAGCTGGGGGCGGCTCTGGCGACAGGCAACGCCGTCATTTTGAAAAGTGCCGAGCAAACGCCGCTCACCGCCATCTATCTGGCTGAGCTGATCCAGCAGGCCGGCTTCCCCGAAGGCGTGGTCAACATCATCACAGGCTTTGGTCCGACGGCAGGCGCTGCGATTACGAACCATCCGCGCATCCGCAAAGTGGCGTTCACCGGATCGACAGAGGTTGGCAAGCTCATCATGCAGCAAGCCGCTGGCAACTTGAAGCGGGTGTCGCTGGAACTGGGCGGCAAGTCGCCGAACATCATTTTCCCGGACGCCGATTTTTCCAAGGCGATTCCCGGCGCGCTGATGGGCATTTTCTTCAACCAGGGACAGGTGTGCTGCGCAGGCTCGCGGCTGTTCGTCCATAAAAAAGTGTACGACAACGTCCTCGCCGACATGACGAGCTTCGCCTCGAAAATGAAGCAGGGCAACGGGCTGGACGAGTCTACCGAGATCGGGCCGCTCGTATCGAGCGAGCAGTTTGCGCGGGTGTCGGGCTACCTGCAAAAAGGGCATGAGGAAGGCGCGACCTCGCTGACGGGAGGCGCACCGCTGGACGGGCCGGGCTACTTTGTGCCGCCGACGATTTTTGCCGATGTGAACGAGCGGATGACGATTGCCCGCGAAGAAATTTTTGGCCCGGTCGTCGCAGCGATGCCGTTTGACGACGAAGCGCAGATTGCCGATGTCATCCGGCGGGCAAACGACACCGAGTACGGGCTGGCTGCTGGCGTCTGGACGACAGACTTGCGCAAGGCGCACAAAGTCGCGCACGCGCTCGAAGCGGGCACCGTCTGGGTCAACTGCTACAATGCGCTGGACGCAGCCGTGCCGTTTGGCGGCTACAAGCAGTCCGGGTACGGGCGGGAAATGGGCTCGTATGCGCTCGATTTGTACACACAGGTAAAAGCGGTCTGGGTCAATCTGGATTAATTCCCTGCGGGCAAGGCTGAAAAAAAGAACGAGAAAAAATGAAGGGGGAAACGGTACATGAGAGCGGCGCAAATATTGGAGCAACAAAAACCACTTTACATCGGGGAGGTGCCGGACCCGACGCCGGGTCCAAAAGACGTCATCGTCCGGGTAGAGGCGTGCGGGGTATGCCGCAGTGACTGGCATGCGTGGATGGGCGACTGGGACTGGATCGGGTTGAGTCCGCAGTTGCCGATTATTCCGGGCCATGAGCTGGGAGGTGTCGTCGAGGCGGTCGGCAAGGAAGTGAAAAACTTCCGTCCCGGCGATCGCGTGACCACGCCTTTCCACGAAGGATGCTCGCATTGCGCCAATTGCCTCTCCGGGCATTCCAACCGCTGCGACAACATGGCGATCTTCGGATTCAGCTACGATGGCGCATACGCGGAATACGTCAAGGTGCCGAACGGAGACTTTAACCTGATCCGTCTGCCCGACGAGGTGGACACGCTGACGGCTGCGGCCATCGGCTGCCGCTACATGACAGGGTATCACGGCGTCGTGCGCGGAAACGTCCAGCCGGGCAACTGGCTTGCCGTACACGGGGCAGGCGGCGTAGGCTTGTCCTCGGTGCAGGTCGCAAGCGCTGTCGGCGCCATGGTCATCGCCGTGGATGTAGACGACGCAAAACTGGCAAAAGCAAAAGAAGAGGGCGCCGTCGCGGTCGTCAACGCCAGGAAGGAAAACGTCGTCGAAGCGATCAAGGAAATCACGAAGGGCGGGGCGCACGCCTCGATTGATGCCCTGGGGATACGCGATACGATCCTCAACTCGGTTCTGAGCCTGCGCAAAGGCGGCAGGCATGTGCAGATCGGCCTGACGACAAAAGACGAAGGCGGTATGGTCGGGCTGCCGATTGACGCGATTACCGCGATGGAACTGGAGATTGTCGGCAGCATCGGCAATCCGCACGCCGCCTATGACGGCTTGCTGACCATGATTGCCCAGGGCAGGCTGAATCCGTCCTCGCTCGTTTCCCGCGAGGTAGCGCTCGACGATGTGTCTGGCATCATGGAGGATATGACGAACTACAACACGTTCGGGTTCAACGTCATTACAAAATTCCGGTAGGAGCAAACAGCCAGTGTGTCTTTTTGGCCGCAGCAGCGCCAAAAGACACACTGGTTGATTTTTTCTGCGCTCAAGTGTACTTAAAAAACGTTTCATAAAAAGGAAAATTGGGTCAATTGTCGAAATGTTAATTCAAAAAATGTGTCACCCACTTTTTTATACAGATAAGAATGGATAAGATTCTTATCCAGTACAAGGGCAACTAAGGCTGCGCCAACGGCTTGGCGCAGCCAAGTTTTCTAATCTGGAGGATGGAGACCATGAATCAGCGGATAGCTCTGGATAGGTTTGCTAATCTTTCACAAGAAAGAGTAAAGCTTGAACTGGAGTGGGAACGATTTGTTTCAGGAATCAGTGAAAGACCGGCTATTCGACCGCTGATGTACGAATCTTGGCAACGCTGTCAGGAGCAAAGCATCCATCCTCTGAGCAACCGAACAGCGATCACCCTGTCCCGGGAAGAGATTGAGGCCTTTTGGCAGGGTGACTCGCTTCAGCGCATACTCAAGCCGCTTCTGTTGAAGCTGAAGGATGCTTCGATGGACTCCGGCCACCTGGTTACGTTTTGCAACGCGGCAGGCAATATCGTCCATCTCGATGGCGACTTGTCGCTGATGCTGAAAGCAGAAGACATGAATTTCGTCCTCGGCTCGTCCTGGGCAGAGAATCGGGCAGGGACGAACGCCATCGGGACTTCCCTTGTGACAGGAAGCCCGGTGCAGGTGTTTGCCGCCGAGCATTTTTGCCAGGAGGTGCAAAAATGGACGTGCTCGGCCGCTCCTATCCGCGACCCGGCCACCCGCGATATTTTGGGGGTGTTCAACCTGACAGGCTTGTGGCGGGTTTACCATCCGCACTCGCTGTCAGCGGTGATCTCCGCGAGGCAAACGGTGGAAAGCTGTTTGCGCAATCAACTGGAGCAGGAGCGGTTTCGCCTGACGGAGCGCTTTTCCCAGCTCGTGTCCTCGGTTGTCGGCAGTCCTTTTCTGGTGCTGGACCGCGGGGGCAAGGTCATCAACGCTTCGAACATGCTGTACGAACAGGGCTGGATAGACAACCAACAAAATTTGATCGGCGCACCGCCAAATGTTCGGGTGGAGCGAGCAGGAAGTGATCGGCGACAAGCTGCCGACGATTCCCGATTTTTTGCAGGAAGATTATGAGAAGCTGCACGCGGAAATCGTGCGAAACCGCTATGTGACCTCGTATGAGACGGTGCGGCAGCGCAAGGACGGCACGTTGCTTAACGTCAGTACATTCATTTCGCCGCTCTCTGATGCAAAAGGCAATCTGATCGCTTTTGTCGCGATTCAGCGTGACATTACAGAGCATAAACGGATGGAGGCCGCGCTGATCGAAAATGCCAAGCAGTTGCGGACGTTAATCAACGCCATGCCCGATTCCGTCTGCTTCAAGGACGGCGAGGGCCACTGGATCGAGGCAAACGACTGCTGCCTGCGCATTTTTGAGCTGGAGCATGTCCCGTACCAGGGCAAGCACGACGAGGAGCTGGCGCGACTGTCCCCCCATTACCGGAGCGCGTTGCTGCAATGCGCCGAGTCGGACAAGCGGGCGTGGGAAGAGGGCAAGCCTGTCCGCCTGGAAGAGATCATTTTCGTCAGTCGGGAAGAATCGCGCATTTTTGACGTGCGCAAAGTTCCACTCTTCGACCCGGACGGCAGGCGCATCGGCCTGTTGGTCATCAGCCACGACATTACCGAGCTGAAAAAGACCGAGGAACTGCTGCGAAAATCAGAAAAGCTGTCTGTCGTCGGCCAGTTGGCCGCAGGCGTCGCGCACGAAATCCGCAACCCGCTGACCTCGATTCGCGGCTTCATCCAGTTCATTCAGGAGGGCAACTACAAGCGGGAGTATTTTCAGACGATCCTCTCCGAGCTGGATCGCATCCAATCGGTCGTGAACGAATTTTTGGTGCTCGCCAAGCCGCAGGTCATCAACTTCACGCCGCGCAACCTTTCGCCGCTCTTGCATCAGGTAGTAGAGCTGCTGCAAACCGAGGCGATTTTAAACAACGTCCAGATCACGGTGGAGCTGGACGAGACTGCCACGATGGTCAATTGCGAAGAAAATCAATTAAAGCAGGTCTTTATCAATATTTTAAAAAATGCGATCGAAGCCATGCCAAACGGCGGGCGCATCACGATTCAGCTCCAGCAGCTCGGCGACACCCTTTCTGTGCGCATTCAGGACCAGGGAGAGGGGATAGGCGAAGAGCGCATCCAGAAGCTGGGCGAGCCGTTTTATACGACGAAAGAAAAGGGAACAGGTCTCGGCCTGATGATTAGCTACAAAATCATCCAAGCTCATCAAGGGAACATGAAAATCAGCAGCCAGCGGAACAAGGGAACAACGGTGGAGATTACGCTGCCGGTATGTGGGTCCTTTGCATGAGCTTTTGGCGATAGCCCAGGGGGAAAGTCTCTGGGCTTTTTCGGTGGCAAAAGGTTCGGGAAGCAGCGCGACAATTGACGGGAAAAGTCGAAAAGAAAAAATGACAGAATATTGACAAAACAGAGCCCGGATGTTATTTTCTGGATAGGAAAACGTTTACCTGAATGAGAGAAAGTGAGTGAGAGACCATTTCTGTCACCATAAAAGACATTGCCCAACTCGCCAACGTCTCGATTGCCACCGTCTCGCGGGTATTGAACAACTCGAAGCCAGTCAGGCCGGAGCTGCGCGAGCGGGTTTTGCGCATCGTCCAGAAGACGGGCTTTCAGCCGAATGCGATCGCCCGCAGTCTCGTCAGCAAGGAAACCCGGATTATCGGCGTCATGATTCCGGACATCAACAACAATTTTTACTCTAACCTCACCTACGGGATCGACAGTGTCCTCAGCGAAGACGACTACAGCATGTTTTTAGCGATCTCGGACGAGGTCGTGGACAAAGAGCTGAAGTATTTGCGCCTGTTCAAAGAAAAGCAGCTCGATGGCGTCATCATCGCCAGCATTCATTTTCTGGAGAGCAGCTTCCAGACGCTCCACGACATGCAGGTGCCGATGGTCGTGACGGGGCATGACTTGCCCGGCTATCAGATTCCGACCGTCAACGTCAACAACGTCCAGGCGTCCTACGATGCCACGGCCTATCTCATCTCGCAGGGCCACCGGAAAATCGCCTGTGTCTCCGGGCCGCTGTGGGACCCGCCGTGCGGGCTGGACCGCATGGGCGGATACCGCAAAGCGATGCGCGCGCACGACCTGCCGATTCACGAGGGCTTTGTCGTAGAGGGCGATTTCACTGCCAAAAGCGGCTATGAGGCCATGCGCCGCATCTGCGAGGAAGCTGTGCGTCCGACCGCCGTGTTTGTCGCCACAGACCTGATGGCCGTAGGCGTGCTCAACTATTTGCACGACCACGGGATTCGCGTTCCGGAAGACATCTCGGTCATGGGGTTTGACAACCTGGAGCTGGCCTCCTTGACCCGCCCCATGCTGACGACCGTACACAACGACCCGTTCATGTACGGCAAGGCAGCGGCAGAGCAACTGCTCAAGCAAATCCGCAACGAGCCGGTGGAGCGGATGAGCACCGTGCCGCACCATCTCGTCATCCGGCAAAGTGTAAGCGCTGTATTTGAGGGAGCATCACGAACTGCCCATAGATGAACCTGCAAGCTCCGCGAGAAAAAAGGAGGGGAAGCATTTGAAGCTCGGTGTGTTTACCGTTTTGTTTAGCGACAAGTCGTTTGAGGAAATGCTCGACCATGTGAAGGAGGCGGGACTGGAGGCAGTGGAAATCGGGACGGGTGGTTATCCCGGCAACGCGCACTGCCCGCTCGATGAGCTGCTGGAAAGCGAGCAAAAGCGTCAGGCGTACCGCAAAGCCGTCGAGGAGCGGGGACTGGTCATCAGCGCGCTCAGTTGCCACGGCAATCCGCTTTCGCCGGACAAAAGCTTTGCCCAGCAGTCGCACGAGACGTTCGTCAAAACGGTTCAGTTGGCTGAGTTGCTGGAAGTTCCTGTCGTCAATTGCTTTTCCGGCACGGCGGGAGATCACGAAGGCGCGAAGTACCCGAACTGGCCTGTCGCTCCCTGGCCGAATGAATACCGCGACGTGCTGAACTGGCAGTGGAACGAGAAGCTGATTCCGTACTGGAGAGAGTGGGGCGGCTACGCCAAGTCGCATCAGGTCAAAGTCGCCCTGGAGTTGCACGGAGGCTTTCTCGTCCATACACCGGGTACGCTGCTCAAGCTGCGCGAGCAAGTCGGAGACGCGATCGGGGCCAACTTCGACCCGAGCCATATGTGGTGGCAAGGCATTGATCCGGTAGCGGCGATCAAAATATTGGGAAAAGAACAAGCGATCTACCACTTCCATGCCAAAGATACGTATATCGATCAGGACAAGGTGAACATGTACGGGCTGACCGACATGAACTCGTACGCGAATCTCAATGAACGGGCGTGGTATTTCCGCACGGTCGGCTACGGACACTCGCAGCAGACGTGGGCGGACATGATGAGCGCCCTGCGCATGAACGGCTACGATTACGTCATCAGCATCGAGCACGAAGACGCGATCATGTCGATTGAGGAAGGCTTCGAGCGCGCCGTGCAAAATTTGCAGCAAGTCATTTTGCGCGAGCCGATCAAAAATCTTTGGTGGGTGTAGGAGGGAGATGTAGCGAATATGCGCACACACAAAATCGGGATCATCGGGGCAGGCGGGATCGCTCTGGCTCATCTGGAGGCGGCCAAGAGGGAGCCGCGTGCAGAGATCGTCGCCATTGCAGATGTGTCGCGGGAAACGGCAGCGGAAAAAGCCGAGCAGTACGGGATTGCGCACGTCTTTACCGACTATGAGGAGATGCTTTCGCAAGCGCCGATCGACGCGGTGATCGTCTGCGTCCCGAACTATTTGCACGCGCAAGCGGCGAAACAAGCGCTGGCAGCAGGCAAGCATCTGCTCTGCGAAAAGCCGATGGCCATGAACGCCCAGCAGGCGGAAGACATGATCGAAGCGGCGAAGCAAGCCGGGAAAATTTTGATGGTCGCGCAAAACAACCGCTTTCGCAGCCAAGCCCAGCAAGTCAAGGCATGGCTGGATGAAGGCAGGTTAGGCAGCATCTATCACGCCAAGACAGGCTGGGTGCGGCGCAACGGCATTCCCGGCTGGGGGAGCTGGTTTACGCAAAAAGAGCTGGCAGGCGGAGGCCCTTTGATTGACATCGGGGTACATATGCTCGACTTGACTTTGTGGCTGCTCGACCATCCAAAGCCGGTGTCTGTACTCGGCCAGACGTATGCGCAATTCGGCCCGCACAAGCGCGGACTGTCCGAGTGGGGCAGGCGCGAGGAAAACGGCAAGTTTGACGTCGAAGACATGGCGGTCGCGATGATTACATTTGAAAACGGATTTTCGCTCACGCTGGACGCAAGCTGGGCTTCTCACATCGAAAAAGAAAACGTTTTCCTGCAACTGTACGGGCAGGCGGGAGGCGTCTCGCTCGGCTTGCTTGAGGAAAAGCTGACGCTGTACCACGAGTGGGGCGGCGTGACGGCGACGACGGAGCTGTCGCCAACGCCTTGCAACGAGCGGGTGATGCTGCTCGCCAATTTCCTCGATGCGGTCGAAGGGAAGGCGCAGCCGCTCTGCACACCGGAGCAAGCCTTGTACATCACCCGGTTGATCGAGGCGATTTACCAGTCGGCGCAAACAGGCGAGGCTGTCCGACTGTAACGGCGGTTTTACGGCCTGCTTTGGCAGGCGACATAGATCCATAAAGAGCATAGGGGGTTAAATTGCATGAAAGTTATGAAACGGCTTACATCAATGGGACTTACCTTGACAGTTGCACTCTCCTTGGCAGCATGCTCATCAGCTCCGCAACAATCCGCGCCCGCACAGGGACAGCCCGCGACCGAGGCACCGAAGACAGAACCGGCTCCGCAGCCCGCCGCAGAAAAAGTCAAGCTCGTCTACGCGCGCGGCAAAGATGCGACCGACTCCACGAAAAAGCTCGTCGAAGCTTTTCAAAACGCCCACCCGAACATCGAGGTAGAAATTCGCGAAATGCCGTCTGACACCGGACAAAGCCACGACCAGTACGTCACCATGTTCAGCGCGCAGTCCCAGGAGATCGACGTGTTTGACTTAGACGTCATCTGGCCCGCGGAATTTGCCCAGGCCGGCTATTTGCTCCCGCTGGACCGCTTGATCGAGCAGGACGGCATTGACACCGGCAAATACATCAAAGGGGCGATGGATGCCGGAAACTTCGGCGGCCAGCAGTGGACCATGCCGAAATTCATCGATGCCGGGCTGCTGTTTTACCGCAAGGACCTGGTCAAAGAGCCGCCCAAAACATGGGATGAGCTGATCGCGCAGGCGAAAGCCACGAAGGGGCAGGGCGGCACGAAATTCGGCTACCTGATGCAAGCGAAGCAATACGAAGGACTGGTGTGCAACTTCGTCGAGTTCATTGCCTCCTACGGCGGAAAAATTTTGGATGAACAAGGCAACGTGGCGATTAACAATCCGGCCACCATCAAAGGCTTGAACAAAATGATCGAGGTCGTCCAATCGGACTTCGTGCCGAGCAACATCACCACCTTTATGGAGACCGAATCGCATACCGCTTTCCTCGAAGGACAATCGGCTTTCGTCCGCAACTGGCCGTACCAGTTCGCGCTCGCACAAGATCAGGCGCAGTCCAAAATCGTCGACAAAGTAGCAATCGCTCCGCTGCCGGCAGGCGATGCCGGGTCCGCTGCGGCGCTCGGCGGATGGATGGGCGGCATCAACAAGTTCAGCAAGCATCCGAAAGAAGCGTGGGAATTTCTGAAGTTTATGACGGGGGCCGAAGGGCAAAAAATTTCGGCGGTGCACGGCGGACTCGCTCCGACTTTCCTGCCTGTGTATGAAGATGCCGAAGTGCAAAAGGCAAGCCCGCTGTTCGCCAACAAAGACTTCGTAGATGGCGTCAGCGCTGCCGTCTCCCGTCCGACTACGCCGATTTATCCGAAAATCTCCGAAGTAATCCAGATCGAGGTGTCCAAGGCTCTCGCCGGACAGCAAACCGCCGAGCAAGCTGTGCAAAACATGGAAACGAAAATGAATGAGCTGATAAAAAAATAACGCAAGGCAAGCCGGAAAGAATACGGGTCCAATGGCTTCCGGGAGGGCGCGTCTCTCCCGGGAGTGAATGGATGTCGGATTTTGCCCAGTACCTCGAATGTTCCTATCAGGATAGAAGGTGGTGAACGGATGAATCGACAAAACAAAGGGTCCCTTTCGGAAAAACAGACGGGCTATTTGCTGATTTTTCCCGCACTGCTGATTATACTCGTCATCGCGATTTGGCCTGTCATGCGATCGTTTTGGATCAGTCTGCACGACATCCGGTTGAATGACCCGACGAAGACAGAGGTCCACTCTTCCTATGGGCTGGACATGGAGCGCTACGTCAGCACGCTGCCCAATTTGCTCCGCTATGTGAAAAGAGAGGCAGAGTCTGCCGAAGGGGCAACGAAGGAACAACTGGACGCCATCCGGCAGCAGATCGAGCAAATGAATGCTTCCCTCAACCAGACAGGCGAGATCGCGAGCCGTTACCACGCCGTCGATCAGTTGCTGCTCGAATTCAAGCCGATTCCCGCCGAACTGAAATATGTGACGCTGACAGGTGAGCAGACAGATGCTGTGCGGACAACCTTGGAGCAGGCGGAGGCGGCACTCCTTGCGCTTGGCGCGCAAAAGCAACTGTCTAAGCCCGAGGGGGCGGTCGGCGTCATGGCGGGGATCCAATCCTCGCTGATCGAACCGAACTACATTGGCTTCGCCTATTACCAGAAGTTTTTGACCGACAGCCGAATGTGGGCCGCTTTGTACAACACGTTCTTTTTCACTGTCGTCTCTGTTGCGATTGAGCTTGTGCTCGGCATGGGCATTGCGCTGCTCCTCAATCGGCCGTTTCGCGGGCGGGGGCTTGTCCGCGCGACCGTGCTGATTCCGTGGGCCATCCCGACGGTCATTTCCGCCATGATGTGGAAATTTCTTTACGACGGGCAAAACGGGATTGTGGCGCATCTGTTCGAGGTGACAGGGCTTGTCTCGGACATGGGCGTGCTGCTCTCGACGAAGGCAGGCGCGATGTTTTCCGTCATTTTGGCCGACGTCTGGAAAACGACGCCGTTCATGGCCTTGCTGCTCTTTGCTGGCTTGCAGACCATTCCGCAAAGCTTGTACGAAGCCGCCTCTGTAGATGGGGCCAACCGCTTCCAGCAATTTTTCCGCATCACCTTGCCCATGCTCAAGTCGACGATTCTCGTGGCGCTGTTGTTCCGCACGCTCGACGCGTTCCGGGTGTTCGACCTCATTTATGCGCTCACAGGCGGGGGGCCAGCCAACTCGACAGAAACGATTTCCATCTACGCCTACAAAACGATGTTTGCGCAGATGAGCTTTGGTGAAGGCTCGGCGCTCGCTGTCATTGTTTTCTTGTGCGTCGCCTTGATTTCGATTGGCTACGTCAAAATTTTGGGAGCAGACCTCTTGGGTGAGGGCAACGGAAAATAAGGAGGAAACGTGCATGCAAAAAAGTGCAGGGCCCTTGTTCTACGTCGGATTGCTGCTTTTTGTCTTCGTCGTCATGTTCCCGTTTTTATGGATTTTGCTCGCCGCCCTAAAACCCCCAGGGGAGCTGTTCGGTGAGCGCGCCTTTCAGTTCATCATCGAGAATCCGACGCTCGACAACTTCATCCGCGTATTCACCGAACGGCCATTTGCCACATATTTGTGGAACTCGACGGTAGTAGCGACGCTGACGACGCTGTATTCGATCACGATTGCGTCCTTTGCCGCGTATGCGATCGCCTGGCTGTCTTTTCGCGGGAAGACGATCATTCTCGGCGTCGTTTTGGCCGTCTCCATGTTCCCGCAAATCGCCACGATCTCGCCGATTTTCATGTTCATGCAGTCCGTGGGTCTGACAAACAGCTACCTTGGCCTGATTATCCCCTATACGACCTTCGCGCTGCCGCTCGCCATCTGGAATTTGACGATCTTCTTCCGCAAAATTCCGAGCGATCTCGGAGAAGCCGCCAAAGTGGACGGGGCGAGCATTTGGCAGACGATGACACGCGTGTTTTTTCCGCTGGCGATGCCAGGCGTGTTTACGACGGCGATTCTCGTCTTTATCGCCGCCTGGAACGAATTTTTGTTTGCGCTCACGCTGAATACGCAGGAAGCGATGAAGACAGTTCCGGTGGGCATCGTCATGTTTCAAGGGATGTTCACGATTCCGTGGGGGGAAATCTCGGCTGCGTCCATCATCGTGACCGTGCCGCTCGTAATTATGGTGCTGATTTTCCAGAGACGGATTATTTCCGGCTTGACGTCCGGCGCAGTCAAAGAGTGAGGCGTGCGACTTAAGTGGCACAGCATGCGGCTCGCCCAGGCTGGCAGGAATTTTCAGCAGGGGGCGCGAACTATCGAACTATGACGAAAACAAACCTGCCAGCACAGACAAAAGGGGAGAGTCCATGCCGTTTTCACCGTTTGAAATTCGCGTACAACCAGAGGAGATTCACGATGGCCATGTGAACAACGTCCAATACATGGCGTTTTTGGAGCAGGCTCGCCAGCCGTGGTATCACTATTTTTCCCGCCTTGGCTTCCGCTCGTTCGTGGCCAGGCTGCAAGCCGAATACAAAAAGGAAGCCTTTCTCGGCGACGTCCTGCTGATTCATTCGTCCATAGAGCGGGTGGGCAACACGAGCTTTGTGCTCAGGCAGCTCATCCGCAACCAGCGCGATGAGCTTGTCTTGCAAGCAGAGGTTACGTTTGTCGCCATTTGCGCAAGGACGGGCGAAAAGATTCGCGTGCCCGATGAGCTGCGGCAGCAAGCGTAAGCAGGGGAAGTCCGCTTGCTCGCCTGGCAAAAGACGCCCGTGCAGGAAAAGAGGGTCCGATCGCTTCAGAATCGGGCTTTTTTGGCGTGCCCAAACGAAAAACGACCGCTGCTTCTGGCGTCCGGGCCTTCAGTCAAACGTTTTTTGCGGAGACGGGTAAAACGGCACGAGATGGCGACGACGCCGTCTAGCCGCTAACCATGACAAAAGTTGCCGCTACAGAAAAAAAGAATGTTGAAATTTGTGGCAAATTTGACTGAAATACACTTTGCGTACAAACTTTCCTCACGATTCGCTGTTGGTTTTGTCTCGTTTCGACGAAAAATCCACTCTGAACAGGAAGGAAGCGCGGTACAGAAATGAGATCCGTTGAGTTGCAGCCGCGAAACAAGCCATGTCCAGTAAAATAACGACCAGCCACATCTCGCTGCCAAAAGGGGGAGGCGCCATCCAGGGAATGGGCGAAACCTTTGCGCAGCATGAGTTTACCGGAACGTTTTCCTTTTCCCTTCCCATCCACCTCACGCCCGGTCGAGGGTGTTTTCCCGAACTGCAGCTCGCGTACAGCTCAGGAGAGGGGAACGGCATTTTCGGTCTGGGATTCAGCCTGTCCTCCCTCTGATCTCGCGCAAAACCGCCAAAGGAATCAACGATTGCATTTCCTTGCACATCATGCCTATAATCTATATATCAAAAAAAATTGATGAATGAGGTCATCTTCCATGAACAATCTGAAACAAAAGTTGGAGCAGTATGAGAAGAAATTCAAAGCGCTCGCCGATCAGAGACGATTAGAAATTATGTATGAGCTGTGCCAGCGAGGGAAAACGTGCGTCTGCGACCTTACGGAAGTTTTTGACATGCCGCAATCCAAGCTCTCGTACCATCTCAAAGTTTTGCTGGACGCCAATCTGATTACAAAAGAGACAAAAGGAACATGGAGTTACTACGATTTGAATGATGAGGAAGTGAATCACCTGCTATCGGAAGAGCTTTGTTGCATCTTCAGGAAAGCCGGAAAAGGAAGCTGCTGCTAATTTTTTTTGATCCTTACATCAATTTTTTTTGATGAATGACTTTTGAATCAGGGGAGGAATCAGAAATGAAGTATGCGCACGTTGGAATCAATGTTTCGCATTTGGCGAAATCAGTTGAATTTTACCAGAAAATGTTTGGGGTGAAGCCTGTAAAGGTCAAGGGCGATTATGCGAAGTTTTTGCTGGAAAGCCCAGGGCTAAACTTTACCTTGAATGTTCGGGACGCGATTCGCGGTAACCAGGTGAATCACTTCGGCTTCCAGGTGGAACGCGCAGAAGAGATCGCTCTTCACAAGGAACGATTGGAAAAGGAAGGCATCCTGGTGCGTGACGAACTGGATACGACCTGCTGCTATGCTGTCCAGGACAAATTTTGGATCACCGATCCGGACGGAAACGAATGGGAGTTTTTTTACACAAAGGCTGACAGCGACCTCCGCTATACGAAACAAGTAGCTTGCTGTGTAGAGGAAAATACAGCGCGGGATACAGTTTCGTGTTGCTAAGCCAAAAAGGAGTATTTCATGAAGCCATTATCGTTGTTAGACCATTTCTTGACCCTCTGGATTTTTCTTGCGATGGCAGTCGGCATTTTGGCAGGGACGTTCATACCGGGTTTTACGAATAGTTTGCACCGTTTCCAGATGGGCACCACCTCGATCCCGCTTGCCATCGGCCTGATTTTGATGATGTATCCCCCGTTGGCAAAAGTTCGATACGAGGAAATGGCTCGTATTGGGAAGGACAAAAAAGTTCTTTTCCTGTCGCTGCTTCAAAACTGGGTGATTGGTCCGATCCTGATGTTTTTGCTGGCCGTCATTTTCTTGGCCGATCAGCCAGAATACATGGCAGGGCTGATTGTGATTGGCTTGGCCCGTTGTATTGCGATGGTCATTGTGTGGAATGACCTCGCCAAAGGGGATACAGAATACGCGGCTGCGCTGGTGGCATTCAATTCGGTGTTCCAGGTGCTCTTCTTCTCCATATACGCGTATGTGTTTCTCACGCTCATTCCGGAATGGCTGGGCATCCAGGGAGCGATGGTGACGTTTACCATGGCGGACGTGGCAAAATCGGTGCTCCTGTACTTGGGGATTCCGTTTCTTGCCGGGATGCTGACGCGTTTTGGTCTGGTCAAAGCAAAGGGCAGGGAATGGTATGAAAAAGTATTTCTGCCCAAACTAAGTCCGCTCACGTTGGTTGCCTTGCTTTTTACCGTCATCGTCATGTTTTCGATGAAAGGGGAAAGCATCGTCAGCGTACCTGTAGACGTCGTTCGCATTGCGATTCCTTTGCTGATTTACTTTTTCGTGATGTTCTTTCTTGCTTTTTACATGGGGAGGAAGATCGGTGCCGCTTATCCGGTTACGGCGACCTTAGCGTTTACAGCAGGCAGCAATAACTTTGAGTTGGCAATCGCCGTAGCCATCGGTGTGTTTGGGATTCATTCAGGCGCAGCGTTTGCAGCAGTTATCGGCCCGCTTGTGGAAGTGCCTGTGATGATCGCCTTGGTTAACGTCTCATTATGGTTGCGCCGAAAATATTTTGCTAACACATAAAAGTTGAAAAGGGGAGGACAGGATGGAAAACAAAAAAACGATTTACTTCTTGTGCACAGGGAACTCTTGCCGGAGCCAAATGGCCGAAGCATGGGGAAAGAAATACTTGGGCCACGCCTGGAATGTGTTTTCAGCCGGGATCGAAGCGCACGGTATCAATCCAAATGCTGTGCGAGCGATGCAAGAAGTCGGAATCGACATGTCCGATCACACCTCAGATGTGATAGATCCGGCCATTTTAAACAAAGCGGACCTTGTCGTGACGCTTTGCCATCACGCGGATTCCGCTTGCCCGATCACACCGCCGCATGTGAAACGGGTTCATTGGGGATTTGACGATCCTGCCGGAAAAGAATGGGCGGAATTTCAGCGGATTCGCGATGAAATCGGTTCCCGGATCAAGAGATTCGCCGAAACGGGAGAATAAAATTTTGCCTCGCAGAAAGAAGACTAAAAGCCCGTACCTCCCCGGTAACGGGCTTCTTCCACGTCCAAACCCTCACACTCCCCCCAAATAAACCGCTTCACAAAGCGCCCTTGGCCGCCCGAGCAAAAATCCTTGGCCGAGGGGGACGCCCAATGTTTTTGCCGTCGCCAGATCGTCGGGTTCCTCCAAGCCTTCCAGCACGAGATGGGATTGGCCCCGGCAAAAGTCGACGAACAGGGAGACGAGCTTTTGCTTGTTGGGGCTGAGCGCCAACTGGTTGCCAAAGTAGCGGTCCAGCTTCACGATGTCTGGCTCGTACTCCACGATTTTTCGCAAAGATGCAGCACCGGAGCCTACATCATCAAGCGCGATCAAATAGCCGTATGCGCGCAAGTCGCGAATTTTTTGCCCGAGAAGCCGAATGTCCCACATCTTGTCTTCCTCTGTCGCCTCGTTGATCTCCAGCACGATGCGCTGGCAGCAGGCGGGATGCGCGGCCAGCATCTCCTCAAGCAAGGCGCAAAAACCCGGATGCAGCAAGGTCGAAGGAAACACATTGAGAAACAAATAAGGCGCGTGCTGCGTTTGAGACACTTCGGCAAAGTAGGCAAATACAGCTCCGCGCATGGCCGTCGTGTCCAACTCGTACAGGCGGCCGCTTTGGCGGGCCGTCTGGAAAAGCCGCTCAGGCGAAGCGCCGGATGAGCAGCGTAGCAGAGCTTCGTATCCGAAGCATTTTCCGTTAGCCAGCTCGACGAGTGGCTGAAAAACGGAATAATGCGCTTGTGGCTGGATAGAGTCGGTCATGAACAGAAATTCCCTCCTGATTAGGAGTATGCAAACGACCCCTCGTCAAAAGGGGCAAGAGAACAGAATTTTCCCTGCAGAAAAATTGTTTCGTTCAGGAAAGATTGAGTTTATTCTACAACACAATAAACGATTTTGCAATTAAGTTTACCAAAGGAAACATTTTTGGGTATGTACAAAATATTTTTCTTCTTGTACACTGTCCTTGTAATCCACTGAACAGGAGGAATTTTCCAATGGGAGCTTTTACATTGCCACAATTGCCGTATGCCTACGATGAACTGGAGCCGTATCTGGATGCGAAAACGATGGAAATTCATCACGGGAAACACCATGCTACCTATGTCGCCAATCTGAACAAGGCTCTGGAAAACTACCCCCAGTTCCAGAACGCTACGGTGGAGGAGCTTATCTGTCACTTGAACGATTTGCCGGAAGAAATTCGCACAGCGGTCCGCAATCACGGCGGCGGCCACTACAGTCACAGCCTGTACTGGTCGATCATGAGTCCAACGGGCGGCGGAAAGCCGCGCGGGGACATCGCCAAGGGTATCGACAAGCACTTTGGCAGCTTTGCGCAAATGAAGGAAGAGCTGACGAAAGCCGCCATCAGCCGCTTCGGCTCCGGCTGGGGCTGGCTGGTCGTCGACGGGGACAAGCTGGAAGTGACGAGCACGCCGAATCAGGATACGCCGTTCATGGAAAAGAAAACGCCGATTTTGGTCGTGGACGTCTGGGAGCACGCCTACTATTTGCAGTACCAAAACAAGCGGCCGGATTTCGTGTCCTCCTGGTGGAACGTCATCGATTGGGAAGAGGTCAACCGGCGCTACAACGAGGCCATGAGGTAAACCGTGGGGATGGGAGCAGCGGCTTTTCGCGAACCGACCACCCGGCAAAAGCTATTGTTGTACATGAAAAAGCACGGGACGGTCAGCGTCCAGGAGCTGGCGGAGCATTTGCGGATTACGAAAGTCGCGGTGCGCAAGCATTTGGATGTGCTGCACCGGGAGCGCTATCTCGACGCCCAGATCATGCGCCGGCAGGTTGGCAGGCCCGTGTTCGTGTACCAACTGACGCCACGGGCCGAGCGCTTGTTTCCGACGGAGTACGAAGGCTTGGCTGTGGAGCTGCTTGGCGATATGGGCGACCTGTTTGGCGATTCGCTCGTGCATGCGCTGTTCGAGCGGCGGATGGAGCGGACGGCGCAAAAATATCGGGAAAAGATGGCGAATCAGTCGTTTGAGGAACGGCTGCAAACGCTGGCGCAGCTTCAAAATGACTACGGCTACATGGTCAAGCTGGAAAAACGGGCAGAGGGCGTCTATTTGTTTCGCGAGACGAATTGCCCGATCGCCCGCGTAGCCGACTGCTATCGGCAGGCGTGCCAGTGCGAGCTGCGCATGTTCGCCGCGCAGGCTCCGCCAGTAGGGAAGGAAGCCAAGCTTTCGCAGCAAGCGCCGCCTACGAGGACAGACGACTATGCCAAAAGGGGGCGGTCGGGCGTATGAATATAGCGAAGAGAAAACGTTGACCCAACGAAAGAAAGGAGGTTGCAAATGGCTGTCCCCCAACTGAAACGAGCGTCCGCGAAAAAGCCGCCTTTTTTAAACCACGGAGAACTAAAGCGCGCCCCCAAAAGCCCCCAGCAAACGTTTTTGCGCGTGAAGCAGCAACTGGCGAAGCAGGAGCTAACGGCTGACAAGCATCCGCCGCTGCGGCCGAGAGGAAGCAAGCTGGCAAAAAGCAAAGCCCCTCTCGTCCGCGTCCAGGCCAGACAAGAGCGAAGGACAGGGAAGCCTGTCGGCAAAAAGTCGCCCTGGAGCAAGTCCCCATGGGTCAAATCGCCATGGACCAAGCCGCAGCGCCAGCGGACGGCTGCCGCTCGTCCTCCCGCAGAAGCATGGGAGCAAGCCGATGCCGATGAGCTGCACGACGTAACTGGACAAGAGCCTGCCGAAGCCAGGGGCGAGGTCAGGGGCGCGCCTGAACTTGAACCTGCTCCCGATACCGCAGTCGCTAGGCTTTCGCAACAACAGCCCATGCCGAGGCAACAGGCGAACACCGGGAACAACCAGGTGGTGTTTGCCGATGTTTCCTACGCCGAACAGGCAGACCGCGCTTATATGCAAGTGTCTGTGCTCGAAGAGGTGTGGGAAGTGAACTGGGTACACCCGATCCAGGCGTGCTGGAAGCAGGAGTGGTGGGAGCTGCACCCGCAGATCGTGATGGATGTGCAGGAAGCGCGCTATGAGGACAAGGGGCGCGTGGTCTGGGTCCGTGGCGAATTTGAGCTGACCGCCTTTGGCACGACGGGAGAGGCGGGCAAAGTCGCGCATGAGACGCTGCGCCTTCCCTTTACTTCAACCGTGCTGCGCCCTCCCGTTGCCCAGGAAAAAGCAGAAGCGAGCCTGCTGCTCGACAGCAGCCCGTTGTCCTTGCCGGAAAAATGGATCGAGACCGGGGATTGGAAAGTGAGCCTCATGTCCGAGCCGTTTATGAAGCACGGTGCGAGCGTACGCGATTACAAAGGGGTGACGATCGTAAGCGGGCGAATCTGGTGGTTTCGCAAGCAGTTGGTTCCGCTGCGCGGACTGGGCCAAGTGTGAGCGCATCTTTTGGCGATCAATAGCAGGCAGGAGACAGAGGGCCGAAAGAACGGGATGCCCGTCCACGTATGGACACGTTGACAGGCAGATGCACACTTGGCATGTCCGGGCTGTACATACAGGCATGCCGGATTGTTGCTTAGGTAAATAAAAACGGATGGAAACGGAAAGTACAAAAGGAAAAAATGGGTAAATCACGCTCAGCAACAGCCAAGTCCTTTGCGCAGTCCAGGCCATACAATGAATGGTAAGGCCATGTATGGACAAAGGAGGCGATAAACCAAGTGGGAAAACACAGCGAGTCAAAAGAAGGCAAGTTCAAAATGGAATACTATTGCGATGATGACAAGCACAAGGACAAGCACGACCACAAAGACAAGGAAAAAGACAAAGACAAGCACAAACACGAGCATAAGCACAAACACAAAGACGAGCATGACTGCAAATGCGAGCATGAGCACAAGCACAAGCCTGACAAGGAGCACGAGCACGGCAAGCCGAGCCCGCAATCCTGCGGCGTGGAAAACGTGCGCGTGTTCGGCTCCAGCAAGGAAGCGGCCCTTTTTCCGAAGACGATCAAGGTGCCCGTGACATTGGCCGAAATCTCCGTCGTCGTTTGTGTGGAAGCAGATATTCAACTGGAAAAGCCGGCGCTGGAAATCATTCGCGCGTGGAAAAGCGTCATCCTCGAACAGTGCGAGCTTGTGCCGACATTCAATCCGTACGTGGCGAAACTGTTTGGGAGCGGCTTCATCCGCAAAAACATCGAGTACGCCACTGCCGATCGCGTGTCCGGAAGCGCAGTTTGCGGAGACATTCGGCACATTTCTGCCATGATACCGTTCGATTTTTGCGTGGGAATTACATTCCCTGCGGGCGGGCCATCCTTGCAGCTTACCCCTGATTTTTCTTCCTCGGGCGAACTCGGCAACAAAGGAGGAACAGGTGCGCAGTTGAACCTGGGATTGTTCGGAAATCGCCAGGTGTACAACGAAAAGCCGTACTGCGAGCTGGTGTACTCCGAATTTACCGAGCTGGACATCGGGCAAGACTTGAAAAAAGTGAAAGCCGCCGAGCATGCTTTTTCCCATGTGCGCGAGAAAATCGTCCTGAATCTCGGCCTGAAAGTTTTGCAAGATCAGCAAGTGCCGCTGCCAGTAGTGACACCTCCGCCAAAACCACCCTATACGTGCAAGTAATTTCGACAAGGAAAACAGCAAAAAGAAGAGGCCGTTGAGAGAGGGCCTCTTCTTTTTGCCCGTGAAAAAACGATGGAATGCAGGCGCGATTCGCTACATACAACAAGGAGTGGGCATCAAGCTGACCCAGCAGAAGAGACATCGCCCATATCCGTGGTTTTTTGGCAAGCGGCGGTTTTTGCGTGCCTGTTTTCCTCGGCGGCTGAGGGGAAGGGGCGGACAGACTGGCTTGCCGTGGCACAAAACGATAGGAGCAGAAGCCGGAAGTAGTCCAGTAGGAGTGAATTTATTTTATGAATCAAATAAATCAGCGACAAGCGTCATACATTTTTTTCGAGCGGATTTGTTGCGAAAGACATCTTTTTCGACAATGAAAGTAGGTCGGCGGGAATAGAAAACGGGGAGGGCAGCCCTTGATACGCGCAGAAAAAGGGCTTCTTTGGCGTGTTCCAGGCAGTTGTCCAAACAGGGAGAAAGACGTCGAATCTTGGAAGAAAAAAATACCATTTTCCTAATTGACATTAAGAATCATTATCAAATATCATGTATTTGCAACATTTATATAACGATAATGATTATCATTGTCGCAAGAGGAAAGGGAGAAGGTGCCTGTGGTGATTCGATCTAACCTGGAAGT
Organism: Brevibacillus sp. NSP2.1; assembly: GCF_000470975.2. Lineage (NCBI taxonomy): Bacteria > Bacillati > Bacillota > Bacilli > Caryophanales > Paenibacillaceae > Brevibacillus > Brevibacillus sp. NSP2.1. Next base: position 2,917,474 of record NZ_CP048274.1, on the reverse strand, counting down.
AACTGGTGAAAGAAGGACCGCTTCTGATTCTATAGTTTCGTGCGTAGGTCACACGCCTTTAGTCAAGCTGAGCCGTCTGTTCGCGCAGCACGAGGTTGAAGTTTTCGCCAAGCTGGAGCTGATGAATCCCGGCGGGAGCATGAAAGATCGACCAGCGCGTTACATCATCGAGCAAGGATTGCGAGACGGCACCATCCATAAAGACACGCATTTGATCGAGAGCACCTCGGGAAATCTCGGGATTGCCATTTCCATGATTGCGCGGGTGTACGGACTTGCGTTTACGTGCGTCGTCGATCCCAAAATCACGAAGACGAACCTGACGATCATCAAGCAGCTTGGCGCCAACATTGAAATGGTGCAGGAGCCTGACGATCAGGGCGGCTATTTGAAAACGCGGATCAAGCGCGTAAAAGAACTGGTGGCAACGATACCGAATGCCTATTGGATCAACCAATACGCGAATGAAAACAACTGGAAGGCGTACTACCACGGTACTGCGAGCGAAATCGTGGAGCAGACAGGCGGCAAAGTCGACTACCTCGTCATGGCTGTAAGCACGACGGGAAGCATTCTCGGCACCGCGAGAAGACTGCGGGAAGCGAACCCGAATCTGAAAGTGATCGCGGTAGATGCTGTCGGTTCGGTCATTTTCGGAGCGCCACCTGCGCCGCGCGAGCTGCCCGGCATCGGTTCGAGCCGCGTTCCCGAGCTGTTCAGGCGGGAGGAAATCGACGACGTCATTTTTGTCAATGACAGCGAATCCGTGCGCGGGTGCCGGGAGCTGCTCGCCGCCGAAGGCATTTTTGCCGGAGGCTCGTCCGGCTCTGTCATCACGGCGATTCAAAAAATCATTGCCACCTTGCCTGCCGGTTCGCGCGTCGTGACGATCTTGCCGGACAGAGGCGAGCGCTATCTCGACAGTGTGTACGACGAAGCCTGGGTCGAAAAACTGAACAAGCCAGCCGTAACGGTATAAACGGTATAAAGGCACAAAAAGGAGCGAAAACATACGATGTCCACTCAACCATCTATCTTGTATTTGTCCAAGTCTGATATTGCCCAACTGGGAGGCGATTCCTCCGATCTGTACGTCACGGCCGTGTCGCGGGCGCTGGAGCTGCATGCAAAAGGCGATTTTGTCCAGCCGCTGAAGCCGTACTTGCGTGTCAATGAAGCAAACGGCCATATTGCCGACCGGATCATCGCGATGCCGGCTTATGTCGGCGGCGAAGCGCCTGTCTCCGGGCTGAAATGGATTGGCAGCAAGCACGACAACCCGAGCAAGCGGGGACTGGAGCGGGCCAGCGGATTAATCATCCTGAACGACCCGGTCAGCAATTATCCGATTGCCGTCATGGAAACGAGCCTGATTAGCGCGATGCGTACGGCTGCCGTTACCGTGATCGGGGCGCGCTATCTCGCCAAAAAAGATTTTCAGACGGTAGCGTGCATGGGTTGCGGCGTCATCGCCAGCACACAGCTTCGCTCCATGCTCGAGCAGTTCCCGCAGATTACGTCGATCTATTTGTTTGACTTAAATAGCGATGCGGCTCGCCGATTAGCCGACCAATTGCGCGAGAAAGCGCCGGCTGTGGAGGTCGTCATCGCTACGAGCGCCGAGCAGGCGGTGCGTGCGGGGGAAGTCGTCATTACGTGCACGGTGGTCGACCAGCCGTACATTCCGTTTGAGTGGCTGCAAAAAGGAGCGTTTGTCAGCAACATCTCGATTATGGATGTACATAAAGAAGTATTTCTCAAGGCAGACAAAGTCGTGGTAGACGACTGGGATCAGTCGAACCGGGAGAAAAAAGTGATTAACCAGCTCGTGCTGGAAGGAACGTTTTCCCGCGAGCAACTGCACGCGGAGCTGGGAGAAATTTTGCTGGGGAAAAAAGCGGGTCGCGAATCCGCAGAAGAGATCATTCTCTTGAATCCGATGGGGATGGCGGTCGAAGATATTTCGAGTGCCTATGAAATCTACCAAAAAGCGGTGGCAGAAAACGTAGGAACCCGGCTGCCTCTGTAACGGAGCGAGAGGAGAGAAGCTAGTGATGGAAGCTGATTTGCTGGAAAAAGAGCACCCGCTTTTGCACAGAGCCGAGCAACTTGTTTTTTGCGACCTCATCAATGCGCTGTTGCAGGAAAATTTGGCCGGATTGCTCGATCGGGCACGCATCGAGCGCACGTGGCCGGGGCCTGCCGCGCACGAGTGCAGCGAGCTTGGCGAGGGCGAGCAGTACTTGCGCCTTCCGCTCGGCGATGAGCGCAGCCTGGTCGTTCGTGTCAAAGCCGCGCCGTTTATCCAGCCGTACAAACTAAGCAGGCTGCCCGCCGTGCTGGTCGATCAGCGGGCAAACAGCGTGCAGGAGCTGACCCCGATCTCGTTCATGCAACGGTTCGCCGATGCGCTCTCTGCGGTTGAGCGGCAGGCAAGCATGCCCAATTTGCAAGACTTTCAACAGGAATTGCGAGATTCGATTCGCCATACGGCTTTGTCCATGCAGGCCAGCACCAGTCTGGAACAGAGCGAACAAAAAAGCGACGACGCAGCCCTTCTGCAAGCCGAGCGCTTCTCCGCCATGCGGGACCGCCCCTTCCACCCGACGTCACGGGCGAAAAGAGGCTGGAGCGACGAGGACTACCGCACGTACAGCGCCGAGTATGGGCGAGCGTTTGGGCTGGATTGGCTCGCTGTCCGCCGCGACTACGTCCAGGCGAGTACCGCGCAGGATGTCGCCGACTTTATTCTGGACGAAGCAGAAAAAGCGCGCTTGCGTCAGGCGGCACGCGAAGCGGGAATTGACGAGCAGCGCTACTTGCTGATGCCTGTTCATCCATGGCAGACGGACCACGTCTTGCCCGCCTTTTACCGCGAAGAGCTGGCGCAGCGCATATGCGTGCCTGTCGTCCGGGGATTGGGCGCGTTCCGTCCGACTTCATCCGTGCGGGCGCTGGTTCCCGCAGGCCGCCAACGCTATCACGTCAAGGTGCCGATCGGCATATATTCCTTGGGCGCACTGCGACTGTTGCCGCCGCGCTATTTGTACAACGGAGCGAAGGGGCAGCAATTGCTTGTGAGCGTCGCGGAAAAAGACGAGCGGCTGAGACAACGGCTGCGCCTGTGCGACGAAACGAACTGGTGGGGGTACCATGATGCGGCGGCCGATCCGTTTGCGGATAAGCCTGGACATCTGGCGTGCCTGATTCGCGAATACCCCGCCGATCTGCTCCGTGACGATGCTGTACAACTGATCCCGATGTCCGGCCTGGCCGTCGTCGATCCGCAAGGGAAAAACCCGGTGTTTGCCGCATGGCTGCGGGCACGCTACGGGGAAGACGCAGGTGTGGCGGAAGTTTTGCAATTGTTCCGGGAAATTTGCCACATGCTGATCGACACGTCGCTGCGCTTGTTTTGCTACGGGATCATGCCGGAAATTCACGGGCAAAATGTGCTTTTGATCGTGCGCGACCACCAGACAACCGGGCTTTTGCTGCGCGACCACGACACGATCCGGCTGCATTTGCCGTGGCTTGCGGCGGCAGGCTTGCAAGAGCCGGCCTATCGCATCAAGCCCGGCACGCCGAACAGTCTCATCAACGAGACGCCGGAGAAGCTGCTCTCCTATTTTCAGACGCTCGGGGTGCAAGTCAACCTATATGCCATTGCGGATGCCTTGATGACCGCTTACGCCATCGAGGAAGCTGCCTTCTGGCGCGTAATCATGTCAGTCGTGCGCGAATCGCTGGGTGAAGAGGGGCTGCCGGAGCAAGCGCGAGACGTCTGGAAGACGCAACTGCTGGAGGCGGATACATGGCCGATTCGCCTGCTCTTGACGCCGCTGTTGCAGCGCACCGATTCCGGCGGAGGGAGCATGCCTGCCGGGGTAGGCAGCACCAGCAATCCGTTGAGGCAGCTCGAAGCGGCAGATGAGTAGCGCGACTTCGTTTGCCCGCAGCTTTCGGATTTTGTGGGCGGGGCAGTTTTTCTCTACGTGCAGCTTGACCATCATCGTTCCGTTGCTCCCTTTTTACATGGCGGAGCTGGGCGCAACCCTTCCCGAAGCAAACCGGATCTGGACGGGTGTGGCGCTGGCCGCTCCGGCGGTGACGATGTGCCTGTTTTCTCCGCTCTGGGGAAGATACGGCGATCAGGTAGGGAAAAAGTGGATGGTTGTGCGTGCATTGGCTGGTATATCCATCAGTTTACTTTGGATGGGGCTGGCAAGCTCGCCGCTCGTGTTTGTATTGGCGCGGCTGCTGCAAGGCGCTTTTGGCGGTGTCGTCGATGCCGCCGCCGCTTTTGCCGGGGCACAGGCGAGCGAAGGGACGAAAGGCCGCGCCCTGGGCAATCTGCAAAGCGCGACGGCCGCAGGCTCGCTGACAGGTCCGCTCATCGGCGGGCTGCTCTCCGACTGGTTCGGGCTTGCGACGATGATTTTGTGGAGCGCACTGTTCACTGCGCTGTGCAGTGTAGCGGCGGCAGTGGTCTTGCAAGAGCCAGCGAGCGGCAGGAACCTCGAGAGTCGCGAAAAGCTGCCGATTGCCCATGCGTCCCAGGAGATGCTGCGTCACCCCCGAATCCGCAACATGCTCGTAGCCGGAATGCTCGCCCAGTTTGGCGTGTACGGCCTGGTCGCGATCTTTGCGCCCCACGTGGAAGGAATCGTCGGGAGCGCGTACGCGGCTTCCTGGGTGGGGGTGCTACAGGCCGTGACCTGGAGTGCGACTTTTCTCGCCGCTCCGTGGTGGGGGCGGCGCAACGACAGGAAGCGCATCGAAAAAAATGTGTGCGTGGCCCTGCTTGGCTGCGGCGTCAGCATCGTTTTGCAAACGTGGCCGGCTGACGTCATCTGGCTGTTGCCGCTTCGGGCGCTGCAAGGCTTTTGCTTCGCTGCGCTCGTGCAGTCGATCTTTCTCGTGGTCACGCTAGAATCTGCGGAGAATCGCCGCGGCGTCTACATCGGACTGGCGAACTCTACGCTGACCATCGGCCAAATCATCGGTTCGTTGCTGGGAGCCGGATTCGGTGCCCTGCTTCCGCTGGAATGGGCGTTCGCGGCGATGGGGCTGGCGTTTTTGAGCGCAGCGGGCTGGCTTGCGCTCACGGCTCCCCGCCAGCGGCTGGCCCACGCTGCACTACCTTATCATCCCAAAGAGGTGAAGAATGAGTGACACTAGACACCGTGACAAACAGACGTAATCAGGCTGAGACAGCAGCAATCGAGCGTCTTTTCAACGCGTTTTTGCGAGAGACAGGGGTGTTCGACCCGACCGTGCGCGCAGAGGGCGGTGCGCTCGCCGACTTGCCGCCGGACATCGTTTCGCACCTGCAGGCAGAAGGTTTGCCGATGCGAGTGAAGCTGCCCGCGACCGCGGTGGAAATCGTCGGCTCGCTCACCTATTTTTCGGCTTTCGGCCATCATCGGTACGGTCATTCGTTCTGGCTGCGGCAGGCAGGAGGACAGGAAAAGGAGCTCACGCCCGTTTTGACGGCAAGCACACTGGCTTCCGCGCTGCTGCACGAGCTGGCAGAGTCGGCGCCGCCTTCGCTGCCGAAAACGGAGCTGGTCCAGACGTTGCTCGTGCAGGTCGAAAATTCCGTGCAAAAGACGAACACATACGTGGAGTACAGCTTGCGAGAAGGGCGCGCCCTGATGCTGCGGGAGGGAATCGAACGGTTTTTTGCCGCTGAACAGGCGATGGTGTACGGCCATCCGTTTCACCCGACGCCGAAAAGCTCGCAAGGCTTTACGGCGGACGACATGACGCGGTACGCGCCGGAGCTGGGCGCTTCCTTTGTCCTGCATTACTTCGCGTGCGCGCCCGAGATTGTCCGGGAAGTGAGCTTGACGGACCAGCCGCATGCCCACGACTGGATTCCGGCGGCGGTGAGCGAAGCGGCCAAAAGCAAGCTGACGGCAGCGCAGCAGTCATACCGTCTGCTGCCGTGCCATCCGTGGCAGGCCGAGCACGTAAAAAGCTGGCCGAGCGTGCAGAGTCTTCTGGAAAGCGGCTTGCTCGTCGATCTCGGGCCGCTTGGAGCCAAGGTGTATGCGACTTCGTCCGTTCGAACAGTCTGGGACCCGAATCACGCTTATTTTTTCAAGCTGCCGCTGAACGTCAGGATCACGAATTTCATTCGGGTCAATCCGCTCGATCAGTTGGAGCGAACGATGGACGCCAGCCGCGTCATGGCAAAACTGGCTCCCGTGGTGCAGGACAAAGCCTTTACGATTTTGCAGGAAGCAGGGTACCGCACGATTGCGCCGCAAGCGGCAACGCCGGAAGAACAAGAAAAGCTGATCGAGAGCTTCGCGGCGATTTTTCGGGAAAATCCCGTCGTGCTTCCGCTGGATCAGGACCTGCCAATCGTCGTCGCGTCCGCGTTGGAGGAACCGCCTCATTCCGTGTGGCCGCCGATCATGGACGCGGTGCGGGAGTCGGCGAAAAAGCAGCCGCATCTTGCGTTGTCCGCGTGGCTGGACAAGTGGCTGAGGCAGTATCTCGACATATCGCTCGTGCCGCTATTGCGCCTGTTTGTGCGGCACGGGGTCAGCATGGAGGCGCACGTGCAAAACTCGATGGTCGCTTTGCGCGACGGCTGGCCCGTCCATTTTTACGTGCGCGATCTGGAAGGCGTCAGCATCAGCCGGGAGCGCGCCCGCGAGCAAGACATGTTCGGCCGCTGCCTGAGTGAAAACAGCCCGGTTCTGTACGCAGAGGAAGAAGCGTGGAGCCGCTTCCAATATTACGTCATCGTCAACCATGTCGGGCATCTCGTCTGCACGTTGGCGCATGGCAGCTCGGTTCCGGAGGAAAAGCTGTGGCACATCGTGGGAGACGTGATCCGCTCCGCCGACTTTTTCCCCGAGGCACAGGCGTTGCTCGAAAACTTGCTGGAGTCGGAGACGCTGCCCGCCAAAGCGAACTTTATCAGCAGCTTCCAGCGGCGCGGGGAAAGACCGCTCTACGTCCCCGTTCCTAATCCGCTGGCGCAATCGAGGAGGAAAGTATGAAGCAGACACAAGCTCCAAACGATTTTGCCAAGCAGGCTGCCACCGTGGAAGCCGCGATCCAGTCCGAGCAATACGTTCGGGTGCGGCGAAGAATTTTTCGCCAGTTGCTCGAAGCGTTGCTCTACGAAGGCGTAATTCCGGCCGTCACCAATGAGGACGGCAGCGAAACAGTGTTTCGCATCGCCGGGCAGACAGAAGAGGGCAAGGCTGTCACCTACATTTGCCGCGGGCAGCGCCGCTTCACCTTCGGGCGCATCCGTCTGTCCGACGGCCCGATCTTGCGGGTAGCCGAAGAAAAGAGCGAAGAGGCCCAGTCGTTCGCCCAATTTTTGCTGGAGGTGCGCCACGCGACCGGAGCAGATGAAGGCCGACTGACCGCGTTCATCCACGAGCTGGAGCATACGCAGCTCAAGGACACGCTGGCCCAGTACGAGCGCCAGTTGCAGGGCAGCTCCTTTTCCTTGCGCGATTACGACGCGCTGGAAGCCGAGATTATGGACGGACATCCGTACCATCCGAGCTATAAATCGCGAATCGGCTTTGACTACGCCGACAATTACCAATACGGTCCCGAGTTCAAAGAGGAGCTGACCTTGCTCTGGCTCGCGGTAGCGAAAAAGCACACCCGTTTCGCCATCTCGGCGCAACTGGAGTATGAGCGCCTGCTCCAAGAAGAGCTGGGCGAGCAGCAGGTTGCCGCGTTTTCCCAAGTGATTTGCGACAGGGGGCTTGATCCGCAAAACTATTGGTTTGTCCCGGTCCATCCATGGCAGTGGAAAAACATCGCGACTACGGCTCTTCTGGAAGATTTGCGCAACAACCGCGTGATTTTGCTTGGTCCGGCACAAGACGCTTATCGGGCGCAGCAGTCCATCCGCACGCTGGCAAATGTCAGCGCCCCGCGCAAAGCTTACGTGAAACTGGCGATGAGCCTCATCAACACGTCGACAGGGCGGATTCTCGCTCCGCACACGGTCGCGAATGCTCCGGTCATTTCCGACTGGCTGCACGGAATCGTCCAGTCGGATGCGTTTTTGCGGGACGAAGCCCGCGTCGTGCTCTTGCGTGAACGGATGGGAATTGCGTACGACGCCCCGCCGCATGCGGCGCTCGTGCAGGCGAAAACGTACGGCGTGCTCGGTTGCATCTGGCGGGAGAGCTTGCATCCGTACCTGGAACCCGGCGAGCAGGCGCTGCCCTTCAACGGACTTTGCTCCCTCGACGGCAACGGCCGCCCGCTGATCGCACCGTGGATCGAGCGCTACGGGGCAGAGGCATGGCTTATGCGGCTGTTTGAGGCAAGCGTCCTGCCGATCGCGCACATGCTCTACGCGCACGGAATCGCGCTGGAATCGCACGCGCAAAACATGGTGCTGCTCCACCGGGAAGGCATGCCTGTACGCGTCGCGCTGAAAGACTTTCACGACGGCATCCGCTTTTCGAAAAAGCATCTTCAGGCACCGGAAAGCTGCCCGGCTTTGCTCGGCACGCCAGCCTATCACGCCCGCGTGAACCGCAACTCGTTTATTGAAACCGACGATCTCGCCCTGGTTCGCGACTTTATGCACGATGCCTTTTTCTTCATTAATATAGGCGAACTCGCGCTGCTGATGGCAGATGCTTTCGGCTTTTCCGAAAAGCGCTTCTGGGGGCTGGTGCGCCACGTGCTGGAAGCGTACCAACAGCGCCACCCGCATCTGGCGGAGCGCTTCTCGCTTTTCGACTTGTTTGCGCCTGCGATTGAGGTCGAGCAACTGGCCAAACGCAGGCTGTTCCCGGACACGGAGCTGCGCGTGCACAAAGTGCCGAATCCTTTGGCTGACAATAGAGCGCACCGTTAAAAACGAAAAGGAGAAGAGAGGCATTGCTGAAGGAAAATACACTGAAACGCAAGCTGCGCGAAGGCAAAACCGTGTACGGGCTGTTTTGCTCGATACCAGCGCCAGTCGTCGTCGAGATGATCGGCTGCGCCGAATACGATTTCGTCATCATTGACACCGAGCACGTCCTCGTCAATCCGGAGACGTTGGAAAACATGATCCGGGCCGCGGAAGCTGCGCAAATTACCCCGTTGGTGCGCGTGGCGAATGCGTTGCCCGGCACGATTTTGCGGGCATTGGACAGCGGCGCGCAAGGAATCGTCGTGCCGCACGTCGAGAGCAGAGAGCAGGCCGAGCAAATCGTCCGCAGCAGCCGCTACTATCCGCTCGGTACGCGGAGCCTGAACAGCGGACGGCCTGGCGCGTTTGGCAAAAACGACCTCGTTCTTTATTTGGAGCGGGCCAATGCGGAAATCATGGTCGTCCCGATGATCGAGAGCAGGGCAGGCGTCGAGCGGATCACGGACATTTTGGATGTGCCAGGCATTGACATGGTGCTGGAAGGAGCGGCGGATCTGTCCCAATCGTACGGCAGGCCGTGGGACACGCGCGGCGAGCTGGTCAAAACCGCGCTGCAATCCGTGCAGGCAGCCGCTCTCAGCCGTGGCGTGCCGTACTGCGCCATTCCGCGCGCAGCAGAGGACATGGACGAATGGTTCGAAAAAGGCGTTCGCGCCTACGTGCTGGGCGATGAGCGGGGCATCGCGTTTCGGGCGCTGCGCCATCAGCTCGGCACGATGCGCGACAAAGAGCAGCAACGCAAGGAAAAGGGAGAGAGGCTATGAGTCGAGTCATCGAGTATATCAAGCGGACACAACAGAGCAGCGCCAAGCCTTTTTGCGCCTATCTCTACGATCTGGATCACCTGAGAAGCCATGTCGCGTCGAGGGCAGAATCGCTGCCAGCCGCATGCCAGCTTTTTTACGCGATCAAGGCCAACTCCGAGCCGCAAATTTTGCGCGCGCTCCTGCCTTACGTGCGCGGCTTCGAAGTCGCTTCGCTCGGCGAGGTGGACAAAGTGCGGGCGGTATCTGCGGACGTTCCGATTTTGTTTGGCGGCCCGGGCAAGACAAACGAAGAGATCGAGGGAGCCATTCGGCAGCGCGTCAGCCTGATTCACGTCGAGAGTCTCAACGAACTGCGGCGCGTGGACGTTTTGGCGCGAAAACACGGGGTGACGGTCCCGATTTTGCTGCGGGTGAACTTGCGCGGGCCGTTTCCTTCCGCGACGCTTGCCATGGCGGGGCGGCCGACGCAGTTCGGAATCGACGAGTCGCTCGTACCGGAGGCGATCCGCCTCGCGCTTGCGCTGGAGGGCGTGAAGCTGCAAGGCTTCCATTTCCACTCGCTGTCCAACAATCTGGATGCGGGCAAGCACGTTGAGCTTGTCGCGTACTATTTGCAGATCGTAGCCAAGTGGCAGGCGCTGTTTGACCTGGACATTTCGTACCTGAACGCCGGGGGCGGGATCGGGGTCAACTACGCGGATTTGCAGCAGCAGTTTGACTGGCCGGCCTTTGTGCAGGGCTTGTCCGCGCTATTGGACAGCGCTGCGCTTCCGGTCCGGCACGTCTTGTTCGAATGCGGCCGTTACTTGACCGCCGCTTCCGGCTACTATGCGGCAGAAGTGCTGGATATCAAGCAAAATCACGGGAAAACATACGCCATCATCCGCGGCGGGACCCATCAGTTCCGCCTCCCGTCCTCGTGGCAGCACAGCCATCCGTTTACGGTCATTCCGACGGAAAAATGGGAGTACCCGTACGAGCGCACGCGGCATGAAAATGGCCCGCTTACCGTAGTCGGCCAGCTTTGCACGCCAAAAGATGTGCTGGCGAGCGACGTGTTTGTACCGTCGCTGCGGGTAGGCGACATCATCTGCTTCCAGTATGCAGGAGCGTACGGGTGGGCGATTTCCCACCACGATTTTCTCAGCCATCCGCACCCTGACCACATTTATGTGGAGCAAGCCGGCATTCTAGCTTGAGGAGGAATAAAAGAGTGAACCATGTTTTGTCTTCCATCCAGGTCGTTGACAGCGATCAGGTCTGCCTGCACGAAGACCATGAGCCAAACCGATTGGACGACACGTGCCAGTCGATCTCGCAGCAAGGGATGCTGCTTCACCCGCCGATAGCCAGGCGCATGCAGGACGGCAGATACCTGATTTTGGACGGAGCACACCGCACGGCCGCCTTGCAAAAAATCGGCTGCCGCCGGATTCCTGTGCAAGTCGTAACAGATGCCGATTACCAGTTGGAGGCATGGGCACATCTGGTTCCGTTCAGGCCATGGCTGAATGGGCTGCTCCAGCATGACGCCTTCTCATGGAAGGAAGAGCAGCAGGGGGAGCAAGCGCACATCGCTACAATCGTCTATGCAGACGGCAGCAAAAACTATGTATCGGCAAGCGAGGACGGCGCAGGCAGCACGCATAGACTGCGGCTGTGGCAACAAATTGTCCAATCGTACAGCAGCAGCTATCCCGTCCGCCGGATTCCACACGGGATGAAGGTGCTGCCCGAAGCAGACATGGTTTGCCTGCGCTATCGCCCCTATACGATGGAAGAAATCGAAACAATCGTAACCCAAGGACACGTCATGCCAGCGGGCGTCACCCGGTTTTTGATAAGCGGAAGGCTGCTGAACCTGAAAATTCCGCTCTCGCTGTTGCTTGACCCGCGCTTTGACGAGCAGGAGTGGGAGGCATACAGGCAGCATTGGGCAAGCTCGCTGCGCTTGTACGCCGAGACGGTTTATTTGAACGAAAAAGAATTTATGAAAGTGCCGCAGCAGATTTAGGTTCGACATCGCCTCTGGATGAAACGACTGTGCCAGCAGGGCGGGCGCAAGCAAAGTCCAGAGGCATCAACAATCGCAAGCCAAGTCCCAAAGACACCAGCCAATCGAGCTGGTGTTTTTTTTTGCTGAGGGCATCCCTGTGCGCAACAAAATCCGTTTTTGTATCGTGTTCCTCCCGATTTGACTGTCCGGGCCGCAGGCGAGTGTGAGAAAGTAGTTCGTGATCGGGGTTTTCGCCTTGCGCAGCGAACCAGCGAACCGCGAACCAAAAGTACATCATAAGGAGGGCAAAAGAGAGATGAAGAAACTGGCGAGGGCCTTGGCCGCAGTGGGTTGCCTGGCTTTGCTCTTGGCAGGCTGCGGTAGTCCGCAAGCAAGCGGGGGAGAGAGCGCATCCGCGCGCAAAGAGATCGTGAACCCGAACGGGGATGTCATAAGCATTCCGGTGAAGCCGAAGCGAATCGCCGCCCTTTCCGGCTCGACGGAGGAACTGCTTTTGCTGGGGATAGAGCCAATCGCATCCGGCAACGTCGATTACGGCAACCGCAAACAGTTTTCTCCGACCATCGCGGATCGATTGGACAAAGATGTCGTCAATCTCGGCTGGTACGGAGAGCCGATCAGTCTGGAAGCCGTTATGGCCGTGGAGCCGGACTTGATTTTATTGGGGGCGCTGTTTAACGAAGATTCGTACGAGCAACTGTCCAAAATCGCTCCGACTGTCCAGGTTCCGCATCCTTATTATGAGTGGCGCAATCGTTTGAACTTTTGGGCAGACCTGTTCGGAGAGCAGGAGAAAAAAGACCAATGGCTGGGCGAGTACGCAAAAAAGGCGGAGGAATGGAAGCAGAAGCTCGCGCCCGTCGTCAAGGAAGAAACGTTCGCGATCCTCGAGACGTATCCGCAAAGCCTGGCCGAACTGCTCTACGACGATTTCGGGCTAAAGCGGGCGACAGGTATCCCCAAGCCCGAGCATTGGGGCGGAATGGAACTCAGCCTGGAAGCGCTGTCTTCCTTGAACCCGGATCACTTGCTGCTGATGGAAAGCAGCGAGCACAAAATGAGCGACAGCAACGTCTGGAAAGGGCTCAAAGCGGTGCAAAACGGCCATGTCTACAAGATCAGCCAGGTCGATAACTACAACTATTCCTTCACCGCGATCGGGCGGATGCAGCTTTTGGACAAGCTGGGCAACCAGATTTTGCAGCGCCAGTAACGGCTGGGGGGCAGTAAAAAGCGTACTGCCTGATTTCCGGGCAGGACAGTCAGGGCGAACGACCGCCGTTTCAGCAGCGAAACAGCGCGATAGCACGCGCCGGGAAGTTGCGTACCGTCCGGCGGTCCAGATGAATCGCCGTTCTCGCCCCAATCCGTGGAATGGCATTTGCGACAGAAAAATCCGTTTTGCAGTAGTTTCGCTCCGTCTTTAGGTGGTGGCGCCCGGCGATTTTTCCATAAGATGATGACAGCACGTTACGAAAGGAGTAGAGAGAATATGGGACGAGTACGTGTCAGTATTTTTTTCAGCGTTTTCGTCGCAATGGTTGGCTTGATGATTATCGCTCCCGTCATGCCGCCATTGATTCGCGAATTAGGACTGAGTGAGACGCATTCAGGGTTAATCATTTCTCTGGGCTCTGTCGCGATGGCTGTCATGGCGCCAGTGTGGGGGAGATGGAGCGATACAAAAGGGAGAAAGCCGGTTATTTTGATTGGCTTTTTGGGGATGTTCGTCAGCTACGTGTTGTTTACGCTCACGATGTATGCGGGGCTGGCGAACCTCATCGGCGGCGGCCTGCTGGTGACGCTGCTCATCGTGGCGCGCGGGATGGTCGGGATGTTTATTCCTGCCGTTCCATCGTCGGCGCAAGCGTACATGGCGGATGTGACCGATGAAAAAGGCCGGGCGTCGGGGATGGCGCTGATCGGGGCCGCGAATGGCATGGGGCTGGTGATGGGGCCTGCGATCGCCGGGGTGTTTGCGCTCATCGGCTTGATCTGGCCGCTGTACATCGGCGCGCTGCTGCCGCTCATCGCGTTTGCCGTCGTGCTGCTGTTGATTCCGCCGCACAAGCCAATCGTCACGGAAAAAGCCCCCAAGCTGAACCCGTTCCAAAAAGGCTTGCGGCTGTATTTGTTCGCTGGACTGGCTACGATGATGAGCATCGTCACGTTGCAGGTCGTCGGCGGGTTTTACTTCCAGGATCAGTTGTCACTGACGACAACGGAAACGGCCCGGATGCTGTCGTTCGGGATGATGCTGAGCGGGATCGCGATGATCTTCACCCAAGGAGTGCAGATGAAAAATCCGAAATGGCAGCCGCGCTCGCTGATTTTGGTCGGCTCCTTGCTGGTGATTGCCGGAACGTCGCTGTTTTTGTTTGTGATCCATGCCGTCGGTTTTTACATAGCCTTCTTCCTGTTTGGCGTAGGCACCGGGCTGATGATGCCCGGCTTCATGGCTGGCGCGTCCCTTGCTGTCTCGCGTGAGCAGCAGGGGGGAGTAGCCGGACTGGTGGGAGCCGTGCAAGGAGTTTCCGCTGTCATTGCCCCGATTTTGAGCACAAGCTTGTACCAGTTGGAAAAGCATCTGCCTTTTGGCGTCGTCTCTGTAGTCGTGCTGGTGATGGCGATTACGATGCTTGTAACCAAAGCCAAAAGCGCCCCTGCAACAACTGTGCTGGCGACAAAGCATTCGGAGTAGGCAATCGAAGCAAGTCGCAAGGACCCGTTTTCTCACGAACGAGTTGGGGAGCGGGTCCTGTTTTTCAGATGTTAGTGATAATGATTATCGTTCCTACCGATCTGTCCTTTAAGAGAAAGGAGTGCTGCTTTTGTGAGTACGGAGTCGGAGATGTCTGGTCTGTTGAAAATCGCCGGAGAGAAAAAAGGGCTGTTGATCGCTGCCAGCATCTTTTCCGTCCTCTCCAGCCTGCTGCAAATCGCCCCCTTTTGTGGCGGTGTACAAAATTGTCGAGGAGCTGCTCAGAAACGCGCAAAGTCCTGCCGGCATCGACCGGGAGCTGGTCGTGTATTGGGGCGTTGTCGCTTTTCTCGCTCTGGTCGGGGCATTGCTCGCGCTGTACGTCGGGCTGATGTGCTCGCACGTCGCGGCGTTCCAGATTTTTTGCCAGCTCCGGGTGCGGCTGGCCGAGCACGTCGCAGCAGGCGATCAACGAGCTGGTCAAAAGCAAAACGGTCATCCTGTCGCGCATCGCCTGAAGACGAGCCAAAACGCGGATAAAATCATCGTGCTGGACCAAGGCCGCCTCGCAGAAGAAGGAACCCACAGCGAGCTTGTCGCCAGAGCCGGACTGTATGCCAATTTGTGGAGCTTGCAGCAGGAAGCGGAGGGCTGGCGGGTGAAATAAAACAGACGATAATCCCGTCCAAGCGGCGGGGTTATTGGCGTTGCCAAGCGTTCCTATGCGCCCCCACGCGCTCTCAAGCGTTCCAGGCAAGAGCAGGGTCGTTTTGCAGCAAGACGAGCAGTTTTTTTTCTGAACAGACAAGACAACCAGCGCAGAGGTGAAAACAAGCGTATGAACCAAGCAGCACACTGGTATGCGGTCGAGAATGTAGTAGACAAGCATTGTGCGCTCGCAACCTGAATGCTCTCTATCGGAACGAATCGTTCCAGCAAACCGTCGTTCTCCCGGAGCAGGTCGGCACAGGCTGCTGGCAGCGGACGAGCCTGAATGCCATGGTGGACGTGATGATCTGCGACATTGTTTTCCGATAAGAGTTTGGCATGAAGAGCACGGAGCGGGACGACTGGATGAAAATTTGCTTTGGAGCTCGAACGACACCCATCTGGACCATGGCATCGCACCCGGTGAGGTGATCGCATTCGGGAGAGCAGAGACGAGCAGTACGTGTCATTTCGCAGCGGAGCGCCACTTTCGTTGTTTGACTGTCAAGCTGGACGTGCCCCAAGCTCGTGCAGGCGTGGCCGATTCCCCGCCTGGAAGCGCAGTAGAGCCGAATGGCAGCGCGCGACAAGCTGTACGACAACCGGAAAATGACGCCGCTCGTCAAGCGTATCCTCCACGAAATCATGCGCTGCCCGTATCGCGCGGAAATCCGCCGTATGTATATGGAAGGGAAAATACTGGATCTTTTGGCCGTGTATATGGATGAAGTTTTGCTGGAAAAAGGTTCGTTGCCCCGCGATGTAGCTCTCTCGAAAACAGACATCGCCAGCTTGCGGCAAGCCAAGCAAATCGTGGACGCTTGCGCAGCAAGGTGCAAAGAGGGGAGTGAGAGGCAATGTGGCCTTTCCTAAGAGATAATGGCAGGGAGCGCAAATGCTGCTTGTCGCACAAAGAAATAGCGAACGAAATTTGTTTGTTGTGTTGATAACATTCGCTTATTATCCCGCTCCCCGCCTTCGAGTGAGAAAAATCACGGGGGTTATACTTTTTGAAACGGTAGTCCTTACTTGTAAAGGCGAACGTTAAGGAAAAACGCAATCATTTTTGCTAACGTAGGTATTTGGATCTGTTTTTTTGTCATTCCCTGGAAAAATGGTTGGAATCTACTATAATGAAAAACAAACAGGAGAAGCGAATGTACGTTCTTGTTCGTGCGCATTGTTTCGCTCCCCGATCCGTATGGGAGGCTGAAACGACTGTGATGGGTTCTGATCTCGAAACGACTTGCGCGGCCATGAAACGAGCGATTGACAACTGGCTTACAAGCATTAGCGAAAAGGATGCCGATGCGATTGTCGGCCGCACCACGCTGCAGGCATTCATGATTTTGCCATGCTCGAATACGTAAACGACAGAGCGACCGTGGCGATCACGGCGCTGGACGACTGGGACCTCGATTTTGACACGCCGGGAGCCAATCACAGAAGCGGGCAGCGCAGCGCCGAGCTGTCCGAAGCCTGCGTCCGCGAACAACTCGTGCCACAGCTTGCCGCCTATGTGAAACAAAAGCTGGACAGTCTGTCGTCTCCCGCTCTGCTGGACTACCGCTTTTCGTTTTGGGGCAAGTTCCAGACCGACACAGGCGAACTGAAGCTGCCGATCTTCCATTCTGTCGATCAGGAGAAACGAGCGCGTTTGCTTGCGAACATTTCCGCTTATGTGACCGAGCTGTTCGCGGACTATGCGCGCGAGGCAATGGAACAGTTCGCGTGGTATGCCGATGCGGACGACGAGAAAAACGTCATGCCCGGCAGCTACGCTGTCTTCGGGCTCGGGCTGGCAGACCGCCGCTATTTTTCGCTCGTCGAGGACTACATGGGCAAGATTGACGAAGAACACCAGTCAGCGAAAAATCAGTTCACCGCCGCTTTCGCGAAAAACGCACGGCGTGAATCCAGAGACGCTGCCAACGCTTGTCGCGTGCCTGCTGCACGCAACGGACGCGCTGAAGCTGAAAATTAAGACCGAGCTGGAGGAGACGGCCAATCTCCGCGTGTTGCTCGATTTGCTGCGCGCTCGCGAGCCGTATGAAGCGGAGCACGTCATCTTTATCGTCTGGGGCGGCGTGGAGAAGCTCCAGGCTGCGGCTGCCAAAGCAAAGGGAGAAACGGCAGGACTGCTAGCCGAGCTGGCGGGCTTTGCGATAAGCAATTGTTAAGCAGGTCAAAGGCGTGGCGTTTGCCGTACGGAACCAGCTCGGTAGGCGCGATTTTGCCCAGCCGCGCAAACGATTCTTCCGTCTCGGTGACAATCAGCTCTGGTTTTAGCTGCACGATTTCCGAGAGCGAAAACGGGAAGTTGTGAATCTTGGTCAATGAGGACGCGACTTTTTTCAAGTAGACGTGCTTGCCCAAATAGGCGCTGATCCCGGCCGGAACGACTTTTTTTAATTTGCGCAAAAAATAGGAGACGTCGTGAAAGCCGACCGCTTCGGCAATCGCTTGCACGCGCTCTCCAGCCAGCAGCTTGCGCTTGGCTTCGTCCATGCGCAGACCGTCGATGTAGGCGGAAACAGACTTGCCCGCAACCCGCTCGCTCGGCAAAAGCTTCGCGATACCGCACCAGGCAGGGGCACAGCATCCTTTTTTCAAAATGCAGCGCAGCGTCAGTAACAGACCGTCCAGACAAAATCCCGTGCATGCTTTTGGGTGCTCTTTTGGTAAAATGAACAGAAGGCGACAAATCCGACCAAAAAAGGAGCAATGGGAAACGATGACCCAAGCCATTCCAGAGGCAGGCTGGCATTTTGACAACAGCTATGCGACTCTGCCGGAAACTTTTTTCACGAGACTGAACCCTACCCCTGTACGCTCACCCAAGCTCGTCATTTTCAACCGTCCGCTGGCTGCTGCCCTTGGCTTGCAAGCCGATGCATTAGATGGAGAAGCGGGAGCGGAGGTGTTTGCAGGCAACCGGATACCTCCGGGCGCCAAGCCGATTGCCCAAGCCTACGCCGGGCACCAGTTCGGACAGTTTACCATGCTCGGGGACGGGCGTGCGCTCTTGATGGGCGAACACATTACCCCGCAAGGCGAGCGGTTTGACCTGCAATGGAAAGGCTCGGGCCGCACGCCGTACTCACGGCGGGGCGATGGACGGGCGGCACTCGGGCCGATGCTGCGCGAATACATCATCAGCGAAGCCATGCACGGGCTGGGCATCCCGACGACCCGTAGCCTGGCGGTGGTGACGACCGGAGAAACCGTCATCCGCGAAGACGATCTGCCCGGCGCGGTACTTATGCGTGTCGCCTCCAGCCATTTGCGCGTGGGCACCTTCCAATACGCGGCCCAATGGGGGAGCGACGAGGAACTGCGGGCGCTCGCCGACTATACGTTACAGAGACATTTTCCGCAAGCTGCTGAGCAGGACAACCGCTATCTGGCGTTGCTGGAGGAAGTGATTCGCCGACAGGCAGAGCTGATCGCCAAATGGCAGCTCGTCGGGTTCGTCCACGGCGTCATGAACACCGACAACATGTCCATTTGCGGCGAAACGATTGACTACGGCCCGTGCGCCTTCATGGACACGTACGATCCGGCTACCGTCTTTTCCTCCATTGACTACCAGGGACGTTACGCCTACGGCAACCAGCCGCAAATCGCCGTCTGGAACCTGGCGCGCTTTGCCGAAGCCCTGCTGCCGCTCGTGGATGAAAACCAGGCCAAGGCGGTTCAGGTGGCACAGGATGCGCTCTCCCGCTTTGGCGAGCTGTACTACCGGAATTGGCTCGCTGGCATGCGGGCCAAGCTCGGGCTGTTCGGCGAGGAAGCGGACGACGTGGCGCTGATGGAAGAACTGCTCAACTTGCTGCAAAAGCATCGGGCGGACTATACGAACTCGTTCCTCGCCCTGACGTTCGATCAGCAAAGGGACGAAGCGTTGTTTGCCGCGCCGGAGTTCGCCGCCTGGCAGGAAAAGTGGCAAGCAAGACAAAAGCGCCATGCTCCCTCCGACGATGCTGTCCGGCAACGGATGAAAGCGAGCAACCCGGCTCTGATCCCGCGCAACCATCGCGTCGAAGCGGCCCTGGAGGCAGCCGTGCAGGAGGGCGACTACAGCGTGCTGGAACGGTTGGTTGCCGCGCTTGTCGATCCTTACGCGCATTCGCCGGAGCAGGCCGAGTACGCCACGCTGCCGCCAGACTCGTGCGGCCCGTATCGGACGTATTGCGGTACGTAATTCACCAGTCGGCCAGGAAGATGCCGGAAGACCTTTGCTGGGGATTGTCCCAAGCAGAGGTTTTTTCTTTTTCCCGCTCCCTGTGCTAAGATAGATTGGTTGAAAAGAGAAAATATTCCAGCGTCCCGGGCGGTATTTTTCCGGGGACGCTGATTCAATTGGGACGGGAGCGGATTGTATGCTGAAACGACTCATGCAGGAAATCATCGAACTGCTGCGGGCAGATATTCCCGGGATGGCAGAGGCGTTTCATCCGCGACACGGCGAAGGAGAAAAACTACAGCGTCCAACAGGAAGACGACCAGCTTTTCTGGAGCTATGGCCGGAGCGGCACCATCCATTTTCTCGACGCGATCCGCAAGCTAAAGCTGCCTGTTTATCAGCCGATGCGCGTCGATACGGGTGTCCACGATCCGCAAGCGTGGCTCCGTAGTCTGGATGCGGGCTGGCAGGAGCGGATCGAGCGGGGCTGCGGCTCTGCTGACGTATTTTTGCATGCCAAGCAGTTGCGGTTTATTGGCGAAGGCATTACCGATGTGACGCCGCTTCAGCATTGCCGCGAGGTGCGCGAGCTGGTGCTGACCGCAAACGAGATTCGCTCCATCGAAGCGCTCCGCGGCTGCCAGCAGTTGAAACGGCTGTATGTGCCGAAAAATCAGCTCAGCGATCTGCGTCCCTTGCAAGGTCTGGCTTATTTGCAAATGGTGAACGTGTCTGCAACCGCCGTCACGGATTTGGCGCCTCTCGCCAGCCTGCCGAGACTGGCGGAGCTGGATATGACGCACACTCCCGTTCGCAGCCTCGCCCCGCTCAAGCAGGCAAAGAGCCTGAAAAGCCTGGCGCTCAGCCGTCCCGATGCAGAGCAGCTTCGCGAGCTGGGCGAGCTGCATTCGTTGTCAGAGCTTGCGATTGTCGGTCTTGGCGACGCGTGCGAGAGCGACTTGGCTGCGCTGGCACAGCTTGTGAATTTGCAGATGTTGCGCCTGGAGGACGTCCGCTTGCCCGATCTGGCGTTTTTGCCAAACAACCGCAAGCTGCGAAGCGTGAAGATGAACAAGACGGCGATTGGCGATATTTCAGCGTTGGCCGAACTGGGCAGTCTGCTTACGCTGGAACTGAACGATTGCCCCGAGCTGGGGAACCTGGAAGCGCTTGGAAAATCACCTTCGCTCGCAAAAATAACGGCCTCCTACCAGCAGTTTGCCCGGTTGAAAGACCGTTTTGCGCGAAAAATTGATTTTTCTTCCATGACAGGCGACATGACGGATGAGGAAGAAGAGATTTGGCATGCGTATGTCCGGTCGTAGGGGGAGGGCGTGCTTGTGTACGGTGCAGGGAATCGTCAAGGGCTACGAGGAAGACAACTTCTGGCTCGTGCTGGACAATCGCAGCATCGTCGGGAAAAAGTCGAGTCTGCAAGAGGCGTAGAGGACTTCTAGCGCCGTGCCGCAGCTTTGTTTCTGTGGGGCGGATCCCGCGGCCAAGTCCAGGTCACCTCCTCCCTCGCGGCAGCAAAACCGCCGGCACAGATATCCGGCACAGCGTAGACAGCCCCAAATACCCGAACAGCGGATACAAAAACATCAGCAACTGGCTGTAGCCAATCAGGCAAAGGATGAAGGCAGCCGCAAAAAGATACAGGTAGAGCCGGGATTCCGGCTGCTGGAGCAGCTCGCGCAGTTGCTGGCCGATCCCGAACACGTTGGAGATGAGCGTGGTGAAAATCTCGGAGTAGAGGACGAACACGAAAAACAGTTGCAGCCATTCATTCCAGCGATCCGTAATGAACAGGATCGGGATGTCCATGAAGCGCACGTCGTCCCAATTCGCCAGCATCGTCGTATGCACGACGAGCAGCATAAAGCCGAGGACGACGCCTCCGATGACCGCCGCGCGGAACAGGACGACTTTTTCGCGGATGGCGTAGCCGATCGGGATCAGGACAGACTGGGCCATCGCCAGATTGAAGGAGACGTACAAAATCGTTTTCCACAAAAAGGCGTAGTCGGAAGGCTTGGCAAGCGGCAAAGGCGATTCGGCGCTGCCGTCAAGCAAAATGAGCAGGGCAAACAGCAGCATGGACGGGACGACGAGCGCATTGACCAGCAAGAGCTGCTCCAGCCCTCTTCGCAGGATGAGCAGCGCGAGCAAAACCGTGGCGGCCGTTCCGAGCAAATACGGGATGTCGAATTGCTCCTCCAGCACGGATCCCGCTCCGGCGAGCATGACGGTCGTGACACCGAACAAGGTTAAAAAGACAAGCACATTCATGGTGCGGCCAAGCATCGGCCCGAACAGCTTTTGATTGAACGATTCGTAAGAGGGCGTGCGCAGTTGATGGGCCAGCAGCATCATCTTGTAGCCCAGCCAGACGAACAGCGACGTGGCCAGCAGGATGCCGACCGTGCCTGCATGGCCATATGAGGTGAAAAACGCGAGAATTTCCTGGCCGCTCGCGAACCCGGCCCCGACCACTGTTCCTATGTAGGTTGCCGCGACCTGGATACTTTTTCCCCACAGTTTCATACGGTCTGTTCCTTTCCAAATGGGATGCTAGTACAAGTGTATGAGGCTTGGGCCAAAACAGAAGAAAAAAGTGGTTGAAGGACAAAGTTGCCCTTATTACCGGGGCCGGCCAGGGAATCGGCAAAGCGATCGCGTTGGCATTCGCCCGCGAAGGCGCCCACGTGGCGATCAACTGCTACAACCAGACTCAGGCGGAAATCGGACGAGGTGGTTGCCCAACTGGCGGGCTGCAGCGGGCAGGTGATGGCAGCGGAAGGCGACGTTACCGACGTGCGCTTTGTGCAGCGTCTGGTCGACGAGACGCTCGCAAAGTTCGGACGTATTGATATTTTGGTGAACAACGCGGGCATTCTTACCCAAAGCCTGATTCACGAAATGACGGTGGAAACATGGGACCGGATGATCGATGTCGATCTGCGGTCCGTGTTCCTGCTGACGAGGCATGTGGTGCCGCACATGATCGAGCAAAAGAGCGGGCGGATCATCAATATCGCTTCGCAAATTGGCCAAAAGGGCGGCGTCAAGCTGAGCTACTACGCGGCGGCCAAGGCGGGGGTCATCGGCTTTACCAAGTCCAGGACGACGAAGCGTGACAGCAAGGTTTTTTCAAGGCGAAGACAGTACTGGTTTATTCTACCGCTTGTTGCTGACGCCAAGCCTTGACCCATGATTTCACACTTGATTCTGTTTTTTCAAGCTTCTCCACCCTCTTCAACGCCTCCTGAACCTCCGTCTTCAGTTCGCATTCCAGTGCAGCCAACTTTTCCCTGCCTTTGCATGTAATCCAGTCATCGCTGATATGTCCCGTCTGCTCTAAATCCTCATGCAATTGATAAAGGTAGGACAGGTTTACCGGTTTCCCGAAATTGTCGCCAAGGTCTTTACAAGAGTGTGGGGACTTTCCATCCAGCGCGCCACGCAGTAGCAGCCAGTCGTAATAATCCGCGACACCAATGATTTTTTTCTCATGCTCATTTTCAGGCAAAGGGGAGGGAGGGCATGGCGAGGCGGGAAGCTTTTGGTCCAGATCGTGCAAAAAATGGCGAAGCTGCTTGACTTTGGCGGGTACGGCCTTGATGACTGCTCGCTCGCCGGTGTAAAAATGGATGAGACCTTTCTCCATAACCGTATAGTGCAGGGTCGGCCGCTCTGTAGTAGACCAGGTTGATTCCATGAAGAGAATGTCTTTCTGGGCGAGATTTTTCATAATCCGGTAGACGTAGGTCTGGTTGCTGCTCATAGGGAACACATTCATCGAACTGGTCATGTCATAAATATCTTTGGCCATCCATTTTTTCTGCAACGTAAATGCATGGGCCATCACCAAATGAACCAGTTCGTTCAATGTGATTAAATTGGCGAACGGGCGCATGTGCGAATGTTTGCTCAAACCAACCACCATCCATTTGCAATTAGTTCTAAATCTACAATCAGAAGTCGGTATTCCGAAAAAATAGTGTGCCTCCTCCTTTCTTTCTCTCATCATACCGGAATCTACAGACTATTGACAAATTTCTTCAAATAGGAGGATTGTATTCGGTTCTCTACGAGCAGTCAAGCTTTTTGGCAGGAAATTTTTACGCCGATCTTTTCCGTTTTTGCAGTTGTCGAGTCGACAAGACAGAGATCATGCGGGCCAAGGTTTCGGATGTTTATCAAGCCGTCACTTTCAGCGCTGTCCGCCAAGACTCTTGAGCGGAAGGGCAACCCGGCCAAGCGATGCCAAACCGCGGCAGCCGAACAGGGGAGAGAGAAACCTTAAAAGCTGCGAATAACAGCCGAGGCAAACACGAACGCCAAAGAGATAGAGGCAGGGGGCAGCAATCGTGAACAACTCCCTGAGCGGCTGGCTAATCCCGAAGACGTTGGAGAGGAGCGTCGCGAACATTTTCGAGTGATGCTAGTACAACTGCATGAACCGTCGGCAAAAACAACAGACGAAAAAGGCGGCGTGCCACGGCCAGGCGCCTTTTTCGCCTTTTTCGTCGTTATTTACAACAGGAACATGGCAACGATGGTCGTCACCAATAGCCCGATGGCGACGGGATACAGGTTGCGCCGCGCCAACTCGAACGGATCGACGCCGCAGATCGCCGCTGCCGGAATCAGCGCCCAAGGAATAATCGTTCCGCCGCCGACCCAGATGGCGGCAATTTGCCCGAGGGCGGTCAAAGTAGCGGCTCCGGCGCCCAGAGCAGTAGCGAAAAGCTGCGCGAGCGAACCGGCCAGCGTGATGCCGGAGAAGCCCGAGCCGTCCAGCCCGGTAATGACGCCGACAGCAGCGACAGTCAAGGCGGCTACTTCTTTGCTGATCGGGATCGTGTGGGCCAGCGCCACGCCCAAGTCGTTGACGATCCCTTGCGAGCCAGCCGGCAGCACCTCGCCGAACACTTTGACAAAGCCGCTGTCGCCCATGTAAAAAAAGGCGGCGATCGGAATGACGGGTCCGAACACTTTGAAGCCGAACTGAAAGCCGGAGATGAGATGGCTCGTCACTTGCTCCAGCCCTTTTTGCTTGTGGGCGAGCATCGTCGCGACAATCAGAATCAACAGAGCCGTTCCGCCGACGAGCGCCGTCGCATCGCCTCCGCGCAAGTCAAAAGCAAACATCGCCACGACATCAAGCGCAAACAGGACGGGAACGAGGGCAGCCAAAAAGCGGCGAGTCCCCGTAGGCAGAGGAACGCGCGCTGCGGCAAAGACGGAATCGCCCGCAGGCGTGTCGCTGCCGGACCCCGGGAGATTGCCCAGCTTCATGTCTTTTTTCAAGTACCAGAAGGCGATTACGGTCGTGACCAGCCCCATGACGACGACGAGCGGAACGCTGGCGGAAATGACGTCCTCTACAGGCAGGCCCGCCGCTTTGGCTGTCAAGGTCGGCGCTCCCTGAATGACAAAGTCGCCGGAGAGCGCAATTCCGTGTCCGAACAGGTTCATCGCAATCGCGACGCCCATGGCAGGCAAGCCCGCCCGCAAAGCGACAGGCAGCATGACCGCGCCGATCAGTGCAACCGCAGGCGACGGCCAGAAAAACCAGGAAATGACCATCATCACAATCCCGATCACCCAATAGGCCAATGTGGCGTTGTGAATCAGGTGCGTCATCGGCCGGATCATCGTCTCGTTGACGCCAGTATCTGTAAGCACATGACTCATCGCCACGATAATACAGATGACCAAAATCGTCGGCAACAGCTCGGTGATCGCGTAAATAAAGCTGCCAAAAATTCCACCAATCGCCGTCGTCACCGATCCGGTCGCGACCAGTCCGAGCAGGGCAATCCCGACAATGCTAATCAGACTGGTGTCCCTGCGCATAACCATCATGAGAATGATGCCAATTACGAACAACACATACACGCCGTGCAACCATGCAAGTTCAATCCCCATACTGTACCTCCTCCCGCTTTTTCCTTTTGCCACACCATATGCGCGAGCAAATCTATGGGTGAACGTGCATGCGGCTGGCGAAACTGGCATTTTTGTCCACAATATGCCACTATTAAATGAGCAGGAGGCATGACAAAAAATCGGGGTCTTGATGACTTGGGTACGAGGCAAGAGAGGGGGAACGGCGCCCTTCGTTTATACGGGAGACAGGCGCCAAACGACGATGAATACGACTACACCAATCCAACGAAAAATGGACCAGGCGATCGAGCTGTTGGAGCGCCGCTTTTTGGAACGGAGCGAACTGATCCGGCTTTTGATGCTCGGGATGATGAGCGGAGAAAATGCGCTGTTGATCGGCCCGCCGGGGACGGCAAAATCGCAGCTCGCCCGCTCGGTGGCGCAACTGTTTGGCGCCGAGCATTGGTTTGAATATTTGCTGACCCGGTTTACGACGCCGGATGAGCTTTTCGGCCCCGTGTCGCTTCAACAGTTGAAGCTCGACAACTACGTGCGAAAAACAGCGGGCTATTTGCCACAGGCGCAATTTGCCTTCCTCGACGAAATTTTCAAGGCGAACAGCGCGATCTTGAATGCGCTGCTGTCCATTTTGAACGAACGCCTTTACTTTAACGGCAGAGAAAAAGAAGAGGTCCCGCTGCAGTTTTTGATTGCGGCGTCCAACGAACTGCCGGATGACGACGAGCAGTTGACCGCTTTATACGACCGCTTCCTGTTCCGCTATGAAGTCCACTACTTGCAACAGGCGGCCAGCTACGAGCGGATGTTCTCGCTGCCGACGAATCCGCTCCCGGTCGTCTTTTCCCTGTACGATATCAAGGACATTCAGGCGGCGGCGAAGCAAGTGACGATCCCGGAGGCATTGATTTACTTCCTCTACCGGATCAAGCAGGACATAGAGGAAAAGGAATACGTGCTGTCCGACCGCCGCTGGAGCAAAATCGCAGGCGTATGGCGGACGTCTGCCGCCCTGCATGGCCGCGAGCAGGTCACGATCTGGGACACGGTTTTTACCCCGCACATGCTCTGGGATGTGCCGGAAGACTTGAACGTCATGCGCGAGTTGTTCGAGCGCCAGTTTACGGAGATGCTCAAGGCAGAGCTGGAAAACGAACTGCCGCTCCAGCGCTTGCAGCAACTCGCTGATAAATGGAAGGAAAAGGAATCAGAGTTGCACGCTTTCCAATTCAAAAAAGAAGTCGGGGCCAAGCTGGGAAAAGAAGCGCTGGAGCGAAACGGGCAACTGCTGGAAGCTTGCCGCATGGAGCTGGAAGAGACGGCGCGCGATTTGCGCAACCGCCTGATGCAGTGGGAAAAGCGCGAGCATGACCTGGGCGCGTACGTGCTGGAGAAAAATCGGTTGATCCACAACGTCGAGAAGTACACGGTCAAATACGCGTACTTGCGGATCGAGGGCGAGCGGATTTTGCAGCAATTGCAAAAAACGTACCGGACCATATTTGACAAAGAGATCGCGGGGGCAGACTACGACTTTACGTTATAGGGGGGAGTGACGATGATAGTTCGTGCCAGCGGGGTCGAGCGCTATTTGTTTGAAACGTATCTCGCTTCTTCGCGCACGGCCCAGGAATGGGTGCAGGAGGCGCAGTCCCGGGCCGAGTGGTTCAATCACGAGCTGCTCGCCGACTTTTTTCTCGTTTTTTATGTGGAAAAACCCGAGATCGACATGACCCAGGAAGCGACTCCGTTCCATCACTGGATGATTCGCACGCTCATGAAGCAATATTTTACGCGGATGATTCACCCCCGGACGGTCGGCAATGAGAGCGCGGCTTTCAAGACGGCGATCAAGGCGCTGTTGTGGCTCACGGAGACGTTCGCGGAGGAAGTGAAGCAGCGGCAAAAAGATCGCAGCCTTTCCCCGCTTCTCGCGGGCTTGCGGGAACAGCAAGGACAAGAAGGAACGAAAGAAGCGCAGCTCGCCGATTTGCTCACGGAAAAGCAAAAAGCAAAGCTGGAGCTGATCGGCTATACGCTGCAGCAAGGCAAGCGCGTAGTGGAGGACAAGCAGGAAGCCCTCGACACGAAGCCGCTCGTGCGCGCGGAAATCGCCGGGCTGCAAGCGAAAATCGAGCAGCTTCGCGAAGAGATGAGCGTGCAGTTTACGAAGCGGACGAAGCTCATGCAAAAGGTCAAAAAGCTCGAAGAAGAGCTGGCCCAGCGGGAAAAGCAGCTCGACCGACTGCAAAAACAGGAAAAAGAAGCGATAGACGCTTGGGAAAAAGAACTGGGGCAGTGGCTGGAGCAGTCGTTGAAGGGGACGTTGTCCGCCGAGGATGTAGACACGCTGTTTGTAGATGAGGTGTTTGCGGCGAGCCAGCGCTTTGCCAACCGCAGTTGGGGACACGACCTGGGCAAGCTGCGCAGGCAAAGCTTTGAGCAGTATGTGAAGTGGGTGGAAAAATTGAAGCGCCATCCCGATCTGGTGGCGTTTTTGGACGAAGTCGGCCGCCAGGTGCATCGCTTTCGCGTGCGGCGCAAGGAGATTCGCTCCCGCCATTTGCCGGAGGAATACTACGATTTGCGGCAGTCCGGCGATATTGCCCACATGCTGCCGGGCGAGGCCGTGCTGCTCGCCGATCCGGACTACGAACATTACTTCATGCTGAAATGGCTGGAGCAAAAGCTGATGACGTACGATACGTCCGGCTGGGTAGAGGAACCGCCAAAAGGCCCGGTCATTTGCATGCTCGACACTTCGCACTCCATGCGCGGGGCAAAGCTGCGGCTGGCGCAAATTTTCATCATGACGTTTGCGGCGCTGTCCATGCTCGAAAAGCGCGATTTCGTGCTGATCTTGTTCGGGGCAAAAGGAGAGCTAAGAGAGCAGCCTCTGTATCACAAGAAGCCGGACTGGGGGGCGTTTTACGGCCTGGCGCAAATGGCGTTTGGCGGCGGGACGCATTTTGATGCGCCGATGAAGCGAGCGATGGAGCTGGTCGAGACGGAAAAAACGTGGCAAGCTGCCGATCTGGTGATGGTGACCGACGGCGTGGGCGGAATCTCGCCATACGTGCAAGAAAAGCTGGTCGCGCTCGGGCAAAAGAAACAAGTCCGCCTGCACAGTCTGATCGTCGGCTCGGCCCGGCAGCATCTCGTGCAAACGTACGACCTGCTAGGCATCTCCCACCGCGTGCGCTTCGCGACGAGCTGGGAAACGGAAGGGGCGGAAAATACGGGGCTGTTGCTCGACGTATTTGGCGTCTCGACCGCGCACCAGTCGCCAACGAAAAAGCGTGCCACGCGTGCCTTGCGCTGACAGGCCGCGCAGACTTGTTCCCAACAGCAACAGAAAGAGGCTATCCCTTGGGATAGCCCCAGGCTGATGAGAAACCCCTTGTTTTTGGGGTTTCTCTTGGTTGTACGCCCAGCATGGGCGTCATCTCTAGGGTGAAAGTCCGAACGGGGGCTGGCGAACGCCTACCGTTAGCCAAGAGAAAGTTTGAACTTGTCAACAAGACGTATGAAGATCCTGAAAATATACGAGACGAAGCGTTCTTCTTGGATACACATCCTGGATGAGGTCTTTCAACGACTTGTCCCGATCTGTATTTTTCCGTTTCAGGTAAGAATAGTATCCACTTCTTGAAACGCCAAACTCAAGGATTCTGGATACGACTGAAACTTCTGACCTTTGATTGCCATAAAAATGCACCCCCTAAAATTACATCGGATTTCCCTAGGGGTTTTTCCAATGTCTATTCTAAGGGGTGCACTTCACACTATAATGGTGCTTTTTCAACTATATACCAGTTATCTATTCCCAGTATCTTCATAATTGAATCGATATCTTTCTCTGTAAACTTTTCCAGGTTTAGCTCCGGCACCATTTTTTCAAAAGGTTTTACATAAAATGCCCCGTTGCTATCCTCAACGTAGGCTAAGTATTTACTATCCACTACTTGTTCTCCAATTTGATATTGAAATTGTAATACATATATTTTTTGGATTTTGGCCTGAGATATGTCTGTTTTATTCTTAGCTGTTTCCATCCAACGTAATATTCTTTTTTTTTCTTCTTCTTCCGATAGGAAAACTAAGAACTCTGGTTGAGCTTTATATGGCAACGAATCCAAGCGATATTCTGACACTCCTATCGAATGCAGATTTTCTGCAGTAAAGTCGCTTACTAAAGACTCGTGGGTTTGATCATTTGTCATGGTTTTTTCCTTTGAAGAACAACCCCATAAGAAAAAAATAATCGTCAATGTCATGATGAGAAGTATTAGCCTATGATTCATAATCCCTCGCCTCCTTCATTTTTAGAAAAACCCCTCGTTCCAATTGGAACGAGGGGTTTGCTTTTTTCTTTTGAAAAAATTAATCCCAGTCAGTCCCCCAGTATGATTTGAAGATGCTTTGGAAGGAATAGTTCCCTCCTGTAATAGTAGGGAGATAGTTTATATCCAGTGCATGTGGAGTGTATTTGTAAAGCGCCCATGTTCCATAATTTTTTACCCAGATGTAGTTTTTGTACGTGACCCCATTAGAGGTTACCGTTTTTCCGTAGTTGATGTTGTTGAATAAGATTGGGTAAGTCTCAGTAGGGGAGTTATACCATAGATCCTTGAATAGTTTAGTTCCTTTGTCAATCTGGATATCAAATCCGCTTGTTCCATTCAGATCTCCGCCATCCGTTGCACCATAACCCATAGCATAGTAGAATCGGCGAGATGAGTAGCTGACACTACCAGGTGCTGCAGAAACAAGAGATTGTTCTTTTTGAAGGGTTGCAATAACCACCTTTGGATTCATTCTGTGTGTCTGTGCAGCATTGTAAATTGCTTTGGACGGAAGGATTGTTTTGTTGGTATTGTAAACATTCCCGTTAGAATCTCTTCTCCAAATTTGCACCGGATCTTTCAAAATAGAGTTTTTATTCTGAAAGAATGATTGGATCTCACTCTCTGTCATAGAACTATAGTTAATGAACTTATCGGATCCTGATGAACAAGGGCATGAACCCGGAACTAGATTGTTCATTAGAACGCCGTTGACATAGTAATCCTCATATGTAGTAGTACTTTCGATGCCTATGGACCTTAAATCACTCTCTGCTCCCTTCTTATTACCCTCTTCCATCTTTTCCTTCTCAAGATTCTCGTGATCATTAGTCTTGACTTCAGGAAATTTCAAATCATTACTAGGATGTGTCTGAAAACTCATTATTGAGTTAGTTTAAAGATGGACGCGACATATACAAACGCTAGGAATGATTTGGCCAGCTTGTCGTAACGAGTAGCGATTCGTCGAAAATGTTTGATTTTATTGAAGAAGCACTCCACCAAGTGCCGTTCTTTATAGCGGTACCAATCCACTTTCCAAGGATTTTTATTATTCGCTTTAGGCGGGATGGTGTACGCTGCCTGCTTAGCCGTAATCCAATGCCGAATGCCTTCTGAGCCGTAGGCTTTGTCACCAACAATATGGCTTCCCGTAAGATCAAACCCTTGAAGCAAATTGATCGCTGGAACGGAATCATAGACGTGCCCCCCCGTGAGAAGAAAAGCGAGGGGATTCCCTAATCCATCGACGACGGTATGAAGTTTGGTTGTCTTTCCGCCACGGCTGACGCCTATGTGCTGATTTACTTCGTGTCCTTCTGCGTTTTTTTAGCACC
Organism: Brevibacillus sp. NSP2.1; assembly: GCF_000470975.2. NCBI lineage: Bacteria > Bacillati > Bacillota > Bacilli > Caryophanales > Paenibacillaceae > Brevibacillus > Brevibacillus sp. NSP2.1. Next base: position 2,886,579 of record NZ_CP048274.1, on the reverse strand, counting down.
CGCACTGTGTTGATGAGCTTTGACCGATGTAGAATCGATGCTCAAGTTTTCAAAGTCAGGTTCTACGTGAAGAGCTTGGAAGATGGCGACAAGTAATCCGGTATCTCTCCACTTGCAGAAGCGACTGTAGACCGTTTTCCATGAACCATAACGTTCTTCCGGCAAATCTCGCCAAGCCGCACCACTTCGGGCAATCCAAAGAATGGCATTAAACATGGTACGATTACTTAATTTGGACGGACGTCCTGTTCGATAGGGGGGGAACATGTCCTGAATTTGTTCCCACTGTTCATCGTTTATTTCGTACCGTCTTTGAATCATGCTCGTTGCTCCATTCGTTTTTCCTAAATCATACCACATTTTCTTTAGTTTTCAGACACGTCCTAGAAAGGGCGTGTTTAAAAAGTTCTTTCCCGTTCTCATATTCAGTCACTTCTACGTAGTTGTCCCGTTTCACATATTTTTGTTTTCTGCCTTTGTTGTCTTCAGATTCTATCATTTTTCCATTTTTGTATTTATAGGTGACCTCAAGTCCATCCACATGAAATTCCTTATCAATTTTTCCATTTTCATCGTACAATAAAATGTTGACATTTTGTTCGTTTGCATATTGAAGGAGTTCATCAGATGTTGATGGATTTTGTTTTGCTTGAATAGGCGAGCTAAAAAACAGAGAACTAACAGAAATACCGACAGATAGCATAGATACTAACGATGCCTTAAATAATTTTTTGACAAATTTACCACTCCTTACCTATAGAGGATGTTTTATCCAATATTTACTATAACAAATTTCCAAAGAGGAAATTTGTCGGAATTTGACGCTCAAAAATAAAAAATTTTCAAGACATGATGATCGCGAAAACACTCATGTAGACCGTGTCCGAGTCAGTGAATTAATCAACATTAAACTGACGGATATCGATTTTCATTACTGCCAGATACGGAGCTATTTGAATCCTCCTGGAAAAAAATACGGATCGGGGAATCCGTAAAATTCGGCAAATACTCCGAATAATCGGGCCAACAGTAAATTTATCACCTCACAAACTTCGTCACTTCAAAGCTGGCAATCACCGTTGCACCGTTTGAATATAAATAGTAAGTTTCCGACATAATTTCTGCTACTTTGCGGGTAGTGTCAGTAAGGCTGCTACTGCCCTAATAAAGAGACATCCCGGTTCCCCTTTTTCTCGCGAAAAGGGGAAGGGATCTTCGTGTCTTTTTGCGTTAGCCGACCCTTGTCGCCAGGCTGCGGCCAAATTCAAGCTCGTCAAATTTGTTCAAAACCGTTTCCGGATCGTAAGCCCACACGGCTTCCTCCATGGAAAACTCGACAGGCACATCGCGAATGATCGTCGCCAGCTTCTGGCTTAAGTACACCTGCTCGCGATGCTCTTCCAGCTTGCTGCGCATTTTCGGCGTGCAGCTCGTCAAGTTGTCGTACAGGTTGTCCAGATTGCCGTGCTCGGTAATCAGCTTGGTCGCCGTCTTTTCCCCGATGCCCGGGCAGCCTGGAATACAGTCTGACGTGTCACCCATGAGCGCTTTGACATCTACGACCTGTTCCGGAGCGATGCCGCGCAGGGCTCGCAGGCTCGCCGGGTCGTAATGTTCGTGCTTGCCGCCGTTTTTCAAGATTTTGACGCTGACGTTTTCATCGACCAACTGCAAGCTGTCGTAGTCGCCCGTCGCGATGACGATCTCATGGCCATCTGCGGCGAGGCGCGTGGACAGCGTCCCCAAAACGTCGTCGCCTTCGTAACCCGGACAGCCCAGGTTCGGCACGGAAAAGGCAGCGGTGATTTCCTTGACCAGCTCGAACTGCGGAATCAGCTCGTCCGGCGGCGCCGTGCGATTGGATTTGTAGCCGTCAAACCACTGGCTGCGCACGAGCGACTCGCGTGACGCGACGTCCCAGCCGACCATCAGGTGGGTCGGGCGAACCAACTCGGCGTAGTCCAGCATCATTTTCGTAAAGCCGTAGACCGCATTCGTGTAGACGCCTGTGGACGTTTGCCGATAAGCGCCGCCCCAGGCAGACCCGTAAAAGGCGCGAAATAAAAAGCTCATGCCATCGATGAGCAGTACTTTCCCTGTTTCATTCACAAATGGTGACTCCTCTCAGCTCCAAACTTTACGCCTCATTATAGCATAAAGCAGGGGGACAGCTTTGACAGATTTTACATTTGCAAAAGGCGTATGGACTTAGGATCTCGTGGGATGATAGTAGCACAAGAGGTTGAACCACCGCCTCTTGGACCTCAAAATCATCTTCCGGTCTCAGTCGGTGGGAGGCGAAGAAGCAGGCGGTTCAAATCCGTCCCGGGAGAAAAAAACGCGTCAGGAGGAATCAATCATGGCTAACAACAACGGAAGCAGCAACAACCTGGTAGTTCCTCAAGCGAACCAAGCTCTGGATCAACTGAAGTATGAGATTGCATCTGAATTTGGTGTAAATCTCGGCCCAGACACTACTTCCCGCCAAAACGGATCTGTTGGTGGCGAAATCACCAAGCGTCTGGTAAGCTTCGCTGAGCAACAAATGGCTGGCCGCTAAGCACAAGCTTTTGACAAGTAAATAGTTGGATGAAGAAAGGTCCCTTGCACGGGGCCTTTCTTGTTTTGGCTTGCAGCCCTTTCTTTTTGACAGGGTGCAAACACACAAGCACATTCGCGGACTAGTCATATGGTGTAACGAACAGCTCTCTATTTTGGTTGTACACGCGAAAGGAGTGACGTTTCGACGATGAAGAAAAAAGAAGTGAAAAAGCTTCTGCGGGAAAATCCTGAATTCGAAGCGTGGGTCGTGGAAGACTCCATGCGCGTCCGGGCCGTCCGCAGCAATCCCGGCATGGCCGAAGAATTGTTCAAGCGTTGGAATGACCGCAAAAGAGGGCGCCTCGATTTTGACAACATCTCGCAAAAAACAAAACGAGCCAGCGAAATGCTGACAGGCGTGCAGTCGATCATGGACATGATGGCTGATTACACGAAAAAACTGTAGGGCGCGCTGCAATGGATTGGAGAAGGCTAGTCGGATAGCCTTCTTTTTCTTTTTCCTTTCAAAGCCTGTTTTGTTATACTAGGATGTGTCTGAAAACTCATTATTGAGTTAGTTTAAAGATGGACGCGACATATACAAACGCTAGGAATGATTTGGCCAGCTTGTCGTAACGAGTAGCGATTCGTCGAAAATGTTTGATTTTATTGAAGAAGCACTCCACCAAGTGCCGTTCTTTATAGCGATACCAATCCACTTTCCAAGGATTTTTATTATTCGCTTTAGGCGGGATGGTGTACGCTGCCTGCTTAGCCGTAATCCAATGCCGAATGCCTTCTGAGCCGTAGGCTTTGTCACCAACAATATGGCTTCCCGTAAGATCAAACCCTTGAAGCAAATTGATCGCTGGAACGGAATCATAGACGTGCCCCCCCGTGAGAAGAAAAGCGAGGGGATTCCCTAATCCATCGACGACGGTATGAAGTTTGGTTGTCTTTCCGCCACGGCTGACGCCTATGTGCTGATTTACTTCGTGTCCTTCTGCGTTTTTTTAGCACCCGCACTGTGTTGATGAGCTTTGACCGATGTAGAATCGATGCTCAAGTTTTCAAAGTCAGGTTCTACGTGAAGAGCTTGGAAGATGGCGACAAGTAATCCGGTATCTCTCCACTTGCAGAAGCGACTGTAGACCGTTTTCCATGAACCATAAAGTTCTTCCGGCAAATCTCGCCAAGCCGCACCACTTCGGGCAATCCAAAGAATGGCATTAAACATGGTACGATTACTTAATTTGGACGGACGTCCTGTTCGATAGGGGGGGAACATGTCCTGAATTTGTTCCCACTGTTCATCGTTTATTTCGTACCGTCTTTGAATCATGCTCGTTGCTCCATTCGTTTTTCCTAAATCATACCACATTTTCTTTAGTTTTCAGACACGTCCTAGAAAATGGGAGGGAGCATGCCTATGTTTCAATCGATGGTCAGTTTGATGACGGTCGTTGCCCTGACGCTCACGTCCGGAACGGCCGCTTGCAGCCAAGTACTGGAAGGCGCTTACGCGAGTGTAGAGAAACAGCAACCATCGATTAGCGTGACGCCAGCCAGGACGTATCCCGGTGATGTCATTTTCGTGCGCAGCAAACAGCCTCAAACGGTTACACTCTTCTCGCGATCGTACCGTTTGCAGCCCTCTTCTAACGAGTATGCCCGATTTATCCCGATTCCATTTGACGTGAAGCCGGGAGATTACAACGTGCAATCAGCGGATAAAAAACTCACGGCAACCTTGACGGTTCAGCCGAAGCAATTTGCCGTGGACAAGCTGACCGTCAGCAAGCAAATGAATGCGATGCGGCAGGACACGGCCCGGATCAACGCGGATCAGAAGAAAATCAACGCCGCTCGCGCAAGCTCCCAGGCGACGCCGTACTTTAGCGAACCGTTTACGATGCCGGCAAAAGGGACATTGACGACACCTTTTGGCTATCAGCGCGTCGTAAACGGAGTGCCCGCCAACCGCCACGCAGCGATTGACATTGCGAACAAAACCGGAACGCCGATCTGGGCGAGCAACCACGGCAAGGTCGTTTTGGCCGACTCGCTCTATTTGACCGGAAACACGATCATTATCGACCACGGCATGAACGTCTTTTCGATCTATGCGCATCTGTCCAAGCTTGCGGTTGCGACCGGGCAGGAAGTGAAACAGGGACAGGTGATCGGGCTTATGGGCACCACAGGTTTTTCCACAGGCCCTCACCTTCATTACGGCATGTTGATTGGCAATACGTACGTAAATCCGCAGCCGTTTTTTGATGCATCACCTTTCCTCTGGAAGTAATTGGAGGTGTTTTCATGAGAGTTACCCATGTGCCAAGCAAAGTCTTGAACAATATGGTCCATTTCTTGGCACCGTATGAACAGGCAGTAGAGGAATTGAAGCTCAAACTGAAAGGAATCAAGTACGGCTTTCTGAAAAGCGGCCGCTATTCTCCGATTGAGTTCGTGGTGGGACGGGTCAAAAAAGTGGACAGTCTCATCAAGAAAGCCAATGAGAAAGGAATCGATTTTCAGCAAGCCAACTGGCAGGACGAAGTGGCGAAGGAAGTCCAGGACATCGCTGGCTTGCGCATAGTCTGCCGCTACGTCGATGACGTCCGCGAAGTTCAGCAGTTGCTGCAGGAACGGGAGGATATCGTCATTCATGACATCAAGGACTATATCTCCACGCCAAAAGATTCGGGCTATCGCAGCATCCATATGATCGTTTCCTACACTGTATATCACGGGAGCGAAAAGCGTACCCTTTTTTGTGAAATCCAAATTCGTACACTCGGCATGAACTTCTGGGCGACAAACGAGCACGAGCTGCGCTACAAATACGCCGGAAACATTCCAATCGACGTGATGCAGCAACTGCACGAGGCTTCGGTCATTACTCATCAGCTAGACGTGCTGATGAACAACCTGCGCCATGAAATCCTCACGCCGGCCGAGGTGGATTCGACTTTGGAAGAAAAGCTGGAGGAAATTTTTTCGCTGTACGTGAAACAAGATGTGGAGTCCGCCGCAGCCCTGTACCGCGAGCACGTCAGCGGCTTTGAAGAGGCGTTTGCAGACAATCCCAAGTTTAAAATGATTCACGATTTGCTGGGAAAGCGCTTGAAATAGCAGACTCGCGAAGCTTCCTGGAGCCAAAAGCCATACGTTAACACCCGACAAGCAAGGAAAGGATATAGACTAACATGCGTCTTCTACTAACGTACCTTCTCGTTGTGGTCACGGTTATTTTCAACCTTGACGTGCCTGTGGCTTTTGCCGAGGGATCGTCATCGATTACACCAAATGAGCTGTTTGGCGAATCGGCCATCCTCATTGATGCGACAACGGGACAAGTCCTGTTTGAAAAGAACCCTCATGTGAAGCTGTACCCTGCAAGCATTACGAAAATTGCCACTGGCATTTACGCCATTGAAAAAGGAAATCCGGACGACGTTGTCACGGTTTCCAAAAAAGCCCGATATGAAGAGGGAACCCGGGTTTATTTGGGCGAAGGCGAGCAGGTTTCGCTGCGCAAGCTGGAATACGGCCTGCTCATGCACTCCGGCAACGATGCGGCGACAGCGATTGCGGAGCATATGAGCGGGTCCACCGAGCAGTTCGCCGAGGAATTGAACGCGTTTTTGGTCGAAAAGGTCGGCGTGACCGAAACGCATTTTGCCAATGCGCACGGCCTGCACGACCCGGAGCACTATACGACGGCGGCCGACATGGCGAAAATCGCGCAGTACGCGATGAAAAACCCGATTTTCCGCGAGATCGTCGGAACGAACCGCCTCCCCTGGGACGGAAGAGAGTGGAAGTCGGAGCTTATCAACCACAACAAGCTGTTGCGCGATTACCCCGGCGCGACCGGGATTAAAAACGGCTTTACCGATCAGGCGATGCATACGCTGGTTGGCTCTGCCAAGCGCGGCGATACGGAAATGATCGCGGTCACGATGAAAGCGGCTTCCGGCAATTACGCCTACAAAGACGTGACCAAGCTGCTCGATTTCGGGCTGAACGGATACGAAACGAAACAGATCGCCGCAAAAGGCGAGCGCTATTCCGCCATTGCGGCTCCAGGCGACACAAACCAGGTGAGCTATACGGCCAAGGAAGACTTGTACGCCACGGTTCCGGTCGGGAGCGAGCCGCTCGTGGAGCTGACCACAGACGGACAGCTTTCGGTGTCCGCCGGAGAACTGGCGATGACGTATCCGCTGGAGCGCCACGAGCCGCCTGCGCAGCGCGTGCAGGCAGCAAGCGCCGCTTTTGGCTTTGGCGCGGCGGACGACGACAGCAGCCATTCCTACGCGCGTTACGGGCTTTTGATCGCCTGGCTGGGAATGAATCTGTTTTTGATCGGCTATACGTTTTCCCGCTCGCGGCGAATGCGCCGAGTCCGGCAGCGCAACCTGGAGCGCCGTGTCAATTGATCGACCCGACAAAATCAAAAACAGGACGGAGAGCAAAGCGCCGTCCTGTTTTTTTGGCATGCGGATTTGTATGAGCGACGCGGGTATAGCAGCCGTGTCCAAACGATCAAGCAGTACGTACACTACCGATATAGCTTTACTTTTCTGGCGAGGGGGAAGGGGAAGTGGACTCTCAAAACTATGCGCAAAGCCTCGTGTCCGTCATTATCCCCACCCATGGCGGAGCCAGGAATGTGGAACGACTGGTTCACATCGCCAAACAGGTGGCTTTGGCTACAGAAGTGATAATCGTCTGCGCAGGCTTGCCCCCGCACGCGGCAGACAGCGAATACGTGTGGAGCGCCAAAGTAGTTCCGGCGAGCGAGCAGGCCACGGCCAGCGAGTGCCGGGCAATCGGGGCGCAGCACGCTCAAGGAAACGTGCTGCTGTTTTTGGAGGAAGGCATCACGCTTCCTCTCGGTTCCTTGAAAAAATACACCGCAGCCTTGCTGAAAGGCTACGACCTCGTTCTCTCCGCAGGGGGCCGCGTGTTGACGACGAAAGGCAAGCTGTCGTCAGAGCGCTGTGCCTATGCGCTATTGAACCATCTGCTCGGGCAAAAGCAGCTCGGGAGCGCTTCCTTGGAAAAAGCTCCGTTTGCCTTGAACCGCAAAGCGCTGGAAGCGATCGGGCAGCACCATTTGCACGTTCCGGCGGCTGCGCTCGTCCGCGCTGTGCAAAAGGCTCTGGCGATTACGCTCGTGACATCTGGCTCGACTGGCCAGGCAGCGCGGAAAAGGTCAGCGGCGAATCAGCCTTTGGCCAAAAAGAAAGCTTTGATATTCCAGGAGCATGGCGAAGCGATTCAACTGCTCCTGCAGGATAAAGACGTGCGTGACGCCTTGCCTGATGGAGAGCGGCACCGCATCCTGGTGCAAGCGCCTGGACTGCTGCATTTGCGTTCCGTATTCTATCAGGAATCCCGCGAAAAGGAGGGGGATGAATGGGGTGCCAAACGGAAAGAAAGGCCCAAAAGAACCCGCAAAAGGGCGCAAAGTCGCAAAAAACGGTCGCATTAGCGATGTGGACAAATTGGAAAATCAGGACAGACTAAGCATTATCATCGGGGTGGAGCAGGACGAAGACACGATCGTCAAGGTGCTCAAGCAGGCAGAAAAGCTCTGTCCGCTAGAGATTGTCGTCGTCGTGCACGGCAGCCATGATCGGTCACTGGAGCATGTGCTCGCTTACTCGGCGTCGCCCGTCCTCCGCGTTTTTGCCTACCCGTATGCGCTGGGGGAAGACGTCTGGCGGGCGATCGGCGCGCGCGAAGCGGCAGGAGATGTGTGGCTGTTTCTGGGGGCGGAACAGATCGTCGCCGCGCAACAGCTTCAGCTTTTTGTCCGCTCCTGCTATCGCGGTACAGATATCGCGTTGCGGCAAGCGCATGCTTTTCCTGCGAGCGAAAAAATTGGGCAAGATCCGGTAGAGCTGGCGAAGTGTTTTCTGAACAACCTGCTCGAGCGAAGCGAGCTCGGCAGCTCGTCGATGGGCGATCTTCCGTTTGCCATGACCCGGGAGGCCGCGGCGTCGATTGGCGCGCATCATTTGTTCGTTCCGGCTGTCGCCCAGGCGATCGCGCTGCAAAAAGAGCTGCGAGTAACCCCCGTGCGCACGGCGAAGGAGCGCGTCTCTGCCAAAGCGGCAAAAACAGAGCAGGCGAGAGACAGCACAAGCGCCCTGACAGACTTAGGAGATCATCTGGAAGCGCTCTCCCTTTGGCAAGCACAAGCAAAGGACAAGTGAAAAACCTCAAACAAGCGATGCTGCGACAAGTATCGCTCTATATTTTTCATTTTGCAGCGTTCGGTTTTTGTAGTACGATAAGCTGGTAGGAAATTTTTTGAAAGCGAAGGAGCAAGCGATTATGAGCATACATATCGGAGCCAAGCAAGGCCAAATTGCGGACACCATTTTGCTGCCAGGCGATCCGCTGCGGGCCAAATACATTGCCGAGACCTTCCTGGAAGGTGCCGAATGCTACAACGAAGTGCGCGGCATGCTCGGATTTACAGGTACATACAAAGGGAAGCGCGTATCCGTACAAGGGACAGGCATGGGTGTGCCTTCGATTTCGATCTACGTCAACGAGCTGATGGAATCTTACGGCGTGCAAAACCTGATTCGCGTCGGCACGTGCGGAGCGATCCAGGAGGACATCAAGGTGCGCGACGTCATCATTGCGATGAGCGCTTCTTCTGATTCGCAAGTCAATCGCCTGCTGTTCAACCAGATTGACTTTGCCCCGACAGCAAGCTTCGACCTGCTGCACAAAGCTTACCAAGTCGCTTCCGAGCGCAACCTGTCAGTGAAGGTCGGCAATATTTTCACAAGCGACAGCTTCTACCGCGAGAATTTTGACCTGTACAAAAAGCTGGCCGGCTACCAGGTGCTCGCCGTAGAAATGGAGTCTTCCGCGCTCTACACGCTCGCTGCCAAGTACAAGCGCAACGCCTTGTCCATTTTGACAGTAAGCGACCATATCTTGACCGGGGAAGAAACGACGGCCGAGGAGCGTCAAACGACTTTCAACGAAATGATTGAAGTGGCGCTGGACGCAGCCTTAACCAAATAACCATCGCGAAGACTGACAACCCGCTGGCAACACGTGACAGTGGGTTGCTTCCATTCTGTCGCTCACTATATCGCTTTGCTGGGAGGAATGAAGCTTGAGACAGCATTACCCGGATTTTTTCGAAACAGCGTTTACAGAAGGCTTCCGCACGGAGCAGCATAACTACGAATACCGCCTGGTGCCCCAGGAGATTGGCCAGTTGCAGGTGCCAACGGGAAAAATCGTCGCTAACGATCCGCTCGTCATGTTTGAAACCGAGCCGTTTACCGAAACATTTCCGACAGGCTCGTTTCCGGTGCAGCTTGCGATCGCCCAGGTAACGCCTTTGGACGCGGCAGGTGCGACACAAGGGGAAATGGAGCCGGATGAGCGCGTCGCGCTGGCCCGGATCGTTTTTGCCGACAGGCCGGTCGCTAGCTGGAAAATGGCTGTCTGGGAAAATTCCGATGTGACGCAGCTCGCCGCCAATGAGTTTTTCGGCTACGGCGTGGACGCCGGAACGGGCGCTTTTATGGACGAAAAGGCGTGCAAGCGCCTGGAGAGCCGTTTGGAGCAGGATGAGGCATTTTCCGAGGCGTTGATGGCGGAAATGGATCAGACGTACAAGCATACGAGAAGCTGGCTCGTCAAAGATATGGGGGATGGGTGCAACATCGCGATGTTTTCCAGCGGCTGGGGCGATGGCAGCTACGCGAGCTATATCGGCTATGACGCAGACGGGCAAATCGTTCGGCTGTTGACGGATTTTTATTTGGTGGATTGGATGGAAGGGCAAGAAGGAGAGTAAGGTGGGAGTCCTCTTGGAGTCTTATCTTTATATCTTCATATCTTCTGATCTGGAGAAGGGAAGCGAAGGATAGGGCGAAGGGGAAGGAATGTTCATAGTTCATATACGTCAAAACAGAGTGCCGCTATTTTTGGGCACTCTTTTATGTTTACTTTTTCTTGGCTTCTTTTTTCAGGTAGTGGGCCAGGTTGTTCAAGGTGTCTTCGTAGGAGCGTTTTTGGGAACGGGTGGCGGTTGCCGTCGAGTTTGTTTTGCTTTTCGTCATGTCGGGACCTCCAGGTGGGTGAATTTGAATTTTTAGGTATAGTGATCTCGATTATACTATATAATAATTTCCAATAAATGTAAATACAATTTTATATAATACTTAAAAAGTTACTTTATAGTGAATTTTGACTGGAGCTTTTTCGCATCGCATGTGGTCTACTGACCGTTTTCAGGCAGCGAAAATACCGCGCGCCGAATGTGGGACCCGAGTGCGAGTATCTGAAGGGAATGGTCGAGTTTGGTGGAAGGTTGCTGATGTGGCTTATTGTCAGAACATGCTTTTTGTCATTTTTGTCAAATGAAAATTTCGTCTGAGCGTATGTTAACTGATGTATGCAGGTTGCTAACGGATAACGGATGATAACGGATATTGAGGTTTGTTCATTGAAGTTAATGTTAAGTTTGCGAAGTTTGCTGTTTGCTGCTGATTACGTTGCTTAATCCGCAATGCGCAAATGCGCAGTTGGCGATCGCTTGTTATGTGTCGCTGTTGATTTGCATCTGTGCTGATAAGGTCGATTCGTGGAAACGCATCGTATTAATCGTATTAGATGAACTGGACGTTTGGACGTTGCAAATAATTCGTGTGGTGTCTGGTGGTTTAAGACTCATCTATGCAGGAACTCTAAGTTCGTCGGCTAGTAGCCAATCCAAGTTGTGTAGCTCTTGTAACGCAAACAGGCAATAGGTTAGCGCATCTAACTGCTGCTTTCTCCATTTTATTTTGAGTCCGATAATATATATTATGTAAACTTATAAAAAGAGCAAGAAATGCATGGGTGTGGTTACGCTGGATGATGTGTGCTGATTATGTACGATTTAAGTGTGTTAAGTATGCAGCAGCAGCTCCAATAACTGCGTATGGCTTAAATTTATGGTTCCGTCCATAGATTTTGCTTAGTTTGATGCTATATCCAGATTCGCAATGGGATTGCATGTTAATAGCGTGTTGTAAGTTATGAGAAATTGTCAGTAACGATAAACAGTTGTCAGTAATGCTTTTTGTCGACGTCAGAAGAACCAAGTAGTAGCCCTCCACAGTCAAAGTTTCAATTTTTCCTTTCAGTTCATGAAATGGCTGTTTTATGAACTGAAAGGAAAACGAAATGAGTTTCGCTCATCATTGAATCAAAATCTAATCATTTTTGTTTGATGTTCGTGTCCCTCACCACGGGTTGGCATTTTGCCCCCAGCTTCAAATAAAATTCGACTTCCCGAATTGCCCCCCTTGCTCTTGGCTGATGGTTAGTAACTCTAATCCTCGCAACGGACTCCTCCACCTGGTTGTTTGATGCTCCTCTCTCCCCTGTTCGGCTCCCTCGGTTTGGCGTCGCTTTTGCCGGATTGCCTTTCCGCTCAGGAGTTTAAGCGGATAGCGCTGAAAATGACGGTTTGATAAACACCCGAAACCTTGGCCCTCGTGATCTCTTGTCTTGCCGCCTCGACAACTGCAAAAACGGAAAAGATCGGCGTAAAAATTTCCCCCAAAAAGCTTGACTGCTCGTGGAAAACGGAATACAACTCTCCTATTTGACAATTATGACAATAGTCAGTAGATTCCGGTATGATGAAACAAAGTAAGGAAGAGGCACACTTTTTTGCGGAATACCAAACTTCTGATTGTAGATATAGAACTAATTACAAATGAAAGGATAATTGGTTGGTTTGAGCAAACATTTGCACATGCGCCCGTTCGCCAATTTGATTACATTGAACGAACTGGTCCATTTGGAGATAGCCCTTGCATGTACGTTGCCAGAAAAAATCGGTGGCCAAGAGTAATTATAACATGACCAGCTCGATGTGCAGTTGTTTCCAGAGGCGGAACAAAACGTCGCCGCGCAACATCTTTAGCCCTTTGTGCGCTCCTGCTATCGCGGGACAAATATCGCATTGCGGCAAGCGCATGCTTTTCCTGCGAGCCAAAAAGGTGAAATCAAAAAGCAAGGCATAGGTATTTATCCTACACCTTGCTTTTGGCAAAGGAAAAAGTGCAGATGTATCTCCCTGCACGGTGCAGCCGACTCGCACATTTTCCCAACAGCCTAACCTAAGTACTCGCTAGAAGAAACTCCTCTCCACTAGGCAACCGCAGCCCATCTGCTCGACCGCTAAAATACCGCTGGTCAAGCTCGCTTGCAGACACGTGCTGAACTTCCCGGAACCCGGCCGCGCGGGCCAAAGCTAGCATTTCCGGCGGCGTGAAAAAGCTGATGAACGGGGTTCCGCTTGCACGCGCGCCCTTTGCGGATGTGGCAAATCCGGAACGGACCTCGGGAGCTGTGGCCTCCATCGGCAAAAGGAACGTCATCGCCAGCGTGGAGCCAGGTTCGAGCGTCGCTACCTGGCGCAAAGTGGCGGCAATGGCGTCTTTTGTGAGGTACTGGGTAACGCCAGTCGAGGCGACCACAGCCGGGCGGCTCGGGTCGAAGCCGGCAGCCTTAAGCTGCTCCAGCCAGGACTGGTCTGCCTCGAAGTCTACCGGGACGAACCGCAGCCATTCCGGGATACCAAAGCCAAGGTCCAGCAGCCGCTGCCGCTTCCATGCCTGTGTCTCGGGCTGGTCAATTTCGAAGACGCGGATGTTCGCGGCGATCTCCGGGCGACGCTGGGCAAAAGTGTCCAGACCTGCACCGAGAATAACGTATTGCGTGACGCCCTGATCGGCTTGTTCGCTGACGAGATCCTCCACGAAGCGGGCACGAGCTACGATAGACGCCCGGAAGCTGCGCGAGAACTGCGGGTCCATATCGGGGCGCTGGCGCCAATCGGCGTCCGGGTTCGCCAGTTGCAGGCCAACTTCGTCTGCAAGCACATGTGGTGCGGAGTCGAGCCGGACGTGCAATGCCCGCCACAATGCGACTCGCACCGCCGTGTTGTCCGGGATTGTCTTTTGCTTGTCTGGCATGATATAAGCTCTCCTTTTCATGACTGTTTGACAAAACATTAGAAACCTGTGGCTATCTGAGCTAGTTTTTTTACGATGGATGAAAGCTCCCTCATCTCCGCCTTACCGCAAATACTTCCCCGTGATCGACTGCTCCGCATGGACGATCTGCGACGGTGTGCCCTCAAACACAACCTGGCCGCCTTTGCTCCCACCGTCCGGCCCCATGTCGATGATCCAGTCCGCCTGGCTGATGACTTCGAGGTTGTGCTCGATGACGATCACGGTATTGCCCGCATCCACGAGGCGGTTCATGATCTCCAAAAGGTGGCCGATATCTGACATGTGCAGTCCTGTCGTCGGCTCGTCCATGACGTAAATGCTGCCCTTTTTATGCAGCTCGCTGGCCAGCTTGATGCGCTGGCATTCCCCGCCCGAGAGCGTGCTGAGCGGCTGGCCGAGCGTAATGTAGTTCAGCCCCACATCGCTTAGCGCCTGCAGCTTGCGGACGACTTCTTTTAGCTCGAAAAAGTCCAACGCCTGCTCCACTGTCATTTCCAGTACATCTGCGATAGACTTGCCGTTCAGCTTGTAGTCGAGCACCTCTTCCTTGAACCGCTTGCCGCCGCATACTTCGCACGGCAGCTTCACGCTCTCAAGGAAGGCCAGGTCTGTGTACACGACCCCGAGCCCCTGGCAGTTCTCGCAAGCGCCTTTGGAGTTGAAGCTGAACAAGCTTTGATTGACCTTGTTCGCGGAAGCAAACGCCTTGCGCACATCGTCCATAATCCCTGTGTAGGTGGCGGGATTCGAGCGCGTCGACACGCCTACTGCCGACTGGTCGATGACGATGGCGTCCGGATGCTGGCGGAGGAATACTTCGTTAATGAGCGTGCTTTTGCCTGAGCCGGCGACACCCGTCACGACTGTCAGCACGCCTGTGGGAATGTCCACACTCACGTTTTGCAAATTGTGCAAAGTAGCTTCTTTAATGGAAAGATTGCCGGACGGCTGCCTGCAATCTTGCTTCAACTGCAGCGGCCGCTTCATGTGCGTGCCTGTCAGGGTGCCTGACTCCAGCAGACCCTGGAAGCTGCCTTCGTACATGATGTTGCCGCCGCGGCTGCCCGCGTGAGGCCCGACGTCGACGATATGGTCGGCTACCTTGATGACATCCGGGTCATGCTCGACGACGATGACGGTATTGCCTTTGTCGCGCAGCTTTTGCAGCAAGCCGTTTAACCGATGGACATCGCGCGGGTGCAAGCCAACGCTCGGCTCATCGAAAATGTAAGTGACATCCACCAGACTGCCGCTCAAATGCTTGACCATCTTGACGCGCTGCGACTCGCCGCCGGACAGCGTATCGGTCTCCCGGTCCAGCGTCAAGTAGTCCAGCCCGATATCGACCAGATGCTGCAGCCGCTCTGTCAGCGACTTGACGATCGGGGCGGCGGTGGCGTCGTCAATTTCCCGGATGACGCGGATGAGCTGGCCGACCTCCATGGCAGACATGTCCGCGATGTTGCGCCCGTTGATTTTGCAACTGAGCGCGGCCTGGCTGAGCCTTGCGCCGCGGCAACTAGGGCATGGCCCTTCGATAATGTACGGGGCGACCGCTTTTTGGGTGCGTTCGGACTTCGTTTTCACGTCCTGCTTGATGTACTTGTTGGTGAACTTCTCGATGACGCCTTCCACGGTAATGTTCGTCGCCTTTCCGGCGAAGTCCAGCTTCACTTTCCTCGCTTTGCCGTACAGCAGTTGCTCAAGTTCCTCCGCCGAGTAATCGCGCAGCTTTTTGTCCGGGTCAAACGAGCCTGACTGCACGACCAACGTCCAATCCCAGCTATCTACTTTATAGTCCGGCAGCATGATCGCCCCTTCGTTCAGCGACTTGGACATGTCGATCGCCTTGCTCATATCGACGCCCAATTTGCGGCCGATCCCGTTGCACTCCGGGCACATCCCTTGCGGATCGTTAAACGAAAACATATGCGCTTGTCCGACATACGGCTGCCCCACCCTCGAAAAAAGCAGGCGGAGAATGGGAGAAATATCGGTAATCGTGCCCATCGTGGAATGCGAACCGCCGCCCAGCCGCTTCTGGTCGACGATGACAGCCATACTCAAGTTTTCGATTGCGTCTGCATCCGGCTGCGGATAGCGCGGCAGGAAATTGCGCACGAACATGCTGAAGTTCTCATTCAGCAAGCGCGTCGATTCTGCGGCAATCGTATCGAACACGATGGAAGATTTGCCGGACCCGGATACCCCGGTGAAAATCGTAATCTTCCGTTTGGGAATGCGCAACGATACGTTTTTGAGATTGTTTTCCCGCGCACCCGAGATGACGATATACTCCTGATTCGGTTCGCTCATGCGTAACACCCTCCCGCTACTGGTAGTTTCTGACTCATCTTCCCATTGTACCATTCCTCGTGCATCCATAGTCGAGCCGGACATGCTTTTTCTCCCCGGGAAGAGAAGGCCGACACAGAAAAAAACGACCCTGTAAAAAGGGTCGTCCATCGTTTGCCGCAGCTTATTTCTCTAACTCACCATCGTCATCGGTTACCGCAAAATTGTAGTTGATCGAACGGGTAAATGGCTCGCCGTCTTCATTGATGCCCGTTACGTCAAAAGACAGATTGTACACGCCCGGCTTGGTTGGGACCGTAAAATTGCCAGTCAGCTCTTCGCCCTTGATGGCAAACTTCACCTGGTCGAGCACACTCGCCTTTTTGCCGTTGAGCGAGCGCGTCACATTTGCTTTTTGCAGCAAGGACGGATCAATTTCGTTGTTGCCCAGCTCGACGGAAATTTTCGCTTTGTCGCCCTGCTGGAATACTTTTTTGCTTGCTTTTACCTTGGCCCGCTCGCCGCCTTCAATCGAAGCGACCATGAAGAACGCATCGTCTTCGCCCTCTACCTCAAGCGTCCATTCCCCCGCTTCAGGCTCGTCGACTTCAATGAAATGATGAACGGCATCGCTGAAAATCGGAGGTTCGTCCTCTGCGTTGCTCTTTTTGCTCAAATCTGCCTCATACTCCTGGCCAGACGGGCTAATCAATGTCACCTTCGTATCTTTCGAGGCAGTCATCGTGTCGAGGTTCAGCTTGTCAATGCCGCTCTCCAGGAAAAACGTTTCAAATACCTTGTCCTCCACTTCGCCGCCGCGCAAAATGAAGGAGCTTTCTTCTGCGGCAGAAGCTTTCGTTTTGGTTTTGCTTACTTTGTTCGGCTGTTCGCGAGGGGCAGTGGATGCTTTTTTCAGTTTCGGCTCGACCAGGTTCCACGTGTGCGAAGCTTTCGCGATTTGCCCGTGGGAAATGTTTTTCGTAAAGCTCTTGATCCCGTAAGGCAAGCCGAGAGCCGAATCTACGGAAACAGCGCCATCGTCTTCGCCGGGAAGAACGGCATGGGCAAACCACGTGGCGCTAAACAAGCCATCGTCGCCTGTTCCGGCAGACATGTAAGTGGTCGTGTAACCGTTTTCGCTACGGTTGTCGGTCTGGGAACGGAAATTCGCCATGTATGACGTTTGCAAGGAGTACACGGCATCGTCTTTTTTGCCGAGAATATCCGCGAGCCACCCTGCCCAGTTGCTGTATGCCAGGTCCGCCAGTTCTGACCCTTTGTTCGGGGTAGACAACTGATGGACCACGTTTACGTACGGATGTGCCCCGTAGTGGACGAGCGCGGTCTGTGTGTCAATGCCGCCTTTGGAATGCGCAATGACATTGATTTTCGAAACGCCGTAATAATTTGCCACTTTTTTGATTACTTCGGCGAGCTTCGCACCGTTTGTCCACATGTTTCCGCCAGTGCCATCTGCGTCCTTCAACTGGACAAAAGCGGTACGATACCCGGCGTTATAGGCCGCATCGTAAAATCCGTCTTCCGTGTACCATGTTTTGTAGGTAGAGTGCAAGCCTTGCACAAAGAGAATCACGGGTTTGTCATTGGAGACGTTGGGAGGAATTGCACCCGTGTACCAGTCCCCAAAATGGCCGTTCGGGTTGTCGTCATGCAGCATCGGAGCAGGAGCCGCTGCGCTTGCGACAGTGGGGCAGACCAGTACCGTCGTTAACGTAGCGGCTGCCAGCATGCGGGACAAAGCTTTTTGCGTTTTCATCGTAACACCAACCTTTTCAGATAGGATTTATATTGTGCCACCCCGCTTTGCTAGAAAGAGGGATGGATTGGCACCATGGTTTCTTCGTTCAGCGCATGTTGAATGATTTCGAGGATCGGGCCGGTTTGCTGGAGCAGGAAGAAATGACCGCCAGACACCGGGTAAAAGCGACATGCCCGCTCGCAGTAGTCGCGCCAGGTCCAAATATCTTCGGGTTCAATCGAATCCTCCGTACCGTACAGCACCGTCATGTTCACAGGCACTTGGCGTGGAAGGGCGGGATTCATTTCATACGTCTGCACCGCTTGAAAATCGGCCTGCAAGATCGGCAAAAACAGCTCCAGCAGCTCCGGATTTTCCAAGACGTCTTCTGGTGTGCCGCCGAGCTTGCGCAACGCTTCGACGAACTCGGCGTGCGGCAGGTTGTACGTCTTTACGAGCTTGTGATACGCATGCGGTACACGCGAGGCGGACAAAAACAAGTGCTCGGGCAACGGCGCTCCCTTTTGCATCAGCTTTCGCGTCAGCTCAAAAGCGACGAGACCGCCCATACTGTGGCCGAAAAAGGCAAACCGTGTCTCGTGAAGCGCGGGCGTGATTCGTTCGCACACGTCCTCCAGCAGCTCGTAAAAGCAGGTTGGCAAGAACGTATCCTGCTTTTGCTGGGGAGGGTGCGGGCGCACCTCAAACGGGTCGATTTCCAAAAACGTGGGCGGAAGTCTCGACTTCCAACTGTAATAGATGCCAGGAAGTCCGCCTGCGTACGGAAAGCAAAACAGCTTCATCTCTTTCCCCCATCTTTCCTGATTCCTAAAAGCGTAGCCCGTTGCCAAACACGGCTATGCGAGGCCGGCGCTGCTCTGTGACCATTCGCGCGCAGGTAGGTCTTTTCGCTGCTGGACTTCATACATGCTGGCGTACAAACCGTTTTGAGCAAGCAACTCCGCATGCCGCCCCTGTTCCACGACTTTTCCTTCGTGCAGCACGTAAATGATGTCCGCATGCTCGACGGTCGACAGGCGATGCGCGATGACCAGAACCGTTTTTTCCTGCATGAGAGCCGCCAATGCTTGCTGCACCCAATACTCCGATTCCGCATCCAGCGCAGAGGTTGCTTCATCGAGCAACAAAATCGGCGCATTTTTCAGGATCGCTCTGGCAATCGCGATGCGCTGACGCTGTCCCCCCGACAGCTTCGCGCCCCGCTCGCCCGTTCTCGTCTGATATCCGTCCGGCAGCTCCAGGATGAAATCGTGAGCGTAGGCCGCTTTGCACGCTCTCACGACATCTTCTTCCGTGGCGTCCTGGCAACCGTAGCGGATGTTTTCTGCAATCGTCCCTTCGAACAAAAAGGCGTCCTGCGGCACGTAGGCAACCAGGCTTCTCAGTTCGGCAATCGAGTATTGTCCGAGCGGTTTTCCCATCAGAAAAAGCGAGCCGGCTGCAGGCGGGTAATAGCCTAGCAAAAGCTTCATGACCGTACTTTTGCCGCCGCCGCTCGTCCCGACGAGCGCAGCCATTTGGCCGCGTCCGATGTGCAGCGATACTCCATCGAGCACTTTTGTGTCGGCGGTGTATCCGAAGACGACCTGCTCCATTTTCAGCATGCTGTCGCTATCATCGGCGTGGGCGAAACGGAGCGGGTACTGGTCCGGTTCGAGCGGCTCCTGGAGAAACCCGACGATCCGCGAAGCGCCCGCGAGCGAGCCTTGCAACGTCGTGATGACATGACCGAGCTGCAAAAAGGCCAGTGTCACAAGCATTTGCTGCTGAATCATGGCGACCAGTACGCCGAGTCCGATCATTTGTTTGGCGACCAGCATGATGCCAACCACAAGCATTCCGCCGAAGCTGACAAACTGGATGAAAAAGTTGGTCCCTTCCAGCAGCGCGTGCTTATGCCCTTGCTTGATGGCCGACGAAGCCACTTCTTCATTGGCTTTCGTATAGCGGGCAGTCACGACGTTATGTAAATGAAACATTTTGACGACGGGCAAGCCTGCCAAAAAATCGCTCAGCCGTTCGGTTCCGATCCCCAACTGCTGCTGCAACTGGTCGCCGATGCGCCGCACGGACTTAGCAAACTGCGCATTCACGTACAAGGTCAACGTGCTTACGAGCAAAAGCACCGTAGCGATTTTTCCATCCAGGGCAAACATCCCGATGATAGACCCGATCAGTGACAACAAAATGATGCACAGCGTTTTCAATTGCTCTCCGTACGCCCGCTCCATCAGTTGGACATCGTTGCCCAGCCGCGACATCGTATCGCCCGAATGGTGCTGTTCATAATAGGCAAACGGCAATCGGCTCAAACGCTGAAAGACAAGCAGCCGGATGTCGGCAATCAGCTCGCGAACGCAGCGCCGATAGATGTAGCTAAAAAAGGGCGACAGGAGACTGAACAACAAAACCATCGCGGCGATGGTGACGATCGCTCTGGTGAGCAGGGCCGGGTCTTTTGTATGCGCAAAATCGGTCAAGTCCTTAAACACAAATGGCAACGCGACCAAAACCGAGGCTTGCCCGATTCCATCGCCCAAAAGCCCCAAAAAATACGCGCGCTTTTTGGCTTTCATCAACGACAGCAGTTGAAGAAGCTCCTGCCCCAACTTTTGGATGAACATTCCTATATCCCCTCCGCTGCCAGCGCTCGTTGCTCCTTTGTGGCAAACTGTTTTTGATACAAGCGGGTGTACACGCCGTCTTGGGCAAGCAATTCGTAGTGCGTGCCTCTTTCGACGATTCGGCCATGTTCGAGGACGAGCACTTCATCCGCGTCTTTGATCGTGGAGAGGCGATGGGCAATGACCAGCACCGTCCGATCGCGCATCACATTTTCCAGCGCTTCCTGGACGAGCGCCTCCGACTCGGTATCGAGAGCTGACGTCGGCTCATCCAGCAACAAAATTGGCGCATCCTTTAAAATCGCCCGGGCAATAGCGATACGCTGTTTTTGTCCGCCAGACAGGCGAGAGCCGCGTTCCCCCACTTTTGTTTCATAGCCGTGGGGAAGCTCCATGATGAAATCATGCGCATTGGCTGCTTTGGCCGCAGCAATGATCTCGTCTCGCGTCGCATGAATCCGGCCGTACGAGATGTTTTCCGCAATCGACACCGGAAAAAGCGTCGTGTCCTGCGAGACGAGGGACAAATAGCTGCGCA
The DNA here is from genome assembly GCF_000470975.2 of Brevibacillus sp. NSP2.1. Classification (NCBI taxonomy): domain Bacteria; kingdom Bacillati; phylum Bacillota; class Bacilli; order Caryophanales; family Paenibacillaceae; genus Brevibacillus; species Brevibacillus sp. NSP2.1. The sequence continues at coordinate 2,865,738 of NZ_CP048274.1, read as the reverse complement.
TCTGTGCCGTATTCCAGTCGTGCAAGGAATGCCCGAACATTTTCACGCACCCGTTGCCCGCTTCGAGTCGGTAAAACCCGCACAGCAATTTCAGAATGGTGCTCTTTCCGCTGCCGCTGGAGCCGACCAGGGCAACCGTTTTGTTGCGGGGGAGCGCAAAGCTGACGTCCTCCACGATGTTCGTCGTGTCATAGGCAAACGTGACGCTCTCGAACTCGACCGGAACCGCTTGTGGATTGATGCGAATGGCTGGCTGATCGTCTGGCTCCACAGGCTGCAAAAAAATTTCTTGCAGACGCTTGGCTGCTCCGGACGTTTCCTGGACTTGGGCAAACAGCACGGGGGCAAGAGACAGCGGCTCGATAATAAAGTGAAGCAAATAGCTGAAAATGACCAGGCTGCCGAGGCTCAATTCCCCTGTCTGGATCAAGTAACCGCCGTAGGCGACAAAAAACAGGATCGGGGCCGAAAACAGCAAAATGCCGGGTGCGGTCATAAAAGCTCGCTTTTTTTCCGCCTGTATCCCGTTGTGCAGCACTTGTTTCATCCCCGCTGCGTATTTGCGGTACATCACGTCTTCCAGTTGAAAAGCTTTCACCATGTGAATCCCGGACAACGTGTCCTGGGCAATGGCGTTGGTTTGCCCCAAATGCTCCTGCATCCGCTCGGCGTACTTTTGCAGTGGTCTGCTCATCCGCCCTGTGACCGCGATTGCAACAGGCAGGATCGCGACGCTGAAAAGAATCAGCTTCCAATGGATCGACAGCAGCAGGGCCAGTGCCCCGGCAAACACGACCGGCAAGTAAAACAGTTGGAAAAAATGTTGCTGCAAAAAACTTTGCAAGAGTTGCGCATCGCTTGTCAGGCGAGAGACGAGATCGCCTGAATGGTATTGATCCATCGTGGACATGGGGACTTTTTCGAGATGAGCAGCGATTTTGTTTTTCAAATCCCGCATGGCTCTTGCGCTGAATCGGGCTGCTGCGTACGTAATGAAATATTTTGCGAGAAAACCGACGATGGTGAGACAAAAAATGATGAGGGCGATGCTGACCAGCTTGTCAAAGTCGTTTGTATGTTCGACCATGCTTTGAATCAGGATGCCCATCCAAATGTCTGCCACCGCCACGAGCACCGAAGCAACGATGCAGATCACAACCCAGATCCGGTAAGGCTTGACAAACGACAATGCCCAGCCAAACGCGGAGGTGCTCCTTGCGTGGGGATCTTGCTTGGGAAAAATCATGTGCGGCTCCTCTCCAAAGATGTTAGGGATGGATTCCCCCCGGAAAAGCTTTCTCCCAAGGGGAATCCTCACTCGGTTGCCGTCTTATTTCAGGATGAACAGTTCCTGCAGGATGTTTTGGAAGATCGCGGCATTTTGCGACACGTAGCGGCCTGCCAACATATGCGCGTGGATGCCGTACCCGTTGTACGTCATCAGCCGTTTCGTCGCTTTTGCCCAGGCAGCTTCGTTCCATTCGGCTGCCACCGGAGCGTCCTCGTCCGCCTCCAGCTCCGATTGGATGAGGTGGATCGCGGCATTCGTCATTCCGGTGTTCACCAGTTCGTTATGGAACATGACATAGCTGACCGTTTTGCGGACGAAACTTTGCTTCACAAACTCGTTGGCCGCGTACAGTTGGAAATCTTCTTCGGTCATGTTGAACATCTCGGTGTTTTCGCCGATCTCAGCGAACAACTGGGCAATGTCGTTTTCCGTTTCCGCGACAGTCCGCTCGATCACCTTGTCTTTCCAGTACGAGTCGAACAGGATGAGGTCGGTTACGACATGGCCGCGTTTCTCCAGTTCTTTTGCAAGCTCAAAGGCCAGATTGCCTCCGGAGGAATAGCCCATGAGCGTGTACGGCCCGTCTGGATCAATCGCGGTGATCGCCTCGATATACTGCTCCATCCGGTCGTCTTCCTGGATGAAATCAAAGCTGTACAGGGAGACACCCTGAATTTCTGCGGCAAGCTTCTGGTAATACACGCTCTGGGCCCCGATTGGCGTGAAGCAGAAGACGTTTCTGCCCGTTTGCTCATTCAACAAAATGGCTTTGCCGTACCGCGTTTCAAAGCGTTTGTGCGTGATGAAATCGGCTACCTTTTCTACCGTCGGATGTTGGAAGATGAGGTTCAGCGGCAGCTCGATCTGCATGTACGCATACACTTTGGCAATCAACAGCGTAGCTTTTAAGGAATGGCCGCCCAGTTCAAAGAAATCGTCCGTGATGCCGATTGGCTCTACGCCCAATACTTCTTGCCAAATGGATGCCAGTTGCTGTTCGGTCGCATTTTTCGGCGCCACGTACTCGCGTGTAGTCGCATCCGACTGTTGCGGTTTCGGCAATGCTTTGCGATCTACTTTTCCGTTTGCGGAGTGCGGCAGTTGCTCCAGTTGGACGAAATAGCTCGGCACCATGTAAGCAGGCAGCTCTTTGGCCAGATGGCTTCGCAAGCCGGATACGGACACTTCTGCTGCGGCGACGACATAGGCGCAAAGGTATGGGCCATAAGCGGCGTCATCGTCACGGGCGACGACGACTGCTTGATCGATGCCTTGGTAAGCGAGGACGGCACTCTCGATCTCCCCGATTTCGATGCGATACCCTCGCACCTTGACCTGTTCGTCTGCACGGCCGATGTATTCAATCGTGCCGTCTGGCCGCCATTTCACCAGGTCGCCTGTTTTGTACATGCGCTCGCCCGGGCAAAACGGATTTTCGACAAACTTCTCTGCGGTCAGCTCCGGCTTGTTCCAATAGCCGCGGGCAAGCCCGGCTCCGCCGATGCATAGCTCGCCGACCACGCCAACCGGCTGCAGGTGATGCCCGTCGTCCACGATGTAGACGTGTACGTTCGCAAGCGGTCGGCCAATCGTGATCGCTTGCCCCGCTTCAATCGAACGGGAGATGGTGGTCACGACGCTGTTTTCGGTCGGCCCGTATTCATTGTTGATTTCGATTGCCGGGTGCTTTTCTTTTGTTTTTTGCACAAGCTGTACAGGCAGCTTCTCGCCGCCCAGCGTGACGCAGCGCAGGCGCGGGAAGTCGGTTGCCGCCGAGCAATCGAAAATCGCCTGGAACAGACTCGGCACGCCGTAGTAGTGGGTGACTTCCGTTGCGCCGATCAGCTTTTTCAACGCGACCGGGTCTTTGGCTTCTTCCTCTCGCGGCAGCACGCACGTTGCTCCACCGAGAAGCGGAGCGAACAAGCTGGCGACAAAGCCGTCGAAGGCAAAAGAGAATACTTGCAAGGCTCTGTCGCGCGGCCCGAAGCCGTATTCATCCCTTCTCCACTGCAAGCAATTGACGATTCCCCGATGCGGGATCATCACGCCCTTCGGCTTGCCAGTCGTACCGGACGTGTAAATGACATAGGCAAGATCAGTCGGCTGGTTGACGGGCGGCAGATTGGTTCCGCCAAGCCCGGCATCCTGTTCAGCGTTCAGCTCAAGGCACTCCGGCAGCTCGTTGGACACGCGGGCCAACAGCGGCAGCAGATGGGCTTGGCTGAGCAGCAAGGCTGCCTGGCTGTCTGCTAGCAAGTACTGGATGCGTTCCTGCGGATAGCCAGGGTCGATCGGCACGTAGGCGCCGCCTGCCTTCAAAATGCCGAGAATGCCGATCACCATTTCCGGTGAACGCTCCGCCATGATCGCCACAAGCCGGTCCGGCCCGATTCCTTTTGCGCGCAGTACCCTTGCCAGTCTGTTTGCTCGCTCGTTCAGCTCGCGGTAGGTCAGCGTTTGCCCGTTAAAGAGAAGCGCGGCTTGATCCGGTGTCTTCTCGACCTGCTCTTCGAATAGCTGGTGCAGCGTTTTGTCCAGGTCATAGTTGACGGCTGTGTCGTTGAACCCGGCCAAAATCTGCTGTTTTTCTTCAAGCGAGAGCATGTCGATATCGCCCAGGCGGATGTGCGGATTGTGCACGATGCTCGCGGCAATCGCCAGGAAGTGGCGACTTAGCCGTTCGATCGTTTCGCGCGTGAACAAGCTTGTGCTGTACTCTACGCCAATCGTAATTTCTTCTCTCTCCTCCGTGGCGATCAGCGTCAGGTCGAACTTCGCGTGCTTGCCTGTTTCTTCGGTCATGAACGGCGTAAGCGTGCATTCAGGCAGCGCCACGACCTCTTCTGTGCTGTTTTGGAACGTAAACACGGTGTCAAACAGCGGATTTCGGCTCAAGTCGCGCGCAATCGCGAGCTTTTCCACCAGCTCTTCAAACGGGTAATCCTGGTGGCCGTACGCATCCAGCGCATTTTGTTTGACTTCCTGCAAAAATTCGCTGAACGTTTTTTCGCGCTGCGGCTTGTTTCGCATCGCCAACGTGTTCACGAACATGCCGACGATCGGTTCCAGATCGGCATGGGATCTGCCTGTAATCGGCGTGCCGACGACGATGTCCTCCTGCCCCGCATACTTGGAGAGCAGCACGTTGTACGCGGCGAGCAAAACCATGTACAAGGTCGTTCCCGTCGCTTGCGCCAGTTGGTTCAAGCCTTCCGCGAGCGGTTTGCCCGTTTGAAGCGTGTACTGATCCCCGTCAAAGCTCTGGGTGCCGGGGCGGGCGAAATCCGTCGGCATGTTCAGCACGGGAATCTCATCGGCAAACGTCTGGAGCCAGTACGCTTCCTGCTTCTCGAAGGCAGCCGATTGGAAAAACGCCTGCTGCCACACGGAGAAGTCTTTGTACTGGATGCGCAGCTCCGGCAAAACGTCACCCTGATACAACCGCACCCACTCGGCCAGCAAAATGCCGGAGGACACGCCATCGGAAATGCTGTGATGCATATCGGTGAGTAGCACGTGACGATCCTCGCCGATTTTCAAAAGCGAGACGCGCATGAGCGGTGCGACCCCGAGATCGAACGGCTGCACGAGGGAAGAAACGAGTTCGCGCGCTTCGTCTTCCGTAACTTCCGAATAGGCAAGCGCAAAAGGAACGTCCGCGTGAATGTGTTGCACAGGCTCTCCGTTGACGACGGCAAACGAAGTGCGCAAGCTGTCATGGCGCGCAATCAGGCGCTGGAACGCCGCTTCCACCCGTGTTCGGTCCAGCTTGCCTTCGATCAGCATGGTCGACGGCATGTTGTAGCTGATGCCGACTCCTTCAAATTGATCGAGAATGTACATGCGCTTTTGCGCCGAAGAAACCGGGTAGTACGCTTGCTGTTGCGCTGGCTCGATCGAGAAAACGTTCCCTTCGGCAGTCTCTTCGATGAACGCCGCCAATTCCTGAATCGTCGGTTTCTCGAACAAGATGCGGAGCGGAATATCGACCTGGTATTCGTTGTGCATGCTCGCTATCACCCGCATGGCACGCAGGGAGTGGCCGCCGAGCGCAAAAAAGTCGTCTTGCACGCCCACTTGCGGAACGTTTAGCACCTGCTCCCATACGCGGGCCAGTCGGTCTTCCCATACAGAGCGCGGCGAGACGTATTCGGTCGTTCGCAGCATGGTGACATCCGGCGCTGGCAAGGAGCGTCTGTCAACTTTGCCATTGGCAGTTAGCGGCAGCGCGTCCAAGGTTACGAAATACGATGGAATCATCGCTTGCGGCAGCTCCTTCAGCAAATTCGCCCGTAACTCTGCGGCGTCAAGCGCATGGTCCGTCACGACGTATGCGCATAATTCCTTTTCCTGCCTGTGGTCTTCTCTTGCGACCACGACTGCTTCCGCGATTCCGCCCAGCTTGCGCAGTTGTGTCTCTATTTCGCCCAGCTCGATGCGGACGCCCCTGATTTTTACCTGGTGGTCATTGCGTCCGAGGAACTCGACATGGCCGTCTGCGCGCCACTTCGCGAGATCACCTGTGCGGTACAGTCGTTCACCTGGGGCAAACGGGTTCGGCACGAACTTTTCTTGCGTCAACTCCGGCCTGTTCAAGTAGCCGCGCGCCACGCCCGCTCCGCCGATGCACAATTCGCCCACGACCCCGACAGGCTGCAAATTCAAATGCGCATCGACTACGTACATCGTCATGTTCGGAAGCGGTTTTCCGATCGGCACCGTTCCCGAGCGGATGGCGGTGACGTCTGTTTCTTCGTAGTAGCTGGTGTCGATGCACGCCTCTGTCACGCCGTAGCTGTTGATAATGCGCATCGTGTGGCCGAAGCGCGCAAGCAACGTTTTGAAGTCTTCTGCCGGACAACTGTCCGCTCCGAGAATCAACAGCTTCATCTGGCTGATGTCCAGCTTGTTTTCGTAAATGTAGTGCATCAACGGCATAATCAGGGCGGGTGTCGCTTCGAAAATAGTGATTTCGTGGCGCCTGATAATCTCGTACAGCGAAGCAGGGTCCATCTTGACCTCGTTCGGGCAGATGACGAGCTGCCCGCCTGTCAGCAGTGCCCGGGCAAAATCGCCCGTCGAGACGTCAAAGGCGAAGCTCGCCATTTGCAGCAACCGTACCGGGAAGCTGTCCAGGTGATACTCGTCCTTCCAGGCAAATGCGACATTGGCATAGCTGCGATGCTCGATGACGACCCCTTTTGGCTTGCCTGTCGTACCGGAAGTGTAAATGATGTATGCTGCGTGCTCTGGACGCGCAACGTGCTCCAGATTGTCTGCTTCCTCCTGGTCCACTCTCTCTGTATCCAGATAAATGGTTTCATAAGGGAAGGCAACTTGGCTGTTCATTTTTTGCAAAGTGAGCAGCAGCTTCGCCTCGCTGTCTTCGAGCATGAACGCTTGGCGCTCCAGCGGATAGTCCGGATCAATCGGGACGAATGCCCCGCCTGCTTTCAAAACGGCCAGCATGCCGATGACCATGTAGGGCGAGCGGTCTACGAGGATGCCGACGGTGCTCTCCGGCTTGACGCCTTTTCGCCGCAGGACGCGGGCGAGCCGGTTTGCTTTTGCATTCAACTCGCGATAGGTCAGTTGTTCGTTTTCGCACACGACCGCAATCTGGTACGGTGTTTTTTCCGCTTGCTCCTCGAACAGCATCTGGAACGTTTTGTCCGTTGGATAAGCTCTCTTCGTTGCGAGGAAGCCCTCCAGCATGCGCTCCGTCTCCGCCTGGGACAGCACGCTGATCTCGGCCAGCTTGATGTCGGGATCGGCGGTGATCGTCTGCAAAAGCTGGACGAAGTGGGTCGCCAGCCGATCGATCGTTTCTTTGGCAAACAACTTCGTGCAATAGCTGAATTGGACCAGCAGCTCATCTCGTTTTTCCATCGCATCCAGCGAAAGGTCGAATTTGGCGATATGGCCGTTCACCGGGTACGGCGACAGCTTCAGTCCCGCTACTTGCCCTGCGGCTGCGTCGGCAAGCCCGAGGCTGAACATCGTGTCAAACAGCGGGTTTCGGCTCAGATCGCGCCGCACTTGCAGCTTCTCGACCAGGTGCTCGAACGGATAGTCTTGATGCTCGAAGGCATGGAGCGCATTTTGCTTCACGTCCGCCAAAAACGCGCGGAAGCTCAGGCTGCCTGCCGCCGTATTTTTTAAGGCGAGCGTGTTGACAAACATCCCGACGATGCGCTCTACATCTGCGTGCGAGCGGCCTGCAATCGGTGTGCCGATGACGATCTCTTCCTGGCCTGCGTACTTGGAGAGCAGCACATGGTACGAAGCCAGGAGCACCATGAACAAAGTCGTACCGGTATCGCTAGCGAGCTGACGCAGTTGTTCCAGCAGGTGTTGTCCCGTGCCAAGCGCTACCGTGTCGCCGTCAAAGCTCTGCACGGAAGGTCTTGGGTAGTCAGCAGGCAGATTTAATAACGGAATCTCGTCGGCAAACGTCCGGGTCCAAAATTCCTCCTGCTTTTGGAAGCGTTCAGACTGGGCCAGCTTCGTTTGCCACACGGCAAAATCTTTGTACTGGATGCGCAGGTCAGAAAGCTGCTTTCCTTCGTATAAACTGGCGATTTCCTCGACGATGACCGCAAGCGATACGCCATCGGAAATAATGTGGTGCATATCCATGAAGAACAAGTGCCGCTCTGCGCCAAGCTTTATCAGGTTCACCCTGAACAACGGGGCAGTCGCAAGATCAAATGGCTGGATCAACTCTTGCACGAGCGCTTCTGCCTGCTCGTCTGTCGCCTCGATCATGCGGATTGGCAGCTCGACCTCGGCATGGACTCGTTGCAGCGGCTCCCCGTTTACCGAATGGAACGAAGTGCGCAAAGCTTCATGCCGCTTGACCAGGCTCTGGATGGCAGCGGCAAAGCGGTCGTAATCCAGCTTGCCTTCCAGCACCAGCACGTTCGGCACGTTGTAGCTGATCCCGCTTCCTTCGAACTGATGCAGGATGTACATGTTCGAAAGCTTAGTGGAAATTGAAGGGGATGTACACTAGCTGATCCCGCTTCCTTCGAACTGATGCAGGATGTACATTCGTTTTTGCGCAAACGACACCGGATAATACGCGGCTGGCTCTGTCGGCGGGATCGTTTCGAACTGCTCGAAGGCACTCTCGGCAATATAGGCCGCCAACTCATGGATCGTCGGAGAGGCAAACAGCGCTTGTAGCGGCAGCTCTACCTGGAATGTTTTATGGACTTGCGTGATGACGTTCATCGCCTTCAAGGAATGACCGCCGATTTCAAAAAAGTTGTCGTGAATACCGATGGCTGGAAGCCCCAAAACCGTCTGCCAAATCTGCGCCAGCTTCGCTTCGGTTTCCGTTTGCGGAGCGACAAAGGCGCTTCCTGCCGTCCGTTCGCCAGATGGCTGCGGCAGTGCCCGGCGATCGACCTTTCCATTTGCGGTCAACGGCAGCTTTTCCATTTGCACATAGTAGGCAGGAACCATGTAGCCAGGCAATTGTTTGGACAGCGCGTCTCTCAGCTCGGTGGCGTCGACTGCCTGTTCCGGAACGAAGTAGGCGCAGAGCGCTTTTTGCCCGTTCGCTTCCTCGATCACGGCCACGACTGCTTCTTTTACGTTGTCCTGCTGGGACAGTACCGTCTCGATCTCCCCAAGCTCAATCCGGTATCCGCGAATTTTGACTTGCTGGTCGATCCGGCCCAAATACTCAATCGTCCCGTTTGCCAGCCACCTCGCCAAATCTCCCGTGCGGTACATCGTTTCGCCAGGCGCAAACGGATTAGGGACAAACTTCTCCGCGGTTAAGTCCGGCTTGTTCAAATAGCCTCGTGCGACCCCATCGCCGCCGACGCACAATTCGCCCGGCACGCCAATCGGCTGCGGCTGATTGTTGCCGTCGACGATGTACGCGGTGGAGTTTGCAATTGGCTTGCCAATCGGAATCTGCTCGGCAAAATGCTTCTCGATCAAATAGCACGTCGAGAAGGTCGTGTTTTCGGTCGGGCCATACCCGTTCCAGATTTCCAGGTCGGGCAGGGCGCTTTTTACCCGGTTGATGTGTGCAGGCGACAGCGCTTCGCCGCCGACGATCAAGGCGCGCAAGCTGTCAAACATCGCCGGGTTTTCTTGCGAGAGCTGGTTAAAGAGCGGCGATGTCAGCCACATGGTCGTAATCTGGTTCGCCCGCAGGAAGCTGCCCAGCTTCTCGGCATCCAAAAGGACGTCCTTGCGCACCACATACAGGCTCGCCCCGTGCAGCAAAGCGCCGAAAATCTCAAACGTCATGGCGTCGAAGCCAATCGCGCCCGTTTGCACCATCCGGTCGGTTTCGCGGACTTGCACGTAATTCGTATGCATGACCAGTCGGGTGACGTTGCGGTGTTCGACCATGACGCCTTTTGGCTTGCCTGTCGAGCCTGAGGTGTACATCACGTAAGCCAGGTCCCGCGCTCCGTTGACAATCGCCGGATTGCCGGAGTCCTCCTGATCCAGACTCGCCGCTTCCAACACGATCGGAATTAAACCTTCGCTTACGAGCGGCAACAAGTGTCTCTGCACAAGGACTACCTTCACGCCGCCATCTTCGAGCATGTAGGAAAGGCGTTCTGACGGATGTTCCGGGTCCAGGCCCAAATAGGCGCCGCCCGCTTTGAGAATCCCCAAGATGCCTGCAATCATCTCCGGCGAACGATCGGCGAGCAGACCGACGATGCCGTCTTTTTCGACGCCGTGTCGACGAAGGACATGGGCGATCTGGTTTGCTTTTTCGTTCAGCTCCCGATACGTCAGCCTTTTTCCGTCCATCACGACGGCAGCATGCTCGGGCGTTTTTGCCGCCTGCTGCTCGAACAGCTCCTGAATCGTGCAATCGCGCGGATAGTCGGCAAACGTGTTGTTAAAATCAACCGTGACAAGCCGCCGCTCTTCCTCGCAGAGCAGGCTGATCTCCTGCAAGGCAACGGTTTGATCGGCAACGACTTCGCGCAGCACTTGCAGGAAATGCCCCGCCATTCTTTCGATGGATTCCCGGCGGAACAGTTTTGTCGAGTAGACGAGCGCAAAATGAATGCCTGCCTCGTCCTCGTGCGCTTCCAGCGTGAGATCGAATTTCGCGTTGCCTGCCTCGGCAGGGTATGCTTCCAGTTTCAGCCCATCCAGCTCGTACGCTTTTTGGTCCAGGTTTTGCAAAATAAACATGGTGTCAAACAGCGGATTGCGGCTCGGATCGCGCTGGATGTCCAGCTTTTCGACCAGCGCTTCGAACGGATAGTCTTGATGCGCATACGCTTGCAGCGTATTTTGTTTGACCTCTTCCAGAAATGCCTGGAATTGTTTCGCTTTGGCCGGGTAGTTTCGCAACGCGAGCGTATTGACAAACATCCCCAGAACGTTCTCGACGTCGGCGTGCGATCTGCCCGCAATCGGCGTTCCGACGACGATGTCTTCTTGTCCGCTGTACTTGGCCAGCAGCACGTTGTAAGCGGCCAGCAACACCATGAACAACGTGGACTGGTTCTCCTGGGCAAGCTTGGATAATGCGTCCATCAGTGGTTTGTCTGCCTGGAACGAAACGCAATCCCCCTCAAAGCTTTGGGCCAATGGACGGGAAAAGTCGGCTGGCAAATCGAGCACCGGGATGTCGCCGGAAAACGCGTGGAGCCAGTAGTCCTCGTGCTTCCTGTACACGTCGGTTTGGAACAGCTCCGACTGCCAGAGGGCGAAATCTTTGTAATGCACAGAGAGCGCCGGCAACGCTTCGCCTCGATACAGCTTCGAGAACTCCTCCACGATGATCCCGGCCGAGACGCCGTCCGAGATGATGTGATGCATATCCATCAGGAACAGATGCCGTTTTGCCTCCAGCTTGAAAAGTCCGACCCGCCATAGCGGCGCTTTCGCCAGGTCAAACGGTTGCACAAACGATGCGACAGTTGGCGCCACTTGCTCTTCCGTCAATTCGCCGTACTGCACATGCAGCTCGACATGTTCGTGTACGCGCTGGACAGGCTCACCATTTACGGTGTGAAAAGAGGTGCGAAGCGACTCGTGCCGCTCGACCAGCCTGTCAATGGCAGCCGCAAACCGCTCGACGTCCAGATCGCCTTCGATGTACAACGCGCTCGGCATGTTATAGACCGTGCCCGTGTCCGCAAACTGGCGCAGGACGTACATCCTCTTTTGCGCGGACGAAACGGGATAATACTCCTGCAACGGGGCAGGCTGGATCGGCACATACGCCTCTTTTCCGCTCGTCGCGACATACTGGGCCAACTCCTTGATCGTAGGCTGCGCAAAGAGCACTTTCAGCGGAAGCTCAACCTGATACTCGCGATGCACCTGTGCAGCGACAGCCATCGCTTTCAAGGAATGGCCGCCGAGCTGGAAAAAGTTGTCGAGAATGCCGATGCCGCTCATCCCCAGCACGCGCTCCCAAATCTCGGCCAGCTTTCGTTCCACAGCATTCGTTGGCGCTGCGTATTCCGCTCCGGTTACGGGCTTGCCCTCCGGCTTCGGCAACGCTTTCTTGTCGATTTTGCCGTTTGGCGTAAGCGGAAGCTGATCGAGCTGCACAAAATAGGCGGGAATCATGTACGACGGCAGTCTTTGCGCCAGAAGCGACCACAGCTTGGCGACCTCGAGCTTTTCTGTGGCAGTAAAATACGCAGCCAGAGACGGCTGACCGAGCTGATCTTCGTGGACGACCACAACAGCCGCTGTCAGCTTTTCTACCGCGAGCAGAACCGACTCGATCTCGCCGATTTCAATCCGATAGCCTCTTACTTTGACCTGTTCGTCGATGCGACCGACAAATTCAATCAAGCCGTCCGGGAGCCATTTGCCGAGATCACCCGTCTTGTACATGCGCTCGCCTGCCGCAAACGGATGCGGAACGAACTTCTCGTCCGTGAGCGTCGGCTTGTTCCAATAGCCCCGCGCCAAGCCGAGGCCGCCGATGCAAATTTCCCCGATCACACCGATGGGCTGTAGCTGGTGGAATTTGTCGACGATGTACAGGCTGGTGTTGGCGATCGGCCGCCCGATCGTGATCGCGGCATCCGTATCGACTATGCGCAGCGAGGTAGCGACGACACTGCTTTCCGTCGGACCGTACTCGTTGACGATAACGAGATCGGGATTCAACTGCTTGCTCTTTTCAACGAGCGGAGCCGTGATTTTTTCTCCCCCGAGCGTGACGGTTTGCAGCGGACGGAGATCCGCCGACGTACTGCATTCCAAAATAGCCTGGAACAAGCTCGACACCCCTGTCATCAGGGTGCAGCGCGAAGCGGCGATGCGCTTTTTCAGCGCGACAGGGTCTTTGGCTTCTTCCTCTTGCGCCAGTACGACGGTTGCTCCGGACAGAACAGGCGCAAAGAACGACAGCACGAAGGCATCGAAGGCAAACGACAGAGACAGCAAGCTTCTGTCGCCAACGGTCAGCTTGTATTCCGCTTTTTTCCATAACACGCTGTTGACAATGCCGCGATGCTCGACCATGACCCCTTTTGGCTTCCCGGTCGTACCTGATGTATAGATGATGTAAGCCAGGTCGGAAGCGGTATGGATCGGCTGCAAATTCGCGCGCTGCGCCGAATAGACGCTCTCGTCGTCCACGTACAGGCATTCCGCGCTCACCCCGGAGCCGAGCTTCGGTCCCAGATGCTTTTGCGCAAGCACCAGCCGGGCTTCGCAATCCGCGAGCATGTAGGCGATGCGTTCCTCCGGATATTCCGGGTCGATCGGCACATAGGCTCCGCCTGCTTTCAAAATAGCGAGGATGCCGACAGCCATCTCCACAGAGCGGTTGACCATAATCCCTACGGTTTGGTCAGGCTTTACGCCCCGCTCGCGTAACGTGGCGGCAAGCTGGTTGGCCCGCTCGTTTAACTCCCGATAGGACAACTGCTGCTCGCCGATCTCAACGGCTGTCGCCTGCGGCGTTTTTTCTGCTTGCTCTTCGAACAGCGCCGAAAGCGTTTTGTCTTGCGGAAAATCCTTGTGCGTGTCGTTGAAGTCGACCAGCAAGCGTTGCTTTTCCTCTGCGGTCAGCATGGCGATCTCGGACAGCAGCACCTCGGGGTTCGCGGCGACGACCCGCAAGATTTGCAGGAAATGCGCCGCTACGTTTTTCATCGTCTCGCGCGAAAACAGCTTGGTGCAGTAGTCCAGGCTAAAGACGATCTCCGCGTTTTCCTCGTACGCCTCGAGCGACAGGTCAAACTTGGCCTGCTTCACCTCTGCCGCAAATGGCGTCACAGTCAGTCGCTCCATTGCAAACGGCTTTTGCTCCATGTTTTGCAAAATAAAGACGGTGTCGAACAACGGATTGCGGCTCAAATCCCGCTGAATGTTCAACTTGTCGACAAGCTCGTCGAGCGGATAGTCCTGATGCTCAAACGCTTTTAGCGTGTTCGTTTTCACTTCGGCCAAAAAGCTGTGGAAGGCTTTGTCCCCGGCTGGCTCGTTGCGCAAGGCGAGTGTGTTGACAAACATCCCGACGATGGATTTTGTCTCTGCATGCGACCTGCCGGCAGTAGGAGCGCCGACGACGATGTCCTCTTGCCCGGAGTACTTGGACAACAGCACATTGTACGCCGCAAGCAACACCATGTAGAGCGTCGTCCCTGTCTTGTGCGCGAGCTGGTGCAGTTCTTTTTGCAAAGCGGTGCCGGAGCCAAAGACGAAGCGATCTCCCGCAAAGCTTTTGACCGACGGCCGCGGGTAGTCCGTCGGCAGGTTCAGGACAGGGATGTCCTCCGCAAAACGGTCGATCCAGTAAGCTTCCTGCGCGGCAAACTCATCGGTCTGGAACCAGTCATTCTGCCACTTGGCAAAATCTTTGTACTGAATGCGCAGTTCAGGCAACTCTTCGCCGCGATAAAGCCGGGCAAATTCCTGGATGAGCAGCCCGATGGAGACGCCATCTGCGACGATGTGGTGCAAATCGAGCATGAACAGGTGGCGTTCCGGCGCCAGCTTGATGAGTCCGGCACGCAAAAGCGGGGCTGTTCCCAGATCGAACGGCTGGATAAACCGCTCGGCTATTTGCCGGATCTCTGCCTCCGTCGCTTCGCCAAACGAGATCGCAAGCTCGACATCCTCGTGCACGCGCTGGACAGTCTCGCCTTGCACGGAGTGGAACGAGGTGCGCAAAGATTCGTGGCGCTGCACCAGACGGTTGAGCGCTTGCTGCAGCCGCTCTGTATCCAGCTTGCCATCGAGGTACAGGAAACCAGGCATGTTGTAGCTGATGCCTGCCCCTTCCATTTGCTGGAGAATATACATTCTCTTCTGTGCGGCGGACACGGGGTAATACTCCTGTTTTTCGACAGGCTGGATCGCGGTGTACGCGCCTTTGCTGGCGGCAGCGACGATGGGGGCAAAGCTGGCGATCGTCGGCGATTCAAACAACGCTTTCAACGATACTTCCGCCTGGAAGGTGCGCTGAATCAAAGCAATGACGTTCATCGCCTTCAAGGAATGGCCGCCCAGCTCAAAGAAATGATCGTGAACCCCGATCCGCTCCACGCCAAGCACACTTTCCCACATCTGTGCGAGCTTCGCTTCGAGTTCGTTGCGTGGCGCTACATACATCGAATCCGCTGCCGCTGCGTCCTCCGGCTGCGGCAATGCTTGGCGATCCACTTTGCCATTCGCCGACAGCGGCAACTGCTCCAAGAAAACAAACGCGGACGGAACCATGTAGGCTGGCAATGCGGCAGACAGGTACGTTCTCAGCTCCGCTGTTTGAATGTCCTGCTTTGCCACGACATAGGCGGACAGGCTGTTTTGCCCGTTGCCATCCTGGCGGGCGATGACAACGGCTGCTTTGACCGCTTCATGCTGCAAAAGCTTGGCTTCGATTTCCCCCAGCTCGATGCGGTGGCCTCTGATTTTTACTTGATGATCGATGCGGCCCACATACTCGATCTCGCCGTCTGGCAAATAGCGGACCATGTCGCCAGTGCGATACATCCTGCCGCCCGGCTCGAACGGGTTGTCGACAAAGCTTGCTTGCGTCAGCTCCTCGCGCTGCCAATAGCCGCGGGCCAAACCGTCTCCGGCAATGCACAGCTCCCCGGCAACGCCTACAGGCTGAAGCTGGTTGCTCGCATTGACGACGTACAGGCGGACGTTGTCAATCGGTTTGCCGATCGGAATGACGCTGTATTCCTGCTGGCGCGGGCAAAGCCAGTAGGTCGCGTCAATCGTGGCTTCTGTAGGGCCGTACAAGTTAATCAACCGGGCTTGTTGCGTCTCGTAAAAACGCGAGACGAGAGCAGGTGTCAACGCTTCGCCGCCGCAGAACACCCGTTGCAAGCTCGTGCATGCGCTCCAACCCGGGTCGGTCATGACCAGATCGAGCAAGGACGGGACCATCTGCAAAGTCGTAATGTTTTGTTCGCAAATCAGGCGAGTCATGTACGCGATGTCGCGATGCCCGTCCGGCTTCGCCAGGACCAGCCGCGCTCCCGTCATCAGCGGCAAGTAAAATTCCCATACAGAAGCGTCGAAGCTGAACGGCGTTTTTTGCAGGACGGCATCCTCCGTCGTCAACGGGAACGTCTCTCTCATCCACAGCATGTGATTGCAGATCGCCTGGTGCGAGATCATGACTCCCTTCGGATTTCCCGTCGATCCTGACGTGTAGATCACATAGGCCAGGTCGTCTTGGCCAGCGACGTTGTCCAGATTCGTGTCGTCTCCTGTGTAAATCGCTTCTTCGTCTACGTCGATGATCGCCCCTGCATAAGCTACCGTCTCCTGCAAATGGCGCTGCGTCAGCAAGATCGGCGCCTCGCTGTCGCGGAGCATGTAGCGGATTCGTTCTGCCGGATAGCTCGGGTCGATTGGCGTGTACGCGCCGCCAGCTTTGAGCACGGCCAGCATCCCGACGACCATCCCCGGCGAGCGGTCTACCATAATACCGATCAATGTACCCGGACGGGTTCCCTGACTGCGCAGCAAGCGAGCCAGTTGATTCGCCCGGGCGTTCAGCTCGCGGTAGGTTAAGGCGTGCCCTTCATACGCGACAGCCACTTCATCCGGCGTGCGTGCCGCCTGCTCCTCCACGAATTGATGCAAGGCCATAGCGGTAGTGCGCTCCACAAACGTATCGTTCACGTTCAGGAGGAGGGCGCGTTTTTCTGCTTCCGTCATCATGTCGATGTCCGCCAGTTTGACTGTCGGCCGCTCGCTGATCGCACGCAAAATTTCCAGGTAATGCTCGGCCATTCTTTGCACCGTTTCTTTCTTGAACAGCCTGGTGGCGAATGTGAGCTGGAACTGAATGTCTGCTGGCGATTCACTTGCATTCAACACGAGATCGAACTTGGAAATTTTGTTGAACAGCTCATACGGCGACACGGTCAGTCGGTCGATGGCAAGCGTCTTCTGGCTCGCGCTTTCCAAAGAAAACATCGTGTCAAACAGCGGATTGCGGCTAATATCCCGCTGGATCGCCAGCTTTTCCACCAGCTCTTCAAACGGATAATCTTGATGGTCATAGGCCGCGAGCGCATTTCGCTTCACTTCTTGCAAAAATTGCGCAAACGTTTTGCTGCTGGCCGGCTGGTTGCGCATCGCCAACGTATTCACGAAAATTCCCATGATCTGTTCCACGTCCACATGGGAACGGCCAGCGACAGGGGTGCCGACAATGATGTCTTCCTGGCCCGTGTACTTGGACAGCAGCACATTGTACGCGGCGAGCAAAACCATGTACAGAGTGGTCCCTGTCTCTGCCGCTACTTGTTGCAGCCGCTCCAGCCGCTCTTTTCCGGCGGCAAACAGGACGAGGTCGCCTTCAAAGCTTTGCAGGCTCGGGCGCGGATAGTCCGTCGGCAAGTTCAGGAGCGGGATTTCATCGGCAAACGCGTTCAGCCAATGCTGCTCCTGCTGCTTGTACGCGTCTGTCTGGAACCACTCGTTTTGCCAGGCGGCGAAATCTTTGTATTGGAGCGCAAGGGGCGGCAACTCTGCTCCCTTGTACAGCTCGGCAAACTCGCGCAGCCATATTTGCGAAGATACGCCGTCGGAAATGATATGATGCATGTCGAGCAGGAACAAGTGGCGGTCTGTCCCCAGCTTGACCAAGCCTGTTCGCACGAGCGGAGCGACCCCGAGATCGAACGGCCGGACAAACTCGCGCATGATGTTCTCCGCCTTGTCCTCGGTCGACTCCAGCATGAACAGTGGCACTTCTACCTTTGCATGCACTTTTTGCACAGGCTCGCCGTCGATGCGGTGAAACGAGGTGCGCAAGGCTTCGTGGCGCTCTGCCAGTTGTTGGATCGCGCTGGCAAACCGGGCGTAATCCAGCTTTCCTTCCAACAGGATGGCGCCCGAAATGTTATAGCTGATGCCGCTTCCTTCGAACTGCTGGAGGATGTACATTCTTTTTTGCGCGGAAGAAACCGGATAAAACTCCTGCGCTTCCACAGGCTGAATCGCAGTGTGCTTGCTTTTCTCCGACTGCGACAGGAAGCGGGCCAGCTCCGCTATGGTCGGGTGTTCGAACAGAGCTTTGACAGGCAAATCGACTTCCAGCGCCTTCGCGACCTGGGAGATGACCGTCATCGCCTTCAACGAGTGCCCGCCCAGGTCAAAGAAATCGTCGTGAATCCCTACCTGGCTCATGCCCAGCACCTGCTGCCAAATTTCCGCCAGCTTTGCCTCGATGTCATTTTGCGGAGCGACATACGCGGTTCCTGTAACGACTGCGCCGTCTGGCTTCGGCAATTTCTTTCGCTCGACTTTTCCATTCGCTGTCAACGGAATTTCCGCCAGGCGGATAAAGAAGGAAGGAATCATGTAAGAAGGAAGCGTACTGCCCAAAAACGTTCTCAGCTCCGCTACGGTCAGCTCTTGCTCGGAAACGAAATAGGCGTACAGCACATTTTGGCCGCTCTCGTCCTTGTCCGCGATCACGACCGCTTCCTTGACCGACTCGTGCTGCGTCAGACGCGTTTCGATTTCGCCCATCTCGATCCGGTGTCCGCGAATTTTTACCTGGTGGTCGATTCTTCCTGCGTATTCCATGTTTCCGTCGGGCAGCCATTTTGCCAGGTCGCCTGTGCGGTACATTTTCGTTCCCGGGCGGAACGGGTTGTCGATAAATTTTTCCTCGGTCAGCTCCGGTCTGTTGAAATACCCTTTGGCTACGCCGTCTCCGGATATGTACATTTCGCCCAGCGAGCCGACGGGCACCGGTTGCATGGAAGCATCGAGCAAATAAAGCTGGACGTTGTCTGCCGGAACCCCGATCGGGACCGATTCCTGGGTCGTTTTTTGCGGGTCGTACAAATAAATCATGCAGCCGACAACCGTCTCGGTCGGTCCGTATTCATTGAAAATTTGCACGTCCTGGCCGAAGTGGTCGTAAATTTGCTTCGCCAGCTTTGTCGGCAAGTTCTCGCCGCCGACGATGAACCGTCTGATGCTGCTCGCCTTGCCGTCTACGTCTTCAATCAGCTTCAGGTGCGTCGGCGTCAGCTTGATGATCCCCACTTTGTTGTCGCGGATGATGTCCAAAATGAGCTGTACCTTGTCTGCCCCTCTGTACACATAGATCGTGTTGCCTGATAGAAGCGGCGTGAAGATCGACGTGACAGTCAAGTCAAACGAAATGGATGAGTACAGCGGAAAGTCCACGGCTTCCCCCTGAGCGTACACTTTGTTGGCCCACCAAATGTAGTTGACCAAGCCTTGATGGGTAATCATCGCCCCTTTTGGGTTGCCTGTAGAGCCGGAGGTGTAGATCATGTAAGCCAAATCGTCGGGCTTGCTCTCGGCTGCGAATGGTGTGCTGTCGCCCGCATACAAGGAAGGATCGTCCAGATAAAGAATGCTGCCTGCAAACCGGATGTTTGGCTGCAGATGCGACTGGGTGAAAAGAATCGTCGTCTGGCTGTCGTCGAGCAAATACTGGATGCGATCGAGCGGATATTCGGGATCAATCGGCAAGTAAGCGCCGCCTGATTGCAGGACCGCCATGATTGCTACGATCAGCTCCAGCGAATGCTCCGCCATAATCGAAACGATGCTGCCCCTGCCAATGCCTCTGTCGCGCAAAGCTTTGGCAAGCTGGGCCGAGCGCTCCATCAGCTCCTGATAGGTCAGGCTGTCATCGCCGCATACAGCCGCGATTTTCGTCGGGGTCCGGGTCGCCTGCTCTGCGATCAATGCAAAAATCGTCTTGTCCCGCGGGTAGTCAGCAGCCGTGTCGTTGTAGGCGACGAGCAGTTGCTGCTTTTCTTCCTCGGTGATGATGCCGATCTCGTGCAGCCGCACGTGCGGATTGCGAATCACCTGCTCGATGACCGTTCTCAAATGCCCCTCGATTCGGTTGACAAAAGACGGCTCGTAGACGGCGGCATTGTAGCTTAGCTTCACGTACAGCTCGTTTGACGGAGCGAGGGCTACCACTACGTTCAAATCGTAGGAGGTCTGCTCTTCCCCGCTTTCCACGGTGAGCTGGAACCCTAACGAATCTTCCAAATGTTTCATCGAATGGTCCGGGTAGTTTTCAAACGTGACCAAATGATCGATCAACGCTTGTTTCAGTACGGTCGTGCTCTGAATTTCGTACAGCGGCGCGAAATCGTAGGCTGCCGAAGCCAACGCTTGCTTTTGCACCGTTTGGAGCAGCTCGCTGAACGATTGTTGCCTGTTCGTCTGGACGCGGGTAGGAATCGTGTTGATGAACAGGCCCACCATACTCTCAATTCCCGGAATTTGCGGCGGACGGCCGGAGACGACCGAGCCGAAAACGACATCGTCCGCATTTTTGTACTTGCTCGCCAAAATGCTCCAGAGTGCCTGGAATACGCTGCTCATCGTCGCCTGGTTTTGATTGGCGATCTGCATCAGTTGCTGCGTCTGCTCGGGAGCGATCGCAAACATCGACTCGACGTGGTCGTAGCGGCCTGCTTCCGCACTGTGCTTCTTTTTCGGAAAATCGGCCTGATGGTCGTAGCCTGCCAAATAGTTTTGCCAATAGGTGAGCGCCGCTTCCTTGTTTTGCTTATCCAGCCATTTGATATATTCGCTGTACGGCTTCGTCGCTTCCCGCGGAATCGGCTCGCCGTTGCGCAGGGCTGCGTAGTACGCCAGCAGCTTCTGAAGCAGGACGCCCAATGTCCAACCGTCCACGATAATGTGGTGGAACGCCCAGACAAACTGGTACTTGTTCTCGCCTGTTTGAAAAATGGCGGCTTTCATCAGGCTGTCTTTTGTCAGGTCAAACGTATGGTGCTGATTTTTGTACGCCGTTATGTACTCGTTCTGCTCAAACGTTGGCAAATGCGCGATGTTTTCGAAAGCAACGGCAACCTTTCTCTCTTTCAACACAACCTGGCGGGGCCGCTGCAAGTTTTGGTACACAAACACCGTGCGCAATACTTCGTAGTTTTCCACGAGCTTGTTCAAGCTCTGTTCAAAAAGAGGCAGGTGAAAATCACCTTCGATCGTCGCCGACATTTGCAGGCAGTAGGCGCTGCTGCCCGTGTCTTTGACCGCGTGAAACAACATCCCCTCTTGCAACGGGGTTAACGGGTATATTTTTGCGATGTTTTCCTGCTTTTTCATTTTGCACCTCAACTCTGTAATTTATCGGTTCGAAGGAGGGGGGCCTCCCGTCAAAGCGCAGCTTGCCCCGCTTTGACGGGAGGCATTTCATTTCCAGCGTCGCCTGGTCAAATCAGTTCCAGGATGTTCTCCAACTCCTCCATGGAAAGATCGTCGTCCCCCAGGTCGCTCGGGGTGTACTCGCCTTCCTCTTTTGCCATGCAATGCTCCATGATGCCGAGCAAGTGATTCCGATAGCCGTCTGCCAGGCTGGCAATCGTCTCTTCCTTGTACTGGAGGCTGCTGTAGCCCACGGTGATCCGCAGCTTTCCATCTTCAATCAAGCCGGAAATGTCCAACAGGAACACTCTTTCCGATTCCGGGCTGAATAGCTGACCTGTTCCGAGCGGCGAGAATGTGTATCCGCCAGCCTTCCCGTCCGACTCGAATTGGCCGAGATAGTTAAAGCTGATTTCCGGCCGCAGCGCAAACGACAGTGGCGGCTGTACCTCGCGTGTCGTCATCGTGCGCAAAATTTCGTAGCCAATTCCTTTTTTCGGAACCCGGCGCAAGCTTTCTTTGATGTGCTTGATCTGGTACGACAAGTCATCGGCCTTTTCCATGTCGAGCACGACCGGGTATTGCGAAGTGAACCAACCGACTGTTCGCGTGACGTTCATCTCGTTCTGGATGTCTTCGCGGCCATGGCCTTCCAGATTGATGAGCACGCAGTTCGTCTTCGCCCAGTCTTTGATAGCCAAGCCCAACGCTGTCAAAAGCAGGTCATTCATCTCCGTGTGATAGGCGTGATGAACGTGGCGCAGCATGTTTTCCGTCTGGGTCGCTGTCAGCTCAAACGAGAGCGTGCGCGTATGTTTTTGCTTGCGATCTGCGGCGGCGAAGTCAGTTGGCAGCGCGGCAGCCGTGGCAGTGCTCTCCAGGTTGTGCCAATACGCCGCTTCCCGCAACAGCTCGTCACTGTCCGCGTACGCTTGCAATTGGGCCGCCCAGTCTTTGAACGAATCCGTCTTTTTCGGCAAGACGATCTCCTGCTGATGGAGAGCCTGCGCGTAGGCCGATGAAAAATCTTCAAACAAAATGCGCCAGGAGACGCCATCGACGACGAGATGGTGAATCGCAATCAGCAAATGATCTCCTGCGTTTGTCGAGAAAAGCGCGAGATGGACGAGCGGTCCTTGTTCCAGATCTATACTGCTTTGGATCTGATCGGACAGTTCCAGGATGCGGGCCGCGCAATTGGCCTGCTCCTGCAGATCATAGAAATGAAAGCGGAAGCGCTCATCAGTCAATCCGCGGTTGATTTGCCTGATCGTTCCGGCTTCCTGCTTGTAAATCATGCGCAGCGCGTCGTGATGCTCGACGATTTTATGGAACGCCTGGCAAACCAGTCCTGCGTCAAAGCCGTCCGCGCGGAACAGCATGACAGCCTGATTCCAATGGTGGCGATCCGTGAAATTGCGCTCGAAGAACCATTTCTGGATCGGCGTCAAGCCAATCTCGCCTTCTACGACGCCCTGCTCGCTCTCTCTGCTGTTCGGGGCGACGTGGGCTGCGACTTCTTCGATCGTCGGGTATTGGAACAGCTCTTTCATCGCAAGCGTCCAGCCTGACGCATTGAGGCGAGTGGACACCTGGATCGCTTTGATGGAATCGCCGCCCAGTTCAAAAAAGTTGTCTTTCATTCCGACCTGCCTGATGCCCAAGACATCTGCCCAGATGGAAGCCAGCAATTGCTCCAGCTCGCTTTGCGGTGCCGCGTATTCCTCGGCGCGATTCGCTTCCTGGCTTGGCTTCGGCAGTGCTTTCCGGTCAATTTTGTCATTGGGGGTCAGCGGCATCTTCTCCAGTTGGATGAAGAAGGCGGGAACCATGTAAGGAGGCAGCTCTTTTTCCATATAGTCCCGAAGCTGCGCGGGCGTGGCTTCTCCTTCCGCCACGTAGTAGGCGCACAAATAAGCTTGGCCGCGGTCGTCCTCATGGGTGATGGCGGCTGCCTCTTTGACCGTTTCATACCGCAGCAGCACGCTTTCCACTTCGCCCAGCTCTACCCGATGCCCGCGAATCTTCACCTGGTGATCCATTCGGCCCACGTACTCGACGTTTCCGTCCGGGAGCCATCGTGCCAGGTCGCCTGTGCGGTACATTTTCTCTCCCGGTGCAAACGGATTGTCGACGAACTTCTCGGCAGTCAGCTCGGGACGATTCCAATAGCCTCTGGCCAGCGACAAGCCGCCGATGCACAATTCCCCGATCTGGCCGGGCGCTTTCAGACGCAACTGGTCATCCACAATGTACAGCTTCGTGTTTGGAATCGGCTTGCCAATGGTGATCGTCTCGACGGGTTCATCCGGGTCGGCGATCCAGAGCGTCGCGCAAATGGTGCTTTCGGTCGGGCCGTATGCGTTGATGTAGGTCACCTTTTCTTTCCACTTCTCCACCAGCGCGGCAGAGGAAGCCGATCCGGCTGTAATCAGGATGCGTAGCGACGGCAACTGCTCCGGTTCCAGGTACACGGCATACGTCGGCGGCAAGGTGAGAATGGTGATCGCGTTGTGGCGAACGTATGCGGCAAACTGCCGAAAATCGTTAATGATGTCGCGGGACAAGACGTACAAGGTCGCTCCCGTCAGCAAAGGGATAAACATTTCCCACACCGAGGCGTCGAACGAGATGCTGGCAAAATGCCCCGCCCGGTCTTGCGGTGTAACGCCAAGCTGGTTGGCAAATACCGCTTGCAGATTCGCTACCCCTTTGTGCTCCAGCATGACGCCTTTTGGCTTGCCCGTCGTACCGGACGTGTAGATGATATAAGCCAGGTCAGACGGCTTGGTTGTGCAAGGCAGATTGTCTTTCTGTGACGCAAAATGGTTGGGATCGTCCAAATTGACAATCTCGGCCTCGCTGTTCACCTTGTGGAGCAAGTGCGCATGCGTCACCACGAGTTTTGCCTGACTGTCCTTTAGCATGTAACGGATGCGCTCTTTTGGATAATCAGGATCGACGGGTAAAAAGGCGCCGCCCGCTTTTAACGCGGCAAGCGTGGCGATGACCATCTCGGCGGAGCGCTCTACCAGCAAGGCGACGATGTGCGACGGCCCCACTCCTTTTGCGCGCAAAACGGCTGCGAGCTGGTTCGCCCGTTCGTTCAACTCCCGGTACGACATTCGCTTCTCTTCGAACACGAGCGCCGTTTGCTCGGGCATTTTGGCCGCCCATTCTTCAAAGAGCTGGTGGATGGTTTGATCTGCCCGGTACTCCCGCTCCGTATCATTGAACGCTTGCAGCAACATTTGCTTTTCTGCTTCGGTCAGCATCTCGATCTCTTGCAACTTGCTCTTTGGACGGGCCGTGACCGCTCGCAAAATTTGCAGGAAGTGCCGGGACATGCGCTCTACCGTCTCTCGTTTGAACAGCTTGGTGCTGTATTCCAGTCGCAACAGCAGATCGGCTTTTCGCTCTGTCAGATGGAAAGACAAGTCGAATTTCGCGATGGCGAGCGCGCTGCCGGATTCATAAGGGCGATAGACCAGGCGATCCAGCGTTTTTTCGTGCAGTTCCTCGCTTTGCAAAATGAACATGGTGTCAAACAGCGGATTGCGCCCCGGGTCGCGCGGAATACCGAGCTTTTCCACAAGGCTTTCCAACGGGTAATCCTGGTGGTCGTAAGCATCGAGAGCATTTTGTTTGACTTCCTGCAAAAACTGCCCGAAGGTCTTGTCTGCTGTCGGCCTGTTGCGGATCGCCAGCGTATTGACGAACATGCCGACGACTGGCGCAAGCTCGGCGCGCGATCTGCCGGAAATCGGCGTGCCTACGATAATGTCGTCCTGCCCGGCGTATTTTGCGAGCAGCACGTTGTAGGCGGCGAGCAAAACCATGAACAGCGTCGTGTTCGTTTTCGCAGCCAGTTCGCGCAATGCATCCAGCAACGGCTGGTCCATGGACAGGGTGATTTGCCCTCCGGCAAAGCTTTTCACGGCCGGGCGCGGAAAATCTGTCGGTACATCGACAGGGGTGATGGTTCCGGCGAACGCGTGCAGCCAGTACGCCTCATGCTGCCTAAAGGCATCCGACTGATCGAGCGCTTTTTGCCAGACCGCAAAATCTTTGTACTGGATGCGCAACTCCGGCAAATGTTTTCCCTGGTACAATTCGGCCAGTTCATCGAATATGATCGTGACCGATGCCGCATCCGCCGCGATATGATGCATGTCGTACAAAAGAAGATGGCGCTCATCCGCGAGCTTCACCAGACTCATGCGCAAAAGCGGCGGCACAGCCAGATCGAAAGGACGGACGAATGCGTGGAAAAGCTCGTCAATCTGCTGTTCCTCTGCGGTCTGGTACGTCAAGTCCACGGTCACGCGGTCGTGAATTTTCTGCACCAGCTCGTCTCCGGCCATCTCGAATGACGTTCGCCAAATGTCGTGGCGATCGACCAACGCTTGCAGCGCCTTCGCCAGTTGCGCACGATCCAGCTTGCCTTCCAGCATGATGATGCCCGGCGTATTGTAGCTGATTCCGGCGCCTTCGAGCTGGTGCAGCAGGTACATTCGCCGCTGGGCAGAGGACGCCGGATAGAAAGCTTGCGGCTCCGCTGGCTGAATCGCGGCTGCGCCTGCGTGTTCGCCGGTTTCGATCAAACGGGACAAGTCGCGGATAGTCGGCGCTGCAAAAAACTGCTTCAGCAACAGATCCGTTTGAAACTCCCGATGCACCTGCGCCACCACGCTCATCGCTTTCAAAGAATGGCCGCCCAGCTCAAAAAAGTGGTCCAAAACCCCGACGCCGGAAATGCCGAGCACGTTCTCCCAGATCGCGGCCAGCTTCGCCTCCACTTCCGTAGCAGGTGCGACATACGCGGCGCTTGTCGCTGGCTTTCCTTCCGGCTTGGGCAATGCTTTGCGGTCTACTTTGCCGTTTGGCGTGAGCGGAAAAGCATCCAACTGGATGAGATAGGCTGGCACCATGTAGGCCGGAAGCGCCCTGGAGAGATGCGCGCGCAACCCGGCTTCCTCTATCGCCGCTTTTCCCGTGACATACGCCGCCAGATAGGAATCGCCGCGATCGTCCTGGCAGGCGACGACGATGGCTTCATTCGTCAGTTCATAAGCGAGCAGAACCGCTTCGATCTCTCCGACCTCAATCCGGTATCCTCTCACTTTGATCTGCTCATCGACGCGTCCAGTGAAATCAATCGTTCCGTCCGCAAGCCATCGTCCGAGATCGCCAGTCTTGTACATGCGCTCTCCCGGAACAGCCGGATTCGCAACAAACTTCTCCGCTGTAAGCTCCGGCTTTTTCCAATAGCCCCGCGCCAAGCCGCGGCCGCCGATGCAAATTTCTCCGACCACCCCGACAGGCAACAGTTGATGCTGTTGGTCCACGATGTAGATGCTCGTGTTGGCAACCGGACGCCCGATGGTGATTGGCTTATCCGGCAGCGTATTGCGCAAGTAGGTGGCGATGACGCTGCTTTCCGTCGGTCCGTATGCATTGACGACAAGCATTTGCGGATGCATCTCTTTGCACAGGTGAACCAGCTTCGGCGACAGCTTTTCGCCCCCGAGCATGACCGCCTGGATCGAGCGGATGTCCGCCGGAGTGCTGCACTCCAATATCGCCTGGAACATGCTGGGCACAAACACCACGTAGCTGCATTCCCAGGCGGCAATCAGGTTTCGCAGCGCAATCGGATCTTTCGCCTCATGATCGGGCATCAGGACGACGGTGGAGCCGGATATTATCAATGTAAAAAAGGTTAGGGCAAAGGCATCAAAGGCGAAGGAAAGCGACAGCGTCCCTCTGTCCCGGACAGATAGGGCAAACTCGTCTCGGTTCCACGTCACGCTGTTGACGATTCCCCGATGCTCGACCATGACGCCTTTTGGCTTGCCTGTCGTACCGGATGTGTAGATGATGTAAGCGAGGTCGCCCGCCGTATGCATCGGTTCCAAGTTTTCCGCAGAGGGCGCATAGCTCTTTTCCTCATCCAAATACAGGCGTTCCACGTCTGCCGCAAGCTTTTCGTCCAGCCCCTTTTGCGTCAGGATCAACCGGGCTTCGCAATCTTCCAGCATGTAAGCAATCCGCTCGTGCGGATAGTCCGGGTCGATCGGCACATACGCTCCGCCCGCTTTGAGAATGGCGATGATTCCGATTGCCATTTCCAAAGATCGTTGCGCCATGATTCCTACGCTTTGCTCAGCCTGCACGCCTTTTTTCCGCAAAGTGTGCGCGAGCTGGTTGGCCCGCTCGTTCAGTTCGCGGTACGTCAGCCGCTTGTCGCCGAAAACGATGGCGGTCTGCTCCGGCGTTTTGTGCGCCTGTTCTTCAAACAACTGCGAAAGCGTGCTTTCGGCTGGAGACAGCGTAGCCGTGTCGTTGAAATGAACCAGCAGTTCCTGCTTCTCGTGCGCGGTCAGCATTTCGACTTGCGCCAGCTTTTGCTCCGTGTTTTCGCTTGCGGCCTGCAAAATTTGCAAGTAATGCAGCGACATGCGCTCGATCGTCTCGCGCTTGAACAGCTTGGTGCAAAATTCGAAGCAGAAGGAAAGGCCCGCTGCGTTTTCGCTCGCTTCCAGCGACAAATCGAACTTGGCCATGTTCCCCTCTGGCACGTAAGGAGTCACGGTCATCCCTTCCAGCTCGATCAAGCCGGCATCCATGTTTTGCAAAAGGAACAAGGTGTCGAACAACGGGTTCCGGCTTCTGTTTCGCGTGAGCGCCAGCTTTTCGACGAGCTCTTCGAACGGATAGTCCCCGTGCTCAAAAGCCGCGAGCGTATTGTCTTTTACTTCCAGCAAAAATTGCCGGAACGTTTTTGTGGGCGCGGACTGATTTCTCATCGCCAGCGTATTGACGAACATCCCCGTGACGCTCTCTGTATCCGGGTGCGCTCTGCCGGCCGTCACGGTGCCGATCACCATGTCTTCCTGCCCGGAGTATTTGGCCAAAAGCACGTGATAAGCGGCCAAAAGCACCATGTACAAGGTCGTGCCAGTCTCTTTGGCTACGCGCTGCAAACGATCCAGCAGTTGTTTTTCGGCGCGGAACAAATAACGTTCGCCCGCAAAGCTTTGAACAGCCGGCCGCGGGTAGTCCAACGGCAGGTTCAAGACCGGAATTTCGCCTGCAAAGCGCTGGAGCCAATAATTTTCCTGTTTTTGGTAATCACTCGTTTGCGTCCGCGCTTTTTCCCAAACGGCGAAGTCTTTATACTGAATGCGCAGCTCGGGCAAAGCTTCGTGTTGATACAGACGGGCAAAGTCATGCAGGAGAAGCTGCGTGGACACCCCGTCTGCGATGATGTGGTGCAGATCGATTATCAACACATGACGGCTCTCGCCGAGCTTCACCAGCCCCACCCGGCAGAGCGGAGCCGTTTCCAAATCGAACGGACGCATGAACCGGAGAACGGCTTCGTTTACTTGCTCCTCCGTAGCTTTCATGCAAACAATCGGCAACGGGCATTCGGCGTGAATGCGCTGAACCGACTCGCCGTTGATCGTGTGAAACGAGGTGCGCAGCGATTCATGGCGCGACACCAGTCCGGAAATGGCGCGCTCCAGCCGCTCCCTGTCGAGTGTTCCGTCGAGAATCAGCACGACAGGCAGGTTGTAAACCGTGCTGCCCGGGTCGAGCTGGTTTAAAATGAGCATCCGTTTTTGCGCAGACGAGACGGGATAGTACGCTTGCGGCTCGGCCTGCGCAATGGCGTGATACGCGCTTTCCTCCCCGCCTTCCACATACGCTGCGATCGCTTGAATCGTCGGTTGCGCAAACAGTACGCGCAGCGGAACGTCTGCCTTGCATTCCTTCTGGATGCGGGAAATAAGCTGAATCGCTTTTAACGAATGGCCGCCCAGCGCAAAAAAGTGATCCTGAATCCCGATTGGCGACACGCCGAGAATTTGCTCCCAGATCGCGACCAGCTTTTGCTCCAGCTCGGTTGTCGGGGCGATGTATTCCGCGCCCGTCAAGGCACTCCCCTCTGGCTTTGGCAACGCTCTCCTGTCTGTTTTTCCGTTCGGCGTGACCGGAATCCGCGCAAGCTTCACGAAAAAGGACGGGATCATGTAGTCCGGTAGCGCACGCGCCAAATAGGTGCGCATGTCTTCGTCGCTGATTTCTGTTTGCAGGACGACATAGGCGCACAAAAACTTGCCGCCTGTCTCATCTGCTCTGTCGATGACTACGGCTTCCTTGATGGCCGGATGGTTGAGCAGGCGCGATTCGATCTCTCCCAGCTCGATGCGATGCCCTCTGATTTTGACCTGGTGGTCGATTCGGCCCAAAAATTCGAGCTGTCCATCAGGCAGCCAACGGGCGAGGTCACCCGTTCGATACATTCGTTCGCCTGGCTGGTACGGGTTTTCGAGAAACTTCTCCGCCGTCAGCTCCGGCTGGTGCAAATAGCCTCTCCCGACGTTTGCGCCGGAAATGTACAGCTCCCCGACGATCCCCTCCGGCTTCAACTGCAGCCCTTCATCCAAAATGTAAATGCCCGTATTGCTGATCGGCTTGCCGATCGGAGGCAGCTCGGGTATTTCCTTGCGCGGGTCCATCGTGTATGTCGTCACGACATGCGTTTCCGACGGTCCGTAGTGATTGTGCAAAAATACGCGATGATCGCGCAGGTACTTTTGCAACTCGTGCGTGACGACGAGCTGTTCCCCGGCGGTGATGATATGTTTGACACAACGCGGGAAGCTTTGCGCGTAGTCTTGTTCGTTGAAAATAAACTTCAAAAAGGACACGGGCAAAGACAAAATGCTGATCTGCTTTTCCTGGATGAACGCAAACAGTTTTTCCACATGCCGTCTCAGCTCGTTTGAAATGAGGTAAAGCTGCCCTCCCGCTAACAGCGTGGAGAAAATTTCCTGGTAGCAAACATCAAAACTGCATGTCGTGTACTGCAACACTTTTTCCTGAAAAGCGATGTTGGTTTTGGCAAACGTAAAGTGCAGCAGGTTCGCCATGTTCCGATGCTCGAGCATGACGCCTTTCGGTTTGCCCGTCGTGCCGGACGTATAGATGATGTAAAACAAGTCATGCGGCTGGTTGATCGACTCGACATGGTCGCGGCTCTCTTCCCAGATCGCGGAGGCGCGGATGTCCAGTTTTTCCGTCGGAGTCGTCACTTTTTCCAGCAAATGATCTTGGGTCACGACCAATTGCACGCCGCTATGCGTGAGCATGTAGGCAATTCGTTCCGCAGGCAGCTTCGGGTCAATCGGCACAAAAGCCCCGCCTGCTTTCAAAACGCCGATGATGCCGACGATCATTTCCAGCGAGCGATCCAGCATCGTGCCGACAAGGCTGTCAGCGCCGATGCCTTTTTTGCGCAAAAAGCGGGCGAGCTGGTTGGACTTTTCATCCAGCTCCCGATACGTCAGGTGCTGATCGCCGCAAACAACCGCGACTTGCTCAGGCGTTTTTTCCACCTGCCGCGTGAACAGCTCGTGAATGGTGGTCGCCGGATAGTCAGCCGCCGTTTCCGTGCGTTTAGCCAGCAACTGAGCCGTTTCTGCTTCTGTCAGCATCGGAATCCGGCGAAGCTCGACATCCGGATTGGTTGCCACGCAAGACGCGATCTGCTGGAGGTGCCCGGCCATTTTTTGCACGACCTCTTCCGCAAACAGCGCCGCATTGTAGTCAAAGCGGAAGGCGATCTCTTCCTTGGGCAACACCATGACGGTCAAGTCGTAATTGGTAGGCTCGAACATTTCGACGTCGGTAATGGTGAAGCCGATTTGCTGGGCCTGGGCCTTTTGCTGCAACGCCTCTACCAGCGGATAGTTTTCAATGACCAGCAGGTGGTCGATCAGCTCCTGCTTCAAGTCCGACCGGTTTTGAATGTCGTACAAAGGTACGTGCTCGTACGGCCGGGATTGCAACGTCTTTTTGTGCACCTCGTGCAGCAGCTCGGAAAACGTCTGGCCCGCCTGCGCCTGCACGCGAAACGGGATCGTGTTGATGAACAAGCCAACCATTTTGTCGATGCCGACGATCTCTGTCGGGCGTCCGGAGACGACGGAGCCGAACAGCACGTCATGGGTCGCGTTGTACTTTTGCAGGAGAATCCCCCAGATCGTTTGAATCACCGTCGAAACCGTCACCTGATGTTGACTGGCGATTGTCCCGAGCTGTTTGCTCAAGGCGCGGTTCAGACGAAAGCGGTATTGGCTTGGCTGAAAAGCCGTGTCAGCGAGCTTTTCTTTTTTCGGCAAAGCGGTCTTCTGCTCATATTGCTGCAAGTAGTCGCTCCAATAGGCGAGCGCGGCCTGTTTATCCTGTTTTTCCAGCCAGCCGATGAAGCGACTGTACGGCTGTACCGGCTCCAGGGTAGGTGTGGTCTTGTTTTGCAACGATAAATAGATGGCGAGCAAGTCATCGAAAATAAGGCTGAAGCACCAGCCGTCCATCAAGATGTGATGAAAGCTCCAGATGACCTGGTAGTCTTGCCGGGTCATTTGGAAAATGGCGACCCTCAGCAACGGGTCTTTTGCCAGATGAAACGTCTTCTCCTGATCGGCTCTTTTGTACGCGGTGTAGCGGGCCTGCTTCTCGGACTCGTCGCAGGCAGACAAATCGTGGAATTCGATCGGAATGGGGCGTTCCTTCAGCACAACCTGCAACGGCTGCTTGAGCTTTTCGTAAAGAAATAACGTGCGGAATACATCGTACCTCTCTACCAGCGCACGCAGGCTGTCGGTAAACAGCCCGACGTCAAGATCGCCCTGCAACGAGATGGACATCTGTACGAGATGCGAGTTTTGCTCCTGGTCGAGCAAGGCGTGGAACAACATGCCCTCTTGCATCGGAGTCAAAACGTACATATCCTGGACGTGTTCTTTGCTAAATACACTCATTACGGCACCTCGATAAATTCATTTATTTGTCATACATGTATAAAAAAGGAAAATAAAGATGCGCGGCCGCCCCGCATAATCGCTGTCATCACTTGGTTAGGTCAGTGTATTGGCCAGTAATTCGAAAATATCGTCCATTTCCTCCATCTGAAGACCTTTGACGCTAAAATCGCTCGGCGTCCGCTCTACTTCTTTTTTCTCGATGCAGTGCGTGACGATGCGCTGAAGCTGCTTTTGATAACCTTGGCTCAATTGATGGATGGACTCTTCCCGAAACTGCTCCGCGCTGTAGGAGAAAGTGAGGACAAGCTCTCCGCCTTCAATCAATCCGGTTATATTCAAAGCGGTGTACACCTCCGATTCAGGACTGAGATTGTTTTTGCCATCTGCGCCAAGCGTGTTGCCTCCGCTGAAAGGCGAGCGGGTAAACAGCTCTGTCTTCATGTCCGCATCAAACTGGCCCAAGTAGTTGAACGTCACTTCCGGCTGCACGGAAAAAGACAAGGAACCGCGATTTTCCGGGAGCGTCACATGCTTTAAAATGTCGTAGCCAATTCCTTTATGGGGAATTTTTCGCAAATTTTCTTTGGTGAGCTTGATGAAGTCGGACAAGTGAGCGGTTTGCCGCAAGTCGAGCAAAACCGGATATTGGGATGTAAACCAGCCGAGGGTTCGCGCCACGTTTGCCTGCTCGATGATGTCCTCGCGCCCGTGCCCCTCGAGATGAATCGCGAGTTGCTCAAGCTTGCTCCACTCGGCAAAAGCCAGGCCGAGCGCCGCCAGCAACAAGTCGTTAATTTCCGTCTGGTAGGCCTGATTGGCGTGCTTCAGCAGTTGCTCCGTCTCTTCCGCCCGCAGCCAGATTCGCATGTTTCGCACGCTTTTTTGCTTGCAGCCTGCCGCTTCAAAGTCTTTGGGCAGCCAGACATGGCTCGCCTGCGATTCGACGCTCTCCCAATACGGAATCTCGCTCAGCAAATCCGCCTCGTTCGCGTATTCGTGCAACCACTCTGACCAGCTTTGAAAAGAATCCGTCTTTTCCGGCAAAGTGATCGCTTGCCCGGCAAGTGCTTGCGCATAGGCGGTTGCCAAATCTTCAAACAAAATGCGCCAGGAAATGCCGTCCACGACCAGGTGATGGATCGCCAAAAACAAATGATCGCCATGTAGCGTCTGGAACAGCGCGACCTTCACCAGCGGTCCTTCCTGCAAATCCATGTTGCTGTGCAAACGCTGCGTTTCTTCCGCAATCGCCTGCTCGACATCCGCGTGCGCGCGCAGATCGTACAGGGAGAAATCGTATCGTTTGCCGTCCAACCCGCGGTTGCGCTGAACGACCTGCCCGTTTTCGTGCCGATACACCATGCGAAGCGCGTCGTGGTGCTCGATGATTTTGTCCATGGCCCTCTGGATCGCGTCACGGTCGAATCC
The DNA here is from genome assembly GCF_000470975.2 of Brevibacillus sp. NSP2.1. Taxonomy (NCBI): domain Bacteria; kingdom Bacillati; phylum Bacillota; class Bacilli; order Caryophanales; family Paenibacillaceae; genus Brevibacillus; species Brevibacillus sp. NSP2.1. Next base: position 2,832,564 of record NZ_CP048274.1, on the reverse strand, counting down.
TTCCGGGCGATAAAGCATAGACGACTGGTTCCAATGGCTCATATTCGTGAAATTTTTCTCAAAAAACCATTTTTGAATGGGCGTAAGCGGTACGTCTCCGACGATGATGCCCTGATCGCTTTTTCGGGTCGTATTTTTTACAAACAGGGCAACCTGTTCGATCGTCGGGTAATTCAGCAAGTCTTTCGCCTCTAGCTTCCGCTGATAGGAATGCAGGCGCGCGACGACCTGGATCGCCTGGATCGAATCGCCGCCGAGCGAGTAAAAATTATCGCGTATCCCTATCTTTTCTACCCCCAGCACATCTTGCCAGATGGATGCGAGGATTGATTCCGTCTCGTTGCGCGGAGGATGGTAGGCGGCAAGGTTTGCGTTTGTTGCAAAATCAGGCTCGGGCAACGCTTTGCGGTCGATCTTGTCATTTGGCGTCAGCGGCATTTTGTCCAGCTTGACGAAATAGGAAGGCAGCATGTACGCTGGCAGCTTTTGCGCGGCGTATTCTCTGAGTTGTGCAGGAGTTACTTCTTGTCGCGAAATAAAATAGGCGCACAAATACTGCCCGGCCTGTTGATCCTCTCTGGCGATGACTACGGCCTCTGTAATTGGTTCGTACGAGAGCAAGACAGACTCGATTTCGCCTAGCTCAATACGATGACCTCTGATTTTTACCTGGTGGTCGATCCTGCCGAGAAACTCGATGTTTCCATCCGCCAGCCATTTCGCCAGGTCCCCGGTCCGGTACATCTTTTCTCCCGGTACGAACGGATTGTCTACGAATTTTTCTGCGGTCAAATCAGGGCGGTTCCAATACCCTCTCGCAAGGCCGACTCCGCCTATGCACAGTTCGCCTTCGCTGCCAATCGGCAGGGGCTGCAAGTCTTCGCCTACGATATAGATGTGCGTGTTTTGAATCGGCTTACCAATCGGAATGGACTGCACGGGGAACTCGTGGGCAGGCGCTTCCCATGTCGTCGCGCAAATGCTCGTTTCCGTTGGGCCGTATGCATTTATGTACCTGAGTTTGTCTTTCCATTTGTTTACCAAGGGGGCGGAGGCAGATGAACCTGCCGTAATCATGATGCGCAGAGAAGTGATTCGTTCTGGGGTGAGATGAGTCAAATAAGTCGGTGGCAGCGTGATAATCGTCAATTCATTTTCACTCAAATAGTTTTCAAACGTAACGAAATCATGAATCGTCTGCTTGGAAAGGATGTAGAGGCTTGCGCCGGACAGCAAAGCCATGAACATTTCCCAAACGGATGCGTCGAACGACATGCTGGCAAACAACCCGATTCGGTCTTGCGCGGTGACGCCAAACGAATTTTGGAAAAACGATTGCAAATTGGCGATGCCTTTATGCTCCAGCATGGTGCCTTTCGGTTTGCCCGTTGTCCCTGAGGTGTAAATGACGTAGGCGAGATCCGTAGGCTTGCTTGGCTGGCGCAGATTGGAAGCTTCGCGAGCGTCCAGCTTTTCTTCTTCCAACACAACGATATGCCTGCTGTACCCGACGTCATGCACGAGCTTGCTTGCGCTTTTTTGCGTGAGCACGATTTTCGTTTGGCTGTCCTGCAAAATATACTGAATGCGATCGCGGGGATATTCGATGTCGATGGGCACGTACGCTCCGCCCGCTTTGAGAACGGCCAAAATCGCGATGATATTTTCCGGCGCTTTCTCCATCATCACCCCGACGATGCTGTCTGTTTGCACGCCTTTTTCGAGCAACGCTCTCGCCAGTTGATTGGCTTTTCCGTTCAGCTCCCGGTAGGTGAGCTGCCGGTTTTCAAAAACGATGGCAACCCGGTCTGGAAAAGCCTCTGCTTGCTCTTCGAACAATTGATGGATCGACTTATCCTGGGCATATGGCACTTGCGGCTGGTGCTTCGTCTCCCGCTCGATCTCGACGAGATGGGCCTGATTTGCTAACATGTGTCCCCTCCGATAATGAAAATTGCGTGTGTTTATCATGAAGTGCGACAAAATGCTGGCCAACGAGTGACAGGGCGAGCTCGACGTGCTGTGGAGTTGGCGCCGAAGCTAAAAAAGACGGATATAGCAGGAAATAACAGGATGATCGTTCTTATGAGGGCCGAATGTAACGAAGAAATAGGATTTTGTTACTTGTTTGTCATTATTTTACATATTTTGAGTCGATGGGATCAGTCCCATTCCAGTTTTTCATTCTCCTTCATTTGGGTAATTTTAACAATCAGGAGAATTTCCTGTTTATGGGATGCACTTTTCATACAAAAGTCACATTTTCACGATGCGACAGCGGAAAACGGGCGCTGGTACTCAAGGCTGATGGATACGGGCTGGCTTGCTGGCTTTTGCCCGCGGCGCGAAGGAAAACTCCTTTACTTGAAAACCATCACCTGAAGCTCCCTATTCGTCTAACCCGTTGGCATCCCTTCTCCCTCACTCTTTTGGAAGCGCCGAACGAAAGCGGCTGGCAGGCTGAAAGCACTAGGTTGCTGACGCTGAAAATCATTATAACAGAGAAAATTTGGAAATGGGTTAAAAAATAGGGATAATTTGTTAAAAATGTACCAGATTTTTTACAACCTCTTTACGTAAACAGAGGTCCTGTTTGGCAAGCCTGTGTCAACTTGCGTGTGTAAGCCGAATGGGCAAGCATGTTTCGTGGTCATGCCCGTTTCTCTCCCCTTCGGCAAAAGCATGGAGCGCGAAGAAGATTCCCTTGCCGCTGGTGCGTTCGTCACGGTGCTTTGTCGTCGCAGCCTCCGCGATTTGGAGAACAGCCGCCCGCTTTGGAGAGGCTTTTTTGATCGTTGCTGCGCTGCAACTTTTTTCCTTTTTCGCCTGTCTATGAACATAAGCAAGCTTTTCTGCTGATATTTTTTTGATAAATATTTTCATAACGTTAAATATTTTATATGTTCACAGCTTATATAATGCTTTATACTGGTAAAACAGGGGTTTTCTTCTAAAAATCAGCAGAGTCTGCTCTCCTGTGGGCTGCATTCGCCACGGTCTTGCCAAGCCCGCAGACTCCCAGAAAGCTTGTGATAGAAGTCACGAACCAATACCCTACTCCTCCTTTTTACTTGCGTTGGATTTTTCGCAAAAAAAGTTTTTATCTATTCTGACTGCCGCCCGGACCCGGTTCAAGGAAAGCCGGCAGCAGCCGGTCCTATGCTTTGCGATCCACCAAGCCGTCCGTCTTTGCTCTCTATCGTTCGCCGTTCGCCAGATAAAGCTCCCCAACCAGCCTGCACAAAAGAAATCCGAATACTGTCACCACTCCCAACGTTTTTGTTTTGGTTGGGCTTGACGGTCTTTCTGTCAACAGTTACCATTATTTAGAAAATAAAACAGTATTATGTAATCAATCGTTTATATCTCGCATAGTTGCGCATGGCTGATGCGGCTTCCATCTGGCCGACCGAAACATCCGTTTCCGGCATGCGAAACATAAGGTTTCCCATCGTGGTGACAGGAGATGAGCTTTTATACCCGGATCAGGAACTGCCAAGAGAGACGAATCTATGGAGGTTGTGGATTGCTGAGCGGTTGCACCTGCCAATGATCTTAGAAACGTTATGAAAAGGAGTCTTGCAAGTTGATGAACTGGTATGCTTTCTATGTGAAAACGGGTTATGAGCACTCTGTAAAAAATTGGCTGAATAAATCTTTTGAGAAAGAAACGCTGTATTCGATGGTACCGCAACGAATCGTTCCCGAGAAGAAAAACGGCGAGATTTTGCGCGTGGAGAAAGATTTGTTTCCCGGCTACATTTTTGTCAAAACGAACATGAATTGTTCGAAATATTACTTCATTAAAAGCCATTCCAAAATCATTCGGATGCTGAACTATTTGAATAAAATCGACCTCACCTACGACAGACCGGCTGCTCTGCGCAAAAGCCGCGCGAACGTAACGGAAAGCAAGGAAGAAGCGCTCTGCTTCAAAAAGATTCCCGACGAAGAAATGACGATTATTCTCAAGCTTTTGAATCACGATGAGCAAATTGATTTTTCCCAGGTCTATACGCAAGACTCCAAAGTATATGTAGAGTCCGGCCCGCTCAAAGGGCTGGAAGGGATCGTGAAAAAGGTGGACAAGCACAAACGGCGGGTCAAAGTGCTCGTCTCGCTCATGGGCGATGAGCGGGTGATCGACCTTGGAATTGAGCTGATCGAGCCGAGCGTGTAAGCAGGCAATGCCCTGCTCGCGCTTTTGTTGCGCAAAGCTTGTCGACAGACGAAATAGGAGGTTCAACATGGTGCAAATATACGCGGTTAACATCACCGATTTTCCGGACGAATCCATTCCCCACCTGTTGTCTTTTGTGGGCGAAGAAAAGCAGTTGCGGCTCTCTGCTTTCTACCGCCTCGAAGATTGTGTCAGAGGGTTGCTCGCCGACCTGTTGATTCGAAAAATTGCGGCGGAGACGTTCGCGGTTCCTGTGAAAAACATTAGGTTTGGCACGAATGCCTATGGCAAGCCTTCCTTGCAAGAGCCGTTGGACAGCTTGCACTACAACCTGTCCCATTCGGGCGACTGGGTCGTCTGCATAACCGATGACCGTGCCGTAGGAATTGATATTGAAAAAAAGCATGCGATTGACTTGCAAATTGCCCGGCAGTTTTTTGCCCAGGAGGAATGCGAGTTTATTGAGGCAGAACGGGACAGCGAGCGCTGGCAGGCACGCTTTTTTACGGTCTGGACCGCCAAGGAAAGCTATATAAAAGCGATCGGCAAAGGGCTTTCGCTTCCGCTGCACAGCTTCTCTACTGTCAGAGAGGGAACGGTCGAGGGTTGGCGTGTCTATGACCAGGAGGAATGGCACTTCAAGACGTACGTTCTGGATGACGAATACACGCTGACCGCTTGTGCGCAAAACGGCCAGTTTTGTGAACAGGTGGAAATCGTGTCGCTGGACACGCTGCTTCCGTATTTTCTCAGCTTCAGCCAGTGATCGGCACTGGGCAACAAAAAAGGTTTCATCCCCGCTTGCCTTTCGGGGATGAAACCTTTTGGTTTGGAACGTTCTTGTGTGGCCTGACTGCGCGATGCCGCTATCTCGTTTGCCGCTTTTGATAGTCTTCCTGCAGCAAGCCGTAGATTTCCAGGTCGACAATCCCTTTGCCTGACCAGAGGGCTGCCTGTCTGAGCGTTCCTTCCAGGGTGAAGCCGTTTTTGCGCAATACTTGTTTGGACGGTTCGTTTTTCGGCATGACCTCTGCCTGGATTCTGTTCACGTTGACTTCCTCCATCAAGAAGCGCACGACCATTTGGACCGCCTCGGAGGCAAAGCCTTTTCCCCAGTGCGCTTCGGCCAGAAAGTAGCCGATTGTCGCCATGTTTACACGCTGGTTAAACTCGAACGCTTCGATAATGCCGACCAATCTCTCGCTTTGCTGAGCGGGAAACATCCCCCATTTTACTCTCGACTTTTTCAAGTAATCTCTTTTGAAATGCCCGATCATGGTCAGGACGGTATCTTTTTTGTGCTTGGGAATGATGCCGCAATACTCAAAGACGTTGTCGTTGCTGTAAATTTCATACAGTTCTTCGAGGTGACAATCTTCAATCTCCCGCAGGATCAAATGGTCTGATTTCAAGACCGGAAACTCGTGAAACAGCGCGTTACTATTCATTCTTCCGTTCCTTTCCTGTCCGAGTTTGCTTTTTTCCAGCCAGGTTGAGCATTTTGGCTTGATCGTAAGTTTTTGGCCGTCTGCTTTTCGGGGTGAGTTGTTGCTGTTGTTGGCTATGGTATATTATGCCAAAAACAGGTGAGAAAAGCGACTTGTTTGTATGGTCGTGGTGGTTAGGCTGGTGGGTTGGTGGCAGCGATAAAGGAAGTCGGCGCCTTGGGGCTACCTTTTTGTCCCCTGTGCGGTGGCATCTAGGCGCGGTGGTAGCTGGCGAATCGCTGTTGGTGCCCGGTATTGACGCGTTAGTAATCAGCAAGAAAACCACCATAAATGAACGAAAAAAATCCCGCCCAGGCAAAAGGCGGGATTTTGTCTATATGCTGCGGTTGTCAAGGATGGGGCGTCGCAATCTCTTCCTTTCCGTCCTGCTGCACATCCCGGACGATTTGCTGAACCAGGCCGTGAAAATGCGCAAGAAACTCCCGCGCTGTCTCATCCGGGAGATAAGCTTCCCGGTACGTCATTTCCAGATGCAGGGCGCGCTGATTTTCCTGCACGACGACGAAATGCAGATCGAACTTGCCTGGTGCGCCGTCGTACTCGACAGCTTGCAGCTTCAGCCCGTCGATCGTTTCCGCTTCGTGGTGCTGCGCAAACTGGAACATGACATTGAACAGCGGATTTCCGTTGATCTCGCGCGGGACGTTCAGTTTGTCCACAAGCTGGTCGAAGGCGTAGTCCTGATTTTCGTATGCGTCCAGCAGGCGCTCTTTTACCTGGTGCAAATACGTCAGGAAAGACTGGCTGCTTCGTGGCTGGTTGCGAATAGCCAACGTGTTGACAAACATCCCGACGATATTTTCCAGCCCTTCGCGGTGTCTTCCCGAAATGGGCGTACCGACGACAATGTCGTCCTGCCCAGACAGCCTGGACAGCAGGACGGTAAAGGCAGCCAGCATGACCATAAACAAAGTTGTCTCTGTCGAGTGAGCGAGATTTTGCAGCGCTGTCGCCGTATTTTCTTCCAAGGAAAAATGAAGCGTCCGCGATGTCGCCTCTGCTGTCAAGGCCGGGGGGCGGCTGAACCGCAATCGCACCGGGTGGACAGGCTCCTTGAATCGTTCCAGCCAGTATGCTTCCTGCTTTTTCCACTCCTGCGTGTGCATGAGCTGGCTTTCCCAGACGGCGTAGTCTTTGTATTGAAGGCTAAGAGGCTCCAGTTGCCTGTTCTCGTACAGCGCTGCCAATTCTTTGAGCATGATCCCGACAGACAGGCCGTCTGTGATCGCATGGTGCATGTCGAGGATGAGGATGCTCTCTTTTTTGTCCGTCAGTTCGATCAGCGCCGCGCGGAACAGCGGCGCTTTGTCAAGACGAAACGGCCTGACAAAATCGCGAATCATCTCTGCGGCTTCTGCCTCTGTCAGCGCGTAAACCGGAAACGCAAATGGAACAGCGGAATGTACCTTTTGCCGGAGCGCACCGCTCTCCACTTCCAGATGGAACGCCGTCCGCAGCGATTCATGCCGCTCGACAAGTCCCTGTAGCGCTTTTTCCAGCCGCTTGCTGTCCACTCTGCCATTGATGTTGCGGATGACAGGGACGTTGTAGGCAGTGCTTCTTCCCAGCAGTTTATCCAGCATGAACAACCGTTTTTGCGCTGACGATGCCGGGTAATCCGGACGCTTTTCCGCTGCTTCCAAAGCAGGTAACGGGACCATGCTCGCCTGACGCTCGCCGGGCACGGCGGCGCTTTTCTCCGGATGTTCGACCTGCTGTTTTCGCTGCGGCAGGTGTACCGCGCTCCGCACTGGATCGGCTGAATCCGTCGTCAGGTTGTGGCCGCGGGCGTAAACGAGAGGCTCGTCCCCGTCTGCGGCGAGCATGTCCAGGTCTGCCAGTCGCTGGTCGGTATCTTGGACCAGTTGCTCCAACAGATGGCAGTAGTGGCGCAGCAGCCGCTCCATCGTGCGGGTGGCAAACAGCTTCGTGCAAAACTCCAGATTCAACTCGAGGCCGTCTTCTTGTTCGATCGCTTCCAGCATGAGGTCAAACTGGGTCGCCCGATTGTTGATCGGCAAAGCAACCAGCTCGACTCCTGTCAGGCGGGGAAGGGCGTTTTCCATGTTTTGCAGGACAAACATCGTGTCAAACAGCGGATTGCGGCTCAAATCGCGCACAGGTTGCAGCTTCTCGACCAGTTTTTCAAACGGCCATTCCTGGTGTTCGTACGCTTTCAGGCAGCTTTCTCTCACTTCGACCAAAAAGTCGCGGAACGGCTTATCTGGCTGCGGGAAGCTGCGCAAGGCCAGCGTGTTGACGAACATGCCGACGAGCCGTTCAAATTCGGGCTGCTGTCTCCCGCCGACCGGAGAGCCGACGACGATATCGGTTTGCCCCGTATATTTGTGCAGCAGGACATCATAGGCCGCCAGCAGCACCATGTACAGAGTAGAGTTTGTGTCCTCCGCTACTTGCCTCAGCTTTTGGGCTAGGGAACGATCTATGCGAGTCGTCACTTTGTCTCCCTCGAAGCTTTGCAGTGGCGGTCGCGGGTAATCGAGCGGCACGTTCAGCACGGGAAGCTCTCCTTGCAGCACGTCGAGCCAATACGCTTCCTGGGCTTGCAACGTCTCCCGGCGCTTGCCTTGCCAGTTCGCATAGTCTTTGTACTGCATCGGCAATGGTTCCAGCGTCTTGCCTTCGTACAAGGCGGCAAACTCTTGGAGGACGAGCTGGAGCGAAATACCGTCGGCAACAATGTGGTGCATGTCCAAAAACAACAAGTGCTCATCCGCGCCCAGCCGGACTACGTTTACCCGAAACAGCGGGCCGACACCAAGATCAAACGGGCGGATGAACGGGCGAATCAGTTGTTCCGGCTGCTCGTGCTCTGCTCCGTTTGCTTCCGTATAAATAAAAAAGCCGTCTGCTTTTTGCAGCACCTTTTGCAACACTGTGTCGCCGACCAGCTCGAAGCAGGTGCGCAGCGATTCGTGCCGGAGGCTAAGTGCGGCAAACGCTTGCTCGCAGCGCGAAACGTCGAACGGCCCGTACACAACAGCGGCCCATGGGACATTGTAAGCCGTGCCGACGTGCTCGAACTGCGCCAAAACGTAGAGCCGCTCTTGCTCGGAGGAAAGCCGATAATACGTCTGATCCCTCTGCTTGCCTGCTCGCGGAGTCGCTACAGGGTCGGATTGAGACTGGGATTGGGCAGTTTGTGGCGATTGCCGGATGACTTCTGCAAGTTGTCGGACAGTAGGCTTTCGGAACAAGGCCGGAATCGGGATGGACACCCCAAATGCCTTTTTGATCCGCGAGAGCAACGCAACCGCTTTTAACGAGTGCCCTCCCAAGCGGAAAAAGCTGTCCTCAAGACCGATTTTTCGGATGCCGAGCACTTCTTGCCACAGCTTCACCAGTTGCTGCTCGGTTTCGTCTTGCAGTTTTTCAGGGGCAGGTTGTTTTTCACCTTGTTCCTCCGTTTGTTCTTCCGCTTGCGCCAGTTCCGCAGTCGGCACAGGCAGCGCTTTGCGGTCGACCTTGCCGTTTGGCGTCAGCGGCAACGCTTCCAGCAAAATGACAAACTGCGGAACCATGTAGCCGGGCAGCTCTGCATGCAAATAATCGTAAACTTGCTCGGTAGTCAGCGACGACGCGGGCACGACATAGGCGCGCAAGCTCGTATCTCCCCCGGCGTCCTGAACTGCGGTCACGACCGCCTCTTTGACTTGCGGGTGGTCGAGCAGCTTTTTCTCGATTTCTTCGATCTCAATGCGGAAGCCGCGCACTTTGACCTGGTGGTCGACCCGGCCGATGAACACGATCTGCCCGTCCGGCAGTCTTTTCACGACGTCTCCTGTCTTGTACACGACTTGTTCGGGTAGCTCGCTGCTCTGCACAAACCGTTCCTGTGTCAAGTCCGGGGCGTTGTAATAGCCAAGCCCTACCCCGACGCCGCCGATGCACAGCTCGCCTTCCAGCCCTTCCGGGACAAGGCGCATATCTTTGTCCACGACGTACAGCCGGACATTGTCAATCGGCTTGCCGATGGGCAGATTGGTTCCCCACTTCCAGTCTTTTCCATGAATGCGGTAGTAGGAGGCAATATCGGTGCATTCCGTCGGCCCGTACGTGTTGACGATTTCCGCCTCGCAGTTGGCGCTGCGCAGCCACGGCGCGAGCTGGGTCATATGGATCGGCTCGCCGCCCAAAAACACCCAGCGCAAGCTTTTCAGCTTTGCATAGTCGTCGTCCGCACTCGCATCTACCAACGGGTAAAACGCGCTGGGCGTGCAGTTGATCGCCGTAATCCCTTCGCGCTCGATGGTGGCTGCCATTTGCTCGTAGTCGTAAAGGCCAGGCTCGAACAGCACCAGCCGTCCCCCGGTGATGAGTGGCGCGTACAAGTTTTTTTGCGCGAGATCAATGCTGGCAGAAGCGATGAGCAGCATCCGGTCGTTTTCCCCGAGCGAAAATTCTCGCGTGTACCAATGCAGCAAATTGACGAACGCGTGCGCGCGAATCATTGCTCCTTTTGGATTTCCCGTGGAGCCGGACGTATAGAGTACGTACATCAGCCGTTCCGGGTCGTACGGCAGCGGCAAGCTGTCGCTTGGCCACCCCGCCGCGAGCAAATCTTCCACGGCGACGACCTCGGCGTCTGTGTCGGCAATTCGGTCCTGTACCGCGCGCTGGACGAGCAACAGCTTCGCTTGGGAATGGTGCAGCAAGTAGCGCAGCCGTTCTGCCGGATAGCCCGGGTCGACGGGGGTGTAGGCCGCGCCTGCTTTCAGCACGCCAAGCAAGCCCGTAATCAGCTCCAGAGAGCGTTCCGCCATAACGACGACAACATCCCCTTCGCCGATGCCTCTCTGGTGCAAGGCGTGGGCGATCTGGTTGGATTGTGCGTGCAGTTGCTTGTACGTAAGGCTTTGCTCGCCGAACACGACGGCGATGTCTTCCGGGCGCTGCTCGACCTGCTGTTCCAGCATGTGTGCGATGCTTTGCGCAGACGGATAGGCCGTAGCCGTCTCGTTCCAGCCGTAGACGAGCCGCTCGCGCTCGTCGGCAGACAGCATGTCCAAGTCTGCCAGTCGCTGGTCGCCATCCCGCACCAGCTCTGTCAGCAGGTTGACGTAGTGGCGCAGCAACCGCTCCATCGTGCTTGCGAAAAAGAGGTTTGCATCATACTCGATTCGCAAAGAAATGCCGTCACGCTCCACGTCGAAGCCGAGCGCGAAATCATCCTTTTGCCGCGCTGTTTCGGTATGGCGCTGTTTGAGGCGTACGTCAAAGAGCGGATTTCTGCTCGCGTCTTGGTCCGCATCCATTGTGTCCACCAGTTGCTCGTACGAAAACCGCTTCGGGGCGCGCGCCTGCAAGCACGTCTGCTCGATTGCCGCCAAAAACTCGCGCCATGTACGGCTCTGCTCCACGCAACCAGCGACTACCGTCGTGCAAGCTGTCTCGCTGCCACCGCAAGCATGTTGCACAGAATTAGACGTCCAGCCTACGACCACATACTCCTGGCCCGTATATTTCGCGAGCAGCAGCATGAGCGCAGCGAGCAAAACGACTTCCACGGATACCGCTTCGTTTTCGGCAGCAAGCGCAAGCTCCCGTTGTAACGCCAAAGTAGTTTTATACGTGACGGCGTCTCGCTGCCCGCCTTTCACCGCTGGCCGCACAAAATCCAGCGGCAAATTTAATGCATGAGTACGGTTTTGCAGTATAGTCTTCCAGTATTCATCCACTTGCCAATCAGACGCCGACTGCTCGACGCCGACCGGTAGATGGCCGTTCCTGTTGGCAGCACCAGCAAGCTTCTCGATCATCATTTGCGCTCCTTTTCTCTCAAATAAGAGGCTCCCATCACCCGCGCTCGGGGGCAATCACTGCAAAGAGGGAGGCCATTTCCCGCACAGCAGGCTCTTTGAAGATCGAGTAGTGATCTCCCGCCACTTCATGACGGCTGACAGGACGGTAGAAAAAGCCGTTCCACTTGTCTTCTGCGATGGCAGATTTCTGCGCTCTGACCAGGTGCGCCTGGGCAAAAACTTTTCGCGGCGGCTGGTAATGAACATACGCATGTTGCAAATCAAGAAACAAATGCACGTAGCGGTAAAAATCGGTGCGCTCGCCGTAGGCATAGGCCGGAATCGCCTGCATCATCTCTTTCGGCAGCACGGCTTCCAGCGCTTCATACGTCAGGTGGTGGTGCTCCATGTACTGCGCCACCTGTTTGTACAAGCCGTACAACGTCGTTTCCTGCTCCAACCGGGCGATCCACTCTGCCGCCGTGACCATCTGCGCCATCTGCTGGCGGAAGGAGGCGACAACCGCCGGGTCAGGGTGCTGAAGGTGCTGGTGCAAAAGCGGCGGAGAAGAATCGATCAGGACGAGCATCTCTACCTCATCCCCGTCGGCTTCCAACTGTCTCGTGATCTCAAAAGCGAGCAGTCCCCCGAGACTCCAGCCCGCCAGATTGTACGGACCTTCGCCCTGGACCTTTTTGATTTTTTCCAGATAGCTCGTTGCCAGCGCTTCGATGGTGATCCCCCGGCTTCGCTCGCCGTCGCTCCTTTCTGCCGGAATGCCGTAGCAGGTGAAGCGGTCGCCGAGGTGGTGGACCAGTTCAAAGTAGGCGTCGATGCTGCCGCTAATATCGTGAATCAAAAACAAGGGTGGGGACTCGGCAGACCCTTTGTTGATGAGAACGAGGTCGTGATCGTCGCCAGCCGATGCCGGCAGCGCCTCTGCTTGCAGGTAAGCAGCGATTTCCGCGATCGTCGGCTTGGTGTAAACGTCGCTGACGGGAATGTCCATGTTCATCTCCCGGCGAATTTGCGCGGCAATCAAAATGATTTTCAGCGAGTTGGCCCCGACGGAAAACAGGTTGGTACGGACGCCAAGCTGCTCGATATGCAGCACTTTTTGGCAAATCGCCGCGAGCTTCTTTTCCAGCTCGCTGACAGGCAGTTCATCCGCGCTGATGTCGACTGCGACAGCAGGAGTGGGCAGCAGTTTTCGGTTTGCTTTTCCGCTGGCCGTCAACGGAATCTCCTTGACCGCCATAATCGCATCCGGGACGAGGAAGCGCGGCAGTCTTTTGCCAAGATAGCGTTTCAGCTCATCCGGCTCGACCTTGTCTCTGGGCACGTAGTACAGGCAGAGCAACTTCTCGTCTGCCTCGCTCGTTTTGATCGCGGCTGCAGCGGCCTCAACCTCTGGAAGTTCGAGCAGCGCGTTTTCTATTTCGCCCAATTCAATGCGCACGCCCCTGATTTTGACCTGTTCGTCCATGCGACCGAGATACTCGATGTTGCCGTCCGGCATCCAGCGGACGAAATCGCCGCTCCGGTACATTTTGCTGCCGGGGCTCCAAGGATCGTCGACAAATTTTTGCGCCGTGATCGCGGGCTGGTTCACATACCCTCTTCCTACCCCGATCCCGGAAATCAACAGCTCGCCTGCGACGCCAATCGGCTGGAGCGAGTCTGTCTGATCCACTACGTACAGGCGAATATTGTCGATCGGCTTGCCGATCGGAATCGTCGTCCGCGCAGGCTTTTCCCCGTAGTCTTCCGAGCAGTCGAACCACGAAACTTCGACAGTGGTTTCGGTCGGGCCGTACAAGTTGATGAGGCGTGCCCCGTTTCGCGCGTGGATCATCCGGTTGAAGCTGTTGACGGTGCTCGGCAGCAGCGCTTCGCCGCTCGCAAACAGAAAGCGCAGACTGACCAGCCGCGCTGCTTCCTGCTCCATGCGCGGCTCTACATAGGAAAGAAAGCTGCTCAACATGGAGGGGACAAAATGCAAAAGCGTGATGCGCTCGCGAGCGATCGTGGCGAGAATGGCTTCGGGATCTCTCTCCATGCCGGGAGCAAGGAAGCAGACGCGCGCGCCGTGAAAATACCATCCGAACAGCTCCCAGACGGAAACATCAAACGTAAACGGCGTTTTTTGCAACGTGCAATCGTCGGCTGTGATCGGAAACTGCTTGTGCATCCAGGCGATCCGGTTGAGGACGGAACGATGCTCGATCATGACGCCTTTTGGCTGGCCGGTCGAGCCGGAGGTGTACATGATGTAGGCCAGATCGGCGGGGCCGCTTCTCGGCGCCAGATTGGCGTCATCCCGGGAATAGATGGCTGGCTCCTTTACGTTCAAGTACAGCGACTTCGCCTGCGGGCTGCTGTCTCGCGCGTCCCGGTCAACGAGGACGACTTTGGCCTCGCTGTCCGCAAGCAAAAACGTCACCCGCTCTGGCGGATCGTCCGGACTGATCGGCACATACGCGCCGCCCGCCTTCCAGACCGCCAAAAGCGCGACCATCATGTCGACAGACCGCTCCAACATGACGCCTGCCGTTACGCCGGGGCCGACGCCTCTGTCCACGAGCGCTCGCGCCAGTTGGTTGGCCCTTTGGTTCAACTCCCGGTATGTAAGCGCGTGCTCGGCGCAACTGACCGCGAGCTTGTCCGCATACTGTTCGGCGCGTTGTTCGAAGATCGCCTGCAACGTTTGTTCCGCGGGCAAATCAGCCGTTTCCTTGTTAAAAAAGTGCAAAATCTGCTGCCGCTCGGCCTCTGTCAGCAAGCTGTACGCTCCCAGCTTGCGCTCTGGCTGCACGAGAACCGCTTCCAGCAGAACGCTGAAGTGTTCGCCCATTCGCTGAATCGTGGCTGGCTCGAACAGCTCCATGTTGTACTCCATGTTCAGGCAGATCGCTCCCGAGTCGAGAAAATAGACGCCGCAGGCAATATCTTGCGCATTGCCGCTCTGCAGCGTATCCTGTTCCCCTCCGATGATTGATTCCGTAACCGACTCCATCTCGGTGTGAATGTTCAGCGAGACGCGGTATAGTGGATGTTCTGTCCTAGATACGCCATGTTGGCGGCAGATCGTCTCCTCCAGCTCGTCGATGTCGTACTCCTGATGCTCCAGCGAACGGATGAGGCTGTGCTTGACCTGTTGCAAATAGTCGGGAAACGCCTGCTCTGCGGCAGCCTGAAAGCGGATCGGGACGGTGCGGATGAACACGCCGATACTGTTTTCGAGTCCGCTGTAGCGGCGGGAAGATAACATCCCGATGGTGATGTCGGTTTGCCCGCAATAGTTGGCAAGCAGCAGGCCGTAGATGGCCGTCAGGAAAATGCCGGGCGTGACTTGATACTGTTTGGCGGCGGTCTGAATGGCCTTTGCCGTCTGTTCACTCAAAAAGAAGTTTTTGTGTCCGTAAGTGGAAATCAGGCCATGGCTACGGGGGCGATCAAGCGGCAGATTCAGAACGGGCAGCTCGTCGCCAAACAGATCCAGCCAAAAAGCTTTCTTTTCCCGATGCGCTTCCGACTTTTCGAGTTCGTTTTGCCATACGCAATAATCGACGTATTGCAAGTGGAGCTGGGGCAATAGACGCCCCTGGCTGATGCACGCCAGCTCGTGATACACCAGTTGCAGGGAAGTGGCGTCGAAAATAATATGGTGAAAATGCAGGATCAACAGGCTGCCTTCTTGCGGCAAGCGGACGAGGCCAACGCGAAAGAGCGGGAGCTGGTCGAGCGTGTACGGCTGACTGATTTCGACCACGCATTGGCGAATGAACTCCTCCTGCAACGCTTGTTCCTCGGGGGCCTCCCAGTCATGCAGGCGAAAAGAATCCGCAACCGCCTCGTCGTGAACGAACTGGACGACCGCATCGTCTTTGATGCCAACGGTGGTACGCAGCAGTTTGTGCCTTTTGATTATGTACGAAAAAGCTCTCTCCAGTTCGTAAGGCTCGATCTCCTGCGGCACTCTGCGAAGGTCGATCACAGCATTGTCTAGCCCGTCGAAATAGGCAAAGAACATCTTTTTTTGCGTCCAGGAAACAGGGTAGTAAGGTCTGTCCGGCGCAGGCTTGATAAAAGAGCGCGCGTCGTCCTGCGAACGGCGGATATACTCTGCCAGCTCGCTGATCGTGAGGTTCTGGAAAATGTTTTCCAGCGAGATTTCGAGATCGAACTCCACGCCGATTCTGACTTCCAGCTCCAGCGCTTTTAGCGAGTGGCCGCCAATCGCGAAAAAATTGTCATGAATGCCCACGTCGCTTCGCTGCAGCACATCTGTCCAAATCGCTTTCAGTCTTTCTTCGACATCGTCAGGCTTCGTCTGGGTGGTTCCATTCATCGTCTGCTTTTCCCCCTTCTGGATTAGAAAACTTGGCTGCGCCAAGCCTGTGGCGCAGCCTTAGTTGCCCTTATATAAAAAGGAACGGGTCCCGGCGAATGCGCCCAGGTACCCGTCCTTCTCCACATCAGCTATGGAGAAAATGTGTCAACGCTGGCTATACCAGCTTCGCTTCTGCGCTTGCTTGCAGCTCCCTGACGGTGCGGGCGATCCCTTTTGCCGATTCGGCGTCGCCGAGCAGCGCCCGATGGTGAATCCAGATGACCTCTTCGGCAATTTTTCGGGAGACGGGGCAATGTAGCTCGTTCGGGAAAGCGTAGCCTTCTCCCAGGCTGGCGACGAACTGCTTGAAGATCGGCGTATCGTGAATCTGCGTGTAGGCAATATAGGCGGGAATGCCTAGTTCGTTCAGCATTTCCACGAACCGCTCGCGCGTGATTCCGCCAAACGGGACCGGGTTGTAGTAAAACATGTACATGTAGTGCGTATGGAGCGTGCACGCCGCTTCGCGGGTTTGCGGAACGATCCCTGCAATCGTCTGCATTTCGGCATCGAGAATTTGCGCATTGCGCTCGCGGCGCTCGTTCAGCTCAGCGAGGCGGGACGTTTGCGGCAGCAGGACAGCGGCCTGAAATTCCGAAATCCGGTAATTGGAGCCTTCGACCAGGTGCTGATATTTTTTGTCGCCGACAGGCCGCCCTACGTTGTGGTACAGAAAAGCCTGGTCGTACAAGTCCTGGGAATTGGTGACGAGCGCGCCGCCTTCTCCTGCTGTCATCAATTTAAACTGCTGGAAGCTGAACACCCCGGCGTCTCCCATGCTCCCTGCGCGTTTTCCTTTCCATTCTCCGCCGTGCGCGTGGCACGCGTCTTCGATGATAAACAGGTGGAACTCGTCGGCAATTTGCTGGAGCCGATCCATATCGCACAGGTGTCCCGCCATATGTACGGGGATCATGCCGACCGTGCGCGCCGTCACCGCTTCCCGCACTTTGAGCGGATCGAGGCAAAACGTGCCGGGATCGACGTCGACAGGGACAGGGATCGCCCCCAGGCTAATGACGGGCAGCGCTGTCGAAATAAAGGTAAAAGCCGGAACGATCACTTCGTCGCCCGGCTTCACGCCCAGGCTCAGCAAAGCCAGCTCGATTGCGTGCGTTCCGTTCGTCACGGCCAGCGCATGCTTGGCGTGGTGCATCTTTGCAAACACTCGTTCAAACGCTTTGACTTTCGTGCCGGACATGCGCCACCATTGATTGCTGCGCAGCGCCTCCAGCAGTTCTTTTTCCTGGTTCTCATCTGCCATCGGCCAGCTTGGGAATCTTCCTGTCAGGTTACTCATTTGCGAACACCTTCCGTTTCTTTGTTTTTGGCAAACCATTGCAAACCGTAAGCGATCCCGCCCCAAAGCGCCGCATCGTCTCCCAGATTGGAAAGCGTGACGCTGACATTTCGCTGCGGCAAAGTCCCTAGAAACTCCTGAACGAGCGTTTCCAGCAAGCGATAGCGTTCCGGAAATCGGCTTGCCATCCCGCCGCCCACGACCACCATGTCGGGGTCGAACAGACGGACCGCATTGGCAATTCCGATCGCCAGCATCCGTATGGCATCGTCCACAATCGCCTGTGCTGTTGCGTTTCCGGCAGAGGCCAAACGAAACACGTCACTCGCCCTTGCAGCGGGCAGCCCGCTGGCTTGCGCGATTCGTTCCATCGCCCGGCCAGACGCGTACATTTGCAAGCAGCCGAAGCCGCCGCACGGACATTTTTCTCCCCGCGGGTCAACCATCATATGGCCGAGCTCTCCGCTCGCTCCCCTCGCTCCTGCGTACACATGGCCCTGCCAGACGAAGGCGCTGCCAATGCCTGTGCCGACTACTGTGTACAAGAGATGCGGCACCGGGTAATCAAGCCCGAACGCATACTCTCCCAGCGCTGCGAGATTGGCATCGTCAAACAGCACGACAGGCTTGCCGACCATCGCGGCAAAAGTATCGCGGAAGGCGAAGCCATTCCATGCTGGACGATTGGGCCAGGTGACAATCGTTCCTGCGGCATCGTGCACGGCAGCAAGCCCGGTCACAACGCCGCGGATTTTCGTCTGCGCCCCTTGTTCCCAGCCTGCGATGACGCTGGCGACTTGCGAAATCGCTTGCAGCGGTCCCGTTTCCTGCCCCAATTCGAGCCGGGCCGTTTCCAGCATCGTGGCGCCATCGAGAGCAAAGAGCGCCATTCTAGCGGTAGAACCGCCAAGATCGACAGCGACGAGTCCCTCGCTCATGTGACCATCAGTCCTTTGCGCGCTGATTGATAAAGCAGCTCGATCAGTCGAACTACTTGTTCGCCATCCTGCGCCGACGGAACGGGCTGGCTTTTCTCGCGGATACACGCGACGAACTGGTCCGCCTGGCGCTTGAACGCAACGAGCGGATCTGGCTTCGGCGGCAAAGGAAAATACTGGGCCTCTTGACCCGCGTAAGTCAAAAGCAAATGGGGCTGCTTGTACAACCCTTGATCGCTAAAGCCGAACAGCGTATTCAGCGTCAAGCTGCCCCGCTCGCCTTTCAGATGAATCTGCACAAAATCTCCGGCTACGTCGTCCTGCCAGCTTACATGCACCTTGCCGAGCATGCCGCCTGCAAACTGAATCATCCCTACTGCCGTGTCCTCCACTTCTACCTGTTCCGATTCAAAGCCGCCCAGCCAATTGCTGTATCCCTCCCGGGCGAAAAACGGACGGGAATGGAAGCTGCCCAGGCAAGCGACCGGCTCCGACGCTCCTGTCAGGAAAAGCAACTGGTCGAGCATATGGCTGCCCAAGTCAATGAGGACGCCGCCTCCCGAAAGCTGCTTTTGCGTAAACCAGCTTCCCGGTCGGGGAATCCCTCTTTTGCGGCGCCAGGTGACTTCGCACATTTGCACTTCGCCAATCTGCCCGGCTGCGATTCTGAAGCGAAGCTCCCGGATATCGTCCCGGTACCGGTTGACAAAGCCCATCATCAAAACGGTCCCGGTTTCTTCCGCCAGGCGGCGCAAAGACGCGGCTTCCTTTGCTGTGGTCGTCATCGGCTTTTCGCACAGCACGTGGATTCCTTTTTCCAAAAAGTGCCTGGCTATTTCGTAGTGGGTGTGATTGGGCGTACATAAAATGACAGCATCCAGCGGGACCTGTCCGATCTCGCTCAGACGGGAGCACGCCGTCGCTCCCGCCTGTTTGGCCAGGCGCGCCGCCCGTGCCTCGTCTGTATCGTATATCGCGCGCACGGACACGTTATCCAGCGACAAAAAGCACGGGAGATGCGCGTGTTCGGCGATCCACCCGGCTCCGACAATCCCTATGGACATTTGACGTTGTTTAGCCAAAGCATTCATCCTCTTCGTCTGTTGGTTGCGATTCATTTCGGTCGAAAGAAAAGGTTATGTTCCTGCGACCGGGCATGTCAAAAGCTCAAGCGTGAAAGACGCCGCCTGCTTTTCTTTTTCGTACAGGCCGACAAGCAGTTCTTGCAGCGACTCGACTTCGCGCTGGTGCGCCGGAGTAGAGCCTCTGCCCTTGCTGTAATAGCTCTTGTAATAAAATTTGATGAGCGCGTTCCCGAATAGCTCCCACTGCTGGCACAGCGTTTTATACTCGCCCTGCAACTGCTCGCATTCCCGCTCGTTCACCCAGCTTTGCTTCTGCAAGATCAGCGGCAAATGGACGGTAGACTTGCGAAAAAAATACGGATTTTTGATCGCCACGGCCTTGCGCTGAAACTGCGCAGGGGACATTCCGAGCAATCGAGGCTCCAGGCTCTCGGCGAATTGCTTGATCGCAGACAGTCCGTACGTCGTGGAAAGTAGCGTATTTCCCGCATGATCGGTCTTGAACGGCTTGCGCTCTTCGCGCAGAAGCGTCTGGAGATTCGCGCAAATCAGCTCTTTTGTGCACCTGGAAAAAAACGCTGCTTCTTCCTGTGCCTTGATCCGCGTGACGAGCAGAGAAGAAGTCTGCGCGGCTGCCAACGCCCGCTCGAAACAATCGTAAGGCAGCGCGTATGGCTCCATTTTGCTCGGCTGGAGGCAATCCTCTATCAACAAATAGGACCTCGAATGTTCATCGTAGCCGTACAGAAAAGCAGGGTGAATTTGGTGCTGCTTCTCCGCGTCCACGCCAGAAGGATAATGAAAGCGGTCCAGATCGACAAAGACGTAGTATCCGCTGCGCAAAAGCTCCTTGATGGCCACATGCACGCTGTCGTTTGCTTGCAAAGAGCGGGTCTGGAAATCAAGCACAGAAGAAAAATCCAGCCCTCGGGCAACGTCCAGCAGCAGCACGCCTTCCTCATGCGCTGCTGCCGCCTCTTGCCCGCTATCGTCTTCGACAACGTGCAGGTGAAACTGGGCTTGCGCCATGCACGGAGCATACGCGAAGCTTTTGTCGCGATTCATCAGGATCGAGATCAAATTGTTGCTGACACAATTCACCCACGTGCCGTTAAAAGGCTCTGCGGGGAGTGAAAACGCATCCAACACTCCTCACCTCCACGCTCATGCTAGACTGGCTCGCTGATCTGTCTGATGAGCAGATCGGCTTCGTCCGCCGTGATTTTTCCTTGCTCCAAATCGCTCATGATTTGTTCGATCGTCATGCTCCGCTTTGCCGGAGTGGCGCGTTTTCGCTCCAAATAAGCCGCCATATCGTGAACCGTCGGATAGGAGAAAATATCGGAGATCATAAACACGCCGGGATAGGCTGCGTCCAGCTCCTTTTGCAGTCTGACCGCGAGCAGCGAATTGCCGCCCAAGTCTTCGAAGTTGGCAAAAATGCTGATCTCATCCAGCCCCAGCACACTTGCCAGGATGTGCGCGATTTCCTCGTCCCACGCCGTGATCTCCTGATGCTCTGCTTCCTTGATAATCGCGGCCGTTTCCTTGCCTGACACCTCTGCCGGATGGCTCCCGCCGCCAATCGCCTGCGCGACAGCCTGCTCGATGCCCTCTCCCAGCGCGTAATCGCGCACCAGACTGTGTCCAATCGCTTCTTTCGGGAGGCGGCGCTTGAGCTGGCCGACGATGACCTGAGGTTGATCCGCGTGCAAAAGTTCTGTGAAGATCGCCGCTCCTTGTCTGGGCGCGAGGCTCTCGAATGGGCTGTGGCGATTGTCGGCTTCGTGCGCTTGCCCCATCCCGACGTCACGCCACAGCGGCCAGTTGATCGTCAACGCCTTTTTGCCCATCTGGCGCATGTGCGCGGCGTACAGGTCCAGGTAGCTGTTAGCAGCCACGTAATCGCTCTGCCCGATGCCGCCTGTGACGGTGTGCATGCTGGAAAACAGCACAAAGAAATCGAGGTCGTCGGCTTCGGTAAGCTGGTCGAGTAGCCACGTGCCTTTCACTTTGGCGTTCAGCACTTCGCGGATGCGGCTTTCCGGCTTGCGCACGAGCAGTCCTTCTCCCGCCACGCCTGCGCAATGAATGACGCCGCGAATCGCGCCAGACTGCGCGCGGATGTGCTCCAGCACTTGCGAAAGCTCGCTTTCTTCGCTGATGTCTGCGGCGTGAACGTGTACGCTCGCGCCTTGTTTTTCCATCTCGCGAATCGCCGCGATCTGCGAGATTCGCTGCTGATCGGCTCCGGCCGCTTCGATCTCCGGCCACTTTTCGCGTCCGGGCAAGCCTTGGCGGCTGATGAGGTGGAGTTTTGCCGGATGCAGGCGGCTGATCTGCTTGCCGACTTCCAGGCCGAGTCCCCCGGTTCCGCCCGTGATGACGTAGACGCCGTCCGCTTTGATCGCAGCGGTGTCACCTGTCGCCGCCAGCGTCGTTTGTTGCAGGCGTTCCACGTACCGTTTGTTATGGCGGTAGGCGACCTGATACGGCGCATCGGCGACCGAAAATTCCGCGACGATTACAGACGGGTCGGTATAGGCGTCGATGTCGACGAACCGGATGCGCACATGCGGGAACTCTTCCCGCGCCACTTTGCCGAGGCCGAGCAAGCAGCCATGCTCCGGCCGCAGGGTGGTTTCAGTGCCTGTCACCCGGTTGGCGCAGTCCCCGACGAGGATGATGTCCAGCTCGTCGCTAGGCGGATGGGCAAACAGGCTGTCGAGCAAGTAATACAGACTGTAAAAGCCTCTTTGTTCGGCTTCAGCGAGTCCTGTTGCCTCGTGGACGCCTGTGTCTGTCACGCTCATCAGATGCACGATTTTGCGGACCTTTTTCGCCTGCCACTGCGGCCACAAGCGCTGGTAATCGGCGCGCTCCTTGACCTGTCCCGCCTCTGTTCCGAAGGCGACCTCGATCACTTCTCCGTAGACAGCGGCAAACTGCTTGCGAAGCCGTTCGGCCAGCTCGCCTTTTCCGGTGAATACGACCACCGCTTCATCGGCTTTTTCCTGCGGGGAGGCTGCCGCCTCTCTCTCCCGCACGATCCAGTCTTTTTCGTAGTAGCTCGCCGCCGTCCACTGCGTGCGCACCTGCTTGATCGTGTAGCCTTCGATTTCCACCAGCACCTCGCCAGCGGCATTGACAATGTCGATGTCAAAAGTGGCGGTTTGGTTCCCTTCCGTTTGTTCTTGCTGTCTCACATAGCTGTAAATGGCTGCAGGAATCGGCGCGTGGACGCGAATTTCCCGATAGTAAAAAGGCAAATACAGATGCTCGTCAATGCTTCTGATCGCGATGTTCGCCGCGTTGTCCAGCATGGCCGGATGGTAGTGGTAGTCAGCGGCTTCTGCGCGATACGGCTCGGCCAGTTCGATCGCGACCAGGCATTCGCGCTCGCCAACCCGCAGCTCCTTGATGTTGTTCCAGTGCGCTCCGGTCGTGATGTAGCCTCCGGCCGCCTGCAAGTCCGCCGTGTCGCGTCCCTCGGGGAGCGTCCTTTGGAGAGCGGACAAGTCTAGCCGTTTTTGCTCTTGCGTCGGGCGGCACAGCGTTCCTTCTGCGTGCTTGCGCCACGAGCCATCTATCTGATCTTTGCTCGCGATGTGGAAGTGCTTCTCGTCGCCCGCTTTTTTCACCGTGATTTGCAGTTCGTGGCTCTCGCCTTCCAGCAGCGAAAAAGGCTGCAAAAAGGCGAGGTCCTTGATGCCAGTAAGTCCGCCTTGCTGCCTGCCTACCTCGAGCAGCATTTCGATGTAGGCCGTGCCAGGCAAAACGCACTCGTTGCCCACCTGGTGCTCGTTTACGACCCAATCGGCCGCCGCAGAAAAAGTGGTCGTGTACACCGTCTGCTCAAGACTGTCGCAAATCGCCCCGCGCAGCAGAGGGTGCCCCGGCGTTTGCGGCACGGCTTGCCGATTGCCTCGACCGCTGCTCTCCACCCAGCAACGCGTTAGCTGGAACGGATAGACGGGCAGGCTCAGGCGGTTGCACCTCGTCGGGTCGTACAGCCGTTTCCAGTCGACAGTCGCTCCCAAGGCGTACAGCTCGCCCAATGCAAGGTAAAAAGCAGTCTCTTGTCCTCGCCCAGCCTTTGCCGCCAGCAAGTCCTCTCCTTGCCGGGACAGCTCCTGCTTCTCACGCTCTGTCCATTTTTTCTTCTGGCTGTACTGCTGCTCTGTCGCTGCTCTGCTGGCGACGATTTCGTGCGCCTGGTACCATACGCGCTCGCCGGAAGCAAGGCCGTGTCGCTTCAGGTGTTCCAGCTTGCCGAGCAGATCGTCGTAATCGGTAAACACAATCGCGAGCCGATGGCTGTAATGGCCGCGTCCCGTGCTCGCCGTATAGCACAAATCTTCCAGATCGAGCTGACGGTTTTGCGATAAATAAAGGGCGTATTCCGCGACCAGCTTGGACAGCACCTGCTCGTCTTTGGCAGACAGCGGCAGCAAATAGAGCGATGGTGCGACACTCTCCGGCTTTTGCTGTCTGGCGGGGGCCTCTGCTACCACCATGTGGCAATTGGTGCCGCTAAAACCAAACGAGCTGATGCCGGCGATTCGCGGGCCACCCGCCGTTGTCCACTCCCGGAGCCGATCATTGACGTACACCGGGGAAGCAAAGAAATCAATGAACGGATTCGCCTCCAAAAAGTTAAGGCTCGCTGGAAGCTGGCCATGGCGCAGCGAAAGCATCACTTTGAGCAAAGACGCCAGCCCCGATGCTCCGACCGTATGCCCGATATTCGTCTTGACCGTTCCGATCGCGCAAAACTGTTTTTTGTTCGTATGGCGGGAAAAAGCTTTGACCAGCCCGTCAATTTCGATCGAATCTCCCAGTTTGGTCCCCGTGCCATGCGCTTCGATGTACGAAATCGCTTCGGCGGCGACGCCTGCTTCTTGCCACGCTTGGCAAATGACTTCCTCCTGCGCACGTGCATTCGGCGCAGTGATCCCGTCCGATGTTCCGTCGTTGTTGACCGCGCTTCCTTTAATCACGCCGTAAATATGGTCGCGATCCCGCAACGCCTGCTGCAGCGGTTTGAGCAGGACGACGCCGACGCCTTCCCCCCAAACCGTTCCGTTCGCCCGTTTGTCGAAGGTGCGAATGAGATAGTCTTCCGACTCGACCAGCCCGAGCAGCGGATTTTTGATCGGGCTGTAATTGACGTGAATCCCTCCGGCGATTGCCATGTCGCAAACGCCGGAGGAAATCGCCCGGCACGCTTCATGGACCGCAACCAGCCCCGATGAGCACGAAGTGTCGATGACCAGGCTCGGGCCTTTTGTATTCAGCCAGTACGAAATCCGGCTCGACAAGATGGCTGACCACGTGCCGGACAAGAGCAGCGGGTCTTTTTCCGCCGCATTGTCCCGGTACCATTGGCCCCACGTATGGTCCGTGCCGATATAGACGCCGGTGTTCGTTCCGTTCAGCTCTTTGTAGCAATATCCGGCGTCTTCGATGGCTTGGCAGGACGTTTCCAGCATCAACCGCTGCATCGGGTCCATGAATTTCGCTTCGACGGGCGAGATGTGGAAAAAGCCGGGGTCGAACTGATCAATCCGCTGCAAATACCCGCCTTTAAAAAACCATTGCTGTTTATCAGCCTGGCCCCATAACCGCTCATCGAGGCAATCCCGAATGCGCCAATCGGGAAACTCGTCGATGCAGCTTTGCTGATGCTGCAGTTGCTCCCAAAAGCGGGCGAGGTTTTCTCCTTTGGGAAATTTTCCGGCCATGCCGATAATCGCGATTTCTTTGTCCGCGATCGGCTCTGTCAGCTTTTGACACTGGGCAAGCAGCGCGGCAGCATCGGTCGGATGCATTTTTTGCGACGCGACCAGTTCAAAAATGAGCTGTTCTACTGCCGACATCACGCACCTCCTCCTTTGGTTTTGTAGGCGCCAAGCGCTTCGTGCACGGAAATTTCCCGGCTGGCCAGCCGCTCAAGCAAATCCAGCGTCGACGCTGCGCTGACGGCCTCTTTTGCAGGCTGCTGCTTGCTGTCTATGTAGGCAGCCATCTCCGCGATCGTGGAATAGGTGAACACGTCGGAAATGTTGATGATCGGGCCGTATGCTTCTTCCAGCAGCCGGAATAAATAGACAGCCAGGACGGAATTGCCGCCCATGCTGTTGAATTTGGCGGAGACGCTGATTTCCTGGACGCCGAGCACCTGCGCCCAAATTTTCGCCACTGCTCTTTCGGTCGCTGACATGCTGGCTTCGTCTTGATCCAAAATGCGCAAGTGCGCCTTCTTAGTTTCGGCAGCCGCTTTTTCCTCTCGCGGCGCTTGCAGTTGACCTTGAAAAAAACTGGTTAGCGAATCACTCAAGACGTAATCGCGCATCAGGCTGCGGCTGATCGCTTCCTTCGCGAGCCGCCGCTTGAGCTGGCCGACGATGACCTGAGATTGATCCGCGTGCAAAAGCTCTGCGAAGATCGCCGCCCCTTGTCCGGGAGCGAGGCTCTCGAATGGGCTGTGGCGATTGTCCACTTCGTACGCTTGTCCCATCCCGACGTCACGCCACAGCGGCCAGTTGATCGTCAGCGCCTTTTTGCCCATCTGGCGCATGTGCGCGGCGTACAGGTCCAGGTAGCTGTTTGCCGCTACGTAATCGCTCTGGCCCGCCCCGCCCGTCACCGTGTTCATGCTGGAAAACAGCACAAAAAAGTCGAGGCTGTCAGTTTCGGTAAGCTGGTCGAGCAGCCACGTGCCTTTCACTTTGGCGTTCAGCACTTCGCGGATGCGGCTTTCCGGCTTGCGCACGAGCAGTCCTTCTCCTGCCACGCCTGCGCAATGAATGACGCCGCGGATCGCGCCAGACTTCGCGCGGATGTGCTCCAGCACTTGCGAAAGCTCGCTTTCTTCGCTGATGTCTGCGGCGTGAACGTGTACGCTCGCGCCTTGTTTTTCCATCTCGCGGATCGCCGCAATCTGCTCGATTCGTCGCTGATCGGCTCCGGCCGCCTCGATCTCCGGCCACTTTTCCCGCCCGGGCAAGCCTTGACGGCTGATGAGGTGGAGCTTTGCCGGGTGCAGGCGGCTGATCTGCTTGCCGACTTCCAGGCCGAGTCCCCCGGTTCCGCCTGTAATGACGTAGACACCGTCCGCTTTGATGGCAGCGGTGTCACCTGTCGCGGCCAGCGTCGCTTGTTGCAGTCGCTCCACGTACCGCTTGTTATGGCGGTAGGCGACCTGATAGGGCGCATCTGCTACCGAAAATTCCGCGACGATTACAGACGGGGCGGTATAGGCGTCGACATCCAGGAACCGGATGCGCACATGCGGGAACTCTTCCCGCGCTACTTTGCCGAGGCCGAGCAAGCAGCCATGCTCTGGCCGCAGAGCGGCTTCGTCGCCTGTCACCCGGTTGGCGCAGTCCCCGACGAGGATGATGTCCAGCTCGTCGCTATGCGGATGGGCAAACAGGCTGTCGAGCAAATAATACAGGCTGTAAAAGCCTCTTTGTTCGGCTTCCTCCAGCTCTTTTACCGATTGAATCGTTTTGTCTGTCACGCTCATCAGATGCACGATTTTGCGGACCTTTTTCGCCTGCCACTGCGGCCACAAGCGCTGGTAATCGACGCGATTCTTGACCTGCCCCGTCTCTGTTCCGAAGGCGACCTCGATCACTTCTCCGTAGACAGCGGCAAGCTGCTCGCGAAGCCGCTCGGCCAGCTCGCCTGCCCCGGTGAACACGACCACGGCTTCGTCAGCCTTTGCCTTTGCCTGAGTGGGGGACGGCGCTTCCTGCACGACCCAGTCTTTTTCGTAGTAGCTTGCTGCCGTCCACTGGGTGCGCACCTGCTTGATCGTGTAGCCTTCGATTTCCACCAGCACCTCGCCAGCAGCATTGACGATGTCGATGTCAAAGGTCGCCGTCTCGCTCCCTTCCGTTTGCTCCCGCCGCCTCACGTAGCTGTAAATCGCCGCAGGAATCGGCGCGTGAACGCGAATCGACTGGTAGTAAAAGGGCAAATACAGATGCTCGCCAATGCTTCTGATCGCGATGTTCGCCGCGTTGTCCAGCATGGCCGGATGGTAGTGGTAGTCAGCAGCTTCTGCGCGATACGGCTCGGCCAACTCGATCGCAACGAGACATTCCGCGCCTTCGCTGCGCAATTCCTGCAGGTTGTTCCAGCGCGCTCCGGTCGTGATATAGGCGCCGCTTGCCTGCAAATCGGCTGCGCGGGCAGCCACAGGGAGTTGCTTCATGAGAGCCGACACGTCTACGCGTTTTTGCTGCGCTGTCGGACGGCACAGCTTGCCTTCTGCGTGCTTGCGCCACGAGCCGTCTGTCTGATCCATGCTCGCGATGCGGAAGTGTTTTTCGTCGCCCGCTTTTTTCAGCGTGATGTGCAGCGCATGGCTCTCCCCTTCCCGCAACGAAAAGGGCTGCAAAAAGGCGAGGTCCTTGATGACGGTCAGCCCGCCTTGCTGCCTGCCCACCTCGAGCAGCAGTTCGATGTAGGCCGTGCCGGGCAATACGTATTCACTGCCCACGCGATGCTCGTTTACGACCCAATCGTCTGCGGCAGACAGGCCGACGCGATACGTTATGTGGTCGGATGCGCTTTCCGGCAAGCTCGTAAGCAGCGGATGCGGCGGCTTCTGTGCACGGGGAAGCGGCTGCTGTTTGTAGGCCGCGAAGTCCTCCTGGTTGAGCCAGCAGCGCACTTTTTGAAAAGGATAGACAGGCAAGCTGATGCGGTTGCACGCCAGCCCCTCGTACAGCCGTTCCCAGTCGATTTCGGCGCCTGCGACGTACAGCTCACCCAAGCGGAGATAGGAGGGCAGCTCTCTGTCCGGCAAGGCGCTGGTCATGCTTTGCAGCTCCCGCTTTGCCTGTAGCGTCCGCGCGTGCTTTTCTTCCTCCGTCACTTTCAGCCAGCCGCCAGCCCGGGCTGCTATCGTGTCGCCGCCCACCTCGCTTCCGTGAACCTGGTAATACACACGCTCATCTGAGGCAAGCCCGCGTTTTTGGAGCGCATCCAGCTTGCCGAGCAGATCGTCGTAATCGGTAAAAACAATCGCCAGCCGATGGCTGTAGTGGCCGCGCCCGGTGCTTGCGGTGTAGCACAAATCGTCCAGATCAACTTGCCGATGGCTAGCTACATAGGCGGCGTATTTGGCAACTAGCCTCGACAGCACCTGCTCGTCTTTTGCGGACAGCGGAAGCAAATAAAGGGGAGCTGCTTGTTTTCGCTCACAAAAAGCGGGCGGAGCCTCCTGCACGACCATGTGGCAATTCGTGCCGCTCAACCCGAACGAGCTGATCCCCGCCGTCCGTAGCCCTCCAGAAGCGCTCCAGTCGCGCAACTGGTCGTTCACGTAAACGGCGGACGAGCTGAAATCAATCGCTGGATTCGGCTTTTGAAAATGCAGCGAAGGAAACAGTTTTTTGCTTTTCATGGCGTGGATCACTTTTACCAAGCCCGCAATCCCTGCGGCATGATCGAGATGGCCGATGTTGGTTTTGAACGAACCGATGGCGCAAAATTGCTTTTTGCTCGTATAGCGCGAAAAAGCTCGCGTAATGCCCTCTATTTCAATCGGATCGCCCAGCTTTGTTCCGGTTCCGTGCGCTTCGATATAGCTGATCGTCTCGGGATCAATCCCGGCTTGCTCCCACGCCTGGCAAATGACTTCCTCCTGCGCTTTCGCGTTCGGAGCGGTAATGCCGATCGAGTTGCCGTCCTGGTTGATCGCACTGCCTTTAATCACCGCATGAATATGGTCGCGATCCTCCAGCGCTTTTTTCAACGGCTTCAGCAAAACGGCCCCCATCCCCTCGCCTTTTCCGGTCCCGTCGGAACTGGCATCGAACGTCTTCGTTCTTTCGTCCGAGGACTCAATGCCGATTTTGACGTGCGCATGGCTTTTCAGCGGGAAAAGATGCAACTTGATTCCTCCGGCCAAAGCGAGGTCGCAAGCGCCTTCGATGAGCTGGCGGCAGGCAAAATGAATCGCGACGAGCGAAGAGGAGCACGCCGTATCCATCGCGACGGCTGGCCCCTTCAAGTCGAGCAGGTAAGAAATGCGGCTGGCGATAATGGACTGGATGTTGCCGGGAATCGCAATGCCCATCGCTTCCGGCGCAAGAAGCTGGATGCCTTTTTTGTACACTTCGCCAAAATCGGTGCTGTAGCCGATAAACACCCCTGTTCTGCTGCCAGCAAGCTTCGCTCCTCCATAGCCAGCCTCTTCGATTGCTTCCCAGGCCAATTGCAAAAACAGGCGTTGATTCGGGTCCATCAAACTTGCTTCGCGCGGGGATATGTGGAAAAAGCCCGGATCGAACCGGTCGATCTCGGGCAAATATCCGGCTCGGTCAAACTGCGCTTTGGCTCGTTCGATGGGAAGCATGGGCAGGAAAAGGGCAGCGTTTTCCTGTCTGTTTGCCGGGATATCCTGGATGGAGTCGATGCCGAGATGCAGAAGCTGCTCCAGCCGGGCATCCGTGTCAGCCTGGCCTAGCCGGGCGGCGATCCCCACGATGGCAATGTCGTTTTCCGCCTCCTTTTGCTGATCGTGCCGCAAAAAATGAATGAGGCGGGCGGCAACGTTTTTGTCCAACTGCCCGGAGCCGACCTGCTTCAATATATAGGCGTACATCTCTTCTTTTTTTGCCATAAGCGTTACTCTCCTAATTTTTTCAGGATGTCTTCCACCGACGCCTCTCCCTCGCTAAATTCGTCCAATAGCTGCAAAATGTCGCCGATTTCATTGTCGTTTGGCTGCCCTTCCGCTTTCGCGCCCGACCGTCCTTGGTTTGGCTGGCTTCTCTCGATATGCTGGGCCATGGCACTGATCGTTTTGCATTCGAACAAATCCATCACTTTGATTTTTTGCGGGTATTTCTCTTCGATTCGGGCTTGCATGCGGACGATCAGGTGCGAGTTTCCGCCGAGATCGAAAAAGTTTTGCCTCGTCCCGACCTGTTCCACACCGAGCAGCTCGCGCCACAACTGAACCAGGAACGTTTCCACATCGCTTCCGGGGGCTTGCAGCTCGCCTTGCTCTGTGGATTCAGCCGGGAGCGACATCGCTTGCAGCGCTTTGCGATCCAGTTTTTGGTTGGAGGTGACAGGCATCGCCTCCAGGCGCACAAACCGGGCCGGGATCATGTAAGCAGGCAACGCTTTGCGCAGCGATTCCTGCAATTCCGAAGCGGCAATGTCGCAGGTCGACGTATAGTAGCAGGTCAATTTGTTCGATTCGCCTTCCTTGACCGCGACGACGCCAACTGACGTGACGCCCGGGACGCTTGCGAGTTTGTGTTCGATTTCCCCTGTTTCGATCCGGTAGCCTCTGACTTTGACCATGCCGTCGTTGCGCGAAATATATTCAAGCTGTCCATCGGTCCCGTATTTGCCCAAGTCTCCGGTATGGTAGACGATCCGATCGGTAAACGGGTGCAGGCGATACACTTGCTCGGTCTTCGTTTTGTCACGGAAGTAGCCGGGGGTGACGCCAGGGCCGCTAATGCAAATTTCGCCGGGCACGCCGGGGCCGCACAAGTTTCCGTCTTTGTCCAAAATGTAGACCTGGTTATGTCCGAGCGGACGGCCGAGCGGAACGACCGCTTTGCCTGCAAGCTCCCTGTTCACTTCGCAACACGTAGCCCAGATCGTCGCTTCTGTCGGTCCGTACAAGTTGTACAGCTTGGCGGCAGGGAAATAGCAGGCAATCTCGCTGGCTAAGGCAGGGCCCCACGCTTCGCCGCCAACCAGGACGGTTTCGAACTGGCGCAAGCACGCCAACCGCTGTTCGTCCTGCTGAGCAAGGCCAAGGATGAATTGGCTTATTAAAGTCGGGACGGAATGCCACACGTCGACCGGATGTTCCTCCAGATAGGCAAACAGCAAAGCAGGGTCGCGCAGCCGCTCCGACGGCATGATATGCAAGGTAGCTCCACTCGTCAGGCAGCCAAAAATTTCAAACACAGAAATGTCAAAGCTGATCGAAGTGACCAGCATCATGTTGCGCCCAGGTCGCAGTTGAAATTGCTGCTGACTCCACAAAAGGTAGTGCAGCGCGTTTTGCTGGGTCACCATGACGCCTTTTGGCGTGCCAGTCGAGCCGGAAGTGTACATGATGTACATCAGCTCGGATGGCGGCGCTGTCACAGGTGCGACGGGCTGGTTGCGAATATGCGCGTCCCCGTAATAGCGAAGATGCCCTACCGCTTCTGCCAGGAGCACATCGCCTGATAAATCGACCACCGCTTCCAGATGAGTTCCAGCGATCGTTTCCAGCATCGGAATGACGCTTTGCTCCGACAAAACGGTTTTGATCCGGCTGTGCTGAATCATGTAGGCGATGCGCTCGCTCGGAAAATCGACGTCCAACGGCACATACGGCCGTCCAGCCTTGAGAATGCCCAAAAGCGCGACGATCATTTCGATACCGCGCGGCAAATAGACGCCGATCGGCTCCTGCGATTCCTCGGCGCTCGTTTTCAGCAGGAAGGCGGCCAACTTGTTGGAGCGCTCATCCAGTTGCTGGTAGGTCAAGCGCATTCCCTCGAAAACGACGGCGGTCTGCGCGGGCTGTTTCTTGGCTTGCGCTGCAAACAGGCGGTGTACCTCGTCGGGAGCGTCCAGCG
Organism: Brevibacillus sp. NSP2.1; assembly: GCF_000470975.2. NCBI lineage: Bacteria > Bacillati > Bacillota > Bacilli > Caryophanales > Paenibacillaceae > Brevibacillus > Brevibacillus sp. NSP2.1. The sequence goes on along the minus strand of NZ_CP048274.1, from coordinate 2,800,781 downwards.
CAACAGGCGTCGGATTTTGCCCGAGCACCTCTGCCTTTTGCTCGGCATCCAGCAGCTCATAGCGCCCAAGCATTTGCGCCGGATGGTCGATCACCTGGTCGAGCAAAAACGAAAAATAGTCGGCGTATTTCCGGATGGTCGCTTCGGCAAACAGCGTCGTTTTGTACTCCATTCGCACTTCCATTTGCTCCTGCTCCATTTTGCAAATGCAGCTCAGGTCGTAGAGACTGATCCGGTCGTTATCTTGCGGGACGTTGTCGTATAGCTGAAAAATCGTGGAGAAGATCGGCGTCCGGCTCTGATCCCTCTCCGGGTTCAGCTTTTCCACGAGCGTGTTGAACGGATAGCGCCCGTTGGCATAGGCTCGGACGCATTTTTGCTTGACCGCCTCCAACACTTCGTCAAAGCGGGAAAGTCCGCGAAAATCGAGGCGGATGCAAACCATGTTCATGAACAGGCCGATGACATTTTCCCACTCTTGCCGCTCCCTGCCGGACACCGGAAATCCGACGATGATGTCCTCCTCCTGGCTGATTTTGTGCAGGAAAAGAAAATAGACGGCCAAAACCGTCATGTAAAGAGTCGTGGAGCGATTTCTCGCCAGCAGGCGCAACTGTTCGGTTTTTTCTTTGGACACCGTGAATTTGATGTAGCTGCCGTCGTAGACGAGAGAGGGCGGCCGCTCAAAATCGGTCGGCAAATTCAGCACTGGCAGCGGTTTGATGAGCTCGCTTGTCCAGTACCGTTCCATGTGCCGGAACTCTTCCGACGCGAGCCACTTTTTCTCCTGCTCGACCCAATCGCTGTAGGGCAACGTCACGGCTGGCAACTGGACGGGCTGCTTCGAGCGGATGCGCCCATACAGCGCCATCAGCTCCCGGAAAAACAGCCCGACGCTCCAGCCGTCCGAAATGATGTGATGCATGTTGATGTAAAGGCGATGCTCATTAGCAGCCAGACGATGCAGCTCCATGCGGAACAGCGGCTGCGCAAAATCAAACGGAGTCGCATTTTGCTCCTCCAGTCGTCGGGCCGACATTTCTGCGCCGGACGGTTCATGGCTGTAGTCGCGAAACTGGATGACGTTTTGCCAATCCGGCAAAATGAACTGCTTCGGTACGCCAGCGACAGTTTGGACGACGGTGCGCAACGAGGCGTGGCGCCGGGTCAGCATGTCCAGGCTTTGCTGCAGCACGTCCAGATCAATGGCGAGCTGCAATTGCTTGACGACAGGCAAATGATAGGCTGTCGTCTGCGGATCGTAGTTTTGCAAAAACCAGATCCGGTATTGCGCCTTGGACAGATCGTGCCCGTCATGTGGCTCGGCTGTCGCTTCCTGCCTTGCGGGTTGCGCAGGCAGCACGTTTGCGTCCAAATAAGTCGCCAGCTCGGGGATGGTCGGAAATTCAAAGATTTCCGCAATCGTGATCGGCTTGTTCAAGTGCGTGTTCAGCACATTCGCCATTTGCGTCGCGATAATCGAGTCGCCGCCGACTTCGTAGAAGCTTTTTTGCAGGTCGATCTCGGAGAGGCCAAACGTTTTTGCCCACACCTGCGCCAGTTGTTTTTCGGTAGCGGTCAGCTCGTCGTGCGGTTTGCCGTCAATCGGCACGTCGAGAGGGAAAGCTTCACCAGGTGCGGCCGCTGCGGCTCGCTCCGCGACGTTTCCGCGCAGACCAGCGACTAGCTGCAACGGGAAGCGCTTGTCCGGCGAGGCGTGGAGCTGCTCGAAGCGTACATCTGCCACGACTACGCGCGGAACGTCTGGCAGACTGGCAAATGCCTGGACGGCCTGCGCCGTTTTCAGTGGCTTGAACAGAGCGTTGCCGTTTGTCACGCCATAGTCGGCCGCCATCCCGGTTTCTGCCCACGCGGTCCAGTTGATCGTCGTAGCGCGAATCCCTTGCTGACGCAAGTAAGAGGCAAAGCCGTCGAGGTAGCCGTTCGCCGCCACATAATCGCCCTGCCCCGGACTGCCCTCGACCGTTGCGATCGAGGAAAACAGCACGAAAAAGTCGGGGCGTTCTTCCAGCAAGCTGTACAGCAAGTAGCTGCCTTCGATTTTTGGTTTGGTCACCTGCGCGAACTCTGCCCATGTTTTGGTGAATAGGAATCCGCTGCCCGCCACGCCTGCCGCGTGAATGACCCCTTTGATCGGGCCGCACGCCTCGCGAAGCTGCTGCAACGTGGCCGCCAACTGCTGCTCGTCGGTGATATCGCACGCGCAGACGGTGACGCTGCTGCCCGACCGTTCGATTTCTTCCACACTGTCGATGATGCGGCGCGTTTTGCTGTCTGCTTCTGTTTCGCGCCGTTTGATTGCCGCCCAGTCTTCACGCGGCGGAAGGATGCTGCGGCTAAGCAAGCCAAGGCAAATTTTTTTGCGGGAGGCCAGGTGTTTGGCGATTTCCAGCCCGATTCCGCCCGTGCCTCCGGTAATGAGATACAGCCCGTCCTCTTGCAGCTCCAGCGGCTGTACAGACTCAGACGCTTCTACCGGGCAGCGGGCAAATTCCTGAACGTACCGCTCCTGACCGCGGTAGGCGACCTGATACGCGTCGGTTGCACCGTAGATTTCCGCGAAAAGGCTGCCGCCGTCCGTCGCTTCGTCGAGATCAATACTTCGGCATTTCAGATGGGGATACTCCGCGTTGATTCCTTTTCCTAACTGGAACAACGCCGTGTAGCACGGCTCCAGCTCTGGTTCGCTGCCTGTCACTTCCCAGCCATTTCTGCCCAGTATGACCAGCTCGATCTCCTGTCTGTACTTGGCTTGCACCAGCGATTTCACCAGCGAAAACAGGCTGCGGACGGTGCGGGCTTGCGTTGCTTGCAAGCGGCCGAGGCTGGGGGCGGCATGCTGTTCATCCAGCGCATACGCATGGACAATCCGGCTGATACCTCGCCCTTGCAGGTCGGCGAAAAGCTGTTCATAATCCGCTTCCGCGTGTCCGACTACGTACTTCGTTTCCCGCTCTTTTCGATAGCCGTCACCGTAAGCGACCTGAATCAGCTCGACGCCGCGCGCTTCCCATTGCTGAATCAGCTCCCGCACCGTTCCGCTTCCACTTCCGCTGTCGCTTCCGCCAAACAACAGCACACTGCCTGCGCCGACCTCTCCACGCTGTTCCAACGGAGCTTTTACCCAGCGAATCTGATAAAACAAATCGTGCGCGACCATCGCCAGAGAGACGCGCTTCAACATGTAGTTCTCGACTTCGGCAAACACGTTCCCTTGCTCGTCGATCAGGCTGATATCGTAGGAAACCGTCTCCCGGCTGTCGCCGCGCGCTTCCCTTTTCCGCACATAGCTGTAAAAGGATGCAGGCATGTCGTTGTACAGATGGAGCGTCTGGTAATAAAACGGGAAGTAATAAGCTTCATGCTGCTCTGCCGACTGTTTCAGCAAATGCCAGAAGCTCAATGCCGTATCGAGCGACGCCGGATGGAGCGAATACGTGCCCTGTTCCCGCTCATCGGCCAGTTGGATATGCAGCAGGGCAGCCCGGTCGTTTTCATAAAATCGGTTGATGCCTTTCCATCTCGGGCCGTATTCAATCAAGCCTGAGTAGAGCGGCGCAAACTTGCCCGCGTCCTGTTCCGCCATCTCGCGGATGAGCGGCGCTAGCGGCAGCGTCTTGCTTGTGCGCGGCGCTAGCGGGCGAACCTCCCCGTTTGCATGGGTGATCCAGCTTTCTTCCGAGTCGCTTTCGTTTCGGCTGGCAATCGTAAAGCGGACGTGTCCGCGTTCTTCCTGAACGATCGTATGGACGATTCTCGTTTCGTCCGGGGCACAAGACAGCATGTGGGACAACGTGACGTTTTGGATGACGACGCCTGTTTGCGCGAAAAAGGCTTCGCTCGCTGATCTGGCTATCTCCAAATAGGCGGCTCCCGGCAAGACACCGTTGCCGAAGATGCGGTGTTCTTGCAGCATCCACAGCTCGCGCACGGCTACCTTGGCTGCGTACACGCGCATGCCGGAAGTAGACAGGACGCACTCTCCCTGCAACTGCTGCCCGTTTGCCGCCTTGTCTGCTGTTCTTTCCTCCGTCGGCGTCGGCCAATGCCTCACTCTGCTGAACGGGTAGACGGGCAGCTCGACCGTTTGCACGGCCTGTCCTTCGTATAGCTTTTTCCATTGCAAACGCGCTCCCTGTACATACCATGTCGCCAATTCACGGAGAGAGTCGGCAGTGGCTACCGAACCTGTTTCGGCCCAGGCTAAAAGCAGTTGGTTGGCTTTTTCATGAAGCGCCCGATTGTCTTTGTCCGCTTGGTCTGGATGCAGCAGATGATTTTTCGCTTTCCAGCCGCTGGCAGACTGCCCGTAATAGCCAAGCGTCGCAGGCAACTGGTCCCAATCAAGCGGCAGAATCGCAGCGATTTTTTGCAACAGCTCACTCGTGCTCCGGGCGATAATCGCCAAGCGATGGGAAAAATGCCCCCGTCCAACTTGTGCCGTATAGACGAGATCGCGGAAGCTCGCCTGCTGATTCGCCTGCAAAAACTGGCAGTATCGCTGCAGCAAATCCGCCAAATTCGCGCGGCTTTTGGCAGATGCCGTAAACAGGTGCGGCGCCTCATGCTCGCTCTTCGCCGTCTCCTGCTCGCTCCATTCCTCGAGCAGCACATGGCAGTTCATGCCGCTAAAGCCAAACGAGCTGATGCCCGCCCGGCGCGGCCCGCCGCCTGTCTCCCAGGCCAATGGCCGATCGACCACGTAAAACGGCGAATCGGAAAAAGGAATGTACGGATTCGGCTCGGCAAAATTGATCGTGGGAACCAGTTGTTTATGCTTCAGCGACAAGACGACTTTCAGCAGCGATGCCATCCCCGAAGCTCCTACGAGATGGCCGATGTTCGATTTGACGGAGCCGATCCCGCAAAACTGTTTTTTGCGCGTGTAGGGCTGAAAAGCTTGCTTCATCGCCTTTACTTCGATGGGATCGCCAATGACGGTTCCGGTCCCGTGCGTTTCGATGTAGGAAATCGTTTCCGGGTGAATCCCTGCCTTTGTCCACACGTCTGTCAAAAGCTGCTCCTGGGCTTGCGGGTTGGGCGCGGTGATGTAGTTGGAAGCTCCGTCGCTGTTCACGCCACTCGCTTTGATGACGGCGTAAATCCGGTCTTTGTCCCGAAGCGCATCCTGCAACGGCTTCAGCAGCACGACCGACAGCCCTTCTCCCCAGGTCGTACCGTTGGCCTGGCTGTCGAACGGCCTGACGATGCCGTCGTTGTTTTCCACGATTTTGAACGACGAATTGGCCATCGGCAGCAGGTTCAGGCTGATGCCTCCGGCGATCGCCAAGCGGCATTCTCGTTTTCTGAGCGACTCGCATGCGTGATGCACCGCCACCAAGCCGGATGAGCACGCGGTGTCGATCACCATATTCGGCCCGGTCAGGTTAAAGAAAAAGGCAATTCGGCCCGAGAGGAAGCTGGGCAGATTGCCAGTCATGGCGAGTTCGTTGGAAGCGTCAATAAATTGCTGGTAAAGGCCGGAAGAATGGTGGTCTCTGCCGATGAAGACGCCTGTGTCGGTACCCTCGATTTTTTCGCCCATGTATCCCGCGTCTTCCATCGCTTCTGCCGTGACTTCCAGGAGCAAACGCTGGTGCGGGTCCATGAACGCGGCTTCCTTGGGCGAGATGCGGAAATAGTCGGCGTCGAAGCGGTCTACCTCGTCCAGATAGCTGCCTTTGGCATACTGCGGCTCTCCCCAAAGCTTTCGCAGCAATGGATCGGTATCCATGCGCCGCTTGAGCGGGAAGTCGGTGATGCCGTTTCTGCCGTTTTGCAAATTCGCCCAGTATTGCTCGAGATTGTCTGCAAAAGGAAGCCGGCAAGCCATCCCGATGATCGCGATATCCGCAACGGCGTTTTTTTCCGGCTTCGGCTCTGCTGCATTCACTTGATGCAGCAGCTTGCGGGCAAGCTCTTTGTCCAGGCGATTCTCTTTTACGCTTTCCAGGATGAGCGCATTGATTTGGTCGATGTTATTCATCTGTTCGATTCCTCCGCTGCGACAAAAGGTCCACCATCTCTTCTACCGACTGCTCCCCGGAAGAAAGGTTGTCCAAAATGGATTGTAGCTGTTGGTCAAACGAATCGAAGGAGTCCTGTTTTTCCGCTTCCTCTTGCCTTTTCGGCGCGCTGCTTCGGCCCTGCCTGATGTAGTCAGCCAGTTCCGCCACAGACGAATACGTAAACAGATCGGGCAAGTCGAGTGCGCCCGGAAACTCGCTTTCCAGCTTTTTCAGCAGTTGGGTCGCGATCAGCGAATCGCCTCCGAGAGCGAGAAAGCTGTCGTAGACGTTGACGGTCGACAAGTGCAGCGTATCCGCCCAGATGCGGGCAATCGTTTGCTCGATGTCGTCATACGTTTCTGCTTTCCGGCCCGTAAGCGCAAACGCACGCTGCGCACTGGCAGCAGCAGACGGGGCTTTCGAGTAGCTCTTGTTTTTGTCTGCCAGTCCGCTCTCTATCTTCATAAAAAGGTCTTCGCCTTTGCTTTGCAACCATTCTGTGTTGAGAGCAGCGATCACCACTTGCTTGCGATCCATCGCCAGCGCCTGCTCCAAGGCAGCGGTTGCTTCATTCGTTTTCAACGGCTTGAACAGAGCGTTGCTGGTTGTCACGCCGTAGTCGGCTGCCATCCCGGTTTCTTCCCAGGCAGCCCAGTTGATCGTCGTAGCGCGAATCCCTTGCTGACGCAAGTAAGAAGCAAAGCCGTCGAGGTAGCCGTTCGCCGCCACGTAATCGCCCTGCCCCGGACTGCCCTCGACCGTTGCCACCGAGGAAAACAGCACGAAAAAGTCGGGGCGTTCCTCCAGCAAGCTGTACAGCAAGTAGCTGCCTTCGATTTTTGGCTTGGTTACCTGCGCGAACTCTGCCCATGTTTTTGTGAATAAGAATCCGCTGCCCGCCACGCCTGCCGCGTGAATGACCCCTTTGATCGGGCCGCACGCCTGGCGAAGCTGCTGCAACGTAGCCGCCAACTGCTGCTCGTCGGTGATATCGCACGCGCAGACGGTGACGCTGCTGCCCGACCGTTCGATTTCTTCCACACTGTCGATGATGCGGCGCGTTTTGCTGTCTGCTTCTGTTTCGCGCCGTTTGATTGCCGCCCAGTCTTCACGCGGCGGAAGGATGCTGCGGCTAAGCAAGCCAAGGCAAATTTTTTTGCGGGAGGCCAGGTGTTTGGCGATTTCCAGCCCGATTCCGCCCGTGCCTCCGGTAATGAGATACAGCCCGTCCTCTTGCAGCTCCAGCGGCTGTACAGACTCAGACGCTTCTACCGGGCAGCGGGCAAATTCCTGAACGTACCGCTCCTGACCGCGGTAGGCGACCTGGTAGGCGGCGGTTGCACCGTAGATTTCCGCGAAAAGGCTGCCGCCGTCCGTCGCTTCGTCGAGATCAATACTTCGGCATTTCAGATGGGGATACTCTGCGTTGATTCCTTTTCCTAACTGGAACAACGCCGTGTAGCACGGCTCCAGCTCTGGTTCGCTGCCTGTCACTTCCCAGCCATTTCTGCCCAGTATGACCAGCTCGATCTCCTGTCTGTACTTGGCTTGCACCAGCGATTTCACCAGCGAAAACAGGCTGCGGACGGTGCGGGCTTGCGTTGCTTGCAAGCGGGAGGGGCTGGGAGCGGCACGCTGTTCATCCAGCGCATACGCATGGACAATCCGGCTGATGCCTCGCCCTTGCAAGTCGGCGAAAAGCTGTTCATAATCCGCTTCCGCGTGTCCTACCACGTACTTCGTTTCCCGTTCTTTGCGGTAGCCGTCACCGTAAGCGACCTGAATCAGCTCGACGTCGCGCGCTTCCCATTGTTGAATCAGCTCCCGCAGCGTTCCGCTTCCACTTCCGCTGTCGCTTCCGCCAAACAACAGCACACTGCCTGCGCCGACCTCTCCACGCTGTTCCAACGGAGCTTTTATCCAGCGAATCTGGTAAAACAAATCGTGCGCGACCATCGCCAGAGAGACGCGCTTCAACATGTAGTTCTCGACTTCGGCAAACACGTTCCCTTGCTCGTCGATCAGGCTGATATCGTAGGAAACCGTCTCCCGGCTGTCGCCTCGCGCTTCTCTTTGCTGCAAATAGCTGTAAAAAGAAGCAGGCATGTTGCTGTAAAAGCTCATCCGCTTGAAGGAAAAAGGCAGGTACAGGTCTGATAGAACAAACATCGTCACGGCATTCAACCCTGTGTCGAGCAAGGCCGGATGAAAGTCGTACCAGGCAAAATCATTCCGGTAGGCTTCTGGCAACTGCACGTGGACCAGCACGCGCTCTTCGCTTTTCGCCAAAGCCCGAATGTTGTGCCAGCGCGGACCGAATCTCGTCCGCCCGCGAATCGTGGCAAAATTCGCTTCCACCTGCTCCCAGCGACCGTCCGCTTTGATGCGCTGAATGTCCAGCCACGCCGCCTCAGCAGTCGCGACCGGAGCGATTTTTCCTTCGACATGCAGTTGCCACTCCTGCCCCTTGGCACCGTCGCGAGCCGGATTGCGGCTGGCAATGCGCAGTTGGAGTCGGTCCTCCTCGCTGTCCATGATCGTATGGACACTCCGCTCTTCCCCCTCGGGGACGGCCAGCGGACTGATAAAGCGAAAATCGCGCAAGGCAAATGCGGCGTTTCCATAGTGCTGGCTTCCGGCTTTTCGCGCCCATTCCATCAGCGCGGCGGCCGGGACGAGCGGAAACCCCATCATCAGATGCTCCTGCAACATCCACTGCCTCTCCACGCGCAAAGGAAGCTCATAGACGCTCTGCCGGTACGACTCAAACGCTTTTCGTCCCGGAATGACTTCCTGCTGCAACGCCGCCTGTCCGCCATCCCATTGCGGCCAAAACGAAGTCTTTTGAAACGGATAAACAGGCAACGGCAGACGACGGTATTCCCCTGTTCTGTACAAGTGCCGCCAGTCTACTTCGGCCCCCTGGACGTACAGCTTGCAAACCTCAGCGATTCCGTAATAATCGTCGACGGAGACGCGCTCGAGCAGTTCTTGCGCTTTTTCCAGCAAGTGCTGCAAGCCGGACTCGGTAATCTCCCCGGCCGCTTTATCCCGCTTGCTCTCGGGAACGACTTTGAAGGCGTGGCAAAACATTCCGTCCTGCTCCTGCCCGCATGGCAGCCCCTCCGCAATGACCCGGTTCAGCTTTTCTTTCAACTCGTGCATGCTGTGCACCACAAGGGCAAGACGGCACGAATAATGCCCGCGTCCCATCGTCGAAGTAAAGCAAAGCGCTTCCAGCGACACACGCTCCTGCTGGTTGACAAAATCGCGATAGCGCGCGACCAGTTCGCGCAGCGTCTCTTGATCTTTCGCCGAAGCTGTAAAAACATGGAAGGGATGCGCCATAACCGCCCCGGGCTGTTCCTCTGGCGCTTCCTCCAGGACGAGGTGGCAATTGGTGCCGCTAAAGCCAAAAGAACTGACGCCCGCCCGTCGCGGGGGCCCCTCCCGATCCCGCGGCCAATCCTGTACCCTGTCGACCATATAGAGCGGCGAACCCGCAAAGTCGATAAACGGATTCGGATCGTCAAAATGGAGCGTGCTGACGAGTTTTTTATGCTTGAGCGACAAAATGACCTTGAAGACAGAGGCGATTCCGGACGCGGCTGCGAGATGGCCGATATTGGATTTCACGGAGCCGATCCCGCAAAACTGTTTTCGTGACGTATATTTTTTAAAGGCATGACCAAGCGACTGGACTTCAATCGGGTCGCCCAAAACCGTTCCTGTCCCGTGCGCCTCAATGAAACCGATCGTCTCGGGTGCAATCTCGGCATTCATCCAGGCTTTGGTGAACACCTCTTCCTGGGCGATGGCGTTCGGCGCGGTGAGCCCGTTCGATTTCCCGTCGTTATTGGCCGCGCTTCCTTTGATAACGGCATGAATGTGATCGCGATCCTGAATCGCTTTCTCCAAAGGCTTCAGCAGCAACGCCCCGATCCCTTCGCCCCACAGCGTTCCATCCGCGTGCTTGTCAAAAGGCTTGACCAGGTGCAGCTTGGATTCCACCAGCCCAAAGGCAGGATTTTTCACCGGGAAAAAAATCAGGCACACCCCGCCGGCGATCGCCATGTCGCACTCGTTGTTGCGGATCGCCTGGCAAGCGTTGTGGATCGCGAGCAGCCCCGACGAGCAGGCAGAATCCACAACTACGCTCGGCCCTTTCAGATCGAGAAAATAGGAAACTCTGCTCGCCAAAATGCCTGTGTACGAGCCAGTCAGCGCCAGCTCGTCTGTTTGATCCAGCAGGTGCGTGTACATGTTCCCGACGGTGTGATCTCTGCCGATGAAAACGCCCGTTTTCGACGCGACGATCCGGTTGCCTCCGTATCCGGCATCTTCCACCGTTTCCATCACCGTAGTCAAAAGCAGGCGCTGCATCGGGTCCATCATGACGGCTTCCTTGTTGGAGATTTTGAAATACTCCGCGTCAAAATCGTCAATCCGCTCCAAATAGCCGCCTTTTTCATAGGCGACGTCCATCGGGGCTTCCTGCTGCAGCTTGTGGACAAACCCGGAGACGCCAGCATGCCTGCTCTCGGGAAACTCCGTGATGCAATCGACTTCGGCAAGCAAATTTTTCCAGTATTCATCGAGGTTGCCCGCGCCAGGAAAGCGGCCGGACATCCCGATAATCGCGATGTCCTTTTGCTTCTTCGCTCCTGCCTGCTTGATTTCTTTTAAAATGACCTTGGACTTCTCGATGCTTAACTGTCGATCTTTTATTTGCTGATAAATGTACGTTCTCGTTTCTTTCATTCTTCTTCTCCCAGCAATCGATCAATCTCTTCCACATCGAGCTCGCCATTGGCCAAGCGCTGCAAGATTTGATCGAGATTTTGCTCCTCATCCGCCTGCTTCACGCTGCCGGATGAAGTCGGCTGCTCTTTTTTCATCCGGGAATGCAAGTAGTCGGCCATCTTGTTAATCGTGGGATAAGCAAAAATATCCGAAATGCCAAGCTGATCGGGGAAGTACTTTTCCAATTCCTGGAGCAAATACACAGCAAAAATCGAATTACCGCCAAGCGACGTAAAATTGTCGTCCATCTGGATCGAATCGGATTCGAGCAGCGCGCTCCACAACTGGCGAAGCAACGCTTTGATGTCTGGCAAGGAAGCGTGCTGCGGATCGCCGTGCAGGACGCCCGAAGCTGTCTGCGCTGGCTGGCGTGCTCCAGATGCAGATGAAGATGCAGGTGCAGCCACCCCGTCCACGTAATCGATCAACAGCCTGTTTCCTTCGTAAAAAAAGTTGCTGCGGAATAGCTTTCTCGCAACTTCCTTGTCGATGTCGCCGATGACGAGCTGTTTTTCGCCCAGGGCAAGCGCGGCGTCAAAAGCAGCGACAGCGACCTGTGTCGGCAGCGGGCGGAAAATCAGCTCTTTCTGGAACGTGCCGTAATCGTAGGCCATGCCGATCTCTGCCCACGGCGCCCAGTTGAGCGTGATGCCGTTTTGCTGCGCGGGCAGGCTGTAGACAAAGCTGTCCAAAAAAGCGTTCGCCGCCACGTAGTCGCCTTGTCCCGGCGTCCCTTCCAATGTGGAGACCGATGAAAAGCAGACGAAAAATTCCAGCGGCTCGGCAATCAACTGCGCCAAATTTACGCTCCCCGCCGTCTTGGTTTGCACGACCTCGCGAAACCGTTCCAGCTCCCGGTTGAACAAAAATTGCTCTCCGGCGACTCCCGCCGCGTGAATCACGCCGTTGATGCTGCCGTGTGCTGCCCGCACTTCCTCCAGCACGGCCGCGAGCTGCTCCTTGCGCGCGACATCCGCTCTGTAGATGGTGTATGTACTGCCTGCTGCTGTGATCTGCTGCAGCATCCCGATCCTGCGTATGAGTTCGTGCTGCTCGCCTTTTTGCAAAATGGCTGACCATTCGCCCTCAGCCGGAAAGCCCGATCTGCTGATGAGCACCAGATGGATCGGCGCCGTTTCCGCCAGGTGTTTTGCCATCGTCAAGCCGAGGCCGCCTGTCCCGCCCGTAATGACATAACAACCCGATTCCGTCAAGCGGAGCGCTTGGCCGCTGGGCAGCGGGCGATCCAGCTCCACCAGTTTTTGCCCGTATCTGCGCCCGTTCCGGTAGGCGGCGATGTAGCCGTCTGGCTGATGTTCCAGTTCCCGCACAATGTCTGCGATCGCCGTATCGGCATCGAGATCGAGACAACGGCAGCGCAGATGGGACCATTCGCTGCTGACCACTTTGCCAAGGTGATAAAAAGCATTGTGCAGCGGATGAAGCGCAGGCTCCGCACGCGTGACCGGAAACGCCAGCTTGCCGAGCAGGACGAGTTCAACCGGGTGTCGGACGTTTTGCGCGACCAGGCTTTTTGCCAGATGGAAAAGACTGAACAAGCCTTCGTCCCCTGCCGTGTCTTTCGCGGTGTCGAACAAGGAAAACGCATGCAAAATGCGCTGGACGCCCCTGTTTTCGATGTCCTTCCATAGCGCGTCAAACGCTTGCGGATCGACCCCAAGCTCGTACTGGTCGCGAGCGAGCTTGGCAAACTGTTTGCCAGGCGTGGCGACAATCGTGGGCGTCCCGGTCTTTTTCAACTCCGCAATCAGTTGCTGCGAGACAGGCTCGTGTCCGCCCAAAACAAGCGTAAGCGGCGGCGTGTCCTGCTGCCTGTTTTCTGCGCGCAAAGGTCTGGCTTCCCAGACGATTCGGTGGAACAGCCCTTCAGGAGAAAAGGCGGCGGATGTCCCGGCCTCCAGCGGCACCCTTTTCAGCGTGTAATCTTGTATCTCGGCAAAGACGTCCCCGCTCTCGGTAACGAGCAAAATGTCAAAGGAGATCGCTTCCTGCCTGTCTGCCGTTCCGTTGTCTTTTTTGTGCAGCACGCTGTAAAATTTGCCAGGCATCGCCCCGGAAACAACGAGCTTTTTATAGGCAAAAGGCAAAAACAGCCCGTCGCGAATTTGGCTGATCGGAATATTGACGGCGCAATCCAATAGCGAAGGATGCAGCACATACGCGTGCAGCTCGGACGCGAAGGCGGCCGGCCATTCAAAAAAGGCGACGATTTTGTCCTGCTCCACGTAAATCTCCTGCATGCACTCCCAATGCGGGCCTGTTTGCACAGGGGCGTCGGCATTTGGCTTGTAGCCGCTGACCGAATGCCTGCTTGCTCCGGAAAGCAGTTGCGCAAGCGACAGTTGCTTTTGCTGCGGCTGGCCCGGCTGAAGCAGCACTTTGGCGCGGCAGTGGACGATCCAGTCGTCCGCATGTTCAGCTTGCGAAGTCACCATGACATCGAGCGACGACTTTTGTTTTTGCAGCACAATGTGGACGCTCTTCGGCTCTGCTTCCTTGACTTCAAGCGGCTGCAAAAACATGACGTTTTCCAGCACAAGCCCGTTCTCTTGAGGCGCGTTTTTGCGCACGATCTCGCTCATCATTTCCAGATAGGCGGTGCCAGGCAGCACAGAGCGCCCGGCGATTTTGTGCTCCGCCAGCAGCCAATGCGTCTCGACGGCAAATCTCGTCTCGTAAATGTCGATGCCGTTGCTGCCAACGAGGTGTTTGTCGACGAGCGGGGCGACTTTTTTCACCGCGTCTTTCGGCTCGATCCAGCAGCGAATGTCCTGGAAAGGATACGTTGGCAAGCTGACCAGAGAATGACGCTGATCGGCGTACAGTTCCCCCCAGGCAACTGCCTCGCCGTGCGCATACTGGCGGGCCAAACGAATCCGCTCCGCCAAGCGCGAGTCCCCCGCCTGATGGACATGGCTTGCCTCCTCGCCGGAAGCCCCTCCGTAAAACACCTGCTCCACAGCAAGCTTCTCGACTCCCGACTTGCGAACAGCGTAAAGCTTTGCCAGCAAATCGGCCCGGTCGGAAAACACGATGGCGAGCCGGTGGGCATAGTGATCCCGCCCGACATTCGCTGTGTAGCACAAGCTATTCAGATCGAGCTGTCCGGCCTCGTTGACGGCCTGATAGTACGCGCTGACCAACTGTTCGAGCACAGCGGGGGTTTTCGCTGACAGCGCAAGCAGGTGCCACTGTTCTTCGTCGCGTTTTTGGCCGGAAGTCTCCTGGGCCTGCTCGTATTGCTCCAGGATGAGGTGGCAGTTCGTGCCGCTCAGCCCGAAAGAGTTGATGCCGCATCGTCTGGGGTGCGCACCTGTCGCCCACGGGCGGGCCGCATCGTTCACATAGACAGGCGAGTCGACAAAGTCGATTTCCTTGTTCGGGCTATGGAAGTGCAGCGTTGGCGGCACGATCTCGTGCTGCAAGGCGAGTACGCATTTGAGCAGGCCGGATATTCCGGCAGCATGGTCGAGATGGCCGATGTTGGTTTTGACCGAGCCGATTGCGCAAAACTGCTTTTTGGTGGTGTAGCGGTCAAACGCCCTTCTAATTCCTTCGATCTCGACCGGATCGCCCAGGCGGGTTGCCGTGCCGTGGGCTTCGATCAGCGAGACGGTTTCCGGATGAATGCCGGCGTCCTGCCACGCCCGGACAATCAGTTCCTCCTGGGCTTTGGCGTTCGGCGCGGTGATGCCGATGGATTGCCCGTCCTGGTTGACGGCGCTGCCTTTGATTACGGCGTAAATGTGGTCGCCGTCGCGAATCGCCGCTGCCGCGTCTTTCAGCAGGACGACCCCGACACCTTCGCCCAGGCTCGTGCCGTCCGCCGCGCTGTCAAACGTCCGCGCCCGGAAGGTTGGCGACACGATGCCAATTCCGGTATGGGCCTTTTCAAACGGTTGAAACTGGATTTTTACCCCTCCGGCAAACGCCATCTCGCACTCTCCGCGGCGAATCGACTGGCACGCGAGATGCACGGCAACCAGCGAGGACGAGCAGGCAGTGTCGATCAGCATGCTCGGCCCGTGCAGATCGAGCAAATAGGCCAGTCTGGCTGCCATGATCGACTTGATGTTTCCCGTCATCGCCAAGTCTGCCAGCTCTGCGCTTTCTCCGGCGAGAAAATGCTTGTACTCCCCGCCGAAATCACTGCTGTATCCGAAAAAAACGCCAGTCTGGCTGCCGCGCAACCGCGCTTTTCCATACCCTGCGTCTTCCATCGCCTCCACACAGCTTTGCAGCACGAGCCGCTGATTCGGGTCCATCAGCTTGGCTTCCTTGCGCGAGAGGGAGAAGTATTCGCAATCGAAGCGATCAACCTGGTCCAAATAGCCGCTTTCCGCATAGTCGCGCTGCTCTTGGCGAACGTCTTTTTGCAAAAAGGCAGACAGCAGCGCTTCATAGTCTTGCTTGCGCGACAGCGGGATGCGCCGGATCGAGTCTTTGCCGAGCGCGAGATTGCGCCAAAACTCCCCGACATGGCGCGCATCCGCCAGCTTCCCCGCGATTCCGATGATCGCTACGTCTTTTTTCGGAGCTTGCGCCCGCCCCAAGTCCTGCCAGGTACCTGCGCTCGCTTCCTCCAGGTCGAGCTGGATATCCTCGAACAGCGGCTTACTTTTCATTGACAGCTTCCTTTTCGGCAAACATGACCGGGACGAACTCATCGAACAAATGGCGCTTCTTCGTCTCGTCGAAAATTTGCGTAAAACGCTCGCGCTGCTCTTCCAGCGGCACTTTTTTCGTCACAAACACGGAGCGGAGCATTTCGATCGCCTGCCTGATTTCCTCGATCGACTCTTCGCGGCCTTCTTCCTCCAGCTTGTTGCCCAACGCCTGGATTTTTCTGTACGGCTCAATGACGCCTTTTTGGTACTCCTCTTCATTCCAGTTCTGGTTTCGCGTGCATACGGCGATCGCCAGGGAACGGGAGATGACAGACGGACGCTTTTCCGCGATTTGCTCGTCGATTGCCGCCGTGATTTCCTGGTAGTTTTCTTCATACGAATAGGCGCGCACATGAGAAAAGTCGCGCTTGAGCAAATTGGTCAAGGCGGATTTCGGGCCAAGCTCGATGAAGGTGTTCACACCTTGGCGCAGCATGTACTCAATGGTTTCTTTCCATCTGACCGCGCTAATCATTTGTACACTCAGCCGCTCTTGAATTTCTGCCGGATGGTAGTACGGCTTTGCGTCTACGTTGGAGATGACCGGCCATTTGAGCGCGGACATCGGCGTCTGGGCGATGGCCCGCTGGAACATTTGATTGCTGAACTCCAGATACGGGGTGTGAAAAGGCGCCGAGACTTGCAGCGGAATCGTAATCGCTCCGATTTTCGCCAAATTTTCCATGGCGACTTTAATCAACGACTTGGCGCCGGAAATGACGACCTGATTGGATGAGTTGTAATTGGCCACGACAATTTGATCCTCGCCGTTCGAGACGCGCGCGCATTCTTCTTCGACCAAAAGCGGATGCAAGCCGTTGATGGCAGCCATCCCGCCAAAGCCGTCTGCGGTCGCTTGCTGCATGATCGTCGCCCTTTCCATGACCAGCCGCAGCGCGTCCTCATAGCGGAAAACGTCGGCGCATGTTAACGCCGTAAACTCGCCCAGGCTATGTCCGGCCATGAACGAAGGGAAAAATTTCTTTTCCTTCCAGATTGATTGGAAAATGGCATAGCTGTAGGCAAAAATCGCAGGCTGTGCGTGCTCTGTCCGCGTCAATTGCTCCAGGTTGCCCCCGTTGATGATCGCGAGCAAATCGTAGCCGAGAATTTCGTTCGTCCGCTGAAAAATGTCCCGGGCCTCGGGAGAGCTTTCCAGCAGCGCTTTCCCCATCAAATTGTACTGGCTTCCCTGACCTGGAAATAGCAAGGCGATTTTAATCATGACTGTATCCTCCCTTTATTGGTTAGCTTGGGACTGGACGCGCTTTTGTGTGAGCACGCCCAGTTTATGGATCGGATGCAATAGGCAAGACATGCGCTACAAGGCGGTCACCCGCACGCCCGGCGGCAGGCAGTACTTACGTATGGACGACGCGCGACACTAGCTGCTTCGCCAAATGGGCAAAGCCTTGCAGCCATTTTTTCAATTCAGTCGCTTTGAACAGCAGACTGTCATACTCCAAATAAATGTTGATCCGCTCCCCGCTGCCGACTTCCCAGCCCCAGACTGCGTTGAAAGACGACGTTGCGCCGCGCGAAGCGGCAGGAATGAGCGGGTACAAGAGCAACATCGTTTTGTCCTGCTCCCGCCCGGCCCGGTACGGGGGAGCAGACAGGAGTGGCTGATGGCGTCCCTCCCGGATGCTTTCCTTGACCGTCATGAACAGCGAGTCAAAATCAGTCATGCCGGAAAAGTCAACCGTAACCTGCCGGAGCTGCTCGCGTTTGTCCAGCAGATGGATCGCGATGCTCTCTTCGTTCGCCACTTGTTTGAGCAAGTAAAACAACAGCGCGAGCATCACTTCCTCAATCTGCATCTCGTGAAGCCGGGCGATTTGGAACAACCCCTTTGCCGTCGCTTGTGGCAGCTCCAACGCCAAAGGGATACTTTCGCCCGGGTCGCTCGCCGACAGGAAGTAGTGGGCCGGAAGCGAAATCCCCCGCCTTTCCTCTCCTTGTGCAGACGAGATCGTCGACTCGATACACGCAGCCAGCCGCTCTATTGTTGGATGGGTAAAAATATCCGCTACATGCAGTTCGATTTGGAATCGTTCCTTTATCTGCTCTTGCATCAACACTACCGCAAGCGATGTTCCGCCCAGATCGAAGTACGAATCCGATGTGCTGATTTCCTCCAGATGCAGCAGCTTTTTCCAAATGGCGACAAGCTGTTCTTCCGCTTCGGTAGTCGGCTGCCTGAACGGCCTTGCGCTGACCAGTTTGGTTTGTTGCAGCGACTTGAGTTGCTTGCGGTCGACTTTCCGGTTATGGTTCAACGGAATTTTCTCGATCACGAAAAATTGCTGCGGGATCATATAGGCGGGTAGCCGTTCCAGCAGGAAGTTTTTCAACTCCTCGATCTGAACCGAGGCCCCTGCCACAAGCACCAGGTAGCTCGTCAATCCTTTCTCGTCAGCCCTGTTGGACGTACCGGCACGTTCCGCCAGCGAATCCAGCACGACGACATTGTCGCAAATCCCCGGATAGGAGGAAATGACCGCCTTGATCTCGGACAGCTCGATGCGGAAGCCGCGAATTTTCACCTGGTCGTCGATTCTGCCCGCGCATTGAATCGTGCCATCCGCCAAAAAGCGCGCGATGTCACCCGTCCTGTACATCACAGGGTGTATGTCGCCTTCGAAAGGATTGGCTACAAACCGCTCGGCCGTCAGCGCCGGATTGTTCACATACCCGGCTGCCACACCGATGCCGCCTATATACATTTCTCCATAGACACCGACGGGAACGGGCTTTTTGTCGTTGTCCAAAATATAGACTTGCGTATTGGCGATCGGCTTGCCAATCGTCTGCTGCCCGGCATCCGTAATCTCGGCGATCGTCGACCAGATCGTCGTTTCCGTCGGCCCGTACATGTTCCAGAAGGAGCCTGTCTTGCCGAGCATTTCCTTGGCCAAGTCTGTCGGCAGGCTTTCTCCGCCGCAGAGCGCCTTCAGGTGCGGACTGCCCGCCCAGCCTGAGCGGAGCAACATTTTCCACGTGGCTGGCGTCGCCTGCATCACGGTAATCCCGTGTGTTTCGAGCAAGCGGCTCAACTGCTTGCCATCCGCCATCTCGGTTTTGCTGGCAAGTACGGCGGTCGCCCCGGCGATGAGCGGCAAAAACAGCTCCAACCCGAAAATATCGAAAGAAAAGGTCGTCACCGACAGCAGCTTATCTCGCGCGGTCATCCCCGGCTCGCTCGCCATCGACAGCAAAAAGTTGTTCAAGGCGCGATGCGGAACCATGACTCCTTTTGGCTTGCCTGTGGAGCCGGACGTAAAGATGATGTAGGCCGTCTGTGCCGGTTCGATTGCAGAAGACAGCGCCAAGGACGACTCTTGCCTGATCTCGCTCCACTCCTGATCCAATAGCACAAGGCTTTGGCAGCCGAGCTTGCCGTGAGTAAGCAAATCGCTCGTGGAAATCATCACGTCGATCCCAGCTTCTTCACGAATCTGCTGCACACGCTGAAACGGAATGCTGGCATCGAGCGGAACATAAGCCCCCTCTGCTTTCAGGACGGCCAGCATGGCGATCACCATCTCAAGCGACCGCTCCGTGTAGATACCCACAGGCTGCTCGCGCGTCACCCCGCGTTTTTGCAAATACCGGGCCAGCCTGTTTGTTGCCTCGTCCAATTCCCGGTAGCTCAAAGACGACTCTCCGAGCGTTACCGCCGCTTTGTCCGGATGTGTTTTTGCCTGGCGCCCAAACAGCGACACGACGTTGTCGCTTGCGTCCACCTGTTGCCGCGTTTGGTTAAAGCCGACCAGCACCTGCTGTTTTTCGTGCTCGGACATGATCTCTACGGCTGACAGTGCTGCGTCCGGCTCGTCTACCACACCCTGCATGAGTTGTGCAAAATAGCGCGCCATGCGCTCCACCGTTTCTTTGGCAAACAGCTTCGTCGAGTATTCCAGCTCACACCCGATTTGCGCCCCTTCCTCCCAGGCGGTAAAGCGGATGCTGAACATGGCTGTTTTATGCTTGTAAAACGAAGTAATCTCCTGCACGCCGCCGATCTGGTCCGTCTTGTCGTACACGTCGCGGAAGCTGAACATCGTTTCGAACAGAGGATTCCGGCTCAAATCGCGCTGAATGTCCAGGCTGCTGATTAACTCTTCGAACGGATAATCTTGATGGTCGAGGGCAGCGGAAATCGTTTGCTTGACGAGCTGCAGCAATTGCGAAAAGGAAGCGGCAGCATCGACGTGCAGCTTCAAGGCGACGGTATCGACGAACGGCCCGATGACGTTTTCCAGTTCCGTCTGCTTCCTGCCTGAGACAGGCGTTCCGACGATAATCGTTTCCTGCTGGCACATTTTGGACAAAAGGACAGCGTAAAGCGCCAGCAGCCCCATGTTGAGCGTGGCCGCCTCTTGTTTCAGCATGCGCTTGAAGCGCTCGGTCGTGCGTGCATCCATCCGGAAGGAAAGAAAATCTCCCGCAAAGCTCTGGACGAGCGGCGGCTTGAAATCCGTCGGCAGTTGCAGCTTTGTCTCGTGCTCGCCATTTGCGAATTGTCCCAGCCAGTACGCTTTCTGTTTGGCAAAAGCAGGCGTGTCTCGCAGCGCCGCGTGCCATTCGGCGTAATCTTTGTACTGCACGGGCAGAGCGGGCAATTCCTCGCCTTTGTAAACGGCCAGAAAATCGCGAATGAGCAGTTGGTACGACGTCTCGTCCGAGATCAGATGGTGCATGTCGATCAGCAGCAGCTTTTTGCTTCGTTCATAGCCAACCCGGATGAGCGGTGCCTTTTCCGGCTCAAACGGCCGGATAAAAGCCGAGATCGCCGCAGCCATTCCTTCTTCCGGCAGCGCCAGTTCCTCGATGGCGAATGGAACGGTCGTCTGAACCGTCTGCACGACCTCTTGCCCCGCAAAGCCAAAAGACGTGCGGAAAATCTCATGGCGCTCGATCAGCTTTTGGAAAATGGCCTGAAGCGTGCCAACATCCACGTCGCCATCCAATTGGTACACGCCGGGGTTGTTGTAGACCGTCGTATGTGGGTGCATCTTTTGCAGGAAGTACACCCGCTTCTGAACCGATGTCAGCGGATAATGGTCTTTTCGCGGCGCGACGTGAACGCCTCCCGCCTGTTGGGGACTCGTCTGCTGCAAGTAGGCAGACAGCCCGGCGACAGTGGGATGATGGAGAAAATAGGCCATCGGGATGCGCTCGTTGCACAGCTTTTGAATTTTTCCCACAATGGACAAGGCCATAATCGAGTCTCCGCCCAACTCAAACAGGCTGTCGTGGACGCCGATCGGCTGCACGCCAAACTGGGCTTCCCATACGGCTGTGATCTGCTGCTCCCGCTCATCGCGGGGCGCGACGTATTCGGTTGTCAAATCGGGCCGCACATACGTCTCGGCGCTGCCGCGCTGCCGATCATCAAAGCCCTCGGCGACAAAGGGGATTTCCGCGTCCTGGTACCGGGCAACCAGCTCGTTCAGGTCGTATGCTGAGACGGCAACCTGCGGAAGCGAAGTCGCGCCAATTCTGGAAAAGAGGCGAATCCCTTCCGCTTCCGTAATCGCATGGGCCAGCTCCTCCCCCGTCAACTGGCGATGCTTCTCCTCGATTTGCCGTGCCATGCCCGTCCCTTTCCAGCGCTCCCAATTGATCGACACCACTGGAAAATGACTTTTATTTCCATGGCAATAGTTTGCAAACGAGTCGAGAAACGCGTTGGCGGCGCAATAGCCCGTTTGCCCGATAGACGGAATGTACGCGCTCAACGACGAAAACAGGATCAAAAAGTCGAGCGGCCTGTCGCGCACAGCCTCATACAGAAGCGTCGTGCCGTCAACCTTTGCTGCCAGCAGCTTTTTCGCGCTTTCTCTCGTGGCGCGTTGAATCATTTCCCCGTCGGCCACTCCGGCAGCGTGAATTACTCCATTCAGTTGCCCGCCCAGGCCGTCCACTTTTTTCAGCAGCGCTTCCACCTGGCGCTTGTCGCTGATGTCCGCTTGCATGAGCTGAACGCTTCCGCCCGCCTGTTCGATCGCGCACAGCCGCCGAATCGTCCGGCTTACCTCGTCGTCGGTCTTGTTTGCTGCCAGTAGCTTTAACCATGTTTCTTTCGGAGGAAACAGCGTCCTGCCGACCAAAATCAAGGTGGCTTGCGCCTGTTGCGCCAAAAAGTCGGCAATAGCGAGGCCGATCCCGCCCAAACCGCCTGTTATCAGATACGTTCCGCCCGGCTTCAGCTCCATGCTGTCCTCGGCAGCAAAGGAGACGGGCTCGTGCGTCGGCAGCCAAAACTGTTTGTTTTGATAGCTCACCAGACCGTTCCATGCTTGCGCCAAAAACGGCTGGACGAACGAATCGAGCGCCTTTTCCAGATCGTTTGCTTCCGGCTGGAAATCACTGTCAAACAAGCTGCAACGAATGGCCGGGTATTCGAGCGGAATAACGCGAATCGGCCCCAGCAGGAGCGACTTGTACGGGTTCAGCCCGCCGAAATCGGCAACCGCGCACACCCCGTTTGCCAACACTTTCAGCTCCAGCGAACGCCCGTAAAAATGCTTGCCCCATTCCTTGGCAATGGCGAGCAAGCTGTAGTAGCCGTTGTCCAGAGCCGCCTCCAGCCCGGACTGCGCTCCGCTTCTTTCCCGTTCATCGCCCAAGCTCCACATGTGGATGACTTCATCCGGCGTAAACGAACTTGTTTTCCATTGTTGGAACAGCCAGTCGTAATCCTCGTCCCGGCCCGGATTGATCGCAAATTCGCCGTCGCCGATTTTTTGCCGCTGTCCGCTTTTGTAAACGGTGATGCACTGCTCGCTTAGCTGCCGCACTTTTTGCGCGAGAAGCTCGCCGACGGTGGACTGCTCGGCAAAAATCAGCCTGCGCTTCCGTTGGTAGGCGCGGTCTTTGGCCGAAAAGACGGGCGTATGCCGCTTCCACGACGGCACGTAATACCAGTCCTTAAACGGCTTTTTGACCAACTGCTGCGGCTCGTTCGCTGCTTGCGGCTGCAACACAGGCGCGTCCAGCCAAAACTTTTTGCGCACAAAAGGATAGGTCGGCAGCGGGATGCGCTTTCCATGCGGATTGATTTTGTCCCAGTCCATGTTCACGCCGTACTGCCACAGCTTGCCGAGCCGCTTGTACAGATGCAGGCGCACGGAAACATTGCTGCTGGCATACGGGATCAGGTTCAGTATTTTCTGCCCAGGAGCCGAAGCCGCCCCGGCTTGAGAGTCAAACGCCCGTTTGGCGAGCGCACTCAAGTCGTGCCCCGGCCCGATTTCGATCAAGACGGCGCGCCGATCGGCAAATGTCTGCAACGCCCGCGTAAACTGCACAGTATCTTTTAGCTGCCGGAGCCAATAGTCAGCTCCTGCCAAGTCAGCCTGCTCTGCCCAGTCGCCTGTCACGCTGGAGAGAAAAGGAATGTGCAATTCCTGGAACGCCACAGGCTGAAAGACCGCTTGATAGTCGTCCAAAATCGCTTCGACCCGTGACGTATGAATGACCTTGGGGAATGGCAGCGGCGTGCACATCCGTTTGTCCTGCCTCAGCTTTTCCTCCAACTCCAGCACCAGATGCGTCGGGCCGCCGACTACGCAGGACGTTTGATTGTCGATGGCAATTTCCAGCGAGTCAGACAAGAAAGGCATCACTTCCGCCACCGAGAGCGGAATACTCAGCATTTTTCCATCGGGCAGTCGGCGAAACAGCTCCCCGCGCTTGAGCACGAGCTGAAGCGCCTGTTCCAGCGTGAACAGTCCGGCGATGGTCGCCGCGATATATTCGCCCAGGCTGTAGCCGATCACGGCATCCGGGTGAATCCCCCACGCCATCAACAGCCGAGCCAACGCGTACTCGAACACAAACAAAATCACTTGCCCGTGATCGAGGCTGGCGATCGCCTGTCTGGCCTGCTCTTGCTGCTCTTCGCGCGGGAACAGAATGGAGCGGTAATCGACCGGGGAATAGCGCTTAAGAAGCGCGAAGCAATGATCGAGGCTCTCCCGGAAAATCTGCTCCTTTTCATACAGCTCCTGCCCCATGTTGACGTATTGCGAGCCTTGGCCGGAAAACAGGAAGACAATCTGCCCAGGCGCTCCATCTGCGCGGTAAGCCGACGATTGCCGGGAGCCATTCTCCGTCAAGGCGCGAATCAGCTCGGCCCTGCTCTCGCAGACGATTTGCCTGCGGTATTCAAATGATTTTCGGCCCTTTTGAAGCGTATAGGCGACGTCTCGCAGCCTGATTTCGGGATGCTCCGCGATGTGCTTCGCCAGGTTGTCGGCCATTTTTGCCAACGACTCGCTGTTTTGCGCGGACAGTAAAACGAGCTGTGGCTGTTCCTCGTCATCGGCCGATTCGCGGGACTCTGGCGCTTCCTCGACAATCAGATGTGCATTTTGCCCACCGACGCCAAACGAGCTGATTCCCGCCCGCAACGGATGCGCGCCACGGCTCCACTCCTGCAGCGTTGTGTTGATGACAAACGGACTGTTCTCCATGTCCAAAGCCGGATTGCTCCTGGCAAAATTTATCATGGGAGGAATCTGGCGGTGCTTCAGGGCGAGGACCGTCTTCATGAAGCCCGCCACGCCTGATGCCGCATCCAGATGGCCGATGTTGTTTTTGACCGAGCCCAGGACGCATTTGCTTTGCCGCTCGCGAAAAACTTGCTTGAGCGCCGTAAACTCGATGGAATCGCCCAACTGTGTGCCCGTCCCGTGCGTTTCCACGTACGAGATGCTCTCCGGCTCGACATCGGAGAGCTGCAAGGCGCTTTGGATGACCTCTTTTTGGCCCTCGACACTCGGAGCCATGTATCCCGCTTTCCGGTTGCCGTCGTTGTTGACGGCGCTTCCTTTGATAATCGCCCATATATGGTCTTTGTCCGCGAGCGCATTTTCCAGCGGCTTCAGCACGACCACGCCGACCCCGTTGCCAAACAGGATGCCGGATGCCGCTTCGTCAAACGCGCGAATCTGGCCGTTTTTGGACAAAAAGTGCCCTTCTTCATACAAATAGCCGCTCTTGTGCGGAATCAAAATCGAGCAGCCGCCGGCAATCGCCATGTCGCATTCGCCGCTGAGCAGGCTGCGGCAGGCGGCGTGAATGGCGGTTAACGATGTCGAGCACGCGGTGGTGAGCGTCAAGCTCGGCCCTTTCAAGTTGAACTTGTAGGAAATGCGCGAGGCGAGGAAGTCTTTGTTGCTCAACTGGATTTCGGAAAAGAGATCCCGGTGCTCCCCTTCGTAGGCGTACACTCTCGCATTCCAGTTGTAATTGCTCGACGCTCCGGCGAATACGCCGACTAATCCGGCGTAGCTGTCCGGGACGTAGCCCGCGTCTTCCATCGCCTCCCAGGCGACCTCGTGAAACAGCCGAACTTGCGGGTCCATGACCAGTGCGTCTTTCGGGCTGTACCCGAAAAAGCGCTCGTCGAAATATTCAAACTGATCGAGCGTCGCCCCAGCCTTGACGTAGTTTTCATGCTCGATCAGCTCTTGCGGTACGCCTTCCGCTCTCAGCTCGTCGTCGCTGAAAAACGTGATCGACTCCAGCCCGTCTTTGAGGTTGTTCCAAAATTGCTGGCGATTGTTCGCTCCCGGAAAGCGGCAGGCTAAGCCGATCACGGCGATTTCCAGGCCGTTGAAGTTGCGCGTGTCAGCCATTTCGTACCTCCTTTCCTTTTTGTCGCAGCAGCTTTAATTTATCCATCCCTTTGTGGACAATTTCGGAGCGATCAAAGCCGCGATCGGTTGTCGCTTTCTCGCTGTCTTCCGCTTGCAAATACCCGGCCAGCTTGCGGATGGTCGGATATTCGAACCAGGAAGAGATCAAAACAGGCTTTTGGATCGTCTTCTGGAGAATGTCGTTGATCCCCACCATATCGAGCGAGGTGATCCCGGCATCGAAGAAATTGTCGTCGAGGCCCATGCTCGTCTGCCCGATCGCCTCCTGAATCGTCTCTTGCAGCAACTGCTCCAGCGGAATCTCTCTGCCGTTCTGTTTTTGGCCTTCCTCCGCCTTGTAGCGAGGGCGGTTTAGCCACTGCTCCAGCCGCGGCTCCAGGTCTGTCGTGGACACAATGACATGCTCTTCCTCGTGCAGAAGGGAAAACAATTGCGCAAACAGTTGGCGGCCTTCTGCGGGCGAAATCAATTGCTCCAGCCGCTCGCTTCCTGCTGTGCGGCTGGCTGGATCGGCAAGCGAAAAGTTCCAGGCATCCCAGCCGACAGACATCCATCTGGTTCGCTGCTGCACCTGGTTCATCTTTTGCACGAAGCTGTCCATGAACTGGTTCGCAGCCGTATAGGCCACCAGTCCGATCCCGCCGAGTATCGAGGAAAGCGAGGAATTGACCAGGCAGTACCCGATCTCTTTTTCCCTGATGAGTTTTTCGAGAATGAGCAGCCCTTTTTGCTTGACCGCAAACTCCGCTTCGCACATGTCGCGACGAATATGAGGAATCGCATGCTGAAAAAAATCGCTCACGACTCTTCCGGCAGAAAAGACGATTCCGTCAATCCGTCCGACAGTCGCCTCGACCTCTTCCAGAAGAGCCTTCATTTGTGCTTCGTCGCTGACGTCGACCTGGTACAGACGAAGCTGTGCACCCGAGGCTTTCATCTGCATCAGCTCGCGAATTTTTTGGTGCAGCGGGTCGCTCGCCGGAGTAGTCGCCACATATGCCGCCCACTGCGTTTCCGGCAGAAAAGGCGAGCGCCCTGTCAAAACGATCGCAGCCGCTCCCTGCTGTGTCAACGCACGCGCGGCCGTCAAGCCAATCCCGCCCAAGCCGCCGAGAACCAGATGCACGCCGCCTTTTCCCGGCTGTGCCGCTTCCGGTGAGTCCAAGCGCAGCCGCTCAAACGTGCGTATCCATTTATGACGGTTGCGGATGGCGAGCATTTTTTCCGGCTCCTGTTTCAATAGCTCTTCCACCAGCAGCTTGATGCCGAGCTGCTCCAGCTTCTCGAACCGCTCCGCCTCCATTTCCAGAAAAGCCGAGCGGACATGGCCAAATTCTTGCGGGATTACTTGCACGGCCCCGAGCGCCGTTGCATGCTCGGGCGCCAACGCTTCGTTCCCGGTGATGGACTGGGAGGCAGGCGCAACGACGAAAAGCTGGACGGACTGCGCGGGATCGAGCATGCCAAAAGCTTTTCCCAGGTGCAGCAAATGAAAAAAGCCCGGCGACTCCCCAGTCGGAAAAGCGTCTGTACACGCGGCTGAAAAGCTCCACATGTGCACGAGTTTCCAAGTTTGTCCCGGCTGAAACACTTCCCGCAGCAGCGTAAGATATTGCTCCGGCTCTTCCGGATGAACCTCGTATCTGTCCGGGGCGAGCCTGGAAAATTGCTGCCCGGCTTGGACCGTACACACGCGCTTGCCTTTTGCTTGCAGGGCGTGCTTGACGCCTTCTGCGCTTCCGTTCGCATCGGAAAATAGCAGGTAGGTTTCAGGCTGCTCTCCCTCTGTACGTGTGCGGCCAGACCCGCTGTATTGCTTCCACACCGGGCGATACAACCACTTCTCCACCTCGTTTTTGCAAAAAAGGTTATGCTGGGGCTGGTCGGTGCGCTCTTTTTTCGCAAACCAGTACTTGTCGCGGTCAAACCCGTACGTGGGAAGCGACAGGCGGTTCCGGTTCTCGCCTAAGTAGCGTTGCTTCCAATCCATCGCGGCCCCTTGCAGCCAGATCTCGCCCAAGCTGCTGGCAAAGCGCCACTCCGCCGACTCCGCGCTGTCATGCACAGGCAGCAGATGGATGACGGGAAGCGGCGATTCCGGCCGATTCGGCTGCTTCATCCCGATGCCAATGACGAGGTGAACATCGCTCTCGCTGGGCGGAGTCGCTGCGGGCAAAGCGGATGTTTGCGTCGTGCGCAGCCAAAAGCATGGTTGGCGTACCTGCTCGCTTGTAACGGGAATCCCGCTCGACAAGATGTCATACTCTGCGCTGCCCACCGGCATCGTCCGCAACAGCGAAGCCAGTTCTGCCTCGATCCGGCCTTGTTGTTCCTCTGCTGCGCGCAGCCACTGTTGTTTCAGGACGATGATTTTCGCAAGGTCGCGCATCGTTGCCAGCTTCGTCTGATAGACAGCCGAAAACAAACCCGCCCCGTCTGCCATCGCCACCTGCGGCTTGATTCCGAGAGAAACCAGCAAGTCGGCCAAAGCGCTTTGGCAAAAAAACTGGCTCAACTCCACAGGCAATGGGTCAAGCGCGTCGTCACCTTGCGCGCGCTCGGCTCCCGGCAAAAGGCGCTCCAAGCTGGGCATATCCGGCATTTCTTTTGACAAGCTGTGGATATAGCCGTCCACGATGCGGGCAAAGCGCGGTTCCGTCTGGTACAGCTCGCGCCCCATCCTGCCAAGCGCTTGCGTTTGCGGGGAAAACCAAAAAGCGGCGCGAAGCTCCTCCTGCCCGCTGCTGCTTGCCGTGGCGGTTTCTGCTGCTTCAAGCAAACGGGCCGCCTCTCCCAAGGAAGAGCAAACCGCCATTTTCCGATAGGGAAAATGAGCGCGCCCCGTCTGCAACGTAAACGACACATCCGCAAGGGAGAGTGCAGGCTGGATGCGGAAAAATTGCGCCATTTTCCGGCACGTATTCGCGAGTGCCTTCTCCGTTTTGGCTGAAACCAAAAACAGATGGTGCTGTCTCGCGGAAGCATCGGAAGCATAAGTTGGGGCTTCTTCCAGAACAACGTGGGCGTTCGTCCCGCCAATACCAAAAGAGCTGACGCCTGCCTTGGGCGAATCGCTGACGTCTTTCCAGGCACGCGGCCTGGTGTTCACGTAAAATGGACTTTGCTCAAAGGCCAGTTTAGGATTCGGCTGTTCATGGCGAATGCACGGCGGGATTACCTGGTGCTTCAGCGCCAGCGCCGTCTTGATGAGGCCGATGATGCCTGCCGCCGTATCGAGGTGGCCGATGTTCGGCTTGACTGACCCGATGGCGCAAAACTGGGGCGCAGCCGCCTCAGTCTGGAAAACTTCTTTGAGCGCCTTGATTTCAATGGCGTCCCCCAGCTCGGTTCCGGTTCCATGCGTTTCGATGTAGCTGATTTCTCGCGGCGAAACGTTGGCGACGGTGAGCGCCTCGTGAATGACCTGCGCCTGGCCGATGGGACTCGGCGCGGTATAGCCGATTTTTTCCTCGCCGTCGTTGTTGACGGCCGTGCCGCAGATGACCGCCTGAATGTTGTCGCGATCAGAAATGGCATCCGCCAGGCGTTTCAAGACGACGATGCCGATGCCATTTCCGAAAACCGTCCCCGCCGAGTCGGCCGCGAAGACACGGCAATGCCCGTCCGGGGAAACCATACCTTCTTTTTGGTAGACATACCCTGCGGTCTGCTCGCTGCGGATCGTGACGCCCCCCGCCAGCGCGATGTCGCACTCGCCATTCAGCAAGCTTTGGCTGGCCAAATGGACCGCGACCAACGAGGAAGAGCACGCCGTCTGCACGTTGACGGAAGGGCCGCGCAAGCCGAGCTTGAACGACACTTTCGAGGCCAAAAAGTCTTTTTCGTTGCCGATGCCGATTTGCACGTGCCCGAGCCTCTGCACGAGCGCCTGATCTTCGTAGAGGCGCAAAACGTAGCTGCTGAGGCACGAGCTGGCGTACACGCCCACCACACGTCGCTCGAGATCCTGGACGCAGCCCGCATCCTCAAGCGCTTCCCAGGCGCATTCGAGAAAGACGCGGTGCTGCGGATCGGTAATTTCCGCATCTTTGGCCGTGTAACGAAAAAAGCCCGCGTCGAAATACGCCGTATCCTTGAGGACGGCCCCTCTTTTTACGTAGTGCGGGTCGTTCAGCAGCTCAGCCGGAACGCCCGCCTGCTGCAATTCCTCGTCGCGAAACGTCCTGATCGATTCCACGCCGCGGACGATGTTTTGCCAAAAAGCCGAAGGGGTATCGCAATCGGGAACGCGGCAGGACATGCCGACGATGGCGATTTTTGAATGGATCAACTCTTCATCCACCACTCCACTCACTCCCGTTTTTTATAATGACACGCGCGGGTGTTGAAAAAGCGTTTGCAGGGCCTGCCTCAGTTCGTCGACGCTATACGCAAAAAAGGTAGGCGCTTCTTGCTGGAGCACCTCTACCGAATTATGGCCCCAGGCGACGGCGATGCTTTTGACTTGCGCCTCTCTGGCACAGATGAGATCATTTTTCCCGTCGCCGACGAAGACAGCGTGATGGATGCCGGAGTGCAGTTGCTCGATGGCCACAAGCAGACTTTCCGGGTGCGGCTTGGGATGGGTGACGTCATCGGAACAGACGACTGCGTCAAAATAGTCGATCAGCCGAAATTCGTTCAAAATATGGATCGTGCGCTTGCGGTCCTTTCCCGTACACAACCCGCACTTCCAGCCTTCCTCTTGAATGAACCGCAATACGTCCTCCATCCCCGCCACAATCTCGATCAGGTGGATGTTGGAGCTGGCGATTCGCCGATAATGCTCCACCATGCTCTCTGGCAAGTCCATTTTGGCGAAAATATTCGGAATCGAATCTCCGCTGTGTCCAAGAAACTCCGCAAAGGAAGGAAGCGGACCTTCGGAAACGAGCTGAAAGCTGTCATAGAACGCTTTGCGCTGCACCTCTAGCGAATCAATAATCACTCCATCGAAGTCAAACACGACACTTTTTTGCATACGCTTCTCCTTTTACCACGTCATTGTCCAAGGCAGGAGACGTCATCCGCACGCGCGCGGGCACTTTGGACAACCGTCTCCCCGATGGCTTGTTTACCGTTTGCCGCGTTGCTGGCGCAGGCTTTTTCTCAGCTCGCCCCGCTCTGTGCTTTGCTGCAAGTAATCGGTTTTGCTCGCCTGTTTGTCCTGTAAAAACAAGGCCAACGAGCGTATCGTCGGGTATTTGAACAAGTCGGCCATCTCGAGCGTTGTCTGCAACTCCTTCTCCAAACGGTTTTGCACCTGCATCAGCATGAGCGAGTGACCGCCCAGCTCAAAAAACCCGTCGTCTACGCCGACAGGCTCTTTGCCCAATATTTCTTGCCAGATGCTTGCGAGCAGCTCCTCCATGCGATTTTGCGGCAGAGTGATGCGCGCGCGCTTTGGCTTGCCGGCTTCAACGGCTGGCAAAGCATTGCGGTCGATTTTGTTCGGGCCGACCATCGGAAACGATTTCATTTCCAGCCAAAAGGACGGAACGAGGTAGCTCGGCAAAAGCTGCTTCACATAGTCGATAATCGCTTTCTCAGATTCGCTTTGCTTCAGCACATAGTAGGCGACGATCACTGGCTCGCCGTTCTCGTCGCAGACCGCTTTGACCACGCTTTTCAACATGCAGTCGAGCCCGTCAATCACCGTCTCGATTTCGTTCAGGTCGACGCGGTAGCCTCTGATTTTCAGTTGGGAATCGTTTCGGCCGTTGTATTCGAGGCAGCCATTCGGCAACAGCCGGCCGTAGTCTCCGCTTCTGTACAGCCTACCCGCCCCTTGCTGCGGATCGAGGACAAACGCTTTCGCCGTCTCTTCTGGCCGGTTCCAGTAACCCGGAGACAAATAGTCGCTCCGGTAATAGAGCTGGCCGGATTCGAAGACGCTCACTTCCCGGCCGCTTTCGCCGACAATCCGCAGTTCTATGCCGTCCACGACATATCCGGCTGGCGCTTTGGCATGCGGGACGGCCGTGTTTTTGTTCATGATGAAAAAGGAAATGACCATCAACTCCGAGCAGCCGAGGAAATTGACAAACAGGCAGTCATCCGCGCATTTTTGTTTGTACAGCTCGAAATCCGTCCCGGACACGACCTCTCCCCCCAGCAAAACCATGCGAATATGAGGAAGCTGGACTGCGTCGTCCAGATTTTTCATGAAAAAGCGGAACACGGAAGGGACAGAATGGAACAGCGTAATCTGCTCCTGATTCAGCCATTGCGCGAATCGCGGCATGCTTCCGTCCAGCTTGAAATCGTACAGGTGCAAGGTTGCTCCGTTCAGCAGGCTTCCCAAAATATCGAGAATGCCGATTGCGTGGCTGTACGATGTCAGCAAGGCGATACGATCGTGCGAATGGAGCCGCAATTCCTTGGTGAGCTGCGCGAGATAGTAGTAGACGTTTTGATAGCTTTGCAGCACGCCTTTTGGTTTTCCGGTCGAGCCGGACGTATAGAGAATAAAGGCGATCGCCTCTCCCTCGACGCGCAGCCCCAGATTGTCTTCTGCAGCATCGCTCGTTTCTTCCGACAGGTTGATCGTGGCGATGTCGAGCATGGCCTTGTCCGCGACCTCTTGTGCCAGGGCGAGGTTTGGCGAATCGGTCAGGAGGATGCCGGACTGCGTATCGCCGAGCATGTAAGCCAGCCGTTCTGCCGGAGCGCTTCGATCCAGCGGCACGAACGGGACCCCTGCCTTCAGCGCGCCGATCAAGGCGACGGTCATTTCCAGCGTGTTGCCAAAGAGCAGCGCAACAGGTGCCTGCCCCTTTCGTTGCGAGTTGCGCTCTGCGATTTTCCGGGCAACCTGATTCGCCCGGGCATTGAGCTGACTGTACGCCAGGGCATCGGCGCCGTGCTTGACGGCGATCTGGTCGGGATACTGGGCAACCTGCGCTTCAAACCGCGCTACGAGGTTTGCAGCAGGCTCGCGGAAGGAAAACGGCTCGTACGCGCAAGCCGGCGCGACCGCATTTTCTCTTCCCAGCACTTCGCGTTGCCGCAAGACAGGCAGCTCGCCGATCGACAAGTCCGGATTTTGCGTGATGCTCGCAAGCAGTTTGCGGTACTCGGCAAACAAGTACTCGACCGTCTCCTGCCGGAACAAGTCTGTGCGGTAAAAGCATTCCAGACAAATTCCTGTCGCCGTCTCGAATAAATGGATATTCAGATCGGCTTTCGTCGTTTTTACCTCGATCGGATACGCTGACAGCTTCATCTCCCCGTCGTGCGCGGCATCGCTTTCCGTCTGGTTTTTCATGCTCTGGTAATTGAAGATCGTATCGTACAAAAAGGTACGGCTCGGGTCGCGCTTCACATCGAGCTGATCCACAATCAGTTCCATTTGCAAATCCTGATTTTCCAAAGCGGCAAGCAAGCTCGCCTTGACTTCGCGGAGCAAGACGCGAAAGCTTTTCTCCCTCTTTGGCCGATTGCGCAGGACTAGCGGATTGACGAACATGCCGACGATCTCTTTTACGTCCTCGTGGTTTCGGCCTGCCTGCGGAATGCCTACCAGGATGTCCGCTTGGCCGCTGAGTCTTGCCAGCCATGCGTAGTACGCAGCGAGCATCGTCATAAACCAGGTGACGTGCTCTTCCTGGGAAAACCGCTTGATGCCATCGCTCAGTTGCTGGTCAAGCTCGACGATGATCCGGTCGCCGTGGAAGCTGAGCGAAGCCGGACGGGGAAAATCCGTCGGCAGTTGCAGCACAGGCAACACGCCTTCCAGTTGCTTCAGCCAGTACGCTTCCTGTTCCCGGTAAGCGTCCGACTGCGCAAACGCGTGCTGCCACTCGGCGTAATCTTTGTACTGGATAGCCAATGGCGGAAGCGACTTGCCGCTGTACAGTTCGCCAAAGTCTTTTATCAACAAATTAATCGACGTTCCATCGGAAATGATGTGATGGATGTCGAGCGCCAACACGCTTTTGTGCTCCCCGAGCCGGATTAGCCCCACGCGGAACAGCGGCGCCTGCGCCAGATCGAACGGCTGGACAAACTGCGCAAGGTCGCGCTCGACGGACTGCTCATCGGACATGAGGCAAATGACCCGGAAGTCAACGTGCGGGTGCACAACCTGGACGATCTCGCCGTCCACCACCTGAAACGAGGTGCGCAAGCTTTCGTGCCGCTCGATGATTTTGGCAAATATGTCTTCCACTCGCTCGGCTTCTATCGGCCCTTCCAGCAAAACTGCGGTCGACTCGTTGTACCCTACCGTATCCGGCACAAGACCTTGCAAGAAAAAGACCCGTTGCTGCGCAAGCAAAGTCCTGTAATGAGGCTTGGCCGCCACTGGCGCGATCGAATGCTGCCCGGCCTGGCGGCTGTTTGCGATGAAGGCGGCAAGCTTCTCAATCGTTTTCTCCTGGAAAAAGTCTGTCAGCGTAATATTCGCCTGGCACTGCTTGCGGATGCTCGTGCTGACGTGGATCGCCTTGAGCGAATCTCCGCCCAGTTCGAAAAAGTCGTCCGCTATGCCAATCGGAGCGATGCCCAAATGATTTTCGTAAATGGCGCACAGCGCTTTTTGCAAGTCGGTTGCGGGCGGGACGTACGCTGCGGACAATGGCGGCCTTTTTCCTTGAATCTTTGTGCGCACGGATTGCTGAGCGCTGCTACTTCCCCAGATGTCCTGCTTGCTGTCGCGCCTTTTTTGCACGCGGCTTTCGATATCCGTCGTAGAAATGAGGTAGGTAGCAGCGCCAGCCGCCAATGCTTTGCCGAATATGTCGCGTCCCTCTTCCGGCAAGATGCCGATCTGGCCAAAATCGTCGCCAGCCGCACCAGCGTTCATCCATTCGTCGAGAGCGAGCGTAATGCTCGGCTTGTTTCCGTCACTAATCCGCTCGGCAACCGAAGCGGATATGGCGATCATCGTGTAGTTGCGAATGTCAACGAGCACTGTTCCCGCTTCGTCCATAATCTGGATATCGAAGCTCGCCAAGCCGTCTTGCGGAAATTCGCTGTCCAAATATTTGCAATAGCTGTAAATGCGCCGCGGCATTTTGCCGTAGACGGCGAGCGATTCGTAGGACAGCGGAATGAACATCTCTTTTTTGCCGAGAAAGCCGAGCAAAAAGCTCGTAGCCGAATCGAGCATCCCCGGGTGCAAGTGATAGTCGTCCAGATCACTTTCATATTGCTCCGGTAGCTCAATCACGGCTAATCCTTCGTCTTTTCCTGCCATCACCTGGCGGATGTTGCGCCATCTTTTTCCGAAGATCAAATAGCCTGCGTGCTTTTTGTGATCCGAATCGCTAAATAGCACATTTCTGTCTGCGCACCGCGCTTTTAGCGCTTCCAGATGGACGCTGCCAGGCGGACGCTCAATCGTTCCAATCGTCCCGACTGTCCCGGTAACATGCGGCAGCCACGTATCTTCTGCCGGATGAATCCGGCTGTACACCGCAAACAAACAGCTTTCGTTGCTGTTCGGAGAGAAGAGTAGCACCACTTCTTTTTCCTCGTCCGCGCGCACCGTTATCGGCGTGTGGAACTGCACGTCTTGCAGGGCGCAAGGATTTTTCAGCAAGCTGTGGTCGGCCGCTTCCCGAACCATTTCGATCAATGCCGTTCCCGACAATACGCCATGCTCCTCTGTGCGGTGATCTTGCAAAACCCAGTGACGCTGCTGGCTCAGTCTGGCAACGAACAGCTCTTTGCCGCCTGCCTGAAAGCTGTAGTCAAAGAGCGGATGCGCCAGCGCCTGCTTCGGCGATGGCGCGATTCCCGACTTGACGGCCATCCCTACGTTTTTCCAGATATCCCACTTCAGATTGATGATGGCCTCGTTGCCATCCCGGTTGCGATACTCGGCATATGCATCCATAAAAGCATTGGCTGCGTTGTAATCAGACTGCCCGATCATCGGGGAGAGCGTGCTGATGGACGAGCAGAGCACAAAAAAGTCCAGGTCGTTTGCGCGCAAAATCCGATTCAAGTTCAGGCAGCCTGCTGCTTTGGCGAGAATGACCTGGTGCGGCGTCTCCTTTTTGGCCTGCTGGATCAAGCCGCTGCCCGGAAGCCCGGCGGCGTGAATCACACCGTGAATCGCCCCTGCTTCCTGTTGGACACGCTGCAACGTCGCGGCCAGAGCAGGGAAGTCGGAAACATCCGCCTGACAGACGTACACCTGCGCGCCTTTTTGTTCAAGCTGCCGCATTTGCCGGATTTTGGCCGCGATCGCATCTTGCTTGCCGTGCTCCCGCAGCCAGTTGTCCCACTCCTCTTTGGCAGGGAAAAACGAGCGCCCCAACAGAATCAGGCTCGCCTGGCAGTGACTGGCGATGTAGTCAGCCAACTCCAGTCCGATGCCGCCCGTTCCCCCGGTAATCAAATAAACGCCCCCGTCTTTGAGCGCCGCACCGGAACGGGCTGGGAGCGATACCGGCTCATAGAGCGGAAGCCACTTCGCTTTTCCGCGCAGCGCGAACAGCTCGTCTTGCCCTCCTGCGATCTCTTGCAACAGCTTGTCGACCAGACCGGAGGCGACGAGCTGCTCCTGGCAGGATATATCAATCAACTGGCAGTTCCTGTCGGGAAACTCCAGCGGAATGCCGCGCACAAGCCCGAGCAGCGTCGCTTTCCACGGGTTAAGCGGTTCGCTGCCGAGCACATCAAACAGGCGATTCGCCACGACAGCGAGCCGAATCGCCGCCGCCCCGTTCACTTCGTCCAGCGCTTGCACGAGGTGCAGGAGGCTGTCGTAAGTCGCATCCAGCATGCGCGCTGCCTGCTCCTGATCTGCTTCGACGAACTCGTCCTCGGATAGCGCCATGTACAGGATCGCGTCCGGTTCCGTTTTCGTTTTTTGCCAATACGTCTGCAAAACGTCCGTGTAGCTTGCCTGACTGTCGTCCGCCAACCCGCATCCGTTTTCCGCGCAAGCGACAGGAGCGCCGCCCCGCGCTACAAAAAAGGGCTGCGCAAACTGGCGCTTGCACGCTTCCACGACCGCCTCGGCCAGCTCGACATCATGGAAAATGATCGCAGACCGCCGCTGTTTGGGCGCAGACTCTGCCGACCAGTCTGAAAAAGCTGCGCGCTTCCACGTCGGTCTGTAGGACCAATCCGCGGCATCCTTTTGCGCCAGCGTCTGTTCCTTTACTTGTTGCAAAAACGCTTTCCCGAGCTTTGCCGGGTCATCGTCCAAAAAGTAGCGCTGCCGCTCAAACGGATACGTCGGCAACGGGATTCGCCCCTTCGCCTCGCGCTTGTGCAAGGCTTCCCAATGGATGGTCACTCCCCGGCTCCACAGCACGCCGATCCAGTGCCAAACCGCAGCTTCGCCGCAAGCCAACGACACCCACTCGCGGACAGGCCACTCTGCGTAGTCTCCCTCCGCTGCTCGCTTATTTCCTAGGAAAGCGACGACTGTCTTCGGCGTTTGACAAAGATCGGCAAGTCCGGCCGCAAACGAGCGCGGCGCGTTCAGCAGGGCATGCCAAAAGCTGCGATCTTGCAAATGCTCGCGGAACAGCTTGTCGCCATTTTCCGCCGAAAACAGCGGGATGCGCGGCTGGAAAACCGGATTTTCGGTAATCGCCGTCAGTTCATGGTCCAGAAAAGCGGCAAAACAATGCGCAAACGCTACTGCTTCGGCCAGCGCAGCCGCTACGAAATTTCCGCTCCGGAAGCCAACGATCCCGAAAGGCTGCTCCTGGCAGGCGAACGTGACTTTTGCAAAGGCATAAGCAAACAGGAAATGGATCGCTCGTAGCTCTACTGCCGCCTTTTCACCCGGAGCGAACAACCGGTGCAAGTCGAGCTTGCCGTGCGACCCGATTTTGCCCAGACATTGCGCCACTTCCTCGCGAAATGGCTGATGCTGTTCATACAGCTCGAGCGCGAGTTGAACGATTTCGGCCTCCCCGGTAATCTCCGGCACGAAATACAGGACAGCCGACTCGCCTTTTTCTACCGTCCGCAGCGGTACTTTTTTCGCGTCCAATTGAGGCAGCAGCTCCTGATAGTTCCGGGCAACCACATAGGAACGGTTGGACAAAGCCATTCTCCCTGCTTGCAGCGTATAGGCTGCGTCGTGCAGGTCGACTGCGGGCTGCTGTTTCAGGTGATTTTTGAAGCGGGTGATTTGCTCCTGCAAGGCCGTCGTAGTTTTGGCGGAAAAGACAAACAAGCGAGCTTGCTCTGCGGCAGCTCGCTTTTCGCGTATCGGCGCTTCTTCCAAAATGACGTGCGCATTCGTCCCGCCGATGCCAAACGAGCTGACGGCTGCTCGGCGCGGAGTGGCTGTTCGGTGCCAGTCGCGCAAGGAATGGTTGATGTAAAAAGGAGTAGTTTCAAACTCGATTTTCGGATTCGGCTTCAGCACATGAAGCGACGGAGGAATTTGTTTGTTTGCCAGCGAAAGCACCGTTTTGATTAAGCCGGCAATCCCGGCCGCTTCATTCAAGTGCCCAATGCTCGACTTGACCGAGCCGATGGCGCAGTATGCCTTTTTGTTCGTTTGAAAAGCCCGCTTGAGCGCTTCGACTTCGATGGAATCGCCAATCTTCGTCCCTGTCCCGTGCGCTTCCACCATGGTGATCGACTCTGCGTCAACTTCGGCCATTTGCAGCGCTGCCTCGATGACTTCTTTTTGCCCTTGAATGCTCGGGGCGGAAAAGCCGGCCTTGCGATGGCCGTCGTTGTTGATCGCCGATCCTTTGATGATCGCGTAAATATGATCGCGGTCCCGGAGCGCATCCTGCAACGGTTTCAAGACGACGACTCCCGCGCCGTCGCTGATGAGCGTTCCGGCGGAAGCGGCGTCAAACGCGCGGCAATGACCATCCGGCGAGTAAATGAGGTCGTCGGAATAGTAGTAGCCTTTTTTCGCCGGGAGGGAAATGTGCACACCGCCCGCAACCGCGATACTGCACTCGCCGTTCAACAATGCCTGGCTGGCCAGATGCACGGCAACCAGCGACGTTGAGCAGGCGCTCAGCACGGAGACGCTTGGCCCCTTCAGCTTCAGCTTGTAGGAGACAGACGTGCACAAGTACTCGCGAAAGCTGAGATTAAAAGTGGGGTTCTCGTCGGCGAGCATTTGTCTCAGCAGCCAGTTGACATTTTCCGTGCTCCCGGCGTACAGGCCGATCTGCCCTTTGTACGTCTCAGGATTGTAGCCTGCATGCTCCAAAGCGTTCATGACGACTTCGTGAAACAGCCTGATCTGCGGGTCCAGCACGGTCGCTTCCCGGGGGGTATAGTCAAAGAAGGCCGAGTCAAAGCAGTCGATCCCTTCCAAGTACCCTTTTGCCTTTACATAATGCGGGTCGTTGCAGAGCGCTGGATCTATTCCGGATTGCCGCATTTCCTCAGCGGAAAAAAACGCGATCCCTTCGACTCCATGTTTGAGATTGTCCCAAAATTGGCTGGCATTGTTTGCTTTCGGAAATTTGCAATCCATGCCAATCACAGCGATTTCCAGCCCTGTATATGCCTGATCGTCGTATTTATGCCCCATGGTAAGCTCCCATTTCCCTTTTCAAATTTGTTTACAGCCAAAACAAAACGAACCCTTCACCAGTCACTGGCAAGGGTTAGCTGCTCGCATGCGCGCGTCTTATGCAGTTAGGGTGCGATTGATAATCTCAATCACCTTTTCTTCTTCGTCATGGATAAAGAAGTGTCCACCGTGCAGAGTCACGATCGTACAGGATTGGCTCGTGTACTTTTGCCATTGGCTAATATCATCCGCTGTGACGAGGTCATCGTCATCACCCGTCAAAACCGTAACATGGATGTCCCACGTCTCCGGGGCCGCTTGCAGCAAATACTGTTCGACGTTTTTGTAGTCGCCCCGCAAAATCGGCGTGAAAATTTGCATAAGCTCCCGGTTTTCCGCCACTTCTTTGGGCGTGCCGCCAAGCTGGATGATTTCCGCGATGAACTCGTCATCCGGCAAGTGATGAATCTTTTTCTTGTCGCGAATATGCGGGGGATACATGCCGGACAAAAACAGATGCCGCGGCTGCTTCCAGCCATGCTTGCGGATTTGGTTCATCAGCTCGCAAATGTACAGCGTTCCCATGCTGTGTCCGAACAACGAATATTCGCCGTCGCCGACCTGCTCCACAATGAAAGGGAAAATGTCTTTGACACCGTCCGGCAAGGAAGGATAGAACGGCTCTCGAAAACGTCTCCCTCTCCCCGCCAACTCTACCGGCACCAACTCGATTCGCGGGTCCAGCCCCCGTTTCCACTTGCTAAAAGCCGTCGCCGATCCGCCTGCGTACGGCAAGCAAAATAACTTCATGCAATCCGTAGAGCTGCGATTGTTTTCCACTATGTCTTCCCCTTTGTTCACACCAAGCGAATTTTTTAAGCCTGTTTTCGGGCATAGCTCCGCCATTTCGTGTATCGAAGCCGGATACACTACACCGTGTCTACTCCATGTCGTATGACCCCTGAGCGATTTTAATGTGCCTAAGCTTCAATAAAACCTGTCAGGTTGTTTTGACGAGAAAATAGCAAAAAATTTTCCCTCTCGTTCGCTTTCCTCTGCAGGGCAAGTTTCCCGTTTTATCACAATTGAACCTCTCATGACCAAAAGCCACGAGATTCTTGGTTAGTCCGTTCTACTGAACAGAATTGGTGCATGATGTACCACCAAGCTATCCCCGTAGTTCCTACGGATCCTGCGATTATACAGATAGTAGTCTTTTGCCTTCGTTAAGAATATTCAAACTTGCATTTATGTCCCTATCCCATTCGCTATGGCAAGAAGGGCAAGTCCATTTACGCAAGTTCAGGTTTTTAACTTCTTTGTTTTGGTATCCACAACACGCACAGAGCTGAGAGGAAGCGAATGTTTTGCCTACGGCAACAACAGTACGACCATACCACTTTGCTTTATACTCAAGCATCGTTCTGAATTGATACCAAGGCACTTCACTAATCGCTTTGGCAAGTTTGTGGTTCTTAATCATGTTAGATACCTGCAAATCTTCAATCGCAATATTTTCGTTTGTGTGTTTCGTTGTATAGGATTGAACATTGTTCTTTTTACTTTTGAAGCGTGGAGCATCATTCTGCTTCTTGACGAATCGAGAATAGGCATCAGCAAGATTCTTTACTGACGACTGAATAGCGATGCTGTCTACTTCTTTGAGCCACGTCAATCTTTTTTTAGATTCGGTAGTTCAGAAGAACATACTCCGTATGATAATCCTTTGCCCGTTTCTTTGTACGTTTCATTCCCCTTAGCCAAGAAGTGGTTAAATACAAATCGACTGCAACCAATTGTTTTAGCGATTAGCACATCTTGTTCCTTGGTTGGATAGATGCGGAATTTGTACGCTTTATTTACTAACACTGCATGTCACCTCACTTTCTGATTTTGAATGTATAGTCGTATTTCGCTTCCATGTGTTCACTTACGATATTCTCGGCTAATTCATAAATATTTTAGAAAGATAACTTTGTTTCTGGATAAAGTTATCTTTCTAAAATCTCCGTATATCGTCTGTAGTTCAAACTAACAAAAATGCATTTATTTGGAAACCATTACAAATATACTACCCCATGCCCGTCCTGCTTGTCAATCCAAGGAGGAAATGGCGTTTTTAACGAACAGGCTGGGCCGTGTCGCTCACGCCAGCTCGATCCAGCACCTGTTTTACATGGTGCAAATCTTCCGCGGAGCGTATGCAGCTAAAAATGACATGCTTGATGCCCAGCTCCTTGTATCCGCGGAAATAGCTTGCCACCTCGTCGTAAGAGCCAACCAGCAGCGGCCCCCGGAACGCCTTGCCTTGCTCGACCGGAAAATAAAGCCGCTCTTCTTCTTCCGTATAATATCCGGCCAATCTCCCCTGCTTTTTCACAATTTGCATGAAGCGCATCGGCACTTCCTCTTTGGCAATCTCCAGCGCTTCCTCGGAAGTCGGGCGCGCGATCATGCCGAGTCGGCAGCACAATTCCACATGGGAGTCGTAGAGAATGTCAAAGCTTTTGACAAGCTGCGAGACCGGGCTTGCCAACTGGATGGCGACGTCGACCGCCTGGTGGGCAGCCTTTTGAAACAGCGTGGAGGCGCCCGGCATAAAAATGAGCGGCTGCAACGCTTGATCGACCTGGGCAAAAATTTGCAGGTCGTTGTAAGTGAAGTATTTGCCTTTGTAGGTCAACGGATCGTTCGAGCGAAGCAAGGCTCGTAAAATGTCGATGTATTCGACCAGTCGGTCAAAGCGCTCTTCGCCCGGAACGGTATCATTGACTTGCCGAAGCTCGGATATCGACTGCCCAGGAATCATATTTAGCGCAACTTTACGTCCGTACAAATGAACCAGCGAATGGATCATTTTCGCTGCTGTGAACGGCGGGACCGTATTCGGCTGCAAGGCGATGATCGGCAAATGATCGTTCGTAGCCTGCAAGGTGCCAGCCGCTACAATCCACGGATCGAGAGTCGTGTGCTGATAAAACAGCAACGACCCGGTAAAGCCGTTTGCTTCCAACAAATGCGCGGCTTCATGGATGATCTGGAGCTGATTCTTTTCGCGGTGATGCAGCCACATGGGCAAATCTGCGTAAAATTTCATGGAGCTTTTCCACCTTCCCCAAAATGGTTATGCGCTCGCAAACAGCCGAGCGGTTTTCGTCTTACTGGCTCACTTTTCCCTCGATATAGGCGATTAGTTGCTGGATCGTTTCAAAAAGTTCGACATTGAGCATGTCATCGTCAAACTGAAACCCGAATTCATTTTCAATCGCAACCACCAGGCGAATGAAGCCGAGCGAGTTAATCCCGACGTCCTGCAAGCGAATGTGCTGGGAAGAAAAATCAATCCCGCTTGGCTGCACTTGTTCTGGGCCGACTTGAAGCTCTTGCATCTGCTGCATGTAGATGTGCACCAGTTTTTCTTCAATTTCGTTTTTGGTTATCATCCAACGCTCCTCCGTTCACTGTTATGAAAATCGCAAAGGCTTTGCGGGCAAAAAAATGGACGGCTTCTACGACAGTTGCGGCTGGTGCTTGCGCAGCACGGTCAAAAACTGCTCGATCGCCAGCGCTTCCGCAGCCGCGATTTCTTCCAGGTAGCGCATGATTTTATGCAGCGTCGCCTCCTCCTGCTGCATGTAAAACTTGAGCGTCAAGTTGCGCGCGTTCCGCGCTTTGCGCTCGATTTCGCTATACGCCGCATGAAGCCGGTCGGGCGAGTCGAGATAGTCGGTGTGCTCCTGCATGTATTTGATCCGGGCGACCATCAAGCTTTTGTGCTCCCATAAGCTGTGGACGTGGCGCACGTCGAAGCCTGCCTTGCCCGCAAGCAAGCGTTCGTAATAGTCTTGCAGGCAACGATATGTGTCCAATCCGTAGGCGCAATGATCCCACGGGTTGGCGACCATGCGAAATCTGCTGGACGTATTGCCGGAAGTCAAATACTCTTCCAG
Source organism: Brevibacillus sp. NSP2.1 (assembly GCF_000470975.2). Lineage (NCBI taxonomy): Bacteria > Bacillati > Bacillota > Bacilli > Caryophanales > Paenibacillaceae > Brevibacillus > Brevibacillus sp. NSP2.1. Next base: position 2,758,178 of record NZ_CP048274.1, on the reverse strand, counting down.
CGTTTCCTGCACCAATGCCAGATCAAACGCATACGCCCCCGTTTCCTTGATTTTGTACAAATAGATGCGATTGCAAATGGCCTGGTGGTCGATCCGGGCGATGCTGTCATACGCCTGCGCAAACGCTTGAAAAGACGCGCTCGTGGTGGCGAGCATCTGCTTGTCTGTAAAGCCCAGCAATTGAAAGGTTTCGTTTTGCAGATCGACGCCGTGCACCAGCACATCGTGGGAGAGATGGCTTTTTTGATAGACGGCGCGCTCGGGAATGTAGTACTCATCGACATTCAGGTACACATAGTAGCCGTCCAGGAGGCAATCGCGGACAAACTCGACGATGTTCCTTTGGACGATGTTCATCGTGCCCCTTTGCAAATGCTCGACGTGCAGCCATGGGTTCAACGTATAGTCGTGAATGTAAAACGTAAACGGAACAGGCGGATCAGGGCGCTTGTCGAAGCACACCTGGATAAAATTGCTGTACAGCCAGGGCAGGCTTCTTTTGTCCTGCAAGACGATACATAGAGGAAAGGCAAAAAATTGATAGCCGAAAATCGGCGGCTGGACGACTGGCAGCGTTACGCTCTCCACAAGCATCTCCTCTTTTCCGTTTCGAATCATGATTTTGCGGGCATGGCTGCAAGCAAGCGTGCCGTTTAGTCCAAAAACGGACCGATCATCGAGCAAGCGAACTGCTTGATCTCCTCCGGCGTTCCTTTGGCGATGACCTCGCCGCCTTTGTGCCCCGCGCCTGGCCCAAGCTCGATCAAATAGTCGCAGTAAGACAGCACGTACGGATCGTGTTCGATGAGCAGGACGGAATGTCCGCTGGCGATCAGCTTGCCGAGAATGACCAGCAGTTTTTCCGTGTCGTAGTAACTGAGGCCGACAGTCGGTTCGTCCAAAATGTACAGAAAGCTTCCCTTGCTGCTTTTTCCCAGCTCGCGCGCCAGTTTCAGCCGCTGGGCTTCTCCCCCGCTCAACGTCGTCAGGCTTTGCCCGATGAGAATATAGCCCATGCCGAGTTCCTCGATCGTGCCGAGCATCTTGCTGATTTTGGCGTGGTCAGAGAAAAACGCGTGCGCTTCGGAAATCGACATCTCCAAAATGTCGGAGATCGTGCGCTCTTTGTAGCGAACCTGCATCACTTCCTGCTTGAATCGCTTGCCGCGGCAGGAAGGGCACGGATCGCTGAACGTCAACTGCCCGAGCCATCTTTTGATTTGCCCGTTTCCGTTGCAAATCGGACACGAGCCTGTCGAGTTGAACGAAAAAGAACTGCGCGTAAACTGCCGGGCGATGGCCTCCTCCTGCGCGGCAAAAAGTTGCCGGATGTGGTCCCACACCCCCAAAAACGTGGCGACGCAAGAGTTTTCATGGCGCCGCGCCAGCTTCTGCGTGACGACGATGCAGCCGTCGACGTTTTCCGCGCCTTCCAGCCTGGCATCGGCGTGCGCATGGGCGTAATCGCTGTCGTGCTCTTCTTCCTCCAGCAACTGCTTTTGCTTGCCCGCTTTTGCTTTCAACGCTGCTTGAAGCTTAGGGATAAGCGTGTCGATCACCAGCGAGCTTTTTCCGCTGCCAGACAGCCCGCTGATGCCGACGATGGCACGCAAAGGAAGAGCGACGTCGATGTTTTTCAGATTGTTCGTGCGCGCGTTGCAAATCGACAGCTTGGGAGCGGATGCGTCCACGCCGCTTGCGTATTCTTTTGGCGGGTGCTTTTTCTTCCGCAAATACCGGGCCGTGATTGATTCGCGCGACTGGAGAAAGCCGGCGTAGCTCCCCTGGTAGACGATAGAGCCGCCGAGTTGGCCAGCCAAAGGGCCGAAGTCCATGATGTAGTCGGCGTGCTTGATGACGCTTTCATCGTGCTCCACGACAATGACCGTGTTGCCTTGCTGCTTTAGCCGATGGAAGCTTTCGATGATCTTTTCTTTTTCTTTTTCGTGCAGCCCGGCGGTCGGCTCGTCAAAAATGTAGATGATCGAATCGACCTTTGCCGACAGGTGAGACATGATGTGCAGCCGCTGTGTCTCCCCTCCGCTCAACGTCGGGATTTCGCGATACAGGTTCAGATAGGACAAGCCGACCGTTTCGAGGCAATCCAGCTTGCGCAAAATCTCTCCGAGCAAGTGGGCAATAAACGGGGTATGCGGCCGCGCTGTCTGGTAGTGGCGGAGAAATGCCGCCAGGTCGCTGACATTCATCTGGCAAAGCTGTCCGATATGCTTGTCGCCAATCGTAATCGAGAGCGCTTTTGGCCCGAGCCGGAACCCTTGGCATCTCGTGCACGGCCGCGTCGTCTGCAGATCGGGAAATTGCTGCAGATTGATCTTTTTCAGCTTTTCTTCAATGACGACAGTGACTCCGTAAAAAATCAGGTGGCCTTTGCTCTGCGTCCGCTTCGGCCGATAATGCAAAAACGCTTCCTTCGCTTCCGGCGGCAACTCGGCAAAAGGCGTGTCCGCGCTCACCTGAAAATGTTTGCTGAAATTATCGAGGCGCTTGTACACGTACTCCTTTTCCTCATTTTTCGCGTGCGGGAACTGGTAGGCGAACTGATGCCACCGTTCAATCGTTTCGCGCTCCGACGGCAAAATTTTCTCGACGTTTACCTCGACGACACTTCCCCTGCCGCCGCAGGCCGGGCATGAGCCATGCGGGGAGTTAAACATGAACAGCCCCGGCACAAATTCGTCTGGCTGGTGCGAGGCTATCTCCTTGCCTGCCCGCTGTCCTTCCTGGGCGTAAATGATCGCCAGCAGGTTCAAAATGCGGGTGACGGAGCCGACGACCGAGCGCGGATTCAGATTGCTGACAGTTCGCTGCTGCACGGCAATCGTCGGGCTGAGTCCCTGAATCATGTCAAACGAGTCGTAGTGCAGGACATCGTGCGCGATGCCCAGCGCCTCCAAGTAAATCCGCTGCCCCTCGTGGTGCAAGGTGTCGAAAATAAAGCTGGATTTCCCCGAGCCGCTAACTCCCGTGACGACGATAAACTGATGCTTCGGAATCGTCGTGGTGATGTTTTTCAGATTGTGAAGCTTCGCGTTGTAGACTTCAATGTGCACCCGTTCTCCATTCCTTCCCACTGATCGATGTTCGCTGCTCTTTTACGTACTGCGCGATCCCTCGCAAGCCAAGCTCGTACACATTGGCCTTCAAGCCGATCACGTGGCCCACAGCGTTGGCGAAGAAAATTGATTCGGCATGCCAGCCGCCCCGTTCAAAAATGTTGGACATGTGCACCTCGATATAGGGAATGCCGACTGCGGCCAGCGCGTCGAGTATCGAGTAACCGGTCTTGGAAAATCCCGCCGGATTCAGCACCACGCCGTCCAGGTCGTGCAGTTGCTGCTGAAAAAAGTCGACGATTTCGCCTTCGTGGTTGGATTGGAAAAAGAGGACATCCACTTGCAGCTCGCCCGCCAGCCTGTACAGCCTGTCCTCGATTTGCTTCCAGGTGACGGTTCCGTAAATCGCGGTTTCCCGCAATCCGAGCAGGTTCATGTTCGGTCCGTTTACGATTGCAATTCTCATAGCGTTTATCATTCTCCTACGTGGCATGCGCCTTACTTCATCTGATTTTTTGCCTCTGCCCACAAATCGGCAATCCCGTCAGCTCGCGGGACGGCCACTACCAGACGTTTTACTTCCTCCAGCAGTTGCGCGACCGCATCGTGGGCAAATTGACTGCTGTCGTATTCCGCCCGGAGCGTGAAGCGGTCCTCGGACGGGTTGACAAACAGGCGCAGCGGAAGGTGAAGCTGCCCGCTGCTCTTTGCCTGAAACGGCTTTTGCTCGCCAGCTTGCGTCTGGAACGGAAAGTGCGTATAAACCAGGCTGCGCGTATTGATGACGGTTTGCAAAAAATCGAGCGGAATTTGCGACCACTGCGCCATTTGCTGCAACGTAATATGCTCGTAGCGGCGAATGCGCACGATTTTTTTCTGCAAGGCGACAAACCACTCTTTGACCTGGTCCGCGTCGTTGTAGGTCAGCCGGACGGGCAAGCTGTTGGTAAACAGTCCGACCATTTTGTCCATTTGCCCGATTTCCGGGACGCGTCCCGATGTCATCAGCCCGATCAGGACATCGCGCTGTTCGAGCAGTCGCGCCTGCGCCAAGCCCCACGCACCCAAGACTACCGTATTTAGCGTTATTTGGTTCTTTCTGGAAAATTCTCTTACAGTATAGACCTCGTCTTGTGCCAGAGCAACACTTTTCACGGCGCTTACATAGCCGCTGCGCTGGCTCGGTGTCGTCGGCACAAGCTGTTCGCGATAGCGGAACGGCCCCAGCTCCCCTGTCCAAAATTGCCGCGCTTCCTGGTCGTCCTGCCTTTTTTGCCACTTGACATAATCGAGGAAAGGCGTCGCGGGCGTCTGCGGCTCGCGGATGAGCGCTTCGCCGAGCTGATAGTTCGCCCACACTTCCTGCAAAATGAGATTCATGCTCCAGCCGTCAAACAAGGAATGTTGATACGTCCAGACAAACTGGTAGCTTGCCTTGTCGTATTGGATGAGCTGAAACCGCATTTGCGGAACTTCGTCCACCTTGAAGCTCTTTTGCCGTTCCTGCGCGATCCATTCGGCCAAAGCTTGCTTTTGCTCGTCCGCAGACAGCTTCGTCCAGTCCAGCACGTCGATGGCAACGTCGACATGCCTTTTCACGAATTGAACCGGATGCGATATTTTTCTCCAGATGAATCCAGTCCGCAGCACGGAATGGCGGTCGATAACCCGCTGCCAGGCCAGTCGGAAATGGTCAAGCCTCAGTTCCTCTGCAATCGGGAACGCGAGCAGGCTGACCGTGCCTTGCCGCGCGTGCAAAATGTTGTGGTTCAGGACCAGTAACTGCATGAAGGTGAGCGGATAGACGCTTTCGACTTCCCGTGTATCCACTGTACGCAGTAAAATCTCCTGGTCGGCCTGGTCGACGTTGTAGAACAGCGTGCTTGGGGCGGAGTCTGGCAGGGCTTCGGCGGATGGTTGGCTGGTGCTTTTCAGGTTGATCTGCCGCGCCTGCTGCTCCTGCGTCGTCGGGTAACCCCCCGCCAATGTTTCCGTGGACGGCTGGCTGTCGCTCCCCAGCCGAATCTGCCGCGCCAGCTCCTCCATCGTCGGGTAATCAAACAGCAGATCGGAGGCAATCTCAATGTGATGTTCTTTCAGACGCGAAGCGAACTGGATGGCCGTCACGGAATCGCCGCCCAGGTCAAAAAAGTCGTCTGCCACACTGATCGGGCTTTTTCCGAGCAACTCCTCCAAAATTGTGCACAGCCACGAAGCCATGTCCTCCTGACGCTGATTGCGCGGCTGCTGCTCGGTGGCCGGAGCGGAAGCCGAAGCGCTGGCGAGCGGTGCGAGCTTTTCTCCGGGAGAATCAGCAGCAAAGCTCGCCAACAACTCTTCTACTTGCCGCATCTGGTGCGCTTGTAACGTGTAGCTGGCCTGGCCGTCCTGGATGAACTCGCCGCCCTGTCTTATCAGGAGCGTAGAGGGAGGCAGACGCTTTTCATTGCCAAGCGTCTCCGCAGGCGCAGCGAACGCCCGCTCAATCCAGTAATACTGCCGCTCAAAAGCGTAGGTCGGCAGCGGGAGGCGGCTCGGGTGCGCTGGCGCATGGACGTTTTTCCAGCGGATGTTCGCCTTGTACAGCCACAGTCGCCCTAACGAAGCGAGCATCGTCTTGCAGGCCGATTCGTTTTCTCCGGGGGCGGGCAAGGACGGCAGCAATGGCGCGGAACGGAACCGTTCGCTTGCTGCCAGCCGTTCAAGCTGCGTTTTCCCTGGGCCGACTTCGAGAAATACCGGCTTTTGCACATGGGCGAGCACAGGCAAGCTAGCCACATCCACCCCTTGACCGGAAAAGCTGACCAGCTCCCGCCAATAGTCCATGGAGCTGGCCTGCTCCTCGGTGATCCACGTGCCGCTTCTGTTCGACAAAAACGGAATGCCCGGTTTGCCAAGCGCGATGGCATAAGCACAGTCCCCACGGAAACAGAGCAGCTTCAAAGCGTCTTCCCAAGCCAAAACGCCTGCGAGACACGCGCTGACGTATTCTCCGAGCCAATCTCCTGCCAGCGCTTTTGGTGTCACTCCCCAGTGACGCCATAGCTGCGCCAGCGAGTATTCCAGGATGAATTGGGCGATTGGGCCATGGGGCGAATCGTTTTCCAGCCATGTTTTGGCATCCAGCCGCAGCACCCGCTCCACGAACCGGAAGCATTGGTCCATCTGCTCGCGGAAGAAAGGGAACTGCCGATACAAGTCGCGGGCCGTGCTTCCACACGCGATTCCCGCCGGGGAAAAGACAAAGACGACCGCTTTCTCTTCCGCGCTTTCCTCCGTTTCGCTGCAAACAAGCCGCAGCGCATCCGGATGGGCAACCGCCTCTTCCGTGTGGCACAGGACGATCCCGCGAAAATCGAAATGCTCCCGGCCCGTTTGCAGCGTGTAGGCGACTTGCGACAAGCTTGCCTCGGGATTCTCGCGGAGATAAGCCAGCACATTTTCATAGTTTCGCTGTCTCGCCGCACTGGTTTTCCCCGAAATCGCCAGCAGATTCCACTCGCTCGCCGCTTCTAGGGCTGGCGTCTTTGGAGCCGTTTCGACAATGACGTGCGCATTGGTCCCGCCGATGCCAAAAGAGCTGACGCCTGCCACTCTTTTTCCCGAATCCGCCTGCCACCTTACCGGGGTGTTATTCAAGCGGAACGGGCTGTTTTCCAATTCGAGCTGCGGATTCGGCTTTTGCAGGTGCAAGAGCGGCGGAATCGTTTCGTGGTGGATGGCGAGAACGGTCTTCATCAGGCCCGCGATGCCGGAAGCGGTGTTCAAATGCCCCACATTCGCCTTGACCGAGCCGATGTAACACGGATCGGCCGGATCGCGCTCCTTGAACACTTCCTTGAGGGCGGCAATCTCTACCCGGTCCCCCAGCTTCGTCCCCGTGCCGTGCGCTTCCACATACCCGATCTCGTGCGGAGTCACTCCGGCCACTTCCATCGCTTCGGAAATGACTTGAATCTGGCCCTCGAATCCAGGCGCGGTGTATCCGACTTTGCCTGCGCCGTCGTTGTTGATGGCTGAACCGCTAATGACCGCGTAGATATGATCCTTGTCTTGCAGCGCCTCGTCCAGCCTTTTGAGCACAACGACGCCCACGCCGTCGCCGAAGACGGTCCCTTCCGCTTTTTCATCGAAGCAGCGGCAATGTCCGTCCGGCGATTCGATGCCCCCCTGCTTGTACAAATAGCCGTGCTTGTCGAGAAACTGGACGGACACGCCTCCTGCCAGAGCCATGTCGCACTCCCCGTTCAGCAGGCTCTGGCACGCCAGATGCACGCTCACCAGCGAGGAGGAGCAAGCCGTCTGAACGGAAAAGCTCGGGCCAGTCAAATTCAATTTGTAGGAAACCCGCGTCGTCAAAAAGTCTTTGTCGTTTCCGACCTCGATTTGGCGATGGTCCAAAATGCGCAACAAGTCGGGGCGACTGACCACATGCGTCACATATTTGTTCGCGCCGATTCCGGCGAACACGCCCACCGCACCCTCAAGCTGCGACACGCTTTGTCCGGCATCTTCGAGGGCATTCCAGGCAGCTTCCAGAAACAGCCGTTGCTGCGGATCCATAATCTCGGCTTCCCGCGGCGTATAGTGGAAAAAGGCTGCATCGAACCATTCGATCCCTGCCAGTTGACCGCAAGCGGGGACGTAGTCCGGCCGAGCGAGCAGAGCCGGGTCTACGCCCGACTCCAACAGCTCCTCTTTTGTGAAAAAGCGGATTCCTTCTACGCCGTCCACCAGGTTGTTCCAATACTTACGAATATTTTCGGCTTGCGGAAATTTTCCCGCCATGCCGATGATCGCGATTTTCTCGCTTGGCGCATGCGCATTTTCCATTCCGATTTTCCTTTCCCCCAAACGGCTCCCTAGCTTCGCATCGTTCTTCGTTTTTTGCGCAGCTCCGCTCTTTTTTGTCCCGTTTCCACGCTGGATCGGTTCACGGCCGTTCTTTTGATCTGTTCGGCTATCTTTTCGATCGTCGTATATTGGAAAAGCTCCACAATCGACAGCTCATGGAACAGCTCCGTCTGAATCATTTCCTGCAACTGCACGATCAGCAAGGAATTTCCGCCGATGTCAAAAAAGTTGTCGTGAATCCCGATGCTAGGCGCGCCAAGCAGCCTGCTCCATATTTCCGCGAGCTTTTGCTCGACGTCGTCCCGGGCTTCCGAAAACAGAGGCCCCGCGTCCAACTGCTGGCAATGTTGCTCCATTGCCTTCCAGTCCATCTTGCCGTTCGGAGTCAGCCAAAATCGCTCGACATGGAAAAATTGGGCGGGAACCATGTACTCCGGCAGTTTTTTCCGCGCGTACTCCTTCAATTGGCCCATCGGCAGCGGTCTGTCTGCTGTGTAGTAGCAAACGATTTTGCTTGTCTCCCCGTCTTTTACCGTCGTCACGGCGATCTGCTGAAGCGGCGCGGCATCCCGGAGCGCATGCTCGATCTCGCCAAGCTCGATGCGGTAGCCGCGCACTTTTACCAACTGGTCTTTTCTGCCGACAAATTCGATGTTGCCATCCGGCAAGTATCGACCGAGATCGCCTGTCTTGTAGCAAAGCTGGCCGCTGGCTCGCCGGATGAACGCTTGTCTCGTCCGTTCCTCGTCCTGAAAGTAGCCGCTGGTCACATTTCGGCCTGCTACGTAGATTTCACCGATCACGCCCGGCGGACAAACGTTGCCGTCCGGAGCCAAAATGATGATTTGATTATTGGCAATCGGCTTGCCGATGAGTACAGCTCCATAAGGGGCGTCTGCGTCTGGCTCCACCTTGTAGCTGGACACCCAGATCGTCGTCTCGGTCGGTCCGTACATGTTGCAAATGTCGGCAAACGGCAGCATCTGCCGCACCTGTTTCGCCAGGGCGAAGCTCCACGCTTCCCCACCCAGCAGCACATGCCTGAGCGCTGGCAGCACGGGAGAATGACCGTACCGCTCCTTGTTGGCTTTCCAAAACGTAGTGAGCTGTACCATCAAGCTCGGGACGGAATGCCAAACCGAAACTTGCTGCGTCTCCATGTACGCGAGCAATCCGTCCATATCCCGGAGCCGCTCTTGCGTCACGATGCAAAGCTGCCCTCCGCATAGCAGCGCGGCGAAGATTTCAAAGACCGAGATGTCAAAGCTGATGGACGTGACGAGCATGAATACATCGTCTGATCGCAACTGGAAGTCAGCGATGCTCCACGCCACAAAATTGTGGACGTTGGCATGGGTAACCGGCACGCCTTTTGGCTTGCCTGTCGAGCCGGAGGTGTACATGATATACATCCAGTCAGCGCCGCAACTTTCCGTCGGCGGATTGGCAGTTGTCTCGAAAGCGGCCTCCGTCGCGGCTGCTTCCTGGAACACGCTCAGATTGACGATGTCGACCTGCTGCTGTTGTCCGATCCGCCCGGCTTTTTCGAGCAGGCGATTTTCGGTCAAAAGCAGTCTGGCTCCGCTGTGAGCGAGAATGTAGGCGATTCGCTCCTCGGGATAGCCCGGATCGAGCGGCACATAGACACCACCGGCTTTCAAAATAGCGAGGATGCCGACGACGGGCTGCAAACCTCTGTCGACGAAAATGCCGACGGGCACACGATTGCCGACGCCCTTGCGGATGAGCAGCCAGGCGAGCTGATTGGCCTGTTCGTTTAACGTCTGATACGTCATCTGCTGCTCTTCGCAGACCAGCGCGATCGCATGCGGCGTTTTTTGCGCCTGGGCTTCAAATTGCTGGTGGAGCGGCAGCGGCTCGGGCCAGTCCAGGTGCGCCCCTTGAAAACGGTGCAGCAGTTCGTCCGCCTCGAGGCCAGTCAGCAAAGCCACTTCTTTGATCGGCATTTCCGGACGCTCCGTCACTTGCGCGAGAATGTGCAGGAAAAAGCGGGCAAACTGCCGGATCGTGCTGTCCGCAAACAAGTCCGAGTTGTACTCAAAGGAAATCTCGATCCGCTGATCGCCTTCCTTCGCGAGACAACTGAGTTCAAACTGGCTGATCCCGTCGTTTTCCAGATGCAGCTTGTCAAAAAACTGGAACAGCACGTTGTAGACGGGATTTCGTGCCAAATCACGCTCGGGATTAAGCTTTTCCACCAGCAGGTCAAACGGGTATTGCGCTTTGTCGATCGCCGCCCACACTTTTTGCTGGACAGCATGCTGTAACTGGGCAAACGTCGCGACGTCCTGAAAAGAAAGGCGAATGCACAAAGTGTTGATGAATATCCCCACTACTTCTTCCCATTTCTTTTGGTTTCTTCCAGCCGTAGGTACACCGACGATCAGCTCGTCGTCCTGCGACAGCTTGTGCAGCAGCAGGAAGTAGGCGCTCAGCAAAACGTTGCTGTACGTAATCTGCTGCTGCTCGACGTGGCGCTTGAGCGTTTCATAAAGCGCTCCGCTGATTTCGAACTTGTGGTAGCTACCGTTGTACGTCTGGACGGGCGGCCGTTTTTTGTCAGTCGGCAGCGACAGCGTAGGCAACGGCTTGGCAAGCTCGGAAAGCCAGTAGCTTTCGTGCTTGGCAAACTCTTCGCTCGTTTCCCATTCTTTTTGGGCAGCAATCCAATCAAAGTAATCGGGCTTCGCCTCGGTCAGCCTTGGGGGCTGCTCTTGCAAAAGCGACTGGTAAATGCCAAACAGCTCGCGGTAAAAAATGTCGATGCTCCAGCCGTCCGTAATCACATGGTGAAAATTGACGTAAAGGCAAAAGCGCTCCTTGGCAAGCTGGTACAAATAGATGCGGTACGGAGGCGATTCCAGATCAAACGGCTGCATTTTCTGCTCATGAATGCTTTTTTCCACAAAAAGCGCCTGGTCTGGCTGCTTCGTTGCGTCGATTACCTGGATCGTCGGACGGTACTTCGGCAGCGCTTCTTGCACAGGACTTCCGTCTTGCAGAGTGAACCTCGTGCGCAGCATCACGTGTCTGTCTGCGAGATAGGCGACGGCCTGCTCCAACAGCGCGACGTCAATGGCCATGTCATACGTGCGAATAAACGGCAAGTTGTAGGCGACCAGCTCGGGGGTCATCTTTTGCAAAAACCATATGCGTCGCTGTGCGTGCGACAGCGGCATGATCCGCTGGTCTGGCGCTGCTTCTCTTTGCTGCGGAACGTCTTCCCCGCTTCGCTCCCGTTGTTTTTGCGAGACAAACTCGGCCAAGTCCGGGATGGTTAAATGCGTAAACACATCCTGCACCGACAGGGTGACCTGGCATTGCTCGTTAATCCGGTTGGCGATCTTGATGCCCATGATCGAGGTTCCGCCCAGTTCGTAAAACTGATCGTGTATATCAATCGTTGGCAGCCGGAAGACGTTTCCCCAAATTTGCGCAAGCTGCCGTTCAAGCTCGGTATAGCCGCCATCCGCCCGGCCCGTCAGCTCTACCTGAATCTCGACCTCCGGCAGCCTGATTTTCGCCCGAATCCCCGCGGCAAGCGCGATCGGCAGGCTGCTGTTCCAGAACAAGTCATTGTCCGTGTTGATTTCCCCGATGACGACGTTGGACAAGTTTTTACGGAGAACATGCTCGAACGCTTTGACCGCCCGGCGAGGCGAGAGGGAGCGAAAAGCAGCATCGAGGCTCGCTCCTGCCTTTTTCGCCATGCCTGTATTCATCCACGTCGTCCAGTTGATCGCGATGATTCGCGTGGGCGCGCTTGCGACGCCGGAAAAAGCATCCAGGTAGCAATTGGCGGCGACGTAATCGCCCAAGTAAATCCCGCCGACCACCGCCGCGATGGAAGAAAACAGCACGAGAAACTCAGGCGGATTTTCCCGCGTCAGCGCGTGCAGATGCTGCGTCCCTCTGATTTTGGCAGCGAGCGCGGCCGAAAAATCGGCTTCGTCCTTGTCGACGAGCAGACCGCTGCCCGGCAAGCCTGCTGCGTGGATGATGCCGTCGATTTTTCCGTGGATGCGGTAGATGTCGCGGATAGCCGCGGCGATCTCATCCCGGTTGGCTACGTCGGCGCTGTATGTAAACACCCGGGAGCCGTTGCTCTCCAAGCTTTGCAGATGGTGAAGCAGCCTGCCCTGCTTATCGTGCTTGTGCTGGCTGAACTCGTCCCACAGGGCACGCTCGGGCAATGCGCTGCGGCTGATGAGAACGAGTTTTACCCGGTGGTGCTGGGCAATATGCTTCGCAAGCGCAAAGCCGATGCCGCCCGTGCCGCCTGTAATGACGTACACCCCTTGCTCCTTGAAGCGCAGGCCGCTGTCGTCGACTGCGGACAAATCCAATTGCGCCAGCTCAGGATAGTATCTTTGTCCAGAACGATACGCGATCTGGTAATGTCCGCTACTGCCCAACGCTTCCGCCGCGATGTCGCTGACAGGTGTGGCATCGTCGAAGTCGATGCACTTGCAAGGAAGTGCGCTGTACTCTTCGCGAATGACTTTTCCCATTCCGAACAAGGCCGCGAACTCCGGCTGGACGGTGTGATCGTCCGGCAGAACCCGCTGGGCGTTTTTCCCGACCAAGACGATTTCGCTGGGGGCAGGACGATTTTTCGCCAATGCTTTCGTCAAGAAAAACAGCGCGTGCAAAAGCTGCTCGGCATCGTCGCTGGCCAATCCGGGCGCCTTTACGACCGCGAATACGACTTTGCCAAAAGCAGCCTCGCTTGTATCGCGAATGAGCCGCTCAAAATCGGCTTGCGAGCAAGTAAGCCCATACTCGGTGGCACTTTCTTGGCGATAGGAAGTCGTCAGCCGGGCATGCACGACGCGCTCGCTGTGCGTCGCGATGGCGTCGGCCAGCTCGTAGCCCCAATCGGTAGAGTCGGTGATGACCAGCACCTTCGCTCGTTTCTGTGCTTGTGTGGACAAAGGCTCGGCAGGGACCCACTGGATGCGCTGATAGAGAGCCTGCTCGGCTGCGGGTAGTGCGGCTGGCGCTTCGCTCGCATGCCCGCTTGTTCCCGATGCGCTTGGCAAAGGGCCTTGCGCTTTTTTGTCCGCCGTCGGCCAGATTTTGATTTTTTCAAAGGGATACACGGGCAAATTCAGCTTTTGCCGCGGTTGGCGGTACACCGTCTCCCACGGGATCGACATTCCCGCGACGTATTGCTCCGCCAGCTTTTCCAGCGACGCTTTCGTCAGCCAGCCGTCACCGTCAGTCTCGGCATGCTCGCCCAAGCCAGCAAAAGAGCTGGCGGGAGTGCTGCCGTCACGGCTGGATTCGGCACTCTCAAAGAGGTACATTCCTTTGTCTTTCGCCCCTTCTGCTCCGGACAAATCGGCTACGCGCAATTGCTGCCGCAACTCTTCTATCGACTGGAATACGAACGCGACCCGGTTTTCGTATTGCCCGCGACCCGTGTTTGCCGTATAGCACAAGTCCGCCAGATTTATGGATGAGTGAGTTTGCAAATAGGAATGGTAGGCTTTTAGCAACTCCGCCAAGGACGACTTGCTTTTGGCGGAGAGCGTCAAAAGATGCACCGGCGGCAACGGCTCCGCTTCTGTTTCCGTTTCCGGGCGGTCGCTTTCCGGCGCCTCTTCCACGACGACATGGCAATTGGTGCCGCTGAAGCCAAAGGAATTGACCCCTGCGCGCAGCGGGGTGCCCCCTCTTTTCCAGTCTCTTAGCTCGGTCACGATTTCGACCGCAGCGTTGCGCGGATCGAGAAAAGGGTTCGGAGACTGGTAGTGCAGCGTAGCGGGAATTTTTTTGTGCCGGAGGGCGAGCACGACTTTGATGAGCGACGCCAGACCCGATGCGGCAACCGTATGGCCGATATTCGTCTTGACCGAGCCGATCCCGCACACATGGGGCCGGGACGCAGATTTTTGAAAGGCGTCGTTGATCGCCTGCAATTCGATCGAATCGCCCAACAGCGTCCCTGTGCCGTGCGCTTCGATGTACGAGATGGACAGCGGATCGATTTTGGCTTTTTCCCACGTGCGCAAAAACAATTGCGTCTCGGCATCCGGATTGGGGGCGGTCAAGCCGTTGGAAGCGCCGTCGGCATTGACGCCGCTTCCTTTAATAACCGCGTAGATCGGGTCGCGATCCTCGCGCGCCTTCGCCAACGGCTTGAGCATCACGGCTGTGATTCCTTCGCTCCAGATCGTTCCGTCCGCCTGTTTGTCAAACGCCTTCACTCTGCCGTCCGACGTCTCCAGATCGTGCAGCTTCCCGGTCACCTGCGGAATGACCATCAGATTCACGCCGCCGACCAGCGCTGCTTCACATTCGTTGTTCGCCAGGGCCGTGCACGCCTGATGCAAGGCGACAAGCCCCGATGAGCACGCCGTATTGAGCACGAAAGCAGGCCCGCGCAAGTCCAGAAAATACGAAATCCGGTTGGACAACAGCCCCACGAGCGAGCCGACCAGCGAAGAAATATCTTCGTTTTGCAAGAGCGAGCGATAATGGGACTGGTAAGCCGTCTCCAGTCCCACAAACACGCCCGTGTTGGAATGCTTCAGCCTCGCTCCCCCGTATCCGGCGTCCTCCAGCGCGTGGTAGGCCGTCTCCAGAAACAGGCGCTGATACGGCTCCATCGCCAGCGCTTCGTTTTGTCCGATCTGGAAAAAAGAGTGATCGAAGCAGCAAATCTGATCGAGGTAGCCAGCCTGGTGATGGGCGCTCTCCAGCATCTCTTCCAGCTCTGGCAGGAAGCCGGACAAATCGCGCAACCGCTCTTCCGGAAAGTAGCCGATGCTGTTTACTCCCTGGACCAGATTGTCCCAAAACTGCTGGGGGCTGCTCGTTCCGGGGAAGCGGCAGGCCATGCCGATGACAGCAATGTCCTGACGGCTCTTGCGCTCTGGATGGCGATTCAGCTTTTCCAAAATGGAAACCGCCATTTCCTGGCTGAGATGTCCCGCTTTCAGCAGTTGCAGGATGCTGTCATTCATCTCTTTTCGGCTACTCATCTTCTTCTCCCCACTCTTTCTGGTCTAGGTAGTCCAATATGTTTTCCATCGAAACATTGCCCTTGAGAAAATCGCTCAGTTTGTCCTGCAAGGGGACAGTCTCGCTCTGTCCGGCCTTGCGGGGCGTCTCGTGGGCACTCGGCTTGTTTTCCAGATATTCCGCCATTTTCGCAATCGAAGGATAGGCGAACAGCGTGGCGATGTTGATCCGCCCCGGGTAGAGCTGCTCGATTTCTTTGACGAGACTGGTCGCGAGAATGGAGTTTCCGCCTGCCTCCTGAAAAGACTGGTACACATTCGCTTCCGGGATCCCCAATACTTTTTGCCAAACGGCGGCCAGGCGCGTTTCCACCGCGCTGTACGTGTGGTCGGTCCTGCCTGTGAGCATCGGCGCAAGCGGTGTGGCGTCCGCTGTCTCCGGCTCCCAAGCAACAGGACGCGCGAACATGCTCCTGATTTCCGGCGAGATGGCAAAAGGCAACGGATAGCGGTGGGTCTGAAAATGCGCCTCGTTCAGTTCGCCGACGATGACGCGCGCGAGCTTTCGTCTCAGCACCGCATCCAAAATGCCGATCGCCTTGTCCGGATGCATGCCGCAAAACGGCGAAGCCTCTTTCTGGATGCGGTATCGCGCCGCCATGCCTGTGTCGTTCCAGGCAGGCCAGTTGATCGTCACGCTCTGTCGGCCTTTGGCTTGCCTGTAGTCGCTAAACGCGTCCAAATAGGCGTTGGCCGCCGTGTAATCCGCCTGTCCGAGCCCGCCGAGCAAGCTGGTTACCGAGGAAAACAGGACAAAAAAGTCGAGGCGGTCCTGCTCGGTGTAACGGTCCAACAGCCAGGTGCCGACGACCTTTGGAGCGAGCACTTGCGCGATTTTGGCTCGTCCTTTGTTGATGAGCAGACCTTCGCCTGCCACACCCGCGCAATGGAAAACGCCATGGATCGCACCGTATTGCTGGCGGATCGTCTGCAACACATCGGCCAACCTGCGCTCATCGGCCACATCCACCGTATGCACTTCTACGCTGGACCCGCTGTCCTCGATGCTGCGGATTTGCCCGATTTGGCCCGCCAGTGCGGAATGGGGCTGCTCCCGGACAATTTCGGCCCATTGCTCGCGCGCAGGAAAGGCGCTTCTGGCGAGCAGGCACAGGTGCACGGGCTGCTTGTTGCCGAGATAATGAGCAACCTGCAGCCCGATATCGCCAAGCCCGCCCGTAACCAGGTAGACGCCGTTTTCCCGGATGGAGACGGCCTGCGGCTCTGCCGCTTGCAGCGTCTGCGCTTCCAGCCGTTCGACATATCGGACATTTTCCCGATACGCCACCTGGAAGTCTTCCTCTCCCGCTTCCCACTCAGCCCAGAGCGTAGACGGCGCAGTAGCGCTGTCCAGATCAATGCAGCGGCATTTCAACTGCGGGTACTCCTGCGCGACCACTTTTGCCAGGCCGAACAAAACGGCGTGCTGCGGGTTCAAGGCGGCTTCTCGCCTGGTCACCGAAAACGCCTGGTCGCCCAAAAGATACAGGTTGATCTCCTGGTGATACGACTGGTTCAACAGCTCGCACACAAGCTGGCAGAAGCTGTAGACGCTCCGGTTTTCCCACTCGTGAAAGTCGTCCGCACATGCGAGCTTCTCCTCCGTCATGCCCATGCAGTGGACGATGTGGCGAATGTCCCGGTGCGCCAGCTCTTGCAGCAAGCGCGGAAAATCGTCCGCCGAGCCGATCTTGTATTGATGATCGCCGCCTTTTTCAAAAGCAGCGCCGAAAGCAACTTCGATGACATCCGCTTCCCGCGCTTGTAGCTCCACGAGCAACTCATGACTCCTGTAGCCCGTTCCGCTCAAAAACAGCCACGTGCCCGGTTTCGCGCCAGCTTGCCGCAACGGCGCTGTCGCTTTGTCGTCGCGCACCCAATGCAGGCGATAGCATGTGTCTGTTGTTTGCGCCGGGCCTTCGGAGTTTTGCGGCCCGGTCCCGATCCAGTGACGGACCGCTTCGTACGGATAGGCTGGCAATGCGATGATGTGGTGCTGCTCTTTTGCATACAGGCGCTGCCACTCGATATCGGCCCCGTCCGTGTACATGGCGGCGATGTTTTGCAGGCTGTCCAGCGCAAAAGCGGTTCCGTTTTCCTTGTATTGCCGGATCGTTCTTTCCGCGAGCGCCGTCCGCTTGACTTTTTCTTCCTCCATGATCCCGTTTTCAGACGGATCGTTTTCGTCCACGATGACGCGGCTCGCCTTGTAGAAAATCCCGCGCTCGGCAGCCTCCTGCGTATGTTCCAGCCCTGTCGCGTCCGCGTATTTGCATTTTTCCCGCAGCTCGGCCTGATCGCGGAACAGGATCGCTACGCGGTGCTCGTAATGGCCGCGAGTCGCATTGGCCGTATAGCACAAATCGGGCACATCGACCGCCGGCGTCTCGTTGAGGTATCGGGCGTAGCGGCTGAGTAGCGCGCGCAAGGAGCTTTTCGTCTTCGCCGACAATGCGAGAAGCTGCCAGCCCGGACTGCTCTCGCGCTTCGCCGGAGTGGACGCAGGCGGTTCTTCCAGCAGCACATGGCAATTCGTCCCGCTGAATCCGAACGAGCTGATGCCACATCGGCGCGGCGTCTCGGCTGCACGCCATTTCTGCAGCTTGTCGTTGACATAGACCGGAGAATCGGCAAATTCGATGAACGGATTCGGCTGCCGGAAGTTGGCGACCGGGGGCAATTGCCCGTGCTTGAAGGCCAAAATCATTTTGATGACCGAAGCCATCCCCGACGCTCCGACCAGGTGGCCGATGTTCGCTTTTACCGTACCGACCCCGCAAAATTGCTTTTTATCGGTAAATCTGCGAAAAGCATTGGCGATGCCCTTCAGCTCGATCGGATCGCCCAATCTCGTTCCGGTGGCGTGCGCCTCGAGATACGTAATCGTTTCGGGATCAATCTTGGCTGCCTGCCACGCCTCGACCAGCGCTTTTTCCTGCGCTTCCGCATTCGGTGCGGTAATACCGTTCGACGCTCCGTTGTTATTCATCGCCGAGCCTTTGACCACAGCGTGAATGGCGTGGTTGTCGCGCACCGCCTGATCGAGCTGCTTCAGCACAATCGTGCCTACTCCCTCTCCCCACATCGTGCCGTTTGCCTGCGCATCGAACGGGCGAATCGTCTCGTCGGCGGAATCAATCAGCGAATTGTGCTGCGTCGGCAAATAGGCCAGAGAAACGCCCGCTACAATCGCCACGTCAATTTGCCCCGCCTGCAAAGCCTGGGCGGCCAGACACAGTGCTGCAAGACTCGAGGAACACGCTGTGTCCACAACGAGGCAAGGGCCTTTCAGATTGAGGAAATAGGCGATCCGGCTCGCGAGTATGCCTGTCGAGCCAGAGGTGACCTTCAACGGGTGCTGAATATCAATCATGTTGTTGTACTCGTTGCGCCCGGTCGTGTCTTTGCCGATGTACACGCCCGTTTTCGTCCCGAACAGGCTTTTCCCGCCAAGCCCGCTGGTTTCCAGGGCCTCGTACACGTTTTGCAAAAGCAGGCGCTGTTCCGGGTCCATCAGCCCTGCTTCCTTGGGCGCGATGTGGAAGAACGCGGAGTCAAAGCGGTCGATCTGTTCCAGGTAGCCGCCCTGGCAGTAGGTTTGGGTTGCGCTCAAAAAGCGGTCGGTATCCTTTCTTCGGGAGGCGGGAAACGGGCGGATCGCATTGACGCCTGCGGTCAGGTTGGTCCAAAACTGCTCGGCGTTTTCCGCCAGCGGAAATTGGCAGGCGTAGCCGATGATCGCGTACTCGTCCTTTTGTTCGGACGGCGCAGTCTCGCCTGCTGAAAAAGCGGTCCACTGTTCCAGCAGCCGCTTGGTTTCCTCCTGCGAGTATTTGCTCGTTTTGTACCCTTCGAGGATCGACTCGACGGTAAGCGCGGCAGGCTCTGGCACCTTTTTGCCGTCCAAGTAGTTCGCCATTTCAAAAATGGTCGGATACAGGTAAAGGTCTGCGACGTGAAGCGTGCCCGGGTACTTCTCGTTCCACTGCTTGTACAACTGGGCAGCGTGGATCGAATCGCCGCCCAACTGATGGAACGTGTCGAACAGGCTGATCGAGGACAGTCCGAGCACCTCTGCCCATACCTGTGCCAGCTCTTTTTGCGTCGCGGTAAATCCGTCCTGCTCCTTGAGCGTCACGGGTACAGGTGCGGCGGCTGCACGCCCCGGCTTTGCCGTCTGGCGGAACACGTCTTTCTTCACTTCATCTGCCAAGCGGAACGGCCAGATGTGCGCAAGCTCTAACAGCTCGTTCGCCTGATTGAACTGGCCGACGATTGTCCGGAACATTTGGCGGCGGAGAATCGAGTCGAGCGCTTGCAGCGCCTGATGGGTAGGCAGAAAGCTGAAAACGTGCCGTTCCTCCTGCATCGAAAGCCGCTCGGCCGTTTCCTCCCACGTAGCCCAGTTGATGGAGAATACTTTTTTGCCTTGCCGCCTGATCGCTTCTGCCCAGCCGTCCAAAAAGGCATTGCCAGTGGCATAGCCAAGCGCCCCGCGTCCACCCGTGACGGATACCGCCGAGGAAAAGAACAGGTAAAACCCGGTGTCGATCTCCTGCGTAAGCGTGTACAAGAGCCAGCTCCCGTCTGTTTTCACGGCATGTCTGCGCGCAAACTCCGCTTCGCCGAGCGCCGCATCTTCCAGCTCGCCAACGCCTATGCCCGCGCAATGAATCACTCCGGCAAGCCGCTGGTGTGTCTGGCGGATCGCCTGAACGGTTCGCTGCAACTGCGCTTCGTCGCATATGTCTGCACAGTGGTAGTCAAGCGTGGAGCCTAGCGCTTCCACAGCGAGCACCGCATTGATTTTATCCGCCAAGCTTATGTCTGGCGACTCCCGCAGCACGGCCGGCCACGTCTCCCGGTCCGGCAGCATCGTCTTGCCGAGCACGATCAGCTTGACTTTGTTTTTCTGGCTCAAGTACTTGCATACTTCCGTTCCCAACTGGCCCAGCCCGCCCGTTAGCAGAAACACATCGCCTGCTTCGATCGCGAAGCTGTCCTCCTGCGCGCCCGTCTGCTTTGCTCTTTCGATAATTTCGATGTAGCGACGGTTTTGGCGCAGCGCTACGGAGTAGTCCGTCCCTTTCCGCCCTAGCTCGGCGAAAAGCGGCTCAGGCGCGAAGCCGTCCGGGCTGATGTCGATATGGCGCACGGACAAGCCGTAGTTTTCTTGGCGAAGCGATTTTCCCAGTCCGCCCAGCATATGGTGAAAAGGATCGCAGGCCGCATCGCCCGGCTGTACCGCCTGAGCGTTTTGCGTCAGCAGGACGACGTCGATTTCGTTTGCCAGCTTGCCTGTCGTAGCGAGCGCTTTGGCGAAAAGCAGCAGCGACCCGGCGGTCTGCTCCATGGCCGAGCGAAAAGCGGCCAACGACTCCGGCAGTGCAGCGCGAGCCGGAGGCATGAACACAATCTGAGCGAGCGACGCCAAATCGAGCTGCGCGCAAAAGGCGGCGATATCGTCCAGCGTGCGCGAAACCTGGAAATAGTCTGGCGCGACTTGCGCAGAGCGCGCTCCCAGCTCGACTGTCACCAGGCGTCTCGCTTGGTGTTTTTGCAAAAAAAGCGCCCGCCAGATGGCTGTATCTGCCGCATCGACAATCAGTAGCACCGTATCGCAAGCCGTTTGCTGCTCGCTGTCTGTGGCGGGCAGAGCTTCTTCCTTCCAGGCCACTTGGTAAAGAAAGTCTGCCTCTGCTTTTTTGGGCTGTGCGCCTGCGGGCCAAAACTTTTGCCGCTCCAGTATATTTCCCGGCAGCGCCAGCTTGCGGCCACCACAGTAAAGCATCCCCCAGTCAATGGTTGCTCCTTGTATGTACAGCGGCGCGACCTGCTCCCAGATCAGCCTCTGGTCAGATGTCTTCCCGATCCATTCCTTGATCGCTTCGTTTGCTTGCCTATCTAACGATTTTTTCGCTCGTTCCCTGATTTCCCACGCCTCGACTGTCTGCTTGTTGTCCGGCACGACTTCGTGCCGTTGGTAGCGGATCGCCGGGTTTGCCGTCCACGCGGATACGCGGTTCGCCGTTTTCAGCTCATTTACCTTCACTAACAAATCTTCATAGCTGTCGAACACAATCGTCGCCCGGTGCGCATAATGATGGCGCGACGCGCTGGCGGTAAAGCACAAATCCCCCAGGTGGACGTCCCGGTTTGCCAGTAAAAACTGCTGGTATTGCTTCGCCAGCTCCTGGAGTTTTTGCTCGCTTCTCGCCGACAGGACAAGCAAGTAGCTGTCTTGTCCGCGGCTGGCTTGCCGGACGGCCTTGGGCGGTTCCTCGAGCAAAACGTGGCAATTCGTTCCACTGAATCCAAACGAGTTAATCCCGATGCGAACAGGCTGGTCCTGCTGCTCCCATTTCGTCAGCGCGTCGTTGACAAACACGGCCGAGTTGGTCAGGTCCATGTATGGGCTGGGCGACTGGAAGTGCAGCGAAGGCGGGATTTCCCCATGCCGGAGCATCATCACTGCCTTGATGAGCGAGACAATCCCGGAAGCTCCGACCAGATGCCCGATGTTCGTCTTGACCGAGCCGACCCCGCAAAACTGCTTTTTGGACGTAAAAGCTTGAAAGGCGTTGATGATCGACTGTAATTCGATGGAATCGCCCAGCACCGTGCCTGTTCCGTGCGCTTCGATGTAGCGGATCGTTTCCGGGTTGATCTGCGCCTGCTTCCAGACGCTTTTCAAAAGCGCTTCCTGCGCCTCCCCGTTGGGGGCGGTAATGCCTTTGGACAGGCCGTTGTTGTTGATCCCGCTGCCTTTGATGACGGCGTAAATCACGTCGTTGTCCGCAAGCGCCCTGGACAACGGCTTCAAGAGCAGCCCTCCGCCCCCCTCGCCCCATACCGTGCCTGTCGCTTCCTTGTCAAACGCGCGAATCTTCTCTTCGGCGGATTCGACCTGATCGAGCGATCCGTCTTCTTTAACGGGCGGAAAATAGAAAAGGCCGCTGATGCCGCCTACAAATGCCATCTCACATTCATTTCTGCGCAACGATTCGCATGCAAAATGAACGCCTACCAACCCGGACGAGCACGATGTATCGAAGACGATGCTCGGCCCTTTCAGGTTGTAGACGTACGAGATGCGGCTTGCCAAAATTCCCGGCCACGAGCCGGTCAGGCTGAAAATATCCGGGCTGACGTAGTGGCGGTACTCGATCCCTGTCACATGGTCTTTGCCGATAAAAACGCCTGTCTTGGAGCCGATGATCTCCCGTGTCTCGTACCCGGCATTGAGCATGGTCTCATAGGCAAGCTCCAGCATGATTCGCTGATAAGGCTCCATGGACAAGGCTTCTTTTGGCGAGATGCGAAACATGTCTGGATCAAAGAAGCTGATTTCATCCAAATAGCCCGCTTTTTTGAAGCGTTTGTACGCAAAGCTCCGGTCGGAAAACAGCGCCTGTCCATCTTCCTTGCGATGGACAGGAAAGTCGTCGAGGCATTCTCGGCCAAAGCGAATGTTTTCCCAAAACTGCTGTACCGTATTCGCCTTGGGAAAGCGTCCGGCGATGCCGATAATCGCGATGTCATCGCTTTTTGCTTCGCTTGCTTTTTGCAGGCTCGTGATGTATGCCGTCGCTTCCTTGGCCGATAGCTTCCGGTCTGCGACCAGCTCGTAAATGTACTTCTTCAATTTATCCATCCTCGTATCACCGCTTCGAGTTTAATCGAACAACTGCCCTATCCTTTGAAATGCAGGAAGTCATGCTCGGAAAACAACGCTTGCAGTTGTGCGTAATTTTCATCGGGGTCTTGCAAATAGAGAGCAATCTCATCGAGCAGTTGCAGTTCTTCCCAGTCCAGGTCGTCCATCTCTTTTTGGCAAAGCGGAGGATAGTCCCAGTAGCCCAGCTCGTTTCCGAGAACGGCGTTTAAGTCGTAGCACAGGTTGTTGCGGATGTAGTGCATGCCCCACGATTTTTTCACCCCGAAAAGCTGTGGGTTGATTTCTTTGTCCCGAGCCATCAGCCATGCATCGCCCGCCATCAGGAACTCGTCGCCGCAAATGTCAACAAGCTCCCAATCGGGGTCGACCCGAATCCACCGTTTTTCGGCTTGTTCCCACACTTCGCAAATCCAGTGATCGATGTATTTTTGGCCGTTCTCGGACAAATAGCTGGCGAATCCGACGCGGCTGCGCACCGGGATGCCCCGGGAGCGCAGCATGGAAATGAGCAGTAACGAATGGAAGCGGCAAGAAATGAGCAGCCGCTCGCTTGGCAGGCGGTCGTAGGTGAGGCCGTCTGCGTTGCGTTCGACCAGCGCGTCGAGCATGTCTGCGACCGTGTAAAATTTCTCGTCTTCATTTCGCGTATAGTCGGTCAGCGCATGCCTCACTTTTTTTATCATCGTGGGATGGATCAATTGGCACTTGATTAATCGGCACAGCTCTGACAGGTCTTGGGGCAACTCGTAAAAGAGATAGCCGTATTCGCCGGGATCGGTGTTGGGAGTAAACGTCGTATAAAATTGCAGCAGTTCGGCTTTAGTCACTTTCGGAGTTCCTCCTTCTTTTGGCGTTTCTTTGCTTGATCCGTTCTCTTCCCTGGTTGCGGGCGTTGATCGTCTCCTCCTGCCCTTCGTCTGGCAGGTCGTGGTTGTCCGCTGTCAAATACGCGGCAAGCGCGTTGATGTTGGCGTGCTCAAACATGGCAAGAATCGGGATTTCCCTGGCAAACACGTCTTTCAGCCTGCTGTGAATCATTCCGATCTGCAGCGAATGAATGCCCAGCTCAAAAAAGTTGTCGAACACGCCCACATGGTCCATCTGCAAAACCTCCTGGAACAGAGCGACGATTCGCGCCTCCGCTTCATTGCGCGGGGCGACGTATGCCGTTCCGTTACCCGCGCCAGTCGGCTTTTGCTTCAACAGGGCTTGTACATCTACTTTTCCGTTGGCCGTCAGCGGCAGTTGCCCCACGACGATAAAATGATACGGTATCATGTAATCCGGCAAGGCTTTGGCCAGCCTTGTCCTGATCTCGCTGACAAAACGGTCCCGCTCTTGCGGTTCGTTTTCCGGCACGAGATACGCATACAACCGCTTGTCTGTATCGCCCGCCACCAGTACAACCGCATTTCGCACCGTCTCGATTTGCAGCAGCCGCGCTTCTATCTCTCCTAATTCAATTCTATATCCACCAATTTTTACCTGCTGATCCTTTCTGCCCAAAAATTCCATCTGCCCGTGGCGGTGCAGTACGCCGTAATCCCCAGTCCTGTAGATGTACCCGAGCTGCGGATGGTGGACAAAGGATCGCGCGGTCTTCTCATCGTCATGCAAATAGCCGTCCGCAACGCCGCGTCCTCCGATGTACAGCTCGCCCGGTACGGCAATCGGGCAAAGCTCTCTCTGCGAGTTGAGCACGTAAAACTGCTGGTTGGCTAATGGCTTCCCGTAAAAAATGCTTTTCCAATCAGCGCCTACCTCTTCAATCGGATAGTAAATCGACCAGATCGACGCCTCGGTAGCGCCGCCCAGGCTGATGACTTCAGCCGCAGGGAAGCGCTCGCGGATCGCATGCGGCAGCGTAAGCGGAATCCAGTCACCACTCAGCATGACCAGGCGAAGCTGCTCATCTTTCTGCTCGCCGCCCCGCTCGTTTTTTTCCGCGACCACGCGATCCATAATCGCCGGGACGGAGTTCCAGATCGTAATGTTTTTCGCTGTAATCGTCTCGGCAAGCTCGGTCATGTTCTTCTGGTCCTTGACCAGCACGAGCGTCGCCCCTGCGGCAAACGCGCCAAAAATGTCGTAGACGGACAAATCGAAGCAGAGCGACGATACGCCCAGCAGGCGATCCCGGGCGGTAACCTGAAACTTTTGATTGATATCCTGAATCGTATTGCATGCGGCTTCGTGCCGAATCATGACTCCTTTTGGATTGCCCGTGCTTCCCGAGGTGTAGATCACGTAGGCGAGTTGCTCCGGTTGCACCGCGACAGCCTCGCGCTTGTCCGCAGCATGTTCCAGCCCGTTTCGCTCGTAAAAGTCAGGCGCTATGACGAGCTTGCAGCGGCTGTGCCCGCGGATGTAGTCGACGCGCTCCGCCGGATAGTCGGGATCAATCGGCACGTAGGCAGCGCCGCTTTTTAAAATCGCTAACAAATAGACGAAGGTAGTTATTTCCCGTTTGGCAATGACGCCAATCAAGTCTCTCGGACCGACGCCGCAGTCCTGCAAGAAGCTGGCGACTTTATTGGCGCGCTCGTTCAGCGCCTGGTACGTGATCTGCTGCTCGCCATCCTCAATCGCGACGGCAAAAGGCGTTTGCGCCACCGTTTCCTCAAACAGCCCGTGCAGCGTTTTGCTCGGAATCTCCACGGCCGTATCGTTGTACGCATCAATCGCGGCTCGGTCACTGGCGGACACCGCTGGCAGCTCCAACTCGGCCTCGTCGTTCAAAATCGTATCAATCCGGGCCAGGTACTGGGCAAACATCGTGTCAATCACGACAGGGTCGAACAACTCGCTGATGTAGTCCCAGTTGATGACGATGTTCCCGTCGAGCAGCGCCACCTGATTGTCCAAATAAACTTGCGAAGTTTGCGTGATCCCTTTTGTATCGTTCTCCTGTTCCGATATGCGCTGCTCGTCGTCTGCCGCTTGCTGCTGGACAACATCTTCGTTTTCAAACAAGGCGCTCGTAAATACGATCGGCATCAACGCTTTGTTGCCCAGTTCCCGCTGCTTGCCGATTTCTCGCATCACATCAATCCCGTCAAAATGACGGTGCGCCAAAGCTTCCATCAGCGCTTGCTGTACGTTGCCCGCCTTCTGCCAAAACGTATCCGCCGGACCTAGCCGCACCTCGACCAGCACAACAGAGGTAAAGTCGCCGACGAGCTTTTCCACATCCGGGTGCAGCGGCAGCCGATTGAACAAGGTCAAGTTGAGACTAAAGGCGAGCTGATTGCTCCAGTTCGCCAGCACTTCCGCATACGCCGCGCACAACACGGCCGAAGGGGTCAAATTGCGCTTCTGGGCGGCCTTTTTCAAGGCAGGCCAGCTTTGTTTGGCGTATCGCTTCGACTTTCTTTGGAAGTACGGGTTTTGGACGCGGGACGGCTGCACCAGCAACGGAATTTCCGGGGACAGCGGAAAATCGGGCAGCTTCGCCAGCCAATATTCCTTGTCTTGCTCATACAGCTTGCTGTTTTTCAGCCGCTCATAGCCGATCATATAATCCCGGAAGGAAATCGCTAGATCGTCCAGCTCGTCCGTCTTGCCTGCGTAAAGCGCTTGCAGCTCTTTCCCTAAAATTTCCATGCTGTACGCATCCATTATGAGCAGATCGAAGCTGATGGCCAATAAACTTTTCTGCTCCGTCAAGCGAAACGCTTTGATTTCAAAAAGCGGCCATTGCTCCGGACGGAACGTCGCGTGGGACATCCGCTCCCGTTCGTTTGCGATGATCGCAGCCTGCTCATCCGCTTCGCATCCTTGCAAATCGCGAATTTCGATTGCGTACTCGGGGATCTCGGCCAAAATCTGCTGGCGGGCATCCGGCAAAAAAATCGTGCGCAGCGCGGGGTGCCTGCGAATCAACACATTCAAGCAATCGTTCAGGCGCGGGATATCGAGTGTAGTGACAACCTCCTGATACGAGTGCGTCGAGACTCCGCCCAGCTCGAAGCGGCTGCTTCTGCCCAAATAATAGGCCATTTGCACATTCGTTAACGGAAACGGTTCATGCAACCGGCTTGGCTCCGGTGTCAGCGCTGGCAAGTCCGCCTCGCGCTCTTCCTGGATCGCGGCGCGAATCCATCCCGCAATCGCCTCGATCGTTTGCAGTTCAATAAAGTCTTTAAACGGCATGGCGCATGAAAAATGGCGGTTGATTTCATACACGAGCTGCATCACCTGAATCGAGTTTCCGCCCAACTCAAAAAACTTGCCGCGAACGCTTATCGACTCGCGCCGCAATCCTTTGCGCCAAATGTCATACAGCTTCGCTTCCACCTCGTCGCCCGGGCCGACCAGCTCCTGGTGCGCTTCTGCCACCTCGGTTACGGCAGGCAGCGACTTCCGGTCGATTTTGCCGTTGATGGTGAGCGGAATTTGCGCAAGCCGCATGAAAAATGGCGGGATCATATATTCCGGCAGTTGTTTGCGCAAATAATCGCGCAGTTCCTGGTTCGGTACGGCATCTGCCGAAGTATAGTAAGCGACAAGCAAAGGTTCGCGCAAAGTGTCCTGCTGGACATGCACCACCGCTTTTTCGATGGCGGGATGGGCCTCGAGCTGGTTTTCGATTTCGCTTTGCTCGATCCGGTAGCCGCGTATTTTCACCTGAAAATCGGTTCGTCCCAAATATTCGAGCAAGCCTTCGCGCGTCCACCTCGCCATGTCTCCGGTCGCGTACATTTTTTCGCCAGGCCGAAACGGGTTGTCGATAAACTTCTCGCTTGTCAGCTCCGGTTTGTGCAAATACCCGCGGGCCAAGCCGTGCCCGCCGATATACAGCAGGCCAGGGACGCCGACAGGCTGCGGCACCAGCTCCTGATCGAGCACGTAGACCTGGGTATTTTTCAGTGGTCTGCCGATGGCGACAGGCTCGCTGTCTGTCACTTGCTGAAGCGTGGACCAAATGGTCGTTTCGGTCGGACCGTACAGGTTGTACACCCGTCCCGCCGGCAACAGTCGCACGGCTTCGTCTGCCAGCGCTTGCGGCAACGCTTCGCCGCCGATCAGCAAGTAGCGCAAGCGGCTCAACTGCCCGGCCAACTCCGGCTCCGCGAGCAACAGCTTCAAGCGCGACGGCGTCGTTTGCAGCACGGTAATTTCCTCGCGCCGGACCAGGCTTGCCAGCATGCGCACATCTCGCTGGCAGTCCTCATCGGCAATGACCACCTGCTGCCCCGCCAACAGCGGCAAGATGCTCTCCAGCCAGAAAATATCGAAAGAAATGGTCGTCAACGACAAAAACTTTTCTTTTTCGCCAAAAGACAGCACTTCCGTCATGCCGAAAAGGAAATTCAGCAAGGCGCGGTGCTCGATCAAAATTCCTTTGGGAAATCCGGTAGTGCCCGAGGTGTACATGCAGTACGCCACATCGGTGCTGCTGTTTTGCAAAGGCAGCCTTGCTTGAGGCTGCGCCGATATGCGCGAATCGCGCATGTCAACAACTTGCCGCTCGCCTGCTGCCTCTACGGTTGTATTGGTCAAAACGACCTGGACACGGCTGTCGTCCAGCATGTAGGCGATCCGGTTGGCTGGCAAGCCCGGATCGACAGGCAAGTACGCGGCGCCTGCTTTTCCGATCGCCAATAGTCCGGCGATCATGTCACACGAACGGGTGGCAATGAGGGCGACGACCTGGTCCGGTCCGACGCCATGCGACTTGAGCGCATGGGCGAGCTGGTTGGCCCGCGCATCCAGTTCGCGGTACGTCATGGTTTGCTGTTGGAACGTCACCGCAGGCTCGTCCGCGTGCTTGTCGGCGATCGCTGCAAAACGCTCATGCACCAGCAACTGCTGCGGATATTCCCCTGCCGTCTGATTGAACCCGGTGACGAGCAGCGCAAGCTCCGCGGCATCGAGCAAGGAAAGCTGGCTGATTTTTTGCTCTGGCTCTGCGAGGACGTCTTGCACGAGTTTTCGAAAATAGCGGATGAAGCGGGCGATTGTTTCTTTTGTAAACAGGTCGGTTGCGTACTCTACGGTAAAAAACAGCTCGCCTTCCCGCTCCTCGCCGTCCAGCGTCAAATCAAAGCGGGCGGTGTTTGTTGCAAACGGATACGGCTCCATTTCCAGCCCGGCAGACGGCATAGCCTTACCGCTCTTTTGACGGCTGACATTTTGAAACGCGAACATGACGTCAAACAGCGGATTACGCCCAAAGTCCCGGGGCAGCGCAAGCTCGCTGACAAGCTCCTCAAACGGATAGTCCTGGTGCTCCAAAGCGTGGGACATGTTCCGTTTGATCGCGTGCAACAGCTCGGCGAAGGTCATGTCCTTGCGCACGGTGCTTCGCAGCGGAAGCGTTTGGACGAACATGCCGATCACCTGTTGCAGATCGCTGTGATTCCGCCCCGAAGTCGGAATCCCGACGACGATTTCCTCCTGATGGCTCAGCTTTGCCAGCAAAACGTTCCACACCGCAAGCAAAACCATGTACAGCGTCGCTTCCTGGCTCGCGGCCATGCGCTTGATCGCGTCCGCTTCGCTTCGCGGGATAGAAAACAACTCCATGCTTCCACGGTACGTTTTGTAGGGCGGGCGGGCAAAGTCCGTCGGCAAATCCAGCAGCGGAATTTCGCCGGAAAACATCCCCGTCCAATATGCGCGATCAGCCTGATGGCCGGCAAGCGCTGTCTTTTCCTGCTGCCACTCTGCGTAATCTTTGTATTGCACAGACAACGAGGGCAGTCCCGTCGCCTGTCCATCCTGCTGGTACAAGGCCGTAAACTCGTCAATCAGAATCGCGTTCGATGTGCCGTCTGTGATGATGTGATGAATGTTGAAGACCAGGAGGTGGCTTTGCTCGCTTTCCTTGAAAATGCCTACGTTCCATACCGGAGCGACGGAAAGATCAAATGGCTGGATCCACGCTGCGATGTGCGCATCGTTGACTGGTTCGTCGACTTCCCGGTAGTCAGGCGTAAACGAAAACGGCTCGTGGATGACTTGCAAAAGCTCCCCGTCGATGCGCTGGAACGAGGTGCGCAAGCTTTCGTGCCTGCCAATCAGCGTGTTCAGGCAATGCTCCAATTTTTCGCGGGAAAGCGGTCCTTTCACACGCAGCGCAATCACATTGTTGTACTGCTTGTTCTCTTCCTCCATTTGGCTGAGAAAATAGAGCCGCTTTTGCCCGGAAGTCAACGGATATCCGGCTTTTTCTTTCGCCTTTGGAATTTGCGAGAAGTCCGTCCGGTCCGCCCCGCGGATAAAGCGGGCGATGTCGCCAATCGTCGGCTTGTTGAAAAAGGTCGGCAGCGGCAGCTTGACATCCAGCTTTTTATAAAGCAGCGCAATCATCGTGATCGCTTTCAGCGAGTCTCCGCCCAGCGCGAAGAAGTCCTCATCCGTGCCTTTCGCGGCGATTCCCAATACGCTCTGCCATACGTCCGCGATGATCTGCGCAAGCTCCGCTTCGGACAACGCGTCGCGGTTGATCGTGGCGGGTGCCAGCTCGGCCTGCGCCGCGACTGCCGCTTCTTTTTCCAGGATAAAATCTTCGCTGAGCTGATTGCTTTCTGCCATGAGCGCGGGAAGGTCAAGCACAGAGACGATGGCCCGGTGAAACTGGTTTTCCACCATATAGCGCAGCACTTCTACCCCTTGCTGCGGCGAGATGGCCTCTTCGGCGAATTGCCGCTCGTTGACTTGCCGATTCATGATCCGGTTTTTTTCCATCGCGGTGACGGACATTCCTACCTCGGCCCAGTCGTTCCAGTTGATCGAGGCTGTGTAGCCGCGCCGTTTTTGAATCCGATACGCGGCGAAAGCGTCCAAAAACTCATTTGCTGCGTTGTAGCCGACTTGCCCGAATTTGCGTCCGTAAATGTAGTTGCCGATGGAAGAAAACAGGATGAAGAAATCGAGTGTGCGCTCTGCAAACAGCGTATCCAGCACGATGGTTCCTTGCACTTTCGGCCGCAGGATCGGGTCGGTCATGTCTTTTGTCCTTCGTTGGATCACCCCTGCGTAGTCGGGAACTCCCGCCGTATGCAGGACGCCGGTAATCGGCCCAAACCGCGCCTCTGCTTCACGAATCACCTTTTGCATAGCGGAATAATCAGAAATATCCACGCTGTAAACGTCGATCATCGCCCCGGCTTGTTCCAGCGACAGGATCGTGCGAATTTTGCCAGACAGGGGATGATCGGGCTTGTCCATGAGCCATTGCTGCCACTCTGCTCGCGGCGGGAACGCAGAGCGTCCGACCAGGACGAGCCGCGCCTGATACTGCTTCGCCAAATATTTGGTCAAGGCGAAGCCCATGCCGCCCAATCCGCCGGTAATCAGGCAGACCAGCTTTTGTTTGAGCAGCGGCAGTTTTTCCGGCTGTTTCACGAAGACAGGCTCGCGAACCGCTTCGATCCACCTGCTTTTGCCACGGTACGCCACTTGCCTGTGCACAAAATCAAACTGAAATTCCCGGAGCAGACTCGCCGCCAACGCCGCATGACTATCCGCCTGCCTGTCTCCCTCGGGAAGCTGGATGTCGACCGTGCAAACTTTGCTGTTCGGATACTCGTAAGGAATGATTTTGCTTGCCCCGAGCACGACTCCTTTCAGCGGACAGATCGGCTCGTCCTGGGTAACGGCATACAGCCCGTTCGTCACAATTTGCAGCCGGACCGCTTTGTTGCCCGCTTTGCTTCCGATGTACCGGGCAATCTGCAGCAGGTTGTAAAAAAACTGTTGCTGGCTTGGTTCGACGACCGCAAGCTCCGGCTCGACCGGAGGCGTCACCGTCCACAGGTAGCAGATGCAATCCGGCACGGCCTGCAAATCGTCGAGCAAGCGGTCCAGCTCGTCTGGATGCTGCGGATTCAGCTTATAGCGGTCTGGCGCCACCTGTTGAAAGCACTCGGCCTGCTCGACTGCGATCGTTTTGCTGCCGCGCGCTTTCAACTCGCTCGCCAACGCTTCGCCCAAGCCCGCCTGATCGCTGAAAATGAGCCAGGTTGCCTCGCTGGAAACGGCTTTTTCCATATACGTCGGCAGCGCAGCGCTTTCCCAGGCGGGCACGTAAAACCATTCGCGGATGTCGTCCCTTCTGTGCGCCGCGCTGCTCTTCCGGAAGGGAGGGCGGCTTTCGAGCTGCCCGAAGTTGAACAGGCTCGGATCCACAGGAAATTCCTGCGCGTCGAAGGCGTAGGTCGGCAAGGAGACGCGATTCCGTTTTTCGTGCTCATAATAGGCAGTCCAGTCAACTTCCTGCCCGTGTAGCCAAAGCGTCCCCAATACTTCCAGGAGGGCGTAGGCATGAATACGCTCCAGGCAGAGCTGGTGACGATGCGCGGCGACTTGCTCCCCCGCCTTTGCCGGACCAAAAATCAGGCAAAGCTCGTCCGGGTGGGAAACAGGGCGATGGCTCGCTGCGGCGGCGAAGCTGTCGGGGCGCTGCTGATCCACGAGCGCGCGAATCGCATCGGCAAAAGCAAGGCGCCCTTCCAGGCACTCGACAACCAGGTTGCCCGTTCCGCATCCCCACAGGCTTTGCGGTTTTACGCCCCATTCCCGGAACCGGTTGGCGATGGCGTAGTAGAGGGCAAAGCGCAACGCTAGTCCGTGCTTTGGCTGGCAAAGCTGCTCGGCGATAGACACGGCCGCCTGTCCAGGCGTTTGCGCGTTCAACAGACGCAGCGCTTGCGCCATCACCTGCTGGACGGCCGGCTCTTCCCGGCACAGCTTGGCGATTTCGGTAAGCTCGCCCTCCTCCCAGCTTTGTTCGGCGAAGTCCGGGAACACAAAGGCGACGGACGGCTTTTCCTCGGCGAGCACAGCGTCGGAAAAGCGGAGCGGCTGGGCCAGCGTCCTGTTGCAAAGCGCGATTGCTCGATACGCAAAAGGCTTTCGTCCCACCTGCAGCGAATAGGCAACATCTTCAAGACGTGCATCTGGATGAGCATGCCAATATTCCTCAACATTTTGCTTATATCGCTCCAGGGCTTGCTCTGTTTTGGCCGAAAGCACAATCAGTTGCCATTCCCGCCCGGCGCTTGCTTCCCGCGCGGCTGGCGCTTCTTCGATAATCACATGGGCGTTCGTGCCCCCGATCCCAAACGCGCTGATTCCGGCGCGCAGCGGCCCGCGCGTTTTTTCCCAGTCCGTCAGCTTGTCGTTGATGTAAAAGCCTTTTCCGATCACATCCAGATGCGGATTCGGACTTTGAAAATGCAGCGACGGCGGAAGCTGGCGATGCTGGATAGCCAGCACCGCCTTGATGAAGGAAGCGATTCCCGCCGCGCTGTCCAAATGCCCGATGTTCGTCTTGACCGAGCCAAGCGCGCACGCGTGCTTCTGCGCAGGCTGATAGGCCAGCTCCAGCGCCTCCAGCTCAATCGGGTCGCCAAGCGGTGTCCCCGTCCCATGGCACTCGATGTAAGCGACGCTCTCTGGCGCTACCTCCGCTACTTTGAGCGCCGTGCGGATCACTTCCGCCTGTCCGAGCGTGCTCGGGGCGGTAAAACCGCTTTTTTGCATCCCGTCGTTGTTGACAGCGGAACCTCTGATAACGGCGTAAATCTGGTCCCGATCGTCAATGGCGTCCTGCAGCCGCTTCAAGACGACGACGCCTGCCCCATCTCCGCCGACGATGCCTTGTCCGTTCGCGTCAAACGCCTTGCATTTGCCGTCTGGCGACAAAATCATTCCTTCCTGATAGACATACCCGCTTTTCCCCGGCAGCGTGACGGTAACCCCGCCGGCCAATGCCAGGTCGCACTCGCCGTTCAAAAGCGACTGGGCCGCCATGTGCACAGCGACAAGCGAAGTCGAGCAAGCGGTGTAGATCGTCAGGGCAGGGCCTTTCAAGTTCAATTTATGCGCGATGCGCAAACTCAAATAGTCTTTGTCCACAAGCTGCGTGGCCGCCCAGTGGCCAATGGCCTCGCTTTTGCCCGACAGGCCCGTCAGCGCTTCCCACATATGGTTCGGGGACGCGCCTGCGAACAGGCCGATCAGCTTTTGCTCTACCTGTGCGGCATAGCCCGCATCCTCCAATGCTTCCCAGATGCACTCGTGAAACACTTTCATTTGCGGGTCCATCAGCTCGGCTTCCAGTGGCGTATAATCAAAAAAACGGGCATCGAAGCGGCTCCCGCTCTCCAGATACCCTTTTGCCTTGACGTATTCGGCGCTTTTGACTGCCTGCGGGTCTACCCCCGCCTCGATGAGCTCGGCTTCGGAAAAAGTCTGGATGGAGTGCACGCCGTTTTTCAAGTTCTCCCAGTACACCGCGATTGTGCCTGCCCCCGGAAACCTGCCCGCCAGGCCGATGACGGCAACTTCCAACCCATTGTATTCGTGTCCCATATCATCCCTACTTTTTTAACAGACGTAATTTTTGCATTCGGGCTTTTTTCCCCGCTTCGATCGAGTCGAGCCGGGCGTCGGTTTGCAGCTTCCGGGCTGTCCCCTCTGCTTCCAGCACGCCTGCCAGCATGCTGATCGTCGGATACGTAAACAGCGTCACCACCGTCACCTCTCGCTCCAGCCGCTCTGTCAGCTCCTTGCTGATCTTGAGCACGTCGAACGAAGTCCCGCCCAAATCAAAAATGGTGGAGTGAATGCCGAGCGAATCGGTCTTGAGCACCTTGTGCCACACTTCGGCGATCTGTTTTTCCAGCTCGCTGCCCGGTTGCACCGCGTCGCGCTTGCCGCTCTGCTTGAACTCCATCTGAAGCAATTGGCTGTCGTCCACTTTGCCGTTGATCGTCAACGGTATGTTTTCCAGCAAAAAGAGAAAGGACGGAATCATGTAGTCGGCGACGCGCGTTTGCATGTATTGCCTGATTTCCACCGGATCGAACCGTTCTGTCTGTCCTTCCTTCATCACCACGTAGGCGCAAATGACTTTGCTGTTTTCCTCGATTTCCCGCGCCATAACGACGGCCTCCTGAATGCCCGGCATCGTCAGCAGGTGGGCGCGCACTTCATCCAGCTCAATGCGATACCCGCGAATTTTCACCTGCTTGTCGCGGCGCCCGATGTACTCCACTTCTCCGTCGGGCAAGTACCTGCCCAAGTCGCCGGAGCGGTAAAGCCGCTGCATCCGGCCGCCAATCTGGCAGAGCTGAAACCGCTCTTTTGTCAATTCGGGTTTGTTCAAATAGCCACGCGCGACTCCTTCGCCGCCGATGCAAATTTCCCCGACGACACCGATGGGCACGACGTCCCCTTGCCTGTTCAAAATGTGCAAGTGAACGGTGGAAAAAGGAACGCCGATCCGCTTGTCATTCGAGCGAATCTGCTCCGCGGTTATTTCCTTGTACGTCGTATGGACCGTCGTCTCTGTGATGCCGTACATGTTGATGAGCTTCGTATCGGGATATTTGTCGTGCCACGCCGCAAGCTTGGCAGGCAAGAGCGGCTCTCCGCCAAAAATGACGTAGCGCAAGCAAAGGGCTGAATCAGGCTGTTTTCGTTCTTCTTCGATAAACTGGTAAAAAGAGGAAGGTGTCTGGTTCCAGACCGTCACCTGCTCGGCTCGCAACCGCTGCACCAGTTGCCGATAATCCCGCTTCAGCAAGTTCGGCAGCACCACAAGCTTGCCTCCGTGCAGTAAAGCTCCGAATATTTCCCAAACGGAAAAATCGAAGCCGAACGAGTGAAACAGCACCCACGTGTCGTCGCAAGTAAAAGCAAAGCGGTTGTTCTCGTGAAAAAACAGCCGAACTACATTTTTGTGTTCGATCATAACGCCTTTAGGGTTGCCTGTCGTTCCCGACGTGTAAATAATGTAAGCCAACTGGTTCGGCTGATGGATCGGCTCCAGATTGGCGGTCGAATAATCATGCAGCCGTTCGTCGTCGACGTAGATCACGTGACCAAAGCTGTCGACCCCGGTTTGCGATTTTAGCGTCACCAGATAGGCCGCCTGGCTGTCTATTTGCATATACGCCACTCTGTGCGCAGGAAGATCCGGGTCGATCGGCAAATACGCGCCGCCCGCCTTCAAGACGGCGACAATCGCCACGATCATGTCCACGGAAGGCGGCAGCAGCACGGCGACAATCGTTTCGGCGGTCACTCCCCGCTCGCGTAAACAATGCGCCAGTCGATTCGCTTTTTGATTGAGCTGTTCATACGACAGCCGTTCTTGTTCATACACGACAGCGGCGTGCTGCGGATGAGCTTGCACCGCTTGCTCAAAAAGCGAGGAAATCGTCGCCGCTTCCGGAAACCGCGCCGCCGTCTGATTGATCCGCGCGAGAAGCTCCTGCTCCTGCGCGGTGAGGATCGAAAGCTCGCAGAGCGGCACGCGCGGATTGTCGAGGGAATGTTCCAACAACAGCGCAAACTGCTCCACCAGTCTTGCGATCTGCGCTTGTTCGCAGAGCGAAGCATGGTAGTGGACACGAAGGCTCAGCGCCTCGTGCTGCCTGTCAAAAGCGAAAATGAGCCGGGACGAAGCTCGCTCCAGGTACGACAGCTCCTGAATGTTCGCCAACATGACGGAGACATCCAAAAAATCCGCTGGCTGCTGCGCATTTTTCAAGATCAGCTCAATCGGGTAGTTTTGATGCGCGATCGCCTCGGAAACGGTTTGCCTGACGCTCGTCATCACGTCAAGCAGCCGCATTTCGTTCGTGAGCGGAATCCGGATCGGCAGCACGGTATTGATAAACTCTTCCTCCGCTTGCTGGCGGTAGATGCTCGTGCCGAGCACGATATCCGTCTGTCCCGTATGCTTCATCAGCAACACCGCCGTATAGGCCAAAAGCAACACGTGCAATCTGGCGTCGGAGCGGTTGCTGATTTGCACCAGCCGACTGGCGCAATCCGTCGGGAGGAAACATTCAACCGTCTCCATGCCTAGCGCGCCCGCTGCCCGCTCGCGCCCGCCGTCAAAAAAACGGCTTTTCTCTGCTGCGCCCGCGAGCTTGTTTTGCCAATACTCGTATTCTTGTTTAAACACGTCATTCAAATACGACACGTTCGTATAGAAATGACCTCCCATGCGCTACCACCCCTATGCTCTCGATTGCTCAAAAGGCAAAATCGTCTCCGTCATCCAGCAGCGCTACTGCTGCTGCTTTGGCCAGTCCTGTATCCAAAACGATGTCTTTGACCCGCACGTCCGGGTTGTCGGCCACTTGCTTGGCAATGGCGAGAAAATGTTCGCTCATCGTCTGGATTGTTTTACGCGTAAACAAATCGGTCGAATATTCCATGCGCAGTTCGATGCTGCTGTCGTAGTCGTACACCCACAAAGTCAGGTCGAATTTCGAGGAAGGGTTGCGGAACGGGTACGATTTCAGCGTAAGCCCCTTCATCGTCACTTCGGCAGGCTTGAAATCCGGCAGCACGAGCATGACCGTAAACAGCGGATGGGCGCTAAGCTGATGAGTCAATCCGAGTTGCTCCACCAAAATCTCAAACTGCACGTCCTGATTCTCGAACAACTGCAAGCTGTTTGCTTTTACTTCGCTGACGTAATCGCCAAACGCAACGTCTGGCGCAAGCCGCGAATAAAACGGCAGCACATTCGCGAACATCCCGACCATTTTTGCGAGATCCGCGTGATTTCTTCCGGCGAGACTCGCTCCGATGACGACTTCCTCTTGCCCCGTATATTTGTGCAGCAAGACGTGGAAGATCGCGAGCATGTTCATAAACAAGGTGGTCGTGCTGCGCTTCATCGCTTCTTTCAGCTTGGCGGTCGTCTCTTTTTCCAAATGGAACGGATAAATGTCGCCGCGATAGCTCAGCACAGACGGGCGGGGGAAATCAGTCGGGAGAAGGACTTCCGGCAGCTTCCCCGACAGTTGCATAAGCCAGTATGCGGTTTGCTTGTCGTAGTCTCCGCGCTGAATCCGTTCGTTTTGCCACGCGACAAAATCGACATATTCCAGTGTGACGGGGTCAAGCGCTTCCGGCTCGTCATTGTAGAAATGGATCAACTCGTTTTGCAAAATCGCAACCGAGATATTGTCGGCAACGATATGGTGAATGTCGAACAGCCATACATATTTTTGCGCGGCGTATCGGACGACCTTTACCCGCATCAGGGGCGGCTGCCGCAAGTCAAAAGGCTGCATAAACTGCCGAACTGTCTGCTGTACGTCCGCTTCGGCCAGCTCTCTGTACTCCACTTGAAAATCGACCTCGTCGGCAATGCGCTGCACCATCTCGCCCTCGATGATGTCAAAGCCCGTACGCAAAATGGCGTGCCGACAAATGACCTGCCTAAAGGCGGCTTGCAGCCTGTCCAGGTCGAAATCCCCTTCCATGTAGGTGATTTCCGGAATGTTGTACGCGACGTTATCCGGCTGGACTTGCTGCTGAAAATAGAGCCGCTTTTGCGCCGACGACAACGGGTAGTACGCTTGCGGCGCAGCTTTTGGAATCGCCGCGTACGCTTGTTCTTCATCGTGCGTATCTGCCATGTAGCGGGCCAGATTCTCGACGGTCGTTGACTGGAAGAAGACCGCGATCGGAATTTTGATGCTGCTGGCCTGGTACAGCCGCTCGGCAACCGTCAACACTTTCAGCGAGTCTCCGCCAAGCTCAAAAAAGTCGTCGTCGCGGGCAATGCGCTCGTGGCCCAGGATCGCCTGCCAAATGTCCGCGATCAGCTTTTCCGCTTCCGCAAGCGACAGGCTCGGCTTGCTGGCATTCTGCGGCTCATCAGCAGATTGTCCGCCGCTTTCGGCCAATGCGCTCACCCGCTGGCGCTTGTACGCCAAAAGCCGCGCAGGCAAATCGACGGTCGAGACGAGTAGCTGGCTGTAACTGGCGGCGAGCGCCGTATCGAGCAGCCGCAGTCCTTCCTCCACCGTCAAAGACGGGGCTGGAGTGGCGAGCGCTGCCTCATCCTCTGCCTGTAAAGAAGCCGTTTTCGCCTGCAACTGCGGCTGCTCGATCCCCGCGCTGTCCCTGTCCGGCTGTTGTGCCGAGACGGCCGCCACCTGGTAGCCTTCGATTTCCACGATCCCCCGTCCCTGTTCATCCATTATCGTCAGGTCGAACTCGACGATTTTGCTGTCCGGCGAAGCGGCTGTCCGCAAGCGAATATGACTGTACACGTTTTCCGGCACGCTGCCGTGAATGGCAATGCTTTTGTAGGCAAACGGTACGTATGGGCCGCCAGCCGTTTCCGCCCGATTCATGTAAACGAGCGCCACGTCGATGATCGCCGGATGAAAACGATAGGTGGCGGTATCGTCCGCAAATTCCGCTGGCAGTTCAATCTGCGACAGCCCTTGCTGTGCGGTAAATGTTCCCCGGCGATAGCTGTTCCAGCGCGGCCCGTACGTAAACTGGCTGTCGCGCAGGCTGTTGTAGTCGCTTGGGCCGTACTCGCTTTGAGCGCAGCCAGCGCGAATGGCCGCGAGCTGATAGTCCCGCGTCTCGCTCTGTCCCGCGCCTACATAGCCGCGAGCATGGATAGTCCAGTTGCCGTTTGCTGCGTCCGTGCGGCTTTCCACAGTAAACCGATAGCCTTTGTCATCCGGCAACAGCACCGTTCGCACATGCACAGCGGCATCATCGGCGACAAGAAGCGGCGCCAAAAAGAACACGTCCTGAAGCCGCAAATCGGTTGCCAGCTCGGGATGAAGCGCTTCGTAGGCGGCGCAGGCCATTTCCACATAGCAAGTTCCCGGCAGCACGGCTCTGTCTCCTACCCGATGCTCGGCCAACATCCAGTCTCGGCTCGCCTGAAAATGAGACAAAAACGTCGTGCGCCCTTTGTTTTCTTGCACGACATACCGGAAAAACGGGTGCTCCGACGGACGGTACGAAATGCCGGGAAGCGCGGAGCTGTCCGGCCGAAATGCCGATGAGAGGCTGGCCATTCCGGTGTTTTCCCACGCATCCCAGTTGATCGCCTGGGTGAACACGCCCTTTCTCGTATTGGTCAGGGCAAATGCGTCCAAAAAGGCATTCGCCGCGCTGTACGCTACTTGCGCAGGCGGAGCGATGACCGAGCTTAACGAGGAAAAGAGCAGCAAAAAGTCGATAGAGGGCGCCCATTGCTCGATCGCTTTTTGCAGGGCGACCGTTCCGTACACTTTTGTCGCAAACACAGCCTCGTCCAGTTCGCTCGTTCTGCGCTGGATGACGGCCCCGTCGGGAACGCCCGCGATATGGATGACGCCGTCGATTGACGCATGCTCCTCCACGATCTGGCTGAAAATGCGCAACACTTGCGCTTCATCGGCAATATTGGCCTGATGCAAGCAAAGCTGCTTCGCGGAAGCCTGCAATTCCCGCAGTAGCGCAATTTTTTGGCTAAGCGGATCGTCCTCGCCGTGGAGCGTGCGCCACAAGTCCCATTCCGCTTCCGGCAAAAAGTGCGAGCGGTTGATGAGGATAAGCGTCGCGTGGTACTTTTCCGCCAAAAATTTGGCTACATGCAACCCGATCGCGCCCAGGCCCCCGGTAATGACGTAAACTCCCCCGTGCTTGAGGCGCTGCGAAGCCGTGGAAGCAGAGGCAGGCAGATGAACCTGCTTGAAGGCAGGCTCCCAGATGTACGCATGGCGGACGGCGAGCAAGTCAGCGAAGTCCTCCCCGCCGTCGGACTGTTGCAACAGCAGGCGGCCGACGCGCTCACTCTCGCGGCGGTCGGCGTCGATCAGCCTGCACGTCATGTTTTCGTACTCTTTCGGAATGACGCGTACCGGACCGAGCAATGTCGCTTTGGCGGGTTCGACCGCCTCGTCTCCAATCACTTCAAACACGTCGCTCGTGACGATATCGACCGCAATCGTTTGCTGGAGCCGAAGCTGTCCGATGGCTCGCGCCAGGTTCAACAAGGTGTGGTAGCCGAGCCGATTCCATTGCTGTGCCGCCCGCTTGGGGCTAGTAGCGTCCGCCTGCTGTCCGTAGCACCAGAAATGCACGATCTTCAGCGGCTTGTCTGCGGGAAGCGCCAGCGTTTCCAACAGCTTGACCAGATCGTCGCGATCGTCCGGGTTTACCGTATAGGCGGCTTCCTTCTGCGCGAAGCCCTCGCCCGCTTCGACACGGACGACGGCGTGGCCCGCGGCCTCGATTTGCGCGATCCAGCGGATGACGGCAGCATCTTGGGTAGCGAACACGAGAACAAGACAAGGCGCAAGCTCCCGTGCAGCCTCGCCGCCGTCTGAGCGCGTCCATGACGGAATGTACAGCCAGTCTGCGCTGTTCTGCTTGACGGTCGCGCCGTCTGCTTGCGGATGAACCTGAACGCGCGCTTGACCTTGCAGCAGATGAGTCAGTTGTTTGAGCTGCTCGGCGTCTACTCCGTAATTTTTGCGCGTAAACGGATACGTAGGAAGCGAGACGCGCGCTTGGCTAAGATGCTTGTTCAACTCGGCCCATTTGATCGGGCAGCCTTTTGACCAAAAGTGGCCGATCGCTTCAAGAAGGCGCTGCTCGATATCGGCCGGGCCTGCTACGAGAGACAGCACGCCGGACGCGCTATCGGCTTCCGCCGCTGTCCGCACGTCCCCGGCAGCTTTTTTCGCTCGGCCAAACCGTAGCTGTTCCATCCCGTCGGCTGCTTCTTGCCAGGCCCCAAGCGTCTCGCTTTCTGCCTCGCCTTGTCCGAGGCGGTTCACCCAGTAGTCCGGGATCGTCACTTCGCGGGAAACCGTTTTCCCCGCCGCGCAGGACACGACCGGAACAGACGGCAACGAGAGCTGGACGGAGCGAAAAGCGTCAAACAACTCGGCCTGGAGAGCTTCCAGCAAGAACAGATCGCCTTCGCTTCCGCTCAGTTCTTCCAGGAGCTCTCCCCTTTTTTCCACAAGCGTCAGCGCCTCTTCTACGGAGAAGACACCGGCGAGACAAGCAGCCACATACTCGCCGCTGCCCGCTCCCGCGACTGCAGCGGGCTGTACTCCGATGCGCTGCAACCATTTGGCTGCGGCCAGTTGGAACAGAAAGGACATCATCTGCCCGCGCGCAGAGAAAGCATCGAGCAACTGCGCGCCAGCAGTCCCCACTGCCTCGCTTGCCTGCTGCAGCAACGCTGCAAATTCGTCCCGGCAATACGCGCTCTGCAAGCCCGCTCGGTACAGCAAAGCCGCTTCCTCTGCGCCCAGTTCGGAGAACACAAACGCAATCGGCGGGACCGCCTTTTTCGCCAGCCCAAAAGCTTGCGGCCTGTTTTGCGCAAGAGCGGCGCAAGCATCTGCCATGGCGCGGCAAGCCACATAGCGCCGATAGGAAAAAGGCGCCCGGCCCATTTGCAGCGTGTAGGCGATGTCGGCAAGGTCGGCACCCGGATGCTGCTTGACAAAAGCTACAAAGTCGTCCGTCGCACGCTCCAGCTCTGCTTCGCTCTTTGCGGAAAATACGAGCAGCCTGCTCTCCTGCGTCCGGGACCGCGAGCTGCCGCTCGCGGGCGCTTCTTCCAGCACGACGTGCGCATTCGTTCCGCCCACGCCAAACGAGCTGACCCCCGCTCGCAACGGGCCTTCAGGCCGGACCCAGGCTGTCGCCTGATCGACCAGAAAAAAGGGCGTATTTTCCAGCTCGAGGTTTTGATTCGGCCTGGAAACGTGCAAGGTAGGCGGCAAGCATTTGTTGTCGAGTGCGAGCACCGTCTTTATCAATCCGGCGATCCCCGCCGCACTGTCCAGGTGCCCGATATTGGTTTTGACGGAGCCAAGCCCGCAGTAATTTTTTCTTCCTGTCTGAAAAGCGCGAGTCAGCGCTTTGACTTCGATCGGATCGCCCAACGCTGTCCCGGTTCCGTGCGCCTCGACATAGCCGATCGTCGCCGGGTCTACTCTCGCTACCCGATGAGCGGCGCGAATCACCTCCACCTGCCCGTCTACGCTTGGAGCGGTGTACCCGACTTTGCGGTTGCCATCGTTATTGATCGCGCTTCCTTTAATGACCGCGTATATGTGGTCGCGATCGCGCAAGGCATCGTCCAGACGCTTCAAAATCACCAGTCCGATCCCGTTGCCCACCACCGTTCCGCTGGACTCGGCATCAAAGGCGCGGCAATGGCCATCGGATGACAAAATCATCCCTTCCTGATAGACATACCCGTTTTTTAGCGGGCTCGTAACGGAGACGCCGCCAGCTACCGCGAGATCGCATTCCCCGCTGAGCACGCCCTGGCAGGCTACGTGCACGGCGACCAATGACGTGGAGCACGCCGTGAACAGCGTATAGCTCGGCCCCGTCAGATGCAGCTTATAGGACACTCTCGTGCTCATCAAATCTTTGTCGTTCAGGTGGGCGATTTCAAACTCCTCGGCTCCGTTGTGCGAGCCTACAGACATGGACAGCGCCTCCCAGCGAAAATGAGGGCGCCCTCCGACGTAGACGCCGACAGCGTCATCGGTCGTACCTGGCGGATAACCCGCGTCCTCCAGCGCTTTCCACGTATGCTCGTGCAGCAAGCGGGTCTGCGGGTCCATATATTGGGCTTCGTTCGGGGTGTAGCCAAAAAAGTTGTTGTCAAAATAGTCGCTCTCTTCCAGGTGACCTTTGGCGTTGACGAAGTTTTTCGCTTTGTACGCCTCTGCCGCTACGCCCGCTTCTTCCAGTTCTTTTTCTGAAAAAAAGGAGATGCTCTCCACACCGTTTTTCACATTATGAAAAAATTGCTCGAGATTTTTCGCGCCCGGAAAAGCGCCCGACATCCCGATGATGGCGACTTCCAAGCCTGTTTTTGCGTTCTCGTTCATGGTTCCCCTCCTTTGCTCCCGGTTTTTTGTTCCTCGCGGCTTCCCGGCGGCGGGCAAACGCGACGCCGCTTGTCTATCCAGGAGAGTCGGTTATGCAAGCGATGCTTATCCTTTTGCCATCAAGGTCATGGCAAATATATGTATGTTGGGGCAATCCGGCAACTTGATGCGCTGCAGCTTTCGGCTCTGGTTCAAATAGTATTGCTGCACCAGCAGCCTGACCGGAAAATCAAGCCGTTCCACCCTTCCCTCTCGGCGTACCGCGCCTTTTCCTACCCATGCCGTCGTTTCCCCGAAAATCGGTTCCATGCACCAGTCGGTAAATTGGAGCGGAATGTAGCTGACGGCGTTGTCTTCGTAGCCCATTTCGATGCGCTCCGTGTAGCTCCCGCACTCTGAGCAGCCCAGGATCAACAGGCTCGCATAGTGGCCTTCCGGGATGGGCAGCTCTTGCCCGGCGCAAGAAATATTGTCGTTTTGCTTTTCCACAAGCGCGGGCAAAGAAAACGGCACCCCGTTTACATGCCATAGCGGCTGATCGGGCATATCCTCCAGCAAAAATACTTCGCCCATCAGCGTCAAGTCGGCGGGGCACGCAGGATCGGCCAAGCGGCTGAAGCCTTTGTTATTGCAATGAGCAGACAGGTCGACGAATGTCATCTGGCTGTAGTCGGCCCCGGCTTTCGCCTGCTCGCGCCTGTCTGCCGCTCGCTGATCGGGCAGCCTCTCTTCGCAAATGTTTTGCAACTGGTTGGCCACCTTTTCCTCCAGTTCGGCAACCGTCCGGATTTTATTCGCCGCTCGCTGAATCAGCGCGCTATCGCCCGATTGGTAGTACGCTTTCGTCAGCATCGACAGCACCGTGCTCCATTGAGCCGCCGAGTAGGACAAGTCGTGAATCAACGGAGCAAGGCTGTCTACGTCGTACCGGTCGCTCACGTACTCTAAGGCGGTTGCAAAATGTTTGCGGCCGTTGCTGATCGCGTGCAAAACGGACAGCAACGGCGACATCCACACTTGCGGCGCTTCGGCAAACTCGCCGGCGACGGTTGGCAACTGCTGCAAAACATCGGCAAATTCTCTCATCTGCGCGAAGGCGTGCTGCTCGTGCTCTCGATACAGCGTCTGCTTCAACGCATACAGGATCGTCTGTTTCCAGCAGAAAACTTGCTCGCTATCCGGCAGCTTGCGAAACAGCGCGATCCCTCTGCACTCGTGGCGAAAACAATCTGCTATCGCAATCGTTACGTTTTGCCGTTCGTAAAAGCAGTCCACCAGCGTATAACGCTGATTGGCCTTGTCTTCGCCTACGATCAGGCACGTATGAAGCGAATGGTATTTCTGATAGCCGTGGCTCCACGGGCAGTAATAGGAATCCAGATCAATGGCGACCGGTCTTGATGCTTGCAGCTCGCTCTCCACCAAAGCGACCGTGTCCTGCCAGGATGCATTCCCTTTCACCACGATTTCGATGCCGTGCAAGTGCTTGAGCAAGTTCAACATGTCTCCGATTCCTGGTGTAATGCTCTGGTACAGCTTCCCTGTT
This sequence comes from Brevibacillus sp. NSP2.1, assembly GCF_000470975.2. Lineage (NCBI taxonomy): Bacteria > Bacillati > Bacillota > Bacilli > Caryophanales > Paenibacillaceae > Brevibacillus > Brevibacillus sp. NSP2.1. The sequence continues at coordinate 2,713,332 of NZ_CP048274.1, read as the reverse complement.
CGCTGCCATTGCGTGCGGTCAAAAGTAAATCCCCACGATTCCAAAAACATCAAGGCGTAATCGCGCTTCCACCAGGTGGCGACGGAAACGATGGTGTCCTCCTTGCAGTTTCGCGAATCGTGGTGGATGGGATGGATAGCTAAGAGTGCGTTCACAGTTAATCACCTTTTTGGTTAATGGGGAAATGGACCAGGCCGTTTACATGCCCATCGTTGGCTTACTCTCTCTTTCTCAGCTCGGCTTGTCTGGCCAAAAGCTCCCTTCCGGCGACTTCCCGCTCCTTCTGCCTGTTTGCCTCGCCTGCATCGTCCGGCCCGGTTTCATCGGACTGGATGCTTTTCGCCAAGCTGGCAATCGTCGGATTGGCAAACAGGTCCACAATCGGGATTGGCTTCTGGAACTCTTCCTCCAAAAGCGATTTGATCCGAATCAACGTTAACGAAGTAGCGCCGAGTTCAAAAAAGTTGTCGTTTGTGCTGATCTCCTGAATCCCTAAAAACGTCTCCCAAATTTCGGCGATTCGTTGTTCGATCAAAGTGGACGGCTGTTCATACTCGACCATCGCGGAACTGCTTTTCCGTTTTTGCCGGGCGCTTTTCGGCATCGCGGCATCGGCCTTTTCCGCGGGCTGCTCCACGAAGCGAATCCACTGGTCCAGCCGCGCTTCCAAATCACCGGGGGAGTGCACGAGATGGTGGTAGCGGTCGACTGCCAATACTCTGCGGAGCGCCTCGATCCCTTCTTCCGGCGTCATAGCCAGGTCGCCGATGGAAGACTGGTACGCCGCCGCTTTTTCGCGGCTTTGCCATGCTTCCCAGTTAATCGTTTTCCACTTCACGCTGCGCTGCCTGTTTCGCTTGACCGTGTAGGCATCCATGAACACATTCGCCGCCGCATACGCCGCAAAGCCGTACCCGCCGAGCACGGACGCTGTCGAGGACATCAGCAGACAAAAGTCAAGCGATGTTTGTTCCAACACTTGATCGAGGACGAGCACCCCGTCCATTTTCGGCTGAAAAATCGCCTGGCACAGCTCTTCGTCCAACTGGTCAAGCGCATGGAAAAACTGATCGCCCATGTTTGCTGCACAATGGAAGACGCCGTGAATCGCCCCGTGCGCCGCTGTGATTTTGGCTATCGTCTCAGACATTTGCAGGTAGTCATCGACTTGCGCCCGGTAAACTTCGATAGTCGCTCCTTGCCGCTCGGCTGCGATCAGCTCGCGGATGCGCATGCTGCGCGGGTCGTTTTCTCCGTGCTCCGCCAGCCACGCCTCCCACTCCTGCTTCAGCGGGAACGACCGTTGAACAATCGCAATCGTCGCCTGATAATGCTTGGCTAAATAGCTGCCGATCATCCAGCCGATCATGCCTGCTCCCCCGGTAATCACATATACACCGTTTTGGCGAAAAGGCTCTGCTTCTTGCTCCGTCAGCTTGACGGGCTGATAGCACGGAACCCAGCGCTGGAAATGGCGATAAGCGACCAACCGATCTGTGGAAGTGGAAGCGTAAGCAAGCTCTTCCAGCAGCATCCGGGCAAGCTGTCTGGCAGCCCCCGCAGCTTCGATCTCGGCGGCCGAAATATCGACGGTTAGCTGGCGGATGTTTTGCATTTCTTGGGGAATGACATGGCCCAGCCCAATCAGCGGAGCGTGCTCCGGGAACAGCGTCTCCTGTCCGGTCACGGCCACCGCTTCATTCGTCACGACAGCCATGCGCACGCCTTTGTGCCTGTCCAGGCGCTGCAAGCCCCGGGCAATGTGCATCACGCTGTAAAAGCCTGTCTGCTGCGTTTTATGCAAGGCAAACCCATCCAGCGGGGCGCTCGGCTTTTGTCCGGCATTCCACAAATGAAGCACATGATCGACACGCACGTTTTGCTCTGCCAGGCTGGCAAAAAGGCTGGCGTAGTCAGCGGGCGAATCGGGGTTGACCGTATATCGTTGACCGCCCGCGCCTTCCCCGGCAAATTCCGCGCCGCTGTAGACGGCGATCAGAGCCTGTCCGGCAGACGACAGCTCGCGAATCACTTCGTCGCTGAACGAATCGCGATTGGCGAAGACGAGATATGTCTGTTGCGCTGGCAGCTTGGCGACAGGCGGGCATACTTTTTGCTGCCAAAGCGGCACGTAAAACCAGTCCTCGATGTGCGGCTTCTTTTGCAGCTTCTTTTTCGCGGGCGGCTGCTTGTCGCGCAGCATGTGGAACGGATTGCCGTCCAGCCAATGATAGGCGCGCTCAAACGGATAGGTCGGCAAGGACAGCCGATTGCGCTTTTCCGACGCGTACAGCTTCGTCCAGTCGATGGTGTGGCCCGCTCCCCACAGTTGGCCCAAACGGGTCTGCAAGTAGTACAGGTCGTCTACTTTTTCCTGCGGGTTGCTAATGATATTGAGAATCGTATGCGCCGAGTCGCGGTGGACAAAATAGCGCAATAGCGCGCTCAAATTTCGGTCTGGCCCCACTTCGAGAAACGTCAGCGCGTCTTCTTCCTGCAAAATTCGCTGCAAGCCGCAGGCAAAACGGATCGGGTCGGTCAACTGTCTCGCCCAGTAGCCAGGGTCTGTTGCCTGCTCGGCCGTAATCCACTCCCCGGTCATGTTGGAAATAAACGGGATGTGCGGCGGGTGCAACGGAAATTTCCTCATCTCCTCCTCAAATGCCTGCCTGATCGGCTCCATTAAAGCGGAGTGCAGCGCATGGGCCGTGTCCAGGCGAATGCCGATCTGTTTTCGCGCCTTCAACTGTTCCTCAAACTGCTCCACCGCTTCTTTCGTTCCCCCGACTACGCACGACGGACCGTTGACGATGCACAGCGAGAGCGTATCCGGAAGCAATGGCAAAAGCTCTGCTTCTGTCAGCGGGACGCTCAGCATGGCCCCTTCCCCGGTCTCTTTGATAAGCTGGCCTCTGCGGATGATGACGCGAATGGCGTCTTCCAGCGCAAACACCCCTGCCAGGCAAGCGGCCGCAAACTCCCCGAAGCTATAGCCGATCATGGCAGCGGGCTTGACGCCGAGTTCTATCAAGTATTTGCCGAGAGCGTATTCGAAAAGGAAGACCACAAGCTGGCTGACGTCAATCTGCCTGATTTTTTGCCTCGCTTGCTCGTGATCTGCTTGCGGATAAAGCCACGCTTTGCCGGGCACATCGAGGTAACGGTCGAGTATCGCAAAGCAGTGATCGAGCTCTTTACGGAACAATGGCTCGGAGCGGTACAAGCCAAGCCCCATCTCGACGTACTGATTGCCAAGCCCCGGAAACAGGAAGACGATTTTTTTGTCCGCATGCTCGACAGCGCTTGTAAACAGCTTCCGCGAGCGCTTCCCTTTTTCGTTTCCAACCGACTGTAAAATCTCAGCCAGTTCATCCGCGTGGCTGGCGACGACAAACCGTCTGTGCTCGAATGCTTTTCTTCCAACCTGGAGCGTAAACGCCAGATCAGGCAAAGACACATCCGGATTTTGGCGGATGTAGTCGGCCAATTTCCGCGTAGACTGGTCCAGGGCGCTTTCGCTTTTGGCCGAAAGCAGGATGAGCTGCGAGCCTCTGCCCTTTGCGGACTTGGGCATGGGCGGGGCTTCTTCCAGGATGACATGCGCATTCGTGCCCCCAATCCCGAAGGAGCTTACCCCGGCCCGCAACGTGTCGTTGACGGTGGATAAATCGAACCGCTGGGCGCTCACGACAAAGGGCGAATCCGACAAGTCGATTTTCGGATTCAGCTTTTGAAAGTGCAACGTTGGCGGCAACAGTTTATGTTGCAGACTGAGCGTTGCCTTGATAAGCCCCGCCACCCCTGCTGCTGCATCGAGATGGCCGATGTTCGACTTGACCGAGCCGATCCGGCACACGCCTTCTGCGCTGGCAAAAGCGGTGCGCAATGCTTCCAGCTCGATCGGGTCGCCGAGAACAGTGCCTGTGCCGTGTGTTTCGACGAAGTGAATGTCGGCAAAATCTACTTCGGCCAGTTGCTGGGCCGCCTGGATCACTTCCGCTTGCCCTTCCACACTCGGAGCCGTGTAGGCGCTTTTCCGGTCCCCGTCGTTGTTGATCGCGGAGCCTTTGATGAGCGCATAAATGTGATCCCCGTCAGCGAATGCTTCTTCATAGCGCTTCAAAACGACAACCCCGGCTCCATTGCCTGGCACTGACCCCTGACTGTTTTCGTCAAACGGCTTGCAGTGTCCATCCGGTGACAAAATCATGCCCTCCTGATACTGATAGCCGGACTTCAACGGCAAAGAGACGCTGACACCCCCGGCCAGAGCAAGGTCGCACTCGCCGTTGAGCAATGCCTGCGCGGCAAGGTGGACGGCGACGAGCGATGTGGAGCACGCTGTGTTGACGGTGATGGAAGGCCCTTTCAAATTGAGCCGATGGGCGATCTGCATCGACATGAAATCTTTGTTCGCAAGCTGGTTGGCCGCAAACGGACCGAGCAGTTGGGCGCTCTCGGACAAAAACGCGAGGGACTGCCAGTACAGACTGCTGGCAGCTCCTGCGTACAGGCCGATCAACCCTGGATACGTGTCGGGGCAATAGCCCGCATCCTCCAGCGCTTCCCAGACGCATTCGTGAAAAAGGCGAACTTGCGGGTCCATGACCTCGGCTTCAAGCGGTGAATAGTGAAAAAAGGAAGCGTCAAAATATTCGCTGTTCTCCAGGTAGCCTTTTGCCGGAACGTAGTCTGGACGGGCCACAAGCTCCGGATCGATGCCGCTTTTTTCCAGCTCCTCGCGGGAGAAAAACGTGATGGCTTCTTTGCCATTGACCAGATTGCTCCAAAAGCCCGCGATGTCCGCCGCTCCCGGAAATCTTCCCGCCATGCCAATAATGGCAATTTCAAGTCCGTTTTGTTGTTTACTCATCCTTGTTTATCCCTTTTCTTTTTGATAATCGCTGTGATCGTTTCGCATTGCCCTGGGCCAACCGTTCTTTTCGCTCTGGTGCGGCAACGGCCTGCGCCTTGTCTGTGTGCGCCTTGTGGCTTGCGTAGGCCAGGAACGATTCGATGGTGCGATACCTGTACAGATTGGCGATCGAAATGTCCGGGTCGATCTGCTCCGTCAGCAGCTTGTGCAAATGGATGACGCTGAGCGAGTTGCCTCCGAGCTGGAAAAAGTCGTCCCGAATGCTGAGCTTCTCGATTTGCAGCACTTCTTTCCAGATCAGCGACAGTTGCTGCTCCAGCGCGGTTTTGGGTAGTACGGCTCTTTCTGTTTCCGCGCTGAGCGGCAGGCGGGCAAGCGCCTTTCTGTCTGTTTTTCCGCTGCTCGTAAGCGGCAGGGCTGCGAGCTGGCGGTAATGCACGGGCACCATGTACACGGGCAAATGCCGCTGCAAATACGCCTGCAACCGGGCTGAATCAATCGGTTCTGCGGCGCTGAAATAGGTGCAGAGCATCTTGTTCTCCGCCTGTGCTCCCTGGCTGACCACCGCCACTGTCTCAATCTGGTCCGAATAGGACTGGATCGCCGACTCGATTTCTCCCAGCTCAATCCGGAAGCCGCGCAGCTTGATCTGGGTATCTTTTCTACCCAAATAGGCGATGTTTCCGTCTTCCAGCCAACGGGCGAGGTCGCCTGTAAAGTACAGCCGCTCTCCGGGAAGCAGCGGCAGCTCCCTGAATTTTTCGGCCGTCAGCTCGGGGCGGTTGAGGTAGCCTTTTGCCACCTGGATGCCCGCGATGCACAGTTCTCCCGGCACGCCAATCGGCGCAAGGCCGCCTTCTTCTGTGATAATGTACAGACGGGTATTTGCTACTGGTTTGCCGATTGGAATGAGCCGATCGGCTGCCTGGACTTCATAGGCGGTTACGTCAATCGACGCCTCGGTGGGGCCGTACAAGTTGTGCAGCTCTACCCCCGGCATTTTTCGGAAAAAGCGGTCCTTCACCTCGATGCTAAGCTCTTCGCCGCTGCATATGCAGCACTTGAGACGAGAAAAGGAAGCGTCGTCCGGTAAGGTGTGGAGGAACGCTGCCAGCATGGACGGCACAAAGTGCAACGTCGTTATCTGCTGTTCGTCGATCAGGCGATAGAGGTACTCCGGGTCTTTTTCCCCGCCCGGCTTGGCGAAACATAGCACCCCACCGATCATGAGCGGCAAAAACAGCTCCCAGACGGAGACGTCAAACGTGTAGGTCGTCTTTTGCAGCACGACCTCGTTTTCGTCCATGCCGTAATGCGCTGCCATCCAGCGCAAGCGGTTCGACATGCCGCCGTGCGTTAGCATGACTCCTTTTGGCTGGCCGGTGGAGCCGGATGTGTAGAGTACGTAGGCCAAATCGTCTGGCAGAAGCGGTACGTCCGGGTTCGTGCGTTCATAGCTGGCGTACTGCGCTTCGTCTTCCAGATCGTAGACGGCAACGCCTGTAAAAGCCGCTTGATCGACCAAGCGGCTTTGACTGAGGACGGTGCGAATGCCGCTGTCTTCAAACAAATACTGAATCCGCTCGGCTGGCGTGGCAGGGTCGATAGGCAAATAGGCTCCGCCTACCTTTTCGATTGCCAACAGCCCGATTATCATTGCCACGGAGCGCTCTGCCATGATGCCGACGATCTCGTTTTTCGCGCAGCCACGCTCAAGCAAGAACCGCGCCACCTGATTCGCCCGTTCGTTCAGCTCGCGATAAGTCAGTCTCTGCCCTTCGCACACGACTGCCACCTCGTCGCCGCGCACGCTTGCCTGCGCTTCGATGAGCGCCACCACGCTTTGGCTCCAGTCCTCGTCCACGTGCGTCTGGTTGAAGCCGTCCCGCAGCAGGCGTTCTTCCTCTGCGGAAATCAAGCGAACCTCCTTGATCGGCTGTTCCGGCGACTGCACAATCTCCTGGACGATTTGCATGTAATGCTGGCCCATCCGCTCCACTGTGGAGGCGGCAAACAGCGATGTCGCATACTCCAGCGCAAACCCGATCTGCCCTTGCTCTTCCCACGCTTGCAGCATCAGGTCAAACTTGGCGATCCCGCTGTGAATGTCCTGACGCTGCACGTCCAGCCCGCGAATGCGCAGTTGGCTGCGATCCCGTTGTTCCCACGCAAACATCGTGTCAAACAACGGGTTGCGGCTGAGGTCCCTTTCTTTTTCCACCTGCTGCACCAGCTCTTCAAACGGGTACGTCTGGTGCTCAAACGCTTGCAGGCAATACGCTTTCAGCTCCTGCAAGTAGTCAAGTACCCGCTTTTCCCCTGCCGGATAGCTGCGCAGCGCCAATGTATTGACAAAAGCCCCTACCGTCTCTTCGGTTTCCGCGCCGATCCGGCCGCCAACCGGAGTTCCGACGATGATTTCCTGCTGTCCGCTGTATTTGGCTAGGAGGATGGAAAAGCAACCAAACAGCAGCATGTACGGGGTCAACTGCTGCGTGCGGCAAAACTCGCGGAGCGCAGCGGCTTGCTCGTCCGTCCAGACAAACCGCCTCAGGTCGCCAGCAAAATGTTTGATCGGCGGACGGCGGTAGTCGATCGGCAAATCGAGCGTTTCGTAGCCGTCCTTGTACTGCTGCAGCCAGAAATCCGCTTCCGTTTGCCAATCGGCGGCGTCCCGGCTTTGTTGCCAGACGGCGAAGTCTTTGTACTGCCGCTTCGGCTCCGCCAGCGTCTGCCCGTCGTAATAAGCGAGGAAATCGCTGACCAGCCGTTCAATCGACAGCCCGTCGGAAATGATGTGGTGCATGTCGATCAACAAAACGTGGCGGTCAGTGCCTATGCTCACCAGGCGAATCCGCAGCAAGGGCGCTTCGTGCAGCGAAAACGGGCGAATAAAGCCTGCTAGCGCTTCTTCTACGCTCGCGCCTGGCATCTCCCACCATTCCAGCGTAAAGGGCGCGGCTGTCGGAGTAGCCGAACCACTCGGAACAGCCTCAACCGCAACAATCTTCTGCACCAACTCCTGCCCATTCAACTCAAAATACGTCCGCAACGCCTCATGCCGTCGCAGCAAGCCTTCGCACGCAGCCTGCATCCGCTCCCGGTCGACAGCCCCTTGCAACAGGAACACGCCCGGAATGTTGTACGCCGTGCTCGTTTCGTCAAACTGCTGCAACGCATACAGCCGTTTTTGCTGGGACGAAACCGGATAGTACGCCGCTTCCGCTGCTTTCGGGATGACGACGGCCGCCTGCGGCGCTTTTTGCCGAATGAGCGGCACCAGCTCCCGGATCGTCGGATGCGCGAACACCTCTTGCATCGTCAGTTGCACCTGGAACGCATCGGCAAGCTTGGAAATAAACGAAACGACCTTGAGCGAGTCAAATCCCGCTTCAAACAAATCCTCGTCTTCCCCTACATTCGGCCCGCCGATGATCTCCCCGACTAACTGCGAGATCACGCTCCCCTCTTCGCTCGCAAACGTATGAACGACTGGAACCGACTCAACCGCTTGTCCACCCGATCCCTCCTGCGAAGGCGAATGCGTGGACGTGGACGAGAGCGATGCCGAGGACTGTAGCGCTGCATTTGCCAACCGCTTGCCTCCCGCCCGTTTGCCAAGCTGGCTGGTGTCAAAACGAAACGCATGGTTCCAGTAGCGCTTTTTCTCAAACGGGTACCCCGGCAGTGAAACTCTTCTGCGCTGCTCACCGCCGTAAAACCGTTTCCAGTCCAGGTCGACTCCGTACAGCCACAATTGCGCCACTGTCTTTACAAGCTGCTCGTCGTCCGCCACCTGCTTGCGTTCAACCCGGATCGTGTCGAGCAGCTTTTGCTTGCGCTCCGGACGCACAAAGCGCTGCGCAAGCATACATAAGTTTCGTCCCGGCCCGATCTCGATGAACAGCGTATGCTCCTTTTGCGCCAGCTTTTGCAACCCGGCGACAAAGCGGACAGGCTCGCGCAAATGGCGCACCCAGTAGCCGGGATCGGCCGCTTCCGCAGGCGCAACCGGATTGCCCGTCAAGCTGGAGACAAACGGAAGAGTGGGCTGCTGGAACGAAACATGGTGAACGCATTCGCTAAATTCGCTCAGCATCGCATCGAGCATGTTGGAATGCCCGGCATGGGAAATCGCGAGCCGCATGCTAATGACCTTTTGCGCCTTCAGCGTCGCTTCAAACCGGGCAATGTCCTCCTTGCTCCCGGAGACAATGCACGATTCCTCGTTCACGGCTGCAATCGACAGTTCGTGCGGCAGGATGGAAAGCAAAGCGCCTTCCGCCAAAGGAACCGTCAGCATGACGCCTTCCGGAAGCTTTTCCATGAGCCGGCCTCTGTGATAAGTCAAAAACAGGGCGTCTTCCAACGAGAAAACCCCGGCCAGGCACGCTGCGACATACTCGCCGATGCTGTACCCGATCATGTTCGCCGGAGCAACGCCCCACTCCATCAGCAACCAGGCCAACGAATACTCGATGGCAAAATGAAGCGGCTGGGAAACGCTCTGCCTGTGTATCTCCCGCGCTGCCCGGTCGTCAGGCTGGTCAGGATACAAATAGCCCTGATAACGGACACCCGAAATTTTTTGCAAAATCGCGAAGCATTCATCCAGCTTCGCGCGGAAAAGCGGCTCGTGGCGGTACAGGTCCAAAGCCATATTCACGTATTCCGCGCCCTGGCCCGAAAACATGAACACAACCGCAGGCGTTTGCTCGGAGGCGACGAAATCCCATGATTTGCGGGAGTTTTTCTCGGTCAAAATTTCAATCGCCTCTCTCACCTCTGAGCAAAGCAAGACAGAGCGGTGCGAAAAACGTTTGCGCCCTACCTTCAACGTATAGGCGACATCGGCGAGCTGGATGCTGTCGTCGCGCTTGAACGTCTCGCGAATCCGCCCCTTCATCTCCTTCAACGCAGCCTCGCTGTGCGCGGACAGCGCGATCATTTGATACCGCCTGCTCGCGGGCGTCCCGATCGCTGGCGGCGCTTCCTCCAAAATCACATGAGCGTTGCTGCCCCCCTGCCCAAACGAGCTGACGCCTGCCCGCAGCGGAAACGTGTCTTCTTTTTGCAAATCGAGAAGCTGCGTATTGAGGTAAAACGGAGAATTTTCGAAATCAATCTGCGCATTGACCTCTTCACAATTGATCGTCGGCGGGATCATCCGGTTTTTGAGCGCGAGCGAGGTTTTCATCAGCCCGGCAATCCCTGCCGCCGCTTCCAGATGCCCGATATTTGTTTTGACGGAGCCGATCCCGCAGTAATTTTTCTTGTCCGTATCGAAGGCCAGTTTCAGCCCTTCGATTTCGACCGGATCGCCCAATGCCGTTCCCGTCCCGTGCGCTTCGACATAATGAATCTGCGCAGCTCCGATCCCGGACCGTTCGATCGCTTTCTGAATGACCGCCGCCTGTCCTTCCGCGCTCGGAGCCGAATAGCCCACTTTGCGGTTTCCGTCGTTATTGACCGCCGTCGACTTCAAAACGGAGTAAATATGATCGCCGTCTGCCAGCGCATCCTTGAGACGTTTTAGCACGACAAGCCCGACGCCGTTTCCGGTGACAGTCCCGGTCGCTTTTTTGTCAAAGGCGCGGCAATGGCCGTCCTTGGATAAAACCATTCCTTCCTGGTGGACGTATCCGGCTTCATCGAGCAAAGTAACGGCAGCCGCCCCGGCAATGGCGATGTCACAGTCGCCAAACAGCAAGTCTTTGTAAGCCCGGTCAATCGCCACGAGCGAGGTGGAACAAGCTGCCTGGACAGTGATCGCCGGCCCGCGCAAATTCATCCGGTACGCGATCAGCGTCGCAAACGAGTTGCTGTTGACGTGATAAATTTGATATTGCTCGGAGGCGTACAGCGACGGGGAAAACGTCTCCGGCACCCAGTAAATATTGTAGGCGGAGCCGACGTACAGACCGATGGAGCCCGGATACGCTTCCGGCTCGTATCCCGCATCCTCCAGGGCGTGCCACGCGCACTCGTGCAACAAGCGAATTTGCGGGTCCATCCACTCGGCTTCCGCTACGGTATAGCCGAAGAAATCGGCGTCGAAGCAATCGATGTCGTCGAGTTTTCCTTTCGCCTTGACGTAATGCGAGTTATTCCACAGCTCGTGATCGATGCCGAGCACCTGCATTTCGTCATCGGTGTAAAACTTGATCGCCTCACTGCCGCTGATGAGATTGCGCCAAAACTGCTCCTTGTCAGCCGCTCCCGGAAAACGCCCCGCCATTCCGATGATCGCGACATCCGTGTCTTGAATGTCCACGGCGCGAAGCTTGGCCGCTTTGGGCTTTTCGGCTGGAGGCTTGGCAGTGCGGCTCTCCCCTGTTGCTTTGGCGTGGAAGTAGTTCGCCAATTCGTGAACGGTCGGATAGGTGAAAATCGTCTGGACCGGGACGACCGTGTTCATTTCGGCTTTCAGTTCATTGCACAAGGCAATGACGTTGATCGAATCGCCGCCGACATCAAAAAACCGATCGTGTATCCCTACCCGCTCGATGTTCAGCACTTTTTTCCATGCGTCCGCGATCTTCGCTTCCAGATTGCTTTTCGGCTCGACGGTACTTGCCAAAAAATGCAGCGGCTCTTTTTGCATCTGCACCAACGCTTTGCGATCCACCTTCAAATTGCGGGTGTACGGAACGGCCTGTATCCGGTAGCAAGCAGCCGGAATCGCGTAATGAGGCAGCCGGGTCTTGAGAAAATCTTTGCAAGCCGTCCAGTTGAAGCTGCTGTCGACCACCGCGTAGGCAGCCAGCGCTGACTCGTTCTTTTCTTTTGTTTCGAGGACGACGACATCTTGGACCGGGGGAAAATCTTTCAGGGCGCTTTCCACCTCGGCAAGCTCTATGCGATGTCCGCGAATTTTGACCTGGTCGTCTTTTCGCCCGATAAACTGCAAGGTGCCATCCGGCAGCCAATAGGCGTAATCACCCGTACAGTATAGCCGCTCCCCAGGCTGAAACGGATTCGCTATGAACTTTTCCGCAGTGAGCAGCGGATTGTTCAAGTAGCCTTTTCCCAGCCCTTTTCCGAAGATGCACACCTCCCCCGGATAGCCGGGCGGGCGCAGCGTTTTCTCATTCGACAAAATGTAGATGCCGACATTGGCTAGCGGCTTGCCGATGCAAATCGTCTCTTCCAGCCGCTGGATCGTCGACCATACTGTCGTTTCGGTCGGGCCGTACACATTGTAAATGGATTGCTTCACGATCGCCCGCAACGCTTTGTACAACGCTTCCGGCAATGCTTCTCCGCCGATCAAAATCTTCTGCAGTTGTTGCAGGCTCCCGGCACGCGCTGATTGCACAAGCAGCTTCATCCGCGACGGCGTCGCCTGAAGAATCGTTACCCCTTCGGCTTCGATCAGTTTCATGATCTCTTCCGGGTCCTTGAGCACCGCGTCGCTTGCCAGGGCCATTTTCATTCCCCAGCAGAGCGGCGCCAACGACTCCAGCACGAAAATATCAAACGAATACGTAGCGAGCGCAAGTACGGTCTGCTCAGGCTCAAAGCCGATTTCCCGTTCCATGGCGTACAGAAAATTCACGACGTTTTCATGCGAAATCATGACCCCTTTGGGCACTCCGGTCGAGCCGGACGTATAGATCACATAAGCCAGATCGCCCGGAGTTGCGGGACTGGCGGCCAGTTCCCGCGCGTGTTGCTGTATGTCAGAGAGACTGTACTCGGCTTCGCTGTCTGCCTGATCCATGCACACAACGGTTTCAAATGGCGGGCACTTGGCCTTCAGCTCAGCCAGCACCCCCGTAAATTTCCCGACGGATACGACCACTTCGGCACAAGCGTCGGCAAGCATCGTCGAGCAGCGATCCAGCGGCAGCGTCGGCTCCAGCGGCAAGTAGGCGCCGCCGGATTTTAAAATGCCGAGCAGCGCAATCACCAGCTCCGGTCGCCTGTCCATGTACAGTCCCACGACCTGGTTCGGTTGCACGCCCGCCTCCCGCAACAAATTCGCCAACTGGTTCGCCTGTTCATGAATCTGCCGATACGTGAGCGCGCGGCCTTCGCAGGTCAGGGCGATGCGATCAGGCGTTCTCTCCACCTGTTCCGCGAATAGCTGATGAAGGGTTTTCCCCGCAGGCAACGCGACTTGCGTATCCACCCATTCCGCCAGCAGCTTCTGCTTTTCTGCGGGAAACAAAAAGTCAACTGCGCGAATCGTTGCGAGCGGCTGCTCCACGAGAAATGACAGTATCATTTTGTAGCGCGCGCACAGCTCCTCCACAAACGCTTCGCTATAGACCCGGCTGTCGTAGTCGACCACAAGCTCGATCGTCTCCCACAGCGTGATGAAGATCGTGAGCGGATAATTGGTTTCTTCTCTATATGAAAAGGAATCGATAACGAAATTCCGATTATTCGAATGCGATTGAAGCGGATAATTTTCAATGACGAGTACCGTATCAAACAGCTCTTTCTCAAAAGGCAATCCACTGTATTTTTTGATGTCCCGCAACGGAGTGGAGCCATAATGCTTGCGGGCATTCATGGAAGCAAACACACGCTCCAAAAATGCCTGGAGAGTTTCATCCGGGTCGACCGCCAAGCGAAGCGGCAGCGTGTTGATGAACAAGCCCACGATCTCGTCAATCCCATCGAAAGACTCTTCTCTCCCCGAGACGGTCGTTCCGAATACGACGTCTTTGCTGTCTGCATAAAAATAGTGCAGCAACGCCCATGCCCCGTACAGGTAGCAACTTATCGAATGCTTTCCCTGGCGCTTGATTTCCGCGTGAAGCGATTGCGGGATGTCCAGGCGGGCCTGTTTTTTCTTTGCAGCGTGCTTGCTTGCGCGAGCGTGGTTGGCCGGGATGATCTCTTGCAGCCAGACCGGATTCACTTCTTGCAGGTAGGTCGTCCAAAATGTTTCTTGCTCTGTCTTGTCTTTTTGCTTGATCGCCTTGATAAAATCCTTGAATTTTCGTTTCGCCGGAACGGTCGGCTGGCGATGCTCCAGCAGTTGCTGGTACGCTTCCATAAATTCAGCGAGCAGAATGCCCGTGCTCCACCCGTCGAACAAAATATGGTGATGACTCAAAATCAGTTGGTAGTCCTCGTCGCCCAATTTGTACAGGCTGACGCGAAATGCGCCTTCGCGCAGATCGAACTTGTCGGCCCGATCTTCGTCCAGCAGCTTGTCCACATAGGCGTCGCGGTCCGCTGGCGCTTGCGCGGATGCGTCGACATAGCGCAAAAAGTCCGGCAGCTCTTTGAGGATGAGGAGAAGAGGCGCTTTGACCCCTTCCCATCGAAAAACGGCACGCAGCATCTCGTTGACGGAGACGACGTGCCGCCATGCCTGTTGAAACGCAGCGAGATGGACAGCCGAGGAAACATGCAAGCTGATTTGCTCAAAGTAGAGGGAGCTGTCCGGGTCTTTCAAATAATGAAACAGCATCCCTTCTTGCATCGGACTGAGAGATAGGATGTCGCTGACTTGATTGGCATCTATTTTTTTCATACTTCCGTAATCCTTTTTGGCTGATAGTAGCGGTTCGCCCCGTGCATGGCGATGATTTGCTGCTGAATTTGCGAAGACCCTTCAATGATCTCCAAAATCTTCGCCTCGCGAAAAAGCCGCTCGACCGGATACAAATCGCAGCAGCCGTTCGCGCCGAGCACCTGAACGGCATCGGCGGCAACTTTGTTGGCTGCTACCGAGGAAAAATATTTCGCCATCGTCGTTTGCACAATCGCGTCCGGATGGTTTTCGGCGCGCATGCGCGCGGCTTCCCGGCAGAGCGAGCGGGCGGCATGAACGTTCGTCACGGCGTCGCCGATGATGCCTTTAATCAGTTGGAAGTTGAAAATTTTTTGCCCGGACTGGCTTCTTTTGCGCGCGTAGGTGACCATCACTTCCAGCGCCTCCTGCGCCAGCCCGACGCCCATCCAGGCGACATTAAACCGCCCCTGGTCGAGCGCGAAGTTGGCAATTCCCGTAAAGCCCATGCCTTCCTTGCCGATCAGCTTCTCCACGCCGACTTCCACATCGTCCAGCTCAATATCTGCAAGCTGGGAAGCGGCGCACGAAAGCAGCCCTTCTATTTTGCGGACGTGCACACCTTCTTGCTCGCGGTCGACGAGAAAAGCACTGACGCCGTTCGTCGCCGGATCGCTGGCAATGACGATAAAAAAATCGGCGATCTCGCCAAACGAAATCCACTTTTTGCGCCCGCTGATCCGGTATTTGTCGCCTGCTTTTTCGTAGGAGGTTTTCACGTCTTTGGCGCCGCTGCCCACTCCCGGTTCGGTCAACGCAAAGGCGCCGATCTTCTCGCCCCGGGCGATCGGCCATACGTACTGTTCTTTTTGGTAGTCGCTGCCCCAGCGGATGAGCGTTTCGCCTACAAGCCCGGTCGTCACGGTCAAAAGCATCGCGGCAGACAGGGCGCCTTTGCCGATCTCTTCGACCAGACTGCCGTATTCCAGCGGGTGCAACTGCAAGCCCCCGTACTGGGCCGGGAAGCTCGCAGCCAGGTAGCGCCTGTCGCCCATTTTTTGGACAAGCGCGCGGGAAAGCGCTTTTTGTTTTTCAAATTCGGCCGCAAACGGCCTGATTTCTTCTGCTGCAAACTGTCTTACTTCATCGAGAATGCTATGTGGGCTTGTTATCGTCATATTCATTCAATCCCCATCATTCAAAATGTGCTCCTGCCTACGCTTGCTCATTTGCATAAGATCGTCAAAAAATCGTAGACATAGCCTTGGCTGACTTCTGCGCGAATCGGCTGCAAACCGCTGGCTCTGAGCTGCTCCAAAGCGGTTTTTTTGGTCAACAGCTCCCGGTACCCCAGGTTGATTTCGGGATGGACCTCGTAATAGGCACGCGTCAAAAAACTATCCATGGGAACGATCAAAATCAAATGTCCATCTTCCTTGCAAAATTGTTTATGTACGGACAAGATTTCGGCCTTCTCTTTAAAATGTTCAATCAAGCCAAAGCTGCACACGAGGTCGAACGTCTCTGCCAGCTCCAACGTGAACAAGTCTTGCAGCAGGTACGTAATCCGCTCCGCATGGTTATGGGCGATTTGCTGATAGGCGTCGAAGGAGGTTTGGCAATTATCGACCAATACCCCGCTTCCTTGGTACATCGTCAGCAACAGCCGCGTCAAAAACCCGGTCCCCGCCCCAAGCTCCAGCACGCTTGGTTCGGGCTTGACCGGAACGTCCCGCAGCAGCTTGCGCAGCACGTCACCCAGCACCAGACCGAGCAAGTGGGCATTTTCACGCAATAGCTGCCGGACGTTGTGAAAATAGAGCTGCCCGTCGAGACTGGGCGTCTCCCCTTTGTTCATTGTCGTAAAATACTCCGTCCAATTGAAATCCGCGCTTGTATTTTTCGTCGTGTAAATCATCTGCGCCACTCATTTGTACACCGATTTGGACTGGATGAAATTCACGATGTTGTCGATCGTATTGAAGTTGGAAATTTCCATTTCGTCGCTTTCAATCGTCATCTGAAACTCGCTTTCGATGAACGTGACGAGCTTCATCGCGAACAAGGAATTGACGAAGCCAAGCTCAAAAATATTGTCGGCATTGCCAAATTCCACTTCGTCGTCAAACACAACGAGATTGGCCAAAATAAAGTCGCGAATTTGTTGGTGAAGTTGCATGAGTAAACTCTCCTTTTTTAGGTTGCTTTTTGGTTAGATCGTCATTACAAAACGAGCACTTCAATGTAAGGCGGGAATTTTTGAATCTGGGTCAAATCGTTTTCCAAAATGACAAAGCCGTCTTCTTCTTTGGAAACTTCCTTGAAGTTGGAAAACCGATAGGAGACGTACATCATTTTGTTTCGTTCCGTATTTTTAAAGTCGGCCAGCAATCGCTTGCCTTCTTGCCTGGCTTGTTGCATGATGTGCGTCAGCAATACGGTGCCGACACCCCGCGAAATGACCCGGCATGACATGATGAGCAATTTGATATGCCAATGCGTCTCGTTCATTTCGACCAGGGCGATTCCGATTTTTCCGTAGGAGCCGTATTTGTCGGTCAGCTCGCACACGTACAGCTTGTGGTCGGGCGAATGGCGGAAATAGTTCAGCTCGTCGTAGCTGTAAATCCGCCCCGTCGAGTTCAACTGATTGGTGCGCACCGTAAGCTCCTCCGCGCGTTTCAAGCAATCCTCCTGCGCCTCGCTGATAATGAACTTCATGTCCAACGTTTTCAAAAACTCTTCGCTCGTTCCGGTGAACGACTCTTCTTCCTGCTGCCGCTCCATGTCCTGCAAATACATGAGCCGCCGTTTTTTCGAGTCCTCCGTAATAAAAGCCGGAATCAGCGAAGGATGGGTCAGCAGCTCGGTATAGCGCCCGGCGTGCAGGCAGTTAACCGAATCGTGCACGCTTTTTACTTCATCCAGTTCAAAAGGCTGGTCATCAATGAACAAAAGCGTGTCCATCCCGATGTTGATCGCCTGCTGGATCGCCCCGACGGACTTGGACTTCGGCTCCCAATGAATTTGCGGGTACAGAAAATAGTGGTCGATGCCGAACTCTTTCAGCTTGCGCATCGCGTCATCGTAATTGTTTTTGCTCGCGACCGATTGCAAAATGCCGCGCTGGTCAAGCTGCTCCATGATTTCCTTGACTTGCGGATAGAGGGCAACCTCGTCCCCTTCTGACAGCACGCCGTTCCAGACCGTGTTGTCCAAATCCCAGACGACACATTTAATCCCGTTTTTCAGCTCCATTTGCATGTTCCTCTACATGAAATTTTGACCGACTTCGCCCGGCATACCGCTTACCGGGCACTGCGCTAACGGGGACGCAGCCGTATAATCGAAAAACCCTTTGCCGCTTTTCTTGCCGAGCAGTCCGGCGTCAACCATTTTGACCAGCAGCGGGCACGGGCGATACTTCGGATCGTTGAAGCTTTCGTAGAGTACTTCAATCGAGTGCAAAATCGTATCCAGTCCGATCAAGTCCGCAGTAGCCAGCGGCCCCATTTTATGGCTGAACCCCAAGCGGAATATTTTGTCGAGGTCCTGCGGCGTCGCCACCTGATCGTGAATCGCCCAAATACATTCGTTAATCATCAGCATCAGCACGCGGTTGGTGACAAAGCCGGGCGAATCGTTGACCAGCACCGGCTTTTTGTCGACCGATTTCAAAAAGCCCTTGATTTTCTCGATCGTTTGCTCGGACGTATAGTAGCCGCGGATGATCTCGACCATTTGCTTGAGCGGCACCGGATTCATGAAGTGCATCCCGATGACATTTTCCGGCTTGGGCATGAGCGAGCCGACCTTTGTAATGGAAATGCAGCTTGTATTGACGCCGTAAATCGTGTCTTCCGGGCAATGTTGTCGCAGCTTTAGGTAAACTTGCTTCTTGGCCTCCCAATTTTCGGTGATGTTTTCAATCACGAACGGCACGGCCGAAAAATCGTCGTACGCAGTGGTGAACTGCACATGGGCGAGCACCTGCTCGATGTCTTTTAGCGGAATCTCTTTTTTCATCAGCTTGACCAGCTTGAAATCTTCCCGCATTTTCTTTTTCGCGTTTTCCAAAATGGCGGGATGCAAGTCTTTCAAAATGACGCGGTATCCGTGGCTCGCCAGGTCCAGAGCCAAATCCGATCCCATGACCCCGGCGCCGATAATGCCAATCGTTTCGAATGTATTCATCTTTAGCCATCATCCTTTTTTTCGTAGTAGACCGTGCAACGAACTCGTCCGCTCCTATCGCTTCCCGATTTTTTTCGCTCTGCCGCCTCCCCTCCTCTCCCTTTTTACGCAGAGATTCTCTATGGTTGGCTACGCATGCTGTCTCACTTGTGCATGAGCGAGCTGACCGACTTCCATTTTCAAAAGCTGGTCGGCCACATGGAAATACCTGTCGTCATGCGTAATCGCGATGACGCACTTGCCTTTTTGCTTCATCTCCGGAATGAGTGTATTGTAAAAATATTCTCGAAACTCAGGGTCCTGATCGGCCGCCCATTCGTCAAAGAAATAGATCGGCCGCTCCTCCATGCAACTGACGAGCAAGGCCAGCCGTTTTCTTTGACCCGTTGACAGGTTGACCGTGCTAAAGCCGCCATTCTGGATATGCAGCTTCTCTTCCATGCCGAGCTTGCGCAAATAGTCCTGGATTTCTTGTTCTTTCTGCTTGACGTCGATGCCGTACAGCTTCTCGAACAGGTGAAAATCGCTGAAAATGGCGGCAAAGTGCTGCCCCAGGTCTTCCGGGCGCTGGCCGTTCAGCAAAATTTCGCCCCGGTCAGGCTTGTACAGCCCCACCAGCAGTTTCCCCAACGTCGATTTTCCGCTCCCGTTTCCGCCCGTAATGAACGTGACCTGGCCGGAGTGGACGCGCAAATTGACCGGACCGACGGTAAATGGCTCGCCCTCTGCGTTTTTGTAATGGTATTCAACCGCCCTGGCCTCCAAATGGATGCCCTCCTCGCCGTGAGCTGCCGCTGTCGTTTGCCCGTCCTCTGTTTTCGCGCCAGGTTCCAACTGTCTCGACAGTTCGTTCAACCGATTCCAGCTAATCCGCACGCGAATGAAGTTGGGGATCGCATCCAACACGCCATGCACCGGGCCTGTCATGTACAGGAACACAAAAATGTAGGCGCGCAAGGAACTGTTGGCAATATCCGTAAAGACGACAGGAAAAATAAACGCAACGACCCCGATCACGAAGGTGAACAGCAGCTCGCCCATCACAAACACATTGGCGAAGCTCAAATCCCCCTGAATCCGTTTGATCCGGTACGTGTCGCAGCTTTGCTGCAGCTCCTGCTGGAACTGCCCTTTTTTTCCCTGGTGGATGCTCAGCTCCTTGAAGCCGCCAATCATGTGGTTGATGAACTTGAAAAACGCGTTTTGAATGTCCCGCGTTTCTTCCCAGACGCGATTGGCGTACCGACCGGCGAGAAAATAAAGCCCGGCAGCGGCCAAAATCACGGCAATGGAAATGAGCAGGCCGTACAGGTTGACCATGCCCAAATAAATGAAGCAGCACAGCAGCGTCACCAGGCTGGTAACCCCGAAAATCAGGATGTTGGACACGCCGCTGATCGTTTCCGTATCGTTGTTCAACACGGAGTAGATGCGCTCTTTTTCGATCGCTTCAATGTTTTGGTACGGAGAGTTGAGGATTTTGCCAATCAGCTCTGTTCGCTTCTGGAACACCATCTCGTTCGTGATCGTAATCAGCTTGGCTCTGACCAGCCTTTGTCCGAACACATAGATGAGAATGCCCATCACAAAAAAGGAAAACAAGCCGCCCTGAAAACGGTCGGTATGGTTGAGCGCCTCGTTAATGATGAAAATAATCAGCGCGTTGCCCAGTCCGCTGACCGTACTGAGGACGATGACGGGAAAAAAGGTGCGGTCATTCGCTTTTGGAAACACGACCGTCAGCCAGTAGTAGACGGAAAACAGCACAATTCCGACAAACAAACTAAGAATGGCGATGCTAAAGCTTGAAGGCGCCCAGACGTCGACGAAGCTCCAGGACAGCCCGTCAAACAAAACGGCGGGAATTTGCCACAAACAGTATCCGCACAGCCCCAGACAGACGAGCAGCAGCGCAAACCGATACGCGTTTTTCACAAGCCCTGCGGATGGACGCCGCTGTTTGCGGGCGATTTCGCCGAGAGCCTTGGCGGCAAACCAGGCGGTAAGTGCAATCAACGGAAGCGCGATGCACAAAATGACAACCGCCACCTTGTCGACGCTGCTGTAAAGGTCGGAAACGTTTTCCGGCGGCTGCTTGTTTTGCAACATGTCCATGATTCCCTGGCCCATCGCCTGCGTATGAGCCGAGTTGATGTTGGTCAATACCGCAACCCCCAACTGATCGCCAGGGCGAATGACGACCGAGGAAGAGTAATTCGGGTTGCTTCCGCCATGGGACAGTTCGCCGCTGCCTTTTTGGTAGACGAACCAGCCAGCCGCATACGAGGAACCGTCACTGCCCGGAAAAACGGACCGATCCGGCTGATGCGACCGCCCAATCAGCTCGCTACTCACCTGTTCTTCCGCTACCGCGCCAAGCTGCCGTTTCAGCCAGAGCGCCATATCCTCGCTATTGGAAATGATGTATCCGGCTGGCGTATTGCCCCGATACACGGGAGCTTCGTATTCTCGCGCCCCCAAAAAACCGATCTTATAGCCTTTGGCCATCCCCTGCTGCTGTGCTTCCTGCCGGAACAGGTAGGAATGCTGCATGCCAAGCGGCGTCAGCACGTTGTCTTTTGCATATTGTTCAAAAGACATGCCCGTCACTTTTTCGACGACCAATCCGAGGACATCGTAGTTGATAGACGCATAGAGGAATCGTTCTCCCGGAGGAAAATCAAGCGTCTGCCCTAGCGCTGTCCTCACTGTACGCTCCAGCGCGTCTGCCTCTTCGCCTGCCGGAATTTCGCCAATCGAGCGGAACGGGATTCCGCTCGTATGGTGGAGCAATTGCGCCAACGTAATAGGCGGCGTATTTCCTGCGGCATCTTTCATCTGAAACCACGGGAGATACTTTTGCACCGGGTCTTGCAAGCTGAGCCGCCCTTGTTCCTCCAACGTCAGGACAGCCAGACCCGTAAACGCCTTGCTGGTAGAGCCAAGCTCAAACAGCGTTTGCGGCGTCACCGGGCTTTGCGCGGCCACATCCGCATAGCCAAACCCGCGGTTGTAGACCGTCTCTTCACCTTTTACAATGACGACAGAAGCGCCGGGAATTTTGCCGTCCTGCATTTTTTGTGCGATCCACGCTTCGATCGCTGCGATTTTTTCTGCGCCCAGACTGGTTGCTGCCGCTGTTTCCGCCTGTAATTTCCAGGGAAAAGTCATGGTGAGCAGAAGCAGGACAAGCCATGCCGCGATTCCTTTTCTCATAAACGTACCCTCTCATCCCGAATTTTCCCGCCGTCAAATGAACAGATTGTCCAACTCTTCCTGCGTAAGCTCCACCGCGTCAAAATCAGAAGGGGTAAACTCCTTCGCTCCGTGCTCGCTGCCATGCAGGATGATCTCGGCAAGACGCCGCCGGAAGTTGTCCAAAAAGTGCTGCATGCTGCTTTCCGTAAACTTGTTCCGGCTAAAGGCCAGCCGTATTTGCAAGCGACTGTCCAACACAAAGCAGTTCAGCTCAATCAGGCACGTGAGCGGATTGTCTGGACTCGTGTTGTGCTGAAAAGCGCCTCCGAGCAGTTTGACATAGCCGCCGTCGAACGGTTGGGCAAACTCGCCCAAGTAGTTAAACCTGACCGTCCGGGGGGCGGCTTCCGGCAGCGTCTTTGCCAAATAGCGCAACATGCCGTAGCCGCTTCCGTTACGGGGGACTTTTCGCCGCGTCTCCTTGACGTGCTTGATCTGCGCGGACAAAGCTTTGTCTGTGAGCGAGATGCCGAACGGGTAGAGGCTCGTGAACCATCCGACCGTCCTGCCGATATCGAGCTTCTCCTCCAGTTGCTCTCGCCCGTGCCCCTCTGTTTCGATCACGATATCCGTCTGTCCGGTATATTCGCGGATCGCGACGAACAAAGCCGTCAACAGCAGATCGACAGGCTCCGTATTGTAGGCAGCATTGGCCTCGGACAAAAGCGCCAGCGTTTCCTGCTGGCCCAGCTCGGCGGAAAGCGTGCAACTGACAGCCAAGCTGTCTGCGCCAGCGTCATGGTCGACCGGAAACGGCACATGCTTTTGCCAGACCGCTTCCCAGTACGCTTTTTCGGCCTCTCCCACGCTTTGCCCAGAGCGCTCCAACGCCTCCGCCCATTTTTGATACGAATGCGTCTTCAAAGGAAGCGCGGCGTCTTGTCCGAGGCAGCTTTGCTTGAGCAGCGCGTTCAAATCTTCCAGGATGATGCGCCAGGACACGCCATCGACTGCGAGATGATGGGCAGACAGCAGCAAAGTGCGTGTGCTCCCCAACTGAATCAGGCACGCTTTCAGCAAAAGGTCGCGGGACAAGTCCGTGCGCTCCGCCAGCTCGTGCGCCGCTTGCTCCAGCCTGCCGTAGCGCTCGGCAGGGGCAACGCCTGTCAAGTCGCGCTGTTCGAGTTTGAAGCGGGCCAGCAGGTGGTTATTGTTGTAAAACAGCTCGCCGCGCGCGTCGACGTTCATCCGCAAGCTGTCGTGGTGCTCCACGAGCTTGAACAGCGCTCTTTCCAGCATGTCTGCCGTGATCGCCGGACTGATTTCCACGAAGACGGTCTGATGATAATGCTGCGGCTTGGGGAATGCTTGGGCAAAAAACCACGCTGCAATCGGCGTAGGCAAAATGCTGCCCTCAGCCAGCCCCTGCTCGACAACGGTTGGCTCTACTGCTTCCACAAGCAGCGCCATCTCTTCCATGACAGGGTGGGACAGCATCTCTTTGACTTTGATCCGGTAGCCTTTGGCGCTCAGCTTGGAAGCAATCTGAATTGCTTTGATCGAGTCTCCGCCCATATGGTAAAAGTTGTGCTTCCGGCCGATCTGCCGAACGCCGAGGACTTCTGCCACGGTCTGGATGAACTGCTGCTCTTTCTCGCTCGAATAAGCGGCATATTCGCTGTTTTCTGTACTCGGCAAAGGGATTTTTGCCAAGGAGCGCGCATCGACTTTGCCGTTTGCTGTGAGCGGAATTTCCTTTACCTCTACAAAATATTGCGGGACAAGGTAATCCGGCAACTGCCGCCCCAACTGCTGCTTCCAGTCCAAAATGTCGATCTCGCCCGCCGCGACGTAATACGCACACAGCATTGCGGGTTGCTGCTTGTCTTCCCGCACGAGGACAACCGCCTCTTTTACGAGCGGGTGCTGAAGCAACCCGTTTTCGATTTCTCCCAATTCGACCCGGTAGCCCCTGATCTTGACTTGCTGGTCGCTCCTGCCCAAATACTCCAGCTTGCCATCCGGCAAAAATCGGCCGAGGTCTCCCGTCTTGTACATCCGCTCGCCAGGCGCGAACGGGTTGTCGATAAACTTTTCGCGGGTCAGCTCTTCCTTGTGAAAATACCCTCTCGCCACCCCGTCGCCGGTAATGTACACTTCCCCGACGGCGCAGGTCGGGACAGGAGCCAGGTGCCTGTCCAGTACGTAAATGCGGACGTTGTCGGCCGGCTTGCCAATGGGCACAGCCGCTCGCGTGTCCGTCGCGGGATCATAAGCGTGAATCATGCACCCGACTACCGTCTCGGTCGGCCCGTATTCGTTGAAAATTTCGATGTTGCCGCCGAAGCTGTCATAGATACCTTTGGCGAGGCTGGCCTTCAAATTTTCCCCGCCGACGATGAATCGTTTCACCGAACAATTCCGGTTGTCCCGATCCAGCAGCAGCGACAAATGCGCAGGCGTAAGCTTGACAACTGTCGCGCGGTTCTCGCGCATGATGCGGAACAGCACGTACTCGTCTTCTTTGTGGCTGTAGACCAAAATCGTTCCGCCGCTAATGAGCGGGGTAAAGACGGACGTAATCGTCAAGTCGAACGCCAACGACGAATAGAGCGGGAACACTTCGTCGTCCTGCTTGACATACATTTTTTTGGCCCAGCAAATATAGTTGACCAGCCCGCGATGCTCGATCATCGTGCCTTTGGGCTTTCCGGTAGAGCCGGATGTATAAATCAGGTAGACCAAGTCTTGAGGCTCGCTCTCCGCCTGCAGGTTGGACGATGCATACGCTGTGCAGTCGACGTCCGGCAGGCGGATGACTTGTCCGTTGAAGTCCCACTCGTCCGCTGTGTCCACATTCGTCAGCAAAAGCCTGGTGCCGGAGTTTTGCAGCAGGTAGCGAATCCGCTCGGCAGGATTGTCAGGGTCGATGGGCATGAACGCTCCGCCCGCTTTTCCGATGCCGAGCAGCCCGACCACCGTTTCCAGCGAATGCGTGGTCAAAAGGCCTACAATCGTTTCCCGCCCGACTCCTTGCTCGCGCAAATATCTGGCAAGCTGATTGGCTTTTCCATTCAGTTGGCGGTAGGTCAAAGTCGCTTCGCCATGCTGCACCGCGAGCTTGTCCGGCGTTTTGGCTGCCTGCGCTTCGAACAGTTGGTAGATCGTCTGGTCGCGCGGATAAAACGCATCGGTTCGGTTATACGCCTCCACCAGTTTTTGCCGCTCATCCGCGAAAAAAAGCGTCAACCGCCTGATCGGCTCGTCGGGCTTGTCCACGATTTTCCCGGCCAGGGCAGTCAGGCGAGCGAACAAATCGCGGATTTGCTCCGCTGTGTAGTCGTTCGTTTTGTAGTCAAAGCTGATGCTGATGCGACCGGAATCGGACCATTCCTTGATGACCAGTTGCATGGAGTAAATCTGCTGCCCGCTGTAAAACTCGACATTCTCGACCGCGTAGCCGTCCCACGTTGTATCGAGCGCTGTGTTGTAGTAATTGACGCACACATCAAACAGTTGGTGGTGGCCCTTTTTCTTCAGCTCCACATCCTGGATCAGCAAGTCATACGGATAGCGTTGATGGAAAAAGCAATCCCGCAGCTCCCGGTTGACCTGTCCGATCATGTCCGCAACCGAGCAGCTATCGTCGACCAAAAACCGAAACGGCATCGTGCTCGTAAACATGCCAAACATGCTTTTTTGCTGCTTGCCAGACCGATTGAGCACCGGCGTGCCAATCACGAGATCCGCGCGCCCGGTGAACTTGTGGACATACAGCAAATACACCGCGACAAAAACGGTGTTCAACGACCAGTTGTTCGCGTTGGCCCACTCTTTTACCCGGGTGGACAGCTCGGCGCTCCATTCATACGTGAGGCGGTTTCCCGGCAGCGTGTCTGAGCTTTTTTCCAGATGCGAGTCGGGCAAGTCGCGGAATTTCTCCTTCCAAAACGTCCGGTTTTTGCAGAAGCGATCCGACGAAAGGTAGTCCCGCTCGTGCTCGATGTACGCCAAGTAGCTTGGAGCAGGCTGGTCGTCTGCTGCCTCTGTGCGCACGAGCTTGTCGTACCGTTCGCGAATCTCGTCGGTCATGATGTTGATCGACCATCCATCGGCGATCAGATGATGGAACTTGGCCAGGTAGCCATGCTCGCGGTCCGAGAGGCGAAACAGGGCAAAATAAAAAAGCCTTTCGTTTTCGATGACGAACGGCTTTCTCGCTTCCGCCTGCACCCAGTTGGCAAAGTCGTGCTGCGGCTCTGTGCCAGTTGAGAAATCTAGGCAGTCCAATGGGAAAGGTTCATACGGACTCACGTATTGCTGCGGCTCGCCCTTCCGGTTCAAAACGCGCAGTCGCAACGCTTCATGTCTGCCGATAAACAGATGAATAGCTTTTTCAAGCGCAGGCAGTTGCACAGGGCCTTTTATGATGACAGTTCCGCCAATGTTGTGCAACGGAGTGTCGGGATAAATTTGCTCGATTGACCAGATTCTTTTTTGCGGATGAGTCAGTGGGTAGCAGTTGATTGGCTCCATGGCTAGCGATTCCTCCATTATCTTGGAAACCTCTTTCTCTTTCGGGTCTTTTCTTTTGCTTTTGGATGGCAAAAACACAAAAAAACGGCAAAGCTTCGCCCCTTCATGTATCCGTCAGCCGATACACTCCAGTGCGCTTTGCCGTATGACCCCTTCATTCCTCTAAAGTGCCTAAGCTTCAATAGATTCACTCAGGTTGTTGTGCTATTAGATTCAAACGGGGCTTTTACGAGCGGCTCATCGTCCCTTGCTGCTCATGATCGCATCTTTTTTGCTTACGTCCGTGCTTCCTTTAGCAAAATTTTAATTCATCCGTCCGTCGATTTCAATCTTTTTCCACTTTTTTATAGAAATGACAAACTCGTGACCGCTTCCCTCATCGCGCTTTCGTCGATCGGGAAAGGGCAACATGGCAGCAGCCGCCACGCCGAGCGCCATCAGGGAAAAGACGATGCGGGCCGGGCGAGCAGGCCGCCATCCGTGCGGCCGCACCTCTTCGTTCTCGAAGCAGCAGCTCCGGGATGAACCGACAATGAGTTCACCCGCAGCCGCTCCTTTTTCGTCTACTCCAGGATAGAGACGCGCTGCCCCAATGCGTTCAGGCCCGTGTACGTCCTCGTATCAAACTGCTCGACGCACAGCACCTCCGAGACCATCAGCGGCTGCTCGCGCACAAGCTCTTGCATTTGCGAATCGCTGTAAAATTCATACGCGTAACGGTGGAGAAGCCGTATGCGCCAAATTTTTTGTCCTTCTGCGGAAGTGAAAAACTGTTGCAGATGCGGGCACAGCCCCTTTTCGGACGCGAAGACTTGTTGGCAAGTCAGACAAGTATATTCCACGTTCATTCCCCCTGGCGAAAGCATTTTTCCTCCATAAAAACGGCTCCCACACGCATGCGCAAGGCAAATACGGGGAGCCTTCAGTGGACTGATCGGCGTGGGTGAATATCGGTATGTGATACTTACAAGTGTAAATTAAATAAAACATATCGGTCAAGTTGGTATTTAGCCCAATTGCTTTCTGTCCGCGCTTTTTTTGCCGCAGACCGCGCGTGAAAATCTCAAGCCCCTGACTCCCGTTCCTCTTTTAAATAGAAAAAGCTGGATGGGCATGCTATTACAGGATTAGCGGCCGGAGGAACCTCCCTTCCATGCTTGTCGGGGAGCCTTCTCCGCATCCCTTTCCTTTTCATGCGCCATTTTACAAACCAATCATTCAAAAGGAGGTATATAGATGGAAAATACGGTATATCCACCGTCTGAGATCACGAATTTTAAAACGAAATCCGAACATTTTTTTCCTGTAGCGTGGTATAAGAAAATGCTTGAGCAGCATCCGGTTTACTACCACGCGGGCACGAACACTTGGAATGTTTTCCGCTACGAAGACGTGAAACGGGTGCTGACCGACTACGCCTTATTTTCGAGTGTTCGCGAGCGTACCCTTGTCAATGTCGGAGCTGGCACAAAGGAAGGGACGTTTCCAGAACGCCTGAACATCCATGACAGCGACCCGCCCGAACACCGCAAGGCGCGCTCTTTGTTTTCGGCCGCTTTCACGCCGAGAAGCCTAAAAACGTGGGAGCCGCGGGTGGAACAGTCGTGAATGAGTTAATTCGCGAGATGGAAACGAAAACAGAAGTCGATATTGTCCAAGATTTTACAACCCCCGCTGCCAATCATCATCATGGCGGCCGAGCAGGTCGTACTCGTACAAGACGACGGTAGTGTCCGGATAGGCGCGGGTAGTCAGGCGGCCGAAAGAGTCAGTATATCAACATGCGCAACGCTTGCCTGCGCTAAAAATTTGGAAAGACTGGGAGCGGCCTTCACAGAGAGGAAGTTTTTGCAGGCAAAAAACAAACAGCAAAAAGCCGCCAGAACACAGCAGTGTCTGACGGCTTCCGGAACAAGAGGAACGTTTTTCTATCGCAATGCTTATTTATTCGCTTTCGCACCGAGCAGCTTCTCGGTCGCGTCTTCCAGAATCAAGCGGTTCGCAATCGGGCCGAAACCTTGGAACCACAGATCGTAGTCTACTTCGTACACGCGGTTGTTTTTCACAGCGTCCAGCCCTTTCCATACAGCGGTTTCCCGCAAGGACGACACGCGGTCTCCGCCTTCATGCAGCAGGAAAATATGGTCCGGGTTGACCTCTGGCAACTTTTCAATCGAGAGTGGCTGAAAGCTCTTGGCCGCATCCGGAATATTCGCCGGCTTGGCCAGTCCGAGGTCGTCGTACAGCACCTCGAACAGCTTCGGACTGTAGTAGCGCAGCTCTTTATCGGTGACGCGCAGGAACATGACGGTCTGGTCGGCCATCGCCGCTTTAAGCTGGGCGCGGTACTTCTCCACTTCTGCGTCGTATTCCGCGATCTTTTTCTTGGCGATTTCTTCTTTTTTCAGCATCTTCGCCAGGCGCAAATACGTCTCGCGCATTTTTCGCACGCCTTTGTCATCTTCAACCGGCTCGATGAAAATCGTCGGGGCGATTTTGGACAGTTGCTCGTTCAACTCGCCGAAGTTTTGGTTGCCGATGATTAAATCCGGGCTGCTCTGCACGATCAGCTCCAGGTTCGGCTTCGGAATTTGCCAGCCCAGGTTGACCGAATCTTTCAGCCCGTCTTTCAAATACCAGGTGAACTCGGTGGAGTTGGGGCCTGAGCTTGGCGAAGCCGATGGTGTGATCTCCAGCGAAAGCAAAAAGTCACTGATCCATGGATGAAGCGACAATATTTTTTGCGGGTCGCCTTTGACGACCGTTTTGCCCATATCGTGCTCGATCGTCTGCTCCTGGGCAGGTGCCGGGGCTGGCGCTACTCCCGCCTGCGCTCCCTGCTGAGCGGGACTAGTTCCGCAGCCCGCTGCGGTCAGCGCAAACAGGCAGAGCGCCCCGGAAATTACTTTTTTAAACGGTTGAAAGGATATCATGACTGAACCTCCGCGTTGTTATTGATAATCATTTTCACTTTAGTGATTATAGAGTAAGCCGCTGACCTGGCACAATTGACAAAATCTTGTTCCTATATGGACAAAATCTTGCGGCCGTCCATGAAAAAAAGCCACTTGCTGACGAAGCGGCTTACATGACAGAGACCTCCCATTGCTTGCTCTCGGCCAGATGGCTGATGGCGACGTCGATGGACAGGCTGTGCTTGATCGGAGCGTGACCGTTCAGCCAACTCTCCACCTCGTACACCTGATGTTTCTGCACCGCCCGCAATCCGGACCACGCCTTGGTCGCCTGGAGGGCCTTGATCTGTTCTTTGCTCGGATTGGAATTGTTCGTCGACAAAAAAATGTGGTCGGGATTCATCGCCTGGATTTGTTCGAGTGTCACACAGACGTAATGCGTTTTAATCGAAATCCCCGCCGGAGGTGTCAACCGCAAATCTTCGTACAGCACCTTGCCGAGTTGCCTTCTGCCGCCGTACACCCGGTATTCGTTGCAAGTCACGGTGAGAATCATGACGGACTCGTCACGGGCTTTGGACAAGGACAAGAGCGCCTTCGCCTGATTTACCTTTTGCTCGTATCGCCGCATCCAGTGCTTCCCTTCTTCTCCTTTGCCGAAAAAACGAGCCAGTTCCAGCAAGAGGCTTTGCCAGTCATCCCGCAAAATGATCGGGATGGTCGGGGCGATTTTTTTCACCGACTCCAGATTGATGTGGAACCAGTTCGAGCCGAGAATCAATCCGGGCTGGGCCTCTGCCAGCTCGTCCATGTCCGGCTTGTTCCAGCTTCCCGTCAGCTTTGTCTCGCTCAACTCGCGAGCCAGATAAGGCAAGTAGCCATCCACCTGGTCATTCCCGCCGTAGGGCAGCGTCGCAAACGGCTTGACCCCAAGCGCCAGCAAGTAATCGTTCAAATGCGGCAGCAGCGTGACGATCTTGTCCGTCTGGCTCTGTTTTCGATAGGCGGACGGTGTGACGCCGACTGTTCGCTTGAAAATGCGGCTGAAATAGAGCGGGTCTTTGAAGCCAACCTGCCGGGCGACGAGCTCAATCGGTTGGCTCGCCTTCAATTTTCGCTGCGCCTGGGCCATTCGCAGTTGTGTCACATAGTCAAGCGGGTTCAGTCCGACATGCTTTTTGAACACGCTGGAAAAATTCGAGGCGCTGATGCAGTGCATCTGTGCGACTTCCTTTAAAGAAATGTCCTCCTGATAATGCTGCTGCACATAAAGCAGCACTTTTTCAATCGCTTCCCGCGTCCCGCCTGTTTCTTCCGTTGTCAGCGGATCGGAGGCGGCGAGGTACATGATTTCCTGGAACAAAATCGACTGCTTCCACTTGGCGAGCGGCTCCTCTGTTTCCGCAAGCTGCTCCATTTGCTCCAGCAACTGCGCAAAACGGGCGGCAGCCTGGGCAGACAGCGCGTGATGGCCCGGGGAAAAGACAGCCTTTGCTTTTTTTGACTGTGCTGGCGTGTCGCTCGCCACGGTATATGTAAACGAAAAATCGTAGAGAGACAGCGGCTTGCAGGAGCGGCCCTCCACCTCTACGCAGCAATCCGGGGCGAGCAGCACGATTTTTCCCGGCTTTAACAGGAGCGGGTCGCCGTCCACGCGCAAGATCCCCTCCCCTTCCTGGACGTAGAGCAGATGGTGCCCATCCTTCCATACGGGAGGATGCTCCTGCTGCAAACCGTATTGCTGCCGCTCCACTCGCTGTAAAACGAAAAACGTCTCTTTTGCGCATTCTAACGGATGTAAAAACACTCGGATGATTCTCCCTTTTGCGAATGAATGTAATTGATAATCATTATCATTATATAGCATGATCGCTTTGCGCAAAAGCCTGAACGATAACGAGCTAACAAAAAGCCCTATTCAGGCTTCCGGCTTTTGCCGGACCTCTTGAATAGGGGGTAAACGATCCATCAGAAATCGCTTATGATTTGTCGCCTTTTGCCATGAACAGCGGGAGCGCCAAATACAAACCGTAGGCGAAAGCCATCCAGATCGTAAAGGCGAGCAACTGCTCATTGGAAAGCTTTGCAAAAAATACATCGCGGTTCCACAGTGCGAACGCATCGAGAACCAACCCGACTGCGCTCCCGATAATCCCCAGCTTGACTAACGCATACGGGCTGGAATCCAGCTTACGGAAGATCACGAATACGAGATACAAAGCCGCGCCTGTTGCCACTTCCAACCCCAAAAACGACAGAAGGAAGCTTTGCTCGTACGGGTTAACCGATCGTGTCTTGTTTTTGCCTTCATGACGGACTGTGCGGGATGCGCGGGGTGTACGCGAGCGGGATGTTTGTGACTTTGCTGGTCATGCTGTCGAGAGCGATCAAATCGTCGACGCCTACCTCGCGAACGGATGTCTTGCCCAATGCGAGAGTGGCTATCCGCATTTCATCGACAAACGCGCAAAAAAAATGCTCCAAATACTTGGCCGCCTCCTGCTCGTCAAACTCTTTTTGAGAGTGCCCGCCATAAAACAGGAGCTGGGTGGGCGGCTCCCACGGAATGGCCTTCGTGACCTGATCGTGCGCCATCCCCCAGAGCATGGCCGTGCCCAAATAGACGCCATCCACCCCCAGGGCCAGCGCTTTCAGGCAATGGCTTGGCGTATAGTACCCACCTCCGCTCAGCAGCGTAATTTTGTCCTTGACGCCGCGTTTTTGCAAGTAGCGGACCGCTCTTGACACCGCGTAGATCGTCGGCAAGCCGAAGTCGTCCTGCAAGATCGGCGCGCTGCCCTTGTAGCCGCCTTGGCCCCCGTCCATACTGATAAAATCGACGCCAGCCATGATCGCCACTTCCAGATCGGCTTCCATGTTCGCGCTGGCACACATCTTGACCCCAATCGGCACACCCTCTGTCAACTCGCGGAGCTGGTCGACGAGCTTGCGAAGACCGTCTGGCTTCTGCACCTCTTTATGCCGGGAAGGGATGACGATGTACTCCTGGTCTGACAGATGCATGACTTGGCTGGCCTTGCCACGAAGATCACGATGCGGGATAAAAGTGGCAGCTCCGGCGGTAGCGCCTTGGCCGATCCGGATTTCTATCGCGTCGGCTTGCTTGAGAATCTCCGGACTCTTTGTCCATGTCGCGGAATGATATTGATAGATCAAATATTTTGCGATTTCTCTTTCTTCGGGTAAGAAACCGCCTTCTCCCGTATTCGTGACGGTGCCGACCGCAGCCGTCCCTTTGGCAATGGCGATCTTGGTTTTATCCGTCACGCCAACGCCAAAGCCGATCCCGCCAGCCAACAGCGGAATCTCCAGCGTCAACGGTTTTTTGGCCATCGGCCCGATG
Organism: Brevibacillus sp. NSP2.1; assembly: GCF_000470975.2. Classification (NCBI taxonomy): domain Bacteria; kingdom Bacillati; phylum Bacillota; class Bacilli; order Caryophanales; family Paenibacillaceae; genus Brevibacillus; species Brevibacillus sp. NSP2.1. The sequence goes on along the minus strand of NZ_CP048274.1, from coordinate 2,680,777 downwards.
GTGAGGCGCATATCGACCTCGGCATTTTCAGGCGCAGGAAGCACCGACAATTGCGCGGGGGAAAACAGGAGACCGTCGTAATTCAAAAATTTTCGCGGCGTGCCGAACGGCCTGTCAATCGCGGTGCCCTCCGCAGCGCGCAAGCTGTTTTCCAGCACCTTTTGGGGAGAGACGCGCGTCAGCGCCGAGACGATTTCCCATATGTTTTCCGGATAGCGGTCGTTCATCACGATTTTGGCGAAGTGGCCGACCGCCCAGCGCACGAATCCGCGCGAAAAGCAAAACGCTACGGTCGCGAGCAACACGATCGCCAGAAATGACCCGATACTTGCTCCGATCCAAATCGTCACCCAGTCTCCCATCGTGCCCTCTCCTTTTTTGCAGCCGAACGTGCCGTTTCCTACTTAGTTTGGTTTCATGCAGGAAAAGATATACTTTCGGGCAGACAAGAAAAAACCCCCTTTCGCGTTCCATTCGCGAGCAAGGAGGTTTTCGCTCATTTTTTGTTGACGATGTGGATGGCGTGTCCGAGGGCGGCTTCCGCTGCTTCCAGCCACACCTCGCTCAAGGTCGGGTGCGGGTGGATGGTGAGCGCCAAATCCTCGACTCTGGCAGCAAGCTCCAGAGCCAGCGCACCTTCTCCGATGAGGTTCGGTGCATCCGCGCCGACTACGTGCATGCCCACTAGCAGGTGCGTGTCTTCCTCGACGACCACTTCTGCGAAGCCGTCACGCTCGTCGATCACCAAAGCTTTGCCGTTCGCCCGATACGGAAACGACGCCGTTCTGACCCGATAGCCCTGCTCCTTTGCTTCTTCTGGCGTCAGGCCGACACCGGCGATTGGCGGGTCGGTAAAAATGACGTAAGGGACATACGGCGAGTCCACGCTGCTTGGCAAACCCGCGATGACTTCGGCGGCCACGATGCCTTGCTTCGAGGCGCGGTGCGCCAGTGCAGGCCCGGGCGTCACATCGCCAATGGCAAAAATGTGCGGCTGGTTGGTGCGGCACTCGGCATTGACGGGAATGTAGCCTTTTTCATCGATCACGACTCCGGCTTGCCCCAACCCGATATCCCCCGTGTTCGGCACCCGGCCAATCGTCACCAATGCTTTGTCCACCGTAAGCTCTTCGCGTCCGTGCGGCTCAGAGAGGACGGCAAGTGTCACCTGGTCACCGCTACGCGAGATTTCCTCGACTTTTGTCGCCGTCTTCACGCTTATCCCCAGCTTTTTCGCCTGCTTCCGCACTTCCTGCGTCAAGTGGGGAGCCGTCTGCGGCAAAATGCCTGGTGCTGCCTCTACGACCGTCACGCTCGTTCCCAGCTTGGCAAGCGCCATGCCCAGCTCCATCCCGATATAGCCGCCGCCAATGATCGCAAGCGACTTCGGCAGTTCCTGCAGGTTCAACAAGTCCGTGGAATCCAGAATACGCTCATGGTCCGGCGCCAAAGCCTTCGGCGCAAAAGGGCGGGAGCCTGTGGCAATGATCGCCTGGCGGAACTTGTACGTCTCAAAATCGCCGCCCGTCTCGACTCCGATCCGGTCGGCAGAAAGCAACGTGGCGGAGCCTTTGACTACTGTCACTCCGTTTGCCTGGCAAAGCTGCTCTACCCCCTGGCTCAATTGCGCAACTACGGACTCTTTCCACGCTTGCCAGTCCGGCATGTGAAACGCCGCGCTTCCGTCCGGCAGCCTGATCCCCAGCTTGCCCAGCCCGGCCAGCTTATGGTACTCGCCTGCGGCATGAATCAACGCTTTGGAGGGAATGCAGCCCCGGTTGAGGCACACGCCGCCCAACACCTCTTTTTCCACCAGGACGACCGATTGGCCCAACTGGCCGAGGCGAATGGCCGCCGCATAGCCGCCAGGGCCCCCTCCGATGACGACAACGTCTGTTTCGATTGCGATTTCCCCAACTACCATTTAGACCATCTCCGCGAACAATAGATTCGGATCTTCGAGCAGCTCCTTGATCCGGTTGGTAAAGCGCACTGCCGTCACTCCGTCGATCAGCCGGTGGTCAAAGGACAGCGATATGTTCATCATTTGCCGGATCACGCCTTCCTCTTCGCGCACGACCCAGCGCTTTTCCATTTTGTGCAGGGCCAAAATCGCAACCTCCGGATGGTTGATGATCGGCGTCGCTTGCAGGCCGCCGATCGGCCCCACATTGCTGATCGTAAACGTCCCGCCTGTAATCTGCTCAAGCGTCAGCTTGCCTTGGCGAGCAAGCTCAGCCAGTTGTTTGATCTCCGCTGCCAGTTGAAAAATGGATTTGCGGTCTGCGTCCCGGATAACAGGCACGATCAGCCCGTCCGGCGTATCGGTTGCAATCCCGATATGATAAAAGCGCTTTAGCAAAATTTCGTTGGTAGCATCGTCAATGGAAGCGTTCATGACCGGATATTCCTTCAGCGCGATCACCAGCGCCTTGATGAAAAACGGCAAAAACGTCAGCTTGAGCTGCTTTTTCTCGGCATGCGGTTTCAGCCGCTCCCGCAGCGCCTGAAGCTGATCCATTTCCAGCTCGTCGACAGAGGTGACGTGCGGAATGACCGTCACGGATTTCACCATGTGCTCGGAGATTTTTTTGCGGATGCCTTTCAGCGGCAGACGTTCGATCAGGTGATCGCCCACGCCCACGGGCAAGGCCGACGCCTGGGAGGCCGCTTGCTTTTGCACGGGCTTTTCCTGTTCTGCCGTCTTGCTAACGGCTGCTGGCGTCACTGGACGCGCAGGCTCCGCCGGCTCGTTCACGGGAGCTGCGGCAAAAGCAGTCGCCGATACTTCTTGCAGCGCGCGCTTTTGCCCGGCGCTGGCAAACTGGCGCAAATCTTCTTCGGTGACGCGTCCGGCTGGCCCCGTGCCGCTCACCTGTTCAATGTCGATTTTCATTTCTCGCGCCAACTGCCGCACGTACGGCGTCGCCAAGGAACGGCGCGCCCCTTGACGAGCCGGAACCGTAGCGGTCGATTGCTTTTCCGGTGCAGATACAGGCGTAACAGTCGGCTTCGCTTCCGTGCCCTCTCCGCTTGCTGCCCCTGTGTCGATCACCAGCAGTACCGTTCCCACCTCGACCGTGTCGCCCTCGGCAATGCGAATTTCCTGGACGACCCCGGTTGCCGGAGCGGACAGCTCTGCGCTGACTTTGTCCGTCTGTACCTCAATGACAGGCTGGTCCTGGACGACTGCTTCGCCCGGGCGAACCAGCACCTTGAGGATTTCCCCTTCATGCATGCCTTCTCCCACATCCGGGAGTTTGAACTCCACCATGTTCCTCGCTCCTTTACGCTAAAACGTAAGCGTTTCCACTATGCCGCTCATGACGCGCGCGGGCGTCGGCAAATAATCGTCCTCGATGCTGAACTGCGGGACAGGCACGTCAAAGCCCGTAATCCGCTTCACGGGAGCCTTCAAATAAATCAGCGCCTCATCGTTAATGATCGAGATGATTTCCGCTCCCATCCCTGCGGTCTTGTGCGCCTCGTGGACGACGACGGCGCGCCCGGTCTTTTTGATCGACTGGACAATCGCGTCGCGGTCGAGCGGGTAGATCGTGCGCAAGTCCACGACCTCACAGCTCGCTCCCTGCTCACGCTCAATCCGCTTCGCCGCTTCCTCGGCTACGCGCAGCATCGCTCCCCAGGCAAAAATCGAAATATCCGTGCCTTCGCGCACCACTTTTGCTTTCCCGATAGGCACGCGGTACATCTCTTCGGGGACTTCTTCCTTGAAAGCCCGATACAGCTTGGTCGGCTCCAAAAAGATGACCGGGTCCGGGTCTTCCATCGCGGCGATCAGCAAGCCTTTTGCGTCATAGGGCGTGCTCGGCGCCACTACCTTCAGCCCTGGCACGTGGGCAAAAAACGTCTCGACGCTCTCCGAGTGCAGCTCCGGCCCGCGAATGCCTGCGCCGTATGGCGTGCGAATGACCATCGGCACATGGTACTGGCCGCGAGTCCGGTAACGCATCCGCGCTGCATGGGACACGATCTGCTCGAAGCCGGGATAAATAAAGGCCAGAAACTGAATCTCGACGACCGGAATCAGCCCGTTCATGGCAAGCCCGATGGCCGCCCCGATCATGCCCGCCTCGGACAGCGGCGTGTCGACGACGCGAGTGGCCCCGTATTTGTGAATCAAGTCTTCGGTCGCGCGAAAAACCCCTCCGTTCACGCCGATGTCTTCGCCGAGCAGCATGACGCGCGAATCTTCTGCCATCTTTTGATCCATGGCTTCCGTAATTGCCTGAATCATCGTCAGTTTGCGAATCATGCCGGGATGTCCTCCTTCTTCGCTGGCTTCGCAAGCTCGCCTTCCTGCTCGACTGCCATCCAGGTCGGCTCTGCGTACACGTGCTTGAACATGTCTTCCGGCCGGGATTTCGGATAGCTCTCCGCTTCCGCCAGTGCCGCGTCAATCTGCTCGTTTGCCCGGGCGATCAGCTCCGCTTCCTTGGCGTCGTTCCACAGCCCGCGCCGGACGAGGAACGTGCGCAGCCGCTGGATCGGATCGCGCTCGCTTCTCCACTCCTTTGCCAGTTTTTCCTGATCGCGGTACTTTTTCGGATCGTCTGCGGTCGTGTGGGCGCCGTAGCGGAATGTCACCGCTTCGATCAAGGTTGGCCCTTGCCCGTTCAAAGCCCGCTCCACCGCTTCTTGCATCGTCAGCCAGACGGCGAAAATATCGTTGCCGTCGATGCGCACGCCGGGAATGTCATAGGCGGCTGCGCGCTGGGCAATCGTTTTCGAAGCAGATTGCTGGGAAAACGGCACGCTGATCGCATAGCCGTTGTTTTGACAGAAAAAAATCGTCGGTGTCTGGAACACCCCGGCAAAGTTGAGCGCTTCATGGAAGTCGCCCTCCGACGTCGCCCCATCGCCAAAGTAGGCCAGGCTGACGTGCTGCTCGTTTTGCAGCTTGCTCGCCCACGCCGTGCCAACCGCGTGAACCATCTGTGTCGCAATCGGCACGCATGGCGGCATGATGTTCAAGCCTTTCGGGCTGATGCTGCCCTCCATATGGCCCATCCAGTACAAAAACACGCGCGCCATCGACTGTCCATGCACAATCGCCGCTGCGTGATCGCGGTAAGTGGGAAACAGCCAATCCCCGGGCTTGAGCGCCAGCGCGCTTCCGACCTGCGAAGCCTCCTGCCCTTCAAACGGCGCGTACGTCCCCATCCGCCCCTGGCGCTGCAAATGGATCGACTTGCGGTCGAACAAACGCACCCGCACCATCTGTTCATACATGTTTATCATCATGGACTCATCCAGTCGCCCGTCAATCGCCGCTGTCAGCTCTCCCGCAGGAGTCAATACCTGATATAATGAAGACATGAAAACATCCCTCGCTTTCTCCATCGTTCACCATAACGTATGAGCAAGTTGCGTGCCAAGCGAATGAAAGCGGTTTCTTTACAACGAATGTACTTGATGATTCATTTTGCATATGCATTTTTGCGCACGGATGCTCAATTCTGATTATTTTGCAAACAAGCAACAAGCCATGCCCAAGGAGGAACACCATGTATCAGACCAAATTTTTCCAGGGAAGCGACAATACCGAGCTCGTCCAGTTGATTATGACCATTTTCAAAACTTCCCACGACGGTCTGGCGATCTGCGACCGCAACGGCTATGTGCTCCTGTACAACGACGCCTATTTGAGCATTACCGGGATTCCTGCTGATATCCTGAACAACTTCAGTTATATTGAACAAAAAGAAATGCACATGGTTCCGGATTCCTCCGCCGCCAGAGCGATCGCGACAAAGCAGACGCATAGCGTCGTCATCCATTACGCCAACGGCCGGACGGCGATCAATACCGCGACGCCGCTGCTCGATCCAAACGGGGAGCTGCTGTTTGTCGTCGGCAACGTCCGCGATATTACCGAGCTGAACAAGCTACAGCAGGAGCTGGAGGAAACGCGCCAGATCAATTCTTCGTTCCAACGCGCGCTAGAGCAGATCCAAAACGACATCGACTCGGGCGGCCAGATCATCTACCGCAGCAGCATGATGCACCGGATCGTCTCGCTGGCGAATCGCTTTGCGGCTAACGATTCGCCGATTTTGCTGCTTGGCGAGTCCGGCGTCGGCAAAGACGTTTTGGCGAACTACATTCACGCACAGAGCGGACGCTCGGGCGAGTTTATCAAAATCAACTGCGGGGCGATCCCCGACCATCTGCTGGAGTCAGAATTGTTCGGCTACGAAAAAGGCGCGTTCACCGGAGCCAGCCAGGCGAAGGAAGGACTGTTTGAGCTGGCGCACAGCGGCACGGTCTTCCTCGACGAAGTCGGCGATTTGCCGTTTCCGTTGCAGGTCAAGCTGCTGAACGTTTTGCAGGACGGCAAAATCAGGCGGCTGGGCGGAAAAACGTCGCGCCAGGTGAACATGCGGATCATCGCGGCGACCAACAGCGACCTGGAAGCGATGGTCGAGCAGAAGCAGTTTCGCCAGGACTTGTACTACCGGCTGAACGTGCTGTCGCTGACCATCCCGCCCTTGCGCGAACGCCGGGAAGATATTCCCGCTCTCGTTTTCTACTATTTAAAAAAGCTGGAGTGGAAATACCAGCAGGAAATGCGCCTCGAAACCGACGCGCTGGAAGCGCTCGTCGATTACGACTGGCCAGGGAACGTCCGCGAGCTGAAAAACGTCGTGGAGCGCTCCTACCACATGTGCGAAAATGGACGCATCACGTACGATCAGCTTCCCGCCTCGATTCGCAATTCGCAGCATAGCGCGCTCCCGCTGCATCTGGCTAAAATGGAGCAACCGCTTGCGCTCAAGGAAGCGGTCGAACGGTTTGAGCGGGAATACATCCAGCGCGTATTGAAAGAAACGAGCACGATGCAGGAATGCGCGGACAAGCTCGGGGTGAATATCTCGACGCTCGTGCGCAAAAAACGCGGGCTTGGAATCAAATAGCGGTAGGGACAACGATCGCGATTGCCGAAAGTATTACGGAGCGAAAAATTGGATGGGGGAATGAACGTGAAGGTTTATCCGATCAAAAACACCGAGTTGCACGCTTCCAACATGATTATGGGCAATATGCGCCTGACCCAGCTTTCCCTGGCAGAAGCGGAAAACTTGATCCGTACAGCGCTCGAAGAAGGGATCAATTTTTTCGACCATGCGGATATATACGGACAAGGCCGCTGCGAGGCGCATTTTGCCGACGCTATCCAGATGAACCCGGCGATTCGCGAGAAAATGATTTTGCAGAGCAAATGCGGCATTCGCTCCAAGGAAAATTACTACGACTTTTCCAAAGAGCATATTCTCGCCTCGGTCGACGGCATATTGAAACGGTTGAAAACGGACTATCTGGATATTCTGCTCCTCCATCGCCCGGACCCGTTGATGGAGCCAGAGGAAGTCGCGGAAGCTTTTCAGCAGTTGCAGGACCAGGGCAAGGTCAACTATTTCGGGGTGTCCAACCAGAACCCCGCGCAAATCGCGCTCTTGCAAAAGTACATACCGCAAAAGCTCGTGGTCAACCAAATCCAGTTCAGTATCGCGCACACACCCTTGATCGATTCCGGCATCTCCCTGAACATGAAAACAGACCAATCGCTCAACCGCGACAGTAGCATTCTGGAATACTGCCGTCTGCACGACATTACGATGCAGGCGTGGTCGCCTTTCCAGCACGGCATGTTCAGCGGCCCGTTTCTCGGCGACCTGATTCATTTCCCGGAGCTGAACAAGGTGATCGACAGCATCGCGGAAAAGTACGAGGTGACGAACACCGCCATCGCTGTCGCGTGGATTACCCGCCATCCCGCCAATATTCAAGTAGTGCTCGGGACGACCAATGCGCAACGGCTCAAGGACGCGTGCAAAGGGGCAGACCTGAGCTTGACCCGGGAAGAATGGTACCGCATCTACAAAGCGGCGGGCAACCTGATTCCATAAAGGGATAATGTGGGAGTCACTTGCCACAGTGTGCTCTGATGCTCGATCAGCGGAGCGATTTTCTCGTAGGCGCGCGCTGCCATCAGCGCAGGCAGCTCGGTTCCTCGCCCGTATGCGGTCGTCAACCGTTGCCAAGGGATGTGTACGCCATCGAGCTGGTCGTATCCTGTCATTTTGCTCTCCTCCTTTTGCCTGGAAAAGAAAAGACACTAACCGAACCGTTAGCGCCTTTTCCCTTCATCATGACTACTGAGCTGAAAAACCGCCCATATATGTAAAGCTTATCTCCCGCACTTGCACCTGCTGCCTGCCGACCGGGCTCTCCAGAACAACAAAATCGTGTGGAGCGGCCAGCAGCAACTGTCTGCCGATGGGCGACAAGAATGAGATTCTGTTGTTGTCTGGATCAATGTCTGTGGGGTACACCACAGTGAATGATTCCTCAAAGCCATCCTCTTCAAATAGCACCTTCACGCTGCTGCCAAGCAAAGTCACTGACTTGAGCGACTCAAACAGCGCACTGTCGTCTTTGGCGAGCAGTTGTTCCAGCGTCTGCTTGTAGCGCTGGATCATGTCGTCAACCGTCTGTTTTTCTTTTCCGTAATCCCGGACATAATGATCGAAAAAGAGCGAATATTGCTCATCGAAAAAGACAAGCTGGTTAATCAGATGCTTTCGCGTGCCTTGCAAAATACTAGGGTTCATAATAAATGTCACCCCCCAGTTGTTTTTCATAGACGAGTTTGATGAACGCCATGTTTTTCATTGAAAAAACCTCCTTAGAAAAATAGCCCCCGAAGGGACTCTCTTTATTGTAGCAGGAATTACAAAATGATTCCATTCTATGCATCGGCTGTCAATCTCTTAGGAGAGCTGGGACAGTCTGTAAGGGACAAAAAAAGTTTCCTCTACTTCGGTTGCTGGCAACGGTCGGCTGAAGTAATAGCCCTGAATTTCCTTGCAGGCGTTTTCCGTCAAAAAGTCCAGTTGGCCTTGTGTTTCGATTCCTTCCGCGATCACGTCCATGTTCAAATGCTTCGCCATCGAGATGATCGTCGCCACGATAGCCTGGTCGCTCGTATTTCGCGTGATGTCGGTAATGAAGGAGCGGTCAATTTTCAGCTTATGAATGGGCAACAGCTTGAGGTAACTCAACGAGCTGTATCCGGTACCAAAATCGTCGAGACTGATTTTCACCCCAAAATCGTTCAGCTTGTTGAGAATTTCCGTGGACAAATCCGGGTCCATCATCATGCTCTCCGTAATTTCCAGCTCCAAATATTTCGCTTCCAGCCCCGTTTCTTCCAGGATGTCGCGAATGTATTCGACCAGGTTCGCCTGGTGGAACTGCCGCGAAGACAAGTTGACGGAGACGGGAATGAGCGGCCCGCCTGCATCATGCCATTCTTTCATTTGCCGGCAAGCTTCCCTCAGCGTCCATGTGCCGATGTCGTAGATGAGTCCTGTTTCCTCCGCCAACGGAATAAAAATGCCCGGCGAGAGCATGCCCTTTGTCGGGTGGTTCCAGCGGACAAGCGCTTCGACCCCGATGATTTCATTGCTGAGCGCCTGCACCTGCGGCTGGTAGAACAGCGTAAACTCATTTTCCTTGACTGCCTTGCGCAAGTCGCTTTCCAGCTCAAAGCGCAGCAGCAGTTGGTTGTCCAGCTCGTTGGTGAAAAACTGGTAGCCGTTCTTGCCGTTTTTCTTCACCTCGTACATCGCCGTGTCGGCATTTTTCAGCAATTCCTCCACAGTTGTGCCGTGATCGGGATAGATGGCAATGCCGATGCTCGCCGAGACGTAATAGTCGTTGCTCTGCAGACGGTACGGAATCTCAATCTCCTTGACGACCTGCTCGGACAGCTCCGAAAAATCCCGGTCGGAGGACACGTTTTTGCAAATCAGCGTAAATTCGTCTCCCCCCATCCGCGCGATCATGACGTCGAATCCTTCGGTGCTTTTGCGAATGCGGTCGCTCACCTCTTGCAAAAAGCGATCTCCGTACGTGTGTCCAAGCGAATCGTTAATCAATTTAAACCGATCAATATCCAGCACCAGCACAGCAAAACGGGAGTTGTCCTCCCTGCTTATCTCAATCGTCTCCTGCAACGTTACATGCAGCTTCCTCCGGTTGGGCAAGCCCGTCAAATCGTCGTGAAGCGCCTGGTATTCGATAATCGCTTTCGCCCGTTGCTCCTCCATCCGCGTCTGATGCTCGTACGCTTCCAAAACCAACTGCTGTTCGAGGCTGAGCAGCTTGGTGACAGCCTGTGCCAGACCGGAGCAGTCCGGGTGAGTGCCTTGCAAACTATCGACGATGCGCAGCAAGGTGCTGAGCAGATTTTGAAACGAGCCCATATACCACTTCGAGGGCAACCCGATTTTTTGGTGCACCATGGCAATTCGCATCCGTTTTTCAACAAAAGCCTCATCAATACGGCCGTCGAACATCTCAATCAAATGGCTGGACAACGTTTGCCGCAGACGATTGACCGTCGTATGGCTCGTAATAATCTCTTTTAATGAATCGACGTGCAGGATCGCTTCGTAGAACGAGGCGGTGATTTGCTCAATTTGCTCCACGACGACAGGACGAAGCCCTGCAATCAGCTCCAGGTCTTTTTGCGTCAAATTAATCATGTTCAATTGAGCCAAAACTTCTGGGTTACCTTTTGAGACTCCCACGGCTAAAGCCGCAAGCCTTCCACCTTGCGGTGTACGGGTGGGATTCTTGAATGACTAAGCGTTCGCAGTCCATTTCTGTTTTGAACAGCCTTCAAGATGAGGGCATCTCATTGCCCCTCCTAAGACAGTGCATATAGCATCTTAGGCTGATTGACTGTTACCATCAATCACAGGTGCATATCGAATGTTCATAGCACCGACTAAATCACGATGTTTTTCGAATCCACATTTGCATTTATACTTACGGTCTTGTGCCTTATTCTTCTAAGAGCATTTAGGGCATGTCTGACTTGTGTATGCAGGATTCACATGCTCAACTCTAATACCAACTAAATTCGCTTTATATTCAATGAACTGACACAGGCGATAAAATGACCAAGTATGCAGATTCTTTTCGTTTATACGGCTTGTTCTTGCCGTCTGTCTAATATTCGCCAGTTGCTCCAAGCGAATGACAGAAATTTTATTGTCTTTTGCAAAATTTACGATAGCACGACTAACCTTATGGTCTTAGTCTTTCATCCAACGTTGTTCTTTACCTTTTGAACTACGAATCGCATTTACCCTTTTCTTTTTGCCTAATGCTTTGCGTTCAGAACGAAACTTACGCTTCATGTACTTATTTTGTCTGCCACTCCCAAAGAAACGTACCTTTTCATCATCTGTTACAACAACGGCAGGAACTTTTAATCCCAAATCAACCCCCATGACTTTTACTCCTGTTCCTTCCATAGTAGGTATCGTGACAGAAATTTGGGCAATCCATTTATTTGCTTTCTGTGTGATTCGAAGCGTACCTAATTTGTGTTTTAGCAAAGCAAAGCTACGGTTGTCTTTATCAACTAACAAAGCACGGATAGGTGTTTTAGTTACCTTGCCGTCAATCATAATCGGCATGGAAATGTGCGTGAAATCAAACGAATAGTTTTGATTGTTCCAAATGCAGACAGGTTTTTTCAAAACAGGAACAGTAGTGAATTTGCTTTTCTTCACTTTCTTAAACACACTTGTAGCGTCCTTGATAGCTTGATTTTTAACGGCACTAGGCAAAGAAGCAGAAATATCCTTACTCGACTTCTTTGTGCTTTTCTTTCCAGCAACCATTTCGGAAACGAGAGTATTGATAGTGGAGAGGTACGTTTGACTCATCTCACGCAAAATAGAAGCCTGTTCTTCTGTTGGAAGCAATTTCACTTTGACTGTGATGGTCTGCGACATGACTTTCACCCCCTTGTTTTCTGTTCTTCGACATATCGATAAGGGGGTATGACTCAAATCCAATTTTGGGGCTTAAAAGTCTGAGAAGTCACTCCTTTTATTTTTGCCATCATATCCGCAGGGCTTAATGATGGGAGTGCGTTGAGGAACATATGCGTATGGTCTTTGTGGCATTCAAGAGCAACAATCACAATTTGCAGTTCCTCACATCCTTCATGTACCAACTCTTTGAAGCGTTGTTCTAGATCTGCTTGCAGAAAAATCTTTGTTCTGTACCGAGGGCAGAACACAAAATGGTAGTTTAATAATGAAAGGGTTGTGCTTGTTCTTCTGTATTCGTTCATACACCTATTGTATCAGTTTTCTTTATATACTACAACATATGAACAACAAAAAAGAGTGGAATTTTCAAATACTTGAAGTACCACAAACCTTCGATTTATTCGTGGTACTCCGTATTTGACCTCACTCTCATCCCGCCCCTAAAGGGGGTGCTATCGCACCGTAGCGGGCTTTCTCGTTCGGAAAATCTGTAAAGAGATGCGGGGAGAATCATCGTTTTGCCCAATCGACGACTCGCTGCATGAATGGTGATCGCTCTTAAATAGGTGAGAAAAATGATCCATTCCACAAAACTCCTTTGCTGCCTGAACCAAAAATTTTGGACTCATGCCGGGTTGTTATGTCTACACATTCGACATGATTCTACATTTTCCTCCCATGTTTATCCATAGGTTGCACAAGATTGTTACAATATTCCAAACAAGCTATGCTTGACCGTTTGGAGGCTCACCATCGGCTGCAGCGATGCGGATTTCGTACCCATCTGTCTCGGTTTCATCATGGCCGTCTACTTGCAGAAAATGCAGGGCCAGCCTCCGCTGCCTGCGGTCCGTGACCGTTCGTGACAATGGATAGCTGTTTTCCCGCATTGCGGCATCTTGCCAGCAAAGACACCATCCCCTATGATAGATGGCGGAGCCAAAAGACGGCGAAGTGCTCGATTTTGTCCTGCATCGGCTGTTGCCTGGACTGGACAATCGGAAAGCGTCCGTGGAAGTGCAAGAAGCCGTTCCGACCAAAGTCAATCCGAAGCGGCTGGCCCGTCAAGTTGCCAAAGAGTTGCGCACAAAAGGCCCCTCGACCTATGCCCAGGAAGCGATCAAGCTGGAATGGGAAACGCGCAAGGCCGAAAAAAAGGTGGCCGGGCGCAAGCAAAAGCTCGAACGCCTGGAGCAAAAATGGCAGCGAAAAGTGCAAAAGGCAAAAGAAAAGCACAGGGGCAAATAATCTCCCCTGCGCGCGACGCTCACGCCCCACAATCCGGGCGTGAGTTTTTTCCTATTAGGTTATGGTTTCGCTTTGGTCTGGACCAGTTGCGGCTGAAGCGAGCTTTTTTCAAACGGGTTATAGCCGAGGACGACTACTTTGTCATCTTCCGTGACGATGACATGATAGTGCGATCCGGGTCCCTCGATGGCGTAGTCGTACGTGGACGCTACCAGGCGGACAGGGCGAGGAATCTGTTTTTTCACAAGCGGACTCCAGTCTTTTTCATACAATTGCCCGTCCTTCGTGATGCGCAGCCGGCCGCTGGCAAAGGCGATCCCTTCCTCCGCTTCCCCTGCCACGCTGACTTGCGCGATGTTCCATTCGTCTTTGTGGCGGTCCAGTTGAAATTGCAGCTCGCGGACCGCGCCCGCATCGGATAAAGCCCATACGGAAAGCGGGTCGGCCGTGTAGCGTACAAAATATTGCGGAGCCAGCTCCCGCACGCCTTTTACGCCAGGTACGCTTTGAAACGAGGGCTGCCTGGCAGTTTGCTCGGCGTACAGCACCTCGCCCTCTTTGGTTGTGGCGAAAAACAGGTAAGCGTTGGCGTACAGCTTGGCAATGCGCGCTGCCACGGCCGGGTCGATCTGCGCAGCTTCCATCTCGCCGACCGTGATGTTGGCGGGCACGTAGACGCCGTTTTTCTCGACCAGCTCATGGCGCAGTTCTACGGCGAACAGGCCGTCATCCGCCAGGCGCAGCAGCAGTCGTTCTTCCCCAGCGACCACATCTTTGACAGTGCCCGGCAGCGCCAACGTCTGGCACGTGCCGAACTGATCGGTCCAAAGCTGTACATGGCCCGCCGTATCCAGCGTGACTGCCGCATTCAACACGCTGTCAATCGTCTGGACATTTTTCGGCCCTGCCACCTGGTAAGGCTGCCGCTGCTCGTCGATCCCCCAAACCGTGCCGTCCTTGCGCACAAAATAAGGCTGGCCAAGTCCGGTTGCGATTTGCCTTACGTCCTTCAGCTCGCCGATCTCGGTCCACTCCGTGAAAAGGCGCGGCATTCTGCCCAACTGGCCTGTCATATTGCTTCCCCAGGAAAAGACGTGGCCGGATTTTTGCAAGGCGAGGATGTGATCGGTGCCTGCCTGCACATCGACAATATCGGTCAGGTCGGCAATCCGGACAGGCAGCTCGACCCGATCCGGGTACTGCTCGCCGAGCATCCCCAGCGTGTTGTGGCCCCAGCCCCAGAGCGTGCCGTCCTTTTTGCTGAACAGGTACAGCCCGTCTCCGCCAACCGCCATCTTGACTGCCTCCTCGGCTTCGCGCGGCGCCCGCGTCCACGTTTTCTCCTTCGCATTAAAGAGGTAAACCTCGTCATTTGCGGTCTGGATCATAGCCCGATCCGAATAATCGAGCGCGATTTGCTTCACCGCTCCCGGTACATCCACGACATGGGCAAGCTCGGCTTTCAGCTCCTGTCGCTTTCCGTCCAAATAAAACAGCTTGCCGCTTTCCTCTTGCAAAAACAGGGAGAAGGCCGAGCCGTAGAGCGCGCTGACTTTGGCAAACGACCCCAATCGCCGCGGCTGTCGCTCTCCCTGCTTGAGCGTCCACACGGTCCCGTCGTCTTTTAACAGGGCAAGTATCTCTTCGTTTCCGATTAGTTCGCGGATCGAGCGGATGTGATCGAGTCCCGCGATTTTTTCCGGCTGCGCCTGCTCACCCAGCCGCCATACGTCACCCGCATTCGTCAGCGCGTAGCCCCATGTGACCTCCTTGACGTTCTCGATGCCTGCGAGCTTTTGCGGAAAATCCAGCCACTGGCCTGCCTGCACGCCCCAGCGCCACGCGTTACCTGCCTGGTCGATCGCATAGGAAATGCCCGGACGCCAGCCGTACCCGGCTTCATCGAAAATAACGCCCGTGGCAATTTTCCGGATGCCGGACAGAGGCGAGGCGGAAGCTTCATCGAGGGACGCCAGGGAGTTTGCAGCAGGCTTCTTTTGCCCGGCTTTTTGCTCGTCCTCCCCGCACGCTTTCATCGGCACCTGCCTTGCTTTTTCCGCCACCGTTTTACTGCTAACAGCCTGTTTTTGCGCAGGAGCTGTTTGCGCGGCTAGCTGTTGCGCTTGCACGCTTCCCGAGATCGCGAGCACTAACGCCAAACTGCTGCACAGCCATGCTTTTGCGTGATTGCCGTTCCACATTGCCCGTTCCACCACCACTATTGGAATTTAGAGGAAAATCAACTGGTTAGACGTGCGGTGGCGGCAAAAGTTACCTTTTTCCAACACAAGTTTTTGAAAAGTTTTCTCTTGCAGAGATTGTGGAAAATTTCCATTTATGATAGAATCGAATCAGAACGTTTGTTCGGTTTTTAACGCTAGGTAATAGAGAGAATTTCAAGGCGTGCGCCGAATCTACCATGTACTTCCTGTTCTGTGAAAATAAAGCATCAGACTGGGGAAATTAAGTTGTAGACTGAAAAATAACATAGAGTAGACTCAGGTGGCGGCGCTCAACTAACGGGCAGGAGCAGCATCCTTAGCCTGGAACAAGCATTTCGACGCACTGGAATTTCCCCTCAAGTCCATGACCAAAAAGGAGGAACAATGAACATGACCGCATCTGCACCGGAGTTCACCATCGTCCGCACCCTGAATGCCCGCCGCGAGCTCGTATGGCGCGCCTGGACCGAGAAGAACGATCTCGCCGCCTGGCTCCCTTCAACGCCGCTAGAGTCTATCTCCTTCGACGTCCGCGAAGGCGGACGCTACCGCTATACTATGGTCAATAAGCAGACCGGCCAGGAGTATCACACCGGGGGTGTGTTCCTTGACGTCATTCCTTTCGAACGGCTCGTCTTCACCTGGGGTTCCCCCGATGATCCCGTCGAGGGCACCCCTGTCGTGACCCTGACCCTTACCGCACAGGGCGAGCGCACCGAGATGATCTTCCACCTGCGCGGATTCGCTGGTCACCCCGGCGATCAGTATGTGTACGACGGTTGGTCTGGTACGCTCGACAATCTGGCGACGCACCTGCGCGACCAGTAAAAGTAGACGGCAGCAAGAACTAAAGAAGCAGCCTTCACGGCCTCCCGCAAGTTACGATTCTGCTAACAGATTGCCGCGCAGCGCTGGAAAGAACCATTGCTTTTTTCGTTCAACCTTGCCATTGAACAACCGAAAACCGCTCGCTCAAAAAACAGCGGCAGTCTCAGCCTTTATTTTTGAGTCCTAGTCCGCCGCTGTTTCTTTTACGCGGTCAATCTACCACTTTTTTATAGCGACTGCTGATTTTACTATTCAAAAACCGCGCAGGTTCAATAACTTTAGTCTAATCCTATATTTTCCTGTGGCACTTCCACCATCATGCGAAAGGCTACGAGAATGAGCTTGAAAGCGGAACCGTTCGAATAACGGAAAAAGGGCGACTGTGCAAGCAGCCTTTTTGCTTCCTCGCGCAAAAGGGTACGGCAGGAGAGGGAAAAAGCCAACCCCTTTGCAGCCAATCGGCACACGCAAAGGGGTCAGGCGCTGTTTTCTGGCTCTGATGGCCTTTATTCAAGCGATCAATACGGCTCCGCCGGATGTCCATCCTGTTCGGCCTGACGCACGCCAGCGCCGGGATTGGTCGCTCCCATCGGTCCGCCGTGGCCGTTGTCCCGGTTCCGGCGACCTTGCTCGATTCCTTGCTTCACCCGGGAGCCGTACTCTTCGTCGCACTGGAAAAAGTAATCGAGCATCTTCTCCTGGATGCGCCGGTCACAGGACAGGAGAGCATCGGTCAAATTGGCGATCAGGTCGTCTTTTTCCCAGTCGTCCATGAGCCGGTACCGTTCGCCAGCCTGTTTGAAATCGTTGGTGCGGTCGATTTTTTGCCGGACGATCTTGCCCGCGACCTCTGGTTGATGGTCGGGAGCGGACTGTTTGGCCTCGTGCAAACCGCCGATCGTGGACGGCTCGTAGTTGATGTGCGGCTGCTTGCGGTCGACGCGGTACAGCATCTGCCCGCCTTCCTGGTTGGTGGCGACGTGCTTTTTCGGCGCGTTGATCGGCAACTGCAAATAGTTGGCTCCCACCCGATAGCGCTGCGTGTCGGAATAGGAAAACGTTCTGCCTTGCAGCAGCTTGTCGTCCGAGAAGTCCAGGCCGTCGACGAGCACGCCTGTGCCAAACGCGACCTGTTCTACTTCGGCAAAGTAGTTTTCCGGATTTTTGTTCAACACCATTTTTCCAACAGGCAAAAACGGAAATTGCTCCTCCGGCCACAGCTTCGTCGGATCAAGCGGATCAAAATCAAGCTCGGGATGCTCGTCATCGCTCATGATTTGCACGCACAGCTCCCATTCCGGATAGTCTCCCCGTTCGATCGCTTCGTACAGGTCCTGTGTCGCGTGATTGAAGTTTTTCCCCTGAATTTCCTCGGCTTCTTTTTGCGTCAAGTTTTTGATCCCTTGCGCAAGCGGCTGCCAATGGTACTTGACCAGCACCGCTTCGCCCTTTTGATTCACCCATTTGTACGTATTGACGCCGGATCCTTGCATCTGCCGGTAGTTCGCCGGGATGCCCCACGGGGAGAACAGAAACGTAATCATGTGCATCGCTTCAGGCGTATTGGAAATGAAGTCAAAAATGCGTTCGACGTCCTGAATGTTCGTCACCGGGTCTGGCTTGAACGCGTGGACGAGATCAGGAAACTTCATCGCATCGCGAATAAAGAAGACTTTCAGATTGTTCCCTACCAGATCCCAGTTCCCGTCCTCCGTGTAAAACTTCACGGCAAAGCCGCGCGGATCGCGCAAAGTCTCAGGCGAGTGCGTGCCGTGAATGACGGTCGAAAAACGGACGAACACAGGCGTTTTTTTGCCGCGCTCCGCAAACAGCTTCGCTCTCGTGTACTTCGCAACCGGCTCATCCCCGACCGTTCCGTACGCCTCGAAGTATCCGTGTGCGCCTGCGCCACGCCCGTGCACGACCCGCTCCGGTATTCGCTCACGGTCGAAATGCGTAATTTTTTCCAGAAAATCATAGTTTTCCAGAACGGTAGGACCGCGATTGCCTACTGTGCGCATATTTTGGTTGTCTGTGACCGGATGGCCCTGCCGATTGGTCAGCAACTCTTCCTCGGTTGACCTGCCCTGTGTGCTGTTCTTCGATTCTTCCATGTTCATCCTCCCTGTCCAGTTTCTCACTCGATCATGAGAAATGGTTTCCGAAAAAGGGAGTCTTTATGCGAAAAAGCCCGGCGCTGAACCGAGAGCAGAAGAAGCGGCAACGTACCCGCCGTCTTTTCCCAATAGCGGAACGGTCTGGCTGCGGTTCCATTCGGCTGCGATCTGAACATCCTGCGGATATCCTTTTGCGGCAAGCTCGCGTCCAGAGCCGCTTTCCGCGAGGACGGCAGCAAGCTGCTCGTTGGCCGCCCGGAATGCGGCGACCGCCATTTGCGCTTCGCAGGAGAGCTGGTAGCCGCTTAATCCGTCGAGGATCGCGCCTGCAGCCAGCATGTCTTCGATGGCAGGACGCAGGGCGCCGTTGGGCCATCTTTCTCCGCAGGCGATCACGCTCACGGTTCCTTTGTGCGCGTTGATGAAGCGAGCTACCGCCGCTGCGTTTCGCAAGCAGCCTGCGACGACCACGGCTAACGCTTTGCTGCGCCAGCACAGTGCAGGTCGAGCCGTTGGGGGAAGGCAGGACGAGTTTGCTCCCGGCTGGAATCGTCGCGAGACACGCCGGAGAGAGCGACACTGGATCTCCGCGTTTCCCGGCGAGCAGCGCTCCTTTTTCCCGCGCGTAAAGCGCTGCCGTCTCGTCTCGCATGCGGTACGGATAGACGATCCCGCCGCGCCCGCACACGACATCCACACAGGTGCAAAACGACAGCACATCTATCATGACGACGATGTCTGACTGGGGCGCCAACTGTTCTACCCCTTCATATCCCCATTCAAACCGCGCCGTATAGTCTAGCTGTTTAAATATGGAAGCTTCGCTCATCCATTCCACCGCTTTCTATCAGAAATGGTTACTTGTCCCCTTACGTTCGCCGTTACAAAAGGAGACAAGACTTAATATTGTAGTATTGTCCCATTAGTTAAACAACAAGAAATGGAGTGATCTGGGATGTCTGAAATGGAGTTTGAAAGCACCAGCGACCGAGGGGGTGGAAGACCAAGGAGAACAACTGTTTACACGACTGGCATTCTGCAAAACAACCTGAACACGGCTCTTACCGCTCACATCGACTTGGTCAACCTCAATGACGAGCCAGTGGAGGTGCGTGTGCAAGTGCTGAACTGGGGCACAGCGGTCACACAAACCAATCCGGTAGGTTCACTGCTCGACGTCACACAAACGCTCGCCGCAAACACACGGGTTGCGCTGAACGCGACTGTCGTTGCAACGAACCACTACGAAGTGCGCCTGACTGTCGGCCGCAACGGCAACCGTGAAAATGTCCTTCTGACCACGTATGGCCGTACTTCTATCGGCGGCGGTCAAGTCAACGGCCTGTCTGTTCTGCCTAGCCAACTGCTCACCATAGAAGTCGATGGCTGCCTGTAATTCTCGCTTTCCCTGTAAAAAGAACTATGGCTCTAATTCCATAGTTCTTTTTTCTTTTTCGATTCAGCTATACCAGGACGGGATGCGTCTTTCAAACGCGTCGTGCTCCTCGACAATCGTCTGGATCCGCTTCATCATGTCCGGCAGCAGCGTGGGGACAGTCCGCTCTGTCCAGATGATCGAGGAGAAAATGGCCATCGCCGTGTACACGTTGTACAGCGTCCAGAAAGAGTCGGGAATTTCCTGCCCGTTCCAATAGCCCGCCAGTTGGCCGTTGCAAAACGGAACACTCACCTCTTTGCTGAAAAAGGCGAGCTTGACGAACTCATGCACCGGGTCGCCCCAGTCGTAGCGGTTGAAGTCGATCACGCCTGCGTAGCTGCGGTCGCGGACGATCAAGTTTCCGACGTGAAAATCGTCGTGCAAAAAGCAGTTCGGCCGCCCAGCCAGCAGGGGCAAGTGCCGGTCAATGAATGCGAGAATGCGCTCGCCGTCTTTGAACGCGGAAGCAGAGGCAGCGTAGGCTGCTGCATACATGCGATGCTTTTGCACACAGCGCTCTGCCCATGGCGATGTCGACGCGGGAGCCGCGAGCTGGTGCATGGCGGCCAAATCCCGTCCCGCCAAAAAGCCGACCTGCTGTTGCTCGCTGTCCGTGAAGGTCGGCAGTGCGTCCCGCGCATCCTCTCCTTCGATGTAAGAGACGAGCATGTAGCAAATGCCCCATTCTTTTCGCACGCCAAAATCGAGCGGCCTGGAAGCTTTGATCGGCAGAGGCTGCAACGCCTGCAACCGCGCATACTCCTGCTCTTTTTGCCCGGCTTGCTCGTAGCTGGCTACCCGCAAGACAGCAGGGCCTCCTGTTGCCAACTCGACGCGATATTTCCGGTCTGCCGAATGCCCTTTTTTGATTTCCTCCACGCTCCCCGCCTGTTGCAAAAGCGGAACCGTTTTTTGCAGCGACACCAGCCAGTCTTCCATTTCGTTCACTCTCCTCCCGGTCTGTGTTAAAAAGCAGCATGCTCGATTATACGACAGCCGTGGCAGCAA
This sequence comes from Brevibacillus sp. NSP2.1, assembly GCF_000470975.2. NCBI lineage: Bacteria > Bacillati > Bacillota > Bacilli > Caryophanales > Paenibacillaceae > Brevibacillus > Brevibacillus sp. NSP2.1. The sequence continues at coordinate 2,660,037 of NZ_CP048274.1, read as the reverse complement.
TTGGTAGAAAAAAACGCCGGGAAGCTCGATTTGCTTTTTGCGTGTACAGACGAAATCTTGCCGAAGTTGATGGCGCAGCTCGCAGCGACGGGCGAGAACGCGGCCTTTCAGTTTGGCGACCCGGTTCCGCCTTCGTTCATCGGGCTGTTCGGCCACATCCAGGCGCACGCCGACTTTTACCGGGTGATGCTCGTCAAACACCGTGATCTTGCGAGAAAAAAAGAAACTGCCCGCTGACGGACAGTTTCTTTTATAAAGGAGACTTACAGTTTTACTACGTTCTCAGCTTGAGGACCGCGGTTGCCTGTTACGATGTTGAACTCAACGCGCTGGCCTTCTTCCAAAGTTTTGAAGCCGTCGCCTTGGATTGCGCTGTAGTGTACGAATACGTCGTCTCCGCCTTCTACTTGAATGAAGCCGTAACCTTTTTCTGCGTTAAACCATTTTACTGTTCCGTTCGCTTGCATGAGAAAACCTCCAAAAGTCAATTTGAATATGCTAGTCATATTTACCGAAGCAAATAAAGCTCACATATCATGAAGAAATACCCCAGAGCGAGATCGCGATACGCCTTCATGATATGTGAAGTTGATCTACTTCGCTAAAATGAAAGTGTCATAGGACGGAACTGCCATGTTAAAACCAAAACTTTTTGAAAACCTAAAACGACGAAAGCCCTTCCTCTCTTCCATCCTTGCGGCTCCGATGACCGCGCCAGTGTGAATCGGGATTTCAAAAACGTTATCCATCAGCATACACCTCGAAGATTTAGGCTCAAGTATTCAAGTAGCATTATCATTTTACCATAACCAGACCGTAAAAATCAACCATTTACTACTACTCTATCAGAAAGGCAACTGCTACAATAGGCTCGGGAGGGATTGCGAATGCAAAAAAACATCTGGACGAAACAGGAAGTAATCGAGTTGCTGGAAAAACAGACACCTGTACTCATCCTTGACGTCCGCGACGAGGCAAAATTCCGGAACGGAACGCTCACCAGCGAATTGGCCGCAACCAAAAACGTTCCCTATGTGCACATGCTCGAACGTGACAAGCCCTTAGATGAAGAAACAGAATCCGTGGCGCGAAAAGCGCAGGTCATCACGGTCTGTACGTCGGGCAACAAAGCGCAAAAAGCGGCTGCTCTGCTGCGCGAGCACGGATACGAGGCAAAAGCGCTGCTCGGCGGACTGACAGCGTGGAACGAGCCGGAGAGCGAGGGCGAATAAGCTCAGTAGCGCCAGCGTTTCCAGCGGTTTGGCAGATATTACTTCTTTATTTCGGGTGGGATAGTCTGATATTCTGGGTCATGCCAAACCAATAAGCCGAAGCTTCCTCACGAATGGAAGTGCGGGGGATCTTTTTGTGGGTCACGCATCCACTAAGGGGTGAATCGCTCGAAGGAGCGTAGGGTTGTTTCCTCAATCCGAATCCGACAACTAACCTCGTAGGCCAAAAAAAGGAGACGATGTTGAATATGAAACGTTTTGGAGCTACTGCCATCGCGATGACTCTGGGATTGGGCTTGGCTTTGACCGGCTTTACCCCATCTGCATCTGCTGCAGCCAATTGCCCGGTACCAACTGGCATACAATACCAAATCCAGTATCAATGGATTCCATATATGGGTCAGCTTCCATTTGCACCTAGCGCACAGCCACAACAGCCTGCCGCGCCAGTAAATCAGGCGCCTGTACAAAAGCAGCCCGTACAAAAGCCGGTGCAACAAGCGCCACAAGCACCAGCAATGCCAGTACAGAACGTCACAAAGCCGGCTGCTCCGGCGAACCAGGCCGACCAGGCACAGGCTGGCGACTTTGCCAAGCAGGTTGCTGATCTGGTCAACCAGGAACGCGCCAAAGCAGGTCTGGCGCCTGTAACGATGGATGCTGCCCTGTCCAAAGTCGCTCTGGCGAAAGCAGCCGACATGTCGAACAACAACTACTTTGACCACACCAGCCCAACGTACGGTTCTCCGTTTGACATGATGAAGCAATTCGGCATTTCCTACATGACCGCAGGCGAGAACATCGCCATGGGTCAACGCAGTCCGCAAGAAGTGATGACGCAGTGGATGAACAGCGAAGGCCATCGCAAAAACATCATGAACCCGGCCTTCACCAAAATCGGTGTCGGCTACACCAACGGTTACTGGGTTCAGGAATTTATCGGTTAAGAACGTCTTTCCCTGTACACGAAAGCCGGGTACTCTTTTTCCAAAGAGGCCCGGCTTTTTTCGTGTGGAGCTATCCTTGCTCCGTATTTGCCGCGTTTTTCGCTTTGGGGGTGCAGCCGCAGCCTTCCTGCTCCTCAAACAGAGCGACTTCCTTCTGGTTCATCTTCTGCTTCGTTGGATAGGCAGAAACTTGCTGCAGTTCGGCATTGACATCAGACGATTGATTCATCCGTATGGCCCCCTCGCCGCTATTTGTTCGTGGTACGTCCCTAGTATGCGCGAAAAACAAACCGGGTCATTCCTGCCGATCGCTGGAAGCGGCGCAAGGAAGCTGCCGCTGTCAGACAGCGCCGTGTCTACTCATGATATGTTCCAGGTCTTTCAGTGCTGCCGCCGCCGCTGCTGCCGGGTCCGACTTCCCGCCCACGACCATCAGTTCGCCCATGACGTCTGTTTCCACGCGGATCGCTTTCGTCGTCCCTTTTACTTGGGCAAAAGGATGCATCGCATCGACTGCGACAAGCTCAACCGCTGCCGCTACGCCGTCTGCTGTCGGCCGGATCGTGCCGATCAGCTTCGGCACCCGTCCGGCGCGTTTCCACTCGGCGATTTGGGCGGGAGACAGGTCGCGAACGCTAGCCCGCGGGATATCGGAGAGCTTCAGCCTGGCGTCGAACACGGCGTTGGCCAAAATCGCGATTTTCGAGGCCGTATCCCAGCCGTCGATGTCGTAGGTCGGGTCCGGCTCGGCGATGCCCATTTGCTGCGCCCGGCGAATCGCTTCCTCGCTCGTGACGCCTTCCTCCATGACGCTTGTCAAGACAAAGTTGGTCGTTCCGGTAAAAATGCCTTCCACATGCTTGATTTCACAGCCCGCCAGATTGTAGCTGAACAGGTCGATCGTCGGCAGGGCGGCCGCTGTTGCGCCGCTGATTTTTAACTGCACGCCTTTTGCTTTCGCCAGGGCAGACAAGCCGGCGTAGTCGACGACGAGCGCGCCTTTGGACACGGCGATCGCGTGCATGCCGCCTGCAAGCGCCTGACGGATGTAGCGAAGCCCTGCCCCCCCTGTCCGGGCATCAGACGGGCCTGCCTCGATCAGCACGTCCGCTGCTACGGTCGACAGCCACTTTTCTGCCTCCCATGCCGGATGAGCGGGCTGTCTGGACTGCGTCAACGACTCAATCTGTTCGTTTGCAAGCCCTTCAGGATCGTAGAGCGCACAAGCCGACCTGGCGACCCCCACCAGCCGGACGTCTGCCTGGTACAGCTTGCGGTACCTGTCCTGGCGCTGCGCAAGAAGCCGCGCAATCTGCTTGCCTACTGTTCCGAATCCTGTCAGTACGATGTTCCAACGCTTCATTTGTCATTCTCCTTGCTGTCGCCAAACGGTTTCTATGCTTTGCGGTACGTCTCTCTTCTGTAGGCCAAAATGGCGTTGGCTTCCTTTTGCCTGAGCGGCTTTCCGGTTTTGGCAGAGTACAGAGCTTCGACGTGGTCGATGAACAAAACGCCTTCGAGATGGTCGATTTCATGCTGCACGCAGCGGGCGAGAAAATCTTCCGCTTCCAGCACGGTCGGCTCGCCCCTGCGGTTTTGCGACTTCACTTTGACGTAGCGCGAGCGGCTGACAATTCCGACGACGCCGGGGATGGACAGGCAAGCCTCCGGGCCAACCTGCACGCCGCTCATTTCCACAATTTCGGGGTTAATCAGCTCGATCAGGCCGCTGCCGCAGTCAATGACAATCAGCCGCAGCGGTACGCCGATCTGTACGGCCGACAGTCCGGCCCGTCCTTTTTTCGCGTAAAGCGTCTGCTTCATGTCTTCCGCGATCATTTCTGTATGAGGAGTCATGGATGAAATTCGTCGTGACCTTTCGCGCAAAACCGGATCGCCAAGTCGTACGATCGTCCGTTCTGCCATCGTACAATCCCCCCTGCCCCTATATGTGCTTACACCGTAGCAAAGCTTTTCGTTCCTTGTCAAAGGAATCCGTGCAAAAATCTGAAAAATCCCCGCCTGCTAGATGACAAATGCATGTAGATGCGCTATCTTTATTGATGATGATAAACAGATGTTCCAAAGGAAGAGGGAGGCTACCATGCATTCACTGGCATCACAGCTGAATGACACGATTCAGCGGGAAAATCCACACGTTTTTGACATGCTGTCCAACATCGGCAAGCTGATTTACTTTCCAAAAGAGGGCATCCTGAGCCAATCGGCTGAAGCGAAAGCAAAAGCGAAAAAATACAACGCCACCATCGGCATCGCGCTGGAAAACGGACAACCTATGCATCTGAAGGTGATTCAAGACAACCTGTCTGCCTTCCAGCCAAAAGATTTGTATGAGTACGCTCCTCCTGCCGGAAAGCCTGAGTTGCGCGCAGCATGGCGGCAAAAAATGATCGAGGAACAACCTGCTCTGGCAAACTATTCCTTCAGCAACCCGATCGTCACCAACGCTCTGACGCACGGGCTCAGCATCGTGGCCGACCTGTTCGCAGACAGCGGAGACAGCGTGATTATCCCGGACAAGAACTGGGAAAACTACGAGCTGACCTTCTCCATCCGCCGTGGTGCCGAAATGGTCTACTATCCATTGTATAACGACGAAATGAAATTTAATGCCACCGGATTGCGCGATGCGATCCTGGCGCAAAAAGATAAAGGAAAGGCGATTGTCGTCCTGAACTTCCCGAACAACCCGACAGGCTATACGCCCGGCGCAGAGGAAGGCCGTCAAATCGTCGCAGCTCTCAAGGAAGGCGCAGAAGCTGGCATCAACATCGTAGCGGTGACAGACGATGCGTACTTTGGCCTGTTCTTTGAAGACTCCCTGCACGAGTCGCTTTTCCCAAGCCTCTACAACGTGCATCCGCGCATTCTTCCTGTAAAAGTCGACGGAGCGACCAAGGAAGAGTACGTGTGGGGCTTCCGCGTGGGCTTCATCACATACGCCGCTCCTTCCAGCGACCTTTTGGCCGCCCTGGAACAAAAGACGTTGGGCATCATCCGCGCCACGATCTCCAGCGGAGCGCACCCATCGCAAACGTTCGTCCTGCACGCCCTCACCTCTCCGGAGTTCAAGGCGCAGAAGCAGGAGAAGTACGAAATCATGAAAGGCCGCGCCAACCGCGTGAAGCAGTTGCTCGACAGCGGAAAATACGACGACGCGTGGAGCTACTATCCGTTCAACTCCGGCTACTTCATGTGCCTCAAGCTGAAAACCGTCGATGCGGAAATACTCCGCCAGCATCTCCTGGATCAATACGGCGTAGGCACAATCGCCCTCGGCCAAACCGATATGCGCATCGCCTTCTCTTGCATCGAGGAAGGCAACATCGACGACTTGTTCGATTTGATCTACAACGGCGTCAAGGATTTGGAAAAAGCCTTGGCTAAATAAAGAGGTTGGAGTAATAAAAAAGCGTTTTGGCCCGGAAGCCAAAGCGCTTTTTTTGCTATGGGCAAGCTGCCGCTTCTTGTTTCCAAAGAGGACGACCAGCCCGGCAGGTTCATGGCGATGCGATTACCGTTCCAGCGTTGTGCCTTTTTGCCTTGTCTGCTGCGTGCCGACGAAAATGGAGGCAAGCACGAGCAGCATGCCGATGCCATGCAGCCAGGTGAACGCTTCGTTTAAAAACAGCACAGCGACGAGTGCCGCGCTGATCGGCATCATCCCGGTAAACAAGCCGGCCTTGGACGCCTCGACCTTGGCGACTCCGTTGTACCAGAAAAAGAACGACAGGACGCTGGCCGTCACGGCATAGTAGACGAGCAGCCACCAAATATGGGCGGGAACCAGTCCCCAGTCAAAGCGGATGCCCTCCCAGACGGCAAACGGCAAAAACATGGCGAAGCTGATGACATTGATCGCAGCCGTCATTTGAAACGGCGTGATTTTGCCCGACAGCCGCTTGGCGAAAATGGTGAACAGCGCTTCGCTCACGACTGCCAAAAAGACGAGCAGGTTGCCGAGCATGCTCGCCAGCGTCTGTGCCCCTGCTCCGCCCGTAAACGTAATCAGGGCGATGCCGCATACCGAGAGAATGATCGCCACGACATTGTTCACCTGAAGCTTTTCCTTCAAAAGCCAGAAGGAAAAAAGAGCGATACAGGCAGGGACGGTGCTGGTAATGATCCCTGCTGCCGTCGCGGTAGTCCATTGGACGCCGTACAGCATGCAAATACTGAACAGAAACACGCCGAAAAACGACTGCCAGAACAGGACGCTTCCCTCTTCCTTTTTCCACGATGTCTTCCACTCGCCGCGCAAAGCCAGCAGCGGCAGCAAAATGACCATCGCGAGCAAAAAGCGCAGCTCGGAAAACAAAAAGACAGGGACGTGCGAAACGATTTCCTTTCCGATGGAAATGTTCATGCCTACCAATGCCATTGATAGGGCCAACTGAATGTAGGCGAACAGCAAGCGTTATCTTTTCCTCCCTTCGTGCTCCTACTCTTTTCCATTCGCCCTGCCCCAATTCCTTTTACTGTGAAAAAATGTCGCGCTTTTTTCAGGCTAATGGCTGCAACTGCTGCCTGCGATCCGCCAAACGTTTTCTCTCTTTCGGCTACCCGGCGTTTTGCAGTTGCTTTTGCACAGGCTCGCTCGCCCGTTTTTTCTCGGCTGCGCCCACGAGCAAGGCGCCAAATGGCAGTTTGCCCAACCCGTACGACAGCAAAAACGAGCCGGCCGCACAGATGGCAAAAACGACCAGGCTGCCGATGATCCCGGTGTGAAACAGGCCAATCGCGCGCAGCCCCTTCATCAAGTAGGTGAGGATCAATGCGTGCATCAAATACGCGCCGTACGAATACTTTCCGACAAGCCCGAGCCAGTGCGTCCAAGCCGCTTTCTTTTTCCCGAGCCAGAGCGCCAGGCCGTACACGCCCAAGAGCGAAGCGACGGTGTACAAAAACATGGACGGCTTCAAGGAGGTCGCGACATTCAAATTGATAGTGCCGCTGTTAGAGTCGCGGAACAGCTCGTAGCCAATCCAGACGTACAACAGGCAAAACGCCGTCGCGGTCAGCGGCCAGCGCTTGCGCAGACTGTCCCTGAAAGCCGGCAGGGCCACGGCAGCCACACCGCCGAGCAAAAAGTAAAAGAAGTAGTAGAAGCTGTTACGATCGCGGTACTTGATAAAGTACGCTTCCAGCCAGCCCCCGGTAAATTCGCCAGGGTGCGCCGGAATATAGCGGGCGGAAAACCACATCAAGCCCGCATACACGCCCCCGGCAACCGCTCCGACCGCAAGAAGGCGGAGGCGGCCCGTGACCAGGCGATGCAAAAATCGAAACAGCTTTTGCCACAGCGGATAGAGCAAATAAAACTGGAAGATCATCACGACAAACCACAAGTGATAGGACGCAGTTCCCGTCACGAGCTTTTTGGCGATTGTCCACAAAAAGGCGCTGCCCTCGCCCAGCGGCTTCGTCTGCACAGCCAGGTAGATGGCCGACCAAATCCCGTACGGCACCAAAATTTCCGTTACCCGCTTGCGCATGAAAGAAAAGTAGTTGACTTTTTCGTAATAGTTGTAAAACAAGACCAGTCCGGTAATAAAAATAAATGCCGGAACGGCGAATTTTAGCAGATGAAACAACATTCCATATACGATAGCCGCTTGCTCGCTCAACCCTTTTTCCCTGATAAAGACGCCGATCACATGCTGATAGACGACCGCGAGAAAGGCAAAGGCGCGAATGAGGTCAAGCTCTGCTATTCGTTCTTTTCGGCCCATAGAAACTACCAGATCCTCCCTGTTTTATTGGACAAGTGTCATCCTTATCTTACAGATCCGTACAGCAACAGGCAACCCTGCATGTTAGAAAACTTGGCGCAGTCTTAGTTGCCCTTTTACTGGGTAAGAATCTTCTAAATTCTTATCTGTACAAAAAGGCCGATGGCGCCGCGGCATCCGCCTGCTTTCTTTATTTTATTGGCGCATCCAGAAGGGGGCGTTTGCCCAGCCTGGCTTTCGGTCATTTCTTAGTGCTGCACCTCGGAATGCGGGAGGCCGCCAGGAACGGCGATCAGCCCAGGCCGCCTGACAAAAGCCTTCACGTTTATATCTACCTCGATATCGGAAAACACCTGATTCCAGTCCGCTCGCACTGCCGCAAACTCTTTTGGATAGTTGCGATGAAACTGCTGGGCGAAGTTCAATATATCTGCCTTTAATTCCTTTTGCACCTGTTTGAGCGCGAGCCGGACTCTCGTTTTGATATCTTCGCGCAGCGCTTCCTCGACCATCGCGATCTGCTGGGGATTGTTCAAGGTCAGCCTGGTGCCGTTTTGCACGATGTCTCTCTCCGTGTCGATATCCACGAGCATCTTCCATTTCCCGTTTTCGATCCGCGGCGTCAGCTTGGTCACCTCGCGAATCGGGTTTAACGAGACGAATCCGTGTTCCTGTTTGAGCTTGACCGTCACCGTCGTGTTGGGGACTTCATTCCTCAGCCAGAGTACCCCTCTCGTCGTCCGGTCAGACAAAAGACCGATCATCTTGCCATTTTGAAAGACAGCCGTACCCGACAAATACGGGCTTGTCTTCTTCGGCTGTCCTTTCTTCGGCGGCTTCATGATGTCGATCATCGGCAAGGCGGCCGCCTCTGTTCTTGCGGCAAACATTTTTTGCAAATCGAGCAGAGTGACCGATAGCCCGACATTCATGTCAGACAGCTTGCGGACTACTTCGGCGGAGTATCGTTCGAGCGGCGGCAGCATCTCCAGAACTTCGCGGGCTTGTCCCCTGCTCACGTACACGAAAGCCCGGTTGCGCGGCTCGGGGTGACGGGCGTAATAGTCGACGTACTCCTTCAAGCCGTGCCGGGCGAGCGCTTGCCCGTAAATATACACCTTGCAATGGCCCCAGAACACTTTCCGCGGTATTTTCAACTGCACTTTGGACATCGCATCGGCAATATTGACCCCTTTTGCCGTGCGAATGAGCGTCATCGCGTTCCCTGCTCCGCTTCCCTCGCTGAGCGAGCGCGGGATGAACACCTGAATCGACAGTTCGATATCGTTTGGCGATGACCAGTCGATGGCGGCAGCGGTCACGAGTGCGACATCGTTTATCTCCACGCGGTCCCAGCACCCGCCAAGCAGACCTGCGCACAGGCAAAAAAGGAAAGCAAGCCGCTTCATCGGCTCCCTTCCCCTTCGAAGGGCGAGAGTTTCGCTAGCGGCCAGATGAAGCTCTCTACCCCGCGCGCGTACACGAGCAGATCAGGCTTCTCGCTGATCGGCAGCGCGAACGGGGCGAGCATGGAGTTTTCGCGGATATGCGCGTCGGCCCGCTGCAACATCCACGGCTCATGGAACACGTTGGCACAATAAAGTCCGTTTGTTTTCTTGCACTGGCAAAACAGCGTATAGCGTTCGGTCAGCCAGTGCTCCAGCGTACCGGCGCGGGCGAGGGCCGGCTCGGATACAGGCCAGTAGCTGCCGCGAAATGCAGCCGCATCCGCTCCTGCCGAAAACCGCTCCGACTGAAAATCAATGCGGTCAGCGTGAACCAGAAGATCCATCTTCGTATGATAATAGGGCAGCCGATACCAGTACTCGGCGATTTTCGTCACGAGCAAATGAGAAGTATCCAGCGACAAAAAGTAAACGCCTCGTGTGGAGCCTGCCCTCACATATGTTCGCACATTGATCTCGGGGAAGGTCGTGACATACGGGACTGGAAACAGGCGGCGGAGACGGACTCTGGTGAGCAGAAACGGAATGACGCTGATCCAGGCGTGCCCGTCATACGTATCCAGTTCCAGGCCTGCCGGAATCAGGCTGCGGATCGCCTCGGGCGAAACGGCCCAGTGCGCAAACAGCAAATGCTCCCACGTCTGCGTCATCCTCCAGCCTTTCTGTTGTCGCTTTTCCCTGATTGGAATGATTCCCTGGTTCATACGAATCCCTCCCCAACGTCGCCAGCCATCGTCATGTTTGTTCAACTTTCCGCAGAAGAATGGAAGGCGAGCGGTACTTTCGTCACTTTGCTCGTCAACTCATCAAGCGCTACGAGGTCGTCTGCTGTCACATCACGTAACGAAGTTTTTCCCAGGGCGAGTATGGCAATTTCCATTTCGTCTACAAAAGAAAGGAAAAAATTCGCCAAGTATTTGCTTGCTTGCTCGGCGTTGAATTTGTCCTTCAGCTTTCCCGGGTAATTCGTCAGCTCTGTCGGCGGCTCCCAAGGGATCGCCTTTGTCACCTGATCGTGGGTCATCGCCCACAGCATGGCCGTTCCCATAAAAATGCCATCCGCCCCCAGCGCAATCGCCTTCAGACACTCGCCAGGGGTCGTGTAGCCGCCACCTGACAAAAGCGAGATGCGGTCTTTGACCCCTCTCTCCTTCAAGTATTGGACGGCCCGGCACAAGGCGTAAATCGTCGGCAAGCCGAAGTCATCCTCCAAAATCGGCGGGCCGCCCTTCGTCCCTGCCTGCCCCCCGTCAATGCTGATGAAATCGACGCCAGCCTGGATGGCAATTTCCAAATCCTGCTCCAACACAGCGCTGGCGCATATTTTCACGCCAATCGGAACTCCGTCTGTGATCGCGCGCAGCTTGTCGACCAGCTTGCGCAAGTCTTCCGGGCTGTTGACCTCCGGCTGGCGCGAAGGAATGACGACCATTTCCTCGCCCTCCACCCCCATCAGTTGGCTTGCCTTGCCCGTTATGTATTCACCGGGGATAAAGCTGGCCGCTGCCGCCGTCGCGCCTTGCCCGAAGTGAATTTCAATGGCGTCTGCCTGCCGCAGCGTCTCCGGCTCCTTGGACCACGTGCCGGAATTGTATTGAATGATGAGATACTTGGCGTATTTTCTTTCCTCTGGCAAAAGCGGCCCTTCTCCCGTATTGCTCACGCTGCCGACAGCCGCCGTTCCTTTGGCGATCGCAATCTTCACGCTCTCGCTGATGCCGATGCCAAAGCCCATGGCCCCAGACAGGAGCGGGATATCGAGGGTCAGCGGCCGTTTTGCCTTCGGTCCGATCGTGATTTTCATGTCGACCTCGGCGTCCTCGTCAGCCGGCAGCACCGCAAGCTGGGCCGGGGAAAAGATCAGCCCGTCGAAGTTCAGAAATTTGCGCGGACTGCCGAATGGCCGTTCAATCGCCTGCCCTGTCGTCGCACGCAAGCTGTTTTCCACGACGTAGCGCGGACTGACCTTGGTCAATGCCGACACCATCTCGAAAATATTTTCCGGATAGCGGTCCGACATCAATCGCTTCATAAAGCGCCCGAGCAGCCACTGCACCGCAGGACGAAACGTGAAAAACGCCAGCAGCGCAAACAGGATGCCTGCAACGAGCGTTCCTACAAACGAGCCTATTAAAAAATCCATCCATCTCCCGTTCATTTCATCCACCTCCTGCGAGCATGCTGGTTCCAGCCTCTTTTGCTGCTTGCAACCGTCGCTTGACGTGCGCGACTACCGTTTTTCTTGGCTTGCCGGATAGCCCACCGATTCCGAGGTCAGTCCCGGGCGGCGGATCGCAGCGTGAATCTTCGTGCTCACCTCGACCTGCGGGTAGATTTCGTCCCAGCTTTGTTTGACTTCGTCCCATTGTTGCGGGTACTTCCGATGAAAAGCGGCGGCAAAGTTGGTCACATCCGCGTGCAGCTCCTTTTGCAAATAAAACAACGCCAGGCTGACGCGGGAGCGTATTTCGTTTTCGACCGCTTTTTCCACGAGCGCGATGCTGCTCAAATCCATCATGTTCAGCCGCGTTCCGTTTTCGACGACGTCGCCCTCCGTATCAATTTTGACCAGGATGGACCACTTCCCATTCTCGATCTTCGGAACCAGCTTCGTCGTAGCCCGAAGCGGGATGACCGATATAAGCCCTTGTCCCCCCGGAATGTTGACGCTGACGGATGCGCGGATGATCTCGTTTCGCAGCCAGAGCAAACCTCTTGTGGCCTTTGTCGTCAGCGCGCCAATCATTTTATCGTTGCGGAAGATGGCCGTTCCCATCAAGAGCGAGTTTTCCTGGATTTGCGCCTGCTCGTCCAGCTTGCTCCCTTTTTGAATATAGGGAAGGGCCACAGCCCGGGCTTCTCCATTGAGCATGTTTCGAAAATCAACCAAGGTCACGGCCATGCCGATGTGCAGAGTCGCGTATTCCCGCAGCGCTTCCGCCGTGGAACGCTCCAGCAAGGTTTTAATCCCGAGAATTTCCATTGCTTTTCCTTTGGAGATGTACAGATAGGCCCGGTTGCGCGGCTCCGGATGGCGCACGAGAAAATCGATATGATCGGCAATCCCTTCTTTGGCAACCGCTTCTCCAAACAAGTAAATTTTGCAATGCCCCCAAAAAACTTTGCGGGAAAGCTTGGCCTGAACCTTGGACATCGCATCGGCAATATTGATCCCTTTTCCGCTCAGCACGGTCGTCAGCTCGCGATCCGCGCTCATGGTCGGTCCGCCGAGCCCGCCTTCCCCCACCGCTCGCGGGATAAGCACCTGGATGCTCAACACAATCTCGCCCGCTCCCCCCTTGTCCACAGCAGCCGCAGTAATAATCGCAAGGTCGTTGATCTCCGTCCGATCCCAGCAGCCGCCAAGCAACACACAACAGGCCAACAAAATTAACACGCTCCCTCGCGCCCTCACCCGGATTCTGCCTCCTCTGTCTTGCTGCGCTTCCCGCGCATGATCGCCCAGACGAGCAGCCCCGCCGGAATGAAGCAAAAGAACAGCGTCAGCAAGGCCGGAATCGCAAACGTGGTGACATCTCCGAGCATGGAGAAGCTCGGAATGCCCCAAAAGCTGAATATCACCGTCAACACTCCGCTCGGCAAAATGAGCGGCTGGTAAGTAGTCAGGTTCAGCCATTGCGCGGTGCCGAGCACGGTCGCGTAGTAAAACATCGAGACTTTGACGAAAGCGCCGATAACCCAGATCGCCATGACGGCCGATTCCATATTCTCAAAAAAATCGGCGACGTTTACATACTTGGCCGTATCCATAATCGGAAACAAGATGTTGCCGAGCGCGTCCCCCATCAAAAACAGCGTGACCAAATTCGCGATCGTCATCGTCAGCATGGCGCCGGCCACTACGAAAAAGGCCGACCGCGCACCTTGCCTGCGGTTGGACAGGAAGGGCAGCAGGTAGGAAATCAGAAACACCTCGGTGAACCAGCCAAGCGGCGTGACCGCTCCTTTCATCGACGGCAACACCCCGTTGTCCAAAATCGGAAACAGGTTGCCAGGGTCCAGAGCGGGAAAAACCAGGCCGATCATTATCAGCAGCGGGAGGATGAACACCGGGAAAAACACTTGCGCCGTCCGCCCCAGCACCTCGATGCCGCCTTTTACCGCGAGCGAACAGACGAAGATCAGGGCGGACGAGATGACGCCAAGCGGGGTTTCCTGCAGGAACAAGGCGATAAAATCCGCATACTCCCGCACGATGATGCCGTTTACTTGCAGCAAAAAGTACAAGTACAAGAAACCGAGGACTGCCGCAGGAACTTTTCCGGTAATTTCCCGCGCATGTTCGATGACCGACATGCCGGGGAAGCGCTTGTTGAGATGGATCGCAATCCACACGCTGAAAAAACCGATAAGCGAAGCCCATAGCGGAGTGAGCCACAAGTCGTTTTGCGCGTGCTGTGCCATGATGCTTGGTCCGACAAGCATCGCTGTGGACACGAGGACTGGATACATCATCATCCCCATCTGCAAGGCTGATATTTTTCCCGTTTCGAGCATGGTTCCTCATCCTTCTTGCTTTTCGGAATGGGCACTGCCGGACACCGCGGCTATTTGGGCTTGGCTTTGCTGCTTGCCTTTTTTTCGCCAATAGGCGAAGCCGAGCAGCAGCAACGGGCAAATTGTCTGCATGAGCGGGCCGTAAAAAGGGAACGCGACAATGTCGAAGCGGCCTGCCTCGTTCAGATTCGGCATCGACCAGAAGCTGAGCGCCGCAATGAGCATCCCGATCGGAATGACAATCGGGCGATAATCTGATAGCTCCAGCCACTGGCTCGTCCCCAGCACAGTGGCGTAGTAAAACACGCTGATTTTGACGTACATCCCCAAAATCCAGACGGTCATGACCACCGAGTCCAGATTTTCAAAGAAGTCCGCAATGCTGATGTAGCGAAAGGCGACCATGACCGGGTACATGTAATCCGCCGCCTGCCGCCCGAAGACGAGCAGGATGAAAAAATTGATACAGGTCAATAGCAAGGCGATCCCGAGGATGACGAGCATTCCTGCGCGCATGCTTTTGTCCCGGTTCGTCACATAAGGAAGCAAAAACGACATCAGGAAAACTTCGCTGAAGTAGCCTTGGGGAATCAGCGCCCCTTTCACCGACGGCAGCAAGCCGCGTTCAAACATCGGGAACAGAAACTCGAAGTGCATGTCCTGGAGCAAAAACGGCATCAGGAGCAACGGAAACAGGAAGAGCAAGAAAAAGCCTTGCGCTGTCCTGCCGATCACCTCTAACCCTGCCCTTACGGCATACGCGCACACGGCTATCATCGTGAGAATGACGACGCTGATCGGCGTTTGCGGCAAAAAGTTCCCGATGATGAACTCGGCATAGCCTCTGGCGATCAGGCCCGTCATGTGAACGTAAAAAAACAAAAGAAGCAGTCCGAAAATTTTTCCCGGGACTTTGCCGATGATATCTGTGCTGTACTGGATCACCGTTTGCTGCGGATACAGCCTGTTCAATGCAAACGCGATGTACACCGTAAAAAATCCGATTAGCGATGCCAAGAAAGGCGACAACCACAAGTCGTTTTCCGCGTATTTGCCCGTGTAGCTCGGCACCACAGTCACAGCCGAGGCCACGATGGCTAAAAAGACCATTTTGCCCATCTGAGCGGAAGAGATTTTTCCCTGTTCTAGCAAACGCCCCACCCTTTTTTACTCCAGAAATTGACCTAGCGGCTTGAAAATCGCATTGATGAGCGTAGTCGGCCCCGGCAAGTTCGGCAAATCCAGCAACGACAAAACCCAGCCTGTGAACAGCAGGGTGATGAAGGACACCTTGTCCCGCCCCGGCAAGCGCGAAAGACGCGGCCATTCGAACGTGAACAGGATACAGGCAAAGGCGCTCATCGTGACAATCTGGCCCCATTTCAAGCAGGATCTCCCCCTTTTTCCGGACCTGGCTTCTGGTCGGCCCCCTGCCTTATTTTTTGATAATCGCCAGTCAGGTGCGGTCGCTCGTTCATCATCCACCACGGCGCGCGGACGATGGTGTCTTTCCACTCCGAAAACTTCATCGGCCCGACTGGCGTCAAATAAGGAACCCCTAAAGAGCGAATCGTACTCAAATGAATGACGGTGACGATGATGCCGAGCATAATCCCCAACAGCCCGAGCGTGCCCGCGAGAAACATCATGGGAAAGCGCAGCAGTCGAATCGAGATGCCTGCGATGTAGTGCGGAATCATAAAGGAAGCGATCCCGGTAATGGCGACGACAATGACCATCGGAGCGGAAACCAGCCCCGCCTGTACGGCAGCCTGACCGATGACGAGCGCGCCCACGATACTGACAGCGGCACCTACCTGTTTGGGCAGCCGGACGCCAGCTTCCCGCAGCGCCTCGAATGTAATCTCCATCAGGAGCGCTTCGACCAGGGCGGGAAAAGGCACGGGCTCGCGGGACGCCGCCATGCTGATTAACAGAGAGGTTGGCACCATTTCGTGGTGGTACGTAATCAGCGCCACGTACAGCGAAGGCAGCACAAAGGAAATCACCGTGAACAAGTAGCGGAGCCAGCGAATCGCAGTACTCGCAATCGACCGTTGGTAGTAGTCCTCGCTCGATTGCAGCAGGGAGAACAGCGTCGTCGGCGCAATCATCACAAACGGCGTGCCGTCTACGAGAATGGCGATCCGGCCCTCCAGCAAGTTGCCGCACGTCACATCCGGGCGCTCCGTCGTCAAAATTTGCGGGAAGGGCGAAGCGGGATAGTCTTCGATCATCTCCTCGATATACCCGCTCTCCAGCACGCCGTCGATGTCGATCCGGTTCAGCCTCGCCCGTACTTCCGTGACCAAATCCGCGTCCACAAGCCCGTCCACGTACGCGAGCACGACTTGCGTCTTCGTGTAGCCGCCAATCTGCATTTGCTCCATTTTCAATGCCGGCGTCTTGATGAGCCGCCGCAGCAGCGCCGTATTGACCTGAAGCGATTCGGTGAAGCCCTCGCGCGGGCCGCGGACGACTACTTCGGCCATCGGCTCCTCGATTTGCCTTTTTTCCCATCGTGCCAGGCCAAAGGAAAGAGCGCGCTGCTGCTGATCGATCAACAGGATCGGATAGCCGTTTGCGACAGATTCCAGACAGTCCTCGAAGGTCGCCAGCTCATGCGTTTTCGATACGGACACAACATTGTCCAGCAGCTTGCTGATCGCCGAATCCTTCGGCAGCTTCGTCTTCATCAGCACGGACAAGACGGTGCGCTCCAGCTCCTCGTTGTTCGTCAAGCCTTGGATGTAGATCGCAAGCGCCCGGGTCGATCCTCCGATGCGAAAAGAGCGGAAAACCACATCGGCGCAATTGGCATAAAGAGCGCGCAGTTGCTGCTCGTTCTCGGCAAGCTCCCTGTGCAAAGGCGTATGCGAAGGCACTGCCTGCTGTTGCTGGAGCCTTTGCTTGTGCGATCTCCACCATTTTCGCGCGTTCCGGCTCACACCCCCACCCCCTGATTCCCAAACAGTCACGCTTCCCCCCGGAATGAGGCAAGCTGTGAAATGAGTTAGGGAAATTTTGCCCCATTCATGCCACTTTTATCCTGTCTGTCCGCATGGAATTGGACGAAACGGCCTGTTGGCAAAAGAAAAAACGCCCGGATCAACCGGACGTTTTGGAACGCAGCCATTTCCACAAATAACAGTAACAGGATGTCAGCACAAGCACGACAGCGATCGTCATGAGAGTGTCAAAGCGCATGATAGCCTCCTTCTCTTTCCGTACTCTTTTACTACGAGCAAGCCCGGGAAAAAGTAACGGTGTAGCATCAGGCAAAAACAAAGAGCCCCGCTTGTGCGAAGCTCTTTTGCCAGCCATGCCTCTATTAATCGGGTTGGGAAGTCGTTTTCCCGTGTGGACGCAAAGCTCTTTTCCACATATCCAAAACCATGCCGACCGCAACAGCGATCAAGGCAGGCAGCAGCCAGCCAGCGCCCTCCTTGTAAAACGGCAAAGCCGCCAGCACGCCATCCCACCCGCGAGCGAGGAACAAGACATTGACCAAATCGGCCAGCCCGAACAGCGCGACGACCCCAACTGTCGTGATGTAGACGAGCGAAGTCGCCGGAATGAACCGCTCCACCAGCGCGAGCAAAATAAGAACGATCGCAACCGGATAAATCGCGCCGAGCACGGGTACGGATACGGTCAAAATTTGCGTCAGCCCCATGTTCGCCACGATCATGCTCAAGACGCTGAGCACCGTCACCCATCCTTTGTACGGCAAGCCGCCGAACAGCCCATGAAAATATTGGCTGCACGAGGTCACAAGGCCAATCGACACACAGAGGCACGCGACGGTGAAGATCACGCCGAGAATCAACGTTCCGCTCGACCCGAACAACTGATTCATCATGTTCGCCAAAAGCTGTGCGCCATTTTCCGCCTTGCCCAGCGAAGCGGCGGAAGCGCCCATGATCCCCAAAATCACGTAGATGACTGTGAGCAATAGCCCTGCCCCGATCCCCGCGCGGATCATGCTCGCCGACAGCTTCTTCGTGTCGGTAATCCCTTTGGCGCGCAGCGTGTTGGCGATGACGATGCCAAACACGAGTGCGGCCAGCGCATCCATCGTCAAATACCCGTCCAGAAACCCTTGGACAATCGGATTGGTGCCGTACTTCCCTGTCGGCGTCCCCATCGCTCCGAGCGGCGTCACCAGACTTTTCACGTAAATCAGCGCGATCAAGGCCAGCAAAGCCGGTGTCAGCAGCTTTCCAAAGCGATCGACGAGCTTGGAAGGAGACAGGCTCAGCCAGAAGACGATCAGAAAAAAGACGACCGTGTACACGAACAGGCTGAGTTTGGAGGCAACCAGCGGTTCAGGCAAAAACGGAGCCATCCCCATCTCGAAGGCAAGGCTTCCCGCACGCGGAATCGCGAGCGCAGGCCCAATCGAAACGTAAATCAAAAACGGAAAAATAAGAGCAAAAACGGGATGAACCCGGCTCGCCAGGCTGTGGAAGCTGCCAGCTTTTGCCACCGCCACCACGCCGAGAATCGGCAAGCCGACGGCCGATAAAACAAAGCCGAGCAGCGAAGACCAGACAAGCGAGCCTGCTTCCTGACCGAGATAAGGCGGAAAAATCAGATTGCCTGCCCCGAAAAACATGGAGAAGAGCATAAAGCTGATGAGCATCCATTCTTTTTTAGACATTGTTGTCATTGTCGAACATACTACCTCCCTCCATAATGAGAGGCATTCTATCAACTTTTGATATAATACGCCAGTGCTTCTCCTTTTTTCGCAATAGCAAGTGCATTGCGACAGCTTGCGCAAGGCCCGGCCAGCCAATCCCGGAAATCGGCTTGTCCACGCCAGAAAAGCGATGGGATAACCACCTGTCGCTTTTCTGGCTGCACCCGACTAGGTGGTTATCCGCTCATCGTTTTCGCATGGCCAAAATGCGTCTGTAAAAAGTCTGGTCCAAAAGCTGTTGAAACAAGGACAGCGACGGGCGAAAATTCGCTTCGATAATCCACGGCTTCCCGTGAATGTCGATACCCATATCCAAGCCGATTTCCCTCAAGGTCGGGTACGCTTTGCCCAAGCAATGTCCGACCGCAAGCGACACGCTTCTGATCTCCCTGAGCAAATCCGGTCCGGCCGCGACGTTGGACTGGCGAATCGCGGTGCGAAGCGGCAGCACCTTTCCCCTGCTGCGCGCCACGTTCGTGACGACGAAGCCTGGTCCAGCGAGCTTTGCCACCCAGCCCGTGATGATCCAGGGCGAAGCTTTGCCAGTGCGCTGCAGCATCACGCGCACGTCAAAAGGCTTGCCGTTGATCCGGCCGAGCGGAATGCGCGGCTGCAGCAAATACTTTTTCGGACGGAACAGCGAGCGGACGTACTGCACGGTTTTTTCCTTGCCTTCGATAGTCCGCCGCACATTGCCGCTATGGACGAGGTAGCGCTCTTCGCCCAGGTCGGTCAACTGGATGATCCCTGCTCCGCCTCCGCCGCCGGACGGCTTGAGCATCACGCGCTTGTAGCTTTCCGCGTACTCCCATAACGCCTCCGGAGAAAACAGCCGGGTCTTGGGCAGGTGCTCCCGCAACAGCTCATCTTGGACCATGTGCTGATGCTTGCCCCATTTTCCTACGTTTGGCGCTTTTATGGCAAAGTCTCTCCATTCGTAATGAGATGATGCTCTTCGATTTTGGTGATGCGATTGTGTTCATCCACAAACACGACCTTGGGCACCAGTTGATCGCATTCGCTCTCGTCGTACATGCCCATGCTTAAAATAATGACGATGTCGCCTGGGGAAAACAGGTGGGCAGGCGGGCCGTTCAGACAAATTTTCCCGCTTCCTTCTGCTGCCGGCAGAACGTATGTTTTCCAGCGCGTCGCATTGCGCAGGCTGGTAATTTGCACAATCTCGTAGGGCTTGATATCGGCCGCTTTCATCAGGGCCACGTCAATCGTAATGCTTCCGACGTAGTCCAGCTCGGCCTGCGTCACCGTCGCCCGGTGGATTTTACCTTTGCACATGTGGCGTTGCATCGGATGTTCACTCCTTTTCAAACCGCTGACATCAGTCTATGTGCGAGAGAATGTCCGGGAAACCATGGACAGCCAAAAGGATTGCTCACGCCGTACAGACTGCCTGTGCCAGATCAATTCCATAGGCGGAGCACAGCTTGGCGAGCTCCTCCACCACGGTTTGCGGAAAAGGAATGCCGTCCTGCTTGCGGGCCGTCATGATTCGCTGCTCGATCTCGCCGGGAATCAAAATTTCCGCGACACCGGGAGCAGTCGGGACGTTTTTGACTTGGCGAATGTATGCGTCCATGCTTTGCCTGAATGCATCGAGCGGCAGGAAGCGCTGTACGTCGATGCACAGGAAGACGTGTCCGATGTCTTGCGGGTCTTGCCAGTTGTCGTACAAGCTTTTCACGCCGGGGCCGACCGCCGCGCCCGTGAGCAGCCCGCAGACAATGTCAATGAACATGGCAAGTCCGTAGCCTTTTGCTCCCCCGATCGGCAAAAGCGAGCCGAGCAAGGCTTTCGTCGGATCGTGAGTGGGCAAGCCGTCGGCGTCGATCGCCCAGTCTTCGGGGATGGCGCTCCCTTTTTTCGCAGCCAGAGCGATTTTGCCGCGCGCAGCCACACTCGTCGCCATGTCGAGCAAAAAAGGCGGCTGCTCGCCAGCCGGAATGCCAATCGCAATCGGATTCGTTCCGAAAAACGGCACAATCCCTCCGGTTGGTGCCATGGATGCGGGCGCATTTGACAAGACGAGCAAAATCAATCCCTCGTCCACTGCCTGCTCCGCGTAGTACGAACAGGAGCCAAAGTGGTTGGAATGCCGCACCCCGGCCAATCCGATGCCGTGTTGGCGGGCAAGCTGCTTCGCTTCGTCCAGCGCCGCTACTCCGACGACAACGCCGAGCTGATTTTTGCCGTCGATGAGGGCGGTCGCGCCTTGCCGGACGACGAGCGCTGGCGGCTGCGTCAGCTCGATCAGTCCCGCCTCGATCCGCTGCACGTAGATCGGCAGCCGCGACAAGCCATGGGATTCGACTCCGCGCAAATCCGCATGGACGAGCGACCGGGCCACAAGCTGCGCGTCTTCTCCCCTGACGCCCGCGCGAGAAAGGACCTGTGCAGCGACCTGCTCCAACCCCTTCCAATGAAAGCGTGTAGGGTTCACCTTCGCTTTCCCTCCCCGATCTTCGTTTTTTCGATCTGCATCTGAATATAAATATGTCGGCGCCGCAGCGACCGTCACAGGCATTGACCCGGTAGCGGAGAGAGCGGCTTGCCGACACGGCGGCACGCGAAAAAGAGAAGCCCCTTGCGCTTTTCGCGGCAAAAGGAGCTTCTCTACTTTTACGGACAGTTTATTCGTATGTGGCGACAGTCGAAACGATCCGGTCCTGCAGCTCGACGAAAAAGTCCTCGTCCTCTACGAAGCCGTTGAAGATGATCGAGACGATCAGCCTCTCGCCGCTTTTCGTCGTGAGATAGCCGGACAGGCTGTTTACTCCGGTCATCGACCCGGTTTTGGCATGCAGGCTATGGGCGGCGGCCGTTTCCACCAGCCGGTTTTTCAACGTACCGTCTACGCCCGCGACAGGCAGTGACGCCTCGTAAGTGGAAAAAGCCGGCTGCTTCGCCATGCCTTCCAGCACAGTGGCGATGTGGCGGGCCGAGATGAGGTTGTAGCGCGTCAGCCCGGAGCCGTCCACCATGTCAAAATTCGCCTTGCCGCCCATTGCCTGCACAGCTTCCTGGACGACTTGTGCGCCTGCTGCCGCGCTGCCTTCGCCTTTTTTCACGGCGCCTAACGTTTTCAACAGCATTTCCGCGTAAAAGTTGTCGCTTTTCTTGTTCAGGTACGAAACGATTTCTTTTAACGGCTGCGAGGCAAATTCGTTCCACTTGACCGCTGTATGAGGCACAGGCGAAACGAGCAACTCGCTGCCCGGAGCGAAGCGGACGCCCTCGCTCTCCAGCGCTTCCTTGAGCAGCGTCCCGACGTATTTCGCAGGCTCCTCCACAGGCACGCGCTCGTAGTCGCCGGGATGGTCGAGCGGGAGGTTTCCGGTCAGGCGAATCGTATTCGTTCCCCGGTCGCGCACGATGGCAAACGTGTTTTCCTGGCCTGGCTCTACCGTTTTCGCTTCGTTGATGACCTCTGCGTAGGACGTTCTCGGCAGCAGATTGAACGAAACGGCGTCTCCGGCTTTTGCGGCAGGCTCGTACTCGACCATGACTGTGCCGCGGTTTACGGCCAATGCGCCGAGCGTCGGGTTGTAGTAGTAGCTCTCGTCATCCCAGGCCCAGCCCAGACCGAGCCGTTGCGCGTCGAAGTAGCTTTCGTCGAGCACCAGGTTCCCCTGAATCTCTTTGACTCCTTGCTCTTTGATCCAGGCGGCGATTTTTTCAATCGAGACGCCTTCCTGCACCTTCAGGGCGTTTTCGGTGTGCAGAGATGGATCGCCGTAGCCTTTGACGTACAGATTGCCTCGCTGCACGCCGTTTTTGGCGACGGGCGCATCCCCGTACAGCTCCGTCTTGAACGTGTAGTCCTCTCCGAGCTGGGAAAGCGCCGCAGCCGTCGTCAGCAGCTTGAGGTTGGACGCGGGCGTGAGCAGTGCATCGGCCTCTTTTTCGTACAAAATGGCTGCGTCCCCCGTTTTGTCTAGCGACTTGACGAGGACGCCTGCGGTCATGCCGACTGCCTGCGGCTGCTCGAACAGCGGATCGAGCAAGGCCGAGAGCGCGTAGGTTTTTTTTGCTTCCGGCGGATCCCCTTGCACGGCGGCGAGCTGCGGATAAGACGCGAGCAGCGTGCCCACGAAGTCTTGCAGGTCGCGCGCATACTTCGACTTGTAAATGCCGTTAATCAGGATGGAAAAGGCCAGCTTATGGCCGTTTTGCGCCGTGACGTAGCCGGACAGGCTGTTGACGCCGCCCATCGAGCCTGTTTTGGCGATGAGGTTTTTCGCTGCCGCCGTACCGAGCATTCTGGTCTTCAACGTGCCGTCGACGCCCGCGACTGGCAACGATTTTTCCAACTCCACGCTGTAGCTCTGCTGCTGCACAAACGCCAAAAGCCGCACGATCTGCTCGGCTGAAACCAGGTCAAAACGCGACAGGCCCGAGCCGTCAACCTGGCGATAGCCGCTGTCGATGCCGGCACGCTTCATGACGTCCGCTACCGCTTCACTTCCGGCTGCGAATGTGCCCGCCCCTTTTTGCGTCGCGCCGAGCGTCTTGAGCAGCATTTCGGCGTAAAAATTGTCGCTCTCCTTGTTCAACTCCACGATCACTTCGCCGAGCGGCTTGGAGAGATGGGTAGAAAAAGGCACGCCGGATTGCACCACTGTCTTTTTCACGGCTGCGCCCGGATTCAGCCCGATGCCTTGTGCGAGCAGTTGCTCTTTCCAGACATCCCCGACGAACAGCGCCGGGTCCTCCAGCGTGACATCCTCCTCATACGGTTTGGCGGCAAGCCCAATCGTTCCTGTCAGCACAACCTCGTTTTTTCCACGCGGCCGCTCAAGTGTGATGTTGGACTCGCTGCCTTCCACCGTCTGCAGCTTGTTGATGACTTTTACGTATGTAGTAGCCGGTTCCACCGCCAATGTCGGTGGCGCATTCACGGCCTTCCCCGGTGTAACGGTCAACGTCGTGACATTTTTATGCACAGAAAGAGCGCTCAGTTGGGCGCTGTAGCCATACGGCTCATCATCCCACATCCAACTGACGCCAAGGCGCGTATCGTCGAAGTAGCTTTCGTCCAGCAGCAAATGGCCGTTGATCCGCTTGATCCCGGCCTGCTTCAATACGCTTGCCATCTGCTGCAAGTCCGCTGGCGTCAAGGTCGGGTCGCCGTAGCCTTTCAACACCAGATCGCCCTGCAAAACGCCGTCCGCACTGACCTTTCCTTGCAGGAAAAGCTCCGTCTTCCACTGGTAGTCCGGCCCGAGCTTATCCAGTCCGGCAACCGTGGTAAACAGCTTCATGTTCGAGGCGGGAATGTAGTTGCGCTCGGCGTTGTGCCGATACAAATACGTTTTGTCCGTCAGGTCGTAGACGACAATCCCCGCATACAGCCCCACGCTGTTCTCGTCGCGCTTCAGGTCCGTCAAGTATTTCTCGATGTGATCGGCGAGCGCGCCCCTGGTGGCGGTGTCTTCCCTCGCAAAAGCAGGAGACGCCGCGAGCTGCAACACAAGCGCAAAAAGCAGAAAGCACGTACAGACGCGTCGAAAGACAACCAACTGATTCATGTTACCCTCCTTGTCCTAGTCTTGACGTTTTACGCAAATTCCACAGTACGCCCCAATGATAGCATCTATTTAGACTTTTCGGAATATTACTATCCTACTAAAAGGAAACAGAGGATGAACCTTGGCTCTATCGACCATACTATCGGCATGACAACGAAGAGCGAGGGGATATTTATCCATGCGATACCGCCTGCTGATCCTCATCATCCTGCTGTGCGCCGTCATGCTGCCCGTTTCCGCCGAAACGAACATCGGCCATCTCCATGTGCCGATCACTTCTGTCCAAAACGCCAAAGAGCTTGTCCAGCAAAGCGACTTCATCGTCATCGGCTGGATGGACAGCGCGCATAAATCATACCCGACGGGGCGCAGCATCCCCCAGGGCAAAATCGTCAATTACACCCAAACCTTGCACGTCAAAAAAGTGTTCAAGGGCGCATCGCCCCGCTTGCTGACCGTGCTCAGCATAGGCGTCGAGCCGCTCCCCGACACTTCCAGCTCGCTGAACCTCACGTACACGGGCCCGCTTGGCGAAGGAAACTACCTCGTGTTTTTGCGCAAGGTGAAAGGTTCGTCGCTGCACAGCCTCACCGGACTATGGCAAGGCGTGTACCCGCTGTACCAAGGCAAAACCATCGCCTTGCAAGGTGTCGGCTTTGCCGACTTCAATCAACTGTCGTTGGAAGAGATCGAGCAAAAGCTGAAAAGCCTGCAGCCGTAAGCAAAGTCGCCAAAAAACCACTCCCGTCGGGGAGCGGTTTTTTGGCGTGCACCTCAAGTCAGCTTCTCATGACGTAAATGAAAATCACCATAGAGACGGCACAAGCCAGCACACAGCCGACAAAGCCCAGGATGACCCATTTGTTGTTCGTTTTTTGATCGTGTTTGTCGCTCATGAAAACTTCCCCTCGTACAAGCATTCCTCTCTATTATAGGGGGGTTTTGCCTGAAAAGAAAACCGTAATTCCGTTCACAGCAAATTCACACATATAAGCTATGGATTATATGATGATTTGTTGGTAAAATAAGACTGTAGCAAAAGCTTTCTGTCATGGAAAAACACTTACAGGAGAGTTCACTATGACACGAATTGCCCTTTTTTTATGTTTGCTCACCCTCTTCACCTTCAGTTATGTTCTGACCGACGATTCTTCTCCCACTGCGCTTGAGGCGATCGAAAGCATGCGAGAAGAAATCGGCACCGTTTTTCATGAAGCAAGTACAGATAAAGGCACATTATTCTTCCTCGTTCGCGAGGATAGCCAGATAATTGACGCCGAATTTGCCAAGAAAACGATCCTTGGCTGGAAATGGGGAAATGGCGGCAGTCACACCATCCCCGCTGTTTCCGAAGTTCCGCTGCCTGATTCTGCCTTTTCCACGCAATACATTGCCAATGGAAAAGAAAACCCGTTCGACTCCCCGTTCCCGATGCTGTTTGGCGTCATTCTCGACCCGGAAGTTGACAGCCTGATGGTCGTAAGCGAAAAGACCGGAAAGGCGCTCCAGGCGGAAATTATCGACAACGAGCTGTTCCCCTTCCGTCTGTGGTACGCCCAGCTCCCGGTCAAACAGGGCGAGATGTTTTCCATCACGGCTTTCGGCAAGGACGGCGAAACTGTCGTCTCGGAAAAACAGATTTCGTAACCGCTCTCGCAGTGAAAGCACCAGCTCGCATCACCGTTGCATCGTCCCCTTTCTTCCCGTTTCCCACATGACAGGAAGCGAAGCGCTGATGAAATGGAACGTAGCAAATACGTTCAGGAAGCAAAAGAAAACGCCGCTCGTAACAGGCTCCCCTCCAAGCAGACATGGATCTGCCAGCCACGCCACCGTGGCTGGCCGCCTCTGCCCGGAGGGGGTTTTCTTTTCGTTACGCCGGTTGTTCCTCGATCAAGACGTTTTCAGCGACGATTTTCATTTCTGAAAAAGGGCATACCAATCTTTTGTGAAATATTTCAAAGCTGTACTCCCCTTTGTCTTCACACAAGCAGTTTTTTGACACCGCAGCCACACACTGAAGCTGCGTTTAATCTATAAAAACACTCGCTTTTTTTCTGTGCGCGACAACAGAATCCCCCTCTCCAGAATAGAAAAGGGGGATTACGGGCGTCCAGCATGTGACGATGCTGCCTTTTCCATACGTCATGTAATTCCCCGGGAGGTGGGCGCAAGCGAACACGATGGCGGCGACAGCGATGCCGAGCCAGTAGGAACTGCCGCCAAGCCCGAGCTTCTGGGCGAAAAACACGACAACGGTCATCACCCCGAGCCGCATGAGCACTTCCTCGCAAACCCCACCGTAAAAAGACGAGAGCAAACCGAGGAATCGTGATGAGATCGCTGCTTGTCCCCTTTTCGCGGTCATGTGCGGCTGAAACCAGCAGCGGTCCACGAAGTTGACCACGATCCCTGCCACAACCCCCGAGACGACGGAGACAACCCAAAAAGCCTGGAGCGAAAAAGGTAGCGCCACTCCTTGCGACGAGTGCTCTACCACCCACAGCCGCAGTCCGGTTGCAGGCAAAAGCCACAAACCTGCCGCAGTCGCCAGAGCGAGCAATACAGAGGTCTGAAGCATCATCACCGCAACCAGGACTGGGACTGGCGGGACTCTGCCAGTGGGATGGACTTCTGCTTGTAGCTGCACTTGCCTGCGAATCGTCCTGGACTGCACCGGGATGATGCAGAAAGCGCACAGCACGCTGACCGTCCAGATTAGCCAAAAGTGTTCCTCAGCGACGCCCCCTGCCTAGATTTCAGATCGCTCCAGGAAGTACCAGCCCATGAAGAAAAACACGATGTTGAGCGCAAAGACGCCCGCCAGCCCCGGCAACCCGGTGATCGCCGCTTCAGCCAGCGTCGAATTTTCCTGAATCATCATCATCGCGGCATTGGGCAATCCGCCCGGGGAGACCATGTCCAAAAATTTGCCGAGAAATTGCGGGACGGTGAAGACCACGATATTGAAGACCAGCGACGCTCCCCCCGCCCCGACGGCGTTGGCAAAAAAGCTGGAGGCGCAAAGGGTCGTGGTGACGACAAGCAACAGATTCGGTATGTACATGAACGTCCCGAGCCACACGTGCGCCCAATCGAGTTTGCCGAAAAGCAGCTCCGTGTAGTAAGCGGTTATCCCCATCCCGATCAGCATGCTTCCGATTGTCAACGTGTAATAGGTAATGGCTTTGGCGAGATAGTACTTGGCCCGGCTGACCGGCTTGACGAATACCATGGAGGCAACCCCTGACGCTTTTTCCCCGGCAATCGTGCCCATGACGACGAGAATCAGCACAAAAGTGCCGAGCGAGCTGAACTTGCTGATCGCCGTCGACAGCACTTCCGGAGCAGACGGGGTGGGAATATTGATGACCGTTCCCTTCGGCAGTCCGGTGGAATTGGCCAAAATATCCGGCAGCATCTTCATCGTAATCGGCTGTGTAATCATCAAGGCGATAAACACAATCGGAACGATGAGAATTTTGTACGTTTTCATCAGTTCCTGAAATTCTATTCGAATCATTGGGTAGGAAGTCATCCATTCACAACCTTTAGGAAAATATCCTGAAGTGTCAATGCTGACAGACGGTAGTACGCAAGCGTTCCGCCCGACTCCAGAAGAATGTGCGGCAAGCTTTCCTTGGCTTTTTCCATGTCACTGGCCATCACCTTGTACGTGCCCCCATCCTGGCTCCACTCCCTGACCCACGCAAGCCCGTCCAACACGTCGGTCAAATCAAGGTCCTCCTGATCGAGCTTGAACTCGATTAGCGGCTCCACGTGGTTGGCCCGCAACTCTTCCAGGCTGGACGACAAAAGCACGGTGCCGTCTTTGATGATGATGATGTGGTCGGCGATTCTCTCGATGTCATCGAGAATGTGGGTCGACATGAAGACGGTCATGTGCCGCTTCAGCTTTTCGATCAACAGCAAAACGTCGTGTCTGCCCATCGGGTCGAGGGCGGAGACTGGCTCGTCCAAAACGAGCAGCTTCGGGTTGTGGATGAGCGCCTGGGCAATTCCCAGACGCTGTTTCATCCCTCCGCTGTAGCCGGTGATCGGGCGGTTCCGCGCCTCGCTGATTCCGCACAGCTCCAACAGTTCATTGGTTCGCTCTTTCACCGTACGCTTGTCCAGCCCGTACAGTTTGCCTACCCAGTGCATCCACTCAGTCGCTGTCATGTAGTTGTAAAAGGCGGGAATTTGCGGGCAATAGCCGACTTCGCTGGTGACCTTGTTGCGCTCGGTTACGACATCGTAGCCGACCACTTTCACCTTGCCCGCTGTCGGGGCAGCCAAGCCTGTGAGGATGCGGATCGTCGTCGTTTTCCCGGCACCGTTTCCGCCGAAAAAACCGACGCAGCCGATGCTGTCGATGGTAAAAGATACATCCTTCAGCGCTTTATGGTCTTTGTATTCCTTTGTGAGACTTTCGCATTCGATTACGCGCAAACCATGTCAACCCTTTCTTCGTGTCTTGGGCTAGTCTTTTCTGCCTACGAAGAAATAACGATGGGACCCAGGGTGTTAATAAAGACGATACCGAGCGCCCACGGCCATTTTTTCCCGCCTGCGACTCTAGCTGGGTCGCGGCGAACGAGGTCGATCAAGGCGATAATCATCAGAAGCAATTGAATGGCAATAAGCGGGGCGAGAAGCTGCATATCCGGCATCGAGCGATACTTCCAATTTTTTCTAATTTTTTTAAAGTTTAGCTCACCACAACCTTGTAAGTTTACGGGAGACATTCCGTTATTTCCCAGTAAGTTGCAAAAACAAACCTGCTTCCCTTAGCTCAAAAAGCCGTGAAGCAGGATATCGCCGATCGCGTGGGCAATCATCGCGTACTCCAGCCCGCGCTTCCAGTAGAGGTAGCCAAACAAAATGCCTGCCACCCCGTTCAAGGCGATGGTCCGGACAAACAAGAGCGGAGTAATCTCTCCAAAATAGACGGACGCTGCCGGAAGATGGCCGAGCCCGAACAAAAAGGCTGCGCCGAAAATTCCGATCCAGTACATCCACGGCTTTGGAGAGGACTGACGCCCGAACAGCTTGCTCAAAATCCAGACCACGAGTGTCATCATGAACAGCCGTACCATGACTTCCTCGTACACTCCGCCCTGAATGGCGGTCAGGACGCCTGCCCAGACCGGCGCATTCAACTCTTGCGCCTTTTCCGCGAGTATCGGCATGAGCGGTTGAAAAATCAGCCGTTCCAGCAAATAGATCATCAGCGTTCCGAGCAGCCCGAAGATGACCGCCTGCACGATTCCTTGTCGGTTAAACGATGCACCGCCCGTTTTATACAACCATTTCCGCAAGATCGGAGCATCCAGCCCGACCTTGCCCGCCAAAGTCAAGCCCGCCCACGAAAGCAGAAACGCCGTGATGCTGCCCTGCAAGACGAACAAGGCGATCACAGCAGGCAACGGAAGCGGCACCATAGCTACCGCATCCCCTATCATGGTTAGCAAGTAAGGCGTGGCCGCGACAAACCCGATCGCACTCAGCCCCGACAAAAATAACGCTATTTTCAAGTTCTTCATTTTATTCCCTCCTTTTGGCATAGTAGTAACTGCTCCCCATCGTGACAAGAATCGTTGCCACGATCAGAAACAACAGCACGATAAAGTGAAGCGGTGCTGGCAAAAATGAGGTGAGGACGATGAGCAGCCCGCCGATAAAAAATACACGGGACCCCAGTTGGTGGGTCTTTTTCCAGACCTCTTCGCTAGCCAGCGTCCACGGCGTGCGAATCCCGATCATATAGTTATGGCGAAAACGCGGCATAAAATTGCCCATCGTGATGAACAAAACCCCGAGAATGAGCGTCGCTGCGGTCGCCATGTTCACCATATATCCGTAACCATATCCGATGATAAGGCCGTGGATGACGAGGAGCGCAACCATCAGCGTATGCATGATCGCGTCCTTGCTGCTCGCAAACTTTTGGTAGCTCTGCTCGCGATAGCGGGAAGCCAGAAATAGTACCACCATCATGATCGGAACAAAAGCTACGCCCACGAGCTTGGGCGCAAAACCGTCCGGCTCGCCGTTTATTCCCCAGTGAACGGCCATGGTGTCAGGCATGGAGGGATAACAAATCACCGCCATCACGACGCTGGCAAGGAAACACAAAATAGTCAAGCGGGATATTTTCATTTCATGACTCCTCTTTCGAATGGAATTGAATAAACCATTTCAACAGGTCCTGAAAAACGGTCGTATTTAACGAGTAGTAAATGTTTTGCCCTTTTCGCTCATCGAAAACCATTTCCGCCTGCTTTAACAGATTGAGGTGATGCGAGATGCTCGGTTTTGTCATTTGAAAATGCTCGGCAATTTCCCCGGCCGTCCTGTCTTTTTCCCGCAGCAGATCAAGAATTTTTCGCCTTGTGGGATCAGACAGCGCCTTAAAGGCATGATTCATGGACATAGTGATCGATCCTACTTTCAGAATATCTTTATTAGATATTTAGAAATTTATCAAAATAACTAACTCAAAGATACCATGTAAAAACCTTCCAGTCAACTCACCTATTGCCCTTATGCAAAACCCCCCGATAGCCTCGCCCTGCGGAAACGAGAAATCGTTCCGGGCTGTTTGGCTAACGGGGGTTGCTATTTGCTTCTGCGCTTGTGCTTATTTCACCAGATCGCGCATGATGTCTTCCACTTTCACATCGGTCGTAATCAGCTTCTCTTGTTTCATCCAGTCGATCAACGTTTGCCACGACTCGGCTGTCATGGAGCCAAACGGCTTGTCGCCCGCATCCATCAACGGAATCAGGATGTCCAGACTTTTTGTTTCGATGTCTTTTTCCAGCGGGAACTCAGCGGCTTGCTTGGCGAGCAGCAAGTCGAGCGCCTTTTCCTTGTTGTTTTTCACGTAGTCTTGGCCTTTGGCAATCGCGCGCAGGAAGCCTTCGACCGCCTGATGCTTTTTGCCAAGCGTCTCGTCGCTGGTCGCGAGCACAAGCTCGTAGTAATCCGGCACGCCAGAATCAGACGGCTTGATGACGTGAACCGGGATGCCGTTTTTCTCCAGAATGAGCTGTTCGTGGTTGATATAGCCGCCTACTACCGCGTCTACTTTTTTCGCAGTCAAGGCCGGAACGATGTCAAAGCCGATGTCGGTAAAGGACAGGCCGGAGTCGTCTGCGCCCGCATGCTTCACCACCTGGCGAACGATCGATTCGTCGAGCGGAATGGACGGGTAGCCGATATTTTTGCCTGCCAGCTTTTGCGGGCTGTCGATGTCGCCGTCTTTGCGCGTCATGATGACGTTGAGCGGATGGCGCACGAGTGCCGCGACAGCCACGACCGGAATCCCTTCGGCGCGCGCCTGGACGAGCTGCGGCTGGTAGCTGATAGCCAGGTCGACTTTGCCTGCCGCCGCCATTTTCAGCGGATCGTTGCTGTCCGATGGCATTTGCAGGTTGACCTTGAGGTTTTCTTCCTTGAAAAAGCCTTGCTCCTCTGCGGCGTACAGGAAAGAGTGCACCGCATTCGGATACCAGTCGAGCGCGATCGTCAGCTCGGCAGGCTCCGCCGCTTTTTCAGCCGGAGCTGGTGTCTGCGGCGCGGTCGTGCCAGCGCCAGACTGATTGCCGCACGCAGCAAGTCCGGTAGCCAGCGTCAGGGCCAGGATGGCTTTTGTCCATTTATTACTCATCGGTTTCATAGTTTGATCTCCCTACTTTTCTTACTTGGATGTTGGGTGTTTCGCTTTTGTGTGCGGGGACAGATGGCGCTCGATCCGCCCGACGAGCCAGAAAAGCAGCATGCCGAGGACGGAGAGCAGCAGGACCGAGGCAAACAGCGCAGGCGCCTGAAAATTGCCCGATGCCCGTCTGCCGAAGTAGCCAAGTCCCTCGCTCGCGCCGAGCCATTCCCCGATCGTTGCACCCGCGACACTGTATGTCGCAGCCACCTTCAAGCCGCTGAAAAAATGCGGCAAGCTCGACGGCAGTTGCAGCTTCGCGAACATTTGCCAGCGGGTAGCGCCCATCGTTTTCAATAGCTGCAGCATTTCTTTGTCGGTAGAGCGCAGTCCGTCATACGTATTGACGACAATCGGGAAAAAGGTAAACAGGATCGTCACCGCGATTTTTCCGGACAAATCGTATCCGAACCACAAAATAAAAACAGGGGATAATGCTATAATTGGAATCGTTTGGGATATGACGATATACGGATAGACCAGTCGCTCGACGACTCGGCTCATATTCATCGCAAAAGCGAGCAAAACGCCAAACACGATCGAGACAGACAGGCCGAGCAGCACTTCCTTCAAGGTCGCCCACAAATGCAGCCCGAGAAGCGAGCCACGCAGCTCCCACAGCGCCAGCACGACTGCGCTCGGCGGCGGCAAGATGAACGGCGGCACAGCCAGCAGGCGGCAAACAGCCTCCCAGGCGACGAAAAACAGCGCGATGGAAATGCCGAACCAGATCCCTCTGCCCATCACGCTTCCCTCCCCAGCGATTGCAACCTGGACTGCTCTGTGCGCAGCAAGGCCCAGATTTGTTCGCGCAAGGCCAGAAAGCCGGGCTGATTCCGGCTGCCCACTGCTCGCGGCCGCGGAATCGACACGTGCAGCTCCACAGGCTGGCGAATCGGCTTGCCCAGCAGGACGATCACGCGGTCAGCAAGCAAGATCGCCTCGTCGATGTCGTGCGTAATCATCAGCATCGTACTGCCTGTCTCTTGCCATTTTTCCATCAGCCATTCCTGCATGTCGAGCCGCGTAATGCCATCGAGCGCGCTGAACGGCTCGTCGAGCAGCATCAGGTCTGTCCCGGACAAGAGCGCCCGCAAAAAAGAGACGCGCTGCCGCATGCCGCCGGAAAGCTGGGCAGGATAGGCGTCTGCCCACTCGTGCAGTCCGTACCGGGGCAGCTCTTGCCGGACGCGCGCATGCGCTTCCTTTTTCGGCACGCCTTTGATCTCCAGCGGCAAGGCGGCATTTTCCACAATCGTGCGCCACGGCATGAGCAGATCGCGCTGGGGCATGTAGCCTACCTGCCCCAGCCGCTGTTCCATCCGTTCCTCGCCCAGCCGGATTTCTCCCTGTTCGGGCTGCAAAAGTCCCGCGATAAGCTGAAACAACGTGCTTTTTCCGATCCCGCTTGGCCCGATCATGCTGACGAACTCGCCTTTTTTCACTCGCAGATCAAAGTCTTCGAGAATCGGCGTGCCTGTGTAGGAAAAGCGGACGTTGGAGAAAGCTAGTTGATCGCGCACGGCCACATTTCCTCTCTATAGGCCATATCCCAGAACATGTACTCCATTTTGGAGGTGTTGACGAAATACTCTTCCAGTCTCGCCAGCTCCTGCTCGTTTTTCCCGTCTGCCAGCTCGTTCATGATGTCGATCAGCCAGATCGCAAGCTGTCCGAACTCGTCCGAGCTGTACATCCGCACCCACTCGCCGTACAGCTCGTGGTCCAGCGCCCCTTCTACCTGCGCCAGCCGCTTGCCGATCTCCCAGTAGCTCCACGTGCACGGTAAAAGCGCGCTGACCAGCTCTGCCAGCGAGCCTTGGTGCGCGACTCGCAGCATGTAGCTGGTGTAGCCCAGCATGACAAAGGAC
Organism: Brevibacillus sp. NSP2.1; assembly: GCF_000470975.2. Taxonomy (NCBI): domain Bacteria; kingdom Bacillati; phylum Bacillota; class Bacilli; order Caryophanales; family Paenibacillaceae; genus Brevibacillus; species Brevibacillus sp. NSP2.1. The sequence continues at coordinate 2,626,276 of NZ_CP048274.1, read as the reverse complement.
GGCTCGGTCGCTTCCAGCTCCTCGCGGGAAATGCCGAAGCGCGCCGCATACTGGCGGTGCAGCTCCATCTCCATGTTGAGCGTCGATTCCTGCAGGGCGGCGAACCGGGCGCTCGTCTCCAGATCGTAGGCCTTCACGCTGGCGAGCGCGAACATTTTGGCGTAATCGATCAGATAGATGTAGTCTTGCTTCATGTAAAATTTGAACGACTCTACAGGCAACGTGCCGTCACCAAGGCCGGTTACAAATGGATGCTGGTGAACGCGCTCCCAGATCGGGGCGACGCTGCGTAACAAACGGTCTGTAAAGGTTGCCATGCTTTTTTTCACTCCTTCGCTTCCTTTGGCGTGTTGCACCAGTTCGCGATAAAACGGGCCATAATCTGGGCAAACCGGACAAGCTGGTCAGGATCAATCGACTCATCGACGGCATGGGCGTGCTTCAGCTCGCCCGGGCCGAACAGTACGGCGGGAATGCCTGCGTGCGCGAACCAGCCCGCATCTGTGACGGTAGGAGACATGTTCACCACAGGGGCCTCGCCCAGCTCGCTCTCATAGGCGGCTTGCAACTGCGCCAAAGCCGGATGCTCCGTGTCCAGCTCCAGGGACGGGAAAATTTCTCCGCGCTCCTCAATCATGGAGCGACCGCCCCAGCGAAACACAGGGGGATGGTCGCGCAGCCACAAATCGGCCGCCGCTGCGCGTCCGACATGGTCCTCGATCTCGCGAATGATCTGTTCGTATGATTCGTTCGGATAAAAGTGAACCGTAATCCAGAGCGCGCAGCGATCCGCAATAAACGCAGCATGGCGTCCTCCCTCGATCACGGCAGGGTTGATCGTATTGCTGCCAGCCGCAAAGCCGGGGTACGCCTTCATCACAGCCCAGTCGCGTTCCAGCTCCTGCAGCGCCGTAATGATTTTCGCCATTTTTTCAATCGCAGACGCGCCGCGCACGCCGCCTCCGGCATGGATCGTTTTCGCCCGCATCCCGTCGTGCAAGGTCGTCGGACTCTCAATCGTGATCCAGCCGGTAATCACGCCGCCCTGCCCTTGCATGTGCAGGTTGCTCGTGTCGACGACGACGGCGTAGTCCGCCTGGTAGCCGCGTTCGAGCGCCACCAGCGTCCCGGCTTCGCCCGCTTCCTCGCCGATTACCGATTGGAACAGCAAATCGCCTGCCAGCTCGACGCCGTGCTCGCGCAGCATCTGGATGGCGAACAGGCTCGCAGCCAGTCCACCTTTCATGTCTGCTACACCGCGTCCGTACAGCCGCCCGTCTGCGCCGCACGTCAAGGAAAACGGCGGATACGTCCAACTCGCATCGTCGCCGACTTCCGCGACGTCGATGTGCCCGTTGATAATCAGGCTGTTCGCCTGGGCGGAAGCGCTGCCCGGCAGTCGGCCGACGACGTTGTCATCGCCGGGGTAGACAGTCCAGCGGTCGACCTCAAAGCCGATGGCCGCGAGCCGATGGGCGAGTACCGTTTGCGCCGCGTCGCTGTTTCGCGCTGGCGGACTTACAGTCGGATGGGAAACGAGCTCTGCCAGGAGGGCAAACAACTCTTCTTTGCGCCTGGAAATCGATTCTACCGCTTCTGTCAGTCGGTCCACGCTACTCAATCATCCCTTCTGTCGGGCTGCTCGCCGACGCGTAGCGCTTTTTCGCGATCCGTCCTGCGAGGAAGCCTTTGCGCCCCGCTTCCACGCCGAGCTTCATCGCTTCGGCCATCAGCACCGGATTGTCCGCGAGCGCGACTGCCGTATTCAGCAGCACGCCGTCAGCGCCCAGCTCCATCGCTTTCGCGCAATCGGCTGGCGAACCGATGCCCGCGTCCACGATAATCGGCACTTTGGCGTCCTCGATGATGAAGCGGAGGTTGTTTTCGTTCACGATGCCTTGTCCGGAGCCAATCGGGGACGCGCCCGGCATGACGGCATGCACGCCCACTTCCTGCAAACGCTTGGCGAGAATCGGATCGTCGTTGGTGTAGGTCAGCACGATGAAGCCTTCTTCGACCAGTATTTTCGACGCTTCCAGCGTGCCGATCGGGTCAGGCAGCAGCGTTTTCGGGTCGCCGATGACCTCCACCTTAATCATATCGCACAAGCCGGATGCTTTCGCCAGACGGGCGATACGCACCGCTTCCTCTGCCGTATAGGCTCCCGCTGTGTTCGGCAGCAGGGTGAATTTTTTCAGGTCGAGCTGTTCCAAAAAGTTCGGCTCTTGCGGATTTTCCAAATTGAGCCGGCGAATCGCAAACGTCAAAATTTCTGCTTCCGACACCTCGACTGCTTTTCCTTGCGTTTCCAAATCTGCGAATTTTCCGGTCCCGAGCAAGAGGCGGGAGCGAAACTCGTAAGGGCCAATTTTCCATGTATCCATGCTGGTCATCCTCCTCCGACAAAATGAACGATTTCGATGCGGTCTCCGTCTGCAATCGGCGTTTGTTCATACTGGGAGCGGTCGATGATCTTTCCGTTGCGCTCCACGACGACAATCTTCTCTTGCAGGGAATACGAAGCGAGCAAGGCGCGGACTGTGTTGATCTCAGCCGACAGCTCTGCTGTTTTTCCGTTCAGCACAACAACCATTGTATTCCTCCTTCTTGATGGCACCTGTCGAGGGACGAAAAAACGGCCTCCCTCGCTTGCCGGAAGTCACCCCAGTCAAACGGTGGAAGCCGTATATGTATCCCATCGGACAGATGGAAGAAAAAAACCATCCGCCGTGGGATGGTTGAGTTGATCTCATCATCTGGTAGCAGCATTCCGGCAAATACGCCGCAACTGCCGCACCGTGAAATCGATTCATATACCTCTTCCTCCGCTGGCATGACCCAGGTCAGGTTCAACGGTCAGTAACACGCTCGTTACAATCTCAGCCGACGATGCTCGGCCCCCGTTTGGTAGTAAACCTATGAAATTGTCGTACGTTCGAGTATTACAGTACCATTCTATTTCGTGTTTGTAAAGGTTTCCTTGTACATCGCTTCCAGTTCAACCAGGCAGCGCTCGGACCAGGCCGCCATTTTTTTCAGCTTCTCCATTTCCCGCTCCATCGCTTTGCGCACGGACTCCTTGTAGTCCGGCACTTCGCCGTTGTAGCGGATGACGGATGCGGCCGGGGTCATGAATTTTTCCTGGTAGGAGAGCGCTGGGCGCTGGTGGAACAGCGGCACATCCACCTCGTAGGACGTATGCAGGTCGCCCTGCTGCGGGTATTTCGTCACCGCCAGCACCTTGACCAACAGCTTCGTATCGTGAATTTCCAGCACTTCCGCGATATATTCTCCTGTCCGCTGCGTCACGCGAACTTTATCGCCGGGGTTCCAAAACATCGTCGTTTCCTCCTCGCATCATCCATCATGGTAGGGGCCAGGCGTGAACGGCCTTGCCCACAGCTAGTCCGTCAGGCCAGCGACTGGGCAAGCAGCTTGCGGGCGTGCGCCAACACTTCGTCCGCAGCAGGCGCTGGTTGACCGCCGCCCTGCGCCATCGCCGGATTGCCGCCGCCTTTTCCGGCAATCAACGGCAGCGTCTCCTTGATAAGCTGGTTGACGGCGACGTTCACGTCCTGCCCCCGCGCAAACACAAGCTGGGTCTTCTCGTCAGTCGCTGCGGCCAGCAAGCATACGACGTCCGGCGCCTCCGCGACTGCGAGCTGGGCGAACTGCTGCAGTTGCTGGATCGTTTTGTCCGGGAAAACTTGCGCGATGACACGCACAGTTCCCACTTGCTCTGCCACGCCAAGCTGCTTTCGGACTTCGCCTTCCAGCAGTTGCTTTTCGGCGTCGGCGAGCCTTGCTTTCAAGCTGTCCCGTTCGGCCAGTACGCGCTCTGCCTGCGCGATCAGCTCCGCCTCGCTGGTCGCAAACCGCTTCGCCAGCTCGCGCACAGCCGCCTGCTTGCGCGTGTAATCCCGCAAAGCCCGCAAGCCGCAGATGAACTCCAGCCGGATGTTTCCGCGATGGCGCTCCCAGCCGAGAATTTTAATCATGCCCACTTCGCCCGTGCGCGCAGGATGTGTGCCGCCGCACGGATTGTAGTCGTACTCGGGGATGATGACGACGCGGACATTTTCCGTGACCGTCGGCTGTTTTTTCAGCGGCAACGTAGCCAGCTCCTCGTCGTCGACAAACCGGGCGATGATCGGATGGTTTTCCAGCACGACCTGGTTGGCCCGCTGCTCGACTGCTTCCCACAAATCCGCTGTCAGCTCATCCAGGCGCACGTCGATCGTCACGCGTTCTTTTCCCAAATGAAACGCGACCGTCTCCGCCCGCGCGACTTCCAGAAACGCGGCGGACAAAATGTGCTGTCCGGCATGCTGCTGCATGTGATCGAAGCGGCGGTCCCAATCGATCTGCCCGACCACTTCCGCGCAGTCCTCCGGCAGCGGAGCTTCCAGCCGATGACGCACCTCGCCCGCTACTTCTTCCACGTCGATGACCCGACATTCTCTGAGCGTGCCCACATCCCCGGGCTGTCCGCCTCCCGTCGGGTAAAACGCCGTCTGGCTCAGCACAGCGTACGGCGTTCCATCCTCTTCCGTGCCCTGCCGCAGTACGCGCGCCGAAAACGTTGTCGCATACGCATCTTGATAATAGATTCTGTCTTCCATCTTTGCTCCTTGCCGCCGGAGCGGAAAGCCATTTGCGCTTTTTCCATTCCGGCCATTTTCTCCCGCCAAGGGTGATATTATACTAATAAAATAGAGATCGTGGAGGGATGATCCGTGAACAAAAAAATCTTTACGCTTCAGGAAGCGAACGACTTGTTGCCCTATGTACGTGAAGAACTCTCGTTTTTGCAAAAATCGAAGCGCTCTTTCTACGAAATGTATCAAAAGCGCGAGCAAATCAAAAAGCAGCAGCCCGTTGACGAAGAGGCGCTCTTTTCGGTGGAATGCCAGCTTGAGTTTCTCGAACTGGAAGCGAAGATGCACGTCACCCAACTGATCGGCAAAGGCATCCAGGTGAAGGACATCGACATCGGCCTGTTCGACTTTCCCGCGATCATCGACGGCGAAGAAGTGCTCCTGTGCTGGCGCGAGGGCGAGGAATCCATCACCCACTACCACGGGTTGCGCGAGGGCTTCATGGGCCGCAAGCCGATCCGGTGACGGCTTTTTTAGCCAAACAGCCGATCCATCTGCTGTTCGCGCACGAGGCGCTCTTCCGGGCTTGCCAGATCGTATTTTTTCAACAGGTGAAACAGCTCGTTCAAACGCTCCTGGCTAAGCTCTCCTTCCAGCATGCGCTGGAACTGTCCTACCCGCTCTTCGGACAAAAACGGCGCTTGCTCGGCCAACTTCTTTTGCACATCCTCTTTGCTGTGATCCAGCTTGCATTCTCCCATACTTTCTCTCCTTTTCTACGTATTCTTTTTCCATCATACCACGATTGCTGCCAATCGAAAACGTGACCGGGCCAACACTTGCAGCGGCCCGGCGTTGCTGAAAAAGCACGCGCGAAACAGCGAGAGGCTCGTTTTGTCGGACAGCCTGGCTGTTTTGTACCCGCCTCTGGCGACGAACCGCTATCTGTTCTGCAACGAGTCGTCGTCCATTGCCGGGAACTGCGCCAGCCAGCAGACAAAAGGAGCGTGCGCCCTCCTGACTGGCTGACAGGCACACGGCGAAAAAAGTACCAGCCGGAAAACGAAAAAGGCGTACAAGCCGAAAGTGGATTGCACGCCTTCTCGCTACGCCCGTTTGCGGACGCGGAAGTTGCTTTCGATCAACAGCCAGTTTTGCGGAAACGGCAAACCGAGCTTCCAGTAGCTGACTCCGCGTATGCCCAGTTGCTTCACCAGATCGAACTTGGCTTGAATCGAGCGGGCGTCCTCAAACCATACTTCATGCCGCCTGCCGTCGTCTGCCGTATAGTGGAAAAACGGCGCCTGCGCCCGGTAATCGTAGCGAATCACGGCGTTTTCCCGCGCCGCCAAGGCAATCGCCGCTTGCGGACTCAACGCTCTCGCCGTCGTCCCCTGCTCATAAGGCAGCGTCCAGTCGTAGCCGTACAAGTTTTGGCCCATCAAAATTTTTTCGGCCGGCATTTCGGTCAGCGCGTATTGGAGGACGCGACGCACAGGCCCGATCGGTGACACGGCCATCGGCGGCCCCCCGCTGTAGCCCCACTCATACGTCATGATGACGACAAAGTCGGCAATTTCGCCAATCGCCCGGTAATCGTGGGCGCTGTACCATCTGCCTTGCTGCTCGGCGCTCGTCTTCGGTGCCAAAGCGACGGAAATCATCATCCCCTGAGCGTGCGCCCGGTCGCGAGCCCTGCGCAAAAAGCGGATGTACGCCTCGCGATCCGCAGCCGGGAGCGCCTCCATATCGAAATGGATGTCCCCCATCCCAAGCTCTCTCGCCGTTTGAAAAATGTTGTCGAGCACCTTGTTTTGCAGCTCCTGGTCGTTCAGGATAAGCCCGCCCAGCTCGGTGCTGAACTGGTCGCTTTCCAGGTTGGTGACGACGAGCATCAGCACGACCTGGTTTTCTTTTGCAATGGCAGGAAAATCGTTCAATGGCGGCCGGGCCAGCGTCCCGTCCCGCCTGATCCGAAAGCTGAACGGCGCCAGGTACGTCAAATGCGGTGCCGCCGTGCGCACGTCCGCTTCCAGTGCTGCCGACACCGTCCTGCGCGGCTCCGCATACGCGTTGAAATCCGCCGCCCGACGTGGACGGGGCGGGATGTACAAGCGTTGCCCGATTTGCAACGGGCGGTACTGCGATATGTTATTGACGCGGGCCAGCTCGGCTGCGCTGATCTGGTAGCGCTGCCCGATCGTGTACAAGGTGTCTCCCTGCCTGACCCAGTAGTAGCTCCCGACAATCGGAATCACCATCGCCTGTCCCGCGACGAGCCTGCCCGGATCGGGTAGCTCGTTTGCCTCCGCGATCTCCTCAGCCGTCGTCCCATACGCTGCTGCTATTCCGGACAGCGTCTGTCCTTCTTCCACGACATGGATTTGCATGCGCCTCCCCCTTCGCAATATGTCTCTCTTTCTTTTATTCAGGACGAAGGAGATAGGTGTTTGTCTAGACGAGTGTTTTCAGCACGTCGTACAAATAACCGACGGAGCGCAGCGCATAATGCCTGCCTGTGACCTGTTCCCCGCGAAACAGGAACAGGGCCGGGACGCTCGTGATTTGCAGCCGCTCTGCAAGGGCTGCGGCCGTGTTGATGTTGAGCTGGTACAACGGAAGCGGCCCCGGGAGCGCTTCCCTGGTGACGTGCAGCATCCGCTCCGCCAGCTTGCAGGTGCCGCACATGGGAGTGTAGATGAACAAGGCGAAGGGCTTGTTTTGTTGGCAAAGGCGGTTGAGCGTGGTGGTGTCGATTTCTTGCATCTGGCGCCTTCCCTTCCTTTTTCTTGATTCTTTATGCTAGGCATGTCGGGAATGCCTTGTCAATGGGCGGAGGGAAAAGGAAAAGAACGGAAATGAACGCACAGCCAACTATCTCAATTGATACGTTTCCCGTTACCTGCAAAGGCTTCATCACCGTGTGTTTGATATTCATACTCCCATCGGCTACGCGTCGTAGGAGGAAGGCCTGAAGCTTTCGCAACAGGGGAGACTTTCATTCCTTCATGCATGATTTGCAACACGGCAGTTATCTTTAAGGCGTTGTCATACTTTTACGCATAGAAAAATAACCTCTTTACACAAAGTTATCCTTCGTCTTAACTCCGTGTAAAGAGGATTGATGAAAGTCCAATATTGGTCTTACCTTCGTGTCAAGTAAATTTGGGAAAGTCGATACATCACATGCTTCTCCACTCATTAATCGGGTATCTCTCCAAACCAATACGAACATAAACTCTGATTCACTTACGTAATTCTCTCGGTTTAGTGTATTTAATCTATTGACAGAGGTCCATTTATCATTCCTCATAAATATTCATAACTTCACCCTCTCCCCACATTCTGACATATACAGTATACTTTTTTTGTTCTTGTTTATCATTGATACCTGTAACATACAATCGCTGTCCATATCTATAAGAAGGTATATCTGCTCCAAGTTGTTCGATAGGAACATTGTATTTCTTGCTTATGTACTCAATAGCATGTTTGTTTGCTGCTATTCTACCATTGATCGTTCCGAAGAATTCAGAGCATCCACTAACAAGAACTGCTAGGATCAAAAGAACCCCAACGATTTTTATAATTCGTTTCAGCATATTCTATATCTCCTTACGTCTAGAGTAAGTCTCTTACTTACCCTAGACGTACTATTAACTAATTAATATCTATTGATACCATAGTAACAATATCCTCATGAGTTACATAATCGATATAAGCAACACCGCCTACACTATCATGGATATACATTATTTCATCGCCATCACCTTCAATATATCCTACTCCTGTTGTCCAATGGTAATCATAAACATATTCATCCCCCCAACTATCGTCAAACACAAACCAATCATCGAATTTAATTGCTAGAGGTCTATCTGCTCTAATTTCCGATTTATAGGTAGTGAAATTATTGAAACTATTTGTTTTAACAGAATACTTACCTCCATGTTCATTAGTGTGAATTTTTATAGCATCTCTTAGTTTGCCAGTAGTCATCCCTAAAACTGTCCCTCCATGTGTATCCCACATGTGGTTAATCATATCCGCTTCCGAGTAATAATCAAGTCCGCGTATTTTACTTTTGCTTTCTTCAGATCTCCAGTATTCAGCTATTGTTGCGAGGGTAGTCGGCCCACAAGAACTAGCTGGATAGTCCACACCGCTCCCCCATTGATTCATTATTTCAACACCTTTGATATAATCCTCTTTTACTGCTGCGGTTGAAACAGCTGATGTATCTTTACGAGATGTGGTTTTACTATCAGAGATAAACAACTCCCATTTATCTATTGATTTTGAGTTTTTCTTAATGCGCAATTCTCTTTTATCTAACTGATTACTTTTGCTTACGCTTTTCTGCATCAAAGAGCTTTTTTCAATGCATCATTAATTCTATCTACAACATTTGTATCACTTTCAGCTTTATAGAGAGTCACATTACCAGCGTAATAATATTTACCATCATCGTCTATGATCTTAATATCAGGTTCGCCACTTCCGGCTGAGAAAAGCGGTGAGTAGTCAGTATTGGATGATAGTAACATAAAGAAGCTCTCTTCCCCATTCTCAAACTGATAATAGTAACCTAACTCGTTATCATCAAGGTCATAAAATGGAATCACATTGGTTTTGTCTTCAAACTCTACAGTAGTCTTCAATCTCTTCAAATATTCTTTTGCTACTTGATCTACAACTTCTTCTGTCACTTCGTTGCTCTTTGCTTGTGCGACAAATGTTGCTTGTACTAAGATGAGCGATAATGCAAAAAAATAATGAGATTAGTTTCTTAAACACCAAATTACCTCCTTATGTATTTTATTACACATTATACCATTTCGTATCAACATTTGCACTCAGAATCGTCTATAATGTTTTGTCGATTCCGACCATTTTTAATGTGCATCAGGAATAACCTTGTAATTAGACATTGTGTAATACGATCCAATACATTAACACGATCTTCAATCTATCTTCCCCAATTTCGTTCAAACTATTTACTAAGAATTCAAACTGTAACGCGGTGTTTGCCATGCTAACGGTCACCAAGTGAAGCAGAAGCCCTTTTCTTATGAGAGCAGCTATCCGTTATCGACCGATGATGCGGTGGAGTAAGCAATCCTCTTTTTCCCGCATTCACAAAAAAATACAGCTATCTGCAAGCAAGCGACAAAAAATGCCGATGCTCCTCTACAGGAAGCATCGACTTTTTGCAAATGTAGAAAACCCTACCGCCCAATACTCACCCAACCTGCTTCTCTGTCGTCGTGCAGACCGCGGACGAATTCCAGCTTCCTTTGTCCTGTGCCTTTGCTACTTCGTACATCTGCGATACCGTGCCTCCGACGAGTACGGGCACGTGCTGTTCGTGGGCTGCTGCTGCATAGAGCTGCAAGTCTTTTGGGCATGTGGTCGGCGCAAAAGGTCGCGTTTTGGTAAGTACCGTACAAAATTTTTGAATGACCGATGCCAGCATGTACGGATCGACGCCGGTGTTGCGCCGCCCATTTCCGCCTGAATTTTGCCGCCGCGCGCCTCGACTGTTTGCCCAAAGCCAGTCAGTCCAGCTTACGACGATCACGTAAACGAAATACCCTTGATGAAAGGTGCCCTCCCGTTATTCCGTATAAGAATCCGCTCTGGGCAAAAAAGAGCCAGATCCCGCGCGGGTCTGGCTCTTCTCCTTCTGTCAATCACAATCAGCTAACTATGTCGCACACGTCCAAGCGCAGATTACTTGCGCAAGCTGCGGCGCAAAATTTTGCCCGTGCTGTTTTTCGGCAGCTCCGGTACGATTTCGACCAGGCGCGGCACTTTGTACTTCGCCAATTTGTCCTGGCAAAACGCGACGATGTCTTCCTGGGACACCGCTACTTCTTTGAGCGCGACAAAAGCTTTGACTGCTTCGCCGTGCACTTCGTCCGGCACGCCGATCACCGCCGCCTCGATAATCGCCGGGTGCTGGTAGAGCACTTCCTCCACCTCGCGCGGGTAGACGTTGTAGCCGTCGACGAGAATCATGTCTTTTTTGCGGTCTACGATGTACACATACCCTTCCTCGTCCATCCGCGCCATATCGCCCGTGTACAGCCAGCCGTTTCGAAGCGTAGCGGCCGTATCTTCCGGCAGTCCCAAATAGCCGAGCATGACATTCGGGCCTTGCACCACCAGCTCGCCGACTTCGCCGCGCGGCAACTCGTTGCCCTCCGGATCGACGACCTTGTTCACGACATGGGGGATGTTCACTCCGACCGAGCCAGGCTTTCTCGTCCCGCGCAACGGGTTGAAGGCAGTGGCCGGAGCCGCCTCGGACAGCCCGTAGCCTTCCAGGATCATTACCTCGTACTTGGCTTCGAACTTGTGCAAGAGCTCGACTGGCATGGATGCGCCGCCCGAGCAGCAGAGACGGACGGAAGCGAAATCTTCCTTCGTCGCATTCGGCAGTTGGAGCATGTAGTTGTACATCGTCGGAACGCCCGCAAAGCAGGTCGCTTTTTGCTCGCGGATCGTATTGACCACTTCTACCGGATGGAAGCGTGGAATGATGATAATGGATGCGCCGTAGCGAATCGGACCGTTGAGGCAAACCGTCATGCAAAAGACGTGGAACATCGGCAGCACCGCTACCACCCGATCTTCGGGGAGCAGCTCGAACAAAATCCCCATCGCTTCTGCATTGGAAGCCATGTTGCGGTGAGAGAGCATCGCGCCCTTCGGCTGCCCGGTCGTGCCGGACGTGTACAAAATCACAGCGAGATCGTCTTCGTGTCGCTCTAGCTCGACAAAGCTGCCGTCCCCCGCTTGTGCGACCTGCTCCAGCGTCAGCTCGTCGCCTGTCGCCTCCGTGTAGATGAGATGTGTCACATGCTCCAGTTGTTCCTTCAAGGGGGTAAGGACAGGTTCGAGCGCGGCGAGGGCGATCACGGCTTTAGCCTGGCTGTTGGCGAGGATAAAGCTGATCTCCCGCGGCGTGTAGATCGGATTCATCGGGACGACGGCAGCACCTGTCCGCAAAATCGCGTAGTAAGCGCTTACAAACTGTGGCCGATTGTCCATGATGAGCGCAACAGCGTCTCCTTTTCCGATCCCGAGCTTGGCCAAGCCGGAGGCCAGCTCATCCACCTGCTGGTTCAATTCTCGGTACGTGGTCGTCTCCCCCGAAAATATGTAGGCGGGATGGTCCGGGAAATTTTGTGCGCTTTGCCGCAAGTTTTCATTCAAATGATACATCACATCTACCCCCTTTTCAGAAAATTTTAACACCTGAAACGAGCCGGATAAAGCATTTCTTTTAGGAAACCGTAGGGATTTCTGCGAGCAACGGCGTCTTTTTTTCTTCCCGTTTGGCAAAGAGCAGAAAGAGGACGCCGCAGCCGACAAACAAGAGCGCATTCACGATCATCGCATGGCTGAAGCCGACGCCGACATTCCCTGCTGCCTGCACAATCGAGCCCGTGACGAGCGGAGAAATTATCCCGGCCAGCGTGACGAGACTGGACAGCACGCCTACAAGCAAGCCCGTGCGTTCTGGCAGCATGCTGCTGACGATGACAGAGGCGGCCGTGCCCACGGAAAAAGCAAACCCTTTTCCCAGGCAGAGCGCGATTAGCACAAGCGGCGTCGACTGGACGAAGGTGACCGCATAAAAGCACACGCCACCCAAAATGATCGAGACTCCCCCTACCAGCACGTACGATTTTCGGTAGCTGCGATGCTTTTTATAGAGGCGATCCCCTGTCCAGGAAATCAGGATGGTCATCAGCCCTGCCAAAAGCCCCATCCCGGCAATCGAGTAGGCCATTTGCTGATTCGTTAAATGGATGACTTGCACCAGGTAGACAGGCTCCCATACAGAGGCAAACGTCGTGCCCCAAATTTGCGCGAAATAAATGAGAAAGCAGAGCAAAAACGTCGCCGAGAGCAGGACGCCGGAGATGTCTGTCCACCTGGCTTTGGGCAAAGCTGCCGCAGGCTTTGCCGCCTCGACGCTGATCGGCAGTCTGTCCTTGCCGACCCACAGCCAGATCAAAAGCCAAATCAGGCTGAGAGCGCCCATGAACGCCCAGGCAAACCGCCAGCCGTTGCTGTCAATGAGCGAAACCAGCAGCGGAGCCGAGGCCACAGCGCCCACAAAAGCGCCGAAGTTGACGGTCGAATAGACGAGCCCGCGCTTTTCTTCGGGAAACCATTTGTTCAGGTGGCTGACCACCGTCGCCCAAAACGGGCCTTCGCCGATGCCAAGCAGCACCCTCGCGACCACGAGCATCGGCAATCCGGCGATCGCATAAGCGCCAAACTGGATGACCGTCCAGGACAAAGCCATGATGGCGAGCATCTTTTTCGTCCCGATCCGGTCCGAGAGCGCCGCCCCCAGGATTCCGGCGATCGAGAAAAACCAGAAGAAGCTGCTTCCGACCAGCCCCCACTCTTTTTGCGACAGGGAAAACTCTGCCATAATCGGTACCGCAGAATAGCCCGCAATCGTTTTGTCCGCATAGTTAATCATGTACAGCACGAACAGCATGACCATGGTGATTCTCGCCATCATGTGAATCACTCCATTCAAGTATGGGATGGAAAGCAGATTCGGCGCAGCCAGCTCAGCCTTTTTGCAGCCGCACCCGCCCGATGCCGTTGTCCATTTCGATAACCGTGCCGTACGGTTCGCAAAGCGCCCGCAGTCCGAGCAAAATCTCCGGGTTCGCGCTCAGTCTCGGCCAGCCCATCCGATAGACAGGCTGCTCGAAGCCAAGTTCAATCGGGTGCAGCTCCAGCTCGACCAGCTCGCCATTTTGCATGCTCCACAGCGGAATGACCGACTGCCACACCTCTTTGTGCACGCACAAGCCGCGCGTGTAGTTCGCGCTCATCGCCTCCAGCGCGTCTGCGACGTTGTGCGTATGGTCCAGCCCGTAATGTTCGTAAAAATCGGCCGGCTGCGTCGTCACCAACTCGGTCTGGAAGACGAAATCGCCCAGGCTGTAAAAGATCGGCCTGTTTTTGTAAATTTCGATGCCGCGCAGCAGATGCGGACCGTGCCCAACCACGGCATGCGCCCCGGCGTCGATACACGCTTTGGCGAAAACAGGCAAAAAGTCTGCGGGCACCTCTTTGGCATCGCCTTTCATCTCATGCGCGTGAATGCTGACCACGACGTAGTCGGCGCGCCGCTTCGCCTCCCCGATCCGCTGCACGATCCGGGCCAGATCGCGCGGATGCGGCTGAGTCGTCGTCCCCTCCTCTTCTCCCGCCATAAAGCGGGCGTTTCCGAACAAAAAAACGTCTTTGCCCGGATCGTTCATGAAGCCTTCCTCGATCAATAGCTTGTTGAAGGCGTTGATGTCTGTCACAGCGGCAATCTCTTGCAGCCTGGCGAGCTTTTCCGGCTGCAAATAATGCGTCATGACGTAGCGCAGCGGATTGATTCCGGGGCGGCCGATGCTGTCTGGACGCTGTTCGCCCGCCGCCCACCACGGATGGAACGTCGATGTCGCCGCGATCAAGGCCACTCTCGCCGACTCGCATTCGAGATAGCGGGGAGCGGACGCCTCCGCGAGATTTTTGCCAGCGCCGGCATGGACGAAGCCGTATTCATTCAGGTGGCGCTCCGTCGCTTCCAGCCCGCCGTACAAATAGTCGAGCGTGTGATTGTTCGCCCAGCCGATCATGTTAAAGCCATAGTCCTTCAATACCTGCAACGAAGCTGGCGGCGACATCGCCCAGGTGCCGCCGCTTTGCGCGCTCGGATAGCCTTCGTTGTCGTGCACGGTCGACTCCAGATTGGCGATGCGCACATCGGCACGATGCAGCAAACGGGCTACTTCCTGAAAAGCGTGATCGCGATAAGGCAAGTCGCGTGTGAGAAAGCTGTCGCCTGTAGCGGCGAACCAAACGGGCAAAGACATGGCTGCATCCTCCCTTACTTTTTTGATAAGCGTTGGATTTTAATAGATCGAAAAGTCTTCTTCCTCTTCTCCGACGAAGGAGTAGAGCTTCGAGCTGATCTCATCGTAGTGCTGCAGCCGTTGTTGCACACGCGCAGCATCGTGGACCATCACCCCTTTGACGAGGACATTCAGCACCGAAAACAGCGTAGGCATGCCGCTGGTCGCAACAGGCTGCGGCGTCGTGATTTTCAGCAGCAGATCGGCAGCCTGGCTGATCGGCGACAGCTCGCCCTCGGTAATCGCGAGCACTTTTGCCCCCAATGCCTTGGCGGAATGCACCATGGCGACCGTCTCGCTCGGATGGCGCGGAAAAGAAAGCGCAATGACGAGCCACTCCTGCTCGCGTTCGGTCAAAAAGTAGTCGGCGTTGTCGACCGCGCCCGTGTACAGGTGGGTGTTGCCCTTGATCGCGTTCAAGGCGGAAAACAGCCACTTGGCCGGGATGTGGCACCAGCGAAACCCTACGACGACGATCCGGTGCGCCGCCATAATGCTTTGCACAGCCTGATGCAGCAAGCCGTAGTCGATCTGCTGCAAGCTTTGCTGGAGGTAGGCGATGTCGGTTTCGATGACCTGGTGCGCGTAATTGTCTCGGGTGAGCGCAGCTTCGGTGTCGCGGTATTTCTGGATCGGCCCCTTTCTCTGGTCGCCGATCAACAGCGACTTTTTGATCTCCTCCTGCAACTCTGTGTAGCCGGAATAGCCCAGCGCGTAGCAAAAACGAATGACGGTCGCCTCACTCGTATTCGTCAGCTCCGCGATTTTTTTGGCCGTATGGATAGCTAGCAGGCTCGGCTTTTCGAGGGCGATTTTGGAAATGATCTTTTGGCTGGCGGTCAAATGGCCGTATTGCTTGCGAATGCGTTCTTTTACGTGCTGGTGCTGATCCTGATCCATACCGAAAAGACTCCTTTGCGTTTCGTTTGGTGTAAGTTTTTAGAATAGTATATCTTTTGTATTAATTCACTTCAATACACCTTGGAAAATGTAGTTCATCCTTCAGTTTGCTGCCTGTCATCGCTGTACGCCCGGACTCCAGCCGGATGGGCACACAGTCGCGGCGAAGCGCACGCAGCCACAGACCATGCACACTCGCGGCGCGATCCGGAAAAGTGGCGTTCGGTCCGTGCTGTCAAACCTTTGACATCGTTTCGGGTTCGTATGATACACTATGGTTCAAACAGCCACCCAAGGAGGTACGCCAGGATGGGCACAGCCACACACGAAGATGCGATTCGCACCCTCTACCGGCAAGTCATTCGCGGCTGGAACGAACACAGTGCATCCGGCATGTCCGCTCCGTTCGCGGCAGACGGCGAGCTTATCGGCTTTGACGGCAGCCATCTGATCGGACGAGCCGCCATTTTTACGCACCTGCACGACGTTTTTTCCCACCATCTGACTCCCCCCTTTGTGTACAAAATCAAGTCCGCATGCCTGCTCAGCGAGGAAGTGGGGATGGTTCGCGCCATGGTCGGCATGATCCCTCCCGGAAAAGACGAGCTTGATCCAGCGCTCCATGCGCACCAGACGCTCGTAGCGAAAAAGCAGGGCGAGCAGTGGGAAGCCGTACTGTTTCAAAATACGCCTGCACAGTTTCACGGACGGCCCGAGCTGGTCGAGCAGTTTACAGAGGAGCTGCGGCCGTTGGTGCGGCAACAGTTGTTTTGACGTTGCGGCTTTCCCCGTGCCGCATTGTGTGTTTGCCCTTGATCCCTTAGTGCCTGCGTGCCGCTCACAGCAAAAGCCCTCAACCTGTCGGTGAGGGCTTTTGGCATTGCTTTTGTTGCTGTATGCTGTTTCTTGCAACGGTGACTACAACTCCGCCTTCCGCTGCTTCCTCAGCGCGTAGCGATGCTTCGCCTTTTCGTGCTGGAGGCGCTCCTCCTCGGTTTCCGGGATGACGGCGGGCACCAGCGTCGGCTTGCCTTGCTCGTCGAGGGCGATCATCGTCAAGTACGCTCTCGCGGTCATGCGTTTTTCGCCTGTCAACAGATTTTCCGACTCCACCTTCACGAACACTTCCATCGACGTGTTGTGCGTCCAGGTGACGTACGCTTCCAGGTTGATCGCTTCCCCTGTCTTGATCGGCGCGAGGAAATCGAACGAATCGCTGGACGCGGTGACTACCGGCTTGCGGCAATGGCGCATCGCCGCGATGCAGGCGATCTTGTCGACGTACGCCATTACTTTGCCGCCGAAGATCGTATTGTGATGGTTCGTATCCGGCGGGAAGACGAGGTCTGTCAAAAAAGTTCTCGACTGCCCGACAGGCCGTGCTTCTGTTGCGATCTGGGCTTCTGTTGCCATCTGTGCTGCTCCTCTCGCTCATGCTTATGCTTTTTGTGCCAGGCGGTTTCGTACTGCGTGTGTCGCCGCTACCATGTTTTTCAGAGACGCGATTGTTTCCTCTCTGCCCCGCGTCTTCAGCCCGCAATCCGGGTTGATCCAGAATTGCCCTGGCGGCAGGACTTGCACGCCGCGGGACACCATTTCCTCGATCTCGGCCACAGCCGGAACGCGCGGGCTGTGGATGTCGTAGACACCGAGGCCGATCCCTTTGTCGTACGTGCACGTCTCGAACACCGAGACGAGCTCGCCGTGGCTGCGGGAAGTTTCGATCGAGATCACATCGGCATCCAGCTCGCTGATGGCGTCGATGAAATCGTGGAATTCGCAATAGCACATGTGCGTATGAATTTGCGTGCCAGGCTCGACTGTCGAGGTAGCGACCCGGAACGACTTGACCGCCCAGTCCAGATAAGCGGCTCTGTCTGCCTGCTTGAGCGGCAAGCCTTCCCGCAATGCCGGCTCATCCACCTGAATCATGCGAATGCCCGCCGCTTCCAGCGCCTCCACCTCTTTGCGCAGCGCCAGCGCGATCTGCTCGCACACTTCCTGACGGGAGACGTCGTCGCGCACGAACGACCAGTTCAAAATCGTGGCAGGACCTGTCAGCATCCCTTTCACTGGTTTATCCGTCAACGACTTGGCATATACGCTCTCCTTGACCGTCATCGGGGAGACGAACTGCACGTCGCCGTAAATGACCGGCGGTTTGACGCAACGGGAGCCGTACGACTGCACCCAGCCGTTTTTCGTGAAAACGAAGCCGTCGAGCTTCTCGCCGAAATATTCCACCATGTCTGTCCGCTCGAACTCGCCGTGCACCAGCACATCCAGGCCGATCTGTTCCTGAATGGCGATCCACTCGCGGATTTGCTCCTGAATGAACGCATCGTACTGTTCGACGGTCCAGTTTCCTTTTTTGAACTGCTGTCTGGCCTGGCGAACTTCTGTCGTCTGCGGGAAGCTGCCGATCGTCGTCGTTGGCAGCAGCGGAAGCTTCCACGTCGCCTGCTGAATCTCGCGACGCTCGTGGAACGGCACTGCCCGCTTCGCCGCTGTCGACGCCAGCGCTTTTCTCGCCTCCTGCACTTCCTGGCGGTTCCGTGCCGGAGATTGGGCCAAGCGCTGCAAGTCTTTCTCGTTCTGGGCGATTTCCTTCGAGATAACATACTTTCCATATTGGAAACCTTGGACTAATAAGCGCACTTCAGCCAATTTCTCATCGGCAAACGCCAATGCGACGCGCACTTCTTCCGGCAAATCGGTTTCGTCTTCGACGGTAACCGGAACGTGCAGCAGGCTGCTCGACGGCTGAACCCATACCCGCTCTGGGGCTACTACGGTGCACAACGTTTTGACCAACTCCCACTTTTCCTCCAGGGCCGAGCGCCAAATGTTGCGTCCGTCGATGACCCCGGCGCCGAGCACTTTGTCTTGCGGGAAACCGTGCGTCGTCAGGTTCGCCAGGTTCGCTGTTTTCCCGTGAACAAAATCAAGACCCAAGCCGTGGACAGGCAGTTCAATCAGCTCCTCGTACCAGTGCACCGCTTCAAAGTACGTCTGCACCATCAGCTTCAGGTGCGGCAGCGCCTGGCTGAACTGCTCGTACACGCGACGAATGAGCGCTTTGTCTTGCCCGGTAAGATCGAGGACAAACGCAGGCTCGTCGATCTGCACCCACTCGACGCCGTGCAGTTCCAGCTCGCGAAGGACGTCCACGTACAGCGGCACGATCTGATCGACGACGCGTTCAAATTCGTCTTTGGCATACCCTTTGGACAGCTTGACAAACGTGTACGGCCCGACGATGACAGGCTTGCCGGCGATCCCTAGCTGATCTCTCGCCTCCAGGTACGCTTGCAGCGGCCTGTTTTCCGTCAAGACAGGCGCGCGCTCGCCGAACTCGGGGACGATATAGTGGTAGTTCGTGTTGAACCACTTGGTCATTTCGCTGGCGACCGCGTCTTTGCTGCCGCGCGCCATCGCAAAATACGTAGCCAGCGGCACCGGACCGCCCGCATACGCGAACCGCTTCGGAATCAGGCCGAACATAACCGCCATGTCGAGCATGTGGTCGTAGAACGTAAAGTCGTTGACCGGAATCCAGTCGATCCCCTTTTTTTGTTGTTTGACCAGGTGCTGCTTGCGAATTTGCTCCATTTGCGCAAGGAATGTCGTCTCGTCGAGTTTCCCCGCCCAAAAAGCTTCCAGTGCCTTTTTCCACTCGCGATCTTTGCCGATCCGCGGATATCCCAAGTTGCTGCTTTTCATTTGCTTCCTCTCCATCCTTTGCGATCATTTTTTCGATTTCGCCCAATAAAAAAGGCATCTCCAACGATCAGAAAGAACGTTAGAAATGCCAAATAAACACTGAGATCACAGCATCCTAACACCTCCCTATCTCCCGTAGGTTAAGCAGTGTTGTCGAAACAGGCAGGTCTCCTGACTTGAGGATCATGATCTGCACAACGCCTTCCCAGTCAGCTCGACCAGTGGCCAAAAGTTGTGCAAACTCCCCTCATACAGTGGCGGGACCGTGTCGGATTCTCACCGACTTCCCTTTTCATCCTTGCGCCGATATTCATCGCCAAGGAACCTGTTTCCACTCATATGAAATTGTCGGTATGAGTGCATGTGCCCCAAAAATGGGCGGGACACACCTTTCTTCATACAGTAACACGTAAACCAGTTTTTGTCATGCTAAACTATTTCCACTTTGCAAACTGATGTCAACGTTCAGGCTGCTTCCTCATAATGCCTGTCCTATTGCTTGGTCAGGCGAAGCTCACGCGCGCGCAGCGATGGTTTGCGCATCAAATAAACGAGGTAGCCGCCAACGCCCCCGATCAATGCAGGCAGCAGCCAGCCCAGGCCGATCGTGTACATCGGCAAGTAGCGGGAAAAGACGTCGTTGATCGCCGCAAGCTCGACCCCGGCAGCATTCAGCCCGTCAAACAGGCTGACGAGAAACGTACCGAACAAGCTGCCTTGATACACCTCTGGCCGACCGCCAAACCCTTGATGCAAAAACGTCAAAAAGATCAGCGAGATGGCGATTGGGTACATCGTCGTCAAAATCGGAACAGACACCTTGATGAGCGCAGTCAACCCGATATTGGCGACGAGCGTGCTGAACACAGCCAAAATGACGGCAAACTTTTTATATGAAATGCGCGGAAACATCGCGTGGAAATACGACGAGCACGCCGTAATCAATCCGACGCTGGTCGTCAGGCACGCCGCAGTAATCATCAGGCCGAGCAGCAGGCCGCCGTAAGAACCGAAGTAATAATTCGACACTTTGGCCAAAATTTGCGCCCCGTTTTCCAAATGGCCGAGCTTTTCCACGCTGGAAGCGCCCATGTAGGCAAGCACCGAGTAGAAAAACGCCAGGAGCGCACCCGCAATCAGCGTTGCTTTGGCGCACGTCAGCAAAATTTGCTTTTTCGACGTAACCCCTTTTTCCTTGATCGCATTGACGATGATGATGCCGAATACAAACGCCCCGAGCGCGTCCAGCGTCAAATAGCCGTCCTGGAATCCTTTGAAAAACGCCTTGGACTGGTAATCGCCCACTGGCGCTTGCAGCTCGCCGATCGGATACACAATCGCCGTCAGGACGATGATGCCGATAAACGTCAGCTTCATCGGTGTCAAGACTTTTCCGACTACATTGATAATTTTTCCAGGATTGAGCGACAACAGGCAAGCGAGCGTGAAGAACAAGACGGTAAACACAATCAACGGAAAAGGCCCGGCCTGCTCGGACAAGAACGGCTTGATCCCGATCTCAAACGAAACATTCCCGGAGCGCGGAATCGCAAAAAACGGCCCGATCGCCAAATAGAGCAAAATCGTGAAAACAAGACCGAACAGCGGGTGCACACGGCTTGCGAGCGAACGCAAATCGTCTTTACCTGAATACACCAACGCTGTAATTGCCAAAAGTGGCAAGCCAACCCCTGTCACGAGAAAACCGGCGTTGGCTTCCCAGACGTTCGTTCCCGCCATCTGTCCCAGCATCGGTGGAAAAATCAGGTTGCCTGCTCCGAAAAACAGCGCAAACAGCATAAATCCGATGATGACGATAAACGAATATGAAACTTTTTGAAGCATGACAAAAACCTCCTGTGAGTAAGAACGAAGGGCCTTGTAAGGAACCCTCAGATTAGTGAAAAAATTCACGAAGTCTAGCGGCTCGTCCAGCCTCCAGCCAAACTGGATAACACTGGATTCATTGTCAGATAAATCAGTCCTCCAGACGCATGACTCGATGATTCTGCGACTCTCGTCACTGCCGCATTGCTGTTCCAGCCTAAGCCCAACTCGGCTCGACCGGGTGGCAATCAAAAGAGCCGACACATCATTTATTTATAACATAAATATGAATGAAAAGGTATTTTAAAATGAAGAATTCTTTTATTCCTTTCTATAAAAGATTCTTGATTGAGAAAATCTCACAGGAAGGAATGTGGGCAACTCATCCGCTACTTCGCGCGCGCCTGTGCATGCGCGCCGCTCGCCCCTTTTCGCGTAACGGGCACGACAAAAAGGCTGCCGTCTGTAGACAGCAACCCTTTTAAACGATCGTTTAACTTTTTTACTCAAAGCGAAAATCGTCATCCGTCAGCGGCTCGACGTTGAGCGTGCGGACGTAGCCATTGCCTTTTTTCGAGAAGAAATCATGCTGCTTCGTGTGCGTGCGAATCCCGTTCAGGACGATCGGGTTGACTTCCTCCTCGGGGAAAAACGGCTCCAGCCCCAGATTCATCAACGCTTTGTTCGCGTTGTATCGCACGTAGGCCAACACCTCGTCCGCCAGGCCAATCTCTGTGTACAAGGAGACAGTGTACTCCTCTTCGTTTTGGTGCAGCTCGTGCAATAGCGCGTACAGCTCCTCTTTGACCGTCGCCTGCTCCACGACGCTGAGCCGCTGGTACACTTCCTGCGCGAGCACGCCGACGTACAGGCCGTGAATGCTCTCGTCCCGGACGATCAGGTCGATGATTTCGCCGCTGCTCGTCATCTTGCCCTGCCCGGCCAAAAAGAGCGGGTAGAAAAAGCCGCTGTAAAACAGGTAGCTTTCCAAAAAAACGGAGGCGACCATCGCCATGTACAAATCTTTTGGCGTCTCGATCTCCTGGTAGCGCTTTGCGATCAGCGCCGCTTTCTTTTGCAGATGCGGACTCTGCTCCACCCAGGCAAAAATTTCGTCAATTTCCTCCGTGGCCGCGAGCGTCGTGAAAATGCTGCTGTACGATTTGGCGTGGATTTGCTCCATCATGCCCATGAAAGCCAGGACGGCTTTGCGCTGCAGCCCGTCCACATGCTCCATGATTTTCGGCATCCCGACGCCGCCTTGCACGGTGTCGAGCAACGTCAGTCCGCCGAGCACTTTTTTGTACGTGTCCCGTTCCGAAGCGCTGAGCTCCATCCAGGACATTTTGTCATCCGAGAGCGGAATCTCGTCATCGGTCCAGAACTGCATGATGTTCTGGTTCCAAAACGTCATCGTAAAATCGTCGTCTGGCCTGTTCCAATTGACAGCTTTCATTAGGGCGTTCCTCTTCTCTGAAAAAACTTTGTTCCATGCCGGATGGTTCCTCACAGTAAACGGCTTAAACGGCACAGCTAATGCACTCTTCTACCGTCAAATGCTTGGTGCGCGTGTAGTAGAGCGACTTCAAGCCTTTTTTCGCGGCGTAAATATAGTAGCGCGCCAGCTCTCTGGTCGAGATGTTGCTGTTGACGTGCAGCACGGTGGAAATGCCTTGGTCCACATGCTCCTGGATTTCGGCGACCAGATCGATCACTTTGAACTGGTCGATCACATAGGCAGATTTGTAGTAAAAATAGTTTTCCTGCGACAAATACGGCATCGGGTAGTAGGTCGTCGAGTTCGCGTACGTTCTCGTTTCGATGTGCTCGACAACCGGCATCACGCTCGACGTCGCATTCTGAATGTAGGAAATGCTCTGCGTCGGCGCAATCGCCAGACGGTACGCGTGATACAGTCCGTTCTTCTGCACCTTTTGCTTGAGCGCGGCCCAATCCTCCGGCGTCGGAATGTGCATGCCTGCGAACAGTTGCTTGCCTTTTTCCGTGCGCGGACGGTAGTCGTTTGCGAGGTATTTGTCAAAATACGTGCCTTTGGCGTACTCCGACTGCTCGAAGCCCATGAAGGTTTCCCCTTTGGCCATGGCGATCTCCATACTCATTTCCAGCGAGTAGAAGTTCATCATCATGAAGAACGTGCGGGCGAAGTCTTTTGCTTCCTCGCTCTCGTAGGCGATCTTGTTTTTCGCCAGGTAGCCGTTCAGGTTCATCGCACCCAGCCCGACGGAATGCAGCTCGCGGTTGGCCTTCTGCACGCCTGGCGCATTTTCCACGCGGGTCACATCGCTCACGGCGGTGATCGCCTCGATGCCCTCGCGCACGGATTCGCGCACTTTTTTGTGCTCCATCACGTTGACGATGTTCAAGGAAGCGAGATTGCAGCTAATGTCGCGGCGAATGATGTCCGGCTCGCCGTAGTTGGTAATCGTGGACGTCTCCTGGAGCTGGAAAATTTCCGTGCACAGGTTGGACATTTTCACGGAGCCGATGTCCTTCAGCGCGTGATTTTTGTTCGCGTTCGTCTTGTTCATGATGTACGGGTAGCCCGACTCCATCTGGATCATCGCGATCTTGGTGAGCATTTCGCGGGCGCTCATGACTACCTTTTTCTTGACGCGCTCGTTTGCCACCAGCTCGTCGTACATCTCGTCGAGATCCAGATCATCCAGATGGGCGCCGTACTCCTTGTAGACGGAGTAAGGAGCGAACACTGTCAACGGCTTGTTTTCCTCTGCCAGCTTGTAAAACACATTCGGCACGATCAGGCCGATCGACAGCGTCTTGATCCGCGACTTTTCATCGGCATTGATCTTTTTGCAATCGAGAAACTCGTTGATATCCCAGCCGAAGATGTTGTAGTAGGCTGCCCCGGAGCCTTTGCGCTGCCCCATCTGATCGGCGTAGGAAAACGCGTCCTCCAGCAGCTTGAGTACAGGCATGACGCCCTTGGCTGCGCCCTCGACGCCTTTGATCGGCTCTCCGCGCCCGCGCAGCTTGGACAGGTTGACGGCCACGCCGCCGCCGATTTTCGAAAGCTGCATGCAAGTGCCGAGAACGTAGTTGATCGAGTTCAAGGAGTCGTCCATTTCCAGCAGGAAGCAGGAGACCATTTCGCCGCGGCGGCTTTTCCCCGCATTGAGGAACGTCGGCGTCGCCGGCTGGAGTCGCTGGTCCATCATCGACACGGTCAGCCGCTTCGCCAGTTCGAAGTCTCCGCGCCCGAGCGAGAGCGCCACAATCGCCACCCGATCCGGGTACTGCTCCAGATACATCGATTTGTCGTCTGTTTTCAGGGCGTAGTCTTTGTAAAACTTGGAGATAGCCATGTACGAAGCGAATTGAAAACCAGCGTCATGCGCCAGGCGGAACACTTCATCGACCTGTTCAACCGTGTAGCTTTCATACACATTTTCATAAAAGTCATTTTCGATCAAATAGTCCATGCGCTCTTTCACGCTGTTGAAGGTCATCGTCTTCGCCTGTACTTCTTCCATGAAGACCGCGACTGCCTCTCTGTCCTTTTCCAGTTGGTAAAATCCGTCGCTTCCTCGCTGCATCAGTTGGTTGTTCAATTCAATGTGTCGCAATTGCTGCCACCCCACTCGTAAATTGTTCCACGTCACGGCCGGTACCGGACAGTTCGAATTTGGAAATGACCGGAACGCCATATTGGCTGGCGATCGTGTCTGCGCTTTTGGCAAAGCTGGCTCCCCAGTTGCGGTTGCCGCTGGCTGACACGCCGCGCAAATAGACATGATTCCGCTTCAGAAAACGGTCCACCTTCTCCGGCACCTGGCCAAAGCCTGTCGTGTACGTGACCAGAATGAACGGCTCGTCGATCACCATCTCCGGATCAATCTCCACGTGCGGCAGATCGAGCTTGCTGACGAATCGTCTCACGTTTCCTGTTTTCGAATCAAAAGCGATTAACATGTCCCTCATCCTTTACTGCTGTTCTATACTTTTTTAGCCAAAGTAAAAGCGCATCCGACGCCAAAATGTCGAATGCGCATGATGATCCCCATCGTATCCATCCGCCGAAAAACGAATGGAGCGCTCGAACACTT
The DNA here is from genome assembly GCF_000470975.2 of Brevibacillus sp. NSP2.1. Classification (NCBI taxonomy): domain Bacteria; kingdom Bacillati; phylum Bacillota; class Bacilli; order Caryophanales; family Paenibacillaceae; genus Brevibacillus; species Brevibacillus sp. NSP2.1. The sequence continues at coordinate 2,601,199 of NZ_CP048274.1, read as the reverse complement.
CCCTATCTCCCGTAGGTTACACAGTGCTGACGGTCAGGCAGGTCTCCTGGCTCGGGGTCATCGCTCCATTCGTGCCTTCCCGATTGGCTGAATCAGTGGCGCAAAAACCAAATGGAACTCTCTCATCACAGTGGCGGGACCGCGTCGGAATTTCACCGACTTCCCTATTAAGTCTACCAAATATAGCGTGGCAAACACCTGTCCGCATCAATATGTAGTTGGTAAAACTTACTTTACCTCAATATATCGTAGGAGTCAAGCTCGGCATGCTCTATTTTGGCGACTGATAATCTCTCTCATTTCTCTATTGCCAATCTCTGGTTTGCGTCCATATAATAGGTTTCATGCACAAAAAAGGTAACGCCACCGGCCGATTGGAGAGTGACCCCTGATGGAAAGCACGGTTTATGAAGCAGTAGCCATTCCGCGTTCGCAAACGAGAAAAATGACATACAACGACCGCACGTTCCACATCTTCGTCAGCATCCCCGACGTGGCTTTGCCGCCGTCCGGCTTCCCGGTCATTTACTTGCTGGATGCCAACTCGGTGTTTGGCACCATGACCGAAGCGATTCGCCTGCAATGCCGGGTTCCGGAAAGAACGGGCGTCGATCCGGCCATCGTCGTCGGCATCGGCTACCCGACAGAAGCGCCGTTCCACCCATCGCGCTACTACGACTTCACCCATGTCGTTCCCGCATCCGAGCTGCCCGCTCATCCGCGCGGCGGCGAATGGCCGGAAATGGGCGGGGCAGAAGGCTTCCTCAGCTTCATCGAAGACACGGTGAAGCCCGCGATCGAAAAGGACTTGCCCGTCGACCGCACGCGGCAAACGATTTTCGGACATTCGCTCGGCGGCTTGCTCGTGCTGCATGCCTTGCTGACCCGGCCACACGCGTACCAATGCTACATCGCCGGCAGCCCGTCGATCCACTGGAACGAAAGCGTCCTGCTGGAAGAGGAGCGCCGCCTGCCGTCCCTGCTCACAGACGACTTGCGGGTCAGAGCGCTGCTCGCCATCGGGGAGCTGGAAAACGACGGCCGCTTCCACGTCAACGTCAAGGCGCAGGCGATGGCTGAACGGTTGTCCGCCATGGGCAACGGGCAGATCGAAGCGTCGTTCCGCCAATTTCCGGACGAAAACCACACGTCTGTCCTGCACGTCCTCATCAGTCACGCCATTCGCTTTGCTTCCAAGCCAACTGCCCGCTAGTCAGGGCAGTTTTTTCTTTGCCTCGCTCCATGCACACAAGCAAGCAAACAAGGCAGTCGGCACACGCAAAAAACCGCCCATACGAAAACGATGAGCGGCCATGCATGCACTACTGCTCTTTTCGCCTATTGCAGAGACAACACCTTGTTGATCTGCGGCAGCTCCTCGATGGCAGCTACGACAGTTGGCGTAATCTCTTCGTCGGTGACGCAAATCAACAGGGCGTTTTTCCCCTTTTGCTCACGCGACACATTCATCTTGGAAATATTGATCTCGTGGTCAGCCAGCTTGCGGGACACGTCGTAAATGACGCCCGGATAGTCGGTATGGTGCACCAACAGACCGTGAGCGCCCGGAGGGATCCGACAGGCGCAGTAGTTGATCTCGCTGATGTACACTTCGCGCCAGTCCTGGGCAAACGTGTATTTGTTCGCTCCCACGCGCAAATTCGCCAGATGGTTGGCGTACTCGCCGGAGCTGTTTTGAACCGAAACGCCGCTGCCAAGTCCATCCACCAGAAGCGAAGCGATCTCTTCTTTATTTTCATGGGCCAAAATGCTCAGGGACGCCCCTGTGAGCTGCGGCTCCAGTCTGCGAATCAATTGGGCCAATTCACGAAGTCCAGCATATTGGGTCATGTAATCCCCTCACTCTCCCAGTCAGGTTAATCCTTAATGCGGAAGAATCCACTCTTCCGGTTCCTTGATAATCGAGGAATGGTTATCGGAGCGATACCAGGCTGTCAGGCTTTGCCCATCTTTCGTGTACACGATGCGATAGATGGTGTTGCCCTTTCCGCTTTTCGGGAAGGGACTCTCCTCGGGAGGAACCACTGTCACACCACCCGCTTCAATCACGCCACCCTTTTCCTTGATGACGCTCTCGATCACGGTCATGTGCTCGTTGCTCGTGGCCGACATCCCCACGTAAGCGAGTATTCCCAGCAAAAGCGCTCCCGCCAAAAACGAAACAATAATCACTTTTGACTTTTTCGTAGCATCCACCAAGCGCTTCCCCCGTTATTCAATTCTCTTTGTCGATCAAACGCACCTTGTCAATCGTACCTCCGCCCAGGCACACTTCCCCATCGTAAAAGACGACGGCTTGGCCAGGAGTAACCGCTTTTTGCGGCTCGGCGAAAACGACTTCTACGGTGTTGCCCTCGCGGATGTGCACCGTCACTTGCTGGTCCGGCTGGCGATAGCGGAATTTCGCGGTGCACGCAAACGATTCGGTCGGCTTGTTCGCGCTCACCCAGCTTACGTCTGTCGCCAGCAAGCTACTCGAATACAGGCGGGGATGGTTGGAGCCTTCGCCGACGATCAGGACGTTGCGCTCCAGGTCTTTGTCCACCACAAACCACGGCTGGCCGGTCTTGCCGTGCCCGCCGCCAATCCCCAGGCCTTGGCGCTGGCCGAGCGTGTAGTACATCAGGCCGTCATGCTGCCCGATCACGTCTCCGTCTACCGTTTCGATATTGCCGGGCTTGGCTGGCAAGTAGTTTTGCAAAAACTCGCGGAAGTTGCGTTCGCCAATGAAGCAAATCCCTGTGCTGTCCTTCTTTTTCGCGGTGTAAAGCCCGGCTTCTTCGGCAATTTTGCGCACCTCGGGCTTCGGCAAATGCCCGATCGGGAACATCGTTTTTGACAACTGCTCCTGGCCGAGCACATTGAGGAAGTACGTCTGGTCTTTGTTGTTGTCCGCGCCGCGGATCAGCTTGTACTCTCCGTCGATGAACTTCACCTGCGCGTAATGGCCGGTGGCGATGTAATCGGCTCCCAGGTCCATGACCTTGGCGAGCAGCTCGCCGAACTTGATTTCACGGTTGCACATCACATCAGGATTCGGTGTGCGCCCGCGTTTATATTCATCCAAAAAATACTGGAACACCTTGTCCATGTATTCTTTTTCAAAATTCACGGTGTAGTATGGAATGCCAATTTGTTCACAGACGCGCCGGACATCCTGGAAGTCTTCTTCCGCCGTGCAGTGGCCGAATTCATCGGTATCATCCCAGTTTTTCATGAAGATGCCGATGACGTCATATCCCTGTTGCTTGAGCAGGTAAGCCGTCACGGAGGAGTCGACCCCGCCGGACATGCCGACAACGACGCGTGTATCTTCTGGTCGTTTCATAGTCTTTCTCCTCTTGATTTAATTTGTCCATCTACAGATTACCATGTTTCGTCCAACAATTCATGTTTTGTTGCACTTTTGTCGGCCTAATGTGAAAAACGCCTGCCGCAATGGACAGCGACAGGCGTTGATGAGCACGTTATTCACTTTGGGAAACTTCGTCTTTAATCTCGGAGCGGAACCCTTCGATGCTCTCTGCACGGCGCTGGTTTTTCGCCTCGATGTTCGCTCATTCCTCTTCGGAAATCTCGCCCGCGTGTGCCGCCAGGTAATCTTCCGACTCGCGAATGCTCTCTTCCGTGTTTTGCAGCATTTCTTGCAGCTTGGCTGCGTTGTCAGAACGATCGTCCGGTTTTGCCATGAAAAACACTCCTCACTTTGCCAGTATGATTCACTACCTGTACCATTGTGCTTCGTTCGCGGAACAATTATGTATGATAGGATAGAGAGAACGGACTTTGCGAAAAAGAAGGTTTTTCACATGGCTTCTCTGGATTTTCTGGAACGAAAGCTGCTGCGGATCATAGCGGAGACAGACCCTGTCCGGCTCAAACGCCAATGGGTGAGCAAGCGCGCCGAGTCTTCCGGCGAAAGCGAGCAGCGCAAACGAATCGCCCTCTTGCTGCGCAGGCTCGACAAGTTGCCGCCAGCCAAGCGTCGCGAGGTGCTGGATTTGCTCGCGCAGTTCAACTGGAACGGATAGGGCATTAGCGGATGGACGGACCGATGTGCCAGTGCCCGTCTGTTTTCAGCATGCGCCTCACGTCTACTATCGCCTCGCGATGGAGCGGGCCGTAAATGTGCGGATACAAAAGCCCGTCCTTGGCCTGCTCGTACTTCACGGGCGAAGGCGATTTTGTCTCGTCCACGATGAGCACGTACAACTCCTCATCGAACGCGCCGTACACCCGGTCTGCTACCTTGCCGAGCAGCTCCTCGCCTTTTGTGGCGTGAATGAACCCTTCCTGCTCGTAGTCGCGAGGCAGGTAATGGTCTTTGTCCGCCCATTTCTCCCAATAAGCTTTTGGGCACATACAATAAATGATCGATGGCTGCATGTTGTGTTCTCTCCCTTGTCGCACCGCTTTATTTTTTCCCCATCGCCTTGTTGAGATGGCGCATGGCTTTATCGAAAAACATCTGGTCGAAGGCGCCCTGATCGAACTTCCATTCAATGAAGTTTTTCAACGAATGCAAATCTACCCACGCATCCTTCGCTTGCGGGTTGCGGTCAGGCACTTCGCCCGTGACTTCTCCTTCGTAGACCAGCTTCGCCATCTCTGCCGGGTGCATCCCGATCTGATAGGCGATCTGGTGTAGCGCTATTTTCATGGAATCCCCCTGCTCTGTCCATTCTGGTTTCAATTATTCATCTATTTTGCCAGTCTTTTTCCTCCATGCCAACCCCTGCTCTCTCCGGCGAAAAAGGATTTCCGCTTGCGTCCGCATTTTGATAGAATGAACGCACAAAAAGTCACGACGCTGGAGGATTACAAGTCATGTCCACTTCCGATAACAGACCGCGCAAGCAATGGTACCGCAAAAAAGTGGTCTGGATCCCGCTTTTGTTTGTCGCCTACGTCTTTTTCGTCAACAGCTCCTACCTGGCTGCTCCGCCTGCCGGCTCTCCCTTTTTGCTCGCCCACCGCGGAATGACGCAGACCTTTCACATGGAAGGGCTGACGAACGAGACGTGTACAGCCGAACGAATTTACCCGCCGGAGCATCCGTATCTGGAAAACACACTGCCGTCCATGAAAGCCGCCTTCGCAGCAGGTGCCGACGTCGTGGAATTTGACGTCCACTGGACGAAAGACGGGCAATTTGCCGTGTTCCACGACTGGACGCTCGGCTGTCGCACGAACGGCGACGGCGTCACCAGAGATTTTACCCTGGCCGACCTGCAGAAGCTCGATATCGGCTACAACTATACGGCAGACGGAGGACGCACCTATCCGTTTCGCGGAAAAGGCATCGGGCTGATGCCGTCGTTAACCGATGTGCTCAAAGCGTTCCCCGACGAGTCTCTGCTCATCCATATCAAGAGCAACGATCCAAACGAAGGACAGGCGCTCGCGGACGCCTTGCAGTCTCTGCCAAAAGAACGGCTGGAAAAGCTGACAGTCTACGGAGGCGACGAGCCGATCGCCGCGGTGAAGAGCCAAATCCCGGAGCTGCGCGTCATCTCGATGGATACGATGAAAAGCTGTCTGATCCCGTACATAGCGGCGGGCTGGTCCGGTTACGTTCCCGACGCCTGCGCCCACACCCAGCTCCACATTCCCGATCAAATCGCGCCATGGCTGTGGGGTTGGCCGAACCGTTTCATGGCGAGAATGGAAGCAGTAAATACGCGCGCCATCCTTGTAGCCGGAAGCGGCGATTTTTCCGCAGGCTTCGATACGCCTGCTGACCTCGACCGGGTGCCTGCTACGTTTACGGGCGGTATCTGGACAAACCGGATTGACCGGATCGGACCTGTTTTTCCCGAAAAATTCGCAGGGAACTGAAACGATTGCCAAGCATATTCGTAAATACGAATATAAACCGATCCTACACGACGACTGGGAGTGATGGAGATGTTAAAAAAGCTATTGAAAAATTTACTGGGTAATCACTCGACTTCTTCCCACAAATACCGGAAATACAGCAGCAGCGACTACAAGTATCGCAAAGGATACGGTTCCAGCCACGGACATCGGCACGGGCATGGGCACTCCCATTACGGCAGCTCCCACTACAAGCGGAAGCACTCCAGCAGAAGTTTTTTCAGCAGCTAGGCGGTCCCGTCCCTTGCATGCGCACGCGTAAAAACACTCTGTTTGCCTGACAGCAGAGTGTTTTTTGTCGTTCAGACGGTCATTTAGTTAACATAATAAATATTATGTCTCGTTCAAACAAACGCCTTCCTATGCTACAATATGGAAAAGGAGCGTGCACAAATGAACCCTTCCAAATCGTTTTACTATACAGTCGATCACGCCATGGTGGATGAGTACAAAAAAATGCTCGACTTGATGAAAATTCCTTACACGATCGAAGCCCCTGTCGCTTTGCTAAAGGAGGGAGCCGATCAGTATTCGTTCGTGTTCCCGAACATGCCGGGCCGTCTGTACGAGATGGTGAGCAAGCTGTTCAAGGGCGATGGCAAGCCTTATCCGCAATAGGCAAGCTATCCGGGCAAAAAAAAAGGACCCATTTCTGGGTCGAAGATAGGAAGTGGAGAGAATGCATGCTATGTAATATATACTAACATATCACAGTCGATTGTCAACGCTTTTTGGCAATTTTCTTGATTTTGTGTTAGGTTTTCTTACATAATATCTTTTTTACTTCCTCATCCAAACGAAAAAGGAGGGCATAGTCGCCCTCCTTCTTTTGTGCCTGCCGCTAAAACTCCAAGCTCAGCCGCGCACATTCACGATCTGCTCCAGCTCAATCCATTCGCTTCTCGTTTCGTTGACCAACTGGACTTTGCGCGCTTTCGGATCGACCCACTTGACCACGCCCCACATGCTTTGCGTGTTGCCGCACTCGCCGTCCAACGAAACCCACCAGCTTACCGTCACCGCGTAATCCTCCCTGCCCGAGTCGCGAAGCAAATACAAAAACGATTCGCGCTCCTGCTTCGTGACCCCCGGCGGAGTAGTGCGCTGCCGGGAAGCTTGCCGTCCCGCATAGCTAGTTCCGATCCCCACTTGCTTTCACCCACCCTAACCTGCACAAATCGTTGACGGCGCGCCTCATCTGGCGATCCGCCGCGATTGTGTTGATCTCTATTCCGTTCTCCAGCATTTTGTAGACACGAAGATGTACAGTTGTCAGCACCGGAACCCGCTTCATCACATTGTGGACGGGCACAACTATTGTCTCCAGCAAAAGCCTCACCTCGAACGTACGTTTGTATGTATTATATACGAACAACATGCGAACAAGCAATAAAAAAAAGCAGGATTTCCCTGCTTTCTACTGCGCGGCTTCCTGGATGATTTTTTTCGGTGTTTTCTCCACGACGTCCAAAAACTTGCCAAAGGTGGAAGCGAGCGTCTGCTGGAACAGCATCCCGAGCACGACAGGCAGCGCGACTGTCGCCGGGAAATACGTAATCGCCATGACCGCTCCGGCACTGATGTTGCGCATCCCGCTGTTAAAGGTCAAGGTCACGATCACATCGCGCTCCCAGCCAAAGAGCCGGGAGATCCACCACCCGAGCAGGTAGCCCAAAATCGCGAGGAAAAGCACGACCAGCGCCATTCCCAGCAGCCTGGCATCAAAGGCGTGGAAATAGCTTGCGACCATCGAGCTGTTGATGGCAACGACGACACCCATGCCCAGCTTGGAAAACGGAGCGAGCTTGGGAGCCAACGTCTTTTTGACCCTCCCCTGCGAAAAATGATGCAGCAGCATCCCGGCAAGCGACGGCAGCACAATCATGTAAAACAGCCCCTGCATCATGTCCCACGTGTCCATCTCCACCTTTGCCCCGAGCAAAACGTACATGCCAAACGGAACGACAAGCGGCGAAATCATCGTATCTAGCAAAATAATCGAAAGCGTCAGGGCAATATTGCCCATGTAAATCGACGACCAGAGAAAGCTGGAAATCCCGGTCGGTATAAGTGCGGCCAACAAAAAGCCTGTGACGACATGCATGTCGTCCGGGTAGAGCAGATGAGCCACTCCCCAGGCGATAAACGGCATCAGCGCATGCAAAATCAGCAAATTGACGACGAGCGGCAGCGGCCGTGTCAATACTTTGGCAAATTCCTTGAACCCCGCTCCCAAACTCCCGGCAAAGGTCATAAAGGCAAACACCCACGGCGACAAAAAGGCATAGGGCTGAAGATGAGTCCCGGCCAACACGCCAATCGCCACACTGCTCGGAGTCAATACCGGCATTATTTTTTCCAATGACTTGTTTACTCTTGCTAAAACATCCACACTCTCCACCTCATTCGCTTCCGAAAACGCTCCACGGATCTTCTCTCACGGCTCAACGAAAAATTCCATCCTCTTATATTACGCACTAGGCAAGTTTATTTCCATAGTAAAGAGATAAACATGGTAAGACAAAGTGTCGAAAAAAATGATTTTATCCGCTCTTGCGCAGGCTGCCAGACAAATCGTTGCATACTTCTCTGTCATCGGGTAAAGCCTAAGGCAAGGAAAGGAGGTATTTTTATGAACGGAATGGATTGGGTAGAATTTATCCGCAAAACCGAAGATAAAATGTACCACCTCCATCGGGCCATTGATGGGATTTGTAATGAGCCGGATTACAAAGAATCCGTTTCTGCCCTGACCGAAGTGGTAAGGGATTATCAAGTGCTGGTTGAGAAAGCGAAAGACGAGCTGCGCGGCGTCGACTTGCATCGTGACCGCGATCATGACCGTGACCGTGTTCATGGCGATTGCTATTAAACGAATCCAACTCCCATCCCGGGAGTTTTTCTTTTGCCCTCGATGCGTTGTTCATCGGCAACCGTTCGCCTCGCCTGCTTGTTCACCGACCGCAAAAAGCCTCGGCCACCTTTTTGGCAAGCCGAGGCGCTAGACCGCTATTACCCTTTCATTTTCTTTTCCAGCTTTTTGCTCGCTTTCTTTTTCTGGCACGCTTCCTTGACATCCGTTGGCCACGGAGCGCCGCTCATCGCTTGCAAATCCATAAACAGCTTCTTGTCAGAGGTCACGTGGATTTTTGAATCCGGAAAAGCCTCCTTCAGCTTGCCAGAGACTTCTTTTTCAATCGACTCCAGCCGAAAGCGGTTGAAATTGCTCACCTTGATCGCCAGGTTCAGGTCTTTGTCGATGTGGACGGCTGCCACTTCGTCAATGCCATCCACCCTGCCTGCAATCGCCTTTGCCTGCTCCTCCCATTCGGTATGGCGCACGGGCGCCGGAGTGCACAACGGCTCCGCGTCGTTTTTCTGCTGGGTTTGCGCGTTGTTCTTGCCCGTGCAGCCCGTAATCGCCAAGACAAGCGCCAAAACAGCAAGGATCGTTCGCATGCGAAACACCTCCAGATCAATTTTCCCTTTCTTTAGGATGACCGGAAATGGAGCATGTATGAATGCGCGATCCTTCCATGGCAAGTTCTCGCCAACGTACAGCCGAAAGTATGGTACAAAAGACCTGAATATGTATGGCTCGCTTTTGTTGCAAGTAAGGCTTTCGTCGCAGCAAAAAACTTGGCTGCGCCAAGACATTGGCAAGGCTTTAGTTGCCCTCATACTGGATAAGAATCTGTATAAAAAAAGCGGTGGCTCCTCTGCATTTTTGAGCCACCGCGGACCCCAAGAACATTGTGAGTCCTCGTATAGAATATACCAAAAGCGCGTCAAAACGCGATAGGAGATCATTGGATGCCGGACGGCAAAAAAAATCCCAGCCGCAACTTCCGGCCGGGGCGTACGGGGTAGTACGCATATGTCATACGTGAATGATCTAATCATAAAGTACGATCTTCCCCTAAACAACGATCAATTTTAGGTAATTATACCTATGTATGGAACAAAAAAATAGCGTCGACCTATCTGCATAAATTCAGTCGAACGCATCGAATCCCCAAGTTGGATTATACTAGCTAGCTTGGATTACTTTTCTATTATCGCTAGAATTGGACGATAATACCATGCGAAAATAATGGTAACGGACGCAATTGTTTCCTCTATTTTTCCGTAAGGCTCCATAACAAATACCATTATTCCTCAAAATATCCAATTATGTTACAATGTACATGGTGATAACGATGCTCATTTTGTTTCGATTTTTTTTGGAAATCATTCGCATACTGATTTGCATGGCCATTTTTTTGGTGGTGACAGGCCCGGTGGTCACCTTGTTTTTTCCCGAACAAGCGCCGGGGGAAGGCATTTTTTTGGCGCACGCCGCCTTGTTTCTCCTCCTGCTCGTTTACTACCGCAATCGGCTGCAGCAATCTAGCTGGTTTCCAAGCAAGCACAACCACCCGCTTTCCAGGATGGCTACCGCGCTGCTCTCCTTTAGTGCAGCCACATGCTTTTTCGCAGCCATCTACATGACGTACCTCCAATAATTGTCGTTGACAGAAAGTGAGTGCAAATCCATTGACCGCAAAGCATGCCTATACGCTCAGCACGATTTTGTTTCTAGCCAGCGGGTTGCTCTACACGCTTGAAAGAATGCTCGCCTACTACATCTGGATCGGGCAAATGCAAGCCGCCTCTGCCACCGGGCAGTTTCCCACGCAGCCGGAGCTTCCCTCCCTGTTCACCAACGGCTTTGTGACCTTTTTTCTGGCGGCAAGCCTTTTTCTCTTGATCGTCGGGATCGTTTTGTCGACTCCCAAGCAGCCATCCGTTCGTCCAGGTCACGAGTCGGGCGCCGCGAATCCTTCCGGGGGGAATGCTTCGTCCATTGGCGCGCGAGAGCACGAAGCTGAAGCAGCGACGGGAGGCTTTGACAGGCTGCCAACGTATTTGGTTTACGGAATCATAGCGTTTCTGGGCTTTCTCATCGTCGTTGGCTTCCTCAATTTCTTGCGCTGAAATCGCCTTTGCATTTCCAATATTTCGACGATGCAGCTTTTATGATATGCTGTTTTTGCCATATGCTCTTTTCGTAGCCTTGTCATAAAAAGGAGGGAAACCATGAATCGCGAACAATGGACAGCCGTAGACGAGTATTTTACGCAAAAATTCGTTTCAGCCGATCCGATCCTGGAAGCCGTGCTGGAAAACAACGCTTCCGCTGGCCTCCCGCCTATCGACGTCGCGCCCAATCAGGGAAAATTTCTCCATCTGCTGGCACGAATCCAGGGAGCCCGGACGATTTTGGAGATCGGGACACTGGGCGGCTACAGTACGATTTGGCTAGCCCGCGCCTTACCTGCCGACGGTCGGCTCATCACGCTGGAAGCGGCACCGAAGCATGCCGAGGTGGCCAAAGCCAACATCGCCCGTGCCGGGCTGGAATCGGTGGTCGAGATCAGGCTTGGAGACGCCTTGGACAGCCTTTCTGCGCTCGCGGATGAAAAACAGGGACCGTTTGACCTCATCTTCATCGACGCCGACAAGAAAAACAATCCGGACTACTTCCGCTGGGCGCTGAAGTTCTCGCGAAAAGGCAGCGTCATCATTACCGATAACGTGGTGCGCAAAGGTGCCGTCGTCGACGAAGCCACCAGCGATCCGAACATTGTCGGCGTCCGGCAATTCGCCGATCTGGTCGCAAACAAGCCGACGGTTAGCGCGACCGCAATTCAAACGGTCGGCAGCAAAGGCTACGACGGCTTTGCCATCGCGCTGGTAACGGAAGATCCGCGTTAACGAGCCGTACAGACATCCTGCGAAGAAAAACCCGTCGTTTGCGCTTGCTGCAAAGACGGGTTTGGTTTATTTCAGCCCATATTGGCCTTTGACTTGCAGCTTGCCATCCAGAAAGGTAAAGCTGGCGTTGCTGCCTGCCGCTTCCCCTTCGTACATGTAGACCACGGCATGAAATTGCTCTCCTTTATTGCCCGCTTCGGAGAGCAGCTCACCTTCTCCGCCGATGATGTTTTTCACTTCGTCATACGTCATCCCGTTTTCTATCTGGTCAAAGGCTGCTTTTGTAATTTTCGCCTTGTCGCTGTTCGCCGACTCCGTGCTGGCCGCCCTTTTTTCTCGCCGCAAATGGCAACTTTTAAAACAAATTGCACATTGACAAAAATTTCATTTTGTGATAAGATGGAATTATTTTTATTTACAATTCAAAATAAACCTTTCATACTATTCTTTACACAACAAACAGCAAAGAACAGATAGAAAGGTTGTGCTTTTGTGAATACACTGCCATGCCAAGACTGCAAAGGCTTATGCTGCGGTCCTGTGCCGATCACGGAAAAAGAGCGCAAGCACATACATAAGAAGCTGAAGGCCATGCCGAAAAAGCTGCGCGAAAACTTGGAGCAGCAGCCCCGCTTTAGCGGAACCTGTATTTTTTATGACATGAACAAAGATCAGTGCGGCATTCATTCGTTTCGTCCGGAGATATGCCGCATGTTCGGCTATCACGAAGACCTCGTCTGCTTTCGCAAGCCGGAGCTGGCCACCAAAGGAAAGGTCGCAATCAAAGAGAGGTACATCGGCCACCTGAGCATTGATTTTACGTGGAAAGATTTTCGCTGACACTCCGCTTGCCATGGCGCGTCGCTTCTCCCCCTCTCCTGTAACCAAAAATCCCCAAAACCGTATTGTCCATGGGGAGGGATCTTCGCCTATGTTCGACGATATTATAAGCAACGGAATCCTTTGGCTGCTTTTCATCGCCTGGGTATTGATTGTCGCGTCACCGTCTTACCGAATCAGATGGCTGTATGTCCTGGCTATCGGGTTGCTCATCTTCTCGATCTTTTGGGACTTTTCCGGGGTTGAAGCCGAAATCCACCGGCATGGACACTAGACGTAAAGAGAAGGAAGGCGCTGTTGAAATTTCCGGGAGGTGTCTGCTAGATGGGACCGTTCATCGGCTTTGGCCTGCTCGCTTGTCTGGCTATCACGCTTTTTCTCGCATTCGAAAGGCTGATCGAGCGCAGCCTGCCCACTGACAGCTTTTTGGCAGGCATGCTGTTAAAAACGATGTTGTTTCTACTCGTGTGTGCGCTCGTCTATTTTGCGTTGCCGTGGTTTAGCGGCCTGTTTGTACTCTAAACGGTGCCGTTCGAAAAAGCTTGCACGACGAAGGAGACAGAGCTGTATCGGGCGGTCGGCAGCAGCACGTACGAACGGCGCTCCAGATCACACACCTGGCTTGGCCGAAGCGTTCGCTAAGAGTCGTTTGGATGAGCGAACAAAAAAACCCGCCTTTTGCCAAAAGACGGGGACTGCCAGCAGCCTGTTCGGCTCTGCTACTGTGCTGTTTTTGCTGCCGCGCTTATGTCGTTTCCTTCCAATGCTCCTGAATGTACGCGTCGCGCCCGGATTTCTCGCGGTCTTCCTTGTAATGCTTCGGATTTTTCTTGTGGTAGCCCTGGTGGTATTCTTCTGCCGGATAAAACGGAGCAGCAGGCAAAATTTCCGTGACAATCGGCTTCGAGAAGCGGCCGCTCGCCTCCAGCGCTTTTTTGGACTGGACTGCCAGTTCGTGCTGTTTTTCATTGTGCGTAAAAATGGCTGTGCGATACTGGCTGCCGCGATCATGAAACTGCCCGTCAGGATCTGTCGGATCAATTTGCTGCCAATACAGCTCGAGCAGTCTCTCATAAGGGAACAGCTCCGGGTCGAACGTAATTTGAACCGCTTCCCAGTGCCCGGTCTGCCCCGTTTTGACCTGTTCGTAGGTCGGGTTCTCGACCGAGCCCCCTGTATAACCCGAGACGATGCCTCCGATCCCTGGCAACTCTTCAAACGGAGTAACCATGCACCAGAAGCACCCTCCGGCAAATGTCGCTTTTTCCATGCTGTCTTTTGCCTCCTATCCATGCCTTGCCCACGAGAAAATTCGGTATATCTCCCTTCATTGTACTAGAGCTCTCTACCAGCTTCTAGCAAAACTTGGGGCCAGCCGCATACTCTCGGCGAATTTGCCGGAGCCATTTCTCACCCGGATGGTTTATAATGGCGGAGTAGATCAACAGATGCTCAGCGGGTGGGAGGTAGCTTTCATGTTCAAACTCGAAAAGTTTCAAGGAAAAAAAGAAGAAAACTACGAACTGGTCATCAAACAGCTAGAAGCGCTGCTTGCAGGCGAATCCAACCAGGTCGCCAATCTGGCAAACGCCGCCGCTTTGCTGAACCAATTTTTCGAGGAAGTAAACTGGGTCGGCTTTTACCTCAATGATGGGAATGAGCTGGTGCTTGGACCGTTCCAGGGGCTGCCTGCGTGCGTGCGCATTCCGTTTGGCAAAGGCGTATGCGGCACCGCGGCGGAGAAGCGGGAAACTGTTCGCGTGGAAGATGTGCACTTGTTCCCCGGCCATATCGCCTGCGACGCCGCATCCGAATCGGAAATCGTCGTGCCGATCATAAAAGACGGCCAGCTTCTCGGCGTGCTCGACATCGACAGCCCGCGAAAAAACCGATTTGACGAAGTCGATCAGCTTTATTTGGAAAAGTTCGTGCAGGCGCTCGTTCGCTTTTTGTAGGCGCGCTTCCGCAGGGCAGGAACGAATGCTTGCCCCTCCGTGTGCGGAATGTAGCTTCGTCCATCTTTTGGGGCTTTGGTGCAGCCTTCGTTGCCTTCCTGTCGATGCGACTGTTTCTCTCTTCTTGGCTAGTAAAAAAAGAGCAGGCTCCCTCTGCTCTTTTTTGCTTTCATGGACTTGCTTTCATTTTCGGCAGTAGTGTTTTGCCCGCTCTTTTATCACTTGCTTTTTCGTCTTCGCTCTTATTCGCTGCACGGCGCTCGTCTCCCAGTTGCAAATCGCCCCCGGAATCGGCGCATAGAACCGAAACGCGCGGCTTTTTGCCTCGTTACTTGCTCTTTTTCCAGATCAAAACAACGAGGAAAGCGACGTGCAGCATCAATAAGCCCGTCAGCAAGTAATTCGTGGTCTGGATTTGCTCCTGCAGCGAAGCGAGCTGCCTCGTCACCTCCGACAAGGAATGGCTTGTTACGTCGCCTGCTTGCCGGACACTTGCGGAAAGATCGTTCAAATATTGGTGCAGCTTCTGTAAAGTCTACGTTTTGCATCGAAACGCCATCCTCTTCCCAGGTTTCATTAGCTTGCAACGATTCTGTCATTTGGCCTGGCCGTGTCTATCGGAAGAGGCAAAAAGCGGCGTTTTTTCGATCTTGCTGGCGCACCTGCTGTTGCCCATGGCGAGGGACGCCTTTTCTAAGCGGGTATCAATCGCTTGCTTTTCTCCATGTTGCTTTCCTTGATATCCCAGCCGTTTACTTTTGCGTACGTCTTTGGCTCTCAAGCAGTTCATCGAGCTTTTGATTGCGCTCGCGGTCAAGCTGTATTTTTGTTTTCATGAAACTGAGCGTTTTCCCTATCGCATAAATGACAAACGCGTAAAACAGCAGCACCGGGAGGAAAACGATCAATTGGACCAGCATTGTGTTCCATTCCAAAGCGACAGCGCCAAAATCCAGCACAGTTCCAGCCCCCTTTCTCTCTCTTGATGCAGCCCCATTGCCAGGCTGAATATTTTTCCAGAAGACAGAATTCCTTTTTAATATTACCACTATCTCCCAAATACGCAAGCAGTGCGTCGCTCGTTCCCTTCGGACTGCCAAAGGCCAAAAAATCTCCCTTTTTATTCCATTCCCTCTTGGAAAATGATACCCTATATATCGTAAGGCAGAGAGGAGGCTTTTTTATGAAAAGACTGGCTTATTTAGGGGCGGGATTGTTGACAGGCGTCCTGTTTCTCCTGTTTGAACCGAGGCATCGGATTGACTTTGTCGAGGCTCTCCTCGCCATTCTCAACGTAGTAGGCGTTCTCTTCCTGGCCTTCTTCGGACTCGCGATTGGCGTTGAAGCGATAAAAAGTCTTTTTCGAAAAGAACAATAGCGAAGCGTTTATCTGTCATTGCTGTCCCCGCATCCGAACGCAATCAATGGAAGAAATCCATTCTGCGAGCGAATTTGCTGACCAATTTGTCCAACTTCGTGCAAGCCAGCACAATATCTCCGCGCCGCCTGGGAAGAAGCTTCGCTCGATGTCTGGCTGGATGTGTCCGGCGTTCCCCGAAAGACCATCCCTGTTCCTGTCCTTGAGCAGCTTGCGAGCCATTCAACAAAGCTGCGTCCGTATCGCCGGCAGCTTTGTCGACTACTCTACCGCCCCCAAAGGAGAATCCGATGAACGAGCAACTTTTCAGTGCGCACCTCACCTTGAGCAAACTGGCCCCAACCGATTGGGAGCTGATCCGCTCCATTTACTCCAACCCGGCGCTCATGCAACACATCGGGGCAGCGATGAGCGAAGAAGAAATTCGCCGCAACTTCGAAAAAGAGCTCGCTCCGTGGAGCCTCGATTCGACGCATTGGCTCACCTGGATCATCCGCGAGGCGGCGACCAGCAGCGACGTCGGTCTGATGAGCCTCTGCACCCGCAGGCGCGAGCCGCTCACGGCGGAAGCAGGCTTCATCATCGTAGAAGCGCACAAAGGCAAAGGCTATGCTACCGAAGCGCTCCAGCTCGTCTTCGACTTCGCTGCCAGTACGTATGGATTCAAAGTGTTTACGGCCGTTTGTTCGGAAGAGCACGCCGCTTCCAGGCGCGTTTTGGAAAAGGCCGGGATGAAGCTGGATAAAATCGTGCCGGAGAATACGGAAATTGCCGGAAAGCTGGTGAATGACTGTTTTTATTCGTTGGAAAAGTGAGTCTTTCGTCGGCTTTTGGCAGGGAGAAATCTCTCTACCAGTAGCCTGCTTCCTACCAAAATGCAAAGGGTGGTATTCGTGTTCCACATTCGAAATGTCCAGATGGAAGATTTGCCGCAGCTTGTCGTCATTGAACAGCTCTGTTTTTCGGAAGAAGAGGCGGCAACGAAAGCGGCGTTTGCAAAGCGGATTCAGATGATTCCAGATAGCTTTTATGTTGCCGAAGAAAACGGGGAAATTGTAGGGTTAATTAACGGCCCCGTCATCGAAACCGCCTACATAACCGACGATTTGTTTACGCATATAAAGAAAAACCCGGCAACCGGCGGGCATCAAAGCATCCTGGGACTGGCGGTCCACCCGCAGTTTCAAAAGCACGGCATCGCAGCAAAGCTGCTGATGCACCTGGAACAAGAAGCAAGACAGAAACATCGTGAAACGATCACCCTTACCTGCAAAGAAAACTTAATTGGCTATTACGAAAAGCATGGTTACGTCAACAAGGGGCTCTCCAGTTCTGAACATGCCGGAGAGAAGTGGTACAACATGATAAAAGCATTATCGTAATTTTTCGCGTACGGGCCATGATGAGAAAGCGAACGGATATCGCTCGCAAGCTTTTGACAAGCTTTTAAACGGCATACACCCCACCATTCGTCTGTGGGGTTTCGTTTTGCTTGCCTATCAACTCAACACCGCCGTTTTAACAGAGCCGTTGATAATAGAAGCTATGCTGGATATCCGAGACAACACAGAACGCATCGTTGCCTGTCAGACCTGCATCCCCCATCGACAACAGCCCGACGAACAGGCTGGCGTAACATTTTTCGTCTTTTTTTGCCCCAAGCAAACCTTTATGGATATCTTTTCCTTGACTTGGAGGATGCTGCTGCTATAATAAATAACAGAGGAATGAAACATTTTCACTGTGTGTAACAAACAGGACAAGCCAGTCTCGACGTTTTGCGGGTGTAGTTCAATGGTAGAACTCTAGCTTCCCAAGCTAGCGGCGTGGGTTCGATTCCCATCACCCGCTCCATACAAAAGCTTTTGAAAGCCTTGCTGATGCAAGGTTTTTTCTTTTCCTTCTTCCGCATAGACATGCACCACAAGCCCAAAAAGCGGTTTAACCCCCTGGTTAAAAGCTCATGCGAGGCCATTTCTTGGGTCAAACACGCAAATGGTGTTGACTCCCCTGCAAAGATGATGCTACATTGTAAATGTATGTAAAAAATTTCGAAAGAGGATTATTAAAAGATGGATTATATGAGACTACGTTCCCTGACTTTGAATAAGTAATTGTATATTCAAAGGCTCTGCTTGTGTGAGCAGGGTAAACGGGATTAGTCTGCCTTCTTTTAATAATCTTCATTTTGCATGAAATATACGGCAAGGTGTAGAAAGGTAGATCATACTGCCTTTCTTTTGTTATGCACATTTCCCCTTTTCTTTTCGTATGGCACAGGGGATCTTGTTTCGCTATGGCCACTTACGCGTAAATTGGCGTACGCGGAGGTCTTCTTCCGTTTGCTCTCCATCACAGGCAGAGTGCCCGTGATTTCCATTTGGAGAGGAAGAGATACCGTGACCAAAAAGAAGCATACGTACCATAGCAAAAAAACCCGTCGTGAAGACGCCCCGAATTTTTTAGGCCAGCATTTTCTCCACACGAAAAAGCTGATTCATGAGCTTGCCAATCAGGCACGGTTAAGCCGGGCGGATACGGTGCTGGATCTGGGGGCCGGAAAAGGCGCTTTGACCGAGGTTCTCCTTCAAAAAGCCGGAAAAGTAGTGGCAGTCGAGTATGATCGCCGCCTGATCGAAACTTTGAAGCTAAAAACAGCGCACAACGGGAATGTGACGATCATTCAGCAAGATATCGTAAAGCTGCAGCTTCCCAAAGAAAACTTTGTTGTCGTGTCCAACATCCCCTATTCCATCACGACTCCGATCATGAAAATGCTGTTAAACCACCCGGCGAGCGGCTTTCAGAGAGGCGTTCTCGTTATGGAAAAAGGAGCCGCCAAAAGATTTACAGCCAAAGCGGTCAAAGATGCGTATGTGGCCGCCTGGAGAATGTGGTTTGACATTTGTTACGTAAAAACCGTGCCGAGGGAATGTTTCGCTCCCCCTCCGAAGGTGGATTCGGCCATGCTTTCCATTACGCGAAAAGCAAAGCCGCTTGTCCCGCTGAAACATCACGTCCTTTTCCACCGACTTGCCGAACACATCCTGAAAGCGCCAAAGGCAGCGATCGACGACGCTGTTCGGGGCATTTTTACCCCTCCGCAAATCACGCATTTAAAGCGAAACCTGAAGGGAACAGCGGATTTGCGGGTGGAGTCTTTAAGCGAGGAGCAGTGGGGCGTAATGTTTGAGACGATGGTCAAATACGTTCCGCCGTTCAGATGGCCAAAAGGGAGAAAAAAGTAGCCAAACATCAGCGCGCAGTCTCAAGCCGTTGCCGAACAGCCGAACATGTGCAAGCAAAAACAGCCTGCCAGCTCTTGGGGCCTCATCCCCTTGGAGCTGACAGGCTTTTCCGTTTGCACTCTTTCTCAGGCGCATACCGTAACGCATAACGCACGCATTTAAAAGAACGGCGAAAACTGGCGAAAAGCCCCCAGCCCCCGATGAGCACCCTTTTTTGCTCCCCGGTTTCGAAAAACTGACGATTTTCTCGCTCTTTTCCATCGCCAATGGCACTTTTGGATGGCTCTCCGGTTGGGAAAAGGCGTCACCCTCGTTTTTTCCCGTCAGCGGACGACGAAGCGATTGGACGGGCGCGGCAAGCCGAGATGTTCACGCAGCGTATTACCGCTGTATTCCGTGCGAAAAATGCCGCGGTTTTGCAGTTCGGGGATCACGTAGTGAACGAGATCGTCCAGCGATTGCGGCGGCATCAGCAGCAGATCAGACTCAGCCCGGCCGTATTTGGCCAAGCGCCGTTTCAGGTCGAAATAAAACGATTGCGCTTCCGGCAAGGTGCGTAAAGCGGTGAACACGACGTCTGCCCCCTGGGCCGACCGTTCCTTGAACGTATCGGACCGCCCCGCCTGGACAATGACAGGATGCCCTTGAATCGGCCTTGCCACGTTCAGCGGACCGCGCACGGAAAACCACGTCCCTTCGTGATGCAACGCATGAATTTTGCCAGGATCGGCGAAATCGCCCGCTTCCCGGTCTATCTTGATCGCATCGTCCTCCCAACTGTCCCACAGTGCTTTTACCACATCGAGAAATTCCTCGGAATGCGCGTGCCGCTGCTCGTGTCGCGGGCGGTGATCGTTGCGAAAGTTGTGCGCGTCCAGATCGCCAATCGAGGTGACGACGTTCCAGGAAGCACGGCCGCCGCTCAGATGGTCGAGCGTCGCCAGCATGCGCGCGACATGGAACGGCTCATGGTAGGTCGTCGACACCGTCGCAGACAAGCCGATATGCGAAGTCGCACCTGCAAGGGCAGACAGCAACGTCAACGGTCAGGGCCAAATGTTGATCCCCCGGCGCAGTTCCTCGGGGCTGTTCGCTGATACCGTATATTTATCCGGTTGAAAAATATAGTCGAGCTTGCCTTCCTCTGCCGTTCGCGCCAGCACACGATTAAAGGCAAAGTCCAGGATTCGTTCCGGCTGTGCCGCCTGATCCCGCCAGCCCCCGCCGGAAGAACCCGGCGCAATGAGCGAAGTAGACAGCTTCAACTGCTTCTTGCCATTGCTCATGATGGACCCACCCCAGTCATTGGTAAATCGAATAAGAGACGGTCAACCATCTCCAGTTGCCATTCCAGCGTAATCGCGTCGTAGGCCCACATAGTGCAGCGTGACGATTTTCGTATCGTAGCCCCGAAAGCGCGCATATTGTTTCGGGGGAAGGCCGACGATTTGTTTGAACCGCCGATTGAAATAATGGGTGTCTTTGAATCCGCTGTTGCGCGAAATCGTATGCAACAGCTCGCCGCCGCTAAGCAGTTCTTCCTTCGAGCGGTTGATGCGGTAGGCGGTCAAGTAACCGATCGGGCTTTTTCCCGTCGCCCTTTTGAACAAACGGGTAAACTGACGAACGCTGAGATTCGCTTGCCTCGCCAATTGCTGCACGGTCAGCTCTTCGGCGTAATGCTCGTGCACATACTCAATCGAACGCTCGATTGCAGCCGCCGAGTCCTCTTCTTCTACCGTTCGCGTTTGCTCGAACAGGGAGCACAGCAACTGCTGGAAAGCGATCTGCCCTTTGAATTGCTCCAGCTCATCTTCGCTCGGCCAGCGCCGCAGCAAAGCTTGACAATCGACGAGTACGCGATGAGCCGGCTTCATCCGGAAAACGCGATCGAACGGGAAGCAAAACGTTTCCTCTTACTTATTTCGTTTGCTGGAATCGGCGGAGACTGTCCGAAATAACAGGCGGTACAAATTACCAGAATATTAAGGCATGGGGATCCCGTTTAGTCTCCGATTATTGTAAATTTGCTCAAACTTAGTTTGAAGTGGAGGGGGCAGTAACCACAGTGGACGAGATACAAGCAAAACTTAATGATGTTGAATACGCAATATGAAATAGAGGGTCGAAGAATGTGGTTCCGCCTTTTTTTGACATTTCAAGAATACTTGCTAAACGAATGTTTTTCACAGATCTTTCCAGTCCAGCAATAGATCTAGTAACTTGAGGAAGATTTTTTGATCCTCAATGCTCCTTGTTTGCAAGCGGGTGACGATTCGGGACAATGTATACTCTTGAGAATCTGGATTAGAGTGGATTGACCGAAAAAGATTTTCTAACGGAATCCCCAGGGCGTTTGCCACCTTTTCTACACTCCCCAAAGTGGCGTTTTTTTCTCCACGTTCCAATTGCCCAATATATGTAGTGTGGAGATTGGCTAAGTGGGCTAATTCCTCTTGGCTCAATCCCTTTGCTTTGCGGTATTTTCGAATCCTTTCCCCAATAAGCTTTGGCAAGTCACTCATTCTACCACCTCTTAGGTAACTGTATCTTTAGTCTTAGGCTCCCCCAAGAGACAATAGATATAAAAAATAAAACGATGATATAGTATAAGTATTATTTTTTGCAAAAAACGTCGAAAAAAGGCGAATAAAGTCGTGTAATGGGTTTAAATACCCATGCCTTTAGCGCTATTCTCTTTTATAACTGGTGATTCAAGTGAAAAGATTGGGAGTTTTCACCACGTCAGACGAAAATGGAAATCTTTTAGAGGACATCATACGAAAGAAAATGTTTCAACATGTTTTCCAACCGCTGTATGTAATGGAAAATTGGAAAGTATTCGGGTATGAAGCTTTGTTACGTTGCAAGTTTTTCAAAAATCCCGAATTGTTTTTTCGTTTGGCAATTGAAAAAAACAGATTGTATGACTTGGATATTTGCTCCGTTCATCATGCTCTGGCTAAAAGTGGTACATCTTTTGAAGGATAAGGGGTATGCCATTGCAATTGATGATTTCGGTAAAGGGGAGTCATCGTTGCAGACTGTCATTGAACTTGAGCCAGACTTTGTGAAATTGGATCGATATTATGCCGTGAAACTTTCCGCTTCAATTAAAAAACAAAACGAGATTCAGATGCTCTTGAAGCTTTGCCAGCAAAAAAACATGAAATTGATATTGGAAGGGATTGAAGAGCCAACCAATTTAGCAATGGCTAAGTTATTGGGAGTTCATTTAGGGCAAGGATACTTATTAGGAGAACCCTTGCCGATCAGCGAGATTCACTAAAAGAAGGGGTAAGTGTGTGATATGGAAAAGGTGATATGGGGAAGTATCCTGACTGTGTTTTTGATTATTCTGATACTTTTGCTAATACACTGGATCTATATGAGGCAATTAAGAAGAAAGGATGACCAAATCTATCTATTAAAAGAGTCACTGACTGACCTAAAAGCCAAATTGATGTGAATGCTAATCAAAAAGTTGACCATTTTTGGAGCAAACGCTCATCTTCGAGTTGACCACCTACGATGCTTTTTTTCACACAAAGTAGCATTTTATTTCCTGCACCAAGGATCGTCAAGGATAAAGGGTAAACCCCTTGCTACGCAAGCCCTTGACGATCCTTGGCTCAGTAAAAACATTTGCAATTAGGTGTGAAAATGATGACGTGTGCTCAAACTGTCAGGTGGGTAACTTTATGATGAGCAAAGTGGTCAACATTTTGGTGAGCGTTCACAAATTGAGAGATACGGAAAGAAGAAGGGCTTTCCGAATAAATCTTCTGGATCAGGTATGCATATTTGAGTTTATCGATTTTGGTGATAAATTATTGGAACCTTTGATGCAAAGAAAAGGAGAAGGGAAGATAAAGAACATCGGCCGTACAGGTATAAAATTGAGCTGTGAATTGATTTGCCTGTCAGAAAACAGATTTTTTTGCAACTCTATTTTGTGCTTGATGATGAGGAGTTTACTTTTAAAGGAAAGATTATACGAAAAGAGGAACTGATGAATGAAATAATTTATGGAATTGACTTTATTGAAGCGGATCCCAAAGAAGAACAACGATTACTTCAGGTGATACAAAGAATGGAAATTGAAAGAAGGAAGAAGACGGAATAACCATAATAAAGTTGCGCACCTGTTTCAAGAGCTCTTCACCGTAAAACGTGCTTGATCTCCCTCTATCGCAGTTTTTCGTAGTTATGTAGCCGGTTTACACTCCAGTCTAATGCGAATCTTGAATCTCTCTAGATTGCGGTAGCCGTAGGCTCTTCGTTTGATTACCTTCACTTTGTTGTGTGTCCCTTCAATCTTGGCATTCGTTACCCGAAAGGAAAAATAATGCTGAATGGGCTCTTGCCACTGGACAATCGTTTTGGCAATGGAACGAACCGCAGGAGTCGGAGAATAGAGATGGTCGACAATCCATTTCTGAAGCGCTTCCTCCCCTGCCTCTTGGGTTTCAACGGCATACACGGTTCTTATGTCTTGAAGCGCAAAGTAGAGTCGTTCCAGATGTGGATCTTCTGCTAACCAAATCTTCAGTTCCTGAAGCTCTTCGGGCTTCAGCTTGTCAGGAATCGTATGGAGCAGGCGCTGCTCATGTCTGCCCCGACGATGTGTCCCACGAGCATGAGTGCGTTTTCGGGTAGCTTCCAACGCTTTAGTGTATTGAATTGCCGATTATCGTCAATGGTAGGAGATTGGGGCTGCTATGTCAAGGAGGGACATGATTTGGTAGCAGGCCACCTACAGGAGAAGAAAGGTTATTTCTACATCGTCTTAAATTATAAAGACGAATGCGGAAAGAGGAAAAATAAGTGGATTTCCACGGGTTTGTCTGTGAAAGGCAATAAGAAGAAAGCCGAAGCATTGCTTATTGAAGCTCGTAAAAATTTTGAAGTTCCCCAACAAGTAGATCAAGAAAACCCATTGTTTTCTGATTTTATGCTTCAGTGGCTGGAAATGATGAAACATCGTATTCACTACCACGCTAACATCCGAAAAGCGCTTCAATATGCGTTTAAAACGGATATGATTCCATCGAATCCCGCGGATAAAGTAGAACGCCCGAAAAAAATAAATTTGTCGGCAGTTTTTATGACAAAGAAGAGATGAACAGGTTATTCGACGCGGTCAAAGGCGATCCAATTGAATTAGCCGTATTGCTCGCTGCATTTTATGGCTTACGTCGAAGTGAAGTAGTCGGGTTAAAGTGGGATGCGATTGACTTCAAGAATAAAACCATAACCATTCAACATACTGTGATCGAAACGTCTGTTGAAGGGAAACTTATTATCGTAGAGAAAGACCGTACCAAAAATAAATCAAGTCATCGTTCCTTGCCGCTGGTTGCAGCATTTGAAGAACTTCTATTACGGATAAAGAAACAACAAGAACAAGACAGATACCTATATAAAGATTCTTACTGCACCGATTACCTCGATTACATTTATTTGGACAAGCTAGGGCATCGAATTAAGCCAGGATATATTACGCAACACTTTCCCATCGTACTCTCAAGGCATAATTTGCGACGAATTCGCTATCACGATTTGAGGCATAGCTGCGCCAGCCTACTTCTGGCCAATGGAGTTAGCATGAAAGAAATACAAGCATGGTTGGGGCATAGCGATTTCTCAACAACAGCAAATATTTATGCCCATTTGGATGTCAGTACGAAAATCACTTCAGCCCATGCAATGAGCGAATGTTTACAGCTTTAAAAAACAAAAAAATTCTTTAGGTTATTAATCCTAAAGAACATTCTCCTAGATTATGGTGCCGGTGAGAGGACTCGAACCTCCACTCCCTCGCGAGAACTTGATTTTGAGTCAAGCGTGTCTGCCATTCCACCACACCGGCATGTAAACAAGCTGTAGTTTAATACTAGCACATTTTCGCTAAAAAATCAATGGTGGGGAGAGACGGATTCGAACCGCCGAACCCGGAGGGAGCAGATTTACAGTCTGCCGTGTTTAGCCACTTCACTATCTCCCCAGCTTAGCGTGCGCCTGCTGATTTTCACTTGTATCTATCAGAGACGACGCTTTTAAATCTACCATGAACAAGTTGATCCTTCAATAAATTTTACTCAATGAATTTCCGTTTGCTGCAAAATTTCCTGCGCCCACTGCTGAAAAACGGCGAGAGCCTGCTCCACCTCCGGAAAATGACGTTGCTCCTCACAGGCGTAGTCGGGAAATTCGAGGATGCGGTTTTTGCGGATGAGCACTTGCCCTGCCTCGCATTTGATCTCCAAAAAATACGGCACAGACTCGTCGATGCCGAAGCGATTTTCCAAAAACTCGTACGTGCGCACCCACTCCAAAATTTGCACTTCAGAGGGCTGCAAGCGCAAAACTTGCTCCAGCGACATGATCGTTTCGTTTCCATAGTAGTGCATGCACTTTCTCCGCCTTTCTGCATGAAAATGGACGGAGCCGCGACTCCGCCCTGTATTCGTCCTTTTCGCTTCTGCCTTTCCCTAAATCGCGGAAAGCAGCTCTTTCAATTCCTTGACGATGACTTGCTGGTAGCCGGTTCCTTCGCCGTACTGCTTGAGCATTTCCGCGCGCGCTACTTTGATTTTTTCTTCGTAGTCCGGCGCGTTGCGGTCGGGATTTTGCTGCTTGAATGCGGTCATGACTGCCTGGACGTGGCTTGGGCGCGGGCCCCATTTGGCCAGGACATGTCCGCCTGTATCTGCGAAAATAACGACCGGGATCGCGCGGCCGCCCATGGTCAAAAACTCATCCATCAGGTCGAGGTGGTCTTCCATGACCATGATTTCGACAGGCATGTCCGTTTCTTTCAGCGCGTGGAGAACGACGGGCAAGTTTCGTACCACGTCCCCGCACCATTCTGCGGCGAGAATCAGGCATCTGAGGTCATCCCGATGTTGCAGCGAGGCAAAAAACGCCCGCTCCTGCTCATCTGCCCAAGCAAACGCTTCCGACCAGCTTTGGAAAGCCTCCTGATTTTTGGTCATGCCTTCGACGAACGCTTTTGGCGTCAGTCCCGTGCGAAACTTATGTGCGACATTTGCAGCCATGTGCTTGCCTCCCATGTATGTATGTGGACTTGTTCTAGTATCTTTTCCACAGCAGGAGCAAAAGTCCTTTTTCTGCGAAAAGCGGCTCGCCGTTTTTCCTGCCCGGAGATGCGGCTGTGTGCGGTCGACAAACGCGACGCTGGCTTGTCTAGCTTACTCGGATTTGCCAGGCGCTTGCTTGTCCGCTTCCTGCTCCTGCTTGGCCAGCTCCATCATTTTTTGCAAAAGAATGTGCTGCGGCATGTGCATCAGCCGCTCCAATGGAACATTCAAGGCTTCGGCAAGCTTCACTGCGGTTTCCGGCGAGATTTGCAAGGGACGCATGAAAACAGCTCCTTTCGGTTGCGAAATGCGGTCTTTTCAGTATAATACATGGCGTCCGAAGCTGCCAGAGAGGGCTGCCCCAATCAAAAAGAGATAATCCCCTGCTTTAAGCCTTCTGGCAGGGATTATCTCCTGACGATCGGGTACCTGTTTTCACTTACGCCTTTGGTTTGGTAAGAATACAGGGAACCCCGTTTCCAATCGCACCAGGCTGGGACATGCGCTCCAAATACGCCAAGCCGCGCGCGCATTGCTGCTTGCATGCCAGGCATGTGCTGGAGGTCACGATTTTCAAATTCAGTTGATTGGGGTGCTGCCGACTGTTTCTTTTCTTTACCTTTTTGCCCTTGGCCATCCGATCCCCTCCCTTTGCCCTGGTTCACTCCAGTCTATGAGGGAGAACAACCCTGTTCTTTAGGCAAACATACAAAACGGGATCGCTGTCGGCAAAATGGGCCAACGCTCGCTTTGACGGCAAAAGAAAACCGCCGGGCAGCGTGCGCCAGCGGTTCGGATGTTTCGTTCGCTACTTTTTCTCGTTCTGAAGCTGCCGAAGCTCCAGCTCCAGCGTGCTTGCGTCAATCATTCCGATGATTTTTTTGCGAATAATGCCCTGTGCGTCGATCAAGTAAGTCGTGGGGAAAGCCTGTACGAGATAACGGTTGGACACCGAGCCGCTTACGTCCATCGGGATGGGAAAGGTTAACTTGTAAGTTTGCACAAAAGCTTGCGCGGCTTCGGGGTTGTCGCTGCTCGTCACGTTCACCCCGTACATGTCAATCTGTCCGCCGTACTTCTCATAGATTTTCTGCAAATCCGGCGCTTCCATCCGGCATGGCCCGCACCAGGATGCCCAAAAGTTGAGCAGCAACGGCTTGTTCCTTTTTCCCTCGACCTTGTACGTCTGATTGTCCAGGCCAGTCAGGGTAAAGTGAGGCGCCATGTAGCCTACTTCCGGTTTCTGAACATCTGCTACGACTGACGCTGATGACTCCGGCTTCTCCCATACCGCGATTCCTGCTCCCGCAATCACCAGCACCGCCAGCAACAGCTTTTTCATTTCGTCACCTCTGCATGACTGATCTTAAAATCCTGTAAAGCCTCCGAACAATTGAATGAGCACGCGCGTAATGTCTGTCAGTTTGTCCGTGTACAACAGCACGCCGAACAAAATCATCACGCCGCCGCCGACTTTCATGAATTGATCCGAATACTTGACGATCGCGCTCACTTTACTGATGAAAAACGTCATGACGAAGAACGGAATGGCAAACCCGAGTGTATAGGCCAACGTGTACGTCAAGGCCCGAGACGGATCGGTGACTCCGAGCACGATAATGCCGGAGAGAATCGGTCCGACACAAGGCGTCCATCCAGCAGCATAGGTCATTCCCACCAGTATGGACCCAGTATACCCCAAAGGGCGCGATTTTAAATCGATCTTGAACGACCGCATCATCCAGTCCATTTTAAACACTTGCAGCATGACAAGGCCGATAATGATGAGCAAAATCCCGCCAAGCTGCCGGATCAGGTCCTTTTGGTTGACGAACAGATTGCCAATCCACGAGGTAGACAGCCCCAGGGCAATAAAAATAATGGAAAAGCCGATGATGAAAAAAAGCGTATGTAAAAGGGCCTGCTTTTGGAAGACGGCTTTCCCTTTTTTCACTT
Source organism: Brevibacillus sp. NSP2.1 (assembly GCF_000470975.2). Taxonomy (NCBI): domain Bacteria; kingdom Bacillati; phylum Bacillota; class Bacilli; order Caryophanales; family Paenibacillaceae; genus Brevibacillus; species Brevibacillus sp. NSP2.1. The sequence goes on along the minus strand of NZ_CP048274.1, from coordinate 2,573,064 downwards.
CATCCACTGTCACTCCGGTGATGTAGGACAAAAAAGACGGATAAAGCGGCAGACAGCAAGGCGAAATAAACGAGAGAAACCCCGCCGCAAACGCCAAAAACACCGTAAGATTCCCAGTCATATGTACCTCCGAATGGTTGTTTCCTCCACTATATTCCTTATTGTAACGAATCTTTCTCCCCTTCAAAAGCGAAACCGGCACTTTGTCTTAAATCCGTGACAATTACGTTACCATTATCACCGTTATGGGCTACACGCACCGATTCCTCCGCCCTTTTTCCCAGCGGCAGCGGCTTGGGCGAAGATTTTTTCCATATTCATAGAAAAAAGAGGCGGACAATCGCTCCGCCTCTTCCTTCCATCTCCTGTTTTACTGCTGAATGCTAACCTTGCTGCCATCCTGCAGCATCGTGATTCCGGTTACGACAATTTTGTCGCCTTCTGCAAGGCCGCTTGTGACTTCGATCTTGTCGCTGGACGATTTTCCCGTAGTGACTTCTACCTGCTTCGCAATGTCGCCCTCAAGCCTGAACACGTATTGCTTGCCGTCGCGGTCAAAGACTGCTTTGCGCGAGATGACGAGAGCTTTCGCGCCGCTCGCTCCGTCGGATGGGAACGTCACATTGACGACCATGTCGGACTTCAGCTCATTGGATGGGTTCGGGATCGTAATTTCGATCGGATACGCTTTGAGCGCAGAATCCATCACAGGGCTGACTGCCGTTACTTTGGCATCAATCGTTTTTCCAGTCGATTGCACGTTCACTTTCACGACGGTGCCGACTTTGACTTTCGTGATGTCCGCTTCGGACAGGTTCGCTTTTACGAGCAGCGGGTTGGTGTTGACTACTACCACGACTGGCTGCTGCCCTGCCATTTGGCCGACCGCTCCGTTTACGCTGGAGACAAAGCCGTTGATTGGCGAAGTAACGGTCGCGTTCGCCAGTTGCTCACGGGCGTTTTGCAAGCTGACCGCAGCCTGTTTCGCCGAAGCCGCCGACACTTGCACGTTCGCTTTTTGCTGGGCGACCTGCAAGTTTTGCTGCGCGTTGTCATAAGCAGTTTGCGCGTTGGTCAACTGCATGTTCGCCTGCTCCATTTGCTGGGCGGAGATCGCTCCCTGCGTATACAACTGGTTCATCCGCTGCTGGTTCAGCTTCGCGTCAGCCAAAGCGACTTCCGCCTGCTTCAGTCCGTTGCGCGCTTGAACGAGTCCCTGATCCGAGCTGCTTCCAGCCTGATTCAAGCTCGCCTGGGCCAGCTCGTATGCGGCTTCCGCCTGTTTGACGCTGTTTTGCAAATCTTTTTCATCCAGTTTAAACAGCACCTGGCCTTTTGTCACATACTGTCCGAGCTGCACGGGCAGCGAAGTGATCTTGCCGCCCATTTTCGGAGTGAGCTGTACTTCTTCACTCGGCGCCAGCTTCGCCGTCAGGCCCGACTCTGTCGTGACGGAGCCTGTGGCGACTGTTTCGACCTGGACAGGTGTTGCCGCTTCCACCGTTTCTGCCTGCGGTGTTTCCGCTTGCGGGCTGGAACAACCTGCCACGAGGCTTACGGCCAATACGGCCAGTATGACGGGTTTTATGCTAAGTTTCATGAATGTCCCTCCTCATCCCACAAACGCTTCTTACGATTCCAAAGCGGGAACGGTTTTCTTTTGTTTCTTTTCTTTCCGTTTCATGCGTCTTTCACGACGCTTTTTGCCGATATCGTCAAACCACGAAGTGACGACCGGAACCAAAACAAGGGTAATGAGTGTCGCAAAGCTCAGACCGAAAATAACGGTGATAGCCATTGGTGCCTGTGTCTCTGTACCCGATCCGCCGGAAAAAGCCAGCGGTCCAATCGCGAGGATCGTCGTCAGCGTCGTCATCAGAATCGGACGCAGACGGATTGGTCCGGCATGGAGAATCGCTTCGCGCAGCTCCCAGCCTTTTGCCCGCAACTGGTTCACGTAGTCGATCAGCACGATCGCGTTGTTCACGACCAGACCGATCAGGAGAATGTACCCGATCAATACGGATACGCTGATCGTCGTTCCGGTAACCAAAAGTCCCAGGAGAACCCCTGTAACCGTCGGCGGAACCGAGAACATGATGATGAACGGGCTGTAAAACGACTCGAACTGCGCCGCCATCACCATGTACAAAAGCACAACGGAGAGCAGAATCGCGAGCGCGAGGCTGCCGAACGACTCGGCCATGTCCTGGCTTTGTCCGCCGAACTCGACTTTGTAACCGTCCGGGAGATTCAGGTTGTTCAGTTTCGCCGTAATCTCCTGTGTGACGGAATTCAGGTCACGCCCGGCCAGATCACTCGTAACCTTCACTTCGCGCGTCAGGTTGGAGCGGTTGATCGTGAGCGGCACGTCCACTTTGCTGATGGTAGCCACCGAGGACAGCGCGATTTGTGCCCCGCCTGGCGCAGCAATCCGCAGGTTGTTCAAGTAGTTGATGTCTTCTTGATAATTTTCAGGCAGCTTCAGGTTAATGTCAATCTCGTCATCGCCTGTACGATACTTCGTGACCGTTTGCCCCTGGAAGGCCGTCCGGACGCTGGAGAGAATCTGTCCTGTCGACAAGCCGTACAAGCTCGCTTTTTCCGCGTCGACCTTGACTTCAAATTCCTGTCTGGACGCTTCCAGGCTAGTTGTAACGTTGCTCGTGCCAGGTACTTTTTCGACCTCGCCCTTGATGATCGCACTGATGTCTTTGAGGACGGCCAAATCGTCGCCGCGCACATTCAGCTCGATTGGCGAGCCCATGGACATGCCTTCTGCTGCGCTCACCTTGATTTCCGGCCCCGGAATATTTTTCAGCTTCTGCTGCAAGTCTATGGCGATGTCGCTTGAGGAACGTTTGCGCTCTGTCACGTCGACGAGCAGCAGCGTGATCGTTGCCTGGTTGGAGGACAGCGTGCTTGCAATCGGCGAACCGTTGCTGCCGATCGACGTCGCCACAATGTCTTTTTCCGGCACTTGATTCACAATCTCTTCTACTTGCTTGGCGACTTTTTCCGTCTCAGCCAAAACGGTTCCGTTTGGCATCTTAACCGATACAGAAATTTGTCCCTGGTCCATGCTCGGGATGAACTCCGCCCCGATCAGCGGCGTCAGGGCAAGCGAGCCGACCATCATGACGACAGAAGAAAACATGACTGTTTTTCTGTGGCCCAAAGCCCATGCCAGCAGCTTTTGGTAGCCTTTTTCCACTTTGCCAAACCCGATGTTAAACCAAGTAACCGGGTTGATGCCACGATAATTTTCGTGATTCGCATGATTCGGTACTTTCTTCAAAATGCGCGAGCTGAGCATCGGCACCAGCAAAATCGAGAAGACGAGTGCCGCAATATGCGAGAACACGACTGTCAAAGCCAGCGGTCCGAACAGCTCGGAAGCAATCCCTTCCGTCAGGGCAATCGGCAAGAATACGCAAATTTGCGCCAAGGCGGAGGCCATAACGGCCGTTCCAACCTCTTTGGAGCCGTCGAGCGCGGCTTGCATCATGCCTTTTCCTTGCTCCCGCTGGCGGAAGATGTTCTCCAGCATAACGACCGCAAAGTCGATCAATGACCCCAGCCCCAGCGTCAAACCGGAAAGCGAGATCAGGTTGATCGTCTGTCCTGTCATGTACATCAACAGGAAGGTCGCGACGATGGATACAGGCAACACGATAATCGCGATCAGCATCGACTGTAGGCTGCCCAGGAAGAAGAACAGCAGGATGATCCCGACCAGTCCACCGAGCAGCGCGTGCTCCGCTGTTGTGTAGATCGAATCTTTGATGTAGGTCGAAGTGTCAAGCGTCGTAGTGATTTGCACGTGCTCCGGCAAATCCGCCTTGATTTTCTCCAGCTCTGCTTTTACTTCGTCGGCCACCTCGATGGTGTTTCCGCCGGAAGCTTTCGTAATGGAGATACCGAGGCTCGGTTTGCCATTTACGTAGCTGAGCTGCGTAATGTCTTCGAGCGTATCTCTGACTTCGGCAATATCGCTCAGGCGAATGGAGTTGGCCCCTACCGAAATCGGCGTCAGCGCGATTTCCTCCACGCTGGCAAATTCACCCTGGACGCGGATGTTCATCTTGCTGTCCCCTTCACGGACGGAACCGGCGGAGCCAGACAGGTTGCCGCTTGCGAGCGCCTGCTGGATTTGCTCCAGGGACAGTCCGTACGCGGAGAGCTTGGCCGGATCGACGATGACGTCGACGATTCGGTCCTGACCGCCGCTGATGGAAGCAGCCGCGACGCCGTCAATACGCTCCAGTCGCGACTGGATCATGTCTTCCGCGAGCTTTTTCAGCTTGTTGACATCCTGCTCGCCTGTGACGGCAAACTGGATGATCGGCTGGCTGTTCGGATCGATGCGCAATACCCGCGGCGCATGCGCGGAATCAGGGAGCATGCTCCTCACCTGATCGACTTTCTCTCGCATATCGAGAGTGGCCTGATCGAGATCCGTTCCCCAGTTAAACATGAGGATGACCTGCGAGGCCCCTTCAATAGACACGGATGAAATGCTGTCCAGGTTGGAAACCGTACCTAGCGCATTTTCGATCGGTTTTGTCACCAGTTTTTCTACCTCACTGGGTGAGCCCCCGTCCACAGACGTGACGACCACGGCAACCGGAAAATTCAGCTCCGGCATCAAGTCAATCGCCAAGCGAGGCAGGGAGACGAAACCGAAAATCAGCATGGCCACGGTCAGCATAATCATCGTGACCGGACGTTTAATCGAGAGTTCAGACAGATTCAAATCCACTCACCTCTTCTGGAAAACTTGACATGGCTAATCGTGACACTTTCGGCATTGCCATTTGCCGGAAGCGACAATTAGCCTGTTATTTCTTTCTTTTGGGAGAACAATTGTTGCAGCGCATGAAGAGATGAGATCGCGTGAGGATCTTCCGGCTTCAATTCCCGTTGTTCAGACACGCGCTCCGTTAAGGAAACCCACACGATTCGGCGGTCGGTTTGGTCTCGAAAACGACGCACCAGATTTTCCTGCTCCAGCCTGTTGATTAATCCTGACGTGGTACTGTACGGAAGATCGACAGCCTTGCAAATTTCCCCCATCGTTTTTGAACCGTTGCTGAGCTGTTCCAAAATCAGCACCTGCTGCCAGTTCAGATCAGTGCTGTCCAGTTCCTTTTTGGAAATGGACGCAAACAAGGCACTCGCTTCTTTCAGGAGCTTAGCCAACTGAATCAGTTCTTTCATGAAAGCCTCCCTCACTATCCCACATGACCCATCTACATCTTTTATTAGCCAAGATTTATTCTACCTATAGTCATGAGTAGTGAAGTCTATCAGCAGGTTGATTTCCCGTCAGCGAGGGGTCTATCTGGAGATAGACGACACCCCGTGCTAGAATGAAAGTAAACGAGCATCCGGCCAGAGAAAGAAGGATATCTTTTTGCTGAAACTGAGTATAAAAGCGATTCAAAAACGTTTGCTAATCATCTGGTTCTCCATTTTGATCGTGCTGGCCTTGCTGCCAGATTCGTTCATGCGCGAGACTCCCTTACAGTTTTCTCTTACGATTGTACTATTCTTTTGTTACATTGTGGTATTCTGGATTTCAAAAAGGAACTGGAAGCCGTACCAATTTGAACTAGCTACGGTTATGCTCGGCACCATGGCGCTCTTAAAAAGCGTGTTCGCCGGAGGAGAAGGCTTCGGAATGATGCTCCCGCTCGCCGTCTTTATCGGCTTTTACATCGAAGGACGGCGTGCGCTGGCTTACGCGAGTTTTTTTGGCGCGTGCACCACGTTGTTTTTGTATTTTTACGGCATCCTCCAATTTCCGCATATCATTCCGTTTATCCTGACGTACATCGGCTGCTATATCGGGGCGCGGGGATACCGGATTCAAAGCGAGGCGTACAAAACGAACCAAGCCCATTTGGAGGAGCTGCAACAAGCCCATACCGAGCTGCAGGAAGCGCATTCCCAGCTTCAGGAAGCGGCCTTGCACTCGTTGCAGGTAGCGGTTCTGGAGGAACGGACGCGGATTGCCCGCGACATTCACGACGCGCTGGGTCACAGTCTTACCTCGCTGATTGTCCAGCTTCACGCGCTGAAGTACATGCTGCAGGACGGACCGGAGCACGCGCAGGAAGCCGTGCGCAACATGCTCGGCGTAGCGAAGCAAAGCCTGGAAGAAATCCGCACCTCCGTGCATACGCTCGCCATGGACAAAACATCGCTGGGACTCACTCCGCTGCGCGCTTTGCTGTCGCAGGCGCAAAAGCATACAGGGATCAAGATGGAGCTCATCTCATCCGAGCTGGATATCCCGCTGTCCCAGGAGCTGACGATCACGTTTTACCGGATTTTACAGGAAGCGATTACAAATACGCTGCGCCACTCCAATGCAAAAGAAATTCAGGTCATGATCGAGCAGCGGGAAGGCTCCCTCTACTTCTCGATACAGGACGACGGTGACATCACTCCCCAGGATCAAATCAAGCCTGGGTTTGGACTGACAGGGATTGCCGAGCGCATCAAGCAGTTGAACGGCAGCCTGTCCTATTCGGCAAAAGAACCGCATGGATTCAAACTCGATGTAAGATTGCCGCTGGAACATCTGGAAAAAGAAGGGAGCATACGAACATGACAGACCAAGCCAAAAAAATTCGTGTGGTCCTGGTAGACGACCAAAACATGATTCGCCAAGGGTTGGGCTACGTGATACAAATGCAGCAAGATATGGAGGTCGTCGGAGAAGCCTCTGACGGGGAAGAAGCTGTGGAGCTGGTAGGAAAAATCGTGCCAGACGTAGTGTTGATGGACGTGCAAATGCCGAAAAAGTCGGGGATTGAAGCGACACGGGAGATCATGAACATGCATCCGGCCGTCAAAGTATTGATTCTCACCACCTTTGACAACCACAATTACGTCGTGGAAGGAATCCGCGCAGGCGCTGTCGGCTACATGCTGAAGGACGCCGACTCGCAGGAGATGCTCGACCTGATACGCAGAGCCTCCCAGGGGGAAGCTCTTTTTCATACCGCGACAGCAGCCAAGGCGCTGGCGGAAGCCCTGCAAGTTCAGCGCAGCGTTTCCGAACACGCCTCTGCTCCTTCAGCCCTGCTCGATGAGCTGACAGACCGCGAGCTTGACGTCCTGCAACAGATCGCCTACGGGTATCGAAACGATCAGATCGCGCAAAATTTGTTTATTTCGGAAGGCACGGTAAAAACACACGTGCACCGCATTTTGCAAAAAATGGGCGTCGAGGACCGCACCCAGGCAGTCGCCAAAGCCCTTCGACTCAAAATCGTGAAGTAAGACGAAACATTTTCGTTTCAGCAGGCAGAAGGATAGAGCGAGACACGCGTGCCGTCGTCCTGCAAGCGCCATATCACCAGCCCGTCGTGCAGGCGGGCGGCAGACATGGCTTCCTGGACGGCGGCAATTGCTTTTTCCATGTCGATCACGCAGCAAATGACGGCAAGCTCGTCCCGGCTGTCGTCTCCTCCGTCACTATGCCCGTTTCCAGTCCGGCCGAGACATTCATCGAGCAACGCCTCGATAGCATACCTCATCTCCACATCTGCTTCCGACAGGTGCGGAAAGCTCACCACCAGCTTCTGCCAGTCTTCTTTTGCCAGTTCCGCATAGCCTTTTTCCTTCATTTCTTCCGCCCAGTTTTGCAGCACATGAGTCGGCTTTCCTTCGATTTGCTCAGCCACGATCGCATAGTGGTCGCCGCTCTCGCCTACCTGACCGTAATGGACCGTGTACAGACGGTCTTTTTCGTCATACCACGCTTCCCAGTAGCTCCACCTCTTTTCGTTTTTATGCAACATCCGGATCACTCTACGTTCAACTCCGTTCAGCCTTTTTGTAAATTATTCCACCAAACGACACAGTTTGACAACATCTTACATAGAGATTGATTCGAAAGACTTGCAACCTTTTGAGCTAAAAGGACTTCATGCCTACTTCAAACAGATTAACCCGCACAGAACTGCGCCTTTTGGCGTGAAATCCGGATTGGACAGACGCCGCATTTTTCGGAGGAAGGCAACAAAAAAAGACGGATGGTTTGCTCCGTCTTTTTGGATAAGGAAACAGCTTCTATGTGTTTTCCGATACGGAAAGAGGCAGGCGGATTTCAAAGCGCGCTCCATTCAGTCGCGGCGAGTTGTCGGCAAAAATTTCGCCGCCGTGATCTGCAATGATGCGCTGGGTCGTGGACAAGCCAAGTCCTGTCCCCTCCTGCTTGGTCGTAAAAAACGGCACGAACAAATTGTCCAGACAAGCGGTACTCAGTCCCGGCCCGTTGTCCTCGACGACGATGACGACCTGGCTGATGGAGGCGCAGACGGTGACGCGCACCACGCTGCCTTGGGTCAGCAGCGCTTCAAACGCATTTTTCATGATGTTCAGGATCGCCTGCTTGATGCGGGAACGGTAGCCGAACACGTACCATTCGCCAGGGGTGATGTCGAGCTCCAGCTTGATCCCCCTGCGATTGGCTTCTGGCTCCAGTAAACGAATGACCCCAAAAAGCTCGTCCAGCACGAGAAAACGTTCGGAAACGATTTTGTCATCCCTGTACCGGGCCAAAACCAGCACGTCGTTCAACAATCCGTCGATGCGTTCGATCTCCGTCAAAATGACGGAAAAGTAGGACTCGCTGCGCCCCGCCTCTCCCTGCTCGCGCAACAACTGGATGAAGCCTTTGATCGAAGTAAGCGGATTGCGGATTTCATGCGCCATCCCTGCGGCTAGTTGTCCTACAGCCGCCAAAGCTTCCCGCTTGTTCAGCTCTTCCTCGTATCGTTTGCTCTCGGTAATATTTCGAAAAACGGCGATTGCTCCCCACATCTCGCCCATGTAAAAAATCGGACTGGTGCTGACTGTCGTCCATTTTGCACGGTATTCTGCCATGTAATGGCCTGACTGTCCGCGTTCGACGACCCATTGGACGAACCTTTCACTCTCGTGCGGCAAGAAAGCTTCGTCAATGTTCTGTCCGATAATTTGCTCGCGTTTGACGCCAAACAGATGGCACAACGCATGGTTGGCCTCGATAATTTTCAGCGTGCGATCAATCATCAAAACGGCTATGTCGCTCGAATGCAGCACCAGTTGGACCAGCTCCTGCTCGGCAAGCAGGGCGAATTGTTCCCCCTGCGCCCGCTCCAGAGCCGTGCCCGTATGTGGCTGCTGGCTCGGCGGTCGATGCTCCTGGCTGTAGACGCCCACGACTTGGGCAATCAACTGGTCCATCGCCAGAAAAAACGCGTATTGTCCCCGTAAAAGCTCAAGCTGCTCCGCCTCGCTTTGCACCAGCATGGCAGAGTCGTTGTTCATCTGCTCGACAATGCTGTCCCGGCACACCCGCAGGCATTGTACCAGCGTCGCAAGATTCAATCCTTGAAGCAAACACTTGTAAGCGATTTCGTTAATTTCTTGTTCTGCTGCTGTTGGATCATTCTCTTCCACAACTTCCGCCCAGCGAAAGAGCAGTTGGACAAGCAAAGCCTCAGTATGTGCGCGGTCTCCCAGAAGCGAAGCAGAGTGGTCGTGTTTTTCAGAAAGAAAAGAAAACGTTTTGGCCACCGCTGCAGGGGCCAAATGAGTAAGATACTTACTTATTCGATTTTTCAAAACGCTCTGACTCCTTTTCTTCTTCTTGCTTCATTGAGGCCTTCCTTCAAGTATGTATGATAATGATTCTATTATGGACACAAAACCGACATGATGTAAAGAAGAGTGTCCAACAAACAGGTAGATTATCGCCAGCCGATCCCGCTGACGTGAGAGGGTTGCCGCGCATGCCGTCTGCCGGCGATTGTTTGTAGACAACTTTCCTGCCAGAAAGCTAATTGAAACCGCTCTCTTATCTACTTCTATCATATCACGATCATGCATGAGTTTGGCAAAAAAACGTTTATTGTTCAACGATTAAGAAAAAAAGCATTTGCCCAGCAACGACAAATGCTTCCTTTTTCCTATGAGTGAGCTTTCACGATGTAGTTGCGCAAGTCGGATTTGACCGGGCTGTTCTGGTTTGTGCCAGCGTGAGCGCGCTTGAACGCTTCGCTCTGCGTCCAGTTTTGGAACGCCTGTTCATCTGTCCATTTCGTGAAGACGATGTACTCGTCGCCTTCTGTCGGCGCGAGGAAGAGAAACTCCAAAAACCCTGGAACTTCCTTCATCCGCTCGCCACCGCCGCCAAAAGCGCGTTCGAGGTGAGACTGGTAATCGGCAGGAACTTTCAATCGGTTCATTGATACGTACATGCTTGTCCACGTCCTTTTCTAAATGGGTTGCCCTTCCATTATACAACGACGCAGCGAAAAACAAAAAACCGCAGACGCGTCAGTCACGTCTGCGGTTGATCTGCTGCTCCAGCATAATATCCATCAACAAAGTGTCCTGCAACGGGTCTTTTGGATCAACCGTCAGCAAAGCCGCGACAGCCGCCATGGCGCAGCGCACGGACTGGTACGAGTAAAAAGCGTCGCGCTCCGTCTCGCTGAACAAGGAAAGGTCCGAGCGCTCCTGGACCGGATAAGGAAAATCGGTTTCCACGCCTGCCCGATCCAGCACGATCAGCGCCTGCTTGATCGCAAGTAGTGCCGCGCTGACGCTGAGCCCGTACTCCTGGCGCAAGTCATCCCATACTTGGAAAGCGGACCGCTCCACTCTCTCCTGATTCGGCCGTGTGATGATTCCCGATTTCCGCCCTTCCTTCAAAAGCCAGTCGACGAAGATGTCGTGGCGCGGTGGAAACGCATACACTTGCAGCTTCATTTCAAGTTCCGTCGGAAAATCTTTGGCGAAGCGCGCATGAGCCAAAGCCATCTCGTAGCGCCGGGATGGATGCCCGGGTACCGTCACAAAAACGGTATCCTGGCGAACAGCGGCAATCTGCAGCTTCGTCCTCGCCGGAATCCGGCCCTGGGGCGCTTTTTCCCGGCGGATGTTGCCCGGAATCAACTCCGTTCCGAACTGGTGATACTCCAGGGGAGAATCAATCCACGGAATCGGTTCGCGGGTTTGAATCTCGTACAGTCCGTTAAACGTCACCCATTCGCCCGGACGTCGCTGACTGCGAATCAGGACAGCATGGACTTCTTTTTCCGGCGGCAATTCGGTATCCTGATCGTCCGGAGGCGGCTGGAGCCGCTTGTGCTCCATCAGGATGCAGTCGTTCAAGTACAGTCGCTCAAGCAACTCCCGTTTGCTGACCCATTCGTATCCGATCCGGTAAATCCGATTTTTCATCGGTTCCACCTCCTTTTGGTCGCCAGTATCGGTTTCCTTCGTGAATGAGTAATGTTACCCTACCATATGTATTCGTCTCTTTGTCCGTGCTAGATCGAGCGTACAATCCGCAGCAAGTCTGCCGCCGCTTTCCTGGGCGAGTCGGCCCGGCTGATCGCGCTGATGACAGCGACGCCATCGGCTCCCGCGCGTAGCACCTGCTCTGCATTCTCAAGCGTGATCCCGCCGATGCCCACGATCGGCAAGTCGCTGCCGACAGCCTCCCGGATGGCGCGCAGTCCCTCAGGTCCAATCGGCTCGCCCGCATCTGCCTTCGACGAAGTGGCGAACATCGCTCCTACCCCGATGCAGTCTGCACCACCGCTTTTGGCGGCGAGCGCTTCCTCCACCGTCCCTGCGGACACGCCGATGTACATGGCTTCGCCTACTTTTGCTCTCACCTCGGCCAACTGCATGTCATCCTGTCCGACGTGTACCCCGTCCGCTTGCAGCCGAACAGCCAGTTCCACATCGTCGTTGACGAAAAACAGCGCTTGCGCTTCGCGGCAAAGCTGCTGAAGCTGCCGTCCCAGCTCGTGGCGCTCCTCGGAAGTCAGCTTGCTGCCTTTGTCGCGCAACTGCAACGTACCGACTCCGCCCGCAAGCGCCTCGCGCGCGATTTCGATTGTCTTCTCGCTGGAAAATCCGCAATCCTGGGTGCCGATCACCAAATAAACGCCCATCTTTTCCCGAAGTGTTTGCCTGTCGTTCATTTTTCATTCCCCTCCCAACGATCCAATGCCTCGCGATAAGCCATAGCCACTGCCTTCGCATCTGCCGCATTGGTAATTCCCGATAGTACGGCAACGCCTGCGCAGCCTGCGGCGAGTACCTCAGCAGTCCGCTCCGGCGTAATCCCGCCAAGCCCGATCACGGGAACCGTCCACCTGGCCGTTATTTTCATCAGCTCGCCCGTCCCTCTGGGCGCGAGATTCGGCTTCGAGCCGCTTGGAAAAATGTGTCCGTACATCAAATAGTCTGCCCCTGCTGTCACCGCCTGTTCGGCTTCCGCGAAGGAATGGACAGAGCGACCTACTTTTTGTTCCCGCCGCAACACTTGCCGCGCGTCGCTGACCTCCAGACTGTGGTACGCCAGATGGGCGCCTGCACAGCCGGACGCGGCACTCACATCGACCCGATCGTTGACCAGCAGGCTTGCGAGCGGAACCACATTCGCCAAAGCCCGAACCCAGTCCATGCATTCCCTGGCGGTTCGCTGCTTTTCGCGAATATGCAGGTAATCCATCCCTCCGGCATAGGCCGCCTCGGCCATCCGCAGCACCTCTTCGAGCGTTTGCCTGCCGCTCGTAATGACGTGAAGCTCCCGGCTAGTGCGCATCTGCTTTGGCATCGGCACTGGCACCGCCTCCGGACAACGCCGTCAAGCATTCCTGCAGCCATCGCGTCGTCTTGTCGTCGTTGCCGGCAGGCGCTTGCGCGAGCAGCTCCACGACTAGCCTCCGCACGAAAAACGCTTGCTGCACCGTCAGTGGAAAGGTAATCGTTTTTGGCTTGATCTCTTGCTTCTCCAGCGTCTCCACTCCGGCCAAAAGCATATCCCCGATGGATTCGACCAGCTCGCGAAGCTGCTCGTTTTGCTTCAACTCGTCGTAGCATCCGTCGTAGAGTCGGCACAAAATCAAAAACGCCTGTGACGACATGGTCACCGGCTGTACGTCATGCAACGGTTCCGTCATACTGTTTTCCCCTCCACTCGCTTGAAAAACAAAACCTATTATAACACAACTCGTCCGGAATCGAACCATTTGCTGTGCGGGCCAGGCTGGTGAAAAGCAGAAAAAAACCGCTGAAAGCTCAGCGGTCTTTGGAGGTACCTTCGTTACGGTCATTGTGGTGGGATTGGCGCAGGTTCGTGTTCTGATCGTTGTGATCGAGCGTTTTCCCGCGGTTTTTCCCCAAGTCTTTGCTGTTGTTGTTTTTGCCCAACGGATTCACCTCCTGTGGTCATCACACACAGGATAGCGTAACCAATTTGGCACGGTTTATTAGTGAACGGTCTGGTGCCGGGTCCGCTTCCACAGCGCATGGACCAGCGCAAAGGGCAGACGCCAGCCAAGCAGAAAGGCCAGAGTCACGAAGTAGGTCACGCCGGCAAAAATGAGCGTGATCGGCACGCCCGTCCACCAGGAGCGGATCAATAGGCCAATCGGAGCCGCCAGCGTCCACGTGAACAGCATCGTGAGCAACTGCCGTCCCCAGGACGAGTAGGCGCGCTCCGCATAGGTGCGAAAAACGAGGATGGCGATGATCCAGCCGATCAAAAACGGAGCCAGCGTCTCGCCTATTCCGAGAAACGTGACTGGCAAGTTGTGGGCCAGCTTTCCATAGTAGACAAACAGCAAAAAGGCGAGCAGATCCCCGGCGAGCAGGACGCAGCCGGTTGGCAAGATGCGGAGTCTCATGTACACCCTCTTTTCTAAGCGCAACTAGAGGTATTCCTCAAGGTTCATCCCTATTGTACACATGCAGCTTTGGACCTACAATCGCCCCGCCCCTTTATTCACCAAACAGCAACATTTCCAGCCGTTGCTTCACCTCCGGCCACTCCCTGTCGAGGATGCTGAAATAAACCGAATCGCGAATGTATCCGTCCCGCATCACCATATGATTGCGAAGCACGCCCTCGCGGATGCCGCCGATGCGGGCGATGGCGCGCTGGGAGTTGAGATTGCGCGCATCGGTTTTCAACTGGACGCGAATGCAGCCAAGTTCTTCGAAGCAGTGGCGCAGCAAAAGCCATTTGCACTCAGTGTTGACAGCCGTTTTCCAGACGGCGGGGGTCAGCCACGTAAAACCGATTTCCAGTCCGCGATCTTTGCGGGAAATGGCGAGAAACCTCGTGCTGCCGATGACCTGCCCGTCCGCGCGGTTGACGATGGCAAAGGGCAGCTCGGTTTGCTCCGCCTCGTTTTTCAGCGCCTGCTCGATAAAAGCTTGCGCGTCTTCGCGCGTCTGAATCTCCACCGACATGTACGACCAGATTGGCGGAAAGGCCCCCGCAGCAAAAATTCCGTCCACATGCGCCGGGAGCAGCGGCTCCAGTCTGACCCGCTTTCCTTCCAATGTGACAGGCTCGATTGTTCGCATCTTCGTCTCTCCTCTGCTGTACTGCCCGGCTGTCCGGGCAGTACAGTTTCCCGAAATTTTTCCTATGATAAGGGGGGAGGAAGCCGTTGTCAAGAAGCGATAGGAAGCTTTGCGACAAACGAGCCGGCAGACGAACAGCTTGCGGACGGATCCCCTGCTGTATGCCTGAAGGAAAATCAGGCTTCTTCGTTAATCACGACTTGTTTTCCTCGCCGCTTCAACAACAGCGGCACGACGAGCCAGGCCAGCGCGCACAGCAGAAAGACGGCGGACAGCGGCTTCGTGTAAAAAATCGAGAAGTCGCCGTTGGATGTCGTCAGCGCGCGGCGCATGTTGTTTTCGATCATCGGGCCGAGCACCAGCCCCAGTACGAGCGGGGCGAGCGGAAAGTCGTTTTTGCTCAAAAAGTAGCCGAGAATGCCGCAACTGACGAGCAGGATGAGGTCGAACGTGCTGATCTGTACTGCGTAGACGCCGAAAACAGAGATGGCGATAATCATCGGAATCAAAAAATGCGGCGGCGTCTCAATAATTTTGGCAAACACTTTGACCAACGGCATGTTCAGCACGAGCAGCATCAGATTTCCGATGAACATGCTCGCGATCAGTCCCCAGGCGATTTGCGGATGATCGCTGAACAACAGCGGCCCCGGCTGGACGTTGTACATGAGCAGTGCCCCCATCAAGATCGCGGTCGTCCCCGATCCCGGGATTCCGAGCGTCAACAACGGGATCATTGCCCCTCCGGAGGCGGCATTGTTCGCGGATTCCGGGGCGGCTACTCCGGCGATCTCGCCTTTTCCGAAGCGCTCCGGGTGCTTGCTCCATTTTTTCTCCAAAATATAAGAAAAGAAAGAGGCCAGCGTCGCGCCTGCTCCCGGCAGCACGCCGATGAAAAAGCCGAGCAAAGAACCGCGCGCGATCGGAGCGGCACTCTCCTTGAGGTCTTGCTTCGTCGGGAGAATCCGGCCGACCTTGATAATTTCCTGCGAGGACTGGTCGTTTTCCAGAATCGTTTTGAAAACCTCTCCTAGCGCGAACAGGCCGACCGCGATGGTCAGAAACTCCAGCCCTTGATACAGGTCGGGGATGTCGTAGGTGAAGCGGGCGACTCCCGATACGTTGTCGATGCCAATCGTGGCCAGCAAAAGCCCGAGGACGGTCATCAGCAGCGCCTTGGTCATTGACTTGCCGCCAAGCCCGCTCACGGCGCACAGGCCGAGCAGCATGAGCGAAAAATACTCGGCCGGACCGAACTGCAGCGCGAGGTCAGAGAGCGGATCGGCGAGAAAGACGAGCGCGACCAGCGCCACGATCCCGGCCACAAACGAGCCGATGGCCGCAATCGACAGCGCCGCTCCCGCCCGTCCCTGCCGCGCGAGCTGATACCCGTCCAAGGTCGTGACGACCGAAGACGATTCGCCTGGCGTGTTCAGCAAAATCGACGTGGTGGAACCGCCGTACATCGCGCCGTAGTACACGCCTGCCAGCAAAATCAGGGCGCTCGCCGCGGCCATCTCCGGCGGCAAGCCCGCCGTCAAGGAAGCTGTGACCGGCATCAGCAGCGCCACTCCGCTCATCGGCCCGATGCCCGGCAGCACGCCGACAGCCGTCCCGATCAGCACCCCGATAAACGCGTAAAGCAAGTTATGCCATTGAAAAGCGATGAGAAATCCATCGGCCAAATAGTCCAGCGCACTCATTCCGATCCCTCCCTAGACGCCGAGCCAGGTTGGAAGTCCTGGAAGCGTTCCTTTCAGCAATTGCACGTACACCACGTAGACGCCGACGGAAAACAGCAAGGAGACAACCGCCGATTGCAGTTGGCTTTTGCTGCCCATGACCAGAAACGTGACGTAAAGAAACAGAGCGGTAGCGATCACATACCCGATTGGCTCCAAAAGCAGGACATACAGCACCGTCGCCACGAGCATCAGGAGAAACCGTTTGTACAAAAGTTTTTCGGGCGCTTCTGCCACGGCACGGTTTTTCGCCTGGAATGTCTCCCAAAACAGGCGCAGGCTGAGCAGGACAAGCAAGATGCCCAAGCCGAACGGAAACATGTTCGGCCCGACCTGGCTGCCGTATGCACTGGTCGATATATGCTGGCTCTCCGCGATGAAAAAAGCGCCCACTAGCGCAAAAGCGATACTGCCGTACCGATCAAACCTTGCGTTCATACGTACCTCCTTTTTCGATAAGGGAGTTGCAGACGCGTCTTTCTCTCCACCAGGAAAAGCGGACGCGCGCCGCAAAAAGCGGGGCAAAAAAAGGAGAGGAGTGCCCTCTCCCTATTTCGCCATGCCAAGCGAGGTCAACAGCTCTTTTACTAGCTGATCCTGCTCCTCCAAAAACGCCGTGAAGGTCGCCGCGTCCTTGTACTCGCTCTCCCAGCCGTTTGCGGCAAGCTCCTGCTTCCACGCTTCGCTCTCCGACAACTCTTTCAGCTTGGTATCCCAATACGCTTTGGCATCCGCAGGCATGTCAGCCGGGCCGAATACGCCGCGCCAGATCGTAAACGTCGCATCAATTCCTTGTTCTTTCAAGGTCGGGACGTCCTTCAGCTCTCCGCCCATTCGCTCTTCCGACGTGACGCCGAGCACGCGAACCTTGCCTGCCTTCACATATTCTCCTACGCCGGAGGCATCGGTCGCGATCATGTCGGCATTGCCGCCGAGCAAGGCCGCAATCGCTTCTCCGCCGCCGTCGTAGGAGACGTACTTGACCGTTTTCGGGTCCATGCCGTATTTGGCGGCGGGCAACACGCTGACGAGGTGATCCATCGAACCCGGAGCCGAACCGCCTGCGAGCGTCATTTTCGTCGGGTCTTTTTTCAGCTCGTCCAAAAAGCTTTTCATATCCTTGTACGGCGAATCTGCTCGCACGACCAGGGCGCCAAAGTCTTTCGTCATTTGCGCCAGTGGCGTCACATGCTGGAAACCGAACGGACTGTTCCCCTCTTTTTTGTTATGGTTGATGAGAATCGGCGGAGAGCTGACGAACAGCTTGTAAGGGTTGCCTTTGTCTTTGCTGACGTATTCCGCCATGAAGACGGTCCCGCCGCCGCCTGGCTTGTTTTCTACCGTAATCGCTTCGGTCACCAGCTTGCTCTCGTTCAATACTTTGCCAAGCGAGCGGGCTGTCTTGTCCCAGCCGCCGCCTGCCCCGGATGGAGCTACGAACACGATCGGCTTTTCCGGATAGTTGGATGCAGTAGGCACAGGCTGCGCGCCCGAGCCGGACGAGCCGCTGTTCACCCCGCCACAGGCGGCCAGCGCGAGCGTAAAGAAAGCAGACAAAGTAATGAGCATGCATCTTTTCTTTTTCAAACAAAAATCCCCCTCGAACCCGTCGTTTTTGTAAGCGTTACCACGCTTGTCATTAACGTATCATGCCGGGTCTTGCGGGGAATAGTTTTCGTGCATAAGGTATATTTAGAAAATTTTAAACTTTTTGTTCATATTGTTCATGCCCGCTCTTGCAAAAAACGGTACTTTCTCTCCGGCCTGCCGACACTGCCGTAGATCAGGTCGGCTCGCGCCTTTTTTTCCTGCACCAGATGCTCCAGGTAGCGCCGAGCCGTCGTCCGACTGGTGCCGATCTCGCGGCCGATCTCCTCTGCCGAGACACCTTTGTCGCCTGTCTGCCTGATCGCCTCGATCACTTTTTCCAGTGTCAACTGGTCAATGCCTTTTGGCACGGCTGACTCGCGCATTTTCGCCTGGATCGGCCGCCTGGTCAGCATCTGGTCGATGACATCCTGATCGACCTCTGTCGCCTCTCGCGTCCGTGCCAGATGGGCGCGATAGCTCTCCAGCCGCTCGCGAAAGCGCTCGAACACAAGCGGCTTGACGATGTAGTCAAAAACGCCGCCGCGCAGCGCTTCCTGGACCATCTCCATCTCCTTGGCTGCCGTAATCATGATGATGTCCACCTCGCGATAATGCTGGCGGATGTACCAGACCAGCTCTGTGCCGAGCATATCGGGCAAGTACACGTCCAGCAAAACCAGATCGGGACGTATGGCGGCGAACAGCTCTTTGGCGTCGCTGCCGTTGGTGGCGGTGGCAATCACTTCGAATCCCTCGATCTTGCTCACGAATCTTCGGTTAATGTCAATAATCCGCAAATCGTCCTCGACGATCAGCACTTCAAGCTTCTTCACTGCCAGTCCTCCCTTCTCGCGGCAAGGAAACGGTGAACAGCGCGCCGCCATAGTCGCTTTTTCCGACGACGATGTAGCCGCCCATCTCTTCGATGATTCCGCGCACTTTTGCCAAGCCAAGCCCCCGCTCCTCGCCCGCTTTCGTCGAAAACCCGTCTTCAAAAATGGTCTCGCGCCATGCGTCAGGCACTCCCGGCCCGGAGTCGGCTATCTCAAACAGCAGTTCTTCTTCCGTGTCGGCCAAGTAAATGTCGACGCGCTTTTGCGAGACGGCTGCATCGTTGACCGCTTCCAGCGCGTTTTGCAGCAGATTGCCGAGCAGCACGATCACCTGCTGGCGGTTGATATGCGCGGGAAGCGCTTCGAGATGGCTGTCCTGGTCGATCACAAACTGGACTTTCAACTCTTTCGCCCGGTTGTGCATGCCGAGCAAAAGAGCGCCAATCATCGGGTCCGGAATCCGTCTGGCGACAAACAGGATCAGCTCTTCCTGCGCCGATGTCTCGCTCGTAATCAGCTCGATCGCCTCCTGCACCGAGCCGAGCTGCAACAGCCCGGAGATCGTGTACAGCAAGTTGTGGAACTCGTGCGTCTGGGCGCGTAGCACATCCGCATAGCGCCGGACCTGGGACAGCTCCGAGGCGAGCTTGTCGATCTCCGATTTCGGGCGAAAGCTGCTGACGACACCAACGACCTTGTCCCCGAGCTTGATCGGCAGGCGGTTGACGATGATTTCTTTGCCGCTCGTGATCGTCTCGCGGTCGAGCTGTTGTTCCCCCGTCTTCAGCACCTCCGGCATGCGGCTATCCGGCAGCACGTCCAAAATGTGCTTGCGGTGAATGTCTTCCTCCGGCAATTCGAGAATGCGGATCGCTGCCTTGTTCATCATCGTGATCTCGCTGTTTCTGTCAATCGCCACGATCCCCTCCCGGACGGATTCGAGCACGGCGTTGCGCTCCACGTACAGAGCGGCGATCTCTTCCGGCTCCAGTCCGAGCGTCAGCCTTTTTAAATAGCGGCTCAGCCCGATGGCAAAGGCGATCCCGCAGACGAGCGCGATCAGCGTAATGAGCAGAACTTTTTTCTGGTAATCGCCAATGGCTTCTTCGATATCCTCCAGCAAAAAGCCGACCGACACGATGCCGACCACCGCGCCATTGTCGTCGCGAATCGGCACCTTGCCGCGCAAGGAAGGGCCCATGCTCCCGATCGCTTTGGAAATGTACGACTGTCCGTGGGTCAGCCCCGGCTCGTTGTCGCCGCCGACCATCGACTTGCCGATGCGGTCAGGCAGCGGATGCGCGTAGCGAATGCCTTCCCGGTTGCCCACGACGACAAATTCCGCTCCGGTTTGCAGCCGGACGTTTTCCGCGATCGGCTGGATCAGCGCAGACGGCGAGCTGCTTTGAAAAGCCCGGCGCAGTTCGGGGTCGTGGGCGACGATTTTGGCTACGCTCAGCGCCTTTTTCCCGATCTGTTCCTCGATCGACGAGGCTACGATGGAAGAGAAGACGGCGCCAACTGACGAAATAATCAAAATAATGCCGACCGTAATGAGCAAAATCATTCTCGTTTGCAGAGACATCACTTTTCGGGCAGTAGTCACAAATCGCTCACCTCTTGGTTCATCTTACCATCCCGGGCCGATAAAAAGGTAGCTTCATCGCCTATGTTCGTGTACAGTTAAAAGGGAATTACGGGGATGTGGAGGTATCTACAGATGCACGCGAACCTTCGTTCGTTCATAGAACAATTGCACCGCGCCGGACAAGTCGTGGAGATCGACGCACCAGTCGATCCCCATCTGGAGCTGGCCGAGATTCATCGCAGAGTCATTGAAGAGGGCGGACCTGTTCTGCTTTTCACCAATGTCAAAGGAAAATCGTTTCCCGTGGTCACGAACTTGTTCGGGACCGTAGAGCGGGTCGACATGGCGTTTGGGCCAAAACCCGAGGCTGTCGTCCGCAACCTGGTGCACGGGATGGACAAGCTGTTGCCGCCAAAGCTCTCCGGCTTGTGGGAGCTGCGCGAGCCGCTGTTGGAAGTCATGCGCACGGGCACCAAAACCGTGTCTGCCTCCCAAGCGCCTGTGACCCAAATCGCAACAACCGATGTTGACATGACCAAGCTGCCTGCCTTGACAAGCTGGCACCTGGATGGCGGTCCATTCGTCACCTTGCCGCTGGTTTATACAGAGCACCCTGATACAAAAGAGCACAACCTGGGCATGTACCGCATCCAGATTTACGACAAAAACACGACGGGCATGCACTGGCAAATCCAAAAAGGCGGCGGGTTCCACTACCACGAAGCCGAAAAACGGAACCAGTCGCTGCCTGTTACCCTTACGATCGGCGGCCCTCCTGCCCTGATCGTCTCCGCGATCGCGCCCCTGCCGGAAATGGTGCCGGAGCTGGTCTTCGCCTCGCTCTTGATGGGCGACAAGCTGAAAATGGCGGAGGTGCCGAACCATCCGCACCGGATCGTCGCGGAAGCCGAGTTTGTGTTCGCGGGAGAAGTTCCTCCGCACATCAGACGCCCTGAGGGGCCTTTTGGCGACCACTTCGGCTATTACTCCTGGGAGCATGACTTCCCGGTGTTCAACGTGAAGCAGATGTGGCACCGCAAAGACGCGATCTATCCGGCCACCGTCGTCGGGAAGCCGCGCCAGGAAGACTATTACATCGGGGAATATTTGCAACGGCTGCTGTCGCCTCTCTTCCCTGTCGTCATGCCGGGTGTCAAAGCGCTCTGGACATACGGGGAAACAGGCTTCCACGCGCTCGCCGGCGCGATTGTGCGCGAAAGCTACTATAAGGAAGCGATGGCGCACGCCTTCCGCATCATGGGAGAAGGCCAGCTCACGTTGACGAAGTTTTTGATGGTGACCGATGTGCCGTGTGACCTGAGCAATTTCAAGCATTTCCTCGAAATCGTCCTGGCTCGCTTCCAGCCGGAGCGCGACCTGCTCATCGTCAACGATACGTCGAACGATACGCTCGACTACACCGGACGGAAGCTGAACCACGGCTCCAAAGGAATCATGCTCGGCATCGGCGACCCCGTCCGCGAGCTGCCACGCGAGTACAAAGGACAAGGCATTCCGAGCATAACCGATATTCGCGCGTTTTGCCCCGGATGTCTGGTCATTTCCGGGCCGAGCTTCAGCGAAAGGCCGGAGCTGGGCGAAGAGTTGCTGTCCTATCTCAACGAAAATCTGGCAGACTGGCCGATGATCTGCATGGTGGACGATGCGGCGATTGCCGAGAAGCAAAGCAGCTTCCTCTGGACCGTGTTCACTCGTTTCGACCCGGCTCACGATCTGTACGCCAAGTCGACGATTGTCCGCAACAAAATCCGCTACGAAGGGCCGCTGGTCGTCGATGCGCGGATGAAGCCTTTCTACCCGGATGAAGTAGAGACGCTGCCGGAAATATCGGCATTGGTCGACAAACGCTGGAACGAATATTTCCCAAAAGCATAGCATTGCCACCTGCCGTACGTCTGGAACGAATCGTTCCAGACGTTTTTTTTGCCCGGGAAAAAGCTGTACTTAGGGCTTCTTTCCCCCAATATAATGTTACAACTTGTATTCGAGACAACCTGGGGGCGGTTGTCCGAATGCCAGCGATTTTGTCAAAAAAAGGAGGGAAAGAAAATGAAGACGCAGGAAGATGCAAATGGAATTGTCACCCTGACAAAAGCAGGGGAAGACCTTATCAAAGACAGCTCGCTCTACAATGAAGGGCTGCGGCCGACGACGAAAGCTGAGCATTCGTGGACCGCGTACAACTTTGCCAGCCTCTGGATCGGGATGTCGATCTGTCTTCCCACGTACGCGATGGCAGCCGGGCTGATCTCGTTGGGCATGAACTGGTGGCAGGCGATCTTGACCATTATTCTCGGAAACTGTATTGTCCTTATCCCTATCCTTCTCAACTCCCATGCCGGGACGAAATTCGGCATCCCCTACCCTGTGTTCGCCCGGCTCTGGTTCGGCTCCAAGGGCGCTCACATTCCAGCGGTCGCTCGCGGGCTGATCGGAGCTGGCTGGTTTGGCATCAACTGTTGGTTCGGCGGAGCCGCCATTGATACGCTGCTCATGTCGATGACAGACTGGGCCAGTGTCCCCGGCCATCTGTGGATTTCCTTTTTCGGCTTTTGGCTCCTGAACGTATGGGTCGCCTATCGCGGTCCGGAAGCGATCAAAAAGATGGAAGCCTGGGCAGCGCCGATCCTGATTATCATGAGCCTGGCCTTGCTCGTCTGGGCGCTGACCAAAGCAGGCGGATGGGGGCCGATGCTCTCCGCTCCATCCACATTCACCTCTGCCGGCGAGTTTTTGAAGGTCTTTTTCCCGGCACTGACAGGCGCGATCGCCTTCTGGGCAACCATGGCGCTCAATATTCCGGACTTCTGTCGCTACGCGAAAAGCCAAAAAGCGCAAATCGTCGGCCAATCCTCGTCCTTGCCGACGACCATGGGCTTCTTCTCCTTCATCGGGGTAGCCGTCGCCTCCGCTACCGTCGTCATTTACGGAGAAGCGCTGTGGGACCCTGCCGCCGTACTGGCGAAGTTTTCGCCGCTCGCCATCTTCCTCGGCACGATCGGCATCATTCTCGCCACCTTGACCACCAATGTGGCCGCCAACATCGTCGCCCCCGCCCGCGCCGTGGAAAACCTCGCGCCACGCCGTCTCTCCTACGAGGCCGGAGCGATCATCGCCGGTGTCGTCTCCCTGCTCATGCAGCCGTGGTATATTTTGGAAAATTTCGGTAATTATATCTTCCTCTGGCTCGGTACGTATGGCGCGTTGCTTGGCCCGATTGACGGAATTGCGATTGCTGACTACTGGCTCGTGCGCAAAAGACGCATCCATCTGACGGAGCTGTACAAACCGAACGGCATGTACGCCTACAAGACAGGCTTTAACATGCGAGCGATCTGGGCCATGCTGATCGGGATTGCGATTCCGTTTGTCAGCAAGTACATCCCCGGCTTCCATATCATTTGGGACAACGCCTGGACGGTCGGGCTCTTGATTTCGCTTGCGATCTACACGTGGATGATGAAAAACGACGCCTCGATCATGAGCCAAAAAGAGTACGACCAGATCACGACACAAGCGCAGGAGTCGCGCGCTTCCTGAATCGGAATCCGCATCACGGCAAAAAAAGACTGACAACCATAACGGGTTGCCAGTCTTTTGCTTGTTGCCGCAAAAACACACTACCATTTGAATTGGCTGATCGATTCCTGCAATTCGTGGGACAGCTCGTTCAAATTGTTGCTGGAGCGGGCAATTTCCTGCATCGCAGCGAGCTGCTCCTCTGCTCCGGCCGAGACAGACTGCGTATGTACGGCCGCTTCCTCCGACAGCCTGTTCATCTCGTCCATGGCGGAAGCAACCTGCTGCACGCTCGCCGACATTTGCTCGGTCGCTGCGGATACTTCCTGGATTTGGCCTGCCACGTCCTTGGAGGAAACGACGATGCGCTCGAACGTTTTTCCCGCCTCCTGAACGGCGGCAGCCCCTTTTTTCGCCTCTTCGGTCCCGGCCAGCATGACGGAGACGACCTGGGTTGTCTCGTGCTGGATTTCTCCGATCAGGCGGGCGATTTCCCGCGCCGATTCCTCGGATTGCTCCGCCAGCTTGCGAACCTCATCCGCCACCACGGCAAAGCCCCGGCCCTGCTCTCCGGCCCGCGCTGCCTCAATCGCCGCATTCAGCGCCAACAAATTGGTCTGGGAGGCGATGCCTGTGATTACATCGACAATTTTCCCGATCGCTTCCGAGCGGACGCCGAGCTGCTGAACGAGGTCTGCCGCGTGGTTCACGCCTTGGGAGAGAGAATCAATTTGGAAGACCGCTTGCTGAATCTGGATATTCCCTTGCTGCGCATCATCCGCTGCCACTACCGATGCTTCGGAAACGGCGCTGGACGTGTCGGCAATCCGTTGAATGGCAACAGACATTTCCTCCATGACGCGCACGCTTTCCTGTGTGCGCTGGGTCTGCACTTCGGCCGTCGTCGCAATCTGCTCGACGCTTCCCATCGCCTGCTCTGTGGCCCGCACGGATTGCTGGGCGCTTGCCGACAGTTCCTCGGAGGAAGCTGCGACTTGCTCTCCTGCGACTTTTACTTGCTCGATCAAGGAACGGAAGTTGGCGACCAGCTCGTTGAAGGCAATCCCGAGCTTGCCGACCTCGTCTTTTGCTACGTAAGTCACCGGAGCAACCGCCAAGTTCCCCTGAGCCAAATCTTCCATGCGGCTTGCGACGACGCGCAGCGGATCGGCAATCATCCGGGAGATCAAAAATCCGAGTCCGCCCGCCAGGACGATCGAAGCTCCCCCGACGATCAGCAAAAGCAGCACCGCTTTTTTCGAATCGTCCCAGTTTTGCTGCTGCATCCGATCCGCCTGGGAAGACTTGTAGTTCGCCCATTCCAGTTGTTCCTGATTGATCCAACTGAGCGTTTTGTCCGTCGCCCGATAGTAGGCGTAAGCCTGATCGGTCTTGTTTTCCTTAATCAGTTGGACAACCTCGTTCTGGTCTTTGCTGTACTGTTCCAGAAGCTCCTTCAGCTTACTGACGCGCTCTTGTTCTTTTTCGTCCAGGCGAGAGTTCTGGAGGTACCTAAACGTCTGGTCGGCAGAGGCGATGCGCTGGTCCAGCTCGGCCTTGTACTGCGCGAAGACAGCAGGGGCAGGATCGAGAATCATTTTGTAGATCAACCCGTCAATAGCCCGAATGTCTTGTCGCCAGTCGTTAATCCACTTCACTGGAAGCAGTTGCTCCTCATACATGGCCTGCATCCGTTCCCCGGATACTTTCACGTGAAAATAACCCGTGATGCCGATGCTGCACAAGAAGATCGCCATCAAGACGACCAAGCTGAACATTTTGGCTCTAGTGCTGAGGTTACGTAGTAGATTCATTGCTGTAGGTAATCCTCCCGTGTCCATAGTAGTAAGTTGAAAAAGCTCGAATACTGTCCAAATCTTACCAAACTCTGGCGAATCCGTCGATAGTCTTGGGTGATTTCTCACACTTCGAGCACAGAGAGAAGCGAAATGTCTTCGATTTGCGCGTCAGGCTCATAGCAAACATAGTACGTAAGTTCCGGGCTGATCCAGTAGCGAATCCCCCGGTATCCACAGGCGAGCAGGTAGGCCCGCACCTCATCTCCGGTCCATTCCAGCCATTCCTCGTGCGCAAGCCCGGCCGCGCGCCGCGCCAGCTCATCTGCCCCGTGCCTGTGCCGCAGCGCCTCGCTGCGCAATTCATTTTCGCCGAAGCGCTCGTCCAAACAGAACAGCCCCGGCAAAGCCACCTGCTGCTGAAGCACGGCGGCTTTGTCCCCGATCGTCTCGGCGTGGCAGATCGCGTACTGTGCCGCGACGACCGGATTGCTCACCAAATAGACGCCCGACCCGAACACCGCCTTTGCGCTCGCTCCATTCGTAAACTGGCGGCGTTCTGCCCGTTCGTAGCGCTGCGCCCTGACTACCCGCAGCGCTTCCTGATACTCCACTCCGCGATAAACGGTCTGCTTCATGATCTGGCCGCTCCTTTCCGGCGTTTTTCGCAAAACCAAAATCGTGCCCACATAGGAAAAGGAGGAAGACGCATGCCTGGCGCCTCCCTCACCTCGTCTTACGGCAGCAACTTCACCATGTCGTCGTACGTCTCCGGGCGACGATCGCGATAAAATTGCCACGTATCCCGCACTTCTCTGATCTTTTCGCGGTCCATCTCCGCCACAATCACCTCGTCTTGATCGCGGCTGCCGACAGCGACAAACTGTCCGCGCGGATCGACCAGGTATGACTGTCCGTAAAATTCCCCCATGTTCCACGGCGCTTCCGTCCCAACCCGATTAATGGCGGCGACGTAGTAGCCGTTTGCCACCGCGTGTGCGGGCTGTTCGAGCTTCCACAAATACTCGGACAGGCCGGCGACGGTGGCGGAAGGATTGAAGACGATCTCGGCGCCGCCTAGGCCAAGCAGCCGCGCCCCTTCCGGAAAATGGCGGTCGTAGCAGATGTACACGCCGACTTTGGCGAAAGCCGTATCGAACACCGGGTATCCCAAGTTTCCCGGCTTGAAGTAATACTTTTCCCAGAAGCCGCAGCCGCTGCTGCCCACCCCTACATGCGGGATGTGCTGCTTGCGGTATTTGCCCAGGTACGTGCCGTCTGCATCAATGACGGCCGCCGTGTTGTAGTAGGTGCCGATGCCGACCTTTTCATACACGGGCAAGATCAGCACGGTCCCGAGCTCCTTGCCCAGCGCGGAAAACTGCTGCACAGTCGGGCCGTTCGGCACCTCTTCCGCCGCTTCGTACCATTTCGTGCTTTGCTCCGCGCAAAAATAAGGGCCGTAAAAAATTTCTTGCAGACAGATGATCTGCGCCCCTTTGCCAGCAGCCTCCCGCACCATTTTCACATGCTTTTCGATCGCCTTTTCCTTGTGAAGATGAACCGGCTCGTCGCCGTGCACGTCATTTTTGGCCTGAATCAGCCCGATCGTCACTTTATCCGCCATCTTGCTCCTCCTCACCCCAGCATTTGCATTTGGCTATGGTCTGGCAAACGTCGACCGCTTCACGTAGCGGCCCGCCCCCGCATGGCCGACGAACTGCTTGTTGCGGACGACGAACGCGCCGCGGGAAAGCACAGAAATGACGTCGCCGTGAACCTGCATGCCTTCAAACGGGTTGTAGTCCACATTCATATGGTGCGTCTCCACCGAAATCGTCCGCTGCACAGTCGGGTCGAACAAGACGATGTCCGCATCGGAGCCAACCGCAATCGTGCCTTTTTGCGGGAACATGCCAAACAGCTTGGCGACTTTGGTGGAGGTGATGTCCACAAATTGATTCAGGCTGATTTTGCCTTTGCGCACGCCCTCGGAAAAGAGGATGGTCATGCGATCCTCAATGATCGGGCCGCCATTCGGAATTTTCGTAAAATCTCCGCGGCCCAGCTCTTTTTGCCCGGAAAAGTTGAACGGACAGTGGTCGGAACCAACTGTTTGCAAAATCCCGTTTTTCAGCGCGCTCCACAGTACGTCCTGGTTCCACTTTTCCCGCAGCGGCGGGGACCAGACGTATTTCGCCCCTTCGAAGTCCGGCTTTTCCAGCGCGGTGATATCGAGCACCAAATATTGCGGACATGTTTCTCCGTAGACGTTCCAGCCTTTTTCGCGCGCCTCGGCGATCCGGCGAACGGCGTCGGCGCAGGACACGTGCACGACGTACAACTGGGCATCCGCGAGCGCCGTGAGCGCAATCGCGCGGCCTGTCGCCTCTCCCTCCGCTTCCGGCGGACGGGTGTAGGCGTGGTAGATCGGATCGGTATTTCCTTCGGCCAGCGCCTGCTTGGTCAAATAATCGAGCACGTCCCCGTTCTCGGCGTGCACTTGGACCAACGCCCCTAGCTCCTTGGCGCGGATCAGCGTCTTGAACAAAGTTTCGTCGTCGGCCATCAGCACGTTTTTGTACGCCATGAATACTTTGAGCGACGTGATCCCTTCGTTGTTCACGACCGACTCCAGCTCTTCCAACACCTGGTCGTTGGCATCCGACACCATCAGGTGAAAGCCGTAGTCGATGACGGCTTTGCCTCTCGCTTTTTCGTGCCAGGTCGCAATCGCGGAGTGGAGCGACTCCCCTTTGCTCGTCAGGCAAAAGTCCACGATGCTCGTCGTCCCGCCGAATGCGGCGGCTTTTGTGCCCGTGAAAAAGTTATCGGATGTAACCGTGCCGCCAAACGGCATGTCGAGGTGCGTGTGCGGATCAATGCCGCCCGGAAGCAAATAGTACCCGGTTGCGTCGATAACCTCCGCATCTGTTGCTTGCAGGTCCGAGCCGATCGCGACGACTTTTTCGCCGTCGATCAGCACGTCTGCCTGATACGTGTCTGACGCCGTCACAACCGTCCCGTTGCGAATCCATTTTTTCATGACCTTCCTCGCTCCTTTCCCCTGCCGTGCATAAATGAGACATCCCGTTCCTCGTACATGCTATGCCGCAGACGCCCCATTCATGCCATCGGCCCTAGAACTTACGTCTCGCAACTGCCCCCGCCTGCCAAAGCAGCCTGGCGCTGGTTCCAGGAAAGCGGCGGCTTGCCCGTCGGAATCTCCACCATCTCGATCGTTCCTTCCACCGGACAGACAATCGAGCACAGGTTGCAGCCGACGCAGTCTTCCTCGCGCACTACCAACCGCTCTTTTCCCGTTGCGGCGTCCTTGACGATATCAATGCATTGGTGCGAAGTGTCCTCACAGGCGATATGACATTTGTTGCAGTTGATACAGGTTTCTTCGTGGATGCGGGCGACTACTTTGTAGTTGAGGTTCAAATGGCCCCAGTCCGAATACGTGTGCACGGCCTTGCCGACGATGTCCATGACCGAGGCGATTTTGCGCTGGTCGAGGTAGTTGTTCAAGCCGTCGATCATGTCTTCGACGATCCGAAAGCCGTGGTGCATCGCGGCGGTACAGACTTGCACGCCAGTCGCACCCATCAGCAAAAACTCGACGGCATCCCGCCAGTTGGAAATCCCGCCGATGCCCGAAATCGGCACGCCGACAAACGGATCGCGCGCACACTCGGCGACCATGTTCAGGGCTATCGGTTTCACCGCTGGTCCGCAATAGCCGCCGTGCGCTCCTTTTCCGTCCACGTGCGGTATCGGCAGCCATTTGTCCAGGTCTACCCCCATCAGGCTGTTGATCGTATTAATCATGCTGATCGCGTCCGCTCCGCCCGCCGAAGCCGCCCTGGCAGTAAAGCGAATATCGGTAATGTTCGGGGTAAGCTTGACGATGACAGGCGTCTGGGCCACTTCTTTTACCCATTCGACCTGCTGGCGAATGAGATCGGGGTGCTGCCCGACAGCCGAACCCATGCCGCGCTCCGCCATGCCGTGCGGACAGCCGAAGTTCAATTCCAGGCCGTCGACGCCAATCGCCTCCACTTTTTTGACGATCTCATGCCACGCCTCCTGCTTGTGCTCGACCATCAGCGAGGCGATCAGCGTATGCTTGGGAAACCGTTTTTTCGTCTCATCCATTTCCTTCAAATTGACCTCAAGCGGTTTGTCGGTAATCAGCTCGATGTTGTTGAACCCGAATACCCGCTGCCCGCCAAAAGTCAGTCCGGCAAACCGCGACGTGACGTTGATGATCGGCTCTCCCAGCGTTTTCCAGACAGCTCCGCCCCAGCCCGCCTCAAAAGCCCGCTGGACCTGGTAACCCGAGTTCGTCGGTGGCGCAGATGCCAGCCAGAACGGATTCGGGGATGTAATCCCTGCTAGATTGATAGAAAGATCGGCCATGATTGCTCTCCTCCATCTTTTTGGCGCTGCCACGGGCACGCCGTACTCCCCTGCTAGGTTCACGCTCTGCAAATAACGCTTTCAGATTTCGGTCAGAATCTTCTGTACATTACCTCCCTAGACAAGCTGCTTCTGGTCGCGGATCGCCTTGTCGATGGCATAAGCGGCACGCTTTCCGTGATTGGCCGCGTCGACGACCATCGCGTCCGTTTTTCCTCCGCCAAAAATGACGTCCCCTGCGGCAAACACTTTCGGGTGCGACGTCCGGTAGGTGCCGTCCTCGACGGTGACGGTGCCGTTTTGATGCTGCAGGCCAAGCTGGTCGATCAGCGACAGGTGGCGATTTTGCCCAATCGCTTTAACGACAAAGTCCACCTCGATGAAAAACTCGCTGCCCGGGATCGGTACCGGACGTTTTCGGCCTTTCGCATCCGGCTCTCCCAGCTCCATCCGGATCAGCTCCAGCCCTGTCACGCGCCCTTTGTTCCCCAAAACGCGCGTCGGAGCCACGAGCCAGCGAAACTCCACGCCGTCCTGCTTGGCGAACTCGTATTCGAACTGGTAGCAGCTCATTTCCTGCACCGTTCTGCGGTACAAAATCTGCACATTGTCCGCCCCCAGCCGCTTCGAACAGGTCGCGGCGTCAATCGCCGTATTTCCGGCGCCGATCACGACCACTTTTTTGCCGACCATGTCCGTGGTAAGCGGCTTCGTTTTCGTATCTTCTACCAAGGCAATCGCATCCAGTACCCCTTCCAGCTCTTCCCCGGGAATATGCAAGGAAGGCACGCTGCTCATCCCCACCGCCAGCAACACCGAATCGTAGTTGGCAACGAGCTCGTCTGGCATGATGTCGACGCCGATCCGCGTGTTCGTCTTGATCGTCACGCCCAACGCCTCGACCTGCTCGACCTCCCAGAGCGATATTTCCTGCGGCAGCCGGAAAGACACGATGCCGTATGTGTTCAGCCCGCCCGCTCTTTCTTTTGCCTCGTAGATCGTGACCTCGTAGCCGAGCCGGGCAAGCTCTCGCGCCGCCGACAGCCCGGCTGGCCCCGCTCCGATAATCGCCACCCGCTTGCCGTTCGGATCGCCTTTTTGAAACAAGGCCGCGTTGTTGCGGATCGCCCAGTCTGTCGCATGGCGTTGCAATAGCCCGATCATGATCGGTTTGGAGGCGTGATTGAGCACACAGGCTCCCTCGCACAGCTCCTCCGTCGGACAAACGCGCGCGCAGCTTGCCCCAACCGGATTGGATTCCATGATCGTCCTCGCAGAGCCGAGCAGATTGCCTGTCGCGATTTTGCGAATGAACGAAGGAATGTCAATCGAGGTGGGACAAGCCTTGATACAGGGCGCGTCGTAGCAGTACAGACAGCGATTCGCTTCATCGATCGCTTCCTTCGGCTTGAGGGCGCTCACCACTTCGCTGAAGTTTTTTTGCAGGTCATTCGGGACGCTCATCCATATACAGCCTCCTTGCCAGCTCGAATAAGATGCTTGCTATTAATCAATGTGCAACATCGCCGTTTTATGCTTGTTTCATTTCCTATCGCCATATGTTCGCAGTGAAATCAATCGCCGCTCGCAGTCATGAATGATTTCACGTCCGAATAGGCTAACAGTA
The DNA here is from genome assembly GCF_000470975.2 of Brevibacillus sp. NSP2.1. Classification (NCBI taxonomy): domain Bacteria; kingdom Bacillati; phylum Bacillota; class Bacilli; order Caryophanales; family Paenibacillaceae; genus Brevibacillus; species Brevibacillus sp. NSP2.1. The sequence continues at coordinate 2,541,529 of NZ_CP048274.1, read as the reverse complement.
ACCACGTCGGCAAAGGAGTCTGTCACGATGAAGGACTACGCCCGCAAAATCGCGCAGGTCAAACAGCAAATCGCAGAGCTTGCCGCGCTGCTTGCCGAACTGGAAAACGAGCAACAACGCTATCACGAGCAGTCGGAACAGCGCAAAGCGTACATGTCCTCGCGGGAAATTCTCGAGCTATTGGAGCAAAAGCAGGTCCGCATCGGCAGCATGGCCACGATCAAACGATGGTCGGATCACGGCTATTTGGGCGAGGGCGTGGACGAACGGGAAGCCTTTCCGCTTTTGGCGAGCAAACAGGGCAACAAACGGTTTCTGTATCCGCGCGAGGCGGTGCTGTCGTTTTTGTACGAAAAAGGACTGCTCGTCCCCGCGTACGAAGTGCTGGACCGCGTGCAGCTTCGCCGTGCCAGCCGGGACGCAGACTGGGCATTGGTCACTGCTGTGTCGCGCCGTGACCTGCGCTTTTTCTACCAAGTTCAATTGGAGACAACGGGAGAAGTCGTGCTTCAAGTACCGGAAGAAGAGTTGTTTCTCCCGTAAGGAGGCACTATGGAACTGGCCGTCATCATGCTGGAAAATACCGCGGACAATCAGGAGTTGTCCCGACAAATTCGCGATTTTCACAAAAAAAAGGGGCAGCCCCTCGCCATTCGTTTCAGCGAAGAACTGACCCATATTATTTTGGAAGCGCCTTGCCTGTACATACCGGACCCGGCGCAGCTCGATCCGCGCACGATTGTAGACGGACAAATCCGCGAGAGCGGCGGACACGGGGAAATTCACCCGCGCCACAAAGGAAAGACCGTCAACCTGCACCTGGATTCCGAGCTGGTTGCAGAGCTGGAGCAAATTCGCGCGCTCGTCAGCAGCAAGACACAGCATGAGGTAATCCGCGAGCTGTTCGTGCGCGGCATGCGCGCGTATTTGGCGGAAAAGGAAGGCGAGCAAAGCGAATGAACAGACAGCGGTTTGGTCACCTCCAGTACACGTGGAGGTGGCTTTATTTTTTCCAGGCAAGGAAGACGCGCTCCCCGGCAAGCTGGTATTGCACGGTGTACGTGCGGCTGTCCGCGCTCACGAACGCAATCTCCTTTTTCGCCAGGTCGAGATGCGTTTCGTTGACGTCAAACATCGTGATCGGCGCCGCCTGCTGCTCGTCCCAGGACAAAATGACAGTCGCCTTTTGCGTGGGTACATGGTAGACACCAGCCCCCATCATCGTTTCGTAATAGATCCAGTTGTTGTCCAGCCAGACGGCTTTATTCACGTAATGCCCCGGAAACAACTGGGCGACGGGCTTGTCATTCGGATCGTAAAAACGGATGCTGGCGGAACTGTAGAGAACTTCCGAGTCGATGACTGCCACCGTTTTTCGGTCCGGCGCAAAAATCCCTTCGCTTTTCGCTTGCAAAAGATTGGCCTTTTCCTGCTCGATTCGTTGCTTTTCGGCCACAAACAGCGCATCTTCCGGGGAGATGCTCACATAGGGAAGCTTCGCCAAGGCAGGCAGCGCGTCTTTTGCCGGAAAATTGCTGTAGATCGTCAATGTCGCCTCTTCCGGCGCACCGTCGTAGGCGATTCCTCTGGACGGATACTCCCAGGCATACGTGCCGATTCCGTGCAGATGGTAAGTAAAATCAGGCTGACCCCAGGCGGCAAAAATCGAAAAAGGCCCGGAAGCAGCCGGCTCGGCGAGCTTTTCGCCATACGCTTGCAAATGCTGCGCCATATCGACGAGCGCCCGCGTGTCGGGAACGCGATCGCGGCGATAGAGGGAAAACGCCTTCGCTTTTTGCTCGGCAAACGTGACAAACAAGTAGTAATCCTGGTAAGAATAGCCGATCAGCCCGTACTCCTGTTCTGTGAAGGCTGGCGTGCCCAGCTTGCGCAAAATCTCCTGCTGCGACGTCTGAACGGTAATGCCCGGAACGATTTCTCCCTTGAAGCCAGGCTCTGCCAACACCCCGAACGCTCGCCCGTTTTCATCCCACTTGACGGCAATCCCCGCCTGATAATACACATAATCGTCGAACGACTTGACGGCTTGTCCCAAAAATTTGCCCAGCGCGTCCTGTTGCCATTGGCCGCCCTGGAACGCGTGGACGAGCGAAACTTGCGCCAGCTCCTGCGCAGCATTCGCTTGACCTGTTGCGGTCTGGCTCGGCGCAGTCTGTTGCAGGCCCGTCGCCACGCTGGCTGCCGAACCGATTGCCGTTGCGGTTGCAGCCAAACTAAAGCTCGTAAGCAAAAGAAACACATATTTCGCGAACACGGTAGTCCCTCCCCGATCAGCCTTTCCTTGTCTATCTATCCCAGTTTAGCAAAACATGCCGGATTTTTGCGAACATTTTCTCTTTGTTTGTCCCTTGTGAAAATGGCCACTGCTGGACAGCCTGAAGCTTTTGCCAGCGGGTTATACGTTAGTGCTCCATCCGGATCAGCGGGCGAGCGAAAAAAGCCTTGCTTCCCACTGCTTGGGCAAAGCAAGGCTTTTCGCTATTTATCCGATCCTCTCCGTAGACGGACAGGCTTATTTCGATTCGCCGTGGAGGTAGTTGTAGAATGGCTGGTCAACCCAGAACTTGTACGTTTCCACGTTCAGCTTGTCGCTCAGTTTTTTCAGGCCCGCCACCACTTTTGGCGACTCTTCGTTCAGGGAGAACGACTGGACGATGTAGCGGCCTTCCTTGATGACGTTGTTCGTAATGATCGGATAGTCTGCCAGCTCCGTGCGGGAGTGGTAGAGCGGCTGCCACCAGGACGCTTTCAACAGCCCTGTTACGTCTTCCTGGTTTCTTTTCGCGTATTTCAGCACCAATGGCTGGAAGCGCTCCTTCTCCTCCTTGCTCGCAAACTCGAAGCTCAGGTCGTATTCTTTTGCATAGGCGATAAAATTGCCGTTTTCGATTTGCACGACCTGGTAGTCATCCGACTCGGTCGGCTCGCCCCACTCTTTCAAATAGATGAAGGCGGATGTTTTCGGCTCGAACTGGACTTTGGCGTCGATGCCTTCACTTTTCAACAGGCCAATCAGTTGAATGGCGTGCGCGATATCGCTGTGTCCGTAAGTAATGGTGCGCTCCGGATCAAAGTGCGGATCGAAGGCAGCATCCTTCAGGTTGTAGCCGGTAATCAGGTTTTGCTTGAGGCCCGTGTCGATGATCTGTTGCAGCTCTCCTGCCTTGATAATCGACGATTCGCTCCAGGCTTGCGCGAGCTTGCCGTAAATGTCCGCCTCTTGCACGCTGCCTAGGTAGTTTTTGTAGTCGCCGTGGAACTCCACGACTTTCCCCAATAGTTGGACAGCCAGCTCTCCGGTCGTGTCCCCGTCTGCCTTGATCGCGGCCAGCGTGCTCGCGGACACAAGCCCGGTGTCAAGGGCAACCGCTACTTCCTGTGCGGCCTGCAGGGAGAGCGCTCCACCCTTTTGGTAGGAAATGCCCGCCGCTTTCAGCGACGCTGCCACTTTATCCTCGCTGTACGTGTAAGCCAGCTCGGACAAGTCCGCTGCCTTCACAGCCGCGCTGATTGCTTCCCAGGCTGCGATTTTCGTCGCTTGCGCCTGCGCTTCGGGAACGTAGGCTTTCGCGCTCGCTTCTTTTTCCGTTATACTTTGGGTAGCCGCAACTACCTTGGCGAGTGCCTGGGAAAATTGCCCGCGCGTCACCGCCTTGTCAAGCGAGATGCCGTATTGCTGCAACAAAAAGCTGCCGTACTCTGCCTCGGCCGATGCGCTCGCCGCTTCTTTGGCCAAGACTGCCACAGGCTGATTCGCAGCCGCTGCTCCCGCTGTCGCCGGGAGAACCAGCGCAGCGATGAGCGCCGCTTTGTGGGAAAGCTGAAGCCACTTGTTCGATTTCATCATGACGGTTCCTCCTTATGTATGAAGCCCAAACATATCATTACTATTCCTATGCGTTCACTATGATATATTGTCATCTACCTTATCACCTGTTCTTACTGTGTGTCAATCCTTTCTAGTTCAACGCAAAAACGCCCTTCCGCCAAGCAAAAAAGCAGCTCGCTCCATCTGCCAATGCGAACTGCTTTTTTTCAACGCAACTACTTCTCGGTCAACTCCGACCATTTGTTCACTTTGACGGGCGGCTTGTAGTCGCGCAGACGGTCGAGCAAAACAGCCGGATCGCTCTCGCACACGACCAGCTCTCCTTGCATCCGCGGGATGAAGCCTTCCTCTGTAGCGTGCTGCACCATTTCCATCAGCGGCGTATAGAAGCCGTCCACATTCAACAACCCGATCGGTTTCGAGTGAAGCCCGATCTGCCCCCAGCTCACCACTTCAAAAATTTCTTCAAACGTGCCGTAGCCCCCGGGCAAGGCGATAAAGCCATCGGACAAATCGTTCATCTTCGCTTTGCGCTCGTGCATCGTGACGACTTCATGCAGCTCTGTCAGACCCGTATGTACGATCTCGCCGCGAAACAGTCCGGTCGGCATGACACCGATCGCTTTGCCGCCGCCTTCGAGCACCGTATTCGCCACTCGTCCCATCAGCCCCATGTTGGAGCCGCCGTAAACCAGTTCCAGCTCTCTTGCAAGCAGTTCTCTCCCCAGCGCTTCTGCATATTGGGCATAAGCCGGATTTACGCCTGGATTGGAACCCGCAAACACACAGATACGTTTCATGCCATCCTCCTGGATCCATTAAAGTTGAGTGGCTTTCGTCACCACTTTTTGGTGTATAGTACAATTATACAAAAATCTAGAAGGGACAGATACATGTGAATATCACGGAATTTCAGAAATGGGTAGGAGATTTTTACGAGGAGCGGGGCTGGACGCAGTACGGGCCGTTTATTCGCGTAGGCTTTCTCATGGAAGAAGCCGGCGAGCTTGCCCGCGCCGTGCGCGGCATCGAAATCGGGCGCGATCGGCCGGACGAAGGGGAAAAACAGGCGGACGAAGCGCGCCAGGAGCTGGTGGAAGAGCTCGGCGACGTGCTGGGCAACCTGATTTTGCTCGCCAACCAGTACAACATTCCGTTTGAAGAGATTCTCGATGCCCACAAGGCGAAGCTGCAGAAGCGGTACGAGTAGCGGACGGAACGGTTTGTTCGCCTCCGCCGTCGCGAACAGCCAAACATGACAGCAGACGCCCCGGCCTGCAAGTCACACACAGGTACCTGCAAGGGGCGTCTGCTGATTTTTTGCCAAAAGGCTCTATCTCAAACTCCTATTCCAACGTGTCAAACGCTTCCTTCATGACGCGGGCGATAAAGTCGATGTCATCGCTGGTTGTAGAAAAAGGCGGCGAAAGAGTCAGCACGTTGTTGAAGCCCGGAATGGTATCGCCGTTGCGGCCGATGATAAGCCCGCGCTTTTTGCACTCGCCGATGACCTGCGTGAGCTTCGCAGGCGCGGCGGGTTCTTTCGTTTTGCGGTCCTCGACCATTTCGATGCCCATCAAAAAGCCGAAGCTGCGAATGTCGCCTACATTCGGGTGATCGGCCAGGAAGGCGAGCTTGGCACGCAATTCGTCCCCCAACTGCTCGGCGCGCTCCACCAGCTTTTCCTCTTCCATGATCTCCAAGTTTTTCAATGCGAGCGCACAAGCCGCCGGATTTCCGCCAAACGTGTTGACGTGGCGGAAATGCAGGTTGTTGCCCTGCTCGTTGAACTTGTCGGCGATTTCGGCGCGCACCGCCGTGGCCGACAGCGGCAGGTAGGCGCTCGTAATGCCTTTGGCCATCGTGACGATATCCGGCTTGATCCCGAAGTTTTGGTGGCCGAATTTTTGGCCGGAGCGGCCAAAGCCGCAGATGACCTCGTCGACGATCATCAACACGCCGTACTTGTCGCAAATCTCCCGCACCTTCGGCATGTATTCCGGCGACGGCACGAGCACGCCCCCGCCTGTAATCGTCGGCTCCATGATGACGGCGGCGACGGTTTTTTCGCCTTCCCAGTTGATGACCTGATCGAAGTATTGCGCGCATTCCAGATTGCATTTGCCGTACGACTTGCCCGCAGGACAGCGGTAGCAATAAGGCGGCGGCACGTGCAGGAACCCTGGCGCGAGCGGCTCGTACTTTTCTTTGCGCACAGCCTGGCCCGTGGCAGCGAGCGCGCCCATCGTGTTGCCATGGTAGGCGCGGTGCCGCGAGATGAATTTGTAGCGGCCCGGCTCACCGTTCTGGTGGTGGTATTGGCGGGCGATTTTGAACGCGACCTCGTTTGCCTCCGATCCGCTATTGGAGAAAAAGACGCGATACTCCTCGCCCAGCCACTCGCTCACTTTTTCCGCGAGGCGAATGGCCGGCACGTGACTTTGCGTCAGCGGGAAGTAGGCGAGCTGTTTCAACTGCTCATAGGCGGCATCTGCCAACTCCTGCCGACCGTACCCGACGTTGACGCACCACAGGCCGGACATGCCGTCCAGGTAGCGGTTGCCGTCGATATCGGTGATCCAGGAGCCTTTTGCGCCTGTCACGATCATCGGATTCGGGTTGTAGGGCGACATGTGATGCCACATGTGCTCGCGGTCGGCCGCAAGCAGGCTGTCCTTGTCGTACTCTTGCAACAGTTGATCTTGCTCCATCGCCTAAGCCTCCTTTATTTTACGAACACTTTTTGCGAGCCGATGCTCGTATCGCCATCTTCGAACCATCTGGAGGTAACCGTCTTTTTCTTCGTGTAAAACAGGACGCCGTCCTTGCCGTTTGCATGCAGGTCGCCGTAAAACGATTCTTTCCAGCCCGAGAAGGCGAAGAAGCCCATTGGCGCAGGCACGCCCACATTGACGCCGACCATGCCGGCCTCCACGCGCTGCACGAACTCCCTGCCCCATTTTCCGTTGTTGGTATAAATCGTCGCACCGTTGCCAAAGCGGGAGCGGCTAATCGTTTCCAGGCCCTCTTCAAAATTTTTCACGCGCATGACGCTGAGCACAGGCGCGAAAATCTCGTCGCGCACGATGACCATTTCCGCATCGGCCTGGTCAAAAATCGTCGGGCCGAGGAAGTAGCCTTTTTCGTGCTGCTTCGCATCCTCCCGTCCGTCGCGCACGAGCGCAGCACCGGATGCAAGCCCTTTTTCAATGTAGCTGTGCACTTTGGCCAAATGCGAATCGCGAATGACCGGACCGAGATCGACGCCTGCCTCAAGCCCGTTGCCCATCACAAGCGCGTTGGATTCTTCGATCAGGTGCGCCACCAGTTCGTCAGCGATGTCCTCGACAGCGACGACCGCGCTCGCCGCCATACAGCGCTCGCCCGCACAGCCAAACGCCGAACTGACGATCGTTTTCGCTGCCCGCTTCAGGTCGGTGTCCGGCATGACCAGATGGTGGTTTTTCGCGCCAGCCAGCGCCTGCACCCGTTTGCCATGGGCGGCGGCTGTCTTGTACACGTACTCCGCCACAGGCTGCGAGCCTACGAACGAGATCGCCTTCACATCCGGGTGTTCCAGCAGCCCGTTGACGACATCGTGGGCGCCGTGCACGACATTGAACACCCCGTCCGGCAAGCCCGCTTCCTTCAGCAGCTCCGCGATGCGAATGCAGGACAGCGGCGTGCGCTCCGACGGCTTGAGGACGAACGTATTGCCCGCGGTAATCGCGATCGGATACATCCACATCGGAACCATCACAGGGAAATTGAACGGGGTAATCCCGGCCACGACGCCCAGCGGAAAGCGAATCGCCTGGCTGTCGATATTCGCCGCGATATTGGGCAGCGTCTCGCCCATGAGCAGCGTCGGCATCCCGCACGCAAACTCGACCATTTCCAGCCCGCGCAACAGCTCTGCCTGTGCTTCCGGGAGGTTTTTGCCGTTCTCCAGCGTAATCATCCGCGCCAGCTCGTCCTCGTGCTTCACCAGCAGGCTGTGAAAACGAAACATGATGCGCGCCCGATCCACGACCGGAGTCGCGCTCCACCCTGCGAAAGCTTCCTTCGCAGCGGCAACGGCCTTGTCCACGTCTTCTTTCGTCGACAGCGGCACGCGGGACAATAGTTCGCCCGTCGCCGGGTTGGGCACGTCCTCAAAGCGGGCTGCCTGCGATTCCACCCATTGTCCCCCTACGTAATTCTTCAATGGATTTCCAACAGCGGCTGTGTTCATCCTTTCAACTCCTTGCGATCATTTGTTTGACAATTCCATTTTATCAAAAAATAAAACCGCTCATCACTAGACAAAATGACAATCATTCGGTAGGATTCATCATACATCATGTCAATTGCCCGTCCTCGGATCGTTTGTGGAAGACGGGCAGATAGGGGGCTGCTTATGAGCAATGACTGGCGACTGACCATCGCCGAGGCGATCAAACGTCCGTTGTTTCGGCACGCCGAGGTCGTGGCGGGCCACCGGGGCCTGGCCCGGCCTGTGCGCTGGGTTCACGTTCTGGAGACGGCCGATACGGGCCAATTTTTAAATGGCGGCGAGCTGATTCTCTCCACCGGACTCGGCTTCGGCGAGGCGAAAGAAAAGCGGCTCGCCTATTTGGCCGAGTTGATCCGGCGCAAAGCGTCCGGCTTGTGCGTGGAGCTGGGAGTGTACATCCCGTCGATTCCGGCGGACATGCTGGAGATGGCCAACCACCACGAGTTTCCGCTCATCGTCTTCCATCAGCCTGTGCGCTTCGTCGATATTACGCAAGATTTGCACGAGCATCTCATCAATCGGCAAATGCAGGCGCTGCGCGACCTCGAAGCGTATTCCCGCGGCTTGCAGCAGCTCAGCCTGCAGGCGGCGGGCATCCCCAAGCTGCTCCAGCATTTCCAGTCCGCAGTGCAAACCCAGGTGCTGTTTTACTCGCCAGACGTCGCTGCCCAGTACGTTCCGGCCTTGCCGCACGCAGTCCAACTGGAGATGACCGAGCTGATGCGCGCTCATTTTGCGCAAGCAGACACGAACGACGCCAGCGTCCGCTTTCACGCGTTGTCACAGACCAAGCAGTTGATCTATCAGCCGGTGATGGCAATGGGCCACCTGCTGGCCTACGTCGGACTGATCTTGTACGAGCGCGAGGCAGACGAGTATTTGCTGTTGACGCTGGACAACACCGTCTCGGCAATGGCCCAGTTTTTCCTGCGCAAAATGTTTGCCGAGGAACAGACGCGCGCCATGGAAAACCGTCTGTTCGACGAACTCATCGCCAACCGCGCGATGCCCGAGGAGCATATGCGCACGTTGCTCGGCCTGTCCGGCAGCAGCAAGGCGCCTGCATACTACACGCTCATTATGTCTTGCGAAAAAAACACCGACCAGACAGACGATGCCCTCCCGCCGCACGATCTGACGGCGATATTCCGCTCACTGCTGACGCGGCAAGGCTTTCGGCCGTTCATCCGCTGCACGGGCAACCGCTTCTACGTTTTGCTGATCGACCAAAAGACAACGGCGAACGCACGGCGGGCGCTGGAAAAGGCGTGGGCAGACATGAAGCGGATCGCCGGACAAATGCTCGGAGCGGACGCCAGGATTTGCTGCGGGATCGGGCGGGTGGGCAAACGGTTGTCTGACGCCGGAAGACACTTGGCGGAAGCGGAGCAGGCCCTCGCTTTTCAGCGCGAAGCGACGAGCCCTTTTTTCACGGACCTTGGCTTGTTTCGCCTGCTGTTTCATATCCCGACCGAGCCTGTGCTGGCGAGCTTCATCGCGGACTATCTGGGCCCGTTGCTTGCGCACGACCAAAAGCATGGCTCCGCCCTCGTGCACACGCTGCGCGTCTACCTCGACGCCAACTTGTCCAAGCAGGAGGCTGCCGAGCGCTTGTTCATTCACCGCCAGACGCTCTACCACCGCCTGGAAAAAATCGCGGAGCTGCTCGGGGACGACTACGCCTCCCCGGAGCGCCGCATCTGTCTGGAGATCGCCCTGCGCGCGCGGGAATGGCTGCAAAAAGAAGAGGGAGGCGTCCTTGCGTAAAAAAGGCCAGCTCCCGTGCCGTTCACCGTTTGCGCAGCGACGTTGGACAACCAGGCATTCGCCCTTTTTGCCGACGCTCTCGCCGCCTTTTGGGCAAAGACGCATTTTGACCACCACACATCTGAAAGCGGATGAGAAAACTTGGCTACGCCAATGGCCAGGCGCTGCCTTACTTGCCCTTATACCGGATAAGAAGCTTATGCATTCTTATCTGTACAAAAAAAGACACAGCCCTTCGCTCGCGTCAAGAGCAAAGGCTGTGTCTTTTCCGTTTATTCATCGCGCTCGCCACGCTGTCGGGAGTAACTAGCGCTTTTTCGTTCGTCCCGGATACCGCAAGTCCATGCGAAAATTCGCTTCTTTGCCGTCCGCAAGCTCCACTCGCACCTTGTACAGACCGGACTTCGGCAGCTTCACCGACAGCGCCTCGGGATTGTCCGTCCCCGTCGCGACAGCCAGCTCCTTCTTGTTGTTGTCGTACACGTACACTTGCAGGTCCGCTTCCTCGTCCCATTCCAGCGACAAGCTCATCTCTCCCGCTACAAAGCTGCGGATGACGTACTCCTTGTAAGGAGTCTTTTTGTTCAGCGTCCCTTTTTTCCATTCGCTTCTGATCTCATAGTCTTCGTTGCCCTCTTGACCGCTGTTGTCGTCATCCTCTTCCTGGCCGTCTTCGTCCTCATCCTTGACCTTCGCCCATTTCCCGGTCGTGGCGATGGCGTACGGCTGCGGGCCTTTTGGAATGTTGTAGCCTTCCACGGTCACGGTGTACGTCCCTTTTTCCGGCTGCAAAATCCAAATCTGCTCGACGTTGTTCAGGTTGTCTACCTGGTCGTCGTACGGCGCTTCGAAAAAGTCGTTTCCGTTCAGGCGCTCGCCGCTCGGGGTCGTGACCTTCAGATTCAAGTCGTTGACCAGAGTGCGCCGGGCGGCAAACGAAGCCGGATAGTCCGTCCAGGCAAGCGTGATCGCAAGCGGCTTCGAGCTGTCTGTCACCTTGACCGCGTACTCGGCCTTTTCGCGCGTCCGCAACCCGTCCTTGACGTCTTTGTAGCTCGTCTGGATCGCCTGCTCCAAATTCGCCCGTCCGAAGCCTTGCTTGCGCATGTCTTCGCCGAGATCATCCGCGCTCGTCAACAGCATCGCTTTGAGCAGGGCACCGCTCGGCTCCTTCTCCCCCTGCTCGTCCAAATACTGCCGGACTTGCGCGACGCCGCCCGCGAGAATCGGTGTCGCCATGCTCGTACCGCTCATATAGGCGTAGTAGTCGTTGAAGCGCTTGTCAAAATTTTTGCTCGGCGCAAGCGAAGAGCGGGTCGACAAAATCGACGTGCCCGGAGCCACGATATCCGGCTTCAAACGTCCGTCCGCTGTCAGTCCGCGACTGCTGTCTTCCCATACCTCGTCCTTGTTATCCGAGTGGTCGCCAAGGCTCGGGCGGACGTTTTCCGACGCGCCAACGGCGATCACATTTTTGGCGGTAGCCGGGCTGCCGACGCTCTGATAGCCAGCCACTCCAAAGTTGCCCGCCGCGATCAGCGCGGTCATGTCCGGATGCTCCCACAAAAATCGGTCAAACAAAAACGAGCTTAAACTGTAGTCTCCTTTGTCATTGGCGCCCCAAGAATCCGAATGAATCCGGGCGCCGTCCTCGTACGCTTCCTGCAAAATCGTTTCCACGTCGGTCACCAGCTTGCCGCTGCGGTCTTCAATCGAGTGAAAGACGAGCTTCGCGTCGGGAGCCATCCCTTTGTACTGCCCGTTCGATGCCTCGCCTGTGCCAAGAACAGCCCCGGCCACGTGCGTGCCATGCCCGTGCCTGTCGCTGGCATCGTCTTTTCTGCCCATGGCGTACAAGCTTTTGACCTGGCCTTGAAAATCCGGGTGCATCGACTTCAGGTCGCCCGTATCCAGCCCTGTATCCGCTACGCCGACGATCTGTCCCTTGCCAGTGTAGCCTGTAGAAGCCAGCTCGTCCGCATGGATGATCGTCGCTGCGATGTCGTTGTGCAGTTCATTTTCCGGGACAGGGACGATCGCGATGACGTCCTCCGATTCGATAACTTGTCCAATCGCGTCTTCGTTCATCGTGACGATGGAGATATGCGGCGCGATCTTTGGCGACTCGATCTCTTTTATATCTGCTTCATCCGCCAGCCGGCTGACGGTGCGCAGCATGTCCACCTGTTGGTCGAAGCCAATTACGGCTACCTCTACGGCTTTCGTTTTTCCCAGGGTGGATCGCAACTGCGGAGCCAGCTTGGCCTGCGGATGATACGGAATCACTTTTTTCACAAAGGAAAGCCGCTCGATTTCTGCGCGTTGCTCCTCGCGAGCCAGCTTGGCCAAAAAGGCGTAATCCGGTATGTAATCGCCCAGAGTAGCACCCAAATCTTCCAGTTGTTCTTTCCATTGTTCGCGCACCGGGCCGGACAACTGGATGACGACGAGGTCAGAAGCGCTCCGTCTCGACGATGTTTTCTCTATCGCCAGCTCTTCCTTGGCTTCGATCTCGATATGTCCCCGTCTCTCTCCCTGCTGCTGCCTGGCCTCTGCCGGCAAGCTTGCCAGCAGCATGCTCAAAGCGATTGTTGTCGATAATGTTGCCTGCCATCTTTTTTGCAAAGAAAAACACCCTTCCCCTCATGGCCTTGTTTTTCCATTATACGGGATCGGGTGAATTGTCAAAAGAGTAGGAAGGCAGACGCCTGGGACAAAAACTAGGCTTTTGTCCCATTTTCCTCGCTTTCCCATGTCAGCAACGGTTGAAAGTCGCTCCATAAAAGCGTCGCCAGCAGCTCCTGGTCCCAGCTCTCGCGGGACATGCCCGTAATGCGCAGCGCCTGGTTCTGGATCGCCTCCTGCAAAAGATTGTAGCTGAACCGCCCGTTTCCATGCAGCCGCTGCTCCTGGGACGCTTTTTCCAGCCTTTGCCGAATCGCCGCCACGGCGTTGTCCTCGATCACATAGCCCGCCTTCTGTGCCGCCTGCTCTAAAATTTGCACAAGCTCTTCCACGGAGTAGTCGGGGAAGTGGATGTACTTTTTTAATCGCGACAAAAGTCCCGGATTGCTCAGGAGCAGCCCGTTCATTTCCCTGGAGTAGCCTGCCAGCACCACAACCAGGTTTTCCGCGTGTCTCGTCATTTCCTCGACGAGCGTGTGGACCGCCTCCTGGCCGAAGTCTTGCTGGCCCGGTCCGAGCAGGGCGTATGCTTCATCAATGAACAGCACACCGCCCAACGCCTCGCGCACTTTTCTGCGGGTGAGCGCCGCCGTCTGTCCGACGAAGCCTGCGACCAGATCCGCACGGCTTGCCGTGACGAGGTGACCGCGCTTCAAATACCCGACCTCCTGCAACATTTGCGCGTACAGTTGCGCTACCGTCGTTTTCCCCGTGCCCGGATTGCCTGTAAACACGGCGTGCAGCTCAATCGCGTTCTTGGGCAAGCCTCTGGCCGCCCGCTCCTGCTGCACGGCGACATAGGCGGCGATTTTTTTCAGCTCGGCCTTCACCGCTTCAAGCCCGATCAACGACTGGAGCTGTGCTTCGGCGGACGATTCCGCAGTCGGCTGGGGCGCTTCGCTGACATCCTCCGGCCGCAAAATCGTGAAGTCGTCCCATTGCAGCGCTTTGCCCGCGGTCGCCCGCCCTTTGGCGAATATCGCGTCCAGCACCAGATTGGTGACGGTGCGGGCATTGCCGAACGTATCGTCCACCTGCGCTTTTTCGATGCGCTCCCGCAACGCCGTCTTGGCAGCATCCGTCAGCGTAAAGTCGTTTCGCGCCGCTACCGCGTCCGCAATTTGCACCAGCTCGTCTGCGTCGTAGTCCGGCAAAACAAAGTGGCCTGCCTGCGGAAAGCGGCTGTACAAGCCCGGATTGGCGTACAAAAACTGCCGCATTTCTTCCGGGTAGCCGGCGAGCATGACCACAAACCGTCCGGCGTACTCCCCGCTCGTCATCGCAGCCACCAGCGTGTCGATCGCGTTTTGCCCGTAGTCGCTGCCCGAGCTGTCCGGCCGCTTCAAGCTGTACGCTTCGTCGATGAACAGCACTCCGCCGTCCGCCTGCTTGATCGCCTCCATCACCCGCTGCTCCGTCTGCCCGACGTATCCGCCTACCAGATGAGAGCGGTCCACTTCGATCAACTGCCCGTTGGCAAGCAGCCCCAGCTCGTGGTACAGGCGAGCGATCAAACGGGCCAGCGTCGTCTTGCCCGTGCCCGGATTGCCCATCAGCACGAGGTGCAGCGGCAGTTGATCGTGCATGTGCCAGCCTTTTTCCTCGCGCAGTTTCCGGTATTGTAAAAACTGGGCAAGCTGGCGCACTCGCTGCTTGATGTCACGCAGTCCGATCAGGCTCTCCAACTGCTCCAGCGCTGACAGCTTGCTGTGGCGCTCGGCTGCAGGCGCTTCGCTGGCGACGTCCGGCTCGTCTTCCGGCAAAAGCTGCACCTTTTCCTGTGCCTGCAAATTCAGGGCGCGAATCGTCTCCTGCAACTGGTTCAACATCTCTGCCGAGAAAAACACGCCGGAGAGCGATGCCCCGTACGATTGGACGCGCTCCAGCAGCTCGGCCAGCAGCCTCTGCCGCCTGCCGTACAGGTCGACCAGACGTTCCGCTGTCGCTCTCGCCTGCTCGTCCCCCAGCTTATGTGCCGTATGCAGCGCTTCTTTGGCAATCGCCTGCCACTGTTCGATTTCCGCTTGGGCGAGCAGCGCTTTTTCGCGCAGCACCTCTACGGCTCGTCTTTTGGCGACGACATTATCCGTCTCGCGAACGGTCGGAAACCCGGTTTCAAACGGATGGCTGCGCAGTTGCGAAAAGGCGAGCCGCAGTTGTACACCCAGTGCGTACAGATCGTTCGGCTTAAGCGACAGCGCCCGCTCCAGCCACTCCTGCGCCAGCGCATAGCCGCCTTTTTTCGCCATGCGCAAAACGGACAGCCTGGTCAGGACCGCCGCTTCTGCCCGATCGCGCTGCTCGTCCGGACTGTCGGTACGTGCCTCTTCTATTTTTTGCAAAAGGGCCAAACATTCGGCCTCTGTGTATGCTTGAATTTGTGCGGGGTCGACCAGCGCGCCTTCTCTGGCAGGCTGCCGATCTCGCTCGTGTTGTTGTTGCATGCTTTTTGCTCCTCCCGCTTTTGTGTCATTCTTTGTTGTAGCACATTTGCAGGTGGAAGAAAAGGTTACGCGGCAAACTTGCCGCTATGCGCTTTTGCCAAGGCGCAGCCCGCCCGCGTTTTCGCGGCAAACAGAACCGCGAGCACGAGCAGAAGTCCCGCTGCGCCAAACTCCAGCCAGGTGCCGCCCGCTCCGTACATCGCCGCTCCCGCTACGGGTCCCGCCGCCATGCCCATGTAGCGGATCAGGTTGTAGACGCCAATCGCGGTGGCCCGTTCCTGTTCAAACACTTCCGACAAGAGCGTAGTATGCACCGGCATCCCGATTCCGAGCGCCAGAGCGAACAGCGCGCTTGTCACGACGAGCAAGACGAGCGATGCATCTGCTGCCGCCATGAACAAAAAAGTCGCAACAGCGTGCATTCCGGCTGTCCAGACGAGTGCTTTGCGCGATCCCCACCGCTTTTGCACACGGGCAGCCAGCTTGCTGCTAATCATAAAGACGACCGATGTGAGCAAAAACAACAGACCGATTCGCTCGCTGGACAAGTGGTAGCGGTGCGTCAGCTCGACGGGGATGAACAGCAGGAAGCAGTAATACGTAAACATTTGCGCAAAGCCGAGCAAAATCACGGCCGCTCCCGTCGGCTGCCGGAAAATATCGCAGTAGGCGCGCAAGTGAAAGCTTCTCGCGGCTGTCTGGCTGTTTTTCGTCTCCGGCAGCAACAGTCCGTTCCCGATGAGCAAAAGAACTGCGGTTACGGCCAAAAACGCAAAGACAGCCGAATGTCCGCCCACTCCCCCGATCCAGCCGCCGAGCAACGGGCCGATGGCTGGTCCTACCGCCAGCATCATCTGGTACGTTCCCATCGCATTCGCCCGCTCGTTGCCCGCAAACAGGTCGCCAATCATCGTGGCAGCCACAATCGGGATCGCGGCGAAGCCTGCGCCTTGAATCGCGCGAAAAACGAGCAAGGAAGCAATCGAATCAGCCAGATAGCAGCCGACGGAAGCGAGCGCATACAGGACGAGTGCCGGAATCAGCACCTTTTTCCGGCCGAACCGATCCACGAGCGGCCCGTAGACGATCTGCATCACAGCCAGCATGACCGTAAACAGCGAGATTGTCAGGTTGATCCAGTATTCGCTCGTCGCAAACGCCTTTTGCATGGCAGGCAGGATCGGCATAAACAAATTTTGGGCAAACGTTCCGAGCAAAATGGTCACGCCCAACAAGACGAGTACTTTTTTCGCATCCATCTGCGGTTTCACCTCATTCTCATAATTGTGTCCAAGGAAACAATTTACGAAAACGTTAGGGAGAACCCGAATCCGTCTCCCTTCACGTCTCTGCCCAGTTCTTTTCCAGCTCTTTTGTCGCTTCGCCAATGAACCGCGCGACAAACGCCAGCTCTGCTTCGCTGTAGTTGTCCAAAAAGCGGTACACGTTTTTCTCCAGCCGCGCGTGAAAGCTATCGTGAATGCTGTTCACCAGCTCGCCCACTTTGGTCAGGCGGAAAAAAACTTCCTTCTGGTTGTCTTCCAGTTGGTAGCGCTCCAGCAGCCCTTTTTTCAGCAGCTTCACCGTAATTTTCGAAATCGCGCTTTTCGTGACCCCGATGTTTTGCGCAATCGTCGTTACGTTCATCCGGGTATCTCGGCCAATCGCGGAAATGACGTGCAGCTCCGTGACCGAGAGGCTGCCCAGATGCTGGTATTCGGGAATGCTGTTCTGGATGAGGCGCAAGAGCAGCGCTTCGCGGCGTTTGCTCTGCTCCTCCTGTTTATGGAGAAGCGCGAGCCACTGATTCCAAATTTTCGTTTTCTGATCCAATTCAGAAGTCAGCTCCTTTGCCAATCGCCTTTTTGTTTCCTCGGAAACATTCTCACTGTATCACGTTTGAAGACAAGTGGCAAGCAAAAAACCGCAGCCCTGCCGTCCCGAGCTGCGGTCTTGCTTGAGCGTTACCCTTGCACATTTCCCAATTCCACGTCGGCGGCAAAATGGGCGCGCGCAAACTCCAGCACTTCGCCTTCCGAGCCTGCCGAAATTTTATAGTTCGCAACCACCTTTTTGCCGTTTCGCACCTGCACGTTGTACTGCGAATCGCCATCGTATGTGCATTCGCACTGATAGTCCTTGCCGTTGACCTGAATGTTTCCTTCCACAGCGGTCACACCTCCCCTCCTAGTGTGACCAACGCTCTTCTCCCTCATGCTACGATCAGACAAAAAGCTCGACGCTTCTCCCCGTCGCAGCGGACTCCATCGCCGCTTCGATAATGCGCAGGGCGTACAGCCCGTCTTCTCCTGTCACCGCCGGAGCAGTTCCCGTGCGAATCGCCTCGACAAACGTGTCGATGACGCCACTTTTGGTCTGTGCGTCATTGGTCTGCATCGCACCGATCTGGTAAACCGCTCGCTCGCCGCCTGCGGTCACGACCTCGATGTCCTTTTGCGGGTCGGCAAAAATTTTCATGATGCCGCGCTCGCCGTATAAAATCGTGCTGTTGTCCTCATCGCCGTAATAGCTCCAACTGAACGACGCCGTGCCTACTGCGCCCGACTGCGTTTTCAGGAGGCATACCATATGGTCGCACACCTCGATGGGCTGGCCCTGTTCGTCTTTTTTGTCCAGGACGTCTGCAAACGCGCTGACCTGAACGATCTCGTCCTGGAGCAAATAGCGCAGCAGATCCACCTTATGAATGCCCAAATCGCCTGCCACTCCGAGCGCTGAGCGCGCTTTTTTGAAAAACCACGTGCCTTTTGTCCGATTGGCGCTCCAATACTCCGGACCTTTATGCCCGAAGCTCGTCTTGAACGAAAGAATTTTTCCCAGCTCGCCTGCCGCGATCAGTTGCCGCGCCTTTTGATGGGCGGGTACGAGGCGCTGGTTGTGGTCGACCATCAAAATCTTCCCCGAAGCGCGCGCTGCGGCGAGAATCGTCTCCGCCCCCTCGCTCGTCGTCGCCATCGGCTTTTCGCACAGCACATGCTTCCCGGCGAGCAGCGCCTGTGTGGTGATGATGTGGTGCATCTCGTTTGTCGAGCAGTCGCTGATCGCTGCAAGTTCCGGATGGTGGACGACTTCTTCCCAACTGCCAGCTACTTGTCCGCCGTACTGGGCTGCCAGTTTTTGCGCGCGCTCGGGATTGGGGTCGTAGACGAGGTGGATTTGTGTGTACGGATTGCTGCTGTACTCAGGCGCATGGCGATGCGTAGCGATCGAACCGCAGCCGATAATGCCGACTTTCAATGTCACGGTATCCTCTCCCCTTTTTCCTGGTTCCTGTCCGCCTTTTGACAGAAGCAAGGCTGAAGTCGCAGGTTGTCCAGCTTGTCGGTAAATCATTTCGCAATATTCTCATTATACAGATATTTGCTCCATTGGAAAACTTCGCTTCGGCCCGCTTTTTTGTCGTGGCATGCGACTGAAAAAGACGGCAAGCCCTTCCTAGGGCCTGCCGTCCTTTCCCACTGGTTGTTTTATTCGACCGAGTACACTTTGCGGCTGGGCAGCTCCAGGCAATGCAACCGCCCGCCGAAAACAGCGCCGCCGTCAATGCCGATGATGTTGTTTTCGCCGAAGTAGACGTCGTGCTTCCCGTGCAAATTTTCCGTCGGGGTATGCCCGAACACGACGGTCTTTTCCCCTTGGTAGCCTTTGTGGAACTCGTCGCGAATCCACATCAGCTTGTACGGGTCGGTTTCCGCCACAGGCGTCTGCGGATGCACGCCACCGTGGACAAAAATGTATTCATCCGTCTCGTGATAATGGGCCAGTTCGCCCAAAAAATCGAGGTGCTCCTGCACTTCCGGCGTCACTTCCAGAGACGCTGGCGTCCCCGATTCGGTCTGTGCAGCCGCGTGGCCGTAGCTGGCCAACGTCGCCTGGGCGCCATTGCGAAACCAGCGCTCGATAAATACCGGGTCCTGCTCGAACGATTTCACCATCATATGGTCATGATTGCCCATCAGGACAATCGCCCCTTGCGCATGAAGCTGCTTCACTTTTTCCACGACTTCTCTGGACTTCGGCCCGCGGTCGACATAATCGCCGAGCAAAATGAGCTGGTCGTGCTGCGGATCGTAATTCACAAGCTCCATCAGCGACTCCAGCTTGTCCAGCTCCCCGTGAATATCGCTGATTGCCAATATCCGATTCATCCTAACCCTTCTTTCTTCTGTCTGTACGCTTCCGCTTTTTCTGTTTCATTGTACGCTCCCTCCCGCCCGATTTCTACCCTGCGGGCAAGATTGTCTGGCAAAAAACAGACAGCCACGGTCGAAAAGACCCGTGACTGTCGTGCGTACGCCCGTTTATTTGCTTGGCATTTCGTTCCAGAACGTAATGTCGTCCACATCGAGCCGGGTGGTCGGATGACCTGGCTGCGCCGCTTTGCCCACGGCGATCAGCATGACGGTTTCGTAGCGGTCGGAAATGTTGAACGCCTCTTTGAACAATTCGGCGTTGTAGCCGCCCATGGGCACCGTGTCGTAGCCACGCGCTTTTGCCACGAGCATGAACTGCATGGAAACAAGCCCGCCATCCACGAGAGCAATTTCCTTAATCAGACTGCGCTCGCGATTTTCGTAGCGGCGATTGATGTTGGCGATCATCGTCGCCTTCGCCTCTTCGGTCATGTAGCCTGCGTCGATGGCTTTCTGGTAAATTTGCTCAGCCTGCTTGTAGCCCTCGTAGTCGCCCAGCACGGCGACGATCGCCGCAGCCTCGACGACTTGCTTCTGGTTGAACGCAATCGGCAGCAGCTTTTCTTTCAGCTCCTGCTCGTCGATGATGAGGAAGCGCCAAGGCTGAAGGTTGGAGCTGGATGGCGCCAACGTAGCTTCGGCCAGCATCTCTTTCAGCTCGTCGCGGGAAATTTTCACCGTTGGATCGTAATGACGCACCGATCGCCGTTCAGAAATGACGTCAAAAAAAGCCTTTTTGTTCATGACTTGTTCCATCTCCTTACTCCTCCAATCGGTAAGTAACTAACCTTTGTTTATAAAAAACGGAAGTGTTCAAACTGTATCATATCTGCCAATCTTTTGGCAATCCTTTGAACTGTAAGAAAACGTAAAAAAACGCTTTGGCACGTCCAGGCACTTGTACAAAAAACATGTACAGGTGCCTGGACGAGAGCCAAAGCGTTTGCTTCATCCGCTCTTTTTGCCTACACAGGCGAGAACGCCGACAGGACGGCGGGTTGTCTCACGGTTTCGTTGTTCGGCAGTTGCACGATGAGGTGGCCGCTGTCCGCATCCTCGCCGCCTTCCCAGCGAAGCGCGAATGGCTTGCGCTCAAAAGCGTCGTTCTCATCGAGACTCGCCAGCATCTTTTTCAGCGTGTCTGCCGTCACCGGAACAGGCACGCTCGGGCCTTCCTCCTGCGGAAGCGAAAGCAGCTTGGGCGCGTCTTCAAAATACAGGACGGTATCGAGCAAAAGCGACACCTGCTGCCAGCTCAATGGGGATACAAAAGCTTCAAACGGAGTTGCCATTTTCCATCATTCCTTCTCTTCGCCAGGTTCGAGATCGAACAAAGTGACAGGCGCCGCTGTCGACTTCGGTTGCACACTCGCGGATTCGCCCTCTCCAGAGCCTTTTGCTGGTTCTTCTTTTGCTTCCTCTGTCGGCAGGACGGTTTCGAACACAACGGATTTGACGCCGCCTTCTACCAGGTGGCGACCAATTCCGCCCTGCTCGTTGACGTTGACCAGGCTCGTGTCGACCAGCGTCCATTCGTTTTGCGCCGTCCACGCGTACACCGTCTCGTCGATGAACACTGCCGCAAGCTGGTGCGGGTGGTTTTTGCGCTTGCGAATAAGCTGTACGCCTTTTCCGGCCCGGCCTTGCAGCGGAATGGCCGCAATCGCTGTCCGCTTGACCACACCTTCGGCTGTCAATAGCGTGAAGGCGCGGCTGTCCTCTTCCTCAATCGGGAGCATGGTGACGACCGCATCGTCAGGCGCGAGCGTAATCGCCTTAACGCCACTGGAAGCGCGGCCGGTCGGGCTGACTTCTCCCTGCGGGAAGCGAATGCCCATGCCGTCTCGGGTCGCCCCTAAAATGCCGCCTGCTTCGCCTGTCACAAATACATGCACAAATTCGTCATCTTCTGATTTCAGCTTGGCAGCCACCAACGCGCTCGAACGATTGGTCTCGTACTCGGACAGCGCGGTCTTTTTAATCAGCCCGTTTTTGCTGACGTGGTAAACAAACAGCGGCTGCTTGAAGTTTTCCACGATCGTAAAGCCGACGATGCGCTGATTTTTTTCCAGCGGGATGACGTTGACCAGCGCGGAACCGATGTCCTTCCACTTGTCGTCCGGGAAAGCATTGACGAGCGTGGCGAAATACTTCCCGTCCTGCGTGAAAAACAAGGCGGTATGGGACGTATTCGTCTCCACGAAGTAGCGGACCTTGTCCCCTTCCTTGACCCCGCACGTTTCCAGGGTTCCGCCCACTGACTTGAAGGAGCGCGGACTCGTCCGCTTGATGTATCCTTCGTTGGTGAGCGTGACGATGCAGTCTTCCGCATTGATCTGCATCGCGATGTCGATCTTGATTTCCTCGATCTCTCCCTGGATTTCGGTCAGGCGCTCTTCGGCGTACTTTTTCTTGATTTCGTTCAGCTCGCTTGTGATGACCTGAATCAGCTTTTTCTCGCTGGCGAGAATCGCTTCAAGCTCCTCGATCTCTTTGGCCAAAGTCGAAAGCTCTTTTTCCAGCTTGACGATGTCCAGCCGGGTCAGGGAGGCGAGCTGGATGCTCAAAATCGCATCGGCCTGCTCATCCGTGAAGCCGTACTTCTCCATGATGTTTTTCTTGGCGTCGGACCGGTCTTCGGAATCCATAATCGTATCGACGATTTCGCGCAAAATGGATTTGGCGCGAATCAGCCCCTCGACGATGTGCTTGCGTTTGCTCTTGCGCTCAAGGTCGTAGTTGCAGCGATTCGTCACGACTTCTTTCTGGTGGTCGATATACGCGCCGAGCAGCGCTTTAAGTCCCATCTGGCGGATGGTTCCTTCGTGGATCACGTTCATGTTGTAGTTGTAGTAAATTTGCAGGTCGGTGTTTTTGTACAAGTAATTCAGAATCGCCTGCTCATCTGCTTCCTTGCGAATGTCGACGACGATGCGGACCTTGTTCATTTCCGCTTCCTTGCGCCCTGTCTCGTCGCGGACGGCCATCGCGCCTTCGATTTTGCGGTCCATCACCAGCTCGTCTATTTGCGCGACCAGCTTGGACTTGACCACTTCGAAAGGAATTTCCGAAATGACGATCTTTTTCACTTTCCCGCCCTTTGGCTCTTCCATGTGGGTCTTCGCGCGAATGATGAACTGGCCGCGGCCTGTCTCAAACGCCTTGCGAATACCCGACACCCCTTGGACGATGCCCCCGGTCGGAAAATCCGGGCCTTTGACGTGCTTCATCAGTTCGTCGAGCGAGATGTTCGGATTTTTCATCTGCGCGATCGCCGCGTCAATGACTTCGCCCAGGTTGTGGGTAGGAATATCGGTGGCAAAGCCGACGGCAATCCCGGTAGCGCCGTTCACCAGCAAATTTGGAAAGCGCGACGGCAACACGGCCGGCTGCTGCGCCGAGTTGTCGTAGTTCGGGATGAAGATGACCGTATCTTTTTCAATATCGCGCAAAAGCTCGTTAGCGAGCGCGGACAGTCTCGACTCCGTGTAACGCATCGCCGCTGGCGGGTCGGCGTCGAGGCTTCCGAAGTTGCCGTGTCCCTGAATGAGCACCTGGCGCATTTTCCACCATTGCGCCATGCGCACCATCGTTTCGTAAATCGCCGAGTCGCCGTGCGGATGGTACGTACCCATGACGTACCCGACTGTTTTGGCCGATTTGCGGTACGGCTTGTCGTGCGTATTGCCTTCCTGGTACATCGCGTACAAAATCCGGCGCTGCACTGGCTTCAGGCCATCGCGGGCGTCGGGAATCGCGCGGGAGAGGATAACCAGGTTGGCGTAATCCCCAAACCGCTTGCCCATGATTTCCGCGAAGCTCTGGTTAATGATCTGATTGGACAACATGTTTATTCATCCTCTCCCACTTCAAAGGTAACGTGGTTCTCGATCCACTCGCGACGCGGAGGCACTTTGTCCCCCATCAGAACCGTCACGAGCTTTTCACAGTGAGCGAGGTCTTCTAGCTCGACTTTAATGAGTTTTCGCGTCTCCGGGTTCATCGTAGTTTCCCACAACTGATCGGCGTTCATCTCGCCCAAGCCTTTGTAGCGCTGTACTTCTGCGCCGCGTCCGACCCGTTTTAACGCCTGCTCCAGCTCGTGGTCGCTCCAACAGTAGATCGACTCCGTCTGCTTGCCCTTCACCTGTTTTTTCACCTGGTACAAAGGCGGCTGGGCGATGTACAGATGACCGGCGGCGATCATCGGGCGCATGTAGCGGAAGAAAAACGTAAGCAAAAGCGTCTGGATGTGGGAGCCGTCGACGTCCGCATCGGACATGATGATGACTTTGTCAAACGCGCAGTTTTCGATGTCGAAGTCTTCCCCGATGTCCGTCTCCAGCACTTCCAGAATCGTGCGGAACTCCTCGTTCGCCAACACTTCAGACAGCTTGGCCTTTTCCGTATTCAACGGTTTTCCCCGCAGAGAAAACAGCGCCTGGAACTCGGAGTTGCGCGCCTGCTTCGCAGAGCCGCCCGCAGAGTCACCCTCGACGAGAAACAGTTCATTGCGTTTGGAATCCCGGTATTGCGGCGGCGTGAATTTTTCCGAAATGGATTTGCGTTTTTTCGCCGTCTTGCCTTTTTTGTCTCCGCGCAGAGCTTCGCGCTGTTTGCGCAGCTCCTCGCGAATTTCAGCGGAGCGCAACGCCTTGTCGATCAAAAGCTTGCCTATTTCCGGATTTTCCTCGAGGAAGAAGCCCAGCTTCTCGGAGACAATTTGCTCGACGATCGCCCGCGCTTCTTCGTTGCCCAGCTTGTCCTTGGTTTGGGACTCGAACTGGACATCAGCCATTTGCAATGACAGCACACCGAGGAAACCTTCCCGCAAATCATTTCCTGTCAAGTTGGGATCTTTGTCCTTCAAATACCCTTTTTTCCGCGCGAACTCGTTGAAAATCCGGGTCGTTCCGTTGCGAAATCCGGTGACATGCGTACCGCCGTCTGTCGTGACGATCGAGTTGACGTAGGAGACGAGCGTTTCCGCGTAGCCGTCGTTGTACTGAAAAGCCAGCTCGACGTAGACGTTGTCTTTTTCCCCTTCAAAATAAACGATCGGGTGCAGCGTGTTTTTCCCCTCATTCAAATAGGAGACGTACGACTTCAGACCGTCCTCGAAGTAAAATTCTTCCCGCTTCTTCTCCGGGCCGCGCTCGTCAATCAGCACCATGCGCAGTTTCTTGAGCAAAAACGCCGTTTCCCGGAAACGATCGCGAATCGTCTCGTAGTCAAAGCGCGCGCTTCCAAATATTGCCTCGTCCGGCAGGAAGCGCACAGTCGTACCTGTCCTTTTGGTCGTTCCGGTCACTTCAAGGTCTGTAACGGGCTTGCCGACGTGCTCGGTGCCTTTTTCGTCGACTACGTAGGCAAAGCGCTGCTTGTGAATCTTGCCTTCGCGGTGAATCTCCACTTCGAGCCACTTGGACAAGGCCACGACGACGCTGGAGCCTACGCCGTGCAAACCGCCGCTTTTTTTATAGCCGCCGCCGCCGAATTTTCCTCCGGCGTGAAGCGTCGTAAAAATGACTTCCGGAACGGGCCGTCCCGTCTTGTGCATCCCCGTCGGAATTCCCCGACCGTGGTCCTCGACGCTGACGCTGCCATCCTTGTACAACGTGACGATGATCGTATCATTGACGCCAGCCAACGCCTCATCCTTGGCATTGTCGACGATTTCCCACAGGAGATGGTGCAAACCTCTGCTTCCGGTCGAGCCTATGTACATCCCAGGGCGCTTGCGGACGGCGATCAGGCCCTCCAGTACCTGGATATCTTCCTCGGTATAGGTCAGTGTATGTAGTGTGTCTGTTTCCTTCAATCGCGCTCTCCCCTCTACTTTTCGAAAAAGCGTCCAAAACAGGCTTTCGTTTTGGTAACCGCACAGGTCATCGCCTTGCTCTTGGGAAAACATCCTTTCCGTCCGAAAGGGAATATTTCACAAAAAAAGCGAACACTTAATCGCTATTGTACCGTATGCTTCCCATAGTATTCAACGCTAGTCACAAAATGGGGCAAAAAAACCACCCCGCCCCTAGCGAGATGGCCGATCCTGCACAGTATTCCCCGTATCCACTGGCGTCAGGCCGAAACCGTTTAGCCCAAGCATATGACGCTTCGTCATTAGTGTAGCATTTGCAGCAAAGCGAGGTCAAAGCGAAACCAGTCCCCGCCTGCGCTCTTTACTTTATTTCTTGCTCGTTTTGGAAAATCCCTGCTCGTTCAAGCAATTTCTTCCGACATCGCGCACGCAACTATTTCCATTCATCTATACCGCGCGGGCGGGCAACCTATTAGAGCATCGATTCCTGAGGCGACATAGGGGGGAATAACGTTGATAAGTGCGACCAAGCCGTTTGTCAAGTTTCATCGGTACGATCAGGAGCTGGTTTCGGACATTCAGGCGTTGAACTCGTCCGGCTATCATAAGGATGACATTTGGGTGTTGAAGTGGAATCCCGATAAAAACCACTCGAATCAACGCGACAATTTTTATAAATACAGTACGCATTTTGAAAGTGCTGTAGGCGACATCGACAGCAAAGCCCACTTCTTCGACAACGGCGGCGAGGAGCTGCGCACCCGGCTCGAAAAGCTCGGGCTGACCAAGGATGAATGCTCCGCGCTGGTCAGGGAGCTGCAAGAAACGGACTACACCTGCCTTTTGGTCGTCCGCGACCTGAAAGACAACATCATCAAAATGAACGACTGATCTGCCCATCAAAAAAGCCGCTGCCGGTTTGTTCAAACCAGGCAGTGGCTTTTTTACGCTTGCGAGCATCCCGCAACAACGCGGGCACACGATTATTCGCCTTTGTCGATCAGTTCAATGCCTTCCAGAACCTCGTTCAGCTTCGCGTACACAGCGCTTTCTTCGTCTTCTTCCAATGGAACCATTTCGCCGCCGTCGATCTGGAATACGAAGATGTCTACTTCTTCATCCAGCTCTTCTTCGGCCTCCTCGTCTTCGAGCGCTTCCGTCAAGGCAATATATTCTTTACCGTTCAGGTCGAACATCGCCACTACTTCAAAATCACCCAACGGTTCACCGTTTTCATCGTCCAGCGTAATGATATCGCCCAATTCGAGGTCTTTGCTATCTTCTGTCAATGCGTTCACGTCCTTATGCTGATATTGGTTCTCTACACCATCATACCTTTTTTTCCGGCAGAAGCAAACAGGTGAATGGCGCTATCGCACCGGCAATCTGATTTCGAAAGTCGTCCCTGTCTCTTCCTTGCTGCACACAGAAATCGTCCCGCCGTGATTGGCGATGATTTTGTAGCTGACCATAAGCCCGAGTCCCCGTCCCGTTCGGCTTCGTGGTGAAAAATGGCTCGCCCAGTTTCAGCAGTTGTTCCTCGGCGATGCCGCAGCCTTGGTCGGTAAAGGCAATCAGCATCATCCCGTCCTCGACACTCGCCGACACGGTCACGACCCCGCCATTCGGCATCGCTTCCACTGCATTTTTCAACAAATTGAGAAACACTTGCTTCAACTGGTTTTCCTCGCAGACGATGGCAGGCAGATTGTCGGCGTAGCTGGTGAGTATCTGGACGTTGTACATGATCGCATGCGTGTCGGCAATCATGACGATCTGCTCCAGGAGCGGCTGCATCTCCCTTTTCCGCTGGAATACGACCTGCGGCTTGGCGAGCACGAGAAATTCGCTGATGATAAATTCGATCCGATCCAGCTCGGACAACATGATCCGGTAATACTCGTCCTTGCCGCCGGAGTGTGCCCGGAGCAGTTGGACAAACCCTTTCAGCGACGTCAGCGGATTGCGAATCTCGTGGGCCACCCCCGCGGCCATCTGCCCGATCACCGACAGCAGCTCGGACTTGCGCACCAGCTCTTCTGCCTGTTTACGCTCGGTAATATCTTGCACAATCCCGATCACAGCCGGCTTTTGCTTGTACGTGCTCGTTTTTTGCAGCACCTCGACATCAATCCGATTGCCGTTTTTGCACAGACCGCGAAACTGGTAGTGAATGTTCGAGCGATCCCCGTTGATTCTGCGCTCCTGATGCGTGCGAACAATGTCCCGCTCTTCCTCGATGACGAGGTCGGAAGCGGTCATTTTCACCAGTTCTTCCTGACTGTAGCCGAAAATATCGCCGAGCCTCGGGTTGACGTAAACAAACCCCGGCTCGTCCACATACGCGATGTAGACGCCGACCAGTGTATCCTCGACCAGACTGCGGTACAGCTCTTCTGCCTCCTGCATCTGCTGCTTCATCTGCTTGTATTCCGTAATCTCTGTGGCAGAGCCTATGATTTCAGTGACGATGCCATTGCGGCAAATCGGCGTCAGGACGGAGGAAAAGTAGCGTTCACCAAACGCAAGCTCGTATTCGATCGTCTGTCCAGCGAAAGCGAGCTGGTAGTAAGGCATGATCGATTCGATCCCGTACTGGCGTAAAATATCTTCTGCGCGCATTCCTTTTAATTTTTCCGTGTCAACGCCAAACTCATACGCGAGCTTGCCTTCCGACAGATCCAGGACAAATTCGTCTTGTTCATTCCGGATAAAGGTAAAAATATGATTATGTACGTTTTGAATAATGTGGAACCATTCCTCTTTGGGTGAAAGCACCCCAGCCTCGACGCCTTGTGCACGCAACAACCATTCACCTCTTCTGTCATAAGGATATGGACAAATTCACCACAGAAGACGCTTTTCCTCTTTTTTCCGGGCAAACCTTCCCGCTATAAAAAACAACCTACCGTCATGGCAGGTTGTCCGCTTTTTACTCGCTGTACTCTTGAAGCACGCCTTTTTCCAGCAAAAACGCTTCCTCGGCTTGCAGAATCGTAATGATCGCTTCACGCTGCACGTACATGCCCGCAGAAGCGAGACGACTCTCAATCGATCTGAGCAATTCTTCAAAATCAATAATTTGCACTTCTTCCTGTTTGCTCACAAAAAGCCCTCCCTTTTCCGACACACACCCTTTATTTTACACGAACAGACCATTTCTTCCAACTCCACCATTTTCGCCGGATCGGCTTGAGCAAATACGCGCTCCACACCATCAGCAATAGCGCCAGCACGACGTAAAAGCAGGAAAAAAACAGCCACGGCGAAAAGGCGAGCTGCTCGGAGTGGTCCAGCGTCTCTCCCAGTATGCCAAACAGGACGATGATCGGATTCATCCCCGCCAGCACTTGCAGCTCCGGCAAATTCCAGACGCCTTGATCGGGGTACATGTCCGGGTAGCTTTGCTGTAGCCATTCGCCGATGAAGAAAAAGAGCAGCCCGGTTCCGACGACGAAAAAGAAAGCGATCCCGTACGAAGTAATCGTGCTAATCGAGGTGCGTTTGATCCATGTCGAGCAAAACAGCCCAAGCGAGCCCAAAAAGAAAATGTTGACGGCCAGAAACAGAATCAACTGCGCCATCTGCTCCGGCGACACGCTGCCGTACAGCATGACAATGCTGTACAGCGGCATGGAGGCGACGAGCAACAGCGTGGAAAAAGCCAGCGACGTAATCAGCTTGCTCCACACAATCGTGGCAGGCGACAACTGCGTCGTCAGCAAAATGTGCAGCGTCTGCCGTTCGCGCTCGCCGCTGATGGCCCCCGCCGTCAGGGCAGGCGCGACAAAGCAGACCATCGCATAATGAATCGCCGCCGATATGAGAAACAGGTTGCGATTCTCGCCCAGCGCCTCTGCCCGCAACGTATCTGTCAGCAAAAAACCAAGCGGAATCCCGCCCATGATGAGCAGGTAAATCGCCAGGATGCACACCGTTTTCCGGGAGCGAAACCGCTCGCGCATTTCCTTGACGAGAATCGGGTTGAAAAGGAAGCCGTTCATTCCATACCGACTCCTTCCGTAATCGCCATGAAAACGTCCTCCAAGTTTTTCTTCGCGTCACCGTAGTAGACGACCGCCACCTGCTCGTCGATCAGCTCTTGCAACAGGTCGGCCTTTTCCTGCTCGGCGCCCTGAAAATAAAAGCGGAAGCCGCCCATGTATTCCTCCAGATGGTTCACATGCGGCGAGCTTTCCAACAGCAGCGCCGCTTTGTCGAGGTTGCGCAGCGCGCGAAGCTGCATGACGCTTCCGCCTGTCTCTCTGCTGCTTACTTCGTGGACAGAGCCGCACGCGATCAGTTTCCCGTTTTCGATCACGCCGATATCATCGCACAGCTCGGCCAGCTCCGGCAAAATGTGCGAGCTGATGAGAATCGTTTTGCCCATCTCGCGCAGTTGCTTGATAATCTCCCGCAGCTCGATGCGCGCCCGCGGGTCCAGGCCAGACGCCGGTTCGTCGAGAATCAGGACCGCCGGATCGTGGACGAGGCATCTCGCCAGCCCCAGCCTTTGCTGCATCCCCCGCGACAAGGAATCGACAAACGCATCCGCCTTGTGCGCCAGGTTGACCAGCTCCAGCAGGTCGGCTACGAGCGAGCGTCTTTTGCGCGCCGGGATTTTAAAGGCGCCCGCGTAAAACTCCAAATATTCCACAGCCGTCAAGTTGTCGTACACGCCAAAAAAGTCGGGCATGTAGCCGAGCGACTGGCGCACGCTGGCCGGGTCCTTGCGAACGTTGTAGCCGCAGACGTACGCTTCGCCTTCGCTCTGTTCCAGCAGCGTGGACAAAATCAGCATCGTCGTCGATTTTCCGGCGCCATTCGGGCCGATGAAGCCGAACACTTTTCCCGGCGCGATGGACAGATTCAAGTCTGACAAAGCTTGCAGGGTACCGTAGCGCTTCCCCAGATGCACGGTTTCAATTACCACTTTCTCACCCCTTCAACCTGGAAAAACGGCGTTGGCAGCGACAGGCGCGAAGCTGTGCTGTTGGAAAAACGAAGCAACAGCGTGCGGTTGGCTGTCAAGGCATCCTGAAGTTCTTGCTCCAGCACCAGCTTTGTCCCGTGCTCCACCGTCCGCCACTTCCCGCTTTTCTGGTGGAAGTACTCGATTCGGAACGGGCGGTACGAACTGTGGTCAAGCGGAACAAGCAACCGCTTCAACTCCAGGTTCGTCGCGTCCGTCCGCAATTCAAACGTAATGCTTCCTTTTCCGAGCTGCCAGAGGTAGCCCGAGTTCGATTCGTAGTCGCCGCTCGCTTCAAACAGCTCTGCATTGAGCAGTCCGTACGGCAGGATCACATCTCCTTCGGCTTGCGGCTGGAGTTGGACCGTCTGGTTGACGACATTCCAGTAGTGAGCCTGATGCGGCTCCTGCATTTTCATCAGCGGAACCGGCTCTGTCGTAATCCCGATCAGCCGCACCTGGCCGCCCTGGGCATAGCCGATGATGTTCTCCTGCATTTCTTTGCGCCGTTTTTCGGGCGAATCTTGTTCGTCCTGCTGCTGATCCCGCGGCATAAACAGCGACTCCAGCACGGCGTCAATCTGTTTCTCTTCTCCTTTTTTCAGCGCGCCAATCGGAATACGCTGCAAGCCGACCTCGAGAAACGACTGCTCGTAGGAGTACACCGTGTTGTTTTTCACCTGTCCGACCAGCCTGTTCTCCTCGACATGCACATCCACCTCAAACGCGCCGATGTCGTGCATGACGCCAAAGCCGATTGCCTGTTTCGGAGTCAGGTACGGCAGATTGCGGTAAGACAACAGCCGTGAACCGTCTGTTATTCCTTCCGGCTCGTAGTCGTTTCGGCCCTGCGTCAACGGAACAGCGACAATCGACGGCTCCACGATCACGTCATAGCCGTCCTTGTCGACTGCCAAAAAAGTAGTCCCGGTTCGCACTTTGGCCAACTTTTCATCCAAAACGCTGATTTCCGAAATCGTGTAGCTGACGTTCGTTTTCACTACGAGCGGCTTTCCGATCGCGAAAATCCCGACCGTCAGCAGAATGGCCGCTCCCGGAATGATTCCCCACGCCCATTCCCGTCTGCCGGCTTTTTTCAGCACGAAATAAGCCAGCGGCGCCACCAAAAGCACATAGCCGCCCCACATGACCACCATCCAGACAGGAGGCGGAGTTTGCACGTCGGGGATTTTTTTGCTCAGCTCCAACAAAGAACGCGACATCTGGTCGAAATAGCGCTTGTTTTCCAACACAGTCGTCACGCCTTGCTGGACCATGACGTTTTGCCACAACGGCAAATTGTGCTGCCAGGAAGCCAGCGGCTCAGCGGTCACATCGTAGTTGACGAACAGAAAAACTCCTTGGCCGCTCTTTTTCGCGACATATAGCGGCAGCTCCTTGTTGTACACGCCCAGCTTGCCGGGCGGGGCGGGCTTGTCACCTGCATACGTGCGTAGCGCCTCTGCAAGTGGCACGCTCCCTTTTTGTCCCGCCTGAATCGGCAAAATGTCCGCGAACCTTTGCACCAGTCCATCCTGCCCCGGCCCTGCCGACAGGATGACGACTCCTCCCAGCTTGATCCACTCCTTGATCGCGGCAAGCTGCGCGTCGTCGATCAACGCTCCTTGCTTGCCGCTAATCGCCAGCACGTCGAGACTCTCGTACATCCACGACTGGTCCGGAAGCATGTCCGGAGTCAAGTTTTGCACCGAGATCGGCCGATTCATTTTCGATTGGGAGGCGTTCACCGCGAGAAAATGAAACGCGTTTCCGCCCTCATCCACGACGCCGATCGTCTGCCCGTCTTTCGGATAAGGGAGGCGCAGCTTTTCGGATTTTAGGACCTGTCCGTTTTGCGTGACGTGAACGTACCAGTTATCGAGCAAGATTTGCATCGGCAAGTCGAAAAACAGCGTCGTGCTCTTGCCTTGTTCCAGCTTGACTGGCCGACGAAAGTTCGATTGCCGCAAATTTTTGGACAGAGGCTTTCGCGACAGCTCCACGAAGCCCGAGATGTCTGTTTCCTGGCTGGTGATCGTCACACCGAGCCGCACCCATGATTCGTACTTGACGATGCCGCCCAAAGGCAAATTCACTTCTATATCCATGTTGTTCTCCGCCAGCGCCGGCTGTCCCGCAAAGCCCAGGCCGAACCAGGCGACCGCAAAGACCAACATCCATTTCCATTTCATGCTTGTTCCTCCGCTCGTTATCGTGACGCCAGTGAAACAACCAGCTCCCGCGGCTGACTTTCACGCGAAATAAGCAAGATTTGCTTTCCTTTTGCCGCCCAATTCCCGCGGATCAGCTCGGCAGCATGCTGGTTGCGCAGTTGCAGCTCTTTTGTCACGAAAGGCTCGTCTCCCACGTTGGCTACCATTAACTGGCCGTCCGGCTGCGTATAGGTCAGCTCCTGCTCGGAGCGCCAGGAAGCCCACTGGCCTTGTCCGAGCATCGAAATCAGCCCTGTGCGCATTTCCATGACCTGCACGGCCCCTTCCTTGCGAAACGCCAAAAAGCGTCCATCTGGGGACCATTCCGGCTGCGAGCCCTCGGTCAGCTTCCATTCCTGAAAGGAAATGGTGCTGCTGACCCAAATTTCGTCATTGCCGCCTTTCGAGCGGGTATAGGCAATCGAGTCGTCATGCTGCGACCAGCTTGGAGAGCTGTAGGCGACGCCTTCTTCTTCCTTTAAAAGACGACTGCTGCCCATGCTGTACGCCGTTGGCAGCTCCACGATCCACAGCCGGGACATCTGCTCGGCCTGCTCGACAACCGCGATTTGCTTGCCCTGGTTCGACCAGGCCACCGCCACGTACTTGCCTTTTGTCGGAGGCAATTTGACAGTGGCAGGCTTTGTGTCGCCGTCGATCGGAAGCGTCCGCAGCTCGGACTGATGGGCGATGTAGGCAATCTGTGTCGCGGACCTGTCGATATCCACCTGTTCCACAGACGATTCGGCAGGCAAAGTGAGCACCTCATGCTTTTGGATCGTCACGGCACCTCTGCCCCACCACAGGCAAACCCCGACGGACAGCGCAACAACCAGCGCCGCACAGCTAATCCAGAGCAGCTTGCGTCTCTTCCACGGCTGTTGTCCTCCTTGAGCCTGCCCTTTTTTTGCTTCCAGTTCTTTCATTCGTTCCAGCAACTGCTTTCTCAAATCAGCCTTCAACTGGTAGTTGACAGGGACAGAACGGCGCATACGCTTCAAATGGGTCAGGAGTTGAGCTACAGTCTGATCGTCATTGTGACCTTGGGGGTATTTCTCCTCCTCTCTCATTCGGAGTCCCCCCTTTCGTACATCTTCTGAAGTTTTTGTAAGCCCCGATAGGAGATCATTTTGATGCTCGATTCTGTCTTGCCAAGCACTTCAGCGACCTGACTGATTTTCAGGTCGGCAAAATAGCGAAGCATGAGGACATCCTTCTGATCCTGCGACAACAAGTCCAGCCGGTCACGAAGCAGACGAATTTCCTCGTTGGTCAACGCCTGCCGTTCCGGCTGCCACGTATCATCCGGTTCGCTTCCCAAAAAGTCCTCCTGGTCGACGGGAAGCTCCCTGTTTTTTCGCATAAAGTCCACGTATGTATTGTGAGCAATACGGAATATCCAGGAGGCAAACGGACTCGTTCTGCTGTATTGATCGAATTTTTCCAGCGCTTTCAAAAAGACCACGGTGGTCAGATCATCGGCATCCCACGTACTCTGGACACGGCAGCGCAAATAACGGTTCACGCGGTCGAAATACTCGTCGTACAGTTCGGTAAAAGGACGAGATTCGTAATAGTCTCCAGATGCTGGGTCCGATGGTTGCGCGGAACGCTTTATCGCCATTCCCATTGCGGTTTCCTCGGTTTCTCCCATTTTGTTGCATCGAGCCGGGATACAAGCACGCCATTCCTCCCGGCTCCATCCTATTTAAGTTATACGAACGGCCCGTCAAGAAGTTACAACGGACCATCCTTTTTTCAATTACTTCCCTAAAGCACGGCCAAGCTCGCTCAAAATGTCGTCGATGGCCTCGATCCCGACAGACATGCGGACCAGTCCCATCGTAATCCCGGTCGCCTGCCGCTGTTCCTCGGAAAAAGCGCGATGCGAGGTCGTAACCGGATGGGAAACGCTCGTCTCTACTCCGGCCAGAGACGGCACGAACTGGATCCAGTCCAGGGCCCGGTAAAACTCGTAAATCTCACTCTCATCCCGAAGCGCAAACGACACCATCGCCCCTTGCTTCGGTCTGGCGAAAAACGACGTCGCCTCCTGGCTCGGGTAGTAGACGCGGCTGACAGCCGGATGGCTTTGCAAAAACCTGGCCACTTCGCGCGCATTGTCGCATTGCCGCTCCATTCGGACCGCCAACGTCTTCAGCCCGCGCGCCGCCAGCCACGCTTCGAACGGACTGAGGGACGCGCCGTAATTGACGACGATTTCCGTCGCGCGCTCGATGAGCGGACGGCTTCCGACCAGCACACCGCACGTCACGTCGCTGTGCCCGCCGATGTACTTGGTTCCGCTGTGCACGACCAAATCCGCGCCAAAGGTGATCGGCTGGACGAGATACGGCGTCGCAAACGTATTGTCGACCATGACAAACAGGCCGAGTTCTTTTGCCTGGCGAATCCAGGAAGGCAGATCGACCACCGTGAGCAGCGGATTGGTAATCGTTTCCACGAAAAACAGCTTTGTCGTAGGCCGTACGCGGCTCGCCAAATGGGTCCCCTCGTCAAGCACGATGCACTCCAGCTCGATGCCAAAACGCGACAGTTCTTTTTGCAGCAACGCGTAAGTGCCTCCGTATATTTCGTGAGAGGCGAGAACGTGATCGCCGGGGGAGAGGATCGAAAGCAAGCCAGCCATGATCGCCCCCATGCCGGATGCCGCGCTGACCCCCGCCTCCGCTTGCTCCAGACGGGCAACGGCAAAAGCCAGCTCGGCCTGGTTCGGATTGCCGTTGCGCGTGTACAAATATTCGCCTTCGCCCGCGTAGTACTTTTCGACTTCTTCCAGGCTATCGAAGGCAAAAACAGATGTCTGGTAAATCGGGGTAGACTTGCTCTCCGCTTGCCTCAGAGGCGCGTGTCCAATATGCACGGTAGTCGTTTCGAATCGTTCGCCCACGTCGATCACCCTTTTTCTACCATCATACCATGCCAGAAGCTGGACAGACTAGCTGATTGGCATTTGCCTGTCCATTTGTGCTATAATTCGAAACCGAACTACCCAATAGGTAAGAAACAAAGGAAGGTGCACAAGATGAAAAAGTTTTTCATGACCCTGTTCACATGTCTGATGGCAATCGCCTTGGTTACGGGTTGTTCCAGTGCAAGCAACGAAACGGCTCCGACAGAGCCTACTCAGCCGACTACGCCAACTGCAAAACCTGATTCCAAGGAGCCTGCCCAGCCTCCAGGCCCTACTGGCGAGAAAAAGTACGACAAAGCTCCTGCCATGCAGATCGACAAAAACAAGACTTATCAAGCGAAAATCTCCACTACAATGGGAGACATTACGATTGATCTGTTCGCCAAAGACGCGCCAATTGCCGTGAACAACTTCGTCTTTTTGGCCAAAGACAAGTTTTACGACGGTCTGACTTTCCACCGCGTCATCAAAGATTTCATGATCCAGACGGGCGATCCGCTGGGCAACGGAACCGGCGGCCCTGGCTACACGTTCGAGGACGAGCTGAAAAACGGCCACAAATACGAAGTCGGCGTGGTCGCGATGGCTAACGCTGGACGCAACACAAACGGCAGCCAATTTTTCATCGGTTCCGGAAAAGATGTAGAAGGTTTGGAAAACGTACCGAATTACACCATTTTCGGAAAAGTCGTAGGCGGAATGGATGTCGTGCAAAAAATTGCGGGCACGAAAGTGAAGAAAAATCCGCAAACGGGCGAACTGAGCGTGCCGGAGCAACCGATCAAAATCAACACCGTAACCATTACCGAAAAGTAAGACTTTCAGACTAGAACAGCAAAACACCACTGTGCTTGCACAGTGGTGTTTTGCTTTGAGAGCACAGGAGATACAAGCATCTGCTGCTTTTCGCCCCTCTCATTTTCACAACTTTCTGTTTTAGTAAATAGTACCGTGGGACCAATTTCCTCTTGCGCTATCCAACCATTCCCGCTAGACTTGCTAAAGACCCGATTCGCTTCCGCAATCAAAAGCAAAAAGCGAAAAGGAGTGGTTCTCACCATGAAGACACGAGAAGCGCGAATGCGCTTTTTCTTCTTTCTCAACAGTTTTGCCTTGCTTCTTCTGTGCCTGTTCGTCACGCCGACGAGCGCTTCGGCACCTCACGTGAAGAAAACAGCGCCTGTTCCGGTACAAGCCACAGCGGCTCCCGTACAGGCTGCCAAAAAGGAAACAAAAACTGCTATCCCTGCCACACAAGTAAAGCGCGATTCTGTCCAAGTCAGCCGGGACGATCGCCGCAAAGTGATTCGGCATGGAAAAGGAAAAATTTCAGATAGGGATATGGAACTGCTTGCCCGGTTGGTCTATGCGGAAGGCCGGGGTGAACCGTATGAGGGACAGGTAGCGATTGCCGCTGTCGTATTGAATCGGGTAGCTTCTTCACAATTTCCAAATACGGTACGGGAGGTCATTTTCGCTCCCAACGCGTTTTCGCCAGTCCGTAACGGCAGACTCTCGTCCCAAACAAATGAGAGCGCCAGAAGGGCAGTCGCGGATGCGGTGAATGGAAAGGATCCGACCAATGGCTCCCTCTACTTCTTCAATCCTGATACCGCCACATCCAAATGGATCTGGTCCAGGCCCCAGACAGTCGTGATCGGCAACCACCGTTTTGCCCGTTAATCGCGAAAAATTTAATAATACTTTATTTTCATTTTATCACAATTTTACTTTTAGCTGATATCTTGTCAGTGTAAGCACTTTTTCAACGCATTGAGAAAAAGTACGATGTTCTTCCTAGAATGACTTCTTTAACGTAAGCATGGGTAGATCGAAGTGTTCCATCTACGTATGCCTACGCTAACAGTAGCTGGCTGATTGACTGTATTGGGTGAGAGCAATCCAGTCACATGCGCCAATCGTGCCTTTTCTCAATCGCCCCCAAATAATTGGGCATTCCCCCTGCGGGAATGCCCCTTTTTTTGCTAGTTACCGATGGTTTTTCGCATATGCGCAGTAGGGATGCCTGTCGTCCCTTCCCTTTGCACGATTTCCTCCTGCGTCACCACGAAGCCTTCCGAACGGTACAGCCTCATGTTTGCTTCCATTTCCATCCTCACTCGGCAAGTCAACGCTGCTTTTCCGTTTTGGGCCGCCCACGCTTCCAGCCAGCGAATGATCGAACGGCCGATTCCTCTGCCTTGCCGGGAAGGATCGACGGAGAGCCGAAAAAAAGTAAAGCGAGTCAGCTTTCCACTAAAAACCGCACCATCCCTGCCGGATGATCGTCCTCCCAGCAAATGGCCGCTTGTTCTCTCCCCTCTGCCAGTTGTGTCGCGACATCCTCCACCGTCTCCGAAAGGGCGCTCGATGGCGGAACCGCCGCCTGAAACGCGGCGTGCATGAGCGAAGTCAAAATCGGTGCGTCTTTGGCGCTTGCGATGCGCATATTCATGGTTGCCGTCTCCTTTTTCATGGCGAATCGTCAAAAGCCGTACACGGACATTCCGCCGTCTACCGCAATCGTTTGACCGGATATGTAGGCAGCCGCATCGGACGAAAGGAAAATCGTAGGGCCAACCAAATCTTCCACATCGCCAATCCGTCCGCTTGGAGTCCGCTGCAACACTTCTTGCACAAACGCCTCGTCATTCAACAGCGCTTCCGTCAGCGGCGTGCGGAAATACCACGGCGCAATCGCGTTGACATTGACGCCGAATTTGCTCCACTCCAGCGCAAGCACGCGCGTCATCTGAATGACGCCTGCCTTGCTCGCTCCGTAGGCCACTCCCGTGCGCAGCGCCACAAGCCCTGCGACAGACGCGATGTTGACGATCCGTCCGTAGCGCTGCTCGCACATCGTCCTCGCGGCAGCCTGGCTCAAGAAAAACGCCGCCTTCAGGTTCAGGTCCATGATGCGATCCCACTCTGCCTCGCTCACTTCATGGGCTTTTTTCCGGATGTTCATGCCTGCGTTGTTCACGAGGATATGCAAGCCGCCCAAAGCGTCCAGGGCTTGGGCTACGACTTTTTCCGCCGCCCCTGCTTCCGTCACATCCGCTGCGATCGGACAAGCTACCCCGCCATTTGCCTCAATCGCTTGCACGACTTCCTGCAAGTCCGACTCGGTTCGGGAGACGACCGCAACCTGTGCGCCTGCCTCCGCCAGACCGACAGCCAGCGCTTTTCCGATGCCCCTGCCCGCTCCGGTAATGATTGCTTTTTTTCCAGTCAAGTCAAATCGTGTCATTGTTTTCTTCTCCTCCATTCCCGTTAGAGCATTCTCCATCCATCGCCTTTTCCCCTGTCTTTTGCTACAATATACCTGTATGGAAAGGAGGCAGTCCGTTGCGTTTGTACAGTCAAATGACTCTCGCTGAGCTGCAGGAGGAGATGGAACGCCTGCACGTGGAAGCCGAGGAGAAAAAGAAACTGGGTGACGAGTCACAGCTTGCCATTATTACGCAAAAGTATTTCATGGCGAAGTCGTATTACTTGGGGACGGGAGAATTTCGCATTGGCGGAAAGTACAGTGTCGCCAACTACGATCAGCCGTTTACCATTGATTATTTCAACGGCGTGTTTGCCTGGGGCCGCTTTCCTGATTCGGACGAGCAGACCGGCTTTCCGGTCGGCATGCTGGAACTTTGGTACGACTAACGAAAAAAGAGATCAGCGCCGATGAGCATGCTGATCTCTTTTTTTGTTGGCCGAACACGAGCCCCGCCGCGTCTGGATA
Source organism: Brevibacillus sp. NSP2.1 (assembly GCF_000470975.2). Lineage (NCBI taxonomy): Bacteria > Bacillati > Bacillota > Bacilli > Caryophanales > Paenibacillaceae > Brevibacillus > Brevibacillus sp. NSP2.1. Next base: position 2,502,613 of record NZ_CP048274.1, on the reverse strand, counting down.
TACTACTGGCAAAAACGAAAGCGAGCACAATCGCCATGGACGTCATCAATCTTGCGCTGCTGCTTTTGCTTGCGCTCGGCATCGTGGGAAATAATGCGACCGTCTCGATCGCGGTAGCGCTTCTTTTGCTGATGCGGCTTCTGTCGCTGGAACGGTTTTTCCCGGTGCTTGAGCAGCATGGCTTGCAGATTGGCATCATCATTTTGACGATCGGCATTCTCACGCCGCTTGCGAGCGGAAAAATCACTCCCGCCTCCATGCTGGACCTGTTCACCCACTGGCAAACGGTGCTGGCCGTCGTCATCGGCGTGTTCGTCGCCTATCTGGCGGGAAAAGGAACGGCGCTGATGGCTGGCAATCCGTTGATCGTCACGGGACTGCTTTTCGGAACGATCATCGGCGTCACGTTTTTCCGCGGCGTCGCAGTCGGCCCGCTCATCGCTGCCGGGATTCTCGCGTTCATCCTGCAATTTTTGCCCAAGTAAAAACGTCAGCCCCAGCGCTCTTTGAGCGACAGGCCGTAAGCCACGATTTGCTCAGGCGTGACCAGGCGAAAGCCTTGCTGCGGACGGTAGTCAATCGTCAGCGCCTCCGAGCCGATGTACGCGATCGTCTCCGGGTCGAGCAACAGCGTCATCCCCTCGACCTGTATCACCTGATCCTGCGGTGTCGCCTCATCGAGCCAGAGCGCGTATTCGACCGTCATTCCACAGCCGCCTACCAGCTCGCCGTTGATCCGCACCGGTCGCGTCGCTTTTTGCAATTGGTCTACAGCTTCCTTCGTCAGCTTGATTCTCACCGTGTTTCCACCTTCCTGCTTGCTTTTTCCAGCACTTTTGTATGCATCATCTCTCTGATGATAGCATACAATGCTTGAAAGGCAGCGGAAAGGACGATCATCTATGAACATTTACGAACAGGACGGCATGTTTGTCGCAGAAACCCAGTTTCAATCCGAGCATGTTGTCATCTTCGCCAAATCGTGGGAAGAAGCCAAGGAAAAATTGCTCGTTCGGCTTCTGGTCCTGGAAATGATTGGTTGAAACGAAAGCGGGTCGTTTTTCATGACCTGCTTTTTTCACCCTCTCAACAACTAAAGCATTTCCCCATTTCCCCTCGCTGGCCTGTTCCAATGGCAAAAGGCAAGGAGCATTCATGACCATGACAACGATTACTTCTCTCGACCACCAAGGACTCGTCGCCCAGATCAGGCGGCAAACGGACATCGCCAACCGCAACAACGTCACCCGCACCCAGGCGTATCTCAATTTTTACCGCCAGCATGAGGAAGTCCACTGGGCGCTGCTCGCCCACCTCGTCTCGCGCAACGGCGGTTGGAACATGACCGATTTGAAAGGCGAATGGCTTCCCGCCATCTTGGACGAAGCGGAAATCGAGCCGTTTTTCTGGATGCTGGAACGAAGCAACTGGCTGATTTTTTACGATGCCTACCCGCAACTGCTCCTGTATGCCGAGATGAAGCGGCGTGGCGAGGATTTGACTTCACTGCTCGCACCACTTGGCGTCTCCGTATTCATGCAGCCGTACTGGCAGGAGTTCCTCGCGTCAGGCGACAGCTCGCGGCTCACGCGCGCCCTGATCGTCAACGAACAGCAGTACATTGAGCAGCGCGTCGTACATAAACCGTTTACGATGAAACGCATTTTTTCCACGTATGCGTTTTTTACGCAATCGCTTTTTTCTCTCAACCAGATTTTGTTTCCCTACAAGGCGCACCCTACTGACAAAAGACTGAGTATCGCCGGAGTGAACGTCCATCATTTTCCGGATCTCATCCAGCGCATCGCCATCGGGAAGACTTTGTACCAGCTTTTGTTCGCAGATCGCCAGCGGCTGGAAAAAATGCGCACGTTTTGCACGCGCATCCGGCATACCGGCTCGCGCGCAGACTATTGGCCGCATCTGTTTACCCCGCGCCGCCGCTCTAGGCAAGCGGACAAAGGCTACGAGCTGCGACTGGAGGGCGACCAGCTAATGCCCGGACAGCCCAAGCTGTACAGTCCCTCCTTGCACGCCGTCTGGGCTGACGTCGAGCACGCGCCCGCCGATGGCGTCGACTGGTTCCGGGACGAAAAATGGCATCAGGAGGTGGAAAAGCCCGCACAACTGCCTGCGATTGACGCCGCCTCGTACATGCGGGCTTTGCACTGGATGGAATACGGCGTAAAATTGGTGACAACGTTCACCTGAGAATGGAGGCCACACCTCTATGTACGACGCCCGCAGCGATCTGCTTGCCCATCAACGTGACTATCTTTTGTCCTGCCAGCTTCCTGGCGGGGCTTTTCTGCTGGGACCTGGCCGGGATCAGATCAATCCGTATTTTACCAATCTGGCCTTGATCGCGCTTGTCCGGCTACAAGAGTGGGAGGCGGTCCGCGCTTACATGGATTGGTATGTGCAGCATTTGAATGCGGACGGTTACATCAACGACTTTCGCCTCGATCGCGGACAAGAGCTCGACACGGGGGCAGCCGACAGCGAAGACAGCTACCACGCGACTTTTTTCTCTGTCGTCGCGGAGTGGACCCGCAGCACAGGCGATTGCTCCTGGCTCGAAGCCAATCAGGACGTGCTCGCGTACTTGCTGCAAGGGATTGCCCGGCTGCAGCAAACAGACGGCCTGACCTGGGCCAAACATTCGTTTCGCGTCAAATATTTGATGGACAATTGCGAGGTCGCTAAAGGACTGGATGACGCGCACTACTTGTTTGCCTCGCTCGGCAATGCGCTGCTGGCACAGGAGGCTTCTGTGCGCGCCGCCGCCTGCAAGGCCGGAATTGCCGGCATGTACAGCCGCCTGCGCCGTTCGTACGCAATGTACGACCGCTCCCATCCCGGCTGGCGAAAATGGTATCCAGATGTCACCTCACAGGCGTTTCCAATTGTGTACAGCTTGTGCGAGCCTACAGTCCCCTCCATGCTCTATGAGCGGATAACGAAAGCATTTCCTCGCTTCGATGCGTTTGTGACTGGCGACACGTATCCGTGGATGGTCATGGGCGTGTGTGCCCGCATGATGGGAGATGAGCAGCGTGTGCGCAACATGCTTACTGTTGCGACAGACCTGTACATATACGGACCGCGGCAGCCCTACTGGCTGATTCACGAGGCGGGACGGTTTGTGGAGTTGTTGCTTGGCGAGTAGATTGGCTTAGCTATCGGCCCGCTCCCGTTCCCCGTACAGCAGTTGTTCCACCCAGGTGTAGCAGGTCATCAGTTGCTTGTCGTCGATCAGCTCGGAGCGATGCTCGAACATAATTTTGACATCCGAGTTTATCTCCCTCACAATCCGCAAGTAGTCTTCGATTGGCGCCCAGCCAAATTCAGGCTTACAGGCTGGCAGCACAGGATAATGATTGTGGGAAAAAACATCCGTCGCTTTCATCGTCCACAGATGGAGACTCCAGGCGTATTTCGCATACATCTTCACCACTCGCCTCGAATCGAAGTGCGGGTCGATTTTGTCTTGCAAAAATAGTCGGCCGCTGTCCAGGCACAGCTTGATCTTCGGATATTTCATAAGCAGTTTTTCTACCACATCTGTCTCATATACGTACCGATTGAGCGCATCAAATTCCAAGACGGGGACAAACTGATACGCCTCTCCCTTTTCGCTAAGCCAAGCAAACAACCTCTCGCTTCTTTCCACAAAAGCGGAAATTGAATATTCCGATTCAAAAACGTACTCGCTGGCGTCTGCAAAGCGCCACTCTTGCCAGTCGACGCGATCATCCAAAATGACGGGCTTTGGATAATGGAACAAAACATAAACGGGCTTGAGCACTTGCATGTACTGCAATTCGCGCTCGACAAGCGCAAATGCTTCGCTTCGCAGTCCATCATCGGGGTGCATGAACAACGCGTCCCTGAATGGAGATTCTCCCGCCCTGAGGGGAAAATGAACGCCGATCTGAAAACCTTTAACTTGCGCTTCCCGCTGCAAGGTTTGAACGTCTTCTTCTGCGGCAAGCAGACACGCCTCGATTCCGTAAAACCCTTTTTTAAAGTCTCGTTTGTACTTTTTGTGATCGAATTGACCGTATTGGCCAATCATGAAGTTGCGCATGTGCATATAGTGACGCTCCCTTTTTCAGACCTGCCTGGCAATTTTTGCTTCCAGTCAGATTCTACCACAAGATAACTCAGACAAAAAAAGCAACAAACTTCGACCGCTAGAGCCTGCATTAACCCCTGCTTGCCCGGCTGCAAAACAAAAAAACGCGAGAGCCCCTCGCGCTTTCTACTTGTTATTCGGCTTGCTGTCTTTGTCGTGCGAGACGACGAGAAACGGCGTCAACTCTCCATCCTCCCAAAAAAACGGCAACACGGCAATCGGCACCTGGCCTTTGGAGGCAAAATCGTAGGTCAGGCGGGCGAGCAAGTTCGCGCCGACTTCCCCGGTCATGTCCGCTACGATCAGCACATCCTGATGCGGAATGGCCACGCCGAGCGAGTCTCCACGTTTTTCTTGGTCAAACCGGCGCAGCAGAGAGTCCAGGAGAATCCGGCTTGCCGCGTAGCCGTCCGGCGGGCTGATAAAATGAATCCGGTTGCCCGCCACTTCCTGCGTTTTCACCGTGTACGGCAGCTTTTGCAAATTGTCCATCGCGTACTGGTGGAGCTGTTCGTTTGTCCAACCGACCTGAGCGAGCATGCCCGTCTCAATCAGCGCGTAGCCTTCGCCACGGTCAAGCGCATACAGCACGCGCGTATCTGCTGTGTGCTCCCGGACGACAAAGCGACCGGGAAACTTCTCGGCGATAGAGACATGGCGCAGGACAGGATACACGTTTTGTTCCTGCCCGATCAGAATCAGTCCTTTTTCCTGCATGGCGGTAGTCCCCCTCATCGTTTAGTCCCAAGGCGGTGTATCGTCGACGGCGCTTGGCATGCTGACCATTGGCTTTGCGTAGTGGCTGCTGCGCTCCTCGATCTCCTTGACGACCTCGGCCAATGATTTTGGCTTCGCAAACTCCACCGGAGACACTCCCCGCTCAAACTGGAGCTGCTCCCCCTCCAACACGACCAAATACCGTCCGTTCACCTTGGCAATGTGCAAATTCGAGCCGTAATCGGCGAGCAGTGTGCGAATTTGCATGTGATCGAGCTTGAATTTCAGTTCGACTTCCGGCTGGCGGTCGGTAATGATGTGCATCGCTTCCATGACCGTCTCGTGCTCCCACTTCTCCGCCAGCTCCCGCTTCGGGCTTGCTGCGATCAGTTCGATCGCTTCTTCCTCCCGCACCCTTTCCTCGGATTCCTCAGGATACGTGTATTCGATATGCTGACGGGCCAAGGAAATGACCTCATCGGAGACGAGTTGCGTCACCGTTTGCGGATATTCAATAAAGCGCAAAAATTCCTCGAAGTAGCGCGCATGGGAAAACTGGTGAATTTTCACGTGATACGGATCGTTCATCCCGGATTCGATCATGTACGGATACATCAGCGACTTCATGTTTTTCGCGTTGATCGCCATTCGCACATTGGAAATCAGGCTTTTTTCATCCGTAATGACTGCCGTTTTCTGTTCAAAATCGCATTTCAAAATGAACACGTAGCGTTCATCAAGCAGTTCCAGGCGCGTGCGCACGACAATCAGCACGCCGCCCCGCACCTGCGAGGTTCGCAAGTACGACTGCACCAGCTCCTGGCACGGCTCCTTGCTCTCGCCAGGCGTCTCGGCCGCAAGCAAGCGGTTCAGCAGCGCGTAGTTCGGATTGGAGTCGAGCGGATGTCCCGGCTCCACCACGAATTGGCCGAGCTTGGTCGGCGTCCCTTCCGTCTTCGGATTCATTTCGACCTTGCGTTTGGCGATGCGGGCAAACTCCCCGTCCAAAAAGTCACGAAGCTCGCTGCGCTGATATTCATCATGGCCCAGGTAGCGCGTCATGCGCACCTGCTTGATGCCGTCTTCTTCCTCAGGCTGTTCAATCAAATAAAAGGATAACCAGTCAATGATAAAATTCATACTCGTCGCTCCTGTCTACATGTACCGAACCTGATTATAGCAAACCTGCACGAAAAAAGGTCAGGCTTTTTCCATTCGTGGTAAGATGACAACAGGAGGAGAAGCGGCTATGTGGACGCACGTAAAAGAATGGTGGACGAACACCTTCCTGGACAAGCCCTATCGCCCGGGCACGACGATCGGCGCTTATAACATTCAGCACGTACTCGGGATGGGCAGCTACGGAATCGCCTATCTCGCCACCCACACGCCTACAGGAGAACAGGTCGTGCTCAAGCAGGTCAAGCCCAGCCTGCGCCATACGCCAAAGGGAGCGGCCATGCAAGCGTATGAGCGCAAGGTGCTGTCCTCCTTGTCCCATCCGCAATTTCCTCGCTGCCTGGACGCCTTTACGTATCGCAAAGACTCGTTTCTCGTGATGACGTATTTGTCAGGGCCTACTTTGGAGGAGATGCTGTTCGAGCGCGGCATCACAGTGGATGAGTACGAGTGCGCCCGCTACATGCAGCAGATCGGCCAACTCGTTGCCCATCTGCACGACCAGGGGCTGATCCACCGCGATGTGCGCATTCCAAACGTCATCTGGCAGGACGGACAGCCGTATTTGATCGACTTCGGGCTGGCGCGGTTCATCGGCGACAAGCCGACGTACATGGCCGAATCGCTCAGCGCCTATCCGTCGGAAAAACAGTTGAAGCGCGAAGTGGCGCCTGCCAGCGATTTGTATGCGCTTGGGCACTTTTTCCTGTTTTTGCTCTATTCCGGCTACTCTCCCGAGGAAGGCGCGCCGGAACGCAGTTGGGAGGAGGAGCTAGCGCTGTCTCCAGAAATCCGCAGCATGATTCGCAAGCTGCTCCAGATGGACGAGCCTTATGGCAGCGTTCGCGAATGGCTGCAGGAGCTTGCGCTGTACTTGCAACGCCACGAGCGCAGCGAGAGTCGCCCGCAACAAACATGACCCCGGCAAAAGCAGAGCGCCGTCCCGACAACGGCTGCTCTGCTTTTTTATGTGCATGGACAGCAGCCAATTCCCAGTGAGGAAAAAGGGGATTTTTGTACATGTTGGATAATAATCACTCCCATTTTTATGACACCCCGTCGAATAGATTATCGGCTCCAAATCAACTATCCTATTTGTAACCTGAATATTATAAATTTTCATTCGTTGTAAAAAAGGGGGCATCATATTGAGTCATACTCCACTGCACACACGAGAGAACAAAGAGCAGTATGAGTTGAAAAGAGGGCTGCGCGCAAGGCACATGTCGATGATTGCCATCGGCGGCTCCATCGGTACAGGCTTGTTTCTCGCCAGCGGCTCGACGATCCACTCCGCAGGGCCAGGCGGTGCGCTTGCTGCTTACGGCTTGATCTGCATCATGATTTACTTTTTGATGACAAGCCTGGGCGAGATGGCTACGTTCCTGCCCGTTTCCGGGTCGTTTAGCTCGTACGCTTCCCGCTTCGTCGATCCGGCGCTTGGCTTCGCGCTCGGCTGGAACTACTGGTACAACTGGGCGGTGACGATCGCCGTGGAGATTTCCGCTGCCGCGCTCATCATGAAGTTCTGGCTGCCGGAAAGCTCTTCCTTGCTGTGGAGCGCGTTGTTTCTCGCACTTTTGTTCGCGCTGAACTTCCTCTCCGTCAAAGCATACGGCGAAGGGGAATACTGGTTTGCACTCATCAAAGTGATTGCGATTATCTGCTTTATCGCGATCGGGCTGATGATGATCGTCGGCATCATGGGCGGCGAAGCGGTCGGCTTTAAAAACTTCACGGTCGGCGACGCTCCGTTTCACGGCGGCTTTATGGCGATGATCGGCGTGTTCATGGTCGCGGGCTTCTCGTTTCAGGGAACCGAGCTGGTCGGTGTCGCGGCTGGCGAAAGCGAAAACCCGCGGGTGAACGTGCCGCGAGCTATCCGGCAAGTGTTTTGGCGCATTTTGCTGTTTTACATTTTGTCCATTGCAATCATCGGCCTGCTCATCCCGTACACAGACCCGAACCTGATGAGCGGCGATTTGGAAAACATTTCTGTAAGCCCTTTCACGCTCGTCTATGAAAGAGCGGGGCTGGCGTTCGCGGCCTCCGTGATGAATGCGGTAATTCTCACGTCCGTTTTATCCTGTGGCAACTCCGGGATGTACGCCTCGGCGCGGATGCTGTGGATTTTGGCGATGGAAGGCAAAGCCCCGAAGTTTTTGCGCAAAATCAACGCGCGAGGCATCCCGACACGCGCGCTGTACGCGACTACGGCGGTTGGCATGCTCGCTTTTCTGGCGTCGCTGTTTGGCGACGGCGTCGTGTACATGTGGCTGCTCAACGCCAGCGGCATGTCCGGGTTCATCGCCTGGGTCGGCATCGCTATTTGCCACTACCGCTTCCGTAAGGCGTATGTCGCCCAAGGCCGCGATCTGAACGACTTGCCGTATCGGGCAAAAGCGTATCCGTTTGGCCCCGTGTTCGCCTTCATTCTCTGTACGGTGATTATCGTCGGGCAAAACTACAGCGCATTCACAGGCGAGACGATCGACTGGAACGGCATTCTCGTCTCCTACATCGGCTTGCCCATGTTCCTCCTGCTCTGGCTCGGCTATAAATTCGTGAAAAAGACAAAGGTGATTCCTTTGCAGCAGTGCAATCTCACCCGCGACGAGCATTAGGAAAAAAGAGCAGGGCACCGCTTGCGTCGGCTGCTCTGCTCTTTCCTTTGTTTTTGGTTACTCGGAAATCGGCTCCTGCTTGGCCGCTTCCATCTTTTCCTTCAATTCTCCTGCTTCGCGGCGAAGCACCTGCCGCTCCTGCTTCGACAAAACCTCTCCGCCGACCGTGCCGTTCACCAGCAAATCCTCTTCATACAAGCGATCTTTGCGCATGGAAACCTCCTGCAGACAAGATGTGTACCTCTTGTCCTACTTTGTTCCAAAGCCGCCCTTCTTATGTACGCGTTTTGAGGAGGAGCCGCTTTTCGCGGCAACCGGCTTGCCCGCTTCCGGCTGGCGGTTTTGCGGTCTGCCTTTTGCCGTTGGCTTGCCTGCTGGCTTTCGCTCCGGTCGCGGATCTTCCAGGGCGCCGTGCGACATCACTTTTTCTGCGATGGCAAGCTCTGTCTGTTTGGCGAACTTCTGGATGATAAACCGCTCCTGCGGACTGATGATCGAAAAGACGAGCCCGGCGCGTCCCATCCGTCCCGTGCGTCCGCTGCGGTGAATGTACGTATCTGCGTCTGGTGCCGGGTCGTAATGCACGATGCATTCCACTTCCGGTATGTCAATGCCGCGTGCGGACACGTCTGTCGTAATCAATACCGGGAACACGCCGTCCCGGAACTGCTGGAGCGTCCGCGCCCGCTCTTCCTTGGACGCATCGCGATGCAACAGTCGGCAGGCCAGATGATGGTAGTTCAGTTTGGAAACAATCTCGTCCACTTTTTCGATCTGGTTGACAAACACGATCGAGGAGCGAACATTGACGAGCCGCAGCAAGCGTCTGAGCGTGTCCACTTTTTTGCGCGGATCGGAGACGAGGTACAGATGGGCGACTCCGGCTGCGCCTTCTGGTGCTTGCGCCCGCACAAGCACAGCGTCTTTTGTAAAAGCTTTGGCCGCCTCGACAATTTGCTCGGAAATCGTCGCGGAAAACAGCAGACGCTGAGTGTCGCGCAATGTTTTTTTCATCACTTCCTGGACCGGCTTGCCGAAGCCCGCATCGAGCATTCGGTCCGCTTCGTCCACGACTACCGTTTTGACTTCGTGCACCTTCAGCTTTCGCTGCTCGATCAGCTCCAGCAGACGGCCTGGCGTGGCGACAACCAGCACCGGCTTTTTCTTCAAACGCTCTACCTGGCGCTTGACATCGACACCGCCGATGATCGGAACGACCGCATGATCGGCTCCTGGCAACAGCTTTTCGGCTTCTTTCGCAATTTGAACGACCAGCTCATGCGTCGGCGCCAGCACAAGCGCCTGCACGTCCTTTTTATCCAGATCCATTTTTGTCAGCAGCGGCAATAAATAGGCAAATGTTTTGCCTGTCCCAGTCGGAGATTCGATCAAGGCGTCCCGCCCGGCTGCGATCAACGGGATCGCTTCTGCTTGCACGGGGGTCGGCGTCTCCATTTTTCGTTCGCGCAAAATCGCAACAAGCGGCGCGCTAATTTGTAAATCAGCAAACGTGGTGCTCACAAGAACCCTCCTGGCGTATATTCGTACATTGGGTAAGCTTACCACACTTTGCCCGTGTATAACAGAGGGCCCGGCTCACGAATGACCGCTTGCCCAGGCTGCAAGTCCCGGATGTGGAAAAACAGGCGAAATCCGTGTTTCGGACTTCGCCTGGCGTGCTTTACCCGTTGTTCGAGTCCTTACGGGTTTCCTGCTTTTCGGCCAGGTCGTGACGGTCCCGACTCGTCGTCTGGTTGCGTGTGCCCTTGTCGGGATTGTTCCGATACTCCTCTACTTCCTGTTGAAAAGCTTCATCATAGCCGCGCACAGCCATCACCTCCCGCTTCTATTTTTCCCCTGGTGATCCTTTATTATTTTGCTGAAACTTTTTACCCATTCATTCGTCCTTTTATAAGGAATAACCAATCATATTGTCAGATGGATGTGGAGAACTCATGCAAACCTTGTCACGCGCGCGATCGCGCAAGCTCGCAACACGAAAAAGACCTTGGCGCTGGGTAAAGCGCCTGATACTGGTGTCGGCCTTGACTTGCACTACGCTTGCACTCATCGGGATCATCTTTTTGTTTGGCACCAGAAGCGGCGAGGAGCTGCGCGAGTGGGCGGCAGGGACGCTCCTGACGACGCAGCACGACTACTGGGCACCGTACACGTTTTTGCCGGAAGAAAAGCTCAACGCCTTGAAGCAACAAATCCGCAACCCGGAAGTCATCAACTCCGAGCCGGATGAAACAGCCAAGCCGGAAGAATCGCCGCAGGAGCAGCCCGTGGTCGAAACGCCACCGGAAAAGCCGAAACAATTGATCGAGGTGGAAGACATCGACGTTTCCAAAGGCAATTACTACTTCAAAGGAAAAATCATGTACATCAGCGACCCGAAACGGGTACAATTAGTCGTCACCAACCGCAAGGACCGCGGCGATCTGCTCGACGAGTTCGTCAAAAAGACAAACGCCATCGGCATCGTCAACGCGAGCGGCTTCGCCGACCCGGATGGCTACGGAAAAGGCGCCAAAGCATACGGCGTGGTGATCCACGACGGGAAAATTCTCCAGGGCTACAATCCAAAAAGCGGAGAAACTGCCTTGGGCATCACCTACGACGGCAAGCTGATTACCGGCAGCTATACGGCCGAGCAATTGGTGAAAATGGGCGTTCGCGATGCGATGAGCTTCCGCCCGCAACTGATTGTGAACGGGAAAAACTTGTTCAAGGACAAGCCTGCGAAAAGCTGGGGCATCCAGCCGCGAACAGCGATTGGGCAAAAAGCGGACGGCACGATCGTCTTCGTCGTCATCGACGGCCGCCAGCCTGGCCACTCAATCGGCGCGAGCATGAACGACCTGGCAGAATTGCTGGAAGAGCGCGGCATCGTAACCGCCATGGCGATGGACGGCGGCTCCAGCTCGATGATGCTGTACAACGGCGAGGCGATTACGAAAACGTCTTGCCCGTATTACCGCGGCCGCTACCTCCCGAACGCCTGGGCGGTGATTTAGCCCTCGTCAGACGGTCGACGAAAGGAGCTGCCATGGACTACGTCTTTCATTACAGTGAAGACCCTTCGATTGCGACGTTTCACCCGCGCGCGCATCCCAGCCATCCCAGCCTGCCTCCTTCGGTCTGGGCAATCGACGCGGAACGCGCGCCGATGTACTACTTCCCGCGCGACTGCCCGCGCATTGCTTTTTATGCCAAAGCGGATTCGACTGCGGCAGACAAGGAGCGCTTTCTCGGCCTTGGCAGTGCCAGGATGGTCATTGCGATAGAAAGCCGCTGGTACAGTACGCTTGCCACGACCGTGCTTTACCAGTACACGTTTGCTGCCGATCTGTTTTCCTGTCTCGACGAAGGGGCGGGCTACTTCGTCTCCAGCAAGTCCGTTCAGCCTGTGGAGGTCACCGCGATGGGCAACTTGCTCGCCCGGCTCGCGCAGGCGAACATTGAACTGCGGATCACCCCGTCCCTGATGCCGCTAAAAGCAGCGCTGCTCGACAGCAGCCTGCAATTTTCTATGATTACCATGCGAAACGCCGTTACCTGATCGCTTTCCACGTAGTTTTTTGCCAAATGAAACAGGCAGTCCACACGAATGTGGCTGCCTGTTTGTTTTTACAGTTTAATCGGAGTTTTCGCTTGCTCTAGACTCCATTTTTCTACATCCCACGTCTGCGTGACCCAATCCTCGTAAAACTCAGGTTCGTGGCAGACGAGCAGGACAGTGCCTTTGAATTCTTTCAAGGCCCGCTTCAATTCTTCCTTCGCGACTACATCCAGGTGGTTCGTCGGCTCGTCAAAGACAAGCCAGTTGCTCTCGCGCTGCAAAAGCTTACAGAGGCGCACCTTTGCCTGCTCGCCCCCGGACAGGGCGTTCATGTTGCGGTTGATATGCTCGTTTTTCAGGCCGCAGCGCGCCAACGCTCCGCGCACCTCGTGGTTGTTCATCGACGGGAACTCGTTCCAGACGTCGTCCAGTGCGGTGATCGGCTTCGGCTTGACTTCCTGCTCAAAGTAGGCCGGGTGCAGGAAATCGCCTTGCTCCAGCTTGCCTCCGAGCGGCGGAATGATGCCGAGCAACGTTTTCAACAGAGTGGATTTCCCCACGCCGTTCATCCCGACAATCGCTACCTTTTCGCCGCGCTCCAGCTTCACGCTCAGCTTTGGCAGCAGCGGATGCGAATACCCGATCTCCAGGTCTTCCGCTTCGATGACAAAGCGGCTGCTCGCGCGTGCTTCCTTGAAAATGAAGGAAGGCTTCGCCGCTGTCTCCGGCTTGTCGATCCGCTCCATTTTGTCAAGCTGCTTCTGGCGGCTTTTCGCGCGGCCTGTCGTGGACGCACGCGCTTTGTTGCGGGCGATAAAATCTTCCATGCGCGCAATTTCTTCCTGCTGCTTTTCAAACGCGTCAAAATGCTGGCTGCGCTTCATCTCGGACTGCGCCAGAAACGATTCGTAGTTCCCCGTGTAACGGTTCAGCTTCGTGAACTCCAGATGGTAAATGACGTTGACGACTTCGTTCATGAACGCCGTGTCGTGGGAAATCAGGATGAAGGCGTACGGATATTCCCGCAAGTAGTTTTTCAGCCAGACGATATGCTCTTCGTCCAGGTAGTTCGTCGGCTCATCTAGCAAAAGGACGGTCGGCTGCTCCAGCAGCAACTTCGCCAAAAGCACTTTTGTGCGCTGACCGCCGGACAAGGATGCGACGTCGCGCTCCAGCCCAATCGCGCTCAGTCCAAGCGCGTTGGCGATCTCCTCCACCTTGGCGTCGATCAGGTAAAACCCGCTCGTCTCCAGCTTATCCTGAATTTCTCCCATGCGCTCCAGCAGTTCTTCCAGTTCCTCCGGCGACGCCTCGGCCATTTTTTCGCCGATCGCCATCAGCTCCTGCTCCTGCTCCAACAGCGGCAAGAACGCATCCTTGAGTACGTCGCGAATCGTCTTCCCTGCTTGCAGCTTCGTGTGCTGGTCGAGGTAGCCGTACTGGATTTTCGGCATCCATTCGATGCGGCCTTTGTCCGGGATGTTTTGTCCGGTCAAAATGCTCATCATCGTAGATTTGCCTGTTCCGTTAGCCCCCACAAGACCTACGCGGTCGTTCGGTTGCAGGCGAAAGGACACGTCCCGAAACAAAATGCGATCCCCAAAGCCATGGGACAAATCTTCCACAATCAAAACACTCATGCAAACGCTTCCTCCTGTTTCCTCTGTGAGGTCTACAAAATAATACTTTCAAAATAAGACGGCGCATACCGTTGTGCATAGGTTTCGCCTGTCAATATCAACTCGTCCAATCTCACGCGCATATCCTGCAGGCTGATGCCGTGCATCGCCGTATTCAGAATCGTCGCTCTCGCCATCAACCGCAGCGTATTGACTTCATCTGTCAGCTTGTTGCCGAACATTTTTCCGCTGTGCACGATCTCTGAACGATGATTGTACGATTTTTTTACAAACTGGGCAATTTTTTGCCGCTGCGCGTACGACTCTCCAAAATAATACGCCATTCGCACCCGCAATTTATAGGTGATTTCGCCCTTTTTTCCGTCGGGAGCAAACAGCGACTCCAGAGCAATCCACAAATCGAGCAGTTGGTCTTCGTTGCTTTTTTTCTCCAGCGACAGGGAATAACGGCGAAAAGCAAGCGACGGCAGTTGATGATTTATCAGTCGCTCGAACACGTTTTGGGTCGCCTCGTCAAACTCGAATTTGCTTCCGTCGAGGGAGCGCTTCAAGTACGTGATCCCGCACATGTTGCCATTGATCGTCAGGACGTACGGAATCGAGCATGTCCCATCTATGGCGGACAAATTCAGCTTGTTTTCGATCTCTTCGATCCATGGACGGTCATCCGTCACTTTCATCTCCGCGTGCTCCGCAACCAAAAACAGGCTGTTGCGGTTGACCCGCGAATCGAAAATGCGCTTGTTCTCGTCCATCTCGTTTCGCAAATAACGCGAAGCTATCTCGTACGGCCGCTCAGCCCCCGAGATCAAGTAATACGCATTAGGCAGCTCGATCCGAATGGGCTGTGTCGTCATCGAATTAAACACGGGCGCAATCAACAGTGGCATTGGCTGCTCCTTTCAGATCCGTAAAAAAGCGCGGTTCTTGTTTACATAATCAAACGGACGCTACATAAACAGTATCGTGCCTTTCTGCTCTTTTGACAACATATCAATTCCTACTAATCGCAGACACGCTTCCTTATAGAATACCAGCAATTCCTATGGTTCGTCACCATCGGATTGCGACAAACTACGAAAAGAAGGAGATGATTTGATGGAAAAGGATCATATTCTCGACGAAAATCCGCACCAAACATACAACAATGCGGCAAAGCCACAGGAGCAGACCGGCGAACCGCTGGCTGGCTCCAAAAAAGTCAAGCAAAAAAATCATTCCCGCTCCATCAAAACGCGGGAAGGGTAAGCTGTTGGCTAAAAGGCCCGAGCGGAATCAGTCCGTTCGGGTTTTCCTTTTTCTTACAACAAAATGATTGAATTGTCCCACAGGGATGCTCTATGATGGATGCAGTATCCATAATGGAGGTTTAGCCCAATATGATTACCATTCCACTTCCGGGCAACGGCCCGCTTTCGAACGCGATCAGCTACAGCGTCTCTCCTTTGTACGAGCTGGCAGCCAGCCTGCACACTCTCGCCCAGCCGACTCCCCCTGAACGCTTCTTTTCATGGTCAGAGGACAAGCTGGAGCAATTTGAATCCGCTCGCCTCAAGCAAGAATGGCAGTATTTGCTCCCGCTCTTCCGCTATGGTCTCCCCGACTCCTTCGATCCCGTCCAGACAAAAGGCGTGATGGGAGTGGACGATCAATACGAATACTTCGTGTCGCTGCCGACCGAGCAATTTGTCCGCAGTGTGACTCCGATGCTCGACCAATGGATGCAGCAGCACGAGATTCCGCAAGTGTATTTGGACATAAAGGAAGACTCTGATTATGTAAAAGGCCGTTTCAGCCTGTTCGTCTCGTCTTACTGGCAACTGTTTTTTGAAGAGAACTGGGAGAGCATCGCGCCGCAGTTTGTGAAAGAGGCGGAGCGCATTTACTATGCCGTGCAAAGCGTTCCTGCCCTGCTTTCCTACCTACAGTCGCTCTCTCCCGCCTTCTCCCTGGATGAAGAGACTTGCCACCTGACATATCCGAGCCATGGCCCAGACGACCATGCGCAGCAGTTAATCCTGTATCCCAGCTATTATTATGCCCAGGAGCCTTGTCTCAGCAAAAAGGGAACGAACGCTCACCTGCTGTACTCCTTCTCCTGAGCTTTTCCACTAAAAACGCCCTTTAAGAAGGGCGTTTTTCATGCAACATATGCGCAACGATCAATTTATCCAGTTGCTGACTTATTTTCACGATTTCTGGGTCAAGAAAATTGTAGCCTGCTTCTTTGGCTGCACGTTCCAGCTTTTGGCGCAAGTCATCAATCATCTTACTCGTAGTTTCCATGCTGCCAAGCCTCCACCCACGTCAGTCTCCCACTATTTTACATTATATAAGAACAGGTGGAAAGGGTAAGATGTGGAAGAAAAAAGCCTTGTATCCGTATAGGAACAAGGCTTTTTTCGCAGGTGCCGCTGTTATTTCATCACGTGGATCGGACGACCCAGCGCCAGCTCAGCCGCTTCCATCGTCACTTCCCCGAGTGTCGGGTGAGCGTGGATGGTCAGCTCGATATCCTCAAGCGTAGCGCCCATTTCGATCGCCAGGCCGATTTCCGCGATGATGTTGGAAGCTTCCGGACCTACGATTTGCGCGCCAAGGACGAGGTAGGAGCCTTTTTCCGCAATCAGCTTCACGTAGCCCTCGCCTGCGTTGACAGACAGAGCGCGGCCGTTTGCAGCAAACGGGAAGCGTCCCACCACATAATCGATGCCTTTTTCTTTTGCTTCTCGTTCGTTGATACCCACGCTTGCGATTTCCGGATCGCAGAAGACAACCGCAGGAATCGCTTTGTAGTCCACCTCAGCCGGATGTCCGGCAATGGCTTCGGCAGCCACTTTTCCTTCGTAGGAAGCTTTGTGGGCGAGCGCAGGACCTGGCACGATATCCCCGATCGCGTACACGTTAGGAATGTTCGTGCGGCCTTGCTTGTCAACGACGATCAGGCCACGATCGGTCAAGTTCATGCCGATATCGCGAACGCCCAGCTCATCGGTGTTCGGACGGCGGCCAACGGTGACGAGCACGTATTCTGCCTCGATTTGTTGCGCTTCGCCTTTGACTTCGGCTTTCACGATCACGCCGTTTTCGGTCTCTTCCATGCCTTGCGCCAGCGCTTTGGTATGGATGGTCACGCCGAGCTTTTTCAGCTTGCGCTCCACGAGACGCGGCATGTCTGGCTCAAAGCCAGGCAAAATTTGATCGGAGCCTTCGAGAATCGTCACTTTGGTACCGAATTTCGCAAACACCGTACCCAGCTCGATGCCGATGTAGCCGCCGCCGATCACGACCATGCTCTTCGGCAGCTCGGTCAAGGACAGAGCTTCTGTCGAGGACAGCACGCGCTTGCCGAACGGGAAGGCAGGCAGCTCGATCGGGCGGGACCCGGTCGCGATGATGCAATGCTCGAAGCGATAGCGGTTCACGTCATAACCGTGGAAGACGCGCACTTCGTTTTCGCTGACGAACAGCGCTTCACCTGGGATTACCTGGATTTTGTTGCCTTTAAACAGGGAGCCAACGCCGCCTGTCAACTGCTTCACGATGCCGCTTTTCCATTCCTGGACTTTGGCAAAATCCACTTTGACGTTTTCCATGGTGATCCCCATGGATTCGGTATGTTGAGCGTGCTCATACGTGTGTGCCGCATGGATCATCGCTTTGGAAGGAATGCAACCTACGTTCAGGCACACGCCGCCCAGCTCTGCTTTTTCCACAACCGCTACGGTTTTCCCCAGTTGGGCGGCGCGAATCGCCGCCACATATCCGCCTGGGCCCGCACCGATGACGAGCACGTCTACTTCTGTCGTAAATTCACCTACTACCATTGTCTCTTATCCCTCCATGACGAGCAGCGTCGGGTTTTCCAGAAGCTGCTTCACGTAGTTGACGAAACGCTGCGCAGGTTCGCCATCAACCAAGCGGTGGTCAAAGCTCAAGGACAGATGCAGCATTTGGCCAACCACGATTTCGCCGTTTTTCACCACTGGTTTTTCGCTGATGCGACCAACGCCGAGGATTGCAACCTCTGGGTAGTTGATGATCGGCGTGAAGAACATGCCGCCAGCGGAACCGATGTTGGTGATGCTGAAGGTAGAGCCTTTCAGCTCGTCAGCACTCGCTTTGCGCTCGCGGGATTTTTTCGCCAGCTCGCTGATTTCGCCAGCGATTTGGAAAATCGACTTGCTGTCAGCCGCTTTGACGACAGGAACGAGCAGGCCGTCTTCTGTCGAAGTCGCGATACCGATGTTGTAATATTTTTTGTAGATGATTTCTTGTTTTTCATCGTCAATGGAAGCATTCAGCTCTGGGAACTTTTTCAGACCCGCTACGACTGCTTTCACGATCATTGGCAGGTAAGTCAGCTTCACGCCGCGCTCTTCTGCGAGTGGTTTCGCATCTTTGCGCATCGCAACCAGTGCGGTTACGTCCACTTCGTCGAAGATCGTTACGTGTGGCGCTGTGTAAGCGGATTTCACCATTGCTTTGGCAATCGCTTTGCGGATGCCTTTCAGCGGAACGCGCTCTTCCAGTTCGCCAGCTTGTGCGCTGTAGTGAACGGTTGGCGCAGATGCTGCTTGGGCAACACCAGTTGGAGCCGCTGCCGGAGCTTCGACTGCTGCTGGAGCAGCCGTTTCTACTGCTTGTGCGGCAGGAGCGGATGCGACAGCGCCGCCCGCTACGAAGCGGTCTACGTCTTCGCGGGTGATGCGGCCGAGCTTGCCCGTACCAGGTACCAGTGTCAACTGCACGCCTTTTTCACGCGCGTATTTGCGCACGGAAGGAGTAGCCAACACGTGCTTGCGGTCGATTGGAGCGGCAACCGCTGTCGCTGTCGCTTGCGGCGCCATTGGCGTTTCCAGCGCCTGGTTTGCATTTGCGCTCACCTGGGAGCCGATGTCGCAGCCCGGCTCCATTTTGTCAGCAGCAGGAGCTGGTGCAGCTTCAGCCGCATGCGCATCACCGTGACCGTGGTCTGGCAGGTTTGGAATTTCGCCTTCTACTTCGAACTCGATCAAAGGATCGCCGACGACAGAAACAGTCCCTTCTGTCACTTTCAGCTCGACAACTTTTCCTTTTACAGGCGATGGAACTTCTACTACCGCCTTGTCATTTTGCACTTCCATAATGACTTGGTCTTCTTCTACGGAATCTCCGGGCTGTACGTGCCATTTGACGATTTCGCCTTCATGGATACCCTCGCCGAGCTCCGGGAGTCTGAATGTAAAACGACTCACAGTATCTCCTCCTTTTAAACACTACGCTTCAATGAACAGCCTGCAAATTTCGGAAAGAAGGCGGAAAGCTCTCAACTTTTCCGCCATTATGTCTGTTTCCGATTAAAAATCGAGCACTTGCGTGAGTCCGTCTACCACGCGTTTCACGTCAGGCAGCCAGATATCCTCTGCTTGTGCAAACGGATAGACTGTATCCGGCGCAGTGATACGCAGCACAGGCGCTTCGAGGTGGAGAATGGCGCGCTCGTTGATTTGCGCGATGATTTCCGCAGCAACACCGGAAGTTTTTTGCGCTTCCTGCACGACAATCGCACGGTTTGTTTTCTTCACGGATGCGACGATGGTGTCG
This sequence comes from Brevibacillus sp. NSP2.1, assembly GCF_000470975.2. Lineage (NCBI taxonomy): Bacteria > Bacillati > Bacillota > Bacilli > Caryophanales > Paenibacillaceae > Brevibacillus > Brevibacillus sp. NSP2.1. Next base: position 2,483,164 of record NZ_CP048274.1, on the reverse strand, counting down.
ATATCGAGCGGGCTGATGGTGCGCAGGTCGATGACTTCTACCTTCGCGCCGCGCGCTTTTTCGATTTCTTCTGCGGCTTTCAGGCTGGTATGCACCATAGCACCATAGGTGATGATGGTAACATCGCTGCCTTCTTTTACTACGTTCGCTTTACCCAGCGGGATGGTGTACTCGCCTTCTGGCACTTCTTGACGGAAGGAACGGTACAGCTTCATGTGCTCCAGGAACACGACCGGATCGTTGTCGCGAATCGCGGAGATCAGCAGACCTTTTGCATCGTACGGGTTGGAAGGGATAACCACTTTCAGACCCGGCGTTTGCAGCATCAAGCCTTCCAGGGAGTCAGCGTGCAGCTCAGGTGTTTTCACGCCGCCACCAAATGGGGAGCGGAACGTTACCGGGCTGGAAAAGCGACCGCCGGAACGGTAGCGCATACGAGTCGCCTGGGAAGCGATCGCGTCGAATGTTTCAAAAACGAAGCCAAAGAACTGAATTTCCGCTACAGGACGGAAGCCGTTGATGGACAAGCCTACAGCCAGTCCACCGATTCCGGACTCAGCGAGCGGCGTATCGAATACGCGCTGCTCGCCAAATTCAGCTTGCAAACCTTCTGTCGCACGGAATACCCCGCCGTTTTTCCCTACGTCTTCCCCGAAGACAAGTACGGTTTCATCGCGCTTCAACTCTACGCGCATTGCATCCGTAATGGCTTGAACCATTGTCATTTGTGCCATGGCTTATTTCGACTCCTTCGCCAGGAATTCTGCCTTTTGCTCTTCGAGTGCAGGCGGCAGTGTCTCAAACATTACATCGATCAGTTCGGTCACTTTCATTTTCGGCGTTTCGTCCGCTTTTTTGATCGCGTCCGCAACTGCTGCTTTTGCTTCTTCAATGACAGCTTCCTCGTCTTTTTCGCTCCAGAGGCCTTTGCCTTCGAGGAATTTGCGGAAGCGGATCAATGGATCGCGCAGTTCCCACTCGCTTTGCTCTTCGCCAGAGCGGTAGCGGGTTGGGTCGTCACCTGCCATGGTGTGTGGACCATAGCGGTAGGTCAGCGCTTCGATCAGTGTCGCGCCTTCGCCGTTCACGCCGCGTTCTCTCGCTTTTTTCACCGCGTAGTAAACAGCGAGGATGTCCATACCGTCGATACGCTCGCTGGCGATACCGGCAGCCACTGCTTTTACGGCGATGTTTTCAGAAGCCGTTTGCTTTTCGAACGGCAGGGAGATCGCGTAACCGTTGTTTTGCGAGAAGAAGATGACAGGCAGCTTGTAAACGCCTGCGTAGTTCATGCCCTCGTAGAAGTCACCTTGGGAGGTTGCCCCGTCACCGAAGTAGTTGATCGCCACGCGCTTTTCGCCGCGCAGCTTGTAGCCCATCGCCACACCTGTCGCTTGCGTACATTGCGCAGCGATGATGATTTGTGGCATCAGTACGTTGACGCCTTCCGGAATCCGTCCACCCTCGATGTGTCCGCGGGAGTAGAGGAACGCTTTGTGCATAGGGAAACCGTGCCATACCATTTGCGGAATGTCGCGGTAGCTTGGCAGGATGAAGTCTTCTTTGGAAAGCGCTGCCTCGGAGCCGATCATGCTTGCTTCTTGACCCGCTACAGGCGCGTAAAAGCCGAGACGACCTTGACGGTTCAGGCTGATAGCGCGTTGGTCCCACACGCGGGTAAAGACCATTCTACGCATCAGTTCACGCAACTCATCATCAGAGAGCTCAGGCATCAAGTCAGGACGAACAACCGTACCGTCCGGTGCAAGAATTTGCAGCGGGGCGTTGTTCTCTGTTTGTTCAACAGCAGTGGTTACGCTCATCTCATTCACCTCGTCACTAGAATAAGGGGCTTCCTGCCTGCCGTGCGCCCTGCCGCGTTTCACCGAGCAGATGCTCAATCAATGGCGGCGAGTGCGAACGATGTCGGAAGTGTCCCCAATAATGGAAAAAGCAGAAGAAAAGTTGTCTCGTGCAAGAAAGGGCTTACAGCGCCGTTTGCACCACCCTGTTATACTGCAGACAAATTGTCTGTTTAATGTGTTATAGTATTGATATTACAGGGTTTATTTCCTCTCTGTTATCATTTACTATAAAAGCTGTATCAGTTTTTTTCAAGGCTTAGTTTTACATTTGAGCAAACAGGAGTGTAAATCGATGTCTGAATATGTAAAACGAACGATCATAAAAGAAGAAGTGCCAAGCATTCATGTGGACACTCCCCGCTCGGTCAAAGTGTACCTCCCGCCGGGCTACAACGAGCTTCTGTCCTATCCTGTCGTCTACTGCCAGGACGGGAATGACTTTTTTACGATGGGACGAATCGCTACCATCGCCAACCAGCTCATTTTGGAGGAAGGCATCGAGCCGTTCCTCGTCGTCGGCGTCTCGGTAGACCGCAGCAAGCGGACGAGCGAATACTCCCCCGTCGGCGCAAGAAACGAAGAGTACAAACGCTTTTTTTGCGAAGAGCTGCTGCCGTACATCGAGGAGCGCTATCCCGTTAGGCGCGACAAAGCGTCCCGCGTGCTTGCAGGCGATTCGCTCGGAGGCACTGTGGCGCTGCATCTCGCCCTGGACCAGCCTGAGCTGTTTTCGCAGGTGCTTGCGCTGTCGGGAGCCTTTTTCCAGCCGACGCTCGACGCCATCCAAAGCCGCGAGAGCCTGTCCTGGCTGCGCATCTGGATGGTCGTGGGACTGGACGAAACCGCCGTGGAGACGCATATCGGAACGTTTGACTTCGTCGAATGGAACCGGGAAGCGAAAAAGCTGCTCACGGCCAAACAGGCCAACCTGTCCTATGCCGAAAAGCCGGGCAATCACGTCTGGGGCCTGTGGCAAAAGGAGCTGCCGGATGCCCTTCGCCACTTTTTCCCGCCGCCGCGCCTGTAGCCGCTTCCAGACTCGGCTGGCTTGGCGACGTGTCCGTTTTCGGCTAGAGCGAGCCGTTGATTTCCTTGATCTCTTCGTATCCGTAATAACGGCCATCTACCATGTAAATGCCCTGGTGGGTGGCTTTTTCAATTTCTCCTGCTACCTGCTGCGCATTTTGGAGAACGATGTTGACGATCTTGCTCTCGTCGCGCTTCATCTGGTTTTGCAGCCGCTCACGCTCTTTGGCCGATATCATGTTCATCCCTCTTTTCCCTCAAGAGTCAATGGCTATAGTATTTCTTTGGAAGAAGGGAAATACACGCGAACGACGGAGAAAAACCCCCGCCATGCCGCAAGAGCCGCTCTTGGACAGACGGGGGCTTTCTGGATTTATTTTTCGCTCTTTCAAGCCTTCTTGCGAGCAGCTCCGTCGCCTTGGCGGCATCTTCCTTGAAGTAATCGTTGCTGCTGAGCTTCATCGAGGGCGGCACCCAGGCGTAGGCAGCGGGAACACCCGGCAGGACAATTCCGTCGACCAACGGCTGGCGCTCAATCGCGTAGGAAAACGCCTGGCGAATTTTTTTGTTCGTAAACGGCGGCTGGGTCGTATTAAACGTAACCGCTACGGTATTCGGATACGGGTCGAGCACAATTTTGCCCTCATCCTGCAAGCTTTGCAGCAAATCGACAGGCAGCGTATAGGCAGGGTGGCCGCCCCAATCGAGATCGCCGGAATCAAACAGCGCTTGCAACGTGTTGGTGTCGGTAATCATGCTCCAGACGATCTTGTCCAGCTTCACCGCGTCTTTGTCATGGTACTTGTCGTTTTTGACCAGCACCAGCTTGTTTTTATGCTCCCAAACATCCATCTTGAACGGGCCGTTTCCGATGTAGTTCTCGGGAGAAGCCGCCCAGCCCGGATTGGACTCGACCGTTTTTTGGTGCAGCGGGAACAGCGTCGGGAAAGCGGTCAGCTCGAAAAAAAACGGCGCGGGCGAATTGAGCTGCACTTCCAGCATGTGGTCATCGAGCGCTTTGACCGCGACGGCATCCTTGCTTCCTTTTCCCGTGTTAAATTCTTCCGCTCCTTTGATGAAATAAAGCATGTAGGCGTACTCCGAGCCTGTTTGCGGGTCGAGATTGCGCTTCCAGGCAAATTCAAAATCGTGCGCGGTGACGGGATCACCGTTGGACCAGAGGGCGTCTTTTTTCAATTGAAACGTGTACGTCAGCATATCGGGGGAAACGGAGTAGTTCTCGGCCAGCGCTCCCGCAATCTTTCCGTCAGGCCCGTAGCGCGTCAGCCCTTCAAAACAGGCCGTAATCACGTCAAAGGAAGTCCCGTCTGATGCCAGGCCCGGGTCTGCCGTCGGCGTTCTCCCCCTTCCGCATTCCAGTTCAAGACCATCTCTTGCGTTTTGGCTTGCTCGGATTTCGTTGTTTCTGTGCCCTGGTTGTCAGTTGCCGACGGCTGGGACGAACTACAGCCTGCAACGAATTGAAAAATCAGAAACCCAATCAATAGCGCGCCTGTTCGTTTCTTCAACTCTCGCGTCCTCCTCGTCTGTGTCGAGTTCGCGAAGATGACTGATTGACAGTCTTTTGCTCTCCACCATGCTATCGCATCACCGCAAAAAAGGAATCGGACGAGTTGGTAGAAAATCATGTGCTAGCGGCGAAAGATTTTTATACATATTGTCAAAAAATTCATTCTATTTCTTCAGCGCTTCCCAAGCAACAAGCCAGTCCGCCCCTTGTCTGGTGCTGGACTGGCTTTTCGCTCTCGCTCAAACAGCCTGTATCGTTACCCGGAACACTTCGCTGCTCCCAGCAGCTTCTCTACGACTTCCAGCACTTTGGCGACGCTTTGCTCGTCGATATGACGGTGCGTCGTAAAGCGGATCACGTATTCGTCGAAGTCGACCGCCAACACCCCTCTGTCTGCGAGCCGCTGCAAAAAGTCAACCGCTGTCTCCTGGATCGAATCGGTCCTGACCAGCACGATATTCGTCTCGACAGGCTCGACAGTCAGGGACAGCTTGCGAAAGCCTGCGGCCAACTGCTGTGCCCGCTCGTGATCTTCACGCAGCCGCTCGACCATCTCGGTCAAGGCGATGATTCCCGGCGCAGCCAAATAGCCCGCTTGGCGCAAGCCTCCGCCGAGCTTTTTTCGCCACCATCTCGCTTCTTCGATAAAAGCGCGGTCCCCAGCCAAAATGGAGCCTACGGGCGCACTCAGCCCTTTGGACAGGCAAACTTGAACGGTATCCGTGTATTGGCTCAGTTCGCAAACGTCGACTCCTTGGGCGACCGCCGCATTGAACAGCCTCGCCCCGTCTAGATGAACCGGAATCCCGTGCTTTTGCGCCACGTCATAGACGCCCTTCATCTGCTCGACAGTGACCACCGCGCCTCCAGCCCGGTTATGCGTATTTTCCAGGCAAATCAATTTCGTTCGCGGAAAATGAATGTTGTTGCCGCGGATCGCTTTTTCCACGTCTTCCGGGCGCAAGGCACCGCGCTCTCCCGCGAGTGTCCGGGTTTGCACGCCAGCCAGAGCCGACATCGCTCCCCCTTCGTAATAAAAAATATGCGATTCCGCTTCCGCGATCACCTCGTCACCATTGACACAGTGGGTCAGCACAGCGACCTGGTTGCCTTGTGTGCCGCTGGTGACAAACAAGGCCGCCTCCTTCCCGAGCCGTTCCGCTGCAAGCTGCTCCAGTCGGTTTACCGTCGGGTCTTCGCGATAAACATCATCGCCCACTTCGGCTTCCGCCATCGCGCGAAGCATCGTTTCAGTCGGTTTCGTGACGGTATCGCTGCGCAAATCCATTTTCATAAAAGCGTCCCCTTCCGCATGTTCGTCTAGCAACTCTATGTTCCAGAACACTTTCCACATTGCAACTGCAATTCCCTCTTTGCTAAGATGGAGAAGAAACTCACATACATACAGTTAGGAGACTTGACCGATGAAGGTAAAGATCACTCGCAATGCAGCGAAGCAACTGACCACGATCATGGAGCAGGAAGAAGACAAAGACCTGAAGCTGCGTGTCTATATCACTCACGCGCACGGCGATCATGCACACTACGGCCTGGCGCTGGACAAACCGACCGAAGAGGATGAAGTAGTCTCCACTGACAAGGAAATCGACGTTGTCGTGAAAAAAGACGAGCCGCTTCTGGACGGCATCATCGTCGACTACCTGTATCTGCCGCAAGAAGGCTTCGTCATCACCAACCCGTCCAAAGGAAACACAGGCGACCATTAATCGCTTTGAGCCACACACGCAAAAACCCCTCTGCTGCTTATTCAGCCAGAGGGGTTTTTACTATTTGCCACGTTCAAGCCTGCGTGTACAGCTCGGGCGAAAGCTCAGCCAGCAGTGGCGCCTGCTCCCCTGCCATCTTCGTCAGCACGAGGCGATGCACCGGCCTGGTCATCGCCACGTAGAGCAGCTTCGCGTCCCATTCGTTGCTTTGATACGCATCCACATCGACCACGATGACCGCGTCAAACTGCAAGCCTTTTGTCAAATAGGCAGGCATCACGGTTACGCCGCCCGGAAACTGGTTGTCTTTGCTGCCGAGCAGCGTCAAATCGGCAATGCTCTTTGCAAGCGCCTTGTGCGCCTTTTTGCTCGCCTGAATCGTCTTGGTGACGATCGCGATCGTTTGCAACCCTTCCTTTTGCAGAGCGGCCACCCGGGAGCTGACTTCCGTCCACAGCTTGGCGCGCGAATCGGCCTCGACCATGACCGGCTTTTCGCCATGGCGCAAGACGGGCTTCGCCAAGACGGCTTCCGGCAGCTCAATCTGCCGCAGCACTTCGTTGGCGCACAGCATGATCTCAACTGTCGAGCGATAGCTTTGCGCCAGCGTGTAGTAGGCGGGACGAAGCTGTTCGAAAATACCCTGGGTCAGCTCCTCCCACGCGTGAATGCCGCGGTAGCTGTGAATGCCTTGGGCGATGTCGCCGACAATCGTCAGCGAGTGGCGCTTCGTCGCGAGCGCAATCACGGCAATCTCCAACGCGCTCAAGTCTTGCGCTTCATCCACGACGGTATGGTCGAAATGCCCGGCCTTGTTCATCCCTTCGATGATATGCTGCAAATACAACAGCGGCGCGATATCCTCCGCTTCCAGCCGCTCCTGGGCAAACAGCGCCGCAGAAGACCGGCTCACATCGCGGACCACTTCGTCGGAAATGTCCGCAGGGACAAGCTTGCGCAACAGCTCCTCCTCTGCGATCAGCTCGCGGTACGACTCGAAAATGTCCAGCCGCGGGAAGGAGACGAGGTACGTATCCAAAATTTGCTCCAGCATTTTTTCAAACTTGGCCAGCCCTTGCTTGTCGAGGTCGACTTTTCGCTCGCGCAAATGCGAAAATAGCTGTTTGTTCATCTCCTGCTTCAAATGCTTGCGCAGCGCATCGACGCGCCGATGGTACGGCAAGGACCCGAACTGCTCCAGAAAAAACTGCCGGATCGTCTCGCCCGGGATGGAGAACACTTGCTTCGTCTTGTTGTAAAGAAAACTCAGTTTTTTGAACGGGATTCTCGTCTCGATCACGTAGCGTATGTACTCTTCCATGGCTTCCCGGCACGCCAGCGAGCCTTTGAAACGCAGCCGATGGCGGGTGATTTCCTGCTCCCGCTCGTCCTGCCCTTCTTCAAAAAACAACTGCAGCGGTTTGTCCGGGCTCACGATCCGCCAGCCTTTGGGCATGAGCGGCTTCACGAGCCGCGCCGCCCAGTCTACAAACGTCGATTGCTGAACATCGTCGACGCCAAGCTCGGGTAGCACCTCTGATATGTACGTCAGAAACATCCGGTTCGGGGCGAACACCATAAATTTTTTCGACATCATCGTATCCTGGTAGTTGTAAATCAGGTACGACAGCCGATGCAGCGCAATCGTCGTCTTTCCGCTGCCCGCAACCCCTTGCACGACGATCGGCCGATCTTTTTCCGCGCGAATGATGTCATTTTGCTCCGACTGGATCGTCGCGACGATATCTTTTAAGCGGCTGTCATTCGTCAAGTTCAGATTGGCGTTCAAAAATTCGTCGATGAAGCCTTCCTGCAAAAACTCGTCCGGGTGCCCCATCTCGCGGTTGATCGTCTCTTTTACAGCGCCATCGTAAATCCCGACGATTTTTCCGTCCTCAATCGCGAAGTTGCGCTTCAATCTCACCTCGCCGCGCACGATCTCGCGCCCCATCCGGTAAAACGCATCCTTGCTCTCTCCGGAATAATAGAGACTGGCAATGGGCGCTCGCCAATCCACGACGATCGAATCAAACGTATCGCTGCGGACGATCCCTCTTTTTCCGATGTACACCTGGTCAAGCTCGTAAACCTCGTCCTTGAGAAAATCGACTCGGCCAAAGTACGGCTTGTCGCGTCCGTGATCCTCCAAATAACGCAGGTCTTTTGCCTTGCTTGCGTTCACGACCTGCTTGACGTAATCGTCGGTCGCTTCCCGAATCTCTTCGCGCAGCCGAGCGATCTCCCCATCGATCAATGCAATCGTCTCATCCAGCTTGTTCTGTTCTGCCTCGTAATCGCGGTGTTGGGTACTCACACCCATCCCCCCTCTCGTCTTTTATCAATGTGATGGTCGTTATTGCATTTGTCTGGCAAGCCAGATTCCCGCGGCACAAGAGAGCAGGCCGACCACGATACTGAGCAGGGCGTAAACGAGCCCGCGCAGCCATTGTCCCTCTCCCCAGAACGAAACCACTTCCAGCGAAAATGTGGAAAACGTCGTGAATCCGCCCATAATGCCTGTCGTAAACAAAAGATACAGCTCAGGCGAGAAGCCTCCCCGCTCCTTGCCGATCACAAACAAAACGCCGATGGCAAACGAGCCAATGATGTTCGCCAGCCACGTGCCTACAGGCCAGCCCGGCTGATTGGCAACCAGCGCCAGCACATAACGAAGCAACGAGCCGACTGCTCCCCCAACCGCTACAGCCACCCATGCCATTGGTCCCCCTCCTCAATTGCAAAACTGGCAGAAGTCGTCAGGAACAAAAAGACACCCGAGCGTCAAGCAAGGATGTCTGCCGTATCAATACAAGTAAGTTTACTGTTTTGGACGATTTTCCTCAAGATCTTCCACATAGCGGATGGAATCCAGATTCGCTCGAAGCGACATCTTGACCGCATCGATGTACTTTTGGCGCAGAGCTTTTTGCTCCTGCTTCTCCTCGTCAGTCAAGCCAACCTCGCGAGATTTCTTGACCAGTTCGTTGATTCGTTTAATTTCTGCGTCAGATACCACGTTCCGGTTCCTCCCACTCTGTAGTAATGCCGCTTTATTATATCATATCAGTCGGAACTGGCAAGAGAGCGGATGGCGGGCAAGTGCTCGAATCAGTCCGTTTCCGGGATGAACAAGGTCTGCCCCGGATAAATGAGATTGCTGTCGAGGTTGTTCGCCATTTTGATATCGAAAATCAGATCGCGCACATCCACCTTTTCCGAATGATGATGGCGCACAGCAATCGTCCAAAGACTGTCGCCGGAGCGAACGGTCACTTCTTTTCCTTTTAGCGTCTCTTTATGCGCAGAAGAGGCAAACACCAGTTCGGTAAGCAAGTAAAAAAAGAGAGAGAACGTCAGCAAAAACAAAATAGCTTGTCCTCTCGTGATGCCCAAACGGACGCGGCGAGGCTGCTTTTTCTCGAAACGGTTATGGATAGACATGGCATTCATAATATGACCCCCTACAAACATACGTTCTATAAGTTCGTATCCCTATCATAAATGAGAACATATGTTCATGTCAATACAAAAACCGCCGTCTCGCAAATTCGCGCGGAGCTGCTGTGCGCAGCCGTTTTTGCTTCGGATGACGCTGCCGGGCGACTCTATTGGGGTGGATTTAGCTCGTTTCTAGCTGGTTGCTTGCTACCTGAACAGAAGTCCAAGTGTGCCGCGTTGGTGCGGTTTGTGGCTTGGCGTAAGCTCGGCTCTTCGGTACTGGAGCGGCTGGCGGTTTGACGTGAGCTCGACTCTGCGACAGTGGAGCGGCTTGTGGCTCGACGTAAGCCCGGCTCCGCGACGATGGAACTGTTTGCCGACTTGGAGTTAGCCCGGCTCTATTACAATGGAACGGCTGCAACTTACGGCTCCGGCCGCCCGCCCGCGCTTTTTTCGAGATTTGGCCGATGCTGTCGAATCAAATGCATTTACCCTGTCAAAAATTCCTGTTCGCATCAAAATCGAACTTATGTTTGTCGAACGCAAGCTCCCATGGTATAATATAGGAAAACATGTTCGAGAAATCAGGGGTGTCTCTCTATGTCAAAATTATCCAGCAGACAACAAGCCATAATCGAATTTATTCGCAAGGAAGTCCGGGACAAAGGCTATCCTCCATCCGTCCGCGAAATCGGCGAAGCTGTCGGACTTGCCTCCAGCTCTACTGTGCACGGTCATCTGGCGCGCTTGGAAAAGAAAGGGCTGATCCGCCGCGACCCTACCAAGCCTCGCGCCATCGAACTGCTGTCTGAGGAAGACCGCTTCCAGGACAACTTCGAGGACTCTGTCGTTCGCGTTCCCGTCATCGGGAAAGTAACCGCCGGGCAGCCGATCACCGCGATTGAGGACGTCGAAGAGTACTTCCCGCTTCCAGAAAATATCGTGACTTCAGACAAGGTGTACATGCTGCGGATTTCCGGGAACAGCATGATCGACGCCGGTATCCTGGACGGCGACTACGTAATCGTGCGCCAGCAGCACGTCGCCAACAACGGCGATATCGTCGTCGCCATGACAGAAGAAGACGAAGCGACCGTCAAGCGCTTTTTCAAAGAGAAGAACCACTTCCGCCTCCAGCCGGAAAACGCGACGATGGAACCGATCATTTTGGACAACGTCACCATTCTCGGAAAAGTCATTGGCGTCTATCGCCTCATCCACTAATCGTTCCAGCGCATGAAAAAAGGACAGCCTCCGCTGTCCTTTTTCGTCTCTATCATTATATTTATCTGGCAAGGAAAAACCAGACGATCATGCTCACCTGCAACACGACTTTGACAACTGCGCTTCCCAAAAAGCCGATCAGCGAGCCAAAGCCTGCCTTTACCGCTTTCTCTATCGGCTGCTTTTGCACGAGCAACTCCACCAGCACCACGAGCACGAACGGCATAATCAGCATCCCGAACGGCGGGAACACGAAGATTCCGAGAACAATCCCTACGGCCGCAGCCACCGAAGACCATTTGGAGCCGCCGTACTTTTTCACGAAAAACATGTTGGTCAACAAATCCGCACCGTACAGCAAGATACTGAGCACCACCATCCCCCACCAGAAAGACGCTGGCAACCCCGCTCCCGGATCGGCTATGAAAAAGTGGTAGAGCAAAAAGCCTGCCCACAGTAAAATCGTATCGGGTAGTACTGGCAAAAATATACCGGCGATACTTAGCGCGAAAAGCACCAACACGATAATCCAAAGAACAATATCCATTCTCTATGCACTCCTCTCACATAGGTAATACGAGAAAAAGCCGATTGAAGTTGCACTCTTCTTTTGCGAATCCGTGAGGCCGTCTGCGAGGAGTACCTGCCTATTTTAACGAAAGCGGAGGGTTACTATGACGCGAAACTGGCGCGACCTATCTTATTTGCACAACGGGACACCGAAACAAAAAGCTGCGGGCCAGGCCATCGCCCAATCCGCGGTCATGCAGCGGCTGCAAGCGTTCGATCCCGTGCTCGCAGGTACGATCCCTCTGGACATCGACATTGCGGACAGCGATCTGGACATTATTTGCGAGTGCCACGACCTCGAGCAGTTTGCCGACGTCGTCCGCGCTTCGTATGCGGCGTATGAAGGCTACGAGGAAGCTCGTCTGCTCGTGCAAGGCGTGCCCACCTGCCTGATTGCGTTTTTTGCCTGCGGCTTCTGGTTTGAGCTGTTTGCCCAACCGCGCCCGGTCGAACAGCAAAATGCGTATCGGCACATGGTCGTCGAGCACCGTTTGCTGCTGCTCGGTGGCGCTGACGCCCTCCGCGCCATCCGCCAGCTCAAGCAAGACGGCCTGAAAACCGAACCTGCTTTTGCCTCCTATTTTAACATTCCGGGAGACGATCCATACCAGGCGCTGCTGGATGTGGAAAAGTGGACGGAAGAACAGCTCCGCACTCTTGTGACCAGGTAAAGAGTCCCCCGCTCCTTTGTCGCATAGGCGGACGGCGCGCGCGTGGCGAAAAAATCGCCAGAGCCGCGGTGCAAATGGCGGACAGATGATTTATAATGGGAACTACTGCGCGGGCACTTGGCGGCGCGCAGGGAGAAAACGCGAACGAGGGGGTGTGTGGTTGGTGAATGGAATTGGTTTGCCAGATACTGCAGCGTCTCATGCAAAGCCTGGGAATAAGGCGATACTTTGCATGAGGTGGACAGTCGTTTAGACAATTCATCGCCTTCTCTAACGTATCTCATTTCTTATTTCCTGGCTTTGCCCCTTATTTTTCACTTTAAAAATAAGGAGCGAGCGGAAATGAAATATGTGAATGCAGCCAGCATGCTGCCAGAAACCTTGATCGCAGAAATCCAAAAGTACGTGCAGGGAGAAATCATCTACATTCCGAAACCGAAGACGGCCCATCACAAATGGGGGACCCGGACCGGCGGCAGAAAACAGTTGGATGAACGCAACAGCGCGATCCGCAACGCTTTTCGCGAAGGCGCCTCCATCCAGGAGCTGGCCGAGCAGTACTTTCTCTCGACGGAAACGATCAAAAAGATTGTGTATGCCAAATAGACAAAAGCACTGGCGCGTCCACGAGACGGTCAGTGCTTTTCCTATGCCGAGTTCTTTTTACAATCGTTCTTTCCCTTTGCAGCGCACTCCGCTCCTTTTACAGTAGAAGGTACAAACACCATCACGACTCCTCACGCCCGACGGAGTACGCTGCAAGGAGGAACCAGAAAGATGCAACCATTTATTTCACCCCACCACTATCACTTCATCAAAGCACAGGTGCAAACCTTGTTGAACGCATACACAAGCAGCACAGACCCTAACGTCATCCGGGCCCGCAAAGAAATCGCCCAGGAATCCGTGTTCCAGCTCTTCCCCGGCATGACAGAGGAACAAAAACAACTGCTTGCGCCACTCGCAGCCATCAAGGAAAAGAACGAAGCCAAACAGTTTTTGCTGCGGCTCTCGCCGTATATCATCCCTTTTCCCGCTTTGACCGAGCAAGCGATCAAAAAAATGTTCCCGAAGGTCAAGAAGCTCAAGCCGCCTGCGACAGCGGAAATCCCGTATGCCGAAACGTCGTATGTAAGCTGGTTCGACAGCGGGGCAGACAAAAAGTACATTATCGCCTACTACCCTGACAAGCTGATCGGCATTCACGGCGTTTTTACTCCCCTGCCCAAAAAAGGGATTTGTGCGATCTGCAACAAAATTACCGACATCGGCATGTTCGTCCTGGAAGCGCGGGGGGCGGGCGACGGCACGTATTTGAAAAAAGGAAACTACTTGTGTCAAGACAGCGTCACTTGCAATCAAAATATTCGTTCGCTGGAAAAACTGCATGATTTTCTGGCTACGATGGTCAAATGAGCAGAAACACGATCATGCGCGAAAAACAGTGGCGGCTCCTTGTTCAAGCTTAGCGAACAAGGAGCCGTTTTCATAAAAAATACCCCTCAAGCAACTCAAGGGGCAGTTGACGGCAAACGGGCGAGAGGATGCATTCGTTCTTTTGACCGAATCTTTGATGAAGCCCGCTATCTTTGCGAAAACTGCGCGGAGAAATAGAGCTTCCACAAAGGCCACGCCATCAGGAGGGCGATTTTCATCGACAATGGCGTCCATCAACGGAAAGGGAGGATTTTCCTTTCGGGTACCTTTACTATACTTTGCTTCTCTATTTGCTGTCTCCTGACCAAAGTTAGGTGAGGTTAATCTTTTTCACGGGAGTTGCTAGCGTTTCTCTTATTTTGCCAGCGTGGCGAGTACATCCAAACTGTTCCGCCACTCGCTGTTTAGGCGGGGGAACTGCCCTCTCAGCTTCCATTGGCTTGAGCATGGTACAGCCAGATAGGCCGGTCGGAAGCGAGATAACGATTGTTTCGGCATGCCGGGCGAACTGAATGTACGTGGATCGGATAGGTTAAGCCCCGCTAGACAAAAATGGTTCGTCCAAAGCGGCGGGCAAAAGAAGGATGCGGCTGTTACAAGTAGTCGAAAAATCGGTTCCACCAGGTGTATTCGCCGATCATCGCTTGATTTTTCCCATCGTACAAGGTGTTCAGCTCGTCTGCGGGGATGTAGCGGTAGCCGTTCTCCTGCAGCGTGGCGATGATGCGGTTCAGGTCTGGTTGCTTTCCCGTCTCGTCAAAAGCGCCATGGATCGTCACGAACCGTCCAAAGGCCGAAAAGCGGATCGCCAGCTCGTAGCACATCGCATAGCTTCCCCCGCTCGCTTTCGCATCGTGTTGGCTTTTTTCCAGGATGTACATCTCTGCGAAAAACGAGGCGTCCTGTACGCAGTCGTCCAGTTCGAAACGGTTGTCTGTTTCAGCTTCCAAGCGGGCTTTTACCATTTTTACTTGCTGCATTTCTTTTCGGTAATCGAAGTCTTTCGGGGCATACCATTCGGCTGCGTCGTCGAAGTGGAGCAGGAGTTGTTTTAGTTGCGGGTTCATAAAGGTTCCTTTCCTATAAGAAACAATGTTATCTTTTTGATTTTGTACCCTTTACAAAAAATAGAAAAGAATCCTTATTCATGTTATGCTCTCACTAGCTAGGCCACAAAGGAGAGATTGACATGGGAAAAAGCATTTTGATCGGGCTGGCCGTTTACGTCATCGGCATCATCCTCGTCTCGGCTACTACCGCCATTTATAACGGAACTCCTTCAGAGTTGTCTTATTTGCGCGCCATATCGTACGCAATTATTTACCTCGCAGGCGTCGTCGCTGCAGCGCTGTGCTGTTCGTGAAAAAGCGCCAGAAATAGTTCCTCGCCAACAATGCTCGGATTCCCTCCTGGCTCAATCCGTTCTGGTCAAAAAGAACAAGAGGGACTATTTTCATTATAAGCAGCTTGAGTGCTGTTTTCATGGTAGCTTCTGCTTTCTCTCTTTTTAGCTAGTCCGGAAAGCAGGAAATCGCCAGTTCCTTCTGATCCACTCCCACTCTTGGTTGCAGGAGCGGATCAGCCTCGTTAAAACCCCAATAAAAAATGTTCTACTAACTCATTTATGTAAACGAATCACTTTTGTTTCTCCGCAATTCCCTCCGCCCCTCGCAAAAGCACCTTTGGAACCAGCCGAATATATACTAGCTCCCCAATCAGCTCTACAATGGTTTGCGTCACGATCACTGCCGACGCCACTCCGTTTAGCGGTTCCGGCAGCGCCAGTGCAAACGGAAGAACGACCAGAGAGTTACGCGTGCCTGCACTAAAAATCAAAGCTCGCCCTGCTCCGGTATCCAAACGGAATAGATGGGAAACAATCCGCGCAATAATCGGTGTAATCGCCATATATGCTGCATAGACAGGAATCACTTGGATGATCGAATCAAAAGAGCTATACAGTTTGGCAATTTGCGAGGCAACGACAACAAAAAGCGTTAGCGCCATAAAAGGCACAGGCAGCCATGCTGTCGCATCAAGAAACCGTTCTCCCCGTGGTTGTCTTGTTGACCACCATTGCGTAAGTAGAGCAAGAATCAGCGGGACGACAATAAGCCCGAAAAACGCTTCGAGAAATGGCCCGACACTCACGATTTCTGCTGCTTTCTCGCCCATAAAAAGCCATAGATAAACGGGCAAAAAAAGCATTTGGGTGACAAAAAGGATCGGGGTTGAAACCAACACGAGTTTCTCGTTCCCACGCCCAAGATGGGTGAAGACAATCACATAGTCAATGCAGGGGGTAAGCAAAACAAGAAATACCCCTAACAAGATTGCTGGATCGGCCGGAAGAAACCGCGTTAACCCCCAGACAAGGACTGGTACGGCTATGTAGTTGACGAGAAGGAGCGCATACATAAACTTTCGATTCGAGAGTGCCTCTTTTAAACGAAAAAAAGGGATTTGGGCAAACATTCCATACATCAAGATGGCAAGCACGAACGAAATCGTACGATCAAGGCTCTCGCCTGATTCTGGCCATAACAACCCGAATCCAGCAGCAATCACGAGCACGAACGCATAAAGCCACACTTGATTCTTTTCTAATTGTTCTCTTGAAATCATTTCTCGCCCAGCCCTTTCCTATCGCGAACCCGTAGTTTCTATTTTTTTCAGGCATTCCGACCACGTAAGGCATTTGCAGCTTAGCCCGCTGTCTAATATTTGTATCATCCAATCAAGCTGTTTTTTTCTTTCCTCAAGTTGGGAGCGTTTCTGCTTCGCCATTTGTTCCCAGCGCTCAGACAGTGGTCCACTGGTTTCAAAACCTTCTAGCAAAATCGCGATTTCCTGGATGCTAAAGCCTGTTTGCTGCGCGATCTTGATAAAACTGATACGTTCGAGTAGTTGTTCATCATACCGGCGTTGCCCATTTTGACGTTCCGGAGCAGGAAGCAAGCCAACGGATTCATAGTAACGCAGCGTCGATGCGTTTACCCCTGCCCTTGCCGCAAGTTGCCCAATGCTAAGTCCAGACATAACAACTCCCCCCTTGACTTAAAGTTAACTTTAAGTTTTACGATTCGATTATATCTCTTTGCGGAAGGTGCTGTAAATGAAATCAGTTGCTAGTTGCATACGCTCTGTGCTTGTGCTTTTCCAGTCAGTGGTGCGGTAGCTCTGGGCGTTCAGCTTGTAGAAAATCAGGCATTCTTGCTGAAACGTGAAAGGGGAAGACAAAATGAGCCCAAAAATGCCTATCGCTTGTTGCCACACAGTCTTTACGGAAGCGGAGCGAGTGGAGTACAAAAGCATTTGGGAAGAGCTTGATTCGAGAAGGATTAGCATTGCGGAGCTTGAAAAAGGGGTTCAGTATCAATTTCCGGGGGATCAAGATACGTTACGGCTTGTGCAGGAATGGGTGCGGCTGGAGCGAAAATGCTGCCCGTTTTTAACGTTTACGGTCATTGCAAGCAGCGAAGAGAACCCGATTTTGCTGGAGCTTACCGGAAACGAAGAAGCGAAAGCATTCTTACGCAATGAAATGGAGGCGGAAATGAAACGAATAACATGCAAATAAAAAAAGCTCCACGATTAGTGGAGCATACTTTCCCAGTCTCGCCTGGTCCGTTTGCAGGTGCTGGTGTGATATCCCAACCTGCCGGATATGTTCGTCCACATTTCCAAAAAATTAAAACAGATAGGATGGACAAATTTGAAAAACACATATTAACAATCTACAACTAGAAAATTTGTGGGCGAATTGTGGGCAAAAGCAATACATCGACGTGAATTTCGAAAGCTGCCCACAAGAGCAAAAACCCCTCGCACCAGCAGGCGCAAGGGGATTTTTCCATTTTAGTAAGTGCTCATGTACTGCTCGCGCTCCCAGTCGTGGACGCGTGTGCGGAACATATCCCACTCGATTTCTTTTGCTTCGATGAAGTGTACCAGCGCGTGCTCGCCCAGGGCTTCGCAGATTACTGGATCGGCTTTCAGGCACTCGATCGCTTCCTTGAGCGTAGCTGGCAGGTTGACGATGCCGTTTGCTTCGCGCTCTTCTTCGGTCATCACGTAGATGTTGCGGTCGATCGCTGGTGGTACAGTCACTTTGTTTTTGATGCCGTCCAGGCCGGCTTTCAGCATGACAGCCAAAGCGAGGTACGGGTTTGTTGCCGGGTCTGGGCTGCGCACTTCGATACGGGTTCCCATGCCGCGGGAGGCTGGGATACGGATCAATGGAGAGCGGTTTTTCGCCGACCATGCCACGTAGCAAGGTGCTTCATAGCCAGGTACCAGACGTTTGTACGAGTTCACGAGCGGATTGGTGATCGCTGTGAAGCCGCGAGCGTGCTGCAAAATACCTGCGAGGTAATGCTTCGCTGTTTGGCTCAGGCCCATTTCGTCTGTCTCGTCGTAGAACGCATTTTCGTTGCCGCGGAACAAGGATTGGTTCGCGTGCATACCGGAGCCTGCCACACCGTAGAGCGGTTTTGGCATGAAGGTTGCATGCAGGCCGTGTTTTTGCGCGATCGTTTTTACAACCAGCTTGAAAGTCAAAATCTGGTCTGCTGCTTGCAGCGCGTTCGCGTATTTGAAGTCGATTTCGTGTTGGCCTGGCGCTACTTCGTGGTGGGAAGCTTCGATTTCAAAGCCCATTTTTTCCAGGGTCAATACGATGTCGCGACGGCAGTTTTCGCCGGTGTCGAGCGGAGCGAAGTCGAAGTAGCCGCCTTGGTCGTTCAGATCGAGCGTAGGATCGCCTTTTTCGTTGAGCTTGAACAGGAAGAATTCAGGTTCTGGTCCCACGTTGAACGCAGAGAAGCCCATTTCTTCTGCTTCTTTCAACGCGCGCTTCAAAATATAGCGAGGGTCACCCTCGAACGGAGAGCCATCCGGCATATAGATATCACAGATCAGACGTGCAACTTTCCCATGCTCGTTGCCCCACGGGAATACAACCCAGGTGTCCAGGTCCGGTACCAGATACATATCCGATTCCTCGATACGAACAAACCCTTCGATGGAAGAACCGTCAAACATCATTTTGTTGTCCAACGCTTTTGGCAGTTGGGACAGAGGAATCTCCACGTTTTTGATAATCCCCAGCAGGTCAGTAAACTGCAGACGGATGTATCTCACGTCCTCTTCCTGGGCCAATCGCATAATGTCTTCTCTTGTGTACTTGCTCACATTTCTCTCCTCCTGTCTCTCTCACAACTTTATATCAGTGGAAGAAGCGGGATAGCTCTCCACGAATCAATGCGTCCTCGCCTGGGCGGGCAGCATTGCGATACATGATCTGTTGTCTGAGCAACTGGTGCAGTTCCTTGTCAGACATGTCCTTGCGCTTGCCTTCGGACGTTTGCGTAATCTCCGTCGGCTCGGTGACCGGTTCTTGCAGCTTCAGCACTTGCTTGATGCCGGCAATGTTGAGTCCTTTTTCGATCAGTTCCTTGATCTCCAACAGTCGGTCTACATCATTGAAGGAGAAAAGCCGCTGCTTCCCTTCCGTGCGAGCCGGTTGAATCAGGTCATTTTGCTCGTAGTAGCGAATCTGTCTCGCAGTGAGATCGGTCAGCTTCATGACGATCCCAATGGGAAAGAGGGCCATATTCCGGCGAAGGTCATCACTCATGACTTGTCCCTCCTCTATCGTTATCCTTATGCCTTATTTTATGCAAAAGCATAAACACTGTCAACGGATGTTAGAAAATATCACGCAGAAAGTGACCCGCATTGGTAAAAATCCACGTTTGTCCCGCGCTGCCAGGCACTCGAACCCCGGCGCTTTCGCTTAAAACCGCCTCATGAGGACATTGAGCCGCTTGCTTTTTCCGCAGTCGGCGCTTCCTGCGGGGAGCTACCCGCTCTCCGGCGTGTCAGCCGCAAAAAAACGGCATCCCCTGCGTAGAGAATGCCGTCTCGTCTATGACCGCGCCGTCGCTTGTACCCGGTTTACTTTTCAGGCAGGTCGAGCAAGCCTTTTTCCAGCATGCCGTTCAATGCCGTTAAAATCCCCACTTTGACGTGCGAATACGTCAAACCGCCCTGCACGAAGCCGAGGTACGGGGGACGAATCGGGCCATCTGCGGAAAACTCGATGCTCGCCCCTTGAATGAACGTCCCCGCAGCCATGATGACCGGGTCTGCGTAGCCGGGCATTTCGCTCGGATACGGCGTCACGTGTGAGTCGACCGGGGCTGCCTTTTGAATCCCTTGGCAAAAGGCAATCAGTCGCTCGGCACTGCCAAAGGCGACAGACTGAATCAAGTCTGTCCGCGGCTCGTGCCAGAGCGGGTTTGTCTGAAAGCCGAGGCGCTCCAAGAGAGCCGATGAAAACACCGCGCCTTTGAGCGCTTCGCCGACGACGTGCGGCGCAAGGAAAAAGCCTTGGTACATTTCCAGCAGCGAGTACAGCGAAGCTCCGCCCTCCGCACCGATGCCTGGCGCTGCCATCCGGTACGAAGCAAGCTTGACGAGGTCTTCCCGGCCGACGATGTAGCCGCCCGTTTTGACCAGCCCGCCGCCCGGGTTTTTAATCAGGGAGCCGGCCATGATGTCCGCGCCCACGTGCAGCGGCTCCTGCTCTTCCGTAAATTCGCCGTAGCAGTTGTCGACAAAGACGATCACATCCGGCTTCATTTCTTTGACAGCGCGAATCATTTCCCGGATTTTGGCGATCGTGAAGGACGGACGATCCGCGTAGCCGCGCGAACGCTGGATGCCGATTACTTTTGTATTCGGCGTGATCGCTTGCGCTACCGCGAGAAAATCAATCTCGCCCTCAGGCGTCAGCGGCACGAAGCTGTACCCGATGCCGTAGTCTTTCAGCGAGCCTTGTCCTTCGCCGCGCACCCCCACGACCTCCTCCAAGGTGTCGTACGGTTTGCCCGTGATGTAGAGCAAGTCGTCGCCAGGACGCAACATGCCGAACAAGGAAATGGCAATCGCGTGCGTGCCGGATATAATGTGCGGCCGAACCAGTGCCGCCTCTCCGCCAAAAACGTCTGCGTAGATTGATTCCAGCGTAGCCCGCCCGGAATCGTCGTAGCCGTAGCCGGTTGACGGTGAAAAGTGAAACTCGTTTACTTCATGCTTTTGAAAAGACCGCAACACCTTCAACTGATTGGTGTCCACGAGCGCGGAAATTTGACGATGTCTTTCGGAGATCGTCGCTTCTACTTCCAGTACGAGCGGACGAAGCTTTTCTCCGTGGGAAAAGTATTGAAACATCTGCTATCTTACCAACTCTCTTCAACAGTCTCTGGTTTGTCCAGGAGAAAAGGAGCGATCTTGCCGTAGATCGGATTGTCCCGGTTCACGCGCACGGTGACCAGGTACGATTCTTCCTCTTCGCTAAATTGCTGCTCCATCTCCACGCCTTCGCGGTGCAAGAGCGACAAAATGTCCCCGCGCTCGACCGGGACGCGCAACTTCATTTCATTATAAGAGGAAAGCACAAATTGTTCGATCCTCGCCAAAAGCCGTTGCTGATCTTCTTCGCGAATGGCAGAGACGAGAATGGATTCGTCTGCATGCGGCAGGTAGGCGCCTTCGGTCAGCAAGTCCGCCTTGTTGAATACGACGAGCTGCGGGATTTCTTCTGCTTTCAGCTCGCGCAAAATTTTGTCCACGACTTCCATGTGCACGCGCAAATCCGGGTGGTGGCTGTCGACGACATGCAAAATCAGGTCGGCTTCCTTCACGCCCTCCAGTGTGGAGCGAAAAGCGGCGACAAGGCTCGTCGGCAAATCTTGAATGAAGCCGACTGTATCCGTCAGCAGCACTTCCAGGCCGCTCGGCAGCACGAGCTGGCGGGTCGTCGGGTCCAGCGTGGCAAACAGCTTATCTTCCTGCAACGTGTTGGCCTGTGTCAACTGGTTGAGGATCGTCGACTTGCCCGCGTTCGTATAGCCGACCAGCGCAATCTGGAACACGTTGTTTTTCTTGCGGCGTTCCCGATGGAGCTGTCTCGTCCGGACCGTGTCGTCCAACTGCTGCTTCAGCTCGCTGATCCGCTTGCGAATGTGGCGGCGATCGCTTTCCAGCTTGGATTCACCCGGACCGCGCGTCCCGATTCCGCCCCCGAGCCGGGAAAGCTGCTTGCCCTGGCCCGCAAGACGCGGCAGCAAATAGTTGTACTGGGCCAGCTCGACCTGAATCTTCCCTTCGCGCGACTGCGCTCGCCCCGCGAAAATATCAAGAATGAGCTGGGTCCGGTCAATGACCTTGCAATCAAAAATTTTGTCCAGATTGCGCGTCTGACTCGGGGACAGCTCATCGTTGAAAATGATGACGTCCACATCCAGCTCATGCGCCTTTTCGGCAATTTCATCAATCTTGCCCGTCCCCAAATACCAGGCAGAGTCGATTCGATCTCTGTTTTGCGTCACGACATCGAGCACTTCGACGCCAGCCGTTTCAGCCAGCTCGTGCAGTTCTTCCATGGAGAGACGTGTCCGTTCCTCATCACGGCCATCCAGGTAGCACCCGACCAAGATCGCAGTTTCTTTTGTTTTGATAAGTTCGTTCACCGATTCACGCCCTTTCTTCTCCCTATCATACCACATTTTGCCCATTTCGTTACGGTCGCGATGCACCCCGCCCCTATTCGCTACAGAACAAAGCGCAGGGTTAGAAAACTTGGCTGCGCCAAGCCTTTGGTGCAGCTTTAGTTGCCCTTATACTGGATAAGAAGCTTCTAGAATTCTTATCTGTAAAAAAATCCCCCGCAGCGGAGGGATCGGATGGATCGTAGAGAAGTCACACTTGAAAGTCCTCGGCTCTTAGCCGCTGCAGCTCTTCCCGCGTCAGCTCGTTTGCTTTCATCAGCCGGACCGCCTGCACCCGGATCGCTTTCTCGATGCAATTGCGCACGAACCGAGCGTTGCTGAAATTTTGCTGGAACGGGTCATTCACGATTCCGGTCAGCAGACGGCGGATTTTTTCTTTCGCTTCTCTCGTCAGCTCAAAATCCTTTTCGCGGGTCATCAGAGTGGCGATGTCCAAAAGTTCTTCCACACTATAATCGGAAAAGTTGATGTGAACCGGAAAACGGGAAGGCAAGCCGGGGTTCAGCTCCAGAAACTGCTCCATTTCGTCGTTGTACCCGGCAATAATACAAATGAAATCTTTGTTCGAGTCTTCCAGCGCTTTCGTCAGGCAGTCAACCGCCTCCTTGCCGAAGTCTTTTTCGCCCCCTCTGGCCAACGAATACGCCTCGTCGATAAACAAAATGCCGCCGAGTGCCTTTTTGACCAGTTCCCGCGTTTTTTGCGCCGTATGGCCGATAAATTCACCGACCAGATCGGCCCGCTCCACTTCGATCAGATGGCCTTTGCTCAAGATGCCCATTTCGCGGAACATTTTGCCGAACAAACGGGCAACCGTCGTCTTGCCCGTGCCCGGGTTGCCTTTGAACACCATATGAAACACTTGCTTTTCAATTTTCAGGTGATGCTTTTCCCGTTCCTTGTTGATTTTTATCAGCGCGTAAATCTCATACATGGTCTTCTTCGCTTCTTGCAGACCGATCAAATTTTCAAGCTCATCAAACAAGGAGGCCAATTCGCTGGGTGCGGATGCATTTACGTATTCGGGCAGCGTTTCGGGCTTCTTGATGGATAAATCGTTGCGCTTGAAAACGACTTGAATCCTGTTTGAGTTGGAAGAGGTGGAAGCAGAGCTGGGATCAATGGAGAGACTGCTTTCCGAATGTCTCATGTTCGGTCACCTGCCTTTGTGCATCACTCTAAACGTTCGTTCGTCCCTGCCTGTCAGTCCTTACAGATGCGCAGCCATGCTTTATGTTCAAAAGTGTCATCCAGTTTGGGCCAGTGCGAATACATGCTTTTTCAGCCATACATTAATATACTCAGAAGCTAGGCAAACCTGCCCTATTTTTTCAAACCTGGCCGATTCGCCAGCGGAGCAAGCAGACAAATCCCGAGCAGGCTTCCGGACAGAAAAGGAACGACCTGCTGCAACGGATGAATCAGGGGAGACACCCCTTTCACGAAAAAGGCATGCCAAACGACGACGCCCAGTCCGATTACAGCCACTCCTAGCCAGAACAGCCCTTTTCCGTACAGTGTGGCCTGTTTGATCTCGACGTGATCGTTCTTGCGTCCGGTGCGCCAGAGCACAAACGCGATGGCAAGCCCGCCCAGCAGCGTGCTGCCGTGCTGTAGCAGCTTGTAGACAGGCACGTCGAGAAAAAGGAGCGGGATGCGCTGTTGCAAAAAAGCGAACCGTTCGACCATGCTGCCTCCGTCGTGGGTAAAAGCATCCCAGGCGATATGGCTGTAGCTTCCGAGCAGCGCGGAGTAAGCGAACACTACCAGCGATACCCACGTCCGCCTGCGGCTTCGTGTCTGCGGCCGCCCGCTAGCCAAGCCTTTTGCCGCCCACAGCGGCAAGACGGCGAGCAGTCCTTTTTCGACGATGTAGCGGTACAAAACATACAGGACGATCACGAGCGGAAGATCAACGCAAAACAGGCCAAGCAGCGTGTGGCTGTAGACGCTGCACGGCTGCATGCGCAAAAAATATTCAAAATCCGGCGCCATGCTGCCAAAGACGAGAGCCGGAAAGGATACCCATCCCAGTCTGCGCAGCGGCAGGACGATCGCCGGGTGCGAAAAGGTAAACGGCATGAAATCACTCGCTTTTCTGTTTGGTGGTTGCTTGTCTTTTCTATTAGAAAAAGACGCGGCAAGCAAGCCAATGGCTACACTTGCGAAAAAAAGCCCGGCCGAAGCGACAATACCATCTGTCACTACGAGCCGGGCCTTCCCGTACAGCTATTGCTCCTTCGGAAGCAGGACAGCGACCACTTGCTTGCCGCTTACTTGAATGCCTTTTTCCTGCACGCCGCAATGCGCAAGCTCTTTTACGAGTTGCTCGATCAATTTTTTCGCTTCCTGGCTTTCTTTTTTCTCCAGGCGCACGGTCAATTGCACCGCGTCCCCTGCCGCGAGAATTTTTTCCGCTTGCCGCTTTTTCGTATCGTAGTCGTGCTCTTCGATATAGGCGCTCAAGCGAAGCTCCTTTACTTTTCTGCCTTTTTCCTCTTTGCGCTGCTTGGCCTTTTCGCGGTTGAGCTGCTCTTTATAGTTCGTGCGGCCAACCAACTGGCACGGCGGCGGGCTTGCGGCGAGCGAAAGGCAAACGAGGTCGACGCCCTGCTCCTTCGCCATTTGCAGCGCGACTTTCGTGTCGACGATCCCGAGGTCCTCTCCGTTCACGCCAGTCAGGCTGACTTCCGCCGCTTTTATTTTTTCATTCAAAATCATCGCGTTGTCACCCTGTCCTTTCCTGTTTCGGAATGGTTAGTTTCTACAACCGCTACTTTCTCTCCTTCCTTCGGAGACAACATTCTTTTACTCCCTCATGACGAACGTGCTTCGTTTTTGTATAATAGATCAGTATTGACTGTGGATTGAGAGTCATTTACATTAATTTTTAGTTAGCCAGCTAACAAAACGGGGGTACTTTGGTGGAATTTGATTATTCTACTGCTTTGACACATGCGATGGGCCATGTGATGAAGCTTCATAAGAAAAACGTTGAATATCTCATTCAAAACTACGACGTCTACCCAGGGCAGCCGATTCTCCTGATGCGTCTCGCCAAAACAGACGGCTTGATGCAAAAGGAGCTGGCCCGACGTATCCAGGTAAAACCCGCAACGCTTACGGTCATGATTAATCGCATGGAAAAATGCGGGCTGGTTGAACGGCGCGCCGACGAGCGCGACCAGCGCATCTCCCGGGTTTTCCTCACCGACAAAGGGCGGCTGGCGACAAAAGCCGTCAAGGAAGCGCTGCGCATTCTCGAACTGAAATGCTTCGAGTGCTTTACAGACGAAGAAAAAATCGTCTTGCAAGGCATGTTGGAAAGAATGCACAACAACCTGCAAACCTTTTACCTGGAAAATACGGAGCCATCTGCTGAACCAAACGAGTAGCCAGGTGTTGTCGCTCTCCCCATTCCACAAGAGAAAGGTTTGAACATTGCTTTGAACCATGTAGCCAAAGAACTGGATTCCTCGTCACTTGCCGGCAGCAAGTCGCGCCGTCTGTGGATCGCGACCATTTTAGGCTCCCTCTCGGCATTCGGCCCGCTGTCGCTGGACATGTACTTGCCGGCTTTGCCGCTGCTCGCAGATGACCTGCATACGAGCACCTCACTGGCCCAGCTCAGCCTCACCGCTTGCCTGATCGGGCTTTCGGTCGGCCAGCTTTTTGCCGGACCGATCAGCGACGTGCGCGGGCGGAGAATGCCGCTTTTGATCGGACTGATTTTGTATGCCTTGTCTTCTTTTTTATGTGCGGTTGCGCCTTCGATTTACACGTTTGTCTTTCTTCGTTTTGTTCAGGGGCTGGCCGGCTCGGCGGGGATTGTCATCGCCCGCGCGACTGTTCGCGACCTGTATTCCGGGACCGAGCTGACCAAATTTTTTGCCCTGCTAATGCTCATCAACGGGATCGCGCCGATTGCCGCGCCGATTGTCGGCGGTCAACTGCTGGAATTTACTACCTGGCACGGCGTCTTTGTCGCGCTCGGGCTGATCGGTGCCATCATGCTGCTTGTCGTCGTGCTTGGCCTGCCTGAGACGTTGCCCGTCCATCGCCGCTCCAAAGCCGGGATTGGCAACACGCTGAAAACGTTTGGCGGACTGCTGAAAGACCGGGTATTCATGGGCTACGCCTTGTCGCAAGGCTTGGTCACAGCCGCGATGTTCGCCTACATTGCAGGCTCGCCGTTTGTCTTCCAGAAAATTTTTGGCGTCTCTCCGCAAGGCTTCAGCATGATTTTCGCCATGAACGGGCTCGGAATTATTATTGCCAGTCAAATTACCGGAAGGCTCGCAGGAAAAGTCAAAGAAACGAAACTGTTCGTCACCGGCATCTCGCTGGCCGTAGTCGGCGGTGTCGCCCTGCTCGCTATGATCTTGCTCCAGGCCGGGCTGGTCGCTGTCCTCGTTCCGCTGTTCTTCGTCGTATCGAGCGTCGGGATCGTCGGTGCGACAGGCTTTTCGCTGGCGATGCAAAACCAGAGCAAGGCCGCAGGCAGCGCTTCTGCCCTGCAAGGTCTGCTCTCCTTCATCAGCGGCGGAATCGTCGCGCCGTTGGTCGGGATTGGCGGAGAAGGCACAGCCGTTCCGATGGGGATCGTCATCGCGCTCGCTACACTCGGCGCCATCCTCTGCTACCTCCTGATGATTCGCAGGAAGACGGCGGCATAAAAAGCTTTTCCTGCCAGACGAGGACGCTTTGCCAGTCCTCGGTTTTTTAACCCCCTGTTTACGAACAAACGTTCTTTATGGTACAATCTGGATATGGAGAAGCCGCTGCTTTTGCTCCCTCCATAAACAAGCCCATATCCCAAGGAGATGATTCCTCAATGACTTTGCGTTTGATCCCTTATCTCGTCCTGAACGGAACAGCAAGTGAAGCAATCGCCTTTTACGAACAAGCACTGGGTGCCGAAGTGCTGTACAAGCAGACCTTTGGCGAAATGCCGGAAAACCCTGAGTACCCTTTGCCTGCGGAAGCGAAAAATCTCGTGGGACATGCCACCCTCAAAATTGGCGAGAGCCATCTGATGCTTTCCGATACGTTCCCAGGACTGCCTCACCAAGTAGGCGATCAGGTGACCATTTGCATTTCCATAGGGGACAAAGCTGATGCGGAGCGCATCTTCGCCACACTCCAAGAGGACGGGCAAGTACATATGCCTCTGCAAGAGACATTTTTCAGCCCTGCCTATGGCAGTGTGCGCGACAAGTTCGGTATCACCTTCCAGATTTTTACTGAAGACAAGCAATAACTGCTCCTTGGCTTGTAGATTGTAAAGGGCCAGACCAGAGGGCCAGTCGAAACGCGCGAAAACGTGTGTAGACTGGCCCTCGTTTATTTTGGCGAGCAAACTCGGTTAGCTACGGAGGCACCGCGCCCCTGCTGCTACTGCTTTTTCTTCTGGTGATATCCGCGTTCTCCGTACGGCTGAAGCTTGTCGAGCCATTTTTGCTCCATTTTCTCAAGCTCCTCCTTTTCGTCAAAGTATCCCTCTTCCTTCTTCTTCAAAACCTCCAGCACTTCGCAGACGAACGCCTCTTCTCCGTACTCGTCCCACTCGCTTTGAAGCTGTTTGTTCATATGGGAACCGAGTTTAAGCGTGAACAGCTTTCCGTTCATCGTTTTCAGATTGCGGGTGCTGCAAATCCACACTTTTTGATTTCGGGTGTTTTTAATTTGATACACCCCTGCCTCTGTCTTCGCTTCTTTAAACGCCTGTTTCAGTTCATCTTTCCGCTTCATGGTTTCTCCTCTCTTTTCGCGCCGCTACACCTGTAGCCTGTATTCGACTTCCTGTGCGATTTTCGAACATCAGCTTCGCCTGGCTTCCGTCTCGACAAAGGAGACGGACCAGGAAACCGGGAAGAAAAAAACAACAAACATTTTGCTGTTTGGTTTGTATAATAATAAACACAAAACAAAAATGTTTGTCAATCCTAACAAAAAACTGTTGCTTCGCGATGAAATCTCCGCTACACTTTGCAGTAATTTCGAAAAGGAAAGAGGGAAAGAAAATGAAACTACCAACTACTTCACAACACAAGCCTGTCGTCGTGTCAGAAAACTACGATCGGGTTGACGGCCATTCTGCCAGAAATACGGATGTCAAAGCGCTTTCGCTTGGCTTGGCTGCGAAAAACGACACCGGCAAAGCCGCCATCGCTGCCAAAGCATGGAAATCCACAGGCGAAGCCTGGTCGACGGAATCGGAGGAACTCCCGCTCCATCGCATTCTCGATCTGTCGCTGCTCGTTTGCCGCACGTTGAACCATTTTCGCGAGGCATACAGATACGAGCATTTTTACGACCCGCAAAAGCCCGTTATCGACAGGATTGCTCTGCAAGGCGATGCGTTGAACGTGGCGATCTGCACGGACAATGACACGCTTCATGACGATATCAAGCAATTCAGCCGCGTGTTGAGCGAAGACGATGAACTGATAGGCGAACGTCTGCACGCATTAGCGAGACTATTAAAAGATATGGGGTATTGACATTGTTCAGGAATCCTGATGTACGAACGATTATCCTTTCCCGCGTGCTGTTGCAGTTGGGCATCTGGGTCCGGAATTTTGCCGTTCTGCTGTTCGTAAGCGAATGGACGAACAACAATCCTGTTTACGTATCGCTGATCTCGGTCGCAGAGTTCGCTCCGATCTTTTTGTTTGGGCTGATTGGCGGAACTTTTGCCGATCGCTGGCAGCCAAAGCGGACGATGGTCTGGAGCGATCTACTGTCTGCCCTGTCCGTGGGTGCGGTGCTGCTCGTGCTGATGAACGGCGGGTGGATTGCTCGTCCGCAACACGGAAGGCGCCTTGATCGGCCGCGTATCGGGCACGATCACGCCTGTTTTCATGGGGATGATGGTCATCGGCATGTCCGTGTCCGGCTATCTCAAGGAGATGTTCTCCCTTGGCGCGGTCTATGCCGCAAGCGGAGGATTCATTTTCGTCGGTGCGGCTCTGCTGCTCCCCCTCGTCGTGGAGAAGAAGCGCAGGGGCGAGAATCGCACCACATAACTACGATTCGGAGGAAAAGAAAATGACGGAAAACAGTCTCTATCATTTGTCACCGGACAGACAGTTGACGGATAATGAAGCATTTGTTGAAGCTTGCGGCGGAACAAACCGTGGGGGAAAATGTCGAGTACCGCTTTTACCCTTCCGAAATCGTCAGGGCCTATCAAAAGGGATATTTATTGGAAATTCAGGAACCGAACGTTATTCGTGACGCTGCGGTGTTAATGACGTTAAACTCTGCCCTGGAACTGGATGGCAGCCCGGTTTTCATGACGAGAAGATGCTGGCCGTATTGGCGGATGTGATTCTGCTTTTGGACAAAACCGCACGGGCTAACGCGATCAAAGGCGTGGCGGGAATGCGCTCCTTCTTCTACTGGGCAGATGCCATCGCCAGCGGAGCTTCCGCAAAACAATCGCTTTACCACAAGATCATTTACAAAATAACGACCGACTCGGAAGAAATTCGGCTTCTGGAAGAAGCACTTATCCAGCAAGGATTATTCGCCAGCTTAGAAGCAGTCTCTCTGGAGCTAAAAAAAACGAGAATCTCCGGATGCTATCGAAATCAAGACTTCGGGAGAAATAGACGACACGGCTTTTGACATGGACAACGGCTTGGCTGAAAAAGGAATCGCCCTGAAAAAATCAGCCGACAGCGACGACAACGGCTCTTCCTATATGGCAGATGATTTTGCCCATACAAAAACCTCCACTTCGGGAGCTCCCCGCTATCATCAGGCCAATCCAGCGCCTTTGCAGGAGGATGAAAAACAAAAGGAACGCGACTTCCGTAAAAAGCTGAATCAAGCGGCAAGAGAAGTCGTTGCTGATTCCATCCATAAAAAAGTAAAGCTGATTGTGCACCGTCCGGACTACGATCAGGAGGACCAACAGGAATACGTCCGTCTGAGCAAAGAACTGATGCCGATCGTGCAACAGCTTGCCAGAAAAACAATGCCCTACCTGGAGCATGAGCTGGCTTCCGACTTTTCGCGGAATTGTTACTATGGCAGCAAGTTTCAGGCAGACAGCGTCGCTTACAGGGATTACAAATATTTTGCCAAAAAGCGCCCGCCCGCTGAATCCCCTTCGCTGGTAGTGGGCCTAAGGGTAGACGAATCCGCCTCCATGTCTGCCTTCGGGCGATTGGAAGCAGCCAAGCGGGCCGTCATCGCGGTGTATGAATTTTGCCAGCTCTGCCAGATTTCTGTTTTGATCTTTGGCGATACCGCGGATGTTTCCCGCTTGGAGCAAATGTCCATCTTCGCCTATGTAGACCTGGACAAACCGGACGCGAGCGACCGTTTCCGACTGATGCAAATTCGCGCCAGAAGCAATAATCGCGATGGAATGGCTCTGCGAATTATGGCGGAACGGCTGGCCGCTTGCCGACAGCAGACCAAGCTGCTCATCAGCATCAGCGACGGGCAGCCGAAAGCGATGGACGACTATACCGGAAGCTATGCCGTTGCCGACATGAAGCAAACGATCCAGGAATACGAACGGAAAGGAATTGCCTTTCTTGCCGCCGCAATCGGCCAGGACAAGGAGGTGATTAGCGGCATCTACGGCAAGGAACGTTTTTTGGATATGACCAACCTTCACGAGTTCCCTGCCAAGCTTGTGCGGATGATCGCCCGCTATCTGTAGCTTTTCATAAACAGGTTTGCCGCAAAGGCTTTCCGTGCAGACGCTGAAAGCCTTTTGTGGCGCCTTTTCCTTTTGGTTTCTAAAAGAAAAAACCAGGACTTCAAGAGTCCTGGCTGGTGGGCAGAGCGTTTTGCGATTTATTGCTGGTTGTTTTCCGAAGACATGAGCGATACAGGGCGTTGCGGAGTGAAAGTGGAGATCGCATGCTTGTATACTAATTGTTGCTTGCCTTCGCTATCAATCACAATCGTGAAATTATCGAACGCTTTAATATACCCGCGCAATTGAAATCCGTTCACAAGGTAAATGGTAACCGCGATGTTTTCTTTCCGCAAATGATTCAAGAACGTATCTTGAATGTTGATCGTCTGTTTCATGTACACTACCCCCTAAAAGGACTTGTATGTTATATATTCGGCAATTGTTGAAACTTTCCTGCCAATATCTGCTTGATAGTTTCCACGGACTTCGCTTGACCAGCCGGATCGGTCATGTCAAACCACTGCACTTCCGGGATGCGGCGGAACCAGGACAACTGCCGTTTGGCAAAATGCCGCGTCCGCTGCTGGATGTCGTTGATCGCCTTTTCCAGCGTAATTTCGCCGTACAGGTAAGGGATCAACTCCTTGTACCCCAGCCCTTGCATCGACACCATGGAAGCGTCGTAGCCTTTGTCCAAAAGCCCGCGCACTTCCTCGACCAGCCCCTCTTCGATCATCAGTTCGACGCGGCGATTGATCCGTTCGTACAGCACGGCACGCTCCATCGTGAGTCCGATCATGACGAGATCGTACGGAGAGTGCTGCGCCCGCAGTTGAAAGTCCGACATTTTGTAGCCCGTGCTTTCGTATATTTCCAAGGCGCGAATTACCCGTTTTACATCGTTCGGGTGCAAGCGCTGTGCTGTAATCGGGTCAACGTCAGCGAGCCTTGCGTGCAGCGCTTCCACGCCTTCCGCATCTGCCAGACGCTGCAGCCGTTCGCGCAGCTCCGGATCTTGGGCGGCTTGCGAAAATTGAAACCGATGGGTAACCGATTCTATGTAGAGACCCGTACCGCCTACGATAAAAGGAAGGCGTTCCCGTTGGTTGATCTCCGTAATCAGCCGGGTGGCGCTTTCCTGGAACAAGGCGACAGAATATTCTTCGTCCGGATTTTTGATATCAATGAGATGATGCGGCACCAGCGCCAGCTCGGCAGGCTCTGCCTTGGCCGTCCCGATGTCCATGCCGCGGTAGACTTGCATGGAATCCCCGGAAATGATCTCGCCGTTGAACTGCTGGGCCAAATCCAGACTCAGTTGGGTCTTGCCGACTGCTGTCGGGCCGATGATGACGACTAGCTTTTCTTTCTGCTGCAAGGTCACTCCCCTCCACCTGTCTCTTTGTAGCTGTACACGACCTGTTGGCCGCGGGAGCGAAATGGAACGAAGCCAAAACGCTCGTAGATTTTGCCTGTTTTTCCTTCCTTCATAACCACGCGTCTTCTCGCTACGCGGAGCGCTTCTGAAATGGCCTGCTCCGTCAGTGGTTGCGGGTTGGCAAACTCGCGCACTCCTGCGATTCCTTGCGAGCTGTGAACCGTCATTTCAAACATGGGATCGAAGTAAACGACGTCGAAAGAGCGGCTCGGCAATCCCTGCAAGACTTCCAGATGGTTTTCGCACCGCACTTCAATACGACGCATGGCTCTCTCCAGTTGTTCCGAGTCAGACGCCCAGTGCTTGAGTCCATCTTCGACCATGATAGCAAGCACTCGTTCAGATTCGATGCCGACCACTTTCCCCTCTGCTCCTGTCGCATGGGAAAACACAATCGCATCCGCCCCTAGTCCGAGCGTGGCATCCAACACTTCATCCCCTGGTTGAATTTGGCAAGCAACAAGCATAGTATCAGTATCGCCGCGCATCAGCCGCTTTATACGAAAAGCCGCAGTGTTCGGGTGAAAAAAGAACGGCTTTTTCCCCGGCACCTCCAGGCGCGCTCCTTGCGCAGAGACGACCAATACTTCGTCGTCGCCATGCCGTTTTCGTAGCTGGCTGAGGGAAAAGTCACCGCGTCTCACTACAGGTACGCCAAACGCATCGGCCAATGCCAGCGCATGGCGCAAGGTGTCCTCAGCAGGCTCAAGTCCCGTCGTTACGATCACGTATCCGCTTTCCTTTCCGTGTGTCTGCGTCCTGTTGGACGGAAACTCTTTTATTGTAAGCAGGATTAATTTGGCGGTCAAATAGAATCTGTACCAAACTTTTGTCCGATCACCTGCTATCATATCACGTTTTCTTCCGCCAGTTACGGGCTTGTGAATTTTTTTACAAGGAGAAAACAAAGCGGTCTGCCGACAAGCCATAACAAAACCTTTATCGCGGCCATCTCAAGGATGAGCGAACGCGTTTTAGCGGAAGGTTATTCTTGCTGAATCGGGTTGTTTGTTCTTGCCGTTTATGCTTTCCGATTCAGTCAGAAAGACCCCCTAGAGCATCTAAGGGGGGTGTTTGCTTCGCGTCTGTGCGCTTGCCTACATGACGCGCTTGAACATTTTCTCCAGATCGTAGCCGCTGAAGTGAATGACGATCGGTCTGCCGTGCGGGCATGTAAAAGGACTGCTCGTCTCGCGCAGTTGGTTCAGCAGGCTTTCCATCTCTGCGTGCGTCAAATAGCGGTTGGCTTTGATCGAAGCTTTGCACGACATCATGATCGCGGCTTTTTCCCGCATCTGGACGACACTAGCCTGTCCGTGCTCGCCTGCTTCCAGCACAAACTGGATCAGCTCCTCGATGACTTCCAGCTCGGCTCCTTCCGGGAACCAGTGCGGGTGCGCGCGCACGATAAACGTTCGCCCGCCGAAAGCTTCGACCTCCAGGCCAAACGACTGCAACAGCGGCAACCGTTTTTCTAGCCGCGCTGCCTCTGCTGCCGTCACCTCGACGGTATGCGGGAACAGCATCATTTGGCTCGCGACGCCTTCCTCGGCCAGCTTGGCCATGAAGTATTCATAAAAAATCCGCTCCTGCGCCGCGTGCTGATCGACCAAATACATCCCCGTATCGTTTTGCGCCACAATGTACGTTCCGTGCACCTGTCCGACCGGGTACATGACGGGAACAGCCGACGTAGTAGTTTCTTCGTTGGCTGGTGCTGCTGGAGTTGCCGCCTGGCCTTGCTGTTCGCTTGGCTCGTCAAGCCGGGTGACGTCAGCTTGGGCCCATGCTGCGCCCGTCGGCGGTTCCGCTGTCCCTGCCTGTGCGTTTATCGGCTGCGCGACTGGCTCCGTTTCCTCGGCTCGGTTGAGCGGCTGGAAGCGCTGAGACTGGAGCTGCGGCTGTTGCTGAACCGCTTCGGGCTGTGCGTGGGTTTCGGCTGCAGCTAGAGTCTGGGCATTCGTCCCAGTCCCAGCTTGAGCCTGGGCTTGGTCTAGGGCTTGGGCATAGTCTTGCTCGCGATATTGACCATGTTCGTTCCCTTCGCCGACACCCGCAGACGCGCTCCCCGTCGCTGCCGCAGCTTGTGTCCCCGTATGCCCTGCTGCCTCCCCGCCCCCAACACCAGTTTGCAAAGCTTGCTCTGGACGCGGATAGGGCGAAGCGGCCTCGTGTACCGTTTTCTTTTCCGTCTCCTGGAAAGACAGGCCGGCAGGAGAGAGAGGGTTTGCAGGACTTGCCGCGTTGGCCAGGTGTGCAGGGCTTGCCGCGTCTGCCATGCCCGCTGGCTGCCCCGCCTGCGCCTTGTTGCTCTCCTGCTTCGCCATCCATTCCTGCAACCTCGGACTAGCCTCCAACAGCGAGCTTTTCTCAATGGCTGGCTTCGTAAATGTCAGGTCAAACTGCGGCTGCACGACTTGCGTGGAGATTTTCGCTTTTGGCTGGGTCGCCATCGGCCGTACGATCCCCAAGCCTTGGCGCAACGTCGTTTTCACCGACTGCTCGATCGCGCTGCACAGTTCGTCTTCCTTGCTGAAGCGCGCCTCCAGCTTGGCGGGATGCACGTTGACGTCCACCAGCGTCGGGTCCATTTCAATTTGCAGCGCGACGATCGGAAAGCGTCCAATCGGCAGCAGCGTGTGGTAGCCGCGCATGATCGCGTTGTTGAGCGAGTAGCTGCGAACGTAGCGGCCGTTCACCAGCGTCGATAAATAGGAACGGTTCGCCCGCGTCACCTCTGTCTTGGACAAAAAGCCGTCCCAGCGAAAATCGAGCGTCTCTCCCGAAATCGGCAGGAGCAGTTTGGCTACCTGCACGCCGTAGATGGCCGCCATGACGTGCAGCAGCTTGCCGTCGCCCGTCGTTTGCAAAAGCGTCTTGCCGTTGTGGGTCAACGTAAAAGAAATGCCGGGATGCGTCAGCGCCAGTCGGTTGACGTAGTCGGAAATGTGGCCGACCTCTGTGGCGATCGACTTCATGTACTTCAACCGGGCAGGTGTATTGAAAAACAGGCTGCGGACGCAAATCTCCGTCCCCTGCACCGCCGCCGCATCCGCCACCTCTCTGACCTCGCCGCCTTCCACCAGCAGCCGGGTGCCGATCTCGCGGC
This sequence comes from Brevibacillus sp. NSP2.1, assembly GCF_000470975.2. NCBI lineage: Bacteria > Bacillati > Bacillota > Bacilli > Caryophanales > Paenibacillaceae > Brevibacillus > Brevibacillus sp. NSP2.1. Next base: position 2,447,890 of record NZ_CP048274.1, on the reverse strand, counting down.
TCGAACGGTTGCTGGTCAGCTCCATCCGCGAGACAGCCGCGATACTCGGCAGCGCCTCGCCGCGAAAGCCGAGCGTGCGAATCCGGAACAAGTCCCGCGGGGTGCTGATTTTGCTCGTCGCATGCCGTTCCAAAGCGAGCAGGCAATCGTCCCGATCCATCCCGTGTCCGTTGTCGACGATGCGGATCAGCTCCAGGCCGCCTTCCTCCACATGAATCTCAATCGAGGTGGCGCTAGCGTCAATCGCGTTTTCCACCAGCTCCTTCACGACAGAAGCCGGACGCTCCACCACTTCGCCTGCCGCAATCATATTGGCGAGCTGCTCATCGAGCACTCGAATGTTTCCCATGAGCTCCTCCCCTCTGCCTATCGTCCTATCGTTTTTTCAGTTGCTGCTTCCATGCATACAGCTTCATCATTGCGTCCATCGGGGTCGTCGCGTTCAAATCCAGCTCGCGCAAATCGCGCAAAATCTCCTCTTCCTCCGGCGACAACAGCGATACGGGCTCCTCGCGCACGGCGGCAACCGGGGCCGACCATAATGTTTCCAGCGACATTTGCATGTCGGCTGTCGCTTGGCTGCCCGCCTCCAAGCCCGCCAAAATGCTGCGGGCGCGCTCAATGACCCAGACAGGCATTTCCGCCAATTCAGCCACGTGGATGCCGTAGCTTTTATCTGCCCGGCCTTCCTCAATCTTGTGCAGGAACAAGAGCTTGCCGTCCCGCTCCTCGCAGCGGGCGTTCACATTGACGACGCCCTTCATCGTGTCAGCCAGCCCCGTCAGCTCGTGATAGTGCGTGGAAAACAGCGTCTTGGCTCCGATTCGCTGGCAAATGTACTCGATGACCGCCTGCGCCAGTGCCATCCCGTCGTACGTGGACGTCCCGCGCCCGATCTCGTCGAGCAAGATCAAACTTTTGGCAGTCGCCTTTTGCAGCGCGTGCCTTGTTTCCAGCATTTCCACCATGAACGTACTGTGTCCGCCAACGAGGTCGTCGGCAGCGCCAATTCGCGTAAAAATCTGGTCCACAATCGACAGCTTCGCTTCTTTTGCAGGCACGAAGCAGCCGATTTGCGCCATGACGGTAATCAGTGCGATCTGGCGCATGTAGGTGCTTTTCCCCGCCATGTTCGGTCCAGTGATGAGCAGAACCTGGCGACTGTCCTGGTTCATCCGCACGTCATTGGCTACGTACTTCTCCCGCTCCAGCACGGCTTCCACGACAGGGTGGCGTCCGTCGACGATGACGTATTCGCCGTCGTCTGCGAACTGTGGACGCACGAAGCCGCGCTCGTCACTGACCGTAGCAAACGCCTGCAGCACGTCTACAGAAGCGATTCGCTCGGCAAGGCTTTGCAAGCGCGGAATATGTCCGGCGATCTCGCTGCGCACAGCCGTGAACAACTGGTACTCGAGCTCGATCATCTTTTCTTCCGCTTCGAGGATGAGCGCCTCGCGTTCCTTCAGTTCGGGCGTGATGTAGCGCTCGGCATTGGCGAGCGTCTGCTTGCGCTCGTAGCGTCCCGCAGGCACGTTGGCGATGTTCGACTTCGACACTTCGATATAGTAGCCAAACACTTTGTTGAAACCGACTTTCAGCGAACGGATGCCTGTCGCTTCCCGCTCGCTCTGCTCGAGCTGGGCAATCCACGTCTTCCCGTCGCGGCTTGCGGAATGCAGCTTGTCCAAATACTCATCGTAGCCGGTGCGAATCATCCCGCCTTCGCGCACGGAGATCGGCGGATCGTCGACGAGCGCCGCCTGCAAAAAGCTGACCAGGTCCGCGCATTCATCCATGCCCTGGGCCAACTCCTGCAACACCGGGGCATTCGTCTGGCTCAAGTGCCGTTTCAGCTCCGGCACTGCTTCCAGCGACAAACGCAACTGGATCAGGTCGCGGGCATTGGCGTTTCCGTACGAGATGCGGCCAGCCAGCCGCTCCAGGTCGTACACGTTGTCCAGGCAAGTCCGCAGATCGGAGCGCAGCAGCAAATCGCTCTTGAGCGCTTCGACGGCATCCAGGCGGGCATCCAGCTCTGCACGTCCGAGCAGCGGCCGCTCGATCCATCTGCGCAACAGCCGTCCGCCCATGGCGGTTTGCGTCCGATCCAACAGCCACAGCAAGGAGCCTTTTTTCGTCTTGTCGCGGATCGTCTCCGTCAGTTCCAGGTTTCGTCTGGAAAAGCCGTCCATTTGCAAATATTGCTTGCTGTCGTAACGTTTCAACAGCCGCATATGCGCGAGACTGCGCTTTTGCGTCGTCCCGATGTAGTAGAGCAGCGCATTGACGGCTGCGCGCATAGCGACGTCCAGCTCTTTTCCCGCTTCCGGGTACTGGCTGTCCACCGCAAACGCATCCAGTTGCTGGCTTTCCACGACCGTTGACGGCAAAGACGTTTTCGGCAAGGAATCAAAGCCGAAGAACACCAGTTCTTTCGGACGGTATTGCAATGCCTCATCGAGCGCGGCCTCCGTCTGTCCGAGCAGGGAGGTGACGTACATTTCCCCTGTACTCATGTCGCAGGCTGCGATCCCTATGCGGCCGTCGAGGGCTGCCAAGGCCGCCATGTAGTTGTTTTCCTTGTCCGTGAGCCATTTGCCCTCCATCATCGTGCCGGGCGTAATGACGCGGGTCACTTCGCGGCGAACGACCCCTTTTGCTTCTTTCGGGTCTTCCACCTGCTCGCACACCGCTACTTTGTGTCCTTTTTTCAACAGCTCGGCGATGTAGCCATCTGCCGAATGGTGCGGGACGCCGCACATCGGGATGCGTTCATCCCCGCCACCGTCGCGCCCTGTGAGCGTAATCTCCAGCTCGCGGGACGCGAGGATAGCATCGTCAAAAAACAGTTCGTAAAAGTCGCCTAAGCGGAAAAATAAGAAAGTATCCGGGTACTCTTTTTTGATAGCCAGATACTGCTGAATCATCGGGGTATATTGCGCCATTTTTTTCTTCTCCTAGCCTTCCAATCTCGACGCTATTATACCATGATCGCGCCACGATGTTGATGTTCGATTCCAGTTGAAAAATTCAATGCAAGTTCCACGCGCTCTTCAGATCCAAGTCAGAGAGCCACACGTCCCCGCGCAACAGGCAGGAAAAATACGCTTCCAGATGAACCCGCGAAAGCGAATAGCCCGGCAGTTCCCGCAACTCGTTGCGCACCTGTCTGACGTACGGTTCCAGCGTTTCCTTGTCCCCGCGGTAGTACGCCTTGACCAGCGGCAACTGCAAATGCGGTGTCGCTTTCAGTTGGGCGTGGCTCGTGATGACCAGTCTGGCTAAATGCAATATTCCCCGCGCCACGACCGGATGCACGAGCCAACTGGGCAATGTCCGATACTCGAAACCGTACGCCTTTTCCCGCACGTCGCCCAAAAAGCCGTAGCGTTGCCGTCGCAACACGCAGCCGACGTCCTCGATCAGCACGAGCGGCAACGCGAGATAGGCGTCCAGCTTCCGCCGCAAGGAAAAAGTAGGCGACACTCCGCTAAAGTGAATGTGCCCGCCAATCGGATAGCCAGGAAACGGCATCCCGCCCGCCAGCCACTCGATCTCTTTGTTGGCGATTTTTTTCATGGCGAAAATCAATGCTTCATAAATATGAAGAAACAGCTCATCGGGGTCTTCCGACGGGGCAGGGCGAAGCTCGGCTACCGGATGCTGATGCAGCGCCAGGTCTTCCCGGTAGCGTGTCGTATCGCAGCCGACCGTCCCGTTAATTTTCAAAAAATCAGAGGCGAGCGCCATTTCCCCCGTTGCCCTGCGCAACGAAAACTCCGGGTCGGCGCCCAGTTTGTTCAGCTCCTGCGGCTGCTTGCGCATGCGCTCCTGCCACCAGTCGCGCGCACGCTGCATGTAGCGATCCGCCTTCTCTGCCGGCCAATCCGGCGCCACGGAAACCACCTTCGCCCGGTGAGCAGATGCCGCTATGATCGTGACTTGCCCCGCTTCCGCTCCGACAGCATACAAGCTGCGGACAGCCAGCGCTTTGACCATCTGCACCTCCGGATCGGTGGACGGAAACGGAATCGGCTCGTAGTCAGGCTCCTCCAGACGATGCAACAGCCATTGCGGATGCTCCATGCTCCGCACCACGTCCAGCACCAGGTCCTGATAGAGACAAAGCTTGTAGGTTCGCCATCCGGGAGGCGCTGTTCGTCCCGTAGCCACAGGCAGCCCGCTCAGCTTCAGCAACCAGCGTCCGACCTCGGGGCGGTGCAAAAAAGCGACCGCTTCTTTGGCGTTGGCTGTCATTGGCTGCGATGCGGCGCTCTCCTGCAACCCTTCTCGTATCATGCTCTCCACACTCCCATGCTGTATTCTTCGATATCTTATGTTTGCGCCCAGGGAAGAGTGAGAGCGTAGACGCTTGCCGGTTTTTCGCCGCGAAAAAAAGAAAAAAGAGGAGATGAGTCTCTCCTCTTTAGTCAAGCTCGTCGAGCATGGTGGCTGAATCAAAGTCGTCAAATTCGTCGCTGTTTTCTTCATAGTCACCAATCATGTGGAAGTCTTTGTCATCGCAGTTGTTGCAGACGACTACGCAGACTTTGGTTTCTCCGATGATTTCTACGGCAAATTCGCTTTCAACCCTGACTGTGATGGTGCCTCCAGCACTCAACTCGGCTTTTACGCACTTCGGCTGTTCCACGGCGCGAGCGACAATTTCCAGATCGCCTCTGCAGTTTTTGTCGAAGAACGTAAGCGGAACGAGTACGGAGAACTTGACAGTTTCCCGCTTGACTTCGGTTTGCGTGTTATTTGCAAACGAGAACCACAGGTTGACGTCATACGTACCAGATACTTCAACCGCGTCTCCGACTTTCTCTGCCTGGAAGTTCGTGTTTATAATCCAGCATCCGAGGATCGTCGAAGGAGTTTGCGACGGTATGATGGTGTGGGTGGTAGTAGAGAATTTATGGCCTTTACCGCAGACAGCTTTCGCGATGAGTTCCCGGCACTGTAGATCTTTGTCTGTACCCGACATTTCGTTACCTCCTCCATACAACGTTTCTGTACATTTGTATGCAGGGCATTCGGCTAGGGTGCAAACACCCACCTGAAATTGGGTATCTTGTTTGGAAAACTCCATCGCGTCAGCGTCTTTCGCGTCTGCCGCCTGCCTTACGAGCAGCAGCCGCCGCTATGTTTCTTTTCCGGCCCGCCGCCGGTTTCGCCTGTCAGCGGATTTCCGCCTGTATCCAAAATAATACGCTCGGATACGGTGTTCGTGATGACATTCGTCACCATTTGCAAAAGATCGTTCACATCCACCTGGGATTGCTTGAACTCCGTTACGATCGGAATCGAGTCCAGCTCCTCGTGCAGCTTGTTGTACTCTTCTTCGACTTTTTTCACCAGTTCCGGCTTATTGATGGATTCAAACATGACCATCTGCTTTTGCTTTTGCTTCAATTTATCAATCAAGTCTTGGACGCGCTCATTGTGCTTGATTTGCAGTTCCGCGCGTTTGAAAAAATCGACTTCATTGGTGCGCGAAATCATCGCAGCCAGCTCGCGCGCTTTGTCCAGAATCTCTTTTTGTGTGTACAAGTTTGTTTGTTCCATATTCTACACCTCGACTTTGGTAACGAGTTCGCCGTGAAGCGTCCACGTTTTGGCATCTGTAATTTTGACGTGGACATACTCGCCGATCAACGACTTGTCTGCGGTAAAGTGAACGAGCTTGTTCGTCCGCGTGCGTCCTGCGAGTACATCCGGGTTGTTTTTCGATTCGCCCTCGATCAGCACTTCCAGCACCTGATCTTGCAGCTTTTTGTTTTGCTCCAGACCGATGCGGGCCAGCACTTCATTCAAGCGGTAGAGGCGCGCTTTTTTCACTTCCATCGGCACGTTGTCTTCCATGACGGCGGCCGGCGTCCCTTCCCGTGGGGAATAAATGAAAGTATACGCCGAGTCGTACCGGACCTCTTCGACCAGGGAAATCGTCTCTTCAAACTGCTCGTCGGTTTCGCCCGGGAAGCCGACAATAATATCTGTAGAAAGAGAGACATTCGGAATCGCGGCCTTGATCTTGCGCACCAGCTCCAGATAGTGCTCCCGCGTGTATTTGCGGGCCATCCGCTTCAAAATTTCCGTGGAGCCGGACTGAACGGGCAAATGGATTTGCTCCACCAGGTTGCCGCCTTTTGCCAGCACCTCAATCAGATGATCGTCGAAGTCGCGCGGATGGCTCGTCGTAAAGCGAATGCGCGGAATGTCGATTTTGCGGATCTCGTCCAACAGATCGCCAAAGCCGTACTCGATGTCGTCAAAGTCTTTTCCGTACGCGTTGACGTTTTGACCGAGCAGCATGATTTCCTTGAAGCCTTGGCGGGCGAGATCGCGCACCTCGGCGATGACGTCTTCCGGACGGCGGCTCCGCTCTTTGCCGCGCGTATAGGGCACGATGCAATACGTACAGAACTTGTCGCAGCCGTACATGATGTTGACCCATGCCTTGGTGTTGCCTTCGCGCAGCTTCGGCATGTTCTCGACGATGTCGCCTTCCTTGGACCAGACCTCGATCACCATTTCCTTGCTGAACATCGCATCGCGCATCAACTGCGGCAGGCGGTGAATGTTGTGCGTACCAAAAATCAGGTCCACCTGCTGGTAGCTTTTCAAAATTTTGTTGACGACCTTCTCCTCCTGCGACATACAGCCGCAGACGCCAAGAATCAGGTTCGGGTTGTTGTTTTTCAGCCGCTTCATGTGGCCGAGTTCGCCAAACACTTTGTCCTCCGCATTTTCACGGATCGCACAAGTGTTGAACAAAATGACATCGGCCGCTTCTACCTCGTCTGTCGAGGTGTAGCCCATCTGCTGCAAAATGCCTGCGATCGTCTCGGAGTCGTGCTCATTCATCTGGCAGCCGTACGTGCGGACGTGATAACGCTTACCTTTTCCGATCTCGCGCATGTCTTCCGGAATCGCGAAATCGTAGTGCACCTGCACTTCTTCTTTTCCCCGCTTTTTCGCATCCTTCAAGGATGGCGGCTGAAAGTATTTCGCATAGTCCGCCGTTGTTTTCGGAGACTTGGCGGATTTTAAGTCCGGAGTCGCCACTTTCGATTCCGTCATCATGTATCACCTCAGCTAGTAATTTCGTTTAATGAGTCACCAATAAACAATTATAGCATTTTGGAGGATACAAAAGCTAATGCATAATGAGGCAAAAAATGTACGAAACGGCCATGACTGCACGATTTTCTCGCGGCTGCCAGACCGGGACGGATCGGCTTTCGCCATGCCCTGCACGAAAAGCTGACCGCCGTGCCGAAGCCGGGATAGCGGGATAGCGAAACGGCTGCCTGTCGGACCGCGAAAAATCGTCGCGGTTGTCAGCATGCCCTCGTCCCTTTTGCCTGCGCTCTCCCCGCCTTTTTCCCCATTTACGCGCGACTGGCTCCCTTACGTTTTTGCAGACAACCTCCGTCTTTTTTCCTATTTTGCCCTTTTCGCCTTGTCCTGTGCAACATTCCAAACCCAGACGTCGTCGTAAGAAGCAGCTACCAAAACCACGAGCCATATTGAGGAGGTCAGCATGAAACGAGCATTCGCCTTATTTTTATCGGTGTTGATGTTCCTGACTGCCATCCCTTTTGTCAGTGCCGCTTCGACTCCGTCGTTCTCAGACGTTCCGCGTAGCCATTGGGCCTACAAGGAAATTACAGAAATGGCTGAAAAAGGGATCATCAAAGGATACGACAACCGCACATTCCGTCCGAACAACCAGGTGACCCGCGCAGAGTTTGCCAAAATCATGATTGCGGCAGCCGATGTGGACATCCAGAAAAGCTCTGTCACCCAGACGTTCAAAGATGTTCCGCGCTCCCACTGGGCATTTTATTACGTCGAATACGCCAAGCCGTACCTGACTGGCTACAAATCCGGCTCGACCTACACGTACAAACCGGATCAGCCTGCAGTCCGCGAAGATATTGCGATCGCACTCGTTCGCCTGCTTGGCTACGACAAAAAACACAAAGCCGATCTCGATCAGCTCAAAAAGTTCCGCGACCAAGGCGAAATTTCGCCAGCTCTGCGTCCGTACATCGCCATCGCGCTGCAAACGGACCTGATGAAAGGCTACAACAACTATTTCCGTCCGCAGGACCCGATCACCCGTGCGGAAGCTGCTTCCTTGCTGTACCGCGCCATTCTGGAGCGCAAAGATGACGAGACAAAAGTCGTCTTCCCGGATCCGGAACCGCCAAAGCCTGAGCCAATCAGCATCAGCGACGCTTTTTCCGCCGCTGACCTGAAAAACTGGGATACGAAAAAGGCTACAGGTAGCTGGGGCGTCCTTAACAAGCAAGTAACGGCTGTCTCCATTGACGATGATGTCGATCATTACTTCCTGCCGCTCATCTGGAACGAGTCGGCCAAACCGGAAAATTACGAGTTGAGCGTCGATGTCAACGTCTCCGGTACAGACGGCCTCGCAGGTCTGTACTTCAACGGCAAAGACGGCAAAGCCAATGTCGTCTTCGTGCAAAAAGACCGCGTCGTTCTCGGCAAGGTTACCGATGTTGAAAAAGACGACATCGAAATCATCGCATCCGGCTCCTACAAGCTGAAAGCGAGCAACAAACTGAAGGTAGCTGTCAAAGGCAACACCGTTTCGATCTACGTCAACGATCAATATTTGTTCGGCCAGCAACAGGTCAAGCAGGAAGGAACGAAGCTCGGCCTGTACATCCAGGAGGACGCAACCAAAGAAGCGCCTCGCAAAATGACCTATCTGGACAATTTCAGCCTGAAAGAAGTCAAATAATGTTCCTACACCCGGCGCGCACGAGCTTGCATGTCGGGTGTTTTTTTCTCCGCACTCGCCTGCAAGCTTTTCCCATCCAGAAAAAAGGCAGGCAAAAACCTAGAAATGTACGCAGTTCAGTTGTATAATGGTAGCTACTCTTGTCCTGTGAAGGAGCCTTTTTTATGTCATTTTCTGTCAATCAGCCTTTCCACTGGATGGATTCGGGCGTCTATCGGGGCCAACCGCTCGAACCTTTGGCTCGCGACGAAGCATTGGCAGCCGGTATGCAGGCCGAATCGGCCGTGCCGGTCATCCACCTGTGGGTGTACGATCAGGCCCTGTATTTGGGCCGCAGAGACGCGAGGCTGCCCCATTTGGAAGAGGCTTTGCGCCAGTTTGGCCAGGATGGCTTCGGATGTGTGCTGCGTTCGTCCGGCGGCGCCTGTGTCCCGCTGGATGCCGGTGTTCTCAATGTCGCCTGGCTTTTGCCAGACACGACGATTTCGATTGATTCGTTTTTTTCCTTTGTGGCCGAAATGCTGCGGGTCGGACTTCGCGATTATGGCGTGCTGGAGTTTGGAGAAGTTGTCGGCTCCTACTGTGCCGGAGAGTACGATTTTTCGCTGCACGGCAAAAAAATCGGCGGCATGGCGCAGCGTCGTACCCGCTACGGGTCCATTTTGCAGATTTGCATTAATATAGAGGAAAGGCCGCGCGGGGAGTGGATGGAGCGCTTTTACGCGATCGCCGGGCTTGACGAGATGGAAGCCCACAAGCCGATCCCGACCATCGTTGGCTCGACAGTCGGAAGCATTGCTGGGCTGACGGGACAGCCTACGACGGTCGACGACGTAAAGGCGCGGCTGTTCGCTGCGATTCGCTCCCAGTGGCCCGCACTCCCCGTTCCTTTTTCTGTACAGGATGAGTTGCTGGCGGAGTCAGAGCACCATCTGGCTAACCGTTTGCAGCTTTTCTCCTTTACCGCAAAAGAACTGGCTACACCGCAATGGCGTTTGCCCAAGTAAATGGTTCCATCTGTTTGACAGGTGGTGCAGCCGGTGAGACTTTGGGAGGATTTATGAATAGCGATCGAAAGGGGACGTTTCAGGATCTGAATGCCCTTTTTGTTTTTGGAGCACTGACCGTACTTGCGATTCACATTCTCGGTTTTTTCATTGAAAATCAACAGGACTACCCGTGGAACGGCGAAGTGGAGGCCGTCCTGCTCATCTTGCTGCGCTTTGGGCGCTCCCTGTTTATTTTTGCCACGGGGCTGCTGCTGTTTTACTGGTACCAAAAGCGGGAGTTGGACTGGGCTGCCTTCTGGAAAAAGCGCTGGCGCACCATCGTTTTGCCCTACGTCATCTGGACCGCGATCTTTACCGGATTCAAGCTGCAAACCGTCGATCCTGTCGTTTTGGCGGCGCCGTTTTTCGAAAGCCTGTTTACGGGCAGCGCGTTTTACCATCTGTACTACATTCCGCTCTACCTGCAGTTGAATTTGCTGTTTTGCCTGTTCAAACCGTGGTTTGAGCGATTGTTAAGCTTTCGCGTCCTGGTGGTGCTGTTCGTCGGACAGATCAGCCTGTACGTCCTGTACAAGTACTTGTTTATCAACCCGCTTTGGGAAATCGACTGGACGGCGTCTCCTGTTTTTGCCTTCGTCGAACACACCTATGTAGCCGGGCAAAACTACGTGCACATGTACATCTTTACGTTTGCTCTCGGGGCGTATGCCGGCTTGAACCTGGAAAAATGGCGCGCGTGGACCTGGCGTTTGCAAGTGCCAGCCTGTATCGTGACGCTGGCGACCGCTGCCTGGATTGCCTACGAGTACTTGAACGGCACCGTCTCGTATTACGACAGCCTGAACATTTTCAAACCGCTCTACTTGCTCTACACGGCGAGCTTCCTGGTGAGCTTCTACTCGCTTTCCCGCTACCTCGGGAAGCTGCCCAAGCTCGGCCAATGGCTATCGCGCATGGCCCGGCAAAACATGGCGATCTACATCGTCCACCCACTGATCCTGTTTTTGCTGGAGAGCTACGTCATTTTCCGGCTGGATTGGTCCACGCCGCTCATCATGCTCGCCATGTTCGTGATTACGCCGCCGCTCTGTATTTTCTTGTACGAACACACGCTGTTCTCGTACTGGACGGGAGGCAAAGGCAAACCGAAGTCCAAGCCGGTCTACAAAACGGAGGTTTACAAGGCGTAGCGCCTGCTTTCCTCCAAACTCCTAATGTAAAAAAGAAGCCGTTCTTGCATACTAGAACTAGGGACAATTGTTCCACACCTCGATTCTTTGCCCGGCAAACTGCCGGGCTTTTTTCGTTCACATCTACCGCTGGCCTCTTTCTTACGGTATCATAGAAGAGGATCACTGGCGGCGTGTAGCTGCCGTAGACGACAGAAAAGGTGGTCGATCTGATGAATCAGGATATCCCATTGTTACATACTCCGATCAAAGAGCTCATAATCGCGTCCACAAAAGTTGCTCATGTGCAATTAGGAAATTCGCTTGAGCACGCCCTGCTCGTTCTCATCAAATCCGGTTACTCGGCCGTCCCGGTGCTGGACCACCAATACCGTTTGCACGGGTTGATTAGCACGAACATGATTATCAACAAATCGCTAGGACTTGAACGCTTTGAACTGGAAAAAATCTCCGAGTACGTCGTCGACGATGTCATGGACACAAAAGTGCCGCGCCTGCACGATACGGATGAATTTTTGAAGGCGTTGGAAGTGTCCATTAACCACCCGTTTGTCTGTATTGCAGATGCCGACCATTACTTCCAAGGAATTTTGACGCGCAAATCCATTTTGGCCCTGGCTTATCGCCATTTTCGCAACCTGCCCTATCCATTGGCCGAGAACCAGCAGCCCCAACAAGAAAAAGCGTAATACCGCATGCAAAAAAGACGGAGGCCCGCGCCACCGTCCTTTTCTTTTCGACTCTCCGCTCTCAAGCTTACTCGTTGCGATGATCGTGCTTCAGGTCGCTTTCCTGCCATCCCCGCTGTTCTCCTTCGTCAGTGAGCACATAGCCGTGCTGTATCACTTCGATCTTTATTCGTCAATCCACAGCTCCTGCTTCAGAATGCAAAAAGCAGACGTCGCTCTGGCAACCGTCTGCTTTTCAGTCGTTATCCGTGCAGCCGCAAAAATTGGGCCGCGTGTTTTTTGCGCAGCTTTTGCTCCTCCAGCAAGGTCAAGGCGTATTCCAACGGATGGCGATACGTCTGTTTGAACATCGCCCTTTCCCCTGCCTTGAAAAAAGAATACCGCTGGTCCCGCACATTGACCTCGATTAAGTACGGGTTGCCTTTCTCGTCGATGCCCATGTCCATCCCGAGATCCGCCAGCGAGGAAAAATGGCGGCCGTACTGCTTTGCAATAGCGACAGCCGCTTCGCTGATGCGCTGGATCGTCTCCGCTTGCTGCTCAGGCGTGAACAACGTTGCCACCGCTTCTGTGAAAGGCACTGCCCTGCCGCCGCGCGAAAGGTTGCTCAGTTTGTTTTTGCTGTTGGCGACTTTGGCGACCATTCCGCTGACCGTCCAGTCCCGCTCCCGATTTTTTTGCACGGACACGCGAATGTCAAACGTTTTTCCGCCGTAGCGGGCCAGCGGGATGCCTCGCTGGATGAGAAAGCGTTTGTTGCCGACCCAGCGCCGGACGGCGGCCAGCAGCGCCGGACGCGACATCACTTTGCGCTTTTTCGAGGCGATAAAGTGGTAGTCGCTCCCGTGGCGTTCGATTCTTGCCACACCGATGCCCACAGAACCGATTGACGGCTTGACATAGACCACCTGGTATTTATCGAGAAACTGGCGAAGCTGTTCACCTGAATAGGGAACGGTGTGGGGCAAGTATTTGCGAATGTGCTCGTTCTTCCACAGCATCTGGTGCACCTTTCGCTTGTCGCGCACAACCAAACCGTTGAAGACTGTCTTCTTTTTGCTGAGCCGGGAAATGACAGCGCGGGCTTTTTGGTCCCCGGTCAGGACGCGGTTGTGGATGACCCGCGGGATCGGGACCAGTCGGGAAACGAGCCTGCTGCCATTCCAAAAATAGCCTTGCACCCGTTCCTCGCCTGCAAGGACATGCCTTGGATGAAAAAAGACAGGCTCCAGCCCCAGCTCTTTGCCGATTTCCACATAATACGGCAGGCGCTCGTACGACATGTCTCCTTTGATCCCTTTCTGCATAATGGCCCAATCTAACATAATGCCGATTCTGTCCACAAAGATCCCCCTTGCTCCATTCCTCAACATAGGGTATGTGCCAAAAACGGCAAGGGCGTGCCTATTTTGCAGCCGCCAAGCCTATTGTGCCTGCTGACAAAATTTTTGCCCAGGCTTACGCAGCCTGTCGGAATATGCGCTTGCCCGGGAAAAGGGGGACATGCGCTACTGGGCCCGGCGCTCGATCGCCAAAAGAAACGGCGCCTGGTTTTGCTGGTTGATGTACTGGTATTTCAACACGAGAAACTCCAACTGGCTAAGCTCGTGGCAAAAAGCCTCCACGGCCTCCTTTTCTACTTCGCCTGCGGCATGGCCCCAGTAGATCATTACCGTCATGATCCCTCCTGGCCGCAGTACGCGCAGGCCGGACTCGATGGCGCGGATCGTGCTGCTGGCCTGGGTCGTAATCTCTTTGTCGCCTCCGGGCAAATAGCCCAGGTTGAACATGATCGCGGCGGCTTGCACGTTCAGGCTCTCAATTTCCTCGTGGCTCGCCAGCTTCAGCTCTACGCGGTCTGCCAAGCCTTCCCGCTCCAGCCGATCTTTCGTTTTGGCGATCGCCTGCGGCTGAATGTCGAAGGCGATGACCTTTCCCGTCTCCTGAACGAGCTGGGCGAGAAACAGCGTGTCATTGCCGTTGCCCATCGTGGCGTCGATCACCGTCTCGCCTTGTTGTACGCGCTCGCGGATCAGTTTTCGTGCTACTTCCAATACATTTGGAAACATAACGTTCTCTCCTCTCTTTCTATCCATGCTGCTACAGCTCGATTTGCAAACCGATGCGGGCCGCATACACTGGACCTGCCACAAACGCCTCCGCCTGACCTAGTACCTCGCTCTCTTCGTACCCGTGGAACAGATGGGTGACCAGAAGCGACCGGCAATCGTGCGCCTGCGCCAGCTCTGCTGCCTGGCGGACGGACAAATGCCCGTTCGGCTTCGCTGGGCGATTATGGTCCAAATAAGTCCCTTCACATATAAACAAGTCTGCCCGATCGGCAAAGCCTCGCCAGTTTGTCCCTGGCCCACTGTCGGCGCCGTAGACAATCGTTTTCCCGTTTGCCACAAGGCGCATGGCGTAGCAAAGGTCCCCGTCACCGTGATCCGTGCGCAGGAAGGAAACGTGCACATCCCCGATGGCGAGCTGGCTTTGCTCCTCGACCGGGAAAAAGCGGGTCGCATTCCGGTAGGTCAACGTTTTCGTCTGCTGCTTTTGCAACGCTGGCGCGTAGATGGGAAGCGGCTGGTCAGCAGGCCGTTGCCCGAACAACTGATGCACCATCAGTCCATACTGGAGCACCCCCACATCTGCCACATGGTCGTGATGATAATGAGACAAAAGCAGGGCATCCAGCTCGTAAATAGGCAAATAGACACCGAGCTGGGAAAGCACGCCGCTGCCGCAATCTACGAGCAGCTTCACTTCGTTCGTCTCGATCAAGTACCCCGGTGTCGCTCCACCAGGGCCTGGATATGGAGATTGATAGCCAAGCACGGTTACGCGCATATTCGGTTCACTCCCGTTCATAGGATGGAATAAGGTGGGACAGGAGGTCTGAGATGCAAGGAACATGGAGAGCCTCATGGCAAATCGCTTTTACGTATATCGGAACAGTCGTAGGAGCCGGCTTTGCATCAGGCAGAGAAATCGTCGAGTTCTTTGTGCAATACGGGACACATGGCTTGATTGGCATTGTGATTGCGACAAGTTTATTCATGTGGGCTGGTATTCGGGTAATGCTCATCTCCTACCGGATCCAGGCCAATTCCTATCAAGAGGTCAGCACGTATTTGTTCGGGCACCCTTTTGGCACCGTTTTTAATACGCTGCTGCTAACCGTTATGCTAGGAACGACGTCCGTGATGCTAGCGGCTACCGGCGCTATTTTCTGGGAGTCTTTTCATTTGTCCCCGCAAATTGGCATTTGGCTGAGCATGATTCTCATTTTTTTCGTCACGCGCAAAGGGCTGTTTGCCATTCATCAAGTGAACAGCATTTTTGTGCCCCTGCTCATTGCCTTTACCCTGCTCGTGTTTCTGTACTCGAAACCATGGCTGGATACAGGCGTCACGATAGAAGCGTTGCGGCCGTGGGCCTGGCTCAGCTCCCCTCTTTACTATGTTGCCTTAAATGTGACGCTGACACAAGCGGTTCTTGTGCCGATCGGCCGGCACAGCACAAGCGAAAAGCCTCTGATCGTCGGGGGAATCATCGGCGGGCTGGGAATTGGGCTGCTCTTGCTGCTGGCTTTTTCTTCGTTGACGGTAAAAATGCCGGGTATTCAGGAGGCGGAAATGCCGATGATCGCCCTGCTGCAAGGGCTGGGAAGGGGAATCCCGTTTTTGTTCTCCTTGCTGGTGTACGCGGAAATTTTCTCGACGCTCGTAGCCAATGTGTTCGGCTTGGCGCAGCAAATTCGCCAGGTGACGCGACTGCGCGGAGCCACGATCATTCTCGGCATCCTCGTCATCTGCTACCTGGTCAGCTTTATCGGCTTCAGCTCGCTGCTGCGCTTTTTGTACCCGCTGTTTGGCCAGCTCGTCGTGTTGTTCCTGGTGATGCTCGTCTACAGACAGTGGCGTGACCGCGCCTGGTAGTACAAAAAAACCTCTCCGCAGATGGAGAGGTTTTTTCATCGAAACCTTATGCAAATTCTGCAACCAGTTTGTCGAAGTCTTCTTGGGACAGACGGATGTCTTGGTTCGCCAAGCCTTCTTCTTTGAAGCCTTTTACGAGCGCCTCGTAAGGTTTTTGCTCGGTATTTTGATAGATCAGACCGGTAATCAAACCTTTGTACTGCATCGAAGTAGACATCGCTTTGATGCGGTCATGAGGATCGTAGCCTTCAATCGTGTCTACTGGCACGATGTTCTCTTTGAACCAGTCGTAAGTGTTTACTTTGTTGTAGGTTACACAAGGGCTGAACACGTTAATCAGGGAGAAGCCTTCGTGTTTGATTCCTTTTTCGATCAGCTCAGTCAAGCCTTTCAGGTCGCTGGAGAACGATTGGGCAACGAAGGTTGCACCAACAGACAGCGCCAGTTCCACTGGAGTGATGGAGGACTCGATGGAGCCTTGCGGCGTAGACTTGGTCACGAAACCAGTCGCGGAACGCGGAGAGGTTTGACCTTTTGTCAGACCGTAAATTTGGTTATCCATCACGATGTAGGTGATGTTCATGTTGCGACGGATTGCGTGAACGGTGTGACCCATACCGATCGCAAATCCATCCCCGTCGCCGCCAGCCGCGATAACAGTCAGCTCGCGGTTTGCCATTTTCACACCTTGTGCGATTGGCAGGGCACGTCCGTGAATACCGTGGAAACCATAGCAGTTGATGTAGCCGGAAATACGCCCGGAACACCCGATACCAGAAATAACCGCCAGATTTTCAGGTTCCAGACCTACGTTCGCTGCGGCGCGTTGAATCGCCGCCTGGATGGAGAAGTCTCCACAGCCTGGGCACCAGTTAGGCTTTACGTTATTTCGAAACTCTTTCATAGTCGCCATGTTTTACCAGCTCCTTCACTTCAGCATAGATTTCCTTCGGCAGGAATGGGTTACCGTCATATTTCAGCACAGATTGGATTTTTTCAGCGCTTCCCACGTGTTGTTTGATGAGGTTTGTAACTTGTGCTTGGATGTTATGCTCAACAACAATCACTTTTTTCGCTTTGTCCACAAGTGCTTTGATTTGTTCGGTCGGGAATGGATGCAGCAAACGGATTTGTGCATGGTTGACCTTGATTCCCTCTTTTTCCAGACGGCCTTTTGCTTCTTGAATCGTACCGATGGTGGAGTTGATCCCCACTACCAGAACATCCGCGTCAGCATGAGGAGCATCGACTGTTACAGGGTTTTTGAACGTTTTCAAAACGCCATCCAGCTTGCGCATACGTTTATCCATTTGTTGGATACGGTTAGCAGCATTCTCGGAAGGACGACCGGTTTGATCGTGCTCTACCCCTGTTACGTGGTGCAAACCGTATTTTTGACCAGGAATGACGCGTGGAGAAACGCCGTCTTCGGTTACTTCATAACGTTTGAACAGGTCGTTTTGCTCTTTTTCTGGCAATTCTTGTCCAGCGAGCAGCTTCCCGCGGCGGATTTCTACTTTGCTGTAGTCAAATGGAGTAACGGTTTGTTTGCCCAAAGACAGAGTCAGGTCCGTCATGAGAATAACTGGCAGTTGGTATTCTTCCGCAATGTTAAACGCTTCAACAGCATCGTAGAAGCACTCTTCTACTGTGCTTGGCGTGATTACGACTTTTGGAATGTCACCGTGTGTACCGTAGATCATCGCATTCACGTCGGATTGCTCGATTTTGGTCGGCATACCTGTGGATGGGCCACCACGCTGGGTGTTTACGATCACAACTGGTGTTTCTGTAATACCAGCCAGACCGATTGCTTCCATCATCAGGGACAGACCAGGACCTGCAGAAGCAGTCAAGGAACGAGCACCTGCGAAGTTAGCGCCGATCGCCATTGTAATAGCGGCGATTTCGTCTTCTGTTTGGATAACGGTTCCGCCGAGTTTTGGCAGTTTTTTAATCAAGTATTCCATAACTTCGGAAGCCGGTGTGATCGGGTATGCCGGCATGAAGCGGCAGCCTGCTGCTACAGCACCCAGAGCGATCGCATCGTTACCGATCAGGAACAGTTGTTTTTGCGGGTCAGCCTTTTCCATTTGGAACTCAGGCAGTTGGCCGCCAGTCAGTTCATTTACAAAATCAAATCCGCGACGAATCGCTTCCATGTTCTTTTCTACTACTTTTTCGCCTTTGCGGAGGAACATATCTTCAACGATTGCTCGGTAACTTTCCACTGGAATGCCGAGGATTGCACTGGACGCACCAATCGACACCATGTTTTTCATCAGGGAAGTTCCCAGTTCATCAGCGATCTCAGTTAGTGGTACAGTGAAGAAGCGAACTGGCTTCAACCCGTCCGGCAACTTTGGATTGAATTTAGCATCAGCAATGATGATGCCACCTTCGCGAAGCTCATGCGCGTTAAAATCGATTGTCTCCTGGTCAAACGCTACGAGAATGTCCAGATCGTCGGAGATCGCACGCATTGGCGTTGTACTCACGCGAATTTTGTTGTTCGTGTGTCCACCCTTGATACGGGAAGAGAAGTGGCGGTAGCTGTACAGATGGTAACCCATCCGGTTCATCGCCATCGAGAAAATCTCACCAGTACTCTCGATGCCCTCCCCTTGCTGTCCTCCAACTTTCCAGGAAAGTTGACTAATCATTCAGATTCCACCCTTTCAGTGACTGTGAGCAAGCTGCCCATCTTACCTAAAAAAAGATTGATAAGATGTGACAATTCTGTGCATAGACAGTAACAATTGTAGTCCTGTCCCTGTCAAATTGCAAGTGCTTTTACTCAACTTACTTTTGACCTGAATTTTAATGTTGAACTTGGTACATTAATATCCTCATGTATTATTGTAGCACGTTTCCGAAAACACGCAACCAATTTCCTTGCACAAATTTCAATACTTCCGCCTCTTTGTAATGTCTGAGCAGCGCTTCTAGTAACTGGGAATACGCCGCTGCTGATGACAGGTCCATCACGTCCCAAAACCCCGGGTCCGCCAAATGGGAAACGTCGATGACCATCCCCAGCCGATTCATCTCTTCTATTACTTGTCGACCAAAAGCAGTAAGTCCGCCCGGATTCGGTTCGCCGCTGCCATCCGCCACGCATTTGCCATGATTTCAGGTCAACGTCATGCCGCGGACGCCGAGACGATACCACGTGCGAAGCTGTACGAGGCTTTCCTCCAGAGCATGTGCCCCTTCTACAAACAGAATAGCCCCTTTCTCCCCCTTTAATACGCGCTCGTCCAAATCAGCCATTGTGTAAATCGGGCGGAATTGTTCACTCGCCACCTTTTCATAAAAGATATCGATCATTTCTAGTATCGTATGAAAACGGCGGCCATACGGCACGTGAACAGGCACAAAACAGGCAAGCACCTGTATATCCACATTCCCTTTTGCGAGCGCAGGAAAACCCGCTTGCAAAAAATCGTCTTCTTTATAGAAGTCACGCTCCGGTTCTTTCCACAGCTTGCCCAACACATCGCAATGCGCGTCGAATATTTTCATGCATGCTCTCCCCTTTTTCTTCCTACTTGTCTGTAGCCGCTTTTTTGGACACGAAAAAACCTGTTCATTCTTCGAACAAACAGGCAGGCGATACGTTTGCAGTTTTATTATCTGGGTTCTACGATTAGTTTGATTGCAGTACGCTCTTCTCCATCAATCACGATGTCCGTAAAGGCTGGAATACAAATGAGGTCAACTCCACTCGGCGCTACAAACCCTCGTGCGATTGCTACGGCCTTCACAGCTTGATTAAGCGCCCCAGCGCCAATGGCTTGGATTTCGGCTGCACCGCGTTCACGGAGAACGCCGGCAAGGGCACCAGCAACGGAATTGGGGTTAGACTTTGCTGAAACTTTTAATACTTCCATCCTTTTTGAACCTCCCGTCTGATAGGAATCCTGTCATCATTAGAATGATATTCGCATAACCCCTAAAAATTCCTGCTAACTCGCTAGAAAGATTCAAAAAATTCTAATCTTACGTTCATTATTCCATAAAGGGATGGTCTACGTCAATTCTGATTCGCTCCAATTTCTTCGCTTGCCCGGTTGCCTTGTCGAGCGTAATCAGGACGGCGTTCAACTGCGCAGGATCTGGCGCCACTTCGAAGCGGACAGGCAGTTGGGTCAAAAATTTGCGGATGACCGCCTCGCGCTCCATCCCGAGGATGCCATTGCTCGGACCGCACATCCCTACATCGCACAAAAATCCTGTCCCTTGCGGCAAAACGCGTTCATCCGCGGTCTGCACGTGCGTGTGCGTACCGACTACAGCCGTGACGCGTCCGTCGAGATACCAGGCCATCGCCTGTTTCTCCGAAGTAGCTTCGGCGTGGAAGTCGACAAAAATCAGCTTCGTGCGCTTGCGTGCCTGCTCGACCAGTTTGTCTGCCATCTGGAAAGGGCAGTCGAGCGGCGGGAGAAACGTCCTGCCCATCAGGTTGATGACTGCAAGCTCTCCTTCCGACTGCTTGATGTACGTAATGCCTTTTCCGGGCGCGCCCGCAGGAAAGTTCGCCGGGCGGATCATCCGCGGCTCCTCGTCAATAAAATCGAAAATCTCGCGCTGGTCCCACGTATGGTTTCCGAGCGTAATCGCCTGAACACCGATCTCGAACAGCTCTTTGGCGATCTTCTCGGTAATGCCTCGGCCATGCGCCGCATTTTCGCCGTTAGCGACAATGAACGTAGGCTTGTATTTTCTTTTCAAAAGCGGCAGGTACGTCTTGACGATGTCTCTGCCGGGCGATCCCATAATGTCTCCGATAAACAAAAGCTTCATCTACCATTCACCTCATTGCTAGTATACACAACTATTGCGTGATTAGAAAAAAAGTAAAGTGGCCGTCAGCCACTTTACTTTGCATACTCGACCGCCCTTGTTTCACGAATGACTGTCACTTTGATGTGACCAGGGTAGTCCAGTTCATTTTCAATTCGTTTCGTAATCTCCCGTGCCAGACGGGTAGCTTCCGCATCATCAATCTTGTCAGGTTGAACCATCACGCGAATTTCGCGTCCTGCTTGAATCGCATAAGACTTTTCGACGCCATCGAACGACTCAGAGATTTCTTCGAGTTTCTCCAAACGTCTGATATAAGTTTCCAATGTCTCACGGCGTGCGCCTGGGCGTGCAGCAGACAGAGCATCTGCAGCTCCCACGAGCATAGCAATGACGGAAGTTGGTTCGGTATCACCGTGATGAGAAGCAATACTGTTGACAACCACTTGATGCTCGTTGTATTTCTTGGCCAGTTCCACACCGATCTCGACGTGGGAACCTTCCACTTCGTGGTCGATCGCTTTTCCGATGTCATGCAGCAAACCTGCACGTTTGGCCAGCTTCACGTCTTCTTTCAGCTCGGCAGCCATCAAGCCAGCGAGATGAGCCACTTCCATGGAGTGTTTGAGCACGTTCTGACCATAGCTGGTACGGTAACGCAGGCGTCCCAAAATCTTAATCAGGTCTGGATGCAGGCCGTGTACTCCGGTTTCAAATGTTGCTTGTTCTCCGTATTCGCGAATGCGCTCGTCTACTTCACGGCGTGCTTTTTCCACCATTTCCTCAATACGGGCAGGGTGGATACGGCCATCCGCTACGAGCTTATCAAGCGCTGTTTTGGCGATTTCCCGGCGGACCGGATCAAAGCCAGACAGGATGACGGCTTCTGGCGTGTCGTCGATAATCAGATCGATACCGGTTAACGTCTCAAGCGCGCGAATGTTTCGGCCTTCCCGTCCGATAATCCGGCCCTTCATCTCATCGTTTGGCAACGTCACGACAGAAACGGTGGTTTCTGCGACGTGATCGGCTGCACAGCGTTGAATGGAGGTGGTAATAATTTCACGAGCGCGTTTGTCCGCCTCTTCTTTGGCTTGTGTCTCTATTTCTTTAATCATCACAGCCATTTCGTGGCGAACGGTATTTTCCACATCGGTCAGAATGATATTTTTCGCTTCATCCTGCGTCAGTCCGGAAATGCGTTCCAGCTCGGAAACTTGTTCTTTATATAAGTGCTCTACCTTGCTTTGCAGTTCTGCGATGGTACGGTCGCGCTCAGACAACTCTTCTTCCTTGCGCTCCAACTGTTCCATCTTGCGGTCCAGCGTCTCCTCTTTTTGAAGAATACGCCGTTCCTGACGCTGGATCTCGTTGCGTCTCTCACGCAACTCGGTTTCTGCTTCGGAACGAAGCTTGAACACTTCATCCTTGGCTTCCAGCACCTTTTCCTTTTTTACGGCTTCGGCATCCCGTTTCGCTTCCTCGACGATCTGGCGCGCAGCTTCCTCCGCACTGGAGATTTTTGCTTCCGCAATCGATTTACGAATGAAGTAGCCAGCACCCAAGCCGATGAGCAGGGCGACGAGCACGATGACAACTGTTAGTATAGGATCCATAGGCTTTTTCGTTTCACCTCCTTATTGTAAGACATCTCCCCGCTTTCCAAGCATTCGTTTTTCATGGAGTGCCGCTTTCGTTTTGCTCTCGCATTTGAACATTCGCTAAAAAACAGGACCGATTTTACTCGGTCCGCTGAATCCGTACTGCTGTCGCACGGTTGTTCAGTTGTTTCACAGGCAACGAGTGAGCAAAGCGCAAAAAGTTATGATACACCAAGTAAATACAAACCTATTTTATTATTTGTGAACAAGAATTGTCAAGAACATGCAAATAGAGTCAATCCTCTCCAACCCTTCTCTGGCGCAATTCTCCCCGAATCTGTTGGATGATGGAATGCGAGAATCCTTTGCGCATCAGCATGGCTAACAGCTTTCTCTCCTCGTCAGGATTCGGCGCTCCTTCGATGCGCCGCGCTTTCTTCTCTACCAAAGCGCGCGCCGCTTCCAGTTCAGCCTCTCTGGAAACGCCCTGCACGGCATCTTCTGCAATCGACTTGTCCACTCCGCGCTGTGCCAGCTCCATCCGCAGCATATAGGAGCTTCGCGGCTTCAGGCGCAGCCTCTCCTCCACCCATTGCTTGGCAAACGCTTCGTCGTCTATGTACCCTTGCTCCTCGCAGCGCTGGCAAATCTCGTCGGCGACGCGGATCTCGAAGCCCTTTTCCAGCAAGTACGCATGCAGTTGACTGCGCGTGCGCGGACGCATCCCCAAATACTTCAACGCACCCAAATACGCCTTGTGCTTTTCTTCTGCGACCAGCACCTCGCTGTAAAATGCCTCGTCTACCTCCGTGCCTTTAAACAGGTTGTACTTTACCAGTATGTCTTCATGTACCGTAAACGCATACTCCCCGTCCAAATCTATATGGTAGCGCTGCCTCTGCTTGTTATCGCGGTGAACGGCAGTAATTTGGCCGCTCTTCATGCGCTCTCGCTCCTCTCCAGTCGTTTTTCACACAAAACAGCCTGTCTCATCGACAGGCTGTTGACTTTTCGCTCATTAATCGAGGTCAAATGCTGGCTCTTCCTCTTGCTCCGGATCGATCACCGGCTCTGCCTCTGGAACGGAACCAGGGTTGAGGCTGAAGTACTCGCGAACTTTTGCCTCGATCTGCGCTGCAATATGCGGGTTTTCCTTGAGGAAGACTTTCGAGTTTTCCCGTCCTTGGCCGAGGCGCTCCTCGTTGAAGGAGTACCACGCACCGCTTTTTTGCACGACGTCGATTTCGGAACCGATATCGAGGATGCTGCCCTCTTTGGAGATCCCTTCCCCGTACATGATGTCCACTTCAGCGACCTTGAACGGTGGCGCTACTTTGTTTTTCACGACTTTGATCTTGGTCTTGCTACCCATGATGTCGTTGCCGACTTTGATCGCTTCGGCTTTGCGGACATCGAGGCGCACGCTCGCGTAGAACTTCAGGGCGCGTCCACCAGGAGTTGTTTCCGGGTTCCCGAACATCACGCCTACTTTTTCACGCAACTGGTTGATGAAGATCGCAATCGTCTTGGACTTGTTGATCGCACCGGACAGCTTGCGCAGGGCTTGCGACATGAGGCGGGCTTGCAGACCTACGTGGGAGTCTCCCATTTCGCCTTCAATCTCTGCCTTCGGAACGAGCGCCGCTACCGAGTCCACGACAATGATATCGACTGCACCGGAGCGTACGAGCGCCTCGGCAATTTCCAATGCTTGCTCCCCGGTATCCGGCTGGGAGAGCAGCAGCTCGTCAATGTTCACGCCCAGCTTCGCTGCATAGACAGGGTCCAGCGCGTGCTCGGCATCGATGAAAGCTGCTTGTCCGCCTTGTCTTTGCACTTCTGCGATGGCATGCAGTGCTACGGTTGTTTTACCGGAAGACTCTGGACCGTAAATCTCGACGATCCGGCCGCGCGGGAATCCACCCACACCCAATGCGATATCCAAAGCTAACGCTCCACTGGAAACGGTAGAAATCTGAACGTTGGACACTTCTCCCAACTTCATGATGGAACCTTTTCCAAATTGCTTTTCTATTTGACGCAATGCACTCTCCAAAGCTGCGCGACGATCTGACAAATGGTACACACCCTTTCACTATTCGCATCTCTTTTGCTTGTCTTCATCATACATCGAGACAGAACCGTTTGCCAAGTGTTTTTTGCGAACAAATATTCGCATCACAAAAAACAGCCATTTCCTGGAGGTTTCCAGCGAAATGGCTGTCTGTTTTTCACCTGTAGCGAAGTTAGGAGCGCTTCGCACCGCGCGGCTTCGCCGGCTCCAGGTTGATGCGCTTGCCGTTGATCCGGGTTTGGCGGAGCGATTCGTAGACGAACGCCGCCACTTCCTCCGGCACTTCCACAAACGTGAAGTTTTCGAAAATGTCGATGCGGCCCACCGCTTTG
Organism: Brevibacillus sp. NSP2.1; assembly: GCF_000470975.2. Classification (NCBI taxonomy): domain Bacteria; kingdom Bacillati; phylum Bacillota; class Bacilli; order Caryophanales; family Paenibacillaceae; genus Brevibacillus; species Brevibacillus sp. NSP2.1. Next base: position 2,423,465 of record NZ_CP048274.1, on the reverse strand, counting down.
CCCGGGATGCCGACCGACTCGGAAATTTCGCGAACCAAATCTTGCGGCTTCATGTTCGCGTTGCGGCCTACGTTCAGGAAGAAACGCACCATGCCTTTTGCCGCACCCGTCTCTCCGAAGTTGTACGCTTCGGTCTCCTGAATTTGCCCTGCTTCGGTATGGAAAGCCAGGTGCAGTGCCGCAGCCGCAACCTTCTCAGCCGGGTATTGGCCAACGAGCGTTTCCGCTACTTTTTGGTACATATCCGCAATCGCATCGCTTTCCAGCAGGCTGGTCAACTGCTCGCGGAGCTGCTCCTGCTTGCGCTCAGCCACTTCCTCCAGCGACGGAACGTTGCGGGACAGCACTTGTGCTTTTGTCTGCTTCTGGATGAACATCATCTGTCTAACTTCACGCGGAGTCACCAAAGTCATGGCGATTCCTTTGCGTCCGGCGCGGCCTGTACGCCCGATCCGGTGCACGTAGCTCTCGGAGTCTTGCGGAATGTCGTAGTTGATGACGTGGGATACGTTTCCTACGTCGATCCCGCGCGCCGCTACGTCGGTGGCGATCAAAAACTCGATGGAGCCTTCGCGGAAGGCATTCATCACCTTGTCGCGCTGCGCCTGGGAAAGATCGCCGTGCAAGCCGTCCGCCAAATACCCGCGAGATTGCAGCACTTCGGACAGCTCATCCACCCCGCGCTTGGTGCGGCAGAAGATGATGCCAAGCTCCACGTCCTCGCTGTCGAGAATGCGACACAGGCTCTCTACTTTGTTCCGGTCAAACACTTTGTAATACACTTGTTCGATCAATGGCGCTGTCACTTCTTCGCGGCTGACCGCGATCGTTTGCGGCTGCTTCATGTAGCGGGTCGCCAGGCGCTTGATTTCAGGCGGCATCGTTGCGGAGAAAAGCAGAGTCTGACGCTCTTCCGGCATATGTGTGATGATCGTTTCGATATCTTCGATGAAGCCCATGTCCAGCATTTCGTCCGCTTCATCCAGAACGAGTGTATGTACATGATCGAGCTTCAATGTTTTGCGGCGCAGGTGGTCCATGACGCGGCCGGGCGTCCCGACTACGATCTGCACGCCTTGGCGCAGGGCGCGAATCTGGTGGCCGATCGACTGTCCGCCGTAGATCGGCAGCGTGCGTACTTTGTTGTATTTGGAGATGCGCAGCAGCTCTCCGGCAACCTGGATGGCAAGCTCGCGCGTCGGAGTCAGCACGATAGCCTGTACGCGGTTGGCTGGCGTAATTTTCTCCACGAGCGGAATCCCGAAAGCTGCGGTCTTACCCGTTCCCGTCTGTGCTTGGCCGATCAGGTCTCCCCCAGCCAGCACTTTCGGAATGCAAGCGGCCTGGATCGGCGATGGCTCTTCGAAGCCCATATCGTGGATCGCCTGCAAAATGGATTTATGTAAAGGAAAATCAGAAAACATCGTCATGAAAACGTCACCTTTCTTTTTGCATTTGCAGCGCATAAAATAGCGCAAATTTGGCGGCACGCCCAACAATCGCCTGTCTTCTGCCAGCCAGGCGCAGTTCTTTTACTACTGTGGGCATCCCTTCACCCGCAATTCCGACGTAGACAAGGCCAACAGGCTTGCCCTCCGAAGGGTCGGGTCCAGCCACACCCGTCACGGACACGCCGTATGTGGCTCCCAGCTTGGCTCGCACATTTTCTGCAAGCAACTGCGCCGTTTGCCGACTGACCGCACCGTCCGTATTCAAAACCTCTTCGGGCACGTCAAGCAGCCGGTTTTTCACATCGTTTGTATAACAGACTACGCCGCCTTGAAAAACAGACGAGCTGCCGGGAACGGACGTAATCAGCGAAGCGACCGTGCCGCCTGTACAACTTTCCGCACATGCGATCGTTTCGTTTCGCTTTTTCAGCTCGCTCACCAAGACGGCATGCAGGGACGAATCTTCTCCCATCCCGTACACATACTCGCCAACACGCTTGCGAATTTCTTCTTCCACCGGCAAAATCAGCGCTTCCCCTTCTTCTGCCGTAGCCGCTCTCGCCGTGAGCCTGAGTGTCACTTCAAACTCCTTGGCATACGGCGCGATCGTCGGGTTGTCCTGCTTTTCAATCAAATCCAGCAGCCGCTCCTCCAGAGCGGATTCCCCGATTCCGTAGAAGCGCAGCACATGGGAATGGAATACTTGCTTCTCTGGCAACAGGTCTGTCAAGTACGGCATCACGTAGCGATCCACCATCGGGTACAGCTCGCTTGGCGGTCCAGGGAGCAGCACGAACGTACAACTGTCATGACGGATCGCCATCCCAGGCGCCATCCCGAAGTCGTTGGAAAAGACAAGGCTGCCTGAGAGCACCAGCGCCTGCTTCCGATTGTTCTCCGTCATGACAATCCCACGTTGCAAAAAGAATTGTTCAATTCTTTCCATGGCTTCCTGGTTCGTTTCCAGCCCGACGCCCACGTGTGCTGCCACCGTTTCTTTTGTCAGGTCATCCTGGGTCGGTCCAAGCCCCCCTGTCAAAATGACGAGATCGGATCGGCCGGATGCGAGCGCAATGACCTGCCGCAATCGCTCTGAGTTATCTCCCACAACCGTATGGAAATAGACTCCCACGCCAATTTCCGCCAGCTTCTGCGACAGAAACTGGGCATTTGTGTTGGCAATTTGGCCTAGCAAAAGCTCGGTACCTACTGCGATAATCTCCGCTCTCATTTTCCTCATCCATTCTCTTTGAGAGTAGAAAAGCCTCTAACCAAACAGTTTATCACCGATAGCGGCTATAGAGAAGAGTCTTGTGAAAAAAGAGACCAATACCCGTAGCTACGAGTATTGGATGACGTTGCGATTTTTCGCAAAGTAGTCGTACCCGGAATAAAGCGTGATAACGACCATAGCCCACGTGGCGACTTCGTCAAACGGAATCCCGAAAAATTCAAAGGGGAAGTTGCGGATCATGACAGCGGTAATCGCCACAATCTGAACCCATGTCTTCAGTTTACCCAATGCGCTGGCAGCAATTACCTGACCTTCTGCCGCAGCGACCAGGCGCAGACCTGTTACAGCAAATTCCCTGCTGATGATGACAATCGCGATCCACGCTTCCAGACGCTGCATCTCCACGAGGGAAATCAGCGCTGCGGAGATCAGCAATTTGTCTGCAAGCGGGTCCAAAAATTTTCCCAGATTCGTCACGATCTTGCGTTTGCGAGCGATGTAACCGTCGAGTCCGTCCGTACTGGCTGCTAGGATAAACACCAAAGCCGCAATCAGCTCGTTATACGTCATCGTCAGGCTGCCAATGGAAAATGTCCCGATGTTGTAACGCACCAGCAGAAAAAACATGACTACCGGCACCAGGAAAATCCTGGCGAGGGTGATGCGGTTGGCGAGATTCACCTAGACTACCTCCCCGGCCAAATCGTATTCATAGGAGTGTGTGATCTTCACTTTTACGATAGAGCCTAATTTGCCTTTGAACCCTGTGACGAATACTTCCCCGTCAATTTCCGGGGCGTCGTATTGCGTCCGGCCAACATAAATATCGTTGCGTCCCTCGTAGCGTTCGATGAGAACGTCCAGCTCCTGGCCGACGAAGCGACCGTTGCGATCGCCTGCAACCTCACGCTGAATTTCCATCAGCATGTTCGCGCGCTTTTCCTTGACTTCTTCGTCGACATGGTCGGGCAAGCGGGAAGCAGGAGTGTCATCCTCATTCGAATACGTAAACACGCCCAGTCGATCGAAGCGGATGTCCTTCACAAACTCGCAAAGGCGCTCGAAGTCCTCTTCTGTCTCTCCAGGGAAGCCTACGATCAACGAGGTGCGCAGCGCTACATCCGGCACCTGCGCGCGGATTTTCGCCACAAGCTCGCGAATATCCGTTTGTCGCCCCGGACGACGCATTCTTTTCAGGATATGGTCTTCCGAGTGTTGCAGCGGCATGTCCACGTATTTGCACACTTTTGGATTGGTCGCAAACGTGTGGATCAGCTCGTCTGTAAAAAAGCCCGGATAGGCGTAGTGCAGACGAATCCACTCGATTCCATCCACTTCCGCCAAACGGTTCAACAGCTCTGGCAACATCAGCTTTCCATCGTAAATGTCTGTACCGTAGTTCGTGGAATCTTGAGCGATCAGGCTCACTTCCACAATCCCCTGCGCAGCCAGGTGGCGCGCCTCTTCGACGATGGATTCAATCGTCCGGCTGCGGAAGCCACCCCGCATCAGGGGAATACTACAGAAGGTACAGGCGTTGTCGCAGCCCTCGGCAATTTTAATGTATGCAGAGTACGTGCCTTCCTTCACCTTCCGCTTTACTACATCTTCGTACGTAAAGATCGGGTTGCCCACAAAAATCGGACGCTTGCCCGCCAGCGATTCTTCAATGATCCCTGTAATCGACATAAAATCGCCTGTACCGACAATGCCGTCCACCTCGGGAATCTCGTTCAAGATATCCTCTTTGTAGCGTTGTGTGAGACAGCCTGCCACCACAAGCGATTTCAGCTTGCCGGTTTCCTTCAATTCACCCATTTCCAGAATCTTGTTCACAGATTCTTCCTTGGCTGCATCGATGAAACCACAGGTATTGACGATGACCACGGTTGCTTCTTCCGGATTGTCAACCAGTTCATAGCCTTTTTCATCTATCAGATGGGCCATCATGTCCGAATCGACAAGATTCTTTTCACAGCCCAGCGTAACAATCGCTACTTTTTCTCGCGTACCTACCTTCTCTGCCATCTTTTTTCCTCCAATTGGTCACACCAGCCCATATTACACCTATCCAGTATAATATAAGCCTAAAGGAAGTGTCAAAAGAGACGAAAGTACGAAAGGCAAGCATTACGCTTGCCTACTGTGCTGCTGCTTCTTTCATTTTGATGGTGATGTTCGACGGCATGAACTTCATTTTGGACGTATCGACTACCGCTCCGTTCACCGTCAATTCGACAACGGTCGGCTTTCCGAGACGCACATACGCCGATTTCCCCAGTTCAATCGTGATTTCTTCCTTGGCTCCCTTTTTCAGTTCGCCTTCCTCGACGTACTTTTTGCCTTTTCCTTCCGATACCCCGAACCAGCTTCTGTCTTCCTTCACTTTCAGGTGGACGGTGATTTTTTCTCCACCCTGCAGGGAGTAGTTGTACATGGAACCTTGCTGCGAATCGAACGTGATCGTCGCCTGAGAAGTGACCTCTCCCGGCTCGGGTGTCGTCGTTCCCGGCTCAGGGGGAGGCGTGACAGTAGATGGCGGTTGCGGCTGCTGCGCGATCGGCGAGGTGGGAACCCCTCCACCTTTGTCCGGAGTGACGATTTCCGCTCCAGGAGTGACTGTTCCGCTCGGTACAGGCTGCGTGCTGATATTGCCGTTGTTATTTACTGCTGCGATGTAAATAACGCCGATAATCAAGGCAATGAACAACACCAGCAAAGTTTTGGTGACCCAACGCCCCGCCTGCAGCGGATTATTCGCGGAAGCAACTCTCCGGCGACGCAATCTCTCCACTTGCTCCGTTGGCGGCTGGGCTGGCAAATCGGCCTGAAAATGCGTCAGGATGTGATTCGGGTCCAAACCGACGGCTTCCGCATAGCTCTTTATGAACGCACGCGCATAAAAGTGGCCAGGAAGTACATGAAAATGACCTCTTTCAATGGCTTCCAAATATCGCCGCTGTATCTTGGTGATACGTTGGATGTCGTCGAGCGTGATTCCTTTTTCCTCGCGGGCCCTTTGCAAGACTTGACCTAGCTCAGACACAGTTGCCCCTCCTTAATTCATGTCAAAATTATCAAAGCCGCGATTGTTAATCAGCTCGTATGTAATCTCCTCATCTGGATAGTGGCGAAGTTCGATAATGTAGTGGAAATCAGACATTTCGTACTCAGACTCCCGCACAAAAATATCCGGATGCTCAATGATTTTCGCGGCAGGAAAGTTCATAATCTCCCGAAGCAGGGTGTAGTGCTTCTCTGTCGATCGCAGCGTTGAAACAATCCCATCTATCAAATATACATGATCGGTAGACATTTCATCAATGGCTAAGGAGCTTCGCACCGTTTGTCGCAGCAAAGTTGAGGAAATGAACGTCCAGCGCTTGTTCGCCGAGACACTTGCTGCAATCATCGACTCCGTCTTCCCCACGCGAGGCATTCCCCGGATGCCGATTAGCTGATGGCCCTCTTTTTTCAAAATCTCGGCCATGAAGTCTACCAAAAGCCCCAGCTCGTCGCGCACAAAACGGAACGTTTTTTTGTCCTCGCTGTCACGCTCGATGTACCGGCCATGCCGAACGGCAAGACGGTCGAGCATGGTCGGGGGACGCAACCTCGTTATGGTTATGTTGTCCATTTTTTGCACAACATTGCGCAAAACCTCCATTTTTTCATCGTCGTCCGTCAAGAGCAGCATGCCGCGTCGCATCGTATCCACGCCGTTGATCGTCACGATATTAATGTTCAACATCCCCAGAATAGAAGACACGTCCCCTAACAGACCCGGACGGTTGCGGGCAATTTCGTACTCCATGTACCATTCTTTTTTCGCTTCCATATACAATCCTCTCCGCCACCCAAAATGATCTTCTTCTGTAGTATATCACGTTCGTATCATTCGACAAACGCGAAAAGAAAAATCCCCATGAATAGGGGATTTCAGGGTGACGATAAAGGGAATCTTCGCCCGAATGATCCAATTACCAGGGCAGAGGCAGCCGATTTGTCAGTCATGTGCGAACGAAGAAGGCGAGGGCCTAGTGGTCGGGCGTAATGTTTCAACAAGATTTTGGGATGAACATGCACATTCGGTGACTGAATCGTACCCATAGGCGGAAATTGATTAAGAGCACACGAAAAGGCATACTATTCTGCATGGTGAGTTTTACTTATGACTGAGATTTCTTTTTTGCTTTGATTATTTTATAAAGATAGTAGCAGAGGATAAACACGAACATGGTAACAAATGAAACAACAATACAATTTCGAAGAATTGATAGTACGTACTCGTCAACGGGAAGATAAACAATATCGAATAAATCCGTACCCGGTTTAGGTACACTTTGGTATCGACTTTTGAATAAAATTTGAGCACAAAAACTGACAATAAAGCTGTATAGCACGACTTTCACTATCATTTTTTCCATGAATGAATCACACTCCTGTATTTTTTTGGAATATCCATTCCCTTCTAAAAGTACTGGTATATTATACCAAAAGTAGTGCTGGTGTTGGATTTAACGTTACCAAAGGTTACACCGTTTCAGACGAGCAAACTTTTTCCGTACCAGATGATCTTGCGGAACAAGTTCGTCCAAAGAGACGAAAGAAACTTGAGTCCGTCTTTCGTAGCCTGTCTTTCGTAACAATCGCAACAACTCCTATATGGTAATTCCTCTTCCACTTTAATGCGTTAACGTAGTTCATAAATAAAGACGCTTGACAAAACAAAAACTGCCGACAGGTACTTTGTCGACAGTCTGGAATCCCCATGAATAGGGGATTTAAACGTCTAGTTGCCACGATTGACATTATCGGAATTTTGAACGAGCTTCACCATGAGGGAAGCGAGTGCTTGCTGTTGCTGCTGATCGCCCGCATCCCAGAGCTGCTTCAACAGACGCTCTTGTTCGTTTTTCGGGTCGACCTGCTCTGCCAGATAGCCTCCAATCTGGTACGCTACGTTTTCCAGTGTCTGGCTTTCCATACCAGCCTGTTTCGCCTGCTCTACTCGCTCTCCGAGAAACTCTTTCCAGTCGCGAAAGTTGTCCAAAATCGACATTAGGAAATTCCCTCCTTTTTTCGTTGCGGCAACGGTCTTCTACCGACCGCCCACACAAGAGGTAGACTTCCACCATTTCTCGGAAATTATTCACGAGAGCGGGAACAGGACTTACGTGTACCAGCCGCCGTTTGGACTGATGATCTGGCCTGTGACGTAGCTTGCGTCTGCGGACAGCAAAAAACGCACGACAGCCGCCACCTCGCGGGGGTCGCCCAGGCGGTTCGCGGGGATTTCGTCCGCGATCATCTCCACTTCATCCGGGGAAAAACGCTCCATCATCCCGCCCTGGATCGCTCCGGGAGCAACCGCGTTGACCGTGATGCCATTCGGGGCCATTTCCTTGGCGAGCGCTTTGGTAAACGTGTTGATCGCGCCTTTGGTCAAAGAGTAAAGCACCTCGCAGGAGCCGCCAGTCAGTCCCCAGATCGACGAGACATTGACGATTCGTCCGTAGCGCTCGCGCAGCATCGCAGGCAAGGCAGCCTGGCAAACCAAAAAGGCGGAGCGAACGTTCATCGCCACCAGCTCGTCAAACGTCTCGACAGACACGTCGGTAAACAACCCGACGTGATCGGCCGAGGCGTTGTTGACAACGAGAAGCGGCGGCGCTGACATCTGCCCGAACATCGCCGCGATCTGCCCAGGATCGCGCAAGTCAGCCTGCAGCTTGACGCAAGGGACAGCGCGCTCAGAGCACAGATGCACCAGCCGGTCCAGCTTGTGCTCTGAGCGGTTGTAATGCAGGTAAAGGGGCACCCCTGCTTCCGCCAGGTAGGTACCGATCGCCTGGCCGATTTCTCCGGAAGCCCCCGTCACCAATGCCCAAGGCATTTTTTCCGTCATGCTCATGTTCTACTCCTGCGGCGAAGCGGAACGCACGATGGATACCGCCATTTGCTCCTCGAGAAAATGCTCCTGCAGGCGCGTCTCCGCTTCTTCGCGTGTAATTGACTCCAACGTTGGCACCACGGAGAACAGATCGTTTCCGTTGAACTTGAAGCTCGTAAACTGATTGGCGATAAACTCCACGGAGTTGAGCGAGCGCAGGAAATGGCCGATCTTTTTCCGCTTGGCCCGCTCGAACTCCTCCTGGCCGATCCCTTTTTGCTTGAGCTGCGCGATTTCTGCCTTGATCGTCGCCACGAGCCGATCCGGGTCGGGCGTGTCTCCGCCGATGATCGTATAGGCGTAGTCCTGTTCGCTGCTGTAGTCAAAATCAAAGCTGTCCGTAATCAGCTCGCTCTCATACAGCCGCTCGTAAATGGCTGAACTGGTGCCAAACGCGATATCCAGCACGAGCTTCGTCGTCAAATCTCTGCGCAGCAACGCTTCTTTGGTCAGTCCCGTTTCCTTTTCCTTGATGCCGATCATGCACTTGGGCAGACCGACGGTGAGAAACGCTTCGATCTTTTCCTGAGCCGGTGCGGCAGGCTCCTCGGGAAATACCCGGGTAATTTGCGGAGCGGGCGGAAATTCCTTTTTCGTCTGGTTCTCGCGGATCAGCTTCATGATCGCCTCCGGTTCAAACGAGCCTACGACCAGAAGCAGCATGTTCGCCGGATGGTAAAACGTTTCATAGCATTGGTAGAGGTATTCTTTGGTGATGTGCGAGATCGTTTCGATCGTGCCCGCGATTTCGATGTTGATCGGATATTTTTGGTACATCGCCTTGAGCAGATTCATGTACACTTTCCAGTCCGGATTGTCGTCGTACATCGTAATTTCCTGACCGATGATCCCTTTCTCCTTTTCCACGCTGGCATCCGTGAAGTACGGCTCCTGCACGTAATCGAGCAGCAGATTCAGGTTGTCGTCCAGCTTGTCTGTGCACGAAAAAAGGTAAGCGGTGCGGTTGAAGCTGGTGAACGCGTTGCAGGAGGCTCCGTTTTTGCTGAACTCGTGCATGACGTCGCGATCTTTTTTCTCAAACATTTTGTGCTCAAGAAAATGCGCGATTCCGTCCGGCACATTAATCTCTTCGCCGCTGCGCGTCTTGAAGTGGCTGTCAATCGAGCCATAGCGTGTGGTAAATACGGCGTACGTCTTGCTGAAGCCTTGCTTGGGAACCAGGAAAACTTGCAGCCCATTGTCCAATGTTTCGTGGTAGACGGTTTCGTTTACTTGCTCAAAAACAGTCGTCTGCATAATTACGCCTCTCCCTTCTTGTCGCGCAGCAAGTAGATCGTATCGATCGCTACCTTATTCGCCACCCGTTTGATGTCTTCGATGCCGGCCTGCTCAATTCCCGCGAGCAGTTCATCCAGCTTGCGCTTGCGGCCGCTAATCACGCCGTTGTAAGTGAAATCAATCATGCCGCGGGCGCTGTCCAAAAGCTCGCGAAACTGGTTGGACAAGGTAGCTCGCGTCTGCGTCAGCTCTTCCTCGGAAATATTGCCTGCCCGCATCTGCTCCAACTGTTCCTTGATGATCTCGACTGCGCGCTTGTATTTGCCGACGTCGATGCCGGACATAATCATCATGATTCCTTTATGGCTCTCCAGGCGCGATACAGCGTAGTAAGCGAGGCTTTCTTTTTCCCGGACATTGACAAACAACTTGGAATGCGGGAATCCGCCCAAAATGCCGTTGTACAACAGCAAGGCCGGATAGTCGTCATCCTTGTACGTCACCTGCGTGCGGCAGCCGATATTCAGCTTGGCCTGGTTCACATCGAGGCGATCGACGACTTCCTTTTCTTCCGCAACTTGCTTGGTCGCGCCACCGAGCTGCAACTCGCCCGCTGCCTTGCGCGCAAGCGGGATGTGCGTGCGGATCGCATCGGCCACTGTTTGCGGCTCGACATCCCCGACGACAAACATGTTGATCGGATTGGTTGTGGTGATTTCCTGAAAATAGCGGTACAGCTCCTGGCCCGTGATCGCCGGCAAGTCTTGCACTCGCCCCTGGACCAGCAGGGAGAACGGCTCTCCTTTGCACATCTCTTCTGTGACGCGCTGATTGGCGTACTTCATCTTGTCGTCAATCAGGCTCTCGATCCGCTTTCGCAGCGCTTCTTTTTCCTGCGTCACATACTTCTCGGCAAACGCATTGTTTTGCACATACGGCCGCACCAGCATGTCGCCGACGAACTGAATCGCCTGCTCCAATAGCGCGTCCTCTTTAGACAAGTACTTCTCGTTCGGCACCTCCATATAAATTTGCAGGATTTGCCGTTCGCCTTTTTTCATGACATCTACATCAAAAATGGCGCCGTACAAAAAGTCGAGGTGCGCACGCAACAGCTTGGTCTCCGGAAAACGGGCGCTCGCCCGCTTCATGACGTTCGCCAGCAGCGCGGTCTTGGTCACGTGTTCCTCCGACAGAGCCTGTTCAATCATCGTCACGATCGTCGTAGTCTTGAATTTGGCGGTCGGAAGAATATGTACGTTCATCCCGTTCATTTGGGAGCTTTGAAACGCGATCTCAGACGTCTGTGCTTTCATGGCAACTTCTCCCTTCTCCATCTGCTTATACTTCTCTATTGTAACCAATTGGCAGGCCATCTTTCATCAGAATCTTCCATTATAACTGCCTGTTTTCCATCGTATGCGCCTGCGGCCCGCCGTAAGACTCCTCGCTTTCGTCCTTTGGCGTCCGGCTGTTCCTGCGTTTTTTTCGCGAAAAAGAAAAAGAGCAAGCCGGCCTTTTCGGGCGCGTGCTCGCTCTCGATGCTACATATCCATATAATCCCAATCTCTGGTGTCTTCCGAAGTGACGCCTTCTTCCACGAACCGGCCGCAATCAGAAGACAGGCAAAGCACGCCCTCCAACTGCTCGTCGTGAAAAGGCAAGCCGTGATTTCCTCCACAGTATGGACAGATCCACATACGAAAAGCCCTCCTATTCGTCAGGATTCCTTACCGTATAGTCTGTCCCATTACCCAAACAAGCTTACCACTTTGTTTTGCTCCCAGTAACGAAGGTAGTCGTACGGATCGACAGCTCGTCCGTTGTCATTCCGATACAGCCCGAAATGCAGATGAGGCGCAAACATCCCCACCGTACCTGGACCGCCATAGCCTGTATCTCCGACAAATCCGATCAACTGTCCTGCCTTGACCGTCCCCCCGACGCGAAGGCCGGGAGCGTAGGCGCTGAGGTGGGCGTAATACATGCGAAACTGCCCGTTTTTATCGGTAATGTTGATCCGCCAGCCGCCGTACGTATTCCAGCCTACGCGATTGATCGTCCCGTCCGAAACCGAATAGATCGGCGTCCCTTTTGGCGCCATGATGTCGATGCCTTCATGCCTGCGGACACTGCCGTTGTGGCTCTCCGTCCATTCGCGATCGGAACCGAAGCTGTCGCCATACGGCTCGTACCAGCTCGCATCGTTGAACGGAAACAAGTATTCCTGACCGAGCAAGCGTTTATTTCCGACCTTGTCTGCCAGAGGATGCTCCGCTTTTTTCGCCGCGTGCGGCAAAAACACAATTTGCCCAATCGTCAGTTGATCGCTGGACAAGTAGTTGTTTTTCTTGATCGCACTCATCGTCGTCCCGTGGCGAAGCGCAATGGCCCCGAGCGTGTCATTTGGCTGCACCACGTACGGATTGGCGGCTTCCTCTACCGTGACGGCACGATCCTCCACAGGCTTTGTCTGCACGTGCGCCACGGACGACGTCGCGTCCCACTCCACCTGGTAGCCGAGCGCCTCGCTGACGAAGCGCAGCGGCACGAGCGTACGTTGATTGACGATAATCGGCGGCGCCTCCAGCGTAACCCGCTCCCCGTTCACATACGCCAGCCGACTGTTGACATCGAGCGAGACATGCTTGCCTTTTTGGCCAAAAGACACGCGCTGTTGCTCGGCATCATACTCGACCTGCGACCCTGTCGCTTCGGCAATCACCCGGATCGGCACGAGCATCCGTCCGTTTTGGCGCAGCGGCAAAACGTCAGACTCCACCCCTTTGCCATCCACTACCAGCGATATGACCGGACCTGGCTCTTTTGCCGCTGCCGTACTGGCTAGTCCGCCAGACAGCCACAGACCAAGACAGGCAAAAAAAGCGCCCAGAATCCCGGCAGAACGTAAACGGCTGCGCTTATGTAGCCAGCAGTTCATTTCTTTCCCTCCCCGCGCAATCTCACAAGAAAAATTATCGCATACGGAAAGGAACGGGTTCCAGACGCAAATTATGTCAACTGATCCTTAACGAGAGCCGGTATCGTACGGTTTGCCCAGTGCGGCAGGAGCGTTGGAGCGTCCAACCAGACCAGCCATGACCAAAATAGTCAGTACGTACGGCAGCATGAAAATAAACTCGGTCGGAATGAACTTGGTCAGTCCGAAAATCTGCACCAAAGACTTGATCGCTTGGGCAACCCCGAAGAACAAGGCAGCGCCCATCGCTCCGGCCGGATGCCATTTTCCGAAAATCAACGCGGCAATCGCGATAAACCCTTGGCCGGATACGGTGTTATGGGAAAAGTTGCTCGTCGTCGTCAGCGAGATTGTCGCCCCGCCCAAAGCAGCCAGCGCACCGCTAATCATGACAGCGGTATAACGCATTCTTTTCACGTTGATCCCTACCGTGTCAGCAGCGCGCGGATGCTCACCGACCGCGCGTAGACGCAAGCCGAACGGAGTTTTGAAGATCAGGTACCAGGTCAAAAAGACCGCGATAAACGCCAAATAGCTCGTCGGATACGCTTCAAAGATAGCATGTCCCAAATACGGGATGTCGTGCAAAAGCGGAATTTCCCACTTAGCAAAGACGCTGGACAAGGTCGTTGTCTGGCCCGCGCCGTTAAAGATGATTTTGGTCAAGTACACGGACAGACCTGCCGCCAAAAAGTTCAAGGCCACGCCGCTGACTGTCTGGTCCGCTTTGAAGGTAACGGAAGCGACAGCGTGCGGAAGGGCAAAAATCGAACCGGCGATCCCCGCCAAAATAAAGCCGATCCACGGAGCGAATGCTCCCAGCGAATCTTGGAACGCGTACGTAATGACGGCACCTGTAAAGGCACCGATAATCATCATGCCTTCCAGCGCAATATTCACGACACCAGAGCGCTCGGAGTAGAGCCCGCCCAGAGAGGCAAAAATCAGGGCAGTGGAAAACACGATGGTATCATGAACGAGGTTGCTAAGAATGACTCCCCAATCCATCAGTTTCCACCTTCCTTTTTCTTCTTCAAGATTGGTTTGACAAAAATTTTCACGATGCCGTGCGCCGCCACAAAGAAGATGACCGAAGCGATTACGACACGGATCAGCTCAACAGGCACGCCAGCGCCGAACTTCATGCCGGCTGCCCCGAAAGTGAGAATCCCGAACAAGATGGCGGCAAGCACGACGCCAAGCGGCGTATTTCCGCCGATCAACGCGACAGCGATACCGTCGAAGCCATAGCCTGGCTGCGAAGTCATGATCGCCTGGTAATGGAACACGCCCAAAATCTCGCAAGCGCCGCCAATCCCCGCGAACATGCCGCCGATGAACATCGCATTGACGACGTTGCGGTTTACGTTCATCCCCGCATATTCGGAAGCGTGCGGATTCAGACCTACGGCACGCAATTCGTAGCCGGACTTCGTTTTCCAAAGAATGACGTAGAAAAAGATAGCGGCAAGCACAGCAAGCAAGGTTCCCCAGTGCAAGCGGGCACTGTCAAACATTTGCGAGAGCCAGCTAATCGTAATCATGGATGATTCCTTAATCATTTCCGAACGCTGTTGTCCGGCCGGGATGAAAAACGCATTCATGACCCAGTTTGCCAAGTACAGCGCGACCCAGTTCAGCATGATGCTGGTGATAACCTCGTTCACGCCGCGAGCGGCTTTCAAGTAACCGGCAATCGAGCCCCACAGGCCGCCTGCTACCGCACCTGCAATCACAGCGAGAGGAGCGTGGATGTAAGCAGGAAGATCAAAAGAAACCCCTACTGTCGTCGCAGCGATCATCCCTACAATAAACTGCCCCTCTGCCCCAATGTTGAACAGTCCTGTCCGAAAGGCAAACGCCACTGCAAGACCCGTAAAGATCAGCGGTGTAATCTGCCGGATCGTTTCCCCGAAGTTATACGCGCTTCCGAATACCTTTTCAATCAGGGCCATGTAAGCCTGAATCGGGTTGAAGCCGCCTGCCAGCATGGCGATCGCCCCGGTCAGCAGGCCGAGAATGATCGCGACGACAGGAACGAGGAACGATTCTTTTGTAAAGACGGCAATCACTTTATTCATCGTTTCCTCCTCCAGGCATTCGTTTTCCGCCGGACATCATCAAGCCCAGCTCTTGCTCGCTCGTCGATTTCGCATCGACAATTCCTACAATGCTACCTTCATAAATCACGGCAATCCGGTCAGAGACGTTGATGACCTCATCCAGCTCCAAGGAAAGCAGCAGAACCGCTTTGCCTTTGTCGCGTTGCTCGATCAGACGGCGATGAATAAATTCGATCGCCCCTACGTCCAGACCGCGTGTAGGCTGCGCCGCGATCAGCAAATCCGGGTTCTTGTCCACTTCCCGGGCGATAATCGCCTTTTGCTGGTTCCCTCCGGACAATGCTCGCGCTGGCGTGTAGATCGACGGCGTGCGCACGTCAAACTCCTCAATCAGCTTGGCCGCATGCTTGTCAATCGCGCCATAGTCGAGAAAGCCGTTTTTGTTAAACGTCGGGTGGAAATACGTTTCCAACACCATATTCTCGCTCATGGTAAAATCGAGAACCAATCCGCGCTTATGACGGTCTTCCGGAATGTGCGACAAGCCCGATTCGGAAATATCCCGCGGCGACTGGTTCGTAATGTCTTTGCCATTGAGAAGGACACGGCCACTGGTTGCTTTCCGCAACCCGGTCAAAACTTCAATCAGTTCACTCTGCCCGTTGCCGTCTACGCCTGCAATCCCCAAAATCTCGCCCGCCCGCACTTCCAGGCTGAGATTGTTCAGCGCATTGACGCCGCGGTTGCCCATGGCGGTGAGGTTTTCGACAGCGAGGATGGTTTCCTTCGGCTTCGCCGCGGTTTTATCCACGCGGAAGTTGACTTCGCGCCCCACCATTTTGGCTGCCAGTTCGTCCGGGTTCGTGTCTTTAACCAGCACGGAGTCAATCACTTTCCCGCGACGGATAATCGTGCAGGCGTCGCAGACGGCCATGATTTCCTTGAGCTTGTGGGTAATCAGGATGATGGTCTTGCCCTCTTTGACCAAGTTATGCATGATTTCGATGAGTTCATGAATTTCCTGAGGGGTAAGAACAGCAGTCGGCTCGTCAAAAATCAAGATGTCGGCCCCGCGGTAAAGCGTTTTCAAGATCTCTACGCGTTGTTGCATCCCTACTGAAATATCCTGAATCTTTGCTCTAGGATCAACCTTTAGCCCGTATTGATTTGACAGCTTTTCCACCGCTTTTTCAGCGCTTTGGATATCTATTTGCAACCCGTTTTTCGGTTCGTTTCCTAATACAATGTTTTCTGTTACCGTAAACGTCTCCACAAGCATAAAATGCTGGTGCACCATCCCGATGCCAAGCTCGTTGGCAACGTTAGGGCTTGTAATCTTCACTACTTTTTCGTTGATGAGGATTTCGCCTTCATCTGGTTGATACAGGCCAAACAAAATGTTCATTAACGTCGACTTGCCTGCGCCATTCTCGCCGAGAAGCGCATGAATTTCGCCTTGCTTGACAGAAAGCGTGATGTTGTCGTTTGCCACAATCCCCGGGAACCGCTTGGTAATCCCTCGCATCTCAACTACTTTTTTTACCGAACTCAACCATGCTCACCCCATTTTTTTGGGTTTAGTGTGAAGGTAAAGAACAAGGCCAGTTCCTAGAACCAGCCTTGTCCATTTGCCGCTTCATCGTTTTACTTGTCTGGCACCGAGATTTCGCCTTTAACGATTTTTTGCTTGTATTCTTCAACCAGCTTCAGTACGTCTTCTGGAACGTTCTTATTGGAAGTGGAAGCCAAGCCTACACCGTCTTCAGCAAGACCGAGCCATTTGATTTTACCGCCCTCGAATTTACCTTCGGACAGGTCTTTGGATACACGGAATACAGCTTCGTCAACGCGTTTTACCATGGAAGTGAGAGTAATCTCGTCACCGAATGTCAGGGATTGGTCTTTGTCTACACCGATTACCCAAACGTTTTCGCCTTTAGCTTTGCGGTCTTTTGCTTCGTTAAATACGCCATCACCTGTACCGCCGGAAGCGTGGAAGATGATGTCAGCGCCTTGACCGTACATTTGGGAAGCAGTGGATTTGCCAAGGTCAGGCTTGTCAAATGCACCTGTGTACACTTTGATTACTTTAACGCTAGGATCAGCCGCTTTTACCCCTGCTTCGAAACCAACTTCGAAACGTTTGATAACCGGGATTTCAACGCCACCAACGAAACCGACTGTTTTCGTTTTGGTCATTTTCGCTGCTACTACCCCAGCGAGGAAGGAACCTTCGTGCTCTTTGAAGAGAACGGATTCCACGTTAGGCGCATCTACTTCCGCGTCAATGATCGCCAGTTTCGCATCTTTGTTTTCGTCAGCTACTTTTTTCAGGTGATCGCCCATCAGGAAACCGATACCCCAAGTCAGATCCCATTTGTCTTTTACAAATTGAGTCAGGTTAGGTACATACTCAGCATCGCTGGTGGATTGCAGATAGTTTACGCTGTCTTTTGGCAGGTTCAGCTCGGTTTGGAAACGTTGCAGACCTTCCCAGGCACTTTGGTTGAAGGAGTTGTCGTTTACGCCGCCAACGTCCGTAACCATACCAACTCGGATCGCTGTTTTGGCACCGCCTTCAGCGCCGCCATTGCTTGCGCCAGTCTGACCTTGAGGTTGTGCTTCTGGTTTGCTTCCGCAGCCAGCAAGAACAAGCGACAGGCTGAGTGTTGCCACAGAAAGCACGGATAGAACTTTCTTCATCTGAGATTACCCCCTGTTTTTGGTTGATGAAAATTGTTGAGTGAGGTTTCCCCCACGATTACAACCGTCTCCGCACGACGTGAAAGTGAATTTTGTCAGCTCTGAAGTAGTTATGGGAGTATAAAACCGGCTTTTCACTTTCGTCGTAATGAATCTGCTTGAGCAAGAGCAATGGTGTAGATTTGTCGCAGTGCAGCAGATTGGAAACCTTTTCATTGTAGCCCATGGGTTCAATGTGAGCCACTGCATACGAAATTCGCACCCCTGTAGCGCTCTCCAGCCATTTGAAAATGGACTCCCCGCCAGCCGTGTAGCCTTCTGGCACCAAGCGCGCAGGAATACGGTCGATACAGTAGACCACTGGTTCGCCGTCGGCCGTCCGAATGCGCTCTACCGTCAGCACGCCTTCGCCCGGATTCAAGGCCAAGCTTTTCCGCTCCTCGTCTCCTGCCTCGCCAAAGTACGTCTTCAGGATCATCGTTCCTGCTGTGTATCCTTGGCGTTCAATTGCATCCGTCACACTAAAGAGTTCCCCAATTCCGCCTGAAAAAACAGGTTTGGAATTGATAAATGTCCCTACACCGTGTCTGCGAATGACAATTTTCTCTTCTTCCAGAAGACGGAGCGCCTCGCGAAGGGTTGCCCTGCTTACGCCTAACTGCTTGGATAGTTCGGCTTCGGATGGGAGGCGTTCACCGGGACGCAGTTGTCCGGTTTCGATATCACTCTTGATTTTGTCCATAACCAAGAGGAAAAGTGATCGAACATTCCCTTTGATGCTCATCGTCAATTCACTCCTGTTGTCCGCTAGCCATCCCAACAGGTAGGACGTCAGACCTCTGATTCTCATGAGACGTGATAACAACAATTCCCCTCAATCTGTTAAAAATTTTACATGAGGGTCGTCCATCATGCAAGTCAAATATTTTTAACTGCGGCCAGAAAAAATGACTTTGCCAGTTGCACGACACCAGCAAAGTCAAGGGATTTAGGAAATATTGGATTCGATGGAAGGACGAGGCACACGGACCTCTCGCGGCTTCGACCCTTCGTACGGGCCGACGACTCCTTGCGCTTCCATCATGTCGATCAACCGGGCCGCGCGCGTGTAGCCTACCCGCAAACGCCGCTGCAAAAGCGAGGCCGAGGCCGTTTGCGCTTCTGACACGATCTGGACAGCCTGATCGTACAGCTCGTCATCCACGACAGCCTGCTGCTCCTCCTGCACTTCTCCCGGAATCATTTCTTCGTTGTAGCGCACTTCCTGCTGCTCTTTGACAAAGCGGACAACTTCCTCGACTTCCTTGTCAGAGACGAAGGCGCCTTGCACGCGAATCGGCTTGGAGGCTCCCATCGGCAAGGAGAGCATGTCGCCTCTGCCCAGCAACTTCTCCGCTCCGCCCATGTCGAGAATCGTGCGGGAGTCCGCCATCGAGGAGACGCCAAAGGCGATCCGGGAAGGGATGTTCGCCTTGATGACCCCTGTGATGACGTCAACAGAAGGACGCTGTGTCGCAATAATCAAATGAATGCCGGAAGCGCGCGCCATTTGCGCGAGGCGGCAAATCGCGTCCTCGACCTCGCCTGGGGCGACCATCATCAGGTCAGCCAGCTCGTCGACGATGACGACGATGTACGGTAAAGGCGGGCCCTGCACTTGCGCATTGTACATCTCGATGTTGCGGCTGCCCGTTTTCGCAAACAGGTTGTAGCGCCGCTCCATTTCGGCCACGACTTTTTTCAGCGCGACCGAAGCCCGCTTCGGATCTGTCACGACCGGGGCCAGCAAATGCGGGATGCCGTTGTAAACGTTCAGCTCGACCATTTTCGGGTCAACCATCATCAGCTTGACTTCGTCCGGTTTCGCCTTGAACAAGATGCTCATAATCAAGCCGTTGATGCAGACTGACTTCCCGCTGCCCGTAGCTCCGGCCACCAGCAAGTGCGGCATTTTCGTCAGATCGGCCACGATCGGCTGGCCCGAAATATCGCGGCCCAAAGCAACGGTCAATTTGCCTGGCGCATCCTGATATTGCGGCGATTCCAGCACTTCGCGAAGCGACACGACGGCTACCTCGGAGTTGGGAACCTCGATACCGATCGCCGATTTGCCTGGAATCGGCGCCTCGATGCGAATGTCTTTGGCTGCAAGCGCCAGCGCCAGGTCGTCTGTCAAACTGACAATCCGGCTCACTTTTACCCCCGTGGCTGGCTGCACCTCGTAGCGGGTGACGGCCGGGCCGCGATGCACTTCGGAAACCGTCGCGCTTACGCCAAAGCTTTTCAACGTTTGCACCAGCTTGAGCGCATTCGAGGTGTGGTCCACATCTTTGGCCGTTCCCGTTGAACGCGGTCTGGACAGCATCTGCAAGCTCGGCAGCTCATATGGCACCGCTGGCTGTTCTTCTGCCGTCTCCAGCGTCCCGAAAATCTCTTCGTCGCCTTCCAGGGCAAACGTAATTTCCTGTTTCGGTTGTGCGGCAACAGGCTTGGGCGTTTGCGCAGGCTCTGCCGGCCCCCCATCGTCTTCCATCGCGATCCGGTCGGCAAAATCGTGAATGACAGGAATGACAGGCTGCTCCGCTGCCTGCTCGTCGAAGTTCGCCTTCAGCTCTCGCACAGAAATCGCATCCGGGTCAGGCTCGCCAGCTTCTGCCAGCTTCTGCTTGCGCTGCGCGTCCGCTTCCTTCGCCTCTTTTTTCCGGCGCTCGCCCTCTTCCTGCAAAAGCTGCACGGAGTCTTTGACCGTCTCCTTCGCCTTGCCGTAGAAAAGTGCGATTTTGTCCCGGACAAACATCAAAATGTTCACATAAGAAAGATTGAACAGAAACATAAGACCGACGAGAAACAAAAAGACGATAATTAAGCCAGTCCCGATCGTTCCGACGAGGCCGTTTGTGACAGCGAAGAAAAGCGCCCCCACCATGCCCCCGCCCACTCCGGTCGTGGACACTTTTTGGCTGTGATCGAGCCAAATTCTGTCCCATGTGACCCGAATGATGCTCTGCTCGGCGAATTTGCCGTCAGCCGTGATCTGCTTGTACAAAATCATATGGTCCCACGTCAGGATCGCTACACCGATCAGCGCAATCCCAAGCACGCGATAGGTGAGCCGCGGCGCCTGTCTCGTAAACATCATGTGGACAGCCATTCCGATCATCAGCACAGGGATGAGAAAATCCCAGGAGCCGGCAACGAACCGGAACATAAACGCCAGAATATTTTTGCCCAGCCATCCGCTTTCCAGAAGTCCGATCAAGGACAGCACAATAATGAGCAATCCGAGCAGCTCTATTTTGACAACCGAGGCCAATGCCGCTTGTGACCGCTCTCTTTTTCTCCTACTCAATGGCACGCCTCCTTCTGTGCTCACTAACGCTATGTACAAAAATGGTAAAAAGGCAGCCGTATTTTGTTCGGCTGCTGTTCGTACATCATTAGTATAACACAGGAAATTCATAGAAATACAGGACTTCTTAGACGAGCCATTCGGGGTGAAACTGAACTTTTTGTCCGGGGGCGTAATGGGCTTTCAAATAGTCTTGCGGGTCCGGGCTAATCAGCCTGACGATTCTTCCCTCATACGGTCCGGTCCGCTCCACCAGCATAGTCGCATGGCCGTTCGTAATCTCTTCCAGTTCCTGCTTTTCCACCTGGTCCATGTTGGCAAAAACCGTCTCCGTCGGGATAATCGAGTATAAAATCATTGAAGAACCCGCCCCTCCCCGTTTCTTGCTTTTTCAATCAGCTCATTCAGTTTTTTCAGCGCCTTGCCCAGACCGCCGACCTCGTCGATCAAGCCGTACTTGACGGCATCGACGCCGATGACATTCGTTCCGATGTCACGCGTCAGCTCGCCTGTGCGCGTCATCAGCTCGCGAAACTTCTCTTCGGAAATATTCGAATGACGGGCGATAAAGCTGACGACGCGATCCTGCATCTTGTCCAAGTATTCAAAGGTTTGCGGAACGCCGATCACGAGTCCGGTCAGCCGAATCGGGTGAATCGTCATCGTCGCCGTTTCCGCAATAAACGAATACGTGCCGGCAACCGCAATCGGAACGCCAATGCTGTGACCGCCGCCGAGAACAAGGGTCACGACAGGTTTGGACATCGAGGCTACCATCTCGGCAATCGCGAGTCCTGCTTCCACGTCTCCGCCCACGGTGTTCAAAATGACGAGAACTCCTTCGATCTTGCTGTTTTGCTCGGCTGCAACCAGTTGCGGGATGAGGTGTTCGTACTTGGTCGTCTTGTTTTGCGGCGGTAACTGAATATGCCCTTCTACTTGTCCGATAATGGTCATACAATAAATATTGCTTTCCAACTGCGGTACGTTCGTTTGCCCCAATTGGCTGATCGAGTCCAGAAGCTTTTTCTTCGGATCTTCCTGGGCTGGCGCTTCCGCAGGCGGCGTAGCAGCAGGCTCCTGTCCGTCCGGAGGCGTGCTTTCCGAGGCTGCGCCTTTGTCGTTGTTCGCCAGTGAGCTTGTAAAAGGCGGCCTATTTAAAAATTGGTTGTACGGTTGCTTCGACATGGATGATCCTCCCTCCCTTTCCTCTGTAGTATGGATAGCAGATGGGAAAATCATGCGCCGCGAAAGACCAAAAAAAGCCAGGAACCCCGTTGTTTTGGGGGATTCCTGACTCTTTTCCTAGCCTTACACTTCCATGATAATCGGCAAGATCATCGGACGGCGACGAGTTTGCTCGTACAAATAACGTCCCAATGATTCTTTTACGTTGTTTTTGAGGGATGACCATTCGTTTACATTTTCTTCCATGCACTTGACAAGTGTTTGGGTCACTATGCGATTCGCTTCATCCAGCAGCTCCTCGGATTCACGCACGTAGACGAAACCGCGAGAGATGATGTCTGGACCAGACAAAATCGTGCCATTTTGTTTGCTGAGTGTAACGACAACTACCAGTATGCCGTCTTGGGACAGTAATTTGCGATCTCTAAGTACGATGTTTCCAACATCGCCGACACCCAGGCCGTCAATCAGGACATTGCCTGCGTGGACTTTCGGGCCATAACGCGCCCGGCCCCCGGAGATTTCCACCGCGTCGCCGTTATCCAGCAAAAAGATGTTCTCCTCTGGAATGCCCACCTGTTCAGCCAGCAAGGAATGCATTTTCAGCATCCGGTATTCGCCGTGAACGGGAATAAAGTACTTAGGCTTCATTAAATTCAGCATCAGTCGCAGTTCTTCCTGACTGCCATGACCGGAGACGTGGACGGTTCCGTTAGGTCCATGGCCGCCATAAATCACATCAGCGCCAATTCTTGAAAGCTGGTCAATCGTGCGCGCTACATACTTTTCATTTCCCGGAATCGGGGTCGCTGCAATAATGACCGTATCTCCTGGAAGGATGTCAATTTTCCGATGGGCGGATCGGGCCATGCGTGTGAGCGCAGACATTGGCTCTCCTTGGCTTCCAGTAGATAAAATAACGACTTGCTCAGCAGGCAGCTTGTTGATTTCGTCGCTCTCGACAATCAAGCCTTCCGGAACGAACAAATAGCCCAGCTCTCTGCTGATATTGATGACGTTTTGCATGCTCCGGCCGACAACTGTCAGCTTGCGGTTGAACTGCACGGCTGCATCCACGACTTGCTGGATGCGGTGCACGTTCGACGCGAAGGTAGAGACGACGATTCGTCCCGTCGCCTTGCTGAAGACGTCTTTGATCGCGATGCCGACAGAGCGTTCCGATCCGGTAAATCCAGGCCGTTCCGCATTCGTACTGTCAGACAGCAAGCACAATACACCACGATCGCCAATCATGGCCATTTTTGCCAGATCGGCAGCCTGGTTGTTGATCGGTGTTTGGTCGAACTTGAAGTCTCCTGTGTGGACGACGTAGCCTTCAGGCGTTTCCAGGCATACTCCCACACAATCCGGAATACTGTGATTCACCCGGAAAAAAGTCGCTTTCATTTTTCCGAGGACGACCTCTGAATCGCTGTTAATCAATACTCGCTTCGTTTCGTTTAGAATACCCGCTTCTTTCAATTTTGCATCAATCAGGCCGAGGGTAAGTTTTGTCGCATAAACCGGGACTTTCAAATGCTTCAGCACATAGCTGAGGCCGCCGATATGATCTTCGTGTCCATGCGTAATAATGATACCCCGAACTTTGTCGCGGTTCTCTTCCAAGTAGGTGATGTCCGGAATCACCATGTCAATTCCCAGCATTTCCTCTTCCGGGAATTTCAATCCGGCATCAATCACTACGATGTCGTCCCCGCTTTGTACCACATACATATTCTTCCCAATTTCGCCGACTCCGCCCAGGGCGAAAATGAGAACAGAGTGATTCGACTTTGCCAAACGTGTAACCTCCTATATTTAGTTGTCATGTCCACTCAAAAAAACCGCCCCAAATCACTTATTTTCATTATACCCGAAGTGAAAACCCGAACACAAGGAAAAAGAGCCATCCCAATTGTGGAATGGCTCTTTTACGCATCTCGTGCTTTTTTCAGTTAGGCAAACAACGAGTGAACAAATGCTTTTTCCTGTTCGTTCAGCTCCACCAATGGCAGACGTACTCCCCCCACGGAAACGCCGAGCTTTTCCAGCGCGACTTTGGTCGGCCCCGGGCTCGGATACGCGAACAGCCCTTCAAACACAGGCATCAGTTTGCGGTGAATGCTCGCCGCTTCCGCGTGTTTTCCTTGGAAGAAGGCGTCCATCATCTCGGTCATTTGCGGGCCGACAACGTGGCTCGCCACACTGACAATGCCTACCCCGCCAATCGACAGGATGGGCAACGTCAAGCCATCGTCACCGCTGTACAGTTCGAAGCCTTCCGGAGCATGCTCGATAATTTGCGCCATCTGCCCCAGGTTGCCGGAAGCTTCCTTGATGCAAACGACGTTGGGCAGCTTTGCCAGACGCAAGGTCGTCTCTGCCGTCATGTTCACAACCGAGCGGCCAGGTACGTTGTACAGCATGACAGGGAGGTCCGTCGACTCTGCCAATGCTTTGAAATGAGCGTACAGACCTTCCTGGGACGGCTTGCTGTAGTAAGGAGCCACAACCATGACAGCGTCTACGCCGATGGACTGAACCTCCTGGGTGAACTCGATGCTGGACGCGGTGTCGTTGCTGCCCGTTCCGGCGATAATGTGGCACTTGCCTTTTGCATACGCAACGGCGTGGCGAAACAGTTCCAGCTTCTCAGCGCGGGAGAGCGTCGGCGACTCGCCTGTCGTTCCGCTCAGTACGATGCCTGTCGTCCCGTTGGCAATCAGGTGATCGATCAGGCGCTCCGTTTTATCGAAATCAATCTGTAATTGTTCATTAAAAGGCGTTACCATGGCGGTAACCAGCCGACCAAAACGTGCCACTAGCTTTCCAACTCCTCTTGTTGTAATCAGTAGGCATCAAAAATGAAAATAAGAGTGCTCACATATGGTGGGCATGCAGATTGAACTGTTGATGCAAGGCACGTACGGCCCGCACCATTTCCGCCTCATGCACCAGTACCCAAATGGTCGTATGGGAGTCGGCCGATTGCAAAATCTGAATGTCTTCTTGCGTCAGAGCCTCAACGATTCGTGCCATGACGCCCGGCACTCCTGTCATTCCTGCCCCGATGACGGAAACCTTTGCGCAATGCGGCAGCAGTTGCGGTTCGTAGCCCATATCTGTCAAGAGCCGCGCTGCTTTCGGTCCCATCTCGTCGTGAACGGTGTAGGCAACCCCCAGCGGATTCACGTTGATGAAATCGACACTGATGTTATTCGTTGCCATCGTTTTGAATACTTGCAGTTGTGTATCGTAGTAGCCTTCCTTGTTGGCCACCTTGATCTGGGTAATGTTCGGCACGTGGGCAATCCCTATGACGACCCTGTCCTGAACCGAATACCCCTTCTTGCCGATCTCCAGCATGGTCGTCACAAGTGTGCCAGGGTCGTCCGAAAACGTAGAGCGAACGCGAATCGGCACGTTGGCCTGCATCGCGATTTCTACCGCCCGCGGATGAATCACTTTTGCTCCCAGGTGAGCCATGTTGCAAATCTCGGTGTACGTCACCATTTCGAGCGGCTGCGCTTCTTCGACGATGCGCGGGTCCGCTGTCATGATGCCCTCTACATCCGTAAAAATGTCTACCATCTCCGCTTGCAGGGCAACGCCGAGAGCTGTAGCTGTCGTGTCGCTGCCACCGCGTCCCAGCGTCGTAATTTCCCAATTCTCTGTCCGCCCCTGGAAGCCGGGCACGATCACGACTTGGCCTGCATGCAGGTCTTGCAAAATGCGGCTCGGGTCAATCGACATAATTTGCGCATTCGTAAAATCGTCGCTCGTCACGATGTTGGCCTGGCCGCCAGTCAAGATAGTAGCCTTGATGCCGCGGGAATTGAGCATGCTGCACATGACAGTCGCGGAGATGATCTCCCCTGTATGCATCAGCATATCCATCTCGCGGCGAGGCAGTTGGTTCCCATTGCTGCGAACCAACTGCAAAAGTGTATCGGTTGCGTACGGGTCGCCTTTGCGCCCCATGGCCGATACGACAACGACGAGGGCATAGCCTTCGTCGATCGCTTTTTCTATATGGTAGATTGCCCTCATCCGGCAATCTTCCGTCGTCAAGGAAGAACCACCGAACTTCTGGACGAGAATCTTCACAAACCTCTCCCCTATGCTCTTGCTTTGATGAGTTCTTCAGCGATTTGTACTGTATTCCATGCTGCACCTTTGAGAAGGTTGTCAGAAACGATCCACATATGCAGTCCTCGAGGATGATGGAGATCACGACGCAAGCGGCCGACAAACACATCTAGCTTGCCGGTAGCATCCGTAGCCAGAGGATATTGCTGTTCTTGCGGCGCATCTACCACCACAACGCCTGGGGCGTTCTCCAGGAGAGCTCTTACCTCGTTCAGGTCGTAATCCTGTTTCAGCTCCACGTAAACTGACTCACTGTGTCCGTAAACGACCGGAATGCGTACGCATGTGGCAGAAACCTGCACAGTGTCATCACCGAAGATTTTTTTGGTTTCATTGACCATTTTCATCTCTTCGTAAGTAAAGCCGTTGTCAGTAAACACATCAATTTGCGGAATCGCGTTGAAGGCAATTTGATGGTGAACAGGCAGTTTTCCTACAGGCAGGACATGACATTCTGCTTCTTTTCCGTCCAGAACGTCGCGGCTCTGGTCGCGCAGCTCGTTGATTGCGGACTGGCCGGCACCAGACACTGCCTGGTAAGTAGAAACGATAATGCGGTCTATTCCAAAACGATCATACAAGGGTTTCAGAGCGGCTACCATCTGAATGGTAGAGCAGTTTGGATTCGCAATGATTCCTTTATGAGCGAGAGCGGCGTCCATGTTCACCTCTGGCACAACGAGCGGCACATCCGGGTCCATCCGGAATGCGCTGGTGTTGTCGATTACGACGGCGCCGTGACGCACAGCGTGAGGAGCCAGTTCCTTGCTCACGCCTCCTCCCGCGCTGAACAGGGCAAAATCGATTCCCGCAAAGCTCTCAGGAGTAGCTTCTTCCAGGACAACTTCTTGTCCCTTGAACGTGACTGTCTTGCCGGCAGAACGTCCGGAAGCAAGCAGCTTGAGCTGTTTAATCGGGAAGTTGCGCTCTTCCAGTAAGCGAATCATTTGTTGTCCGACT
Organism: Brevibacillus sp. NSP2.1; assembly: GCF_000470975.2. Classification (NCBI taxonomy): domain Bacteria; kingdom Bacillati; phylum Bacillota; class Bacilli; order Caryophanales; family Paenibacillaceae; genus Brevibacillus; species Brevibacillus sp. NSP2.1. The sequence continues at coordinate 2,396,196 of NZ_CP048274.1, read as the reverse complement.
GCGCCAGTCGCACCGACTACTGCTACATTGTAAGTCAGTTGGTTAGCCATCTCTTACTCTCCTCCTAATCGCGAAAAGCAGGTGAATTGTTTTTTTGTGTTTGGTTTAGTAGTTGAATCTTTCGATGAGCAAGGGTTGCAATTGCCTACCTTCCAATGCCGCCTCGCATGTTTCCAGTAACAGGTCCATGCGGGCAACGAGCGAGTTTGGCTTTTTGTCCGGAGCATCCTGCCCGAACGGCACGAAATAGATATTCTTCGCCGCCAACAGCTTGGCAATATTGGCAGCGTTTAATCCCAGACCATCATTGGTGGAGATTGCGATGACAAGCGGTCGCAAATTGCGCATGGTCGCCTTGGCCGCCATGAGTACCGCGCTGTCGGTGATGGCATTTGCCAGACGGCTGGTCGAGCTGCCCGTGCAGGGAGCAATCACCATCACGTCCAACAATTTTGAAGGTCCCAAAGGTTCTGCCTGGGGAATCGTCGAAATCAGTTCCTCCCCTGTCAAATCCTTGAGCTGCTGTTGCCAGCTCTGCGAGGTTCCAAAGCGCGTGTCCGTCGTCATGATCGTATTCGAAACGATCGGAATCACTCTCGCTCCGGCGTCCACAAACCGCTTGATTTGCGGCATGGTTTCTTCAAACGTGCAATGCGATCCTGACAATCCAAAGCCAATGGTCTTTCCCTGCAGCATGCTCATGTTGACTCCCCCCTGGTTCTCCTCTGCTCCGCAATGAGACGCGACAAAATCTGGGCCAAAATCTGCCCTGCGGTTTTCGGTGCAACGATTCCAGGTAATCCGGGAGCGAGAAGCGCTTTGATGCCTCGTCTTTCGGCGTATCGAAAATCTGTCCCTCCCGGCTTGGAGGCAAGATCGAGAATAAACGCCGATTGCGGCATTTGCGCAATGATCTCTGCCGTGAGGAGTAACTGCGGGACGGTATTAAAAATGAAATCAGCATTCGTGACTTGTTGCTTTAGCTCACTGATCGGGAAGGGAGTCAATCCCATCTCATAGATGCGTGCCAAGTGTTCCTGACGCCTAGCCCCCACTCTAACACGCGCTCCCAGTGCATGCAGGGCCCGGGCCATAGACAAACCTGTTCGACCTAATCCCAAAACGATTGACTGAGATCCATGAATCGTGATATCCGTATTTTGAATCGCCATCATGAGTGCTCCCTCCACCGTCGGGATGGAGTTATAGATGGCTACGTCATCGCGATCCAGCAGCTCCACGAGGGGAGTCTGCTTGGATGCCAACAGTTTTTTCAGGTAAGGTTTTGCCATTCCCGTATATACCACGCAATGCTTCGGCAAGCTTTCCACGTGTTGATCCAGAAGCTGCAATTGTTTCGAGCAAAAGATGCTTTCCACAAAGCCTTGGTCATCGGTTCCTACGATGGGCAGGATGAGGGCGTCCACGTCTTTCAACACATCGCATGTTAATGGTCTCTTCGTTGCCCCTGTAAAATTGCTTTCCAGGTTGTCGAAGCCAACTAACGTGACACTGGCGTCCAGTTGAATGCATCGCTTGATGACTTCCAACTGGCGAGCGTCTCCGCCAATGAAGGCAACATGTATGCCCGTTAGCATGCTGCGTTCCCCTTTCCACACATTTTACTGCATTAAATGATCGGAACGCAAAGGTTTTCCTCTTGAAAAAGTTGACGGAAATCCATGCGGTCTACCCCCATCCTATTCGACTCCCGCTACTTCGGTGACACCCCCGCCTACTTTTGCGTAGCTTGTGTCTCTACCTGCGCAAGCGAGATGATGACCATGTCCGGACCGATTTTCACGATCGAGCTCCACGGGATAACCAGGTCCTCCCGTTTTTTTCCGAAGCCAAAGAAGCTGCCGCCGGGCAAAATGATCGACTGAATGACGCCGTTTTCCGGGTGGATGACGAGGTCGGAGTCGCTGATGACCCCCATTTTTTCCCCGTTGTCCAAACCGATGATTTCCTTCCCGCCCAGTTCGCTAAGCCGCATGGAGAAGCCCCCCTTTGTCCTTGTGTACGTTACTGTTGATATACGCAAAAAAATCCGGGCTATGCCGGATTTTTCACAGAGGAAGCTATTAGAGCAACAGATCGTTTTTCACATTGGACGGGTATCCATCCAGCGGGCTTACCATCGCCATCGCCAGCTTCGAGCGGAACAGCTCTTGCGCTACAGCCAGGACCGATTCGTGCGAGACACGGTCGATTTTGGCGATAATTTCATCGAGGCTGAGATGGCGCTCCAGCAGCAGCTCATTTTTACCGAGGCGGCTCATCCGGCTGTTGGTGCTCTCCAGACTGAGCATGAGGCTACCTTTCAACTGTTCCTTCCCTTTGTTCAGCTCCTTGTCGGTGATGCCGTGATCGGCCACATCGCGCAAGACGTTCGTCACGATATCGAACACCTGCCCCACGTGCTCAGGCGCCGTGCCCGTGTAGACGGTAAACGTGCCCGCTTCCTTGTAGGAGGAATGGTACGAGTAGACCGAGTAGGCAAGCCCCCGCTCCTCGCGAATTTCCTGGAACAGCCGCGAGCTCATGCTGCCTCCCAGGACGTTGTTCAGCAAAATGAGCGAGTAAACGTCCGGATGCCCCACCTTGAAGCCCGGCAGCGACAGGCACAGATGCGCTTGCTCTGTAGCTTTGTTGTGGGCGATCGCGTTTGCCGCGAACGCAGGCTCCGCTAAAGGCGCGAGCTTGCCTGGTCGCTCGAAGCCGCTGAAACGCTTTTTGATCTCTTCAATGAGGCTGTCGTCAAAATTGCCGGCAACCGTTACGACCGTGTTCGTCGGGAGGTAGTGGGCGTTGATGTAGCTGAGCAGGTCATCACGCTTCAGGCTGCGCAGCACGTCTTCCGTTCCCAAAATCGAATAGCCGAGCGGATGCGTGCTGTAAGTCGCTTTTGCGATCAAATCGTGGACGAGATCGTCAGGCGTGTCTTCGTACATGCTGATCTCTTCGATGACCACGTTTTTTTCCTTTTCCAGCTCCTCCGGATCGAATACGGAGTCGAAATACATGTCGGCCAGCACGTCCAGCGCAATCGGAGCGTGCTGGTCGAGCACCCGCGCATAGTAGCAAGTATATTCTTTGGAAGTAAAGGCGTTTACGTTTCCGCCGATCTCGTCAAAAGTCTCCGCGATTTCTTTCGCAGAGCGCGTACTCGTTCCTTTAAAAAACATATGTTCAAGAAAATGGGAAATCCCGTTGTTTTTCTCGTTCTCATATTTCGAACCGGTCCCCACCCAGATGCCTAGCGCAACAGAGCGAACAGACGGAATACGTTCCGTCACAATTCTAAGACCGTTATCACACGTATGACGTTGTATCACACAAATCCTCCTCGGTTAATCATCTCTCTATCCGCAAACTTTCGGGAAGTGAATGTAAACACGTCTAACTATAGCAAACTTCTTTTATCTCCACAATAAAATGAACACGTTTTCGCATCACGGCAGGCGGCGGCTGGAGAGCACCTCGGATACGGTGACCGGGTGCAAGCCCTTTTGCTTGGCAATCGTGAGCAACTGGTCCAGACTGGCCTCTGAGGCTGCTGTCGGGTGCATCAGCACAAGGACGCCGTTGCCCATCAAGCCGCTGATTTTTTTGATGACAAAACTTGGGGAAGGCTTTTTCCAGTCCACGGTATCGGCCGTCCACATGATCGTCTTCATCTGGTAGGAGGCGTGCGCGATTTGCACGACCTGCTTGTTGAACGATCCGGAAGGGGGAGCAAACAAGGCGGGCTTGATCCCCAGCGTTTTGGAAATGACGTCCTGTGTGCGGCTGATCTCCTGGTGGATGCGCTGCGTCCCCAGCGTGCTCATGTCCGGATGCGAGTAGGCGTGATTGCCGATCTCATGGCCGCGCGCGGCAATTTTTTTCGCCTCTTCCGGATAGCGCTTGACCCACGAGCCATCCAGAAAAAACGTCGTCTTCACTTTGTGCTTATCCAATGTATCCAGCATCGAATCCAAGTATTCATTGCCCCAGGCTACGTTAATCATGAAGGAAATGGTCGGCTTCTTCGGATTTCCCCGGTAGATGGGCTGCGCCCCAAGCTGATCGAGCGAGACGGCTGGCGGAACTTCCTTGTAGACCAGCATTTCCGGCCCGGTCACTCCGGCAGCGAGCATCTTTTCCACGGACGCTTCCACGTCCACGACGCGTCCGTTGTAGCCAGGGATCGCTTTCCACGTCTGATCCACGACGGCATCGACAGGCGCTTCCTCCCGTCCTTCCTTCCACTGCTCAATCTGGGCCCGCAACCGCTCTTTTTCATCCAAAATTTTTTCCGCCGTCACGACCTGATCGTTTTTGACAAAGCTGATGTATTGGTGGATCGGCTGGTATTGCAGCAGCAGCGCCATCGCTCCTGCGACAAAGACCGTAACCCACAGCCTCCTCTTTCTTTCAGCCATCGTGGAGCCAGCCCTCCTCTTTGTACGTACAAGTCTCTCTTTGTCCAATGTATGAACGAGGCGAGTGACTTAGACATTTTGGCCAAAAGAAAAAAGCTTCCGTACACGAATTTCTTCGAGTGACGAAGCCTTTTGTTTGTCGTTTATTCTGCTTGGGTCGGTGCCTTGTCGGCCTGAGCTGCGGCCGCTTGTTCCTTGAGCACGGCTTTGCGGGACAAGTTGATGCGACCTTGATCGTCGATCTCGGTTACTTTTACTTGTACCTTGTCGCCAATTGCTACGACATCTTCCGTCTTGGCTACGCGTTCCTCAGCCAGTTGGGAGATGTGACACAAACCTTCCTTGCCAGCAAACAGCTCGATGAACGCCCCGTACTTCTCTACGCGCTTGACGGTTCCCAGATAAATCTGGCCGACCGCAACCTCGCGAACCAGGTCCTCGATGATTTGCTTCGCGCGCATGTTCGCTTCGTGGTTGATCGAAGCGATGAACACACGTCCATCTTGCTCGATGTCGATTTTGACGCCGGTTTCTTCGATGATTTTGTTGATGACGCGACCTTGTGGGCCGATTACATCGCGGATTTTGTCCGGGTTGATGGTCATGGTCAAAATCTTCGGCGCGTAAGGAGACAGCTCTTTGCGCGGTTCGGAAATCGTGCTCATCATGTGCTTGAGGATGTGCAGGCGACCTTCGCGCGCTTGCTCCAGCGCTTGCTGCAAAATTTCCCGATTGATCCCGGAAATTTTGATGTCCATCTGAATCGCCGTTACGCCAGCCTCGGTACCTGCTACCTTGAAGTCCATATCGCCTAAATGGTCTTCCATGCCCTGGATGTCTGTCAAAATGGAGAAAGACTGTTCATCCTTGCTCATAATCAAGCCCATGGCGATACCGGCTACAGGAGCCTTGATCGGTACCCCGGCATCCATCAGAGCCAGCACGCTCGCGCAAATGGAAGCTTGCGATGTCGAGCCGTTGGACTCAATGACTTCGGAAACTAGGCGGATCGTGTACGGGAACTCGTGCTCGGAAGGAATGATCGGCTCGATTGCACGCTCACCCAACGCTCCGTGCCCGATTTCGCGACGGCCTGGAGGACGCAGCGGACGAGCTTCCCCTACGCTGTAAGGCGGGAAGTTGTAATGGTGCATGAATCGTTTCGATTCTTCCAGTCCAAGACCATCGAGAATTTGCACATCGCCCAGCGCGCCCAGTGTGCAGACGCTCAACGCCTGTGTTTGACCGCGGGTAAACATCGCGGAACCGTGCGTGCGGGACAAAATGCCAGTCTCGCTGGAAAGCGGACGAATTTCGTTCAAAGCTCGTCCATCCGGGCGAACTTTTTCTTCTGTAATGAGACGGCGAACTTCGTCCTTGACGATGTTGCCCAGCACTTCGCTAATCATTTTCTCCTGCTCTGGATAAGCTTCCGGATCTTTGGCAGCGAAATGTTCCTTCGTCTCTTCCTTGATGTTGTCAATCGCGTCGTAACGCGCCTGCTTCTCTTCAATCCGAACGGCTTCTTTCAGACGTGCTTCTGCAAATTCGCGCACAGCCTGATCGATTTCCGGATCGACTTCATGCAGGATGACTTCCATTTTTTCTTTGCCGATTTCGGCTACGATCTGGTTTTGGAACTCCACCAGTTGCTTGATAACCTCATGGCCGGCCATGATCGCTTCCAGCATAACGGACTCTGGCACTTGGTTAGCGGCTGCTTCCACCATGTTGATCGCTTTGTGTGTACCTGCGACTACGAGGTGAATATCGCTTTTTTCTGCCTGCTCCACAGTCGGGTTGATGATGAACTCGCCGTCAATGCGCCCAACGATGACACCGGCAATCGGTCCTTCAAACGGAATCTCGGAAACGCATAAAGCGGCAGACGTCCCGATCATAGCGGCGATTTCCGGAGAGCAGTCCTGGTCAACCGACAGAACAGTATTGACAATTTGTACGTCGTTGCGGAATCCTTCTGCAAAAAGGGGACGGATCGGGCGGTCAATCAAACGGCTTGCCAAAATGGCTTTTTCGCTTGGGCGACCTTCTCTTTTAATAAAGCCGCCGGGAATTTTACCGACCGCATAGAGACGTTCCTCATAGTTGACAGTCAACGGGAAGAAGTCGAGCGCTTTCGGCTCCTTCGAGACTGTAACTGCAGACAGGATTGCCGTATCGCCGTACCGAACCAGAACCGAGCCGTTCGCCTGTTTGGCCATTTTGCCAAATTCCAGCGTCAGCTTGCGGCCTGCCAGTTCAAAATCATATGTACGGTATTGTTGCTCCATGATGCTAGCAGTCCTCCTTTGCGACAATGTGCATATCTACACTTTGTTTTCTACCTGTATGTATTATTTCCTGCCACCGTGAAAATTAAATGGTGAGCTTTGGCAGTCGTTTTGGATAATAAAAAAAGCTTCTGTTGAAGCCAATTCCATTGCGCCTGTATCGCATGCTTTGTGTTATCGCTTCAGAGAGCCTGACAGCAAGAAGCGCCAAGCTCTCCTACACGATAGAAAAAGCGGGAAGAACCCGCTTTTTACAAAACGCTGACTAGCGGCGCAGACCCAGGCGGTCTACTACCGAACGATAGCGTTGAACATCTGCTTCACGCAGGTATGTCAACAGGTTGCGGCGTTGACCTACCATTTTCAACAGACCACGACGGCTGTGGTGATCTTTTTTGTGCGTACGCAAGTGTCCGTTCAGGTTGTTAATGTTTTCGGTCAAGATAGCGATTTGAACTTCCGGCGAACCGGTGTCGTTCTCGTGAGTACGGAACTCTTGGATCAGTTGAGTTTTACGTTCTTGAGACAATGCCATCATGACTCACCTCCTTATTTTATATCCCGTTAGCCGAGTCTGCCGTCGGTGAGCATCGGACAGCCAAGCTACGGTTATCTGTACAACGTTTTGAATTATAGCATATCATTTCAGGAAAAGCAAAGAGATTCCGTTACGAGATTCCCTCGGCAAATTTTCGTTTCGCCATGTCTACGTCGCGGCCGATTTGCGCGATCAGCGCATCCACACCGCCGAACTTTTGCTCTTCCCTGATGTAGAACAGAAATTCTACTTCGACTTCCTTGTCGTAAATGTCACCAGAGAACTCGAAAATGTGCACTTCTAGTGATTTTTCTTTCTTCTCCAGCTCAAACGTAGGCTTGATCCCGACATTCATCACGCCGAAGTAGCTCTTGGAATCGACCGTGAAGCGCACGCCGTACACGCCGTTTTTGCCGATGAGATAAGGCTGTCCGACCCGGACGTTCGCCGTCGGGAAGCCGATCGTGCGCCCGCGCTTGTCGCCGTGAACGACCTTGCCGCGCACCTTGTACGGGCGGCCCAGCAGATGGCGCACCTGCTCGACATTTCCGTGGTGGAGATACTCGCGGATGATCGTGCTGCTCACTTTTTCCCCCAGCCGGTTGACCGGGCTGATGATGTCGAGCCCGTAGCGGCCTTTGCTCATCTCTTGCAGCGTATGGGCGGTTCCCATTCCCCTGTAGCCAAACGTGTAGTCGAAGCCGACCACGACATGCCGGCACGCGAGGGGAAGCATGCACTCGGTAATGAAGTCCTCCGGGTAAACCGCGGCAAACCCGATATCGAACTTCATGACATACGTCCTGTCTACCCCCATCTTTTCGAATTGCTCCAGCTTGTCGGAAAGCGGAGTGAGGTAGCTCGTATAGCCGCTTTGCCCAAGAACCTCGCGCGGATGGGGGTCGAACGTCAGCACCGTACTCTCCCATCCGTTCGTTTTTGCGGTGTCAATCGCCTTTTGAATCACCCGGCGATGTCCAATATGTACGCCATCGAAATAGCCAAGCGCAATCGCGCATGGCGTCGCTTGCAACTCATTTGGTAGTGGATAGGTCAGGGAGATCGTTTTCACGGTTTACACCTCGGCTGGAAAGACTTTTTCTGCTTTGGCGAAAAGACCTTTGTCCCCACGGCACACGCGATGAATCCCCAGCAGCTCTTCGCCTGCAAACAGGCAGATCAGGCTGCCTACCTCGGCATCGACTCCTGGCAGCGCAGTCGCCAGTCCATTGCGCACCGCACGGGTTCGCTCCGGTTTGACCTGATAAGACGGCAAAAATGAAATCGCCTGTGGGATGGAGACAAGATAACGGGAGAGGTCCTCCCCACTCGCAGCCCGCTCCTCCAGTTCCTGAAGAGGAATCGCCTCCTCCTCTACGAACGGACCGCTCTTGATTCGCCGAAGCAGTTTCATATGGGCAGGATAACCCAGAGCGCGACCGAGGTCAACACATAAGGTGCGCATGTACGTCCCTTTCGAGCATGTGCACGTGAACGAGATATCGACGCTGTCCCCGTCTGCCTTGATCTCGTGGAGCGTCAGCTCGTACAGCGTCACTTTGCGCGGCTGGCGCTCGATGACCGTGCCTTCGCGGGCCAGGTCGTAGAGGCGCTTCCCGTTTACTTTTACCGCGGAAAACATCGGCGGGACCTGCTCGATCTCTCCCAAAAACGATTGCAGCAATTGCTCGATGCGCTCTACCGTAATCGCGGCTGCGTCTACCGGAGCTTGCTCCAGCACTTCACCGGAGGCATCCTCCGTCGTCGTCGCGGAGCCGAGCCGCAAGACGACGTTGTAGCGCTTGGGCAAATCCTGCAAATACTCTACCAGGCGAGTCGCGTTGCCCACGCAGATCGGCAGCACGCCTGTCACATCGGGGTCGAGCGTTCCCGTGTGTCCTACCTTTTTCGTTCCATACAGCCGGCGGATGCGCGCCACACAATCGTGGGAAGTCATGCCCGCCGGCTTGTCGATTACCAGCACGCCGTGCGCGTTACTCATCGTGTTTCACTCCTAATGCTGGCTCCAGTACGTCCCATACTTTTTGTTTCGCTTCCGCGATCGTCCCTTTGACCGTGCAGCCGGAAGCTTTGGCATGCCCTCCGCCGCCGAGTTGCTTGGCAACAGCCGACACGTCCACGCGATCTCTCGCGCGCATGCTGACCTTGACGATTCCCGGCTCCGACTCCACAAAGGAAACGCCGACCTCGACGCCTTCGATGTTGCGGCAGTAGTTCACCAGTCCGCCTGCATCCTCGCGCTTCGCCTCTGCCTCGGCAAAATCATCGACCGACACGCAAATGGAGGCGACGAGGTTTTGGTGGGACAACTGCAACGTCTGCAGGGCGCGGCGCAATACTTTGACATGCGCAAACGTGATTTCCTCCAGGCATCGCTCCGCCACTTCGCCCGGCTTCACCCCGTAGGTCAGCAAGCGGGCCGCGATTTCCATTACCCGTGGCGTCGTATTGGAGTAGCGAAAGCCGCCTGTGTCTGTCAAAAGGCCGGTATAGATGCACAAGGCGAGTTCTTCGTTGAACGCGATTCCCGCCTCTTCCGCCACTTCAAACAAAATTTCCGCTGTCGCCGCCGCTTCCGGCCGCACCAGGTTGACCGTTCCGAACATGTCGTTGGTCGGGTGGTGGTCGATATTGAGGACAGCGGCGCCAGATGCAAATAAAGGCCGCACATCGCCCATCCGTGACTCATCGGCACAGTCTACGGCGATTACGGCCTCGAACATTTCGGTCAGCGGTTGTTTGCGCAGGTTGCGCAAGCGGTCAAAACGCGGCAAAAAGTCAAACTTGAGCGGCGTTTCCCCTTCGTTCACCACTACGTACTCTTTTCCCAACTGTTCAAGCATGAGCACGACTCCAAGCGCAGAGCCGGTAGCATCGCCATCTGGATTGACATGGGAAAGAACCAGGAAGCGGTCATGCTCCCGGAAAAAGCGGGCCGCTTCCTCTACTGCTGCTCGATTAGGATTCATCCTGTTTCTCTCCTTCTGTGGAGATTTCCCGCAGGATCGACTCAATTTTGGAACCGTAGTCAATCGACTCATCCAACTTGAAGACGAAGTCGGGAATATGGCGTAACTTGACGCGTTTGCCAATTTCGGTACGCAGGTAGCCTTTGGCTTTCGTCAGTCCTGCCAGAGAGTCTTTGCGCTGCTCCTCGCTGCCGAAAATGCTGACGAATACTTTCGCAAGCTGGAGATCGCTGCTCACTTCTACATCCGTTACCGTAACAAAGCCGACGCGAGGATCTTTCAGTCCACGTTGCAAGATGAGGCTCAGTTCTTTTTTGATTTCTTCGCCGACGCGGCTCATTCGTGTTTTGTTCATCTATTCTCACCTCCGCTGGCTGCCCTATTCGTAGTATTCCGTATCGACCCGAATCAACTCCACATCGGGATGGTTTTCCACGAACCGCACGACAGCCTGCATTTCTTGTTGCAAAAATGACATTTCATTAGCAACGGCAGCGATACCCAACACGGTACGCTGCCACTGCTCGGGATAAGCCATCTCCGCTGCGGAGACGTTGAAGCGGCTTCGCAGCTTGCCAATGAGACTTTTGACGATGGCCCGTTTTTCTTTCAAGTTTTGGCAAGCGGGCAGAAACAGTTCAATCTGCACCCCTGCTACCATTATTGCTTCACTTCAACCATGACGAAGGCTTCGACCACGTCGCCGACTTTGAGGTCCTGGAAGCGTTCCAAGGTCAGACCGCACTCGTAGCCTGCGTTTACCTCTTTGGCGTCGTCCTTGAAGCGTTTCAAGGTGTCCAGCTTGCCTTCGTAGATGACGATGCCTTCGCGGATCAGACGAGCACCTGCATCGCGGCTCAGTTTTCCTTCGGTTACATAGCAACCGGCGATGTTGCCGACTTTGGATACTTTGAAGACTTCGCGGATTTCTGCCTGACCGATGATGTTTTCTTTGTACACAGGGTCCAGCATGCCTTTCAGGGCTTGCTCGATCTCTTCGATCACGGTGTAGATCACGCGGTGCAGACGAATGTCGATTTTCTCCTGTTCAGCCATGCTGCGAGCGTTTGGCTCAGGACGCACGTTGAAACCGATGATGATCGCATTCGATGCGTTTGCCAGCGTAACGTCGGACTCGGTGATCGCGCCGACGCCAGTGTGAATGATTTTCACGCGGGTACCGTTGACGTCGATTTTTTCCAGGGAGCCGCGCAGAGCTTCTACAGAACCTTGCACGTCGCCTTTTACGATCAGGTTCAGCTCTTTGATGTCGCCTTCCTGAATGTGCTGGAACAGATCGTCCAGCGATACGCGAGAGCTTGCACGGCGCTCGGATTCACGCTGCTTGGCTGCGCGCGCTTCCCCGATTGCACGGGCTTTTTTCTCGTCTTCAAACACGCGGAACTGGTCGCCCGCTTGCGGTACATCGTTCAGACCGGTAATTTCCACAGGGGTAGAAGGACCTGCTTCTTTCAGACGGCGGCCTTTGTCGTTGACCATCGCACGTACACGGCCGTAGGTAGAGCCGACTACGATCGGATCGCCGACGCGCAGCGTTCCTTGCTGTACCAGAATGGTCGCTACAGGACCACGGCCTTTGTCGAGCTCAGCTTCGACTACCGTACCGCGCGCACGCTTGTCAGGGTTTGCTTTCAGCTCCTGAACCTCTGCGACGAGCAAGATGTACTCAAGCAACTCTTCGATCCCAGTGCGCTGCTTCGCAGACAGTGGAGAGAAAATGGTGTCCCCGCCCCACTCTTCCGCAACGAGCTCATACTCGGTAAGCTCTTGCTTGATGCGGTCGATGTTGGCTTCCGGTTTATCCACCTTGTTGACAGCGACGATGATCGGCACGTTTGCCGCTTTCGCGTGGCTGATCGCCTCTACGGTTTGTGGCATCACGCCGTCATCGGCAGCAACGACGAGGATCGTAATGTCGGTAATTTGCGCACCGCGGGCACGCATGGTCGTGAACGCCGCGTGACCAGGTGTATCGAGGAACGTGATCTTCTTGCCTTTGATCTCGACCTGATAAGCACCGATATGCTGGGTAATCCCGCCTGCCTCCCCCGCTACTACGTTCGTGGAGCGGATGGCGTCGAGCAACGTTGTTTTCCCGTGGTCAACGTGACCCATGATGGTGACGACTGGCGGACGCTCTACGAGCGACTCAGGCGGATCTACTTCTTCGAGCGTTTCGAAGTTGGTTTCGTCGATGACGATTTTTTCTTCGACTTCTACGTTGTAATCAGCGCAGATCAGCTCGATCGCTTCGCGTTCCAGGTATTGGTTGATCGTTGCCATGATCCCCAAATTAAACAACTTTTTGATGATTTCCGCCGGTTCCTTGCGCAGTTTCACAGCCAGCTCGTTCACCGTCAACGACTCGGTAAAGGTGATTTTGCTAGGCGTCTCAAGCACTGGACGCTGTGGCTTTTGTCCGCCGCGCTGGTGGTTGTTGCCGCCACGACGGTTGTTTTGGTTGCGGTTATTTCCGCCGCGGAAAGGCGTGTTCTTTTTGTTGTCTTCAAACGTCTTTTGCGTTTGTGGAGCTTTTTTGATTTTCTCGCGTTTTTCCAAACCGACATTGGATGGAAGTTTTACTTTGTCTTCAAACTCATCCCCGGTGCGGCCTTCCGTTTGGCTGGCAGTTGCCTGTTGCGGAGGACGCTGCTGGTTTTGCGGTCTTTGTTGGTTTTGTGGTCTTTGTTGGCTCTGTGGACGTTGTTGGTTTTGCGGCTTACGGTCAGTCGGTTTTGCTGGTTGACTTCTCATATGGTTTGGTCTTCTCTCCTGATTCTTCCCCTGATTTTTTCCGTGTTGAGGACTATGCTGATCGGGCTGATTTCCGCTGGTGCTGCCTGGACGATTGTTGCTGGAAAAATCGCCGCGATCGCGTTCGTTTTGTCTGTCGTTTTTTGCAGCTTGTGACGGCTGCCCCTGCCCTGCGTGGGACTGGGTTTGTTGTCCTCTGGATTCGTTGGGGCGTCGTTGATCGTCCATTTGTTTTGATCTTGCATCGCCAGGCGTATTGCGCGCTTCCGGCTTGGAGCCGGCACGCAGTTTGGCCATGTGATCCTCGATCCGCTTGATCGTCCCTTCTTCCATAATACTCATATGATTTGCTACTTCTATGTTCAATCGTTTTAGCAAATTGAGGATTTCCTTACTGCTCATGTTGTGCTGTTTGGCATATTCATACACACGTGTCTTCAAATAAACTTCACCCTTTCTAAGTTAGGTGAGCAGACGCTGAATGCTTTCAGCCAACTTCCCATCGGTCACCGCCACGGTAACGCGCCCATCTTTTCCGATTGCGTGTCCCAATGAATATCGGTCGCCTGTGGTTACACATGAGACCCCGTAATAGGAACATTTATCCTTGACTTTTTTGGCCGTATTGTCAGATGCGTCCGATGCGAGCAAAACGAGACGGGCCTGGCCGTTGCGAACAGCCGTGATGACCAATTCCTCCCCGGTCACGATTTTGCGCGCGCGCATCGCAATGCCGAGCAACTGAGCTGCTTTAGGGATCATCGTCCCATCATCTCCAGCCATTTCTCACGAAAAGCATCGTACTTCTCTTCGGAGATGGACATGTTCAGGGCACGTTCCAGCACTTTTTTCCATTTTCCCGATGCGAACGCATCCGGCTTCAGACAGCTTTCCTGCCGACACACATAGGTACCGCGTCCCGCCGCCTTTCCCGTCAGGTCGATGACAATCTCCTCAGCGGGCGTCCGGACTACGCGGATCAATTCCTTTTTCGGAAACATTCCTTGGCAAACAATGCATTTACGCAAAGGGATCTTTTTTTGCTTCATGACTATTCGTTGTCGACTCCTTCATCGCCCTCTACTTCTTTCGGGTAGTCGATGCCTTCCTGCTCTGCCTGAGACTCGCTCTTGATGTCGATCTTCCAGCCGGTCAGCTTGGCAGCGAGACGAGCGTTTTGTCCGCGTTTGCCAATCGCAAGCGACAACTGGTAATCCGGCACGATGACGCGGGTTACTTTTTCTGCGAGATTGACATCTACGTGCAGCACCTTGGCCGGGCTGAGCGCGTTTGCCACGTACTCGGCAGGATCTTCGGACCAACGAACAATGTCAATTTTTTCACCTTTCAGCTCCGTCACGATTGTCTGTACACGCATGCCTTTTGGCCCTACACATGCTCCTACAGGATCTACGTCCGGATTGATCGAATGGACAGCGATTTTGGAGCGATCGCCTGCTTCACGAGCAACGGACTTGATTTCAACCACACCATCGTAAATCTCTGGCACTTCCAATTCAAAGAGGCGCTTCAAAAGTCCCGGATGGGTACGGGAAACGACGATTTGCGGTCCCTTGGTGGTTTTTTCTACTTTAATGATGTATGCCTTCACCCGATCTTGTGACTTGAACTCCTCGGAAGGCATTTTCTCGGTGATCGGCATAACCGCTTCCGCTTTGCCCAGATCAATGTAGTAATTGCGGGCGTCCATACGTTGAACAACCCCTGTGACGATATCATCCTCGCGCTCGATGAACTCGCTGTAAATGAGACCGCGCTCCGCTTCGCGAATGCGCTGGGTCACCACTTGCTTTGCCGTTTGCGCGGCAATGCGGCCGAAGTCGCGAGGCGTCACCTCGATTTCCACAATATCGTCCAGTCGGAAGTTCGGATCGATTTCTTGGGCAGCTTCCTGAGAAATCTCCAGACGCGGGTCCAAAACCTCTTCCACCACGTTTTTGCGTGCATACACGCGAACCATACCTGAATGACGATTTACATCCACCCGCACATTTTGGGCCGAGTTGAAGTTACGTTTGTATCCAGAGATAAGAGCCGCTTCGATGGCCTCGATCAGCACGTCTTTGGTGATGCCTTTCTCTCTCTCAATGGCTTCTAAAGCCTCGATAAAATCGCCGTTCATGACTTTCGTTGCCTCCTCCTTTACTTACCCACCGGCCGCTGGCATCTAAAAGACGATGGCCATGCGTGCCGTGTCAATTTGCTCCTGGGAAATCACGTACGTTTTTTTCGCTTCCTTAACAGTCAGCTTGCCGTCCTCGTACGATATCAGTTCGCCTTCGAACAGGCTTGCTCCTTCTATCGGCTCTTTGGTTGTAATGTGCACGTGCCTGCCGACAGCTTTGGTAAAATCCTTATCCTTGCGCAACGGACGCTCAGCACCCGGCGAAGATACTTCCAAAAAGTATGCAGTCGGAATCGGATCTACTTCGTCAAGTTTTTGACTCAGCTTCTCGCTGACAAGGCTGCAGTCATCGATGTCGATGTTGCCAGTTTCATTGTCGATAAACACGCGCAGAAACCAGTTGCTGCCTTCCTTTTTGTACTCGATGTCAACCAGTTCCAAACCCAATTCGTCAACAATGGGCGTGACCAGTTCGGTGACGATGCCCGTTACCTTGCTCAAGCAAGTACCTCCTTTACGTTTGAACCATGAGGTGCAGCCAGAAAGAAAGAGTGGGTTTCCCCACTCTCGATCTGTCGTGCGTATAAAACCAGTATTTCCAAAAAAATTATAGCATAACAGCCCTCCGCTGACAACCTTTGGATGCGGCTGCATCGCTTCGCTGCCCTAGAACAGCGACAACTGGTTCGATTCCGGCAGACCTTTCAGCGCGCCCTGCTCCTCCAAATACTCCAGAATCGTCTTGGAGATACGCGAGCGGGACAACAGGTCTTCCTTGGACAAAAACTCGCCTTCCTCCCGCGCCTGCACGATGCTGATCGCGGCGTTCGTCCCGAGACCTGGCAAGGCATTGAACGGCGCAATCAACGAGTCGCCTTTAATCAGGAAGCGGGTAGCGTCGGATTCATACAGGTCGACGTTGGCAAAACGGAAGCCGCGCTCCACCATCTCCAAAGCCATCTCCAGCACGGTGAGCAGCGCTTTTTCCTTCGGCTGTGCGTCGTGACCCTTGTCCTCGATTTCTTCGATTTTTTGCCGGATCGCTGCCGAGCCTTTGACCATCAGCGGGATGTCGAAGTCGTCGGCGCGCACGGTAAAGTACGTCGCGTAAAATTCGAGCGGGCGATGCACCTTGAAGTAGGCGATCCGCACGGCCATCATGACGTACGCGGTGGCGTGCGCTTTCGGGAACATGTATTTGATGCGCTGGCAAGACTGGATGTACCATTCCGGCACGTTGTTTTTGCGCATTTCTTCCTGATCCTCTTCCGGCACGCCTTTCCCTTTCCGCACCGACTCCATGATTTTGAAGGCGCGCGACGGCTCCAAACCTTTGTAGATCAAATAAACCATGATGTCGTCGCGACAACCGATTACTTCAGGCAGTTTACAAATGCCGTTGCGAATCAAGTCCTGCGCGTTGTTCAACCATACATCCGTACCGTGGGACAGACCGGAAATCTGCACAAGCTCGGCAAACGTCGTCGGCTTCGTATCCTCGAGCATCTGCCGAACGAACTTCGTTCCGAATTCGGGAATGCCGAGCGTGCCCATATTCGTCCCGATTTGCTCCGGCGTCACGCCCAACGCTTCCGTCGAGCTGAAGATAGACATCGTCTTTTTGTCGTCGAGCGGAATCGATTTCGGGTCCATGCCGGTCAAGTCCTGCAGCATACGAATGACGGTCGGGTCGTCGTGTCCGAGAATATCGAGTTTCAGCAAGTTGTCGTGAATCGAGTGGAAGTCGAAATGCGTCGTACGCCACTCGGACTCGCTGTCGTCTGCCGGGAACTGGATCGGACAAAAGTCTTCAATTTCCATGTAGTCCGGAACAACAATAATCCCGCCCGGGTGCTGTCCCGTCGTTCGTTTTACCCCTGTGCAGCCGTTGACGATCCGCGAAATTTCCGCATTGCGCAGCGTCAGTCCGCGCTCGTCGGCGTACTTTCTGACGTAGCCGTACGCTGTCTTTTCCGCAACGGTGCCGATCGTCCCCGCACGGTACACGTAGTCCTCGCCGAAAAGCTCCTGCGTGTACTTGTGCGCCCGCGGCTGGTAGTCACCGGAGAAGTTCAAGTCAATATCGGGAACCTTGTCCCCTTTGAAGCCGAGGAACGTCTCGAACGGAATGTCCTGCCCGTCCTTGGCGTAGTTGGTGCCGCACTGCGGGCATTCCTTGTCGGGCAAGTCGAAGCCGGAGGCAATCGAGCCGTCCGTAATAAACTCGCTGTGCTTGCAATTCGGGCAGCGATAGTGCGGCGGCAACGGATTGACCTCGGTAATCTCCGCCATGGTCGCGACGAAGGAAGAACCGACCGATCCACGCGAGCCGACCAGGTATCCATCCTGCAGCGACTTCGTTACCAGCCGCTGCGAGATCAAGTAAATGACGCCGAAGCCGTGCGTGATAATACTGTTCAGTTCTTTTTCCAGCCGCTTTTCCACAAGCTCCGGCAACGGATCGCCGTACAGCAGCTTTGCCTTGTTGTAGCACATTTCGCGCAACTCGTCGTCTGCGCCCGGGATGACCGGGGTGTACAGCTTGTCCGGGATCGGGCTGACGTCTTCGATCATGTCCGCAATCGCATTCGTATTTGTCACGACGATTTCTTTGGCCAGCTCTTCGCCGAGGTAGGAAAACGACTCCAGCATTTCATCTGTCGTGCGCAAATACAGCGGCGGCTGATTCCCGGCAGTCGGGTCGCCTTTTGACAACAGGAACACATCGCGGAAAATCTCATCCTGCGGGTTCAGAAAATGAACATCCCCTGTCGCGACGACGAGCTTGCCCATTTCCTTGCCCATTTCCACGATCATCTTATGGTAGCCCTTCATCGTCTCTAGCGACGGAATTTCTTCATTGCGAAGCAGTGGCGAGTAATGGTCAAGCGGCTGAATTTCCAGAAAATCGTAAAAAGCAGCGACTTCCTTCAACTCTTCAGACGATTTCCCGCGCAGGATCGACTGCATCAGCTCGCCTTCCTTGCATGCGGTTCCAATCAGCAAGCCTTCGCGGAATTTGGTCAACTGACTGCGCTGAATGCGCGGCCAACGGAAAAACGTCTCCACATGCGAACGGCTGACGAGCTTGTACAAATTTTTCAGCCCCGCCTTGTTTTTCACGAGAATCGTCGCATGGAAAGGACGGCCGCTCTTGTAGTCGGCTTCTTCGTTGCTCTTCTCGTTCAACTCGGCCAGCGTCTTGATTTGCGCTTCCTTGATGTCTTTGAGCATTTGCTGGAACACGTGGGCGAGCGCAACTGTATCGTCCAACGCCCGGTGGGCATTAATCAGCTCGACATTGAACTTTTTGGCGAGCGAGCCCAAGCGGTAGTTGCGCATTCCTTTGTACATCATCCGCGCCAGAGGCAGCGTGTCCAGAAACGGGTTGTTCCACGGCTCCATGCCGATCCGCTTCGCGCAAGCATTGATGAACGCCTTGTCGAACTCCGCGTTGTGCGCGACGAGCACGGCATCTCCGGTAAACTCCTTGAACTTGCGCAGCACAACATCGAGCGTGTCTTTGCCGCGGAGCATGTCGTTCGTAATCCCGGTAATTTCTGTCGTCTTCGGGCCGATCTCCAACTGCGGGTCAATCAGCTCGGTCCACTGGTCGACGATCTCTGCCCCTTTCATCTTCACGGCAGCAATTTCGATAATCGTATGCTCGGCGGCATTCAGACCTGTCGTCTCCGTATCGAAGACAACGTATTCGGTCGTCTCGTCGATCGGCAAGTTGTTGTCGGCGTTCAGGTTGTAAACGATGTCGATGCCGTCCTCCACGACATACGCCTCCATGCCGAGGATGCACTTCATGTTGTGCTTCTTGGCAATCGAGTACGCCTCTGGGAACGCCTGCACCACTCCATGGTCGGTGATGGCAATTGCCTTGTGCCCCCATTTCGACGCGGTCGAGATCAGCGACTTGACGGAAGCTACCGCATCCAGCGCGCTCATCGGAGTATGGCAATGCAGCTCGACGCGCTTTTCCTCGGCCTGATCCCGGCGAATGACCTGTTCGATCTGGTTCAGGTCGTTGGCGTTCATCACCAGCTCGCGGATAAAGGTGTCATGCTGCACGCTGCCGCGCACCTTGACCCACATGCCGTCCTTGAGCGCCTCCAGCATCTTGACGTCCTCCTTGTCGCGGGAGAACATCTTCACGGTCAGGGAGTCTGTGTAGTCGGACACGTTGAAGGTCAACAGATGACGTCCGCTACGCAGCTCTTTGACCTCGACGTTGAAAACCGTACCTTGAATCACGACGCGGCGCTCTTCTTCCTGAATCTCGCAGATCGGAATCGGCGCGTCCTTGATTTCGTAGCCCATCATCAAGGTCGTGATGGCTTCTGTCTTTTCCGAGCCTTTGCTTTCCTGGGCAGCGGCTGTCATGACGACTTCGACCAGCGCGCGCTCTTCCTCGTTGCGCTGCTCGACAAACGCCTGATAAGCCTCATCGCTTTCTTCGCCGTGGAAGGAAAAGCGCATGGAGCAATCCGTCGCCTTTTGAAAAGCGGCTAAGAGCTCGTTGTCCGCCCGTTTGCGCTTCGCGACTTCGACGGTCATCTCTGTCGGTAAGTACACCTTCACTTCCTGCTGCTCGACCTGCTTTCTGGCAGAGCGTAGCGTGACGGCCAGCGAATTGAGCGTCGGCTCTAAGCTTGCGACCAGCGCATCCCAATACTCCTCTACCACGAAGCCTAGCTCTGGTTTTTGCTTGTAGCGGAATCTGGCATCGACTTTTGCCAGGTGGGAAAAGGTTTGCGTCAGGCGCTTCGTGAACGCTGCATAGGCTTCTACGGGCAGCAGCTTGGGCAAGGTAAAATGAAAGACCCATTCCTTGTTTTGCTTGTAAAGCTCAAGCTTGTCAATCTGTCCGTCAAGAAAATAGCGGTTGACCCATTCGTCAGGCACTTCCATTTGCTTGAGCAGCAGAGAGAAGCGCTGTTTTTGCTCTTGTGTACGGTCCACGGTATTCCACCCTCCCAAAAACAAGAAAAAGAGGTACTCCCATTGTGTCCAGGGGAGTACCCCGTAAAATTCGACAAAATCTTCCTTCAATCCTGCTAGTTACTCGTTGCCGAACAGGGCTGCCCCGGTATGGTCTACACGAGCAAGCATCGTTTTCACTTCAGATACGAGGTCCTCCAGCTTCACGTTCACGGTTTCCCCGTTTTTGCGGACGCGAACTTCGACGGTGCCCTCTTGCGCCGCTTTGTCCGATACGGTAATGCGCAGCGGCAGGCCGATCAAATCAGCATCCTTGAACTTCACGCCAGCACGCTCCGGGCGGTCGTCGAACAAAACTTCCACGCCCGCTTTTTGCAAAGCTTCGGTAATTTGTTCGCTGATTTGGCGTTGCTCCTCTACTTTAACATTGACCGGGATCACATGTACATGGAAAGGAGCGACAGCTACAGGCCAAATGATGCCATTCTCATCGTTGTTTTGTTCAATGACAGCAGCGATCGTCCGCGATACGCCGATCCCGTAGCAGCCCATAATCATCGGCTGGCTGCGGCCGTTCTCATCCAGGTACGTTGCTCCCATCGCTGTTGAGTACTTCGTTCCGAGCTTGAACACATGGCCGACTTCCACCCCGCGCGCAAACTTGATCGCGCCGCCTGTACGCGGGCACTCATCGCCTTCTGTGATGTTGCGCAAATCAGCAAAACGGGAAACGGCAAAATCACGGCCTGGCACAACATGAGTCAGATGGTAGTCGGTTTCGTTTGCGCCAACGATGCCGTCATACACATCCTGGACGTAGTTGTCCGCGATGATTTCCACTTTTTCGCCATCCAAGCCGACAGGGCCAACGAATCCGGCAGGCGCCCCTGTCACGGAAACGATATCCGCTTCGGATGCCAAACCGACGATTGTCGCATCGTACAAGTTTTTCAGCTTCACTTCATTCAGCTCGTGGTCACCGCGCACAAGCACCATTACCAGCTTGTCATCGACGCGGTAGAGGAGGCTCTTGATGATTTGCTTCGCTTCGATGTTCAGGAACTGGACGAGCTGGTCGATGGTCTTGATCCCCGGCGTATGTACTTTTTCGCGGGCTGGCGCTTCTTCCGTCGGCTTCGCGGATGGCTTGTACACGACTTCCGCTTTTTCCAGGTTGGCTGCAAAATCGCCTTCTTCGGAGTAGGCAATCGTGTCTTCGCCGATGTCACACAAGGCCATAAACTCGTACGTGCCTTTTCCGCCAATCGCGCCTGCGTCCGCTTCTACTGCGCGGAAATTCAGGCCGACACGGGTGAAAATGTTCGTGTAGGCGTCGTACATCGCCTGGAAGTTGCGATCCAGTCCTTCCTGGGTCGTATCAAACGAATACGCGTCCTTCATGATAAACTCGCGGCAACGGATCAAGCCGAAGCGCGGACGCACTTCATCGCGAAACTTCGTCTGGATTTGGTACAGGTTGATCGGGAGCTTTTTGTACGAGTTGATCTCGTCGCGAACCAGGCTGGTGATGACTTCTTCGTGAGTCGGTCCGAGCGCAAAGGAGCGGTCGTGACGGTCGCGCAAACGCACAAGCTCTGGGCCGTACACATCCCAGCGGCCTGTCTGATGCCACAGCTCAGCAGGCTGCATGGCAGGCATCAACAGCTCCTGGGCCCCTGCCTTGTTCATCTCTTCACGCACAATGGCCTGGATTTTATGCAGGGTACGAAGCGCCAATGGCAGGTACGTATAAATCCCGGAAGCCAGTTGGCGGGCCATACCGGCGCGGAGAAGCAGCTTATGGCTGGCAATCTCCGCATCCGCAGGCACTTCCCGCAAGGTAGGAATCAACATTTGACTTTGCTTCAACACGTGCGTGTCCTCCTTATGCCTCGTCAGCAATCAACGACGATCAGCCTACCTCGGTAGGTTTTTTCTCGTTGACCATTTCGTTAATTTCTTTCATCAGCTCTTCAAACAGTTCGTTTTCTTTCACTTTCCGAACAATGACACCATTGCGGAAAATCAGCCCTTCGCCGTTGCCGCCCGCAACGCCGACATCCGCTTCGCGCGCTTCGCCCGGCCCGTTTACGGCGCAGCCCATGACAGCTACTTTCAGCGGAACTTTCAAAGTGGAGATCGCGTCCTCAACCTTTGTCGCCAGTCCGATCAAGTCGATCGCACAACGGCCGCAAGACGGGCACGCGATGACGACCGGATCGTTGTTGACGATATCGAGGCTGCGCAAAATTTGCTTCGCCACCTTGATTTCCTCCACCGGGTCGGCCGTCAGCGATACGCGGATCGTGTCGCCGATACCCATCGACAGCACGGTCCCGATCCCGACGGAAGACTTGATCGCGCCGGAAAACTGCGTACCTGCCTCCGTCACCCCTACGTGCAGCGGGTAGTTGCGCTTTTGCGCCATCAGCGAATACGTTTGGATCATCGTCGGCACGTCGGAAGATTTCAGGGAGATGACGATATTATCGTAATTCAAGTCTTCCAAAATTTCCACGTGGTCTACTGCGCTCTCGACAATCGCTTCCGGCGAAGGATAGCCGTACTTCTCCAGCAGCCTTCTTTCCACGGAGCCGGAGTTTACCCCGATGCGGATCGGTACATTGCGCTCGCGGCAAGCTTCGACCACGCGTTTTGTTTTTTCCTTGGAACCGATGTTTCCGGGGTTGATCCGGATTTTGTCGATGCCGCTCTCAAGAGCGATCAGTGCCAGCCTGTGGTCGAAATGGATGTCCGCAACGAGCGGCAGCGGGGAACGCTCCTTGATTTTTTTGATGGCGCGGGCTGCGTCTTCATTGATGACGGCCAGGCGGACAATTTGGCAACCGGCATCATGAAGTCTTTGAATCTCGGCCAGTGTCTTCTCTACATCACGCGTGTCTGCTGTCGTCATCGATTGAATTACTACGCTTTTTTGGCCACCGATTTGCACGCCTCCCACAAAAACCGGTTTCGTCTCCTCGCGCTTGTACATTTTGCACCATCCTTTAATTTTGTCTGTTTTCTACTCATCATGATAGTACGTTATTGAAAGAACAACCGTTGCAGATCGTTCCAGGTTACAACCAAAATTAACAGCATCAAAAAGGCGAAGCCGAGAAAATGCACCATGCCTTCTTTGTGCGGATCAACCGGACGCCCGCGCAGCGCTTCTACCGCGAGAAATGCCAGTCGACCGCCGTCCAGGGCCGGAAGCGGCAGCAAATTGAACAGCCCCAGGTTGATCGAGAGGGCGGCTGCCCACTTCATCAAAATCGCCATGCCTTGCTGGGCGAACTCTCCGGTCATTTTGAAGATGCCCACCGGACCGCTCAGGTCGTTAAGCCCTACAGAGCCGGTAAAGAGCATCCCTAAGTTTTTCAAAATCATCGCCGTGAACTCATAAGTCGAGGAAGCGCCGTACTTCAACACTTCTCCCGGGGCATACGTCAATGGGTTCGTCACCATGATTTTGCCCACGTTATTTTCGTCTTTTGCGACCTTGACCAAAACCGAGTTGCGCTGTCCATTGCGCTCGTACTCAAACTTCATTTCTTTACCCGGCGACGTACTGATAATCTGGACGATTTCTTTCCAGGAAGCCACAGGCTGTCCCTGAATGGAAATAATTTTGTCCCCCTGCATCAAGCCCGCCTCGGCCGCCGGGCCGTTTGCTCTGACCTCGCCCAAATACGGGATGTCTTTTGGCACCCCATACAAAAGCCCGATCGCGATGAACAGGACAAACGCCAGCAGGAAGTTGGCAAAAGGCCCGGCAAAAATGGCCCAGAAGCGCTGCGAGATCGTCTTGCCTTTAAACTGCCTGTTCAAAGGCGCGATTTGCACCTCTTGTCCATCTTTAACCAGTTGCGCCTGGGGATGAACGGAAAACTGGCGCTCTTCCCCGCCCACATCCAGCACGATATGCAAATCTTTTTCCAAGTCAAAGCGAACAACCGTACCTGTAATCGCCCGAGGGGAAGCGCTCCCCGGTCCATCCAGCAAAAAATGGGTTACCTTTCCTAACGCATCCCGCTCCAGGCTTACTTCCATGTGCGGCTTCAACATATCCATCTCGGGGTCTTCGCCCGCCATGCGGACCATACCTCCAATAGGTAAGAGGCGAAGAGTGTATTCCGTTTCTCCCCGCTTCACGCGAAAAATTTTTGGCCCCATTCCCAGCGCAAATTCGCGGCACAGAATCCCTGCTTTTTTTGCCAAAAGAAAGTGTCCGAGCTCGTGCACGAAAACGAGCGCACCAAAAACGACGACGATCGCGAGAATTGATTCAACGGAATCCATGTTGGGAAAAGGCAAGTGAACAGCCACCTTTCGTTGGAGTGTCTAGATCCAGTTTTGTTATACGGACGCAAGCGCATGCGTGCGCGCCCACCGATCAGCTTCAAAAATCTCTTCCAGTTCAGGATTATGCACGCCCTTATGAGCCTCGCACGTCTGTCTGACGACCTTTTCGATGTCGAGGAAGGCAATCGCCCCCTTGAGGAAAAGATCGACAGCCACTTCATTGGCTGCATTCAGGACAGCGGTGTACGTGCCTCCCGCTTTCCCGCACTCATATGCCAATTGTAGCAGAGGATAGCGTTCAAAATCCATGGCAGCAAAATGAAGCGAGCCGATTTTGACCAGATCAAGAGGTTCCGTAGTCAGATTTTTTCTGCCGGGATAGCTCATGGCGTACTGGATCGGCACTTTCATATCCGGCGTGCCCAGTTGCGCCATCACGGCCCGGTCTTTGTATTCTACCATAGAGTGAATGATACTTTCATAATGCAGCACGCAGTCGATTTGTTCGTACGGCAAATCAAACAACCAGTGGGCCTCGATCACCTCGAAGCCTTTGTTCATCATCGTAGCCGAGTCAATGGTGATTTTTGCGCCCATGCTCCAGTTCGGGTGCGCCAATGCCTGCTCTTTTGTCACCTTCTGCAGCTCTTGGCGGCTCAAATGGCGAAAAGAACCGCCTGATGCCGTCAAAATGACCCGCGCCACATCTTCTGCCCGCTCTCCCTGCAGACATTGAAAAACAGCGGAATGCTCGCTGTCAACCGGGATGATCGCCACGCCCTTTTCCTTCGCCCGCTTCATCACGACGGGTCCTGCGCTCACCAGCGTTTCCTTGTTCGCAAGCCCGATCGTTTTTCCTGCCTCGATCGCCGCGAGTGTAGGAGCGACCCCTACACTGCCAACGACAGCGGTCATGACCATGCTGGCGGCTTCATGGCGGGCAACCAACTCAAGCCCTTCTGAACCGCAGACAATCTCGGGCTTGTATCCGCTCCCCAGTCGTTCGCGAAGCCGGGCAGCCGCCTGCTCGTTCCCCACCGAAACAAGCTCAGGCCGAAACGTTTCGACCTGCTGGGCGAGCAGCTCCACATTCGTCCCTGCTGCCATGGCGACGACAGAAAACTCTTCGGGATGCTGTTCCACGACTTCCAGCGTGCTTGTTCCAATCGAGCCGGTTGAACCCAAGAGCGCTATTTTTTTCACTGATTTCACCCTCTATATCTCTTCTATATGCACCAGGTTTCAGACGATACCTAGCAGATGCAAAACCGGAAAGACAAGCAAAAAACTGTCGAAACGATCCAGCACGCCGCCGTGTCCGGGAATGAGCTGTCCTGAATCTTTTACGTGAAAATGTCGTTTGAACGCCGACTCTACCAGGTCGCCCAACTGCCCGACGACACCGGCGACCAGCGCGATGACGAGCGCCTTGTCAAATGGCAAGCTGCCGAAGCTTGCATTGATGACGATGACGACCAAAATAGCCGCTGCCAAGCCGCCAAGCGCACCCTCGACCGTTTTGTTGGGACTGATTTCCGGCCACAGCTTGCGCTTGCCGATCGCTTTCCCGACAAAATAGGCCCCCGAATCCGTCGACCAGATCGCTGCGATCACCAGCGCGGTGAGCATCAGTCCGTCGGGGAGGTTGCGGGCTGCGGCCATGTATGTAAAACCGAAGCCTATGTATAACGCCCCCACCAGCGTAAGGGCGACGTGTTCAATGTGAAACTGATTTTTCCGCAAAACGGAGTAAATCAACAAAAGCAGGATGACAGGCAGCAACAGATCCGGCATACTGATGCGAAGCCATTCCGAAAACGCGAGCGACGGCCAGAGCAAGCTGACCACGAGCGCGTAGCCGAGTATTCCTGCCACATGGAATGGCTGAATGCCAGCCATCCGCATAAATTCAAAATGGCCTATGACGGCCAGCAAAAACACCAATAGTGAGTACCAGGCTCCACCTAGGTAGATAAAAAAGAGAAAAGCCGCTCCACCAATCAGGCCTGTTATGATTCGTTGCTTCAACTGATTCCACCTCTCGGCTATACCGCCCCGTAGCGACGAGCTCGGCCTTGGTATTCCACAATCGCTTGAAAAAAGTGTTCACGGGTAAAATCAGGCCAGAGCACATCCGTAAACCACAATTCTGTGTAAGCCAACTGCCAAAGCATAAAGTTACTCAAGCGAATTTCTCCACTGGTGCGAATCAAGAGGTCAGGGTCCGGAATGTCGCTTGTATAAAGATAACGGGAAATCGCTTCTTCATCCAGTTCTCCCGGATCGAGCTCCCCCGCTTTTACTTTCTGTGCCAACACGGAAAACGCTTTGACGATTTCGTCGCGGCCTCCGTAATTCAAGGCAAAACACAATTGAAGACCTTGATTTCCTTGGGTGCGCTCCTCTGCTTCATGCAGAGCCTTCAACGTATGCGACGGCAGCTCTTCCTTGCTGCCGAGCATGCGGATGCGCACGTCGCGTTCGATCAATTCATCCAATTCTGTCGACAAAAATTCCTGCGGAAGCTTCATGAGAAAATCGACTTCGTCGCGTGGTCGCTTCCAGTTTTCTGTAGAAAAAGCGTACATGGTCATGTAACGCACGCCGATCTCGTCAGCAGCCTTTACGACTTCCTTTACCGTTTTCATGCCTGCTCGATGCCCGGCGACCCGGGGTAAATTGCGCATATTGGCCCAACGACCGTTGCCGTCCATAATCACCGCGACATGCTGCGGGATTTTTCCGGAACGATCCAACTCGGCTGGTACCGATTGTTTTTCCTTGCGGCTCCATTTGCGCGCCAGATGTTCTAACATAAAGTGTTCCCCCGTAATGAGAGATATAGACGTACATCCCCCTCAAATGAGGGGGATCGCCCTAAAAATTATACTTCCAAGATGTCTTTTTCTTTGTCCTTCACGATCTTGTCGACTTCTGCGATGAACTTGTCGGTCGTTTTTTGGATCGTTTCCTGATGGCGACGGGATTCATCCTCGGAAATGGTCGCAGCCTTTTCCAGCTTTTTGATCTCGTCATTCGCATCGCGGCGAATATTGCGGATGGCGACTTTCGCTTCCTCTCCGCCTTTTGACGCCAGCTTCACGAGCTCTTTGCGGCGCTCTTCGGTAAGCGGCGGGATGACCAGGCGGATGATAACCCCATCATTGGATGGAGAAATGCCCAGGTCAGACTGTTGCAGCGCACGGTCAATTTCTTTCAGCGCAGTTTTGTCCCACGGCTGGATCGTCAGCATGCGCGGCTCAGGAACGCTGATGTTCGCGAGCTGGCTGATCGGTGTTGGCGTACCGTAGTAGTCCACCATCACGCGGTCCAGCATCGCAGGGTTGGCACGGCCTGCACGGAGGCTGGACAAGTCTTTTTTCAAAGCGAGGATCGCTTTATTCATACGATCTTCCATGTCTTTTAGCACTGTTTGTGGCATGATTATTCCCCCTTCACTAGAGTACCGATTTTATCGCCCATTACTGCCCGGCGAATATTGCCTTCTTCGGAAATGTTAAACACGATGAGTGGGATGCTGTTATCCATGCACAAGCTCGATGCGGTCGAATCCATAACACCCAGCCCTTTGTTGAGGACTTCCAGGAACGTCAGCTTGTCGTACTTTTGCGCATTCGGATCCAGGCTCGGGTCAGCGGAATAGACCCCATCGACCTTGTTTTTCGCCATCAAAATGACCTCTGCTTCGATTTCAGCAGCACGCAGGGCAGCCGTCGTATCTGTAGAAAAATAAGGGTTACCCGTTCCGGCAGCGAAAATGACCACGCGCATTTTCTCCAGGTGGCGAATGGCGCGTCGGCGTATGTATGGCTCCGCCACTTGTCGCATCTCAATCGAGGTTTGGACACGAGTCGGGACGTTCACTTTTTCCAACCCATCCTGCAAGGCGAGTGAGTTCATAATCGTGGCCAACATCCCCATGTAGTCAGCAGTAGCCCGATCCATTCCTTTGGAGCTTCCGGAAAGTCCGCGCCAGATGTTACCTCCACCGACGACTACGGCGACTTGTACTCCCAATTCTACGATTTCCTTGATCTGGTTCGCTACGGAGAAGATCACCTTCGGGTCGATTCCGTACCCGAGGTCCCCCGCCAGTGCTTCCCCACTCAACTTTAACACAACCCGTTTATAGGCAGGAAGTGGCATGTGAAACGGCCTCCATTCATGAATCATTCTCTGTGCCTCGTCTGCATTCCTTCTGAAAAGCTTCGGACACATTGCTTTTTACGTGCAGGAGAGTTTCACATGTCGTGAAACTCTCGCTTTGAAAATAGGGAACACGAAGGTGTTCCCTATACCTTTATTACTGCTTATTCACTTGAGCCATTACTTCGGCTGCGAAGTCTTCTTGCTTCTTCTCGATCCCTTCGCCTACTTGGAAGCGAGCGAATTCTTTCAAGGAAGCGCCTGCTTCTTTCAACAGAGCAGATACTTTCTTGTCTGGGTCTTTTACGAATGGTTGCTCAACCAGTACGTATTCTTCGAAGAATTTGGAGAGGCGGCCTTCCACCATTTTCTCTACGATGTTAGCAGGCTTGCCTTCAGCCAGTGCTTGGTTTTTCAGAACTTCGCGCTCGCGATCGATTTCGTCTTGGGAAACCTCTTCACGGTTAGCGAAACGAGGGTTGGAAGCAGCAGCGTGCATACCCAGGTCTCTCGCCAATGTTTCGTTTTGCGTGCCTTCGAGTGTTACCAGCACGCCGATTTTACCACCCATGTGCAGGTAAGTACCGAATACGCCGTTGTCGGATTTCTCGGATACAGCGAAACGACGGAAGGAGATGTTTTCTCCGATAGTCGCGATTTTTTCGTTGATAACTTGTGCCAGAGTGTCGCCAGCACCTTTGAACGGTTGCTCCAGCGCTTCCTCTACAGTTGCAGGGCGTTGGGATACAACGTGCTCAGCGATGTCTTTCACGAGTGTTTGGAACTCAGGGTTTTTCGCAACGAAGTCTGTTTCGCAGTTTACTTCCACAACTGCTGCTACGTTACCAGCAACCGCTGTAGCTGTCAAACCTTCTGCTGCGATACGGCCGGATTTTTTCGCCGCTTTTGCGATACCGCGCTCGCGGAGCAGGTCAATCGCTTTTTCCATGTCGCCCGCTGTTTCTTCCAGCGCGCGTTTGCAATCCATCATACCTGCGCCTGTACGCTCGCGCAGTTCTTTAACCGCTTGTGCACTAATTGCCATTGGGTGAAACCTCCTTGGAAAGTTACAATCTACAAATGCCTTTTGAAGAAAAAAAAGGATGGACGGGGGCTCTGACACCCTCAGTCCACCCTTTTACACACTTGCTTACGCAGTTGTTGTGGCTTGTTGCTCTGTTCCTTGGTTGCCTTCCAAGAGAGCGTCTGCCATTTTTGCAGTGAGCAGTTTCACAGCGCGAATTGCGTCATCGTTACCTGGGATCACGTAGTCGATCTCATCTGGATCGCAGTTAGTATCTACGATTGCAACGATTGGGATACCCAATTTGCGAGCTTCTGCTACAGCGATGCGCTCTTTACGAGGATCGATGACAAACAGAGCGTCTGGCAATTTATCCATGTGAGCGATACCGCCGAGGAATTTTTCCAGGCGATCCATTTCTTTGCGCAGAACGATAACTTCTTTCTTAGGCAATACTTCGAAAGTACCATCGTTTTCCATGCGTTTCAGCTCAGCGAGGCGAGCTGTACGTTTTTTGATGGTTGTGAAGTTTGTCAGGGTACCACCCAACCAGCGTTGGTTGATGTAGTAGTGACCTGTACGTTCAGCTTCTTCTTTTACGGATTCTTGTGCTTGTTTCTTCGTACCAACGAAGAGCACTTTTCCGCCGTCTTGAGCGAGTTCACGTACGAAGTTGTACGCTTCCTCAACTTTTTTCACGGTTTTTTGCAGGTCGATAATGTAGATTCCGTTACGTTCGGTGAAGATATAGCGAGCCATTTTCGGGTTCCAACGACGAGTTTGGTGACCGAAGTGTACACCAGCCTCGAGCAGTTGTTTCATCGAAATTACTGCCATATTTCACACCTCCTTCAAAAAGTGGTTTTTTTGATGCCTACCTCCGCCTCACCGCATGTTCCAAGCAATTCTGCCAAAGTGGCAGCACCATTGCCGGAATTGGTGGACGTGCGATTTCAACACCGTAAATGAATATATCATATGGGTGTTTCAATTGCAACAAACGAATTCCATTATTTTTGCAAAAAAATACCGCCTTATTTTTTCGGCGGCGTGGTGATGAGCTTGGCAATCTCCGCCTCCGAGACAGGCACCGAAACCTGATACGTCCCTACCCGGATGCGGTTCAGCTTGTCCATGGAGCGCAACTCTTCCACAAACTTGTTGTTTTTAGGCAATATCCCTTCCTTGACGAGCGTCGCGGCAACTCCCTCCGCCGTCGCTTTGTACGGCACTGTAAAGGAGACGGTTTTCTTCGCTGCGGGAGACGCGACAGCAGGCGGCTGTGGAGCGGCAGTTGCGGCTGGTGCTGTCGCCGGCGTGGTGCTCTGGCTCGCCGTCTCAGCGGCAGGAGCAGGCTGTGCGGCACTCTCCACGCTTGGCGGTGTCGCTTCGCTCGTCACTGGCGCTTTCGGCTGGACTGTCGCCGGGGGCTTCGTCTGCTGCACTTCAGGCGCTGCCGGCGCCTTCGGGGCGCTCGGTGCAGGCTGGACGTTGACCTTTTTTTCTTCCTGCCATTGCTTGTATTCCTCTGGCGTGAGTACGACCATTTGCAGTTCGGTCGCCGCCTGCTTGATTTCTTCCTCGGTAAGTGCTGCCGGTGGCGCTTCGCTTTTCGGTGCGACCAGACCGATGATCGAAGCAGCCACGAGCAAGCCCGCGCCAAATCCGAATAACAGCTCGCGTTTACGCATCGGCAAAACCTCGCTCGTTCCTTTGCGCCAGCGCGAAAATGAGGTCGATTTCCCCGCGGCCTGCGCCCAGCCGCTTGGCGATCTCGTCAGGAGAGAGCCCTTCCCGGCTCAACTCGAACACGCGCCGATAGCGCTCGCGCAAAGCCAGCATATCGACATCCTCTGCCGCAGGTTGCGCGCCATTCGCTTGCCCCTGCTCGGCGGAGGCGGCCACTTGCGCATGGGCAGCTCTTTCGTTCCATTGCTGCTCCAGTTGCTCGACCCGCTTTTTCAACAGATCGATTTCGTGAAGCAAATCAGCCCTTGTTTCTTGCCATTCGGCAGAAAGAAGGGCGGTTTCCTGCTTGAACTGCTTGCTTAACCGTTGCAGGCTTTTTTCAGTTTCTGCCTTGTCTGTCAGTCGCTGTGTCGGTATGGCGGCAGCATCATCCGGCGTCTTTCTTTGCAGGAAAAAAGCAAGCAGCATGATGATGATTCCCGCTCCAATCAAGATGAGATACACTTGGTCCATGTTGGCCACCTTTGCTTCTGGCTTGTCTTACTTTGTTCCTTTTATAAGGAAATATCAATAAAGCGCCCGCGCATGGGATCTCGCATGGAGACAGAGGAAGGAGAGCTGTGCTCTTTTGCTGCGGCATTCTTTGCTTCGGCAGATGCGCTGTGCGCTGGGTCCTCCTGCTTCTGCTGCTGTCCCTGCTCCCTCTCGCGAATCTGATTTTTTTGCGTTTCATCGACGTTCGCCGGACGCTGGCGCATGTGCGCGTCCAAATCTTTGCGCTGATCGATCATCGACTGTGTTTCATGCATGGACCGTTGTAGCTGGTGCTCCTGAATCCGGCTGACCTCTAACGTGCGTGGCAGCGCCACTTGCAATTCAACCGCTTTCAAACTCATACAGCTCAACTCCCTTCCTCGCCTGCGGAATCAAACTCGGCTTTTAGATGAGGGTTGCGGTACTGATTTCCCCATCGAGGACGATAAAGCGCGTCCGGGCGTACTCATGCTTGATAAAATGCACGAGCTTGCCGAATGTCAGCTTGATCCCCGGATACATAACTTGGTACACCTCTACGGCGGCGGGGCCTTCGCCTTTTAGCTCGATTTCCAGCTCCTTTTTCCGGGCTTCAAGCTCCTTGCATTCCTTTTCCAAAACCAGTCGCGTATTGGTCAGCTTGATTTGCATGATCCGCTTTTCGGTTGTAAGCTCCTTGCCTGAGTGCAAAATTTGATTGAGCACACCCAGGCCCTGATCCGTTTTGCGTAAATTTTCATACACATTCTGCAAATCTTTTTGAATGTTGGCCAGTTCCTGGCGCAGCTCCGGCTTCACGCCTACCTCCAAAACGGTAGGGGTTGCGCTGTTGTTGCCGAACACCCGGGCGGCAATTTTTTCTCCCGCCTGCAGGACGCCCCCGATAATAATGCCTTTCGGGCCTTTGCAAATGATTTGCTTTCCTGCCCGCACGGTGGAAAACATGATGCTCTGCGACACGATCACCTGATGGCCCGCCGTCACATTCGCATTTTGGATAAACGACGTGCGGATGTCCTTCCCTGCGACGATCATGCCTTTGTCCTGCGCCACGATGCCGCTTTTAATCTCAATCGATCCGTCCGCGTATAGCTCGGCTCCCTCTACGCTTCCTAACACGCGGATATCGCCCGATGCCTTGACCCGAAATCCGTTCAATACGTTCCCGCGAATGACCACCGTTCCCACAAAGTCAATGTTGCCTACACCAAAATCGACATCCCCGTTCACTTCAAAAACGGGAAAGACGTTCAGTTTGTCCTGGTCGGTAAAGGAAACTTGTCCATCAATGGCAGCGTAAAGCATCGTACGCTCCTGGTTGTGCACGACATTTTTGCCGGGCTTGATGTTGATTTCCTTGCCTGCTTTGGGAGCGATGGGCTCTCCGGTAACTGCTGTCCCCGGGGTTCCAGGGGTAGCTGGAATTTTGCGGGCTAAGAGCTGTCCTTTTACTACATTCGGTATGCTGGTTATATTATAAAAATCGACTCGGCCATCTTCCAGTTCTTTTGGCCCTTCCTCATCGGAAACAGTTGCCAAATACGGATACTCGATAAAAGCATCGGTTCCGTCAACTGGAGCGACTCCGCGCGCAATCGTGACGCGGGCGTTTGCATACTTCGCAGGGATTGCACACAGCTCCTGCACAACTTCTTCGAGGATGCCCGCCTTCACTTTGCTCGTTTGCAGCGCGTTGTAGACGTCCGATTCCTTGAGCACGATGCTTTCGAGGTCTTCTTCCCCGACTTTCAGAAAGATTTCTGCCTCTAGTTTATCTGCTGAGATTTTTACCTCTAGTCTATAATTCCCGATCCCTTCCATACATTCTACCCCTCTCAAGCTTGGGTACATTACGTTTACATCAATTGCGACTTCCATCTCGACAAGGCGGAACGAAGCCGGAAAAGAGCCTTCGAATGAAGCTGGGAGATCCGTGAAGGTGACAAGCTCATGATTTCAGCGATTTCGGACAGCGTCATCTCCTCGAAGTAAAACAGGGAGACGACGAGTCTTTCCTTCTCTGGAAGCTTGTCGATTACACCTACTAGCACTTCTTTCAAGCTGCCGACTTCTGCTACCGTTTCCGGTCGCGGAGTCAGCTCGTCCACGATGTAGGAATGTCTTGCGGTCTTCTGCTCGTCCTCTTCCCCTACTGCCTCGTCAATGGAAACCATGCTGGCCAAAGAGGTTTCCAGAAACACCTGCTGCAGATCTTTTTCGCTTATTCCGAGATATTCGGAAACTTCCTGATCGGTTGGCATTCGCAGCATTTTCTGCTCCAAGGTGGTGTACGCTTCTTCGATTTTTTTGGCCTTGTCCCGAACGGTGCGAGGGATCCAGTCATTTTCACGCAGGCCGTCAATCATGGCTCCGCGAATGCGCCACATAGCATATGTCTCGAATTGCAGTCCCCGCGTATGATCGAATTTGGCCAAAGCGTCCAGCAACCCAAATCGTCCGTAGCTGATTAAGTCATCCTTGTCCACGTTAGCCGGCAAATTGATGGCCAGCCGATTTGCCACCTTGTCCACCAGCGGCAAAAACTTGGTGATGAGATCAACTTCCGCTTCGCGACTGCCCTCTTGCTTCCACATGACCCATTTATCGAACTCTTTTGCTTTTTCTTGACTGGTTAGCCGTGCCACGAATAGTCACCAACCTTTACTCATCTGTTAAGCGCCTAACGACCTCTGCAACGGTGGCTGGATCCTCAGTAGGAGGTACCGCCTCCAGCTTGGTGAAGGAGAGCGGAGAAAATGCTTCCTCTGCCGCCGTCTCACCCGTTTGTTCTGTCGGCTTCGCCTCTGTCCCGCCTTCAGCCAGAGGAGCGGTTGACTCCTCTGGTCCTTCTGCTGTCACGGACTGGCCTGGTGTCTCGGTGACGAGAGCCAGAACAAAGCGGATCGGAAAAGCGGCAAGGAAGAATATCACCAGAGCAATGACGGCCCGCTCCAGAGAGACAAGCCAGACATTACTCGCAAGTGCCGTGCAAAATGTGATGACAAAAGCGAGCAACCCCATGCCTGCATTTATCCAAATGGTTCCCAACATTCTTATACTTCCTTCACACCTTGATTTACCGTACGGATTTGAAGAACCCCACTGGTGGCATCCATCTCTATTGTCCGACCGCAGTTTCCCCCTGTATCTTCTGCCACGATTCTAATGTGAGCTTCCTTCAAAGCCTGTTTGCAAGCCTCGACATTTCTAGGCCCAATCCGCATGGTGTCGCTGCTTCCGAGAAAGGCAAACATCTGTGCTCCACCCGCGATTTTGGCGACGATATTCCGGGTTTGGGCACCTGCTTTTTCCATCAACTCGATCAGATGGGGAATCGCTGTATCGGCGTACTTCCCGATCGTCACCTCCCCGCTTTTGGCCAGCGAAGACTCCGGAAGCATAACGTGTGCCATCCCTGCAATTTTATGGATATGATCGTAGAGGACAACCCCTACGCAAGAACCCAGACCTGTGGTTCGTAGCTTGCTCGGTGGCTTTGCCACACCGAGGTCGGCCATACCTATCTTAATAATCTCCATCGAACGGAACCCCTAATGAACGAAATAGAATAGGAAGCGATTCAGGATCAGGGATAAGGAAAAAGTTCCCTTTGACTTTTTCATTGCCTTCAAAAAAAGCTGTGTCAATCGTGAGGGCAAAGTCACCCGCTTGACCCAACGCTATTAATCCGTAGCTGAGAATCGCTCCAGCCATATCCACAGCGAGCGCAGGTACAGAAGGCTGCAGGTTGAGCTGTGTGAAATCTGCCAGTGAGGAGAGATAGGACCCAGTCAAAATATTGCCGATCTCGTGAAGAGCCGAAATTTCCAGCTCTTCCCAATCATAAACATCCTTGTTGATCCCCGTAATTTGTTCCAGCAGATGTCTCGCAGAGTCCAGGTCGAGAATGAAAAACATGTTTCCTGGACAATCGCCTTCAACTCGTAAAAAGACGGTAACGACAACCGCTTCCGCGCCACCGACACAATCCGCCACTTCGTCAAACGGTATGATGCTGACCTGAGGCACTTTCATGTCGATCTCTTTTTGCATCAGCTTGGAGAGAGCCGTTGCAGCATGTCCTGCACCGATGTTCCCGATTTCCCGCAGCACATCAAATTGGAAATCCCCAAACTTTGTGAAATAGGCCATCTTTCTTACCCCTCAATTGAGTCCAGTTGTTTGATTTCCTCTGTGCTCAATACTTTATCGAGATTCAACAAAATCAACAGTCGTTTGTCCAGCTTCGCTACTCCGCGCAGATAAGCGGCTTCAACCCCGCCTACAACTTCTGGCGGCGGCTCAATCGCATTGACCGGGATGTCGATGACATCGTTGGCAGCATCCACAATCAAGCCGACTTCCAGTTCGCCTACCGCGACGATGATGATGCGGGTCGATTCGGAATAGAGGCTTTCCTCCAGCCCGAACCGGTTGCGAAGGTCAATGATCGGGGTGACTACTCCGCGCAGGTTGATAACTCCTTTGACGAACTGGGGCGTGCGTGGAACACGGGTGATGTGCTCCAGCTTTTCGATCGATTTTACTTGATTGACTTCTACCCCGTACTCTTCGTCCTTTAACCGAAACACAATCACTTTGACTTCGCTTACGATTTCTTTTTGATCGAGCATGTGGCTGCCCCTCCCTCTACTTAATCAGTGCGTTGCAATCAATGATGAGAGCGACTTGGCCGTCTCCCAGGATCGTTGCACCCGAAA
This sequence comes from Brevibacillus sp. NSP2.1, assembly GCF_000470975.2. Classification (NCBI taxonomy): domain Bacteria; kingdom Bacillati; phylum Bacillota; class Bacilli; order Caryophanales; family Paenibacillaceae; genus Brevibacillus; species Brevibacillus sp. NSP2.1. The sequence continues at coordinate 2,359,639 of NZ_CP048274.1, read as the reverse complement.
TGGCAAAGACGTTGACCAGGTACTTGCCAAGTGATTTGAGGACGATTTCCTGCTGGCCGATAAAGGAATCGACCACAAGCCCGGCCATTTTTTCCCCTTTGCGGACGATGACAACCGCTACTTCATCGTCTTTGTCCGCCCCGTTGTCCGGCACCTGGAAAATGTCCTGCAAGGAAACGAGCGGAACAACGCGTCCCCTGAAGTCGATCACCTTTTGGCGATGAGCCATCATGATCTGGTCTTTCTTGAACACAGCCGTTTCAATAATCGAGGAAAGCGGCACCGCGTACTTCTCGTCTTTTACCTGCACAAGCATCGCAGAAATGATCGAGAGCGTCAGCGGGAGCTGGATCAGGAAAGTCGTTCCTTGTCCGCGAACAGATTCGACACCGACGCTGCCGCCGAGCGATTCGATCTTGGATTTGACGACATCCAGCCCTACGCCGCGGCCGGAAATATCCGAGACCACTTCAGCGGTACTAAAACCCGCTGCGAACAACAGTTCGTGAATTTGCTTATCCGACATGCTGTCTGCGTTGGCCGGATTCACAATGCCCCGTTCAATCGCTTTTTTCAGCACTTTTTCCTTGTTGATGCCTGCGCCGTCGTCTTTCACTTCGATAAAGACGTGGTTGCCGCTGTGGAACGCGCGCAGTACGATCGTTCCTTCTTCCGGCTTTCCGGCCATTTTCCGATCTGCCGGCGATTCGATCCCGTGGTCGAGCGAGTTGCGCAACAAGTGGTTGAGCGGGTCCCCGATCTCGTCGATGACGGTGCGATCCAGCTCTGTCTCCGCCCCGATGATTTCCAGATTCACTTTTTTATGTAGCTCCTTCTGCAAATCGCGAATCATGCGCGGGAAGCGATTGAAGACTTGCTCGACGGGAACCATGCGCATCGTCAGGATGATGTTTTGCAAATCTCCGCTGATGCGGCTCATATGCTCCACCGTTTCCTGCAGCTCGCTTTTGCCGATCTCGCGAGCCAACTGCTCCAGACGTCCGCGGTCGATTACCAGCTCGCTGAACAGGTTCATCAAAATGTCCAGGCGGTCGATGTCGACGCGGATCGTTTTGCCGCCAGCGGTCGCTTTCTTGGCAGCGGCTGCCTGGGCATTGTCCGGCGCTTTTTTCTCCACAGGTGCGGCTGCTTCCGTCACTACAGGAGTTGGTGGCGCTTCTTTTTTCAATTGAATCGGATCAATCGCAACGTCCTGTATCTCCGAAATGTTAAGAATCGTGCTGCGGACTTTTTCCGCAGACTGCATGGTGACGTAGGCGATCTCGAAAGATTGCTCGAAGCACTCGTTTTCGATATCCTCGACCGACGGCTTCGTCTTGATGACTTCCCCCATCGATTCCAACTGGTCGAACACCATGTAGGCGCGCGCCGCTTTCAGCAGGCAGTTCTCATTCAGCGTGACCTTGATCCACATCACGTTGTTGCCGAGCTCCTTGGACTGCTTCAGCACCATCAGCGCGTAGTCGTCCAGGTCGTGGTCCTCGGCAGGCGTGCCTTCCGCTTGCGCCGCCTCGACTGCTTCCTCTTCCGCTACGGCTGTCGCAGCCGCCGCCACTTCCTGTTCGGCGGAATAATCGCCGGAGACAATCGCCCTCAGCTTTTTCACCGGACCCGATACGTCGGCCGAGCCGTCTCCGCCTTCTGTAATATCGATCACCATGCTTTCGATCAGATCCACGCTTTGAAAGATGACATCCATGATGTCACTGGTGATCGTCAGCTTCTGGTTGCGAATCAGATCGAGCACGTTTTCCGCTTCGTGCGTCAGGCTGGCCATATCTTCGAAGCCCATGGTCGCCGACATCCCTTTCAAGGTGTGCGCCGAACGAAAAATTTCCTTGACGTGCGCAATGTTTCCCGGATCACTTTCCAACAGCAACAAATTGGCGTTGATTGCTTGCAGGTGTTCTTTTGACTCCTCAATAAACATGTCCAAATACTGATTCATATCCATCGGTGATCCACCTCCCAAAATCAGTGCAAGAGCTTGCACAACAGCTCTGGAATTTTTTCTAATGGGGCCACATGATCTGCCAGTCCTGCCTGGATCGCCGCTCGTGGCATCCCGAATACGACACAACTCGACTCATCTTCGATAATACTGGTAACAGGTCCAAGCTCCTTCATCTGCTTTAGACCTTTGGTCCCATCATTTCCCATGCCTGTCATGATAATTGCCCATTTGTCTACATTTGTCAATCGACTGGCGGATTCAAAAAGGACGTCGACAGAAGGTCTGTGACCTCCCCGCGGCTCTTGCTGGTGCAGGTGGGCCTGCAGCTTTCCATTCGCCTGGTGCACCTCAAAGTGATACCCGCCTGGTGCAATATAGGCTGTGCCCGGCTCAAGCCATTCCCCGTCCGTTACTTCCGTCACACGTATGTGGCATAGGGAGTCGAGCCTTTGCGCCAGCGATTTCGTAAAACCAGCCGGCATGTGCTGCACAATCGCGATCGGTGCCGGGAAGCCAGCCGGGATTGCGGTCAGGACGTTTTGCAGCGCCTTGGGGCCGCCTGTCGACGTTCCCAGCACGACCAGTCTTGCTTTTCCGCTGCTTTGCAGTCGCGGCAAAGCGTTCAGGACAGGCGGCTGTGCCGTTCGCACCGGAGCGGTGGCAGAAGCCGGACTTGGCCGCATTGGCTCTGGCGCGGCAGGTCTGCTCGGTCGCAGCGTCCGGCGCATGTGGCCTTTCGCTACCGCCGCCGCTTTGACCCGCTCGATCAGCCGATCCGCGACTTTGTGAATATCGAGTGAAATCGGGCCAGACGGCTTCGTAATAAAGTCAAAGGCACCCAGTTCCAAAGCCTGAATCGTCGCCTCTGCTCCCTCGCGTGTCAGGCTGCTCAGCATAACCACTGGCACCGGACAGTCTGCCATGAGCTTTTCCAATGCTTCCAGGCCGTTCATGATCGGCATCTCGATGTCCAGTGTGAGGACATCCGGACTGAGTTGTTTGCACTTTTCGATACATTCGAGTCCATTCTTTGCTCGATCAATCACTTCAATCTCGGGATCGCCTGATAAAATGTCGCTAATAACTTTACGCATGAATGCAGAATCATCTGTGACCAGAACTCGAATTTTGCTCAATCGAATGTCACTCCCTTCCTACCTGTTTGCCTTATCGTATGAAGTGTTTCAGCCTCGCAAGAAAACCTTTCAGCCCGCTCGTCATTGCATCTGCATCGGCTGGAGTCTCCAAATACCGGGCTACCAGATTCCGAATGCTTTTTGCGGCTTGCGATTGCGGATATGTAAGTAGAAAAGGACGCTGTTGCTTCACAGCCTTTGATACGTGAGGATCGTCAGAAACATGTCCAAGCGACTGGATGTCCATGTCCAGAAACCGCTTGGCGACCATCGCCAGCTTGTCGGCCGTCATCTTGCCTTCTCTCTCCGAGGAGACGCGATTGATGACCAGGCGGATGACAACCGCAGGGTTGCGGGCGTGGAGCATTTTAATCACGGCGTAAGCGTCCGTAATCGCTGGCGGCTCCGGCGTTGTCACCAGGATGACTTCATCCGACGAGAGCATGAAGCGCAACGACTCCTTCGACAAACCCGCTCCCGTATCAAAAATGATCGTATCCGCATAGCCCTGCAACGGATTCAGGCGGGAAAACAGCCGATCCAGCTTCGGCTCGTCCAGTTGCATGATCTGGGTAAATCCAGACCCGCCCGCAATAAATTCCAGTCCCCCGGGCCCTCGCTCAATGATTTCCCAAACATCAGTGTCCGGCTCAAGCAAGTGGAACAGGTGCTTCTTCGGCGTAATCCCCATCAACACATCGAGGTTGGCAAGGCCGAGATCGACGTCGAACAAGACTGCTTTATGGCCCCGTTCGAGCAATCCAAGCCCAAAATTCAAGCTGAAATTGGACTTGCCAACCCCGCCTTTTCCACTGGTCACGGTCACCAGCCGGGTCGTTTTTTCTCTTGCGCCGGATTGCTGCATGCGCAAGCGAAGTTGTTCTGCTTGGTCTCTCATCTAAGTCAATCTCCCATAATCATCGTCGCCGCAAGCTCTGGTGAGGCTGCCACGATATCGTCTGGCACGTTTTGTCCCGTCGTGAAGTAAGAGAGGGCAAGCTTGCTCTCATAGCAAATGTTCAAGATCGAGCCGTAGCTGTTCGTCTCGTCTGCCTTGGTGAAAATGACCTGCTTGGCAGGGACCTCCGCAAAGTTTTCCACGATGGTTTTCATGTCGTTGTACTTCGAGCCGAGACTCAGCACGAGGTAATTCACGTTGTTCTTCCCATGCTCGACCAGCTCGCGAATCCCTTGCACGTATTCATCGTTGCGGAAATTGCGGCCAGCCGTGTCGACAAAAATGAGATCGCAGTCGCTGAGACGCTCCATAGCCGGGGCCATTTCTTTCGGAGAAAACACAACCTCCAGCGGCACATTCAAGATGTTGGCGTACGTCTTCAACTGCTCCACGGCTGCCATCCGGTACGTATCTGCGGTAATAAACCCGATCCGGCGCTTTTCCTTCAGCATGCTGCTGGCTGCCAGCTTGGCGATCGTGGTCGTCTTGCCTACGCCCGTAGGCCCGAAAAAGAAGGCGAACTGGACATTTCGCGGGATGCCTGCTGACTTCGGTGCGTAGGGCGCAAGCATCGACGCAATGATCTTGCGCGTCTCGCGAAAAGCCGTTTCCTCGCTCCATCCGCCCTGAGGTTGCGCCTGCTCCATCAGCTTGCGGATGATTTCCGCCGTCACCTCTTCCGCCGTCTCCTGCCTGACCAGCCGGCTGCGTACTTCCTGCACGGCGGGGGGCAGTTGCTGGCTGAGATCGTTGACCAACAGCTTCTGGAACATTTGCCGCATGTCGCGGACTTCGTTCGCGAGGGCATCGTGCGTCGTGCTGCTGGGAGCTGCCGCGCTTTCCTTTGCCTGCTCGGCGGGAGCTTCTTTGACCGCAACTTCCCTCTGCCGGCTGGCCGGCTGTGCCGCCTCCGTGCGCGTCGCCACAGCAGCCGGGGCAGATGCCGGATTGTCCGGCGTCCTTGGCTCGCTTCGTTGCGGCATCGCTCGCTCAGCGGCTTCTTTTGCCTGGTTGGCTCTGCGATAAGCTTGCTGAGCCGTGTAGGTACCCGTCTGCCCAGTGGAGAAAACGTCCTTCGACCGATGCTCATCCGCGACCGGAGCACTCTCGCGTTCCGTTGCCTTTTCATCGACAGCAGCGATTACTTCGATTTTCTGTTTGCCAAACATACCGAACAATCCGCCTGTCTTGATCGATTTGGAGTTCAGGATGACTGCGTCTATTCCCAGATCGAGCCTGATTTTTTCCATCGCCTCTGGCATCGAATCGACAATGTAACGTTTTACCCTCACGAAATGTTCACCATCCCTACGCTTTGCACTTCAACATTTGGCTCTAGCTCGCTGTACGACAATACAGGAATATCAGGCATCATTCGCTCCACCAACTGACGCAGGTACATGCGAATGGCCGGTGACGCGAGGATGATCGGCTGCTGGCCGGAGTTAATCATTTTGCTCACTTCCGCCGACATGCTTTGGAAGATCCGTTGCGACGTCTCTGGGTCCATCGCCAGGTAGCTTCCCTGCTCAGACTGTTCCACCCGCTCGGAGATTGCTTTTTCCAAGCCGGCGCCTGCTGTCAGCACCCGCAAAGGCTGTCCGGGCTCTGTAAACTGCAGCGTAATCTGTCTGGACATCGCCTGTCTTACGTACTCGGTCAGCACTTCCGGGTCTTTTGTAAACATGGCGTGGTCCGCCAACGCTTCGAGAATGACTTGCAGATTGCGAACCGACACTTTTTCACGCAACAGCTTCTGCAGTACTTTTTGCACATCGCCAATCGACAAAAGTCCTGGAATGAGCTCGTCCACCAGTACCGGGGCCACTTCTCGCACGTTGTCGATAAGCGCCCGCGTTTCTTGTCGGCCGAGCAGCTCATGCGCGTGGCGCTTGACCACTTCTGTGAGATGCGTCGCTACGACAGACGGCGGATCGACTACCGTGTAGCCAGACAGCTCGGCAATCTCCTTATTTTCTTCTGTTACCCATAATGCAGGCAATCCAAACGCAGGCTCTACTGTTTCGATCCCGACAATGGAATCATCGTCAATTCCAGGGCTCATGGCGAGGTAGTGATCGAGCAGAATTTCCCCTTTGGCGACCTGGTTGCCTTTGATTTTTATCATGTATTCGTTTGGCCGCAACTGAATGTTGTCGCGGATGCGGATGACGGGAACGACGATCCCCATTTCCAGCGCGATCTGTCTGCGAATCATGATGACGCGATCCAGCAGGTCCCCGCCTTGCTTTACGTCAGCGAGCGGAATCAGGCCGTAGCCAAATTCGAACTCGATCGGGTCCACTTGCAAAAGGTTGACCACGCTTTCCGGACTGCGCACTTCTTCGATTTGCTGCTCCTCCACCTTGTCTGCCGATTCCTGAATCTCGATCTTCTGCTTCTTGTCCATCCGCCACGCTGCGTAACCCATGATCCCGGACACCGGCAAAACAGGCAGCAGCCCGATTGGGGTGAACAGGCCAAGCAGCAGCATGCAGCCAGCTACGATGTACAAAAGGCGCGGAAAGGAGAACATTTGCCGGGCGATGTCGTCGCCCAGCCCTTCCCCGGAGGTGGAGCGAGTGACGATGATCCCGGCTGCGGTCGAGATGAGCAGCGCAGGAATCTGGCTGACGAGTGCATCCCCGACCGACATGGTGGTAAAACGGGAAGCAGATTCTTGAAAGCTGAAGCCATGAACAAGCATCCCGATGATGAATCCGCCGATGATGTTCACAATAAAGATGATAATTCCTGCGATGGCGTCCCCTTTGACGAATTTGCTGGCACCATCCATGGCCCCGTAAAAGTCTGCCTCATTTTCGATCTTTTTTCTCCGTACACGCGCTTCTGCTTCTGTAATCATCCCTGCATTCAAGTCCGCGTCGATACTCATTTGCTTCCCTGGCATCGCGTCGAGCGTAAAGCGTGCGGCTACTTCTGCGACACGCTCGGAGCCTTTTGTAATGACGATGAACTGAATGACGATCAGAATCAGAAACACGACGAATCCGACTACCTGGTTCCCACCGACGACAAAGCTGCCAAACGTCTCGATCACTTGTCCGCCTTCCCCATGCGACAAAATGTTCCGCGTCGTGGACACGTTCAAAGCGAGCCGAAACAACGTCGTAATCAAAAGCACTGTCGGAAAAATGGAGAACTCCAGCGTTTCTTTTGTGTACATCGACACAAGCAAAATGGTCAACGCAAGGGAGATATTCAAAATGAGCAGCAAATCAAGAAGCCCAGAAGGGAGTGGGATTACCATCATGACAACAATGCTTATCACAAATAGAATCGTACCAATTTCCTTGAATCGAAATCCCACCGTTCATCCTCCTTCCTCGTTATTTCACTTTCCCTTGCAGCTTGTAGACGTACGCGAGGACTTCCGCGACCGCTTTAAACATCTCTTCGGGAATTTGTTGTCCAATTTCAACCTGACTATAGAGAGCCCGGGCCAGGGGCTTGTTTTCCATCGTAACAATCCGGTGCTTCTTGGCCACCTCTCTGATTTTCAGCGCCAGGTAATCCTGGCCTTTTGCCACTACCGTAGGGGCGCTCATTGCACTGGCATCGTAGCGGATTGCGACGGCAAAGTGGGTCGGGTTCGTAATGATGACGTCCGCTTTCGGCAGCTCTTGCATCATCCGACGCAGCGCCATGCTCCGCTGCCTCTCGCGAATTTTCCCTTTGATTAGCGGGTCCCCTTCCGCCTGCTTGTGCTCGTCTTTAATGTCCTGTTTGGACATCCGCAAATTCTTTTCATGTTCATACCGTTGATAGGCGTAATCCATAATCGCCAGAATGAACAGCAGCAAACCGATGTAAATTCCGAGTTTGGTTACTTCAGTTCCTGTAAAAGACAGGACGCTCCCCAGCGAGAGCAAGGAAAGCTGGGTGACTTGTTCTTTTGCACTCCATAAAATGACGTAAGCCACATACATGCAAGCACTGATTTTCAATAGCGATTTCAGCAATTCGACGAGGGAGCGCATGGAGAAAATGCGTTTGGCTCCTTTGATCGGGTCCAGCTTCTCCAGCTTCATCTGCAGCGGCTCCGTACTAATCATCCAGCCCACCTGCATGTAATTGACGGCGAAGGCGACCAGAAAGGCCAGCCCCAGTACAGGGCCCACGATTTTCAGCGCCTCGAAGGCCATCGACATGACGATGACTTTCAGATTCTCTTCGTTCAACTGCCAGCTCGTAAACGTGATAAGCGCTTCTCGCATCAGGTTCTGGAACGTACTGAGCATGGAAGGCCCGAGCATCATCAGCAAAAAAAAGAACGAAGTCAATACGATGGAAGGAGAGAGATCCTGGCTTTTCGCCACCTGCCCCTTTTTTCGGGCATCCTCCTTTTTCTTGGGAGTCGCCTTCTCCGTTTTTTCGCCGCTAAAAAACTGCAGGTCTACGGGGTAAAGGAACCTCATCTGCGTCATGGTGATCCTCCGAGCGATTTCATCATTTCTGCGAGTGCCCGGAACATGTTGTCAAACAGTCCGTTTAACGTCAGTAAAAAGGCGGGCATGACAACGATCAAGAGCAGAAAGCTGGCAAGCAGTTTGATCGGCAAGCCGACCACAAAAATATTAAACTGCGGGACAGATTTGGCGATAATACCAAGAGAGAGGTCTACCAAAAACAGCGCGACCACGATTGGCGCCGCCATCAAAAACGCGCTCAAAAACATGTTCTGAAACACTTTGACCGCTGTCATCATCGCGCTTTCACTGCCAAAAGCGGCCCACATGCGATCCACCGGAATCGCCTGGTAGCTGCTCATGATCCCGCGCAGCAGCATGTGATGTCCGTTGATGCTAAAAAAATACAAAATCGCCAAGATATTCTTGAAGTTCCCCGTCACAGGGATGTAGGCGCCCGTTTTCGGGTCGATCACGTTCGCCATGGCCAGGCCCATTTGCATGTCCATCAGCCCTCCGGCAACCTGGACAGCGACAAACATCAGCTCGCAAATATAGCCGAGAATCAAGCCTACGAGCGCTTCCTTTATCACATAGAGCATAAACGTCAAATCCAGCGGAATCTGTCCTTGCACCGGCAACGCTTGAAAGCTAATCAAGGCGACGATGAAGGCCAAGCCGATTTTGAACTGGGCAGGCACGCCCCTGATCGCGAAAAAGGGAGCCACTACAAAAAAGGCGCTCATTCTGACAAACACCAGCAAGAAAACAGGCAAATACGTGAGATAAAGGCTCATACGCTATCCGACAAAACGATGCAGGTTTCCGAAGATCCCCATCGTAAAATCTAGCATGACGCGCAGCATCCACGGTCCTACCGCCAAAATGATAATAAACACGGCGACGATCTTCGGAATGAATGCGAGCGTCTGCTCCTGAATTTGCGTGGTTGCCTGAAAAACGCTGACCATCAACCCGACCAGTAAGGCGATCCCGAGCGCGGGCGCCGAAACCAGCAGGATGGTGTAAACAGAGCTTTGGGCAATTTGCATCAGTAATTCCTGTGTCATGCTCTAACCTCCTGGTCCCTTCGGAATGTCGCTAAAAACTGGTCAAAAGGGATTTCACTACTAAGTACCAGCCGTCTACCATAATGAACAGCAAAATTTTGAACGGCAGCGAAATCATGACCGGCGGCAGCATCATCATCCCCATCCCCATCAAAATGCTGGAGATAATCATGTCGATGACCAGAAACGGGATGAAGATCATAAAGCCGATCTGAAAGGCCGTTTTCAGCTCGCTGATCGCATAGGCAGGTACGAGAACAGTAAGCGGAATATCCTGAATCGTCTTCGGTCGCTCCGCTTTCGTAAATTCCAAAAACAGCGCCAAATCTTTTTCGCGCGTCTGCTTGGCCATAAATTCCTTGAACGGAATGACCGCCGCATCGAATGCCTGCTGCTGCGTCAGCTTGCCCTGCATAAATGGTTGCACGGCCGTTTCATTCACTTTGCCCAAAGTCGGGGCCATGATGAAAAACGTCAGAAACAAAGCGAGCGCCACCAGCACCTGGTTGGGCGGCATTTGCTGGGTCGCCAAGGCATTTCGCACAAACGACAAGACAATGACAATTCGCGTAAAACTCGTCATCAACAACAAGATAGCTGGTGCCACTGAGAGCACAGTCAAGATCAGCAACAACTGAATCGCTGAGGATGTCTCCTGTGGTGTCCCAGTGCCGCCGCCGATTTGCAAGTCAATGCTCGGAATTAGCGGTGTTCCTCCTGGCGCGGCTGCCGCCATCTCCGGTACCGCGAGCACTGCGGCAACAAGCACAAGCACCTGTAAAAAATATTTCATTTTCGGTCCCCTCTGTCGGAAACTTCCTCTTTGTCCCACAAGTCGGAGTTGAGTGGTCGATTTTTCACGTTGTCCCACTGCCCTTTCAAAAGCTCCTGAAAGGTTTTTCCGTCCACATCCGAAGAAAACAGCAACTCTTCGTCAGCCTGCTTCTTTTTGCTGAATGGCAGCCAGTTCAGCGATAACGGGTTTTTGATCGGTGCGATTTCCGCATCGGCCAAGATCAGGTCCACCTCTTCCCCCGGTTCGATGCGGCGAAGCAGTTGGACATTCTCTCCCACTCCCACAATGTACAAGGACTCTCCGATCATGACCACCTGCAGCGTCTTCCCGTTGCCAAGGGCTGCCGCACTGATAATTTTGATCGGTCCTTGGCTTTGCCCGACTTGGCGTCGCCCGAGAAAACGGAGCAGGAAAAAGATAAGAACAGCGATAAAGCCGAGTGAAAAAATGACTTGCACCAAATAACCGATCATGCTGCCTGTTCCGCTGCCCGGAATGGCCGCCGGCTGTTCGCCGCCGGCGGGCGCATTGCTCTTGTCTGTATTCCCTTGGTTGTACGCATCGGCTACAGTACCTTCCGCATGGACGGCAATGGGCAGGGCGGAGACAAACAGCACGAGGATCAGACTGAAGATCCACAAAAGCCTCGTCCCTGCATTCCGGATCTTCATCATTAGCTCAAAGTCTTTTTGATCGCTTCCAGCACGCGATCTGCCTGGAATGGTTTTACGATGAAATCTTTCGCGCCCGCCTGAATCGCATCAATAACCATGGCCTGTTGTCCCATCGCGGAGCACATGATGACGCGTGCGTTCGGATCGAGCTTTTTGATTTCTTTCAGAGCAGAAATGCCATCCATTTCCGGCATGGTAATGTCCATTGTCACCAAATCTGGTCCCAATTCCTTGTACTTCTCAACCGCCTGTGCTCCATCGCTTGCTTCCCCTACGACGCTGTAGCCGTTTTTGGACAAAATCTCCTTAATCATCATACGCATGAATGCTGCATCATCAACGATCAATACTTTGTTTGACATGAATAGATCCTCCCCAATACTTGCTCTTGATTTGTGGTTTATTGCAATTTTTGAACACGATCAAACTGGCTGATGATATCGGTGACGCGGACACCGAAATTCTCGTCGATGACGACAACCTCGCCTTTGGCAATCAACTTGTTATTGACCAAAATGTCTACATGCTCACCTGCCAGCTTGTCCAACTGTATGATGGATCCGGCAGACAAGTCAAGAATTTCTCTAATCAACTTTTTGGTACGTCCCAGCTCCACCGTTACTTGCAGCGGAATGTCTTGCAAGAGATTCAAATTTTGCAGTTCTCCTGTGTACATCGGGGACGCGCCAAGCGGTGCAAACTGCGCTGGCACGACATTTGCCTGGTTGGCTGCCGGGCTTCCGAAATGCTGCGGCGCTGGCGGAGCCATAGGCGGTTGCTGGTAAACGCCCGGATACGGAGCATACCCCGGCGGCATCGCATATTGCGCGTATGGGTCCGGATACATCGGTTGCCCCGGATAACCCATCGGCGGAGCATATCCAGCCGGTGGCTGCTGCATCGGCTGCTGTGCAGGAGGCGGCGGCGCTACAGGCGGTACGGGGCTCTGTACAGGCTCCTGCTGCACAGGCTGGGCTGGCGGTGGAGCGGACGCGCTCGGGGCCGGAATAGACGGCATTTCCGTCTCGGCTACAAGTGCTGCGGCTGCCTCGTCATCCGAGCCTCCCACCAGTCGGTCAATCATTTTCTTCGCAAAAGAAAGCGGCAAAAGCTGCATGATATTCGAGTCAATCAACTCGCCATGTTCGCCGACTTTCAAGCGGAAGGAGACTTTCACCAGCGGGCTGTCATCGTCGGAGAAGCTGTCTCCGCCCTTGCCCTGCGCCAAGTCCATCACGTCGATGCCCGGAGGTGTAATGTTGATGAACTGGTTGAAGATCGTGGACATGGATGTCGCCGCTGAACCCATCATTTGGTTCATCGCTTCCTGGACTGCGCTGATGTGCAGCTCGGACATTTCCGTATCGGCAGGCTTGCCATCTCCCCCCATCATCAGGTCTGCGATTACCGCCGCATCTTCCATCCGAATGACCAACAGGTTGATCCCTTTGAAGCCATCCGTGTACTCGACGTGGACCGCCACATGAGGAATTGGAAACTCGCTTTCCAACTCATCCACGTTGACAACGGAAACGGTCGGCGTGGTAATGTCGACTTTCTGGCTTAACAAAGTGGATAACGCGGTTGCGGCGCTGCCGAAGGAGATATTTCCGATTTCGCCAAGCGCGTCCTGTTCAAACGGGGAAAGAAAATCAGCCACATTCTGACTCTCCGCGGGCTTTGCTTCCTCTTCGTCCTCAACCAAGTTGTTCGCGCGAAGTAGCGCGTCAATCTCGTCTTGAGAAAGCATATCTCTACTCATTTTGGTCCTCCCCCTCCTCTATGACTTCATCAATCTGCACGGCCATTCTGCCTTTGAGCGTACCCGGTTGCCCCAGGAACTTCAACTGATCGCCTATCTTGATCTTCAGCTTGCTGTCAAGCGACTGATCCAACTGGATGACATCGCCTTTTTGCAGCGCCAGAAAATCGCCGACGGTAATCGTAGCCGTCCCCATTTCCGCAATGATCGGCAGTTTGGCCACCTTTACTCGTTCTTCGACACGCAGGCGTTCATCTTCATCCCGTGTCTTTTTCTGCTTGGAGAACCAGTACTGACCGGAAAGCTTGGTCATGATCGGCTCCAGTACGACGTGAGGCAGACAAAGGTTAATCATTCCTGTCGTGTCCCCGATTTTCGTACTGAACGAGATTACGACGACAATCTCGTTTGGCGAGACAATCTGCATGAACTGGGGATTCATTTCCAGTCCTTCCTGGTACGGATCAAGCTCAATAATTTGCTTCCATGCCTCGTGGAATGTATCCAGCGCCTTGCCGAATACTCGCTCCATCACCGTTGTTTCAATTTCCGTAAGTGCACCCATTTTTTCCGGGATTGCACCCTGGCCACCAAGAAGCCGATCCAGCATGGTATAGGCGATGTTTGGATTGACCTCCAAGACCATTCGTCCTTCCAAAGGAGGAGCTTCGAAGATGTTCAAGATGGTCATCTTGGGAATGGAGCGTATAAATTCGTCATACGGCAATTGATCGACGGAGGCAACCGTAATTTGCACGAAGGTACGGAGCTGAGCTGAAAAATAAGTAGTCAACAGCCTCGCATAGTTCTCATGGATTCGTGTCAAGCCACGGATCTGGTCTTTGGAGAACCGCAACGCGCGTTTGAAATCATACACTTTGACTTTGCGCTCAGTCTCTTCTTTTTTCAGCTCGTTGGCATCCATCTCACCAGATGATAGAGCGGCCAACAACGCGTCAATCTCACTTTGTGAGAGAACCTCGGCCATATGTCGTCACCTCCTTGCTATGTATCCGTGTGATCGCTTCCCTAGGACAAGACCCGCTTGGTCGTCACGACTTGCACGATTTTGCCTTCTTGCATCAGGGAGCTGATTTCATTCATGATTTTCGCTTCCAGCTTGTTTACGCCTTCGGTTCCTTTTATGTCTTCTGGTGTCAGGCCAGCCAACGTTTTAATAATCACCTGATTGACCTGTGGCAATCGCTGCTCCAGTTCCGTTTTGGCATCTGCACTGTCCGCTGTAATGCTGAAGCGCACAATCATGTAATTGTTCGTCAGCAAATTGGTTGTGATCTCGCCAGTATCTACGGAGTACTCCTGCATTTCTTTCGCTGACAAAGGCTTCACTTCTTTTTCTTCGGAGCTGGCCGTCTGCGCGGCCGGAGAGAGATACGTTTGCCAGAGCACAAACGAGATGACTCCCAGTAGCGAAATCGCGATGATGATAATTAGAGCCATGTTAAACAAACGATTTTGAAACATCGCAATGCCTCCCGCTATTCATTTAAATCGTCCGGCAGCTTGGGTGCAGTCGCTATCGGATGAGCGTTTTGATAAAAAGCCTGAACACGTTCAGCGATGGACTCTACGGAATCCTTCACGATGTACTTCCTGTCGTTGAACAACGTAATCACGGTATCGGGTGTTGCTTCAACCGTTTCGATGTGAGTGATGTTCAGATAAAACGCAGTGCCGTTAAAACGGGTCAGTTTAATCATCGTGTGCTCCTTTTCGGGATTAAACAGGGGAAGGAGTAAATCGCTTCCCCGCCTAATCCACTGCAAGAAGTTATCGTTTCAGATTCACCAGTTCCTCGAGAACGGAATCGGACGTCGTAATGATCCGCGAGTTCGCCTGGAAGCCGCGCTGCGCCACGATCATTTCCGTGAACTCTTCAGAGAGGTCGACGTTGGACATTTCCAGTTGACCGGCAATGATGCTCACGCGTGCATCTGCTGGAGTAACTGGTGTCATTGGGTCTTCGTCACGAGCACCGGCGTTCACCGTGTTTTCATAGAGCGAATTGCCGACTTTTTTCAGACCGCTCGGGTTGTTGAACGTCATGACGCCAATCGTGTTGTCGGCTGCAAGCGCGCCCGCATCGTCTACGGTCGTAATGACGCCGTCTTTGCCGATGGAGTAGGAGACGACACCGTCAGCCTGGCTGATCTGGATCGGAGCAGCATCGCTGTTCAACAGTTTCAGTCCTTGCGGGTTAACCAGGAAGCCTTGGGAGTCGCGGGTGAAGTTGCCTGCGCGCGTGTAGTAGATCGTCGCGCCGTCATCCGGGCTCACCATGAAAAAGGCGTCGCCTTCAATGGAAAGGTCTGTCGGCAAGTTTGTCGTCATCGGGCTTCCCGCCGAAAACACGGTATCAATCGATGCGATCGAGGAACCGAGACCGATCTGGGTCGGGTTGGTACCGCCTTTTCCACCGTCGGTCGGAGCGCCGGCACCTTGCACATTTTGGCTCAAAATATCTTGAAACATGACACGGCTTTTTTTGAAGCCAACCGTATTTACGTTCGCAATGTTGTTCCCAATGACATCAAGCTTTGTTTGAAAGCCGCGCATACCTGAGATACCTGAATACATGGAACGAAGCATGATCTGTCTCCTCCTCTGCTCTCTTACAAGTCTGGATTACCTCTGTCGTTCGGTAACCCGTAGGCTTCCTCCGGAGAGGTCCAGCCCGCTCGTACAGGCCATTTATACGAAGATGGCGCTGTCGATGTTGGTAAATACATTGTCCTTCATGCTGCCATCGTCCACAGCGGTAATGATTTTCCGATTTACGATGCTCACGACATAAGCCACGTTATCCATAATGATGAGAGATTCTCTGGCCCCTTTGGAGGCTGCCTTTTGAACCGCTGACTCCAAACGTTCCAACTGATGCCCTCCAAGCGCGATTCCACGTTGCTGCAGGCGGCTCATGGCATGCTGACTGAACGAAAGTGGCTGTGCTTTGGCATGTGGAGTCGTCGATTCGGTCAAGTACTGTTGAAACGTTTTGCTGGCTCCCGGCGCTGTCTGGGCAGCCGCTTTGGTGACGTGATTCGGTTTCGGAGGGAAATAGGGCTGCGCGACACGAAAATGGTTCATGCTGCTTCCTCCTTCATTCCATCCCTAGACGAGATCGTCCACTCCACGGGCTGATTCCCGCAGGCGATTCCATAGCGACTCGCTCGTTTCACTGCTGTCTACGAGCGCCTCTAGCGCAAACTCTTGTTCAGCCTGTTTTTGTTGCTGTTGCTGCTGATTGTCCCGCTGCTGTCCGGCTTGCTCGCGCTGTTGCTGGAAGCTGAATGCCGTGTCCTGCTGTTGATTGACCTCCAGACGATCGACCTGCAAGCCTTGCTGCGTCAAAGCCAGCCGCAATTGCGGAAGCTGGTTGTCGAGCAAATCTTTTCCGGCCTGTGTCTCGGCGTGGAACTGGGCGGTAATTACCCCGTTGTGCGAAGTAATCGTCACGTCCACCTGCCCGAGCGACTGCGGATTCAAGATCAGCCGTGCTTCATGCACACCGTTATGGCCGCTTAGTTGCAGCTTGGAAACGAAAAGCTGGGTAAGCTGCTGCGGCAATTGGTTCGCGTTCACATGGTGCGTCTGTCCGACTGCCTGTTGAAAACTTGCCACGCTTTGCGTCTGAGGCGCTTGCTGGGAAACAACCGAAATTTGGTTCGCTGTCGTCAGCAGCGATTCCTCCGGGTTTCCTTCCTGATTCAGCAAACTGCCGGAAAGCGTCGGCTGGATCGGTTGGGAAGATACTCCCGCTTCCAGCTTGTAGGCAGCCAGGCCGAGGTTCATCCGCAAAGGCGAAATCGTCTTGAACGCTTCTTGCTGCGATGCATTTAGATTGGGAATCGTCTCGGAGCGCAGCGGCAGCGCGCCATGCTTCGCTTTGCTTTCATTGCCTTTTTGGTTCTTCAGTGCTTCGAGAAGTGCGGCCAGCTTGTCCATCTCATCGGCAGATGCTTCCTTTTGCGAAAGCTTGGACAAAAGTTGCTTGAGATCCACTCCAGCCTGCGAGGCAAGCTCCATGCCTTGTCCGGACACTTTGCCCAAAAGCTGTTCAACCGCTGCTGCCTTTTCGCCTACTTGCTCGTTCAGTTCTGCGTTTCCTTGCTGTCCTGCGGCAAGCAGTTGAGCGATCAACGCCATCAGTTCATCGAGCAATTTCTGGTCTTCCTCTGACAAGCCTGCCGGAGAAGCAACTGCCCCTTTGGAGTCTAGCATCGTTTCAAAAGTTTGCAGCATTTGCAAAGAGAACAACTGCCCCATGCCAGCATCTCCATTGCCTGTGGCAGCACCGACAGATGTGACGCTCCCGGCTGAACCTACTGGCGGAGTCAGATTGGCTACATTCATCTCGTTCACCTCCTCTTTTGGATTTGTTGCTTATGGAAACGACAACGAAAAGCCATGCTTTTTGTTATCGAAGCAACTCTTCTGTGATGCGTGCCGCCAGATTGTCTTTCTCTTTTTTGTCTTCCTTGGCGATCGCAGAGAGTGTTTGCGCCCGCTTGTCCGCAGGCATTTCTTTTAAGAGGGTAAGCGCTCTGCTCTTGTTCGTACTCATGAGCGAGCGAATGACCGCGGCAGAATCTTCTGCTGGCATCTGCGCGAATGTCTCGCTCAGTGCCTGGTCGTTTGCGCTGGAGGAAGAGCCGCTGCGCGTCTCGCTAAGCGCCTTTGTCAGCACCTGAACCCGCTGTTGCAAGGCCGCAATGTCGTCGTCCTTGTTGACAACAGAATCTTTCAGCAGTATCGAAATGTCTGCCGCTTTTTTCGGGTCCATCTTTGCCAAAATGTCTGCGCGCTGATTGGGCTTCATTTTGGTCATGACCGCGACAGACTCGTCCAGGCTCAAATTTTCGATGATGGCTGCTGCGTTTTTCGCTGACATCGTCGTGTACACTTTGGCGAGGTCCGTAAACTGCTTTTGCCGCTCCTCTTCGCTGGCTCTTTGTTCCTCCATGAGCTTGTTCAAGTCTTGCACCTGCTTTTCCAGCGCTTGAATCGTGGCGTCTTTTTTCGCTGCTTCTTCTTTCAGCGCGGAAATTTGCTGCTGATTTTTCGCCTGGTCTTGCTGCAGGGTCGCCACTTGCTTCTCCGTGTCTGGTTCTTTCTTTTCCTCCTCACCGGACAGCGTGTCGTATTCGTCCGGGACGAGCTTTTCCACGTACGGTATGGAGTTAGCCCAGTGGAGAACATTCCCTAGCACGTTCACTCCCAGCAAGCTCAGGAGAACGCCGCCAAGGAGGCTGGCAAACAGTGCAGGAATGACGATCATGTAAAAAAACCATTCCAACCTGCCGTATTCCCGTTCTTCTTGGATTTCTTCCATCTGGTACCTCCCTTAGTTGCTGCGGCGAAGATAGAGCTGCGTGCCGATCTCATCCATTTCTTTTTGCTCACGCTGTCTCTGCTCGTCGAGAAATTGATGGAGAGATTTTTCCCGCAGTCGTTGCCACAACTGGGACTCTTTCATTCTCTCGGTCAAATGGGACTGACAGCGCTCCACGTCCTGCTCACACCCGCGCAAGGTTCGTTGCTGCCTCGTAATCGAGCGGGCTACCGCTTGCTGGTACTGCGCGATAGAGATAAGCTGCGCCGCGCTGCACGTCTGCATTTGCGCTTCCTCAAGCATATGGGTCATCTCATCATGCTGTTCAGTCAATTGCACAAGTTTCCACTCTTCTTCGTTTTTGCGCTGAATCGATTTCCCAAATGCCCACTCTGCCTGCTCTTTCTCTTTTTCCTTCAGATCCAGAACTTTTTGGAGATGAAACTGAAACACTTTCACTCTAGTTCACTCCTCCGAAATGGGCTAACAGCGCCTTGATTGCGCTTTGAAGGGTCGAGGGCTCATGTGTGCCTTGGGCCGTAAACTCAGAAATGATGTCTTTATAGCGGATCGCGGCATCAATGTCGCGGTTTGATCCTGGCTTGTACGCTCCGATGTTAATCAAGTCTTCCGCTTCCCGGAATGTCGCCAGATGCTTTTTCAACTGTCTGGCGGCTTCCTTGTGCTCGTCCGAGACGATTTCCGACATGACGCGGCTGACGCTTGCCATCACATCAATGGCAGGAAAATGGCCTTTTTGTGCGATTTTCCGGTCGAGGACAATGTGTCCGTCCAAAATTCCCCTCGCCGTATCCGCAATCGGATCGTTCATGTCATCCGAGTCGACGAGTACCGTGTAAAACGCCGTGATGCTGCCTTTGTCGGCCGTTCCTGCCCGCTCCATCAGCTTCGGCATCAGGGCGAACACGGACGGGGTGTAGCCGCGTGTGGCTGGAGGCTCTCCGATGGCTAGTCCCACTTCCCGCTGCGCCATGGCAAACCGGGTGACAGAATCCATCATCAGCATCACATTCAGTCCGCGATCCCGGAAATATTCGGCGATCGAGGTCGCAATCAAGGCTCCCTTGATGCGAATCATGGCCGGCTGGTCGGAAGTGGCGACGACGACGACAGACCTCTTTAGCCCTTCTTCCCCCAGATCGCGTTCAATAAACTCCATGACTTCGCGTCCGCGCTCCCCGATCAGCCCGATGACGTTGATGTCCGCCGTCGTATTGCGGGCGATCATCCCCATCAGAGTACTTTTCCCTACCCCTGATCCGGCAAAGATGCCGACACGTTGTCCTTTTCCGACCGTCAAAAGTCCGTCTATGGCGCGTACGCCGACGCTGAGCGGCTCCTTGATGCGCGGGCGCAGGATCGGGTTCGGCGGGAGGTTGTTCGTCGGATAGGAAGCCAGTCCGAGCGGCAGCGTCCCTTGATACGGCCTGCCCAGTCCATCCAGCACCGAGCCGAGTATTTCCGGCCCTACTTTTACTTCCAGCGATCGGCCCGTCGCCACAACGTCGCAGCCCGGTCCGATGGCTGTCAGCTCGCCAAGCGGCATCAGCAGCACTTTGTTTTCCCGAAAACCAACCACTTCGGCGATAATCGGCTCTTTGCTGTTCGTCGGGTACAGATGGCAAATCTCGCCGAGCTTCACTTCGGGTCCTTGCGACTCGATGGTCAGGCCGACCACCTGTGTCACTTTCCCGTTCACGCGTAGCGGATCGAGCTCATACAGCGCCTGTCTGTACTTGGATATGTCCAGGATGCTCATCGGGACTCACTTCCTCCGGCAATCGCAAGCAATGCTTGTTTGATCTCTTCTAGTTGTGTATCCACCCGTGCGTCCACGCTTCCGAGCTGTGTGCGAATGACACAGCCGCCATCTGCTATCGTGTAGTCCGGATAGATGGAAAGCTCCGCCTGTCCTTCCAGCAACGCCAGCAGTTGGGGGCGATGCTCGGAAACGTAATGGAAGTAGTTGTGGTTGACGCAGATCGTGATCTCGCCGTGGACTCGCGAGCGCCGCAGCGCTTTTTTCGCAATTTCCAGCACCTGCTCCGGATTTTGCTGCAGTTCCTGTCCGATAATTTTTTTGGCGATTTCCAGGGCCAGCTCTACCAAAAACGGCTCTGCTTCCGCGATGATCTGCTGCTTGCTGCTGTATGCCTGCTCCAGAATCGCACGCGCCTCGGCGAGTGCTTGCGTCTCTTCCTCGTACGCTTGCTGCTTGCCTTCTGCAAAGCCTTTTTCGTGTCCTTCGGCCGTCGCTTGCTCCTGCGTCGAGCTGAACAACTGGGCAGCCTCCTGCTGTTTCTGCTCCCACCATTGCTGAATCTCCAGCGAGGCTTCCTGCTTCAGTTGTTCGGCCTCTTCTATCGCTTGGCGGAGAATGGTTTGCGCGGTTTCTTCCGCGTCTGCCAGAATCGTTTTGGCCTCTATTTCAGCTTCTTGAAAAATTTGTAGATTTTTTTGCAACCTTTCGGGATCACTTTCCGTCTTAGGTGGTACAGGCGTCACCGAGAGGAGGACAGAGTCCTCTGAAGGCCGATAATTCGCCACTTTAATGATCCTAGACAATGATATCATCTCCTCCACCGCGGGCGATGATGATCTCACCAGCCTCCTCTAAGCGACGGATAATCGCAACGATACGAGATTGTGCTTCTTCGACGTCGCGCAGACGAACTGGTCCCATGAACTCCATTTCTTCTCTGAAAGTGTCCGCCATCCGTTTGGACATGTTGCGGAAAATAACTTCGCGAACTTCTTCGCTGGACACTTTGAGCGAAAGCTGCAAATCCGCATTTTCCACGTCGCGGATGACGCGCTGAATGGAGCGGTTGTCCAGTGTGGCGATATCTTCGAATACAAACATGCGCTTCTTGATTTCTTCGGCCAATTCGGGGTCCTGAATTTCGAGAGAATCGAGAATCGTGCGCTCCGTCCCACGATCGACACCATTGAGAACTGCCACGATTGCCTCGATCCCGCCAGCTTGCGTATAATCCTGTGTCACCGTTGCCGAGAGCTTCTGCTCGAGGACTTGCTCCACCTGGGCGATCACTTCCGGAGAAGTGCTGTCCATCGTCGCAATCCGCTTCGCTACCTCAGCCTGGCGCTCTTGCGGCAAAGCCGACAAAATCATCGCAGCCTGCTGCGGTTCGAGATAAGAAAGCACCAGTGCAATGGTCTGCGGATGCTCGTTTTGGATGAAGTTTAAAATTTGACCAGGATCTGCCTTCCTGGCAAAATCGAACGGCCGCACTTGCAGGTTTGCCGTCAAGCGATTGATGATATCCATCGCTTTCGTCTCGCCCAGCGCTTTTTGCAAAATTTCTTTTGCGTACGTAATGCCGCCTTGCGAAATGACTTCCTTCGCTACGGCGATTTGGTGAAATTCAGCCAAGATTTTATCTTTTTCATCAGTATCTACTTTTCGCACATTGGCAATTTCCAATGTCAACTGCTCAATCTCATCCTCACGCAAATGCTTGAACACCTGGGCAGAGATTTCCGGCCCTAGTGAGATGAGGAGGATAGCCGCCTTCTGTCTTCCCGACAACTCTTTAGCGCCGCGAGCCATATCTTTCACTCCTTAATCTTCTGCTAGCCAAGTACGAAGCAGAACAACAAATTCATCCGGCTTGCTTCGCGCCAATTTTTCAAGCTGTTTTCTGACCACGACCTGGTCTCCATCTTCCTGATAGATCAAGTCAGGAATTTCGGCAGGTTGGTTTGGAGCCAGCAAGTCTGACATTTCTTCTTCCTGTTCCTGCTTCGCCTGGTTGCGTCTGCGGATGATGAGGAAGGCTACAGCGGCGAGAGCCAGCACGGCAATACCACCAACGGTCCACAATACAGCCGGGCTGAGTGCACTGGATTCTTCGACAGCCACTTTGCCAGAAAATTGACGTGGGAGAACGGAAATGTGTTTGTCCAGTTCTTCTTCGCTCAAATCGGTCGCTCTGTCGCTCAGTGTCACACGGACGACATTGCGCAGTACCTGTTTGATACTTTCGATTGTAGCAGCATCTAATTCTCCGCCAGTCGGCGGTTCGACCCCTACGTTGATCGTCAAATCTTCAATCTTGTACGGGCTTAGTGTAACATTTCGCGTGATTCGATTGACTTCGCGGTTAATGGTATCATTCAGTTCTTCATACTGACTGTTGCTGCCCTGAGGATTGTTCCCTGGGTAGTTGGGGACTGCATTCGCGCCTGTTCCGGCGATGCCCCCCGGCGGTTGGCCTTGACCCGAGAAAGCTTTTGATAATTTTTGAGAAGAGATGATAAGTCCTTCGTTGTTCTCTTTGTCGGGCGCCTCCACGAGATTTTCCACGCGGTTTTCCTTATCAAAATTCATTTTGATAAATGCGTGCACAATCACTTTGTCTCGGCCCATAATCGTTCCAAGCAAGTTATACAGGTTTTGTTGAATCTTCTTCTCAACCTCGGACTTGATTGCCTCTTGCTGTTTGAAGCTGCTTAATGTTCCTTCTGCTTCGTTGCCTTCCGCGCGTTCCAGCGGATTCGAGTATTGGTCCGTAATCGCGATGGCGTCCATCGGCAATTTCGGAACGCTTCGGGAAACGAGCAAATACAGCGAGTTAATCTGCTTTTGATCGAGCGTCGTACCCGGTTCCACGTCGACGATGACCGATGCCGTTGCCGTATCCGGTGTCTCTGTCACCCAAACACTTTCCTGCGGCAGTGTAATCATCACTTGTGCCGAGCGCACGCCTTTCACACGTTCGAGCATTTTGCGCAGCTCTTGTTGCAACGCTTCTTTTTTCATCACATCGAATTGCCTGTCGGTAACACCGAGCGTATTGGAAAAAATCTCAGAGTTGATGCCTGCCTGGCTGGGGATTCCTTGTGCGGCCAGATCGACGATGACATCCTGTGCCATTTTTTCCGGTACTTCAATGCTTGTCCCATTTCCCGTAATCCGGTACGGAATCTGCTGGCCTTCAAGTTCTTTTTTGATTGCGCCGATTTCTTGCTCGCTCAGTCTCTGATCGTAGAGTGGCTTGTAGACCGGCTGAGAAGCGATGTATATGTATAAGCCCAGCGAAATTAGCAGAAAAAGCGAGATTCCGGCAATCATCCATTTTTGTTTCTTGGAAAACTGGTTCCATTTAGACGTAAGCTGATTTCTGTATAAAGCTAAACGTTCGTTCATGATTCACCTCTCACTGGATAAAACGACAATCAAATCGGCATTCGCATGATTTCTTGGTAGGACTCGATCATTTTATTCCGGACTTGCATGGTCAATTGCAGCATCACGGAAGCTTTTTGTCCGGCGACTGTCAATTGATGCACATCCGTAATTTCTCCGGCAGCGAATCGATCTGCGAGATTTGCCGATTCTACTTGAGCCTGATTCACCTGGCTTAGCGCGTCCGTCAAGTACGACGAAAAGTCTTTTGTCACTTCGGCAGGCGTTGGCAGTTTGTTTGCGACAGGCGTCCGAACCGGAACCGTTTGGGAAAGTGCGTTTATGTCCATCTTTTATTGTTCACCTGCTTTATTTGATTTCCAATGCTTTCAACATCATCGCCTTGCTTGCGTTTAAAGCTGTCACGTTGGCCTCATAGGATCGTGATGCCGAGATCAGGTCGACCATTTCCTTCATCGGATCGACATTCGGCAAAAGCACGTAGCCCTCTTGATCCGCATCGGGATGAGCAGGGTCATATACGCGTTTAAATGGCGTGGTGTCCTCCTGAATGGCCGTGACTCTTACCCCTTGTTCTCCGCCACTGCCAGAAACAGTTCCCACTGCCGCCTGCAGAAAGCTGTCGAACGATTGGGTCGAGCGGGGTGACAATTCGACCATTTTTCGACGGTACGGCTGCCACTTGCCATCGACAAAACTCGCGCGTGTCGTTTCTGCGTTCGCAATATTCGACGCGATCGTATCCAGGCGCAAGCGATTGGCAGTCAATGCAGAGGCACTCGTATTAATTCCTTGAAACAAGCTCATCGTTATTTCCCTCCACCCTCAATGACACTGCGCAGCTTCTGGAAATGCCCTGCTGTCAGTTGTGTTAAGCCGCTGTACCAGATCTGGTTTTTCGCCAGCTCTGTTGTCTCTGCTTCCAGATCGACATCATTCCCGCTGTTCTGCACGTAGCTATTCGGATTGGAAACGACTTGAGGCATTGCAACCCCGCCGGCATTGCCAAATGGAATATGGCGTTGATCGGTGCGATAAGCCGCAAGCTTCCCATTTCCTATTTGCCCATTTAGTTCCTCTTGCAGATAGCCCTCAAAAATTACCTGTTGACTTTTGAATTGAGGGGTATCGATGTTGGCAAGATTGTTCGCGATCGTCCGGTGCCGCAACGTCGCGGCATTCATCGCTCTCTCTAGGACCTGCAGATGATAGCTCTCCAGCATATAGCCTTCTCCCCCAATTATGTGTCAATTCATTTCCACAAAACTGCCTATAATTCCTGTATTTTCGACATCCAATTTACGATTCAATCATAGCAAAATCGTAATAGTGAAAAAAGCCCCTATTGATGGCGACTTTCAAAATGATTCAATGGCACTAAATCCCTGTTTTTTACTTGTTTTGACATGCAATCCATATTCAATGCGTCACAAGTGGGCTAGCACTAAAAAATCAATAGATAATTTCTGGAAGCGGTTTGTCGGACATTGTTGAAACTGGGTATAAATACCCATGAAAAAAGGTATAGCAACCGATGTCGCTATACCTTTCAGTTCACTTTGACTAAACTTTTATTGCAATTTTCCTTACGAAGTTTTGAGCTTTTCCAGCTCAGGCAGCAGTTTTTCGTTCAAAACTTTGATAAAAGTTCCTTTCATTCCCAAGGAACGGGATTCAATGACGCCCGCACTCTCCAGCTTGCGCAGTGCGTTTACGATAACGGAGCGGGTAATGCCTACGCGATCGGCAATTTTCGAAGCGACGAGCAAGCCTTCTTTGCCTTCGAGCTCTTCAAAAATGTGCTCAACCGCTTCCAGCTCGCTGTAGGACAAGGAACCGATTGCCATTTGCACGACAGCCTTGCTGCGCGCTTCTTCCTCAATCGCTTCCGAACGCTCGCGCAGGATCTCCATTCCTACTACGGTCGCGCCCACTTCCGCGAGGATCAGGTCATCGTCCACAAACTGGTCGTTGATGCGTCCGAGAATCAGTGTACCCAAACGGTCTCCGCCACCCATGATCGGAACGAGAGTCGTCCAGCCGGAACGGAATACGTCTTTCATCTCCACCGGGAAAATAGTGTAAGGGCTTTCTACGTCCAGGTTTGCGGACGTTTCTTCCACTTTCAGAAGACCTTGGCTGTACTCCTCTGGAAAGCGGCGCTCTTCCAGCATTTTGCGCATGCGGCCATTGTCCATTTCCTGGTGGATGGCAAAACCAAGCAGCTTGCCTTTGCGACTTACGACAAATGTATTCGCTTCAATTACGTCACTCAGCACTTGCGCCATTTCGTTAAAATTAACAGCATGGCCCGCAGATTTTTGCAACATGCGGTTAATTCTTCTTGTTTTCGACAGTAGATCCATCTGTATTTCCTCCCAATGTATGTGTACTACCTACCCAATCATTATAAAATGTATTGACTCAAGTCTTTGTTCCCCGCGATCGATCCGAGCTTTTGCCGGACGTAATCAGGGGTGATTTGCACAACTTCCAGATGAATTTCCGGGGCTTCAAACGAGAGATCCTCCAGCAGCTTTTCCAGGATGGTGTGCAAGCGTCTAGCACCGATGTTGTCTGTGCTCTGATTGACTTCCGCAGCCATTTTCGCGAGCTCCTGGATCGCTTCCTGCGTAAATTCTACCCGCACGCCTTCTGTTTCCAGCAAAGCCACATACTGCTTGAGCAGCGCATTTTTCGGTTCCGTCAAAATTCGCACAAAATCCTCGACGCGCAAGCTCGTCAGCTCAACCCGGATCGGAAAACGCCCCTGCAGCTCAGGAATCAAATCAGACGGTTTGGCCATGTGAAACGCTCCAGCCGCGATAAACAGGACGTAATCGGTTTTTACCGGACCGTATTTCGTCATAACCGTAGAACCTTCCACGATCGGCAAAATATCTCGTTGCACGCCTTCGCGGGATACATCCGGTCCACGGCCGTCCTTGCCTGCAATCTTGTCGATCTCGTCGATAAAGATAATGCCATGCTGCTCTGCCCGACGGATCGACTCTTGCGTAACTTCGTCCATATCCACCAGTTTTTGCGCTTCCTGCTGAATTAATACCTTTCGGGCATCTTTAATTCGCAATTTTCGCTTCTTCGTCCGTTTAGGCATCAAGCTGCCGAGCATATCCTGCATTTGCATCCCCATTTGTTCTGTACCCGGAACCTGGAACATGTCGAACATCGTTGGCGATTGATCTTCTACCTCTATCTCGATCATTTGTTCTTCCAACTGTCCATTCGCTAGTTGCCAAGCCACCTGTCTGCGCTGTTGCAGAACGGAAGCTTCTTCCTGGTCATGCGACGTTTGCTCTTGCTGCTGTTGTCCGCCGAACAGCATTTCCAGCGGATTTTTGAACGAGCTTTGCTGTTTCCGGGATGGAACCAATGCGTTTACGATCGCCTCGTTGGCGAGCTTTTCCGCTTTTTCTTTGACGGATTCCACTTTTTCCTGCTTCACAGTTCGGATGGAGGCTTCCACCAGATCGCGCACCATCGACTCAACATCTCGTCCTACATAGCCAACCTCGGTGAACTTGGTCGCCTCTACTTTGATAAACGGCGCGCCGGTCAGCTTGGCGATCCGGCGGGCAATCTCGGTTTTCCCCACCCCGGTCGGTCCGATCATCAAAATATTTTTGGGAACCACTTCGTCAATCATCTGCTCCGGCAAAAGGCTCCGACGATAGCGATTGCGAAGCGCCACAGCGATGGCTTTCTTGGCTTGTGCCTGCCCGACGATGTATTTGTCCAAATGCTCTACGATCTTACGCGGAGTTAATTGCTCAAGATTCAGCACAGAAGTTCCTCCCTTTTGCTCAATTCAACTCATCCACCACAAGATTGTTGTTCGTGAACACGCAAATCTCCGCAGCGGTTCGAAGTGATGCTTCTGCAATTTCCCGGGCACTCAGGTGCGGCGCGTATATTTTCAGAGCGCGACCGGCAGCCAGGGCAAAACTTCCGCCAGAGCCGATCGCCAAAATCCCGTCATCTGGCTCGATGATTTCTCCGTTGCCGGAGATCAGCAGCAGGTAATCCTTGTTGCCGACAATCATCATCGCTTCCAGGCGGTGCAAAACTTTGTCCAAACGCCACTCCTTCGCCAGCTCAACAGCAGCCCGCTGAAGGTTTCCATGGTATTCCTCGAGCTTGCCTTCGAACTTTTCAAACAGCGTAATTGCGTCGGCAACTGAGCCTGCAAATCCTGCCAAAACTTCTCCGCGATAGAGCCTTCTCACTTTTTTGGCCCCATGCTTCATGACCATGCTGTTTCCAAAGGTAACCTGACCGTCACCGGCCATCGCGGTTGCCCCGTTATGCGTAATAGCGAATATGGTTGTTGCGTGAAACTGTTCCATCACTGATTCCTCCCGTTATGTCCGATTGGCGGAACCTGTACTATTCGGGTTAGCCCGCGGGTGAGCGGTGTCATATACATGGCGAAGTCGCTCCTTGGTCACATGCGTGTAAACCTGCGTCGTAGAGACATTGACATGTCCCAGCAGCTCTTGGACCGTCCGGAGGTCAGCTCCTCCATTCAACATGTGGGTCGCAAACGTGTGACGAAAGGTGTGAGGTGAAGCACGCAAATGAGAAGCGCACATATCTACGTATTTGTCTACAATCCGGCGGACGCTGCGGTCGGACAACGGCTCTCCGCGATAGTTAAGCAGCAGGTTGCCGTGATCTACTCTGCCGGCCAACAGTTTTTCTCTTCCATACTCTAGGTATTGCCTAAGAACGTCGCAGGCATAACTTCCCACAGGCACATACCGCTCTTTTGCCCCTTTTCCATATACAAGCGCGACGCCCATGCTCGGATTCACATCGTCGACTGACAAGGTAACCAGCTCAGAAACTCGCATGCCGCTCGCGTACAACAGTTCAAATATCAGCCGATCGCGTATTCCTAAAGGCGTTGATGTATCTGGCAGATCAAAAAACGCTTGAACTTCTTGTGGATACAAAAAGGAAGGGAGTTTCTTCTCCATCTTCGGAGTGGAAACGAGTTGGAACGGATTTTGCTCCAGTTGACCTTCACGCAACAAAAATCGATACAAGCTTCGCAAACTCGAGAGCTTGCGCGCAATACTTCGCCGGGATAACCCCCTGCCCGCCAAGTGCGCGAGAAAGGAGCGACCATGCAAATAAGAAACAGCAGCAAATGCAGAGATTTGGTGCTGTTCCATAAAGGAGACAAATTCGCTGATATCTGCCATATACTGCTTTACCGTATGAGGAGAGGCGTTTTTTTCGACTAGCAAATAACGGGTAAACATCGCAAGATCCGCAGAAATTTGTTGCGAAATGTCCATATGGGATGCACCCTCCTCGAAGCACCTATATAGTAACACAGACGAAATTCGGATATCAACGCTAATTGTGTCGTTATTGTGTAAAATTCTGAATTGTATCTAGCGCCCGCTCAGCAAGCTTTTCGTTTTTCTCACGCTTGTTGCGAATGCGCTCTGGCCACTCGGGAACCAGCCCGAAATTCGCGTTCATCGGCTGAAAATGTTTCGGATCCGCCGTCGTAATATAGCGCGCCATGCTGCCCATGACCGTTTCCGGCGGGAGCACGATCAGCTCTTCGCCTTTTGCCAGACGCGCGGCATTGATGCCTGCGAGCAGTCCGGAAGCGGCAGATTCCACGTAGCCTTCCACCCCTGTCATTTGGCCTGCAAAAAACAAGGTGTCCCGCTCCCTGTACTGATACGTAGGGCGCAGCAGCTTCGGCGAATTAATGAACGTATTGCGGTGCATGACGCCGTAACGGACGATTTCGCAGTTTTCCAGGCCAGGGATCAGCGAGAACACCCGCTTTTGCTCCGGCCATTTCAGATGGGTCTGGAAGCCGACGATGTTGTACAAGGTAGCCGCGCCGTTGTCCTGGCGAAGCTGAACGACTGCGTACGGCTTTTTGCCTGTGCGCGGGTCTGTCAGACCGACAGGCTTCATCGGGCCGAACAGCATCGTTTGGCGTCCGCGTTTTGCCATGACTTCGATCGGCATGCAGCCCTCGAAGAAAATTTCTTTTTCAAACTCCTTCAGCGGAACCGCTTCGGCGGCAATCAGCTCATCGTAAAAGCGATTAAATTCTTCCTCCGTCATCGGGCAGTTCAGGTAAGCAGCCTCCCCTTTATCGTACCTGGACGCCACGAAGACTTTGTTCATGTCGATCGAGTCTTTTTCGATAATTGGTGCTGCAGCATCATAAAAATATAGGTATTCTTCCCCAGTCAGCTCCTTGAGCTTTTGGGAAAGCGCTGGCGATGTCAGTGGTCCTGTCGCAATGACGACGATGCCATCCGCGGGAATGTCGGTGATCTCGTCGGTGATAACCTCGATCAGCGGATGATTTTTCACAGCATCCGTGACATAGCCAGCAAACTCATGCCGGTCTACCGCAAGCGCTCCCCCTGCCGGAACGGCGCAACGGTCAGCAGCCTCGATAATGACCGAGCCTAGACGGCGCATTTCTTCCTTTAATACGCCGACGGCATTGGCCAAGGAGTTCGCGCGCAAGGAGTTGCTGCAGACCAGTTCCGCGAATTTGTCGGTATGATGGGCAGGTGTCTGGGTCTTAGGCCGCATTTCGTACAGCTTGACGGGAATGCCTGCCTTGGCAATTTGCCAGGCAGCCTCGCTTCCGGCCAAACCCGCGCCTACTACAGTAATAGTTGGTGTTGTCATGCTGTTCTTCCTCCAAGCTACAAATTCTACCTCGTCCAATCAGGAGTCTGCTTCTTCCTGATAGTCGCATTTGGTGCAGACAACGCTAACCCCTTGCTTCTTGCGCTTTTTCTCCACGAGTAGGCTTGCGCATTTCGGGCAAGGACGGGCAATCGGTTTGTCCCACGATACAAAATCGCATTCCGGATATCGGTTGCAGCCGTAAAAAATACGGCTCTTCTTAGATTTACGTTCGATAATGTGTCCAGTTTCACATTGCGGGCACTTTACCCCTGTTTCTTTGACGATCGGTTTCGTGTTGCGGCATTCCGGGAACCCGGAACAAGCGAGGAACTTGCCGAAGCGCCCGAGCTTGTAGACCATCACGCGGCCGCACAGCTCGCAAGTCTCGTCAGACTCTTCGTCTTTCAGCTCGACTTCCTTCATTTCTTCTTCCGCTACGGCCACTCGCTTGGCAAAGTCACCGTAAAACGCATCGAGAATTTGAACCCAGTTCGCTGTGCCTTCCTCGATTTCGTCGAGATCGGACTCCATATGGGCGGTAAACTCCGCATTGAGAATTTCCGGAAAAAACTCCTCGATCAGCGTAATGACGATTTCGCCCAGCTCTGTCGGGATGAACCGCTTTTCCTCCAGCGCGACATAGCCGCGCTTCTGAATAGTTTCCAGCGTTGGAGCGTACGTAGAGGGACGGCCGATGCCGCCTTCTTCGAGCGTCTTGATGAGACGCGCCTCCGAGTAACGCGGCGGCGGCTGGGTAAAATGTTGCGCCGGCGTTATTTCTCGCTGTTCCAGCGTCTGGCCTTCAGCGATTGGCGGCAGGAAGCTCTCTTCTTCCGTGCCGTCATCATTTCCTTCTATATAAACCTTCATAAATCCAGGGAACTTCACTTTCGAGCCAGTCGCCCGGAACATGACGCCCCCTGCATCAATATCTACACTCATGGTATCGAGTACAGCGGAAGACATCTGGCTCGCCAGAAACCGCTCCCAAATGAGTCGATACAAGCGCAGTTGATCTCTCGACAAAAATTCCTTGATCTCATCCGGCGTACGTGCGACCGAGGTTGGGCGGATCGCCTCGTGCGCGTCCTGAGCGTTTTCTTTTTTGACCTGGACACGAGGTTCTGCCGGTATGTAGTCAGCGCCGAATTTTTCCAGTATGTACTCTTTCGCCTCATTTTGCGCGGTTTCGGATACGCGGGTCGAGTCTGTACGCATATACGTAATCAAACCGACTGCGCCTTCCTTGTTGCCGACGTCAATCCCCTCGTACAGCTCCTGGGCGATCCGCATCGTCTTGGCGGTACGGAAATTGAGCTTGCGCGCGGCTTCCTGTTGCAGAGAGCTGGTGATAAACGGCGGTGCAGGATTGCGTTTGCGCTCGCGCTTTGTTACCTTTTGCACGACAAACGACTGATCCTTCATTTTGTCCAGCACGCGCTTGACGTCCTCTTCCGACTTCAGCTCGACTTTTTCATCCTCATAGCCGTAAAACTTCGCCTCAAACTCTTTGCCGTTGCTTGCGAGCTTGGTGGCAATCGTCCAGTACTCTTCGGGAATGAATTGCTGGATTTCGCGCTCCCGATCCATAATCAGCTTGACGGTGACAGACTGGACGCGTCCGGCGCTCAAACCTTTGCGCACTTTTTTCCACAGGATCGGGCTGATGTTGTAGCCGACCAGCCGGTCCAAAATACGCCGCGCCTGTTGGGCGTTCACCAAATCCATGTTGATATGGCGCGGATGCTTGAACGCTTCCTTGATCGCGTCTTTGGTAATCTCGTTGAACACCACGCGAAGCGGCTGGTTCAAATCGAGTCCGAGATATTGGGCCAGATGCCAGGCAATTGCTTCCCCTTCGCGATCCGGGTCGGCTGCCAGATAGACTTTCTTTACTTTTTTGGCGGCATCCTTCAGGCCCTTGAGTACATCGCCCTTGCCGCGAATGGTTATGTATTTGGGTTCAAAGCCATGATTGACATCTACCCCCATCTGACTTTTCGGGAGGTCGCGCACATGTCCCATGGACGCTTTCACGATATATTTGCTACCCAGATATTTTCCAATGGTTTTCGCTTTCGCAGGGGATTCTACGATTACGAGCGTATCAGCCATTTTTTTCCTCCCCTTTTAGTAAGGAATCTTCCCTATTATTAAATATGCTTATCCGATTTGTCAAACACTTGCAAGCTTTAGGGGATTCCCGGGAAAGGTCAAACATGCCTTAGCGCCGCGCGAAATACCCCCCTGGCAGTGCCGCAAGCACCCCTTTTGCCTCCAGTCGGACAAGCAATTGGTGCACGTTTTTGCGCCGGTCAGGCTCCAGTTGCTGTACAAGCTCATCCACGTGCACGCCTTCGTAAGTGATCGCCTCCACAATCACGCTTTCCTCTGCGGTAAGCGTCATGGAACTGCTGCCTTTTCCGGCGACAGACGCTGATTCAGCACCGCTCGCATAAGCCCGCGGCAACTCCTCCAAGATATCGCAGGGTCTTGTTACTAGCTTTGCTCCTTGTTTGAGCAAGTTATGCGGCCCTGCGCTCATCAAGGAAAAAATCGGGCCTGGAACGGCAAAAACGTCGCGTCCTTGCTCCAGCGCACAGTCCGCTGTAATCAGCGATCCGCTTTTTTCTGCTGCTTCCACGACTACTACGCCCAAACTTAGTCCACTGATAATGCGGTTTCGCTCGGGGAACAGCCCTGGGACGGGCGGAGTATCTGGCGGGTATTCGGACAAAAGTAGTCCAAAAGATTCAATTTTTTCGTAGAGCGTTTGATGCCTTGGCGGGTACACATGATTCAGCCCGCAGCCCAATACGGCGATGGTCTTTCCTCCAGCCGCAAGCGCCGTCTGATGCGCTTCGCCATCTATGCCATAGGCCAGACCGGATACAATCGCAAGCCCCGCCTGCACCAGCTCTTTCACCAAATACGCGCAGCTCGCCCGGCCGTACGGCGTTGGCTTGCGCGAGCCGACAACACCGATGGCCGCCTCTGCAAGCAGCTTGCGATCGCCTCGGCAAAACAGCGTCAGCGGCTGGTCAGGAATATGCCGCAGCAAGGAGGGATAGTCTTCGTCAAAGATGCAAAGAAAGCGAGTCCGACTCGCCTCCCGTTTTGCTAACAGGTGCATGACAGCCGCGGCATTTGTTTGCATATCAACTTGTTGCACAAGCTCGACAGAAAGCCCCAACTCTTCCCCGATCAAAAGCCAATGATCGACAGCATTCTGAAAAGACCCTGCTGTTTCGCTAATTTTCCTGATTGTTCGACGTCCCAACCCCGGTGTCATCGCCAGTACATACAGCCAATCTCGCTCACTGATTTGCGGTTTGCCCATCAAACACCCTCCTTGCATTCCAAGCGTTACCTTGGACGGCTTCGAGTGCTATTGTAGCGAAAGACAGCGGCCTCTTTCAAAAAAAGAAAAAGTGGACAAGCATCTGCCTGTCCACTTCTGCTATCAAAACGATTACTTGTTCAACACTTTCTCCAGCATGCCGCGCTCTTTCAGCAGTTCTACCAGTGTTTCACCGATTACTGCTGGCGTTTTCGCTACGCGAACGCCGCACTCTTCGAGCTTCGCGATTTTCTCAGCGGCTGTACCTTTACCGCCGGAGATGATCGCACCAGCGTGGCCCATGCGTTTTCCTGGAGGAGCAGTTTGTCCGCCAATGAAGCCTACCACTGGTTTTTTCATGTTCGCCGCGATCCATTCAGCCGCTTCTTCTTCCGCCGTACCGCCGATTTCACCGATCATGATAACGGCTTCAGTGTCTGGGTCTTCGTTGAACATTTTCAGTACATCGATGAACTCCATCCCTTTTACAGGGTCGCCACCGATACCTACAGCAGTGGATTGACCGATGCCGCGAGTGGAAGTTTGATGTACAGCTTCATAAGTCAAGGTACCGGAGCGGGATACGATACCCACTTTACCAGGGGTGTGAATGTAGCCTGGCATGATGCCGATTTTGCACTCGCCTGGAGTGATAACGCCTGGGCAGTTAGGTCCGATCAGCTTGGTTTTCTTGCCTTCCATGTAACGTTTTACTTTTACCATGTCGAGGACAGGAATACCTTCGGTGATGCAGATGACCAGATCCAGTTCAGCGTCAACCGCTTCCATGATCGCGTCAGCAGCAAAAGGAGGAGCAACGTAGATAACGGAAGCATTTGCGCCTGTTTTTTCTACCGCTTCTGCTACGGTGTTGAAAATTGGAATACCGTCTACTTCGGTTCCGCCTTTACCTGGAGTCACGCCGCCAACCATTTGTGTACCGTATTCAACGGCTCCGCGAGTGTGGAACAAACCTGTTGCACCGGTAATCCCTTGTGTAATTACTTTTGTATTTTTATTAACGAGAATACTCATCGCGTTTTTTTCCCACCTTTTTTTACGTATCTACTCGCAATTGCTTACTTTACCAAGGATACGATTTTCTCAGCGCCATCAGCCATGGATTCAGCCGCAACGATGTTCAGACCGGATTCGTTAAGGATTTTCTTACCGAGGTCTACGTTTGTACCTTCGAGACGCACAACGAGCGGTTTATCCAGCTTGATTTGTTTCGCTGCATTCACTACGCCGTTTGCAATGACGTCACATTTCATGATACCGCCGAAAATGTTAACGAAAATGCCTTTTACTTTTTCGTCGCGCAGAATGATTTTGAACGCTTCGGTTACTTTTTCTTCAGTAGCACCGCCGCCTACGTCGAGGAAGTTGGCAGGATCTCCACCGTAAAATTTCACGATGTCCATGGTAGCCATTGCAAGACCTGCACCGTTTACCATGCAACCGATGTTACCATCGAGGGCGATGTAGGACAGATCGTATTTGGACGCTTCGATTTCTTTCTCGTCTTCTTCATCCAGGTCGCGCAGAGCTACAATGTCAGGATGACGGTAGAGAGCGTTGCTGTCGAAGTTCAGTTTGGCATCGAGTGCCATTACTTCACCGTCGCCAGTAACAACGAGAGGGTTAATTTCAGCGATAGAGCAGTCTTTTTCAACAAATGCTTGGTACAGGCTCATCATGAACTTAGCTGCTTTGTTGATGAGTTCTTTCGGGATGTTGATCGCATAAGCCAGACGGCGCGCTTGGAACGCGTTCAGGCCCGTTACCGGATCGATTACTTCTTTGAAGATTTTTTCCGGAGTTTGCGCTGCTACTTCCTCAATCTCCGTACCGCCCTCTTCAGAAGCCATCATGACAACGCTACCTGTTGCGCGGTCAACAACGACACCCACGTAGTATTCTTTTTTAATATCGCAGCCTTGCTCGATCAAGAGGCGTTTTACTTCTTTGCCTTCCGGACCTGTTTGATGAGTTACCAGCACTTTGCCAAGAATTTCACTGGCATATGTACGAACTTCATCCAGGTTTTTTGCCACTTTTACACCGCCAGCTTTACCGCGGCCACCAGCGTGGATTTGCGCTTTTACGACAACAACCTGGGTGCCCAGTTCTTTCGCCGCTTCAACAGCTTCATCCACTGTGAAAGCTACGCGACCTTCAGGAACTTTTACACCGTACTGCTTAAGTATCTCTTTACCTTGATACTCATGAATGTTCATTCTCCATCCTCCTATGGCAGATAAAGATCGGCAAGCTTTTAGACCGGCACAAAGACATCTGTCTTCTTCCGGTCGAAAGCCTCCACTATCAGTGCAACGTAACTATTCTACGACAAAAATTGCAAAAGTGGTAGTAATATGTTCTCTTTATCGTGACCAGAACTTCGAAACTTCATGAGGAAAACCCATCATTTTCTAAGACTTTGCAACAATTTCCACTGCGCTTCGGCCATTTCATTGTGAGTGAACCAATTTGCATCCAATTGAAAATACTTGGCATACCAAATGACTTCGCGCTCTTTCCCATTGACGGTAAAGAACAAGCGATACTGCTCCGGTCCCGGATCTTTCGGTGCTTCCTTCAGCAGCTCTGCCGTTTGCAAAAGACGCACGGCCTGGTGCGCAATCCCTTGCTCCACGGTCGTTTTTCGGACTTCCAGTTCAAGGCTCTCTACAGCCATCGCACCTGTTGCGGCAATCCGAATCCGGCTCGCCTTGAATAGCTGCTCGAGCTGTTTTTCTTCCTTCTTGTCCGTTGGCGAAATCCATTCTGTCAGCTTGGAAAACAGCCCGCCGTCCAAGTGAAACGTGTGGGTTTCTTTTCCAAACGGCACACTGATTAAGGTAGGGGTCAGCACGGTCACTTCCAGCGGCCTTTCTGCTGAATTGATGCGCAAGCGATAATTCGGGTAGAGCGGATACTGCTTGAGGCTCGCTCCCGTCTCTGGCACAGCCGCTGCCAACGTCTTGCGGATGTCTTCTATCTCCGTCTCGCCAAGCACCCGTGTCTTGGCGAGGTCCTCAGCCGAGAGCAGGACCGTGTCGATTTTTTGCGACAGCAGTCCTTTTCCTGTCAGCTTTTGAATCCAGTGATAAAAAGCGACAGCGCCTGCACCGCGATATGTATTTTCGCCAAACTGGCTGGCTCCTTCTCCGACGGCCACGACGAGAGGGGCTAATTGCTTGCGGTAGAGCACGAGCGTAAAGCGCACGTCTTCCTGCTTCAAGGCTGTTTCTGAAAGCTGCAAATCTTTGCCTTGCCCAGACAGCTCCTTCATGAATGTCGGCAAATCCAGCATCACTTCCTGCCCATCTGTTGACATGACGGTTACCTTTTCTACCGCACCAAGCTCTTTCTCGATACGGTTACTCATGTCGGCCGGCACCTTGTCAGGCTGCGCACAACCGGAAATCATCATACTTGCGACCATCACAATTAACAGGTAAGCACGCAAAGACGATACCATGCAGCACCCTCCTTCGAGTATCAATCGTGCCCGATGATTCTACAAAAGTCCCAATCGTCGGCTGATCTCACTGCCAAGTTTTCGTTTGACGTAAATTTCGCCTATTTGGTGCGGGTCTTTGACCACAACCGAGCGATTGTTCGTGCGGATGACAACGTACTTCTCACCGTTTTTATCCAGTCCGCAAATCAGCTCGGAGGAAACCTCCACAAAAATCGCGACGACATGCTTGCCGTCCACTTTTTTCAGGGAGATTTTAGGAAAAGGGGTTAAAAATGGCGATGTTTTGTCCTGAATGTACTGTGTTATGGCCAAAATGTATTTATCCGGGTCGCCGTATTGCTCGATTTCGTGATCGATGCCGCAAATGGTACCTTCATCCGTAATCCCCAAAAAGAGATTGCCGTTGTTCGAGTTGGCAAATGCTACGACAGTTTTAATAATTCCGCCTTTGGACAGCAAAAAGTCGCGCTTGAATTCGATCATGTCGTTTTCGCCAAGCGAGGTTGCCACGAGCGGATCGTCTACCCGCCCGAGATAGCGAAACCTGCTGATCGCCCCCAAGCGATATACGTACTCTTCAAAGATATCAGCCGGCAAAGACAGGTCTTCCAGACTCGCATCTGTATTCTGCCATAATTTATACGTCTGTGGAGCGAAGCACATGTCAAACAATACATTGCCGCCGAGTGATCGAATGTTCATTCCGATG
Organism: Brevibacillus sp. NSP2.1; assembly: GCF_000470975.2. Classification (NCBI taxonomy): domain Bacteria; kingdom Bacillati; phylum Bacillota; class Bacilli; order Caryophanales; family Paenibacillaceae; genus Brevibacillus; species Brevibacillus sp. NSP2.1. The sequence continues at coordinate 2,322,050 of NZ_CP048274.1, read as the reverse complement.
GAAGCAGGCTTCGTAATCCCCGGTTGATAAGGGGGATCGTTCTCCACTTCCAGGACGCCGGAATGAAACAAAAAGTCAAAATAGTGCCTAGGCAACTGGGCATTTTGCCGCAGCAGCTCTCGGTCAACCGTAGACCTTCGAATCTCCTGGTACAAGTCGAAACGCACAGATTGTTCTGTCAGTTCATGGACAACGGCGAGTAAGGAACAAATATGGCGCATGTTTTCCCTCGTTCTTTTGTTTGGAATCCTTGTCATTGTTTGGTCATAATTTTAACGCAACTATTTGGAGGTTGACCAGTTTTTTTATGCAATCGCCCGGAAAGCGACAGCGGAACGCCCGCCAAAAGACAGGCGCCGCCGTCTAGTTTCCTGCTTTTTCAGGGCGGGACTGGTAGGCGTACAGCAATGTTTGAAGCTTCAAAGACAGTCCCATGTCCCCTTTTATTTTCAGCTTGCCCGTGACAAGAGCTGCGGCAGGATTGAGTGTACCACGGACAAGTTTGATGAAATTTTCATCGGACAATTCCAGCGTACAGCCCGCCTGTTCGGTAGCCCCGAGGCGATAGGTCGCTTCGTCATTGGCAAATTTGATTTCGTACGTACCGCCCTCTTTTCCGGCAAGCACAAAATGATAGACGGCAGAAAAGTTGCGGATCGGCTTCGGATTCGCTTTGATTTTTTGCGCCAGCTCTATCAGTGTATCTGCTACAGACACGTTCATCACCCTTTTGTCGCCGCTTCCTCTATACGCCGTGCGAAGAGGCGAGGCGCCCTTTCGTCAGCTTTTCGTACCAGCACCGTTTACACCAGTCGGGGAACGTCGCTCGCTTCGCTCTCGCTCTCATTGGCTTGAAGCGCTCGCAAGTGTTCGCACAAAAAAAGAAAGCCGGGCATTTGCCGGCTTATTTTACTCGAACAGCGGTTCCAGTCGCGATGACCATCATCATGCCTTCTCGGAGCGTTTCGAAGTCGAGGTCGACTCCAACGACTGCGTTTGCCCCGAGCGCGCGCGCTTTTTCCTTCATTTCTTGCAGCGCCATTTCGCGTCCTTCTGCCAGCTTGCTTTCGTAGGAGCCGCTTCTGCCACCGATGATGTCCGTGATTCCTGCCAAAAAGTCGCGGACCACGTTCGCCCCCATGATGACTTCTCCGCTGACGATATCCAAATAGGCTTCAATTTCTTTACCTTGCAACGTGCTGGTTGTGGTAATAATCATGGAAAAGGCCTCCTCTAACCGAATTCATTTCACTCTGACAATATGTAATACGAATGAACTTTGCGGCGGTTTCAGTTGCCCCTTTTTTAGCGGGCGGCTTACTCAAAGTGTGTGCCTGTAACCATGCCCTTATCCAGCAGCGTGCTTACGTAACGATCAGGAAAACGTAGACGCCGTCTTCTGTGCCTTGATCGCAGACGAGGCAAGGCTTGCTTGCGCGATCAGTTCCCTCCAGGAGTGGGCGAAGAAATCAGGCTCACTGTAGCCGTTCACATGGCCGACTGCGGCCGAAACCGTGATGTCCAGCACGTCGGTCGGACGCGAAATCAGCTCGATATACTGCTCGACGAGCGCGTCAGGAGCAGTAGAGATCAAGACAAATTCATCCCCTGCATACCGACACAGATGATCTCCCTGATCCTCGGCGATCGAGGAAAGCACAGCCGAATAAGTCCGGATGACGTCATCGCCGAAAGGATGCCCGTATTGCTTGTTAATTCTGCCGAAATCGTTCAAATCGATGAACAGCAGGTGAAACGGAATTTTTTTCTGCAAATAGCTCTCCCCGATAAACTGGATATAAGGCGCCCGATACAGACCGGACAGCGGGTCTTTGTATTGGGCAATTTGCATTTCCACGATTTCTTTCGTAATCATCCCGCTTATTTGCTCGTCGTCCAGGATAATCGCCAGTCTGGCATTTTCATTGAGAAAGTAATGGTGCGCCTCCCAAATGTTTTGATCCGCCAGCAGGTAATGCACCTGATTGCACATCGCATCGGCGACAATCCGGTTTGGATGCGCAGTCAGGACATCTCGGGAAGTCACTAAACCTACGACCTCTCCATGGTCAATGACGACCAGCGAATCCATCTGATACTCACTCATGAGCCTTGCAGCATGGGAAACGGATTTGTCAGAGGAAATGGAATGGATCGTCGGGTTCATGATTTCGGAGATGTTCATAGCAAATCCACCTCTCGCTGTACAGACAACGCAATTTTCAGCTCAGAACGCAACACCATTGATTCGCTAATCATCCGCTCTGATTCCTCAAGAATAATTTTCATCAGCAGTTTTTCGTCCATCATCTGCAGGAGCGAGTTTCTCAGCAACACCGCCTCGATCTTCGGATGATCGATTTTCAGCAGGGTAAACTGCTCCGGAGACAGTGCCTCTGCCATCCTCCGTACTGCTTCCGGTCCGATCGGCGCTTTTCTGCCGATAATCAGCATATCCTGCATCGGAGGGACTTCAAACTCGGATATTTTTAAGGAAAGAGTGGCTTTCCTAGAATATACGCTACTATCACCAAACATCAGTAATTCCTCCAATTCTGCTCTCCCCTCTTAATCTTCTCGCAGGCGATCTGGTTTCCCAAAAAGGTATCCTTGTCCCATTGCAATTCCCAATGAAGAGGCGCAAGCAAAATCTTCTTCTTCTTCAACTCCTTCAAGAATGAGTTGAGGTTCGTACTTGCAAAAGTCAACAAACAGCTTGACGACTGTCTGTTTTTCTTGCGAAGTCGAAAGCTCCTTGGAATAGAAACGATCGATTTTGATGAAATCAGGCGAAAGATCAGTTATTTTATGAAAAATATTTGCTGCATCCCCTACATCATCTAACGCGATCAAAAAACCCATCTTTTTCAATTCGCCAATGCGATTGGTAAAAACGGGCTCATGCCAGCATTCCCCTTCCATGATCGATTCGTTTATTTCCAGTACGATTCTTTTCAAATACGGAAAAAAAGCTTGCTTGATTTCCTCGATGAATCCCGGAAACGAATCTTCCACGATCGTGGACGGAAAAATATTGACAAACAGGAGCTCCTGGGTGTGTTCCTTGGATGAACGAAGAAAAGACAAAAGCGCATGCCGAAATGACTGGGTATCCAGCTCCGGCAACTTTCTTTTTTCCTTGGCCATCGAAAACAACAGTTCCGGGTTTAGTCCCGCTTTGCTGCGGAGCAGCACCTCATACCCTATTCTTTTTTTATCAGGGAATTGGCATATGGGCTGAAACGCATGATAATACTCTCTTTTCTCAAATAGTTCCGCAATGCTCTCCATCAATTTTCCTTTCCCTTTCCTAGCAAATATGAACACAGAGAAAGCTTCCCAAGTGTGAGGTGCATAGGATGTACGCCCAATTCATTGGAAGTGCTGGGAAGTTCAACGACCAGTAAGACCGCAAACCCTAGAAGTTTTCGGCGCGAAAACTAGGTAAAAGAGATCACAAAATCTCCAGTCTATTCGACAACATATGTCTTTGTTCCTAGTTATTCGCCATTGTTTTGCATATCCCTTTCCAAATCATACTAAATTTCTGCTGAAAAAAAAGCAGCTTTTGGATAGCTCGGCATAATTTTCTGCGCGAGGCATGCCGTTTTTTCCTATATGGAACAATTATTTTTGGCTTTGTCGCTCTCCAGTTGCTCTCCTTTCGCCGCTCTCCACTCGGATTGCTTAGGCACTTTGCCGTTTTTTTCATACAGTTTGGGGAAAGGTGTTTTGCAGAGGAAAGGATGATGAAAATGGCGATGATCTCGACTTATACGCTTCAGGTGCAGAGCGGCCAGCCGTTTGCGGTCACGCTCGACGCAAATCCGACGACTGGGTACCAGTGGGCACTGTCCAATTCGGTGGACGAGACGTTTCTGTTTCTGCAATCCAGTGAATTTGTTCCGCCTTCGCAGCCCGCTCGGATTGGGCAAGGCGGTCAGCAGCGGTTCACTTTTCGGGCGCTGCGCCGGGGTGTGACTTCGCTTTCGTTCAAGTACTGCCGTCCGTGGGAGCCGTCTGATTGTGCCAGCTTTGTTTTTTATGTCGTTACGGTTGTGTGAGTTTTAGTGGTTGGGTATGGGGTGAGTGAAGCTGGGTTTTCGTGTTGCTTAGAAAAAGGCGATTTGTAAAAGGCTTGGGTTAAGCAAGGCGTTTGCCAAGCGGTACAGAGAGTATTCGCTTGCGCTTGTTTGCCAGAATGAGGTTTGTAGCTAGATGTTTGGGTAGGTGCTTGCAGTAGGTGTTGTAGTTGCTTGCAGCGGTTGCGTGCCAAAGCGCTCAACCGCACTTGCCCACCTACTGCACGCGGTCAAAACGGCACCCCTCTGTCCAACGCCCTGTACCGAATCGCCTCCGCGACGTGCGCGGCCTCAATCTTCGCTGCTCCCTCCAAATCTGCAATCGTTCGCGCTACCTTGACGATTCTGTCGTAGGCTCTCGCGCTCAGACCGAGCGTCTCAAACGCAAGCTGCAACATTTCTTGTCCTTCTTTGTCCAGTTTGGTGTAGTTGCGCAGCTCTTCGGCGTTCATCATGCTATTGAAGGGGCTGGCGGGGCGATGCCGATATCTGTCGCATTGAATGGCGCGCGCCCGTTCTACTCGCGCCTGAATGTCCCGCGACGATTCCTCCATGGAGCGGTTGTGCAACAGTTGTACGGGCACACGCGGGACTTCGATATGCAGGTCAATCCGGTCCAAAAGCGGCCCGGACAGCTTGGAGCGGTATTTGTATATTTGTTGCGGGGAGCAGGAGCACGACTGCTTCTCCCGGGTGCCGAAAAATCCACACGGACAAGGATTGCACGAGCCGATCAGCAAAAATCTCGCCGGAAAGGAAAACACCTGCTTGGCGCGGCCAATCGTCACAATCCCTGCCTCCAGTGGCTGGCGCAGCACCTCAAGGACGTGACGGGAAAACTCGGGCATCTCGTCCAAAAACAAAATCCCGCCATGCGAGAGGCTGCATTCGCCCGGTCGGGGAATTTGTGCCCCTCCCCCGATCAGAGCTGTAGCTGTAATCGTATGATGCGGAGCGCGAAACGGCCGCTCTTGGATGAGTCCGCCCTCGCGCTTCAGTTGTCCTGCAATGCTGTATATTTTCGTGACCTCGTACGATTCGTCCGTCGTCATTTTTGGCATGATGCCTGGCAAACAGGTGGCCAGCAGCGTCTTGCCACAGCCGGGCGGTCCGACCAGAATGACGTTGTGAAAACCGGCTGCCGCGATCTCCAGCCCGCGTTTGACGAAGCGCTGGCCGTACACATGCGCAAAATCCGGTGCCTGCGGGGTCACAGGGGTTTGGCTAGTCCGCGTTGATGCAGACGCCGCAGCCTGCGGATTTTTGGGCTGTAGTCCTTCTTTCCAATACTGCACCGCTTCCGTCAAATTGGCGGCGGGCAAGACGATAATCTCGACCAGATGCGCTTCGGCGGCGTTTGCCTCGGGTAAAATGACGTGGGTAAAGCCTGCCTTCGTCGCTTCCAGCAGGATGGGGAGAACGCCCGGCACGGGACGCAGGGAGCCATCGAGGGCAAGCTCTCCGAGGATCAAAATTCGCTCTGGGCGGGGCAGTATTTGTTTGGAGGCAAGCAAAATGCCAAACGCGATGGCCAGGTCAAAGCCAGAGCCTTCCTTGCGCTGGTCCGCTGGCGCCAGATTGACCGTAATTCGCTGCATCGGGTAATCGTAGCCTGCATTGCGCAAGGCAGCACGAACGCGGTCCCTCGCTTCCTTCACGGCAGAGCCGCCCAGCCCGACCAGGTCGAACTGCGGCAGTCCATTGGCAATGTCCGTTTCCACGCTCACAATCATCCCGTCTATGCCGAGAACAGTCCCGGAAAAGCTGCATGCGTACATATTCTCTCCCCCTTTGCTAGTAGCGTAGGAAAAGATAGCAGGGATGTGCAAGTTTATTACAGTGGCGGGAATGAAAACGCGAGGTGCGCAGGTTTAGCTCAGCAGTGAGAATGAAAGCGAGGTACACGCAGGTTTAGCGCAAGTGGAAAAGCAAGCTGAGTACGAAAGTTTATCGCAGCGGCAGAAAATCTTCCAAACCTGCCGCATATCCGTTTCTCACAGACTGCCTCCCTTCTCTTGCAACTGGCTGTGTCTTGCAACAAATCTGTCCAAACACAAAAAGACCCGCTACACAATACGCGAGTCTTGGCATGGCTGTTCTTTTGTCCCTGCAGCCGCTACACCCTGGCGGCAAGCCGTCACTTGCGCGGCGCAGCGCTGTTCGTTTTAGGAAAGCTCCTTTTTCACATTGGCAATGAGCTTGTCGGCATTGTTTTCGTCGTTGTCAAACATGACGAGGTCGTGCAAGACGATGCCCTCTACAGTTTGAATGGCTTCCGACATCGAGTCGGCCAGCTTTTGCATGTCGATTTTGTCTGCTTTTTCTACGTCTAATACGAGTACCAGCTTCTTCATCATGGAAATCCTCACTTTGCACGAAAAAATAATGGTTGGAAAAGATCGTATGTACCTACGGCATTATACCAAATAATTGGCGGGCAATCGACTGTGAGCTTGCTTTTCAATGCGTCCGCTACAATCTAGCCGCTTCCAGGTGCTTGCGCGTAGTAGCCTTTTTCAAAGACGATGACAGATTCCACAGGCTGGCACACGTCTTCAAACGCATAGGGAGCGTAGACGCCAAAGCCGTAGCGAAACGAAGTAAAACCGTCGCCTGTCGCTTGCCAATCAGGATCATGCTCCCGAACGAACGCTTCTACTTCCTGATACGGCTGCCCCAGCAAATTTTTTCCGTAAAAAAGAACTTCAACATTCGGATGAAATTCCACCGCCTCACAAACGCCGGGAGGTTTGTAGGAAACAAAGCAACACGAGAAATCGTCACTGTCCAAAGGCTGCTGAAACGTGCGAAATGGTCGCGGAATGAACTGCATGGCATCGGCCGCTTCCTCCCGGCTCATGCCAAGCAAAATCACTCCAGCCCCGACGTAAGGAGCAATGACAAATCGCTTGCAGGCTGGAAAGTCTGTCGGATGCAAACGCTTTGAACACGCTGCTGCCGAACCTCTCTCCGTCACGCCTGGCTCCCAGCAAGTGGTGTTTCGCTGCATGAAGGCGGTCGCTTGGACACATGCGGGCTTTGCGGACTTTGCAGGCTCGCCCAACTTGTCCTTGCGCTTCAGTTCCTCGCGGGTATGCTCAGGCAGCTTTGTCATTGGCTGCTCCCCCATCCCTGTGCTCTTTTCGCTGCTCCTACGGCACTCGCATCACTCCGGCCAGGCCAAGCGCAAATAGCGGCGATACAGCTCGTCCAGCCTGGCCGTCTGATCGGGCATGCTGCCTGCGTATTCGCTCGCACAGGCGCTCAGTCTTTCCAGTCTGTCGTCGATATACGCGTGAATCACATCTATCCTCGGTTCCAGATCAAGCTCGTCTCCCTCCATTTTCCGGTGCAGCAGCTCGTCTATTTCCCGCCGCAGGTCCGCATCTGTCACCAGCTCGGCTACTAACTGCTGAAACAGGAGCGGAGGGTTTGTCCTGTACTTTTCGATCCATTCGCAAGCCAAGATCGGGCGCAGGACGTAAAAATATTTTTTGATCCGCACGTGGTCACCCTGCAAATCCTTGCGGTAGTTTCCATTCGCCATGCTCAAATAGTGGAGCATCGCTGTTTTGGGCGAGAACAACTCGTTGCGCATCTGAATCAGTTCCGCGCGAAATCCGAGCTCGTCCCGATAAACGATACCGGAAGCCAGCCATTCGTGCAGAGCCGGATTGGATTTGCGAAACAGCTTCAACGCCTTTCGTATATCCCAGCCGCTTATATCGAGCGTTTCATCGATGGGCAGCTCCACGACATCCCGCTTGTCATCAATGGAAAGATACCACTCGGGCTTCTTCACGTACACAAACCGTACATCATAGTCGCTATCCTGCGAAGGAAAGCCCCAGGCACGGCTCCCGGACTCGACGGCAAACAGCACCTTCAGCTCGTGTTCTTTTTCGATTTCCAGCAGCTTTTGCCTGATGAGTTCCTGCATCTGCCATCCCCTTCCCGACAGTCGCGAGCGCAAAACAAACGCTGACGTGTCGTCCGAATTTTTACCGTCTTTCCTGATTGTAGCAAGTGCGTCTTCATCCGGCTACTGTGTGCGGACCTAAAAAAAACTCGCTGAACCAGATGGTCTGGATTCAGCGAGCGTTTTCGCGGGCGTTATTATTTTACCGTTACTTTGATCTCTACTTCTTCGCCTTTGTATTTGGCTGTAATCGTTGCCGTTCCTTTCGCCTTCGCTTTCACTTTGCCGCTCGTGGAAACGGTAGCTACGGAAGACTTGGACGTGCTCCAGCTCGCTTTGGAGCCGGTGAGCTTTGTTCCATCATAGGTCAACGTAATCGTTTCCGAATCCCCTTTTTTCAGGCTCAGGCTGGTGTCGTCCGCTTCCAGCAGGCTGCTGCCTTTGTCGCCTACCGTAACCTCGATTTCGACTTTTTCACCTTTGTACGTAGCCGTAATCGTTGCGGTCCCTTTCTTTTTCGCTGTGACAACGCCATCGTCGTCAACAGTCGCTACAGATGATTTGGATGTTTTCCACTCTGCTTTGGAGCCGTTGAGCTTTTCGTCGTCATAGCGGAGGGTAATCGTTTTTTCCTGGCCTTTTTTCATCTTCAGCTTAGTCTCGTTTGCTTCCAGCAAAGCCGAGCTGCCGTTGTCGACGCTGACTTCGATTTCTACCTTGTAGCCTTTGTATTCCGCTGTGATGGTTGCCGTACCTTTGGCTTTCGCCGTGATGACCCCATCCGATACAGTTGCTACGGAAGATTTGGATGTTTTCCAGGTTGCTTTCGATCCAGCGAGCTTTTCATCATCATAGGTGAGCTTGATCGTTTCTTTCTCGCCTTTTTTCAGCGAAATTTTGCTCTCATTGGCTTCGAGCTTGCCGGATTGATTGCCGGACACTTTCACGTTAATTTTGATGGACTTTCCTTTGTACTCAGCCGTTATAACTGCGGTACCGTTTGCTTTCGCCGTAATTTCGCCTCTTTTTACCGTCGCCACCGATTCATCAGAAGATACCCAGTATGCATCGAGGCCGGAAAGCGCTTTGCCTCCGTATTGGAGGGAAACCGTTTTCGTATCGCCTTTTTTCAGGCTTACCGAAGTGCTGGATGCTTCCAATGTCGGCTCTTTGATGACGGAAGCGCGGATGCGGATCGAATCGCCGTTGTATTTCCCGTTAATGATGACCATGCCTGTCTTATATCCGGTTACGACTCCATTGCGAACCGTTGCGATCGAGCTGTTGGAAGTTGTCCAGCTTACAAGCGCGCCATCCAGCGGGCGGCCATTGTATGTAACTTTCAAGGTCAGCGGCTGCCCGATGGTTACTTCCGCATAATACGAGCTTGCCTCAAGGCCGCTTGCATCGGCTTTCGCTACATAGCTGCTCGCAGCTTGGGCTGTGGATACTTGTGCAGACGCAATGCCCGTTACGGAAAACTGAACGGCGCAAATAGCTGCGACAGCGAGTGAGACGTTTTTCATTACCTTGCTTTTTGTCAGCTTCATGTTTTACCCTCCACATTGTTTCCTTCACCAAGTAAGACGAATGAAATGGAAAAATGTCACATTGAATCACAAGTTTTTTTGAAAAACATTTGTTTTTCTAAAAAACTTTAATTTAGCGCGAAAGGCAATCGTTTCTTTCGTTTGGCAACACAGGCTGATCGGACTTGTGGCTTATGCCGGAAAAAAGAAAAAATGCCTTCCAGCCTATGCCTGGAAGGCGAATGATGATGCTTGGAGGAGTTTCATCGCGTCGAGTACAGTACATTGTACGCAGGTGCGGTGACCCTTGCTGTAGACATATCCCCATTATCCAGGTAGCCTGGAGCCCGTTTTTTTAAAAAGCCCCCACAAAATGCTCGATCGTCGTCGCTGCTTGCTCGCCATCGGCCGAGGCGGGCTGGAAAATGGCGACGACGTCAAAGCGAATGGACGGCACATGCCGCGACTGCGCCTGCAAATAAGCGACAGCCAGCTCACGCAGCTTCTGTCTTTTCCTCCACGTCACGGATTCGGCAGCCGTGCCGCAGGCAAGACTGCTCCTGGTGCGCACCTCTACAAAGACAAGCGTTTCGCCATCCTGGGCAATCAGGTCAATCTCGCCCTGTCTCGTGCGTATATTTTGCGCGACGATCTCGTACCCTTTTTGCAGCAAATAACGCTTCGCGAGCTGCTCGCCTTTTTGTCCGAGAAGTCTGCGGCGGTTGCTCATCTTTTGGCTCCCCCTTTGTCCAGGCGGTACACGAAAGCGAGCACTTCCGCCACTACCTGATACAGCTCAGAGGGAATCTGCTGGTCTAAATCCAGCTTCCCCAGCACTTCTACGAGAGAAGGGTCTTCCTGAATAGGGATGTCGTGCTCCTTGGCCGTTTTCAGCATGTTCTCGGCAACGAAGCCTTTCCCCTTTGCGACCACTTTTGGCGCTTCCATGGCGCCAGCCTGGTATTTGAGGGCTACAGCCTGCTTGCGCTTGTTGTCAGGGGTGCCGGATTGGTTCATACGCGCACATCCATCCCTTTGTAATCGGCAAAAATCGCTCCTTTGGCCTGGCTCGCTCCCGGCTTGCTGCTCTGCCTGTCGGGAACTGGCTGAATGCGCATGGCGGACAAATGATAGCCCACGTCGTGCAATTGCTTCGCAAACTGCTCCTTCGTCCCCTGGGCCAGTGCTTCCAGCCAAGGAGAATCATTGAAGATTTGCAGGTTGACGATCCGGTTCACAATTCCGACGTCGATCATCGTCGTCCCCATGCCTTTCAGCTCCAGATGGAAAAACAAGCGGCAGTTTTCCGGGTCCAGCTTGCCGCTTCCCTGCTTTTTCGATTCGATCTGCACAAAAGCCGTCTCCTCGCCATCTGCCTGGCGAATCGGAATTTGCAGCACGATTTGCGACAAGGTGTGACTGCCTGGCTGGACCATCATCAACTGCTGTCCGGTGACTTGCTGCAGCAACTGATCGGCTGCCTCGCGCAGCGCAGTCGGCACTGATTGCGCAGGCGCCTGACTGATCTGCAAAAGCAACGATTTCACTGTTTCGAGCTGCTTGCGCGCTCCCGGATCGGCTTGTTGCTGTCCAAGCGCCTGGCCCATCAATTCGCGTTCATGGTTGATGCCCAAGTGTCGAAACAGTTCGACGAGCGGGTTGGCGGAGGGCGAGCCTGTTACAGTCCCCGTCACAGGCGGCTGCACTGCGCCATTCGCCTGTTGTCCGCCGGGGGTGGCGATTGGCCTGGCTGTAGCGGGAAGCTCGATATTTGGCCCCTGATTTTGCTGGGGAAAAAGTCCAGACGGCTGCTGGCTGTTTTTCGTCCCTTCCAAAGCTGCTCCCGCTGGAAAAGCGGAGCTTGTCTGCTCAGGCACAGCTCTCGCTTGGCGCATGGCATTTGCCGAAGCTGCGCTGGAAGGCGCTTCACCCGCCCCTGCGAGTGGCACAGCACCTGGCAGGCTGGTCGCTTTTCCCGTACCGTCAGACGGCTGACTGGCTGGCACTTGCGCTCCCGCCGCCTGTAGTCCGATTGATCCGGGAGCTACAGAAGCGTTGGACGCCGTCCCTTGCGCGTTTAAAGAAAGCGCTTGGAGAGTGGACTGGCTGGCATTGCCTGCCGCCGCTTGCGCTGTGCCTTGACTGGTTGCATTTCCTTGCGCGACTGGTTTGGTGGAGACAGCCGCACCTTCCGCGCTTTCCGCTGTCGGCAGCAACAACGGCAGCGCAGCCAGCTTTTCTTTCAGTTGGCCGACCACTTGCCGAACATCCGCGCTCATCGCGCCAGACGGTGCCCCTGTGCCGGAAGCGGAAGGCTGTCCAGGCTGCTTGGCGGCATTTTCCTCCTGGTTCAAAAACAACGTCGCTTCCTGCAAAAACTGCTGAATCGCCTGGCCCAGCGGTTTGCCGGACACAAACGCCTTCAGTCCCGAAACCGAATCTGGCGTCAGCGGCAAATTCCGCTTCATCGCCAAAAGAAACGCATCGACTGTGCTGTCATCCATCCCGATGCGCTGCGCCACCTGCGAAAAAGCCTGGGCGATTTCCTTGGTGACAGGCAAATTGGCGTTCACGAGCGCCTGTACGATTGCCTTGCTTTCTTTTGTCTCCGCAATGCCGAGAGAACGCATCAAGCTTTCCAGCGATGCTTCCTTTCCTGTCGCTTCCGCAGACGTGTCCAGCACTTTCAAGGTTACGACTCCGTTCGAAGGCTGAACCTGCAGCCACGCCTTTTGACCCGCTTCGAGATTCGCCTCCAGCTTGGCCTGAACCTGCATTCCGCCGATCTGGACCAGCGCCATTTGGTCCGGATAATGCTTGACCACCGTGCCTTTGAATACTTGTCCGGGCGTCAGCTCTACCGGCTTGACGTTTGCCGAAGGTGTCTTTTGCACGAAAGACGACATGATTTGCGACGTGGATAACATGGACTCCCCTCCTTCGAAAGTGCTAAGCAGTTGGTCAGGCTTGTTCTTTCACCCCGGTAAAGGTCATACGGTGAAGCGGCGTCGGCCCGTATGCGGCAATCGCTGCGAGATGCTCGGCTGTACCGTAGCCCGCGTTTTTATCGAAGCCGTACTGCGGGTACTGTTTGGCGTACTCAGCCATCATCCTGTCTCTCGTCACTTTTGCCACGATGGACGCTGCTGCGATCGATACGCATTTCGCATCGCCGCCAATGATCGGGATTTGCTTGCAGGACACCCCTGTCAGTTGCACAGCGTCAATCAAAAGCACATCAGCGGGCACTCCGGCGTCTTCGATGGCTGCCTTCATCGCTTCCTTGGTAGCGTTCAAAATATTGATCGCATCGATCCGCCGAGCATCGACCATGCCGATTCCGACCGCAACGGCATCCCGCATAATTACCTCGTAAAACGCCTCGCGCGTAGCTACCGGAACCTTTTTGGAATCGTTCAAGCCTGGCAAATAAAAATCTTTCGGCAAGCAAACGGCACTCGCCACGACAGGCCCGGCCAAAGGCCCGCGCCCTACCTCGTCCACCCCAAAAACGTGCTGGTGCCCGTCGGCATAGAGTGCGCGTTCATATGTACTCATCTCGGTCCACAGTTGCTGAAGCTTGGCCTGGCGAGCCTTCGCGGCTTCTACCTGCTTCGCCAGCGCCTGCACGCCTGCCCGTTTGTCCGCTTGCAAACATTGTAAAAAATCACTAGGTACCTCGTCCAATTTTTCGATCGCCATCCGTATTTCTTTTATCGACATATCCGCCAGATTCATTGACTCATTTCTCCTTCTTACGAAAAAAACCGTCTATCAGCAATCGATAGACAGGCTTTTCGTGTGCGTGTGCGGCAAAACGTTACGCTATTCCATAAGCGAGAGCGGCTTGCCGATCGGTTCGTCCATTTCCCAGTCAATCGGGCGTTCCACGGAGATCGGCCCGAGCTTCCCTGAGCGCAGCTCGCGCAAAAAGATTTCCGCCGCTTTGTCGTAATCGATGTTGCCGCCCGAAATGAGGCAGCCGCGCTTTTTCCCGATTTCCTCCAGCATGGCGATGCGATCGTCCGGCAGCTCCTTCAGCTTGAAACGCTCGATCAAGCGTTCCGGATAGTAGTGCATCATATAGCTGATGACAAACAGCGCTACCTCTGTAAAGTCAATCAGCTCGTCCTTGATCGCACCGCTCGCCGCCAAGCGCAATCCAACCATCTGGTCTTCAAACTTGGGCCAGAGAATCCCCGGCGTATCGAGCAGTTCAAGCGTGTCGCCCATCTTCACCCACTGCTGCGCCTTCGTGACGGCCGGGCGGTCGCCCGTTGCCGCTACCGAGCGCTTGGACAGACGGTTAATCAGCGACGATTTTCCGACGTTGGGGATTCCTAAAATCATGATGCGGATCGCGCGTCCTTGCATTCCGCGTTCGCTGCGCTTCGCCAGCATGTCTGCCGCCAGCTCCTTGCACAGCTCAGGCAGTTTGTTTACGCCTTTTCCGCTCAAGGCATCAATCGGCAGCGTGCGAATGCCCTCTTTGCGGAAATAGGCAATCCATTCTTCTGTCGCCTTCTCGTCTGCGAGATCGGCTTTGTTCAGCAAAATTAATCGTGGCTTGTCACTGACAATCTCGTCAATCATCGGATTCCGGCTGGAAAGGGGAAGCCGCGCATCGAGAAGCTCGATCACCACATCAATCAATTTCAGCTTTTCCGTAACTTGCCGGCGCGCCTTGGCCATATGTCCGGGAAACCATTGGATCGTCATGTTGTCTCACCTACCTTGAAGCTATTGCGATTATCTCGTCATGCGAATGCTTGCAATCGGCCAGAACGTAAACTCCGCTCTGCCAACCACCGTGCTGACAGCGACAGGACCGATGGCCCGGCTGTCATGGCTGTTCGGACGGTTGTCGCCCATTACAAAAATGTGGCCTGCCGGTACCGTGACGGGTGGGAAGTCGTTCGTAAAATACGGCTCTCCCTGTTGTTTCGCCTGTTCCTTATGTTGTGCAAGATATGGCTCTTCAACCATGTTGCCGTTGATGTAGAGCTGATCGCCTTTCACCTCGACGGTATCTCCCGCCACAGCGATGACGCGCTTGATGTAGTCGCGCGTTTTCTCTGCGTGAAACACGATGATGTCACCCGGCTTCGGCTCCTGCAAATAGTAAATGGCCTTGTTGACGACCAGTTTTTCGCTGTTATGTAACGTCGTTTCCATGGACTCGCCCTCGACAATAAACGGGGCAAACAAAAAGGTTCGAATGAGAAAAGCGAGAATCAAGGCAATGCCGAGCGCCTTCGTCCATTCCCATAGCTCATTTTTTTTCGTGCGACCGGAGGATACTTCTTCGTTCATCACTTACGCCCTCCCAAGCTGGCTCGTCCAACCCTGTAAATGGAAAAAAGAGGCCTGGCAAGCAGACCAGTCCCCTTTTCAAGCGCTTCGCTTATCGACGAATTTCTTTAATACGAGCTGCTTTACCTACGCGATCGCGCAGATAGTACAGTTTCGCACGACGTACTTTACCATGACGCACGATTTCGATCTTCTCGATCTTAGGCGTGTGTACTGGGAACGTACGCTCAACACCTACGCCGTAAGAAATCTTACGAACAGTAAATGTTTCGCTGACACCTGTACCGCGACGGCGAATCACTACGCCTTCGAACAGCTGAATACGCTCACGCTGACCCTCGATAACCTTAACGTGTACACGAACAGTGTCACCAGGTCGGAACGCAGGAATATCCTGTTTCAATTGCTCTTTTTCCAATTCACGGATAACTTGGTTCATTTCAATTCCCTCCTTCCGATAGACGTTCTTACTCGTCTCGCCAGTTTGGCCCGGTCACCCATCAGGGACCGAATTACGAGTAGCGGACCGCCTTAGTCAGCGGGCAAAATTGCCACAAGAAGTATATTAACATAGTAGGCAGGAAACTACAAGGCCTGTTCTACAATTTTCCTTCCATGTTTTGCTCCTGCTCAAGCTCTGCCAGCAGCTTTTTCATTTCGTCTGTCAGCTCAAGCTTCGCCAAGAGATCGGGACGGCGCGCCTTCGTTCGGCGCAACGATTCTTTCAGGCGCCAGCGCTCGATGTTGGCATGGTGGCCGGAGAGCAAAATATCCGGGACCCTCCAGCCGCGAAACTCCGCCGGCCGCGTATAGTGCGGGTATTCGAGCAACCCGGTCGAAAACGAATCCTCGACGGCTGACGTCTGGTTTCCCAGAGCACCCGGCTGCAAGCGCACGACACTGTCGATCACGACCATCGCGGCCAGCTCGCCGCCTGTCAGCACGTAATCGCCAATCGAGATTTCATCCGTGACCAAATGCTCGCGGATGCGCTCGTCATAGCCTTCGTAATGGCCGCAGATGAACACGAGATGCTCCTCCTGGGCCAGCTCCTCGGCCAGCTTTTGGTTGTACGGCACGCCTTGCGGGCACATGAGGATCACACGCGGCTTCTTTTCCCCTGCGAGCGCCTCTACCGCCCGAAACAACGGCTCGGGCTTGAGCACCATGCCCCCGCCGCCGCCGTATGGCGTATCGTCAACCGTGCCATGCTTGCTCTCGGAAAAATCGCGAAAGTTGGTGACGTGAAAGTCGACCAGCTCCTTCTCGCGGGCTTTTCCCAAAATGCTGCTGGACAAGACGCCCGCAAACATTTCGGGAAACAGCGTAAAAATGTCAATCCGCATCAGAAGTACCTCCTACAGCAAGCCTTCCATCAGATGGCAAACCACGCGTTTGTTGGCGATGTCCACTTCCTTGATGCAATCGTCGATAAACGGCAGCAAAATCTCTCCGCGCCGCCCTTTTACGACCCACACATCGTTTGCTCCCGGCTGCATCACATCGACGATTTTTCCGAGCTCTTCCCCTTCGTCCGTAACGACTTCGCAGCCGATCAACTGATGGATGTAAAACTCGTCCTCTTCCAGCTCCATCAGCGCGTCTTCCGGAATTTTCAGCTCGCCGCCCTTGTATTTTTCGATGTCGTTAATGTGTCCATAACCCTCGAAGCTCAAAATCTCAAAGTCTTTATGGGCGCGACGAGTCGCGATTTTCAGCTTCACTGGCTCGGAAAGAGACGGGTGAAACAAAAACAGCTCGCTGCCTTTGCGAAACCGTTGATCGGGAAAATCCGTCGTCGAGGTTACGCGCACTTCTCCCTTGAGCCCGTGCGTATTGACCAGCTTGCCCACCGTGTAAAACTTTTGTTTGCCCAAGCGTATTCACTCCTTCTATTCATCGGCTGCATGTCCTGCCGTTTGTCGAATCTCATGCACTCGTCCATCTTTTATCATGATTTCCGTTCCTGCCATGATTTCATCCCAAACATCGCCTACTTGGATTGTGACGGGACTTTGCACAGTCTGATAATCCATCTCACTGCCTTCGGGAAGACTCTCCGCCTGCTGCAAGGCAAAAGAGAGCTGGGCGATTTTTTCCTTGCGCCGCCGCTCTTCCTGGGCAATCTTTTCTTGCGCGAGCGCATATGTATCCGCAGACTTTTTCTTCGCTTCGGCCAATATTTTTTTCGATTGGAACTGCCATTGCTCCCATTCTTCGCGCTGCTGGCGAAGCTGTCTGCTGTACTGGTCAATCAGCACAGCGCGGGATGCTTCTGTCATGATGAGTTTGACCTGTACCGACCGAAAAATCGTGAGCATGTCCTGTCACTCCTTTCGACGTATCAGTTCATATCAACCAAAAAAGACTGGGAAAGCTCCCAGCCTTTTTGTCAAACAATCTCAACCGTGACGCGCTTGTCCGTTTCCACGGATGCCGCCATCACGACAGTGCGCAGGGCTTTGGCGATCCGTCCTTGCTTGCCGATGATCTTCCCCATATCATCAGGGTGCACCGACAATTCAAAGACGAGAGTGCGCTCTTTGTCCACTGCATTCACACGAACCTCATTCGGATGATCGACGAGAGCTTTAGCGATCGTTTCGACCAGCGCTTTCATCATCAGACCCCCAGATGACCGACTTATTTGCCGTATTTGGTTTCGTGCACTTTTGCGAGAACGCCTTCTTTGGAGAGAAGGTTACGAACGGTATCAGTCGGAGCTGCACCATTCAGGATCCATTGTACCGCTTTTTCGGTATCAATTTTCACCACTGCCGGTTGAGCAACCGGATTGTAGTAACCGATTTCTTCAATGAAACGGCCATCGCGTGGGGAACGGGAGTCAGCTACTACTACACGGTAGAAAGGAGCTTTCTTGGAACCCATGCGTTTCAGACGGATTTTAACTGCCATGTTGTGTCACCTCCTGTATGGATCAACGCGAGATAAACATCTGCGTTGGTGCTACTATATCTGAACCATCGCGCTGTCTGACAAGTCAGCGGCGCGAAGAGATCATGCCTCTTTACTTGAACGGTGGTTTGAAATTGAAGGGGAAGTTCATGCCGCCTTGGTTGGTTCCTCCGCCTTTGCCCATGAACGGCAGTCCGAAGCCGCCTTTTTTCTTCGACTTCTTGACCATCTTGTCGGCGACGCCAGAGAATTGCTTCATCATTTTTTTCATTTCCTCGAACTGCTTGATGAACCGATTCACTTCCTGAATGCTCGTGCCGCTTCCGCTCGCAATGCGCTTGCGGCGGCTGGCGTTCAAGAGGTCAGGGTTGGCACGCTCTGCCTTGGTCATGGATTTGGCGATTGCTTCCACGCGGGCAATCTGCTTCTCGTCCACGTTCATTTTGCCTTTCATCTTGTTCATTCCGGGCAGCATGCCGAGAATGTCCTCAAAAGGCCCCAAATTGCGCAACTGCTGCATGGAATCCAGGAACATGTCGAAGGTAAATTCGCCTTGACGCATCTGGCGCTCCATGTCGCGCGCTTTTTCTTCATCCACGGACGCCTGCGCCTTTTCGATCAGGCTGAGTACATCACCCATTCCCAAAATGCGGGAAGCCATGCGATCCGGATGGAACGGTTCGAGCGCATCCAGCTTTTCACCCATCGCCGCAAACTTGATCGGCTTGCCAGTGACAGCTTTGACGGATAGTGCCGCACCGCCTCGGGTATCCCCGTCGAGCTTGGTGAGAACCACGCCAGTCAGTTCGAGCTGGCTGTTGAAGCTCTCCGCCACATTGACGGCGTCCTGACCTGTCATCGCGTCCACGACGAGCAAAATCTCATCGGGCTTGGCAACTTCGCGAATTTGCTTCAACTCGTCCATCAACGCTTCATCAATATGCAGGCGACCTGCCGTATCGAGAATCACAACGTCGAGGTGATTGGCTTTCGCGTGTTCAATCGCTTGCCGAGCGATGTCAACAGGACTGACTTGATCTCCGAGAGTGAAAACGGGAACATTCAGTTGCTCCCCCAAAACTTGTAGCTGCTTGATCGCAGCCGGACGGTAAATGTCGGCTGCCACCAGAAGCGGCTTCTTGTTTTGCTTTTGCAAATACTTGGCCAGCTTACCAGTCGTGGTCGTTTTCCCCGCCCCTTGCAAACCCGCCATCATGATGACGGTCGGCGGACGGTGCGCCATCGTCAACTGAGCTACGCTGCCACCCATCAGGGCGACCAGCTCTTCGTTCACGATTTTGATAACCATTTGACCTGGCGTCAGGCTTTTCATGACTTCCTGGCCGACTGCGCGCTCTTTGACGCGAGCGACGAAGTCTTTTACTACTTTGAAGTTAACATCTGCTTCCAGCAGGGCAAGGCGGACTTCCCGCATCGCCTCGTTGACGACGGTTTCGTCGATCTTTCCTCTGCCGCGCAGTTTGTCAAATGCGTTTTGCAGCCGATTGGCCAAGCTTTCAAACGCCATGCGAGCCCTCCTAATCCATCTCTGACAGTTGGTGGAGCAAAGTATTCAGCTCGTCTCTTGTCTCGCTCTCTGCAAGCCCATTTACAAGCTCATTCATTCGTGCCAGCACTTCCATCCGCTTCTCGTGGCGCTGTGCCAGATTAAGCTTCTGATCGTATTCGAACAACTGCTTTTCTGCCCGCTTGATGTGGTCGTAAACAGCTTGTCGGCTGACCTCGTGCATTTCCGCGATTTCTCCGAGCGACAAGTCATCCAGATAGTACAGCTCCAGATATTCTCGCTGCTTGCCCTTGAGTAGCGGCGCATAAAAGTCAAACAAGAGATTGACTTGATTGGTCTTTTCTAACATGAAACCAATCCTTTGCTGTGAGGTACTCGTTTCGAAACTGTAAAGGCTTTTTCTTTACAGCACGTAGATTATAGTACCTAATTCTACACCTAGTGTCAAGGTTTTTTATTGACATCTTTTTTTGCGTTCCAGACATTATGATATTACGCGTTTTCCTGCTCTTCGGCTTCCTCTTTTTGGATCAATCCGGCAAACAGCGCATGCACAAACTGCTCGGGATCGAACTGCTGCAGATCGTCCATCTTCTCGCCGAGGCCGACGTATTTGACCGGGATGTTCAGCTCGTTGCGGATCGCGATGACGATGCCGCCCTTCGCCGTACCGTCGAGCTTGGTCAGGACGAGGCCGGTCACTCCGGCGGACTGGCCGAAAGTCTTCGCCTGGGACAGCGCGTTTTGCCCAGTCGTGGCGTCGAGGACGAGCAACACTTCATGCGGCGCGCCAGGCAGTTCGCGCTGCAACACGCGGTGCACCTTCGCCAGCTCCTCCATCAGATTGACCTTGTTTTGCAAACGTCCGGCCGTATCGCACAAAAGCACGTCGACCTTGCGCGATTTGGCGGCCTGGATGGCGTCGTAAATGACCGCTGCCGGATCGGAGCCTTGCTGCTGTTTGATGACGTCAACGCCGACGCGCTCGCCCCATACCTCCAACTGCTCGATCGCGGCTGCCCGGAACGTGTCGCCTGCGGCCAGCAGCACGTTTTTACCCTGCTGCTTGAACATGTGCGCCATTTTTCCGATCGTCGTCGTTTTGCCGACTCCGTTTACGCCGACGAACAAAATGACATTCAGCCGTCCGTCCTCGACGTTGAGCGCGGTGTCTGCCGCCTCGTCGTTTTTCAGCAGGGCCACGAGCTTCTCCGACAAAATCGGCTGCAAGTCCATGGCGTTTTCGATTTTTTGCTTGCGCACTTCTGTCCGCAAATCGTCAATCAGCTCCATGACGGTGTTGACGCCGACATCGGACGTAATCAAAATTTCTTCCAGCTCATCGAAGAAATCGTCGTCGATTTTTTTGTAGCGGCGGACCAGATCCTCCACTTTTTCTACCAGCAAATCTCTCGTTTTCGCCAGTCCATCCGTAAACTTCTGGGTTACTTCTTCGGATTTTTGGACGATCGCGTCACGAAGGCGCTTGAAAAAGCTCATGTTCATCTTCCTTTGCGGATAATCTTGTCAAAAGCTCGCATGAAGTCGAGCTTCGGCTGTATGCTCGTTTCTATTGCTTGCGGGCACTGACGATGCTGCGGCGAATTACGAGGCAGACTCGACGAATTTGTCGCTGTCCTCCAGCTTGACCGAGACCAGCTTGGACACGCCGCCCTCCTGCATCGTGATCCCGTACAAAACGTCTGCGCTCTCCATCGTGCCTTTGCGGTGCGTCACGCAAATGAACTGCGTCTGGCTGCTGAACTGCTGCATGTACTCGGCGAAGCGGTTGACGTTTGCCTCATCCAATGCCGCCTCCACTTCGTCAAGCACGCAAAATGGCACAGGCTTGACGCGCAGGATGGCAAAGAGCAGAGCCATCGCGGTCAGCGCGCGCTCGCCCCCGGAGAGCAGAGCCAGATTTTGCAGCTTTTTGCCCGGCGGCTGCGCCACGATGTCGATCCCGGTTTCGAGCAGATTGTCCGGATTGGACAAGAGCAAATCGGCCCGTCCCCCGCCGAACAACTGCACAAACACGTCGCGGAACTGCTCGGAGATCGCCTCAAACGTCTCCTTGAAGCGGCGCGACATCTCTGCGTCCATCTCCTGAATCACCTGGTAGAGCATGTCTTTTGCTTCATTCAAATCGGCTTCCTGCGCGCTTAAAAACTGCTGGCGCTCAGACAAGCGCTCGTATTCCTCAATCGCCCCGAGGTTGACCGTGCCGAGTGCGGCAATTTGCTTTTTGAGCTGGGCGACGATTTGCGTCTCCGCTTGCAACTCACCGCGCGGCGGGTATTTTTGCTTCGCCAGATCGTAGCTCATTTCGTATTCTTCGGAGAGTTTATTCAACAGGTGGTCAAGCTCCACCTCGCCGCGGTTGACCTTGACTTCCTCCTGATGGAGCTTCTCTTCCAGCGCTTTGACCTCGCGGCGAATTTCTTTTACCTGCACTTCCACCTGCTCCTGCTTGTGGAAAAGCGTCGCCCGCTCGTTGCGGCGTTCGGCAATCAGTCCGGCTACCCGTTCCTTGTCCTGACGCAGCTCGGCGATGCGCTGATCGAGCTCAAGCCCGGACGATTCGTTCGTGCGCTCCAACTCGTCGAGTGCGGCGAGGTTCGCGTTTTGCTCTTCCCATTCGCGCTGGAGCAAGCTTTTTTGTTCGAGCAGGCGCTCCGTCTGCTCCAGGCGGGACTGGTGTTCCTGTTTCACCTGGGCATTCAGCACTTTCAGGCTGGTAATTTTCTGGTTCATTTCTTCCTTGGATTCCAACTGCTCCTGGCGCTTGGCCTCGGCTTCGGCGATCAGCTCGCTCAGCTTTTGCTCTTCTTGCTCCAGGACGGCCAAGTCCGCTTGAAGCTGCTCCTCTTTGCGCAACGCTTCTTCCATCTCTTTCTGGTAGGCGGCAATATCTTGCTCTACCAGCTTGGCCCGCTCGCCCAGCGAACGTCCCTCTGCTTCGGTTTGCTGCAAGAGGCCCTTGACTTCCTGCTCCTTCAACCGCAGCGCTTCGCCTTCCGAGCGGAGCGCTTCCTGTTCTTCTTCCATACGGCGAAGCTGTTCGGCCAGTTGCTCCATTACGGTAGTATGTCCAGAAATTGCCTCTTCGATTTCGCGCATTTGCGCTTCGAGCTCTTCTGCCTGACGGTTGCGGCCGAGCAGGTTGGCGCTGTTTTTCTTCAGGGCGCCCCCTGTCATCGAACCGCCCGCGTTGACGATATCGCCTTCGAGCGTCACGACGCGGTAGCGATAGCCGAGCGTGCGGGCGACGCGGTTTGCCTGCTCCAGCTTTTCCGTCACGATGACGTTGCCGAGCATGCTCTCCAAAATCGGGCGGTACGCTTCCTCAAACGAAACCAGCTCGCTGGCGATCCCGACAACGCCGCTTTCTTTTGCCAACTGCTGACGGTCGTTTGCCTGCAAGGTGCGCGGCCGGATGACATCCAGCGGCAAAAAGGTGGCGCGGCCTGCATTGTGCTGCTTCAAATAAGCAATCGCGGCTCGCCCTGCCGCCTCGTTATCGACGACGACGTTTTGCAGCGCCCCGCCCAAGGCGACCTCCATCGCCGTTTCGTACTGCTGCGGCACGACGACCAGCTCGGCGACCGCGCCGTGGATGCCTTTGAAGCCCCGCTCGCGTGCCTTGAGAATTTCTTTTACCCCTTGCTGGAATCCGGCAAATTCGGACTGCATCTCTTTGATGAGGTCCAGGCGGGACTTCGCCGCTTCTCTTTTTTGCTCGGACTGGCGCAGCTCCCGACGCACCTGTTCCATGCGCGCTTGTCCATCGCGCAGGCCGTCCATCAACTGCTTGTAGCGGGTAACCGTATCCTGAATGGTCTGATCGATCTGGGTCAGTTGCTCCTGCAGCTCGGCCATTCTCACCTGGCGCTGCACCTCTTCCAGCTCCAACTGTTCCTTGCCGGCCAGTTGGCGGTCGACGCGCGCCTGCGATGTCTGCACAAGCTGCTGCTGATGGCGGATTTCGTTGCGCAGGTTGGCCATTTCGTTCAGCTTTTCAAAATAATCGCCTTTCAACCGTTCCACATCGTCTGTCAACGACTGCACCATGGAGAAAAACTGCCCTTCAGCCTCCTGCAACGATGCATGGGCTTCCGCCATCCGCCGATCGGCTTCCTTGGCGCGCTCCTGCTCTTCGGCAAGCTCCGCTTCCAGCGCGTGCTGCTTCTCTGTCAGCCTGTGCATCTGCTCCATCGTCTGCTGGCGATTGGCGCTCAAATTGCGCATCCGCTCGCGCAATACTTCGCGCTGGCCTTCTACCTTTTCCGTCTCCTCGCTCACCGTCAAGAGAACGTGTTGCAGTTCCTCGATCGACTGGTCGATTTGCGTGACCGAAAAACGGGCCTGCTCCAGATCGGCTTCGTGCTTGGCCGCTTCCGTCGTCTGCCTCATCAAAAGCTCGCGAAGCTCCTGCACGCGCTGCGTCGCGGCCTCCCATTTGCTGTGGGCCGCCTCGATCTGCTGCACGTACAGCGCGACTTCGTGCTCGACCAGCTTGCGGTGCAGCTCTTTGTACGTCTTCGCCGTCTCTGCCTGCTCCTGCAGCGGTCCGATCTGTTCGGTAATTTCGCTGACGATATCGTGGATGCGGATGAGGTTTTGCTCGGTGTCATCGAGCTTTTTCTCCGCCTCGCGCTTGCGGGTCTTGTACTTGACGATGCCCGCCGCTTCTTCAAAAATGCCGCGGCGATCTTCCGACTTCGTGCTGAGAATTTCTTCGATTTTTCCCTGGCCGATAATGGAGTACGCTTCTTTTCCCAGCCCCGTATCCATGAACAGCTCCATAATGTCCTTCAAGCGGCATGATCTGTTGTTTATGTAATACTCACTGTCACCGGAGCGGTAGACTCTGCGCGTGATGGAAACCTCCGAATATTCCACGTCGAGGGAACGATCCGTATTGTCCAAGGTGAGCGTCACTTCGGCAAAGTTCACTGGCTTGCGCTTGTCGCTGCCCGCGAAAATAATGTCCTCCATCTTCGCTCCGCGCAGCGACTTGGCACTCTGTTCTCCGAGCACCCAGCGGATCGAGTCGGAAACGTTGCTCTTGCCGCTTCCGTTCGGACCGACTACCGCTGTCACTCCTGGTACGAACTCCAATTCCGTCCTGTCGGCAAACGATTTGAATCCTGCCAGCTCCAGGCGTTTCAAATACATACTTACGGTCCTCCTTACCAAACCAACCTAATCTGCCCGTGACGCACGGCCGTCCGCAAGCGGACAAAGAGGCGCACGGCATGAATCGGATGGTACCCGAAAAGAGCCCCTGTATCAGACAGGAGCTACTCCACTGCGAGCCTTCGTGGTCATATCGAAATAAGTGTATCACAGAAAGCTGTCATCACGCAGTATTTTCCCGGCTTTTCCAAGCGGGAACAAAGAAAGCTACACCACCTGCGCCCGCAGATGATGCAGCTCCCTTTTTCCGAGCCTTTATTTCTCCCCCAGCTTTACCAGCGCCCGCGCGGCTGCCTGCTGTTCCGCTTCCTTTTTGGAACGGCCCGAGCCAATGCCAAGCGAACGATTGTTCAAAAGCACTTCCGATACGAACTCTCGATTGTGAGCTGGTCCTTTTTCTTCTACAATGCGATACTGGATGTCTCCCAGATTGTCCTGTTGAACAAATTCCTGCAACTGGCTCTTGAAGTCTGTTACCTGGGCAAACTCTCCCTTGTCGATTCTGGGGTAGACGTATTTTTCCATGAAGGAAAATACGGCATCCAGGCCCTGATCCAGATAGAGGGCACCAACAAAAGCTTCAAATACGTCCGCTAGCAAGGCAGGTCGCTGACGTCCGCCAGTCAACTCTTCCCCTTTTCCCAGCAAAACGAGATCGCCAAAATTCAGCAGTTCAGCAAATTTAACCAGAGAAGGCTCACAGACAATCGCTGCCCGCAGCTTCGTCATTTCGCCTTCGCTCATCTTCGGAAAAGTTTTGTATAAAAACTGGGAAACAGTCAACTCAAGCACAGCATCTCCCAAAAACTCCAGCCGTTCGTTGTCTGATATTCGTTTGCCGCGTTGCTCGTTCACGTAGGAAGAATGGGTGAATGCCTGCCGCAGAACGCTCTCATCGTGAAAGCGAAAGCCTATCTTCTCTTGCAGCTGTGCAAAATTCATCACCCTCACCACCATTCCAGGAGACTGCCTACTTTTTCTCTCAGTAGGGCTCATTTATGCTTCGTATCGCTTCAGGATCACCGTTGCATTATGACCGCCGAATCCAAACGTGTTGGAAACAGCCACATGGACGGTCGCCTTGCGCGCATGGTTAGGAACATAGTCGAGATCACATTCCGGATCAGGGTTTTCCAGGTTGATCGTAGGAGGAAGCACCTGATCGCGCAGGGCAAAAGCAGTCGCGATTGCCTCGATGCCGCCTGTCGCTCCGAGCAAGTGGCCTGTCATCGACTTGGTCGAGCTGACAGCCAGCTTGTAAGCGTGTTCGCCAAACACTTCTTTAATCGCCTGCGTCTCGGCGATGTCGCCCTGATCCGTAGAGGTTCCGTGTGCGTTGATGTAGCCCACCTCTGTCGGATCAATGCCTGCGTCACGCAGCGCATTTTTCATGCAGCGCGCAGCCCCTTCGCCACCTGGCGACGGAGAAGTGATGTGATGGGCATCCGCGCTCATGCCGTAGCCGATCACTTCCGCGATGATGTTCGCGCCGCGTTTTTTCGCGTGCTCCAGCTCTTCGAGGATCAGGACGCCCGCCCCTTCGCCCATGACGAAGCCATCGCGATCTTTGTCAAACGGACGGCTCGCCTTTTGCGGCTCGTCGTTGCGCGTGGACATCGCTTTAGCCGAACAAAAGCCCGCAAACGCCATCGGACGAATTGTCGCTTCTGCACCGCCTGCGATCATCACATCCGCATGATCGAACTGGATCAAACGCAGAGCATCCCCGATTGCGTTTGTCCCTGTCGCACATGCGGTAATCGCGCTGGAAGTCGGTCCTTTTGCTCCGTATTGAATGGATACTGCACCGGAGGCCATGTTGGCAATCAGCATCGGAATGAAGAACGGACTCACGCGGCGTGGCCCTTTTTCCAACAGCACGGAATGCTGCTCTTCCCATGTAGACAGCCCGCCAATTCCGGACCCGATGTATACACCCACTCGTTCCGCATTTTCTGGCGTGATTTCCAGTTTCGCATCCTCTACCGCCATTTTGGCAGCAGCCAATCCAAACTGAACGAATCGGTCTGTACGTCGTATTTCTTTTTTGTCCATGTACAGCTCAGGGTTGAAGTCTTTCACTTCGCCCGCGATCTGCGTCGGATAATCCGTAGCGTCGAAAGCAGTCAGGCGGTCAATGCCTGATTTTCCTTCCAGCAAACTGTTCCAGAAGGTCTGCGCGTCATTTCCCACCGGGGAGACGACACCAACGCCAGTAATCACCACTCTTCGTTTCATTGCGATCACCTCTATATGAAAGTCAGCAGTCAGTTTCTTGCGTACACTTCATGCCTAACGTAACTTCCTGGTATGTATTCGGCGGCAATTGAAGGAGAAGTCCCGTATGGTACGGGACTTCCAACTGATGGATCTACTTGTGAGATTCTATGTATTTTACAACCTCACCAACAGAAGTGATCTTTTCAGCATCTTCGTCAGAAATCTCTAAATCAAACTCGTCTTCGAGTTCCATTACGAGTTCCACTACATCCAGGGAGTCAGCGCCCAGGTCTTCTTTGAAAGAAGCTTCCAAAGTAATCTTGGACTCATCTACACCCAGACGATCGACGATGATTTTCTTCACGCGCTCCAATGTATCTGCCATCTTGCTTCACCCCCTCTCCCGTATTATAGTAGATGAGCTTTCAAAAAACCAGTTTACATATACATGCCGCCATCCACATGCAAAGTTTGGCCTGTCATGTAATTGGCTGCGTCAGAAGCAAGGAACAGAACGACGGACGCAATGTCCTCTGTCTGGCCGAGACGAGCCAGCGGAATCTGGCTGATAAGGCCAGCTTTTACATCCTCCGGCAGCACGGCTGTCATTTCTGTATCAATAAATCCAGGCGCTACCGCGTTCACGGTGATGCCGCGGCTCGCCAGCTCGCGCGCGGCTGTCTTGGTCAGGCCGATGACGCCCGCTTTTGCCGCCACGTAGTTAGCTTGCCCCGCATTGCCGAGCACGCCGACCACGGACGTAATGTTGATGATCTTGCCCGAGCGTTGCTTCATCATCGGACGAGTCGCGGCTTTCAGACAGTTGAACACGCCTTTCAAGTTGGTGGCAATGACGTCATCCCACTCTTCTTCCTTCATGCGCATCAGCAAATTGTCGCGGGTAATCCCGGCGTTGTTGACGAGAATGTCGATCGAACCGAAATGGTCGAGCGCGGCCTTGAACATATCGCCCACTTCCTCGGCCGAAGAAACGTTGGCGCGAACCATGATCGCATCGCGGCCCAGCTCCTTGACTTTGGCAACGGTCTCGGCTGCTGCGGCTTCGCTTCCTGCGTAGTTCACCACGACATTCGCTCCTGCTTCGGCCAGCTTGAGTGCAATCGCACGGCCAATCCCGCGGGAGGCTCCTGTCACAAGCGCTGTTTTTCCTGTTAGCATAGTACCCCTCCGTTCAAAAGCTCAGTCAAGGATTCCATGTCCTGGACCGAAATGATCGTCGTATCGGCTGGCGCGATTTTTTTAATCAGTCCCGCAAGCACTTTGCCTGGTCCGATCTCCACGAACGTAGTCACGCCCGCTTCGACCATCCACTGTACCGAATCCTCCCACAAAACCGGAGCCGATACTTGCTGCACAAGCTGCTCGACGATCGTTGCCGCTTCGGTAACAGGGCGTGCCGTCACGTTTGCCACGACCGGGACGCTCGCTTCCTGGACTGTGACGCCTGCAAGCACCGCCTGCAATTTGTCTGCGGCTGGCTGCATCAGGCTGGAGTGGAACGGTCCGCTCACGTTCAGCGGGAGCACACGCTTCGCTCCTGCTGCCTTGGCCTTTTCGCCCGCCAGCTTGACGCCTTCGGCCGAGCCGGAGATGACGATCTGCCCCGGGCAGTTCATGTTCGCTGGCTGAACCGGATGCCCGGAAGCGGTTACTTCCTCGCACACGGCTTGCAGGGCTGCGCGCTCCATGTTCAAGACCGCTGCCATCGCGCCCTGGCCTGCCGGAACGGCTTCTTCCATGAATTGGCCGCGTGCCCGAACGACTTTGACCGCATCGGCAAAAGACAGCGCACCTGCTGCCACCAGCGCCGAATATTCACCCAGACTGTGGCCCGCCACGAAATCAGGCGTGTAATCCGGCAACTTTTCTTTCAAGGCTGCAAGCACAGCGACGCTCGCCGTCAAAATCGCCGGCTGCGTGTTCGCCGTCAGCTTCAACTCTTCTTCCGGGCCTGCAAAGCACAGACCGGAGAGCGAAAAGCCGAGCGCGGCATCTGCCGTTTCAAAAATGCGGCGGGCTGCTTCCGACTGCTCGGAAAGCGTCTGCCCCATCCCTACGAATTGCGAGCCTTGGCCCGGAAAAACAAATGCTACTTTCCCCACTACTGTCCGCTCCCTTCCGCTGGCGTGGTCGACCATTTCAGAAGCGTTGCTCCCCAGGTCAAGCCCCCGCCGAAACCTACGAGAATGACGTTGTCGCCTTCTTTTACCCGTCCCGCCGCGATCGCTTCGTCCAGCGCAACCGGAATCGACGCAGAAGACATGTTTCCGTAACGGTCGAGGTTGATCGCCACTTTGTCCTCAGACAAGCCGAAGCGTTGCACGGCAGAGTCGATAATCCGCTTGTTCGCCTGGTGCGGCACCAAAAGGTCGATGTTTTCCCGCTCGACTCCCGCTTTGGACAATACCGCTTCTGTCGCGGAGTTCATCACGCGCACCGCGAATTTGAAGACTTCGCCGCCTGCCATCGAGAGATAGTGCAGGTTGTTTTCGACCGACTCGCTCGAAGCCGGGATGCGCGAGCCGCCCGCAGGCAGGCACAGCAACTCTCCGCCTGCGCCGTCTGCGCCAAGCTCAAACGACTGGAAGCCAAAGCCTTCCCGCACTTCGCCGATCACAGCGGCACCTGCGCCATCCCCGAACAGCACACATGTGTTGCGGTCTTTGTAGTTCGTAATTTTGGACAGCGTCTCTACCCCGACGACCAGCACGTATTTGTAAAGTCCGTTGGCAATGAACTGCGCCGCTGTCGTGATGCCGTACAAAAAGCCTGTGCAGGCAGCCGATACGTCAAGCGCCGCTGCACGTTTTGCTCCCAGCTTTTCCTGCAGGATGCAGGCAGTCGACGGGAACATCATATCAGGCGTCACTGTTGCCACGATAATCATGTCGAGCTGCTCTGCGCTGATGTTGGCTCGCTCCAGCGCTTTTTTCGCAGCTTCATAAGCAAGATCGGAGGAAGCTTGCTCAGCCGAGCAAATGCGACGTTCCCGGATTCCGGTGCGGGAAACAATCCACTCATCTGTCGTTTCCACCATTTTTTCCAGATCGAAGTTGCTAAGCACTCTGTCAGGTGTATAGGAACCTGTAGCCAAAATGCCTACTGAACGCTTTTTGTCCATCTGCCTCACTCGCTTTCTCCCGTTATATTTTTCTGTAGCGCCTGCGCAATGACTTCGTTTACATCTTGCCGCACGAAGCGGGCTGCGCTGGCAATCGCGTTTTTCATCGCTCGCTCGTCAGAGGAGCCGTGTGCCTTGATGACAGGACTTTTCAGGCCCAACAACGGCGCTCCCCCGTATTCCGCATAGTCCATTTTGTTCTTGAAGCGCACGAGTCCCGGCTTTAAAATGGCCGCTCCTACTTTATTAATCAGACTGGAAGTAAACTCCTGCTTCAACAGCGAAAAGATTGTGGAGGCCGCGCCCTCTACCGCTTTCAGCAGCACGTTGCCGACAAAGCCGTCGCAAACGAGCACATCGCATGCCCCTTGCATGACGTCACGCGCTTCCACGTTGCCGACAAAATTCAGGTCTGCCTGGGACAGAAGCGGGAAGACGGCTTTGGTCAGCTCGTTTCCTTTTCCTTCCTCTGTCCCTACGTTGAGGAGTCCCACTTTCGGATTTTCAAAGCCCAGCACTTTTTCTGCGTACAGACTGCCCATCACCGCATATTGCAGCAGGTGATGCGGCTTCGCATCCATGTTGGCGCCGACGTCGAGCGTAAGCGTGACGCGGCCCAGTACATTCGGGATAAAGGCGGCCAGAGCGGGACGTTCAATCCCCTCCATGCGGCCTGCATAGAGCAACCCCGCCGTCATGAGCGCACCTGTATTACCTGCAGAGATCGCTGCATCCACGATTTTTTCGCGTGCCATCTCGACTGCTACGACAAGCGAAGAATTTTTCTTGCGACGTACAGCTCGAACCGGTTCATCATCTGGCAAAATCACTTCCGTAGTAGGAACGATCTCGATGTTTGCCGGCAAGTCGTGCGGCAAGTGGTTCCGAATGGCCTGTTCATCTCCCACCAGTACAACGGTAATGGCCGGGTTTTCCTTGATGGCAGCAAGCGCCCCTAAAACTGTACTTCGCGGTGCGTTATCGCCGCCCATCGCATCAACTGCAATTCGCAACCGTGTCTCCTCCTTACCTCTCATCCATGCCGATTTTGTGTCCCTGACATTTCTACAACCCGAAACGTCGCGGTAAAGACCAATTCTCCCTGAACCTTGGTCTCAACGCGCACTTTGCATTCGTCGCCGTTCCGGCTGCGCACCAGCGCTTTTGCCACCAGCTTTTCGCCGATGCGCACAGGCCGCACGAAGCGGATTCGGGCGGTTGCGGTCAACGCCACATCTGCATTAATGACTGCTACTGCCAACGAGTTGGCCTGGGCAAAAATATAGTGCCCCCTGGCAATCTGCGTCTTCGAAAAAACATGCTCTTCTTTTATTTCCAGTACGGAAATGGCTTGGGAATCGAGCTGCAAGTCGATAATCTCGCCGATCACCTCATCGATCCCCAGCGATTTTACGGGATCGAGACTCTTTTCGGCAACCGATTTGATCCGCTCGCGCAGCTCGGGAATCCCAAGCTCCAATCGGTCTAAACGTATCGTTTGAATGCTGACATGAAATAGCTCAGCCAGATCTTCGTCCGTCGCAAATGGATTATCCGCCAGCGACTGCACCAAGCGCGTCTGGCGATCTTTTTTTGGCAAGCGGGCGATGCGAAACACCCCCCTAGCAAGATTCTCATTCGGATATGTATGATTGCGAGCTGTTTTTAATACCAGGTACCAAAACAGTATAAGGGAGAACGTCGGCAATTACAAGTAAAGTTCTTGAAAATGTGGCTCTCACTCGCGGTACATCAGCCGAATGATTTCCTCGATCCCGGGTTCCTTCATTTGGATGTCCAGCGGCTCGCCCCAGTTCGCGACTGCGGCGAGAATGCGCGGCGAAGAAATTTTGCCTTTGTCAAAATGAATGGACAACACATTGCCTGCAAGCTCCATCCGCTCAATCCCCGGCAGTTCCGCCTCCAGGTGCGGGGGCTGGCGATATTCGACCTGAATCAAGCTGGGCAGGCCAATTTGGCGGCGCATGTCGTCCAGGCTCGTATCCATCATCTTTTTCCCGTGATGGATGACGATAATCCGCTTGCACAACTGCTCAATATCGTCCATGTCGTGCGTCGTGAGCAAAATCGTCTTTTTTTGCGTCTCGTTGACTTCTTTCAAAAACGCGCGAATCCGCGTCTTCGCAACCACGTCCAGGCCGATTGTCGGCTCATCCAGGAACAAAACGGGCGGATCGTGCAAAAGGGCCGCAGCGAGGTCCGCTCTCATTCGCTGTCCCAAAGACAACTTGCGCACAGGCGTGTCCAAAAACTCGTGCAAGTCCAAAAGCTCCTGGTACATCGCCATCGCGCGCCGATAGGCCCGGTCGTCGATCTTGTACATCGCCTGTAAAATTTCAAACGAGTCTTTGACAGGCAAGTCCCACCACAACTGTGTACGCTGTCCGAACACGACGCCGATGCGCGAAGCGACCTGGATTCTGTCTTTTTGCGGACTGTAGCCGTCAATGCGAATTTCCCCCTGACTCGGATGCAAAATGCCGGAGAGCATCTTGATCGTGGTCGATTTCCCCGCGCCGTTCGGACCGATGTAGCCGACGAACTCTCCCGCCTCGATCGAAAAGGAAATGTCGTCCACCGCCTTGACTTCGCGCTGCTCGCGGGAAAACAGAGAACGCAGCGAAGCGAACGGACCTTCTTTGGGCGGAGTCAGAAAAAACGATTTGCTGATATGCGCTGTTTCAATCATGTTACAACCTCCTTAGCTTCCCGTACTGTGATAGTGCCGAATCCCCGTATTCCAGAAGGCTCTCGCCAATAGCAGCGCCACTGTCGCCGCGACGGGTGCTGCAAGCGGGTAGTACCAGCCGCCCCCTTTTCCAAGCAAGGTCAGCATCGGCAAGTAGTTCATGTAGGCGATCGGGAGCGCCGAGAAAAACAGCCACTTCAGCCAGCCCGGATAGAGCGAGATTGGATAGTTGGAGGCGTTGGCCGGAGCGTAAATGGTGAAAGTCAGCATGTCTTTCATTTGGTGCGTCCAAAAAGACAGCGCCGCCGAAGCCAAGGCCATGGAAAAATAAATGACGCCGCCCGACATGATCGCCACAGGCGAAAACAGGGCGAGCCACCCAATCGGTCTGCCCTCTGCCGCAAGCCCGGCGAGCGAGACAGCCAGCACCGCCACTCCCTGCACCACCCCGCCAATGCGCGAAAGGTCCAGATTGCGCGTGAGCAGAAGCATCAGCGGGGAGACGGGACGAATCAGCATCTGGTCGAACTCGCCGTGCACCACGTACTTTTCAAATTCGTGCAATTCTGGCGCAAACAGCCGATACAACGATACGGATGTCGACGAGATGCCGTACAGCATGCCGACCTCATAAATGTTCCAGCCCGCCACGTTGTCAAAGCGGTGCAAAATGGCGGAAAGAACGACGAAATCAAGCACCATAATCATCCCGGTCGTAGCCGCGCTGGTGATGAAATTCATTTTGTACTGCATTTGCGCGCGAATGCTGGCTGCGATTAGTTTTCGATAAAGTCCAAGCACCTCTCTACCCTCCTTGAATCTCCAGTTTTCTTCTCGCTCGCCCGGTCGCCAACAGCGCGATCGCCGTCAGCGCTACCGCCCAAAAAACTTGAACGGCTATCCCGTGCGCCGGAGCCAGTTCCAGCCAGGTCATGACCGGATAGTAAATCATCGCGGCAAAAGGCAAGAACGGAGCGACTTCCCCAAGGATGCCAGGCAACAGATCGACAGGAATCATCTGTCCGCCAAAGCCGAACAGCAGCGACATCAAAATAAGGTGCAACCAGCGCACCTCTGTCGTCCAAAAGGAAGAAATCCCGACCAGATAAAACAGGAGCATGGCGATGTACACCGCGAGCAACAGCGAGAGCGGAAACAGGAGATAAGTAAGCGGGTGGGAAGGAACGTAGAAGCCGACTGCAAGCCCGAGCAAAATGCCGATTGGTAGACTGCGATAACAGGCGTTGTAGAGCAGCCTGCCAAACTCCTGGCTCAAGGTGTACCACAAATAGTGGACGGGCTTAATCATGTCCAGGCTTACCGCCCCGCTGCGAACGCCCAGTTGGACATGGAGGCCTGGAGACAAAAACGCCGTGACCCAGAGCACACTTTGGCAAATTGCGATGTAATGGGCCATGGTCGTGGCATCGTACGGACCGTGTACTTGCTTGCCACGCAAAACCCCCATCCAGATGGCAATAAAAACAAGCCCGAAAACCGCGCTCGCCACATTGTTGACCAGATGAGAGAGACGATACTGAAGATTGCGACGATAGCTTTTGCGAATCAGCCGCCAGTAGACCATAAATTCCTCCCACTATAAAGTAATGTTTTCTCCTGTTTTCTCGCTCATTCTCTGTTTTTTAACTTTGACATCTTAAAGCTCTTGTCGGAAGATTGAAGGAGATACAAATATTTCTGTAAGGGCTGTGGCGGGAATAGAGCCTGCAATCACCAGTTTCCAGACTGTGGATAAAAAGGTATGATCGCACAGTGGATCTCCACATCCGCCCTCGGGGTTTACCCTCCCATGTCACGCTGGGTCTATGCCCTTACATTCCTTCGTTCTACCTCTCAAGGGGTGGAGGCCGATTCTAGCTCCTCGACTGGGTCGTTGCCCTTATGGATTATAATTCTTCGGCTTCTCCGGTGCTTCCGTTGTCATGGTTGTACACATGTGAATAAGCGAGATGACAGGTTTGTTGATAAGCTTTATGCAGCACTTTGTTGTAGCTGGGCTTGTCGAATCGGCCCCAATACTTCGTTTGCGTTATACTCTTTCTGCTTTGTCCCCAGTGCATAGAGGACGCGAACCAGTTTTCCACATAAGGCGATAATCGATTGCTTCTTCTTGAGCGGATTTTGACTACGCGTTGTATAATACTCGTGGAGCGCTTTAAACTCTTTGTTTTTGGCTACCATCGGCAGCATGCAGCGGAACAAGATGCCTCTTAGGCGAGAGCGCCCCCGCTTGCTGATTCCGGTCTTTCCCTTACGTTTTCCAGAGCTGTTCTCCGTCAGATTCAGCCCAGCCAGACGGATGATCTGCTGTCCATGGTCGTAGTTGTTCAGATCGCCAACCTCCGCCAAGAAGCCGGCGACGGTCAGAATGCCAATCCCTGGGATGCTCAGCATTTGCTTCGTTCCGGGGATCTTCTCCAGAATCTGCAGGACTTCCGTCATAATGCTTTCTTCTTGCTTGCAGTACAGATCGTACTGCTGCAGCAAGGCGGCAAGCTCGATTCGGGCAGCTGTCAGCCCCTCGGTAAGCCCGATAGAGACCGTAGCGGCAGCATAGAGCTGCTCCGCTCTCTTGATGCCCACCCCACGCTTGATTTCCGTCTTCCAATGTGTGAGAACGCCTCTGGCGCCTATCGAGACAATCTCCTCTGGAGTGGGAAACTGGCGCATGGTCATCAGTGATGCCTTGCCTTCCCAGTCCTTAAACACTTGTGGATACTCCGGAAAGTAGCGGTCAAACCAGTTTGTAATCCGAGCTTTCACTTGATTCAAGCTCACCATGACCTTCTCCCGAAAATTCATCAGAATGCGTAGCTCTGCATATTCCTTGGTCGGCAAATTGGGCTCTGAATATTTCCCGCTCCGAATCAGGTCGGCAATGACCTTCGCATCCTTGTAGTCGCTCTTGGTCTGCGAGTTGTCCTCAAGTTCTTTGCTCTTGTTCACATGGTGCGGATTCACGACGACGACCCTGATGTCTTGCTCCTTCAAAAATGCCGCTAACGGGAACCAGTAGTGTCCGGTAGGCTCGATGCCAAATACGATGTCGGTTTTCTCATGTATCCGGCCAAGCTCCTTCATCCACGCAGCCAGTTTCGTTAGCCCCTCCTGATCGTTGTGGAACACACATTCTTTCCCAAGCTCAATGCCTCGGAAATCCACGGCTCGAGCTACATGAATCTTTTTGGCGATGTCCGCGCCAACAACCAGTGTTTTTTCGGTAATTCGTGTAATCCGTTGATTCTGTTTCTGTTTCAGCTTATACTTCATGTAGAGCGTCCTCCTTTTCATTAGGGCAGTGTGAATGTGACCATTCCAAGACCCAGCATACAGGAGGCGCTTTTTTCTTTCAAAGCTCAAATTTCTTCATTACAGGAATGGCTCCTCGTGGAAAAGTCAGGATTTTTAGGATAGCAGGCCGTCTTTGTCCTTGCAAGCAAAAAAGAGAAGATTCTTCCCGCAAGAAGAACCTTCCCTGATAAATCCACCTGCTGTCACGCGGGGCTTCCCTTCACGCCAGCCAGGTGAAATCTATCCGCTCTTTGAAAAATCGTCGCCTACTCGTTTGCGACTATGACTTCCACTTCGTTTTTTTCCAGCGCCTCTGCCATCTCCCGCCCAGGCTGGCGGTCTGTCACGATCATGTCGATTCGCTCCAGGCTGGCTACGCGGTACAGCATGCTCTTCCCGAACTTGGTATGGTCGGCGAGAATGATGACCTGATCGGCCCGCTGAATCATTTCCCGAATGAGATAGCCGTGATCTTCATTCGTCGAGACGAGGCCGCTCGTCGTGAGTCCACATGCGCCAACCAGCACCTTGTCTACATGGTAATCCGCCAAGTTTTCAATGGTACGGGTGCCGTGCACGCACTGATCCTCCGGGTTGACGTCCCCGCCGAGCAGCTTCACAAGCACGCCATCCTTGCGCGCCACACTGGCGGCTGTCGCGAGCGAGTTCGTGATGATGACATGGTCTTTCGTCTGCAGCGATTCTACCGTCAGTTGCACGGTCGTCGACGCGTCGAGCAGCAAATAATCGCCGTCTTTTATCAGGCGGGCTGCTGCCTGCGCAATCCGGCGCTTGCCCGACAGGTCGAGCTGCATCCGCTCCTGATGCGAATAGCTTTTTTTGCTCAAGCTGGGCAAAATCGCTCCGCCGCGCGTGCGCAAAATCTCGCCCTGCTCCTCCAGCTTGACGATGTCACGCCTCGCTGTGTCGCGGGAGACGGAGAACTTTTCCACGACCTCCTGCACGCTGATGCGCTGATGCTCTTGCAAATACTGCAAGATCGCGGCCAAACGTTCCTCTTGGTACATCACGATTTCACTCCATCCTCAGCCTTTCTCCTTCATTGTAAGTCATTTGCACATTTTAAGCAATATATGTAAGTATTAATAAGTAATGATAAGCGAAATGAGCGCACAAAAAAAGCAAGGTGATTGCTCACCTCACTTTTTACGCAGCAAAGCTTACTTTGCCACTTTCACACCTTTGTAGTGACCGCAGCTTGGGCAAACACGATGCGCAAGCTTGTATTCGCTGCAATTATCGCATTTGATCATGCCTGGAATCTCTAATTTGAAGTGCGTACGACGCATTCTTTTACGGGTTTTGGAAGTTCTCCGTTGAGGTACTGCCATCTTCCTTACACCTCCTTCAACTGACAAATGCTAAGATGCTCTATTGGGTGGATAGTATAGGCAAAATGCTTATGCCATCCTTCAAAAATGAGACGCTGCATCCGAAGACCGGCGCCTCACCTTGAAAACGGTAGAATACTACTTGCTGTCCTTGAAAAAGTCCGCCAACCCGGCCAAGCGCGGGTCGATCCGCTCATTCTTGCAGCTACATGCCACTTCGTTGCGGTTCACTCCGCAAGTCGGGCACAATCCTTTGCAGTCTTCCTCGCACAACGGGAAGGTCGGCATCGCAAGCAAAAAGTCCTCTTGCAACAGAGCGGTCAGCTCGATTTCGTCGCCCTCCAGCGGCAGGATATCGCTGTCTTCGTCCTCGCCCAGCACCGGATCATCCGCTAGTGCAAAGGTTTCGGAGAAGTCGACTGCTGCGTGATGGGTAAAAGGATTCAGGCACCGGGCGCACACAAAATCGACATCCGCCTTCATGCTGCCTTTTACATAGTAGAGATTGCCGAGCTGTACAGCCTCGCCCTCTGCGTTCACAGGCGTAATCCCGCGAATTTCCTGATGGCGATTTTTCAGCTCCGCTGCGTCGAGCGTCAACTGAAACGGCAATGGCTCTCCTTTTCGGTGTTCCAACTCTGCTAACTTAATGTTCATAGCACTTCACCTCATGCACAACAAGGATGATTATAGCCCGTGCAAAAAGCTTTGTCAACCATTTTTCCTTGACAGCTTGTTTGCTCAGGAAGATTTCGGTTTTCGTCCATCCAGATACGCAATGGCATCCGCAACATTTTTGACAGGAACGATCTGCATGGAGGTTCCGATCCGTTTGGCGGTAGCCAGGGCTTCCTGATAATTGGAGGTTGCATCAGGCGTATCCTGAGGCGCGAAGAAAATCTCCGCCCCCGCCTTGTCGGCTGCGATGACCTTGTGATTGATCCCGCCGATTCGGCCTACTGTCCCATCCAATGAAATGGTGCCTGTACCGGCAATTTTATAGCCTTTTGTCAAATCTTTCGCCGTATCGAGCTGATCCAAAATTTCCAGCGCCATCATCAGTCCGGCAGACGGGCCGCCAATGCCCTGCGACGCGATGGTCACTTTTTTCGGTATGACGATCTGCTGCTTGTTGTCAGGACGCACTCCGATCCCGACGGACTTTGACTCCGGCAGTGGTACCAAGGTTACCACCGTTTTGGCTTCTTGTCCATCTCTCGTGTATGTAATTTCCACCTGATCGCCGGCCTTTTTGCTTGCGAGAGCTTGCAGCAGGTCTTTGGCTTCGGCGGTGCGAACGCCGTCGACAGCCGTGATGATGTCGCCGATCTTCAGCACTTTTTTGGCAGGCAGGCCGTCCAGCGTCCCCATCACCCAGACGCCTTCCTTCTCGACCTTCACCTCGTAGCCTGCCAGGCGGAAAGCTACGGCCTCGGCGATCTTTTGCGAATTGTCCATCACCGCCTGCTCGCGGCGGACGAAGTCTTCGTTGTCCTCGCCTTTGCTTACGACCAGCTCCTTTGGCATCAATTCCGCATCGGGAGACAGGTTGGCGTAGACGTACCAGGCCAGATTGGCCTCGCCCATCCGCACGGTGGTGAGCATGAACGCGCCTGTCTCGTCCTTTTTGCCGCCCTCCACATCAATCATCGGCCCCAGCTCAATCGCCGAACCTGGCCGGGTCACGTAGTAATTTGTCGGGATAAAAAAAGAAAGTCCTACCAGTGCAACGATCAAGGCAAGAACCCAGCTAAAGCCTCTGCCCGCTCTTGATCTGCGTCTTTGTCCATAAAGCTGTTCCTCGCTCATCCGCTTTCCTCCCAGTTCGCAATCAGTTGCTGGATGCGCTCTGCCTGTGCTGCACCCTCGCGTTCGCCCAGCTCGATAATTTCCTCCACGCCAGAGTAGGCGATACTGCTATAGTGTCCAACATCCGGGCGGATTACGATGTCTGCCGCGATGATCCGATGGCGCAAAATTTCTCGTTCCATGACATCGATCGTCTGCGCGATGACATCAAAAATGCTGCTCACTTTCATCGGCGTATCGACCTGCGCGACGTCGACGGCAATGACGATGTCTGCTCCCATGTCTTTTAACACCGTCACCGGCACGCGGTCGATGACTCCTCCGTCGACGAGAAGCCGCCCGCCTACCTTTTCCGGAACAAAAATGCCCGGAATGGAAATGCTCGCCCTGACCGCCTGATCGATCGGCCCTTCGCGAAAAACGACCCGCTCGCCCGATTCGATATCTGTCGCCACGATCGCCAGTGGCTTTTGCAGCTCCTCCATCCGCTTGCCGTGGGTGAGCAGTTTAATCAGTTGCTTGATTTTTTCTCCCGCCACAAAACCCATGCTCGGTACAGTCAAGTCAAGCCAGTGCTTGCGCTTGAGGTTTTGCGCCAGTTTTCCCATCATGTGCGGCTCGATCCCGTTCGCATACACCGCCGCGATCAAACTTCCCATGCTGCTTCCCGCGAGCATGTCGATCTCGACACCGTGCGCCTCCAATGCTTTCAAGACGCCAATGTGCGCAAAACCGCGGGCTCCGCCTGAGCCTAGCGCCACTCCCACGATTGGCTTTCGCTTCGCCGTCATGCAAACACCTCCTGTAACAGCCTATGTGGCCACTCCCCGTTCCTTTCACACTGGAAAGATACAAGCTCACGCATAGATCATCCCGCTGCCACGTAGACATGTACTATGATCTTTTCGTCGACACAGGAGGATTCCATGTCACGCCACTCACCGATTTTCACCCTGTTGCTTGCCCTCTCGACTGTCGCGCTCGTCCTGACTTTGGTGATTTATTCGCAAATTTCGTTTGAAGCTGCCGTCCGCGGACTCAAAATCTGGTGGGAAGTCGTCTTTCCCTCTACCCTCCCGTTTATCGTCCTCTCCGAAGTATTGATGGGACTGGGGGTGGTCCACTTTGTCGGCGTGCTGCTCGAACCGTTGATGCGCCCTTTGTTCAACGTCCCCGGCACAGGCGGCTTCGTGCTCGCCATGGGCTTTTCCTCGGGGTATCCGGTGGCCGCCAAGCTGACGACCCGCTTGCGCCAGCAGGGCAGCGTGTCGAAAGCCGAAGGAGAGCGGCTCGTATCGTTTACGACGACGGGCGATCCGCTGTTTGTCATGGGAGCGGTCGCCATCGGCTTTTTTCACAGCGAACAAATGGGGATCGTCCTGGCCTTGACCCACTATTTGTCGGCAATCATCATGGGGCTTGTTTCCCGCTTCCACGCTCCGTTTGCCGCCGTCTCGAAGCCATTGGAAAAAACGAGCCTGCCGCTGCCGCTTCGGGCGCTGCAAGCGATGCACCGCGCGCGAATCCGCGACGGGCGGCCGTTCGGCAAGCTGATGGGCGATGCCGTGCAGTCCGCGCTGAACACGCTGTTCATGATCGGCGGCTTTATCATCGTCTTTTCCGTCTTGATCCAACTGTTTGCCGCCATTCACCTGACGCAGATGATTAGCACGCTGCTCGCCATCTTTCTCGGCCCCTTCGGCTTTCCGCCTGCCTTTTCCCAGGCGATCATCGCCGGGCTGTTCGAGGTCACGCTGGGCGCGCAAGCAGCCAGCGTCGTACCTGACGGCGTCTCCATGGTCTGGAAGGCGGCCATCGCCAGCGCCGTGCTTTCCTGGGGCGGCCTGAGCGTCCATGCGCAAGTGGCGAGCATTCTCAGCGAAACCGATATTCGCGTAGCGCCTTATTTCATCGCCCGTGCCCTGCACGCCGTGTTGGCGGCGATTTTGACGTTTGTCTTCTGGCAGCCGCTGGTCAAGGTCAGTACGTGGTTTCTGGAAAAAAGCGTTCCCGTCTTCATGCCGACCACAGCGGGAATCCCCGTTACGAGTTGGTGGGAGACGATCGCTTTTTCCGGCACGCTCGCAGTCGGCGTAGCTGTCCTGCTGTTTGCGATCAGCTTGCTGGCCCGCTATGTTCAAAGCGGCAAGACGAGATAAACGGCTTCTTTCCCGTTTACAACTGGGCCATTTTTCGCTTGAGCGCCTCTTCGACGGCTGGCGGCACGAGATCGGCAACACTCGCCTTGTATCTCGCCACTTCCTTCACGATGCTGGAGCTTAAATACGAGTACTGGTTGCTGGTCATCATAAAAAACGTCTCGATCTGGTCGTCGAGCTTCTTGTTGATCGAGGCAACCTGCATCTCGTATTCAAAGTCGGAGACGGCGCGCAGACCGCGAATGATGACTTTGGCTCCGCGCCTGTTCATGTAGTCTATCAACAGACCGTCAAACGAGTCGATCTCCACATTGTCCATGTCCGCTGTCACCTGGCGAAGCATCTCGACGCGCTCGTCCACGCTGAACAGGGAATTTTTTTTGGAATTAATCAAAACGGCTACGATTACTTTGTCAAACACCTTGGCCCCCCGACTGATAATATCGAGATGTCCGTAGGTCACAGGGTCAAAGCTTCCCGAGCAAACGGCGATCGCCATTTTGTTTCCTCCTTTTCGTGTGCTGGTGCTTACGCTTCCTTTTGCGGATCGTAATAATACAAGGTGACAGCCGTATCGCCGTAGGTCGCTTGCCGATCCTTGACGCAATCGCCGATCGCATCGGGAAAAGCGTCTTTGCTGTCGTGCTCCGCCACGATCCAGGCGCCTTCTGCGAGCAGGCCGAGCGCTTGCAGTTGCTCGATCTCTTCCACGATTCGTTGCTTCGCGTACGGAGGGTCGAGAAAAACGAGCTCGAACGGCTGGGCGCGCTTGGCCAACTGCCGGATCGCCCGCTCCGCATCCATGCGGTAAAGCTCGGCGTACTCGTCCAGTCGGCAGGCGCTGACATTTTGCTTGACGACGGCGAACGCTTTTGCATCCCGCTCGACAAAGACAGCCTTGTCCGCTCCCCGGCTCAGCGCCTC
Source organism: Brevibacillus sp. NSP2.1 (assembly GCF_000470975.2). Lineage (NCBI taxonomy): Bacteria > Bacillati > Bacillota > Bacilli > Caryophanales > Paenibacillaceae > Brevibacillus > Brevibacillus sp. NSP2.1. The sequence continues at coordinate 2,279,936 of NZ_CP048274.1, read as the reverse complement.
GATGCCCAGGCTGCCTGTTCCGGCGTACAAATCCAATGCCCAGCCCCCGTCAAAATACGGGCCGATCATGTTAAAAATCGATTCCTTAACCTTGTCGGTCGTCGGCCGCGTCCCGCTACCTGGGACGGCGGCCAGTTTTCTACCTCTGTGTTCTCCCGCGATGACGCGCATAATGATTTCACCTGTTCAAAGAAGTTATAAGGGATAAAAGCTGATATCATACTATCACAACTGCCTACCCCCGTAAAATTGGCAACTGGAAAATTTATGGCGGATTGCGCGTATAGAATGCACAAAGATTGGAAAACATGATGGATAGCGACGCAACGGTGTCGCTGACAACCGCGGAGAAGACTTACGTTTCCCCATAAGCTCTTCCTCCGGTTTCTCCTCTCCCATAATTGAAAGGCAGTTCACTTTGGCGCACGGCGTGTCTGATAGGAGCATTCCGTGCCGACGCTCCCCGCGCGGGAGGAGTTGAACCGCTGCCCCATCGTCTTTTGGCGAGGGGGTATTTTTTTGCCCGCAGGGGGAGCATACTACTTGCACCTATTCCAAAAGGGGGAATCGACATGGCAGAAAAACAACCGTCCGCGCAAAAGCTGAAAGCGTCCAAGGCCCAGTCCATTGCCGACCGTACCGGAACAGGCGTCGAGCAAGCGCGGGAAATGCAGTCGCGCGCGGACCAGTCCGACATTATCAAGCACGGCCAATAACGCGAACACAAGCTAAAAAAGCCAGTCGCTACATCTGAACTGCACCCGATTGTTAGATACACCTAACAGTTGGAGGTGCAGTTTTTTTGTCTACGTTTACAGTTCTTCGCTATTTCCATGCCGGCTGGCGACGATGACAATGTTTCCCCGCCTGCATTTCCCTCGCGGCATCCGCTTGTCGGCTACAAACAATAAACAAAAACAGTCGCAGCCACGCAAAAACAGTCCGTACTGGAGGAATCATATGCACACCGTCTGGAAAGGCTCAATCAGCTTCGGCCTGGTCAATATACCCGTCCGCATGTTTACGGCAACAGAGGAACGGGACATTCGCTTTCGCCAACTGCACAAGGAATGCAACACCCCGATCAAATACGCCAAAATGTGCCCGCATTGCCAGCGGGAAGTGGAACCGAGCGAAATCGTCCGCGGGTACGAGTACGAAAAAGGCCATTTTGTCATGATTAACGACGAAGACCTGGAGGCGATCACGCCCGAGACGCGCCGCGCCATTGAAATTCTCGACTTCGTGGACTTGTCGGAGATCGACCCGGTTTACTTTGACAAAAGCTACTTCCTGTCTCCGCAAGATACGGGAGAAAAGGCGTATGCGCTGCTGCGCGCCGCCATGGAGCAGACCGGAAAGATCGCCGTCGCCCAGGTGACGATGCGCAATCGGCAAAGTCTCGCCGTCATTCGGCTGTACGAGCATTGCATCATGCTGGAAACGATTTTTTACCCGGACGAGGTGCGCCCGGTCAGTCAAGTGCCCGCCTTGCCGGAGGCTACTGTCCCGCTCGCGGAAAACGAACTGAAAATGGCGACAGAGCTGATCGGCAACATGACCGTTCCGTTCGATCCCGCCAAGTACACCGACGAATACCGCGTCGAGTTGCAAAAAATGATCGAGAAAAAGCTGGAGGGCCAGGAGATCGCCACCGCTCCGACGGTTGCGCGCACGAATGTGATCGACCTGATGCAAGCTTTGAAGGAAAGCCTGGCCTCGACAGCAGGCACTACGGGCAGTCCCGTGAAGCTTGCGCCGGAGCCTTCCCCGGCAGCCGCGAAGCCGAAAGCAGGGCGCAAACGGGCCGCTTCTGCGGAGAAAGCGGACAAGACAACCTCCCCTGCCAAAGAAGCGGTGGGGAAACCGAGTCCCGGTCCGACCTCGACAACGAAAACGCTTCGCCGCAAAAAAGCCACTCCTGTGTAAAGCGGCGTTGGAACAGTTGGTGGTGCGGTGCGAAGCCATAAGCAGAACACTTGGCTTGCGCGCAGCCATTGGCGACGCCTTAGCCTTACCGGATAACGTCTGCGCAAAAAAACCTGCCCCATTTGCGGACAGGTTTTTTGCTTATCTTTTTGCGAGCTGTTGTTCCGGTTCGATATGAATGTGAACCGTATTGATTTTGTGCACACGTTTCATCCGTTCTTCGATATTTTCGGTGATGGTGTGGCTTTCTACTACGTTCAACTGCGGATCGACGTGGATCACGACGTCAACGAGCACGCTGCTGCCGTGATAACGCGCCTTGATGTCGCTGATCGCTTTCACCCCGGAAATGGAGAAGATCGTCTCCTTCAGCTCCTCCAGTTGCCCCTCATCGAAGCCATCTGTTAAGCGATGCGTCGCCTCCCGGAAAATATCCCACGCCGTCTTCAGGATAATCACCCCGACCACGAGCGCTGCCAGCGGGTCGAGCCAATGCAGTTGGAACTGCGCGCCCGCCACTCCGACAAACGTCCCGATGCTGACGAAGGCATCCGAGCGGTTGTCGGCAGCGGCCGCGAGCAACGCCTGGCTGTTCGTTTTCACGGCGAGTTGGTGATTGTACCGATAGACCCCGAGCATAATGACCGCAGTCGCCAGCGCCGTCCAGCCTGCCAACAAGTCGGGAGCAGTCTGGTTTGTATCAAACAGCGTCGGAATCGCTCCGGTAATGACCTCCAGCCCGACAAACAGCATGATGAACGACGCGACCAGGGCAGAGATCGTCTCCGCGCGAAAATGGCCGTACGGATGGTCGCGATCCGGCGGCTTGCGGGCAATGCGCAGCCCGATCAGCACGGCAATCGACGCCACCACGTCCGTCGAGTTGTTCAGCCCGTCCGCCATTAACGCTGCCGAGCCTGTCAGCACCGCAACCCCTATTTTTAACGCCGAGCAGAAAATATAGGCGATAATGCTGACCCACGCACCCCGCTCTCCTTGCTTCAGATCCGAATATACATTCACACTCCATCACCTCAAAAAATCTCAATCGCCCTATTCGCCCAAAGCCTTAGAACAGAACGTATAAAAGCAGTTTCTCGTTTTTTCGAATTTCATCGTACCAGACGCAATTCGTGTGGGTCTACAGAAACAGTTTTAGTCCGATTCATGAGTATAGAGGGGGGGAAAATGTGTTGCCCTGTGGCAATTTTTGTTGGAAACTTTTTCTTGCCAAGCACGGCTGTTCTCCGGTATCCTAATCTTGCAACGACAACCAAAAACAAGCACGGGAGCTTGGAAATCACCAGGCTGAGAGGATGGTACTGTGCCATCGACCGTTGAACCTGAACTGGGTAATGCCAGCGGAGGAATGTCCATATGACAGATTAGCGACGCGTATCTTTTTTTCGGATACCCGTCTCTTCTCTACTCTCGCGTCTGGCGTCGCATGTTCCCATGTGGCGTTTTTTCGCGACGGGCCTCTTTCGCCTCCCTACAAGGTTCGCGCTTTCGTGCAACCAAGCCAAGGAGGTTTTTTATGTCATCCATTTCATCTTTTCCCGGAAGCCGCAAAGTATACGAGGTAGGCAGCCGCCCCGACATTCGCGTGCCGATGCGCGAAATTGCGCTATCGCCTACCGAGGGGCTGTACGGCACCACACCAAACCCGCCGTTGCGCGTGTACGACACAAGCGGCGAATACACGGCCGAAGGTTATGTCGCCGACATCAACAAAGGGCTGCCGCTCGTGCGCCAGCGCTGGATCGAGGAGCGCGACGATACGGAGAGCTATGCCGGCCGCGAGCCAAAGCCTGTGGACGACGGAATCCGCAACGCCGACAGCGCAGGGAAGATGCCCGCTTTCCCGCGCGAAGGCTATCAGCCGAGACGGGCGAAGCCAGGCAAGACGGTCACCCAGCTTCACTACGCCCGCCGTCACATCATCACGCCGGAGATGGAGTACATCGCCATCCGCGAAGGCGTCACGCCGGAGTTCGTCCGGGCTGAGGTGGCGGCAGGCCGCGCGATCATTCCCGCCAATATCAATCATCCGGAAGCGGAGCCGATGATTATCGGCCGGAATTTTCACGTCAAGGTCAACGCCAACATCGGCACTTCTGCCGTCAGCTCCTCAATGGAAGAAGAAGTCGAAAAAATGATCTGGTCGGTGCGCTGGGGCGCGGACACGATCATGGACTTGTCGACCGGAAAGCACATCCACACGACGCGCGAGTGGATCATCCGCAACAGCCCGGTGCCTGTCGGAACCGTACCGATTTACCAGGCGCTTGAAAAAGTGAACGGCAAAGCGGAGGATTTGACCTGGGAAGTCTACCGGGACACGCTGATTGAACAGGCAGAGCAAGGCGTCGATTATTTCACCATTCACGCCGGCGTCCTGCTCCGCTACATTCCGCTGACCGCGAAGCGCGTGACCGGAATCGTCTCGCGCGGCGGCTCCATTCTGGCTGCGTGGTGTCTCGCCCATCACGAGGAAAACTTTTTGTACACGCATTTCGAAGAGATTTGCGAGATTCTCAAGGCGTATGACATCAGCGTGTCACTTGGAGACGGCTTGCGCCCCGGCTCGATTGCAGATGCGAATGACGAGGCCCAGTTTGCCGAACTAGAGACACTCGGCGAGCTGACGAAAATCGCCTGGAAGCACGACGTGCAGGTGATGATTGAAGGACCCGGCCACGTCCCGATGCACCTCATTCGCGAAAACATGGACAAACAACTAGCGATTTGCCACGAGGCGCCTTTTTATACGCTCGGGCCGTTGACGACAGACATCGCGCCCGGCTACGACCACATCACCTCGGCGATCGGCGCCGCGATGATCGGCTGGTTTGGCACCGCGATGCTCTGCTACGTCACGCCCAAGGAGCATCTCGGCCTGCCGAACAAGGAAGACGTGCGCAACGGTCTCATCGCCTATAAAATCGCCGCTCATGCAGCGGATTTGGCCAAAGGCCACCCGCGAGCAAAACAGCGCGACGACGCTTTGTCCAAAGCCCGCTTCGAGTTTCGCTGGAACGACCAGTTCAACCTGTCTCTCGACCCCGAGCGCGCCCGCGAATACCACGATGAGACGCTGCCTGCCGAAGCAGCGAAGTCCGCGCATTTTTGCTCGATGTGCGGCCCGAAATTTTGCAGCATGAAAATTTCGCACGACATCCGCCACCAGGCCCAGGAGCAGGAGCGGATCGAGCCTGCCGCCATCGCAGCGGGCCTGCAAGAAAAAGCCCGCGAATTTCGCGAGCAAGGAAGTCAACTGTACAAATAAGCGCCCGGAGGTGGCAGACGATTGAAGATGTGTTGCAATTGCGAAAAGAGATCGCGCGCCTGGAGGTTGACCTTGAACGTCTGAAGCGCCAACTGGCCCATTTGCAAAAAGCGTGCGCGCATGAGTTCGTCGAGACCCCCCTCGCCCGCACCTGTGCCAAATGCTTGCAAACGGAAAGCCTCTATTATTAGACAGCTTCCCTGCCACACCTAGGAAAGTTGGCTGCGCCAATGGCTCGGCCCCAGCCTTAATTGCCCCTTGTACTGGATAAGCAGCTTATGCACAAAAAAGACCGCCATCCTCGACAGTGGGTGGTATTATCCCCTCATGGTAGACAGTGAAAAAAGACCTCATGGTATGATGAGATCAACACTGTTGACCGGAGGGGATTTTCTTATGCCGCCACGTAAAGGGCAAAAACAGCAGCAATATGACGAAGCAACGAAGAGCGAAGCAGTACGTTTGCGGGTTGAGGAGCATTGGAGCTACCCAATGATAATGGAGAAATTAGGCATTAAAAGTAAGACGCAGATTCGGGAGTGGGTACAGAAACGGCAAAACGGTGAAACGTTTGAAGACTATAGAGGGCGATGGATCAAGAAGTATTTCAGCAGTCTAGAGGAAGAGAACAACTACTTGAAAGCGCAGGTCGAATACCTAAAAAAGCTCAATCCAAATCTACACGGGGAGGGAAGTTGGATAAGCAAACCCGGTTTAGGACGATCGAAGAAATGAGTCGCAAGTACGCTGTGGTCATGCTATGCGAAATAGCGGAGGTCTCCCGGGCGGGCTACTACAAGTGGAAGGCGACGGAGAAGGTTCGTAAGGTACGTGTGGAGCAGGATGCCGACCTAAAGGAACATATACTGGCAATTCACCGCATTCGCCCATACTTTGGGTATAAACGAATGCGCACGGCTCTACGCAAAGAGGGACTACAAGTAAATACGAAGAAAGTTCGCCGACTGATGCGAGAATTGGGCATCCGCTCAGTGATCCGCAAAAAGCGTCCATTTGCCGGCCGCAAGCCCTCCATCGTGTTCAACAATGTCCTTAATCGCCAGTTCGCTGCGGACGAGGCTAGAAAGAAATATGTAACCGATATTACCTATATTCGAGTCGTCGATGACTTCATTTATCTGTCCGTGGTCCTGGATCTGTATAATAACGAAACGGTTGCTTGGGAAGTGTCGGAGAGAAACGATCTTGATCTTGTGCTGTCTACGGTGAAGCAACTGGGTAATGGAGATGCGATCCTGCACTCCGACCAAGGATTCCAGTACACTACCAAGACATACGCAAATCTGTTGCAAGAACAAGGGCTAACCGGAAGCCATTCCAGACGGGGGAACTGCTTCGACAACGCTTGTGTTGAATCGTTTTTTTCACACCTGAAGACGGAAAAGTTGTATCTGGAGAAACCAAGAGATATAGCTCACGCTCGCAAACTGATCGCTGAATACATCGAATTCTACAATACAGAACGGTTCCAGAAAAAACTCGGCGACCTCTCCCCAGTCCAATACCGGGAATCGATCGCCGCTTAAGATAGCGTCTTTTTTTAGTGTCTACTTGACGGGGCTATGACCAGGGATGGCGGTCTTTTCACCTGCTCGCTTCAGCCTGAGACTTTGACTTGCAAAGGAAGCCCTTCCTTATAATACAGCTCGGGCGACAGCAGGATAAAGAAAATATGGACGTTCTGGAAACCTTGCTTTTGCAAAATCCGGTTCATCGTGCTGGCGATCTGGTCGTGCTGCTTTTGCTCCCGGGGAAACATCATGATTTCAAGCGACAACGGACTGTTCGTCAACTGCTCGACCAGAAGCAGCTCCAGCTTGACTTTTTCCTGGCTCACTTCCGCGATGCGGGCAAACTCTTCTATAATAAGGGGCGATACCGATTGCAGCTTTTCTTTTTCAAAGCCTTTAAAGCGAAGAAACGGCAAGTCAATTCCTTCTTTCCGGAACAGGCGGCCAGCAACAGCAACGCACGCCGAAGCTGTTCCCAAAATCATTACCTCAGTAATTATAAACTACAGTCTATTTCTGGATCAACGAAAAAAGAATGAAGAAAAGTGAAGGCGAGCAACTTGGTTGCCCCTATACTTACTAAGAATCTTATCCATTCTTCTCTGTACAAAAAAAGGACTATATCCAGAAATGACTTTCTCCTTGCGCACTTGTGGTGGACGTACCACGATAGGAGGTCAAAAGTCTGTCAGATATAGCCCATCCATACTGTTTCCAACGCGTTTCAAATCATGCATGATGTTTCGTGAACTGCTTCCTAGTATAACGCAAATACAATACTTAATCAATAAAGAAGTTTCTTAAAATTCAATCAAAACTCTCTGTCCTGACCCGTGCATAGACGATCGCGAATGGTGACACCGTACAAATGGCAGACACCAAGCACATACGGGAGGCTACCATGAAGCTAACGCCGATTATTCCTTTCGAGCCGACGACGACGGATGACATCGCGGATGGCCCCGACTGGATTGCGCAAGTCAAATGGGATGGGATCAGGCTGTTGACGTACTACGACGGCAACTCGGTCAAGCTGTACAATCGCAAGGCTAACGAGCGGACTTTGCACTACCCGGAAATCGCCGCAATCTCCGACTACTGCCGGGCGCAGTCCGTCATTCTCGACGGCGAGGTCGTTGCGCTTGGTGCAGATGGCAAGCCTTCTTTTTACGAGGTCATGCGCAGGGACGGTCTGCGACGGATGGAAAAAATCGCAGCCGTAAAGCGTCAGGTCCCCATCTTCTACATGATTTTTGACGTCCTGTACGCAGACGGCGAATGGGTCACGGCCTGTCCGCTGGCAGAGCGCCAGCGCCTGTTGCAAAAGCTCATCTCCCCGACGCCCACGGTGCAGCTCGTCGACAATTTTACGAGTGGCCGGGAGTTGTTTCAGACGATCGAGCAGCAAGGGATGGAAGGCGTCATCATCAAAGATTTGACCAGCACGTATGCCATCGCCGGAAAAGATGCGCGCTGGCAAAAGAAAAAAAACTACCGGGATTTGATCGCGGTGGTAGGCGGAGTGACGATGCGGGATCAGACGGTCAATTCCTTGCTGCTCGGGCTTTACGACGCCAAGGGCGCTCTCTGGTATATCGGCCATGCCGGAACCGGAAAGCTGACCCACAGCGATTGGCGCAGCTTGACCGAAACGATTCAGCCGTTGATCCAGGCTGACATGCCTTTTCATAACAAGCCGGAGCGCATCAACGGCACCATCTGGCTAAAGCCGCAGCTCACAGCCAAAATTCAGTACGCAGAGTGGGCAGACGGGCACTCCTTGCGCCAGCCGAGCATCCAGGGCTTCGTCGACTCCCCTGCCCGCCAGTGCACATTCGAAGCGTAAACCGCAGCACCAGCATACAGGCGGGCAAAACGACGGGCCTTACTGCCGAAAACTGCCTTGCTGCTTGGGCCGCCCCAGCCTTTGCTTGCCGTGGTTGAGGGCCTGCATTTCTCCGTAGCTGGTCAACACCCCGATCACCAGGAACACGATGTAGGCGATGGCCGTCGCGATCCCTGCCGCCGGAGATTTGTCCCGCAGCAGATCCCCGACCAAGATCGTCAGGAAACAGCCTGCAATGCTGAATACTCCCCCCCACACCATCATCCGGTAAAAGCGGTGCAGCTTCGTGCCTCGCGGAATCAGAGCCTGGCCTTCTTCCCGTTTTTTCCGGCGGGCGACGATAAACAGAAACAGGAGCAGCGGCACCTGAAAAAGCACGACAAGCAGCGGAAAGCTGTAGCTGATGAACTGGTTGATATCCGACACCTTGGGAAAGGCGAGCAGCGAGGTCACCACCATGAAGCAGCCGGTGGGCGCGTTGTACGTGTTGTAGTGCAACTGTCCGCCAAACGATCCTACGCCCACGAGGAAGGCCAGATAGGCGACGATGACTTTAATGCTGAACGCAGGAAACCACAAGCTGAACAAAATCATTTCCACCCGGTCGAGAAAGTCCGTCAGGTGAATTTGCTGCACGAGAATGTAGATCGGAAAATTGAGTCGGCCCGCAATGACGTAGCCCATCACCCCAAGGAGAATCAGCACCGTAAGCGTGGTCGTGAAGCAGGCGATCATGATTCCGTGCTTCATGGCGGTAAACAGGAGACGCGGCTCGCTGCTGGCGTGCAAAAAAGCGCCAAACAGCAAAATGTCTCCGTAAACGCCGATCGGCAGCAGGTTGCTTATCGTAATCCGATCCAGGCTCGTGCTCAAAATCGGCTCCAGCCGCTCGATGCTGTACTCGTTCATCAAAAGAAAGTAGAGCAGCAGGCACATGATGAAGTAGGCGGGAAAAAAAATTTCGTTGACCCTCGCCGCCACCTCCAGGCTCGTTTTGCCGTAGTACATCAACAGAAGAACGAACACAAGCAGGATGATTTCCAAGGGCGTCTCCGGCAAGAGGGAGATATGCAAAAAGTCGGCAGCCCCTTTTATATCGAGGGCGAGGATCACCCAAATATAAAACAGGATCAAGCAGTTGATAAAGCCGCCGAACCATTTGCCGCAGATGATGAACATGATCTCGAACAAGTTTTTCCCCGGGTAGGCGCGCACAAGCTCCGACAATACATAGGCGACGAGCAAGGCATAGCAAGCCGGAAGAATTTGCGAGAACCACGAATCCATCTTGGCGACCTGCACAACCGACCGCAAAAAGCTTATCATCATCCCTGTCATCAGCAGACTTCCGACCAGCCAGGCGATTTGCCGATGATTGACGACTTGCTTGTGTATCATGCGCTCCCTCCTCTACAGGATCTGGTCGATCCACATTTTCACCCGTGGCGTGAGGATGTTCAAAAAAAAGTCGGTTGGTATCATCCTGGTATGCTGAAATTGGATCGCGTACAATCCGAGCACGGAAAGGGCGTAAATCGTATAAATGACGATTTGCTGCCTTCGCTGCATCTGCTTGCGCTTGAAGAAAAAATCGAAAAAGGAAAACACCAGCATCAGGATTAACAAACATAAAAACAATCTATTCATTCTCGCGGTCTTCCTTTGTGATGTTTTTCGTCGTTTGCCCGATATCTTCGACGGCCACCTTGGAACGGATCGTGAACGTAATTTCCGGCAGTTCTTCACTCCAACGGTCCCGGTACGTTTCCCGCCACTCCCGGGGGAATTGTCTGGCCATAATAAGGCCCATTCCAATTGTGTCCGTCCGATACTTTTGCATTAACTGCAACGTGTTCTTCACGCTGACCTCGACCTCTTTTTTGAGCATGTCCTCGATCATCGCAATGTTCTTTTTATGCTCCAGATCCAGATTCGTCATGTTCTCCACTATCACACTTGTCGCGTGCACCATGATGTCGTAATGGACCCGCCCTTTTTTCAAAACAGGCTTGAGATCGGCCTTTCCTTTTGAAAAGTAGAAGGTCAGCCGGCCTTTGTCGCCAAGCGAGAGCACGACAGAGAACGGCATGAAGTTGCGCTGAAACCAGCGAAGACCTTTGATCGATTCGGCCTTGGACACATACACGAGCTTGTCACCGCGAAACAGGCCGATCCCCGTAAACTCGACTTCCTTCGACTTGCCTTTGGGATGCGAGTCAACGGGAGCCAGCACCGGGAGAAACGCATCAATCCCGGGTGTAGTGAGCATCTGTGCAACGTCTTTGAGCGATACGGAAATCGCCTCCATTTTCACCAACTCGCGCATCGCCTCCCCGGAAAAGCGTTCGAACTGCGGCTGGGCATTCAACAGCTCGATCCCTTTGCCTTTGGTCATGACGAGATAAGCGGTCAGCCGATTTTCGGGAAAACGGGCCACGATGTCCAATACGTCGCTCATCCCCTCCTTGGCCAGTTGCTCGCCGATGACAATCATCCGGTGGTGGGAATAGTACAGCTCGCGAGACATGCGCGACTGGATCATGCTGTTCGCTTCCCTGATCGTCTTGCCGACGGCTGAGTCCACATAGTACGTCTTGTCTCCGCTCGTCCCGCCTCCCCCGCCAGACGTGGAGCCGAGACTGCTGACCAGCGGAACCTGCACGGACAAGCGATAATGGCCGTTTGGCTCCTTGTCCATCGCCATTGCAATCACGATCGCCATATCGTTTACTTCCCGCCGATCCCAGCAGCCTGACACCACCAGCATTCCCATCAGCAACACGACAATCGGAGTGAGACGTTTCACGCTTTGCCCTCCTCGTCTGAATTCCCGCGGCTCGTCGTTCCTGCGTGCCCTCCTCTTTGCTGCACCTGGTTGGCAAAGTTTGCGTTCATCCGCCTCGCATCTCGAATCCCGAGAAAGCTGGGCCGCTTTTCCATAAACGACCACGGCACCCGCACCAGAACATCCTTCAAGTCTCCAACGGACATCGGGGCAAGCGGAGACAGGTACGGGACGCCAAAGGAGCGCAAGTTAGCCATATGCCCCAAAATGAGCAGCACGCCTACCAAAATGCCGTAAATGCCGAGAATAGAGGCCGCAATCATCAGCGGGAAGCGCAGCATTCGCAGCGAAATGGCCGCATTGAAGTGCGGAATCGTAAAAGAGGCGATCCCGGTGAGCGACACGACAATGACCATCGGCGCGGAAACAATCCCGGCTTGCACGGCCGCCTGTCCGACGACGAGCGCCCCCAAAATACTGACGGCCTGCCCGACCGTTTTCGGGAGGCGAATCCCCGCTTCACGCAGCGCTTCAAAGGCAATTTCCATAATGAGCGCCTCCACGATCGCGGGAAAAGGAATCGACTCGCGAGCTGCGGCGACGCTCAAGAGCAAGGTCGTCGGCAGCATTTGCTGGTGGTACGTCGTAATCGCCACGTACAGCGCAGGCGTAACCAGCGCAATAATCAGAAACAAATAGCGCAGCCAGCGGAGCAGCGTCGTCATCTGGAAGCGCTCGAAGTAGTCCTCGCTCGCCTGCATCATCATCCAAAACGTGGCGGGAGCGATCAGCACCATCGGCGTGCCATCGACAAAAATAGCGACGCGCCCTTCCAAGATCGAAGCCGCCACCGTGTCCGGCCGCTCGGAATACATGAGCTGGGGAAAGGGCGAATAGACGTTGTCCTGAATCAGCTCTTCGATGTAGCCGCTCTCCAAAATGGCGTCGATGTCGATGTTGCTGATGCGTTGGGAAACCTCTTCCACGACTTGCGGGTCCGCGATGCCTTCCAAAAACGCGACCACGATGTTTGTATTCGTCTCTCTCCCCACGACCAGCGACTTCATTTTCAACCGGGGCGTGCGCAATTTGCGCCGCAGCATCGACGTGTTCGTGCGGATGTTTTCAATGAAGCCTTCCCGCGGCCCGCGCACGACGGCTTCTCCCTCCGGCTCGTTGACCGAGCGCTTTTCCGCACCGCGGATGCCCAGCGTGAGTGCCTCGACATTTCCGTCGACCATAATGCCGGTATCGCCGGACAGCACAGCCTGCAAAAGCTGCTTGTAATCGTTCACCCGCGCGATTTGCGAGACGGGCAGCAGCGCTTCTTCGATTACTTCGATGTCGTCATCGCCCTTTTCCATCACCATGAGCGATTTCAGCGCCTGGTTCACTTCGGCGGTATCAATCAAGCCGTCTACAAAAATCGCGGCCGCACGCGCACTGTGTTTTAGCCTAAACTCGCGGATGACAAAATCCGAGCAATCCGAGAACAGCTTTTTCAACACTTCTACGTTGTCATCCAAATCCGGAAAAAGCGCAATGCCTTCCATCTCAAGCAAGCTGCACGTATCAATCGTCTCCAGCAATTTTTCGATTCTGCTTTTTTTCCTGAACTCCATCTCATCACCAGCCACTGGAAAGCTAACCGTATTATGGGTGATTTGCTGGAAAGATATGCAGTCCGCCTGTGGGCTGCATATCCGTTTCGCGAACGGGAGAAAGTAGGAGCACATCTACCGCCCAAAGGAAGGTGCCATCGTGGCGAATGCACCCAAAGAATACGAGCTGACTATCGGCGGTCATGCCATCAGCATTACGAACCCGTACAAGCCGCTCTGGCCGGAAGCGAATGTGACCAAGCTAGATTATTTGCGTTACCTCCTGACGGTGGCGCCGCATCTCTTGCGCTATGCCAAAGACCGGCTGTTAACCGTGATCCGCTATCCGCACGGCATCCACGACAAACATTTTTATCAAAAAAACATTCCCGAGTACGCCCCGTCCTGGATTCAGACGCACACGTGGGAAAACGTCCGCTATGTGCTGTGCAACGATGAAGCCACCCTCATGTGGATGGCCAATCAGGCGGCGCTGGAATGGCACGTTTCCTTTCATCTCGCGGCCGACGAGACGCCGACCGAGCTGGTGTTCGACCTCGATCCGTCCACGGAAGACTTTGCTGTCGTGATCGAGGCTGCGCTGCTCGTCAAGGAGCTGTTGGACGAGCTGAGGCTGCCCGCCTTTGTCAAGACGTCAGGAGCAAGCGGCCTGCAGGTGTACGTCCCGATCGAGCTACGCTATACGTTCGAGCAGACGAGACAGGTCGGGCAGTTTATCGCTTCGTATCTGGTCAACAAGCACCCTTCCTTTTTGACCATCGAGCGCATGGTGAAAAATCGCGGGGACAAGCTGTACATCGACTACTTGCAGCACTGGCGCGGCAAAACCCTTCCCGCTCCTTATTCGACGCGGGCCAAAAAAGGGGCGACCGTCTCCGCCCCGTTATTATGGGAGGAAGTGCCCAAGTCTCATCCCAGCGACTACACCGTACACACCGTTCCGCCACGCCTGAAAGAGAAGGGAGACTTGTTCGCCGCCGTCTCCCGCCCGACCACAAGAGCCTCCCTCGACCCGATCCTCGACTTTTTGCGCTTTCAGTAGGCGACCTATTGGAATCCCCCTGTCCAGGTATGCTATACTGTGCACAGACGTTTGAGGCAAGGAGGCATTTTCATGATTGATCCGATCGCGATTTCGCTCGGACCCCTTAAAATTCACTGGTACGGCATCATCATGGGGTTGGCTTTTTTTCTGGGGACTTACCTCGCGAGGTACAATTCCAAACGTTCCGGCATTGATCCCGATCACGTCCTGAACATGGTTGTGTTGATTATCCCGGCAGCGATTGTGTGTGCCCGCTTGTATTATGTCGCATTCGAATGGGCGCAGTACAAAGACAATCCACTGGACATCTTCGCGGTCTGGAAAGGCGGCCTGGCGATCCACGGCGGGCTGATCGGGGGAGTTCTCGCGGGAACGTACTACATTCGCAAGCACAAGCTTCCCTTCCTTCGCCTGGCTGATGTGTTCATGCCCAGTGTCATCCTCGGTCAAGCCATCGGCCGTTGGGGAAATTTCATCAACCAGGAAGCACACGGCGATGTAGCCTCTGCGGAATTTATGGCGAAGTTTCCCGCTTTCATCCGCGACCAGATGTTTATCGGCGGACAGTATTATCATCCGACGTTTTTGTACGAATCGCTGTGGAACTTGCTCGTCTTCGGCATCCTGCTGTTCATGCTGTATCGGTTTAAAAAATTCGATGGGCAAGTTTTGTTCAGCTACATGATTCTTTATTCCATCGGCCGCTTTTTCATCGAAGGCATGCGTACAGACAGCCTGCTGATCGCAGACACGCTGCGGGTCGCACAGCTTGTCAGCCTGAGCCTGATCGCCCTCGGGGCCATTCTGATGCTGGTCTTCGCTCGCAAAAGCAAGCAGTCAGGCCATTCCCACAATTCAATGGAATAGCAATCGGGACAATCCTGTACAACCACTCTCGCCGCTTTGGCAGAGTGGTTTTTTGCAGTTCGCTCGTCTGAATTGTCGCAATGCGGGAAATAACTAGAAGACAGGAGGGATCGCAGATGGATGACGGCATTTTGGAGGAATATCTGGACCGTCTGGTGCGCATACATTTTGCCCCGGACATGATCGGGCCAGGCTTGCCCGCCTACGCGGAAGGCAAGCTGTTCGACTACAGCCCCAACGGCATTCTGATCGAGGAAAAGGACGGCTCGCTCGACTACATTCCTTTTTCCGCTGTACGGCTCGTGCAAATCAAGCCAAAAGCCAGCTTGTGGGACCGTTTGACGGGTTTTGGGTAAGCAAAAAGACACCTCGCTACGAAACGGTACGTAGAAGGTGTCTTTTGTATTTTACAGGAAAACGTCGAAGACAACGTAACAGGCTGCGGCCAACAGACCCGTTACCGGGAGCGTAATGATCCAGGTAACGACGATGCGTCCAGCCACTCCCCATTTGACTGCGTTCAGCTTTTGCGACGCGCCTACACCCAAAATCGAAGAGGTGATGACATGGGTCGTACTGACCGGCAGTTTCAAGGTAGTAAAGATTGTGATAATCAAGGCAGATGACAGGTCGGCCGAAAAACCGCTGATTGGCTTGATTTTCATAATCTTGCCACCCATGGTTTTGATAATGCGCCAGCCGCCGAAGGAAGTCCCCAGCGCCATGGCAATCGCGGCGGACAGCTTGACCCACAGCGGGATCGCAAACTCGCCAGGCTCCTGCACCAAAAATCCGCCAGAGAGCAAGGCCAGCGTGATAACCCCCATCGTTTTCTGGGCGTCGTTGGCTCCGTGGCTGAAGGATTGCCAGGATGCAGACAACACTTGCAGCATGCGGAAGTTGCGATTCGTTTTATGGTAATTCATGTTGGCGACAATCGCGGAAACGATTTTGATGACGATAAAACCGATGACAAACGCGACGATCGGCGAAATGATGAGCGCCTTGACGATCTCAATGAAGCCTTCCATGTTGATCGAACCGAAGCCGGCAGCTCCTACAGCGGCACCTGCAACGCCTCCGATGATCGCATGCGAGGAAGAGCTCGGGATACCGAACCACCACGTAATCAAGTTCCACAAAATCGCGGCGGTCAAAGCTGCCAAGACGACAACCAGTCCATTTTCCAGCTTGAACGGGTCCGTGATTTTGCCCCCGATCGTCTTCGCTACACCCGTGTACGTCAGCGCGCCAATCAGGTTGAAGAGCGAGGCGATAACAATGGCTGTCCGCGGACTCAAGGCCCGGGTCGATACTGAGGTCGCAATGGCGTTGGCCGTGTCGTGAAAACCATTGATAAAGTCAAAACTCAGCGCCATGACGACGACAAGTACGAGAATAACAACCTCTGGCGAAAAATCAGGCATTCTTTAACACGATCCCTTCGACCAGGTTCGAAACGTCCTCGGCAAAGTCAGCACAGTCTTCTAGCTTGTCGTAAATTTCCTTGAGTTTGATCGCTTCGATCGGATTCGCATCCGGCGAATTCAGCAGATCGGATACCATTTTGCGGTAATTGGAGTCGGATTCATGCTCCAGATCTTTGATTTCCCGCGCGATTTTCGATACTACCTGATGATCGAGCTTGCGCAGCGTGCGAATCAGCTCAATCAGCTTTGCCGAACATTTGACCAAAATGTTTGCTTGTGCCAAAACGCGCGGCTCCGGCTGACGAACTTGATAGAGATACATGCGATCCGCAACACCGTCAATGTAATCGATCATCGAGTCCATTGTATGTGCGAGCTGGTGAATGTCTTCACGCTCAAGCGGAGTGATAAAGGTAGAATTCAATTCGTTCATGATGCGGCGAACGATCTCATCCCCTTCTTTTTCAACAGCCTTGATTGCCTTGACTTTGGCTTCCACATCTTGATAGTTTCCTATCATTTCATAAAAAAGATGAGTCCCTTTGTGCACCGTGGCAATCTGCTGTTCAAACAGATCAAAGAAGATATACTTGTTAGATTTCAACATACGGTCCTTCTTCACTCCTTTGGATAAATCACACCTAGACGATTATATCGAAAGATATTGTTGACGTAAATTTAAATTCAAGGGCAAGTGTGTAGATTTTTCTTTAAAAAAATATTAAGTTTTTGTAAATCTCCTTTACAATCCGCAAATAAAAATAAAACACCCGTCTCCTTGAGCGGGCGACAGGTGTTAGTCTTGCCATCTATTCTCTTCTTTATTGCGTAGCGACTACCATGCAATCTTTCTTTTTCTTCGCTTCGTACATGAGCATATCCGCCTTGTGCGTCAGCTCCTCTGCCGTAGCCGCATGCATCGGATAGGAGGCGACGCCGATGCTGACCGTCACGCCGGACAGCGTCTCGCGAACCTGCTCCTGGATCCGCTTCCCGATTGCGAGCGCCTCATTCGTATCCGCATGCTTCAGCAGCACGACAAATTCTTCGCCGCCCCATCGGCCGATCGTATCCTGGTCGCGCACATTGGCTTGCAAAATGGAAGCGAATTGGCAGAGCAGCCGATCCCCTTCCATATGTCCATGGCAATCATTGAATTGTTTGAAATTATCCAGGTCGATAAATAAAAGCGTGATCGGATAGTGCTGATTTTTCGCCTGCCTGATCTCGCGAATCAGCCTGTCCAGAAACCGGCGATTGACCAATACCCCCGTCAATGAGTCGTGATAGGCCATTTGTCGCAGACGATTCACGTATATCCCCAGGCTGTATCCGGCTGCCATCTGGATGATGGCCACCAGCACGACAAACCGCATCGCCGACTGCTCATCAGGCAGCCCGCATACGATAAGCCAAATCCATATAATAAAACAGGACACACCCATGCCAATCCAGCGTGAGTCCAAGGTACTCTCCACCTCCGGCCCATCCATTGTAGCAGCACCATAAGTACTTTTCTGTTACATAAGACCTAAACATTTCCTTTAAAACTAGGCCTTACTTCGTGCTTGCAGGAATATTTTACCTTCCTTTCCGCCACGGTTCAAGCACTATTCTGTTGAATGCCCTGATGGGCGAACAGAATAACTTGCTTTCTCTACTTTCATCGAATTTTCCCACTTATCCCAACCCTCTTTTTTTTCGTATAATGGGTAAGCTATACTTTCAAAATATGATTGATCGATAGGGAGGAATTAACCGAATGGTCTGGCTTCAACAAATGATCGCCCGCTACGACACGACGATCTGGATTCGCGTCATCGGGACGGTCCTTACTACTTTTGCAGGCTTCATGCTTCGGCCGTTCCTCGCCTTCTATCTGTACGACAGGATGGACGGAAATCTGCTCGTGGCGGCGATGGTCACCAGCCTGCAACCGCTGACCAGCATCATCTCCGGCTATTTTGCCGGGAGCCTCTCCGACCGCTATGGCCGAAAGCCGCTGATGATCGCCGCACTGGCCATTGAAGCGATCTCCATGGCCGGTTATATTTGGGCGGAATCTATTTTTGCCTTTGCCACGCTTACCGTCTTGAACGGGATCGGAGCCTCGTTGTTCTGGCCAGCCGCAAGCGCCCAAATTACCGATGTCGTGCCGGAGGAAAAACGCAGCGAAGTATTCGCGCTTCTGCACACCGCGCTGAATCTCGGGGCCGCCGCTGGCCCGCTGATCGGTGTCGCCATCTATAAAGTCAACCCGGCGATTGCGTTTGGCATCTGCTCCTGTATGCTGTTCGTCTACGCGCTGCTCCTCTTCTGGAAGGTCCCGGAGACGCTGCCCGACCACATCCGGGCACAGGCGAGCCGTTCTGCCAAGACGGACCAGGCTCCCCGGCTGAAGCTGGCCGAGCATCCTACGCTGATCTGGATGACGCTTGCCGCGGTGCCTGTGTCGCTTTTGTACTCGCAAGTAGAGATCATTTTGCCGCAGCATTTGCGCACCCAGTACACCGACTTTCTCAGCGTCTTCGCTACTTTGATGACGATCAACGGCGTCTTGGTCGTCTGTTGCCAGATTGCGATTGCCAAGTACGCCGAGCGCTTTCCTGCTCATTGGGTCATTCTCACCGCCTACCTGTTTCTCGCCTGTGTCGGTTTCGGCTACGGCTGGGCGCCTGGCTTTCTCATTCTCGTGCTCGCCGAAGTCCTGTTTACGATCGGCGAGATGCTCTACGGGCCGCAAATTCAAAAAGCGATCTCCGTCATGGCCCCGGAAGAATATCGCGGACGTTATTTTGCGATCTTCGGCGCGAACTGGGGCATCACGGGCACGATCGGCCCGAGCGTCGGCGCCGTCGCGTTCAAAGGGATCGGGGGCGCTCTCTGGTTCTCCATCCTCAGCCTGCTGCTGCTCGTCGGCGGCCTGTTCCAATACCGCTTTGTCAAAAAAGCGACGCAGACGGAGCCTGCCGAAAGTGTCCAGTCGCTTTCGAGCTAGAGCACTGTGTCCATTCCAGCCTGTCTGCCAAACGGTGGGGTTGCCAACGACTCGCATGCAGGCTTTTTCTTTTTTTCGAGATAAACGGCTACGCTGCTAAGGATATTCGCCGATTGCTGCAATCCGGCAAGCATGCGGCTCCCGCCATGCTCCAAGCCTTCGTAGTACTCCCGCTCGGCCTTTTCAACGGCTTCTGTTGTCCAGCCGTTTTCATGCGGTACGACGATCGCCTGGGAAAACGTCATTTCGCAGCCGCCCTCCACAGAGGCGAGCACGACGGCAATCCGCTCCTGTGTATCGCTAAATTGCGGCAGTGCAAACGTAAACACCAGCAGATGGGCGGATGCGATGAATTGGAATCAATTGGAAGGGGAAACATAGTTGTACATTATGAAACAACGGGAGTGAAAAAGTGTATGCCCCGTATCGAATCCGTTGCGACAGCAGTACCGCCGCATGAAGTTTCCACGGAAGCTTCCATGCAGCTCGCCCGTCATTTTTTTCAGGATGCTTTTCCCGATATTGATCGGCTCCTGAACGTTTTTGCCCACAGCCATATCGAAAAACGGCACTTTTGCATGCCGTTGGACTGGTTTTCCAGCGACCAGCCGTTTGCCGAAAAAAACAGGCTGTACATTCAGCACGCAGAAGCGTTGTCGCTTGCGGCTGCGCGAAAATGCCTGCAAAAAGCCGGGCTTGTGCCAACCGATATCGATTGTCTCGTATTCGTCTCCAGCACAGGGATTGCCACGCCGAGCATGGATTCCCGCCTGGTCAACAGTCTCGGGCTTCGCTCCGATATTACGCGGATTCCGCTGTGGGGACTGGGCTGTGCCGGGGGAGCGATGGGCTTGTCCCGCTCGTGCGAGTACGCCGGAGCCTACCCCGGGCGCAGGGTGCTGCTCATCAGCGTAGAGCTGTGCGGGCTGACCTTTATTCGCCAGGATTTGTCCAAAAGCAATCTCGTGGCGACTTGTCTGTTCGGGGATGGAGCAGCAGCCGTCGTGGTCAGCGGCGACCATGTCCAAGCCTCGGCAGAGGAAGGCGCGCCCCGGATCCAGTTTCGCGATGCCCGCACCACGACGTGGCCGGATACGCTCGACGTGATGGGCTGGGAGCTGACAGAGCCGGGGTTGAAGGTGATTTTTTCCCGCGACATTCCTACGTTGATTCAGACATACATGCGCGAAAACGTGGAAAGCTTTTTGACGTCGCACCAGACGACCGTGGACCGTCTGCGCCACTTTATTTTTCATCCGGGCGGCGCAAAAGTCTTGAACGCGTACCAGTCTTCGCTCGGCATTGATGCCGAGGCGACGCGCCACTCCGAAGAGGTGCTGCGCCATTTTGGCAACATGTCTTCGCCGACGGTGCTGTTTGTGCTGGAAAAAAGCATGGAGCAAGCGTGGCAGCCGGGCGACCGCGGACTGGTTGCGGCGCTTGGGCCGGGGTTCAGCTCTGAGCTGCTCCTCTTGGAAGCGAGGTAGGCGCGATGCTCTTTTTCGTCACAGTCATGGCTGCCGTCTGCCTGCAACGCTTCTGCGAATTGGTGCTGGCCGCGCGAAACGCCCGCTACGTGTGCGCCCTGGGAGGCGTCGAGATCGGCGCGGGCCATTACAAATACATCGTGCTGATGCATGTTTGCTTTTTTGTCAGCTTGATGGTAGAAGTGCTCGCGACAGGCAGTGCTTCGGCGCTGCCTCCGTGGTGGGGGTACAGCTTCGGCCTGTTTTTGGCGGCCCAACTGCTCCGCTACTGGTGCATCCAGAGCCTGGGCAGGCGTTGGAATACGCGGATTCTGGTCATTCCAGGGGAAGCGCCGCTCCGGCGCGGTCCGTACCGCTGGCTTCGCCATCCGAACTACGTCGTCGTGGCGATCGAGCTGTTCACTCTCCCGCTGACGTTTTCCGCCGTGAATACCGCTGTCGCCTTTACGCTCCTGAATGCCTGGCTACTGCTGCGCGTGCGCATTCCGCTGGAAGAAAAAGGCGTGTACGAAGGCGAAGAATCGTCATAAAAAAAGTCTATGGCACAAGCCACAGACTTTTTTCCTGTTTACAGGTTTACGATGGGACGAATGGAGGAAAAGAACAAGGAATACGTTACTATAAGTCCCGTGAGGTGGAGCCAGCGTGAACCGTACAAATATCGTAGAGCCTCTGGAAGCAAAGCGCATCATCGTGCGTGACTTCCTCAGCCTGATGAAGACCTTGCCCAATCAGGACGATGCCGCCAGCGTTCAGACATTTCTCCGCTACCTGCAAAGCTTGCTCAGAATCAAGCAGGTCATCCCGCCGGTGGTCGAAATCCTGACGCTCATCAAAACGGACAAGCCGATCCTCTATCATTCCGCTCGTCGCTCCATCATGTCCTCCAGCAATTTGCACATGCTTTTCCAGATCGAAATGGATGTTGAGCTGGCACAGGAGAGACTGTCTCAGTACGATAAATAATCGGGCTGCCGGGGTTCTACTTCAAGTTTTCCGGATTGAGGCACTCCAGCTCGGGAATGACAAAGCGGCCGTCTTTGCGGATCAGGACGCCATCAAACCAGATTTCTCCCCCGCCCCACTCCGGACGCTGGATGGAAACCATGTCCCAGTGAACCGACGACTTGTTTCCGTTGTACGCCTCATCGTAACATTGACCAGGCGTGAAGTGGAAGCTGCCGTCGATTTTTTCGTCGAACAAAATGTCTTTCATCGGGTTGCGGATGAACGGATTGACCCCGATCGCAAACTCGCCGATGTAGCGCGCGCCCTCGTCCGTGTCGAGAATTTCGTTCAGCCGCTTGCTATCGTTTGCGGTCGCCTCGACGATTTTGCCGTCCTTGAAAGTCAGGCGAACGTTTTCAAACGTAAAGCCGTGGTACGGCGTAGGCGCATTGTGTGTAATTGTGCCGTTGACAGAGTTTTTCACCGGAGCGGTGTACACTTCGCCGTCCGGGATGTTGCGCAGACCCGCACATTTGACCGCCGGGATGTCCTTGATCGAGAAAGTCAGGTCTGTATCCGGCCCGACCAGACGGACTTCGTCGGTGCGGTTCATCAGGTCGACCAGGCTGTCCATCGCCTTGTCCATTTTTCCGTAATCCAGATTGCACACCTGGAAGTAAAAGTCTTCAAACGCCGCCGTCGACATGTTCGCCAATTGAGCCATGGACGGGTTCGGGTAGCGAAGCACCACCCATTTTGTTTTGGGCACGCGGACGTTCATGACTGGCAGCTCGTACAAACGGGAGTACAGACCGAGCTTGTCTCCGGGAACATCTGCCATCTCATTGATGTTGTCGGCTGCGCGGATGCCGATATAGCCCTGCATTTTTTCCATGAGGGCCACTTCGCTTGCCGCCATGACCATCAGTTGCTCCTCGTTGCAGTTCATCGCGATTTCACGGCTGATCGCCGGATCAATCTGCTGGACGAACGGGCTGCCTCCCGCCTTGTAAATCTCACGGACGAGGGCAGATACCAGTTCAGGCGTCTTCCCTTTGGCGTTAATCAGGATGTTTTCCCCTGGCTGTACGCGGACGGAATAGTTCACCAGGTTATAGGCCAATTGCTCCAAACGAGAGTCTCTCATGCGTGACACACCCTTTTTTAATTTTCTGATTCCAATTGTATTCTTGCCGATAAATCTCTGTAAGTCAATAAAATTTATTTTATCAAAAGCACAAAATAACAAGCCAGCTTTTTCCCCTAGACAAAAGCTGGCTTGCTCCCGTGGTCCAGCGCGGTGCTATTCGCTCTGCTCGCTGTCCTCGATCGTCCCCATCTTGTACATGTCGCTCACCTGTTCCTGTGTAGCCGCGAGTCCTCCTGCTTCTTCCTCTACCTGATACACGGCACTTTCCATCTGCCCCGTCTCACTCAGTTGCTGCGTGGGGCGGTTTTCACGTTCTGCCATCGCTTTCTTCCTCCTTCTAGCTGATTTTCGGTATAGTGTGCGTCAGTCGCTCCCGATTTAGCCATTTAGCCATCGCAGAAAAGAAGAAGCCGCTTTCGCGAACAGACGAAAAAAAACGCCTTGCCCGTTGCGGCAAAGCGTCTTCCACCTTTATTCTTACTTGTCTTTGTCAGCCGAAACATCTGGAACCATCAAGGACCAGCCGGTTCTATTGGTCACATCTTGCGTAGAGTTGCGTCCGATGACGATGCTCTCATCTTCTTTTGGCAATGCGGTCCAACCGCTGTTTGGCGCTTGCACGACCTGGTAATTGTTCGTGGAAACGAACTCGTCTTCTACTGGCATTGCCATCCAGCCACCGTTGGACGTTTGCACCACTTGGTAGCGGTTTGTCGAAATGAATTGATCTTCAGCCGGCATTCCCATCCAGCCGCCATTTGCCGTTTGCACGACTTGGAAACGATTGGTGGAGACAAACTGGTCTTCTGCTGGCAAGAGGGACCAACCGGACGTCGAGGATGCGTCAGGAACAAATTGGCCGCTCACGAAAACGTATTCGTCTTCCCCAGGAAGCTTGACCCAAGCTCCTTGAACGCCGTTTCCAGGTTGTGGCTGTTCAGCTACGGGTGCAGCCGTTGGAGTTGTTGTTGTCGTCGTTTCAACTGCTGGCGCAGGAGTTGTCGCGGAAGCTTCAGTTGCATTAGCGGAAGCTTCTTCTGCACAGGCCGACTGTGCAAACAGCGCCGCTCCGAGAATCAAAGAACCCATCATCAATGTGCTGCTTTTTTTCATATGTGTACACTCCCATTCGCGTAGTACACACATTGTCCGCTGAAATGTCCCCCACCTGCTACCCTGATGGCAACGCTACATGCATTGCTTCATTTTCCGCAAGAAGTACGTAAACTGCTCCAATTCTTCGTCGCTCAGGTTTTCCAGCAGTTTGCCCACCAGTGCTCTTCTCTGGCACAAAAGCCCCTCCAGCATAGGGACTGCCTTTTGCGACAGCGTGACCCATACGACTCTCCGGTCCAGCTCGTCGCGGACCCGGTCGATGTAACCGGCTTTCACCAGCCGATTGAGAGCAATCGTAGTCGCACTGTTGGATTGCTTCAGAATGGTCGCCAGTTCGGAAACTGTGCTTCTTCCTTTTTGATGAAGCACTCGCAGCAAAATAAATTGCTTGGGACTAATCAGCTCTTCCTCTTCCAGCCAGTGGCTGATGAAGAAGCGAGCCATCTCGACAAATGCTCGATCCAGTTCCTCAATTTTACTGGCGCGGGACATGTCGCTCACAACATCACCTATTTTCAGAAAGTAAATAATATAAGTACTTTTACTATAAAACTATATAGCCTAAGTACATGAAGATCAATAGACCTTCCAAAATTATTTCTTTCCTCGAAAGATATGTATGAGCCGGAACAAAGTGTTTACTACTTAATATTTTTACTGTAAAACTTATATGCAACATCATCTTACCGCAAACAGGAAAAACTGACAATAGGCGAAGATGGCAAAATCGTGACAGCAGCTTTTGGGCGCGCCCTCCATTAATTTCCTTGAATCTTATTCCGTATCCAATCGTATTGCATGTATAATAGAAAGGCAGTCCCAAGCGCAGGGCGTTCTTTTGCCCACGGCAATCTGTTGCCAGCGAAACCATGTACATAGGAGATCAAGTTGATGGAACAAACCAAAAGCACAGCGAAATGGAAAACCGAATTGCTCGACTGGTTGAAATCGTTTGTTTTGATTGGCGGTTTGACTGCCTTCATCTACGTGTTCGTCATGGCGCCCTACGTCGTGCAAGGACGGTCGATGGAGAGCACGCTGCACGACCGCGAACGGGTCATCGTCAACAAAGCGATTTACTATCTCAAGGAGCCGAAACCGGGCGACATCGTCATTATTCACCCGGATGCGAGCGGCGACAACTGGATCAAGCGCGTCATCGCTGTCGCAGGCGATACGGTAGAAGCGAAAAACGACCAGGTGTACGTCAACGGCCAACCGCTCAGCGAAGAGTATTTGGCCAACAACAAGCTGCAAGCTTCAGCGGCTGGCGTGACCCTGACCGAAGACTTCGGGCCGATCACCATTCCGGAAGGCAGCGTTTTTGTAATGGGAGACAATCGCAACAACAGTATGGACAGCCGGGTCATTGGCCCTGTCAAGCTCGATCATGTAGTCGGTCGCGCGGAAGCGGTCTACTGGCCGTTGTCGGACATCCGTCTGCCAAAATAACCGCCTGCTACCTAGCTGGGCAGTCGCATACGAAAAAGCCGCTCTTGCACGTGAGCGGCTTTTTCTTTTCCCCTTTTATTTTTGCGCCGTGGCGGTTGCGGACAAGTAATCCTCCAGGGTAAGCCCTGCCGCCGTGATCTCTCGCGCCATTTCTTTTCCGACGTAGCGCAGATGCCACGGCTCATAGGCGTATCCGGTCGTGTCTTCCTTGCCTTTCAGATAGCGGATGATGAAGCCGTATTCCGCGCAATGCTCCGCCAGCCATTTTCCTTCCGGCATTTCGCCAAACGACTCTTCCAGCCTTGTTTTCGCATCTGCCCCCGACACGTCCATAGCCAATCCGGTCTGATGCTCGCTTTTTCCTGGAACAGCGCTGTACGCAGCAGCATGCTCTGCGCCTTGTGTTCGCACATATGTCTCGTACAGCGATTTTTGCGTCTTGTACGAGCGGTAGCCGGACACGGCGTACAGCTCGATGCCGTCCTGCTTGGCGGCTGCGAACAACTCTTCCAACGCTTGTGCGGCTTCTTGGCGCATCAACCGTTTTTCCACTTTTTCATCGAACGGAAACGGCACGTCAGGCTCCACCAGATCAGGCGGAATATAGTCAGCAGGCAGCGCCCGCTTCTTGTTCACAACAACGGCGAGATCGGTCGGGTTTGTCACCGTCGGGACCCCGTTGACGTCTTGGATCGTTTCGGCCAGGGATGCCTGCTTCGCGCGAGGGGATTCTCCCTGCGCCGGCTCTGTTGTATTTGTTTGCGTACCGTCTTTCGCTGTTGCCGTATTTCCCGTCGGCTGAGACGGTTGGTGGGAAGCGAGCAACCCATCCAACGAAGGGGCTTCACATCCACTGAGCAGGGCTACTGATAGTGCGGCGACGATCGCAAGACCATTGGTGCGATTCTTTTTCATCATTGATCCTCCTGGTTCCATACAGACACATATGTTCTGCTTTACCTTACCATGGAGTTAGACGAAAAAAAAGGACGGATAGTCACGCTTTTGCTTGTACAGTTTCTTTTGCGATCGATTGAATCAGCTCCGGCAGCCACGAATCGAGGGCCGCGAACGCATAGCCTGCCGCCGCTGCCTTGCTCGTGTCCATGAAAAAAGAATGCGGGAATCCGAATGGCGACTGGTGAGCCGGGTCGGTCTCTGCCTCAATGCGCGCTGGTTTGCCCACGGCTTGCGAAATCATGTCCAGCAAAGCTTGCAGCGTAATCGTGCCTTGCGAGTTGGCGTTGACGGGGCCAGTAAAGGCGTCCGTGCCGACCCAGGCCAAAAATTTGGCCGCCTCCCCGGCGTGAATAAAGCACATGACAGCTTCCGGGTTCACAAGCCCGATCGGCTGCTCCTGTTGTACGTGCTCTACGTGAAAATGCAGGCGGCGCGTATAATCGTCCTCCGCGAGCACGATCGGAAAGCGGACGGCTGCCACCGGAAAAGCAGCGGTCTGGAAAAATACGGCTTCGGCTTGCCGCTTTCCTTCCTGGTAGCTGACGCCTTCCCGCGTTCCCGGACGGAGCGGGTACGTGTACGGGTCAAACGCTTCCTCTTTTAACGCCTGATCGGAAAAATCGTACACCGACAGCGTCGAGGTCAGCACGTATTTGCCTACTTTGCCGCAGAAAACTTCGCAGGCGTCCACGGCATTTTGATAAGAGTAGCAAATGTTGTCGTAGACGATGTCCCACTGTTGCTCCCCGGCTGTAGCAAGCGCGCTTTTGTCGTCGCGGTCGAGCGTAAGCCGCTTCACCTGCGGCGGCAAATCCGCCTCCGCCAAGCCCCTTGTCGCTACCGTTACCTCTGCGCCAGAATCAGCGAGCAGTTGCACGAGACGTTTGCCAAAAAAACGGGTTCCTCCGAGTACCAGTACCTTTTTCATTGAAGCTTCCACCTTCCAAATTGGTTTTGTTTACTTCTTCAACTCGATGACCCGTTCGCTTTCATCCCAGGTGACGGTGAACCCGAGCTTTTCCGCGACTTTTTTCACAGGGAGGTACGCCACTCCGCGTACGGTAATCGCATCTGCCCGGAAGTCGGCGCTGCTTTTGCCCAAACCGAGCAGCAGCTTCTCCGCCTGCACATAGGCAATGCCATCCACGACCAGCTTCTGTTCCGCCAAAAACGGGTACGTCTGCCCGTTTACGGCAATGGCAAAAGGCTCACCCGGCTCATACGGCACTTCCTCCGGCTCGGCAGCCGTGTAGGCGATCGCGTCGACGCCAAGCACCGTGCCTTCTCGCGTATCGTCTGCCCCTCCGTACATCTTGCCTGTTTCAAAATCGTAGACGATCGCCTGAACATTGCCGATATCCGCAGGCTGCTCGGCAAAGACGTGGCCTTTTGCCATCAACTGCAAGATGACGTCCTGGTCAATCCCCGCCTCCCAGGAGACGTTCGGATAGCCGCTGGAAAAAATGCGGGGAGCGCGAATAGCGTCCTCGATGTTCATGCCGTGGTCGATCACGTTGAGAATCGTTTGCGACACAGAGGCGATAATCGTCGAGCCGCCCGGCGAGCCAACGGCCAAAAACGGCTGCCCGTCTTTGAGCACGATCGTCGGCGTCATGCTCGAGCGGGGGCGCTTGCCTGGCTCCACCTGATTGACGCCGCCCGGAACCGCGTCAAAATCCGTCAGCTCGTTGTTGAGCATGAAGCCGTAGCCCGGCACCATCACGCCGCTTCCAAAAATGTCCTCAATCGTGGTCGTATAAGAGACGAGATTGCCCCATTTGTCCATGACGGCAAAATGGGTCGTCTGTTTCACGGGCGAGCTGTCGAGCATTTTGATCGCGGCCGCCGGCTTTTGTCCCGTGTCGTACTTCCACGGGTCGCCAGCCGTGATGTTCGCGTTGGCCCGGTTGTCGTCGATCAGCTTGCGCCGTTCTTTTATGTAATCGTCGTGGAGCAGGCCTTGCTTGGGCACCGGATAGACGTCCTCGTCCGCCATGTACGCCGCCCGGTCGGCATAGGCGAGGTGGTTGGCTTCAATCAGATGGTGCAAATACGCTACGGAGCCGAATCCGTCCTTCTGGTTGTCGTAGCCTTCCATCAGCTTCAAAATCTGGATCATGGTCAAGCCGCCCGAGCTGGGGGGCGCCATGGAAATCACCTCGTAGCCGCGAAACATCCCGCGCACCGGCTCTCGTTCCTTGACCTGGTAAGCCTTGAGGTCGTCCATCGTCATTTTGCCGCCTGTGCGCTGCACCTCTTCGACGAGCGCGTGGCCAATCTCGCCTTTGTACAAACCATCCGGCCCTTCGTCGCGGATCAGCTTCAGCGTCTTGGCCAAATCGGGCTGGACGAGCATTTGCCCTTCCTCCAGCGGACGGCCTTCCGGCAAGAACACTTGCGCGGCTGTCTTGTGCTTTTCCAGCTTGTCGCGCGACTTGGCGATGTAGTCCGCCGTCACCCAGTTGACACGAACGCCTTTTTCGGCCAGCTCGATCGCTGGCGCAAGCACGTCTGCCAGCTCCCACGTGCCGTACTCCTCAAGCGCCTCTGCCACGCCGAGCAACGTCCCCGGCACGCCTACTGCCTGACCGCTGGTGTGCCGCTGTTCAAAAGGAATCGGCTGCCCGTCGGCCTGTAAAAACATGTCGGCTGTCACATTTGCCGGGGCTACTTCCCGACTGTCGATCACCGTGATTTTGTTCTGGTCCTTCAAATAGATCATCATAAAGCCTCCGCCGCCGATTCCCGACATGTACGGCTCTGCCACATTGAGAGCCAACTGGATTCCGGTGGCGGCGTCCACAGCATTTCCCCCCTTGGCCAAAATGTCCCGTCCAACCTGCGCGGCCGCAGGGTGGGAGACCGCCACAATGCCTTTCGTGGCGCCATCTACGCCAGCCGGAACACCGGGCACCTTTGCCCATGCCAATTGGGTCAGCGAAAAAACGGAAACGAACGAGAGGGCTACCATCATCTTTTTGTTCATAAGATCCCCCCTGTTTTTTTCTTCCTATCCTTATTATTATAATTTTCAGCATTTTTCCAGGTCAACCCATCTGCTCTCTGACAGACGAAAAAACACTCTTCCGCAGCGAAGCCAGGTTCCCCGCTGGAAGAGTGTCTCTATTCAAAAGCATTCGCTTACCGCTTACGGCAAGATGACCAGATTGCTCACGACTGGTCTTTCTTTGCCGTCCGAAGGCTTGTTCAAAAGCTTGCCGTTGTAGTAAAACGCGCTGGAGCCGCCGCCATCGAGATTGTACGCGTCGACGACGTGGAATTCCTGCAGCTTGCGTTGCGCTTCTTCCAAAGTAACGCCTTTGCTCCAGCCTTCTCTTCTGCCGTCGATGACGATGAGCAGCAAGTCGCCGTTGTCAAAGTGCCCGATGAGCGTGCGCGGCTGGCGAGTGTTGGCCCAGTCGCGAGGAATCGGCAGCCGTTTCCCGTCCTGCAGCAGTCTTGGCAAAAAGCTGGCCCCTTGCAAAATGCCTTGCTGGGTAATTTGCGCCTGGGTAGTAATTTGGGTTCCCACCAGGTGGCCTTTGTTGTTGAATCCGACGAAGCTCAGATTCGAATTGTTGGAAAACGTGCGAATCTTGCCGTCGACAACAGTAATGCCAAGCGGCGTCAGATTGCCCTTGCTGTCGCTCATGAAGCCGCCTGCGTTGATCGCCAGGACAGCTCCGGTGCGCTTCCCGGCATGGCTCGTCGTCTCGCCTTTGCTTTTGACCGAGTTGTTGGCAAGCACCATCTTCAGTGCGCTTGGGTCTTTCAGCCGGACCTTCGCCATGTACCCGCGATAGCCCGCTTCCTGCAGCGAGTACACTTTCACTATTGATTTGTTGCCGAAGGACTGCCCGATCGGGTCGCCGAGCATGTTGGACAAGATCGCATCCAGCACATCTGCCGACTTTTGCGTCTGCGATCGGCTCGTCACCAGCAGGTTGTTGATGTGCTTGTTTTGCTCTTCGTACTCTTTTTGCTCCTTCTTGGCGCGGTCGCGGATGTCCGCTACGACCGCTTCTACATCGCGCAGCGTTTTCTTCGTGTCGTCCAACTGCTGTCCCAGCTCGTCCGCCAGTTGTTTCGACTGTTCGGAAGCGAGCTTCAAGCCTTCCGCCTGCAGCTTGTCCCCGGGATTGGTCAGGGTGAGGGCAAGCAAAAAGCCGAGCGCTGGCGCCAGCAGGAACAGGAAAAAGCGATTGACTTTACCAAGCACGGGCTGCATCCTCCAGTTTTTTCAGCGATGCCTTCAAATCGACCAGTTGCTTGTTCAACTGGTCGATCCGATCCTGGAGAGCTTCTTTTGTCTTGTTCGTCCCGCCAATCGTCTCACCCGTCAATTGCAGGTCTTCTTCCAGATTGCCAAGACCCGCCTGCACGTCTTTCATCTCTTCCTGCACCAAAGCCAGTTGTTCGCCCAACGCTTTCATCTGCTTCTGATTGTCTTCCTGTATCTGATCGATGCGCAGGTTCACAAGTTGCTGCTGCTTGTCCAGCGTATGGGCAGCATAGGCGTACCCGGCATAAGCAAGTCCCGCCCAAACCAGTACAGCCAGTACGATTGGCAATAGAGGCCGCTTGCCTTCTGTTTGGGAGGGAAACAATGCCTGAAACAGGCTGCCTCGTTTGCGTCTGTTCGCCTGCTTCCCGTTTGCCGGGAGTGGCAGAGTAGTAGACGAAGTCGATGACGCTCCCATGTATTTGTCGTTCATCGGCTCCCTCCTCCTTTCTGTGACATAGAGTGAGGTTTTATTATATCATAGTTTATTTTTCGGCAAGGCTTTTGCGAAAATAGTGGAAATTTTGCTCGAAAAAAAGAAGATACCGCCGCTTCGTGCCCTTGACGGTATCTTCCAAGGCTATTTCCCCAGGCTCCACTCGCTTTGCAGCGTGCGGTGCAGCCGCTGCAAAAACAGAATCGGCTCTTCCTGCCGCGCCTGTTCCTCGCTGTATTCCAGCTTTTTTTGCAACAGGCGGGCGATTTCTCCCGCCAACTCAAGCTTTTTGGCTTCCGCCAGCGAGGACTGCCGCGCGATAAAAGTCGAAAGCAACTGCCAGTCCTCGCGGGTGAACGCCTGCTTTTGCTGCTCGCTCAAAGCAAGCGGCTCTGCCAGTGCCGCTCCCTGTTTTTTCGCCTTTCTGTTCTGGAACAGAGCGGTGCGGCCCCCGCCTTCGACTACGACGATCGTTCCTGCGACGAGGTCGCCGATGCGCTTGTCGCGAGGATGAAAAAAAGAGACGAGCGCTCCCAAAAAGTAGCCGGACGGGAGAGTGTCCACGATGCGGAACAGATTGCGGATCGTGGAGGACAAAAACGTCGCCGGCTGGCCGTTGTCGCGGATGACGCGAATCCCCATCCACTTTTTCCCGACGGTCTGCCCCGACCAGAGCGCTTCCAGCAGCAAAAAGTAGCCGAAGTTGAGCACGAAGAGCAGGAGGATGACAACGGCGATGGCATAGCCGTCACTATCCAGGAAAAAAATATCTTCTTTCCCAAATAAAACTATACCGATTACAATAAATACAGTAAGATTAACCAGGAGCAAAATGACGCTGTCGATCAACTGGGCAGCGGCCCGACTGCCCAATCCCGCTGTCTGGAACCGCAGCATCACATGCTCAGGGGTGACAACGGACGCTTCGCGACCTGCCTGATTCACGGATGGATTTTCATTCATGTCGGTTCGCTTCTCCCTCTCGCAATTCTAGTAGATAAGGAGGCCTTATCCATGGATATCACTTCATTTTGGCACAAGCATAAAGCCTCTTGGGCCGAACTGGAACAACTGGTCGAACGGTTCACCCGGCAAGAGCGGCAGATTACAGCCGCAGACATTGACCGTCTGACCCATTTGTATAAAAAAGCTTCCGCCCATCTGGCGCTCGTCCGCTCGTATCACCCGATGGATGAAATCACGCTCTACCTCAACCAGCTCGTATCCCGCGCCCACAACCTGACGTACAAGCAGCAGTCGGGAAGCTGGCAGCAACTGCGGCACTTTTTCGGCGTCCATCTGATCGGGCTGATGCAAAAGCGGATCGGATTTATCGGCATGGCCGCCCTGCTCTTCATCATTGGCGGCATATCCGGCTTTGCGGCCGTGCTCGCCGACCCGCTCAACCTGTACTACGTGCTGCCCCAAGGCATGGCCGAACAGATTGATCCTTCGCGACTGGGGGAAGGGCACGATGCCATCAACAGCCCTGTCATCTCTACGATGATTATGACCAATAACATGAAAGTAGCCATTCTCGCTTTTGTCAGCGGGATTACATTCGGCCTCGTGCCGATCTACATCCTGCTGTTCAACGGGCTGCTGGTCGGGGCATTGGCCGCTGTCTACTATCAGGCAGACAGCAGCTACGCTTTTTGGGCGTACATCCTCCCGCACGGCGTCATCGAGCTGACGGCGATCTTCATTGCCGGAGGGGCCGGCTTGCACATGGGCTACCGTCTGCTCGTGCCCGGGCGCTACGCCCGCAAGTATCAGTTTTTGGAGGCGGCGAAAGAATCGGCCCAGTTGCTGCTTGCGACCCTGCCGCTGTTGTTCGTGGCGGGAGCCATCGAAGGCTACATCACGCCTTCGACGCTCTCCCTGGAAACGAAGTACCTCGTGGCGGCGGCCACGTTGCTGCTTTTGTGCCTTTGGTATGTTATCGGGCGAAGGCGCCAGGCTCACAATGCCTCTCTCGCCTTTATTTCCAAATAAGCATTTATCACTGTCAGCGTCAACTGATCGGCCGGCACATCGAGCACCTGGATGCCCGCGCCGGTCATTTTTTGTTGAAACGCCCTGCGGTCGAGCTGGAAGCGCTGCGCCACCGATTTGATGTAGGCCAGGCGGCTGTTTTCGACCGGAACCCGCGTCCATTCGTGCAGCAGCGGGTCCGCCTGCGAGAGCAGCAAAAACAGGTGCGAGCGGCGCATTTTCCACAAATAGCTGGCGAGCAAGTCTTCCACCAAGTAATTTTCCATGTCCGAGAACAGCACCATCAGGCTGCGCCGCTTTTGCTGGCGATGCATAAATTCCAGTGCCTTGGCCGGATCGGCCTCGACGAAGTCATGGGACAAATCGTAGGTGGCTTCCAAAATCGTGTGCAAATGTCCCATCCCGCGCCCTGGCGGTATGTACGTCTTGATCTCGTGGGAATAGGCCAGAAACGCCACCTGATCTCCCTGGCGCAAAGCGACCGCAGCCAGAGTGAGCGCCGACTCCAGCGACTGATCGAGCCTGCTCTGGTTGTTCAGCTCGACGCCCATCAGCCTGCCGCAATCGACGAGAATCGTAATGACTTTGCCGTGCTCGGGCCGATACTGGTTCGTCATCAGCCGCCGGGAGCGTGCCGACGCCGACCAGTTGATCGTGCGCGGATCGTCGTCCGGGACGTACTCGCGGATCGCGTGGAACTCAGAGCCAGCCTTGGCCCGGCGCAATATTTTTTTGCCGTCGACAATCAGGCTCTCCTGCAACGAGTTCAAATAGCCGCGAACTTGCGACAAATCGGGGTAAATTTTGATCGTCTGCGGAAAGGAAAAGCGGCTCTGGCGGTACCACAAGCCGATTTTTCCGCTCCAGCGCAAATACAGCCAGGCAAATGAATAGTTCCCCCGCTCGCATCCGCGCGTCTGATAGGCGATGCGCGACTCGCCGCTTTCCATCCTGCCCGAGATCGGCCCTGCTTCCGCAAAAGAGTGCGGCAAATCGTCCATGAGCACGTAGGAAACCGTCTGGCCGCTTCTGTTCGTCATTTCTACCTCGACCAAAAACGACTGGCCGATGTCGCTCTGCTCGGGAAGCACGCGGCGCAGCTCCAGGTCTTTGCGCTTGGGCAGCGTCAGCCAGTCGAGCACGCTCGCCACACAGACGAGGCCGTTGTACAGCCAGAAAGCCCCGTACCCGGTGCCCATGAAAAAGCCGATGACGGCAATCGGGGTGCCGAGCAGCAGCAGTACGAGCAGCCGCTTCGTCGGCAAAACGAAGCGATCTGCCAAAAAATCAGCGAGGAACCGGAATAGCGGCCAACGTCTCTTCGATGATGTGGTCACTGGTGCCCCCCTCCAATTCTACCTGGGGTGACAGGATGAGACGGTGCCGCAGCGCAGGCCGGGCCACCATTTTCACATCATCCGGCGTCACGTACTCGCGGCCGTCCAAAAGCGCCCAAGCCTTGCTGGCCAAGAGAACCGCAATCCCGGCACGGGAACTTGCCCCGAGCAGAAGTCGTTTCGTTTCCCGCGTCTTGCGAATCAAGGTCGTAATGTACTCAAAAATCGAATCGTCCACGACGACGTCCTGCAATTTGCGCCGCTGCTCCAAAATGTCGTCCAGGCTGCAGATCGGCGCTTGCTTCGCCTCCTGCCCGCCTGTGTGCCGGACGTGCTGGACCAGAATCTGCTTTTCGCTCTCATGCGACGGATACTGCATCGTCAGCTTGAACAAAAAGCGGTCGAGTTGCGCCTCCGGCAGCACGTAAGTTCCTTCGTACTCGACCGGGTTTTGCGTGGCGACGACGAAAAATGGCTCGGGCAACGGGTACGTGACTCCGTGAATCGTCACCTGGCCTTCCTCCATCGCTTCCAGGAGAGCCGCCTGCGTTTTCGGCGGCGTGCGGTTGATCTCGTCCGCCAGCAGCAAATTCGCGAATACAGGGCCTTTGATCGTCTCAAAGCGGTTGTCCTGCATGTTGAAAACGACATGGCCGATAATATCCGAAGGCATCATGTCAGGCGTAAACTGGATGCGCCTGCTCTCTCCCCCGATCAGCCCCGACAAGGTGCGGACCATTTTGGTCTTTCCGATCCCTGGCACTCCCTCCAGCAGTACGTGACCGCCAGCGAGCAAGGCGGCCACGAGCAGCCGAATGTTTTGCCGCTGTCCGACCAGTTCTTTTTCCATCTGTTGCAACAATTGCTCCACGATTGTTATGTCACTCCTTCATCAGTTGCGTAATGATCTCATCCAGCAAAAGACTGTCTGCCAAAAGCCGCTTCGCCGAATATCCGGTTCCGCTGCGTGCTTGCTCCAGCCGATCCAGCAGCTCGGCAAGCCTGGTGACTGCCTGCTCGCTCCAGCGTAGCCGGGCACAGCGCAAAATCTCGGCGCGGTCCGCTTTTTGGTGAACGCCCCAGCGATCGTGCATCAGTTGGCGCATATACGCTTCCCTATGCGCCAGCGCGTCACGCGCAAGTCCCCGGCGCTCATACCAGCTCGACACGGCTAAAAGCGTCTCGTCCCCCCGGCGAACCGTCCACTCGCGCAATGTGTAGACAGGGCCAAACCGCTTCCCTTTCCACCAGACGAACAAAAGCAGCACGACGGCCAACTGGACGAGCGCTGCCACCAGCCAGCCGGGATAGATCGCCAAAAGCCCTGGCTTCTCCTGCAGCCCGTGATGGTATTCGTCCACCCAGATCGCGGACCAGTTTTTTTGCAAATGCGGCCACACCGCCTCGAAGTGAGACAGCTCGCCAATTTTTCGATTCGTCAACCAATCCGGGACCAAAAAGTACGAGATGCTTCCGGCTCCTACCTGGACTTTTCCCGCAAGGATTCCTTGGTCGTCGTAAAAAAGCGGCTCCAGCCCCTCCGCCTCTTTCCATCTGGCCTGTGTTTTTGCCTGGCCCAGCAGCCCTTCAGCGAGCAACTGCCCATGCACATTTCGTTCCTGGTTGCCCTTCTCTTCCATATACTTCGCTTCAAGCGGCAAGCCGGCCCACAAGATCGGCCGCTCGGAGAAAACAAACAGGTCGTTTCCGCCGCTGGCCCATGCGAGCAAGTCATCCTGCTCGTTCGCGCTCAGGTTGTCCGGCTCGACGACAAGCAGCGCCTGGCCCGCTGGCTTCGGCAGCAAATGCATCGGCTGCCGCCACTCCTTAACCTGGCTGCCTTTTTCCTCCAGCAGAAGCAGCACCGCCTTGATTCCGTCCGGCTGTGCCGACGATGCCAGATAAGGAGGCAGTTTCGTGGCTACAGGCTTGACGATAAACCATCCGACGACGACGAGCAGCACGATCGCCACGCTGATGCCCACGCGATACGTTCTCAGGCTATTCATGCTGTCCCTCCCCGTCCAAAATCTGCGCAAGCTCGCGGATGCGCTCCAGATAGTCTGCTTTGTCCACAGCTACCTGCCCGTACCAAGCTTGCTCGAACGCCCGGGCATAGCGGCGAAACAGCGCCTTCGCCTCCGGGTGGTTGGCCTCGATTTCGTCTGCGTACTCCCAGTTCGTCTTCCACTGTTCAATGCGAATCCACGACTGTTTTTGCATGTAGACGAGCAACGCCAAAAACAAGGAACGTTCGCCCTCACGCCATTCTCCGCGGTCGGCACACTCCTGTGCCTCCCGCAAGTAATCGGCATGAGAGCGGATTTTTTCACCGTGGACAAACAGGGACGCCTTCCGCTTTTGCTCCCATACCATTCGGCGGAACAGCCAGAAAATGACCATCACCAGCAAAAGCGCCGCGACGACCAGCACGACCGTCGATGCCGTCGTCGCCGCACCCGAAGGAATGTCCGACCACGAAAACAGCCTGGCAAGCCATTCGAGCAAAAAATCGCTCACTCGCGCAAGCCAGCTCTCCCCTTCCGTGTGCAGGGCTTGAAATTCGTCGCGCTGCAAAATTTCCTGCAAATGCTCCTTGTCGGCTGCCCAAGGATTTGTGCTATTCATGCGCTGCTCCCGGCTCCTGTGTAGAAGGACGGTCTGCTGCCTGCTCCAACTGCCTGTTCATCAGTTCCTGCAGGTCTGTTCCATCTTTTCGGACGCGCAAGTCGAAGTAAGCGAGCGCATAAACAATCGCGATCCACGGCATCAGCAGGCAACTCAACACGACCATGATGATCTGCGAAATGATCGACGTCCCCAAAATTCCCATGATGGCCACCTGGATGCCGCCGGAAAAGATCGAATACAGAAGGCTCAAAACAATGAAAATCGCAAATAGCCTCCAAAAATTTCCTTTTGTCAAATGCCAGCTTTTCCCGATGCCGACGCCGCCCTTTTCAAACAGGACAAGCGGCAAGTAAAAGCTCCATCTGAGCAGGAAGTAGCCCGGCACTAGAAGCATGCCGATCAAAAACAAAATGTAGCCAAACAAAAAGACAATGATGAAGAGGAACGGATTGAACTCGCTTCCCGAGTCAAAAAACGTGTCAATCGAATTGCCGGTAGCCATCACGAACAAAAAGCCGATGAACAAAAACACGAGGGCAAACCCGAACGTCACCGCGAGTATGAGCAGTCCGTAGACGAGGGTGCTTCCGACAAGCGGCCAAAAGCGTCCCAATGCGCCTTTCAGCGCGGCCTTCAAATCAACCGTTTGCTGCTCCCATACAGATTTCGTCAGCAAGGTGGCGCCCGCAATCAACTGCGGATAGGCCACGACCATCGTCAGAGGCGCGACCAAAAACACATACAGCAAGAGCAGGCCGACGTTTTGGGTGACCATCTCTTCCTGCCCTCCAAACTTTTCCCCCATCGATTCCCAAAATTCCAGTCCTTCGGTATCTTGCATGAGTAGCGGCACACTGCTAAGGTCGACCAGGAGTAGCTGTTGTAAAAGCAAAAACGGGCCAAACCAAATAAGAGCCAGAAAAAAGTACGCCCCAAAATGCTGGCGATATACGTTAAAGCTTTTGTCCAATAGCTTCCCCACTCCCATTGGGGTCATTGGCATTTGATTCATGGTGAAACCTCCATCTCTCTTTTTGAGATTACCTGAATAGTATACACGATTTTCCATTTGTTTTTAAAAATTTCCGCTAAATTCCCTAATCATTTCCTGCCTGATTTTTCTTGGCAAGGGTATTTGTCCATTTCTCTCCGTTCCGCGCTGAATATGATAAAGCATGACAGTAGGAGGTGCATTCTCTTGGGATCTGCGAAAAAGAAGACACGGGCGAAGTCAGTCTCCCGCAGCAGACGCCGCTCGTCTGGCCAGGCGACCAGGCGCTTGCTCGACAGGCTGAACCGGGTCGTCCGCCTCCATGTGCGCGCCCCGAATGTAAAAGTCACCACGCCCGCTCCCCACGTGTCTGTCACGAGCGCCACGCCCACCGTCCAGGTCGAGGCGCCGATCGTCCAGTTTGAAGCACCGAAACCGCTCGTCATCCCCGCCCCGATTGTCAACGTGGACGTAGAAGCAGAAGACACGCCCGAGCAGGAAAGCGTGGAAGGGCTGCGAAAAGAGCTGTACAAATGCATGAGGCAAAACAGGACAGTCGAAGTCATTCTCACGTCCGATTGGGGACCAGACAGCCGCCCTTACCGGGTGGGGCAGCTCACAAGAGTCGACGACGGCATCATCGAGCTGAAGCTTGACGGAAGCTACGGCAGTTGTATTCTCATCCCGCTCAACCGCATTGCCGCCATCATTCCCGACGCCCCTCCGCCGGAAGCAGCCGCCGCCACAGACGAAGCGGAAGAGACAGCGCCCGTCACCCTGAATGTAATCGAAGGTTCAGCCAAAGTACTTTGATTTCTTCGCCTCGCTTCGTCCTCCCACTCCTGCTTGGGTTTCACCATGCGCCAAAAGACATTGGCGCTTCCGCTTAAAAAGCCGGGAGTGGGGGAGCCGCTTTGGTATTATCCCCTCATGGTAGACAGTGAAAAAAGACCTCATGGTATGATGAGATCAACACTGTTGACCGGAGGGGATTTTCTTATGCCGCCACGTAAAGGGCAAAAACAGCAGCAATATGACGAAGCAACGAAGAGCGAAGCAGTACGTTTGCGGGTTGAGGAGCATTGGAGCTACCCAATGATAATGGAGAAATTAGGCATTAAAAGTAAGACGCAGATTCGGGAGTGGGTACAGAAACGGCAAAACGGTGAAACGTTTGAAGACTATAGAGGGCGATGGATCAAGAAGTATTTCAGCAGTCTAGAGGAAGAGAACAACTACTTGAAAGCGCAGGTCGAATACCTAAAAAAGCTCAATCCAAATCTACACGGGGAGGGAAGTTGGATAAGCAAACCCGGTTTAGGACGATCGAAGAAATGAGTCGCAAGTACGCTGTGGTCATGCTATGCGAAATAGCGGAGGTCTCCCGGGCGGGCTACTACAAGTGGAAGGCGACGGAGAAGGTTCGTAAGGTACGTGTGGAGCAGGATGCCGACCTAAAGGAACATATACTGGCAATTCACCGCATTCGCCCATACTTTGGGTATAAACGAATGCGCACGGCTCTACGCAAAGAGGGACTACAAGTAAATACGAAGAAAGTTCGCCGACTGATGCGAGAATTGGGCATCCGCTCAGTGATCCGCAAAAAGCGTCCATTTGCCGGCCGCAAGCCCTCCATCGTGTTCAACAATGTCCTTAATCGCCAGTTCGCTGCGGACGAGGCTAGAAAGAAATATGTAACCGATATTACCTATATTCGAGTCGTCGATGACTTCATTTATCTGTCCGTGGTCCTGGATCTGTATAATAACGAAACGGTTGCTTGGGAAGTGTCGGAGAGAAACGATCTTGATCTTGTGCTGTCTACGGTGAAGCAACTGGGTAATGGAGATGCGATCCTGCACTCCGACCAAGGATTCCAGTACACTACCAAGACATACGCAAATCTGTTGCAAGAACAAGGGCTAACCGGAAGCCATTCCAGACGGGGGAACTGCTTCGACAACGCTTGTGTTGAATCGTTTTTTTCACACCTGAAGACGGAAAAGTTGTATCTGGAGAAACCAAGAGATATAGCTCACGCTCGCAAACTGATCGCTGAATACATCGAATTCTACAATACAGAACGGTTCCAGAAAAAACTCGGCGACCTCTCCCCAGTCCAATACCGGGAATCGATCGCCGCTTAAGATAGCGTCTTTTTTTAGTGTCTACTTGACGGGGCTATGACCACTTTTTTCCGTCTTTGCTTGCACAGCTTTTGGACAAGCTTGTGGCGAGCTTGTGCGCCTGCCTGCCGCAGGCTTGTCCCTTTCTCCCCTGCAAGAAAAACGGACCAAGCACCCACTTCTCCCCTCTCTCTCGAAAAAAGTGGGTATTTGCGTCCTGTCAGTTCACGCTACAAGTTCCTCCATACGTCCAGCACTTCCCGGGCCACGCGCTCCCACGTAAACCGCTGTTCCGCCAACTGTCGGCCGCTGTTCCCCATTCTGCGCTGCAGGTCGCGGCTGGACAGAAGCTGCTTCAGTTGAGTGGCAAAAGACTGCGGGTTTTCCGGCTCTTCGACGAGCAGGCCGTTTCCGCCGATAATCACTTCCGCATTGCCCCCGCGTTTTGTCGTCACAAACGGCAGCCCTGCAGCCATCGCTTCGTAGTGGACGCGGGCGAGCGGCTCCTCCCATTGCGAAGGACAGACAAAGATATCGCCTGCCCAAAACCAGTGGTGGATGTTCTCTGCTGCCACATAGCCTGTCGTGATGACAGGAATCGGCGAACGATCCGCCAGCGCGCGCACATAGGCGACATAGTCGCTGATTTTATCGACGCCGTACCAGGAGCCTCCGACCAGCACAAGCGCGATGTCGGATTTGTAGGCCGAAAGCTCGTTCATCGCCCGCACGAGGATGTCCGCCCCTTTTTTCGGGGTCAGTCTGCCGACGAACAAAATGACCTGCCTGTTCCCGATGTTGTGGGCAGCCCGCAGCTCCTGGCGAATTTTTCGTGCAGCCTGCGAGCTCTCCCACGGGACGAACGTCTGTAGATCGACACCGGAATAGATCGTGCGCAGTTTCCCTTGCGTTTCCGGGTAGAGCGACGCAAGGACGCGTCCTACATAATCGCTGATCGTGATGATCGTCGACGTGTTGGCGATGGCGCTCGCCGCTTCCGCCGGGGGAATTTTCGCCGCATCGAACATGTCGTTGTGCATGCTCAGTACGATCCGTGCGTTCGGGCATACTTCGCGAATCAAGGGAACCAGCCGCGGTCGGTTGAACACG
Organism: Brevibacillus sp. NSP2.1; assembly: GCF_000470975.2. Lineage (NCBI taxonomy): Bacteria > Bacillati > Bacillota > Bacilli > Caryophanales > Paenibacillaceae > Brevibacillus > Brevibacillus sp. NSP2.1. The sequence continues at coordinate 2,238,569 of NZ_CP048274.1, read as the reverse complement.
TGAATCACATCGTATGCATTCGCTCGCAAAAACGCGAGAACTTCCTGGGCGTAGATTTCGAAGACACCGTGTCCATTCACACGCGCATAGCGAACATTTCGCACACGTTCGTCCATGGCGAGCGTTGGGTCCGACGTCCCTAAAATGGTAAGGTCGTGATGCTTCCCGAGCGTATCCGCGATCCCGGCTATATACGTCTGGATGGCACCGCCCCGTACCGGGGGAACGGGCAGCTTTTCCGTACAGATCATGACTACCTTCATCCGAATTCTCCTTTCCTGACACTACTCATCGCATGCTTCTGCCTGTTTTTTTTGCTTTCACCGCGCGCGGCTTCTTTGCCTGATTACTGGTCAATTTGCGGCTTGGAGCTGCTGCCTTTTTGTAAGGATGCTTGACGGCTGCATGCTGAGTGCCTCGGGGAGAACTGGACCGTTTTGCAAGTTGGGTTCCTGTTTTTGCTTTTTCGTTCGACTTGCCAGTCTTTTTGAGCGCTTTTCCTGCGGGCAGCTTGGCGCTTGCTTTTTTGGCGACCGAACTTTTGTTCAGAACGGTTTTCTTGCCCGTTTTGCTTGCTGTTTTTGCCGAGCCGGTTGACGCTGCCTTTTTCTTCACTGGCTTGCTCCCGGCTTTTTTCACAGTAGCTACTATCGGCTTCAGGCGCTCGCTCTGCCTGCTCGCTGGCGTCGTTGTCTCTGCGAAAGGCAGCTCGGGATTAGGGAAGAGCACGACATCTGGCAGCTTTTCCTTTTCCTTTTCCCGTTTCCCGCTTTCTCTTGCTGCTTCAACCCGCCGTTCTTCTTTGACTGGCGGCTTTTTCGCGGCCACAGCAGTTCGAACAGGCTTACTTTCTTTTTCGGGGAGACGAATAAGCTTTCCGGGTTCCACATCGACTGGCTTGCTCTCACCTTTTGCCGCCGGATTTGGCGAAGCGAGCTGCCAGTTTGCCTGATCTGATGCACTCGCAGGCGCTTGACGCACGGTCGTGGCCGGGACGGCAGCCTGGGTGTAATCGCCGGGCTGGTACTGGCTGATGTCTTTCGCCAGCTCCGCCAATGCCTGGTCTTTTGTCTGGTCGGTGGAGAGGATTCGCTGCAGGATGGCCTCTGCTTCCGTGTTCAAGAACGTGACAGGATCGTAAAACATTTCCTTCAGATGCTTGTAAAATTCATTTGGCGCCGCCAGGTCGATCAAAAGCACCTCAAATGACTCCCGATCGAGCGGGTTAGCCCGGTGATACGCCTCGATCATTCCTCTCATCCACGTCAAATCCCAGACACCCATGTCGTCCATTGTGCTTGTAATCAGCTTGCGCAGGTCGCGGAACGGCAAATCGTAAGCCACACCGTCCAGGTCGATGACCCAAAGCCCGCCTGGTCCATTCTGTCCATTGGACCAGCCATAGTCCTGATGAACTACTCCCCAGTGCGGTTCACCCATCTGCACCATTCTTGGATAGGCAGATGCCTTCAGACGCTCCAGCGCATCCAATGCTTGTCGCTCATACTTGTCTACGACAGATAAAATCGAGTTGCTTGCGGTCGTCTCCCGATAGGCTTTTGCCATCTCACGCATCCAGCCGATTTTTTTGGCAATCTTTTGATAGTAGTTGGGCCAACGGTACAGGCGGGAAGAATTTTTCGCCCCTTGTGGCGGCACGTATCCTTTCGAATGTCGATGAAATTCTCCCAGGCCGAAGCACAGCTCCTGCGCTCCTGCCAAGTCTACTTTGGTCGCTTGCGTAAGGGCAATCCAGTCCGTGACAATCCACAGCTTTCCGCCCTTTTCCACGAAGAGCTTTCCGTCTCTGGCCGGAATGAGCGCGGGAACTCTGGCCCCCTGTCTGACGACGTATTCCTGCAAGCCAACACTGTAAAGACTCCGCTCCGGTGTGCGGTGCAGCACTTTCAGACTGCGCGGCCCTTTGTCTGTCTCGATCCGCCAGATCGCGCCGCCTTTGTCCGGCTTCGAGGTAATCAGCGTCTTGCTGCTGACGGACATCTCGTATTCTTTCATGACGAGCTCCGCGATCGCATCGACTTCCGGAGGTACTTGCATATCCCAGTCGACAGGCGCAGGTTGGCCGTCGTCCCGGGTGTCCCATGGCTTGATGACGTATTGTTCCATTTCCTTCCCCCCCACGTTCCTTGTTAAAGCGCTCACCTTCTTCCTAAAATATTCATGCGCGCAGGTTGACGAAACGGACAAATACCCTTGGGAACTTGCCAATTCCACGCGCGAAAAAGCGGCCGGACCTGCGCACAAAGGACGCAAGTCGGGCCGCTTTAGCCGATCATCAATATTTCCCGGATGTCCTCTTCGCTCATGGAGGAGATCGCTTCCTCGCCTGGCGCTATGACTTCCTCAATCAAATGCTTTTTCTTTTGCTGAAGCTCGTACATTTTTTCCTCTACCGTCCCCTGCGCGACCAGCCGAATGACCTGGACGACGTTTTTTTGCCCGATGCGGTGCGCCCTGTCCGCCGCCTGCTCCTCTACAGCCGGATTCCACCACAGATCGTACAAAATGACGGTGTCGGCTCCGGTCAGGTTCAAGCCTGTTCCCCCGGCTTTTAAAGACAGGAGAAACAAGTCGCCCTCTCCGTCGTTAAATCGGTTGCACAACTCGATGCGCCGGGCGGCTGGCGTGTTGCCGTCCAGGTAAAAAAACGGGACGCCGTAAGCCCCAAGCTCTCGTCCGATGATCGAAAGCATTTCCGTAAATTGCGAGAACAAAAGCACCCTCCGCCCCGCGCTCCGGCATTCCTCCAGCACTTCCAGCAGTTGCTCGAATTTGGCCGAGCTGCCTTCGTAGCCTTCCACGAACAGGCCAGGATGGCAGCAAAGCTGGCGAAGCCGGGTCAAGCCGGCCAATATTTTGATCCGGTTTTTGTCAAAGGTGCGCTCGTGCAAATGTTTGGCGGCCTCCTGCTGCAACTGCGCCAAGTACGCGATGTACAGCTTTTTTTGCTCCGGCAAAAGCTCGGTGGCTTGCAGCGATTCGATTTTTTCCGGCAGCTCACGCAGCACCTCGGTTTTCAGCCTGCGCAAAAGGAACGGCCGCGCACGCCTGGCGATGGCGTCTCGGGGCAAATCCTGAAATTCCTTGCGCCCGGGAAACAGTTGTGGAAACACAACGTCGAAGATCGACCACAGTTCCTCCAGCCTGTTTTCGATCGGCGTCCCCGTCAAGGCAAAGCGGTGCTTGGCAAAAATGCGCTTCACGACCTGCGCCGTCTGTGTCGCATAGTTTTTGAACGCCTGCGCCTCGTCCAGAATCAGCGTATGGAACGTGCGCTGGGCGTACTCCGTGTAATCTCTGCGCAGCAGCGGATAAGACGTAATCCACACATCGGCATCTTCCGCTTCCTTTCGCGCCTGGTTCCGTTCTTCCTTGCTGCCGTCCACGACGCGCACGCTCAGCTCAGGAGCAAACTTGTGCAGCTCGTTGCGCCAGTTGTACAAAAGCGACGCAGGCGAGACGATCAGCACCGGCTGCTTTTCACGGCGAATGTCCGGCAGCTTGGCGAGGATGTACGCGATGCTTTGCACCGTTTTGCCAAGGCCCATATCGTCCGCCAAAATGCCGCCGAAGCCGTAGTGGGCGAGCGTCATCAGCCACTGGAAGCCGAACTTCTGGTAATCGCGGAGCACAGGCTGCATCGTGTCCGGAACGTGGAAGTCGAGATTGTCCGGGTTGCGCATATTTTCCAAAAAGCTCCGCAACGCCTTGCCCAACTGCACCGTCTTGCCCGGCTGGGACGAATCGAGCAAGCGCAAGCCGCGAAAGGCCGGGAGCGCAAAGCCGTTCCCGATCCATTCCGCCTGGCGAATCCCCAGCTCATCCAGGAACCGGTTGATCTGTTCAAATTCTTTTGTATCAAGCGGCAGCAGCGCTCCTGTCGGCAAGCGGTAATATTTGCGCTTTTCCTCCAGCGCCTGCAGCAGTTGTTTGATTTCGGAGGGCGGAAAGCCTTCGATATCGAAGCGAACCTCCAGCCAGTTCGTCCGCTCGTTCACATCGGCTTTCACTTTGGGCGGCGCGTGCAAGGAGTGCAGCCGCAGCTTGACCGCCGTCGTCGCATACACCTTGCACCATTTTTCCAGCTCGGAGACGGTCTGGTGCAAAAACTCGAACTCGGCTTCCTCGTCTTCAAGGTAATACCCCTCTTCGGTCCGGGTGAACGCGCTGTTGTCCATCAGCTCCAAAATGCGCTGCTCCCGCTCGCCGTCGCGCAGCAAAATCTGATCGTTGCGGCGCTGTTGCCCATTCGTCTCTTTTGCCAGCGGATTGATGACGATGTCGCCATACTGAAACTCCAGCCCGGCCAACAGCCGCTCCCGTACCCGGTCCAAATAGAGCCGCGCCTGCAGTTGCGTCTGGACGATCCGATCGGCGACCGCCTGCGCGATCTGCACGCTGCCCAGCTTCATCAGCCCAGGGACGACCCTGGTCATGAACGACTCCATTTTCTCCTGCGGAACCGCGATGTCCTCGCGCTGATGCGCCTCCAGCATCTGCTTGAGCTGCGCGAGACTTTTGCACGCGTCAGCGGACTGCCGCATCCAGACGCCGCCGTGTAGGACAAACCCGTACGCCTCCAGCACGGTCAGCTCGGCAAGCCCGTCCACTGTCAGCCGATACTCGTTTTCGCGCTCCCCCGCATCGAAGGCGAACTGCAGCGGCACCTTTCCCGTCTGCGCCTGAAACTGCTCATACGTGCGCTCGCCCTGCTGGACGCGCACACCGGGAGCCTGCCCGAGCAAATCGAACAGCTTGTCCCAGGCAAACGGCGGCAAAATCAACGTGCGCTCCGTCCCCACCGGCTTTGGCTCCTGATAGCCGTAGCCAGCCGTCTCCCGATACAGCTTTTCATGCTGGAACACGCGGATCAGCTCCTGGAGAATCGCCTCCTGCTCGGGCAAAAAGCGGTGGCTTTCCGGGTCGTAAGTAAAATGCGCGGAAAAGACGGTCGGCTGCCTGCTCTCCAGCCGCTTCAAAAACTCGCGAATGTTTTTTACGACGTACAGCCGCTTCGGCCCCAGCTTCAGTTCAAGCCCGATTACCGATTTGCGAAAGCCATACGGTATCACTTTGCAAATGATTTCCAGCTCCAGCAACGCTCGCTGGTCGAACAGCGCTTTTCGCGTGCCTATGCTGTGCGGACGCGGCTTGCCGAACAGATCGAAAATGCCCTGCGTCAGTTGCGCTTCGCTTGCGGCGGAGCCGTCCGCACCCGGTAAACGCGTCCCCCGGCTCGCCTGTGGCGCCAAATCGTCCGCTGACAGATCGCGCATTGCCAAAAGAGCCGCCGCGATATGCTGGCAGTATTGTTCATACGAATGCAGCGTCGGACAGCTACACGCCGCCACGAGCCCTGCCTCATCCAGTTCGAGCATCACCCGATAGTCGTGGCTGCCCGCCCGCACGGTGGCCCGGACGCGGGCAGGCTCGGGCTGGAAGTGGTCGATGCTCACTTTTTGCGAGCGGTAAAACGCTTTTCCCCGTTCAAAGGAGAGTCGGCCACACCATTCTTTTATCATTTGCTGGCTGATTGAAAAGCTCATTGCCCCTACCTGCCTCATCTTCGTAAAATATGTTTCATGATAGCAGATTTGGAAAGCAAAAAGATACGCCTTGGCGAGAGGCCACTGTCACACAGACACGGCTTGACATCGCCCAGTTGCCTAAAATTACGGAGCCGTTGAATCTGCTCCAAGAAACCGTCGAAGATGACGTGGAGCAATTGCGAATTTCAGAAGATCAGGACGCGCGAGTTGGCCACAAAAGTGCGGATTCCTCGTTCTTTGGATACAAGACACATCTCGCCTTGACCGAGGAACGGATCATAACGGCGGCCGTGGTTACGACAGGAGAAAAAAGCGACGGCAAGCAACTCCAGGCACTCATTGAGAAAAGCAAGGCAGCGGGCATGAACGTGAATTGAAGCCAAGAATAGCGAACTCAAGCATAGGCACGGGTATGATGTAGCTACATCCTCGGGCTTGTTAGGTATGGAGCTGCAAGGCGCTATGGCGATATTCGCGGTTAATCTCAAGCGTATACTGAAATTGGCGGACTAAAAAAAGGGAAATGCAGTAACAAAAAAGCGACACCTGCCAGGAAAAACGGAACAGGTGTCGCTTATTTTTTTACAAAAATCTCAGATCACCGGCAAAACCTAAGTTCTTCAGTGGCCTCCTTGGCGAGCGTATCTTTTTTTCGTATTTAGCAAGAAATCAGTCTTCGTCCTCTTCATCGTCGTCGTCTTCCAGGACCGGGTCCTGATTTTTGGAGAAGATCCACTTTTTCTTGGTGCCGTCCTCGTACTCTACCTTGACTTCGATCTCTTCAATATATTCTTCCTCACCAACAGCGTCACGCAAATACCTCAACCAATCCATGACTACACCTCCTGGTAACGGATGATGACATGCCTGTCGTCAGCGGCTTTTCCGTCGACATTGATACTATATGACAAACGTCTTTTGCCTGGCATGGTTCACTGTCCCTTTCCGCCGCGCAAGTTTTACCCAACTTGCCGTCCCCGTTTCCCGCCCTGCTCGTTACATATTTGCAAGGGGACTGGACAAACTTTGGATGGAAACGTCCGTGCTACCGTCATGACTTGGGATAGGAAAGGAGTGCCAGAATGATGAAACCACGCTACAAAAAGCTGCTTCACGTTGGCGCCATTCTGCTTTTGGCGTTCACCCTGCCGCTGCATGCGGCTGTCGCCCATCAGGACCATCCATACCATTTCGGCTTCAAAAAAAGCAAGAATGGACAGCTTCCTTCGATCAACGAAGAAGGCTTCAAAAGCATTGTAGATCGGCACGGCGCTGTTTTTTTGGGAGACACGTCGAAAAAAGAGCTGTATTTGACATTTGACAACGGGTATGAAAACGGCTTTACCCCGGCGATCCTGGACACGCTGCAAGCGAAAAAAGTGCCCGCGATTTTTTTTGTGACGGGCCATTACGTCAAGGAACAGCCTGAACTGTTGAAGCGGATGACGCAAGAAGGCCATCTCATCGGCAACCACTCCTGGAGCCATCCGGATATGACGACCGTGTCCAACGAAAAAATCAAGGAGGAGCTGACACGGGTCAGCGAGGCAGTCGCCAAAGTGACCGGACAGGCGAACATGCGTTACCTGCGTCCGCCCAGAGGCATTTTCAGCGACCGCACACTCGCCGTCAGCAAGGAGCTGGGCTATACGAACGTATTTTGGTCGATCGCCTACAAGGACTGGGATACAAAAGTGCAGCGCGGGGCGAAGTACGCATTTGACAGCGTCATGAGCCAGTTGCATCCGGGAGCCGTGATTCTCTTGCACTCTGTTTCCAAGGACAACGCAGATGCGCTCGGGTCCATCATCGACGAGGCCCGCAAGCGCGGCTACGAATTTAAAAGCCTGGACCAGTTGCCGCAAAAGCAGGCTGGCACTCCGTAAGCTTTGACAAAGGGCGGGTCGCAAGCTCTCCCGCGAAACAATTGTGTGTCGACTAGAAAACTTGGCTGTGCCAAGCGATTGGCGCAGCTTTAGTTGCCTTTATACTGGACAACAATCTTATCCATTCTTATCTGTACAAAAAAACTCCCGCTGCCTCGTCAGTTTCAGACAAGGGCGGGAGTTTTTGCACACATTCCGTTTTACGATTATTCGCGATCCAACAGGGAAGCGCCAGCAATACCCGGATGAGTCATCTCGAACGGATCGAGAATCAGGTCCAGCTCTTCTTCCGTCAGGACGTTGTACTGCAAGCACAGCTCGCGCACCGATTTTCCGGTCAAAATCGCTTCGCGCGCAATGCGGGCAGCCGTTTCATAGCCGAGATGCGGGTTGACGGCTGTGATGACGCCTACGCTTTTTTCTACGTATTCTTTCATCCGCTCGCGGTTTGCCTCGATTCCTTCCAGGCAATAGCGCGTAAAGGCGCGGAATGCGTTGTCCATGATGCTGATCGACTGCAGCAGGTTGAAGACCAGCACCGGCTCCATTACGTTCAGCTCCAGTTGACCTGCTTCGGAAGCGAGGCAAATGGTGTGGTCGTTTCCGATTACCTGGAATGCCACCTGGTTAATGACCTCTGCCATGACCGGATTGACTTTGCCCGGCATGATCGAAGAGCCTGGCTGGCGCGCTGGCAGCGAAATCTCGCCCAGTCCCGCACGCGGTCCGGATGCCATCAGACGCAGGTCGTTGGCGATTTTGGACATGTTCATCATGCATACTTTCAGCGCTGCGGATACTTCTGTGTACGCGTCCGTGTTTTGCGTAGCGTCTACGAGATGCTCCGCCCCGACGAGCGGGAAGCCGCTGATTTCCGCCAGATGCTTGACCACGGTGGTAATGTAGCGCGGGTCGGCGTTCAGGCCTGTCCCGACAGCAGTCGCCCCCATGTTCACTTCGTACAGGTGCTGGCGGGATTGCTTGATCCGCTTGATATCGCGCTCCAGCACGCGACGATACGCTTCGAACTCCTGGCCGAGACGGATCGGAACGGCATCCTGCAAATGCGTGCGCCCCATCTTGATGACGTCATCGAACTCTTTTGCTTTTTGGCCAAAAGCGTCATGCATTGTCTCCATGGTCACGAGCAGCTTTTCCAGCAAATCGAGCGTCGCGATGTGGATCGCCGTCGGGAAAGCGTCGTTGGTCGACTGCGACATGTTGACGTGTGTATTTGGACTGAGATGGAAGTAATCTCCTTTTTTCTCTCCGATAAGCTCCAGACCGCGGTTGGCGATCACTTCGTTCGCATTCATGTTAATGGATGTTCCCGCACCGCCCTGAATGGGGTCCACGATGAATTGATCGTGCCATTTTCCGTCAATGATCTCCTGCGCGGCTGCCACAATCGCATTGCCGAGTCGCGGATTCAGACGGGAAACCTCCATGTTCGCAAGGGCCGCCGCTTTTTTGACCATTGCCATTGCGATAATCAGGGAAGAATGAAGACGATACCCGGTAATCGGGAAGTTTTCTGTCGCCCGCATCGTTTGCACGCCATAGTAGGCATCTACGGGAATTTCCTTTTCACCGAGAAAGTCTTTTTCCGTGCGAAATGTTTGTTGTACCATTCTTATCAGACCAGCTTTCTAGGAATAGTGGTTACTGCTACCTCCCCATTTTAGCACAGATTCGAAGTGGTATGACCAGTAGTTTGTAACACCGTACGGCTTTTTTACGTCTTACCAAGTGAACAGCTCCACCCACAATCTCGACAGAATCGAGGGATACTATGAAAAAGCTTCTTTTCGTCTTGTTGACAGTCGGTCTGTTGCAAGGCTGCACGAGCGCTCCGCCTGCGCAGGAAAATCCGCCTGTCACGCAGCCGGAAACGCCAGCCCCTGCCCAGCCGCAGACTCCGGCAGAACAGCCGCCTGCCGAGCAGCCGGAAACGAAAGAAACCGTCTATGCCAATGATATTTTTCGCAATGTCACCGTGAAAAAAACAGGGGAAGATACATTTGAAGTAAAAGGGCAGGCGCAAGTGTTCGAAGCCGTCGTCAACTACGTCGTGGAAGACGGGCACAACGAGCTGACGCAAGGCTTTTTCCAAACCTCTGCCGGAGCTCCGGAATGGGGCGACTTCACGCAAACCGTGAAGGTGAAAAAAGCCGAACCGAACAGCACGCTCATGCTGATCCTGTTTGAAGTGAGCGCGAAGGACGGCAGCCGCCGGATGGAGCTAATCATTCCGTTGCCAGAGAAATAGACGCTTCGCCGACGCGAGATTTTTTTCCAGTTTTTTCATTCCCTCTCTTCCATGTTCATGCCTGTCCGTTATAATGAGAGAGATTCATGATACGTGGGGAGGATGACTGTCGGATGAAGAAAACTGCCTTGCTCGTCGTTGATGTACAAAACTTGCTCGTAGAACACTGCTACCATGGACAACAAATCGTCGAGCGGATCAAACGCCTAATCGCGGAGGCGAGAGAACGCGAACTTCCCGTTATTTACGTGCAGCATCATGAAGCGGAGGAACTGGTTTTCGGATCGCCAGGCTGGGAAATTCCCGCTTCCATCAAGCCGGAAGAAACCGATCCGGTGGTTCACAAAACAGCGCCAGACTCTTTCTACGAAACAGGCCTGCACGACAAGCTCCAATCGATGTCCATTGAAAAGCTGATCGTCGTTGGCTTTCAAACCGACTACTGTGTGGATACGACGTGCAGAAGCGCCATTTCTTTGAACTACGATGTGACACTCGTCAGCGATTGCCACTCCACCGTAGACTCCCCCGCCCTCAAGGCAGCCGACATCATCGCCCATCACAATACGACTTTGCACGGCTTTGGCACCCCGCAGCATACCATTAGGGGCAAAGATTCCGCATCGGTTTGGGAAGCGTAGCTTTTTTGGCCACGAAAAAAACCATTGGGGCGATGACTCCAATGGTTTTTTCGAAAAATCATAACCCTCTCGCTTGGAGAGGGTCATGATGCGTCAGACTTCTATCTATAGTGTGTGGCAACATGCTGACTTGCGTCGTGCTGCTACTTTTGCTCGCTTTGTTCTTCCTTGTAGCAATCCATGCAAAGGGCACCATTGTTCTCGATCTCGTAATCTGTCAAGCGAGCCTGGCAAGATTTGCACTGTTTTTCCGTGAGCACCAAGTTCAAGACTATATCTCCTCTCAATGATGTACGTTAGTCTAGTTACATTATAACCGATGATTGATATCCGCCAAGCAAGCTTGTGTTAAAATTTCGTGAATTCTCTCAATTATACATAGAAGCTTGCGAAAGCCTTTCCGCCAGGCCCCTACAGCTTGCGCCGAACCAACATCCCCCAGGGAGGATCAGATGAACTCGCCTTATTTTTCGTTGACCATTTCCGAGGAGCCTTTTCAGCTTTTCTCGCTCCCGCACCTGCTGGCTCTCGCGGTTACCCTTGGCCTGCTGCTGCTTTTGTACCTGTTTCGCCGCCAGTTGCAAGCACCTGCGGCCAAGCGCGCCTTTCGGTTTGCTTTGGCTGGCGTGCTGCTCTTGTCCGAGGTGGCTTTTCAACTCTGGCATGTGCTGACGGATAGCTGGTCGGCTGCCTATACGCTGCCTTTGCAACTGTGCAGCGTCACGCTCCTGCTGTCTGTCATCATGCTGCTTGCCAGAAGCTATCGCGTGTACGAGATCGCTTTTTTTGCCGGGATCGGCGGCGCAGCCCAGGCACTGCTTACGCCCGAGTTGTTTTATCCGTTCCCGCACTTTCGCTTTGTGCATTTTTTTGTCGCCCATGCCGGGATTATTCTCGCCTGCCTGTACATGACGTGGGTGGAAGGCTGTCGCCCGACTTTTCGCTCCGTGCTGAAAACGATGGGGTTTCTCAACGCGCTTCTGGTTGTGGCGCTCGTCGCGAACGCCTGGACAGGCGGCAACTATCTCTTCGTCTCGCGCAAGCCGGACAATCCGAGCCTCATCGACTTTTTGGGGCCGTATCCTTGGTACATCCTCTCGCTGGAAGGGGTTGCTGTCGCGCTCTTTTCGCTTTTGTACGTGCCGTTTTGGCGGAAAACGCCCGCCTCCGTCCCTGCCGAGCGGGATTTGTCGTCGTGACCCGCGTCTTTCTACCCTTGCTCGCGCACCCACTCGGTCACGACTTGCAAAAAGCGTTTGGCTGCGGGCGACTGCTTGCTAAACGACGTCGCCGCCACGCCGAGCGAACGGTAATGCTCGCCCGCGAGCGGAATCATGCGGATGTTGGGCGGCAGGCAAAACAGGATCATTTCCGGGAGGATGCTGATGCCCAGCCCGTTTTGCACCATGGCGATAATCGCGTGGTCGTCCCCTACCTCGTACTTGACGCGCGGCTGTAGCTGATACTGCGCAAGCAAGCGCTGAATGTCGTTGTCGCAGCCTTCTTTCGGCATGATGAACGTTTCTTCGGCCAGGCGGCTCACATGCACCCGCTCTTCCTGATAGAGCGGGTGTTCGTCTGTGACGAGCAAGTATAGCTGGTCTTTTTTCAACGGAATCGACTCCAGGTCTTCTGTCGTCGGCAGCGAGACGAAGCCCATGTCCACTTCGCCCGTCTGAATCCAGCTCTCGATTCCGTCGTAGTAGCCTTCGAACAGCTTGACCTCGATGGCGGGATACAAGTCCTGAAACCGTTTGAGGATGCCTGGCAGCCATTGCGTGGATACGCTGGTGAACGTCCCGATCCGCACCGTCCCCACCTCCATGCCATTGATCGCGTACACTTCCTGCTGCATCCGCTCCTGCGCCCGCAACATTTCCCGCATGTACGGCAGCAGCCGCTCGCCGTTGCTCGTCAGGCTGATACCGGAGCGCCCGCGCGTCAGGATCGAGAAACCGAACTCCCGCTCCAGGCTGGCGAGGGCGTGGCTGATGGCGGACTGCGTCAAGCCGAGCATTTCTCCTGCTTTTGTCAGACTCCCCGATTCGATGACGGTGACAAACACTTCGTACTTGCCGAGACTCACGTCGCTTTGCCTCCTTTCTTTTTCATTAAATCTTTTCATGAAAAGCATGATAAACATTCATTTTTCTTATTCAAACAATACTCTTATACTGAGGATGACGCAACGCGATTTCTTCATGGTTAGCCTGTTTCATGCGGGCAAGGAGGCTGGAAATGAAACCGCAAGTAAAAGCCGATCTGGCAATGCTTCTGGTTACCCTTTTTTGGGGATCTTCTTATTTGTTCATGCAAATGGGGCTGAAGGATTTGGAAACCTTCAACCTGATCGCCATCCGCTTCGGCATTGCCTTCGTTCTCGCGGCTGCCATTTTTCACAGGCGGCTGCGCGGCACCAGTCGCAAGACGCTCGGCCACGCCTTTATTCTCGGCACGATTTTGTTCGGCGTGTTTGCCACGGTCACAAACGGCGTCAAATCGACGACCGCTTCGCAAGCCGGATTTTTGGTCAGCCTGACGGTGATCTTCGTCCCGCTGCTGTCCATCCTGCTGCGCAATCGGCCGGAAAAGCGCGTATTTGTCGGCGCCGGACTGGCGATGGTCGGGATCGGCCTGTTGACGCTCAGTTCCGAGTTGCACATCAGCCAGGGGGATTTGCTGTGCATCGCCGGAGCGCTCTGCTACGCGACGCACATCACCGTGACGGGCAGATGGGCTTCGTTTTCGGACACGATTCAACTCGGCATTTACCAGCTCGGTTTTACTGCCTTGCTCGGCCTGCTGTTTTCCTGTTTGTTCGAATCGCCTGCCCTGCCGCATTCCGCAGAAGGCTGGGTCGCCGTGCTCGCTCTCAGCGTCCTGTGCAGCGCGATCGGCTTCGTCGTCCAGACTGTCGCGCAAAAATATACGACGCCGACGCATACCGGGCTGATTTTTTCGCTGGAGCCTGTCTTCGCCGCCCTGTTTGCGTTTTTGTTCGCGGGCGAAATCCTTACCGTGCGCGGGTATATCGGCGCAGCGCTCGTCTTAGTCAGCGTGCTGATTGCCGAAATCGACGTAGTCAAATGGCTGCGGAGCAAGCGGCAGACGAGGCTGTCGGCCTGACGCGTCGTCTGGCGCAACATTGGGCGCATGGGAAAACAGTCCAAAAAACCGGCTCCGTATGCGAAAGCCGGTTTTCTTGTCGTTTGGATGGCGCGACCTGTTTTTCCTATTTGTTGTAGACGACCTTGCCGCCGATGACGGTCATCACGACCTTTGTGTCGAGCAGCTCATCCGGGTCGATGGCAAACAAATCGCGGGAGTAAACCGTCATGTCCGCGTATTTGCCGCGCGACAGCGTTCCTTTTACGTGGTCTTCGTTGGTGACTTGCGCTCCGCCCAGCGTAAACAGATGGAGCGCTTCCTCCATCGTCAGCTTTTCCTGCGGGAGATAGCCGTCGTGCATCTCGCCCGGAGCCTTGCGCGTCACGGCGGCATGGATGCCGAGCAGCGGGTTGATCGGCTCGACTGGCGTGTCGGAGCCTGCCGCGCATATAATCCCTTGTTTCATCATCGTTTTCCAGATGTACGAATGCTGGATGCGTTCCTCTCCCACCCGGTCGATGACCCACGGGAAGTCTCCGGCGAGAAAACGCGGCTGGATGTCGGCGATCCGGTTTGGATGGTTCAGCCGCGCCAGCAAGTCCGGGCGCAAAATCTGCGTGTGAATCAGCCGGTCGCGATAGGCTACAGCCGGGAACTGGTCGAGGCTGTCGAGTACCATTTCCAGCGCCTTGTCGCCAATCGTATGTACGGCAATCGGCATCCCCAGCTCGCGGGCTTGCCGCACCAGCTCGGTCAGCTCCTCCTGCTCGTGCACGGGATAGCCGCTCGTCGTCGGATCGTCCGCATACGGCGCGGACAAGTAAGCGGTTCTGCGGCCCAATGCCCCGTCCGCAAAAATTTTCACCGCGCCAATCTGCACGTGGCTATTGCCGGAGCCTGCCGTCATGTTCAAATCACGCAGTTCGTGCATGTGCGGGTAGTAGACCAGCAAATGGCTGCGCAGTCCAAGCCCCTCCCCGTTGACCAGCTCGTCGTACAGCCGGTACGTTTGCGCCAGCCCGTTCAGCTCGCGCAAGTCTTCGGTATGCGCCCCTGTCAGGCCGTGCTCCATCGCGTAGCGAATCGAGCTGCGCAAGCTGTTTTTCAGCGTCTCGTAGCCAGGCTTGGGGATGTGCTTCGTAATCAGGTTGGACGCCGTCTCCAAGAGCATGCCTGTCGGTTTTCCTGTGGCCGAATCGCGCACGATCACGCCCCCGGCCGGAACCTCGATGTCCGGGTGGTAGCCGCACAGCTCCAATGCCCGGGAATTGACCAGGTTCGCATGTCCACAAATGCGCGGCAAGAAAATCGGGCAATGCGGCGCTACTGCGTCCAGCTCCTCGATCGTCGGGATGCCGCCGCCGTCGACAAACAGGTTCTCATCCCAGCCAAAGCCTTGTACCCATTCGTTCGCGGCAGTTTGCTCCGCCTTTTGTCTGATGAGGGACAACATCTCGTCCTTGGAGCGCGCTGTCCGCAAATCTAGCTGCAAAAAGGTCAGTCCGAGCCAGCCGAGATGCAGGTGACTGTCAATCAGACCCGGCGTTGCCGTGCAGCCATGCAAGTCAATCACCTGCGCATCGCTTCGCCCGTATTGCAGCAGCATGTCCGCGTCGCTGCCCAGATCGTGGACCAGCCCGTCCCGCACGACAACAGCCTCCACAAACAAATGTCTCGAATCTCCCGTGTAGATGCGGCCGTTTTTGAAAATGGTCGTCGCCATGTTGGTTCCCCCTTGTGAATTGCGATCCTTCGCTATCCCCTCTCCTTATTTGTTTGCCAATCACCTTTTTCCTTCCTATTCTGAAAAAAACTTCGGCTTTCTGCTTCCTGGGCCGCCAATAGCTGAAAGCGTTTTCTAAATCAAGAAAAACCTGGTACTTGCTTTGCATCCTGTTGAAAGCTTGCCAGGTGGGGCACGTTATGTTCATGGCCCACTAACGAAGCGGGGTGATCGTATGCAGCAAAAAACGAAGAACCGCCTTTCTGCTCTTTTCCAGCCGCAGAACAACAGCTTTGCGAAATCGGCGGGCACCGCTTCTCCCGAGCAGCACAAGCCGGGGGAGCTGGACAGCCAGGCCCGGCTCCTGCTGCTGGTGAACGGACTGTTCATCGCCGCAGGCTCGCTCTCCGGCACGTTCGTGAACGTCTATTTATGGAAGGTAAAAAGCCAGTTTGCCCCTATCGCCTGGTTCACATTTGCTACCCATCTGGCTGGCGCCCTGACCTTTTGGATCGCGGGCGCCTACGTCAAACGGTTCAACAAAATGAACATCTTGCGGGCAGGGATGGCAGGCTCGGCGCTTTTTTACATGCTCGTGCTGCTGGCAGGTCCTTTAGCCGTCTCGTACGCTGTCCCGCTCGGGCTGGTGCAAGGGATGGCGGTCGGCTTTTTTTGGCTTGCCTTCAATGTCGTCTACTTCGAGATTACCGGACCGGACAACCGCGACCGTTTCAACGGCTGGGCAGGCTTGCTCGCTTCTGTCGGCGGCATGCTTGCTCCGTGGCTGTCGGGCTGGCTCATTTCCCGGCTGCCTGGCAGCAGTGGCTACCGCCTGATCTTCGCCCTCTCGCTCGCTTTGTTTGTCGTCGGCGGCATCATCAGCTTTTTTCTGAAAAAGCGCCAATCGGAAGGGTTGTACGCCTGGGGCTTCTCCTTTCGCTGTCTGCGCGAACAGCCGGAGTGGCGCTGGGCTGCCGCCGCACTGGCCGCGCAAGGGATGCGCGAGGGCGTGTTCGGCTTCATCATCGGGCTGTTCGTGTACATTGCCACCAAAAGCGAGATGACGCTCGGCAACTTCTGGCTGATTACATCGGCGGTCGGGCTGTGCAGCTACTATGCTGCGGCCAAATGGTACGCTCCGCGCTACCGCAAATGGGGCATGCTCATCGGAGCGATCGTGATGTCCGGCATCTTGCTCCTATTTTTCTGGCAGGTGAGCTATGTGACGCTGCTCGCTTTCGGAATCGCCGTCTCGATCGCCTACCCGCTGTTTTCGATGCCGATGATCTCGACTGTCTTTGACTTGATCGGCACCAATGAACAAAGTGCGCGCAACCGGGTCGAATACGTCGTCCTGCGCGAGTTCGCGCTCGATGTCGGCAGGCTGCTGGGAATCTCGCTGTTTTTGTTGGTTACCTCGTTCAGCGTCTCTGCGCTCACGCTGAACTGGCTCGTATTCGCCATCGGCACAGGACCGCTGATCGCCTGGCTGTGCATGACCAGACTGTTTTCTGCGGCAAACGCAAAGCAGAGCCGCGCGTAGCCCCGGCTCCTGGCAAAAAGCACGGGGCTGTTGATTCGCAAAGTTTTTACTTAGCACGCTGACCAGCCATTGGTATAATGAACCAAAGGGCAGTCGATCTCCACGGTTATCGCCCGTGAGATCAACTGCCCTTTTTGGCGCGTACATAAATGGATGAAGGAGAGAAACCGTGAAAGTCAAACGCATTTTATTCATCCTCGCGTTTTTGCTCGGCCTCGGCTACTTCGGCCTGTTTGCCGAGCAGCAGGGCGTCCCGACCGACAGCGCTGCGACGCAGGCGGATGTCATTTTGCATTTTCCCCGCGAACGGTATCCCGAGACGGCGCAGCACATTCGCTCCGCCATCGAAAAAGGCCAGCCTGCCGTCTGTACCATCGACCGCAAAGCGGCGGACAAGCATCGCGAGGAATCGCTTTCCGGCATTCCGACGAAGCGCGGCTACGATCGGGACGAGTGGCCGATGGCGATGTGCAAGGAAGGCGGCAAGGGCGCCGATATCGCTTACGTCTCCCCTTCCGACAACCGCGGAGCAGGCTCGTGGATTGCCAACCAGCTTGAGGATTACCCGGACGGCACCCGCGTGCAGATTGTCATTGACGATCAGCCCGCGCATTAGAAAACGCGGCTGCGCCTCGCTTTTTGGCGCCCGAGAAAAACCCGCCTGGACGACGTGTGCCAGGCGGGTTTTGTCTTTTCCCGTTCAGGAAGAAATGCGCCAGCCGCTCGACTCCTGCTGCAGCCGCCACAACCTGGCATACAGACCTTGCCGCTCAACCAGCTCGTCGTGCGTCCCTGCTTCGACGACGCGGCCTTTGTCCAGCACGTAGATGTTGTCGGCGTGACGAATCGTTTTCAGCCGATGCGCAATCGCAATCACGGTTCGGCCCTCAATCAGCGTATCAATCGCTTTTTGAATCTGCGCTTCGTTTTCCGGATCGAGCGAGGCAGTCGCCTCATCCAGCAGGACGATTGGCGCATTTTTCAGAATCGCCCGCGCGATGGAAATTCGTTGCTTTTCCCCGCCGGACAGCGTGCTGCCGCCCTCGCCTACCATCGTCTCGTAGCCGTTCGGAAGCTGCACGATGAAGTCGTGGCAGCACGCTTGCCTGGCCGCCGCTTCGATCTCCTCCTGCGTCGCGTCCCTTTTTCCGAAGCGAATGTTGTTGGCAATCGTGTCCTGGAACAAATAGACGTCCTGAAACACCATGGATATGCGGGACAGGAGCGCCTCCGGGTCCATGCTCGCCAGCGGCTTTTGCCCCAGCAGCACCTGGCCCTCAGTCGGGTCGTAAAAGCGGGCGATCAGGCGCAGCACCGTGCTTTTTCCGCTGCCGGACGGCCCGACCAAAGCTGTAAACGAGCCGGTTGGCATGCGCATGCTGACGTTGTTCAGCGCCATGTTTTCGTTGTACCCGAACGAGACACGTTCGAGCGTCACGTCGTCTTCCTCCGGCGGCTGCAGCTCGCCTGGCATGATCGGCTCCCCCAGCAGTTGCACAATCCGCTCCCCGGCCTGCTCGTGGTAACGAAATTCGGCATAGTTGACAAGCGCGGTAGTCAACGGGTCGAAAATGCGCGTGCCGACCAGAAGGAATAGGACGAATGTAATCAGGTCGAGGCTGCCTCCCACCAGCAAGTACACTCCTGTCATGACCATGAGCGTGAGTCCGGCCCGGATGAAGGCGATAGCACAGAGCACAATCGGGCCGAGCAAGCCTTCGATGCGAATGCTTTGCCGCATGAACTCGCGAAACGACCGCTCCAGCCGCACGAAGCGCTCACCCGTCAAGTTGTACGCCTTGATGACGCGGATGCCGTTCAAATATTCCTGCAAGCGGTTGGCTGCGTCGATTTTGGCCCGCATATGCTGGGCGCCCAGCTTTCGCTGCAGCCCGGACGTCGCGAGCACGAGCAGGATCGCGACTGGAAAGGCAGCAAACAAGGCCAGCGCCATGCGCCAGTCGATAAAGGACAGCCCGGTAATGGCGATGACAGGCATGAGCAGCGCCCCGATCATTTGCGGCACGAGGTGGGAAATCCCGTGCTCGACCATCGTGAAATCGCCCATCATCATGTTCGCCAAATCGCCCGGGTCGCGTTTGTTCAAATAGCCGAGCGACAGCTTGCGCAAATGCTCGGCGAGCCTGGCCCGCCCTTCTGCCGCCACGCTGTAGGCACCGCGAAACTGCGTGCGGTAAGCGGGCATCTCCGCCGCAAACAAAAGCAATAGCGAGACGACGAGCCAAACGCATACCCACCATTGCCTCGTCGTGTCAAGCGGCGCGTCCGGATGGACAAACAGCTCGAAAACCAGGCGCGCCGCCTCGACCAGCAAGGCAAACGGCACAATGCTTGCGAGGTTGGCCAGCGTCGTATAGATAACCGGCTTTAGCAGCGCCCGCGGTTTACCGGCTGTAATATTGCTGAGCATGCTCATCGGTATCCACCCTCCCTCTCTGTTTCCCGATCTGCCAGTTCTGGGCATCTGTGTACGCCGCCCACATCCGCGCGTACAAGCCGTTTGCCTGAAGCAGCGCTTCGTGCCGTCCTTGCTCGACGACCTTGCCTTTTTGCATGACCAAAATCTGGTCGGCCTCGCGGATCGTCGACAGACGGTGCGCAATGACGATGACGGTTTTGCCTTTTACCAGCTCGGCCAGCGCCAACTGCATTTCGTACTCGTTTTCCGGGTCGGCAAAAGCGGTCGCTTCATCGAGCACGAGAATCGGAGCGTTTTTCAAAATCGCCCGGGCTACCGCCACGCGCTGCTCCTCTCCTCCCGACAAATAGACGCCGTCTTCCCCGATCAGCGTGTCGTAGCCTTGCGGGAGCTTTTGAATAAACGCGTGGCACTGCGCGGCCTTGGCTGCGGCATAGACCGCCTCGGGCGCCGCGTCCGGCATCCCGACCGCGATGTTGTTGTACACCGTGTCGTAAAACAAAAACGTCTCCTGGAACACAAACGCGACGGTATTCATCAAATCAGAGCTGGACATTTCCCGAATGTCTACGCCGCCGATGCGGATTGCCCCTTCCTGCACATCCCAAAAGCGCGGAATGAGGTTCGCCACCGTAGACTTGCCTGCCCCGGACGGACCGACGAGCGCCGTCACCTGCCCGTGGCGAGCGAGAAAGGACACGCGGGAAAGAGCTTCTTTGCCTGCCTCGCCCTCCGTGGAGTAAGCAAACGAGACGTCGTCAAACTGCACATCAAAATGCTCGGGCTGCCTGGAAGCAAGCGGCTCGGCGACAGGCGGCTCGGCGAAAATCCGATCCATCCGCTCCACCCCTTCGCCAATGTCGCGCAAAGTCGAGGTCAAAAACATGATCTTGAACATCGGCGCGGAAATGCCAGGCGCCATGACGAGGAAAAAGAGCAGGACAGACGCAAAAGCGACGTTTTGCGGGTCGCGGCTCAACAAAAACACGCCCACAGGCAAAATGAAGGCGGCGAACGAGCCCAAAATCACCTTGAACGTCAAATAGCCGTTTTGAAAATCGTTCGTATGCTTGACACAGTAGTCTCGATACGCAATCATGTCCGCGTAAAAACGCCGAAAAGAGTGAACGGTTTGCCCGAACACTTTAATCGCCGGCATGCCACGCACGTACTGGACGGCCGATCCGTTCATCCGCTCCAGCGAGTCGTAGTACTTCCTGACATTTTCTTTTGTTCTCGTACTGGCAAACGACAGGACCTGCACCAGCAGCGCGAGGACGATTGGCACTACGCAGGCGAGCGCCAGCCACACATTCAGGTACAACATGACGCCGATCATCACAACCGTCGTCACGATCACCTGCACCAGATCGGGCAATTGGTGCGCGACAAACGTCTCTACTTTTTCCACGTTTTGCTCCAGCGTCTTTTTCACGGCCCCCGTCGACGTTCCGTTCAGCCAGCCCAGCAGCAGTCGGCCAATATGCGAAGCCAGCTTGACGCGCAAGCCGTACAAAATGCGAAAAGCAGCGATATGCGAAACCATCCCGCCTGCGTACATCAGAATGAGACTGCCGACCAGTCCGGCCAGCGCGATCACTCCCCAGCGGACCATGTACGCCCCGTCGGCATTCGCCGGAGCCGAGGCATGGAGCAATAGCTCCTGCAAAATAAAATAGACGGATGCGTAAGGAATCAGCATGCAGATCGCGCTCAAGGACGACAAAATCCCCGAGACAACCAGCAGGCTGCGTTTTTCGTCTGCGATTTCCAACAGACGAAGCACTCCTTTTTTCTCGCTCATCCTACTCCACTCCTTTCCAGCGAAGTTATGCGGCCTGCTTTTTTGGCAAGCAAGCAGGCCTATGCAAACATTTTGAGAAACGAGATGTCCCCGAGCAAACCGGATGCGGCAAGCCCGACAACCAGCAGCCCGGACAACAGCCAGTGCAGCAGGATAAACTGCCAGTCTGCCCGGTGAAATTCACTTTTCTGCTTTTTGCCGCTGGTCGGCAAGCCCGACTTCGCGCAAGGCCCGCGTGATGCGCTGCTCCATCTCTGCCCGCTCCAGGCACAGGTTTTCCAGACCGAACGCCACCTCGTCCTCCACCGTAAACGCAACCAGTTGGGCTTCCGGGTCCTGAAACACCATCCCGACGTGCATCGCCAGCTCGCCTACTGTCGCCTCCCGCGTGTTTCGCCCGGCGACCCGGACCTCGCCGTCATAGCTGCCTTGGAGCGCGTGGGGAATCAAGCCGTTCAGCGCGAGAACCAGCGTGCTTTTGCCCGCGCCCGATGCTCCCATGACGAGCAGCAGCTCGCCTGTTTGCACGCGAAAAGTCACGTTGCGGATGACAAGCTGCTCCGCGTCGTCGTAGCCAAAGCAGACATTCCGCGCTTCCAGTACGCCACTTACCATCGGCTACCGTCCTGTCCGGTTCGCCAGGTTCACGCGATAGTCCGCGAGCAAGCCTGCCTGCAAAAGCGCGTGGCACAACGCCCGGGAGAGCCATGCCGCCAGTGCGCAGCTCGCTGCCGTCACGGCAAACAAGCCGAACTGCGCCCCTGCGGACAAATCGCGTAGCCTGTCAGCGGGTATTCACTCAAGACCGCGAGCGCGCCTGTTACGGCTGCGGCCGCCAGCATGAACCGCGCACTGTACGTCCGGTAGCGGGCGAACGCGTACGGCAGCTCGCAAAACAGCCCGTTGACCGCCTGCCCCACCAGCATCATCCAGCCGTACGATGTGAACGGGATCATCACCAGCCCCGCCACCGTTTCTGCCAGCAAGCCCGCTCCCGGTTTGCGAATCAGATAGAGAGCGATCAGGCCGGGCAGCATGTAAAAGCCGATCAGGATGCGGGAATAAATCGGGCCAAGCAGGGAAGTAGCCAGCATGTAAACGTAATTCACGCCAATGATGACGATGGCAAAGACGGCACTGAGCAGTCCTGCCATCAGCAGGTCCTTTCTCCTCCAATATCGCTGGACGCGTCCCGCCTTCTCCAAGCCTGTTTTCATTGGGTTCCCCTCTCTAGCGCTTGCTGCTTTCTGTTTTCCCTCTTCATCATAAGGGGAAGGCCCTGGCCTTTACCGCCATTTCACGGAGAGACGCTGCCCCTGGACGGAGAAATTGCCCATTTCTCACGGTCATGCGCTGACGGTGAGTTGCGCGCAACGCAAGCAGTCGGCCCTGTTTTTCGGGGCAAAACGCCGCGCCCCATTCACTAGAACACTGGGCTGCGAGCTTTTCGTCCCCAAATGGCAAAGGACACAAGTCTCGCTTTCTCCCTTTGTTCGCAGCCTCGCGATGTCGCCCTTATACTGCTCAGAATCTTCTCCCTTCTTGTCTGTACAAAAAAGACGCCCTGCAACATGCAACAGAGCGCCTTTCTCGCTGGTTTATCGTTTCTCGACCCGTTTGCCGTACAGCTCGGGTTGATGCCGTACGTTTTGCGAAAAATCGAGGCAAAATGGCTGAAATTGCTGTAGCCCACGAGCAACGCCGCCTCGCTGACGCTGATCCGCTCTCTTTCCAGGAGCAGCTTGGCCTTTTCCAGCCGACTCCGTAAACTGTGAAAATTCGGCTTGAATACGCATCTGTCCCATCCTCTTTTTAGTCCGGCATGTATGGTAAGCGAACAACCGTCGCTGGCTTGCACATTTTCTTCCATTATATTGATTTTGATTCTCATTATCAATGAAATTCGCTTCTTTGCCACTAATCGGCATGCACAAAAAAACCTTTGCCGCCCAGAAATTCACCGGGCAGAAAAGGTTTCGTCCGTTCGCTTTACAATTACGCAGTCGTTGTTTTTTCTTTTGGCTTGGTCACGATGTGGTGACCGAGCGGCAAACCGCGCTGTTCCAGCTCATCCGCTGTCACAATGTGGAGCGTTTCGCTCTTACAGGGCATGGGCATCAATCCGCCCAAAGGGCTCATTACCCGTCCGATCGTGTCCGTCTCGATAAGCACGTACAAGCCTTTTTCCTCCAACTGCTGAATAAAATCCCCCCAACGTTTGGAAGTAATTTGATCGGCATGCTTGGTGAACATGACACCCATTTCTTGTGCTAGCATGTAAAATCTCCTTTGTCCTATCCATCAGATATCTGCTTCAAAAAAGATATCCTAACAATACAGGGAAACAGTCCGTTCTGGCAAAAAGCGTTTCGGCCAAAAAAAGACGAAAAACGGTTGTTTTTGACCGCTTTTCGTTTCAGGAATCCCGCATCTTCTTCACACACACCGTTTCAGCGCGGCACGCTGTTTTTTGCGGCTTGCCTTTTTGCCAAGAGCCCTTTTTGCCAAGAGCCCTTTTTTGCTTCATTGATAGCTGATCGCCTGTTTGCCCAGCGCTGTCCAGCTCGATTCCAAAGCCTTGTGCGCGACCTTCTGCTGCTTTGCTCCCGTAAGCGGATCGTTGACGTACGCGTAAGTCTCGTCATAGCCCACCAGCAAGACAGCGTGCTCGTCAAAAGGAGCTACCACTTTTTTCCCGTCCTTGTACCAGCTCTCCCACTCGGTAGGCAGTTGAAAATCTCCGGTCGCCCAGATCACGACCGGACGCCCCGCTGCCACCTGGTCCAAAAGCGCCTGGTAGGATGCCCCGGTCAAATTGACCGTCCGCTCGCCCATGTAGCGGCGCAGCAGCTTTTCCAGCGGCTTGTTGTAAACGGCGAAGCCTTTGCGCACCCCTGTCATGTCGCCGACAAACCCGATGTTCGGATCTCCCCATTCCTTGATGTCCCCTTGTTCCTTCACCAACGGCTCAGGATCTTTGGGCACTTGCTCGGCCAGCACCCGTTTGTCGACGTTTTGTCCGGCATGCCTCAGCAGCATCGCCAGGCTCGTTACTTCACAGCCGTTGTGCAGCTCCGGCTTCTGGCTAATAATCGGGACATCCAGCATCATTTTGGCTGGTCGCGGTGCTTGCTGCGGCGACAGGTCGAACAGCTTCTCCTGCTGCACACGCGCGGGCGCGACAGGGTCACGTGCCGGGTCCGCCTGTTCCTGCGGAAGTGTGCAGCCCGCCAGCATGGCAAACGCGGCTGCCCATGTAATGTTCCTTGCCCAACTCAACGTTCACGCCACTCCTTTGTCTTTTACCCACAGGGTGGCCCGGCCAGACAGTCGCGCATGAATGGTTAGTTTTAGAAAGGCGCTGCCAGCTCCGCATGCAGCAAGCGGGCAAACGAAAGCCAGTGCATCTCGGAGCCGGCCCGCAGCTTCAATCGCCGCGCTGCCTGATCTATGTGCACGACCTGTGCCGACAAGCGGCGCGGCGCCTGCCCGTCATAGTACGTCAACGTCAAAACGCTCTTTGTCTGGAACGCCTGCCACACCAGCTCGCTTAGCGCTCCCAGTTGCTCCTGGTCCAGCTCGGGCGGCACGTAGCGGCGCTCCTCTTCCTTCATGCGCACGTACATTTCCCGATGCTCCGGCAACACAAACCGGCTCGAGACGAACAAATTTTCCTTTTTGGATACGCGTGTCTCTCTCATGCTCGCTTCTCTCCTTGGTGATGATCTCGTACCCATGCGCCGACAAGCTCCTGGCACTCGGCGCGCAACACCTCAATGATATAGCTCGCTTCCCGCAAGTACCCGCGCTGCCGGTAATGAACCACGTACGCATAATCCTCGCGGCGAGCGCTGACAATCGTGCATCCGAGTTGCCGCAAATGACGGCGCAATTGCTGATGCTTACGCTCTGCCCAGCGGGAGAGCTCCTGGAACACGTCCTGATAAGACAGCTTCAGCGGTACAACTCCCATCTGCCCCGCATCCGCCATCACCGCGTGAAACAGGATGCCAAACAAAATATATTGACGCACCAGCTCTTGCTCCCTCGCTTCTCCTGACGGCATCGGCTCTGTCACTTGTAATGCCCTCCGATCTTGCGGGCACGCTCCTTGGCCTGCCCCGCCTCCAAGGCTGAGGCCGCTCGCAAAATCGCATCCTGGCCAAAGCGCGCCCGAATGTCGTCCATCGCCTGGGCAAGCGAGCGGCGCTTGTGCGTGTCTGTAAACAAATTCAGTTGCACGATATTATCAGGCACGAGCTGCCCTAGCGTGACGCCAATGCTGCGCACAGGCCCCCCTGTCCAGTGCCGCTCAAACAGGCGACAAGCCGCTTCGTACAGCGCCATGGCGTCATTCGTCGCTTCCGCAAGCTTCATCTGGCGGCCAAAACCTTCGCCAGCCGCCAGATTCGCGCCGCGACAGCCGATGGAGAGCACCGAGCCCATCCGTTCTTTTTGCCGCGCCCGTCGGCACACTTCCTCGCACAATTCCAACAGCACGACCTTGATTTCTTTTGCCGTATGGTAATCGCGCGGCAACGTCATATGGTGGCCGATCCCTTTTTGTGTCCCGTATTCGTTCAACGAAACCGGCGAGTCGTCCAGGCCGTGCGCTGTGCGCCACAGCACCTCGCCATTCACGCCCCAGTGGCGGATGAGCACGGCGGGGCTGAGCGCAGCGAGCTGGCCGATCTGATAGACGCCCATCCGGTGAAAATGGCGCTTCATGCGCGAGCCTACCCCGAACAGTTTTTCGATGGGCAGCCGCCACAGCGTGTCGGCCAGCTCTGCCCGCTTGAGCCAAAATATCCCGCTTTCCTGCTTTTTGGCGAAGTTGTCACAGGCCATTTTCGCGAGGACCTTGTTCTCTCCAATTCCGACCCGGCAGTTGACTCCCGTCTCCAGCCAGACGCGCTGCCGAATCTGGGCAGCCAGCTCCAGCGGATCGCCAAACAAGTGGACGCTGCCTGTCACATCGAGAAACTGCTCGTCGACCGAGTACGGCTCCACCTGATCGGTAAACGACTGGAAGATGCGCGTGATCTGCATCGACACCTGAAGGTAGTGCTCCATGCGCGGGCGCACTACCACGAGCTGTCGACATTTTTGTTGCGCTTGCCACAGCGCTTCTGCCGTTATCACTCCGTATGATTTCGCAATCGGACACGCGGCCAGCACCACTCCACTGCGCCGCTGCGGATCGCCGGCGACCACGATCGGCTGATTGCGCAGCGCCGGATTCGCCGCTTTTTCAATGCTGGCATAAAAGCTTTGCATATCGATCAAAAAAACAATCCGTTTGCTCGCATTAGGCATCACCATCATCCCCTGAACAAGAACTTGTGTTCCTATATGAACTTTGTTCTTATTATAGCAAACGTATGTTCGTTTTTATACCTGTCCCTCCGAAAAAAACATGGTAATTATTTCTGCAAAGACAAGCACACGCTGGCAGGTGTTTGGCCGAGCGTGTGCGAATCCCATATGATATGTTATTTTTTGACAACCGGAATCCAGATTTCACTGCGAAACGTCGGCGATGTCGTGTCTTTGTCAGCATTCCACAGCATCTCCGGACCTTCGGCCAGCTCGTAGCCGGAAGACAAAAACCATTCGGAGTAGATGCGCCCCCAGACGTCCTGCAGCGTATCCGGAAAAGGCCCTACGGCTTCGAAGACGGCCCACGTAGAGGCCGGGACTTCCAGCTTCGCCAGGCTCTCCGGGCAGTCCAGCGTAGTCGCCACTCCGATGTAATGGTCCAGCTCGCCGTTGTCCAGGCGGCCGTCGGAAAAGTTCGTGGATGCGCTCAACATCCCGAGCGGCTCTACATTGGAAAGCGACTTGAGCAGGCGGATCTTCTCGGCGTCGAGTGACGCCCACATGGCGGCAATCTCGGGATTCACCCCGTTGTAGATCAGCGGAACCCTTTTCTTCAAGCCGACGATGCGAAATGCCTCTTTTTCTTCCATGCGGTAATTCATGGCACTGCCTCCTTTGATGGATAGATGAAAGGTCATTCGCGGATAGGCTTTCAAGGACTGCCCGCTGGCTCTCGCTTCGCTGGGCGTCACCCCGTGCATCTGGGCAAAGGCGCGAGCGAACGAGTCAGGCGAGTTGTACCCGTACTTGACGGCGATGTCGATCACCTTCAGCTTGCTGTCTTTCAGGTCGAAAGCCGCGAGTGTAATGCGCCTGCGCCGGATGTACTCCGAGAGCGGAATGCCCGCCAAGGACGAGAACATTCTTTTGAAGTGGTATTCCGAGCAGCACGCCACCCGGGCGACTTCCTTGAAGTCGATCTCGCCAGCGAGATGTTCCTCGATGTAGTCCAAAGCTTCATTCAGCTTTTGCAGCAAATCCATGAAAACGACCTCCCTCACCACCACAGAATAGCAGACGCCAAACGAAGCCATCCGACATTTCGTGCCCGATTATGCAGGCTCGCTTCGGCTGGCATTCCTAACAAGCATACCATACCGCACCGAAAGGGATTGTTGCCCATGACCGCTTCTCCCTTGCACGCCGAAATCGGAGGCATTTTCGTCGCTGTCCGCGACATCGACGCCGCTTATCGCTTCCTGGAGGAGCTTGGCGTGGAGCTGACCAGCCCCATCCAGCACGGGCACTGGTTCACCTTCAAAGATCCCGACGGAAATGCGTTGATGGCAGCCAAATGTTAGCAAAAAAGAAGAGGTGACCCGCATGACCGTCCGCCTGCGACTGACTGTACCGACAGACCTCCCGTTCGTCTGCGACGTGGAGCAAGCGCCAGAAAATGCCCCGTTCATCCTTCCGTGGCCGGAAGAGCGCCACCGCGAGGCTTTGGATGATCCCGACATCTTGCACATGATCGCCGAGAAAACAGAAACAGGCCACCCCGTCGGCTACGTCATCATCGCCGGGCTGGCCAGTCCGCACCATTCGATTGAGCTCTTGCGCATTACGATGGCAGTAAAAAGGCACGGCTACGGCCGTCGTGTCCTGCGCCAGATTAAAGAGTGGGCTTTTCGCGAACAAAAAGCCCATCGGCTGTGGCTGGACGTCAAGGAAACAAACGGCGTAGCCCGCGCGCTCTACCTGTCCGAAGGCTTCCGCGAAGAAGGAATCTTGCGCGACTGCCTGAAAACAGGGGACACTTACGAATCGCTGGTTGTTTTATCCATGCTGGCCGACGAGTACGAAGCCTAGCGTCAGGTCTGGCCAGCCGTCACAAGCTAGAAAGCCAACGTCCGATCCGTCATCACGTACATCCATTTGCCGTCCGCGCTCGCTCCCAGGAGGGAAAGCCCCGCAGGAAGGCCCGACACGAGCACAGACTGCTGCTTCGTATCGGCGTCAAACAAGTACAGCGACTGCTTCAAGTCGGTTTCCTGCGCGGCTTTTTCCCATTCGGTAAACAAATAGCGGTGCGTGCCAGGCAGCCACAGGCCCTGGCCGCGCATGTCCATCAACTGCACGTTGCCCTTGAACAGCCCTGCATTCCAGTACATTTGGTACTCCCCGTCTGTCGACTGGACATACCCGGACCAGAAATCAGCCGGAACCGGGGGATGCCAGTCGATGACCTTGCCGCTCTTCCAGTCGTAGCGCTGGCGAATCTCCACAAAGCCCGCTTCCTCGCTTCTCATGGCAAACGTGGCGTAGCGGCCGTCGTCATGGAAGGAGACAGGCAGCACTTCCCCGTTGAACTCGCTCGTCGGAATCCAGCCTTTGATCGCCCCAGCAATCCGCTTCTCTGTTCCTTTTCCCAAGTCGTACACGACCAGATCCAGGTCTTTTTTCTGGTCCGCTCGCCCCACCGCCATCAGCAACTGCTTCTGATCGTGGCTAAAGCTGGCTCCGTGCACATACCCTTGTACCTGGACACGGGTGACGCTGTCGCTGTTCGGAACGGTTGTTCCTTGCTCCGGCTGGGCGTAAAAGAACCCGCGCCGATCGGCAAAAAATACGCCCTCTCCGCGGTAGTTGTCTGTCAACTCGACCGGATACGGAGTCCGCTGCTTTGTTTTCGTATCGTAAATCGAGTAGAGCATCGGATAGCGGGCGTCGCACTCGCAATACTTCGTAAAGCGGCTCTGCAGCACGTACCGTTGCTCGCGGTCGAGCAGCTCCATATTGGTCATGACGGAAAAGTCAGTCAGCTTTTCGCGCACTTTGCCGTCTACGGAAACGCGCCAAATTTGCGCAGGCGGCAGCACGACGGCGTGAAAGGCGTTGGAATCGCCGACGACCGCGCCTTTTGCCGACTTGGCTCCGGCCGCGCTAAGCACGTATTCCGTCCAGTCCCGCTCCTTTGTCTCCTGTTCCGGAAGCGTCACCAGAACTTGCAGTTGGCGGTTGCTCGCCCAATGAAAAGCGAACGCTGGCTCGATGAAGCCGAGGCCCTCTCTCGCCGCTTCTTCCTTCGCATGCTTGCGAATCGCCGCCTCTACGCTTCCCCGGTCCATCTCCTCGCGGAAAAACAGCGTGTACGCTTGCGGAGCAGCGCCGACGACTGTACGCAGTGGCGACTGCAGGCGCGGCTCCTCGTTCAGTTGAATGACCACGTCTTCTTTCATGGCCGCATAGTCAAAAGGCCGCTCCGGCTGCTTCCAGTCACTCGCTGCCTTCGTCGACGCGCTCGCTGGTGCAATCTGACCGGACGCAGCGCGCACGGCCTGCCCTGCGCCTGTTTGTTTTTCTCCCGAAGCGGCTGCGGCGGTGCTGCAGCCTGACATGACAAGCAAAGAGAAGCCCAACGCGATGCTCATTCCTCGAAGATTTCGCAAAAACACAAAACTCGCCTCTCTCCCCAGTAATTTTTTCCATCCTCATAGAAGAAAGACGTTTTTCGCTGTCGTTTCGTCACGTTTTTTCGAGGGTCGTTTTGCACAAAAAAGCGAAAAGACCTCCTTCGCACACACAGGTGCGGCAAGAGGTCCCTCTCGATGCTGCCTTAATCGAACACGATGCCATCAAGTACGCCTTCGCGCTGCAAATAGTCGCGCAACCACTGGTACGCCGGGTCTCGCCAAAACGAGTCGTCGGCCACCAGCCGCGCCGTCTCCTGTCTGGCAACCTCCAGCGCCTTGTAGTCGGACAACAGGTCAGCGACTTTGAACTCGGGCAAGCCGCTCTGCTTCGTGCCGAAAAAGTCACCCGGTCCGCGCAATTCCAAATCGCGCTGCGACAGCTCGAAGCCGTCCGTCGTCTCGCACATGACGCGCATCCGCTCTTTGCCGATCTCGGACTTCGGATCGGCAATCAGGACGCAGTACGACTGCTCCGAGCCGCGCCCGACCCGCCCGCGCAACTGGTGCAACTGGGCAAGCCCGAACCGCTCCGCGTCGTAAATGACCATGTAGGTAGCGTTCGGCACGTTGACGCCGACCTCGACCACCGTCGTCGAGACGAGAACGGCGTGCTTCCCGGCGAGAAAAGCTTGCATCACCGCATCTTTTTCCTTCGCAGGCAGGCGGCCGTGCATGAGCCCGACGCCGAACTCCGGGAAGACGTGGGAAAGCTGCGCGTGAACATCAATCGCGTTTTGCACGTCGAGCTTTTCCGATTCTTCGATGAGCGGGCAAATGACATACGCCTGCCGCCCTTTGCGCAGCTCGTTGCGCATTTGCTCGAGGACAGCCGGGAACTGGTCGTGCTTTTTCCACGTCGTCTCAATCGGCTTGCGGCCTGCCGGCATCTGGTCGATCGTCGAGACGTCCATATCGCCAAACGCCGTAATCGCCAACGTGCGGGGAATCGGCGTGGCGGTCATGAACAGGACGTCGGGAGTGAGTCCCTTGTTGCGCAAAATGCGCCGCTGCTCGACGCCGAAGCGGTGCTGCTCATCTGTAATCACCAGTCCCAGCCGCGAAAAGAACACGTCCTCCTGAATGAGCGCGTGCGTCCCCACGACGACGTCGATCAGCCCCATTTGCAGCGAGCCGATGACCTCCCGTCTGCGCTTGGCCGTCAAGGAACCGGACAGCAAGGCGACCTCGATGCCGTAGTCCGCCAACAGCTTCGTCAGCGACTGCACATGCTGCTCGGCGAGAATCTCGGTCGGCACCATCAATGCTCCCTGATAGCCAGCCTTCACGGCAGCCAAAAGCGCAATCGCAGCCACCACGGTTTTCCCTGAGCCGACGTCTCCCTGCAACAGCCGATTCATCGCATGCGGGGCGCGCATGTCGTCCAGTATTTCCTTGACGACCCGCTTTTGCGCATCGGTCAGCGGAAACGGCAGCCCTTTGACAAACTGCCGCACCTCGTCCATCGGAATGGCGAGGGCCACGCCTTCCGACTGCTGCCGATTGATGCGGCGCAGCGTCTGGATTTTCAACTGAAATAAAAACAGTTCCTCGAACATGATCCGGCGCCGCGCCTGCCGCCCGTCCTCGGCGTTTTCCGGAAAGTGAATCGAATGAAACGCCGCCACGCGCGGCATCAGCCGGTAGCGTTCCACGATATCCGGCGGCAAAATTTCCGGAATGTCCTTGCCGTATTGCCGCAGCGCCTGCTGGATCGACTTGCGCAGCAGCGTGTGCGTCATATCGCCGCCAAGCGGATAGACCGGAGCCAGCTCGCCGCGTTTGGTCGCCCGCTCCGAATCGACCTCGGTCATCTCGCTGACCGTAATCTGGAGCTTGTGCTTGTCCCATTTTCCGGTCACGAGAATTTCCTTGCCGGGCGATAGCCTGCTTTTCACAAACGTCTGGTTGAACCAGACCGCCGTCACCACTACGCGATCCATGACCATTTTGACGGAGAGGCGCGATTTTCGTTTTCCATAAAAACGAACAGAGGGTTCGCCGTACACCGTGCCCGCCAGCGTGACCCTCTCTCCGTCTTTTACTTCTGTCAAATCGCGCACGCGGTAGTCTTCATAGCGGGAAGGAAAGTACTCCAGCAAGTCGCCGATGCTGTGAATTCCGAGTCCCGCAAATGCCTTCGCCCGTTCCTCCCCTACCCCGTGCAAAAGGGAGACAGGCGACTGATACACCCCGGCCATTTACTTCTCCAGCCGTACGCCGAATACTTTCGCTTCGATCATACGGCCCGTCTGGGTAGCCGCCAGTCCGCCCTGCGCCGTTTCCTTGAGCGCAGTCGGCATGGAGCAGCCAATCCGATACATCGCGTCAATCACTTCGTCTGTCGGGATCACGCTCTTGATGCCCGCCAGCGCCATGTCGGCTGCGACTGTCGCAATCGCGGCTCCCATCGCATTTCGTTTGACACACGGCACTTCCACCAGTCCGGCTACGGGGTCACAGACCAGACCGAGCATATTTTTCAGCGCAATCGCGACTGCCTGCGCCGATTCCTCCGGGGTACCCCCCGCCATCTCGACAATCGCGGCCGCCGCCATCGCTGTCGCCGAGCCGACCTCTGCCTGGCAGCCGCCCGCAGCGCCGGAGATGAACGCGTTATTGGCGATGCAATAGCCAATCGCGCCTGCGGTGAACAAGTAGTTGACCATCTGCTCGCGCGTCGGCTTCAGCTTGTCCGAGACAGCAAACAGCGTTCCCGGCACAATCCCACAGGCACCTGCTGTCGGCGTCGCCACGATCGTTCCCATCGCCGCGTTTACTTCGTTGACCGCAACCGACATCGAAACGGCGTTGAGCAGCGTCGGGCCGGACAGGAAAGGCTTGTTCTTCATATAGTCTTGCAGCTTTTTCGCATCGCCGCCCGTCAGTCCGCTATGGGAGCGAATGTCTTCGGTAAGCCCGCGATGCACGGCTTTTTCCATCACGTCAAGATTGGCGTACATGTCTTGCATAATCGCGTCTTTCGTCCGCTGGGACACTTCCATTTCCGCTTCAATCATCACCTGGGAGATTTTTTTGCCCTGGGATTCGGCCAATTCTACCAGTTCAGCTACGTTACGAAACATCTGGTTGATTCACTCCTCTGCTCCTGCTTTTTTCGCGCATCTGGCTGAAAGACAAGCTAGAACGAAAGCAGGGAAACATCAAAAATATGGGGGATCTGACGAATTTTCTCCAGCACTTCCGGGGATACCGTCGAGTCCGTCTCAATCGCCATCAAGGCCCGCGAGCCGCGCTCGTGCCTGGACACTTCCATGAACCCGACATTGATCCGATGCTCCGTCAGCACTTTGGCCACGGCAGCAATCATCCCGAAACGGTCTTCATGCAAAACGAGGAGCGTCGGCGTATCGAAGCCGAGCTGGAACGAAAATCCGTTTAACTCCAGCACCTCGATCTTTCCGCCGCCGATCGACACGCCGACCAGTTCCACCTGTTTTTGATCGTCGGACAGCCTGATCCGTGCCGTGTTCGGATGCTCGGTCAACACGTCCGATGTCGTCAGCACCACTTCGATTCCTGCTTGTTCCGCAAGCGAGAGCGAGTGCTTCAGGCGCAAATCGGACGTATCGAAGTCGAGAATCCCGGCCACCGTTGCCACGTCGGAGCCATGACCCTGATACGTTTTCGCAAATGAGCCGTAAAAAGTAATGTCTGCCCGCTTTGGCTGCCGCCCGAACAGCTTGCGAGCCACCCGGCCAATCCGGGCAGCGCCAGCCGTATGGGAGCTGGATGGTCCAACCATGATCGGGCCGATGATATCAAATACGCTTTTGTACTTCAACCGGTTCTCCTCCTGAATGACAAAGGGGTTCAACAAGATTCACTCTCATTGTATCCTACAGGCTGTCAAAGCGCCACATGGGAAAGTGTAGCGTATGTTTGGCCGCCTCTGTTGCGGTCGTCCCTCTTTTTGAAACCATTTCCTCCCCATACCATACCTATTCCTATAGGGGGAATTGGTGTGGCTGTGATCGAAATTCTTTTTTTATGTCCTGTTTCTATTGTTTGTCGGCTTTCTGGCCCTCTATCCGCGCGCGATCTGGGAGTATGTGAGCAAGCACGGCACCAGTCAGGACGAGCCGTCCGAATTTTACTTCGACATGCTGCGCATAGTGGCCGGGGCGCTTTTCGCCGTGCTGATTCTCGTCGGGTTTGTTTATTATGAATAAACAAGGCGCGGGCGCTTGCTCGTTTTGCATCACGGCGTGTAGCCAGGCGGCGAATCCCGCTCTCCGCTGTTTCGTCCGTACGCGTTGCTGCTTTTGTCGCGCAAAAAGCCTCCCGTCGTTCGGGAGGCTTTCTCGCATATGATTCGCATGGACTTTCGTGCCTACTGCTTGACCATCACGACACCCAACAGCCCTGGCCCTGTATGCGTGCCGATCACCGGACCGATCTGCTCCAGGTGCGATTCGGTCACTTGAAACTCGTTTTTCACCCGCTCCAACAGCTCAGCCGCCTGCTCGTGGGCGCTGCTGTGGAGGATGGCGACTTTTACAGGCTGGCCCTGCGCGTACTCCTGCAACGCTTCCAGGACGCGGTTGAGCGCTTTTTTCGTGCCTCTGACTTTGTCAAAAGCCGCGACGTATCCCGCCGGGTCCAGCGTCAGGATCGGCTTGATGTTGAGCAGCGAGCCGATGACAGCCGAGGCGCGGCCAATCCGCCCGCCTTTTTGCAAAAATTCCAGCGTGTCGACGATGAAGTAAACCTGCACCTCGTCCAGATAGCGGTCGATCGCATCGAGAATCTGCTCTTTGCCCTTCCCGGCCTTCGCGTCCTTCGCCGCTTCCACGCAAATCATTCCGTGGACAAAAGAAGCTTTGCGCGAGTCGATCACGGTAATGTCCATGTTCTCATCGAGCATGGATTTGGCGATCATCGCCGACTGATACGTGCCGGACAGAGAACCGGACAACAGGATGGCGATGATTTGCACGTCGCTTCCGTACTGCTCGTAGATCGCCTTGTACGCTTCGGCAAACTCCAGCGGAGACGGCTGGGAAGTCGTCGGCAAGGCATGCGACTGCTTCAGCTTGTCAAAAAACGCGGAGGAAGAGATCGTCACTCCGTCCAGATACGTCTCCGCCCCAAACATGACCTTCAGCGGAACAGCCACAATCCCGAGCGACTGCCTGACAGACGCATCAATATCGGACGCGCTGTCGGTAAGAATCACAACTGGCATTCTTGCGTGCTCCTCTCCTCATTACTCCACGGAAAAAATAAACGGATACAGCGGCTGTCCGCCGAACTGAATCTCCACTTCCGCATCCGGGTATGCGTCCGCTACAGCTTCCTGCAACGCGTCCGCCTGCTCCTCTGTCGCACCTTCGCCGAGGAACATCGTGATGATCTCGGTGTCCTCGTCCGCCATGCCGAGCAGCAGCGTCTTCGCGCACTCCAGCAATTCCGGTCCAGCCGTGACGATTTCTTTTTCGGCCATGCCGATGAAATCGCCTTCCTTGATCGCGACGTCGCCCATCTGCGTATCGCGAACGGCATGCGTCACCATTCCCGTCTTCACCTGGGTGATCGCTTTTGCCATCGCCGAAGCGTTCACGGCAGGCTCGGCATCCGCATGGAATGCGAGCAAAGCGGCCAGCCCCTGCGGGATGCTTTTCGTCGGCACGACCGAGACGGGAACTTCCGCCAGCTCGGCTGCCTGCTGCGCCGCCATGATAATATTGCTGTTGTTTGGCAGGATGATGATATGTTGCGCATGCAGCCCGGCGATGGCCTTCATGAAATCTTCCGTGCTCGGGTTCATCGTCTGGCCGCCCTCGATCACGACGTGCACGCCCATGCTGCGCAAAATTTTCGCGATGCCTTCGCCAGCGGCAACTGCGATCAGTCCGTACGGAAGCTGCTCGTCCGCCGGCAGGGCCACTGCCGCTGCCTGCGCTTCCCTTTTGCCCTCTTCCGCTTTGAGAATGTTCGCATGCTGCTCGCGCATGTTTTCGATTTTGATCCGGTGCAGGCTGCCGAACTGCTGGGCGTATTGCAAGACGCTGCCCGGATGCTCTGCATGTATATGTACTTTGACGACCTCATCGTCAGAAACGACCAAAAGCGAGTCGCCCATCGTATCGAGATGGCCGCGGAACAGCACCTCGGAAAACGGCTTTTTGTGCGGCTCCGTGCTGTGCGCCACATGAACCATAAATTCCGTACAGTAGCCGTGCTTGATGTCCTCGGTCTTCATGTGGACTTGCGCATTGTGCTGCTCGGAAATCAGCTTGTCCAGCTCTTCCGGGCTCACGGACGGCTTGGCGTGTTCTTCGCTTTCGATCTGTTCCTCGCCGCGCAAGGCGCGCAGGAAGCCTTCGTAAATAAACAGAAGCCCCTGTCCGCCTGAATCGACGACGCCTACTTCTTTCAGTACAGGCAGCATTTCTGGCGTGCGCAAGAGTGTAGCTTGCGCCTGCTCGTACGTTTTTTCCATTACAGAGACAATGTCATCCGACGTGCGCGCTGCACGCACAGCCATCTCCGCCGCTTCGCGGGCTACAGTCAAAATCGTGCCTTCCACCGGCTTCATCACTGCCTGATAGGCAGCGTCCACACCGGACTTCAAGGCGTCGGCGAACTGACGGGCATTCACCTCGTCTTTTCCATTGACTGCTTTGCTAAAGCCGCGGAACAACTGGGATAAAATCACACCGGAGTTTCCCCGCGCTCCCATCAAAAGCCCTTTGGCCAGAGCAGCAGCACTGTCCGCGACTCGGGGAGATTCCTTGCGCCTTAGCTCGTCCACACCGGAAGAGAAAGTCAAATTCATGTTTGTCCCCGTATCGCCATCCGGCACAGGAAAGACGTTCAAGCCATCTACTACTCTGACGTTGGCGGATAATAGGTTCGCCCCCAGGTAAACCATCCGGCTAAACAGCACGCCATCTAGATGCGTATGTACCAACTGTTGTTCCTCCTTACGAATCTCTGTCTGTACGAACTCCCTGTACGAAGATGTTGACGGCCGTGACATCAATGCCTACCGTTTGTTCCAAGGTATATCTCACGCGGCGTTGCACGTTGCCGGCGACCTCGGAAATTTTCACGCCATAGCTGACGATAATATGCATGTCCAAAACCACTTCGCCGTTCGTATTGTGCACAACGACGCCTTTGCTCAGGTTGTCGCGGCCAAGAAGCTCAGCAATTCCATCCTTCAACGCCTTGCGGGAAGCCATACCCACCAGCCCGAATACTTCCATGGCTGCGCCTCCGGCAATTCGTGCGATCACGTCTTCTGTAACATCGATCTTTCCTAGCGATGTACTCATTTCCACTGTCATGCAAGGACTCCTCCTCTGTTAAACAGCTTGACCTCCATAGGTAAGCGTACCCATGCTTCCCTCAATTCTACACTAACATATGGGAGAAATGAAGCGTTTTGTCGAACCTACCAACCCTAGCAGAAAGACGGGGCAAATCATCATGTCAAGTATTGCAATTGACAGCAATGGTGTGCTAATATAGTCGAGTATTTGTATTTCCCATCAAGGAAATCCCGTTTAGATGCAACAAGGGAGGTGGATCGTAATGGCACGTCGCTGCTTTGTAACAGGTAAATCTGCAAAAGCTGGAAACGCTCGCTCCCACTCCATGCGCGCAACTCGCCGCACCTGGGGTGTCAACGTACAAAAAGTGCGCATTCTCGTTAACGGAAAACCGAAGCGCGTTTATGTAAGCACTCGAGCACTGAAATCCGGTCTCGTCACTCGCGTGTAGTTTTGACAAGCTACGCGAAAAAAAGCACCCTCGAGGTGCTTTTTTGCATTTCTCCGACGTTCCTTTTCCGTCTTTTCATGAAGGAGGCCGCGTCTTCATTTTTTCTTGTTGAATGCCTCGATGATGCCGCGAATCATGCCACCCAGGAACTTCGGCAACTTGATGGTGTAAAATCGCATGCTACCCCTCCTCACCGAAATTACTTCCCACGATACAAATACCAGCCCGCCCCCATGAGTGCCGCCGCCAACAGGCTATACCAAACCCACGGAGGTGCCATGTACAGGAAAATGGTGATTCCCCCGACAGCCAACGCAACCCCGAGAACACGTCGCAAGGCGCCCCCCTGTCGCAGGCGATAGGAGCGCAATCCCATTTCTTGCTGCACCTCCTTTAGGTGTTCTCCCAAACGTGCATATTACATCATATTCTGCTGTCGGATAAACATGTATCCTGCCACGCGAAAATGTCGATGTCCGCTGCAAACACAGGTAGAACAGATGACGGCGAAAAGAAAAATTCAGGCAACGCAATTGCTGCCTGAATACATTATGAAAACAATCTGTCTTTTATGCAGGTCCCACTACGCCAATCGGTCGCGCGCCGGAAACAAAAGCTGCGAGGCGCTGCCCAGCACCACCGACAGGACGACGCCCGCGATAATCATTTCGGGAAGCAGGTAGGTGATATTGTAGACAAAGGAATACAGCGCGACAGGCGTGCCTTCTGGCGCGTACTCGCCAAACCAGATGACCCCCGACGTAAAATGGCAAACCAAGCGACCCAGCCCCCCGATCAGCAAGCCGCTCCACAGCGCGAAGATCCGCTGCTTCTTTCCTTCCCGGCCGGACAGGCGGACAAGCCCGGTCAGTCCCAATGCGGCAAACGCCAGCGGATAATCGAGCAACACTTGTACCGGATTGACCAAGGTACTGCCGAACAAGAGCTGAAGCAGTCCTACTACCATCCCCGTAACGACGCCCGCCAGCAAGCCGCGGCGAACAGCGATCAAGGCAATCGGGACCATGACCAGCGAGACGGAGCCGCCCTGCGGCATTTCAAACACCTTGATCTGGCTGAACACAACCGCGAGCGCCGCCATCATCGCCATCTCCAGCAAGATGACCAATCGTTGACGATCCAATCTCCTTCACTCCTTGTCATTCCTCATGAATTTTCATAATAAAAGAGCAACAGCCACCGAAGCTGTCTCTGATTCTAGCCCAAGTCCCAACGCCTGTCAAAGAGAAAAGCCGCAGGCACAAGCGCTCCCGCGGCTTCCTTTGCTCAACGGACCTTTTCCAGAAACTGCTTGGCCCGTTCGCTTTTCGGATTTTGGAAAAACTCTTTTGGCGGCGCATCCTCCAACAGTCGGCCGTCGTCCAGAAACAGGATGCGGTCGGACACTTCTTCCGCAAAACGCATCTCATGCGTCACGATCGCCATGGTCATCCCGGTGTGGGCCAACCCTTTCATAACCTCCAGCACCTCTTTGACCATCTCCGGGTCAAGCGCGGACGTCGGCTCGTCAAACAGCATGATTTGCGGCTCCATGACCAGCGAGCGGGCGATGGCGACGCGCTGCTTCTGCCCGCCGGACAATCGCGACGGGAAGACGTCGGCTTTGTCGGCCAAACCGACACGCGCAAGCAGCTCCCGCGCCTTTTTCTCCGCCTCGCTTTTCGCCATGCCTTTTACCTTGATTGGCGCGTAGGTCAGGTTGTTCAGCACGGTCATGTGCGGGAACAGGTGAAAATGCTGGAACACCATCCCGATTTGCTGGCGGATCGCCATGACGTTTGCCTTTGGGTCGGTAATTTCCTGACCGTTGATCGCGATTTTGCCGCTGGTAGGGACTTCCAGCAGGTTTATGCAGCGCAGCAGCGTCGATTTTCCCGATCCGGACGGCCCGATGATCGCCACGACCTCGCCTTTGCCGATTTCGGTGGAGATGCCTTTCAAGACGTTCAGTTGCCCGAACGACTTCGTAATGTTGTCGATTTTAATCACTGCGTCTCATCCTCCGTTCCACTACGCGCGCTACCCATGTCAGGATCATGACCATGACATAGTACAGGAAGCCGGCGATCAGGTATGGTTCAAAGTAGCGGAAGATGGCCCCTTTTACCACGTTCGCATTTTGCATGATGTCGGACAGACCGATCGTGGAAACGAGCGCCGACTCCTTCAGAAGCGCGATCGTCTCGTTCACGAGCGCAGGCAAAATGTTTTTCACGCCCTGCGGCAAAATGATGTCGAGCATCATGCGGCGATACGGGATGCCGAGCGCCTTGGCCGCTTCCCACTGTCCTTTGTCCACAGCCATAATTCCGCCGCGAATCGTCTCCGAAATGTACGCCCCCGAGTTCAGGGTAAACGTCAGGACGGCTGCTTCCAACTGCGAAATGTTGTAGCCGGTGAGCTGCGGAGTCGCGAAGTAGACGAACGTGAGCTGCAAAATCAGCGGCGTTCCGCGAAAGACGGACGTGTAGGCGACAGCGAGCCAATTCAGCGGCCCGAATTTAGAAATTTTGATGAGTGCGAGGATCGAGCCCCAGATGAAGCCTAAAACGACGGAAATCAATGTAACAAGCAGCGTGCCCTTTATCCCCTGCAAAATGAAAGGGATATAGGGCACGATTTGCGCAAAATCCAAATTCATGCCCTCTCTCACCTCTTGCTACGTTGCGTAGTTGTAAAAAGCTTTGCGTTCAGAGATTATTGAGCGAACCATTTTTGGATCAGCTTGTCCATTTCTCCGTTTTCCTGCATTTTTTTGATAACCTCGTTAAACTTCGCTACGTGTGGAGAGCCTTTTGGAAAAGCGATGGCAGAGCCGTTCGTTTCTTTCGATTCAATCGTGGTGAACTGCAAGCCAGGGTTGCTCTCTACGAAGCTTTTGGCCACGTGGTCCTCGATGATGGCAGCGTCGACGCGGCCGGTTTTTACTTCTTCCACGATCTCGCCCAGCTTGTTCAAGGAAGTCACTTGCAAGCCTTGTACGGTTTTCGCCAGCTCTTGCGCCGCCTCTTCCTGGATAGAGCCAAGCTGTACGGCGATCTTTTTGCCCGCGAGCTGATCCGGCTTGGTGATGTTGCTATCCTTCTTGGAGACGATCGTATTTTTCGCTTCATAGTAGATCTCGGAGAAATCCGCATTTTTTTTGCGCTCATCCGTTGGCGTCATGCCCGCCATGACGAAATCGGCACGATTCGTTTGCAGCGCCGGAACCAGTCCGTCGAAGTTCATGTCGGTAATCTGGATTTCATAGCCCAGTTCTTTGCCGATGTATTTGGCGATGTCGATGTCAAACCCGACGATCTCGTCCTTGCCGCTGGTCAGGTCGTGGTATTCATACGGCTTGTAGTCCGCAGACGTCGCCATGATGAGCGTCTTTTTCTCGCCAGCTTGTCCTCCTTGGCCTGCCGGTTGCTCCTGGCCTGCGCCCGCTTGTGGCTGGTTGCCCGTGCCGCAGCCTGCGATCATCGCCGCAGCCAGCAGAGACGATAATGCAAGAGAAAGAATCGATGTCCGTTTTTTCATTGTGTACCCCCGGTTGAAATGATTTACTGCAAAAGCAGCCATGCTTGCCTAGAATATTTTGCACAACAACTTATATTTATGCAGGATAATGACTATTTTAATCAATAACTAAACAATTTCAATCATTTTTTCACCATCTGTTAATTATGCAAAATACAGAATTTTACACACAAATCACTTTCCTCCTTTTGTTTGCCGTGCTTCCTGCTCTGCCTAGTATGCCCGACTTCTTAAGGATATCGTGACGGCCCGTCGGATTTTTCTCTGGCGAAAAGGGGCGCGAAGCTTTATAGTGCATATGAAAAGCTCGTACATAAAGGAGGAAGACGATGATGACCAACTGGACGTCTTATTTTCGCGAGCAGCTCCCGGAAATCGTGGCCGAGCTGCGCACCTACGTGGAGATGGAAAGCCCGACCCACAACAAGCAGGCGGTCGATCGGCTCGGCCTGCTGATCGCCGAGCGTTTCCGCGAGCTGGGCTGCCGGATCGAGCGTCTGCCGCAGGAAACGTACGGCGACCAACTCCGCATCGAATACGGCGAGGGCGACGAGCAAATTCTCGTGCTGGGACATTTTGACACGGTGAAGGAAATCGGCACGCTTGCGAAGGAGCCGTGGCGGGAGGAAGACGGCCGCCTGTACGGACCGGGCACGTACGACATGAAAGCCGGGATCGTTTTCGCCTACTTCGCCCTGCGCGCGATCATCTCGCACAAGCTCCCGCTCCGGAAAAAGCTGGTCTTTTTCTGGAATACGGACGAGGAGATCGGCAGTGTCTCCTCCGAGCAACTGATTAGACAGGAAGCGGCGCGAAGCAAATACACGCTGGTGCTGGAACCGGCAGCCGGAGACGGTTCCTTGAAAACGAGCCGCAAAGGCGGCGGGGAATTTTTCCTGACCGCAACCGGACGCGCTGCTCATGCTGGCAACGATCACGCCCTTGGGGTGAATGCCATCGAGGAGTTGGCCCATCACGTCCTGGCGATTCAGTCGTTTACAGACTACGCCAAAGGAACGACCCTGTCTGTCGGCACGATCAAGGGAGGCAGCGTCTCCAACGTCGTTCCGGACTGGGCGACGGCGGACATCGACGTCCGCGTTCAAAGCCACGACGAAGCCGAGCGGATTACCCGGCTGATGAACGAGCTCTCCCCTGTGCTCGCTGGCGCAGAGCTAAAACTTGCGGGCGGCATTGCCAAGCCGCCGATGGAGCGGACCGACGGTACCGCGAAGCTGTTTTCGCTTGCCCAGGAGCAAGCGCGCCTGGAAGGCTTCGAGCTGACGGAGTGCGGTGTCGGCGGAACCAGTGACGGCAATTTTGCCGCAGATGCCGGATGTCCGACACTCGACGGACTCGGCCCTGTCGGTGACGGCGCCCACGCCTCCCACGAGCACGTCGTCGTCGATGCCATCCCCGGCCGCATGGCAGTTTTGCTCCGCCTGTTGACCACCCTGTAAAAAAGCTTTTCTCCCGCTTGATCGCCGAGGAATCGCTGGCGTTTTTTCATGAAATACTTTCAACTGACCAAACATATATATTCCCTAGCCTCGGAAAAGAAAGGAAGGGTACGTATGGAAAACGCTGCACCATTGCCAAGCAATCCCGTCGGGTTTTGGCGGCGTCTCGGAGCGTCCCTGCTGGACGGACTGATTATCGGTGTGCCTCTGGCTATCATCAGCTATTGGATTACAGGCCAAACGGAAGGAAATCTCGCGACCAATCTGATCTCCACGCTATACAGCCTGCTCGTTCCGGTATTTTGGTCCGGCTATACGGTAGGCAAAAGAATTGTCGGCGTGCGCATCGCCCGCGTGGACGGCGAGTCTGTCGGGATCGGCACGATGCTGCTGCGCGTGCTCGTCGGCATGATGCTCGTCTATGGCATTACGTTCGGGCTGGGAGCCCTAGTGAGCCTCATCATGGTCTGTGTGCGCAAAGACAAGCGCGCGATTCACGACCTGATCGCCGGTACGTATGTGACTTCTGATCGTCCCTAGCAGATGATTGCCTGTTTTCAGCAGAAAAGCGCCACTAGGATTGCGGAAAATTCCGCGACAGGCGACTGCTTGCCAGCCGAAAACCGGATGCCGGATGCTGTGTTTGCCGCATCGGCAAAAGCCTCGTTGCGGACACGTCGTTTTGCTCGGCCGCTCCATTTTTTTCGCACGCCAAAAAGCCATCTGCGCCGTTTTGTTGCAGATGGCTTTTTCCTGTTCACCGTTTTCGTTTATCCGCGAATCGCTGAAATCGCTTTTGCGCGATCAGGCTGGTTGAACACCGCGCTGCCTGCGACGAGTACAGTCGCTCCCGCCTCTTCGCACAGGCGCGCTGTTTCGGCATTGACGCCGCCGTCGATCTCGATCTCGACATGGTCCAGCCCGCGCTCGTTCAGCAGGTCGCGCAGCGCCTTGATTTTCGGCACGACGTTGTGGATGAATTTTTGCCCGCCAAAACCAGGGTTGACGGTCATCAAAAGCACCATGTCCAGATCAGGCAGCACAGGCTCGATAGTCGCAATCGGAGTGGCCGGATTGAGCACAACGCCAGCCTTCACGCCTTGTTCTTTAATCAGGTAGAGCGTTCTGTGCAGGTGGCGGCACGCTTCCTGATGAACCGTGATCCAGTCCGCACCGCTTTTGGCAAACTGCGGGATGTAGCGGTCCGGCTCTTCAATCATCAGATGCACGTCCAGCGGCAGCTTGGTCACGGGACGGATTGCCTCGACGATCAATGGCCCGATCGTGATGTTCGGCACAAAATGTCCATCCATCACATCCACGTGAATCCAGTCTGCTCCCCCGCGCTCAACATCGAGAATCTCCTCGCCCAGACGGGCAAAATCCGCTGACAGGATAGAAGGTGCGATTTTTACCATGGTTTGTTCCTCCGTTGATATTCTTTCAGCTCTTCGCGGAACTGTTTGTAGTGTTCGTAGCGATCCTCGCTCAGCTCGCCTGCCGCCAGCGCCGCCTGGACGGCACATGACGGCTCGCTTACGTGCAGACAGCCGCGGAATTTGCAATCCGCGCTGAGGGCAGCAAAGTCACGGAACGACTCGGCCAGATCCAGCTCGGTAAAGTCGATGAACTCCAGCGAACTGAAGCCTGGCGTGTCGGCCACATAGCCGCCGCCTGGAAGCGGGATCAGCTCGACGTGACGGGTTGTATGCTTGCCGCGTCCCAGCTTTTGGCTGACATCGCCTGTCTGCAGGCTGACGCCAGGGAACAGCGTGTTAATCAGCGATGATTTTCCCACTCCTGACTGCCCGGCGAAAACGGTAATCCGGTCGTGCAAAATGGAGCGCACTTCCTCTAGGCCGCGCTCGTCTACCGTCGAGGTCGGAATCACCTGATAGCCGATGGCCTCGTATTGGCGCACGATGGCGTCCACTTCTTCCTGCGACACCTGATCGGCTTTGGACAGCACAATGACGGAATCGATCCCGACGTGCTCGGTATGAGCCAAAAACTTGTCCAAAAGAAGCGAGCTAAACATCGGCTTGTACATGGAAAAGACGAGAACAGCCTGATCTACATTGGAAATGGGCGGGCGGACCAGCTCATTGGTCCTTTCGCCCACCTCCATGACATAGCCTTCTTCTTCATTGATCGCATCGTAGACGACCCAGTCGCCCACGAGCGGGTTCACCTTGGCGTCTTTTTTCTTGAACAGCCCTCTTGCACGGCAACTGTAGATGCGCCCCTCATCGGCTACATAGTAAAAGC
This sequence comes from Brevibacillus sp. NSP2.1, assembly GCF_000470975.2. Lineage (NCBI taxonomy): Bacteria > Bacillati > Bacillota > Bacilli > Caryophanales > Paenibacillaceae > Brevibacillus > Brevibacillus sp. NSP2.1. The sequence continues at coordinate 2,193,773 of NZ_CP048274.1, read as the reverse complement.
CGCTCAGCGCTTTCACAATCCGTCCTTCTGGCATTCATGTCCCTCCACTATCCTACGGCAAGCTGTTATACGAGATCGGAATGGTTTGATAATCCCTGAATTCGGTGTCGTTCTGCCTTTTGACTGTTGCTCGGACAACTGCGTCTTTTTGCGGCGAGAGAACGACCGGCACGTCGTATTCTTTGTTTTCCGCGATTGTTTCTTGCTGGAATACTTTTGCTTCGCCGCGCGCGTCTGTCACTTCGATCTTGACTTCCACGGTCTCGCCCGGTACGACTTCCACGTACACCGTCGCTACAGCAGACTTGGCATCCTGCGGATACTGTCCGTTGCTGACGGTCAGCGGTACGGCTACGCCTTTTTGGACCTGCATGCCCGGGTCGTACGGATGCGTACTCAGCACTTCGCCCGCCTTGTCGGTGGTGTACGTTGGCACTTCCTTGATTTCTCCGACACCAAGCCCTTTTTTGAACAGTTCCACTTGGGCCGCTTCCACCGATTTTCCCCGCACATCCGGCATGCGGACAAACGCTTTGCCTTTGCTGATCGTCACCTTCACACTCGTCTTGCCCGGATACACCTTTTCATTCGCTTCCGGCGACTGCTTGATGACGGTTCCCACTTCGGCCTTGTCGTCCTCTTCCTCGACGAACGTGACCATTTCCAGCTTGAAGCCGTTCTTTTTCAACGTTTCCTCCGCCGTTGCCCGCGGCAGCGTGACCAGATTCGGCATGTCGATCAGTTCCTGGCCTTTGCTGACGTACAAGGTGACGACGGCCTTTTCCTTCAGCCTCATCGGCGGGGCCGGGTCCTGACGGATGACCATGCCTTTTTCGATCGTATCGCTTGCTTCTTCTACAATCTGCGGTACGAGATTTTTTTCCTTGATTTTGTCCTCGGCGAGTTCCACTTGGATTCCTTCCACATACGGAACAGGCACCTCAGGAATGGAAGGGAACACGTTCAACAAGAAGTTGAAACCGAAGAACGCAAGCACGAAAAACAGTCCAATGCCACCGACCCAGAAAAGAGCCTTGACCCACCATTTTTTCGGCGGCTTATCATCCTCGTCTTCTTCGGACGGCTCATGGCGGCTGCGCTGTCCGACTCCTGTTCGGCCGCTCGTGTGCCCTTCCATCATCTCCGGTGTAATAATCGGAACGACGCGCGTCATCTCCTCATCCACCGGGAAGGTTAGCTTTTCTTCGTTCAACCGTTCCGGAAACAGGCACGTCTCCAAATCTTCAAGCATTTCCCGCGCGGATGCGTACCTAAGAAACGGATCTTTGACCAGCGCCTTCAAGATGACGTTTTCCACGCTTTGCGGAATGTTCGGGTTTACCTGACGCGGCTCGGGCAACGGCTCCTGCAAATGCTTGAGCGCCACCGATATCGGCGAATCGCCGGAAAACGGCAGCTCCCCGGTCACCATCTCATACAGCACGATCCCGAGCGAGTAAATATCGGACTTTTCTCCCGTAATCCCGCCACGCGCCTGTTCCGGCGAAAAATAATGGACAGAGCCAAGCATGGCGTTCGTATGGGTAATCGTAGCAGAAGTAACGGCGCGCGCGATACCGAAGTCCGTCACCTTCACTCTGCCATTTTTTCCGATCATGATATTGTGCGGCTTGATGTCTCTGTGAATGATCTGGTTTTGATGCGCGTGATCGAGTGCATCGCAAATTTGCTCGGCGATGCGCACTGCCTCCTCTACGGGCAATGCCCCACGCTGGATAATGACTTCCTTGAGCGTGCAGCCTTCTATGTACTCCATCACCATGTAGTGCGTGTCGCCTTCCTGGCCTACATCGTACACCCCGACCACATTGGGGTGAGACAAGCTTGCCACCGCCTGCGCTTCACGCCGAAACCGATTGACAAAGTCTTCGTCCGTACCAAACTGCGAGCGCAGCACTTTGACGGCCACCGGACGATTCAGGATCAAATCCCTGGCTTTGTATACGATCGCCATACCGCCTCCGCCGACGCGGGATTCCAATTGATACCGTCCTCCCAGTCGTTGACCTTCCATCTCTCTCACCCCTCTTTCTGACCGACATCAAGCTTTTTTTGGACAGCAACCAGCGTAATGTTGTCTTCCCCACCGGCATCCAGCGCTTCCTGCACCAGACCGTCCACTTTTGCTTGCAGCGATATCTGTTTCTGTAACCAATTTTCCAGAGAGGCATGGCCTACCTTGTTCGTGAGACCATCCGAGCAGATGAGGACGACATCGCCCTCCGACCACTCGAACTGTCCCAAATCAATCAACACATCCGGCTCCGTGCCGAGCGAACGCATAATCACGTTTCGATGCGGATGGACCGATGCTTCTTCCTCGGTGATTTGTCCGCTTTTCAAGAGTTCGTTCACCAGAGAATGGTCCTCTGTCTTCATCACCAGCCCGTCTGCATTGTAAAAATACAGACGGCTGTCGCCAATATGGGCGGTGATAACGGAAGATTCTCCCAACAGCGCCGCCACAACGGTCGTCCCCATTCCGCTGCACTCTGGATGGTTCACAGCGTAATCGTAGACTTCCCTGTTGGCAAGCAGAACGGCATTCATCAGTTGCTCGCGCGCGTCTTCTGCGTCGAGTTGCCCATCCAGGTGGCGCAGTTCTTTTACTATTCGCTCAACAGCAAGGCGGCTGGCAATGTCACCAGCCTGATGGCCGCCCATACCGTCTGCAACAATGGCCAGCACGCGTCCGTTCAGATCGGCAACACAGGCATAGTAGTCCTCATTGATCTGACGGACGCGGCCAACATGGGATTTCATCGCGATTTCCATGGCTTCACCCCACGGTTTCTTTAGCGTGTTGTGCCCTCAGTTGACCGCAGGCAGCGGCGATATCACTGCCTTGTTCACGTCTGATGGTCACATTGATTCCCTTTTCCTCCAAAATGCGTTTGAACTGAAAAATTTCGTTGCGTGGTGTACGCACGTAATCGCGCTCGGGCACGTAGTTGACCGGAATCAGATTGACGTGGCAGAGCATGTCTCCGATCAGGTCGGCCAGTTCCTCGGCGTGCTCGGGCTGATCGTTTTTCCCGCCGAACAGACCGTACTCAAAGCTGATCCGGCGACCTGTCTTGTTAATATAATGACGACACGCTTCCATCAGCTTGTCAAGCGGAAAGCCGCGGTTGATCGGCATCAGCTTGCTGCGCAGCTCCGTATTGGGCGCGTGCAGGGAAATCGCCAGGTTCACTTGTCCGCCGCGCTCGGCAAACTCGTAAATTTTCGGCACGATTCCGCTGGTGGAGACGGTAATATGACGGGCGCCGATGTTCAGTCCCCGGTTGTCGTTGATGATCGACAAAAAGGCCATCAGACTCTCGAAGTTTTCAAACGGCTCGCCAATCCCCATCACCACGACGTGGCTGACGCGCTCGCCCTCTGCATCGAGCTTGCGCTGGGCCATCAGCACCTGGGAAACGATCTCGCCCGCATCGAGGTTGCGCTTCAATCCGCCGAGCGTGGAGGCGCAAAACGTGCAGCCGATCCGGCAGCCGACCTGCGTCGTCACACAGATGCTGTTTCCGTAGCTGTGGCGCATGATGACCGTTTCGATGGCGTGACCATCCACGAGCTGGAACAAAAACTTGATCGTTCCGTCCGTCGATTGCTGATGCGTAATTTCTTTCAAAGAATCCAGGCGGAACGTCTCGGCGAGCTTTTGCCGCAGGTCTTTGGAAAGATTGCTCATCTCATCAAAGGAAGTCACACGCTTTACGTACAGCCAGTCAAAAATTTGCTGGGCGCGAAAAGCTTTGTCACCTGCGCTGATGAGCCATTCTTTCAGTTCGTCTTGAGTCAAGCTGTAAATAAGCGGCTTTTCGCCTGTAAATGTCGTGAATGGCATTTCTTTTCCACATCCTCAAAATCATTGCTTGCACAAATCGTCATTCTATCATTGTACCTCGCCTCGCGTCGCGCTTCAAACGGTTTTGGCATCCATTTCAGAAATGCATCCCTTTTCCTAGTGTAAACCAATCTGCAGAAGCGCAAACAAAGGCAAAGGAGTGGCATTTTTCGCAGTTGGCGCGCCACCCCTCTCTTGCTATCTTTTTCGTTTCAGACGCGCGATAAAGAAGCCATCACTCTCAAAATGATGCGGCAAAATCTGCACGCATGCCCCTGTCTCGTCCACATGCGCCCGAGCGGCCTCTGGCAAGTCGTGCGCAAGCGTCTCGTCCAGGACAAACTCCGGGTGCTCCTTGACGAAGCGCTGAACGATCTTCTGATTTTCCTCCGGCTCAATCGTGCACGTGCTGTACACGAGAACGCCATCTGCCGCAAGCATCGGCGCCAGCGCCTTGAGCAGTTCGTACTGCAACTGGGCAATCGCGCGAACATCCTCTGGCGTTTTGTTCCATTTCAAGTCTGGCTTGCGCCGGATGACGCCGAAGCCCGAGCACGGCGCGTCGAGCAAAATCCGGTCGAACGTCCCCAAGCCTCTGTCTGGCAAATCGAGCGCATCGCTCGTGATCGGCTCGATGATGGAGATGCCGAGCCGCTTTGCCGTTTGCGCAATCAGGTCGCGCTTGTGCGGGTGAAGGTCGCACGCGACGATGTGCCCGCGATTTTCCATCAGCTCCGCGATATGCGTCGTTTTCCCGCCGGGAGCCGCGCAGGCGTCGAGGACGCGCATGCCTGGCTTGGCGGCAAGCGCAGGCGCTACCAGCATGGAACTTTCGTCTTGAATCGTAAAGTAGCCTTCGCGAAACAGGCGCGAGCCGGCCGCGTGCCCACCCTCTACCAAAATCGCTTGCGGGCTGAGCGCCGACTGCCTCGCCGCCGTTTCTTCTGCCGCGAGCTTGTCCAGCAATTCGCTCGCGCTTGTTTTCAGCGAATTGACGCGAATGGAGCTGTGCGGATGGCGGTTGTTGGCTTCGCAGATCGCGATCGTCGTCGCTTCGCCGTACACCGTAAGCCATTGCCGAACGAGCCATTCCGGATGGGAATGCTCTACTGCGATCTGCGTGGCGCGGTCACCTTTTGGCAGACGCTCCCACACATCCGGCTGGCGCAAGACGTTGCGCAGGACGCCGTTGACCATCGAAGCAATCCCTTGGTGACCTCGGCGCTTCGCCATTTCCACCGCCTCGTGAACGGCTGCGCGCTCAGGGATACGGTCCAGAAAGCGGATTTGGTACAGGCTGAGCCGCAGCAGGTTGCGCACCCACGTCTGCAGCTTTTTGTTCCCGACAAAGTGGGACAGGACGTGATCGAGCGTGAGCTTCCGCTGGATCGTGCCGTACACCAGTTCTGTCACCAGCCCCGTATCTGCCGCGCTGAGCTGCGCGCGGTCCAGAACGCCTCGCAACTCCAGATTGCTGTACGATTTGTGTTCCTCGACTCTGTTCAATACATCTAGCGCAATATCACGCGCTCCCTTTTTTGCCACGGGCTATTCTCCTACCTTCGTGCCGATTTCGATGCTGCTGCCCGCTCCGCGCAAAAAGTCGAGAGCGCTCATCCGTTTTTTGCCTTCCGGCTGCAATTCGGTTATTTTGACCGCCCCGCTGCCGCACGCGACGACCAGGCCGTCTTCCTCGCGGGCGATAATCGTTCCCGGCGCTTTTTTGCTGCCAGCTTCGGGCCATTTTTCCACCCACCACAGCTTCCACACTTTGCCTTCGTATGTCGTGAAGGCGACAGGCCATGGGTTCAGTCCGCGTACCTGGTTGTAGATTTGCGCGGCGGATTTCGTCCAGTCAATTTTTTCGTCAGCCCGCTTGATATTCGGCGCAAATGTCGCAGCCGAGTGATCTTGCGCTTCCGGCTGAATCTCCCCTGCCAGCAGCCGAGGCACCGTCTCAAGCAAAAGCCGGGAGCCAGCGACCGCCAGCTTGTCATGCAAAAGTCCGACCGTGTCGCGTTCCTCGATCGGCACGACGACTTTGGACAGCATGTCCCCTGCGTCCAGCGCCTCTACCATGTACATGATCGTCACGCCCGATTCGGCTTCCCCGTCGACGATTGCTTTGTGGATCGGCGCACCGCCGCGATATTTCGGCAAAAGCGAGGCGTGCACATTGATGCAGCCAAACGGCGGCGCATCCAAGAGCCGCTTGGGCAAAATTTGCCCGTAAGCCGCTGTCACGATCAGGTCGGGAGACAGCGCCAGCACTTCTTCCAGCGCTTCTTCTGCCTTGATTTTTTCCGGCTGCAAAACAGCAAGTCCATGACGCAAAGCCGCCTCCTTGACGGGGGGCGGCGTCAACACTTGCTTGCGTCCTACGGGACGATCCGGTTGTGTCACGACTCCAATCACGTTATAGCCTGCTTCGATGAGCGCGTCGAGGCTCGAAACCGCGAAGTCAGGCGTACCCATAAACAGGATGCGAGCATCTTTCAAATCGGTTATTCCCCTTCCTCTTCCGGGTTCACCTGATAGACCTTGTCGGCTACGTCGATGAACAGCACGCCATTCAGGTGATCGATTTCATGCTGGGCGCAGCGGGACAACAGGTCTTCGGCCTCCAGCTCGATTTCGTTGCCAAAGCGATCCTGTCCGCGCAGCTTGATCCATTGGTGGCGGCGAACATCTCCGCGCAGCCCCGGGATGCTCAGGCAGCCTTCCGGATAGTCAAACTGCTCGCCTTTGTGGTCGACGATTTCCGGGTTGACGATTTCGATCAGCCCGTCGCCGCAATCCATGACAATCACGCGCTTGGAGATGCCTACCTGCGGTGCAGCCAAGCCTACGCCCTCTGCATCGTACATCGTGTCAGCCATATCGTCCAACAGCTTGTGCAGGTTGGAGTTGAACTTGGTCACCTTCATTGCCTTTTCACGCAAAATCGGATCTGGATGTTTTACAATTGTGCGAATTGCCATGTGAATCATATCCTCCCTAAAGCAGCACGTACGGATCGACGTCAATCGTCATCAATACTTTCTGCTGTTTGTTCCACTCTTCAAATGCCGCCGTCGCCTGGGCAAGCAGGTCAGACAGTTGCGGTTCATCCCGATATTTTAGCATGATCTGAAAGCGAAATCTATCCTTCACGCGCGCAATAGGCGATGCGACTGGCCCGAGCACGATTGTCGTCTGGGCGAGCCGCGGCCGCAAAAAGTCCGCCATCGTATGCGCGCCGCGAATGACGACAGGCACATCTTCGTGGCTGAACGTGATGAGCACCAGCCGGAAATACGGCGGATACCCTGTGCGCCTGCGTTGCAGCATTTCATCCCGGTAGAACGCCGGATAGTCGTGCCGCGTGGCGTGAACGATGCTGTAGTGCTCGGGCGTGTACGTCTGGATGACGACATCTCCCGCCAGCTCATGCCGCCCCGCGCGTCCTCCGACCTGCGTGAGCAGTTGGAACGTCTTTTCCGCCGCGCGAAAATCAGGCAAATGCAGCGAGCTGTCCGCTGCGATAATGCCCGCCAGCGTCACTCGCGGAAAATCGAGCCCTTTGGCGATCATTTGCGTCCCGAGCAGCACGTCGCCCTGCCCGTTGCGGAATTTGTTCAGCAACTCTTCATGCGCGCCTTTGCGCGACGTCGTATCCACGTCCATCCGGATCACGCGGATGCCGGGAAACAGCTTCGCCAGCTCCGCCTCCACCTTTTGCGTCCCCGTGCCGAAAAAGCGGATATGCTCGCTCTGGCATTCCGGGCAGTGCGCAGGCTGGGCGATCGTGTAGCCGCAGTAATGGCAGCGCGCCGTATGGTTCGTTTTATGGTAGGTCAACGAAATGTCGCAATGAATGCAGCGCATCGTATAGCCGCACGAACGGCACATGACAAACGTGGAAAAGCCGCGCCGATTCAGGAAAATGACCATCTGCTCGCCTTTTTGCAGCCGATCGGCAATCATTTCGTGCAGCTTGCGGCTGAACATGGAGCGATTTTCCGCATGCAGCTCCTCGCGCATATCGACGACGTGCACCTGCGGCATCGGGCGATTGCCTACCCGTTCGGGCATTTCCAGCAACTCGTATCTGCCGCGCGTAGCCAAGGCGTACGTCTCCAAGGCGGGCGTCGCGCTCCCCATCAGCAGGACGGCGTCGTTTCTTTTCGCTCGCCAGAGGGCGACTTCCCGCGCGTGATATCGCGGCGTCTCTTCTTGCTTGTAGGAGCTTTCATGCTCTTCGTCGATCACGATCAAGCCGACATTGCGAAAAGGAGCGAAAATAGCCGAGCGCGCCCCGACTACGACTTTTACCTGGTTGCGAATAATTTTGCGCCACTCGTCGTAGCGCTCTCCCTGCGACAAGGCGCTGTGCAGGACGGCGACATCGGCGCCAAACCGCGCCTTGAACCGCTCCACCATTTGCGGCGTCAAAGAAATTTCCGGCACGAGAAAAATCGCCTCGCGCCCTTTTGCCAGCGTCTGTTCGATCGCTTCCAGATACACTTCTGTCTTGCCGCTGCCTGTTACGCCATGCAGCAAGTACGAGGCGTACGTGCCCATTTTTATAGATTGCAAAATTGGTGCCAAAACTTGTTGCTGAAGCGGGGTAAAGTCAGGCTTCGGCTTGTCGGAAAAGCGGCGATTGGCATACGGATCGCGGTACACTTCCACCTGCTCGATGGCGACGAATCCTTTTTTTTCCAGACTCTTCAGCGACGCACGGCTGATTCCGTACTCCGCCTGCAGCATCTGGGTGGACAAAGACTGGCCTTCATGCATCTGGAACAGTTCGAGCGCCCTTTTCATCTGCTCTGCCCGCGCTGGCAAGGACCGGATTGCTTCTGCCAGCTCAGGCCCGCTCAACAGGCTGCGCACAAACGATTGCTGCTTGCGCGTAATCCGGTCGGTGACCTGGTATTCCGTCGCCAACAAGCCGCTCGATATCCAGCCCGGCACGAGCAAGTACTCGTCGGGAAACTGCTTTTCCACCTCTGCGAGCGGCATTTGCCGTTTGCGCGCCAGTTCCCACAATAGCCCCGAGTTGCCGCACGTTTCTGCCTCCAGCGCCTCTGTCGCGACCAGCCATTTTTCCGACTTGCCTTTCAAGACAGCCGGAATCATCGCCTGGACGGCTGTCACCCACGGGCACAAGTATTGGCGGGACATCCACTCACCAAGCTCCAGCAACTCTGGCGTGAGCGGAGGCGTATCGTCCAGCACCTGCTCGACGTCCTTCAAGCGCGCCGACGCGATTTCCCCCTCCGCCTGCTCCACGATCCCGATCACGTAGCCTTGCAGCTTGCGCGGGCCAAACGGGACGATGACCCTGCTGCCCACGCGGATCAACGGGCTTAGCCAGGACGGTACCTTGTAGTCAAACGGGCGATTCGTTCGATTGACCGGTACGTCCACAATCACCTGGGCGATCATGACAGTTCAGACAGCGGCTTTTGCTGCAGCTTCAACAGCACGGCATCAAACAGCTTGTCGGCCACAGCCCGCTTGCTCAGTTTTTCCAGCGCCAATTGCTCGCCGTCCCGCGTCAAAAGAGTGACGATGTTCGTATCGCTGCCCATCCCTGCGCCTTCCAGGAGGACGTTGTTGGCTACGATCATATCGAGGTTTTTGCGTTCCAGCTTCGACTGCGCATGCAGCAGCACATCTTGCGTCTCGGCAGCAAACCCGACGACAAACTGCTTCGTTTTGCGCTCGCCGATTGTTTTTAAAATATCAGGCGCTTTGTCCAGCTCCAGCACGAAGGGGCCGTCGCCTTTTTTCATTTTATGCGCCTGCACTGTTTTCGGCCGATAGTCGGACACAGCAGCCGACTTCACGACGATATCGCTCTGTGGCAAATGCTCCATGACGGCATCGAACATCTCCTGTACTGATTCGACGGCGACGAACGCGACGCCCTCTGGCCGTGGCAGCGCGGTCGGGCCGCTAATCAACGTCACGCGCGCCCCTCTGTCACGCGCTGCCTCCGCAATAGCGTAGCCCATTTTGCCCGATGCGTGGTTGGTGATATAGCGAACCGGATCAATTTTTTCCCGCGTCGGTCCGGCTGTGACGAGTACGTGCTTGTCCAGCAAGTCTTGCTTCGCTGCTGCTTGCGTGTCTCGTGCAGCTTGTTGCCTAAACCAGCTCTGCACCGCTTCGACGATTTCCTCCGGCTCGGCCAGACGCCCTTTGCCAACCCAGCCACATGCGAGCAGCCCGACCCCCGGCTCCACAAACCGATAGCCAAACGACGCCAGCTTTTCCATATTGGCCGCAACCGCCGGATGCTCGTACATGTTCACATTCATCGCAGGCGCGATCATCACCGGAGCTTTCGTCGCAAGCAACGTCGTCGTCAGCATGTCGTCCGCGATGCCGTTTGCGATTTTGCCGATGACATTGGCCGTCGCGGGAGCAATCAGCACAAGATCGGCCTTGTCCGCCAGGTCGATGTGGCTGATGACGTGCGGGTCTGGCTCCGAAAATGTATCCGTGTAGACAGGCTGATGAGACAATGCCTGGAACGTCACTGGCTGAACGAATTTCATCGCATTTTCCGTCAGGATGACATGCACCTGTGCGCCGGCCTGCGTCAGCTTGCTTGTGAGCGCAGCCGCCTTGTAGGCCGCAATCCCGCCACAGACGCCGAGCACAATTCGTTTTTCTGCGAGCGAATCCATCTGTAACTCCCCTTTCTTCCCTATCCGAAAAAAACAACCTGCATACAGGTTGTCATTGGTCTATAGCTATTTACACTATAGTCTTTTCGATGTTGGGATATCAAGACTTTCTAGCATTCGCAATTCGCTCGTCTAGGATGGATGGTCTCATAGAGCAGGGGCGCTATTTGCCATTTTCGATAAAAAAACCTCCCCTTTTCACGAGTAACCTAGAAAACGGTTCGCTATGATTTCAGTGGTTTATCTCTATATCAAAAAGAAAAAGCTCGTCCTTATGACGAACTTTTCTATATTTTTAAGATCAGACGATTCGTTATTCATTTTTCCTTTTCACCATTGCCACAATATAAGCTATAAGCAGCAGGACCAAACTCGCGACCCAATAGTCCTGATTGATCAGGTATGGATATAAGGCTAATAAACCGATATTCAGTTGCATGATTTTGGAATTTTTTTGAAAGTAGCTAACTCCGCACGATACAACAATCAGAAGCGATATGAGGTAAGGATAATAGACAGTAATTTTTACCCACTTCCTCGTTTTTAATATTTCCGTGCTTTTAAGGTTACTCCACCGCTATATGCCCTTACTACGATGCCGTACCCTTTGTTGACATTAGCGATATACGCTGCGCCCGCACCCGTAATGGCAGCAATAATAGCCGAAGACACGGCCAAGCCTTTCGTCGCTGGGAAAAGCGACAAAATGATCCCTGCTACAGTCGTCGCAAGAGTTACCCCAACCAATACATTCGCGAGCCATCTAGTATCATCATCGCTTATGTAGAGCCAATTCCCAACATCCCAGTTTGGTCCTACATAGTAATAAGTATCAGAATCTTTTCCATAGTATGTGTATCCTTCATCTACAGCATATGTTGAAAAACCTTCAGCACTTGTTATTTCCCCTCCTTTTACTCTTTTTCCAATTCTATTGATCTGTTTTGTTTTAAAAATTTCGTTAGTTTTATCAAAGGTTTCTTTTAGCAGCTTATAAGTTTTCTCAGGGATTATCTGACTTGCTTCTTCGTTTAGGTGATATCCATTTTTGTCTACGGAATAATAGTTTTGGTATTGTTCAATAGCATCGAAAATCAATTGAAGCTCTCCTACGTCCACTGCTTGATTGACGTTTGCATTCCTTGTTTGTGCATGTGCTGTGCTGTTGCCGACATATGTGAAGGGCGTTGTGGCTAATGAGACGGCAACAACCAATGAAACTACTTTTTTCACAATTAACCACTCCATTCAGAAAATATTTACATGGAATAATATAACATATATTCATTATTATTTCCATTTTATATACAATTAAATTTCCAAGAAAGCGCCAAGCTGGCACTCGCCTTAAAAATACTGAAATATAATATTCAAACAAATGCCCACAAAAAAACAACCTGCATACAGGTTGTTTTTTCAAAGCAAGCTCTTATTTACGTCCGTCCAAAAACTCGTGCACCAGCTCGTCGGAGATAAACTCTTCCAGCGCGACGCCTACAAACTTTTTGGATTTTGGTTTGACTACCTGCATTTCGCTGTTTTCACGCAATTGGCGGGCGCGCTTGGAAGCTACGGTCACCAGGATGTACTTGCTTTCCGCTTTTGCGGTCAATTCGTCGATAGATGGATACAACATAAAACTATTCAACCTCCTTCAACCATTTGCGATATTTGTGAACCTGACGATCTTTTTTCAGGTGCTCGGCTGTAATAATCGCCTGAATGCGATCGCAGGCTGATTCGATCACATCGTTGACCACTACGTAATCGTAATGATCCATCAGCTCGATTTCGGCTCGGGCGACTTCCATCCGCTTGCGGATCACATCCTCCGTCTCCGTTCCCCGTCCCACGATCCGGTTTTCCAGCTCGTTCAGATCAGGCGGGGCCAGGAACAGGAACGTCCCTTGCGGAAATCGCTGTTTTACTTGCAGCGCGCCCTGGACTTCGATCTCCAGGATCACGTCGCGCCCTTCGTTCAGCATTTCATCCACAAACTGGCGGGGCGTGCCGTAGAAGTTTCCTACGTATTCTGCCCATTCCAGAAGAGCGTCCTGCTCAATCATTTGCTGGAACTCTTCCTTTGTCTTGAAAAAGTAATTAACTCCTTCCACCTCGCCCGGGCGCGGAGAACGTGTGGTAGCCGATACGGAATACACCAGCTCGGGCATTCTTTCCCGAAGGGCCTTGCATACCGTGCCTTTCCCCACTCCCGCAGGTCCGGAGAGAATCAAAAGGAGACCGCGATCAACCATGCTCATTGTTTACACTCCTACTTTATTCGTCCGATTCGTCGTCCTTCGTCGAGAGGCGCTGCGCCACTGTTTCCGGCTGTACCGCTGACAAGATGACGTGATCGCTATCTGTAATAATCACAGCACGCGTCCGGCGTCCATAGGTAGCGTCGACGAGCATGTTGCGATCGCGCGCTTCCTGAATGATCCGTTTGATCGGAGCAGATTCCGGACTTACAATGGAAATAATGCGGTTGGCATTCACAATATTGCCAAATCCGATATTGATTAGCTTGATTGCCATAACGGCCCAGCCCATCCTTTCATGCTACTCGACGTTCTGTACTTGCTCTCTCATTTTCTCCAGTTCCGTCTTGATTTCCACAGCGAGGTGGGAAATGGGCAAATAATTCGCCTTGGAAGCGATAGTATTGGCTTCCCGGTTCATTTCCTGGAGCAAAAAATCCAGCTTTCGCCCGATCGCTTCGCTTGCTTCCAACTGTTTGGCAAACTGGAGACAATGGCTTTCCAGGCGGGTAATCTCCTCACTGATATCGCTCTTGTCAGCGAAAAAAGCAACCTCCTGAGCCACGCGCGCAAGGTCCAATTCAAAAGGAGCCTGGCTGGCCCATTCGTTCAATCGCTGGCGAAGACGGGTCTGGTACTCCTCGATTCCCACAGGAGCCAATTGCTGAAGCTGTTTGACCCACGCTTCAATCTGTTCGAGCCGTCCGGATAAATCAGCGTACAGTTGCTTGCCCTCCGCCTCTTTCATGGAGAGCAAATCGATCGCTGCAGCCTTGACCTGATCCAGCAGCCATTCGGCCGCTTCGTCGCTGTCTTCTGTCATTTCCTTTGTATGTAACACGCCAGGGAAGAGCAAAAGCTCCTTGACGCCAAGCGGCTCCTGCAACGAAAAGCGCTCAGCCATCGTGCGCGACAGCGAGACGAGCTGCCCGGCCACCTGCCAGTCGATCTCGACAGCGGAAGCCGTCTGACTTTTCCCGTCCATCGCAATGGTCACATCGACACGACCTCTGCGGACGTACCGGCTCACCAGCTTGCGCACCTGGTCCTCCAGCATGCTCCAAGCTTTTGGCAGGCGTACCTGTATCTCGGAATACCGATGATTGACGGCGCGAATCTCCACCGTCAACCGCACAGCGCCCCTGCTATCCTCTTTCCGTCCATAACCTGTCATGCTCCGAACCATCGTTTTCACTTCCACAGACGCAAAATCGTTAATTTATTATAGGAGACAACTCTTGGCAGTGTCAACCGAAGCCGCAGGGCGACAACAAGATTCCTCCCTCCCCCGCTTTGTGCTACACTGTGACTGGCAACCATTTCTGGCATCTTTTTTTACGTTCCAGGCATTTTTAACGATTGAGGTGAGTGATTGTGGCATTTGATGGCGTAGTAACCCGTGCCGTCGCGCGGGAGTTACATAAATGTGTCGGCGGTCGCATCTCCAAGATTCACCAGCCGCACCACAGCGATATTGTCATGCAAGTACGCACGCCGGGAGAAACAGTCAAGCTCTTGCTGTCTGCCAATCCGACGTACCCCCGGATTCACCTTACGACCGAAGAGTTTACGAATCCGCTGGAAGCTCCGATGTTTTGCATGCTGCTGCGCAAGCATTGTGAAGGCGGGCTGATCGAATCGATCGAACAGATCGGCATGGAGCGGATCATCCACATGGATATCCGTACCCGCGACGAGCTGGGAGACACGGCGCTCCGCCGCATTATCATGGAAATCATGGGCAAGCACAGCAACATTATTCTCGTCGATCCGGCAACGGGAACGATTCTCGACAGTGCCATGCACGTGACGCTGGCGATCAGCCAATACAGGCAAGTCACCCCTGGACGTCCGTACGTCTCCCCGCCGAGCCAGGACAAACACGATCCGCTCACCGTCACCGAGCAGGCGTTCATTTCCTCCATCGATTGGAACAGCGGGCGGCTGGACAAGCAAATCGTCGACCGCTACATGGGCATCAGCCCGCTTTTGGCAAAAGAAATCGTCCACCGGGCAAAGCTGGCCAATCGCGACACGCTGTGGCAAGCTTTTTCCTCGGTCATGGAAGCGGTCAAGGCGCACAACTACGCGCCTGCGATTGTGGAACGCCCCGACAAAGCGTATTTTCACGTCGTCGAGCTGACGCACCTGACCGATGGCGGCGATGGCACCGCCACGCCGTATCCTTCCGTGCAAGCCTGCCTGCAGGCATTTTACGAGGGCAAAGCTCTGCGCGATACGGTCAAGCAACGCGCCCACGACCTGATTCGCTTCGTCACGGCCGAGCGCAACAAAAACGAAAAGAAGATCGAGAAACTGGAGCAAACGCTACAGGAGGCGCACGACGCCGATTTGTTCCGCCTGTACGGCGAGCTGATTACCGCCAACATGCATCAGATGAAGCGCGGCGACACCGAACTGGTCACCGTCAACTGGTACGACGAGGCTGGCAGCACCATCACCATCCCGCTGGACCCGTTGAAGACTCCTTCGGAAAATTTGCAGGCCTATTACAAACGGTACAACAAAGCGAAAAACAGCCTGCAAATCGTCAGCGAGCAGATCGAGCAAGCCAAAGCGGAAATTCTTTACCTGGACGGCCTTTTGGTCCAACTCGGCCACGCCAGCCTGAAGGAAGCGGAAGAAATTCGCGAAGAGCTGGTCGAGCAAGGCTACATGCGCGACCGGAAAAAGCGCGGACCGCGCAAGAAAAAGGATACGCGCCCCGAGCTGGAACGGTACGTCTCGTCAGACGGCACCGAAATTTTGGTCGGAAAAAACAACAAGCAAAACGAGTTTTTGACAAACAAGCTGGCTTTTGCGCATGAAACGTGGCTGCATACAAAAGACATTCCCGGCTCCCACGTCGTCATCCGCGCCCGCGAGTTTTCCGATCAAACCTTGCTCGAAGCCGCCAACCTGGCCGCCTATTTCAGCCGCGCCAAAGAAGGCAGCCAGATTCCTGTCGACTACACCTTGATTCGGCACGTCAAAAAGCCGAGCGGCGCCAAGCCAGGCTACGTCATTTACGAGCAGCAGCGCACGTTGTACGTCACCCCGGATGAAGCGCTCGTTCGCCGCCTGAAAGCGAACGCTTCCCCTACGCATAGCGAAACTCCCTAAGCTCATACTAAGAGCATGGATGGGTGTCCTCGTTTTTGAATCAGCCTGCCTACGCTAACGAAAACGGACGCATTGTTTCGCCGGGCGTTGGCGGTCGAAAACGTCACCTCCGGTTGCATCAAAGGCAAGCATGACCCGCTTGCTTGCCTTTCGTGCTGCTTGCTGCTCCTTATCCTGCTTCGCCCCGCAACCATAGTTTGCTTGCACGACTGACTGTTTTGGTTCGTGTTCGCCTTTTTGGTCCGCGCCGTGTCCTGCCTGGCCAGCCTTACTGATGATCGAGCTTGGTGTTTACGGCATTTGCCATCGCAGTGGTGAAGGGCTTGTTGCACGCTCCTTTGGCAAGAAACAGGATTCCAGCCCATTTTCAATTTTGGAAGGAGGATCAGGATGAACGTCATCGGCATCATCCAGACTGATCTAAACGAGTTCAGCGTATTGTTTGAGCAGCAAAACGGCGGACAAGGCGGACAAAGCAGCGGTGGACAGAACGGCGGCGGGCAGCAATCGAGTGGCGGCGGGCAAGATTTTCAGGACAGCGACTCCATGTTCCTCAGTTTTCTTGACGAGCAGCCAACCTCCGGCGAAGGAAGCGGGCAGAGCAGCCAAGGCGGACAGGGGCAAGGACAGCAAAGCGGTCCACAAGAATTGACCGTCCGCATCAAAGGGATTCCGGAAGGTCAAAAAGCGAACTTTTTGCAAATGTACCAAATTCTGCAGGACGCCCAAGATTCGCAATCGCTGGAGCAAAGCCTGACGATCATAAACAACGACCAGCAGGACGGCCAGGATTCGGGGCGCAGACAAAGCCAGGGCCAGGGACACGGTTCCGGCAAGCAAAACAAAACGACCCATTGAGACGAACAACGTCCTGCACGTCGTCTCGCTCCGCACCCCAAACATAGAAAAACCACCTGGAAGTCTCCAAGTGGTTTTTTCAT
Organism: Brevibacillus sp. NSP2.1; assembly: GCF_000470975.2. Taxonomy (NCBI): domain Bacteria; kingdom Bacillati; phylum Bacillota; class Bacilli; order Caryophanales; family Paenibacillaceae; genus Brevibacillus; species Brevibacillus sp. NSP2.1. Next base: position 2,176,894 of record NZ_CP048274.1, on the reverse strand, counting down.
GCTATCGGCCAATCTTTGCTTTTGCATGCTGCCAAGTCCCCGCTCTGCCGTTGACCTCATGTTTCTATAACCTGCGCTCACACAGGTGGGTGACCCTTCTGCCCTTCAGCCTTCCCATGCATCCCCAAAAGGGAGGTGGGCCTGACATCCAACGCAAATTTCCGTCTCCCGAAAAACACGTATAAGGTTAGAAACATTTACGGTCTTACGTACATCGCAGGATCTTGATATCCCTACTTTACCACACAATTCACTCTCGCTCAACGGATATTCTTCCCTTCCCCGTTCCCATTGTTGAGGCGAGCGACTTTTCCAGCATAAAACAGTTGCTGGCACGCCATCTTAAAAACGTAGCATCACTCTGGAAAAGGAAGGGATCGCATGCGTTTTCCCCAAAAACTGATGATCGTGTCACTTCTCGCGGTCGGCTCCGTCTGTGTGCCAGCCGCTGCACTTCCGTTGCCTAGCAGCGCCACGGAACAGCCTGCCGGCGAGCAAGGCAGCAAGTACGAGAACGAAGCGTTTCGCAACATCGCCGTAACGAAAACAGGACCCGGCCAATACGCCGTAAAAGGCGAAGCCCGCGTGTTCGAAGCTACCGTGCGCTTTGTCGTGACAGACGAAGGCAACACGCTGGCCGACAGCTTTGTCACAGCCAGCCAAGGGGCACCCGAATGGGGCACGTTCGCCATCAACCTGAGTCTCGACGCCGCCAAGCTGAAAGCCCCTGTCCTTACCTTGTTCGAGGAAAGCGCGGAATCCGGCCAGCGCATTCACGAGCTGAACATCCCTTTGCCGAAGTAGCGCTGTAGCGTTTTTACGTCCGTTTCATTTTGGCACGTACCAGCGATTGAAACGCAGGATGGGCGATCAAGGACGGCTGCTGCTGCTTTTCCCAGGCGAGCGCGTACTCCAGCCCGTTAAACTGGCACCGTCCCAGCCCTTCTTTCGTAACGGCATACGCCTGTCGCGGCAAGCGCCGCACGGCAGCCACCAGCGCTTCCACCTCCTGCTCGATGAGCGCTGGCTCAACCGCACGATAGATCAAGCCAATCTGCTCGGCTGTTTGCCCGGAAACTTTTTCCCCGAGCAGAGCCAGCCGTTTCGCCCATGCCGTTCCTACCAGTTGCGGCAGCAAATACGTGCCGCCAAAGTCGGTAGTCAGTCCGATCTGGACAAACGGCTCCTGCAGCACAGCATCTGTCGTGGCAATGACAAAATCGGCATGCAGCGCCAGATTGAGCCCCGCTCCGACCGCCACCCCTTCCACGACGGCAATTACCGGCTTCGGCATCTGGTGCAGCCGCGCAATAAAATCGTTAATGACCGCAAGCGCCTCATCCGCTTCGTCTTTTTCGCTTAGCGCCGTCAGCACGGTCAAATCAGCGCCGGAGCAAAAATTGCCGCCTGCTCCTCTGAGAATGAGCACTTCCACCTCCGGGTCATCCGCCGCCTCCGCAATCGACGTTTGCAACAGCGCAAACATCTCGACCGTCATCGCGTTCAGCACGCGCGGCCGATTGAGCGTGATCGTGCAGACGCCCTCTTCTTTTTTCACCAAAAGCGGGGTTGCTTGGACTTCTTGCTCCATAGTTGTCTCTTCTCCTTTCTATACGGACGACTCCGGGATGACGCCTTGCCGCTTGAGCTTGCGCAAGCCTTCATCCGTTATGTTCAGCTTTCGCCTGAGCAACTCTGCCGTGCAGTCGGCATGCCACGAAGGAGCTTTGCGGTTGGAAGCGCCAGGGCGAGAGCTTTTCGCTGCGCCGGTCGGCTCCCGCTTGTCCAGAAAAGGAAGCGTGTAGGCAATTTCCCGCTCGGACACATAGCGAATATTCGACCAGTTTTCCATTTCCTCCACCGCCGTCAGACAGCAATCCACCTCGCTCCCCAGCTCGTTCCACTCCGCCTGTGTGCGGGATAAAAACAAGGCTTTCAGCTCCTCCCATACCTCGGGGTGCTCCGCGATCGTCCCGCGGTGATACGCCTCCCAGTCAGCCCGGCCCACCGCCCGGCAAAAGCTCAGCCAGTAGCGCTCCTCCACAGCGGCGAGCGCCACGTACTGCCCGTCGGCGGTTTCAAACACCTGATGCGCCAACAGCCCCTTTTTGCTCTGATTCGTACTCGCGGTAGCCTGGCAAGCCGTAAAAATCGCCTGCAGCCCTACCCACGCCGCGAGCAAGTCGGCGGCGGCCACGTCCAGATAGGCGCCGCGCCCGGTTCGCGCCCGCTGCACCAGCGCCGCGCAAATTTGCTCGCTTGCGTACAGACCCAGGGCGTAATCGGAGAGAGGAATGTCTGCCAGGACTGGCTTGCCGGAAGCATCGCGCAGCAGGGAGAGAAAGCCGCTGACCGCCTGAACGTTGAGATCGTGCCCGCCGAGCTGATGCATCTCCCCGCTCTGTCCGTACCCGGTGACCGAGCAGTAGATGACAGCCGGGTGAGCGGCCCACAGGCGATCGTAGTCAAGCCCGAGGTGGCGCATGACACCTGGACGGTAGCTTTCCACCACGACGTCAGCCTGTCTGGCGAGAGCAAACGCGAGCGCCTTTCCTTCATCTGTCCGCAGGTTAAGCGAAATGCTCTTGTGATTGCGATGCGAACGCAAGGAAAACGCTCCCGTTTCTCTGGCCGCAGACGGGCTGGGAAAAACCGCCGAAGCGTGCTCGTCTTCGCGAAACGCCTCCACCTCGATGACTTCCGCTCCCAGGTCAGCGAGTCGCATGGTGCAGATCGGCCCAGGCAGATGACGAGAAAAATCGACAACCGTAACGCCAGTCAGCATGACTTCCCACTCCCTTCGCCCCGATTCTTTGTCCTCCCTAGTTTTTCGCGATGAATGACCATTCACCCTGCCTGTTGCGGGAAAATTACGAAAAAAAAGCCGTTCCCAAAGGAGCGGCTGCTCGATGGCGAATCACTCATTTGATAAATCGCAACGTCAGCGGATAGCGGTACGTTTTCCCTTCGTTGGCCCGAACGGCGGCAATCACGACGAAGACGATCCAGAAAAAGAACAGGGCGGTCAATAAAATCACGCCGATGAAGACAATGAGCAGGATGCTGGAAATGGCTGCGTAGATCGTGACCGAGATGCTGAAATTGAGCGCTTCCTTGCCGTGCTCCTCAAAAAAGGGGCCCTCTTCGCGTTTGAACAGCCAGACCAAAAGCGGCCCCAGCACATTGCCAAATGGGATCAGAAAGCCGATCAGCGCGGACAAATGTGCGATCATGGCCCACATTCGCTCGTCTTTTCCGACCAGATGGTTCATTTGCATTCCCCCATTCCCTTCGCTACTGTAGTGTACGATGCCAGCACCGCAAACTTGCGAAAAAATTCGAAAACTTGGCTGCGCCGAACCGTTGACGCAGTCATAGTGGCCCTTATACTGGATAGCACGAAAAAAGCGCCGTAAAAGGCGCTTTTTTTCGATGAATTAATATTTGCTGTCGTGGCCACCCCAAGAGGACCCGTAACCGCCGTGTCCGCAGCTCTCGCCGTGATGGTGATGGTGACCGCAGCTTCCACGACCAGTTTTACATTCCGTTCTGTAGTAAGGCTTGTAGTAGCAATGTTTTTTGTAGTATTTCCTCTTGCAGCACTTCTTGTAGTAGCACTTGCAATGAGACTTTCTGCATCCGCAACCCATGAACCTCACCCCCTCCTGTTCGTTACATCTACAAAGTATGTAGGTGAAGGTGCATCGGCATGGTACACTTGTCTATTCTTGCGGCAAAATCAGCGGATGTCTTGCCTGAAAACAGCACAACCGGCAGACAGGCTGCCGGCGGCTTTTGTACATATCAGGAAGGAAAAAGCTCTGCAAACCGCCAGAAAATAAGGGCATAACAGGCAAAAAATCATTGCGTCACGATCTTGCGCAGTTCATTGATTCCGTGGTGATCGGGAATTTCCTGGTATTCCTTTACTTTTGGCAGCGTCAGCAAATGCGGTCTGACCATATAGCCGGGCTTCGATATGTAGACGACATCACAATTCGTAATCAGGTCGAACACGTCGGGATGATTCGCTTCGATCGTCCGAATATCCAGATGCGTGATGCCTGCGTTGTACAAGTCATTTATCATTCCTGCCGCACCGCGGATCGTCGCACAGACCAGCCCGACTTTTGTATGGCGGGGATACGCCTCCATGGCCGGAATGACCGTAGTCGGATCGGGTATAAAATCGAGGCTGACGACAGGCGGAGCCTCTCGCGGCAAACGGTGCTTCATGCGCAAATTAACGGAAGGGTGAGTGACGATCGCCTTGTATTGCTGCAAAAAGCTCGGGTCCTGTTCGACTCGCTGGGCAAAATCATCGAAGGTCCGCCCCTCCAGCATGACACTGGGGAGATGGTATTGCACCAGGCGCAAATACTCGGCAAGCTCCAGCTCTGTGAAACGCAAAAACAGGACAGGAAACTGGTTGATCTCCAGCATGACACACGAGAGGACACGGGTAAATTCATCCATGGAATAGCCCATGGCCTTTACTTTGTGCAGCGTCTCTTTGGCCAGCAAAGCGAGATGCGCGGGATTGCGGGTCAGTAGAGGATCGTTAACAATATTGCTGACGATGGTCCCGCGCCCTTGACGCGAATCGACCATCCCTTCCTGCTGCAAGCGGAGATAAACGCTGCGAACCGTGTTGTAATTGACCTTCAGTTGTGCCGCTAGCTCCCTGACCGTCGGCAACTGCTCATTCGGCGGAATTTCTCCGCTGCGAATCGAGGAAGCAATTTGTTGGTAGAGCTGTTCGTGGTACGACACATTCGAATCCTTTTGCAGGGTCAGGCGTAGCATGAATTCACCTCTTCATCCATCGTTGAAACCATCGTATATGAATTTTGAATCGAACGTCAATAGAGGCAGCCAGCATGAACATCCCCGCGACGGCCATACTAAGGCAGATCACACATTGCGAGAAAGAAGGTGTCCCTATGGGAGAACAAAGCCGTTTTCGTGAAGGCGACAAGTCGCCAAAAAACGCAGTGTACATGGAAATCGGGGAAACCGGCGCCAGCGTGCAGGACCCGATGATTATCGAGCTGGACAAAGGCGAAAAGTTTCCCGCGACCCGCAACAAAAACCGGGTCTGGACCCAAAAGTAGGGGCAAATCAGCAAGAAAACCAACCTGGCCGCAAAGAGCTAGGTTGGTTTCTTCTTAATCCTCGTCTTCGTCGTCTTCGCTGTCTTCCTCGTCCTCTTCGTCACCGCTCACATAAACGATGGTAACGCCAAGGCTCTCCAAAAGGGCAAGAACTTCCCTGTTCAGCTCCTGGTCCATCAGCAGCCCCAGGCTTTCCACCAGTTCAAGCTCCTCCAGTTCGCCTTGCTCGGCATCCTCAATCAGCTCTATGATTTCGGTCATTCGCTTTTTTTCCAAGACAGCCATCAGTTCATCTCTTGTCATATCGTGTTTCCCACCTCGATTTCTCTACTCTATGCTTTATAATAGTACATAAACAAACCGATGAAAACATAACGGTCACGACCTTGTGGTTGGCGGCAAACAGCCACAGCCGCTTGCCCGCAAAGCGTCGAGGCGTTTTTTCTTACAAAAAAGAGCGAGGTGAAGTCCATCATGTATCCTGAGCCGTATCTGGACTACCTGGTTCAGTTTCATGTCGAACGCGACTATTTCGAGTGTCACGAGATTTTGGAAGAATATTGGAAAAGCGCTCCACCCGCGGAGCGCCAGTCTGTCTGGGTCGGCTTGATTCAAATTGCCGTCGGGCTGTACCACCACCGACGCGGCAACGTAAACGGCGCCCGCAAAATGCTCACAAGTGCCCACGCGCTGGTGAAACAGCATCACGCGGAGCTGGAGCGCCTCGGCTTGGACAGCACGGCCCTGGAGCGCCTCTTGGCAGTCCGCCTGGAAGAGATTGAACAAGGCTTGCCTTACCGCAGCATCACCTTGCCGATGCGGGCAGCCGAGCTGATTGCCGCGTACAAAGCGGCCTGTGCCAAGCAAAATCAGCCGGAGTATCGCGACAGCGACATGAATGATCCGTTTTTGCTAAACAAGCACACGTTGCGCGACCGCAGCGACGTCCTCGCAGAACGAGAGCGCCAGCTACAGCTCCGCCAAGGCAAACAGAACGATCCCGATTCCGCAACCTGATGCGCTCACTCCGCGACAAAAGCCGCTGGAATCGCCTCACTGAACCAAAATGCTCCGCTCCCTTGGAAAAATCGGATGCCGGTTGCCCGCGCCCGAGCCGCCTGAACGGTCAGCAAACAGAGCGTGTCCTCCGGCATCCCGATGTCTTCTGCCCGAAAAGCAAGCTGGACGTGCTCGCTTGCGATCGGCAAAAGTCCCCCGGCGAGCGCTTGCTGCACCAGCTTTGCGTGCGTGCCGTAATACAGGCGCGCCGGAGGTTCCACCTCTGTGAGCCGGGTTGCCGTCTGGCTCGGCGCAAAGCCGTACGTGGCACGAATCAACTCGCCCCCATCCCACTCGATCTGCCGCTCCGGGTCATTTTCCACCACCTGCCACAAATCGGCACGCCGGAGGTTCGCCCACCCTTTGATCGCGCGCAAATAAGCGAGCAGTGGTCCCGTTGGCGTGAAGCCGTATGTATCGAAGTAAAGCTGGACGTGCTCGTTTTTTTGCCGCAGGATGCTGAGCAGACGCTTGCGCAGCGTAACTTCCTCGTGCAGCGCCAGCATGGCGATCTCCCCCTTCGTCTGTTTTACGCTAATAAATCCAGAAAACAACAGCCAGCGCCAACCCCAAATCCGCCAGCAAATGACTGAACCAGGTCGGGTAGATGGACGGAAACAGCCCTTTCATCCACCCCCAGATGACGCCCGCGCCATACACCGCGGTCGTAAGCAGCAAGCCTTGCCACACGCCGAACAAGGCCGTCGTGATAATCAGGTGGTACAACGTGTAAAAAAAACTCGTGAGCAACACGGAGACGACACGGGAGAGCGAGCGCAGCATTCGCTGCAGGACAAAGCCTCGCCAGAACAATTCCTCCAAAAGCGAGTTGACGACCACCAGATACAGCGCAAACAAACCGATCCAGTTGCGGTTCAACCCCCATGACTCCAGCCCGGCCCGCATGATGTCCGGCCTGCCCTCCGCCTGCAAAATCAGCCACAGTCCTGTCAGGATTCCTGTAAAAAACAGCAGCCCCAGCCCAATCCCGAAAAGCGCCCCTCGTTTTTCAAAGAGGCCCCACGCCAAGCGCCAATGCTCTTGCAAGCTTTTTTCCCACCAGCCATGCAACAGCGGGATTGCTACACAGACCGCCAAATGAAACGAAACAAACGTGACAAACAAGCTGTGCCGTTCTACCAGCCCGTAAAAAATGGCGAGCGTGGCAGCAAACCCATACCCGATCAGGAGAAGCAGCGTACGTTTTCGCGCCATTTACGATAAGCTCCTTTGTTGCGTAATCGCCGCCCATTGTTCCTGTAATGTGCCCGTTATTGCCAGGAAGCATACATCTATTGACAATAAATATACAAATATTTGGGCAGATGCTATACTGAGTGGTACCGTTTTGAAAAAAATCGATCGGTTCATTTTTTTGTGAAAAACTAAAAAAGATTTGGAGTGGCTCTCATGTTGTGGCGTAACCGAACCTTTCTCCTGCTGATGACAGGAGAGATCGTCGCTGGGGCAGGCATGTGGATTTCCATTATTGCCAATTTGTCGTTCATGCAGAGCCTGATCCCTTCCGAAACCGTGAAGGGGCTGATTTTGATGACCGGCCTGATCGCAAGCATCTTGCTTGCTCCGAAAGCAGGCGTCGTCATCGACATGTACGACAAAGGAAAAATCATGCTCTGTGCCAGCCTGGCTCGAACCTTGAGTCCTGTGTTTATGTTTCCCGCACTCGCGTACGATTCGATTTTGTGGATGATTGTCTCGCTGCTCGTCATGCAAGTGTCGGCGGCGTTTTACTTCCCGACCGTGCAAGCCTCCCTGCCTGCCATCTTGACCAAGGATGAACTGCTGAAAGCGAACAGCGCCTACTTGAACATTTCCACGCTGTCGCGCATCGGCGGAACGGCCCTCGGGGGAATCCTCGTCGTCTCCATGGAGCTGTCCATGCTGTACGTCTGCTCGATGATTGCGTATGCGATTCTCGCCGTCGTCACGCTGTTCCTGCGCATTCCTCCTGTCGCCTCGCGCAACCTGAAGGAAAAAGTGGAGTTTCGCGAAGTGCTGACGATTGCCCGTAAAGACCCGGCGCTGTTTGTCGGGCTTATCAACAACGGGTTGATTACGCTGTTTTTGGGCGGCATCAATTTGTTGATTCTCAACCTCAGCGAACTCCAGCAGGCGCCTCAGCTCATGGGCTGGATTTACGCCGTAGAAGGAACGAGCATCCTAATCGGCGGCCTGCTTGCCAAACGGTGGATCGGCGGCAAAAACTTGGTCGCAGCCTCGACGCTCATGCTGTTTTTCTTTGCCCTCTCGCAATTCGGGATGTCGTTTGCCGATCATAAGGCGATGGTGCTGTCCTCTTTTTCCCTGTTCGGCTTTGTCGTCGCCTTCTTTTTCCCGGTGATCGCGACGATCTTTCAGAAGCGGCTGCCCGCCCACCAGCAAGGACGGTTTTTCTCGTTCAAAAGCATGCTGGATCGCACCTGTTTCCTGCTCGCGCTCGGGATTACCGGAATCGGTCTCGATTTGCTCGGGATCAGCGGCTACTTGCTGTTCATCGGCTCGCTGACGCTCTTGTCCGGCATCCTGACGTTCGTCTACAGCAAAAAGCACAAGCTGGACGTCCGTCAAAGCGACGAGGCGGCCGCCTAGCAAAAGCGCCGTTTGCCTGTCTCCTGCTTTTCCATGCGCCTCCATTTGGTGTACACTAGACTAGAAAAAACAACGTTGAAAATATGTGGCAAGTCTTTGGAGGCGTTTTTTCCATGCAGATATTATCTTCCCCTACATTCGGCCTTCTGGTTCCGCTCCTGATGGCGACTGCACTCATCTTTGTGCGTATGCGCAGGCAAAAAAAGCCTGTGTCGGCAAAGAGCATTATCTTGCCGCCTTTCTTCATGGCGACGGGCTTTGCGATGTTTTTCTTTCCGGAGGCGGCGCTCCCGCCGATGTACGATGTAGCGGCTTTTGTCACGGGGTTGTTTTTCTCGATTCCGTTGATTATGACTTCGCGTTTCGAAGTGATCGGCCAAGACGTCTACCTCAAGCGCTCCCGAGCCTTTTTCTTCATCCTGGTCGGTCTGTTAATCATCCGGGTGATTATCAAGCTGGTGATAAACGACAGCTTCACCTCGATTCAGACGGGCGGACTGTTTTTCCTGCTTGCTTTCGGCATGCTCGTCCCGTGGCGAATCGCGATGCTGTACATGTACCGCCAATTGACGAAAAAGACGTTTGGCACGCAATGAGGCGTAGGAAAAACGAAAAAGCAACCGGCTTCCTCTTTTGGGGGAGGAGGCGGTTGCTTTTTTGGTCTGAAAATGGTTTTGACGCCATGCGCGATGAAAGAGATAACACCGTTAGCGTGCTACACTCTGGTCATGATCGATGTGTAACGTTAAGCCCGGGTGTAAGCGAACCGTTGTTTTTAGCTACCGCTGTTTGCTTCCAGCAAATGATTTTGGAAAAAAGCTACCGTGTGGTTAATGATCTGCTTGCTCCGCAGATCGTCATCCCAGAGATCGAAAGCATGGCGACCATCGGGATGGAGGTAGTAATCGAGAGAAACATTTTGCTTGGAGGCGGTCAAAAAGAAGTCATCAATCGTCGTGTTCAAGTCCGCCCGATCTGCCCCTGCTTTCGCTACCAGAAGCGGCGGAAGGTTTGCAGGGGCTTCCTCCAGAGCAGCCCGTGCGGATGCAGCCCGCAAAGTTTGCTCATCCAGATCAGGAAGCATAGCCCGCGCGCTCCACAAATCCATAATCGCGTACAATGCGGCGACACAGCGAATGTCACCCGCCTTATTCCGCAGCGCAGTCGGAAGTCCGACAGGGCCACCGGCGGAGCACACCCAGATCCCGAGTCGCTCGCGCGCGATGCCAAGCTGCTCTCCGCTCTCGCGAATGTACGCCAAAGCGTCCTCCACATCCCGGACAGCCTCATCAAGCTTGGAAAACCGCTCCGTGGAACGATGGGTAAACGTGACAGCGATCAGGCCACTCGCAGCAAGAAGCTGTCCCCACGATACGTATTGTCCGCTGTCCTTGATCGTTTGCAAAAAATGCCACGGTCCGTCTCCGTGGATGAGTATGACAGCAGGCATCCCTTTGGAGCACTCACTCCCTTTTGGATAGTACACGTCCATTTTCAGATCGCCGCGATCGGATGTCTTGTACACGAGATCCTTTTTTACCTCTACAAGAGAAGTCTTCTCGTCGCTTGGCCTCATTACGATTCTTTTGGCAAACAGCTCGTTTTGCTCCACGTTACCCCATCTCCCCCGTAGGCACTGTATCGGGCAAGCCACCGATGTAAAAAAGCAGTTGCGGGTCAAGCCCATCCGTTTTTCCTTCTACAATACGCGACACATGTTCCAATGAATCAGCGGCGTTGACCCACACTCCCGCAAGCTTGGTCACTGGCTCTGCGATGTAAAAAGGCTGCGTCAAGTACAGCTCCAGTCTCCTGCCCCGCACGAATGTCTCCGTTTCCTCCGGGGGAACGGCAGCCTGTTCGCTCGCTTCCAGCCATTGTGCCAGCTCGCGGTATCTGCGCAACAGTTTCTTGGCTTTTTGCTGGACTGTAAAATGACGGTTTTCGAAATGCGCGTCTTCCAGCAAAGTCGCGGTAGAGGCTACGGGATCAATCGCCGGATAGTAGCGCTTGCTGGACAAGACAAAATCAAATTGCCAAAGCGTATCCAACGGACCATAGGGGACAATCTCTTCCGTGGCCACGCCGCTCACATCAATCAGAAATACGGTCAAGTCTGTTACTCGCGCTTCGGCCAGCATGCCCCGCAACTTGCCAAGCTCCCCAAATAACACGTAAGACCGGTCAGCGGCCAGTACGGCTGTGCCGTGTTCTTCTGCTTGCAAAATGGCTTGAAAGCACTCTTCGCAGCTATCACATACGGCTGCCGCTTCTGAAATGACCTCTTCCATGCCCACGACATCCCGAGCCGGGCGCCAGAAAACAGGGGTAAAGCCTGTCTGCTTCAGGCGCAAAAACAACTCCGTCAGCACGACCAGTTGTCCCATCCCTGGCTTTGCCACCAACCCGACCGTCCCCCCGCGAACGACAGGGGCGAAAACGTCGATCACCTTGATTCCCGTCTCCAGCATTTTCGTTTGCCCGCCGCGAATAATCAAATCGTCAAGACGACAGCCTGCCAGCTCAGCCAGACTCACCAACGTGCGAACCTCTGCCCGGCCGACAGGAATTTTGCCCGTACACAAATTGGACACCGTAGCTGGCCGCAAGCCTGCCTCTTTAGCGGCTGCAGTCAGGTTGGGAACCTTGCGTCTGAGCAAGGCGACATTAAGAGTCAAGTTATCCGTCATGCGCTCCCTCTTTACCATTCAATTACTTCAAAGCGTAACATTTATTACCCTAAAAAGAAGCAAAATATTTCCTGACAACTCTGACTACGTTATTATGTTGCACATATATTGGCTACACAAAAAAGCCGTCCGCTTTCGGACAGCTTCTTTCACTCGTTCCTGCGCCGAGTCGTGGATTCGTCTCTGCACGCCCACGCCGCTTTCCCAAGCTGCGTGTTCTTTCAAAACTCCACGTAAAACGGGTGCTTTTCCTCCTGCAAGCACAGCTCGATTCGCTGCCGGAAGTTGCTCCACGTAACCTTTTGCAGCGCCTCTTCAATCGGGAAAAACCCGGCTTCCAGACACTCGGGCGTCGCGATCAGCTTCCCGCCAATCGGCCTCGCTAAAAACAGCACATTGCAGATCGACTTGCTCACGTTTTGAAACACGCCGCAAAACGTCGTAATTTCGATGTCCAAGCCGCACTCTTCCTTCGTCTCCCGGATGGCTGCCGCCCGGATGGACTCGCCTTCCTCCACTTTTCCGCCAGGCATCTCCCAGCCGCGCCTCGGGCCTTTTATCAGCAGCACTTCCTTGCGCTCGTTGACAATGATCGCTGCAGCAGACAGTGAATGCTTAGGTACAGTCAAAGGCTTGCCTCCTTTTTTCCGGTTTCTTGCTTTTGCTGTCCGTCAAGTGAGATAAATCCCGCCGCAAATGTCGTGCGGAAGCGGCAATGCATTCGCCGCGCCGATTTTCGCGAAAAAAGGACGCTCGCCGCTCGCCGCTAACGCCTGCTGCGCCGCTCCAGGCTGCGTCGGTTCACACAGGACGATGCTTCCGCCGGGCAGCGCAAGCGACAAGCAACGCGCACCCAGTCGCTCATCCGTGAAAACTTCCCCGCCCTGCAAGCCGAACCACCGCGTCCAGTCCGCAGCAGCCGCGTCCAAATTCGCGACAGCGAAGCCGACAGCCAGAAGCTCGGCGGCTCCGTTCGGATGCGGAGCGATGATCCCGCGCTGCGTCAAATCTGCCTGGCGCTCCTCGTCTGTCTCCTGCCACTCAATCAAAAACGGCAGCTTTCGCGCAGTCTGCGGGTCTTCGGCAAACAGCATGCGCCAGCGTAATGTTTTTCCGTCGTCTCTTGTACGGCTGCCGTCTACTGGCCCTGTCAGCTTCAGCCCAAGCGCGCGAAATCGCTCCACCCACAGATCCATTTCGCTGGTGCGCAAGGCGATTTGCCCAAGCCCTTCGCCAAGCTCGTGCTCCGCGACCAACTGCGCGATGAGCGGATTGTCGGATCGTCCGGCAACCGCCGCATCCTCGACCGCCAAAAACTCCACATACGACAAGCCAAAATAGCTGAGACTGTTCCATGTCCCCCAATGGGTGTGCCTGCCTCCCGTTACAGCGTGAAATCCGGCTTCGCGAAACAGCCGCGCTGCTTCTGCGGGCGGACGATGGACAAAATGAACCAGATGGTCAAAGGATAATTGCATCTTTTTTCGCCTCTTTTCGTAATTACCTTTATCATAGCAAAATTTAGCAGCTTTTCGTTAGCGAAGAAAGGAGAAGCATGAACGAGACGAATCACAGCCGGAGACGCTCCCGGCGAAGACAGACAAAACCAAAGTGGCTTCGGGCAGGGAAAAATACGCTGCTTTTCAGCTTGCTCGCCGTCCTCGGGGCAGGCGCTTATCTCGGCTTCACTGCGCTCGGCAAGCACGAGGCTCCCAAAGCCACTCCCGCACCAGAGCCGGTCGCTGCCCCGGAGCCGACTGTCCGGCTCAGCTTTGTCGGGGACGTCATGATGGCAGGAAATGTGGAAAACGTTTTGCTAGAAAAAGGCTACGACTACCCGTTCACGCATGTGCGCTCGCTTTTTTTGCAGGATGACTACACCATCGCCAACCTGGAGACGCCGCTTACGACGAGAGGGACTCCCGCCGACAACAAAGCGTACGTCTACAAGTCGTCCCCTTTGGCTGCGCCCGCCATGCAGGCCGCCGGAATCGACGCGGTCAATCTGGCGAACAACCACTCGATGGATCAGGGCGTAGACGGCTTGCTCGATACGTTCGCCGCGCTGGAGGAACACCGGATCGCCTATGTCGGGGGCGGAGTCGATGCCACCCGCGCCTTCGCGCCTGTTTTTGTGGAGAAAAACGGCATCAGGCTCGCCGTGCTCGGATTCAGCCGGGTCATACCGGAAGTGAGCTGGTTCGCGCAAAAAAACGGGCCGGGACTGGCGGGAACCTACGACCCCGCCTTGGCCGTCCAAGCCATCGAGCAGGCGAAAGCACAGGCTGATCTCGTCGTCGTGATCGCCCATTGGGGCAAAGAGCGCGAAGACTTTCCCGTCGATCATCAAAAAGAACTCGCCAAGGCGTACATCGACGCAGGCGCTGACCTGATCGTCGGCGGCCATCCGCACGTGCTGCAAGGCTTTGAGCAGTATCGCGGCAAATGGATCGCCTACAGCCTGGGCAACTTCATTTTCACGCGCTCGACCGAGCCGAAAACGTGGGAAACGATGGTGCTGCAAGCAAGCTGTACGAAAAACGCCGCCTGCGACCTGACAATGCTTCCGTTCCACGCCGAACTGGGACAAGCCGTGCCGATGAACGCCACAGATGGAGCCGCTTTGCGCAAGCGAATCGAATCGCTCTCGGAAAACGTCCAGATTGACGCAGAGGGCCGCGTGCGGGGAAGTTAGCATGGCATAGTATAACCCCCGTCCTATTCGCCACTTCAGCCGGAAGCCGCTCATGAAAAAACGGGCGCATCCCTGTTCTTTTGGCTGAAACCTCTCCAAGCCTTATTCGTAAACCATAGCAAGACCGCTTTTACGAGCAAAAGGAGGGAGAGCATGACAGGAGCCATCATTACCGTAGCAGCCATTGGCGTTTTTCTGCTCTCGGGCTATTTCATGACCAAATGGGAAAAAGCCGTCTTCCCGGGAAACCAGCAAAACGGCTCCGCCCCTGATCCCCCCAAGCATTCGGACAAAAACGGCAGGCAGTAGGACGCCATCCATCTGGCATTCGTCCTTGCTGCCTGCCCGTTTTTTCTTTTGCGCCGCTTTTTCGGGTTATGCCGTTTCCAGCAGCGGGAAGCAGCGGACGGACAGGCCAAAATCGCTTTTCAGCACTTCCTCGTGCTCTTCGCGAATCCCTGTTACGATCAACCCCGCGCGCAATACTCCGCCCAGATCGAATTGGACTTTCAGCTTCGTCACCGTCACGCCCGCCTCGCGCAAGAAATGCAGGACGCGATCAGGCGTCGCAGCGAGACACGAGCCTTCGAGATAACACAGCACGCGCTCGTCCTGCCATTGACCCGGCTGCGCTTCGGCCGTTTTTTCCTTCCAGGCCGGATGCGGGGTAAACGGCTGCGTCAACAAATAAGCCAAATCCTCGACAACGGCGCTTGCCGTCGGCAGCTCGCCTGCGCCTCTGCCCGTAAACAGCAGATCGCCTACGATGTTTCCGGAAAGCTGAACAGCGTTGAAAGCATCCTGAATTTGCGCCAGCGGATGAGCGACAGGCAGCATGGTCGGCTGAACCGAGAGCCGGATTCCTTGCTCTGTTTTGTGCGCCTGGGCAATCAGCTTGATCCGGTAGCCCAGCTCGTTTGCGATACGGATGTGACCAGGAGACAAATCGGCAATCCCTTTGCGCACGACATTTGCAAGCGGCAGCGATTCTCCGTACACAAGCTGCGCGAGAATGTACAGTTTGTACATCGCGTCGAATCCTTCCACGTCAGAGCGCGGATCGGCTTCCGCATACCCCAGCTCCTGCGCTTGCTTCAACACTTCCTGATAGGGAAGCTGCTCCGCTTCCATTTTCGTCAGGATGAAGTTCGTCGTACCGTTGAGAATGCCGCGCACTCCTTGAATATCGTTCGTGCGCAAAAACTGTCGCAGCACGCTCAAAATCGGGATGCCGCCTGCCACGCTCGCCTCATAGGCCAGATGGACCTGATGCCGGTTTGCCAGATCGACCAACTCTGTGCCACGTTTGGCAAGCAGCTCCTTGTTCGCCGTCACCACGTGGCAGCCTTTTTCGATCAAGGCACGGACGTAGTCATACGTCGGCTCGACGCCCCCCATCACCTCGACGACAATGTCCACATCGCTTTTCAACACGTCCTCAAAATCCGTGGTCAAAAGCGCGGGATCTACCTGAACGGCCCGTTCTTTTTCCGAATCGCGGACCAATGCTTTGACAATTTCGATTCGCTTGCCCAATCTCGCAGCCAGCTTCTCCTGCTGCGAACGAATCGTCTTGATGACGCCGCCCCCTACTGTTCCCAATCCAAGCAGCCCTACCTTGACTACACCTGCGCTCATTTCTACCACCTCATAGCAATATTTTCGTAAAAAGAAAAAACCTTCCCGCTAAGAAGAAGGTTTTGGCATCAACGAAATCCTTCTCCTTATCTCCCAGGACGCTTCCGCCCTGCAGGAATTGGCACCTTGTCACAAGCTGTGTAACGGTTGCCGGGCTTCATCGGGCCAGTCCCTCCGCCTCTCTGGATAAAGAAAACTATGAATTTTTGCTCTTTCTCGTCGAGAAAGCGGCCAAGCGAAAAGCTTATTGGAAAAGAAAGCCTTTGTTGAGCGGAAACATCAAAAAACCTTCTTCGTTAAGAAGAAGGTTCGTCATAACTGCTACGATGTACCCGCTTCTTATCTTTCGGAACGAAAACGCCCCGCAGGAATTGGCACCTTGTCGCTCTACGCAACGGTTGCCGGGCTTCATCGGGCCAGACCCTCCACCTCTCTGGATAAGAACTTTGTTTGCTGTTGAGCCTATTCTAAGAAATTCCAAAGCATTCGTCAACAAAATTCTTTTTCGTTTTTAACCAGGCTAGATGCGGTCAGAAACGGTTCAGATACGGCCAAAAACGGGACAACCGTTCCGAATGTACGGTCGCCTTCACCTGGCAAAAACGCTTTCGACTTCCTCCGTACTGCAGCAAACGCAACGGACCAGCCCTTCCTCGCTTTCCCCCGACAGCTCTCGTTCTTCGACATAACCGCACCATTGACAGATGAAAAGCTGAACCATGCTGCTCCCTCCTTTGAGTTGCTCACGGTCAATCAGCGCCGATTTCCTCTCCCCAAAACAAAAAACGCATTTTCTACTGATCGAAAAAAGATCCGATCGTTAGAAAATGCGCAGGCAAGCAATAGACATCCTTGTCCGTTTGCCAGTATGGCGAGTCCTCTAACACCTCCCTATCTCCCGTAGGTCCATCAGTGTTGTTGAAACAGGCAGGTCTCCTGACTTCGGGATCATCGTCTGGCGCTGCCTTCCCTGTCCAGCGGCTGGACAAGTGGCCTGTGTGCGCGAAACTCCCCTCTTACAGTGGCGGGACCGTGTCGGATTTGCACCGAGCTTCCCTATTATCCTTAGCAGCGAATCGCCGCAAGGAACCTGTTCCCCCGTATGCAATTTTGCAAATCGTTACTACCATTCTATTCTACTTTTCCTGAAAAATGGTAGAATAAACAAGCGAAAGGGACGAATCAAATCAACGCGGTTCGCTTTTGCATACCGTCTACAGTGAATACCTTTCCCGCAATATGCGACAGTGATGGGCCTCATGCCCGGCAATGACATAGGCCAAAGTGCGTGCGGACAGTTTGTTGCCGTTGGCCGTCCCTGTTCGCGTCCACGCCTCCTCTGCCACTCCCCGCAACAGAGCGCGCGTCGACTGCCGAACAGCCTGATATTCTTCGAGCAAATCGGCCAGGTCGCGTTTCTGAAAAAAAGCTTGCGCAACATACGCATTTTCGTCAAATCCGACGAGCGGTGTCTGATCTCCCCGGGCAATTCGCAGCAAGCGGTAGCTCATAATCCGCTCCGTATCGATCAGATGCCCCAACACTTCTTTTACGGTCCATTTGCCCGGCGCGTAGCGATACTCCGCTTGCGCCTCGGTAAGCCCGGCATACATCTCGACGGTCTGCGCCAGTTGCTTCGCCAGTACGGCTGTCAACTCGCCTTCTGGCACTTGCTCGACATAGTAGGCAAAATACTCCCCGTATTCCTCGCGATTTGGTCGACTTGGCATGCTTTTCGCCTCCTTTGATTTTGGGAACGGTCATTCCTTTGCTGTCTGGCCTTTTCTTGGAGCATCCGGTTTTCAGATGCTCTGTGGTAACATCACGGCCGTTTTAAAGGGATAGCAAGCCAGACCCTCTGTCGCGCAAAGCAGTTGGGCATACGTATCCGTGCCCGAACCCGTACCCGAACCCGCAGCTCCCCCCTGCGAACGCTTTATTTACCTTCATCCCTGCCAGCCCTCAAACAACAGCACCCTTGCCGGAGCAGCGTCTGTGCCGACCAGCTTTAACGGGGCAGCAACCATGAAGTATTTTCCTGCGGGCACCTCGCGAAGCCGCAAGCCCTCAATCACGATCACGCCTGCGCCAAACAACGTTTTGTGGGTTGGGTGTCCTTCCTGGCTGCGCTCAATCCCCAATGCATCCGTGCCGACACCGCGCACGCCTTTTTCCGCCAAATACGCTGCGCCGTCTTGTGCCAAATAGACGAACTCGAACGAAAAAGCATCCTCCCACGAATTTTTCGTTTGAAACAGGACAAACTCTCCCGACGCAATGTCGTAACCTTCCAGCTCGGCTCGCCCGATCTTGTCTTCCACATGCGTCAGGTCGAGTACGCGGCAGTTTCCTACCAGCTTTTCCAGCGAAATGCTTTCAAACGTCTCCCCGTCCTTCACCATGTGCAGCGGCGCGTCCACATGTGTGCCAGAATGCACATCCATGTCGATTCTCGACTCGGTCACGTAGCCGTTTGTTGCAGACAAAATCTTCGGCTGCTTTTCCGGCTTGTTTTTGTACACCGTCATCCCTTCAAAAATAGGTGCGGTCACATCAAACATTTTCATCGCGTTTCGCCTCCCTGTTTTGTTCGTTCTTCCCTGTCTCCGGATGCTTGCTTCCGCGCCGCAAATCGGCCGGGAAGACGACGCCGATTTGCCTTCTCGCTTCGTCCATGACTTCCATCGTCAATCGGGAGGCTGCATGTGAATTGGTCGCCGACTCTCTGGCGCCCGCCGAAGCCAGCCGGATAAACTCCCTGATTTCGTAGTGCATCGCCTTCGGCGTCTGGGGCCTGGTCACATCCCCGATCCTGCCGTCTCGGTAGCGAATCTCGATGCGCGTCAGGTGATTGATTTTATCGATCACCATCGTGGCGTCCTCCCCCTGGATTTCCGCTGGCTGATAGGAGGTGGTAATCTTGGAAAAGCTGAGGATGGCGTCCATCTCTTCGTACTTCAAAAGAATGCTGCCTTCTCCGTCTACCCCTGACGCCAGCACAACTCCTTCTGCCTTGACCTGCTCCGGCTTGCCAAACAGAACGATTGCCGGATAGAGACAGTAAATCCCGATATCCATCAAGGCTCCGTTGGAGTAAGCCGGGTCAAAAGCCCGCAGCACCTCGCCCGCGCGATACGCATCGTAGCGGGAGGAATACTGGCAATTGCTGGCGATGAAGCGGCGAATTTTCCCCAGCTTGGGCAAATGGTCCTGAATCGTAAAAAAGTTCGGCACGAGGGTCGATTTGACCGCTTCCATGAGCAGAACATCATGCTTTTTCGCCGCCGCAAGCATCGCCTCTACTTCGTCCGCATTCGAGGCGAGCGGCTTTTCGCACAAGACGTGCAGCCCCAAGCTCATGCACAGGATGGCCTGCTCGGCATGAAAGCAATTGGGGCTGGCAATGTAGACGGCGTCGATTTGTCCGCTCGCCGCCATCTCTGCGGGATTCGTGTAGAAAAAAGGAGCCGCGAACTTGGCCGCAAATTCCTTGGCGCGCTCGAGCGTTCGCGAGCAAACAGCTTGCAGGGAAAAGCCCTCTACCGTATGGCCTGCCTGGATGAACTCTTCTGTAATCCAGTTGGTACCGATTACGCCAAATCGCATGAATCGCTTCCCCCTTGTTTTTGGGCTGATTGGCCGAAAGTCGTGGGATTTGCAGGCAGTTTTTCGCTGGCTGGTCGAAGGGGCCGGGTTGGGCACGTAGCCTTTTCGCTCGTGCGCCCGACACTCCCTCTGCACACACTACCGATGCACTGGCTCCAGCTCACGTTCTTCTACATGATCTAGCCACCAGGAAAATCCTTCTTCCCGAAGCAAATCACGCGCGGCCTCCGGACCGTGTGAACCTGCCTCATACGAGACGAGCGGAACGAGATTGCGTTCGAAGGCGGCAAGGATCGGCTCCACCCATTTCCACGACAGCCGCACTTCGTTCCAGTGGGCGAAGTAAGTGGAATCGCCGCGCAGCGCATCGAACAGCAGTCGTTCGTACGCCTCTGGCACGTCCTGGTGGCCTGCGCTGAAGTCAACCGTGACAGGCTCAATTTTTCCGCTATTGGCCGGATTCTTACTATTCAACTGCAAGGCGATTCCTTCTTCGGGATGGACGTTGATGATGAGCAGGTTGGGCAATGTCTTTTCTTGCTGCTCCCGGTACAGCCGCTCCAAAGGGTTTTTGAATTCGATGACGATGCGGGTCGCTTTTTCCTTCAGCCGCTTTCCTGTGCGAATGTAAAAAGGCACACCGCTCCAAAACGGGTCGTCGATCCAAACGCGCGCTGCGATATACGTTTCCGTCATGGACGCAGGCGATACCCCCGGCTCGTCCCGGTAGCCAACAACAGGCGTCTCCCCGATTTGCCCGGCACTGTACTGGGCGCGCACGACGTTTTGCGCCACCTCTTCTATTTTCAGCGGCCGCACTGCCTCCATCACCTTGCGCTTTTGTGCCCGAATATCGGTTGCCGTAATCCGCTTGGGGATGTGCATGGCGACCATCATCAGCATTTGCAGCATGTGGTTTTGCACCATGTCGCGGAGTGCTCCGGCCTGCTCGTAAAAGCCTGCCCTTTCTTCCACTCCGACCGTCTCGCTGGCTGTAATCTGCACGTTTGCGATGTGCCGATTGTTCCACAGCGCGGCAAACACAGGGTTGGCGAACTCCAGCGCCTCCAGATTTTGCACCATGGCCTTGCCCAAATAATGATCGATGCGGTAAATTTCTTCTTCGGTAAAAGCTTTCGTCAGCTTCTGATTCAAGTCTTCGGCCGATTGCAGGTCGCGCCCAAACGGCTTTTCGATAATCAGGCGCTTCCAGCCCTGTGGAGAGCCGAGTCCGCTCTCCTGGATGTTGGCCGCAATCACTTCAAAATACTCGGGCGCCACCGACAAATAAAACATCCGGTTTTGCGGGAGGTTGAACTCCTTTTCCCGCTGCTCCACCCGCTCAAGCAACGACGCGTATCCCGCAGCATCCGTCACATCGACTGCCACATACGAGAACGCCGCCAAAAATGGTGCAAGCACCGCCTGGTCGATCTCGTGGCGACGGGAAAACTCCCGGATGGACTGCTCTACACTTTGGATAAACGCCGTATCAGACCATGCTCTCCTGCCCACTCCGACAATGGAAAAGGCAGCAGGCAGCTTTTTATCGACATATAAATTAAACAACGCCGGAAAAATTTTGCGTTTCGCCAAATCTCCTGTAGCACCAAAAAGGACAAAGCTCATCGGTTCCATATGCGTTTCCTTCCTTCCGTACGCTTGCCATGCTGAATGCATCGTAGGTACACACCGTTATTATTAGAGAAAACGGCCACTTTATCAAGCAAAACACCTGCAAAGAATTGTTTTTGATCGCACGCTGTCGCGCATGGGACGTGAGGAACGGTTCATATACATGTACTATCCACCTTGCTATCTTGCATGGCAGGTGAACATCCCAGCACCTAAAAGGAGCCATTCCTGTAATGAATGAATTTGGGGTTTGAATAAAAAAAGCACCTTCTGTAAACTGGGAAACGTTCCGTCCAAAGAACAATTACCCGTACAGGAGGTACTCCACAATGAAGTATAAGCAATCGAAAAAGCAGAATCAACGTATTCAACAAATTACCGAATTAACCCTTGTTGTCGGTGCAGATATTGCCAAGAAAACGCATGTTGCCAGAGCTGTCGATTTCCGCGGAATCGAGATTGGTAAGGACTGTGTGTTCGGCAATGACCATTCTGGCCTGACGAAACTCGTTTCGTGGATGAAGGAGCTTCAGCGGCAATACGCCAAGACGGATATCATCTTGGGCATTGAGCCAACCGGACACTACTGGTTTCCACTGGCCGAATTTCTGCATCGAGAAAACATCAAAGTCGTTATCGTGAATCCTCATCACGTCAATAAAAGCAAAGAACTTGAAGACAATTCACCGACGAAGAATGATTACAAGGATGCTAGGTTAATCGCTGATTTAGTTCGCAATGGCAAGTACAGCGAGCCCAAATTGCCTACGAGCGTTTATGCCGATCTTCGTATTCTCATGAACCTTCGAGAGAAGGTGATGGTGAACTTCGGTCAAGTCCAACGGCGTATCCAGAACTGGCTTGATCGCTTCTTTCCGGAGTACAGCCTTGTGTTTAAAGATTGGGAAGGAAAGGCCTCGCTCATCACGCTTCGTGAATTTCCGACGCCACAGGAGATTGTATCGCTTGGCGCGAGTACAATCGTGAACCGATGGAAGGAAGACGTGAAGCGAGCGGTTGGCTCCAAACGTGCAGCGCAACTCCTACAAGCTGCCACAAACTCAATTGGACTTACCGAAGGGCTGACGGCGGCGAAAATCGAGCTCAAGGCCTTACTGGAACAATATGAACTATTCTCAAGGCAACTTGAAGAAATCATGGCGCAAGTGGAAGCATTGCTTGCACAAATTCCAGGTACAAATGAAATGCTGACAGTACCAGGAATCGGCGTTGTTACGCTGGCGGGCTTCTTGGCTGAAGTTGGTGATCTTAGCGGTTATGACCATGGGCAGCAGATCATCCGTCTTGCTGGATTTAACCTCAAAGAGAACAGTTCCGGCAAGAAGAAGGGCAAGTCCACGATTACCAAGCGTGGACGATCCCGACTAAGAGCCTTGCTATTTCGGGCGATGATGCCGATGGTCGCCAAAAACGCCGAATTCAAGGCGTTGCACCATTACTTTACGAAGCGAAGTCATAATCCGCTCAAGAAGAAGCAGTCTATAGTGGCACTCTGCGGGAAGCTCATTCGCGTACTGTACACACTAGGCACGAAGTGCATTCCGTACAATGCGTCCGACGTATTAGGACCTGTACGCCAGTCCCAAATACAGATGGTAGCTTAAATTCAAACGATAATTCTCGTTTCTCACAAGAGCTTGGAAGTAAACCAATGACAACAGAAGCACGGAGCAGCCGCAGGATCTATTCCGTAAGGGCAACGACCCAGTAAAGGAGCAAGAAGCGGCGTCCACACCTTGAGAGGCAGAACGAAGGAATGTAAGGGCGAAGACCCAGCGTGACATGGGAGGGTAAGCCGTCAGGGGAATGGAGTGGATATCCAAATGTGCGGTCATACGATTTACCAATAGATTGGAAAAAAGATTCGAATCTTTATTCCCGCCACCGGCTCATCCAGAAAAATATTCCATAATTACATGCTTCGCCCACTTCTCTGGAATGTTGATGGTTGAAAATCTAAGAATGAGTGAGCAAACGCGAGAAAACATTAATTTATAGTGGGAGGTTTCCCATGATGCTTTGCTTGCGTCCCCGCGAGCCCATTGATGATGTAATGGCGGGAGTGAATCGCCCCTCGTCTGTTTCGTTATTTTTGCAAAAATGGCTGTTCCGAATGCGAAGATAGCAGATTTGTCACCAGGGAGGAGGACTCTATGCGAGTCGCAATCTTAGGAGTAGGCGGAGTCGGACAAGTAAGCGCGTGTGAGCTTATCAAATCCCGGTTTGTAACCAAGCTGGTCCTGGCTGACATCTCCATCGGCCCTGCGGCAGAGCTGGCTCAGGAGCTGCGCCGGGAGACGGATGTCGATATCCAGGTAAAACGCGTGGATGCCCGTGACGTATCCAGCGTACGATCCATTTTGGGCGACATTGACCTTTTATTGCATATTGGCTTGCCAGAAAACAACCTCGCTGTCATGGAGGCTTGTCTGCACACAAGAACGCACTATATTGACACAGCTTCCTGCGGTCCGCAATGGCTGCAAAAGCAGCTTTCCTGGAACGACCGTTTTCGGAAAGCGGGAATTTTGGGGATTATGGGACTTGGCTGCGATCCCGGTTTTTCCAACATCGCTGCGCGTTACGCCGTCGATGCGCTCGATGAAGTGGACGCGATCTTGATTCGGGACGGAGATAATTCTGTCGTCGATTACGACGGCTTTTGCTCGTATTTCAGCCCGCAGACAGCCATTCAGGAATGCCTCGCGAAGCCGAACTACTGGACCGCCTCCAAAGGCGAGCAGTACTTTCCTACCCCTTTTGCCAACAAGGAAGAATTTGAATTTCCAGAGCCGATCGGCTGGCTGGACTGCTACAACGTGGAGCATGAAGAAGCAACCACGCTCGGCGAGACGATTGGGCGAGCAAAAGGCTGCAAATACGTCGACTTCAAGTACGCCCTGCACCCGGAGTTTGTCAATACGTTGAAAGTATTGCGCTATTTGGGGCTGGACAGCGACGAGGAAATTGAAGTAAAAGGGGTGCGCGTCGCCCCGCGCGACGTCGTCGTCACGACCATGCCGAAGCCCGTTGACCTCGCCGGAAAAATTCACGGCTATTCGAGTGTCGGCGCGCTCGTCAAAGGCAGAAAGGATAACAAGCGAAAAGAAGTTTACGTCTACACGATCGCCAATCATGACGAGGTTTTCCAAAAAACCGAGTTTCAGGCAACGATCTGGCAAACCGGCATCCCGCCTGTCGTTGCCGTAGACATGATGGCAGAGGGGCTGCTTACCATAACAGGCTGCATCCCACCCGAGCTGATCGACCCGATCCCGTTTTTGGAGCGGCTGAAGGCGCGCGGCATGAACTGGGATGTCATCGAGAAAACTTCCCCTCTTTTGCAAATCAAGTAGGGCGTAAGTTGAGATAAAGGCACAGAAGAACCGTGCATGCCGCTTCCCGGTATAGACGGTTTTTCGTCTGTCTTCGCTTTAGCGGCGGAGGATGGCGCGGACCGGGCTGCCATCGGCATCGGCCAGGGCGAGCGGCAGGGCAATCAGCTCGTAGTCGCCAGGCTCGATCGCGTCCAGCAAAAGTCCTTCCAAAATATAGATGCCATGCTGGTGCAAGCCGTGATGAGCGGGCAGCTCCTTGCTGGCCAGCGGGTCGACAGAAGGCACATCCACGCCGAGCAGCCGGATGCCTCTCTCGGCCAAATACGGCGGCAAATCAGGGCGAAGGTAGCATATCTCTGCGGGAAACTGCTCGGGGTCGGACCACGACAACGTTTTCAGCAGCAAACGCGTCACGCCTGACAGATCGACTCCCGCCAAATCGTCAGCGCCAATGCTCGCGCGTCCCGACACATCTACGACTCGCGCCGCTCCCACATACAGATCGAGCGGCAATTCAAGCGTCTTTTTGCCCGCATCGTCAAAATGAAAAGGAGCATCTACATGTGTCCCCGTATGGATGCTCATCACGAGCTTTCCTACATTGACAGAGCCGCTCTCTGCCTTCGGCCAGTTTACGGTATAACGATAAGCGGTATCACCTGGCCAGGTCGGCGTAGCTGCCGTTAGCGGGCGAGATATGTCGTACAGCTTCATGTCGATTCCTCCCATTATTTGCTGGATCTGCTCGATTACCCTCAGATTATAGAAAGACAGACGTTGCGTCAATATTCTTTCTATTCCGCAAAAAAGGAGCACCGCCTCACTCGCTTTTCGTGAATGCGGTCCTCCTTG
The DNA here is from genome assembly GCF_000470975.2 of Brevibacillus sp. NSP2.1. Lineage (NCBI taxonomy): Bacteria > Bacillati > Bacillota > Bacilli > Caryophanales > Paenibacillaceae > Brevibacillus > Brevibacillus sp. NSP2.1. The sequence goes on along the minus strand of NZ_CP048274.1, from coordinate 2,151,636 downwards.
TTTAAATGCGCCGATGCATAGCGAGATATTGTTCCACAGCCGCATAATCGCCATCTGTGTTGATCGTTGGCAACTGCTCCTTGATTGTCCTGAGCCACTCGATTGTCGTCGGTCGAGTAGCCGCGATCGACTCGCGCAGGTCGCTCATTTGGATCGGTCTTTCGATGCCTTTTGTCCAGACGTCATGCAAAACTTGCTCGGTCGCAAGCTCCACCACGTATTCAATATCCGCTCCCGAATAAAACTCGGTCCATCCCGCCAGTTGCGAGTAATCAAGCGGCTCAGCGGGGCGGCCTTTCAACTTCAGGCGAAAAATATCTTCTCGCGCGGCCCGGTCAGGTGGCCCGACAAAAAGCAGGTGCGCAAAGCCGCTTTCCCGCATCCAAGCGGGGTCGATTTCCCATGGCACATTTGTCGCTCCCAAAATGAGCAGCCTGCTCCCCAGCTCTGCTAGCTGCGAAAGCCACTTTTCAACAGGCTGGGGGCTGCTATAGTTGGAAAAAACGCCCGGCTGGCAATGCGTCCCATCCAGCTCGTCCCAAAAAGCGAGAAGCGTCGATTCTCTTGAAGCAGCAGGCCATAAGAGAGAAGACGCAGCGGAACCAGCCCTGTCCAATACAGCCTCTCCTCTCTGTGTTGCAGGCAATCGCAGAAAGTGAGCGCCGTACTCCCCGGCCGTCGCTTTGGCGAGCAACGACTTGCCGCACCCTGGTGGGCCGTAAAGCAGCACGCCCTTTTGCCGGACAAATTCAGCCTGCCGCTCCAACTGCCCGGTGGGAGCGAAAAGCGTATCGTGAATCGCCGCTTTGATAGGATGCAAGCCGCCAACCGAGTGATAGCGGATCGTGCTATCGAATCGCTCCGCGTGTTTCGCAGTTTCACGCCCATCGCTCGTCTCCATCCCCTGATTCCGCACAGCGGGCGTCGAACCGTATGTAGAGGGTTGCCAAAACTCGCTCCCTTTTTCCGCTGGAAAAAACGTGGATTCTCCTTGCAGCTTATGCAATTCTGCCGCAATTTTGCCTGTTATCTTCTCGTTTCCATACGTGAGAGCTTTCGTAAAAGCCTGCAATGCTGCCGTGCGATCCCCCTGCTCCGCATGCTCCAACCCCAACAGAAGCCATCCATGGGCATTTTCCTCGTCCTCGCTCAGCATGCTTTTTATGATCTCTATTTTCGCCATGTACTTCATCCTCTGCCATCATTTACTTCGTTTTTATGTATGTGCAGCTTGCGTTGGCATGACTTTCATGCTAGGTAAAAAGCCTTTCATCCTATCCAAAAAAAGGAGCGTAGACGTCTTTATTATAATGCAAACGTCCTGCAATCAGAATATGGAAAGTCGGAAATGAGCAGAGGCCGAAAGAAACGGACGGCTGTTTCTTTGGAACTGTTTTTCGAAAGATTTGGGTCGCTGGAATTGGCGGAAAGCAAAAAAAAACGCTTCGTCTCTGCGAGAGAAACGAAGCGTTTTTGGTTGACAAGTCAGGCTTAGTCCTTTCCGGTTCCTTCATTGTCCCCGGCATCTTTGCCGTTGTCTTTGCCAGTTCCATTACCGGAGCCGTTTCCGTTACCGCCTCCATTGCCATTTCCTTTGCCGCCTTCTCCAGTGCCGCCACCGTTGCCGTTACCTTTGCCACCTTCTCCGGTGCCGCCGCCGTTGCCATTTCCTTTGCCACCTTCTCCGGTGCCGCCGCCGTTGCCATTTCCTTTGCCGCCTTCTCCGGTGCCGCCGCCGTTGCCGGTTCCTTTGCCGCCTTCCTCTTCTTCAGCTTCACCGCCGATGCCTTTGCCGCGGCCTTCTCCTTCGCCAGTTTCGCCGCCAATGCCTTTACCGCGGCCTTCGCCCTCACCAGCTCCGCCGCCGTAGCCTTTGCCGCGACCTTCTCCTTCGCCGACTCCGCCACCTTGGCCTGCTCCGCCGCCTTCACCAGCACCACCGCCGAAACCGCCACCTTGGCCTGCTCCGCCACCTTGGCCCGCTCCGCCACCTTGGCCCGCTCCGCCGCCTTGGCCCGCTCCGCCACCTTGGCCCGCTCCGCCACCTTGGCCCGCTCCGCCGCCTTGGCCTGCTCCGCCGCCTTGGCCCGCTCCGCCACCTTGACCTGCTCCGCCACCTTGACCTGCTCCGCCACCGATGCCTTTGCCGCCGCCTTGACCTGCTCCGCCACCGATGCCTTTGCCGCCGCCTTGGCCTGCTCCGCCACCGATGCCTTTGCCGCCGCCTTGGCCTGCTCCGCCACCGATGCCTTTGCCGCCGCTTCCGCGATGCGGATTTGAGACTACGCGGTCATAGGCGTAAACCATCCGTTGCATGGTGCGCTTGTCCACAGAACCTGTTGCGGGCAAGCCGTGCTTTTTCTGAAAATGCTTGACACCACTCACCGTGACATCGTCGTAGTATCCATTGATTTGACCCGAATAGCTACCTAATGATTTCAACATCCCTTGGATCACATAGACGTCTGGTCCTTGGGCCCCTTTTCCTACTGCCAGCCCCGTGTTCGGGATGAAAAAGAGCAGCGCCAGCGCCAAAACGCATAAACTGAATACTTTTCTGATTTTCCCCTTTGTTTCTCGGGAGGCTGTACTCCCATACCATTGCTTCATGACCAAAGCACCTTCCTTCAATTTTTTGTACCCCCCTTACTATTACCTGTTTTTCTTTACAATTACATCTATCCCATGAGAGGGACAGAGCGATTTTCCTTTGAAAAATCAGCTTTTTTTCGTGTTGCAAAAAAAAAGGAAGAAGCTTTATACTACGTTCAAATGATTAAGTTTATTAACGGAGTGTGGCTATGAGTCATCCAACCTGTAACGAAAAGGCCATTCAAATTTTCATGCAATTGAGCCCTTATTTCCAAGGGCTAGGAGATCCGGTTCGCCAGCAAATTGTCGCTCTGCTGATTGACAAGGAGAGTTTGAACGTCTCTCAAATCGCCGAGCATATCCCCATGTCCAGACCGACAGTTTCCCATCATTTGAAAATTTTGCGGCAGGCTGGATTGCTTCAGGCTAAGAAGAAAGGGACAGAGATTTACTACCGTCTGGAAATTGCGGAGGCGATCAGCCTGTTTAAGCAGCTCGTCCAATTTGTGGAGGAAGAATGTTAGCAGAGCGATTGGGTGAGACAGGCGTTTGATTTTTGCGGCTGGTCGTGATTCGTTGAAATCTACAACCCGTGGAGGAACCAGGAGAAATAAGCGAGGTCTTTTGGACTCGGACCGAGCCTGCGGGAAAAAACGCGCTTTCAAGCGTCCACCTTGAACGACTCCCCAGAATCCCCGGCTTTGGATGCGGTTTTCTCTTTCCCCACAGGCGGGCAGTCTCCACTTCCTTGTTGGAGGCACAAGCACCTTGAACGTTTTCTCCCGGTTCCTCCCTCCACTGCGGCACCGATCCAAGCGCCTTTCACAGCGACTATAGCGACCATACGGGTAGCCATCGAAACAAACACCCAGGGACAAAGCGTCCCTTTTCTTAACTCCTTTATGTTAATAAACTTAAATAAATGAACATTTCATCCAAGGAGATTATCATGCGTGAGACAACGGAGAAAAAAGTATTGATTGCAGGCGGATTCGGGACTGTCGGCAGCCAAATCGCCAAAATTTTGCACGGCCAAAACCAGGAGCTACTGTTGCTGCTGGGCGGCAGAAATCCGGGAAAACCGCTTCCTTTTGCTTCCCCGCGACTGCATTCGCTGCTCGTGGACACGACAGCGCAAGATCCGCTTGCCCACGCCCCCGAAGATTTGGCGTTGATAGTCAACGCGGTCAACGATCCGGACGACGCCCTGTTGCTTGCTGCCGTCTCGCGCCGCATTCCGCTTGTGGACATTACGCGCTGGACCGAGCGATTCACGCGCGCAATCGACCGGCTGGTCAGCAGCGAGCTTCAATCTCCGGTTGTTCCGCCTCTGGCTGGATGGGGGGCACGCCAGCTCTGTTCGGCAAACTGCATTCCGCTGACCTGCAAGAGGTGACGATCGACATTTTTGCGCTGTACGCTACCAAGGATAAGGCCGGGTCGGATTCTGCTGCTTACATGGACCGTTTGACCATTCCGTTCAATATCTACACGAAAGGCGCGGCGAGAACGGTCGTGCCCATGTCGGAGCCGCTTGCCGTTACGTTCCCGAACGGCTTTCGCACGAACTGCTATCGGCTGGACACTCCCGATCACCTGACGCTCGTGCAGACGCCGCCTGTCACCTCCGCCAGCTTCCGCATCGCTTTCGATCAGAAATGGTCGACGGCGGCGCTAGTTTCGCTCGTGCGCAGCGGCTTATGGAAGCTGCTTGGGCAAAAGGTGCGGCAAAGCATCCTGTACAATCCGGGCCAGGGCGCGGCTCACGAAGTCGTCGTGCAAATCGAGGGACGCGATCAGCGCGGCGTTCGCATACGTCGCCAGGTAGAGATCAGCGATCCAAATGGCCAGACCCATCTGACGGCGACAGGCGCGGCCATCCAGGCCCAGCGCATACTGGCGGGCGAGGGGCAAAGCCGCTACACCCGGCATCTTTTTTCCGGAAAACTTGGCCGCATCGCAAGCCGATGAGCCGTGGATCACTGCTTATTACGAAGCGGAAGGGGTGCAAATCCGGTTGAAACGTTTGAGCTGATCCGCACTCACAATCCGCTTGCCGAAAAAAGCAAGCAGCGGCGGACTTTCAAGACCAGAGGCCAGCGAGCAAAGCACGAATACCTGTCAGCCAATGCAAAGACGCTTCTCTCTCCATTCCTGCGCCGCAACAGTGCGAAAAAAAGCAGGAAAAAAAGAGTGGAGCAGTTTTCTCAACTGTCTCCACTCTTCACAAACTTTTGGCCCATAAGCGTATTATTCAAAAAACGTCCGCGGGGATTTGCGCCATTCGCCCAGCACGGTTTCCTGCTCGGCTGTAATCACGCCTTGCTCTTTCGCTGCCTCAAGCAGTGCGGTGTAATGGGAAATCGTCGTGCAAGGAATGCCTGCCTCGGCAAACAAGGCTTCGGCATCGGGGAACTGGTAGCTGAAAATCGCCACGACTCCGAGCACCTCGCCGCCCTCTGCCTGAACCGCCTGTGCTGCTTTCAGGGAGCTGCCGCCTGTGGAAATCAAGTCTTCGATGACCACTACTTTTTGCCCTGTGGACAGCGCACCCTCGATCTGGTTTTGTCTGCCGTGGCCTTTGGCCTTGTCGCGCACGTAAATCATCGGCAGGTCGAGCAGCTCCGCGACCCAGGCCGCGTGCGGAATGCCCGCCGTAGCTGTTCCTGCCACGACTTGCGCGTCCGGATAACGCTCCTTGATAAGCGCGGCAAACGCGCCCGCAATCGCCCGACGCACATGCGGATAAGACATCGTAATCCGGTTGTCGCAATAAATCGGGGATTTGATCCCGGAAGTCCAGGTAAAAGGCTGTTCCGGGCGCAGGTGAACCGCTCCGATTTCCAAAAGGTGCGCCGCAATCTGTTTCGCCGTTGTCGTTGTCGTCATTTCTTCCATCCCTTCCCGCGTGAATGCTTGTTACGCACGATCTGCCTCGACCGCTGCCACAATGCTTTGCCATACGCCTGCCGGATCGCTTGCTCCGGTGATGGCGCGTCCGATCACGAGATAGTCGCTGCCCAGGCGGAATGCCTGTTCCGGCGTCGTAATCCGCGTCTGGTCGCCCTGGTCTGTCCCCAGCGGGCGAATGCCAGGTGTCACGGTGACAAACGAGTCGCCCGCCGCCTTTTTAATCATCGGCACTTCCAGCGGCGAAGCGACAACCCCGTCCAGTCCTGCCTGCTTGGTCATCATCGCGTAGTGTACCACTACGTCTTCCACCGAACCTGGAATCGCCAGCTCGTGGTTCATCGTTTGCACGCCTGTAGAGGTCAGCATCGTCACTCCGATCAGGAGAGGACGACGAGCGCCAGCCGCTGTCCCCTGCTCCAGTCCTTCCCTCGCCGCTGCCATCATCGTCACGCCGCCAGCCGCATGGACGTTGACCATGTCCGCTCCGAGACGGGCAAGGCTTTTCATCGCGCCTTTGGCTGTGTTCGGGATGTCGTGCACCTTCAAGTCGACGAACACCTTCAACCCTTTTTCTTTCAGGTACGTAACGATGGCAGGTCCTTCGGCATAGGCCAGCTCCATCCCCACTTTTACGTAGCGGATATGCCCTTGCAATGGCTCCAGGCATTTTTTCACTTCATCCATCGTGGAAAAGTCGAGCGCAACAATCATACGCTCCCGCACATCTGTCAGTTGTTGTTGCACACTGCTCTCCCCTTTTTCTCCCTGCCGCCATGGCTTGGGTCCGTTTCGTTTATACAGTCACCGCTGCGACTTTGGCACCTGCGCGTTGGGCAGGCATCGCTTCTGTCGAGAAGGTGATCGTTTCCAGTACGTGCAGCAGGGCCGCAGCCGTATCCAGCGACGTCAGGCAAACCGCGCCGTTCTCCACTGCTTCGCGGCGAATGCGGAAGCCGTCGCGCTGTGGCGTTTTGCCTTTTGTCAGCGTGTTGAGCACGATGTTGGCCTCGCCTGTATGGATCACGTCGAGCAAATTCGGCGTACCCTCGGACAGTTTGTTAACACGCGTCACAGGCAGGCCCGCCTGTTCCAGATAATCCGCTGTGCCCGCTGTCGCCATCAGCTTGAAGCCGAGGTGACGGAAGCGTTTCACGATTGCGAGCGCCTCTTCCTTGTCTTTGTCGGCGACCGTTACGAGCAAGGTGCCTTGCGTCGGGATGTTCATGCCTGCGGCGACCAAGCCTTTGTACAGCGCTTTGGCCAGGGTGCTTTCGCGTCCCATTACTTCCCCGGTGGACTTCATTTCCGGTCCGAGCGTAATATCCACACGGCGCAGCTTCGCAAAGGAGAACACCGGAACTTTTACCGATACGACAGACTCTTCCGGATGGTAGCCAGGCGTGAAGCCTTGGTCGACAATCGAGTGACCGAGAATCGCTTTGGTCGCGATGTTCGCCATCGGGATGCCTGTCACTTTGGACAGGAATGGCACTGTACGGGACGAGCGCGGGTTAACCTCGATCACATACGGACGATCTTTGTAGATGACAAACTGGATGTTGAGCAGCCCTTTGATTTGCAGCGCCCGCGCCAGCTTCGTCGTCATCTCGATCAGCTCGTCTTTGATCGCCTGGGACAGCGATTGCGGCGGATAGACCGCGATGGAGTCGCCGGAGTGCACCCCTGCGCGCTCGATGTGCTCCATGATGCCCGGGATCAGGACGTTTTCCCCGTCGCAGATCGCATCGACTTCGGCCTCTACCCCGACCATGTAGCGGTCGACCAGTACCGGATGATCCGGGTTGACCTTCACTGCTTTTTCCATGTACTCCAAAAGCTCAGACTGATTGTAGACGATCTCCATTGCGCGTCCGCCGAGCACGTAGGATGGGCGAACGAGTACCGGGAAGCCGAGCGCTTCCGCTGCTACCACTGCTTGCTCCACGGAGGTTACGGTCTTGCCTGGCGGTTGTGCGATGTCGAGGCTGCGCAGGAGCGCTTCGAACTTCTCGCGGTTTTCCGCTGCGTCGATGTTTTCCAGGCTCGTTCCGAGAATGTTGATACCGCGTTCCGCCAGCTTGTCAGCCAGGTTGATGGCGGTTTGGCCGCCGAACTGGACGATTACGCCTTCCGGTTTTTCCACATCGAGAATGTTCATCACGTCTTCGATGTACAGCGGCTCGAAGTACAGCCGGTCCGAAGTGTTGAAGTCTGTCGATACCGTTTCCGGGTTGTTGTTGATAATGACGGCTTCGTAGCCTGCTTCGCGCAAAGCCCAGACAGCGTGCACGGTCGCATAGTCAAATTCGATCCCTTGGCCGATGCGGATCGGGCCGGAGCCGAGCACGACCACGCGCTTTTTGCCTGTTTCGATGCGCTCGTCCTCTACTTCGTAGCTGGAGTAGTAGTACGGCGTTTGCGCCTCAAATTCGGCTGCGCACGTATCGACCATTTTGTACACAGGAACATAGCCTTTTTCCTTGCGCAGCGCGCGGACTGCTTCTTCCGTTTCGCCGCACAGTTCGGCGATTTTGCGGTCTGTGAAGCCCATCCGTTTTGCTTCGAACAGCTTCTCAGCCGTCAGACCTTTTGCCAGCTCCTGTTCAAAAGCAACCATTTTATGGAACTTGTGCAGGAAGAACAGGTCGATCTTCGTCAGGCTGTGCAGCTCCTCGATGGTCCAGCCGCGGCGCAGCGCCTCTGCCACGAGGAACAGTCGCTCGTCATCCGCATGCACCAGACGGGTCTTCAGTTCCTCTTCGCTGATTTCCTCTGCTCCTTTGATCTCGATGTGGTACGTGCCGATCTCCAGGGAACGGATCGCTTTCATGATCGATTCTTCAAACGTGCGTCCGATCGCCATGACTTCGCCTGTCGCTTTCATTTGCGTACCGAGCTTGCGGTTGGCAGACTGGAACTTGTCAAACGGCCAGCGCGGAATTTTGCTCACGATGTAGTCGAGCGTCGGCTCGAAGCAGGCGTACGTTTGCCCAGTTACCGGGTTTTTCAGCTCATCCAGTGTGTAGCCGATCGCGATTTTCGCCGCCATTTTCGCGATCGGGTAACCTGTCGCCTTGGAAGCGAGCGCAGAAGAACGGCTCACGCGCGGGTTTACCTCGATGACGTAATATTGGAAGCTATGCGGGTCGAGCGCGTACTGCACGTTGCAGCCGCCTTCGATGCCGAGTGCGCGGATGATGTTCAAGGCAGACGAGCGCAGCATTTGATACTCGCGGTCGGCAAGCGTCTGGCTCGGCGCGACGACGATGGAGTCACCCGTGTGCACGCCGACCGGGTCGATGTTTTCCATGTTGCAGACGACGATGCAGTTGTCGTTGGCATCGCGCATGACTTCGTACTCGATTTCCTTCATGCCAGCAATGCTTCGCTCGATCAGGCATTGCGTAATCGGCGAGTATTTCAGGCCGCTCGCGACAATTTCGCGGAGGCTTTCTTCGTCTTCACAAATGCCGCCGCCCGTTCCGCCCAAGGTGTAGGCTGGCCGCACGATGATCGGGTAGCCGATCTCGTTGGCAAAATCAACGGCTTCCTCTACCGTGCTGACGATGACCGATTCCGGCACAGGCTCGCCCAACTCCTTCATGAGGGCGCGGAACAGCTCGCGGTCTTCCGCTTGCTTGATCGATTCCAGCTTCGTGCCGAGCAGCTTCACGTTTTCCTGCTCCAAAATGCCCGCTTCGGCAAGCGCGACAGCCATATTCAAGCCCGTTTGGCCGCCGAGCGTAGGCAAAAGTCCGTCCGGCTTTTCCTGGCGGATGACGCGTGCTACAAATTCAGGCGTGATCGGCTCGATGTACACTTTGTCCGCCATGTTTGTATCGGTCATGATCGTCGCCGGGTTGGAGTTAATCAGGACAACCTCCATCCCCTCTTCTTTCAGCGCTTCGCAAGCCTGTGTGCCTGCGTAGTCAAACTCGGCAGCCTGCCCGATGACGATAGGACCAGACCCGATCACGAGGATTTTTTTCAGGTTAGCGTGTTTTGGCATAGTTTTTTTCCTCCTTAGCGGTTTCCAGCATCGCAAGAAACTGGTCGAACAGGTAGCCGGAGTCGTATGGGCCTGGAGCCGCTTCCGGGTGGTACTGGACGGAGAAGGCGTTCTTCGCTCTGTTACGCAGCCCTTCGACTGTTCCGTCATTGAGGGCGATATGCGTAATTTCCAGCTCGGTTCCTGCGAGCGAATCTTCTTTTACGGCGTAGCTGTGGTTCTGGGATGTAATGTATGTGCGCCCGGTCGGCAGCTCTTTTACCGGATGGTTGCCGCCGCGGTGTCCGAATTTCATTTTCATCGTGTCAGCGCCAGAGGCGAGTGCGAACAACTGATGGCCGAGGCAGATGCCGAACAGCGGGTATTCCCCAAGGATGCCGCGAATCATTTCGATCGCTTGCGGCACGTCTTTCGGGTCGCCAGGGCCGTTGGACAACAGGATGCCGTCTGGCTGGATGCGGCGAATTTCTTCCGCCGTCACGTTGTACGGCACGACCACCACATCACAGTTGCGCTTGGTCAGCTCGCGCAAGATGCCGTGTTTGGAGCCGAAGTCTACCAGCACGACGCGATGGCCTGTACCTGGGCAACTGAAGACGCTTTTCGTAGAGACGCGCGATACTTGATCGGTCATCAAGGCAGTGTTGTTCAGGGCTGCGAGCAGTTCGGCCAGCGGGGCTTCGCTCGTCGTAATCATGCCCTTCATCGTGCCGTGGTAGCGGATTTTTCGCGTCAGCATCCGCGTGTCAACGCCTGCAATCCCCGGGATGTCGTATGTTTTCAGCAGCTCATCCAGCGTGTTCGTATTCCGCCAGTTGCTCGGCATATCGCAATGCTCGCGGACGACGAAGCCGTGAATGTACGGACGAACAGCTTCGAAGTCGTCGCGGTTGATCCCGTAGTTGCCGATCAGCGGGTACGTCATGGTCACGATCTGTCCGCAGTAGGACGGGTCAGACAAAACCTCCTGGTAGCCCGTCAGTCCTGTGTTGAACACCACTTCCCCGTAGGATTCCTTCGTCGCTCCGAACGCCGTTCCGATAAATTCCGTTCCGTCTTCCAAAATCAATCTTGCACGCATCTATGCTCCTCCTTCATTTTCGTGGTAAAGCCGCCTTCTCCGTGGGGCACTGGCGTGTGTGGCTCTACGCCTCTTGATGTACGATCTTGCCGTCTACCAGCGTGAGGATCGGCCATCCTTTGCACGGCCATCCGGCAAACGGTGTATTGGTCCCTTTGCTCGCAAAGGTGGTCGGATCAATCGTTTTTTCTGTCGCAAGGTCGATGACGGTCACGTCTGCTACCGCTCCGACTTCCAGGCGTCCGTACGGCAGCCCGAAAGCTTTCGCTGGCTGCACCGTCAGCAGCTCGACCAGTCTTTGCAAAGTCAGCTCGCCTGTTTGCACGAGGTGCGTATAGAGCAGCGGGAAGGCTGTCTCCAGACCGACGATGCCGAATGGCGCGCGGGCCATGCCGTTCGCTTTTTCTTCCTGGGTGTGTGGCGCATGGTCTGTGGCGATCATGTCGATCGTGCCGTCTTTGAGTCCGGCGATCAGCGCCGCGCGATCCTCGCGGGAGCGAAGCGGCGGGTTCATTTTCCAGTTGGTGTCGAGGCTGTCCGGGATGTCCTCGTCGCACAAAAGCAGGTGGTGCGGCGTCACTTCGCACGTCACGTTGACGCCGGCGCGTTTTCCGTCGCGCACCAGGCGCACAGATTCTTTGGCACTGATGTGGCACACGTGGTAGTGCACACCTGTCTGCTCCGCCAGCAAAATGTCGCGTCCGACGTGGATGGACTCCGACTCGGAAGGAATGCCAGGCAGTCCGTGGCGCGCTGCGACCACGCCGTCGTGCAGGGCGGCTCCCGGGATCAGCAGATCATCGTCTTCGCAGTGAGCCACGATGGACAGCCCCAGCTCGGCTGCTTTTTTCATCGCTTTTTTCATCATCGCGGTCGACTGCACGCCGACACCGTCATCGGTCAGGGCAAAAATTCCCGCTTCTTTCAAGGCGGCGAAGTCCGTCAGCTCTTTGCCCAGTTGGCGCACGGTGATCGCGCCGTACGGAATCACGCGAGCCAGTCCCGCTTCGCGCGCTTTGTCCAAGATGTACGTCACCGTGTCCACGCTGTCGATGGACGGGCGCGTGTTCGGCATGCAGGAAATCGTGGTAAAGCCGCCGCGCACCGCCGCTTTTGCTCCTGTCTCAATCGTTTCTTTATGCTCGAAGCCTGGCTCGCGCAAGTGGACGTGGACGTCGATCAGTCCCGCGCTAATCATTCCGCCTTTGCAATCTACCCATTCATGGCCGTCGCGGGAGAGCTTTTCGCCCATCGCCGCGATCCGTCCATCTTCTACCAATATTTCTACCGGAGTGAGTTCCCCCGCCTGATTTAGTACGTTGCCGTTGCCAAGGATGATTCCCATTTTGTTTCGCTCCCTTTCAGCAGAGTTTCCAGCACAGCCATTCTAGCTGCGACTCCGTTGGTTACTTGTTTTTGAATCAAGGATGTTTCGCATTCTACCAGATCGGTGTGAATCTCAACTCCGCGATTGACCGGGGCCGGATGCATGATGACCGCGCCTGGCTTCATCATTTTGGCCCGTTCAAGCGTGAGGCCGAACGCCTTGTGATACTCTTCCTTGGAGATGTAGAGCGATTCGGTGTGGCGCTCCAGTTGCACGCGGAGCATCATGACGACGTCCGCTGTCTGAACCGCTTCCTCCATGCCGACGACTTTGACGCCTTGCGGAATTTGCGCTGGCATCATCGTCGGCGGGCCTGCGAGCAGCAGATTGATCCCGAGCTTCGGCATGGCGTGCAGGTGCGATCCCAGTACGCGGCTATGGCGCAAGTCTCCGATAATCGCTACCGTCAAGCCCTCCAGCATCCCAAACTGCTGCTTCATGGTCAGCAGGTCGAGCAGGCATTGGGTCGGATGCTCGTTTGTTCCGTCGCCCGCGTTGACCAGCTTCAGGTCAACGCTTTGGGCGAGCTCTTGCAGCAGTCCTTCTTTTTTCGTGCGGATCACGGCTGCTTCCACGCCCATCGCTTCCAGCGTGCGGATCGTGTCGTACACCGTCTCGCCTTTTACGGTTGAGGAGGTTTCCGGAATGAAGTTCAACACATGTGCGCCGAGTCTTTTTTGTGCCACCTCGAACGAGAAGCGGGTTCTGGTGCTGGCTTCAAAGAACAGATTCGCCACGAAGCGGCCGTGCAGAATGTCTGCCTGCTCGCCCGGTCTCTCGGCCCAGTAATGCGCGCGGTCCAGGAGCTGGACGATCTGTTGTTTGGACAAGTCTTTCAAGCCAATCAGGTGCGCTAGGTTGTTCATCGAAATCCCTCCGATTACTCTGTTTTTTCCTGTTTTATCGAAAGAAAAAAGCTTCTTGGCTCACGTTGCCTGTCGCAAGGCAAGCGAGACAAGAAGCCGATCCGGCGCCATTTCTGGGCAGCCAAAACGACGTTCTATGCCTTGCCAGCCTCTCGGGACTGGATTTAAAGGAATGAGGAACGTTTTAGGCAATTTGTTTTTCGTCTTCGCGGGACGCTTCCCCCATCGCCGACTCTTTGCCCGGCAGGATGAGGTGCAGGAAGATTCCCAGGAAGGTGGAGAAAGCGATATTGTCAATGGTCAGGTCGCTTAGCAACCCGACACCGGCAAAGCTGATTTTGTATCCGCCAATTCCCGTTACCAGGATGGCAGCCGCGACGATCATGTTGCGCTTGTTGGCAAAATCCACTTTGTTTTCTACGTACATCCGCAAGCCTTGCGCTGCGATAATCCCGAACAGGATGATCGAGACGCCGCCAAGCACCGGAGTCGGAATCGTCATCAAGAGAGCGCTGATCTTGCCGTTGAAGGCGAACAGGATGGCGAATACCGCAGCCAGGCCGATGACCACTCTGCTGTAAACGCGGGTGATCGCCAGAACCCCGATGTTTTCGCCGTATGTCGTCGCAGGCGGTCCGCCGATGAAAGCCGCCAGGGAAGTGGCGATCCCGTCCCCGAGCAGGCTGCGGTGCAGACCCGGATTTTTCATCAGGTCGCGATCCATGACCTTGCTTGTAACCAAGAGGTGGCCCAGATGCTCGGCCAGGGTTACGAACGCGACTGGCGCGATGACGAGCGCCGCGATCCAGGCAGAACCGTCACTGATGACACTCATCACTTCGCCCACCTTGAGCGGCGGAGCGGCAAACACTTTTGCTTGCACAACCTTTTGAAAATCAATCAGTTCAGGGTGACGAACGAGCGAGTACGCATAACCGACGATAATTCCGATCAGAATGGGGATCAGGCCAAGGAAACCGCGCAGCATCACCGCTGCCAGGATGGTCACCAGCATGGTCACCAGCGAAATTTCAATCGAAGTCAGCGACATTTGCGACTGGCCGTCTACCGTCACCTTCGTCGCCATGTCTACCGCTACGCCAGCCAGGCTCAGCCCGATGACGACGATGACCGAAGCGATGACGACCGGAGGCAGCACTTTGTCCAGCCATTTGACGCCTGCCTTTTGCACGATGCCTGCGACGATGATGTACACGATCCCTGACAGGAAGCAGCCGAGCAAGGCCGTTCCGACTCCGTGCGACGCCGTCACTGCGATAATCGGACCGATGAAGGCGAAGGACGAGCCGAGGTAGTTCGGAATTTTCCCTTTGGTGATCCAGAGGAACAAGAGCGTCCCGATCCCGCTTGTCAAAAGGGCGGTAGCGACATCCAGCCCGGTCAGGATCGGCACCAGAACGGTTGATCCGAACATCGCGAACAAGTGCTGAATGGACAGTGGCAGCAGTTTGGAAATATGTGGTGTTTCATCGACGTCTACATAGTTTTTTTGGCTCATGACTTTATCTTCCCCCTGTGTTTCTTTATTCTTCCCTCTCGTCGCTGTTGTTTTCGCTCTTTCGGCAAACAAAAAGCCTCTTTGTGCGGACACAAAGAGGCCAGCTTCACCATATGCGCATGGGAAGATTCCTGCCTCTTGTCGACCTCACGGGATCGCTTATTAAAGAGGATTCATTCAATTAGATGAGCTGACGGATGGACACGATATCCATCACGTCTACCTCCGACAGTTGCACATCGACGATTTCTGTGCGTGCCGTCGGCAAATTTTTTCCAACGAAGTCCGGGCGAATCGGCAGCTCGCGATGACCGCGGTCAACGAGTACCGCCAGTTGAATCATCCGCGGACGCCCGCTGTCGATCAACGCATCCAAAGCGGCGCGTACCGTCCGTCCGGTATAGAGGACGTCATCCACGAGAATGACGGTCTTTCCGGTGATCTGCTCCGGAAGCTGCGAACCTTGCAGCACCGCATCCTCCGACTTGTGCTGGAGATCATCGCGGTAAAACGTAATGTCCAGCTCTCCGACCGGTACTTTGACGTTTTCGATCATCTCGATTCTTTCGACCAGGCGCTTCGCGAGGTAAATCCCTCTGGTCTTGATGCCAACGATGATACAATCCTCGACACCCTTGTTTCGCTCGATAATTTCGTGAGCGATACGAGTAAGCGCGCGGCGGATGGCCGCTTCATCCATGATGACACTTTTGTTAATCATCTCGATCCCTCCTCGACGGGAACAGTGGCTTTACGAAAAAAGGCTCCTTGTCAGGAGACAAGAAGCCGTCGGACAAAGAGGCCAGCTCGCGCTATGCCTGCTTGTCATTCCGTGCCCTTGCCAGCCTCACTGGACTGGATTTAAAGGTTCCATTCGTCAATTAGGATTATGTCACGAAACAAGCCCGGTGTCAACGCAATGGAAAGAAATCTAACTATTCCAATAGACAGCGATCCATTCCGGCAAGTAGTTGGCGTAGTAGCCAATATCGCCTGTAATGCCTTTGACCAGCTCGCTTTCTTTTCCGTCTGCCTGATAGAATAGCGAACCGTGCTTGGCCCGATCGAGTCGCAGGAACAAAAGCTTGCTGCCGTCCGGTGACGGGGACGGATAATAATCAGCCGTTTGCTCCGCGCCTTTTGTCCAAGGCTGTTCCGCACCGTTCGCGTCCCTCGCCCAGATGCGCTGGCCGGGAACCATCACCTTTTTCGGATCAAACGCATAGTTTGTCGCTTTTCCTCTGGAAAAAAACAGCGTGTACGGCGGCTTTGCCGTCCAGACCGGATACGTATCCACGCTGTCAGCCGGGCTCGCCGAGACGACTTTGCCGTCGCGATTTGCCAGCTTCAGATGTTTGTTTTGCGTCGCCATCCGGTCCGTCCCGTCGATGAAGGCGAGCTGCTGGCTGTTCGCCGTCCAAGAGAGCCACTGCGGGTAAGCCAGACCTGTGCCCAGCTCGATCGGCTTTTTCGCTGGCTGCTTCAGGTTGAACAACTGGATTGGCACGCCGTCCGCAGACAGCGAAGCGGCGTTGTATCGCACGTAGTAGGCGACGAGCTGGCCGTCGGGCGATACGTTCATCCCTGTGGCTGCCAGGGCGTAAATGCCTTCTTCGACATTGGGCGGTTCCGCGAGCGGATAAGTAGCCAATGGCTGTCCGGCCAGATTTTGCAGGACGAACGTCATCGGACGGTTTTTCCCCGCCTCTGTGGAAGTCAAAATCGCTTCTCCGTCCGGCATCCAGGTGAAGTCGAAGAAAGCGGCAGGCGTCGCAGCTCCTGCGGCCACTTCTCCGTTGTCGCGGACTTCCTTGAGCACGAGCACGCCTCGAGGCTGCTCGCTGCTGCCTGCATTGACGATATAAGCCACCTGGTTTCTTTTCGGCGACCATTTCGGCACTCCCGTGACGGGCCTGTCGTCGAGCTGAACCGCTCCGCTGCCATCCGCGCGAACGAGCCACAAGTAGCCGGGGGCGGAATAACGGTCGGCTCCTTTGTATTTCACGAACAAAAGCCATTGGCCATCACCGGACCAGCCGACGATTTCCGCCAGTCCGTCTTTCGTAATCGGCTTTGGCGCTCCATTTTTGTCCTGTAGGTCCAGCAAGTACAACTGTTGGTTGCTCGTAAAAGCGATCTGCGCCGGAACGGTCACTTCCTTGTTGCTTCTGACCGGGAGCTGCCCCTGTTCGGCTGCCATGGACTGTCCACCCGCAAGCGCCAGCATGCCGAGCATCGCCGCCACAGAGACCGCTTTGCGCCATATTCGGTTCATGAGTATCCCCTCCTCGCCAAACTCGATTGAAAAAACGCCAGAAAAAAACGGCTGCCCTCTTCTAGCGTTTTCGAATCCCAAAGCCTTTATGCCTTTATGTACGATCACAAGCTCGCAGGTGCAAGCAGCAAAAAGCGATTGCCGTACAAATCCTCAAAAATCGCTTCCATGCCGTAGACGACTTCGACAGGCTCGCTGACAAACTTCACGCCGCGCTGACGCATCGTTTCATACGTCTGCCAAAAATCGTCCGTCTCCCACACCCACATCGGGTTTTTGCCGACGGCCGCGAGCATCTCCCGTGCGATCTCCTCCCGGTGCCAGTGGGTCGGATCATGCAGCACGATTTCCAGCTCCTGGCCGGGAAGGCCGACCGTCAGCCAGCGCGAGCCGTCGTCCATGCGCGTGTCCATCCGTTTTTCAAAGCCGAGCTTTTCCGTGTAAAATTGCAGAGCTTCCTCGCAATCGCGAACGTACAGCGTCACATGCGCCAGTCTTTTCAGCACTTGCCTTCCTCCCGTCTTTTACGCCTGTCTGAGAAAGTCTACGAGATCGCTCAAATCTTTCGGCATGGGCGCCTCGAACTCCAGCCGCTCCTGCGTGCGCGGATGAGTAAAGCCGAGCGTCTTCGCATGCAGAGCCTGTCCGTCGATCTCCAGCGTGTTTTTCGGTCCGTATTTCGGATCGCCCGCCAGCGGATAGCCGATGTATTTCATGTGGACGCGAATTTGGTGCGTTCGGCCCGTCTCCAGTTTCAACTCCACCAGCGTGTATTCCTTGAAGCGCTCTAGCACGATAAAATGCGTCACAGCAGGCTTGCTGTTTTCAAAGACGACCGCCATCTGCTGGCGATTTTTCGGGTCGCGTCCGATCGGCGCGTCGATCGTGCCCATCTCGTGCGGAATGACCCCGTGGACGATCGCGATGTATGTGCGCGTCACAGAGTGCTCCTTCAACTGTTCAGCCAGGCCGACATGCGCCTTGTCGTTTTTCGCTACCATGAGCAGCCCTGACGTGTCCTTGTCGATGCGATGCACGATTCCCGGGCGAAGGACGCCGTTAATGCCGGACAAATCTTTGCAGTGCGCCAAAAGTCCGTTGACGAGCGTACCGCTGTAATGCCCCGGAGCAGGGTGAACCACCAGTCCGCGCGGCTTGTTGACGACGACGACGTCGCTGTCCTCGTAGACGATCTCAAGCGGCATCGGCTCCGGCTTGATTGCCATTTCTTTTGGCGGCGGAACGCGCAGCGTAACCTCATCTTCTGCCTGCAGCTTGTAGTTGCTCTTGATCGGCTCCCCGTTTACCGTTACGCGACCTTCCTTGATCCACGCCTGTACCTGCGAGCGCGACCAGTCTTCATTTTGCAGCGTGATGAACTTGTCGATCCGCTCGTTTGCGTCCTCAGGCTCCACGTTCCAATCATAACGTTCGAATAGTTGCGTGTCGTTCATGTTTGTCTCCTCACAAAGTTACTGTCCGTACCCCGTTTCGTATCACCCGAAACGGGCATTACCGTCCGCTTTTCCTGCCTTCCAGGAAGACATCCAACAGCAAAATGCCGACGCCGATCGTAATCGCCATGTCCGCGACGTTGAAAATCGGGAAGTTAATCAGGGTGAAATCCAAAAAGTCCACGACTTGTCCGGTCGTTGCGCGGTCGATAAAATTACCGATGGCCCCACCCAACACGAGGGACAATGCGAAAGAAGCGCGCGGCTGTTTTTTGCCGAGGCGGATCAGCGAATACACGATGCCGACGACGACGGCAACCGTAATGACAATAAAGAGCCAGCGCTGATTTTGCAAAATGCCGAACGCGGCCCCCATGTTGCGGTGCGAGGTGAGATGAAACACATCCGCGATCAACGGGATGGATTCTCCCCGCTCCATATGGTTCACTACAAGGTGCTTGGTCCACTGATCCAGTCCAATAATCACAGCCGCAATAAGAAAATACAACAATGGAACGTCCTCCTTCATCTGCTTCGACCAGCCATGAAAACACAATGTCAAATGCTCATTTTACCAGAGTGCGCTCACGTGAACAAGCGCCTCGCCTTTTTGTACAGCCGATACCCTTTGCGCACCCCGTTGAGCACCCACAACGGAATTTTCCAGCCACGGTCCTTCAAAAACGGAAGGTATATCTTGTAGTACGCCTTGCGCAAATCCCGCCATTTGCTGTCCGGAACGTTCTTGTAGTAGTCCGAGACGTCAATGAGGTACCCCCGCCCCTGGTCCATCAGCACGTTTTTGCCGTGGACGTCGTGCGGAAACAGCCCCTTTTCGCGCGCTTCCTTCAGTGCCCGCTCCACGTCCTCGATCACCTGAGGCGGGATGGGGATGCCAAAACGAGCGCAGTCAAACAAAGAAATGCCGTTGATTCGTTTAATGACCAGATAGCCTTCGCCATAGTCGTACATCATCGGGAACGAGCGCGTCTCCCCGAGCTTTTTGTACACCTCGATCTCCTGCTCCCAGCCTGGTCTGCCTGGGGCGTACAGCTTGATGACCACACGCGGATAATCGGGATGGGCAAAGACGGCGGCGTAGTTGCCGGTGCCGACCAACTCCCACGGATAGGGGATGTGCAGGGCGACGACCGGATCGTCAGGCGACTGGCTTTCTATCTTTACTTCTTTCAAAAAAGCTTGCAACACTTCTCGGTCAATGCGCATAGGTCCCCATCTTTCATTCCATACCGGCTTCTTTATGTTGATTCTAGCAAAATGAATTTTTTTTAAAAACCCCGTAAGCAAAAAAACTCCCAAGCGGCCGAAAACGCAAAAAGAAGAACGAGGCAGCTATGTGCCCGCTCTTCCTTGCTATTGGCTCATACATTGATTTCCGAAAACCAGTCCCGAATCGCTTCTTGCAGCTTGGAAAGCGAAGTCGCATTCGTCGCTTCGCAGTAGATGCGCACCAGCGGCTCCGTGCCCGAAGGACGGATGAGCACCCAGTGCCCTTCTTCCAAAAGCAGCTTGATCCCGTCCATCCGGTTGATCCCTTGCACCGCGTACGGACCGATCCGTTCCGGCGGCGTGGTCACTATCTGCGAAATCCACTTGTCTTTTTCCGCAAGCCGCATGTCGATGCGCGTATGGAACAGCTCGCCGAACTGATCGTACACATCGCGCAAAATCTGGTCGATCTCCTTGTTTTCATAGGCGACCAGCTCTGCGAGCAGCAGATTAATCAGCACCCCGTCTTTTTCCGGGATATGGCCGAGAATGCTCGCGCCTCCGCTCTCCTCGCCGCCGATCAGGACGTCTCCCTTGCGCATTTGTTCCCCGATGTATTTGAAGCCGACCGGCGTCTCCACCAGTTCCAGCCCGTAGCGCTCTGCCATATGGTCGAGCAAATGCGTGGTCGCTACCGTGCGCACGATGCGCCCGGTCAGCTTGCGGTTTTTCACCAGGTGATAGGTCAACAGGACGAGCACATCGTTTGGCGGAATGTACTGTCCAAACCGATCCACGACGCCGAAGCGGTCAGCGTCGCCGTCATTGGCAAGCCCGAGTGTCGCCTTGCGTTCCAGCACTTCTTTTTTCAGCAAGCCGAGATGCTTGTCATTTGGCTCAGGCAAATCCCCGCCGAAAGCCGCGTCTGGCGTCTCCCGGATGCCGATCGTCTTCACCCCGGCTTCTGCCAAAAGCGAGCTGACATACCCCATGCCTGCCCCGTGCATCGCATCCACCACCACGTGCAGGGACGACCCGCGCAAAATGTCCATGTTGACGATGCGCCGCAGATGCGCCTCGTAATGGGGCCGCAGCACGATCACTTGCAGCAGCCTGTCGCGGGTCGCATCTGCCAAAGAAACCGTCGGCACCTCTTTGGCGGATGCGATCTCGCTGATCCAAGCTTCCAGCCGGGCGGTAATTTCCGGCGTCGCCGGACCTGCGTACTCGGGAATGTATTTGATGCCGTTGTACTCAGGCGGATTGTGGCTGGCGGTGACCATGATCGCTCCGCTGGCGGCAAAATGCTTGACCCCGAAAGCGACAGCAGGCGTAGGGGCCGCCTCATTGACCAGGTAAGAGCGTATCTGGTTCGCGGCCAGCACGCTGACGATTTCCTCGGCGAATCGCCGACCGAGAAAACGCGTGTCGTGCCCGACCAAAATCGGCTGCTCCTGTTGGCCGATTTCTTTTGTATAGCTGGCGATAGCTTGCGCGACTATGCGGACATTTTCCATCGTAAAGCCGTCCGCCACGATGTCGCGCCAGCCGTCCGTACCGAAACGGATTGCGGTCATCTCCATCTCTCCCCTCGTTAGCGCAACTCATTCACTTTTTCCAAATAACGCAGAACAGTAGCTACGAACGTAGCATGAGACCAGGTCAAAGGCGCAACCGATACGGGGGCACCCGAATACGGGTCAAGCTGCTCGGACAGCACGCCGCTTTGCAGCGAATGGCGCACGACCCACAGAAGCCTGTTTTTCGGCTCTTGCAATTCTTCGAGCGATTTTGCCTTGGCGATCTCCCAATCCGCCACCCATAGCGTGCAGATGATCCACGGGTTTCCCGGCACTCTGGCA
The DNA here is from genome assembly GCF_000470975.2 of Brevibacillus sp. NSP2.1. Taxonomy (NCBI): domain Bacteria; kingdom Bacillati; phylum Bacillota; class Bacilli; order Caryophanales; family Paenibacillaceae; genus Brevibacillus; species Brevibacillus sp. NSP2.1. Next base: position 2,130,448 of record NZ_CP048274.1, on the reverse strand, counting down.
ATATCGTGCGACTTTTTGAAGTAGTAGTCGCCCTGGTAGCGGGCGAAGCCGCCTACTTCCGTGTCGACCCGCAGGCTCTTTTTCACAGCCTCCATCGTGCGCTGCACGCGCGGATCGTCCACCGGGAAAACTTCGAGGGCAAACAGCGCGTACAGGCTGCTTTCCACCGTAAAGTCTTTTTCCACGCCTCCGTCCGGGCGCAAGTAAATGCCGCGCAAAAACCGGCCGATCCCCGGGTCGTACAAATGCTTTTCCATAGCGGCGCGAATGCTTTTCGCCCCGTCCTCGTAGCGCTTGTGGCGGCGGTCGTCGCCGAACAGTTGCGCAAACCGCGCCGCAGCCATCAAGCCCGCGTACACCGTGGCGCTCGTGAACGTGAAGATGCCGCGCCGCTCCTCCCACAAGTCATAGCTCGGCTTCGGCAGCTCCAGGGTCGGGTGAACGTATTCCAGCAAAAAGCGGGCAGCCGGGCGAACGAGTGTCGCATACAGCGCCTGGCAGTCTTCAATCTGCTTGCCGCTCTTGTACTGCTCCCAAAGGGCGTACAGCACCAAAGCCGTCTCATCCTCCTGAATCGGGAGCTGGACTTCGCCGTCTACGACGTACGGATGCCAACTGGAGCCGACAGAGCCGTCCGGGTTGTATTTGTGCTGCAAATAGCCGTCTTCGTTCAAGGCTTGCGCGCAAAACGTAAAAAACGGAGCGACCGTTCCCGTGTAGCCGGCCTTCGCCATGGCGCTTGCGATCAGCGCCCCGTCCCGCGGCCACATGTAGCTGTAGTGGTCGCGGTTAAACTGGAGGATGTCGGAGTCGTTCGCGGCGAGAATCGCTCCGTTCTGGTCGATCTGCGTCCGCACGAGAAGCAAGCTGGTCTTGTACAGATGGACGACCTCCGGGGGAAGGTCGGCGAAATCCCGCTCTTCCTTGTTCACCCAGCGCCGCCAGTACACGGCTACCCGGCCCAGCAGCCGATCCGGGTCGTTGTCCAGCACGTACTGGTTCAGCGTTCTCACGGCGTCGTACGAATCCCCGACGCACAGCCAGTAGTACATCGTTTTTTCCTCGTGCGGCTGCAGCAGCAAGCGAAACGAAATCGTGCTGTCCACAGAGCCTTGCGCGATCGGATTGCCGGCGAGCAGCCCATCTTCCGCGTCGCGCCACGTTCCTTCCGCATAGTTGAACCGCTTGATGCCGACGCTGAACTGGTCGATTCCGCCCTCCGGTGTTTTGCCGTTGGCCATCATGTACACGTTGCGTTTGTAGTGATAGACAGTGGAGAGAATCGGGTCGTACACGGCGGTGTCCCCGACCTCCGTCTCGTTCAGGCTGAAGTCGTGGTTGAAAAACAGCCGGATCTCCCGCGCCTCGTTGGCATGATTGCGGACGCACACTTTTTTCAAATAAATCGGATCGCGCTGGTGCACGCCATCTGCCATCTGCAAGGAGACGGCCAGATGCTCATGATGGGCATGAACATCTGTCACCAGCGACTCCCGGTCATAGCCAAGCTGCCGCTTCCAGCCATCCTCATCGAGCCAGGAGAACCGTCCCTGTACCCAGATTCCCAGCTTACTGAAATGTCCGCCGACATGATTCAGTTGGCCTACATACGGATAGTAAAGATCGCGCATGTGCAGCCTGTCGTCAAAATTAATCAAAAGTTTCCCGTTCCCGACGACGAGCGGTCTCGGCATGCCTTCACATCCTTCCTTCCCGTACTCAGGCTGTCGATTCTCTTTTTCCTCATTGATACTCCGCAATCCGTCTGGCGTAGGAGGAGGCGAGCGTTGCCGCCGTTTCTGCCGTCGCTCCTTGCGAAATGACCTTGACGTGCGAATCTTCCGAGTCAGGCAAAATCAGCACCCAGCCGTTCGTATCGTAAACCTTGATTCCGTCCATGAGTTCAAGCAGCTTGCCTTTGTTTTCCTCCAGCACTTTGCGCATCACTTTGCCTTTCGCTCCCCATGGGCAAAAGACCGTTTTGCGCTCCATATGGCACGCAGGCAGAAGCTCCAGCAGCACGCTGAGCGGCTTTTCCTCCTGGGCTAGGTAGGACAGAATGCTCATCAGGCTGTACACCGCGTCAAACAGCGGATGGAAACGCTCGTCGGACGCTACCTCCATCATCGCGCGCGGCGCTACTTTCGTCCGCACGACCTCGATTTGCAGCAGTTGGGCGAGGTGCTCCAGCTCGGCTGGCGCGCTGACTGGCAAGCCGATCCGCTTGTGGCGACCGCTGCAAGCCAAAAGCTGCAAGGCCAGCAGTTGCTCCGTCGACAGCTTCGCGCCTTCCTCGGTGAACAAGGCGAACGCTTCTCCGTTTTTGTCCAGGCGTATGCCGAGATCGGCTTTCTTTTTGCTGATGCCGTCCTGGATCGCTCCATACGTGACCGTCACGCCCAGATCGTGAAGCAGCGGGGCGAGAAAAGTCGGGAAAAACCGCGTTTCGCTGTCGATCAACAGGTGAAAACGCTGGCGCTGGATGGATGGCACATCAAGCTGCTCGGCCAAGGCGCGCAAGTAAGCTTCCTGGACCTGATGCTCGACGTGCAGCTCGCCCAAATGGTGCAGGTTGCGCACATACGTCTCCTGCCAGTAGGCATTTTCGATTTTCCGCTCCATGTCGCGCGAGATCGGCAACCCTTTCTGGTCGATGAACTGGAGGACGATCTCTTTTTCGTCTCCGTTTTCATTCATGAATACATGGATGCCGCCGATGCACGCGAGCGAGCGGACGCCGTAGCGGATGAGCGGGGAGTTGCCAACGCCGAGATCCACCGTGTCAATGCCCGAGGAGCACAAGCTCGTCATGATGCTGTGCTTGAGCAACTGGGCAAAAGGATGCGAGCACGCAGACAGCGCGATTTTGCTGCCGGGCTTTTGCAAATAGGCATATGCGGCAGCGAGCCGCGTCACGAACTCCGGCGTGATGTCTATATTGCCGATGCCTTTGATCCCGCTGTTTCCGAACAAATTTTTCGTCTGCTTCATGCCGTAGATGAGAGAAGTCGTCACGATCGCGCTTTCTCCCACTTCCTTGTCCGGCCAAATCTTGACGCCTGCCTTCACGACGGATTTCGCGCCGATCAGGCAATTGTCGCCGATGACCGCACCGTCTCCTGTCTGCACGCAATCGGCAATGCGGACATTGCGGCAGAGTGTGGTCCCGGTGATTTCCGTCTTTTTCCCGATGACGTTGTTCTCCCAGAAGATCGCTCGCGACAGCTTGCTTCCCGAGGAGACGACGGTGTTGTCTCCGAGCACGGTATAAGGCCCGACCTCCACTCCCGCCTGCAGGTGTACATTTTCACTTATATAAACCGGCCCCTCCAGCCGCACGGAAGAGTCGACACGGACGTGATTTTCCAGAAAAATGCGCGGGGCAATTTCCTGGGCTTTGATCTCCAGGTTGACACGGCCGTCCAGCAGGTCAAACTGTGCCTGGCGATATACTTCCAGAGAGCCGATATCCGACCAGTACCCGCTCGCTTCGTAGCCGTAGAGCGGTTTTTGCTCCTGTAAAAAGTACGGAAAAATTTCTTTGCTGAAATCGACTTCTTTTTTTTCTTCTATATAAGACAGCACTTCCGGCTCGCAGACGTACATCCCGGTGTTGACCGTATCGCTGAACACTTCCGCCCAGCTTGGCTTTTCCAGGAAACGGGTGATTCGCCCGCGTTCGTCCGTCATGACGACGCCGAACTCCAGCGGCGTCTCCACACGGGTGAGAATCAGCGTAGCCAGGGCGTCATTCTGCTCATGAAAGCGAATCGCCGCCGTCAGATCAATGTCTGTGAGCGTATCCCCGCTGATGACGAGAAACCGTTCATCGAGAAAATCGGCGCAGTTTTTCACGCTGCCCGCCGTTCCGAGCGGCGTCGTCTCTTCAAAGTACACGAGGGAAACACCGTAGCGCGAACCATCGCCAAACGTATCGCGGATGACATCAGGCAGATACTGGAGCGTGACTGCAATCTCTGTAATTCCGTGCTTTTTCAACAGATCGATCGTGTACTCCATGCACGGCCGGTTCAAGAGTGGCACCATTGGTTTTGGAGTATGGGACGTTAACGGACGTAGACGTGTACCTTTACCACCAGCCATAATTACTGCCTTCATCTTTTTTCCTTCCTCCTTCATCATCGTTGCGAGCATGCGCTGTTTGTGCTTATTTCTCCGATAGCGCCAGACGGTTTACGCCAAGCGATCGGTACTCCTCTATGGTCTGGGTCGCCAAAGCCGTCCAGTTGTAATGGTGCAAGACGTCGTTTTGCGCTGTTTGCGCCATCTGACGCCGTTTTTCCGGGTCCTGTAAAAGCCAGCGAAGCTGATCGGTGAGCGAATCCGGATTTCCCGCGTACATCGTCGCTCCGTTTTCTCCGTGCCGGACGATTTCGCGAAGCCCGCCCGTATCGGCCACCAAAACCGGCACTCCCAGCGCCATCGCTTCCAGAGCCACGATGCCAAATGGCTCATACAGACTGGGGAAAACCGCGAGATCAGCCAGCAAAAACAGTTGGTCACGCCGTGCGTCGTCGACAAAGCCGAGAAACTTCACGCGGTCCGCTATGCCCATCTCTTCTGCGCGCCGCTGCCACTGCCCTTGCATCGGCCCTTTGCCCGCAATGAGCAGCGTGGCGTGGCCGAACTCGTAGCGCAGTCTGGCCATCGCTTCGAGCAGAAGGTGGACTCCTTTTTCCTGCACCAGACGCCCGACAAAAAAGAGGACGGGCCCGTCGCCAATCGACAGCTCTTCGCGCAGCTTGCCTTTGTCGAATGCTGGCGGCGGAGCCAGATCGACACCGTTGTATATGACGCGCAGCTTCGACTCGGGGATGCCGAACAGCCGCCGCACTTCCTCTGCCATGTAGTGGCTGCAAACAATGACCCGATCCGAAGCGTGGGCAAGTGTTCGCTCGCTCTCGTGAATCCGCTCCTGAAACGGCGTGTGAATCCCTTGGTGCCGCCCGTGCTCCAGGGCGTGGATCGTGCTGATGAGCGGCAGCGAGTAGCGCTCCCTGATTTCCATGGCGGCCCAGCCGACCAGCCAGTCATGGGCGTGAATGATGTCAGGCCGCACGCCGCTATTCCACAAGCGTTCGGTGGCATCTGCCATCGCCAGGTTAAGCTGGAACACCCATGACAGAAAGTCTTCTTGCTCTGCGGGAATGTACGTCGGCAAACGGTGTACGTGGACACCATCCATGACTTCCTCCGCCACGCTCCAATCCGATGCCCGGGTCAGCACGTGCACCTCAAGGCCCTGGCGCACCAGATGCCGGGCGAGATCGTAGACGGCGCGGCCGAGCCCGCCCACCACGTGCGGCGGAAATTCCCAGGCCAGCATCAGGACGACTCCGGCCGGCTCCGGCCCTTTGCTTGCCGCTACTAGCTGACGCGATACGTTCACTCTATGCGTTTGTTTAGGCAAATAGTACGTCTCATCCATGTGGGGAAAAATCGGGAAAGCAGTCTCCATCTGGGCAATTTTCTCTATGTCCAGTCTGTTTTCGCGAAGCATCGCGAGCAACTCGCGCATGCCCGCCAGGTGATCGTGGGTCCGGCGCACCGCGTATTCGACGACGGTTTGCCCATCCAGGATGAACGCCCAGTCGCTGCTTTGTGCCAGCATCAGCTCTCTGGCCGCCTGGCGCAAGGCGCGGCTGGCAAGCTCGTCGTGCTCTGGCTCCTGCCCGCCGTTCTCGTAAAAAGCGGTCACGGCCTCAATCAAGTCGCGCTCCGCCTGATGCAGATGCCGATAAATCCAGCCGTTTTTTTCATTCAGCCACACTTCCCCGTAGCCGTTGCGTCCCCAGGTCGACATCGGCAAAAATCCGCGGTCTTGCTCGGGGTACTCCGCGAGGTACTCCGACGGGGTAATCAGCTTCACCGTTTGCGAATCGCACGCGGTCTTGCGCAGCAAATAGTCCAGAAACTGCGGCCCCTCGTACCACCAATGCCCGAACAGCTCGGCGTCGTACGTGGCGACGACCAGCGGCTTGCGGTCCATCCACGCTGCCGCCGCTTCGACCTGGCGCTCCCGGTGGTACAGGAAGTGGCCTGCATGCGAAGCGGCCTTTTCCCGCGCCCAGTCCGGCTGATACAACTGCTTTTCCCCATGGGGTCCCGTGATCCGGTGGTATTTCAACCCGGTATGTATGCGGATGCCGGCAGGGTGGATGTACGGCTCGATGTAGTCCATGTCCCTGTCGAAGCCAATATCCCGGTAATATTCCCGGTAATCGTAGTCGCCGGGATAGCCGTTGGAGGAGCTCCACACCTGGCTGGAAGCAACTTCATCCCTGGCGAATGCCACCACGTCATGGCCAGTGCCGAGCGGGGCGAGCACGCCTCTTCTCGGTTGGGGCGTTGCGTGCTCAATCGTGTGGGAGTCGACGAAAAAGTAGTGCAGCCCTACCTCTTTCAGCAGCCGATCCAGCCCTGGCGTATAGCCGCACTCCGGCAGCCAGATTCCGCGCGGGCGCCTGCCCAGGATTCGTTCGTGGGTGTCGAGCCCTACCCGAAGCTGCGCCAAAATCGCTTCTTCGGTTTCTACAAAAGGCAGAAACGCGTGTGTCGCCGCGCATGTAATCAACTCCAGGCAGCCGCTGTCGGCGACCCGCTTGAAGCCTTCGACGAGCCGGTAATCCAGCTTGCTGCAAAACGAGGCGATCCCGCGAAACCGTTCCAGGTACATTTTGGCGATGCGCTGTTCTTGCGGGTTGTTCGCCGCACGCTTTACTTCTTTGCCTGCCAGCTCCACCGTTTTGGCGAGATGCGCGCGAAACCGCGTCACGATAAGCTCGTCGTCGAGCATCGACAGCAAGGTAGGAGACAAGGCAAGCGTCATGCGAAAAGCGATTTTGTCCGAGAGAAGCTTGTCGAATACCATGAGCAGCGGGATGTAGCATTCCAGCATGGCTTCGTACATCCAGCGCTCTTCCAGGCGATCGTCCCGGTCCCCGTGCCGTACGTAAGGCATGTGGGCGTGCAGCACGAGGGAGAGATAACCGTTATGCACAGTGGACACCTCACTTATTTGGATGTTTTCGAATAGAGGGAATACGAGGAAAAGTTCTCAAACCAGGCAGGTGTTGAAGGATCGGGTGCAGGCTCCACCAACGGCTCTCCCCAGGCAGCTTTTGTATTTCGCGGAGTCACGACCACATCCGAGCGCAAAATCGGACAAAAGCGGCCATGCTCAAATAAACCGAAGTCCATGATATACGTCCGCCCTGGCAACACGTCGTACACGTACCAGGAGTGCGCATCCTCGTTCACCAGGATGTCTCTGACAGAATGGGCATTTTGGCCATCGAACAGGCGCTCCGTCACGTCGTACAAGCGCAATCCCTTTTGAATATGGCGAAAATCTGCCCGTAAGTACGATGCCACCATTCTCATTCGTGGCCAGGTGATTTCCCAGTAGACGAACAGTACGGTCGGACCTTGCGCCATTACTTTGACGATATCCCGCCCGTAAAAGGCCGGAAGCTGCCAATCCCCGTCTCGTAGGGATGGCCGCGAAGGCGTCTGTCGATTCTCCGACGACACACGCTCCACCTTCGCCCTGTCTTTTTGCAGACGATATTTTACCTGGCCTATGGTCAACCCGCATTCTTTGGCAATTTGTGCGATGGATTTGGATTGTGCACGCAATTCGAGAATTTTTTCCAGCATCGTGATGCGCTCCTTTCCGCCAAGTTTCCCTTCCGCTATCCACTTGCATGTCGTCTTTATATATTCACAATGTCATCATAGCGAAAGCTGTTAACAAAGGCTGTCGAATGTTGGACGCACATCCCTTCTTCTTTTGTCGATAAACAATCATGTTTTCGTCACTGCCAAACAAAAGTCGAGAAAGCAGCTTTGGAAATCGCTTTCACAAGTCGAAGGCTGCCTCGCTTTCTTTCCCCGGTTTTTCGTGTACTCTACATCTTACAAACGCAACAGAGCTTCCATGCTTTGCTTTATGAAAAATTGATTACAAAACATTGTTGGAACAAGCGAAATTTTTTTAAGGCAGGGCCGCCGCTTGTTCAGGCACGCAAAAAAACCCGCCTTGTCAGCGGGTTGGTCTTGCGCTTATCTGCGTTTCGTAATTCTGCCGGAGCTTCCTACCTTCGTGCGCGGAGGCGACTTGCTTTTCGGCTTGGTAAAAACCGAGGATTTTTTCGAGGAAACGGACGAGTTGCTGTCGGACGAGCGAATAATTTTGCCTGTGCTCCCGCTAGACGACGTATCCTGCTTTTTGAACAGGTTGCCGTCCTGGCCGACTTTAGCGCTGCTCTTCTTCTTGCTGTCGCTGCGCTTTGTAATGCTGCCCGTGCCTTCCTTCGTGATCGGCGGCGCAGCCTTTTTCTCCGCCTCGGACGGCACGTGGTAGCTGCCTGTCGGCTTGTAAATGTCCTTGCTCGAATAACCGCGATAGCTGCCTTTCGAGCTTTTTTTATGTCCATCGAACAGGTCGTCGAGGACGCTGGCCAGGATGTAGCCCTGTAAAAAGGACGAATCGTAGTTTTCCCGGACGTACTCCTTCGTATCGACCTCAATCAGCGTGTCGGACGGCTTCGCCTGATCTTGCTGCAAATGGTACAGCTCGTCAGGGTAGATGAGGAACATGTGCTCTGCATCTTCTTTGGAAATCTCGTCCGGCTGCTTCTGTTCAGCAAGCTCCTTCGCTACCTCAGGCACCGTCTTGTTTTCAGCGCGGTAAATGCGCGACGTCTGCCCGTTATCTTTTGTGGAGACGGATTCGAGCGGATAGCTCTCGCCAATCGCGGGGCTGCCGCAGCCGGCCATTGACAGCAGAAGCACCGCCGGAATCAGCAAAAGCTTGATCCATTTCATCCAATCGTTCGGCATGCCCACCCCTCCTTACGTTCCGCGAAGTACCTGCACATCCGCTGGCAATACCGCCTCTCCTTCGTACAGCATGAATCTTCCATCCTGCCATTCGATCCGCAGCAGCTCGCGGCCATCGGATTGAAACTGCCAGATGTACTGCTCGCCGGACGTATGGAACGGCGCTTTGCCAACCACCTGGACTCTTCCGTTGTACTGCTCCTCCAGATGGTACGTCACATCGTCCATTTCAATCGTGGTCGGCACCTCGTCAACCGAATCGAGGCGGCCGTCGATGACGCTGTAAAGCTGAAAAATCGTTTTTTCGCGTTCTTCGATGTATAAGTAGCGGATGGTCGTTCCATCCTGCAAAGTCAGCATCGTCGCGTTGCGGCTCGCATTGGTCGACTTACCCGTGACCTGGTAGGTAACAAGCGAGACTTCCACCACGTCACCGGGTCCTACTGTCAGGATGCTCTTTTCCGGCGCAGGCGGCTCATGCTTGGCAAATAAGTTTTGAATGCGTTTGAACAAACTCATCTGGTCCTACTCCTTCCTTAGCCTTCCCTAAACCAATGCGCCGAGAATGAGCGCCCCTACCACGTGCAGCGATCCCGCCACCATGGCGTGTCCTACCATGCCTTGCTGGGTTCCGCGCTCCAGGTCAAGTCCGGTAAAGGTTTTCAACAACAGCTCGGCGATTTTCTCCAACAACAGCAAGATGATAAATGAGACCACAGATACCAACAGCGCGATCCACAGATCGTTCGAATTGAGAATTGACTGCGACAAAATATACCCTTGGGCAAACAGCTTCATCACAAAGCGGGTTGTGACAGCCACGTTGCCTTTTTTGATTTCGGCGATGTCCTTGTATTTTGTGAACAGCGTGTCAATCCACATCAACAAAAACAGCAGAATGCATCCAGCACCCGTCCAGACCAGCATCCCCAGTATTTGCTGCAAATCCACGTCGATCCCCCCGTAGCCCAAAAGAGTTGAGAAAGCTCGGCTTCGCCACCTGTTTTGGACGAAGCCTTTTCGTTGTCATTTCGATTTCCTCAAGGAAAAAGGGGCACCGCCCAAGCGGTTTACCCCTCGTATTTTTTCAACAGCGCGGCCAGCTCGTCTTCCACCTGCTGGTCTTTGGACAGTTTCGCGATTTCGTCGTCGAGCGAGCTTTGCTTTTTGTACAGCTCCCCGCTTGCTTCTGCCTCCGCTTCCATTTGCAGCGCTTTTTCTTCCATGCGCTTTAATCCCGCCATCGCCGAGTTGCTGTCGAATCCGGCCATCGTCTGGTTGATCGTCTTCTGGGCTTTCGCCGCATTCACGCGGGCGACGAGCGTCTCGCGCTTGTTTTTCAGCTCGGTAATCTGTTTTTTCATTTCCGCCAGCTTGTCGCGCAGTCCGTCTGCCGCCAGCTTGTTTTTCTCGTAAGCTTCCTTGTATTCGGCCATTTTTTGTTCAGCCGCTTTCTTCTCTTCCAGTGCGCGGCGGGCCAAGTCGATATTTTTCGCTTGCGCAGCTACGTGTGCCTGCTCATCGCGCTTTTTCATCAGCGCTTCCTGCTCTTCATACAGCACCTTGAACTTTTTCTCCAGGGCGATCTGGGCAGCGACCGCTTTTTCTGCTTCATTCAGGTCGTCTTGCATATCGCGCAAATATTGATCGGTCATTTTGATCGGATCTTCTGCTTTTTCAATCAGGGCATACAGGTTGGACATGGTCAAATCGCGAAGCCGTTTAAAAATGGACATGGTTCGTTCCTCCTTCAGTACGTGCCGGGTAATTCGGCCCAGTTTCGCCGCACCCTTTATACATGTATCTACGTTACTTACGCAAGCAAGTTTCAAAATGATGCGGATTTCTTTTTCAAGAGCTTTTTTCTGCCAACGACGGCACGCTGATTTTCGCCTTTTTGTCCGCTTCGTCCCATTGCAAATAGGCGTCGAAGCGCTCTTTTCCTTTGGCAAAGCCTTTGATGAGATTCGTCTTGCCCGTCTCCATCAGCTTTTTCACGGCAGCGGGCGTGATCTTTTTGCCCATGATCGTCTTCGATACGGTCACGGTGCACTGCGACTTTTTGTAGTTGGCGCACCCGTAAAAATCGCCCTTGTCCACGAAATCCCCGCCGCATGCCCGGCAGGTCGCCACTTTGGAGCCGAGCGAAAACTTCGTCGCCTGCTTCGATTTGGGCAGCGCCTCGACGTCGTAGCCTTCCAGTTTCCACTCGCGCGACTGCTCGACGGCATCTTCGACGATTTTATGCGAGAGCTTGCGCACTTGTTCCATGAAAACTTGTGCGGAGGCTTCTCCCTGCCCGATCTCCTGGAGGCGCTGCTCCCATCTTGCCGTCATTTCCGGGGAGGCGAGAATTTTGTCGCCGATCACGTCAATGAGCAGCATGCCCTTTTGCGTCGCAAACACCTGGTTTTTGCGCACCTCGATGTACTTGCGCTCTTTGAGCATGTTGATGATCCCGGCGCGGGTCGCTTCCGTGCCCAGCCCTTCCGTTTTCATCAGCACCTTTTCCAGCTCCTGGTTGTCGAGATGCTTGCCCGCTGTCTTCATCAATGTAATCAACTGGCCTTCCGTGTAGCGCTTGGGCGGCTGGGTCTTGCTCTCCTTGGCCTCTACCTTGTGCACTTTGCCCGTCTCGCCTTTGGCGAGCGGCGGCAGCACCGCTTCCTTGTCGTCCTTTTCCTCGTCGAACAAAACCTCGCGCCAGCCTGCGCGAATTTGCACCTTGCCTTTGCTGATGAACACGGCGCGGCCATCGACGAGCGTCGTCACCGTCGTGTAGTCGAACAGCGCGCTCTCCTGGTGCGCGGCGATCAGGCGTCTGGCGACCAGGTCGTATATTTTCCGCTCCTCGTCGCTCAGCCTGGAGACGGTCGGCACCTGCTCGGTGGGAATGATCGCATAGTGATCGGTCACCTTTTTTTGGTTCACGTACCGCTTGTCCTGGGCGATGGACGCTTTGGACAGCGGAAAGTGCGACTGGTACTCAGGCTGCTTGGACAGCTTCGCCAAAATGTCGGGAAACGTCTTCGCCTCTTCTTGCGTGACAAACGACGAATCGGAGCGCGGGTACGACAAAATCCCTTTCACGTACAGCTTTTGCGCGATTTCCAGCGTCTTTTGCGGCGAGTACTTGAACATTTTGTTCGCGGTAGCCTGCAGCGAGGAGAGGTTGAACAAGTACGGCGGCAAAAATTCTTTGCGCTCCGTCTCCACCTCGCTCACCTCTGCCGGCTTGTCCCGGCAAAAAGCGGCGATTCGCTCCGCGAGCTGCGGGTCGAGAATGCGCGATTCCCCGTCGTCCTTGTGCCAGACGCCTTCGTAGCGCTTCTTGCCGATCGCAAACGTCGCCTTGACCTCCCAGAACGGCTCGGGCTTGAAGGCGGCGATCTCCTTTTCCCGCTTGACGACCAGCGCGAGCGTCGGCGTCTGCACCCGGCCTGCGGAAAACACGTCGTTGATCCCTTTCTGCTTCAACAGCAGCGTGTAGACGCGGGAAGCATTCATCCCGACCAGCCAGTCTGCGCAAGAGCGGCTGTACGCCTCGTGGTACAGATTGCGCGTCTGCGTCTCGTCGAGCAAAGCGGCAAACCCTGCGGTAACGGCGCGCTCCGTCAGCGAAGAAATCCACAGCCGCTTCATCGGCTTCTTCACTTTGCACATTTCGACGATGGTGCGGACAATCAGCTCCCCTTCCCGCCCCGCGTCGCCCGCGTGAATAATTTCCGTGACGTCCGCGCGTTTCAGCAACTGTTTGATGATGCCAAACTGCTTTGCCTTTGACTTCATCACCTGATGCTGAAACGACTCGGGGATGAGCGGCAACGTGGCGATCGACCATTTTTTCCACGCCGGGTTGTACGCCTCTGGCGGCACCAGCTCACAGATGTGCCCGACCGCCCAGGTAAAAAAGGCACCCTTGGGAAAAAACCGATTGGGGTGCACTTCGAGGAAGCCTTGTTGTTTTCTATGGGGAAACGGACTGGCAAGCTTCATGGCCTGGTCCGGTTTTTCTGCTATGACAACTTTCATGCCTGCTCTTCTCCTACGTGTGTAATCTCTCTTCCTATTCTACTACATTCGGCAAGCGAAGCTGAAAAAATTGGCAACAGCTTATCAGGCGCCGCTGTTACGAGCCAAGCAGCTTCGCTTTTGCCAGCACCGCCCGCTCGATTTTTTCCAGCGCCTGGCAGTACGCGTCCTCTGCCCGGGAAAAAGCCGACTGGTCCCGTGACAAAACGAGCTTGTGCACGACGCCTTTTGTGGCCGGGTACCAATCCACTGCCGTCGGCGGCTCGTGCCGGACTGGCTTCCAGGCTTGCCGCAGGGCGGGGGAATACAACCGCCGGGCGCCCGGCAAAAGCTGGCAGCTCGCCAGTTTTTTCTGGTACGGCTTGCCGGGTGCCGTCTCGCGCAAGTCGTGGAACAGATGCGGCCAAAAGTCTTTGCGGGAGCCGGTATGCGGCTTGTGGCTGGCCCACGCTATTGCGCCTTCCTTGATCTCGTTGTCGCAAAACAGCAGGCTGTACAGTCTTTTCCCCAGCTCGATGCGCTCTGCCAAGGAAGCAAAATGAAAAACAGGTTCGCCTGCAAGCCGCAATGCTCCGTCCTCCTGGCCCGCCGCCCGGTACGGAAACAGGATCAGATTGAGCCGCAGTACCTCCTGCAAAGCAAACGGCAGTGTCTTCACCACAGTAGTCTGATAGGCTTCGTCGCCCATCATGTGCGTCTGCAAATAATGCTGTTCGTTCACAATCAGGCCGATCGAAAGCAGCTTGCTGTCGCCTGTTTTCCAGAAATGGTTCCAGACAGCCTGCATGAACACAGAGACTTCCAACTCGGGAAGAAGGTGAAAAAGGTTGGTCTGTCGCTTCAGGCTCTCCTCATACAGTAATAATTGAGGGTACGCATCTTGAAAAATCAGCCAGTTGCCCCGCTCCAAAAACGCAAAATAGTCGTGCTGTACTTTTGCGGGAAGCAACTGCAGCAATAGCTCGCCGCGAAGATCGGTCATGCTCCAGCCGGCGTTGCGCGATACGAGGTGCGCCAAAAGGGACCAGTGAACTTCCGGATGCTTGTGAAAAAAAGTCAAATAGGCGCTCGTTCGGTCCAGGTTGTCGGCGTTGCTCGCTGCTGTCTTGCGCCTGATTTCGGCGATCGTGTCCTGTTCTGTTGTGACGAGGGAGTTGGCTGCCTGCCTCGCTTCTTTTGCTTTCGCTAGCTCGCGTGCGAGCGGCCATAGAGCCGGATTCGCATGCCATGACCATCCCATACAGATCCCTCCTGCCTGGCGAACGCATTTTTTGTACAGATAAGAATGGATAAAATTCTTATCCAGTATAAGGGCAACGAAGGCTGCGCCAAAGGCTTGGCGCAGCCAGGTTTTCTACATGGAGGTGGTTTTCGTTGCGCGAAGTACGCGAAGAAATCAGCCGGATTCAGTCTGTTGTCCTGCACAGCCAACAGCAGGACGGCTCCTGGCGCTTCTGTCTGGAAAGCTCTCCGACGACAGACGCCCACATGATTATCTTATTGCGGACGCTCGGGATTGATGATGAGCGGCTCATTGACGGGCTGACTGCGCGGATCACGGCCCTTCAGCAAGAAAATGGCGCATGGAAGCTGTACCCGGACGAGGCCGAGGGAAATCTCTCGACGACTGTAGATTGCTACTATGCGCTGCTGCTCTCGCGTCGCTATGAAAAAAAGGAGCCGCGGATGGCTCGCGCTCGCGCGTTTATTCGCGGCAAAGGCGGCTTGAGCGAGGCGAACCTGCTGACGAAGTTTGCCGCTGCCTTGGCGGGGCAGTACAAGTGGCCCGCTCATTTTCTCGTGCCTGTAGAAATTGCGCTCTTGCCTCCTAGCTCTCCGATCAGCTTTTACGATTTTGTCGGGTACGCCCGTGTGCATCTGGCGCCGATGATGATTGTCGCTGACCGCAAATACGTCAACGTGACGGCGGATACCCCCGATCTGTCCGATTTGTATGTGAACCCTTCCATCGCTCCCGGCGTCTATCCCCATCGGCTGCTGGAGCGCTTCACGCGGGACGGACAAAGCTTTTTGTCCTCTATCCACGAGTACGTGTTGCGCTTGCCGTTTTTACCCGGCCTGCTGCACGAGCTGTCCTTGCGCAGATTGGAGCAGTTTATCCTCGCGCGCGTGGAGGCAGACGGGACGCTGTACAACTACTCGACCTCGACGTTTTTCATGATTTTTGCCTTGCTCGCCCGCGGCTACTCTTTGCGTGATCCGCTGATCGCAAAAGCGATGTCAGGTTTGCGCGATTCGGTCTGCCAAACGGCGGAAGGCGCGCACTTGCAACTGGCGACCTCTGCCGTCTGGGACACGGCGCTGCTGTCGCACGCCTTGCAGCAAAGCGGCCTGCCCGCAAGCCACCCTGCCATCCAGCGGGCGAACCGCTATTTGCTCAAAAAACAGCAACATACGTACGGAGACTGGAAAATTCGCAATCCGGGAGGGGTTCCTGGCGGCTGGGGCTTTTCGGACTACAATACGATGAATCCGGATATCGACGACACGACAGCGGCCTTGCGCGCTCTGCGCAGCCAGTCCCGCCTGGATAAAGCAACCGCTGCCGCCTGGAAGCGCGGGCTGGATTGGCTGTTGTCCATGCAAAACGACGATGGCGGTTGGCCTGCCTTCGAAAAAAACACGGACTCCCCGCTCATTTCCAGCCTGCCGATCGAAGGCGCAGACACGGTCAGCACCGACCCGTCCTCGGCCGATTTGACCGGAAGAACATTGGAGTTTCTCGGCCGTTACGCCGGGTACAAAGAGAACGACGCGCCTGTCCAGAAGGCGGTTCGCTGGCTGCTCGCCCGCCAGGAAATAGACGGCTCCTGGTACGGCAGATGGGGCATCGCCTATTTGTACGGGACGTGGGCGGCGCTCACCGGGCTGATGGCAGTCGGCGTCTCCCCCGCTCATCCGGCGGTCCAGAAAGCGGTCGACTGGCTGACGCGACAGCAAAATGCCGACGGCGGCTGGGGCGAATCGTGCCACAGCGACGAGCAAAAAATGTACGTCCCCCTCGGCGCCAGCACGCCATCGCAAACGGCATGGGCGCTCGATGCCCTGATCGCCGTACATCCCCGGCCGACTCCGGCTATTGAACGCGGCATCGACTATTTATCCAGGCAAAGCCAGGCGGCAGACTGGACCACCGCTTATCCGACGGGCGGCGGACGCCCCGGCGGCACTTATTTTGCCTATCACAGCTATCGCTGGATTTGGCCGCTGCTCGCCCTTAGCCACTACCAGAGCAAATACGCGTCCGCAAGCTAGACGAGGCGATCAGTCGCCTCGTCTCGTTGGTGTGGTCGGCCGGATCGGAACGTCTTTGCTGAAAATGAGCGAGTCGTCTGCCGTGTCAAAAACCGACGAGCAACTGATGACGTCCGCGTCCCCGATCAGCACGAGCGATGACTGCTGCACGCCGCCCATCTTGATTTCTCCCACGACGATTTTTTTGTTGTTGACCTTCATGTTCATCGCGTTTCCCCTCCTTTTTCCATCCCTGCAAAACTCTTCTGCCTGTCGCTCATGTATCGTATGCCCACGCTGCCCGGTGCGAACCGCAAAAGCGCGAAAAACAGGTATGAACACCCAGTGCCGTCACACATACAATACAAAAAGGACTCTTCCGAGGGGATGTGTCGAAGCTGCCAGCTATTGTTGGAGTCATCAACGTAAACAGCATAAGCGGCGTCTTCAATGTCGGAGACGTCCGCAAAATCTCGCCTGTCAGCTACTCCAAAACTTTTGCTGGCGGCGGATCGTTCAACTCCGGAACGAATCTTTCGTTCAAGATTCCCCGCAGCGTCGTCTACGTCAATGAGACAGCGGGCAACGAGCTGCCGATCTTTGTAGAGGATACAAGCGATCCGGCGGCAAAGGGACGGGATTTTTCATGAACTTTTTCGTTCATCAAAACATCGTCATCCACAACTTGAAAATTGATGGCATCACCAACTCGTCGGTTTGCCAAATTGGCAGTGCAGGTATGATTAAACCGTTATCCCAAATGTACAACACAGGCGGATTCACAGAGCCGGCTCCCCCTGCGGGGCCATTGCCCGAGACTTCGTCAGAGGAGTTCATTCCGCTTGTGCCTTTGGTTTCGCCTTCCCTCTAACCGGCTTTACTTTTGATGAAGAAGGATGATCGTCATGTACATGGGTCCCGAAATGATGCAGTATTTGCAACAGTTACATGACTATATACAAACGCAGAACAAAAAAATGGAAAAAATGAAGCAAATGATAGAAGAACTGCAACAGGATGTCAAAGAGTTAAAGGAAAAGCAGGTTCCTTCCGTCATCAAAAACGAATACAAATTTGATCTGCTGAAAGTCGAACGGTTGGAAGGAACGCTCAACATCGGGCTTAATCCAAAGAGCAACGATTCCGGCATCGGCGATTTTTCCATTAACCAGAGCATGGATGTGCCAAACGGGGAGAAAAAGAACACACCTTTGTTCGAACGAGTGCAAAAAGAAATTTACCGTTACCTGAAAGCGGACGCCTACCATGTGCTGGAACGAATCGAGGAAGAGTGCGGTTATCCGCTCAATGACGACTATCGCGATTTTATTTTGGAGGATATCAAGAAGCAGATCGACCAACGCATCCGTTATTATGTCAATCAGCTTCAGACCGATGAATGGGAGCCTGAACAGATCGACGTCTGGGCGGGAAAAATCGTCCAGAAGGTCAAGCGCGATATCGAAAAAACGTGTGAAGGCTTTGTCAAAAATCTCCCGCGCGAGGTGAACGAACCCTGATATGATCTACCAAGTGATAAACGGCGACATTTGCGTGCGCAGCGTTTCGATCGATGCCCTGTCGTCGTCCGCCTCCCTGTTTATCGGCGACACGACAACGGTCACGCTGCTCTCGTCCTACGAAACGCCACCCGAGTCGATGATTCTCGGAGCGATTCCGGTTGATACGGCGCTCACTCCACCTTGAGGAGGTTCCTATTGATGCACCGCAGAACGAGCCATGTCAAGAAGCTGAACAGCATTTCCATCGACTCCTCCTCTGTCTTGCAGATCGGGGACTCGAAGGAAGTCAACGCCCGCTCCAACATTTTGGCGGTCCAACGGGAAAAAGCGATTTTTTACCAGCACGAATTTGAATTTGCCGATTACGCTGTTTTTTCCGTGCCGTTACCCGCTCCTTGCCCTGCCGAGCCGATTTGCCTCGATACGTTTCACGACTGTCCCCGCATTCACGTCAAAAAGGTCGACGTACCGTTTACTGCGGCATCGTCGCTGATCCATATCGGCTCAACCGACTGCCTGACCTTGGAGACTCGCGTGAAAACCATCCGCCACCTGCTTCGCGACGAGCCCAAGCGCGAGAGGAGGAGCTAGCCGTGCCTTCCGTGGTCGGAGCGGTCAACATCAACAGCAACTCCGGGACTGTCAACTTCGGGGACACCTTGAACATCTCGCCCAAAACCGCATCCAAGACTTTCTCCGGTTCCGGTGGCGGCAATACGGGCAACGTCGTGAACACGATCAACGGCGCCAACGCAACCAATACGCTCGATCCGAGCATCGTCGATCAGCCGCTGGTTGGCAATATATGAACGGACAGTGTTAATGGCTTACATTAGCACTGTTTTTGTTTGGGCGCGGACATGCTCCCCCGTCCCTTGCAAGTTGCGGGAAAAGGAAAAGAGGAGGGCCGAAAAGTCCCTCCTCTACAGCTTCGCCTTGAATGTTGTTTTTCGTTCGCGGTAATCGGCATCGCGCTGCAAATAAATTTCCAGCAAGCCATCCTGGTACTGGGCTCTCATCCCTTTGGCGATCACCGGAGCAGGCAGTTCGATCTTGCGGTGAAACGAACCGTAGCTTCTCTCCGCCTGCACGCATGAGCCTTTGTAGTCCGGCTCCTTGACCAGCCCTTTGATTTCGAGCACTTTTTGTTCGACAAGCGAAAGCTCCAGGCTGTCGCGCGCAAAGCCCGGCAGCTCGCAGCATACGATCACGGACTGCTCCGCCAGGAACACATCCGTCGGCGGGTAGCCCTCGGTTTCTTCGACCTGCACCACCCGCAGCGGCCTATCCGTTGCTGGCTTTTTCCGGCTTTTTTGGATGGTCGGCACGACTTTCGCGGCCGTGCTCGGCGACTGGTTCGGCGATTTTTGGCTGAGCGCCGCAATGTTTTCCCAAAAATTCGCATCCATGATCTGGTTCATCTGGCGCAAGGCCCCCCACGGATGGTCTTTGTCCAGGTTCAGCTTTGCCAGGCTTTGCGATGCCTTTTGCAGTTGCTTCATCGTCTCCTGCCAATTTTTCAAAGAACATCGCCCCCTTCCCGAAAGCGGGCAGCGCTTCCGCTCCCTGGCAGTATATGTGCCCGGCTTTGCGGAGGGTGCAAAAAAATCGTTACGTTTGCCCACTGCCCCCGCCATCTGGCGCAGGAGCTGGCGGCGCGAGAATATCAGGCGGCGGCATGTCGCTCGGATACGACTCGCTGTCCTGGCCTGCTTCTCCACCCGGCACAGGTGTCGGCTCTGCTGGCGTCTCTGGCTTCGGCTGCGGTTTTGGCGCCGGAGTCGACGGCTTCTGCGGCTGCGGCTTCGCTACTTCCGATTGCGAAGAGGTCGACGGCTTCGTAGTTTGCGGTCTGGTCTCTGTTTTCATCTCGACTTTGGCTATTTCCGCTACCGCCGCATCGCTGAGCTTGTCGCTGGCTTCTGCCACTCCCAGCTCTTTCTGCAGCGTGCTGCGGACCGCCTGCATGTTCTCCTTCGGCCACAGAGAGTACGGAAAGCTCCAGATCGCGCCGTTTTCCAACGAGACGATATTGTCGGAAGAGATGCTGCCAAAGTCCATGGCCAGCCCTTTGATCTGGTCTTTGGACAGATCGGTTTTGATATGCTTGCCGACGGTCGCCATTACCTCCGTCAAGTGGGTAATTCCGTCCATCGAAACCATTTTGTCCGCGACAGCGCGAATGACCTGCTGCTGGCGGCGGTTGCGGTCGAAGTCGCTGGAGTTGTAGGCGCTGCCGCGTCTGTCGATCCGGTGTCTGACGAAGCCAAGCGCCTGCTCGCCGTTCAGTACTTGCGTGCCTTTTTTCAAGCTGCGGTAGACGCCCTGCTTGGGCAGCTCGTACACCAGGTCGCGGTCCACGTCTACCTTGACGCCGCCGAGCTTGTCGACCACAGCGGTAAAACCTTCGAAGTCGAGCTGGACGTAGTGATTGACCGAGACACCGAGCATGTGCTCCAGCGTCTTTTTCAGCACCGTCATGCCATTTTCCGTGACAGGCTGTCCTTTGCTCTCCGCCAATTTCTTTTTCCCTTCGCCAATCGAAAAAACTTCGTTAATCTTGTGATAGCCTGGCTCGCCAGGAATTTGGACCCGCGTGTCACGGGGCAGCGACACCATCGTTACCTTTTTCGTGACAGGGTTAGCGACAGCGACGACCAGCACATCGGTGTTCAGCATCCCGATGTTGGCGCGCGTGTCCAATCCGACGATGACAAAGGAAATGGATTTCTGTTCCTCATACGGCTGCTCCACGACTGGCTGATCGGGAAGCTTGTACGGGTTTTTCGTCACGTCCTCCAATGTTTTGTCCACCTGGTTCAAGGCATACCCCGCCCCGACCGCAAGCAAACAGAGGAACAGGCACGCAGCCAGAAGCAGATACATCCGCTTGGATCGCTGTCCGCGTTTTTTTCGTTTCCGCGGCGTCTTCACAGGAGCCACTTGTTTTTCGTTCTTGGCCTGCACGCAGGTTCACTCCTTTTCCCATGGTGCCAACATTTCCGTTCAATTTTTCTATTATTCTGGAAAACCATGTCCCATTTTACCACATTTTGCTGTCAAATTGTAGGTGACGGTCAAGGCCACGCACCTGTTTTGTCGTTTTGGCGGTGAGTCCTTGCACTCCGGAAACGAAACAGGTAGTCTAAAACTATTGGGAAATCGGAAACAGAAAAGATCGGGGGACTGGAGAGTGGAACACGTACAGGTGCTGATCGCAGGCGGCGGCATCGCGGGTTTGTCTGCCGCTATTTGGTGCCAACGATTGGGGTTGTCTTGCTTGCTGGTGGAAAAATCGGATCGGCTCGGAGGGCAATTGCACCAGATTCACAATGAAATCTGGGATTTTCCTCCGCGGGTGTACCCTCGGGGCGCTTCGCTTCTCGACGAGTTGTACCAGCATCCTACCATCCAAAACCTGAATGTCCGGCTGGGAGAAGAGCTGTTAGCCATTGACCGCGATGCGCACATCGTGACGACCTCCAAGACTGCCTATCGCGTAGACTATCTGCTTATCGCTACGGGCGTTACCCCCAATGAGATCCCGGCCCTCAACGGCTGCAAGCGCGTCCTGCCCCCCGCTTTTTCCACTACAGCGGAAGCTACATCGGTCGCAGGGCTGGCGCTTGCCGTCATCGGCGGAGGGGATCGCGCGCTGGAAAGCGCCGTCAATCTCGCCAGGCATGCGCGCCATGTCTACTTGCTGATCCGCAGCAACCATCTGCGCGCCCGCCCCGAGTGGCTGCGCAAAATCGCGGGGCTGCCCAATTTGTCTTTGCTGTGGGAGACGGAAGTAACAGGCTACCAGGACGAAGGAGAGCGGCTGTGCTTGACGCTGGCCTCGCGACGGCCTGAAAATCCGCCAACGCTGGCCGTCGACTGGATTTTGCCGCGCATCGGCGTCCATGGCAACTGCGCAGGGCTGGGCGGCCTTGCCACGTTTGGCGAAGGGTATTTGAAAACAGATGAATTTCAGCGCGCGGACGATTCGTGGATTTACGGCACGGGTGACGCCACCAATGGAGCCGCCTATGCCAGCCTGTCCCTCGCTGTCGGGCAAGCGATGAAAGCAGTCAAGCATATTTCCATGCAATATCGCTCATCTACCCCGTTCTGATCGTAGAAAGGAGAGCTGTTCTTGTACGCTTTTTCAGATGATTTCGGTTTGCCTGTGCAGTTGACCTTTGACCCCGACGAATATCGCCTTCATCCGGCAGGCCACGTGCTCATTCTCCCTTTTTATGACGGAAAGCTGCTGTTTACCCGCCACCGCAGCCGGGGCGTAGAGCTGCCCGGAGGAAAAATCGAGCCTGGCGAAAGCAGTCTCGCCGCTGCCGTCCGGGAAGTGTACGAAGAGACGGGAGCTGTGCTGGAAGGCATTGAGCGAATCGGCCAGTACACGCTTGCCGGCGGACAGCGAAAAGACATCTACATCGCAAAAGTGCTTACATACGCTGCGACGCCTTCTGGCTCTGACGTGACCGAAACCGTCCTCTTCGACACCATTCCGCGTGATATCAAAAGCGACGGGCAGTTCAGCCGCATTTTGCGCGACGATGTCTATCCTCTGACGCTGGAAAGAGCGTTGCTGCATCCGTTTGCTGCCCCATCTGTCCGCTCCTGACCATAAGCGCATAAGCTGTTCACACAAACAAACAGGCACGTCCCTGCTGCTGCTTCGATCCCCATTTTCCTGAGGGAGAGCTGCGCAGGGCTGCCTGTTTCAGTTTTTTTCCTTTTCTTTTTTCCCGGACAAGATACGTGCAAACAAGTCGTTCACATCGAAGCCGTACTTCTCGATCGCCCGCGCCCGCCGCTTTTCCTGCTGCGTCCCCGGCTCGATCCCGAGCACCTCTGACACTTGCCGCCACGCCTTCGTTTCGCGCTCTTTGGCAGCATCCTGCTCCTGGTTTTGCCCGCCTTGTTCGGCCTGCTTCGGCTTCAAGAAAAAAATGGCCAAAATCGCGAAGACAAGCGACAAGCCGGCAATCGAGAAAAACATGACCGTCCGGGAGATGCCGAGCAGCCAGGTGAAAATCGGCGGCCCGACAGCCACGCCGATAAAGCGGACGCCGCTGTACAAAGACGTAATCATGCCCCGCTCCGCTTTTTGCACCGCTCCTACAATCATCGAGTTCAGGCAAGGCAAAATCATGCCTGTACCGATGCTGCCGATGATGAGAATGCCGATCAGCGCATAGGCGCCTTTTACAAAGCTGGCGAGAACGTACGACGCCGCGAGCAGAAACATCCCGACGATCACAAACAGGCGCATCAGGCCTAGCTTCTTTTTGATAATCAGCCCTGTCACATAGGCAGCGATGCTCATGACGAGCAGCGGAATCGCCAAAAATCCGCCTTTGATGACGCCGTCGATCTTGTATTTTTCCTCCAGCAGATCAGACAGGTAGAACAGAACGCCAAACAGCGTGAACAGGCAGATGCTGCCGATAAAAAACGCGGGAACGAGCCATTTGCCGTGCTGCTTAAACACCTGTGCGATTCTGTGCAAATACTGCTTGACCGGAAGCGGCTGCCGCTCCTGCTTCTTTTCCTTGGTCAAAAACAGGAACAGCACAAGGACGACGCCGCAAATGATCGGGAAAGCGAGAAAGACCATGTACCAGGAAATGAGCGCAAGCAGCGCCCCGAAAATGGGACTGAGCACTTTGCCCATCCCGTTCGATGTCTCCATCAGGCCGAGCGCTTTGCTCTCTGACGCTCCCTCGAACAGATCGCCGACCAGCGCCATGGCAATCGGCGCTGTCCCGGCTGCGCCGATCCCTTGCAGGACGCGCCCGCCCATGATGAGCATGTACGGCTGATCGAGCCAGAGTGCCGCAAGCCCCGCCAACAGCCCGCCCGTCCCGTACAGGGCGAGCGAGATCAGGATGACGATTTTGCGGCCAAAACGGTCAGACAAGTATCCAGCCAGCGGAATCACGATTCCGGCGGCAATGGAAAAAGCCGTAATCAACAGACTGGTCTGGAGCGAAGTCAGCTCCATCTTGTTTTTCATCGTGGGCAGGACGGGAATGAGCATCGAGTTGCCAAGCACCATGACTAACGGAATCCCTGTCAGCCCAATCAGGTTTTTCGCATTTTGCGCCATACGAAACTCCTCGTCTCACGCATATGCGCTGCCATCCCAGCGCGTGGCGTTGATAATCTCCCAATTCGGCTCCATGCCGATCCCCACTCCGCTCGGGATGGCTACTTCACCGTTGACTGGGTACAGCGGAAAGAGGTGTGTGAACGGATTTTCCATGACATCCCACTCGACTGGCTCGATCTGTTCGCTGTCCATTTTGCTCCAGGCAGGCAAGCATGCTTGCGCGAACAGCGTGTACAGCCGAGCCAGCCCGCCATCAAACGAATGCGGCGACACGCGATAGCCAAATTCCCGCGCCATTTGCAGATGGGTCCGGTAGCTCTCGATCCCTTCTGTGTGCAGCAAATCCGGCTGTGCGATATCGAGCGCCCCCGCTTTGAATAGCGGCAAAAACTGCGCACAGCGGACCAGGTTTTCCCCGCCCGCAAGCGGAATGGGCAATGCGGCACGCAGCTTGGCGTATTCTTCCGTGCGCTCCATCGGCATCGGCTCTTCCAGCCACAGCCAGTTCGGATAGCGCTCGATTATGCGCGTCCACTGTCTGGTGGTCGCCAGATCGTAGCTTTGGTTGGCGTCAAGCGCCACCTGTACCTCCGGCGAGAGCATGTCCATCAACTGAACAATGTGCGCCTGATCTTCTCGAACGGAGCGGCCGCCGATTTTTACCTTGAACCTGGTGAATCCTGCTGCGAGAGCGGCTGCCACCTGGTTGAGCGAGTGCGTCATCCAGTCCTCGCGCTCCGCATACGACTGAAAGGATGCGTAGACGGGAATGGTCCGGTGGAGCGCCCCGCCCCATAGCTGGCAGACCGACATCCCCGCTGCCTTGGCGACGATCTCTGTCAACGCCATGCTGACCCCTGCTGCCGATCGCTGGTGCCATTTGTTGACGATCGCTGCGATCTGTGTCCGGCTGGACGCATGCTTGCCGAGCAAAAAAGGGACGATCCGCTCGCGAAACCCGCGGTCCAGGGTGGGCAGCCAATCGACAATTTCGCCCCAGCCATCGATCCCGGCTTGCGTGATGATGCGGATGAGGTACGTGCTGCGGTAGCGCTTGTACCCGTTGGCGTCCCCGTAGGCTTGCGTCAAGCGGTGCAACAGCGGATAAGTCTCGACGCGTTCGATCAGCAGACTGCGGTCATTCCACGCCATCGCGCCCCTCGCGCGGTTCGTTTTGCGACTCATACTCGTCGTAGGGGAGGAAGTTGCCTTTTCCTTCGCCTTTGTGCATGTAGTCTTCGTATGTTGCACTGCGCATGAAGTGCACGCTGTCGGGACCATGGTAGCCGTCGATATCGGTGTAGCCGATTTCTTCTACGGCTTCGACGTACCCATCCGGCTCGTCGCTTTCGATGTACATTTCGCCATAGTCGGCTTTATCGCTGTCCTGGAAGGAGAACGGCGTGCTGGATGTGCCCCACGACTCGACGATCTGCCAGGCGTCTTCCCCGTCGAAGCCGTTTTGCCCTTCTTTTTCGTCGAGCGACGTGCGGCCAAACGGGGGCTGCAAAAACTCTTCCTCGATCGGCCGGGATTCGTTCACATGGGGCGCAGGCGCGTGTTCCTTGCACGTCTGCGCCTGGGGCAAGGCTTCGAGTCGCTCGGCAGGAATCGGCTCGCCACAGACGGTGCACAGCCCGTATGTCCCTTCTTCCATGCGGGTCAGCGCCTGTTCGATTTCTTTTAATGTCTCGCGGTCGAGGCTGTCGAGGGCGAGGTCTTTTTCCCGTTCAAACAGCTCGCTGCCGATGTCGGCCGGATGGTTATCGTACATGGAAAATTCCTGCAAGGAGGTCGTCATCGGCTCTCGCATGCCGTAATGATCCTGTACGCGGTCTTCGAGTTCTTTTTTCTGCGCAAGCAGCTTTTCCCTGAAGCTGGCCAGCATTTTTGGGTCCACGTCGGCCACCACCTTTGTTTGGTTTCCTCAACTGGTAGTATGGCTTTGCAGGCGGGAAATAACCGTTTGAAGTGATTGGGGAAGGGTATGGGTGTGGCTTGTTCGTTCGGTTCTCGTGCTCTGCAAGACCCTGGCTCCGTCAAGCTTACTTGTCAACCTCGGCTTGCGGATTGTTCGTTGCTGTTTTGTCAGGTATAGCAGCTTTTGGTGTTCGCTCGGTTTTCTTTTTTAAAAGCTTCTTAATCGTTGCTTCCCTGGAGGCGAGGAAAGAGGAGAAATCGCTGTAGCTTCTTGGGGCCCCTGCAGGAAGCTTTGCTGCCCGGCTCCGTGGAAAAAACGAAACCGCGTCCAAAGTGGTTGACTCAGGATGCTTCTCAGCGTGGACGCTTAAAAGCGTGTTTCGTTTTTTCCACTCCGCCTCGGTCGGGACCCCAAAGAGCTTTCGCGGATTTCTCCTCTTTCCTCGTCAGGGGCTTGTAGTTGTTCGGCGAGGCTTAAAAAATTTGCTTATGCAACGGAAAAACCGCGCAGCAAAAAACAGCCCTGTTAGTGAAGGGCCGTTTCATTATTCTTTCGGTATGGGATTGCTTGAGTCTGGAACAACCAGCACTTTTGTCGGCCACTCGCCAACGTCCACTTGCTGTATTTGCTTTCGCTCCTGCGTATCAATCACGCTTACCGTTCCCGGCACAAAATTCGCAACAAGAAGATGGGAGCCAGCCAGGGCAATGGAAGACGGGGTTTCCGAGCGAATCTTGGTTATCAGCTTCATTGTTTTCAAGTCGTAGACGGAAATCATCTCCCCGCTCATATCCAAATCCGTATAATGATTGATAAAAGCAAGATCGTCCTTCTGCACAATCTGCTGCGGGAACGACTCTTCCAGATCGATTTCCTGTAAAACGGAATCATTCTTTTTGTCCAACACTTTTATTTTACTTGTATAGGCTTCTGGCTGCTTTACCCATCTCGGCTTTGGCCCTTTGGCGAATCCCGCATAGACCGCGATATTTTTTTCCGGATACGAAATGACATTGGTAGGCGGAAGCTCTTGCGGCATGTCTGTCGTTTCCAGTATTTCGTATTTTCCGGCTGTCCCTTTCCCCACGCGAACTTTTTTGGCATACGGGCCAAATTTGTACGGTCCTCCCGCATTGACATACAACGTGACTCCATTCGCTTCGGGGATGAAGGGACGGGCAGCGCCGGGAACCATTAACGTGTCAATGAGCGATAAAGATTGCAAATCGACAAGCATAAGCGGAAAGCCAGATTGTTGGACCGAAGAGGAAGCGATATAGGCCACCCGATCATGAATAAATATTTTCTGGGGAATGTAGGGCAAGGTTAGCGTTTGATACGAGAGATCATGGACGTTTATGGCATACAAGTTTTTCAACGCCGGCTCAATTCCACAGTCAATCGCGTACAAGGTCTGCCCATCCACCTGCCCATCAATCAGAAATTCGCCGATTTTCTTTTCCCCTACGACCTTGTAGTCTTTATTCAAGATGACGACATTGGCTTTCCCCCTCTCTTTGATAACGGCCAAATGCGGTGTTTCCTTTTTTACAGGTAATTCTTTCACCGTCTGACAAGCCGTTGACAAAAGGATGATTACCAGAAGAAACACCAAGTATTTTTTCATACGGATCCCCCTCCAATCATACGGAAAAACGGACCGAAACAAAGCTGCCTCGGTCCATTGACAGAAAAAATTACCAACCAAACCCATTTGTGGTTATTATGGCATAGTCATTTACTTTATCGTAAATTAATATTTTGCAATTTTGTTAATAATTTTCACCAAAATCTTCGACCATAGTTCGACCATAGATGGGACCGAAAAAACCTGCCATCCCTTTAGGAATGACAGGTCCTGAAAAAACATCTGAAATTACGATTCAGCTACATGCGCATAATGCTGCTCCACGATATCTGCGCAGCGCACGCAGATCGACGGATGCGCTTCGCGGGCGCCTACGTCCTGCTTCACGACGCGGCAGCGTTCGCATTTTTGGCCGTCAGCCGCGGAGACGACAACCGCGATGCCTTCGAGTTGGGCAGCTTCTGCCGGAGCGGCTTCGCCTTGGGCGTGCAGGTCGACATGAGCGACGATGAACAGGTCGGCCAGATCGTCCATGGCTGCCAATGCTTTTGCTGCTTCCTCTGTTTGCGGATAGAGCGCCAGCTTGGCGTCGACGGAGTTGCCGAATACTTTGTTGCGGCGCGCTTCTTCCATCGCTTTGAGCACCTCGTCGCGGACAGCGAGGAACGCGTCCCATTTGCTTTCCGCTTCGGCAGAGAAGCTCAGGTGCTGCTCGTCGCCTTCCGGCATGTCGGTCAACTGCACGCTTGGCTCGGTCACGCCCGGGATGAAGGACCATACCTCGTCGGCGGTATGCGGCAAAATCGGCGCTACCAGCTTCACCAGGCTGAGCAGGCAATCGTACATGACCGTTTGGGCAGCGCGGCGTTTTGCGCTGTCAGGCGCTTCGACGTACAGACGGTCTTTGCAGATGTCCAGGTAGAAAGCAGACAGGTCGATCACGCAGAAGTTGTGCACCGCATGGAAAACCGTATGGAACTGGTATTCGTCATACGCCTTGCGGGAGCGCTTGACGACCTTCGCAGCTTTTGCCAAGACATAACGGTCCAGCTCGCCCAGTTGCTCATACGCTACGCGGTCTTTCGCCGGGTCAAATCCATCGAGGTTGCCCAGCAGGAAGCGGAACGTGTTGCGGATTTTGCGGTACACCTCGGCGATCTGGTTCAGGATCGCATCGGAAATGCGCACGTCTGCCTGGTAATCGACAGAAGCTACCCACAGGCGCAGGATGTCGGCGCCCAGCTTGTCGATGACTTGCTGCGGCACAACCACGTTGCCGAGCGACTTGGACATTTTGCGTCCTTCTCCGTCGAGAGCAAAGCCGTGGCTCAGTACCGCCTTGTACGGTGCCGTGCCATAGACGGCAACGCCTGTGGACAGCGAAGAGTTGAACCAGCCGCGATATTGGTCGGAGCCTTCCAGGTACATGTCAGCCGGCCATGCGATGCCGCGCTCGCGCAGAACCGCCTGGTGGGAAGAACCGGAGTCGAACCATACGTCCATGATGTCTGTTTCTTTGCGGAAATCTTTGCAGTCGCACTTGCTGCAAGCAAGCCCTTCCGGAATCAGCTCGTTTGCTTCGCGGGCAAACCAGACAGCGGAGCCTTCTTTGCGGAACAGCTCGGCAATGTGGTTGATCGTCGTGTCGTTGATGATCGGCTCATTGCACGATTTGCAATAAAAAATCGGAATCGGAACGCCCCAGACGCGCTGGCGGGAAATGCACCAGTCGCCGCGGTCGGCGATCATGTTCGCCAGACGGGTTTCTCCCCAATGCGGAATCCATTTCACGTTTTTGATCGCTTCGAGCATTTGCTCGCGGAAGCCGTCGATGGAAGCGAACCATTGCTCTGTCGCACGGTAAATCACCGGCTTTTTCGTCCGCCAGTCGTGCGGGTAGGAGTGCGTAAAGAAGTTAAGCTTCAGGAGCGCTCCGTTTTCTTTCAGCTTCTCGGTGACCGCCTTGTTGGCATCTTCGTAGAAAAGGCCTTCAAAACCAGGAGCCTCACTGGTCATTTTTCCTTCATGGTCAACCGGGCAAAGCACGCCGAGATTGTATTTTTGTCCGACGGCAAAGTCGTCTTCCCCGTGTCCAGGAGCGGTATGCACGCAGCCTGTACCGGCATCCAGTGTCACGTGCTCGCCCAAAATCAGCGGCGATGTACGGTCGTAGATCGGATGCTTCGTCACTACGCCCTCCAGCTCCTGTCCTTTGAAGCTGGCGAGAACTTCTACGTTTTCCCAGCCGATTTCCTTGCTGGCTGCTTCGATCAGGCCGTTTGCCACGAGGAATTTGCGGCCATCGGCTTTGACGACGCTGTACTCCAGTTCAGGATGAAGCGAGATCGCCAGGTTTGCCGGGATCGTCCACGGTGTGGTCGTCCAGATGACAACGCCTGTTTCGGTATCCAGCTTGCCTTTGCCATCTACGACCTGGAAGCTTACGTAGATGGAAGGAGAACGCTTGTCTTTGTATTCGATTTCCGCATCAGCCAGTGCCGTCTCGGAAGACGGAGACCAGTAGACACAGCGAAGTCCTTTGTAAATGTAGCCTTTTTTCGCCATCTCGCCGAACACGCGAATTTGGTTGGCTTCGTACTCAGGCAAAAGCGTGACATACGGATTTTCCCAGTCGCCGCGAACACCCAGTCGCTTGAACTGATCGCGCTGCTTGTCGATGTAGGACCAGGCGTACTCTTCGCAACGCTTGCGGAAGTCGTTGACCTCGATGTTGCGGCGATCCAGTCCTTGAGCGTTGACAATCGCCTGCTCAATCGGCAAGCCGTGCGTATCCCAGCCCGGGATGTACGGCGCGTAGAAACCTGCCATGGACTTGTAGCGAACGATGAAGTCCTTGAGAATTTTATTCAGCGCGTGCCCGATGTGGATGTCTCCGTTCGCATAAGGAGGGCCATCATGCAAAACGAACGAAGGGCGTCCTTCCGTGCGGGCAAGCACTTGTTGATAAATGTTTTGCTCTTCCCACTTCTCCTGGATTTGCGGCTCGCGTGTCGGCAAGTTGCCGCGCATCGGGAAATCGGTTTTCGGTAGCGATAAGGTTTTGCTGTAGTCCATAGCCTGCTTCACTCCTAAAAATAAATAAAAGCCTTCCTTCATCCCAAAAAAGGGACGAGAGAAGGCTCCCGTGGTACCACCCTGATTGAACAAACCCGTCGGCAAACATGCAGAGGGATTCGTTCCACTCGTTCATTCGTAACGGGAATGACGCGCTCACTTACTTGCCTGCCTCAACAACGTGCGGCCAAGCTTTCGGATTTTGAACTCCCGGGTGATTTTCAGCAGAGGCGACTGGTCGGGCTTTCACCTGTTCCCGACTCTCTTTGACAGTGCTGTTCCGCGTACTCTTCCCGTTCATCGTCTTGTCGTGATATGGATTAATGTTTTCGAAAAAGTTGTTTTTCATTATAGTACCATCATCGACACAACGTCAATGTTTTATTCAACAACTACCGCAGAATCCGCCTGCTCGATGTCGTCCCATGCTCCGTGCTCCAGCATTTCCAGTTGGGCCTCCAGCAGCGTGCGGAAGCGCATGCGGTAAACGGACGCGCGTTTTTTCAATTCTTCGATTTCAATCGCAATTTTGCGAGACTTCGCCAAGGCTTCGTTGACAATCCGGTCCGCGTTTTTCTCGGCTTCCTTCAAGATCAGTTGCGCTTCCTTGCGGGCATTGGACTTGACATCCTCCGCCGTCTCCTGAGCGACGAGAATCGACTTGCTCAAGTTTTCTTCCAGGCTCTTATAGTGGTCCACACGCTCATTGAGAATGGCGATCCGTTCTTCCATTTCCTTTTTCTCTTTAATCAGGAGTTCAAAGTCTTTGATGACCTGATCGAGAAATTCGTTCACTTCGTCAATGTTGTAGCCGCGAAAGCCTGTGCTGAATTCTTTATTGTGTATATCCAATGGCGTTAATGGCACATGAACCCCCCACTTTTCCCGATAATTCGTACTTATGTTTTCGACAGAATCGACATTGTTTCCTGCCTTATTTTACATTTTTTTGCGCCCTCGTTCATTTTATGTAACCAGTCCGACAATCATGCGCAGTCTTCCGCTGCGCGTCGGGCCGGCTATCTCCAAAATTTTAAACCGCCCGTATCCGGCGAGCGACACCATGTCGCCTTGCTGCAATTGGGTCGAAGGATCTTCCGTAACCTTCCAGTTGACCTTGACTTTGCCCGCGCGAATCGGCACCAGTGCCTTGGCCCGGGACATATTGTGCACTTCCCCGATTACCGCATCAATTCGCGGCGAAGGCACGGTGATCGTTTTTTCGGCAAAGCGGGTCGCAGGCGGGGTAAACGACTCCCACGCCACGCGTTCAAACTGCACCGAGGTCCGGTGAATCTGCGTCACCTGCGTGCAGACAAAATCCGCGACTTCCTCGGCCACAATCGCATAGCATGTCCCGACGTCCGTCAGCATGTCGCCGAACTTTTCCCGCTTCATCCCCGCATGCAGCAGCGCTCCCATCACATCGCGATGCTCCAGGGTGTGGAAGCGCTGGTCTGCCTTGATTGCCAACAGGGCAAGCCGGAAGTCCTCGGGCTCCACTTCGATGTACTCCGGATGAATGAGGACGCGCACCCGCTCGGCGCCTTCATAGCCGCCGCTCGCGGAAATTTTC
The DNA here is from genome assembly GCF_000470975.2 of Brevibacillus sp. NSP2.1. Classification (NCBI taxonomy): domain Bacteria; kingdom Bacillati; phylum Bacillota; class Bacilli; order Caryophanales; family Paenibacillaceae; genus Brevibacillus; species Brevibacillus sp. NSP2.1. Next base: position 2,098,498 of record NZ_CP048274.1, on the reverse strand, counting down.
ACATCGCGCACTTGCGACGTAAGGCTTTTCATAATGTGCCATTGCCGTGGATCCACAAAATCAGTAAGGCGCATGGCCTGCTTACGCTCTACCAGCGTCAGCATTTCCAGCGCCCGTTCCACAAAGGGACGTTCTTCTTTTGCAAAATGATCGAATACGCTCATAGCACTCGTCCTACAGCAGTTTTTCCAGAATGCTGAACAAGCCATACTGGGCAAAGCGAAGGGCAATCAAAGCGACGATGGGCGAAATATCAATGAAACCGAGTGTGGGAATAAATCGGCGAAACGGAGCCAGATAAGGCTCTACCAGTCTCTCTAGCAGTTGGCCGATGCCAGTCGCCCGCATTTGCGGCACCCATGACATCAAAATGTAGGCAATAATCATGTACTGATACACTGTAAAAGCAAAATTTAAAATGGTAAACAAGTACGCCATTAGCTCACCCTTTTTATCGTGTTAGTCCGTTACTCTTCCATAACGCTGGAGATCGTTCCTTGAATATCTACATGGTCCGGGGTGCATACAAAAATCGTATCGCCCACCTTTTGAATGTCTCCATTCAGCGCGTAAACCGTCCCGCTCAAAAAGTCGATAATTCTTTTGGCCTGATCTTTTTCCACCCGATGCAGATTGACTACCACAGGTCTGCGATGACGAAGGTTGTCGGCAATGTCTTGCGCATCGCTATAATGACGGGGCTCACAGAGAATCAAACGGATTCCCTCCTTTTCCCGCGCTTGGAACGGCACTACGTTATTGGCCCGGCTGACAGGCTGCTGCTTTTTGTGGTGAGAATCGTATTCGTCGCGTTCCTCTTCTACCGTGGTTTCCTCGATGTATTCCTCGTTATCTAGCCCCAGAAACCCCATCAATTTGTTCATGACACCCATACGCTACCTCCTCTCCTGCTCGTTGTCGCGTCTGTTTCTTCCCTATTCCGGCTTGACCAAAACAGAGCCAAGACGAATATATGTAGCTCCCTCTTCAATTGCCACTTCAAAATCACTGGACATGCCCATGGACAATTCTTCTATGTGAGCATGCGGGAACGCGCATTCATTGATCCGCGCTTTCCACTCGCACAGTCCGCGAAATACAGGTCGCGCCTCCTCCTGATCTTCGACAACAGGCGCCATCGTCATTAATCCGACGATCTTTATATGTTTCATATTACTGGTTTCACGCAAAAAAGCCAATACATCGTTGGGACTAAGCCCAAATTTTGTCTCTTCCCCGGAAATATTGACCTGCAAAAAGCAGTTGACGACCTGGTCGATCGCCTCGGCTCGGCGATTCAGCTCCTGGGCGAGCGAGAGGCGGTCCAGCGAATGAATGTACGGGAAACGCCCGACGACTTCTTTTGCCTTGTTCGTTTGCAGATGCCCGATAAAATGCCAGATGCCTCTCTCTTTGTGCAACTCGTATTTCGGCAAGGCATCCTGCACCCGGTTTTCCCCGATATGCTCGATCCCGACATCCAGCAAATCACCGATGGCCTGCTCGTCGACGTATTTGGTCACAGCGATGATTTTCACTTCCTCGCGCCGACGGTTCGCCCTCTCGCAAGCCGCCTGAATGCGCGTCTCAATCGCCGCCAATCTTTCTTTCAACACTTCCTGCTCCTTGATTTTCACGATGCCCTATCTCCCTTCTGTTTCCTTCCAGCCGATATACGAAGCCATTCGTCCTGTCATTTTGCCCGGTCCGGCTTCTTTTCGATGCGAGAAAAACAAGTCTGTCCGGCAGCTTGTACACCAGTCCGTCACCAACATATTTGCCCGGGAAATCCCCGCTTCCCGCAAAATTTCCGTATTTAACTGCCGCAAATCGAGCATGTACTTCCCTTCTGTGGAGGCAGAGACTGCCGTCTTCCAGTTTTCCGCACTCGTCCGCACCTGCGTCATGATCCGTTCATCCACCTCGTAGCAGCAACCCCCGATGGATGGCCCAATCGCGACGCGGATGTCCCCCGGCTTCGCCTTATAGTGCGTTTGCAGCGCCTTCACCATTTCCTCGGCAATACGCCCGACCGTCCCTTTCCAGCCTGCGTGGGCAAGCCCGATCGCTCCTGATGCCGGGTCGAGAAAATAAAGCGGAACGCAATCAGCGTAAAACGACGTCAGCAAGACTCCCTTTTGCTGCGTGAACAGCCCGTCTGTTGCGGCAATGACGTCTCCGAGGCTCTCTTTTCCCGCACCTCCCGCCGTCACCTGACAGACGCGGTTGCCGTGCACCTGGTCGGCGCATGTCCACGCCTCAAACGGCATCCCGACATGCTCGGCCAGCTTTTTTCGATTCGCGATCACATGCGCCGGGTCGTCTCCCACGTGCAGTCCCATATTAAACGAGCCGTACGGTTCCTCACTTTCCCCGCCAAGGCGAACCGTAAAGCCCGCCACGAGCCCCGGGAAATGCGCTTGCCAGTCCGCCAGCGCCAAAATGGATTTTTCCTCTTCCAAGACAAACGGTTCTCTCATCCTGTCACCTTCCTCATATGGCTTATCATACCATAGCCGAAAAGAAAAGAAAGGCTAACTGCCGCCTTTCTCCCTTTACTCCCTGTATTCATCTCCGCCAGAGGTTCTGGCTTCTACCTTGAGTGCCTCCTCCATCCGGACCAGCACCACATCTTTCCCGATCTTCACAATATTGCGCCACGGAATGACGTAATCATTCCCGGAGGAAAAGAACCCGAGGAATTTGCCTGGCCCCGGCACGACAATCGCTTCCACGCGTCCGTGGCGCAGATCAATCTCCAAATCGGATATCGTCCCCAGCCGCTTCCCATCCAGGATGTTCACCACTTCTTTTGTCTGGAAGTCAGAGATTTTTACCATTCTCCTCACCCACTTTTCTCCGTTACTTTCAGTATATGAACCAGCGGGAGAATATGTCCTCCTCGGCCCGAAAAAACAAGAGCGGCTCTTTGCGGCGGAGCGCCTGCGGGAATAAAAAAACCCAACGGTACAAGACCGTCGGGACCTATGTCGTTTCTCATTACGATTGGACGTGCTTTTGCATATGGGCGATGGCTGCCTTCTCCAGCCGGGAAACTTGTGCCTGCGAAATTCCGATTTCCTCTGCTACTTCCATCTGGGTTTTTCCCTCGTAAAAGCGCATGGATAAAATCATTTTTTCCCGATCACCCAGACGTTGCATCCCTTCGCGGAGGGCGATTTCTTCGACCCATGTGACATCCTTGTTCTTTTCATCGCTGATTTGATCCATGACGTAGATGGGATCTCCCCCATCCTGATAGATCGGCTCAAAAAGCGAGACGGGGTCCTGAATCGCATCGAGCGCGAACACGACGTCCTCCTTGGCGACGTTCAATTCCTGAGAAATCTCGGTAATGGTGGGCTCTCGCGAATGCTTGTTGGTCAGGTTGTCTCGCACCTGAAGGGCTTTGTAGGCGATGTCCCGCAGCGAACGGGAAACGCGAATCGGGTTGTTGTCGCGCAGATAGCGCCTGATCTCCCCGATAATCATCGGGACGGCGTACGTAGAGAACTTCACGTTTTGCCCCAGATCAAAGTTGTCGATCGCTTTCATCAATCCGATGCAGCCTACTTGAAACAGATCGTCGACGAACTCTCCGCGATTGTTGAACCGCTGAATCACACTCAACACCAGACGCAGGTTGCCGTTGACCAGTTTCTCACGGGCAGCCAGCTCACCGCTTTGCAGGCGCTCAAACAAATCACGCATTTCTTTGTTTGTCAGCACCGGAAGCTTGGAAGTATCTACCCCGCATATCTCTACCTTATTGCGCGTCACGTCTTTCCCTCCTCGAAGCAAGAAAAAAGTCCCTAACCCGGTTGTCTTGAAAGGCCGCGTACTGACGCGTAGCCGCCAAGAAGGTGGCAAAAGCCACCATCTGTTACGGTTTAGGAACAGTATCCCCTGAGGCTGGGAAAATATGCGCTAGACCATTTTGTTGAATTCTTTTCGCAACCGTTTTATAATTCGCTTTTCCAAACGGGAAATATACGACTGGGAGATTCCGAGCAGATCGGCCACGTCTTTTTGTGTCTTCTCCTCTTCGCCTGCCAGGCCGAAGCGCAGCTCCATGATGATCCGCTCCCGCTCGGACAGCTTATCCAGCGCTTTTTTCAACAGCTTGCGGTCCACCTGGTCCTCGATGTTTTTGTAGATCGTGTCGTTTTCCGTGCCGAGCACATCCGACAGCAACAGCTCGTTGCCATCCCAGTCGATGTTGAGCGGCTCGTCAAAAGACACCTCGGAGCGGATTTTGTTGTTGCGGCGCAAATACATCAAAATCTCGTTTTCGATACAGCGGGAGGCGTATGTCGCCAGCTTGATGTTTTTCTCCGGGTCAAACGTGTTGACCGCTTTAATCAAGCCGATCGTCCCGATGCTGACCAAATCCTCAATGTTGATCCCCGTATTTTCGAACTTGCGGGCAATGTAGACGACCAGCCGCAGATTGCGCTCGATCAGCATACCGCGCACCGCAGGATCGCCCGATGGCAGGCGTCCCAGGAGCACTTCCTCTTCTTCTCGCGTCAACGGTGGAGGCAATGCTTCACTCCCGCCAATATAATAGACTTCTTCAGCGCGTACACCAATCCACAGCAGGAAACGGTACCAGGTCAACTGGAGTTGTAGGCGAAGTTTTACATACATGATTAGCCCTCCTGTTTGAGAATAAAGGTAGGTTCTTGCGTATATGCTTCCATCATGGCAGGATGCACGATCGCTTGGTACTTCCCGTCGGCTGAGAGCGGAATCGGGTTCAGCCCGATCAGCACTTTTTCGGTTTCATAACGAAGCCCTTCCTGTACAACCAACACATGATCTGGCTTGATCGCAAGCAAAAAATCCATTCCCCGCGACACGCTCCGATACGGGATCAGGCGCACGCGAGACTGCCATTCGATCGGCAGGTCATCCCAGGATCCGTCCAGCTTCTCCCACACTCCACCGTTTTCATCGGTTTGTCGGAGAAGCGACGGCGGAAGCAGATGAGCCAGCATGCGACTTTCGATAATCATGACCGGCAGACGCGTAATCGGCTCGTGGAGCTGATTGCCTGTGTCCACCAAACCGCGGCAAATGACTTTCTCCTTGGCTATGGTCACGACGACATCGACGAGAAACGTTTCGATCCTGCGCGGCTCCTGGATCGCCTTGTAGCTCTTTTTCCCTAGGAAAAAGACGAGCGTGAAGCCGACGGCAACAATCGCGAGCGTAGGCTTGAAGCCGACGCCAAACCCGTCATTGTGCGTCACAACCAATCCGTTGACGATTTCGTTTTGCGGGGCCAAAAAATATTGCAGACCGAATACCCCGCCTCCAAAGACAAAAGCGACAAAGTAAAAGATGATTAAGTTTTGCGCAAACGACAACAACCTCCTGTTACCAAATGCAATCCAGAGCATGAGAATGGAAAAGAGCAGTTTGACTGACCATTGATACATGGATGAAAACGCCGGGAAAAAGAAAAAGACCAGATACGAGCACCCGAACAAGGCGGCCGCGATCATTCTCCACCACACCACGCGCTCTTTGCGAAAATACGCCGTAAACCAGAGCAACAAGGTATCAATGGCGAGGTTGAGGAGTAGAATGATATCAAGATACACAACCACTTGCTCTCACCTCCGATCTGGTTTCGCCTTGGCGAAAATCCGAGAGCTGCAAGAGTTGCCAAGTGTGTTTTCGGCCAGTGCTGCGCTGCCTACGTACACTGGCTTCTATCAGTAAAAGCAGTATATATCAATGTGTATGTAAAGTCTGTCAATTCTTGACGGTGTTTTTTTGGATTTTTTGTCTAACACTTTCTGGTCTACGCACGCAAAAAAGCCTCGTTCCCGCAAGTAAGGGAACAAGGCTTTTCGTTTTGGCGACACTATTTTTTGTTACGACGACGATTGCGCAAAAATGCCGGAATATCGAGGTTGTCGAGGTTGCTCATGGAGAAGAGGGACTTGTCATCCTCTTCTTCCTTCGCACGACCCGTATTCACGTTGGAAATCGGCGTCGGGCGGTTGCCGGCCGTGCTGATCGGCTGTTGCTGGCGACGAGGCGCTTCTGCCGCGCGCTGCGTTTGCTCGAAGCCGGTCGCAATCACCGTAACCACCAGTTCGTTTTTCAAGTCTTCGTTAATGACCGCACCGAAAATCATGTTGACATCCGGGTCTGCTGCGGAAGAAACGATGTCGGCTGCTTCATTTACTTCGTACAGGCTCAGATTCGTACCGCCTGTGATGTTCATCAGGACACCGCGTGCGCCGTCGATGGACGTCTCCAGAAGCGGGCTGGAAATAGCGCGGCGAGCCGCTTCTGCCGCACGGTTTTCCCCGCTGCCTACGCCGATCCCCATCAGGGCGGAGCCGCGCTCGGTCATGATCGTTTTCACGTCAGCGAAGTCGAGGTTGATAAGCCCCGGTACCGCGATCAGGTCGGAAATCCCTTGCACCCCTTGGCGCAGGATGTTGTCCGCTTCACGGAATGCTTCCAGCATCGGCGTATTTTTATCGACGATTTCCAGCAAACGGTCGTTTGGAATGACGATCAGCGTGTCTACTTTTTCCTTGAGCGCAGCAATTCCGGCTTCACCGTGCTGGGAACGCTTGCGGCCCTCGAAGGAAAACGGACGGGTTACAACGCCAACGGTGAGAGCGCCCAGTTCCTTGGCGATCTCTGCAACTACAGGAGCCGCCCCCGTACCCGTTCCTCCGCCCATTCCCGCTGTAACGAACACCATGTCCGCACCGCGCAGGGCATTTTCAATCATATCGCGGCTTTCTTCCGCTGCTTTTTTTCCGATTTCAGGATTCGCGCCTGCTCCGAGACCGCGCGTCAGTTTTTCGCCAATTTGCAGTTTGATGTCTGCACTGGACAATTGGAGCGCCTGGGCATCGGTGTTCAAGGTGATGAACTCTACCCCTTTCAAACCGCCTGCAATCATGCGGTTGACTGCGTTGCTTCCGCCGCCGCCGCATCCAATTACTTTAATTCGTGCAAAGGATTCCATGTCCATATCAAATTCCAGCATATTGCTAGTCCTCCCCAATTCAACATAAAAACTTCGTGGCCCAAGAAGCCGATTGACAAAACGAATGGGACATCCCGTTATTCTCTTCCATGTTTTTCGAAGAACGAAACGTTCCAATTTTCGCCATTGTGTTAACTACGGCAAGCGACTAAATAAACTCGCTAAACCAGTTTTTCACTTTTTCCATTAAACCGCCGCCTTCTTTCGGCTGCTTCACAACGGTTTGCTTCTGAGTGCCCTTGAATGAGGGGGTGACGCGTACGCTGCGGCGCTCCATCAACTGCAAGGCATATTGAATCAAACCTACCCCTGTGGTGTAGGCAGGATCCCGCACTCCGATGTAATCAGGAATTGCGATGCGAACAGGTGCGTCCAATTCTTCTTTTGCCAATTCCAGCATGCCAGGCATCGCTACGGTACCGCCTGTGAGAACGTAGCCACCTGCAATCTCGTCGCGGAAGCCCAGCTTGTAGACGGCCTCCTCGACCAGTTGGAATATTTCTGCAGCGCGCGGCTCAATGATATTGGCCAAATCCACTTGCGTAAACTGCTTTTCGACTTCACTGCCAATCCGGTTCACCTTGAACTTCACATCTTCAGAAGCTTCGTCGATCAATGCACACCCGTTTTTTATCTTCACGCGGTCTGCTACATCCGTATGTGTGCGCAATCCCAATGCAATGTCGCTCGTAATGTGGTCGCCACCGATGCCGATCACGGTGGTCGCTGCCAACTTCCCTTGCTCGAATACACCGATCGTGGTAGAACCCGCACCGATGTCGACAAGAACGACACCCATGTTTTTGTCATCTTTGGAAAGGGCGACAGTGCTAGCCGCAAGCGGTTGCAAGAAAATTCCAGCCACGCGCAAATTGGTCCGTTGAGCACAGCGAACAATGTTATGTACAACCGTCTTCAATCCGGTCACAATGGTACCTTCCATTTCCAGTCGGACGCCAATCATGCCCCGCGGGTCTTTTATACTACCTTGCCCGTCTACGATGTACTCCTTTGGAACTACCTCAATGATTTCACGGTCCGGTGGAATCGCTACGACCTTCGCTGCCTGAATGACGCGTTGGATATCTTCTTCTCGTATCTCACGGTCTTCGCTGGATACAGCGACAACCCCTTGGGTTTCATGCAACTCGATATGGTTTCCAGTGATCCCCACATACACTTCTTCGATTGAAACGCCAACCATGCGCTCGGCATGGTCAACCGCTTCCCGGATGGCATGCACGGTTTGGTCGATGTCAACAATCACGCCTTTCTTGATGCCTTCAGAATGTGATTGTCCGACGCCGATGATGTTGATGGAACCGTTGTTGATTTCGCCGATCATGACGCGTACTTTGGATGTTCCAATGTCTAGGCTGACGATGAGTTCATTACTTACCAAACCTGTGACACCTCCCCTGCTACGTCTTTTGTCTTGCTAATAAAATGAGAACACCTGCATAAATTATTCCACACAGGACAACCATTCCCTTTTTTTCATATAGAATTTTTGTAAAAAAATGACCTTCTTCCCATTTGTTACGGCTATTCCTGCTGATTGATCCAACGGGATAGAACAATTCTCCTAATTACGGCCAGGTTATTGAAAAGACGCACCCCGAAAGCCACAATCGCCGCCAGGTAAAGATCAATCCCCAGGAAGCCGCCGATGAAGGCAAGGCCGGCTGCAAACAGCGTATTGAAAAAGAATCCGGACATGAAGATCCGAACGTTGAAGGTGCGCTCCAGAAACGAGCGGATTCCCCCAAAGATCGTGTCCAATCCAGCCAAGAGGGCGATGGAGAGATAGCTGCTATACTCCTGGGGCACGCGCCAATCCAGAAGGAAGCCGACAGCGAGACCGACAATCAGTCCGATAAGCGGGAGCCACATGGTTACGAATCTCCTTTTTCTTTTACAGGTTTCATAAATTGAATGACGCGTGTTTCTTTGTTTGCAGAAATCATCAGCTTGTCCCGTTTTTCGGCCAGCACCTTTTTATTCGCGAGCCGGAAGTTCTCTTCGACCCCTTCCAGCTTCAAGGCGGACAGCAGTACTTCGGGCTCCCCCAATGCTTTTATTTCATACGGAGGTTTAATCGTCCTCGTATCGATCTGAATGACATCCCCGACATTGCGAATCGCAGAGGTGGCAACCAACCTGTGCTCATTGATGGATACCGCCTGCGCTCCGTTCGCAAACAGGATATTGACCAGCCAACGCAAATCTTCATCGTCAATCGTGTATTCCCCTACAACAGGCACCTGCATGTGATCGTCCAGAATCGGCTCCTCGGGCATGGGGGCATCGACGACTTGCAGCACAATGCCTTCTCCTTCCACTTCCACCATTCCGGCCAACCGGCGGTTTCGTTCCAGCTCTTCTTTCATGACAGAAATGCTCTCGTCTTCACTTAGCGAGGTTTCGTATTGGTAGTACAACTGATTGTACTTGGAAATATCTGCAAGCAGGTTCTTGTGTTTCTCCAGTTCTTTTTGCAGCGTGGTCCGAAGTTCCGCGATGCTGCGAGACTCCTTATGTACGGGATGTAAGCTGCTGCGCAACTGTACAGCCAACATCACACCTATGATAGCACTAATAATGGCAAGAATAAACGTGATTTTACGGCTTTTTTGTAACATGGGGCAAACGCATCCTTTTCCCTTTTAGGAGTGTTTCGTTTTGGCGTCGCCGACGAAAGCCGGCAGTTGCAACTTGTCCTTTTTCGCCAGGTCGATTTGAACAAAATCTTGCAGGGAGTGCAGTACTCCCCCCGGCAAATTGAGAGCACTCTCCATCGTCTCCGGATTGCCGATTGCCGAAATCACAAAGGGAGCCGCTGACTTGATCCCGTTGACGATAATCGTCGGCCCGACACAGCGGATGGAAGAGTTGCTCACCAGCCGCTGGCCGTTGATGCTGATCGCCTCCGCTCCCGCTGCACGCAGCTCGTTGACGACCAGGCGGACGTCCTGCTCATGCACGATGAAGTTGGCGATGTCCGAGCTGCTGGCGGCCGTTTGGCTGTCTTGCATCGTGATGACGATTCCCGGCCCTTCTACGGCTACTACGCCAGAGAGCATCCGCGCGGCTTCCAGTTGGCTGAGCGTTTCGGCTGCTTCCGATTTTCGCTGCGCCATCGCTTCCTCGACTTTGCCCACCTGCCGCTGCAGATCGATCAGTTGTTTTTCCAGATGCCTGTTTTGTTCTTTTTCGGACAAAATCCGATCGTTCAATTGCGTTTCCTGCTGGAACAACTGATCGTTCAGCCGCTCTTTGCGCGTGAGCTTGGTAGTCTCAAACGAGGTCGCTACCAAAAAACCGGTACAGAAGGTCACAACAGTTAAATACAAATGAAACTTGCGGCGACGACTCATTGTCTGCTTCCCCTTTTTCCTTTACTGCGGCTTTTCTGTTTGCTGCTGGTTGTCCGTAAGCGGCACGCCATCGCTTCCCGCCGCGCCGTATGGAACAAACCACGGCTGCTCAAACATGGAGAGCACCCCTTTGGTACCTGCGGGCAGCTCAGCCACGATTGCCGGATACCAGTTCAACATTTTGTCGAGCTTGTAGACCACACTGCGCACTTCGTTTCCGTCGCGCATGTACAAGGTCACCCGCTGCTTATCGTACACCGTTGGCGTCAGAGTTATGTCCGAAATCTCTGCGAGCACGTTCGGCGTCAGTCTGGATAACGCTTTGGCGAGGTTCGGGAGGAACTCAGGCGCTGTCCAGGAGCTGATTAACGGCCTGTCCACCACGCGATCGGCAAAATTCACCTGCTTCAATACTTTCCCGTTTTCGAGCAGCGGATAGCGGCTGCCGTCCTGGCCGTTCCAGAAAGCGACCCGCTTCAGCTCTGTCACGTGCAGGCGGATGACTCCCGGGAACGAGCGGCTGACCGTTACGCTTTTGATGCCTTCCAGCGGCTGCAGGTTGCTCTGCACGCTGCTCTCCCATACGTTGAGAAATTGCATGTCGCGCGCGAGGCCAGACTGCTGGACAATTTGCTCCGCTGGGTAAATGTCATTGCCGATCACTTGAATTTCCTGCACTTTGCTGTATGGTGATCGAATAAAAACGATGATAAGTACGGTAAGAAAAAACAGCACCAAGAGAAAAACTAGCTTGCGGTTTCCTTTTCTTCTGGGGCGTTGCTGCTTGACTTGCGGAATGCGTTCTTCAAATACCGCCATGTCCGAATCCTTCCTCATGCATTCTAGGCTCATCGCCCGCAAGATTACTCAAAACAAAAGAAAATAAAAGGTTTTTTTCCAAATAATTGCCACTTTACAAAACAGGGAAAGCGGCATAGCACTATGCCGCTTGTCTTCCCTCGATCATATCGACACCCTCGTAATATCGGCTCCCAGCCTGCGCAATTGCTCTTCCAGCCGATCGTACCCGCGATCGATATGATGGATCTGGTTCACCGTGGTAATGCCTTCTGCAGCAAGCCCTGCCAAGACCAAAGCAGCTCCTGCTCGCAGATCCGTCGCTTCCACACTCGTGGCGGTCAGCTTCCCTACGCCGCGAATGATGGCAGAGCCGAGATCTACGTATATAGAGGCGCCCATTCGCGCCAATTCATTCACATGTTTGAATCTTCCTTCGAAAATCGTTTCCTTGATGACGCTGGTTCCCCTCGCCTGTGACAGAAACACCATCAACTGCGCCTGCAGGTCTGTCGGAAACCCTGGGTACGGCGAGGTGATGATCCGGTCGTAGGCACGCGGACGGGAGTTGCTTTTGATTTCCATTATATCATGGCGGGTTTTGATTTCAACACCGCAGCTACGGGCAACCTCAATCAATGCTGTGAGCTGCTCAGGCAGCGTGTTCGTCAGTTCGACATGGCCCTGGGCAATTCCGACCGCCAGCACGTACGTACCCGTGACAATTCTGTCGGGGATGATCCGGTAGCTGACGGAACGAAGCCGCGGCACGCCGCTGATCTCGATCGTATCGGTGCCTGCGCCCCTGATCCGCGCGCCCATGGCGTTCAGAAAGTTTTGCAGGTCGATAATCTCCGGCTCTCGGGCCGCATTGCAGATGCGTGTCGTCCCTTTTGCCAAGACCGCCGCCATCATGATATTTTCCGTCGCACCCACGCTGGGGAAGGAAAGAAAGATATTGGTCCCGCGCAATTGCTTTGCCCGAAATGTAATGTAGCCTTCGGATTCTTCTATTTTAGCCCCGAGTGCCGTAAGACCGGACAAATGCAGGTCAATTCGGCGTTCACCAATGTCGCAGCCGCCGGGACGCGATATGGTGACTTCACCCAACCTGGCCAGAAGCGGCCCGGCGAGAAAAATAGAAGATCGCATCTGGCTCATTAAATCATCTGGTACATGCGGGACGGAGACAGACGTTGTATCCAGATCGACGCAACCGTCCACATGCTTCGTGTTGGCCCCCAGCGCCGTCAATATTTCCAACATGACCTTGATATCTTTCAAGTGGGGGACATCGTAGATATAGAATTGCCCTTCCGCAAGCACAGCAGCGGCAAGGATAGGAAGAGCAGCGTTCTTAGCTCCTTGGATCCGAAGCGAACCGGACAGAGGTCTTCCGCCTTCGATCGCAAAAGTCTCCAAACTTTCACCTCCGTGTTACCCCTCGCCCACCACCAGAACTTCCGGATGCAGATCAATTCCGTATGTCGCAAGAATTGTGCTCCGTACATGCTCGATTAAGGTGAGGACGTCGGTAGCCGTGGCTCCTCCGCAATTCACGATGAAATTGGAGTGTTTTTCCGAAACCTGAGCTCCGCCGATTCGATAGCCTTTCAGCCCTGCTGCCTCGATCAGACGTCCTGCGTGGTCGTTCGGCGGATTGCGGAACACACTGCCGGCGCACGGCATCTGCAACGGCTGTGTCTGGCGTCGCCGCTCCTTGTTGGCAGAAAGCGTAGCGGAAATTTGCTTGCGATCACCAGGGCGCAGCTTGAAACGGGCCTCCAGCACGATCCCTTTTTCTCTCTGCAAGAGTGAAGTCCGATAGCTAAAGCTCAGTTCCTCGTTACTCAACACCTTACATTCGCCGTTTGCAAAAAGGATTTCGGCTTCAATAAGAATACGTGAAAGATCAGATCCGTGTGCCCCTGCATTCATATAGACGGCTCCGCCTACCGTACCAGGAATCCCTCCTGCGAATTCCATCCCTGTCAATCCCATCTTGCCTGTCTCCACCGCCAGGCGGATCATGGAATATCCGGCACCCACACACACCTCTTCATCCCTGAACTCGCAGTGGCTCAAGCCCTCAGCCACTTTGAGCACGGCTCCGCGAATCCCTCCGTCCCTCACCAGAAGGTTGGAGCCGCGCCCGATAACACTCCAAGGAATTTCATGACGATGGATGATTTGCAAGGCTTTTAGCAAGGATTCTTTGTCCTTGGGCTGGATCAACAAATCAGCAGGACCCCCGATCCGCCAAGTCGTATGATTGGCGAGAGGTTCATTGGTCCACACTTTTTCGATTCCTGCTTGCTTCAGCTCATCTGCGATTTTTTTCATTTGTGAACCTCCTGATACGTTTGCTAGGTCGGACCTTTAAGTCTTCTCACGTGTTTGCTCCATACTATGCCATCGCCCAGAGCGGCGTGACAATCGCCCATCCGATCATTTTTTTCCGGAGACTTCCTGCAGCGTGCGAACGATCTCGGTCGCTGCCTGCGGCATTCCGAGCGACAGGGCGCTTTCCTTCATCTGCGCCCACCGCTCACGGCTTTGCAAAAGGCTCTCTACCTCGCCCAGCAGGCGCTCGCCGGTCAGTTCCTTTTCGACAATGACCCGCGCTGCCCCTGCCCGTTCCAGGCCGCGCGCATTTTTCTCCTGATGGTTGTTGGTCACGTACGGAGAAGGGATGAGGATCGACGGCACGCCGAGCGCCGTCACTTCGGCCAGCGTGGACGCGCCGGCACGTCCAACCAAAATATGCGTCGCCGCCAAAACGTCCGGCATGTTATGGACGAAAGGAAGCACGGAAAGGTTTTCGGGAAGCTTCCCTTTTGCGGCAAGTTGTTTGGAGATGTTCTCGAAATGAACGTCACCCGTTACATATACAAAATGAGTATCGGCATATTGGCCCAGTTGTGTGACGACAGCTAGCACCGCTTCATTGATCGCTCGTGCGCCGCGACTGCCGCCAAAGATCAGGACGATTCGCTTGCCAAAGTCTACCCCGAGAAAGCTTCTTCCCGCCTGCGCGTTGCCGTGCATCACTTCTGTCGCGCGCGGGTTGCCGGTAAAGACTGTTTTGCCCTTGGGAAAATAGGCGAGCGACTCCGCAAACGACACCGCCACCCGCGTAGCCGACTGCGACAAAAACTTGTTGGTCAAGCCCGGGACGACGTTTTGCTCGTGAATCAGCGTCGGAATGCCCAGACGGGACGCCGCGTACACGACCGGGCCGCACACGTATCCGCCAGTGCCGACGACGACATCCGGCCGGAAGTCGCGCAGCATTTTTTTCGCCTCGGACACCGCGCGAACGAATTTCCACAAAGTCTTGATGTTGTCCAGCGACAGCTTTCGCTTCAAGCCGCTGATCTCGACAGACTGGAACGGAATTTCCGTGCGCGGTACAAGCTGCGCCTCCAGCCCTTTTTTACTGCCGATATACAAAAAGGCAGCCTGCGGTGTTTGGCGAGAAACTTCTCTCGCCACCGCAAGCGCCGGATAAATATGTCCACCTGTGCCACCGCCTGTTAGGACGACGCGCATACAATCACACCCTTATTTTTATGCAGGGAAAAAAACTGGCTTCCTGCTGAAAATTCATGATCGGGAAAAGCGGGAAATGTTCAAGAGAACGCCGACCCCTGTAAGCATCAAGGTCAGGGATGATCCTCCGTAGCTTAGAAACGGCAGCGTAATCCCGGTAACCGGGAACATGCCCGTGACGACGCCGATGTTGATGACGACCTGAATAGCGATCATGCCGATGATCCCGAGCGCAAGGAGGCTTCCGAACAGGTCTGGCGCCGTAATCGCGGTGCGCATCCCTCTCCACAACAGCAGCAGGAACAAAAGCAGGATGAGCGTGCCGCCGATAAACCCCAACTCCTCCGCTACGATGGAAAAAATGAAGTCGTTGTACGGCTCCGGCAAGTACAGATGCTTCTGCCTGCTTTGTCCCAAACCGAGGCCGAGCAAGCCGCCTGGGCCAATCGCATACAGCGACTGGATGATTTGGTACCCGGTATCGAGCGGATCAGACCATGGATCGAGAAAAGACGTAATCCGCTTGATGCGGTAAGGGGCCGACAACACCAGCCCGATAAAGCCGACGACGCCAATCATCCCCAGACCGACGAAGTGGCTGATTCGCGCTCCCGAGGCAAAAATCATCACAACCGCCGTTCCCATCAGGACGGTGCCGGTTCCCAGGTCCGGCTGGAGCATGATGAGCCCGAAGCAGACCATCGGGATCGCCAGGGCAGGCATCAGCCCTTTTCGGAACAGGACGATCTGTTTTTGGTTGTCCGACAGCCAGCGCGCCAAAAACGCGACGACGCCGAGCTTGGCAAATTCGCCAGGCTGAATCCCGAAAGCCCCGAAGCCAAGCCAGCTTTTGGAGCCGTTCACTTCGATCCCGATCACGAGAACCAGTATCAACAAGCCGATACTCATGTAAAAGCCCGGCTTGGCCCATTGTTTCCACACCCAGTAGTCAATGTTCATCGTAATGTACATGGAGGTAATGCCGAGCAAAGCAAAAATGAGCTGCCGCTTGGCAAAGAAGTACGGGTCGGAAAAAGGCGGCTTCTGGGCGACGATCGCACTGGCGCTGTACACCATCACGATGCCAATTCCCAATAAAAAAAGTGTTGCAAAAATAATTACGAAGTCGGGGGCAGAGCGTACCTTGCTCATAGTGCCAGGTCATCCTTTCTCATGCCGTCCCGTATTGCGCTGTATTCATGAGGCTTTCGTGGGACGTTATGCTAGGCTTGTTTTAAGTCTATGCACGCCGTCCTTAAACATGCTCCCCCTGACCTCAAACGAAGGGAACATATCCCAGCTCGCACACGCCGGGCTGAGCAGTACTACGTCTCCTGATTGCGCCAACCGGGAAGCAGCAAGAACGGCTTTTTCCACAGTATCGACATGGATTCGCTCGTTAATCCCTGCTTCTTCCGCACGCGCAAGCAAAATCGGCGCTGTCTGCCCGAGCGCGACGACCGCTTTGACCCGTCCTTTCATGACAGGCAAAAGCTCCCGAAAATCGACGCCCCGGTCAAGGCCGCCGCAAATCCAGACAACAGGCTCCTGGCACGCCTGCAGCGCGCGGGAAGCCGCTTCCGGATTGGTCGCTTTGGAGTCGTTGTAATATTTGACCCCGGCAATGGAATCGACGTATTCCATGCGATGCTCCACGCCAGGAAAAGTAGACAGCACCTGCACGATGGCGCTTGTATTGGCACCAGCCAGCTTGGCGACGAGAATCGCAGCCAGGGCGTTGTCCAAATGCGGAACAGTCATATCCGCTACCGCGATGATGTCATCCGACTGGCCCTGTCCATCTGTAAACCGGATCACGCCATCCTGGACAAAAGCGCCTCTCGGAACTTGCTGCGTCTTGCTGAAGTAGTAGACACGGGCAGGCAGCTCGCCGCATTTGGCGAGAATCTCCGGCTGGTCAAACGGCAGGATCGCGATATCATCTGCTGTTTGGTTGGCGAACATTTTCAGCTTCGCGTCCAGATACGCCTCCATCGTATGGTGGTAGTCGAGATGAGCAGGATACAGATTGAGCAAAACACCGATGTGCGGACGAAACTCCCTCGTCCCCATGAGCTGGAAGCTGCTCAGTTCGGCCACGAGCCACTGGTCCGGGCCCGCTTCTTCGGCGAGGCCGCACAAAACCGTGCCGATGTTGCCGCCAACGAGCACATCCAGGCCCGCTTCCTTGAGGATTTGTCCGACGAGCGTCGTCGTGGTTGTCTTTCCGTTGGAGCCTGTAATGCCGATGATCGGTGCCTTGGCAATCTGGGAGGCTAGCTCCACCTCCGTCACGACAGGAATTTCCAGTGCGAGCGCCTGCTGCACAGGCGGCGCTTCGTACGGAATCCCCGGATTTTTAACGACGAGCGCCACGCCCGGATGAATCAAATCGTCCGGATGGTGGCCGCAAATGACGGTGATCCCGAGCGCCTCCAGTTCCTCGATGCCACCTGCTTCTTCGCGCGGCTTTTTATCGTTGACCACGACATGAGCGCCAAAGCGGTGCAGCAGTTTTGCCACTGCCACACCGCTTTTCGCCATTCCTAAAACGACTATGTGCTGGTTTTGATAACGAATCATCTGATTGTCACCACCTCAAGATATACGCCCAATCCGGCAAAAAACATCCCGACCAGCCAGAAGGTGACGACGACGCGCCACTCGGACCAGCCTGTCAATTCAAAATGATGATGGAGCGGACTCATGCGAAAAATCCGTTTGCCGCGCGTTTTGAAAGAAACGACCTGCAAAATGACGGACAGTGTCTCCACGACGAACACGCCGCCGATAATCGCCAAAAGCAGCTCGGTTTTCGTCATGATCGCAATTCCCGCAAGCGCTCCCCCCAAACCGAGCGAGCCTGTGTCTCCCATGAACACGCGGGCCGGATGCGCGTTGAAGACGAGGAAGCCAAGAACGGCCCCGACGACGGCGGCGCTGAAAATCGCCGTGTCGTAGTCCTGCCCGAACCAGGCAATGATCGCGTACGCGCCAAAGGCGATGGCTCCTGTCCCTGCCAAAAGTCCGTCCAGGCCGTCTGTAATGTTCACGGCGTTGGTCGTGCCGACGAGCAAAAACAGCAGGAACGGGAAGTAGAAATAGCCGAGCTCCAGCTTCCACGGCGTTCCTGGCAGATGCAGCGACGTGTCGTGCCCCATCATGAGCAGCAAAACATACGCGCCGATTGCCAGCAAAATCTGACCGGCAAACTTCTCTTTGGCGGTCAAACCGAGGTTGCGTTTTTTTCTGATTTTGATAAAGTCGTCCAAAAACCCGATCAGACCGTAGCCGAGTGTCACCAGTAACAGGAAGTAAATTTCCATGTTGGCATTGGCAAACTTCAACACGGTAAAGATAAGTGCCAAAAGAATGATGGTACCCCCCATGGTAGGGGTCCCAGCCTTCTTGTAGTGCGATTGCGGTCCTTCCTCGCGAATGGCCTGCCCGAATTTCAGGCGGCGAAGGAAGGGAATAAACAGTGGGCCAATCAGTACGGCAATGAGAAACGCGGCGACGATCGTGACGATTAGGACGTTGTCAGCGAACATGCCCGAGCCTCCTTTCTTTCGATGCCAATGTGTCGCATCTGTCTCTATTCTTGGTTGTACCGGGCAATCGCTTCCCGTGCTACTTCACGGTCGTCGAAGGGCAGTACTTGATCTTTAATAATCTGGTACGTCTCATGACCTTTTCCGGCGATCAAAATGACGTCGTCAGCCTTTGCCAGCGAGATGGCATGATGAATCGCTTCGCGGCGGTCTGTCACCGCTGTGTAACGGGAAGCGTCCACGTCGCGCACGCCAGCCAGCATGTCGTCGATAATCGCTTGCGGCTCCTCGGAGCGAGGGTTATCTGATGTTAAGACGGTCATATCCGCATACTTCGTTGCGATCTTCGCCATAATCGGGCGCTTCGTGCGATCGCGATCTCCGCCGCAGCCGACGATGCAAAATACGTTGCCTTTGGCAAACTCTTTGACCGTCACCAAGGCGTTCTCCAGGCTGTCCGGCGTATGGGAGTAGTCGACCAGAACGGCGAACGGCTGTCCGGCATCGACCGACTCGAATCGCCCGTTCACACCGAGGACCGCCTCCAGGCTGGCCTTGATGTCTTCGAGGCTCACGCCTTCTGCCAGTGTAACCGCGATAGCGGCCAATGCGTTGTACACATTGAATTTGCCCATCAGCTTCAGGTTGAGGCGAATGGTGCCTGCAAAGGTTTCCGCTGTAAACGACGTTCCCTTGCTCGTGATTTCGATGTCCTTCGCGCGCACGTCCGCCGGCTGGTCGATCCCGTACGTAAGGACGCGCGCAGGGGTCACCGTCGCATACAGCTTCGACGCCTCGTCGTCTGCGTTCAGCACGGCTGTCTTCAGGCGGTTCGGGTCGTAGTGGTTCCCGAGCTGGGAAAACAGCAGCGACTTGGCATAGCGGTAGTTTTCCATCGTTTTATGGTAGTCGAGATGGTCCTGCGTCAAATTGGTGAAGACTGCGGTATGTATGTCGCAGCCGCGCACGCGTCCCTGCTCCAGCGCGTGGGAGGACACCTCGATAATCGCGTAGTCTGTATGGACATCGCACATGCGACGGAAGCTTCTTTGCAGGTCCACGGCATCGGGCGTCGTGTTTTTCACTTCTTCCGTGACATCCCCGATCCGCATGTGGATCGTGCCGATCAAGCCTGTTTGCTTGCGCTGGTCGCGCAGGATCTTGTCGATCAGATGAGTGGTGGTCGTCTTCCCATTTGTTCCGGTAACCCCAATCACCTTTAACTCTCTTGTGGGAGATCCGAAAATGCGATCAGCCAGCATAGCCATTGCCCGCCGGGTGTCCGGCACCCTGACAATAGTCGCTGGCACGTCCAGATCTTGTTCGGATAGCACGGCGACGGCGCCATTTTTCACCGCCTGGGCCGCAAACGCATGACCGTCCACGGTGTACCCTGTCAGACACACAAACAAGTAGCCGGGCTTCACCTGGCGCGAGTCTGCTGTCAAACCCGTAATCTCCATACTGTCATCCCCCGAAACCTTCACTGGCAACAAAGGCATGAGCAGATCCCGTAGAAACATGAAACAGGCACCCCATTCTCCAACTAGTATAGACAGAAATTTGCCCTTTTTTACGAAAGGAAACCGATCCATTTCTGTGACGAACAAAGGCAGAGCGACTGTAGACAAGCCTACTTCCCTCCGCCTTCGAAATCTCATTTTATAGCTAATTGGTCAATTTGTCACCAAGATGTATGCGAATTTTTCCGCCCTGGTCAATTTTCACGCCAGGCGCAGGCGACTGCTGAATGACATAGGTCCCTTTTCCGGAAACGACCAGCGGAAGCGTCTCATACGTCTGCACGACGTCCTTCATCGTCTGCCCGACCATGTTCGGAACCTCGATCGGCTCGCGCTCGCCCAATGCCTTGTTGATCTCCTTGGCGATGCCGTCCTTGCGCTTGGGCACATTCATATACTGCAGGGAAGATTCGATAATGCTCTTGACGCTCGGCGCGGCAATCAGTCCGCCAAAAGCCAGCGCCTTCGGATTATCGACCGCGAAGTAGACGACGATTTGCGGATCGTCCGCAGGGGCGAAGCCGATAAACGACACGATGTACTCCCCGTCCACGTAGCGGCCGTTTCTGACCTTTTGCGCGGTTCCCGTTTTTCCGCCGACCCGGTAGCCTTCAATATAGGCCTTGTTTCCTGTTCCTTGGGCCACGACGCTCTCCAGCGCATACCGCACCTTGGCAGAGGTTTCCGCTGAAATCACCTGGCGCACCTCGGTCGGAAGCGTCCGCGCTACAATATCGTGTGTGACGCTATCCCGCCATTCCTTGGCGACAAACGGCTTCATCAGCTTCCCGCCGTTGATCGCAGCCGAGACTGCGGCCATTTGCTGGATCGGCGTGACCGATACCCCTTGGCCAAACGAAGTCGTGCCAAGCTCGACAGGTCCGACGCGACTGAGATTGAACAACAGCCCGTTCTCTTCCCCGATCAGGTCGATGCCTGTTTTTTGCCCGAAGCCAAATTTTTTGATGTATTCAAACAGCCGCTCTTTTTGCAGGCGCTGCCCCATCGTTACAAAGCCGGGGTTGCACGAGTTTTCCACGACTTCCAGCATCGTCTCCTGTCCGTGCCCTTGCCGCTTCCAGCAGCGCAGCCGCTTGCCTGCCACGGTAATGAAGCCGGGATCGTAGAAGCTTTCCTCCAAAGAGACGACGCCTTCGTTCAAAGCGGCAGCGAGCGTGACGATTTTGAAGGTCGAACCTGGCTCATACGTTTTCCAGATCGGCAAATTGCGGTTGTACACTTCTGTCGGATAGTTTTGATACTCGTCCGGCTGGAAGGTCGGACGACTGCCCATCCCCAAAATTTCTCCGGTCTTCGGGTTCATTGCGATGGCGAGAACATCGTCCGGCTGATAAGCGACGACGGCCTGGTCCAGCTCCCGCTCGATAAACGACTGGATGGCGCTGTCGATCGTCAAATACATGTCCATCCCGCTCACCGGAGGGACGTAATCTTCGGAGCCTCCAGGCATGACGCGCCCTTTGGCATCGGACGGAAAAGAAATGTGCCCCTCGGTTCCTTTCAGAAACGGGTCGTAAATTTTTTCCAGTCCGGTCAAGCCCTGATTGTCAATTCCGGTAAAGCCGAGAATGTGCGCGGCCATGCTCCCGTTCGGATAAAAGCGTTTGGAGTCTCCGGCCAAATAAATCCCCGGCAGGTTCAACTCCTGGATTTTCCGCGCTTTTTCGATCGGCAGCTTTTTTCCGCCTGGAATCTTGTCGTTGCTCATCTGTTTTTTGGTGATGGCCTGATAAACGTCTTCTTCTTTTTGCTCCAAAATGATCGCGAGCTGCCGGGCCGTCTCCTTCGGGTCCTTGATTTGCGCGGGGACGGCGACTACCGTTGGCACCGTCATGTTTGACACCAACTCGTTGCCGTTCCGATCCAAAATCCGGCCGCGATTCGGCTTGAAGTCGATTTCCCGGTTCAACAGTTGGTCAGCCATCTGGGCAAGCTTCGGTCCTTCGATCAATTGCACATACCCGAGCCGGGTGATGAGCGCCGTGTACAGGACAATGCCGATGACCAGCGATATGAAAATGCGACGGCGTACAGTAGCATTGGATACCCGCAAAGCGAGTCCCCCCTCGGAAATAGGTTGTCTCTTCCTTACCTTATTCCTTGGGGGGACGGGATAGAACTATGGGGTTGCGCTTGTTTGGCTGGCATCTGTGCCGGCAGGAGGGGCTCCCTGGTTCGACTCTGCCCCGCCCTGCTGGCCTGTCGATTGTCCAGCAGGCTGTTCCATTTGTTCAGCCGGATCGGTCGCTGCACCTGTTCCGGCCGGAGGCGCCGTTCCTGACGGCGGAGCGGTTCCGGATGTCGCCGCTCCGTCCTGAGCTGGAGACGGCGCTGGCGGCTGCGATTCGGACTGCAGCGTGATCTGCAGCTTTTCCTTGCCGTTTAACGCTGTGCCCGGCGCAATGCTCTGCTGTACGACAAAGCCCGTGCCCGTAGCGTGGACATCAATGTCGAGCAGCGAGGCAAATTCCATGACTTCCCTGAGCGACTTCCCTTTGAAGTCAGGCATTTTCGCGCCCGTCAAGCGGTCCGATACCAAAATGATTTGCTTCCCAGGCACTACCTGTTCGTAGGCGGCAGGGTACTGCTCCACGATCTTGGTCCCGGTTCCGAGTACTGTCACGGTCAAATTGTCCTGCTTGGCTCGCAGTTGCGCCGCTGTCGTGGACATGCCCACGAACTTCGGCAGCGTCTGGCTTGCAGCAGACTGAGCCGCCTGTACCTGCTCCTGTGCGGTCGTAGCGGTCGACTTGCCTTTCCCGCTGTCGGCTGCTGCGCGGGGCAGTTCTGGCTGCTGCTGCAAGTATTGCAGGCTGCGCTCCATGATCGACTTGAACGTCGGCGCGATCATCATTTTGCCCCAGTACGCGTACCATTCTTTCGTATCGGGATCGTCAATTACGACGTAGACGAGCAGGCGCGGATTGTCTTTCGGCGCAAAGCCGATAAACGAAGCGATATAGTGCCCGTCCATGATCTTGCCTGTGTTCGGGTCGTACTTTTGCGCGGTACCGGTTTTCCCGGCGACGTGGTAGCCGTCGATGGCGTACAGCTTCCCTGTTCCGTGCTCGCCGGTCACGACCGTTTCCAAAATGTCGCGGGTCTTCTTCGCCGTCGCCTCCGAGACGACCCTTCTCACGACTTCGCGCTCGCTGCGCTTCACGACCGCTCCTGTATGCGGATCGCGCATTTCCTTGACGATATGCGGCTTCAACAGCTCGCCGCCGTTGGCGATGGCCCCTACCGCCATCACTTGCTGGATCGCCGTAACCGTCACCCCTTGTCCGAAGGTCGTCGCTGCCCAGTCGCGAGGAGACTGCGGTTTTTCCAAGTTAATCAGGGTTCCTTCTTTTTCGTAGGGCAACTCGATTTCAGTCAGGGAGCCCATCCCGAACTTTTTGAAGTACGCCCTGAGCTTCTCCAGCTTCAGACGCTCGTAGCCGAGCTTCGCGAACATCACGTTACTGGAGCGTTGCACCCCTTCCAGAAACGAAATTCTGCCCCAGCCCACCCCGTTGTTATGGTCGCGAATCGGAACTTGTCCCTTGATCGTGTACTTCCCGGAGTCATACGTCTCATTCGGGTTGAACAAGCCTTCCTCAATCGCGGCGGCCAGCGTAATGATCTTGAACGTGGAGCCAGGCTCGAACATGGAGGTGATCGCGTGGTTCGTATAGTTCGAAATCCCGTTATAGTACGTATTGGGATTAAATTGCGAACGATTGCCCATCGCCAAAACTTCGCCCGTCTGCGGATCGGATACGATGACCGTCATCCCTTTTGGCTTGTACTGCCGATCCACCACATCCAGCGCTTGTTCGACGTAATCCTGAATTTGCCTGTCGATGGTCAGATAGACATCGTAGCCGTCTTTTGCCGGGATGTATTCGCCTTCTCCATCCGGTAGCTGGTAGCCAGCTCCGTCTCTTTTATACTGCATCTGCCCTTCTTCTCCGGCCAGCTCCTTGTTGAGCTGCAGTTCGATCCCCATCTTCGGCTCATCGTACAGATCGAGATACCCGATCACGTGCGAGGCAAAGCTGTTGTTCGGGTAGACGCGTCTTGTCGTCTCATTCAGAAAAATCCCCGGAAGCTGATTTTCTTCCACCTGCTTACCGCTTGGCAGCTTCGGATATTGCAACTCCAAAATCCGCTTTTTCTGCTCTTCGCTGATTTTCCTTCCGTAGCGGCCCAGCTCCACCACCTTGTTCGGCTTGGTCAGCATCTTCACCAATTCAGGCACCGGAGCGTTGAGAATGGGGGCCAGACTGTTTGCTGTGTAGTAAGGGTCCTTGACGACGTCCTGATCTTTTTCATCCCGCCCTTTCAGCCTGGCGTTCACGGTGTATGCCTTGCCTTGGAAGGCGAGAATTTCGCCGTTTCGGTCTTTGATGGCACCGCGCGTCGGCTGCAGGGTCCGATTCCGGTCCCATTGCTCCTGTGCCTGTCCCATGATTCGAGCTGCGTCTACCGTTTGAATCCAGTAGATCCGAATGCTCAAGCCTGAAAAGATCAAAATCAGGCATAACGCACAAATGAGGATGCGCCAATTCACGAGTCGTTTCGTTTCCATTTCCACTCACTCCATCACGTCAATGATCGCCTGCCTGAATCGGCACGGACAGTCAA
This sequence comes from Brevibacillus sp. NSP2.1, assembly GCF_000470975.2. Classification (NCBI taxonomy): domain Bacteria; kingdom Bacillati; phylum Bacillota; class Bacilli; order Caryophanales; family Paenibacillaceae; genus Brevibacillus; species Brevibacillus sp. NSP2.1. The sequence continues at coordinate 2,074,023 of NZ_CP048274.1, read as the reverse complement.
GCGTAAGAAAAAAATGTTACCGCACAATTGACGCAGTAACATTGATTTTAAGGCTGGTTTGGCTGTTGTTGTTGAAGCGAACTCGCCTTTACTTTCCCCTGACCAATCGTATGTACGGCATTCGCGTTGTACACCATGCCTTGTCGCTCTGCTTCTCTCTGGATGCGATCGCGATTGCTGAGCTGCTCGATCTGAAGCTTCAGAGTGGCGTTTTTCTCGGCTACCAGACGGTTTTCTTTTTTCGTGCTCTGGATTTCGTAATTCATCTGGGAGATTTGCGAGTACCTGACTCCGACCATCCCCAGGCCGATCACTGTCAACGAGATAAACAAGAGATAGAGCAATTTTTCGCCTGTCGGAATGGTTGGTTTGATTCGGATCGTTCGTTTTGTTGTCTTGGTGACGGAGCGCGACTGCTTCTCCAGCTCCATTGCCAGATTCCCTTGGTAGTAGTAGCTCAACGCTTTCTCACCCCTTTTTCCTCGTTGCTGTCTCCCTCTACACCTTCTCGGCTACCCGCAGCTTCGCAGAACGCGCGCGTGGATTGGCCGCAAGCTCCTCTTCGGACGGCAAAATCGGCTTGCGCGTGATGACTTTGACAATCGCTTCGTTCCCGCACGTGCAGATCGGAAACGACGGCGGGCATGTGCAGCCCTTGGAATAATCTTGATACACCTGCTTGCAAATCCGGTCTTCCAGCGAATGGAACGTGATGACGCTCACGCGGCCACCCGGATTCAAAATATCAATGGCATCGGCGACAGCTTCTTTGAATGCATCCAGTTCATCGTTGACGGCAATGCGGATCGCCTGAAACGTCCGCTTCGCAGGATGTCCTCCTGTGCGCCGCGCTGCTGCCGGGATTCCTTCCTTAATCAGCTCGACCAGCTCGCCTGTTGTACGAATCGGCTGCTTTTTGCGCTGCTGTACAATTTGCCGGGCAATCCGCCGGGAAAATTTCTCTTCTCCGTACAGCCAGATGATCTTGGCAATCTCCTCTTCGTCCCACTCGTTGACGATGTCGTAGGCCGAAAGCGGCGCTTGCTGATCCATTCTCATGTCGAGCGGCGCGTCCGCATTGTAGCTGAAACCGCGTTCGCCTTCGTCGAGCTGCGGGGAAGACACCCCCAGATCAAACAAAACTCCATCTACACCTGTAAGCCCCAAATCTTTGACAATCTCTTTCAGATGGCGAAAATTGCTTTTGACCAGTGTTACCTTGTCCATATAGGGGGCCAGTCTTTCCCGGGCGTTGTCGTGCGCCCAGTCATCCTGATCGATCGCAATCAGGCGGCCGCCCTCGGTCAATCGGGACGCGATCAGGCTGCTATGTCCCGCTCCGCCGAGCGTGCAGTCCACATAAATGCCCCCGGGCCGGATGTTCAGGCCGTCTACAGCTTCGTCCCTCAGTACGGTTACGTGATGAAACGACAATGTCGTCACTCCTGTTCTTCTCGCTGCTACAAATTAAAATCAACCAGTTTCTCAGCAATTTCTCCAAAAGAGCCTTCCGACTGGGCGAAATAATCTTCCCAACGTTCTTTGCTCCACACCTCTACGCGGTTGGATACGCCAATGATGACACATTCCTTTTGCATACCGGCATGCTCGCGCAGATTGGGCGGTATGTTTACCCTTCCCTGCTTGTCCCACTCACATTCGGTTGCGCCGGAAAAGAAAAACCGTGTAAACGCGCGTGCATCCGCTTTTGTAAAGGGAAGAGTCTTCAGTTTTTCCTCAAGCTGCTTCCACTCTTCCATCGGATAGGCGAACAAGCATTGATCGAGTCCGCGGGTAATGACAAAGGAAGCTCCCAGTCCTTCACGGAATTTGGCAGGGATCGTCAGGCGGCCTTTTTCATCGATGCTGTGCTGGTATTCCCCCATGAACACGCCCTAGTCCCCCACTTTCCTGTCCTTCGGCTCCACTTTCCCCCACTTTTCCCCACTTTGTCGCCTACTTGCTATTATAAAAAAAAATCCTGCATTTGTAAGCAGGATTTTTTCGTTGAATTTTTTGCCGGGAAAGGACGGTTTTCGCGAACTATTCGACCCAGCTATCGAGATATGCTTTTTGCTCGTCGGTCAATTTGTCGATGCCGATGTTCAATGCTTCCAATTTGTATTGGGCAACCATTGCATCCAGCTCGTAAGGTACGTTCAGCACTTTTTTGCCGATGTTTTTGTACTGTTCGTTGACATACGCCAGCGAAACAGCTTGCAGGGCAAAGGTCATGTCCATGATCTCTGCCGGGTGGCCGTCGCCTGCTGCCAGGTTTACGAGGCGTCCTTCTGCAAGAAGGTACAGTTTTCGACCGTCTGCCATGACAAATTCTTCAATATCTTTGCGCACGATTCGCTTGGATGTCGACAGGGCGCCAAGCTCCACTTTGTTTACTTCGACATCGAAGTGGCCTGCGTTGGACAGGATCGCGCCGTCTTTCATCACTTCAAAATGCTCTTTGCGGATCACATCGCGGTTTCCGGTCACGGTCACGAAGTAGTCGCCGTGCTTCGCCGCTTCGCTCATCGGCATTACTTCGAAGCCGTCCATGTACGCTTCTACCGCTTTGATCGCGTCGATTTCGGTCACGATGACTTTCGCGCCAAGACCTTTCGCGCGCATCGCCACACCTTTTCCGCACCAGCCATAGCCGGCTACGACAACGGTTTTCCCTGCTACGACCAGGTTGGTTGTGCGGTTGATGCCATCCCATACGGATTGGCCTGTACCGTAACGGTTGTCAAACAAATATTTGCAGAAAGCGTCGTTCACCGCTACCATCGGGAACTCCAGCTTGCCTTCTTTTTCCAATGCTTTCAAGCGCAGAATCCCTGTTGTCGTTTCCTCTGCGCCACCGCGCACTTGCGACAAGAGATCGCGGCGCTCGCTGTGCAGGATGGTCACCAGGTCGCCACCGTCGTCGATAATCAGGTCAGGGCGCGTCTCCAGCGTTTTAATCAGGTGCTCCTTGTACTCGGCTGGATCTGGATTGTACTTCGCAAAAACGCGGATGCCGTCTTCCACCAGCGCCGCGCAAATGTCGTCCTGAGTGGAGAGCGGGTTGGAGCCTGTAATCGTTACTTCAGCGCCACCGGCTTGCACGACTTTTGCCAGGTACGCGGTTTTTGCTTCCAGGTGCAAGGAGATCGCCACTTTCAGTCCTGCAAATGGCTGCTCTTTTTCAAAACGCTCGCGGATGCGGTTGAGAACGGGCATGTGCTCTTTTACCCAGTCAATTTTCAAATGGCCGCTGTGTGCAAGCGACATGTCTTTTACAATGCTTTCAGAAACGGTGTTCATGTATGGGTAGACCTCCTTTTATCTCATAAACACAACCCTGTCTATCATATCATACGCAAGTACAACCATCATCTCTTTTTCCTGTTCCCGCCAATTTTTCGGCACACGGCTGCAGGTGTCGCCCCGCGAACGGCTGCGCTGCTGAAAGCGAGCCTCGCCGCTGCTGTCAGATCGCATCCGCCTTCGCTGCCGAAATGGCGTTTTTTGCTGCGCCCTGCTGCTGTCCTGCATTTGTCGTCAGCAGCTCCAAAAACCGCAGCAGCGCCTGTGGCATCCATTTTTTCTTATGATAGACCAGTTGGCGGTAGACGCGGACTTCCGGATGGGAAAAAGGCAGGATGGTGAGCGTACCGTTTTTCGCTTCTTCGGCGACGGCGATGTAAGGAACGAGCGCAATCCCTAAATCATATGCGACGCATTGCTTGATCGCTTCCAGACTGCCGAACTCGGACGACGATTCGATCGTCGCTCCGGCGTCGCGCAGGACAGACTCCATGATCGAGCGGTAGCTGCATCCGGCTTCGGTAAAAATCCAGTTTGCTCCGGCGAAATCGCGCGCTTCGAGCTTTTCCACCCGGGCCAGCGGATGGTTGGGCGCGGCGATGACTACGAGCTTTTCTTCGCCGAGATTGATGTTCACCAGTTCAGGGTGATCCTGCAGCCAGTCGAGCACAAAGGCGAAGTCGTAGTGGCCCTCCTTGACGCCCTGGCGCAGTTCGTGACAAATTCCCGGCTTCAACAAAATGCGCACGCGCGGGTGCTCCGTGCGAAATGCTTGCAAAAAAGGCGGGAGGAAAAAAGCGGCGAGCGATTCCACCGTGCCAATGCGCAAGGTGCCAGCCAACTGCGCCTGCTCGGACAGGTTGGCCCTCGCTTCGTCCAGCACCGCCAGCAGTTGCTCGCTGTAGGCGAGAAGGGCTTCTCCGGCGTGGGTCAGTCTGATTTTTCGCCCCCACCGCTCAAACAGCGTGACGCCAAAATCCGCCTCCAGGTTTTGAATCTGCGTCGTCACGCTGGATTGCGCATAGCCCAGCACCTCTGCCGCGCGGGTAAAGCTCTGGCATTTGGCTACCTCGCGAAAGGTCAGCAAGTAGCGCGTATCCAAATTCCTCTCCCTCCTTTTCATCGAAAAAACCGATTTTGATTATCTAATATTATAGATAACTCCGATGATTATGTCTATGCTACACTACCTCTACAAACAACCGAACGATAAAGAGAGGGAACATTCATGGAAAAAGCAACTGTGCAAACAGCGGGCCTCGCCAAAACGCTGCGGCTGCCGCAAATCGTCGCCTTGTACATCGGGGCCGTCATCGGGTCCGGCGTGCTGCTCATCCCGGGGCTGGCGGCAGAAAAGGCAGGCCCCGCCTCGATCCTCGCCTGGCTGGTCATGTCGATTCTCGTCTTGCCGATGGCACTCACGATGGGACTGCTGTCCGCCCGCTACCCAAGTTCCGGCGGCGTCTCCACCTTTGTCCGCACGGCCTACGGCGACCGCTTCGGCAACATCGTCGGCTGGTTTTTTCTATTATCTGTGCCCATCGGCGCCCCGATCCTCAGCGTGACCGGAGCCAACTATCTCGCGGTGCTGCTCGGCTGGGGCGACACGCAAATTTACGCGGCGGCTGCGCTCATTTTGACCGCGGTGCTCATCATGAACGTGTTAGGGATGCACGTTGCCGCTCGCGTGCAAACGATCGTCGTCGCGCTCATTATCTCGATTTTGATCGTGGCCGTCGTCGCTGCGCTGCCGCACGCTTCCGCCGCTCACTTCACTCCGTTTGCCCCCAACGGCTGGCTTAGCGTCGTGCAAGCGGCAGGGCTGTTATTTTGGTGCTTTATCGGCTGGGAGGCGGTCACGCACTTGTCCGAGGAGTTCGTCGATCCGGCGAAAAATGCCATCCGCGGCGTATTGTGGAGCGCGGGCATCGTCGCCCTCCTGTACTTTGCCGTCGCGTTCATGACGGTCGCCACTCACAGCTATGGCGCAGGCATCTCGGCGGCAGCGCTGTCCGTCATGGTTCAACTGTCACTCGGGCCTGTCGGCGGCTGGATCGTGGCTGTGACTGCCTTGTTTATTTGCATCGCCACCACCAACGCCTACATCGGCGCGGCGGCGCGGATCGCCTATGCGCTGGCGCAGGAAAAGATCGCGCCCCGCTGGTTTGGGCTGCTGCACGCGAAATACCGGACGCCGATCGGCGGGCTGTTGTTCCTCTCGCTCTGCTTTGGCGTGGTGCTGACGGTCCTGTATGCAGGAGTGATTGACCTGGCCCGGCTGATCGAGCTGCCCAACGCCACGTTTTTTGCCACCTACATCGGCGGGTGTCTCGCCGGAATCCGGCTGCTGCGCAACCATCGTCTCGGACGGCTGGCTTCCTGGACGTCGCTCGTCTTCACTGTCGCGCTTTATCCATTTCTGGGCTGGTCCGCGCTCTATCCGCTCGTGATCGCCGCCTTGCTGCTACTCTGGCAAAAGCGCATGGAAAAACGCATGACCGCGTAGCATCAAGACAGGTCGTTTCTTCTTCCCGGGAAACGCACCTGTCTTTTTTTGCGCTTGCAAACAGTTTCCTCGCTCATGAATCTTGCCCGTCGTCTTTCCCCATGCTAAAATGGCGACATTCCCAATCGTCGGATGTTTGGAGGTTTATCCTATGACATTGCAAAAACCTGTCCGCTCTTCGCTCGTGAAACAGATTGCGGAACAACTGGTGCAGCGGATCGAATCAGGCGCGTGGAAGGTCGGAGAACGCATCCCGCCTGAGCCGGAGCTGGTGGAGCAGCTCGGCATCAGCCGCAACACGCTGCGCGAGGCGGTGCAGGCGCTGATCCACACAGGCATGCTGGAAGCGCGCCAAGGCGATGGCACTTACGTCCGCTCGTCCAGCGAGTTCGGCGCAGCGATGCAGCGACGGCTACGGCGCTCGACCTTGCTGGAAATTTTGGAGGTGCGGTACGGACTGGAGCGCGAAATCGCCCGGCTGGCTGCCATGCGCAGGACGGATGCCGATTTGCTGCAAATCCGGCAAAAGCTCGACGCTTCCCTCTCGCTCAGGCACGATCCGCAAGCGTACATCACCGCTGACGTGGCGTTTCATATCGCGGTCGCCCACGCGACACACAACAGCGTCATGATCGACCTGTACGAGCAGATGACCGAATCCTTGCGCCTGTCTGTCAGCGGCACGCTGGATTTCCACGACCTGTTGGACCAGCAGGCAATCACACATACGGCTCTCGTCCAAGCAATTGCCGAACAAAGTCCTGACGCGGCGGAAGAAGCGGCAAGCAACCTGATTCAAGCCAGCAAAACAGCTCTCACGGAGCTGATCGAGAAAGGAGGGATGGACGCATGAGCCCTGCCACCCTGACAGCAGCGAAAAGCAAAGCGCAGCCTGTCACTCCCAAACCGTTTCTCATCATCGCCGGAATTATTTTGATTACATTTGCCATGCGCTCTCCGCTGACGGCTGTTGGCCCTCTGGTCGGCTCCATCCAAGGCGACCTCGGCCTGTCCAATGGAATGTCCGGACTGCTGACTACCGTTCCTTTGCTCGCCTTCGCGCTGCTCTCGCCGCTGGCACCGGGCATCGGGCACCGCTTTGGCACGGAGCGCACGCTCTTTGCCGGACTGCTCGTCGTCCTCATCGGGCTGATTCTGCGCTCCTCCGGCTTCGTCTTCACGCTGTTCGCCGGAACCGCCCTGATCGGAGCAGGCATCGCCATCTGCAACGTGCTGCTGCCCGGCCTGGTCAAGCAGCGCTTCCCGCAAAAAGCCGGGTTGATGACCAGCGTGTACACGACCACGATGTCGATGTGTGCCGCGCTCGCTTCCGGCATCAGCATCCCGCTCGCCAGCACAGGCGGCTGGGGTTGGCAAGGCTCGCTCTTCTCCTGGGCGCTCCCGGTCCTGTTCGCCATCGCCGTCTGGCTGCCGCAGCTTCGCGCTGACGGAAGCCAGCCAGGAAAAAGCACGGGCGAAAAAAGCAAACAAGGGCTGTGGAGCTCGCTGCTCGCCTGGCAGGTCACGCTGTTCATGGGCTTGCAGTCGTTTCTGTTTTACTGCACGATCGCCTGGCTGCCTACGCTCTTGCAGCAGCACGGCATCAGCCAAACCAGCGCCGGATGGATGCTGTCGCTCGTGCAGGCGGTCAGCCTGCCTGCGAGCTTTTTCACCCCTGTGCTCGCTTCCCGCTTGACGAATCAGCGTTTGCTCGCGGCTGTAGTCGGCCTCTTCTCCCTCGTCGGCTTCGGCGGGCTTTTGCTCGGCACAAGCGAGCTTCTGCTCTACCTCTGCCTGTTGCTGCTCGGCCTCTCGCAAGGCGCCTGCATCAGTCTCGCCCTCACCTTTATCGTCATTCGGGCCAAAGACGTGCGCCAGGCCGCCCGGCTATCCGGCATGGCCCAGTCTGTCGGCTACTTGCTCGCTGCGGTCGGCCCGATTTTTGTCGGCTTTCTCTACGATTTGCAGCACTCCTGGACCGTGCCGCTCAGCCTGCTCTGCCTCGTCAGCGTGTTGGTCGTCACAAGCGGCATCGGGGCCGGGCGCAATCAAACCGTTTGAGCGTCACGTCAAAAAGCGTGCGGACCGTCACTGGTACCCGCACGCTTTTTTCTTTTGGAGGCAGAAGCGCCTTCCCGCGCTCGTTATATGGTAAAATATAGGAAAAAGAGCGGCACAGGCCAAGGAAAGGTGGCGAATCATGAGACGCTTGTGGTTGTTCAGCTTGAAGCTCCTGCTGTTTTTGCCAGGATGCGGGGAACCGGAAGTGGAAGTCACGCTGCCGAAAGAGGTGGAAAAGCGCATGGAGGAGCAGCTTCACGTCGACATTGTCGTTCCGCCTGCGGAAAAGCTCGCGGTCAAATACGCCGAAATCCGCTACCCGCCGATCGTAAACCAGCAGCAGATCGCCGGCCCCTCTGTCGCCGTCATTGTGTACACCGATGAAAAAGGCGAGCTTCTGCCACTGACTGACGAGCAGCGCGCCGTGATGCGAAACAGGCAGCAACGCGAACTGTTTTACGGTGAATACGCTGGCAGGCCGGTCATCATCATGGAAATCCACACGATGAAAAATTTCCTCGCCGACGCGAAATCACAGCTCATCGAAGGAATGGCGGTCGAGTACGGGCAAAAGGAAACCGACTCAGGGACGTACGCCTTTTACAGCTTCAATTACGATGACACCGCTTATACGACCACCTTTTTGCTCCAAAACGGGATGACCACAGAAGCTGCCGTCGACTTCAACCGCAAGCTGATCCGCCTGCTTAAAGGCCAGGGGGAGTCGTAGCGCGTTTTCCTCAAAATCGCAAAAAGCTGGATGCAAAGCACCCAGCTTTTTTTGTTGCCCGCTATTCGTCTTTGCCAATCAGCCGGAACGTCTTGCCGTCCGCAGACGAGAGGTAAAAAGTTTTGTCGACGCTGCCGCCCAGCTCGCCCGCGTAGTATTGGACGGTCAGTCTGTACTTGTTCGTGCCGATTTTGGCGAAGTACAAAAGTTCATTGAATTGCGGAAAACGCACGAAGTCGTAAATTTCGTATTTCATGAACGAGAAATGCTCGCGCAAAAAAGACTCGCTGACATTCAGCTTGTTTTGCTTCACATACGCGACGAGGTCGTCGTAGCGCCTGATCTTTTTCTGGTCCATCACATCGCGGACAAACGCCGCTACGGCATCGGTCATCGCCTTTTTCTCGCTCTCGCTCACCTGGCCCGGGAACAGCTCTTCCATTTTGCTGTCCAGTCGGGTCAGCATCGCGACGGCCTGCGCTCTGCTGATCGTTTCTTGCGGGCGGAACGTGCCGTCCGGATAGCCGGAGAGAAGCCCCATTTTGTACGCCGGATAGACGGTCATGACCTCATGCTCGTTTTTGGGAGACAGGTCGGAGAAAAACCGCGCCGTCGTTCCCCGGTATTTTTCGCCCTCGGACTGATGGCCGAGCGCTGCCAACAGAAGGCGCGCCGCCTCCAGCCGCGTCATCCCATCTGTCGGTTTGCCTGTCGTCATGATGCCTGCTGCCGCCAGGTGGCGATACGTTTGCTCCGACCAGCGGCCCGAAGCTTTCGCTACATACGTCTCTTTGACAAAAGCGTCCGGCTCGTGTCCTTTGTAGGACGGGAGCACGCGCTCTATCAACGAAAGAAACTGCTCCTGTGTCACTGTTTTCTCCGGTTGAAACGTCCCGTCCGGGAAGCCTTGAATCAACCCGGCTTTGGCTGCCTGCTCAATCTCCTTGGCCGCCCAGTGTCCTTTTGTGTCGAGGAAGGAGACGGAAGCGGTGACGGCCTTTTCCTCCCTGGCCTGGGCCTGGGCCTGATTCGACTCGCCAAGTGCTGTGCCTGCCCAGGCCATCGACAGGACAAGCGCCCATACAGTGGCTTTTTTCCCGAATAGTCGCGACTTGTTCTCCATCCCGAGTACCACCTTTCTTCACAGGAATTCCGTTATTCGTAGGACGCAAACTTTGTCGGAAAAGTTTCGGCATACGCCGTAGAAATTGTTTCCATTTTCCAAACACGCAAGAAAAATCAGCGAAGCCAAGCGATTCGCAGCGCCTTCGTTGCACGAAAAAAAGCCGACTGGCCGTCTAGGACGATCAGCCGACTTTTTGTTTTCATCCGTTTTGTTTTTTGCCTGTTACACGAAAAAGAGTTGATGAGTGCCGTCGTGAGCAAACGGAGCCTCGACCAGACGGTCAACCAGTTCCAGCCCGTACTTGTTCGCGAAGGGGAAAAAACAGAGCTTGCGTTCCTGCAAGCCGCCCTCGGGCAAAAGCGTCGTCTCGATCCGCTTGATCCGGTTATAGGCGACATCTTCTTTTTGCTGCAAGGAGCGAATCAAACGTTCCTCCAAAAAGGACACCTGCTCAAGCAACAGCGCACTGTTCTTTTCCGCCAGGCCGCGCATTCCCGGGTCCAGACGCAGCACCTCTTCCACGAGCGGACGGTACATGGCCAGGATTGATTCGCGCGCACTGGCAAATTGCTCATGCAGCGGATGCGGCCCTTGCTTTTTCTCCCACTCGGCTTTCCAGCCCGCAAAGTCGGTCAGCACCTGTTCGACCGTAAGCTCCAGACTCTCCAGCAGACGGAGGTGAGCGCCTTCCACGAGGGTGATGGACATGCGCGGCAAAACAATCGGCATCTGCATCCCGAACAGCTCGAAAACTTCGCGATAGTACGCCCAATAGGCGATCTCGCCTGGCCCCCCGATGAAAGCCACAGTCGGAAACAAATGCTCCTGCATCAGACCGCGCGTGACGACATTGGCGCTGAATCGCTCAGGCTGCTCCTGGACCAGCCGCAGCAATTCCTCGCGACTGTACGACTGCCGTCTGTTGACAAAGCGATCCAGATGCCGGGACAATAGCAGCCGGTCTTCCCCTTCGTAGATGAACAGGTTGGCCTGTTGCTCGTCAACTTCAAGCTGCAACGGATACCCGGCCGCTGCGATCCGGTCTTTTGCCTTCACGAGCAGGCGGGCCATCTGCTCGTTTTGTTCGATCACCTGCTGAAACACGGGGCGTTCCAGCTCCCGTACGAACGGCAGCGATGACTCGACGAGGATCAGCCCATGCTTTCCGAACAGTTGGGCCATCAGCCGGGCAAACCACTCCGCCACCGTAGCCGAGCTTTTGGCTGTTTGCGTCAGCAATTCCCGCACGTTTTTCGTTTCGGCTGTCTCAGTTTGTTCCTGGAAAAAAGCATCCAGGAACTGCATACACACCTCTTCTTCCAAAGCCAGCTTGCTTGCCGACATGCGCCCTTTTTTTCGCAGCTTCAGCCGTTCCTTGTGCAGACGGGTATCGCCATCCGCCGCCCAGTACACATGATCGATTTCATCAATGTCATGGTCTTCTCCGGCGATCCAAAAGACGGGGACGACGTTTGTTTGCAGTTCGGCCGACAGCTTTCGCGCTGCCTGAATCAAATGAACCGCTTTGTTGATCGTGTACAGCGGGCCTGTGAGGACTCCTGCCTGCTGGCCGCCGATGACGACATATGTATCCGGCTGCTTCAGTAATTCGATGTTTTTCAGCGCTTCGGGGTGAGTGCCTATTGCTTCATTAAAGTTATGTAAGCCTTCCGCCAGTTGCTTCCGCTCGAAGGTTTGCGTGGAGAGCCACTTCAACCGTTCCCGGTATGACTGATCTTGGTAGGGATTGTGCGCGAATAAGGACAAAGCAGATTCGTTCTGCTGCTGGTACTCTCGTGCCAGCCGATTTGCCAATGGAAGCGCAACACGTTCAACATTCATGCTAGCTCACCTTTCTTAGGGCGATGGTCACTGCAAATTATACCACGCTAGCCATCCACAAAAAACAAGACAACCCGCCAAAATGGGTTGTCAAAGTGTAGCGCTGTTTTTTCTTAAAATTGAGGCGGTGTGACAGACCAGATCAGAACGGCTTCCACGTCGCCGCTGTTTTCAATCGTGTGCGATTTGCTGCTGTCAAACGAGATGCTGTCGCCTGTCTCCAGCACGTGCTCTTCATCGTTGAATCTCGCTGTCACGCTTCCGGCGATCACCGTGAAGCATTCCTCGCCTTCGGTCTGGACGAATTTGTCCGCGACCATTTCTCCTGGCATCAGCCGGACCTCCAGCATGCCCAGCTTGGCGCTCCCTCCCATTGAGAGCAACGAATACGTGCCTGTCGATTCGGGAAAAACCAGTTGTCTGCGCTTTTGCAGACGTGTCACGTGTACTTGCTTTTGATCGATGTCCTCGAAGAAATGAATGATCGGGGATTCCAGCGCCTTTGTGATTTTCCATAGCGAATCCAGCGATGGCTGGGAAATTCCCCGCTCCACCTGACTGAGCAGCCCTTTGCTCAGCCCCGTTTTTCCTGCCATGATCTCCAAGGTAAATCCACGTTCTTTTCGAATCATCCGAATCTTATGTCCGATGCTCTCGATGGGAAGTCGCATAGTTCCAACCTTCTTTCTTATCGGAATAAATACGATATGTATAGCCAGTGCGTTACACCACATCCATCGTCTTGATTATGCCCGTCGTAAACAGCACTATATAGACAAGTCCAAACCAGAGAAACGACAACCGCCAAGCGGAAAATCCTACCTTTTTCAAGGAGAGCTTCCCTTTCAACTTCACCTGGAACCAGCCTAGCAGCACAATCGTCACCAGGAAAAAGCAGCTAACCCACCACCAGGCTGACATCGCTTCTGGCCAGATGAGCTCGTACGCGGAAACAGCGGAACGAATCACCAAAAAATTCGTGATATTCACCGCCCAACGACCTGCCAATCTTTTGTTCCGCTTCACCATGTACACAATCAAATAGACAAGCGGAAATCCTAAGAATGGCACTACGGTCAGCGTCCCCCAAAAATAGGACCAGAAAGTTGTCCACATGGCCATCTACTGTCGCCTCCCCTCCTTCCCTATTCCCATGCCAGATTTTAGAAGAATGACGCGAAGCAAGGTCTCGTGCAACGGAGTAGGAATCCCGGACTTTTTTCCTAATTCGACAAGATAACCGTTGATTGATTGTACTTCCGTAGACCTATTTTTCATCACATCTTGCAGCATAGAGGAAAGATTACGGGAAGTACTTCGGCAAATAACGACAATTTCCTGCCAGTCTTTTTCCCCAATTTTTTGTCCGGCGAAAGCAGCTACCTGCGCGGCTTCATCAAACAAATCGCGCATCAGCGCTTGTGTATGCGAACTGTCGAGGAGTGCCCCGTTCGGGATTTCAAACAATGCCGTAAGCGGATTTATCAAGGCATTGGCGAGCAGCTTTCTCCACGCATGCGGTTCAATCGCTTTTTCGTAGATCGCCGTAATCCCCGCAGCCGATGCCCATTCGACAAAGGAAGCGATCACGGGATCTCTGCTGTTTCTCTCCTGCCATGGTCCGACACGCAAAGTGCCTGTCCCGGTATGCTCCACTTCCGTCGCGGAATGCCTTCTGGCTCCTTCTGTGTGAATGGCGAAAAAGCATTGCGCGTCCGCAAGCACTTCTGCGAGCATTTCCTGGTGCCCCATCCCGTTTTGCAGCGCGACGACGCGCGCGGCAGGATTCAAGTCGGTCAGCGCCGGAAGCAACGGAGGCAAATCAGGCTGCTTGACGGCGAGCAGGTACAGGTTCCCTGCAGGCAAGCCAGCTTCAATGGGGCGGGCAGGTACCATCACCTTTGTTTTTGTGCCGTCCAGACGCTGGAGCGAAAGTCCTTGTTCCATGAGTTGATTCGCCTGAAGTGAACTGCGCGTAACGACGGTCACGGACAGTCCAGCGAGCGCAAGCCTTGCTGCGTACAGCAAACCAACGGAACCACCGCCAACTACGACCACTTGCAAATCGCTAGTTACTGGCTGCATTTGTTCACCTACATTAATCAATACTTATTTTATAAGAATAGCAGAGTTTAGGAGATTGTTCAATTGATTGGAACAAAAAAGATCGCAATTATCGAAAAATTCTCTGTTGATTCTTTCGTTTACATGGCCGGATGAGGTGAAAACTTTGGGTGTAGTACGTGCTGTGTTTTAAAAGCGGCCTTCATCGGCACTTTTGGTGCGGCGAGGAAAGAGACGAAATCGCTGTAGCTTCTTGGGCTCCCTGCTGGGGGGCTGGACTGCCTGGCTGCGGGGAAAAAGCGAAACCGCGTCCAAAAGTGGTTGATTCAGGGAGCTTCTCAGAGTTGGACGCTAAAAGCGTGTTTCGCTTTTTCCCCTCCGCCTCGGTTGGGAGCCCAAAGAGCTTTCGCGGATTTCGTCTCTTTCCTCGTCAGGGGCCAAGGGGGATGTCGGAGGGGAAAAAGGAAGGGCAAGGTAAAAAGATTGGACAAGAATTAAAGAAGAAGTGCGGGCATTCGTGTAGACCTTTCTGGGAGCTATCATTCTACCTGCTCGACCATTCGCAATGCTTTTTGAATCTGCTTCCTTGCCTTGGGCAGCCTGACTTCCTGATTTACAATACAAAAATCAACATCGAACGAAAGAAACAGCTCGCAGAGGAATTTACCTTTTCGCCAGCCAAAAAAGACTGCCGCCCAAAGGCGACAGTCTCCAGCCATTCCCTCCTACACCGGATAAACCGGATGCTTCCGGTCGGAGAACACTTGCCGTTTGTCCTTGTAAATCTCGTAGCGCGCAATCAGGTCCTGGCGCAAGCTGCTCGGCGGAACGATCGCGTCGACGATCAGGTTCGAGGCCAACAGGTACAGATCGATGTCCTCCTGGTACTCCTTGCGCTTTTCCTGAATGAACGCCTGGCGCTCGGCCGGGTCTTCGATGGCCTGAATTTTGTTGCTGTAAACGGCGTTCACCGCTGCTTCCGGGCCCATTACCGCGATTTGCGCGCCGGGCAGGGCGATACACGCATCCGGCTCGAACGCCGAGCTGGCCATCGCGTACAGTCCTGCTCCGTACGCCTTGCGCACGATGACGGAAATTTTCGGTACGGTCGCCTCGGCCATCGCCGAAATCATTTTCGCCCCGTGGCGGATGATGCCCGCGCGCTCCACCGCTGTGCCGATCATAAAGCCCGGAACATCGGCCAGGAACAGGAGCGGGATGCCGAACGCGTCGCACAGCGTAATAAACCGCGCCGCCTTGTCGGCCGAATCGACGAACAGGACGCCGCCCTTCACCCGCGGCTGGTTGGCGATAATCCCGATCGGCTTGCCGTCCAGACGGGCAAGACCTGTAATCAGCTCCTGGGCAAACAGCTTTTTAATCTCGAAAAACGAATCCGCATCGACCAACGATTGAATGAGATCGTGCATGTTAAAGGGCGCGTTTTGATTTTCCGGGACAATGCTGGAGATGTCCTTGGCCGTTTCGATAGGGCCTTTAGCCGCTGCCAGCGGAGGCTGTTGCGTGTAGTTGGCCGGAAAGAAGCTCAAGTAGGTGCGCGCCGACCGAATCGCTTCCTCTTCATTGGCAGCCAGCACGTCGCCGCAGCCGCTCACCGAGCAGTGCATCCGGGCGCCGCCCAGCTCTTCCAGGCTCACCTTTTCCCCGATCACCATTTCGGCCATGCGCGGGGAGCCAAGGTACATGCTCGCGTTTTTGTCGACCATGATGACAATGTCGCAAAATGCCGGGATGTACGCTCCGCCTGCAGCGGACGGGCCGAACAGGATGCACACTTGCGGAATTTTTCCGGACAGCTTCACCTGGTTGTAAAAAATCCGGCCCGCTCCCCGTCTGCCAGGGAACATTTCCAGTTGATCCGTAATCCGCGCCCCGGCCGAGTCGACGAGATAAATCAGCGGCACGCGCATTTTTTCGGCCGTTTCCTGAATGCGGATGATCTTTTCCACCGTCCGCGAACCCCAGGAGCCAGCCTTGACCGTAGAGTCATTGGCCATGACGCACACTGTCTGGCCGTTTACTTTTCCGATGGCGGTCACGACGCCGTCTGCCGGCAAATCTCCCGCCATGACATTGGCGAACAGCCCGTCCTCGACCATAAATTCATCGTCGAACAACAGCTTCAGCCGATCGCGGACAAACAGCTTGTTTTGCTCCTTGAGCTTTTCGTGGTACTTGGCATCGCCACCTTGCTGGATTTGCGCGATCTTTTCCTGCAACGTCTCTTCCAAATGTTTGCTCATCGGCTACTCCCCCTCGTCACTCTCCGCGATAGTTCGGTTTTCGTTTTTCGGCAAAGGCTGCCAGCCCCTCCAGGCGATCTTTGGTCGGAACGAGCAACTGGTAGGCGTTGCTCTCGATCAACAGCCCTGCTCCCAGCTCGACCTCGCCCCCGCAGTCAATCGCGAACTTCGCCTGTGCGAGCGCCAGCGGAGCGTTGTTCGCAATCTGGGCAGCCATCTCCAGCGCTGCGCCCATCAGTTGCTCCGCAGGCACGACGCGGTTGACCAGCCCGATCGACAGCGCCTCGTCCGGCTGGACGCGCCGAGCAGTAAAAATCAGCTCTTTGGCAATGCCCTTGCCCACCAGCCGCGGCAGGCGTTGCGTCCCGCCCGCTCCCGGAATAATCCCGAGCGACGTCTCCGTCAAGCCCATTTGCGCCTGATCGCTCATGATCCGCAGATCGCAGGCGAGCGCCAACTCTGTGCCCCCGCCCAGCGCCAATCCGTTGATGGCGGCAATGACCGGCTTCGGCAGCTTTTCCAGCTCGCTGAACGTGTCGCGAATCGTTCGGATGTAGTGCTCGACCTGTTCAGGCGACATGCCGCGCCGCTCCTTCAAATCCGCGCCCGAGCAAAACGCCTTGTCTCCCGCTCCTGTCACGACCACGACGCGCGTGCTGCGATCGCCCGCCAACTCTGCGACAAGCTGTCTCAGCTCGGTCAATGTCGCGAGGTTCAGGCAGTTGAAAACGTCCGGCCTGTCAATCGTCACGACACCGACCATGCCCTCTTTTTGGTAAGAAATCGTCATGTAGTCCCTCCTCTCTACGTATACTCCTCCAACTGGCGTTTTGCCAGGTTTGCTTTCAGCACTTTCGACGACAGCTCCCGGCCAAGCTGCTCCTGGATGTAGGCGCCTGCTTCCGTCAGTCGGTTCAGGTCGACTCCGGTTTCATAGCCCATGCCGTGCAGCATGTAAACCAGATCTTCCGTCGAGATGTTGCCTGCCGCGCCGGGAGCGTACGGACAACCGCCCAGGCCGCCAATCGAGCTGTCAAACGTGCGGATGCCTTCTTCGAGCGCCGCCACCACATTCGCCAGACCCGTTCCGCGCGTGTCGTGAAAATGCCCGGCCAAGCGCTCGGTCGTAACATCTTTCACAAGTTCCGCAAAAATCTCGTGTACCTGCTTCGGCGTCGCCACCCCGATCGTGTCCCCGAGCGAAACCTCGTACACGCCCATCTCCAGCAGCGCATCGGTGACTCTACGGCTGTTGTCGACAGGAACGTCGCCTTCGTACGGACAACCGAAAACGGTGGAGACGTACCCGCGCACGCGCATCCCGAGAGCGAGCGCCTCCTTCGCCACTTCCGCCAGCACGGGAAAAGTTTCCGCGATGCTCTTGTTAATGTTTTTGCGGTTGTGGCTCTCCGAGGCGGACATGAACAGGGCGATTTCATCGAGACCGCACTGACGCGCCCGCTCCAGACCGCGCACATTGGGCACAAGGGCGCTGATCTGCACACCTTTTTTTTCGACAGGCAAAATCCCTCGCAACACTTCTTCCGCGTCAGCCAACTGCGGAATCCAGCGCGGGTTGACAAAGGAGCTTGCCTCGATCCTTTCCAGTCCCGCATCCAGCAGCTTGTGGATCAAGGCGATTTTCGCCTCTGCGGGCACGATGGCACTCTCATTTTGCAGCCCGTCTCGGGGGCCAACCTCTACAATTTGCACCTTCACGCTCATCCCGCCTCCTTTCCTAGCGACCGCTCAGTTTGAAAGAAAAAAAATACTACTCGAGAACGACGATAACGTCGCCATCGTTGACAAAGTCCCCGACGTTCGCTTTGACTTCCACGACTTTGCCTGCTTCCAGCGATTGCACCGGCACTTCCATTTTCATCGATTCCAGCACGATGACGTCCTGGCCGTCGCTAATTGTGTCGCCTGGCTGCACCAGGACGGAAATGACTGTTCCTGCCATGTTTGCGGTTACTTGCTTCATGAATGACCCTCTCCTTGTTTAGTGATTGGATTTGGCTTGGCGCTCGGTGATAAACCAGGTGGTGTAATCTCCGGCCTGGAAATGCTCGTCTGCCAATACTTCCTGTAAAAACGGAATGTTCGTTTTAATACCAGTAATCAGAAAATGGTTCAGCGCTTCCTGCGCCCTTTGCACCGCTTCTGCGCGGGTCTGCCCGGAAATAATCACCTTGGCGATCATCGGATCGTAAAAAGGCGTGACCTGTGTGCCCGACTCCACTCCATCGTCGATCCGCACATGTTCCATGACAGGCGACTGATACAGGCTGATCGTGCCTGGCGATGGCAAAAACGTCACCGGGTCCTCCGCGTAGACGCGCAGTTCGATCGCGTGGCGCTTTGCCTGCACTTCGTCCTGGCTGATCGGCAGCGGATGTCCGTCCGCGATGGCAAGCTGCATGGCTACCAGATCGTAGCCGGTCATTTCTTCCGTCACGGCATGCTCCACCTGCAAACGCGTGTTCATTTCCAAAAAGTAAAAGGTTTTGTTTTCATCTACAATAAATTCGACCGTGCCCAGACCCGTGTAGCCGACGGCCTTCGCTGCCTTTACGGCTGCTTCGCACAGCTTCGCGCGCGTGGCTGGGTCGAGGAATGGCGACGGGCTTTCCTCCAGCACCTTTTGATGGCGCCGCTGGATCGAGCATTCGCGCTCCAGCAAATGAATGACGTTGCCGTCGTTGTCCGCGGCAATCTGCACCTCAATGTGACGCGGGCGCTCCACGTACTTTTCCACGTACATCGCATCGTTGCCGAAATAAGCTTTTGCGCGGCCCTTGGCCGACTGATAGGCCTGGAGCAACTGCGACTCCTCCCGGCATATTTGCATCCCGATCCCACCGCCGCCTGCACTGGCCTTCAGCATGACCGGATATCCGATTTCGGCCGCTTTGGCTGCTGCCTCTTCCACGGTCGCAAGCGATTCCTCGCAGCCTGGTACGACAGGCACGCCTGCCTCCTGCATGATTTTGCGGGCGGTCAGCTTGTCGCCCATTTGCCCGATGACTTTTGGCGAAGGGCCGATGAAGATGAGTCCTTCCGCTAAAACGCGGCTCGCGAACGCTTCGTTTTCCGAAAGCAGTCCGTAACCGGGGTGAATGGCATCGGCATTCGTGCTCTTGGCAGCCGCGATAATTGCCTCCACGTTCAAATAGCTGTGCGGCACTGGTGGCGGGCCGATATGGACGGCCTCATCTGCTTCGCGGACAAACGGCAGGTCGCGGTCGGCATCCGAATAGACCGCTACGGTCGCGACTCCTTGTTCGCGGCAGGTGCGAATGATCCTTCTGGCAATTTCACCACGGTTTGCGATCAATACCTTGCGCATGGCAACGCTCCCCTCTTTGACAAACCGGCTTCAATCGAAAGCGTTTCCAAATCGTTTGCTCGGTTTGTTTCATGTGCTGCTTACTTCTATTTTGCCATGAGAATGAACATAGTTCTAGCAAGAAATTTTAATTTTTTCCAAGGAAGCGCGATCACTTCCTGTCAATTCCTAGACGAATCAAAGAAAACGCTTCGGAAAATCCAATCCTTGTGTATAATAGAGGAGAGTGGCCGAAGCTGGCCAAGGCAAAGAGCTGTGAGAGGAGTGGCTAACCATGTTTGAAGTAAGACGTTTACAGATCAACTACAAGACACTGGAGGAATTCCAAAAGTTTCGCGAATTTGGCCTGGAGGAGCTTTCGATGAAGGAAGACCTGGAGGCGAACATCGTGGAGAACGATTCGGAATCTCCTTTTTATGGTATTTATGACAACGATCTTCTGGTAGCACGCATGAGCCTCTATAAAATCGACGGGAAATACGATCGTTATTTCCAGCCAGCCCAAGATTACTACGAGCTGTGGAAGCTTGAAGTTCTGCCTGACTACCGCGGCAAAGATTACGGGACAGCTCTGGTTAACCACGCAAAAAGCTTTGGCGCTCCTATCAAAACCAATTCCCGCTGTCGTGCGGACGAATTTTGGCTGAAAATGGGCTTTACCCCTGTCAAGTACAATCCGATGCGCGACCGTGGCGAAAACCCTTACGTCTGGTTGCCGGAAAACGTGGAGCTGCAAGACTAGCTCTTCGTCCGGACGAGAAAAAAGAAGCGGACTGAACACCGCTTCTTTTTTCTGTCGAAAGCCCTGCATTTATTTTTCCACTCGCTCCAGATTGCCGTTTTCATCCATTTTGAAAATGGCTTTGGCGGATTCTTCTTCCTGCAAAAAGGCAAGCTTGCGAGCCCGGTCCATGATCTGGACGAGGGCGCGGTAGTCGTCGTTTACGCCCTGCACCTGCTCCAGTTCTTTTTTGGCGCGCTCGTGCGCTTCTTTCAATTCTTTTAACTCCAAATCTTTTCCTTCCAACTCTTGTTCCAATTGTCGCAAGCGACGGGCCATTTCTTTCTGGTTGACGAGCATGCGAATCACGGATTCGATCTGCTCCTCCTCCACTACCTCCAGCTTGGCAGCCTGCGTCTCCGAAGCAGCAGGCGACGCCTGCCTTGGCGGCAACAAAACCGCATCCGTCTCGGCCGCTGCGGCCGGCGCTTGTATCCGACCCATTTTTTTCAGTTGCTGTCTTTGGCTCTTGGCAATCGAGATTGCTGCATCGTAACGTTTGCGCACGCAACTATTCCAGCGAAAACCGCACGCTGCCGCAGTCCTACCCAACCTTTGACCCACTTCTTCAAATGCGGCAAGCTGTGTGCCGCCTTCGCGTATGTGGCGCAAGGTGACTTCCGCCAACACGAGATCGTCATCTTCGGTCCATGCGTCTTGTCTGGAAGCTACCATATGAGTCCCTCCCGTTACCTTTAAAAAGGATGATGTAGTTCATCCTATGCTTTTCCCTACTCTTGTAGAATCGCTTTCTACTAGAAAAAGTATGTCCAAGCAAATAAATGTTTAAACGAGAAGAACCCGAATAGGCGAGAACTACTGCTTGGTGAGGAACTTTTGCACGACGGACACGTGTTCGGGACTGCCCCAGAGTTGGGCGCACTGATCGACTTCCCGCCTGATGCGCTCCTCGCGCACGAGCCCTTCCCGCTTCCAGCGGACGAGTTGCATGTACGCCTCAATCCCGACAAGCGGCTGCGCCGCGATTTTTTGCGCAAAGGCGTAAACGGCGTCCGCAAGCTGCTCGTGCGGATAGACTTCGTCGACGAAGCCGTAAGCCTTGGCCTGCTGTGCAGAAAGCCTTTCCCCGGCGAGCAAAAGAGCCAGTGCCTTTGACTCAGGGAGCAGGTCCAAAAGCCGGCTGCCTCCGCCCCAGCCAGTCGTAATATGCATGCTGATCTGGACGAAGCCAAACAGCGCCTGCTCGCTGGCGAAGCGGAAGTGGCACGCCCCGGCAAATTCGCAACCGCCGCCTACCGCCGCACCGTTCACCATCGCGATGACCGGTTTCGTGCAGCGGTCGATAGAAGACAGCAGACCCGCCACTTTGCTGAGCAGCGGATGCGCTTGCGCACGCCCTCGCGCCGCAATGAACTGGTTCAGGTCGCCGCCGGATACAAAGCTTTTGCCTGTGCCCGTGATGACGAGCACCTTCACCTGCGGATCGGTCTGGCAATCGGCCAGCACCTCGTGCAGCTCGTCGACCAGCTCCATGCTGATGGCGTTATGTACGTGCGGACGGTTCAGCGTAATCGTGGCAATCCCTGCTTCTTTTCGGATCAGTAACGTATCCATGAACAGTCTCCATCCTTTTCTTCGAATGTATTTGCTTTATTGTACCGTGTCGCCCGCGAAAATCATATCGGCGCGAGAAAACTTGGCTTTGCCGGTCTTTTGGCGAAGCCTTGGCTGCTCTTGTGCCGCTAGAACTTTTTAACGACGAAAAAAAAGAGAAGGCCTACGCCTTCCCTCTCCGGTTACGACAACAAGTTTTTCATGGCGGATGAATTGAAGCCGACAATCAGGTTCTCGCCATCGGTGAGAATCGGACGCTTCAGGAGCTGCGGCTCTTCGCTCAGCATCTCCAGCAGCTCTTTTACAGACATGTCGTTGATGTCCACATCCAAGTTTTTGAAGCGCTGGCTTCTGGTCGACAAAATTTCGTCGAGTCCGTTTGTCGTCATTTTAATGATGTCGAGCAGCTCTTCGGCTGTCGGTGGATTTTTGAACAGGTGACGCTCTTCGTAGTTGACGCCATTCTCTGCCAGCCAAGCTTTGGCTTTGCGACAGGATGTGCAGCTCGGATACGTGAAAAACGTCAATTTTTGTGTTCGTGTACGCTCAGCAACTGCCATCGGTTACCCCTCCGTCTCATCTATACAAATTCATTTGCGTATGTTCTTGGTGCTGCTGTCTGCTTTCGTTAATTGCTTAGAGCTATTAACTTGCAAAAAGTAAGCTAATAAAAATTCTTTCTTTAGTTTGGATTATAAATCTACAATAAACACTATGTCAATAGTAGTTAATCTAAAAACTAGGCAGGAAATCGGGGGATGTGCTGTTGTAGCACACTGCCACCTTAACAAGCCACACAAAATCGGATACACTTATGAGGATGTGAAATTTTTTCAAACAAATGTTGAACAAGGCTTGTCACGTTGAGAAAGGGGTATCCGGCATGGACCAAGATGCGCAGAAGTTAACCAGTGCTTTGGCAGACCCCACCCGTTTTTCCATTTACCAGTTTGTCGCGTACAGCAAAGAGCCCATCACGGTTCAGGACGTCGCAGACCACTTTGCCATTCACCCGAATGTAGCGCGCCTGCACCTGACCAAGCTGGAGGACGTGAATCTGCTCACGGCCGTCTCGGACAAAAGCGGCAAAGGAGGACGTCCCAGTCGATTGTATTCACTGTCTGAACAGGTGGTGAGCCTGCAGTTCCCACCGCGCGACTATCAGTTGCTGGCCGATATCGCGATCGAAAGTCTGCTGTCGCTCGGTGAGGCGGGCGAAGCCGCTCTTATCCATATGGGGCATCGCATTGGTACAGAGATGGCGAAACGGGCGATTGTCCAAAGCGGATTGAATTTGCAAACGGCTACGTTGGAAGAAAAATTGCACCTGATCCATCGCCTCGTCGTGGCTCAGGGATTGAGACCGGACATTGAAAAGCTGGAAGACGGCAAGCTTCGTTTTCGCGTAAACAACTGCACGTTTTCCGACACCGCCAAGAAATATCCGAGCGCTGTCTGCCAGATGCACAACGCTCTTTTGATGGGAATATTCGAAACGTACTTAGGGAACATTGAATTACGTGAGGATGACTCCATGATTCGGGGCTGCAAATCGTGCAACTATACGGTCATCCAGTTCTGAGCAAGCGAAAACGTCCTCCCTTGGGCGCGCCCGTCTTTTTTTTGTTCGGCGCGTCAAAAAACCGTCATAGCTTTATCGTTTACACGTCTTCGCCTGTCCTATATAATGGGGAAGGAATCTTGTAAATCTTACCGATCTAGGCAAAAAGGGGGGACAACAAATGGATCGTATGTATCGCGTTCTCGGTTTTTGGACCATTGTAATCGCGCTGATGGCGTTCTGGGGCGGTCTGTACCCGATGTCGCTCATCTTCTTCGGTCTTACTGCATTCTTTGTAGCGTTGAGCTACATGAGCCTGACTGAACGAGTGTATATCAACATTTTCTTCGGCTTCATGTTCCTGTCTTTTGTAGGGTTCACGTACTACACCTTCTTCGTGATGCCTGTAGGCGGACAAGAACACGCTTTCATGCAACTGATGATGTAAGAAAAAAAGATGCTCAATCGCGAGCATCTTTTTTATTGGCGGAAAAACGCAGGCAAGGCAGCGGCATTCGGCTCCATGCCTTTTTGCTGTACCATGACCCGGAAGCGGCCGCCCAATCCGGCTGGGTCGATCAGTTGCAAAATCGCCCGGTTGCGCTTCATCGCCTTGCTTGTAAACGGGTCCGTATCCTGGTGCGCGACCGCTTTGTGCAGCAGCCCGCATTGCAGCAAAAACTTGTCCTGGCGCATGTAGCAAACCTCCTGCAAGCCTGCTGCTTCTCCATAGCGGCTCCAGGCGGAAAAGTTGACGTGCGCGGTAATATCCTGCTCCCCGACGTGGATGTACGGATTGTCGTGGGCCTGGTGGCGGTAGTAGCACATCAGCGTCCCTTTTTTTCGGCTCGGGTGGTACAGCTCTTCCTGGCGATCGCCGTAATCAATCGTCACGACAAAGCCTTTTGCCAAGAGGCGCCCTACTTCTTGCGCCGCCTGTTTCAACCCCAGGTTCACCTCGATCCGCATGCCTGCCGGAATCGGCAGAGCCGCCTCTATTTCAGCCAGAGCAGCGAGCAATGGCGCGGTCGGCTCCCGCAGCACCTCGCAAAATTGCCCCTCTTTGCAAGTCACCGCTACTTCCTGCCAGCCTGTCTTCGTCCGCTCGGCCACGTGAACGGGAAAGGCATCGAGCCATTCGTTGGACAGGACGACGCCTTCTACTGCTTCTCCGCAAGCGGCATCCGCAAGCGAAGCGTGCCACACCTTTTCCACCTCATGCTCGCGCAGCGCTTCCTCCTGTCTTCTCCGGTGATAAGGGCTTGCTTCGATGAGAACGACTTTCAACCGTTTGTATACGTCCGGCGCACTCTCGCGTATTCGTCCCAGCATGCTGCTGCACAAGGAGCCGGTACCTCCGCCGATTTCGACGAGCACGGGCTGCTTTATCCCCGCTGCGCGCCACAGCTCGCTCACCGCATCCGCCAATGTTTCTCCAAACACCGCGTGTACCGTCGCGCTGGTAAAAAAATCGCCATCTTTGCCTACCTTGGGCAAGTCCGACATATAATAGCCATAGGCGTCGTGATAGAGAGCCAGCTCCATAAAGCGCGAAAACGAAATGGCGCGTCCCTCCTGGCTTTCGATTTCGTGGCGAATCTGTGCGATGATATCCATTCGTCTCTTCTCCTGCTATCCAAATTCAACCTGATAAGGCTATAATACGAAAAAGAAGTCATACAATGTGGAAAGGTAAGCGACTTCCATCATGAAAGCAAAAGGTGAAAACATGCGCAAATTTCTGCTCGTCTTGTTCCTGCTTGTATGTCCGCTGACGGCGTTCGCCCAGGAAGAAACGGCGCTTCCTCTGGAACAGCTCATCCTGCAGCAGCATTTCACTCAGAAAGAGCTGGAGCGAACCCTCACCTTGCTCAAGGATGAAGAGTCTCGGACATACCGGGATATCGCTCAAATCGATCTCGACCTGCAGCGTCAAAAGCTCGTGATCGAAGCGATGCAGCGCCATGCCGGCGAGGTGGCACGGGCTTACTACATGGGTGAACGAGTCAATCTTCTCACTCTTTTACTCAATGCTGAAAATTTCAATCAATTTTTATTGATGTTCGAATTTTATCAGCTACTGTACGAGCACGACATGAATCGGCTCCAGGCGTACCATGCCGAGCGCACAAAGCTTGCTGTCATGCAGACAGACAAGCAAGACCGGCTGGCTCTGCTCCAGGATCTGCGCAAAAAATACGAGCAGCAACTGGCCGAGATGCTCGCCATCCAGGCGGAAAAAGAGAAAAACGTGCAGAAGCTGGACGACCCGACGGCCGTAGAAGCGTTGATGGACCATTTGATTGATGATTGGGAAAAGCGCGGCTTGCCCGCCTTCCAGACGTTTTTCGGCATGCTGGCCAAGGTGATGGTGCAAGTGCCTGAGCTGGCTACGCCCGATCGCATCCAGTCGGACGGCTTTTT
This sequence comes from Brevibacillus sp. NSP2.1, assembly GCF_000470975.2. Classification (NCBI taxonomy): domain Bacteria; kingdom Bacillati; phylum Bacillota; class Bacilli; order Caryophanales; family Paenibacillaceae; genus Brevibacillus; species Brevibacillus sp. NSP2.1. The sequence continues at coordinate 2,048,434 of NZ_CP048274.1, read as the reverse complement.
CAACCATACGCTGACGATCAAGCAGAGCGATTTCAACCAGTTTTTGATGCAAAAGGACGAGTTGTTCAAGCAGTCGCGCTTCTCTTTTGAAGACAACAAACTGATTGTCGAAGGCACCTACGACCATATGGAGCTTCGTCTGGTGGGCAGCTACGAGCTCGTCTCGCCCACCCAGTTGAAATTCCACATCAGCGAGCTTTACTTCGACGGCTTCGCGTTGCCGCAAGCGACCGTGGACGAGATGGAAAAAGCGTACGATCTCGGCTTTTATCCCGAGCTGATCTCGCCCAACATCCAGGTGCAGGGCATCAGCCTGCAAAACGAAGAACTGAAGCTGCAACTGAAGCTGAACTTGCCGTTCGGCTTCGGAAAGAAATAAGGCCAGCTATCCATTAGCTGGCTTTTTTTCCGGAGACAGCCGTATTCACGTGAACCGGCATCTCCTTTTGCAAACGGGTCATGTACTGGATCGCTTCTTTGGTGAGGGTCGGATATTTTTCCCCGCGCATAAGCCCTGCCAGCGTTTCATTCACGGGATAAATCACGTAATTGCGCTTGTTGTTTTTGCGGAAAAAATGAACGTAGGTCGGAAGCAGCTCCGCCTGTTCAATACTCGCTTTTCCGGACTCGTCCTTGTGCAAGGTGAGCTTGAGAATCGCGCCCACGTCCTTGTAATCCCAGCGCTGTGCCGAGACGAAGTTGCCAAGCGAATACGCAATCAGTCCTGTGTGCTCTGTACCGTCCTCCCGCGTGACCGTCTTCCACTCGTACGGCTGCACGACATGAGGGTGAGCGCCCAAAATCAGATCGGCCCCGTACGTCAGGCACAGCTCGGCTGTCCGAATTTGCTCCGCATTGGGCAGCCGCTGGTACTCGACGCCGAAGTGCAGCGCCACGGCGACCAGGTCCGCTCCCTTTTCCTTCGCCCGGGCAATGTCTTGCTTCATCAGCTCAGGCGCGATCAGGTTCACGAGGTACGGCTTCTTTGGCGGAACGGGAATGCCGTTCGTCCCGTACGTATAGGACAGCAGGGCGAGCGTAAAGCCGTCCTTGGTCAAGAGAAGCGGCTCGTTGCGTTCCTCGGCGCTGGCAAACGTCCCCGTGTGCAAAATTCCTGCCTGATCCAAGTATTTGATCGTCTGCAGTACCCCCTGCTCCTTGCGATCCATCGAGTGATTGTTCGCGGTCGTTACTGCGGTAAAACCTACTTCCTTCAACGTTTGCGCCAAAGATTCCGGGGAATTGAACATCGGGTATCCCGAATAGCGGGCCTGGCTGCCGCTCATCGTCGTTTCCAGGTTGCCGATCACCCAGTCCGCCTCTTGAAACAGTGGCGTGACATAAGGGAAAAACTTGTTGAAGTCATAGGTTTTGGTCGCAGGGTTCCAGACGGCATCCATTTGCTCCTGGTGAACCATGATGTCCCCGACAGCGAGCAGCGAGATTCGCTGTTCCGGAAAACGCGAAGGCGCCTGTTCCGGGGGAGGGGCGGGCGGATTTGCTTCCGTGTCGGCGACAGGCTCGTCTTGCGGCGGCTGCGGCGTGGCGGGCTCAGATGGGGTCACATGCTGGACAGGAGCCTTGGAAGCTTCGTGATCCGGGGCTGCCGGCGGGACGCACCCGACCAGGCTCATACAGCCGACCGCTGTGATGATGACCCACTTGCTCCATGCTTGCTTCATCGCAATAGCTCCTTTTGGCGTTAAGATAACCCCTTCTTTTTCGCCGCCATCCGACAAAATCCTCTTCGCATCTCCAGAAAGAGTCGAGCAGTCTTTACCGTAGCATGCCCGTCACAAACGGATTGTACGTTTTTTCGTAGTCAATCGTCGTCTTCGGGCCGTGCCCCGGGTAGACGATCGTGTCGTCATCCAGTTCAAACAGCTTGTCTTGGATGCTAATCATCAGCGTCTCGTAATCGCCCCCGGGCAAATCGGTCCGGCCAATGCTCTGCGCAAACAGTACATCACCGCCAAAGCAATGCTTGCCGATCACAAACGAACAGCTTCCTGGCGAATGTCCCGGCGTGTGCAGCACCTGGATGTCAAATCCGGCGAGCTGCAGCGTCTGCCCGTCAGCCAATTCGTGCTCGGCGCGATCGCACACGATCGGCTCAGGCAGCCCCCAGCGGCTGGAACCGTTGAGATCGGGATTGGTCAGCCACTCCTGTTCCAGCGGATGGATGTACACGGGCGCTTTTGTCAGCGCGCGCACCTGGTTCAGTCCGCCGATATGGTCGAGGTGGGCGTGTGTCAAAAGGATCGCCACGACGTTTTTGCCGGAAATCGCCTGCAAAAGCCGCGCTGGCTCCATGCCGGGGTCAATGACAATCGTCTCTTCTGTATCCGTGTTGGTCAGGACGTAGGCGTTTGTTTGAAAGCCTCCCAAGGCAAAAGATTGGATGGCAAGCTGTTGGTCGCTCATAGGAACCTCCCTGTTTTTTTGGTACGATAAGAAAAAAGCCTAGAGAAAAGGATGAAGCGCATGCGCCATATGTACGGAATCGAGCTTGCGATCCCAGACGGGAAATTGCCTGGCTTCTATGCTCAAGTCATACATAAAATCGGGGACCATGTCAATGTCTTTGATCGGTACAAACTGCTTTTTATCGTCGAAAACGAGGCGGAAAAAGACAAGCTGGAGGCGATTTTGCAAAAGTCGCAGATGCTGGGCGACGGCTTCTCGCTGCTATTGCTTCCTCCCGAAGCGATGGTCGGGCACTTGGACGATATCGGTTTCGTCTCGCCGAATGACCATATGTTTGTGTATGCAGACCAGGTTGCGCTGTTTACGGTAGACAAAGCGTCTGGCACCCCTGCTGATCGCTGGGCTGCGGCTGAGCAGTGGAAGGAGCACGTCAGCGGCACGATCCCGCAAGCGGAGGAAGAAGAGACGATCTACCTGCTCGACAGCAGCCTGACCGAGCTTGTTGAAGGGATCGCCAAAGCCTATCAGGTGCAAGTGCAGTGGCTGCACAAAACGTAGCCGAGCCGATGCGCTGACTGCGGCCTTCGCCCAAAAAGAAAGTGAGCTCTCCGCTTTGGGAGAACTCACTTTCTTTCTGTCGGCTTGCCAGGGCTGGCGGGCCATGCGCTCCCTGCGCCAGCCAAGCGACTTCCTTCCTTGCTTGCTCGCTACTTGCTGTCAAACCGGAACCAGACCACCTGGTTGTCTTCAAGGCCGAAGTTGGCCGTGTACTTGCTGCCTTCGTACACGACTTCCTTTTCCCCGCTGCCTTCGCCGTACAGCTTTTTCAACTGCTCCCCGCTGTCGTACATGGCAAGCCCTCGATACGTTTTGAACCGCGCAGCGTCTTCTTTTGCCACTCCGCCGAGCATGATTGAGCTCAATTCGCCTTTTCTGACCTTGACGAGCAGTTGCGTGCGATCGAGCAAAAGCATGCCCATGACGGCCTCGCCTTCGCCTTTTGCCATTCTGTCCACCGTGTAGCTTTCCCGAGACACCATGTCCATAAAATCGGCTTTGCTCGGCTTGATGATGTCCATCGCTTCCTTGATGTTTTGGCCCAAGTAAATTCCGCCCACGCCGTATTCCCGCTGGTTTTCCGGATCGAATACGCCGGACGGCTCCGACTGCCCCGAACAGGCTGTCAGCATGAAGATGAATAGCGCCAACCATGCCAATATTCCGAATGAATTTCGCTTTGCCATCGTGCCCACCTACTTTAGCGGTATGTGCTTTTGCTATCTTACCGCACGCGGCAGGCACTGTTCAAGCTGTGGCCGGTCATTCCCGCGGGCCGCTCACCTTCTGCCGCGGGCGATTCGGCGGGTTGCTGTTATTGACCGACTGCTTGAATCCCTCCAAAATTTTCAGGACCGAAGCAAAAAACGGGGAACCGAACACGGCGATAATGCCCCACAGCCATGTTCCTACCTGCCATGGATTTTCCACGTAAGCCGAATCCGCTCCGGTCAAAATCAGCGCCGGGTCCAGGCCGAGCATGCCAAAAATCGCGCCGGCGGCCAACACCGAGATGAGCAGGTTGAAAAAGCGTTTGTAGTGCATCAGACGCGCCGCCTCATTTTGGTCCTCCCAGCAGTCTTCCTTCGGCTCGTAGTCAGTGGACAAAAACGGAATGATCGATTTGAACGCTTCTGTCACACCTGCCGCTGCGCTGGAAACAGCGGTTACATAAACAAAAAAGGCAATGGATGAGTCCAACGTGACCATGTGCGCTCCCTCCTTGATATATATGTATGAAGGGAGGAGGACAACTTGCAAAAAATTGTCCGGGCTTGTTTTCCTCGCTACGGATTTACGGTAACATGGAGACGAATGGAAATTGACGAAAGGTGGTTTTCGCCATGCAGGATTATTCATTCGTTTGGAATCAATACGATTTGATTCGCGGCCTGTTTTTGGAGGACGTGACCAAGACGACTGAGGAGGAGGCTGACATCGTTCCGGAAGGATTTAAAAACAACATCCGCTGGAATATCGGCCATATTTTGCTCACGCAAGATTATTTGCTGCTTGGACCAGCCAAAATGAACTGTCCTCCGTCCTACGCGGCTATGTTTAGCCCAGGGACAAAACCGGCAGACTGGCAGGGAAACATCCCTTCCCTGGAAACGTTGGCTGCCCAGTTGAAGGAGCAGCATGCTCGCATCAAGGAGCAATTCCAATCCCGGCTGAACGAGTCGCTCCCGAAGCCGTTTGAACTGGGAGACAAGGGTGTTATGCACACGTATGGCGAAATCATGGTCTTCACCCTGTTCCACGAAGGCATGCACATCGGCATGATCTCTTCCTTGCGCAAGGCGATTGCCGCAGCCAAAGCCTAGCCCTTATCATTTGCCTGCAAAACGCGGAGCCGTCCACACGGCTGTCCGCGTTTTTTTATGGACGTGGAACGCACGTTGATTTGCGCCAAAAAGCGAAACCGCTCCCAAATAGGGAGCGGTCCTTTGTCGAGCCCGATTGCTTATGGGGTTTTACCGGTTATTCTCTTTGGCACTTCAACCTCCATGAAAGAGATAGGTTACCCAAGGAATCGGCTTATTTCCATACGACTTTCGTCGACTGCTTGTTCATGGTTATCCACGGATCTTCGCCTCCTGCAAGGCATTTCGCCGTTTCTTACATGAATCGTCGGGCTCGACAACTATAGTATGGTCAGCCAGCCGGTTTTCATACACGATTTTTTACAACAAATCGGCAGCCAACTGGGCAAGCACGCTGCGCTCGCCTTTTTCCAGGCGAATGTGCCCGGCCAGCTTCTGATCCTTGAACACCTCGACCACGTACGTCAGTCCGTTGTTGCTTTCGTCCAGGTACGGATGGTCGATCTGTTCCGGATCGCCCATCAGGACGATTTTCGAGCCGTCCCCTACCCGCGTCAGGATCGTTTTCACCTCGTGCTTCGTCAAGTTTTGCGCCTCGTCAATAATGATGAACTGCCCGGGAATGGAACGACCGCGAATATACGTCAACGCCTCGACTTGCAGACTGCCCATCCCCGCCAAAATTTTATCGAGATCGCCTGGTCGCTTCGTGTTGAACAAATATTCCAGATTATCATAAATCGGTTGCATCCACGGCCGCAGTTTTTCTTCTTTCTCGCCGGGCAAATAACCGATGTCTTTTCCTAAAGGAACGATAGGTCGTGCCACTAACAGTTTTTTGTACTTTTGCTGGTCTTCGATCTGCAGCAGCCCCGCTGCCAGCGCCAGCAACGTCTTTCCTGTCCCCGCTTTGCCCGTCATGGTCACCAGCGGGATATCATCTCGCAGCAAGAGATCGGTTGCCATCCGTTGCTGCACGTTTCGGGCCCGGATGCCCCAAATCGGATCGTCGTCTGAAACAAGCATTTCCAGCGTTTTTCCATCGGGGTCCACTTTTCCGATGGCAGAAATGGACGGGTTGCATTCATCCTTCAGTACGAGAAACTGATGCGGATAAAAGCGGTAGCGAGGGAAACAGGAGGCCAAGTGCAGTTTTCTCGTCGCGTAGTACGTCTTGATGATCTCCGAGGCGACCAGCATTTTCTGATAACCCGTGTAGATGCTGGAAAATTCCCCCACTACGCGATCGGAGAGAAAATCTTCTGCCGAAATGTTCAAGGCATCTGCCTTCACACGCATGAGCGCATCCTTGCTCACCAATATGACGGGTCTGGGCTGTGGGGATTGGTTCTCCTCCTCCTGCAGATTAAGTGCGACCGCCAAAATGCGGTTGTCATTGGTCATTTCCGTAAATTGCTTTTGCAGTTGATGAAGCGAGGAATGGTTCAGCTCCACCCGAAATAGCCCGCCTGTCTCCAGGGTAATGCCTTTGTGCAAATGACCCAGCTCACGAAAACTGTCAAAGAGCCGCGATACGTACCGAGCGTTGCGGCCAATTTCATCCATGTACCGCTTTTTGGAATCGATTTCTTCCAACACCACAGCGGGTATGACAATTTCGTTGTCAGCGAAAGAGAACATCGCCCGTGGATCTTGCAGGAGTACGTTGGTGTCCAGTACGTAGATTTTCTTCAAAATCTCGCCTCCTATTACCCTTCTTATATACGGTATGCAATTTTTGGAGGGATGCTCAATTGTGGCGACGTGATGTACTACAGTCTATGTTCGGTCGGACAGAGATAGACGGCCCTTTGGCAGAATGAAATGGGGCTGCAAGGACAAAATACAGGTAACCTGCCCTCCGCTTTCAGGAGGCATTACGGGGAAAGGGAGAATGCGTATGAAACGGATGATTATCGGCTGCCTGGGCGCCAGCCTGCTTTTGTCTGGATGCATGTCGAACAACAAGCCGCCAGCCAATCAGGCTGCCCCACAGCCCAACCAGCAAGTGCCTCATACCCAGCGCGTCCAGCAAACGGCTCCGGAACCAGCTTACAACCAATCTTCGCAAGCGACGGCCGACCGGCTTGTGCAACTGGCTACCCGTGTGAAAAAGGTTAACGGTGCGACGGCGGTCGTCATCGGCAAGATCGCTGTCGTCGGGATTGATGTGGATGCCCATCTCGATCGGCCCGAGGTCGGCGTCATCAAGTACACCGTTGCCGAAGCGATGAAAGAAGACCCGCAGGGCGCAAACGCAATCGTGACAGCCGATCCGGACATCGTCCAGCGCCTGAAGGAAATGGCTGCGGACATTCGCCGGGGCCACCCGATCTCGGGCTTCGCCGAGGAGTTGGCTGACATCGTCGGCCGCATCATTCCACAGTTGCCGCGCGACGTAAGGCAGCGGGAGGAAACGCCCTCGCAGGAAAATGAACAGCGCATCAACAAAGACGGCCGCGCGACACCGCAAGGAAACGACAAGATCAACGTAAACCGCACAGGCGCACCATAAAAAAAACTCTCTCGAAGCCATTTCAAGGATGAGCGAACGCGTTTTCGTGGAAGATTCCGATTCAGTAAAAAAGAGGCATTCGCCTCGGGAAATTACGCCCGGGAGAATGCCTCTTTTTGTTGCGGCTGGACGGATTGTTGTGACTGAACCGAACTCAGCGGCGGCAATGCGTCCAGTACCTGCTTCAAGTCCGCGAGCAAGTCGTCCACGTCCTCCAACCCTGCGGACAACCGGATCAAGCCATCGGTAATGCCGCGCGCTTCCCGCTCCGCTGCGGGCATCGCCGCATGCGACATCATCACCGGATACGACAAGATCGTCTCGACAGCCCCCAGGCTCACTGCCACAATCGGCAGCTTCACCCGGTCAAACAACGCCTTGGCTCGCTCACGGCTCCCTACATCGAACGACAGAACCGCACCGTGGCCGCTTGCTTGCTGTTGCTGGACGAGATGCCCCGGATGGTCAGCCAAGCCCGTGTAGTAAACGCGGCTCACGCCAGGGTGCGTGGACAGCCACTCCGCGAGAATCCCTGCCGACTTTGTGCTGACATCCAGACGTGCCTTGAGCGTTTTCAGCCCGCGCATGACGAGCCAGCAATCCTGTACCCCAAGAATCGCGCCCATGCCGTTCTGGATCAGGTACAGTTGCTCGCCGAGCGCGGCGTCGCGCGTCACTGCCAGCCCGGCAACCACGTCGCTGTGGCCGCCGATAAACTTGGTCGCGCTGTGGATGACGACGTCCGCCCCCAGCTCCAGCGGCCGCTGATAGTACGGCGTCAAAAACGTATTGTCGACAATGACGAGCAGCCCGTGCTCCTTCGCAACGGCTGACACCGCCGCGATGTCGGTCACTTTCAGCGTCGGATTGGACGGCGTTTCCAGATACACTCCCTTGGTCGCCGGAGTAATCGCCTCCCGCACGGCCTCTGTCTGGGTCGCATCGACAAACGTAACGGAAATGCCCATTCTCGACAGCACGCGGGTCAAAAAGCGGAAGGTGCCGCCGTACACGTCCTCCGCGACTACGATATGGTCGCCAGCCGAAAACAGCATGAACACGCTGGAGATCGCCGCCATGCCGGACGAGAAAGCAAAGCCGCGCGCGCCGCCTTCGAGAGCGGCAATCGCTTCCTCCAGCGCGTGTCTGGTCGGATTGCCGGAACGGGCGTAGTCATACGTGCCTGGCTGGTCGAGATCAAACTGGTGAAACGTGGAAGCCTGGTAAATCGGAACCGACGACGCCCCTGTGAACGGATCGATGCAAGTAGAGCCATGCAAAACCTTCGTTGCGAAATTCATCGCGCAGCCCCCCCAACGACAAGACTTGCGTCCAAAGCCTGAAACAGATCAGCGATCAAGTCTTCCGGATGCTCAATCCCGACCGACAGCCTCAGCAATCGGTCACAAACGCCGACATACTCCCGTACTTCCAGCGGAATGTCAGCGTGGGTCTGTGTCGCCGGATACGTACACAACGATTCGACGCCGCCAAGGCTTTCCGCAAAAGAAACGATGCGCAGATTTTGCAAAAACAAGCCCACCTGCTCCGCAGACCGTACCCGGAATGAAACCATACCGCTATAACCGCTTGCCTGGCTCGCCTGGATGGCATGCCCGGGGTGTTTTTGCAGCCCTGGGTAAAACACTTCGGCGACAGCCGGATGCTCCTGCAGCTTTTTTGCAACCGCGAGCGCGTTTGTCTGATGTCTTTCCATGCGCAGCGCCAATGTCTTCATTCCGCGTACCAACAGCCAGCTATCTTGTGGACCCAATACCGCTCCGATGGAATTATGCAAAAACCGGATTTTTTCCGACAACTCCTCGCCTTTTGTCACGATCAGTCCGGCCAGTACATCGTTGTGGCCACCCAAGTACTTCGTCGCACTGTGCAACACGATATCTGCGCCAAGCTCCAGCGGGCGTTGACAATAAGGGGTCATGAACGTGTTGTCGACTATCGTCAAAAGTCCATGCTGCTTTGCCAGCCCGGCGATTTGGCGAAGATCGGTAATCTGCATGAGCGGATTCGTCGGCGTCTCGAAGAAGATCGCCTTTGTCTCGGCTCGCAGCGCGTTTTGCACCGCTTCCAGGTCGCGCAAGTCTACGTACGTAAAAGACAGGCCGTAGCGGGAAAGCACCTGCTCAAACAAGCGATACGTCCCTCCGTACAAATCGAGCGACACAATGAGATGATCTCCCTGGGAAAACAGCCCCATGACCGTATGAACCGCCGCCATTCCCGATGCGCAGGCAAAGCCCGCATCGCCCGATTCTGCCTCGGCGATGGCTTCTTCCAAAACCGTGCGGGTCGGATTGGCCGTGCGTGTATAGTCAAAGCCTGTGCTCTGCCCCAATGCCGGGTGGCGATATGCGGTGGCATAGTAGACAGGAAAGCTGACCGCCCCTGTTTTTTCATCTCTGCCTACGCCTGCTTGAATCAATTTTGTTTCCAGTCTCATACGTAACTCTCTCCCTCCAATGATGTACGAGGGGCATGAAAAAAGCCCCCTTTCCTCTGAAAGAAGGCTTTGTTTACGTCACCGTAAGCAAGACCTTCTCATCTTTCAGAGTTAAAAAACTCTGCAGGAATTAGCACCATTATCTCCCCGCATGAACGAACATGCAGGTGATTGGTTGCCGGGCATCATCGGGCCAGTCCCTCCGCCTCTCTGGATAAGAAGTTTTGCTATTCAATTTGAATGACCTAATACTAAAGGATACGGCGGTTTTTTGTCAACAGGATTTTCCACTGTTGTGCGGCCGTCTTGACTAGGCGTTTTTCAGCGCAGTCATGACCTGGTTGTCCAGCTTCGCAGCCGCGTTTTTGTCGTACGTCTTTTCGTATTGCGGTTCTACGGAAATGCGCGAGCCGTAAAACATGACGTCTCGGACGGAGTCAATCGCGATCTCCACCAGCGCCAGCTTCAGCGGAACGCCCTCCAGCCGCTCGGCTTTCACTGCGGCGCGTCCGTTGATCGCAAAAGAGGAGCCTGCCCCGATCAGATGCAGGACGACCTGCGGCTCTTTGGCAATATTGGCGAGTATGCGCGAGCGGTTATCCACGGCAAAGCGGATGAGTCCGCTGTTCACCGCCAATGTCCAGGACAAGGAGCTGAGCGATGGCGCTCCTGTCTCGTGATCGACGGTGCCGAGCGTCACAAATCGCTCTTTTTGCAGGAGCGCGAACAGTTCTTCCGACAAGGTTTGGGATACGGTTTCAGCCATTCGGATGCCTCCTCGTAAACGGTAGTACGTCTATTGTACCCCTCGCATCTGCCATTAGGCAAACGTTTCCTCCACGCCTTGATTCTGCCTGTTTTTTTCCCTACACTGGTAAAAAACAAAGCCGTACCGGATAAGGAGGTTGGAAAAAGTGGCACCTACGCCTACAGACCGGCTTATGCACAAAATCGACCAGGTCCTCCACGAGCTGCAGGAAGTGCGGAAAATGAACGAGCGCATGGACAAAATCGCCATGTTTTTGGAGGATATCCGGCTCGCAGACGTGATCCAAAACTACACAGCCCCGCGCAAGCTGCTCTGGATCAATTTCCTCGCAGGGCTTGCCCGGGGTCTTGGCTTGACGATTGGAACAGCGATCGTGCTGGCGCTGCTCGGCTCGCTTTTGACGCAGTTTCTCTCGATCCCTATCCTCGGCGATTACATCCGCGAGCTGGTCGAGTATGTTCAGACTTACAAGCAGCCGTAAACGAGACTACTTGCCGCTTCTTTTGCCGCGGTCGTCGTCATCGTCGTCGTCGCGGTCATCGTCGCGGTCATCTTTGTCGCCATCTTTCCATTTGCCGTCGTAGTTTTTCCAATAGCCGTATGCTTTTCCGTTTGGATAGTGGTGCTTGTCTTTATCCTTGTCGTCCTTATCGTCATCCTTCTTCGGCACGGCGGTAATTTTCGTGCTCAGCGCGATGTCCGCCTGCTTTACCAGCTTGTCTTTCGCGTACAGTTCCAGATGGACGGTTTTCGCAGCAAACGAGCGGTTTTTGTAGGTAAAGGTCACGGTGTATTCGCCCTTGTCGTTTGGCTTGATCTCCTTTTTCTTGCCGTCCGGGGTGACGACGACAAGCTTTGCTTTTTGCTTCTCGTCCCAGCCCTTGACGGTGCCTTTCAGTTGAACGGACTTTTTCTTCAAATCGTGCACTGCCGTTCCGGCAATGGCATAGGCCGCGCCAGGGTCTTTGTCCGGTGGGTTGACGACATCGACTTTGATCGTGTCGGAGTCGACTTTTTTCCCGTCTTCATATATTTCGACCAGCGCTTCGTCGCTTGCGGCTTTCGCCTTCACGTCCTTGACCGTCACGCTGAAGCTGTCCACCCCGTCCCACAGCTTCTTCAAGCTCGTCTCCTGTTTCACGCCGTTGTAGGAGACGACGACCTTGTCCGCTCCGTGCTTGACGACACCTTTTACCTGCCATTCGGCTTTTTTGGCGTCGTACACGGAAAAGGCGTGGATCAGCCTGCTTTTTTCCTCGTCAGCCTGCGGGATGAGCTTAACTTTTTCACTGTCCGCCAACAGACTGCCGGCATACGCCTGTACGGTGACGTATTGGACGGAATCTGTTTCCGGCGCGGCAAAGCTGACGGTAAACGAATGCTCGCTCGTCGGCACTGCCTCGATAAAGTCGCCGTTCGGCTTGGTCACGACTACTTTCGTCACTTCCGGCGTCACGATGCCTTTGATGTACACCTTGCCGTTTTCGGTCTGCGCGCTCACGCTGACCAGTTCCTCGTCCGCCTCTGTGCGGCGAACTTCCAGCCAGATGTCGCCGTAATAGTCGCGATAAATGCGCTCCCACTCCGACTTGTTCGTTTCCATGTATGTTTGCAGCTTCGTATTCAGATGGATCGGATCTACAATCAGGTACAAATGGTCTGCCTGGTTTTTCAGCAGCATATTCAGCGTAGCCGGGTCGTTTTTCGCAAGCTCTTTCAGGTTGTAGCGGGTAACCTGCTTGCCTTCGTCGCTCATCACTACCTTGGTCGCCGGCGTGCTGCTGGAGCTGGCATCTGCAAAAATCGGCGTCAGGCAGCCGATGAGTCCCGCCGCCGTAACGACCGCCAATACGGGCTTGGTCATGATCTTTTTCACTGGTGTCTCCCCCTCTATTTTTGCCAATCATCCCCTGTCTTCTGTGGGCAACCATACAGACGTAGCGTTTTTTTCAAAAGTTGCACCGCAGCCGAAAACACGTCTAAATACCCACAGCGGCTCCAGACAGCAAAAAAGCGCGCCGGGACACTCTGAACGCCTGATAATGCCCCCGTGCGCACGACAAAAAAGACTCTTCCGCCGCCGAACAGGTCGGAGCCGGAAAGAGTCTTTTCCCTTTTTTTAACTATTGTATTTAGGCTCGTTTTCAATCGCGACCAGCAAGGACTCGACCGTTTCAGCCGGATATTTGCGCTCGAACGTCGCCGCTTCCTCCTTTGCCGTCAGCACGTACCAGCCGCCTTCCTGCCGATAGGCAAGCTCGCTAAGCGCGTGGTCCTCCTGCAACATCTGCAAGAAAAACGCCGCCGTCTCCTGCGCCGACTGATCGTCCGGCCGCGCGTCTGCTACCACTTGAATCTGCAACCAGTTAAAGAGTGCATCATCACGTTTCACGAGGGCCACCTCACTCTCGCTCCGGTTTGATTCTCAGCTTGACGACGACCAGAATGACAATCGCGACCAGCATCGCGCTCTTCACAGGAAGCTGGACGTCCAAAATCGCAAAGATCAGCGCCCCGACGAACAGGAGAAGGTATAAAAGCAACGTTTTCAAGATCGGCATGCGAATTACCGTCGCAAACCCCAGGTAGTAAACGATAATTAATTGCACAAACAAAATCCAAGCCCGATTATGGTCCGCCCACAGGCGGAAGCTGTCGTAGGCGCTCAGTTGATCCGGGTTTGCCGGTACGTAGGTTGAAGCAAGGTGTATCCAGTCCATCACAAATCTCTCCTGTAACGCAAAAGGCCGTGTCCTCTCACCGCGACGGGAAAGACCCGCTCTTTTGCATAATCTTTTCCTTTTTCCAACGTTTTTTCGTATGTATCCTTTTTACTTTATCAGGTGATGGATTTCCTGTCAAAAACGGACTGCTCCTGCACTTGGCGCATGACAATGCTAGCCTGCCTTTTCGCGGACATGCTATGATGAGAGGGTCGCAAACTTAGAAAAAGGTGGGAAAAACATGAGCCTGTACGATATTTCCGTCAAGACGATTTCCGGCGAAGAACAGACGCTGGCCGAGTACAAAGGACGCGTTTTGCTGATCGTCAATACCGCCAGCCAGTGCGGACTAACCCCGCAGTACAAAGGCTTGCAGGAGCTGTACACGCGCTATGCGGACAAAGGATTCGCCGTTCTCGGCTTTCCGTGCAACCAGTTTGCCGCTCAAGAGCCTGGCAGCGAGGAAGAGATCGCGGCATTTTGCGATCGCCACTACGGCCTAACGTTCCCGCTGTTTGCCAAAATCGATGTGAATGGTCCGACTGCCCATCCTTTGTACCAGCACCTGAAAGCCAACGCTCCCGAAGGCCAGGGTGAAGAGATCGAATGGAACTTCGCCAAGTTTCTCGTAGACAAGGAAGGCCGTATCGTCAAGCGCATCGGTGCCCGCGTGCAGCCGGAAGACGTGGCCGCTGACATCGAACGCTTGCTGTAAAAAACGGCTTCCCTGCCAAACCAAAAGCCGCTTTGCCCATCATCGGGGACAAAGCGGCTTTTATTGTACCGCGATCGCGCCGCGAGCTTACGCTTGCGGTTGTGCTTCCCAGCGCTTTTGCTTTTCGTAGCGCTCGCGATCCGATTTGTTCAAATACTTTTTGCGCAAACGGACGGATTGTGGCGTAACTTCGCACAGCTCGTCGTCGTTCAAATACTCCAGAGCCTCTTCCAGCGTCAGCAGGCGAGGGGTCTTCATTTTCACCGTCTCGTCCTTCGTTGCGGAGCGGACGTTGGTCGCGTGCTTCTCTTTGCACACGTTGACGGTCAAGTCGTTGTCGCGGTTGTGTTCGCCCACGATCATGCCTTCATAGACTTCCGTACCCGGCGTGATGAACATGATGCCGCGATCCTCGACAGACATCAGGCCGTACGTGGTTGCGGTTCCGGTCTCGTGGGAAATGAGCACGCCTGCGTGACGTCCACCCACAGCGCCCTGGACAAGCGGACGATAGCTGTCAAAGGAATGGTTGAGGATGCCGTAGCCGCGTGTGATCGTCAAAAACTCCGTGCGGTAGCCGATCAGTCCGCGGGACGGAATGATGAACTCCAGACGGACCTGGCCGAAGCCGTTGTTGACCATGTTGACCATCTCGGCCTTGCGTTGGCCCAGCGTCTCCATGACAGCCCCGGTGTATTCTTCCGGCACGTCGATCACGAGAAACTCAGCCGGCTCCATTTTTTGTCCGTCGATCATTCGCACGATGACTTCCGGCTTGGACACGCCCAGCTCGAAGCCTTCGCGGCGCATGTTTTCCACAAGGATGGACAGATGCAATTCCCCGCGTCCAGATACAATGAACGCATCTGGAGAATCTGTTTCTTCCACACGAAGAGATACATCTGTCTCCAGCTCGGCCATCAGGCGATCGCGCAGCTTGCGGGAAGTAACGTGTTTCCCTTCGCGGCCTGCAAACGGGCTGTTGTTCACCAAAAACGTCATTTGCAATGTCGGCTCGTCGATTTTCAACAGAGGCAGCGCATCCGGGTGGTCGACGTGGCAAACGGTTTCGCCTACGTTGATATCGTCAATCCCTGCGATCGCGACGATGTCCCCTGCTCTCGCCGTTTTTTGTTCCACGCGCTGCAAGCCGGAGAAGCCGAACAGCTTTTGAATCCGCGCTTTTTTCACTTCGCCGTTGCGCGTGGTGACCGATACCATTTCATTTACATTCATGGTTCCGCGATAAATGCGGCCAATCCCGATACGACCCAAAAAGTCGTTATAATCCAGCATGGTTACTTGCATTTGGAGTGGTGCGTTTTCATCGGCATCAGGTGCGGGCATGTGCTCAACAATGGTGTCGAAAAGTGGACGAAGGTCGCCTTCCAGTTTATCCGGCTCCATTCCGGCGATACCTTGCAGGCCGGAAGCGTAGACGATCGGGAATTCCAGTTGATCTTCCGTCGCATCGAGATCGATAAACAGGTCGTACACTTCGTTGATGACTTCTTGAGGACGTGCATTGTCGCGGTCTACCTTGTTCACGACAACGATCGGGGTAACTTTTGCTTCGAGCGCTTTTTTCAATACGAAACGGGTTTGTGGCATACAGCCTTCAAATGCGTCAACAATCAAAAGGACGCCGTCCACCATGCTCATGATCCGCTCTACCTCGCCACCGAAGTCGGCGTGGCCTGGCGTATCCAAAATGTTGATGGTGAACTCTTTGTATTTCACGGACGTTGTTTTCGCCAGGATCGTAATCCCGCGTTCCCGCTCCAGGTCGTTGGAGTCCATCATTCTCTCCTCTACCTGCTGGTTGCTGCGGAATGTGCCCGATTGGATCAAAAGCTTGTCGACCAACGTTGTTTTTCCATGGTCAACGTGGGCAATAATGGCAATGTTGCGTATGTCAAGACGCTTCATGTGAACCTCCTCTGTTATGCATACCTTCCATATTAACAGGTCGCGAAACACGGCACAATGGGCATTTTTTTACTTGGAAACACTTCCTGATTAGCATGCGCCACAATCGACATACTAAAGACAGGAGGTGGTCTGCCATGAGGAAAAACGAGCCAAGCTATTTCACAGGTTTGTTCTTGATCGCAGCAACGCTTGTCGGGTGCGCGTCTTCCAACGCAGGGCCTGACACGGGCGCACAGACGCAAAGCAGTTCGCATCCAGCGACACCGATGACTCGCTCAAGCATCGGACACGATTTTAACGCCTATACGCAAGGAATCAACGCCCAGAACTACCTCAAAGGGTACACCTCAAACGGCTTCAATCAAGACCTGGCAGAGCAGCTTACAAAAGCGGCTGATGATGTCCCGGGCGTCGATCGCGCTACTGTCGTCGTAAGCGGCCAGGACGCCGTGATCGGCATTCGCGTGCGCGACAACCTTGGCGAGCCGCAGGCAAAAGTGATCGAGCAGCAAGTCCACTCTGCTTGTCGGGCTGTGTCGCCTACCTTGCAAATGCAAGTCTCGTCCGACCAAGCCGTCTTTGACCGCGTGCGTGCGATCAACGCGCAAATTTACGAGGAAGCGACGAACCGCAGCAACCAGGTTTTGCACGAGGGCACCTCGGTAGAACAAAAAATAACGAACACCTCGACCGAATTTACCAGACTTCTGCACGACATGCGCACGACGATCCAGCAGCCGTTGCGGTGATGGATCGACAGCGCATGCTCACGTAAAAGAGGTGCGGACATGTCTCCCGCACCTCTTGAATACTCTTCCGTTTTGTTACTTACTCACAACTTCAGCCACTTTGATTTCTGGCTCAACCACTTGCAGTTCACCTGTTCCGCGAACGAGTTTCTTCGCGTAGGTTTTCTCCGGCTTCAGCACGGATACCAAGTAGTCGATGGCAACTTGCGGATCGACTGTCTCGCCACAAGTGTAGCAATCCAGAGCGGCAAAACCGCGCTCAGGATAAGTATGAATGGACAGGTGGCTTTCCGAGAGAAGAACCAGCACGGTAGCACCCTGAGGAGAGAACTGCTTCGCTTGCACGCTCAGCACCGTAGCTCCGCATGCCTCAGCAGCTTCAATCATTTCCTTTTTCAAAAATTCTGCGTCGTTCAACAAGTCAAACTGAACTCCCCATGTGTCAACAGCAACGTGTCTTCCGAAAGTCGAGTATTCCATCTTTCGGTTCCCCCTTCCTAGCAAGTGTAATGTTAAACATCGCTAGGACCTGCGTCATTCACTAACGGGGGCGGTTTCCCTCTTGTTATCCACCCTTTGAAGTGAATCCTGGTTCCTAATCCTGTTTCCAACGAAAACAACAATACCATGTATTTGCCTACTTTGACAATACCCTTTTTCGAGAAAGTCCATGAAAAAACGGGCACCACTCGGCACCCGTTTTGTCTTACGTTTTTTATACTTCTAGTTCAAACAGACGCTGCGACAACATCACTAAACGCGTATCGATTGCTGGAAGTTTCTCCGGAGCAGCTCCCTTTGCCCAATTACGCAAATCCAGCCAGCGGTCCGTTTCCTGACGCAAGGACTCAATCTCCCTTTCGCTGCCCTCTTGCTGGAACAACGCTTCCAGCTCGTTGGCAATGTTCAGAGAGGTATCTTCAAAGATGGACGTCTCCTCGTCCCCCGACAGCTCCTGGATGCTGACCACCGATCCTTGATCGTAGTGGTACACCATCGTGAAGCCTTCGTAAATTCTGTGGACGATTCCATAGCCCCGAAACGTTTTCATCGCTTTTCTCATCGCATTCGCCAACTGCCGATCCCGAATGAGATAGGAGCTGTCGCAAGAGTAGCGATTGCCGACACGGCAAAAGCTCAGTTGAATTTCGCCGTTATGGTCAGACAAGATTACGTCGCGGTCGCCGTTGTCGCATACTTTGACATCGACTGAAATGTGTTCATTGGTGAAGAGCGAGACGAATTGGTTCAACTCCTCTTCATTCACCGTAAAATAGGCCTTGGCGTAGTTGGTTGCTAAACGCTGTGCCATAAATATCTCCTCAATTCTTTTGGTTTCCGTGGGCCAGTTACGACCAAACTGTGTCCAAATGTAGAGGAGATACGCTAAGTGTCAACGAAGGAACGCTGTAGAACCTGGCCTTGCCCCGCGAATCGAAAGTCGATTTGGGTAATGAAGGCGGATCACCTACTTTTTGTTTTTCCGAAAAAAAGCCATCCTTGACACCTTTATTATACAACAGAAGCCCTCAAAAGTCTTGATGAAAAAGCAGATGAATTTACGCAAAAATACCGAATATCCGCAATATGACGCAGAGAGACGCAATGATCTCCCTGATTCATTCATATGCTTGCGGTTTCAAAAGAATTCGCCGCGAGTCAGAGGCCGGAATTTGCCGTCATTGCCTTTTTGATGGCAGCCTGTTCTTCTTCGGACAAGTGGTAGGCGGATGCTCCCGCTTCAATCGGCTTGGCGTACACGCGCGACTCTTCCCGCCCGAAAATACTGGTAATCACCACACCGTTTTCGGCGTCATCTAAAATCGCCAAGGAAAAGCTCAGATCGCTGCCGACATCCCCGAAGGCGTTGTAGCGAATGATGGCTACCCTGCCACACTGGGCTGCTATACGCTGTGATAGACGATTGAGCGTAAACTGCTGATCGCCTTGCAGTTTTTTGACTTCATCTACCTGATCCAGCAGCCTGTGCAAGCCTTCCTCCAGGTTGGCTCCTCCGGTACCTGTCATCAGCCTGTTGATCGACTTGCGCATGCGGCTGATGCGAACCGATTGCAGGATGACGACGAGGAGCAAAATCAGCGTCAGCGCGATGATCGCCAGAAGCAAAATCGCGACATTGGGTATTTGGGATAGGAATGGTTCCAAAACATTTTCTTCCTTTCTGGTACATGCGTTGCAATAAGCAGTCAAAGCCTTCTCTATTGTACCTCCGCTTCGCCGCCCGTTCAAATAAAGACTTTGGCAAACCGGGAAATGCGAAAATTTGCGCAACCAAAAAAAGCGACACCCTCATTTTGTGAGATGTCGCTTTTTCATTCCGTATGCCTATGTGTCAAGCTCATCGTCCTATGGTTATCCTCCAGTCTACCTACGCTTCCAAAAGCAGCATTTCTCGACGAAGCTGTTTTAATACTTCCATAGATTTTTTGATTTGGGCCTGATCTTCTGCCTTTATCGCGTCAAACAACGTCGCCAGTTCATAATCGAGCTCCAGACGCAAAACCGGAATACGCTCCTCTGAGTCACGCCGTTTCAAAGCGGCAATCACTTGGTCCATCGTCACATTGCAGAATTTTTCGTAGATCATTTTTTTCTCAGCTCCTTTTATTTCCACTATTCTGACGACTTCTCCGTACTGGACGTGCTTCATCAAGATGCAGTCATCCAACCTGACCTTGATGATGGCGTGCCCCTTTGCTCGTTCCACGAAGTGGTACAATACCAGCGCCACCCGCGAGTCATGTACAGGAACGCCTGCCACTTGCAGCTTGTAAGACCCGTTTAATCGCTGCATGGTCCAGTCGGAAAGGCCGTCCGTGGTGTTCACGAGGAGGTGAAACTGCTCGGGAGATTCCTTCCACGTGACGCTCACCCCCGCTTCCACCAGGGCCTGCACCATCGCGTGCAATGTCTTGCGATCAAACCAAACCGCCAGATTGTCATACTCCAGCTCCATGCCGAGATTCATCCTGGCTCCTCCCGTTGACAGAATACTCAGATTTCGTTTCGGCTGTAAGGGAGTGAGTGGTATATCATATTATTCACGCTTCGGTTTTGCTATTCATATCCCGGCAAGTATTTTTTTCCTGCGTGGTATGATATCATATGGAGGATTCCAAGCTCCCTTGACAAGGACGTTCGCCCTTTTCTTTATACGTGGCGTTCGATCATGATAAATGAGGTGTTTGTTCCATGACTGCGTTTTCCGGCTTTCGCCAAGAAGATTTTGACGTTTTTGCCGTTGATGGACTCGACCAGCGGATGGACGCAATCAAGACCGTGATTCGCCCCAAGCTTGAAGCGCTTGGCCACCATTTTGCGCCCATTTTGTCGGCCGCAACCGGCGATGAGATGTTTTACCACGTAGCCAAGCATGCCCGCCGCACCGTAAACCCGCCAGCAGATACGTGGGTCGCCTGGGCCAATGACAAACGCGGGTACAAAAAGCATCCGCATTTTCAAATCGGCCTGTGGCAAACGCATCTGTTCGTCTGGTATGCCGTCATCTACGAAGCTCCGGCCAAGGCCCAGATCAGTCAATCATTCAGCGAGCATCTCGACGAAATCATGACGCTGGTGCCCGATTATTTCCACTGGTCGCCCGATCACACCGCGCCCGACAGCACTTCCCAGGCGGAGCTGGGCAAAGCCGGTGTGAAAAAGCTGGTGGACAGGCTGGCGCAAGTGAAAAAAGCGGAGCTGCTCTGCGGCTTGACCATTGATCGTCACGATCCGGTGCTTGCTGATCCGCAGGCGCTTTTGGGACAACTCGAAAACACGTTTGCCGTTCTCAGCAAGCTGTACACAATCGGTCGTTAAGCTTTCCTAATCGCCTCCCTGGCATTTGCTAAAGATATATGCAAAAGAACAGGTCCGCTTTCTTTTGAAAAGCGCTTGCCTGTTCTTTTGTTTTTTGGCATACCGTCACCGTGCGGGGCATCCTAGAGGAAAAGGAAGCGCCTCTCTTTTAGCCGCGAATGGCATTCAGCCGCTGAACGCCGCTTTCCGCCTCCCGGAACATCCGCTCGAACAGTTCCTGAACGGAAGGGATGTCCGAAATCAGGCCGATGACCTGGCCTGCCCAGCCAAAGCCGTGCTCACGGTCGCCTTCGTAGATGAAGGTGCGATTATTTTCGCCGCTGATGAAGCTTTTCAGCTCTTCATAGCCGGCGCCTTCTTTTTCCATTTGCAAAATGCGGTCAGAGCCTGGCGTGCGCACAACCCTCGCCGGCGCTCCCAGCGTTCTTTTGATGACAGCCGTATCTTGTTCGGTTCCTTTCAGCAAAGCTTCCTTGTACGCTTCGTGGGCGTGGACGCACTCCTTGGTCGCGATGAACCGGGTGCCCATCTCCACGCCTTCCGCGCCGAGCGCGAGCGCAGCGAGGATTCCGCGTCCATCGCCAATCCCGCCGCTGGCCAGCACCGGAATGCGGACGGAGTCCACAACGCGCGGAATGAGCACAAACGTCCCGATGTCGTCCCGGCCCAGATGGCCTCCGCCTTCCTGGCCGACAGCCATGACGGCGTCTGCCCCGATCGCCTCCGCTTTTTGCGCTTGCCGCACGGACGCGACCAGCACCAGCTTTTTGATCGGATGGCCGTCGAGTCGGCGCAGGAGCGGCTCAGGATTGCCTCCGGTCACAGAGATGGCGGCTACTTTCTCTTCGATGGCGACCTCCAATGCTTCTTCATACGGCCGATTGTATTGCCCAATCGCGAAATTGACGCCAAACGGCTTGTCTGTCAGCTCGCGCACCTTGCGAATTTCTTCGCGCAGCGCTTCTGCCGACGAAAGCGACATCGCCGTGACTTGTCCGAGTCCGCCTGCGTTTGACACAGCAGCGGCCAGTTCTGCGTATGCTAGATAGGCCAATCCGCCCTGCACCACCGGATATTTGATTTGCAACAGCTCGGTTACTTTTGTTTTCATCTCCATCCCCCCGTTTTTGTTAAGCTTCTCGGCAAGCGGGGAAAACTCCTGCTGCCACACGCGAATATGAATAAAAATTCGCTTGCTTTCCCCCCCTATTTTGCTATACTCAATTTGTTTGTTTTTCCCCTTTATTCTTGATTCGTAAAGTGAGGCGATCGTAGTGAGACAAATGAAAACTCCTTTGTTCAGCGGGTTGTTGGAGCACGCCAACCGGAACCCGATTCAATTTCACATTCCGGGCCATAAGAAAGGTATGGGCATGCATCCGGCATTTCGCGAGTTCATCGGGGAGAATGCTCTCTCGATAGACCTCATTAACATTGCGCCACTGGATGACTTGCACCATCCGAAGGCGATGATTAAAGAAGCGCAGGAATTGGCAGCCGAAGCGTTCGGCGCTGACCATACATTTTTCTCCGTCCAAGGAACAAGCGGCGCGATTATGGCGATGATTATGGCGACGTGCAGCCCTGGCGACAAAATCATCGTGCCGAGAAACGTGCATAA
This sequence comes from Brevibacillus sp. NSP2.1, assembly GCF_000470975.2. Classification (NCBI taxonomy): domain Bacteria; kingdom Bacillati; phylum Bacillota; class Bacilli; order Caryophanales; family Paenibacillaceae; genus Brevibacillus; species Brevibacillus sp. NSP2.1. Next base: position 2,026,301 of record NZ_CP048274.1, on the reverse strand, counting down.
ATCTGTCATGTCGGCGATTATTTTCGCCGGAGCGGTACCGATTTTCATTCATCCGGCGATGGACGAGCGTCTGGGCATCTCCCACGGGATTACAGTGAAATCCGTGCAAAAAGCATTGGAAGCCCACCCTGACGCTGCGGCTCTGCTCGTCATCAACCCTACTTACTTCGGCATTGCCGGAGACTTGCGCGAGATCGTGCGAACCGCGCACAATTACGAAATTCCGGTCCTGGTGGACGAGGCGCATGGCGTGCACATTCACTTCCATGAGGACTTGCCGATTTCCGCCATGCAGGCCGGAGCTGACATGGCAGCGACGAGCGTACACAAGCTGGGCGGCTCGCTGACCCAGACATCCATCCTGAACGTGCGCGAGGGCCTCGTAGATGTAGATCGCGTCAAAACGGTGCTGAGCATGCTCACGACGACGTCGACCTCTTACATTTTCCTGGCTTCGCTCGATATGGCCCGCCAACATCTGGCGCTCAACGGCAAGATGCTGGCCGACCAGGCGATGAAGCTGGCGAACAAGGCCCGCGACCTCATCAACGACATCCCGCGCATTTACTGCGTAGGCAAAGAAATACTCGGAAAGCCGGCGACTTTTGCCATGGACCCAACCAAGCTTTTGATCCACGTACGCGATCTGGGCATTACCGGCTGGGAAGTGGAAAACTGGCTGCGCGACAAGTACAACATCGAAGTGGAAATGAGCGACCTGTACAACATTCTCTGTTTTGTCACGGCAGGGGACACCGAAGAATCCCTTCACGCGCTCGTCAACGCGCTGCGCGAGCTGTCCGTGGAGTTTGCCCACGTGCAGGCAGAAGAAAAGCCGACCATTTCCTTGCCGAACATTCCGGTGCTGTCCACGACGCCGCGCGATGCTTTTTATGCAGAGACGGAAACCATCCCGCTCGTGGAAGCCGCAGGCCGCGTCACTACGGAGTTCATCATGGTGTATCCGCCAGGGATTCCGATTTTCCTGCCAGGCGAGGTCATCACTGAGGAGAACATCGCGTACATCCAGGAAAACATCCGCGTCGGACTGCCCGTCCAAGGTCCAGAGGATGAGTCGTTAAAAACGATCAAAGTCATCAAAAGACAAACCGCGATTTCGGGGTAAACCCCTCATTGCGCGCAAAGCCGTTGCCTCTATTTCGAAGGCAACGGCTTCTTTCATGATTTGGGCATGTATTGCCTGAACCTTTTGAGCTAAGATAGAAATGGGAAAAATCAGGAAGGTGATGATGCGAATGCCAGACTGGTCGTACCAGACGTTGTTTAAACCGCTGCTTTTTCTCATGCCGCCAAAGCGCGCACGCAGCTTCACGCTCGCTGCCATCGGCACATTGGCGAAGCTGCCCGGTGGCACTTCCGTTATCGAGCTGATGGGGCACATGCAGCCGCCTGCCGCTTTGTCCAAAACGGTCAGGGGTTTGCGTTTTCCGACTCCAGTCGGCCTGGGAGCAGGGCTTGATCCCACAGCAAAAGCGCTTGGAGCGCTATCCCGCTTTGGCTTTGGCTACATCGAGCTGGGGCCGGTTACGCTTGCGCCGCTGTCTGATCCAGGTATTACTTTGCGCAAGACGACGAATCTCTCCGTTACATACAGCGCCCCGTTCGAAAATCCCGGGGTCGCCGCTCTCGAAAACTGCTTGCGCCGCTCCCCCTCTGTAGCGATTCCGCTCGGCGCCAGATTGGGATTTCGCCCAGGCGCTGCACTAAAGGAAGCGACCGCTGAAAGAGAGCAACTGATTTTGCGCCTGCAGCCGTACTGCTCGTTTTTTTCGCTGGACTACCGCGCCAGCCAAAGACATGAGCCGTGGAGCGCTGCCCAGTGGCAGGAGCATTTGACCTGTCTGCGGCAGGCGACCGAGCGCCCGCTCCTGTTCGCGCTCCCGCCCGGAATAGCGGAAAAAGAGTGGCTTTCGCTGCTGCAAATCGCCCGTAACGCAGGACTGGATGGGATCATGGTTGCGGGTGGCGTGAAAAGCGCTCCACACGATTCAAGCGACTCGCCAGCGCCCCTGTACCAGACAGGCAAGCCATCCCGCGAAGCCGCCTTGCGATCGGTTGCGCTGACGAGGCAAACTTGGCCAGACTGCCTGCTGATCGGCTCCGGCGGCATCATCGAGCCTGCTGACGCTTTGGCCTTTTTGGAAGCTGGCGCCGACTTTGTGCAACTGCACAGCGGCCTTGTGTACGCCGGTCCGGGCTTGCCCAAACGAATCAATGAAGCGATTTTGCAGTCCGGCGCTGCGCGTCAGGCTGTCGAGCCAGCGAATAAGAGCGAGCGCACGGAAGCAGCAGCGGAAGTCGCAGCGGCACAACTGCCTCCTGCTCCTGCAGCGAGACAGGCACGTGCCATCCGCTGGTTACCCGCCTGGGTGTGGGGGCTTCTGCTCGGGCTCGGGATGATCGTCGGCGGAGCATTGGCCTGGCTGGTCGCTGTATCCACTGTCATCCTCCCGTACGACGAGCGTTTTTTGCAAATGTCTGCGGAGCAATTGTCACAGATCAGCCCCCAGTTGCTTTCCTTTATGTCGCATGACCGGATCAGCCTGGCGGGAACGATGATCTCGATCGGAATCATTTACGCGCAGCTTTCCTTTCACGGCTTGCGCCACGACATTCACTGGACGCGCGCTGTGCTGCTCGCCTCCGGAGCCGTCGGATTTTCCAGTTTTTTTCTGTTTATTGGCTACGGCTATTTTGACTACATGCATGCCGTACTCGCGCTCCTTCTGCTGCCCATGTTTCTGCTTGCTTTGCGCACACCAGCGAAAAGACACTTGCCTGCGCTCCCTCCCGAGCGGCACAACGACCGCACGTGGAAAATGGCTTTGTGGGGACAGCTTTTGTTTGTCGTCATCGGCTTTGCTTTGACCGGAGCTGGGCTGATTATTTCCTTGATCGGGATCACTGGCGTCTTCGTCCCGTCCGATCTGGTCTTTCTCTGCGTGTCCGCCGAGATGCTGCAAGCGTTTAACGAACGGCTGATTCCGCTGATCGCCCACGACCGGGCCGGCTTCGGCGGCGCTCTCGTCTCCGACGGCCTCGCCGTGCTGCTCATCAGCCTCTGGGGCTTTCGCCGCGGAGAAGCGTGGGTATGGTGGACGCTGTTTCTCGCGGGCATCCCCGGCTTCGCTGCTGGCATCGGGATTCACTTCGCGGTCGGGTACGTCGATTTTGTGCATTTGCTTCCTGCCTACGTAGCGGTCTTGTTCTTTTTGGCTGGGCTGGTGTTGGCGAAGCCTTATTTGACGGGAACAGTAAAAACAGGCGATTAGGACTGTGCCTAATCGCCTGTTCTCGTTTACTTATAGAATCGAATGTCGATCGTGGTGAGGCCAGCTTGGTTAAACAAATCAACCATACGTTTGCTATCGTTGAAAGCCTCTATCAGCGGCATTGTTATTTCATCCTCTGTCCCTTGGAAGAAGACAAACACAATTTTGGTAAAATCGGTACTGTTCATTTTCTCCGCCAGCGTGCCGTCGAGCATCAAGTCAACCAATTTGTACTCTCTGTAATCGCCCGGCTCAGGGTCCGGTTTTGGATCTGTACCTGGCTCCTCTACGGCATCGTCATCCCGTGGGCTTGCAAATGCCATCGTGTAGACGACAGGTTTGCCATCGCGCTCGTCGATCCAGACGATGCGATTGCCGCCGATTCTTGGGCTGGAAATCTCAGCATTGTCGTCCCACTCCACATCGCTGTAAGAGCGGTCTTCTACATCGTACAGCTCATAATAAAAATCTTTTTCTTTGGAAGACAAGCGGTTATCTTCAAAAAGAATCATATTGCGGGAAGCTTGCGGATTTTTTTGGTCGCGTTCAGAGTAGCGGATCAGCAGTTCTGTCCGTTGACGATCGATTCTGTAGTAGTACAAATCCCAACCGTTTTTCGCGCCTCCGCTATTTTCGCTCCAGACCACAAAATCGTCTCCGATTTGCGCGGATTGTACTTCCACGTTTTTGCGGATTACCGTCTCGTCTCTTTCCTCGATGTCGTACAAGTAAATGTCTGCCTTTTTCGAGCCTGTTTCTTCCACCCAGGCAGCGTAATTGCCGTAAATATCTACACTTAACGGCTCGGTTCTCAGGCTGGCAATTTCTTCTTCCTTGCCCGTTGCCAGGTCGGTGATGATAAGGTCGGCGCGGCGATCCACATTGACCCACAACAGCTTGCTGCCGTCGACCTCATACAGTTTTTCACTCGGCTGCTGGTCGTCATCTTCGTTCGTAATCTGCTTTTCCGTGCCTTTGCGAATATCGTACGCGACGAGTGCATCTTCCCGCTGATCGTACCAGACTACGTACTTGCCGCTCACAACCGGACGAATCGGGTCTGCGCTGCTTTTGCTGATGACCTTGCTCGTCCCTTTTTCCGTATCGAACAGGACGACGGAGTTTGCCTTTTTCGACTCTGTCACGTACACTACGTAACGGTCAGAGCCATCCGGTTGGCTCGGCTCCCCGGAAGTTGCGCCCAGCCCGATGTCAGCTCTTTCGTCCAGATCATAAATGTGGAGGCGCAGCTTTTTGTCGTTGTCTCTCTTTGCGTACATGACGTAATCTTCAAAAATGCGCGGACGCACCGACTCGAACACGCTGCTCGCGATTTCTTTGCCGGAAGATTTGCTCGCGTCCCGATATGCCAGATCGTCATCGTCCAGGTAGACGATCGTGTCTTTGTAAATATGTACGCCCGACTTGGAGGTCGAAGTATCCGTCAACTGCTTGTTTCTTCCCGTGCCGATGGTGTACACGTAAACCTGCTGTCCGTTTACGTAGGCGATTTTGTCACTGAAAAGGCTCGGCTCAATCTGGTGTGCCTTGCCCCCTGCTGCCAATTCTTCCTTTTGCTTGTCGATGTCGTAGTAGTAGATGTCCGGGTTGCCATCGCGGGAGTCTTCCCACGCTACGTAGCTGTCGCTGACGGTCGGATCGCTGGCTTTGCCGCTCGTGGAAACGCGCGTTGTGTCGCCTGTCGCGATGTCGTACATGTAAATGTCTGTTCCCGCATCGCTTTTATCGGACCAAACGACCTTTTTCCCCGAGATCTCCAGATCGGCTGCAGCGGCTTTTCCGCTGGTCAAGCGAATTTCCTCGTCTTTGGCAATGTCGTACAAATACACGTCTGCTCCGCCGTGGCGAGAGTCGATCCAGACCGCGTATTTTCCGTCGACCCGCGGGTTTTTCTTGTCGGAGTTTTTGTCGCCGATCTTCGTCTCGGCCTGCTTGCTCAAATTGTACAAGGTGAGCTTTTGTTCCCCCGCAATCTTCCAGATCGCATATTCCTTGGAAATGTCAAAGCCGTCTTTGGAAACTTCCGGCTGACTTACGTCTATTTTGATTTCCTGTCCGATACTGTTCGCAAACGCTGGAGTCCCGGTCCACAGGGAGGTGACCAGCAATGCGGCGGCCAGCAAACCCTGCATGGGCTTACGTTTCATGAAACAATTCCTCCTTTTGCAACGATTTTCACACTTCTCCATTATCCTCCAAGATGAAAAGGTTGTCAAAAAAAACAGGCCTTTGTAGAAAGGCCTGCACGGTTTTTCGCTATTCTTTTTCCTGTCTTTGCTCCGGTCTGCACTCGCAATGGCATACTCCATAAAGCGTTTTCACTGAGTTGCTTTCAAAATGCTCGATGATGGTCCCGCAAGTCTGACATACGATAGTTCCCATCTGTGTCCCCTCCGCATTTGTGATTCCAAATGAAATGTGATGTCACATATTCTTCAATTCAACATGCTTTTATATTAATATGCCACACCATTTGGAGTCAATACGGTAATTGCACACAACTTTTGTCGATTAGTATGTCACATTTTGTTTTGGGCGATCTCTTTCATCCATCTGTCCATGTGGCTGAGCACGTCCTCGCGTTCCGGCTCGTTCAGCACCTCGTGGCGCAAGCCCGGAAAGCGGCGAAACGTCTTCTGCCCCTGGATGCCCTCTGTAAAGCGCCCCACAGCGTCTGCATCCACCAGCGAGTCGTCGCCCGCCTGCAGCACCAGCACAGGCACCGTAAGCCGTTCCCGCTCCTCCCAGGCCGCCTGCATCGCTTTGTGCAGTTCCAAAAACCAGCGCACGCTGACTTTCGGATAATTGAGCGGATCGTTTTTGTAGGCGGCTTGCACGGCCTCATCCCGTGAAACCATGTCAGGCGTAATCCCGTTTGCAATCGCAAGCGTCGGCCAAAAACGGTCCAGCAGTCTCGCTGCCTGCGCCTTCCAGGCGGGCACCTCCAGCTTTAGCTGTAAGCACGGGGAGGTCAAAACCAGTCCCGCCAGCTCGTGTGCCGCTTTTTCCCGCTGCACGAAGCGCGTAGCGATCAGTCCGCCCAGACTGTGGCCCAGCAAAAAAACGGGCCGTTTGCCTGCGCTGTCTTCCAGGGCGGCCACGGTCCACTCCCGCACCCGCTGCACATAATCGTCAAACGAATCAACATGCCCCCTGATCCCCGGGGAGCGTCCCCAGCCAGGCAAGTCTTCCGCGTAGACGTCCCATCCTTGTTGATTCAAAAACGCCGCGACATGCTCGTATCTGCCATGGTGCTCTCCCGTGCCGTGCACGAGCACGACCGCTCCTTTTGGCTCGCTTGCCGACCATTTATGTACGCTCATCTACGTCCCTCCTCTTCCCTATCCCGATTTTATGCTGTCGCAGCCCGCTTCGTAAACAGGGCGCTCCGTGCTGCCGGCTGTCTGGCAGCTTCGGGAACCAGTAAAAAACGAGCAGAAGATAAACTTCTGCTCGCCCGCTAATACTGATTTTCTTCAAATGGGATGGGAGGCAAGTATTCTTGGAAAAATTCAGCGAGTGCCTTGGCTTCACTTTCCGAGTCCAGTCGGAAAATCCTTTGCAGGTACCCTGGATTTACCGCATCATCTGAACTGAGAAGGGTAGATTGCCCCGTCTGCATACAGATCACCAACGGCTTTCCATAAAACTTGTGCGTGAATACAATGCCGAAGTCGTGTCTCGTTCCTTCGGAGATAAACCCGAGAAAACGGACATTGGCGTTTTCCGAAACGTCGTATAAGTGGTCGTAGTGCTCCATCAGCAATCCCTCCTCGTCTTGATTTTCACTCCGACAACATTTTCAAAAATATTCGGAGTATTTAACATTATACGCGAAAATCCGCTTTTTGCCACCCATTTCGCCTAACTAATCAAATGAGTGGGGTTCATGACCCGCTCCTCGCCCTCCTGAATCCACCTTACCTTCTCCGCTCCGTGCAGCGATTGAGCCACAAAGGAGAGGCATTCGAAGAACAGTTCGACTACTGCTGTACTGTATCGTTCCTCCATTTTCTCCAGCGCATACGTCAATCTGAAAATAGATGGCACTTTTCTTCGGCTTGCCTCCAGAACTTCCTTGCCTCGCTGGGTCGGGTACACGTGTACGACGCGTCCGTCCAGCTCAGACTTTTCAATCGTCACCATTCCTTTCTCCATCAACTTTTTGATGTGGATGACGATCGACGACGGGTGCCAGAAAGTCCAGTCGGCAATTTGCGTGACGCGCACCCCCTCATAACAGTAAATGATCCAGAGAATGTTTAATTGCACGGAGGAATCCAGTTCGGCTTCCTTCGCTGCTCGCTCCCAGTCTTCCTTGTTCACTACGTCAATGGCGCGCATCGTGTTCAATGCTTCAAATACGTGTCTAATCGAGGCCTCCTGCATGGGTTTACTCCTCCATGATCCTTTATCGTTCACTTATCGACTATATAAATAGTATTTATATTTTACACTTTTCAGAAAAGACGCGCAATTGTTTTCCTTTCCCAACTGTCTCATTGCCAAAGTGTGGAAGCAATGCTACACTAAACGCAGATATTCCCGGTACTAGGAGGGTGCAATCGTGAAACTTCAATCGGCCTACATCTATTTCGTTAATGGCTCAACTGCCCAATCCGCAAGTATTGACGACGTAAAAGCCAAGTTTACGCGATATATGGACATGACCTCGAAAACAGGGGAGCAGCTCGGCTGGTCCTACGCAGAGGCCGCTTTTCCATATACCATAGAAGAACGTCCGGAAGGCAAGGACTCGTGGTTCCTCCTGAAAGGAAAAGACCCAAGCATGTACAAGTCCATCGTCGTAGGGGTCGGCAGCAAAGAGGAAAACGGCACCGAGAAGCACTACATCCAGATTGCCCTGCCCGAATCAGCGACGCACGGCGACAAGAACAAAGCAAACGAATACTGTCGTTACTTGGCCCGCGATTACAAGGCGGAGCTCCATCTGTTCAACAAGCGCATCCAGTACTTTCAGCCGCGCAAACCATAAGAACGCAAGCAGCCGATGTTGTCGGCTGTTTTTTTGTGGCCGCTTGGCAAAATGCGCGCTGTCGCTTACTGGCTGCCTCCGCGTTCGGCTTTCTTCCGCAAGTGGGCTTTTTCGCTGGCTCCGGCATAAGAATGGTACGGATGGCCCTTTTTGTGTCCCGAATCGGGGGCGACACAAAAAAGCGGCAAAAACCAGCATGCTCACCATGAAGAGAGGTGCCCGCATGGAACCGAAAGCATTCATCGAGCTGGTGGCAGGCTCCGCCAGGCAAACTTTTCTCAATTACCATATCTTCCCTTCGATCACCATTGCGCAAGCCATCCTGGAATCGGGATGGGGGCAAAAAGTCCCGCAAGACCCAGTTACAGGCCGCTCCTCGTACAATTTGTTCGGGATCAAAGGCACAGGCCCGGCCGGTTCCGTCACCATCACAAGCAAGGAGGTGGAGAATGGGCAGACCGTGTCCCGCCAGTCTACGTTCAAAGCGTACTACAGCTATCAGCAATCGATTGACGATCACGCCCAGTTTCTGCTCAAGCCTACCTACAAAAACGTGCTGACGGCATCCACACCGCAGGAGGCTGCCCAGGCTCTGTCAAAAGCCGGCTATGCCACAGACCCGCAATACGCCGACAAGCTGATCCGCCTGATCCAGACGTACAACCTGACGGCCTACGATCAGTTCGCGCCAGAGGAGCCGTCACCGTATCCGCCCTGGAAGCTTGATCTGGGCAAACGCGTGCTTCGCGAGGGGCTTATCACCTCGCCAGAGTGGCTCAGCAAGCTGGACGAACCGATGCCTGTATGGGCCGTCCTCGCTGTCGCCCTGCGCCTGCTCGACAAACAGCGCGAAGCACCATAACGTTATCGTATGCGAAAACAAAAGCCCCGTTCCAGCACAGGCGAACCTGGGCTAAGCGGGGCTCTTTCCTTATGAAAAAAACAGGTACTGCATCATAGAGAGCTTCGCGCGAGCTTTCGCCCGGAAGCCAGATCAAATGAGCACGATGATTCAAATCATTTGAGATCTTGACAGCGAATAGAACCTTCCGTCCACCATCCGAATGCCCAGGTCTACGCAATATTCCAATCCTTGCGTCACTCCGTACAAAATCCATTCGGAAGAACGATGGTTGATATCAAAATCAGTGTAAAGGTCTGTGCCATCATTGCGGATCTCTTTGCGGTCAGTCACGTCAAAAAGGCGCAGGACAAACGGCAGCTCGGCAAAAGGTATCGCAAATTTCTTCTCCACTTCCTGCTCGAACTCCTTCGTCATACTCCACTCCGCCTGAATCGAATGCTCATCTTTCCAGGCGATGTGGATACTCGGGCCTTCTACATCCGTGGACGATCGCGGGGGATTTGTCTCCATTTGCTCCCATCGTTCCTTTCTTTCATGTACTTGCTTTCAACATGTATATTGGTTTTTTCAGTCTATTATACCATGTGACCTAGCCAAGTGGGAACGTATCAGGAGCATTTAATTTATCGTCCTACCGTAAACGTGTTTTCGCCTACGACTACGTAGGAATTAAACTTCTCGGACTTCATCTGCACCTGGACCTTGTAATTTCCATACGCCTCCAGCTTTGTCGATACAAACGGCTCGGAGAAGTAGAAGCTGTTCGCATTTTGCGTGGAGTACTTCCACTCTTTGCCTTTGCTCACTTCCTTGCCGTCCGGTCCAATCAGGACGAGCTGCATCCGCAAGTCTTTGGCGACAGGCGCTTCGTCTACCTCAACGAATACGTTGAAAGTGCGCGGTACGTTTTTGTCGCTGTAGCCTTTGACCGGGTTGCTGAAGACGATATTTTTATTGCGCGTCTGCTGAATTCCTTCAATGACGATGATGTTTACGTTAGGCTTGACTACCTGCAGCTTGCCCGTGCGCGAATCGTAATCAACAAACCCGCCAAGCTTGTTGACCAAGGCCTCAACCGAATCGGCCTTGGAAGCAGGCATATCGCTTGAAATCGTTTCCGTGCCTAAAAAAACGCGCAACGCACCTTCTCCCAAAGCGGCGGTACTCCCAACTCCCGCTACAGTCAGCGCCAACAAGGCCGATAACCATGCTTTTTTCATGTCATAATCCTCCTGTATGTGTGCGCGGCAGCGCTTGATTTTCCGGAATTGCTTCTCCCTATTTTATACGTGGAAGACAGCAAATAGTTGTGGTCCGAAGACAAGTTTTTTCAACAGTATCCACAGAATCCACAGGCGCGGGACATCCAGGAAGAAAGACTTATACACAATCTCGAAAAGAAAATACGCAGGACTCTTGACAAAAGACATCCCCATTCTCTCACCAAACCTTTTTTCGCATACAAAAAAGAGCGGCCAGCTTCGCCGCTCTTTTTTTGCTGCCTGTCTCGCGCTAATTTTGTTCCGACAGCCACGTAAAATATCGGGAGACCAAGCGGATCGCGACTTCGATCGCGTCCTCGCTCGGCTCGATTTTGGAATGGTGCAGCCCGTACGGAGTATGGACGCCCAGCCAGAACAAAAAGCCCGGAATCTCCTGCAGGAAGTAGCCAAAATCTTCTCCGGTCATCGCTTCCTTGCAGGCAATCATCGTCACGTCTTCGCCCTGCTCGCGCACCCAGTCCATAAAGGCCGTCGTCAGCTTTTCCTCGTTGTACACTTGGCAATACCCTACTCCGTAGTCGATGGACGCCGTACAGTCGAAGCCCGCCTCGATGCCTTTGACAAGCGCTTCAATCCGCGCTTTGACAAGCGCCATGGACTCGGTCGAGAACGTGCGAATCGTCCCTTCCAGCCGCGCCTTTTCCGCAATGATGTTTTGCTTGGTGCCGCCCTCAAGCTTGCCGATGGTCACGACAGCGGAATCGAGCGGATCGACGTTGCGCGCCACAATCGTCTGGAGCTGTGTGATGAGATGGCTGCCTGCGACCACCATGTCGTTTGCTTTGTGCGGAAAAGCTGCGTGCCCGCCTTTTCCGACCAAATCAATGTACAGCTCGGACGTGTTGGCAAACAAAATGCCCGGCTTGGTGGCAATGTAGCCGACGGGATACTCCGGCGCGATGTGCAGCGCAAAAATGCAATCCGGCCGCCAGGAAGCAAACTCCTCGCTCTCCATCATCGGCTGAGCGCCGCCTGGGCCCTCTTCTGCGGGCTGAAACAGGAACAGCAGGTCATCTGCAATCGGCTGCTCCACAAAATGCGTCACAAGCCCGAGCGCGATAGCCATGTGCATGTCGTGTCCGCACGCGTGCATGTAGCCTTCGTGCAGCGAGCGAAACGGATACGACGTCTCTTCTGCAATCGGCAAGCCGTCCATGTCCGTGCGCCAGGCGATCGTGCGCTTTGGATTCGTCCCCTCGATCCGGACCAAAATCCCGGTGCGCCACGTCTTGATCTGCATGCGCTCCTGCGGGAGACGCTCCAAGTAATCGAGCAAATACTTTTGCGTCTTCACCTCGGCAAAGCCCGGCTCCGGAATTTGGTGCAGGTCGCGCCGAATCTGGGTAAACAGCGATGTCGCCATCGTTTACGCCTCCCCTTTGGCCCCGTGCCGCACAGCGAGTTCCGCTGCAAAGCTGTCCAGGAAAAGGTCGACGTCTTCTTTGGTCAAGGTGAGCGGCGGCAGCAGACGCACGATTGTCTTTTGCGTCACGTCCACGAGAATGCCGCGATCAAGCAATGCCTGCTGCAAACGGCTGACCTCTTCCGGTGCGGCGCTGAGCGGGATGCCGACCATCATGCCTTTGCCGCGGAGCGCCTGCAACTGTTCCGGGAGACGCGCGCGCAGCGATTCGAGGCCCGCCCACAAGTACGCGATCACTTCGTCCACGCTTGCCGCAAAAGCAGGATCGAGCAGCTCATCCAGCACCACGTTGCCGAGAGCCGCCGAAAGCGGCGACGGCGCAAAGGTCGTCCCGTGGTCGCCCGGCTTGAACTGGTTCATCAGCTTCGTTCCGGCAATCACGCCACCGAGCGGAAGCCCTCCGCCTACGCCTTTGGCAAACAAGATCAAATCCGGCGTCACGCCTGCGTGCTGGTAGGCAAACAGCTTACCAGTGCGTCCCATGCCTGTCTGGATTTCGTCCATGGCAAACAGCATGCCTTCCTCCTGGCAAATCGCCGCCACTTCGCGCAAAAACGGCTCCGACAGCGGCACGACCCCTCCAGAGCCGAGCACAGGCTCCATCAGGACAGCGGCCGGCTTCGCGTCGCGGCAAATCGCCCGCAAGCCGTCCGCATCCTCAGGGTCTAGCTCGTACACCGGAAAGTCCGGCTGCGGAAAATCCTGATACACATGGGCCTGTCTGGTCAGCCGCACCGCGCCCAATGTTCTGCCGTGAAAGCTGTTGCGGAGCACGACAATCCCTTCGCGCCCGGCCCCTTCTGCCTTCGTCCATTTGTGGATCATTTTGATCGCGGCTTCGGTCGCTTCCGCACCGGAATTTGTGAAAAACACTTTTCCCGGGATCGTCTGCTCCACCAGCCGCTGGGCCAACCGGATTGCCGGCTGGTTCAAAAATACGTTGGAAATGTGCAGGAAGCGCTCGCCCTGTTCGCGCAGCGCCTGGACGATCCGCGGATGGGAGTGGCCGAGCACATTGACGGCCAGCCCCGTAAACAAATCCAAATACTTTTTGCCCGCTGTGTCGTACAGGTAGTTGCCTTCCCCTTTTTCGATCGCGATCGGCAAGCGTTTGTAGGAAGAGACGATGTATTGTTCATCAAGCGTACGCCAGTCCATGTGAGCTCTCTCCCCTACAGTTGACGTAGCTCCTGCTTGATCTCCGTCTTGGAGCGAGTTTTGTCGTCGATCTGTTTAATCACGCGCGCTGGTGTACCAGCCACCACAACGTATGGCGGCACGTCTTCAATGACGACCGCGCCCGCTGCCACAACCGCGCCTTTTCCTACGCGCACGCCTTCCAGAACCACGGCGTTGGCACCGATTACGACGTCATCTTCCACTACGACTGGCTGCGCGGAAGGCGGCTCGATGACGCCTGCGATGACAGAACCAGCGCCGATATGGCAGTTTTTCCCGATCGTTCCGCGGCCGCCGACGACGACGTTCATGTCGATCATCGTGCCTTCGCCAATCACAGCACCGATGTTGATCGTAGCGCCCATCATGATGACTGCGTTGTTGCCGATCGTCACCTGGTCGCGGATAATCGCGCCTGGCTCGATGCGCGCCTGGATTCCTTTTGTGTCGAGCAACGGAATCGCCGAATTGCGGCGGTCGCTTTCTACTACGTAGTCTTCGATTTTGTCAGCGTTCGCAGCCAGAACCGGCTCGATTTCTTTCCATTCGCCAAACACAACGCCAGTCGTGCCTGTAATGAACGTCTTGGAGCTGGCACCGAAGTCAATGCCCTCCAGATTGCCTTTCACGTATAGTTTCACTGGTGTTTTCTTCTCGCTTTTTTGAATAAACGCGATAATTTCATTGGCATCCATCATGTTCACTGGTACATCCTCCTTTTAATAAAAAGCGTGCCTGTCAACGAGAGCGAACCGCTCCCCTGACTAAAAAAAGCAATGAGTGCATTCGCTATCTCATTGCTTTCCATACTGCCCAAGCAAATCGTAAATAGCGCTCCACAAACAGGCGATTGCCTTTTGTGACAGGATGCTCATTGTTCACGAATCACCCCAGCCGCTGCTATCCGAGGGGAACAGCAACAGCTTCGGCGCTTTAGCCTTTCCCTCTCTTCCCGCCCCCTGGCAGATTACGAAAAGATGTACTCATCTTCGGCGCACCTCTATTTAGACTTCCAATATTATAATTTCATTTTACTCTACCAAAATCAATCACTTGTGGCAACAGCTTTATGGAAAGAAAAATAACTGTTGACAACGAGAATCATTTTCATTATTTTATTTGTGTGAGAATGATTTTCATTATCTTATTTGGAGGGTTTACTTCTTATGAGCCGCATTTTGATGGTGTACGCAAGCATGACAGGAAACACGCAGGAAGTTGCTGAAGCAATTGCCGAAGGGATTCGTTCCACCGGAAAAGACCTGGAGATAAAAGAAGTCATGGATGCCACTGCCAAGGAACTGGAAGACTACGATGCCATTTTGCTCGGTGCCTATACATGGGGCGACGGCGATCTGCCAGACGAGTGCCTGGACTTTTACGAAGAGATGGACGATATTGATTTGAGCGGCAAAAAAGTCGCGGCTTTCGGTTCCTGCGACTCCGCTTACGAGCATGTGGGCGCTGCTGTAGATATTTTGCTGAAAAAAGCGAGCGAGCGCGGAGCGGAAACTCCACTCGAAGGTCTGAAAATCGAGCTGTCTCCTAACGCAAAAGAAGTAGAGATTTGCAAACAGTTTGGCGTTTCCTTCTCCGAGCTGCTCGGCTAAGACTAGCGCCGGAAAAGAAGTTGTCCAAAAAAATCCTTTTCAAGCAAGCGCTGTCATGATAAAATGTCGATCCATCTTTTCTCAAGAAGGAGGATTGATATCATGACGTTACATACGCATACGGTCTACTTGCGACCACTGCAAGCAAATGACGCAGCCGAGCTTCTGAAGCTTCGGCTGCGTAATCATGCCTTCCTGCAACCGTTCGAGCCGCTCCGCTCCGCCGCCTTCCTGACGCTGAGCGGTCAGGAGGCGCAAATTGCGCAAGCGGAGCAAGACTTTGCAGCAGGGACCGCCTTCGCCTTTGGCGTGTTTTTGCGCGACACGGACGAAATGATCGGCCGCGTCGCTCTGTCAAACGTCGTGCGCGGCGCCTGGCAAAACGCGACCATCGGCTACTTCATGGATGAAGCCTGCAACGGCAAAGGCTACACCACTGCGGCCGTACGGCTTGCGCTCGCGTACGCCTTCCAGGAAGCCGGGCTGCACCGGGTACAGGCCGCTGTCATGCCCCGCAATACTCCCTCCATCCGCGTGTTGGAGAAAAACGGCTTTCGCCACGAAGGGTTGTCCTTGCGCTATTTGCAAATCAACGGCGTGTGGGAAGATCACCTCCTATTTGCGATCACGGCAGAGGACTGGAGCTAATCATTCCTCTTTGTTTTGCTCCACGCGCAATCGCTCCAGGATTCGCCGCTTGCGGTACAGCATTCGCCCCGCTTCGGCGACATCCTGGACGGTTGAGCGATTCAAGTACGCCCCAAACAGGATGCCTGCAATCGGCACCATCTGAAACAGCTTTTTCCAGCCAAAATTTTCCGTGTACGTCACCACGACTTCCCGCCAGCCCTGCAATTGCGCCATGACGTCTTTTTGCGCAGCAGGCTCGTCAAAGCGCGACAGCTCAGCCAGTATCGCCTTTTTGCCGACGATATCGGAAGAAGCGAACTGCAGGCATTTGACCACGAACAGCCGCTCCCGCTTGTCCTCCGGGCGATAGCCGTAGCATAGCGCCATTTCTTGCAGCACTTTCAGCGACGTGCCGAGCAGCAACGGAATATCAATCGCCAGCGTAAAAATGCCGCCGATGCCTGTCGTTGCGCCCTGTACCGTGGCAAAGGTCGCGCGCGATTCTTTCAGCTCGCGGGCAATCTCAT
The DNA here is from genome assembly GCF_000470975.2 of Brevibacillus sp. NSP2.1. NCBI lineage: Bacteria > Bacillati > Bacillota > Bacilli > Caryophanales > Paenibacillaceae > Brevibacillus > Brevibacillus sp. NSP2.1. Next base: position 2,010,474 of record NZ_CP048274.1, on the reverse strand, counting down.
CCATGAGGACGAGCGGTGCCCCTGCGACTTCTGCGGTCTGCGGAATGCCCGCGCCATCCCTTTCCAAGCGGGGAGCGAACTTGCTGTAAATCGCCGTATCCTGAACGAGATACGTTCCCCCTGTTTCCAGAAACGCGGCCATCTCGTCCACGGCTGTCCCCAGCTTTTCCCGGACGAAATTCGGCGTCATTTTATCGAGAAAAACGAACGGAAGCCTGCCGAGCTTTTCCCAGAACCACAAATCGTTCTGGTCGCGCTCCCATGCCTCCACCTCTTCCAATGCCTGCTGCAAAACCTGTCTCGACTCCATCTGCCGCAATCCCTCCCGGATCATTGCTTCTATGTTTCTTTGCCGCGCTTCCATTGGCATTGGTTGCGAAGCAGCGATTTGATATGCGCCCGCAGCTCCTCTGCCTGGGAAAAACGCGCAAATTCCTCACTGTCTGTTACGATTCCCAGCTTCAAATGTTTCACTTGTCCGTTTTCGACGCAAAAGCCGAACGCTTGCAGAATCGCAATCTGTTCATCCGTCATCTTGCTTGCCCCCCACCTTTGCAAAAACCCCCTTGCCACATGCAAGGGGGTCATCTGTTTATTTGACCTCTACGGTTAAGGTCATCGTTTGATTTCGTTCCGATTCACCCAGCTCTTTGTCGTATTTCTTGTATTTTTGCACGACCGAGCAAGTTTTATTGCGGAATGTGTTCGTTACTTTAACTGTGTAGACGCCAGGCTTGTTCTCGTTGTCTGCGATGATCGCTTTCAAATCGAGCGATTCATCGCCCTCGTCCACGTATTCCTCGTCCGTGTTCGGCTTCAGGCTTGCAATCTCTTTTCCTTCATAGAACACCTGAATCGCGTTTGCCGAGGAAATGGTTGCTCCGATGTACTCCTGGCGGGTGCCGATTGGCGTTTCGCCGTACGTCCAGACGAGATTCGGCATGTAGTAGGTGATCATGTCCTTGCCGCTTCCGTCTTTCAGCTTTTTGTTCCCGATCCGCTTCGCATACGTAGACGTCAGCCGAAGCTCGCTCAAGCTGTCCAGTTCCGCCGCCGAGCTGACTCTGACGGTTTGCCCATCGCGATATTCGTTGCCGCGACTGTTTTTCAAAAGAATCGGCCCTGGTGAGGGTGCCAGTCCTGCTTCATTTTTGGCGCAAACAGGGGCGGACGGGATCGGACGGGTGTCCTCTACGACCTGAATGTAGCCGCACCACGACTGACGCGGTTCGCGCTTGCTGTAATAGTTGACCTTGTAGCGGCCCGGCTTAAAGCTGGACAGCAGCAAAGCGGTATGGTCCCAGTTCAGCTTGGATTCATCCACGACGACGTTATCGACTGCCCAAAAGCCCGGCCCCTCGTCATCCGAAGCTTCACTGCCCTGCTCCACGTGCTCGGCAGCCGTCGCCAGCCAGATGACGTGCACCGGATTTTGGTAGAGCTTCACGGTGACATCGGACGAGTACAAGTTTTCCCGCTCTACCATCAACGAAGACTGCGCATTTTGCTGCATCAGCACATCCATCGTCGCTGTAGCGCTGGCAGAATCGCAGGAGTTCGGCGCACCGGGCACCTGAATTTTCACTTCCGTTGTCGAGCCTCCCCACAGATCGTCGGTGTTGGCGGCCTGATTCGGCTCAAAGGTGACGGACATGGTCATTCCCGCCATCATTTCCGGAATCACGACCTCGAAGTGCTGGGAGTCGGTCAAAGTTTGGCCTGTTCCGTTCACCGACCAGCGACCGGCAACCGGCGAATACAGTTGCACGACGCCTGGCGCCGCCGGAGCAGTCACTTGCTGTCCTTGGGCGAGCTTTTGGCCGCTCGCATCCGTTCCCATGTACAGCTCTGCCATTCCGATCCGAATGTGCGTCATCCAGGCGCTCAGGCTGCTGTCATCAGGCGTAAACACCAGATCGTAATTGCCAGTCGGCAGCGTGCCTGTCGCGAAGATTTTGGCCGGCACGGATCGGAGCTCCGCATTTGTCGTTTTGTTAATCAGCTTCCACGTTCCCGGAACCGTACTGGCAAAGCTGGTCGAGCCCATCATGCCAAAAATCGCGGTTTGGCTACCCGATGGAATCGCTGCACCTGTCGGCTTCTCCCCTTCGAAGATGCTCGGGTAGTTTTGCGCCTCTACTTGAAAGCGCACGTGCACGGTGCTTTTTTGCCCCTTGGCATCGGTTACAACGAACGTGAGGATGTGCGGTCCGGGAGACAATTTGGCGGCAGGAATCGAGAAGCGGGGCACCTGCCAGCGGAACGTGCTTTGCGAGGACTGCTGCTCGACCTGGTATTCCGGCAGCTCCACTCCATCGAGCAACACTTCGCTTCGATTGAGATTCGTGCCGCTCCCATATGTCGTTTGCACAAGATCGATATCAAGAGCGGTTTCAGGCGGGAGGATAAACTCGTCGTTTTTCACCCAGTTCCATCCGCCGGAGTCCTGGCCTGCTACCTGATAGTCGTTGAAGATAATCATATTGTGAACAGGCTGCGAAACGGGCTTGGATACTTGGCTGTTTTTTTTCATCGATGCTGTAGCCCCTGCTCCCATGGCTGGCGGAGCCGATACGCCCGACAAGAAAGTGCCGGTTGCCAGACACACAAGAAGTGCTTTTACAACCCATTTTTTCACGAAATGTCCTCTACCTTTCTTCATTGCTCGCGTTGCCACTCGTCTTTCTTCGACAAAAAGAGCGCAATCTCCTGTGTAGCTTGAAAATATTTCGTCGGGATTCGATATAGGTAATTCCTATTTAGTTCATAACTTTTATAGGATTGATTTATACCACGCAAGCTGGTAAAACAAGAACAAAGGGGTGAGCCAGGTGAGTACTACGAATCAATGGAACGCGAAGCTGTACGACGACAAGATGAATTTTGTTTCTGCTTATGGCAAAGGAGTTGTAGAATGGCTGTCGCCGCTGCCGGGAGAGCGCATTCTCGATCTGGGCTGCGGAACAGGGGATTTGAGCGCACAGTTGGCGCAAGCAGGCGCAAACGTAACGGGCATTGACTTTTCGGCCAGCATGATTGCAGCAGCCAGACAAAAATACCCGCAAGTCGCCTTTTTCGTCGCGGACGCCCACGCTTACCAATCCGCGGAAACGTATGACGCTGTCTTTTCCAACGCTGCGCTGCACTGGATGAAAAAGCCGCGCGAGGTGATTCGCACTGTCTGGCATGCGCTCGCGCCCGGCGGACGGTTCGTTGCCGAGTTCGGCGGAAAAGGCAATTGTGAGCACGTCGTCCAGGCGCTGCGCATCGCCTTGAGCCGTCGGAATCTTTCGGCAGACGAACGCTCTCCGTGGTATTTTCCCGCTGTCGGCGAGTACACGACGCTGCTTGAGGAGCAAGGCTTTCGCGTAACGCTCGCTTCGCATTTCGACAGGCCGACGACGCTGCCTGACGGGGATCGGGGGCTTCGACATTGGCTCGATTCCTTTTGCAGCCCCTTTTTCACCGGGCTGTCCGCGCAGGAGATCGAAGCCGTCTGCGAGGAAGTGACAGAGCTGGTCCGTCCGACGCTGTTTCAAGACGGCAACTGGGTCGTGGACTACAAGCGCATCCGCATCATCGCCTACAAGGAAGCTACGAACGCATCACCAAACGCCGGAGAGCGCCCGTGAAGAAAATAGCTTGCCTGCACGCCCATCCGAGCAATATCGCGCTCTTGTCCGCTGCCTTCGCTATGTACGATGTCGAGCTGGTTCACTTCGTCGATGCCGATCTGCTTTTGCCAGGCGACGGCCCTGCCGCCTCGGCTACAGAACAGGCTTACGCCAGGCTTCGCCAACAGTTGAAAGGGATGGACGACGGTTCCGTTGACGCCATCGTCATCACTTGCACCCAGTACGCCTCCTATCTCACAGCCGAAGCTGAAGCGGCATGTGCCGCGCCTGTCTTCACGATCGACGGCCCCTTCATCCAGGAGTTGTCCCGCACGACCGAAAGGCACTTGCTCGTATTCAGCAATCCCGCGACCGTCGAACCGACGATGAGCCGGATACGGAAGCAGGCGCAGACCGCAAGAGCCGTTCCGGCAATCGAGCTGCTCGTAGTCGAGGACGCTTTTACCCTGCTCATGGAAAACAGACAGGAAGCCTATTTGGCCAAACTCACAGCAGCGTTGCACGACCTCGATCAGACGCTGCACGGCGTTCCGCTGTCCGTAGCCCAACTTTCCATGGCTCCGGCAGCCGAGCGGTTTGCCCGCGAGACAGGCAGGTTTGTCGCCCATCCGTTGCACAGCTTGACATCGCAACTCGTCCAAACGCTTGCCTTGTCCGAAAAGCACGCGTAAAAAGCCAACAGCCCTCACGCTTCGTCCCGGGACGGATACGCAGGGCTGTTGGCTTTATCTGGCTGGGAGTCTACGCTGCAAAGTTTACATGCCTTCCGGATTCGTCAGCAAAACTTCGTCTCCCTCATTCAATCCTTTTACCACTTCAATAAAGTCGGTTCCTTCCACGCCAATCTCAATTTCTTTTGGCGTCGGCTCGCCACTGGCCGGGTCTTTTACCATCACCGTGCCAAGCCCTGCTTCCAACACTTCCACGGCGTTCAAAGGCAGTCGTTTCACGTTTTCCTTTTGCTCCACGTAAATATCGCAATCCCCTGTCATGCCGTGCTTCATATCAGCCGTGTCGCTCAGTTCGACCTTGACCGCGAAGCGAACCGACTTGTCCTCTTTTGTCCCCTCTTTCGGCAGCTCGGTGACTTTGCCTTTGAACGGCTTGTTGCCGAATGCCGTCAAGTACACATCGACGCTTTGCCCAAGCTTGATCGCTGGAATGTCCATCTCGTCCACAGCCGCGACGAAGTAGACAGAGCTCGTGTCCATGATGACCGCAACCGGCTCGGAGCCAGGCGCTTCCCCTTCCTTGACGTTCAGCTTCGTAATGACCCCGCTGATTGGCGCTTCCACTTGCTTTTTGGCGATTTCCCGCTTTTTCTGTTCCATATTCAAAAGCGCTTCTTTCAAGGAAAGCTCCTTGTCCTTCATTTCCAGCTCGGATTCGGTCAGGTCCATTTTGAACAAAAGCTGCCCTGCCTTGATCTCGTCGTCTTTCTCCACTTCTACTTTGCCAATCTTGCCGTGCGTCCCTGCCACGATCTCCATCTCATCCGGCAATTCAAACGGCGTCGCTTTTTGGCTGGCGAACAGCAAGCCTTTTGGATCGGTGTACTGCACCTCGCCCAGATCGCCCACGTAGAGGGCACCCGGTTTTTTAACCAAGACGTCGACATCGTGAACGCCGCCGACTCCTTTTTCCTTTTGACCGATATGGTCTACCTTCGTCACGACTCCGTCCACGTAGTAAAGCGACGAGCTGATAAACACTTTCACCTGCTGCCCTACGCGGAAATGCTCGGCTTCGTATGCGGTGAACTTCCCTGTAATTTTCAAATAGTCGGTATTGGTCAGCTTCGCCACGACGGTGTCGGGGGTAACTGTTTCGCCTTCCTTCACGAGCACTTCCTTGACTTTCCCCGTTTTGTCGGCCACAATCTTGTCTTTTTTGTTCTTCAGCTCGTTCAGCTCTTTTTGCGCACGGATGATCGCCAACTCCTGCTTTTGCAATTCCAGTTGGGCGTCCACGCTGTCTACCGTAAACAACACGTCGCCTTTTTTCACGGCTTGTCCTTCCTTGACAAACAGCTTCTGCACCTTGCCGCTGATCTCCGGTCTGACTTCCTCACGCGCCTTTGCTTCGATGGTACCGGAAGAGAAAATCGTCTTCTTTACTTCCCCCACATCTACTGTAGCCGTCGGGAAGGAAGGCGGTTCGGCAGGCGGTTCCTCTGCAGCCGTGTTTTTCGACTGGTAGTACGCATAGCCACCGTAGCCGCCCCCTCCCAAAACGACCACAATCGCTGCTAGTATGATCCATTTTTTCTTGTTCATCTTTCGTTCCCCACATTTCTTATTCTGATCGAATCGCTTGAAGTGCACTTAGACGGGAAGCCCGAATCGCCGGGAAAATACCCGCGAGCAGCCCGATGATAAAGGAGAAGCCGATGGCAAACAACGCCAGCCAGACCGGAATCACTGCCAATTTGCTCTGTTCGCCTTCCGGTCCGCCGCCATACCCCATGTTCAAACTGTCCATAATGCCGCCGGATGCGCCGAAGTAGTTCACTAGCTCTACCGCGCCCCAGGCCATGCCAAGCCCGGCCAGGCCGCCGATCAGTCCAATGAAGCCTGACTCCATCAAAAACAGCCAGCGAATGTTAAATACGGTTGCTCCGATTACTTTCATAATGCCAATTTCTTTTGTTCGCTCCAAAATGGACATAATCATCGTATTGACGATTCCGATTGTGGCAACGAGCAAGGAGATCGCTGCAATGCCGCCCAGCACCATCTGGATCACGAAGAAAAACTGGTTGATCGTCTCCAGTTCGCGCGCTGGCGACCACACTTCATAGCCTTTTTCCTTCAACGCCTTGACGACGCTCTCTACCTGCTCCCGCGATTCTACCTTGACGGTCATCTGGTCAAATTCAAACGTGTCTTTTGTCGCCTGCTCCCGCGTGCGGCGCGACGAGCCTTCGCTGCCTTCGTCGCTGCGTCCGCGGTTCACCCAATCGTTCAGCTCTTTCACGACGCCAAGCGGGACGTAGACCGCTGTGGAGTAGCGAAAGTTTTCCGATTTTTGAAGCTGGCCGACGACGCGCACCCGCAATTCTTTTTTCTCGAATTTCGGTTCGTCGTCGATGCGGTATTCCCGCGTCAAAATGAGTGTTGCCGCTTTGTCGACGATGTTGAAGGCTGCCGACTCTCCGCCGCCGCCCATATCGGGAGGCATTGCGGACATGCCCGACTGTCTGCCGTTGTCGGCGTTGCGCCTGCGCGCCTCCCGCTTTTCTTTTTCCACATCGCGCATTGCCCGCGGAACGTCAAAAGCGACGACGACCTCCTGGGGAGAACCTGTCAAATACGTCCCTTTTTCTACATCGTTCTTGCGGTAGGCGGCCGACTCATTCACGTCGACCCCGACCAGCTCGACGTAGCCTTCGCGCCTGCCTACCTTCAGCTTCGCCTGCTCATTCAGCCGCTTGACAGGCATGACGGCTGCGATGCCCGGTATTTTTTTCAGCTCCTGAACAGCTTCCATATTCAGCCGCTTGCGTTGATCGTCCGGGATCATCTCGCCCTTTTCCTGGTCGTAGTACATCGGTTCGACGTCCATCTCTGTCAAGTTCCCGAAGTTTTCCAGGCTTTTCACTGCGTTTTCCTTCAGCCCCAAGCTCAGCGCCATCATCGCGACGATGGCAGCCGTGCCGATCATGACACCGACCGATGTCAGGGCGGTCCGCAGCTTCATCCGCCACAAGTTTCTCCAGACGATGCGAAACGAATCCATTACCTTCACAATATGTTCACCTCATACCCCTCGCCTACGCTGGCCTTGTCCTTTTTTGTACAACCCGGCCGTCCTGCAAATAAATGACGCGGTCGGACTGCTCTGCTACTTCCTGTTCATGGGTAACGATGATGAACGTAGTCCCATTTTCCCTGTTCATTTCTCTCATGAGATGGAGAATTTCCTGTTCGGTCTTCGAGTCCAGGTTCCCCGTCGGTTCGTCAGCCAAAATGATGCCTGGCTGGTTGACGAGCGCCCGCGCAATACTGACGCGCTGCTGCTGCCCACCGCTAAGCTCGTTCGGCCGGTGGTCGATCCGTCCTTCCAGTCCGACCCGATGCAAAATCTCTTTTGCTTTCGCCCTCCGCTTCTTGACGCTTTCGCCCGCGAAGATCAACGGCAGCTCCACGTTTTCCAGCGCCGTCAAGTTAGGCAAAAGGTTGTACGACTGGAAAATGAAGCCCATGTGCTTGCGGCGAAACAGGCACAATTCATTTTCGTTAAACTTGGAGATTTCCTCGCCGCTCACCATCACGCTGCCTTCCTCCGGCTTGGTCAGACCAGCGAGCAAATTCAGCAGCGTCGACTTCCCTGAACCGGACGAACCGCACAAGGCGACAAACTCGCCCCGGTTGACGTGCAGGTTGATATCAAACAGCACCGGAACCTTGATCTTCCCCGTTCCGTAGCTGTGATTGACTCCGGTTACTGTCAGCTCTCCCGTTGTGTTGGCCATCTTTACAGCACCTCATTCGTTCTTTTCTCATACTAAAGACGTAAAAAGTCGAAAAACGTAACGGACTTGACAAAAACTATTTCGCCTTCACACAAATGCAACAGCTTTTTCAAAATCATGTAACAAACGCGTAACCAACTGCTGCCAAATACGTACTACAATATGAGTGTGAAGAAAACACGAAAGGGCGATGACCGATGACAATCTATCGCTTTTTATTTGAAACCGCAACTCGCAGATGGGTAGAAATCATCAAGGCGCCGAGCATGTTCGAAGCAGCCAAACAGGCCAAACAGCTCGCGACCAAACGCTCCCGCTCCCTGTCTACGCCGATCAGCTTTTCTTTTCATCACGCTGCCTCCCGCTAACATGGTCTACATAATGAAAACCGTTTCTCATCCCGGGAAGCGGTTTTTTATTTCTGGGGATATTATTGACACCGCTGTTTTTTTCCTCTTAATATAGAGGGAGACATTACAGTGCATGACAGTAAAGCTCTGCATTCACTTCGCTGCTGCACAAGAGGGAGATAATCAAAATGACAATGAAAAAAGCGCTTACCATTGCAGGCTCCGATACCAGCGGCGGTGCTGGACAACAGGCAGACCTCAAAACGTTTCAGGAGCTTGGCGTCTTCGGAATGACAGCCCTTACTGTTATCGTGGCCCAAGACCCGCACAATGACTGGTTCCATGAAGTGTTCCCGATCGATGTGGCTATTCTGGAAAAACAGATCGAAACGGTGCTCGCCGGAATCGGCGTCGATGCAGTCAAAACCGGGATGCTTGGCACCACCGAGCTGGTTGACCTCGCTGCCCGCAAAATAGAGCAATACCAATTGAAAAATGTCGTCGTAGACCCGGTGATGATCTGTAAAGGCGCTGAAGCGCTCCATCCGGAAATCGCCATCAGCCTGCGTGAAGTGCTGCTCCCGCGTGCGACGGTTGCCACGCCAAACTTGTTCGAAGCGGGCATCCTCAGCGAAATGGGCGCGCTGACAAGCGTAGAAGACATGAAAGAAGCGGCAAAACGCATTCATGACTTCGGCACTTCTTACGTCGTGGTAAAAGGCGGCACCAAGCTGCAAAGCGGCAATGCTGTCGACGTTTTCTACGACGGGCAAAACATTGAAGTGCTCGAATCCGAGCGCTTTGACACTACATTCACGCACGGAGCAGGCTGCACCTTCTCTGCTGCGATCTGCGCTGAGCTGGCAAAAGGCAATTCCGTGCGCGGAGCCGTCGAAGTCGCGAAGGAATTTATTACAGAAGCGATTCGCCACTCCTTTGCCCTCAACCAATACGTCGGCCCAACCAACCACGGCGCATACCGCCGCAAGCACCAAGGCTAAGGCCAGCGGTTCGCAAACAAAAACTCCTGACCCGCCGAGAGCATCGTCCCGGAATCGGTCAGGAGTTTTTTTCTCTAATCTCACGCTTGCTTTTTGATCGCCACTTCCGGCTTGAGCGGAACCGTCGCCGGCTTTTTGCGCATCGAGCTTACGGTAAAGATGACGAGCGCCGACCAGATGCACGAAAAGCTGATGAGATGCGTCGTCGTAAACGGCTCTCCGAACAAAAACACAGCGGTAAGCAGCGTAATCGTCGGCGAGACGTACTGGATGAAGCCGACGATCGAGAGCGGCAAGCGCTTCGCGGCTTGCGCAAACCAGTACAACGGCATCGCCGTCGCGACTCCGGCCAGCGCCAGCAACAACATCTGCCACCATGCCAAAGTCGTCACGGTCTCTGTCCCGTTTGCCTGGAGCATAATCAGATAGCCGAGCGCGATTGGCGCGACGAACAGCGTCTCCCACGCAAGCCCGATCATCGCCTCCATCTTCACCACCTTTTTCGCCAGGCCGTAAAACGCAAACGTGAGCGCCAGCGAGAGGGCAATCCACGGAAACTCGCCGTATTGCACGGTGATGAACAGGACGCCGCAGGCAGCCAGAATCAGCGCTACCCACTGTCCGGCATGCATTTTTTCTTTTAAAAAGATCACGCCGAGCAGCACCGTAAACAGCGGATTCATATAGTAGCCAAGGCTCGTTTGCATGACCTGGTTGTTGTTTACCGCCCAAATGTAGATCAGCCAGTTCGCACTGATGAGCAGGGAGCAGATGGCAAGCGCCGCGGCTATTTTGCCTCCGGATACCGATCCCCACATCGCGCGCCAGCGTTTCGTTACCTGAATAATGATTGCGACAAAAAGAACAGACCAGACGATGCGATGCGCCAAAATCTCCCATGCGCCCATCGACTGGAACAGCTTCCAGTACAGCGGGAGCATCCCCCATGCAAAATACGCGGCAAACGCGTAAAGTATCCCCTGTTTCATTTTTCTTCCTCCACTGATTTTGCCATGTGCCCATCCTATAGAGTAGTGTAACGGAATTGTCGCCAATCGGCTATGTATTCATCACCAATATAAGCGCTCGAGACACTTTCATTCGCTACCATGGCAGCGATGTAACAAGACATCTGATTACCTCAGTAACACAATGAAGTGAGATCAAATTTTTCATTGTACCATTTTTAACGCTGGTGTACAATAGGCATTATTCAACCGAGTTTAGTCATAAGAAAGGAATTTTTACCTATGACATACTGGCGTTCTGTTTTGTTAGTCTTGCTCGGCGCATGCAGCTACGGGGTGCTGTCCCTGTTCATGAAGCACGCGTTCGCCCTTGGCTTCACTCCTTTTGAAATGAGCGGGAGCCAACTGATTTTCGGCGGCTTGATTATGTCGATTGCGGCCTTGTTCTTCTCGCGGGAACGGTTTCATTGGAAATATTTGCTGATTTTGGCGCCAGTCAGCCTGATGATGGCTTCCACCAGTATTTTTTACCATCAGGCTGTCAGTCGCGTGTCTGCTTCGCTCGCCATCGTGCTGTTGTTCCAGTTCACCTGGATCGGTGTCCTGCTCGAATCGCTCGTCGACCGCAAATGGCCGACAGCAGAAAAATGGGTATCGCTGCTCATGCTCGGCGGCGGGACGGTGCTGGCCAGCGGTCTTAGCGAAGGCGGGCTGCAAAACGTCAGCATCACGGGTCTGGTCTGCGGCCTGTTGTCGGGGGCAACGTTCGCGCTGGTCATTTTCTTCAGCGGGCGCGTCCTTCCGGGCATGAATCCTTATTTGCGCAGCGCGATTACGATCAGCATGGCAGCCGTGATGCTCTCCATCGTCTACCCGCCTACTTTTTTGCTCAATGGACGGCTGATGGACGGACTGCTTCCGCTCGGCTTGCTCGTTGCCGTATTCGGCTCGGTCATCCCGATTTTTTGCCTGGCGGTAGGCGTCCCCCGCATCGGCAACGGCCTCGCCACGATCTTGAGTGCCGTCGAGTTGCCAACCGTCGTGCTTTTGTCCTGCTTTGTCCTCCAAGAAAACGTGACGCTTTCCCAATGGGGCGGCGTTCTGATGATCCTCGCGGCCATCTGCGTGCCGCAAATCAAATGGCGCAGGCTTTTCGCGCCCGCCCATGTCTTGGAGAAAAAAGGCATGTAATTGAATCAAGCGTGTCGGTCCACCGGGGACCCGGCACGCTTTTTTTTCTGTGCCTTTCCCTTCTCGCGGATAGGAGAAAGCGGCGATGGCATGGAATGGTAAGAAGAAGCGAAATCAGGAGGGAACAGAGGTATGGAAAAACGGCATATTGTCCTCTTTCAGCAGTTGGAAGATTATCGAAAGGAAGTGCTGGAGGCGGTAAACGGCTTGTCAGAGGAAGAAGCGCTCATCGTCCCGGCGGGCTTTTCCAACAATATTTTGTGGAACTTGGGACACATCTATCTGGATCAATACTTATGGCTGCAGCACTTGACGAAAGAGGAGGCTCCGATTCCGCCCGGCTTCCGCGAATGGTTCGGCTACGGGACCAAACCGGCAGACTGGCAATCTCCTCCCCCTCCCCTGCAAACCATCCTCGCCTTGCTGGAAGAACAGCCTCAGCAAATTCGCTCCGCCTATGGGGAGCGGCTGGAGGAACCATTTCCTGCCACCGAATCTGGCATGCACACCATCGCCCAGGTGCTGGTGCGGACGATTTTTCACGAAGGGCTGCATTTGTCCACGATTACTGCATTAAGGAGGTTTGTGAACAGATGACTCTTGCCGTCACGCCTGTCTTCCGCATTTTTGACGAAGCAAAAGCGAAGGAGTTTTACGTCGATTTTCTCGGATTTCAGGTCGATTGGGAGCATCGCTACGAGGACCATTTTCCGCTGTACATGCAAGTCTCGTCGCCCGAGTGCGTGCTGCACTTAACCGAACATCACGGAGACGCCTGTCCGGGCGCGGCTGTCCGCGTGCAGGTCGAGGACATCGAGCTGCTGCACCAGACGCTTACCGGCAAGTCGTACAAATACGCCCGGCCCGGTCTGGAAAAAACGCCATGGGGAACGCGCGAGGTGTGCGTGACAGACCCGTTTGGCAACCGGATTCACTTTTTTCAGCCGCATCCTTTTCCGTAAGCAGGCAAAAACAAGCTCCCGCTGGCAGCTTCTTGGCCGCGTAAGGAACTGTGTCGCCCCGCCGCGAACCTTTCTCGTGCGCGCGCTTGTATGCTTTTTTCGCACCGCCTGCATGTTTCGCCGCATGAAGGCGGGGCGGTCGATCGCATGTGTGCCTATGCTCGGACCACTGCCATGCTGCACCGCAACATGTAGCGAGCGAGAAACTCGTCCTGAAAACGCGCATACAAAAAGCCCAGCCAGATCCGTGCAGGAATCTCGCTGGGCTTTTGCTGTTTCTACTATGGGGCGATCGATGGGACTCGAACCCACGAATGCCGGAGCCACAATCCGGTGCGTTAACCCCTTCGCCACGACCGCCATGTGTGGAATCAATCAGGTAGCGGCGGAGGGAGTCGAACCCCCGACCTTTCGGGTATGAACCGAACGCTCTGACCATCTGAGCTACACCGCCAAACGCTATGGAGCGGGTGATGGGAATCGAACCCACGCGACCAGCTTGGAAGGCTGGAGTTCTACCATTGAACTACACCCGCAAAACAAATGCTGTCCCCTTTTGCGCAAGCTGTCGCTTGCCAGGTTCGCATTGCTGAAAAGTGGTTTTCGGACCTCTTTTACAAGCGTAATTGTAACATATGTGAAAAAAAAGTCAAGGATATGGAAAGTGACGCCATATAAAGCCGTTGTGTATAGGCTCGGGGTCGACAAGCGCAAACTTGTCCGTCCGCGACGGCGCGGGCTGTCCTTTGTATATTATATAGAAGAAAAACATCCTGCTTCCTCCGAGCCGTTCGCGGAAATTCGCCCTAGTTCATGATAGGCAGGCTGTTTTTTGCGGCCTTCTCCGTTCAAAAAAACTTTAACCATTGTCCGCAATTCCTATACACAAATGGAAAAATATAGCCGATGGTAACAGGAGAAGCAGCATTACCGCTGATTGGAAAAGAGGAACCTATGTGAAAATTTCCATGTCGCACAGATCAAGGCGCTCGATGAGCAAATTCGCGCTCTGGATGAACAAATCAGCCAAATCAAGCTGGATGAAATGCAGAAGACGTTCGTCCAGGATGCAGACAGCAAACAGCCGACTCCTGAAAAACCCGCTGACGCTGGCAACCAGACTGCCGAAGAACCTGCCTTGCAGCATTTCATGGCGTTGTCCGGTAACTTGGAGCAGCTCGAACAGCTTTCTGCCCAGAAACATAAAATCGCCCGCGGCATCCGGGTGTTGAATCAGGAGATCAAGCTGGACGAAAGCCGGGCTTTGTCAGGCCAAACGGCAACAGCCAAACGCGAGCAAGTGGCCGCACTGGAACAGACGATGGGCAGGCTCGATGAGCAGATGGGAGAAAAGTTTAAGGCGCTGGCAGCACAGCTCATCGAGCAGACGAATTTTGCCGAAGCCGAATCTTTCAGCACCGCTGCCCCTCCCCGCAATGCAGATGAATCGAGCAGCGGCGAGTCTTCGGCAGAAAACGCCCAGTCCGCACCTGACCTGGAACTCGCCCCGTAACGCGAGACAGAACAACCCACCTTTACGAGTGGAGCGACCACGCCGCGCCAGATGTTGCGGCCCGCTCGTAAAGGTGGGTTTTCGTATTCTTTCTTGTGTGGCAAACAGCAGCAGACTGGCTCTGACCTGGCTGTCGTGGCCGCCCGTCTGCCTGTCATTTTCCACGCTCCAAGCGGAAAGCATCCGGTTTGCAAAAGGACAGCAGCGCATTGCTCGTGACGTCCGCAAAGTATTCCTCCACGATCTCGCGAAACTCCCGGGCAGCGCGGGAAATGTACCGGCTCTTGTGCCAGAGCAAAGCGATCTCGCGCGCCAAATTGCAGCCCTCTACCCGCAAATAGTGGACCTGCTCGTGCAAGCTCCTTCCCGTGCAAGGGATAAAGGCGATGCCGATTCCCGCCTCTACGAGCGCAACCAGCCGGGCAGGTTCATCGCCTTCGTACACGTAAGCTGGCTCGAGGGCTGATTTCAGCATGTATCCAGATGGCAGGAGGAAATATTCCGCTGTCAAAACTGATGCTTGCCCTCGACCAGCATGTCGGCAATCAGATCGACTTGTGCTTTTACGGCAATCGGGTCGTACGGCCAAAAATAGTCGGTATCCATCTGGTAAACGCGGCCGTTTTTGACTGCGTCCAGCGTGTTCCAGATCGGATTGCTCGGATCAAGTCCCGCCTGCTTGCCCGACTCCACAAAAAGGTAGTCGCCGGAAAATTCGTTGACCTGCTCTAACGAGATGGTCACATGCTCTTTGCCCTCGTCTACGCTTTTTTGCACCAGCGGCGGTCGCTTCAGCCCAAGATGCTTGTACATGGCTTCGGCTCCCCGCCAAAGGCCGTCGGCGTACACCACCAGTTGCTTGTCGAAGCCGCCCATGATCGCAGCCGTCGCGTTTTCGCCGACGACTCCCTTGATGCGCTGCTTTGCTTTCTCTACCGTTTCGTTGAAAGAGGCAATCCAGGCTTCCGCTTCTTTTTCCTTGCCGAGAATCTCCCCGAACGTGCGGATTTGCTCGCGCGAGTCTTTGAATGTCGTATGGACGAAAACGAGTGTGGGCGCGATTTTGCTCAACTGCTCATAGAGCTTGGGGTCGTCGCTCAGCGTGACGATCAGGTCGGGATTCAGGGCCAAAATTTTCTCCACACTGCTGGCGTCAATCGTGCCGATGTCTTCGATGCCCTCTGTCTGTGCCTTGATATGCGGGGAGTCGATATCCCAGAACGGTGCCCCGACAGGCTTGATCCCGAGTGCCAGGAAGGTAGCCAAATATCCTTGGGCGACAATGCGCTTTGGCTCGGCCGGAATTTCAATTTCTCCGTTGACCGTCTTTACTTTACGGGTAGACGGCTTGGCCTCTCCGCTCGTCGCAGCCGTTGCCGCTGTTTGCCCCTCTACTGCGTTTTCCTGCGAGGCCCCGCTGCCCCCTCCGGCTCCACCGCAAGCCGCAAGCAATACCGCCATCGCCAATAGTAAGGCGCTCAGCATGCCAGGCGCTCTGTGTGCTCCAACCTTGTTTCTTTTCATCCTGTACAGCTCCTTCTTGCTAAAAATGGGAAACGACCTTATCAATAAAATCCGTACCCATCATAGCAAGCTTTTCCATACACCGTCTATTTCATAAAGTTGCCGTTTTTTCTGGACAAATGTTCACTCTGCGCCGCCGCGGAGCAAGCAATTTGTCTGGATGTGCAACTGGCGCTCTAGCGCCAAGCCGTCACTGCTCCAAAATTCGTTCAGCTCCAGCGCATACACCTGTCCGGGAGCCTTTTCGAAGGCTGGCAAGCTCAGGCCATGCACACCCGCCCCATGGTCATCGCGGGCATCAATGACAAACATATGGTCTGCGGCGTATTCGGGCAGCCTGTCTGCTGCAATCCAGAGATGCCGTCCAGGCACGAGCACGTCCCTGTGCACGCTCTCCGGCGGACGGAAGCCAAGGGCGTCGTACAGGTTGTACGCCCCTCTCGCCGTTTTGTTCCAGATGAAGACGCCATCGTGGCGCAGCTCGTAGACGGCGGCCGTGTCCCCTCTGTCGATCAGCTTTTGCAGTTGTTTTCTCGCAGTTTCGACCTGTGCCTGATAGCGCTCGATCCATCGCTCCGCTTCCCGCTCTCTGCCAATCAGCTTGCCGACCAGCCGAAGCTCCGCGAGCGGGTCCAGCTTGTCCCATTCCAGCGCCAGCACCGGGGCGATGTTTTGCAGTCGCTTCATCCTGCCAGGCGTGTAATAAAAGTAGGTCGGAGCCAGGGCGAGATCCGCTTTCAGGTTGGCGAGCTGCTCGTCGTCGTATGCGCCGTTGACCGTCGGAACATTTTGCAGTTCCTCTTTTAACAGCAGCGCTCCGCGCACAAGCTCATCGTCAGTGGCGACAGGCGTGACACCGAGCGCAAGCAAATCGCCCACGAATTGAAAGGCGGCGATTCGCTTCGGAATCGGCCGACTGCGGAACTCGCCTGGGGACATGCCGGTCAGTTGCTTGAATTTTCGGCTCAAATACTCGCCGTTTGCATAGCCGACCTTCGCGGCAATTTCGTTGACCGTCATGGCCGACGTCAGCAAATGCTCTTTGGCGCGGTCGATCCGCACGCGATTCAAATATTCGGAATAGCCCCACCCCAGCTTTTTCGCAAACAAGGTCGAAAAATAGCTTGTATGAAATCCGGCCAGCCGCGCCAGCTCGGGGCGGGTAATCGGGCTTCGGTAGTTTTCCTCGATATAGGTTACCGCTTTCTGGATCGACGGCTCCCAATCCAGTTCAGGCGTAATTTCGTACTGAAGGGCAAGCTCCATCATCTCTTTGAACAAGCGCTGGTGCTGCTTTTGCTCTGCCGTCTGGCCGTGGGCGGACGCTTGCTGGCACGCGTGCGAAAGCTCGTTCAGCAGCACATTTGCCCGATACGGCAGTCGATTCGTGACCCAGCCGCTCGCAGGCAAACAACTGCGGTCGTTGCGGTAGACGAGCTGCTCATCGTCGTGCTCCGCCAGCCGATAGCTCTCGAAGGACAGGCGGCAAACAGGCGGGCTCTCGTTTTTGTCGGCGCAGATCGTCACCGAGTGGCCCGGACGCAAAAGCACGATTTGTTCCGGGCCCAGCCAAACCGTCCGCTTGCCGTCCTGCATGCGCATTCGCCCTGACAGCGGGGCGAGCATCGTCGGGGACGAGAACGCCACTTCCAGGGACGGCTTCCCTTTTTCCCACGCCAGGAGACTGCACTCTTTTAAAACGTGAAGAACCGAGTCCATGCATGCAACCTCTTTCCTGCGTTTTCTTTCTTTTCGTTATACCATATCTTGTCCGCGCGACCTGTTGGGGCCACGTTTTTGGGGACAGGGTGCTGGCATGGCAGGGGGGAGCCGCCGGGAACCAGGTCAAGGAGAAGGAACGAACAACCCGCGAGACGCCTTGTACAATCAACAGGTCTCGCGGGTCGCTTTGTCCTATGCCCCAGCCATGGGTGTTGCCGTACGCTTCGGCCATTCCGAAACGGCCGCGCCGAATATGGCAGCGCCAGCAGAGAGAGCGCGAACGCCTAACAAAAAAAGGCCCCTGCCTGCCACAAAAGCAGACTGGAACCTGTCGTTTACGATATGGTGCGGTCGAGAGGACTTGAACCTCCACGGTGTTGCCACCACTAGAACCTGAATCTAGCGCGTCTGCCAATTCCGCCACGACCGCATATGAAAATGTCAGCATTATCAAGTGTTTTGTGATGCTTAGAACACTTTCTTCCCGATACAACATTTATAATTATATAGTGGTCAGCGACATTTGTAAAGTGGTTTTAAATTTTTTCTTAATTTGTTGTTCAATCATAAAACGAACTGTCGATGACACCATCCCAATTCGCATGGTCATACTGCCAATGAATACCGTTGACCTTATCAGTCAGTTGAGATAAAGAAGTCACTTTGACATTGATACGAACCAGACCTTTTGAGATGAAATCAAATCCCTGATACGCATACTGACGATTGTCAATGACAATATCATGCTTCCTAGAATTATCTGTGAATGACTCGAATATTGCTCTGGTTGTTGCATTATCTTGGGCAAGGATAGCCAGTTCTCCCTCTCCAAGAATCATTTGTCTGCCACCATCCAAACCAAAATCACTTGTAGTCTGGACAATGCAAGGGATTTCCTTAACGTCATATGATACATAGGCTGAGTTTGGAGCGTCCTTAACAGACAGGTTAAATCTAATGGAATGCTCTGCACACCTTATTATGGCTTTGTACGATTCGTAACGTTTAGTCTTAACTTGACTGATTACATACCAATCTTTTCCTTCCAGTAGAATGTGGTCGCCACGTTTGAGTTGTGTGCTGGTGGAAATATATTTATCGTCCCACTCGTTAATGGATGTGTTCGTGATAACCGCTCTCGTATCCAAATTATTTACCTTGATTGAAGTTCCGAACTTATCCAACAACACTTTGAAATCACTGTCCTGTACCTGAAACAAATTAACCTTCATGTAAAGCACTCTCCTTTCTTACTGGAACAGCATAAAATAATTGCTTTCGGTCTTATCATCGTTAGATGGCATCTGACGAACCTTGCGTTCCAATTGCTCAATCCTAGCTTGAAGATTTTCATGGAATGCTGCTATGCTCATATCATCCTGCTTGTAATCCTTCATTAGAGTGGGGTTATTAGCAACCGATTCCAAAATGGATAATGCAGTCTGGTAAATGGAACGCTTCGATTTATTTGATTCTGGATTGTATTCGTCATAGTGCTTCAAGCCATTCTCTGCAAGATACACTTGGATTTCCTCATGGGACAATTCGATACCTTGAATCTCTAATTGCAGTCGCTGTAAGTTGTTCATTTGGAAAACACTCCTTTTTGAAATTTTTTGCCTGTGTGTAAAGAGGTATGTTCGCCCACCCTAAAATACTTTTAGGGTATCGCACCTCAAACCGAGTATTTTCAGTGTACGGAACTGAATAAACCCTGTATTTATTCATCGTTTATGCACTGTTATTCATTTTCGTTGCATAAAACCTTTGAAACTGCCCGAATTACCATATTTTAGGCGAAAAACAGACCACTATCTAGAGTAAGATGGTGGTCTAAATTGTAAGAATATTTCGTTGGACATGAAGATGGTGAAACCGTTGATTTGATTGTCTTCATTGTTCTTTATCTTAACGTTCGGACGCTCTAATCCTTACAGTCCTTAGAGTTGGACAGGACGCACACCTGACTTGAACTTCTCTGAATCCAACTGATAGCGGCTCAGTTTGTTCTCTATATAATTCAAAAGTGTGCGGTCTGCGAACATACATTCCCACACAACTATCCTATCTTTTACAACTGTCTTATTAAGCGATTTTCGCCACTTTTTCAACCTTATCCTCACTCATGCCACCATCATTATCCAACTGAACATCACGATTGGCATTCGACCCCTTCAAGCGTTCCATCTCTTGTCCTACATCTTTTGTATAGGGACTGTTTTCAAGAACGCTCTCAATACTGATAGCCCCAATCTCACGCAATGCTTTAAGGTTTTCAATAATGTCCTTCTCGTTCGTAGGTCTGCTATACTGAAACACAACATCCAAAGTATCAAACGCTTCCTCATCAAACGAAACACCCATACGACCAAGTAGTTCGGCAATGACAGCAAATCTCTGTTCCATTCCTTCACGAATAAACTTCTCATTCAATCCTGCCTTAATATCTGCAAGCTGAAACAACAACTTCATTGATACCTCAGATAAGTTGCTTACGTCAGTGTTGTTCAAGCTGACAGCAGGTGTGAACGAAACATCAAGTAAAGCTTGCTTCAATGTCTTATAAATGGCTTCAAAGGATTGATAGTCCAGCGAGTTACTAATCATCTTGAAATCTGCGCCATCATCAAGAACAAGCCCACCACCAACAACATGATTAGGCAACCCATCCCCTTTCAACTGTTGACCAATGGCTACAGGAATCGGATTGTGATGTTTATAAAACGAATCAGTGAACTTGGAAAGAATGTCCTCCATATTGTCCAAGATGCCAATGAAGTCATCCAAATCACTACGACCAAACACAGCATCCATTTCATTCTGGTTCTTGTAACAGATTGGTAAACCGCTCACATTCTTTTTAGCTTCCAGCAAATAGAACTCATCTTCTCCTGTCCCTGCATTTGTCCATGTTTCAACTTTGTCTGAATAATACACTGTGTAATATTCAGCAAAATCGGCAATATAGAACTCGATAAATGCAATCAGTTCATTCTTGAAGTTATAAACAGGATACGAGTCTTCTGGTGCAATCAGCTTGCTCTTAATCACGCCATCTTGAACATAAATATACTCATATGCGTTCCCATACTTAACAAGGTTGTCCAGAATGTCGAAGTCAATCTTATTGAACTTCCCTTTACGATAGACCTTCTTGAACTCTGCAACTGTATTCTCATCACCAGTTGTATATCGCATAATAAAAGTACAGAAAATCGCAGCGTAAAAATGCAGAGCTAGCCTGCGTTTTACAAGGCGGAAAAATAAATAGGCACTTGCCAACATCACTCTATTAAGTCTACCTTGGTCTTTGTCCAGAAGAACCAGGGAGATGTGAGAGGAATGTTGAAAGTGCCACAGCAACAGTATATCAAATTTTTGTACGAGAATGAGGATTATTCAATCTCGGAGATTGCGAGAGCCATGGGAGTCAATTGGCGGACAGCCAAGAAATACGCCACAAAGGACGATTGGAATGAACCCGTTTGTCGGCGCAAGAGACGATATCCCGTTCTCGGTCCGTATCTTGACATCATTGATACTTGGTTAACGGAGGAGCAGGCGTTGCCCCGCAAACAGCGTTATACCGCGAAGCGAATCTTTGATCGTCTGCGTGATGAATACAGGTTTGAGGGCGGACGACGCACTGTTGAAGAATATGTAGCCAAACGCCGAAAAGAACTCAAGCTGGAACGTGCCGAAAGCTATGAACGACTCGAACACCCCGGCGGCGAGGCACAGGTTGATTTTGGTACAGCCTATGTTGGGCAACCAGGTCAACTCGTGGAGCGCAAAGTGCTGATTATGTCCTTCTCGTTTAGCAATGCGGCCTTCGCCTTTCCGGTTCGAAAGGAGAACACAGAGTGTTTTCTGGAGGCAATGAAGCACATCTTTGAACGGATGGGAGGCGTTCCGAGGAAAATCTGGTTCGACAACTTGTCGGCGGCGGTGGTCTCGATTAGCCGTGATGGAAAGCGGTCATGCACCGATCAGTTCCTGCGGTTTGCTACCCACTACCGGTTCGACCCAGAATTCTGTAATCCCTATCGTGGTCACGAAAAGGGGCATGTGGAGAACAAGGTGGGGTACAGTCGGCGTAATTGGCTCGTACCACCACCGATTTGCGAAACGGATGCTGACCTTGAGACATACTTGGCCCAGGCAGCAGAGGCAGACATGGATCGTCCACACTATGCCAAGAAAGAGCGTATCGTCGACTTGTGGGAGCAAGAACGGAAGAAGCTTTTGGCTATGCCAACCGTTGCGTTTGAGGTTTTCAGGCTTGAACCGGCCCGCTTGAACAAATATCGGGAACTCCGGTTTGAAACAACCACATATCCACTACCGCAGTGCCGTGCGCTAGATCCCGTATTGCTCAAGGTGAAATGGGACGAGATCGAGGTTTTGTCGGGCGACGGAGAGTACCGACACCTGGGGACGTTGCCTCGCCCGTACACGGAAAAGGCAATCCCGATTGAGTGGACAGATGTGTTTGAGGGTTACCTGAGAAAGCCAAGGATGGTGATGTACTCCGATCTGGCGAGGTTCATGCCTGCTTCCGTCCGCAGATTCGTGCAAGTGGAGGATATCGATCTGAGGAAATCTCGTGTGGCTCTGATTCGTCGATTGTTAGATACACACCAGATGTCCGACATGGGTGCTGCACTCGATACACTGGCTGGGCATTTCGATCCTGACACAGTCCTTGAGCATGCGCTATATGCGATGAAACATCCTGAGTTTCACCCTAAGCCGTTTGCGGAGGCTCATACACCGATGGAGATTCACGGGCACACACCGGACCTCAGGCAATATGACGCCATTCTGGGGGTGAGCAGAGCATGAAACACGAATTGGTTACTGCATGCAAGAACCTCCACTTGGGGTATGTGATGGAAGCGTACGAGGCGATTGCGTTCAATGACCGCTCGCAATACTTGCTTGAAGTCCTCCAAGTGGAACTGCGGGGCCGAGAGATATCCAGGATTCGCAGACTCATGAAGAAAGCCCGGTTTCCACAGATGAAGACACTAGAGGATTATGATTTCGGAGCAGTCACCTTCCCAGCGCATTGCAGTCGTGAGCTCCTAACGGATCTGGCATTTCTCGAGCGGAAAGAGAACGTGATGATGCTGGGCAAAGTGGGAACAGGCAAGACCCACCTGGCAACGGCACCAGGCGTGGAGGCTTGCCGACGAGGGTACGAGGTACGATTCTTTCGGGTGCATGACCTTGTGGCCGCGTTACAGGACAAGTACCAATCCGGGACGCTTAGCCGTTTTCAGCGGGAGTTGCAGAAGGCTGAGTTACTCATCCTCGACGAAATGGGGTTTGTGCCCTTTCACAAAGACGGAGCTGAACTACTGTTTAACGTCATCTCCGAATGCTATGAGCAAAGGAGTGTGATTGTCACCTCTAACCTTGAGTTTGGCCAGTGGAACACGGTGTTTGGAGATGCCAGACTGACAGCAGCGCTCGTGGACCGACTCGTTCACCACGCACACGTCCTGGCTTTCACCGGCGAGAGCTACCGGCTACGAAATGCGCTATCCGGAGTGAGATCGTCATAATCTTCAGCGTTGGCCGTGCCTATGCACAAATCCGCAGCGATTCTCTGTATTTTTGACTTGCGAAAAACACCAGTAAGCGAAATCGGATTCTTCAACAGATAACTGGTCTGAAAGTTCACGATGGTCTTGCAATACTGCAAAACAATCTTGCGTGGCTCAAAGTCCTTGCCATTGTATGTTTCCATTCCTCTTTTCAAAATCTTATGCTGCCCACTCAAATACTCTTTCTTTTCAAGAATGTCTTGGACTCTTCGCTTATGGTGCGGCATGGAAACCTCTTCTACAAACCAATGCGCTTCACCATTATGAGTGCGATTAATATATTCTTGAATATCCATCTATCACCATCTCCTTATACATACCATTTGTTTGCTTTAATTGCTTGAACAGCAAAAGCAAGAGAGATAACCAAGTCATCGTGATTGCCTTGACCAGCTTTGTTTCCTGTTTTGCCATCTGCTTCCACAAATATTTGCATTTGTGCCAATGTCTCTTTGCAATTGACCTGTATCATGCCAACTTCAAAATGCTCTTTACAATCAGAAACAAGAATGCTCTTGGTTACTGCTGTTGTCTGCCATCCCAGCTTCATTTGCTTTCTACCTGTCGATTGATTAAATACCTTGTGCTTATATAGATTCAGATAGTCATATTCCTTCCTTAATCGTTCAAGCAATGGCAATCCATAGCTGTTACGCTCAATGACAAAGAACGTATAGTTGTAGAATCTGCCAATACAATCAATGATTTCTGCAAATACATACACAGGAACTTTGTTATGATAAAAACTCGCTACCTGTTCGCCATCGGCATCCAAAATCGTAATGGTTGAACTGTCTCCACCAGAACCAGAAGCGGTATCCGCACCGCCAAAATATCGTTCTCCCCTTTTGGGCAACTTGAAAATAAAAAGACCTCTGTTGATATACTTCAACAAAGGTTCTGGAAGGTGATTCAATTCCATTTTTGGCATTGATTCTGGTGTAGCGTTGATTCGCTCTAACACCTTTGATTGGTCAAAGACACTGAATCCACTACTAATAAAGGATTCCATCGGATTGCTTGGGAACTCTTGATAAAATTCTTGGATGCTCATATCAAGCAATTTCCACCTGCGCCACATCAATTGTTTTAATGTTGCACCCTTCTCATGTAGAATTTTTTCATCATCGTCTAAATCAGCAGGACATAAACACCTTCCTCCATTGCTTGCCTTGTACCATTCTTCCGCTTGATTATAGTCATGCTTGAATTGTCTTTCATAAGCACTGGAATAGAAAGGAAAGAAGAAAGCTCTGTATTTAGACTTTCCTTTAAAGGCATTCATGAAGACTTCCTGGTAATAGTTAAAGCCATTCGATGTTGTCTCAATGACAATTCTGCTTGTCTCGTTCTTAGCCAACGCTTGTTCAGCAGACAGCAGTACCTTCTCTTGATTCTGGTAAAATGCAAACTCTGACAACAGAATATATTGGTATGTAGTACCACGCCCAATATCTTTTAATCCAGCTACAGAGCATTGAATCCTCGAACCATTTTCTAGAACGAACTCATCACGATTAGACCGCTTAATCTTCGGAAACGAATATTTGTCATGCGGTAATGAATCGTACATCATTTTCAACTTCTCAAACAATGAACTCGATGATTCCGCTTTATATGAAACCAACAAATAGTTGGTGTTGCTGTTCGTACAAGCATAGTACAAGCACAGACCCAACGATAAAGTGGAGAATCCGATTTGCCTTGCTTTCGAGATGATGTTGAATTTGACCATCTCATTAATGAACATTTCCTGTTGCTCATTCACCTTAAAGGGAACAGCATCACCATTGTTGTCTACAATCTTCACAAAGTTCTGCAACCACAACTTCGGACTCTCGTTAATTACTTTCAGTTTTTCCTTCACGCTTACCCTAGCCATTTCATCACCTTCTATATAATCAAATCATCATCCTCTTCCTCGTCTTCTTCAAAACGCTCCATGCTTTTCATTGCGATTTTTGCGTGTGCATCAATCTCTCTTGTCAATGCCAAGAACAGCTTTACTGACTTGTCGTCACCTGTCTTGGCGTTCTCAGCAACAACGTTGTAAACCTCCTGCAAGTCATCTGCGGTTCTGGACTGCAACATCAGAGCCACCAACGCTTTGTACTCCTGTGTCTTTTCCCAACGCAAATAAGGATTCATCGTTTTCTTGTTTACCACCCTGAGAAAATCTTCTTGTGTCTTGATTCCCTTCGTCTGGTCGAACCGCACAGCAGGAAACTTATATTTGAAATACTCAGCCCTGTCCCATGCAACCGCTTTTAGTGCATCATGAATATTCATCTGACCAACTCCTTTTGGTAAAATATAGATATTTAGAAAGTTGTACGATTTTAGGGTTAATAGATTATTTATATCCCTATGAAGGGTTCTAGCTCTGCCTTTAATCCCTCATACCTCATCCACTAGGACATCTATCAACTAGCCAAGGCTACTAAACTCTCATATTGCTTTCTTGGAAGCATCTTCTTTAACTCCCTATTTGTGAAATAAAACATCATACATGATTTGAGATTATTCATTTGCTCAGTTACAAACATTTTGGATTCATCACTCTCTCTTTCGACAGCCATCTTTATATTCAATCGGTACAGGTTAGGTAATTTTCGTTGCAATCCCTTCCCTTTAGGTATCCTGTTGCGCTCCACTACTTCAATCACTCCCAAGTCAATCAATTTGTTTACTTGGTTTCTAGCTGTCTCTTCTACCAAGCCTGTTGTCGTTGCAATATCTTTAAAAGGCATAAAAAAAACGCCTTGCAAATTCGCATGGCGCTTTGAGTGAATCAGCATAGCATATGTGATTAGCTTCTGGTTCTTTTGTGGACACTTGTGAATGCTAATCAAAAAGTTGACCATTTTTGGAGCAAACGCTCATCTTCGAGTTGACCACCTACGATGCTTTTTTTCACACAAAGTAGCATTTTATTTCCTGCACCAAGGATCGTCAAGGATAAAGGGTAAACCCCTTGCTACGCAAGCCCTTGACGATCCTTGGCTCAGTAAAAACATTTGCAATTAGGTGTGAAAATGATGACGTGTGCTCAAACTGTCAGGTGGGTAACTTTATGATGAGCAAAGTGGTCAACATTTTGGTGAGCGTTCACAGACACTTTTCAATAATCCATTTGACTTCATCGAGTGTAACTGTCAAATCTTTATTACTGGCACTCAAATTATAATCTCGTTCGTAAATGTCCTTTACTACTTGGTCAATATCTTTGTAACAATCCTCCAAGGGAGTCGTATATGAATCTGGATTTTGCCATTCCATCCAAGCATATAACTCACTTCGGCAATCTTCACGTTCCAAGCCACAGTATTTTAGATACATGCCAATTAATAAGATGGACTTGTGTCGGCTGCCCTGAATCTGCAATCCATTTTTTAGTAGCTCTTGCGCTCTACTGATGGAGTATTCTTCCGATTGCTCATAATTAGCGAGCGATTTGTGATGGCTTATCGCGTCCTCTGTTCTGATAAATTTCTCCGTATCTTCGATTTCCAACTCTTCCCTTTCGATAATATTCAATATTCTTTGACTCGTCATTTTCGTGATGGATAACAAATACGCTTCGCTGGCTTCTTGATTCATTACCTTCAATCCATCTTCGACTAGGCAAAATCCACAATACTCGCCTGTCTTCTGGTGTTTGCCCAGCGGTAATTTTATGCCTAACTTATCAGTAACCCGAAATTCAACTTTGTTTCCTGCATCGGAGAACAGATGCACCTCTGCTTTATCGAGCACATAATCAAAGAATTTTTTTGCATCTGTAATCTGAATTAAATCTTCAAAAAACAAATCAATGTGATACCCCTTCGAGCCACTAAAACTGTAAGCGTCAAATAAATCCCACCTTCAAAACACAGACCGCACTTTGAGATAATCTCCTCAGAATCAAGTGAGGAGCCATTCCTGTAATGAAGAAATTTGAGCTTTGAAAGAAAAAAGCGCCTCCTGTATGCTGGGTCTTGGAATGGTCACATTCACACTGCCCTAATGAAAAGGAGGACGCTCTACATGAAGTATAAGCTGAAACAGAAACAGAATCAACGGATTACACGAATTACCGAAAAAACACTGGTTGTTGGCGCGGACATCGCCAAAAAGATTCATGTAGCTCGAGCCGTGGATTTCCGAGGCATTGAGCTTGGGAAAGAATGTGTGTTCCACAACGATCAGGAGGGGCTAACGAAACTGGCTGCGTGGATGAAGGAGCTTGGCCGGATACATGAGAAAACCGACATCGTATTTGGCATCGAGCCTACCGGACACTACTGGTTCCCGTTAGCGGCATTTTTGAAGGAGCAAGACATCAGGGTCGTCGTCGTGAATCCGCACCATGTGAACAAGAGCAAAGAACTTGAGGACAACTCGCAGACCAAGAGCGACTACAAGGATGCGAAGGTCATTGCCGACCTGATTCGGAGCGGGAAATATTCAGAGCCCAATTTGCCGACCAAGGAATATGCAGAGCTACGCATTCTGATGAATTTTCGGGAGAAGGTCATGGTGAGCTTGAATCAAGTGAAAGCTCGGATTACAAACTGGTTTGACCGCTACTTTCCGGAGTATCCACAAGTGTTTAAGGACTGGGAAGGCAAGGCATCACTGATGACCATGCGCCAGTTTCCCACTCCAGAGGAGATTGTCTCGATAGGCGCCAGAGGCGTTCTCACACATTGGAAGACGGAAATCAAGCGTGGGGTGGGCATCAAGAGAGCGGAGCAGCTCTATGCTGCCGCTACGGTCTCTATCGGGCTTACCGAGGGGCTGACAGCTGCCCGAATCGAGCTTGCCGCCTTGCTGCAGCAGTACGATCTGTACTGCAAGCAAGAAGAAAGCATTATGACGGAAGTCCTGCAGATTCTGGAGAAGATCCCCGGAACGAAGCAAATGCTGAGCATCCCAGGGATTGGCATTCTGACCGTCGCCGGCTTCTTGGCGGAGGTTGGCGATCTGAACAACTACGACCATGGACAGCAGATCATCCGTCTGGCTGGGCTGAATCTGACGGAGAACAGCTCTGGAAAACGTAAGGGAAAGACCGGAATCAGCAAGCGGGGGCGCTCTCGCCTAAGAGGCATCTTGTTCCGCTGCATGCTGCCGATGGTAGCCAAAAACAAAGAGTTTAAAGCGCTCCACGAGTATTATACAACGCGTAGTCAAAATCCGCTCAAGAAGAAGCAATCGATTATCGCCTTATGTGGAAAACTGGTTCGCGTCCTCTATGCACTGGGGACAAAGCAGAAAGAGTATAACGCAAACGAAGTATTGGGGCCGATTCGACAAGCCCAGCTACAACAAAGTGCTGCATAAAGCTTATCAACAAACCTGTCATCTCGCTTATTCACATGTGTACAACCATGACAACGGAAGCACCGGAGAAGCCGAAGAATTATAATCCATAAGGGCAACGACCCAGTCGAGGAGCTAGAATCGGCCTCCACCCCTTGAGAGGTAGAACGAAGGAATGTAAGGGCATAGACCCAGCGTGACATGGGAGGGTAAACCCCGAGGGCGGATGTGGAGATCCACTGTGCGATCATACCTTTTTATCCACAGTCTGGAAACTGGTGATTGCAGGCTCTATTCCCGCCACAGCCCTTACAGAAATATTTGTATCTCCTTCAATCTTCCGACAAGAGCTTTAAGATGTCAAAGTTAAAAAACAGAGAATGAGCGAGAAAACAGGAGAAAACATTACTTTATAGTGGGAGGATGTAGATGAAGCAAACGGATCTCCGTGAACAGTGGGAGGCACGAATCAACGATTATCGCGCCAGTGGCCTTACCGCTGAGAAATGGTGCGCTGAAAATGAAGTTACCACCAGACAGCTATGGTATTGGCTGCGGAAATTTCGGGATTCAAAAGAATCCTCTGTTCGTCCCCCGCAGTGGGTCCCAGTTAACGTGCACCAACCGCAGGAGAACACAGAATCTCTGTTACTGGTCAAAGTGGGTGCGGCCGTGATTGAAATCCGCCCCCGCTACAACCCCGTACTCCTGTCCGACGTGGTTCGGACGCTCCAGGCCTTATGCTGAACTCCA
Organism: Brevibacillus sp. NSP2.1; assembly: GCF_000470975.2. NCBI lineage: Bacteria > Bacillati > Bacillota > Bacilli > Caryophanales > Paenibacillaceae > Brevibacillus > Brevibacillus sp. NSP2.1. The sequence continues at coordinate 1,981,462 of NZ_CP048274.1, read as the reverse complement.
TCCAGATTGATCGGGTCTATCTGGCATGCGGCTTCACCGATCTGCGAAAATCCATTGACGGTCTGGCGGCGCTCGTGCAAGAAGGATTCAGGCTTGATCCCTTCTCCCCGTGCCTGTTCGTGTTCTGCAATCGTGACCGCAACAAGCTCAAGATCCTGTACTGGGAGCATAACGGCTTCTGGCTCTTCTACCGCCGTCTTGAACGCGGGACGTTCCAGTGGCCAACCGGCAATGGAGAGCCGGTAACGGTCTCCAGCCGTGAGCTGCGCTGGTTGCTGGATGGACTTTCCCTGAGCCAGAGGCAAGCGCATCCACCAGTCACTGCCTGTACGGTCATCTAACGCAACTGTTTGTGGTTTCGACACACTTTTTGGCAGGGAATATGAAGCTCTTTGCCGAAAAGAAAAAGAATGAAAAATCGAGTGGATTTCCCTGCCCTTACAACCGAAGAATATGAGGCACAGCTTGCCAAACTGCAGCAGCAAAATGCGGAGCTAACTGCCAAACTCAAGTGGTACGAAGAACAGTTCCGTCTTGCCCAGCAGAAGCGCTTCGGCGCTTCCAGCGAGAAGACGCATCCGGATCAACTGGAACTACAGCTGTTTAACGAAGCGGAAGTGTTGGCGACCCCTGTCTCACAGGAACCAGATATCGAGACAGTGACTTACAGCCGCAAGAAGGCTACAGGTAGCCACGAGGCCAAGCTGGATTCGTTTCCTGTGGAAACGATCCTGTATGAGTTGCCCGAGGCTGCACAAGTTTGCGCGTGCTGCGGTGGTGCGCTCCATGCGATGAGCACGGAGACACGAAACGAAATCACGGTCATTCCGGCGGAAGTGAAAGTGCTGCGCCATGTGCGTCAGGTGTATGCGTGCCGTCGTTGCGAACGTGAGGAGATACACACGCCCATCGTAACGGCTCCCATGCCAAAGCCGGTTTATCCGGGAAGTTTGGCTTCCCCTTCGATCCTCGCGCATGTGATGAGCCAGAAGTATGTGGACAGCCAGCCGCTGTACCGACAGGAGCAACAGTTTGCCCGTCTAGGTCTCACCCTCTCGCGGCAGACGCTTGCCAACTGGATGATCTTCGGCGCAGAGCAGTGGCTTTCGCTACTGACAAACCGTATGCACGAGCATCTGCTGAACCAAGACATCGCGCATGCCGACGAAACGACATTGCAGGTGCTGTGCGAGCCGGGCAAGACAGCGCAAACACAGTCCTATCTGTGGTTGTACCGAACCGGTCGTACGGGACCGCCCATCGTTCTGTACGATTACCAGCCAACGCGCGGCGGTGAACATCCCCGAAAGTTTCTGGCGGGATTCAACGGCTACCTGCACGTGGACGGGTATCCTGGATACCACAAGGTGTCCGGTGTGAAACTGATCGGATGCTGGGCACATGCGCGCCGCAAGTTTGATGAAGCGCTGAAGGCACTGCCTGCTTCGCAAGACAAAACCGAAACAGCTGCCTGGCAGGGACTCCAGTTCTGCAATCAGCTCTTTACCATTGAGCGAGAATGCAAAGATGCCGCCCCGGAAGAACGCTATGCCATCCGAATGGAGCGCAGTCGCCCCGTTCTGGATGCCTATTTGGCATGGCTGCGCCAGCAGCGATCCCGTACCTTGCCGAAAAGCCTGCTTGGACAAGCGATTGCTTACAGCTTGAATCAATGGGACAAGCTGACGGCGTTCTTGAGCGACGGGCGACTGGAGATTGATAACAACCGCAGTGAGCGCTCCATCAAGCCTTTTGTAATCGGAAGAAAGAACTGGCTGTTCGCCAATACGCCACGCGGTGCAAAGGCCAGTGCGATCATCTATAGTGTGATTGAAACGGCCAAAGAGAATGGGTTGAACCCCTTCAAGTACTTGATGTTCTTGTTCGAGCAACTCCCGCAGCTTCCCGATCCGAAAAATCCAGAAGCGTTGGACAGTTTACTCCCTTGGTCGCCTTCGCTACCACTGACCTGCCGCGTGTTCCAATCCTGATTCCAGCATAGATCAGCCCACATCTTGGCGACAAGGTGTGGGCTATTTGACGCTTACCTAAAACTAATGTAATAGTCTAGTCCCCATTCATCCAATGCATGAGCAACCTTGTACGTCATCCATTTCGCCATTTCTGGTTCATGAAAATCAACATCAAAAGTCATGAACTTAGTCGTAAGTTTACCTCCGAATGTCCCAATGGTAAAATCGCCTTGGAGATGCTTCTCAACGTGCCAATCCATCAGTTTTGTTATTTTCTTTTTGTTCTTGCCAATTTGTCCTGCCGTATATTGGCTGTATCCACCATGCTTGTGTTGTATCAAGTAGTGACCTCGCTGAATAATGTAAAGGTCATTCAATTTCGTGATGATTTCCTTCATTCTTTTTTCCTCCCTGTCATTCGCCCATTTTTATTTACACTGCATCAATGTATTCCCTATACTTAATAGTCTTTTGGTGCGACATATTTGCACAACCAGTCTCGTACTTTGACAACATCGAAGGCGAACACCCTATCGCATTCGCAATTTGCACCAATCGAATCCGTTTCTTCCTCCGCTTGATTACGTAAGAATCTTTATCGTCCATTTTCTTAATCACCTCGCTCGTTATAAAAAGTGAATATTCCCGAAAACAAAAAAGAGTGGGGAACTCCCACTCCATTTTGCTTAGACTACTGTTTATGCTTTCAGCGTGTACTCGGCAACTGCTTTTTTGGAAAGCACTTCAAGAGTCGCTTCCGCAACCACTTGACCTTGTGTATTGTCGCCCGTTTTACCAAGCAACTCGAACACAGGCTCACGAAGATAAGCTATCGACACAGCGTTCAAATCGAACGCCACAATCTTATCCACTGGCATATGGCGGTCAAGAACAAAATTGATTCTTCCGTAGTTCGTATCAATCGTCTGAACCACCAGACCAAATTCATTTGTCATTGCTTGGTAGTTGTAGCGGTCTTTGTACAATTCATCAATCTGCTCTTTAATATCTGCATTTACAAGTGCATAAATCTCTCCTGCACCGACACCCTGTTCCCACAGCTTACGAGCAAGCAGTTTTACTTCTGCTTCTGTGATAACACCTGTTGTTGCACCAACAATCTTGTTGGAAGCATCAACGAATTTCAGAATGCCGTCCATTTTACGGATGCCACTTACTGAGCCATCATCTTTGACACCGCTGATTAGGCGTTTCTCCATGTTTACTTTCAGTTCCGCAAGGCGGTCATTAATTTCGCTAGAGAACAAATCACCTACTGCGCCTGTTGCTTGCGCTGTACCAGAAACCTTTGCCGATTTCATAAAGATTTCCATGACGTTGTTCATTTCCGCACGAACACCATGAGCGAAGTTCGTAGCATCCGAACCCTCTGCAACCGAAATGTCATCTGTTAGATTCAGTGTTTTCTCACGCCAAACATAAATCTTTGCTGTTGATTGTTTTTGCTTACCATTCGCAAGCAGTAGCGTAGTGAATGGCGTGTCGATTGGAGCAACAAGAGCAATCTCTTTCGCAAGAGAAATATTTTCTTGGGTAGTCAAATTAGGATGTGTCTGAAAACTCATTATTGAGTTAGTTGGGACTGTAAAATATTTTGTGTAAACTCTCATTCCACATTCCATTACAATGAAACAAAGTGAGGTTGAGAGAACACATGGGACTCATTCCAAAAGACCAGCTGCGCCAACTTATCAAAGAACACAACTTGCAAACCATGGGGGATGTTCAAAAAGCCCTGAAGGACATTTTTGCAGAAACACTGCAAGAAATGTTGGAGGCCGAATTGGATACCGAATTGGGCTATGCCAAGCATGACAGCAAGCAGAAGCAGACGAAAAACAGTCGGAACGGCTATAGCAAAAAAACGGTTACGTCTGAGTATGGGGAGTTGGATCTCACGATTCCCCGTGATCGTCTTGGAGAATTTGAACCTGCGATTGTCAAGAAACACCAGAGACATGTAACGGGTATTGAAGATCAAATCGTCTCTATGTACGCCAAAGGCATGAGCACACGGGATATTCAGGATCATTTGCACAATCTGTATGGACTTGAGGTATCCCCGACCCTTATCTCCAACGTAACAGCTAAACTGTTACCTCTTATCAAGGAATGGCAAAATCGCCCGCTGCAAAGCGTGTATTCCGTTGTTTTCATGGATGCCATTCATTTTAAGGTAAAACAGGACGGGCAAATTATCAGCAAAGCCGCCTATATGGTCATTGGCATTGATTTGGAAGGTTATAAGGACGTTCTTGGCATCTGGATCGGAGAAAACGAGTCAGCCAAGTTCTGGCTACATGTGTTGACGGATCTGAAAAATCGTGGCGTTCAGGACATTTTGATTATCTGTGTAGACAATTTAAAAGGCTTCAGCGAAGCCATTGCAGCCAGCTATCCGCAAACGGAGGTTCAAAAATGTATCATCCACCAGATCCGCAATTCCATCAAATATGTGTCGTACAAGGATTTGAAGAAGATTACTACGGCCTTGCGTCCGATCTATACGGCCCCAACGGAAGAGGCGGCTCTCCTGGAATTGGATCAATTTGAGGAGACCTGGGGAAAACAGTATCCCCTGATTGTCCGGTCGTGGCGGAGTAACTGGGATGAACTGGCGACCTTTTTCAAGTACTCCCCTGAGTTGCGCAAGCTCATCTATACAACGAATATGATCGAAAGCTACCATCGACAACTCCGGAAGGTGACAAAGGGAAAAAGTATCTTTCCGACGGATGAATCGCTACTCAAAATGCTATATTTGGCGACGATGGATGTCATTCGGAAGTGGACAGGGCGGGTCCAAAATTGGGGGCAAATCCTTCTCCAGTTGACTGTACATTTCCCAGAACGGGTACAGATTCGATGAAGGGCTTTACATGGAGGGGCGGGCATGATAGGCTACTTTGCCTTGCGATGGTGTGAACTTCTCCATCGCCCAATCGCAAGAACTCATGCCCGCCAGTGGCTCCATGTCAAGCCCGACATATGAAGCATCGTTTTCACGTTTACACAAAAATCTTGACAGACTCAGTTAGTTTAAAGATGGACGCGACATATACAAACGCTAGGAATGATTTGGCCAGCTTGTCGTAACGAGTAGCGATTCGTCGAAAATGTTTGATTTTATTGAAGAAGCACTCCACCAAGTGCCGTTCTTTATAGCGGTACCAATCCACTTTCCAAGGATTTTTATTATTCGCTTTAGGCGGGATGGTGTACGCTGCCTGCTTAGCCGTAATCCAATGCCGAATGCCTTCTGAGCCGTAGGCTTTGTCACCAACAATATGGCTTCCCGTAAGATCAAACCCTTGAAGCAAATTGATCGCTGGAACGGAATCATAGACGTGCCCCCCGTGAGAAGAAAAGCGAGGGGATTCCCTAATCCATCGACGACGGTATGAAGTTTGGTTGTCTTTCCGCCACGGCTGACGCCTATGTGCTGATTTACTTCGTGTCCTTCTGCGTTTTTTTAGCACCCGCACTGTGTTGATGAGCTTTGACCGATGTAGAATCGATGCTCAAGTTTTCAAAGTCAGGTTCTACGTGAAGAGCTTGGAAGATGGCGACAAGTAATCCGGTATCTCTCCACTTGCAGAAGCGACTGTAGACCGTTTTCCATGAACCATAACGTTCTTCCGGCAAATCTCGCCAAGCCGCACCACTTCGGGCAATCCAAAGAATGGCATTAAACATGGTACGATTACTTAATTTGGACGGACGTCCTGTTCGATAGGGGGGGAACATGTCCTGAATTTGTTCCCACTGTTCATCGTTTATTTCGTACCGTCTTTGAATCATGCTCGTTGCTCCATTCGTTTTTCCTAAATCATACCACATTTTCTTTAGTTTTCAGACACGTCCTAGTTGTATTCATCTTATATCAATCTCCTTAGTACGATTTATTTGAAAAGCTTGGACAACTTAGAACCAATCATGGCTTTGGTATCCTTACTCTTTTCAGCAAGCGTATATTTGTCTGCGCTTCTGTGACTTTCTGGAACAAACCCATTGTTTAAGTCACGTTTGCCAAGCACCTCTTTGAACCGCTTAATTTTTGCTTCCAGTTCCTCATAATGACCTTCTTCAACAAAAAAGAACTCCGCAAAATCGTGTAAACCTTCCAGTTTCAATTCAAGGTTTACTTCCTTTTGCCAGAGTTCTTTCATGCGGTTCTGATATTCGATTTCAGCTTTCGGAACTGACTCGTCTCGTTCCTTGTTCAATCGTTCAATCTCATCTCGAAGTGGTTTCATCAAGTCCTCAATCTGAGCATCCGTATAGGACGTTGCTTCACCATTTGTTTTTTCATCTGCAATTACACTATCAGCAACAGCGTCAATGATTTCTTCTGCCATTTACATAGCCCCCTTTATTTGTCCTTACTTTCAAAAGCACTTAGTCTTATGTCAATGTGGTCAACCTTTGTGCTGACCCTCTCCATTCGATTGCTAAGAACATCTAAGGTTTCCGTAGTCTTTTCAACATGAGCCATTAATCTATCTTCACGCTCTTTCGATTCCTTTTTCGTACTGACTAGCAACCAAACGAATAGAATAGCAAAGATTCCCTGTGTAGCAATAGCTTCCATCGGAATTTCAAACATTCTGTATCACCACCTACACGAATGTTCTGCTAAAACTTCCCCTTGAAAGGATTGGCTTTCCATTGAACATTCCAGAGAACTCATACACAAGCGTTTCAGAATCCCCATCAGGGATAATATAATCATGTTCATAAACACCAACATCAACCTTGTCAGTATTTGTCATTGGGATTACTTCAATTTCTGCGTAGTCGTTTCCATCTAATACCCTCAATTTAACATCTGTTGGGTCAACTGCATTTCCATTAAATGTCCTGAATCGAACTCGTAATCTGACTGTATCGCCAATCAAAGCCATTTATCTCACCTCCGCAAGAGTTTGGTTTTCAAGAACATTCGTACTTGAATTATTTTGATAATCACTGTCTGCTGTCACGCCATCGAGCATGGCAACAGCATTTTGATTCATTACATACTCAGACAATGTGCCATTTTCGATATGATTGAGTATCGTCTCTATCTGGTTCACGCTTAATGCAGGAGTGACCGACTTTCCTACAATCGAATCAATGAACGTCAGTGCTTGTCTGAGTGATGTTACCTCTCTTTGCGCTTCGCTTGAAACGCCTTCAATACTAGAAGTCACTGTGGCACTACCCATTTTGAATTTTTGTACCATCGTTTCAACATCCGATGTAATTGGGACGATGTACGAAGTCACAGCATTTTTCGTAACCTTGACCACCTGTACTGACCTACTCGCACCAGAAACAATATCTCGCATGTATGCGGATGCTTCTCTGTTGCTCTTGATTAACTTTTCCCATTCAATGTCAAGTTCATTGACATGGGACACACTTGTTTTCGATGTTACTTTCTCTAACACTTGTGACGATATGAACTCTGAAACATGAGATGAAACTGTTTTGGTCGCCTTTAAAGTGGACAACGGAACAATCAATGATGGATATTGCCCTGCAACGAATGACCATGTGTTTGTTGACCAGTTCGCATTGTATGGAGTTCCCGCTTTTAACTGAGCAGTTGTCTTTGCTGTAACACCGCCAGCAGGATTTCCTTTCGGATTGACAGTCGAATCATAATGAGAATCTTCAACAATAGATTGGTAGGTAGCATTTCCCCAGTTCAGATTCGCACAGAATGCACCGCTAGAAGTCCAGTTATTAGCAATCCCATTGTAGTATCCGAGTGCAAGACACCGTTTAAAACTGCCTTTTTGAGCGTATCCGACAAAGCCCCCATAGTTACCGCCTGTACCGCCAATCAGATTAACATTGCTGTAGCAGTCGCTATAATTTGATTCGTTCATCTGACCTGTAAAAGAACCCAGGAAATTATAAGAGCCTGTCAGTTTGATTGTTCCAGTGACATAATTTTTTTCAAAGCTGCCTTGATAATCATTACCTGCAAAAGCACCTGTATAATGCCCCTGAGAGCTTATGTCAACACTCACCAATCCAAGATTCTTAATGCTCCCACCTTTGCCCAGACGCTTGAACAGACCAATGTAGGAATCATTCAAAGCACCGACAATCTTCATGTTGATGATTCTTTTGAAATTCCCGTTAAGCGAACCCGTGAACATAACTCCTTTTTTGTCGTAGACAGGCAATGGAATCCAGTTCGTTCCCGCTAGGTCAATGTCATTTACCAAGATGTAGTGTGCTGAATAATCATTGGCAATTTGTGATAACTCGTTTCTGGTAGTAATTTGATAAGGGTCTGATAGTGTTCCTGTACCAAGCATTTACATCGCCCCTTACGTTACTTTCGGAACTTGGATTTGGTGCTTCACTGTCAGTTCGTCACCAGCTCCTTCCATCGTGAACGGCGTGAACGATTCAACCGAATATGGACTTCCACCAGAAGCGACATCGTAAATCGCTGACGAAGCAAACGTTTGTGGCAATGTAATTCCTGCATCAGCACCTTTTACAACAATGGTAAGTTCAAGTGTTTGCGAACCTGCTGTATGTGTCCAAGACACCCGACTATCAGAGGTATCTAGCCGAAGGATTGCCTGACCAGTAATGTCACGTAGTTCAATGAACTTCCACTTTGACTGAATAAAATCACGAATTGACTGATAACCACTAGCATTAATCTCTGCCAATGTAATCACTCCTTTCATTGGAATTAAAATACACCCATGCCGAAGGCAAGGACGTTGGATTCATTTTTTTGAATGATATATGCAAAGAAAAAGGCAAGGAATCCTTGCCGAATCAATGAGTGATTGGTGAACCCAATTGTTTTAGGAGGATGGGTTCACCATTATGCACTTGGATAAAATCGCAGTTGGAACGAGAAGTGGCTGACTCGTTCTCATTTCTAATAGTGATAACTCGACCGTTTGTTCACTGTTTTGAACAACTCTAGTTCAAGAGGTAGAAGACGCATGATATGTCTCTATTCGTATCACATCACCAGACGCTCAGAATCGACTTCTGAGACATGAAACAGGTATGGGAGCAGTAACAATACCCCCGAACACAGAGAGGGCAAATAGAGCTATTGTAGACCGTTTAATAGCACGAGGATAGATTCTCCTGTAAAAAATTGTTTTTTCTCCAATTATGTCATTTTTTGCGGAGCCTTATATAAATAGAGTTATTATAATCTTATATCTCTATAGTAGTATATGTATAATATATAACTCTATTTATAATAGGTGACGAAAAAAATGACATAATTGGGAAAAAGGTAGTTTTTGTAAATAGAACATGCTGTTGCAGAACGCTCGTCGTCTTTATCTATTCTTTATAGTTCTATCTTCTTGTTTATACTGTGTCAATTTTGCTCACATTCGAGCATGGATGACTCCCCTCTAAGTGTCATTCGCGCTCAAAACTCAGCACAAATGAATTTCACCGTGTGCAAATTTCATGGTTCAAGTGGTAAGAAGGCAGGAATGCACCTATCTCCTTTTTATTTTTAAATCTCTGCGAACTAATTGTAAACCTACCTAATTGAATGGTTGACAATATGACGTAAGTCCTATGTACATACAAAAAATGACAATATATACTGGAAAAGAAAGTAAATAATCTGTGGAGGTAGAGTTTGGATGAGTGTCAAAAAAATCACATCGCTCATGCTGTTATGTCTTCTGTTAGTTTCTAGTGTATTTTCTAACATCACGATTGCACAAGAGGAAGCTCCTTCCCTGATTGAGAATATTAAGTTAGATGAAATCAGCGAACATCCAGATGTTGCAGATTACATTACGGAGCAAGGATTTGAACATCTATTAAGCACTGGAAACGAAAAGTATAATTTCCTATCAGAGCAAATTGATTTTACTGAGATGGAAAAACCTTTAATCCTGCGTGAAATTAGTGATAGTGACATTCAGGAGATAGTGAATGAATTAGGGTTGAAGATGCCTGAACCGCAAGAAATTACTATCGAGGAAAACTTGCTAGTAGAACGCTCACCAGATAATGCGATTAGTAACGTTTGGTATCTTGCTTATAGTACGAGTGGTTCTGATTTTTCTGTAGACATTCTTAATGTTGGCAAAGATAAAATTGACTCGATATCTGGAACATTGAAAAAGTACAATAAACAAAGAAAAGATTGGAAGTTCGATAATAGCATTAAATTCGATAAGAAAAGCGTTGGTACTGGAAATGTATTCAAGTGGATACAAAGCAAAGATGCTGTTTCAGATTATTTTGAATATGATATAACTGTAGTTGAGGATGGAACAACTTGGAGATATGATAATAAAAGTGGTAACAATAAGTTCACTTGGCAAAGATATAACTTCGATGCTCGCTCCTATAGTTCAATGGATGCTTTGGGCGGTGAAAGACACCATATCGTTGCGGCTAGTTCATTAGAAAAAGCAGGTTTCAAAAATACTGGACAGTTTCCTGCTGTTAGGATGATGTATGATGACCATGTAAAAACGCCTAACTGGGGGAACTACAGTTCTTCTCAAAGATTTAGAGACGAAGAAGTGCGATATATGAATGCCAAAGATTACATGGGCTTACTTAAATATGAAGTAGATGGTCTAAAAGGAGTAAGTGACCCAGAAGGGAAATATAATAACTTAGCAGATAAGTATAACGATTATATTGTTGCGGCATCCTACTTGGCACTACAATTTTGGGGTGTAAAGTAACATAACAGTAACATTAATCTGAACACATCCTTACTCTTCTAATAGTTTAAGGTTGTGTTCAGATTTTCCGTTACCAAGATACTAGGGGGAAAATATGAAAAATTTAATTATTGAGGAAGGACACTCAATAGATGTAATTAAGCTTGGAATGACTAAAGAAGAAGTCGAGAGATATGTTCAGTTGAGTAAGAATGAATCTATTGAACCGCATTTTTATGAAGATGTCCAATGCGAATATGATGCAGATGGAAAAGTGTCCCATATTCATATCTCCAATTTACTGAAAGACTATTACTATTGTCTGTTTAGAGATATTGATGTGTTTAATACGAAAGCAAGCAAGCTCGTGCAAATGCTAGATAAGATTTCACCGTATGATAGAAATGAAGATGCTTCTTTAGGCTACTCATATACCTTTCCTAAATTGGGATTGTCCCTTTGGAGAGGAAACGTACTTAATGATGAGGATTTAGAAGCAGATTGGTTTAAAGAACTTAAACCAAGTATTCAAGAAGATGAGATGAGGAATTTATATTTTGAGACTGTAACTATTTTCAAAATATCCCATGAAGAGTAACAGGGCAAGGTTTGCAACCTGCCTTGTTTAATGTCGCAGTTGAAAAATTAAATGTCAGTAAAATGTACCAAATTATGCGTTCGCTTATGGAGGGGAAATTCATGCAACCAGACATAGTGCCAATATTGGATTCATTGAAGGTTAGAGTATCCAAAGGCTATACACTCATTCAAGAAGAATATACTGGTGATTTGATTGACGTGGAGTTTCAGTGGAATAACCCTGCATCAAAAGAAGAAATCGAATCCTTTACAGAGAAAACAGGATGGGTGTTGCCTGACAGCTACAAGGAGTTTTTGTCAATGCACAATGGGGCTGGCTTGTTTATAAGTGAAACGCATCAGATTTTTATACACTCAATCGAAGAAATAATGCAGTATCACGCTAGGATGTGTCTGAAAACTCATTATTGAGTTAGTTTAAAGATGGACGCGACATATACAAACGCTAGGAATGATTTGGCCAGCTTGTCGTAACGAGTAGCGATTCGTCGAAAATGTTTGATTTTATTGAAGAAGCACTCCACCAAGTGCCGTTCTTTATAGCGGTACCAATCCACTTTCCAAGGATTTTTATTATTCGCTTTAGGCGGGATGGTGTACGCTGCCTGCTTAGCCGTAATCCAATGCCGAATGCCTTCTGAGCCGTAGGCTTTGTCACCAACAATATGGCTTCCCGTAAGATCAAACCCTTGAAGCAAATTGATCGCTGGAACGGAATCATAGACGTGCCCCCCCGTGAGAAGAAAAGCGAGGGGATTCCCTAATCCATCGACGACGGTATGAAGTTTGGTTGTCTTTCCGCCACGGCTGACGCCTATGTGCTGATTTACTTCGTGTCCTTCTGCGTTTTTTTAGCACCCGCACTGTGTTGATGAGCTTTGACCGATGTAGAATCGATGCTCAAGTTTTCAAAGTCAGGTTCTACGTGAAGAGCTTGGAAGATGGCGACAAGTAATCCGGTATCTCTCCACTTGCAGAAGCGACTGTAGACCGTTTTCCATGAACCATAACGTTCTTCCGGCAAATCTCGCCAAGCCGCACCACTTCGGGCAATCCAAAGAATGGCATTAAACATGGTACGATTACTTAATTTGGACGGACGTCCTGTTCGATAGGGGGGGAACATGTCCTGAATTTGTTCCCACTGTTCATCGTTTATTTCGTACCGTCTTTGAATCATGCTCGTTGCTCCATTCGTTTTTCCTAAATCATACCACATTTTCTTTAGTTTTCAGACACGTCCTAGTAGAGACAATACATTTCCTCATAGTTGGTATCACATGGGGACTTTCTACGGACACGGTGAATATATGTATATCGACAGTGAGAAAGTTAAAAATGGTAGAGAAGATTATATAATTATCATCGGAGTCGGGGAACGTACAGAGCTTCTAGAAGGCTTTGAAAGATGGCTTGACCGATTAATCCTTAGTCAAGGAAATAGGTTTTGGAGTTGGAATGAAGGCGTTGAAAGGAAATGACGATATGGCAAGAAAGTGGAAAATTATTATGTGGTCTATTGTGGGGGTTGGTGTTATGTTGTCTGCCATAGGGATTATCACATTCATGGCAGGAAAGCAATAGATGATGGGCAGGTTTAAATACCTGCCCATTTTCACTAGCGTTGCATAAAAAATGCGTTCGTAATTTGTCGAAGTATTCTGAATGACATTTTCAGCTACACAACCAAAAACGGCAGCAACCAAGCAAAAGGTAGCCACTGTCCATTTGGTAGTTTTATACATTTATTACAATCGTGATAACAGCAACCAATACCTAATTCCTTTTCTGTCGCCCTCTGGATGTTCGTTTGGACTGGTAATTCATTCTACCTATCCATTGTTCGAACGTTTGCCAAAGAAACACTTTTAGCCATCTCCTGATCTGCAACAAGCTGTGCTGACTGTTTTGTTCCAGTTTGACAAGGAGCAACAGGCAGTAGGCAATGAGTGCGAGTAATACTTGGTTTCGTACCGCATTTTCACTCGTTCCATAGAAGTTCTTGATCTTTACATGCTGCTTTATCCACTTGAAAAACAGCTCAATTTGCCAACGCCAACGATAGATGTCGCTGAGTTCTTCTGCTTCCAGGTCGAACCGATTCGTAATGATTCGAATGAGATTTCCCTTCGAATCAAGCGTTTCAATGAGTCGCAGCACGTTATCTACCCGCTTTTGAGGCGTTCCAAGAAGGATCATGGAATCCGATAAAACGGAGCTTTCCAAGGGGATTTTGAATTCATAAAGATGACGGATTTCGGCGTTATCTTTTAGACGAGAAGCGAAAAAGATGCCTTTGTCCGTGTATTCATCAAATTTTTCATAATCCACATACCCTCGATCAAAGACGTACATCATACCGATCTCATCAATCAACGATTCCATTTGAGTGCGGTCATTGGACTTGGCACCCGTGATGGTTATTTTTTCAGGATACACATCCCCCTGGTCGGCAAAGACGAGACGAAGATGAAGTTTGATGCCAGCCTTGGTTTTACGGAAAGTTGCCCATTTGTACTTCTGCAAACACAGCCCAATCGTTGTAGAATCAATGATTTTCATGTCTTTTCGAAGGGAATACGTGTTGCCCGAGTGTCTCTGAATTTGCCCTACAAGGTCAACAAATATTTCTTCAAGCAAAGCTGGATCTACTCGATTGTTTTTGCGACTAAGCTGAGCGGGACTAATCGACGACAGTCCTAACTCTCGCTGGAATTTCTTTGATAAAACATCATCTGCAATGGCTCGGAGTCCTTCTCGTTGCTGAAGTTGAGCATGCAAAAACAGGAGTAGATATGCTTTGGTCGTTAACTTTTTCACGTACTTGTCCTGATCCGTTTCGTCTATCCGTTGTTGAAATTTCACAATATTAATGGGTGAAATGTATTTACCAAATGAAGAAAATAGGGTATTCTTGTCCATGGTCTATCCTTTGCGTTGGATTTGGACAGGAACTACCTGACCTTTCCAGTGTAAAGGATTTTTTTATGCCTGAGAACACTTGAACGCTGAAAGTTATGATGATTTTGAATGGTATGAAAAGATTAATGCAACGCTAGTGGCCCATTTTATATTTACAAAATAATTAGAAGCTAGGCTCAAACAAAAAACGAGGTGATTGTATCTCACCTCCGTTGCTCATGAATCACTCTTCTCGTATATTTTTACAATCAGTTCATAAGTCTTATTTGCAAATTCAAGTCTATTTGGGTCTTTTTTGAAATACTGCAATGCAAGCTTTGCGTTTTTAAGAGCTTCATCAAACTGCTTGTCACAATAAAGCGTTTCCGCAAGAGCGTACTGAGTTTCAGCTAAAAGTTCGTCCGTGGTGCAATCTTCAAGGACTGAATAGCAAAGTCTTTTGGATTCTTCTAACTGACCAATTAAACGGTACACTTTTGCTAATTCTAGGGTGGTATTCTTAACCGAGTGCTTTCTGTCAGCCTCTTGATGTAGTTCTAAGGCAGAGTGAAGATGTTCGAGTGCTTCTTCGTACCGACCTGTTCTTCTATAAAGTCTTCCTAAATTCAGGTCAAGAACTGCTTCTAGCTTTTCATCTGGGATGATTTTCAGAATATCCAGCACTTTCAAGAAGCTTCTCTCAGCATCCTCGAATTGTGACAACTTGTGATAACATATTCCCATTACTATGTGTATGTCTGCCCCATTATAAAGCAATTTCAACGAAACATTCAATTCTTCTGCACGCTTTAGCCATTCAATCGCTGACACATACTCATCCAGCACTCCATGCATAACACCTTTTGAATAGTATGTAAGAACCCTTTGAACTCCTCCAATTTCATGTCTATCTATCAACTGATTCGCAGTCATCAAATATGGAACTGCTTTATTGGCTTCGCCAAATTGAGAGTAAAATAGCCCCATCGAGGAAAGTACCCTAACATAGTCTGTAGCATTAGCTTTTTCCTCATAGGCTGTTTTAGCTAACGAAATGCTCAGTAGATACTGTTTTTCTGCAACAGCAAAATTCTGACTTCTGTGATTGAAGCGAGCGCTTGCCCACCAATAGATACTCTTGTCCTCTACTTCAATTTGCTCTGCTTCCAAACTGTCGAACTGTTTCTTCGCTTCTTCCCACTTATTTTCCTCAATCTTGTTAATGATGTGCTGTAAGATTAGATGTGTTTCTTTGTCTGTTACATTTGCCATCGAATAATACCTCCTTATCTGTAATAGTAGCTCCTATCATTATACCCAAAAATTGACATATTTGACAAGTCGTACTTTTGGTAATATAATGTAATGTAGTGCTAAACGCTTTTACGGAGGTGTGAGTTAATGAAAACCTTAGCTAAAGTTTTAATTGCATCTAACATGCTGTTTACGCTCGTATTGACTCCGCAATTACTTACTACTGATAATTCTCAGACGCTAGTTCCAAAGATAATCCAATATGGTGCTGAATGGGGAACGTAAAGAGGGAGATGTCATTCATCTCCCTCTTTACCACTTCGGTTCGGAACGTCATATTCATATTCTGACACAACGGTTTAACCATCCACTGTCAAACGCTCATTTTCGCCCTGTACGGCTTTACAGCTACAAGGACAAGGTATTTCTTCTCCCACTATAAAACAGGCTTAGAAAGCCTTCTGGAAGCCCTCATGCGTTTAATTGTTCTTACCGTTCTTCCTCAAACCTCTAAATGGTTCAATGGATTGTATTTGTCGTTCTGCTCCTTCAATGCAGTTCCCCACATGGAGATGTAACGGCTCGTCATTTCGATTTCAGTATGACGCAACATCCTTTGAAGAGTAAAAACGTCACATCCGTTCATGCACATCCGATGAGCGAAAGTGTGTCGGAAAGTATGGCAAGATAAACGAACATCCTTAAAATCAAAGACCTTTTTAAGCTTCTTGAACATGCACTTAACTGAATTTGGCGACAACTGTTTATTCTCGTCAGTCACAAATACATACTCGCCCACCTTGCCGAAATACTTTTCACAATACAAGCGGTATTCAGCAAGCTCCTTGATAAGCTTTTCCGTAATTGGTATACTGCTCACTTCTCGCTTTTTGCCCCAAACGGTGATAACCCCGTTGACCATATCCACATCGTTCCAGCGCAAATTCACAGTTTCCCCAAGGCGACAACCAGAACCCAAAAGGAAAATAATCATGACGTAATTCCGATAGGCATGGAATGTCCGTTCACGTCTTTTTACACGTCTCAAATAACTCAACATTTGCGAAATATGAGCGTCGGTAAAGACTTCAATCTTTATTTCCTCTTTGGCATAAGCCATTTTCTTTGTCGGGTTTTTGCCTGTGGCAATTACTTCGTTTTGTTCGAGGTAATTAAAGAACGTCTTCAACGTCCGAAGCTTTGTGTTTCGAGTTGTTGCGTTGTTTCCCTGCTCCTTTTGACACATCAGCAAATAACTCTTGATTGTTCCCGATGTGATTTCGTGAAGATTGATGATACTTTGGGAGACGCAAAAGTTTTGAAAATCCTTTAGGAAAATCCGATATGTTTCGATTGTGTTCTTGGACAGGTTCTTATATTCTCTGTCGTCTAAAAATTCCTGAACAGCAAATTTGAGCAACAAAATAACCACTTCCTTCCACGATGATTTTGCATCGGAAGAAAGTGGTCATAAGTAGGCAAAAAGGGTTTCAGTCAGCCCACTTAATTCTCTGAGCATCCTAAAACCCTTAAATATGCTGATATGATACGGCTGGTTCGACTTGAACCTCCACGGTGTTGCCACCACTAGAACCTGAATCTAGCGCGTCTGCCAATTCCGCCACGACCGCAAATATGAAAATGGTGGAGGCTGACGGGATCGAACCGCCGACCCTCTGCTTGTAAGGCAGATGCTCTCCCGGCTGAGCTAAGCCTCCACTCTTCCCCGACAAAAGTCGGGTTCCAACCAGTTGTTGGGGCCCCGCAAAGTACTCGGCGTTGTTACAACGCATCCACTTCGCTTTGTGGGGGAACTAGGTGACCCGTAGGGGATTCGAACCCCTGTATGACAGCGTGAAAGGCTGCTGTGTTAAACCGCTTCACCAACGGGCCATGATGGCGGATGGAGTGGGATTTGAACCCACGAGACGGGTCGACCCCGCCTACACGATTTCCAATCGTGCTCCTTCGGCCGCTCGGACATCCATCCAAATTTTCCGCTTGCCCTGTTCGCATATCGCTCGGGCAAGAACTAATCTATCATATCTAACAGCCGATTTCAAGGAGTATTTTAAAAGTTTTTCTGCGTGCAAATCTGTGAAAACGAAGCGGCTCCCCGCTGGCGTTCTCGTCCTGGCAGCGACCGCCATGACACCACCCTCTCTCCGCTCTGCCTCGCAAGTTTTTGCGTCAATTTTCGTGGAAATTGCCTAAAGCAACTTCCCCGCTTTTCCAATATGCTACCAATAATCATTGACGATGCGGAGTGATGGCTGGTGGGCAGAAGAAGACGGCGGGCAGGTCGGATTCCTTGTTTGTACGGAAACTGGTGCGGCCCGGGCTGTTCGGGGCCGGGCGCCCCGATTGACGATATCGACCGCTGCTGCAAAAAGCACGACCGCTGCTATCAAAAGCGCGGCTATTTTTCCTGTAGCTGCGACCAGGAGCTTTTGCGCTGCTTGCAAAACAAAATCGACATGAACACGGAAAAGGGCAGGGTGGCCGCGATGATTTCCGCCTATTTTTCCCGCTCCAAATGCATTCCGGACGACTTGAAATAGGCTGTTTTGCGAATTGTCACGATTGTCATTCTTCATACAAAAAATGGTAACACCTTGGACATGAATCTGCCATAACTCCCGTGTTTTTCCTTTGGCTTTTTTTGGTACTCTAGTGAATGTCCAAGGAGGGTACAAGGCCGTGGAAGTGCATATACGAACCGATGCCAGTGCAGCACTGACGTTAAAGAAAGAAATTATTTGTCATGGAATTTCCTGCTTTTATGTCCGCCCGTTTGAAAATGATCAAGTAGAATTTGTATTCCTCGCGCTCTCGGAGCACCAGAAGAAGCTGTTATCCTATACGCTGCGAAACTACAGCTACGCCCTAACTTACCTATCCTAATCCTAGCCATATGACAGATTGTAATATCAAGTGCGACACCTAGATAAAAAAACGGCCCATGATTGATTCGTGTAAAATGAAGTCACCACAACACCATTTACACAGGAGAATCAATCATGAGTTATACACATCTTAGCATAACAGAGCGTAGTGAGCTAGCACTCCTTCATCGTTTGGGTTGGTCTGCCCGCGCCATTGCCAGAGAACTCAAACGGCATCATGCTACCATTGCCCGTGAGTTAAAACGGGGTTGTAAGGCAGGGGAATATCAGGCAGAAGCCGCGCAAGAGGTTTACGAGAAACGTCGCGAACGGTCTGTTCCCAGAGGCAAGCGGACTCCTGAACGTGAGCATTACATTGCCAGTAAGCTGGCGCAGACCTGGTCTCCCGAGCAGATTGCCGGACGGATGAGTCAGGAATGCCCCGAACAGAAAGTGTCGTTTAAAACGATGTATCGCTGGCTGTATCAGGGCTTTTTGGTTAAAGGAGATACCACCGTTTTGCGCCACAAAGGGAAACGCCGGAGACCAATCGAAACACGTGGTCGTTTCAACGTAGGAAAGTCCATTCGGCAGCGACCCAAGGAAGTACGAAAGCGTGAGAGCTTTGGTCATTGGGAACTGGATACGGTTGTTTCCAGCCGTGGAAAAAGTAAGGCGTGTGTCGCGACGTTCGCTGAGCGCAAGACACGCTTTTACCTTGCCGTAAAGATGCCTGATCGTACCTCGGCTTCCATGGAAAAGGCCTTTGGTTTCGTTGCTGAGTCGTTACCGAAAGGATCGTTTCAAACAGCTACCGTTGACCGTGGCAAAGAGTTTGCCTGTTACGAACGGCTGGAGTCAGCACATGGCGTAAACATTTACTTTGCCGATCCCTACTCTTCCTGGCAAAGGGGCACGAACGAGAACGCAAATGGCCTTCTGCGAGAATTTTTTCCCAAAGGCAAGGATTTTGCCGAAGTCTCCGAGGAGGAACTGATTCAGGCCTTGGAGCTCATTAACAATCGGCCAAGAAAATGTCTGGGTTGGAAGACCGCTTACGAATCATTCATGGAAGCTCTGTCGCACTTGTCTTGACAATTCGTCCGGTACAAAAAAGCCATGCAAACCGCGCATGGCAAAGCGAAGCAACGGAGTGGCGGCTTGCGAGTAGCGGGCCGCTCTGTACAAAAGCCTGCTAGTTCCGCTTGTCCCGCGCGTGACGGCTCCGCACGAATGCCGCTACTTCCGCCTGTCCGGCATGTGGCCGCTTCCGCACGAATGCCGCTACTTCCGCCTGTCCGGCATGTGGCCGCTCCGCACGAAAACCCTTTACATCCATCTGTCCGTCACGCGGCCGCTCCGCACGAAGCCCACTGCATCCCCCTGTTCGTCACGCACCCACTCTCTTAGCTCTCTCCTTATCCGCTTCCTTCTTAAAATACGAAGAAATTTTAACTGGAACAGGAGGAATCCCCTCTCCCCCAACAACGACAGGCTGCCGCAAATCGCACGGACAGATGCCTGCACGCCTACACGCTTTTCGCCTACAGCCCCACCTGCTCGATAACCCCCAGGCGGTGCACATCGTCGGCGGTCACGACGGACAGGGCATTCAAAAACTGAATCTGGAAGCTGCCCGGCCCTTCGTCGGCCGTCTTTTGCGCGGCGAGCTGGGCGGCGACACCGTATGTGACGAGCGCGGCGGCTCCGGCTAACAGCGTGTCTTTTTCCACAGCGGCAAATGCGCCCATCACTGAAGTCAGCAAGCAGCCCGTGCCTGTCACTTTGGTCAAGATCGGATGGCCGTTATGGATGGCGTACACCCGGCTGCCGTCGGCAATGACGTCGACCTTTCCGGTAATCGCCACGACCGTTTTCAGCTTTTGCGCCGCCGCTTTTGCCAGCGTTGCGACGTCTCCGCCCGCCTCGCCTGCGTCCACGCCTTTGATCTCCCACGCCTCTCCGATGACGTTGGCAATCTCTGCCGCGTTTCCGCGAATGAGGGTCACGTCCAGCTCGCGCACGATTTTTTGCGCGGTTTCCGTGCGGTACGGGGTTGCGCCTGCGCCTACCGGGTCAAACAGCACCGGGACCTGGTGGCAGTTGGCCGAGCTTCCGGCGATCAGCATCGCTTCTACTTCGCGTTCGTTCAACGTTCCCATGTTCAGGACGAGTGCCCCTGCGATTTTCGCCATATCAGCGACTTCCTGCTCGGCGTAAGCCATGACAGGTGACGCGCCGAGGGCGAGCAAGCCGTTGGCCGTGAAGTTGGTCACGACGACGTTTGTGATGTTGTGCACCAGCGGATTGCGCTTTCGTACTGTTTCCAGCAGTTTGCCGATGGACTCAAGCTTCATCCTAGCGATCCCTCTCTTTCGTATCTGCAGACTGGGGAATCATCTTGAACACTTCCACAATCTCCCCCAGCTCCGGATGATCCTGTCTTACTCCTATGATGATATAGGATTGCTCGAGCGCAGGCAATTCGGGCATGGTGGCAGAAAGCCTCCACGCTGTTTTCTCACGGTCCGTCACGGTCGCCAGGAAGGAAACGCGTCCGGCCCTTCTTTGCAAAACTTCCACTTCCACAAGCGTGCCGTAAATCTTCAAGCGGTCATCCGGGTGGGCAATCCGGTTTTCCTCTACCCATTTTTCCTTTAATTCCTCAACTTTTAGCGACTTCCAGCGGTCGAGAAACTCCCAATCCTTCGAGTGCGGAAAAATATGCTTCGTCTGCTCCAGGAACGTGTTGTACTCTCCGTGAAGCTGATCGATGTATTCGTCCACTTCCTCCGAGATGACGCGGATGTGCTCCTCCCCGCACGTGCGAATGTGATGAGCCAGGAACTTAAAGGACTCGATCATGTCAAAGTTCCCCCACCCCCAAGGTTGTTCGCCGAAAACTCCCCCCCGGGTCCGGCACTTTTGGCAGGTGAAGTAGTAGTATGTAGCCATAGCTGTTCCCCTATCTCCCCTATTTGGTCTCTTTTCTCATATCGGTTGGGGAAGCGGTGCAATTTATGTTACATTCGAACCTATTTTGCCAAAAGGAAAGCAAAAGATGGCTCCCGCCCGGCAGCGGAAACCATCTCGGCTCATACTCCTTTGATCGCGACGAGCGGCTTGCACTTGGCTACGACTGTCGCCAGCTTTGCCCCCACGACGGAATCAATAATCTGATCCACGTCTTTGTACGCCTTCGGATTTTGGAAGTGGCCAGCCGGAAGCGCTTTGGTCGCCCCTTTGCGATGGACGAGCATCGGCGTGTTGCGGTGATATTCCTGCAAGGCGTAATTGTGCATCAAATCGTACAGGACCGGCGTGGAAAAGTCTTTTCCCAGCACGTCCCGGAAAGCCCGCTCGACCGCATAGCCGATCAGATGGCGGTTCACCACCGCGTAATTCAAGGCCGAGTACATCAGGTTCAAATATCGCTTGCCTTCCTCTGTATCAATCGGGGCGTAGACCAGGCTCGGCTCCGGATTTTCAATCCCCCACTTGAACATCGCTTCCTTGAAGCTTTTCGTGTAATCCCGTCCGAGCATGGCGCCCCAGGCGCGGGAGCCGGAGTGAATCATGATGACGACCTGCCCGTCGAACAAGCCCCATTCCTGTGCGATCTCCCGGTTGTCCTCCGCGATTTCGAGCGACTGGATTTCGATAAAATGATTCCCGCCGCCGAGCGTGCCGAGCTGTCCCCACGCTCTTTGCCACGACTTGGCCGGGATGTGCGCAAGCGCCGCGTGATCGAAGGCAAATGTATGCTTTTCCACATGAGTCAAGGAGCGGCTCACCCCGCCCGGCTCGCCCGCCGGCTCCGCCAAATACGCGGCAGGCAGGCCGTTCAGGCCATGCTTCACCACTTCTTCGAGGGAAATATCGGTGTAGCTCGTTTGCCCGCGCTCCGTCGTCGGCACGTACGTTTCAATCGCCTGAATCAGCTCGCGCTTCAATTGCTTGTCTTTCAGCTCATCCCGATGCAGCGGCGTCAGGTGCACGCGCATGCCGCAGCCGATATCCGAGCCGACAATCGAGGGCGACACAAACCCGTCATGCATATTCCAGACGGCCGTCGTCCCGATGCACGTCCCGATTCCGACATGGGCATCCGGCGTATAGGAAAAGTACACATTGCGAGGGATGCGCAAGTTATGTTCCGCCATCTCGAACACGCGCTGCCCAAATGTGGCAAACACTTCGTCATTGGCAAACACGTGAACGGAGCCAGCGCCAAGCTGCACTTCCCGATGGCAATTCCCGTGATCGATCGTTTTCATTTTCGTTGTTGCTCCTCTCCTTGCCGAGCCGCGCCAGCAGACAACGCGACGGCTTTCTCTTGCTGCTATCTTCGCTGATTTTTCCATGGCTGAACATGGCAAAAGTATTACGACCCGCTATTTTTGGCAAAATCGTCGCCACGTCTTGACTTGTGCTCCCCCGCTTTCGTAATATGAGGACTAATTTGGAAATTACCGCACAGATAAGGATGAATGCGGATGGCAAAAGAAGGCTTTGACAAAGAATTGCAGTTGCTGCGCCTGATGTTTTTGACCGCAGGGGCGTACAACCGCCAGCAGTTGGCGGAGCGGCTGGGCATTTCCGTCCATACGCTGGACAAAACCGTGAAAAAGCTCAGGGAGATTCAGTCCACCCTCTACCAGCACGTGACAGATAGCGAGAAAAAAGGCTACTACGCGCAGCTTCGCTACAACTACTTTGCTGTGACAGACAATTTTTTGATGTTCCTCTACCACGCCAAATCGCTCAAGGAATCGGAGGTAGAGCGGCTGTCCCGCATCCTCGAGCAGCTCAGCCAGCAGCCGCGCTCGATCAAGGAGCTGCTGGACGCGTTTCTCGCGACTCCGACGGGCGAAGTGCCGGACGAAAAAACGTTGCGCCAGGACTTGAAATACTTGGAAGAGCTGGCCGTCATCAAAAAGAGCGGCGACGCGCGGCCTTATGTTTATCATTTTGACCAGGAGCTGTGGAATTCGCTCGCCGATGACGAGCTGTTGGACCTGCATGACTTTATCGACGTCATGGCCAACACCCAGCTCCCCGCTGTGCCCGGCTACCTTTTGCGCCATAAAGTCAAGCGCTGCCTGGACACCCGGCTCGAGCGCGAGGACTGGGCCGTCTTTTTGTACAAGTACCACTTTGTGTCCCGCATCCTCGACGAGCATCAGGCGCTGCTGCTCGCCACTGCGATCGCCGAGCAAAGAATGGTGGAATTTTGCTACTTCACGCCCAAACGGCGCAAATTTTACGATTCGCAAAACACGAACCCCGCCTTCCTGCGCGACTCCTCGGGCAAGCCGCAGAATGTATATCCGCTGCGGGTCGTGTTTGACCATCAGTACGGACGCTGGTATTTGCTCGCCCAGGAAAGCGAAAAAAGACCGCTGCGAAAGTACCGGGTGGAAGGGATCACCCAGCTTGCTCTCGGCCGACAGGCTGCGCCGGACGTTTTTTCGCGCATGCAGGCGCGCGTAGACGAGCGCATTCAACACAGTTGGCTGATTGATACGGGGGAGCCTGTGACGATCCGGCTGAAATTTTTCCAGCCCAAAGGGACGCCGCACTCGTTCATCAAGGAACGGGTCGAGGCCCAGGGCCAGTGGGGCGTGATTACGGAAGAGACGAGGGAAAGCTTCCTCTACGAAATTACGGTCAACAGCACGCTGGAGATCACGCCGTGGATTCGCAGCTTCGGTTCCAGTTGCGAGGTGCTGGAGCCGCTCTTTTTGCGCAGGCAATTTCAAAAGGAATGGAAGGAGCTGCTCGCTTACTATGAATCTGTTTGACAAAATCCACAACTATCAGCTCGTCACCCGGCTGGACGAGGCTGGCTTGTACCCGGTGACGTCGCACGAAAAGGCGTGGCTCGCCATGATGCTCAAGCACCCGGCGGCGCAAAGCTTTTTCGAAGCCGGGACGCTGTCCAAGCTGCAACAACTGACAGCCGCCTACGCGCCGGCTGACGAACGCGAGCTGTTCATCGAAAAAGCCGGAGCGCGAACCCGGAACGTCTGGCATCCGCTCGTCCGCAAGCTGCGCCGGATCATTCTCGGCAAAAACCACATCCTGATCCACGCGGGCACCCGAAACGGCCGGGCCTACCGCAACCAGCGCGGCGTCCCGTACAAGCTGGAGTTCTCGCTCGCCAAAAAAGACTGGTATCTCATCTGGCTGACCTTCGATTCCGAGCATCTGCTCACAACGCCGCTGTCGCTCATCCGTTCCGCGAAGGAAATCTACGTCGAGGACGCGTGGTACGACAGTTTCTTGCCCGTGATCGAAAACATGCTCGCGGCGCGCCGACAAACGGCGAAAATTCAGGTCGTGCGCCGCTACAACCCGGAGCTGCAGCGCATTTTGTACGCCTTTTCCTGCTTCGACAAAGAAGTCGCCTACGACCCGGACACGCAGGAGTACACGATTACGCTCCGTTTTTTGCAAGACGAGCAGGAGTTTATTTTGTCGCGCCTCCGCTTTCTCGGTTTGCGGGTAAAAGTAGTGGAAAACGACCAGCTCAAACGGCGCATGGCCGAGTCGGCGGCAAACGCTTTGGCCCGCTACGCGCCTCCCCTCCACTAATTTCCTAAGAAAAATCAGGAAAAAATGCACTACTGGACGATTTCGTTTCCCTTTATCATTGTCCAAAGAGAGACAGACAATCGAGACCAGAGGTACACATCATGAAACTAACCGCAAAAACAGCGTCACTCCTGGGAGCGGGCCTGCTGACGGCGCTTTTGGCATGGCCCGCGCTCATGGAGCCGACGCAAGCAACAGCAAATTCTTCCCAGGCAAAAGTCGTCGCGACTTCCCTGAACGTTCGCAGCGAACCGTCCCTCCAGTCGTCCGTCGTCGCCACGCTGAAATACGGCACTACTGTGGCTGTCGTTTCGGAAGATTCCCATGGCTGGGTCAAAATCAAATACCAGCAGGCGAGCGGCTGGGTAGCCGGCTATTATTTGCAAAAAGGCAAAGCAGGCACTGCTGCCTCGCCAGCTCCTGCTCCCGCTCCTGCTGCGTCGGCAAGCAAAAAGACCGGGACCGTAGCGGCGGATGCCCTGCGCATGCGCAAAGGCCCTGGGCTGGAGCACGACATCCTTCATGTGCTCGCCATGGGCACACAGGTTGAGATACTCAAAAAGCAGGCCGACTGGCTGCAAACCAGAACCGCCGATGGAAAAACAGGCTGGGTATCGTCCATGTACATCCGCGAGGGGACAAGCAACCGCGTCGCAAGCAGCAGCAACAAGTCAGGCGGATTGCGGGGAAAAGTGATTGTCATTGATCCGGGGCACGGAGGAAGCGACGTGGGGACGCTCGGAACCAAATGGAGTACCGAAGAAAAGACGCTGAATCGGCAAACCTCGCTGCTGGTGGCGAGCAAGCTGCGCCAGCGAGGGGCACAGGTGATTTTGACCCGGACGAGCGATGCGGAAAAGCCTTCTCTCGCCCAGCGGGTAGCCATTAGCGAAGCGAAGGCGGCGGACGCCTTTGTCAGTATTCACTACAACTCCTCCACGAAGCCGAACAGCGGGACCTTGACGTTTTTTTACGCGCAAAACAAAGATTACGACCTCGCGCGAAGCATCGAGACTCGTCTGGCAGGCGGGATCGGCTTGAAGAGCAACGGCATTTCTTTCGGCGACTACCACGTTTTGCGCGAAAACGACAGGCCGTCTGTGCTTGTTGAGCTTGGCTTTTTGTCGAATCCGAAAGACGAGCAGCTCGTTCGCACTGCCGCTTACCAGGAAAAAGCAGCGCAAGCGATCGTGGACGGTCTCGCCGACTACTTCGGCGGCTAGTGGTACGGCTGGATGCTGTAGGAGAACAGCTTGCGCTCGAACTTGCCTTTGGTGCCAATAAGCTGGTACCACGTTTCTCCGATCAACAGGTCCGTCGCGAAATCTTTTTCCAGCAGATGGGTGATCCGGTTCATGACCGCCTGCTCCTGATCGCTGGCTGTTTTGCAGGACAGCGCCAGCACAAAGTAGGACTGGTCCTCCTCCATCTCCAAAATTTGCAGGTAAGCATCGCCGCCATGCTTGAGGTTAAAGTCGTCGACGACTCGCGCCAGGCCCTGTCGCGGCTGGACTTTGAACTTGGCGGCTTCCTTCCAGTTTGCAATCAGCGAATCATACAAGGAAAATGTGAGAACGAAGTGGCGGGTGTAGTCGCTCGGATCAAACGCTTTCGGCCCCGCCTTTTGTTTTTTTTCCGGGATGACCACGAACGCTTTGTAGTTGCCAAAAAAACGATCGCTCATGCAGACCCCGTCCTTTCCGTCAGACAGCTTTACGTATGGGTTAGTATCCACTACTTCCCCGTGTCGTTATGTACAGGAACAGGGAAAAGGCCAAGTCGACTGGTAAACCGACCTGGCCTTTTTCGCGCTTTTGTATAGGCATGTTTTTCAACTGGATTTCTCATCATTGGTGTGTCATCGAGACGTTGCCATGTCCGTGCGCCTCTTCCTCCACAGCGATTCCTGCACCGCCGGCATTCACCGTCCAGGTAATCACTTGGCTGGAGATGACGACGGCCAAAATGGTGTAGAGCATCTCTTTCATCGGTACATACCAGAACGACAGGCCCAACACCATGGCGTCCAGCAACAGAAAAATCGTACCGATCGACAATCCTGTGTACTTGCTGAGCAACAGGGACAAAATATCGTCGCCGCCTGTCGCAGCTCCGTAGCGCAGAACCAGCCCGGTGCCGAGTCCGGTCAATACCCCGGACAACACAGAAGCGAGCGGCATCACTCTGCTCATATCCATCACAATCGGGGAAAACTGTTCGAACAGTTCATAAAACCCGGTAAACGCCAGTGAGGCAAAGATCGTGTCCCAGATGAACTGACGCCCTCGCACTAACCAGGCAACCAGAAACAGCGGGATGTCCAAGAGTAAAATCATCATCGCTGGCGACAGGTCAAAGGCGTATTTGGCCAGTAACCCCAGGCCGACGAAGCCGCCCTCAGACAAGTGGTTCTGAAAGTTGATGTGATAATACGCAAAAGCAAGCAAACATGCTCCAAACAAAATCATACCGTAACGTCGAGTAAATTGCAGCGCTCTCCTCATCATCGATTCCTCGCATTTTTGTCGGTTTTGGCACAGACGACCAACCGACTACGGAGGAACATCGCAAGTATAAGTCGCTACTCATACAAAGGGCCTCGCTTTCGTAGTAGGCTAGTCGTCCAAGTGACGGTCGACTACTACGAAGCTAGATGTAGGAGAGGTCATACCGTTTCCAGATCGTCCTATGGGGACGCATGGTATCCTGATCCTTTCCATTGCTTTTCTTATAGTATAGCACAAAAAAGGGAAAAAGACGACGCGAAACCGTCTTTTCCCCTGCCTAAAAGCGAAACGCCCTGCTTTTGAGTTCCAGCGGAATGCCTGCTGTGAGCAGAAACACCTGGTCGGCCACCGTCGCCAGCCGCTGATTCATCAAGCCTGCCAGATCGCGGAACATGCGCCCTAACGGATACTCCGGCACCAGTCCGGCCCCGACTTCATTTGTGACAAACAAAATCGTCCCGGGAAAGTCCTCTACAGCCGCAATCAGCTCGTCTGCCTGCGCAAGCGTGCGCGCGAACGCCTCGTCCTGCTCGTGGCAAATCAGCCAGTTGGACAGCCAGACGATCAGGCAATCGACCACGACGACCGCCTTTTTTTGCGCCAGCTCGTCCCGTTGCCCAAGCGAGCGGATCACGTCTGCGAGGGCGTAAGGCTCCTCGATCGTCTCCCAGCAAAACGCGCTCGTTCGCCTGCGCTCGCGATGCCTGGCTATGCGCTCCTGCAGCTCCTCGTCAAAAGCTTGCGCGGTGGCGATATAGACGCCCGATTGCCCCAGATGGGCCGCGTATTTTTCCGCGAAGGTGCTCTTGCCGCTGCGAGCGCCGCCTGTCACGAGTACGATCATCTGTATTCCCCCATTACGACCCGGATTGCAGCATGATTTGCGGCAAACGGTGGACAGGATGCTCCATGACGATCGGCCGCGTCCCGTACACCGCCTCGATCCGGTCGCTTTGCAGCATGTCTGTTGGCGTGCCTACGCCGATCTGCTCGCCTTTGTGCAGCATCAGGATGCGATCGCAATAGAGCGAAGCGAGATTCAGGTCGTGGAGCACCGCGACCACGGTCACCTGCGTCGTCTTTTGCCACTTGCGCACAATGTCCATCAGTTGAATCTGGTAGCCGATATCGAGATAAGTCGTCGGTTCGTCCAGAAGCAGCACCTGCGGCTTTTGCACGAGCGCCTTGCCCAAGGCGACGCGCTGCTTTTCCCCTCCGCTCAGTTGATCCAGCGTGCGATCGGCAAGCGGTGTCAGGCCCAAAAGCTGCATGATCTCGTCGATGAGCGGCCCGACGTCTGTCTGTTCCTCGCCCAGCCAGTTTTGGTACGGGTAGCGCCCCATTTCCAGCACCTCGCGAACGCGAAAGCCGACCGGAGGCAGCCCCTCCTGTTCGAGTACGGCGAGAACCCGCGCCAGCTCCTTGCGCGTATAGCGGCCAACCGGTTTGCCCGCGAGCGTGATTTCTCCCGCATCAGCGGCAATCACACCGGAGAGCATTTTCAAAAGCGTTGATTTTCCGCTCCCATTCGGGCCGATGATGCCAAAAAACTCGCCCTGCTGGACTGTAAACCCGATCTCGCGCAGGACGGACACATCCTGGTAAGACTTTTGCAGCCCGCGCACTTCGATCATGACGCGACTACCTCCTTCCGATCCGTTTGTTTTGCTTCAGCAAATAGGCGAAAAACGGCGCTCCCAAAAACGCAGTCACGACCCCGAGCGGGATTTCTGTCGGCACGAGCAGCATTCGCGCCAGCGTATCCGCCCACAGCACGTACACACCGCCGCAGATGGTCGCCATCGGCAGCAAAATGCGGTAGTCAGGCCCGACCATCATCCGCACCAGATGCGGCACGACCAGCCCGACAAACCCGATGACGCCCGCAATCGAAACCGCCGCTGCAGTCAGGAGCGTAGAGACGAGCAAAATGATGAGCTTCGTCTTGTCGACGTTGACTCCGAGATGCGCCGCCTGCCGCTCCCCGAGCGCAAACAGGTTCAACGAGCGGGCATAGCCAAGCAGCACGAGCACGCCGATCAGCAAATACGGGACCAGGACGTACGTGAAGGCCCAGCCGCGAAACGACAGGCTTCCCATCAGCCAGAAAACGATCTCGTTCACCGTCTGATCCGACAGCGACACCATGAAGGACACGAGCGAGCCGAGAAACGCCTGAATGACGACGCCGGACAAAATCAGCGTCTCCGTCTGCAGCTTGCCTTGCGTCTTGGCGAGGGCAAGCACAATCCACAAGCTGACAAGCCCCGTCAAAAAGGCGACGACAGGCGTGCTCCACTCTCCAAGAACAGCGAACTGCAAGCCGAACAGGATCAGAAAAGCCGCCCCGACGGCCGAACCGGACGCTACGCCCATCGTGAACGGGTCCGCAAGCGGGTTGCGCAGCACGCCTTGAAAGCCCGCGCCCGCAAGCGACAGGCAAGCTCCGATCAAAATGGCCAGTACGACGCGCGGAAAACGCACCTTCATCACGATCTGCTCGGACGACTCCGGCCATGTCGCCGGAATCCACTCCGACATGCCGGGAAGCTGGTGCAAGAGGATGAGCCATACTTGCGAAAGAGGGAGCGACGCCGCCCCCATCGAAATGCTGACCACCACGGATACGAGCAGCACAAGGCTGCTCGCTCCTCCCCATATAAGCCATTGCTTTTTCATTTTTATTTCACCAGGTCAGGATAAATCGCTTTAGCTACCTCGATCAAACCTTGTGTAATGCGCGGGCCTGGGCGCGCCAGCAGGTTTTGGTCCATTCCGAACACTTGCTTCTCGCGGATCGCCTTCATCGTATCCCAGCCGTTGCGGTTTGCGATGATCTCTTCCAGCTTCGTGCCCGTCTTGTCATCCGTAATGCCTTTGGCGTACAAAATGACGTCGGGATCGCTTTTCAAAATCTTTTCCTCGCTGATCGGGTTCCAGCCCTCTGTGTCGGCCGCAATGTTCGTCCCGCCTGCCAGCGTCACCAGCTCGTCGAGGAACTCCCCTTTGCCCACGGTCCAGCCTGGCGCAAACTCCAGGTACACTTTTTTCTTGTCTTCCGGCTTCACCGCTTTGACGGCTTCCTGTACGCGGGCGATATCCTGCTTCATCGCGGCGACGACTTTTTCCGCCTGCTCCTGTCGGTTGGTGATAACCCCCATCGTCAAAATGTTGTTCAGGATGTCATCCACTTTTTTCGGATGCGTGACGTACACTGGCATGCCGAGCGATTTCAGCTTGTCGGCAACCGGCTTTTCCATCGAAATTCCGCCGATGACCAGATCGGGCGACTGGGCGAGAATCGCTTCTTCGCTCGGCTTGACGACTCCGCCCACTTTTGGCTTCGTGCTCGCTTCTGCCGGATAGTCGTCGAAGTCGGAGACACCGACAATCCGCTCGTTCAAGCCGAGCGCGAACAAGATTTCCGTCTCTGCCGGGGAAGTCGAGACGATTCGTTGCGGCTCTTTTGCCACGGTCACTTCTTTTCCGGTCGCGTCTGTGACGGTAAGCGGGTAGACGGTCTGCTTGGCAGCCGCGTCCTGTGGTGCTGTCTGCGGTGCTTCTGCCTGCGGAGCAGGTGCCGTCTGGGTGTTGCCGCCGCAGCCGACGAGACTTGCAGCAAGCACCAGCGGGATGAGCAGTTTCCATGCGCGTTTCATATGTATGACTTCCTTTCTGTGCGACTGGTTGATTCTTAGCAAACAAAAACCCTTCGCATCCAACCGGAACCAAAGGGGCGACATGTCAGGCTCATCCATGCTCACGCAAAAAAACGTCCTGAACGGGCCGAACCTTTCCGCGAAGGCGCAGGCACATCAGGCAAACAGGCAGGTCTCCTGGCTTGGCAGCTATTGCGACAGCCGCTTTACAGTGGCGGGACCGCGCCGGACTTGCACCGGCTTCCCTTTTCACCTCGTCCTTTGGCAAGGACCAAGGCACCTGTTTGCGCGTATTCAATTGCAATGGCCTACAACTGCTAAGACTCATCCATCATGATAGCATTCCTTTGCCAAAAAAAGAATGCTTTTTCGCTGCTGCCACGGCTACGTAAGCCCATGCTGCCCGTCTCGTACCCGCTGTCTGGCGTCTCCCGCTATTTCCTGCGCTTTTGCAAATAGTCGACAATTCCCATCGCACATACTTGCAAATCGAGCCGCAGCACGTCCAGCACCTCATGCCCGTCGCCGATCCCGAACGATTGCAGATGCGCCAGTACACGCCCGAACAGCCGCTCCGCCAGTTCGCCATCGCCGAGTCCGGCGGCTACGACCGCCTCCCCTTCCGCGACAAAGACAGGAAGCCACTCGCGCACCTGCCGATAGACGTCGGCAACATCGTCAGTCATGCCGAAATGCCCGAAATAGATTCGCGCAAGCCCGCGCTGTTCAAAGCGTTCCACGGAGCGCAGCATCGCCTGCGGGTCAAACTGGTTCGGCGAGGTGGACGGCAGGACGAAGTGAATCCCGTCCCGTTGAAGCTGCGGATAGAAGACACCCGCTGTATCTCCCGTGAACATGCCGCGGCTGACCGGGTCGTAAATGCTGAAATGATGGTTGGCATGTCCCGGCGTGTCCCAAAATTCCAGGACACAGTTGGCGCCAATTTGCAGCGTCTCCTGGTCGGCGCGCACGATGATCCGCTCTTCGGGAACGGCGACAATCGGATCGAACAGGCGGTCAAAATCGTCGTGATACACCGCTCTGGCGCCCGCGATCAACCGACTCGGGTCCACCAGATGGCGCGCTCCTTTTGGATGCACCACGATTTTTGCCTGCGGGCACTCGCGCAAAAAAAGTCCCGCTCCCCCCGCGTGATCGAGGTGAATGTGCGTCACGATGATGTACTTCACTTGCTCCGGGGAAAATCCGAGCC
Organism: Brevibacillus sp. NSP2.1; assembly: GCF_000470975.2. Taxonomy (NCBI): domain Bacteria; kingdom Bacillati; phylum Bacillota; class Bacilli; order Caryophanales; family Paenibacillaceae; genus Brevibacillus; species Brevibacillus sp. NSP2.1. Next base: position 1,949,174 of record NZ_CP048274.1, on the reverse strand, counting down.
TGCGCAGCCCTTCCCGTATGTACGGGACAGAAGGACTCGGCCCTGTCTCGACCAGGGTCAGCTCGTCCTCGGCGATGACGTACGTTCCCGTCCGCTGCGCCCAGCCCATATCAAACCCGTCGATCAGATGGATGCGATGCCCCAGGAAAATCGGTTCTGTAGCTTTCATGTATACCCTCCTCGTTGTTTTAGGAATATTTCCACTTTATCATCTATTCTACAACGAGGCGATAGACCCCTTTGCCGCTAGCGGCACGAAGCGATACAGGCGACCTGTCCGTTCGTCATTTGCACCAGTTGCTCGGGAGTCAGTCGAAACACCGCTTTCGGATGCCCTGCCGCCGCCCAAATGACTTCATAGCGGCTGTTCGCCGTCATTGCTGTACGCGTGGGGGACGTTGCCCGTGAAGCGAATCGCGTCCCCTTCGCCGAGGCGAAACGTCTCTTCCTTGATTTTCAAGGCAAACCGTCCGGCGCTGACGCTTATATACTCGTAAACACCGTCATTGTGCGGCATGGAGAGATAGCTCGCGCCCGGGTCCAGCTCGAACAGATTATATAACGCAACAAACAGAAAAGAAAAGCGGTTGGGCGGCTCCCTGCTGCTCGCCCGCTGTCTGTTCACGGTAACACGCGTTCAGCGCGAAAAAACTCGACCTCGATGGACGGATGGCTCACTCCCTTGGGCCAAAAGTTTTCATCAGCGAAAAAATTCCGGTTCCAGCCAAGGGGCGTGAGCCAGGCCAGCTTGGGCATGAAACAGGCATGAAAAAACACCGCCCCAACCGGATCGAAGCTTTCCGATCTGATTCAGGGCGGTGCGCGGTTTGTTTTTCTCGACGCTATCGGCTGTCTACGCTTGCGTATAAATCACGACCGCATCGCGGAGAAACGCCGCCAGTCCCGGCTGGGTTTTATCGTAGTAGGCGGTGAAGCGCGGGTCGTCCACATACATTTGCGCCACCCCGGCGTGCGCTTCCTTGCTGTAACTGTCCCAGTAAAACGTCAGCCACTGGCGATGCAGGTCAGCCGCTTTCTGCGCAAGCTCGCTGCCCGGATCTCCCGTGGCAAACGCCTCTTCCAGCGTCTTGTGCAACTCTGCGTTCAACTGCTCAAGCCGGTTGTACTCTTCCTCGGTCATTTCCTTGAGTTTCCGGTTGGAACGGTCCACCTGCTCGTCGCCGTATTTGGCGCGAATTTCTTGCCCGTACTGCTTCTCGTTGTCATCAATCAGTTGCTGCTTGAAGCCTTCGAATTTTTGTTTGTCCGTCATCGTTTTCGTCCCCTCTCTTTGCGCTAAGGTTAGATCGACATTGGCGATCAGCCGATCGAGCTGCGCCCGTTTGTCCAGCAGCTTCGCGCGGTGCTCCCGCAGTGCCTGGACGGCGTCGAAGGTCGGCGAGCTGACAATTTCCTTGATCTCCTCCAAGCTCACACCCAACTCGCGGTAGAACAAGATTTGCTGCAAGCGATCCACTTCTGCCTGCCCGTAAATACGATACCCGGATGAATTGATTCTCGCCGGCTTGAGAAGGCCAATCTCATCGTAGTATCGGAGCGTCCGGGTACTGACGCCCGCCAGGAGACCCAGCTTTTGCACCGTATATTCCATCTTCCATCCCTCCTGACAAATTCATCGTACACATTTACGCACCGTCAAAGTCAACCGTAGTTCTGTCAGGAAAAATATGTTAACCTATTGGTAAGCCACTGGAAAAAGGGGGACTTTCGAATGCTCTATACCCTCGTTGTTATTTTGGCTGTTCTCGGCGCCGCCTACTTTTTGACAGGCTCGATCAGCCTGCGGGCAAGAGACAAACACGCAATCCGGCATTACGACGATGACGCCTATGCGCAGCAGACGATGAACCATCTGAGTCATCACAACCACAATCCGTTTTGAGCGCCATGAGAAAACCAAAGGCTGTGCCGATGACTTGGCGCAGCCTTGGTTGCCCTTATCCTGGATGAGAATCTGATCCGTTTTTATTTGATAGGAAAAAAGGCTGCCCACATTTTCGCGGGCAGCCTTTGTGTTTTTTGGTATTTCGGTAGCGTATTTTAGAGAGCCTGGAATGTATCTGTCAATACAGGCACGATCTGCTTCTTGCGGGAAACGACTCCTTTGAGAACGGCTTTGTTGTCAACCAGCGTGACGTTGTACGCCTTTTCTACCGCTTGTGTAGCCGTACCGAGCGCCAGCGCCACAGAGTCGTTGTTCAGGATGTCGGTTACGACGAACACGAACAGGTCCAGACCTTTGTCCGCGATGATGGCGGAAATAGCCGCTTCCAGTTCGCCTTGGCGAGCCAGCACGTCATTGACGTCTACTGCGTTGACTTGGGCGATTTCCACTTTCGCGTTGCCCATTTGAAATTCTTTGGCATCGAGGGAGAGCAGTTGGGCGATGGTTTTGTCGCTCAAATCTGCGCCTGCCTTGAGCATTTCCAGTCCGTACGCTTGCAGGTCCACACCTGCGATTTCCGCCAGTTCATGGGCAGCGGCTACGTCTTGCTCTGTGCAGGTCGGGGATTTCAGCAGCAGCGTGTCGGAAATGATCGCGGACAGCATCAGACCCGCGATGTCTTTTGGAATCTCCACGCCGTTTTCTTTGTACATTTTTTTCAAGATGGTCGCGGTGCAGCCGACAGGCTCCGCGCGGAAGTACAGCGGATTGCTTGTCTCGAAGTTCGCGATGCGATGATGGTCAATTACCTCGACTACTTGCACCTGCTCGATGTCGTTTGCGCTCTGTTGACGCTCGTTGTGGTCCACGAGGATTACTTCGTTGACTTCGTTCGCCACGGTTTCCACGAGGCGAGGCTCTTTTACCTGGAAGTAGTTCAAGACGAACGCCGTCTCGCTGCTGATGACACCGAGGCGAACTGGCTCTACGTTTGCGCCGAGCTTCGTTTTCAGATCAGCGTAGACGAGCGCCGAGCAAATGGAATCCGTATCTGGATTTTTATGACCGAAGATTAGCTTTTTTTCCATCATCCATACTCCTTAGTCGTATATTGGCGTCAAAATTATACCACAATCTAGCGGGTAATCCCAAGTAACATTATAGGTTCTACGCTGATGAATGGGAATACGGAATTGCCAGAAAATGAAAAAACCGGCCTTGTCGTCTGGACAAAGGCCGGTTTGCGGTTTGCTGCGGACTGTACTCGCGCGTTACAACTTAGTCGTCCCACTCCATGCTCAAAATCTCGCCAGTCGTAGCCGATATGTCCATCTCGGCTTCCTGTCTGTTGCCTGTGCGGACCTCTACCTCGTAGATGTAGTAGCCGTCGTCTTCGTCCAGCTTGATTTTTTTGATGCTTCCGTTTACTTTGGACAACGCGATTTTTTTCGCTTCCTCCACAGTGATCTTCACCGTTTTCTGCTTGCGCACCGGATCGTTCTCGCGCCAAACCTCGCCCGTTACCGCGTCGACGTAGACGTCGATCTCACGGTAGTTGTGGAAAATCTCCGCCTTGTACACAAGCGTTTTTCCCGCGCGGTCCAGCTTCCATTCCTTGATGACGCCAGGCTGGACGCCCAGGGCCAGTTTTTGCGCCTGCTCAGACGTGATGCGGATTTGCTTTTCCCAACCGAACGGAACGTCGTCATCCACGTGCAAATAGTTGAAGCTGGTCGGCTGCTGGTTCGGCTGAGGATTGTGCTGGTATGTCTTCGCCATGGCTGACGCGCCAAGGCTCCCCACGACGATTGCACCTGCTGCTATCATAATGACGTTTCTCTTCATGTTTCTCTCTCCTTTTTTTCTACTGACCTCATCGTACAAGAGGCAGATGAGCAGAAAGCGAGAGAAAGATTAAAATTTGATGAGAAAGCCTTTAGTCCTCCCACATGATCGACAGCACTTGTCCGGTGAGCGGGTCGACGGCGACCTTCACTTCCCGGTTTTCGGCGGTGACGACCTCTACCTCGTAGACGGCCATCCCATCCTTCTGCTCCACCTCGATGCCGTCAAACGTCCCGGCTACTTGTTGCAAAGCGATTTCTCGCGCCCGGTCGAGGGAAATGCCGCTTTTGGCAATCTCGCTAGTTGGCGCTGGCGAAGCCGGGCGGCTGCCGCCTTCCTCCGCTGTCTGCGGCGCTGTTTCTGCGGAAGCAGGCTGCGGCCTGGGCTTTGCCGACAGCAGCGTAATGTGGGTGACTTGTCCGGTGAGCGCATCCGCTTGCACGCGATACGTTCCGGTTTGATTTTCCACTGTCCCCGCGTAGACCTCCCTGCCGTCCTCTGTCGTCAGCTCAAAAGCTGTCTTCGCCTTGCCGTATCTGGCTTCCAGCGACTTCGTGATTTCTTCGCTCGTGCGTTTCTTGTCCTGCTCGCCTGCCGCAAGCTGCGACACGCCGAACACGGCTCCCGCCACCAGCGCCAGTCCGATCATCCCGATCGCATGGTTTCGCTTCATTCGCTCTCCCCCGCTTTCTTTTGGGTCGCACTCGGCAATGTCACGGTAAACGCGCTGCCTACCCCGACCTCACTGCGCACATCCAGCCTGCCGCCGTGCACGTCGACAATCCGCTTGGCGATCGACAGGCCGAGCCCTGTGCCGCCTGTATCGCGTGCGCGCGCTTTGTCCACCCGGTAAAAACGGTCGAAAATGTGGGCAAGGTCTTCCGGCGGGATGCCCACCCCTTGATCGATCACAGACAGCGTCACCGTGTCCGCCTGCTCGGCAATCTCTACCCGGATCGCCTCCGTGCTGTAGGTCAGCGCATTGTCGAGCAAAATGACCAGCAACTGCTTGAGCCGCTGCTCGTCGGCGAGCACGTGAATCCCCGGCGTTTGCGCCTCGACGCGAATCTCCTGCTCGTAGGTGCGCCGCATCCATTTGCTCGTCTCCTCGCACAGCTTTTCCACATCTACCGCCTGCACGTCCAGATTCGACTCCTCGTCCGGGTTCGCCAGCATCAGCATTTGCCGGGTCAGCTTTTTCATCCGCACAGCTTCCGAGTAGATAGCCTCGACGGATTCTTCCAACAGCTCCGGCTTGTTCATGCCCCATCTTTTCAGCATCGTCGCATAGCCTTCGATCACGGTGAGCGGCGTCTTCAACTCGTGGGACGCGTCCAGCACAAATTGCTGCTGCTTGACAAAATGTTGCTGCAAAATATCCATCATTTTGTTGAACGTGTTTCCCATCTGGTACAGCTCGTCGTTTGATCTGGCCGGCAGCTCCAGCTTTTTGAACTGGCCTTTGCGCTGGATTTCTTCCATCGTGCGAATGAGCGAGTTGATCGGTCCGACGATGAGGTTGCCGAGCATTTTGCCCGCCCAAAACGAAGGCAAGAGCACGACAAGTGAAGCGATCAAGAGCACGACGAGCAGCACCTGCATCGTCTCCTGCACCTGCGGCAAGGCCGTCGTCACCTCCATCGACATGACGCTGCCGTCTCCCGCGATCAGCGGCATCTGCCCGATGGCGTAGAGCACGCCGTCTTTTTCCTCGATCCGGTACGTTTCTTGCGGGCTGAACGCAGGCGGCCACTTGCCGTAGGCCAGCTCCTTCGTCGCCGTCACCACTGCGCGGGACTCGGCGTTTACGATGCGGATCATGTCGATCGGGGACAAATACGCCTGCAACAGCTCGGCCGGCTCGGCCTGACTGCCCGCTTCATGCAGCCGCTGGGCGATGTTTTCGGTCTGGAGTTGCAGTCTTTCCAATTCCAGGTCGGTCGTTTGTTTGTAAAACAGCCAGTAAATCGACGTGTTGATGAGACATAAAGTCAGCACGAGCCACACCGTCGAGAACAGATGGATTTTGCTGCGAATCGTCATCGTTTTTTACTCCTTCAACGCGTAGCCGATTCCGCGCACCGTCTGGATCAGCGGCGGATGGGCAGGATCGTCCAGCTTTTTGCGCAAATACCGGATGTACACGTCGACGACGTTGGTGTCGCCGTAGTAGTCATAGCCCCATACCTCCGTCAAAATTTGCTCCCTGTCCAGCACCTGATTGACGTGCCTGGCCAGGTAGACGAGCAGGTCGAACTCCCGCGGCGTCAGCTCCACCACCGTTTCCCCGCGCATGACGATCCGCTTTTTTTCATCGATAAAAAGATCGCCGACCTTGAGCGGCGCCTCTTCTTCTTCCTTTTTCCTGACGCCCGCCGCCACACGCAGGCAGGCGCGGATTCTCGCCAACAACTCCTCGATGGCAAACGGCTTCGTAATGTAGTCGTTGGCTCCCAAGTCGAGGCCGCTCACTTTGTCGGGAAGCGAATCCCGGGCGGTGACCAGAATCACCGGAGTGACGCTGTCCGATGCGCGAATGCGCCTGAGCACCTCCATCCCGCTGAGCTGCGGAATCATCACGTCCAGCAAGACCAAATCCCACGGCTCGCTTTTGAACCACTCCAGTCCGGTTGCCCCGTCCTCGGCCGTCTTCACTTCATAGCCTTCGTACTCCAGCTCCAGCTTCAGGAGACGGGCGATTTTTTTCTCGTCTTCGATCAGTAATATTTTGGCCTGGTTCATGTTGACGCCTTCCTCTCTGCCGATACCCAATGACACATCGCGCAAAATGTGGTCTGATACCGTAGATTAAACCATAAAAGTTTGCTCGGGTGCGCATTTTTTTCCAGCGGTCCGGGCGCTTTTTACGAAAAGGCGCGCTGCTTGAACCCCGATGCGGCCGCCTCTTCGTTTCCCCGATTCGGTCCGTTGAAACAGGCGGGCAACGGGTGAAGTTTTCTTTTTGACTGACTACCATTTAATTACGGTGACAGGTTTGACTGATAACTTGTCGGATGCTTTAATGAACAGGAGGTGATATGACCGATGCCAAGAATTTCGAAAGATCCTCTCGTCCGCCGCAATGAAATTCTCGACACTGCCGAAGCCTTGTTCAACCGGGTTGGCTATGAAAAAACATCCACGATCGACATTGCCAAAACGATGCAGGTCGCGCAGGGGACGCTGTACTATTACTTTGAATCCAAGGACGCTCTCGCCAGCGCCCTGATCGCGCGGCAACTGGAGCAAATCCGGGAGCACTATGCGCGGATTGCCCGCGCCCCACACCTTACCGCCTACGAAAAAATCGCCTGGGTGTTCGTCTACGAGCTGGACGCTCCGACCGGGCATGTGGAAAACTTCAAATATTTGCAGCATGACAACAACGCCGTACTCCGGCAAAAACTGTACATCCAAACCATTTGCAAGTTCACGCCGATCTTGACGGAAATCATCGTCCAGGGCAACCGTGAACAGCGGTTTCGCGTCGCCAACCCGGCGCTTGCTGCCGAGTTTTTTCTCAGCACCTTGCACCATTGGGCGGACTCGGCCCTGTTCAAATGGACGCCCGAAGAACGCCGCCTGCGTCTGCAGGCGATCCAGCCGATTTTTGAAAACTTGTTTGGGGTCGCGCCAGGCTCGTTTGCGCTGGAAGCACTTCGCGCCGCCGCGCGCGGCATTGCGCTGGACAACTGACGGCCACGCGCGCGATTGCCGCCGAGCGCTGGCTACGTACGCGATGAGCGAGCGACCTGCTCAGGCAAAACGGCCCCAGCCTGCCCGAAAAACGTCCAAAATGCCGAAATGGCAGCTTTGCATCCCGGCCCAGGCAAGCCTTACAATATAACCAGAGCAGCGATCATTTGCCACGATCGCCAAGATCAGGAAAGAGAGTGTGAAACACGTGTAACCGTATCGTTTCTGCCATTTTTCTGTTGGAAAACACCGTGAAAATGAGAAGGAGAAACGATTTTCGTTGGAATCACCCATTTGGAAAGCTATCTTTTTTTGAACGTATCTGGTTGTGACCATGCAAGCCGTCGTCAGCTCGATGATTACGCTGGAAGTGACAAACCCGGCGCGCGTGCAAGTCGCTGGACCGCCGAACCGAAAATCATAACTAGAAAAGAACCAAAACGCGCCCGGACATTGCTCGCCTTGCCAAATGTCCGGGCCTTTTCACGCCAAAAAGCGATCCCTCTCACGTACAGGAAGGAGTCTGTCATGCGAAAAGTCGAAGTCCACCCCTACGATCCGCGCTGGCAAGCCTTGTTTGCCGCGGAAGCCGAGCTGCTGCGCCAAGTATTCCAGGACAACCTCATACAGATTCATCACATCGGCAGTACAGCCGTGCCCGGGCTGAAAGCAAAGCCGATCATCGACCTGTTGCCAGTCGTGCGCGATATCGGGCGCGTCGATGAGACAAACGAACAGATGCGCTCGCTAGGCTACTTGCCAAAAGGCGAGTTCGGCTTGCCCGGCAGACGGTATTTTGCCAAAGGCGGCGACGAGCGCACCCATCACGTCCACGTTTACGAGCAAGACCATCCGGCGATTCGACGCCATCTGGCGTTTCGCGATTACTTGCGCGCCCATCCTGACTGTGCCCGGCTGTACGGGGAGCTGAAGGAGCAGTTGGCAGAGCGCTTCCCGTACGACGCTGCCAGCTATGTCGCAGGCAAGCATGAGCTGGCCTGCTCTCTGGAGCAAAAGGCGCTGGCCTGGAAAGCGCGTGGCGCCAACTAAGCGCCCACGAAAAAAACGCCGGGCGTCTATGGGATGACCGGATCGTCGTTGTTCTTGATTTGTCCATCCGTCCAATCCTTGCACTCTATGCGGAATACCGCCCCCGGATTGACCGATACCGTAGCGGGAATGTCAGGATGCCATCGGTTGTGGCCGGGTGTATCCTGTTCCTCCATCGGTTTGTTCAGGTCGACGCGAAATAATACTTCTGGCATGCTGCATCCTCCTTTTTTTGCTGAAGAATGAGTGTCGCTCCCTCTTCTTGGAAGCAACGTGTATGCCAACAGACGGAAAATTCACAAAATTTACCCATCACGCTTCTTTTGCCTATATTTTCCTGTATAATAGGGAAGAGAAGCCTGTCGCAAAACGGGTCAGCTACTGGCTTTCTTTTCTCGTTATCTCCCCTGTCCTGCTTGTATTGCCTCATTGGTTAACGGAAAAATTGTTTGCGTGTTTCACTTTCGAACACTTGTCCTGCGATCGGACAACGAAAACAAACCATTTACCAAGAAGGGATGCGAGTACCATTCTCGAAGCCGACGTGCCACTCTCGTTTATCGGGGCTTCATCCGTCATCGAGCGTTCGCAACATCGCGCTGCCTCTCAACCTCTCCCTGTCGCCAAGCCTCCTGCCGATTCTTTGAATCTATCGCAACCTGCCACGCCTCCTTCGCGCCCTCTCTCGCAGACCGAGGCAGATTGGCGCAGGCTCTTGCTTTTTTGGGCTGAAAAAAGTCACGAGCACCTCATCGCCCTCGACGAGTCCCGGACAGTCGTGTTTGCCACCCGGCTTGCTGGCGAACGATTCGGCATCCGCGCCGGGATGACGCTGGACGAACATTGGCAAGATGCGCTGCGAAAAGACTGGACCTTTGAGGAACAGACAACAGAAGGAGCTGCCCCTATGTGGATTTATCTTCTTCGCCGACGCCCTGCTTCCTCGCCCGCCCAGCAACAACCGACACTTTTCCCAGCCATCGCCACGAAAAGCCCGCTGTACCAAAAACAGTTGCAGACGGCGCGAATCGCCGCCCACTCGCTCTCCCATACGCTGCTCCTGGGCGAAACAGGCTCCGGCAAAGAAGTGCTGGCCAGAGCCATTCACGACGCGAGCCCGCGCAAAAACGGGCCGTTTGTCGCAGTCAATATCGCTTCGCTCCCCAAAGATTTGATTGCGAGCGAGCTGTTTGGCTACGCAGACGGCGCTTTTACCGGGGCAAAAAAAGGAGGGCAGCCCGGCAAATTTGAAGCCGCCAGCCACGGTACGCTGTTCCTCGATGAGATCGGGGAAATGACGCTGGAGCTGCAAGTCTTGCTGCTGCGTGTGCTGGAGGAACGGAAAATTACGCGGCTTGGCTCGCACACCGAAAAAGAGCTGGACGTGCGGATCATCGCCGCCACAAACCGCTTTCTGGAGGACGATGTGCAAAACGGCCTGTTTCGCGCGGACCTTTACTACCGCTTGAATGTGCTGCAAATTCGCATCCCGCCGCTGCGCGAGCGAAAGGAAGACATCGCCTCTTTGGCAGAGCAGTTTCTCCACCAGTTGCACGAGCAATACGAGGGCGGCCCCACGCAACTGTGCGAAACAGCCATGACTGCCCTGCATCGCCATTCCTGGCCGGGAAATGTGCGCGAGTTGCGCAATGTGCTGGAGCGCGCCTTTTTGCATGCCTTCCCCGACCCGCAAATTTCGGTTCAGCATCTCCCGCCTGATTGGACATGGCTCGGGCAGAACGAAGCGGACGCGCAGGCAGACCATTCGCCTCTGTTGCGCACGTTGGAGCGGGAAACGATCCAGCAAGCGATCCGCGAAGCCCCTTCCATCAGCGCCGCCGCGAAAAAGCTCGGCATCGCCCGCAGCACGCTGTACCGCAAGATGAGCGAGCTTGCCATTGGGCCGTGCAGCGAAAGCCATGTGTGACGCTTCGGCCTCGCCTCGCCTATGCTTGTAGACAGCTCGCCCGACGGCCCGCTACGAATTTAATTTGCCAAGGCGCGCCTGATGACCGCGCTCGCTTCCGCTGCTACGCGGTCGTCGCCCGTGTCTTTTGCCTGCATGTAAATCAGCATCGGGATGTAGACGGCAATCAGACGCGCCAACAGCTTCGTCTCTTCATCGACTTCGCCGTATGCGCGGAAAAAGCCATCCCTTGCCTGTGGCGGCAAAAAGCTGTAGGCAATGCTCAGATCGCAGCCGGGATGACCGATGTTCATGTCTCCCCAGTCGATAATGCCCGCGATTTTTCCATCGGGAGCCACCAGCATGTTTTTAAAGTGCAGGTCGCCGTGCATCAACACTTCCTTCGGCTGAATCTGCTCCACGCCAAGCCCCTGCAAATAATCCGCAATCAGCGCGCGATCGGCTTCCGCAAAAGGAATGTCCGTTTCAGCCAGAAACTGCTGCATTTTTTCTTTCCGTCCCCGAATATCCTGCAATCCGCGCTGGTCAGTGGGCGCACCGTTTTCTTTGGCCACCTGGACGGGGAATGCGTGCAAGTTTTTCAAAAAGCGGGCAAGCACGAGCGCAGACGCCGCGCGCTGCTCCTCTGGCAACCCAAGCGGAAAATTCCCGGCGATGTACGTATAGCCGAGAAACGGCAATGGATACGCTGCGCTGCCCTCCCCGTAAAAAAGCGGTTTTGCATACGGGAGCGTAAGAAACGGGCCAAGCTTGGGCAAAAGCCTGCCTTCCAGCTCGATCAGCTCCACAGCGATTTTTCTGCGCGGGAAGCGAAAAACGTATTCCTCGCCAACTACATAGACGATATTGTCCCATCCGTCCCCGAGACGCCTTACCTGTTTCAAGGACAATGCGGGAAACTGGCTGTAGATCAAGGCTTGAGCCAGGTCCTCCGTCACTTGCCATTCCGCATCCCATGGATTTGTACGACTCATTGCTGTTCACCTTCTTTCTTTTTTCTGTTGGTAGTGGTTTGTGGCACAGGGCTCTCGAATATCGCAAACGGCCTCGGCGTACAGCTCGTATTGTTCCATTCGCTGCCGGGCGGATATGTGCGGGTCACTTTCTGCTTTTTGGCTGATTGCCTTTTTTCCGACCGCTTTTTACGGGTAACGTCAGCATGAGCAAAAACCGGGCGAAGTTCATGGCCCCCTTTGCCCTTGCCACTTGTGCGCTCGCCGCCTCGTTTCCCAATCGCCTGTCTGCATCTTACCACTTTATCGGAAAACGTGATGTAAGTTTTCACCATAAGTAAAAGAACGGACCTGTCTATATTCCTTTTTCCGCCTGTCCCTCTTCATTGAGCTGTATTCTCCCTTCCTTTTACTCACCGAATGAAAGCCGGGTGGAAGTGGAATCAAATCGGATGAAAAAGGCGGAAAAAGCAAAGGGAGCAAAACCAGCATGCTGGCTAGCCCACGCCATGCCCTCTCAAGCCGCTGCCAAACGCGCAGCTTGCTCCCCTTGCCATTTATTCAAATGCCTGTTCCGCTCGAAAAACGGCTGGCTGTGTGTGCCCTTATCCCTCCTGCTTCGTTTCGATGGATACCCCTTCTACGTGCTTGCGGCTCATCAGCTTTCGTTTCTTCCGGTTTTCTTTCGTTTCAAACACGATGTCCATGTCGTAGTCCGCCGGGTATAGCTCCTTGCTCTCGATGTGCAGGCTGAGCCGTTTCTGGTTGATTTTGAATTTCTGGTTTTGGATCATCACGCCGACGTTGCCTTTGGCGTCCGCGGTGGAAAAGACAATGCCCGTTCTGCCCAGATACGACACAAAAACGCAATCCCCAATGGCGAACGGCTTTTTCTTTGTCGCGGGTGGCTCTCCGTCGATCTCGGGGGTGGGCGGCAATGGCTGCTGGTCTTGGTTCGCTTGCTGCTCGGCTGCTTGCCCCTCAGCTTCTCGCATCGTGACTGCTTGCTTCTCGCTGACTTGCGCCGCTGCCACAGCCCCCTGCTCGCCCCTTCGCGCACCAGCAAAGCCGCTTTGCGTAATCTCCCGCGAGCGCTTAATCATCTCCGGCGGAATCCCCAGCTTCGTGGCGATCACGAACGCGTAGCTCTGGCCCGCTTCGCCGATGCGCAAGCGATAGAGCGGCTGCAGCGTCTCTTCGTCAAACTCCATGCGCGCGTTTTGGAAACCGTCTGTCGCGGCGGCAAAATTTTTGATTTCGTTAAAATGCGTCGTCGCGATCACCGTCGCGCCTCTTCGGTGCAGCTCCTCCAAAATCGCAATCGACAAGCCCACCCCTTCGCCCGGATCGGTGCCGGACGCCATTTCATCGATCAGCACGAGGGTCGAGCTGTCCGTGACCCGCAAGATTTCGATCACATGATGAATATGGGCGGAAAAAGTGCTCAGCGCGTGCTCGATGCTCTGCCCATCGCCGATATCTACCGCGATATTGCGGAAAACAGCGAAGCGACTGCCCTCTCTCACAGGCACCAGCAAGCCGGACTGCACCATCGCGGTCAACAGGCCGACCGTCTTGAGCGCCAACGTCTTCCCGCCCGTATTCGGACCGGTAATGACCAGCGACTTGTAGCTTTTTCCAATCTGAAAATCCAACGGAACCATCTGCCGGCCCAGCAGCGGATGCCGCGCTTCTTTCACGTCGATCAGTCCGTCCTCGTTCAGTTCCACGTTGACTGCGCCCAATGCCAGCGCGTACTTGGCCTTGGCAAACAAAAAATCGTACATGCCGACCGTCTCCACATTTACATGCAGCTCCTGCGAAAATTCCTCCGCGACAGCGGACAGTTGCATCAGCACCTTGGTCACCTCGCGCGCTTCCTCGGCCTTGAGCGCCGCCAGCTCGAACTGTACCGCGCCAAGCTCTGCCGGCTCCATGTAGACAGTTTGGCCGCTCGCGGATTCGTCCACGACACTGCCCGCCACTTGCCTGCGATGCTCTTTTTTGATCGGCAGGACGTATTTGCCGTTGCGCTTGCTTATGACGTTCTCCTGCATGATCGAGCGGTATTTGTTCGTGAGCGAATCGAGCTGCCGCTTCAGCCGCTCTTCAAACACGACGATGCGCTTGCGGACCTTGAGCAAATCTTTGCTGGCCGTATCCACGACCTGCCCGTGCCGGATGCACTGCTCGATCTCCGCCTGCAAGCGGCTCAGCGTGTACATCGTCAGCGCGTACGAGCTGACACGCGGCGCTATTGGCGCTTTGCTCGCCATGTATTTCGAGAGCTGGGCGCAGCTTGCGAGAAACTGGTGCAGGTGCGAAAAATCGGCTTCCGTAAACACATACCCGGTCCCGAGCAGCGACATCATTTGCTCGATTCCTGCAAGCGAAGGAATCGGGACGCTCGCGCCATGCGCAAGCAATGCTTTTGCTTCCGCTGTTTCGTCGAGCTTTTTGCGCAGAACTTTGGCCGAGTCGAGCGGCTGCATGTGCGCGACGTGCTTTTTCCCCACGTACGACACCGCGTACTCCATGAGCGCAGCTTTGATCTTGTCGTATTCGAGGCGTTGCCATGCTTTTTCGTTCAAGGTGAATCGCTCCTTTTTTCGCATCTTTTTTCGCATCTTTTTTTGCTCATCAACAAAAAAAGGACGAAGAATGAACAAACGTCATTCTCCGCCCTTTTTGTGGGTGACCCCAAACCAAGCGCGCGCAAACAGCCTCTCTTCCAAACGGCAATCCGCTCACGAAAAAGTGGCTGGGCTGCCGTCAAAAGGACGCAAAAAAACCGCGCTGAAAACAGCACGGATTTGGGCGCAATGATTGGGGGAAAAACCCCTGGAGCATTGGATGATATCCGCTGTTCTTAACAAATTCCAAGGCCGGAAAGTAACCATCACAAATAAACTTTGCCAAACGTGCAAAATTTTCGTGAACTTGCTCCTAGCCTTTTGTATGGAATTGCGTTAGTTAAGAACAACCGCCGACATCAACATCTCTCCCCTGATAAGGTTACTCCCACTATAGCTCACCAAAACAGCCGCCGTCAAGAAAAGCTGCCGCCGCTAGCCGTTCCCCTCGTATTGCCCTTGCGAAGTCAGCAGCAGGGCAGCTTTCTCGTAGCGCTTGCGTCTTTCGTAATCTTGTTCAGTCGGTTCCAAAATCCGCGACAAGTCCATGTTGTCCTCGATATCGCCCAGCTTCACCTGCCTGGCGATCGCATCCTGCTTCGCCCGGCGGATGAAGTCCTCGTAGGCTTCGCCTTCGCGCCGGGTCAGAGCAATCACTGCGGCAATGACCGGTTCGGAAAAGCCTGCCGCCTGCAAATCCGCCACCGTGACAGCGGTGTCTTCCAGCACGTCATGCAGCACAGCCGCGATTTTCGTCTCGTCCGTTGGCATGTTCAGCATCACACGCAACGGATGGAGGATGTACGGATTCCCGCCTTTGTCTGTTTGCCCCGCGTGCGCCTGTGCCGCGAGTGCAATTGCCTTTTCCAATGTGCTCAACCCGTCTCCTTCGCTTCATTCGTTCTCGGCTTCCTTGGCATGCGGCGTGTCCCGCTTTTTCCTCTGCCTTCTGAGGGCGAGCAAGCACGCATAGTAAAGCAACGAAGCCGTCATCCCCAGCCAGTAAAAAGAAGAAATCCCCTTGAACAACTCTCCTGTTACGAGCCAGAGTAACAAGGCGGTCGCCGCGATTCCGGCTACGGCGTAGAGCAAAGCCTCCAGCAGCACGACCACTCTGCTCCTTTTTCTACTGCGCAAAGGCCGCAGGAGCCAGTCGATCGCGACAGATTGCGGCAGCCCCAATACAAAGACGGTCGGGAATGTGAACATAGCCGTCGGCAGAACCATGAAGCGATCTTGGAAATAGAAGATCGCCGCGCCAAACGTAAACAAAAAGCTGGCCAAAAGCCCCGCCAGAAAACGCTCCGCCATGACAAAACGGCCCCTTTCTACTTGCCTGCTTCCACTTCGATACCGCTTGCGGCCAGCGGCCTCTCGCGAACAAAAAGCTCGGGATACAAAAGGACAAGACCGTTTGCATCCACTGTGATGTTTTGCACAAAAGCGCCCGCGCGATATTCGAACACCGCAGTATCGGCGTCAGACGCAAGCAGCGTGTACTGCTGCCGCACCCGCCGCCAGGTCAGCTCGTAGGCAGAAAAATAGGCGACGTCGATCTCCTGCGGCACGTTCGGAGTAAACGCCAGTCTTCTGATCGGCAGCGTGTTCGTGAACGGCGTACACGAAAGATCAATATCGACGCAGCCTGCCAGCTCGGCAATCGGCTGTCCCGCCTCGTCCGTCCACTGTCCGTTTCCGTCGGACAAAAGACAAAGCGCTTTTTGCCCTCCCCAATGCCGAATTGAAACTTTTCTCGTGGCCCAACTACGATCGAGCACGATTTCATACTGGATTCACGCGAGCTTGTCCGGTTCGCTCTCCCCGATCACGAAGCTGTCGACTGTCAACTGCTCCTCGCTTTCGCTGATGGCAAGATGCTCATACCCCGCTCCCGTGCTTGGTTTCCAGATTACGTATGTTGGCAGCATGACTCGACCCCCGATCATTTGTTCCCCTACCATTCCAGTCTACCATGACTTGGATGAAAATGGAATCTGGCAAACACCATTGCGCCATGCGAGAATACCTTATTTTTACAAGTGCACAAAGGAGAAACGAAATGGAGATCACTTCATCCTCCCTGACTGAATCGCAAATGCTGACCATCATCCGCGACGGGCTGCCACCGACGAACCAGCCCAAAAAGATCATCATTGTCGGCGCTGGCATGGCTGGACTGGTCGCCGGGTCGCTGTTGAAGCGAGCCGGGCACCGCGTCACGATTGTGGAAGCGTCGGAACGCCTCGGCGGCAGAGTGCTCACGCTGCGCGCGCCTTTTACAGACGGCCACTACCTGGAAGCCGGCGCCATGCGCATCCCCAGCACCCACCAGCTCACGATGGCCTACATCGCCAAGTTCGGGCTGCCTCTCAACAAGTTCATCAACAGCACGCCGAACGATCTCCTTTACGTAAACGGAATCAAAAAACGGCGCTGGCTGTACGAGCAACAGCCAGACATGCTGCGCTTCCCCGTCGCGCCACACGAAAAAGGCAAGTCGGCTGACGCCCTTGCCCTCATGGCCATCGGGTCGCTCCTCGATTTCATCCGGCAAAATCCGGAGCAACACTGGCCGCTTGTCATCCAGGAATACGATAAATATTCGATGGAGCTATTTTTGCGCCACAATCCGCTCGGTGCGTCCCTGTCAGCGGCGGCGGTCGACAAAATCAAGGTCATGAGCGGCTTTGAAGGCTTTCCCGAGCTGTCTTTTCTGGAAATTTTGCGCGACTTCATCCTTTTCTCGCCCGCTACTCTCTTCTATGAAATAAGCAGAGGGTTTGACCAGCTTCCCCAGTCGTTCGCGCCGGAATTGCAGGAAAACGTTTTGTTCCATCACAAGATGACCAAGATCAGCCAGCGCGGGCCAAAAATCGCCATATCGGGAATCAACCTCGCCTCTTCCCGCTCGTTTCAACTGAAAGGAGATGTCGCGATCGTTACCGTTCCCTTTTCCGTCCTGCAATTTGTCGATGTCGAGCCGACGAGCCTGTTTTCGTTTGGAAAATGGAAGGCGATTCACCAGCTCCACTACGTCTCCGCGACCAAAATCGGCTTGCAGTTTTCGCGCAGATTTTGGGAAGAAGAAGGGCTGTACGGCGGACAGACGATCTGCGACCTGCCTTTGCGCTTTGCCTATTATCCGAGCCACGGGTTTCAGCAGCCTGGCGGGACCATCCTGGCGAGCTACACGTGGGAAGACGACGCGCTGCCGTGGATCAGCATGTCCCACGACGAGCAAATCAGGCAGGTGCTGCGCCAGTTGGCTATCCTCTTCGACGCGCAAGTGTACAGGACGTTTGTGACAGGCGTGGTCCACAATTGGGCGACACAGCCTTTTGCCGCAGGAGGTTTTGCCTTGTTCAAACCGCTGCAGGAGACGGAGCTGTCCGCGTTTTTGACCGCGCAGGAAGGCCCTGTGCCTTTGGCCGGGGAGCACACTTCTCCCCAGTACCACGGCTGGATTCAAGGCGCGATTGAGTCTGGTGTACGCGCGGCGGCTCAAGGACACAGCACGCCTCGGCCCCGTGCGTCAAACGCGTGATGGCACCGAAGCCGGGCGGCTCTTCCCCGCCGCTTCGTCCGGCTACACGCGCACGCTGCCTGTCAACAGCATCTGCATCAGCGCTTTTTTGACCGCCCGCAACTGCTGCAGCCTCGCTTCCTCGATGTTGCGCTTGGAGAGGACGCTTTTGATCCCGGCCACGATTTTTTGCTGTTCCTCCAGAGGGGGGAGGGGGACGAGCATCGTCTCCACGCGCTTCAAGCCCAGCTTCGGCACTCCTGTCACGCCTTTTAGCACTGCAATCTGCCGCTGGCAAAATTCCGAGCCAAGGGCAAACATCAAATAGTCGAGATCAACCTGGTCGCTCGTCGGCGTAATTTTCGCCGCGTTTTCCGTCAACAGCGCACCGTCGAGCGCGTCCGGGACTCTGCCCGCCACGCCTAAATAAATGCCTGCGATCGACAAGTAAATATCGCGTCTGGAGATGGTGTAGCGCTTGATTTTGCTGTAAATCTCTTCGGTTGCGTACTTGAGCTGCTCCATCCGCACCGTATGCTCGCCAAAGTCGGATACCCGTATATACGGATAAGGAGTAACGGTGTCTGTCAGGCTGCTGCCTTTTGGCACTCGTTTTCCGCCCTTGACCTTGGCGATCTCCTTGAGCCTGACCAGCGACCAGCCTTCTGGAATCGTGCCCATTTTCGTCTGGACAAACGCCGTGTGGCCGATTCCTTGCGTAAAAAGTTGCTGCGTCAACCCCTTTTTTACAACCTGCACCTGGGCGATAATCGCGTCGGTCTTCTCGATGACGGCATCGACGGAGGCGAGAATGGCCGCTATTTTTTGCTGCTCCGGCAGGGGCGGGTAGCAGATCGGGATGGACTCCAGTTGTTTCGAGCTGATGTTGAGCTGGGCCACGCCCGCCGCCATGGTCAGCACCTGGTCGCGAAACCGTTTGGAGGTCACCACGAATTTCAAATACTCTCTGCACACGAGCGCGTCGTCCTTGACTTGCAATCTCCCGACGCGCTGGTTGAGCAGCGCGGGCAGATCGTCTGCGTGCACTTCGGCGAAATTTTCAATACTGCCAGACATCCCGAGCAACAGATCGCCTGGCTGGAGCACGAACGACTTGAACTTCTCAAGAGCGGTTTTATCGAGGCATTTCGCCTGCGACAAGTCCAGGCGGCCGTTTTTCATGTTGCTCATCCGCACGACGGGAACCCCTTTGTCCACAAACGCGGTCGAGGAAAACGGATAGCCGCCTTGCACGCGCACGGCCCATCCGAGCGGCCCTTTTTTCCATTCAGGCATCGTACCCCAACTCCTTCAGGAAACGGAGCATTTTCCCCTCTACCTCGCCACGCTCTGCCTCCAGCGCGCGCAGCTTGGCCAGAGCTGCCCCTACGTCGATCTGCGCTTCCTGCTCGGACAAGTCGATGTAGCGGGCCATGTTCAGGTTGTAGTCGTTGGCCTGGATTTCGCTGTGCTCGACTACCCGGCAGTATTGGTCGACCGCTTCCCACTTTTCATAGGCGGACACGATGTCCTGCACATCGGAGTCACGCAGGAAATTTTGGTTTTTCCCTTCCTGATAGCCGCTTGCGCCATTCAGGAAAAACACTTTCCGCTTTTTCGCCGCCTCTTTGTTGCGGTTCAAAATCAGGATGCAAGCGGGAATCCCCGTGCCGTAAAAAAGGTTGGGCGGCAAGCCAATCACTGCTTCTATCAAGTCTTCTTCCAGCAGCCCCCTGCGGATGGCCGCCTCCGCCCCGCTGCGAAACAGCACCCCGTTTGGCACGACCACCCCGGCCTTGCCGTTTGGCGCAAGCGTCGCCACCATGTGCTGCACAAAAGCGAAATCGCCCTTGTCTTTTGGCGGCAGTCCGAAGCGAAACCGGGCGAGCGTGTCCGTCCTTGCTTCTTCCAGCCCCCAGTTGCTCAGGCTAAACGGCGGGTTGGCAATGACGCGGTCGTACAAAATGAGCTCGCCATCTTCGAGCAGCTTCGGCTCGCGGATCGTATCGCCTTTTTCGATCCGGTGGTCCCAAAGGCCGTGCAACAGCAAATTCATCTTGCAAATCGCCCACGTCTTCAAATTGCGCTCTTGTCCGTGCAGCGTAATGCGCTGCGGATTGCCGCCTGTTGCCTTGATGTAGTCCACCGCCTGAATTAGCATCCCCCCGGAGCCTGCCGTCGGGTCGCACACGCGCATGCCTTCCTCCGGCTTGATGAGCCTCACGATCAATTCCACCACTTTGCTCGGCGTGTAAAATTCTCCGCCCTTTTTCCCTGCATCAGCGGCAAACTGCTTGAGCAAATATTCGTAGGCTCGTCCCAAAATATCCGGCTCCGACAAGTTGCCATTGCCGAGGTCAATCGCGGAAAAATGCCGGATCAACTGCTGCAAAAGCTTGTCCGGCAGCCTTTCCGTATCGCTGAAGTCGATTGTCGCCAGAACGCCGCGCAGCACGGGATTTTCCGCTTCGAGCGCGGCAAACGCCTCGTTGATCGCGGC
This sequence comes from Brevibacillus sp. NSP2.1, assembly GCF_000470975.2. NCBI lineage: Bacteria > Bacillati > Bacillota > Bacilli > Caryophanales > Paenibacillaceae > Brevibacillus > Brevibacillus sp. NSP2.1. The sequence continues at coordinate 1,929,141 of NZ_CP048274.1, read as the reverse complement.
TCCAATCCCTTCTGTCAGCGCCTGCAGTCTGTGCCAGCGCGAGTTTTCCGGGACGACAAACAGGTGAGCGTCCCGAGTGTGTTTGTCGCCATCGCCGACGCCATCTCCGCGCTCCGGGGGATGCTGCTCGGCTTCGCTGAAAACATCGTGCAGCCGCTTGAGAAACAACAAGCCGAAAATGTAGTTTTTATAGTCAGCGGAGTCAATGCTCCCGCGCAAAATATTGGCACATTCCCACAAATGGGATTCTAGCTGCGGCAGCGTGATCTTGAACATGATGACCTCCTTTTGTTCCGCCGTTCTGGCATTCGCTTTTGGCCTGTTCCTCCCGCGAAAAGCATGGTCAGTCCAGGTCAAAAGTTCATCGTCTGTACCGATTTTTTGTCTATTATAGCAGGCAAGGCGAGGGGCGCGGCACCACTGAGCCGAACAGAAAAACCACTATTCGCAAATAGTGGCTACTGACAATTTTTTTGGTGCAAAACGTCTCCGTGGCTGGCGGGTAGCAGCACTCTGGCCCGACCTAGCCTTGAGCCCGCTGCTCGGCATACGCCGATTTTGCCTGCGAGATGTACGCGAGCAAGTTCGAGTCGAGCGCCAGCGCTCTTACTGCCGCAAATTCCTCATGCGTAATGAACTCCCCGTGTGCAGCCCGATTGCGCAGCCCGTGCAACGCTTTCAGCTTGTCCCCCAAAAGCTCGATGCCGTCGCTTACGATCGGAACGTGCTCGTTTTGCAAGTATTCACACAGCTCTCGCCACATCCGTTTTTTCGGAGCGGTCGCCCCTTCGTGAAAAGAGATGACATCCCGCAGCTCCTGCTCCAGCAAGCCGAAATAGTTCATCGCCAGTCCCGTGTACGTGATTTTGTCGGCTGACTTGCGCGGTGTCGACGATTCCTGGACGAGAGCCGTCGCCAACGTTTTCAACGACTCCTCGCGCAATCCGGTGAGCGTGTGGGCGTAGGATTCATATTCGTTCTCAATCTCGTCGAGCGAGTGCCAGTCAAAGTAAATCATGACCTCACTCTCTTCCTGATCCAGCCCGAACGCCATGTCGTCACTGAACTGCAATTCCCAATCGACCAGTTGGTTGCCCGTATCGACAAACAGCTTGACGCTCCACAAATCGGCCTGTTCCTCGATGCCCCGTGCAACCGCCTGATAGCAGCACTCCATGATGACTTTCATCGCTCCGTAATCGGCCGTATCGTGTTCGCCCATAAACGCATACTCTGCCAAAATGCTCTGCGCTGCATTGCGGACCAGAATGCGCTCCGCTCTGGTCAAGGCAGGTACGGCCTTTACCTGGTTCCGCGCCGCTGGAGGCAGCCCTTTCATTTCCAGTATCTCTCTGACTGCCTCAAAATAATGGCGCTCGCCTTCATCCACCAGCTTCAACAGATCGGTTGCCAGAAAGCGGATCATGTCATCGCGCTTGTGCTCCCGTCTCAAATACGTTCCCATCTGGTCCATGACAGCCAACGCAAATTCGCGCATTCCTTGCAAAGCGTTGTGCGAGGTAGTTGCGGGCTGGAAGTATTCGTTTTGCACTTGTACTTCGGCAAGGGAAGGATTTTGGGACAGTGCCAACCATTTTGCTTCCTCTTTAGGCAAACAGCATATTTTGTATTTTTTGCCCGAACCGCACGGACACGGCTCGTTTCTGCCGAACATAGACACTGACCATTCCCCCACGTCTGGTTTTCGTCAAATGTTGATCTGACTTTAGCTTATTTTCCCAATCTTCACCAGTTTGTAAACATCATATTTCGCGTGGGGGCAGTCACACCGCAAGCAGCACATATCCCCCCGCCAAAAACCAGAGGACATTGCCGATCTCCATGATCCCGACTGTTTTTACAGGCAGCTTTACCCCTTTGGCGGCAATCGCCATTTTGACGACTCCCGGCAAAAAGATGACGCTGACAAGCGCGGGGACATGCGGCAAAAAGGGCAGGCAAAGCAAGAGCAAATGATTGCTTCGGTTTTGATAGACAAGCTTCTTCAATTTTTCCATATATTGTCCCAGGACAACGTGTTCCCGGGAAAACAACTGACTAAGCTGCCGTTCTCCATCTGTTTGATGACGCTTCACACGGGTCCCTCCTCCCGCCTCTCTCTTTCAGGCATCGCAGTGACGTGACCGTGCAGGCTGCGAATAACCTTCCACTTGGAAGTATAAGACGCTAGGAAAAAAGCCCGCCGAAACGTCCGGCGGGCTTGTCCTTTGTCTGTCTGCTAGTTTTCCCATGTATCAATCACGGTTTGAATCTCGCGCAAGCTCGTAATCTCATGCGCCGGAACAATCTCGCCCTCCAGCTTCGCGCCGTGCCGGTTGATCCACATGTTGCGCATGCCGACCGCGTTGGAGCCCTGGATGTCGGTCGTCAGCTTGTCCCCGATCATGACGCCTTCCTCCGCCGTGATGCCCAAAAGGCTCATGGCGTGCTCGAAAATCTCCGCCGCCGGCTTGCCTCGGCCGAAATCTCCCGAGATCACGATATGGTCGAAGTAAGCCGCAAGCTCCGGCACCCCTGCCAGCTTTTGTTTTTGCAGATCAGGCGAGCCGTTTGTGAGCAGCAGCAGTTTGTATTTGGCTTTGAGCTGATCGAGCACCTCGAACGTTTCTTCATAGACGAGCGGACGGCTTTTCCGCTCCGCGACGAACATCTCTCCCAGCTTTTGCCCAAGCTCCGCGTCCTCAATGCCAAGAGAGCGCAAGCCGCGCGTCCACGCTTCCTTCCGGTACGTAGGAACGAACGCTTGCAACTGGCGAAACTCCTCCTGCTTTCCTTCCGCAAATTGCGCCCACAGTCCTTCAAACGGATTAATTCCGATCATTTTCGTAAAGGGGAATGCTTCGAAGGCTTCATACATCGCCCGAGCTTCCTTGCGGACCGCAGCTTCCAGTTGCTCCGCATCCACCTCGTAATGCTTGGCGGCTTCTCTACAGGTTGCCTGAAACGCCTCTTTGACACTGCGCTCATCCCACAATAACGTATCGTCCAAATCAAATAAAATCGCCTTGATTGCCATCAGTCTGATTCCCCTTTTTCTCCTCGTAATCTGTCTCTTGTTCTATGATTACGGAAATCTTCTGTTTTATCAACAGACTTCTGCGAAAAGAAAGCCGGATTCTCGGTCGGCATGATATCGGAAAAATCCCGTTAGCGACTGTCGGACGGCGCCTGCTCTGCCTCTGTGATCGGCAAAACCGTCGAATATTTCACTTCTCGCAGGGACAGGTTCGTTTGCAGCCGGGAAATGCCGAGCTGGTTCAGCCGGCGAATAAAGCTGTTCAGCCCCTTCCGATCCTTGATCGCGACTTTCAGCAAGTAATCGTATTCGCCCGTCAGGCAGTGGCCCTCCAGCACTTCCGGCATGGCGCGCAAGGCGTTTTCCAGCGTCTCCAACTGTTCTGCCTGGTGAATGTTCGTGCTGATAAAAATAAAGCACAACAAATCAAAGCCGAGCTTTTCCTGGTCGAGAATCGCCACCTGCCGATTGATATAGCCTTCCGCCTCCAGACGCTTTACCCGTGTGTGCGTCGCAGGCGGCGACAAATTCACGCGCCGCGCCAGCTCGGCATTGCTGATCGTCGCGTCCTTTTGCAGCAGATCCAGAATGTGCAGATCGACCCGATCCAGCACTTTACTGACAAAAGCTTCCATTTGATTTTCCCCTCTTTTGATTATTCGAACAGCGGCACGTTTTTTTCGCGAAAAACAGATGAAATTTTGTCGAAGTCCACTTTATGAAGCTTTTATTTCGAATTTTTTCTATTATACAGAATCTTATTTTGCAAGTCTAACGAAAATGTTATGTTCATTAACAAGATGATTATCCATTCTTCCGTTATCGCGAAAAAGGGGCTATCTGCTATGCCAAAAGCTTATGTCTTGCTGCTGCTCACCAGTCTTTTGTGGGGAGGAAACTTTGTCCTGGGCAAGTCGCTCGTGGGGCACGCGTCTCCGCTGACGTTGACCAGCCTGCGCTGGCTGATCGCGGTTCTGTGCCTGCTGCCGATGGTCTGGTGGAAGGAACGAAAGCTGTTGCCGGCCAAAGACTCGATCCTGCCTTTGGTGCTGATGGGCATTACGGGCGTCGTCCTCTTCAACTTGTTCCAGTTTCTCGCGCTGGAGACGACGACCGCGACGAATGTCGGGCTGATTTCGACGTTGAACATGCTGTCGATCTCGCTGTTTTCCTTTGTCTTTTTAAAAGAGCAGATCAACCTGTTCCAGATCGGCTGCATGGTGTTTTTGCTCGCGGGCGTGCTGCTTGTGTTGTCAAAAGGCAACACGGACTACCTGCTCACCTTGCAGTTCAACACGGGCGATTTGTGGATGCTCGCTGCCGTTGGCGTGTGGGGACTGTATTCCATTTGCAGCAAGTGGGCCATGACCAAGACGACTCCGATGATGTCCATCCTCTATTCGGCTGTTTTCGGGCTGGCGATCCTGGTGCCTTTTAACCTGGCTGACTTTACCGTATCCAACCTGAATGCGTCCTTCGTCGGCTCCCTATTGTACACCGGCGTGATTTCCACCGTCGTGTGCATGGTGCTGTGGAACATCGGGGTGCAAAAGCTGGGCGCCACTACATCAGGCATTTTCCTCAACTTCAATCCGATCTTCACGTCGCTTTTGGCCTTTCTATTCCTCGGGGAACAACTGACGTGGATGCAAGGAGTGGGCGGTATTATGGTGATTGCCGGATGTTTTTTGTTCTCCTCCGGGAAAACAAAAGGCAGCGCGACAAAGCCGTCCGCTGCCGGAGAGGCGTGAACGCGAGAAAGCCGTCCCTGGCAGGAACAGCCAAAAAACAGGCAGTCGGCTTCTCTCGAACCGACTGCCATTTTGTTTGATGCCATCCTCCATTTTCCGATGATTCGTCCTCGTCGGGTCACGAGGGTGGTACGAGCTTCAAGACGATTTTTTCGGTATGCTGCCCCGTTTCATCATTCCAAGTGATTTCATATACAAGGTCCCGATAAAAAATGCTGGTTATCTCTCCTGCATTCATCCCCGCTCGAAACTGGATGGAGTCATGCCCCGGACTTGTAGTAAATATTGGAAGCGGCTTCCCCTCCTCGATAGATGGTGAAACCAGCGTTCCCCCAGGTTGGCTTGTTACCAAGTCTGTCTTATAGGTAATTTGAGTGACTTTCATCGGAGTTAGCGGCTTTATCGTTCCCTTGTAGAGCACCTCGCTCCCATCTCCCCAGGGCCTCACCACCATTTGTCCTTCCCATTGCTGGCTGGAGCCTCGAAATAAGTACGACCATTCTTGCGAGGTGCGGAAATGGTTGAGAAGCATATAAGCACCAACGAAGATAATAAACAGGGCACCAGATAATAAGGAGTATCTTTTGACTTTACTCAACCCGTATCCCTCCCACTATAAAGTAATGTTTTCTCCTGTTTTCTCGCTCATTCTCTGTTTTTTAACTTTGACATCTTAAAGCTCTTGTCGGAAGATTGAAGGAGATACAAATATTTCTGTAAGGGCTGTGGCGGGAATAGAGCCTGCAATCACCAGTTTCCAGACTGTGGATAAAAAGGTATGATCGCACAGTGGATCTCCACATCCGCCCTCGGGGTTTACCCTCCCATGTCACGCTGGGTCTATGCCCTTACATTCCTTCGTTCTACCTCTCAAGGGGTGGAGGCCGATTCTAGCTCCTCGACTGGGTCGTTGCCCTTATGGATTATAATTCTTCGGCTTCTCCGGTGCTTCCGTTGTCATGGTTGTACACATGTGAATAAGCGAGATGACAGGTTTGTTGATAAGCTTTATGCAGCACTTTGTTGTAGCTGGGCTTGTCGAATCGGCCCCAATACTTCGTTTGCGTTATACTCTTTCTGCTTTGTCCCCAGTGCATAGAGGACGCGAACCAGTTTTCCACATAAGGCGATAATCGATTGCTTCTTCTTGAGCGGATTTTGACTACGCGTTGTATAATACTCGTGGAGCGCTTTAAACTCTTTGTTTTTGGCTACCATCGGCAGCATGCAGCGGAACAAGATGCCTCTTAGGCGAGAGCGCCCCCGCTTGCTGATTCCGGTCTTTCCCTTACGTTTTCCAGAGCTGTTCTCCGTCAGATTCAGCCCAGCCAGACGGATGATCTGCTGTCCATGGTCGTAGTTGTTCAGATCGCCAACCTCCGCCAAGAAGCCGGCGACGGTCAGAATGCCAATCCCTGGGATGCTCAGCATTTGCTTCGTTCCGGGGATCTTCTCCAGAATCTGCAGGACTTCCGTCATAATGCTTTCTTCTTGCTTGCAGTACAGATCGTACTGCTGCAGCAAGGCGGCAAGCTCGATTCGGGCAGCTGTCAGCCCCTCGGTAAGCCCGATAGAGACCGTAGCGGCAGCATAGAGCTGCTCCGCTCTCTTGATGCCCACCCCACGCTTGATTTCCGTCTTCCAATGTGTGAGAACGCCTCTGGCGCCTATCGAGACAATCTCCTCTGGAGTGGGAAACTGGCGCATGGTCATCAGTGATGCCTTGCCTTCCCAGTCCTTAAACACTTGTGGATACTCCGGAAAGTAGCGGTCAAACCAGTTTGTAATCCGAGCTTTCACTTGATTCAAGCTCACCATGACCTTCTCCCGAAAATTCATCAGAATGCGTAGCTCTGCATATTCCTTGGTCGGCAAATTGGGCTCTGAATATTTCCCGCTCCGAATCAGGTCGGCAATGACCTTCGCATCCTTGTAGTCGCTCTTGGTCTGCGAGTTGTCCTCAAGTTCTTTGCTCTTGTTCACATGGTGCGGATTCACGACGACGACCCTGATGTCTTGCTCCTTCAAAAATGCCGCTAACGGGAACCAGTAGTGTCCGGTAGGCTCGATGCCAAATACGATGTCGGTTTTCTCATGTATCCGGCCAAGCTCCTTCATCCACGCAGCCAGTTTCGTTAGCCCCTCCTGATCGTTGTGGAACACACATTCTTTCCCAAGCTCAATGCCTCGGAAATCCACGGCTCGAGCTACATGAATCTTTTTGGCGATGTCCGCGCCAACAACCAGTGTTTTTTCGGTAATTCGTGTAATCCGTTGATTCTGTTTCTGTTTCAGCTTATACTTCATGTAGAGCGTCCTCCTTTTCATTAGGGCAGTGTGAATGTGACCATTCCAAGACCCAGCATACAGGAGGCGCTTTTTTCTTTCAAAGCTCAAATTTCTTCATTACAGGAATGGCTCCTCGATAAAAAATTCCCGCGATCTACGACCGCGGGTTCTATTAGCGGTTAAGTTCATGGGTTAAATCCAACAGTAGAAACAAGGGTTCCCGAAGAACTGCGAGCGGTGAATTTCGTCGTCAATGTACCTCCGCAATATCCAGAACCAGATATGTTAACGTAATCCCAAGTGGGTGTCTTTACATAAGTTTGTCCCCAGTTGACAGGACTGATAGATGTAGGGTTCTGTTGATTAAAGTAATTTTGGCCGGATGGTGTTCTTCCTTCCGTTCTCACATTAAAAACGGCATCTGTGATCTTGAGTAAATTACCGTCATGAAGTGTATATTTTGCTTCATAGCGGGTAGCCTTCGCATATTGATCTGTACCAATAGTGGTAGTAGAAAAATAACCCGTAATATTTTGAGTAAAGTTTATTCCCGGGTTGGTTTTGGGATCGTCAATAACAGCGGAACCTAATACAACATAATCAGTAGCAACTTCATTTCCTCTTTTTGTCTGCTTTAACTTCTGAACAGTATAATATTTCTTTATATTGATGTCGATTTTTTTCCGTTGTCATCCAATGCTTGAACTTCATCGTTAAGTTTTCTAACCCAGGGTCCCGTTTTCCTGCCAATGCATCTTCCAATAATTCTTTCTCAGATTTTATTATTGCTTGAAAAAGGACTTCTTCTCCTGGTGACGTAGAAGCTTGAGCCATACCACCTCGTAACACAAGACAAATGAGTGAAACAATTGTTAAAACTGACTTCGCCAATCCTTTCATACAGTCTACTTAAATTAATTTTTGAGACAGTGCATTCTGTTAGAAATGTTATGTAGGAACTTTTGCATATATTACCATCATTTGTATTATATTGTAAATTATTTTGACAAAAAATTCAGACTCTTACCATTGCCTTCAAAAGGCATTGAAGCAAATCAGTAAAATCTTCATAACTGGTTGTTGCTTGAATTTCGGAAAAAGTGGCCAAGAGTGCAGCGGATCGGATAGGGTGATCTACGGGTATCTCGAAAAAAGAGGCTATTGCACTGTCTGTCCGATCCGCCGCAAAATCCCTTTTACCGTTGTCTGATAAACTGCCTGTCTCCTGAACCAATTGCATTCGTAGCTCCTCCGTTGTCTCTCTAAAGCCCCATAATTGGGGTTATTGCCACTTATCTTGTTAATTTATCTGGTATCAAAAAAATAGAGCGAGATTTTTTATGCAACGGAAACGTTATTTACTGGAGTTCAAACAACAATTGGTTTAAAAAGCAAAAGTAGCAGGCAACGCTGCGCAAGTGGCCCGTCGCCATAGTATCGATGAAAAAATGGTATATCGATGGACACGATATTCCAAACATGCCAATTGAAAAAACAAAGGCAATAAAGAGAAAGATCTCGAAATCGCCTCCTCCGTGATCTTGTAAAAAAGCCTGGATGAACAACTGACGTGGATGCAAGGAGTGGGCGGTATTATGGTGATTGCCGGATGTTTTTTGTTCTCCTCCGGGAAAACAAAAGGCAGCGCGACAAAGCCGTCCGCTGCCGGAGAGGCGTGAACGCGAGAAAGCCGTCCCTGACAGGAACAGCCAAAAAACAGGCAGTCGGCTCCCCGCGAACCGACTGCCATTTTTGCTTGAACGCTTTTTACGGGTTTTCGTAGTTTTTTAACGGCATGCCTACATATTCCCGGAAGGAGCGAATCCGCTCCCCCTCGAATTCAAAAACGATGGAAAGCTCATTGCGGAAAGGTTTGCCGTTCAGCAAGCCTTCCGAGCGAAATACGACCATCCCGTAGTTCTCATTCTCCAGCTCGATCAGCGAAGCGAGGCTCATCTGAAACACAGAGCGTTCAAACCTGACTAATTCCTCGAACCGCTCTCGGCCCTCCTGCTTCTGATTCCACCCATCCAACGGGAGCGGAACGAAGAAATGAAAGTCATCCGTCACCTTGTCAAGGAAATCACCTGTATATCCTGTTTCCAGCGCACATCTAAAGGCGTCAAACGCTTCACGGGTTTTCATCCTGACCACCCTCCTTTTATGATGTGACCCTGCTTCGTTTTTTGCATCCGAGTGCAAGATCTTCACTGGATGAGCTTGCGCTGGCTGGAAATCGTCCCAAGATGGATTCCTTCGTGAACCAGGGCAAAGTTGAACAGCTCGCCTGCGGTATCGAATTGGAAAGGCCCCATGACATACGGCGCTTTCAATGGTGCATCCAGCATCTCAGGCGTCAGCTCGGATAGGCGGGAAAGCTGCAACGTTAGCAAGGAGAGCAATTCTTCCTTGCTCGGGGGCTCTGTCGTCCACGAAGACGGTTTTGTACCGGAGGCAAACAGCCCTTCATACTGATCCGGAATCAAGGACGGAGTATCAAAACAGAGCGTGGAGTACCGATCCATCCAATAGATCATGTGACCGACATTCCAGCGGATGGTGTTGTCGAAGCCCTTCGGCTGTACATCGAGCTGTTCCTCGGCAGCGACTTGCCAATCTCTCACGTAAATAAAGTAAGCTGTTCATGCTCACTCAGCCGCAGCAATGAATACGGATCATAATCACGGAAATAAGCGTGTTTGATCTCCCGCTCCTTCGTCATAATCAAAGCGTCGCCACTAGCAGAAGCGCGCAAACGGCAACTGTAAACAACAGGAAAATAATCGCGAATGAATTTTCCCTCCGCATGAGCGGTCAGGGCAATGAGCTGGAAGCCTAATTCGTTGGCAATGAAGAAAACAGGGTCCAGCACGTGTTCACTGGATGCTTTCCCGAACGGATTGTCCACGATGACTGTCCGATAACGCTTGCCCGTTTGCTGGATACGCTGGCGCTTTTCCGCCAGGTAGTTGAGGATGCCCAAAAAGAGCGTCATGTTCTTGCTCCACTTTTCTCCGCCAGACCACTTGTTTGACTCTTCCCAGGACGAGAGCGCCCCGCTCACTTGTCCGTCTTTGCTGACCTTCCGACACTTTACACGAATGCTGTCATTGCCCATGACGATGCCGAGAAGCGATTTGGACTGCAGGGAGGCGTAGATAAACTTCTTCATTTTTCCTGCGTCTTCTTTCCCTTCCACATCCTTAAACTCGTCCCCGTCCAGCCGATTCAACATCCAGTCAACGTGCTGACGGAGTAGCTGTTTTCCGATCTCCTCTTTCCACTCCGGAACGTGGAAGCTGTATACTTCCTTCCTGCCGCTCTCTACCTGGACACTCGTTTTTTTCGGGATCGTCTTCAGTTCGACGGCAATTCGCTGCAAGTGGGTGTGCACGATCGTGATGAAATCTTGCAGTTCTTTGTCCCGCCCTTGCAAGTTATCCTCCAATACCCGGATACTAGTGGCGATCGTCCTGGTCAAGGTGTCTGCCCATTCCTGTACCTCGGAAAATTCCTGCTTGTTCTGAATTCCGGCCATGGCTGTGTACCGCAATTTGTTATTCCGAATCTGCCTTTCGCAAAATTGCTTGAATCGGTCCTTTTCAGCCATGACCTTCCTCCATTCCTGCTGTTCAGTCTCCTGTTTCTGGGAGAGCACCCGGATTCGTTTTCGCGCCACGGCCAAGCGCTGGTAAGGGAAAGCGAGCAACTCTTCTTCCCGTACCGGGACATCGGTAACGGCGGCTTCGGCAAAACGGTAAACCTCGTTCTTGGCCTCCAGCTCCCGGATCGTGTCCTCCAGTTCTTTGACTGTTTGGCGGAAGCCCTGCTCCTGCGTCAACAAATACTCTTGTTTTGCTGCCGTATCCGCTTCCTCCTGGTTCAGCCTTTTCAGCGCGTCGTTGAGATCACCTTCAAACCTTTCCAGCGGCTCATCTCCAAATCGCTCTCCGTACTTCTCCATCAATGTCACAAGGCGGCCGTTTTGCTCAGACAAACGATTGCTCCGCTCTTCCGTCACAATACGCTGGGCCGCGACCCCTTTTTTCAATTCTGCGACCTTCCTGACTATACGTTCGTACTGGACGTCTCCATCCACCGGATAGACGACCGGATGTTCCAGCGGCTGATCCAGCTTCGCCAGCACCAGATTCATTCCGCGCTGATTCGCTTCGATTTCCTTCGCCAGACGCTCGGCCTCCCTCTCTAATTCTGCCCGGCTCGCTTGCCGCTCCCGCAACCTATCTGTCAATTGCTCTCGCTCGGCACGCAACCTTTCGAAGGAGAACCGGGGAGTGGCCGGCGGGAACTCTCTCACCTGTTCATAGAGCCATTCCCCGCGAAGATGTGCCAGGGCCGTGGTCTTCTCTTCCCGCTCTTCCTGCAGTTCTTGCTCTTGCGCCTCCAGCGTTTTCAACGCCCTGTCCAGGGCCTGCAAGTTTTGCTTCAGCAGTTCCGCCTCGCGCACGAGCTCATCCTCTTGTCTTTTTGCCTCCTCCCATACTTTTTTCTGCAGCATATACTGGTTCGCCTCTTGCAAACGATAGCCCAAAGTCTGCTCCAGTCCTTTTTCTTCGGACAGCTTCTCCGTATAATGCTTCCTTTCTTGTTCGATCTTCTTGATTTGTTCCGTATGATTCGCGATGTCCTTCTGGCATCGTTCTTTTTGCGCCTGGCATTCGTCCCGCTGCCGCGTCCAGTCTGCGTACCGTGCCTGCGGATAGTCTGCGTAAAAACAGAGCAGCTCGCTTTTCAACTGGTACAGCTTCTGGTACTCGGTTTCCTTGTCTTTGCGCGCTTGAATGACTGCAGCCGCTTTTTCTTGCAACTCCCGCTTCCACTTCTCAAACCGTTCGTGATCCAGATTGTCCTGCCAATGGCTCGGGACGATTTGGCGGTAAGAGAATGCATACTCTTCGCCTGCTTCCAGCCATTTGCGCGCTTCCTGCAAGGAAAGGAGGATGACAGGACTGCGGAGCTGGTCGGCATGCTTTTGCAGCCTCGCTGCCAGTTGTTCGATTTCCTGTTCGGTAGTAATCAAGGCTGCTGCCCAATAAGGGAAGCGGGCAGTGAGAGCTTCCAGAGCGATCTCTCCACGTTGCAGCACCTCTTGGAGAAACTGCGGTCCAGTCTCCAAATAGTGAAACGACTCACTCCATCTGACGACGAGCGCGGCCAATTCGGGATCGGCCGCATACACGCCGCTTTCAGCGTATTCATCGCTCAGCCTTGTCACTTGTCGCTCCCGCGAAAATGCCTCTTCTTTTTCCTTCTCCAAAATCGCGACCTTGTCCATTACCGTTTGGGTTACGCTCTCCTGTCTGGTGTAGAGCGAATCCAGGTAGGACAGCCTGGGGATGTGCTCGATCAAGCTTGTCAGGACGCTTTTTTGCTGCTTCTCGGCTTCCGTACACCGCAATATCCATTGGTTCGCTTGCTCTTGCCAGGCCATAAGCTCCTTGCGAGTTTCCTCCAGCCTGCTTTCCAGCTTGGCCTGCTGCTCCTCGCACTCTTTGATGTGCTGTTGGTAAAGGCTTTGGTTCTCCTGATTTTTCCTCAGCTCTTCCTGCCAGACAGGAATGAATTCTTCGACCGTTTCGCGAAGTGGATTGCTCAAAATATTTCCGGCAATTCTCTGCTGCTCTTTGGACGCACCTTCCATCCGCTCTCGCAAGGCCGCTTGCTTGTTCTTATTTGCCTCGAGACGTTCCCGCTCTTGTTCGCTTTCGTTTCGTTTGGCCTTTTTTTGCTGGAGCACACTGTCCAGTTGGCTGCGGATCATGCTCTCCTGCTGTTTCCATTCTTTTTCCGCCTGGTCGTAGTACCCGCGAATTTCTCTGTTCGTGCGCCCAAGCGCTTCTTTGATCTGGGAAACGTCCTGTTCTTCATCCAGCCTCGCAATCTGGGATTCGGCCAATGTCAGCTTTTCTTCGGCCACTTGCTTTTGCGACTGGTATTTGGCATATTCCAGGGTGTACTGGTGGCGTTCCGCCCTTTCGGCTTCCAGCGTCATTTTTTCAAGCTTGCGCGATTCCTCGCGCCATTCGGCACCGTATTGCTTCACGACTGCTTCCTGGGCTGCAATATCCCGGGATGCCTTTTTCCAGTTTAAAGTATGCTTTTTTCTCTGCAATTCGGAAAGTTGCCCTGCGATTTTCTCGGCTTCCGCTGTTACCAGCAAGAGTTCGTTCCGGGCGTGCTGAAACAGTGCCTTCGTCCATTCCTTTTCCCGTTCCAGCAACTCTCTCGATTCCTGATACGTGGCAAACACTTGTTTATACTGCTGCACGGACCTTTCCAGCAGTTGACACTCCTGGATTTGCATGCGGAGCTGCTTGCTTTGCTTGAACTGCTCTCGCTGTTTTTCAAAAATTTCCGCAAAAGCCTGACCATTGTTGCCGCTGATTGCCTCTTCCACCGTAGGGATCAACAACTGCGACACCAATTGGTCCGTCGTCTTGCAGTCGTCAAAAAAAATCTCCACGCCGCCTTCCGCACCGTTTATCGTCGCTACTTTACGCCATTCGGCGGGAATCAACTGAAAGTGTTCTTCCAGATAGGCATGATACTCCCTGATCGTCGCAAACGTACGCGCGTTCATATGCCGAGAACTCATTAGTGCGTAGTAATCCTGCATATCCCCTTTATCTGCCGGTCGCTTTTTCCCAAACGCCCCTTCTCTGGAAAAAGGAAGCTCATCGATCGCATGCGGATTCCCCTCTTCATATTCATACACATAGCGCAGCGAATCGAGGTCGTTGTTGTGCAAAAACAAGCTGACAGCGGTCAAAGCGTAACGGCGAGGAGAGTCGTTGATAATCCATTCAATAGCAATATGAGCAGGAGTGCCTGCCAGCGATAACGTCTCCCTGATTTTGCGTCCCGCCAGCTCTTGATGCGGCAGCACGGTTTGCAGGGCCGTCTGGATGAAGACGGTTTTCCCTCCGCCATTTTCAAGCAAAATCGCGCCGTTATGCCCGTCAAACACGAACAGCTCATCATTATAGCGCTTGCTTCCTCCCTCATAGATCACATTGGTAAAGCGAATTTTGGAAATGACAGGCATTTACGCTCCCTCCTTCTGCTTCTCCTGCCCGGAAATGAAGTCCAGAATTCCCCGATTGTAATCCACGTCCATGTAGTAGCGCTGAATAATCGTCTTGGCTTTTTCCGTGAGCGTCAGCTCCTGGTTCCCTAGATCCGCGATCAGACCTTGTTCTCGCAAAAAATTTTGGACGATAGACAAAAAGCCCAGGCGGCTGTTCGTCCGTCCATCCTGCTGCCTGGAAGACTCACGTAAGTCATCAATGGCCTCCCATTTCTCCACCAGCAGACTCCAGTTATATTCATACTCGGCGTCAAGTGCTTGCAAGCGCTCCGGACCATGTTCCTTCAACGTCTGGATACGGGCGTCGATGCTTTCCAACCAGCTTCCCAAGGTGATAAAATCTCTCGTCATTTCCGTTGAGTGGTAGCTGTCGTAAAACTCGCCAAACAGAATGAGGATAGCTACGTACATCATGTACAAATCAATGTTCTTGGCTTTGGCGGGCAAGTATTCTTTTTTCAGCGAAGCATTTTTCAAATGGAACGGAGAGCTTACCGCGAGCGGAACCATGTACAGCTTGTCCCCCGCAGGAATGACGGCACAATCCACTTCGCGTGCGAACTGCTCCACCAGCCCTCTGATTACGTCATTGCCCACATACATTCTCATGCTTTCCGTATCTGCCTGTCCGTCCCGGCTAAGTTGAGAATAGATGCGAAAGGCCGTCAGAACCTGCTCGTTGTCATACATGGGAACTCTCCTTTCTGCATACCTTCATATCTTGTATTTCAAATCGCTTCGTAAGCTGCAAGCGTTCCTCTAGCTCAATCACCTCGATGCGCTGTCCAGGCTGCAGCAGGGCGAGCACTTCCCCCAGCAAGTGATGGTCTTCCTCTTCGTGCGCCTTTTGCAACGGGGAACGCTGATGTACGAGCAACCAGAAATCATAAAAGGACCGATGCTGCAGCCAATGTTCATGCCCATTTTCCCGCATATGCCGGGCAACCTGCGAAATCGTAGCCTCTCCTTGTTCATCGAGAACAGTGAGGACATAGCGCATGATTTTTCCAAAGTTTTGCTGCTGGACGATCGTCTGCTCCTGTTCCGCTTCATCGGTTACCTCTTCAAAATCGCCCTGACCTTCTTCCTCGAGTTCGCCCCCTACCCGCTGTTTTTCAAACACAGCCAGCGGCGACCAGCCTGTATGTTGCTCCAGGGAAAGAAACGGCGCAAGCAATGTTCTCGTCGCGGTCAGAGGCAGAGGGGAAGCGATCAGGCGAGCGACGATTTCCTGGTCAAAATTGAAAGATTGCAAAGCCACATGGTATAGCGTCTCCTGTGCCGCCTGGAGAGCTGTCGTTTTCAGCACGATGCTGTCTTTCAACAGTTCCGTATGGGCAAAGTGCACCTCTCCTAGTTCCCGATCAATGCGTAAAATATATTCATACGCCCGGTGTTCTTTTTCTCCTTTGCGCTCATACAGAAGCCGCTCTTTCGTTTCATCGACAAACCCTTGCAGTTCGTGAAACTCTTCATGCTCTCTCGCAAGACGCAGATGGATGTCTTCAATGACTTGCTTGTAGCGCACATACGTCTCTTCCGAAATAATGTTGCGCTGCACTTCATGCTTCATCCGCACCATGCGTTCCTGCAAAGCTTCCACATCGATCCGCATCTCGCTGATTTGCCGCAGCGCTCCTCCGAACTCACCTTTTTCCAACTGTTTTCTCAATAGCAATTGATTAATCGACAAATGAAACTCCCGGAAAAACTCCTTTGTGGCAAAAACCAGCTCTAGCCCGTCTTCATCGAGGGAATAATACTGCTTGTTGGCCGCTATATCTCCCCGCTCTGCTTTCAAAATCGAAAACTCCACCTTGTCCATCTGCCGTGTCTCCCAGTTATAAAAGCTCCGGTGGTTGCGTTTGCCACTGGCGGGCCGGAACGTCTCAATAATCGTTCGGGCGATCTTTTCAAATCCCTCATCCTCTAGGTCGATCTCCTCCTGGTTCATCTGCATGAGAAAGGCGGCAAGCTCTTGCACCCCGGTCTTTTTGTTGCGGATTAACATATTTTCAAAAAAGAACAGCAGAGCTAACAACCCCAGTCCAAACATATCGATAGGCCGCTCTTGCCGATCTTTTTCCCGCTTGGCATCCAGCTTGTGCAAAGGATCAAACAACGCAAGACGCTGGATGCGCTCCTTGTAGTCCTCCAGCACACTTTCCAGCCGTTCATGCTCCACTCCCTTTCTCCTCCCTTCTCTCTGCTGCCGAATCAAGCAGCCTGTTTCGCAGCGCTTCTGCCGGGATCGCTTCTTGCGGCACATACTCTTTGTTTTTCAACAAGGCCGAAACCTGCGTTCTTTCTTCTTCCGAAAAGAACGAGATGAACTGTTCAATCGCGTTTCCGTTCACCCGCTGCCCTCCTTTTCCGGTGGATGCTTGCTGTCGCAACAATGCCCGATACAGTTCAACTGCCGGCACGGCCCCGCATTTTTGAGAAAGCGCGTGCCAGATCGCCAAACCTTCATGATCGAGGTCGCCAAAATATTCAAACTGATGACGCGCATCCCGCCCCACTCCCAACTGCTCTGAAAGGCCGTCAATTCCGGAAACAACCTTCCAACCGGCTCCATAAATCAAAGTCGCATAGGGAAGCGAAGACAGGATGGGCAATATCGCATAGTAAGTGGTTTTATTCTCGACGATCAAGTGCCGATAGATACCCTGTTGTTCTCCTACCTGTTGCAGATGGACCGCAAACATAAGCGGATCGGGCATAGCTGTAACCTTCAACTGCTCCCACACGCCGATCGCCTCCAGCAGCTTGCGCCCTCCTTTCTCATCGATCCACTTTTCGTCCCCGACCAAGTGAAAGGAACGCTCAGGTGCCGTCGCTTCGCTCTGCGGAAATCCCCGTTGCGTGAGGTAGTCATGCACTTGCTGGATGTACGGCAAATCTTTGCTCCATCTGGATTCAGCAAGCCGAAAATAGACGTCCAGCCTGATACTCGGATGAAAGCACAACTGTGCTTGTTTTATTGCTTGCTTGATCGGCTGAGAAAGGACGGATTTCTGGATGCGGTAAGCCATAGGGAGTGGCGGATTTTTGGCGTTCGTCCCGGAACTTCGAACGGGGATGAGGATCTGGTTGTCGAGCAATGTTTGCATGGCTCGGTGAAATTGCGGGTACGTTGTCTGCGGATCAGCCCATGTTTCAAACTGGCCGAGGGATATTTTTGTGCTTTTATAGGACTTTAGATGCTTGATAAATGTATCGTACATAGAATGAAATCACCCTTTTTATATTATAGGGCAAGGGAACAAGGAGAGGCAGGATTTTTTTTGGGGGGGGTGTTTTTCTTTTGCTTCTAGGGGAAAAGAGCGTTTGAGTGAGGGAAAAGTCTTTTTACAGCGGTGAGGTTCATACACAAAACTTTTTACGCTCTCTCGCAGAACTGCTCGAACATAATCGTTTTTTCCGTTCAGCCTAATTTTTAGCGATAAAAGCCGTGATCTCTCCCGCCTCTTTGCCCGAATCCGACCTGTCCATCGATTCCTTTTACCCGCTCGGGCCAAAAAGGCCAAGTGCAATGCAAGCAAATCCAATCGCGGCAATGATGTTCATGCGCTTAAAAATGCGTTTGGCTTCATCCTTCTTCTGCTGGGCATCCTTTCGCATCCCTACGAACGCCATCACAATCGCAATGAAAACGGCAATGAACCCAATTGGCAATAACAGTACAAAAGACACGCTGTTTCCTCATTTCCTTATCGTTTACGGCGTCTTCTCATATCGCTGCCTGTGCCATTGTACCATGAACCTCCAAGGAGAGCCATTTTCAAAACCCTCCAAATATCAACGCCCCCAAACCGTTCAAGAATCTCGTTTACAATTTGGGTTGTTCCGACATTCTCTCTGTAAAAAATTGCTGCGTTATCTCGATATTGGACACGCGTGAAATTTTGAAAATGCTATACTCAGAGGTTAGGGAACGGTCTTGAGATGAGGAAGCCTTTGCGGGAGCATTGCGGACAGTATAGTTGAAGTCGCCGGCTCAAGGCCGATCCAATAAAGAATGGCGGTGAATGATGATGGGCGAATTTCTATGCAGAACGGGTCCGGGACCTCGTGAGGAGCACGCCGTCTGGTCGGACTGGCCGTCACTGGTCACCAGGTTCGGTGAATTTTTGCAACAGGAAGAGATGACGAAGCGCTATAGTGCGGAGCACCAGAGCGCCAGGGAAAAGCTGGCTGCCCTAGATGGAACGATGGCCTGCGGGTGTAGTTGAAATCGTCGAGGAACCAAGACCACGATCGGGGTGTGTCAATATGGCTCGTGAAGCAAAGGCCAGCGCAGCTATCTGCCGCTGAACGACTTCCTGACGCATTTGTTCCAACAACTCCCGCAGCTTTCAGATCCGCAAAAACCCAGAAGCGGGCACGGGGTCGACATTCATTGGTTAGCACCGGGATAGACGGTAGTCAAACCCTATCTACCCCAGCCTATTGAAGTTCCTGTGATCGCCAACTCCTGACCAGGAAGGCATTCTTCTTGTTTTTCGTATACTTGGCTCTTCATGAGATGTTTCCATTCACGCCTGCCTGCGACAGGCGACTGTACTACCTAGAAAGCCTTGTCCCGACTGGGGATTTCACGCGATTTCCGCGAACCTCGTTTGTACGGTCGTATAATACGCAGCGACGTATGCCCAAACTCCCCCAAATCCCAGCAACGGCAGGCATTTGCGAACCTCCCTGAAAATCGCTGTGAGCCTTGGGTTCGCAAATGCAAAATCCACTGCTAAATCATCAAAAACCCTTCCGGATCATACCCTTGTTTGGCACCGACGTGTTCGACCTTCCCCTTCCAATTAGCACCCAGCCGATAGAAGCGCAAGCTGTCTGTCTCCGGCTCTATCATCCTTTTCAGTTTGATATGCAATTCCTTCAGTTGCTGCGGATCAAGCAAACATTCAAACACCGAATTCTGCACTCGCTGGCCGTAATTTTCGCATGTTTTGGCAACCTGCCTCAACCGTCTTTGCCCGTCGGCAGAGGTTGTATTTACATCGTAAGTAATCAACACCATCATCCCACATCATCCTACTTCCAAAAAATGGCGGATAATCATCCAGATCGCCGCGCATGTATCTCGCCAACAGCATCGCTTGCGCGTAAGGAAGAAGTCCGACGGCTATCTTCTCCTCAAAAAATGGATGATAAATCTCGTCCCGCTTGCGCTGCTGCCACTCCGTCAAAACAAGCTTTCTGGCCTCATCGTTCAAAATAAACGCCCCAGACTCCTTCTCTACAAAGTCATCCTTGGTCACCTGTTTCCGGTTAATGAGCGTCAGCGCCGTTCTATCCGCCATATAGACCCGAAACTCCTCCATCAAGTCCAGCGCCAGACCGTTCCGCCCCGGGCGATCCCGATGCAAATATCAGGCTTGTGGATCAAGGCCGACCGTCTCCAGTGCATGCGTAACATCATTCGCGAGCAGCGTGTACAGAAAAGACAGGAGCGCATTCACGCGGTCCCGAGGAGGCCGTTTCACTCTGCCCCTAAACGCGAAGTCCTCTTTATTTGCCAAAATTTGCTCCGGCAACACTGAAAAGTAATGCCGCGCCGCCAGTCCTTCGATTCCCCTCAGTTCATCCAGCGACTTTGCCTTGACGACTTCCCGCATTTGTCGATCCAGCCACGTCACAACGGATTGACATTGCTCCGCTTGAATCCGTTCTGCGTAATCACGCAGCGTACGCTTAACGGATACTCTTGCATTGACAAGCTTGGAATAAACGAACCGTTTTGCCAGCAGCAGCGACTGCTCCTCCCTGTCACACCAGCGGTACTGCGTGCGCCGCAGATGAATATTGCCGGATACCTCTCCCGTCACCCGTGCCTTGAACCGGCCTGTGGGCGTCAGAAACACCAGTGAAATTCCGTTGTCCACACATAAGTTCATCGCTTCCGGACTGACGCCGACGTAACCGAAAATAACAATCGACTCTAACTGAATGCGCGGCACCTGCAATTCTTTGGCACCATCAGCGCGATGCCAGTCAACCATGCATCGCATGGCAAACGAGCCTATCATGCCCTCCCCTCCATGTAAAGCCGCCCACGTAACCATCTGCCTGTTAAAAACCCATTTACACAAAAAAATTTACATTCCCTCAATGTCTAGCACGGGTTATGGTGATGAATCAATATTATGTATGGCATCTCTTCCCCCCGCTCCCCCCAAAATAAAAAAACCCTCCCTTCCGACCATGGGAAGAAAAGGGAGGCTGGGTGGACTGGGTTCAAATCTCTAGTTCACCAAGTCGAACGAGTTCGACTACTGCCTGAGATCGACCTTTGACACCTAATTTTTGCATGACATTCGTGATGTGGTTTGAAGCACACAATCTATAACCATCTAATTGCCTCATGAATATACTGCATATTTTCGTGGAACCCCCAACCGATTCCTTCCGTTTTTTCAACGACAGCGGCGATTCTTTCCTCAAACTCCTCAAACAAATCGTATCCGTCGTCCGCGTTTATCCTGTCGATGACCGATGCAAACATCTTCAGAATACTTTCGTAAAATCGTGAATCTATATCGCCATAAGCATTGGTAAATTCCACACCCATTTCAACGTAAAAGAGCATTAATTCCAACGTATGGTTTGGGCTTTGGGTGATCTTTTCAAACTCATCAATTGCCTTTTTTGCATCTGCCAGCCTCAGTTTTGCGAATCCTCGGTCTGGAAAGAACTCATCTTTCACCTTTTTCTGATATACGGGAAGCAATGCCTCTATGGCTTCCTCCCCAATCAACTTTACGGTTAGAAATAGCTCGGCTTGTTTGCTCGATTTAAAGGTATCAACAAGCAATTCAATAAGTTCTTGCTGCGAAAGGGATTGCAGTTGTTTTTTCAGCTTTGCCGTCGTTAGCTTAATGGGTTTCTTCGATTCTTCAACTTTTATAAATTCTTTTGGATTTAGTTGCTTTTTCTTTTGCAGAAGCTGTTCATTTACTCCTTCAAGGTCAAAATGCTCGGGATCAAACCCCTTTTTCAACCAGGCAATCGTATCTTCATATTCAGGATGTGACTTCGTTGCTAAAATCTCCAAAATCCTTTGATACCCCAAGACACCGCCGCAATCCTCTGGCGGACAATGACGTTCACCTTCGAGACATACAGGATACTGCTTCTCAGGCTGGACAGGCAAGATTTTCTCAAGTATTAAATCATGTTGCCAATCATCGCCAAAGTCGTAGACATATAGCACCTGCTGCCCTTCTTTGGTGATATGGTCAACGATTTTTTCCCTTCGTGCATTCAGCTCTGGTGTGTTTCCTGGTGGAAATGTCGGATCTGGACGGGTAATCGTGAAAGACCCAAAATCAAACAGATAGAGATGATACTCTTCCCACCCCATGACAATCTGTAGCGTCTTATGCAATTGGTGAAAAGTGATTAAGCCATTCACTTGGAATCTTCTCCAGATTGTCGGGTATATATCTTTTAATGCCACTTTAAATTGATAGATCATTCGTTCTACTCCTTAGTAAAAAATAAGACGCTTTATGTTTTAACCCTATTATAGTTGATAGAAATCGTCAACAGACAACAGACAACAAACAAATCAATTTTCACTCTAACAGATAGTTATTGAATGAAAATTCAGTCATTAACGAAAAGGTTTGTACTTAGGGTTTGCTGAACGGTTTTCAAACTACAAAAATGTTTCCAAAACCAGGAATTCTATACGAAAGAAGGGGGGTTTAACCAGAAGGCAAAAAGATCCCGCAGCCTGCGCTCGAGGTTCATCACCAGGAGTTGCTTGCCGATCGCTCGACGAATCACCTTGCCGTTTGCACGACGCTGTTTGGCCACGGCCAGGTACTCCTTTCGCGCTTTATCCCGATAAGTCCGTGGTTTGCGGGCACGACCAATCTATGGAGCATGTAACGTGTCGATGATCTCCTCCAGTTTCTCACGCGCCTCATTCAGCAAGTTCAAATCGGTTGGGTACGCCACATCCGCCGGGGCACATGTGGCATCCAGCAACAAGACACCCTGGTTCGGATCTTCCTCGGATGTTGAGTGACGCTTGGTCGTACGTTTACCTTTGGATTTTCTACCGGATTTCGGTTCATCGTCACGGTCGGAATCTGGTGTCAATTTGGCGGCCTCGACCGCGATGATCTCGTTGATTTCGCGGAGAACTTGCGAAAATGCGTCATGAGCGACGGGTGGAACGGTGGATGATCCTGATAGCCTTCCAGCCCGATGAAGTATTGCAGATACGGGTTTTCGACAATCTGCTGGACCGTTTCCCGGTCCGACAGTTGCAAACGTTCCTGAATGATGAGTGCCCCGAGGGCGACACGGATGGAAACGGCCTTTTGTCCACGAAACGATTTGCGGAAGGACTTGGCATACTTTTTCTCTGCATGTGCCCACGGTACCAACCGAGCCAACTTGACCCAGCGATTTTCTTTACTCAACTTGCCGCCAAACGGCAAGAAAAAATCATCGGGGAGAAGCAGTTGATTTTCACGGTGAGAGAGAAATTCGTACATTCAGATCCGCTCCATGTGCAAGGAATTTGAAGGAAAATCGCCGATTTCCTTGCACATGATTTCGATGAAAACGAGGCAAAACCCTTGTGGCTACAGTATTTTTTATCTGTTCAGCAGCCCCTAATCAGGGCAGTGAATGTGACCATTCCGAGACCCAGCATACAGGAGGCGCTTTTTCTTTTCAAACCGCAAATTAATTCATTACAGGAATAGCTCCTTTTTCAGGATGGTTTTTAGTTGGACAGGCTGCCCAAACCAAAAAAAGGCGCACCACAACTAAACCCAAACCATTTTCGAAAAATGGATGAGTCCATTTGTCGCAACGCCCCAAATTAACGCAAGCGAATGGATACGGTCGCCCAATTCGCCTCCCGGCTATCATTCATGCGGATAAGTCACCCCGCCGTCGATATCGGATCATGGGTGCCGGCGGGGAATCGCCGACCGGTTAGCTGGGCAGCGATTCCTTGAATCGGTCCTTCAGCCAGCGCCTTCTCGCTTCGCGCCAATTTCCGCTGCGAGCGAGACTGTTGATCCGCCAATACAACGGCGGGTGGGCCATGAATTGAAATTCGAGAAATCTCCAGAGCCACGAATCCCGTTCCAGACTCGAAGCGCGGCCCGTCGACGAACGGCCGTCGGCCATGCGGTGCGCCATGGATTTCTCGAGATCGCGATCCAGGGCGGCCGCCAATTCCGTCAATCCTTGCCCCATCTGCGCAGTTCCCCCGGAAAGCCAGGTTGCGCCGGTAAAATCCGCTCTCACTTCCGTCCACTGAGCGATAAAGGAAAGATACATGGGGAAGACGAACGCGAAAACGTAAACCAACAGAAACATCGCGATTTTGAAATTTTCCGCGAGCCACTTCAGTTGATCGAAAAACAGATACGCCATGCCGGCCAGCAAGCCGATAAAAAGAAACCGCGCCAGCTGATTCGTCAACACATCGCGCTTGCGGATATGGGCCGCTTCGTGGGCCAATATCGCTTCGACGGACGGGGACGGCAATTGCAATGTAGCTGTCGTCAGCATAATCGCGCCGCGTCCGATATTCATCCCGACGGCAAAGCCGTTATAATCCGGCGAATCGACGGAAAACAGGCGGGTATGGGGAATGCCGGCTTTTCTGAAAATCGTTTGCGCCCGCTCAAAAATTTCCCCTTCCGTGATCGGTTCGGCATCCGTCGCAGCGATTAACACCCGATCCGAAACGTAAAAATTCAAACCCCACCATAACAAGACGAACAGGCCGACAGCCCATGCCGGCGCTTTAAGCCAAAGCAATATCGCCAAAAGTCCGGTATATGCGGAAACGCCTTTAACGGTTGAGGCATAATAACCTTTCCAAAACAACCGTTTCAGTACGGCAGGGTGCCACAAAGGCAGCACCTTTTTCTCTTTCCCGCCGGTTCTGTCCGAAGCGGAAGCGAAAGGAGCAAGGAGCCGGTGCCAATGAACGGCGTTATCCGGCGACAAGTAAATCGTTTCCCCGGGAAACGAAAGCTTCAGCACTTGTCCGAACGAACGGGTATAATCCTGATGTGAAGACATGAACGTAAAAAACGGATGCAGCCTGAGCAGGTCGGGAGACGACCAGACGCTTGCCTCTTTCAATTCCCGGAGCGGAAAATCCCTCGGCTGAAACCGGGACAGCACGACAAGATGTTCCTCCTCCGGAAGCCAATACAGGCGGACGGAATAAAAATTCGCCGCCCGTTCTATCGTCTGTATCGATACGGAAATCATCATAAAGACGATAAACACCTTCAATGCCGCATAGGTTTCAGGCGCCAGCCCAAAAAACAGCACCGCCCCCAGACTGACCAAGCCGGTCAACGCGACATCCGCCGCCAATCGCCTCGCATCTTTGCGCTGAACGATTTCGACCGCCCGGACTTCCTGCAGTTTTTGCCGGAGCGCCATTCGCATCTCCCGTTTGTTTCGATCAATCAACTCCGAAAAAGCGGCATATGCATGGGCGCCGATGGCCGTCAGCAGTATCGCCTGTCCAACCGGCAAGCGGACGAACAACCCGGTCAGCGCCGCTGCCGCCAACAAAATTTTCGCAGCGGTTGCGGCTTTTTTCGGCAGCCAGACCGAAACGACGTTCATGATGACGGCCAGCGCAACGACCGATATCATGACCAGATTATTGGGCAAAATGTTCATCCCTTCACCCCCTTTGAACAGGAATCATCGTATCCGCCAGCGCTTTGAACTCATCCAGCGACAAATTAGGATCGATAAACAGGACAGAGTAGCTCAGCCTCTGTTCCTGCCAAACGAGCGAACGGAAATCATTCATTTTCATCCATACCCCTGCTTGGCCGCGAATCTTGACAGGTTTCTCGCCGGGAAGGGCCGCGGATTGCTCTTCCCCTTCGGAATCTTCCTGAGACGGAAATACGGACATCGTGAAATAAGGAACCCCGTCCTTCCGGTAATCCAGATTCACCTCATTTCGTTTCAGCACGCCTTGCAATTCCGTCAATTCGATGCGGGAAATGGCGAGTCCGTCCTTTTCGGGAATATGGAGAAACGTTTTTCCAATGCTCTCAACCGCTTCCTCCATGGTGATTTCGCGGGTTGAATTCATTTCGTTCAAATCTTGAATTTCAACGTCTTCGGGAAGTTCAAGCGCAAACGTATCGGCCGGAATATCCGGATTCAGCTCCACTTTGGTGTATGTTGTTTCCGTTCGAATGTTGCCGGATGTCGAAACCGATTTTAAAACCATCCAATTTTCCTTGTCGATCCACAGTTCCTGATCCCCTAACAACGTGGTGCTGTCTTTCGCCTTGGCCATGACCCGGTACGTTGTTCGGTCGGCAATTTCTTCTTCCCCGCGGGCGGAAATCTCATGGGTTTGCTGAATCATTTGCAGCAGTTGCTCGACTTGCTTTTTCGGCGACGTTTGTCCGATTTGGAGCAGTTCCGGATCATCGCTGACCATCGCCTGCTTGAGCTCAGGCTGATAGATGATCAGCCGGGCGCCGTCATGGATGGTAACCGTCTTCGCGCTTCCGTCCTGAGCCTCCGCCTCGGTCCGCCTTTTGCCGTCCTTGCTCACCCATTCTTTCATGAGGATCAGCTCCGGCTCTTTTCCTGTCCCATCGGTAGTTTTCATTTCAACTTCGACGTAATGCGCGCTAGGTTCATGCGATCGATCCAGCGCATGTTGAAGAACTTGTTCCGGTAAAAAGTCCGGGTTGGACGAACAGCCGAAAAGTCCGACCATCATCAGCCCGATCAAGCCCAAACATCCTTTTCTCTTTATCTTTGTCATGTCCGTTCACCTTCTTCGTTCATTAAGGGCAGGCGGCAGATTACGCAGGTTCCGATATTCTCCTTGGAGTAAATCGCAACGTCGCCGCCATGCTTCTCCAAAATTCGCCTCGTAATGCTAAGTCCAAGGCCGGCCCCGCGGGCAGCTTGTTTTCCTCGAGCCGGATCTGCCTGATAAAGCGGATCAAACACGTGCGGAAGCTTGTCTGGCGCAATGCCCTCTCCTTCATTTTGAACGATAAAAAATACGCTGTCCGGCGTATCCAACCGGGTCTCTTCTTTCACGAAATTGAACAGCCACTCCATGGGGAGGCGATCCGACGAAGCGGCCGCAAGCCAGATCCGCATTCCCGTTTTCGTATGCCGCAGCGCATTGCTCATCAGATTGTTCGCGACGCGGATCATTTGATTCGGGTTCACCCGGACATTTCCACTCACATCGCTGCGAACGAGGAGCTGGATATGTTTTTCTTTGCACAACAGCTCATAATCGGAAACCAGCATGTCGAAAAATTCACCGCCGTCCACTTCCACCAGTTCGATCTCATAGGTAGGCGACTGCAGCAAGGTATGCATCAATAAATCGTCCAGCATCTGTTTCATGTGGTTGGCTTTCTCGACGATAATTCCGCGGTACTCTTCCCGCTCGCTCGCGGACAACTCCTGCTCCGAAGCCAGCGACTCGGCATAAGCGCAAATCGACATCAGCGGCGTTTTCAAGTCATGGGAAATGGCCGCAATCATGAATTCTTTTTCCCGCTGCTCTTGCGCGAGCTTTTTTCTTGCAGCCTCGATTTGCCTGCGCATTTTGTGAAAGTGTCCGGTTAATTGTCCGATCTCGTCTTTCCCCTCGGGCAATTCCTGGACGGTTTCCCCTTTGGCGAAAGCGGTCATTTGCTGCATCAAATGAGTCAATCTGCTGTTTAACTTGCGATTGACCCCCCTCACGACGGCCAAGTAGATCAGCGTAAACAAGCCTATAAAAACGCCGATCAAGAGCCAACCGCGCTGCGATACGCCCGAAACCCATTCGTCGCGGCTCAATTGGATGTCGAAAAACCCGACCAGTTCGGGGCCTGAAAAAACTGGCTGCTTGTAGCCGTATGCGCGGTAGCCTTGTTGCAGGGAATACAGATTTTCGTACAATTGTTTCCTGCCAAGTGAAAATTGCGGCGAAACGCGCAAACGATCCGAAGTGTAAAGCACAACACCGTCGCGATTATAGAGAACGATCGAAACCTGCGGTTGAATCAGCTTTTCAACTTGCGCACGTTCCGCGTTTATTTCATACCATTTCGGGTCGTCCAAAACGGAGATCAAGTATTGCAAATGAGCCTGTTTTTGCACGTATTCTTCCACATTCAAATCTTTATGATAGGCCTGAACCCAGACGAACAGGACATACGCGGCGGTCAAAGGGAGAATCATGACGATAAAATAGGACAGCAACAGCCACGTTTTGATTTTCATAGCGGTTCACCGATAAACCGGTAGCCTTTTCCCCACACGGTCTGGATAAACCGCGGATTTTTCACCGGGTCGGCAAGCTTTTCCCGAAGCGATTTAATGTGGACCGTGACGGTATGCAATCCTGCCGCGTCCGCTTGCTGCCAAACGTGCTGGTACAATTCTCTTTTGGAAAAGACCGTTTCGGGATGCTGCGCCAGCACGCTCAGCAAATCGAATTCTTTGGCCGTCAAAGCAATTTCGAAGCCGTCCAGTTCAGCCTTCTGCCGATCCCAATACAAGGTCAGGCCGCCCATGTATTCGGTTTCGTTCTCCGGCACCGGTTGCCCTTTGTAACGCCGCCACCGGCGAAGCAGCGACTCCACGCGGGCTTTAAGTTCCGCCAGGCTAAACGGTTTCGTCAAATAGTCGTCTGCGCCGAGATGAAGGCCCTTCACCTTGACTTCGTCTTCTTTGCGTGCGCTGATGATCAGGATCGGGACGTCGCTTTTCCAGCGAATATTTTTGCAAAGGTCAAAGCCGTCCATCTCCGGCAGCATCAGATCGACGAGCACAAGATCGTAAGATTGCTTTAAAAAATCTTCCCACCCTTCCAGACCGCTAGTCGACCACGTCACATGATAGTTTTCCCTCCTTAACGTATCGCGAACAACGCGGGCGATTTCCGGATCGTCTTCTACCAGCAGCAGGCTGCCCTTCATGAATGCTCCCTCCTGTGTCCCAATGTAACATATCAGGTTTTGATCATCGCAAATTATATACTTTCTTTATAATTAATCCGTATGTCCGAAATTTCCCTAACCGCGTAAAATGTATACAAGCGGCCTCCGTTTGATGTCGTGCGCGTTTTTAACACCATTATTTTTAATCCACCGCCGCCTTTTTCAGCAAGTTATGGGCAAACATCTGGCGGGAGGACTACTTTTCATTTTCAGGGCTTATACAAATTGCGACTGTAAACGCCGCCTAGCGCCAGTTGCTCCTCATGCTCCCCCTGTTCAGCGATTCCCCCTACGTCACCACTACGATCCAGTCAGCGTCCTTGATCATCGCCAAACGATGGGCAATGACCAGCATGATGTGACCCGCCGCGAGTTCGGCCAGCTACTGTTGGATCGACCACTCCGTCTTGATATTGAGCGTCGAGGTCGCTTCGTCCAGAATCAGAACCTGCGAGTTCTTCAAGAACATGCAGGCACGCCAGCCACTAGTTCTTCTCGCCGGACAGCTTCATCCCTCTCTCTCCGATTACCGTGTCCATGCCCTGCTCCTGCTCGCGGATGAACCCATCAAACCGGGCTCGTCTGGCCGCCTCCCATACAAAGCGGGGATCAACCTGGTCCTTTGCTATCACGTTAGGAACTGATCCAGAGACTGGCAAGCGTAAGCAGATCAGGCGAATCACTTCTTGTCTGTCGCTGAAAAGGACAAGTATTACATCGCTTTTGTACTCGCCATTTATACAGGGATGCGTCGCGGAGAGATCCTTGGTTTACGTTGGAAGGACATTGACTTTGACCAAGCGAAAATCAGCGTGCAGCAGACGCTTTACCGCCCGTCCAACCAGGGAATTATCTTTCAGGAGCCCAAAACAAAAAGCGCGAAGCGACGGATTGCTATTCCGCAATTTGTGCTCCAGGAGTTGAAGCGGCATAAAGCTCGACAGAACAAATTACGTTTCGAGTACGGTGAGGGCTATCAGGACCACGATCTGGTTGTCTGTTACGATGACGGGCGCCCACAAGACCCGCGAAACCTGCTCAGGCATTACGAGCGGATCACCAAGAAAAGCGGCCTGCCTCCCATCCGCTTCCACGATCTGCGCCATACGCATGCAACCATGTTGCTGCAGATGGGGGAGCATCCCAAGGTCGTATCAGAACGCCTGGGCCACAGCCGTGTGGGGATCACAATGGACGTGTACAGTCATGTCATGCCGGACATGCAAAAAGATGCGGCTGACAACTTCGAAAAAATGATGAAGCAGAAACGCTCAAAATGACTTTAGTCGAATAAAGGTTGTCAAAATGTTGTCAAGCGACAACGTGGAGGCACTATGTTGTCAGGGTGGATGGTCGAGGACATAAGAAAAACCCTTGATTACCAAGGGTTTCAGCATTCATTATATGGTGATCCGGACTGGGTTCGAACCAGCGACCCCCACCCTGTCAACAAGAAGTCCTGTATTTCCATCCTTTTCTAAATGGTGCAATATGCTTCCTCTTATGCGGATTCTTATCTAATATATCGCCTTAACACTTCATTACATTTCCGCCTTTTGCAAACAGTGCGTTTGCAGTTTTGTTTGCAATTATTCTCCTGTCGATAAATGGTGAGAACAAATGGTGTTTAGGGAATGCCTAATTTGATTAAAATATAGATATACTCGTTACAAGAAGGCATATTCTCTCAGACACTAAAATAAAGTGTATCATTCTGGTTACTCATCGTTACGGGGAGGGTTTAATATGAGAATCCTTATAGCAAGTCATCGTCCCGAAACAGGAAATGAGGAATTATATATTAAAATTGATGAGTCTGCGATGGAAGATCTCGGTATAAACACGAACATCAGTGCTTGGCTTGTAATAAATAAAAAAGATTTTCCATATCACTCATTCAATGGGCAAATGGAAAATCGAAAAAAATTCAGAACAAACCGTAGTCTTGGCTATCCAATTTTAACAGGGAAGCCTCCAAAGATTGATTTAAGTGCGGAATATTATATCAAATGTTACGCACCTGCTTGTGGTGGTCGACCAGTGATCGTTAGATGCGATGGCTTAACTTACGAGGAAAATGATAGCTGGATAGTCGACAATCATAACCTCATAGAAGTTAAATCAACTTAATAAATGACTCATGTCATTATCAATTTCTTGGATCAACCTAGATACTCTTCCAGCTTCCTTGTTGACTTCCAAGAAACTTTGATATGAATTATAGGAATCATCAATAAGTTGTTTGTACAACACCACCCTGGCGTTATAGGAAGCTAATGCTCGAGCAGACTCTTCTCTCTTTGATTCATTTGTCCAATCAGATAATTGTTTGCCGACTATACAGATAATCTCAATCGGTTCATATTCTTTACCAGTTTCAATTAGTACCTTTCTAAGAGCGTCACGATATTTAGTAACCTGCTCCATTAGTTTGAAAGTATTAGTTGTTACGCTAGCTCTTTTCAATTCAATAATTACATGTTTTCCAGAAACTTTTTTATATCTTATATCGTATCGCGCTTTTCGCTCTTCCTCAGAAAAATCAGCATTCACTTTTTCAAATTCCTTGGCAATTGACTGTTCCATATATGGTGTTTCGGTTGCACGATCCCATGATGGATCAAGTAGCCATAGGTGGGTATATAAATGTTCTTGCAACACTCTTTCAAGAGCATCATCATCAACTTTTTCTTGAAGTAACTCTATTACTTTTAATCTTTCATTTACAATTTGATGATACAAGGTTGCTTCAATATCATCAAAGTTATCAATTACCTTGGCTATCAGTTGAATGTTTTCAGGTGATATTTTGTCAAACTGCTCCAGATTCTCTTTATATCTAAAACTTTCAAAAGCCAACACGCTATGTTTGAACAAATCTTTCTTTGCATCAGGATCTAAAGTCAGTTGGTTAATTTTACCAAACAAAGATTCTGCTTTTTTTCTATGATCACTCCCAAGCTCACTAAACCAGTTTTTTATTGCTGGAATTTTTAATGCTTGATCCTTCCCCTCTTCGTTCCTAAGTTTTGTCCAGTGATTAGCGATATGTCTTAATTCTTTTTTCAGAAATTCTTTCAAATAGATGTACCTAGGGTCGTCTTCGATAATTCTCTGTCTGTTGCTAGTTGCAATATCGGCTTCCTCATCTAAATCCAAAAAGTCAGCATGAAGTTCTCCGATAAGATACTTAGTGTATAACCCACCTTCAGAAAAGTCTTCTAATATATCCTCCTGTGCCAATTTCCCCCGGACCATTACAACGATTTTATTTAAATTGTCATTCTCGTCCTTTAAGTCGCCTGAAAACTCCACTGCCCCAATCCATCCATGAACTTTATAAGGGGTCCCTTCTATCACTGTCGGTCTTTGATCATCACAAAAAGCAAGCTTTTCTCTACAATACTTTTTATAATCTACATCATGCTCTTCATCGGTATAAGTCCATAAGTGCTTTATTTTATGAAAATACTCTCTATCGGTGACCTCAATTGGAGAGTTATCAATATAAATTTGGAAATTGTACTCTGCACCAACAATACTAAACCTCCGAGCGAGTCTTTTCCGTAAAAAAGAAGCCGCGTTGCTAGTCCTCTTTTTCAAATCTGTAAGTATAATCAGCGTGCCATCTTTCTCTATTTGAATCTTATCTAACTCGATTTCATCAGGAAAATAAGTAGATTCACCCTCTTTAATTTTTTTCTCCAATGCGTCTGTTGAAATTTTAAAACCACTCTTTACACCATATTTGCAAGTATGAACCTCAATATTATGAGCAATCGAAAATAATGAAAGCTTGCCAATTCCCTTTCTGCCCATTACTTTGCGTTTAAATTTTGGTGTTATTGAGTTTCCGTGTTCTCTTTTTTGGTATCCAACATTAAGAAATTTTTGGTTAATGTCATCAACAGTCATCCCGGAGCCATTATCCTGGATGGTTATTTTATCATCAGCTATATGAATGTGTACTTCTTCTGCGTCTGCATCCCAAGCATTTGCAACTACTTCCGACAGAACAGCTGGTATATTACTGTATAAATTAATCCCCAAATGTTGAAGGACGTTAAGACTCATTGTCATTTCAAATTTATTGTCCACGATTTATCTCCTCCAAATGCTTTTGGATACTTATCCCTATTACTTCCCCAAGCTTCACTGGAACAGCATTACCAATATGTCTACCAAGAACATCAAAAGAAATAACTCGATTCGGGTCAGCAAAATCATAATCAATTGGAAAGGTTTGTAGAAGCGCCCCCTCTCTCAATGACAATGCTCTATCTTGTTCTGGATGACCAAAACGCCCGTTTCCGTAACCATAAAACTGGGTTGTTATTGTGGGGGAGGGTTTATCCCATTCCATTCTTGCATAAACCGATTTAAAAGATTTACCGGAATCTTTTCTATGGCAGGCTGCCAATAATTCCGGATCCCAATCCATCCACGTACCACCAGGTTTTGATTGTTTAATCCTTTTCTTATTGATCTCGGTAAATTTTCTTGCTCTATGAATAGTATCTTTTACAGAAACTTCCCCGTCTACTATTTTTTCTAAGTTCCCTATTACATCACGCACGGTTACGTAATTTTCTGGTGTATGAGTTGGGGGGATGATTTGGATATTCCCGAATTTTGATGCCAGTAGAACCAGCCTTCTTCTACTTTGAGGAATCCCATAATCAGGGCAGTATACACTTTTCCATGAAACGAAATAACCTAGTTCCTCTAACGTCTTGACAAAATCCGAAAAGATTTGTTTCGACTGTAGTTGAGGCACATTTTCCATAGATATGATCTCGGGCATGCTCTCCTTAATAATCCTTGAGAATGAGTAGAGTAACCCCCATTTCTCATCTTCTGTTCGATTTTTTAATTTATTAGTATAGTTTGAGAAAGGTTGGCACGGAGCGCAACCCAAAAGTACTCTTATGTCATCTGGTGGATACATTGCATTTATTTCTTCTCCAGAAACTTCATTTATGTTCTTGTTAATAAAAATCGAGTTGTTATTTTTCTCATACGCAAATCTACAGGTTTCGTCAATATCAATACCTGCAATTACTCTTATTCCCGATCTAATTGCACCATGTGTCAATCCACCGATTCCACAGAATAAATCTATTGCTGAAATGCTCACTTTTTTCACCACAATTCTAGAAATACTTACTAAATTCGATCTCGTATAATGAGATAATAACTTAAGAATAATATCATGAATAGGGTATTTTATTGATATCTAAGAGATTAGTCAAGCATTTTTTACATTTCGGGAAACCAACAACCCTCCGATGGATTGCTCCACCAGAGGGCCCATGTTACTCAATTCATTCGCTATTCAGCTTTTTCATTCGGGTACGCAAATACCGATACATCCAAGTCACCAACCACGCCCACGCTATCTTCCCGCCGAAAAGTTTGAACCCATACTGTATGCGAACAGGCAGATATTCGTATCGATCGATGAGCTCTTGTTCCTTGGTCAGCACGTACAACTCGAATCCAGGATAGAGGCTCTCGATTTGAGCAATAAACCCGAAGATGCGCGGGAAAAGATCGGCTGCCATAAAGAGCAAAATAAATAGGAGCAAAGCGATCAGCGCGCCCCACTCCTGAACAAACCCTATCACTTGATCAAACATCATTTGCAAACACATCCTTTCGACAGTTTTACTGTTTTGGTCGTTCCATCCCATTCGACTTGCAGGCCGAGCGCTGCGGCCAACTCCCGGGCCGGGGCGTAGGATACGCCGACCTCGATGGTCTCCGTCAAGTCGTGGCCGTTGACCGTCACCTGTTTGGTGGCAGGATCGTACACCGGTGTCATCCCCAACGCTTCTGCAACCGCTCTGACTGGGAGCATGGAAACCTCATCCTTAAGGTAGCCATCGGCTTTCAAGTGAACGCCGTTGATCTCAATGAAAACCTTGTCCACAGGCTTTGGGGTTGGCTGTGGATTTGATGTGAGTAACTTCTGCACATCTGCTTTAAATTTGCCCCACGCCTGCGCCGCTGTCAGGCAGGTAAATCGGCGGGCGAAGTCGTCAGAAACAAAATAGGCTGGGCAGTTTTTTCCTGTGATGTCGAAATGCCTCCACAGGCGATCCACTCCCCAGCAATACCGCTTCAGGATGTCGGCTGCCAGCTCCACCGTTCGCTGGTACATCGCTTTGAAGTCGCCATCCGAGTTGACACACATCTCGATCCCAATCGTGCAGTTGTTCGGATAGCTACTCAACTGCTTCAGGGCATCGGGCTTGTACGATTTCGCACCGACGTGGTAGCCCATCTCTGTTTCTGGAAGGCAGCGTACAATTTGCTTGTCATCAACAATATAGTGGGCGCTGGCTTCGGTAGTAGGTTTGTTGAAGTAGTTGCGGTTGGCCACGGCGTTGGCTCCTTTTCCTTCGTTGGCCGTCCAGTGAATAACAAGGCCCCGGGGTGTGATTCTGGTCCCGGGGCGCGCATTTCTATTGGTCAAAAGCATATCCGTAATTTGCATGTTACTTCCCTTCCTTCTGCTTAATTGCACGTTCAGACTTGGCTTTGATCTCAGTAGCCACCATATTGACAATAGCCTTTGGTACCGGCCATCCTGCTCGATGAGCATTTGCCGTCAGGCTGTTCCATGTATGATAAATTAGCCCAAATGTGACACCGTAAAAGAGGAACCCAGGCGTCGCCATGACCCGATCAAGCAAATTGGCGACCGCTGGAAGGGTCAAGAGAAACAATGTCCGAGGAATTCGACTCAGCCCATACTCGGATGAATAGGTTTTGTCCTTTTTCTTTGCTGCTTGGATACCAGTGATCCAATCCAATGCGATACATAGCAAAAGCACAACCATGATATCTGTTCGGCCAGTGCCGTAAAAATATTGAAAAATAGGTGCCAGCACCGCCCCAATAGCAGCCGCGATGCCGTTTGATGGGGTCGCTACATTCTCTAGGCTCTGGATAAATTTCATGTATTCATCTTCCTCCTCACCCCCTCGGGGCAAAAAAATAAAGCTCCGATCGGTTCGGGGCAGGCTATCAGTCGTGATGAAGAGGGGCAGCTACCCCTATGCAACCTTGGAAAGTTTCTCTGATGAAGCCAGTAGTCCAGGCGGCAGAAAATTTTTTGGTCTCTCTGAAAGAAGCTCAATACACGCTGTCTGATACATCTTGTAAGCCGACTCGCAGCAATTCATCTTGTTTGCGGCATCCATGACATGAATTCTGCCTTGTGAAAGAATAAACAAGCCATTGCTGAGCGATTGCATCAGGTCATAAGGCGTCCGCAAATGCTCATTGATAAATTGCTGCATCCGCTGTTTTTGCAAATCAGATAAGGTCTCTTTGAGACGGAAAACATCATATTCGTCTGGCCGGTATTCCATATGACGAATCTGAAAAGGATATCGCCAATCGGTCTCCGCGAGGTGGAGCTCGTCCAAGACGATTGCAACATGAGAATAAGGGGAGTCGGTGACCCCCCTGATGATCTTTCCTATCCATGAATCCCCCTTGTAAAAAAGGAGATCGAAGCGTTGAAGTTTCACACGCCCCGCCCCCTACCAGGTGCCAGTTACAGCCATCTTTGCGTTGTAATAATCCTGGCGGTTTTGCTGTGTCTTTTCAAACTGCTGATGGAAGTATTGATAGCGCCAATCTGTGATATCGTCGATCGGCATGTCGTTCAGGTTGATGGTCGTGAGCATCGCGTCCAGATATTGCTGTTCTTCGGTGGAAAGCTTGCTGCGATCGATCGCCTTGCCCAGCAATTTAAAAAGCACCACCAGACCGAATTCAACGGCTGACAGTGCTTTCGGGACTTCTTCTTTCGCTGGTGAGTAATCTTTGAACAGGACCAGCGTCACCAACTCCTGCTCTTCGGCTGAGAGAGATGTATAAGTGGTTGCGGTGATTTCACCGGCAGCAATCCTATCCCTGATGTCCTGTTCTCTTTTCGCTTGCGCCACATCCACTTTTGTTTCCAATTGGAGCAATTTAAGCTGTTCTTCCGCTGGCAGAAACACCGAAAAGTCTGGGTTTGGTACAAGCGCCCCGTCCTCGCACTTATATTTTCCGCTTTCGAAGTCTACCGGAAGCGTCCCATCAAACGGGATAACTTCCACGGCGTTGGCGTCTGCTACGATAACGTCGTCCAGGACTAGCCCAACTGGCGTTAAATCTGCCTTCTCGCTTACAAAAAGGACTGCACTATCTTCTTTTCGTGCAATGATATACATGCGTTTTACCCCCTTAGTCTATTAAGTAATCAGGTATGAGCAGTTCGGTATCAGATATAGCTACCCCCAGCTTATACCCGGCTACTGTGTTTATCTGTCCGGTTTGTGCGTCTGCGCCGTAGCGTCGGCCTACTTCCAGATTTGACAGACCTTTAACTCGTCCTTTCAATACGACGCTTCCTTGAGCGTTCTCCAGGTAGCCCAGTAGCTTTCCTGTTCGATACCCATATTTACCCATGACGGCGTTACCGCCTGCAGGAATCAGAATGTACCGTTGGTTATCGACGTTTGCACCATCCATGAGAAGCAAATCCACCCATTGGTAACTCTCGATCGCTCCGACATTAGTGCCGTTTGGCGTATCGACGGTAAACGAATCCAGCCCAAGAGAAATCGTCGTTACATACATAGTCGCACCGTTCGTTCCATTCTGCCAGGCGCAGACGGCCTTCCCTTGTTCGGCCAGCGTGATAAGGTCATGGTGCATAAAGGTTACGCTAGTCGAAAAGGTGGTCGTATCCTGGACGATGGATACGGTACTGCCTGTAATCTTGAACAGGAAAGCCGAAGCTGAGTTCGCGCTATTCGTGATTACGACCAGTACCCGGTCGGTCGCCGTTTTCGTAGCCGCGCAGCGACCCAGGCCCGTCGTCGATTTCAGAAAATCGGCCCCCTGCGTGAACGTCCGGGCTGCGGCGTTTACGGTAAACACCTTAAAGCGGTATGCGTTGTTATCGTAGTAGGAAATAAATACTCTGGTAGCGTCTAGCTGGACCAGGGCCGTATAGGACGTCGCTGTACTCGTCGAATGGGTAATAGGTGTACCGGCGGTAATGGTTACGCCTGTTACGGTGAAAAGTTGGGCGATTCCATTCCCGTTGGTCCCCGTGTATGCCGCCATAACCGTATTGCTGTCGATCGCAATTATGGAATGAGTCCCCCAGCCCTGGCCTGCGGAAATGCCTACCCCCGTACCTACGGTAATCGTGTTATCCGCGTTTACTTGGAGGATAATAAGCATCGTGCTTAGTAACAGGGCGGCTTTTCCGTTTCCCATATCGGCCATGTGTTGGACGGCGTAGGCGGCTCCCGACCCCGAAGTAATCAGTACGGGCGTCGTCGCTACGAAGTTTTCGTTAGCGTCGATGGTTACGACTGAAGCGTAGACGTAATACGTACTGCTTACCTGGTTCCAGACGTACAAGATACGGTTATCGTCTACTTTGAGCGCGCGCGGATAGTACAGCGTGTTTCCGCTGCTGCTAGATACCAGGCGTTTTTGCGAGTTGTACTGTGGTCCAATTGCTCGCAGCGGTAAGTTTGTAATTTCTCCGGTGTCCAGCAACTGAACGGCGCGACCTGGAGTCGCTGTACCTCGTATGGGGTAAATCCGTTTAATGTTTTCCCCTGCCATATTGTCACCTACCTTTCCCAGAAGGCTTTCTTAATAAGTAATTCCGTAGCGCTGATCGCTACGCCAAGCTTGGTAGCGCTTGCTGTTGTGGATAGATTGCCATTTGCATCTGCATAATAGGTTCGATTTGGCAGTAATCCGGTTAGGCCTTTTACGAATCCCCGAAGTAGAACTTTTACAGGCTGCCCAGGAGCTGCCGCTGTCATTGCTACGCCCACGACGTTCGTAATTCGGTGTACAAGCCCTTTAATCTTGTAAGAATCGGCGCTGTCGCCGAAAAGGACAATATGCCCGCTACCGGATTTTGCCGCGGCTACTGTACTGGTATCCGAAGCTCCCAAAACTACTGGGGCATCTGCCGCCAGCGTTCCGTCGCTTTTTACGTTGAAACCGTATGCTTTGATTTGGCCTCCGGTTCCAGTTGCACATAAGACCGCCAAACGAGTGGATGTATATGGGACGATTCGGATGCCGTACCCAGGGTCGCCAGTAAACTGCTGCCCATTAAGTACAACGGTAATGCTGGTCGCTTTTCCCGTACTATCTCGATTTACTGTAACGACATGCCCCGTCAGCCCGTTACCTCCGTACATGCTCCCCGACATAATTACCAGTGTCGAATCGTCTACTGGATGCAGGTCGAACGACATTCGGTTAAGCGCAGCGGATAATAGGTCTTTCTGTACAGTGTTTATAATCTTGTTCTGGGACCAGTCGATTTGCCCGATCAGCAGGCGGAAAGTCTCCCCGACACCGTTTACGTTCCAAGACCCCAGCAGCGCGAAGTCGGTACTATTCAACTTGTAAAGTCCAGACTGGGTAGTTCCTTGTTCGCTGGAGAATGTACCAGGGCTTCCCCAGGTAAAGCTTGTGTCGGTCATTAGCAGAGTGCCGTAATAGCCAAATGAATACGTCCCGCCCGTCGAAGTCCAAATGAATAAGCCGTTACCCATATGCAGCAGAGCTACAGGGTCAGCCTGGTTGTTCGATTGGGCAGGAGAATCACTAGTACGACCCGTCGTAATCGTCGTCCCATTGATAAGGATCTCTACTGCCCGGATAACTCCCGACCCGCCGTTATACATAATCAGACCCTGCGTAGGGGAAAGAAGGTCTATTGCGTACCTGTAGGACGAAGCTGCCGTCACAAATGGCGTACCCAGGGTAAGGACGCCGTTTACCTCTTGTAAGACAACCAAAGTTACTTTACCTACGCCCGCAGTAGCGTCATAAAAGGACATAAGCCACTTATTCGGGCTGATCTCCTTTAATCTGATCTGCCCATTGTCTCTCCCCGTCTGCGCTGGTGTTTGACCAATAAGTACAGCTAGTGGCGTAACGATACCATTTCCGGATATGACGGAATCCCTTACTTGAGACCCGTTTACCAGATCTACTAGCGTCCCGTAATTGATCGGGCCGGAATTGGCTGCGACCGTATAGTTAAACGTCACTTCGTCGGCTTTTTCGGCGTTCACTTTGCCTCCTGCACCAATGCCATGCGCTCCCAAGACTTGCATTACATCCATGCTCTCATCCCTCCCTATGCAACGCCGGTGACGTCTCCATCTGCGTCATATGTGATCGTCCATATTTTCGTTTCAGCGACCGTCGTCCCATCCGCCTTGTAATACGTCCAGGTGTCCGTTTGATAGTTGCCATTTGCGTCAGGATTTGAGAGGACAGAGCGCATGAACAGGCTGTTATCAGACTCCCGCTTATAGTCAACCTGTGTGAATTTGCCGTTAGCGTCCTTCCCGCTCTTTGTGATCTTCAGCCGGGCGAGTTGATCCGCCACCAGTTTGCCGTTGGCATCGCGGGTAGGAATCTGATTTGCGCCTGTTCCTACCGATTTCCCATCGACTGTGGCAGCGTCGCCAGTGATACTGAACGCCCCCTTGCCGGTGCCATCCAGTCGAGGAACCTTATTGGCTCCGCTTGCTGCGACTTCCGTCTGAAGAACAATATCGCTCGTGGCTTTTCCTCCAATCGTTGCAGCATCTCCAGTGATGCTAAAGGCACCCTTTCCTTGCGCATCCAGCCGAGGGATTTTGTTCGCCCCATTTGCTGCCACTTCCGTTTGTTTAACAAAACTATCTTTAGACACGATGTTTCTGTTGTCAGTTGAAGTTATGACTGTAATAGCATCGGTGGCATAGTACCAAAGCCTACATTTAGCATCTGCAGTTGCCTGGCTTGTCGTTTTTTTCACCGAACCATCCGAGTCCAGATAAATATATTGGCCCTGAGTAGGGTTCAATTGAATGCTACCTGCAGCAACATCAAATTTGACCCCGTTGACATAAGCAGACCCAGCAGTATAGTTGGCCGTTAACCCATTGGTCGTGAAATTCAGTCCCGAAATCACGGAACTTCCCAGAATATTTTGAGCCAACCCTTCGACTAGCTGATGAGCTTTTTCGATTCCTGATTCCATGTTATTTGCCCGGGTGGCCGTAAACTTGGTCCCTTGTTGAACGATTTCTCCGGTACCGGGATCTACAATATGATCGACCCAAGTGTTTTTTTGGTAGCTCATGTAGTGCTCACCTCAACTTTGACCTCAAATTCAAAGGCAATCAGCAGTCCGCTGTCGCCCTTTGTGATGCTTAATGGCTTTACTGCCAATGCATTGCCGCTGCTGTCAACCAATGATGCAGCTTGAATCTGTCCTTGAGATTGCACATCGTCCAAATAGATATATTTGGTGACCTTCATGCCGCTGATGCTTGTTTTAAAGATTGGATAGGTCTTCAGTTGACCATCGACATTGATCAGCGCATTCGCAACATGATTGCTAAGATCGTCTCGCAGAAGCTCCAACAGCCGATTTTGAACAATTGCCAATGCTCTCACCCCCTATTCAGGAACAGAGTAGAACGTGTTGGTCAGAGGGTAGTCCACAGTATTCGTCCGGGCTGCTTCTCCCACCATTACGCTCTCTTTATAAATGCGCCCTTCCAGGTCATCCTCGGCATAAAACTGCCCGCAAATCGGATATTCAACTTCGAAGGAACGAGATGAAACTGATACAGTGATCGCTTCAGGCTTTGTCTTAGCCAAAACCGAAAAACTCAAATGCTTTGGCCGCATTTCGAAAACAGACTCAGCAAGCCGTTCATAATCGAGAAGATCGTCGATATCAACGACCACGTCGAAACGCTTCTCACGTCCATACTCCACAACAGTTGCTTGCTTTGATTTCGTGAATTCCCCTGCTATCTTCTCCATTTCCTTTGGTGTGATAAGCGGAGGTATATTCAGCCGAGACAAAACCCTTGCCCGTCGAGTCTCAATGGCAGTTCCTTCGGGTACCGGAGGGAGTTTTAATTGATTCTCCCAATTCGACAGCCCCCACGTAGCAAGGGTGGGATTCCCTTGCTTGATGACGTCCAGTGCAAAGTCAACACATCGATCCGACTCACTCTCGATCGCACCCAAAATGCCATTGGTAATTTTCGACTTCCTGTAATAAGGCGGAA
Source organism: Brevibacillus sp. NSP2.1 (assembly GCF_000470975.2). Taxonomy (NCBI): domain Bacteria; kingdom Bacillati; phylum Bacillota; class Bacilli; order Caryophanales; family Paenibacillaceae; genus Brevibacillus; species Brevibacillus sp. NSP2.1. The sequence continues at coordinate 1,887,829 of NZ_CP048274.1, read as the reverse complement.
TGAGGAAAATGAGCCGCTGACTCATGCCATCACCTCAAGCGTCACGGAACCAAGAACAGGCACCTCATCGGGCCCGAAAGTGCTGTTCCCTGCCACTCCATTTATTGTCAACCCGTCATAGTCATCGACACCCTTAATCCCTAAGAGGAGAGCGCCTGTTTTTGTCCAAACGACCGGACGTATTGTTTCCTCGGCATCTGTCGATTCAAGAAGGTCCAACAGATACTCGGCCAGTGTAGCTTGATAAGCCGTAGTCACGGTAGCAAGGTCGAAATTCTTTGCAAGCTTAGCCTTGGCGTAGAAATTGAATGTTTTGGGCGTTGCAGCAACCACGAAGATTCCATCATCACCAGGACCAAGCGGACGATTCGCTTGGATATGTGCTCGAGCTGCTTCCACAATCGTATCGTCCGGAGAGGTACCATTCTGGCCGAGCAGCACCACGCGAACGGTGTTTGGACCATCGAGGTTTTCAAAAACCCGCGCTCCGGCAACCCCCGGAACCTCCAAAGCCCATTCAATGTAGTGAGCCGCATTCCCTGATGTCGCCCGGCGCCGCACCTTTTGCCAGTATCGGCTCCTAAGGTCTGGATCGGACTCGTCATCCGCACCGCCTTCCAAATCAGCGAGGAGCTCAACCGATTGCAATCCGTTAATGGTTTGTACAGGCAGGAGCTTCGTTCCAGCTTTCAAATTGCCTTTCTGGCCTGTTTCCTCTGCCTGCAGCAATCCCATTCCAACGCCCGAGCCATCCAGATTTATATCCTCCAGGACAACAAAAAACAGAGGGGCGGCTCCCTCTGTCATGAAACGAGATCCGGAAGAAATCTTATCTCCGGGAATCCCCGTCAGTTTTAATTGTGGCGTGGGGAGCCTTGCCTTTGTTGCGAGCTTCCGTGTAATGCCTTGCGTGCTTACCGCAAGGTCAAGGTTCTCGCCCTCTGCATATTCCACCCAAAGCGCGTAATACAGCGCTCGAATAAATCGATAACCTTCGGCGTGTTCCATGGCGTCTACTTTGAGGAAGTCATACGGGATGCTCCCTTCCTCCACATTCATAGGCCCAGCGATAGACAAGTACTTTGCCACAAGCCTGTTAAAAATTTCGTCTTCGGTTGGAATTGTCATCATTCGATTATCACCTCCTGCGGGATCGCCCCCTGATCTGTGACAAGCAAATAGCCGATTTTCAGGCCAGCTCCAATCCATTCAAATGAGAAGCCCTCACATCGATCGATACCATACAGAAACTCCACGGCTTCCCGAACAAGGCGCTTTGCTTCTACCTGTTTCCATTCCCGAGTACCTTCGCCCCTGATCAACTCCTTTAATTCATGGCCGTAAGCGGAAGTATAAATAGGATAGGTGTAGCGATCTGTGCTCAGCGCCTTCTGTGCATTTTGTTTGAGAGCCTCTACTCCATCGATAATGATCGGTTTACCGTTCGGGTGTAAGAGAAATTCTCCCTGCTCAATGTCAAATGCGTAAGTACGTAGAGAGGGTTGCTGCTTAGCTTCTGTTGCTTGCGGTTGTACAACCTGATCGATAATTTCAGGGAAAATGCTCATGGCCGCACCACCCTATCAATGATGTAATAACGCGAACCGACCGATGCAACAAGCACCCTGTCCCCTTTTTTAAGGACATCCTCAAACTTCAACTCCACAAAGTTGTAGGAGAATTTTGTGAGCTCAGGTGATGGCGAATCGTCATCCGTATCCAGAAGGTCCTTTTCCGTCTTGTCCCCCAGATTACGCTCTTTCTGCTCTTCATGAATGATGGTGACGATCCGCGAATGCCTTGTAAGGTGCTCAGCGATCATAAGAAAATCCTTACCGAATGGTTTGTTTATGCCATCGATAAGGATTGACAGGTTGGGGGGCGGGGTCTGCACGGTAGCCAATTCAAGGCGCATTTCTTTCGGGACTGAATTTGCATCTGTCTTGTTCGGCCCTCCAAGCACACGGGCAAGTTTTTGAAACCCGTTCACGCACCACTCACCTCCATCTGCAGCTGCAACTTCATTTCATGATAGCCTGGGCGAATCGTATGGCTATCGCCCCAAACAGTATAAATCCCGTTCAACTGCGTGATTTCCTCAAACACCTCGATCTTTGTACCAGCAATGATATCGTCGATTCCCAGCGAACTGATGGAAGCTTCGTCTTTTATCTTGTTCAGGTTGCTCAATTCCTGCTTTGCAAGAGAGGAGGCTGTCCCCTTTTTCTCATCCTGAACCTCGATCACTTTAACCATTTTGCCGTACCGCTTGGCGTTGGTCTGATCCACCAGCTCATACAAAATCGCGCTGCTCTCGTTGTCACTGCCCACCACCCTGACCGCCGTTCTCATTTCGCTGATGGAGCGTTTACGGCTAGCATCAAGTAGGCTGGTGCCCTGACTGATCTTCCACTGCTTTGTCTGGCCCCTTTGGGTTCCCACGAACACTTTCCCTTGCTCAAGCCAGCACCAGTAGCGAATTCCGCTGCTGCGATACACCTGATTTAAGATGTCCACCACCGCATCCCAAAGGCTTTTTCGGATGACCTGTTTCTCAACGTATGGCATCTGGCCGATTTGACCGATTGGGATGCCCACTTGCTGGAACATCCTTGTCAGCAGCACATCGGATCTTTCCCCGGTTGTGACCTCCACCACGTCGTTATTCAGAAGGTAAAAGCCGAGATCATACGCGACGGGATTGATATCACCCTTTGATGTTTTCCCGAGATCTACAATCATGCCAGCAAAAAGTGAGCGAGGCGCGCCAGAAAAATAGGAGATCAGTTCCATCAAGTCGCCTTCTTCAACATCAATCTTCGGCCAGAACCTATCCCTTCCCCTGTTTGTTTTCACCGCCAATGTCCGCTTTGCTTCTTGCCGACTGCCCGACCATGTGGCTTCAGTGAAAGGAATTCGTTGAGCCGTTTTACCGGGCTTTTGAATGCGAATCTCGTATCGATAATTGGGCTGCATGGCGGACACCTCACTTCTTCAGCTTTGGCTTCCCACGGGAAAGGTATTGGTCAACCAAGCTCTCTTTTTCTTTATCCTTTGTGGACGATACCTTCGCTGACCGAGTATCGGGGCGTATTTTCCCACCGTTCACTGTCTGGAAGGAAATATTCACATTGGTGCTTTCCAACGTAATAAAGCGGTATTCCTTCAACGTCAGACTGAATTCTATGTCAAACCCATCCCACTCGTGAGAAAAGTCTCGTATGGTGGCCGGAGTGTTAATGGAGCTTCCGGTGACTGTAAAGCGGATCGGATAGCCTGAGTTCTTCCATCGTTTGATCGTCTCGACAAACTCCTCCGGGGAAGGGAATCCATCATAGTCACATATCCCAGGGTCGTATGTTTCCGGCCAGATGGTAGAGAAAGAATACTCGTCCAGTTGCGGGTCGCCGATGATCGTCGCTTCGCCAACCGTGACCAGCTCGATGTCGGTATAGGAATGACCAATCTTCACGGATATCTTTGGCGGCAGGACAGGCAAACGGAGTTTCTCTGCGTTATTGTTCCAGGTCAACCAGAACTCAAGATGTTTGGATTTCATCTCACCTACCCCCAATAGAAAAGACGCCCTACATTGTGTAGAGCGTCCTCCTGATTATTTGAATTTTACTGCGGTGCCGTAACCAACCTGATCAGTCCAGTTTATTGCGTTTATCCTAACGTCATATCGGAATCCGAGAATTGCATCGGCGCCCATTTCTTTGGCTTTCTTTGCAAGTTCCTTGGCAATTACCTCGGGGTTAGGATCATGAGCCTTGATTATCGTTGCGGTCACCAGCCCGATCGGCTCAAAAGGCTTGTCAATTGTTTCGATCGTGGTTATCAACATGTCTATGGCCTGATCTACCGCTTCCTTTTTGCCCCCAAAAATACCCAAGCAAAACACCTCCAAATGTGTCTGGAGAAATATTCTACTTGATGGGAATAAAACCCTTCTACTCGAGTACAACCGTACCGATTCCGACCAACACATGCTGTACCTTTTCGGCAAGAGTATCCGCAATTTTCTCGGAAAGAGCATCCAGATCCTCTTTACTGTTTATGTTGGAGGTTTGTAATGTAACTTGAATAGTCGGTCGGAAATCAACGTATGTTGAACCGGCATTTTGCTCTCCAACTGCTGCCTGAGCAACTCCTGTATTTGCGAGAGAAGGTGTATAGCTTGGCACCTTGCTAAATGAATCTTCCATAGCAGTCGCAAGGGAATCGCCCGAAGCCTCAACACCGATCGCCATCGTCTCGGGAATAGCCATACCGCTGTCTGTGAGTCTGGAGAACGGTCCCAAATCTGCGTCTGAGTGAGGGAGGAACTGGTCAGCCCATTCAAACACTTTGGAGATGGCGTCGGCGACTTTATCCTTCACGGACAATATCCCATCCACAATCGTGGTGATGATTTTCTGTCCGCTCTCAAATAAGCCGCTGATCCATCCACCAAACCAACCGTCGATCGTTGTGAATGCGTTCAAGAAGGTGGTCTTGATGGTCTCCCATGCCCCAGACCAGTTACCCGTAATGAACTGAGTGAAAGCAGTAAAGATGCCTTTCCAGAAAGCAATCACGGTATTGAGGTAGGCTGATATGCCTTCCCACACTGCAACTCCTGCGTTCTTTACCCATTCCCACCCAGCTACCAGATAGGCGCTAACCATGTCCCAGTTCTCGTAAAGCCACCAGCCGACAGCAATCAATGCAATGACCGCTGCTATTACCAATAGGATCGGCCATAATGCACTTAGGGACGCCAATCCGAATCCACTCATGACACCACTTAAAGTCGTGACTCCAGCTACCAAAGTGGGATATATCCCCATCAATAATATTAAGGGGGCTACCAGTAAAGTTACCGCAGTTACAAGCATCAGAAATGACACCGCAACTTTCGTGATAAAGGGATGCTCCTTGGTAAAATTGCCAATTCCTTTAGCGATCCAAGCAAGGGAGCTTACAATCGGCTTTACTACATCCAGTACCGATTCACCTACTGGTTCGATGGCAAGTTGCATTTCGTTAGCCATAGCCTGCCACTCATTTGTTACCTGACCTACTATTTCGCTTGTCGTGCCCGCAAAGTCTTCAAGGGGTCCAGCATTAAGCATGGCGTCCAAAGCTTGCCGTCCAACATCTTCGTAGGGCCCCTTAAAAATAGCAGCCATTGCTTCGTCTTGATTTGCTTTGTCCTGAACAGAAGCTATTCCAGTCATGATTGTTGCAATAGCACTTTCAGCTTCTTTCCCACCTGCCTTGAGCTGATCAATCAACTTAAATAGCTTATCTTTGCCAAATAGAGGCTCAAGCGCAGCAAGAGCTGACTCATCCAGAGCTTTATTCAGGTTTATACCAAAGCCTTCCTTGAATGCATCCCCTAACTTGTCAAAGTTGAATGCTCCTGCCTTAGCCCCAGCCACAAACATTCCTAACATTCTTTCAGCACTGATTCCGGCTTCTTTGAACTGAGGGGAATATTCCCAAATGGTATCAAGCAAGTCATCTGCTTTGTCACCGACCCTTTGGTAGGCTGCCGTGATCATGTCCAGCCCTTTAATGGGGTCTGTGGCCCATTGCCCCTGCATCATGTCGATTGCCTTAGCGATCCCTTCCTGATCCAGCTTCCCAAACGATGCCTTTTCAAGCGCCAGAGCACCTTCAGCAACCTTTCCAATCTCTTCATCTGTTCCATCAAGCAACTGGCGCAGTCGACCATACGCCTCCGCTGCCTCTAATGGGGTTTCCACGAAACCCGATGTAAACAAGTCCTTCACTGTTCCCGAAATGCTTGTCATCTCTTCATCTGTCGCACCAACATTCGCTTGAAGAATTCCAAGCGCCTGATCCATGTTGTAGGCAGAGACTGCTGCAGCTGACAAGCCAGCCGTTACAACAGCTCCACCTGCAGCAGCAAGACCTGCTACTTCCTCCATGTGCCCGGCTGCTTTATCAACATACTCGAGTGATTCTGCCGCCTCATCCCCGGCCTTGGAAGCAGCCCGAAGTGCTCTTTCCAATCGAGTGATATGCTTATCATCGACCGAATCCGCTTCGTGATCCACATCGGCTATTTCGCGAGCCAGCTTTGTAGCTTGCCGATGGGCGTCGTCCATCGCATTGTCCAATTGGGTTATTCCAGCATGATCGATACTATCCAACGCATCTTCCACATCGGTTGCAGCATCTTCAACATCGTCGAAAATGTCCAGAACATCACCAAGGTGTTTCAGAAGGGAGGAGAGCTGCTTGGACATCTTCTCTTGAAACACAAGCGTTGTCGTTAAAGCCATTACCTATCTCCCCCTTCCTCTTCGCCTGCGGCTTTTAATCCGCTCCATTTTCTTTGCCTGCTCGGATTTGCGCTCCATCTCCATGACTGTGGAAACCATGACGAATTGCTTTTCCCGTTCAGGGAGATTCAGAATTTCCGAAGGAAGGCGGTTTTTTTCTTGCCAGATATAAGAATAGAGAGCCAGTTCCGGGCTCTCCTTAATTAGTTTTTTACCTCTTCCTCGGCCTCCTCATCGTCTGCAAAATCACTGATTGCAGCGATCTCTTCATACAACGAATCGATCTCTTTCGGTGAAGGAAAGATGCAAGGCACCACCTCGTGAGCTGCCAGTTTCCCATACTTAGCCAGTACCTGTTGGGAATCGATTCGGAAATTTGTACGATCGGTATCAATGCCGGCAATGATGATTTCTGCCTTGAATCGCAGATCATCGAATTCAACCTTCCGCTCTGCCTTGCTCTTTTTACCGGAGACAGAAACCTTCAATGCTGCTTTGCGGGCTTTGTAGTACACGTCTCCCGGGACAGCACGGATTGGGAGCTTCACGCCTTTTCTCTTCCACTCCCATTCCCCTTTTGCATCGACCTGGGTGTTCATGCCCAGAAATTCTTCCATCGTGAGAAATTCGCTCATGTATAACGCCTCCTAGTCAAATTGGGATTAATCGATTGGATCGTAATCGTCCACAGTTCCTTCAAGCGATGTATCCTCGTCCAGCTCACCGTGACTCCATTTGGCAATGGACAACGAGTCAGGAGAGAATCCGATAACCGCAACGCGGTATTTACCGGCGATCGGGTCATCAAGCTCACCAATGAAATTCACTTTCCCCTCAGGGTTTTTGGCGAGCTCCATGATGAGCTTTTGGACATTGGATGTCCTTTCAAATGTGGCCGTCATGCTCACGGATGACGAAACGACACGGTGCCCCTTTCGCAGCTTACCAGCTCGCTTGCTTTCGGCCTTGTCAAACTCCTCGGTCAATTCAAAACCAATGCACTCGGTCAATTCGTTCCCGTTCTGGTCGTAGAAATGTCCGTGGGTACCGGAGTAGGTTTGTGCGTCCTTTGACATTATCAGTCACCTCATTTCGCTTTGTTGTAGGTGTAAATCTTCTCGAGTGCATCCTGATGACGGAAGCCAGCGATGAAGTGCCCTGCGTTTCTTGCCGGCGTGTAAATCGGATCTGGTCCGTGATACTCAGGGTCTTCGATGTATTCATAGTCAGCTGCAATAACCTCCAGTGCTGCAAGAGGTCGCAATACTTCCTTCTTGATCATCTGGCAGAATGCCGCGCGGCGCGCCGGACTGTTGCTGTTCGGCTGCTGGCGTACCCACTCCTTGCCCGCCTCTTCTTCCGCATACATGATCGAATGGAAGGTATCCACCACGCGGATTTTCCCGAAGTCCTTGGATTGATCGGGTCCCGGAGTGGTGAGCGTATTTACCGGCTCCTGAATGATTACCTTGCCATTGTCCATGTTGAGCATCAGCGTGCCGGACTGTACCAGTTCGATCAGATCAGTTTCATCCCACTCTTTGGTGAGTGCTTCAAACTTGGTCACATAGAGGGCCATTGTGTAGTTAAGAGGCATAGCAGCCATAAGCGAGCCAATAAACACCGCTGTTTTGGCACTTGGGTAGGTTTTGCCCTTCCACTTGAAGCCGCTACCGACATTCACCACAACCATGTTGTTTGCATCTGTGGAGGCCTTTTTGATTGCCGCTTTGTCCTGATCACGCGTAGAGTCTCCGCCGAAAACAAACTTGATGTAATTCCCGAGCACGTTCTGCTGATCCGCCCAATCCTGAGCGGCAGCATTCAATGCCGCATCGGCAATCCCCAATGTGAAGACGCCAAACTTTCCTTTTTGGGTAGCCAGAGCGTTTTGATAAGCGGTATATTTGGTGGCTTCCACAATCTTCCCGCTGTCTCCACCGGTTAAATTCGTCCCCGCGGTTGAATCGGGCAGCTGATCCGCCAGTTTGGTCAGAACGATGTAATCGCTGAAAGCATACGCAGCGACCAGTTCATCCACTGTACCGCCTGTCTGACTGTCAACCAGTTCCGCGTCTTTATAAACCAACAAATCGCGCTTGGTATTGTCCAAAAGGTTGGGCTGCACTACGACTTTCAGGCTGTTGCCAAGCGCGCCTTTATACTTGGCCTCGATTTTCAGGACGTCAGTCGCGCCGCTTTTCAACGTAGCACTCGCAACCTTCGCGCTTTCTCCCGCCACACGATAAAGGAGCACCTCAGTCGGCTGCGGGTCTGCCGCCCATACCAAGTCGAAATCATCGACCTGGCCGAACTTCTTCTCCGCGGCGGTTTTATTTCGGACCGTGATAAACTCTCCGATCGGGCCCCAATCAGCAACGATCGGCAGCGCGAATTTTCCACGCAACCCGGCTGTGGTCTGCTCCTCAATAAACGATTTGAGAAAAGAGTAGGCGCCGGAAAGCACCTTCTCTTCCCCCGGTTGGTATTTACCAGACATCTATTCCACCGTCCTTTCCTTGAACTGCTTTACAAACTCTTCCGCCTCCTCGACTGTCATCTCGTCAAGGGCATCAAAAAAGGCAGCGATTGCTTCCGTCCGATTCAAGCCGAACTTCTGCTCTGCCACCTTCATGATTTGTTCCTTCGCATATTTCACTGCTTGTTGGTCTCCATCTTGGTCAGCGCCTGTTCTACGTGCCACTTGGTTTCCCTCCTTTCTTCAAGGTAGGATCATATCGATTATGAATCACTTCCAACGGGTCGTATTCGATCGGCGTGTACGGGATATAAACCAGATATTTCAGCTCCATTGATTGATCAAGGCCGTCTGGTTTGCTAAAAGTCAGCCGACACTCCCTGATGAATCCAACCTGCTGGCGGTTCGTATCGTAAAGCGGAAGAATCCAACGTCTATCAGCGAGGTCCTGCCTCACTCGTTGCACAATATCCTTCCGTTGGCCGACGTCCTTTGCCAGAAATACCGCATTCAGCGTGACTCTTTCGCGGTAAGCATCGGGCCTTCTTGGATCTGGAACACGCATAGGCTCTTCCACAAACCATGTTGGCCGTGTAAAGTCCTTGGGCGTCGGAAGTTCCTCTGCTCCGATGTTGGTCAAGGAATACAGCCAGTGCCGAATGGAAAGCACATCATCAGCCATTGGGGAACAACCTCCTTGCCAACTCATCGAGCTCTTCTTGCACCAGTTCATCCATGATGGATTCAACCTCAGCTTCCGACCGAGCCAAATAATGAACGCCAGGAATGCGTTTGCCCGTTAATATCATGCCGTAATCCCAGATGTTTGGGTTCTTGCCTGCTGCCTGATCATAAAGAAACTGCACATAGGCTTTCGGATCGTAGATGAATTTTTCGTTATCCCAATGCCCGGGGACGAATTGCCCTTTCCGCTGTGTAAAGCCTTCTTCCACGTATCGGGCGTATTCAAGATGTGTCCCGACAGTGATTTCCGCTTTCGTCCCCCGAAGAATCAGGTCGAAAATGTTGTCTGGATTCCCGATCATAAGCGATTCACGGAGGACACCGTCCCGAACCGGAGCACGATCCTGCGCGCCCCTCAAAACTTGAAACCCTGCCTTTCTGGCTATCCGATCCATTGCAGCTTCGATTTCCCGTTTGCTTTGCTTTTTCAGGCGGCGATACTGGCGCTCCAAGTCCTTTTTGTTGACGGTAGCCATTAGATTTCAGGCTCCTCTCCCGTTGCTGCATCGATCAGGCTGACCACAACCTCGTAGTGATGCAGGCCAGCAGCTCCGTAAACGGGATAAGGTAATCCGACTTGATAGACAAGTCCCGAAAATTCAGGCTGTTCAAGTTGAATTCGCATGCCAGCTTTGATCCCACCATGAAGGGTATGAAGGAGGAAGTCCTGCGACGTTGCCTGCCGCCCTGTAAGCTGCTGAATGCGACCGGGGGAACCAGATACCCTGCAAGGCACGTTCTGGGCCACTGTGCGCCATTCCGAGCGGTCTTTTCCTCCGGTGAAGGGGTCAGTCTCCCCCCCGACATCCAGAAGGGTAAATGAGTGGCACAGAAGCCGTTTGTATTCGGTCAAATCATCCACAGCTTCTGCCCCCGTTTCTTACTGTATTTCAAGAGAATATCCTGCACCTTCGGATCGTTTGACGAGTAGGAAATAGACTCCTGATAGTCCCCTTGTTTCACGCTGGTTACACGCTTTTCCTGCGCCATATCCTTCGCAACCATGGCCGTAGCCAATCGCAATTCGTCAGGCACCGGGTCAGGAAGATTCACCTGACCCAGCACATAGATGTTTGCATTCAGAACAACGGAGCTCAGCTTGTCAGGCGACAAAAAAGCCAGTTCAGGAAAATGAGCCAGCAGCTGCTCGTTACTGAGGATTGTCATCGGTCGTCACAGCCTGACTGCCGCCTTCGTCATCCCCGGATGGGTCATCCACAATCTTGTATTCATGCTGGGAGTAGATGACCTCATATGCCTTGCGACTGACTTTCAGTTTTTCTTTACCCTTGCTGATCACAAGGATGTCATTTGGCTTTTTCATTGTGGGGCAACTCCTTTCTCACTGAATTGATTAACCTACGAAGCCGGCAGGACGCAGCACGCCAAATGCAGCTTCCTTGACTACCAGGAATGCCACTTGGAACGTAGCTTTCAACGCAACCATGTCCTGTTCAGCAAGAGAAAGAGGCTTACCATCTGCAGCATTGACGCTTTGCAAGGTAGCCTCTTTCAGGATTTCGTATTCAATTTGTTGCAGAATCCCGACCTTGGACTTTTTGTAGTCGCCAGCAATGAGATCGGCTTTTGTTTTGTCCCATGCACCATTGCGGCAGTATTCGATCGGAAGAGCGTACAGAGAATCTTCAGCAACCCCTTCGCGGACGGAAGTCAGATAGAGCGGATCGCCCTGGCTGTTTTTCAGACCGCGCAGAGAAGATTTCAACCCGAAGTGGGCAGCGAAGGCGCGTGGCTCTTGATCATCAGCTTCAATCAAGGCCATAACGCTGTTCACATCATCTGCAAGGTTTTGTCCTGCTACCGATCCGCGGGTAAAGGTGTTGCCGGAGTTGACCGCCGCAGTCAGGATGTTGGTTGCAAACGGCGATTCCGTACCGATGAAGGCAGCTGCATCCAACTTGGTGTAGAACGCTTCGGCGATGTAAGGCTTCAATTCCTCGAAAACGTCAATACGCGGGCGGTTGAGTGCTTCCTTCGACATCGGAATGATGACACCCAATTTTTTCGCCTGCAGTGTTACTTGTGCCCAGGTTGCTTTGGATGTTTTGATCCGCTCTCCTTCACCGACCCAGTAGGCACCCGGGCCATCGAGCAGGACGGGAATCTTCTTTGTGGCTGTGGTCATTGGTTCCAAATCTGCAAGCTTCATGATCGCAGAGCCGCGAACCACGTCCTTGACGATGTCCGCTGCGGTTTCATCAGGAATCAAGCCGGTCAGTTCCGTGCTGAGGGTAGCCCCTTCTGCAAATTTTTGAATGTCAAACGAAAAGGCTGCGGCCATAGCCATTACCGGCATTACGCTCATTTGTTTTTTCATCATGGATAGGTTCCTCCTTAGATACGCTGCATTTTTCGCAGGTCAGTAATGTTTGGAATCGTTGGTTTTTGTTGCGTTGACGGTTTGGTCTGTGGCGTGGTGCCCCGCGGCGTACCATCTGATTTGAGCCAAGGTTTTGACGTGATCAACTCAGACACATGCTTGTCGATGTTCTTGATCTTTCCGCCATCGGTGACTTCGATTTTAGACAGATCAGCCAAGCGAATCGCATCAGCCAGTTTGTCAGGATCGACGCCTTGTTTAATGGCTTCCACGATAAAGGAATTTTCAATGCGGAGGGATTGAATGGTACTGTTGGCATTTTTCAGGTCGGTTTCCCGTTCTGTCAGCTTTTGCTCCGCCGTTTTTTGTGCTTCCAGCTGTTGTTTATGGGCATCAACAATCCCTTTCAGATCATCCGCTTTCTCAATGCCCAAGCCTTTCAGGAAATCGCTGACTGCTCCTTGCAGAGCGGAATCGTATTCCTCTTTTGAGGAAAAGGCTACCGCAGGTTTACTGCCTTCCCCTCCCTTATCGCCTCCTGCAGCAGCTTGACCGCCTCCTCCATTGGAACCAGCAGCTGCTCCGGTACCACCACCACCATTGTTCCCGGCCTGTCCACCTTGACCACCTCCATTCCCGCCGTCACCGCCGGTAGCACCACCTCCTTCGTTGAATCGTTGAAATTTAAAACTCCATTGCGTCTTTTTCATTTTGACTATCTCCTTCCTCAGATTGAATTTCCAAAGAAACGTATTCGGGGTATTGCTGTGCTACAGCTTGGATGCCCAGCAATGCTGTCTGCATGATTGTGGAGATTGCAGCACAGACGATGTCTTTCCCATGCTCTGCATAACCCGCATGGCCCACGGCATGAATCTTCATTTCGCCATTATCCAGGTACGCTTTGACCTTGATCACATCGATGCCCCCTCCTTTCCAAGCAACAAAAAAACACCTGATAAATAGGTGCGTTTAGGTTGCTATTCCCTTTGCTTTTGCCCATTCTTCGTAGTTGCGAGCTGGTGTATAGCCTCGCTCTTCCTTGCCAATACGATAGGATCGCTCGCGCTGCAGCTTCTCAAGCACAGCCGACTTGATGACAGGTCTCCAGTACGATCGGCAGTTTGGATGATTGGGGATGCGCTCGCCCTCACGTCCGGGGTTCTCTGGCGTGTCGTAATCAAGCGGATATCTTTTCCCGTCAGCCTTTCGACATTGGGAGGAAGTCCTCTTATCCAGTGTGGCACAAAATTCTTTCTCGCCAATGATGTCTGAATTCGCTTGATAGGCGGTGGACTGCCCCTGTGCTGCTGCTCTGTTCAACTCGGTGCGTGCCAGCCGGAGAGCATTTGACCAGCTCTCTGACGTCCGCAGCGTGATTTCTTTGGCTGCCCTCGTAACGCCCCATCCCTGAACCGCGGCTTGCGTGATGACATCTTCCATCGACGCCGCCAATAAATCAGTGCGCAATCGAATCCGCTTCGAGAAGTGCCTGCCCTCCCACGGCTTTTCGATGGCTGCAAAGATCATTTGCGAGTTTACTTGCGGAAGCACCACACCGATTTCAAAATCTTGTTCAAGAAAATACAGGTGGTGGTAAACGCTTCGCTTGTATTCTTCGCTCCACACAATGCGGAGTTGCTGCTCCTCTTCGTCACGGAGGCTGTACAGAATGGTGCGAATGCTGTCCATGATTTGATCCAGCCGCGAGGCATTGTAAATCAACGAGACGAGATCCTGACCGCTTTCGTTATAGCGGGCATACAAGTCTGTAATCTCTTTGACGATACTGGTGTTCGCTTTCCCAAACAGCTTTTTGAGCCGCATGCCATGCTTTGCAATCCGCGCTTCTAGCTCCTCTTGGTAGCGTTCCTCTCTGCTCATGTAGCATCACCCGGCGGGTCATTCCCGCCATCATCATTTTCGCCGCCGTCACCGTCAGCATCATCCTCTTCATCTACAGCCATAGGATCAAGCAACGCCATACGACGCTTGGACTCCTCTTCCTGTTCCGCCAGAACCTTGTCACGGGAAGCTTTCGGATCATCAATGAATGGCAGGAGAGCCAACCGCTCTTCATGCGACACCTGACCGACAAGCTTGGTCACGATATCTACCATCTCTACCAGATTGACAGGCATGTTTTTGCTGAACCGGATATCGATGTCTTGGTAGTCCCATTGTTTCTTGTACTTGGCATTCAGCATGCCCGTCAGGATGCGGATGCGGTTTCTGAATCCTTTTCCGTATTGACGCATTTTCAGGCCAGCTTTGATGTCAGCATGGTAGAAGATGATCTTTAAGGCAATGCCAGAAGGCGCAGAGCCAACTTGATCAGGCCGAAGATGCGGCGTTCCCGATTGATCGAGAAGGGATTCAATCAGCCGGTTGATGGTATTTTCCTCATGGGTATCTTGAAGGTCCCACGTGATAGGCACCGCCTTACCTCCGATGAGGATTTGAGAGGTTGCCCACATTTTCGCAAGATACTGCTTTTTCCTCTCCGTGTCGGTGATCAGATTTCCCTCTTCGTCATAAAGCAGTAACTCGTCCAAATCGAGATCTTCAAACAGCACCTTCGGATTTTTGAAGTATTCCTGGACGTTCACCTTTCCGGTTACCGCTTTATTTATCGCATCCATGAGGTTTTTCAGATCGGCCAGATCACCCATGCCTTCAATCAAACCATCATCACGGTATTGTTGGTGTTTACGCCGCCGGTTCACGTAATGTGTCCAGGGCACAACCGGTTTCTGCTGGAGCTTGCCGTCTTGGTCCTTGGCTAATACAGTCACCTGATGTGCGACCGGATTGACCTCTCTACTCGTATCCAGTACGAGCGCGGCGCCCTCCTGCCGAAGATAGGTAATTTCGTTTTCGTCGTACACCTCGACGATAAGCGATTTTTCATTTCGTTGCATGTCGGTCAGATAATAATAGCGGATGACCGCGATCAGCTTGGCCTTCACTGTTGTGTCATAAACAGCAATGCACTCATCCGCTTTGAACTCGGTCATACAAATTTGGCCATCTTCGTCAAAATAATAGTATTCAAAGACTTCTCCATCGATAGAGCCGTCCTCTATCAATTCGTAGGACAAACTCTCTTCATCGTTGTCCACCAGAACCGCCTGCAGCTTTTCCGTATACTCATCGATGCCATCTTCTTCGACGTTGGCGTATAACGGATCGGATTGCTGGCGATGTAGGCAGTCCCAAAGTCGATGATCTTGCGAGCGAAATTTATCACAATTCGGTTGTTCGGCTTGCCCTTTTCCTCTGGCTGCTTCAGGATGTCATGATCACCATCCACGTACTTCCTCATCAGGGAGTAGTCCTTTTGCTTGTGTTTGGAAATCAGATCGGATACCCAGCGCCAAGTATTGTTGGCTTTGTTCTCCTCGTAAAACTGCTCAAGCAGCGTTGTTTGCATGCTTTTTCACCCCCTTTACGCCGCATCGTCGGCAACTTTCCACGGAATCACTTTGAACCGGGCTATCAGTAACTGATGGAATGTCTTGCTGTTCCATACGAGGTACCTCAGGGCGTCCATAGAGTGATCGTTTTCCTTGAGAGGAATCTCCGCTTTTTCCCCAGACGCTCCTTCTGGATACCGGTAGTTTGTCAGCTCCTGAATCACATCTTTCAGGTGATCGCTGATAAAGATGTTTGGCCGTCCGTTGTCCGTTTTCACCGTAAACAGCGATGCAACGGCACGGATACCAGGCTTTAGATGCTTCTTGGCCGCTTTAGCCGGCAGGCCGTTCGTCTGATAGGTCTTGATGTTACTCGGGTCCTCCTCGTCACACCAAAACAATCTGATCTTCCACTTTTTCATCAGCTCTTTATCCTGAGCCACCCAGCAATTCGGATCACCCGGAATGAGGATTTCCATCTGACGCTTATAGATGGCATCGACGATCCACAGTTCCCCGTTGGCTGTCATGGCACCAACCAATGTCACACCGGGATTTGTAAAGCCCCAGTCCTTACCGGCCTCAACCAAAACAAAGTCGCCGTTTTCAAACTTCTGTCGGCAGAGGGATTGCGGGACAACGTGAACAGAGCGGTCAAACTCTTCATACACCTGCCCAAAAAACACATCGAACCGGGCGAAAATCTCCCGGTCAACATAACGCTTCGGCATGGTCTCGATCATGCGCTGTATATTCCGCTGCAGCTCAGGCAGTGGATTGTCTTTGCTGGTCCAGTAGAAATTTCGCCACTCAGGATCGTTTCGGTACTCTTCCAAATGCCCTCCAGCTGGCGTGTGTTGACCGTTCAAGACAATTTCATGATAGAACCAATTCATTCCCTCCGGCGTGGTCGTCCAAACGCTCCATCCGCCTTTATCAGCGAGAGCATAGGAGAGATAACCACTCCAAGTATCGGCCTTCATTTTCGACGCCTCGTCCAGCCACACCCCACTCAAACCTTTACCAACGAGTGTTTTCGGTCTGTCGGCGGACTTGAACTGAATGAGAATGTACCCTTTCAACCAGATGCGGTTTTTTGACGCGTCCCAATTCTCAATCATCTCTTCCGGGATTACCGCTGCCAGCTCTTCCTGCTGAATTTCCGACATGGAGTAGGTCGGCGATACGCACCAGTATTCCAGCCGCGGCTTCGGCTTTTTCATGACTTTCAGGTTACGTGGAGGCTTATACGGCAGTCCCTTTCCTGACTCAATGTCAGCCAGGATGTTATCGAAGAATTTGCGTGCCCCTACGTTGGTCTTTCCACCACGACGACCGCAGTTCATGACCACATTTCGAGCGTCGCACTCCATGACCTCAATCTGTTTTGCATGAGGAGTCCAATCCGTGAAAGGATCAAGCATTAGGCTTGTCACGTGACCACCTCCGCACGATGATTTCCTTCTCAGGACCACCGCCATTGTTGACCAACTGCGCCTTCAATTGAATGGCCTTTAATTTTTTGTCCTGGACGCGGGTCAAGGCTTCTTCCAAAGCGAGAATATCCTCGATTGCTCGGTACTCGGTCTCCTCGATCTCCGTTGTGACCAGCTCGTCGCGGGAACGGATGAAGGTTTTCGTTTCCCCGGATTTCTCGTCATGAACTTGCACCGGCTCTTTGATGGTCAATCTCTCCTGGAGGACACGCCGTTGCTTCTCGGTCAGTCCTTCAGTCAGTTTGCGAATGCGCATCATCATCTCGCGTTCACGCCAAGCCAGCAAACGAATTTCATCATCTGCTTGGCTGACAGGATTGAGGTCGATGCGATCAAGCACTTCCGCCTGCTCAGGAGTCAGAGCGTCCATCCATATTGATTGATGTTCCCCTGTCCTCACCGCATTGGTGTTTCGTGGCGGAGCCCCGCCGCTGTTTCCGACAGCATTTTTGTTCCCGGGGGGAGCGCCCCCGCCGTTTCCTACGGCGTTCTTGTTGCCTTTCGGCGCGCCCCGTTTCTTTGTTGTACAACTTTCATCAGGTGATTGTTGTACAACATTCCATTTGTCACGCTGCTTCCACACAGCAATGACCTTTTCATTCTCTCCAAGCATTTCCGCGATCTGGCGATTTGTTATGTCTCCGTTGTGTTCAAGCCAAATCTTGTATGCTTTATCACGATTGGGATTTCTTTCCCTCGGCATTACATCTCACCCCACCTCCGGACTCGATTTTGTGTTGTGTTGTTTTCAAAAAAGAAAAAGGCTCCACCTATGGAAGCCAAGATTTTCCTCCTCTTAAATTCGGTTTCTTTTTCTCTTCAACTCCCTCAGTTATCAATTTACTCCCATATTCATCCGTTGAGTCACTTACATATTCCAATGTCCAACCACACCATTGGCACGGAATACTATACGAATCCCTTTGCGCACTTTTATATTCCCAAAAAATATTGTTGATTGCTTTACAATTGGAACAGGTAACATTTCCAGTCATCAAAAATTACCCCCTATACTAATAGTTTGGTCATTGTAAGTCCTTCAACAAATAAATATCTTTCGGAAACATCCTCCATACAATTTAAATAAATTTGTTTAATAAAACGAAAGTATTTATGAGGTACTACGGTAAAGGCCAATGAAACTCAGTTACTCCGTTATTTGCGATTCCATATCGTCGGCCACATTTTAAACATTGTCTTAATTCAATTACTAGCAATCCATATTGAGGATGCCTAACTTTTTGTGAATTCACGATACCATAGTCTGCAGAACTACAATTCGGGCTAGGGCAAGTAAGTGTTTGTGCATTCATTTTCAATCCCTCCTGTCTGCATATTTCGACAGGAGTAAAACATTTCCTTTAAAAAAATCCATCCTTCTGCAGCTCAATGTCAAGTTCAATCAGCTTCTTCAAATCGTCAACCGTTTTGATCTCGATGTGACCGGATTGGAAGTCTTTGACCCATTTGCCGATGGCAGCTTTGACGACTTTCCTGTACTGCGCCTTTGATTCCAAGATGCTTTCCAACACTTCAATTTCATGCTGTAGAAGCAGGTCGTCAGGAACAGAAGGAGAACATTCGTTTGCTTTTTTCATTGAGACACCCTCAGCTTTCCTGTAAAATGGAAAACGAGATAGCGAGTTCAGGAATCTGCGGCCGCAGGGTTTCGCTATCTCTGCCGGGGTATCTCGGTGGATCTGGGAGGGCGTTGGAGCGTCCTCCCTTTTCATTTACACTCTGGAAAGCCACTGATCGTAGATTGCGCTCGCGATCCCTTTCATCATCAATGGAGGGACAGACATGCCGCACACATATTGAACATCTGCACCCATGAAATCATAATCACGAGGGAATGTCTGAATGCGAATGATGTCCATGTCGCTGATAAAATAGGGCTCATCATAGCGGATAAAGCAAGAATGGCTCGCGATCGTATTGGGGACACGGTCATCCTTAACCAAAATCGAGTTAAAATTCCTGACCTTGCCCTCAATGCGTTCCGTGATATCCCCAAAGCTGTCGTCACGAGGTCGCCGTTTTAACCACCTCTTGTACGTCAAGCTGTTTGGATCAAGCGGTCGCCCTCTACCGGATCGAACCTCTTTGTATAGCACAGGCCGTTCCTGAAATTGTAGGGAAAGCTTTGGAAGCTGCAGATCCCGTCGATGAGCAATGAAAAAAATGCGTTCTCGCTTCTGAGGGACACCCATCGTTGCTGAGTTCAACAAAAAAAGCTGAGCTCGATAGCCCAACTCTTCAAATCTCCGCTTTACCAATGAGACATATCCCTTTGCCAGCCCAATGATCATTCCCCTGACGTTTTCCGCTACGACTACCCGCGGGCGAAGCTTCTCAACGACATCCAGAAAATCAAAGAACAGATCATCCAGCTTTTGTTTTGCCTGACCTTCCCGAAAATGATGTTCCTTGCCCCATTTCTTCTCGCGCTTACCTGCTGTCGAGAAAACGCTGCATGGAGGGGAGCCATCCAGGATATCGAGGTCGAACAGTTCCGCCGGCAGCTGGTCATCAGGAATTTCCTTAAACTCCTGAATCGGCATCTGAAACGGAAAACGTGGTTTGTGATTCCGCTTGTAGAGAGCCATCATTTGCGGGTCGATTTCAACATTTCCCAGCATTTCATATCCAGCCAACTTGTACCCCATGGTCGATCCTCCACCGCAGGAGAAGCAGGAGAAAACTTTGCGCCCATTCTTAGGGACGCTGGGTAGATCGGCCAGGCTCCAATCCCATTCACGCTTCATCATCGTCATGCCCTTCTTCAACAGGGATCGTGTCTTTGGGATTAAAGACGAATCCGCAGCGCGGGCACTGGCAATCAAATTTGTCCTCTGCGAAATCGTCCAGGTCGAGCTCCTTGTTGGTGAACTCCGCGTCTGCATCGGTCTTGAACGTATACTGTTCGATCAACTTGTCGGCTTCTTCCGTGTCAAAACCGGTAAGCGTGACGTCAAGTTCATCCCTCAGCTCTGCAAGCACTTGAGCAAGCTTCTCGTCATCCCAATCGCCACTGATTTTGTTCAAAGCGAGATTGAGTGCCTTCTCCCTGGTCTCGTCCAAATCGACAACTGATACCTCTACCTCAGTGGCGCCCTGTTCGTTGACAAGAATCTTGTATCGCTGATGCCCGCCTACGAGGTTGCCTGTTCGTTCATTCCAAACGATCGGCTCAACGTAGCCAAAATCCTCGATAGAGCGTTTCAGTTTTTCGTAATCGGGATCACCAGGCTGCAGATCAATCCTTGGATTGTACGGAGCTGGGTTGATCAAAGAGACAGGTATTTTTCGTATATCCATGCTTTTCTGCTCCTTCTGGCAATAGTAGTAAGAATAAAGAATATTGCCAGCCCGAAAACGGCTGAATGCCTTGAGAGGAAAGGGCTGACATCGTTTTTTTGAGAGCTACGAATCGACTACTTTTCGAGCGAAAAAGTATACGTTTTGTATCACTACCAAAATCTACGGTCGTGCTTAGAGTGCCAAGGCTTCTGAGCCTTTGTGCTTCCGGCGACCCCCTATTCGGAATTCGGGTCTTCCCCGGCCTCCGTGATCTCCCGTCTGAATAGCTGCAGGAGAGATGTTTCCGCTGCTTTCCCGTTAAGCGAGAATAGCGGGTTGATTGCCAGTGCCGTCCTGCCGTCAGTCTCGACGCGACGGAGAATCCGCTGCTCGATGAATAACTTGACGATCTTTCGTGCCTGCGGATAGGAGCAGTCGGCAACTCTGGCGAGGTCCTTGACGGTGAGCGGTATTCCTTTCTGGCCACGCTCATTGTCTCCTTCAAGAAGATTCGTCCCCTCGCTGGCATAAGGGATGATCTTCAGCAAAAAACCAGCCTCAGCGAGTGATAGCTTCCTAAGCCGTCGCTTTGCCTTCTGGCTGGCTTTGATCTTAACGAATTTTGCGCTGCGCCCTGCTGGACGGAAAACTTTGACGATCTCGTCAGGGCGCCGGAGGATTTGCTCCTCGTAGAAAACTTCACCGGTTTCTGGGTCAACGAATTGTCTCACTACATCTCACCCACCTCCATAAAAAAGCACCGCTTGGGTGCTTATGTATCGGTCTTATTCCACTTCAAAATGTCTTTGTCTTTGCTATTTGTGACTATAATTTGCGATGGAAGAATACTTTGATTTTGCATTTCTTCCATCCGATTTCTAGTCTTACTCCAAATAATAAGTCCTTCATCAGCTCGTTCCTTTGTTTCAGCATCAGAAGTTGCGCTCTTCATCTTTTCAAGAGACTTAGCTACATCGTCGGCAATAGCTGCCTGCAGCTTAATATTTTCGCTGAGCTCATGCTTCATGTTATTTAAAGCAATTATATTTTCCGAAATTTTATTCATCTCGGATAGCACTTGTGAATGCTGCCTTGCAGTTTCATTTGCTTGAATATAAGGTAATATGACAGCCACTACCGCCAATAAAATTGAAAAGATGGTTGCTCCTAATGATAATTGGTCGTTTAAAACTTTGGGTTCATTTGTCTTCCACACGGAAATAACAACAATGAAGATTATTAATATAAGCATCCAATAAATAAAGTCTTTCGTTTCGGGAAAATTCTTCTTTTTCTCCATTTCATACCTCCCATTCCTATTTTGATGATAGGATTAAAATTTGTCTACCCCCACTTACTACGGCAGGGGTCTCCGCCGCGAGCCGATCCTTATGCCTGCTGCGGTCACAGACTGTTGGAGGTGGTGCAGCTGGGCCTGCAAGCCCGAACCAGCAAGTTTGCCCCTTGCTTGCCGGCAATGACACGTCCACTGCACTCTTGGGGAGGATCGGCGTATCGGATATGAGAGGTACTGGACAGGGATCGAGGAGCGCGGTGGCCTACCCTCGCAAGAATATTCCCTGTCCACTACATCCCCCTAATTTTTATCACTCAACGATCACCCAGGCAGACGGGAGTCGATGTGATTCGCGAGCGCGACAGACACAAAAAACGCAGAACAAAAGATACATAAAAATCTGCATCCTCCGTAGCGCCCGCCGCACCTTACACCCTTTTGGAGTGTGCATGCTCTTGTCGTCATGCGCGCATATAGGACTCCTGTTGCTCTGCCCGTTCGACTGCAACACTCATCGCCCCTACGTATCGCCCCGAGTACCGTCGTTGATAAGGGAGGATACGGTATCTCCCAAGAGCAAAACTCTTAACTCAAGGGTACCGATCCGACCAAAGAAAAACGTCCAGCATTTTGTCCATAATTTTCTCCGGGTTTTGTCCTACTTTTTGTCGGACTTTTTTTCGAGATATGAAAAAACGGCACTCAAATGATCCTGAGTGCCGTCGCAAGCTGGAATATCGCCTCTCGCTTTTTGATATAGTATTGGTCTTTCGTCAGTCCCAAGTCCAGGTATACGTTAATGTCGTTCACTCTGGCCGGGCTGAGATACTTCTCCTCGATGATCTTCCTCTCTATTTCATCCAGCGAATATTGGAGTGCCCGCTCGATCTGTCTCGCTTTCAGGTCGTTTTTTGTTTCTGACTGATGCAACCGTGGAAACAGCTGATCAATCCCCTTCTCGGTCTGCTCTTGTTTGTTTTGTACGGCGACACGGAGGGCTTTGTATGCCTTCAGCTCTTTTACAACAGCTTTACGGACCTCTCTTTCGTTCACTGGTTGCAGAAAGGATAATTGCTCTGGAGCGCTCATCTCCCATTCCCCCTTGTCCGGTTCCAATGGTATAATTTTCTTGGCCGAAATACCTTGGGCTCCCGGAGAAGGGGGCTATTTTTTATCAGCGTCTTGGTGTTTATCACTTATCAATCGCTTTATATGAGCAACCAGCCGATGCTGGGCTGAAAATCACAACCGCGTTTGGAAAAGGTGCCATATTGTCAGCTCCAACAAACTTCATACGACCTCGTACCAGTCTGATCTCAGCCTTCATGCAGTAGTCATGCCACCACTTCACATCAGTACGAGCTGGTAGCAAGCACACAACAGTCGCTCCTTGCTTGGCAGACTCGTAGGCTTTCTTGACCCATTTACCGATCTCTCTGCCGTATGGTGGATTCATCCAGCAAACACCTGTCCACTCTTGATGTAAACCGTCATCATCTGGTGTGAAGTATCTTTCACATTTCGCGTTTGTTGGTAAAGCGCACACGTCTAGTTGAAAGCCAAACTCATCATTGAGCTTGTCAAAAAACTCTTGTGGGGTTTCCCATTCCTCACGTTCAGATTTGAACATCGCCTTGTTAATGATATTGTCGGATGTTTTTATCACTGCTCTTCTCACCCTTACCGTTTTGTTAACACGTGCTTACTGCCTGGATACCTGGACCAATTTCGTCACCACGTCAACTTCTCTCTTGATCCGCTCAATCGCATGTTTCATATCGGGGTGCATGCCTTGTCCAAGCATTTGTACAACATCGTCCGGCCACCATCTGCGATTGGTATTAATACCTGCTTTTTCGGCAGCTTCTTTGATTAGAGCTAGCTGTTCACCCTTATTTCCGCCGTATCTCAGCTCATCTTCCAGCTCCTTCACCTTTTTCCTCAATGCACTGATCTCATCGAATAACCGTCCCTTAAATCCTCCCGTTCCAAGGCTGCATGCCGCCACCAATTTTGTAGTTATTCACCCATGAGTTGGTGCCTGATTGCTTGATAAATTCGTTCACATCCCGCCGGAGAATGCAGGATCGTCTCCAGGGATGGTTTGGTTTCGGTTTTACTGCTGGCATACATTTCCCCACCTTTCAGGAAGGGAGCAGCATTACGCTGCCCCTTGTTCCCCGTCGTTGTTGGATTTTGTCATATGCTCAGCGACCAGCTTTTTGTATTTGGACCAGGCACTCTGCATTTTCGTCGACGACTCACCGATCGAGTTCGCGATCTGCATCCATGTTTCTCCGGCCAACTTGCGTTTTAACAGGCTCGGGAAGTCGAAGGGGATATCTGCAAAAACAGGGGCTTGTCCGCTCAAAATAAACTGCTCAAGTGCCTCTTTATCAACGGAAGCAGCAGGCTCTTCGGAATCATCTGATCCACCTGTGGTTTGTGAATTGTCGCCCTGTTCAGAATCGCTGTCGTTTTCCTGCTTCGCTTCGGGTTCAGGATTGTTACCAGTTGCCTCGGCTTTACCACCTTGAGGCTCTGCTTTGTCTTTCCCTTGTCTCCACTCATTCCATTTCATTGCAAGTGGGGCGACACGCTTCCGATACTCATCGACCAGTTCGACAATCTTCCCGCTGGAGATACCAAGCTCACTTGCCATCTTCATGTAGGTTTCGCCATCGTATTTACGCTTGATGATGCTTTGGAAGTCATATGGCAGGTCTTCATAGCTAGGTGACATACCGCTGGTAATAAAGTCATCAATAACTTCCAATTCGGCCTGCTCTGTTTGTTCTTTGGTAGGTACCTTTTCTGGGGGCAGGCCCAGTTCTGCTTCAATTTGTTCCCCTTGTGGCTTAACTTCCGAAACAACGCCCTTATCATCCACTTTGTACGTTTTCAGGGGCTCATTTGTCTTCGCATTAATCGTGACGTTGTAGTTAACAATCAGGGATTCCATCGACACGTCAACCTTGCAATCGATCATCTCGGAGAGGCTGTCGAGCTTTCCGTCCAGGCCGTTATCCGATACCTCCAACACGATTTCTTTCTTGCCACCCGGTTTCAAATTCACTTTCTTGACAACAGATTTGAAATCAATGTACGGCATTCTATATTCCTCCCATATTTGGAATGGTGAGGGGGGACAGCTCATCTTCCACACCCTCCCTTGGTATTAGATTTCTTGAATGCTGATCTCGACCCGCGGCCGATCGCTGTACCATTTGCCAACCATTACCTCAACCACCTGCGAATCGTCCTTCCAGATGATATTTTTAAGAGCGTCCTTTACTCCCTTAAGATAGTTGTCAGCGTCCGGTTTGGATGTGGGGCGTATTCCTCCGGCTTCCGCTAAAGATGCCTTTTTCTTGCTGAAGGATTTCGGAATTGGACGGTATACCTTCACCTGTAGTCGCAATGGTCCTTCGACAAGCTTATCCGGTGCATATTCGCTTGCTACCAGTTTCACGAAATCTTTGTAATCACGTGACTTCTGCGGGTCGTACATTCGGATATGACCAGCAATATTTGCTGCGCGCGGCCGTCCCTGAGCAACTGGTTCGCCGTAAACCGTAAATCGAATTAACTGCTTATCAAGTGTCTGCATCATACCCCTCCTCACGCCGGAGTCCGATTGCGCTGCAGTTCAAAACGTCCCCATTCATCCTGCAATTCGGCTAACGTGGCTTCTTCCACCGGTTTGCCGCATGCCTCTGTAATGCCGTGTTTGATCAGATTGGCAAGCAGCACTTCACGTAGTAAGTTCATGCGTCATCTCCCCTATCTCCATGTTCTGTCCTTTTCATCATCATCTGCCGGCTTGTCTGCAGGTGTTGGCCTATCGTATCGGTGATCGATGCTGACGAACTTGTTATGCTCTTTCAGGAATGCGAGCTCCACCGTTCCGGTCGGGCCATTCCGTTGCTTGGCAATGATGACCTCGACGACGTTCTTGTTGGCTGATTCCTTGTCGTAATAGTCGTCACGATACAGGAAGGCAACGATATCGGCGTCTTGCTCAATGGATCCGGATTCACGGATATCAGACATCATCGGTCGTTTGTCTTGCCGCTGCTCGACTGAGCGACTGAGCTGCGACAGTGCAATCACCGGTACGTCCAGTTCCCGGGCGATCGCTTTAAGCATGCGGGAAACCTCGGATACTTGCTCTTGTCTGTTCCCCTTAGAAACGCAGTGAACGAGCTGCAGGTAATCGATCAAGATCATTCCTAGTCCATGCTGCTGTTTGAGCTTTCTCGCCTTTCTCCGAATCTCCTGAACCGTCAGACCAGGGGAGTCATCAATGAAAATTTTCGCTTTCGCCAAGTTTCCGATTGCTCTGGTCATTCGCTCCCAATCGTCGCCCTCAAAGCCGCCATTCCGCATCTTGGAAGCATCGATGTTTCCTTCCGCACAAATCATCCGCTTGACCAGCTGCAGGGTGCTCATCTCAAGCGAGAAGATGGCGACCGTTTCCCCTGTCTTGATGCCGATGTTTTGGGCGATATTCAATGCGAAGGCGGTTTTCCCAACGGAAGGCCGAGCAGCCAGGATAATCAAATCTGATCGCTGGAAACCGCCGGTCATTGCGTCCAAGTCTGGATAGCCAGAAGGTACACCGGTGATCTCCGTCTTGCGGGTACTCAGGCGGTCGATCTCCTCATAGGCATCCATCATGGCATCCTTGATGGGAACGAAATCGGAGCTGCTTTTCCGTTTTTCCCCCAAGTCCATGGCAATGCGTTCTTGCTCTGCAATCAATTCCTCAACGGTTTCGCTCTCGTATGCTTGGTTGATGGCCTTTGTGTTGGCCTCAATCACACGCCTGCGGTACGCTTTTTCCGCCACGATGTCCGCGTAATAACCCACGTTGGCCGCGGTAGGTACCGAGCTGGCCAGATTGGTCAGGTACGCGATCCCTCCGACTTCTTCAAGCAGTTTTTTGTCTTGCAGCTCAGCAGTCACGGTAACCAGGTCGATAGGCTTGTCCGCATCGTAGAGCTCCAGCATGACGCTGAATATTCGTTGATGATTGGCCGGATAGAAATCCTCGGCAGTCAGCCGTTCAGATGCTGTTTCCATCGCTTGCTTGCTGAGGAAGATGGCGCCCAGGACGGACTGCTCTGCCTCAATGTTCTGAGGTGGTAATCGATCGAACATGGCTCCTATGCCCTCCCTTCCAAGCGATAGTTCAAACCTTCGCCGCGCAGGGTCACGTTGAAGTCTCTGGTCATCTCGTAAATCCGAGAGCCAATTGCATCGTCGATATCCGATATCTCGTCAATGTCTCGCTCCGAGGAAACGAGCATCGGCAGATTGTTCAAGTACCGGAAATTGACGATTGCGAATAGTTGCTCGAGCTGGAACGCAGTAGGAGTCGTTCGGCCTTTGAAAAGATCATCGATGTAGAGCACATCGACCTGCTGCAGCTTCGTCACCTTCTCATCCAGCCTGTCCAGGTCGTCCTTGATGTTGTTGAACCCTTCCACCCACGGGAAGTACATCACAGGGATACGCTGCTTGATGAGGTTGTTTGCGATCGCCATCAACAAATGTGTTTTTCCGCTACCGACAGCCCCCAGAAGTGCGATGCTGTTTTGTCTTGTCTTCCGGATCTCGTGAAATGCCTTGTAATAATCCGTCGCTGCCACGTAAGCATCCAGTACTACTTGTGGCCGATCCAAATCGAAGTTTTTGAATCCCATATGCTGAAAGCCGGGAGTGATTTGGCTTGCGCGGAACAATCGCTCAATTTTCGCTTGCTCCTGGCACTCGCAAACCCGCCACACCTCATGGCCGTCAGATGACGTCGTCAGGAAGCCACCCTTGTCCATGCACTTGGAGCATGCGCTCGTTGTAGTTGTCCGGCTTGTTGAGGCGTCCTGCTTCGCCTTTTGTGATAGGTTTTGGAACATCTGTTTGAGCTCTTCTGCGCTGATTGCCTGCACCAGCGTCCCCCCCTCTAATTGGCGTTACCTTTGCCATTTTTGCTTTTTCAAACTCCGCCTTCTTCTGCCGCATTTGATCCACAGTTTTGACATTTTCCTGCAGGCAACGGCGTAAGACTCTGTCTATATAGGCCCATGAGCGCTTTTCGTGAATGGCAGATTCACGTATGGCTTCAAGGACAATCAACTCGGGCTCATCGAAGTAACCACCTTCCAACCAGTCCAGCATGTTGTCCTTGATGATCTCCGTAAGCGGACCGATTTCTTGCTGATAAGCAGTAAAGGGGTCGATCTCTTCGCGCGCGTTATCATGCTGAGGAAGAAGAAGATTATCATAGAAGAATAATGGGACACCGTTGTGGCTACCGTTGCGGACACCATTGTGGCTACCATTGTGGACACCATTGCGGTCACTATGTGACCACAAATGATTTAAACGGTAGACTGCTGATTGATTCCCTTTCCTAGATTGAAAAGTGATGTACCCTTTTTGAGCGAGTTCATTGCGGGCTTTTTTAAACATGCTGTCTTTTAATCCCGACTTAACGCAGAGCACCGATGCAGCCACCGCAAACTCGTCTATCCATCCAGCCTTATAGTTTGTGTGTACCAGTGAGTGCCACAAAGCTATTGCCGATGAAGATAATGGGTTTGTTTCGAGCCGATCATAGAATGCGTTAAGCACTTGCAAATAGTTCACTTGTTTTCACCCGCTTTCTCTCGTCAGGATACTTTTCGATGATCCATCATGCTGAGGAAGATGATTGGCACCTCCCATGGCTGCTTTTTGCGTTTATTTACACACTTTAGGACTGCAAACTCTTCTCCGTTGCGCCAGAAGGTTTTAGTGACCTTCCAGCGCAGTGTACGGAGCTCATAGACTTGTCCAATCATCACGATCACCCCGGTTAAGAGGCCCTCAGCTCAACGACTTTTACCTTGCCTGATCCTTTATGCTGCAAGTGCCAAGCTGTTGGAAGCTTCTTAATGATCAACCAGTTGTCCGGTTGCAAATTCGGTGCGAGTTGTTTGAGCAGAATCTTTTCTTTCAGCTGCAAGCTCCTCCGTTTCACAGTCCCACCTCCTCCACAGCGGGCATGAGGCCCATTTCCCTGATGAACTGGCTGGCACCAGGCTGGAAGAACTTTTTACCGTATAAAGCGATTTCGCGTGGCCGGGTGAGAATGAGCCTTCTTTTTGCCCGCGTAACGGCCACATACATCAGGCGCCGTTCCTCTTCCATGTCGACCGTTCTCTTGGATGGAAATGTGCCCTGATTCATCCCGACCAGGATCACCGTGTCGAATTCAAGACCTTTGGAACCGTGGACGGTGAGCAGCTGAACGGCGTCCTCGTCTTTGCGGAAGTAATCCTGTATGTCTCGGATTCGAAGCCATTTCAGAAACGCTTCGATGTTATTCCGCTCGCCGGCAGCCTCCTGTTGCACGCACCAACGCTTGACGTATCGAAGAGCTGCCAGCATATCGTCGATGCGGTTCTGCAAGCCCTTCTCTTCGTAATAAGCTTTTAAGCCGATCGCGTACCCAGCTTGTCTCATCGCCTCGTAAGCATCGAGGTCAAAGAACCGGATCTCATCAAAGTTTCGTAATGTATCAACGATTCGGGCGAAATCCTGCACTTTTGGGCTTCCTTCCGCCCGCAATACATCCAATGGCCGCTCGCTTGACCAACTTGGTTTGGAGAGCAAAGTCGCCCGTTCAAGGTCCGTCATCCGGTTTGTTGGGAAGTTGATGCAGGACCAGAGCGCCTTTTCATCCTTTGGGTTGACCACCAGGGACATGAAGCTGATTAGTTTTTTGATGTCCGTCCGTTTAAGCGGATCAGCGTCCTTGTTCACGACCACCGCTGCCATCTTAGCCTCGGCAAGCTTGTCCTTTAAGATTTCAAGCTGTCCATTCGTCCGCGCCAGCACTGCGATATCCGAGAGCTTCCCGCCTTTCTGGACATGGAAGTAAGCTGTTGACACCACATAATGGGCCTCTTCCTCCACCGTAAGCGGTGCTTCCACCAGCTCGATCGGTTGACCGTCTCGTTCGTTCACAAGCCTTTTATCCGTTCGGTTCTCGTTATGTTTAATTAGAGTGTTGGCGGCTTCCACGATTGGAGCCGTTGATCGATAATTCCGTTCTAGCTTGATCACTTCACAATTGGGATACTGTTTGGGGAAGTCCAGTATGTTCTGCACATTAGCCCCGCGAAATCCGTAAATCGCTTGATAATCGTCACCTACAACGAACAGATTCTCTGGAGCCATTGCCCGGATAATGTCCATCTGCACATTGTCGGTGTCCTGAAACTCGTCCACATATACGTACTTGTACTGATTTCGATAGTATGTAGCGATGTCGTCTTGTCTCATCAGTTCCAAGGTTTTGGTAAGCAAATCATCCAAGCTGATGGCATTGCTCTGTTTTAACCTGAAAAGATATTCCCGCGCTGCTTGCTCCGATTCGTAAGAGCGGAATTTCCCTTCTCCGCCACGAACCAGCAGGGCAATATCGTCCAATACTTGCCGCACCTTCGCATCGTATCTGAACTCATCGAGGATGGCCGCAATGATGGCCTCTTGGTCCTCCTGGTCATAAATCGAGAAGTTGGGTTCCAGTCCAACCCGATGGCCCCATTCACGCAGCACGCTGACGCAGAAGGAGTGAAAGGTATTGCAGAAGAGTTTCTTTGCCTGTTCTTCACCGATGAGGTGAGCAATCCGTTCCTTCATTTCCAGCCCTGCCAGGCGGGTGAAGGTGAGTGCCAGCATATTGCTGGTCCCCACCCTCTTCTCCTCATGCAGATAGGAAATGCGCGTCGTAAGCGTCTTTGTCTTACCTGTACCGGCACCAGCCAAACATAGAATGACCGGCTCCTTCGATGTGACAGCAGCTGCTTGTTCCTCGTTTAATCCCTGAAGAAGGTTAAGCGACATCTTCTGCTGCCTCCTTCAAGCCGAGGGGATGCACCCTCCACCCGACTGGGACAATATCATGCGGGTCAACCACGCCAGCAATCAGGATGTTGTCCAGTTTGTCAGAGAGCTTGTCCAAACCGTGCAGGACGTTTCTCAGGTTCGTTTCATCGAGGTTCTCGATGTTATCCAACGCAAGCACCTTGATCGGAGGTTTCGCCCGATCCAACACAGCCACCAGGAAGGCGATCAGGAAGATCATCTGCTGACCAGTAGACAGCGCATCGAAGTTACGACGCTGGCTGCTGTCCTCCCAGCCAAACTGGAAGATTTCCTGCCCGGTGTCCGATTCCGTTTGGAAGAAAACAGGGTAATTGATCCCCAACACTCGCAGATTGGACTCAATATCTTCCCTCATGGGCTCCAGCATTGTCTTGACGATCTCTCCCTGAATCCCTTTTGCTCCAAGCGCTTGATCCAGCATTTTGAAAGCCTCTGATTTGAATTGCGCCTCTTTGTTCGCCAGCATGGAGGTGCGGAGAGTAGCCATCTGATTCCGTACCTTTTCCTGCTCCTCAACCTTTGCCTGCAGTTGAGTGATTTGGTCACGCAGACCGTTCCGACGGGTCTCCAACAAATCAAGGGGAGCAATGGCTTCGACTGGCTCATTTTGCAGCTTGTCCCGTTCTTCCTGGGCACGCTTCAGGTCATCAAGTCGATTTTGCTCCGCGCCCAGTATGGCCGATTTCTGTGCTTGTAGGTTTTTGATGGATTTGGCTCGTTCCGCATTTTCCTGCTGATATCGGTTTGTCTGCTGCATAATGAGCGACAACCGCTGCTCGATCTCCATAATCCGTTCACGCCGTTGCTGAATGGCTTTCTCAGCGGTGTTCAAGTATTCATGATGCCTGTTTATCGCTTCGTCTTTTTGGGCAATCTCCGAAGCAGCGTATTGGATGTATGCTGAAAAATCTTTGTTGCAAGCGATCTGACTCTGAATCACGCAGACCCCTTTTGTTTTGTTGATGGTATCCAATGTTTGCTGTATGGAGGCTTTTTCCGCGGTAAGGCGGGCAATGTCCTGATTCAATTGAGTGATTTCGTGTTGCTGAATATTGTTGACTTCTTTTTGCAGGTTGGCTCTTTCTATGGAAAGGGCATCGAATTCGGTAGTGTCGGCAATATGTGTCATCTGAGCTTCCAACGCCTCGATTTGCTGATCAATCCAGTCTGTAGATTCTGGCGTCTGAGAAGATAGGCGTTCAATCAGCGTTGCCAGTTCTTGCAGTCTGGAGAGCCTGCGATCAATTGCCTTTTTCTTCTCCGTATCCCTTGCCAACTGAGCTTCAACCTGCACCAGCTGCTCACGAATCTCGGCCAGCTCCTGCTTGTTTGCCTCAATGTTCCGATCCGTTTCGGCCATCTTATTTTTTTGCTCAGCCAGCTGCTTAATGGCGCCTTCTGCATTCTTGGCCTTCTCTTTCCACGTGGACCATTCTCGGGAGACATACCCGCGCATTGCGAGCAGACCCTCATCAATCGACATGCCGTCCTTGTATTCGGACAAGACTGCAGCGATGATCTCCGTTAATGCCTGATGAAGATCAGGAGAATTGACCTCAATCTCCATCGTCAGCAGCCGTTCCTCCAGATACTGCGCCACTCGTTCTTTGTTCCATCCACCTTCGATGCCGGCGCTTAGGCCATAGATGAAATCACGGCGTTTAGCATCGGAAAGGGTGAGAAATTCGTTGAAATCCAACATCACTGGGAAGTTTCCAACCTCTGCGGCAACACGAGCCTTTCGGTCGGTTTCAGTCCGTTCCCCGCGTGCTGGCGAGACGGTAATCGATTCGGAAATGGTGACGTTCGGTATGCCCTTTGTAAGCTTGGTGGTTCGCTCAAATGTTCGGGTGAACTTGAATCCCTCGAGCTCTAGCCCTACGCTCATCACATTTTCGTCAGAAGAGAATTTGTAATTATCCAGCGCTCGCTTGCCGTTCCCTGGCACATAACCGAGCATGGACATTTGCAACGCTTGGAGGCGGGTGGTCTTACCCGATCCGTTCCGGCCAATGAAGATGTCTTTTCCGGTCAGAGGCTGCTTGTCCGTCGTTCCTTTCAGATTCTGCATGGTGATCGCTTGGATTTTGCTCATCAGAACTTCACCTCGCCTTCACCAGCGGAAGCAGCGCGGCTGAACAGATCGCCCTGATGCCCGGAGGATACGGAAAACTCATCTTCTTCCTGATCGATAATCATATCTTCGGTAGTGGCTTCGGCAGTAGTTTCGATGATCTCAGCACGTTGGCCGTTCACTTTGACCTCTTCGCCACGTTCGGCTTGGGATGCAATCTCCAACAGCTGTTTGCGATCAAACTCGTTCACGTACCCGACCACTGTAACGGCTGCTACACGATTTTTTTCCGGTCCGCTTACTTCGACATATGGATAAGCCAGCGCGGGGTGCTTGGACATCACCAAGCGCTCACAAATGGTTTGAGCATTCCGCTCAGCAAATTGCTTTTTATTGATGAAAGTATCTACTGCTTTGAGAATTTCTTTGTGGGAGAAATCAACGTATACACCAAGATGGCCTTGGATTTTGTAGAATCCGCCGCTTCTCTTTTCTTCTTCCGTCAGCATTGCCTCCATGCAAACCCGACCAGCGTCTTTGTTATATTTGACTTTATTGGTCAGGTCTTGAATGAAATACATATTGACGTCGTAGAGAAGTGTTGCAGATGTTATCACGAGGTTCCCGATAGGGCTGAAGCCGATCGCAAGCTTTTTGACCCATACCTTGCTAATCGTTCCGCTCTCGGGATCAATGATCGGATAAGGATTGACCACCGTATGCCCTTCAGGAAGCGTTAGTTTTTCGGGGGTTACAATGGAAAGGCCAGCAATTTGATTCAGTTTGTTAAATCCCTTTGCCGTTACCATCCCTTTGTCTTGAATCACTGCGATTTCGCCTTGCTTTTCGGAAAGGGCCATTCTGCCTTTGACAGAGCGAATTTGCCCTCCATCCGTTTTCTTGACAAAAACATTACCGTCACCAAGGCTTGTGATTACCGCCAGTTCATTACTCATTTACGTACCTCCCACTATAAAGTAATGTTTTCTCCTGTTTTCTCGCTCATTCTCTGTTTTTTAACTTTGACATCTTAAAGCTCTTGTCGGAAGATTGAAGGAGATACAAATATTTCTGTAAGGGCTGTGGCGGGAATAGAGCCTGCAATCACCAGTTTCCAGACTGTGGATAAAAAGGTATGATCGCACAGTGGATCTCCACATCCGCCCTCGGGGTTTACCCTCCCATGTCACGCTGGGTCTATGCCCTTACATTCCTTCGTTCTACCTCTCAAGGGGTGGAGGCCGATTCTAGCTCCTCGACTGGGTCGTTGCCCTTATGGATTATAATTCTTCGGCTTCTCCGGTGCTTCCGTTGTCATGGTTGTACACATGTGAATAAGCGAGATGACAGGTTTGTTGATAAGCTTTATGCAGCACTTTGTTGTAGCTGGGCTTGTCGAATCGGCCCCAATACTTCGTTTGCGTTATACTCTTTCTGCTTTGTCCCCAGTGCATAGAGGACGCGAACCAGTTTTCCACATAAGGCGATAATCGATTGCTTCTTCTTGAGCGGATTTTGACTACGCGTTGTATAATACTCGTGGAGCGCTTTAAACTCTTTGTTTTTGGCTACCATCGGCAGCATGCAGCGGAACAAGATGCCTCTTAGGCGAGAGCGCCCCCGCTTGCTGATTCCGGTCTTTCCCTTACGTTTTCCAGAGCTGTTCTCCGTCAGATTCAGCCCAGCCAGACGGATGATCTGCTGTCCATGGTCGTAGTTGTTCAGATCGCCAACCTCCGCCAAGAAGCCGGCGACGGTCAGAATGCCAATCCCTGGGATGCTCAGCATTTGCTTCGTTCCGGGGATCTTCTCCAGAATCTGCAGGACTTCCGTCATAATGCTTTCTTCTTGCTTGCAGTACAGATCGTACTGCTGCAGCAAGGCGGCAAGCTCGATTCGGGCAGCTGTCAGCCCCTCGGTAAGCCCGATAGAGACCGTAGCGGCAGCATAGAGCTGCTCCGCTCTCTTGATGCCCACCCCACGCTTGATTTCCGTCTTCCAATGTGTGAGAACGCCTCTGGCGCCTATCGAGACAATCTCCTCTGGAGTGGGAAACTGGCGCATGGTCATCAGTGATGCCTTGCCTTCCCAGTCCTTAAACACTTGTGGATACTCCGGAAAGTAGCGGTCAAACCAGTTTGTAATCCGAGCTTTCACTTGATTCAAGCTCACCATGACCTTCTCCCGAAAATTCATCAGAATGCGTAGCTCTGCATATTCCTTGGTCGGCAAATTGGGCTCTGAATATTTCCCGCTCCGAATCAGGTCGGCAATGACCTTCGCATCCTTGTAGTCGCTCTTGGTCTGCGAGTTGTCCTCAAGTTCTTTGCTCTTGTTCACATGGTGCGGATTCACGACGACGACCCTGATGTCTTGCTCCTTCAAAAATGCCGCTAACGGGAACCAGTAGTGTCCGGTAGGCTCGATGCCAAATACGATGTCGGTTTTCTCATGTATCCGGCCAAGCTCCTTCATCCACGCAGCCAGTTTCGTTAGCCCCTCCTGATCGTTGTGGAACACACATTCTTTCCCAAGCTCAATGCCTCGGAAATCCACGGCTCGAGCTACATGAATCTTTTTGGCGATGTCCGCGCCAACAACCAGTGTTTTTTCGGTAATTCGTGTAATCCGTTGATTCTGTTTCTGTTTCAGCTTATACTTCATGTAGAGCGTCCTCCTTTTCATTAGGGCAGTGTGAATGTGACCATTCCAAGACCCAGCATACAGGAGGCGCTTTTTTCTTTCAAAGCTCAAATTTCTTCATTACAGGAATGGCTCCTCTTGTTTTTTGGAGGTCTATCCGCTACGATTGAATTGATTCCCAATCGTGCTTTAGACCAAAGGCTCAGCGTTGCAGCGCTGGGTCTTTTATTCTTTTACAGGACTTTCCAACCATTCTGTCGAAACTTTATGTCGGAAGAACGTGAACTTTGGCGAGTGGGCGTTCTCCAACAACTAAACAGGATGGTGAAAATTATGAAATGGTTGCCTGCTACCCCAGTTGTATCAACTATTCAAGAAAGACTAAGCGCCAATGACTATCTAAGAGACATGAAGTTTGACTTTGAAAAAGGCGACTTAGTACTGGAGAACGGAGATTTTGGAACGGTAAAGGGAATCGATGCTTTTATTCAAAAAGTGGTAAAGTTCACTCTTACCGAAAAAGACAAGTTCTCCTATGGCCTTATGAACAAGATCTTTCAGGCTAGCAACCAAGATGAATTTGTTGCTGAAGCTATAGACTTAGCGAATGGTTTGGTTTCTCAGGTGCTTAGTGACTCAAAACCTGGTTCATTAAACGGTTTAGGCCATACTATCGAAGCGATCGAAAGTATTGAAAAAACTACGCTTAATGGAAAAGACTTTTTGTTAATATCCTTGCGAGCATCAGGCGTGGATCATGTATTGGTAATTCGTGTCCCCTATCCGTGGTGGTAAGTAATTCAGCTAATTCTTTTACGATGTCAGTAGCTATCGAACCGGATTGCTTATCTACATCATCCGGTAGGGCTTCCATCATTACCTTTAGGTACTCTTCCTTTTGAGCCGTCTTTCCGACGGCTCTCTCTTCTAGAATCACACGTAATTCCTCCCGCACGATCTCGCGGATTCGCTGCTCGGTCAGTTGCATTGATTTCACCTCCTCTCGTTTAGTCACGAGGTCGCCACCATCCCAACCTCTACGGCGGCCGTTGTAGTTCCTTGCCTACTCCCGTTGTGACCTCGCTATATATGACCTGTCTCATCAGGCAGGGATGGTCATTTCCCTGCAACTGAGGCGGAGTGCCCCAGTTTCGACTCTTTAACCGGCGAGAAAATCACGCTGGCTTAATCCGTGGTACCCGAGAGAATTTTTTCGATATGCCGCGGAATCCTGATAGATTTCACGAATGTTTGCTTCTGCATCTGTAAACACGGAATGATCCAACTTCTCCCACACGTAATCACGAATGTATTCGCGGCTGTAAACCTGATCGTGATATTCAAAGAGGTCCAGCAATTCCTCTGTCTCCTGGGCAAAGAGGTCGTCCTGTTGCAAATCAATCGTTCCATCGTCTTCAACGAACCGCTCAGGATTGCTGCTATACACGTTTTCCAAGCGATCTCTGACCAGCTTTGCCAAAATGGTCACCAGCTCCAGAATGTTATCGCCGATGGACATGTCCAAATGGTTCACCTTGTTTTGCACATCGATTTGTTTTTTTGCCAGCTGCTCCAACTGCTGCTCCGTATCTTGCAAGGCCTGCTTTTCTTCATTGAGAAGCGCATTCAGGTTGGTGGTCTCTGTAATAAGCGAACGAGCTCTAGTGATGTTGCTCAGCGTGCTGCTTTTCATATGGGTTGCCCTCCCTTTAAGGAATGTGGTATTCTTCCGGTATCGAATATTTTCGTTAGGCCGTCTGTTGCGAGCAGGCGGTTTTTTCTTTGTCTTGGATTTGTTCGGTCAATTCCCGCGTGATCTGCTTGTAGACTTCATGAGCAACCAAGTCTCCTGCAGTTTTGGCAATGATCATCATCCGTTGATAAAAGTGGAGCTGCATCCGCAGTGTTTGGATATTCACGCTGTTCCCTCCCTCGCTTCAACTTGTTTCCGAAATTCGTTCAGCCGTTCAGCATACAGCTGATTTTGCTTATCCCCCTCTTGTACAAAGAGAGCCATCAACCTTGCGTCATATGGATAGGTTTGCTCCAAAACTTCCAGCACCCGGCGATTCCATTCCTGGGCCTTCGTCATTTCACCCCCCCTCCCCCGGTCACCATTTTTAGAAATCCGCGTTTGGCAAGTTTGGCTTTATGGTGTGTCCATTGATAGACCCATGAAAGCTTGACCTCTCTGCAAATTACCGCGGCCATGTTGGTGGTTGAGGTGATCACGTCGAGAGTTTCCTGAATCAATTGCTCCAGCTGCTGGCGTTCTTGCGTCGTGAGGCTCTTCGGCGGCTTAATTAGAATCGCTTGTGCCTTCTTGATCGCATCCAGGAGCTCTTCTACTTCCTCGATCGTCTTGGCAACAGCTGTGTGCCGGTTGAGTTCCACGTTATCGCCGTCAAGGATCACCGGGCTTGTCCCCGCGGTAGATTCGTGAGCGGCAGCCATTGCCAGAAACGCGTTATCAGTAAGAAGAATCGATTTTGATTTCACATCCGGTGGCGCTACGGCGCGCCCGTTTTTGTAAGCAGAGACCGCTTCTCTACTTACGTGTGCCTCAAACCCAAAAGTCATTTGCGTCATGTTGGCTTCCATCAGCGCATTTCCCAATTGATGACCGAATTCATTTGCGCTCATTTGTTCGTTCACTCCTTACCCTCGATATGTAGTTTTCTGAGATACAATGAAGTTGCTCATCTTCCAGACTCTCCCCCGGATCGCCGTCCCGGGGGACTTTCTATAAATAACGGAGCTCAATTGCTTTCAGCGCCAAACGGGTGTTGTTATGGTCCAGATAATCCATGTAACCAAGATCGACCTTGTTCGAGTCGTTAAATAAGTGGAGTGCAAGGTCCAACATGAATTTCTCACTGTCGGACCAAGGTTTTGCTTCTTGTTTCAAAGCTCGGATTTTCACTCGTTCTGCATCAAGGTCAAAGTATTTCGTGTTGAAATATCTTTGAAGCTTGGAGTGATTTTGGAACAGGAAGATCATGCTGCGCCAATGCCGACTACTTTTCAAATGTTCCGGAATCGCTCTTTTTTCGGACATCTTGCTTTCCTCCTTTCTCTAAGCTGAAATTTCAGTTGGCTTATGTTGGGATACATGAAGCTCTATCCCCGCCCAGCGACAGAATGCATCGCGCGGCACCCTAATACTCTTGCCTACAACGATTTTTGGGAATGTTGGATCTTGGGCCAGTTCGTACGCCCGGCGCAATGCTATGTCCATTACGTTGGCAACATCGCGCATTTTCATCATCAGAGGCAGTTGCTCGACATCGGTAATCTTTTGTTTTGCCATTGCAATCACTCCTTTCTTGTAGGATTTTCCACTCTTCCCGCCGAATCTGATTGTCGGAAGAACGTGAACTTTGGCGAGTGGCGTTCTTCTGATGTCGGATACGAAAGGGGTGGGAATATGGATGAAACTATCCGTGAGTTAACAATCCTTTATATGAAAAACTCTGTAAAACTGTCTGACTATCAAAGTCCAGAGGACTATGCGAGGATCTACCTCGAAAACTATTACCGAATTAAAAATGAATTATCGGCATCCAAAGCTGGTATGAAGTCAGAACAGTTGCAAAAGCTCAATGAACGAGGAAAGGGTAATTCTGGATGGATTTGATTATTTTTTGATGATGTATCCATCCTCCATCAATCGATGGATTAAGCTGCCTAATTCAACAGCTCCTTTTATCACCTCCGGCAAGACAATCAACTCTTCGCTGGAGGTTCCATTTTCACACTTGTCCTGAATCCAGTTAAAAACAGATCGTGTGGTACGAGTGATATCAAGAAGCACTTGCTCGTTTTGGTTCACAAACCTCATCTCCTTTCATCACCCCATTAGGCGGGTTTGCCTTTCGAATCACTACACAATTCGTGACATTTTTGTTCAAAAAAAAGCGTCCAATCAACGTCTAACACTTTCGCGATACGCTTTGCGACATTAACGCTTGGCGTTCGATTATTTTGTTCTATCATTGCATATGTCGTACGTGCAATTTCTGCCTTACTTGCGACCTCTTCTTGCGTGAGGCTAAGTTCGTTGCGTTTCGCAATCAGCCAATTTCTCATTTCTAGACCCCCTTTCCTTGTCACAAACCGTGTATCTTTATCCTTACTTTAATACACAATTCGTGACATGTCAACCGAAAAATACACTTTTCGTGACATTAATTTCAATGTCACTCATTGTGTAGTTATAATGTATTCAGGAGGTGATCTAGTTGTTAGGTGAACGCTTGAAAGAACAACGCCTTGGGAAAAAGCTACGTCAGGAAGATGTTGCAACTAAGATCGGCATCGCCAGAACTACATACGCAATGTACGAACAAAATAAGCGAGAACCGGACAACGAAACCCTCCAAAAACTGGCTGATTTTTTTGATGTCCAAATTGACTACCTTCTTGGCCGCACCACCGATCCCTCGCCCTCCGCCCAGAAGGACAAGCCCGTGAACCGAGCTTTTCTGGAACTACCGGACGACATAAGTGAGGAAGAGAAGGAGTTTCTCCAGGCTCAGTTGGATCTGCAGTTGGAGATTTTCAGGAAGTTGAAAGAGAAAAACAGTAAACAATGACACCACGACACAACATCACGACACACTTTGTAGTGGTGTTTTTGTTTTTTCTAAGGTTTTAGAATAATCACAAAATTGTCACTAAAATATAGCCTTTTAGCATAAATGGAGGGAATTTCATGACATGGGAAATGCCAGCACATACACGTGCTAAGCACGTAATCTTAAGAAATTATTTGAATGCTTGGTTTCCGATCATGGCTTTTACAAACCCGAGAATTGTATATATCGATGGTTTTGCTGGTCCGGGACGTTACACAGGCGGTGAAGATGGTTCACCCATAATGGCCTTAAATATCGCCAATGATATTTACAACACGCATAAAGCGAAACTACAGAACAAAGAATTCGTATTTTTGTTTACAGAGGCCAGTAAGTCCAATTACGAATCTTTGATTGAAGAAATTGATGACCTAACGCTTCCGAATAATTTTAAAGTTATGGTTGAACATGGTGAGTTCGCTGATGTATTAAGTGATGGATTGGACAAACTTGGCAAAAATAGTCTGGCTCCCACATTTGCATTTATTGATCCTTTCGGAACAAAAGGAGTACCATTTGACTTGGTAAAAAGAATCATGTCGTATAAAAGTTGTGAAGTATTCTTTAATCACATGTATTCTGGAGTTGTTCGTTCAGTACATACAACTGACCATACTGAACTCTATGGTACAGATGAGTGGAAGGAATTTGTAGATCTCACTGGGCCTGACAAACATGAAGCTTTTACTGGCTTGTATGCTAATCAGCTTAATACTGAAGCGAAAGTTAAATATGTAAGAACTTTTGATATCAGAAACACAAGAAATGCAACTATATTTGATCTTATTTACGCCACTAACAATGAGATAGGGTTAGATAAAATGAAGACCGCCATGTGGAAAGCTGATCCGCAAGGAAACTTCACCTTTAGGGATACAACCAACAAAGGGCAAATGGTCCTTTTTGAAGATGAACCGGATTTATCTCCACTTCGACGTGAACTTCTTGAGAATTTTGCAGGAAAAACTGTAAGTATAGAGACCATTGAACAATTTGTTATCACCGAAACTGCTTACTTAACTTCGCACATCCGACGAAAAACCCTGACTCCTCTCGAAAAAGAAGGTATAATTTCTGTAAATCGTACAGGTAAATCAGGATTCCCGTCAGGAACAAAAATCTCGTTCCCATCATGATGTAGAACGAATGTTCCCTGTGTGGTATAATGGTAACCGAAGGAGGGATGTTCAAATGGCCACCAACTCAACAATTGAGTGGACAGAGGCAACATGGAATCCCGTAACTGGATGCACTAAAATTTCCGAAGGTTGCCGTCACTGCTACGCCGCAGCTATGGCAAAAAGATTAGTCGCTATGAATAATCCTCGTTATAAGAACGGGTTTAACGTGACGTTACACCATGATCTGATAGAGCTGCCTCTTAAATGGAAAAAGCCTAAACGGATCTTTGTAAACTCAATGTCTGACCTGTTCCATAAGGATGTGCCTGATGATTTTATCCTTCAGGTATTTGAAACAATGGAAAAGGCATCTTGGCATACGTTCCAGATACTTACGAAAAGATCTGATCGTCTTGCTGAACTGGCTCCTCACCTCCCTTGGCCTAAAAATGTTTGGCAAGGCGTAAGTGTGGAAAACGAAAGCGTATCATTCCGTATCGAGGACTTAAGAAAAGTTCCGTCGCATGTTCGTTTTTTATCACTAGAACCTCTTCTGGGTCCGTTAGATCATCTTGACCTGACAGACATTCATTGGGTTATCGTGGGCGGTGAATCCGGTGCAGGAGCTCGGCCAATGCAAGAAGAATGGGTAAGAAGTATAAGAAACCAATGTGACGAGCAAAAAGTTGCTTTCTTCTTTAAGCAATGGGGCGGGGTTCAAAAACACAGAACCGGACGTTTGCTAGATAATAGGACATATGATGAATATCCAGACGAGATATTGATGGTTAGATAAGCCCATAAAGGGCTTTTCTATTGCACATCTTTTCGAACGTATGTTTGTATATATGGAGGTATTTATGTTCGAATTTTACCAAACCACCCCACTTGAGCAATGGATCCAAACTCGATACAAGTCAATTGGAATCCAATCTCCTGCCGACCTCGTTATGGACGTGATTGCGCATTCTTTTGGTATTGATCTGTTTTACTTACCAAACGCCAAAGAAGAAGCGATTTGGAATGACGACAATGCTGCAATTTTCCTTAATTCAAACAAATCAATCGAGGAAATTCGAGAAGTCTTTTTTCATGAATTATGCCATCCGCTACGCCATGCTGGTGATCAGTTGATGCTTCCACGGATCTTCCGTGAACTTCAGGAGACGCAGGCTAATCAATTCCAACTATACGCAGCTATGCCTTTTTTCATGGTTAAAGAGATTAAGCTTCCACCTTATAAGAATGAGGCAATTGGCTTCCTAGCCCAGCAGTTTGGGGTCACTACCCGTCTTGCCAAACGCCGACTGGAACAAATTGAGCGACGAATCTATGAGGCTCGCCTCCACAAAGAATTTGTATCTGTTCTCCAAAGCCAATATAGCAAAGCAGATCCAGCCAACTGGTCAGATGAAACAAAAAAACTCTTCCGTTTAGCAATACAAAGAAAACTTCAAAAAGGCCAAGGAGTTGTCGTACGATGAAAATCACTGTTTATTATGACTTTCTGGAAGAAAAACTGGCTCCCATTTGGTACGTGGTGGGTTTCCGTAAGGGTGAGTTTGATTGGTCCAAAAACACCCTTTACATCCCTATAGAAGCTCCCTTTCAAAGACAAGGCGCGGAAGATTTTCACTCTGATAGATTGGGCCTTTCCGTTGCACTTGGGGACTTAACTCTGAACCATGAAAAGCCTGGTAAATTCGGTATACACCTGCCTTCATTACGACAAAGAGCCGCAGCTGCTAACGTCGACCATTGGGAAGTTGAACAATTGATCTTACAAGCTTGCAACATTGAGGAATTGCTGCAGATGAATGTTTTTAGTGAACGCATAGCGTAAGTTTACCAAACGCCCACTATGGGCTTTTCTTATAGCCACAAACCAGAACGTACATTCTTATAATTTTCACCATTCTCTTTCGCGGAGACAGGTATCTTTAGATGGATGGAAGTATGAGATGCAGGAGGGAAGTTATATGAAAGGTCACGTTAGAAAACGCGGAGCCAAGTGGTGTTTCGTGCTTGATCTTGGCAAAGATGAAACCACCGGTAAACGACAGCAAAAATGGTTCTCCGGCTTCGCAACTAAAAAGGAAGCTGAAAAGGCAATGGCTGAAAAGATAACGGAAATTAACCAGGGAACATTTATAGAGCCTTCTAAGGAAATGTTTGCCTCGTTTCTGACTAGCTGGTTGGAAAACAAAAAGATGAGTGTGCGCAGTTCTACCTTCCGCAACTATGAATGGCTCATCAACAATCACATTCTCCCACATCTTGGGAAGTATGAATTATCAAAACTGAATCCCATGCACATCGAGTCCTTTTATAGAAAGCTAAAAAAGGATGAGTCTGCTCTGTCGGACGAAGTAATATCAAAAATTCATACAATCATCAATGCTGTTCTGACTCGTGCCCACGAACGAG
The DNA here is from genome assembly GCF_000470975.2 of Brevibacillus sp. NSP2.1. Taxonomy (NCBI): domain Bacteria; kingdom Bacillati; phylum Bacillota; class Bacilli; order Caryophanales; family Paenibacillaceae; genus Brevibacillus; species Brevibacillus sp. NSP2.1. The sequence continues at coordinate 1,844,618 of NZ_CP048274.1, read as the reverse complement.
GCTTCGTTGCAAAGAACGTTGCAAAATTGGTGGATAAACCACGTTTCAGTAAAAAGAAAATGGAAGTATGGAATGAAAAGGAAGTATTGCAGTTTCTGGATGTTGCACGGGAAGATCGACTCTACATTGCCTTTTTCCTTGCAATTACAACCGGGATGAGACGCGGGGAAATTCTTGGCCTTCGGTGGAAAGATATTGACTTCGAAAATGGGGAAATATCGGTTCAGCAGACCCTTTCAAATAAAGGTGATGAATTACAGGAACCGAAAACAAAAAGCGCCCAAAGGTCAATTGCTTTGCCAGAGCAAACAGTAGCTGAACTAAAAAAACACAAAAGGAGAATTGCTCAGGAGAAATTGTTAGCTCGATCCGTGTACCAAGATAACGATTTGGTTGTTTGTACCTCTGTTGGGACAAAGGTATTACCACGGAACCTGATCCGCACTTATTACCGCTTGTTGAAAAAGGCTGACGTTCCAAAAATACGTTTTCATGATCTCAGGCATTCCCACGCTACCTTGTTGCTTAAAAAGGGAGTGCATCCTAAGATCGCCCAGGAGCGTCTCGGACATGCCAACATCCGAATAACATTGGACACCTATTCTCATGTTCTTCCCAACATGCAGAGTGAAGCAGCCAAGCAGTTTGGAGACTCACTTTTTAATAAGGATGATGACAACAAAAACGGCAAAAGCGCGCTTTAGTACGATAAAGGTTTGCAATTCGTTTGCAAACCGCACTTTTTTATGTAAAAAGCGCGGTCTCTCTTTTCGAGAAACCGCGCCGTTATAGGCTTTTTTATGGTGATCCGGACTGGGTTCGAACCAGCGACCCCCACCCTGTCAAGATGGTGCTCTCCCAACTGAGCTACCGGATCATGGGATATGTATGTGATCTTAAACATCTTATGTACTCGCTTAATGGTGGGCCCTGTAGGACTCGAACCTACGACCAATCGGTTATGAGCCGACCGCTCTGACCAACTGAGCTAAGGGCCCGAATCGCACCGGACGCCGATCACATTTATTACTATACAGCATCCTGAAATGGATTTCAAGAGGAAATGAATAATTTCTTGTAATTTTTTTCACTCTTACCAAAAGCACATGAAAAACCGCGTAAAATCAGCCTTTCAGCGTGCTCTTCTCCCCTAAAAATCAAGCTTGTACACACTCCTTCTCGAAAAAAAATCGCCGAGAACGAAAAAGTTTTTACGAAAGATATTTCCTTCTCTAGTGTCTCTCTGATGATGATGGTAGTTAGGGGGTTAGGTTTTCGGGGTTAGGTTTTCGGGGTTAGGTTTTCGGGGTTAGGTTTTCGGTTTTCGGTTTTCGGTTTTCGGGGTTCGGCCTTCGGGGTTCGGCTTTCATGTTAAGGTTTCGATTGAGTTTTTCATTGAGTTTTTTTGTTAAAGCCTTTGTTAAAGCCTTGTTGAAGCTTTTTGTTGAAGACTTTGTCAAAGCTTTCATCGCCCCCCACAACTCCTATCAGCAATGCACCAGAAAGAACAGGAACAAGTCCGAGTAAACGACGGATGAACGAATGAACAGTTAAACAGGCGAACAGACGAATAGAGCGCCGGATGACCACTCCCCGCCCCATCCACCCCAAAACAAAAAGCCATCCCCCCGCCGCTACTCTCCCCACACTCCCGGCCCCGCTCACTCAAACGGCGGGCGCCCCGAACATGGGAACAGCACCAACGAAAAAATGGCTCTCGCTCATCCATTGCAAACACCTTTTCCCCTGCGAAACGGAAAAGCCTCACAGGCGAAAATCCTAAGAGAAGAAAACCCTAACAAGAGAAAACCTTAACAGACAAAAAACTGCAATGAAAAAAACGCAAAAAACCTGTCATCAAAAATCCTGCAGAGCAAAAAACCCGCCAAAACCGCCACACCCAAACCACAAAGATAGATAGGTAACAATCCAGGCAAGTAAGTCTGGATGCAAGCCTGCAAGCCTGTAAACCTCCAAACCGCAGTTCAGCAGTTCCACAACTCCACAGCTCCCCTGCTACCCGGCCTGCTCCGTCCCTTCACCTTTATCCTCCACGCGCAGCTCGGCTTTCAGCGCTTCCGCCTCGGAGCGGGCCAGCTCGGCTTCCTGTTCATCGCGCATGCGGTGGGCCATTCGGCTGGAAGCGTTTGCCGCCACGCTTGCGATCAGGTCGTCGAGGAATGTGTGTACGCGGCCCTCGGCGGACTTGGTGTCCAGTCTTTTGATGACGCCGACTTTATGTTTGTCCAGATGTCCAAAGGTTGTGACGGCGATGCTGCCGTATCCGAAGACCGATCCCAAAGCCAACGTCTCGTCGCACCCAAACAGGCCTTCGTCTGTTGCGATGATCGACTGGAGCGGCTCGGACAAAAGGCCCTTTTCCGCCAACGTATCCAACTCAACGCCAACTAAGATGGCGTGCTGCATTTCCCTTTTTTCCAAGACGGCTTTCACACTCTCGATGCACGGCTCCATGGTCAGGCCGGGATGGTACGGAGACTGCATGAGATAGACGATCTCCGCGATGTCCTCCACCGTGACGCCACGTTCTGCCAGGCGATTGAGAGCAGCGTTTCTGACTTCGATGCTGTGTACTTGCTTCTTCATATAAGAGACAACCCCTTCCACAAATCGAGTGAAGTCGTTTCCTACCATAGTATCACACGGTGACAAAATTGCGACAATCTTTCGCCCAAAGAACATGCGGACAACCTTGCCGTCCGCTTGTCGAAAAGCTCTTTGCCCACGAACCAACTCTCGTCATGGTTCTCGCAGCACACGAAAGCATTGGGCAGCCCATGCGCTCTCCTGTATAATAATTTTTGCGTAAACATCCATAAGGAGGACTTCGCTGTGGCCCTTGAGGAAATCGTCTTGGACAGCCGGCATTTGGGAACGCCGGAAAAACTGATTGTCTACACCCCCAAACGCTATTCGCCGCTCTACTCCTACCCGGTCCTCTACGTGCAGGATGGCGACGATTATTTGGCCATGGGCCGAATGGCGACCTTGCTGGATCGGATGATCGAGGACAAAGAGCTGCCCGATCTCATTGCCGTTTTTCTTCCCGTCGAAAAAACAAAGCGTTTTGACCGCTACCATCCGGACGGCAAGGAGCATCTGGCTTACACCCGCTTTCTGGCTGATGAAGTCGTCAGCTTCGTGGATTCCCGTTACTCTACGCACCCACTCGGCAACGGGCGGACCTTGCTTGGGGAATCGCTCGGTGGCGTCGTTTCCCTGTTTACGGCGCTGGCTTATCCGCATACGTTTGGACAGGTGGCCTGCCAGTCGGGGGCCATGGACGAACGGCTGAACCGCCGTGTCGCGGAAGCTGAGCTGACGGTGCCGCAGACGTTTTATCTGGAAATCGGGACGGAAGAAACCGCTGTGAACTCTTCGCGCGGCGTCCTGAACCTGTATGCGGCCAATGAGGAGCTGCGAGCCATTTTGCAGACGAAAAAGGCCACCCTCTTCTACGAAACGTTCGAGGGTGACCATACGTGGGGCCACTGGCAGCAAAACCTCCCCCGTATGCTGCGTACGCTTTACGGGTAAACTTACCGTGGCTGTTCTTCCTGCGGGCCTTCATCCTTTAAGGGCGAAACGAGTGCTTCTTCGAACTCTCCTTTGCGAATCGCCGACAAAATGGTGAAGGTCAGCACTGACAACAGGAGCAGGACGAGAAAAATGAATGTTATCATCATGGCCGTGTACATGCAGTGCGGCACCTCCTTGCACTACACAGTGTGTCCCGACGCGGCCGGAATATACGGTTCGACGCATAACATTACACAAATGAAGAATTTTCTGTTAAAATAGTTTCTTGTAGAGCATGCATGATAGATAGCAAGGAGGAGTGGTTCTCATGATGTATAGTATCGTAATCTTTCCATCCAGCAAGGTGCAAGAAGTGGCCAACTCTTACCGGAAGCGTTATGACCCTGCATACGCATTGGTACCTCCATATATCCGTTTGAAAGAAGCCTTTGACCTTGAAGAAGCCAAGCTGCCAGAGCTGGTGAGCCATCTGGAGCAGGTTGCCTCCTCTACTGAAAGCTTTACTGCTCATTTCCATCGGGTTTCTACTTTCCATCCGACGACGAACGTCATTTATTTGGCTGTGCAAAACAAAGAGCCATTCCACGCCCTGCACGAAAAGATCGTGAACCAGTGTGTGTCGGAAAAAGAAACCTACGCGTACGTACCGCATCTGACCATCGGGCGCGACCTGTCCGACGATGAACTGCGTGATGTAACCGGACAATTGAGCATGGCCAAAATCGACCTGACGAGCGAAATTGACCGCTTCCACCTGATTTACCAACTGGAAGACGGCATCTGGAGCGTTTACCAGACCTTCCTCTTGAAAAAATAAAGCAAGATTGGCGTCCTCCCCGTGAGCTTGGCTTGCAGGGAGGGATCTTTTTACCGCAAAACAGAAAAGGACGTGTCCTCTATGAAGCAGCAATCTTATGTGATCCAAAAAGTAAACTCGGACCAGGAAATGCAGGATGCCCTCGCTGTGCGAAAAGCGGTGTTCATTGATGAGCAGGAGGTTCCCGCCGACCTGGAGATTGACGAGCATGACCAGCCAGCAAGCGGCACCGTTCATTTCGTCGCGTACAACGAGCAGCAACCAGTCGGGGCAAGCCGCTTGCGGCCGTATGAGCCTGGCGTGGGAAAAATCGAGCGCGTGGCGGTACTAAAAGACGAGCGCGGCACCGGACTGGGGCGCCAGATCATGATCGTCATGGAAGAAGCCGCCAAAGAGCTCGGCTTTGACAGCCTCAAGCTGAACGCCCAGACGCACGCGCAACGTTTCTATGAAAAGCTCGGCTACGAGCCGCACGGCGACGTTTTCGATGAAGCCGGCATCGAGCATATCGCGATGGTCAAAGCGTTGCGCTAACCGATTTCATCGCCAGACTGCAAAACTTGTTCGTCTCGCCCTCCGCCCTCCTTCACAATGGGAGCGGAGGGTTTGTTTGTATTTTTGGCTGGCGCGTCGCCTTTCGTCTTGACATGCCCTCGCTATCTGGAATAGGATGGAACCAAAACATACGCTACCGTATTTTCAGAGGTGAACGATGCAATACACACGCGAGGATTGGGTCCGGGCAGCGCTGGATACGCTTGGCGAGTCCGGCATCGAGGCTGTGCGCGTGGAAGCGATCGCGCGCAAGCTGCGAATTAGCAAAGGCAGCTTTTACCACCATTTTCAGGACCGCCGCGATTTGCTCGACGCCGTGATCGACTATTGGGAGGAGCACGCCACAGAGCGGATCATCGCGGCCCCCCAAGCGGACGACGCCACTTTGGAGCGGCTGTTGTCGTTTGTTTTTACGACAGAGCGCAAAGTCGAAGCGGCGATGTACGCGTGGGCCAAACAAAACCCGGACTTGGGCAAGCGGTTGGTCGGAATTGAAAAACGGAGAATCGGCTACGTCGCGGCCTTGCACGAAAAAAAGGGGCTGTCCTCCGCCGACGCATCTGCCCGTGCCCACCTGGCTTACCTCGTCTACATCGGCTGGCTGGTGCGCGGTGATCTGGATGAGCCTTTTGACATCTCCGGGCCTTTGCAGCATTTTTTGACGTGGGACTGTTGAAAGCTTCTTTGCTTGGAAAAGCTTCTCTGCTCGCGAAAAGCTCCCGCAAAAAGGAGTTTTTCACGGCCGAAACATACGATTGCGTATCTTTTTGTGTGAAAGAGGATAAAAGGGAAAGCCGACACCAAAACGGGGGCAACCCCAAGGAGGCGTTTTTCATGACCACTCTGTTTGTCCTGTCCGCCGCGTTTTTACTCGCTGCTGTATCGCTGCTGCACGTCTACTGGGCTGTTGGCGGAAGCTGGGGAGCCTTGTCGCCATTCCTGTATCCGCGGACAGTGCCCGCCCCTTGTTTCGCCCGGGAAAAGCGGGAACGCTCGCAGTAGCAGGCTTGCTGCTGTTCGTCGACTATTTGCTGCTTGCCAAAAGCGGCTACCTTGCGCCACTGATCGCGCCTGCCCTGATCCAATGGGGCTGCATCGCCTGCGCCGCCGTCTTTTTGCTGCGCGCCATGGGCGACTTTCGCTATGTGGGCTTTTTCAAGAAAGTGACGCACACTGCCTTCGCCCGCCAGGATACGCGGCTGTTTAGTCCGCTGTGCCTGTGGCTTGGGTTCGCGTTTGTGGCGGTTTTGCTCTAGGAGCAGCAGCAAACGGGGAGCTTCGCCTGCTGCTTTTTGCCCTGGGACTGGGATGGAAAAGCCGATCTGTCTGTACAAAAAGCCCCCTCTTCTGGGTTAGCCAAACTGGCTACAGACAGGGGGCTGACTTTTTTCTGATGAGACAAAAGGCTCCTGCGCTTTGGTTAGTCTTGCCGTCCAGCGATGGGGCATGGCGTTCTGTGCTTTGCACTGGCGAGCTATTGATTCAGGCTCGTTTCCCCTTTTCATTCCCGAGTGATTGAACACCGTGCCCTTTCACTTCCGGGCGAATGACTCGTTCGCCTTTCTCGCTCCCCAATCATTGTCCTGGGCCGCCCGTTACCCCCTCCGCTTCTGCGCTAACTCCCGCAACCGCTCCACGACCTCCACCGACGCCGTGTGCGAGCCGAGCATGGCGTGAAACGGCTCCTCGCCGCGCCAGCCGTGAAAATCCGAGCCGCCTGTCATGACGAGGCCGTGCTCGTCGGCCCATTTGCTGTAGCGCAGCTTTTGCAGCTCGTCGTTGTCCGGGTGGTTCACTTCGATTCCGTCCAGCCCGAATGCGATCAGTTCGCGCACAAGCTCGTCATCGTCGTACAGTCCCGGGTGCGCCAGCACGGCTACGCCGCCCGCCTCCTGAATCAGCGTGATTGCCTCCTGCGGCGTGATGCGCGGCGGGTTGACGTACGCCGCTCCCCCTTTTCCCAGGTATTTGTCGAACGCTTCTTCCATCGTAGCGACGACGCCAAGCTCGATCAGTTCCTCGGCGATGTGCGGACGGCCGATGTTTTTGTCCGTCCCCTGCTTGCGGCGGTAGACGTTTTCCAGCGTGATCGCAATGCCCAGCTCCTGCAGGCGGGCGATCAGCAGTTGGTTGCGTTGATGGCGCGTCTCGCGCAGGCTCACCAGCCGCTCCTGGAACGCCTGATCTTCGTAAGGCACAAAATAGCCGAGCACGTGAATGTCCTGGCCATTGCCGACCGAGCTTACCTCCACGCCCGGGATGATTTCCACGCCGAGCTTCGCTCCCGCCTCCATCGCTTCGGCTACGCCTGCCACCGTATCGTGGTCCGTAATCGCAAGAGCAGCCAGTCCGGCTTCTTTTGCCAGGCGCACGTTTTCCGCAGGCTCGCAGGTGCCGTCTGACGCCTTCGTATGAGTATGTAAGTCTGCTTGCTTGAGCATGTTGCTTCCACTCCTTCTTTTCGTTTTCTCTAAGTCTGAAATCCGCCCACCGCTCATAGGATGGTACCAAACCCGAATTTTCTCACAGGTTGAGCCGAGGAGGATGTCCATGCGGTTAAAAAACAAGACCCTGACCGGTGTCGTGCAGCCACTCTCCTATGTCGACAAAATGCTCAGACAGCAGGGGTTTCACCGATCAGGCGGGGACGGCATGCCCACGTATGATGTCGTCATGTACGATTCTGCCAGCAGCAGCACGTATTTCCTGCGCATTCCCACCAATTTCACCAACTCGTCAACAGGCAAAGGCGAGATGACTGTCAAGCTGGGTCATCCGTATCTGGAAGCGAAATTTTACATGAACACCTCGGAAGAAATTTTCTTCATACCGAAATCCGTTCGGGAAGCAGCCGAGCACAAACTGGCAGAGATTGCCGATTACCTGTCTTCTCCCTCCGCTCCATCCTGAACCGTGCTCCACAGCCATCTGTTCGCAGCAAACCGATACGCCACTCTCTTTTCTTTTGCCAGGCCGACGAGATAGCCCATGAAAGCCGTCCGGAACAGGGCGTAGCTTGTCGCGTTCTCGATGGAAATGTGCAAGCGTTCACACAGGAGGGCGAGAGCGTCTTCTACTCCGCGCTCCTCTCTTAAAATGTCTTCGATGACGGCGTAAATCCGTTCATGCCATTCCATATTTTTGTGCACCGCACCTTGAGAGGAGGTGGTGTACGCTCCATGACCGGGCAAATATCCTCTGCAATCGGTCGACAGGAGCTTGCGCAAACTGTTCATCGTCTCATGTGCATCTACGAGAAACGGCAGCTTGTGCTTTTCCAATACTTCTTCACCCAAATAACTGTCCGCGGCAAAGCAAATGTCCTCGCAGATCAGACCGACCTGCTGATAGCTGTGCCCCGGCAGAGAAAGGATCGTAAACGGCACACCGTCGATTTCCAGCATCCCTTCTAATGGAAGGAGGTGGTCCACCCGGGAAGCTTGCGCCAGCAAAAACTTGTTTTTCAGCTCCGCAAGCGGTTCTGCTCCCATGTTCAAGTAGATGGGTTCCAGAACCGGATAGCGGATGATCGCTTCTTCCAGCGGTGGCGCGAATACTTTGGCTTCGGGCCAGCATCCGAGCAGGTAGGCGTTTCCTCCGAAGTGATCGGCATGAGCGTGTGTTTGAATGATCGCGCACAAGGGCTGGGCAATCGCGTCCAGCCCTTTTTTGATTTTTTTGGCGGTTTGCGCCTCCAGTCCGGAATCGATCAGAATCGCTCCGCTGTTGCCGATAACCAGGCCGATGTTGACGTGACCGGGAAAATAGCCGACCCGCTCGGTTATCATTTGCGGTGTATAGGCAGACACGATGTTGTCCCTCATTTCATCCTTTTCCTATTTATTTTCTCCAAAATGTCTGCTTCCCCTGCCCTGTTTGCCGATCTCCCTGCCGCTTTTGCGCGAACAGGCTCGCTTGGGCCGCTTTTTCTTTGCGCAATCGGCGAAAGCGACAGGCCAGGCCCGCGCTTCTCGCGTGTGCCTGCCTGCCAAGTATGCAGCGGACCGATGATCGTATAGGGAGGCTGCTGCCGTCCAAGCCCGCTGAACATGTGCGTCGTCGCCGCTACCGCGATGATGGTCACAAGCGAAAACACCGTGCGCTCCAGCCCGATCGTATGCAGCGAACAGAGGACGATCAACCCGTCGATGGCGAGAATCAGCAGCGCCACAGACATGTTGAAGCGCCTGGCCAAAAATTGCGCCAGCAGGTCGGTCCCCCCTGTATTCGTGTCAAAAGCGAGCATCAGACCGACGCCCATTCCGATCAACACCCCGCCCGTCACCGCTGATGCGGACGTCGACCAACTGTTGAAGCCGCGCAAATCCGAGAGCACGTCGATAAAAAACGAAGAGATCAGCATTCCGTGAAAGCTGTGGAAAAACAGCCTGCGGTCATAAAAAAAGACGAGGACATAAACCGGGATACTGACACCCATCATCACCATTCCGGGCGGCCATTGCATGTAATACGTCGCAAGCAGCCCGATCCCGATCATTCCCCCATCCATGAGGCGGTGCGGCACCAAAAACAGGTTGACGCCAATGGCAACGAGCACACTTCCGACGATGATCGCCACACTTTTTTGCAGCCAGTACACGCGCCTCCCCTCCCCCGGACAACTGCTCGCTTATGTGTATGAAAAGACAGATTCGGGTATGTCCTGACAATGTGCAAAATGCGCCAGAGCAAATCGGAACGTTTTGACTCTTCGGTTGACCTATTGGTATACTTACCTGTAACAAGGAAGATACGAATATTTAGCCGTTTTTGTTCGTACATTTAAAATACACTTAGCGTAACGGAGGTGAATTCTCCGCCTTTCGCACCGCGGGAGGCTGGAGGTGCGCTTGGAGAGTCCGATAGGGGAGATTACGCTGAATCTGCTGCTCGTGGTGTTTTTGGTCCTTCTGAACGGCTTCTTCGTCGCAGCAGAATTCTCGTTGGTAAAAGTTCGCCAAACTCGTCTGGCCCAGCTCGTCAGTGAGGGCAACAACAAACGTGCCCACTACGCGCAAAAGGTCACCCGCGAGCTCGACGCCTATTTATCCGCCTGCCAGCTCGGCATCACGCTGGCATCGCTTGGACTAGGCTGGGTTGGTGAGCCTGCAATCGCCCATTACGTCGAACCCATGATGGCCTATTTTCAATTCCCGTCCTATATGGTGGGGCCCGTTTCGCTTGCCATCGCGTTTGCCATCATCACATTCATGCATATCGTGTTCGGGGAGCTTGCTCCCAAGTCGCTTGCCATCCAGAGAGCGGAAGCAACCTCGCTGTGGACGGCTGCTCCGCTCATGTTTTTCTACAAGCTGAGCTATCCGCTCATCTGGTTTTTAAACGGCGCGGCCAACCTGTTCATCCGGCGTCTGGGCATCGAGCCTGCCCGGGAAAACGATCCGGCCCATACAGAGGAAGAAATCCGGCTGCTCGTCAACCAGAGCCATAAGAGCGGGCATATCGACCAGACGGAAATGGCCCTCGTGGACAACGTGTTCGAGTTTTCCGAACGCCTTGCCCGGGAAATTATGATCCCGCGCATCGACATGATTTGCCTGTACGACGACAACACATTTGACGAAAATCTCCAAATTATCCGGCAATCCCGCCATTCGCGCTTCCCTGTCGCGCACGAAGACAAAGACAGGCTGATCGGCTTCGTTCACACGTCCGACTTTTTCCTGTCGGCGCTGACAACCGGGAAAGCCGAGCTGAAAGATTTTCTCCGTCCCCTGCTCACGGTGCCGGAATCGATGGAAATCAGTCACGTATTGCGGCTGATGCAAAAACGCCGCTCGCAAATTGCGATCGTCATTGACGAGTACGGCGGTACGGCGGGTATTTTGACGATGGAGGACATTCTGGAAGAAATTGTCGGCGACATCCAGGACGAATTTGATGAGAACGAGCGCCCGGAAATCGAAGAAAGCGCAAGCAATGCCCTCTCCGTTTCCGGCAAAACGCTTTTGGCCGAGCTGAACGATTTTTTGACCATCGAGATCGTCTCCGATGAGGTCGACACGATCGCCGGTTGGCTCTACAGCCAGTTAAACGAGGAAGTGACGCTCGGAAAAGCCGTCATGTACCAGGGCTATCTGTTCACCATCAGCGAGCTGGAAAACCATCGCATCACCCGTGTAGCGATCACCCATCTGGATGAGGAAGATTCAGCCGCCCTTCCCGACGATACGATTTTACTGCACGCCCAATCGTAAAGAACGACTTTTTTGGCACGTGTCCCCTGCCGCCAGGGGGCACTTCTTGTTTCCACGGTCCGCGTACGACTTTGACAAAGAAGCTGCTTTATCGAGGTGTCATCATGAACTATGCGTTACTAGACAACAAACCTATCCTGTTGCAGCCCGAGACTTACAACCGCATCCCGTACTGGCGCATGGCCGCCCGGCAGGACAAGGTTCGCTGTCCAGCCTGTACCGCCGCGCTGCGCCTGATTGCCGGAATCAGCTTTGAGCCGTACTTCGCGCATCCGGAGGGAGCCGTCTGCCCGCTTTTGGCGCAAGACAGCTCTGCTTCCATGGAGTGGCTGCAAGCTTTGGACGAGACTGCTGCGGCCGTTCTGCACCCGCTTGTGACTGGCGCAAGCCCTGGTGCTGCGACTGACGCTGCGCCCGCTCTCGCTGATGATCCGCATACGCGCGCGCCTGAGCACGCGGCTGCTGTCGACAGTTCGCTCGCCTTTTCGGATGCGGCCGTCCCGGCTCCGGCACAAACGCCAGACGAGCCTGCTGCCCGGGAAGAAGACACGGCGATGATCGGCTCTTTTCGCTTGCCGAAAAAAAGGGCGATTGGCAGCACGGTCACGCCTGCACCGCCTCCGCCAAAGCCTCCGGTCTTTCGCAAACGGTTTATGCCCAAAAAGACGATTGCGCATTTGGCCGAGCAGCAGTTGGACCAGCCGCTTCATCCTACCCAGCAGCAAGCCGTGCAAACGACTGACGGCCCGCTTTTGATCCTCGCCGGAGCCGGCAGCGGCAAGACGCGGGTCATGACGGCCCGCACCGCTCATCTCATCAAAGACTTGGGCGTGGAGCCAAAACGGATCATGGTCGTGACGTTTACGACCAAAGCAGCAGAGGAAATTCGCCAGCGCATCGCCCGGCAACTGCCGTCCGGCCAGGCTCGCGAGCTGATTGCCGGAACGTTCCACAGCATTTTTTACCGCATGCTGTTGCACCATCAGCCAAACGGCTGGGATCAGCAGCGGCTGCTGAAAAAGGACTGGCAAAAGTGGCGGCTGCTGCGCGAAACCGGAGCATTGCTCGGCCATGACGAGCTTATGGCGCTGAAAGAAACGGACATCACCGAAGCGCTCAGCATCGTCAGCCGTTGGAAAAACGAATACATTCTCCCGCAGGAAGCGGCTTTTCGCGAGGCGGCGACCGATGCGGAAAAACGGGCCGCCCAGCTTTACCCGCTCTACGAGGCCGCGAAAAAAAAGCACCAGTGGTTTGATTTTGACGACATGCTGCTCGGCTGCTACGAGCTGTTGCGCGATAACCGCGATCTGCTGCAACGCTACCAGGAGCGGATCACCCACGTCATGATCGACGAGTTTCAAGATATTAACCGCATCCAGTACGAAACGGTCAAGCTGCTCGCCGCACCGCAAAACAACCTGTGCGTCATCGGCGATGATGACCAGTCGATCTACGGCTTTCGCGGCAGTGACCCCCAGTACATATTGGGCTTCACCAAAGATTTTCCGCAAGCTTCCACGATTACGCTGGAAGTCAACTACCGCTCCCACTCCTCGATCGTCAGCCTCGGCTATTCGCTGATCGGCCACAACCGATCTCGCTGGGAAAAAGCGTGCCGGTCGTTCCATCGCGAAGAAGGCGACACGTTTTTGTTCGAACCGGACGACGAAGAAGAGCAGGCATCCCGAATCGTGGATGAAATCGTGCATCGGCGCGAGCAAGGAACGGCGTTCGGCGAGTGCGCGGTGCTGTACCGCACGAACGAGTCGGCCCGGCCGATCCTGGAGCGGCTGAGCGAGGCAGGCATTCCGTTTCACTACACGCAGGAGGAAGACTCGTTTTACCAGCGCCAGACTGTACGCTGGACGTTGCACTATTTGCGGCTGGCGCTCAATCCGGACGATACAGACGCGTTAAAAGAAATTTTGCCGACGCTCTACATCTCCGGCGATGCCTGGAATGCCGTGCGCAGCCAGGCGATTCTCGAGGACAAGCCGATTTTGCACATCCTCCCGCATCTGACCCAGCTCAAGCCCTACCAGCGCAAGCATATGCAAGCGATCAACGACATTCTCGCCGCCTGCAAAGACTGCCCTCCTGCCCAGGCGCTGGAGCTGATTTACGAGGACGGCAAGCTCCGCGAATATTTGAAAAAGCGGGCGCGTGACCGGGAAGATGGCCGGGAACGCTGGAGTGACGAGCTGCAGCAACTTCTCTCTGCCGCCAAGCGCCACGCGACGATCCGCGACTTTTTGGCCTACATCGAGCAGATGATTAGACAGGAAAAAGAGTGGCGCAATCTGCGGCCACTCCCGGATGAAGCTGTACACGTATTGAGTATTCATCGGGCAAAAGGGCTGGAGTACGATCACGTCTTTCTGCCTGATCTGGTCGAAGGCGCCCTGCCGCACGAGTACACGCTGGACGAGCTGCGCAAAGGCGGGTCGACAGCCCTGGAAGAAGAACGGCGTCTGCTATACGTGGCGATTACCCGGGCCCGCCGCAGCCTGTGTATCGGTATCCCCCGGGAGCGCTTCGGACGCAAGACCCGCCCCTCCCGTTTCATCAGCGAAATGGGCCGGTAAATACTGATAGCCGCCGCCCATGTAAATCAGAAACTCTTCCATGTTCGTAATCAATGGAAACATAAGCCAGGCTCCCTTCGTCGCATTTTGGTTAGTATGCGAGCAAAGGGAGCCTGTTATTCATTCGTATGGGCGCAAAACTTGGCCGCTTAGCCGCCGATGATGTTGTATCCGGCGTCTACGTGCAAAATCTCGCCCGTAATGCCTCTGGACAGGTTGCTGAACAGGAAGAGGGCTGTATCGCCTACTTCGGTCTGGTCAATCGTCCGGCGCAGCGGCGCTTTTTCTTCGATTTCTTTCAGAACCGCGTTGAAATTGCGGATGCCTTTTGCCGCCAGGGTGCGGATCGGACCTGCGGAAATCGCGTTGACGCGAATGTTTTCCTTGCCGAGATCGTTCGCGAGGTAGCGCACCGATGCGTCCAGCGCTGCTTTGGCTACGCCCATGACGTTGTAGTTTTGCACGACGCGCTCGCCGCCCAGGTAAGTCAAGGTCACGATGCTGCCGCCTTCTGTCATCAACGGACGAGCTGCGCGGGCAACCGCCACCAGCGAGAACGCGCTGATGTCTTGCGCAAGCGCGTAGCCGTCACGGGAAGTGTTGACAAATTCGCCTTCCAGCTCCTCGGTTTTGGCAAACGCGATGCAGTGCGCCAAGCCGTGAATGACGCCGACTTTTTCCCGAATCGTCGCAAACGCCGCTTCCACTTCTTCATCTTTGGTCACGTCGCAGTTGACCAAGAGCGATTCCTTGCCCAGTTTGGCGGACAGCTCTGCCACGTTTTCGCGCAGACGCTCTCCCTGATAGGTAAAAATCAGGTTCGCTCCTGCGTTGTGCAAAGATTGCGCAATTCCCCAAGCGATGCTGCGGTGGTTCGCTACACCCATGATTACGATATTTTTGCCTTGCAACAATGTATTCATTATGTATTCGCCCCTTCCCAAGCTATTCCCCGCCATTATAACCGATCTTGTCCTTCGTTACGAGAGGGGCGGAAGAAAAGAGCGCGAAACGCTTCGTTTCGACAGCGGCTTTTTGGCTGTTACTCGGCGGCTCCATCCTGTTCAGTCAGCGGCTTTGCAGAAGCAAACGTCCCCCACGTTTCGTCAAAAGGATTCAGCGACGTCCCCATGACCGGGAACTCCGTTACTCCCTGTGCGGCTTCGTCGAACTGGTTCAGATTGGGCTGGTTCATGCTCACAAGACTCCTTCCATCCTGCTGCGATTCCATTGTTTTCTTAGGCTGGCAAGGAGCGCCCCTGTTTATGCATGCAGATGATTGGCATGCATGTACGCCGACAGCACAATGTAGATCAGAACCGCGCCAAAAAAGTAGACGCCGTATTCCGCCCGCCTCGCCTGCACGATATACGGCACGAGGTGGCTTGCTGACACGTACAAAAAAATTCCCGTCGTCATCGCGAGCATCACGCTCGACCAGTCAGGCGGAAAAAACCGTTCGGCAAGCCCGAAGCTGCATGCCCCCACTATCGTGGCAATCCCGAGCGAAGTCGCGCCCCACAATGCTTTTTTCCGGGAGTTCGTCGCGGCGAGCATCAAGGAGGCTACCGTGACCCCATCCGGTATTTTATGCAAAAGCATCGCCAGCAGGACAGACATGCCGACCTCTGCGTCCACCTTCAAGCTCGCCACGAGCGACACCCCTTCGACAAAAGCGTGCAGCAAAAAGCCGCCCAGCACCCCGATCACGCCCGTCGAGCCGATTTCCCCTCCGGCCGCCTTTCCGAGCAGCTCCAGCGCGAACAACGCGGCAAAGCCTACGAGCACAAACGGCATCATCCGCGAGCTTTCCCCCTGGATGACGTGCGGCATCAAGTCCAGCATCGTAATCGCCAGCAACAATCCGGCCCCTGCGCTAATCATCGCGAACAGCGCTTTGCGCGACCAGGCGCGAAGACAGAGCAGAAGCCCGCCGATACAGCTCGCAAGCGCCGCAGCAAGCAAAACAAGCCAAAAGAAAGGTTGCATCATACGGTCCTCTCCTCATCCCGCATGAGTATGGGGACGTGTATTCCTTCCATATGTACGCGCCTGTCCGGGTCAATATGAGTGAGCCAGCCACAATTTGTCCGGCTCGTGACGGAATGACAAAAAACGGAGCACCTGTCCGAAACGGGCGAAATGCCACTACTTTTTAGAACCTTTGTCGATTCTCTCTTACCCGGAAAAAAATGGTGCTATAATGAGTCCACCGGGAATACCGAGGGGAAAAAAGGAGTGATTCGGGATGGATGTACAAGTTTGGATGGCTTCGAAAGAGGTAGCTGATCGCCTTGACGTACATGTTCGTACGCTGCGCAACTGGCTGGACTTGTTCGTACCCGCAAAGGAACGTCTGAAAAATCCGCAGGGTCACTATTTGATTAGCGAAGCGGGCTTTGCCCTCTTGAAAGAAGTGAAGGACCGCAAAGATAGCGGAAACAGCTCGCTCAAGGAAATTCAGCGACAGCTCATAGATGAAGGCCGTTTGTCGGAAGAAATGCTGACTGCCGAAGAGTACGCCAGTGCGGAAGAAACAGCCGTAGCCCTCAGTTCCGGAAGCAACCTGGAAGCAGGCGTGAAGGAAATGGAGCTGGCCGTTCACGAGACGCTGCTGAAGTTCCAGCAGGAGCTGGCCCAGCTTTCCTCGCTGAACAACATGCAATCGGCCATCCTGCAAAAAATCGCCGACATCGAAGAGATGCAGGAATCGCTGCGCCTGGAGATGCGCCGCGTCACCTTCGAGATGGATTTGATGCAGCAGCGACTGACCCGCCGCAAGGAACGGTACGCCCGCCACGAGCCACGCTGGTCGTTGAATCCGTTTCGCTGGTTTACCCGCTCCGACCGGGCGGCAGAACAGTGAGTTTGGCGAAAAAACGACAGAATGGGAAAAAACGACAATTTTAAGAAGTGACGGCAAGCAGTAGTGCCCTAGACTTTCCATATGATAGAATTGTACTAAGCGAACTGGCAGAATATCAGGACTCTTTACATTCTATCGACAAAGGACTGGGGCTTTCGTTGTGAGAAAATTGCATATTACTTCAGTGAAGCCAGGAGATGTTATTGCCAAAAGCATTTTTCAGGAAAACGGGAACGTCCTGCTCGGGATGGGCGTACAACTGACGGAACGCTACATCGAACGCCTCAAGCAATTAGGGATTGATACGCTCTACATTCAGGACAAGCGTACAGACGACATTATCCCGGAAGACGTCATTCGCGATGAGACGCGCAAACAGGCGGTCGATGCCGTGTACAAGAAGATGACCACCCTGATGGACCAGCCGCACATGAAACGCCGTACCTCTCTGCCTGATTTTGGAAGCGCTTTTCAAAAGGTGTTCAAAGAGATATTGCAAGACTTGAGCAGCAGAAAAGACGTGCTCGTCAATCTGTCCAATCTCCACGTAATGGACGGCTATTTTTTTCACCACGCCGTCAATGTCGCTGTGCTCGCAGGTGTGGTTGGCCTGGCAAAAGGCTACAACCAGCAACAGATGTTGGAGCTTGGCATCGGCGCCTTGCTGTTTGACATCGGAATGACCCAAGTGCCAAAAGAGCTGTGGAGCTTGCGCAAAGAGTTGACAGCCGAAGAGCGTCAGCGCCTGCAATACCACACCGAAGAAGGCTTCAACCTCCTGCGCAGCCAGCATAATATTTCCGTCGTTTCCGCGCACTGTGCGCTGCAGCATCACGAGCGCTACAACGGGACGGGCTATCCGCGGCAGCTCTGTGGCAAGGACATTCACGAATACGCGCGCATCGTCGCGATTGCGGACGTCTACGACGCGCTGATCTCGCCGCGCCCTTTTCGGCAAAGCTATTCCCCCTCGGATGCGACCGAGTATTTGTTTGCTTCGGGGAATACGTATTTTGATCTGGAGCTGCTCAAGCTGTTTTTGCAGCACGTCGCCATTTTCCCGATTTCCTCCACCGTTCAGCTCAGTTCGGGACATACGGGCGTCGTCTCGCGGGTCAATCCGCTCGCCGTCAACCGGCCGACGATACGCATCCTGACCAACGAGGACGGCTCCGAGGTCGCTGCGCCGTTTGAAATCAACCTGTACGACAAAGAATGGATGAGCGTCACGATTGTCAAAACATTGTAACAATTCCAGTCATAGAAACAGCAGCCACTCCGCTATCGGAAGGGCTGCTGTTGTTTGCGCTATTTTCTAGTCACGCAACAGGCGAAATACTTGCTCGACGTCTTTGTCGCCGCGACCGGACAGGTTGACGATCACAATCTGCTCCCGCGACAGCGTCGGGGCAAGCTTCAGCGCGTAGGCGATGGCATGGGCGCTTTCCAAGGCAGGGATGATTCCTTCCGTCCGGGACAGCTCCTGGAAAGCGGCGAGCACTTCTTCGTTCGTCACGGTGTAATATTCCGCCCGCCCACTCGTCTTGAGCTGGCTGTGCTCCGGCCCGATGCCCGGATAGTCCAGCCCGGCAGCAATCGAGTACGTTTTTTTCGGCTCTCCCTGTTCATCGAGCAGCACGAGGCATTTGAAGCCGTGAATGACAGCCGGAACCCCTTCGGTCAAGGTCGGGGCCTGGTCTGGCTCCACTCCGATCAAGCGCACGGAAGGCTCGTCAATGTAATGGGCAAAAGCACCGATCGCGTTGCTTCCGCCCCCTACGGCAGCGATGACGGCATCAGGCAACCGCCCTTCCTTCTCCAAAATTTGGCGCTTCGACTCCTCGCTGATGATCGCCTGGAAGTGCTTGACCATCGTCGGGAACGGATGCGGCCCTACAGCAGAGCCTAGCAAGTAAAACGTGTTTTGGTAGTTTTGCACCAAATCGTTCAGCGCTTCGTCTACCGCGTCTTTCAATCGGCCCTGCCCTTTGGACACAGGCACTACTTTTGCCCCTAACAACTCCATCCGGAACACGTTCAGCGACTGGCGCTTCGTATCTTCCTCGCCCATGTAGATGATGCATTCCATGCCAAACATCGCGCACGCTGTCGCCGTCGCCACGCCGTGCTGCCCCGCTCCCGTCTCGGCAATGATCCGGTGGGCGCCCATGCGCTTGGCGAGCAAAATTTGCCCGATGACGTTGTTGATTTTATGGGCACCTGTATGGTTCAAGTCTTCACGTTTCAAGTAAATTTTCGCGCCGCCCAGCTTGTCCGTCAAATGGCGGGCATACGTCAACGGATTTTCCCGTCCGACGTACTCCTTCAAATAATACCGGAACTCTTCGTTGAACTCGGGATCGTCCTTGTACGTCTCAAACTGCTCTGCCAAGTAATCCAATACTTCCTGCAGCTCTGGGGGAACAAAGCTCCCGCCGAATTCACCGAAATATCCCTTTTTGGTCTGCTCTGTCAAAGACATGCTCATCTCTCCTCAGCTATTACTGGACTCTTCTAATTTTTTCAATCATATAAGATAAAAAGAGCGTTTGTCAACGAATGTAAAGTTTATTCTGAAACTTCTTTGTTTACTGGACAGAAACGGGCAAAACGCTTTCCCGCTCCCGCCCAGGCGGCTTGTCATCGCGCCTTTGCATGCGAACGCTGCCAGTACCCGAGCAGCAAAACTGCGCCCACCAACACGACCTTAAACAGCACCACCAGCCATGGCACCGGAACGATCCATTCGCGGACCGCTTCCTCTGTGAAAATCATGTTGGCTGCAGCGAGGGCAAGCACTCCAGCCCCGACATAGACGAGCCAGGCGAACCGTTCCATGACGCGCAAAATCAACTGGCTGCCAAATACCATCAAGGGCACGCTAATCAGCAGCCCGATGACGATGAGGATGATATTCCCTTGCGCCGCTCCTGCGATGGCGAGAACGTTGTCCAGCCCCATCATGACGTCGGCCACGACGATCGTTTTCACCGCCTGCACGATATCCTCGCTCGCGTCAATGTCCTCCTGCCCGTCCTCCTCCCGCAGCAGCCTGTAACTGATCCACAGCAAAATCAGCCCGCCGATCAGGTACAAGTACGGGATTTTCAGCAAGTACACCGCGAGGATCGTAGCGATGACCCGGACGATTACGGCGAGCATCGTCCCCCAGATGATCGCCTTTTTTTGCTGCGCGACAGGCAGCTTGCGGCAGGCAATGGCGATGACGACGGCATTGTCTCCGCTCAGGACGATATTGATTGTAATAATGAGCAAAAGCGAAGAGTAAAAACCAGGCTCGAACAATGAATTTCCCTCCGTTTCCTTTTGCGTAAAATCTGTCATTTTTACGGTCACAAGCAAAAACAGCCGGTTCTCCCGCCGTGTCCGGGCTTGTTGTCACTGGGCGATTTCAGTATGATGGTAACGAGGAGGGTTGTCGAAATGTCGAAACAATTCGTTATTGAAGCGATCATGTTGGCTATCTACGGGGAGTTGATGGTCCCATCGCAACCGGTAGAATACCTGATACCCGCGTCGACAATCTATGAATTGGACGAATTTATCCAGAGTCCTGAACCAATCATGCCCTACTCCGGCGACGATCAGTACGTGCGTCGGGTCATGAAGGAAATGAGCCAGTTTTTTGCCGATCCATTCAATCGCAAGCGACTGGAAAAAGGACTGATTGCCCCCTGGTCCAAAGTTCCGTTCACCTTTCCGAACGGCGTCACGCTGACGGTCATCAAGGTGGAGGACAACGCCATGTGGGGAGAAATTTTTGATCCCGTCGAGACGCAGCTTCTGCTGACGTCCGTACGTTTTGAAGTCCCGCTGCTCACAGACCAGCCCGATTTTCAGGATCGGATTTTGGAATATATCGTACCTGTTCAATTTTACGATGTGGATGATTTCGATTTCGCCCTGGAGCAAGGCATCTCGCTCAACGACCTGCGCGAGCCGTAAAAGTTGCGAAAGCATGCCCGCAAAAAACAGACGAACAGACTGACGAGCCTGTGCTTGTTGGTCTGTTCGTTTTCTATTATGGCTTTTTATCCGAAGAAAATTGGCTCTTTTATTCTCATTTTTTTATGCGTATAGTGAGACAAAAGAAAGGGAACAAAGGAGCCGTTTTTATGGGGAGAACTCCGATTTACACCCGCGTTTACAACCAGCTCAGGTACCAAATTTTGAGCGGCGAGCTGCCAATTGGCTCCCATTTGCCGCCGGAGCGAAAGCTCGCTGCCAGGCTCGGCGTCAGCCGCAATACCGTCGTCAGGGCGTATGCCGAGCTGGAGGTGGAAGGCTTCATCGCCGGAAAAATGGGCAGCGGCCGCTACGTCGAGGCTCTCCCGCCTGCCCCGGCCTTGAGCAGAATCCACTGGAGCAGCCAGCACAACTACACGCATCTGCACGCCGCGCCGCCTCATATGGCTGAACTGCTGGCGATTACGGATACGTACCCGGACACGATCAACTTCGCGCATGGCGACGGAGGCAAGCATACGCTCGTCACTTCCGGCTTTCCCGCTTATGTCAAAAGCGCCGCCGACCAGATCAACTCCTACTTTTTCACATCGGTCCAGGGCTTTCCCCTGCTGCGCGAGCAACTCGTCCGCTGGATGGGCTTCGAACAAGTTTCTTCGCCCGAGCAAGCTTGCGTGACTAGCGGCTCGCAGGAAGGGCTGTACCTCATCACGTCCATGCTCGCCAGGCCCGGAGACTGCATCGTCACGGAAATGCCAACGTACTTCGGCTCGTTGCAGCTTTTTCAGTCGCTGGGCATCCAGGTGATTCCCGTTCCGCTCGATCAGGAGGGCATGAAGACGGATATTTTGGAAGGCATTCTTGGCCGCTACCGCCCGCGCTTCATCTACACAGTCCCGACGTTTCACAACCCGACTGGCTACACGCTTTCCCTGGTGCGCCGCAAACATCTTCTGTCGCTGTCCGAGCACTACGGCATCCCGGTCGTGGAGGACGACGCCTACCGCCACTTGCATCTGGACACACCGCCGCCGCCAGCCCTCAAGGCACTGGACCAAGCCGGCCACGTCATTTATTTAAACACGCTGTCCAAGCTATTGTTCCCCGGGCTGCGCATCGGCTGGATCGCCGCCAATCAGCATTTTATCCAGCTTGTAAGTAGGCTCAAGGAGCTGTCCATCTCTACCAACATGCTGGGACAGATCGCTCTTGCCAACTACTTGAAAGCCGATGCGCTCACGCCTCATCTCGCTCGTTCACGCAACTTGTACCGGCAGCAGGCCGAAGTGATGGAAGCCCATCTACAGCCGCTGACAGCACTCGGTCTGCAATATGAAAAAGCAGCGGGCGGCTTTTACTTCTGGGTCTCGCTTCCGGAAGGCGTCGAAGCGCGCAAGCTGATGCAAACGTGCAGGCAAAAAGGCGTGTCGTTCACGTGCGGGGACATGTTTTTGCTGCGCCATGCCGAGCAGCCCTACATCCGTCTCTGCTTCACCCACGAGCCGCCGAGCCAGATCGAGCGGGGAATGTCGATCATCAGCGAAATTCTCACGCGTCAAAAGGAGGAAGCGTAAATGAAGCTGTCCAAACATTCAGCCAGCTTGTTTCGGCAGGGAGCCTGGGACGCGCTGCCGCTTGCGGCCAGCTACATTTTGTCGGCCATCATTTTCGGGATGATGGCGCTTGCCGCTGGCTTGACCGTCTGGGAGAGCGTGGCGATGTCGCTGTTCATCTACACGGGAGCGGCCCAGTTCAGCGCGGTCGGGATGATTGCGGAGCATACAGGCATGTGGGCGATCCTTCTCACGACGTTCCTGTTGAACACGCGCCATTTTTTGATGGGACTGTCGGTATCTCCGTACTACCAGCGCTTGCCGCTTGCCCACGTGAACGTCCTGGCCTTTTTTATGACCGATGAACAATATGCCGTCTCACTGAATCGGTTTCGCCATCATCAGAGCGAGGCGGCTTATTTGTACGGGGTCAGCCTGACTTTGCACGCTTGCTGGGTGTTGGGCACGTGGGCAGGCAGCCTCGCCGGAGAGTGGATTCCTGATCCGGGGGCGCTTGGCCTTGGGTTCAGCTATATCGCGATGTTCATCGCCTTGTCCTATTTTCAGCTCACCTCGCTTTCGCGCATCCTCACGTTTCTTTTGTGCGGAGGGCTGGCCGTCGGCGTCGCCTTGCTTTTGCCAAACGGGCTGCATCTGCTCGTAGCGGGACTGGTCGCCTTTTGCATCGGATTCGCCTTGCCTGCCAAGGAAAAAGCCGCTTCATCGCCACAAGCCGAATCGGCACAGGGGGTCGAGACTGCATGAATCTGTTCTGGCTGTTTGTCCTCATGAGTATCGCCACGTACTTCTCCCGCCGCGCTTTCATGCGCCTGCCCAGCCACTGGATGTCGCCACGGCTGAAAAGCGGGCTGAGCTACATTCCGGTAGGGATTTTCGCAGCGCTCATTTTCCCGGCGCTGTTCGTGCAAAACCAGTCGCTCGTCTTCCAGCCGATATTCTTCGTCGCCGGGATCGCCTGCCTCATCGTCATGCTGCTCAGCAAAAACGCCTTTCTCAGCTTTGGCGTCAGCATGGCGATTGTCGTGATCGCCTCGCTGCAGCTCCTGCCCTAACCTGGCGGAAAAAATGCCGCCGCAGAGGTTTGTCCATGGTACAATGTGGGTAAAGACATAGGAAAGCGGTCCGGGGAGGAATTGTATAAATGGAACTGACAAAACGAAGCAACGGTACAGATTGGGAGGCAGAAGCGGCGACGGCCCAATCGATCTTGTTTAAAATGGGAAGCGAGTATTACGGGCTCTCCATTGCTTTGGTGCGCGAAATCATCAAGCCACTGCCCATCACCCGTTTCCCCAAGTCGCCTGTGTACGTGGAAGGCGTCATCGACCTGCGCGGGCGGATTTTGCCGATCGTGAACCTGCGCAAAATGTTCGGCCTGGAGCCGATTGCCCAGACGGATGACACCCGCTTTGTCGATTTGCAACTGGAAGGGCTGAATATCGGCATCATCGTCGACGCGGTGTCCGAAGTGATGAACATTCCACAGCATCTGATCGAACCGGCGCCACCGATCGTCGCTGGCGTAGAGGGCAAGTATTTGCAAGGAATTGCCCGCCTGGACGATAAGTTGATTATGCTTTTGGATGTCGATGAAATTTTTGGTCAATGGAAAAAAGTGTAGGCGATAGCCTGAGCGAAACCAGTACATGACAACTGTACTGGTTTTTTTGTACGGTTGTCCTGCCGCTTTGGACGGCGGTCTTTGCGAAACCTGGCGGCAGCTTGATGCGTACTACTCGTTGCAATCATTTTCTTTTTAACGGAGCGTGAATCCTGTGCATACTCATCCGCTTTTCCCGCTGGCAAAAGCAATTCCGCTCGCTCTCTGCTGCGGTCAGTATAAAACGCTGTACAGCATGTGCAGCGCGGCCTTTCGGGACGAGGTCAGTCTGGAGGAATTTGTTTCCTTCGCCTCCGACTTTCAGCGCGATGGCACCCCATATGCGGAACAGCCACTCTCCGTCGTGCCGCTTGCGGGGATGAGCCGTTTCGTCTGGACTACAAGCGATGGACAAAAAGGCTTGTCCGCGGCGATCGACTCGCAAGGAACCATCCACGGGCTTCGCCTCGCCCATCTGACGCCCCATCCGGAAACGGATCGCATCGTCAGCCGCCACCTTTACCGCCTGCCTTTTCGGGGCGAATGGTTCACCTTTTGGGGCGGCATGAACGAGCTGGTCAACTACCATTACGCGTATGACAACCAGCGCTACGCCTACGATTTTTTGCTGCTCAAGGACGGCCGTTCCTGCAGCGGCGATCCTTCTGTCAACGAGAGCTACTACGCCTTCGGGCAGCCGATTGTGGCTCCGTGCGCCGGAACCGTGGTCAAGGTAGTCGCTGACGTGCCGGACAATTCGCCCGTCGGGGTGATGAACGAGCAGCAACCTGCCGGAAATTTCGTCGAGATCGACCACGGACAGGGCGAATTTAGCGTGCTGGCCCACCTTCAGCAGCATTCCATCACGGTGAGGCCAGGCGACCGGGTCGCAGCCGGGGATGTGCTCGGGCGGTGCGGGAACTCGGGCAATTCCAGCGAAGCGCATCTGCATTTTCAAGTCTCCAACGCCCTCGACCCGTACACCGCCGTCTCGATTCCGATCCGGTTTCAGTCGCACGCTGCGATCGTCCAAGGGATGTTTGTCCGTGGCTGATTCCCCGATCGCGGACTCCCTTGCTTCCCGATTGGAAAACTTGGCGGCACAATTCTTATCTGTACAAAAAAAGAGCGGGAGCCATCCCGCCCTTTCTGTTTTCTACTCCCTGCCCCCACTTGCCAAATACGCATAATTCACCCAGACCATTTCTTCGATCCCTAAAATCTCTTTGAAAAGATCCACCGAATCGTACAAAAGCGAAGCGCCGGTTTCTTCGTCTACATCTGTCAGCAGTTGCAAATCAAACAGCGAGCGCAACTGCTGCACTTGTTTTGGCCCCGCGATCCGACTGAACGATTGCGGCTTGATTCGCGTAATTCCTTTGCCTACCTCTCGCCGATACAACTCCGAACGCACAACCCGGTCCAGTATGTCTTCATACTTTTGCCGAACGTCCTCGCTGTCTGTAATCCCTTCCTGCAGGTCAATCTCCGGATAAAGTCTGCCGAACTCCGCCTCCGCCATCTCCACATCCAGTGAATAGCTGATCGTCGCCGAAGAGACTTCGAAACCAGCATCGAACAGACGAAACCCCCAGCCATTGTCTTCTGCGTCGTGAAACCAAAGCAGCGGCACGAATTGCTTCGACAGTTGAAGCAAAAACTCAAGCGTCGAGGAAGTTTCAATCCACTCATCCTGCAGGAAAAATGCGTTCCAGTCGCCATTGATGCTTCTGTGGAAGTACGGTTGCGAAGACTTGGACAAGGCAATCAGCACTTTCGGTTCGTATTTGCGTGGATAAAGAATGCCGGTCGTGAACTCACCCATCCGTTTTCCACCGCTTTCTGGAAAGCTTTCCCTGGTCCTTTTCTTAGTCTATTCAGGTACCGCTTGTTTTTTGCTGTGATCTTTATCAAACGTGCTCGTGTGGATCACCGTATGCACAGCTCCCTCCGGCAAAAGCTCCGAACGGTACAGATGGACATGCCGCACCTTCCAGCGAGGCGCGTCGGCTGCCAAGTACCGCTCGTTCCAGTCGAGCAGCGGCAGCCCTTCCGGCGATGCTTGCGGTCCGCGGGCGAGCGTGATGTGCGGACGGTAGCGCTTGCGATCATACGACACCCCCTGATGTAGCTCGAACCGTCTGCCGAGCAGCAGGTGAAGCTGCTTGAGCGGATTCGTTTGCCCGCGCAGGCCGAGCCAGAGGACGCGGGGATGCTGGGCATGGGGAAACGCCCCGAAGCCGCCGATGCGCAGTTGAAACGGTTCGATAATCGCGCTGACGATGTCCATGTCCTCACAGATGGCCGGGACGAGCGCTTCGTCGACTTCGCCGAGAAAATGCAGCGTCAAATGAAGATTGTGCAGCGGCTGCCATCTGTCTGCCTGTACTTCCGATTTCAGCCGCTTTTGTACATCGGCAATATAGCGGACAGCCTCTTCGGGAATGTCCAGGGCCACGAACAAACGCATAGACGGATTCCTGCCTCCTTTTTATCCAAACGCCTGCCTTGCCGCGAACGAAAAATAGCCCCCCTGTGACGGAGAGCCATTTTTTACATCCACGCCGCGTCAGGCAGCCATCATCTTTCCGGTTACGATGCCCAAAACGCTGCGCACATATTCGCCGAGTCGCCCGGAGCCAGGCTGATACGTAAAACGAAGCGTCAATTCGACATGTCCCACATGTCCCGCAGGAGGAATGTTCCAGAAAAGGTCCGCTTCTCCGTACAAAATTTCCTCAATGCGCTGCTTCTTGCCTTCGATGTCCAGATCAGGATCGTGAGACAACGAGAATTTCATCATGATGGAAAACGAATCTTTTTTGATCCCATCCCGCAAGCTTAATTTGCCGTGGATCGCGACGAGTCCCGCTTCTCCCCACAAGTTGTACTCCAGCAAAGCCTGGCATTGCGGTTGAACCTGCAGCTCAAGAGCCGGAAGTCCTCCCTCAATCGTAAGTGCATGACGCTTTGCCAACAGTTCGATCTCCCCTTGAAAACGGTGAGCGCATTCGGAAACAGCCTGGAACAAATCGGGCTCTACAGCGTACATCGTCGTCACCTCTCCCCAACGGATTATCTGCTTTACTACTTCGAAACTCCCCTTGTCGTATCCTTTGTTGAAAAATGACTTATTTACCCATATTTCCTCGAAGGGCAAAAGATTCCTATGAAAATTCTTTTTCACAATGTTGCAACATTCATTCGTACGGGACGGGCATTCCCGGAAACGCTTTCACAAACAGGGCTCGCAGGTGCTCCTGTACACGCTCGTCCAGCTCCAATTGGTAGAGTGCGCCATTTTCATAGCGCAAAAAGGGAAACGCTCCCAAGCGCAAAGGCGAAACTTCTTTAGTCTCCACATACTCCGGCAAAGTCAGCAGGAAACGGGAAAACGGGTTCGCCTCGTCCTCGGACATATGGACGACTTCAAACAGATCGGACAGGCCGGGCGTCACAATCAGCTCCAGCAGCTCGCCGCGCTCTGCGACCCAGACCGTAAACGACGATTCCCTCACTTCGCTGCGCGCGTGCCTGCGCATCACCCAGACCGCCTGGCGGACCGTACTCATTAACAGATGCTGCGCGCCTTCTGCCCCATGTGCCTCAACCATCCGCCTGTAGCGGAAAACAAAGGCCAGCCCTTCTTCTGCAAGCACAGCGTCGGGCAAGGAAAGCGCCGGGATGCTGAGCGTCTCCTCCTCGCGCACCTGCGCCTCCTGCGGTATGGCTTCGCTTCTCCCCTCGAACAGCGAGCGAATCATTTCCCGGGTGCGCTCAACCTCTGCTGTGGAAAACGAAATGGCCTCGGAGTATATGTGCGTCAGCTCGCCTCCCTCGTAAGCCAAATAGTGCAAAAAGGTGCGCGGCTGCTCCAGCATTTTCAGCGCCATGCCCCGCTGCTCCGCCTGCCGGATGTCAAAAGTGAGCGGAAAGCCGAGCGGCTGCAGCGGATCGGACAAAGTCCAGATCACGCCGAGCAGCTTTCCCTGGTACGTCTTGAATTCGACGGAGACAGCATCGCGCGTCTGCTCGACGAAGGCGTCCACCGATTCAAACACCAGGTACAGCTCGACTTCGCCCTGCCCGTTCAACCGGGCAAAATAGGGCAGCCCGGCCTCGCTCGCAAGCTCGTACAAATCACGGTACGCGCTCTTGTCGAGCACCTCGCCCTGCGTCGCCGCCTCGGGCGATCGCAGGGCAGGGTCCGGGCTGAGCACAGGATAAAAGTCCTCACTCATCCGGTTGCTCCCCCTGTTTTGCCCACGCCTGCATCAGCGGCCAGCCATCCATCTGCGCGAGCAGCGCACGGTCCGTCGCATCAATGTGCACAGGCGTGATGGCGATATAATCATGCTTCACGAGGTCGTAGTCAAACGGCTCGGCAATCGGCATGACTTGCGGATACTCGCGTGTCAAAAAGTACCCTTCCGCTTCCTCGCTGTACTTGTCTTCATAATGATGCAGCGAAAGCGTGGCCGGGACGATGCCTTTCACCTGCGCCAACGGAACGTGCGGGATGTTGACGTTCCAGAAAACTTCCGGGGGCAGCTCGCCTTTTACTGCCCGTTCGCTGAACTCTTTCACCAGCGGCTCAATCATCTGCACGACATCGCCGTAATTTTCCTGGTCATACCAGTTATCGTAGGACAGGGCTACGCCAGGAACGCCCAAAATGACCGCTTCCCGCGCCCCGCTGCACGTGCCGGAGTAATAAATGTCACGCCCCAGATTCGTTCCGACATTGATTCCGGAAAAGACGATATCCGGTTTTTCGTCCGCGGCAAACAGCAAATGGTACGCCGCCTTGACGCAGTCGGCCGGATTGCCGTTCACGGCCCACGCTTTGACGGGAAGACCGTAAAAGTCGCGTTTTTCCGGTGCCAGTGCGGTACGATAGGTTACCCCATGACCGACACCGCTTTTTTCTTCAACGGGAGCCACCACAAAGATTTCCGCTTGGTCCAGTACGAGCAGTGCTTCCACCAATCGCTTGATGCCCAGAGCATCAATGCCGTCGTCATTCGTCACTAAAATTCGCAACACAAGATCTCCTCCTTCATCGTGGCGCCCATCTTCACTTGCACGTGGCTTCCTTTTATTGTACTTTAGAAAGCTTTGCCAAGCCAAGCTTCCAGAAGCTTCCGGTCGAGAGCGCCGCCTCTTTGCCTATTAGAAAACTTGGCTGCGCCAAGCTTTTGGCGCAGCCTTCGTTGCCCTTATACTTATCTGTATGAAAAAAAAGGCCCCAACAACGGGGGCCTTGCCTATTCACCGACAATGTCCTTCCAGCGGTCGCGCCAGGCAATGCCTTCGCGAATCCACTCCTCAACCTGCGCCTGCTTCTCCTCCGAGATGCCAATCAGGCAGGCGATCCGCGCGATTTCCTTCGTCTCCGACGGCGACAGCTTCCGGTCGATCAAAGCCATGTGATACAGCTTGCGCATCATCACGAGCTTCTCGCTTTGGCTCATGTCAACCAGATCCTCCACAATCGTCTCCGGGCGCTTCGGATAGTCGATGTCATCCATTAAAATTTGCCGTTCTTTCAAGGTAAAATGTTCCGAATTGACGATGTCATGAATGCGATCCACTTCTCTTGAACCTATATAACCGTCGGCATGCCCAACGCAAATCATCAAACGAATGGAGGCAAACAAAATATGTTTGTCCTTTTCTGTTCTCGTATACAACGTGCGGTTCCTCCTCCGAGCTTAAGTAACAAACGATAATATCTACATCTAATAATACGATGAAAGAGGAAAGCGGTTTCACACGATTATGTGACAAATTTATGCTACTCTCTCAAAAAAACGGACCGAAAGTCAATCCAGCCGTATGCGTCAAGGCTTACCCCCGACAATCGCGGGTGCGCGATCATCTCGATGCGGTTCGCGTACAGCGGAACAAACAGATGGCGGGCCTTCAGCCTGTCCATGATCGCGCGCACGACAGCCTGCCGCTCCTCTGTCGTTGTAGTTTGCCCCATCTGGCGAATCAGTTGCTCGACCTCCGCTTTTGTCCGCTCGTCCAGGTGGTGCGTAATGCTCAGCGCCTCTGCCCGCAAAAATTCAACGAGCGACAGCTCTGTGCGTTCATCCGCATTGGCGCTGTCCACGACCAGGTCGGCTGCCTGCAGCACGGCAGGTTGGGCCAGCTCTTCAGGCGACGCGTAGCGGATTTCGATGACGATGCCGTATTCCTTCGCCTTTTCCCTGATCCACTCGGCATCCTCCACGTGGTCCGCATCTGGGTAGGTGTACAGGGCAAGCTTCTCCCCGCGGTAGCCGCTGGCTGCAATCAAGCGCGCGGCCTCTTTGGCATCGGGCAGACGTGTATCCTGCTGCATCCGTTCTCCCCATACCTCAGCCTGCTCTCTTCCGCCTTGCAGCGCCGCTCTCAGCGCTGCGCCAGATAGCATGCTGGCGACCAAGGCGCGGAACGCATCGTCTGCGAGCGGCCCTTTTTTGGCTGCATTCAGGCTGACGTATTGAAAGCATTGCTCCTGGCGGACGACGTCTCTCCAGGAGGCATCTGCCAGCTCATAGGCCGGATGCGCTTTGTCCACGACCAGCATGCTCTCCTCGGTCAGCTCCGGCTGGCGCATCCCAGGGACGCACCAAAGTTCAATCCGGTCCAAAAACGGCCGCCCGGCAAAGTACGGCGCAAACGCTTCGAGCACGAGCATGGAGTCGTCATGGCGCACAACCCGAAACGGCCCTGTCCCTGCCGGAAGCCGGGCGAATTGCTCTCCCATCTGCTCGGCATAATCGCGCGGAACGATCGCCATCTGCTCTCTGCTCAGCGCTTGCAAAAACAGCTCATCCCGCTGCTTCAGCCTGATCGTCACCACATAGTCATCGCAGACGTCCACCGCCGCAATCGAGCGGGCAAGCCAGCGGTGCTTGAACGATTGCTGCATCAGGCGCAGCAGGGAAAAACGCACATCGTCAGCCGTCAGCGTGCATCCATGATGAAACAGCACCCCTTTTCGCAAATAAAACGTCCAGCGCGTCCCGTCCTCATCCGCCTCCCAGTAAAAGGCGAGATGCGGCTCCACCCGCTTCGTTGCCGGATCGAAACGGACCAGCGTATCGAACAAATGCTTGACCAAATGCGTCTGCGAGCGCAGCAACACGTGGATCGGGTCCAGCCCTGCAAACGGTCGGTCGAAAAAAAGACGCAATGTATCCACTCGGCCACTACTACCCTTTTCCCGGGTAATCCGCGCTCCAAACTGGATATTCATCCAGCGGGAAAAATGTTGGGCAAAAGTCGGCCAAGCCTGCCCGTATTGCTCCAACAGCTCCTGCGAAGCGCGAATCTCGCCGGTTTGGACGAGCTCCTTGGCCACAGACAGCAGCAAGTCTGCCGGGTCGAGGACGAGCGTCAGCACCGAACGGTTCCCTCTCCCTCGTCCCGGCTGCCAGAGCAGCCAGCCGCGCGCCTGCATCTTTTTCAGGGTCAGCGTAGCGTTGCGCAACGTACAACACAAGATCGCCGCGACCTCTGCCAATGTAATGTCCAGCGGCCGACCAAACGCTTCCTTTGGCCTGGCCGCGCATAAACGAATGTACTGTTCAACAAGCTGCACGAGATTCACCACCGATTTCGCCAAAAAACATGAAAAAATGCTTCTCCTAATCCTACGCTTTTTCTCCTGACTGCGCCAGCTTACAATTCTCGAAAGAAACAAAGCCAAACCGAAAAAAACCGGAGAAAGGACACACACTTATGAATCTGTTACTCGCTTCCCTTGCCCGTTTTCTTGCTGCGTATCCGCCCTTGCTGTGGGTCCGCCTGTTCGGGGAAACGCTCACGTCCCTGTCCAGCACGATGATCGCTCCGTTTCTGGTCCTGTACTTGAGCGAAAACGTCAGCGGCTCCGTCACCGTGACCATGCTGGTGATTGGCTTGCAGCCCTTTTCCGAGATTGTTCTGACCTTGTTTGCAGGCGGGTTGACGGACCGGATTCGCCGCAAAACGATCATGCTTGCAGCGCTGCTCATCCAAGGTTTCGCCATGCTCGGAATGGCCTTTGCGGATTCTATCGCAGCTTTCGCGGTGCTGTACATCATCAATGGCGCTGGCCGCTCCCTGTTCATCCCGGCAAGCCGCGCCCATCTGGCCGACGCGATTTTGCCCGCGCAGATGGCGAGCGCCTTTGCGCTATTGAATACGTCCAGCAGCATCGGGGCGGCGATCGGCCCGCTCATCGGGGTCATTTTGTACCAGTACGATCCCGCCATGGCGTTTTTGCTCACCGCTATCTCGCTCTTGCTCTACGCGATTGCCGTCTGGTGGAAAATTCCGCAAACCCCGCTGCCTGACCTGCCTGCCCAAGCCGGAGAAAACGCCCGTAGCGGCAAGCGCGAAAGCTGGCAAGCGTATCGCCCGGCACTCGCAATCATGACGCTGTCGCTGCCGATCAGCCTGTTTTACGCGCAAACCGAGACGAATTTGCAGTTGCACCTGAAACATACACTGCCTGACTACTTGCACGCACTTGCGCTGCTCATTGCCGTCAAAGGCGTCCTGCTTATTTTGTTCGAATTTCTGCTGGTCAAATGGACCCAGCATCTGCCTGCCCGCCTGCTGATTACTGGCGCGTACGGCTGCTTCATGCTCGTCTCGCTTGGCTATGCCTACATCGACTACTTGCCGCTTTTGCTCGCCATGCAAGTGCTGCTCGTCATCGGCGAAAGCGTCGGCCTGACACAGCTTTTGGCTTTTGTCACACGCATTTCCCCGCCTTCCATGCGCGGACGGTACTTTGCCATCACCGGAACGCATTGGGACATTTCCCGCACGTTCGGTCCGTATCTCGGCAGCCTTGTTTTGCTGCACAATGGCGGTGCGCTTCTGTTCACCCTTGTCGCCGTCATTTTGGCGATTGGAGCGTGGGCGATGCACCACTATTTGCGCAGCAAAGAAAAAGCCCTCCCGCATGCGCAGGAAGGCTGATAAAAAGCGTCAGGTCAACAGGAAGCGGTCTTCGCTGAAGCTCTCGCCGCCACGGGCTGCTTCGAACGCGCGAAGCAAATCCTGCGGCTTCATCGTCCGCTTCTTCTCGTCCGGAATGTCGAGAATGATGCCGCCATCGTGCAGCATCAGCAGGCGGTTCCCCATGTTCAACGCTTGCTCCATATTGTGCGTGACCATGATCGTCGTCAGCTTGTGGCGCGCGACGATCTTGTCGGTCAGCTCCACGATGAGCTGCGCCCGCTTCGGGTCCAACGCCGCTGTATGCTCGTCCAGCAGCAAAATTTTCGGTTCCGTAAAAGTAGCCATCAACAGGCTGAGCGCCTGGCGCTGACCGCCGGAGAGAAATCCGACTTTTGTCTTCAAACGGTTTTCCAGCCCCTGGTCAAGCTGCTTGAGTTGCTCGCGGAACAGCTCGCGCTTGTGGTTGTTCACCCCGAAGCCGAGTGTGCGGCGGCGGCCGCGGCCGAGCGCAATCGCCAGGTTTTCTTCAATCGTCATGTTCGGCGCAGTACCCGCCATCGGGTCCTGGAACACCCGCCCGATCAGCTCGGCGCGCTGGTGCTCGCCGAGGCGCGTCACGTCCTTGCCGTCAATCGTGATCGTTCCGCTATCCGGGAACAGCCCGCCGGAGATCATGTTCATCATTGTCGATTTTCCGGCCCCGTTGCTGCCGATCACGGTGATGAACTCTCCGCGCTTGACGTGCAGGTTGACGTTGCGCAGGGCGATTTTTTCGTTCACCGTGCCTGCGTTGAACACTTTGTTGACGTTCGAAATTTTAAGCATGTCCGTTTCCTCCCCTTGCCGTGCGTACCGCTTGCTTTCTCCAGATGCCTTTGGCAACGGTCGGGACGGTCAGTGCCACGATCACGATCAAAGCGGTAATCAGCTTCATGTCCGACGGATTCAGCCCTGCTTGCAAAGCCAATGCGATCACCAGACGGTACACGATCGAGCCGAGAATGACGGCGAGCGTGACTCTGAAAATGGAGGAGCTGCCAAACAGCACTTCTCCGACAATAACAGAAGCAAGACCAATCACGATCATCCCGATCCCCATGCCGACGTCGGCAAAGCCCTGGTACTGGGCAACCCATGCGCCAGATACCGCTACCAGACCGTTGGACAGCGCCAGACCGATAATGGTCGTCGTATCGGTGTTGACACCGAAGCTGCGAATCATCTTCGGATTGTCGCCCGTCGCGCGCAGGTCGAGGCCAAGATCGGTGTGCAGGAACCAGTCGATTACCAGCTTGAGCAGCAAAATCCCGACGAGAAACACGACGGACACGCCTGTCAGCAAAGTGACTCCGTTTACTGTCAAATTCGGAATGCTCAAGTCTTTTACATAGGTGAACAACGTATCTTCACGAAGCAAAGGCAAGTTTGCCTTCCCCATGATCCGCAGGTTGATCGAATAAAGGGCGATCATCGTCAAAATCCCTGCCAGCAGTGCGTTGACCTTCCCTTTTGTATGCAAAACGCCGGTAAATGCCCCTGCCAGGCCTCCGACGACGAACGCCAAGAGGGTAGCCAGGTACGGGTTGGTTCCATCGATGATAAACTTGGCTGCGATCGCGCCGCCCAGGGCAAAGCTGCCATCTACCGTCAAGTCAGGTACGTTCAGAATGCGAAAGGTCAAATACACGCCCAGAGCTAAAATTCCAAATAGCAAGCCCTGCTCGATGGCTCCCATTATTGCCAAATTCATAGAAGAAATCCTCCTGTTGCTGCGTTTATTACTCGATCACTTCGCCTGCGCGGTCGAGCATGGATTGCGGAATGGTCACTCCCATTTTCTCCGCTGCTTTTTTGTTCAAGACGAGTTTCATGTCTGCTTGCATCTCAACCGCCATGTCAGCCGGCTTCGCTTCGCCCTTCAAAATTTTCACGGCCATGTCCGCAGTTTGCTCGCCCAATTTGGTGTAGTCGATGCCGTAAGTGGCAATCGCCCCGCTCTTCACGGAGTTTTCCTCGCCTGCGATCACCGGAATTTTTTGCGCTTCCGCTACGCCCAGTACAGCCGCGATGGACGATACGACCATGTTGTCGGTCGGCACGTAGAACGCATCGACTTTGCCTACCATCGACTCGGCCGCTTGCTTCACTTCTGTCGCGCTCGTGATTGCCGCTTCCTGGATGGTCAGGCCGAGCTTGTCCGCAACCGCTTTGGCTGCGTCTACCTGTACCTTGGAGTTTACTTCACCCGAGCTGTAGATGACGCCTACCGACTTCGCGTCCGCTTTCAGCTCCTTTACCAGCTTGAGCTGCTCTTCGACCGGGTTCATGTCGGAAGTACCTGTCACGTTCGCGCCTGGCTGCTCCATTGATTTTACCAGACCAGCCTCGACCGGGTCAGTAACTGCCGTAAACAAAATCGGAATTTCTTTGCTCGTCTGCGCTGCTGCCTGCGCGGTTGGAGTGGCGATCGCCAGCACGAGGTCTACTTTGTCCGCCTCGAATTTTTGCGCGATGGAAATCGCTGTGTCCATGCTCGCCTGCGCCGATTTCACGTCAATTTTCACTTGCTTGCCGTCTTCGTAGCCGTTTTTCGCAAGCTGCGCCACAAATCCTTCACGCGCTGCATCCAAGGCAGGGTGCTCTACGAATTGGGAAATGCCAATCGTAAACTGCTTGTTCTCAGCAGAAGGCGCCGGCTGATTCGCAGCAGGGGTTTCCTGCCCGTTGTTCGCCGGAGTAGCGCTTTGCTGTCCACATGCGGTAACAGACAAAAGCAGCAAAGGAAATAAAATACTCTGAATTTTTCTGATAGTCTTTTTTTGTTTAACCATGCGATAAATACCCCCTTGAAAAATTTTTACTAATTTTAACACGGATAAAACAGTTTTAAAAGAATAAAAAGAGAGCTTGACGCTCTC
This sequence comes from Brevibacillus sp. NSP2.1, assembly GCF_000470975.2. Taxonomy (NCBI): domain Bacteria; kingdom Bacillati; phylum Bacillota; class Bacilli; order Caryophanales; family Paenibacillaceae; genus Brevibacillus; species Brevibacillus sp. NSP2.1. Next base: position 1,808,991 of record NZ_CP048274.1, on the reverse strand, counting down.
TTTTTACTTGATGATTTCTTTCGCCTGCTGTTTGAGTGCCTCAGAAATCGTGAGACCAAACTTCCCGGCAGCCGTTTCATTGATGTACAGGTCGGCCTGCTTTGAAATTTCGACTGGAGTGTCGGCGACCGCTTGTCCTTTCAGGACGCGGGCAGCCATCTCTCCTGTTTGTTTGCCAATCAGGTAGTAATCGATTCCGTACGTGGCGACTGCGCCGCGCTTGACGGTGTCGGTGTCAGAAGCGAAGACAGGAATCTTGTTCGCTTCCGCTGCTCCCAGTACGGCCTCAAACGAAGACACGACGGTGTTGTCAATCGGAATGAACATGGCGTCTGCTTTTCCAGCAAGTCCCTGAGCTGCCAGTTGCACCTCGGAGAGCTGGGAAATGCCCGCCTTGACGATTTCTACGCCTTCTTTGCTCGCTGCTTCTTCCAGTTCTTTTACCTGAACCTCCGAATTTACTTCAGAGGTGGTGTAGATGACGCCCAGCTTTTTCAACTGTGGCAGGAAGGTTTTGACCAGCTTCAATTGCTGTTCCATGGATACTTTGTCGCTCGTACCGGTCACGTTTTTGTCCGGTTTTTCCAGACTGCTGACCAGTTGAGCCGAGATCGGGTCTGTTACGGAACTGAACACAACAGGTTTGTCGGCAATCGCCTTGGCTGCAGCCTGAGCGGACGGGGTAGCGATCGCTACGACCAAATCCTTTTTGTCTCCGGCGTACTTTTGCGCAATTGATACCGTGTTGTTCATATCGCCATGGGCGTTCTGGTAGTCAACCTCCAGATTTTTGCCCTCTTCGTAGCCGGATTCCTTCAAGCCATCCAAAATTCCTTGATGAATCGCATCCAGTGCCGGATGCTCTACGAATTGCGTCAGGCCAATTTTCACGGTTTGCTCCTGGCCGGAATTAGCCGTGGTAGCCTCGCTTTGTCCACCTGTTTGATTTCCACATGCTGCCAAAGAAAAGGCCAGCAATGTGGTCAGTACCATACTGACTGCTCGTCTCATCTGTACTTCCTCCTCTAAGCTCTGCTCTCTTAGCCACTGACCACCCTCCGGCGGCCGGGCCTTTTTGCATTTGTGCAACTTGTGTCCCATTATAGCATATTATTGCGTCCTGAAAAGCTTTTTTCATCAATCTTTCGTACCGATTTCTTCCTCGACGTTCGCCAGTTTTTTGACAAAAACTCTGGTAATCCGGTAATGATCGACTTCCCCGACCACGAACTCGTACTTGCCTTCGCGCACCCGGTCGCCCACGCGCGGCGGGTGGTCAATCTGCATGTAAATCCAGCCGGCAAGCGTATCCACCTCGCTTGATTCCAGATCAATGTCCAGGTAGTCGCCCACTTCCTCCAGGAGCATCCGGCCGTCGAGCGACAAAATCCCGTCGTTTTTCTCGACTTCCGGGCGCTCATCGTCAAACTCGTCCTGGATGTCTCCGACGATTTCTTCCATAATATCTTCAAGCGTGACCAGCCCCGCTGTCCCGCCGTACTCGTCAATGATGATCGCCAGTTGTCCCCGCTGTTTTTGCAGCATCGTCAAAAGACGGCTGATCGAGATCGTCTCGGGCACAGTCAGGATCGGGCGCATCAGCGTCTGCAAATCTTTGTGCTCGCCCTCCAACAGACCCGTCAGCAAATCTTTGATGTGCAAGCTCCCCACGACGTGATCCTTGTCACCGTCCACGACCGGATAGCGGGTAAAACGGCCGTTTTGCACCAGCCGGACGTTTTCCTCGAACGGATCGCGCAAGTTCAGCACCACCATGTCTGTGCGCGGAACCATGATTTCTCGGGCCATCGTCTCGGAAAAGTCGAAGATGTTGTCGACGAGCATCAGCTCGGTTTGGTCGATCAGCCCGCTTTTGTGGCTTTCGTTGACGAGAATGCGGATTTCTTCTTCGGTATGCGCTTCCTGATGCGGCTCCATCGAAATGTGAAACAGCGCGAGAAAGCGGCTGGCCGACCAGTTCAAGAGCGCAATGAACGGATACATGATTTTGTGAAACAGTTGAATCGGCCGGGCCACAGCCAGCACGACCATTTCCGTGCGCTGGATCGCCAACGTTTTCGGTGCCAGCTCCCCCAGTACAATGTGCAGAAAGGTAATGACCGAAAACGCGATAATAAAGGAAATGCTGCTCACCAGCGTCTCGTTGAGCTGAAAATAGCGAAAAACGGGATGCAGCAGATGAGCCACCGCAGGCTCGCCCAGCCAGCCAAGCCCGAGAGACGCCAGCGTGATGCCAAGCTGGCACGCAGACAAATAAGCGTCCAAATTTTGGATGACCTGCTCGACGTTTACGGCGCGCTTGTTCCCTTCCGCCACCAGTTGGGCAATCCTCGATTCCCTCACTTTTACGACGGCAAATTCGGTTGCGACAAAGAACCCGTTGAGGAAAACGAGGATCAAGACCAATCCCAAGTTGAACAAGCTTCCCCACGTTCCCATGCTCCTCGCCTTCCTTTCCGACCATGCTTTGGGATATTGTTTCCCATCCAACCGTAAATGTTACCTGTTCGTTTTTCTTTCTTTTCCGGATTGTGATACCATAGTGCTGATTCATATGCCGTTTGTAACGAGGTGAATCTCTTGTCTTATCGTCCAGACTTGCCGATGATCGTGCAAAGCGATCGCACTATTTTATTGGAAACGCAGCATCCGCAGTTTGCCGAAGCCAGACAGGCCATCAGCGGGTTTTGCGAACTGCTGAAAAGCCCGGAGTACATCCATACGTACCGGATGACGCCGCTGTCGCTCTGGAATGCGGCCGCGAGCGGGATGCAGCCGCACGAGGTGACAGACATCCTCGGCGCGTACAGCAAATACAGCGTGCCGCCAACCATCGTCAAGGAAATCGACGAAACGATGCGCAAATACGGTCTGATCCGGCTCGAACGCCGCGGGGACGACCTCGTTTTACATAGCGACGATCCGCTCGTTCTCACGGAGCTTGCCGCATACAAGTCGATCGCGGCCCTGCTCGAAGACGGCTACGTGCTCAAAAGCTACGCGCGCGGCCTCATCAAGCAGGAGCTGATCCGGTTGGGGCTGCCTGTCCAGGATTTGGCGGGCTATTCGCAAGGCGAGTCGTGCCCGGTCAGCTTGCGGGCGAACAGCGCTGCGGGAAAGCCATTTGCCTTGCGCCCGTACCAGCAGGAAGCGGTAGACGCCTTTTACCGCGGCGGCTCCGCTCTAGGCGGAAGCGGCGTGCTCGTGCTGCCCTGTGGAGCCGGGAAGACCGTCATTGGCATTGGCGCGATTTCCCAGTTGCAGACTGCTACGCTTATTTTGACGACGAATACGACTTCCGTGCGGCAATGGATCGCCGAGCTGCTGGACAAAACCGATCTTGATCCCGAGCTTGTCGGCGAATACACCGGCGATCACAAGGAAGTAAAGCCGATAACTGTGGCAACTTATCAAATTCTCACATACCGCCCCACCTCTCTGGATGAATTTCCTCATATGAAACTCTTTTCAGAGCGTGACTGGGGGCTTATTATTTACGATGAGGTGCATTTATTGCCTGCACCTGTTTTTCGTGTTACTTCCGGGATTCAGGCGACACGCCGACTGGGCTTGACGGCTACGCTCGTCAGGGAAGACGGCCGGGAAGAAGACGTCTTTACGCTGATCGGGCCGAAAAAGTACGAGGTTCCTTGGAAAGCGATGGAGGATGCGGGCTGGATTGCGGAAGCGCGCTGCCGGGAAATCCGGCTGCCTTTTGAGCCGAAGTGGCGGGAAGCGTATGCGCATGCGACGGCACGGCAAAAGTTCCGGATCGCCGCCGAAAACCCGAAAAAGCTGGACGTTGTCAAAAAGCTGCTGGAGCGCCACGAAGGCGACCGGGTGCTGATTATCGGCCAGTACGTCGACCAACTGGAACAGATGGCGACTGCCCTGCAACTGCCGCTGATTACGGGCAAAGTGCCGGAAAAAGAGCGCGAGACGCTGTATCAACAATTTAAAAAAGGGGAAATCACACGCCTGATCGTCTCCAAGGTGGCCAATTTCGCCGTTGATTTGCCGGACGCCAATGTGGCGATTCAAATCTCGGGCACGTTTGGCTCCCGCCAGGAAGAAGCGCAGCGACTGGGACGAATCTTGCGACCAAAAACCGAAAATAACACCGCTCACTTTTATACACTGGTGACACGCGATACGAGAGAGCAGGAGTTTTCGCTCCACCGTCAGCTTTTTCTCGTCGAGCAAGGCTATCCATACGAAATTATAGAAAACGAGATGCTGGTCTGAAACGTTTCGGAAAAAGCCAGCGTCACATAGAGGGAAGGGAGGCCGGAGATTCAATGCAATCCGACGCCGAAATCATTCAGCGGATTCTTCAGGGCGACATCGAAGGGTATCGCGACCTCATCCAGCGATATCAGCATATGATCTACGTATTCATCTACAAAATGGTGAACAATCGCGCTGATGCGGAGGATCTGACTCAGGAAGTGTTCGTGAAGGCGTATGAGAAGCTGTCCACGTTCCGAGGCGACTCTCAGTTTTCATCCTGGTTACATACGCTTGCTCGCAACAAGAGCATTGACTTTTTACGCAGACGGAAGTTTCACGACTCCGACGAGCAGTTGGCGTATGTGCCGTCCAATACGCGGGACGAGTCTCCGCAAGAATCGCTCATGAACAAGGAGCAGCGCAGGGAGATCGAGGAGGCATTCGCCTTGCTGTCGGATTCCTACCGGGAAGTGATCGTCCTTCGCTGCACGCATGAATATCCGTTCGAAAAAATTGCTACTCTTCTCGGCATCGCCGAGTCTACAGCACGCGTCCGTTACTTGCGCGCTCGCCAAGAACTCGCAAAATTGTTATCACGCAAGGAAGGGGGGCTCGTACATGAACTGCCAGGCATTTAGAAAAGCATGGCTAGATGACACGGATAGCGATATTTTTTCCCATATAGAGACCTGTGAGGATTGTATCGCATGGATCGAAACACAAATGACAACCGAAGAGGAGGTGCAGTTCTTGAAAGAGGTTCCACCGCCTCAAGCGAACCTGGAAGAGAGGATCATGCAGGCCATCTACCAGAACGCCGGACAAGGTGTGCCCCCTCACGCCGCAACCGTCGCTGTGCTTCCACAGCAAGCGGCAGCACCTATGCCCAGCAAGCGTCGGACCAAAGGCTTCCCTTCATTCGCCTGGGTCAGCGCAGCGGCAGTCCTTTTGGCAGTGGGCTTCATCAGCTACCAGCAGCTCCAAGACGGTCAATTCCAGACAGCGTCACAACAGCCCGCAGCAAACCAGGCAGGCGCTGGCACCCAGATCGCGACGCATGCCACCGAAGCGATGCAAATGCAGGACGCTGCTCCGGCATCCTCGCCTGCCTCTGCCCAATCGGCGGCAAATGCCTATGCTAGCAGCGAGCAACCGCTGGCAAAGCAAAACGAGGCAACAGCCAAAGCGTCTCAGCCTGCTTCCCCGGCTACGCCAAACGCCGCTTCGCCATCGGCCAGCCATGAGCTTGCGCTAAATACGCAGGAACCCAAAACAGCAGCACCCCAGACGCAAGCGCCGCAAGCCGAGGGAGAGGCGTCCATAGCTTCCCGCAGCGTTCTGACAGGTTCAGAGGAACAAGGCGCAAACGCCAAGGCAGCCCTGGCAAAAGAGGCAAACGGAGCCGAGAACAACCTGGTCGCCGGGAAAAAAGCCAGAGCCGCCGCAGAAGACCAGCAAGCCTATGGGATTACTGCCATGGGCGAACCGGAAGCCAAACAAGCGAAACAAGCGGAAAGCAGTGACAGCGGCCTTGTAGGGCCGACGCTGGCTATGACAGCCAAGCAGCCGATCACGCTGTCGACCTTCTCGGACACGGATACAGCCGTCCAGGCATCGGATATGCCTGTTCCCGTGCTTGCGCAAAACGCGAACAGCTTTTCCTTGAGCACGATCTCTGTCCAGTACGAATCGGAGACGAGCCAAAAGGTCACGCGCCTCTCAGCGGATTACAAGCGCAACGACGACTGGATTCGCATCGAGGTAGTTCGCAATGCGAAAGGCAAACGCAGCCTGTCGATCCCCGGCACGTTCTCCGCTACCCAGCTCTTTGCCGTAAACGGCGAGCAGGCCATCGCCGTCTCGTTTGACAATCCGGACAAGAAAAGCTCTGTCGCCGAGCACGCCGTTCATTTCAACGCCCAGTCCAATAACCAGTCGCTCTACGTAGTAGTAACCGCCCACGGCATTTCCTTGGACGAATTGATCGAAACTTCCAAGCAGATGACCTGGAAGCCTTAGCCGCAACCGGAAGACGCGTTTCTGGCAGACACGACCTGTCGCATCAGGTGCGTGTCTTTTTTGTTGGCTCGCGCGCGGATTTTGCCCCCACGCGGCATCTAGAAATTCGCCGCGTCCCGCCAGCAACGGCTGAATCGTGACGACTTTTTTTCGCAAAAAAATACGCCGTCTTTTGCCCTGCATCGCAAAAAGACGGCGTTTCTTCTTTATAAGCTACTGAGTCTGGTTTTTCGCCTGGTTCCACTGCTTGATTTGCTCGATAATTTCCCGGATTTGATTGCGCGCAGCCTGGTGCTCCGGCTCGCTACCCCAATGCAGGATGAGCGGCGGCATCGCTTTTGCCATCGTGGTGTACAGGCACCATACTTTTACCATCTCGACGCGCTCCGGCGTCGCTTCACCCGTCAACAGCTCGGTAAACTTGTGCAGCAGTTCATCCAGTTCGGGCACCAGCGCTTCTTTTTTCTCACTCATGGATCATCCCCCGCTTTCCTTTCCTTTTTCATTTCTTGGAACATTGTATGCAAGATTTCTGCCCGGCAAAAGGGAGATTTTTCAGCCCATCGGTTTTGGTGTCAAGAACTGGAGCAGACCGTAGGCGACTGCTGCCGTAAGGATGACGCTCCAGATCACGATGCCAATCGACATCCACCACATCAGTTTGCCTGTCGGTGCGCCGAGCGAAATGCCGATCGCAGCCCCCAGCGGAGCGCCTGTCAACAGCGGAGAAGCCAATCCGAGGCCGATTACGCCGTACTTCTCCCAGATGCGGCCCATCCGGCTCTGGCGCCCTGCTTTTTTCTCCACGCGCTTCATCAGCCAGCTTCTGAGCGAACCGCCCAAATAGATGACAATCCCGGCGCTGGCAATCGCGCCAAGGGCACTGAATATCCCGGTAAGCAACGGAGGCAGTTGCAGCATGAAGCCAATCGGAATCGCTCCCCACAGTTCAAGCATACTCGTCAGTGCAACCGTCCCGCATTTCCATAACATGTCCATAATCTCACGCCAATCTCCTCTCGGTGCCATTCTTGGTCCTTCCATGAAATACGAATGAAACGGAAAAAGGTAGCGTTTTTTTCCAGATCAGGAAGTTACGTCTCTGCGGGTAAAGACGGTGTATGCTACAATCAGCGCCGCGACTGCCCAGATCGTCAGTACAGCCAGCGAGAACGGCAGCGTCATTCCTTTGATCGGAGGCAGCGTGCCATTGAGGTAGTCGGTGAGCTGCAGGTTGACGACAAACAAGTATTTGGACGACTCCCACGACGAAGCCATCTGCGTCAGGATCGTCCCGCTGATGAGCGCCGCCATCATGATGCCCATGCCTGCGGCGGCGCTGCGAATGAGGACGGAGACCATGAACGTAACGGTTCCGACGACGATGCAAACAAACCAGCCGAGCCCATACTGCATGAGCAGAAATTGCCACTGCGGCAGCATGAACGCTCCCGACGTCACAAGCTCCCCGCCTGTCACCTCGAAGCCTGTGAGAATCGGCAAATCCCAGCCGGAATAGCCAAACACGACACCCGACAGCAAGTAGGCCAAGATGAGCGTCATCAGTACCGTAAGCGAGGTGAACAGCAACAGCGTGATGTACTTGCTGGTCAGCACCTTCCAGCGCCGCACGGGTCTGGTCAAAAGCAGCTTGATCGTCCCTTCGCTAAACTCGGCCGACACGATATCGACCGCCAGCACGACGATAATCATCGGCAAAAACATGGAGATCGCCTGATCCATGAAGCCGCGGGCAAATGTCGGGCCTCCGGGCGCCATCGGATTGATATTGTGGTCGAGGTAATACTGCTGCTGCTGAATCCGGATTTTGATAAAATCGCGCCATTCTTCCGGAAGACGGCTGGACGCGAGCCGGTTTTGCATGTCGACGATCTGCTGGGTCAAGAGCGGCCGCCAGTCCGTCGTGCCCATCCGCTCCTGAGCCGTCACGACCGAGCGGTACTGGGCGTATGTAAAAATCGGGATCAGAATGGCCAGGATGAGCACGACCACGAGAAAGCGGCGGCGGCGCAGCAATTTGACGGTTTCGTTTTGGACGAGGCCCAGCATGCTTTGATTCATTTCTCTCCCCCTCCCCCTGTCAGCGTCAGGAACAAGTCTTCCAGCGTCACGGTTTTCGTGGCAATCCCGATTACCGGGACTCCCGCCTGCACCAGCTTCTGGTTGACTTCGCCTACCCGCTCCATATCCATCCGCGTCTTCACGCTTTCCTCCCCGACCGCCAAAATATCCGTCACGGCGTTGTGCCCGCGCAATACATCCAGCGCTTTTGGCAGGTGGGCGTGCGGGATCGTCCATTCCACCTGGTCGGCAAACTGCTCCATCAACTCGCGCACTAGTCCGACCGAAATGACTTTTCCCTGCTTGATAATCGCCACCCGGTCGCACATCATCTCGATCTCGCTGAGCAGGTGGCTGGAAATGAAGACCGCAAGCCCCTCCTCCTCGGCCAGACGGCGAATGAACTGGCGCAGCTCGCGAATCCCTGCCGGGTCAAGCCCGTTTGTCGGTTCGTCGAGAATCAAGATTTTCGGCCGGTGCAGCAGCGCTTGCGCGATCCCCAGCCGCTGCCGCATCCCGAGCGAATACGTTTTGACTTTGTCGTCAATCGCCCGTTCCAGGTCGACGAAGCGGACGATTTCTTCGATCCGCTCCTGCGTAATCCCTCCGCTCATGCGGGCAAACTGCTCCAGGTTTTCCCTGCCTGTCAAAAATTTGTACAGCTCGGGATTTTCCACGATGCAGCCGACTTGCGCAATCGCCTCCGGGAAGTTCTCCGAGAGCGATATCCCGCCGATGCGGATATCTCCCCCGTCTGCTTTAGCCAGACCGACCAGCATGCGAATAGTCGTCGTCTTGCCCGCGCCGTTCGGCCCCAAAAAGCCAAACACTTCGCCAGCGAGCACGTCGAATGTAATATCGTGAATAATCTGCTTTTTGCCGATCGTTTTTTGCAATCGCGATACTGCGAGGACTGTGTCGCCCAAGGTGCGCCCTCCTGTCTTTGTTCCGCTTCCCGCAACTGACGGCAGCGATTCGTTTATGGTACACTGGCATAAGATGTCCCACCACATTATACCATGTCTACCCACTTCCCATCGAATAGGAGGATAGCCGATGCGCACATCCGGCAAACTTCTCTGGCGCACTACAGGGTTGTTGTCGCTTCTGTCCTTTTTATTGTTTGCCGCAGGCTTTGTCCTGGCGATGAACCCGCAGCAGTTGGCCCCGACCACGGGAGCGCCACCTGTGGAAACCGAGGAACCGCCTGCCCCTTTGCCAAAAGAAGGCGTCCACAAAGTCGTCGCGCTCGGAGACTCGCTCACCCGCGGCGCTGGCGATGCGAACGGCCAAGGCTATGTCGGGCTCGTCCGGCAAGCGCTGGAAAAAAAGGCGGGCCACCCGATTACGTTTACGAATCTCGCCATTAACGGGCAAGAGTCGTCCGACCTGCTCAAGCAAATGTCCGAAGCGCAAGTCAAAACGCTGCTCGCCGAGGCCGATCTGATCCTTTTCACCATCGGCGGCAACGACTTGTTCAGGCAAACGGGCGGGCTCTACACGATCGACAAAGAAAAAGTGGCCGCAGCCACGGACAGGCTTGCGACCAACTACGAGGAAATCATCCGGCAAATTCGCCAGTTGAACAGCAAAGCGACGATTGTTTACACGTCGTTGTACAACCCTTTTGGCAATACGGAAGCGGCTGTCGATACGGTGCAGCCCGTTCTGGACTGGAACAGCACGGCCTCCGCGATTGCCTCCCGCTATCCGCAGGTGTTCGTCGTACCGACGTATGACATGTTCCTGCGCAAAGAGCAGGCGTATTTGTACACCGATCATTTTCACCCGAATGCAGAGGGCTATGCCCGCATCGCGGAGCGCATTTTGCAGGCGCTAGAGTGATTCTGCCCTGCTCTGATTGAGCGACTTGCCGTGGGTAGCGAAGTACACCCGTTGGCCCGCCCACTGGAATGCGCTGCTCACCATGGAAAACGCCGCTACGGTCAAGAACAGTGTCGTGCCGCCGTAAAGCCCGAGCAGCAGGCCGCCCATCCACGGGCCGATGAACTGTCCGAGGTTGCTGAAGCTTTTCGCGCCGTAATAGCTGCCGCGCATTCCTTCCGGGGCCATGCGGTCAATCAGGACGTCACCTGCGGTAAAGGTCAAGATTTCCCCAAACGTAAACAGCACCATCCCGATAATAAAGACGATCCAGGAGTTGGCGTAGGCAAAGCCGACGTCGCCCAGCGCATACATGACGTTTCCCACCACAATGGCGGTGAGAGGCGTCTTTTTTTCGGCCCATCGGGTCAGCGGCATCTGCATGAGCACGACCACGACAGCGTTGACGCTCATCAGGAGGGCAAACAGTTCTGCGCCGGACGCAACGGTCATTTCCGTGAACTTGGCGAGGGTAGACGACATCTGCGAATAGCCGATCGCGCCCAGCACGCCTGCGACCATGTAATAGCGAAACGCCTTGTCGTGCACGATCACGCTGAAGGCCCGCCCAAAGGTGACCGTCTCTTTCTTTTGCCCTTCAATTTGTTTGATCCCGAACTTGTTCAACAGCCCTTGCAAGCTGATGACGTACACGAGGTAAATGAGCGCGGTAATCAGAAACGGCAGGGCGACGGACGTCTTCGCCAGCACGGCGCCTGCGATCGGGCCAACTGCGACCCCGACGTTGATCGCGGTGTAGCGCAGGCCGAATACCCGGAAGCGTTTCTCAGGCGGCGTCACGTCTGCCATCAGCGCCTGCGACACCGGCTCGTAAAACGAACGACAGAGCCCGCCTGCCATGTTGAGCAAAAGCAAAATCAGCGGGTTTTTGCTGAGCGCAAACCCGACGAATACGAGCGTCCAGACGTACAGCGCCCCCAGCATGACCCGTCTGCGGCCGATCCGGTCGGACAGCGTCCCGGCAATGAAGCCGCCAATCGTTCCGGCGAGCGGCCCGGCCCCGATGGTCAGGCCGATCATTGCCAGGTCCATATCGGTTTGGTTGGATAAGTATAAAAACAAAAACGGCATGCTCATCGAGCTGGCAGCCCTGACGAACACGGTCCCGACGACCAGCGACCAGACGATCGGGTGGTACTCTTGCATACGTGATTTGATCCAGCTCATTGTCTCTCTCCCCGCAACTGTTCTGCTTCGTCCTGCCTACCAGAACAGATGCTCTGTGATGTTCCTATTGTAGTGAGCCGTCTATCGTTCGTCAATGAGCATTCGAAATTTTTGGATTATGAAAAATTTCTATGAGGCTTATCGAAATTTCGATAGCTTGAAAAATGTTTGGCGTGGCTGGAGTATCTTTTTCCCGCCTGCAAGCAAAAAAACCGGGAGCATCCCGGTTTTACTCTACAATCTTTCTATAATCAATAAGTTCTCCCTTGTCGTTCCACTTCACGGCCCGGTAGACATTATCGTGGTAAAAGGTGAACCACGCCTCTTGGCGGATGCCGCCGTGAATCCATTCTTCCTTGGCGAAGATCGAGGTCATCGGGTAGTCGTCGTAAGCCATGACCCACAGCGGATTTTGGTGGGCGTGCGTCGGCATGATATCGGCGAGGTGCAACAACAGGTGGCCTTGGCTTTCCATGCGGACGATGGCATGTCCCTGGCTGTGGCCGCCTGTGTGGTGCAGGGTAATGCCGGGAACGACCTCGAAAGTGGCGCCGTACGTCTGCACCTGCGACTCGATGGGACGCCAGTTGTCCTCCCAGTATGTATTGCGCGAACGGATGTTGGGCTCTCGCATCTCGGCCCACTCCTGCTCCTGCACGTAGATCACTGCGTTCGGAAACGTGGAAAAAAGCTGGCCGTCCCGCACCGAGACGAGGCCATTCGCATGATCGTAGTGCATGTGCGTCATGATGACGATGTCGATGTCAGCAGGCGTCAAGCCTTTTGCCGCCAGCCCTTCCTGGACTTGCGATTCTTCCACCAGCCCAAAGTTGCGCTTCTGCTTCTCCGTCAGTCGGTCTTTGCCGATACCGGACTCGATCAGGATGCGTTTTCCGAAAGCTTGTACCAAAATCGGGTCCGCTCGCAGCGGAATCTGGTTCAAATCGTTCGGAGGGTAGCGTTTGCTCCAGAGCGGCTTGGGAACCACCCCAAACATCGCGCCTCCATCGAGCTGTGTCAGACCGCCTTTGAGCCATGCCAATTGCAGCTCGCCTACTTGCCATTCGTTACCTGCCAATTCATCCAGCCTCCTCGCCTGCATTTTCTGTAAAGAAAAAAAGCGAAAAGCACCCCGCCAAGGGTGCCTTACTGCTTCTCTGCCACACTCACGGTTCTGGTCGCAGGGGCGATTTCCAGCAGGAGCTCGCTCGATACGGCCTGAACGGTAACATCCGAGTCGGAACGTCTATGATGAAGCACGAGTTGAGCAACCTTTTCATTTTCGCGGTACATACTGATTAATGTCTGAAGTGGGTTTGCACTACCACCTGCAATCATCTTAAACCCCGGGGCAATCGTAAACGTCCATCCCTCCACCTCTACTACCTGCGCAGTGGAGTACAGGAAGTAACGCTTTCCTAAAAGAATGCTATTGTGGTTCATCAAGGCGAAAGCCCCCAATCACATGAATTTAAACAGTATGCCTTCATTGTGCAAGAATTTAAGTATGTTGAAAAGCGATTCGACAAAAGTTCCGAAAAGACGACATCTTTTTCTCATCATACACGATCCAGCCTATTTTCGGAATAGAAAATCTTTTGCGAACATCAAATCGCTCTGCCAACCTGTGCCCCTTCCAGGATCGCCCGCTTGGCGTCCAGCTCTCCCGCCTCTTTTGCCCCGCCGATCAGATGAACCGGGAGGCGGTTCGTCAGTGCGTGATACAGCGATTGGTTCGGCGTAGCGCCAGCCGCGATAATCACCGTATCGGCAGGCACGAGCTGCTCTTCGTCGTTTACGCTGATGTACACCCCTTCCGGAGCGATTCGCTTGTACTCGATCTGGGTCAGCATCTCCACGCCTCTTTGCTTTAATTGCGCCAATGTCGCCCAGCGGGTCGTTTTGCCCAAGCCGCTGCCGACATGCTTGCCTCTGCGCAGCATGAACACTTTTCGCTTGCTCGCTTGCAACCTGTGAATCGTCTGTTCGTCCACGATCCGGTAGGAGAGCAAATACTCCGCCGTTTGCGCGGAAATGACTTCATTGTGGACGAGCAAATGCGACAAGTCACAGGCGATCCCCCCTGCTCCCACAATCGCCACCTTGTTTCCGACCTTCGCCTTTTGCTCGAACACTTCGTTGTACATGACGACATGCCCAAGCTCCCGGCCAGGAATCTCCGGCACACGCGGGACGACTCCCGTGGCGATGACAACTTCCGCAAAGCCTTCCGCCACCAGCGCATCCGCCTCTGCTTCCGTCCCCAGCCTGATCTCTACGCCCAGCCGCGCAAGCTGCGTGCGATAGTAGCGCAGCGTTTCGTTGAATTCCGCTTTGCCCGGCACTTGCCGCGCGTAGTTGAGCTGGCCGCCAATCCGCGTTTGTTTTTCGAACAGGACGACCTCGTGCCCGCGCTCTGCCAGCACGCGCGCCGCCTCCAAGCCCGCGGGACCCGCGCCCACGACCGCCACCTTTTTCCGAACTCCCGCCGGAACAATCGCCCATTCCGCCTCTCTGCCGACCTGCGGATTGACCAGACAGGAAGCCACTTTGCCGTCAAAAATATGGTCGAGGCAAGCCTGGTTGCAGGCAATGCACGTGTTGACCTCGTCATACCGTCCTTCCACGCTCTTCGCCACGATTTGCGGGTCTGCCAAAAAAGGCCGGGCCATGGAGACGAGATCGCAATGCCCTTCCCGCAAAATTTCTTCGGCATGGCGCACATCGTTAATCCGGTTGCTGGCGATCACCGGGATGCTGACAGCCTGCTTGACCTGCCGGGCGACCCACACGTACGCTCCGCGCGGGACCATCATCGAAATCGTCGGTACTTTCGACTCGTGCCAGCCGATTCCGATGTTGAGCGCATTCACGCCTGCGTCCTCCAGCATGCGGGCGAATTGCAACGTCTCCTCCATGCTCGTGCTGTCCGGAATCAGATCGAGCCCGGACATCCGAAACACGACAGGAAAATCAGGCCCAACCGCCTCGCGCACCCGCTTCGCCACTTCGATGCCAAACCGCGCCCGGCGCAAAAAGTCTCCCCCCCAGTCATCCTTGCGATGGTTGGTGACTGGAGAGAGGAACTGGTTGATGAGATAGCCTTCCGAGCCCATGATCTCCACCGCGTCAAATCCGGCCTTTTGCGCGCGGACCGCTCCGGCGGCAAAGGCAGCAATCGTCAGTTCGATCTCCGACGCATCCAGCTCCCGCGGCTTCCAGCGATTGATCGGGGCTTGCAACGGCGACGGCGCTACCGGATCAAGCCCGGTTGCCTCCTTGTACGCATAGCGGCCTGCGTGAAAAAGCTGCAAGGCAATTTTGCCGTTGGCCTGGTGAACTTTTTCCGTAATCACCCTCAGTTGCTCGATGTGCTCATCCAAGTACACGTTGCAGTACACTTCGCCCATGCCGCCCTCTGGCAGCACAGCAGCGCCTCCCGTCACGATCAGCCCGGCTCCCCCTCTGGCCCGCTCCGCGTAAAACTCGGCGAGCCGTGCCACACCGTCCGGCAGTCGTTCAAAACCGACGTGCATCGACCCCATGATGATTCGGTTCGGCAGTGTCATCGCCCCAATTTGGACAGGTTCCTGTACGTTTGCAAGCTTCAAAATATGCCCCTCCCTCAATACGAATGAATACTCATTCATTTTCTATTGTATTCGATTCTGCACACCAGCTCGCAAATCCTGCCCGTTCTGCTGGCAAAACCAAACAAAACTCACCGTGCGGGGGAAGAACATCCAAAAAGGCCCAGGAGCACTTCTCCTGAGCCTGTGTGTCGCAGCCTGTGTGTCGCAGCCTGCCTGTCTGCCTACCCGAGCTTGACCAACTCGCCCAAATCTGCCGCGAACCTTTCCAATGTCTCGTTCAAGTCCGCTTCTTCCGCTGCGCTCTGCGGCGTCTGGACGACAAAGTGATAGTCCACCTGCACGCTCGTCTCGGCGAGCTTGCCTGGCTCTATGTAACGGCGCTTTTCCGACAGCGAGCACTCCGCCACCCGGCTTCTGGCCTGCGCCCACAACGCCTGGATCTGTTCTGCCGCCAGCTCGTACGGATACGCGATCTCGACCTCTACCTCGCAGCTTTTTTCATCTTCCAGCAAAAACAGATGAATGGTAGCTACAGGCTGTTCTTCTTCAAAGGTGCCCGCGAAGGAAATCATCACTTCACGCATTTCCTCGTCTTCGAGCAAAGAGCGGTCCGAGCGCAAGACGATATCCGTAATCATTCCTCGCGCAGACAGCAGTTGATTTAGTTTTTCGACCAATAATTGCAGCACGTAAATGGTTCCTCCTGTTAGTTGCGTTATTCCTTATCCAGCTAGAAGTATAGCACGATTGCCCCGGACACGAAAAACCCCTTCACTCAGGAAGGGGTCGGTGTATTGTTCATATTTTTTTGGTTCATAAATTCAGAGAGCCACGCGCGTCTTACTTCCTTGTTCGGGCAATAGCCTAAAATGTAGCTTTCCCCGCGCATATATTTTTCCTTAATCCACTCTTTGTGCTTGCGGAAAAAGGCGTGTTGGAAATCGATCGGCATCTGCTGATATTCTTCCAGCGCTGAGGGGTTCTGGAGGAAAAAATCTTCGTCGTACACAAGCTCTTCATTTTGTTGGCGGCTGATGAGGTACACAAAGGCAATCACCAGAAACAGGTTCACCAAGAAAATCGTCATCCAAATCCCTCCAGTCAGGTCCTTAATTATCTGATTAATCTGTCTTATCAGCATATTATTATTGTACCACGAAATTGGTGTTTTCTAAACCTTTCGTTTCATTTTTCGTAAAAAAAAATCTATTGAAAATAGAAATGCTTGGCTATGTCGAAAAAAAAGCACCCGCTCTTCCGAAAGAAAGAAGCGAGTGCCTGTTTGGCGTACTTATGATTTGCTTGTCGGGCTGCCTTGCGTCGCTCCGCTGTCCTGCCCGGTGACAGGAGGGGAAACGATGTCTGGCGGCGGCGCCGGTGTTCCGGTATTGCCTGCTGGTGCGGAAGGCGGCTGGGTCGCATTCCTATTCGAAGCTGGCGTCTGCGCGTCAGGCACAGTGGTCTGGCCTTGAGGCTGCTCGGGACTGACTACATCCGGGGGAGGAGCGGCGCCCTCTTCCGCAAGCTCCTGTCCTTCCGCTACTTCGATCGGCTCCGTCTGCTTTTTCGGCTCCTCTGTCGCTTTCGGCTTGGAAGTCGCCGGAGCCGCTGATTCTGTCGTTCTATTTTTG
This sequence comes from Brevibacillus sp. NSP2.1, assembly GCF_000470975.2. Classification (NCBI taxonomy): domain Bacteria; kingdom Bacillati; phylum Bacillota; class Bacilli; order Caryophanales; family Paenibacillaceae; genus Brevibacillus; species Brevibacillus sp. NSP2.1. The sequence goes on along the minus strand of NZ_CP048274.1, from coordinate 1,792,343 downwards.
GTCGACTTGCTGCTGCTGGAGGCAACCGATGATTCACCCGCTCCGAGGATCGGGGAGTTGTTCAACTGTGCGACTACTTTGCCGGACAGGCCCATCTCCGCCTGCAAGGAGCTGCGGATCAGCTCCAGCTTTTCTTTTTCCAGGAACGTATATCCGCCCTGCCAGTACGCTCCGTTGTCGAGCGTGGTCAAGGTAGAAGCGTTGAAGCCTTTGAAATCATAGGCCAACCCTTTGATCTGCTCTTTGGACAGGTCGGTATGGATGTGCTTCGCGCCTACTTCCATGATGTTAAAAATTTTGGTCAAGCCGTCCAGGGAACCGACTTTGTCGACAACGGCGCGGATCACTTCCTGCTGGCGGCGGTTGCGATCGAAGTCGCTAGAGTAGTATTTCGTTCCGCGATTGTCGTGGCGGTGGCGCACGTAGCCAAGTGCCTGCTCGCCGTTCAGCGTCTGGAGTCCCGGATTCAGATTGATGTGCGTGTCGTCGGTCGGATCGTCGTACACGAGCTTGCGGTCGACGTTGACCTCGACTCCGCCCAGCTCGTCGATTACCGCCTTGAAGCCGTCAAAGTCGACAGCGACGTAATGCTCAATCGGAATCCCCAAAATTTCGTTCAACGTTTTCTTCGTCAAGGAAATGCCGTCTTCGGTCGGCGTCTGGTTGTTGCGCTCTGCCTGTCTCCGCTCTGCCTCGCCGTTGGCGTAAACCGAGTTGATCTTGTGGTAGTCGCGATATCCCGGAATTTTCACCCGTGTATCGCGCGGGATGGATACCATCGTCACTTTTTTCGTCTGTGGATTGGCGACCGCGACGATCATGACGTCCGTGTTCATCGAGCCTGTCTCGGGACGCGAGTCGGAGCCGAGCAAGATGAAGGACATCGGCTTGTCGGCGTGGTAAACCGGGTCCGCATTTTTCGAAGCTTCCGAAGCAAAACCATTTTCTACCGGCTTTGTTACTACATCCAGAGTGTCTTCAATTTTCCAATAAATTGCTCCGGCAACTCCGCCTACCAACAACAGGACCGTCAATGTGAAAATCATCAGGAACCTGCGCAGCTTGCGGCTGCGGGTCGGCTGTTTTTTCTTGCGTGGAGCAGAAGCGCGTGTTTTTACAACAGTTTCTGGCATATGTATCAATCTCCTTGTTCGCGCACGCTTTTTGACAAAAGAAAAGGGAGGCACAATTGTGAACAGTGCCACTCAACCAGATGCACTAATATTTTCTTCTGTTGGTAATCATCTGATTCAGATATTGTATCACAGGATTGTCTTCATTTGTAGAAAAATGTTCCTTACAAGAGAAACTCCCCCACCGTTTTTGTCGATGGGGGAGGCTTTTTGTTTGTTATTGCAAGCCTTTTGGCGCCTGGCTAAAACCTTGTACGGGACCCTCCGGCTGCTTTTGCTTGGAGCGGTGAGAATCGCCGCCTTGGCGCACGTGACTTTCCTGCTTGCCGTTTACGTCGTTCGATTTCTTTTCCATGTACACTCCTCCTCGCTGCTGATACGCAAGTAGTGTACGTCATCTTATGTATTCTCATTCCCGCTCGAAAATCTGCATTTCTTTTCCGGCAAAAAACTCTTTTCGCTGCAAAAGCGCGCGCAGGTCGTAATCGCCCGTTTTGTGCTGGCTCAACTCGGCGAGCGCCATTCCGTAAGCCGCTTGCTCTCGGAGCAGGGGCGTCATCCGCTGCGCGTAAATAATCCCCGCGGCAAATGCATCACACGCCGCTTCGCAGATCGGCGTAGGAGGAGCCGTTACCCAGATGGACTCTTCCTGGCGGCACAGATACAGGCCAGCCTCGCCGCAGTTCACCATAAGCTGATGGAGTCCCTGCTCGAGCAGCCGCTTTGCACACGCTTCCACGTCGCTAAAGGAGTGGAGCGATTGGCCGCACAGCACCTCGACCTCGTCAATGCTCGCGATCAGCACGCGGACTCCCGGCAAAAACGGCCGCCATTTTTCCGCCTTTTTCACAGAGACGGGATCGACCACCACGATTTTTCCCAATCGGTTTGCTTCGTCTACAAAAACGCGCATGACAGCAACAGGCAGGTTCGCATCCATAAACAGCCCCGCTGCATGCGGCAGGCGCTCCAGGGCATGCTGAACCAGCTCGTCTGTCCACGCTTCATTGACTTCCATATCGGCCACGGCTGTGTACAGCTCGCCATCGAGGTCGCGAATCGCCAAATACCGTCCTGTCGATTTGCCGGCGATTCGCACCATTCCATGCGTCGCTACTCCGCTTTTGGCCGTCACTTGTCTCAACCATTCTCCGTCAGCGTCTTCCCCTACGAGAGCGAAGAGCTGCACTTCTTCCCCCAACCACCCCAGATTTTCCGCCACATTTCGAGCTACTCCGCCTGCCACTTGCTGAACATGCCCTGGATTGCTCGTCCCAGGCAGCAATCTGGCAGAAGTGACTCCTTGCACGTCCACGTTGGCTCCACCCACGCATAGCCAGTATTCGGTCATCCCTTTCAGCACTTTGGCACTCCTCCCAGCCTTTTGCTCATGGTCTAGTCCATCTTCTTTCCCATCTTTTTCGACAACGCTCTGGCATTTACCTACCGGGTTGAAAACTTCCTCGCCAGAAAGCCGTTATGTCTTGCCGCCATATGCCGTCCAGACAGTAATGACGCCTCCCTCTATTCCGTGCTACAGTGAGAAAAAGTGCGTGGGCGAACAGAGGGTACATGGGTAATTGCGCTGTTTTTTTACACTACAACTAAATGGAGATGAACTGACATGAGTGCCACATCTACGCCGCTCCAGGCATCCGGCGGGGGGAAAGCGGCACCTACCGTCTACCGCATGCTGTTTGCCATCAGCCTCGTTCATTTGCTGAACGACAGCCTGCAAGCGGTCATTCCCGCCCTGCTTCCGATCGTGGAAAAAAATCTTGCGTTGACCTTCACGCAGGTAGGGGTCATCCTGTTGGTCATGAACTTGACTTCCTCCGTCCTGCAGCCGGTAGTCGGCTACTATTCCGATCGCAAATCGCAACCGTTTTTGCCGCCGCTCGCCTTGCTCGTCTCGGGGATCGGGATGCTCGCGCTCGCGTTTGCGGGCAGTTACTACCTCGTGCTCGTCGCCGTTGCCTGCGTCGGAATCGGCTCGGCCGTCTTCCACCCGGAGGCGTCCCGCTTCGCCCATCAGGCGTCTGGCCCTCGCCGCGGCCTGGGGCAATCGATCTTCCAGGTAGGGGGAAACGCCGGGCAAGCGCTGGCACCGCTGATGACCATTCTCGTGTTCGCCAATCTCGGCCAGCCTGGCGCAGCCTGGTTTTTGCTGCCAGCCGTATTGGCAAGCTGCGTCCTGCTCTACGTGGCGCTCTGGTATCGCGGCCAGCAACGAATGAAGAAAACGGCTGCCGCCGTCGTCGCGTACACGAATCGCAAGCAGCGGCTGATCGCCCTCTGGCTGCTGATTCTGATCGTCAGCGTCCGCTCGTGGATGAACGCAGGCTATCAGAGCTTTTACCAGTTTTACTTGATGTACATCAAGCACATGGACTATTCCAGCGCCCAACTCGTCGTGTTCGGCTTCCTGTTCGCCGGAGCCGTCGGGACCTTCTTCGGCGGCCCGCTCTCGGATCGGTTCGGAAAACGCAATCTGCTGATTCTCTCGACGCTCGGATCGCTGCCGTTCACCTTGTTGACACCATACGTCTCCGGGTTCTGGGCCTTTCCGCTCTTGGTCGTAAGCGGCTTTATCATGCTTTCCAGCTTTTCGGTCACAGTCGTCTACGCCCAGGAGCTTCTGCCGGGCAAAATCGGCACCGTATCCGGCCTGATTATCGGCCTGGCATTCGGGATGGGCGGCATGGGCGCGCTCGTGTTCGGCTATTTGGCAGACATCTTCGGCCTTGGCTTCGTCATCACGCTCTGCTCCGCGTTGCCGTTGATCGGCTTCGTCGGACTTTTGCTGCCAAAAGACAAGACGCTGCGAGAATGGGCACGGTAAGCGTGTCCTGGCATCAGGAAGGAAAGAAAAAACCCGAGGAGCCTTTTCCTCGGGTTTTGTTTGTTTGTCGATCAAGCTGTTGGTTAGACCAACACGCCAGTCCGCACTCCCAGCAGTTGGGCAATGACGGGCGGGTACAGCTCAGGCGTGCCATACAGGCGCCAGAGGCCGTCCTCGCCTTTGCCGACCAGACCGGAGACGATCCAGTCAGATGTCAGCACGTCTTTCACATCTGCCGCTACAGCCAGCGTCATTTTCTCGCCGTCAGGGCGTTTGACTACCAAACCGTCGGCGTCGGCGCCAAGCACGACCAGCGCTTCTTCTGCGACATCCTTCGGCACAGTCGCCTGGCCGTACAGATTCTGGTTCGCTGCTTTTTCCAGCAGACCGCGCATGCGGTAGGCTTCCGGCAAGCTTTCTTTCAACTCGGCAAACAAGGACTGCATGTTCGCATGCAAGCTTGTCTTGCTGTGCTTGTCCAGCCATTTGAAGAAAGCGGTCATGACCGACAACAGGTTCGTTGCCAACGTCTTCGTCACGGCATCCGCGCGTGTGTAAATATCGTGCACGAGGAAGTAAGCCAGATCTTCCTTGCGCAGTTGTTCCCATGTAAACGAAGGACCGAACGCGCCTCTTACAAAAGAGCGGAAGTTGTTCATAACCTCGTCGTACTTTTTGACAGTTGCTTCCGACTTGCCGTCCGTCATCTCCTGAACGAAGCGGTTGATGTCGGCGAGCCTGTCCGGGTGGACCGTGTACACGCTCTCCGGCAAGCCTTCGATCAGCGGGCGGGTGAGCAGGTTGTTCACGTGCAGGCTGTCGTTTTGAAGCGACAGACGCGGGCGCAACATATCCATCCGAATGTAGCGCGCAAGGCCTTGTCCTACTTTATGGTCTTGCTCCAACTGCTCCAGCAGGCTCTCCAGCTTGGCGTGCAGCTCTTTGCTGTCGGTTGCCGCAACCAGGACAGGGGCCAGCTCTTCCAACGCTTCGTGTGGCGTCACCAGCCATTTTTCCGCAAAATACGTTTGCACGGCCCACTGCAAAACCTTCGGCGGCAGCGTAGGCTGGCTGGTAATAAACAAGGTGCCTTTGGACAGCTTGGAGCCGGTCGAGGTCAGGACGCGAATCTCTTCCTCCTGCTCGTAGGCAAGCAGCAACAGCAACTGCGCTACTTCCTCCAGATCCGGTGCGTATCCTTCCAGATACAGCTTGTCATCCTCAAGCAGCACCTCTGCCTGCACTTCATACAGCTCCAGGAGCGCATCCTTCAAAGCCGGGAACAGGTGCTCTTCCTTGCGCGTGGCATACACCCACACTTCTTTTGTACCGTCGGACTTTTTCAGTTCGAAAGCAGGGTTTGCCTCAATCGCCTTGAGCAGTTGCTCGCGATTTTGCAACGGATACGTGCGACGGAGCAAGGAGCTTTGGCCCGCTCCTGCCTGTCCGTTGTCCGTTCCGCCAAACTGGACAATAAAACGGTACAGCGCCGTGGTGTACACCCGTTTGCTCGTGTCGACCGCCGCTTCTTCGACTTCCGGATGCTCCTTCAGCCATTCCAGCAAGCTGTCCTTGACGTGCGGCTGCAAAATGATGCTGCCGGAAAACAGCATGTTGCGCAGCCCCAGGTTCAAGAGACGTCCCACGATGATTTGCCCAGGCATGACGCTCAGGCTGTTGGATCGCAGGATGTAATGCTTCTCCAGCGTGAGCGGCTGTTGAACGGTCATGACATCCCGCTCAACCTCCATGATTTCGTACACATTCAGATGCAAGTCGGCAAAAGCACGGCGAAGATCAGGCTCCATCCGGCGACCGTGCTGCTTGATGTAGTTCTCAAGCAACGTGCTTCCGCCTGTTCTTACATCCAGGACACACCAGTTGAAGAAATGCGCGGCCCACTCTGGACGCGTGACCTCTTCTTCGGTCAGGCCGACTTCTGCCGCAAACCGGCTGCGCGCTTCCTGAATCGTCTCGCTGGTCACATTGCCGCCAACGAAATGATTCAGGCGCTCCACCCAGCCCGCGTATTCCTTCTGCAATTTTTGCTCGTGACGGCTGCGCAGCTCCGCAATCGGAGTGACTACCCCACAGCATTTCTTGTATTTTTTTCCGCTCCCGCAAGGGCACAGTTCGTTTCTTCCTACTGACATAGAGGGTTTGGATCTCCTTTCCATCCCACGCGGCATGCGCGGGGAATCCTGCACAATCCCCCTATTTTACCGCATTTTCCATCATGTGTTCAAGTGTTCTCGTTTTGGTTCATGAGCGATTCCCACATCACTTTTGCCTTCCCATTGGCTGATAAACAGCTCCAGGCGGTTCATCAACCGGACGATGCGCTGCTTCTCGCTCATGCATGCAGAAATAGCAGAGAGCTGGTTGGCGGCAAAAAGTTCCACCACTTCCTGCTCCATGTCTTGAAGGCGAATCCGATAACTCGCGATGACGTCGCGCAGCAAATCAAATCGCTGTTCCAACCGGATCGTGGCCTCAAGCTTACTCATTGTTGCTCACTGGTCGCCAGTACTTGCTGAATGCCAAGCACGATCTGCTCATGCTTATGTTTCTCTTTCATCAGCACTTCTATAGCTTGCATATTGCTTTGTTGAAAATGGGCGACAACCTCCTGGGACATCTCCTGGTTGCGGCCTTCCAGGCGGCTGATCGCCTGCTGCAGCAATTGTTGTACTTCCTCCAGCACTCGCGTGTTCGTAGCGTTTGTCATGTTCGTTTCCTCCTTGGTAAAAATTGGTTCCTGCTGTTCGGTTGCCTGCTGCAAAAGATTCACTGATTCGGGGGCAACTTCCTCTGTTTCATTCTCGATGATGGCTATCGATTCAGAAGAGTCTGCCGCTGCGATTTCTTCCGCAGCCAGCTCCTCATCGGTCACATCACTGCGCGCAATGATATACAGCGTATCTCCCTCAATCCGGAAACGGTCGTCCAGCATGGGCAGAAAAGCAGCATCTGCCGCTATCCTCACTTCTTGCTCCAAAAAATGAACAAGCGAGCGGGCAGCTACTTGCGTGATACCATTGTCCCGGCAAAAATCGTACACCTGGTCATTCGCTTGTGTCCACTCTGCCAAAAACCATCTGTCGTCACCTTGGTACTGCACAAAGCGAGGGTCGCGTTCCAGTTGCAACATGCGAAGGATCTGGTTCCAGCCAAACTGCGTCTGACGGCGCAGCTCTGCGACGATCTGCTCCAGCTTTTTCGGCGCTTGCGTGTCGCGCAAAAAGCGATACGCCAGGTCGTACACCTGATGAGGCTGGTAGGTGATCTCCACAATCGCCTCCGAGCTGGCAACCCGCACTGGCGACTGCTCCATCTTCAACACTTTATCAAGTAGTGTCGAACTGTCCAGATCCATCAAAGCAGTCAGCTCATTCGCTTCCATCCGGGAACAAATCTCCGTACGTGGGAGGGAGCGCTCACCGGACCGGAATACCTTCTTGACAATACTTGGTAGGGTATAGGTTGGCCGTTTCATGCACTTTCTCCTTCTCGTGATCGGCATTTTTGCCAAATCAAATGGGAATCAAGAAGTTATTCTACAAAAAGAAAAAAAATCCTACCAGCCGTGAAGTGTTTGTCTATTTTGAAAAGAAAAGCTGCAAGCCCGGCCATTTGCGAAGGAATAAGCCATAGAAGAACCCGGCACGCTCTGTCGCGATGCCGGGCCACTGCCTGTCTAGTATGATGCTGTCCACTCGATCCAACTGTCCACGACTTCGCCTGTAGCCGCGTCCACCTGCATCGCTTCCGTATCGGCCGTTGGCAAATAGACGAGCTGCGGAGTGGTCGCAGTCTGTCCCCCCACCTTCGGGTAGTCGTACGCCAGGCGCAGGACCATGCTTTGCACAAAAGCTTGCTTCGCTTTTTCCTCGCCGATGACGCCCGACTGATCGATGGTCGCAGGCATGGCTGGGATTTCGTTCACCTTTGCTGCCACGACCGTTCCCTTTTTCGCGTCCACCTCGACCGTGAACAGCGGCGTTTTGGCCGGGATGTCATTGCTGTGCGGGAAGAAGGCGTAGCTGTAGATCGGCCGGACGAGATTTTGGTCTGCCCAGCCAGGCAAATTGTCAAGCTGGCGGGTTTTTCGCACCACGAAGGACTGTTCCTTGGTCAGCAAATGCTTCTCGGCAAATTCGAGCGCCAGCGCCTTCGCCTCTTCGGCTTGCAACGGCTTTTCCAGCTCTTTCTCTGCCGATCCGTCGAGCCTGAACTCGATGAGCGACTTCGTTTTGCGGTCGACCAGAACAGAGGCGCTCTGGTACATTCTCGCGTTCCACTCGTACAGATCGGTATCCCGCTTTTTCGCTTTCTCCGATGGCGCCTGGAACGTCAGCGTATTCACGCGCAGCTTGAACGTCGCCTCCAGCCACTGCTCCATTTTTTTGCGGTCGCCCCAGATGCTGTTGTCAGCCGAGCCTTTCAGCTTGAGAACCTCGCTCTCTTTGCTGTACACAGCAGGGACGACTTCTCCGGTCACGGCGTCAATTACCGGCAGCTCTGTCGGCTCGTACACCAGCTTGCCCGCGGCCGCGTCGTACACGAGTTGCATGCGAAGCTGGTTTTCCCACTCGCGTTTCGCCTTCTCCAGCGGAATCGCTTTTTTCGGGTCAGCCACCTCCGACGCCAGCGGCAGCTTGATTTTTTCCTGATGAAACTGGACAATTTGCCCGGACGCGTCTATGAACGCGCGGCCCATTTCTTTTTTCACCCAGACATCGTTGAGCAACGGGTAAAAAGACACGACGGCCAACTGGTCGAGCTGCGACCTCCGATCCGTCGAGAGCATCGGTTGGGCAGCGATGACGTGGCTGACAGGCACCTGCTCGCGGATAAAATCGCTCAGCTTTTGATAGCTTTGTTTTTTGTCCCATTTTTTCGACTTGTCCCGATCTGCGCCTTTCAGCTCCAGGGACGTAATGTTGCCGTCAGCATCGACGACCAGTTCCAAAGATACCCCTGCCGTAATGACGTTTTTCCTGTCGGACAGAGAAATGATCGTCTCGGATTTGCTGCCTGTGCCGATCGAATCGACATGCAGCTCCGACAGCGCTGGCACGTAATCGTCCCGCAGCTCGACCAATAGCTTGCGCATGTCGTCTGGCAACGGAATGATGTCGAGATCAGATTTGCCGTCGTAGGCGTAAACGTGAGCCGGCGCAAACGGAACTCCCGGCGCGGCCAGTACGCTGGCTGCCAGCAAAAGCACAGCCATTTTGCTCCTTTTTTTCACAGATTCTCCTCCTTTGCAAAGCCAATCATCTAGTAAGACGCCCTTGCAAGGAAAAGGTTTCAGAAAACTTGCGCCGCCAAAGCTCCCGGAAAAATCCCTGTCCGTCCGGCGGCAAGCAAAAAGGCCAACTGTCTGATTCGCGCAGTTGGCCTTTGTCCTCGTCTCGTTTCTCTAGCAAGGCTGCGGATACGTTAATAGCCCCGCCAAACTTTTCGTCTGAGCGCTCCGGCGTACGCCCATTCTTCGTCTTCGCTCATGTCGGCAAGCGTCTGTCCGAGCGCATTCATTTTACTGTCAATCTGGTCGAGGTAGTGGAACAGGACCGCAGTCGGCGTCTTGCCGGATACTGCGCTTCCCCAGCCGTTTTCCACTTCCCCGTGGTGGCTCAGGATGCAATGCTTGAGATGCAGCACTTCGGCATCCCCCAGCGGAATGTCGAGCTTGCGGCAAATGCCGCTCACCATCTCTACGCCCATAACCAGATGGCCGATCAGTTGGCCTGGCGTGGTGTAATCCGGGGCGATCGGGTCAGACAGCTCGTACAGCTTGCCGATATCGTGCAGGATGCAGGTCGCGTACAAGACGTCCCTGTCGACCTGCGGATAGAGCGGCAGCAAGCTTTGCGCCGCTGTCAGCAACGAGACGATATGCTCCAAAAGCCCGTGATAGTAGTTGTGGTGCATCCGCACCCCTGCCGGGTAATGGCGGAGCCGGTCCCTGATCTCCTCCGTGGCGAGCGCCTCCCGGATGATCGCCTTGAGCGTGTTGCTCTTCAAGCTGTCCACTGTCGCTTCCAGCTTCGCCCACAGCTCGTCCACCGGAACAGGCGACACAGGGATGAGCGACTCCATCGCGACTTCGTCTGATGCCGCTGCCGGGCGGATGCGCTGGATCACCAGTTGCTTTTTCCCCCGGTACAACTGGACGGTGGCATCAATTTTTACGACCGATTTGACGGCGATCCACTCTTTCATTTCCGGGCTGACGTCCCACAACTTCGCCATGATCGTCCCGGAGCGATCTCCCAGTTCCAGATTCAAATACTCGCTCTGGTTGCTTGCGACCCCGGCTTCCTTGTTCTTCACCAGGCAAAAAGCGACAACACGCTCTCCCTCTTGATAATCAAGCAAATATTTTGTCATCTGTGTCCCATCCTGTTTATTTTTTTCGGAACAAAGTTTCTTCCAGCTTTTTCACGATTTTTTTGCCGACGAGGTCATCCGCCGACTTCACGACCTTGGTAATGACGGCGAGCAAGTCATCTTTGCCGTTCCAATGCTCGCGAACGATTTTTTCGTCCACGTCCACCAAAATCCGGCGCAGGGCGTAGACGGCCAAAATGACGTCGTCCAGCAGGCCAAAGCCTCCCACAAGCGCCTCCGGAATAAAGTCGATCGGCGTAATGAAGTACGCAACAGCCACTCCGGCAACCGCCTTGGACTGGACGCCGACGCGCTTGTCGAGCAGCAGGCGGGCAAGCAGCACGAACAGGTCGGGCGCGAGCAAAATATAGCTGGCGACCGTGTCGTTTACGCCCTTGTCTTTAATAAATGCCTCGATCTTGGCTCGCAGTTTATCGTAAAAGCGCTGATGCACCTCCGGCAATTCGATCGGAACGAGCTGCTCCGGCTGGCGCACTGCCGGAAGCTGGCTTGCCTGCTGGTTTTCCTGCCGATTCTCTTCACTCATTGCATTCCCCTCCGTTTTTGCTTTTTCAAACTCGCCTGATGCCGAAAGTACGACCAGGCCGCAATGATTGCGAACACCGCGATAAAGAAGATCGCCAAATTGCGCGAGATGAGATTGAACAGCTCGTCCCAGCGCTCTCCCAACTGCCATCCCAAGGTGACGAACAGCAGGCTCCAAAACAGTCCGCCCGCATACGTGTACAGCAGGAAGGTCGGAAATGGCAGTCTTGTAATCCCTGCAAAGTAGGCAGTAAACTGGCGCACGCCCGGAATAAAGTAGCCGAGCGGCAGCGCCCATTTTCCTACGCGGTTGAACCATTCTTCCGTTTTTTTATAGACGGTGTAGCCCATTCCGAGCCGTTTTCCGTAGCGCTCCAGAAAAGGGAAGCCCAATGTCCGGCCGATCCAGTAAGCCGTCGTCATCGCCGTTACAGAGCCCAAGAAGCAGACCAGAAAAGTAGGCCAGTATGCGAGTTGGCCAGTCGAAACCAAAAACCCGGAGAAAACGAGCAAGGTCTCTTCCGGCAGCGGCATCCCCAAAATTCCCAGAAAAAACAAGCCAAACAGAGCTCCATAACCGTACTGCGCAATATAGTCGCCAAATGTTCCCATAACCTCTGTCATGAAAGTCCACCACTTTTCTTGCAGGTCTGCCCTCTCCATTATGCCAAAAGATAGTACCATTCACAAATGATACGCTTTTGTTGGCGGCGGGGACGGGGAAAGCTATGAATCTATAGAAAACTGGACATACTCTTGTTGATCCGACGAAAACGGCAGCACATGACCACACGACAAACGAGGGACAGCGGATGTGGACCAAACTGTATCGAAAACTGAAACTCGAATACTACAAGCTGATCCGCATGAAGGGTGCCCCGTCTTTTGTCGCCCGCGGCTTTTCGGTAGGAATTTTTGTGGAGTTTATCACCTTGCCTACCTTTGGCCTCGCCTTTTTGCTGCTCTTTCCGCTGGTCAGGCTGTTTCGCGCCAGCTTGCCGGCCGGCTTGATCGCGTTTGTCATCGGAAAGCTCGTCCTGCCGATCTTCATGGTCATCAACTACAATATTGGGTACGCTTTAGTCGGCAAACCGTTACAGCATCCCACAGGCCCGCATCAGGCCGCCTGGCGGGAGTGGCTCGTCTGGATGCAGGACAAGGGGCTGGCTTACTTCACGGGAAGCGCCGTAATGGGCCTCTTCGTCGCATTCGCCAGCTACTTTTTGGTGCACGGAGCTTTGCAGTTGTATCGCCGGAAAAAAGGGCGCCGCTCGCTGTCGCAAAGCCGCACGTCGCCTTGACGGCCACAGCGCTTCGCTTCGGACAAATAAAAAAGGCCGGTACCGACAAATGCTTGTCAGTCCGGTCTTTTTCCTGTGCAGCTTATGCGAAGTAGCCTTTATTCCGCAGTTGCTCAATGATTTCAGCAACAGTATAGCCTTGTGTCAAGAGCTCCATCGTAACTTCCACTTGTTCTGGGGACAGGCCGTTCGCTCCGAGGCTTTCCTTTACCAACACGTCGTTAGGACGGCGGAAATACGTTTGCAACGTACGCTTCACGCGGCCTTCCAGACTTGTTCGCAGCATCAATTCAGTCGTCGACATCTGTTCCACCTCTTTCCTCGAAAGTTTTGTGCGTAACCTCTATTATCGTACAAAACCACCCAATAATCAACCCGTAAGCGACTTGGCTTCCTTCATCAGTTGCACCCGGTTCTGCTCGTGGGCATCGCGCAAATGTTCGTTGATCGGCTGGCCGTCGTAACAAATTTGCCCAAAACACTCGGTCAAGGTCTGTTCGTCCAGTCCGGCTGCCACCCCTTCGAAGATGAGCGTTCGCGTATCGTGCAGATACTGCTGGTCGCGCCTGATCCGGTGCATGATTTCCTCGCGCCCTTTCGCCGGGACGCCGTGCCCCGGCACGACCTCCGCGATCTCGCCGTCCTCCACCAGCTTCTGGATCGCGGCCAGACTGGCTGCATAGTCGCTACTGTCCGCAATAAAAGGAAACTCGAGATTGGAGAGCATGTCGCCTGCCACGAGCAGCTTTTGCGCGCAAAAAAGCGTCGCCAACTGGTCTTGCTTATGCCCGGGCACGGGGAGAAATTTTACTTCCTCCCACGCTTCCGTCTGCTCGACCAGCTTGTCAAACAGAGGGGGAACCAGCTCGTACGGGCGATGCACATAGTACGAGCCGTCAAATCGGTTTGTTTTCCGCAGTTGTTTGGCAAGCCGCTCAGGCGACGCAATCTGTTTGTGCCCGATCAGCCTGGCGTCCGGGAAGCGAGGGTAGCCCGCGATGTGATCCCAGTCGCCGTGCGTCAGGACGAGAACGAGCTCCCGCCCGTCTCGCACGCTTTGCACGTAGTCGGCAATCGCCTCGATCTCGTGCGGAAAATAGGCCGGGTCAAACAGGTAGAGCCGATCGTCCGTCGAAACGACGGCGCTGGTCGTCTGCCACAGGCAACTGGTAAACAGCTTGTAGTCGGCCATATTAAATACCTGGCATCAGATTGCGCTTGTGCTCCGAGATGCGGTGCAGGTAGTCGATCCGTTCTTTTGCTTCCGGTCTGGTCTCGCCTGTAATCAGCAGGCGGTCGAGGTCCTCGTACGTAAAACCCATTTCCTGCTCATCTGTCTGGCCTTCCCACAGATCGGCAGAAGGTGCTTTGGTAATAATCGACTCCGGCACGCCAAGCTCGGCTGCGAGGATGCGCATTTCGTGCTTCGTCAGGCTTGCCACCGGGTTGAAGTCGGCCAGTCCGTCTCCGCCTTTGGTCATATAGCCGACGTGAATTTCGCTGCGGTTGCACGTATCCGCGACGAGGTAGCCTTTTTGATTGGCAATCGCGTACAGCACGGTCATGCGCAGACGGGCTTTCGTATTTCCTTTTGTCTTGTCGCCAAGCGCAAGCACGCCTTCAATGGCGGGCACGAGCGCATCGTAGGCAGGGCCTACATCGACGGTGTGCAGGTTGAGTCCGATCGCTTCCGCCAGGCGCTGCGAGTCTTCCGCATGGACGTTTTGCGAGTACGCGGGCAACCACACGCCAACGACGCGATCGCGGCCGAGAGCGCGTACACACAGCGCAGCCGTTACCGCGCTGTCGATACCGCCGGAAATGCCGACAACCACACCGCCGAGCCCGTTTCCGTCAATTTGCTCGCGAATAAACGCAATCCGTTTTTCGATATCGTCTTTTACATGAATCTGGTAGTTCGCCAGATACTCTTGAAACTTGTCCACGCTACCTACCCCCCGGTTGTTTCGTTCTTCCTCATCCTACCATGCGGTTTTGCCTGTGGCAATTAGCCCCAAACAGGTCTACACTATATACTGTAGAGAGCAAGAGAACTAACGCGAGGACAAGGAGAGAGTCGATGATTATCCTCAAGACACCCGAAGAAATCGAACTGATGCATGCCGCAGGCAAAATTTTGGCCGCCTGCCATCGCGAAATCGCGTCGATGATTCGTCCCGGGATCACGACCTGGGAAATTGATGAATTTGTAGAAGAATTTTTGGCCAGCCATGGCGCCACTCCTGAACAAAAAGGCTTTCACGGCTATCCATATGCCACCTGCGCGTCGGTGAACGACGTGATTTGCCACGGCTTCCCGAAAAAGGAGCCGCTGCGCGACGGAGATATCGTCACCATTGACATGGTCGTGCGCAAAAACGGCTGGCTGGCCGATTCCGCCTGGTCGTACGAGGTGGGCACCGTCTCCCCGGAAGCGAAAAAACTGCTTGAGGTCACGGAAAAGTCGCTGTACCTGGGGATTGAACAAGCTGTTGTCGGCAACCGGATCGGGGACATTTCCCACGCGATCCAAACGTACGCCCAGGCGCAAGGCTACTCGGTTGTCCGCGACTTCACGGGCCACGGGATCGGGCAGGAAATGCACGAGGAGCCGTTCGTTCCGCACTTCGGTCCTCCGGGCAGAGGCCAGCGCCTCAAGGAAGGCATGGTCATCACCATCGAGCCGATGCTCAATATCGGCACTTACCATGCGACCATCGACGAGGACGGTTGGACGGCGAGAACGCGCGACGGCAAGCTGTCGGCCCAGTACGAGCACACGATTGCGATTACTGCGGATGGGCCGCTTATTTTGACCAAGCAGTAGGCACCTGCAAAAATGTGCGGTTGCGCAGCTTGGCTTGCGCTTGAAAGGGGCTGTCTCAACAGTCGATTTTTCGACTTTGAGACGCCTCTTTTTGTATTTCGGAAACGTTGCTCCGTCATCGACCGATGATGAGGTGGACAAGACCGCCCGTTTTCCCAGACGATACGCGCGTGTAAAAGAAAAAAGCACCGCATGGGTGCCTTCACTCGTTATGTTCATTAGCCATTGCATTGAAAAATGATTAAATACTCATTGTTGTCTATTTTCACTTCTTGAGATACCTCCACTTCTGCGTATCCATCCTCTTGGAATGTTTGGATCATCTCTCTTAGCAAATCAGAAAATGGACCCGTTTTTCTGTTCATTTTCAAATCTACAAACAGTTGCGTCCGTTTCATTCCCTCACCTAATTCTTCACATATAGTGGAAATTGCGTTATTCATTACTACCCTATGGCCCCTTGCAGGAATGTCATTCTTCCTAATTTTACCACCAAACTCTTTGGCTTCGCCAGCAACGCTCCAAGTCTTCCTTATATGTTGAAAGACTTTAGACAGTTCCTTTTAGCTTTTTTTATATTCTTTTTAGATCAGCAAAAACTCAGAGTTCGTTTTATTTTACAAATAATGGAATATAGTACTAAAGAAAGGAATGGTTTAACGGCAAACTTTATAAAGGACGCAAAGTGCCGCCACAGCCGATTGAAACATTGACAGCCCCCTTCCCTCTTCGTAAGATGCAAGTACGTTTGTTACCGATCAGTAACAAAATTGACCCTCAGAGGAGGTTTCTTTTCATGACAAAAGCATTGCGCGACATCCCGCTGTCTGTTCTGGATCTCGCTCCTATCGTAGAAGGCAGTACGGCTGCCCAGTCGTTTCAAAACAGCCTGGACCTGGCGCAAAAGGTTGAAAAGTGGGGATTTCACCGCTACTGGCTCGCCGAGCACCACGCCATGCCCAGTGTCGCCAGCTCAGCCACTGCTGTGCTGATCGGCCACATCGCGGGCGGCACCTCGACGATGCGCGTCGGCTCCGGCGGGATTATGCTGCCCAATCACGCCCCGCTGATTATCGCTGAGCAGTTCGGCACGCTGGAGTCGCTCTATCCGGGACGTATTGACCTCGGATTGGGACGGGCTCCCGGCGCGGACCAGCGCACGGCCCGGGCATTGCGGCGCGACCTGCGGATCGGCGGAGACGATTTTCCCGAGCTGCTGGAAGAACTGCGCGAGTATTTGCGTCCGCGCACCAGCGACAATGCCGGCGCGCTGCGGGCTATTCCCGGCGAAGGCTTGAACATCCCGATCTGGCTGCTTGGCTCCAGCGATTTTTCGGCGCGTCTCGCAGGGCTGCTCGGACTGCCGTTCGCGTTTGCCGGTCATTTTTCGCCCAATTACACCTTGCCTGCGCTGCAAACGTACCGCCACAGCTTCCGTCCATCCGATGTGCTGTCCGAGCCGTATGCCATGGTGGGCGTCAACGTCATGGCGGCCGACACGGATGAGCTTGCCGAGCGGCTGGCGACCTCGCACTACCAGGCGTTCCTCAACCTCATCCGCGGCGATCTGAAACCGATCCAGCCGCCTGTAGACAATATGGATGAGCTGTGGAGCGAGTTTGAAAAAATGTCCGTGCAAGCCCAGCTTCGCTCCTCGATCATCGGCAGCCCGGACACCGTCAAGCAAAAGCTGCAGGAGCTACTGGAGGCGACCCAGGCGGATGAATTGATGATTACGACCCAAATGTACCGCCACGAGGATCGCGTGCGCTCCTTCGAGATCGTCGCAGACGTGTGGAAAGCGTAAAATGGGGTCTGATTCGCCGATGACGTCCACGAAGCGAGTCCGGGTCCCCCGCGAAAAAGCGCAGGAAATGATTTTGCAGGCGGCCGAGGAGCTTTTTTACCAGGAAGGCATCCACGCCGTCAGTGTCGACGCCATCGTGGAGCGGGCCGGAATGAACAAAATGAGCGTCTACCGCCAGTTTTCCTCGAAAACAGCGCTGATCCTCGCCTACATGCAAAAAAAGCAGGCGGCCTTCTGGCAAGAGTGGGAGGAAAGCATGGCGAAGCATCCGGAGCGGCCGCGGGAACAGCTCGTCCAATTTTTTGCCGATCTGGCGGCCCGCGCGTCCTCCAAACAGTTTCGCGGCTGCTGCTTCCTCAACGTCGCCGTAGAGTTTCCCGACCCTGCCCATCCTGTGCGCGAGCTGGTCTGCGCGCATCAAAAGCGGATTTCCGACGCCTTTTTGGAGCGCGCTGTCGCCCTCGGCGCAGCGAATCCGCGCGAGCTGGCCTACACGCTGATCTTGCTGATGGAAGGCACTTATGCGGACAGCCAGACGTACGGAACCGACAGCGCCGCGATTCAGTTGCTCCCCGGGATCGTCGAGAAACTGCTCGCTGCCGCTGTCTGCACGGACGCGGGTGCAGATGCGAATTAGCGAAACGCCAAAACGCCGTGATGCCGCCGTCCCGCTTTTGCGCGGCGGCGGCGGGCAGCTTTCGGGGGCAAAAAGGCTCGATTCCGTTGCCCGAGTCTCTCTTCCTTTTGCGCAGCAGCCTGTAGACAGGCAAGCTTTTGCTTTCCCCATCCGGGACCAATGTAAAAAGTGGCCGTCTGCCTTTTGCGCAGTCGCCACTTTTTGCTGTTTGGGGACCTTCTGTCGTTGTCAGCGATCGGTTATCACTGGCCGCTGGTTGCGTACTTTTCTTTGTTCGTCATCGCTTCCAATGCCTGGACATCTTTCTCAAGCTCTTGGATGTCTTCTTCAATCAGCTTTTTCAGGTGCTGCTTTTCCCGCAGCATTTTGCGGGTTTGCTCCAAACGCTGATTCAAATCGAACACGCCGAGATACACTGCTTCTCCCTCCCTATGTACATTCTCCCACCTTACAAGTTATGCCGAAAAGCGCAGAAGTTGCCGATTTCGTTCCGCTGATTTTTCGCCGCCGACAACGCCAGGAAGGGCTTCTTGTGTCGGCAAAAAAGAGACGTGCCTTGTCGGCATAGGAAAAAGGCCCCCCGCACGCGGCAGGAAGCCTCTCCCCTCGACTTTTTACAAGCCTTTGTACTTGCTCAGTTCTTCCCGCAGGCGATAAACTTCCTGCACCAGCGCCCGCTTTTCCAGGCGATCGATTTCCGAATCGAGGTCGTTCATGCGCGCACGTCCTGCCATCGGAGCATCGTACATGCCGAACCCGTCACCCGCGTAAGCCCAGTGCGGTTCTTTTGGCATAATCATCGCCAAAAGGATGTAGAGCAAAATCGGGATTCCCGTGCAAACGGTCAAAATGACGACCCCTACGCGCACGAGCGTCGAGTCCACGCGCAAAAACTGGGCGATCCCTCCACAAACCCCAAACAATCGTTTATCTTGCGAAGAGCGATATAGACGTCTTTCCATCGTACCATTCCTTCCTCTCTGCAGTGTCCGCTTGCCTTCTATGTCTTTAAGGATACCCGAGAGCGCCCAGCGGCAAAATGGCCCGCAGAGGGATTTGTCCTCCGTCCCTGGACGGATATGCGCTTCGCCCGTATGAAATCGGGACAGAAAAGTCACGCTACATACGAGGTGATCGACTATGCCGCTACTTGTGCTCCTGTTGCTGGTCCTGTTCACAGGCGGATGCTCCCCGGCTGGCTGGCAGGACCGCTCCTACATTCAAAGCGATCGCGAGCTGTACTACCAGCAAAGCGTGGTTCATCCGCTCGGGCTGGAGCCGAACGCCACCCCTTACGGCACGCCTGCCAATGCCGGGACCGCCTCCGACTACAACAGTTGGATCAGGCCGGACGCCATTTCCCGCTATCCCGGCCTGAACTAGCGATCGCGAGCGGACACGAGAAAAACCGTTCCAGCCGCACACCGGAACGGTTTTTCTCTGTTTGCACAACATCTGCGCTATTTGGACCCGGCGGAAGGATCGTAGACAGGACGCGGACGGTCAAACAAATCGCCCAGCGTCGCATACGAATGCCCCGCCAGCCTGCTCACAGGCGCAAAGGCGTGCGGGTCAATCCTGCCCGCGTGATACAGCTCGTCGGCAGCATGCACATGCACGACCTCACCGATGATGAGATCGGAGGTGGTGGGGGTGCCAAGCTCGACAATCTGATGCAGCCTGCATTCAAAATGAATGCGCGACGAAAGCAGCCTTGGAACCTTGACCGCCGCAGACGGGCCAACCTCCAGCCCGAGCGCGTCTACCTCGCTTACGTCTGGCGGATAGTCTGCCGAGGTCTGGTTGACCGCATCGACATTGTGGATGTCCACCATATTGACGACAAATTCGCCTGTCTGCAAAATATTTCGCGCCGTATCTTTTCTGACGCTGCCCGGCTTGCGCATGACGGCGACAGAAACCATCATCGGCTCGATGCTCGCGACATTGAAGTAGCTGAAGGGAGCGGCATTGACGACTCCCTTGTCATCGTGCGAAGTTACCCATGCGATCGGCCGCGGAATGATGCAGCCGATCAACAGCTTGTATTTGTCCTGTCGCTCCAGTTCGCGAATCGCGATTTCCATTCCTATCCCGCCTTTTTACGTCGTTCACTCGGACGGCAGCCAGCTCGACATGTACGCTTCGTCCTCTACCGCCAACGCCTCTTTCGTGACGTAAAGCGGCTGGAACGTATCGAGCATCACTGCCAGCTCCTTCGTTTCTTTTTTGCCGATGCTGGCCTCGACCTTGCCCGGGTGCGGCCCGTGGGGGATTCCCATCGGGTGCAGCGTGATCGAGCCTTCGTAGACGCCTTTTCTGCTCATAAAATTGCCATCTACGTAGTATAACACCTCGTCGCTCTCGACATTACTGTGGTAGTAAGGCGCGGGGATCGCCTGCGGATGGTAGTCGTACAGGCGCGGGACGAACGAGCAGATGACGAAGTTTTGTCCGGCAAACGTCTGGTGGACTGGCGGCGGCTGGTGAATCCGGCCGGTAATCGGCTCAAAATCGTGAATACTCAGCGCATACGGATACAAGTAACCGTCCCAGCCCACGACATCAAACGGATGGAAGTCGAAAAAGTAGCTGTAGACGACGGACTGCCGTTTGACGCGCACTTCGAAGTCGCCGCTCTCCACGTGCGTCACCAGCTTTTCCGGCACGCGTATATCCCGTTCGCAAAACGGCGAATGTTCCAACAATTGCCCGTGCTCGTTGCGATAGCGCTTAGGGGCGACGATTTCGTTTTGCGACTCGATCACCAAAAAGCGGCTCTGCACCGCAGGCACGATCCGGTACGTCGTGCCGATCGGGATGACCAGATAATCGCCAGGTCTGTACGCAATCGTGCCGAAGATCGTCTGCAGCTCGCCCTCGCCCTCGTGGACAAACACGACTTCGTCCCCGTCCGCATTGCGGTAAAAATAGTCCATCGGCTCAGTCGGCGAGCAGACGCCCATGACCACGTCGCTGTTCCCGAGCAAATAGCGGCGGCCAAAAATCGGATCGCCCCCTGGCGGCAAGTCAAACGTCTTGAAATGCTGATGCTTCAAATCCGCCTGCTCCACAAGTTCCAGGCGCACGTCCGCGTATTTGCGCGTCTCGCGCACCTGTGTCGGCGGGTTGTGGTGATAGAGAATCGACTGAATCCCGGAAAAGCCTTTCGTGCCCATGACCTGCTCGCGGTACAGCTCTCCATCCGGCTTGTAAAAAGTCGTGTGTCGCTTTTGCGGCACTTCTCCCATGCGGTGATAAAAAGCCATCCTGCTTCCCCCTTTTTTCCATCGTTATTCGCTGATCGTATTGACGAGCACGCCGAGGCGCTCGACTTCCAGCTCGACCACATCGCCCGGCGCAAGCCAGCCGTGCTGTTCCGGCCCCAGTTCCAAAATGCAGCCGGTGCCAACCGTGCCGGAGCCGATGACATCGCCCGGATACAGCATGCAATCCTGCGAGGCGCGCGCGATCATTTCCGCAAACGTATAGTGGATGTCGCGCAAATTGCCGCGGGAGTACTCCACGCCGTTCACCCGCGCCACCATCGCGAGATCGTAGCGGTCGCCTTTTTCCCCCGGCACACGCACAGCTTCCAGCTCGTCTGGCGTCACCAGCCACGGCCCCATCGAGGTAGCGAAGTCTTTGCCTTTGGCTGGCCCCAGCCCGACCTTGACCTCTTCGCGCTGGATATCGCGCGCGCTCCAGTCGTTGAGAATCGAGTAGCCCGCAATATGCTCGTGCGCCCGCTCTACAGGGATATCCGTCCCCGCCTTGCCGATGACGCAAGCCACTTCCAGCTCGTAGTCCAGCCACCGGGTCGTCTTCGGCCGCCGAATGCTCGCCTCCGGTCCGCTAAAAGCCGCCGTGTTGGAAAAGTAAAAGACGGGAAACTCGTACCATTCGGGAATCATCTCCAGCCCGCGGCGTGCTCGCGCCGTTTTCACATGCGCCTCGAAGGCGTAAAAATCGCGAAAGCTGGCGGGACGCGGCAACGGCGATCCAAGACGCACCCCCTGCAACGCCACGTCTGTTTCGGAAGCAGGTGCGCTTTCGGAAATCGACGCCAGCCGCTCCCTCCACGCGTCCCACTGCTCCAGCAGCTCCTGCATCGTGCTCGGCGCGCCTGGAAGTGCGCTTGCGATGTCCCTGACTGTTTCGCCAAGCAGCAGCCCTGCCCGCCACGCCGTTTGCTCGTCTGGCCGATAGGAGACTACTTTCATGCGCTCCACTCCTTTTCTTTGGGTGAGCAATCCTGGCTGCGTCAATGATTGGCACAGCCTTCGTTGCCCTTTTACTGGATAAAAATCTTATCCATGCTTATCTGTACAACAAAAAAACCCAGCTCACCCCGTTCGCTCATCCGGTGCATGACAAACAAGAGGGTTCCCCCTAGCTCTTGTCAACTATGCCGAAACATGCGTCAGGCGCAAGCTGGGTCTGTCTGCTACCGAAAAAAATCTTGCGGGATTTTTCCCCGCAGACAACCAGCGTATTTTCTGTTTCTTCTATCATATCGAAAACGCTTTCAGCTTTCCAGAGGAAATTGCCGAATTTTTTCGGCTACATCCCTTCCTTGTCATGCACAGGCAGCGCGGGAAAAAACTTTTGCAACAACGCCTGCATGTCGTCTGGCAGCGGCTCTGCAAACGCCATCGTCTCCTTGCTGCGCGGGTGGACAAAAGACAGCCGCGCAGCGTGCAGCGCCTGCCTGCCGATATGCTCCCGCCCGCCTGCGTACAAGTCGTCGCCTGCGAGCGAATGCCCGATGCTCTGCATGTGCACCCGAATCTGATGGGTGCGCCCCGTCGCAAGCTTCAGCTCCAGGAACGTCATGCCGTCACCGCGAGCCAGCACGCGATAGTGCGTGACGGCCGCTTGTCCATCCGGCCGAATCTGCCGCGTGATAAAGGAGTTTTCCGCAAGCCCGATCGGCGCATCAATCGTCCCTTCCTCCGAAGCGATGATCCCCTCGGCAATCGCCTGGTAATAGCGGTGCAGCGTCCGGTCCTGCTGCATCCGGCTGAACTGCTCGTGCGCCCACTGATTTTTCGCGACAATCATCAAGCCAGACGTATCTTTGTCCAGACGGTTGACGGCGCGAAATCTTCTCGCTTCGCCGCGCTTTTTCCAATAGGCGATCAAGCCGTTGGCAAGCGTGCCTCCCGGATGGTTGCCCGTCGGATGCACGACCAGGCCGGCCGGCTTTGCGATCACCATCAAGTCCTCGTCCTCGTAGCGGATACATAGCGGCATTTCTTCGGGAGCCACCGTCTCTTCTTCCTCTATGTCTACCATGACAGCCAGTTCATCCCCGGCTTGCAGCCGTTCGTTCACAAACACGAGCGTGCCGTTGCGCGTAATCGTTCCTTTGAATTTGGCCCGGATCAGCAAGCGGCGCGACACACCGTAGCGCTTTTGCAGCACTTCCCGTACCGTCTGGCCCTCATCTGCCTCGTCCGCCGTAAAGCGTATCAATTCTTCCTGCATGTTGTCTCTCCTTTAGGTCTTCCCTGCATTCCCTGCTGTCCAGTATAGCAAAAAGACCCGCCGCAAGGACAACCTGCTTCTGCTACAGCGGGCGCTGCTGCCCGTTTTGCCTGACCTCAATCACGAAGGCATGTCCCGCATCTCCCTGGCTCCACTGGCCGCGCACGTCGAACAAATACCAGCCTGGCTGCTCGGGCACCTTCCACTGGTTGCCGTTTTCCAGCAATTGCTCGATTCGCTTCGTCCCGATCCATTGCGCAACCGTCAACGATTCATCTGTAGGCGGGGGCGAAAACGTAACCGTCAGCACGGCTCCCGGACTCACCTGCAGCGGCTTGGGCTTTTGTTCGCCGATCACTTCCGGGGGAGCGGCCATATCTTTGCAGACCGCCTCGTTTTCGTAGCTCCAGCAGGATGAGGTCGGAACCGTCGCCGCTGTTTTTCCTTGCCACGCGATGACAGGCTCCGGCGGTTGGGCGAGCTGTTGCGAATGCGGCTGATGGACCCAGCCAATCTGGCAGCCTGCCAAGAGCAAGGCAGTTGCCACGTACAGCGCGGCTATCCTTTCTACCTTTTTCATCCAATCACCTCTCCCATTAGACGAAAAAAAGAGCGATTCGTTTCAACCGTTTTTGGAAATTCGTGCTATTCTATCTAGTAAATTCACTTGGAGGCGCGGCCATGCGCCTCGCAAAAGAATGGAGAGATAAGGATGACCGAACCGTCTGTCAGTGAACGCTCCGGCCTGCTCATTCGCGAGTTTGATCCGCAGCGTGACTCGCTGGAAGCATTGACCCGCCTGTTGAACACCGCTTATCAAACGCTTGCCGAAATGGGTTTCCACTTTGTCGCCGCGAGCCAGGACGCAGCCACTACCGCGAAAAGAATCGCCTCCGCTACCTGTCTCGTCGGCTTGCTTGACGGTCAAATCATCGCGACCATTTCTTACTATCCGCCAGCCAAGACAAAAGGCACGCCCTGGTACGACGAGCCGTTCGTCGCCAAATTCGGCCAATTCGCTGTCGATCACCGTTATCGCAAGCACGGCATCGGCAGCCTCTTCATCCAGCGCGCAGAAGAGCTGGCGATCGCGGACGGGGCCACGGAACTTGCGCTGGATACGGCCGAAGGGGCGGAACATCTCAGACGCTACTACGCGGCAAAAGGCTATCGCTTCATCGCGTACGCGCAGTGGAGCACGACCAACTACCGCAGCGTCCTGATGAGCAAAAGACTGTCGCACGACTGAGCTTTGCGCTTTTGTCCCTACTGTAGCGTGCTCGCCGGAATGGAAAAGGTGCGGGACATTTCGGCCAAATACCCGTCGAGTTGCTCGGCGGGATTGTGCACGGCATCGCCATGGCATACTTCCAGCCGCAGCGGCTGAAGCTGCCGCAAAATCCGGCTGCTTTTCACCGCCTCTGTCATGTCAGCGGTGAACATCGGCATAGGACGATGCAGCCTGCCTCGCTTCGACGTAAACAAGTCGCCCGCCAACAGCACACGATCCTGCTCGTGATAGTAGATGACATGCCCTGGCGAATGGCCTGGCGTCCAATACGGCTGCAGTCCGGCGATGGCGGCCAATCCTCCGCCTTCTGCTTCCGGCAGCGGCTGCGCCAGGCCAGCCTGTACGTTGAACTCCCGTTTTTTGCGGCGCGGGTACAGCTCGCGGCCTTCCATGTACGGAATCTCGATCCGATGCGCATACACTGGCACTTGCTCCGCCGCGACGAGCTTTTGGACGGCCCCGACATGATCGGAGTGGCCGTGCGTCAGCAAGATGCGCTTCAGCGGGCCCGCGCCCTGTTTTTTCAAAAAAGCCGCAATGCCTTTTGCCATGAACGGCATCCCCGCATCGACCAGGGTCACGCCGTCCTCCTCCAGCACCGCCCAGACGCGCACGGGAATCAGCATCCACGCCTTGATGCACCATATATGCGCCGAGATTTGCTCTGCTTTCATCTTCAACCACTCCTTGTCATCAGTTGTTTGCTGCCCGCGAGGATGACGTCGACAGCGAGATCGAACGTCGGGGCCAATCTCTCCAGCAGACCGTCCAGCGTTTCCTCTGAATGCGTATAAGTCCCGACAATGCCGTGCAACGTATAAAAGTAAATCCGTGAAAACGCAAGCGCTTCCGCTTCCCCGACCTCTTCGGGCAAGGAGAGCTGCATCGCCCGGCGCAGCAGCGCAAACAAATGCGTGCGCAGCGCCTGGAGCTCTTTTTCCGGCTGCTCGACGTCGATGCGGGATGCTTTCACCATGAAAAACAGCGTGTACATGTTGCGGTTGCCGAGGCAAAAGCGGATGAACTGTCGGCTGATTTCGCGCAGCTTCGCCTCGGGGGGTACGGCTTCGTCTGCCAGCGTGCGCTCCATCTGCTCGGCCAGGCTTTGCAGCGGGCCTTTGGAGAGCTGATGCAGGAGCGCTTCCTTGTCTTTGAAATAAATGTAGAGCGTCGTATGGGAGCAGCCTGCGGCCTTGGCGATCTCGCGAATCGAGACGGCTTCGAATCCCCGCTCCGCGAAAAGCGCTGTCGCCGCAGCAAGGATGGCGCGCTTCGTTTCCTCTGAACGTACTTCCTGTCTGCTTGCCATGATTAAGCTTCACTCCTGATCTGATGTCCACCGAAGAAGTAACCAGTGGTTAGTAACCGTTGGTAATAATATAACCACTGGTTACCAAAATCGTCAAGCCTTTTTTTCCAAACACAGGAAACGCTCTGGCCCAACCGCAGCAAAAGCAAAAACCCCCTCTCGTCTCCAGGACGAACAGGGGGTTTCCTCAATACCAGCTTATGGCGCGAAACTTACTTCGCAGCTTTCGCAGCAGCGATCGCAGCTTCGTAGTTTGGATGCTCGCCAGCAGCAGGCACGTATTCTGCATAGACAACCTTGTCGTTTGCATCGACAACGAAAACAGCGCGGGACAAAAGACGGAACTCCTTGATCGCTACGCCGTAAGCCGTACCGAAGGACAGGTCTTTGTGGTCAGAGACAGTTTTCACTTTGTCGATGCCAGCAGCACCGCACCAGCGGTTTTGCGCGAATGGCAGGTCAACGGATACAGTCAGCACAGTTACGCCTTCCAGACCGGCAGCCTCTTCGTTGAAGCGGCGAGTTTGCGCGTCGCAAACGCCAGTGTCGATGGACGGGATTACAGAGATGATGCGCACGGTTCCTTTGGAATCGTCCAGTGTAACAGGGGACAGGTCGCCGCCTACTACGGTGAAGTTAGGAGCAGTATCTCCCACTTTGATTTCCGGACCGAGCAGGGTTACAGGACCCCCTTTGAAAACAAATGCGCCTTGACGTTCAACAGCAGTTGTCATGATTTCTTCCTCCTCACCAAATCTTTCATATGTACCTCATTTATCATACCCTATCATTCACTTTTTTTCACTATGCCAATAGTAGAAATTACAGATTCACTTGCACTTTCCCCGACGATTTGGCATCGCCCTTCACGATCCGCTTCACTTCGTGCTCGTACTCCCAGTCGGTTTTCGCGTTCAGCTCGTGGCAACGCATCAGCGCGTGATAGAGGGCGAAGACGAAGTCGACATGCTTCATCTCGTAGCGGGTTCCGTGCGCTTTTGGCAGGGCGGTGTTGATAATTTCGATCTGATAGGTAGCCTTCTCCCGCTTCTCCCTGACGGGGACGATGTAGCCCATCTGCTTCAGCACAAAGCCGTAGTCAAACTGGCCCTCGTCGTCAAAGTCAATCGTGTCGTCAGACGTAGCCAAATACTCCAGCAGCGTGCCCATATCCAGCGTCTCAAAGCAGGCCGGCTTGGGCAGCGCCAAGACCGAGCCATCCTGGTTCACAAAATAAATATGGTCGCGATAATGGAAGATCAGTTCGTCTTCGGGAACTTCCTCGGAAAACATCCAGAAGCTTTGCGGAATCAGCAAGCGCCAGATTTGCGCAGGGTTCGCATTCATCAATTCCATGGCAGGGTCCCTCCTTTACCCTACCAGTTTTGGCAAAACGCGCCTCTGCTATTCAGCCGCCTCTTCCATAAACCTCCGCCAGTCGCCGTGCTCTACCTTGGTCCCGGCTTGTCTCACGTAGTCATGGTCCAGGTAGCGATAGACGTACACGGGCACCTCCTGCCCCGTTTCGGCCAAACGGGCAACAACGACAGTCCGCTCGTACTCGTTGCGCGGGTCCCCCTGTCCATAATACGTCTCCAGCTCGTCGAGGACAGCCAATGCCTTTTCGTACACCTCAGGGGCAAAGTCAAGAATCGCGCCTGTCACTTCCGCCCCTTCCCCCAGCAGCAAGCCGGGATAGCCTTCTGGCAAATGATAGATTTCTCCTTCGATCGTCGCCTTGGCTTCCGTATGGGGAAACGGCTTGACGCAAAGCGCATGATTGTGAAAACCTTTTAGCAATGTGCCGTAAACGAAAACGGGAAGCTGCTTTTGCACATGGACTCACTCCAATCTGTTCGCTGATGGTGAAAAAGAAAAAAGGGTGTCTTGTATAGCGAAAATTTTGTATATTTATGCTATATATATTTTTTCATGTCTCGTCATGAGACGGAGGGGGAGAGAAATTTGGCAAAGAGAAAGATCAATCGGTTACTGGTAGCAAACCGCGGCGAGATCGCGATCCGCATCTTCCGCGCTGCCACTGAGCTCGGCATTCGCACTGTCGCGATTTACTCCGAGCAAGACAACGTCTCGATTCATCGTTTCAAAGCGGACGAGTCCTACCTCGTCGGTGCCGGAAAAGGCCCGATTGAAGCCTATCTGGATATCGACAGCATCATCGAGATCGCCAAGCGCAACGATATCGATGCGATCCACCCAGGGTATGGCTTCCTCGCCGAAAATGCCGATTTCGCCAAGCGCTGCCAGGAGGAAGGGATCATTTTCATCGGACCTTCTCCTGAACTGATTGAAAAATTCGGTGACAAGGTAGAAGCGCGCAAGCTTGCCATCGAAGCGCAAATTCCGGTCATTCCAGGGACGCCGGAGCCGATCGAATCGCTGCAGGAAGCTCTTCTGTTTGCCAAAGAGTACGGCTATCCGATCATCATCAAAGGGGTTTCCGGCGGCGGCGGCCGCGGCATGCGCATCGTGCGCAGCCAAGACGAGCTGCAGGAGTCGCTTGATCGCGCCCGATCCGAAGCACGTTCATCATTTGGCAACGCCAAAGTGTATTTGGAGCGCTATCTGGAACAGCCCAAACATATCGAAGTGCAAATACTGGGCGACAACCACGGCAACATCGTGCATTTGTACGAGCGCGACTGCTCCGTCCAAAGACGCCACCAAAAAGTCGTGGAAGTGGCGCCAAGCCTTTCTCTTGACGACAACCTGCGGGAAGAAATTTGCCAGGCCGCTCTCACCCTCATGAAAAAAGCTGGCTACTCCAACGCGGGGACGGTCGAGTTTTTGCTCACGCCGGACAAGCGCTTTTACTTCATTGAAGTCAATCCGCGCATTCAGGTGGAGCATACGATTACCGAGCTGATTACCGGCATCGACATCGTGCAGTCGCAAATCCGAGTCGCGGAAGGACACGCCCTCTCCGATCCGGAAATCGGGATCGCCTCGCAGTCCCAGATTCAAATGAGCGGCTATGCGATCCAGTGTCGCGTAACGACCGAAGATGCGGAAAACAACTTCCTGCCCGATGCTGGCCGCCTGTCAGCCTGGCGCTCCGGCGGTGGCTTCGGCGTCCGTCTCGACGGCGGAAACGGCTATCCCGGCGCGATCATCACACCGTTTTACGATTCGCTTTTGGTCAAAATCTCCACGTACGGAACCAGCTTTGACCAGGCCGCGCGCAAAATGCTTCGAACGCTGCGCGAATTCCGCATCCGCGGTGTGAAAACCAACCTGCCTTTCCTGGAGAACGTCGTGACGCATCCTGATTTCCTCAGCGGGAACTACGACACCTCCTTCATTGATACAAAGCCGGAGCTGTTCGTGTTCCCCGGTCGTCAGGACAGGGGTTCGAAACTACTATCGTACATCGGCAACACGATTGTCAACGGCTATCCGGGCATGGCAAAGCCGGACAAAAAGCCGCACTTTGACACTCCGCGCATTCCGCGCACGCCGTTTGCCCAGCCGTATCCGGACGGCACGAAGCAAATTTTGGACAAGGAAGGCGCCGCTGGCCTCGTCCGCTGGATTCAGAAGCAAAAGCAGGTGCTCGTGACCGACACGACATTCCGCGATGCCCACCAGTCTTTGTTTGCCACACGCGTGCGCACCTACGACCTCGCCTCGATTGCCGAAGCGACAGGCAAGCTCGGCGCGGGACTTTTCTCCCTGGAGATGTGGGGCGGTGCCACGTTTGACACGTCCATGCGCTTCTTGCAGGAATCGCCGTGGGAGCGGCTGCAAATTTTGCGCGAGCGCATCCCGAACGTCCTGTTCCAGATGCTTTTGCGCGGGGCAAACGCAGTCGGCTACACGAACTACCCGGACAATGTCATTCAGGCGTTTGTCAAAGCTTCTGCGGAAAACGGCATCGACGTCTTCCGGATCTTCGACAGCCTGAACTGGCTGCCGGGCATGCAGACAGCGATTGATGCGGTGCGCGAAACAGGCAAAGTGGCCGAAGCGGCGATTTGCTACACGGGCGACATTTTGGACCCGACCAAAACGAAATACACCCTGTCCTACTACGTCAACCTGGCAAAAGAGCTGGAAAAAGCCGGGGCGCACATCCTCGCCATCAAAGACATGGCGGGCCTTTTAAAACCTTACGCTGCCTATGAGCTCGTCTCCGCCTTGAAGCAGGAAATCGGCATTCCGATCCACCTGCACACGCACGATACGTCCGGCAACGGCGCGGCGATGCTGCTCAAAGCGGTCGAAGCAGGAGTCGATATCGTCGACGCGTGCGTCAGCTCCATGTCCGGCCTGACCTCGCAACCGAGCCTGAACGGCTTGATCGCGAGCCTCGCCCACACCGAGCGCGATACGGGCCTGTCGCTTGAGTCGTTCAACAAGCTGTCCGATTACTGGGAGGACGTCCGCCCGTACTACCAAGGCTTCGAGAGCGGCATGAAGGCCAGCAACACAGAAGTGTACGTCCACGAAATGCCGGGCGGCCAGTACACCAACCTGGAACAGCAGGCTAAAGCGGTCGGTCTGGAAGGACGCTGGGACGAGGTGAAGCGCATGTACGCTGTCGTCAACCAGATGTGCGGCGACATCGTGAAGGTCACCCCTTCCTCCAAGGTCGTCGGCGACCTGGCCTTGTTCATGGTGCAAAACAACCTGAACGAAGAAAACATTTGGGAAAAAGGCGAACGCCTCGACTTCCCGGACTCTGTCATCCAGTTTTTCCAAGGCTACCTGGGCCAACCGCCAGGCGGCTTCCCGAAACGTTTGCAACAGCTCGTGCTGAAAGGCCGCGACGCTTTCACCGCTCGCCCTGGCGAACTGCTGGCGCCGATTGATTTTAACGAGGTCGCTGCTGAGCTGGTGGAAAAAATCGGACGCGAGCCGAGCGAGCTGGATGTGCTGTCGTACATCATGTACCCACAAGTGTACCTGCAATATGACCAGCGCCTGAAAGAATACGGCGACCTGTCCGTCCTGAACACCCCTACGTTCTTCTACGGGCTGCGTCCAGGCGAAGAGACGGCGATTACGATCGAGCGCGGGAAAACGTTGATTATCAAGCTGGTTGCCGTCGGCGAACTGCATCCGGACGGCCGCCGCATCATTTACTTCGAGCTGAACGGACAGCCGCGGGAAATTTTCGTCCGCGACCAGTCGGCCAAAGTCTCGGAGACGATCCGGCGCAAGGCTGATCCGCAAAACTCCGCTCACCTGGGCGCCTCGATGCCGGGCAAAGTGTTGAAAGTGCTCGTGTCCGAAGGGGACAAGGTACGCAAAGGCGAACACCTCCTCGTCAGCGAAGCGATGAAGATGGAGACGACCATCCAGGCGCCGCAGGACGGAAAAGTCAAGGCCGTTTACGTCAAAGCGGGCGAAGCGATCGAAACTGGCGATCTGCTCATTGAAATGGAGTAGGCATCGTCTATAATGGAAAGTAGCAGACGATGATTTCCATCGTATTCCAATTGTTCGCAAGGAGGCGATCGACTTGAAATTGGATCGGGTCAGCCATATTCCGTATAGCCAGCGAGTCGGCCGCTACCATTTCCAGATGGTTCAGGCGAAGCTCGGCGCACCTGTCGAACCGATTTTTGGCTATAGCCTGCAGCCATACTACACCCGACAGCAACAGTGGATGGCTGATCTCTCCGATTCCTTGTCCCGCCTGTACCGCTTTTTTGCTGACCTGGACAACGCTGCGCGCGAGTTTGATCCGTCTCGGCCAAACAGCGCGATCAACCAGCGAGCTGTCGCCTCCTCTGCTCCCGAAGCGGCAGCCGTCCAGGCAGATTCGCAAGCAGCGAGCGGCACGCACCGTTTGCGCATCGTCTCGCTGGCGAGCGGACAGTCCCATACAAGCAAAGCGTTGCCGGGCGACGCTCCTACCGTCGTCTTGGAAGGCCCGCAGCAATTTGTCCTGCGCATGGGCGAGCAAGAGGAGCTGTTTTCCTACGATTCGCAAGCCAGCGACTCTCACGCGGACAGCCTCCGCTCCATTGCGGAAGCGCTGCGGGGCAGTTCCCTTGGCCTCGACGCCCGGATCGTCTCCGAAGGCCAGTCCATCGCCTTGACGGTATCGTCGCGGCAGAGCGGAGCCGCCGCGGCTTTTGAACTGTGGGATGTGACGGGAAATACCGTTCGCTCGCTTGGGCTGGACCGCGTCACGCAAAAAGCATCAGACGCTGTCTACTTGTGGGATGGCGTGCAGCACACAAGCCCGTCCAATCGCGTAACGCTCTCGGACGGTGCGGTGCAGCTTTCCTTGCGCCAAGCGGGGGAAAACGAGATTGCCATCACCATCTCGCCCGACATGGAGCAACTGCTGCGGCACACCCGCACGCTGGTCAACGGCTACAACCGCCTGCATGCGTTTTTGGCGGAGCAGTCTCCTGTACTCGCGACACAAAAGCTCGACACGTTCACGCGGATGGCGCAAGCATCCGGCGGAGCGCTCGGCAACTATGGGCTTTGCGTACAGTCGGATGGGCAGATCGCCCTGGATGAGTCGGCCTGGCGTGCGGCGGTGTCCGCGAACTTTCCCGGGTTTGCCAAGGAAATGGCGGGCCTGTCCCGCTCTTTTCGCGAGGAAGTCATTCGGGTGCAAAGCAAGCCGTTTGCCTCGTTCTCCCGCTCGTATGAAGCGGCGACGTCGGCCAATCCGTACGAACAGACGACAGCCTCTGGCATGCAGTTCCGCTTTGCCACGCGAACTGGCTTGTTTTTCAATCAATTGTGGTAAAGGCTTGCGAGCCACGCCAATAAAAAACAGGTATGCCCTGGCCATAGGCCGCATACCTGTTTTATTTTCTTATCCCCGGTCTATCAGCTCTTCCAAGTCGTGCTCGTCTACTCTCACCCTTACCGGCTGGGTATGAACAGGTGGTTCCTCCTGCTTTTTAAACAGCGACTGCATCTTGTCCACAAACTGCGGGACCGAATCGAGAATCCGGTCGTACAGATGTGTCGTATTTTCAAGCGGTATGGAGCGGATTCCTTGTTTTCCGACCACTAAAAAGGCAACCGGAGTAATCGAGACGCCGCCCCCGCTACCGCCGCCAAAAGGGTGGCCTGCGATTCCCTGGTGATGCTGGTCGTACTGAAACTCGCTTCCCCCTGCCGCAAAGCCAAATCCTACCTTGGAGATCGGGAGAATCACGCTGCCGTCAGGTGTCTCGACCGGATCGCCAATGATCGTGTTGACGTCGACCATTTGCTTGATGTTTTCCATCGCTGTACGCATTAAGCCCTGAATGGGGTGGTCTGCCATAATAAGCTGCTCCTCCTTCCTGTATGTCTCATCTGTTAACATTCCCCCAACGATTTCAGAGCATGTACTGCTGGCTTTCGTTATTATGCTGAACCTATGAGCAGACTTCTGCTTTTTTACGCCTGCGATGGCGTCGTTTGCCATTTGCGCTGGTTGCTTCTTCTGATCCGCAGCGCAATTTTCAATAAGGACAAAAGAAAATGACCCAAATAAAAATGAAAGACGCAGCGAAACGTCGTCTGGATGACGGCTGCGTTCCAGACTGGCTGGACGCTCATCGCCGGCATCGCCCGCAGCGAGATGGAATGCGACAGGACGCCGACAATCACGCTTTTGACGCCCCAGATGATCCCGGTCAGTGCCCCGGTCTCAGCCGCCTGCCCAGTGCCCAAAAGCGTATGCCACTCCAGCTTGGTGCAGTGAATCTGCTTGCACAAGTCTTTGATGAGCGGCAACAAATCCCGCACCCGATCGACAAGCTCCCGGTAGTTGTGATACAACTCTTTCACTTGCCTGCGGGTAAAGTCTTTGACCTTCTCCTGTATTTTGCTTCCTTGCTGGATCGTGTCCACCTGCGCTACCAACTCCGGGCCGGCAGGAGACACCTTGAACAGCAGCATCGGGATCTCGTATCTTCGGGAAAACAAGCCGTGCCATACCGTAATCTCGACTTCTAGCTGGTCGTCTTCCTCTTTTCGACTGTAGTAACAAGTGATTTTCACTGGCGTGACGGCAAGCAGCGCCAGCAAGGCAAACAATCCGGCAAATACCCAGCCCCACAAAAAAATCCCCCCTTTCCACCGTTAGTATGAGTGGAAAGAGCAGGAAATATGTTCGAAAACTTCGCGTTAATCCAGCACGTACACTTTCACGCCTTGCTTCATGCCGTAGCTGCGGGCTTGCTGCAAGGTCGGCAAATACAGGTCGACATGGCGCTGTTTGACTGCGCCGCCGATGTCGGCCGCGACCGCATAGCCGTAGCCGTCGATATACAGATGGCTTCCCAGCGGAATGACGGACGGATCGACAGCGACGACACCCTCGCGCAGCGGATACTCCAGGTATGAGAGGATCGGCTGGTTCGGATTGCTGTACGCGGTCGTCTGGACGGTCAGCGCTTGCTTGTAAGCGGTTCCGTTAAAAAGCTGCTGCGAACTTTTCGCGGCCTCGCTTTTGACCAGGTGCAGCGCCGCATACGTGGCTGCTTCCGCTCTCGTCATCGCGTTTTTCGGCTTCAAGGTACCGTCTGCATACGGGCTGACCAAGCCTTTTTCCAGCGCGTAAACGAATGCCCGCTGGTAGCTCTTGCCCACGCTTTGCCCATCGGGATACTTGGCCAGTGTCTGGATCGTCGTCGACCATTTCACCTGGTTGACGGCACCGCTTTCGCCCTTGGAGCGAATCAAAATGGACACAAGCTCTTCTCTGGTGACAGGCTCATCAGCCTGCAAAAACAATTGGCTTCCTTGCTTCGTTCCGTGGACGATCCCGAGCCGATAAGCTGTTTCCGCAAAAGGAGCCATCCAACTGCTTGCAGGTATGTCGGCAAACGGCGACTGACTTGTCGTACCCGGCGCAATGCCCTTTGCTTTCACAAACATCGTCACCAGCTCGCCGCGAGTGACAGGATCGTCCGGGCGGAACGACTCGGCGTTGCCAACAGCCCCTGCTATGTAAAGTTTTTCAATTTCTTTTTTGGCCCAATGGTCGGCAATGTCTGTATAAGGTGTCGCATTCGTCTCGTTTGTCTTTGCCTCTGCGACTGGCGTGCCGATGACCAGCAAGGCTGCCAGCGAGGCCAGGATCAGTTGTTTCCTCATCATCATCCTCCAAAAAAGCGATTTGCCATCCTTTCGTTTCATTTTATCGAAACATTTCGGGAACACAATGTACAATTGTTCCCAAATGGCCGCTTGGACAGAAAAATAGCGCTTTGGGCCGGGCAGCCCCGTACACCGGACCCGTTTGCCTTCGTGAAAAAAGGCCCCTGATCGGCGCATGGTGCGCCAAAATCAAGAGCCTTTTGTTCCGTGCTGCGTTATTTGGCGAAAATATGCTTGCCGATCTTCACGACTTGCGGACGAGACCAGATCCATTTGGAGGTGGCGGTCGATGGATTGAAGTAATAGAGCGCACCATTGGTTGGGTCCCAGCCTCTTACTGCTTCCCATGCGGCCCGGTAGGCCGTCTTGTTGGGGCTCAACCAGTACTGTCCATCAATGACCGCAGTAAACGCGTACGGCTCGAAAATGACTCCCTTGAGCGTGTTCGGAAAGTCTTTGGACTTCAGACGGTTCAGGGCTACCGCCGCGACGGCCACCTGCCCGGTAAAGCTTTCTCCCCGCGCTTCTGAATAGACCAACTGGGCGAGCATTTGCATCTCGTTTCGATTGACCGATACTTTTTTTAACGCCCGCCATGTATTTGTACCAGCGACGCCATCGACTGGCAGTCCGTATGCTTTTTGAAACTTTTTGACTGCCTGGACGGTGTTCGCTCCGTAGCTGCCATCTAGCCGGTCCGTATAATACCCCAACAGTTGCAGACGATACTGCAAATCCCACACATCCCCGCTCTCGCTGCCTCGCTTCAAGAGCGGCGCAGCAAAAGATTCAGCAGGGCAAACAAACGCGACGGCAAGCATCGCCGCGAGCAGGGTCGTCAATGTTTTTTTCATCCATGACATGAACATCCCCTCCTTACGCCACCATTCTACTAGCTGGCGAAAGTAGGTTCAATTCAAGCATTTTGGCAGCACAGGTAACATATGACGCGCTTTTTCCTCTTTTAGCCTTTTGGCCGGAAGATCAGGGCCATGAAAAAGCCAAAGACGATCGCCGCCGATATGCCTGCGCTGGTCACTTCAAAAATGCCGGTCACAATGCCGATCAGCCCGTGCTGCTCTGCTTCGGCCATCGCGCCGTGGACGAGGGCATTGCCGAAGCTGGTGATGGGAACGGTAGCGCCTGCCCCGGCAAACTGGACGAGCGGCTCATACAGCCCGAAGCCGTCCAGCACCGCCCCGGCGACCACCAGAGATGACATCGTATGCGCCGGTGTCAGCTTGACGACATCCATGAGAAACTGGCCGATCACACAAATGATTCCCCCTACGAGAAACGCCCATAAAAACGTCATGCTATCACTCTCCAGGTCACTCGGACTCGATGGCCACGGCGTGTGCGACACAAGGGATGCTCTCCCCTTGCTGATACGAGATGGGCGATAGCAGCGCGCCTGTCGCCACCACCAGCATCCGCTTCCATTCGCCTGCGCTCATCCTCCGTAGCAGGTGGCCATATGTAACGGTCGCAACGCAGCCGCAGCCGCTCCCTCCGGACCAGACATTCGGGTTGTCTCCATAGATGAGCTTCCCGCAATCAATGTAGCGCTGCAGCGGCACCATCACGTTATGTTTAGGCAATAGTTCCGACAAAATCGCATGCCCCACTTTCCCCAAGTCTCCCGTTACCACCAGGTCGTAGTGGTCGTGCGGGAGCTGGAAGTCGCGAAAATGCGTTTCGATCGTCGACAGCGCAGCCGGAGCCATCGCCGCCCCCATGTTGAACGGATCGGTCATCCCCATGTCCACGACTCGGCCAATCGTGGCGCCTGCTATGCGCAAGCCTTTACCTTTGTTGCCGACGACCGCTGCTCCTGCTCCCGTAACCGTCCACTGGGCGGTCGGCGGCTTCTGGGAGCCGTACTCTGTCGGGTAGCGGTATTGCTTTTCTGCCGCCCCGTTGTGGCTGGACGTCGCCGCGAGCACGCAGTCCGCCGCCTGGCTGTCCACGAGCTGCGCAGCCAGTGCCAAGCCTTCCATGGCGGTCGAGCACGCCCCGAAAATGCCGAGAAACGGGATCGCCAGCGTGCGGGCGGAAAAGCTGGCGGAAATGATCTGGTTCATCAAATCGCCTGCGAGCAAAAAGTTGATCTGCTCCTTCGCCAGCCCCGCTTTTTCGATGGCTTTCGAGCACGCTTCCTCCAGCAGCACCTTTTCCGCCTTTTCCCAGCTCTCCTGACCGATCATCAAGTCCCCGTGCAGCGTATCGAAATCCTCTGCCAACGGCCCCTGTGCTTCAAATGGCCCGCCGATGGCAGCGTGGCCGAGAATAACCGGCTTGGAGGGAAACACCCACGACTGATGGCCCTGGCGCATGCGTCACCCTCCCATCGTAAACAACTTTTTTAAAAGACCGATGACGAATGCGGCAGCAACACCAAACACAATGACGGAGCCAGCGAGCTTGAACATATTGCCGCCGACGCCCAGCACCAGTCCTTCGCTGCGGTGCTCGATGGCGGCTGAGGTGATCGAATTGGCAAAGCCGGTCACCGGAACGCTCATGCCCGCCCCCGCCCATTGCGCAATCCGGTCGTAGACGCCCAGCCCTGTGAGCAGCGCCGAAAGCAGGATCAGGACAGCGACTGTCGGATTTCCGGCCGTTTTCTCGGTAAAGTCAAAGTATCGGATGAACAGCTCTGTAATCCCCTGGCCAATCAGGCAGATGAGGCCCCCCACGAAAAAGGCGCGGATGAAGTTGCGCACGAGCGGACGCTTAGGCTCATGGCGCATCGCCAACTGCTGATACTCTTGCTGCACGGGGGTCAGATTCTTCTTTTTTTGATCCGCCACTTTTCTCTCACTCCTTTTTTACCGTATCAAAAACGGCTTCAATTGGTCGATGACTTGCTGCAATTGCTCCGCGTCACGCTGATAAGTCTGTTTGGCCTCTTCGCTTTTCGTCGCAAGGGCAAACAGCTCCAGATCGGCCTGGCATTTTTTCAGTGTCGCAAACGTCAGCTTCATCGCTTGCGGGGCGGGCACCTGAATTTTGTCGTCATACAAATCGAGGTACAGCTCGCCGCCTTTGTCGACCTGGCCGAGAAACACGTTCTCCAGCGCCACGCCCGCTTTTTGCAATTGCGTGCGCACCCAACGGCGATTGTAGCCCGCTGTCGCCAACGGCTCGTCCATGATGACGCCATCCATAATGACGACCTGGTTTTCTTCTGCCGGCGACACGGTCAATTCCAACTGCTGCGGCGTCACGGGTTGGTTCTCGGACTTCAAGAGCACGCTCAGTTCCCCGTTTGTCTCCATCAGGGCGAACTCCACGTCCGCTACCCGGAACACGTTTTTGATTCGCAGTTGCTCCAGCAAATCTTCCCCCGTGAGACGTTCCTTTTTCAGATTGTCCTCCAAAATTTTCCCTTCTTTAATAAGAACGGTCGACTTGCCCTCGAAAAAGTCGCGCAGCACCTTGCTTTTGAGCGTCAGCCATTCCATCAGGACAGGGACAATCGCAAAAACACCCATGGCAATCAGACTGTGAACAATCGGTCCGTCCATCTCCGTCGCCATGAAGGCAGCGATGGAGCCGATCGTAATGCCGACGATGTATTCAATGAGCGAAAGCTGCTTGATTTGCCGCTTTCCAATGATTTTCGTCAGAATAAACAAGTATGCCAGCGCTCCCAGCGAGCGTAGCAAAATATTGAACCAGTCAGGCATGCTCCACCTCCGTCAGCCCTTAAAAGAAAAGCCAAGAGAGAGGGAGTCCCTCTCCCTCATTCACAGCAGGCTAGAAGCCTTTGTACTGTGGCTCTTCGTTCTCCAACTCTGTCACGCGTTGCTGCAGGTTGTTCACAATCGTTTGGGTTTGCTCGGCAGCTTCTGTGTACAGTTGCTTCGCTTGCTTGTTTTGCGTGCTAAGCGCGAACGACTCCAAATCTGCCTGCGCACCCTTCAGGCTGGCAAGCGCCTGTTTTACTTGTGCTCCAACTGTCATAATCCTTTCACCTCCCAACACCTATAGAATCAGCCTCTCACGCTGAAAATATGCGGTCGAGTTTGCCGTTTTTTCTGTAACTTGTTTCCAAATAATTCTATATGCATGAAAAAGGAAAGACACCCGCAGGTGCCTTCCCTCATCCAGCTATGCAATTAGCCACGGCCAGCCAATTGTTGTTCAGCGAAGGCAACAAGACGTTTTGTGATCTCGCCACCCACTGAACCGTTTTGACGGGAAGTGGTGTCCGGACCAAGCTGAACGCCGAATTCAGAAGCGATTTCATACTTCATTTGGTCCAGCGCTTGGTTTGCTTGAGGAACCACCAGATTGTTGCTAGAGCGGTTGTTGTTAGCCATCTGTAATCACCTCCTCGTCGTTGGTAGGTTTAATATGTGTGAAGTTTTCGTTGTTCATTCGCCTTTTTCATTTCCAAATTTAGACTCCAGTTGAAAAAGCAGCTCAGCGATATGGGTAGCCGCTGCCGGACGCCTTAGCTTGTCCATCTGCCGGGCGATCCTATCCTTTTGATCGGAGTGGCGCCAGCGCCTGATAATCTCCCGGATTTCCTGCGGCGTACTCGCCAGCACGGCTGCGTTTTGCTGCGTGAGAAAAGCGCTGTTATGCCTTTCCTGACCGGGCAGCGGCTGGTACAGGATCAGCGGCGTCCGCAAAGCGAGCGACTCCGCGCACGTAATGCCTCCGGGCTTGGTCACGTACACGTCTGCCGCGCCAATCCACTGCCACATGCAGTCTTCAAAGCCTTTGACGACAAGCTGGTGCCGCTGGCCGCTGTGCGCTTGCTCTGCCTCCAACTGCTTTTTTAGGCGGGCATTTTTTCCGGTTACCGCGACGACCTGCAGCGGCTCCTCCTCTGTGAGCAAAGCGCGAATGACTTCTTCCATCTGACCGTAGCCGCCCTCGCCTCCGCCGATCAGCACCGTAAAGCGCTCCGGAGCAATTCCCAGCCGCTTTTTCCACTCGTGCCTGGCCGTCTTCTCTGCCAGGCTGAACGCATGGCGGATCGGAATGCCGCAGACGTGAATTTTTTCCGGGCGGATCTGGTAGCGCCGTTGCAGCCGCTCTGCCATCTGCTCATGCGCTACCATATAAGCGTCGATCTGCGGATCTACCCAAAAGCGGTTAATGTGAAAATCAGTCGGCACACTGACCAACCGAAACGGCTTGTCCGCCTTTTTCTTCGCATAGGCAAGCGCCGACAGGCAGTAGGCATGCGTCGCAATTACGACGTCCGGCTGTTCCGCCTGCAGCACCCGCCGAAGCAGTCGCGTCGAGAGCCACCAGCCAAGCGGCTTAGACAGCGACTTTCCCCACATCTCATCCTGTTCGTACATGCTGTGCCAGATGGGCTTGGCGTATTTGAGCATGTTGAAATAAAAAAAACGGGACAGCACGCGCAAACCCGGGCTGGCTGTCTGTAAGCCTCCGATCACCCGGGCTGATTCCGCACCGTCCATTTTTTGCAAAACCTCCTGAAGCGCCTCTGCCGCTACCCGATGCCCACTGCCTGCCCATTCCTCGGTGACCAGTAAAAAACGTTTGGCCATCAAAGCGTATCTCCTGTCGACGCGCCTTGTCCGTAACGCGCAAGCAACAGCTCCTTGGACATGTAGACCCGTTTTAGCGGCATGTCGTGCTTCCACGTCTGCACCCGTCTTTTGCCGTTGGGATGAACCAGCCTGAGCATGAGCCGCAAGTACCAACGCTTGTAGCGGAAAAACCAGTTCATCGGCACGTCCGAGATGGAAAAGCCCAGCGGGGCGACTCCTTTGTGCAGCATGGTTGTGCCTACGATTCCTTTGATTTGCTCCCGCTCCTCCATCGCTTCCAGAAAGGCGGCCAACCTGGGCAGCGACTGCAAAATATGCCTGCGCAACAGCAAGGCGACCCGCAGCTCGTCCTGCACTCCCCGGCAGAGCGTGGCAAAGTAATAGTTGTGAATATGTATTTTCAAAATCAGATCGCCGTCATGAATGGTCCGCTCGTCTGACGTGCGTAATGTCTCCCCCCGATAACGCAAGGGAACGACCCGGAAGATGTTGTTCCCTTTTTCGATGTAGGTAAGTCTGGTGCACCGTTGGTAGATTTCATCCCAGTATCCCCATAGCATTAAGAGATTTGTGTTCATGTGCAACGGTTCCTTTCCAGCGATGTTTACTTTGTTTGTAGTATTCCCCAGTATCGCTTCCTTTCATTACCTCTTCAGGCCCTTTTCATCCGTCCCCACAGCATGATCGCTGCCGAGGCAATGGCCGGGAGCCACATGTGGTTAAGCATCAGCGGATTGATCCATTTCCACACGTACGGGTCTTCGAGACACATGTCCACCGCTGTAAAGGCCAACACCCCGCCGCCGAGAATGACCAGGCCTGGAAAACGGTTCATAAGCCTGGCGACCCATGTGCTTCCCCACATTAACAGCGGAATGCTCATTCCCAGTCCAAGCAAAACCAGCCATATATCGCCATGCGCCGCTCCACCAACCGCCAAAACATTATCCAGGCTCATTACAAAATCCGCCAATATAATCGTTCTGACCGCCTGGCCGATTGTCTGATTATGCGCTACCTCTGTCGTTTCCTCCTGGTTGCTCACCATCAGCTTGATGGCAATCCATAAGAGCAGTCCTCCCCCGACCGCCTTGACAAGCGGAATATCTAGCATCCAGGTCGTCACGCCCGTCAACCCGATTCGCAGGACAACAGCCCCGATCGTTCCATACAGGACAGCACGGCTTCGCTCCCGCAGAGGCAAGCCCCGACAAGCCATACCTATGATGACAGCATTGTCGCTGCTCAACACCAGATCAATCATGAAAATATGCACCAGACCCAGCCAAAAATGCTCTCCCATCCCTGCCTCCCTGGTCCATGTAAATGTTTGTCCATTCTACTTTATGCGACTAGAATCGGACTCATGATTGAATATTTTTCCGAATAAAGGCGTATTTCAGCGGATTTTGTCAATAAAAAAATCCCACAAAAAAACATTTTATCGCGAAATCGGGATAATTATACCTTGTCTAATCTTACCCTTTTCCCTTACGATTTTAGTGGGGTGGATAATGCGATGGTGGAGACTGTGACGCTTAATCTATTGAACGTTTCACGGAAAATTTTAGATTTGGCTCCAAGAATTACTACGATATGGTTACAGGAAATTGTTCGCAGTATGGAAATTCCTGTAACCATTCCTCGTGATTTTGCGGAGAAACGAACTGTGCTCTTAGCCCGTTATCTGGTGGAAGACGTAGATCAGGACATGCAGAACTGGGCACTGGATATGGGAGAGTGGCTGCGTTCGCAGGAGTTCCCCTTTTCCTCCATTTTGCGTACGTATCAGTTGTATCGAAATGTCTTTTGGCGCGTGCTTCAGCCTGAACTGCAACAATGGTCCCTCTCTCCGCAGGAGATGCACTATCTGGAGCGACAACTGGGGAAGGCGATGGATGAGAGTGTGTTCTGGGCTGTCTATCATTTCGAGCAGATGATAAACAAGGAGCTCGTGCAAAAGGAAGAAACGATTTCCTACCTGCACAATGACAAACTGACCATGCTGGGGAAAATCGCCGCCAACATGGCGCATGAGCTGCGCAATCCGCTGTGCGCGATTGAAGGCTTTCTCAAGCTGATTAGCGAGTCTACGCAGGAGCAGGCACAACTGCAGACGTACATTCAAGTCGTGATGCATGAATTCGAAAATTTGCACCGGCAAATAACAGGTTTTCTCAGCTTCTCCAAAAAACCGATTTTAGATGAAATTTTCAAAACTGTCCAAGTTGAGCAACTGCTCGCCGAAGTAGAAACGCTCATTACTCCGCGACTGGTAGGAGAAAACATACGCTTTGAAAAACAAGTCCACTCCTGCGCCCTGGCTTGTTATGAGGAAGGCTTAAAGCAGGTCGTCGTCAATCTGTTGAACAATGCGATCGACGCTGTGCAAAATCGAACAGACAAGTACATCCACGTCATTGCCACCGCTTCGGATGGCTGGCTCTATTTGAGCGTGGAAAACAACGGAGAAATGATTCCTCCCGACATTGTCGAGATTTTGTTCCAACCGTTCTTTACGACCAAGCAAAATGGGACAGGCATCGGTCTGTCTATCTGCAAAAACATTATCGAGAAACATAATGGCACCATCCATTGTGATTCCAACGAAAATCGTACCCGTTTCGTCGTGTCGCTGCCGATTTTATCGCCAGAAGAAGCAGCCGTCCAGGCAGCGGTATCTACGTGAAAGCATTCATTTTCTCCGCTTCTCCGCGCAAAAAAGCCTCCTGAGATTCAGGAGGCAATGCAAGAGATCCGTTACCTATTCGTTCGGTAAGCGACCTTAGCCTTACTGTACACGAAAACATATGTTTCTACCACTGAAAACGTCAGACAGCTTTCGACATCTGTTTTATGCAGCAGTCTGTCCCTCTATAGATGATGAAAACGTTCGTGCTCTTAAGCCCCGTTTGCGGGCGTTTCCTATTGGGCTTGGGCGAATTAGCGAGCTTGGGGCTGGGCCTATACGCACACGCTTGCACACTCGCTTTCGCGCCCGCGTGCAAAAGGACCTGTGGCAAGGCTGAAGCGATATCGCCGCCTCGTCTCACAGGTCTTTTTCTGTGTGTGCGTCCTCCTTGCTTTTGTTCTTGCGTCGCTTTTGCCTCGGCCAAACGGTTCTGCCCAAGCTTGGCCGCAAGCGCTGTTTCGAGCTGAATCATCTTTTTTATTGCAAAAAAGCAGAGAGCCGATTGGTTCCCTGCTTTTTGTGTATGGAGCGGGTGATGGGAATCGAACCCACGCGACCAGCTTGGAAGGCTGGAGTTCTACCATTGAACTACACCCGCATCTGACTTATATGGTGCCGAGGACCGGACTTGAACCGGTACGGGAGAAACTCCCGACAGATTTTAAGTCTGTTGCGTCTGCCCATTCCGCCACCCCGGCAATTTCGTTACGAATCTTTGGGCAAATCATGGTCGGGAAGACAGGATTCGAACCTGCGACCCCTTGGTCCCAAGCCAAGTACTCTACCAAGCTGAGCTACTTCCCGACTGTAAAAAGCGTGCCCTGAGAGATTCGAACTCCCGACCTTTTGATTCGTAGTCAAACGCTCTATCCGGCTGAGCTAAGGGCACATGGTAAACGGAATGTACGACAAGTCTCGCTTCTTCCTGGCGCTGCTGCGTCGATACGCTACCTGCCAAGCCAGATCAGAAGAGCCTGTGACGTGCTTCCTTGTTGTTCTGTGAGGGGTAAACCCGGAACGGGTGAGAGACCCGAGAACATTTATGGAGCGGACGACGGGTCTCGAACCCGCGACCTTCGCCTTGGCAAGGCGACGCTCTACCAATTGAGCTACGTCCGCATTTTGATAAGCTGTGAAATCCCCGTACAATGCTTGAAATACACTACAAGGCTTCGTTTTTTGATTGAATGGTGCGGTCGAGAGGACTTGAACCTCCACGGTGTTGCCACCACTAGAACCTGAATCTAGCGCGTCTGCCAATTCCGCCACGACCGCATATCTACTTGTCAAAAATACTGGTGAGCCATGAAGGACTCGAACCTTCGACCCTCTGATTAAAAGTCAGATGCTCTACCAACTGAGCTAATGGCTCGAAATACTGGTGGGGAGAGACGGATTCGAACCGCCGAACCCTGAGGGAACAGATTTACAGTCTGCCGCGTTTAGCCACTTCGCTATCTCCCCAGTAAGTGGTGCCGGCAATAGG
The DNA here is from genome assembly GCF_000470975.2 of Brevibacillus sp. NSP2.1. Classification (NCBI taxonomy): domain Bacteria; kingdom Bacillati; phylum Bacillota; class Bacilli; order Caryophanales; family Paenibacillaceae; genus Brevibacillus; species Brevibacillus sp. NSP2.1. The sequence continues at coordinate 1,747,959 of NZ_CP048274.1, read as the reverse complement.
ACTTGAACCCACAACCCCCTGATTACAAGTCAGGTGCTCTACCAATTGAGCTATACCGGCATACTATTAAATTATGGCATATCTTTCATGAAAAATCAATGTTTTTTATTTCCACTAAAACATTTTACATTTTCATGAAGGAGGCCACCTTGTAAAAGATGGCGGAGCTGACGGGACTCGAACCCGCGACCTCCGGTGTGACAGACCGGCGTGAACTCCAACTTCACCACAGCTCCATATATGTTGTACCTGCTGGACACTTCATTTCTACATGACCAGGAGGTAGGACTAGAGAAAATTTGGTTGCGGGAGCAGGATTTGAACCTGCGACCTTCGGGTTATGAGCCCGACGAGCTACCGAGCTGCTCCATCCCGCGACGATTTGGACGATCCATTGTCAGCGTTGCCACAGAATGAGGTGCGTTTTGCTGACCATCCATATGTGATTAGTGGTGGAGGCTGACGGGATCGAACCGCCGACCCTCTGCTTGTAAGGCAGATGCTCTCCCAGCTGAGCTAAGCCTCCAAAGTACCCCACAAAGTGAAGAGATTGCGTTTTAGCAACACCGAGTACTTTGCGGGGACCCCAACAACTAGTTGGGTGTATAAGTGACCCGTAGGGGATTCGAACCCCTGTATGACAGCGTGAAAGGCTGCTGTGTTAAACCGCTTCACCAACGGGCCATGTTCATAATCATTTCTGGTGCTCCCGACAGGAATCGAACCTGCGACCTCTTCCTTACCATGGAAACGCTCTACCGACTGAGCTACAGGAGCAAATGGATGGCTCCTCGGGACGGACTCGAACCGCCGACCGATCGGTTAACAGCCGATTGCTCTACCAACTGAGCTACCGAGGAATATGGAAGGACTTATTCCTTCAAAACTGAATACGCATGTTTGCTAAGAAATGTGTGGATAAGTCCTCGACCGATTAGTATTCGTCAGCTCCACGCGTTGCCGCGCTTCCACACCGAACCTATCAACCTCATCGTCTATGAGGGGTCTTACCAGCTTAACACTGTGGGAAATCTCATCTTAAGGGGGGCTTCACGCTTAGATGCTTTCAGCGCTTATCCCGTCCGCACATAGCTACCCAGCTATGCCACTGGCGTGACAACTGGTGCACCAGAGGTGCGTCCATCCCGGTCCTCTCGTACTAAGGACAGCTCTCCTCAAACTTCCTGCGCCCGCGACAGATAGGGACCGAACTGTCTCACGACGTTCTGAACCCAGCTCGCGTACCACTTTAATGGGCGAACAGCCCAACCCTTGGGACCTACTTCAGCCCCAGGATACGATGAGCCGACATCGAGGTGCCAAACCTCCCCGTCGATGTGGACTCTTGGGGGAGATAAGCCTGTTATCCCCAGGGTAGCTTTTATCCGTTGAGCGATGGCCCTTCCATGCGGAACCACCGGATCACTAAGCCCGACTTTCGTCCCTGCTCGACTTGTAGGTCTCGCAGTCAAGCTCCCTTCTGCCTTTACACTCTACGAATGATTTCCGACCATTCTGAGGGAACCTTTGGGCGCCTCCGTTACCTTTTAGGAGGCGACCGCCCCAGTCAAACTGCCCACCTGGCATCGTCCTCTCGCCCGATGAGGGCGACGAGTTAGAAACTCAGTACATCAAGGGTGGTATCCCACCGACAGCTCCACAGAGGCTGGCGCCCCTGCTTCTCAGCTTCCCACATATCCTGTACATGATGCACAAAGTTCCAATACCAAGCTACAGTAAAGCTCCATGGGGTCTTTCCGTCTTGTCGCGGGTAACCTGCATCTTCACAGGTATTATGATTTCACCGGGTCTCTTGCCGAGACAGCGCCCAAGTCGTTACGCCTTTCGTGCGGGTCGGAACTTACCCGACAAGGAATTTCGCTACCTTAGGACCGTTATAGTTACGGCCGCCGTTTACTGGGGCTTCGGTTCAAAGCTTCGCTTGCGCTAACTCATCCCCTTAACCTGCCCGGTGCTGGAAGGTTAAGGGGATGAGTTAGCGCAAGCGAAGCTTTGAACCGAAGCCCCAGTAAACGGCGGCCGTAACTATAACGGTCCTAAGGTAGCGAAATTCCTTGTCGGGTAAGTTCCGACCCGCACGAAAGGCGTAACGACTTGGGCGCTGTCTCGGCAAGAGACCCGGTGAAATCATAATACCTGTGAAGATGCAGGTTACCCGCGACAAGACGGAAAGACCCCATGGAGCTTTACTGTAGCCTGGTATTGGAACTTTGTGCATCATGTACAGGATAAGTGGGAAGCTGAGAAGCAGGGGCGCCAGCCTCTGTGGAGCTGTCGGTGGGATACCACCCTTGATGTACGGAGTTTCTAACTCGTCGCCCTCATCGGGCGAGAGGACCATGCCAGGTGGGCAGTTTGACTGGGGCGGACGCCTCCTAAAAGGTAACGGAGGCGCCCAAAGGTTACCTCAGAATGGTCGGAAATCATTCGTAGAGTGTAAAGGCAGAAGGGAGCTTGACCGCGAGACCTACAAGTCGAGCAGGGACGAAAGTCGGGCTTAGTGAACCGGTGGTTCCGCATGGAAGGGCCATCGCTCAACGGATAAAAGCTACCCTGGGGATAACAGGCTTATCTCCCCCAAGAGTCCACATCGACGGGGAGGTTTGGCACCTCGATGTCGGCTCATCGCATCCTGGGGCTGAAGTAGGTCCCAAGGGTTGGGCTGCTTCTAAGCGAACATCCTGGTTGTCTGGGCAAGTCCACATCGTTTCCCACTTAACGTATACTTGGGGACCTTAGCTGATGGTCTGGGCTGTTTCCCTTTTGACGATGGATCTTAGCACTCACCGTCTGACTCCCGGACATAAGTCATTGGCATTCGGAGTTTGACTGAGTTCGGTAACCCGGTGAGGGCCCCTAGCCCAATCAGTGCTCTACCTCCAAGACTCTCATTCCGAGGCTAGCCCTAAAGCTATTTCGGGGAGAACCAGCTATCTCC
>NZ_CP048274.1:1370000-1740000 GCF_000470975.2 Brevibacillus sp. NSP2.1 | reverse complement strand
CATTTGGTCAGCTTTTGCGCGAGGTCCCGCACTTTTTGCAAGGCGCGCTCACTGGTGAACGGATAGCTATGGAAATGGATCGCTTCGAGCGTAACCCCCCGCTTGAGCATCATCCAGCCAGCGACAGGGCTGTCGATACCGCCTGACAAAAGCAACAGCACTTTTCCGCTCACGCCTACAGGCAAGCCGCCTGGGCCGGGAATCGTTTCACAGCTAATGTACGTGCCTTCCGCGCGAATTTCCAGATTGACGATCGTCTCCGGCTCGTGCACGTCGACCTTGATCGCAGGAAGCGCGCGCAAAATGTGCGTGCCGACGATGCGGTTGACTTCCATCGAAGGAATCGGATAGCGTTTGTCGGCGCGGCGCGTAACGACGCGAAACGTGCGTGGCTCAGGCTTCAACTGACGGATCAGCTCCAGCGCTTTTTCCTTGATCGTCTCGATATCCGGGTCCACCTGAATGGTCGGACTGAACGAGGAAATGCCAAAAACGCGCTTCAGGCGCTCCATGACGGCGTAGGCATCTTCGCCGTGCAGCTCGACGTACATCCGTCCGTAGTTGCGTCTCACTTTCACCTTGAAAAAGGAGCGCAGCACGCTTTTCACGCTTCTGACCAGCGCATCTTCAAACTGATCGCGATTTTTGCCTTTGAGGGCAAGCTCGCCATATCGAATCAAAATGACATCGTAGTTCATAGTTATCTCCTTTGGTCGTTTCGTTTTCCACTATTTTCTGCGATCTGGCGCAGCTTGCGGCTTGAGCAGCGAGCGCAAGCTACCTACACACGTTTGCAGCGCCGTCAAAAACTGGGCGATTTCCTCGCTCGTATTTTCCCGGCCCAGGCTGATGCGCAGCGAGGACAGCGCACAATCGCGATCAATCCCTGCTGCCGTAAGTACCCGGCTCGGCTCGTTCGCCTTGGAGGAGCAAGCCGACTTGGTGGAGACGAGGAAGCCTCGCTCTTCCAACGCGTGCAGCAGCACTTCCGCCTTCACGCCTGGCACAGACAGGTTCATGATATGCGGCGCTGCGCCCGCTTCCGGCGTATTGACGATGCAGCCCTCGATTCGCTGGATGCCTTCACGAAGCTGCTGGTGCAAGCCTTGCAGCCTGTTGACCTCGCCATGGCCGAGCTCTTCCAATATCCGAATCGCTTTGGCCAGGCCAGCAATCGCCGGAAGATTTTCCGTTCCCGAGCGAATCCCGCCCTCCTGACCGCCGCCCATTATCAGCGGATGTATAATCAGTCCTTCGCGCTTGTACAAAATGCCTACTCCCCGCGGACCGTAAAACTTGTGCGCCGAGACGCTCAACAGATCAATCCCGGAATCTTGCAGCCGCAGCGGCACTTTGCCGATCCCTTGCACCGCATCGACGTGAAACAGCACCTTCGGAAACTGCTTCAGCCACTGTCCGATTTCCGCAACAGGCTGAATCGTCCCCAGCTCGTTGTTGACGTGCATGACGGAAACGAGAATCGTATCAGGCCGGAGGGCACGCTTCACGTCTTCCAGCGACACGCGCCCTTCCCGGTCCACAGGCAGGTAGGTCACGGTGAACCCGAAGCTTTCGAGCTGTTTGCATACATCATAGACAGCCGGATGCTCCACCTGGGTCGTAATGATATGCTTCCCTCTGTTCTGATATTGAAAGGCAATGCCTTTGATTGCCGTATTGTTGCTTTCCGTGCCTCCGGAGGTAAAAAAGACCTCTCCCTCTTTGCAGCCGAGGTACTGCGCGGCAACCTTTCGTGCCTGCTTGAGCACGTTTTCCGCCTCTACCCCTTTTTGATGCAACGAGGACGGATTTCCGTAATAGCTCTCCATGGCCCGTCTCACGGTCTCAATCACCTCTGGATGAGGCCGGGTTGTCGCACTGTTGTCTAAGTAAATCACCAGTCCACACCTTCCCTGAGGGCGAGCTGCCCTAAGTCTACCCTTCATCATAACACGACTGTCCCCGAAGAACATACTGTCGAGTGTACTTCTCCTGTTATTTTCCCCCATTTTGCCTTGCAAACAGCCATCTCGCGCGAATCCGAGCGAGCGTTCACACACTTTTCACAACTAAAGCGCTTACATCCAAAATTAAGCTATTTACAATACCACAGGCTTTCGTTAGAATTGTCAATAAATTTAGAAAAAAAGAAAACCACAAGGAACAAGGAGAGAGCAGCGATGACAACACAGGCTATGCAGGAAAAAATCAGTAAGATGGAAGCAGAATTGAAAAGATTGCAGGCGGAACTGGCCAAAATCAACAAGACAACTCCTCAATTCGACCGCAATGACGTCGCATACCTAAATGAGGTGTACAACGGGTGACTTTTCGCTTAATTTGTTTTCAATAGCGTGGGTGCTGGCACGACTTTGTTGCCGCAACCGCGCTATTTTTATGTCCAAAAGCACTGTTGCGGCTTTGCGTTCGAGGCAAAAGGATGCAATTTTCGCGTCTGGTGGAAGTGCCGACCAATGGAGGATAGATTTACCGGATGAAAGCGGACCTGCCGGCTGCGTACAATCAAGATGAACAACTTCACACATCACGCTACGGCATCGAGGAGGCTTTCATGTTCAAAACAACACGCTGGAAACGTCTCGCCCTGCAGACTGCACTGGTTGCTGGCTTGCTCCCTGTCACATCGGCCTTTGCCCAAACGATTCAGGTTGCGCCCGGAGATACGCTCGGCAATATTGCCTACAAAAACCAGATTACCGTCGAGCAGCTCAAGCTGGCGAATCAATTGACGTCAGACATGATTCTGGTTGGACAAAAGTTGTACATACCTCCCCGCTCTACCGTCTATACGGTGAAACGCGGCGACGTCCTGTGGAAGATCGCTGCCAATCACGGCGTAAGCATTCAAACAATTGTGAATACAAACAACCTCCAAACAACCGAAATTCTCATCGGGCAAAAGCTGCTGATCCCGACGCAGGAGCCGGCAGCGGAAACGCCCCAGCCAAAGCCAAAGGCTGAGCAGGACAAGCCTTGGGTCGAGAATACTCGCTATCAGGTCGTCAAGGGAGATACGCCCTGGACGATCTCCATTGCCCACGGCATCCCTTTTACCGAGTTTTTGCAAGTAAACAAACTGTCTGAGTCGGACTATTTGCAAATCGGCCAGGTCGTCACCATTCCGGTGCACCACATCCCGAAAACAGCGACGGCTGGCGCCAAATACGGTGAGTATCTCGACTGGTTCGAAGCAGCCCAGTACTTGTTCCCGATCAACGCGACCGCAAAAGTGACCGATTTTGCCACCGGAAAAAGCTTCATGGTCAAACGGACAATCGGCGCTTCCCACTCGGATACGGAGCCGCTGACCGCTGCTGACAGCGCTGCGATCAAAAGCATTTGGCGAGGAAGCTTTTCCTGGAGCATCCGTCCCGTCATCGTCGAAGTAGATGGCAGACGCCTCGCCGCTTCGATGTCGTCCATGCCGCACAGCATCGAGTACATTGCCGACAACGATTTTGACGGGCATTTCGATATTCACTTCCCTGGCAGCTTGCGCCACAAAGACAACCTGATCGACCCAGACCATCAGGCCGCCATCCGCATTGCGGCAGGAAAATAGCAACTGCCATCAGAAAAGCCGTTCCGGCTGAAACGACCGGAACGGCTTTTTTACGTGCCAAAGTCAAAAGGTTAGAAACAGCAGTCGCGCCCGCTTGCTTTCCCTGCGTTTGGCATCGTACAGCTTCAGATAAAGCAATAAAATTTGTCTCATCGCAAACTTTTGCCCAAGGGACAGACGTTTATTTATACGGGATCGGCCCTACATACTTTCCTTCGAACACTTCGGTAGCGGGCCCGGTCATGTAGACGCGGTTGTCTTCTTCCCGCCAATCGATAAAAAGGTCGCCTCCGGCCAGATGCACCGTGACCTTTCTGTCGACTTTGCCCGCGAGCGTTGCCGCGACTGCCGCTGCACAAGCGCCCGTGCCGCATGCGAGCGTCACACCCGATCCACGCTCCCAGACGCGGAACAAAATTTCTTCCCGATTCAATATTTGGATAAATTCGACGTTAGTGCGCTCCGGGAACCATTCGTGAAACTCGATCTGCGGCCCGTATTTGCGCACGTCCTCGTCCCGGACTTCGTCGACGAAAATGATCGCGTGCGGGTTGCCCATGGAAACAGCCGTCATCGTAAACACGGTGCCGTCCACTTCCAGCACTTCCTCGCGCGCCTGCTCCTCCGGGATGCCTGTCATCGGAATCGCCGCCCGCTCAAAGCGCGGTTCGCCCATGTCGATCGTCACCTGCTCGACTTTTCCGTCTTCACCAAGCGAGACAACCGGCTTCATGATCCCGCCGAGCGTCTCGACGGTAAACGTCTTCTGCTGCGTCAAGCCGTGGTCGTAGACGTACTTGCTCACGCAGCGCAAGCCGTTACCACAGTTTTTCGCCTCGCTTCCGTCGTTGTTGAAGACACGCATGCGAAAATCAGCCCGCTCCGACGGCAGAATCAGAATCAGCCCATCCCCGCCGATGCCGAAGTTGCGGTCGCTGACCCGTCTTGCCAGTTCGGGAAGATCCACCCCCGCCAACGTTTCTTCAAAACAGTTGACGTACACATAGTCGTTGCCCAAGCCATGCAATTTGGTAAATTTCATCTGCCACTCCCCGTTTTCTCTGTAATTTCTGACTCGCTCTCTATATGGACTTATCTTAACACAACACCTCCATATTTGGGGAAGTGGTATACTTACCAGTAGCGATTGAGCAATCCCGACAGAAGAGGTGACAACGATCCAGATGAAGAACGCACCATTACGCTATGCGCTGGGCACTCAAAACGAAGCAAAGCGTCTGGCGGTACAAAAGGCGACGGGAGCAGACCCGATCTGCCTGTCCGTCCCTTCCGGTGTGTCTGCCCAGCCGATGAGCGAGAAAGAGACGATTGCCGGAGCCATCAACCGGGCAAAAGCGGCCTTGGCCTCCGCTTGCGAGGCGCACATCGGGCTTGGGCTGGAGGGCGGCCTGATGTACGATCAGGAATTTACCCAGCAATGGTATTTGATTTCTGTCTGCGCGGCCTGGAACGGAAGCGAGCTGTATTTGGGAAAAGGACTGGCTTTTCCGATCCCTAAGCAGGCAGCCGAACGCATTTTGGCAGAAGGAATTGAACTGAATGTCATCATCGACGAATGGGGCCAGACTACCGGGAGCAATCACCGCGGCGGGGCGTATGCCCTTTTGACTGGCGGCCGCGTCAACCGGGCGGACGTTTTCTGTGAGGCAGTCATTGCGGCGACAACTCCGTTTTTGTCCCGTCTGTACACGAACTGAGCGAGCAAATGCAAAAACCTCCCCGGGCCGTTTTGTGCCCAGAGAGGTTTTTTGCGGTCTGATGCGGCTTAGCGGGCCGTGTAGTACGGGTAAATGACGAGCGCTCCCAAAATGGAGATCGCCCCCACGATCATCGCCCAAGCTCCCAGCGTTCGCGAGTCCCGGCGATACGCCAAATAGCCAAGCACCATCCCGATTGGGGCCACGAGGTACGGCATGAGGAACAGGGACAGGATCGATAGCCCCAGTCCTGTCATGCCGATCCCGCTGGCTCCGCTTTCCCGACTGTCCTCGTCATCGTTGACCTCACGCACAGAACGGCGCGCAGGGATCGGTTCGGCGATTTCCGCTGCGGCCTCGATATCGTCGTCTCGTACAGAAGCGACCGGCGCGCGGTCCTCCCGTGTCAGAACGACTCCATCCAGGCGCTCCGAAAAATCGTTTTCCACCCTGTCGTTGTCCACTCGGTCGTCCAGCTCGCCTGAATAGCGCTCTGTCAAAGAGTGTGGGTCGTAGTGAATCCTTCGCCTGGAGCGTCCTTCGTGTTCGTCGAAGGCAGCCTGGGTCCAGGTCTCCACCGCAAACTCCCTGTCGTGCTGATCTACTGTCTCGGAAAAGCCGGTATCTTCCTTCCGCTTCGCATTCATGCGTTCACGTCGATCCAACATACCATGCTCAGCCCCTTTTTTGGTAAAGGATTTGTTAGTGAAGGAAGTAGCCTTATTGTCTGCCCGCGGTGTACAATTTAAACTGGAGGCGAGAGGATGAAACCAGAGAAAATCCTAACCATTGGCATTGATATTGACGGTACGGTGACGTCACCCAGCAGCATTGTGCCATTGATGAACGAGAGCTTTGGAAGAGATTTACGATATGAAGACTGTTACGAGTACAATTTGGCCAACGTATATCAGATTACAGACGCGGAATTTGAAGAGTGGCTCGACCAGAACGGCGAGCGACTGTACGACGAGGCACCTGTGCACGGGATTGCCGATCAGGTGTTGCGCAAGTGGTATCCTGCGCACAAGCTGATCTACATCAGCGCCAGGGAAGCGCGTCATCACGACGTGACGCTGAACTGGTTTGCCCGTTACCAAATCCCTTACCATGAAGTCGATTTGATCGGCTCCCACGACAAGCTGGCGGCCGCACAAAGATGGGGCGTGGACCTGTTTTTGGAGGATCGGCTGGAAAATGCCTTGCAGTTGTCCGAAGCTTTGCAGATTCCCGTCTTTTTATTCGATACGCCGTACAATCAAGCCCGGCTCCCCGAGCTGGTGCACCGCGTGACCTCCTGGGAAGAAGTCGACAGGAAGGTCAAAGAGCTTGCGTTTGGACAAGCCCGCGTGTAACCTCTGCCCTGATTGCGCCCACGCAAAAAGACGTATCTCCATGGCGGGATACGTCTTTTTGAGCGCCAAGACGCACGAAGAAGCTCTGCAAGTGTCTGCGGCAAATGTCCGCGCGCAGTCACGCTTCGGGTCGGTTAGCCTCATTCGAAGGCTTTCCTTTACTTCTTCTCAGACTTTTTCGGCTTGAACGTCAGACAACAGGTCTCGGACGACTTCGTCGCATGATCCTTATGGCCTGTGTTTTGCCCGTACTCGCCAGCAAACTCTTCCTTCGTGTTTGCGTTGGCATGTGCGTCGATTTCCACCATGATTTCGTCGGCGCTGCAAAGATTGCCTTGCGCCCAGTACTCACAGTTTGCTACGCTGCATCTTACTTCTGGCATATGCTTTCACCTCCTAGACGCTATCCTTCACCATTCGTCTAGAGGTTATACTTGTGAAACATAACAGCTACAGAAAAGAGGATGGTCCCATGAGCTCTCCCCGTGTGGTCGTCATTACCGGGGCTTCCGGCGGTCTCGGGCAGGCATTGACGCGACTGCATCTGGAAAAAGGCGACCTCGTCATCGCCGCAACGCGCAAGCCCGTCAACCACGAGTCCCTGACCACTCCGGTCCCTGATTCCAACCGCTTTTTTTCCTATACTGTCAATGTCGGAAACAACGAGGACGTCCGCCGCTTTGCCGCCTGGGTGCACGTCCGCTTCGGCAGGTGCGACATCCTGTACAACAATGCGGGCATTGCCGTGTTCGAGCCACTCATCGGCATGGACATTGACGAGCTGGAGGAAACGTTGCGCACAAACATTGCCGGCGTGATGTACACCACGCGCGCCTTTTTGCCGCTGATGCTCGACTGTGGCTCGGGACACATCGTGAACGTCGCCTCGCTCGCCGGACAAGTCGCGACCGCCAAGGCATCCGTCTACGCCGCGAGCAAAGCGGCGGTGATCCGCTTCAGCGAAGGCTTGCAGCACGAGCTTGCCGGAAGCGGCGTTCGCGTCACCTGCGCCATGCCCGGGCCGATCGACACTCCTTTTTTGGAAAAGGCAGACAGGACCGGGGCGTATCGCAGCAAGGTCGCCCGTTATTTGCTCTCCGCAGACGAAACGGCCCGCCACATTTACAAAGCCGTACAAGCCAACCGCTCCGAAGTGGCAATGCCCTATCGCCTGAAAATGCTGTCGGTGCTCTATGCGCTTTTGCCGCAGCGCATCAAACAGCTAGTCGCCCCGCTCCTCAACCGCAAGTGACGGACTCTCCAGGTCCCTCAATACTCCGAAGGCCAAAAGCCCGCAGGCGATACAGACAGCGGCCCCGGCTCCGAACAGTCCCTGCACGCCAAGTGTAGGGATCAGCACCCCCGAGACTGCCGCGCCAGCCGGCATGCCTGTGCCTGTAATCGTCCGGATGCTCGTCATAACCCTGCCCAGCAAAGCATCCGGTACTTGTCTTTGCAGGTAGCTTCGGTACATGATGTTATACGGCGAATAGCTGAAGCCCGCCAAAGCCATCGCGATCATCGCCACCTCCAGCCGCGAAAAGAACGCGAGCGGCATGGTTGTAATTCCCCACAAAACGATAATGCCCGCCAACGTCACGCCCAACGGTATCCGCCAGGAAATCGTCGAGAAAAACAAAGACCCGAGCAGCGCCCCGATCGCAAGCGACGACCAGAGCATCCCCAGCGCCACCGAGCCGCCCGCCAAATTCTGGTTGGCATACAGCGGCAGCGCGACCTCAATCGGCCCGTAAGACATATTGAACAAAAAGGTGAACAGCACGAGCGCCACCATTTGCTTTTTCCCGAACAAATAGCGGTATCCCGTCTTCATGTCCGCGAAAAGCGAGCGCAAAAACAAGCCGATCTGCGCGCGTTGCGCCGCCGATTCCGGATTGGCGCTTTTCGTCATTTCTTTTGGCAAGCGGGAAAAACAGAGTGCGCAGACAAAGAAGCTGGCCGCATCAATCAACAGCACGTACGCTTCGCCAATCAGCCCGATCAATACCCCGGCCAGCGCCGGACCGAACATGTAAATGATCTGCCACTGGCTTTCCATGACGCCGTTCGCCTTGACCAGATGTCTTTTGTCGGCCAAAAGCCTCGGCAAAAGCGTCTGGGCGCCTGCCGTACTGAGCGGAGAGAGCGTACCCGCAATGACAATCAACACGTAAATCACAAAAAGCGGAACATGGTCGACCAGAAGCAAAGCTACCAGCGCGATAAAAATCAGGCCGCGCGCTACATTGTCCACCATAATCAGCTTTCGGCGATCGAACCGGTCCAAGAGCACTCCCGCCACCAGTCCCGCAAACACAGCAGGCAACATGTACGCGAGCACGACGCCCCCCATCGCGGCGGGCGAGCCCGTTTTTTTCATGACAAACCAGGTAAGTCCCATCCAGCCAAACTGATCGCCCAATCCCGACAAGAACATGCCGAGCCAATACCAGCGAAACGCATGCTGCCTCCATAGCTCTTTCATCCCTGCATCTTCCTTTTTTCGTCTTTTTCCATCATTGTACAGACGATTTTATACTTTTTCAACAATTATATTTATTAAATAAAAAAGTGAACGGAAGTAACACAAAAAGACCTTTGCCATCGCAGCAAAGGTACGGGCATTTTACGAGACGACTATTCTTCCTGTCCCAGCTTCTGCAACTGCCTGCGGCTCCACAGCCAGACACCGCCTGCTGCTACGCCGAACATGCCGAGCCAGACCGAGACAGACGCGCTGCCCGCTTGCTCTGCGGCAAAGCCGAGCACGAGACAGCTTGCGGAAAAGCTCCCCATCGTCGCCATCTCCCGGATCGAAAAGACTCGCGCCAAATAGGCCGGGTCCGCCAGTTTTTGCAGCTTGGTTACGGACAAAATCGAAGAACCAAACGACGCGAAGGAACAAAACAGAATCGCTACCGCAAGACCGAGCAGCGGCTTGATATGAAATACCGCTACAATCGACAGCCCCATGGCAATCAGCGCCCATCCCTGGAACCGTGCAATTCCCCGTTCGCTCAGGCGCTCCGCCAGCCTGCCCGCTGCCAAACCCGCCAGCACGCCTCCAAGCCCGAGCGGAATGTCAAGCAGGCCGACGACGGCAATAAAGGTAAACTCGTTCCCGATGATATGAACAATATGAGCCGCATACAGACGGCGAAAGACCGGGTGTTGAAGCAAGGTCATGATCGCGCATCCTTTCCCCGTTAAGGTAAGTCGAGACTTTCAAAAGCTTACCCAGTCAACTTTCTCACATTGTAGCACTTGCCTGAAAATATCGGCAAATTGTTCTTGTCAGCGCCCTCCGTTGTAAGCTATCATACGTTCAAATAAAATTGAACGTTTCAAAATAACAACACGTTCACTTTTCCCGAAATGGAGCTGACACGATATGAAACGGTTTCTGGTCATCGAAACATTGGATCAACTGAAGGCGATTAGCGACTCGTTGCGAATGGACATCATCATGTTGCTCGTCAAGGAAGCGTACACGGGAAAGCAGCTCGCTACCCTGCTCTCCCTCTCTGCCTCCAAAGTCCATTACCATCTCAAGGAGTTGGAGAACCACGGCTTTATCAAAGTCGTCCGCACAGAAGAAAAAAACGGGATTGTGCAAAAATTTTTCCGCGCGGTCGCCTACGACTTCAAAGTGAGCGAGGAGCTGCTCCCGTCGCTTCGCGAAAACAGCATGCTGCTGCAGGAAGCGATGGTCAACCATCTACGCACGAGCATTACCCGCCTGTACAACGCCCCTGACGAATCGTTCATGCAATTCGTGGACGAAAGCAAGCGCGCCCCGGCGGTTGCCTTCAATGCCGAGGTAAAAGCTCCGCGGGAGGAACTCCACGCCTGGCTGAAAAAATACCACGCCCTCATCAACGAGCTGGGGGAAATGGAAGAACGCCATCTCGCGCGGATCGCTGCCGGAGAAGTAGAAGACAGCGAAGAAAACTTCTACCTCGTATCCGTCGGCTTCATGACCAACGAACGCTATTACGTGGCCGACGATGAATCTTTGCCGGAAAATTACGAACATCTGCCTAGCGATCACAAACATGTGACCAACAAAATTGTCGTCAAAAAGAAAAAGGAGGCGACCAGCGATGGCAATGGCGACCTCGACAACAACTAGCGCCTTGTGGAAAAATCGCTCGTTTCTATCGCTCTGGAGCGGCACGATTCTGTCCGCCGTGGCCGACGGCGCGTTCTTTTTGCTGCTGTCGTGGTTTATCGTCGACCGGACCGGGTCGGAAGCGATGCTCGGAACCGCCCTCATCTGCATGTCGATTCCCCGCCTGCTGTTCATGCTCGCCGGAGGTGTCGCCGCCGACCGCTGGAATCGGAAATGGATCATGCTCGGCTCTATTCTCGCGCGCAGTCTCATTTTGCTCGGCTTCAGCCTTGCTTTGCAAAACGAGCCCGGTACGTGGCTGTACGTGTTCATCTACGGGATCGCCGCCTTGTTCGGGACGGTCGACGCTTTTTTCTGGCCGGCGCGCAGTTCGATTTTGCCCTCGCTGGTGTCGCGCGAGCAGCTCACTTTCGCCAACAGCCTGATGGAAATTTCCCAGCAGATCAGCATGGTCGGCGGGCCTGTCGTCTCCGCTGTGCTGATTCGCACGGGCGATTACCCGCTCATGTTTCTCATTTTGGCGGTGGCCTTTTTCGTTGGGGCGATCTTTTTGTCCGCTTTGCGCCTGTCTCCAGCGCAAAACGCATCGCCTGCCCCGCAGCAGGACGCTCCGGCTTCCGGCAAAAGCTCTTACTTCCAGGACATTTGGAGCGGCATCCGCTTTACGTACAGCATCCCGATCTTGACGATGATTTTGACGACCTCGCTCGTCATCAACATGATGTTTTCCGGGCCGATCAACATGGCCATTCCGCTCCACGTCAAAGACCTGGGCTGGGACGGAAGCGCCTACAGCTCCCTTAGCACCGCGCTTGGAGTCGGCACGATTGCCGGGGGAATTTTGACCGGGCTGTGCAAAGGTTTCCGGGGAAAATTCATGCTGCTCCCGCTGTTTCTCGGCGTCATGGGCATCGGGATGAGCTCGCTCTTTTTCATGCAGCAGTTGCTGTTTGGCCTGATCGGCATGTTTCTCATCGGAATGATGCTCAGCATGACGAACATTCCGCTGATTACGTACATCCAGACCATCGTTCCTTCGACGATGCTCGGCCGGGTCATGTCGCTGCTCGCGCTGATGTCGATCGGCTTTGGCCCTGTCAGCTACGCCCTTTGCTCGTTTCTTTTGGCTACGAAGGCGGCCACATCCGGCGTCCTCTTGCTCGCAGGCGGCATCATTTTCACCTGCTCCGGGCTGAGCCTGCTCTTGTTCCGCACCTTCCGCAACATCGAGCAGCATCCGGACTGGCGGCGCTCTGCGGCTGGCGAGACGCCCCTCAACAGCTCCGTGTCTTCCATATAGGCAGCTCCATAACCCACGCGGCTGCGTCCCCGATTCAAAAAAACGCGCCCCTCACAAGCGAGTGCCATGCTTGCAGGTGCGCGTTTCTTCCATTATACTTTTTGCTCTGTTCCTACCAGTATCTTCGGCAACTGCCGGAAGCCGAAGCCCATCCGGCTGATCGTCCCTGCCTCGTCGCGGTAGAAGTGGATGTACGAATCTGTCTCTCCCCGCTTCCAGACGAAGCCGTCTTCCCCTACAGGACGCAGCGGGACTGTAGCGCCCATCGCCTTCAGCACGAGCGCGTTTTCTTCGATGGCAACGGTGACATTGGCGCCTTCCGAGGAACGGTATTCTCCGGCGTAAGCCGCAAATCGCTCAGGCGGCAGCTCGTAGTCCGCATACGGGAACGGAGGGGTCGCCGCAGGCTTTCCATTGTTTGCATTCAACAAGCCGTGCATCAGATCGGTCACGGGGGCACCATCGACATTCATGAGAATCGCCCCGGTCAGGTTGCGTTCGGGAATGGCGAAAATTTGCGCGCTGACCCCTTTGATCGCTCCGCCGTGCTCGACGAGCGTCCCTCCGTGGCAATCCGTGCCGATCATCAGCCCGTAGCCGTAGCCTTGGAAGGGGCTGAGCGGGGCGTGGGGCGTCGTCATCGCCTTGACACTGGCCTCGGAAAGCAGCCGCTTGTCGCCCACCAGTCCCCCTGTGCGGAACAGCTCCGTATAGCGCAGCAAATCGCGTATCGTCGACTTCAAAAAGCCTGCCGAGCGCATCGCCGGAGCGTCCCACCACGAAGGCGAGCGATACACGTCGCCGCCGTCTTCCGGGCTTTTGCGGGTGAACAGCGTCGCGACCTGCGCATCGGCTGGCAGCTCCTCGATCAAAAAGGCGCTGTGCGTCATGCCAGCAGGCGCCAGGATGTTCTCGTGGACAAACTGCTCGTACGTGCTGCCGCTCACCCGCTCGATAATGACCCCGAGCAAGGCGTAGCTGTCGTTTGAGTAGCTGAACTGCTCGCCCGGCGCGCCGAGCAGTTCGTAGTCGAGCTTTGCCAAATAAGCGAGCATCTCTTCTTTTGTCTCGATAGCTTCGGCTTTTTCTACATCCCATTGCAAGCCGGAGCTGAAGCTGCGGTCGGCTGCTTCTTCCGCCATGCTGTTTTTCATCGCGCCGACGAGTGTATCCAACGGAGGGAAACCTGCGGTGTGGGTCATCAGATGATGGATGGTCATCTCGCGGGTAAAAGCTTCATTCGGCGTGCGCAACTCGGGAATATAGGTGCGCACCGGGTCGTGGACATTCAGCTTGCCTGCTTCCTGGAGCTGCATGATCGCCACGCACGTAAACGATTTGGTCACCGAGCCAATGCCGAACACCGTATCTGCGGTCAGCTCCTGCGCGTCCGCCGTATCGTCGGCAAGCCCGAAGCCGTGGAAATATTCGAGCTGTCCCTGTTCCGCCAGTCCGACTGCCGCCCCTGTGATTTTCGCCTTGGAAAGCAGGTTTTGCGCATACTCTTCAAACGATTCAACCCACACCGCCATCGTTCTTCTCCCCTTTTTCCCTTTCTTTTAGAAAAATCGTGAAGCGCGGCTGTTACGGCCGGAAATTCGCCGAGCGGAGCACGTAGTTGCCAATCGCCCGCGCATTCAGCGCGTAGCCGATTCCCGGACCATCCGGCACGGCCAACTGCCCTGGAGCGATCAGCTCGACACCGCCCTCCACGATGTCTTCCTCCCAATAACGGCTGGAGGCCGCTGTATCGCCCGGAATCGTGAAGTTTGGCAGGCTGGTAATGGCGATATTGTGCGCGCGGCCGACCCCTGATTCGATCATGCCCCCGCACCAGACCGGAATGTCATGCGCCTGGCAAAAATCGTGAATCCGCTTGGACTCAGTCAAACCGCCGACGCGACCGACTTTGATATTGATGATGCCGCAACTGCCCAGCTCGATCGCTTTTCTGGCGTCCTCCACGCTGTGAATGCTCTCGTCGAGGCAAATCGGCGTGGAAAGCTCGCGCTGCAGCTTCGCATGGTCGATGATGTCGTCATGGGCCAACGGCTGTTCGATCATCATCAGCCCGTATTGATCCAGCTCTTTCATCACGTCGATATGCTCCATCGTGTAGGCGGAGTTCGCGTCGGCCATCAGTGGCACATCGTCGCCAAACTGCTTGCGGATTGCGCGAATCAGCTCCACGTCAAACCCCGGTTTGATCTTCACCTTGATTTTTTTGTAGCCTTCCGCGAGGTGACGCTCCACTTTTGCCAGCACCTGATCGACTGTCGGTTCAATCCCGATGCTGATGCCAACGTCGATTACCGATTTGTTTCCCCCAAGCGCCCTGGCAAGCGACACCCCTTTTTGCTTGCTGTACAAATCCCAAATGGCCCCTTCCAACGCCGCCTTCGCCATGTTGTTGCGGCGGACGGGAGCAAACAGCCGATCCACGTCCTCCGGCGTCTCGATTGGACTGGCAAACAGCTTCGGAATGAGAAAACGCTCCATCATGTGCCAAACAGTTTCGGTCGTTTCTTCATTATAATAAGGGTCCGGCATCGCCACGCTCTCGGCGTAGCCGACTTCCCCTTCTCCGTAGACGCTAACCAGAATCAGCTCCTTGACCACCGTGTAGCCAAAGCTTGTTTCAAAACGGAAGCGAAGTGGTATGTGCAGTTGCTGCAGCTCAATGCGCTCGATTTTCAATGATCTTCATCCCTTCTGTTTCATATAGATGGCATGCGACAAAATGGCGGGGCTGGATCTGGCTGGGAACGGGACGAACCGTGCGGCAAATCTCCGTGCTGTGCGGACAGCGCGTATGAAAGGAGCAGCCTGCTGGCACCCGCGAAGGACTGGGAACGTCGCCGCCAAGCACGATCCTTTCCTTTCGGCGAAAAGGATTGGCTTTTGGCACGGCAGACATCAGCGCCTGTGTATATGGATGCAGCGGCCCCGTAAACAAATCTTTTTTGTCCGCGATTTCCACGATGCGCCCGAGGTACATGACGGCGATTCTGTCGCTAATATGGCGAACGACGCCTAGATCGTGGGAAATAAACAGGTAGCTCAGTCCGAGTTGCTCCTGCAAATCTTGCAGCAGGTTGACAATCTGCGCCTGAATGGAGACATCCAGGGCAGAAACCGGCTCGTCTGCCACAACCAGCGCTGGCTGAACCGCCAAAGCGCGCGCAATCCCGATCCGCTGTCGCTGACCGCCGCTGAACTCGTGGGGATACCGGGCCGCGAACTGCGGATTCAGCCCGACCAGTTGCAACAGCTCCTGCACCTGCTCCCGCCGATTGGCGGACGACAGCTTCGGCTCTCTCACGCTCAGCGCTTCCTCCAAAGCTCCCTGCACCGTCATCCGTGGATTGAGCGAGGCGTACGGGTCCTGAAAGACAATTTGCATTTTTTTGCGAAAAGAGCGAAAACGACGCTCCGGCATCGCCGTTATTTCTTGGCCTTCAAAGTGAATCGTCCCGCCTGTCGGCTCGATCAGGCGCATGATGCTTCGCCCCGTGGTCGATTTGCCGCAGCCGCTTTCTCCGACAAGCCCCAGCGTCTCCCCTTTTTTAAGCTGAAAGGAAACTCCATCGACTGCCTTGATGACTTCGCCACTCTTGCCGAGCAGTCCTTTCTTCACGGGAAAATACGTCTTCAGATCGTTTACGGATAACAAAATCTCGCTCATACCGCCATCTCCTCTTTCGCGTACAGCCAGCAGCGTACGGCTTGTGTGCCTTGGCCGGAGAGCGGCGGCTTTTCCAGGTAGCAGCGTTCCATCGCCAGCGGACAGCGAAAGCGAAAGGCACAGCCCTCTGTCACTTCGCCGAGCAACGGGACGCTGCCTTCGATCGGGTCCAGTCGTTTTTTCTCTTCCTCATCCAGGTCGGGGATGCAGCGCAGCAGCCCGGCCGTGTACGGGTGCAACGGCTGCGTAAACAGGCTGGCGACATCTGCCTCCTCCACGATCTCCCCGTAGTACATGACCAGCACCCGATTCGCCATTTCCGCGACGACTCCAAGGTCGTGCGTAATCAGCAAGAGCGAGGTGTTGGCCTTTTCCTTCAAATCGTTCATCAGCTCCAGTATTTGCGCCTGAATCGTCACGTCCAGCGCCGTCGTCGGCTCGTCGGCGATCAGCAAATGCGGGTTGCAGGCCATCGCCATCGCGATCATGACCCGCTGCTTCATCCCTCCCGACAACTGGTGCGGATATTCGCGCATGATTTCCTCGGCGCGCGGAACCCCGACCTTTTTCAGCATGGCAATGGCCTGTTCCCGCCGTTCTTTTTTGGACAAATCGGTATGCAGGCGGTAAACCTCCTCTAGTTGCTTGCCGATGGTGTGCACCGGATTTAAGGAGGTCATCGGCTCCTGAAAAATCATCGCGATCTCTTTGCCGCGTATCTCGCGCATCTCCTTTGGCCCCAGCTTGCCAAGCTCCCTGCCTTGAAAGCGGATGCTGCCCTCCATCTGCGTGGAGGAACGGGACAACAACCCCATGATCGCAAGCGAGGTCACGCTTTTGCCGCAACCGGACTCTCCTACCAAGGCGACCGTCTCGCCTTTTTTGAGCTGAAAAGAAATGCCTTGCAACGCGGGCAGCACGCCATTTTCCGTCCTGAACTTCACCCGCAGGTCATTGACCGCAAGCAACGCGTCTTTCATTTTCCATCCTCCCTTACCTCGTTTTCGGGTCCAGGGCGTCACGCAAGCCATCGCCAAGCAAGTTGAAGCCAAGGACCACCAGCATGATCGCCATGCCAGGGAAAATGGACATCCACCAGGCCTGACTCAAAAACGACTTGCCGACAAAAACCATCGCCCCCCATTCCGGCATCGGCGGTTGGGCACCGAGCCCGAGAAAGCTCAGGGCGGCAGCGGCCAAAATGCTGACGCCAAACTGAATCGTCGACAGCACGATGATCGGCGACAGGATGTTCGGCAAAATGTGCTTCAAAAGAATTTGCCAGTCGCGAATCCCCAGGGCGCGGACGGCCTCGATGTACTCCTTTTCCCGGATGGACAGGACGGCAGAGCGCACGACCCGCACGTACGACGGAATGACCGCAATCACGACGGCAATCATCGCATTGGTTAACCCCGGCCCGAGCACGGCAATTACCGCGATCGCCAACAGCAGGGCGGGAAGCGACATGAGAATGTCCATCCCTTGCATGATGAACAGGTCGAGCTTGCGGTAGTAACCGGCGATAATGCCGAGCGTGACGCCAATTGCCGTAGAGAGCACGACCGTAATCAGCCCCATCAAAAGCGAGATCCGCCCGCCGTGCAAGAGCCGGGAAAAAATATCGCGGCCAAAATCATCCGTCCCCAACAAATGCGTAAGGCTGGGCGCAGCCAGGCGTTGCTCAAAGTTCATCTGCTCGACGGAGTGCGGCGCAATGACCGGCGCAAACAAAGAGGCCAGCGTAAAAATGAGCAGGATGATCGCTCCGGCCATGGCGGTTTTGTTGCGCCGCAATCGTTTTCCGATCACCGACCAGTAAGAGGATGTGTGATGGCTGTTGTTCACGGTTATCCTGCTCCTTTCCTTAGTCGAAGTGGATGCGCGGATCAATCCGGCTGTAGATAAGGTCCACAATCAAGTTGGTCAGGGCAAAAATCAGCGCCATGAAAAACACCATCCCCTGCACCGTCGGCATGTCCCGCTTGCTGATCGCCTCGATGGCCAGACTGCCGATGCCTTGCAAAGAAAACACCGTTTCGACCACTACCGCTCCAGCCATGAGCGAGCCGAATTGCAGGCCGATCATCGTCACAACCGGGATGATCGCGTTGGGCAAGCCGTGGCTGAACACGAGAGAAACGAGAGACGCTCCTTTTGCCTCCGCCGTCCGCATGTAGTCTTGCTTGATGACTTCGAGCATGCTGGCGCGCGTCATCCGGGCGATCATGCCCGCTTCGGCCATCCCCAGCGTGATCGCGGGCAAGAGCAAGGAATGAATGCCCTCGTAGCCGGAGATCGGGAACAAGGCGAGCTTGTAAGCGAAAATCCAGATCAAAAACAGCGCGATCCAAAAGCCCGGCGCGGAAATGCCGACCAAGGAGGTCAGGACGACCAACCTGTCGACAAACGTGTTTTGTTTGACGGCGGCAATCGTCCCGAGCAAAATGCCGAAGATCGCGGCAATGACGACACTGAGCACAGCGAGCTGCATCGTGATCGGGAAGCGCGCGACAATTTGCTCCCACACGCTCTCCCCGGTAAAGAGCGAGGTTCCGAGATCGCCCGTCAACAGTCTCCCCAAAAAGCTCGCGTACTGCTGCCAAAGCGGCTGATCCAGCCCGAGCGAAGCGCGCATCTGGCTGATCGCTTCCGGCGTGGCAAACTGTCCCAATATTTGCGTTGCGGGGTCGCCGGGGATCAGATGGACCATGAGAAAAATCAGGACAGAGACGCCAAGCAGCGTGCCCAATAGAGAAAGCAGCCTTTTTGCGACATAGCGGCGCATGTCTTCACCCCTGCTTTTTGCCTATTTGTCGAGCGTGACATCATTCAAAATGAAATATTGCGTGTACGGATTAAGCGAAAAGCCTTTAATGCCCCGTGTCGCCGTCACCAGCTCGTTCACCCAGAGCGGCACCCATGGCGACTCGTTCAGCAAAATTTCCTGCGCTTGTTCGTAAATGCGGATTCGCTCCTCTTCGCTTGCCGCTTCCCGGCCTTTGTTGAGCAACTCGTCCAGCTCCGGCTTCGTGAAGTGCATGCGGCTTGTGGCATTGCTCTTTTCAAAGATGAGGTAGAAGATGTCGGCATCGAACCAGCCGTAGTACATCAAAGCCATGTCGTACGACTTTTTGCTGATGCGGTCTTTGATCGTCGTCATTTCCTGCACGGTAATTTTCAGGTCGATGCCCGCTTCCCGCAACTGGCTCTGGAGAATTTGCGCGGCGCGCGAAAACGCTGGCTCCTGCGACACGAGCAGCTCCACAGACAACGGCTTGCCATCCTTGTCGACGATGCCGTCGTTGTTGCTGTCCGTCCATCCGGCGTCGGCAAGCAGTTGCTTGGACTGTCCGAGATCGCGGGTGTACATTTGCTTGGCCTTGTTCTCAATCGCCTCGCTGTAGCCGAAAATCGTCGGTGCCAACGGGCCGTAAATCGGCTTGCCGAAGCCGTTCAACGCCACGGCAACGAGCGGGTCGCGGTCGACGGAGAGCGCTACGGCTTTGCGCAGGCGCACGTCGCCAAACAGCGGATGCTGGTTGTTGAACGCGATGTACTTGATGCCGATGTCCATCATTTTCTGAATCTCGACGTCAGGCAGTGCTTGCAGCTCGGCGACAGCGTTTGCTGGAACGTCGTGCAGCACGTGGATCGTCCCTTTTTTAAATTCCATCAGGCGGGTATCGTCGTCTTTCAAAAAGCGGAACAATACGTTGTCTACGTGCAACGGCCCTTTGTTTGTCGCGTACTCCGGCCCCCAGTTGAAATCCGGATTTTTCTTGTACAAAAGCGAGGCGCCGCGTTCGCGCTTTTCGAACTGGATCGCTCCTGTGCCCGATGGTTTGTCGCCAAAGCCGTCGCCAAGCTCTTTTGCCGTCTTGGCGTCGATCGGAGACACCAGCCCGCTAATGACGACGTTGATAAACGGGGCGAACGGCTTGGAGAAATGAATTTTCAGCGTCTGCTCGTCCGCTGCCTCCACTTTTTCGATCGGTCCCGCAATTCCTTTGACCGGGGAGATTTCCAGCATCCGGTCGAACGATTCCTTCACAGCCGCCGCTGTCACAGGCTCGCCGGAGTGAAAGCGCGTATTTTTGCGCAAAGTAAACGTCCACGTCTTGCCGTCCTGCGAGATTTCGTACTTTTCCGCGAGGCGCGGGACGATTTTCCCTGTTGTATCGCGGGTCAGAAGCGGTTCGTACAAAAGGCCGTTCTCATTGCCCAACCAGCTTGTCTTGTGCAGATCGAGCGTATCCGGTTCAATCAGCGAGGAGATGACGAGCGTGTTATTGCTCTTGCTCGTCCCGTCGCTATCCGGCTGAGTCGTCTGGGTTGCCGTCTGCGCGGAGCAGCCTGCGATCATTGCTGTTGCCAGCAAGACGCCAAGCGGCCCGTTTTTCCACCAGCTTTTTTTCATGCCTTCATCCCCTTTTTTCTCTCACCGTCACATATCGGTTTCTCCCACGAAGGGATAAATTTGGCGACTCGTGTTCTCGTAATGGCGCAGCCGCTCCTGCACCTGCTCGCCGTCGGCCTGGACCACGCCGCTGACGAGAATGTTCAGCATGGAAAAAATCGCGGTCATCCCTTTCAGGGCGGTTGGCGCAGGGGCGTACACCTTCAAGACTTGATCGGCAATCGGACCGACCGGGGACAGCTCGTCGTCGGTAATCCCGAGCACGACAGCGCCCCGCTCCTTCGCCGCCTTGGTGAACAAAATCGTTTCGTTGACGTAGCGGGGAAAAGAGAGCGCAATCACCAGCCAGTCTGCATTGATCTGGGTCAGCAAATAGTTCGCATCATCGACAGGGCCGTTGTACAGGTGCGCGTTTCCTTTTACGACATTGAGCGCAAAAGCGAGCCAGTGAGCCGGAGCGTAAGAGCTGCGGAAGCCGACGACGAGAATGTGCTTGGCGGACATAATGCGCGTGATCGCATGCTGAAGCTGCTCCTTTTGCAGCCCGCCCAGCGTTTGCCGGATGTAGGCGACATCTTGTTCCAGGTTGAAGGAGAGCAGATCGTCCTGTCCGCGCAAATTTTCCGCCGCCGCCCGCAGGCTGCTGATGGCGTCTTCTTTTTGCACTCGTTCGAGCAAGGAGCTGCGAATTTCATTTTGCAATTCGCTGTACCCGGAGTAACCGAGCGCGTAGGAGAGGCGAATGACTGTCGTTTCGCTCGTCCCACTCAGCGCTCCGACCACTTTGGCGGGCTTTTGGGCTACGATTTGTGGTTCGGCGAGAATGTATTTGGCGGCCAGCTTCTGCTGGTTGGTCAATTCCGGATAGTGCTTGCGAATGCGCTCCTGTACGTGTTCCATCGTTTTCTACTTCCTTGTCAGTTGTGGTAGGTTCGGATCGGTAATCGGATCGAGCGGGTAAAGCGGCCGGTTCGCCCGTTTGTACTCGAAAAAGCGGAAGTTCAATGTCGTCAGGCCAGGCGAATCGACCGTGATGACTTTGGCGCTGATCGGCTCGAAGGCGGCGCGGAAGTGCGTGCTCGATTTGAGCGCAACGATCTTGTAGCGCGTGACATCAATCCCGTGCAGTTGAAAAATTTGCTCATCGAGCACCTGCGACTTGACGGAGCAGACGATCACGTCCACGCCCCCGATTTGCAGGCGAACCGACTTGCCGTAGTCGGCCCGGGTGCCCCGCCCCATCGGCGTCGTCGCCACGAACTTGCCGTCGGTCAGCGCTTTGACATACGCCGTGACTTCAAGCGGCTCGCCGTGCAGGTCGTCTGTTTTCCCGCCCAGGCTCAGCTCGAGCGTGGCTCCGACTCCCGCCGCGAACGCTTGCTGCACCACCTCGGGATCGTACATGTAGCCGAAGCAGGCATCGGTCAACTGCGCTTCGAGCATGGCCCGCAGCAGATGAGTTCCGTCGCCGGGGGTTCCGCCGCCCGGGTTGTCCGATGTCTCGTTGATGACGATCGGCCTGCCTTCTGTCGCCAGCGCTTGCGCGATTCCCTCGGCAGGCGTCGGCATGATAAGCTCGAAGTCGTCCCGCCGTTCCCACACGAGCCGCGCCACATCCTCGCTCACTTTTCGCGCCAGCTCGCTGTCGTTGTTCGTGACCGCCAAAACCGCCACTCCCAGCTCGGGAATGTCCGTGTACGGAAAGCCGTGAAAAAACGCGCAGTCGATGACGTTTTCTTCCTTCTCCCAAGCCCAGCACGCTTCGTTGATTTCGCTTGCCGGAAAGTGGTGGGTAGCAGAGGTCGGGATCAACAAGGGCAATCTGGTCAAATGCATCGTCGGCTTCCACTCGCCGGCGACCATTTTGCGCGCGACATCAATCGCCTCCTGTCCACGCTCATAGCAGTCGACGTGCGGGTACAGATGGACGCCGAGCAGCGCGTCTGCTTCTTCCACCATCTGCGGCGTCATGTTCGCATGCAGGTCGAGCGTGCCGACCAGCGGAATCTCGTAGCCGACTACGCCGCGCACGGCCGCAAGCAGGTCGTCTTCCATATCGTCAATTCCTTCGGCGACGCCAGCCCCGTGCAGGGCAAGACAGATGGCGTCGGCGCCCTGTGCCAGACGCAGCCCTTCCAGCAGTTCGGCCTTCATCCGCTCGTACGTGTCGCGCGTGATCGTGCCTGCCGGATAGGCAAACGTGGAAAAGGTCGGCAAAAGCTCAATGCCCAGTTCCTCCGCCCGGTCGATCATTCCCCCTAAAAAGTTTCTCACTTTGCGGTTGCGATCCAGGATGACTTGCTGATGATCCCACTCCCAGCTCTGGAACAGGTCTAACGTGGAAGGAACGTTGGAAAACGTGTTCGTTTCGTGCACGACGCCGCCGATTGCCACTTTCAATCCGATCTCCTCCTCAATCGCTTTGCATTTTGAAGTTTAGACTTTAAATTTTGAATTTTTTGAAGTTCTTCCTTTTGGCAAATTATATCGGCAAAAAAATCACGAATCAATGATTAATTCATGAACTTTTTTCCAGTTGGAATGTACTCGTTGAGCGGCAAAGGACTTGCCCCTTCCTTTTGGCAAAACGTGTTCCCGCCTGTTCGCGCCTCTGCCCGCGCACGCAAACAAAGGCCCTCCCGTTTTCCGGGAGAGCCTTCTGTCTAAGCGCTGCGAATTACGATGTTTTCCACTTCGCCAGTTCGGATGGGAACTTGTCGTTGAGCACTTTGATATATGTACCTTTCATGCCGAGCGAGCGGGACTCCAGCACGCCTGCGCTGGCCAGCTTGCGCAGCGCGTTGACGATGACGGAACGAGTCAGACCCGCCTGGTCTGCCAGTTGACTGGCGACGAGCAAGCCTTCGCGCGCGTCGAGCTGCTCCATAATTTTTTCAATGGCGATCTGTTCGCTGTAGGACAGCGAAGACAGGGCAATTTTGGCGAACGTTTTGTCGCGCACTTCATTTTCAATCTGCTCTGTGCGCTGGCGAACGATCTTCATCCCGATGACGGTCGCGCCGATTTCGCCCAAAATCAAATCCTCGGTTTCAAACTCGCCATACGCCCGCAGCAGCACGAGTGTACCCAGGCGGCTGCCGCCTGCATTGATCGGCACGATGGTCGTCATCATTTGCGGGAACAGCCCTGCCAGTTCTTTTGGCACGAAGCTGTACGGACTTTCGATCGACTCGTTTGCGAGCGTCTGTGTCACTTCCAGCAGTTTTTGATGTATGCCGCTTCGCAGTTGAGTGGAAGACTGGCCTTCTTCATTCAGCGAAATTTCCTGGTTCAAGCCGCTGCCGAGAATCGTGCCGTCCGCCGTAATGATGTACACATTTGCCGAGATGACCTCTGACAGCAACTTGGCGAGATCCTGGAAGCCTACGCCGCTGCCTCCCATTGTTTTTTGCAGCATCACATTAATTTTCCTGGTTTTTTCCAACAAATTCATAATAATATCCTCCTTGGATTTCTTCATGCTCACAGTATTGTCAGAAAAATCCAGCCCTATACATCCAAATCAAAAAATTAGAAAGACACCTCATGGAACCGGCTTTTGCCCCAAAAATAGGTGTATGCCTGCACACGTTTGCCCTGGCCTTCGACTATGTTATAGAGGGAACAAACATCACGTCACGAATTATGGGAGGATTTCAAATGGGGCTGTTTAACGGAGGCTTTAACGGATTTGCACTGATTCTCGTCTTGTTCGTCCTGTTGACCATCGTTGGCGTAGACGACTAATCGTCCGCCTTGTCAATCCACGAAAAAATGGCTGTCTGGTTCGCATCCCAGACAGCCTTCTTTTTTGCTTTCCCTTGTTTAACGCAGTTGTTGCTTGATCTTCTGCTCGATGGCATCGGCAATCACGCGAGTCGGCTTTTGCAGATCGGCCTCGTAAAGCCGGAAGCGGACATAGCGTTCGTCGAGGTTAAACGCTTCTTCCCAGGCGCCCAGGAAGCCACGCGCGCGCTTGTCGAGCTCCAGCAGCACTTCCAGCTCGCCTTCGCGCAAGTAAAAGACGACTTCCAGCTCCTCCAGACGGCTACGGTATGCCCCTGTCGGACGGAACTCAAATTCCTGCACAAACGGATACGTGCGGCCCAGGTGGCGGTTGTACTCGCAGTCGACCTTGTACAACTGGAAGCCAATCGACTGGACCGCCTCCAGTACTTTTGCCATCAAAGGATGCGGACGCACTTCGATAAAGTCGGAGTCGCCCGGATCAATCGCGTTTTTAATATCCAATCCCGTCCGCAAATAAACGGGTTGACGTCCCATAGTCAGCGGTGTCTCATAAGGAAGCTGGAACGCAAAAGGCAGTACCTTGTCCTCCTTCGGCTGCAAATAGACGCGCTCAGTCAGACGGTACTTGACCAGCGTGCACTCTTCCTTCACCTTGTTGTCATTCACTTCGCGTTCGTAGTGTGTGATAACGTACATGTAGATTTCGTCGATTTCCTGCGCTACGTCTCCACCGGAGATGTGCACTTCGCCTTTTACGAGGTCTCCAGGAACGAGGGACTCCTGCTCCAAACGGGCATCGACTTTGGCCGCTCCGATTCCGACACTGGCCAGCAACTTTTTGAACATGG
This sequence comes from Brevibacillus sp. NSP2.1, assembly GCF_000470975.2. Classification (NCBI taxonomy): domain Bacteria; kingdom Bacillati; phylum Bacillota; class Bacilli; order Caryophanales; family Paenibacillaceae; genus Brevibacillus; species Brevibacillus sp. NSP2.1. Next base: position 1,715,209 of record NZ_CP048274.1, on the reverse strand, counting down.
ACATGTACTCGCCTCTCCTTTGCGTTCACCCCAGATCTTGCGACAGATCTGCCTTCAGGTTTCTATGTAGAAATATACGGGGGAAGAAAAAGAAAGTTTCGCGCTATCTTTTGCCAGACATCGTCGGATATGACCTCTGCCGTCACAAACACTTGCAGCGTCCGCGCGATAAACACGGTCTTGATCCGCACCTCCACCATCGTCTGGTCGGACAAGACATACTCCCGGCGGCGCAGCATCTCGTGCAGCACCTGGTGAACCTCCGCGACCTGCTCTGCTTTTTTGCCTTTGAGCGAGGCGAAGTCTTTTTCGATCAAATCGACCACCTGCACGACGATCGTCCCGTGCAGCGGCTGCTTCTGGTCCGCCGTCAAGACAAAGGCGCGGACTTCCTCGATGACCTGATCCTGCTTTTTGCGATAGACCCGCTGGTTTTGCTTCAGCTCCTGATTTTCCTCGTACAGCTTTTTATTTTGCAGCTCCAGGCTTTTGCGGACAAGCATCATCTGCTCCATCTCGCGTCCGTACACAAACAAAACCGCCGTTCCGCCCAACAGGCAGCCGATGAGCAGGAGAGCGAGATAGCGTTTCCACAGGACGATCATCATGAGCGCACCTGCACGAGCCACTGCACGCAAATCGTCCCGATGTGCGCGCCCAAAAACGCGACGACGATCATGACGAGCTGTTTGAACACAGGCGAAAAGTTGCCCATCAATATTTTCTCAATCTGCAAAAACGAGTCAAAGGTGCCGCCCAGAGCACCGACCAAGCCCCAGATTTTCAACTGGTCCGCAAGCTGGACCATCGAAAAAAGCGGAGGCTTTTCCGTCAAAAAGGCGCCCAAGCCGCCGCACAAAGATCCGCCCACGACGATGCCATAGGCCACAAAAAAGGTCAAAATGACTTGTGCCATGCTGTTTTCCCACCCTCTCGACTGCGCTGCCTATGCTTATCCCTACGCAGCTTGTCTGGCTTTTATGATTGAAAAGCCGCTGCCAGGCCCGCGCGAAAGGATCGGCTGCTTGGACAGGAAAAAAAGATGGCATGCTTTTGTCGGCAGCATGCCACATGCGCTCACGGCTTGTTCTTGCCCCACCTGCGCAGACGCCTCTGAATGCGCGGCGAGTTCATCACCATGAGATCCATAAACAGGTTGACCATATTCGGGTTGCTCAGCACCTGTTTGAACACTTCCGGATTTTCCTTAAACCATTGCTCGTTGGCCTTGATCCAGGCTTTGAAGCCCTGATTCGAGCGATAGTGATTGTTCAAGCGGCGAACCGGCCGATATGCGCTCATCTCAATCTATCCCTTCGTCAAAGAATATGGAGAGGAGAAAGATGATAACGATAATCCAGATCACCGTTTCAAAGCCATCCTGGTTGAAAAAGCCGAAACCTTTCATGACAGATCCCCCCTTCACGCTGGCTCGAACCGTCGCACCTGGCATACCGCCCATGGTACCTTTCTCTATAGGTATATGTATCGGGGAAAAGTTTGGATTGGACATATGCCTGCCTGTCGCGCACATTTGTACGCTCGCCCAATTTTGTTGCATAGAGACAAACCTCTTTCACTCATACTAGAAGAGACGATACCAACAAAAGGAGGCGATTATGACAGCCTCGAGTGGAGCTCTCTGGCGCAACAAGCCTTATTTGATCCTGCTATTGCTCGTTTTTTTCATGCACCTGGCCTCGTATCTGGTCATTCCGGTCTTTCCGATCTTTTTGCAGAAGGTGCGGCAGTTGCATCTCGCCCAGGTCGGCTTCATTTTGGGCGCGGGCAGCATTGCGTACCAGATTGGCAGCCTGATCGGCGGGCCGATGTCGGATCGCTGGGGCCGCCGCGCGATCATCACGCTTGGCGCACTGCTTCAAGGAGGGGCCATGCTCGGCTATCACTACAGCGCGTCGTACGGGCTTTTTCTGCTGTTTTCCTCCGTGAACGGTCTGGGGCTTGGCCTGTTGGCCCCCACGATCAAGGCGATGATTGCCGATGAGGTGGCGGAAGCACAGCGTACAGCCGCTTTTTCGTGGCGGGGGATTCTCGCCCACAGCGGCATTATCGTAGCGGGTCTGGTCATTACCTGGATGACGTCCGTCGGCCAGCAACCGTTTATGATCGCAGCCGCGGTATTTGGCCTGCTCGCCGTGCTGACGTTTTTTTCCTTGCCAGATGATCGCTGTGTCGGGCCTGCCTGCCGCCACACGCCGATCTCGGAATACCGGCATATTTTGAAGCACCGCAGCTTCCTGTTGTTTTCCGCGATTACTTTGCTGATTTGGGCGTTGTATGCGCAATTTACGATGATCTTGCCTTTGCGCGGCGAGCACGTCCTGCATTCCGCGACGCTCATCGGCCTCGTCTGGACGATCAACTCGCTCGCTGTCGTCCTGCTGCAAGGCTTCGTCTCGCGCTTTGTCCTTTCGCGAATCAACCCGTATGTGGCGCTTGCCGCCGGAACGACCTTGCTCGGCGCGGGCCTGACCTTGATGGGCTGGGCCAATCAATTCGTCACGCTCAGCGCCGCAGCCGTCGTATTTATTGTCGGCGAAATGCTGTTCATGCCTGTCCAGGATTCGCTCGTCACTCATTTTGCCAAGGAAGAATGGCTCGGAGCGTACTTCGGCTTCTCCAACTTCGTATCCGGCGTCGGCACGGCTCTCGGGACGAGCATCGGCGGCACGATGGTGGAAAAGCTCGGGGGAGTCGGCAGCCGAAGCCCATGGATCGGCTACGGGATCATCACGCTTTTGCTCGCGGCGCTGCTCGGCTTATTCGCGATTTATGCGATGCCGCGCCACAAAAACCCGGAGCAGGCTCCCGAACCGAAATCGGGAAGAAAGGAAGGTGCCACGTAAATGAGCAAGCAAAACAACCAGGATCAAGCGGGGAAAATGCGGGAGGCAGACCGCAGCCCCCAGCCGAAATCCGTGCAAAACGACGCCCCCGGCTACGGGGACAAAAAGCTGGAAGGGCCGGATCGCCCTGCTACTTGACGGATTGCCTGTGCTGCATCGCCGCAAGCCGATGCGCAGACGAAAAAGCCATTTCCCCTGGATCGGTGGAAATGGCTTTTTTTCTTGCTCGCCTGTTTTGGCCTGTTCAGTTGATCGACACGAGCCTGTACGGTAGCGAAAACTCGTCGAGCTTTTGCAAAAAGGCCTGGCTTGCGCTCTCGTCAGGAGCTATCAACTGCAAATAGCGCGTGAAGTAAAACACAATCCGGTCCTCGCTGCCCTCCTTCAAGCGGTAGTGCGAGAGCGTGGCAATGTCTGTGAGCCCGTAAAAAAACGCATAGCGCTCAGGGGTGAGCGGCGCCTGAAACGAGCGGCTGACGACGATGCCGTTGCTGCGGTTTTCCTTGCTGTTGTCTTTCGTCGCCCCGAGAAAACGCAGCGTCTCCGCAGCGCGTCTCGCCCCCAATTTTTCCGCCAGCATGCTGTCGTTGTACTCCACTTCCACATCGGTCAGCCGCTCGCGTACAGACTCCAGCATGGACATCAGCACTTTGCGGACAGCCAGATTTTCCGTGGCGAACTGGTTGTCGAAGACGTTAAATTCGTAAGACGTCGCCTGGCCCTGGCGCTTCGTGTACAAAACAATCGCGTTCAAAAGCGCCACCTCCCCTCATTATCTCGGCAAAATCGACGCAAAGGTCGCCCGATCCAGCTTGCGCACGATGGAGAACAACAGCCGCTTGGCCGCTTCGTAATCGTTGCGGTCAATGATGGACGCATGGCTGTGAATGTAGCGGGAAGGGATGCCGATGACAGCCGACGGCACGCCTTTTCCGTGGTTTTGCACGACATTGGCGTCCGTAGATCCTTTGGCCACGTAGTACTGGTACGGGATGTTCTCCTGCTCGCAGGTCGAAATAAGCAGTTCGCGCAGTCCCAGCGGCATCATGTACAGCGGATCGTATATGCGCATCAAAAGGCCGCCGCCCAGTTTGCCGCCTTCGTCTCTCACGCCGGGAATGTCCGTGGCCGGGCTGGCGTCCAAAGCGAGGAACAAATCAGGCTCGATCGCAGCCGCGGCTGTTTTCGCCCCGCGCATGCCAGACAGCTCTTCCTGGACCGTAGCCCCGACGTAGACGACGTTCGGATGGCCCGGGCGCTCGTGCAGCTCTTTTGCCAGTTCGACTGCCAGGCTGCAGCCGTAGCGGTTGTCCCACGCTTTTGCCATGAGGCGGTTCGGATTGGCCATGACCTGCAGCGGGCATACCGGAACGATCTGCTGTCCCGGACGCACGCCTGCCTGCTCGGCTTCCGCGCGCGAGTCGACGCCGATGTCGATAAACATGTTGCGAATGTCCATCGGGCGATTCCGCTGGTCTTCACTCAGCACATGCGGCGGAATCGAGCTGATGACGCCCTCGATCGCGCCTTTTTCCGTGATGATCTGGACGCGCTGGGCAAGCAAAACTTGTCCCCACCAGCCTCCGAGCGTCTGAAACGAAATAAAGCCTTGGTCGGAAATGCGCGTCACCATGAAGCCGACTTCATCCATATGTCCGGCCACCATGATTTTCGGACCGTTTTCATCGCCGCGCATTACCCCGAGCATGCTGCCAAGGTTGTCGTAGACAAATTCGTTTGTATAGGCACCTATGTATTCCCGCATGATAGCGCGGACCGAACCTTCGAAGCCTGGCGCTCCCGGCGCTTGTGTCAGCCGATTCCACAGCTCCCATTGAAAGTCGTTTTCCATCGTGGTCAAGCCTCCTGTCATCCCTAGCAGATGTTTGTCTGTCTCTCCTATTATCCGCAAGGCTGCCGGGGGATGCAACCGTTCCCAAGCAGGAATGTGCCTCCCTTTGTTCGAATGAAGTAAAAACGAAAAACTGGATAGGAGGAAAAAGCAAATGGCAATCACCTTGCGAAAACTGACCGAGGCGAGCGAAATCGAGCAACTGGAAACGATGGAAGGAAAAATATGGGACCCTTCGTCGGCCATTCCGTACCACATGACGCTGACGATGCACAAATTTGGCGGACTGTTCCTCGGGGCGTTTGACGGGGACGAGATGATCGGCTTTTTGTACAGCTTTCCCGGCTATACCAACGGCGAGACGCATCTCTGTTCCCACATGCTCGGCTTTTTGCCCGCGTATCGCAAGCAAGGACTCGGAGTGAAGATGAAGTGGCTGCAAAAGGAAGAAGCCAAAGCGCTGGGCCATTCCAAAATTACCTGGACGTACGACCCCCTGGAAACGGTGAACGGCGTCCTGAATATCGTCAAGCTTGGCGGAATCGTCCGCACGTATTTGCCCAACTGCTACGGCGACCTCGACGACGACTTCAACCGCGGCCTGCCGACTGATCGTTTTCTCGTCGAGTGGTTCATCGACAGCGGACGCGTGGAAGCCCGCCAGGCAGAAGGCGCACCGCGCCGTGCCTACGACGCTGCCCCTGACATTTTGCGCTATGAAATAGTCGACGGCCTTCCGGCTCCGGTCGCTTTCGACACCGCGCATGAAGAGCCTGTCTTGCTGCTTCCAGTCCCGGCCTTTTTCCAGCAGGTGAAGCAGGCGGACATGAACATCGCCTCGGCCTGGCGCGAGCAAACCGGCGAGCTGTTCACCAGCTACTTCGCCAAAGGCTACATCGTCACAGACATCGTCCGCGATGAAGCGGTTGTCAGATACGTGCTGGAGAAAAAGCCGCTGTCTGCGGTACTTGGGTGAGTTGGCGTTGGGGTGGGGTTCAAACAGTCTCGCTCTTTTTGGGTAAAAGCACCCTGTCTTTTTGGCGCGTGGCAGGCGGGGTGGCGGTTAAGGCTCCCTGCCTTTTTGGCGCGGTATGCTGGCTTGTGCTTCCAACGTTCCCACCTTTTTTGGCGCGACATGCGGCCTGTGTTCCCCACCTGCCCCCTTTTTTAGCGCGACATACACGCTTGTGTTCCCACCCTCCCCCTCTATCTGAGCGCTAACATAGCCTCTTGTGGTAAAATGAAGGATGCCCTACCCTACAACATAAAAGGACGAGAATACATGAATCGATCACAGTACGACTATGACGTTATCATTATCGGCGGCGGGCCGTCCGGGCTGATGGCCGCTGTGGCGGCGTCGAGCCGGGGAGCGCGCGTCTGCCTGGTGGAAAAAGGCGGCAAGCTGGGACGCAAGCTCATCATTTCCGGCGGCGGCCGCTGCAACGTGACCAACGCCAAGGAGCAGGACGAGCTTATCAAGCAAATGCCCGGCAACGGCCGTTTTATGTATAGTGCGCTTGCGCAATTCGGCAACCGCGACATCATTCAGTTTTTTGAGGAACTGGGCGTCGCCCTGAAGGAAGAGGACCGCGGGCGGATGTTTCCCGTCACCGATAAAGCAGTGACGGTCGCCCAAGCGTTGATCGACCGGTTGAAGCAGCAGCATGTCGACATCCGGCTGAACGCTCCCGTGAAGGAAGTTGTCTACGAAAACGGTCGAGCCGCAGGCATTTTGCTGCAATCCGGCGAAAAGCTGACAGCCTGCTGCGTCATTATCGCCGTCGGCGGCTGCTCGGTGCCGCAGACAGGCTCGACGGGAGACGGCTACGCCTGGGCCAAGGCGGCAGGCCATACGATCACGGACCTGTATCCGACAGAAGTGCCGCTCACCGCAAACGACTCCTTCATCCGCGACAAAACGCTGCAAGGACTGTCCCTGCGCGACATTACAATGACCTTGTACGCGCCGAACGGGAAAAAGATTAACACCCAGGAAGGCGATATGATTTTCACCCATTTCGGTCTGTCCGGGCCAGCCTCGCTGCGAATGGGGCACTACGTCTCCATCAGCCAGCGCAAATACGGCGCCGTCCCGCTGGCGCTCACGCTTGATCTGATGCCTGCCAAAAGCAAGGAGGAAGTCAGCGCAGAAAGCTGGAAACTACTGGAGGAACAGCCAAAAAAAGCGGTCAAAAACGTGCTCAAAGGCTACTTGCCGGAGCGAATGATTCCGCTCATCCTGTCGCTCGCCCAGATTGCCGAGGACACGACGTTGAGCCATATGAAAAAGCAGGAGTGGGCAAGTCTTGCGGGCATCATCAAAGCATTTCCGCTGACGATCACGGGAACGCTGTCCCTGGAGGAAGCTTTTATTACAGGCGGCGGCGTCAGCGTCAAGGAAATCGACCCGCGCACGATGCGCTCGAAGCTGATGGACGGCCTGTATTTTGCCGGCGAAGTCATGGACGTGCACGCCCATACCGGAGGCTACAACATTACTATCGCCTTTTCCTCGGGACATGCGGCGGGCACGCACAGCGCCGAAGAAGCTTTGGAATTTTTTTGCGAGAATAACGTTTAGGAAAACACGAATCGGGGAAACTAGGAGGCAGGTACTCTTTTTTGCGAAAGAGTAATCAGCACCTTACTCCCCCCTAGTTGTAAGGTGCTGGTTATCAGACCTTTACTCCCTTTATCTTCCCTATATGGAGCATCGCCTCGTGAGCGGTGCTTCTTTTTTTGTTGCGCAAAAAACACCTGCCGCCCGCGAGAATCGCGTCCTCGTTGCTCGTGCGACAGGTGTTTTTGCTTGTGCTCTTATCCCTATCCGGCCAACCGGAACAAATAAGCGAAGCCAGCCAGCATAAAGGCCAGGCCGAGCAAAAAAAACGTGTTGGCCCGCTGCTTGACCCGCTGTTCATTGCCCCGGAAATACGCGTTCATCCGCGCCTGCCATCTTTTGGTGCGCGGCTGGAGCATGACGAGAACGCCCGCCGCGATCAGAAAAACGGGAAGGAGTTGCATGGATGCTCACCCCTTTTTCTTTCTGCGCAAAAGCCAGCGGTTATCCGCCTCGGCTGGCGCACCTTCCACGACGAGACGCGCCTCCTCCGCCAACTGGTAAGCTTCCGTGAAGGCCAACTGCCTGAACGCCTGCTCCGCTTTGGTCAACAGCTCATTGACGTGCCGGTTTTGCCGGCGGTAGCGGTTGGTGTACTGGATGGCTCCCTCCGCCAACTGGCAGGAGGAAATCGTCTGCTCGGCCATCCGCTCGGTTTCTACGACCAGCTCGCGCGCATCCTGAATCAAAATCGCCACTTCCTCCAGATCGTAGCGGTATTGCTCCATCACCATCTTGATCCGCCCCAAAGTCTGGACGACTTCTTCAAACATATATTTGAGCTGATCCGGAATGCCCGGCAAATAGCTTCGCTTGATCTGCTGGCGCACGCGAACGAGCGTGCTGGAGATGCGCTCCAGCTCGTCGAGGGCATCGTCCTCGGTTTCGATCAGCAAATAATCCGGCTCTTCCTCCAGATGAGGCTCCTCCAACTCCGGCTCCGCCTGACTCTTCGGAATGACCAGCTCGTATTCGGTTTCCTCTTCGTGCTCACGGCTTGCCTGCTGGGCGGGCGCATGGGGCACCGAGGTTTTCTCCGGCTTCGCAGGCCGCTTGACTGCCTGCAACAGCACAGCCCGTTCTGCCTCGCTCAACTGGTCGCTCGTCCCTGCCTCAGTCTCTGCGTGTGCGGACAGATCCACCGCTTCCTCCTGCTTGGGCGCGGACAATCCTTGCGCCTCGCGCCCGAACGCTTGCGGCTCTCTGTCGATGACAAGTGGCTGCGCTGTCTCCTTGCCAGCCAGGTTCCACGCCTCCGCAGCCTGCTCGATGATCGCTGCGACCTCCGCTTCGCTGACTTCCCGTTCTTTTTCTGCCAATGCACTGTTCGTTCTTTCCGGCTCTGCCTCGTCTGCGAGCGGCTCCTCTGCAAGCACAGGCGGCTTTTCCAGGGCTGGCGCCGCAGCGGCTGCTGCCTCGTGCTGAGCGAGCACGCCTTCTTCAATGCTCTGGTACGTCGTGTCAAGCAGCACGTCAAACGCCTTGGAATGAGTCATGACCATCTCCAGATTGCCCTCTTCCAGCGCGGTTTTTGCGGAGGAAAGCAACTGTTTGGCCTGCAGCAGCGCCTTGTCCAGCGAATCCTGCTTCAAGTCGAAGCCGTCGCGCGTCGCCTGGCTGATTCCGTCCTCCAGTTGCTTGAACTCTTCCGGCATTTCCTTTTTCACGCGCTGCACCAGCGCCGGAATCTGCTCCATCGCTTGGCCGACCCGCTCCAGAATCTGTTGGGCCTTGAGCGTCGTATCGTAGGCGCCAATATCGTCGCCCGCCGCCCGCGACGTTTTCACGAGGTTGCGCATCGTCTCTACTTCGTCCAGCGACGCTTTCAGTTCGTGAAAAGCCAGTCCGTATTCCAGCCGCAAATCGGACAGGCGGCGCTCCATCTGCTCCACCTGCTTACCGATCTCCGGGATGACGACCTTGTTTTCCTGTTTGGCAATCGCTACCTTTGTCGTGTCTTCCTTCAGGTCGTTCAGCTCATCCTCGATCTGCGTCAGCGTCTGCCGCGCTTCATCGAGCATGCCCAAAGCCAGGGAAAACCGGAAACGGTCGCACGCTTCCTCCGCATCCAGAATCATCATCTCCACGTCTGGAATGCGGATGCGCAGCAAGTTTTCTTTTTTGTCAGCCAGGTGGTGGTAGCGCACCTCTGTCATTCCGCTGGAGCGGCGCAACGGCTTTTCCACCTCGATGACGTTGATTTTTTCGACCAGCTCGTCCTTCCAATCCTCTACATCATCGACTTGCTTGAAGATCCCGCGGCGGCGAATCATGGCGTAGATCAGCATGACGGACAGCACCGCGAACACAGCTCCGAGCGCGTATATCCACCACGGAATGCCGCCGAGCGCGTCTTTTTCTTCCGGCTGCTCCTGCGCTGCCGCATCAGCCGCGCCCGCAGTCGTTGCACCCTGCTTGTCGGAAAGGCTGCTCAGCTCCCGGTTCACTTCCCCGATCACAGTCTGAATGCCGGTCAAATACTGCTTCTGGTTGCGAAAAGGATCGTAGTACGACGCGATTTTGTCGTGCAACAACTCCATCGTCACGCCTTTGTTCTGCAACGCAGGCCCTGCGTACATCCCGATCTGCTCCGTGTTGTAGTCGAGCACGACCATCATCGCGTCATCAGCCAAATTGTAATTGTCAAACAGCTTCTGCGCGTACATGTCAGGGGATTCTGCTTCCGGAGCCGTGCTTTCCACCACGACAACCTTGTAGCTGCCAGGCAAGTTTTGCATCGATTTTTCAAACTTCGCCTTTTCGTCTTTTTTCAAATAGTTGTCGGCGTCCTGCACGACCTCATCGGTTTTGTCCGGAAAAGGCGTAGCGTACGCCGGATTCGTGTATAGCAACATGCCTGCCAGACAGAGCAGGAATAGTCTTCGTTTCACTTGTCAAACATCCCCTTTAGAAAACTTGGCTGCGCCAAAGCCATTGGCGGAGCCTTCGCTGCACTTGTGCAAAATAAAGTCACAGGAGAGGGCACATCCTATCCGGGCAGCAAAATCCCGCGCAAAAAGCGCATGATGGAATCGTGCAGCCATCTGGCGAACTCCTCGGAAAACAGCTCCAGGTCGTAAACCTGGCGAACCATTTGCGGTTGTAAAAACGGATATATCATCTGGCTGCTTACGGCCAGCACTATACGATCAACAGAGACAGGCAAAAAATCACCCGATGCCACGCCGCCCTCCAATACGCGCGAAAGGCCGTGCTTCCATCGGCTCATGTACAGCGTCATCACTTCACGGGCAAGCATCGACTCGACGCTCAACTCCCGGTGAACCAGCCGGGTGATCGGCGCATGCTCCATCTGGAAGCGCAAATACAACTGGATCACCTGTTCAAGTCGGTGAATGGCAGAGACATGCTCCTGCTCGGCTTCCTGTTCTTCCAGCAGCCGAAACAGCGTCTCAAAATAAGAGGCGATCAAGGTCTCCAACACTCCCTGCTTGCCCTGGAAGTGATAAGAAATCAGCGCGGAGTTCACTTTTGCTTCAGCAGCGATTTGTCTAACGGAAGTCCCTTTGTAGCCGTACGTGTCAAACAGCTTCGCGGCTGCGGACAAAATGCGCATTTTCGTCTGATCCATCGCTGGTTCCCATCCCCTTTACGCTCCGGCTTCACCAAGACCGGAAGCGACGATTGCCCAAAAGAGAAGCGACCGCGAAAATCGCAGAAGTCTCGTCTGCAAAATGCCTGATGCGGTCGCCGCAGACGCTTGGTTTCATCAGGCATCTTTCCCATTGTACCGATTATTCGACGCAAAAAGATAGACCTGTTGTTAGTTCGACAAAGTTTTCCAGTATTCCTTCTAGGAATTAAGACTCCCTCGCAAAAAAGCGCAAAGGAAAGCGGCCCGTTGTGCACATCTTCACAATGAGTAAAGACGGACAAAGTCCGCAAAGCGTTACCTCATCCTGCCTGAAAATCTTGCGAGCCAAAGCAGGCGGGCACGCACCTCCGGCCCATCCGTCACAGCAGCCGCCTTCCCGCCGCTTTTGCCATCGTCCGCGCCGCTTCGCAAACCGTCCGCCTCACGGAAAAAAGACGCTCCCTGTCCGCTGACATGGAAGGTAAGCGTCTTTTTCTTTGCTTGCTTATTTGCCGCCCTCTGCCGGGGCCGGAACCGGCTTTGCCCGCCCGTAGTTTTGCAGGTAGGTCTCCACCTGGGAATGCTCTTTTACCCGCTGGTCGTTCAAGTCGTATGCGGAGCGAATCGACATCTTCATGTTGGTCGGAAGCATCGTCGTTTTGTTGTAGTAAATCGTGTACTCCGCTTCGACGTCCATCTGATCGACCAACGCCTTCACGTCCTGGGACGGTTTCGCCTGAATCGAGGTGCCTCCCTGCCGCACGCTCGCACCTGCCCAGTCCCCATCAGAAAGCTGCATCGCCAGCTTCAGTCTCGGCTTGTGCCCGGGAAACGGCCCTGCGGCGGACTGAATCCGCGAGCCGGTGGCACTCTGCTCCTGCAGTTGCGCGGCCAGCCACGCCTTCAGCTTGGCTGAATCCAGCGTGACGCCGATCGCTTCCAGATCGTCCTCGGGGTTTTCGTCCGGCAGTTGACGGATGCCTTTTTTCATCTCATCCATTTGCTGGAAACAAAAACCAGGACTCCAGTTGTCCATCTCCTGCCGCAGCGCAACGCCTTCTCCCGGTACGGGCTTCCATTTTTCCCCTTGCCCTTGCTTGGCGTACAGCTCGCTGCCCTCGCGCAAAAGGGACAAAGTCTCCACCCGCTTTTCCTCCGGGACGGAAATTTTCACATTCATATACTCCGCTTCGCCGTCTTTTCGCCCGGAAAAGTTCACCATGTTGGCATTGGCGCTGTTTGCTGTCAACAGCTTGGTCCTGCCGTAAAACGCATACGAGCTTTGGGCCGCAAACTGGTCGCGCACCTGTTCAAAGGCGGAGCTGGGGTTTTGCTTGACGCCCATCTGATTGCAGCCGGCCAAAGCCGTGCAGGCTACAGACAAAAGGCATATCGTCCAATACTTGCGCATAGGCTTCCTCCCTCGGTTACCCTTTGGCCACTTCCAGGTGGTTCAGGGTAATTGTCCCTTTTATCGTTTCCGGGGAGGAATAGGCTTATTCTGCTTGGACAGCCAATGACAGGGATTCGTCTGGCTACAGGTGGTAGTACAAAACGCCGTCTTTCTCCTTGACTTCGACCTGGTGCAAAATCGTCAGCAGATCAATGTGCCCGATCGTCTCGGAAAGCGTCAACGGCAGCTCTTTTTCGTACAGCGTAGGGAACAGCAGCGTGGTCAACTCGTAGGCGGTTTTTTCGCCGTCGGCAAGCAGGCTGCGCAGCGTGTCTGTGCGGCTCCAGTTTTTTTGCAGCCGGGCCAAAATCAGCTCCCGATGGTCGGTGACGATCTCGCCATGGCCGGCCAGCACCCGCTCCACCTCCATGTCTGCACACATCTGCAGCGCCGTCCGGTATTGGACGAGCGTGAGCGGCCGTGCGCCCGAACGATCCCGCGGTGGTTCGATAAAGGCATTGGACGAAATATGTCCGATGATGTGGTCGCCGCCGATCATCGTTCGATCCCGCTCCCGGTACAGGGACAAGTGGCTTTGGCTGTGCCCCGGCGTGTAGAGCACCTGCCATTCCTCCAAGTTCGGCACCCGCTGCTTGTGCTTGAGCAACACGTCAATGCGGCTTGGCTCGGAGAAGGTCTTCATCAGCTTGTGAAACTTGGCGATGATGACCAGCATGTCGCTCGGCACGCCGCTTTTTTGGTACAGCTCCAGAAAAAACTGGTCGTGAAAATGCATGAAGTCCTCATCCAGCTCCACGTACGGCGCTGCTTGCGGATGGGCCAGCGTCACGGCGCCGGAGAGCTGCCGCACCTTTTCCAGTTGACCACAATGGTCAACGTGGTGGTGCGTCAGCACGATCTGCTCGATCTCCTCCACGCGGACTCCGGCAGACTGCAATCCTTCCGTCAGCGCCTGCCAGGCCTCGTCTGTCTTCGGCCCCACATCCACCAGCGTCAGCTTGTCGCCTTTTACCAAATAGACGTTGACCGCTCCGACACTGAACGGGGTGGGGATTTCCAGACAGTATATATCCGGTGTGATTTGTGTCGCCTTGGTGCGCAGTTCGCGTGTGTCCATGGGTCAACTCCTCCATCTGCCTTCAAGTTTGTTCCCTCTTTTACCGATATATCTTATACAGAAGCAAATCACGCTGCAAAAAGGCATACCGAAAAGAGAAAAGAGCCATTGGTTTGGCTCTAGGCGAGTACAACCTGGTTTCTGCCAGAATTTTTTGCTTCGTACAACGCGATGTCCGCCTGGTGGAACAAGGCTTCGACGCTCAGATTGACGTCCATCTCCCTGTTCCATTTCGCAAGACCGCACGAGATCGTCACCCGCGGGGACGTCTCCTGCTCCACGCACTCCCTGATTCGCTCGGCGACAGCGCGAGCCGTTGCCTTGTCTACGCTCGGCAGGTAGACGGCGAGCTCCTCCCCGCCCCAGCGCGCCGCAATATCGCTGTCTCTGATACTGCGGCGGATGAGGTTGGCCACCTGAATCAGCACTTCGTCTCCTACCTGGTGGCCGAATGTATCGTTTACCGTCTTGAAGAAGTCGATGTCGATCAAAATCAGCGAGCCGTAGCTGTCCTTGGCAAGCGAGGCCCTGACCTGTTCGTTCAAGTAGCGTCTCGTGAACAGTCCGGTCAAGTTGTCCGTAATGACCATTCGCTCCATTTCGTTGTGCAAAACGGCATTCGTCATGGCGAGGCTTGCGTGCTGGCCGAAAATTTCGAGCAGCTTGTAGTCGTCAAAACTAAAAAAATGATAGCGGGAATCTGCGACTAGAAGCACTCCGCTAATTTCGCCCTCGACAACAAGCGGTACCCCCATGAGCGAGCAGCAGGAATAGAGTGAAAACGGCAGCGGACCCGCGCCAGGCTGAGCCAGAAGCAGCGTCTGCTTGCTTTGCATGATCTGCTGGAACGGCTTTTCGAGCGCATTGACGACGGTGCCGTTAAAGTCGGAAAGCGACGACGAGAGTATATCGAACTTGTCTTCTCCCGGCTGCTTTCGCAAAATGGCGCAAAACTCCGCGTCGAATGTCGCCTGCATCATTTCCGTCACAAAATCGAGAATTTCCTTCAAATCAAGACTTTTGTTAAGCTGTCTAGCCATTTCGTTGATGAGGCGCAACTCGCGGATCAGATTGCGCGATTGCTGGTACAGTTGCGCATTTTCAAAAGCGGTGCCTGCCGTGTCGGCCAAGATGGAAATGTAGTCCTTCTCGTGTTGGCTCAACGAAATCGGCTGCTCCGAAGTCACCTGCAAAACGCCGTAGATGCCTTGCTTGCCCAACAGCGGCGCGGCAATCACGGTCGCCCGCTGCTCGCCTTCCCCTACTTCTTCCGCGATCAAGCGGCCTTCCAGGTACGCTTTCGTGCTGGTGGACGGCTCCACCTCCTGGAACGACAACTGCTTGACAGGCGTAGTAGCATTCGGCTCCACCGTCAGGAACAGCTCGACCGAGAAATACGGATACAGGCTCGGGATGCTGGTGACGATCTCGTGGAGAACGTCATTGACGTCAATCGATGCCTGAATCTTTGACATGAGCTGGTAGAGCAAATCTTTTTTGCTCGCTTCGCGGCGCAAATCGTCAGACATAATCGCGCGCCAGAGCGCACAGCTCGCCTTTTCCGCAATCTCCTGCAGGAAAGCGACGTCCCGGATATCGTAGAAGCAGTCCTGCTCCTCGGGCGGCAGGTGCAAAAACAGGGCGTACAGCGGAACCGCGTTCAGGCTTACCGGAACGACGATGACCCGGTGGTTGTCCAGCGCCATCGGCGTGACTGGCTTATTCCCCATGCGCATAACCAATTGGGCGATATGAGCCTGACCTGGCTCCGCTTCTTGCGTCGTGACGCAATCCTGGGGGATCAGCACGCCCTCCTCGGAGAGCTTCACCGCCGAGCAATAGCCTTTTGAAATGATGTTGCTGATTTGTCTCGTCAGGCTGGTCAGCAAATCCCGCGCGGTGTCGTGCAGGGTCAAATCGGTGACGATCTGGCTGGTCGCGTGCTGGATGTACGCATCGTAGCCCATGCGGATGAGCGGCTCTAATCCCCGCATGTAGCCCCGCAAATCGAAATCAATCTCTTTTTGCGGGATGAGCATGCCAATGACGGCGCGGACACTGCCGTCATGCTCCTTCAGCGGAAACGCTCCGCAGACGAGCTCGCTTTCGTTTTTGGCCTTGACGACAATCTCCTTCGTGCCGAGCGCTTCCAAAACATAATCGCAGACTTCCCCGGTCTGGACATACTGGCGCGCCGCCATAGACAGAGAGTTTCCAGATTGACTATCATGCATGTCCATGAAGTTGATTACACGGCCCCCGGAATCTGTCAAGAAAAGGATGCCTGGGCGCTTTTCCGGCCAAGATTGTATGATAAAATGGGCCGTGTAGGAAAAGACCGTCTCTAACTTCCCCAACATTTTACTTGACACGAGAAACTCCCTCTCTCAGCATTTTCTCAAGCTTCCAAATGGTCAGTATCATTTACCTGGAGCACTTCCCACCTGCGATCGGCATAGCGGAAAACGGAAATTCCCGTGTTGTCGATGCGCGTAATGCCAGTTCCCTGCTCCCCCGCTGTTACGTAGTGCAAAAAGCTGTTGATGAGACCGCCGTGCGATACCACCACAATTGCCTCATTCTGATGCTTCGCTGCCAGTTCGGTCAGAGCGGCCACCGCACGCCGCTGCATGTCCTCGAATGTCTCGATGCCGCAGGAAGCCTCGTCCTGATTTTCAAAGCGCGCGCGAATCTCCTCGTAGGTAAGCCCCTCCCACTGCCCGTAGCAACGCTCGCGCAAGGTAGGATGCGTGCCTACGGAAATGGAGAAATTTTCCGCAATTTTCGCAGCGGTCTCACGCGCGCGACTTAAATCACTGGAATAAACAGCGTGAATCTTCTCGCGCCGGAAGCGTCCGGCTACCAGCTCTGCCTGTCGCATGCCGAGCTCGTTCAAAGCGATATCGCTGTGTCCCTGAATGCGCCGAATCTGATTCCACTGTGTCTCTCCGTGGCGAACGAGGTACATGATGGTTTCCAAAACGCAATAGCTCCTTTTCTGTGAAAACCGCCCTTCGCAGCCTGCAGGTCTGACGCCGAGCGGAGATTTATTCGAAGAATAGAGATGACCGCTTGCGGTCAATCAAACAGTCAAGGCTGTCTTTTTCAAGTTGAGATGGATAAGTACTACTTAATTATATAAGATGGTTGTTCACAATTCTAGTTTGATCCGTTAACATTTGGTACAAAATTCCTATCTTTCTTGCCTGTTCGCAAAATCGCTCGCTATTTTTTCTCAGGGTGAAATGAAACGATTTCGCTTTTCCCCTCGTCAGAGGTTGTAAGCAAATGCTACTACACCTCGGGGGGAATCTTTCATGAAGCCTTGGATGATCCGATCCAGCTCATTCGTATTGACAGCAAGCCTGCTGCTTCCGCTTGCACAAGCACACGCCCAGTCGCCGGAAGCTGCCACGAGCAAAATGGTCAACAGCACGCAAATGGACAAGGCGACCTTGGCTGCCACGAGCAAGGTAAAGCTGTCGAAAGAAGCGGCGCTGACCCTTGCAGCCAAGCTTGTACCCACCAGCGGGCTTACGCTGACAAACGTGTCGTTCCGTTCGGCTGACGGCTGGCGCTCGTTCCCGGAATGGTCGTTCGGCTGGAACAAAAAGGACCCGAACAACGAAAAAGTACTCCTGTCCTACAGCGTCAGCATCAACGCCAACACCGGGGAGCTGACCTCCTATTCCCACTACGACCAAAGCCGGAACAACCTGCCTTACGCCAAACGGGTGTCCTATGCCGACGCCCGCACAGCGGCAGAGCAGTTTTTGCAAAAGCACAACCCGGGCAAAGCCGCAGAAACCCGTCTCTACCTGCGCGAGCTGCCCGAGCCGAAAACGCCGCTTTCTGCCGACGTCTCCTACACGTTCCGCTTCGTCCGGGTCGTAGACGACGTGCTATTCCCGGACAACGGGGCGGACATCACCGTCAATGGCGCAGGCGTCGTCAGCGATTTTTCCTTGTCGTGGAACGACGTGAAATTCGAGAAGCCAGACAAGCAAATTTCGTTGGAGGAAGCGGAGAAGCTGTTCCAGGAGCAGGCAGACCCGAAGCTTTCGTACCTGCTTCCGTGGAAGCGAACCGGCGCTGAGAAAAACACCGTCACGCTCGGCTATACCAATCCGTTTACGTTCTACCTCGACGCCCAGAGCGGAAAAGCGTTGAACCAATCGCTCTCGCCCCGCAGCGAAAGCAACGAGCCTGTCGCGGTCAGCAGCAAGCCGCTTTCCCCGCGCCGCTCGGGAGGAACGCTCAGCCAGGAGGAAGCCATCGCCTGGGCGGCCAAGACGTTTGACCTTGGCAACTACGAGCTGCGCTCCGCCAACTACAGCGAGCGAGACTACCAGGGCAACCGTTCCGTCTGGAATCTCGAATACACGGAAAAAGGCAAGGAAAAGGATGGCTACGTCTTTGTCGCCTTTGACGCTGTCACCGGCGACGTTTACTCGTACAGCAAAGACCGGCCGCTGCGCAAAGAGGAAGAAAAGCCCGCCAAGACGGTCGACCCGAAAAAGCTGCAAGCAGCGGCAATGGAAACGATCCGCAAATGGACGCCGACCTCGGCCCACCAGTTGTACCTGGTCGAACGCGACGAGGAAGGCGTAGAACTGTTAAAATCCAGCCGTTACCGGATCACGCTGGAACGGTACATCGACGGAATCGCGGCTGCCAGCGGCTCGGCCTACCTCAATTACGACGCGCAGACAGGCGAACTTTTGTCCTACAGCGCTGACTTTGGCAGCGAAACGTACCCTGCCAAAGTACCTAAACATCTGTCTGGCGACGAAGCCGTCCAGGCGTGGTGGAAGGAGTCGGAGGCAGAAGCGGTGTACGCCCTGGAGCCGCTCAGCGAGGAAGACAACAAAAAGGTACAGGAGCAGCCATCCTACATTCCGAAAAGGACGGCGAAGCTCGTTTACCGCGTAACGTCCACGCCGTTTGAGCAGCCTTACTACCTCGATGCGGCTACAGGCGAGTGGCGCTCTACTGCATCCGGAAAAGTGCTCAACCTGCACCGCCAGGCACCGCTCGACCTCAAGGGCCATCCGGCCGAGAAGGAACTGCTTTTGATGTACGAATACGATGCGCTCTCGCTGGAGGATGGCAAAATCTTGCCGCAAAAGCCGATCACACGCGGCGAAATGATCGAAATGCTGATGATTAGTCTGAACCAGGGACGCCACTACCCGATGTACTCCCTGGAGCGCAAGGCGACCTACAGCGACGTGGCAAACGGCTCGCGCTTCTTCTCTGCCGTCGAAGGCGCCGTGGACCGCGGCCTTTTGGACAAAAACGCTTCCAAGCTGAACCCGGATGAGCCGATCACCCGCGAAGAACTGGCCGACATGATCGTGCGCGCGCTCGGCTACAACAAGCTGGCGGACTACCCTGGCATGTTCCAGTCGCCGCTCACCGACATCGGCAACGCCAAGCATCGCGCTTCGATTATTATCGCTACGACACTGGGCATCGTGCCGACCGACAAGACGAAGTTCCAGCCGCAGGGCGCGGTGTCGCGGGCGGATGCAGCCGTTACGTTTACCCGCTTCCTGGAAAAACGCGGCAACGCAGATACGGAGTCGGTCTTCATCCGGGATTAAACGGGAGCAACGAGGAACAGCGCCATTTCTTCCATGAATGGCGCGTTTCTTTTCTCTTGACTTATCCATACCTCGCCTAGTATGATTGATTGTATGTGTACAGGGTAGCATTGATTGTAGGTAAAAACGGAAGGATGTACCCTCTTAGTTCCCTCCCTTTACAGACTGCGGCTGAATATCTGTGAGGAGCACGATGCGGAAACGCTACCGTCCGAAGTTCGTGTAGATAAAGTAGGAACTAACCTGCCGGAAGTAAACACCTACGAATCCAATTTAAAGGAGACTGAATACATGTCACGTTACACAGGACCTCGCCACAAACTGGCTCGTCGTCTGGGCATCTCCCTCGACGGTACAGGAAAAGACATCAAGCGCAACTTCCCTCCGGGCCAACACGGTCACAACAACCGTCGTAAACTGTCCGAGTACGGAATCCAACTGCAAGAAAAGCAAAAACTGCGCCACATGTTCGGCCTTAACGAAAAACAATTCCGCCGCACTTTCGACCAAGCTAGCAAAATGGCTGGCGTAGTCGGTGAAAACTTCATGAAATTGCTGGAATCCCGCCTGGACAACCTGGTGTACCGCATGGGCTTTGCTCCAACTCGCCCTGCTGCTCGTCAGTTGGTAAACCATGGTCACTTCCTGGTAAACGGCAAAAAAGTGAACATCCCATCCTACCGCGTACAACCGGGCGATGTGATTTCCATCCGTGAAAAGTCCCGTGGTCTGCAACTGATTAAGGACTCTCTGGAAAGCCGTAACTTCCTGCCAAACTACATCTCTTTCAATGATGCTGCTGCTGAAGGTACTTACACTCGTCTGCCAGACCGTGAAGAAATGCCTTCCGAAATCAACGAAGTTCTGATCGTTGAGTTCTACAGCCGTTAATCGTCTGAAAACAAAAAGAGCAGTGCCGCCCGTCGGCCTGCTCTTTTTTATTTGTCCGGATTCCTTTGCCGCTGAAAGCGGGCAGCTTTTCCTTTTCGGACATTTTGCCTACTCTAGCTCCCCTCTCCCGGGTCGCCTCATGACACCGGGTAGTAAATCAGCATGCTGACCTGGGCCAGCCCCTTCCCCTGATTGCGATAGCTGTGCGGTCTGTCGGCCTTGAAGCGGATCGAATCGCCAGCGTGCAACGTATGTGTTTCTTCCTGGATCGCAACCGTCAACTCCCCGGAAAAAACAGTCAAAAATTCTTCCGTCCCCTCTCTGTGCGCCCCGGAGCTTAACAATCCACCCTCCTCGATCTCGACCGTGTACAGCTCAAAGCGCTTGTCCGCCTCAAAAGGAAAAGCGGGATAAATCCGGTATGCCCCGGCCTGCTCGTCCGTCAAAGCCTGCACCTCTGCCTTGCGCACTACCGTCGTGTCCGGCTGCGGCTTTTGGATGAGCGAGGTAAAGGAGATTTTCAAGCCGTTGGCAATTTTCCACAGCGTCGTGATCGTCGGACTCGATTCGCCCCTTTCGATCTGGCCGATCATCGTCTTGCTCACGCCGCTCAGCTCCGCCACCTTTTCCAGACTCAGCTTCTGCTTTTCCCGTATCTCTCTTACATTTTTGGCCAGCACGCGCTGAATGTCTTCCATGGCGCCAAAACCTCCCGTGTACAATATAACGACCGGATTGTAAAATAAAACGCATACAATATAACGACCTACACGGTCATTATAGCACACGATAGAGGAGGGAGATTCACGATGCCTGTCTTGTCCTTTTTGCTTTTTGTATTTGTGTCCCACTTCACGCCTGGTCCCAACAACATCATGGCAATGGTGTTCGCCAACAAGTACGGCCTGAAAAAGACTGTCCGCTTTTGCCTCGGCGTGAGCAGCGGATTTTTTGCCCTCATCTTGCTGTGCAGCTTTTTTCACCTGCTGCTCACGAGCTACATCCCTACGGTTACGCCTTATTTGACCTTTTTCGGCGTCTTGTACATGTGGTATTTGGCGTTCAAAATGCTCACCAGCATCCGCGGGGAGGAAAACAGCGAAGCGGACGCCAAAAACATGTTTGCGACAGGCGTCCTGCTACAGTTCGTCAATCCGAAAGGGGTGCTGTACGGGCTGAGCGTCGTCGGCACGTTCATCCTGCCCTACTTTTCCACGGCGACCAGCCTGCTCGGCTTCTCCCTGCTGCTCGGCGCCGCAGGCTTTGCCAGCTCGTTTTGCTGGAGCTTGTTTGGCTCCCTTTTTCAAAATGTTTTGTCCAGGCACAAGCGCGCCTTTCACGTCGCGATGGCCCTGCTGCTGGTGCTCAGCTCGGTTTTGCTGCTCGTGTAGCCCCCTACGCTTCAACAGTTATTGACACATTGTGACGCGGCGCGGAACTTCTCGATTGTCCCTTTCATCGCTTCTACCCTCAAGGTTCCTCGTATGGTATAATCAGGAGGTATGCTAGGGGGTCGTAGACTATGTCGAATAACCACACCTCTTCCTCTGAACCGTCGAAAAAAAAGCGACGCCGTAGCCGTGGCAGACTGATATGGGTCATCGTTCAGATGGTGTTTCTGCTTGGACTCATGGGAGCTGCTGTCGCCGGAGGAATCGTGACAGGTTATGTTGCCGCACTCGTGAAGGACGAGCCAGTGCGCAGCAAGGAGGAACTGGAGGACAAAATTTTCACCAATTATCTGACTGGATTCGCCTACTACAACGACGGCTCTCTCATCGGCCAACTGCGGGCTGAGGAAGGCGACCGGCGCTTGGTGAAAAAAGCAGACGTTTCTCCTTATTTAATTAACGCCATTATTGCAACAGAAGACAAAAACTACTACCACCATTCAGGCGTTTCCTTCCAGTCCACGCTACGCGGGGCGATTCAGGAATTTACCAACCAACCTGTCGTGACAGGCGGTAGTACGATTACGCAGCAGCTTGTAAAAAATACGATCCTCTCCGCTGAAGTGAGCCACACCCGCAAAGCGCGGGAAATTTTCAGCGCCATCCGGATCGAGCGCATGTTTTCCAAGGACCAGATTTTGGAAGCCTATATGAACGAAATCTACTTCGGAAAAAACGCCAACGGCTCGAACGTTTACGGCGTTCAGGCGGCCGCCAAAGGGATTTTTGGCAAGGATGTAAAGGAATTGAACCTGAGCGAAGGCTCTTATCTCGCGGGCATGATTCAAAACCCTGGCGCCTACTCGCCATTCCGCGCCGAGAGCTACCAGCGCGGCAAGGAACGCCAGAAAATGGTGCTCGACCGCATGCTGGAAAACGGCTACATCACGCAGGCGCAATACGACGACGCGCTCAAAGCCGATCTGAAGGCGCAGTTGGCCAAGCCTACCCAGCAGGCGTATCGCGAAGTTCCGTTTTTGATGATGGAGATCGAGGAGCGGGCCGCCCGTCAGCTCGTCGATGCCGATCTCGCGGAAAAAGGGCGCGACAAGTCGACTATCGGGCGCAACGAATACCGCCAACTGGTCGAGGACAAGCGCCGCGACATTTTGCGCAAAGGCTACAAAGTGCACACGACGATTGACAAAAACGTCTACAGCATCATGCAGGCCGTCGCGGCCGACCCGAAAAACTTCGGGAAAAACCGCACCTACACGATCCGCCGCTCGAACGGCAAGACGGAAAAAATCGAGAACGCGCTGGAAGAAGTCGGCGCCATGCTGATCCACAACAAAACGGGAGCGATCCTGGGGATGATTGGCGGACGCGACTTCTCGGTCGAGCAGACGAACCACGCAACGGTTCCTCGCCAGCCTGGTTCGGCCATGAAGCCGCTGGCGGCGTACGCTCCGGCCTTTGAGCTGGGACTTTTGCAGCCAGCCTCGCCAATCGACGACGCACCTGTGCTGCTCGCCGACGGCCAGAACGGCTCTCACCTGCCGAAAAACTGGAACAACAAATGGCAAGGGATCATGAGCGCGCGGGAAGCGCTGCGGATGTCCTGGAACATCCCGGCGATCAAGACGTATTTGAAGGTCGGAATCCCTACCGCGCTGGAGTACGTCAAGAAAATGGGCATCACCACGCTGGTCGACGCAGACAACTACGCTGCGACAGGCGTAATCGGCGGACTTACATACGGAACGACGGCAGAGGAAATGACCAATGCCTACGCCACGTTTGCCAACCACGGCTCGTTCGTGGACGCCTACCTCATCGACCGGATCGAGGACAGCCAGGGCAAAGTGATCTACCGTCACGAAGCCCAACCCGTGCAAGTGTACAGCGAACAAACCGCTTATTTGATTACGGACATGATGCGTTCCGTCGTCAATGCCGGAACAGGTACGCACATCCGCAAATTCGTTCCGCGCAAGGTCGACGTGGCAGGTAAAACCGGGACTACGAACAACAGCAACGATTTGTGGTTCGTCGGCTACACGCCGGAGCTGTCCATGGGTGTCTGGGTCGGCTTTGACGAACCGTACCCGATGCCGGACGCAGACAAATACGTGCCGATGGTCGTCTGGGGCAAGGTCATGAAGGAAATTATCGAAAAGCACCCACACCTGTCTCCTCCTGACGCTACGTTCCAGAAGCCGTCGGGGATCGTCACAGCGACAGTCGACTCCAAATCCGGGCTGCTGCCAAGCGAGCTGTCCAAGCAGGCGGGACATTTGATTACCGATCTGTTCAACCGCCGCTTCGTTCCGACGAAGGTGGACGACTCGCACCAAAAAGCGCGCCTGATTACCTACAACGGCGAGCGCTATCTGGCGAAGGAAGGCACTCCGGACGATTTCGTAACCGAAGGCATCTTCTACCGCTCCCCTGATCCGCTCCCTTTCAAGGAGCAGATTCAGGCCAAAAACAAAAGCGTTGCCGTCCAGCCGCCAGATTGGGAACAACGTCTGCCGGACAAGGAAGACCCGCGCACAGAGGTCGGCGGAACGCCAGCCGCTCCAAGCGGCGTCGTCGCAAGCGGCTCCGGCAAGCAGATCGCGCTTTCCTGGCAGTCGGCAAAAGAGCCTGACCTGGTAGGATACCGCATCTACCGCGCCGATGCGCAAAACGGCTTCGTCAAAATCTCCACGGTCAAAGATCCGGCTGAGCTGACTTTCACCGATACGACCGCAAGCCAAAGCGACGTAGGCTACTATGTCACAGCGGTCGACATCGCCGGAAACGAATCTTCGCCGTCTGCCATCGCTTCTGTCGGCGCCCAGACGTGGGAGATTCCAGGCGCAAATCCGGGCACGACGCCGACTGACAACAGCGGAAACGGCCAAACCACTCCTGGCCCATCAGGGTCGGGAGACGGCGGAAACGGCAATTCGAACTCCAATGCGGGCTCGAATACGAACAGCCCGTCTGCCGCGCCGCCTTCCGCTCCGAAATCGCTGTCGATCAAGACGAGCGGAAACAGCGTGAAGCTGTCCTGGAAAGGCAACAGCCAAGCGGAGCAGGTCATCGCCTATAACGTGTATTTCAGCCCCGATGCGGCAAGCGGCTATTTGCTGCTCGACACGGTATCCGCCACGAGCTATACACACACGGCATCTGTGCCGAACGGCAGCTACTACATCACCGCCGTCAACAGTTACGGAGAATCGCCACATTCGAACAACGTAACAGCAACCACCACAGAATAGACTAAGGTAAGGAAGAATCAGCAGAGATGGTTACAATCGCCATCTCTCTTTTTCTACAAGCATTAGGGGGGGAACCGATGGAACACGTCAAACGCTATCACTCTGCGAGCATGGTCGTGAACGGAAAAGAACTGCTTATCGAAGGACCGATTACGGGGAGATATTTGGCTGACTTGCGCTTCGATGAAGGACTCAAGGCATTTCGCATCCCCGAGCAACAGCATGAGGCCCTGATTGAAATAGCGGATCTCCCGGAAGGCCGCATCATCATCGCCCGGGAAGGGGACCTTGTGCTCGGTTACGTCACCTTCCTCCACCCCGATCCGCTGGAACGCTGGTCCATGGCCAAACTGCCCGATCTGCTGGAGCTTGGCGCCATCGAAATCAGCCACAAGGTACGGGCTGGCGGCGTAGCCAAGAAACTGCTTGAAGTCGCCTTTATGGATGACGCCATGGAAGACTACGTCATTATTACGACCGAGTATTACTGGCATTGGGATTTGAAAGGAACGGGACTCGATGTGTGGCAGTACAGAAAGGTCATGGAAAAAGTAATGGGCAGCGTCGGACTGACCTGGATGGCGACAGACGATCCGGAAATATGCTCGCACCCCGCCAACTGTCTGATGGCCAAAATCGGAAAACGAGTTCCTGCTGAAACAATCGTCGCTTTTGATGCCATGCGCTTTCAGAATCGCTTTCTTTATTAGTCTGGACATCTTTTCCATAGGATGCAAGGAGGCCCTCATTCATGCGCGTAGAAGATATCATGCGAAAAAACGTCGTTTCCATTCAGCCTGCGACTACCATCGGAGAATCCCTACTGCTGCTCAGAGCCAATCGCATCAGGCATTTGCCCGTCATTGAAAATGACATGCTGGTCGGCATCGTCTCAGACCGCGATCTGCGCGATGCCCTTCCCTCCCGCCTGCTTACCCATGATGACGACGACACCGTCCTGCACAAGCCTGTGGCTGACATCATGCAAAAACAGGTCATCACCGCCCACCCGCTTGACTTCATCGAAGACGCCGCCCTGCAAATTTACGAGCATAAAATCGGTTCGCTGCCGATCGTGGAAGGAAGCCGCCTGGTCGGGATTGTGACAGAATCCGACATGTTTTCCAGCCTGATTGAGCTGTTCGGCGTCAACAAGCCCAGCTCCCATATCGAGGTAGAAGTAGAAGATCGCGTCGGCATGCTGGCAGAGGTCAGCCAGGTGTTTCGCGAAGCCCAGGTCAACGTCACCAGCGTCATTGTGTTTCCAGGCAAAAACCCCGGGAAAAAGAACCTGGTCTTCCGCGTCCAGACGATTGATCCGCGCGTCGTGACCCAATTGCTGCTGCAAAGAGGCTTTGACGTCATCGGACCGACAGACGGGGGGGTACTCCTGTGAGCCGGAACGCTCGTCTGATCTACTCCCCCGACTACACGAAGTATTACTTTCACGATGACCACCCGTTTAATCAGCGCCGTCTGCTGCTCATGCACGATCTGATGAGCAGCTACGGCCTGCTCACAGAGTCAGACTTGCTGGCGCCGCGCATGGCAACGGACGACGAGCTCGCCCTCGTCCACGACAGGCGCTACATCGAGTTCGTCCGCGAGCAGGGGCACAGCGAAGCAGAGCTGCCGCAGGCGATGAGCTACGGCCTTGGCACCGAGGACGTCCCCTGTTTTCGGAATATGCACGAATCGGCTGCCCTCATTGTCGGAGGGACGCTGAATGCCGTCGATGCTGTCATGCAAGGAGAGGCAGCGCACGCCTTCAATCCGGCGGGCGGGCTGCACCACGCTTTTCGCGGACGCGCTTCCGGCTTTTGCATCTACAACGACTGCTCCGTCGCCATCGCCTATTTGCGCAAGCATTGGAATGCCCGCGTCATGTACATCGACACGGATGCGCATCATGGCGACGGCGTCCAATGGGCGTTTTACGATGATCCTAATGTCCTGACCGTTTCCATCCATGAGACGGGAAAATACCTGTTTCCAGGAACGGGCAATCTGTCGGAACGCGGGGATGGAAGCGGTTACGGATTTTCCGTCAATGTCCCGCTCGACGCCTTCACGGAAGACGATTCGTTTTTGGAGGTATACGAGGAGCTGGTAGCCAAGCTGGCGCACGGCTTCAAGCCGGACGTGATCTTGACGCAAAACGGCTGCGATGCGCATACGTTTGATCCGCTGACGCACCTCTCCTGCTCGATGAAAATTTACCAGTCGATTCCCCGGCTTGCCCATCGGCTCGCCCATGAGTATTGCGACGGCCGCTGGATCGCGGTAGGCGGCGGGGGCTACGACATTTGGCGGGTCGTGCCGCGAGCGTGGACGCTGCTTTGGAGCGAAATGAGCGATCAGCCGCTGGAAGACGGCGACCTGCCGCCCGGCTGGCTTCAGCGCTGGCAGCCGCAGACTGATTTGCAGTTGCCGCTGCGCCTGTTTGACGAACCGTTTCCGGCGATTCCCCGCCGGGCGGAGATTACCGAAAAAAACCGGATTACTCTGGAGCGGGCAATTCTGTACGCGCCGACTGGAGCAGGCAAATGAGTTTGCTTGCTCTTTTTTTGCTCTCCTGTGCGTGGCAAGAGGCAAGAGGGAACAAAAAAAGCGGGCAGACCGCGCATCCCCTTGCGATGCCGTTCTTCCCGCTTCTTCGTTTTTCGCTATTTTTGCACAAGTGCTTCCAACTCAGCCGGTGCAAAGCCTTTGACCGCTTTGTCGCCGACGACTGTCACCGGAACGCCCATGAAGCCAAAGCGCTCGACTTCCTCCTGGTAAGCGCGGCTGGTCATGACGTCGCGCACTTCGAAGGAAATGCCTTTTGCCGTCAGCCATTGCTTGACCATGTCGCAATCGACGCAGTTTTTCGTCGAGTAGACGATCACTCCCGGTTGCGCCGCGCCTGTGGAGGCGGTCAGCATGTTGCGGACAATCGCGTACGAGCGCTGCGAGGCGAGCTTCGTAAACTCGACAAAATTGACGTGCGCAGAGCCGTCTGCCTTGTCGGACATGGAGCGCACCACGACAAACGGCACGCCGTTCATCGCACATACTTGTCCGACCGCGGCCCCTTCCATCTCTGTGCAGTGAGCGCCGAACTGCTCATACAGCCATTGCACTTTTTCCCGGCTCGCCACGAACTGGTCGCCGGACAAAATACGGCCGCTCACGACCTGGACGCCTGCTTCCAGCTCCTTGCCCGCTTCGATCGCCTGCTGCATCAGCTCCTGGTCGGCTTGCCACGTCCACTGCTCGGTAAAAGGAATTTGCCCTGGGGCAAAGCCGAGCGGCGTCACGTCGATATCGTGCTGGAGGCAATCTGTCGAGACGACGATATCACCAATGTTCAATTCCGGGTGAACCGCTCCGGCCACCCCTGTAAAAATGACTCGTTCCACCTGAAACTGGTCGATCAAGATTTGCGTCGTGACCGCAGCGTTGACCTTGCCGACGCCCGATTTGCACAGCACGACTTCTTTTCCTTCCATCTTGCCCGTATAGTAGGTCACTCCGGCTTTGACGGTCGTAGCCGTCTGTTCCATCGCTTCCAGGTACAGCGCAATTTCTTCATCCATGGCGCCGATAATTCCGTACCGCATCATCCATCCTCCTATGCTGTCCATCCGCAGAACGATTACGCCTGCTGTGGCTTCGTGCTCTCCCGATACTCGATCCGGTGCGGCAGCAGCACCACGTGCTCTTCCACGTTTTCGTTGTTCATGTACTTCGTCAACAGGCGCATCGCCACGGCCCCGATATCGTACATTGGCTGCACCACGGAAGTCAGGCGCGGACGCACCATTTCCACGAGGCGGATGTTGTCGTGGCCGATGACTTCAATATCGCCCGGCACGTTCAGGCCGGAGTCCTGGATGGCGTGGATTGCGCCAATCGCCATTTCGTCGTTGGCGGCGAAAATCGCCGTTGGCGGCTCGGACAGAGCAAGAAATGCCTTCGTCGTCGACAAGCCTGACTCGTAGAAGTAGTTGCCTGTCGCCACCAGTTCCTCGTCCAGCTCGATGCCGCCGTCCTTCAGCGCCTTTTTGTACCCTTCGTAGCGCATCAGGCCGTTGAGCGGGTCGTTAGGCGGACCCGCGATCATCGCGATCCGCTTGTGGCCGCGAGAAACAAGCGCTTCTGTCGCGTCGTAGGCAGCCTGGAAGTGGTCGATGCTCACCGACGGCAGCACGTTGTCCGCATCGCGGGTCGCAGCCAGAACCGTCGGCACCGACGTGCTGGTCAATGCCTGCAAATGGTCCTCCTTGATCTCCGCTCCCAGGAACAACAGCCCGTCCACCTGCTTTTCGAGCAGCGTATTGATGAGCTGCAGCTCCTTTTCCATCCGCTGGTCAGAGTTGCAGAGGATAATGTTGTACTTGTACATGGTAGCAATGTCTTCAATCCCTCGCGCCAATTCGGAAAAAAACAAACTGGAGATATCCGGGATGATGACACCGACGGTTGTTGTTTTTTTGCTGGCGAGACCGCGGGCAACGGCATTGGGTCGATACCCCAGACGTTCAATTGCAGCCAGTACCTTTTTTCGGGTCAACGGCTTTACGTTCGGATTTCCGTTGACGACACGGGAGACGGTCGCCATCGAAACCCCCGCTTCTCTTGCCACGTCGTAGATTGTAACCGGCATCACACACCCTCACTTTCCCTATATATTGGTTTTCATAGTTATTTTCATAAATATATGCACCTATGATACGACAAGCCGTATATCGATGCAATCGTTTTTGCGGCCTTTTCCGCTGTTATTTCATTAGTTTGTTCATCGTTTTCAAAAGCTCGTCAATTACTTCGCTATCGCCTTGCTGGATGCGCTCGATGACACAGCTTTTCATGTGTCCTTCCAGCAGCATTTTGCCCACGGCATTCAAGGCGGACTGCACAGCCGCGATCTGGTTGAGAATGTCGTCGCAGTAGACGTCCTTTTCCACCATCCCGCGTATCCCGCGAATTTGCCCCTCGACCCGGTTGAGCCGGGAGACGAGATTCGATTTGATTTTATCAGGCCGCACGGTGGCGCGATCAGACGAGCAGCAGTGGTCACGATCATTCATCTGGCATTGCCTCCTTTGCCGATATCAGCACTTAAATCCTAGCTTACTTGGTCGGCCCAAGGTTCGTCAAATAAGAAAGGCCCTTCCCGCGCGCAGGAAGGGCCAGCAAACTCACTTCAAACTGTTTCGTTATCCTCTTGCAGCTACGACTTCGCCTTTGTACAGGCCGGAAGCGAGCAATTCGTCCACGAACTCGTTGAATTGAGGAATGTTGAGCTGTTGCTTCGCATCGGACAGCGCTACGTCAGGGTCCGGGTGAACCTCGACCATGACGCCGTCGGAGCCGATTGCAAATCCTGCTTTGGCGCAAGGCAGCAACAGGTCGCGGCGGCCAGTGGAGTGTGTCACATCGACGAATACTGGCAAGTGCGTTTCCTGCTTGAGCAGCGGCACAGCCGAGATGTCGAGCGTGTTGCGCGTCGCTTTTTCGTAAGTGCGGATACCGCGCTCACACAACATCACTTGCGCATTGCCTTCGGAGACGATGTACTCGGCTGCGTAGATGAATTCCTCGATCGTTGCCGCCAAGCCGCGCTTGAGCAGGATAGGCTTGTTCACGCGGCCCGCTGCTTTCAGCAATTCGAAGTTTTGCATGTTGCGCGCACCGATTTGGATGACGTCGATGTACTCGGCTGCCATTTCCAGATCGGCAGGCGTCACGATTTCGCTGATGGTTACGAGGTTGAACTCGTCCCCGATGCGCTTCAAGATTTTCAAACCTTCTACGCCAAGACCTTGGAAGTCGTATGGAGACGTACGAGGCTTGTATGCGCCGCCGCGCAATGTTCTCAGACCGCGCTTCGCGTGGTTCTCCGCGACAGCTCTCACTTGCTCGTAGCTTTCTACGGAGCAAGGGCCAGCGATCAGGATCGGACTCTTTCCGCCGAACTCGACGCCTTTTACCGTAATCACGGTGTCTTCCGCTTTTTTCTTGCGGCTGACCAGCAGTACTTTTTTCTTGTCTTCGTTTTGCAGTTCCAAAGATACTTGGAAAATTTGCTTGAACAGGTGGCGGACTGTGCTGTCGTTGAACGGACCTTTGTTGTTTTCCACGATCAGGTTGAGCATTTGGCGCTCGCGCTCAGGATCGAAGCGGCTGCTGCCCTGCTTTTCCTTTTCTTTGCCCAGCTCTTGCACCAATGTCGCCCGCTGGTTGATTAAATCCAAGATTTGCAGATTGATTTCGTCTATCTGCTTGCGCATGGTTTCAATTTGGTCGTGTGCCATGTGTCTCTCCACTCTCCTCTTTTTATATGGGTCAACTAGGTGGTTGGCGATAAATTAGGGTTATTATAATCGATTCATACTCCCTTGTCAGCAGTTTAGCGCCAAAAAGCGCGAAAGTAAATTATTTATGTTTTTTTACCTTTGCAAATTCTTCGCCAAAAAAGGGAAGATTCCTTGTTTCGACAGGATTCTTTGTCGCTTGGGTCGAATCAAATGGATATATGTTCTAACTGCTTTCTTCATCTATTCCTGCAGATTTACACGAAAACGAGGGAGTGACTTGCCTTTGTCAGCCTATACAGAACCAGGCTCCCCTGAGCTGATTTTTTCCTTAGATATCGGAACGCGCAGCGTCGTCGGACTGATTGTGGAATCGACAAAAGACCAGTTTCGCGTGCTGGATTGCGCGATTCGCGAGCACGACGAGCGCTCCATGCTGGACGGTCAGATTCACGACGTCGTCGCTGTCGCGAAGGTCATCAAGCAAATAAAAGAAGAACTGGAAGAAAAACACGGCCCGCTGCACCAAGTAGCCGTGGCGGCAGCCGGCCGCTCGCTACGCACCCGGCGCGTGCGCGTGGACATGCCGTTGTCCAGACACGCGTTTATTACGCGCGAGGATGTCGTGGCGCTGGAGTTTGCCGCGGTGCAGGAAGCACAGGCTGATCTGGCGAAGGAGCTGCGCGAGCAAGATGTCACGCGCTATTACTGTGTCGGCTACAGCGTCGTCAACTACTATCTGGACGAAGAGCTGATCGGCAGCCTGATCGACCAGCGCGGCGATACGGCCAGCGCAGACGTGATCGCGACGTTCCTCCCGCGGGTCGTCGTCGACTCGCTGATCGCCGCCCTGAAGCGGTGCGATCTGGAGATGCAGGCGCTCACGCTGGAGCCGATTGCCGCCATCAACGTGCTCATCCCTGTGACCATGCGCAGGCTCAACATTGCCCTCGTCGACATCGGCGCGGGCACCTCTGACGTCGCCTTGACCGAGGAAGGCGCGATTACGGCTTACGGCATGGTCCCGGTAGCCGGAGACGAGATCACAGACGCGCTGATGAATGCCTTTTTGCTCGATTTTCCGATGGCAGAAGAGGTCAAGCGCCTGCTCTCCACCCGTGAGTCCGTCACCTTCACGGACATTCTCGGCATGGAGCATACGATGAGCGCAGCCGAAATAACCAGCGCGATTGAGGCTGACATCTCGCAGCTCGCAGAGAAGATCGCGACGAAAATCATCGAGCTGAACGGCAAAGCGCCGCAAGCTGTCATGCTGATCGGCGGCGGCAGCCTCACTCCTGGCTTGACGGGAAAAGTCGCCCAGTTTTTGAACATGCCTGCCGCGCGCGTCGCGGTCAGAGGCGGCGATGCCATCAAGCAGTTCGTGGGAGACAATCCGGCGCTCAGCGGCCCGGAGTTTGTGACGCCAGTCGGAATCGCGGTTGCCGCACGCCGCCATCCTCTGCGCTACGTCACCGTCACGGTCAACGACACGCCGCTGCGTATTTTCGACCTGCGGAAAATGTCCTTGGGCGATTCCTTGATTGCCGCCGGGCTGGACATTCGCCGTCTCTACGGCAGACCGGGCCTGGCGATGAGCGTCACCGTCAACGGCAGGATGAAAATGATTCCCGGCGGTCACGGCACGCCTCCGGTCATCTTGAAAAACGGCGAAGCGGCGAGTCTCGACTCGCCGATTGCCGACGGGGACAGCATTACAGTGGTCGCCGGAACTAACGGCGTGGACGCCAGCGTCATGGTGCGCGACCTGCTCGACCAGTTGGACACATTGGACATCCTCTGCAACGACCGTCCGCTCTCGCTCGGGCCAGTGATCCGGGTAAACGGCACCCCTGCCGAGCTTGACGACCAGTTGAGCGATCGCGCAGAAGTCGAGATTCGCCTCCCCCGCACCGTGTCCGAGGTGCTGGAGTCAGCCGGGCTGTTCCCGTCAGAAAAACAGCCTGCGCAAACCGGGCTGCATTTCAGCGTGAACGGCCAGTCTTATACGCTGCCTTCCCACAATCCGGTCCTCTTGTTAAACGGCAAGCCCGCCGCTTACAGCGATTCTGTGCGGCAAGGCGATGAGCTGCACTATCGCCTGGAGGAAGTTCCGCCGCCGGCCATTCGCGATGTGATTCCGCTGGAAGAGTGGGTCCAGGAGACGATGACTGTGTACTTTAACGGCGAACGCGTAGTGCTGCCAGTGGCGCAAGTGTCGATCACCGTGGACGGAAAAGCGGCCGCGGCAGACGAGCTGGTGCCGGACGGCGCGGTGATTACCGTAAAATCTACGCCAGCCGCTCCGCCTGTATTCAGCGACGTCTTCCGCTTTGTCAACTTCTCGCTGGAGAAGCCGGAAAGCGAAAGCATCTCCGGTTTTGTCATGCTGGTGAACGGCGAGCAAGCCAGCTTCCAGACCGAGCTGAAAAGCGGAGACAAGCTGGAGCTGTATTGGGAGTAGCCATCTGAAAAGCTTGACTCACCAAGCCGTGAGGAAGATTTATCTGCACAAAAAAAGAGCTGCGGAATTGAACCGACAGCTCTTTTTTGCGTGATGATGTCTTTTAAGCCCCTACCGCCTGGCTGATCGCATCCTTGGTAATTTTCCAGT
This sequence comes from Brevibacillus sp. NSP2.1, assembly GCF_000470975.2. Taxonomy (NCBI): domain Bacteria; kingdom Bacillati; phylum Bacillota; class Bacilli; order Caryophanales; family Paenibacillaceae; genus Brevibacillus; species Brevibacillus sp. NSP2.1. The sequence goes on along the minus strand of NZ_CP048274.1, from coordinate 1,681,668 downwards.
GCGACGTGTGCCATTTCACTTCGCCGTCTTCCAGCAGGAAAATTTGCGGGGATTCGTGCTTGATCGCAAAACGCTCGGCGACCGCGTTGGACACCGGGCGATCTTCCCGCACCAGGATGACAGCCGCTTCCAGCGAATGCTCCAGCAAGTACGCCTGGAACTCCTCGTAAGCAGACGTGCTGATCGGGCAGATGGTGCTATGCTTGAACAAAAGCTTTTTGCCTTTTTGGGCCACGAACTGGTCCAGTTCCTCGAGCGAATGAAGCTGTTTTTGTGCCACCATGTACCTCTCCTTTTGAGTCGCTATTGGTTTTCAGTATAGCGAAATCTGGATAGCGAAGTCTACGTTTGCGGTGCAGGGAGCAAAAAGCGGCCGCGCGGACATACCAAAAAGGAGCCGCCTGCAACAGCGCCTCCTTTTTCTTATACCATGATTTTTGTCAATCGCTCACGCAATTCCAGCATCCATTTTTGATCGCCTAGGGACTGCGCCAACAAAAACAGATCCAGAAGCTCGTTGACCCTCTCGCCCAGCACTTCTCGCACCGAAGAGTCTGCCTTCTCATTAGCAATAAGTACCAATAGGTTGGATAACTCTGACAACTCTTCAAACTCGATCGCCTGGCGCTGCGGATGTTGGCCCAGTTCCTCCATGAGTGATTTCAAATCATCCTTAATCACATCTACCACCTGGGAATGAGCGCAGCAATCGTCAACGCAAACGTGTACGGGCACATTCATGATTTTCACCCGTTTTTTATACACGACATTGCGCAGGACGATCTCCATGTCATTCCCGCAGCGGCTGCATTTCTTTTGCACAAAGTTCACCCCTAACTATCTACATATGTATACCTCTCATACTATTCGTGACCGCCTTCTTCAATCCTGCTAAACGCCAGGTGGTACATGGTGGATACAGTGGCAGATATAGTACGGCACAGACTGGTCCTTTTGGCACTGGAACAAACGTTTTTCTCCGCATATAAGCCCAGCGCCCGCACGTGAAAAAACGAAAAAACGATGCCCTCCAGCTTGAGAGCATCGTTTTTGGCTGCCGGCTTTTGCCGTGCTTATGCGTAAATCGCGTTGACCTTTTCACAGTGCGGGCAGACAGCTACCTTGCCGGAATGCCCTGCCTCGTCTTCCACCCGGTATCCTGTAATGCGCTCTGAAAAGCAAAACAAGCATTCCGTATTGAAATCCATATCGTACTGGGCTTTCCACACAATGGATTTGAAATCCTCGCCTACATTGATGGTAATTGGGACAAGATCGTGCGCAAGACTCGATAATGATCTTTGCATCGCCATAACATCCTTTCGTTTTTTGCAAAGTCTTTTCGTATCCTCTAGCTTTTCCTGCTTTTCAGAATAATAAACATGCAAAGTGATGTGGGCCAAACTGAAAGAATCTTCCCAAAAATGGGCGAATGCCCGTATCGGGACTGTGCAAAAACCCATATGTTATGGATGTAAGCACAAGAGGCTTAACACACAACAAGGAGGATGTTCATCCTATGAGCAGCATTTTCAATGGAGACCTCGATGATTTCACCTTAGTGTTGATTCTTTTTATCCTGCTGGTCATCATCGGCTGCGGCTGCGATTGACATAGCCATATTGGCGCAGGACGCTGCATATACATGAAGAACCGAATCCTGTAAACGCGTTTCCTCCGCACGCTACCCTTGCATGGGTAGCTTTTTTCTATGCGATTTGTGTACAATACATACTGATATGATATGGAAAGCGAGGGATCCCCTTCCTATGAATGATCCGCGTATTGAAAAATTGGCAGACGTACTGGTCAACTACTCCACCCGCGTGCAAAAGGGTGAAAACGTTTTAATCTACGCCGTCGGCAATGTGACGGACTTGACGAAAGCAGTCATTGCCAAAGTGTACGAAGCTGGAGGCAATCCTTACGTTCAACTGATCGACCAGAGCATCCAGCGCGAGCTGCTGCTCGGCGTAAACGAAACCCAGCTTGGCATCATGCGCGAGGCAGACGTCTCCTTCATGAAGCAGATGGATTGCTACATCGGCATTCGCGGCGGCGACAACATTAGCGAGCTGGCTGACGTGCCTGGCGACAAAATGCAACTGTACTCCAAGCTGCTGATGCGCCCTGTGCTCGACGTGCGCGTGCCGGAAACGAGATGGGTCGTGCTCCGCTACCCGAACGCTTCCATGGCCCAGCTTGCCAACATGAGCACTGCTGCCTTCGAAGATTTTTACTTCAAGGTGTGCACGCTCGACTACGGCAAAATGGACAAAGCGATGGACAACCTCGTCGAGCTGATGGAAAAAACCGACAAGGTGCGCATCGTAGGACCAGGCACAGACCTGACCTTCTCGATCAAAGGCATCCCTGCGATCAAATGCGCGGGCGAAGCCAACATTCCGGACGGGGAAGTCTTTACGGCACCTGTGCGCGATTCCGTCAACGGCACGATCGCCTACAACACGCCATCCCCGTACCAAGGCTTTACATACGACAACATCAAGCTGACGTTCAAGGACGGAAAAATCATTGAAGCGACCGCGAACGACACGAAAAAAATCAACGAAGTGTTCGACACCGATGAAGGCGCGCGCTACGTCGGCGAATTTGCGATCGGGGTCAACCCTTACATCCAAAACCCGATGAAAGACATCTTGTTCGATGAAAAAATCGACGGCAGCTTCCACTTTACACCAGGGCAAGCTTACGACGACGCTTTCAACGGCAACAAGTCCTCGATCCACTGGGATCTGGTGATGATCCAGCGCCCAGAGTGGGGCGGCGGCGAAATCTGGTTTGACGACCGCCTGATCCGCAAAGACGGCCGCTTCGTCGTGCCTGAGCTCGAATGCCTCAACCCGGAAAACTTGAAGTAAGCTGTCTGGACCTGGCTTCGCCATGCTTTTTTCGGCCGGCGAAGCCTTTTGCTTGCACAAAAGGCGAAGGACCAAGCGTGTCCAGCTTGCTGCAGCGCAAAAAACAAAGGCTTCGCCGACTGTTTCTGGCGAAGCCTCTTTTGCTTATGCGGTTATCGGTGGAAAAGCTCATCTGCCGGCCTTATGCTTAGCCGGAGGCAGCGGACAATGCTGGCTGCTTCACGAGAGTCGGCATCTTTTGCTCCAAAAAGGCAATCGTCGACTCCAGGTGGTGAATCGTGTATTCCCAGCAAAAGCGCTGATATTCGTCAAATTGCAGTTCCAGCTTTTTAAAAGACGCCCGGCTTTGCTGAAGCATTTGCCGTTGCAGATTCAGACAGCTTTCCAGCATGTCTCTTTGCTCCTCTGGCGTGCGGCTCTTGCCGAAGAAAATTTTCACCAGCATGTCGGAGCGCAGCACCGGAGGCAAAATCGGCGTCTGGATTTCCTGACGGAACACTTCTTTTCCTTGTGCCGTGATCTGGTACAAAATTTTATTGGGCTTTCCAGACTGGATCACTTCTTGCTTGGTGACCAGTCCTTCTTCCTCCAGCTTGCGCAGCGCAGGGTATATCGCTCCAAAGCTGGCGTCGTAGAAAAATCCAATGCTATTGGAAAACGCCTGCTTGATATCGTACCCACTCATCTCTCCGTAGCTCAAAAAGCCAAGTATGATCGTTTTTACATCCATCTCTTCGCATCCTCCATTATCTTTCTTTTTCTCTCTCTACAGACAAGGCAGATTATTCCCTCTTTTCAGACAAGTACAGGTATTCATCTGCTTAGCCTTTATGTTCAAAATATTCTCTAACTACATGTATTATAATTCGATTCTAATAATTATACCAATGCTATTTCTTTATTATATCAATCAAAAATAATGATATAACACACTGGCCGAACCAAATTGGGCGTCCCTTCCCTTTCGCCCCTCCATAAGATGATATATACCTAACTACTGCTGTAGGGGGAGAGATTTGTGAAAAGTAAAAGATGGTCCCAATATACGCGAGTAAAGTACCCTGTGAGCAGCAGCAGTCTGCACCCGTTCAATTTTTTTGTTCCGATTGTAGAGCGAGTTCAGGAGGGAGTCGTCTCCATCGTGACAGAAGACGCCCCCCTTGCTAAAGACGTCGATACCCTGATCCGCAGCCTCATCGACCACGAAGATAAATCGACGACGCCTACCGAGCGCAGCTTCGGCTCCGGATTTATCTTCCATCCTAGAGGTTATATCTTGACCAGCCAGCATGTCATCGGCAAATCGAAAAATATTTTTGTCAAGCTGTTCAACGGCAAGGTATTCGAAGCCAAGCGCATCATCGCTGATCGAGTCAGAGATTATGCTGTCATTAAAATTGACGCGGACTGCAAGCTTTACCCTTTGCCGCTCGGCAACTCTTCTCATACCAAGGTTGGTGAATGGGTCATCAGTGTCGGTTCCCCGCTTGCTGCCATAGCGACAAAAACCAGGCTATCGCTCAGACTCCGGCGCGGCGCACCTTCTCCGGAGCCATCCGGTTTTGCCTGCTGCGGGCAAGGTAGAGCGCGAACTGCACCGGACGCTCGATGGCTTTGGCATACGTGTCCAGCTCCCCGATCTGGCGAAAAACTTCGCGTCCCGGCTTCGGATTGACCTCGATCAGCCACACCTGCCCGTTCACATCCACTCCGATGTCCAGACCAAACTCCATCATCCGGCCGAAATAGTCCTCCAAGGTGCTCGCCACCTCATGGGCAAGCAAGTGGCATTCCCGGATGGTGTGCGGCGCCTGCCTTCTCCCGAAACAGCTTTCGATCAACGGCACAAATGGAACTGCCCGTCCTCCGCCGTGCAGATTGGAAGTGGAGCTGCCTGGCTCCCCGATGCGAACCCCGCTGCCTGTCACACTCCATTCGCCTTCCGCGTCTTTTTGGATTAACACCCGCACATCCACCACATGATTGGGGATCAGCCCGAGATCAAGCCCTTGCTGCACCAAAAAGTTGCCATCGGCAATTCGCTGCTCCGCAACCCAGCGGCCGACCCAGTTCTCCACGGCCGCCTTGCTGTCCAGCCTGGCCGTATGCACCTGATACTGCTTGTCGCGCCCGGAAAGGGCATATTCCTTGCCGACAGCCGCTACCCGCAAAATGCTTTTGCCGCCGGAACCGTTCCCCGGCTTGACATACACCAGCGGGTAACGCGCCAGCATGCTTGTCATTTTCTTTTTTTCGTACAAATGCGTCTCGGGAATCCAGCGTTTGACCCGTTCGTCTTTGGCCAGCAGTTGCGTCACGCGCCACTTTTTGGAAAACGGGCTGTTCGCAAAGAAAAACAGGTCGCTGTTGCGCATGCGGATGTACTCTGGCACGCGCCGCCGATAACGGTCAATAACCACCTCCGGCCAGGGAAACCATCGGCTGGTCCAGCCGCCCCCTGCTTTCGGCACAAAGCCTCTGATCTTTTTTTCTTTTCCGTGTACGTCCTGATGCGAAAACAGGTAGATTTCTGCCCCCAGCTTCTGCCCGGCCAGCACGAGCTTGCGCAAATAGTCCGGCTCGCCAAAGCGCTGTCCCTGGCGCCAGGTCAAAATCCCGATCACCCGTTTGGGAAGCATCTTAACACCCTCTTCTTCTCGAATCGTTCGCCACAGTTTATGTGCGTTTGCCTGCATGCGAAACGCTTCGTTGGCGAATCGGGCTTGATCGCCTCCAGGCCCATCCGCAGGCGGTCGGCCAAATTCGTCCGCATACATACGGGCCCAATAGGCAACAACATAGAGGGGCGGTCCCCAAACACTTCGTTACTTACTTTTTTCAAGCTTATCTGGTACAATAAGCGATAACACAACCATGCAATATAGAGGTGACGCCGACATGAGTCAAGAGTTTGCTGGCGAACACATGTGTCCCAAGTACGAATGCGCCATTAATGTCCTGGGCAAACGCTGGACAGGTCTAATCATTCACGTGTTGCTGCGCGGCGCTGTTCGCTTCAAGGATATTCGCGAGATGGTTCCGCACATGAGCGACAAAATGCTCTCGGAACGGCTGAAAGAGCTGGAGGAGCTGGGAATTTTGGAGCGCAAGGTATATCCGGAAATCCCTGTTCGCATCGAGTATGAATTGACAGAAAAAGGAAGGGATCTGCGTCCGGTCATTGAATCCATTCACGAATGGGGACAAAAATGGATGTAGCGTCGCCCCACTTGTCCAAAAAAGGATGAGCGGGGTTTTTTTGTGCTTGGAAACGCCGAGTTTTCTTTTGCGGGCCAGGCATACAAACCGGCATTTTGCTGTAGACTCTAGCAACCTCAGTCGACGGGAGGGAATCCGATGCGAACGGCTGTCTACATGCGCGTCAGCACCGAAGACCAGGCGCGGGAAGGCTTTTCGATCCCGGCCCAGCGGGAAAAGCTGTTGGCTTACGTTCACTCTCAAGGGTGGGAGGTTGCGGCGATCTACGCCGACGAAGGGATCAGCGCCAAGGACACAAACCGCCCCGCGCTCAAGCGGCTCCTGCGCGATATCCGGGAAGGGAACATCGACGTCGTGCTCGTCTATCGGCTCGATCGCCTCACCCGCTCCGTGCTGGATTTGTATCGGCTGCTGCAGGAGTTTGAAAAGTACGACGTGCGCTTCAAAAGCTGCACGGAGGTGTACGATACGACGACGGCGATCGGCCGGCTGTTTATTACGCTGGTGGCGGCGCTCGCGCAGTGGGAGCGGGAAAATTTGGCGGAGCGGGTCAAGCTCGGCATGGAGCAAATGGCGCGGGAACGCAAACGGCCAGGCGGCCCGCCGCCTTTTGGTTACGAGCTTCTGGCCGGGGAATTGACTGTCCAGCCCGCGGAGGCCGCTGGCGTGCGCGAGATGTTTGCCCGCTACGAAAAAGGCGAGTCTCCCCGCCAGATCGCCGAGTGGGCGAACCGCGAAGGTCTGCGCGGAAAAAATGGCGCACGCTGGAGTGCAAGCGCCGTCCTGCGCCTGTTGAAAAACCCGGTGTACCACGGGGCTTTGCGCTGGAACTACACCGATTCGCTCCAGCGCCAAAACGCGCCCGAGGAGTGGATTATCGAGGAAGCGACGCATCCTGCGATCATCGACAAAGCGTGCTTTGCCCGCGTGCAAAAAAAAATGGCGGCACGCGGTTCGCTCCATCCGCGCGTCCTCGGCTCGTCGTTTTCTTTTTCCGGTCTGCTCTACTGCTCGCGCTGCAACGCGCCGATGCGCGGAAAAACGGCGAAGAGCAAAAGCGGCGGGAGGCTGTATGTGCATCGCTACTATTTATGTAAGAACAAGCAGGCTGGTCGCTGCGACGCCCCTGCCATCCGCGAAGATCGGCTGGAACAGGCGATTCTCACCGAGCTGATGCGCTATGCAAAAGAAGCGCTCGCCGCTTATGCGGAAGCACGGGAATCGCTTCGCCCAGTCGCTGGCGCGAGCGCAGAGGAGCTGGAGCGGAAGCGGGAGCGCAAACGGCGGCGCTGGGAGGCAGCCTACGAGGAAGGGCTGCTCTCCCTCGAAGCGTTTCGCGAAAAAATGGCGGCATTGCAATCGGAAGCGGACGAATCGAATCCTCCGCGAGCTGCCTTCCTCCCTGCTGCTCCTCTCCCCGACCCCAGCCTGCTGACGGAGTGGCCCCTCATCTGGTCCCATGCCAGCGAGGAAGAACGCCGCCTGCTCGTCTCCATTCTCATCCGGCGCGTGGAGGCAACCGTATCTTCCACCGCGGCGGGGCAGCGCCAAGAGCGCGCCATCTGCCTTCAGCACCTTGTCTTTCATTAAATAGTCTGCCTCTTTGCACACAGGCGGTTCTCCACTTGGATTGGAAAACTCTGTAACTGCCGGAATCATCAGCGCCAAAAACCGCCGCCTTCAGGTTGCCAAGCGAATGTACGAAGAAATTTTCCAGACCGATGCCGCCATCAACCCCGGCAACAGTGGTGGGCCACTCATCAACCTGAACGGCGAGGTTGTGGGGCTCAATGCCTTTATCATTCAATCCAGCCAATGTTTGGGCTTTGCCATCGGCATTGACGCCCTGAAAGCGCAACTGGAGCAGTACGTCTTTAAATAAAGAAGCAACTGCCCAGCAAAAAAGTATGGGAAAAGAAAAAACCCCGTCTAGGATGACGGGGATTGTTTTTCAAATGCGATCAAATATACGTTTTGACCTTCGGAATTGATTTGTTCCTCTGCCTCTTTCAATTGTTGCAACTGCACGGCCGTCAGTTGCGCAATAGGCAGTTCGTTCAAACGGTTTTGTTCCATACGCCATTCCTCCGTTGGTATCAGACTCACGAAGTAGTCTGTCCACCTGAACGGGTATGTATTTACGCGGTCAGATCGAAAGCTTTGGCAATCGCGGAACACGAACGCTTGCAGAATACGATCGGCAGCTCGCGGTCCTTCGCCTGGTTTTTCACTGTCTTCGCCAGGTTGTGGTTCACGAAGTCAGTCAGCACCAGAATCATGTGGATGCCTGCAGGGATTTTCACGCCTGTTTGGGAGCTTTTGCGACCTGTCACGTGATGGATGTCCTTGAATCCTTGCCCGTGCAACAAGTCGACGATATTACCGAGGCGATCTCCGCCGATAACTAAAATGGATGACATAACTGTTTTCCTCCTTAAATTGAGTGAGTGTAAAATGTATGTTCTGTTTCTCTGTTTTTCTAATTGATAATGAATATCACTCTTATTGATAAATATTATCATTCCCATTTAGCTTTGACAATACTCTCCATGATAACTTTTTTGTAAAAATATAAAACTACTGTTAACAGCTCCTTGCTGCTCCACAGGTCTCACTCGCCATTGCCCGTAAAAAACGCCAGATATGAACAGAAAACGCCGAATATCTACATATGTATTGCCCGGTTCATTTTTCCAACTGTATAATGAACAAATAGATCGTGAATGAGGAGGTGGCGGAGGGTGCAAGAAATTACACAACTGCACGCCATTTTTGATCGAACCAGAGGGTACATCAATCGTTTTATGGGAATCATCCAGCCGATTATCGACGCTGCCCAGGACGAGCATACACGCTTGTACTACCATCACATTTTGGAAGAAGAAGAACAGCGCATGGGACGACTCCAGGAACTGGTTCCTTACCTGGAAAAAGTGTCCGAAAAAGAAACGCTTGCCGAGCTGAGCGACCGCGAGCTTTCGCAAATGCTGTCGGATGTGAACCTGGAGCGTTTTGGCCTGCATAACTTCCGCGAGCACCTGGAGCTTTCCCTGTACGAGTTTCAAGATGACGAAACTCGCCAGACTCTGGACGGCATGCGCGAAAAAACCCACGCCGACTACTTGCAGGTGAAAGAAATCATGGCCGCGTTGAGCGAGCGTTTTTCGGACGGGTCCCATCCCGATCTGACTGACCACGACGAGGGACACGACATCCATCAGGTGGATCACCTGAAAGCTTCGGCTTCCGCTGCTCACGGTGTTGCTTCCGTCATCAAGCATTCCGCTCCTGCCCATGCCGTTTCCGGCAACATTTCCGGCAAAAAGGGGCTTACAGTAGGAAGTCTGAAAGGACTGTAAGGAAACAACCATCTTATATGACCTGGAGGTTACGCTATGGACAAGCTTCGCAAATACCCTGACTCTCCTTTGACGAAAGATGAATGGAGCCAGTTGGATGCCACTGTAATCGAGATGGCGCGCCGTCAACTCGTGGGACGTCGTTTCATTGATATTTACGGTCCGCTCGGGGAAGGCATCCAGACGATTACGAACGACGTGTACGACGAGTCCCGCTTTGGCGGTCTCTCCCTGCGCGGCGAATCGCTGGAAATGACACAGCCTAGCCGCCGTGTGAGCATGACGATTCCGATTTTGTACAAAGACTTCATGCTCTACTGGCGCGACGTGGCGCAAGCGCGCACACTCGGCATGCCGCTCGACATGAGTGCTGCTGCAAACGCGGCTGCCGGCTGCGCCCTGATGGAAGACGACCTGATTTTCAACGGAGCGGCTGAATTCGATCTGCCGGGCCTGATGAATGTAAAAGGCCGCCTCACTCACCTGAAAAGCGACTGGATGGAGTCCGGCAACGCGTTCGCGGATATCGTGGAAGCGCGCAACAAGCTCTTGAAAATGGGCCACAGCGGCCCTTATGCCCTCGTTGTGTCTCCAGAGCTGTACTCCTTGCTGCACCGTGTGCACAAAGGCACCAACGTGCTGGAGATCGAGCATGTGCGCAACCTCGTCACAGACGGCGTGTACCAATCGCCAACCATCAAAGGCCGCTCCGGCGTGCTGGTGGCAACGGGCCGTCACAACCTGGACCTGGCGATTGCGGAAGACTTCGACTCCGCTTTCCTCGGAGACGAGCAAATGAACAGCCTGTTCCGCGTTTACGAGTGCGTCGTGCTGCGCATCAAGCGCCCTAGCGCGATTTGCACGCTGGAAGAAACCGAAGAATAAAAAACGGCCTGGCTTGAGTCGGCTTGTGGCTCAGTCAGACAGCCGCCTGTGAAGTTCATCGCTCACAGTGCCATTTCATCTGCAAAAAACGTGTCCATTTGACTTTACCGTCGATGGGCACGTTTTTTTGGGGGAGCTGGGGCAGTCTTTTCAGGAAAAATATTGCAAATCTTCCTCTTGTTTTTTCCAGAAATGAGATTATAATAAGAACAAATGTTCCCTTTCAAAATACTTCGACTTGAACTTATTCGGAAGAGGTGTTTTTATGAGTCATTCGCTTCACGATGTCCAGTTTTATCAGGAACAACTCGGTTCCGGCTTTCCGATTGTGATGCTTCACGGCTTTTCCCTCGACCACCGCATTATGCAAGGCTGCATGGAGCCTGTTTTCGCGGAGCGCGAAGGCTTCCGCCGCCTGTATATTGACTTGCCAGGCATGGGAAAGACGCAAAATTACGACAGCGTGCAAAACACGGATGACATGCTGGAGGCCGTCCTGCACTGGATAGATCGGGAGTTGTCCGGCAAGCCCTTTCTTCTTGCAGGAGAGTCTTACGGAGGTTTTTTGGCCAGGGGCGTGATCGAAAAGCGCAGAGAACAAGTAAAAGGCGCTCTTTTCATCTGCCCGAGCGTCATTCCGCAAATGAAATTGCGCACCTTGCCGGAAAAAGCGCTTCTCGTGGAAGACAAACTGCTGTGGGACAAGCTGACCGAGACGGAGCGCACCGAGTTTGCGTCCATGGCCGTCGTGGCGACGAATGAAACATGGGAGCGTTACAAAACAGAGATTATGAGCGGATACCACATCGCGAACTTCCCCTTTTTGGAAAGACTGAAAACGTCGTACGGCTTCTCCTTCCCGCTCGACACGCAGCCTTTTTCCCATCCGAGCCTGTTTGTCGTGGGCAAGCAAGACCACATCGTCGGCTACCAGGACGCTTGGAGCTTGCTGCCTCACTATCCGCGCAGCTCCTTTGCCGTTCTCGACTGCGCGGGACACAACCTGCAAATCGAGCAGCCAGCGCTGTTTACCGAGCTGGTGCACGAGTGGCTGGATCGGGGGTGGAGAGGGAGCTGGCTGTCTAGCCGTTCCCGGAAGCTTTGGCTTCGCCATGGCATTGCGTTTGGCGAAGCCGGGGGCTGCGGGGCTGGCCCTTTCATTTGCGGAACATCAGAAACAAAAAAAGACAACCAGCCAGTTTTTTTGGCATGATTGTCTTTTTGGGCAGAGCTTTCTTGTCGTTCGCGAAACGGTTTCGCGGGCGAAAGACGCTGCTACTGTGTCACCAGGCTTTGACTGTATGCTGTAAATGCTTTGCCAAGTCTGGAAATTGCCAGTTGAGTGTCTTCCCGGTTGAGCAGCGTGTAGTTCAGGCGCATCGTGTTGTGTTGCGGCTCATCTGCGTAAAACGGCTTGCCCGGGACGAATGCCACGCCTTCTTGCACAGAGCGGGCCAGCAGTTTTTCCGCGTCCACATGCTCGGGCAAATTCACCCAGAGGAACATGCCTCCCCTTGGCTTCTCCCAGCGGACGCCTTCCCAGTTTTGGGCGAGCAGCAGCTCGTTCATCCACTCCATCCGCTCCTTGTAGGAAGCGCGGATTTTTTCGATGTGGCCTTCCAGATCGAATTGGGAGAGCAGTTCATGGAGCGCGATCTGGTCGATCGTGCTGGATTGCAAGTCGACGGCTTGCTTCGCCTTGACCATCATCTGGATGACGCGCTTGTCGCCGATAGCCCAGCCGGTCCGCAGACCAGGCGCGACGATTTTGGAAAACGTGCTCGTGTACACGACACAGGAATCTGTCGGGTGCTCATTGAGCGAGAAAATGGAACGGTACGGAGCTTCTCCGTCAAACTGGATTTCGCCATACGGATCGTCCTCCAGAATGAGAATGTCGTTCGCTTTGCACTGGGCGAGCAAGCCTTGGCGACGTTCCAGGCTCCATACTTTCCCGGTCGGATTCGCAAAAGTCGGAATGACATAGACCATTTTCGGGCGATACTGGGCGATTTTTTGCGCGAGATCGTCCAGATCCATCCCTTCTGCGTCCCCTTGCACCGGAATGGTGCGAATCCCCCGAAATTGGAACAATTGGACCGCAGCCAGATACGTTGGATTTTCTACCAGCACGACGTCGCCTTCGTCCAAATAGACTCGACACAGTAAGTCGACGGCCTGCTGGGAGCCGGTGGTCAGCAGCATATTGTCCAGGCCTACGTTCATATGTTTTTGCTTCATCCGTGACGCAACCCACTCGCGAAGCGGAATGTATCCGTCAGTCAAACCGTACTGCAAAGATTTGGCCCCCAAATCGAATGCCCGATTGAAAGCTTCGCGCATAGCTGCGATAGGAAAAGAATCCTCGGCTGGCAGTCCACCTGCGAGCGAGAGCACTTGATTGCCTTGGGTCAGCTTCAAGATTTCCCGGACAGCCGAGGAGGATAATGCGTCAACTGATTTTGAAAATGAGTACTCCATGTTCCGTTCCCCCTTGATTTTGCTTATTCTTGTTTTATCACTGACGCCAGGCAAAGTCCAATCCCCGCTAGCTATGAGCAGATAGGTTTTGACTATGTCGAGCGATTGTTCGATCGAAGCTGCTGCTTGCATCAGCGCTGCTCCCTAGTTTTCGCAACCTTCATTTTTACCCCATGCCGCCATGCGAAAATCCGTGTACGTCCCTTTTTCTTTGGTCGAGCAAGAATAGCTCTTGCGACAGGTCAAATCCACCAGCGTCAAACGAAGTCCGTGCTTCGCTCCGGTATCAATGCCGATTCGGTCTGGCCGTATCCAGATTTCCCCCGGTGCGGCTCCCATCCGATGTGTGGGCGTGTGCCCGAATACAATCACTCGCTCGAACTGCGCCGCACTGTGCCAAAACTCTTCCCTGATCGCGAGCAGATCGTAAGGCTGCTGGGAAGCGAGCGCAATTCCCGGGCGGATACCCGCGTGTACGAACAAGTACGGCCCGTGCTCGATGTAGTGCGGCAATCCGGCGGCAAACTTCAGCCATGATTTTTCGCCAGCCGTTTGCTCTTTCTTTTCATGCTGATCGAGCAGCCATTGCTCCAGATTTCCGCGCAGCGCTGCTGCTGCTGACCGCCTGAAAGCTGCGGCGGCAAGCGTTGCTCCAGCCCTTCCAGGCGCAACAGCTTGACCAGTTCGGCGATTTTGGCCTGAATCAAATCTGCTTTCATTTTTTTGCGCTGGAGTCCGTACGCGATATTGGCGTAGACGCTCATGTGCGGCCACAGGGCGTAATCCTGAAACACCATGTTGAGATTGCGCTTTTCCGGGGGGACCAGCCGCGAGGGCGACGCCACCTGTTCCCCTCTCAGCAGCACCTCTCCGACATCTGGCCGGGTCAGTCCGGCGATTACTTGCAAGAGCGTAGATTTCCCGCAGCCGGATGGTCCCAGGACGCTGATGATTTCTCCGCTGCGCACGGACAGGTTGATTCCGCGCAAAGCGGCATAGCTGCCAAACGATTTTTGTACGCCTCGCACTTCCAAAATCGGCTTCAAGCTTGTTCTCTCCCTGCTTTCCATTTTTTCGGCTGAAACAACAGCTCGACGATGACGATGAGCAGCACAACGAAACCGCCGCCCACCAAGGTCGAAGCCGCTGCGTAAGTCGCCGTCGATGGGGAAGTGCCTTGTCCGCATCCCGCAAAAAGCAAGGTAGTGGAGACGAGCAGCGATGCTACTGTCCATTTTTGTTGCCGATTTTTCCTGGTCATTCCGATTTCCCTCCCATTTCATTTCCTACCGACAACTGTACGCGATTTGTGTGAGGGGAAAGTAAACCGGATGCTAAGCTTGTGTTAAATAGAGTCTATGTTTATTGATAGATCCATAGAGAATATCTATACTGAGGGCGGAAGGGAGCGATCCGGTGAATATTCAGCAATTGCGTGTGTTCGCTGTAGCCGCCCAGTGCAAGTCGTTGACGGAAGCTGCCGAGGCGCTGGGGATCAAGCAGCCAACCGTCAGCTTTCACCTTAAAAAGCTGGAAACCGCCCTCGGTGTGGAGCTGTTCAACAAGCAGCCGCGGCATTTTCGGCTGACCGAAGCGGGGAATGCTTTGTTGCCGTATGCCAGAAGAGTGTCCACCTTGCTGACAGAAGCCGGGCAGATCATGGAGGAGTTTCGTCACGGCGGCAGAGGCACGCTGAAAATCGGGGCGAGCTACACGCCTGCCACCTACTTTCTCCCCCCCTTATCTCGCCGCATTCCAGGCGGAGTACCCGCATGTCCTGCCGATTTTGACCGTAAAAAAAGCGCGGCCGCTCATGGAGCTGCTGCGCGACTTCGAAATTGATCTGGCTATTGTTTCGCTGTCCATGCAGCCCCAGGAAGGCTTGCACGTCATTCCGCTGCTGGCGGACGAGCTGCGTCTGGTTCTCTCTCCGCAAAATCCGCTGGCGCAAAAAAAAGACAATCGAACTGGCCGATTTGCAATCCGAGCCGTTCCTCATCCACGAAGCCGGCTCCACCTCCCGCGAGCTGGCCGAACGCTGGGCCCAGGAAAACCAGTTGCGCTGGCAAGTGCGCATGGAGCTTGGGGCGATCGAGACGATCAAGGAAGCGACGAAGCACAATATGGGCGTCAGCATCCTCCCCTATCGCAGCGTCGTGCGCGAAGGCGAAACGGGCGAGCTGGTCATTCGCGAGCTGCCTGGCTACGTCAACCGCAGACATATTTGCCTCGTCTATCGTCAGGATGACCTCTTGCCTTATCCGGTGACCAGCTTCATCCGTTTTTTGCAGCACCGCCGCCTACCAGACGCAAAAAGCCCCTCTCCGCTGTAAAAGGGAAAGGGGCGAATATGTAATTCGATGGGAACACTCTACGCGATGCGGACAACCTGCTTTTTTTCCACTTGCGGCAGGAAGGACAAATCCACATAAGAACGCGCTTCCTCCAGCCCGATGTCTTCTGCCAAAAGCAGCGCTTCTTCCTGGAAGGTAGGCGTACAGCTTCCTTCGTTCAGTTCACAGAGACGCTTCAGGCGTTTCAGGCGCTCTGCGCACTTTTCAGCCCGCATGCATTCATTGGCAAGCTCACATACATTGACGTGGCGCGCGTCTGCGATCATGCTGATGTCGTCCACATGCACAATCAGCCGCTTGCCTTCTTCTGTCACGAAGCCGATCGAGCAAAAATGCGCACCTGACATTTCCAAACGAGTGAGAACCACATTGGTGAAAACCTCTCCTGTGCGCAGTCGAACTTGAGCTGCTTCAATGGCTCCACCGATCTTCCGCTCGTTGGCGATCACCGTGTACATGTCAGTGTAACCGTTAATCTGATAGCGCATAGTACCCTCCCGCTCCTGATGAGATCAATTATCATTAACATCGTATAATGAAAATCATTATCTGTCAACGATGAGAATGATTTTTATTACTACTGCACGTCTTATGGTGCGGGAGGGGGGTTCGACTGGTAATGGATTGACAAGCAGGTGATAAAGCGTGGGCAGTGGACGGCGCGGGCAAGGGGGCAACGCAGACAAGCGCAGGTCAACATGGGGAAACATGGATGATCCTGAGATACGCGAGCAACCGACCAACGCACCCCCGGCAGTCTCACGCAACGCAGCCCCCAAAAACAAAACCACACTCCCCACCCCCAGGAAGTGTGGTCACCCGCTCTCCTACTTACTTCGTTTTCGCAAAAAGCCCCAACTGTTCGATCCGCTGAACCGCTTCGGCCAGGCGTTGTTCGTCCGACAGCAGGGCGGCGCGAACGTAGCCTTCGCCGCTTGGGCCGAAGCCGACGCCTGGTGCGACGACTACATGTGCTTTTTCCAGCAGCAAATCCGAGAACTCCACCGAAGTAAAGCCAGCCGGGACGGGGAGCCAGGCGAAAAACGAGCCTTGCGATGGCGGGGCCTGCCAGCCGATGCGGTGCAGATTGGAGAACAGCGCATTGCGGCGGCCTTCGTAGACGGCTACCAGATCGCGGACGCACTGCTGCGAGTCTGTCATCGCTTTGGCTGCGGCCATTTGGACCGCTCCAAACAGGCTGACGAAGTAATGGTCCTGAATCAGATTGATGAGCCTTACCAGCTCGCGGTTGCCGACCATCGCGCCTACGCGCCAGCCGGCCATATTGTACGTTTTGGACAACGTGTAAAACTCCACGCCCACCTCTTTTGCCCCCGGCACCTGCATGAAGCTGACAGGCTTTTTGCCGTCGTAGCTGATCGCGCCGTACGCGAAGTCGTGGCAGACGACGATCTCGTGCTTGCGCGCAAACTGGACGGTTTCCTCGTAAAATTCAAACGGGGCGTTCACCGCTGTCGGGTTATTCGGATAGTTCAAAAACATCAGCTTGGCGCGGTCCAAATCGGCTTGCGGGATTTTGCTGTAGTCAGGCAAAAACTGATTTTCGGCCGTCAGCGGCATCATCGACATCCGGCCGTTTACGACCGCTACGCCGGACCAGTAATCCGGGTAGCCAGGGTCCGGTACGAGTGCCACATCGCCTGCGTTCATCAGCACCTGGCAAATTTCCACGAGGCCGGTTTTGCTTCCGAACAGGATCGCCACCTCTTCCTCCGGGACGAGGTCCACGTCAAATTGTTGCTTGTACCAGTGCGCGACTGCCTGCTTCAGCTCCAGTCGGCCGGAAAACGGCGGGTATTTGTGATGCAGCGGATTTTCTGCCTGTGCCTTCAGCTCTTCCACAATGTGCGGCGGCGTAGGCAGGTCCGGGTTTCCTTGGCCCAGATTAATGACGTCATGCCCACAAGCGATGACTTTGTTTACTTTTGCCACCAATGTCGCAAAAAACTGGGTCGGGAGCCGATCAATCATGTCGGAAGGTTGGATGCGCATCTGTCTTCAGTTCCTTTCTTTTTAGGCCAATGTACAGCAAAAACCCCCTCTTTCCGTACAGAAAAAGGGGGAGATCAGCTTGGTCACGTCCTTATCTGTCAGGAATTATCCTGCTGGAATTGGCACAGCATCTGCAACGCGCAAGCGCGCAGATCCGCTGCCGGGCTTCATAGGGCCAGTCCCTCCGCCTCTCTTCATAAGTAAATCACACGGAATATACTGTTTTTAATCTTCTTCATACTACATTGCGGGCTCCGAACGTGTCAAGACGCTTCGCGAGGCCCGCGAATTTTTCCTGGCTACATCTTTTCTACGGTCGCGGCTGGCACTTTTCGGGTGCGGCCTTGAAACGAGCTGTGCAGGGCGAAAAACGCGACAGACATTAGCGCCAGCCCCGCCATGATGTACAAAAGTCCTTGTGCCTGAAAATGCTGGAAAATGACCGCTCCGAGCAATGGGCCGAGCATGCGTCCCGCAGAGCCTGTGCCGGAGATCAGCCCTTGGATGAAGCCTTCTCGCCCCTGTGGCGTAAACTCTGCTGCCACGGCAGGCACGGCCGGCCAGACGAGCATTTCTCCAAGCGTCATGATGAACATCCCGGCGACAAAGCCGGCGTAGGAGGTCGTCTGCGACAAAATCAGCATCGACAGCACGAACACGTAGGAGCCGAGCAGCATCTGCGCTCGCAGCGTGCGGGCGAAGCGGCCAATGACCCAGGCGATCAGCGGCTGGCCGAACAAAATCAGGCCGCCGTTGATCGTCCAGAGCAAGCTGTACTGACGCAAGGAAATGCCCAACGATTGCATGTAGGTCGACAACACCGTCGTCCACTGGACGTAGACAATCCAACTGATTAACAGCCCGCTGCACAAGAGCAGTAGGGCGCCCCACGCCACTTTTTTCGTCGGCAGTTGCTGTAGCGGCGAAAGCGCCTCAACTGGCTTCGGCTTGGCAGCGCTTTGGACAGCAGCGGCGGGAGTGCCTGCGGTATTGGCTTGCTCCGCCCGATGGCCCCGCTCTGCGACTGCCTTGAGCTGCCGAGGCAAAATGAGCACGAACATGACGAGCACGATGACTTGCGAGATCGCGTTGCCAAAAAACGTCCAGGCAAACGAAATGCTCGCCAGCAAGCCGCCGAGGGCAGAGCCAGCCGCCACCCCGGCGTTGAGCGCGACGTAGATCATGTTGATCCCTTTGCGCCCGCCTTCCGGCCACAGCACGACAGCGAGTGCATTCATCACCGGAGAGAGCGTGCCGTAAAACAGCCCGTTCAGCAACAGCAAGATCGTGTACAGCGTAAAGTCATGCGTGACGCCAAGCCCGACGGAAATCAGAATGACGCCGATTGAGGCAAAAACGATCGTGCGCATTTTCCCCCAACGGTCGAACAGCATGCCACCTGCGATGCTGCCGATCAAAAAAGCCCCCTGGTTCAATAACAGCAAAAAGCCCGCTACGGTCAGCGGCTTCCCTAAATAATCGTGGATATAGATGGTGACAAGCGGCCAAATACAAGCCATTCCGGTAGAAAAAATGATCGCAGCAATCGCCAGAAGACGAATGCTGCTCGGATAGGATTGCCATTTCTGTTTCATGGTTTAGTTCTCTCCCCGACGAAAATCGCCGCTTTTCCCGCCTGTTTTGCTCACCAAGCAAGTCGGACCGATTACCATGCCTTTGTCCATCGCCTTGCACATATCGTACACCGTAAGAGCTGCGACACTGACAGCCGTCAAAGCTTCCATTTCCACGCCCGTTTTTCCCGTCGTCCGCACACATGCTTCCAGGGCAAGCGTCGTCTCGTTTTCAAAAGCGAAGCGAATGTCGATCCCGGTCAAAGGAAGCGGATGGCACATCGGGATGATTTCCCACGTCTTTTTCGCTGCCATGACGCCCGCTACCTGTGCGACTGCCAGCACATCCCCTTTCTCTACCCGTCCTTCGCGAATGCGGGCGAGCGTTTCCGGCTTCATGACGATTTTGCTCTCTGCCACAGCCTCCCGTTTTGTGATGTCTTTTTCCGAGACATCTACCATCCGCGCACGGTTTTGTTCATTAAAATGCGTCAGTTGATCGTTCATGCAACTATCCGTCCTCCATCTATGCGATCCCGTTAAACAGCCGAAAAGCCTGGCTGAAACCGGTCATCTGTCTACTCCTACCTTACTCCCGCGGCTTGCGAAAAGCAATGGAAACATCGCTGCCAACTGCTCCAGCTACTTGTAGCATGCGTCTTCTCCTTCATTATCTTGCTGTTCTACTCGCAAATTCGTACAAAAACGCCGCGGTGAAGCTATACTGTGCGTACAACAACCAGCAAGCGTGCTGGAAACGATAAGGTCTGGAGGCGTTTGTCACAATGAAGGAAAAACAACATGTTTACTGGTCAAAAGTCATTTTGCAAGAGTGGAGCCTGCATCTCGCGGCCACAGCCAAAGGGCTATGCTTCGTCGGCTCCCAAAACGGCCCGTTCGCAGAGCTGAGCAATTGGTTCGCTCGTCGCAGACCCGGCCATGTTTTGGTCCAGGATCACGAGCAGCTCGCCCCCTATGTGGCGGAAATCAGCGAATATTTGCAAGGGGCGCGGCAGCAATTCTCGCTTGCGCTCGATCTGGAGGGCACGCCGTTTCAGCTATCTGTCTGGGACGCTTTGTGCCGCATTCCATACGGGCAGACGACGACTTACTCCGAGATTGCCGTTCACATCAAAAAGCCTGCCGCCGTCAGGGCCGTAGGAGCCGCGATCGGAGCCAATCCGCTGCTTTTGACCGTCCCTTGCCATCGGGTCGTCAGCAAAGACGGCAGCCTCACCGGCTATCGCGGCGGCCTGGACATGAAAACAGCGCTGATCGCGCTCGAAAAAGGAAGTCTTGCAAGGGGGATGCAGCATGGCTGAGCCGCTGACAAAACGCATCGCCCTACTCCCCTGGGAGCAGTTGCAACACAGTCTGGACGAGCAAGGCTTTGCCGTCCTCCCTCCTGTCTTGCAACCGGAAGAATGCCAGGAGCTGATCGCCACCTATCGCGAAGACCGCTTTTTCCGAGCGACGATCAACATGGCGCGATACCGCTTCGGCAGCGGAGAGTACCGTTATTATCAAGCTCCCCTGCCGCCCATAGTGGAGCAGTTGCGCGAGGGCTTTTATCCCGAGCTGGCCAAAACGGCGAATCGCTGGAACACACTGCTCGGACAGCAGCCTGCCTACCCTCCGTCGCTGTCCGCCTTTCTCGCCCGTTGCCACGAGCACGGGCAGGCCCGCCCGACGCCTTTGCTCCTGAAATACGAGGCCGGCAGCTACAACTGTCTGCACCAGGACATGTACGGCGACGTGTTTTTTCCTTTTCAGGTCGTCTTAGTCCTGAGCCAACAGGAAAGCGACTTTTGCGGCGGACAATTTTTGCTGATCGAACAACGGCCGCGAGCGCAAAGCAGAGGACATGTGATAACCTTGGAACAGGGGGCAGGCTTGATTTTTCCGACTGCCTATCGCCCTGTAGCCGGAGCGCGCGGCTATTATAAAACGACGCTGCGCCACGGCGTCAGCACGATCACCCAGGGAACGCGGTACAGTCTGGGGATCATTTTTCACGACGCAAAATAAGAAGGGACAAAAGTGAACAGCACTTTCTTTTACAAGCAACCAAAAACGCTGCTCAATAAAGGAACCGGATTTTTGACCGATTACACGCACTCGCTCAATCCGTACACGGGCTGCTCCTTCGCCTGCTCTTACTGCTATGTGCGGCAGATGCCCGTCTCGCTGTTTCGCGGGCACGAATGGGGGACGTGGGTCGATATCAAGACGGGAGCCGCCGCGCTGCTCGCCAAAGAGCTACAGCGGGCAAAAGCGAAGGGGCCCGTCTCCATTTTCATGTCGTCGAGCACTGACCCTTACCAGCCCGTTGAATATCGGGAGCAGGTAACGCGTTCGCTACTCGAAGTGATGGTGGAGCATCCGCCCGACTTTTTGCTCGTCCAGACCCGCAGCCCGCTCGTCACGCGCGATCTGGACCTGCTGCTCCGCCTGGGCGAGCGAGTACGCGTCAGCATGACGGTGGAAACGGACCTGGAGGAAATCCGCAAACATTTCTCGCCGCAAGCGCCTCCGATTGCCGCACGGCTGCGGGCGCTTCGGGAATTGGCTGCGGCTGGCGTCCCGACACAGGCGACGATCGCACCCGTCTTGCCGAGCAGCGAAGCTTTTCCCGACCTGCTGCGGCCGCTGGTCGGACGGGTTTGCATTGACGATTTTTACATGGGCGACGGCAGCGGCGGCAAGCGTACGAAGAAAAACGGGGTTCCCTCGCTTTTTGCCGAGTTGGGGCTAGAAGCATGGGCGGAGCCGGACGCCTATCGACTCGTGTACGATCGGCTGCGGCGCGTGTTTGCGGAAGACGAGCTGTACGTAAGCCAAAAAGGCTTCGCTCCGTAAGTCCCCAAGCCCCTTCGCGCATTGGCATCCGTGCCGGATTGTGATATCGTCAACCCATAGACAACTGTCATCCCAATCGGAAGTGAGGAATTTCTTTGACGATCACCATCTTGTTGTTTGCCGGACTGGCCGAGCGGGCCAACGTCCGCGAAATCGAACTGACTTTGCCAGAACAGGCAACCGTGCGCGACCTGCTGCAAGCAGTCGGAGAGCAGTATCCGGCGCTTGCGCCGTTGCTCGGTAGCTGTTTTGTTTCCATGAATCACGAGTACGCTGCTTTTGATCGCGTCATCAGCCCGGATGACGAAATCGCGCTCTTGCCACCTGTCAGCGGCGGAGAGGAAGTGCCGCGCTTTGCCATTACCCGCGAGCCGCTGTCTGCCGACCAGCTCGTGCGGCTGGTGAGCAACCCGCACGCGGGCGCCATCTTGACGTTTGTCGGAACGGTACGCGAATTTACGCACGGTCAGCGCACGGTCTACCTGTCCTATGAAGCGTACGAGCCAATGGCTGTGGAAAAAATGAAGCAGGTCGCAGCCGAGATCGAGGAACGCTGGCCCGGAGCACAAGTCGCCATGCACCACCGCATCGGCGATTTGGCCGTGGAAGAAATCGCCGTCGTCGTCGCGGTGGCAACGCCGCACCGCAACGAGTCTTTTGAAGCCGGGCGCTACGCCATCGAAAGACTGAAGCAAATCGTCCCTATCTGGAAAAAAGAAATGTGGGAGGACGGCAGCGAATGGAAGGGCCATCAGCAAGGCCCGTGGAATCCGCTGGCGATGTCGGAAGGAAAGGAGGAGTAACCGCTTTGGATACACGTTATTCCCGCCAGCTCCTGTTTCACCCGATCGGGCGCAGCGGCCAGGAAAAACTGTTGCAAAGCCGCGTCGCCATCGTCGGGATGGGCGCGCTCGGAACGGTGCTGTCCAATCATATGGTCCGCGCCGGAGTCGGCTTTGTGCGCCTCATTGACCGCGATTTCGTCGAACCGAGCAACCTGCAGCGACAAATGCTCTACGACGAGTCAGACGCCGCCGAGCATTTGCCAAAAGCGATGGCGGCCCATGCCAAGCTGACGAAAATCAACTCGGAAGTCACGATTGAGCCGATCGTCGCCGACCTGTCTGCTTACAACGCCGAGGAGCTTTTGCGTGACGTCGATCTCGTGCTCGATGCGACAGACAATTTTCAAGTGCGCTATCTGGTCAACGACGTTTGCGTGAAGCACGGGATTCCTTGGGTGTACGGCGGTGCGGTGAGCGCGACGGGCACGTTTACGACCATCCGCCCCGGCATTACGCCGTGTTTACGCTGTCTGTTCCCGGAAGCTCCGAATCCGGGGGAAATGCCGACTTGCGATACCGCCGGGGTCATCGGTCCGATCATCCACATCGTCGCCTCCTACCAGGCGACCGAAGCGTTCAAGCTGCTGGTCGGAGCCACGGATGCGCTCAATTTGAACCTGGAGCATTTTGAAATCTGGCAAAATCGCCACACGCAAATCAAGGTGGCCAATGCTCGCCGCAGCGACTGCCCGACGTGCGGCAAGCACGAGTATGCATTTTTGCAGCCGGAGACGCAGGATGGACAAGCGGTTTCGCTCTGCGGACGGGATACGGTGCAAATCTCGCCCGGAGCTTCTGCCTCCCTCGACCTCGACGCCCTCGCCAAGCGGCTTGCTCCGCTCGGGAAAATTGAGCAAAACAAATTTTTGCTCCGCTTCCACGTCGACTCGTACACGCTCGTCGCCTTCCCGGACGGACGCGTGCTCGTCCAGGGAACGGATGAGATCAGCGTGGCCCGTTCGCTGCATGCGAAGTACATTGGGGCGTAAACGGAAAACGGCGAAAACTGACTTCTTGCCTATGCGAACAAGACCTTGAGAGGTGTCGGTCCTCAAGGTCTTGTTTCATTATATAGAGGCAGAGGGTGATCGCTGTTTGCATCGGTGGCGGGGTGCTATATGAATTCCTCTACCCGCTCATGATCCAATCGCCTCCCGGTTCGCCTTGCAGGAAGTGCCTAGCCAAAATCGGCCGCTTGCTCACCCGGCCGTGCAAGTCTCATCCCAGGTCGCTTGCCAAGAAAGGTCCCCAGCCTTTTAAATGCGCTCTGCTCACTTTGAGGACAGGACCCTACTCCCCCTGCCACGTCACCGTAAACGTCGTCCCGCGCCCCTGCTCGCTTTGCACGGAGATCGTCGCCTGGTGCAGATCGAGAATTTTTTTCACGATCGACAGCCCCAAACCGCTGCCGCCCTTGGCGCGGTTGCGCGACTTGTCTTCCTTGAAAAAGCGTTCGAAAATCCGTTCCAAATTTTCTTTGGCGATCCCGATGCCCGTATCGGAAATTTGCACCTGTGCGCCTCCGGGAAGCGATTGCAGCTTGACGCTGATTTTGCCGCCAGGCTCGGTGAACTTGATGCTGTTGCTGAGCAGGTTGTTCCACACCTGGCTCATCATGTCTTCGTCCGCGACGATTTCCGCCTTTTCCAGCTCAATCTCCAGCTCGATCTCCTTTTCCAGCCAGAGCGGCTCACAGGCCAAAATGATGCTGCGCAACTGCTGGTCCAGCCGATAGCGCTTGCGCTCGACCGGATGGTGCTTGCCCTCCAGCGACGTGAGCTTGAGCAGGTTGTCGCTAATTTTGGACAAACGCTTGCTCTCCGTTTCGATGATCTCCAGGTAGTGCCGACGCTCCGCCAGGCTCAGGCTCTCGTTTTGCAGCGCGCGGGCAAATCCGCTGATCGAGGTCAGCGGCGACTGGATTTCGTGGGAAACGTTGGAAATGAACTCCTGGCGCATCTGCTCCATCGCCTGCAATTGCTCGGCCATATGGTTGATGCCCTCCACCAACTGCCCCCATTGGCGCTCCATTTTGACGTCGAGATTGACGTTGAAGTCTCCTTTGGCAATTCGTCTCAAGGCGTCGATCAGCAGTTGAAACAGCTCGACATGCCGGGGGCGGATGAAGTGGGAAATCGTGAACCCTGCGAGGATAAAAAAGCAAAAGCTGACGACTGCGTGGACCACCGCTTGCACAAAGTCGCTCGGGGCAAGCCCTGTATAGCGGTAAAAGAGGCCCGTGCTCCAGTAAGCTACTGCCCCGCAGAGCATCAGCAAGGCAAAGATTCCAACAGTCGCAAGCAGCTTCAGCCCGATGTGTTTGTGCAAAGGCATCGTTCGCCCGGATTTGTGCCTTGGCTTTTCACTTGGCTCTCTGCTCATTTGTCTGCCTCCAGCCGATAGCCAAGGCCGCGCACGGTGCGAATCCGAAAGCCGTACTCCCCTTCCGGAAAACGTTCCCGCAACCGATTGATATGCACGTCTACCGTCCGCTCGTTGCCTTCAAAGTCGTAGCCCCAGATTTGCTCGATCAACTGCTCGCGCGGAATCGTTTGCCCTGGATAGCTCGCGAGCTTGAACAACAGCTCGAATTCTTTTAACGGAATCGTCCACGAGCGGCTGTCCTGCACGATTTCAAACGTTTTGCGGTCGAGCTGCAACAGCCCTGCCTGCACCTTGTGCGACGCGGCGATCTTGTATCGTTTGAGCAACGCTTTTACCCGCACCAAAAGCTCCGCCGGCTCAAACGGCTTGACGAGGTAGTCGTCCGTCCCCAGCTCGAAGCCTTTGATTTTTTGCGCCGTCTCGCCTTTTGCCGTCAGCATGAGCAGCGGAATGTCGTAGTGCTCGCGCAACTGCCGGCACAGCTCCCAGCCGTCCATCTGCGGCATCATGATGTCGAGCACGACCAGGTCCGCGCCGGGCGACTCCATTTTTTCCAGCGCCTCGACGCCGTTTTCCGCCTCCACGATCTCGAACCCGTCGTTGCGCAAAAAGATGCGCACCAGTTCGCGAATGTGCGGGTCGTCGTCCACTACCATGATTCTGGTCATGTCGTCAGCATCCTTTCTTTCATCAGCAATTGCTGGCTGGCCAGCTCCCGGTACATGTCGTGCGAATCAAACAGTTGCTCGTGCGTCCCCATGCCCGTAATTTTTCCTTTTTCCAAAAAGATGATCTGGTCCGCGTCCACCACCGTCGACAGCCGATGCGCGATCACGAGCGTGGTGCGTCCCTTCATCAGATTTTGCAGCGCTTTTTGCACGATGATTTCCGATTTGCTGTCGAGGCTGGACGTCGCCTCGTCGAGCATCAAAATTTGCGGATCGCGCAGCAGGGCGCGGGCGATGCCGATGCGCTGGCGCTGTCCGCCGGAGAGTTTGACGCCCCGCTCGCCTACTTGCGTCTCGTAGCCGTCCGGCAGTTCGTCGATGAACTGATCCGCGTAGGCCATGGCGGCGGCCTGTTTCAGCTCTGCTTCCGTCACCTCGCGGGAAATGCCGTAGCAGATGTTTCCCCGGATCGTGCCGGCGATCAGCGGGCTTTCTTGCGAGACGTAGCCGATTTTGCTGCGCCAGGACGCCAGGGAAAACGCGTCGATCGGATCGCTGCCCAGCCTGATTACGCCGCTATCCGGCTTGTAAAAGCGCTCGACCAAGGAAAACAAGGTCGTCTTGCCGCTGCCGCTCGGCCCGACAATCGCACTCACCTTCCCGGCCGGAATCGTGAAGCTGACGTTATCGAGAATGTTTTCCCCGTTTTCATAGGAAAAGCTCACGTTCTCCACTACAATCGGCAAGGCGGCATTTTCCACGGTCCGTCCGCTCTGGTGATCCTCTTCCGGCTCCTCTAGTGTAGCAATGATTCGCTCCGTCGCGCCCATTGCCTTTTGCAACTGGGTGAAAAATTGCGTGAACTGCCCCATCGGCATGATGATTTGCACCAGGTACAAAATAAACGCGACCAGTTCGCCGGCGGAGAGCGCTCCCGAAGCGACGCGCATTCCGCCGTAGCCCATAATGACGACGAGCAAAACCATCAGCACAAACGAAATCAACGGCGCGATCATCGCCTGTACCTGGCCTTCCTTCAGGCCGAAGCGAAACAGGTTGGCAATTCCCTTTTTCCCTGCCTCGTACTCATGTGGCTCGGCATTCGACGCCTTGACAAGCCGCACCTCTGACAACACTTGATTCATGATCGTCGTGAAGCTCGCCGTCTCGTCCTGCAGCCCTTTGGAAATTTTGTACATCTGTCTGCCCAGCGGCACGAGAATCGCCACAGACAGCGGAACGGCGATCAGCATGGTCAGCGTCATTTGCCAGTCCAGGTACAAAAGCGTGGCCACGGAGCCGATAATCGCGATGATTCCGGTGAAAAAGCTGGCGAGGTGCTCGCTGATAAGTCCTTTGACGACTCCTGTGTCATTCGTCATCCGGCTGATCGTCTCCCCTGTCCGGTGGTTGTCGTAATAGGAGACGGGCAGGACGAGCAGCTTTTTCCACAGTCGGTCGCGCAGAGCCGCGACGATGCTCTGGCCGACGTGGTTGAGCAAATAGATGGACAGCCCGCTGGCGATGGCCTGCGCGATGAAGGCGACCATTAACAGCACGATTTGGCCTCGGCTGATGGACGAGAGCGTAAAGCTGTCCACCAGGTCTTTGGTAAACAGCGGAATGACCAGGCTGACCAGTGTCGTCGCCACACTCATGAACAGCGCGACACCGATTTTCAGCTTGGACGGCTTCGTCTGCATGATTAATTGAAAAAACGGGCGCCAGTCTCCCAGTTTGGTACGATTGTCGTTGGTTTGTTCTCTCATTTGCTTAACTCCTTGCCCATTTTTATGTGTGCGTATTTCTTATTGTTTACGTCTGACGCTTCCCTTCGTTGCGCTTGCCTCCTTCGCTTTCCGGTGCTTTGGCAAAGCGCATCTCCCAGGGGTGATTCCAAGCTGCTCCTGAAGAGCGGATGGGAGGTAAAAGGTGTCACAGGCAGCCTCTCCTTTCTGCAAACGGCCGCAGAGGTTGACGTCGGCGTCCCCTGCGCCCTTTTTGCCCGCAAGAGAAACAATAACGGATGAATGTAAACGAAATATAAACGGGATAATACATGAAGTCTGGATATTTTTCCTTCATTAAATACAACGCGAAACAAGCGCGTCTGTTTTTTCTCCCATGATTTTTGTATATAAATGATGAATTTGGGGTAGAAGCCGGGAAACAAATCGAGTATAATAAGTTCGTAATGAGAGAAACGAAACTACGTTTCACCAGACGAAACCCCAAGTTACAATAGGGAGGTTGTATAAATTGGCTAAACAAGATGCTTACAATGTGAAATCTTCCCTGCAAGTAGGCGACAAGTCTTTCGCGTACTATCGCCTGCAAGGATTGGAAGAACAAGGACTCGGCGACGTTTCCAAGCTGCCGTTCTCGATTAAAGTTCTGCTCGAGGCTGCTGTACGTCAGTTCGATGGCCGTGCGATCACCAAAGAACACGTACAACAACTGGCGACCTGGACAAAAGGCCGCGACGAAAACCAAGAAGTACCGCTCATGCCAGCTCGTATCGTTCTGCAAGACTTCACCGGCGTACCGGCTGTAGTTGACCTGGCAGCGATGCGTATCGCCATGAAGCGCGCTGGTGGAGATCCAAAGCGAATCAACCCGCTCGTACCGGTTGACCTCGTAATCGACCACTCCGTAATGGTTGACGACTTCGGCAACCCTGCTGCTCTGGAAAACAACATGAAGCTCGAATTCGAACGCAACCAAGAGCGCTACCGCTTCCTGCGCTGGGCGCAAACAGCGTTTGACAACTTCCGTGCGGTTCCTCCGGCAACTGGTATCGTTCACCAAGTAAACCTGGAGTACCTGGCAACTGTGATCGCTACTCGCGAAGTAGACGGCGAACTCGTTGCTTTCCCTGACTCTCTCGTAGGTACTGACTCCCACACTACCATGATTAACGGTCTTGGCGTTCTCGGCTGGGGTGTTGGCGGTATCGAGGCAGAAGCAGGAATGCTCGGCCAACCGCTGTATTTCGTAACGCCAGAAGTCGTTGGTTTCAAACTGACTGGCACGCTGAATGCCGGCGCAACTGCAACCGACCTCGCGCTGACTGTTACCCAAATGCTGCGCAAAAAAGGCGTAGTAGGGAAATTCGTGGAGTTCTACGGCCCTGGCCTGTCCAACATCTCGCTGGCTGACCGCGCTACTGTAGCGAACATGGCTCCTGAGTACGGTGCTACCATGGGCTTCTTCCCGGTAGACGCTGAAACACTCAACTACCTGCGCCAAACTGGCCGCAGCGAAGACTTGATCGCTCTGGTAGAAGCTTACACCAAAGCACAAGGTCTGTTCCGTACCGACGACACTCCAGACCCAATCTTCTCCGAAACATTGGAACTGGATCTGTCCACAGTCGTACCGAGCCTGGCTGGTCCAAAACGTCCGCAAGACCGCGTAGAACTGACTGCCATGAAGGAATCCTTCAACAACAGCCTGCGCACACCGATCGACAAAGGCGGCTTTGGCCTGTCCGAAGAGAAAATCGCAGCAAGCGCACCTGTTACTTATGCAAACGGGGAAACCGCTACACTGAAAACAGGCTCTGTCGTCATCGCAGCGATTACTTCCTGTACCAATACATCAAATCCTAGCGTAATGCTGGGTGCAGGTATCCTGGCGAAAAAAGCAGTGGAAAAAGGTTTGAAAAAGCCTCCATTCGTGAAAAGCTCCCTGGCTCCAGGTTCCCGCGTCGTTACGCAATACCTGACTGACGCTGGTCTGATTGATTCCTTGAATGCGATCGGATTCAACGTAGTCGGCTACGGTTGCACCACTTGCATCGGTAACTCCGGTCCATTGCCAGAGGAAACCAGCAAGGCAATCGCAGATGAAGACCTGACTGTAGCAGCCGTACTGTCCGGTAACCGCAACTTCGAAGGCCGTATCCATGCGCAGGTAAAAGCGAACTACCTCGCTTCTCCTCCATTGGTTATCGCCTACGCACTGGCTGGTACTGTCGATATTGACCTGACTACCGAGCCAATCGGTACGGGCAAAGACGGAGAGCCTGTCTACCTGAAAGACATCTGGCCAACTCCGCAAGAAATCTCGGAAGCAATGAACAAAGCCATGAACCCAGACCTGTTCCGCGCCGAGTACGGTCAAGTGTTCACGCAAAACGAAGCCTGGAACAAAATCGACGTTCCAACTGGCGACCTGTACGAGTGGGATGAAAAATCCACCTACATCCAAGAACCGCCATTCTTTAAAGACCTTGCTGGTGAAATCGCAGAGATCGCTGACATCAAAGCAGCGAAAGCAATCGCTCTGTTCGGCGACTCCGTCACAACCGACCATATCTCCCCAGCGGGTAACATCTCGCCTACAAGCCCTGCAGGTCTGTATCTGCAAGCAAACGGCGTAGAGCGCAAAGACTTCAACTCTTACGGTGCTCGCCGTGGTAGCCATGACGTTATGATGCGCGGTACGTTTGCCAACATCCGTATTCGCAACCAAGTGGCTCCTGGCACAGAGGGCGGCGTAACCAAATACTTGCCAACCGGCGAAGTAATGTCCATCTACGATGCTTCCATGAAGTATCAGGCAGACGGCACTCCACTCGTTGTCCTGGCTGGTAAAGAGTACGGTACTGGTTCTTCCCGCGACTGGGCAGCAAAAGGTACTTTCCTGCTCGGCATCAAAGCGGTTATCGCAGAAAGCTTCGAGCGTATCCACCGTGCCAACCTCGTTGGTATGGGCGTGCTGCCTCTGCAATTCGCTGACGGCCAAAGCTGGAAGTCGCTGGGTATCGACGGAACTGAGTCCTTCAACATTGTGGGTCTCTCCAATGATGTTCAACCAGGCCAACGCGTAAAAGTAGAAGCAACTCGCCAAGACGGCAGCAAGTTCGAGTTCGACGTCATCGTTCGTCTCGACTCCATGGTAGACGTAGACTACTACCGCAACGGTGGTATTCTGCAAACCGTTCTTCGCCAACTGCTGGACGAAGGCAAACCAGTAAACGCGTAAACTGCGCGACACAAAATAAGTTCGTAACAGCACCCACCCACAAAGGGCAGACTCCGAGAGCGTCTCGGCAGTCTGCTCTTTTTTGCATGCCGTCCCTGCGCGCTGCATTAGCACAAAAAGAACATCCAGGGAGTTGCATGCCCGTGGTGCTGTCGGGAAAAGAAAAAGCACCACAGAACTACCTGCCCGTGGCACTTTTCCATGGCATTATTGCAAAAAGACACCCACCACAGAGTAGCGTATTTTCCGTGGGGTTAGCGTAGATGACAAAACCATGTACGGGAGACCGTTTCCTTCGCTTCGCTATTTCTGCGTACGCGACGCTAACCGTCCGGACGCCCCGCCCCCTCTCCGGCTTCTTGCTTTCCTTGGGCCGCCCGTACATTTTTACCCTCGCTAGCTAACCTGCGTCTCACTGCCTTGCGCAAACTGGCTGTTGTACAAATCCGCGTAGAAGCCGTCCTGCGCCAGCAGTTCCTCGTGCGTGCCCTGTTCGATCACCGTTCCGTTGTTCATGACGAGAATCAGGTCGGCGTCGCGAATCGTCGAGAGGCGATGCGCAATGACAAAGCTCGTGCGCCCCTTCATCAGCCCCGCCATCGCTTGTTGAATCAACAGCTCTGTCCGGGTGTCGACGCTGCTCGTCGCCTCATCGAGAATCAAAATCGCCGGATCGGCGAGGAACGCGCGCGCGATCGTCAGCAACTGCTTTTGCCCCTGGGAAATGTTCGAAGCCTCTTCATTCAGCACCGTCTCATACCCTTCCGGCAACGTCCGCACAAAATGGTCCGCGTGCGCTGCCTTCGCCGCCTGCACGATTTCCGCTTCAGTCGCCCCTGCTCTGCCGTAGGCGATGTTTTCCTTGATCGTGCCGTTGAACAGCCACGTATCCTGCAGCACCATTCCGAACTGGCTGCGCAGCTCGCCGCGCGGCAGGTCGCGAATATCGCGGCCGTCTACCGTAATCCGGCCGCCGCCGATCTCGTAAAAGCACATCAGCAGATTGACCAAGGTCGTCTTGCCAGCGCCAGTCGGACCGACGATGGCGACCGTCATGCCCGGCTTCACGTCGATGTTCATGTCGGTGATGAGCGGCTCGTTTTCCTTGTAGCCGAACGAGACGTGTTCAAACCTCACATGCCCTTGCATGCGGGCCGGGCCAGCAGCGGAAACGGCATCGGTTTCTTCCTCCGGCGCATCGAGCACTTCAAAAATGCGCTCCGCCGAGACGAGCGTAGACTGGATGATGTTGGCAATGTTCGCCGTCTGCGTGATCGGCTGGGAAAACTGCTGGGCGTACTGGATGAACGCCTGCACGTCCCCGATGGCGATGCTGCCGCGCGTAACGAGCACGCCCCCCACCACACAGACGAGCACAAAGCCGATATTGCCGACGAGCATCATCAGCGGCATCATGATTCCGGCGATAAACTGCGCCTTCCAGCCAGACTGGTACAGCTTTTCGTTGATCGCGTCGAACTTTTCGATCGCGCTCTTTTCCCGGCCGAATGCCTTGACGAGCTTGTGGCCCGTGTACATCTCTTCGACGTGTCCGTTCAGCTCGCCGAGCGCCTGCTGCTGTCCTTTGAAGTGCGGCATGGAACGAGAAGCCACCTGTTTGATTGCCACTGCGCTGAGCGGCAAAGTCAAAAGCAAAATGACCGTCATCAGCGGACTGATCGAAAGCATCATCGCAATGACGCCGACCAGCGTAATGATCGAGGTTATCATCTGCGTCAGACTTTGTTGCAGCGTGCCGCTGATCGTATCCACGTCATTGACGACCCGGCTCATGATTTCGCCGTGCGTGCGCTCGTCAAAGTATTTCAGCGGCAGTCTCGCCAGCTTTTCGTTGACTTCCTTGCGCAGCGCATAGACGGTCTTTTGCGCGACTTTCGCCATCAAATACTGCTGGATATAGGCAAACAGCGCGGAAAACAAATACAGCCCGATCAAAGTCAAAATGATTTGCCAAATAGCGGCAAAGTCAAACGTTGCGCCCGGCACTCCCTTCAGCTTGCCCATGAACCCGGCAAAAATCGTCGTCGTCGCATCCCCTAAAAGCTTTGGACTGAGAATGGCGAAGACGGTGCTTGCCGCTGCCGTCAAAAAGACGATGAACAGCCGGAAGCGGTGCGGCTTCAAATAGCCGAGCAGACGGCGCAGCGTGCCTTTGAAATCTTTGGCCTTTTGCCCAGGCATCGTCAGCAATCCAGGCCCGCCAAAGCCCATCGGACGCTGCCCTCCCGGCCCTGGTCCGGCTCCCGGTCGTCCCTGGGGAGGACGTTGTTGTCCATCACTCATGCGATTTCCTCCTCCGTTAGCTGGGATTTGACGATCTCCTGGTACACGCTACAGGTGGCGAGCAACTCGCGGTGTGTACCGATTCCCGCCACTTTGCCTTCCTCCAACACGATAATCTGGTCGGCGTCCATCACGGTATTGACCCGCTGCGCGACGATGATAACCGTCGCATCCCCTGTCTCCTGCTTCAAGGCAGCCCGCAGCTTCGCATCTGTCTTGAAGTCGAGGGCGGAAAAGCTGTCGTCAAAAATGTACACCTCCGGCTTGCGGACGAGCGCACGGGCGATGGAGAGGCGCTGCTTTTGCCCGCCTGACAGGTTCTGCCCGCCTTGGGCGAGGACGGTATCCAGCCCGTCCGGCATGCTCGCGATAAACTCGGCTGCCTGCGCCACGCTTACGGCATGGCGGACTTCCTCGTCTGTCGCCTCCTCTTTTCCGTAGCGGATGTTGTCTGCGATCGTCCCCGTAAACAGCAGCGCTTTTTGCGGGATAAAGCCAATGCGGGAGCGCAGCTCGCTTTGCGACCACTCGCGCACATCGACGCCACCGACGCGGACGCTGCCGCTCTCGACGTCATAGAAGCGCGGGATCAGGCTGACCAGCGTTGTTTTTCCTGCGCCTGTTCCCCCGATGATCGCCGTCACCTGGCCGGGCCTGGCGGTAAAAGAAAGCTCAGACAGTGCAGG
This sequence comes from Brevibacillus sp. NSP2.1, assembly GCF_000470975.2. Classification (NCBI taxonomy): domain Bacteria; kingdom Bacillati; phylum Bacillota; class Bacilli; order Caryophanales; family Paenibacillaceae; genus Brevibacillus; species Brevibacillus sp. NSP2.1. Next base: position 1,648,165 of record NZ_CP048274.1, on the reverse strand, counting down.
CTTCTCTGCGCCAGGATAGCGGAACGTCACCTGCTCGAAAGCGACTTGCCCGCCTTTTCCCGCGCCAGATGGGTCTGGCTTTTCCCTGTCGACAATGATCGGCTCTGTCGCGAGCACCTCGTGAATGCGCACCGCCGAAGCCGAAGCTCTCGGCACCATGCTAAACATCATCGACGCCATCATCAGCGAAAACAAAATTTGCATCGCATACTGCAAAAACGCCATCAGGTCGCCTACCTGCATGTGCCCGGCGCTGATCCGCAAGCCGCCGAACCAGATGATGGCAATCGACGTGACGTTCATCATCAGCATCATGACAGGCATCATCCCCGCCATGATCTGGTTGGCTTTGATCGCCGTCGCCGTCAAATCTTCATTGGCACGGTCGAACCGCTCCCGCTCGTGCTCCATCCGGTTGAACGCCCGCACGACGCGGATTCCGGTCAACGACTCGCGCAGCACGAGATTCAGCCTGTCGATTTTGCCCTGCATTGCTTTGAAGTACGGAATCCCTTTTGAACCGATCAAAAAAATCGCCAATGCCAAAATCGGAATCGCCACGATGATGACGAGAGACAGCTCCGCGTCCTTCGACAGCGCCATGATGATTCCGCCAAAACACATCATTGGTGCCATCACCAGCATCCGCAGCATCATGTTCAGCACTTGCTGGACTTGCGTAATGTCATTGGTCGTCCGGGTAATCAGCGAGGCCGTCCCGTGCTTGTCGAACTCCTGCAACGAAAAACGTTCGACGTGGCTAAACACGCTGCTGCGCAGCCGCATGCCAAAGCCGGAAGCAGAGCGGGAAGCCAAATAGCTCGCCGCGACGGACAAAGCAGCCGCGACGGCGGATACTAGCAGCATCCAGCCTCCGGTTCTCCAGATATAGGCCGTGTCTTCCTTGACGATCCCTTCGTTGACGATATGGGACATCAGGTTTGGCAAATATAAATTCGCCAGCGATTGCAGCAACATAAAAAACATCGTCATGGCGACCATATAACGGTATGGCCGCAAAAAACGCAATAATTTCAGCAAACAAATCCTCCTCTTGCTTGATAGGCTGCGGCGGCGGATGCCCTCACGCCCGCACCATCGCGACGCACGATTCCGTCGCCGCTTCGATGTCCGGCGAGAGCAACTGCTTGACCTGCTCCATGTCGTGTCCTTCTGCGAGCAAGCTTCTCTTTTTCCGCTGCAAAAAACCCATGGCGTGCATCATGGCTCCCCAATATTGTTCTGCGAGCAGCTCCGGCTCCATCCGGCGAATATCGCCTGTCTCCATTCCGCGGCGCAACGTCTCCACCAGTACCTGCAAATTGTTGTCGCGCCACAACAGCGTCTTCAACTCGTCCCCTGTGAACAGCTCGCGCAGGTCGTGGCGCATGCGGAAAAAGAACATGACGTGCACGGAGCTTTCAAACAAATTGTGGAACATGACGTGCGCGAATTGCCGGCACAGCTCTGTGGCCGTCCCCTCCTGGGAAAAATGATGGCGGGTGTGCTTGTTGGAGAGCTGGAACATATGCACAAACAAATCGCGAAACAACGAGCGCTTGTCTTTGTAGTAGTAATACACCAATCCCCTGGCCACGCCGGCACGCTCCGCCACATCCTTGATATCTGCGGCTGCGTATCCTTTTTCCACGTAAACAGCAAGAGCGCCCTGCATGATCGCTTCTTTGCGCTGGGCGCGAATTTCTTCATTCTGCTCCTTTGAGCGAGGCACGAGCTGCTCCCTCCTTTTTCATTGACTTTCGTGTCAGTCAAAATATAATCCTCCTGCCAGCAAGTGTCAAGAGGCGAATGTCGGGCCTTGGTTTAAAACGAATGCATGTTCTCTCCCGCCTTGAGCCACCTTATGCATAAGGAGGGATTCCGTGATGAGCGAGAAAAGCTTTGAGCAAATTTACGCCGACTACAAAGCGGCAGGCGAGCAGCAAGCGTTGCAGGAAAGCGCAGGAGCGAAAAGAGTCCTATCGCCTGATTCAGACAAAGAGCGGATCGTCGCCGTGCGCAAAAACGATGACGGAGACTTGATCGCATTCAAAACAAGCAGCGGACGTGAGCTGGACTACGTCACCGCCTTGCAGGAAGCAAAAGCGGGACAACTTGCGCACGTAGACGTGTTTCACAAATACGGACGGGATATTTTGCGCAGCGAGCCGGACGGCATCAAAGAAAACAATCTGGACCAGTTGCCCATTTTTTGACCACAGGAAAAAAGCGCTCAGGCTGGTGAGCGCCGCTTGGCGTTGCAGGTGCAGGCTGTTGGCTAAGCGGCCTGCTTTTTTTATTGGTGCTTTGGAATCGGCCACGCCTAAGTAGCCCGGAAGACGAATACTTATGAGAAAAAAGTATGCATGACATTCTTTTCCAAAGGGAAAACAAGGCTTTCCATCTTGTTTTGGAAAGGTACCCGTAATGAAAAAACCGTTTCGCGAAACGTGGATCGAGGTCAATCTCGATGCCGTCAAAAGAAACATCCGCGCGATTCGCCGCCATATTCCGAAGCTGTACGGCAAGCAGGGGAACGCGGAGATTACGGTCGATGAAGTGGCGGAAATGCTCGGGACGATCAACTATGAAGTCGTCGCTACTTTGAGCAACCGCATTCCGCGCCTGTTTTTGGAGAAAGGCGAGGTCGTGGAGGTGAGCCATTTGCTGCCGGAAGGATAACCGCATTAAAATCTCCCCCTCATGCACAGCGTCTGCCGGCTCGCGAGGGGGAGATTTTTTATGCGGCTGTATGTGGAATAATTTAGCGGCGACGGCAAAAAATAAAACCACGATACTCATGGAAAGGAATGGAAGCATGAAGTCGAGATGGACATCCGCCATCCTTTGGTTGCTTGTGCTCAGCTTGCCACTCATTGGCTGCAAGGCTGGCGAAAGATTGCAAATCCAGGAGAAGATCCCCGCTCCGCTGTCTTCCGAACAAGAACAAACGCAAGGGCCAAAACCCGTTGTGCTCATCCTCATTGATTCGTTGATGGACAAGCCGCTGCAGGAGGCGATTCGCCAGGGGCGCGCTCCTGCCTTGGCCTTTTTGCGGGAAAAAGGGCACTACTTCCCCCATGTCGTCAGCTCGTTTCCGACGATGTCCGTGACGATCGACAGCACGTTGCTGACCGGGACCTACGCCGATCAGCATCACGTGCCGGGTCTGTCCTGGTACAACGAACAAGAAAAGCGGATGGTTTACTACGGTTACGGCCCAAAGGAAGCGATGAAGATTGACCAGCCGCAGGTGCTGCTGGACGCGATTTGGCAGTTGAACCAGAGTCAGTTGAATCCGCAGACAAACACGATCCACGATGTGCTGGCCGACCAAGGCAAAGATTCGGCTTCCATCAATGCGATTGTGTGGCGGGGCAAGACCGAACATGCCTTAAAAATCCCGCATCTGATCGAGATTGCCGCGCAACTGCCGGAAGAGCTGAACGTAACCGGGCCGAAGCTGCTGTCTTACGCCGCCTTTGCCCAGCTCGATCCGAACCAGAAGCGCCATACGCGCATCTGGCGCAAATACGGCATGAACGACGAGTTTTCCGCCCAGGAAACTGCTTTTTTGATCGCGCATGACAGGCTGCCGCCGCTCACGATCACGTACTTGCCGGAAAATGACATGGAGGTCCACCGCAAAGGCCCGCTGACGCTGGAAGGGATTGAAAATGCCGACAAGGCGCTGCAAACCGTGCTCGACGCCTTTGGCTCGTGGGACAAGGCCGTCGAGGAGGTGCGCTGGATCGTCATGGGAGACAGTGCCCAAAGCGCGGTGCAGGATGATCGGCAAGCGGCGACGATTGATTTGCGCAGCTTGCTCGCCTCGTACCGGATTTCCTCGATCAGCCGGCCGCCGCAAGCAACCGACCAGATCGTGATCGCCGCCAACGAGCGGATGGCGTACGTCTACGCGCTCGATCCGCAGCTTTCGCTCTCTGCCGTCGCGGCACAGTTGCAGCGCGAACCGCGGATGGACGTGATCGCGCGAAAAGAAGGACAGTCAATCGTCGTCACGGCAGGAGGCAGCAGCAAGCAGATGACGTACAAGCCGGGCGGTCCCGTCAAGGACGAGTACGGGCAGACGTGGACGATCAGCGGAGACACAAGCGTATTGGACATGACCGTGAGCAAAAAGCGGCTCACGTACGGGAAGTATCCCGATGCGTTGGCCCGGCTGCACGGAGCCATGAACTCCCACCCCGGAAGATACGTCATCGCCACCGTGCAGCCCGGCTACGAGCTGATTACGGAAAGCTCCCCGACCCATATCGGCGGCGCTGCCCACGGCTCGCTGCATGCAGCCGACTCGCTCGTCCCGCTGCTCGTCACCGGAACCGATTCGCGTCCGAAATCGTTGCGCATCGTCGACCTCAAGGAATGGCTGCTGCGCCTGGTCAACGAAACCGACTAGGCGGATGCTGCTCTAGCCTTTGTTGATCCGCTGTCTGGCCGATTCGCGTTTGCCTGTGGCGGGAACGAGCTCGCCCACTTCTCCCAGGCCGAAAACAGGCATATTGACATACACACATTCGTAATGGCCCGCTTCTACCAAGTACGTCTCATGGTAAATTCCGACCGAGCCGTCTGCGCCCACTGCCTGATTGAACTTTTTCCACGCCATCAGGTGCAGTGGGGCGTGCCGCGCATATTTTTCCAAATGCTCAAACGAACGCCAATATTGAATCTGGGTGATCGTGCGCAGGCTCATGCTGGAGCGACTGCCCAAAAAGCCAAGCTCGGGATTTTGATACAGCTCCTCCACCATTCCGCCCATCGCCCGCGCAACCGGAAGCCATTTGTGAACCGCCAGCAGTTGGTTGATCCGCATGCCGATGATGAACACTACGTATGACCCTTCCATTTTTGCCGTGTACCGTCCAGGCACAATTTTCGCCATTGCGCTCTCCTACCTTGTCAAAGATTTGAGATGAAGCTCATAGCAAGCCATAAAATCGTCCGACCGGAACAAGTGCGCCGTCAAATACGCCCCGTAAAACATGGAGAACAGCAGCACGACAGCCTCCTCCTCGCTGACATCGTCGGCGAGTTCCCCGTCTTCGCGCGCTTCCCGCACACAGCGCACAAAAATCTGGTGCAAGTCCGCATCGCTGAAGGCCGCCCTGTCGCTGACATCGGGGAACAGCAAGGCCAGCTCCGCCGCTGACAGCGTCGGGACGCACGGATGCATTTTTTGCTCGGCGAGAAAGCTAATCAGGCTGAGCATAATCCCCGGATACTTCTCGCTTTCCTCCGCCACCATGGAAAAGATGTGGCGCACAGCAGCAAAGCCCCGCTTCCCGTTGGCTGACAGCTCGCAGAAGCAGCGCGCCTGCCAGATGCTCATGAAATAGATGAGCAGCTCCTCTTTTTGCGGAAAAAACTTGAAAAACGTCACCTTGGATACTTCTGCACGCTCGCAAATATCGTCGACGAGCACGCTGCGAAATGTTCCTTCGTCGATCAGGGCCAGTGCTGCCTCCAGTAAGGCGAGCTTCGTTTTTGCTTTTTTCTTTTCTCGCAGCGAAATCGTTTCCGTCATAGTTCCCTCTCTTTCGTTTTCCAGTTACATCCAAGAAATACAATAGCATTTATATTAACTCGAGTAAAGTTTTTTATTTAAGTAAATGAATTGTACAACGGCGTTTTCTCCTCTTCCAGTAGCCAATGGCCCCAAAAGCCATACCATAGGTAAAGAGCCCTGCGAAGGAGAGAATCCCGTGAGAATTTGCTTTTCCTGTAATCTCATCGAATTCAAGCCAAAGGGAAACGTCCTGCAATTTTTTATTTTGCTGCGTTCCGTCGACCGTATCGTGACGAAGCTTGGCGCGAGCGAGCGCAAGCGGTACGTGCTCGATTGCGTCTTGCCTTTTCAGTTCCGCAACGGAACGGGCGGCTTTACGTTTGAACACGTCCGGTTTCACAAGTCGGACGATCTCGTGAATGACATCATCGCCCGCGACCAAAAGCACAAATACGACTTTTTGTTTATCCGTGGCCGCAACGAGGCTTTTCACCTGGTGGAAAAAAAGCCTGCGCTCGGCAAAAAGCTGCTCTATTTGGCCGTCCAGTACAATTTGCGGGACCCGTACATCATGGGCAGACTGGATCACATTTTCCAGCATTCCCGCGTCGTCTTTTTCCAGACGGAGCCGAATGCCGACAGATATCGCCGCTACCAGCTCAGCAAAGCGAAATACTCGGCGCAGGAGCTACAGCGCAAAATCCAGGTGCTGCCCCAGTTCGTCGAACCCCACGACGGCGAGCCGCTCACCCGTCTGCCTGGCGAGCCTTTGCATCTGATCTGGGCAGGCGTCATCCGACCGCGCTATGGACTTGCTGTCGCCACCAAAGCGATTCGCCTGATTCGCAAAAGATATCCGAAAGCGAAGCTGCGCGTCCTCTATCCGTCCATCGTTGGCAGCTATCAAAAAAAGGCGCGGATTCTGCTGCGCACGTCTGGCGTCGCCGACCACGGGCAAAAGTCGATGTGGACGACCCAAAAGATGATCGTGCAAAGCGGCATCGGCATTGCGCTGCTCTACGACGATACCCCGGACCAGAACCCGTCTCACTCGTACTTGTCCCGGATCATCGAATGCATGGCGCTCGGCGTCCCCGTCCTGACGACCAAAACGATCGGCAATCTCGCGTTGCTGGGCGAACATTACCCGCTGTTTGTGCAGGATGCCCACGACATCGCCTTCCATTACGAAAAGCTGCGCGATCCCGCCTACTACCAGGACATGAGCCAGTACGTCCGGGCGCGCGGGGAGCGCTTTCTCGCCGACAACGCCGTCCAGCCGTTTTGGCGCGTGCTGCAAAGCGAGTACAGGCAGCGCAAATAGCAAAAAAAGCCAACACGCCCGCAAGCAAGCGTGTTGGCTTTTTGGTTATTTCATCATTTTTCCCATGCGATAAGCTGCTTCCATGATGTAGGGAGCGTACTCGCTCATTTTTTCCGGGGTGAGCCGGTTGGATGGGCCAGATGCGGCGATTGACGCCACCAGTTGTCCGTTGCGGTTGAAGATCGGCACCGCTACGGCCGCTGTCCCCAGCTCGCGCTCCTCCACGCTGGTTGCAAAGCCAAGTCTTTTGATCTGGTCGAGCTGCTCGACATACGCCTCCCGATTGACGTATTCCGGCCAGTCCGGATCGTTCAGAACTTGTTCCAGCACATGCGGCTCGTCATAGGCGACCAACACCTTGCTGGACGCCCCGACGGCCAGCGGCATGCGCGCCCCGATCGGCGCGACCCTGCGAATCGGCTGCCGACTCTGCACAGCCTGAATGCGTATTCGCTCGTTTCCATCGCGCACGTACAGGCTGATCGTTTCCTCTACCAAATCCCGCAGCCTCTCCATCTCGGGCAAAAGCAGTGTGGCGGGATCGTCGTTATGCGTCAGGTTGGCGGAAAGCTCCCAGATGCGAAAGCCTAACCGATATTTTTCCGTCTGGACATCACGGATGAGAAAGCCCTTGTTTTCCAACGTCGCCAGCAAACGATGCACCGTGCTTTTATGCAAGGAAAGCCGACTCGATATCTCACTTAGCCCAAGGTCTGTGGCGTCCGTAAAACAGAGCAGGATATCCAAAGCACGCTCGACGGAACGAACGTTTGCTTTTTGTTCATCCATTTGTTCTTACACCTGCTTCCTACTTGGTTCCGTTCGTTTCATCTGATGAAACAAATATGCTACTTTTCAGTATACAAAAATTAATAGCATAGTAAAGAGCGAATCTTCCCCCGCCGAGCCAAATCCTACCTATTTTTTTTGCGGCAAGGACATTCCCACAAGCGCTGAAACAAGCCGGACATACATTAGGAAAGAATCATGCGTTTCACATCACGATTGGGGGAATGACCTCTTTCGGCAATAAAAGCGAGTCAAAACTGACCAAGTACTACGTGCTGGGGGCAAGCTCCGCTCTGTCCGGCGCGCTGCCAAAGACGCGCAAGTTTTCCAGGCGCGCTCTGTACAAGTTTCTCGACCGTTACCGCAAAGTGATCGCCAAGCCAGCCTCAGGCAGCGGAGGCGCGGGAGTCATCCTCGTGACCGGGCTAGGCGGCGGCCGCTATCGGGGCCAGCGCGGGGCCAAGCGCAAGACGAAGCACGGCAAAAAAGCGGCGTACAAGCATTTGGCCGCAAAATCAAAACGCGCTATCTCGTGCAGCAGGGCATATCGCTTGCTCGCGTCAACAGCTCGCTGTTTGACGTCAGAGTCATGGTGCGGCGAAAAAGCGGACAGCCTTGGGTAGTGGCGGGCAAAGGCTACATCATCACCAACATAAAGCGCAGCGGCGGCAAAGTGCTCCCGCTCTCCCCCGCGATTTGACGCTCGAACATTCGCGGAGCCTCGTCCTCGGCGATCGTCTCCCGTTTGCAGCAGGTCGCACTGCTCGCAGCGAAACGGCTGGCCCGCTACTACACCCGCCAGCGCGTCTTCGGCTTCGATATGGGCATCGACGCAAACGGGCGCGTCTGGATCATCGAAGCAAACTTGCGGCCAGACATTTCCTTGTTCCAGAAGCTCGCCGACAAAAGCATGTACCGCACCATCCTGGCCTATCGCCGCCACGGATGAACAAGCGGGTGTCCCCCTGGCAGGCAAGGCTGCCTCGCGGGGATACCCTGCTTTCTTTTTCGGGGCTGGTCCGCCTGCAATGGGAAAGGGGCGCATCCCGTCGTCTGCGTCAGACATGCGGGACAGCCCCCTGTTTATTTGGCCTTGTTTATTAAAAATCGAAGTTGTCCGGATCGGGTCCAAAGCGCTTGTTCTCGTTCAGCGCACTGATTTTTTCCACGTCTTCGGCACTCAGCGCGAAGTCAAACACTTGTGCGTTTTGCACGATGCGCTCAGGCGTAATGGATTTCGGAATGGTGACAACCTCGTTTTGCAAATCCCAGCGAATGACGATTTGCGCAGGCGACTTGCCGTATTTTTGTCCCAGTTCCACCAACAGCGGATGATCGAGATTCCCCTGCATCAGCGGGCTCCACGCCTCCAACTGGATGCTGCGCTCTTTGCAATACGCGTGCAGCTCTTTTTGCGTGAGCAGCGGATGGTACTCGACCTGGTTGACGACAGGCGTGATCTCGCTGTGCTTTTTCAGTTCTTCCAGATGGTGAATGTGAAAATTGCTCACGCCGATCGCTCGCACGTATCCATCGCGGTACAGCTTCTCCAGCGCTTTCCACGTCTCCACAAACTTGTCTTTTACCGGCCAGTGGATCAGGTACAGGTCGAGCGTATCCAGCCCCAGCTTTTTCATGCTCGCGTCGAAAGCTTTGAGCGTCGACTCGTAGCCTTGGTCGGCGTTCCACACCTTTGTCGTGATGAACAACTGGTCGCGGTCGATTCCCGCCTGGCGGATTCCTTCGCCCACGCCTTCCTCGTTGCCATAGACAGCAGCGGTGTCCACACTGCGGTAGCCCGCCTCAATAGCCGAGCGGACTGCCACTGTTTCATTGCCATCTTTTGCTTTCCAGACGCCCAGACCCAGCCAAGGCATTTCCACTCCGTTGTTCAAAACGGAACGATCTGTGATTTGTGTTGCCATCCGATCTCCTCCCGACTCGCGCTGTTTATGTACTTACATTAAGAAAGTATATCACAGGTTGAGCGATCGGAAAACTCGACTGCTATCTTTTGGAAAAAAACAATCCCCCTCAAACATCAGGGAGGCTCGCTTCTCTTGCTCTAGTACAGACGATTGGTGTAGCTGTCTTGCAAGCCCTCTGCCACCTCTTTTGCAGAGATGCCAGGGAGCTTCACGTGGTCTGCCAGCATTTTGGCAATATTAGGCGTCGTGCCAGCCTCCGGCCACTTGTCCGGCTTCCACAGCCCGGAGCGCATAAACGCCTTGGCGCAATGCACGTAGCACTCTTCCACCTGCACGCCGATTCCGAGCGCGGGAACCTTGCCCTTTACAGCCATTTTCTCCAAAATATCCTGGTCCTGGATCACACATGCCCGTCCGTTGATCCGCAATGTTTCTTCCAGCGTCGGAATCAAAAAAATCAGGCCGATGTGCGGATTGACCAGGATGTTGGTGATGGAATCCATCCGCTTGTTCCCCGGCCGCTCCGGGATGACCAGATGGCGGTCGTCGATGATGTGCACGAAGCCCGGCGCATCTCCGCGCGGCGAGGCATCGCAGTTTCCTTTTTCATCTGCGGTAGAAATAATCAGAAAAGGCGATTGAGCGATATAATTCCGGCAATGCTCATCGAGCTGGGAGATCGACTTGTTTTGCACCAGGGGGCTCGGTACTCCGAACGTTTCTCGCAGTTGCTCCTCGGACGTGACTACTTCGCGAAATATTCCGAATCCTGACATGACTGCACCTCTTTTTCCTGTTATGGAAAAGCATTACCTCCATCATACCATAACCAGCGGCTGTTCACGGCACCGATTTGCCTTCCCGCGCTCAGCGCCTGCCTTCGACGCACTGCTGAATGTACTGCACGGACTGGGCGTTCAGATAACGGTCCTCGATCAATAGCGGCAAAAAGCGCGACTGCCGCTTCAAATAGTCGCCGACGATGCTGGTGCACACAATCAGGCTCGGCTTCGCGGACAAAAACTCATCCAAGGACGACGGGTATTCCATCGAGCCGATTTGCAGCTCCAGGTGCGTCATCCCCGCGTTGAGGATGGATTGGCGGAAATTGTAGGCGCCCTCCCATGTCGTGCCGCCGATTCCCACGAGGCTGCCAGGAGGGAGCTGCTGCAACTCCCGGATCGACTGGAGATTCGATTCCAGCAAGCAGCCGATGACCTTCGGAACGTCACTGTCCCCCAAGCTGTCCAGCCATTTTTGCACCTCTTCTATGTGTAAAAACGTCGTGACGACGAGATCGTAGTAGCCGTTGAGAATGCTGCTTGCAAACTGCTCCAGGTCTTTAATCAGGCACGGCTTGACGGTGTAGCCGGTCGCCTTTTCCAGCTCGACCGCGTATTCCTGCACCTGTACGACATTACACTCGGCAAACAGGATGGCTGGCTTCGTCCGGCCCTGTGCCATCTGGAAGGCCGGCTGCTTCGCCTTTTCCAGAACGCGGGACAAGATCGCCTCTTCCCGCTGCTTTGCCGCGATTCCCTGGGCGCTCTTTTTCGGGAGCTTGTCCGCGACAAACGCCGCTCCGGCATCGTCCAGCGTCACGTAGCCTTCCGCTTCCAGCGCTGCATACGCGGCTTCGACCGTTTGTTGCTTCAGCCGCAAAAAGCCGGACAGCTCGCGGATCGTCGGCAGTTTGTCCTGCGGCTGATAAATTCGTTGCTCCATCAAGTTTTTCAACTGTTCCTTCAATTGACTAGAGACGGGAATGGAGGATGGACCATTGACAGACTTCTGCATCAAATCACCCCGTGAAAAAGGTATCGCAGTAATATTCTGTCATATTACAATAGGATAATTGGACAAAGCAAGTGCCAGATACGAGAGCCAATTCGCATCCGGCACATTCTTTTCTCAATCTCCACGCGGCGGAAATTCGCCAAGCACGCAAATGATATAGTTTACGCCTAAATAGGGTTGTCTGTTGTTGTGCGGCATCCCTTCTCCTGCGGGCGAAACGGCGAACTGGCTAAGCGTTGTCTGTGCCGACGCATCGGCTGGTCCGTAAGCCAAAAGCCCGCCTCTGCCCTCCGTGTTCGACCAGATCATCCCGTCCGGGTTGTTTGTCGTCGGCCTCTCCGCAGCGTTTGGAACGTGCGTATGCCCAGGCATCTGTGAGGTATTTAGCGTCACCGTGCTGCTGCCTCCCTGATCTCCGAACGCTTTCGGCGTCAAGCCATTGCCTGTTCCGTGGTGCATCGGCGCCGTCCCTTGCAAATTGGGCAAAGCAAACGTCATTTTGCCATCCCCGCCAAATCTCGTCCCCAAAATGGCAAACAGCGGCGTAAACTGCCCGATCGAAAGCAAACTTCCGTCGCAAAAAGCCCAGTTTTTCGGTGCGAACTGGCCTGTAAAAATCCGAATCTCCCCGACAAAGCCGTCCATTTTTCATTCCTCCTCGATCAGTTAGTTACGGGAAGGGTATATCCCTTGTATAGCAATGCAGTAATTGAGCACCTGGTAAGGCTGCATGTTGTTGTGCGGCTGGCTCCCTCCGGCTGCGCCCAGGGCATCGCCGCGCATCGTCGCATTCGGGGCGGCCGCAAACGCTTGTACATTCGTCATGGCCCATACGTTTGCTTCGGCCTTTCCGATTGATCCCGAGTTCGACAGCGGCTTGGCGACGTGCGTGTGCGGCGGCATTTCCCCAATGCTCAGCACATGCGCTTCCTCGCCGCCAGCCTGTCCGAGCGTGATTCCGTTTCCGGTGTGGACAGGCACTCGCCCCCGCAGGTCAGGCAAGGCAAAGGTCGTGACGCCGTTCCCCCCATAAGTCGCTCCGAGGATCGAATACAGCGCCTGGTGCTGGGCAATTTGCAAAATGGATCCATCACACAGCGCCCAGCCCCTCATCGGGAACGGAAAAGCAAAGGCGCGAATTTCTCCGAGAAATGGTTCTGACATCGCAATCTACCTCCCCTGGATAAATGTGTTGCCTACGATTGGACTGGATAATAGCCTATTGTCGCAATGATGAAACTGATAACGGTATAGGGCATCATGTTATTGTGCGGCTGGTTGCCGCCGATGCTTTCCACGGCGAGAGGGCTCATCTGGATCGCCGCCTGATTTTGCGAAAATTGCGAAATCCGCTTCGCCCAAACATGCCCGCCTGGTTCCACATCAGTCCCGTCCGTTGACGATACGTTGACCGTATGGGTGTGCGTCGGCAATTGGCCAGACTGAAGGACGACCGTCTCGGTTCCGCCCATCGCTCCCAGCGGGTAAGCAGTTTGCGTGGACGGGTTGGTGCCCATGTGTACAGGCACTCGGCCGCGCAGATCGGGCAAGCCAAACGTGGTCATCCCGTCACCGCCATAGGTCGTTCCAATCACACTGAACAGCAGTTCATTTTCCGCTATCGAAAGCAATTGCCCCTCGCAAAACGCCCAGCCCCGCGGCGCATAAGTTCCCGCAAACATCCTGATTTCGCCCACATATGGTTCCATCGTTGTTGCTCCCTCCTTGTTTGCTTCTGCGTATTTGCCCGAAAAGCAGTCTCCGGTCTCTGCTTGCCGGTCTTGTCCTTCGCAAGTCAGAAAGTGCCAGCCGTATAGCTGGCACCTTCTTCTCTCAAAAAACACGGCGCTACTTTCTGACCTCCACCCGCACGCTGGCGGTCTTGCCTTTGTAGTTGATGGTGACGATCGTTTTACCCGCCTTGCGGGCAACGATGTTTCCGTCGATCACCTCGGCGATCTCCGGATCCTCTACCGTCCACTCGGCGTCCTCTGCAATCAGGTCCTGGTACCCTTTTTCATACGTGCCCGTCAGGACGAGCGCTTTTTCCTGCCCTTCCTTCAAGCGGACGTAGGCAGGTGCGACCTCGATGCGTCTCGGATGTTTTTCCTCGACAACCAGCAGGCGGACCCTGAATTTCCGTTTGTCTATGCTCCCGGAAATGACGGCTGTACCTGTCGCCTTGGCAACCATCCTGCCATCCTCGTCAACCTCCACGACATCCGGATTGGAGGAAGTCCATTCTACTTGATCCGTCACATCTTCTGTCGTGTCGTCGCCGTACAGCGCCACCAGCTCCAACTGCCTTTCCTCGTCTACCGCAAGCACGCCCTCGGTCCGGGAAAGCAGGCTGACTTTATCGCTTGTGCGGGTTGTGATCGTAACCGGGATTTGCAGCTCTTGCCCTTCGTACGTTACCGTGATGACGTCCTCGCCTTCGTCGCTGCCAGCCGTAATCTGGCCCGCTGCTACCGTGACGAGGCCGCGCTTCGTGCGGTACTCTACCTTTTTGTCTGTGGTGATCTCTGTCTTCTCGTCCCCTTCGACCTTGAAAATCTGGACGTGCGCCCGCTCTTTTGGCTTCAGGCGGAACGCTTTTTTCGAGGCTTGCAGGGAGGAAGAATCGGCCTCTTCCTTGACCGTTACTTCTACCGTATCCGTGTAGCCGCCATCGACAGTGGTGACGGTAATGCGCGCAGTCCCTGCTGCCCGTGCCACGATGTTCCCCTGACTGTCTACCTCCGCCACAGCGGAATGGCTGCTCGCCCATCTGACCCGTTTGTCGCTCGCATTTTCCGGCTGAATCACAGCGGTCACTGTGCGCGTATCGCCTGCTTGCAACTGCAGGCTGCTCGCATCGAGCTGTACGCCTGTCACCTTGACCGTTGTTGGCGGAGTCGGAACGTAAACGGACAGCCTGATTTGCGCCTCCAGTTCAATCGTGTTGTGCGCCTCGTCGCGCAGTTGCAGCAGCACTTTTTTCATCCCGTTGCCGGAAGGAAGCCGCCACGGAACCGTTGGAGCCGCCTGTTCCCAGTCGCTCCAGCCCTCGTTTTCATTGGCGAAGCGCATTTCTACCTCTCCCAGCGAGTCGGTGGCGGTAACGTTCAGCGTCACATTGACCGAGCTTGCCGTCGCAGCGCCGTTGTTAATGGCAAACGTGCCCTGCGGAGGCGTTTTGTCGATGGTAAAGGCAATCTGCGTGAAGTTGCTTGCGGCGTCGGTGACGACCAGCTCATGCTCGCCCTCATCGCTTACCGTCGTGCCGCTTGTAAATGACTGACCGTCGAGTGTAGCCGTGCCCTCGTTGAACGTGATCTGCACGTCTTCCCGGTAGCTTTTGCCATTCTCGACACCATGCACGACCGGCGCGTTCATATCAAGCTCGATGCTGCTTGTAAAGGACGAGACATTTCCGGCCTGATCGCGCAGTTGCATGCGAACGATTTTGCTCCCATCGTTTGCCGACAACTCCCACGGCAGCGCCGAAACGACGTCGCTCCAGGCGTTCCACTCTTCATCCTCGTTGGCGAAGCGAGCCTGCACAGGGCCATTGGCATCTGCTGCCGTAACCGTCAAGTTGACCGTCCGCGTCTCTGTCACGAGGTTGCCCCCGTTAATGAGCAAGCTTCCCGCCGGCATGGTCGTATCCAGAACAATCGTATCGCTTACGTCCGTCGTGTACCCCGCTTTGTCCTCCAGGCGCACGTAGACGGTTTTGCCGCCATCTGCTTCGGACAGCGTCCACTCTTTTGTCAGGGCAAACGGCTCGGCTGGGCTCCATGTGCTTCCATCGTTGGAAAAGGACATGCGCGTGTCCGGTGCGCCTTTGTTTGCGTAAAGATCCAGCGTCACATTGCGCGAGGTTGTGAACGCCGCGCCCTGATTAATCGCGAGCGTCCCTGTCAAAGGCGTCTTGTCGATCGTAAAAAAGATGGTTGTTTTGTTTCCGGCCGCATCCGTTACGACGAGCGTGTACTGCCCGTGCTCAGTAACGGTTGTTCCGCTAAGGAAAGGAGCGTCGTTCAACGTAGCCGTCCCGTCCGAAAAGGAAATCTGCTGGTCGGAGTTGTACACGCCCTCATGGGTCACCCCGCTGACTACAGGCGGTGTCGTATCGAGCATGATAGACTTTTGCAAGTCGCGCACGTTGCCCGCGCGATCGCGCAGTTGCAAAAAGACTGTTTTCGTACCGTCTCCGGTGGATAGCTCCCACGCTTTCGTCTGCTGCGCCGGCTCCCAGTCCGACCAGTCATTCGTCCCTGTAGGGGAGAAACGCATTTGCAGTTGATCGTCCGCATCCGCGTATTGCAGCTTCAGTTCAACCTGCCGCTCGTTCGTCACGCTCTGGTCGTCATTGATCGTAAAGCTTCCGGTCGGGGCGGTTTGATCCAGCGTAATGTGCGCCTCCCATGTCGCCTCGTTCCCGGCCGCATCTCTCAGCTTGACCGCCACGCGCTTTTGCCCATCGCCGGAACTGAGTGTCCACGACTTCGTAGCCGCAAACGGTTCGGATGGCTGCCACCCTTCCGCGTCATTGGCGAAGGCGGCCGTCATCGGGGACATATCCGTCACATTCAACTGCAGCACGACCTGCGGGGTGTTCGTCCAGTCCTCGCCATTGTTGATCGTGAAGGTTCCCGCAGGCTTTGTCCGGTCAACCGTGAAGGAAACGGTCGTGGTATTGCCTGCCACGTCCGTGACAACCAGCGTGTACGTGCCGTCCTCGCTGATCTGCTCGCCATCCGCAAACGGCTCGCCGTTCAGTACAGCCGTCCCTTCCGAAAAATGAACGGTGACCTCCTGGTTGTAATAGTTGCCAGCCGCAACGCCTGTCACTTCCGGCGGAACCGTATCCAGCAAAATGCTGGCAGAGCGCGTGACTTCATGCCCCGCCGCGTCGCGGAATTTGGCGTAGACCGTTTTGTTTCCGTCGCCGCTGCTCAATTTCCACTGCAGCTCAGGCTGGACAGGCTGCCATCCGCCTGCAAACACGCCGTCCGTATTGGAGAGCGTCATCTCTACAGGGCCTTGCGCATCTGTCGCTTCGATCAGCAGCTTGACAGTCGCAGACGAAGTCGCCGTATTCGCAGCGTTCGTTCCTTTGATCGACAGGGCGGCTTCTGGCGGAGTCGTATCCAGCGTAATGCTGTCCTCGTATTCCCGCTCATGCCCCAGCCCGTCTTTCAGCTTCATTTTCACGGTTTTGCTTCCGTCTCCGGGGCTCAGTTCCCATGCTTTCGTGGCGGCAAGCCACTCCCATCCGGACCAGGTGGCCCCATCGTTGGAGAAGTTCATCTGAAGCTGGCCGATGCCTTCCCCGTCCGTCCCCGTGATCGTCAACACAACATTTCGCTTTGTCGTAAACGATTGGCCGCTTTCGATCTGCAGGGATCCCGTCGGAGCGGTTGTATCGAGAAAAAACGAAAGCGTCGTCGTGTTTCCAGCCATATCTGTCACTCTCAGCGTATAGTTGCCATCCGCTGTCACCTTGTAGCCGCTGACAATCGCGGCCCCGTTCAGAACCGCTGTCCCTTCGTTAAAGGTGATCGTCACAGGCTCCTTGTAATCGCCTCTGTCGACCACTCCCGTCACGAGTGGCGGGGTCGTGTCCAGCGTGATTGTAGCGCTGGCGGAAATCTGATGGCCGGCTTCATCCCGCGCCTGCATGTAGACCGTCTTTACTCCGTCTCCCGCCGCTAACGTCCAGGGATAGGAAGACGACGGGCTGTAAGCTTTCCAATCATCCGTCCATTGATCGGCGGCATTCGAGAACCGCACCTGTAACGGCTTGCCGAGATCAGGATCGGTGACTGTCGTTTTCAGACTGACCTGATTGAAGCTGGTGTAGAACATGCCCTCGTTAATCGTCAGCTCGGCAAAAGTCGGCGGCTCCTGCACATCCTCGACCCGGATCGTAAATGCTTTGGTGAGCGTGTTTCCGGCGGAGTCGCTCACCTTGACGTCGATGGAATAGCTGCTTTTCGTCTCATAGTCAAACGATGCCGTGGTGAACAGCTCGTTGCCGACAAGCTTGAAGGCGCCTTGCTCGTTGCCTGTCAACTCAAACGTCAATTTGCCCTGATCTTCGCTGTCCGGGTCTGTCGCGTTGAACGTGCCGACCGGCGTGTCCGCCGGAAGATTTTCCGGGACGCTGTCGTTGCTCAGTGAAATAGCAGTCGGCGGGGAGTTCGGAGCATAGGTGATCTCCAGGTACGGAATCTTTTCCGTTTGACCGGATGACTTGTCGAGAAAAGCGACCTGTATCCGTGGTGCGCCACCCGCTGGCGGCAACTGATGCCCTTTTAGCACAAAGCTCGCTACTTTATCCGCCGACTGCTCCCGCAGAAAATCGGTCACGTCAAACGATACCCAGTCATTCTGCCTCAGACCGGATTCCGTAATCCGCTCGATCAGCTCTGCGGTTTGCGGAAGAACAGCATCCCGCTCTGTCCAGGAATCATTCTGGGCGGCGTAAAGATCGAGAAACGGTTTTCCTTGGAAGGCATCCACCTGAGTCAGAAAAAGACGCAAATAGGCCGACTGGATTTTCCGGTTGAAATCAACCTGACCGCTCCCCAACTGAAACTTGAGAGCTGCATTGGCAGCCCCAAAAGAGTCGGCATATCCGACAAATATCGCATTCAAGTTTCCTACGCCGTCGGGTGTTCCGTGCTCATAGGCATCTGTATCCACAAAAAAATCTTCGCCCACCGGGACCTTGGCCGAAGTCTGATTCGCTCCGGCAGGCGGCACCATTGGCTGTGCCAGCGAAAAAATCAGCAGCAACGACAACAGCCGTGCAAGCAATCGTTTCATATCGTCCTCTTCATTCCTCCCTTCGCCGTTGATGCGCTTTTACTCGTTTCTTTTCAGCCTGTTCGCCTGGCATACTTTGGGACAGGCATCTAGGAAATGGCAAACCAATTTTAGCAAAAGATGCTCCAGCGTAAACCTTACTAAAGTTAGTTCTTTTGTTGCTATTTTGGCGAAGCACTCGCTGTACGGCACGAGTGTCGAGCACCACGAAAAAACCGCTGTTTCGCCCGGCATGCATGAGCCTGAGCACCAGCGGTTTGGCTTTGCTTTTTTATTGTTCGCGCTGGCGAAACCCGGTCAAAAACGACAGCAGCACGTGCACAGCCGTCTTGACCGTCGCTTCTGCCCGGTCCTTGTACGGGTCGAGACAGACGAGGTCCATCGCCTTGACCTTCGGATGCAGCCCTGCCGCGTAGACAGCTTCGAACAGCTCATCGCTGTGCATGCCGCCGGGCGTGGAAGCAGGAACCCCGGGGCCGTAGCTGCAATCGAGCACGTCCATGTCCACGGTCAAATAGATCGTGTCCACCTGGCCCGCGAGCTGTTCCAGCGCTTCCTGCACGGTGCGGGCCACCCCTTTTTGCCGCGCCTGGCGAAGCGTCGTATAGCGCACGCCTGTTTCGTCGGCGTATGCTTTGAGCGAGCGGGCGTTGAAAAAGCCGTGCAGCCCGATGTTGTGCACATCCCGCGCGCCAATCGTGCCGCTCTCGATCAGATTGCGGATCGGCGTGCCGTTCGAGGGGCCGTTGTCTGCCAGGTCGCGCAGGTCAAAATGCGTGTCCAGTTGCAGGATGCCTACCCGCTCGTCGGGATGGATGTCCTTGTAGCCTTTGATGAGCATCGCCGTGATCGAATGATCGCCGCCCAGCATCACAGGCAAAAGCTGCGGATGGTGCGTGCGCATTTGCGCCATCGCTTCCCGGATGTTGCGGTGGCACTGGGCGATGTCTGTCACATGCTGCCTGACGTCGCCGAGGTCGACGACGCGCAGCGGCTGCAAGTCCACGTCGTGATCGAGATTATAGGTCGTAAAATACTTCCACGCCCGCCGCATCGCGTCCGGATTCTCGCTCGCTGCCGAGGCCGAAATGGACGAGCGCGACAGCGGCACTCCAAGCAGCGCCACGTCGTAGTCGCTCCAGTCGGTGCTGCCCGCCGTCGCCGGATCGAGCGTTGCAATCCACTCGCTTACTTTTGGCTCGGCAGGCGCTGCGCTCCGGTCCCAGGAAAAGCTGGGCGGCTTCAGGAGCGGATACGGGTACCCTGCTGTCATACGCGTCTCCCTCCCGCGACGACGACCGTGCCCTGCTTGATGACCGTGTCTACGTGGTTGACGCCGTAGCGATATTGCAAGGTCATGAAGTCAGGCACGTCAAAAATGGCGATGTCCGCTTTTTTCCCGACTTCGATGCTGCCGACCTCGTGCGCGCAGCGGATGGCGTGTGCGGCGTTGATCGTCGCGGCCGTCAACACTTCTGCCGGAGTCATCCCCATTTTCAGGCAGCCGAGATTCATCATCAGCGGCAGCGAGACAGTCGGCGAGGAGCCAGGGTTGCAGTCGGTCGAGATCGCGACTGCCACACCGCGGTCAATCATTTTGCGTCCGTTCGCAGACTCTGCCATCAGGAAAAAAGCTGTGCCTGGCAACAGCACCGCGATCACGCCTGCCTCTGCCATCAGCTCGATCCCGCGATCGGAGGCGCGCAGCAAATGATCGGCAGATACGGCGCCGAGCGAAGCCGCCAGCTCCGCGCCTTCGTACGGCTCGATTTCATCCGCGTGGATTTTCGGCAGCAGGCCGTGGCGCATCCCGGCTTCGAGAATGCGCCGCGACTGCTCGGGCGTAAAGACGCCGCGCTCGCAAAACACGTCGTTGAAAACAGCCAGCTTGCGCCGCGCGACCTCGGGAATCATTTGCTCGACGACCAAATCGACAAACGCATCCGGCGTTTCCTTGTACTCGCGCGGAACCGCATGTGCGCCCATGAACGTGCTGACGAGATCGACCGGATGCTCTTCATGCAGCTTTTTCGCTACTTCAAGCTGCTTGAGTTCGTCCTCCAGGGTGAGGCCGTAGCCGCTCTTGGCCTCGACGGTCGTCACCCCGTGCAGCAAAAACTGGTCGAGCCGCCGCTTGCTCTCGGCATACAGCTCTTCGTGTGTCGCCTGTCTCGTCGCCGCAGTCGTCGCGTGGATGCCGCCGCCGTTGTTCATGATTTCCATGTACGTCGCGCCGTTCAGGCGCATGTTGAACTCGTTTTGCCGGGTGCCCGCATGCACGAGGTGCGTATGCGGGTCGATCAAGCCTGGCGTGACCAGCTTGCCCGTGGCGTCGATGACGAACGCTTCGTGCGCCCGCTCGCGGTAGACACTCGCCAACTCGTCGTCGGTGCCGACCCGCTCGATCACGCCGTTTTCCAGCCATACGCTGCCGTCCTCAATAATCGCCAGCTCGTTCATTCTGGCCCCTGTCACCGGAGCAGAAGACCCGCCAGCCAACGTGGCGAGCTGGCTGGCATGGCGAATCCATACTGGTTTTTTCATCGCTGTTTACTCCTCCAACATCGGGATCTTGACGCCTTTTTCCTTCGCGGTGCGAATCGCCAGCTCGTAGCCGGCATCCGCATGACGCACGATGCCCATCCCCGGATCGGTGGTCAGGACGCGCTCCAGTCGGCGGGCGGCTTCCGGCGTGCCGTCTGCCACGATGACCATTCCCGCATGCAAGGAGTAACCCATGCCGACACCGCCGCCGTGATGGACAGATACCCAGCTCGCTCCGCCTACCGCATTAATCATCGCATTCAGGATCGGCCAGTCGGACACCGCGTCGCTGCCGTCCTTCATCGCTTCCGTCTCGCGGTTGGGCGAGGCGACGGAGCCGGAGTCGAGGTGGTCGCGGCCGATGACGATCGGCGCTTTCAGCTCGCCGCGCGCTACCATGTCGTTGATGATCTGGCCAAACCGCGCGCGCTCGCCGTAGCCCAGCCAGCAAATGCGGGACGGCAGCCCCTGGAACTGAATGCGTTCCTGCGCCATGCGAATCCAGTTGCACAGATGCGTATTGTAGGAAAACTCGCGGAGAATCACTTCGTCGGTCTTGTAAATGTCCTCGGGATCGCCGGACAGCGCGACCCAGCGGAACGGCCCTTTGCCCTCGCAAAACTGCGGACGGATATAGGCGGGCACGAAGCCAGGGAAGCGGAACGCCTCCTCGACGCCTTCGTTTTTCGCCACCTGTCTGATGTTGTTGCCGTAGTCAAAAGTGACGGCTCCTTTTTCCTGCATAGCCAGCATGGCGCGAACGTGATTGGCGATGCTCGCCTTGGAGCGTCTCTCATACTCCTTCGGATCGCGCGTGCGCAGCTCTGCCGCCGCTTCGAGACTCATGCCTTCCGGGATGTAGCCGTTGAGCGGATCGTGCGCAGATGTCTGGTCGGTCAACACGCCCGGGATGAAGCCCTTGGCAAGCATCGCGTTCAGCACTTCCGGGGCATTGCCGAGCAGCCCGATCGAAATGCCTTTTTTCTCCCGCTTGGCCGTCTCCGCCATCTGGATCGCTTCGTCGAGGCTCTCTGTCATCACATCGAGATAGCGCGTATCCAGTCTGCGCTGGATGCGGGTGCGGTCGACCTCGATGTTGATGCTCACGCCGCCGTTGAGCGATACGGCCAAAGGCTGCGCGCCGCCCATGCCGCCGAGCCCGGCCGTGACGGTGATCGTTCCCGCGAGCGTGCCTGCAAAATGTTGGCGGGCAAGCTCCGCAAACGTCTCATACGTGCCTTGCACAATCCCCTGGCTGCCGATGTAAATCCAGCTTCCGGCTGTCATTTGCCCGTACATCATCAAGCCTTTTTTGTCCAGCTCGTGGAAGTGCTCCCAGTTGGCCCAGGCTGGCACCAGGTTGGAGTTCGCGAGCAGCACGCGCGGCGCATCGGTGTGCGACTTGAACACCGCCACCGGTTTGCCCGACTGGATCAGCAGCGTCTCGTCGCTCTCCAATGTTTGCAATGTTTTGACAATCGCATCGAAACATTCCCAGTTGCGCGCCGCTTTCCCGATTCCGCCGTACACGACCAAATCTTCTGTGCGCTCGGCCACGTCAGGGTTCAGGTTGTTCAACAGCATGCGCAGCGCCGCTTCCTGCACCCAGCCTTTTGTATGCAGCTCGGTCCCCGAGTATGCCTTTATCATCTGTTCAATGGATTGTGTCGTTGTCATCGAAAATCCACCTGCTTTCCGTAGAATGTGTATCTCTTGGCTTTATTGTAAAAGCGCCGGGAAACGCAAAAAAGGCACCATGCTTTCGATTTGGTGCCTCTTCTTTCGATTGCTTCAGGCAAAACAGATGGAATTTTCGAAAAATCTCTCTTTTCTTTCGATTTCTATCTTTTCTTTTGATTTCGTAACAAACGTGGGGTTGTACCCGTCTTTTCCTTAAAAATTTTCATTAGCGTTGCATAAAAAATGAATCCATCTATTGTCAAATTATTCTGAATGACATTTTCAACTTCACAACCAAAAACGAGAACAGCCAAGCAAAAGGTAGCCACTATCCATTTGGTAGTTTTATACATTTATTACAACATCGACAACAACAAACAACACTTACTTCCTTTTCTGTCGCCCTCTGGATGTTCGTTTGGATTGGTAATCCATTCTGCCTATCCATTGTTCAAAGGTCTGCCAGAGAAACACTTTGAGCCATCTACTGATTTGCAGCAGACTGTGCTGACTGTTTCTTTCCAGCTTTACAAGAAGCAACAAGCAGTAAGCAATGAGAGCGAGAAAAACTTGATTCCAGACCGCATTTTCACTTGTTCCATAGAACGTCTTGATCTTTGCGTGTTGTTTCATCCATTTGAAAAACAGTTCTATTTGCCAGCGCCAACGGTAGATGTCGCTCAATTCTTCTGCTTCTAAGTCGAACCGATTGGTGATGATTCGAATACGATTTCCTTTCGAATCATGCGTTTCAATCAGTCGTAACACATTATCCACCCGTTTTTGTGGCGTTCCAAGAAGGATCATGGAGTCAGATAAAACGGAGCTTTCTGGTGGTACTTTGAAAGTATACAAATGACGAGTTTCCGCGTTATCCTTGAGACGTGAAGCAAAAAAGATGCCCTGATCGGTATACTCATCGAACTTTTCATAATCCACGTACCCTCGATCAAAGACGTACATGGCTCCGATCTCATCAATCAGCGACTCCATTTGGGTGCGGTCATTGGATTTGGCACAAGTTAGGGAAATCTTTTCAGGATAGACATCCTCCTGGCTTGCGAAAACGAGACGAAGATGAATTTTGATTCCTGCCTTTGTTTCGCGAAAGGTTGCCCACTTATACTTTTGCAAACATAATCCAATTGTAGTGGAATCAATGATCTTTATGTGTTTTCGAAGAGAGCAGGCTTTTCCAGAAACGCGTTGAATTTGCTGGACAAGGTCGACAAAAACTTCTTCAAGCAAAGCAGGTTCTACCCGATTGTTTTTCGACTAAGCTGTGCGGGGCTGATCGATGACAGTCCTAATTCTTGCTGAAATTTCTTTGATAGAACATCGTCAGCAATGGCTCGAAGCCCTTCGCGTTGCTGAAGTTGGGCATGTAAAAATAGGAGAAGATACGCTTTTGTCGTCAGCTTCTTCACGTACTTGTCTTGATCCGTTTCGTCAATTCGTTGTTGAAGTTTCATAATATTGATGGGTGCAACCCATTTACCAAATGAAGAAAATAGGGTATTCTTGTCCATGAGCTATCCTTTGCGTTGGATTTGGACAGGAACTACCTGACCTTTCCAGTGTAAAGGATTTTTTTGTTCCCTAGACAACCAAATACCAAAGATTATGTGTATTTTGAATGATGGGAAAAGATTAATGCAACGCTAGTGAAAAATTTTACTAAAGTAATTGGCGTTGACGAACCCGCTGCGCTCCGCCACCTCCTGCACGGACAGAGCCGTTTCCAGCAGCAGCCGCTGCGCTTCCTTCACGCGCATCGCCGTCAAAACCTGCCGGAAGGAGCTGCCCTGCTTTTGCGCAAACAGCGTGCTGAAGTAAGCCGGACTGCGGTCGACGTGCCGGGCGACATCCTCCAGCCGCAGAGCCGGGTCGGTATAGCGCCCTTCCATGTAGCGCATAGCCTGCTCGATCACGTCTGCCCTGCCCTCGTCGCTGCGGTCGTTTGCGGTATCGAGCAGTTGGTTGATAAACAAAAGCAGCTCGGTTACGATGCGATACAAAATCGGCGCGTACAAAATCGTCTCGAATACGCGGTGGTACCCCTCTTCCAGAGAGGCGCTGTCCAGCCCGTGCGACTTCATGTAGCGCCTCACCTGGGCCAAAATGCTCGTCAACCGAATGCGCAACAGTCCCGGCTCGGGATACGGCTCGTCCTTGTAAAAAAAATGCGCGTACAGCCACTGCTTGAGCTGCTCGCGATTGCCGCTGTGCAGCATGTCGATCCACGCCCGCTGCTCGGCTGGCGTCAGGAACGGATCAAGCATCGTCCAGTTGACCTTTCCGTCGACCATGCTCACCTGCCGATAGCCTTTGAAAAAGCGCAGTTGCAACGCCTGGCTCGCCTGCTCGTATTTTTGCTGCAAGCTCTGTCCGGCGTCTTCCGCCTTGTAAATGACGAGAAACAGCGGGGCGTCGCTCGTCGCCTCCCAGTCCATCAGCAACCGCTTGCCAAACTGGTGCCACTGCGGCCAGGCAAGCGCCGTCTCCGCGGGAAAGACGGCGACAATCGCGTCACCTGTCGGCAGCAGCACTGGCTCGTCGCGAAACGGATAGTCCGCGAAAAAACGCAACAGCTCCGGGTGTCTTTTCGCGTCTTCCAACTGCGCGAGCATGACCGTATGTCCGCCGAGCGGCGACTGCCCCGGCAAAAACAAGTCGCGGTACGAAATCTCCCCGCGCCGTCCCTGGATGCTCCCGGCCCCCTGGTCGATGCGCGCGTCCCCTGCCCGCTCCTGACAAGAGCGCGTCAGCACGCGGCGGATGTACTCCGGGGTTTGCGGCTTCAGCCACAGGTCGCGCGCAGACAGCTCGATGCCTTGCATCGCCCGCTCGAACGTCGCTTCCGAGGTGGTGACGAGCACCGTCGGCCGATACTGGGCAACCAGCAGCTTCAGGCGCTCCCAGTGCGCCTTGTCGATCATGTCCAGCTCGATGTAGACGACCTCGGGAGTATGCGATTCCATCGCCTGAAACAGCTCTGCCGTCGTCCCTGCGCTGTGCACCTTGTCGTACGGGATGGCGCAGCTTGAGACGAGCCAACTGAGCCCTGCCCGCTCTGTCGGGTCCCTGTCCGCAATCAGCAAACTGGGCATTTGCAGCACTCCTTTCCCCGCTTTGTCCAAAAAATGCGACAGCTCTTTTGGCAAACAAAGGTTGCCCTCTCGCGGACAACCTTTGCTCCTTGCTCTATTCTTGTGTCTTAAACGGGTTTTCGATCATCGTGCCCATGATGTGGTCGAGCGGAATAAAGCCGATGTCCCGGGAATCCGTGCTGTGGTTGCGGTTGTCTCCCATGACGAAAATGTGGTCTGCGGGCACCTTCCATTTGCCGTCAGCCACGTACTGCATCGTCTCCTTGATATACGGCTCCTCGAGCGCTTCGCCGTTGCGGTACACCTGGTTGTTTTTGAACTCCAGCACGTCGCCCGGTCTGCCGATGACGCGTTTGACGTACATCGAATGGTCTTCTGCCGTGCCCGTCAACAGCGCCACCAACGGATGGCTGAGGACATCGTCCAAAAAGGACCGCTCGCGCTCCACGCGGCTGTCGATGACCACGATTTCGCCGTAGTCCGGCAAGTACGAAAACGTATGCGGCAGCTTGGACACGTATATGCGCTGCTGATCCTGCAAGGTCGGGTCCATGGAATGACCGTCAACCTTGTAAGGCTGAAACACGAAGATTCCAAGGACCAGGGCGAAAACGACTGCAAAAGCAATCGAACGAATCCATCCCATGATCTCTTTCATTGTGCAATGCCACTCCTCTCTTGCTTCTTCGTTCCCCCTGCTCTCTACCCACCATCATACCATAAAATGCGGCCAATCCAAAAAGCCGGTCCCCTCCTGGGCCGGCTGTGCCGCAAAACGAGACGACAGCAAGAGCGCCGGGCGAATCAGGACAGCCCGTACTCCCGCACTTTTCGAAACAGCGTAGCCCGACTGATGCCAAGCAGCGCCGCCGCCTCCTCTTTGCGGCCGTTTCGCTGCCGCACCTCCTGCATCGCTCGGGCGATCGCGGAGCGCTCCAGCTCTTTGAGCGTGACGATTTGCTTTTGCCCGGCCCCACCACCGTTTTCCGTCCACGCCTTCTCAGTGGCCGCAGCCGCCTGCAACTGCATCATCTGAGCGGGCAAGCTTCCGACCTGCACCCAGGCCGTCGCCTCCATATTGACGGCGTACCCGATCACGTTGGCCAATTCGCGGACATTGCCCGGCCAGTCGTGGCAAAAGAGCAAAGACCGTGTGTCCTGGGAAAAACCGCAGATCGCTTTGCCCAGCTTTTTCGCGTACGTCGCCAAAAAGTCGTTTGCCAACGGCAAAATATCCTCCCGGCGCTCGCGCAAGGAGGGCAAGCGGATCGGGATGACGTGCAGACGGTAGTACAAATCGAGGCGAAACAGCCCGGCCGCGACCCGCTCCTGCAAATCGAGATGGGTCGCCGCGATAATTCGCGCTTCGACCGGAACCGTTTTGCCGCTGCTCCCGAGCCGCTGCAGCTCTTTTTCCTGCAGCACCCGCAACAGCTTGCCCTGCAAATGCAAAGGCAAGTCCCCGATCTCGTCCAAAAACAGCGTTCCTTTGCCTGCCGCTTCGAACACGCCGGGCTGCCGCCGGAAATCGCCGCAAACGCATCGCCCGTTTCAGCAGCCGTCACCCGTCTCGCCATCTCGACGACCTCCTGCACATCGTCCAGCGTGACGACCCATTCCTTGATCGTGTCGTCCAGTTGGATCGGGCGAATGGCGAACAAAAACGGCTTGGGTACGCCGCCCACCGCCAGGAAGACCGCTTACGAATCATTCATGGAAGCTCTGTCGCACTTGTCTTGACAATTCGTCCTATAAAAAAACGCCGTCTCGTTCACTTTCTCCCAACAAGAACCGTAAACTCGACAGAAATCTCTCCGCCCTCCAGCTCATGCGCCTTTGCCAGTTGCTCTGGCTCGGCCCCCCCACGTCAGCGGCGTCATCTGGATCAGCGCCGCCAGGCTCGGCTGATCCAGCCGAAACGAATACGCCACCCGCTCGCAGTCGATCAGCGAAAAGCTGGCGGCGAAGCGCTGGATCGTCGCTGCATTGGAATACGTCCGGTTGCCCGGCTGCACATAAAGACACTCGCGCAGCTCCCGCAAATATCGCTCGCCCGGCACGACCTTGATGACGAGCCCGTCTTTTTTCAGCATTCGCGCAAACTCCCGCGTATTGGACGGCGACAGCACGTTGAGGATGGCCGCAAAGCGATTGTCGGCAAACGGAGCATTGGCCAGATCGCCGACGCACCAGATCAGCTCGGGGTGCGCCTTGGCCGCGAGGGCGATTCCCGCTTTGGACAGATCGACACCCGCGCCGACGAACGCGACTGGCTGCCGCGCTTTCACCTCTTCGCGAATGCGAGCCAGATGCGAGCCTTCGCCGCACCCGGCATCCAGCACGGACAACGGCTCGCCGCTCGTCGCTGCGTACTCGGCGAGCTTTTCACTGACGGCGGCGTGCAGCGGTGAAAAAAAGCCTTTCTCGGAAATGGTTCTTCTCGCCAAAAACATTTCTTGCTCGTACTTCGATCGGTAGCCCGCATTCGCCAGGTGCACATAGCCGTGTCTCGACACGTCGAAGCAATGGCGATTGGCGCATGCAAGGCTGGCTGTATTAGCTGTATGGATGAGCGTCAGCGCCCCGTGGCAAACCGGGCATCTAAGCATCCCGCTATGCCGGGCCAGCAGTTCGGCCTGCCGCTCTTTTCTGGTTGGAAGCATAAAAAAAAGCACCCCATTCATTCGTAATCGGTGAATGAAAAAAGGCACAGTCAAATAAACCCCGGCTCTCCTTTGGAAAAAACGAGCGGGATCAGGCTAGACTGTACCTTTTCTTACCGATAACGCATGAATTGGGGGCTCATACTCATAGTGGACGACACTCCTGTCAAAATCTTCACGGGGGCATGTCACCCCCGTATCTTTCATTATACAACAGATCGCCCAAGGTCGGCGCGCTTTTTTACATCCCCTCCCCCGTCAGCCGACTGCTGTGGACGAGAATGACCTGATCGTATTTCAGCATGATCGTCCCTGCTTCGTAGTCGCCGATGTTCGGCTTGCTCGCCTCTTTTCGCAAATTGCGGAACAGGGCGGCGACGGCGTTTACGCCGCTTTCATGCGCATGGGGATAGCCGCCGCCAAAGCGCGGATTGATCTCGGAGATCGCGTACTGGTCCCCGAGCAAAAAGCAGTCGATGTCGAACGGCCCGCGAAGCGGCAAGACGGAGACGAGCGACGTCACCAACGACGTCAGCCGCTCGTCCCGGATCGCCAGCGAGCGGTCTGTCTCGCCTGCCCGCATGCGCATTTTTTTGCGCGTAAACAGCGTCGTCAGCTCGCCCGTGACGAGATCGGCGTAGCCGTCCACGCCGTATTCCTCCGCCTGCAAAAACGGCTGGACAATCAGCTCATCCTTCTTATGAGCGAACGCGGCAAGCTCCGCCTCTTTTTCCATACGGACAAGGCCGAGGCTGGCGCTGCCCTTGCGCGGCTTCGCCAATAACGGATAGGTCAGTTCTCCGCAGGCAAGCGCTGCTCGCGCCTCTTCCAGCGTATAAGTAGGCACGCATGGAAGCCCGTGGGCGCGCAAAAAATCGCAGGTCCCCTTTTTGTCGAGACACAGGTTCACCGCATCCAGCCCGGAGACGACGGCCTGCACGCCCAGCCGCGAAAACCGCTCGGCATGGGCGGCGAGCACGCCAAGCTCGGGATCGATCAGGGAGAGCACCGCCTTGATGTCATAGCGCAGGCAAATTTCCTCCAGCGTCTGCACATACGCCGGGTCGTCGATGCGCGGGACGATCTGCCTGTGATGGGCGGCGAACAGCGCAGGAGCGGTCGGGTCGCAGTCCGCCGCGATTATTTTGCCCGCGCTGCCCCACTCCCGGACGAAATACTCGATCAGCTTGACCCTGCGGCCTACGCTCGTCAGCAGCACGTTCATCTACGCGTATCCTCCTGCTTGCCAGCCTGGAATTGAAATTCATAGAGCGACTCCGGGAAAAACTCCGCCAGCGTCTCTTTGCGCCTCGCGACGACGACATCGCGGCCTGCCTTGGCCAATACAGGCGGCCGCTCGCGAATAAACGGCGGATTGAACACGAGCGTGTACGCCCCTGTGTGCCCGAACACGAGAAAATCTCCCGGCTCCGGCACTTTGCCGCGAAAGCCTTGCAGCAAGTAGTCTTTTTCCATGCACGTATAGCCTACTACGTGGTACGTCCCTTCTCTTGCCTCGCTGCTTTGTGTCACGACGCTTACGGGAAGCTGGTACGCGTGCATGGTCGGCTTGATATTGTGGACACTGCCGTCTACAAGCACAAAGCGCTCGCCGCGGTTCTCCTTGACATCCACGACCTGGCAGACGAACTCGACCGCGTCGGCCACAAGCGAGATGCCCGGCTCCAGGATGAGCTGCGGCAGGCGAGTCGTTTCTGCCAGTTCGTCTTTGAGGACAGCGGTGATGGCGAGAGCGTAGTCGTCAAAGCTCGGAACGCCAACCATCCCGAACGTGGCAGGCAGTTCGCCGTAAAACCCGCCTCCGATGTCGATATATTCAAGCTGCTCGCCGAGATGCGCTTTGCCCAGTCGGCACAGCTCGCGGGCAATCTGCCGATACACCCCTACGCTACGGTTCGTGGAAAAATGCCCGTGCAAACCCGCGACCCGCACATTCGGCACGGCAGCCAGCAGCGTGAGCGCTTGGGCGAAGCGGCCGTTTTCCACGCAAAAGCCGAAGCGGCTCACACCGTAGCCGTTTTGCAGCGGACTGACGCCGCCGCGCGTCAAATCGAAATTGACGCGCAAGCCGATGCGAACCGTCTGTTCGGGATGCTGTCTCGCGTAGGTGAGCACAGGGGCAATCTCCGAAAACGAGTCGAGATTGACCAGGCTGCCCAGCTCCAAGGCGAGCCAGATGTCTTCCGCCGTCTTCAGCGGCCCGTTGAAAATGATCGCGGTCGGCTCGACGCCCAGCTTCAGCGCGAGATCGTACTCCAGCCTGGAGACGACCTCCGCCAGTGCCCCCAGCCGATGCAGGCATTGGCACGCATACGGCAAGTAGTTCGTCTTGTACGAGTAGCCGACGCTCACCTGTTCATACCGGCTGGAAAAGGCGCGGGAAAACCGCTCGTAATTGTCGCGAAGTCTGTTTGTATCGAGCAAAAAGAACGACGACTGACAACGCTCTCTCCACGCCGCAAGCTGCTCATAACTGTACATGGCCCAGCTCCTTTGCACGTCCTCGTCCTGACAGGCACTGTCTGATAGCCGCGATGACCCGCTCCTGCTGCTGTTCGCTCAGGCTCGAGCCGGAAGGAAGGCAGACGCCCCGCGCATACAGCTCATCGGAGACGCTCTGCTCTGGCAGATGCGGGTAATAGCGGCACCCGGCAAACAACGGCTGGCGGTGCATCGGCTTCCAGACCGGGCGCGCCTCGATGTTTGCCCGCTCCAACGCGTCGATCAGTTGCCCCGCCGTAACCTCTGCCTGCTGCGGATCTACCGTCAGCGCCGTCAGCCAGCGCGTCGCCCGCCCTGTCGGAGCCTCCGGCATGAACGCGATGCCGGGAAGCTGCCGTAGCTTTGCTTCATAGCGCTGGCAGACGCGCCGCCGTGCCGCAATGCGCTCCTCCAGCACCCGCAGTTGCCCTCTGCCGACTGCCGCGAGCAAATTGCTCAAGCGATAGTTGTAGCCCATCTGCTCATGCTCGTAGTGGCGGACCCGCTCGCGAGCCTGCGTCGCCCAAAAACGCGCCTGCTCCAACGCTTCACGATCATCCGAGACGAGCATCCCCCCGCCGGAGGTCGTAATGATTTTGTTCCCGTTGAACGAAAACGCAGCAAAATGCCCGAGCGAGCCGCTCATTCGCCCTTTGTAATCGGCCCCGAGCGATTCCGCCGCATCCTCCACGACCGTCACCTTGTACTCTTCGCACAGCGCAAGCAGCGGGCCCATGTCGGCGCTTTGCCCGTACAAATGGACGATCACGACCGCTTTGGGCAGCTTCTCCTGTCGGGCGGCTTCCCGCAACGCCCGCTCCAACGCGACTGGCGACAT
This sequence comes from Brevibacillus sp. NSP2.1, assembly GCF_000470975.2. Taxonomy (NCBI): domain Bacteria; kingdom Bacillati; phylum Bacillota; class Bacilli; order Caryophanales; family Paenibacillaceae; genus Brevibacillus; species Brevibacillus sp. NSP2.1. The sequence continues at coordinate 1,616,641 of NZ_CP048274.1, read as the reverse complement.
GTTCCAGGTCGCTTCCTCGGAATCGATGAAGACCGGAGTCGCCCCCAGGTACAAAATCGGGTTGGCGCTCGCCACAAACGTCAGGCTGGAGCAAAAAACGGTATCACCCGGCCCTACTCCCGCAAGCCTCAGCCCGAGATGGAGCGCCGCCGTGCCGGAAGAGACGGCAAGCGCCCCCTTCACGCCGACATAGCGGGCCAGCTCCTGCTCAAACGCGTCGACGTGTTCTCCGAGCGGCGCAATCCAGTTGGACGCAAACGCACTGGCGAGCAGCTCCAGTTCCTCTGTCCCCATGTGCGGCGGCGACAAAAAAATGCGTGAGTGTTCCCCCATCGTTACCCTCCCCATGCCCGGTAGGCTGGAAAAAAAGCTCCGGCCTCCGCGCGGTCTGCCTGTCTTTTTTCGCACAACACCCGGTAAGCTGCTTCATCGTGCACTCTTTTGCCCATCCAGTACGGAAAATGGTTCGTTTTGGAAAACGATGCCTTGAAGCGGAACAAGCCGTCCCCGTCGCGGTTGCCCCCGCCGAGCAGCAAATACTCCAGCCCGGCTTCCTTGGCCCGCTGAATCATCGCATCGAACAACAGATGGTTGATCCCGAGCGGCATGTCCGCCTTGTGCGAAGCCCCGAGCTGATAGTGGGCATAGCGGTTTCCACAGAGCATGATCGCGCCTGCGACAGCCATGTCCTCGTGCATGGCGAGCAGGAGGCGCGGCTTGCAGAGCGCGGTTTCCTGGAGCAGTCCTGCAAAAAATTCATTTTCATAGTAATAGGATGGGCCGGCAAAATTGCGCTCCATCGTCTCCCGGTACAGTTGCATAAACGCCCGCAAGCCGGCCTCGCCGCTCGCTTCCACGATGCTCACCTCGTTGGCGACCGCTTTTTTCATGTTGCGCCTGACGTTTTCGCTGTACTGCGCGCGAATTTGCGCGAGCGGCGGCCGGACATCGACGGCGACAGTCGTCCGCACCAGATCGAGCCGCATCTGCTCGCGAAACCGCTCGGCGTTTTTCTCCAGCGGATGAAAGCGCACCGTTTCCGTCACGTAGTTTTGGCTGCGGCAATAGGCGGAAAACTGTGCGGAAAACGACTCTGCCCCCGCTGTCTTCGGCCAAACATGCGGACCGCCGTAGCCGATGGAGACGATATCCGCATACCCCGGAAGCAGAGCGTCGAGGGAGCGGACCAGGTAAGGGTAAAAAATCTGGCAGCCCCCTTCGGAAAAAAACACCGCCTCCGGCACGCCCCCTTCCCTTTCGGCGTAGAGGCTCACGTATTCTTTTGCATAGGAAATGTCCACATGCTTGCATGGACGCAAATAAGCTGTCCAGTCATCCTGATTCGTAAGCACGATCAAACTCACGCATTTCCCTCCTAGCCAGCTCCGCCTGTTTGCTCCCGGTGAATTTTTCCATCGTGACGCAACCTTCGTGACTGATCCCCGTTTTTTGCAAAACCCGTTTGACCGTTAACAGCAAAATTTTCAAGTCGAGCCAAAAGCTGCGATTTTCCACGTACCAGACGTCCAGCTCGAATTTTTGTTCCCACGTGATCGCGTTTCTCCCGTTGACCTGCGCCCAACCCGTAATGCCTGGCAAAACCTCGTGCCGCTTCATCTGGCGGGGCGTGTAGAGTGGCAGGTATTCCATGAGTAGCGGCCTCGGGCCGACCAAGCTCAGTTCGCCCCGCAGCACATTCCACAACTGCGGCAGCTCATCCAGGCTGTACTTTCGCAACATCATGCCAAAAGGCGTCAGTCTTTGGGCATCCGGCAGCAATTGTCCGGACGCGTCGCACTGATTGGTCATGGTGCGAAATTTATAAATGGAAAAAGGCTTTCCGTATCGGCCCGGCCGCTCCTGGACAAACAAGACAGGAGCGCCGAGCTTGAAGCGAATCAAAATCGACAGCAGGAGCAGCAGAGGTGAAAAGACGAGCAACAGCGTCAAAGCTACCAAACGATCAAACAGACACTTCATGCCGCCCCTCCCTTTGCCTGCTCCAACTCGCAGCCGCCTCCTCCATGCTCAAACTTTGCATCCCGTACTCGCTGCGCAGCTTCGCATAATACTGCAGCAGCCGCTCCAACATCCGAAGGTTTTCCGTGAGGTGGCTGCCGAAGTTCTCCGGATGCCACCACAGATGGTACAGTCGGCGATTTTTGGCCGCAAAAAGCAGATCGCGCCGGAGCCTGCCCAGCCGGACGTTTTCCAGCCAGCGCAGCCGCGGCGAATACGGCCGCAAAAATCGGCTCGCCGGGACATCGACTAACCCTTCCTGGCTTGCGGAAAGCGGCTCGTACGCGTGATGCCCGCTCAGATTGACGTAGGCGTCGGCAAGGCGCAAAGCCCGTTTGAGCAAAGTGTCTTGCGCTCCCGGGCCCGCCTCGTACATCCACGACCGCTCGTTCCCGCGATACGCGGCGAACCCGTGCTGCTTGCAGACAGCCAGATAGGAGGACGCGAACTGATTGCGCGGAAAGACGATGCTGGTCGGGGCGTACCCTTTCTTGCGCGCCACTCTTTTGAAGGCGGCCAAATCTTCGGCAAACGTTTGGACGGTCTGTCCCGGCTCCAGGCAATAGTAGTGGGAGTGGGTATGGCTGCCGATGTACTGATGCGGGCAGGAGGAAATCAGCCGGATGAGGGATGGGGCGTAATGATACGGGTCCACCTGCTCGCGCGCGCCAAGCGCTCCCGACTGCACGTAGCGATAAGGCGACAGGTTCGGATCGGCGTAGTCCGGCAGCTCTTTTGGCAGCGTGCCGATCAGCTCCTCGCGCGTCTCGCAGAACAAGAAGCCTACCGTCGCCCAGGTGGCGTGAATCTCGTACTTGTTAAACAGCTCCAGAATCGCCGGGATCACCTGACGAGTCCCCTGCAGGTTCTTCTTGCTGTCAGCTAGCGTCCGCTTGTCGCGAACGCCCCAATACAGCTCAAAATCAAGGGATATGACCAATGCTCCTGTTTTGCCCAAGCCGTTCGTCAACCTCCTTTTCCGTGCGCGGCGGCTCTGTCTTGGCAGCGAGCAGCGCTGCAAACAGCTCGGCCTGCCTCGCGAGTACGTGTTGCTCGTTAAAATGCTCCTCCGCCAAATAGCGGCTGTTTTGTCCGTACGCTTCCCTCAGCCGCGCGTCGCAGGCGAGCTTTTTCAGCGCCTTGTACAAATGCTCGGACTGCTTCGGCTCCACCAAAATCCCGTTCACGCCGTCCGTCACCTCTTCGCGGCAGCCGCGAATGTTCGTGGCGACAATCGGCTTGCCCATCGCCATCGCTTCGATAATCGAGCGGGGCAACCCTTCGCGATGCGAAGGCAGGACGAAGATGTCGCTTGCGGCGAGCAGTTGCGGGATGTCCTGGCGAAAACCAGTCAGGACGATTTGCGGATGCTCGCGGCAATGCTCCCGTAGCGCCTTGCCGCGCTGGTCCCGTTCGCTGTCCGACACGTCCCCGACGAGCAACAGCCGCACGCGGCCCGACTCTCGCGCAAGCCTGGAAAAAGCGTCCAGCAGCTCGAAAATCCCTTTTTCGCCAACCATCCGCCCTACGTAGGCGATGACGAGATCGTCCGCGCCGATTCCAAGCGCCGAACGCACCTCCACCGCTTCCTCCGGCGACACCGCCTGCGGATGAAACCGCCGCTCGACATCTACCCCGTTGCCGAGATGCATGATTCGCTCCGGCGGCGAAAAGCCGTCCTGCACGCTCAGCTCGTAGTCCTCCCTGCTCTGCAATAGCAAATAGTCTGTCAAGTGCTTCGCGAACCACTTTTCCAGGGCGTAGTACAGCCGGTATTCGCCTCGGCTCATGCCGTCGTGAAAATAATAGCCGTGAGCCGTGTAGACGACCGGGCTGACTCCCGCGAGCCTCGCTGCCACCCGGCCCAGCACGGCCGCAACCGGAGTGTGGACGTGTACCGCGTCGTAGCGCTCCCGTTTCATCAGCCGATACAGCGCCAAAATGGAACGCAGGTTGGAGAGCGGCTCGATTTTTCGCTTGATCGCGATCGGCCAGAGGGTGAGGCCCTTGTCCCGCAACGCCTGAAAACGCCCGGTGTCTGTGCAAGCCGTATGCACTTCATGGCCTTCTTCCGCCAGCTTCTGGATGAGCGGCAGGAGCAGGCTTTCCACCGTTTGGTCAATGGCGCATATTTGCAAAATTTTCCCCATGCAGGTCACCGCCCTTTCTGATGGAGCCAGAGCTTATCCCGGCTGTCGCACAATAGAGCGCCAGCAATATCCAGAACAGCGTCTCCCGGATTCCGTTGTGCGTCAAACCGTACACGATTTGAAAAAACAGCGGATACCAGGAGTAGAGCCGATGACCGCGCACCCCGGCGTACAAGAGCAGGAAAAACAGCAGCGTGCCCACGAGGCCATACGAGAAAAACAGATTGGCGACCGTGGAGTGCAATTCGAGGGCGATGCTGCTTTCAAACCGCTCGTACTGCCCTTCGCCTGCCCCGAAAAACATGTACGCGGGATGGTTTGCGATCCGGTCGTAGCCTCTTGACGCCAGGTTGTCGTCGGAGTCCTCTCCCAACGTTTCCAGCCGCTCCTTGACTTGCGTGTACATCGTCGCCTCGTGCAGCACGTTTTCATTCGTGTACAAAGAGACGCAAAAAAGCAGAAAAAAGCAGGCGAGCACGCAGACGACGTTTTTCCAGAACAGCCCCGTCCGCTCCTTCGACGAGACGAACAGAAAGGCCACGTACATCAAGACCGCACTTACAATCGCCGCCTTGGACAAGGAAGCGGCGATCACGCTCAACGAGCAGCCGATGACCATAAACAAATAGATGGCTCGGACGGGAAAGAACCGCGCACAAAACAGGCAAATCCCCAGGCAGAGCAGGCCGAAGTACCCGAGCTGGTTCGGATTGTTGAAAAACAGCGACTGGCGGAAGTCATGCTCCCCAGGCGCCAGCCCGAGCAAGAGCGCAAGCGTCTGGACCGCGAGCGAGCAAGCGACGGACCAGAACAGCCACTGCGCATATGCGCGCGGCTCGAGCTGGCCCAAGACGACGACGGTCAGCAGGACGGCCCCGTTGTACCAGTACCATTTCGTGGACTCGAACACTTCCATGGCGCCGCCCAGCGCAATCGCCCACAGGCCGTTGACCAGCAAAATATCGTACAAAAACGCGAGCGTCAGCAGGACGAAAAACAAATACTTGCGCTGCAACTGGTTGACGCGAAACAAAAAGGTGTAGGCAATGAGCACCAGCATGATAAAATCCGCTATTTGCGGGTTGCCGCTCGGGAAGAGGTAGAAGGGCTTCAGCAGTACGTAGAGGAACAGAAGAACCTTGTCCAGCGAGAGCTTCACGTTGCCCATCCTCACATATGGGCCAGATGATTCGTGAAATGAAGAATGCGCTTGTAATCCCCCCATGTATCAACCTCTGCCCAAAACAGCCCCGGCGGAATTTGCGCCACATGCACGTCTCTTTCGCCCAAAAAGGAGTAAAGCACGTTCTCCCACCATAAATCGTGCTGCCGCTCCAGAATCAAACGTTGCAGACGCTCCAGGAACAGCGGCAAAAACTCCTGATGCAGCCGGGCGATGCCGATGTATTCGCCTGTCGTTTCTTCCAGAGGCAGCTCTTTTCCGTGCTTGTGCAGCAGGCCGTGTGCATAGCCGAATTTGTAATCGCCCTCTGCCCTGCGCGAAGGGTCCGCGAACATGACCGGACTTCTCGTCTCCTGCAACACGACGTCCAGCACTTTTTCTTCAAAATAAACATCCGCGTTGAGCAACAGACAGTCGCTGCCCGTGAGAAACTCGCGGGCGAACCAGAGCGAGGCGATACTGTTCGTGCGGTCGTAAAACGGATTGTGGAAAAAGCGAATGTTCTCGCTGCCGAGCAGACTGGTGATGACATGGGCGCGATACCCGACCACGATGGCGATCTCGTCGATTCCTTTTCGCTTCAGCTCCGAGATCGTATTCTCGATCAACGCCTTGTTCCCGATATCAACCGTGCACTTGGGACTTCCGTCAATTTGCCCGCTGATTCGCGAGCCGAGTCCCGCCGCCATGAGCAGAGCCTTCATTTACTTCCCCCTCCCTCTTGCCTCGATGCCGTGACGTATTTGACGTTCAGCTTCAGCTTGTAAAGCGCTCGGAGAAGTCCGATCAGCAGATGGTAGGCCGTCCACAAATCGAGAAACTGATGCTGGCCGCTAATTGCCCACATCACGGCTGCGATCAGCACCCCGCTCTGGAAGCCTGTCTGGGTGAGAAACAAAAAGACTCCGGCATCGACCCACTTGCTGCGCTTGCGCATGGAGACGGTTTCGTGCGAGATTTTCCCCTGGCCAAAGGCGAGATCCGAGCCATTCGTCGCCAAAATTTCCGTAAAAATCGTAAACAGGATCAAGTAGATCAAATAAGGCCCGAGCGTCGGCTGGCTTTTGGCGACCCCGTAGATCACCGCGAACGAAACGAGATACAGCGAGTAGTTCAGCCCGATATCCAGCCAGACGCCGCCCCTGCTGCTTTGGTTGTTCATGCGGGCGACTTCCCCGTCCACACAGTCAGCGAGATAGCACATCTGATAAAAAAAACAACCGATTAAAAAGGCAGCCGCCGATCCGTACATGAAGGCCGCAGCAGCGATCAGGCCGGCAGCGATTCCCGCAAGCGTGATGGCATTCGGCGAGACGCGCTGCTTTTTCGACAAAAACAGGCTCACGTAGATGGAAATGCGCCTGGAAAAGTAGTACGACCAAAATTCCTCGCGAACCCATGGCTTTTGCACCTGAATCCGGTATTTCCGAATCTTCTCGCTGTCCCAAAACATGCTCGGATACAAGTCTTCTTTCACCGTAAGCCACCTTCTTCATGACCTCGTCTTCGTAGCAAGACGGAATTTTTTTCAGAGAAGAACGGAATATACCACGTGCGAAACCCGAAATACCGATAAGCCCAATACGAAGCGCAAATGTCCCGGCAGCTTAAACTGATCGCAGTAGCGATGGCTGCTCCCGTAATGCCGAGCCAGGGGATCAGCAGGCCGTTTCCGCAAATGTTCAGCAAGGCGGAAAAAACGAGAATATTACGCGCCGTCTTCTGATGTCCTGTCATGGTCAAGAGCGGGATCACGCTGCCCGAGGAAAAGTTGATGAACTGTCCCAGACAGAGGATGACCAGGACGAGACTGCTTGCTGCGAACTCTTCGCCAAACAGCCCGAGCAGCGGCGCGGCGAAAATGGCGACGAGCAAATTGATCGGCGCAGACGCGAAGAAAATGAGCCGATTGGCAAACGCAATCATTTTCCTCAGCCCGTCCAGATCGCCGCGGGCGTAAATCTCCGAAAATTTCGGCGAAAGCATCGTGTTGATCGAAATGAGCGCGAAGCTCGTCACCATCGAGAGCCGAATGACGACACTGTACACCCCGACTGTCTCCGCGTCCGTAAAAATTCCGAGCATGATCGTGTCTGTCCAGCTCATCACCAGCTCCATGGAGGCGCTCAAATACATCGGAAGCGCCATCGTGCAAAGCGCGCGGAAGCTGATTGCCGGACCTGCCTCCTGCTCCAGCGGCTGTACGCCCGCCCGAAAGTCCCGGGACAAAACATGCCACTTCGCCATGCCGTACAGCGTGTTCAACATGACGGCTGCTGCGAGCAAGCCGATCAGAAGCTGCGAGGTCGGAGCGAACAAAGGCAGGGCGATAAGCAGAAACAGAAGGTGCAAAAAGCGCATGCCGACGGTGTCGACGATCACGGACGCGGTCACGCGGTGCAGCGCGCGAAAAGCCGAGGCGTACAGTCTGCCGAGCGAGACGAACGGCAGCATCCAGGCGATGACCCGCAGTGTCCCGGCTGGCAGCTCGCCTGCAAACACGTAGCGGGAGATGTGCTCCGCAAACAAGTAGAACAGCCCGGACAACAACAGCGAAGGCAGAAACGTCCAAAGCGCCACCTTGCCAAAAAGCTGCCGAATCTTTGCCAGCGCTCCTTGCGCGCGGTACTCGGCCAGCAGGCGGATAATCGCCGTGTCGGTGCCAAACAGCGCCAGCACCATCCCGATATTAAGCAGGGTGATCGCAAGCGAATAGACGCCCAGATTGCCCGCCCCGTACTCTCTTGCGATAAACAACTGCAGCGTATAGAGCAGGACGAACCCGAACAGCCGAAACAAAAACGTAATCGCAGAACCGTGCAGCACTTCGTGTACATCCCGGTTGCCGCGCACTTTGGCCAGTTGCTTGTGCCAGACTAACTTGAGGGCATTCATCGGCGCTAATCGCTCCCGTTTCTGACTCGACTATTCCATGTAGCCATAACCGTAGTAGCCTTCCCGCTTCCCCAGTTTTTTGTTGTTCAGCACGACTCCGAGCAGGTTGGCGCCAGCCGTTTTCAACTGCTCGACCGCGCGAACCGCCGGGTCCCGCTTCGTCTTGCTGGCATCGACCACGAGCACGCACCCGTCTGTTTCCCGGGCCAGCACCATCGCGTCACTCACGATCAGCGGAGGACTGTCCACGATCACCACGTCAAAATTGCTGCGCAGCCTCTCCAGCAACTCCAGCAGGCGCGGCGTTCCCAGAAGCTCCGCCGGACTGTGCGGAATCGGCCCCGCGGTGATGATGGACAGGTGGGGCACGCCGGAGTCCTGGACGATGTCGGAAAACTGGCACATGCCGCTCATATAGGAGCTGACCCCGTACAGATTCGGCATCTCAAACGTGAAGTGGATACGGGGATTGCGCAGGTCGAAATCGATCAGGACCGTCTTGCGCCGATCTTTTGCCATCATCAGCGACAGGTTGGCCGCCGTGACCGTCTTGCCTTCTGATGCGCCCGGACTGCTGACCAAAATCGTCTGCAGCTTCTGCCCTTGCGTGGAAAACAAAATGTTGAGCTTCAAGGTCCGGTAGCCTTCCACCAGCGGGGAGAGCGGCTCCCAGTGAGCGATCAGCTTTTGATAGCGATCGTCAGGCTTCTGCCTTCTCATACTCGCCTCTCACCTCCTCCACCCTTTTTTTCCGAAAATGCTTTTTCGACTTCTTGTCAATGACGGCAATCGTGGCGAGCACAGGCAGTCCCAAATACTCCTCCACTTCCTTTTCCGAGCGCAGCCGGGTATCGAGATGCTCCATGAAAAACACAACGCCGATGGAAGACGCCAGCCCGAGCACGAAGCCGATGATCGAGTTGAGCAGCGGCTTGGGACTGACGGGTTTGGCCGCCGGGTTATGGCGCGCCTCTGCGAGAATGTGCACGTTGTTCATGCTCAGCATTTTGACGACTTCTACCTGAAAGGTCGTGGCAATCGTATTGGCGATCAGCACGGCTCGCGCCTGATCGGGGTCTTCCACCGTAATGGAAATCACCTGCGAATCTTTGACAGGCTCTACTTTCGTGTGCAGCAAGAGCGCCTCCATGCTCGCCCCTTGTCCGAGCGATTCCACGACCCGCTCCATCACCCGCGGGCTTTCGATGATGACCCGGTACGTCTCGATCAGCTTCAGGTTGGAATCAATCTCGGCTACGGACAATACCCCTTCCGGATTCGAGTTCAAGGAGCGATTCACCAAAATTTCTGTCTTGGCCTGATAGATCGGCGTCAACAGAAAGACGCTGACGAGTGCCGTCCCGATCGTAAAAATAGAAGTAACCAGCAAGATCACGACCCAGCGTTTGGACAAGACCAGCAATATTTCCCGCAGATTCACGGTTTCATTCATTTTGCTCCCCCCTTCGCCCCTCCAGGCTGTCACTAGCTTGATTCGGCAGTTGACTGTGGGCCGGCTCCGCCAGCTTGCGAAAAGCGGACAGTCGCTCGATCAGCTTTTTTCGCTCTTCCGGGCTGACGATATAGTAGTAGATCCCGTTGATGAGCTGGCCCTTTCCTTCCATGCGGATCGTCTCCACGCTCGATACGGCTGTGCTGTAGTTCTGGACGAGCCTTTTCATGTCGGCAAACGTCATGTTCGTCTTCACGTATTTGGCCATCGTTTCCAGCACTCCGTTCAACGTGGCGGGAGACGCCAAAGCCGCCTTCTTTTGCATCAGCGCTTTCAAAATCAACTGCTGCCGCTCGTTTCTGCCGAGATCGCCGCGCGGGTCCTCGTAGCGCATGCGCGCATAGACGAGCGCCTGCTTGCCGTCCAACTGGATGGGGCCGAGCGGGAAGTGGTAGTCTGCGTAGGTGAAGGCGAGCTGGTTGTCTACCTCGACGCCGCCCAATGTATCAATAATCCCGGCAAAGCCTTCCATATTCGCTGCCACGACATAATCAACGGGAGTCGCGATGAATTGCTCCACCGTGTCCACTGCCTGCTGCAGCCCGCCAAAAGCGTAGGCGTGGTTGATTTTATCCATCGTCTTCGTCTGGGCCATCTGCGTGCGCGTATCGCGCGGGATGCTGACCAAAAGCGCCGACTTTGCCTGCGGATTGACCGTCAGCACGAGAATGACATCCGAGCGCCCCTTGTCGTTTTCCCGCTCGTCGATCCCGAGCAGCAGCACCGTGAACGGCTCCTGCGCTTCCGCTGGCACTGACTCCTGCTGCGGAAGCGAGGACTGCGCCTGCCTGTGCAACGGCTGCTGCCCAGACGATGCCGGGGGCGCGGAAGACGCCAGCGACTTTTGCGTCCGGATCGGGACGTACATGCTCTTCGCCGTCTCTTGCAGCGACACGTACACATATGCCCCGTACCCTCCCACGGCGAGCAGGCAAGCGATTCCTCCGAGCAGCAGCAGACGTCTCCACTTCTTTTTCCGTGCTGCCCTCTTCGTCCTCGTCATCTCCATCATCCTGTCGCTACCGAATACGGCACGGGCTTTGCCTCTTCTTTCGGCTGGGAGGAAGATTGATAATTAGGAATGATTCCTTGCAATATTTCGATGATCGTGGAAGCGTCCTCGATCATCCCGCCTTTTTTCGCAAGCTGCTCCAGGCGGGAAATGGCCGTCAACAGCTCGCTCCAGGAAAAGTCGAGCGGCTTGCCGATGAAAATTCGGTCGTGGCAAGTAGAGGTCAGCCCTTCTTCTGCGGTCAACAGTTCTTCATACAGCTTTTCGCCTGAACGGATTCCCGTGTACACAACCGGGATATCTTTTTCCGGCTCCAAACCTGCCAGGCGGATCAGGTCCATCGCCATATCGACAATCTTGACGGGCTTGCCCATGTCGAGCACGAAAATCTCTCCGCCGTGCGCCAGCGCTCCGGCCTGAATCACTAGCTGGGCCGCTTCGGGAATCGTCATGAAAAACCGTTCCATGTCCGGATGGGTGATCGTCACCGGACCGCCCGCCTGAATCTGATCGAGGAAAATCGGGACGACGCTGCCTCTGCTCCCGAGCACGTTGCCGAAGCGAACGGCAGCAAAGCGGGTATGCCCGAAACGGTTGTAGCCCTGGATCAGCATCTCGGCGATGCGCTTGGTGGCGCCCATCATAGAAGTCGGATTCACCGCCTTGTCGGTCGAGATCAGGATAAAATGCTTCGCTCCCGCTTCCAGCGCGCACTCCGCGACATTTTTCGTTCCCAACACATTGTTTTTCAACGCCTCGCTCGGGTTTTGCTCCATCAGCGGCACGTGCTTGTGGGCGGCCGCATGAAAAATGACGGACGGGCGGTACTCGCTCATGATCGCAGCTATTCGCTGCCGGTCGCGAATATCCGCAATCAGGCTGATCGTAGGCAGCTCGGGAAACAGCCGCCCCAGTTCCAGGCTGATTTCAAAAATGCCGTTTTCCTCATTCCCGAGCAAAAGCAGCTTCGCCGGGCCGAAGCGGGCGATCTGGCGGCATAGCTCCGAGCCGATCGAGCCCCCGGCCCCTGTGACGAGCACGACCTGCTGCCGCAAATAGCCGGTGATTTCCTCCAGGTTGATCTCCACTGGCTCGCGTCCCAGCAAATCCTCCAGCCTGACGTTGCGAATCATGTTCATGCTGATTTTGCCGCTGAGAATATCGGAGACGTGCGGCAAAATTTTGACGCTCGCTTTCGTCGTTTTGCAAATGTCAAAAATTTCGCGGATCGTCTGCCGGGAAGCGGACGGCATGGCGATGACGATATCCGAAATGGCCTGCCGCTGCACGATGCGGGGGATGTCCTCTCTTTTTCCGACGACGGGCAAGCCGTACACGCGCAAGTTTTGCTTGCTCGGCTCGTCATCAACGAACGCGATCGGCCGCTGCTCGGACAGAGGCGACCGCCTCATCTCGCGAGCGACCAGCACGCCTGCGCTGCCCGCTCCGACGATCAGTGTCCGCCTGCGGTCCTGGCTTCTTTTTTCCCGCTCCTCGTTCCACCACTTCCAGACGAAGCGCAAGCCCGTAATTCCCGCCAGCACGAACGTCCACGTAAGCAAAAACAGCGAGAGCGGAAAACGGACGGACAAAAACAGCCAATGTCCCACGTTGTTCAAAACGAAGCTGAGCGCAAGGATAGACAGGCTCGTCGCCTTGACAATCGAAACAAGCTCGTTTGCGCTGACGTAGCGGTAGACGGGACGGTACAACTCGGCCACGTGCATCCCCGCCAAAACGAACAGTACATGTCCGATTATCAGATACATCGGCTGATAATCGCCTATTTCCGCAAGTGAAAAATCAAATCGAACCAGGCAGGCCAGCCATACAGCTATACTGATAATTCCTGCGTCCGATAAGCTTAACCAGAATCTTCTCTTCCGGTAGCTCATATTCATCGCTCCAGGCTGTCTGCATTCGTTCATCGTGGCTGGCTCTACAAACGCCAGACAACGATGTCAGACGGGCATGTTTTTTGATTCAGCACGCTTTTCACATCCGCGATCACGCCGCACCTTCCGTGCAGCAAAGACGACAGTTCCTCCCAGCCAAGATGCGCGTACTTCGCGTGCGGAACGGCCAGAACCAGTGCGTCGGCGGGCTGCAAATCGTCCCAATCCCGAAGCCTGATGCCGTACTCCGCCCACGTCTTCGCCGAGTCCGCCAGATCGTCCGTCACCTGCACCTCGACCCCGAACTCCCGCAGCTCGTGGACGATATCAATGACCCGGCTGTTGCGAATATCCGGGACATTTTCCTTGAAGGTCATCCCCAAAATCGTCACCCGCGAGCCTTGAATCGGGATATGGCGCCAGATCATCTGCTTGACCAGGGAAGTGGCGACGAATTTTCCCATGCCATCGTTAATGCGGCGTCCCGCCAGGATGACCTGCGGATGATAGCCGACGCTCTCGGCCTTATAGGTCAAATAGTACGGATCGACTCCGATGCAATGGCCGCCGACCAGCCCTGGCGTAAACCGAAGGAAGTTCCACTTCGTTCCGGCCGCTTCCAGCACGTCCGCTGTCGCGATGCCCAATCGGTCAAAAATGATTGCCAGCTCGTTAATCAGGGCGATATTCAGATCGCGTTGCGTGTTTTCGATGACTTTGGCAGCTTCTGCGACCTGGATGGAGGACGCTTTATGAATGCCTGCCTCTACTACCAGCGCGTACATGTCGGCAATCTCGTCGCAAGTCGCCCTGTCCTGGCCGGAGACGACCTTGACGATCCGGGCGAGCCTGCGCTCCCTGTCCCCGGGATTGATCCGCTCGGGAGAATAGCCGACAAAAAAGTCTTCGCCTGCGCGCTTCCCGGACGAGCGCTCCAGCGCTGGCACGCACACTTCCTCTGTCGCGCCAGGGTAAACCGTCGATTCATAGACGACAATCGTCCCAGGCTGCATATGCTTCCCGACCGTTTCCGAGGCGAAGAGCAGCGCGCGCAAATCGGGACGTTTGGCCTCATCGACTGGCGTAGGCACGGTGACGATAATAAAGTCGCACTCCGCAAGCCTGGCGGGATCATCGGTGTAAGTGACGCTCGTGCGCGCCAGCTCCTCCGCCGTATGTTCCCCCGTCTCGTCCCGGCCCGTCTGCAACGCAGCGATTCGTCTCGCGTCCACATCGTACCCGATCACAGGCAGCTTTTCCCCAAATGCGACCGCAACAGGCAATCCGACGTACCCGAGTCCTACGACTCCTACTTTTTTACGCATGGGCGTCACCGTAATAGTGGAGGTACCAATCGACAAAGCGGGAAATTCCTACCTCGATTGGCGTCTGGGGGCGGAAGCCTGTTTCCGCATAAAGGGCATCAACGGAGGCAAATGTAGCCGGAACGTCGCCCGGCTGGATGGGCATATAGTGGCGGTTTGCGGGTTTGTTCAGCTTTTGCTCCAAAATCGCCAGGAACTGTAGCAGTTCTACAGGCTGATGGTTCCCGATATTCAAAACCTGGTGCGGCGGCTTGCCGTCCTGCGGCTCTGGCTGCCGTCCCATGAGCCGGTGGATTCCCTCCACTACATCGTCAATGTACGTAAAATCTCTTATCATTTTTCCGTGGTTGAACACGCGGACAGGCTCTCCCGCCAGGATGGCCCTGGTGAATGTGTACAGCGCCATATCGGGGCGTCCCCACGGTCCGTACACGGTGAAAAAACGCAGTCCTGTCGCAGGAATGCCGTACAGGTGGCTGTACGTGTACGCCATCAGCTCGTTCGCTTTTTTCGTCGCGGCGTACAGGCTGTTCGGCTCATCGACCGGGTCTGTCTCGCAGAAAGGCAGCTTTTTGTTGCCTCCGTACACAGAGCTTGACGAGGCGTAGAGCAAATGCTTGACTCCCGTCTGTCGGCAGCCTTCCAATATGTGCAGGAAGCCCGCGATGTTGGAGGTTGTGTAGGCATGCGGATTTTCCAGGCTGTAGCGGACGCCAGCCTGCGCCGCCAGATGGATGACCCGTTCCGGTCGTATTTTGCGAAACAACCCGTCCATTGTCGTCTGATCGGCAATATCTGCTTTATAGAAGTGGAACTGTTCGAACGCGTGGAGCATTTCCAGCCTTTTCGCCTTCAAGCGGGGATCGTAGTAGTCGTTGCAATTATCCACCCCCCATACGACTTCCCCTCCTTCCAAAAGTCTTTTCGCTACGTGAAATCCAATGAAGCCAGCAGTGCCTGTCACTAAAATCGACATACTTTCCACCTCTTTGCTTATTCATACGGAGGTTCTAGGACAAATATGCCAGCAGGATGAAAGAGGTCGCAGGACGACTTGCACACGCCTTGGGCAAACGGTCACCTTTTTTGCAAAATGGTTGTCAACATTTTTTCGTTTTTGAATGAAATGAAAGAAAGACAATCTTGTGTTGTCGAATTGACGAGATGGAGGGAATGGGTGCATGATGCTTGATGTGAAGACGTATGGCGCAAGGGGAGACGGGGTGAGCGATGATACGCAAGCGCTTTCGGCCGCTCTGGCAGCCGCGGTCCAGCAGCAACTTCCGTTGTATTTACCGCCCGGGACCTACGTCATTGAACCTACGAAACTGGCCGTCACACTAGGAAAAGGCAAAAGCCTGGTGATGCAGGGCGCCGGTCCTTTTTCCGTTTTGAAGCGAAAGGCCAATTCTACTGCGGCAGACTGGCGGTGGCTGTTTTCGATCACCTCTGCGGGCGGGGACGCTGATTCGTTCGTCGTGTCCAATCTGAAAATCGACTCCAATGCGCGCGAAAATCCTGTGCCGCAAGACCCGTACGCCTACGAGCACTCCGCCGACTTTTACATTCGCGGCGACGGGCCTGGCAGCTATCTCAACTACGTGCTGCTGCAAAACATCTGGTGCACGGACGGGGTCGCCGACCATTTTTACTTCGCCGGGGAGGCGAACTGCTACGTCCGCTCGGTTTCCATCAGCGATTTTTACAGCGACAGCCGGACGCGCACCCGCTCGGACATTACCGTAACGGGCGGCCTGGAACGGCTGAACGCCGCCAATGTACTATGCGACCGCTTTGAAGTCGAACTGAACGAAGCCTACGACGGCAGCCGTCCGATGCTGGTGAACCTGAGCAATGTCCACTGTCGGCAGCAGCTTGATCTGGAGGGACATACGTCCGCGCCGATTGTCGTGCAGGCGAGCCAGCTCGTTTCCATGGCGAGCTTCAGCCTGAGCTGTTTGACGGGCACGATCAGCGCCTCCACCTTTTACACCGCTGCCGATCAAAAAAACCGCGTCAATTTCATGCGGAACATGACGTTCGCCCACTGCAAATGGGTCCTGCACACGACCGCGCAAGGAGCGGCCAGGACGGTTGGCAGCGGCCTTTCCGTCGACTACGACAACGTCGGCCTCGTGTTCGACGGTTGCAGCTTTGAGGCAGCCGATACCGCCGCTGTCATTGACGGCTACGCGCTCAGCGTCGATCCGTGGGATGTCCCGTCCGAGAGAGTTATTACCGTCCGCAACTGTTCGTTCGATACGCGGCTCAGGCAAAACCTGTTTTTGAACCGCTGCGGGCATGTTTATTTGGAAAACAACCGCTACTCCGGCTCCAATCATGTCATCTCCCTGTATGGCTCCGGCTCCTATCCGCTTTTTCTCACCGTAGACGGCGGAGACTTCAGCCAGGTCAGCGGAAAGATGTTCTACCACAAAACCGCAGACAAAATTACGCTCTCTATGAAAAACGTGCCTGTCCCCATCAGTCTGACGAGCGGCTACAGCTCTGACAACTCTTCCTATCTCCCCAGCGTGGCGATGAACGAGCGAATCGTCTACGCCAGCACGCCTCCCAGCTCATCGGTGAAATACGGCGGGATCAAAGGCGACACACTCCGGCTGATAACGCCTGTCAACGGGCAGCCGTGCGAGTGGATCGCGACCACGACAAACAAGACCGCCTGCACGTGGCTGGCGACCAAGACCGCGAAAAGCTAACCCCGACTTTCTGACTTTCCCTTGCAAAACGTGCCGGCGCCAAGCCATTTGGCGGAGCCTTCGTTGTACGCCTACTGGTTAAGAAGCTGTTGCATGCTTATCTGCACAAAAAAACATCCCTCCTCCCTGCTTGCGCACAGGGCAGAAGAGATGTTTTTTACTAGGCGATCCGCTCCAAATCCGGATTGTACCGCTTCACGTATTCGTAGATTTCGTCGTTTTGCAGACGTACCTGACCGAGTGCTCCCACCCGTCCCGCCAGATGCTGGGCAAGCTGCTCCGCGCCTTGCCCGATGCGCCTTTTCGCCGCTTCGGGCAACGTCAACACGTGCGGCACGAGCAATTGCAGGTACCAAACTCCTTTATCTTCCTCGGACACGTCGATTTCCAGCTCCATATCGCTGCTGTCGAAATCGTAGAGGTGGTTGAACAACGCTTCCCTCGTTTCTTGTGTCAGGGAGGAAATGTCGAGTTTCTCCACGCTCAAGTAATACTCCTCGTTGAACAACACGATCTGGTCATCGATTTGCTGATACTTTTTTGCAAGCGGATTCATTGTCTTGGTCCCCTTCCAGCTATCGCCACAATCTATCCTATAGCATATATGCTGCCGAATATTTCGGCAACGAATTTGACAGAAAATGTTGAATATTCCTCCTGCTCCCCCGCACGATATCCGCGTGACAGCGGGATGGCACGCGTGCCCCTTCATGTCGCGGACTGCGTTGAACTGTCCAAAGCGACGCGCTCCCTCCTATGTTTTGGGATGAAGCTGATCCACAATAGAGACACCGTATTTTCATGAACACGGCAGCCGTTGGTTATGATGAACTGCCATCGTTCCCGGACGGAGGCAATTTTCTACGTTCGAATTGCTGGAAAGTGTTGTTTTTTTGATAGTTTTAGTAAACAATAAGATTCATCACCATAACCCGTGCTAGACATTGAAAAAACGTAGATGTTCCTCTATCGTGAAAGTTGTCCTGACCATCACAAGATAGGAGGAAATCTACGTTGTCTAACCAGTTTACCACAGACTTAATCGGCCTTCCATCATTTCAACTTTCCCATTGGGACAAAACGACTGAAACCGATTGGGTAGTGACTCTCACTCCCAATCCAGCCTCTCATCTGTGTCCTCTCTGCCTGAAAGAGAGCACCAATCATGCTCGCCCAGGGTACCGTCTTCTTCGTCACCGCTTTATTTCTTCATGGGGTACTGTCTGGGTACGTGTTCCTGTATATCGACAACGTTGCCACGATTGCCAGATCACCTGGACTCTCGAATGGGATGGAATTCCCTATCGAGGAACGGCTACTTTTGCGTTTCGTCAAATGGCCGTTGAGTTGTGTCAGAAGAGGGATTTGCTTAGCGTTTCCAAACAACTCGGAATCTGCTATACGACATTGGAACGGTGGTATTACCAACTGGCTCCTCAGCTTCTCGCTAAGCCCCAAGATCATCTTACGCCTACTATGGTCTGTCTGGACGAGTTTGCTCTCCAAAAAGGACACAAGTACGGTGTCAACCTCATGGATGCACAAAGCGGGCATATCTGGCAGGTTACAGAAGGGCGTTCACGTGAGCAGGTTCGTCAGGCTCTCATGAACTGGCCCTTTGCTACGCCTCCACAGGTTGTTGTGACAGACTTGGCTCCTGGAATGGCTGAGACGGTTCGCGGTGTTTGGAAGGATGCCACGGTAGTAGCGGACAAGTTCCACGTCATTCAGCTCTTCTCCAAATCGTTAGAAGCTGCTCGTAAACGTACCCGTTCGCGGGGAACTCATCGCCGGGGTAGACATGAACAACGTCTGCTCCACACATCTCCTGATAAACTGAAACCTGAGGAACAGGAGGAATTGAAAGCCTGGTTCGCTCAAGATCCCCATTTGGAACGCCTTACAACGCTCTTCAGCACATGAGAACGGTATATGCAGCTCAGACAGAAGAGTCGGGAAAAGAAGCACTCCAACAATGGATAACCGAGCACCTCACATCTCCCACCTCTGCCGTCCGTTCGATTGCAAAAACAATCGTTCAATGGCGACAGTCGGTTCAGAATTATTTTTCGTTTCGAGTTACAAATGCTCCGATTGAAGGGACACACAACAAAGTGAAAGTCATCAAGCGACGAGCCTATGGGTATCGCAACATCGAGCGGTTCAAGATTCGAATTCGGCTGGAGTGTAAACCAGCCATATAAAAAAGTGAAAAACTACGCTAGAGGAAGATCAAGCACGTTTAATGGTGAAGAGCTAACAATAAACATAATTGTAAATATTTTCTTAATAGAATCCGATAACTATACCACACGATTGAAAACGTTTTTTCGAAAATAACGAAAATAAAATCAATAGGTGTCGGGATACAAACGGACAATGCTGAAGGGATTCGATATGGATGGGTCCAAATAACGTCTTCCACCTTTTCAGAAACGCAAACTATTTGAAACTTTTTCTCGCAGAATTTACTTCGCAACTGGGAAATGTCATCGGGATTATGGCGATCACATTTTATTTGCTTGATAAATTTAGCCAACAACCGTACTACACTACCATGAAAGACATGATGCATGCCGCACCCGCATTGGTCGTTTTTCTGTTTATCGGCGTTTTTGCGGATCGCTTTGACCGTCAGAAAATAGCGGTCCATTGCGATCTGATTCGCGCATTTCTCACTGTATGTCTAATGATTTGCATTTGGTACGATTCGCTTGCCTTCATTTTTTTAGCCATTTTTCTCCGAAGTGCTGTAGGGAAATTTTTTCCTCCCGCCCAAAGTGCAATCATTCAAGGCGTACTATCAAAAGAAGAATATCCCCTTGCCGCTGGATTAAACTCTATGCTCGGAAGTGTATTTTTGCTTTTCGGGAGTGGGATCGGCGCGGTAGTCTATTGGAATTTGGGAGTCCAAGGTGCATTTTTGCTGGACTTCATCTGCTTGTTGATTTCAGCCATGCTCATTTATTCGTGCAAAATCGAGCTATCTGTTCGGAAACCGAACGGGAGCACCGATTGGAAAGGACTACATACAATTAAAGCACTGTTCACGGATTTTATTGAGGGGGTAAAATACATTGTTTACGATCGGGTGTTGCTGCTGCTAACGCTTGGTTCTGCCATACTGGGAGTAGTCAATGGAGGAATAGGAATCATTCCTATTTTTATCATAAAATACAAACTGTCTCCCCATTTCTACGAGGAAATGTCCGTAATCGAAACGATCGTTTTCGGAATCGGCATCTTGCTGGGAAGTGCGCTAAGCCCCAAAGTTACGAAGAGAATCAAACTGTACATGGTATTGACTTTCAGCCTGATTTTCTCGGGAATCTTCGTCATCCTCGCAGGCTTGTCCCCTACGATTGTTCTATTCTTGATTTTTCACTTTTTCTTTTCCGTTGCTGTGGCGTTTATTAACATTTCTTTTTATGGATGGATACCGCAAATGGTGAATCCGAACATGATGGGAAGATTTCGGGGGATTCTTGACCCCGTATCGAGTTTGTTTCAGTCACTGTCTCTGGCCTTTATTGCTTGGACTTTCCCGTCTATGCTTCGCATTGAAATGCTCTTTGGCGTCGTTGGCGGAGCAATGCTGCTTTTAGGGATGCTATATCTTTTTACAATCCCTTCATTCGTACAAACGAAAGAAGAAAAGTACGAAGTTCCATCCTAACGGTAAAATACGATCCGGCTATTGGAAAACTTGGCTGCCCCAAGCCGTGGGTCCAGCCAAGTTGGCCTTATACTGGATGAGCTGGATCAGAATCTTATCCATTCTTAAACTTATGGACAAAAAAGCTTGCCGCCCTGGGCAAGCTTTTTTGCTTCCTTGACCTTTCTTCTTTACAGCAAAGTCGAGCCGTCCACCACTGCTTGCGCGTCCTCGCGCGTGATGAGCACCGCCCGCGCCTTGCCTCCGCTCTGTCCGGCGACGTAGCCGTCTGCCTCCATCATTTCGATCAGGCGCGCTGCGCGGTTGTAGCCGACCCGGAAGCGGCGCTGCAGTCCCGATGCCGAAGCCTGGCCTTGTTCCGCCACAAACAGGAGCGCCTCCATGTACAGCGGATCGTCGCCCACATCGTAGGATTGCACCTGCTGCTCCAGGTCTTCCTTGCTGAAAAGGTACGCCGGCTTTCGCTGCTTCTTGATCGTCTGCGTAATTCTTTCGATCTCGTCGTCGGAAACAAAGTTGCCCTGCAAGCGCACAGGCGTCGTGCCGCTCTCCAGAAACAGCATGTCCCCTCTGCCCAGCAATCGTTCTGCCCCGGACTGGTCGAGAATCGTGCGCGAGTCGACCTGGGAGAATACGGCAAACGCCAGGCGCGTCGGCACGTTTGCCTTGATATTGCCCGTGATGACGTCCACGGACGGGCGCTGGGTCGCGAGCAACAAGTGAATGCCGCAGGCGCGTGCCTTTTGCGCGATCCGGATGATGCAGTCCTCCACGTCTTGCGGAGAAACCATCATCAGGTCTGCCAACTCGTCGATGATGATGACGATATACGGCAACTGGTCGTCTGTCGTCTGGTTGTAGCGGTCAATATCCCGCACACCTGCGTCGACGAACAAAGCGTAGCGCTTTTCCATTTCCTCGACGGCCCATTTCAGCGCCGCTGTCGCCTGCTTGGCCTCCGTCACCACAGGCGTCACGAGATGCGGCAAATGGTTGTACGGTGCCAGCTCGACCATTTTCGGGTCGATCAACAGCAGTCTGACTTGCTCCGGCGTCGCCTTGTACAGCAGGCTGACAATGATCGAGTTGATGCAGACGCTTTTCCCCGATCCGGTCGAGCCTGCGATCAGGCCGTGCGGCATTTTTTTGATATCGGCAATAATCGGCTCGCCGCCGATGTCCATGCCAAGCGCCACGGCCAATGGCGATGGATGCTGCTGAAATTTTTCCGAGCCGATGATTTTCTCGATCAGCACGGGCCGGCTCGCCAAGTTCGGCACCTCGATCCCGATGGCGTTGCGGCCTGGAATCGGCGCCTCGATGCGAATGTCCTTGGCTGCCAGATTCAGCTTGATGTCGTCGATCAGACTGGTAATTTTGTTCACCTTCACCCCTGGGGCCGGCTGCAGCTCGAAGCGCGTGACAGACGGGCCTTTGACGATGCCGACGACGCTCGCGCTGACGTTGAAGTTGGATAAAGTCTCTTCCAAAAGCAGCTTTTGCAGTTGCGTATGCTCATCGTCGTCATCGCTTATCGGCGGGCTCGGATTGAGCAGCGCAAGCGTCGGCAGGCAATACGGCGGCTCCTGGCTATCCGCTGCGGCTGGTGGCTGCGGCTGAGAGTGAGGGCCGGGGGATGGGGTGGTTGCCGCACCTGGGGCGCTTGGAGTACTTGCTGTACCTGGCGCACTTGGCGTCACCAATCCAGGCGCTGGCTGCGCTGTGCCCTCATCTTTTTGCCCGGCGCTTGGCAGTTCGGTCACTGGCGGTAACGGCCTTGCGATCTGTGCCTGCAAAGCGTCTGGGGCAGCAGCCTCGGAAACCGAACTCGCCGCCTGCGCCGCAGCAGAAGCTTCCACCTCGGCATCCGGCATGGCCCGCGCCAGCAGGCGATTGACGTCGTATGTGTAGGCTGGCGCCTGCTTTTCTTCTTCAGCGGAAACGGGCACATTGTCGCTGTTGATTGGCCGGACCGTGTCGCTGCCGCCGGACGGAACAGCAGGTTGGGCGGCTTCGCCTTCCTGAATGCGCTTGTAGGCAGCCGTTATGCCTTCCTCGATCCCAGTGCGCACAACGTCGCCAAGCGCTGCGACCAGCATTTGCTGTGTTGCGGTTTGGCTCGGTTGCTCCGGATAGGTTGGTCGCTCCGAATCGTTTGGTTGCTCTGCTTGCTGCTCTGGCCGCGATGGGAGTGCCGCTTCTCGGCGTGCCCCCAGCGGGGACTCGGGTGCTATGAGAGGGGAAGTCTCCCCACTTGCTTCCGCTTCGTGCAGCTCAGGGACCATTTCCACAGTTGCTTCGGGTTCTTTCGCTGTTTCTGCCGCTGCTTCAACTGCTTCCGTTATTTCGGATGCTCCAACCGTTTCGGTCGATCTGGCTATTTGCGCTGCCCCGGTTGTTTCCGGTTCGCCAACGTCGTCCGCTGCGCCAACTGTTTCTGTTGCACCAGCAGTTCCCGTTGCGCCAACTGTTCCGGCAGCTCCAGCAGTTTCCGCTGCGCCAACTGTCCCGACTGCTCCAGCAGTCTCCGCAGCTCCAGCAGTTTCCACTGCTCCCACTGCCTCCATCGCTCCACCAGTTGCCGCGGCTCCCGTCACACCTATCACTCCGGCCGCTGCCATTGCTTCTCCTTCCAGCAACTCGGCCCCATTTTCCAAACCACCCACTACTTCGCCACACTGCTGACTCGCGCTGCCAAAATCAGCCGCGGCCCTCGCTCCACTTGTTGCGCCTGCCACACTGCCACCTTGAAGCGCTGGTTCCTCACCCTTGGCTGACACGGCTTCACCCGTTTTCACTTCTTCTACCTCTACGCGCTCTGCGCGCCCATACAGCTTTTCCGTAACAGCCCTATCCTGCACGAAGACACGACTTTCTCCTTCCACAACTCCTGTCTCCCCAACCGCAAGCGACTCCGCTTCTTGCCGCAGGCGGACACGCTCCTGCTCTGCGCCCCCCAACTCCCGGAACTGCACCGCAGGCTTGTCCAACGCATCTTGCTCTGATTCCACAACTGCCGCAGCGGCCGCTTGCGCTTCGGCTTCCGCCACCACGTCCGCTTGCCGCTCAAACGACCGGGCGGTACGATCCGCCTGCCCGTTGCCGCTCTCCGCTTTTCCATCCATCTCAATGACGGATTTGCCGCCGCTGGCATTTCCGTCAGTCTCCCTATCCTGCGCCACCGTTTTCTGCTCAGGAAAATACCGCTCGCTAATTTCCTGTTCCCACTGCTTGATCTGCTGCAGATGCTCTTCCTGCTCCAGTCGCGGATACACCACTCCCCCTGTTGTGTGGATGCGGTGCTCCGCCTCGCGTGTAGACGGGGTGATCTTGCCGTAAACAGGCGAGACGATCTCCGACGGGCGGTACGCCTTCTTTTCCTGCGGCGTCAGCGAAGTGCGCTGCGCGCTTTCCGTCTGTCTGGCTGGCTGCCAACGATGGCTGTCGCGCTTGTGCTCGGCAGAGACAGCCGGCTTTCTGTCTGCGAATGTCTCCGCCTGCTTTTCCGGCACCTGTTCATCGCGCGGACGAAGCGTGTCCCGCGCACTCGCTCCCCGCTCGCGCGCAGCCGACTGGGCGCGCACGGCGTCGTCTGCTGCCTGCTGGTTCCTTCTTTCTTTTCGCCTGTTCTCCAAATAGTCGTCCGGCACGACAGGAAAGCGAAACTGGCGCTCCCTGCGCGGACGCACATCGTCTATATTGCGATTATTCACCCGTTCTTTCGGGTAAATGCTTTTTGTCTTCGCCTGGGGCTGACGGGGTGCGGGGCTTGCAGGGGGACTTGCCGCTGGACGCCCTTCCACTGTCTCTTCATGCTCTTCTTCGCCCTGAAAAAATTTCATCAGCTTTTGAAGCCACAACCACATGCTGCAACGTCCTTTCTTTGCTAACCATCTATTCCCTCTCATCTTACCATGAAACAAGCGGCGATTTAGGCCGATTGTGATTTTTTTCCGTATTTGCGAAACCTTTTCTTTCTTTGGACGTAATAGATAGAGGGAACAAAAACAAATACATAGGGGAGGAACACACATGTGGAAAAAGGGGAGCGCCCTGCTGCTCGCGGGGATGCTGGTACTGACAGGATGTGCTGGTGAAGCTTCACTGGTGCGCGATTCTATCGTGGCATCCATTGATAAACCAAACTACGATTTCCAAGGAACCTTGAAGCTGACAGGCGACGTAGACAAATTGCCGGAAGCTTTCGGGGAAGCGACACCGGACAAACAGGGACAAGCGATCTTGTCTGCCATGAAAGCGGGCGTGACTGTAAAAGGATCCCAGCTCGATCTGAAAAATGCGAAGGTTCAGTTTGAAGTGAACGACGACAAGGTACTGCGCGACAACAAGCTCTGGACTGGCGACAAAAAAGCGTCCGTCGAGCTGGTAGTCAGCGATGACAAAGTATTCGTAAAATCTCCGCTCGACAGCAAATACTTGCTGATCGACGCGAACGCTTCCGGCGCTCTCACTGGCGTGAACGGAAACGACAAGGTGAACCCTGCCAAGCTGAAAGAATACCAGGACAAAATGAACCAGTTGACGCTGGACTTCATCAAAAAATACGTGGGCAAGTACGGCTACAAGCTGGCTGACGCGAAAAACCTCGGCATCGAAACCGTCACGCTGCCTAACGGCGAAAAAGTAGAAGCGACTCACGTAACGGTGAAGATCGACGCCAAAGAACTGGTGAAAATGTTCTTCTTCACAGCCAACGACGCGGTAGCGAGCCAGGACGTAAAAGCGTTCGCAATCGACATGATGGTTCTGACCAACTCCCTGACCGAAGAAATGTATCCGGAAATGGGCAAAACGACCGAGGCAGAAAAACGCGCCAACGCCGAAGCAACCGTCACCGAAGGCTTGAAAGAAGCAAAAGCATGGCTGGACGAAACAGGCAAAGTGTACACGCCTGAAAAAATCGTAGAAGAAATGAAAAAAGAAGGCTTCCACAACCTCGCTTGGAACCTCGACTTCTACGTAGACAAAAACAAAATGCCTGTGCACCAAAAGAGCGACCTGAGCGTAACCTTCCAGGCGCCTGAAATGAAACAACCGCTGACAATCGGTCTGTTCGCCGATCAATACGCATACAACTTCGGAAAAGCGACCAAGTACGACGTTCCGGCAAAAGACGCTGGCCTGACAGCAGAAGACTTGTACAAAGACGAAAAAGCGATCAACAACTTCAGCGACAAAGGCTTCATGCGCCTCTTCGCGCAAAGCATGCTGGACGATCTCAAATGGCAAAAAGAACTGGAAGCCGAGTGGGCGGAAGAATTGGAAACAACCACCCCTTAATTCCATCCACAGCCAAAACAAAAAGCACGGCGCATTTACGCGTCGTGCTTTTTCTCATAGGTGAGGATTCCCGCCTGTTCCAGATAGGCCAGAACGGCAGCAACCGACTCTTCAATCGTCTGTTCACTGCTCTCCACCACAATCTCCGGCTGCAGCGGCTCCTCATACGGAGCGGAGATTCCCGTAAACTGCCCGATTTCCCCGCGCCGCGCCTTTTCGTACAGTCCCTTCACGTCCCGGCGCTCGCACTCTTCCAGCGGGCATTTGACGTACACCTCGATAAACTCTCCCGCCTCTACCAGACTGCGCGCCAGTTCGCGATCCGAACGATAGGGCGAAATGAATGCCGTCAACACAATCACGCCTGCATCCACGAACAGTTTGGCTACCTCGCCGATGCGGCGAATGTTCTCTTTGCGGTCTTCTTCTCCGAAGCCAAGCCCTTTGTTCAAGCCGTGGCGGATGTTGTCGCCGTCGAGCACGTAGCTGGCCAGGCCCCGCTGATGCAGCTCCTGCTCAACCGCATTGGCCAACGTCGATTTTCCGGCGCCAGACAGCCCCGTGAACCACAGGACGCAGCTTTTGTGCCCTGCCCGCCTCTGCCGATCTGCTTTCGTCACCGTCGTCGGATGCCAAACGATGTGGGCAACTCCTTCCTTTGCCATGAGCGTCCCCCTTTCTCTTTTTCTGAAAAAAACTCCATCCTTCTCGGTTACACCGAGATCGGCCGCAGTCCTTCGATCAGCACGCGCGCCACTTCCGGACGGCTGAACTCAGGAGGCGGCGCTTCGCCGCGCGCCAGCATTTCCCGCACCTTCGTACCCGACAGCGCCACATGATGTTCTGAACCGTGCGGGCACGTTTTCGCTGAGGCCATATTGCCGCAGGTCGAGCAGTAAAAGCTGTTCTCAAAAAACAGCGGCGTAATCCCCAGTTCTTCGGGCTGGAACTGGCGGAAAATGTGCTGGGCGTCGTATGTACCGTAATAGTTGCCGACGCCCGCGTGATCTCTGCCGACGATAAAGTGGGTGCAGCCGTAGTTTTTGCGCACCAAGGCGTGGAAAATCGCTTCGCGCGGCCCGGCGTAGCGCATGGCGGCAGGGAAGACGGCCAGCTTGACCCGATCAGCCGGGTAGTATTTTTCCAGAAGCACCTGATAGCTGTTCATCCGCACATCGGCCGGGATGTCATCTGCCTTCGTCTCACCGACGAGCGGATTCAAAAACAGGCCGTCGACGATCTCCAGCGCCGATTTCTGGATGTATTCATGGGCGCGATGCACAGGATTGCGCGTCTGGAAGCCGACGATCGTCTTCCAGCCTTTTTCGGCGAATGCGGCTCTCGTCTCGGCAGGGTCGAAGTGGTAGTCGGCAAACGGCCCTTTGTCAGCCCGTTTGACCAAAGTAATCGGCCCGCCGAGGTAAATATCGGGGCGGCTCAGCAGCTTTTTCACCCCAGGGTGATTTTCGTCATCCGTGCCATACACGAGCCGGGCTTCCTGCCGTTTGTCCGGCGAGTAAATGTCGGAAATCTCCAGCAAGCCGTACACCTCTTTCTGATAGACCAGACGCACGGTATCTCCTGGCTGAAGCGCGCCTGCCACGGTCGCCGGAACAGGGAGCGTAATCGGAATGCTCCAGACGGTGCCGTCCGCGAGTCTCATCCGCTCGACGACGGATGTGTAGTCATGGCGATCCAAAAAGCCGCGAATCGGGCTGTACCCTCCAATGGCGATCAGCTCCAGGTCTGACAGCGCAAAAGCGTCCAGCTCGACATCGCCCGTCGCGCGCGACAGGTCGGCAGTCGGATCAAAACGGTTTACCAGTACGTTTCCATGCGGGATGCTACCACTCACATTCAAGCCCTCCTCATCCATATCCGTTGTTCTCTTTTCCCACGCTTACTTGGCGAGATGCAGCCCGCACTCGGTCTTGCCCAAATGCGCCCAGCGGCCCGCCCGCTCGTCCTCGCCCGCTTTGACCGGACGCGTGCACGGCGCGCAGCCGATGCTCGGATAGCTTTGATCGTGCAAGGCATTGTACGGCAATTCAAACACGCGGATGTACTGCCACACCTCATCAGCCTTCCAGTGGATCAGCGGACAAATTTTCAGCGACTGAAACTTCTCGTCGCGATTGACAAACTGGACGTCCGCCCTCGTCGCGGACTGCTCCCTGCGCAGCCCTGACATCCAGGCTACCGTCCCTTTCAGCACGCTTTCCATCGGCTGTACTTTGCGCAGATGGCAACACAGATCGGGCTGGGTTGTCCACAGCTCGTCGCCGTATTCCGCTGCCTGCTCGGCGAGCGAAAGCTGTGGCTCCTTGATCGTCAATTGCAAGTCGGGGTAGCGCGCACGCACTTTCTCGATCAATTCGTACGTCTCGGGAAAATGCAGATGGGTGTCCAGAAAAGTGACGCGAGCGTCTTTTTTTACATCGCTTATCATGTCGATGAGCACCATCGCTTCTGCCCCAAAGCTGCACGAATAGACCAAATCGTCGGCAAACGTCTCGTAGGCCCACTTGATGACATCCACGGTATCTCCCTTGGCGAGACTTTTGTTGATCGCAGCGAGCTGCTCGGCTGTCGCCGTGTCGTAGTGTAGACGGCTCATATGCCCCCTCCTTGATCGTTGATGGAACTGCTTTCCCTGCGAATCAGCCGGATCAGCCCCACGAAGCCGAGCGTCGCCACGAAAACACTGGCGAGCACGACCAGCGTGTACAAATCCGAACGCAGGAACAGATGGACAAAGGCGAACGAAACGACCAGCGAAGAAACTGGCGAGACGATCCAGACCATGATGATCTGCTTGATAATTCCTTTTTGCCACAAGACGAAGCCTCGCTCCGACGTGCCTACGCCTAAAATGGCGCAAGTCGTGGCTTGAGTCAGCGGCACGGGAATCCCGAACAGCGAAGCGATGATGACGAGCGTACCGCCTGCAGCCGATACCGCGCTTCCTTGCAAAAGCGACAGGGTGGTAATTTTCTTGCCGTTCGTTTCCAGCACTCTTCCTCCCAAGAGCAGACAGCCGACAGCGACGGCCAGTCCGCCGAGCCACACGCCGTTTTCGGTCGACATCAGTCCGGCTCCCACGAGCGGGCCGACAGCGTTGGCTACGTTGTTCATCCCCGCTGAAAAAGCTTCATACACACCGCAGGCGACGAGCAAAAAGGTCAGCCAGCGCTCTCCTTTGGAGCCTGGCTTTTGCAAGGACGGCCAGCGCCGCTCCACGCGGCGAATCAGCTTGCCTGCCCCGTAGGCCCCGATAAAGGCCGCCACCGGGACCACGACCCAAAAAAACAGGATGACGAGGATGTGCCCGACAAACAAAGACTGATAGGCTAGGCCCACGCCCACGATCGCCCCCACTGTCACCTCGCTGGTCGAGAGCGGAATCCCGAGCAGATTCGCCCCAAAAAGCGTCAGCGTGGCCGAAGCGAGAACGATCACAACGGCTTCGATCGTCAGCAGATTCGCAGGGATAATCCCCCCGCTGATCGTCTTGACGACCTCGCCGCCGCCCAGCACTGCCCCGAGCAAGGCCGCTACGGCTACGAGCAGCATGGCGAGCAGCTTGTTTTTGACTGCCCCGCTGCCGTACGCGGCCCCCATCGAGGCTGCGGTCCCGCTGGCTCCAATATTCATGGCGAAAAACAAGGCGATGGCGATGGCGACGTAACTCCAATCCACGAAGAGCACTACCTCCTTTCATGCCAATCTGTTGTTACGTAAGAAAAGAAGGGGTGCCGTACAGCTTGCATGCTGCGCTGGCGACCTGCTCTCGCGAATGGATTCCTCGGGCCAAGCTCTCCACGTCTTCGGCGATGACGACGCGCCACCCCATTTGTCTCGCCACCTCCTGCGTCTTCGCATCGGCGCAAAAAAGCGGCACACTCTCCCAACCCGCTCCTGCAAAATCCGCCAGGGCAGGCAAAACTTCCCCGTCAGCGGCAGCAAACCAGTCAAACGCCAGCTTTTTCATCCAAGGAACGACCGGGTGTGTCTCCTCCCACTCCAGGACGCCTCCCGCTGGCAGATGGAGGAACTCTGCTGCTGACTGGGCAGGAGTACTCCCGCATTTGGCGCGCACATGCAAAATCCGCTCCCCGCCGTTTCGCGCAAGCTCCCTGCTCATAGCCGCAGGAGTGGCCGCGTGATCGAAAACGCGCTCCGGGTACAGTCCTCTGCTCTCCAGAAACAAAGCCGCCTGCTTCCCGCGCACAGCGAGCTTGCTCGTCAGCCGCCGCAGGTCAAACCGCCGTCTGCCCAACTCTGCCAAAAAAGCCTCCGCCTGCTGCGCATCGTCGAGCACGATCCAGCCATATGCCGTGAGGTCCTCGGGAAATTCAGCAGCATCCACAGCGAGCAAAGGGCGCTTCACGAGCGGAATCGCGATGACTTCTGCACCGAGCTGCTCCAGCCTGCCCGCCAGTGCGTCGCTGCCGCCTGCTCCGGGAATGGCCGCAAGCGCCACCCGTTGTCCGAACAGCGGCCGCGATTCGTACCAGTTGAGTTGCTCGCGCAGCCGGACGACCTCGCCCACGACGATGATGGCCGGCGCGGAAAAGCCCGCTTTGGCGACATCGCGGTCAATCGTCGCAAGCGACCCGACCAATGTCTGCTGCTCTCCTACCGTGCCCCATCTGACGAGCGCGACAGGGGTATCCCCGCTTTTTCCGCAGGCCAAAAGCTGCGCCTGGATGTGCGGCAAGTTTTTCACGCCCATGTAAATGACGAGCGTCTCCATCCGCTCCAGTGCTGCCCAGTCCGGCTCCTTGCCGGCATTTTTGTCGCACAGATGCCCGGTGACAAAGGCAACGGAGGAATTGTAGTCGCGGTGGGTTAAAGGAATCCCTGCATACAGCGGGGCCGCCATGCCGGAGGTGATCCCCGGCACGATCTCGTACGGCACGCCATGCTGTACGCACATTTGCGCTTCCTCGCCTACCCGCCCGAACATGCTCGGGTCCCCGCCTTTTAAGCGAACCACGGTTTTTCCTCGCTTGGCTTCCCGAATCAACAGGAGGTTGATCTCTTCCTGTGGCAGTGTGTGGCGGTCCCTTTCCTTGCCGCAGTAAACAAGCCGGGCGTCCCTTTTGACGTGGGAGAGAAGCAGCGGGCTAGCCAGTCGGTCGTACACGACGACGTCGGCTTTTTGCAGCGCCTCCATCCCGCGAATGGTGAGCAGTTTCGGATCGCCAGGGCCAGCCCCTACAAATAAGACTCTGCCAGCGTTCATTTTCGATCAGTCCTCCTTGCTGCCTTCCCTAACGCGAAAAGCTGTTTCGTCTTACTGGCTGAAGCGGGAGGTTTCGACGACGTAGCCGACTCCCTGCCGACCGAGCGGTTTCTTTTCCACCAGGCTCAGCTCCTTGATTTTCGGCGGAGCGATGGTGTGCCGCAGTAGATTGTTTTCCGCGGACGAAAAAGCGCGCTCGTCCGTTTTGGCAATCACGACCACGGTCAAGAGTCGGCCTTCTTCGAGCACGGCCTCCAGTTTGTACAAGTAGCTCTCGGTTTGTTCCTCTGCCATGGTAGTCCCTCATTTCCTTGGATCGGGTGTGATCGGTTATTGTCCGGCTTTGGCTTCTTTACGCCGTTTGCAAAATGCTGTCGACCTGCTCCTGGATGCGTGCCAGTCCGACCCGCTCGACGTAGCGCCAGTACTCTTCGCCCTCCAGCCGCTCTTCCTTGTAGAACGTAATCAACTGCGCCAGGAAGGCTCCCAGCCTGTCGACGGTCACTCGCGCGTTCAGCTTGCGGTTGAATTGCGGTTCTTCGAGCGTGCCGCCAACGTGGATGTCAAACGCTTCGACCATCCCGGCCGGCGTCTTGACTTTTGCCCCTTGCAGGCCGATATCGGCAATCTGCCGCTGTCCGCACGAGTTCGGGCAGCCGATCATGTGAATGCGCAGCGGCGTATCCAGTTCAACGGTGTCGTCCAAATATTGGGCGAGCGAGCGCATCCGTTCTTTCGTCTCCACGATCGCCAGGTTGCAATACTCAGTCCCTGTGCAGGAGACGGCATAGCCGACAAACGTATTCGGTTTTAGCTTGAAGCGGTTCACAATCAGCGGCTCTTCGCGGAATGCCGCCACCTTTTCCTTGGCGATGTTGCGAATGAGGACGTTTTGCGTGTTGCAGGCTCCGATCGTGCCGTCCCCGTATTCATCGGCCAGGCGCGCCAGCTCGATCAGCTCGGCAGCGTTCATCCGGCCGACGGGAACGGACAGTCCCGCATAGTAGTAGCCGGGCTGGCGCTGCTCGTGCAA
This sequence comes from Brevibacillus sp. NSP2.1, assembly GCF_000470975.2. NCBI lineage: Bacteria > Bacillati > Bacillota > Bacilli > Caryophanales > Paenibacillaceae > Brevibacillus > Brevibacillus sp. NSP2.1. The sequence continues at coordinate 1,584,671 of NZ_CP048274.1, read as the reverse complement.
GCCGTAAAAATAGCCGCCGTTCCAGCCTTTCGTCAAATCCTCTCCGCTCGTTTCCAGTTCGCCGATCAGCTTGACCAGTTCTTCCTTGAACTTTTCCGGTCCCCAGTCCGCCACCAAAAATTTCAGGCGGGCATGCGTCCGCTTCTGCCGATAGCCGAAGTCGCGGAACAAGGTCGTGACGCCTGCTGCCACCTTGACGACCTCTTCCGGCCGGACGAACACGTCAAGCTGCTTCGCCAAGTACGGCTTCGCCGACAGGCCGCCGCCTACCCAGACGTGGAACCCGATTACGTCCTCGCCCGCGATGCGCTTTTTGGCGGGCGTAAAGGCGAGGTCGTTGATTTGCGCGTGGGCTGCGTTGTAGACGTTGGCGGAGATGGACATCTTGTATTTGCGCGGCAGGTTGGAAAAGTCGCGGTTGAGCAGGAAAAACTTTTCCAGCTCGGCCACAATCGGACGTGTATCCAGCACTTCATGCGGATCGATTCCGGCCAGCGGATTGCCCATGATCTGCCGCGGACAGTCGCCGCACGCTTCGAACGAAGAAAGCCCGGCCGCAGCGAGCCGATCAAAAATATCGGCCAGCGTCTCCACCGTCAGCCAGTGAAACTGGACAGCCTGGCGCGTCGTCACGTCCACGAGATCGCGGCCGTAGTCCTGGGCGATTTTCGCCAGCACTCTCGCCTGCTCGCTGGTCATGATTCCGCCGGGGATGCGCACCCGCATCATGAAGTGGCCGTCTTTCGGACGCTGCTGGTAGACTCCCGCCCACTTGAAGCGGTCCATATCAGAAGATTCAATCGATTCAAAGCCCTCTTTGGAGTAGGTATTGATGATTGTTTCGATGACGTCCAGGCCGTCTTTTTCCAGCTTGGTCAGCTCCATTTTGTTCAGGGACGGATCATCTGCCCATTTCCACTGTTTTCTCTCTGCCATGCTCATACACGCTCCTTTTTGTGAAGAGGTCTGTTACAAGTGCCGTGCGAATGGATTGGCCAATCCAGTCTGCAATCAGCGGGTGAGGCAAGTACGCGCTGCCGTTGTAGCGGTACGGCAGCTCCGCCAGCCGTGCCGGAATCGCCTTGCGGGTGAAGTACCCCTGGCTGACGAACAGAGGCAGCACGAGGACATCTCCTTTTTCTGCAAGCAGCAGGGCTTGTTCCCGCAACGTGTCCGGCCGCAGTGTCGCATATCCGGCTGCGGGGAAGGCGTAGCGGTTTTGCAGGCGAAACGTCATCCGGCGCAACAGCTTTTCCCACCGCTCCTGGCCTCCCGGCAAATCGCTGCCGTGGCCGACGAGCAACAGCGCTTCCTTGCGCGGATCGCTCGACAGCTCCTGAATGCGCTGGCTTACGATTTGCTCCACCAGCGGATGATCTTCCAGCGGCGGACACCAGAGCAGCCGCGCGCGAACCGGAATGCGCACCTGCTCCGTCTCCCAGGCGGGCCACGGCTCCAGTCCGAGCATCGCGCGTATTTCTGTCACGTGGTTGCTCCCCGCCGAAGCAAACAGGGGAACTACGACGATCCGCTTCGCGCCGGACGCCTCCAGACGCTTCCATTCGTCACTGATGCTTCGCCCCTCTACTCCCCCCAGATACGCTACCCGGGTCGGCAGCTCGCTCTGGCACTGCCTGACGGCTGACTCTACGAGACTCAGCCAGTCGGGATCGGGTGAACCGTGAGCGATTACCAAAGCCGCTGTTTTTGCCATCGGATAAACCCCTTATCCAAACCTAATTTGTAAATCATATATGTTTACTCGGAATTATAAAGGGGATGTTTTTCGCCGTCAATAATCAATTCCTATTTCTTGAAAAAAATCTTGATGAAAATATATTTGCACATCTTTTCGTTTTGCTGGATAAGAAAACCTCTATCGAATCCTGCTCAATGATGAGCGACCACGTCTTAGCGAAAGGTTGTTCTTGCCGAATCGGTTGTTTGCTCTTGCAAGTTTACGCTATCCGATTCAGTCAAACAAGCTGCCGGCAGCACCGACAGCTTGTTTCTTCGTTATTCCCATTTTTTCCTAGTAGCTGATGAGCGCAGCCATCAGCAAGCCTGCCGCAATGCTCAATCTGGAGGCGAAAATGCCTACAGACACGTTGCCGTTCGGGATTTCAGACACGACCTTGAACGGCGTCACCCACTCGAACAAATAAAAAATGATGACTTGAAACACCATGCCGACCAGGCCCCATACAACCAAATCCCACAGGTTGACCGAATGGTAGACAGCAGATGCGAGCACGATTGCCAGCCCGATAATTTTTCCGCCCAGGTCGTGTGCTGCCGCCTTGGCCGCCGCCATTTTTTTCGGGTCGTCTGTCTGCGCCCCGTCCTTGATGAGAGCGAACTCCTTATACGGAGTCGTAAACGTAAACACGAAAATACCTACTGCCAATATCGGAATTGTCACGGCCATATAGGCCAAAAAATTGAGTATGTAGCTCCATTGCGTAATCATGCCGCGCCCCTCTCCTTTTCGCTATCCTTTCATGCCGACTGGCAAGTAATACGACAGGTTGTTTGTAATCGGACCTCCGACCCGGGCCACGATTGCGGATGCTTCCCCGCCAATCCAGAAGGAGCCCCACAACAGCCGTCCGGCGTAGGGACCCGCCACGGTCTGCACCGTGATTTCGGGCAGCTCCACCCGCTTTTGGTAGATCATCGGCTGCTCCCAGTAAAATTCCTCCTGGTCTTTCTCCACCAAAGTGCCGTCTGCCGCAAACAGGGCCACTCCGCCCCCTTCTCTGCCGAAAATGGGCTTGGTTACATAGTCTTCTGTCCCTGCAAAACGGTTTTCAAAATAGGTCGGAAGCATGTAGGCGTCGATGGTCGCATGCTCTTCTGCGGTAAAAAACTCGCCCGCCTCGTGCAAGTTCCAGATGAGCGCCTGCAGCGCCTTTGTCTGGATCAAAAACGCGGACGGCGGATTGATGATCGCAAGCTTTCTGTCCGCAATCAGCGCCAGGACGTGCTCGCCTGTCGGGTAGCCGTCTTCGTCCCGCTCGTCTGCGAGCTTTTCCAGCGCATGCAAACGGTACAGCACATCGACGGGAAGCAGGCTGTCGCCGTCCTGCACGTACAGTCCGTCCTCCCAGACGCGCAGCTTTTCCAGCGGCGCAAACCGGGCAGCGATCTCCGTCTTTTCCATTAAATAAAGCGTGGTGCCCTTGTCTTCCTCGTGCCAGTCCAGCGAGCTGAACCAGACGTGCTCTACCGGATAGCCCATGTCCCTGTAAGCTTGCAGCAGCTTGGCAAAAGCGTGGCGCAACTGGACGTCCATGCCGGCATTCGGATTGTTCACTCCGAAAAAGCGGCAGGCGTGCTCGTTGACGTAAAAAGCTTCGACGATCCCGGTCGGCGTGTCGCTGTTGCACTCCAGCATTTTCAGCCCCGCTTGCGTCTCGGCAAAATCAAAGCGCCCGATCGCCGTAGGCAGCTTGGGCAAAACGGCGGTTCTGACCGTTTGCAGCGCTTGCTGCGGGACTCCCAGTTCGAGCAGGAGCGCGTCGTCTGCCTGCTGCAGTACAGGCGTCACTTTGGTGAAAATCCGGCCCAGCGCAGCCGTTGCCGTCGCAAGCTCGTCTCGAAACGATGCCGGGATGAGGTGCAGATCGGCCAGCGCGTACTCTTCGCCGTACATCCAATCCCATGTAAAAATGCCTTCTTCACGCAAAGGGGCGTACAGCGCTTCTCTTCGGTTCCGCACGTCCACTGGCCTCACCCCGAGCTGGACACGCCGGAGCTGCCGATACCGCCCTTTGAGCTGCTCGGGCTAATGCCGCTTGATACGCCTTGCGACTTGCTTTTCGACGAGCCGCCTCCGTAGTAGGTGGACGACCCGCCGCGCGAGCTGCTTCCTCCGTCGTCGCAATAGCCGTCATTGTCTCTGTCGTAGCAATCGTCATCATAGTCTGACGAACAGCCGCTGATGGCCATCGTAGCAGCCACGAACAGGCCGACGACCTTGGCCGATTTTGTCAGTGCCATCCTCTTCCCTCCTACCCTGCCGGCCGCGCGTAGAAAATGTACACCTGGCGATCTTCGTCCACTTCCGCCGATGTTTTTTCCCACTCGCGTCCATTCAGGTACAAATAGTCGCTTTGCAAGTGCAAGAGAGCATCGTCGTCGTCCTTGAACGAAAACGTGTGCACGAGCGGGTAAAGCCGTGTGTTCTCGCGGTACTCCCGCATCTCGATCTGGATGCTCCCCCAGCGCACGGACGGCCTCTCCGCGTAGTCCACAGCCGTCTCCTCCGTCGAATGCCGGACGTAGATCACGTACGTCCCCTGCTCAATCGCGCAGGAAGTCTTCTCGTAGACGACATGCCCTTTCACCAGGTAGTCGCAGGCAAAGCGCAAGGACACTTCGTCCTTGTCGATCCGGTCGTAGTAAAACAAGACCGGGTAACCGTTCGCCTCATCCAGCAGCCGATATTCCAATCTGGCCATTTTTTCACCCCGTTTGTACGAAAATGCTGCTTCTTTCACGACACGCAACATTTTATACGCGCTACGAAACATTTGGTTGCCAAAAAATTAAAAAAATCGGATGAACAGGAAAAAGCTGGTGCGAGAGTCCCGACCCAAGCCCCAGCCGCGATGTTTCCTGTGAAAAAGGTCGCGCTACCGGCAGTCCGGCAAAGCCTTAGCGCAGACAATCCGCCATGCTCTGCTCCAGCAGCAGGCCGCGAATCGGCTCGTGCAAATGCCCGTTCGTCGCCAAAAGCGAGCGCACCTGATCTTGGGCAAACGGCTCGTGCCGGTACGGTTTCCCTTGCCAGTCGGTGATGGTCGCTCCCGCCTCGCTCGCGATGACGATCCCCGCAGCGACGTCCATGATGCCCGAGCGCTGCATGACGATATAGTCCAGCCAGCCGTTGGCGAGCAGACACCAGTCGAGCGCCGGAGCGACGTTGCGCAAAATCCGCTTCGTGTTCAGCACAAACGGCTCCGTAAAGGCCAGCTCCTCCTGCTTGGTCACCGTATTGCGCCCGCGGATGTAGGTCCCGACTGCGCGCGTCAAGTCTGTCCGGTTGTTGATCGACATGCGCCTGCCGTTCAAAAACGCGCCCTTCCCTTTTTCCGCCCAGAACATTTGCCCTGCCACCGGGTTGTAGACGACGCCGAGGACGAGATCGCCCTTGTGCTGCAAGGCAATCGAAATACTGAAGTACGGATGGCCGATAAAGTAGTTGTTCGTGCCGTCCAGCGGATCGACAATCCACAAATATTCTTCGTCGCGGCTGACCATTCCGACTTCCTCGGAAAAAATCGTATGCGTCGGGAAATGGCGGTGCAGTACCTCGATAATGCGCTGCTCGCTGCCTTTGTCCTCCGGCAGCTTCACGTCGTTATGCAGTTCCTCATCCGGCGTAAGCTGTTCGAGAAAACGCTCCTTTAAAAATGCTCCTGCTGCACTTGCTGCTTCTTTGGCTATTTCCAGCATCGGCTTTTCGTCCCTTCCTAATGGTCTGTCATTGTTTTCCCTTGCATTCCGGCTCCTGACTTCACTATGATAGAGTGACACCCATCTCGCGAAAGACAGATACGCAGCGCGGTCCCGAGCCACAAGCCAGCCTTTTCCCATCGGTGCCCGACGCTTTTAGGAGGGGAAAACATGAACAGCGATTTCATTCGCCTGAAAAATATGGAGGGTGAGCTTAAATTCACCCAAATGAACAATAGCTACGGCTTCTCGGTCACGACGAAGGAGCTTGTCTTTTTCAAGCCGCACCTGACCTACCACCTGTTTTTGCACGACATCGTCAGCATGGTGCCGCATAAGCTCGACAACGCGCCCGTGTCCTTTCGCCTGAACCGCGAAACCGTCCACACCACGTTTGGCTCCCAATACTACAAGATCGGCGTCAAGTGGGCCAGAATCGTCTCCCGCTCCGGCATCGTGGAGAAGGAAAACATGGAGTTTATCGTCCCTCTCTCCGCCAAAATGCTCACTTACATTACACAATACAGCGGGCTTGTTGTGATCCGGTAAAGCCTGGGTAAAAAAACAGCTCTGGGGTGTGCGTATTTCGCACGCCTTTTTGCTATTTTCTGCTCAGGACGATAAACGTCCCGGTGCCGTGGGCGACCCGCTTGTTGCGCTCGTCGTACACCGTGCCCTCCATGACGACCAGCGTGTGCCCCCGGTGCAAAAACGTCGCTTCGGCGCGAAGCCGCTTCCCTACTCCCGGCCGCAAGTAGTTGATTTTCAATTCGGTCGTGACCGCGTACTGCTCCGGCGGCAGCGAGCGGTTGATTAGCGAACCCATGGCCGAGTCGATCAAGGTGGCGAGAATCCCCCCGTGCACCGCTCCCCCGGAGTTGTGCATGAACACGGTGAGAGGCAGCTCGAAGCGATACGACTGCTTCGTTTCGTCGATAAACTCTCCCTTCAGGCCAAGAAAGCCGGATAAATAGGCGCTTTTGCGCTCGCGCTTCTGGCGGATTGCCTGCAAAGCCAGCTCCAGTATTTTCCGTTCCTCGTCATTTCCTTCCGCCCAGACATTTTTTAGCTCTTCTATCATTTTGTTCACTCCAACAAAAATAGACTCAATCCTTTTATTGTAGCCCATAAAGCTGGTTTCCGCCATGTCTCCAAAAGCCGGTCACAGCCGCTCACAGGCAGCAGACTGAGCAAATGTTCAGACTTTTACGGTTGTTTCTATTAATAAAAATTGATAAGATAGTGCAAAACATAAGACAGGTAACTTTCACGTGTAGGAAGGGAGAGTTTCACATTGGCTAGACAACGAAGTGACATGATTAAAAAAGGTTTTGACCGCGCTCCGCACCGCAGCTTGCTTCGTGCGGCAGGAGTAAAGGACGAGGATTTCGACAAACCGTTTATCGCCATTTGCAACTCTTACATCGACATTATCCCGGGCCACGTGCACTTGCAGGAATTTGGCAAGCTGGTCAAGGAAGCTGTTCGTGCCGCTGGCATGGTTCCTTTTGAGTTCAATACGATCGGGGTTGACGACGGCATCGCCATGGGCCACATCGGCATGCGCTACTCGCTCCCGAGCCGCGAGATCATCGCAGACAGCCTGGAAACGGTCGTAGCCGCGCACTGGTTCGACGGCATGATCTGCATTCCGAACTGTGACAAGATCACCCCGGGCATGATTATGGGCGCCCTGCGCGTCAACATCCCGACTGTATTCGTGACAGGCGGCCCGATGAAAGCAGGCAAAACGAGCGACGGCCGTTCCATCTCGCTTTCTTCTGTATTCGAAGGCGTCGGGGCTTACCAGGCTGGCCTGATCGACAACAAGCAACTGGAAGAACTGGAACAATACGGATGCCCAACCTGCGGTTCCTGTTCCGGTATGTTTACCGCCAACTCGATGAACTGTCTGCTCGAAGCGATCGGTCTGGCGCTGCCAGGCAACGGCACTGTTCTCGCCGTCTCTCCGGAGCGCCGCGAGCTGGTAAAATCCTCCGCAGAAAAGCTCAAGCACCTGATCGAGCAAGACATCAAGCCGCGCGACATCGTTACGCTGGAAGCGATCGACGACGCCTTCGCGCTCGACATGGCGATGGGCGGCTCTACGAATACCGTTTTGCACACGCTGGCAATCGCCCAGGAAGCGGGAATCGAATACCCGATCGAGCGCATCAACGAAGTGGCGAAGCGCATCCCGCACATTTGCAAGCTGGCGCCATCCTCTGACTACCACATCGAGGACTGCCACGAAGCGGGCGGCGTGTCCGCTGTGCTCAAGGAGATCGCGCGCAAAGAAGGCGCGATTCATCCGAACCGGATTACCGTGACAGGCAAGACGCTGGCAGAAAACATCGCCAACGCCGAAATCAAAAACGACCAGGTGATTCGTCGTCTGGAAAATCCGTACAGTGCCTCCGGCGGTCTGGCCGTCCTGTTCGGCAACCTGGCCGAGCAAGGCTCGATCATCAAAACCGGCGGTGTCGATCCTTCTATTAAAAGACACGAAGGTCCGGCGATCTGCTTTGACTCGCAGGAGGAAGCACTGGCGGGCATCGCCGCCGGCAAGATCAAATCCGGGCACGTCGTCATCATTCGCTACGAAGGACCAAAAGGCGGCCCCGGCATGCCGGAAATGCTCGCTCCTACCTCGCAAATCGTCGGGATGGGACTCGGCAAGGAAGTCGCGCTCGTCACAGACGGACGCTTCTCCGGCGCTTCCCGCGGAATCAGTATCGGCCACGTCTCGCCGGAAGCGGCGGAAGGCGGCCCGATCGCTTTCGTCCAGGACGGAGACATCATCTCCATCGACCTCGAAGAGCGCTCGATCCACCTGCACGTGGACGAGGCTGAGCTGGCCCGCCGCCGCGAAGGCTGGCAGGAATTCCAGCCGAAAGTCAAAACAGGCTACCTGGCCCGCTACTCCAAGCTGGTGACGAATGCGAGCATGGGCGGCGTTATGAAAATCTAGTCGCGTTTCTTTATAAAAGACAACCCCCTGCCTTTGGACAAGCTGTCCGCTCAGGCAGGGGGTTTTTCCTATGCAAAAGCAAAAGCCGCTTGTTACTGATCCATGAAGCGCTCGCTTTTGTCAGCTCCAGCGCCTGCTGCTCCGTGAGCGCGGTCACCTCGCCTGTCTCCGCCCAGTCAAACCCGCCAGCCGGAATACGCATTCCTGAACAGGATTGTCTCCTTGCCCGGCTCGCCAGCGGCCGGCGCAACCACGCTCACATCCGTAAAAACGGCATCGTATATGTCGTCTTTTTTGTTTTGCTCGCTATACCGCGATTCCAGGGCGATACCGCCGCTGTCTTGCGCCGTCTCCTGGCTGTCGATCACGACCTGCTTGTCCACAGACACCGTCAGTCGCTTCCCGCTGAGCGCGATCTCCCGCAGCCGCATATGCGAAATATTGACCGGATAGCCCGGGTCTTCTTTTACCGCCCCTGCCTCTGTCTGGGCTTTGCTGTACACTGTCGCCTTGTCGTAGGCGAGGTCTTCCGGCTTCCAGTGGATCTCGCTCAATGTTGCCTTGGACAGCTCGACCAGCGGACGGCCTGCCTGCTTCTCTTCCAGCTTGAGCTCATTGTTTTCCAAAAGCAAGCGGACAAACGACTCTTTTTGGCGATAGTAGCGCAAGTAAATGGTTTGTCTGCCGACGACATTGCCCTCCAGCTTGGCTGACACGCGCACATCCCGGTACTTCTCGCTGTCGCGCAAATACAGCATGCCGCTTTCATCGGGCGGCGAAGTCAGCACGATGCTGTTGTCCCCAAATTCCTCCGCACCGCCCATTCGCTCCCACTTTGCCGCCTGCTGTTCGTCGCCCTGCACGAATTTGACCTTTTGCTGCGTATCCTTCTGAATTTTTATCAGCAAATGGTTCGTGTACCAGTAAAGAGCAGCCTGGACGCGCGTCAGGTTGTACAGGCTGTCCTCGGCGGTATTGCAGGCGTTGCCCTCCCTGTTGAAATGCATCACAAACAGTTGCCGGATGTTGGCGTCATTCACATCGGACACGAGCCGGTTCATCCCCTGGTAGAGCGCGTTGGCGTGCATTATCATGTCCGCGCGCGACGATTTCTTTTGCCAGCTCCGGCTCTTCTGCGACCCGCATGCCAGGCAAAAAGAAAGTAGCCTTCAGATGATGCTTGTCCAGTTCATCCAAAAGCTTCTTCATCGTGTCGCTGTCTGTCATTCCATTGAAGGTGAGCGATAGCTCCCGCCTGGTGGTGTACACAAACGGAATCGCCTTGCTCTTTTCTCCTGTGGAGCGAATGATGGTTGGGGCGACTTTGGATTTTGGTGTACCGTCGTCGGCTTTTCGTTCTTCCCCGAAAAAAGCGGCGCATCCGGTCAACAAAATCAGCACCATCATCAACGCGATCATGGCAAACGAGAAGTTTTTGCTTTTTTTGCCTCCACCTGTCTGCATCGGATTGCTCCTTTTTTCCGTTCTCCATCAAGGTTTTCTCCTAGCTTATCCGTCATCCATACTACTCCTTGTACACGCAAACTGCTATTGATAAATCAAGGCAATTGCCCATGCTTCTGCTGTTGCGCGAAGCGAATCGGGCATGCTAAAAAAGAGGCGTTCCCCCGGCGCTTGGACAGCAAAAAGGACGATCCGACTGGACCGCCCTCCTGTTTGCCTGCTTCGCTTTTTCCAAGATTTTCTTGCTCCTATCTCGCAACGAACGGCGCTGTGAGACGTATGAATAAGTAGAGAGATTCGAAATAACGCTACAGGACGCGACGCGCCGAGACAAAGCGCTTCTCCCAGGATGTGCCTTTAAAACCTGTAAAAGTCACACCCGGTTGCCCGTAGGTATGTAGTAGCTTGTTGTTGCCAGCGTAAATCGCTACGTGGGTAATCCGCTTGGACTTCGTCGTTGTGCTCGCCTTGAAGAAGACCAGATCCCCTTTTTTCAGGTTGGCTTTGGACACACTGATTCCTTTTTTCGCCTGGTCGCGCGACGTTCGCGGCAAGCTCTTGCCTACTGCCACACGAAAAACGCGTTGCGTGAAAGAAGAGCAGTCAAAGACGGCTGTCGTATTTTTGCTTGCCCCGAATTTATAAGGTGTACCCAAATATTTTTTCCCAGTGGCAATAACCTTGTCCGCTTTTGCTTGCGACCAAGCAGCATGAGCTACATTTTCTCCAGGCATCGGCATGGCAATCGCCGTTACGCCAAGTGTCAAGCCCATTACAATTCCGATGAGGGTTTTTCGCAGTTTCATGTTGTTCATCCTCCCTTTTGACAGAACACGCTTCTACGAAATCGTTTCGGTAGAAGCTTACTTTATGCAAAGTTTGGCTGACCTCTCACTTGTTCTCTACTTTACCAAAGCTGTTGCCCAGTGAAATTACCAAAAACTTGGCAAAAACCGCTTGGGCAAATGGATACGATTACCGCTTGACGCGCTCAAGCCCGATATCATGGGCATTCCTCAAATTTTCAGTTTATTTTCTTGCCAAAATGTTCCTCGCAATTTGACCAATTGTATCCAGTGCCAAGCGTCTACTTCCCGCATAACATGCGACTTATGGCCTAGTTCTTCTTGCAAAAAGTTCCTGTTCTCGCGATTTTCGCTGGGGAAGAAACTGGATTCTCTCTACTCTTCCTTCTCTATGCTTGCAACCTGCAGGGAGTCAGCGTAAAGTAGAAAAGAGTTCGTTTTAAGGAGGCACATCATGCGACTGCGTAACATTCCAGGTGCCGAAGCGGCCCTGCGAGAATATCCGACGTTTGTGGACAATCCCCTTTCCTATAAAGGAAGCTGGAAAGAACGCTTCGGAAATGACAATCCGATCCACGTGGAGATCGGCTGTGGAAAAGGACGCTTCATTAACACATTGGCACAGCGTCACCCTGATATTAATTTCATTGCTGTCGAGCTGAAAGCGGAGGTCGTGTTGCGCGCCTTGCAGCGGACAGAGTACAAGCCGATTCCGAATCTGGCCTTTGTCCAGTTTGACGCTTCCAAGCTGACCGAGCTGTTTGCCGATCACGAGATTGCCCGCATCTATCTGAACTTCAGCGATCCGTGGCCCAAGACACGCCACGCCAAACGCCGTCTCACCCATCCTCGCTTCCTGAACAACTATCGTCAGGTGCTTGCCGAGGACGGAGAGATTCATCTGAAGACAGACAATGAAAAGCTCTTTGAGTTTTCGCTCAATCAGTTCGCTGCCGAGCGCTTCCAGATGCGCAACATCACTTTTGACCTGCATCAGTCGAAGCTCGCAGAGGAGAACGTCATGACGGAGTACGAAGAGCGCTTTTCTTCCCGCGGACAGCGTATTTATCGGGTAGAGGCAAGCTGCATCATTAAATAGAAGAAACGCGCCTTTTGGACAAGGCACATGCCTCCACGTGAACACGCTATCGGAATCGTTCGTGCTTACGTGGAGTTTTTTCGACCTTCCAGCAAAGGATTGAGATCAACAGATGAATAGCATGATGAAGCCTTTCATGAATGGAACACCAACTTGTTATTCACCCGGTTGCGCATGACCTCGCTGTTTCTGCTCATGTGCTATCCTTTTTTTCTGTATGCCGATCTGGTCTTGCTCAAAGACGTCGGCGATCCTCTCTTTTGCTATACGTTGACGGGCATACACACCGCCGGCTTTCTTCTATCAATCGTCTTCCTGTTGATTTACAAAAGGGTTCGGCAGCAGGAAACGTTTATGCGCTCCTTTTGGCCGACTTTCTTGTCCTTGTGTACGTCGCTTGTTATATCGGCGGGGGTGCCCTGTCTTCCCTGAACAGCCATGATGCAGTCGCACACGGGAAACTCTTCCTTCATCACCGACAAAAAATCAAGCCCGTCCATGTCCGGAAAATAAATGTCCAAAAGCACCAGGTCCGGCTGCAATAGCTCCAACTGGTCCCGCGCCTCCTGTCCATTGGTGGCAATGCCTACAACCTCGTAGCCCTCCACTTTTTCCACAAATCGTCGGTTCACCTCGGCGATTCTGAGGTCGTCCTCGACAATCAGTACCCGTATGTTGCTCCCCGCCATGCTTTTCAACGCTGCTCTCTCTCCTTCATGTCTGCGACGTGCGAGCTTCTTTTCGGAAGCGTCACGGTAAAAATCGTTCCGCCCGACGGATTGCCTGTATGCGTAATATTGCCGTGCAGCTCCGCGACCGCCTGTTGCACCAGATGCAGGCCGTAGCCGTGATTCGGTTTCGCTTTGGTCGAAAACCCCAGCTCGAATACCCGTTCGGCGTTTTCGCGCGAGATGCCTGGCCCGCGATCTTCCACCTCGATCAGCAGCACTTCATCCATGTCCAACAAAAAAATCGTAACCTCCTGCGCAAACGCCCCCGGCGACAAAACGGCGTCCATCGCATTATCGAGCAAATTGCCCAAAATGACAATCAGTTGCGCCCGGTCAATCGCGGCGGGAATGTCGCGGAAGTTGCTGTCCGGGTCGATTTTCAGCTCGATTTTGCGTTCGTTGGCCTGGTTCAGCTTGCCGAGCAAGCAAGCAGCATTGTGCAAGCAACGCCCAACAGCAGCGTAACGATCCCCACCACGACAATCCGGTCGCGGTACGATTCGATCGTCTCGTCAATATCTGCCAGCAAAAAGCCGACAGACACGACTCCCATCACTTGCCCTGCGTCATTATAGATCGGCGTCTGTCCCCGCAGCCCCGGTCCGAGCGAACCGACTGTCTCGGAGATGATCGAGTTTCCCGCGAACACCGCCTCGTTATCGCCGCCCACCATCTGCTTCCCGATTTCCTCCTTGGAAGAATGCGCTTTCATTTTGCGCTGCCATTATAGCAATCTTCGTAAAAGTCCGAATAGAATTTGCGCATAAACAGTTTTACCCGCATTGTTTTCATTAACGTCATAAAATTCACGAACATCGTGTCCACTCGTCCCGTTGCATGTTACAATAAGACAACCTATATTTTCCTAAACTGGAGGTTTTCATGCTTAACGTCGGTGTTTCTGCCATCCCGCTCTTGATAATGTTGCTGTTTTACGGTCTAATCATTTATTTGATTTTCAGCCTGATCCGCTTCATGAAAAACAAGACCTCGCTGGACCGCGAACGAAATGAAAAGCTGGACCAATTGATCCAGCTTCTGCAACAACAAGAACAAAAAACGGCCCAGGCCCGCTCGGAGACAGACCGCAACTAACTCCAGCGCCAGGCTGCCTTTGCCCGAGCTGTCCGGCTCGGGCTGTTCCCGTTACACATCGCGCTTTCCGAACAGGCGGACAGCCAGCGCCAACATCACCGCTCCGTAAATAACAGTGTAAAAAAGCATCGCGTCGCTCGGCGGAGACATGGTGCCGAATATGCCTTGGGTCGCAAAGGACAGCGGATCGTCTGCCGTGTCAAACAGCACAACAGTCGCTTGCCTGAACAGCGAGTCGGTCGGAAACAGCAGACTGGAAATAATGCCGATGTTGATGAGCGCGTCTTGTCCGATGATCGACCCGATCTGCTCGACAAACCCGCCGATAAAGCTGATCCCGTACAAAATAATCAGGACGATTCCGCCTGTCACCGTCGTCGTCACACTGCTGAGCAAAAGAGACACGCAGACCAGAATGACGGGCATCAGGACAAAATAGCCCAGGGAGGACAACACTTGCTGGGCGCTCACGTCTGCGGCCAGTACGCCTCCGCCCACCCACTGATTGATCCCGAGGATGCCCAAAAACATCAGGATGGCGTAGAGGATGAGCATGCTCGAAAGCCCGCCGAATTTGCCGAGCACGTATTTGTGCCGCGGCAGCGCCCGGGCGAGCCACGTATCAATCTGGTGGCTCTCCACTTCAGACGCAATGCTGCCGACGCTGCTTAAAATCGCGAGCAGCGCGGTAATGAAGGAGCCGAAGTACAAGCCCATGCCGAGCAGTTGGGTGGAGAAAAAGTTTTTTTGCATCAGCACGTCGGTCGCGCTGCCTCCCAGCTCACGGCCCAGCTCCCGCGCCGCAAACCAGGTCGCCACGCCAAACAGCAGCAGGAAGGCAAGCGACATCATCATCGTAATCGTAAAAATCCGCTTGGAGAGCATCTCCCTATACGTGATTTTCATGATCGGCCACATGCGCTTCCCCCTCCTTCTTTTGCACCCAGTACAAAAATACTTCCTCCAGCGACTGCTGCTTTTGCACAACCCCATGCACCGCGACGCCTCTGGCGATCAACGCCTGCAAAAGCTCCGGCACCCGATTGTCCCGATCCAGCGTCAGCAGCCACGTAGAGCGGTCAGCGTCTTGTCTGTGCAGCCGCCGGTCAGTGACGAAGGCCGGCAGTTCTTCGCTCGCGGCAAAGCTCGCCGCCTCTACGGTCAGCTCAATCTGAGGAGCGACGCTGCTCAGCTTGCGCCATTCCCCATGCACGACCAGCTCGCTGCGATGGATGATGCCGACGTAGTTGCAGACGCTCTCCATCTCGCTGAGCAGATGGCTGTTGAGAAAAATCGTTTTGCCTTGATCGCGCAGCCTGGCAATCAGCTCGCGCACTTCTTTTCGCCCAATCGGATCAAGCGCTGAAGTCGGCTCGTCCAAAAAAATCAGCTCGGGATCGGACAGTAAAGCGCAGGCGATCCCGATGCGCTGCTGCATGCCTTTGGAGTAGCCGCGAATCCGCTCGCGCTCGCGGCCAGCCATGCCCACCAGCTCCAGCACATGGCGGATGACGGCCTTGCTCTCCGTCCGGGACAGGCCGCACAGCTCGGCATGATGTTCCAGGAGCTGCTGTCCGGTCAGCCAATCCGGATAACGAAACAGCTCGGGCAAATACCCGACTTTTTGGCGCGACGCGACTCTGCCGATCGGGTGGCCGAGCATGACCGCCCTGCCCTTCGTCGGGTGCAAAAGCCCGAGCATCGTTCTGACAAAGGTGCTCTTTCCAGCCCCATTTTGCCCGAGAAATCCAAACACGGAACCGCGCGGCACCTGCAAGGTGATGTTTTTGCACCCTGCCTTGCCGTTGTACTGCTTGGACAGCTCCCAGGTCTCGATGACGTAATCAGACATCTGTTGCCTCCTCTTTCTGACGATAAACGGGACAAAGCAGAGCCTCCCCTTTCAGGAAAACTCTGCCAATCCGCTCGCGCGATTTGCCTGCCCTATTTCAACTGCTTCGCCAAAGCCAGCAGCGCTTCTCCACTCTTGTCACTGCCTTCGAGCATGTGAATTTTTCCGTCCTGCTGCCAGACGAGATGCGTATCGTACCTGCCGGTGACCAGCATGCCGTCCTCGCCGTTTACCTTGACTTCCTTCATGTCGCTCTTGCCGTCAGCCATGTACGGCACCGGAATCGTATGCTTCCAGTCTTTGATGTCGAGCATTTGCTTTTTCACCTGATCCGGAATGAACGGCAGCGCCAGCACTGTCTCGCGCAACTGGAGCAAATCTACGCCCTCTGGCGCTTTCAGCTCAGGCGCGTCCACCACGGAGTAGGAATAGCTGTCTTTGCCAGTGGCGATCCACGTCTTTTGCATCTTCGGAATTTCCAACGAGATGCGCTGGCCGTCCAGCTTCTCATCGAATTTCGCCTCTACCTGCAGTTGGGCCAGCAGCTTGTTCGCCCGCTCGGTGTTGATTTCCAGGTGCACGCGATACGGGGAAGTCACCTCTACGCCGTCCACGATCAGCCCATCCGGCAGCTTCGGCAGCTTGACGCCCGCTTTCTCGGCGGCCTCTCTGCTGTTGTAGTATTGGTTTCGGTTTTCCTGCTTGTCTTTATCCACGCCGTCGATCCAGATTTTCCCGATTCCTTGCAAATCCATCTCGCCGACATTGCCGTTTGCAATCCAGCTTTCCACTTGCTGCAAGTCCTTCGGCGTCACTTTGACAAATTCGACCTTGCTCATGCGGAAAATGGACAGAAAATCATTGGCGGCCGCCTGCACTTGCGGAAAAGAAAGCGATACCGCCACTACGGCTGCTGCTGACGCTGCCGTCATCCAGCGTTTTGTCGTTTTGTTCATCTGTTTCCAGCTCCTTTTCGCGCTGCGCTGCTCGTGGCTGTCCCACTCGCGCAGATCGCTCTTTTTCGTTGTTCCTGCGGTTTGCGAGAAACGCTGCCACGCGGCGTCGGTATCGATCTTCGCCTGGTCCGCCTGGGCAAAAACGTGCGCTTCCATTTTTTCGCGCGTCCAGACATCGAGAGCCGTCAGCTCTTCCAGGCGAGCCTGACACTGTTCGCACTCAGCCAGGTGAGCGCGAAACGTTTCGCTTTGCTGCGCGTCGCATTCCCCGTCCAAAAACGTCTGAATCAAGCCTGTGTCGGCACATTTCATCCTTCTTCCCCCCTGACCCGCTCATATAGCCTGCGAAACTTGCTCTTCGCTCGCGCCAGAACCGTCCCGACGGAGCTGGCCTGCATTCCCGTCGCTTTTGCCAGCTCGGCATAAGGAAAGCCGGAGTATTTCATAAGCAGCAAGGTACGTTCCCGCTCATCCAGCTCATCGAGCACCTCGCGGACGTGGCTGAGCGCTTCCTGCTCCAGCCATACTTCTTCGGACGAAGGCATGACACAAGCCTGATCCGCTATCCCGCGCTCTTGCCTGTCCTGCCTGCGCTTTTCGGAGCGCAGATGGTTGTAGGCCGCATAGAGAGCCGCTTTGGCCAGCCATGCCGGAATATTTTCGATGGCGGAGCGATCTGTATGGTAAAAGGAGAGAAACACTTCCTGGGCGATATCCTCCGCTGTTTGCTGTTCACGCACAATCCGCATGATCTGTCGGACAACGAACGGGTAGTAGGCCGTAAACAGCTCCTGAAACGAGTCCGTTTCCGCTCTGGCCCGCATCTGGTTCACCGCCAGCTTTGCCTGCATCTCCATCAATCCTCC
Source organism: Brevibacillus sp. NSP2.1 (assembly GCF_000470975.2). Taxonomy (NCBI): domain Bacteria; kingdom Bacillati; phylum Bacillota; class Bacilli; order Caryophanales; family Paenibacillaceae; genus Brevibacillus; species Brevibacillus sp. NSP2.1. Next base: position 1,567,371 of record NZ_CP048274.1, on the reverse strand, counting down.
TCCTTCCTGCACAGCCACTGTCTTGACGCTCCCTCTTGCGTTCTACACCTTATAGAAACCGCCGACGCCTTTTTTGTGACAGCAGGAAAAAAATTAATCGCGAAAAAAAGCATCCGGCTTCTCCAGAAACCTCCGGGTCAACTGGTAATGCTCCGTATCCTGATAGCGGATCGGTTGCGCGGGAGATTCGTCAAACGTATAGATGTCCGCGCCGGGGTAGCCCAGCAGAATCGGGGAGTGCGTGGCGATCAGAAACTGCGCCCCTTCCTCGACGAGTTCGCGCATGAGGTACAAAAACGCCAGTTGCCGCTTCGGCGACAAAGCCGCCTCCGGCTCGTCCAGCAGGTAGATTCCTTTTCCGTTAAAGCGGTTGGTGAACAAAGCCATAAACGCTTCCCCGTGCGATTGCGAATGCAACGATCTCCCGCCATAGCTGGCTGTGCCGCCAATCTCGTCGATATGGCTGGCAAACTGGTAGAAGCTTTCCGCCCGCAGAAAAAATCCGTTGGTCTGCTTGGGCATCCACGACAGCCGGATGTAGTCGCCGAGGCTCGCTTCCGCCTTGTCTACGCTGTAGTAGTTGTGGCGGGAACCGCCTGCCGTGTGAAAGCCGCACTGATAGGCGATCGCCTCGAGCAAGGTCGACTTGCCGGAGCCGTTTTCCCCGACAAAAAACGTCACGCTGGCCGCAAGCTCGATCGCTTCGAGCGCGCGCAACGACGGCAGGTCAAACGGGTACCGCCTGGCATCGGGAAACTGCTCGCGCAGCAGCTTGATCGTCCGTAAATAAACCAATATTTTCCCCTCCACCCTCACTTTTTTGCCGAGCCACGCCGATACAACCATATAGGGGGGAGTATCGGTGGACAAGGTTTCCTTTCTTCAGGAAAAAAGCGCCTTTCCTATGAAATATCCAGAACAGAGCGATCTCTCCTTTTACCGGTGGTTCACACAGCAACACCCGGATGAAGCGATCGGCTGGTATCATCTCGGCCAGGCCCGCGAGGCACAAGGAGACACGCGACAGGCGCTGGCCGCTTACAGACAAAGTCTTTTTGCCAAACAAGGCCCCTATTACGACGAGGCGCGAGACGCCTATCAAAAATTGCTGCGCGAGCAAAGCCGCCAAGGCTGGCGCAACCGGGCACGCCTGCTTCTCGCTTCGCTCGCTTTTTTGTACGCCCAATTTGTGTTTTCACCCGGACCTTTGCAGGATGGGGCGCCTGCTGCCAGCGCGCAGCCACAGGCAGTCCCCGCCAGCGCGCCTGCTCCTGTGCAGCCGCACGTCGAGGTGATTGCCGTTCCCGCGACGCTCAGCCCCAAGGAGTTGCAAAGCCAGGTGCGTCGCTATGTAGAGGCGCGGCGCCCGGCGCTCGCACAGCCTTACACCGTACTCGTTGTTCCAGAGGTTCCCGGCTCGCCGCTGTTTACGCCGTTGTTGTTTTATCAGCCCAAACAGGTGCTGGGCGTTCTGCAGTACAATCCAGTCAGCCGGACGGTCATCAGCCAGCGCTGGTTCGGTTCTCCTGCCAGCTTTGATGCGGGGGCGACGCTGGCAGCCGCGAGAGGCGATCTGGCAGTCGAGCAGCAAACGTTGCAGCATGTGCTGACATTGCGCAACGCCCTCTATCGCTACTACCAGCAAAAAGGGACTCTCCCTGCCAGTCTGGCGGATTTGGCGGGCAGCTATCCCGGCAACTATTTGCCGCAGGTTCCGCTCCCGCCAAAGCGGCTGCTGCTGAAAAGCTACCCGTACCATCCGCACGCTTTTCAGAGCGGATCGGCATGGGCGAGCCTGCGCGACGTCCTGCCGCTGCCAGGCTATCCGGAGCCGCTGTCGCCGCTCGCCCCTCTCCAGGTCCGGCTTTCGCAAAAGTCGCATACGCTGCAACTGGTCAGCGGTACGCATCTCGTCCGCAGCTATCCGGCAGCGATCGGCAAAAACGACTCGACACCCGAGGGCTACTACACGATTTTGCAAAAGATCAACCAACCGCGCGGCCACGACAACATTTACGGAACACGCGGTCTGGTGTTTCAAGGCAACGGCTACGCCATCCACGGAACCAACCACCCCGAGAGCATCGGAACGTCCGTCTCGCTCGGCTGTGTCCGGCTGTTCAATGCCGCCGTGGAGGAGCTGTACACCTTTGTCTCGCTGGGCACGGAATTTATCATCTCGAATGCCCCCGTACCCGCCCAGCCGTGGAGCAACCCGGCTCTCTTCATCCTTCCGGCGGGACCCGAGGAAGAGACGCCCAACGTCATATACACCTGGCTGCATTAATCTCCCTATGAAAAGACGAACCAGTATCATCGCTGGTTACGTGGCGATTCCATCCAAAAAAACGCGATGACCGCTTTGCTCGCGGCAAGCGGTCATCGCCATGTTTTTGCCCGGCGGCAAACCTCGTTTTCCACTGAAAAAAGCGCGCCCCCGCCATCGGGAACGCGCCTTATTTTTTATGGCCTTATTTTTCTTCTTCCAACTGACTGATCGTTTCTTCCTGTTCTTCTTCCGGATTCCAGTAATCGAGCACTTTTCCTTGCAGAACTTTGCCTTTGACAAATTCCACCTGCTGCTCGCTAAAATCCTCTGTCCAATCGACGCCCAATTCCTCAGCCAGCCGCACGACAGTCAGCAGCTCTGACCAGGCGACGTAACGTTTGTACCAGAAAAACTGCGGCTGCTCGTTCATATATGGGTAAAGGTCGTCAAAATCGGTATGTTTACAGTCGAGAGCTCGCTCAAAATTCACTTTGGCTCGGCGTAATTGGTCCTTGAAAAAAGTGGGCAAATCTCTTTGTGCGAAGTCAGACATGGACTGTCCCCCCTGTCTCCCGATTTACTGGTATTGTACCACGCGAAAGAAGATGTGCAAATAGTTGAATCTGTCGAGTTGTCTATCCTATGCTACTCAACCGCCATTCGTTCCATTGGGATCAGTCTGTTGCTGAGCGCCATCTACAGGCTGTGCCGGCTGCTGATTGCCGCCTGTGAAACCGCCTGATTGCCCGTTGCCCGGATTGGCGATGTCTGGCGGGATTTCGCCAGCATTTCCCGGGTTTCCTGGATTGCCTTGATTTCCCTGGCCTCCGTTCGGATCTTGGCCGCCTGGTTGGCCGCCGTTGCCCGGATTGTTGTTGCCGCCAAAGTTCGGCGGGAACTGGATCGTGCCGTCGCCGTTGTCGGTTCCTGTTCCGTCCGGGTTTTGCTCCTGGCTGTTGCCGTCCTCGTGATGGCCATCTCCTGCATTAATCAAGTTTTCCAGGTTTTGCGAGTTAATGCTCGTAATCGGCGAAGGCGTCTGCTCCTCGCCCTGGGCGTTGCGCGGAACGACGACATAGCGGTACTCGTTCGGATTATCCAGCGCATCGACGAACGTCGTGTCCTTCAATCCCGCCGCGATCAGCTCGCGCTCGCCATTTTGCTTGACGCGGTACACATCGTATGTGTAATCAGGCGCTCCGCCAATCCAGCTCAAGACGACTTTCAACTGGTTGTTGTCGAGTGTCAGGTCTGCCGCCAGTTGCAGCGGTTGGGCTGCTTCTTCCTCCGGCTGTTCCTCCACTGCGCCATCCGGCCGCACGAAGTCTGTCGCCTTCACGCCCTTCAAGCCTGCTGCGAGCACCTTGGAGAACATTTGCGCGGTCAAGCTGCTGCCCTGGCGCATCAAGTGCTGTTTGTCCTCGGGGTCGAAGCCCATCCAGACGGCGCCGACGTATTCCGGCGTATAGCCGACGAACCAGGCATCCTTGTTCACGCTGCTGTCCCCGGCGATCGACTGGGTCGTACCCGTTTTTCCGGCAACGTGGCGACCGGAGATGCGGGCCGCTTTCCCCGTCCCTTCCTGAACCGCTCTTTCCAACATGGTGTGAACAGCCCAAGCCGCTTTCGGCTTCAGTACTTCGGTCTGTTTGCCTTCGTACTCCCGGACGACACCTTCGCTCTTGTTTTCGATTTTCGTGATCGTGTGCGCCTCGGACATGACCCCGCCGTTGACAAAAGCGGTATAGGCTTGCGCCATTTTCAGCGGAGACGTCCCTTTGCTGAGACCTCCGAGCGCAATCGCCAGGTTACGGTCCTCCGGCGCCAGCTCGATGCCGAATTTTTGCAAGTAATCGATGCCTGTTTGGACGCCGATCTCATTCAACAGCCAAACCGCCGGCACGTTGAGGGAATCGATCAACGCGCGGTTCATGCTTACGGAATCGCTGTATTTGTTGTTGTAGTTGCGAGGCTCGTAGCCGTTAAAGCTCTGCTTTTTGTTGCTGAGCGAAGAATTTGGCCCCCACTTGCTGTCTGAGTCAATCGCTGGCGCGTACACAGCCAGCGGCTTGAAGCTGGAGCCCGGCTGACGCTTCATGTCTGTCGCGTAGTTGAAGCCTTTTGCCGCGTAGTTGCGGCCGCCCATCATCCCGGCGATGCCGCCGTTTTTCGCATCCACGACGATCATGGCCGATTCGACGCCGCGCTTCGCCCCGTCTTTCGGGAAGTTTTTCGCGTTGGCATACTCGGCGATCATGGCATCCTGCACTTTCGGATCAAACGTCGTGTACACTTGCCAGCCGCCGCGGTACAGCTCTTCCTCTGTCACGCCGTACTTGGCGTCCGCTTCCTCTACCATATGGTCGAAAAAGGCGCGGTAGCCTTTTTTCAGGCTGGCTCCGGCTACTTCCGTCGGTTCGGTTGGCAGCGGCTCTGCCTGCGCTTCGTTTTTTTGCGCTTCGGTAATGATGCCCTGCTCATACATCAGGCGAATGACGGTATCCCGGCGCAGCTTCGCCTTTTCCGGGTCGTTGAACGGCGAATAAGTCGTCGGCGCTTTCGGAATCGCCGCCAGCATCGCTGCTTTGGCAATGGTGAATTCGTCATCGCTGACAGAGTGTCCGAAGTAGTAGTTGGACGCATCCTCGACGCCGAACTCCCCTTCGCCCAAATAGACGCGGTTTAAGTACATTTCCAAAATCTGATCCTTCGAATATCGGCGCTCCAGTCCGATCGCGATACTCATCTCTTTCGTCTTGCGCCAAAACGTTTGGTCCAGGGTGAGAAATACGTTGCGGGCTAGCTGTTGGGTAATCGTGCTTCCCCCTTCAGCCAGTGAACCTTTTTTAATGTCATTGATAATGGCTCCGCCGATCCGGATCATGTCGACGCCCTTGTGCTCGAAAAAGCGTTTGTCCTCGACGGCGAGGAACGCGTTAATCAAAATTTTCGGCATCTCGTTGATCGGCTTGTATTCACGGTTTTTTTGACGAATCAGGCTCGTCATCTCTTCGCCGTTTTTGTCGTATATGACGGTTGGTTCTGTTTTCAAATCTTTCAGCTTCTGTTCGTTTTCCGCAATCATCCGGTCTCCCGCATACAACAGGGAGAAGTATCCCCCAATGACGCTCAAGATGAGAAAGACTGCGAATCCTACGGCAATCATCAGCAAGTTGTTTTTCTTCTTCCTGACTTTCTTCTTGGCCTTTGTTGCCATTTCTTACCTCCTGGTTTTCTCTCTCCCCCGCATCTTATATAGACGGATGCTTTTGAAAAAAGTTTCTTCCTTTTGGTTTTGGCACGTGTCTATCATTCCATACTGATTCCCATTTGTCACTGGAAAAGCCTATCTCCCGAGAGAGATAGGCTTTTTTTACGGAGCAAAAACCATTTATTTGAGCAGCTCTTCTGCTGTTGCGACCACATTTTCCACCGTAAAGCCGTACTCGCGCATAATGCGCTCGCCTGGTGCGGATGCGCCGAACTGGTTGATCGCGATGACTTTGCCGCCATCCCCGGCGTAACGCTCCCAGCCCATCGGAGAGCCCATTTCCACGGCTACCCGTGCTTTTACCGTTGGCGGAATGACCGCATCGCGGTATTCTTTCGGCTGGCGCTCGAACAGGTTCCAGCTCGGCATGGACACGACGCGCGCTTCGATTCCGCGGGAGAGCAGCTCTTCGCGGGCTTGCATCACCAGAGACACCTCGGAGCCGGTAGCCAGCAGGATGAGCTGCGGGTTGCCGCTTGGCGCATCCGCCAGTACGTAAGCGCCTTTGGTCACGCCTTCTGCCGCTTTTTCGATCGTCTCAGGCAGGACTGGCAAGTTTTGGCGAGTCAGCACCAGAACGACTGGCTCGTCTGTGCGGGATACCGCGTATTTCCACGCTTCGTTCGTCTCCACCGCATCTGCCGGACGCAAAATGGTCAGTCCCGGCATCGCGCGCAAGGAAGCGAGCTGTTCGATCGGCTCGTGCGTCGGACCGTCTTCGCCGACCGCGATGGAGTCGTGCGTGAACACGTACACCACTGGCTGCTTCATCAGTGCAGAGAGACGGATCGCCGGACGCAGGTAGTCGGAGAAGACGAAGAACGTACCGCCGTACACTTTCACGCCGCCGTGCAAAGCCATCCCGTTGAGGGCTGCCCCCATGGCGAACTCGCGAACGCCGAACCAGATGTTGCGGCCCTCGTAGGAGCCTGGCAGGAAGTTGCCCGCTTCTTTGATGACGGTGTTGTTGGAATGAGCCAGGTCAGCGGAACCGCCGAGGAAGAACGGAACGGTTTTCGCCAGCGCGTTGATCGCGTTGCCGGAAGCTACGCGAGTCGCCAGTTTGGCTCCTGCTTCGTACACAGGCATGTTCGCATCCCAGCCTGCCGGCAGGTGGCCTTCCTGTGCTGTCGTGAATTGCGCAGCCAGCTCTGGGTACGCCTTGGCGTAAGCCGCAAACTTGTCGCGCCACGCGGCTTCCGCTTTTTCGCCCGCTTCTGCCAGGCTTGCGTAGAAGTCGGCTACTTCCTGCGGCACGTGGAATTCGTTTTCATGCGTCCACGCGTAGTTCGCTTTTGTCAGCTTCACTTCGTCCTTGCCGAGCGGTGCGCCGTGGGAAGCGCTGGAGCCGCCTTTGTTCGGGCTGCCGTAGCCGATGACGGTTTTGACTTCGATCAAGGTAGGACGGTCGAGATCTGTTTTCGCTTCTGCAATTGCAGCTTCGATCGCTGCCAGATCGTTTCCGTCTTCTACGCGCAAGTATTGCCAGCCGTATGCCTGGTAGCGTGCCGCCACGTTTTCCGAGAAGGAACGGGACAGCTCGCCGTCCAGGGAGATATCGTTCGAATCGTAGAGCACGATCATTTTGCCGAGCTTCAGGTGAGCCGCCAGGGAGGAAGCCTCGCTGGACACGCCTTCCATCAGGTCGCCGTCGCCGCAAATGACGTAGGTGTAGTGGTTGACGATGTCAAAGTTGTCGCGGTTGTAAACAGCCGCCATATGTTTTTCCGCCATGGCCATCCCGACAGCCATCGCGATTCCTTGTCCCAGCGGTCCGGTCGTCGCATCAACACCAGCCGTATGCCCAAACTCCGGGTGGCCTGGCGTCTTGCTGCCCCACTGGCGGAAGTTATGTAGGTCTTCCAGCGAAACATCGTATTTCATCAAATGCAACATCGAGTATAATAGCATAGAGCCATGTCCTGCAGACAGGACAAAACGGTCGCGGTCCATCCACTGCGGATTGCTAGGGTTGACCTTCATGAAACGGCTCCACAGAACATGAGCCATAGGGGCAGCGCCCATCGGCATTCCCGGGTGGCCGGAATTGGCCTTTTCGATGGCATCAATAGCCAACGTGCGGATGGTGTTAATGGATAGCTGATCGACAGACGTATGCTGAGTCATCTCGCGAAATCCTCCCTGTGCTTTTCTATAAGTCAATACGTAGTATCGGGTAAAACACACTGTGCCATTATAGCACAGTTCAAAGTCAGATTCATGCTTGCTTTCATAGAATAAGGAGGTCTTTTTCGAATGTCTTCTACCATCTACCTCATCATTGGCATCGTGCTGGCAATCGCCGGGTTCGGCATGCTGTTTGCCGCCATGAGCAGCTCGCCCGTCCTGAAAAAGAACAGGGAAAAACGGCGCAGACAAGCTGCGGAAAATCATCGTCCAGAAGAAGGCTGAGAAAAGGAGCTGCGCTATGCGAACCCATTTTACCATGCCGGTTGCCGTGCATCTTTTTCTCGTGAGAGGCAACGAGATTTTGCTGCTGCGCCGCTACAATACAGGCTATGAGGACGGAAATTACAGCGTCCCGGCCGGACATCTGGATGGAAACGAGGAAGTCAAGACAGCGGCCATCCGCGAAGCCCGGGAAGAGTGCGGCATCGAGATTGCTCCCTCTGCCCTCTCGCTCGTCGGCGTCATGCACAGGCGCTCCACCGACGAGCGAATCGACTTTTTTGTCGCCGCCACAAGCTGGCAGGGCGAGATCGTGAACGCCGAACCGGACAAATGCGACGAGCTGGTCTGGGCGGACCTCGACCAGTTGCCGGACAACGTCATTCCGTATGTCAGACAGGCGATTGCCAATTACAGGCGGAACAAGTGGTTTGACAGCTTCGGCTGGGAGCTGCCCGCGGCGCCTTCCCCAACATGAAAAAGAGCCGGCTGTCCTGGGCGTTTTCCCTCTCAGGCAGTCGGCTCCTTTTGCAATTCTCCCCTGTGCTTCGCGCTTGTGGCTCCCATCCAAAGCTTCATTCGCATGTACTGGCGAATCGTGATGTAGGAGACGGCGGCCACAACTGCCGTCACCAACGTAATTTTCCTGTACTGGTACACTCCTGCCAACAGCGCGTCCAACTCGTCCGGGAACCAGTAGCCCATGAGAAAATAATGAAGGGTCCAGACGAACGTGCTGGACAAAAAAAACAGCAAAAGCTGGCGCAGCGGCAACCGATACAAGCCCGCAGCAAAAGGAACGAGGTAGCGAACCACCGGGATAAAAACGCTGATCGCCAGTACCCAGCCTACATATTCCCGCTCCCTTTGCCCAAGTCCCCATCCCGGGCGCAGGCGGGCAGCCCAGCGGCGGCCGAACAGCCGGGCCAGAGCAGGTGCGCCCATCCATGCTCCGGCGATGTAGCTCGCCGCCACTCCGATGAGCGCCGCCAAAAAAACGGCTGCGTACACAACGGAAAAAGCCGCATCCTCATGCGCGATCTTTGCGCCCAGGCTCATCACCGAAACTTCATCGGGAACGAGCTGCCGTAAAAGTTCTTTCCATAATTCCCGCAAAAACGTTGCGTAGTCTGTCATCGCCACCGCCGCTCCTTCTCTCCATCCTGCTCTCTATGCTACAGGGTAAACCTTTCTAAAATGGAGAGAATGCCTTACGTTTTTGGAAAGGATTTATGAAGAATTTCTTAAGAAAGCGGTCGCGGCTGCGTCCAGCCATTGGCGAAGCCTGATCTGCACAAAAAAACGCGCTTATCACCGCCGCATCCTAAGAGCGGCAGATAAACACGCCTCGTTCCGGTTTTTCTTTTTTTCGGTTAGCGGCCGTCCAGCGCCTTGCGCTTGCTGCGCACGGCTGACATGGCCTCCATAAACTCTTCTTTTTCAATGACATTCAATTCGTACAGCTCGCGAATCTCGTCCTCTATCAAGAGCAGATCCCCCTCCGGGTCTCCCGTGTAGATGAACAAACCGAAGCGGTGCAGAAACGCCTTTAAATCGAACTCATTGGGGTTCGCTTTCAATGGGCTCCCTCCAGATCGATTTCCATCCTCGCGAGGACGGCATCGTAGTCAAACTCGACAGCAAAGCCGGTAATGACGATGATCTTCGCATGCGGATACGCTTCCTGCCACGCCTCCTCCTCTTCAGGCTTCAATCCGACAATGTACAGCGGATCTTTGGAAAGCTGGGGATGTCCCTGGCACAGACGCAAAAATTCGCGGCATCTGTCCTGCTCCTGTGCCGCATTCAAGACGAGGACCGCGCGCGTCACCTCATTCGACTCCCGTTGCCCGGCGATCAGCTCAAACGTTTTCGCTGTAGGCACGATCGCATTCACCTCAGGAAAGCGGTCGAGAACTTCATCCAGCCAGTCATCTTCATGCCAGGCCAGGTAGTACAGCATTGCAGTAGACATGTGACAAACACCTCATGGATATATACTGGACAACTTGCAAAACGATTCTTGTTTCTTTTCCATTATAGCACGCTATCGGCAATGCTGCCCACGCCGCTCGCTTGACTTCGACACTTCGTTCACGTAAGGTGGAAAATGCAAGCAAATAGTAGCTGATATTTGTGTGAAACGAGGTAAATGTTGTGAATAAGAAGTACCTGGCCCTCTTGTTCTTCATCGCCTTTTTGACCATGCTCGGGTTTGGCATCATCATTCCCATTCTCCCTTTCTTTGCAGAAAAACTGGGTGCGTCTTCCTTTCAAATCGGCGTTTTGTTCGCCAGCTACAACATCATGCAGCTATTGTTCGCACCTGTATGGGGAAGCCTCTCCGACCGGATCGGGCGAAAGCCGCTCGTCTCTTTTGGCCTTCTCGGCTTTGCCGTCACGTTTATCCTGTTTGGGATGGCGGACAGCTATGCGGAAATGCTCATGTACCGCATCCTGGGCGGCATCGTCTCCGCAGCGGCTCTGCCTACGGTAACAGCCATGGTCGCAGACCTGTTTCCGTCTGAAGAGCGGGCAAAAGGAATGGGCGTAGTCGGTGCCGGAATCGGCCTCAGCTTTGTGTTCGGCCCCGTCATTGGCGGCCTGCTCAGCGGGTACGGGTTTGCGATTCCGTTTTACGCTTCGGGAATCGTCGCGTTCGTTACGTTCCTCTTCATTCTTGTCGCCTTGCCGGAGAGCTTGCCCAAGGAAAAGCGGACGAGCCTGCAAAAAGAAGCAAGGGAAAACCCGTTCACTTCTCTGTTCGGTTCCCTGTCTTTGCTCTATGCGATCCTGTTTGTCGTCTCGTTCGCCTTTTCCGGACTGGAGACGACCTTTGCACTGTTCATCAGCGATCTGTACGGCTTTACGTCCAAAGACCTCGGCTACATGTTCCTCGTCATGGGCATTATCGCGGCCTTGGTGCAGGGCGGCCTGATCGGCAGGCTGGTCAAGCAGTTCGGGGAAGCCTCTGTGCTTGCGCTGGGGATGATCTTTTACGGCATCGGCTTTTTCGCGATTCCGCTGTCCGGCAACTTTTGGGCGCTGGCCTTGATTTTGTCCTTGTTCGGGGCTGGACAAGGCATGATCCGGGCAACCGCTACCGCGATGATTACGCAGCGCACTACGCAAGGGCAAGGCGTGACCAGCGGGGCGATCAGCTCGATGGACAGCCTCGGACGGATTTTGGGTCCACTGGCAGGCGGCGCGGTCTACCAATTTTCCCACAGCGGACCGTTTTTTCTCGGCGGCGTCCTGATGGTGCTGATTCTGCTCTGGTTTTTCGGCAGCTATCGGCGGCTGCCCGACCCGGAGCCGACCATGCAAACCTCGAATTAAGCAAAAGCCCGTATGCGCGGCAAACGCCAAAGGCAGCGGAAGTCCCGGACTGTTTTCTCGTCCGCGGCCTCCGCTGCCTTTTGGTTTGCTCAAGCTCCAGGCAAAAGCGAGTTGCGCCTATGCTTCCTGCATTTGCATCCAGGCGAAGTACGACTCATCCAGTTCGGCTTGCACCTGCTCGATTTGCTTTTGCCACTCCGCCAGTTGCTGGTAGTCCGCCCCTGCCTCCAGAAGCAGCCTGTTCAAGCGCTCTTTTTGCTCCTCCAGTCTGGCAATGCGCGCTTCCAGCTCGGACAGCTTGTAGGCATTGGGGCGTTTTGTCTGTGCGCAAGCGGGCGCGCCTGCCGAAGACGGTTTGCTTTCTGCCGCTGGCCGCTCTGGCTTGGTCCCTTTGCCGCGCGATTCCTCCGCGAGCCTGTCAGCCCGCGCTGCGCTGCGCCGCTTCTGCTTTTCGCGCGCTTCCTCATAGTTGCCGACGTCGTGCACAAGCTGTCGGTCCTCCACCCAAAAGACGCCGTCGACCATTTTTTGCAAAAAATAGCGGTCGTGGGAGACGATGAACAAGGAGCCGTGAAAATCAGCGAGCGCTTCCTCAAGCGTTTCCCGCGCTTCGATATCGAGATGGTTGGTCGGTTCGTCCAGGATGAGCAGGTTGATGTCCTGGTGCATGAGCTGGGCCAGGCGCAGCCGCATGCGCTCGCCGCCGCTCAACTGGCTGATCCGCTTGAAGACATGCTCGCCGTAAAACAGAAACCGCGCCAGCAAATGCCTCGCTTCTGCCTCCGTCACCTTCGCCACGTCGCGGAACGCGTCGATCAGCCGCTGGTTTTGGTCCCCTTCCAGCGCTTGCTGCGAAAGATAACCGACCTTGACGCTGCTGCCCAGTTTGAGCGTGCCCGCATCCGGCTCGATCTCGCCCAACAGCATGCGGATCAGCGTCGATTTTCCGCAGCCGTTCGGCCCGAGCAACGCCTTTCGCTCCCCGAAGCGCAAAAGCAGGCTGGCGTCGGAAAACAACGGCTTGCCCCCGTACGCTTTGTGCACGCCTTTTACGATCAGCACATCCTGGCCGCTCCGGTCGGTCTTATTGAACTGCAAGCCCATCCGGTCGGCTTCCATTTTCGGCCGCTCGATCCGCTCGATCCGCGCCAGCGCCTTTTCCATGCTCTTCGCCCGGCGGTGAAACGCTTCGTTCGGCGGGTTGGAGCGGTTACCCCACTCTTTGAGCCGCTTGATCGTCTCCTTCATCTTTTTGATTTTTTTCTGCTGCTCCTGATAGGCGGCAAACTGCCGCAGCAAGCGCTCCTCCCGTTCGGCGGCAAAAGCGCTGTAGTTGCCGATGTAGTACTCCGCTTCCCCGCCGTCGACATGGTAGATCGACGTCACGACGGCATCCAGGAAGTAGCGGTCGTGGGAAATAATCAACACCGTTCCCGGATAGCTCTGCAAAAATTGCTCCAGCCACTCCATCGCTTCCACATCGAGGTGGTTGGTCGGCTCGTCGAGCAGCAGGACGTCGCTTTTTTGGCACAAAAGCTTGGCCAGCCCCGCCTTCGTCTTTTCGCCCCCGCTAAGCTGGGCAAAAGGCGTCGCCAAAAGCTCCGCGCTGACGCCTAAGCCTTGCGTCACCTGCGCCATGCGCGTCTCCCACTGGTAGCCTTCCAACTGCTCAAACTCGTCCTGCAGCTTCTGGTAGCGCTGCATCAGCCGATTCAACTCGGCCTCGTTTTCGTAGAGCAGGGCCATCTGCCCTTCCAGCTCGCGCATCTGCTCTTGAATGTGACGCACATCGGCAAACGCGCTTGCCACCACATCCTCGCCCGTCCAGTCTGCCGGGTAGTGCGGAGACTGCGGCAAGTATGCCCATACCGTTCCTTTGGCGCGGTACAACTCGCCCGCATCCGGGCTTTCGATTCCGGCCAGCAGCTTGAACAAGGTCGTTTTCCCCGCTCCGTTCGGCCCGACGATCCCTACCCGCTCGCCCGCCTTTATTTCCAGTGTAACGCCTTGCAGAACCGGATCGGCTCCGTACGATTTTTCCAATTGTGTAGTCGCGACGATAATCATGAGTTCATTTCCTCCCTGGTTAGTGATAACGGTTTAAAATAATGGACTTCCTTGGCTGGCCCCGGCCGACTTTTGCCCCCGCGCTTGCCCGCGAACAGGCAAAAATGGACGCAAAAAAGCCGCAGGCCATTACCTGCGGCATCGTAAGGGGAGCCACTCGCCAGCGCAAAACGCCGCGCGAGTCAGTCACCCATTATGAACAAGAACAAACCGTCCCTGGTCGATGCATGGTACGCCTGTGGAAACTCCGTTCAGTTGTATGCGCAAAAATGGGCAGACTGGTCCCGTTGAAAGAAAAATCATGCGTCATACTGGAAGTTTCTACCACAAACCATGCCTGAACAGTTCCGAACACGTACATACACCTCCATTCCCAAGGATTAGGTAAATCTTATCCACCATCATATACCAGCTTCACGCGAAAAACAAGCGCCAAAACGCTGCTTGGGAAAACGCCTACTGCCCTTGCGCCTGACCCTCGAACAGCGGCTTGTTCGTATCCGCGTCTATAAACGAGATCGTCGTGTACGGTGGGAGCTTCACTTTTGCCGTCAAATACGGGTAGGCGATCACTTGCGGATACATCATCCCCGGCGCAGGCTCTGTCTGCTTGACGTACACAAAAAGCTGCTCCCATTTTTGCTCGACCTTTGTAACTTGCAAGCCATAGCCGGGATGGGGAGCCTGGCCGCGGGCAATGACGTACAAGTCTCCCCGCTGATGGACGCCCCGCTTTCCTTTGACCGACTCGATGAAGTCCTGCTCTTCTTTGCTCAACTGTTTTTCGTCCACGAGGACAAATGCATCGTTTTGCGCTTTCGACACGATTTCCACCGCCTTTTTCTCCTCATTCCAGGCAATCTCATGCCCTGCCTGCTCCACGAGCCAGCGCAGCGGCACGTACACCTCTTTGCCGCGGACGAGCGCAGCCTCGCCGCCTGCTACCGGCTTGCCGTCCACCGTCACTGTTTCCGCGTCCAACTGGAACACAATCGTCCGCTCGCCCAGCTTCAACTGCCCTTTTTGTCCGTCGAGCGTCCAGGCCGCTTGCAGTAAGCTGGCTGCGTCCGCGGCAGACACGTATGTTTTCTGCTGCTGGAGAATCGCCTGCTTTTGCAGAGCCGCAGCTTTTCCATCTACCAAAACCGTCGCCGTTTGCGTACCGCCCGTTGCCGCGAGCGCCGGGGCCACGGCAAAAAGCTGGAGGCTCAGCGCAACGGCCATCCATGTCTTTCCTCTCATCTTTGTTCCTCCATTCCATTGCTGTCGGATTGTTTCTATCTTGTTAGACTTTCGGTTGTTCTTATTCGTTTCAGTGCTTGCGCCTAAAAAAAAGCGGCCTGCCATCTGCGGCAGGACCGGAGCTTTTCCTGGCGCAAGCACGCTTTAGTGCAACAGCCAGTTTCCCATCAGCACGACGGCTGGAATCGTCAATAGCGCCAGCAGTGTGGAAAACACCGTCGTCATCGCGCCCATTTCCTCGTCGGCCTTGTACCGCCCGAACAGAATCGAGGCGAGCGTCAACGTAGGCATCGCCACCTGCACGAGCGTGACGCTGACGATATCGCTGTCCAGCGAAAAGGTCGACAGCAGCAAGGCCGTCAGCAGCGGAAAGACGAACAGCTTGAAGGCCAGCGGCATCCCGAGCAGCGGGAGGGACACTTGCGGCTTGTTGCGCAAAAACAGCGGAAGCAGCATCCCGATGTACATCATGGCGAGCGGCGAAGCCAGCTTCGCGAGCGTGCCGAACAGATGCTTGACCGGCTCTGGCGGGGCAAAGCCGACCAGGGCGGAGCCAAGTCCGAATACAATCGCAATCATCGGAATGTTGACAAGCGTCTTCAGCCCTTTCAGCGAAAACGAGCCTTTTTCCTGCAGCATCATGACGCCAACCGTCCAGAGCACGACGTCTACGCCAGCGTCAAAGATCGCCGCCAGCAAGGCGCCTTTTGGCCCGAACAAGGCGGCGCACAGCGGAAGCCCGATGAAGCCGGTGTTGCCAAGCCCGGACAAAATCGCGATTTCCCGCCGCTTTTTCGCAGGCAACGGCAGCGTCCTGGCCCCCGCCCAACCGAGAAAAATGCCCAGACAGTTCAGGACGATCGAAATGACGAATATTGCAAAAATTTGAATCAAAAGCTGATGGTCGATTTGCGTCTGAAAAATTCCGTCCAAAATGATACACGGCATCGCCACGTTGATAATGATCGTAATGACAAGCTGACGGGAATCGGCCGTCAGCGGCTGGCGGTAACCGATCAGGCTACCGATGCCGATAATGACGGCCATGATGAGAACGGATTGCTGCAACGTTTGAAATTCCATCGCCCGCTTCCCCCGCCTACATTTCTACTGGCAGCCATTGCAGTTCTTGTGGCTCGCCTTTGTCGCAAGTTCGGAGCACATCGCCGCACAGCGGGACAGCCTTCTCCAGCGGGATGCACCAGGAGAGCGGAAACACCGCCTCGCCGCCTTCAATGACGAGCGACGCCATCACCGCGCTCTGCTCGCCCGTGGTCAACACAAAATGCTGCTCGCCCGGCTCGTGTTCCTTCCATTGAACCAGCACCTTGCCTTTGTTTCCGCCAGCCACCACCAGATCCACATGGTCGCCGTAAGCCGCATGCACGAGCGTCCGGTTCACGCCGTCCAACTGCGCAATTTCCCGCAATACTTCATGCCAGGCTACGTGTTTTTGCTCCGTTCCGCTTGCATCCGTGTACATACGCCAGTCGTTTAACATGCTGATTGACTCCTTTTATCGGTTCGTTGTTGTCCCATCTATTTCACCGCTTTTTCTCCATAAAAAAGCAGGCAAACTCCCAAGGTCGTACTCATTGTACGCTATGTGCGCCCACAACCTCAACCACTACTTGCACAATAAGCGGCTCTCGTTCGCACATAGCCCCGGGGCAATTGGAGAATCCTGAAAAGGAACCGTTTGCGCAAAAACCAATTCATAGTAACCGAATCGGATTTAGCATTTTTATGATTGACAAAGCCCGATGAGCCTACTACTATGAATCCATGAAATTCGATCAACATAAAGGGGATTATCATCATGAAAAAAGTCATTTTCTCTACTCTGCTCTCTTGCCTGTTGTTGGGACTCGTTGGCTGCAGCAGCTCCGGCGCGCCTTCCCAATCCGATAATGCAACGCCGCCAGCAGCGTCGCAAAACCTGCTGGAAAAAGTCAAAGCGGAGAAAAAGCTCGTCATCGGAACGGAAGGGACATACTCGCCGTTTACGTACCATGACCAGTCCGGCAAACTGACCGGATACGATGTCGAGGTCGTGACCGAAGTCGCCAAGCGCCTTGGCGTCGAGCCGGTGTTTCAGGAAACCCAGTGGGATGCCATGTTCGCCGGACTGGATTCCAAACGCTTTGACGTGATTGCCAACCAGGTAGGGATTCGCCCAGACCGCCAGGAAAAATACGATTTTTCCAAGCCGTACACGATCTCCCGCGCCGTTCTCGTCACCCATAAGGACAATACGGCTGTAAAAGGCTTCGCTGACATCAAAGGCTTGAAGGCAGGCCAGTCCATGACCAGCAACTACGCCGACCTCGCCCGTTCGCACGGAGCGGAGATCGTCGCCGTCGACAACTTCAACCAGGCGATTGACCTGATCGCACAAAAACGCGTCGACGTCGTCATCAACGACAACCTGTCCGTGCTCGACTTCCTGAAGCAAAAGCCGGACACGCCAATTCAGATCGTGACCAAAAACGAAGAAGGCCAGCCGACCGCGTTCATGTTCCGCAAGGGCAGCACAGAGCTGGTGGACGCGATCAACAAGGTGCTCGATGACATGCACCAGGACGGCACGCTGAAATCCATCTCCGAAAAATGGTTCGGCGAAGACATCACCAAGTAAACGTTCGTTGACAAAATTGTCCGTCCCTTTTAGTATGTTCCTATCAAAAAAACATATCGGTTTAGTGGGGGTTCCTTTATGAAAAAGCTATTGTTTTCCGTTCTCGCATCTACCTTACTGGTCGCTTTGGCAGGCTGCGGCTCTTCTTCTTCCCAAGCGCCACAAAACAACGCAGCACCAGCAGCGAGCGAAGAGAAAAAAGAGCAAAACTTGCTGGAAAAAGTAAAAGCGGACGGAAAAATCTTGATCGGAACCGAGGGCACTTACGCTCCGTTCACCTTCCACGACCAATCTGGCAAGCTGACCGGCTATGACGTAGAAGTCGTAACGGAAGTCGCCAAGCGCATCGGCGTCGAGCCTGTGTTCCAGGAAACTCAGTGGGACGCCATGTTCGCCGGACTCGATTCCAAGCGCTTTGACGTCGTGGCGAACCAGGTGGGAATCCGCCCGGACCGTCAGGAAAAATACGATTTCTCCAATGCGTACACCGTTTCGACGGCCGTTCTTGTGACCCACAAGGACAACACGACCGTCAAAGGCTTTGAAGATATCAAAGGCTTGAAAGCGGCACAGACGCTGACGAGCAACCTCACGGACATCGCGAAGAAAAACGGCGCAGAAATCGTCGGGGTAGAAGGCTTCAACCAGGCGATCGACCTGCTCACTTCCAAGCGTGTCGACATCACGATCAACGACGGCCTGTCGCTGTTGGACTTCCTCAAGCAAAAGCCGGATACGCCGATCAAAATTGTCGCCAAAGATCCGAACGTCGCGAAAAACGGGTTCCTCTTCCGCAAAGGCAGCACAGAGCTGGTTGACGCGTTCAACAAAGCGCTGGATGATATGACGAAAGACGGTACCCTCGCAAAAATTTCCGAGAAATGGTTTGGTGCAGATGTTTCTAAGTAACTTCTTTGACAACCCGGAACGCCTGAACCGATGGATGGATATTGCGCAAAGCTCCTTTCTGCCTCTTTTGAAAGGAGCCTTGCTCTATTCTTTGACGCTTGCCATCGTTTCTTTTTTCTTCGGCCTGATTATCGCTGTTTTAACCGCTTTGGCCCGCCTGTCCGGCATCAAGCCACTGGTGGGCATCGCCCGTTTTTATGTATCGCTCATTCGCGGGACGCCGCTCTTGGTGCAACTGTTCATCATTTTCTTCGGCTTGCCGAGCGTCGGCATCATGATCGACCCGTTCCCTTCTGCGATCATCGGCTTTTCGCTCAGCGTCGGCGCCTATTCTTCCGAAGTCGTGCGGGCTGCCATCCTGTCCATTCACAAAGGACAGTGGGAAGCGGCGTACTCGCTCGGGATGACCTACTGGCAGGCGCTGCGCCGGGTCGTGCTTCCCCAGGCAGCACGCGTCTCTGTTCCGCCCCTGTCCAACTCGTTCATCAGCCTGGTCAAAGATACGTCGCTGGCGGCGGCGATTCTCGTTCCCGAGATGTTTCGCAAGGCACAGGAGATCGTCGCCGCGACCTATGAGCCGCTGCTCGTCTATTCGGAGGCGGCGCTCATTTACTGGATGATTTGCTTCGTCCTCTCTTTCATCCAGGACCGGATTGAAAACAAGCTGGACCGCTACGTCTAAAAAGCAGGTGAACCCAGATGATTACCATCACGGATTTGCATAAACAGTTTCACAACTTGCACGTGTTAAAAGGCATCTCCCTGACCGTGGAAAAAGGAAAGGTCGTCGTCATCATCGGCCCTTCCGGCTCCGGGAAAACGACGCTGTTGCGCTGCCTGAACGCGCTGGAAGTGCCGACCAGCGGCAGCGTGCAGATCGGCGAGGTCAAGCTGGACTTTTCGCAAAAGGTTGAACGCGCAAGCATCCCGCGGCTGCGCAAACAGACAGGGATGGTGTTTCAAAGCTACAACCTGTTTCCGCACATGACCGCCGTGGAAAACGTCATGGAAGGCCCTGTGACCGTCAAAAAGGAAAGCAAAGAGAGCGCGCGGGCCAAAGCGGCCAAGCTGTTGTCCAAAGTAGGGCTAGGCGACAAGCTCGACCATTACCCGGCACAGCTCTCCGGCGGCCAGCAGCAGCGTGTCGGGATTGCCCGCGCGCTGGCGATGGACCCGCAAGTCATGCTGTTCGACGAGCCGACCTCTGCGCTCGACCCCGAGTTGGTCGGCGAAGTGCTGAAAGTCATGAAGGAGCTGGCCCAGGAAGGGATGACGATGGTCGTCGTCACGCACGAAATGGGCTTTGCCCGCGAAGTGGCCGACGAGGTCATTTTTATGGACCAGGGCGTCATCGTCGAGCGCGATACCCCGGCCAAGCTGTTCTCGTCGCCGCGCGAGGAGCGCACCCGCCAGTTTTTGCAGCATTTGAAGGCGTAAAGCTTCTGGCTTTGTTCCAACAGTTTGTTCCAACAGTTCGAAAACTTGGTCGCGCCAAACCATTGGCGCTGCCTTAGTTCCGCTTTTACGGATAAGAATCTTTTCTCTGTACAAAAAAGACTCTGCCGGCTCGGCTCGCAAGCCGCGTGCAGAGTCTTTTTTGCTTGTGCTGCCAATCAGAGCTTAATCATCCCAGAAAGAAGTGACCAGAAGAATGATGAGGATGATCCAGAAAAACCCGCCACCTCCGAAGCCAAAACCGCCGCCGCGCCTGCATCCCATGGCTTTCCTCTCCTCTCTTCTCACGTCGTAGAGCAGAGCTGACCTTGTGCGAAGGACCAGCACTTCTTTTCAGCTTATGATAGCCGACTGCTGTCCGTATGGATGCCTGTCTAGTTGATCGGCAAAATAAAAAAAACAGGTGCTTGCCCTCCTCGCTTGCACTACGCCCAAAATTAACAAATGCTTCATGCTGCCTCTACTCTCCCTTAACATGTCCGCACTATGATGAAATTGTCAGACCCTACGATGGACATTACGTCCTCCATTGCCGCCCGAATAGCCCCCTTCTAGATCGGGCGGGCTTTTTTTCATGGTCTGGTACGCGATCAGGAAATCCTTTACAATACAAAAAAGAAGCCGTATTTTCTGAATTTTGTCGGGGAGGTCATGTTCGCCATGGGTTATCAGCAAGCATTGGAGCAATACATCGCCGCTACGAACACGCACGACTTTTCAAACGTGGAAAAGGTGCTGCACCCGCAGGCCGTCTACTGGTTTTCAGACAAGACCTGCACCTCGCTGCCTGAAATCCGCAGCTACTTCGAAAACGCCTGGAACGTCATCAAGGAAGAAGTGTACGCCGCGACTGACGTGCAGTGGATCAGCGCCGACCAGCACTCCGCGACCTGTCTGTACACGTACCGGTACGAAGGCTATTACAACGGCGAGTTCGTCTCCGGGAGCGGACGGGCCACGAATGTGTTTGTCAAAACGGAGGCTGGCGAGTGGAAGCTGATTCATGAGCATTTGAGCAGTGGGCCGAGGTAAAGGGGAGTAGCAGGTCCAAAAGCGTGATTGGCAAACATTTGTTGATAAAAAAGCGAGACCCTGTGGGCCTCGCTTTTCACGTACAGATAAGAATGGATAAGATTCTTGTCCAGTATAAGGGCAACGAAGGCTTCGCCAGTGGCTTGGCGCAGCCAAGTTTTCTAATCTGCCTAGCCGATGTCTTTGCTAGAACAGCCCTTATTCAAACCGCGTAAACTTCTCTTCCGCCCGCGTCCGTGGGCGAGCTTCCGGCACGTCTTCCTGGTCGAAAAAGCCGAGGTGCAAAAAGCCGACGATCTTCTCGCCTGGCGCCACGCCCAGAAGCTGATGCGCTTTTGGGTCCCAGTTGTGCTGGTTGGTCTTCCAGACGACGCCGAGATTGCGCTCCCAGGCCAGGAGCTGGAAGTTTTGAATCAGCGCGCAAACGGCGCTGAAGTCTTCTTCCCACTGCTTTTGCCGCGGGTCTTCCGGCATGATGACGATCAGGTAAGCGGCTGGCTGGTTGTACATCTCGCGGCGCGCCGGGTGCGTTTCCGCCGGATAGACAGTAATCAGCTTCTCTACAAACGCTTCCTTTTTCTCGGACGGCACAAACAAAAAGCGCCATGGCTCACGCAAACCGTGGTTCGGTGCGTACACCGCATCATTCAGCAGTTCCAGTACGAGTTCTTCCGGCACGGCATCCGGTTTATAGCCCTTTTTAATCGAGCGGCGCTCGCGAATGACTTTGGCAATGGACATATGGTTCACCTTCTTTGGATGGACATCAGCATTTCGTGATAATGGTTATCAGTATCATATGTTAGCGCTTGCTTGGCGGAAAAGCAAGAAAAAGATGGCCGCACCTGCCCTTTGCACTAACAGCCAAATTTTCCTATCCATACACCTTCTCTAAAATATTACTACTTTTGCTTTTAAGGAAGAAACAACAAAAACCCTACGGAACCGGGGCTTTAATTTAAATGAATTTATTACCCATTAAAAGGTTCAGCATTTTCACCTTTCACGTTTAGCCAAATTACTTTATCCTCTAGTCCATACAAAATAACTGATTGTACGATGAAGTATGTCTGTGGCAATTTTTATGACTCACAGTACTTCTAAAATAGAGTATCCATTAAACCTTTAGAGAGGTGATTAAAAAAGCATTACAAGCTTTGATTAAAATTTATGAAATAATTGTTTTTATGAAAACAAATAGTAATAACATAAAAATAACAATTAATCCAATCTTTTCATTTTTACTTTTGTATTTTTTCTTAATGAAAATATATACAAATAATAACAGAACTAAAATACTTAATACCACGGATACATTCAAATTAAATCCCTCCTCGATAATGACGAGTTTTAACTTAATTACAGCCGTAGAAACCATAAAGTCTCTTGAGAAAGTGCCGATAGTTTACAAGCGTAACTAGAGAAGGATAACTCCTTCTCTAGTTACTCCAAAGTTAATATTAGTAAGCATTTTCCAAGATCGAGTACGCATTAGCCATTGCTTCATGAGCAGTAGTACTTTGACTGTATATTTCGCGAGCAGTAATTGCAGCAGCACCACCAGCAGAAATTGTTCCGATTACTGTTTCTACAGTAAGAACAGCTACACCTAGTTCAGCAAGTAATGTTGAACCAAGTGTAATTAGAGATGATCTACAACTGCTAACAGTGTTTGCATATGCCTTAAAGTCGGAAACCTTATAATTTCCTTTTGTGTACCATGTAAGTTGTTTACCAATTCCTTTGTCAAGCCAGAAATCAGCATCGGGATACGATCGTAAAACATAATAGTCTTTATTTATTTCATTATAAGATGTAAGCCAAGATAGCCCGCCAGATTGCGCCTTTGAGCTTACTTTATTTATGAGCGGTTTACTCAATTCTTCTTTAGATAATTTTTTTCCATTAATAAAATATTCACCATTAGGAGTTATTTTAATAGTATCGACACTCTTCTTTGTTTTGTTATTTTGATTATTACCACTGATAGTAACAGTTTTACTTAGAGTAACTATTTTAGTTCCATCAGAAAGTTCTTTAGTATTGCTAGAAACACTAGTTTTTATCTCCCCAACAGGAAACCCTGTATCAATGTCATAAATTTTCTGAGAAAAAGTGTGATTATTTGTTGCGGCAGAAGCTGCTATCACATTGTTATTTGGAAGTGAAATCACTCCTAAAGATAGCAGAGTGGCTAGAGCTGTTGTTAAGATTCTTTTTTTCATTTGTAAATATCCACCTTTCATGTAAATAACTTCATTTACATGAGGTATAATATACCTAAAATAATTACTTGTCAACATTTTCCTTTTATTTTACAAATGAGAAATATTATTCAATTAAAACTAAGCCCCCCAGTAAAGGCAGACTTTACCTCAATTCAAAGAAATCCTGCAGTGAGTTGGCCGCGACATGAGCTTCCGCTTATACCTGCTTGTCCGAGCCATATATACTGCCCCCAAGTCATCGATTCCCTTTCATCAATTTGGTTATTAACAGACTTTTCAGCCCTCTGTAGATTAGCATCCTGGCGTCATTCGTTTCCGAGCCCGTCATTA
The DNA here is from genome assembly GCF_000470975.2 of Brevibacillus sp. NSP2.1. Taxonomy (NCBI): domain Bacteria; kingdom Bacillati; phylum Bacillota; class Bacilli; order Caryophanales; family Paenibacillaceae; genus Brevibacillus; species Brevibacillus sp. NSP2.1. The sequence goes on along the minus strand of NZ_CP048274.1, from coordinate 1,544,182 downwards.
ATGTTAACCGAATGACCAGCAAGCTCCTGCCTGTTCTTGTATGGCGAAGTCATCGCATACAGTATTAGAGTCTAACAAAATACAACTTTGGTTTTAGATACGTTGAATCATTGCCTGTAATGACGAACTGCATTTTGCACAGAAATTAAGGCTTCGTTTATACATCTAATGCGTATCAACAAGCCGTAAAGTAAAAGGGCATTACCATGAGCATTTCCCGTAAAGGTACACCTGCTGATAATGCCTTGATCGAATCGTCTCATTCCACGCTAAAGTCTGAAACATTTTATCTCAAAGATATTCCTGTTACGAAGTCGGCCATCGTTGCACAGATTGTCCAAGACTACATTCATGACTATAACTCATTGGGCATTTTTTTATAGGAAAGGAAACAACACAACCAGTCACCGTTTCCATATCGGCAACTGGCTGCTTCATGACAAAGTGGCTACTGCTGCACACCAAGCTCCGCTGCCAAAACCAGAAACATCGCATGCGACCAGAGAAGCGGCACGGCTGGTTTGCCTTCTTTTTCGACCCACGACTCGTAATGCCCAGGCGACAGCAAATGCTCCTGCACTTGCTCCGGAAAGCCGCCCGGCTGGCGTTGGGAAGCGATCCATCCGAGCATCTTCTCTGCTTCCTCGCGCCTACCCGTCTGCACGTAATACCAGCCCAACCAGGCCGTTAACAGCAGCCACTGTCCCCCGCCGTAATACGTATCAGTCGGGTACCGATGCACGCCATAGCCTGCGCGCAGCTCTTTTTCGATAGCTTGCACCGTTTTTTGCATGAGCGGATCATTCGCCGCGACCACCCCGTACGGCAAAGCCAGCCAGAGCAGACTGGCATCCACCGCCTGATCGCCCACTGATTTGATAAATCGCCCGTGGGCTGTGCCATGCTCCCGTATGAACTGGCGAATCGTCTCGCCTAGCCGCGCCAGCTCGGAAGCACGGTTGGGCAAATAAGGCTCCATCGCTTTGATTCCGGCATAAATCGCGCCCAGCGTTACCGGGTGGATTCGCTCTCCGCCCTCTTCCCAGCAATCAAAGTTAGGGAGCTGCCAGCACGCTGTGACATAATCAATGGTCAGCTCAATCGAAGGCTTCAGTTGTTGGATCAAATCATGCTCCCCGCTCATCCGTACATGCTCCGCCAGCCCCCACAGCCATGTCCCGTAGCCATCGAGCTGAAAGTTGCCCCATTCGCCTGCCACTTCTTCTCCGTCTGCTGTAAAGCGCGTATGCAAAAAGCGGTCCTTGCCCGCATCTGCTCCTGTTTTCGCTGCTGCAATGGCCGCTCTTGCCTTTGCCTCATGCTTTCGGATCACAAAATCGCACCATCGGTAAAACTTGCGGGCGCTCTCATGCTCGCCGATCCGATTCATCGCGTATGCCGTAAACGTTCCATCCCGCAACCACGCATATTGATAGTGAGCAAAACCGGGCGAAGCGAGATACGCTCCGGTGCTCGCCTGGTGCTGCAAGATCAACTGGACACTTTCCCCGATCAGCGTCATGTTTATCCCTCCTTCTGGGACAAGCCGACTTCGTGCCAAACGCAGTTGCTCTTCGTCGTCTGGCTATGCTGTGATAGCATATGCGCCTGGCAACCATCCTGCCCCATTTTGCCCTGCCTAAAAGGAAAACCCGCCGGATGCCCATATCCAGCAGGTTTTTGTCTGTGTGCCTGTTCGTTTTATGACGGTACATCCGTATTTTCGGATTTCAGGTAATGTTGCAGTTCCTCATAAAAGGTCGGGTTGCAGGCCATCACGCTGCTTTTTTGGTCGTAGGGCAACGGTGTGCCCGTCATTGTCGTCACCCGGCCGCCTGCTTCTTCCACGATGATTCGCCCGGCCCCGAAATCCCACGCGTTGAGCGAAAGGCTCACGTACCCATCCAGTCTTCCGGCCGCAACGTACGCCATCTCCAGCGCGGCACTGCCCAGAAGACGCATTCCGCGCACTTTTCCGGCGAGCTTTTTCACGATCAAATCAATGCCCATCTGCTCGGCGCGCTTGTTCCAAAAAACGCTCGTGCACAACAGCGCTTCTTCCAGGCTGACTGCGCGGTCCAGACGAAGCGGGCGGTCGTTCAAATACGCTCCCTCGCCTTTTACGGCGTAAAACAGCTCGTCGCGCGAAGGATCGTAAACCACGCCGACAAGGCCCTCTCCCTTATGATAAACGGCAATGGAAACGGAAAAATTGATCTGCTGATGCACAAAGTTGGTCGTACCATCAATCGGGTCAATGACCCACAGCGTCTCGTACTTGGCAGGGTCTTCCGCAAAGGTGCGCTCTTCCCCCAAAATCCCGTGATCCGGAAACCGCTGCAAAATCATGTTGACGACATGCTTCTCCACTTCTTTATCTACGGCCGTGACAAGATCGGAGGCAGACGTCTTATATTCGACGGTAAAAGGCTCCTTCATTCGTTTCAGACTCAGCTCACCCGCTGAACGGGCGCATTGCAGAGCCAGCTCTTTTAGCGCCGCCAGAGTTGATGCTTGCACGCATATCGCCACCTAAAACTTGACTTTCTTTTTAGTGTACCATACTTTACCTGCGGTTACACCACACGCAAAGCAAGCGGATTGCCTGAATTGCCATCTGGAAAATACTGTAACGTTTTTGCCGAAAATTCGTCCCAGAAATAACACCGTCAAGAGGGATTTTCCGAGGAAACGAGTCATGCTCCGGCTGCCCGTGCCTTTTCTCGTTTTGCTTTTTCTGGAAAAAACACCTGTCCAGGCAGAAACTGTGCAGCTTGCTACCGCCTACAGCGATATGGAACAGCCGATGCGGCGCAATAGCCTGGCTGCCCGAACGCGCCCTCTGCGCCTTGCTCCCCCGTGAAAAAGGGTGCCCGCCCGTCAGCTAATGACAGTCGAGGCACCCTTTGTTGTTGAGCGAACTAGCAGCAGCGCGTCACTCCGCCTTTTTCAAACCGTTCGCGCAGGGCGTACATGTAATACTCGCGCTCGGTCATCGGAAAAATGCCTGGAGCGCCGTGCGTTTCGTACCAATGCTGGAGGTAGCGATCGTAGTCCGGCATGCCGAAAACCGTTTTGATCGCCGAGCTGACCCGCCGCAGCGCCTTACGCATCTCTCTCAGCTTTCGTTTCATGCGACATGGTGTCCTTTTCCGTCAATCACAGGCCCTTTGGACTGGATGTACGGCGACTCGTACAGCGGATACTGCTTGCCGCGCAGGATGTTGATCCACACGCGCGCCCCGTCGAGGATAATGCCGATCGTGATGACCATGAAGATCGCGCACACCGCTGCGTCAATCTGGTCGTTCAGAATCATTTTTTGCGCGGCCTCAATCGTTTTTACGCCGTTCGGCAGCGTTCCGGCATCCAGTGCCTTTTGGAATGCTTCCGCATGGGCGAGGAAGCCGATTTTCGGATCAGCATGGAACAGCTTTTGCCAGCCTGCTGTCAGCGTAGCCGTTGTCAGCCAAGCCATCGGAACGAGCGTGACCCACGAATAGGCCGCCTTGCCCATTTTGAAAATCAAGGTCGTGCCGACCGTAAAGGCAATCGCAGCAAGCATCTGGTTGGCGATTCCGAACAGCGGCCACAAGGTGTAGATGCCGCCGAGCGGGTCCATCACGCCTTGCAGCAGGAAGTAGCCCCACCCGAACGTGATGATCGCCGAGCCGATCAGGTTCCCTGGCAGCCAGTTGACCTGCTTCATTTTCGGGATGACGTTGCCGAGCATGTCTTGCACCATGAAGCGCCCTACGCGGGTTCCCGCATCAATCGTGGTCAAGATGAAAACAGCTTCAAACAAAATCGCGAAGTGGTACCAGAACGCCATCAGCGCTTTTCCGCCCAAAATGCCGGAGAAGATCGTCGCCATCCCGATCGCCAGCGACGGAGCGCCGCCTGTCCGGGAGAGAACGGTCTTTTCCTGGATGTCGTTGGCGAGCGTCGTCAACTGGTCAGGCGTGACGGTAAAGCCCCAGCCGGTAATGGTCGAAGCGGCTGCCGCAGCGTCCACGCCGATAACGGCCGCCGGAGAGTTGATCGCAAAGTAAACGCCAGGCGTCAGAACACACGCTGCAATCATCGCCATGATCGCCACGCCGGACTCCATCAGCATCCCGCCGTAGCCGATCAGCGGCGCATGCGATTCTTTGGCGATCATCTTCGGCGTCGTACCGGACGAGACGAGCGCGTGGAAACCGGATACCGCCCCGCAGGCAATCGTAATGAACAAGAACGGGAACAAGTTGCCCGCAAACACAGGACCCGTCCCATCAATGAACTTGGTCAGAGCAGGCATGTGCAGCGGTGGCAGCGTCAGCACGATTCCTACGGCCAGCACGGCAATCGTTCCGACCTTCAAAAACGAACTGAGGTAATCGCGCGGCGCCAAAAGCAGCCAGACAGGCAAAACCGAAGCGATAAAGCCGTAAATGATAATCATCCACGCGAGTTGCACCTTGCTGAACGTAAAAGCAGGGCCCCACGTTGGCGAAGCCGCGACAAGCTGTCCCAGCCAGAGGGAGAAGAACAAGAGCGCCAGACCGATCAGCGAGCCTTCCATTACCCGGCCTGGGCGAATGTAGCGCATGTACAGCCCCATCAACACAGCGATCGGCAGCGTCATGAAAATCGTAAAGGTAGCCCACGGAGACTCCGCGAGAGCGTTTACAACGACCATCGCCAAAACAGCAATCAAAATGACCATAATCGCAATGATTCCGACCAAGGCGAGCACGCCGCCAACCGGACCGATCTCTTCTTTGGCGATCTGTCCCAGCGTTTTCCCGTTGCGGCGCATGGAGCCGAACAAAATGACGAAATCCTGCACCGCTCCGCCGATCACGACCCCGACGATAATCCAGATCGTCCCCGGCAAATACCCCATCTGGGCCGCCAAGGTCGGGCCTACCAGCGGCCCCGCTCCGGCAATCGCGGCGAAGTGATGCCCGAACAAAATCCATTTGTTCGTCGGTACAAAGTCTTTTCCGTCGTTGTTTACTTCTGCAGGTGTGGCCCGATTGTCATCAAGCCCCATAATTTTTCTGGCAATAAAACGGCTGTAAAAACGGTAAGCAACGGCATAAGTGCAAAATGCAGCAGTCAGCAACCAGAACGAGTTGACTGACTCTCCGCGACTGAGCGCGATGATCCCAAAGCCAACCGCACCCAAAGCGGCAATCCCGCCCCAAATCAGGAGGGAGAGAAGCCATTTTTTCATTCGATCCGCCTCCTTTTCTCTTTCTTTTAATAATTAAAAATTCAGGCAATTCATCTTACCACAAGGTATCACGAAGGAGGGCATGGCCTAAACAAAAAATGGCTGAACGGTACAAAAACAAGCACGAGATGCAACATAACTGCTTGAGTGAAAACGCATACAATTACGGAAACCTTTCTCCCTCTGATTCGTAATAAAGGTAGGAAAGAGATTTAGCCGGATCGAGACGTTGATCGGGCTATTCGCGTTGGCTATATCGGGACTAATTTTCTACAAAATCCTTGTTTAAAAAGAACAATTATCCAATTTATCGCGGAATTTTGTTGAATTTTTTACAATTTTTGCTAAAATCAACAGTAAATATATTGCAATAGAGGTAGTAAAATGGTTATTAACAAAAAAACGATAACTATTTTGGCTACTGCATTTACAACTGTCACAATACTTGCAGTTCCAGTTTATGCAGCTTGGTCAAGTGTCACTGCAGATGCACTAGTTAGCTTTTCAAACTTCTCCAATTACTCACTAGCGTTGCATTAATCTTTTCATACCATTCAAAATCATCATAACTTTCAGCGTTCAAGTGTTCTCAGGCATAAAAAAATCCTTTACACTGGAAAGGTCAGGTAGTTCCTGTCCAAATCCAACGCAAAGGATAGACCATGGACAAGAATACCCTATTTTCTTCATTTGGTAAATACATTTCACCCATTAATATTGTGAAATTTCAACAACGGATAGACGAAACGGATCAGGACAAGTACGTGAAAAAGTTAACGACCAAAGCATATCTACTCCTGTTTTTGCATGCTCAACTTCAGCAACGAGAAGGACTCCGAGCCATTGCAGATGATGTTTTATCAAAGAAATTCCAGCGAGAGTTAGGACTGTCGTCGATTAGTCCCGCTCAGCTTAGTCGCAAAAACAATCGAGTAGATCCAGCTTTGCTTGAAGAAATATTTGTTGACCTTGTAGGGCAAATTCAGAGACACTCGGGCAACACGTATTCCCTTCGAAAAGACATGAAAATCATTGATTCTACAACGATTGGGCTGTGTTTGCAGAAGTACAAATGGGCAACTTTCCGTAAAACCAAGGCTGGCATCAAACTTCATCTTCGTCTCGTCTTTGCCGACCAGGGGGATGTGTATCCTGAAAAAATAACCATCACGGGTGCCAAGTCCAATGACCGCACTCAAATGGAATCGTTGATTGATGAGATCGGTATGATGTACGTCTTTGATCGAGGGTATGTGGATTATGAAAAATTTGATGAATACACGGACAAAGGCATCTTTTTCGCTTCTCGTCTAAAAGATAACGCCGAAATCCGTCATCTTTATGAATTCAAAATCCCCTTGGAAAGCTCCGTTTTATCGGATTCCATGATCCTTCTTGGAACGCCTCAAAAGCGGGTAGATAACGTGCTGCGACTCATTGAAACGCTTGATTCGAAGGGAAATCTCATTCGAATCATTACGAATCGGTTCGACCTGGAAGCAGAAGAACTCAGCGACATCTATCGTTGGCGTTGGCAAATTGAGCTGTTTTTCAAGTGGATAAAGCAGCATGTAAAGATCAAGAACTTCTATGGAACGAGTGAAAATGCGGTACGAAACCAAGTATTACTCGCACTCATTGCCTACTGCCTGTTGCTCCTTGTCAAACTGGAACAAAACAGTCAGCACAGCTTGTTGCAGATCAGGAGATGGCTAAAAGTGTTTCTTTGGCAAACGTTCGAACAATGGATAGGTAGAATGAATTACCAGTCCAAACGAACATCCAGAGGGCGACAGAAAAGGAATTAGGTATTGGTTGCTGTTATCACGATTGTAATAAATGTATAAAACTACCAAATGGACAGTGGCTACCTTTTGCTTGGTTGCTGCCGTTTTTGGTTGTGTAGCTGAAAATGTCATTCAGAATACTTCGACAAATTACGAACGCATTTTTTATGCAACGCTAGTGCCAATTACTACAAAGTTAATATAACCTCAAAGATAACCGCTTCTGGTTCAAGAGCCAGTGATGAAGCCATTTATCATCAAATGTGGGTAACGTTAGATGGAGGAAGTTACCTCACTGATGATGCATATGAAGCAAAAAGTCCTTCTGAACTAAAATGGACAAGTGGTAAAGAAGGAGATCCAGCTACTTGGGGAGTAAGCAATGCTGGTGAAATATTCATAGGTGGGGCTCCTAGTGGCATCAAAGATAGAGACAGCCACTCTAAAACCCATCCTGGAATGTAAATTTAAGGAGGAATCTTGAAATGAAAAAAGTAATGGTTACCCTTGCTGTAACAATGTGTGCCGCTTCACTCTTTTATGGATACACAAACATTTACGCAAAAGACTCGTTAAAAATAGAGCAGGAATATGAAATTTATGCCAAAAATGAAGTACAAAAAAAATTATCAGAAACATATGATGATGCAATTAAAACATTTAAAATCAACCAATCCGACTACACATACTACAGCCTTCATGAAACAGACTATGGATTAGGAAAAGATGAATCCACTACACTTTTTATGATAATATTTAATGACGTCTTAAAGAAACAAAAACAGGGAGACTTTGAGCCGGGGCTATTCCTGAAAAAAGACTTGTCTGAGGCTATTGTTCTTTATAAATCACTAGACAGTGGAACTAACCACCTTTACGTGTATAAACGAGATAAGGATCAATGGACACTGGTAAAAGAGGACAACCAAAAGGGCAAGAAAGCTGAAAAAGTACAGTATAAGAGTCTTAAGGAATTTGAAGCGGATACAACATCTAAATAGGTCCCGATAATGTGCATTATGTAACAATATAGATATAATAAAGCCCCGAGTCAATCGGGGCTTTGTTATTGTCCAGATGTTTTTGTTCTGTTGAAGAATTGCGGCTAACTCATTGTATTTTTCAATAAGCGAGAAAAATTCATGCGGTTCACAATCAACGCTGTTCAGATAATTATTTGCATCGTTATCGGACCATTCTGTGTCATCCTCGTCCTGGGGTTCAATTGTTTTCGTTGAGAAAACGAGAAAACTCTAGTCAAGGAATGCTCTGTCCAGATCAGCAATAGCAGCCTTAAGGATTCTTTGGCAAAGTGTATAATCTTCGATCTTTACGGCCTCCTCAATAGACTACAGTATTAAACCAAAGTTTCCACAAGAATGATGAACCTGAAGGGAGATTCGCGACGCTATGAAATACAGCCAAAAAGAAATCGAAATGATCGAGAGAACGGTCAAAAGCATCAAAGTTTTTTCCATCTGCACTGTGTTCGTGGTGATTGGTCTGTTCGCCTTGAAATACTTTATCGGGTAGCGTGATTGCTTTTCAACTGCCTCTCTTCCATTTTTGCGAAGAGAGGCAGTTGCGGACCACCACTCCTGTAACCGCTCCCAAAGCCAAAAGCCCGTCAACCAGCACGTATCCTAGTGCGGGAGACGGGTTTTTGGCATCGGCAAAAAGCTTCCGGCTGGGACTGTGGCAACGCATGCTCGGCGCAAACGGGAAAATATCCGCCCCGGCTAAAAGCCCAGCCGCTTTTTCAACTCCTTCACCACGTTGCGGCTGACGGGCACCTCTGTCTTGCGGCTGTCCTGCATGACCAGGTGAATCGAGCCTTTGAACCACGGAACCAGCTCAGCCGTTTTTGCCAAATTGACGATAAACGCCCGGTGCGTCCGGAAAAACTGCTGGCGCGACAGGCGGCTCTCCAGCTCCTGCAGCGTAAAGCTGGTGGCGTACTGCTCGCAGTCGGTGTAAATGCTTGCGTAACGTCCTTCCAAGGTGGCGAAGACGATTTCGTTCGGGTCGATCAGTATGATTTTTCCGTTTTTTTCCACAGGTACACGCCGCGGCTGCTGATCGGCCAGGACGGTTTGCAGCAGGCTTTGCAGTTGTTCCTCGGAAAAGCGCGCTGGCTCGGCCCGCGTTTTTTGCGCGTGCAGCATCTTACGGACGCGATTCATCGTCTTTTCCAGCCGCGTCTCGCTAAACGGCTTGACGATGTAATCGACCGCTTCTGTTTCAAAAGCGCGAACCGCGTGGATTTCATAGGCGCTCGCGAAAATGATGACCGGCGGACGCACCATCGACTCCAGAAGCTCCTGACCCACGTCGACGCCATCCCGATCTTGCAGGTGGATGTCCAAGAAGACCGCATCCGGCTCCAACTGCATGACGGCTTCGATCGCCTCTTCCCCGCTGGCCGCTTCCCCGATTACCGACACATCGGGAAACTGCGCAAGCAAATAGCGCAGTTCCTCCCGCGCCGGTGCCTCGTCATCCACGATGAACACTTTTAGCACTGCTACTCACTCCTATTGGCAATTGTATCGTACACGTCGTCCCTTTCCCCGCGCTGCTTTCGATGACGATTCCATAAGGCTCGCCGTAGATCGAGGCGAGCCTGTTTTTCACGTTGGACAGGCCGATTCCCGACAGACGGCGCCGATCGCTTTTTTGCGTCTGGGCGAGCAAAAACGGGTCTGTGTCCATCCCGACCCCGTCGTCCGCCACGGTCAGTTCGAGCGTATCGTGCTGGACTCTTCTCGCCCGAATCTTGACCGTGCCTCCCGCGCGCTTAGGGAGCAGCCCGTGCTTGACCGCGTTTTCCACAAGCGGCTGAAGAATCAGACCAGGTACCGTGTACCGTTCCACCCCGGCCTCAATGTCGTATTCCACGTGCAGCTTTTCGCCAAAGCGCGCCCGTTCGATCGCCAAATACGCCTCGATGTGCTCCAGCTCTCCGGCCAGGCTGACATAGCCGCTGGAGTCGTGTAAGTTGCGGCGAAAATACTCGCCGAGATGAATCAGCAGCTCGCGCGCCTGCTCCGGCCGGAAGCGGATGAAAGACACAATCGTATTGAGCGCATTGAACAAAAAATGCGGGTTGATCTGCGCGTGCAGCGCTTTGATCTCCGCGTCCGCGAGCAGCCGCGACTGCTTTTCCAGCTCGGCCAGCTCCAGTTGGGTAGAAATCAGGTTGCCCAAGCCGCGCACCAGCTCCAGATCGACGGCCGAGAGCATGCGCGAGCGATCCTGGTACAGTTTGAGCACGCCCGCGACCTCCCGCCTGCGCATCAGCGGGACGATAATCGCATAGCGCAAGGAGCAACTCGTCTCCATGCAACCGATCTCCTCTTTTGTCCGGGCGATCATCAGCTTTTTGCTTTCCAGCACTTCCTTGGTCGCCTTGGTAGAGATGCCTTCTCCCACCACGTGGTGCGACGAGCCTGCGCCGACATGGGCAAGCACGCAGCGCGTATCGGTAATCGCGACGGCGGCTACCCGCGTCGTGCGCAAAATTTCCTCCGCCACCTTTTTCGCCGATTCATAGGTCAAGCCTTCGCGCAAATAGGACAGCGTTTTATCCGCGACCTGCATAGTCCGCTGCGCCTGGAGTGCGCCGATCCGGTCTTCTTCTTTTTTCACCAGGTCAATAATGATAATCAGGATGGCGATGCCGAGCGAGTTGACGACAGACATCGGGATGCTGATCGATTGCACGAGTGCAAGCGCGTCCTCGTACGGCCGGGCCACGAGCAAAATAATCCCCATCTGCATCCATTCCGCCAAAAAGCCTACGACCAGCGCGGTAGTCCAGCCGATCTCCTGATTGCGGTTGCGGCGAAACTGGTAAATCAGTCCGGCCATGACCCCTTCGCTGATCGTGGAGATCGTGCAGGCCAGGTCGGTGAAGCCGCCAAGCGAATAGCGGTGTATGCCAGCGACAAGGCCCGTCATCAGCCCGACCCATGGGCCTGCGAGCAATCCGGCTACTACCGTGCCGATGACGCGGGAATTGGCGATCGCGTCCTGGTACCAGATGCCGTTGTACGTCCCGAGAATCGAAATCGCGGAAAAGATGAACACCATCACGGCCTTTTCCCGCCAGGTCGCCTGCTGGTTCAAGATGCTGCGGAAAGCCCGCACCCGCGTAAACAGCAAAGCGGCTACGATCAAAACAGCCGTCCGCTCCGCCAGTGGTATCATCAAAGACATGTTCATCGGCTCACCCTCTTCGCACACTTCCAGGCCCGCTCGAAAATCCGGCAAGCGGCTGCCCTTTGCTCCATTATCTCCAGCGGGCGAAGAAGCGGTCAAGCGAATTGTCAGAGTAAGCAGAACAGGAAAATTTGTCTGAGGGTACACTCAAGCCCCCCTGTAGCGAAAAGCAACCGTCCCAAAAGCCGAGCATCGCGGGCGCAAACGCACAGATTTTCCGGCGGCATGCACGCTTGCTTCTGCTTGTTCGCCCTCCCGCACGCAAAAAAGCCGCCTGTTGCACGTTCGGCGCACAACAGACGGCTTTTCCAGTTTCCAGATGATGCGTGTAAACGAAGCGTTACAGGTTGCCGCGGCGCTCCTGCTCGCGCTCCAGCGCCTCGAACAGCGCCTTGAAGTTGCCGTTGCCGAAGCCGCGTGCCCCTTTGCGCTGGATGATTTCGATAAACAGCGTCGGACGGTCCACAATCGGCTTGCTGAACAGTTGCAGCAGGTAGCCTTCATCGTCGCGGTCGACCAGCACGCCCAACTTTTTCAGCGCTTCGATATCCTCGTCGATTTCGCCTACGCGCTCCTTCAAGTCTTCGTAGTACGTGTCCGGCACGGTGAGGAAGTCTACGCCGTTTTCACGCAGCTTCGAGACGGTTTCGATGATGTCGTTGGTCAAGATCGCGATGTGCTGCACGCCTGGACCTTTGTAAAACTCCAGAAACTCCTGGATTTGCGACTTGCGGCGGCCTTCCGCCGGCTCGTTGATCGGGAACTTGATGCGGCCTGTACAGTTTTGCATCACTTTGGACATGAGCGCCGAATACTCGGTGGAAATGTCGTCCTCGCTGAAGTTTTGCACCGCCGTGAAGCCCATGACCCGCTGGTAATAACCTACCCATTCGTCCATGACTTCCACGTTTCCGACGACGTGGTCGATTCCGATCAGTCCGGTGCTCTCGGCTTTTACCGAAGACTCGAAGGCGGTATAGCCGGGCAGGAACGGGCCGTTGTAGTTTTTCCGTTCGATGAAGGAATGAATGTTTTCGCCGTATGTGCCGATCACCGCTTTTTTCACGGTACCAAATTCGTCCGTGTATTCGGTCGGCTCCATGATCGGAATCGCGCCGCGGGATACAGCCTCGCGGTACGCTTGCTCACAGTCGTCCACGCGCAGGGCGACGTCTTTCACTCCATCGCCGTGCTTTTTCACAAATTCGGCGATAGGGTGGTCAGGCGTCAGAGCGCCGCTGATGACAAAAGTCATGTGCTTTTGCTTCAACACGTAGGACACTTTTTCGCGCGAGCCTGTTTCCAGCCCGGCATACGCGACTGGCTCAAAGCCGAACGCCTTGGTGAAGTAATGCATCGCCTGCTTGGCGTTTCCTACGTAAAACTCCAGATAGTCCCAGTCCTGAATCGGAAAAAAATCGGTGTTGCTCATTTGCCTACCCCTCCGCTTTCCTTCTTTTTCAATTATTATTACTTTTTGGTTTATTGGGATTATTTTGTCGTTATTTTGAGATTACATTGGAAGCGCTTCCTCGCGCAAGAACACGGAATAACGCGAAAACGCTCAAACGCTTTCACCGATTAAAGTACGCATTCGAGCGCCCGCTTGGTACAATAAAGGCAGCGCAAATCCGAGCAGGAGGTGGGAAGGTTGTCAAGTCAATGGAGTCAAGAAGCAGCCAGGCAGTGGGATTCGTTTGCCGCCGACTGGCACAAACGCAGTGAGCAGATGTGGGAAAAAGGCAGCCGCAGCACGATCCTCCCGTTTTTCATGCGGCACGTCGCCCCCGGACGGGGACCGATTCTGGACGCTGGCTGCGGGGATGGCTATGCAAGCTGCAAGCTGGCCGGGCACGGCTATACAGTGGAGGGGGTCGACATTGCCGGGGAAATGATTCGTCTCGCCGAGGAACGGAAAAAGCATTTCCCGGAAAATGTTCAGTTTCAGACAGCAGATATCAGCAAGCTGCCGTTTGCAGATGGTACGTTTGCAGGTGTGATGTCCATTAACGTGGTGGAATTTACGCCCGCCCCCTTGAAAGCTTTGCTGGAGCTGCGCCGCGTACTCGCGCCGGGAGGCATTCTCGTCATCGGCATTTTGGGTCCGACAGCAGGACCTCGCGCCCACAGCTATCGGCGGCTGTACGAGGAAAACACGATTCAAAACACGATGATGCCTTGGGAGGCGAAGCAGCTTGCCGCAGAAAACGGCTTCGCGCTGCTCGCGGAGGAGCCGGTGTACAAGGAAGGCATCACACCGGATATCGCGGGGCGCTTGAGCGTGGAGCTGCGGGAGGCGGTCAGCTTTTTGACCTTGTTCGCCCTGCAAAAGTCAAAGCAAAGCGACTGATCCCCTCCACGTATCAGTGTACCATCCAAGCCAATATGCTTGGGCTTTTTTCACTGTCTACTCAAAGGGGATAATATCAGACCGAGCGATCCAGCAGCCTTTTCTTTTTATCTGTAAGCGACGTTGTTTTTTTGCATCCAGGCCAGCTTGCTCGCTGTAAGCCGGGCAATCGTCTGCTCCTCTGTTCCGTGGAGCAGACGGTACAGCCGCTGGGTTTCGACCAGATCGTTGTAGGTCAGGTACGGGTAGTCCGCTCTCCCGAATGTGCCGTCGGGAAAATAGGCGTAGTGCAAATCGCCGTTTGCCAACAGCCAGCGGGTGCCCAGATTGACAACTCCCGCGAGCATCAGGTCTGCCAGGTCTTTGTCGGTCGGATCGCCAAATTGCAGGTAGCTGCTGTACAGAAAATTGATTTCAGCCAACTGGTGGTTGAGCGAGACATGCGTCTGGGCGGCGGGATTTTTCGCAGAAGCGTAATCGGCAACGAGCCAGCCCGACTGAATCCCATTCACGACATAATGGTTGCTCGCCGCATGCCTTTGAAAATACGCCCCGTATTTTTGCGCCGCCTGGCAAAACGACTCTTCCGCGTACTGGACGCATCCGCGCAGCATCAAGTCCGCTGCTCCCGTGTTAAAGCGCGTATCGTAAAAGCCGTCCGGAATCCCGTAGTCCTCGCTCAGCCACAGCGAACGGGGAAGCGTCTTCCAGTACCCCTCCGGCTCCTGCTGGAGCAAGCTTGTTTTCAACATCACATATCCCATGTTGCGCGCTGCCCTGCTGCCTCCCGTGTACAAAAAGGAGCGCAAGACGTAATTTTCGGGAATCCGCCAATAGGCGTTCGCGGAAGTAGGCTCGTAGGTCGAAGGACTTTTGTAGTAGTAGCCGTCATACAGCCACTTTGCGTTTTGCGTGACATCGAGCGCAAGCCAGATTTGGTCAATCGCTTGCTCGCCCCACGGCACGAGCGGTTCCCTCGATTCCAGCGCCCACATCTCGCTCATATAGCCCGCCTTGATCGGCAGCCTGATTTCCAGCACGACGCCGTTTGCGCTTTGTTTGACCTGGATCGGCAGCGCCAGCTCGGGATGCTCTTCAATCGTGCCTCGGCCCTTGTCGACGTAGACGATCGGCATGCCGAGCCAAATGTATCGTCCCTCTGTTTCGACGAACCCGGCAGCAAGCGGGAGCGTCTTGACCTGATCCAGCGTCACGGCTTGCCAAAATGGCTGCTTCGATTCGTTGTACGCCCGGTAGCGGAACATCATGTTTTGGCTGTTGCCCTGAATCGGTACGGTGATAACGTATGGCTTCGCATTTTTCTTGCCGCTAATTTGCTGGCTCCAGTACACATCTCCGTCGCCAAACACAAACTCTCGCTTTTTGTGCGTGGCGCCGTTTGGCTTGCTGGTCGTTTCTTTTTCGGCGGGCTTTTGCCAGAGCGGCACAGTAGCGGAAGCTGAGACAGAAGCCGGGCCGGGAATAAAGGTGCATACGGCGATGGCCGTCATCAAAAGGAGCAAAACGCTGATTTTTCTGACCATGTCATCCCCCTGTCCTGAAGAAAAATTCCTCCATTTCACTTGTTTGAATACAGTAAACTTTTGTATCAATATGAAAATGATACCATATTATTCATGGCGAATCACACGGAAGTCCCGCTTTCTCTCCTGTGAAAATGAATAAAGAGGGCGATTATTATTTTTTAAATTATCTGATATTTTAAGAATGTACAACCATTCTCTGTTGATCCGTGGAGGGAACCTATGACCAAGAAGGTACGTTGCATCACATCTGCTGCCCTTGCCGTGTCGCTTTTGTCAAGCGGTTTTGCACTCCCCTGGGCGCCGCCGACCGCCCACGCTGCCCAGACGGACGCTCCTGTTCCGTACTATGGCCTCGGCCCAAGCTATGTACAGCCTGCAGAGGTCAAAAGTCTGTTCCCCGACCCGCAGCTCGATTTCGGCACCCCTGGCTTTGCCAAAGGAAAGGTCGCCTTCACTACCCAGGAAGAAATGCTGGCATACATAAGCAAGTTGGCAGAAACCAGCAAGCACGCCAAGCTGGTTTCGATCGGAACCTCGCTGGAGGGACGGGACATCCCGCTCCTTTTGTTCAGCAAAGACATGACGACCGTCAAGCAAAACCAGACAAAGCCGCTCGTCTGGCTGCAAGCGCAAATTCACGGAAACGAGCCTGCCGCCGGAGAATCCGCCCTCGTCATCGCCAAATGGCTGGCTGAAGACGCGCTCGGCGCCGATTTGCTCGACAAGGTCAACGTCGCCATCGTCCCCCGGCTCAACCCGGACGGCTCCTACCAGTTCAAGCGCTACATCGCTACCGATCTGGATGCCAACCGCGACTACATGAAGGTCGAGTATCCCGAGGTGCAAGCCGTACATCAGGCGATCAATGAGTTTCAGCCAGACGTGATCCTCGACGCGCACGAATACGGCGTCAACTACAGCCAGTTTGCCCACGTCGGGGAAAAGGGCGCAATCTCCTCCTATGACGTCCTGATCTCGTCCGCCAAAAACTTGAATATTCCCGAGTCGCTGCGCAAGCTGTCCGACTCGCTCCTGTTGGCCGATGCGCAAAAAGCGCTGGACAAGGAGCAGCTTTTCCACCACGCCTACTTCACGCTCGCCAAAGGCAAGGACGGCAAGGTGACCGCCACGGAAGGCAGCACGGAGACGCGCATCGGGCGCAATGCGCTCGGTTTGAAAAATACGTTGACCTTCCTCGTGGAAACGCGCGGCATCGGCATCGGACGGGCCGATTTTGAGCGTCGCGTCTACAGCCAGGCCGTCACGCACGCCGCCATCATCCAGTCCACCGCCGCCCATGCCGATGCGATCAAGGCAGCCGTCGCCCGCGCCCGCGAGGAAGTCACCGAAAAAGGCAGAAAAGCAAACGACGACGACAAACTCGTCATCACGAGCGAAAACAAACTCATCCCGAATCAGTCGCTGGTCGTCGTCGACGTGGCACAGGCCAAAAAAGTGTCGGTCCCCATCGACTGGGTCAGCTCGACTGACGCCTACCCCGTGCTGGAGCGCGAACGCCCTACCGCCTACATCATGCCTGCTGCCTATCACGACGTGGCAGCCAAGCTGAAAAAGCTCGGCGTGGAGGTAAGCAAGCTGTCCGAAGAGACAACCGTGCCTGTCGAGCGCTACACCGTCAGCGAAAACAAAGTAAACACGACGTACGAAAACGGGCATTTTACAAACGAAGTCACGACCAATGTGACCAAGACGACCAAGACTTTCCCGGCCGGCAGCTATGTATTCAGCATGGCCCAGCCAAACGCCAACTTCATTGCACTCGCCCTGGAACCGGAATCGGTCGACAGCTATGTCACCTTCAACTTCATTCCGGTCGAAGCCGGAGATGAGGTGCCTGTGTATCGCTACATGCTGGAGCAGCCATTGCCTGTAGTAGACCCGTACTAGAACGGGTGGGCTAGCCGCTCTCTCCCGGCGAAGCTCTCGCCTCGGCTAAAAAACTCGGCTGTGCCAAGCGATTAACCTAGCCTTAGCTGCACAAAAAAGTCCCTCACCCATTAAGACTGCGGGGAGGGACTTTCCGTTTCACTTTGTCGAGGAATAATTTTATTAGGACAATACTTTTTTGACTTCTTTCAGGCTGCTCTGCAAAAGCTGGTCGACGACGCCCGCTTCTTTTACGTGGCCGATCAAATCTTCGTTCAGGTCGTCCAACAGGCCGCGCGCTGCATTGACCTGGCTGGACACCTCGTCGGCAAAGCGCTTTTGCTGCTGGATAATCTGCATGACGCCTGCCACTTCTTCGTTGACTTCGTGGAAAGCGCGCACGATTCCGTCCATTTTTTCGGACGCTTCCTTGCTGATCGCCAGTCCGTTTTTGATCGCGTTGCCGCTCTTCTCGCTGTTGGCGAGCGCTTCTTTTGTTTCCTCCTGGATTTTGCCGATCAGCTCGGCAATCGTTTTCGTCGAGTTCGCCGTCATTTCTGCCAGCTTGCGCACCTCGTCCGCCACGACTGCGAAGCCTCGTCCCTGCTCGCCTGCGCGCGCCGCCTCAATCGCGGCATTCAGCGCGAGCAAATTCGTCTGGTTGGCGATATCGCTAATGACCTTGACGATGCTCGTGATCTCCGAGGAGCGTTCTTCCAGCCGGCTCATCGAGCGGGACGTGTTCGTCGATTCTTTTTCTAGCTGGCTCATCACATCGACCACTTCGGTCATCGCCTTTTTGCCCGCCTCCGAGCGCTCGACCGAATCTTTGCAGATGACGGTCAGCCGCTCTCCGCGCACGGAGAGCTGGTTGGCAGACTCGTCGTCTTTTTCGTTGATGGCCTGGATTTTCTCCACGACGTTTTTCATTTGGGTGGCCAGACGGGCAAGCCCGTCGTGTTGAGCATTTACCTCATTGTGCTGGGAAATGATCGCCCCTATCTGTTCGTACAGTCCGCGCAGTTCCTTTTTCCACGCGTCTTGCTGCTGTGCTTCGCTCTCTGTTGCCAAGGGTGTCACTGCTGCCGCTGCTGTCTCTTTTTCCGCAAGTCCTTTGTCCTTTTTCCAAAACATTTGCTTCCCTCTCCTTTTTGCTTTACTTGTCTGCGCGGTGCGAATACGCGCGAGATTCGATGATCCCCGGGTGCTGCTTCGCGAGACTCAGCAAATTTTCCAAGAAATAGTAGTGCCCCTCCAACAGCTCCACGTCCTTGCGCTCGAAGTTTTTCACCTGCAAATACTGCTGCATCTCCAGGGCGTAGCGCTCCAATCTATCGTGAAAGTCGTTGGCGCGAAGCATCTGGTCCACTTCCGGATACTCTGTTTTTAACCGGTTGATTTCGCTGTACACCTTGCCGCCCTCCAGAATCATCTGGTAAGCCGTGCGCTCCAGCGAAGCAGCCGTGGCCGCTTCCTGCTCCTCACGCTCCTCGCGCAAAGCGGACAAGTACGTGATAAAATGGTAGACAGTTAAAAACAAAGGCCCTAAAAATAAAATGATCCCTGCTTTGTACACATGTTGATTGGACAAATTGCTGATGAGCAGGAAAAGGTGAAACAAGATCGCTCCCAACCATACATAGATGATGATCTGGTGATTGATCTTCCCTGCCTGTTGGTGGCGGGAAAAGGCAAAGGTAAGCCCGAGCAGGTAAAAAGCGAGCAACGTAAAGCTGGCCGAGAACAAGGCCATCTCCATATCGACAAGCCACTCTGCATCGGCGGGAATTTCGATGAAGAATTCAAAAGCGAGCACCAGCAGTGAGAAAAGCAACCCCATGATCCAAAATCGGCTGACTTCCGAGTCGTTCCTCCGCCGGGAACGGTAGCGTTCTGCACGGGATCCCTTCATAACAAGCTCTCACCTCATTTTCTATGATTCGCCATGATTCTAGCTTTTCCTTTTACATGCGGCCAAAATCTGACAACGGAGGCGTTTATGACACAAAATCTACCCGGACTTTTCACCGAACGAATGAAAAACCTGCTCGAACAGGAATACGAAGCGTTCATCGCTTCCTACGACCAGCCCGTCACGCACGGCTTGCGAGTCAATCCGCTCAAGGTCGCGCGCGAGCGTTTTCTCTCGCTCTCCCCGTTTGCGCTGGAGCCGGTTGCCTGGTGCGCAAACGGGTTTCGCTACCGCGAGCAAGCCCGCCCCGGCAAGCATCCGTTTCACGCGGCGGGCTTGTACTACCTGCAAGAGCCAAGCGCCATGTCCGCCGCCGAGGCGCTCGACGCACAGCCGGGCGAGCGCATCCTCGACCTGTGCGCGGCTCCCGGCGGCAAGTCTACTCAGCTCGCTGCGGGACTGAACGGCGAAGGCTTGCTCGTTGCCAACGAAATTCACCCGGTTCGCGTGAAAGCGTTGGCGGAAAACCTGGAGCGCTGCGGCGTCAAAAACGCCGTCGTGACCAACGAGACGCCGGAGCGGCTGCAGGAGCGTTTTCCGCAGTTTTTTGACAAAATTCTCGTCGATGCCCCGTGCTCCGGCGAAGGGATGTTCCGCAAGCTGCCGGAAGCGGTGGAAGACTGGTCGCCGGACAAAGTGACGGAATGCCACCTTATGCAGCAAGACATTCTCGACGCCGCCAGCGCCATGCTCAAGCCGGGCGGAACGCTCGTCTACTCCACTTGCACGTTCGCTCCGCTGGAAAACGAGCAGTCTCTCGTCGATTTTCTCGCCCGCCATCCGGAATTTACAATCGTCCCGCTGCCGCAGCCGGAATGGTTCGCTCCCGGTCAGCCAAGCTGGGCCAATCCCGCCTGCGAAGCGCTCAGCGATACTGCGCGCCTGTGGCCGCATCGCTTGCAAGGCGAAGGCCACTACCTCGCCAAGCTGCAAAAAAGCGCCGATGCAAACGCAGCCCCAATCGCAGCGTCTGGCAAGCGCAAGGACAAGCGGGCCGCCAAAACCGCCGCTCCCGCCGGACGCAAGGAAGCGCTGGCTGCCTGGCGCGCTTTTGCCAAGGAAGCGATGCCGCAGCTCGCAGACGCATTTGCCGACGAATCCGCCTTTGTCCTGTTTGGCGAGCAACTGTACTACTCGCCCATCCCGGAAATGGACTGGGACAAGCTCAAGGTCGCGCGCGTCGGCCTGCATCTCGGTACGGTGAAAAAAAATCGGCTGGAGCCTGCCCATGCGCTCGCGCTCGCCATCACGCCCGCTGAGGCTGCCCGCGTCGCCGCTTACAGCGCGGACGATCCCGACCTGCTGCGCTATTTGAAAGGCGAAGCGCTCGCCCGGGACGGAGCGAACGGCTGGACACTCGTCGCCGTAGACGGCTTTTCCATCGGCTGGGGAAAGCAATCGGAGGGCCTGTTGAAAAATCACTATCCGAAAGGGTTGCGCTGGGTGTAAAAAGCATAAAAAAGCTCGCTCACATGTATGCGGTCAGGCCCCAATCCTACTAATCAACTGGAAAAACTCATCCGTCCGTTAGGCCAATAGCTGAAGCCAATGAGTACCGGACGTCAGCTTGCAGTCCAAAGCTTTTTAGTGTTCAACGAAATGGGGGCTTGCTCATACCGGCACTCTCTTCAACAATCTGCGCATAAAAATGACACCAATCATAACCAAATGATTGGTGTCAGATCTTTTCTTCTTCCACTGTCTACTTGACGTTGGGCAAACGTTACCCTTAAATCTGAAAATAAAATCCTGGGTGCCTTTATTCATAATATGGAGCTTTGCTATTTTTTACGAACTTGGATCGTGTTCTAAAAAGAAATGGGCTGGATAATAATTGTTTCGATCTGCTTTTCGTGTGTATCCAGCGATTTACTATATGCTTTGGAGAAAGCATCGACGTTTGCTATTACTCTATGCTTATCGTAGATAAAGAAGTAAATGTACTTTTCTTGATAGTGAAAAGCATCAGATCCGATTTGCTCGGTGGAGTTCACGTTCCTGCATGGATGGACGGGAGCATTTGACTTCGATAACCGTTTCATAATCATCAAAAAAAATATCATAGCGATAGCTTTTATATCCCCCGTCCTCATAAATTTCAACTCTTGCTTCAGGGAAAATAGGACGGATTAACGAATAAAGCATGCGCTGCACATCATACTCATTCCCGAGAACAATTTTCTGTCGATCTGCCTTCGCTAATGTCCCTTTGCGATGTACGGGCTTTTGGTACATTTCCTGAATATGCTTGTAAAATAAAAACAGCCCATTTTCGGGGGCACATTTAGGTCAAACACGGTGACATATTTTAAGCTGCTCACTACTTGTAGCATGTTCTTACAATTTTAGATGAAGCTCCACTTTTTCAATCGCAACAAAGCCCGCACGCTCACATGCTTGGCGCATGTTGCAGCTTGCGGGCTGTTCGTCCATTTCCTCGTCATTCAAAACGCCGTCCTCTGCGGGATTGGTTGTCGACCACGGTCAAGGAGCCGTTTTTGATGTAGCGCAATATTTTGGACACGGAGATACCTGTCGCATTGGCAATTTGCATCGCATTCGAATTCGGGTAGCTTCGCACGTAGTTGCGAATCATCCGGTAGTCTTCCATTTCGTTTTCGCCGCAGACGTGGCAACTGTATTCATTCGGCTTCATTTTGCTTCCGCATTTGAAACACGTATCCATCATCATTCGTTCTCCTCACACCCTGTACTCTCATGCAACGTTCTCGCATAGGGTTCTATCTACCTATATATTACCCGCATTTTTCCAGGAGGAAAACACTATTTCACAACATCGTCGTTTTTCGCCGCAAAATCGCCCAGACAGCAAGGAGCCTCCCGCAAGCAAGCAGGAGGCTCCTTTAATCAATCTTGTCTTGCAGGCGCGGCGGGCGCGCTTATTCCGCCACCTTTTTCGCCCAGCGGAAGTCCGGCTCTGTCGTCACGCTGTAGCGAATGCCTTCGATCTTTTTGTTGTTCAAGTAGTTTTGTGTGTAAAAGTAGACCGGAATAATCGGCATTTCCGCCATCAACACATCCTCCGCTTCATGCAAGAGCTTGGTCCGTTTTTCCTGATCTTGCTCCACCCGCGCTTGCTCGATCAGCTCGTCGAACTTCGCATTTTCCCACTTGGTGAAGTTGCTCGACGACTTGCTCGTGTACAGCTCCAGGACGGCCAGCGGGTCCAGGTACGCTCCGGTCCAGCCCATGCGCGCGATCTGGAAGTTCATTTGCTTGTACGTGTCGATGTACGTTTTCCACTCCTGATGCTCCAGCTTGATTTCTACGCCCAAGTTTTTGCGGAACATCTCTTGCAGCGCTTCCGCTACTTTTTTATGCGACTCGCCTGTGCTGTACTTCAAGGTGACGGCAGGCAGCGTCGACCAGCCTTGTTCCTGCATGCCTTCTTCCAGCAGCTTTTTCGCTGCGGCCGGATCGTAGCTGTAGTACGGTGCCGCCTCGTCGCGGAAGTCTTTGCCGGACGGTGTGGTCACGCCGTAGGCGACGTAGCCGTAGGCCGCTTTTTGATCGCCCTTCGTAATGTTTTGCGTGATCGCTTCCCGGTCGATCGCCAGCGCAAAAGCTCGCCGGATTTTCGCGTTGTTGAACGGCTCTGCCTCTGTGTTGAACGTGTAGGTGTACACGCCGAAGTCAGCCGTTGTCTTGTACTCTTCCTTGCCTTTTTCCTGCTCGATAACATCGGTCGGCAACGAGTCGATCAGGTCGAGCTTGCCTGTCTTGTACATCTGGTAGGAGGTAGTGGCGTCGTTGACCATTTTGAAATGAACCGTTTCCATCGTCACGGCGTCTTTGTCCCAGTACTGGTCGTTTTTGGTCAGCGTCAGCTCGTTGTTGTGCTCCCAGCCGCTGACTTTGTAAGCGCCGTTCGTCACGATGCTTTTCGCTTCCGCTGCCCAGTTTTTGTCCGCCTGCACCACTTTCGGATTCACAGGCAAGTACGGACGGCCGATCGCGACTTTCGGGAAGAAGCTGGTCGGGTTTTTCAGCCCGACGACGAGCGTGTAGTCGTCTGGCGTGGCGATTTTCACGTTTTCCAGCGGGCCTTTGCCTGTGTTGTACTCCTCCGCTCCCTCGATGTAGTACAGGGCAGACGGTTCATAGGCGGCCGTTTTCGGGTCCAGCACCCGCTTCCAGGCAAATTCGAAGTCTTTGGCGGTCAACGCATCGCCGTTAGACCATTTCAGCCCTTTGCGGATGTGATAAGTGTACGTCTTCCCGTCCGGGGAAATCTCGATTTTTTCCGCTGCGCCCTCGACCAGCTCGCCGTTTTGGTCATAGCGGTACAGCCCTTCGTACAGGTGGTCGATGACCCAGTACGAAGTCGAGTCCGAGGCGAATGCCGGATCGAGCGTGTACGGCTCGCCCTTCAGGTTCGCCGTCACCTCTTGCTTGATGGCGGCTGCAGAAGCAGCCTGTCCTTGATTCGTATCCGAAGCTGCCGGCGTATCCTTGCTGCACGCGGCCAATCCCGGAACAACCAGCAGCAGCAGGGCAGCAGCCGTAATCAGTTTTTTCTTCATGTCTCTTTCCTCCGTATGTTTCTCCCCGATTTATTCGTATAAAAAGCAGGCTACCCAGTGCTTAGCTTCCACCTCCTTCCAGGACGGGGCCATTTGCCTGCAAATGCTCATCGCTTTCGGGCATCTCGTCTGGAACGGGCAGCCTGGCGGCGGATGGATCGGGCTCGGCGGCTCGCCGATGACAATTCGCTCGCGAGCGGCGCGGTGCTTCGGGTGGGACACGGGCATGGTCGACAGCAGCACCTGCGTGTACGGATGCAGCGGACTGGCAAACAGCGCGTCGCTGTCGGCCAGCTCCATCATCCGGCCGAGGTACATGACGCCGATGCGGTCGCTGATGTATTTGACCATAGCCAGATCGTGCGCGATGAACAAATACGTCAACTGGCTTTCCTGCTGCAAGTCAGCCAGCAGATTGACCACCTGCGCCTGAATCGACACGTCCAGCGCCGAAATCGGCTCATCGGCCACGATAAAGCTTGGCTGTACCGCCAACGCCCGGGCAATCCCGATCCGCTGCCGCTGTCCGCCGCTAAATTCATGCGGATAACGCCGTGCATGATCGGGGTGCAGACCGACTTTTTCCAAAAGCTGCCGCACCTGCTCTGTTTTCTCGCGCCCTTTTGCCAAGCCGTGCGCCTCGATTCCTTCCGCGATAATGTCCCCTACTCTCATGCGCGGGTTGAGCGAAGATTGCGGGTCTTGGAAAATGAGCTGCATCCGCCGATTGATCTCGCGCCTTTTCCCGCCTTTTGCCTCGGCCAGATCGGTTCCATCAAAAACGACCGAGCCGCTCGTCGGAGGATACAGCCCGACAATCGTTCTGCCGAGCGTCGATTTGCCGCTGCCGCTCTCGCCGACCAGTCCGAGCGTCTCCCCTTTGCGGATTGAAAAGGAGATGTCATCGACTGATTTGACCTGTTTGCCGTTGCCGATCGGGTAATATTTGCGCAACTCTTTTACTTCTAGCAAAATGTCAGACATGCCGCTCCCTCCCTGCACTCACCAGTTCCTCCACACGCCGCGCGCGCGAATCGTGCAGCCAGCATTTCGCCTGATGCTGCAAGGAAAAGGCCGTGCTCTGCGGCATGTGTTCCGCGCACACCTCCATGGCGTAGTCGCACCTCGCGGCAAAAGGGCAGCCTGCGGGCGGCGCAAACAAATCCGGCGGAGCGCCCTGAATCGGGATGAGCCGCTCCTCGCTCGGCTGATCCAGACGGGGAACGGATTGCAGCAGTCCGCGCGTGTACGGATGCTGCGGGTTGTCGAAAACTTCTGCCACCGGACCTTGCTCGACGATGACGCCTGCGTACATCACCGCCATCTGATCGGCCACCTCCGCCACGACGCCCAAATCGTGGGTAATCATGATGATCGACGTCCCTTTTGCCTGCTGCAAATCTTGGAGCAACGCCAAAATTTGCGCCTGAATCGTCACATCGAGCGCCGTCGTCGGCTCGTCGGCGATAATCAACTGCGGGTCGCAGGCGAGCGCAATGGCGATGACGATCCGCTGCCTCATCCCGCCGCTGCATTCGTGCGGATACTGGTCGCACCTTCTTTCCGGCTCTGGTATGCCGACTGCCGCCAACAGCTCAATCGCCTTTTCCCGCGCTTTTTTGGCGGACAGCTTCTGATGTTTGACGAGCACCTCGGCGATTTGCGTCCCGAGCTTCATCGTCGGATTGAGCGACGTCATCGGGTCTTGAAAAATCATCCCGATCTGCGCGCCGCGAATTTGCTGCCACTCTTTTTTTCCGAGACAGGAAAGCTCTCTGCCGTGCAAGCGGACGCTCCCCTTTTTCACGCGGCCCCGCGGCGCTTTCACCATGCCCATGATCGCCCGGGCCGTCACGCTTTTTCCGCAGCCGCTCTCGCCGACAATCGCCAGCGTCTCCCCTGGCCGCACGGAAAAGCTCACGCCGCGCACCGCCTGGACTTCCCCGCCATAGGCCCGGAAGGAGACGTGCAAATCTTCCACTTCCAGCACATTGGTCATTTGTCATTCCTCCTTCAAGCTTTGCTGCTTCGCGGATGGAAAGCGTCCTGCAAGCCGTCTCCGATCGCGTTAAAGGCAAACATGACAAGCGAGATCATCACGCCCGGGAAAAACAGCCTCCACCATTGCCCGCTCAAAATGACGGCCAGCGCATCGTTCGCCATCGTGCCCCAGCTCGCCGTCGGAGCCTGTACGCCCAGCCCGAGAAAGCTCAGAAACGACTCGGCAAAGATCGCCTGGGGGATGGTAAAAGTCAGGTTGACGATGATGATTCCCGCCACGTTCGGAAGCAAGTGCCGCCAAATGATTTTCGCGTGCGGTGTCCCCAGCTTTTCGGCCGCGAGCACGTACTCCTGGCCTTTTACCTGCAAAATTTGCCCGCGCACGAGCCTAGCCATTCCTACCCAGCCGGTAATCGACAAAGCCGTAATGATCGTGGTCAGCCCCGGCTCCATAATGACCATCAACAAAATCACGACGAGCAAGTACGGAATCCCGTACAAAATCTCCACCAGCCTCATCAGCACATTGTCGATGCGGTCGCCCCACTTGCCGCGCCCGGCCATATAGCCCGCCAGCCCGCCGACCACCACGCCCAGCACGAGGTCAATCAGCGCAGCGACCACTCCGATAAACAAGGAGATGCGTCCGCCTTCCCAGGTGCGCACCCACATGTCGCGGCCCAGATCGTCCGTTCCAAACCAGTGCTCCGACGACAGCGGCAAATTTCCCGAGACGAGAGATTGCTCGCTGGCTGAATACGGGACCATGCTCGGGCCAAAAGCCGACAGGAAGACGATCGCTCCCAGCAAGCAAAAGCCGAATACCGCCAGCTTGTTGCGAAACATTTTCCGCACGCTCTCCCATCCGTAGCTCGCACTCGGCCGCATCGCGCTGTGCTGGTCGAAGCGGCTGCGATCAAGCGGCCGGAACAGCTCGTCACGCACTTGTGACACTTCTGCCATCGCCTCATTCCCCCCCGTTGGCTAACTTGATTCGCGGATCGACGAATCGGTATAAAATGTCGGTGAAAAACAGTGTCAAAATGAGGACGGCACTGTAAAATACGGAAGTGCCGAGAATGACCGGATAGTCCCGATTGAAGATGCTCTCCACGAAATACTTGCCGATGCCCGGTATGGCGAAAATTTTTTCGATCACAAACGTGCCCGTAATCAGGTTGGCAAAGAGCGGGCCGATAAACGTAATCACCGGCAAAATCGCGTTGCGGATGCCGTGCCGGACCGCGATGTGAAAAGTGGACAGCCCCTTCGCCTCCGCCGTGCTCATGTAGTCCTGGTCGAACACCTCGATCATGCTGGTGCGGACGAAGCGGGCAATAATCGCCAGCGGCCCGATCGCCAGCGCCACGGACGGAAGCAGCGAATACTCCCAGCCGTCCCAGGAAGCGACCGGGAGCAGCTCCCACTTCACGGCAAAATACTTGATGAGCAAAGGAGCCAAAATGAAACTCGGAACCGAAATGCCGAGAATCGCAAAAAACATCGCGGCGTAGTCCGGCAAACGGTTGTGAAACAGGGCGGCGACCACTCCGAGCGCAATGCCTCCGACCAAAGCCATGACCAGCGACTGCAAGCCGAGCACGGCCGAGGCGGGAAAGCCCTGTTGGATCAGCGTCGCCACATCCTGCGACTTTTGCTGGATCGAAGGCCCCAGGTCGAGGTGGATCAGGCCGTTCATATACCGGACATACTGCTCCATCAACGGTTTATCGAGGTGGTACCGCTCCCGCATGTTTTGCACCACCTCTTCCGGCAGCATGCGGGCCTCTGTCGCAAACGGATCGCCCGGGATCAAATGCATGATGACGAACGTCAACGTGGCGATGAGCCAGAGCGTAATCACCATCGACAGCGACCGCTTGAGCAAGTATTTCCCCATCATCGCTTCCTCCTTGTTACATACTAATCAGATGAGAATACTATGATTTATTCCAAACTTAGGTTTGAGTCTACTGGATGAGAAATATATAATCAACATAATTCCGATATGTTTTATCAGAATTAATTTTTCTTCACTTTCCTTTATGATTCAAATAATTCTCATAACACCCACCTTCCCCTAAACGCAAAAAGGTCCAGACCGCACGAAGCGAATCTGGACCTCTTTTTCGTTTTCTCTTCTGTTGATTATCCGCGCGACTTGCCCGAATCTTGGCGGAACGGCCTTGCCCCTTTGGCAGAGCGGCTTGCTCCGCCTCTGCCCGCTTTTTTGGCGTCGGCGGGCTTCACGGTTTTGCCTGCTTTGCGGGCCGCGATCGCTTCCGCCTTTTTGCGGTTTTTCTCGTATCGCGCCTGAAGCTCATCCAGCTCGCGCGCCAGCTTCTTTTTGTAGCCCGGCTTCACCTTGGCTTTTTTCTTCAATGCTTCGCGAACAGGAGCGAACTCTTTGTCTTTTTCTTTTTGCTGCTCTTTTGCCTGTTGGGCGCGCAGCTCGATGAAGTGCGCCTCGCGCTCCTGGGCGCGCTGGCGACGGCCTGCATCCAGGTGGCGGCCAGGCTCCAGAATCCGCTCTTCAATCGACGCCTTCGTCGCTTTGGCGAAGCGGCCCATCAAGTTTTTCTGGCGCGGGGAAATGAGCGAGATCGCTTTTCCGCTCTGTCCGGCGCGCCCTGTCCGGCCCACGCGGTGAATGTAGCTCTCCACGTCATTCGGCAAATCGTAGTTGATGACGTGCGTGACGCCCTCGACGTCCAGCCCGCGCGCCGCGATATCCGTCGCCACCAGGTACTGGAAGCGCATTTCGCGGAACTGTCGCATCAGTTGCTCGCGCTTGCTCTGCGACAAGTCCCCGTACAGCGCTTGCGCCGTAAGTCCGTTTTCCTGCAGGCGAGCCGTGAGCTGCTGCACGCGCACTTGCGTATTGGCGAAAACGATGGTCAAAAACGGCTGCTCCTGCTCCAATACGTCCACGAGCGCATCCGTCTTGTCGCTTTGGTTGACCACGTAGTAAAACTGCTCGATTTTCTCCACAGTCTTTTGCTTGCCCTCGATCTTGATGTGCGGCGGCTGCTTCATGAAGCGATGCGCCAGCCGCTTTACCAAATCCGGCATGGTCGCAGAAAACAGCAGCACTTGACGCTGGGAAGGCGTATGGACGATCACTTGCTCCACGTCCTCCAAAAAGCCCATCTCCATCATCTTGTCCGCCTCGTCCAGCACGAGCGTGGAAATCCGCCCGAAGTGCAGCGAGCCGCGCTTCATGTGATCCAGCACGCGTCCCGGTGTTCCCACGACGATGTGTACAGTCGATTTCAGCTTGCTCAACTGTCTGTCGATATCCGTTCCGCCGTGCAGAGACAGCACGTTCACATCGAGGTGCTTGCCCAGCTTTTCCACTTCTTTGGCGATCTGAATGGACAGCTCGCGCGTCGGGGTGAGAATCAGCGCTTGAATGTCGCGTTTGCCCGCATCCAGACGGTTCAGGATCGGCAGCATGAACGCCGCTGTTTTCCCCGTTCCGGTCTGCGCTTGTCCAATCACGTCTTTCCCTTCCAGAATCAGCGGAATCGCTTCCTCCTGGATCGGGGTCGGTTCTTTATAGTACAGGTCTTGAATCCCTTGCATCAGCTCCGGTCGAAAGCCAAAAGACGCAAACGATTTTGCCATCATATCCACTTCCTTTCACACGCGGTCTTCCGTTTTCGCGCACCCTGGCCTGCATGGACAGCGGGTGGAAAAAATCGGGCACCGTCACTTGCGGTATCAACCCGGTCAGGTTGCAGCCCTTGCGAAATCCTATCCTACCTATACTAAAGGAGTCGAATCAAAAATACAACCAAACCGTTTGATCCTGTTTCTATTTTTCCCGGGATCAGGCAACTGACACGGTGAGCCATCCGGGGAAAAAGCGGGCGGCGGCCCTTTCCTGACCGCCACCAGCTCGCTCTAAGCTCCGGTCTGAATCGGAGCCGCCGGAGAACCCGTTTCCTTCGCGAGTTGCTTCGTAACCCCCGCAAACAGGTAAAGGCTGACCGCGCCCATGCAGGCAAATGCGACTGGGAAGAACGCGAACGGCACCCAGGAGCTTGCGAAAATAAACACGCCGGCGCTGCCGATTCCAACGATGTTGAGCAGCGAGTACACCGCCATGTACGTGCTGCGAGCGTGATCTGGCACCATGTTCGCGAGCATCGTCTGCTTGGCTGGCATGTGCACCAGCTCCCCGACCGTTGCGACAAGCATCGCGAAGAGCAGCAGGCCCGGAGAAGCGCTGTAGCTGATGACGAGATAGCCCGCGAAAAAAAGCGCCAGGCCCCACAGCAGGGCAAAGCGATCGCTGTATTTTTTCATCACGCTGGCGACAAGCCCGGTCAGGCAAACAACAAGCAAAGTATTTTCCGACCGCAGCATTCCGAGAATGTTCAGGCCGTCTACTTGCAGCGACAGAAACGGCAGGAGCGGAACCGGCTTTGGTATTTCCGCCACCAGGCGAATGCCGATGACATTCGTCAATTGTTCCTCGATGGACAAAATGAGCAGGCTGGCGAGGGCGAAGCGCATAAACCACTTTTGCCGGAAAACGCTTCGGTACGCCCCGAGCATCTGGCCGAACCGTTGCTTTTTGCCTGACGGGGCTGCCGCTTGCTCTTTGCCTCCGTGCGTTGCCGGGATGTACGTTTCCTGGATGAACAACA
Organism: Brevibacillus sp. NSP2.1; assembly: GCF_000470975.2. NCBI lineage: Bacteria > Bacillati > Bacillota > Bacilli > Caryophanales > Paenibacillaceae > Brevibacillus > Brevibacillus sp. NSP2.1. Next base: position 1,513,997 of record NZ_CP048274.1, on the reverse strand, counting down.
TCGTGATCGCCAACGCGATGGCCGTGCTGCCCGCCACACCGACGAATAGCCAAAAATGATGCTCCTTGAACAAAAAGGCTCCGATCATGCCGCCAGCAGCCCCGGCCAAGTTATTGATCCAGTACATCGCGGTAAAAATCGAGCGCCGGCTCGCAGGCTCGCTGACGTCGATAATAAGCGCCTGATAAACCGGCCCTGCCGCACCCGTACAAAGCTGAATGAGCACAAACAGGGCAAACGTCGCATACGGAAGCTGGAGCCACGGCGAGTTCACGAGCGCGACTGCGCTGAAGCCGACCATAATGAGCGCTTCGCAGACGACAATCACCTTTTTTCGCCCGATCCTGTCCGCCACGTACCCGCCGACAAACGAGCCGATGATGCTCGCTGTCATGACTGCGACGAACATCAGTCCGGTTACGACCGTTCCCAGTTGGCCGGAAAAAAAGATAATCAAGTACGGCGTAACAGACATGACCGCCAGATTCGTCAAAAACTGCAAGACCATCCGGATTTGGATCGTTCGATCAAACGCCAATATCTTCACGGAAAGCTCCCCTTTGCATTTATGATTGATTAATCAATCGTTTTTTGAACAAAAAGAACGCAGCTTTACTCGCCTTTCGGTCCAAAAAGCTGCATCGCAAACGGCACGAACTTTTCCCACATCTGGCTGTCCGGCGAATCGGTGAGATTGACCCGCAAACCGATCAGCAAGCTGGTGTAGGCAGTCGCCGCGTAATTGGCGTCCCGGACTTGCAGTTGGCCCTGCTCCTGGCCCTTTTTCACCAGCTCGCCGATTTTTCCCCGAAACGTGTTGTGAAACGCATCCAGCTCCGCAAACGGCTCGGCAAAGCGGTTATGGTAGCCGATGACTTGCACGACGAGCCGCAAATACGTCTCGAAGCTGGAAAAGATTTTGATGTGCGCCGTCACCATCTTTCGCAGCTCCGCGACAGGGTCCTCCGCATTCGAGTCAAAGTCGAGCAGCTCTTTTGCATACACTCGGAGCGGCTCCACGACCGCCGCGTAAAAAAGCTGGTCTTTGTTTTCAAAATACGTAAACACGCTGCCAAAGCTGACACCGGACGCCTTTGCGACTTTGGCGATCGTCGTGTCATTGTAGCCGTGCTCGGCAAACATCTGGATCGCTTGTTCCAGAATCGTTTCCCGCTTTTGCTTCATTTTTTGCACCTGTGCATCAGAAAGCGGCATGTAGCAAAGCTCCTTTTTCCATGAATGATTAACCGATCAATCGTTATTCGGATTATAGCGTCTGCTCCCACAAATTGTAAAGCGTTTTGTTTTGCAAAATGAGAAAAACAGGCTGCGCCAAGCCATTGGCGAAGCCTTCGCTGCCGTCATACTGAGCAGAACCTTGTCCATTCCGATCCGCACAAAAAAAGCAGAGGACACAAGCCTTACGCCGCATCCTCTGCCTACCTGTGCTGTTTATTTGGCCAACTCGTAAATCGCCTGCGCGTAAATCGCGGTCGCCTTGACGAGATCGTCGACCAAAATGTACTCGTCCCGCTGATGGGCACTGTCCGGACGCCCCGGGAACAGCGGCCCGAACGCCACGCCCACATCCAGCGAACGGCCGTAGGTGGCGCCGCCGATGGCGATGATGCCTGCCTCTTCGCCTGTCTGCTCGGTGTACACCCGTTGCAGCGTAGTCACCAGCGGATGGTTCGGATCGACGCGATGCGGCGTCAGATGCTCCACGACTTCCAGTTCGAACGCGGCCTCGCCAAAGCGCTCAGCGAGGATCGCCGACCATTTTGCAAACGAAATGGAGTGCGGGTAGCGAATGTTCAGGCGGAACAGCGCGTCCCCTTCCGCTGCGTATTCCAGTACGCCCGTGTTCAGCGTAAGCGCGCCCATCTCCTCGTCGTCATGCGCGATTCCGAGCGCTTCCCCGCCGTGCTGCTTGTGCAGGTAGCGGTCTGCCGCCTCTGCGTACACGGCTGCGCGCGCGTCGAGAGCGAGCGTCCGCAGGAAGTGAATCAGCTCCGTGCCCGCGTTGACGCCTTTTTTCGGGTCCATTCCGTGTACGGAGACGCCCTCCATGTGCAAGACGACCGAACCGTCCTTTGCTTCTGCCTGTCCCTTCAAGCCTGTCTGCTCCAGGTGCTTGCGGTAGCGGTCGATGATCGTCTGGCTGTCCACGGAAAGCGGCGCGAGTATCGCCACCGCTTTGTCCGGCACCATGTTCATCCGCAAGCCCGCCTGCAATGACACAAGCTTGGCTTCCGCCTGCTCCGCTACAGGCTTGCCGAGCTGTTGGAACGCGGCGTACGTCTGGCGCAAGGTCAGGTCGGTCAGACCTTTTTCCGCATAAATCAGCGGAAAATCGGCGTCAGGCGTAAAGCCCATCGTCGGCATTTCCTCGGTTTCAAAGTACGTCTTGACGCATTGCCAGCTCGACTCTTCGTCCGTTCCGAAAATAAAGCGCACGCGCTTGGAGAGCGGCAGTCCCAGGTTCATGACCACTTTGGCTGCAAAAATCGCCGCCATCGTCGGCCCTTTGTCGTCAATCGCTCCGCGCGCCACCAGCTTGCCGTCCACGATCTCGGCCGCGTACGGCGGCGTGCTCCAGCCGTCTCCCTCCGGCACGACGTCGACGTGGCTCAAAATGCCGACCAGCTCTTTTCCTTGCCCGAACTCGGCATGAGCGGCATAGCCGCGCACATCTTTTGTCGTCATCCCGGCCTTTTCGCAGACGTTCAAGGCAAAATCCAGCGCGGCGCGGATGCCTTCGCCAAACGGCGCTCCCTCGCGAGCGGTAGCCGGATCGAGCACGCTTTTGATCCGCAAAAACTCCTGGGTGGTGGCAATCAGCTCGTCCTTGAGCTTGTTTGTTTCCTCTAGCCAATTAATGGTCGTCATCTTCGTTTTCGTTCCTTTCGTTATGGCTGCCGTCCATCAGTCCTGCGTCGACGTCCAAATCCAGCTCTACCAGGGAAAGCAGCGATTCCATCGGCACTTCTTTTTTCGTGAACTCGGCCTGTGCTTCCTTGATCTCGTCGCGGATGTTGTTCATTTCGCTGTCCAGCTTGTACGATGCCTTGGCGGCTTCGAACAGGCGCTGGCGAATGTTCGACGGAATGATTCCTTCGTATTTGTAATTCAGCGAGTGTTCAATCGTCGCCCAAAAGTTCATGCCGAGTGTACGAATCTGGATTTCCACCGGAATCGTCACCTGACCGCCCGCCATCATGATCGGGTATTCGACAGCCAGGTGATAGCCGCGGTAGCCGCTCTCTTTTGGCGTGGAAACGTAGTCTTTTTCCAAATAGACGCGCATGTCGCCGCGCTTACGGATCATCTCCACTACGGCGGGTATATCGTCAATAAACTGGCAGATGACGCGAACACCCGCGATGTCTCTGATCTCCCAGCATATATTTTCATCAATCGGAAATTGCAGGCGGTTCGCCTTGTTGTAGATGCTCGGTATTGATTTCACCCGTCCGACGGCAAACTCAATGGGAGAATGCTCCTTGCGCTTGCGCAGCTCGTTGCGGATATTTTTGATTTTGACTTTGATCTCTTCTACAGCTTGCTCGAACGGCAGCAAATAAAGTTCCCAATCTAGTTTGTGCACGCTTACGTCCCTCCGGCCCGAAACTCTCCATCGTCCTTATCATTCAACATTTTGTGTGAGATATCCTTCCAAAATGCAAAAAGAGCCGGGAAAACGAACATTTCCCGGCCCCTCCCACTCGCTATGTCTGACCCTCTTACTTGAGCACAAAGGCGGCGAGCGACCCGCGCAACTCGTCAGCCAGCTTCGCCAGTTGATCGGCGGATTGGGCGATCAGCTCCATGGCTGCGCTCTGCTCTTCTACCGCTGCGGAAATGCTCTGCACGCCAGCCGTCGCCTGAACAGACGCTGCCGAAACTTCCTTGGCCACGACTACGACCTGCTGGGCATCTGGCGCCATCCGTGCAAAAGCTTCGCTGACCCGGTTGATCTCGGCCGAGACGCGCAAAATATTTTGCTCGATCCGCTGGAACATTTCCCCCGATTGGCGGGCCGTTTTCATCCCGTGAGCGGTCGTCTCGGCCCCCTCTGCCATTTTCGCTACGACGATCATCGTGTCGTTTTGCACGTCGTTAATCATCCGCACAATTTGCTGCGCCGCTTCATTCGTGCCTTCTGACAGCTTGCGCACCTCCCCGGCCACGACCGCGAAGCCTTTTCCATGCTCCCCGGCGCGCGCCGCCTCGATCGCCGCATTCAGCGCGAGCAGATTGGTCTGTCTGGCAATCTCGGTAATGACGGAAATAATCCGCGAAATATCTTGCGACCGCTGCTCCAGCACGTGAATCACCTCAGTGGCAGCCGCTACGGAGCGATTGATTTCCTCCATGCTGATTATGACCGCCGTCACGGCCTCCCTGCCTTCCTCTGCGTGCTGCTTCATCTCGGTTGAGGACAGGCTGACCTGCCGCACATTTTCGGTGACGCCAGCGACATCGTTCGTCAGATCTACCGCCAGATTGAGCGTCTGGCCCATTTTTTCCATCTGGCTTTCGCTCGACGCCGCCACCTGATCGACGACCTGGACAATTTGCTGGCTGGACGCGGCGATTTCATTCGTGTTGCCGTGAATTTCCCGCACCGCATGCGCCACGGAAGCGGCGGCTTGCCCGACCTGCACGAGAATGCCGTGCAGTTGCTTTTGCATCGTGGACAGCGAGCGGGCCAGCTCGCCCAGCTCGTCCTTGCGCTTCAGCAGCTTGTCGGGAACGGCGGTGGTGAAGTCGCCATGTCCGATCCGTTCCGCCACGTGCAGCATCCCGCTAAAGGAGCGCCGCAGCCACCCCGCGGTGTAGAGCGAGATCGCAACGATCAGAAGCAGGACGACGCCGTTAAAGACGATCATCGCGGTTTGAATCCGGTTGGGCCCGGCCAAAATTTCCGTCATGTCGATCTCGGCCAGGATCGCCCACGTATGCTTCGCGACTTTTATCTGGTCAAACGAGACGAGCACAGGCTGCCCGCGAAAATCGACGCTCTGCTCTGTCCCTGCAAACCCTTCGGCCTGGAAAACTCGCTCGATGATCGGCGTGTCGACTGCTTGCTGCAAAATCGTCTCCTGGCCGCTGCCCAGTTGCGAACGCATCAGCTTGTCCGGCCCGACGAGATATATTTTTCCCGTCTCGCCCAGCCCCTCGCGCTGATTCAGCAGGCGGGAAATGTAATCGAGCGGCACTTCGACGGCGAGTTGCCCCATCATGAAGCCTTTTTCATAAATCGGAGCCGCAATGTACACACCCGGCACATTTCCTGACGGCTCGTACCTGCCGAGGTCAGACACTTCCGCACTCTGGCCCTTCACGACCTGCTGGACGGTTTGCCCCAGCACAGAGTTGGCGTGCGGCCCCGTCAGCAAATTGGTGCCGAAGTCAGACTGCGGCTTCGTCTCGTAGACGATTTCGCCTGTTTCATTGAGCAAGTAGGCGTTGGAAAAGCCGTAGCGCGCGGCCTCCATCTTCAGTTCCTTGGCGTAGGTCATCTCTGCCTCTTTGTAGGCAGCGGATTCCCTTCCCTCCTGCCACAGTTCCTGAAAGACAGAAAGGGCAGAGATCACTGTTCCCGAGGCGGCCAGCGTATCGACGTTTCTGGTGCGCTCGCGAAAGTAATTCTCCACCTGCTCCTTGTTGCTGAGCCGCAATGCCTCCAGCTTGGCCGCACTGCCGTCCAGCAATTCCTGTTTAGTCTCCTGATAAGCAAACACACCTGCCGCCGTTAACGGTACAATACTCGCGACTAAGAGCACAATCAATACGCGCGCGCCCAGCTTCATGGAAAGCCCCCCAATTTTGAACGTTCATTTCTGATTCAATATTCTCTATATTTTTATTATTGTTACGAATATAGTACCAGAAATGAAAAAAGGAAGGCTATACCAAATGTATCAAAATATCAGGCTGTCTCAAAAATCATCGCGATCTCGTCGCACATCGGCAGTTTGGAACAGTTGATGCAGTCTTTCCACACCTTTTGCGGCAACGTTTCCTTCGCGACGATCCAGAATCCGCATTTTTCAAAAAAAGCTTTTTGATAAGTCAACGCAAGCACCCGCTTGATTCCCAGGTTGCGGCACTGCTCTACCAGATGGAGAACGAGATGCTTGCCCACGCCCATGCCCTTTGCTTTTTCCGCAATCGCCAGCGAGCGAATTTCGGCCAAATCCTCCCACAAAATATGCAGTCCGGCAACTCCCACCACTGTATCTCCATCATGAGCGACGATAAATGACTGCAAATTTTCACAGACAGAAAGTTTCGTACGCGGCAGCATCAATCCCTGTTGTGCATATTCATTAATGATCTCCAACATGGCATCGACGTCCTTCATCATTGCCTGACGTACTGTCAGCGCTTTTACAACGCTCATTTTACACTCCTCCACCCCATGCTCTTACGGCTCGGTATGATTAAATATTTATTCATTATAGTATATAAATATACATTCGACGTCCCGAGAAGTCTATCCCTTTTTTTGCCCTTTTTCACGGGAAATGTACGGAAAATTCTTTTGTAAGTAACTGTTATGTTATAATCAAGCAAACGAAGCAGAGGAGGTACTACCTTTTTGACGACGAGACGGGAGCGAAAAAAGCGGGAAACTCGCGAAAAAATATTCAATGCCGCGATCAAGCTGTTCAAGCTGCACGGCTTTGAAGCCACGACCATCGACATGATCTCGGAAGAAGCAGACGTCGCGCGCGGCACCATTTTTCTGCATTTCACGTCAAAGGAAGCGATCCTCGCGAACTGGGGATACGAGCGGCTTCATGAAATCGAAGAGCGCCGCCAGGAATGGGATTACGGGGACGATTGCAAGTCCAAGGTCTTGCGAATTTACAAGATCATGAACGAGGTGACGATCACGAACTTCGACTTCATCAAGGTCGTCGTGGAATCGTCAATGAAGCATCGCAAAGTGCTGGAAAACGAAAAGAACATGTACTTCGAGCTGCGGCAACTGTTCGCCGATCTGATCGAGGAAGCGCAGGAAAAACAGCAGCTCAAGACCAAGTTCAATCCGCTCGTAGCGGCGAACATGCTGGAAAACATTTACTACAACGCTCTGTACGACTGGGTGCGCAGCGAAGGCGCATGGGCGTTGGAAGAGATTATGGAAGAGAAGGTTTCGATCGTATTCGAAGGGCTGGTCGTGGATTAATCCAAGCGACCAGCCCTTCGAGTTTGTTTTCCCGCCTATTCAAAGTACGCCCATTTGTATTGGGCATGGCCCAGGCCGGAAATGACGACGTCCTTCAGGCGCGGATTTTTGGCGTACACCGTCGATTTGAAGTAGAACGGGATCACCGGCATTTCGTCGACCAACAGCTTTTCAGCCTCTTGCAAGATCGCCTTGCGCTTGGCGGCGTCCTTTTCCTTGGAGGACTGGGCGAGCAGGTCGGCGTATGCCTTGCTCTCCCATCTCGTATGGTTGTTGCCTTCTTTCGTGCGGAAAATTTCCAGGAAGTTGATCGGGTCGTTGAAGTCGCCCGTCCAGCCCATGCGCGCTACCTGGAACTTGCCGTTTTTCACGTTTTCGTAGTACACGTTCCACTCCTGGTTTTCCAGCTTCACCTGTACCCCGAGATTTTTTTGCCACATGTCCTGCACGGCTTGCGCGATCTTCGCCTGCGCTTCCTCTGTATTGCAGGAAAGCGTGATCGGCGGCAGCTTGTCGACGCTGGCATAGCCTTCTTCCTTCATGCCTTCTGCCAGAAGCTGCTTCGCTTTTTCCACATCGTTGTCCTTGAACAAGCCTTGTCCGTTCTCCCCAAACATGGTCGGCGGCACGACCGCCGTCGCCACCAGCTCTCCGCCCTGTGTCACGTTGTCCACGATGTCCTGGCGGCTGATCGCATACGCGAACGCTTGGCGAATTTGCTTATTATTGAACGGTTTTTGCTCTGTGTTAAATTCGTACCAGTACGTTCCGGCTTTCGGGGTAATTTCCAGCAGGCCCTTTTCTTTCAGCGTCTGCATCGCGTCGAGCGGCAAATTTCCGGTCGGGGCGCCCGCCCAGTCCAGATCGCCGTTTTCCAGCATCGACAGCTCCGTGTTGGCGTCGTTGATGATGTTCATTTCGATTTTCGTCAGCTTGACTGTGTCCGCATCCCAGTAATGCTCGTTTTTTTCCAGCACGAGCTTGTTTTTATGCTCCCAGGCAGCGAGCTTGAACGGCCCGTTCGAGGTGTAGTTCGGCCCCGCATCCTTGGCCCAGTCGGGGTGCGCGGCCGCGACCTTCGCGTTGACCGGGAAATAGCTGTAGAAAGCCGTCAACTCCAGGAAAAAGGGAGTCGGATTTTCCAATTGGACAACCAGCGTCTTGTCATCCGTCGCCTTCACGCCGATCTCCTCCGGCTTCGCTTTGCCGCTGAAGTTCTTACATAACACCATCATATTCACACTTTCTGGAAGCGACAATTTTCAACATTTGGAGAAGTGGAGGTTTTTGTTGCGGGAGCAAAGACATTTCCCTATGATGAAGAAGAGCTTGTTTTATAGACCTTGGAGGTAATGACATTCACATGCGAAATGGAATAAAGCGAGAAGATATTGAGCTGTTGGCTCCTGCCGGCAACTGGGACTGTTTGAAGGCCGCTGTCGCGAATGGTGCCAACGCCGTCTTTTTCGGGGTGGAAAAGTTCAACGCCCGCGCACGCGCGGAGAACTTCCACATGGCTGAACTGCCTGAGATTATGGCTTATTTGCATATGTACGGTGTAAAAGGGTTTCTTACCTTTAATATTCTTGTGTTCGAGAACGAGCTGGAGGATGCGCGCGAGCTGATTGACGCCTGTATTCACGCCGGGGTGGACGCGGTCATCGTCCAGGACCTCGGTCTGGTGAAGCTGATTCGCGAAATCTCCCCTGACTTCCCGATTCACGGCTCCACGCAGATGACGATCACTTCGCCGGAAGCGGTCGAATTTACGAAGCCATTCAACATCGAGCGCGTCGTACTGGGACGGGAAAACTCGCTCAAGGAAATCAAGAAGATCGGGGAAAAAGCGAAGCTGCCGATGGAAGTATTCGTCCACGGCGCGCTGTGCGTGTCCTACTCCGGCCAATGCCTGACTTCGGAAATGTGGGGCGGACGCTCGGCCAACCGCGGCGAATGCGCCCAGGCTTGCCGCCTGCCGTACGATCTGATGGTCGACGGCGTGCAAAAGGACATGGGCAACATCGCGTACGTCCTCTCGCCAAAAGACCTGGCTGCCATTGACCTCGTTCCTGAGCTGATCGAGGCGGGCGTGACTTCGTTCAAAATCGAAGGCCGCCTGAAATCGCCGGAGTACGTCGCCAACGTGGTCAGCAAGTACAACGCGGCCATCGAGCGCTACTTTGCCGGAGAGGATACGGGTCCGACCGAGGTCGAGGTTCGCGAGCTGCAGCAAAGCTTTTCCCGCGGCTTTACCCATGGATTTTTGGAAGGAACGAACAACAAGCAACTCGTGGACGGCTCGTTCCCGAAAAGCCGCGGCGTGTTTTTGGGCACAGTGAAAAAGCTGCTCGGCACAAGCGTGCTCGTTGAAATTGCCGCTCCCGTCAAGCGCGGTGACGGCATCGTGTTCGACGCGGGCGATCCGACGCAAAAGGAAGAAGGCGGACGCGTCTACGATATTCTCTCCCGCGGCAAAAAGGTCGAGGGCGAAGTCGAAAAAGGCTTGTACGAGATCGTCATGGGCCGCAACGACGTCAACCTGAAGCGGCTCCACGTGGGCGACCGCGTATGGAAAACGAGCGACCCTGAGCTGGATCGCCGCCTGCGCAAAACGTTTGAAACGGAAAAACCGTACCGCACTTTCCCGCTCGCCGTGCACGTCAGCGGCAAACTGGGCGAGATGCTCAGCATCACCTGGGTGGACAAACAGGCGAATCACGCTGTGACCGTACCGTCGGAAAAGCCGCTTGAGGCTGCCGTGAAGCGCCCGTTGACGCATGAGCTGCTGCACGACCAGTTAAGCCGTCTGGGCGGAACGATTTTCCATCTGGACGCTCGCGACCTGACTGTCGATCTGGACGGAGACTTGATCGTGCCTGTCAGCGAGCTGAACCGGATGCGCCGGGAGGCCGTGGAGCAGCTCGTCTATTTGCGCTCCAAGCCGCCTGTCTACCGCCATCGCGACGTAGACGTGTACGCGGACGTGCCTCGCACACAGCCAGTGGAAAAGCCGATGCTGACAGCGCTGTGCCGCTCGCTTGAGCAACTGGAGGCGGCGGCGCAGACGGACGTCGATTTCCTTTACGCGGACTTCGAATTCGTCAAGCAGTACCCGGAAGGCGTCAAGCTGGCGCACAAGTACGGGAAAAAAATCGGGATCGCGACGATGCGCATTCACATGCCGGACGAAAACGGCGTGCTCGCCCTGATCGCCAAAAGCAAGCCGGACGCGATTCTCGTGCGCAACACCGGGGCACTCTACTACTACCTGTCCCGCAAGGACGAAATCGACATCCCGCTGATCGGCGATTTCTCCCTGAACGTGGCCAACCATAAAGCTGTCGAGCTGTTTCTCGAAGCGGGCCTGACACGGGTCACGCCTTCGTACGATTTGAACATCCAGCAGATGGTGGACCTGCTCGGTCGCTCCAACGCCGCCAAAATGGAGCTGGTCATCCATCAGCACATGCCGATGTTCCATACCGAGCATTGCGTGTACTGCACGTTCATGAGTGAGGGAACCGACCACACCAACTGCGGAACCCCGTGCGAAACCTCTCGCATCTCGCTCAAGGATCGCGTCGGCTTCTCGCACCCGGTGCGGGTGGACACCGGCTGCCGCAACACGGTGTACAACGCCATCGACCAGTCGGGCGCAGAGTATTTGAACGAGTTTCGCTCCCTGCACGTCGGCAGCTACCGCATCGAGTTTTTGGAGGAAGAACCGGAGCGTGTGCGCGAAGTCATCAGCCTGTACCGTCAGGCTCTGCGCGGAGAAGTTAGCGGCACACACGTATGGCGCACGCTGAAGGCAACCAACCAGCTTGGCGTCACGCGTGGGCAGCTTACCAAATAACTAGCAGCGTTTTTGGAGAGGAGACCAACCATGGCAGATTTGAAAGAGGCGACCCAGGAAAATTTGGCGGTGCTGATCGAAGGCATCAAAGCGAAGCTGAACATGGCGAACACGGCCGTCATGCGCGCGGAAGATTTTGACCTTGTTCATTACGAGGACCTGTTGTACTTGTACAACATGGTGCAGAAAAAAACGGCGTTCGGCATCAATGAGATGACGGCGATCGTGGAAGAATTGGGTGCAATGCGAAAGCAGTCCTAGCGAACATATCGGATGAAGTAGGTTGAAGCGTCGCCTCCCGTTTGGGAAGCGGCGCTTTTTTTGCTGGGGGTGTCCGGTTCGCGACTTCGTAGTTGATTGTTTTGGGGGGATTGTACTGTTGTATTCGTTTGCTCTTGGGCACTCGCGCTTAATCTTACTCGTGCTCACTGGCTCACTCACTCGCTCACTCGCTCACTCTCGCCCCTTCCCCTCTAGCCAAAACTGTCGTCGCAGCCTTTCAACGGGAGAATCGCGTAGTTACGAGAGCTGGGGCACTCGCTTTTTCGCGGTTACCTTTTCCGGACGTGGCGTGTTGTTGCGCAAAAACAGCGCCAAAATCAGGGCGATGACGGTAAACAGCGTGGCGATCCAGAAGGCGTCGTTCGTCCCCATGGCGATTCCTTGCTTCGTCGCCAGCTCCATCTGTGCCAGATCGGCCGGATTGAGGTGCTGGCTTCGTACAATGTCTGCCGTGTGGGCGGCGCTTTTCGTCGTCATGATCGTGACAAACAGCGCCGTGCCAAGCGCTCCCCCGATGGCGTTGACCGTGTTGGACATGGCGGTCCCGTGCGGGTTCAGCCGCAGCGGCAGCGCATTCAGTCCGGACGTCATTACCGGCATCATCAGCATGGACAGCCCGAACATGCGCACCGTGTACAACGTGACCAGGTAGCTGTAGCTCGTAGACAGGCTCAGCTTCGTAAAGCCGTAGGTCGTGACGATGGTGATGAAAAGCCCGATCCAGGCGAGCCATTTGGCGCCATACTTGTCAAACAGCTTGCCCGTAATCGGCGACATGATGCCCATAAGAATGCTCCCCGGCAAAAGCAGCAGACCTGACTGCACAGGAGTAAAGTGCAGGATGTTTTGCACGTAGACCGGAAGCAAGATCATGCCCGAGTAGAGCGACATGTTGACCAATAGGCTGATGAGCACGGCCAGCGTATAGGCCGGGGTCTGGAAAATGCGAAACTCGAGCATGGCATGGTCGATGGACAACTGCCGCCAGACAAAGGCGGCCAGGCTGATACAGCCGATGAGCAGCATGAGGATGACCTCGGTACTTCTCCACCCCGCTCCGCCAGCCGTGCTGAAGCCGTACAGCAGCCCGCCGAAGCCGACTGTCGACAGCACGACTCCCCAGAAGTCCAGCTTCGGATTGGCTGTCGCGGTCACGTTTTTCAGGATGAAAAACGAAACGAGCAAAACGATCAGGGCGATCGGCAACACGACGAAAAACAGCAGGCGCCAGAAGTAATGCTCGACGATCCAGCCGGATAAGGTCGGGCCAATCGCCGGGGCAAATACCATGGCAATGCCGACGATCCCCATAGCCGAGCCGCGGCGCTCTGCGGGGAACAGGTTGAAAATGACGTTGGTCATGAGCGGCATGAGGATGCCTGCCCCCGCTGCCTGCACGACTCGTCCGAGCAGCATGATGGCGAAGCTGGGCGCGATGCCGCAGACGAGGGTTCCGGCGGCAAAGAGGCTCATCGCGGAAATGAACAACTGCCTGGTCGTGTATTTTTCCATCAAAAAAGCGGTGGTAGGGATCAGGACGCCGTTGACCAGCATGTAGATGGTGATGACCCATTGCGCGGTCGAGGTGGTGATGTGGAACTGCTCCATCAGCTTGGGCAGAGCGACGTTGAGAAGCGTCTGGTTGAGCAGGGCCGCAATCGCGCCAGCAATGATGACACCGAGAATCGGTGCCCGGTGGATGTTTGTTTCTTTGACTCGCTGCTCGCTTGCCATGCATGATTCCCCTTTTTCGGTTCTGGTTTGATCGTCTACGTTTTCGTTGATTGGGTTTCTTCGTTAATCTGCAGACTTTTTCCAGATGGCATTCCGGGTGAGGGGATGGAAGCAGTCACTCTTTGTGCATCGGCATGTACATCGGCAGCTTTCGGGTGTGTGCTCGGTTTTGGGGCTTTCCCGATTAGCAGGCTGGCTCGGTTCTGTTCGCTTTTTTGCAAGTGCGATCGGTTCTGTCGTTGCGGTTGCGTCAGTCAGCGACTTTGGGGTACCGCGACTTTTTTGTTTTGAAAAGCCGCTTAGTCGTCGCTTTTGCGGAGCGAGGAAAGAGGAGAAATCGCTGTCGCTTCTTGGGCTCCCTGCGGGGAAGCTCTACTGCCCGGCTCCGGGGAAAAAGCGAAACCGCGTCCAAAGTGGCGGGTTCAAAAGAGGTTTCTCAGAGTGGACGCTTAAAGGCGTGTTTCGCTTTTTCCCCTCCACCTCGGTTGGGATCCCAAAGAGCTTTCGCGGATTTCTCCTCTTTCCTCGGCAGCGGCTTGGCGAGTTTATCGGGGGTGAAAGAAAAACTTTAAAAGCTAGCCTTCCCAAATGCGGTGGCTACTCAAAAATCTTGGCAAAACATGCTCCATACAGTTTTACTCCCCAACAGTCGACTTGTCGCATACGGGGATGTTTTTTTGAGTAGCCAGGCAAAGCAATGCTTGTCATTGCCCCAGCTTTTGGCTATCAAGCCCAAATCAAGTCATTCTATGCTGTATGCTTTTAATGCCGCTATCCAGTTCCGTATCTGCTCCAGAATAAATGGGGCGGGCGGAGTCTTCCCGTCTTCTTTAGCGATTTTCAGCCACTGTAATTCTTTTGGCACATTTTTTATTTTCGCAAGAAGCTGCGCCGCCTCTGTTCCTCCGCTAATTTCTCTTAAAAATAAATACATGTGATTGTCTAAAGCATGGATGAGCATTCCCTCGTATTCTATGTCGTCAATTACAACAGTAGGGTGGCCGTGCTTTTCTATCCCGCCTAAAACTTCGCACCATACAAAGTCCGTGATTTGCAAGAGGTCTTCTTCTAGTAGCGTTACGTCTTTTATCAACACTTCTTCTGTAGAAGAAATTTGCTGATCTAAGAAGATAGCTGGGTCAAGCTCCATAAAGTTTAATACGACCTTGCTTGTCGCTTCCGCCTCATTTTCGTGAGCGTATAATCTTTCTCTCATTTTCCGCACATCAAGATTCCTGCCAATCACTAAACCAATTCGCAAGTCGATACGAATCACTCCTTGAAGTTCAAAAAACGGGGCAATCGGTTCCTTGCTATTTTGAAACCGGATTATGATTTCTTTGTTTAAATTTGCCACGACACAAAAAAGAACCTCCCCAAACAAATTGGAAAGGTTCCGAAAAACTCCATCTTACCCCTCGTACTTCCGCAAAACAATCACCGCATTATGGCCGCCAAAGCCAAAGGAGTTGGACATCCCGATGTTCAGCGGCATCTGGCGGGCTGTGTTCGGTACGTAGTCGAGATCGCAGACCGGGTCGCGCTCCTCTTGGTTGATCGTCGGCGGCACGATTCCCTCCTGGAGGCTTTTGACCAGGGCGATGGCTTCTGCGCCTCCGGCTGCGCCAAACATATGCCCCGTCATCGACTTGTTTGCCGTGATCGGGATGCGCTTTGCGTGCTCGCCGAACAAACGCTTGATCGCCAACGTCTCCGAGCGGTCCCCGATTTCGGTGCTGGTGGCGTGGGCGCTGATGACGTCTACCTCGCCCGGCTGGATGCCTGCTTCTTCCAGCGCCCACTTCATCGCCCGGTACGGCCCGATGCCTTCCGGATGGGTCGCGACCATGTGGTAGGCGTCCGAGCTGGCGCCGTAGCCGATGACCTCTGCGTAAATGCGAGCGTCGCGTCTCAGCGCATGCGAAAGCGATTCCAGAATGAGGATGCCTGCGCCTTCTGCCATGACGAAGCCATCCCGCTTCGCGTCGAACGGCCGGCTCGCGGCTGTCGGATCGTCGTTTCGCGTGGACAAGGCCGTGGCGTTGCTGAAGCTTGCCAGCGACACCTCGTTGATCGCGGCCTCGGTTCCTCCGGCAATGACGACATCTGCCCGGCCGGAGCGAATGAGGCGAAACGCTTCGCCAATCGCCGTGTTGCCGATCGAGCAGGCTGTGACAGGCGACATGGTCGGGCCGTAGATGCCGTACTTGATGCTAATCATGGCTGGCGCAATGTTGGAAATCAGCATCGGCACGAGCGTCGGGCTGATCCGCTCCGGTCCTCGGTTGCGCAGCATGTCGTGCTGCTCCAGAAGCGTCTGCACGCCGCCGATGCCGGAGCCGACGTAGACGCCCACCCGCTCGCGGTCGCACTCTTCCAGCCTAAGCCCCGCGTCTTCCAGCGCTTCATCCGTAGCCGCGATGGCGAACTGGCAAAAGCGGTCCATGCGCCGCGCCTCTTTGCGCCCGAAGCGAGCCTCCGGATCGAAGTCGCGGACGAGTCCGGCGATTTTCGTTTTGAACCGCGATGTATCGAATCTATCAATTTGCGAAATGCCTGATTTTCCTTGCGTCAAGCTGCTCCAAAACTGCTGTACGTCGCTGCCGACAGGCGAAATGACGCCCATCCCTGTAACCACTACTTTTTCCATGGTTATCCTCCTTTGCAAGTCCTTATGGAAACCATCTTGTCGCACGTGTTATCCTATTACAAGTTTTTGTTTATCCTAGTATAACAAGTAACAGCTTGGGCTAAAAGACCAGGATAGGAGGCGGCTATGAACAATCAGACACGCCTGCAGGCTCTCTCGTCGTTTTTAAAAGCGCAGCGCGCCAAAATTCTCCCGCAATCAGTCGGCCTCGCCCCTGGCACCCGCCGCCGGACACCCGGGTTGCGCCGCGAGGAAGTGGCGCAGTTGGCGGGCGTCAGCTCCACCTGGTACACGTGGCTGGAGCAAGGCAGGGACATCAAAGTCTCTCCTTCTGTGCTGGACGCCGTATCCAAAGCGCTGCAACTGACGGTCGACGAGCGCAAATATTTGTACGCGCTGGCGCTGGAAAGCGGGACGGGCATTGGCACGAGCCTGCAAAAAGAAGAACCGCCGCAGATCAGCCCCGCGCTGGAAAGAATTTTGCACGAGCTGCGCTCCTGTCCGACGATCATCTCCGACAGGCGACTGCACATCGTCGGCTGGAACAACGCCGCGGCGCACGTCTTTCTCGACTTCGAGCAAATTCCTTTTGAAGAGCGCAACCTGATCCGGCTGCTGTTCACGCGAAAAGAGCTGCGGCGGCTCGCCGTCAACTGGGAGCATTTCGTCAGCGGTTTTCTCGCGATTTTCCGGGCGTACTACGGGCAGTACGTCGAGGACGAATGGTACGCGCATTTTTTGACTGAAATGAAAAAAGTTCACCCCGATTTCCAAACGCTCTGGGAGCAGAGCCACGTCAGCTCCGCCCCCGAGGTGTTGCTTGAATTTCGCCACGCCAAGGCCGGAAAAATGCAGTTCCATCTGACCTCCCTGCAAGTGCAGGGCAGCGCTGACCTGCGTTGCAGCATCTACACGCCAGATCCCCAGTCCTCGACGGAAACGAAGCTGCGCCAACTGATTGATCGGCCTGCTTCGGAGACAGCCGACTGAGCAGGCAAACGCCAAACAAAAAGACCAGCTCGCTCTCACCCGAGCCGCTCTCCCCCTGTCAGATGTAGCTGACAAAAAGAGAGCAGCTCCCCGGAGCTTTGCTGGTCTTTTTTTAACGAGTAAACGGGGGGAACGCGTTAAACGCGCTTAACGTGCTACCGCTCGCGCGCGGTCAACAAGGCTTTCCATCCCGTAGGACGGTCAATGATTGACGATCCCAACCCGCGCTTCCGCAGAAGCCAGATGGCCCGCTTCCTCGCAGCCTTCCTTCCACAAGAAGTAGCGAATACTGTCCGCAAGTGCCTCCCAGCTCGCTTCGATCACGTTGGTCGAGACGCCGACCGTGCTCCACTTTTCGCCGTTGCTCGCCGATTCGATCAGGACGCGGACCTTGGCTGCCGTCGCCCCGTTTTCATCCAGGACACGCACCTTGTAATCGGCGAGGTGCATGTTGGCGATACAGGGGTAGTAGCTCTCCAGCGCTTTGCGCATGGCGTTGTCCAGCGCATTGACAGGGCCGTTTCCGTCCGCTGCCGTATGGACGCTCTCGCCATTTACGCGCAGCTTGACGGTCGCCTCGGACGTGATCGACTGGACGGCTGCCTTTTCCATCAAAATTTTGAAAGAATCGAGCGTGAACAAATTTTTCAGCTTGCCCGCCGCCGCAAGCAGCATGAGCGTGAGCGAAGCCTCCGCGCCCTCGTACTGGTAGCCCTGGAACTCGCGCTCTTTGATGCGCGTGATGATCTCGCGGGTCTTTTCCCGATCCAGCGACAAATCAATCTCCAGCTCTTCCATTTTGGCGAGCAGATTGCTTTGGCCGGCCAGCTCGGAGACGAGCACGCGGCGCTTGTTGCCGATGTTTTCCGGCTCGATGTGCTCATACGTCTTCGGATCGCGCAGAACCGCGCTGACGTGGATGCCGCCCTTGTGCGCAAAGGCGCTGTGCCCGACAAACGGCTGATTGTTAGGCAGCGTCATGTTGGCGATCTCCGCCACGTAGCGCGACAGTTGCGTCAGCTCCTGAAGCTGCTCGCTGCTCACGCATTCGTACCCGAGCTTGAGCTGCAGATTGGGCACGACAGAAATCAGGTTGACGTTTCCACAGCGTTCCCCGATGCCGTTGATCGTCCCTTGTACTTGCTTGGCTCCGGCTTGCACCGCCGCCAGCGCGTTCGCTACCGCTACGCCGCTGTCGTTGTGCGGGTGGATGCCGAGCGGCGTGTGCAGATGACCGACAGCCGCCTTGACGATCTCGTACACTTCATGCGGCAGGCTTCCGCCATTTGTATCGCAGAGGACGATCCAGTCCGCTCCGGCTTCCTCGGCGGCTTCCAGCACGCGCAGGGCATAGCGCGGGTTTGCTTTGTAGCCGTCGAAAAAATGCTCCGCCAAAAACAGCGTCGTCAAGCCTTTATGTTTCAGAAAAGCCACCGAATCGGCGACCATGCGCAAGTTTTCTTCCAGTGTCGTTTTCAAAGCGTCTGTGACGTGCAAGTCCCAGGACTTCCCGAAGATCGCCGCCGCCTGCACGCCGCTTGCGATCAGGGCTTGCAGGTTGTCGTCCGCGGATGCCGCCACATTCGGTCTACAGGTGCTGCCGAAAGCGGTCACCTTGGCATGCTGGAGCGGAACCTCGCGGATGCGTTCAAAAAACGCCATGTCCTTTGGATTGCTCCCCGGCCAGCCGCCTTCGATAAAATCAATGCCGAACTGATCCAGCCGCAGTGCGATCTTTATCTTGTCTTCCACCGACAGGCTGATCCCCTCTCCCTGCGTCCCATCTCGCAGGGTTGTATCATACAGATACACCTTGCTGTTCATGTTTCTTCTCCACCTATTCCTGATATTTTTCTGAATAATCACATCATTTTAATCTTTAGACTTTACCCAGTATATCATAGCCTAAATGGATTGAAAACGCAGGAAAATCGCGGCTTTTTCTATGTCCGCGGGGCGAGGACAAAAGCTGCCGTCTGCTTGATCGCTTCCTCTAACGGAGCCGAAGTGCCCGCAAATGGATGACGCGCGTTAAATGTATGGTCGCCGCCTTCGATCCAGTGCAGCTCGCTGTTTTTCGCAGCCTGGTGGATTCTTTTGGCAGCCTCTACCAGACGGACAAAATCTTTTTCTCCGCTAATGATGCACAGCGGCTTTTCCATAGTCGCTACTTTGGCCAAAATGTCATACTCGTCCCGGTTCTGGTCGACATCGTCAATGACGACGCGCGTAATCGGCATGTTTTGTCCGGTGCGCGCATTCGCTATGTACCCGACGCCATTTTCCTCGATTTGTTTGCGCAGCGCTGCGTCGAACAGGTTGACGTCGCCGATGCCGTTCCACGTCACGATGCCTGTCACATGCGGATTGTTCGCGCCAAACAGGATGGCATCTCCGCCGCCTTTGCTGTGTCCAAGCACGTACAGCTTCGTTTTGTCCACGCAGGCGGGCAAAGAAAGCTCGCCAGACACGATCCGCTCGACCAGTGCGTGCAGGTCGGCAAGCTCGCGGGCATACGTGTTGCGCCCGAATTTTTCCAGCTCATCAAACTCGGTCAGGCTCTCCCCGACGCCGTTGCAACTGAAATTGAAGCGAATCGTCGCAATGCCTCGTTTCGCCAGCTCATCCGCTACGTACGGAAAGCTGCCCCAGTCCTTGAAGCCTTTGAAGCCGTGGCAAAATAAAAGCAGCGGCTGCGCAGACCCGGCTGCTTCCTCCGTATGTATGTTTCCTCGCAGTGTCAATCCTTCTCCCAGATCAATGGAAAACGCTTCCTGTCTCATGCTCGTTCTCCTTCCTCGTTACGTGATGATCGCCGCTCTCGGGGCTGAAATGGTGCTCGCTGCCCGCCCGCGGCGACAGCTACTTTTATTATGCCGCATCCCTTGGGCAAATGGGGGGTTTTTTGCAATACATGTATACAATCGTGGCTCGAGTAGTGCCCAGGATCTCCGAAACTTTCAGAGGTTCCTTTATTTCCTGCATCATAACTTCTCTTCTTATTTACCATAAATAACCTTTTATTTACTTTTACTGGATATCGCAGTAATATAATATATAGTTTAAGTACATAACGTTTTCTATCGAGCAAAGAAATTGGCAGAAGGAAATCAGTAATTCATGTATTTGAGGAGTGTTACTTATGGGGGTAATGGTCCAGCCGTCATTGCGATCAGAGATCGAAAGGAATTTGAAACTGACAGGGTTTACAATTAGTAAGCTCAGCGAATTAACCGGCATTAATTCAGGGACGCTCAGCACGATTCTCAATGGTAATCCTCCTCGTCCCATGACGATATGCCAACTGGATCAACTGGCCATTGCGTTTGGGCACGAGCCAGGATGGTTATACGAACTGTATCCGGAAGAATGTATAACAGAGGACAAATTTTCCCGTCCACGTGTTATCCCGTATCTGGCTCGCTGTGCTGAACTCGGCCGACAGGATTGTATTAGCGAGACTGCCTCAAAGCTGCTGGAGAATCCTAAAAATATCAGAATCCTTTTTTCAGTAGCCGAGCAGCTTTCTGAAAAAGGGAAACTGAAGGAGTCAATCCCTTTTTATCTGCTCGTAATCGATAACGAAAAGGATAGCTATGCTAATCACTTTGTGATGAGCCAGTATCGACTGTTCCGAGCTGTCGAAGGGATGAACTCTGAAGAAAAGTTTAAGGCTGTTATCCGCTTTGAACCATATAGAAGGCGGTTGCCTGAAAACCATCAGCTTGATGCGCTATTGCACCTGGCAAAGATTTGTTACACCCTGCGCAGGTGGGAAGACGTCGGGAAATACGCTGATGAATTAAGGGAATTAGCAACAATTGTCTATGAAGATGAGCTTCGTAGACGAAAAAACAACAAGCCTAGTGAATTACCAAAAACAGAGCGTCCTTTGATTCTGTACTATGGACAGGGTTATCTTTTAAAAGCTGTAGCACTGAAAAATATGGGCAAGTATGAAGAATCAAAGATTTACACGAATGGCTATGCTGATTTAAGCTGGTTTGAAATTCGCGATCAAGAAAGCGAAGCAGAAGTTGATAAGCTTCGATTATGGGCTTTAGCTAACTCATACACTTTGTCTATGTCTATGGGAAACACGGAGGTTCTGTCAGATTACCTTGAGTTCCTTTCCGAAAATCCAAAGGAGATACTTCCCGGTCTGGTAACGATAATCAAGTCTGCCAATGAGTTTGGTTTTCCAGTTGAATCAGTATTAGAGCGATTTTCAGAAGATATAGAAGGATTTAGAAATGCTAAGGGGGTTATTGATAAAATTCATCATCTTCACTTCAGATACCATTTAGCGGTATACTTGTTTAAAAAAGGGAAGTATTCAGAGGGCTTGGATGAAACTTTACGGTGCCTTATTTTAACTACTGCATCCAAGGACTTTGATTATTTCAAAAGCTGTATTGGTATGTTTTGGTCACATCTTCAACATGCATCGGATGAACAGAAAAAGATCTTTCAAAGTGTTGTAGACGAAAGGAGCGAGAAAACATGAAGAAATTTGTAAAAGGGTTTGTATTATCATTATGCTTGGTATTGGGTTTAGGATTCGGTATTAACGTCCATATTGCAGATGGAAAAGTAATCACAATAAAACCTCCAATCATTCAATACGATCATGGTGTGGGCGGCTGATAAATTCTCCGAATCTACTACCTAACCAACAAAAAATCGCCGGGTGGGTCAGTTCTAAACCAGCGATGGTGGGTCAAAATAAAGTCGGCGTTGACACATACCGCATGGTTTGCAACGTTGGTATATTTCTTCGACCAGAGGTTTCAATAATCGCAGGTACGGTGCTATGGCTTCCTGCTCTTGTTCATTGAACTCTTGTGGTGCTGTAAGCTGTATAAGCGTGGATCTGAGCAAAGTTCATCAAGAAGGGGATAGGATCTGACCCTGGCTTATTGCTGTAGAGATAAACCGAATAATCGGCATTACCCCCAACATCGCTAGACCAAGAAGCGAGATACCTCTCTGGCTTTTGGTTACTGCCCTTTACCTTGACTTTTACCCCATCAGTGCTATCAAAATCTACCGGATGTGCTGCGAAACAAGCTCGTATCTGCTTAAAATACCTGTCATCTGGTACAGGCTTGTTAAAGATGGAGTTGTCACCTTTTAACAGATGCTCAAGATCGAATACCTGAAGCAGCTTCTTTACTGACTCGACAACTATGTCGTAAGTCATTATTAACTGTGCGACATTTAGTGAACGAACGTCATCAATTTCATGGTTCAAGTCGATGTACGGTAAACCATTAACGCTGACGCTAAGCCAATCTTTTGCAGAACAGATCAGGTTCCAGCGGTTTTCTCCGTTGAAGTCACAGTAGGCGTTAATCAAAAAATCATCATGGTCGAAGACAGCTTGTTTGAATTGCTGTAGTAATGAATCATCTAATGTGTACGGGTTCATAGTTCACCTTACTTCGAGTTGATAGCTTTCCATCAATTTTATCTGAAATAACCATGCGAACTTCATCAGAAAACTAACAGCGGCAACCTGAATAATTTAGGTTGCCGCTGTTAGTCACAATCATATAACATTAATCAATGAGACCCCAATTGACCGCTTCTCACACTAAGCTTGGTTTGATGTTCTATCCGCAACAGATGACTCCAGAGACAGTAACATTAAGTGAGCAAAACTCTCGAAGAAAAACGTGCTAAAAATATCATAATCGACTTGATTAACATCGATCTTTTTATCGCTGTCTTGTAACTTATGGATCACTAAGTTCCTGACATTTTTACATCTCTCAATTTTATCACTCATATAATTATACTTAAGTTCAGTAGCTTTCCTCGGTCCTTTAAGTAGAGCCTTAAGTTGATCCCTTAGCAATCTGCCAGTATTTTTCTCGTCTCCATTGGGGAATTTTGCCTGGTCAGGGTGTACAATCTTTTTCATTCCAGCTAAGAAGTCCACTCGATCCGATATGATATCATTCTTCGCCTTATGTTCATATGGTCGCATTACTTTTTCCATACTTTCAAGAAAAGCATGTTGTGGATTCTTTAGAAAGAAACTCGTCCAGACCCCCAAAGCTGTACGAATTTTCAAATCGTTCTCAGCCTCTCCCTGAAGATGTGGAGCCAGTAAACGAAAAATTTCTTCCCGATGAGGAACGCTTAGTTGCTTAAAATTAGGTTTGGGGTAGATATGCAAAACGTTTTGTGAATCCTCCGTTTGAAAGATCACCGAGTCTACATCAAGAATCGTAGCGTGTATAAACTCCAGAAAACGCCGTATGATGTTCACGAACCTGTCAGTCTCTGGGTAACTTTTCGACTCTCCAAATTCAATTAGCCAATCCTTACTGATCTTTGTTCCATTATAGCAGAGTCAAACAACATAGTGAGATGGAGAGGTAGGTGCTACTCAAGCAGTCGAGTTGACCTTCACTATCCGTTGGCAAACGAGCCTATCATGCCCGCCCCTCCATGTAAAGCCGTTGACGGAACCCTCCATCTGTTAAAAACCCATTTACCCCCAAAAAATTTACATTCCCTGACGGATTCAAAATATAAGTGTCTTATTTTATCCTCTTGATTTTCTGAACTTAGCTTTTTAAACGAATCTTCTAGCATTCCTCTTTGATCTCCATAAAGAGAGCCCTAATGACGGAAAAAAATACGTATAGCCATCAGATTGATTTCGATCATATTCTGCAATTTCATCAATTTTCTCTACAAGATCTTCAGCTTTCGTGTTGAATACATCAATGCCCATCAATAAGCAGTTAAATGTTTCCTTTAAAACCTCAGGAATTTCTATAAAATCAACCTTACCTTCAGAATCATATTCCAACATGAAGAGCCCTTGAAATAGTCCTGAATATGATATTCTTTCTGATACTTTTCAGTATAACTTTGAATGCATTTTTCAACTTCATCTTTGCTCATGCCAAATTTTATTAAACCGATGCCCTCCCCAGATTCGATGATTAAATTGTCCATTTCCAAACTCCTATACAATTTTTCCTGTCAAATACCAGAGACCGATTTCAAAATAATATCTTCTCGGTTTCATTCTTCCGACATCATCCACAGGAAACGGCACCCCATCTTCTATTACAACAAGCATATATTCCAGGTAATCAGAGACTGCATTTCTGCTTTCGGACCATGTTTTTACATTTTATTACAAATTATATCTTGTCGCGACAAAAAAATCCATATTTTCCCCTCCCCCCTATCGTTGGTTATGTTAATCTTCATATCTATGCAATATTCCCCAACTGCTTGTTTTTGGCAGAATAACATATAGTTATATGTACCCTTATATTGAAAAAATAGGGAGCTGATGATTGTAGATACGGGGAAAAAAATAAGCGTTCCCTCTACTGATCTGACAGAGAATAATCGAAAAAAAGAGAACATATCAGAAATCATAGAGGAAATGCGAGAACAATTAGTGAAACTGGTCCAAGAAAAGGGGATTTCCGACAGCGAAGTTATAGTGTTAAGCCAATGTCTGGACGAATATATTGTGCAATTTCAAATCATCATGAATAGACAATCTAGTAAATGAGAGATTCACGATTGTTCGACATATCTGCTCCCGCCATCACGTTAATATAGCAATAGCACTGAAATGCATTCCTTCCTCCAGACCTTTTTTACAGTTTCTTCTTTTTGAAATATGTTCGAAAGTGGCTTACGACGGTCAAACAGCGTCTCAGGGTTTAAAAAAGACCCTTCCAGCTGCAGAAGGGCCTTTTCAACCGAATGACTGGTCTTTTCGCTGCGCGTCCTGTTCGATCAGGTACAAAGCGTATTCCAAAGGGCGGCGCACCGCCTGAAGGTAGCGGCGAAGCTCTCCCAACTGCCTGAATATTTCCCGGCCCGGCTTCGGATTGATTTCGATAATCCACACCCTGCCGTGCACATCAATGCCGAGATCAAAGCCAAACTCCATCATCTGCCCGAAGTGCTGCTCGATGCGCGCCACCGTTTGCACGACGAGCTCTTTGCATTCCAGCACGATGCGCCTCGCTTCTTCTTGCCCGAAGCGATTGACCAAAAAAGGGATCGCCGCCATCGCCGTGCCTCCGCCGTGCAAATTCGAGGTCGAGGATCGCGTCGAGCCGATGCGGATTCCCATGCCCGTCAGCCCCCAGATGCCTTTTCCGTCTTTTTGCACCAGCACTCGCGCATCGACGGTTCGCCCCGGCACCAGCGACAACTGTAGCCCTTGTTGCAGAAAAAAGTCTTCTCTGCCGTTTTTCTCGCGCTCCATCCACGCCTCCAGCCGCTCGCATACTTTGGCGATGGACGGGAGCTTTTCGCTGCTTTTCGCCTGTTGCTTGGTTCGGCCGTGCAGCAAGTAGCCCTCTTCGGTTTTTTCCACGCGCAGGATGCTCCGCCCGCCTGAGCCGTTTGTCGGCTTGAGATAGACCAGGCGATGGCGTGCCAGCATGGAAACGAGCGTGCTTCTGGAGTAGGCGAACGTTTCCGGCAGCCACCTCGTCAAAAGCGGATCTACCTGCAAAATTTGATGCAGATTAAATTTATTCGTGAAACGGCTGTTGGCATAGCGGAACCAGTTTTGCTTGCGAAACGGCAGGTAGCGGCTGTGCTTCGCCAACGGGTAATACCGATAGCGGTCGATGACAATGTCCGGCCAGTCGAACCATTCACTCTTCCAGCCTTTTTCGGCGGGGATGAAGCCTTTGATCCTGCGCTTGGAAAACTGGACATCCTGCGGCCCGAATACAAAAACATCCGCCCCCATGCCGTTGCCTTCTTTGACCAGACGGCGCAAAAATCCTGGTTCGACAAATCCGGCTTCTCCCCGGTAGGTCAGTATGCCGATCCGTTTTCTCACTGAGGCCGTCCCTCCTTTGTTCACCCGTATGCCGTGTGCGGTGTGTGACGCCTCATTTCATCAGTTTATGGTAGCAGGCAAAAAAAAGCGCCTTTGCCACCGCTAGGCAAAAGCGCATCTTTGCAAGTCTTCTTGTTTACGCCTGATGCTTTTCCAAGTAGAGCAGGGCTGTTCGTCCCAACAGCTCTCCGGCAATGAGCATCGAATCCTCGTCGATGTCAAAGCGCGGATGGTGGTGCGGGTAGTTCGCCAGCTTTTCCGGATTGCCCGCCCCGACAAACAGGTAGGCGCCAGGAACCTTTTCCAGGTAGTATGAGAAATCTTCTCCGCCCATCAGCGGCTTCATCGGCTCCACGCGCTCAGGGCCAAACGCCGCCACTGCCGCCTCGCGGGCGAGCTGCGCTTCCTCTTCGTGATTGATGACAGCCGGGTAGCCGCGCTCGTACGATACTTTCGCCTCGCCGCCCATCATCTTCGCCGTGCCGATGGCGATTTCGCCGAGGCGCTGCTCCGCGCGATCCCGCACGTCCGGCAAAAACGTACGCACGGTTCCCGTCAGGCGACAGCCATCTGCAATAATGTTGTTGTTGTCGCCGCCATTGAACGTACCGACCGTCACGACGACGCTCTCCAGCGGGCTGACGTTGCGGCTGGCGATCGTCTGCAAATTCCCGACGATTTGCGAGCCGATCACGATGGAGTCGACCGTTTCCTCCGGAACAGCGCCGTGGCCGCCCCGCCCTTTGATCTCGATCACGAAGTCATCCGTGTTCGCCATGATCGGGCCGCCGCTGATGAACACTTTGCCTACTGGCAGCATGGACCAGAGATGGACGCCAAACACTGCATCGACGCCGTCGACTGCCCCGTCCTCCGTCATTTGAATCGCGCCGCCCGGAGATTCTTCCTCCGCATGCTGGAACAAAAAGCGAATCTCTCCGGCGAACTGGTCGCGGTGCGAAGCGAGTACGCTTGCCAGCCCCAGCAACTGGGAGGTATGGGCGTCGTGGCCGCATGCGTGCATGACCCCAGGAACAGTTGACTTGTACGGAACGTCTTTTTGATCCTGAATCGGCAACGCGTCAAAATCGGCGCGCAACGCGACGACCTTGCCCGGACGGCTGCCCTTGAGCACTCCGATCACTCCGCGGCCGCCTACTCCTGTCCGCACTTCGTCAAAATTCAGATTTCTCAAGATTTCCGCAATCATCGCCGGCGTCTTTTCCTCCTGAAAGGAAAGCTCCGGATATTGGTGAAGATGGCGGCGCCACGAAATGATTTGCGGCTCCACCTCTTTGAGTAACGATTTCAGTTGTTCCTGCAAGGACATCTGTTTTTCTCCTCCCACTGGGTGCACTTTTTTTATGCCTGTCTTTATCATAGCAAAAATGCGCCCACAATGGGGAAGCTCCCTCAGCTAATCGCAAGCTCGCTCCTTTTTCTGTCGGCAAAAACGGCGACAGCGGCAAAGCCTGCCCGCTTCAACTGCGCCCGCGCCTCGGCCAGATGCTGCCCCACCTGATCGGGAGCGGTCGCATGCGAAGACAGCGTGATCGGCACCTCGTGCTGCGCGAGAATTTGCAAAAAGCGAAAGCTCGGGGAAAACTCGCGCAGCGACTGGCCGCGCACGTACCCGGCGTTCAGCTCGGCGGCCATGTCTTTGCGCCGCAGCGCCCGGGCGATCCGCTGGTAATAAGGCAAGAGCGCCGTCTCGTCCGGCTTCGGCCCGAATGCTTTGATCCCGTCGAGGTGCACCATGACATCGAACAGGCCGCTTTCGATCGCCTGTTCCAGCACATCGAAATAGCTGCTGTACAAGCCCGCTGGCGCCACCCTTTCCCAATGCTCCTGGACGTCCCGAACCGGAAAGCCCCATCCCCCGGGAAAATGGACCGCTCCCATGCACACGTCCCACGGATACTGCCCGCTCACTTCACGCAGCACGTCTTCCCCGCCCGGAAAATAATCTAGCTCAATCCCGATGCGCAGCGCAAGGCCGTCCTCCGCCCATCGCTCGCGCTCTTCCGCCAGAAACGCGACGTAGGCCGGAAGCGAATCGTTGGCCATCTGCGCAAGCCAGCGCCGCTGCGCCCTGCCCAGGCGGTCGTCGCCTACGCGAACATACCGCTCGTAGTAGGGGCGGTACTCCGCAAAACGGTACAGATGCTCCGCTACACACACTTGCACGATTCCTGCCTGCTTGGCCCGCGCCCGATACAAGTCCAGCCACTCTCTGGAGTACGGGCCGTTTTGGAGCCTTTGGGCAAGCCCTTTGACCAGTTCGTTGGCCCAGCCTCGGCTTTCGCTCTCCTCCTTTTCGTCCAAAAACGGCCGGAGCGCGCAAGCCTGCCCGACCAGCCAGTCCAGCGAGTATGGCCCTTCTTCCAGATGCACGTGAAAGTCGACCTTCATCCTATTCCTCCCGCGGTTTGTCCACCCGTTTTCTACTGTTTGTATGCGAAAGGCGGCTGCGATATGTCTTGGGGAGAGGGAAAGCTCGACACGCGCCGTCTTTTGTTTGTACAATAGGAATATACTGATTTTTCGCGCGAAAAGTCTTGCCCCTTTTGGGAGTCCAGCCTGTTCGGCAAAAGGAGAATGCCCATGACGCTTTTGGCAGCGTGGACAAAAGAATGGGAACGTACAGATAGCCTGGCTCGCGATATTTGCAGCCTCTTTCGCTTGCACGGATGCACCGAAACAGCGCGGCACTCCGTACTGGTTGCCCAGGAGGCAGAACGGCTGGCGATCCGCTTCGGCGTGGATCGGCAAGCCGCCGTCACGGCAGGGCTTTTGCACGACAGCAGCGCGATTTTTCCGAACAGCCAGAGGATCGAGGTAGCGAGGCTGGCAGGGGTGGACGTGCTGCCAGAGGAAGAACAATTTCCGATGATCGTGCACCAAAAGCTGTCCGTCGTCATAGCCCGCGAGCTTTTTGCGGTTTCGGATGCAGACATTTTATCTGCTATCGGCTGCCACACGACATTGAAGGCCGGCGCAAAGCCGTTGGACCTCGTCCTTTTTGTGGCCGACAAAATCAAGTGGGATCAGCCGGGCACCCCCCCCTATCTCCAGCCGTTGCTCGCGGCGCTGGACGATTCGCTGGAGTGCGCCGCGCTCGTCTATCTGGCGTATTTGTGGGAGCGGCGCGACAAGCTCCGCGTCGTGCATCCGTGGCTGCGTGACGCCTATCTGGAGCTATCTGAACGCGCCGCCAAACCAAAAATGCCTCCTGACTGACAGGAGGCATTTTTTCTATATGATCGCCGATCATCTATTTTTTGCGCTCGTACACGTAAAATGTATGCGGATGCGCGTTTTTCTCGTCCACTACGCCCTCGCGCTTGTCCACCAGCACAAACGCGTCGCGGTCCCAGGCCGGAAAAAACGTGTCGCCTTCCGTCTCCAGATCAATTTCCGTAATGTACAGCCGATCCACGACATCCAGAAACTGGCGGTAAATCTCGGCACCGCCAAAAATGATGACGTCGCCCAGCGCGAGCACCTCTTCTTTTGTGTGCACGACGTCGACGCCCTCCGGGTGAAAGGCCCGGCTGCGGGTCAACACGACGTTTCGCCTGTTCGGAAGCGGCTTGCCGATCGACTCGAACGTCTTCCTGCCCATGACAATCGTTTTGCCGGTCGTGATCTCCTTGACGTTTTTCAAGTCGGCTGGCAGGCTCCACGGCATGTCGCCGTCTTTGCCGATCACCTGATTTTTCGCGTAGGCCACAATCAGGCTAATCATACCGCCACCTCGCCCTTGATGTGCGGATGCGCCTCGTAATCGACAATTTCGATATCGTCATACGTGAAGTCAAAAATGGACGTGACCGCCGGATTGAGCTTCAGCTTGGGCAGCGGCTTCGGCTCGCGCGTGAGCTGGAGCTTCACCTGCTCGATATGGTTCACATACAGGTGCGCGTCGCCCAGCGTGTGGACAAAATCGCCGACCTTGAGCCCGGTGACGTGTGCCACCATGTGCGTCAACAGCGCGTAGGAAGCAATGTTGAACGGCACGCCCAAAAACGTGTCGGCACTGCGCTGATACAGTTGGCACGACAGCTTGCCGTCCGCCACGTAAAACTGGAACAGCAAATGGCACGGCGGCAGCGCCATCTCGTCCAAGTCCGCCGGATTCCACGCGCTCACGACCAGACGGCGGGAGTCCGGATTTTTTTTGATTTCCTCCACCACCCATTGAATTTGGTCCACGGTCTTGCCGTCGCGCCCGGTAAAGGAACGCCACTGCTTGCCGTACACCGGGCCTAAATCGCCGTTCTCGTCTGCCCACTCATTCCAGATTCGCACCCCGTTTTCCTGGAGGTAGCGAATGTTGGTGTCTCCAGACAAAAACCACAACAGCTCGTGAATGATTGATTTCATATGCAGCTTTTTCGTCGTGACCAACGGAAAGCCCTCGCTCAAATCAAAACGCATCTGATGCCCGAAAACGCTCATCGTACCTGTGCCTGTCCGGTCTTCTTTCGTGACGCCTTCAGCCAAAATGCGTCGGCACAAGTCTAAATATTGTTTCAACCCCATCAACTCCTTCGTCCTCTATACTAAACAAACCGTGTCAAAATTGAAAGCCAAGATTCGATCAATGGTATAATGAGCTGGATGATTTTAACTTCTGCCACGGAATTTGAACACGCACAGAAAGCAGGATGGACATGGACGACAAGACGACAGGGACAAAAACAAAGCCGTTATACAAGCAAATTGCCGAGCAGATCGAGCAGCGCATCAGCAGCGGCGAGTTCGGCCCGGGCAGCAGCCTGCCCTCGGAGCGCTCGCTGGCAAAAGAGCTGGGCGTCAACCGTTCGACGATTGTCGCCGCCTACGACGAGCTGCAGGCGGCCGGGATCGTGGAGCGCAGGCAAGGGAGCGGAACGCTCGTCAGCCAGGACATTTGGGGCTTGGCTCGCACGCGGGTCCCGAACTGGCGGCATTTGACCGAGACCGGATCGTTTCGCCCCAATCTGCCGCTCATCCGGAAAATCCGCAGAGAAACGCAGGAAAACGAACTGATCGACCTGGCGAGCGGCGAGCTTTCGCCTGATCTCGTTCCCCGCGATACGCTGCGACAGTTGATAAGCCCGGATGACTTTCCCGCTCACCTCGGCTACGAGCATCCGCAAGGCAACTGGTCGCTGCGCGAGACGCTGGGCCGCCATATGCAAGAATGGCGCAGCATCGAAGCGCCCGCCACCTCGATCATGATTACTTCCGGGGCGCAGCAAGCCTTGCACCTCGTCGTGCAATGCCTGCTCAAACCAGGCGACGCCGTAGCGATCGAGACGCCTTCGTACTGCCATTCCTTGCCGCTGTTTCACTCGGCTGGCTTGCGCACCTTTTCGCTTCCCGTCGAGCGGCATGGCATCGACCCGAACCAACTCGCCGAACTGCACCGCAAGCATCGGATCAAAATGGTGTTTCTCAACCCGAACTTCCAAAATCCGACCGGGACGCTCCTGTCGCTTGCCCGCCGGAAGCAACTGCTCGCTTTTTCCGCTGAAAACGGCATTCCGATCATCGAGGACGATCCTTACAGCCTGACCGCTTTTTCCAAAGAACCGATCCCTACGCTCAAATCATTGGACAAGCACGGCACAGTCCTGTACATCAGCTCGCTGACCAAAATCGTCGCGTCCGGCCTGCGCATCGGCTGGATTGTCGGCCCGCAGACCGTCATCGAGCGGCTGGCGGACGCGAAGCAGCAGTTTGACTTCGGGCACAGCATTTTCCCGCAATGGCTGGCCGACCGCTTTTTGGCTTCCGCCGAGTTTGCCCGGCACGTCGATCGGCTGCGCACGCAGCTTGCCCTCCGTCACGACCAGCTATTTTTTTCGCTGCAAGAAACATTCGGCGAACAGGTCGACATGGCGGGAGCACAAGGCGGCATCCATCTCTGGTGCCGCTTTGCCGGAACATGGAGCGAGCAGCAGCTCCTGACCGAAGCCGTCAAGCGGGGCGTCGTCTTCGTGCCCGGCCATCTGTTCGGAGCAGCGCCGGGGCATGTGCGCTTTACGTTCGGAAGAGCCTCTCTCGGACAAATTCCTGCCGCAGTCGAGCGTTTTGCAGAAGCATTTACCGCAAGTGGATGAGCAAAAAAACCGCAAAGTGGATGGCCACTTTTTGCATAGGACGGTATATGATCGAAGCAGATACCTTACCAACCATCTGCATCCTTGTGTGTGCCTCACAGGATGACTGTGTGATACAGAAAGGACGATTGGTCCGTCATGACTATTTTTCCCTTTATTGTTGCCGTCATCATCCTCGTTGTCTTTGCGTTCGTCGGGACGTTTCTCATCGGTCTGAAGCCTGTGGAAGCCAAGCAGCGCAGCTTCAAGCAGCGTTCGCGCAACCTGCTGCTCATATACGGGTGTATTACGTCGATGCTCGTCATCGCCTTGGCCGTCTTTCTCTACAACCTGTAGGACTTGCACTCCCTGCGGGGGAAACCCCCCCTGGAAGAACGGTCTGCCAACAATAAGACGCCGTCTGCCCTTACGGGTGTGACGGCGTCTGGAATCAAAAGATGACGGATCGGTCATCTGCTGTTTTTACAGGCTACAGTATAAGCTCTGTTCTTGCCTAGACGATTTTGCGCGCGACATTTGCCGCTTGCAATCCCCGCTGTCCATTCACAATCTCAAACACGACCTGCTCGCCTTCCTCCAAATTCCGGTAGCCTGTGCCCGTGATCGCCGAATAGTGCACGAACACGTCAGGGCCTCCATCCCGCTCGATGAATCCATATCCTTTTTCCTTGCTGAACCATTTTACTTTCCCTTGAATCATTGCGCTTCCTCCCTGTAATCAGTGCAGCTCTTACGCTTACCTCATCATATGCGGATGCGCCGAAAGTGGATATACAGTAAAATAAATAAAGTACGATTCAAGAGTGCAAGGAAGGGGTGGAGCACGAACATGAAAAAAGCATGGATTCTCGGCTGCGCGCTGCTCTTGACAGCCTGCTCGGAAATTTCCGAAGGCGTACAGACAGCGCAACAGGCAGTAGAAACGGGCAAACAGGCCATCGAGGTAGGCAAGCAGGCGGTGGAAGCGGGCAAGCAGCTCGCAGAATCGGAAATCGCCCAGCAATTGAAGACTTATCTCCAGCAAAAATACGAATCCTCTGAGCCTCTGCGCAACGCCATGTTCAGCGGTGACGGACAGTTGCTCGTCGACCAGTTGCAGCAGACTGAGCTGGCCAACTTCAGTTTTTACAAGTCCGAACTGTTCGGAGTGGAATACACAGGCAAGCTCGCTGGCGACGGGTCTTTTCAAGTGCTGAAACACGATTTGAACAACCCGGGTGCAGAGCCTACTGTCGTGAAGGAGTTCAAGGTGACTCTTGACGGCAATGGACAGATTCAAGTGCAGTAAAAAAAGGATAAAATAGAAAATTGAACCTGCGATGGTAAAATCGCGGGTTTTTTTAATTCGATTAAAAACTTTTTATTGTTTTTCTACTAAATTTTCTGTGTTTTTTTGTAGATTTTCATATCTGGGCATGATATTGTGTAAGACGTCACTATTACTTTTAGCAATATTGAACTGAACAAGAGGTGCTATCCATGAATATGCTGCTCACGTCCATCATTGTGTACATGGTAGGCATGCTGCTCATCGGCTATTATGCCTACAAGCGTACCTCCAACTTGAGTGACTACATGCTCGGCGGCAGGTCACTCGGACCAACTGTAACCGCTCTCAGCGCTGGCGCATCCGACATGAGCGGCTGGCTGATGATGGGATTGCCCGGTGCGATGTACGCCACAGGCCTTAGCGCCTCCTGGATCGCCATCGGTCTGACACTCGGTGCGTATGCCAACTGGCTGTACGTGGCTCCGCGTCTGCGCACGTACACGGAGGTAGCCAACAACTCCATTACGATCCCGGCTTACCTGGAAAACCGCTTCGGTGATGGCTCCCGGATGCTGCGCCTTGTCTCGGCACTCGTTATCATGATCTTCTTCACGTTTTACGTCTCGTCTGGCCTTGTATCCGGCGGTGTCCTGTTTGAAAACACGTTTGACATGGACTACCGTACAGGCTTGTGGGTAGTTGGCCTGGTTACCATCGCGTACACGCTGTTTGGCGGCTTCCTCGCCGTAAGCTGGACCGATGCCGTGCAAGGGCTGATTATGGTCATTGCCCTCATCATGGTGCCGCTCGTCACGATCTTGACCGTTGGCGGCGTGGGCGAAACGTTTACGACCATTCGCTCGGTCGATCCGTCCCTGCTCGATATTTTCAAAGATACAAGTCTGCTCGGAATTATTTCCTTGTTCGCCTGGGGGCTCGGCTACTTCGGACAGCCGCACATCATCGTCCGCTTTATGGCGATTACTTCTACAAAAGAAATTAAGAAAGCGCGTTCAATCGGAATGGGCTGGATGATTTTCTCCGTAGCTGGCGCCATGTTTACCGGACTGATCGGGATTGCGCTGTTCGCGAAGCAAGGCTGGACGATTGCCGACCCGGAAACGATCTTTATCCAGCTCGGTACTGTGTTGTTCCATCCGCTCATCACCGGCTTTTTGCTCGCTGCGATTTTGGCTGCGATCATGAGCACGATTTCTTCCCAGTTGCTCGTAACCTCCAGCTCGCTGACGGAAGACATTTTCAAAACGTTTCTCAAGCGCTCGGCTTCGGATAAAGAGCTGGTCGCCGTCGGCCGCCTCTCCGTCCTGATCGTCGCCGTCATCGCCTTTTTGCTGGCGCTGAACAAAAACGATACGATCCTCGACCTCGTCGGCTACGCCTGGGCCGGATTCGGCGCTTCGTTCGGTCCTGTCATCCTGCTGTCCCTCTACTGGAAGCGGATGAACAAATGGGGCGCGCTCGCTGGCATGATCGCCGGAGCCGTCACCGTCATCGTCTGGACGCGCTTCGATGTGCTGAAAGACTTCCTGTACGAAATGGTTCCGGGCTTCGCCGCAAGCTTGCTCGCCATCCTTATCGTCAGCAAGCTGACCAGCGAACCGTCCAAGGAAGTGGCTGCCCAGTTTGACCAGTACAAAAAAGCAAGCGAATAAAACTGGCCCAAGCAAAAAACGCCCACGCTTTGCCTCCCGTGCAAATGCTTGGGCGTTTTTTTCGTTGCGGTTAAAGCTTTGGCCGCTATTTGTCAGGCCCTCGCACGAGCAACCGTTGCTGTGCGCCAAGCTTGCTTACCCGCCCGCAGCGGTTCTTGTTCCGACAGATTCGGACCGCATGACAAAATTTGGCTGCGCCAAGCCGCTGGCGCCGTCTTAGCTGCACGTAAAAAAAGGCAGCCACGCCCGTCCCTTGCCTGACGAAAAGCGTGCGCTGCCTTCTTTTTTCTATCGCTTCACAAGCGGTTACTCCAGTTCCGCGGCCACGCGGTTTACCTTCGCTCCCAGCTCTTCGAGATCCACGGTCATATCCAGCGCGGCAAACAGCCCTGTGAAGTATTCGTTAATCTGCTCGACAACCCGGTTCCGCTCTGTCGCGACCATCTCGCTGAACAGCGCGCTGAACTGCTCGCCAAGCTGCTCGCTTCCGGTCGCGACGTAAGCCGCTACCGGCTCTTGCATGCGCTTTTCCAGCTCTTCGCGCAGCTTCAGCTTGCCGTCCTGCTCAAAAAAGTCTTTCGTGTTTTTGAACAGCCCAAGCGCTGGCTGGAATGCCTCAACAGACACCGGCAGCTCCTCGGCAAAGGCGAGCGTCTCGACCTGGCGCTGCTGGTACGGCGCCAGCGTCAAACCTGCTGCGTAGGCGTGCACGTCTTTTTGCCACGCGGAAACGAGCGCGGCTCCCTGCTTGCTCAGGAACTTTTCCAGGCGCAGTGTGGTGGCGCGCAGCTCCTGTGCCAGATCGTAGCTGATCGAGCGCAGCAGATCGGTCAGGCAGCCCTGGAGCGCCTGCTTCATGCTGCGCCCGTCTTCCTTGAGAACCGCCGGGTTAAAGGCGAAGTTGAACAGCTCGTTGAAGCGGAAAAACAGCCGCTGCTTGACGTAGTAGAGCAGTTCCTCGCGCTCTTTTGTCAGGTCGCGCTCGTACGAAGCGGTAGACAGAGCCGCTACGGCAGCCAACGCATCCGACTGGGCCTTGCTCGCCGCTTCCTTGCGGGCGAGCCGCTCGTCTTCACCGGACTGGGCCATGCGCATGAACTCGGTCAACGTGTCGTAAGCGCGGCGAATTTCGCCCATCGCTGCGTTCACGGCAATCTGTGTCAGCTCGTCGATCGTGAACCGGAGAAACGCTGTTTCAAAAGCGGCCATGCCTGACAGCTTGAACGCTTCCTCTGCCGGCATGAGCGGAGCGCCTTCTGCCGTTTGCGTGCGCTGACGGTACACTTTTTCCGCCGAAGCCGCCAGCTTGCCTTTTTCATGCATGCGCGCCAAAAGCGCCGTCTGGCTGGATACCGGATAAATGCGCGGCAGGCGGATGCCGCAGGTGAGCAAGTTTTTCTCTACGTGCGCAATGACACCCTGCAGCTCCTCTTCCGAAGCGGCGAGGTCAGCCGCATTGACGATGAAAAACATCTTGTCCATCTCGAACGTGTCCTTGACCCGGCCCATTTGCAGCAAAAACTCGCGGTCAGCCTGGGAAAACGCGTGATTGTAATACGTGACGAACAGGACAGCGTCCGCGTTTTTCATGTATTCAAACGCCACACCCGTATGGCGGGCATTGATGGAATCCGCCCCTGGCGTGTCGACCAGCACGATGCCCTGATCGGTGAGCGGGCAAGAGTAGAAAAGCTCGATGTATTCGGCAAAGCAAGCCTTTTCTTCTTTGGCGACGAAGCTTTTAAATGCTTGCATGTCCACGATCAGCTCTCCGCCCAGATGCGTGTCCATCTCGGGAAGACCTTTCGTGACGGCTTTCAAAAACGTGTAGTGCGGCTTCGCTGTCGGCGGAATTTGCGCCACGTCAATTTTGTTCAGTTCGGACAGCGCGCCTTCCAGGCTTGCGGCATGCAGTCCAAAAACGGCGAGCGAGCGCAGCACGTCCTGCTCCACCGCGTCTCTTTGTTTCAGCACCACGCGCACCGTGCCGTGCGGGTGCTCCGCGCTTGGCGGCATGATTTTGTTGATCGCCGCCGTCGTCGGGTTCGGCGATACAGGCAGGACGAGATCGCCCATCAACGCATTGGCAAAAGAAGATTTTCCGGCGCTGAATGCGCCGAACAAGGCGACCGTGAAGCGGTTGGCGGTCAGGCGCTCTGCCCGCTCCTGCATCGCCTGCGCCTGTTGTTGCATCCCTGGTACGGAAACGATTTCATGGCTTGCGCGGCGCAGCCGTTCTGCGGCCGCCACAAGTTTGTCTCGAAGCTGATTCATGATTCCTATTCTCCTTCACGCATGATTGCCTGCAATCTTTCTCTCGTGTTTTCTTCGCTCGCGGTGAGGCTTGCAAGCTGTTCATGCAGCGAAGCCATCTCGCGCAGGACGCCAAGGCGTTCGAGCTGTGCCGCGCTCTCCTGCTCGCTTTGGCTCTCCAGGCGTCCGACGACTTCCTCGATGAACAGAAGACCCGCGCGTCTGTACTCCAGCTTGATCGCGTTCGCGACGTCTGTACAGTAGTTCATCACATACTCGCGGGAAGCCGCCCCATCCTTGATGTGCTTGGCCAGGAACTCGCCCGTAATTGCGATCTCGGTCGCATGGACACGCGCGTGGTACTCCTCGTCGCGGATGTCATGCGCTTGAAGCTGCTTGCTCATCAGTTCCTTGAAATGGAAGTCGAGATTGCCCGCCACTTTTTCGCGGAACTCGGCCAACAGCGCTTCCTCGCGGCGCTGGCGCTCTTCCTCGGTCTTTTTCCCCGCAAACAAAAAGCCCACCTTGAAGCCAGGCTTGCGGCTCTCCAGGTAGCTTTGCGCCGCTTCGTTCGTGCTGTAGTACGTCAACCGGGCGTTGTCGAGCAGCGAGCCCAAGTCTTTTTCCATCTGGGCGCGCGCTTCTGCTGTGCGGTTTTTCAGCGACGCCATGAGCGCCTCTGCCTGGGCAAGCGCGGCGGACACCCCTTGGGCATCGCGGCTATCTACGTCTGCCAGCTCCAGGCTGTCCAGCTTGCTTTCCAGCTCCTGACGCTTGGAGGCATGGCTGGCCTTTACCGCCTGGACGTGTTCCTCGATCAAATGCTCGGCAGCGCTGCGAACGCTTTTGCCTACCAGCTCCTCGCGTCCAGCGATCAGCGCCAGCAGCTTTTGCCGAAACTCCGCGTACTGGTTTTCCGGATGGTCCGGCTCCGCGAGCGAGGTGTAAAAAATG
Source organism: Brevibacillus sp. NSP2.1 (assembly GCF_000470975.2). Lineage (NCBI taxonomy): Bacteria > Bacillati > Bacillota > Bacilli > Caryophanales > Paenibacillaceae > Brevibacillus > Brevibacillus sp. NSP2.1. The sequence continues at coordinate 1,476,179 of NZ_CP048274.1, read as the reverse complement.
CCATCGGGATGAATGTTCCAGGTCGCGAACGCTTCCTCCACACTTTCCTTGTAGCTCTCAAAATCAAGCTCAAAGTCAATGTGCTTGTCAATCATGTTCACAACCAGATAGACTGGCTTGCCGCGATCTTTCAAGGTTTTCGTAAAGTTGAAGTTTTCCTCTGCCTGGACGTGGTTGTAATCCATCATGTAAATGACGACGTCAGCCAGGTGCAGCGCGGATTCCGTCGCGATTTTGTGCGCGGCGTCGGTCGAGTCGATCCCTGGCGTGTCGAGCAGGCTGGAATGCTCGTCGAGAAGCGTTCCCGGATAGGAGACTTCTACAGACTCCACGGTATCTCCATCAACGGCAAACTGCTTGAGCTTCTCCATCTCCGTATCCGGATCAAACGTCACGACGTCGCCGTTCATTGTATAGACGCGAGCAGCTTTTTCGCCACCGCGGATCTTCACGACATTGGCGCTGGTCGGAATCGGATTGGAGGGCAGCAGGCTGACCCCCAGCAGCGTATTAATCATCGTGGACTTCCCTGCGGAAAAGTGTCCACAGAAAGCGATGTTCAGCTCGGCTTTCCGCGTTTTTTTTGCAAGCTGCTTCAGCTTGGCAGGAGTCGCTTGATCTCCCTGCCCGGCCATCGCTTGCGCCAGCTCTTCCCATGTATGCGCGAGTTTCGCAAAGTCTGTCTCCCGAACCAAAACTTGACTGTCAAGCACTACGATTCCACCCTTCTCCGTCTTTCCTACTCTCTCTACTACTCTCTATTCTACCATGCCGAATGTATCATACCTCATAGGGTTGTTCAATTCTTTGTGCGAAAGTTTGTCGTGGAACTTTCATCCGCATAAATTCCCTTTGTTCTGGAAAAAATCGCACTAACATGCTATTCGCATTTTGAACGGGAGGGACTTCCATGATGCGAAAATTTTTCGCCCAGCGACGCAAAAAGAAAACCTCTCCCCTCATGCAGCACATGCAGCAGTCACAGCCACAGCTTGCCGGCAAAAAGCTGTCCAGCAGCCTGCAGGAAAACATGGACCTGTTTCGCTCCTTGCTTGGCAACCCTCACGATCTGCTGATCCGCAGCTTTCTCATCGGCAACAGCAACCATCCGTGCGCCGTCATTGCGATTGATGGTCTGGCCAATGCGGATATGCTCCATGCGCAAGTGCTGGGCCATATCCAGTTGATGATCTCTACCGCGGAAAAAACCGTTCCTACTGAACCAGATGCGATCCTCAACCTGCTTTTTGATGAGGTCTTGTCCGTTGTCGAAATAAAAAAAGAAACGTCTCTCGCAGCCACCATCGACTGTATTTTGTCCGGAGATACCGCCATTTTTGTCGACGGCACGAGCGAGATCATCCTCATTGACAGCAAAGGCTGGAAGTCCCGGGCCATCGAGGAGCCCGTCTCCGAAGGGCTTGTGCGCGGTCCACGCGACGGCTTCACTGAAAGCATCCGGGACAACACGGTGCTGATCCGCAGAAGAGTAAAGGACCCGAGCCTGCGCTTTGATAGCACCCTGGTAGGAACGCGCAGCAAAACCGAGCTGATCGTCGCCTACATCGACAATATTGTGGATCACAATTTGGTCAAGGAAGTTCACCGCAGAATCGCCACCATCGACATTGATGAAGTAGAAGAGTCAGGGTTTATCGAGCAGTGGATCGAGGACGATTTTCTCTCGCCCTTCCCCCAGGTGCACAATACGGAGCGCCCGGACAAGGTGAGTGCCGCCCTGTTTCAAGGGCGGGTCGCGATCATGCTGGACGGCACGCCGATGGTACTGATTCTCCCCGTCACGCTCGGTCTGCTCATGCACTCTCCCGAGGACTACTACGAGCGTTGGATCGTTGGCACACTGACCCGGCTCTTGCGTTATTTAGCCGCTTTTTTCGCTGTATTTTCGCCGTCGCTCTACATCGCCCTGGTCACGTTTCACCCTGGCCTGATTCCGTCCGATCTCGCCTTCTCCATTGCCGCCACACGGGACGGCGTTCCATTTCCGGCTTTCGTGGAGTCGATCATGATGATTACGACGATGGAGCTGTTGCAGGAGGCGGGGCTGCGTCTGCCCAAACCGATTGGCCAGACGGTCGGCATCGTCGGCGGTCTCGTCATCGGCGACGCCGCGGTATCAGCCGGGATCGTCAGCCCGGTCATGGTCATCGTCGTAGCGCTGACAGCGATTTCGTCCTTTGCCATTCCGTCGTACCACCTGGCGATCGCGTTTCGCATGATCCGGTTTTTCGCCATGTTTGCCGCCGCCATCTTCGGGGTGTACGGCGTCGTGCTAAGCCTGATTACGATCATCATCCACCTGTCCAATCTGACGAGCATCGGCCATCCGTACCTGGCTCCGTTTGCCCCGCAAATGCCCAGAGACTGGAAAGACTTGATTTTGCGCGCGCCTGTCACCTTTTTAAAAGACCGTCCCGAAGTCCTGCACCCAGAAGATGAAATCCGAATGAGAACAGGGGACTCCAAATGAGTGCACAAACCTTGTCAGATAAAATGCTCACCAAAAATCATATGGGTATCAACATCGCCGCGGTTACGATCGGTGTCGGCATCCTGACCTTCCCGCGCGGGCTCGCCAAAGCGACCAGCGGATTCGACGGCTGGATTTCCGTCGTCATCAGCGGCCTGATCGCCTTTCTGATCGGCTGGCTGCTCGCCAAGCTCGCCGCCCGCTTCCCCAGGCAAACTTTTTTCGAGTACACCTCGATGATCGCAAGCAAGCCGGTCGGCTACGTCCTGACCTTGCTCGTCTGTCTGTACACGATGCTGTTCGTGTCCTTCGAGATTCGCGCGATCGGCAACATCGCCAAGCAGTATTTGTTTTACAACACCCCAGTCGAAATGATTACGTTGAGCTTTCTGTTGATCGTCCAGTATGCCGTGGCGGGATCGCGCATCTCCATGCTGCGGCTCAACCTGTTGTTTTTGCCAGTCGTCCTGGTCGTGATGTTTTTCGTCTTGCTGTTCACCTCGCAATTGATCGAAGTCGAAAACGTTCGCCCCTTTTTCTCATCCGACTGGCGCTCCTTGCTGGACGGCTCGCAAGCGGTGGGGCTTTCCTACTCCGGGTTCGAAATCATTCTCTTCTATACGATGCTGATGAAACGGCCAAAAGACGGAACAAAGGCCATGGCGCTCGGGCTGTTCATCCCGGTGGCCCTCTACTTGACGATCTACATTTTCGTCATCGGCGTCTTTTCGGCCGAGGTCGCCAAAAACTTGACGTACCCGACGATTGATCTTGCGAAAGAAGTGGAAATTCCCGGCGGTTTTTTCGAGCGGGTCGAATCGATCTTTTTTGCGATCTGGATCATGACGATTTTCGATACGTGCATGATGTGGCTCGATATCACGATCCTCAATTTAGCGTCGATGTTCCGCAACGTAAAAAAAATGGTCTGGATCCTGCTCTTGTCGCCGATTATTTACTTCGTCGCGATGCTCCCGCAAAATCTGGTCGACTTCTTTACGTTTGCCGACTATGTGACGTATTTCGGAATGATTATCGTCTACGTGTGCCCCATCCTGCTACTGCTGCTCGCCATCATCCGCGGGGTGAGGGGCCATGAATAGGCGTCTTACTCTGGCCTGCATGGTCGTTCTCCTGTGCACGCTGGTCACGGGCTGCTGGGACCAGGTGCAGATCGAGGAACGCGGCTTTGTCGTCGGTGTCGCCATTGATGCCCCCCGCTCCAACGAGGCCGAAAAACGGGCTGCGAAAGAATCGCCGGGAAAACCACGGGTCAAGCAGCGCTTCCTCGTCACCCACCAGCTCGTCATCCCTGGCGGACTGATCGCAGGCAACCAGGGCGGCGGTGGCGGACAAAACACGACGAACGAAGCGTTTCTCAACCTCTCCTCGGAGGGGGATTCGCTTTTCGAGGTTTCCCGCGAGCTGGCTACCCGAACCAGTCGCGCTCCGTTTTACCAGCACCTCAAGATTCTCGTCATCTCGGAAGAAGTGGCCCGCTCCGAAAACGGCTTTGCCAACGCCATGGATTTTTTGCTGCGCGATCCCGATTCCAGGCGAAGCAGCAAAGTCTTTATCTCCAATGGCCCGGCCAAAAGCATTATCGAGGTCAAGCCGAAAACGGAAAAGCTGCCCGCGCTCTACATCAACTCGATTGGTGAAAACATCGATCGTAATGCGCGCATGCTTCCCGAGGTCAGAGTGGGAGATGTTCACGAGGAGCTGCTCAACCCGTTCAGCTTCGTCATTCCGAGAGTGCGGGCGGAAAAAAACGAAATCAAAATGGCGGGCAGCGCTGTGTTTTCCAATCGCAACCAAATGGTCGGCTTTCTTGGCGAAGAAGAAACCGAGGGCTTGAATTTCTTGACGGGGAATATTAACGGGGGACTGTTAAAAGCCAAGGTCAAAAACGATTTGGTCGCCCTGAACATCCAGGGGACGAGGCATTCTATCGTACAAGATTTGCGCGACAAGCAGCACTTTATTTTCACGATCCAAATCGAGTGCGAGGGCATTTTGGCAGAAGCCTACGCGCTGATGGATTTTCTCAGCAAGGAAGAGACGAAGAAGCTGGAGCAAGCGTTCGCAAAAGAAATCGAGCGGATGTGCCGGGATACGATCCAGAAAGTGCACAAGGAAATGAAAGCCGATGTCATCAAGCTGGGCAGCAATATCCGCCAAAAAGACTACTCGCTCTGGAAGCAGATCCAGCACGATTGGGAAAAAGGGCAGCGCCTGTACGAAAAGAGCGAAATCCACGTTGAAGCCAAGGTGTACTTGCGAAATGTCGGCTCCATCAACCGTTCGGAAAAAGTAGAAGGAAGGTGACCAGCATGATGAAATATTTGGGCTCGCTGCCCCCGTTTCTCACCTTTGGCGGCGCGCTGCTCGCTTTTTTGATCCCGTTTTTGTTTTACACGGCCAGCAACAAAATCCACGAGTGGGGGGACCCGCCCTGGAAGAACACCAAGAGGCCAAGCTCATAAAAAAAAGGCACGCCTGGCGTTTTGTCAACGAGCGTGCCTTTTTTTGTTGCAACTGCGCTGCTTGTCCTTAGTTTTCAGCCAACAAATCCGCGAAAGCCTTCGCGTACGCCGGCAAATCAGGCGGACGGCGGGAACCGACGATGTGCCCATCGACGACCACCTCTTCGTCGACCCACACTGCCCCTGCGTTCTCCATGTCATCCTTGATGCCAGGCGTAGAGGTCGTCTTCACTCCGGCCAAAATTTTTGCCGAGGCGAGCACCCAGCCCGCGTGGCAAATGTGGCCGATCGGCTTTTTCGCCTCGTGCATGGCACGGACAAACGAAAGCACCTCCGGATAGCGGCGAAGCTTGTCCGGCGCCCAGCCACCCGGCACGAGCACGCCGTCGTACTGCGCCGGATCAAGCTCGCTCAATGCCTTGTCCACCTCGCACGGCACGCCGTATTTTCCGATGTAGGCGTGTCCCGCCTGCGGCCCCGCAAAATGGACAGTCGCCCCTTCCTCGCGCAGCCTCAGCACCGGGTACCACAGCTCCAAATCTTCAAATTCGCTTTCTACAAAGCAGACTACACGTTTTCCCGCAAGTCTCACGATATCCGCCTCCTTTTTCTCTTTGCATAGAAGAAGCTTGTCTCAAATTCATAATAAAGAACAGCAGTGACATGGTTAAGCAAAGACTATTTCAAGTGCGCAAAGTCGTACTTAGTCAGTCGCAATCCCCTTTTTCCTGCAAAAGAATGTCTATTACATTCCCGCCAACAGGTCCATTCCATATATTCACTCTCCGTCAAATATTATCCTCAAGCGCTTCGTGCGTCAAAGATGAAAACATGCGAAAGAGCGAGAAAAACGAAGAAAACATTAATGTATTGAGGGAGGGATGATCTTGCTATATTTTTTGCTTTTTTTACACTGTTGTTTTTTGTGGGGGCAATGAAAAGTTTTTTTAGTTCTATTGAGTCATTAAAGAACTCTAATATTGCTCGATTTAATAAAGCAGCAAACACCTCTATAGTGTTTGGGGTTTTGTTTGTCCTCTTCCTGCTGGTTACAATAGCTTTTATCTATATGACACTTCAGTAGAAGATATATGGTTCCTAAAGTCAACTCTCATCGTTGACTTTTTCTTTGTCCATTTTCACTAATTTGTATCTCAAAGCGGCGCCCGAAAATGAAAAAAGTGAGAAACAGGATTTGCTCGCTGTTCCCCACCTTATAACAAAAACCATATGTATGGATTGCTGGTGCCGGTAGAGGGACTTGAACCCCCACGGTTTCCCTCACGATTTTGAGTCGCGCGCGTCTGCCAATTCCGCCATACCGGCCCGTTCGTGTGCATCATGGTCGGGAAGACAGGATTCGAACCTGCGACCCCTTGGTCCCAAGCCAAGTACTCTACCAAGCTGAGCTACTTCCCGATTTGCTCACACGACGTTGCTCCACTTTGTTCGACAAAATCTGCAAAGTGCCGCAACACTTACGTATTTTACAGGCAAGTCGTCCCAAAATCAAGACCGGATTTTAAAAAAATGTGGCTACCAGTTCCATACGGCAATCCTGCCCAACTGAAAGCGGTGCAGCTCAGGCTCGGCACGCAGCTTCTCCAACTCGCGAATCGGTCCTGTGACGACGGCGCCATAGACGGCGATTCCGTTTTCGCGCAAATAGGCGAGACGCTTGTCGTCATACACATCGAACTCATCAGGCGCATAGGACTGCATCCATTCCAAATCAGGAATGAGCTGATTGGTCGCCTCCTCCACCGATTCGGGCAAATCCATCGTCGTCTCGTAGCTCATGCTTCCTCCCTCGCTGTAGTGAACTGCCGGCCTCAGCACCAGGTGCGGGACGCGGATGGTACTGCCGCTTCGCGTATGCGTCGGCTGAAAGGTTTTCAGCTCGCCTCCGTACACGGCCATCTGCAGCACAGACAGATCGTACTTTTCCAGCAGCTTGAAGAGTTGCAGCGGCTCGTACGGCTGCAGCGTGGAAAACGCCATCTCCGCTACGTAGCCGTCCTCCATATGGGCGAGCTGCTCCCACAGCTCGTTCTGCTCCTCGCGCACTTCCAGAGGCTTTTTGCCGAGCAGCGACAGCGGCAGGGCAAAACGAAACGTTCCGTCCCGGTCGTCGAGCTGCTTTTGCTGATAGTGGATGTCGTACGCAAGCTTGCCCCAGAGCGGCTTTTTGACCGTCACCGTGCCGACGACCTCCTCCCACTTGCCAAGCTGCTTGTACAGGAGAAGCGTCGTCTCTTGCGTCAGCCAGGGAGACAGCGACACCGGCGTGTGCCCCGACTTGTTCACCTTCAAGCCCGGGTAATGCGTCTCGACCAAGGTCGCGGCGTAGCGGACCAGGTCGTCCTCCTTGCCCAGCTTCGCATAGCCGATCTGAATCACCAGCATGTAGAGCATGTACAAAAACCATATGGCGAGCAATACTTGCGCCATATTTCTCCACAGCGCAAACCGCGACCGCCAGATCAGGCGTCGCGCCCTTTTTTCGTCCCAGACTATCTCGGACACATCAAGCCTTTCGCGCAGCTTGTCATCCTCCATCGTCCATTCCTCCTTCCACTCGCTTCTCCCACTCGCGAAATTTTTTTCGCGCCCGGTGCAGCGTGACTTTTACCTGATCGAGGCTCATCGCAAGCGTATCCGCCAGCTCCTGATAGGAAAATTCCTCGATCTCGCGCAGGTAGAGGATCGTCCTCATCCGCTCGGGCAGTTGCTGCAAAATCCACTCTGCCCGCTGCTTGTCCTCTTTTTGGCGATACATCGTTTCCGGCTCATACGTGCGCGAGGACGCGCTGAACAGACGGCGGATGTTTTCCAGCATGCTTTTTTCCGACGTTTGTTTGCGCAGCCAGTCGATGTACAAATGCCGCGCCACTTTGTAGAGCCACGCCCGCGCCTGTCGGGCATCCTGAATCGAGAGGGAGAGCATGGCACGGTAAAACGTCTCCTGCAACAGCTCCTCGGCCACCTCGCGCGAACCGCACATCCGGTACAAATAGCGGTACAGCGGCTGCTGGTATTCGGCGAACCATTCGCTCCATAGTTGTGCCTTCATCTCCCACCTCCCTTTCATACAAACGAAGTCAGGCGCAAAATGTTACCACTTCTCTCCAAAAATTTGTTTTCCCTCCCCCACGCTCACCTTCGCCGAACCCTCCTTCTCACCCGCTTGCATCCCCGCACACAAGGCTTGCAACAGCCAGGCACTATCCGGAAAAGCTGTCCAGGCCGATTGAACGGATAGTCCAGCGGATGGCGGCCTACCACGATCCAGCGCCCATCCGGCTGCTTTTTCAACTGGTAGACAAGAAAAAAGCGGTCGCTCGGGTCAAATTGAAACCAGACAGCGAGCGTCACGCACCTCTCGCTTTTCTTCAAAATTTGTGATTTGACAATCGGCGCCGCACCGATTCCATCTCCTACCGGAACGGCCAGCCGTCCCTTGATCCGTCTCAGATCGAGGTTGCCGATCACGCGATTCGCGAGGCAAGGCGTCATGAACCGGGTCAAAAACCGGCGAATTTTGTTTTTCGAATTAAACCGCTTGGGCAAAATTCTGCCCCGTTCCCCGACTCGCCGCTGTGCCGAAAACACAATGGTCCAAAAAGCCTGCTCCGCCTGCCGGACAACCCCTACCCACTTTTTCTTCATCACCCATTCCTCCCCTCCTACAAAGGTATGCAGCCTGCGCTGCAAACGGTTGGGCACGTGCCTTTTCATACATAATCGCGGCCAAACGGGAGAAATTATGACGGTGTGCCAAACCAATCTTCTGCCCAAGGAGGAACTGACATGCCAACGCAAATCAACACTGATTCGCTGAAAAAAGCCGAAGTGGCGACCACTCTCGCGAAAAATATGATTACGCAAGCCATCGAGCAATCCGCTGCCAATCCGCAGCTCGCCGAGGAAGCGCTGAAACAGGCTTCGCAGGAAATTGCCCAGGCGCAAACAATGGTGTCGCAGGTTCAGTCCACGCTGCAAACACAGGGGCAAGCGCAGCAAGGCCAATCCCAGTCGTAAGCATACTGCTTCGCAAAAAGGCAAAACAGGCAGACCGGATGCTATCGGGCTGCCTGTTTTGCTGCCAATCAAGGGCTGCCTATTGCTCGTCGGCCCTGCTGTTCTGCCATGGCAAACAGTCGTCTCGCTGACGTACAATGATCTCATCACGATCAAGAAGGTACATTCAAAAAAGCGAAAGAGGCGATGTCATGCAGCCATTGACCGGAATCAACCATTTCCTGTTTTCTGTTTCCGACCTGGAGCGTTCTTTTTGTTTTTACCGCGATGTACTCGGCGCCAAGCCGCTCGTTCGAGGCAGAAAGCTGGCCTACTTCGACTGGAACGGCTATTGGCTGGCGTTGAACGAAGAGCGCGACATCCCCCGCAACGAAATTGCCCTGTCCTACACCCATATCGCCTTCTCCGTTGCCGAAGAAGCCTTTGCAGACTGGAAGCGCCATCTGGAGCAGCACGGTGTCCACATTCTCCCCGGCAGAGAGCGCGATGAGCGGGACAAGCGCTCCCTCTATTTCACAGACCCCGACGGGCACAAGTTCGAGCTGCACACAGGCAGCTTGCAGGATCGTCTCGCCTATTACCGGAAAGCAAAGCCGCATATGACGTTTTTCGATTGATAACGCTTTCGATCTTTTTCATGACTTACATAAACATTTCACAAATTCCCAGTAGTTCCACAGGTTCAGGAAAGCGATATTCAGATGACCGAGCAGTTGCGAGCAAAGGTGAACTTTTTGCAAATGAACAGCGAGGATCTCAAACGACTCGCACAAATCGAACCGCTCATTACCGAGCATCTCGATGCCATTACTGAGCGTCATTACCAGATGCTCGGCCACTATGCGAATTTGATGAAAATCATTGAAGCGAATACGACAGTGGGCCGTCTTGCAGGTTCTTTTCGCCATTACCTGCAATCGCTTCCCGACGCCCAACTGAACGAAGCCTATGTAGCAGGACGGGAAAAAATCGGGGAAGTCCACAGCAAAATCGGACTTGCCCCGGAATGGTACACCGGCTCTTACATGCGGCTGTACGAATTTTTGATTCCCGCCATCGTAGACACGTATGCCAGAAAGCCGGACGAGTTGTCCTCGACTTTGCTGGCTTTAATCAAGCTGCTCACTCTCGATTCCCAGATCGTTCTGGAAGCGTACCAGGAGGATAACGATTATAAAGTCATTGACCGGCTGGGGAATGTCCTGGAGCTGGTCATGCAAATCGACAAAATCAAGCATGTGCTGGATACTCTCGACACAACCACGATGGAGGCGGGTAATGTCAGACAGGCGGCCGAGCAATTGTCAGAATCGGTGCAAAAAGTGGCCCAATCCGCTGTCCAGGTAGCAGAAAATGCCTCTACGACCATGGAGCAGGCTACTGCGGGCCAACAAATCATTCAGACGTCGCTGACAAGCTTCCTGTCCATGGCGGAGGAATTTGCGGAGATGCAGACAAAAATCTCCTCCCTGATGAGTTCCATCGAAGCCGTCTCCCAGGTGGTGCAGGTGATCCGCAGCGTCGCCGATCAGACGAATCTGCTCGCCTTAAACGCGTCGATTGAAGCCGCTCGGGCAGGCGAGCACGGGCGAGGTTTTTCCATCGTCGCAGAAGAAGTGCGCAAGCTCGCCGAACAAACCAAGCAATCCGTGCAAAGCATCTCCGGCACGATGGAAGCCGTCCGGCAAGATGCCAATCAGGTGAAGGAAACAGCCGCGCTGCTCGGCGTCCACTTCACCGACAAAGCGACGCAAACACGCGAAGCTATCGAGCTGTTGGGAGAGATTGTGCAAAATGTCGAGCAAGTGGGGCATGCGACCGGACATATCGCTTCTTTGACAGAAGAACAGTCGGCCTCTACCGAAGATATTTACATGCGCATATCCCAGGTGGAGAGCAATATGGAGCAGATTTTCAACCACGTCTCCCACGCCGGAAAAAACATCTACGAAATCGGGGCAGGCATCAACAGCCTGCACAAAGGCAGCATCAGCCAGGTGGCCCGTCTAAAAACGAAGCACAGCCTGCGCATCGTCAAGACCGATCATCTCCTGTGGAAATGGTGGGTGTACAACTTCCTGCTCGGCTATCATACGATCGAGGAAAAGGATCTCGTCGACCATCACCGCTGCCGCCTGGGCGTCTGGTACGACGAAGCGAAACAAAACCAGGCGATCAGCTCGCTTGCTTCCTTCCGCCGACTGGCAGAGCCACACAAACGGTTTCACGAAGCTATCCGCCACATTTACACGCTCGCTTCCTCCGGCAAGCAAAAGGAAGCGGAGATGGCCTTTGCCGTCCTCGAAGCGCGTTCGGACGAAGTGCTCGCCTGTCTGGATGATCTCGCTTCCGAGCTGCAGGTCACTTCCTGACGTTTCGCCGTCTGCGGCGCTTGCCCCGTTTTCTGGACGGAGCCGTCGTTGGCTGCGCTACACGCACCCCAAAGGCGCGCATCGCCCTGTGGATCGGAAACGTGATCGACAGTCTGCCATCGGCGGAGCCTGCGAAGTTGACCGCGGCCGCGTAATTGTTTGCCGTCAGCCAGACCGAACCGGAGTCTCCCGGCAACGAAATCGGCGCCGCGCTTCTGATGACCGTCTGGTTGCGGAAGCGGATCGTTCCCAGACCGCCGTAGTCGCCGTAATCGACGTTGATGTCCGTGTGGGTGGATTCCACGATGCCACTGACAAAGCCTGTCGAGCGGCCGACCTTTTTCAAGCGGCTCCCGATAGCGTAAGAGTGGACGTAGCCCGGAACGGTGCCGATTTTCGCATAGCGCGGAGCGAGCAGGTCGTTCGAAGTGGGAATGCTCAGTGCCGCATCCATCTCATTCACTGCATTTTTCCGCAGCCGGACGAAGCGGTACAGTTGTCCAATCCGATCGCGCCCGGAACGCCCGCCATCCGCCCCTCCCGGCTGGATCGTCTCGGAATAGCCGCCCGAGTTGTTCCGGTTCAAAACGTGGTTGTTGCTCAGCAAAAAACGCTGGGCGCGGCGGATCGCTCCTGTCACGATCAAGCCCGCAGTCCCCGAAGCCCCGGGATATCCGACGCTTGCGCCCGCTATCACCGGACGGATTCTCCGGCGATAGTTGGCAGTCGAGCGCAGCTTTTGATGGCTAGTGCATCTGCCGGAGGTAACCGTCCGCACGGGAACCGCGATGTGCGACGTAATTCTCGGACTTTTCCCGCCCTTTTTCCGTTTGACGGCGACACAGCTCGGGCAGCCTTTTTTCACCGCCGCGCTCGCGTCCAGCGTGTACAGTACGACGCAAGCTCCTTTTTTGCTGTTCTTGCCGTTTACATATCCGACGCCGATCCCCATGACACCAGGCATCCGCTTCCACCTCTTCACCAGGTGATTCTTGGCTCTCAACGCTTCTCGAAAGGTAGCCATACACTCATCTGTCCTTCCCAAGTGATTTCGTACATAGCCATCCTATGTCCGACTTGGCCAAGACCGTTGGACGCTTGCCAACCTCGCGAGAGCCTTTTTTATGAGCTGGCTAGTGGATGCGTTGCTGCCTTGCTGCTGCCTTGCTGCTGCCTTGCTGCTGCCTTGCTATCCTGCTTTCCCCGCCTCCCATTTCCACAAAACCTCACTTCCCCGACAAACATGTCCCATGCGACCTGCCCCTTCTCGTTCGGTTGCAATTTTTCGGATGCCATCGTCACTTTGTAGAAGCGAAAAAACCGCCATCCTCTGCACGCAAGCGAGAGAATGGCGGTTCATGTATGAGTGAAGCTTTGGTTAAGCCGATCAGGACGCTTCCGAGATCGTGCTTGGCACGGCAGCCTGGTTGACTTTTTTATTCGTATGCACCAGCAAAATGTTCAACACAACCGCTGTCAGCGAGCCTGTCACGATACCGTTTTGCAGCATCATTTTCACCATGGTCGGCAGTTGGTCAAACATGCTCGGCACAGCGGCGGAGCCGAGGCCGACCGCGATACTGCAAGCGGCGATCAGCAGATTTTCATTTTGGCGAAGATCTACGTGCGACAAAATGTTGATTCCGGATGCGACTACCATCCCGAACATCGCGATCATCGCGCCGCCCAATACGGCATTGGGGACGACCGTCGTCAGCGCAGCCAGCTTTGGCAAAAGCCCCAGCACAACCAGCAATCCGCCAGCCCCGATCATGACGTCGCGGGTTTTGATCCCTGTCAAGGAAACGAGCCCTACGTTTTGCGAGAAGGCAGTGTATGGGAACGCGTTGAAAATGCCGCCCAGAACAATCGCGATTCCTTCGCCGCGCAAGCCTTTGACGACGTCCTTGTCCGTTACTTTCGTCTCGGTTACTTTTCCGAGCGCAAAATAAACGCCAGTCGACTCTGCCATACTAATGATGTTGACCAAGATCATCGTCACAATCGCCACAATCGAAAATTGCGGCGCGCCGAAGTAAAACGGCTCGACTACGCTGAACCAGGACGCTTCCGCCACGCTGGCGAAGCTGACCATGCCCATCATGTACGCGACGACTGTCCCGACGACAAGGCCGAGCAAGACGGAAATCGCGCGAATAAATCCGGTAAAGAAGCGATTAATAAACAAAATAATAGCCAATGTTCCGAGCGCGAGCAGCAGGTTGCGCGGAGAGCCGAAGTCCGGCATGCCTTGTCCACCGGCGGCGTTGTTCATCGCCACAGGAATGAGCGACAGACCGATAATGGTCACGACAGAGCCTTGCACCACGGTCGGGAAAAACCGCAGCAGCTTGCCAAATAACGGAGCAGCCAAGACGACGAACAGACCGGAGACGATTATCGCTCCGTAAGCCGTGGCCAGATTGCTCGTGGAGGCAATCGCGATAATCGGACCTACGGCAGTAAACGTACAGCCAAGCACAACCGGGAGACGAATCCCTGTGTAGCGCGTCCCGATGACTTGCAGCAACGTAGCGATCCCGCACGTGAACAAATCGGCGGCGATCAAGTAAGCAATCTGCGCAGGAGTCAGGTTCAGGGCCCCGCCAATGATAAGCGGTACGACGACAGCACCCGCATACATCGCAAGTACGTGCTGCAGACCTAAGGTAACTATCTTCTGTTTGGATAGCATGAGGTATTCTACTCTCCTCTAGTAATAGGATTTAGACACGGACAGTTTCCGCTTGAATGAACTGAATGCCCTCTGGAGACATGGACGCGATGCGCGCCAAAGACTCAATGCGGACCCCCGCTTGCTCCAGCAATCCACGGCCTTCCTGGAAGCTTTTCTCGATCACGGCTCCGATGCCGACCAGGTGAGCGTTGGCGTCTTTAATAATCTGGGTCAACCCGATCAGCGCAGCCCCGGTCGCGAGAAAATCGTCCACGATCAGCACGCGGTCATCCGGCGACAAATACTGCTTGGACACGCTGATCTGATACGTTTCCTGGCGGGTGAAGGAGTGGACAGGAGCCGAGTACACCTCTTCTGTCAGCGTCACTGCCTTTTTCTTTTTCGCGTACACAAAAGGCACACCCAAAGCGAACGACGTCGCCAGCGCAAAATGAATGCCGCTCGCCTCGATCGTCAAGACTTTCGTAATTTTCTCGTCGGCAAAAAGCTGGGCGAAACGCTCGCCGATCTTCATCGTCAATTGGGGGTCTACCTGATGGTTCAAAAACGCATCCACCTTCAACACGGATGCGGACAGCACCTTGCCGTCTTGTACGATGCGTTCTTGCAATTCTTTCATGTTTTCTTCCTCCTCCATCAACTCTAGCGTGCCAGCAAACGACGCTAGTCCAACCAAATGAGAACACTTCGCTTCGCCGAGTTGTTCGGGCGAACGGCGCTTGTCCTTTTTGTCGATATCCATTTTTCTGGATTCCATCGACGAAAAAAAATAAAGCCCCGAACGGACAGGTCACAGGCAGGCTCAGGTGATAAAACCAACGCCAAGTGAAACTGTCCCTCGGGGCTTTTCTCCCTCAGGTATAACACGCCACAAAAAAAGCGTGTCAGCGTCCTTTCGACCAGACGACCCACTTTCTCCTGTCACATGGAACAGGAAACAGCGATAAGCGCAGTCGATGGAACGCGATTTCACTCGTAGTCAGGTGATTTACGGTCACCCGGTAGAAACTGTTGGGCCTTATTCCCAAAATTATACGAGCACTTCGTATGCGGTTTATCCAGCACGATTGCTGGGTCTTGCCCCAATCTATCACAACTGGCTTGCTGGAATCAAGCGTAAATTTCTGAAAGTCGAGCCGCGCGCTTGCCCTGTCTCCAAACGAAAAGAGCCCCCGGTTGTCCGAGGACTCTTGCGTTTTATCGCTTCGGCTTTTTGCTTCGCGCTTGCATGGTGATTTTTTTCCACTTGTCCTTCTCTGCTGCTGCCAGCCTTGCATCTTCCTTGCGAGCCAGATGGGCCAGTTCGCGCTGAAGCTTCAAATAGCTGTCGAAGCGAGCTTTTTCCAGCGAACCGTCCTCAATCGCCGCCCGAACGGCGCACCCTGGCTCCCGCCCGTGCTGGCAATCGTTGAATCGACACGTTTCCGCCAGTTGCTCGATATCGTCAAATGCTCCGCGGAACCCCTCATCCGCTTCCCATAGCTGCAGCTCGCGCATGCCCGGTGTGTCGATCATGAGAGCGCCGTCCGGAAGCTGGAACAGCTCGCGGTGAGTAGTCGTATGGCGGCCGCGATCGTCTCCCTCGCGCACTTTGTTTACTTTTTGCTGCTCTGCTCCGCTCAGCTTGTTGATTAAGGTAGACTTGCCGACACCAGAGGACCCCATGAGCGCCACTGTCTGGCCACACCCCAGGTACGGGGCAAGCTGTTCCAGCCCTTCTCCCCGCTCTGCGCTGACTACGTGCACAGGCACGCCAATCGCGACGCTTTCTACGTCCGCGATGCGCTGCTCCAGATCGTCGCACAAGTCGGCTTTTGAAAGCACGATCACCGGATTGGCTCCGCTTTCCCAGGCGAGGATGAGATAGCGCTCCATCCTGCGTATATTAAAATCGTTGTTTAAGGCATTCACTAAAAATACGGTATCGACGTTGGCAGCCACGATCTGCTCTTCGACGCTGTCTCCCGCAGCTTTGCGGGAAAACTTGCTCTTGCGCGGCAGCACTGCATGAATCGAGGCTTTCTTTTCCTCGGGACGCGCCGTGATGACGACCCAGTCTCCTACCGCCGGATAATCCTCGCGGCCAGTCGCCTCATAGCGCAACTTGCCCGTGACTTCGCCCAAAAGCTCGCCGTGCTCGCTCAACAGACGATAAATGCGTTTATGTTCCAGCGTGATTCTGCCCACGCTGTAGCCTTGCTCGGCATAAGGGGCGAACAGATTGGCAAAATGCTCATTCCAGCCCAAAGTTTGCAAAACAGATTGATTGGTTGTGTGATTCAAAACGGATTCCCCCTGCAAATGGTTGTATGATTGGCCCTACGCCAAAACCAGTCGCAGTCGAATCCTCATTTTTTTGAACGGTGCTACTGTTCGCTTGAAAGGAGGATTCCTGCGACGGACGTTCCTACACTCTGTACGAATTTGATGTTTGCCATAATACATCTCTCCTTTTTCAAGCCCGCACCATTCATGGTTTGGAATCAACTTTTTCCCAATCATTGTAACACATCAGGAGGCATGGAAAAAGCCTCAGTCTCCACCTCCACCGCCGCCTCCGCCTCCGCTGTCTCCACCGCCACTGTCGTGGCTGCATCCATATCCATCCGAGTCGTGGTGGCGATGATGGTGATGATGGCCGCTGTCCACATAAAAGGCTCCGCCACTGTCTGAGGACGACGAATACGAGCGTCTCCTTCCGCTCTTTGCGACGGCTCTGATCGAAAAGAGAGTCACTGCGATTACGAGAAAAACGACGATGAGAATAACGTACTCCATCAGCGTCCACGCCCTCTCCGCCCCTAAGGGGAATACTGTGTTCACTTTCATTATACCACAAGCTGGCTAACACTTTTGGAACAGGATGGGTGAAAAGGATAGCGTTGGTGGGGAGGGGAGCTGACTGCCTCGGGGTCGGGGTGTCAGAGGGGCAGGTTTTCTGGCTGTCTGGCTGTTCGGTTGCACGGCTTTCCGGCTTTCCGGCTTCACGGCTTTCCAACTGTCCGGCTGCACGACTTTCCGACTGTCCAACTGCACGGCTTTCCGACTCCCCGGCCGTTATGGCTTCCGCTTCCGGCCGCCCGACTTTCCGACTTCCTGACTGTCCAGCCATCTAACCATTTGGCTGACTTCCCTGCCCTTCCTGACCCTCGCGACCTCCCGTGACCTGCCACCTCACCCCACAAACTGCCCGGCAACTGGCGCGAGCGCCAAAATGCCGGCAATCGCGAACACCCGACAAGCCTTTCTCGTATAGCAATACGCCTTGAGCTGCCCCTTATCCTCATCCAGCAAAAGAATCCGGATGATTCGCCTGCTCGTCTGGCCCCGCTTGTTCAAATAAATGATCTCAACCGCTTGCTGTCTGTCTCTGTACTTTTTCAAATCCGCCAACACCAAAGCTGTCACCGCCTCATGAAAAGACATGATTGATTGGACGCGCAGCCGTCGCCCCATGCCTAGCTGCTGTTGAAAACATCCTAACACAAGAGAACGCATGTTCGCAAATTGGTTTTTTTCCCTGCTTGCTACCGGGATCGTTATGGCTGCGTCCTCTTCGGCTCGCGACAATTGGATGAGCCTCTTTTCAAAAGAGACGGTGCGGTATTGCACAAAAAAGCCCGGCCACCTTTAGTGGCCAGGCTGCTATTTCACTTTTTCCTTCGAATTTAGAATCAACTTTTTTAACAACGCATCGCTTTCTTTACGTTCAGCCTCGGTTACAGACGGTATGGCAAGGATACCTTTTGCGACATCTTCAAGCTTCTCCATTCGAAGATCGATTAAAAACTTGTTTCCCATATTGCCATCCTCCTATCCAAAGCCTGAACCAATTCAAAAGCTGACGGCGGCGGTATTACAATTCTGTGACCGATACTCTGTGCACGTAAAGATTGAACTTGAGACTCCCACGGCTAAAGCCGCAAGCCTTCCACCTTGCGGTGTACGGGTGGGATTCTTGAATGACTAAACGTTCGCAGTCCATTTCTGTTTTGAACAGCCTTCAAGATGAGGACATCTCATTGCCCCTCCTAAGACAGTGCATATAGCATCTTAGGCTGATTGACTGTTACCATCAATCACAGGTGCATATCGAATGTTCATAGCACCGACTAAATCACGATGTTTTTCGAATCCACATTTGCATTTATACTTACGGTCTTGTGCCTTATTCTTCTCAGAGCATTTAGGGCATGTCTGACTTGTGTATGCAGGATTCACATGCTCAACTCTAATACCAACTAAATTCGCTTTATATTCAATGAACTGACACAGGCGATAAAATGACCAAGTATGCAGATTCTTTTCGTTTTTACGGCTTGTTCTTGCCATCTTTTGATAGGGGTGAATGGCCGGAAGCGGCGAAAATCGCTTTCACCAGCGCCATGTGGTTTTGGCATAGAAAGCCGACCTTTTTGCCGCGGACAAGTCCGTATTTCTCTCTGCATGCGGATGTGTCGTTGTCTTTATACAAGCTGCTTCCGGTCGGGCTTGCCCAGGTCGGTGTAGGCGATGCTGTCAACGAACACAATCTCTTTTGGCAACTGATACCTGGCGACTCGCGGGCGCAGCCAGTCCAGCACAGCTTCCTCGGTCAGCCCGGCATAGCTCGCAGGCTGCACGAACGCTTTCAGCCTTTGCCCAAACGCTTCGTCGGGAATGCCCACCACAGCCGCGTCCTCTACGCCCGGATGCTCGGCCAAAATGCGCTCCAGCTCGATCGGATACACATTTTCTCCGCCGGATACGACCATGTCGTCTGTCCTTCCGCATAAAAAATAATACCCGCGCTCATCCCGATAGCCCAGATCCCCTGTCTCGACCCATCCGGTCCGGGTGGAAAAAAGCGCTCCCCGCCTTCGCACGCAAAGCTGCCCGATCTCGCCTGCCGCGAGCTTTTGCCTGTCCCTTCCCCGGACGTGCAAGCCGACACCGCCGATTTTTTTGCCGATGGTGTGCGGTGCGGACGCCAGGTCTTGCGGAGTTGCGACGGCACAAAGGCCCGCTTCGGAAGTTCCGTACAGGTTGAACAAGACCGCTCCCAATTGGCCGGACACTTCGGCGGCAAGTGCGGGCGTTAGCGGCGCGCCGCCAGAAGCGATGCAAGCGAGAGACTGCAAGGCGCTCGCGTTGTGCCGCAGCATTTTTCTCAGCATGAGCGGAACGACCGTCACGGCGTCGACCTTGTGCTTTTCGATCAGCGCACAGGCGTTGGCGGCGTCGAAGCCGGGCGTTATCACGACTTTTTTGCCCAGCGCAAGGAACAAGAGCAAGATCGCCAGCCCGTATCCGTGGCAGATGGGCGTAGCCACATAGGCAGTATGGCAGCCCAGCAGCCGAAGCCGCGTCAGCAGCGCCAAGCGTTGTTCTAGATCTGCTTGCAGAAAAATCTTTGTTCTGTACCGAGGGCAGAACACAAAATGGTAGTTTAATAATGAAAGGGTTGTGCTTGTTCTTCTGTATTCGTTCATACACCTATTGTATCAGTTTTCTTTATATACTACAACATATGAACAACAAAAAAGAGTGGAATTTTCAAATACTTGAAGTACCACAAACCTTCGATTTATTCGTGGTACTCCGTATTTGACCTCACTCTCATCCCGCCCCTAAAGGGGGTGCTATCGCACCGTAGCGGGCTTTCTCGTTCGGAAAATCTGTAATGTTCAATGAGATTCGTCTTTGCAAAAAATGCTACCCAGCCACCGAATCCTAAATCAAAACTTTTTTTGCACGCAATGGCAAAAAGATGAGGGCCAACACCAACAAACTCTTTTTTTGCGCTACCTATGTTCCATAGGGCGCTTTCTGCCACATATACATCTACCCACAGTTCGTTTGGCTCCAAGGATATTAAACCTTGAACCGTAAGCTTATATACATCGCGCGAACTACTCTGAAACTCTTTGCGCCAGTTAACGCCTGCGCAGCACCCGCCCGAACACCGCCAGGATTGGCAGCAGTAGCAGCGCCGCCGTCAGCAAGGATGCGCGGATCGACAGGCGGTTTCCGATCCAGCCGACTGCTGGTCCTCCTGCCGTCTGTCCAAACGCGTTGGACTGGCTCATCATCGACAGGACGGTCGCCCGCACGCTGCTTTCGATGTTCAGGTTCAGCCACGTGTCGTACAGCGGGTTGATAAGTGACTCGATGGCTCCGATCAGCAGCAAGGTGGCCAGCGCCCAGCCAAAATCAGGAGCCATGGCGAAGGAGATCAACGCCGCAATTTTCAGCGCGGTCAAAACGAACATGCCGACAATGACGACACGCCCGTTGTTGACATCCAGCCGCTTCTCGGCAAAGCTGACCGCGAACAGCCCGAGCAGGCTCGACAGGGCGGCAATGATGCCGAACCACATCGCCATCGAAATGTCCGCAAGCTGCGGGAAGCCAATCTCGGAAATCAAGTGCGCTTCCCGCAGGCGGTCGTATCCCTCGGAAGCTGCGCCCGTAAACAGCGTCACAAGCAAAATCAACAGCAAGATCGGCTGCCTGCGAATGACGTGTGCGCCAGACAGCCACGTCTGGGCCATTTCCCGCCAGTGGGAAGCGCCTCGCTCGCGCTCCCTGGGCGTAAAGCCCGTCTCCTGCATGAACAGGATCAAAAACACGCCAAGCCCCAAATAGATCAAGCCCCCGACCAGATAGGGCAAGTTTGGAGCCAGCGTGGACAGCCAAACGCTCAGCCCGATTCCGAGCATATTCGCCAGCAAAGAGTAGCGCTTCGCCCGCATGAAGATGCTCCCGAGCTTTTCTTCCCCCACCTCGTCCGCAATCCAGGCCGTATCGGCCCCGCTGACGAACGTGTCTCCCACGCCGAAAAACACTTGGGCAACCAACACCCACATAAACGCGGAGACAAACGGCAAAACACCATCAATGGCAGGCAAAATACCTTGCAGAACAAAAGCCGTCCCCAGCAAAAACATCCCGATAATGACAGACAGACGGCGGCTGTACGTATCCGCCACCACGCCCGTCACGCCCTCGAACAAGAGCACGGACAGCTCCAGCACCATGCCGACCAGCAAAAGCTCAAACGGATTCAGTCCCAGCGCCGCAATGTAGTAGAGCGCGTAGGTCGTAAACATCGTCGCGTTGGCGAGCGACGTCGCAAATCGTTTCGTCATATATACATGCGTTGCATTCATAACCATGGAAACAGTCTCCACCTCTTTGGGCAGATGACACGTTCCGTCTTTCCAGCCGTGATGCCGCTAGATTACTGCTCGTTATCGCGGAGAAAATCCGCACGTGCCACACTGCCACTCGTATTGTTTTCCTACTCTTGTGTTCGCTTGCGCCAATTTGATTGTGATTGACATTATTTAACACCTCCGAAAGTAATTAGCCTTCATTATAAAGTGATTCCGGAAAAATAGGTAGAGAAAAAATGAAAAATGCCGTGCAGCATATCGACTAGCTGCACGGCATTTCCGCCGTTTGGTTTTACGCTTTTTTTCTAAACAGGCTCACAATGGAGAGCAGAAGCGCCAGTCCGGAGAGCACCAGTGGCAATGTGTTGCTGCCGCCTGCACTTGCCGCCGCCTGATCTTGGGCTGGGCTTGCCGCCGGTGCAGCAGCGTCGTGCCCGTGATCGTGTCCGGCTTCCCCAACGCCCGCTTTCACTGTAGTCACGGACGCAGGCGTCTTGGAATCCTTGTCTCCGGTCCACTCCACTACTTCGCCATCCGCGTAAGTCTGATACGCTTTCCATGCGAGTGCACCTTCCTCTTTCGGGTTCGCGCCCACGAAAGCGAACTCCATGAACTCATGCGCCTTGATGCCGCCGTCTGTCGCGGTCCAGACGAGTGCTGTGTTCACGCCGTCCTTGTCTTTTTCAAACTCGTAGCTCCAGCCCGGAACTGGCTGTACGGTGTTCACTTTCACTCCAGCCGGAAATTCCAGCTTCACTTTTACTGTGTTGACGTCCTTTTCCACAGGTACGCGAACGGTATATTTTTCATAAGAGCCGGTAGTGGTTTCTTTCGGATAGACGTTGACGTGCGCTTGCGCCGCAGTCGCGAGCGTCAAAACTGCTCCTGCCACCAATACACTGCTCAGCCATTTTTTCATCTTCATGCAAAAAAACCCTCCTAGTTTGTCGCCGTTTGTTTTGCGGCTTGTGTGTTTGTCGTATCATTCATGTCAGTCGGATAGTTGGTCTGGCTCATCCAAAGCCCTGCCAGCACAGCGACGATACCGAAAATGATTTCCCAGCGCAGCCATTTCATGCGCAGACTGCCGTTCGCCCGCCAGCGCTTCGTTTGCCGATAGGCGAGCGCGAGCATGATGCAGACGCTGACGATTTTGGCGTAGAGCAAATAGCTCCAGGCAAGCGAGCTTTGCCAAATGAGCGCCACATCGGTCTGCACGATCAGCATGAGCACTCCCGTCACGACGGCAAGTACGGCCGCCGCGGCAACCAGGCGCAAGAAGAAGGCCTTGAACGGCGCATTGCCCCGCTCTGTTTCTTTTGCCACCAGCAGCAGGTAGACGAGCGCGCCAAGCCATAGCGCCACTGTCAGGACGTGCAACAGCCGCAGCACGATCGACAGCCAGACAGGAGCAATCCCCCAGGCATGGCCGCCAAAAGCTTGCGCGCCAATCAGCAGTACCCAAATTCCCGCGTACCAGCCAGATACCATGTTCGGAATAGCCAATAGCAGCAGGAGCAGAAAGGAGACGATCAGCATGACGGCAAACGGAGACTGCGCGAGCAAATGGCTGTCAAACTGCCACAGGGCTTGCGTCAAGGAAACGGCCGTCAACGATTCGTCGTACAAAAACCAGAGAAAAACAAGTCCCACGAGCGCAAGCGCCCAGCCGATCTGCCTGCCAATCCCGATCAGCGCCCGAAGCGTCGGCAAACCGTAGCGCTGTCCTCGATCGGCAATCAGATACAAACCGCCGCCGAGCAAAATAATCCCTTGCGCAAGGTAACGATAGACGATCAAATAATTCGTATCCGTCTGCTTTGCCCCGGGCGGCACCACGACCGCGCTTTTTTGCCCGATGGAAAAGGTCAGGCGCTCCTCAACCGGATGGCCGTCTTCGGATACGACCGCCACGATCACCGAGTACGTCCCTTCCGCCAAATCCGCCGGCAACTGCGCATTCACCTGCGAAGCATCTCCCGGCTGCAAGGTCGGTCGCTGCATTTGTATTTCCTTGCCGTCCCAGTCAAACAGGCGTACGGTGACGAGATCCGGCTCCAGCGTCTCGGTAAAGCGCATGGAAATTTGTCCCGGATTCGCCTGCAGCACCTCGCCGTCTTTCGGAGTGCTGCCCATCATGCCTGCATGGGCATAGGCCGAATTGGTTCCAATCGCAAGCACAAGAAAAAAGGCCAGCGAAAGCACGGTCCATAGTCGCTTCATGCTGTGCATCAGCCAATCACCTACTTCCTTCGCCTTTTCGTCACTAATCCTATCAAAATCGTCTGTGAATCTGTATGGCTACATCGGGCTATCTGCTGTGACGATTTTTTGAAGCAGCCGAATATACCAGCAAAAAAAGACACCTACGAGTAGTTTTTCCCGCGTGGTGTCTTCTTTTGCTGCACGTCTATGCATTACTCGTCGCTTTGCTGCTTGAGGAAGCGCAGAATGAGCTCGTTTACCACTTCTGGCTGGTCCATCGGCGGGATGTGGGCCGAATCTGTCAAAATGACCTTTTCAGCCCGCTCGATCCGCTCAGCCAGCTCGTCAGCGATTTGCAAAAAGTCGATGTAATCGCGTGCTCCCGCAATGACCAGCGTGGGGGCCTTGATTTCCTCCAGACGCTCTTTTGGAGGGGGAGTGAGTCCCACGAGTCCTTCTCCAAAAGCAGGCAAAGAAAAGGCGTTTCGACTCATGCTTGCAAACAGCTCACGCGCTTTTGCCCGCTTGGTATTCGCCGCACAGCCAGGTCCGTCAAACCACATCCGGGTATTCTGCTCCAGCGCTTCCTCTGTCTTTTTGGCTTCCAGCAGTTGATGAAACTGTTCCATATCCCGCAATCTCTGCTCGCTTCTCGAATGGCCAAACAGCCCCGACGAGATCAAAACCAGACTTTTCACCATTTGCGGGTACACAAGCGCAAACTCCTGGGCTACCATTCCCCCAAAGGAAAGACCCGCCACGTGTGCTTTTTCGATGCCCAATCCCGCCAATACAGCACGTACATCATCGTATAGCGTAAAAGGCAAATTCGTCGCAGGTGTTTTGCCAAAGCCGCGGAGGTCAAAACGAATCACCTTGTACGATTCCGCCAAAGCCGCTACCTGCTCATCCCACATCCTGTTGTCCAGATTGAACCCGTGAATCAACAGAAGCGGCTCGCCTTCCCCAGCCATTTCGTAGTAAAACCGCGTTCCATTCGCTTCCAGAAAGCCTGAATCGACTGCTTGTCCAGTTTCCATATTTTTCACCTCTCCTTCCGTATACTATCTCATCTCTGCTTCTTGTTTGTCCAACCAACGCTGCACAAGCAGAGCTTTCGCAAGCAACCGCTTGCTGCTTTACAGTAGAAACAAAAAAACCGAGACGGGATTTCTCCCAGCCTCGGTCTTCGTTGTTACCTGCCGCTCTTCATCTCTGTCCAGTAGCGGTCGTATTCTTGCAGCGTATCGCCGACGTCGACCAGCCACTCGGCGCGGTCGATGTCCGCTTTGTCCAGGAAGATCATCTTGTTGGAACGGTATTCTTCGCTGTGCAGCGGGTATGCTTGCTCGTTCGGGTTGCTGTAGCCGATGGATTCGTAGTTTTTCACGCTGACCTCAGGGTCCATCAGGTAGTTGATGAACTTCTCGGCCAAGTCTTTGTGCTTGGCTCCTTTTGGAATCGCCAGCGTGTCCGCCCAGATCGTTGCGCCCTCTTTTGGAATGACGTACTCCACATCCGGGTTTTGGCCGTTGATGATCGCAGCGTCGCCAGACCAGACCGTACCGATCCACGCTTCCTCCGCGATCATTTTTTGCTTGATGTTGTCCGTATCAAAAGCCATGACGCCCGGCAACATTTTTTTCAGGTCCGCGAACGATTTTTCCAACTCGTCCTTGTTTGTTGTGCTGTTGGAAAAGCCGTTTTTAATCAAAGCCATCCCCATGACTTCACGCGGGTCGTTCAGCATGATGACGCGGCCTTTGTACGCTTCGTTCCACAGATCGCTCCAGCTTGTCGGGGTTTCTTTGACGTACTTCTTGTTGTAGGCAATCCCGGTAATGCCCCACGTGTAGACGAGCGAGTACTTGTTCTCCTTGTCAAAAGGAGGCGTCTTGAACGTGGACACGATGTTTTTCATGTTCGGGATGTTCTCTTTGTTCAGCTCTTCCAACAGGCCGAGCTGAATCATGGTCGCGACCATGTAATCGGACGGCTGGATCAGGTCGTAGCCCGAGGCGCCCGCCTGGATTTTCGCCAGCATTTCCTCGTTGCTGCCGTAGATGTCGTAGTTGACCTTGACGTTGTACTTCTGCTCAAAATCTTTAATGACGTCGAGGTCGAAGTTGTCGGCCCAGGAGTAGATGTTCAATACTTGCTGTTCTTGCTCGGACGATGAGCAGCCGACTGCTGTCACCGCGAGGACGGCGGTCAGGGCGCCGATCATCATGGACTTGAAACGTTTCATTTTTTCTTCTCAACCTCCAAATCGGTATGGGATGTTTTTTTCGGTCGACTAAAAATGAATCTGACCGTTTTTGGAATCCTTGCGGCGGAACAGCTCGGCGATGATGACCAAAAGCACTGTGCTTACGATCAGCAGCGTCGAAAGCGCATTGACTTCCGGCGACACGCCTCGCTTCACCAAACCGTAAATGTATAGCGGCAAGGTGGTCGAATTCGGACCAGCCACGAAGAACGAAATAATGAAATCATCCAGCGATAGCGTAAACGACATTAAAAAGCCGGCGACGATCCCAGGCATAATCAAGGGCAGCGTCACATGGCGCAGCGTCTCCCACGGGGTCGCGCCCAAATCTTGTGCGGCCTCCTCCAGCTCCTTGCCCATATCGGCGAGGCGGGCGGAGATGATGACCATCACGTACGGCATGGAAAACGTCACGTGCGCCATAATCAGGGTCCATTTGCCAAGCTCGATGTGCGCTTGGCTGAACAAAACCAATAGGGCCAGTCCCATCATGATCTCGGGAATGACGATCGGCAAGTAAATCAGCCCGTTGACGATGTTGCGCCAGCGCAAGGAATAATGCTTGATCGCAAGCGATGCGGCCGTGCCGAGAACAGTCGCCAGCACGCTGCTGATGACGCCGATCGACAGGCTGTTCGTCAAGGCCTGCATCACCTGCCGGTTGTCAAACAACGATACATACCACTTCCAGGTGAATCCGTTCCACGTCGCATTGATGCGCGAATCGTTGAACGAGTAGAGCACGAGAATGGCAATCGGCAAGTACAAAAAGACGAGCATCAGCCAGGAGTAGCCGGTCAGCGTATGTCTGCGCCATGTTTTCATGCTGCTCCCTCCTTCGCTTCGCCCGCTTTGGCCGCGCGGAAGTAGAGAAGAATGAGAAGCATCGACAGAAGCATCAGCACGATGGACAGCGCCGAGCCAAACGGCCAGTCACGCGCCGAGAGAAACTGGTTCTGGATGACGTTTCCGATCAGGGCTGACTTCGCTCCGCCCATCACATCCGGGACGACGAACATCCCGATGGAGGAGACGAACACGAGAATTGATCCGGTGACGACGCCTGTTTTGGTCATCGGCAACGTCACATGCCAGAACGCTTTCCACGGAGTCGCCCCGAGGTCGTAAGCGGCTTCCAGCTTGCGGCGGTCCATCTGCTCCAGCGACACGTAAATCGGCAGCACCATGAACGGCAAAAGCGTGTACACCATGCCGAGCAGCACCGAGCCGGAATTGTACAACAGCGGCAACGGTTCCGTGATAAGCCCCAGCGACTGCAAAATCGTATTGACGACGCCTTGCGAGCGCAGGATGATGACCCAGGCGTAGGACCGGACGAGGAAGTTGATCCAGAACGGAATCATCACCAAGAGCAGCCAAATTTGCTGCGAAGACTTTTCCAGCCGGGAGATGTAGTACGCGAGCGGATAGCCGCAGACGATCGACAAAAACGTCGTCAGGATGGCGACCACCAGCGTGTCCGCGAAAATTTGCCCGTACAAAGGGTCCAGGATGCGAATGTAATTGTTCAGCGTAAACTCATAGACAACTTGCCCGTATGTGCCTCTTTTTAAAAACGATAACAGCGCAATCAGGAGCATGGGCAGGACGAAAAGCACACCCATCCACAAAAGGGCGGGTGCCGCGAGCAGTTTTACCGGCTTTTTGTTCAACAAGTCAGGATCACCTCGTCCGTCTGCGCCCAACCAAGAGCTACCCGATCTCCCACCTTCCAGTCCAGACCGTCGCCCGCATACTGATGCGCCATTACCGTCATGTCCTGGCTGTCCAGGCGGATAAACACTTTGCGCAGGTTGCCGAGGAATACCGCGTCGGTAATCGTCCCCTGCTTCTTGTGCTTCTCAGGCTCCGTATGCGGCTGATACAGCTTGATCTTTTCCGGACGGACCGCTGTGTTCGTGCCGTTTTCGCGGAAAATGTTGTTCTCGCCGATAAACGTAGCGACAAACAGCGTTTGCGGATGGTTGTAAATCTCTGCCGGGGAAGCAATCTGCTCGATCCGTCCCTTGTTCATGACCGCGATCCGGTCTGACATCGCCATCGCTTCTTCCTGGTCATGGGTGACGTAGATGAACGTGATCCCGAGGTTTTTTTGCAGGTTTTTCAGCTCCAACTGCAAGCTTTTGCGCAACTGGTAGTCCAAGGCGCCAAGTGGCTCGTCCAACAACAGGACGCGCGGATTGTTGATAATCGCCCGGGCGATCGCTACCCGCTGCTGCTGTCCGCCAGAGAGCTGCTTCGGCGTGCGCTTTCTCAGCTCGGTCAGTTGCACGTACTGCAACACTTCCTCCAGGCGCTTCTTTTGCTCACTGGCACTTACCTTTTTCATTTTCAATCCGAACAAAATGTTTTGCTCGACAGTCATGTGCGGAAACAAGGCGTATTGCTGGAACACCATGTTCATGTCCCGTTGGTAAGGAGGCACATGGGTGAGCGGCTTCTCGTCGAGAAAAATCTCCCCGGAGGTCGGCTCCTCAAATCCAGCAATCATCCGCAAAAGCGTCGTCTTGCCACAGCCGCTCGGGCCGAGCAACGTCAAAAACTCCCCTTCTTCAATGGAGAGAGAAAAAGAGGGGACGACGATGGAACCGTGAAAGCTTTTTTCAATTGAATCCAGATGAATAATCGTTTTCATTCTGTCATCTCACCATATGTCATTATACTCATAGCAATCTAGGTAACTATATCGTGTTAGCTGGTTTTTGTAAACAGTTTCACCCGCATTGGCCCCTGATTTTTTTTGCAGATCGTCTTCCAGACAAAACCGAACAAAAACAAGACGGAGCAGCACCAATGTTCTCTGCTCCGTCGCCTGTTCGGATTGCCCGCTGCCCGCTACAGCGAAGGCGATTTTGGCGTGCGCCCAACCTGTGCTGCGCGCTGTTTGTTCCCTAGGAAATTGGTCCCGACTACGCCCAAAATAATCATGAGAGCGCCGAGCAGGTGGTAGTAGGCGAGCTGTTCTTGCAGGAAAAGCGCGCCAGCCGCAATCGTCACGATCGTAGACAGGTTGTTGAATACACTCATTTTTGACGCTTCCATTTTCGAGAGGGCAAAATTCGTCATGAACGACGTCACCAACGAAGACAGCACCCCCAAGTACAAGATTGCGATGACGAACGGCGAATGGCTGAACGGCACGAAAAAGGCGGACAGCGTTCCTTCCGAGCCGTGCCGGATCAAAGCCAGCGCATTAAATGACACAAAACCGATAACCGAAACCATATACGTTACGTCTATATAATGGAAGGCTTTTGTCATCTTCTTGGCGAGCACGCTATACCCGGCCAGCGAAAGAGCCGACAGCAGGATCAAAACCGTCCCGATGCTGTCGCCCATCCCCACCCCCGCTCCTTTCATCGCGAAAATGAACACGACGCCCGCGACAGACAGGAGCGTGGACAGCTTTTGCAGCCAGGTCGACGTCTCTTTCAGAAACAAGGCGGCCATTATCATCGTGAAGATCGGCACTGTCGCCGTAATAATGCCCGCCTCCGACGATGTCGTGTAGACCAGCCCGAACGTCTGCAGCCCGAAAAAGAGCGCCGGATAGAGCAAGGCAAGCGGCAGAATGGACAACATATCCCGCGGCTTGATCGACAGCCGAATCCAGCCGCACACAAGCGGAATCGAAGCTGCGACAAGCGCCACGGTAAAGCGGTGCGCCATCGTATCAAGCGGACTTGCTGCCGTGAGCGCCATTTTGACGAATAGAAAAGACAGGCCGACGATCAGGGCATTCAGCAGGGCAGCCAGTATCGCTTTTGGTTGATCTTTCAAACAAATCTCTCCTCAATCGTTGCATATGCAACTGTTCTTCTTGCTTTCATAGTAATGTGGCGCCAATCGTGCTACAATGCAAAAAAAGCCGATCTGTACCGATACACAATCTCGCAAGCCTCGCCTACCAGGACGGAGACAAGCTGCCCTCCATCCGCGAGCTGTCTGCCCGGTATCAATGCAGCAAAAGCACTGTCATTTCGGCTTTGAACGAACTGGAAAAGCGTCACCTCATCTACTCGGTAGACCGCAGCGGCTTTTACGTCGTGAAAAAAGAGCGGGAAGCCGAGCAAAAGGATACAGACATCATCGACTTTGCCACCTCTGCCCCTGATCCGGACGTGTTTCCCTATCTCGACTTCCAGCACTGTATCAATAAAGCGATTGAGACGTACCGCAACGATCTGTTTCTGTACGGCACTCCCAAAGGCTTGCCGACGCTGATCCCCGTGATCGCCAGGCACCTCGCGAACCATCAGGTGTTTGCCAAGCCTGCGAACATGTTCATCACGGCAGGCGTTCAGCAGGCGCTGTCCATCTTGTGTACGATCCCGTTTCCGAACGGCCGGGAAACCGTGCTGATCGAGCAGCCGAGCTACCACCTGTTTATCGAATATGTGCAGTTGCACAAGCTTCCGGTAAAAGGCATCCGGCGAACGGCGCAAGGGATTGATCTGGACGAGTTGGAACGACTGTTTCGTACAGAAAAGATCAAATTTTTTTACACGATGCCGCGCTTCCACAGCCCGCTCGGAACGACGTACAGCCGCAAAGAAAAACAGCGGATTGCCGAGCTGGCGCAGCAATACGACGTCTACATCGTGGAAGACGACCATATGGCGGATCTGGAGCACGACAGCAAGGCAGACCCGCTGTTCGCCTACGACCGCTTCGGCCGCACGATTTATTTGAAAAGCTATTCCAAGATTCCCAGAGAAAATATATTGAAGCTAGACGTATCCAACGTCAAGGAAGAAGCGGTTGAAAAAGGAATCAATCAGTTGATGGCGGTATTGCATGCGATGCGGTTATAATGAAGAAAGGTAAAAATCCGGCGCGAGCTTGATTGGCGGTTCGCAACATGACTCTACCCATTTTTTCCGCCGCAGCAGGCGGATTTTGAGAGATGGACAAAGGAGAATGAAATGGTT
The DNA here is from genome assembly GCF_000470975.2 of Brevibacillus sp. NSP2.1. NCBI lineage: Bacteria > Bacillati > Bacillota > Bacilli > Caryophanales > Paenibacillaceae > Brevibacillus > Brevibacillus sp. NSP2.1. Next base: position 1,445,508 of record NZ_CP048274.1, on the reverse strand, counting down.
CAGAACGTTTTAGATTTTTTGATGGAATACGGCATTTGGGGAGTCGTCATCCATTCTTTTGCAGACGCCATCATCTTCCCCGTTCCCGTGTTCTTTCTGCAGGTTTCATTAAGCCTGATCGATCCATCCTCGGCTTTATGGATTGCTACGGCAGGATATATCGCCTGTCTGCTTGGAACACCAGTCGGTTACTATCTCGGCAAACTCTTGGGTCACTCTGTCCTGTACAAACTGCTCAAAAAAGAATGGATTGACTCGGCGACGGAGATGTTTCAAAAACGGGGCGAAGTCGCCATTTTTGTCGGCTCGTTTACGCCGATCCCGTTCAAAGTGTTTACGATCTTGTCCGGCTGTCTGAACTACCCGCTCTGGAAGCTGATTGGCTACGCGGCCATCGGAAGGGCTGTCAAATTTTACGTCGTCGGCTTCCTGTTTTATTATTATGGGCGGATGGCGGAAAACATGGTCGGTCATGTCTCCTTGTACGTGTTTTTGCTGATGATCCCGATTTTGTTGATAGGACTCCTGGTGCGAAAAATTCGGGCAAAAAGACAACTGCTGCATACGGTGAACAAGCAAGCGGGAAATGACTGAATCGTCCGCAAGCAAAAAAGAACCCCCCGGCAAAAGAGGCCACTGAAAAAGTCTTTACTTACAAAGAAGGTACAGTCCCCTCATTTTTGAGGCGGCTGTACCTTTTTCTATGTATACTTAAAGCATCACGGCGAAAGGGTTGAAGCCCCATGTTCCAGCCACAGATCTCATTTGCGTTTAGTCCCTACACCGCACTCTATGACCTTGTTGTCCCTAAAGATAACATGTTGCGCCAAATCAATGAACTTGTGGATTTCTCCTTTATATATGACGAATAAAAGGGAAATGCAGTAACAAAAAAGCGACACCTGCCAGGAAAAACGGAACAGGTGTCGCTTATTTTTTTACAAAAATCTCAAGTCACCGGCAAAACCTAAGTTCTTCAGTGGCCTCGGCAAAAGGGGTTCTTCTCGTTTCGGGACCTGCCGTCTGGCGGGTCTTTATGCTTTTTTCACGCGAATGCGGTCTTCCTCAACATCGACTACGATCGAGCGCACATCCGCTTCCTCCATCACCAGGTCGGCGATGCCGTCCTCTACGTACTGCGAAATGACACGGCGCAGCGGACGCGCCCCGAATGCGGGGTTGTAGCCCAGCTCTGCCAGCTTTTCCTTGGCGGCGTCTGTAACGGCAAGCTCCATGCCTTGCTCTTTCAGATTTGCCATGACATCTTGCAGCAGCAGCTCGACGATTTTGACCAGATCGTGTTTTTCCAGATGAGCGAAAGAAATGATCGAGTCGAAGCGGTTCAAAAATTCCGGCTTGAAGTACGCGCCCAGCGAGTCGAGCACGGTGCCAGGCTTAGGCGACTCTGCTCCGAAGCCGACGGAGATTTTGCGCTCGGTCACACCCGCGTTGCTCGTCGCGATAATGACGGTTTCCTTGAAGTTCACGGTGCGGCCCTGGCTGTCTGTCAAGCGGCCGTCCTCCAAAATTTGCAGGAACATGTGCATGACGTCAGGGTGTGCCTTTTCAATCTCATCGAGCAAAATGATGCTGTACGGGTTGCGGCGCACGCGCTCGGTCAACTGCCCTGCTTCCTCGTGGCCCACATACCCTGGTGGCGAACCGATCAGCTTGGAGACGGAATGCTTCTCCATGTACTCGCTCATGTCGAGACGGATCATCGAATCGCGCGTACCGAACAGCTCCTCGGCGAGCGCCTTGGACAGCTCGGTTTTCCCTACGCCAGTCGGCCCGACGAACAGGAAGGAGGCAATCGGTCTGTTTTTCGGCTTCAGTCCGGCGCGGCTGCGGCGAATCGCCTTGGCGACCTGTTTGACGGCTTCGGACTGGCCGATCACTTTGGCTTCGAGATGCGCCGCCAAATTTTTCATCCGCTCTTGCTCGTCGCTTTGCAGCTTGCGGACCGGAATGCCTGTCTTTTGCTCGATCATCTCCTGAATGTCTGCCACTTCGACCTGCACGCGATTGGCCGCTCCATCCAGTTGATCGAGCTTGGCGAGAATTTCTGCTTCCTCGTCGCGCAGGCGGGCTGCTTGCTCGTAGTTTTCTTGCTCGGTCGCGGCTTTTTTCTCCTGGTTGATTTGCGCCAGCCGCTCATGCAGGTGGGCGGTGTCTGCCCCGGACGAACGCAGGTTCAGGCGCGAGCCCGCTTCATCCATCAGGTCAATCGCCTTGTCAGGCAGGAAACGGTCCTGAATGTAGCGGTGCGAGTATTCCACGCAAGCCCGGATCACTTCGTCGGAGTAGGAGACTTGGTGGAACGCCTCGTACTTCGGACGCAGCCCTTGCAAAATTTCGATGGCGGCTTCCACTGTTGGCTCTTTGACCATCACTGGCTGCAGGCGGCGCTCCAGCGCAGCGTCTTTTTCGATGATGCGGTACTCTTTCAATGTGGTAGCCCCGATCAACTGCAACTCGCCGCGCGCCAGGGCAGGCTTGAGGATGTTGCCTGCGTCCATGGAGCCTTCCGCAGAGCCAGCGCCTACCAGCAGGTGAATTTCATCGACGAACAAAATGACGTTTTTACGCGCTTGCAGCTCGGCGATGACTTGCTTCATCTTTTCCTCGAACTGCCCGCGAATCCCTGTGCCCGCTACCAGCGAAGCAACGTCCAGCACGTACACCTGCTTGTTTTTCAGCTTGGCAGGCACTTGCCCTTCGGTAATGCGCAGCGCCAGTCCTTCCGCAATCGCCGTCTTCCCTACCCCTGGCTCCCCGATCAGAACCGGGTTGTTTTTGTTGCGGCGGTTCAAAATCTCGATGACGCGCTCGATTTCCTGGTCGCGTCCGATCACCGGATCGATCAGCCCGGCGCGCGCCGCATCGTTCAAATTGCGGCCCAGCTCGTCGAGAATGCCGCCGCGGTCCGGTGCTTGCGGCTCTTGCGCTTTAGGCTTGCCGCCCTTCGCTTGCGCCTGGGCGAAGCCTTGCAGGAACTCGTCCAGAGCGGAGAAGGAGGAAAACGGAGTGAAGCCCATGCCCATGCCGATTCCCATTTTGCTGCCCAGCTTGGCGTGGCATTCCTTGCAAAGCTGGTAGGCTTGCCGGTTGTTTTGCACTTGTATATGAACGGAAACAGTTGCTTGTCGTTGTTTGCAGATTTCGCATTGCATGTTTTCATACCCCCAAAATGTTTATTTTGGAATGTTGACGTGCACGTTTTGATTCCCGGAAGGTTCAGTGTCGTTTGACCTTCTCTGACCTTCGATGACTTTATTATAGTTTGACCTTCTTTGACTTTCAAGAGGGTTTCTTTGGATTTTGCACATAAGCTTGGGAAAAGCTAAGCAGGACGCAGGTTCGCTATTGCCTCGCCGAAAAACCCTTCCTATAATGATCTTGAGATTCGTAAAAGTCAGGAGGCTTTTCACTTGAACACACTCGCGTATGGACTCCTGGGGCTGGTCGCCCGCACGCCCAGTTCTGGCTACGATTTGATGCTCCAGCTTCAACCATTTTGGCAGGCCAAGCACAGCCAGATTTACCCGCTGCTGGCCAAGCTGGAACAGGAGGGCTACCTGGAGTTCACTCGCATCCACCAGACGGATCGTCCTGATAAAAAAGTGTATTCGATTACAGAAAAAGGGCAGATCGCGCTGCAAGTCTGGCTCAGTGAGCCGGCAGCAGAGCCTGTCGTCCGGGACGAGCTGGTCCTGAAAACGTACTGCCTCGGGCTCGCTGATGAAAATGCCGCTGCGACGATGTTTGTCGAGCGCATCCAGCAATGCCGCGAGCATCTGGACATGTACGAGCACTACATTCAGGAGTACCAGGCTGATGCTGTCGACCATCCCCACCCGCCCGACCACCCGGACCATCCGGCGTTTGGCGAGTACATTTTGCTCTCGTGGGGAGCGCGGCGGATGAAAGAAGACATCGCCTGGTGCGAATGGGTTCTGGAGCTGTTGCAAAAGCGCGGATAACGAACAAGGAAAAGCAAAAAGCAAACGAGCCTTTGGAACTGTTCGCTCCAAAAACCGTTTGCTTTTTCGTTTGGTCTGCATGAATTGTGGTTTCCTTAAAACGCGTGCGCCTCTACTTCCGCAAGCGTCGGGAGGGACGGCTGCGCCCCGCGTCTGGTCACGACGATCGCCGCCACTCTGCTGGCGAATGCCGCCGCTTCTGCTTCCGGCATCCCTTTGGCGATCCCGACGGCAAAAGCCGCGGTAAACGAATCGCCAGCCGCCGTCGTGTCCACAGGCTCTACCCGGCAAGCAGGGACGTGCGTCGCCCCGTCTGGGGTCACCAGCAGAGCGCCTTTTTCGCCCAGCGTCACGATAACCCGCTTGGGCCCGCTTGCCAAGAGCTTTTTCGCCGCCGCCTCGACTTCTGAAAGCGTAGCAGTCGGCATGCCGCTCAAGCTCGCAAGCTCTGTCTCGTTTGGCGTCAACGTGTGGACGTACTGCAGCAGCTCAGGTGACAGCGCCTGCGCCGGAGCCGGATTCAAAATAACCAGCTTGCCGAGTCCGGACCCCTTTTTCACGACGTACTCCACTACGGGAAGCGGAATTTCCAGTTGCAGCAGCACGACGTCGCTCTCCACAAGAATGGACAGGTTCTGCTCGATGTGCTCCACGCTCATTTGCGCATTGGCTCCCGGGACGAGCACAATGTTGTTTTCCCCGTCATCGCTCACATTGATAAAAGCCATGCCCGTCGTCCCCGAGCGTTTGATTCCTTCCACGTGAACGCGCGCCTCTGTCAAGCTGTTCAGCATCTTGCTCCCGTTCTCGTCTTCGCCCACCATCCCGATCATGGAAACGTGTGCGCCGAGACGCGCGGCGGCCACTGCCTGATTGGCCCCTTTGCCGCCTGGAATCAGCCGGAAGTCATGACTGGAAATCGTTTCTCCTGCCTTGGGCAGATGGTGGACGTGGGAGACGAGATCCATATTGATGCTTCCTACTACTGCGATTTTCACAACGTGCTACCTCCCCTGTCTCTTCGTGCTCGCTTTTTCCCCACCCATGATAACATCACCATTTGCTGGCTTCAATAAAGACCGCCAGTAGCCCATTTACGCGCTGGTGCGTCGTTGCAAACGTTGTCGGTATCCTGGCCGCTTCTAGTGCAGCGTCGGCCACACGTTTTCGTCATGTTCGTCCAGCACCGCCTCAATCTGGTCACCCTTGAGCACGGCGATGTAGCCGCACGGCAGCGCCAACGCCTGCAAAAGAGAGGGACGGCGTTTTAGCAGTTGGAAAATGTAGTACGATTCCAGCCCGTCGCTGTCCACCTCGCCCTGTACAGGCCCGAGATACCAGCCGGAGTCGCCTGCTTCTGCTTGTTCGGCGCGCTGCAAATAGACGTGCTCCTCTTCTAGCGCCCCTTTTGCCACCACGATCTTGTCCTGGAACAGCGCGGTTTCTCCTGCGAGCTGCAACGTTTGCAGACAGTGGTTTTGCGCCATCTGGACGTAGAGGGACACGGACAAGTCGCGGTTTGTTTCTGTAAACGGATTCGTGTCGTAGTCCGGTGCGACAATTTCCATTTGTCCTTCGTGTCCCTCTCGTTCATTGACAATTAAAATTGTCCAGCCTACTTGAATTTTCGCGCCGTTTCGCAGCGGCCCGCTCTCGTTTTCCACATCCGCAAACAGATCGAGCAAAAAATCGGCCTGCTTTGCCAGAAACTCCCGGCAGGTCACGACGAAGGTTCTGTTGCCGATCTGTTTGGTGCGTTGACAGAGGGGCGACTGCTCTTTGATCGGGGAGTCGCTATGGCTCATCGGTACCATCCTTTCTCATTCGCCCGCTTGGGCCGACAAAATCGTTGCTGGAGCGGAATTGGTTGACTCGTTGGCAATAGGGTACCACGAATGCCCAGGCAGCGCAGCCTTTTCCCCCTGGGACCAAAGCAGGAAAAAAGCTGCCCGGTAGCGTCTGCCTTCCGAAAAAAAGAAGAGGGATGCTTCCTGCTGTCCTGCTTTTTTTAGCACGCACAGCGGAGCCATCCCTCTCAAGACGCATTGTCGCTCTTCATTTCCCGAGGTTGCGGGCGTTTATTTTTGCGTGAACGGCGCTGCCAGCAGTTGCGCCAGCTTGCTTGCATTCGGCTCGACCATGCAACTGAAGTGGTTTCCTGCGATCGTCGTCACTTCCAGCTCGCCCAGGCACACATCTTGCCAGAATGCGAGAGTCGTATCATCCGTGCGCGGCAGGAACAAGAACGGCTCGCTCGCCAACAGGAAGCGGATGTCGCCCATGTACGGCAGCGGCGTATAACGGGCGGCCTTGAAGCTTTGGCGGAACACCTGGCACAAGCCTTCCGCCATCTCGATCGGCATCTCTTCCCCGGTTGCCTTGGCTTTCGCGCAGACGTAAGCCGCGAAGCGCTCCCGTTTGCTGACAGCCGCCATGTTGCGGAACAGCTCTCCGACCCGATCCAGCCCCGCGTCTCCGCCGATGGTCACGGCGGCGCCTTGCGGGATGCAGTCCCCATGCTGTTCAACCAGCTTCATGACGCCGCGCGCCAGGTCATTTTCATCGACCTGCCCAAAGCCTGCCTGCGCCAGCGTGATGTTCAGGTTGGGCACAAACAGCGTTTCGACGAGCAGATCGTCATCCACTTCGGTGAAGATCGGCGGAATGTCGATCAGCACGAGATCGACGACCTGAATCCCTCGCTCCATCAGTCGTCTGGCGACCTCGACGGCAATCAGGCCGCCGAGGGAGTAGCCGATCAACTGCATTTCGCTGTGGCCGCCTGCCAGCAGGCATTCGGCGTAGTCGTCAGCCACAGTCTCGATCAGCTCGGACGGCTCCAGTGAGCAGTATTTTTCCATATCGGCAATTGCCACCCCTACGATGCTGCCCGTTTTTTGCGCTTGGAGGTGCAAAAGCAGAGGCCGGAAAATGTCCATCGTGCCCAAAACGGCGTGGAACACGACGCGGAGCGGCCCTTCCTGCGCGCTGCCGTACGGAATCAGTACGGCATTGCTGGAGCCGTCCTGCTTGCCGGGCCACACAGCTACGCTCTCGCGCTCCGTAACTTGTCTGCGCGAGCGGATGAACTCGGCCAGATCGGCGACGGTCGGGTAGTTCAGCATTTGCCGCAGCAGGGCGTCGAACGGAATCGCTTCGTGCTCCGGGTCCTCCGCCAGCTTGTCGCGCAACTTTCCTGCCACCTGCGCCATGATGAGCGAGTCGGCGCCATGTTCGTAAAAGCTTTGCGACTTGCCGATGCCAGCCAGGCCGAGCGCTTCCGCCCACAGCCGGGCAAGCTCTGTTTCCAGCGCGTCCAGTCCTTCCTCGACGAAAGCCGCCGCCACCTGTGTCCCGTTGGCAGCAGGACGCCATTTTGCCAAGGTGCGCCGGTCTACCTTGCCGTTTCCGGTCAACGGCAGCGCATCGACTACTTGCAAGTGCTGAGGCAGCATGTAGGCAGGCACCTGTCCGGCCAAAAACGCTTCCAGCTCCGTCGCCTCCACTGCCAGGCGCTCCTGCTTCATCCGTTTGGCAAACAGGTGGAACCCGAGCGCGGTCAGCTTGTCGTCCTCTTGCGGCAGCAGCAGCAGCGGCTCGTTTTCCTCTTCCTGAAGCTGGCGCAGCCAGTCGTGACGATCGAGGTAGGACGTCTCCAGGCGCAGCTCGTCTCCCGGCTCCATCATCATGAACGCCTGCGAGGCCAAAATCCACAAATGCTCGATAGTCGGCTCGGTGAAGACGAACCAGCCGCCCGGGCGAATCAGCTCCCGCAGCCTGCGCATGCTCGCCGGGATGTCGCGGGCATTTTCCAGTACCCCGGCTGCCAGCACGACGTCGAAGCTGTTCGGCGCAAAGCCTTGGGCGCGGTAGTCCTGGTCGACGTCAAAGACGCCGAAGCTTACGTGCGGATACTGGGCAAAGCGCTGTTTGGCGCCCGGAATGAAAAACGTGGCCACATCGGTAAAGACGTATTCGATCGGGTAGCCTTCGAGCGCCTTGAGGACATGTCCTGTCGTCGCTCCGGTTCCGGCTCCGACCTCCAAAATCCGCAGCGGCTTGCTCCCTTGCTTTTCGGCGATGCGCTGTAAAAGCAGGCACATGCATTTGTTCAGGTAGTTCGCCATGATGTGCTCGATATACAGCGTATGGACGTGGTCGAATTTGCCCTCCGGGAACAGGAGCGCTACCGGGTCCTCCTGGCCGCCGAGCAGCTCCGGCAGCTTCTCGGCGTTTTTGCGGACGTAGGCGGTAAATCCTGCCGTCCCCAGCATGTTCGTCCAGATCGCCTCTGCCTCTGTCCAGTTCTCGCGGACAAGCTCGTCATCTACGGCAAGCTCGCTGCGGTACTGCCCTTTCGCCTGCTCGGTCAGCATGCCCGCTTCGGCGAGCTTCGCCACCCAGCGCCGCGCCAGCCAGTGGTATTTCGGCAGGATGCTCCCCGCTTGCAGCACTTCTTCCAGCGATTGCGCCTGGCCTTTTGCAAAAAATCCGAGCGTTTGCAGCGCGCGCAGCATCGAATGGAGCACGGCCCGATCCAGGCTGGCCATCGCTTCTTCGATTTGCCGGGCGCTGATGTGCGCCGCGATCTCCCCTGCCGCCTCGCCGATACCGCTCGTCAGTTGCGCAAATTCGGCCGCTTCGGCTGTGCGGTCACGGTCCTTTTTGCGGGCCGTCTCCACGATTCCGAGCAAAGCCGGCTCGTCGCTCGCCTCATCCAGCACGACGCCTGCTGCGGCTACTGCCGGATGCTTGAGTAGCGCTGATTCGATTTCCCCCAGCTCGATGCGGTGGCCGCGAATTTTGACCTGGTTGTCTTCGCGGCCCAAAAACTCGATTTCGCCGCCCGGCGTATAGCGGCCCAAATCTCCTGTGCGATAGAGCCGCTGTCCATCTGCCGGATGCAGGAAAAAGCGCTCTGCCGACAGCTTCTCGTCGCCCACGTACCCTTGGGCCAGGCCGTGTCCGGTAATGTACAGCTCGCCCGTTACCCACACGGGGCAATCGCGCAGTTGCGAGTCGAGCACCCGGAAGCCCTGGTTGGCGAGAGGACGTCCGTACGGGATGCTGCGCCAGTTTGGCAAAAGTCCTTTGTACAGATGGTAAATAGACCAGATCGCCGCTTCCGTGGCACCGCCCATGCTGACCGTCTGGGCAAACGGCAGACGTTTTGCCATCTGATCGGGCAGCGTCAGCGGAATCCAGTCGCCGGAGAGCAGCGCCAGACGCAAGCTGGACAGGCACACTTCCGGGATGCCGTCCAAATAGGTGACGAGCATCTCCTCGATCCGGTCGTGGCCGATGTACTGCGCAAGCGTCGTATCCAGGTGCGAGTAGGCTCCGGCTACAAACAGGTTGCCGAGCAGCAAGTTGAGGAACACTTTGTCGGTGAAGACGATCCGCGCCATTTCGCGCATCGTTACAGAGGTCGAACGCTCGCGCAGCTCTTGCTTGAACAGGAGCATGAACACGACCAGGACGGCCGCGTACACCGCTTCCCCATTCCTGTTTTTGGTCTGTCGTGTTATCTTCAGTATATTGATCCGACAGAGGGTAAAAAGGGTAAGCTTTGCGTGAGTTCTGTCACCTTTTTGCACAGGAAGGGGGGCTTTGTACGTTACCGTTCTTTATTTTTTAAAGCTGCGCCAGTTTTTTCAACAAGAAGCAACGGCAAAGCCGTTCCCCGTCACGATTGAAAAGCTGAGCGGGCTTTGGCACTGCACGCCTCGCAACGCCAAGCTGATCGTGCGCAAGCTGGCTGAATTAAACTGGATCGAGTGGCAGTCCGGCCGCGGCCGTGGCCATGCCTCCGTCCTGACGTTTGTCGCCGATGCCGATGCGATTTTGCTGCAGGAAGGGAAGCAGCGCATGGAGCAAGGCGACGTCAAGGAAGCGATGGAACTATTGAACCGCTTCGGCAAGCCTGCCGTCAAAGAACAGTTCATGGAATGGCTGTCAGCAGGACTCGGGTATTGCACGTTGAACGAGGCGAACCGCTATCAGGACGTGTTGCGCTTCCCCGTCTACCGCACGATTGTCACGCTGGACCCCGGAAAGCTGTATTACCACTTCGACGCGCATTTGGTCGGACAGTTGTTCAATACGCTCGTTCAGTACGACGCGGACAGCCGTGCGATTCATCCGAGCACTCGCCCATTCCTGGGAGCACAGCGCCGACCACCGGGAATGGACGTTTCACTTGAAGAAAAACATCCTTTTTCATCACGGCCGGGAGCTGTCCGCGCGCGATGTCGTGTTTTCCCTGGAACGGCTGCGCGCAAACCCGGACTTGTACGAAGCGAGCTGGATGTTCCGGGGAATCGAACAGATCGGGGCGGTCGATGCCAGAACGGTGCGGATCGTGCTGCAGGAGCCGAATTACTTGTTTTTGCGCCTGCTTGCGGCCCCTCCTGCCAGCATCGTTCCAGAGGAGATCGTCCAGGAGGCGGCGGAGACGTTTGGGAAAAATCCGGTTGGCACCGGCCCGTTCCAACTGGTCCGCCTCGACGAAGGGATTTGTATTTTGGAGGCGTTCCCGGCTCATTTTCAGGGCAGACCGCAGCTCGACCGCGTGGAAATTCTGCTGTTCCCCGACCTGGAAACAGGCAGCCTGCGGGAGCCGGACTGGACCGCTGTCATGATGTCGCACGAAGCGGCGGCGAAGGCGGAGGCATTGCGGGAGGCAGCCGTTCGCGCCAGCAGCGACTGGTGTGATCTGGAGACGCTGTTTTCCTGCTGCAACCTGCTCATCTTCAACCAGTGGCAGACAGGCCCGCAAAACCACCCGAAGTTTCGCCAGGCGCTCGATCTGTTGATCGATCGCGAGCTGATAGTGGCGGAATTGGGCGGAGATCGCATCTATCCGGCCAAAGGCTTTCGCCCGTACTCCCCCGCTCTGGCGACTTTGGCTGCGGACAGCGCTCCCCGTCAAAATCGCGCGGACATTGCCGCATTGCTGGCAGAAAGCGGTTATCAGGGAGAGACTTTGCGGCTCGTGACGACATCCTACCATGAGCCGGACGCCCGCTGGATTCAGGCGCGCTGCCAGTCCTGCGGCATCCCGGTCGAAGTCGCCATCCGCGAACCGTTCGATTTGCGGACCACGGGACTCTGCCCGCGCATGACTGCCTGCTTTTCGGAAATGCTTTAAGCCAGGATGAAATCAGTGAACTAGAAATGTACATGCAAAAAAACTACTTCCTGCCCGCCTTCGATGCCGCCCTGGCCGAGACGATCGACAAAGAGCTGTCTGCCCTCTTCCGGGAGGCTGACGAGTCTGTGCGGCGGCAACAGCTCGCACGAGTGGAAGCGCTCATCAAGGAACACCATGCCGTGCTGTATCTCGTGCAGAAAAAAACGCAAACCTCCTATCACAAATCGGTTCGCGGCGTCTCCATCCATCCGTCCGGCTGGCTCGACTTTCAAAAAATCTGGTTTGGCCCCAATGCCTTGCAGCCAACAAAAGCGTAAGCGTCGTCCCCCAAGCAAAAAGCAGTCCGAGCTGTGAAGCTGACAGCTCGAACTGCTTTTTTTCACCCTTGCCTTTTCAATTGGAGCGCGCGTACACGTTCTTTCCGGCAACGAATGTCATCGCCACGTCAAAATTTTCATCCAGCACCGCAATGTCCGCATCGTAGCCGGCTGCCAGGCGGCCTTTTCGCTCGCCGTAGCCGAGAATCGAGGCAGGCGTATGGGAGGCCATCTCTACCGCTTCCGGCAGCGGCACGCCGCTGAGCGTCACCATGTTGCCGACTGCCCTGTTCAACGTCAGGATGCTTCCAGCGAGCGTCCCGTCGGCCAGCTTGGCCTGATTTTCACGGACGCGCACCTCTTGCCCGCCGAGATCGTACGTTCCTTCGCCCAGCGCCGCCGCCCGCATGGAGTCGCTGACCAGCGCGAGCCGCTTTGCCGTTTTCACCCGGTACAAAATGCGCATCACCGCCGGATGAACGTGAATGCCGTCTGCAATCAGCTCGGTGCTCAGATGCTCGTGATACATCGCCGCTCCGACGACGCCCGGCTCCCGGTGATGCAGTCCGGTCATGGCGTTGAAGCAGTGCGTGAAATGGCGCACGCCTGCGTCGACCGCTTCAGCCGCCTGGGCAAACGTCGCTCCGGTATGCCCTGCCGAGACGATCACGCCCTGTTCCTTCAGCCAGGCAATCGCTTCGAGCGCCTCCGGCTGCTCCGGCGCGATCGTCACGACCTTCATCAGACCTTGCGCCAGTTCGTACAGCCGCTGTACGGCTTCCAGCTTGGGCAGCGCGATGTTTTCTTCCTTTTGTGCCCCTTTGTAGCGCGGGTTGATCCACGGCCCTTCCAGATGAATGCCGATCACCTGCGCCCCCAAAAGCCCCTGCCTGCTGACCTGCGCGATGTTTTCCAGCACAGGCTCCAGTTCCTCGTAAGGCGCTGTCATCGTCGTCGCCAAAAACGAGGTCACGCCATACCGCGCCAGCGTCGTGGAAATTGCCTGCAAAGATTCAGGCGTGCCGTCCATCGTATCGTGTCCGTCAATGCCGTGCATGTGCATATCTACGAAGCCAGGGCAAATCCAGCCTGTCCCTGTTGCCACCACCTCTGTCGGCAACGGCTTGGCGTAGCCCGCTGCGTCCCCGGCATACACAATCGTTCCGTCCGCCACTACGACCAAGCCGTCTGCGATTGCTTGCCCCTCTGCGATGATTTTCCCTTTGAGAGCGTACTCCTGTTTCATGTTGCTTTCCTCCGTCACGGCACTGCCGTAGTCTGTTGATCGGGCTGCTCTACACGAGGCTGCCGCATACCCGCTTCGTTTCCTCCACCAACTGCAAGACGAGCTCGCCCGCTCCCAGCTCTCTACCAAGTGGCGCTGCCTGCCCGGCCCACATCGACATGTACGCTGTTTGCTGCTGTTTGCCGGAAGCGGCGCGAATGTCCTTGGTCAGCGCATTTTGCACCGGATAGGTCGGCAGTTCGTGCTCCAGCGGCGCCATTTTTCGCATGAAGTCGTTCTGGATGCCTCTCGCCCATTTTCCGGAAAAGGCACGCGTCAACACGAGGCTCTCGTCGCTCGTCTCCCGGATGGCTTGCTTGTGCAAAGGATGCGCTCCGCTTTCCGCACACGTCAAAAACGCCGTTCCGAGCTGTGCCGCCTGCGCTCCCAGCGCGAAAGCGGCGGCGATGCCCCGTCCGTCCATGATCCCGCCTGCCGCGATGACAGGAATTTTCACCCGATCCACAATCTGCGGCACCAATGCCATCGTGCCGATCAGATTGTTGGGAGCGTCCGGCAAAAACGAGCCGCGATGCCCGCCCGCTTCACTGCCCTGCGCTGCAATCATGTCCACTCCGCAAGCTTCGAGAGCTACTGCCTCGCGCACCGTCGTAGCCGTCCCGATGACCGTCACCCCTTTTTGCTTCAACGCCTGGAGCGAGCGCGCATCGAGCATGCCAAACGTAAAGCTGAAGACCGCAGGCACTTCTTCCAGCACGACGGCCAACTGCTCGGCAAAATTTTCGGCGAAGCTCGTGACCTCAGGATTTTCCGGGATGTCCAGCTCGCGCCGCACCTCGTTGAGCGCCGCAGCCACATTCGCCGCGATCGGCTGCTCCTGGTCGAAGTCTTCCGGGATGAACAGATTGACGCCAAAAGGCTTGTCTGTCCGCTCGCGAATGGCGTGTATCGCTTCGCGGATTTGCTGCGGACTCATGTAGGCCGCTCCGAGCGTGCCCAGTCCGCCTGCTTCCGAGACGGCTGCGACCAGTGCCGGCGTAGTTGCTCCCCCCGCCATCGGCGCCTGGATGATCGGCCATTTGATTTGCAGACGTGACGTAACCGGATTTCCTTTCCACATGCTTCATCCACTCCCTTTGTCTGTTGCTTTTTTACTTGCGAGACCAGCCCTCGCTTTGCAGCCGTTCGAGAAAATGCGCCAGCACACGGGCAGTCAGTCCCCAGATGACTCGTCCGTCCAGCTCGTAAAACAGATGCTCGACCGTGCCTGTGCGCCACGGATACCGTTTGCCGCCGGGAATCAGATGGTAAGGAAAGTCTTCCTCCGGCTCGGTGACAAGCGCTGAGGTGTACGTGGAAGGCTCGGCGGCAGCCAGCCGCTCAAGCGCGATGACGAACACCTCGCCGACCTCGTCGGGATTCGGCTTCATGTCCGCGATCCCCTCCACGTAGCCTACAAACGGGTAAATAGCGGCATGTCCCGGCCCGATCAGCCGATCCAGCTCGCCGACGTAGTGAATCTTCTCTAACGGCACGCCCAGCTCCTCGCTCGTCTCCCGGCGCGCCGTCGCCCACCTCGACGCGTCGCCTTCCTCTGCGCGGCCGCCGGGAAAACAAATTTCGTTCGCCTGTCTGCGCATCGTGCTGGCCCGCTTTTCAAACAAGACCCCGAGCTTGCCGTCGTCCATTTTCACCAACGGGAGCAAAATGCCAAACACCCCTGCTTGCTGTGCGCCCATGATCCCCGGCTCGCGCTGCTTGAGCACGTCGGAAATTGCCTGGACGGCCGCTTCCTTCGCCAACAGATCAGCAGCTTGCGCATACTCCGCCACTTCAATGAGGTTTTGATCCGGGTCGCGCACGTAGACAGAGCGAATCGGTCCGGTAGCCCCCGTCCGCTGTACAGGCCCCGCCTCGATCTCGACTCCACATGCGGTTATTTTCTCGATGACTTGTTCCAGTGGCACTGCTGCGATCAGGCATATGTCGGCAGAGCCAGGTTGCGGGTGCCGCGCTTTCGGCTCAAATTCGCGTCCTGCCAGATGAAGGTTGATTTTTTGCTGTCCAAAGTGCAATGCCCGCCTGCCATTGTCAAAAGTTACAACCTGCATACCAAGCACGCGCTCGTAAAACTGGCAGGTTGCTTCCAGATCACGGACAGTCAAAACCAGATGGTCCAGTCGGTCGATCACGCTCATCACTCCTTCCTGTCCCGTCCCTGAACGATTGCTGGCTCCCCTCTTCTTGCCGTTAGCCAAGCTGTCTGAAAACCCTTTCTGCTACCACCATTATACAACCAAACTGCGCATTACCAACCGCGAAAGGAGAGACTGGCGGTTTCTTTTGCACAGAACAGCCCGGCGTAACTGGCCGAAACGCTTGTCCTACCAGGCGGGGCCGACCGACTGGACACAGCGCAGTCGCCCATCAAAAAAGCGAGCGCACCTCCCGAAACCACTGGTTCGAAAGATACGCTCGCCACTTTTTTTGGCCTTATTCGTTTTCGCTCGTTTTCGCTGGAGAGCGAAGCTGCCGCGCCCAGGTGTACGCAGTTGCCCGCTTACGAGCCGAACTGCGCCTGGTGCAGCCTGCTGTACACGCCTTTCGTCTGCAAAAGCTCGTCGTGATGCCCTTGCTCGACAATTCCCTGGTCGGCGACGACAATGATCCGGTCTGCGTTTTTGATCGTCGCCAGGCGGTGAGCGATCACGAGCGTTGTACGCCCTTGGGAAAGCTCCGCCAAAGCCTGCTGAATCGCCGCTTCCGTCTCGGTGTCGAGAGCGGAGGTCGCTTCATCGAGAATGAGTATCGGAGGGTTTTTCAAAAACATCCGCGCGATGGACAGACGCTGCTTTTGACCGCCGGACAGCTTGACTCCCCGCTCCCCGATCAGCGTGTCCAGCCCGTCCGGCATGGAACGGATCATCTCTTCCAACTGCGCTCGTCTGGCCACCTCCCACAGTTCCTCATATCTCTCCCCCCGCAGTGACAGACTCTCTCTTTTCTCTACGCCTTCGAACGGGCAAGCAAGTACAAGAAGTACGGAGCCCCGATGACAGCGACCACGATCCCGGTCGGAATCTCGGACGGCTGCAAAATCCAGCGTCCGATCGTGTCGGCGACGATGACCAGAAGCGCCCCTGTCAACGCAGAAGTAGGCAGCAGCATCTCGTGCTTCGGCCCGACAAGCCTGCGGGCGAGGTGCGGGCCAATCAGGCCGACGAAGCCGATACCGCCGCTGACCGCTACGCACGATGCGGCAAGTCCGACCGAAGCGGCCAACAGCTTGAGCTGCTCTCTCGCCACCGGAGCGCCAAGGCCGATCGACAGCTCCTCTCCCAGATTGAGGACGTTCATCACCCGCGCCTTGTAAAAGACGAAAGGCAGCAGGACGACGATCCACGGCAAGAGCGACAGGACGAACTTCCAGTTGGTCCCCCAGATGCTTCCGGCAAGCCAGGTGGCTACGAACTGGTATTTGTCCGGGCTCAGCTTGAGCGTCAGCACGATCATCGCCGCGCTCATGCCCGCAGCGACCGCGATCCCGGTCAGCAAGATGCGAATCGGCGACAAGCCTTTGTGCCGCTGATAGGAAAGAACGAAAATCAGTGCCGCCGTCAGGCTCGCGCCCACCAAAGCCAATACCGGCAGCAAAAATACAGGCGCGGCAGCCGTCGACGGATAGAACGAAATGAACAGCATGACCATCAAGCCCGCGCCGGAGTTGATCCCCAAAATCCCCGGGTCGGCCAAAGCGTTGCGGGAAATCCCTTGAATGATGCAGCCGGAAACCGCCAGACCAGCGCCGATCAAAATCGAAATGACGATGCGCGGCAAACGGAAATCAAACAAAATCAGGTTTTGCTTCTCTGTACCCGCCCCGAACAAGGTCATGAGCAGATCCATAGGCGACAGACGGATGTATCCCGTGTTCATACTGATGATGAAAGCGATCAGGATGAGCACGGACAAAATGGTCATGACGAGGATGCCCCTGCTGCGCTTGCGGGCATCGAAATGAGCCGTAGCTGGTTGCATATCTACATCTCCCTTCTTTCTTTACGTGCGAGGTAAAGGAAGAACGGAACGCCAATCAGCGCAATAAGTGCTCCCAGAGGTGTTTCGTACGGCGGATTCACCATTCGCGCGGCCAGGTCGGCAAAGACGACGAGCAAGGCGCCCAAAACGGCCGAGCATGGAATAATCCAGCGATAGTCGACCCCGACGAGATAGCGGGTCAAGTGAGGAATAATCAGGCCGACAAAGCCAACCGCGCCTACAACCGCAACGGCCGAGCCTGCCAAAATCAAAACGATGACGGTACCCGCCAGCTTGACAAGCGCCGTTCGCTGCCCCAGCCCTTTGGCGATCTCCTCGCCGAGACTGAGCATCGTAATCGAACGGGACAAAACAATCGCCCCCAGGATGGCAGCCGCAATCCAGGGGAACATCACTTTCAACTGGAACCATTTCGTTCCGGCTACCCCGCCTGCGTACCAGAAAGCCAGGTCTTGGCCGATTTTAAAGTACAGCGCAATCCCTTCGCTGAGCGCGGACAAAAGCGCGCTGAGCGCCGCCCCGGCAAGCACGAGCCGCACAGGGGTCAGCCCGCCTTTGGCCATCGAGCCGATCCCGTAAACCAATCCTGCGCCGACGCCTGCGCCCAAAAAGCCGTACAAAATCAAGTACATGAACGGCAATCCCGGAAAAAACGCGAAGCAGAGCGCAATCACGAAGCCCGCCCCGGCATTTAGCCCGAGCAAGCCGGAGTCTGCCAGCGGGTTGCGCGTCATCCCTTGCATGATCGCGCCAGCAACAGCGAAGCTGGCTCCGACCATCGCGCCCCCGAGTAAGCGGGGAAGACGTATCTCCTGAATAATCTGGTGCTGAGTAATATCTGGATTAAAATGAAAAATGGCATCCCAAACGACAGAAAACCGGATGTCTGCTGCCCCGAATGATACGGACAGAAACATGCCGAATATCAATGCAAAGACCCCGCCCGTCAGGATCAGCGTTGCTGCCCACGGACGCGAACGAAACTGTTCCGCTTTCGATTGGGCTCCTTGTTTCAGAGATTGTACCTGTTGACCCATGCTAGCCACCTTTTCCATTCATTATGTAAATGCACTGAACGACGCTTTCTCCTTCCCTTCCGGCAAAAATCTGAAATTGATTCTTATTATCATAGTAGGATTTTAGGCGATTGACGAAAAAGGTGTCAATGGACAAAAGAGAGGTCTTTTTTGTACGATTGAAACATTTCCCAACTCTCTAGGCCAACACGCTGAGAATCTCGTCAATTTTTTTCCCGTTGGCAATGATTCCGTGATTCATCCAGGTGATGAAATCGACCTCGTACGCACAGTTGTTGCGTACGGCTCGCAGAGACTGCCAGACAGGTTGGTCGATCAGCCGCTTTTCCGCGCCTTCGTCCGCTTCGTGCCACTTGTCGAACGAGTAAAAAATGTGGTCGGCGTCAAGCGAGGCGAGCCACTCCCGCGACACCCCTGCCCTTGCTTCGGCGATTGAAAGCGCTTTGACCAGCGGGTGCGGCTGCATGCGCAAATCCTCAAACATCACGGGAGCCGTGTACGTCTTCTCCACGATGATCTTGTCTGGCAAAATGCGCAAAAACGCCACCGTCTGTCCTTTCAGACTGCGGGACAGCTTGTTTTGGGCGGCAAACGATAGTATTCGAGTTCCCGCTCAGCGGCGCAAATTTGCACACGCTGGCCCGGCGCGGCGATCCAGCAGCTTTCTTTTCCAAGACGAAAGCGGGATTGGTCGACTTGCAGGACGCCTAGTCCATCCGTGGTCACGATCATGGTAAAATCATTCGATTCCGTGCTGTCCTGGCAAGAATGCGATGCAAGAACCCCTCGTTCCATGCCCGTCAGCACGCAAATCGCTGATGGGTACAGTTGTTTCTTCGTCCCGTTAGTGTGCATATCCTCACCCATAACATGAGAATGATTATCATTATATATTATACGGGGACAAACGGGATTTGCCAAGCAAAAGAGCAGGTTCGGCTACGGCGAATGCCGCTTGTGGAAAATGGAAAAAAGCGAAGAAGGCGGCCCGAGACGCAGTTTCATCTGCCCCGGGCCACCCTCTTTCTGCCTGGCTCCCAGCTCGCCTAGACAACGGCTGGCTTTACTTGACGAACGTGTTGATAAGATCGTCTGCTTTCATCATATTGGCAATGATCGCGCCAGATTGCCAGTGCGTCCGGTTCATCTGGTACACATGCCCTTTTTTCACCGCCGGGACGGATTGCCAGAGCGGGTCCTGGAGAATTTTCAGCGCCTCTTTGTTTTCCGGGGAATCCTTTTTCCGGGATGCCCAACAGGTCGGCGATCTTTTTCAGGCGGCCAATCGTGTCGTTGCGCAGCTCGTCCGCAGTTTATAGGTAGGCGCTCCCTTGCTGTACTGCTCGTATTTCTCTTTATCCGCTCCTCCGTCGACGATAATCAGGTCAGGGTTGGCGGCAATCAGCGCCTCCATGCTGCCTGTAATGTCAAACGGCGGCACATCCAGGCCAAGGTAATCTTGTTTGCCCCATGCCGGGTGGTACCATTGGACGATCGGCGTCACGCCCAGGGCCAGCAAAAAGTCTTCCTGATAAATGGCCGCCACTCGCTGCGGATGAGCCGGAATCGTGACGTCACCGTACGCATCTTGGACGACTCTCGTTTCTGCCGATGCTTCCTTGCTGGCCGCTGGCTGTTGCTCGGCTGGCTGCTGCCCGCTGTCTGTGCCTGCAGCCTGCTGTTCCGGCGCTTTTTCCCCGCACGCGGCGAGTCCTGCCATTGCGATCAGCAAAACTGCCAGCCACGCGAATACGATTTTCCGACGATTTCTCCCCATGTTTTACCCTCTCTTCTTTTGCTGCTGATGAGCTTATGATGATTATCATTCTCACAAGCTTTTTCATCATCTTATGTGCTTCCATGAGGACAAACAATGCACGTTCTCCACTATTTTTTGTCCAAACTCGCGACAGCGCCCCGGCTTTCGCGCCTCTTTTTGGACAAAACGCAAAAAGCCGGATTCCCCCACGGAGCAATCCGGCCTGTTCGTGTTTCATTCGTTTTTTCGCTGGTGCCCGCCTACAGCTCTTTTGCCACCAGCCAAGTGACACCCTTCGCCTGCAACTCTTCGTTCCATTCCTCCGGGGCGGCCGCATCGCTAATGACCATGTCAATTTCCTTGAGGTCCGCCACTTTGCACAAAGTGCTGATCCCGACTTTGGAATGGTCGGCCAGCACGATGCTCTCATTGGCATTTTCGATAAAATGCTTGGCCAGCTCAGCCCGCTCCGGGTCATAGCAGGTCAGGCCCTTGTGCAGCAGCACGCCATCCATGGAAAGAAACGCTTTGTCGACGTAAAACGACTTCATCATCTTCTCGGCAAACGGACCGCCAACGCGGTAATGTTTGGCGTTCACCCTGCCGCCCAAAAAGTAGACCTCTGCGCTGAGCAGGCCGTTCAGCCCCCGCCGCCTCCAGACCCTGCGCCGCCTGCGCCATGCGCTCGCCCGCTTCTGCCCAGCGTCCTTCGCGCTGCATTTCCTCGATCTCGGCAAAATCGACGGAGTAGAGGATCGTTTTGGCGGAGTGCAGCCCGCCCAGCTTTTCCTTGACCGTTTCGTTCAGCAGACGGTAGTAAACGAGCGACGACTCCCAACTCATGCCGCCGATCAGTCCGATAGTTTTCATAGCGCTACCTCCTTGTGGGCTTGGTTTATACTGGTTTCGCGAATTACGGAAACAGCTACGCATACCGATTGGTTGCGCTCGAGCAAAACCGACTACTGCTATCATCTGGTTATGTTGCAAAAGGAATTGACGAATAGCGAGCATCGGTTTGGCGGCGTTCATTTTGAGGAAATTCCGTAGCGAGTTATTTTTCCGGACGACTGCCCATAAGAAAACCGAGGTTCAACGAACAGCCCCTTCTCCCCGCAGCGGCATCCCGCTCGCCGTCCCTTCTGCGCCCACCTGCCGAAAACGCGTGTGCAAAATCTCCCGCGCCCTGCTCGTATCCAGCGAAGTGTCCAGCGGAATGCCTTTTGCCCTTGCTTCTGTATCGTCCAGGCGATCTTCTTTTACGGCAGCGGCATCAAGCCCCAGCGCGGCAGCCATTTTACGCGCAAACGAATAATAGCTTTCTTTTTGCGCAGGGCCGAGATGCAATGTCCCGACGTACGGGTTGCCCGCCAATTCCGCAATCGCTCGGCCCGCGTCCTGCACGTGGAGAAACGTCTTGTACAAATTGCCCGTGCGCACGACTTCACGGCCAGCCTCCAGCTCCTGGCGAATCGCCGCGATTCTTTTGTCCCACCTGCCACGGGAATTGCAGCCGTAGATCGGCCCAATGCGGGCGATGACGTGCTGATCGTGCCGCTCGCGGATGAGCGTCTCTCCGAACCATTTTGCATGCGAATAGCCTGCCAGCGGATTTCGCTCGTCCAATAGCACAGGCTGATCGTCCTCCGCAAAAGAGCCTGTCCCTTGCCCGAAAACGCCGTCTGTGGATAGGTAAATCAGCCTGCTCTTTGCCGGCAAACGGCCGAGCAAGGTCTCCATGCCTGCTGCGATCATGGCCTGCTCATCGGCGGTACTCATCAGCGCCCAGATGGCGACATCCGGCGCAAACTCATCGAGCAATGCCGCAAACGCCGCGGAATCGGTCACATCCATCTGCACCAGGCCAGCATCTGAAGCTGGCGAGGAACAGTACGTCCCGACGATCTCGTACGTGCCAATCCGCCGCAGCTCCTGCCAAATCTGCGCCCCCAAATAACCGCTTGCCCCCAGCAGCAAGACGCGGTGCTTGTTCATGCCAGCGCCCCTCTCTTCCTTTTCCAGTATGATCCAAGTCTACTATACTTTTGCTGGCCGCGTGAACAAAAAAAGCCAGCCGCGTTGCGTACCATAGCACACGCCAAATCGCCCCCTCGTCCGCAAAAATGGTCAAGCTCCCTACGCCACTTGTCCAAGCACCTCGCTGTCGCTCGCATAAAGTATGGTAACGAAAGAGCAAGGGGGGATTTCCAATGAGCAGCAAAAGACGGCACAACGCCAGACAACGCCGCAGGCGGACTTTCCGGCTCACGCTTCGTCCCGGCGACCGACTGATTGTAACGGTTCGCGGCGGCCGCGACGACTGATCCACTGCAAAAAAGAAAGCCATGATCTAGTTGTTTCAGATCATGGCTTTCTTCGCTTTTCGGACGGGACGGTCAAGCTTTTGCGTCTGTTTGTTGCAGTTGGGCGTGCGGCGCGTTTTTGTCCATCATGTACTTGCCGACGAAAATAGCGGCGACCATCAGGTACGAGTAGACGAACTGCATGGACGGCTCCAGCGCGAAGCCGACAGTCGGGGAGTGGATGATGCCGAACACGGACAAAATCGCCCCCGCAGCACCAGCGACAGCGCCGCGCAACGGCTTGTCCGTAATCGCAAAAATCGCGATGCAACCCCAGACCATGCTGCTGATCGGCGCGCCGTTGCCGAGGTGAACCAGGCCGTTGTAGTACACGCCTTTGTTCGCCATGACGGCAGCCCCGACCTGTGCGCCTGTCGTTCCGGCGGCAGACAGCACGTTGTTGGTCAAGGTCAGCGCCCAGTTTGCGATCCACGGGAACATGCAAGTGAAAATGACCGGAACTTCCAGCTTCGGCGTCTCGCGCACGACCTGATTCGCCGTGACGATTCCGATGTAGACGAGAATCGGCACGATCGCCGCCACCGGGATGACCGCGAGCAAAAAGGCGCCGATCCCGAACAGGGAAATAAGGAACATCGACAAGCCTGTCGCGACCGTGTAGCCGATTCCTGCGCCGAGCGACTTCCAGCCGGCATGTCCGACGTAGACCGTGACCGGGTACGGGTTGCCGCAGAAGCAGCCGATGATCGAGGAAATGCCGTTGGCGAGCATGATCTGTCTCGTCTTGTACTCGTCCCCTGCGGCATGCGCACTCTCGATGTTTTCCAGGTCAAAAATATAGTTGGCCAGCCCGAGCGGTACAGCAGAAGCCAAGTACGGCAGCGCGTGCGGAATCCCTTGAATCAGGCTGTCAATGTGCACCGTCGGCGGATTGAAGCCAAACGACTGCATGGAAGCAGCAATCGCGGCCCGATCTTGCAGGCCGAATGCCCAGGCGAGCACAGTGCCTGTCGCAAGCAAAAGGAAGCCTGTAGCTGCCTGTGGCCTTATGCATGGATCGTTTCTGTTGCCGCATGTTTTCCGGTGTATTTTACATCTTTTACAGCCAGGTCGTCTTGTCTTCCGCAGCGACGCGGCTTGTCACAGGCGCATCCGCTTCCGGATAGCCGATGAACAGCGTGCCTACGACCTTTTTGTTTTCTGGCGAGCCGAGGAATTGCATCAGGCGCTCGTCACGCACCAGTCCTACGCCTCGCGTGCGCCACACCATGCCCAGCCCGAGCTCCCGGGCAGCGAGCCACATGGAATGAATCGCGCAGCACACCGCGTACTCGTTGTCTTCCGACGAAGCTTCGTCGCCCGGAATCACATCGGCTGTCACGACGATAACGAGCGGCGTTTTTTCCAAAACGGCCAAAGAATCCTGAACGAGATTCGGCTTGGTTGGAAAGCGCTCCAGCAAAAACTCCTTGGCGATCGCCTCAAACCGTTGCTTCGCCTCTCCGCGGATGACGTAAAAATGCCACGGCTGACGCAAGCGGTCATTCGGCGCCAATACGGCGCAATCCAGCAAGGCCTTGATTTTTTCAGTCTCGACTTCTTTTGGAATATAGTTGCGGACGGCTCTTCTCTCTTTGAGTGCTTCTACTACGGACACGTCTGTTTCCTCCTCGCTCTCTTTCGCTTGCACAAATTTCCCATTTCATTATATATAATGGCTCGCCGATTCGTATAGAAAGCGGGGCGAGTTGCGCCGGAAGACCTGGGCGCCTCACCTTGCATGGATTGCCCGCTCGGCCTTAGCTTCGAACTCGTCTAGCGAGCGCGGCTGGGGAGCCATCAGAACGGACGCCTCACCTTGCATGAATCGCCTGATGAGCCTTGGCCACGTCTTCTTTTTTGACGTAAATATCGTACTGCGTCCGATTGTCGCGGGGAAGCATGCCCGCACTGTCACCGAAATAATTGCTTCCATATGAATGCGAACGGGTCCGAAACCGCACTCCGTGGGCAGACAGCTTGTGCACGATTTGCAAATATTGCTCGTGGCCAAACGCCGTATAGATCAGGCATTTGTATTTGGAAAAGAGAGTGAGGAAAAAATTCATCGCTGCCGCTCCTTTCTTGGGTCAAGCCCTTTGCATGCAAGTTCCCTGCTTTCAAGCCCGTTGCTGCCATACTGCGAGCTTGTATAGACCGGGTTTGTCTTTTTTTTCCAGTCCTGCACGTTTTTCGCTGGGCACCTTGCTGACATAGCTGCCGGAGCCGAGACGCATGACGATATACCTGTCTTCCTGAAGCAGCAAAAGCGCCTGCCGCAAAGTCATCCGGCTGATGCCACGCATGTGGGACAATTCTGATTCGGACGGAAGTTTGCTGTTTTCAGGATAAAGGCCGTTTTCGATCATGTTCAAAATTTCCCTGTACGCCTTGATATATCTCAGAACTTTTTTGTCTTTTTGCCCTTTTGTCGGATTCGCGATAAGAAGCCACCTCTTCTCTTCATCAGGCGCTCAAGCAAAATAACCTTTTCTCTCCTCATTATATGCCCGATGAAAGCAGTCTATCAAATGGCTGAGCTAGATTCGCCGTCACATGTACGGTTGAAAAAAGCGGCTGCTTCCGCCCAATGACGGAAAACAGCCGCTGGATAAACAGACATGTTCTTGCGGATTGCGGGACGAGCGGGCAAAGCCGCTCTACAGCTCCATTACCGGAATGCCATTCGTCCCCCGGACTGGCTCGATTCGCTGGCCCGCCGAGCGGACGAGCGTGTAATACTCGTAGCAGCCGATGACCGAAAAATCGCCGTCGATGACGCCCGGATAGGCGCGGTTGACGGAATAGACCTGGCTTTGGTGGGCGCGCAGCGCTTCCCCTTTTTGCGTCCGGTAGTCGGTGATGTCTACTTTGCCGGTGATGGGAACAGCAGGCTCGGGGCCGCGATCCGGGCAATGGTCGTAGTAATGCGGGATCGAGACGTAGTACAAATCCGGATATTCCCCGCAAGCAAGCTGCTCCTCTGCCTGCGCGACAGCCAGCGTCGTCGCTTTGCAGGTGACAATGTGATCGGGGTGGCCTGTCACGCCGTCTGGCGGAAACGTGATGACGACGTTAGGCTTCCACTCCACGATTGCGTCGCGAATTTTGGCGGTCAGCTCGTGCAGATCGGCATGTTGCAGGGAGCCGTCTGCATAGCGGAGCAAATCAAGGCGCTTGATGCCGAGCACTTCCGCCGCCTTTGCCAGCTCCTGCTCCCGGTGACGGGCCAGCTTTTCCCTGCATTCAATCGCAAACGGTCCGGAGCGCCCCTTGCAGCCGGACGTAATGCACAATAGGCGCGTCTCCTGGCCTTTTGCCTTGCATTTGGCCAGTGTTCCCCCGCAGGCGAACGATTCGTCATCCGGGTGGGGAAAAACGACCATCACTTTTTTCATTTCAGGCACCTCACTTGCTGCCGGATTGACGCTCCAAATACGCCAATCCTTTTGCTATGACACCGTAGATCGGTTCGTTTTGCGCGTTTTCGATGACGACCTGGGCAGCGTAGCGCTGGACGTGCTCCACGACGATTTTGCGGACGCGATCGTCGTTTTGCAGGACGCCGCCCTGCATAATCATCTGAAACGGCTTCGTCTTCATGTCCAGCGCCTCAATGACAGCGCGAGCCGCAGCAAACAACTCTTCGCCCGCCACCTGCAAAATGTGCGCTGCCACCTGATCTCCCGCGAGCGCCGCCTGGCTGACCAAAGGAGACAGCTCGCCTACTTTTTCTACGGAATAGTGCTCGCTGTAGGTCCAATTGAACAGCTCGTCGACGCGCGCAAGCCCTACGTGCGGGAGTAGCAGCTCCTTCAAAAGCGTCGGCTCGCCGCGGCCGTCTGCTGCCCGCAGCACAGCCATGATCGCCTGCTTGCCGATCCAGTAGCCGCTTCCCTCGTCGCCGACCCGATGGCCCCAGCCTCCGGCGCGTGCCGTTTCCTGCGCCTCGTTGACGCCAAAGGCGATGGAACCTGTCCCGGCGATGACGAGGATGCCCGGCTTGCCGCCAGTTGCGCCGAGCAAGGCGGCAAACCCGTCGTTTTCCACGATGAGTTGGTGGACGCGAATGCCGAGCTGATCGAGCACTTTACTCACCATTTGCGAGATCACCCGCCGATCGTGCTCCGTGTCCAGACCTGCGATCCCGAAAACGGCGCAGTCCACTTCCCATTCCAGCTCGCCTGCGCCCTGTTCCGAGACAAACGGGGGCAAGGTGCCGCGCCCTGCCGCATCCTCCATCGCCTGGCGAATCGCTGCGACCAGCTCGCGAGCAGCCGCTTCTTCTCCGATTCCTTGATAATTGCAAGAGCCAGAACGGCCTTGGCCGACTTCTCTTGCCGCTCGGTCCGCGAGCACCGCCAAGCATTTGGTGCCCCCTCCGTCCACTGCCAGAAGAGGTATTCGCACCACTGCCATTACCCCACACTCCATTCGGCTGTCATCTGGTCGAGCCTGTTCATTACATCTGTGCAGGCTTGTTTTTTCGCGACAAGCCATGCGTTTTCCTGCTGGAGAACGGCTCTGCGCTCAGCGATTTGCCGCTTGATTTCTTCCGGATTCGGGCCGCCCGGCAGCTTGCGGATCATGACAAAGTGCACCGGATCGAGTGCCAGTCGCAACTCTTCTGCCGTAATCGACAGCTCTCGTCCAATCACGTCCACCGCCGCACGGTTGACCAGCGCAAGGCTGATCTGGTTGGCCAAAAGGTTGGCGCTGGTCGCTTCCTTGACCACGCGGCTCACGATGTGATGCGCCTTGCGGAACGAGAGGCGATCTGTGCGCACCAGTGTATCCGCAAGCTCCGTCACGGTTGCGAAGCTGCCTTTGGCTCGTTCCAGCAAAACGTCCTTGTTGACTTCCATCGTCCCGACGACGCACGCCATCAGGCGGTACATCTGCTCCAGCACGGCCATGCTTTTCCAGGCGTACGGCTGCATGTCGTCTTCGGTGTCGACGATGTCGCCAAACGGCGTGTTGTGCATCATCGTCAACACAGTCGTTGCATTTCCGGCGCTGCTGGACAACAGCGAGCGCATATGTTCAAACGAAACCGGATTGCGTTTTTGCGGCATGATCGAGCTGATCTGCACGTACGGGCTTGCGACTTTCAGCGCGCCAAACTCCTGCGTGCACCAGAGCAGCATATCCTGGACTGTGCGCCCCAGGTTGATCGCAGCCAGTTGTACCGCCGTCGCCACCTCGCCCAAGTAATCCGCGCCGCAGACGGCGTCATACGAATTTTCCACCAGTTCGTCAAAGCCGAGCAGTTCGCGCATCCGCTCGCGGCTGATGGCAAAGCCGGAGGTCGTCAGGGCGGCGGCCCCCATCGGGGAACGGTTGACTGTCTGATACGCCTGGATCAGCCGCTTGATATCGCGGCCAAGCAGGTCTGTCGCCGCCATGATGTAATGCGCCATGGTCGTTGGCTGCGCCTGCTGGGTATGCGTATAACCGATCATGACCGTCTCGGCGTGTTCTTGCGCAAAGAGGAGCAAATGCTCTTTCAGATAGAGGGCAGATGCGATCGTCACCAGCAATTTTTCGCGCAGCACCATGCGGTAGATCGTGATCCCCATGTCATTGCGGCTGCGGGCCAGGTGCAGGTTGCCAGCCACATCAGGGGCCAGCTCCAGCAAACGGCTCTCTACCTGAAAGAACAAATCTTCAAACTGCCCGGTATAGGCCGAGCGACGCAACTCTTCCGGCTCAATCCCGCAGAGCGCGCGGGCAATCTGCTTGGCCTCGTCGTCTGTAATCAATTCCGTCTCGCGCAGCATGATTAGATGCGCCTTGTTGATCGCCATCATCGGCTGCAACAGGTGGTGTTTGGCCTCGTTGAATGCCGGCTCCAAAACCGCCTCTACGTACGTCTTCCCGGGGAAACTGGCTCCCTCCTGCAAAAATATGCGTTCTCTGTAATCCATCCTACTCGCATCTCCTTCCCTGCCGATTGTTCAGCTACTCATTTTTCTGCGACGGATTCGTGTCTCTCTGCTTGATTTCGTGTGCCTCTCGCCCTCGGCAGAGCCCATTTTTCACCTCGGGCCTAGGAGACGACCGCTCCCGGTCGTCTCGCTCTTCCCAGGCAAAGCGCTATTATTTTGGCAAAGCGGCGCGCAGCTACTGCTGCAAGCTGACCATGTTGACGAACATGCGGATCGCTCCCGGCACGAGCGAAGGAATTTCGCGGTACCAGACCAGCGAGCTGTACGTGTACGTTCCTTTTCCGTACTTGGCGGTGAGGAATGTGCCCGTAAACTCTTTTTCTCCCGGATCGCCGTTTGCGATCAGCTCGGTGTATTCCTTGCCCCACTCGGACGGGTTGTAGGCCGAGCGGTCCTGAATCCAGTTGTTCCAGTCTTCTTCGGTTATTTTATTCGGCGTGTTGAACAAGGCGTGATCCGGTGCGAGCATCGTCACCGGCGAATTTTCGTCCGTGACGCGCCACTGGATCAGCGGCGTGCCGATCTTGATCGGATACGGCGCCAGCTCCGGCTTCCACTTGTCTTCCGGCTTGTGGTATTGCACGACGAGGTTGCCGCCGTTTTCTACGTATTTCAGCAAACGGGCGTTGCTCGGAATCAGCTCTGGCCGGAAGCCGTAGGCGCGGATGCCCAGCACAATCGTGTCGTACTGGCCGAGGTCGCCGGATTCGATGTCTTTGGCCGTCAGGTTCGTCACATCGACGCCCAACTGGGACAAATACTGATCGATGTTGTCAAAGCCGCTGGAAACATACCCGACCTTGAGTCCCGCTGGAACTTTCAGGTCAAACGCCTGAACGTTGAGTGTCGCTGGCTGTACGAAATACGTCGTGCCGATGTGCGGGTAACGGATGACTTGCGCCCCGTGACGGCTTTCTTTTCCGCCGCCTGCTGCCACCGCCGTAATCGTGTAAGGAGCCGGCTTGACGGAAGCGGACGCTTTGATTGTAAAGGCTACCGACTTCGTTTCTCCTTTGGCGTCAAAGGCGAGCGGCGCCGCTTTCGGCTCAACGCTCCACCCTTCCGGCGCTTCCAGCGAAATGCTCGTCTGGGCCGCACCCGGATTGTAGTTTTTCACTGTCACTTTCACCGGAATCGGATCTTGCGGCTTCAGCGTGTTCAGCACGGTTGCGTTCGGATCGAGCGTCATGGCGAATGCCGGGAGCACCGCGACCGCATCGGCTGGCAGCACATGGCTGTTTGCTGTCGAGCCTGCAAAGCTGTAGCTGACATCCGCCGTGATGGCCGGAGCTGCGTACGGCTGGAACAACTCCGCATGGCCAGGCACCGTTACTTCATAGGTCGTTTTCACCGTCTGGTTGTAGCCGAGCGACGGGAAGCTGGTGGCGGAAAGCGCCCTCGCCTGCCAGCCTTTCGGTACGTTCAGCGCCAACTTCACGTTGTTCACCTTGGCCTGGCCGCCGTTGTACGCGCTCACTGTGACTTTTGTCGTTTGGCCTGCGACCAGCTCATTCGTCTCCGGCTTCACTTTTGTCACGAGCGAGAGCGCTTCTGCACTCGCCTTGTTCAGTTGCGCCTGCTTTACGCCCAGACGGTGGAGCAAATCCGTTTTGGCAGCGGCGGGAAGCGAGGACGACTCGACATCGCGCAGCGCTTTTTGCACGTCAGCGAGCATTTCGTGCGCTTCCTTGGCTACCGCGGCAAAGCTCGGGTAGGCGGCAATGACTTCTTCTGCGTCTTTTTGCAGCTTTTTCAATTCATTGGCGACTTTTTCGCCGCCGGACTGACTGGCCGTTTCTTTGGCCAAATCGTCGAAGGTGTAGGCGATGCCTGCGAAAAAGTCGGCTTCCTTGGCCTTCGTCTCGACGATGGACTGATCCAGCTTGTAGTAGCTGAAGCTCGGCCCTTCGTCATAGTGGCGGCCCATGCCCTGGCTCTTGTGCATGAAGCGGGACTCTTCGCCCAGTTGTACGTAGGAAGCGCCGTAAATCTCGTCGTAGGCTCCGACAGGGACACTCACGGAGTAGTCTTTTTCCTGGGCGGGCACATACAGCTTTTTCACCTGCCACGGGGACAGACCTTCTTTCAACTGCTCGGGGAAAACGTTTGGATCTGCGGCATCCTTGAATGCCCGAACGGTCATGACGTTAATCGCGCGATGATGGCCGTGAGTCGAAGGTTCGTTCAAAAATGCGGGAATCACGACATCGGGTCTCAGGGTGCGGATTTTGCGGATCAGCCTTTCGTAAGCGACATCCTCGCCCCACTTTTCCAACGTTTCGTCAGGGCTTTTGGAAAAGCCGAAGTCGAAAATGGGGTCGTCAATCTTCTCGCTGAGGTTCTCCAGATGGATGTTCGTGATTTTGGAAGCTTCCTGCAATTCGCGGGTACGAATGATCCCCAGCGCGTTGCCCAGCTCGCTGCCAATCTCGTTTTGTCCTCCTTCACCACGGTTGGCGATGACACTGGATGTGTCTACCCCTTTGCCGAGCGACAAATAGGCGAGCATGGCACTGTGCTCGTCGTCCGGATGGGCTCCGGTATTCATCGCGCTGGCAATCGTGGTGAGCGGCTTGATCGCTTTCCACAGGTCGACGACTCCCCGATCGGCGTGCGCAGTCTGCGGCGCCAGCGGGATGACCAGACTGGTGGCAAGCGCGGCCGCGGCCGCAATCGTGTAAAGCTTGGCAAGTTTCCCCTTCCTCAATGAACTCTCCTCCATTCCCTTTTACGATTGATGTCTATATCAATCATGGCGGTCTGTACGCGAGTGCTTCGTTGCTGCTGCCATGGATCGACCCCCGATAGATTGGAGCTGTTCAGACGAATGGCCTTTTGGGCTTACTGCTTCTGGCTAATCATGTTGCGAACAGGCGGAACGCCCCTGGCACAAGCTGCAGAATCTCGCGGAACCAGGCGAGAGAGCTGTAGGTGTAGATGCCTTTACCATAGCGGGCGGTCAAAAAAATGCCGCGAAACTCCGGCTCGCCCGGATCGCTGGTGGCGATCAGCTCCGTGTATTCGCTGCCCCAGCGCGAAGGATTGTATGCACCCAGCCGTCCCAGTCTGCCTGGGTGATCCGATTCGGCTCGCAAAACATCGGGTGTTCGGGCGCGAGCATGCGGACGTCTGACTGTTCATTGGTGACCCGCCAGTCGATCAGCGATTCGCCGATGAAGATCGGGTACGGCGCGAGGCTGGGCTTCCACTTGTCCTCGGGCTTGTGGTACTGCACGACGAGATTGCCGCCGTTTTCTACATATTGCAAGAGACGATGATTGTTCTCGATCAGCTCCCTGCGGAAGCCGTAAGCGCGAATGCCGAGCACAATCGTGTCGTAGCGGGACAAATCGCCCGACTGGATCTCGTCTGCGTCGAGGTTGAGACAATGCACGCCGACTGCGCGCAAATATTTGTCCATGCTGTCAAAGCCGCTTGCGACGTAGCCAATCCGCCGATTTTCGGGGATCGCCAAGTTGAAAGCCTGGACGGTAAGCTTCGTCGGGCGGATAAAATACGTCCGGCCGACATGCGGATACTCGATCACCTGGACGTCCCGGGCACTCTCTGCCGCGCCGTCCGGCCGGGTTACTTGCGCGAAAACTTCGTACTTGCCGTTTTCGACCTGTGGTCCCGTCTGCACCGTAAACGCAATCGTCCTCGTTTCGCCGCGAAAAGCAAACGGCACGTCGATACACTCCGGTTCTGCCATCCAGCCTTCCGGTACGACAAGCGAGACTTTTGCCGTCGTGCTACCTGGCCGATACTGCTTCAATGTTACTTTTACCGGAATAGGCTGCTCCGTATGCAGCGTGTTGCGCACGACGGCTGAAGGAGTCAGCGTCAAGGAATAGGCGGGAGCACGGTAATTGTAGGTCGGGCCTTGATTCGCTGCACTCCACGTGAAGCGCCTCCTTTTTCGCCAGGTAGCGTGTGATGCCACGAGACTTGCCACAAAAGCCGTTTGCGCACAGCGCTTTTCGCTAGATCGCTGTACCGGCCTTGTCTTTGGTCAGCTTGCTAGAGATGAACAGCACGAGGATGATGACGACGATTTGCAAAACGCCATAGGCGCAGGCAGTGCCGAATTCGAAGCTGTACATGCGCTGGAAAATGGCGACGGATAGCGGCGTCGTCCGCGGGGTAAAGATCAGGATCGAGGCGACAAATTCCCCGATACACTGCACGAACGCCAGCAGCGTTCCGGCGAGGATTCCGCCCAACGCCATCGGAAACACGACCCGCCTGAAGCTGTACCACCACGATGCGCCCAGGTTGCGCGCCGCTTCCTCGACGGACGGGTCCATCTGCATCAAGGTCGCCGAGGTGGACCGGAAGACGAGCGGCAGGTGGCGGACAAAATAGGCGAGCGGAATAATCCAGAATGTTCCGATCAAGACTTGCCCAAAGCTGAACACGGTCGGCTCGCTGAACGCCGCGATCAGGTTCACCGCGACAACTGTGCCCGGCAAAGCCCACGGCAGCATAATCAGCACATCCAGCAGCGTCTTTCCGCGGAACTTCAGGCGCACCATGGCGTAAGCCGCCGCCACGCCGAACAGGACAATCCCGATCGACGCAATCGCCGACAACTGCAAGCTGTTGACAATCGGACGCCACGTCTTGCTGTCGGTAAACAAGTCTACGTAATGCTCCAGCGTGTACTGCGGAGGCAATATTTGCACCGTCCAGGTTCCATCCACCGAAAAGGAGATGAGCACCAGCACGAGAATCGGCAGCATCAAAATGACCGTGCCGATGAAGGACAGCACAATCGTGGCGTAACGCCCGGCTTTGCTCTTGATTTCCGTCCGGTGCACGCTGACGCCTTTGCTCAAGTTTTGATAGTTGCGCGCGCCCTGATACCAGCGCATGATTAACAGAAACGCGATCGAGACGATCGACAAAATCGTCGACTGCGCCGCAGCCATGTCGAGGTCGCCATTGGTGCGGGACAAATAGATTTGCATCGTCATCGTCCGGTCGATGCCGAAGATGAGCGGTGCGGTGTACGAAGCCATGGAAATCATGAACACGAGTAGCGAAGAGGCAACCATCGCCGGCGTGAGCATCGGCAAAATGATGCGGCGCCATACGGTAAAGCGGTTGGCGCCCAGACTCGCGGCCGCTTCCTCCAAAGACGGGTCAAGCCCTTTGATCGCGGCGGTCGCGGTCATGAAAAAGTACGTGTACATCGTGAACGTATGAACGACGACGACGCCCCAGATGCCTTTGAGCGAAAACGGCACCTGGGCCAGCCCGAACAGCTCCTTGATCGCGCGCGGGAAGATGCCGCTCTCGCCGTACAAAAAAGTAAAAGACAGAACGCCGATCAACGGAGGCAAAGCCATCGGGACGAGCGCCAGCACCGAAAGAATTTTTCGTCCCGGAAACTCGTAGCGCTCCAGCAAAAACGCCATCGTCACGCCGACGATTCCGCAAGTGATGACGCTGAGCACGGAGATGTACACACTCGTCCACAGCGCCTCCAG
This sequence comes from Brevibacillus sp. NSP2.1, assembly GCF_000470975.2. Classification (NCBI taxonomy): domain Bacteria; kingdom Bacillati; phylum Bacillota; class Bacilli; order Caryophanales; family Paenibacillaceae; genus Brevibacillus; species Brevibacillus sp. NSP2.1. The sequence continues at coordinate 1,412,151 of NZ_CP048274.1, read as the reverse complement.
ATTGGCGGTATGCTCCAGGCTGAAGAAGCGCGTGTAGTTTTTCCACGTAATCTGCTCGTCGACATGGATGCTGGCGACGAACGTTTCAAACAACGGATAGATGACATAAGCCAGCAAAATCAAAAAGAGTGGCGAGACCAGCACATAGACGAAGGCGGGTGAAGCGGTGATCGACTTTCGTCTGACCGATGCCGGCGCTTGCTGCAATTGTGCTCTCAAAAGCTTTTTCCCCCTTATCCCGCGAAGTAGATGCTCTCCTTCGGTATGTGCAGTCCGATGGTATCGCCGCGCTGCTTGATGGGGCGTCCCAGGTTGATGGACATGCTGCGCAACTGCTCCTGCCCGACTGCCGTGACGTAATTGACGCACGCCCCGGTAAACTCAGACAGGACGACAGTGCCTGCGACGATGTTCGTCCCTTCCCGCTCGCTGCTCTCCTGAACCGATTCGGGGCGGATGGATAGCGTGACCTGCTCCCCGACAGCCAGCTTGGCGCGCGGCGAAGCATTTTTTACAAGCCCGCTGAGCACTTGGCCCGAGGAAATTCGCACGTGCACTTCCTCCTGGTCGAGGCCGACCACGGTTCCTTCCCACAGATTCGTCTCCCCGATAAACGAAGCGACAAAGCGGTTCACAGGGCGGTGGTAGATTTCGTGCGGAGTGCCGACTTGCTGCACTTCCCCGCCTTGCATGACCATGATCCGGTCGGACATCGACATCGCTTCGGCCTGGTCGTGCGTGACGTAGATCGTCGTAATTCCCAGCTCCAACTGAAGCCGTTTGATCTCAAAGCGCGTCTCTTCCCTCAGCTTGGCATCCAGATTGGACAGCGGCTCATCCAACAGCAGAATCTGCGGCTCGATGACCAGCGCCCGCGCCAGTGCCACCCGTTGCTGCTGTCCGCCGGAAAGCTGGTCGATACGCCGCTCGCCATAGCCCTCCAGTCGAACGAGCTTCATGATTCGCTCTACGCGCTCTTTTGTCTCTGTCTTGCTGACGGATCTCACCTGCAAGCCGAACGCGATATTTTCGAACACGGTCATGTGCGGGAACAGCGCATAGTTTTGAAAAACCATGCCTGTGTTGCGCTTGTGCGGAGGAACGGACGTAACCTCCTGGGACCCGAAGCGAATTTGTCCTTCTGTCGGGTAGTAAAAGCCGGCAATCATCCGCAAGGTCGTCGTTTTGCCGCAACCACTCGGACCGAGGAACGTAAAAAATTCACCTGACTCGATGTGAATGTGGACGTCTTCTACTCCTTTTGCATTGCCAAACCTTTTGTGGACGTGATCGAGTGTTACGCTGCTCATCAGGTTTTGTTTCCTCCTTCGTGGCAAATCATTCTTGCTTGGCATAAGCAGCTAGACGGAAAGGAACGCTCCTTCCCGTCTAGCCGACTGCCGCTTACTTCTTGCCTTTGCCCTTGATGTTTTCGTCCCAGTGCTGCATCCACTCTTTCTCTTTGGCGGCCATGACGCCCCAATCGAGCTCCAGCGGCTTCAGCTCCAGGTTTTTCATGAAGTCTGGCAGATCGTCCTTGCTGATATCAGTGCGGGCAGGGAACTGGAAGCGCTCCTTCGCCAACTGGGAAGCAATCTCAGGACTCATCAAAAATTCCATAAAGTTTTTCGCTGCATCCAGGTTTTTCGCGCCTTTGACAAGCGCGATTCCGTCTACGAGAATCGGTGCTCCGCTCTTCGGATAGATGAAGTCGTACGGATGGTTGTTCTTTTTGCTCTGAATCAGGACGTCTTGCAAGTTCCACAAGGAGATGACGCCCTCTTGACGGTCAAGCTTCAGGTAGAGGTTTGTCGGGTCTTGCGTGTACTCTTTTGTGTTGGCGTCCAGCTTCAGTAGCCAGTCGTAGCCTTTTTCCGGCGTGTCTGGGCCTTGGCGGTAGATCATCGCGGAGTAGATCGTGCGCATCGTGCCGGACGGCAGGACGTTGCGGATGACGATTTTGTCCTTGAACTTCGGATCGAGCAGCTCATCCCAATCTTGGGGCGCTTCCTCTGGCTTGAGCGCCTGCGAGTTGTACATGATGACCTCTGGCAGCAGCATCTCGCCGTACCAGCGATCTTGCGGGTCTTTGTACAAGTCCGGAATCTTGTCGGCAAACGTCGGCTTGTACGGCGCAAGCAATCCTTCGTCAGCGGCCGTGCTCAGAGCGGATTGCGTGCCGCCCCACCAGAAGTCTGCTTGCGGATTGGCTTTTTCGGCGCGAACGCGCTCCAAAATTTGCTGCGCGCCCATCTCCAGCGTCTCCACTTCGATGTTCGGGTACTTTTCCTTGAACTTCGGCAACACGATTTCGAAAATGTTTTTATCCCGTCCGGTGTAAATGACCAGCTTTTGCGGCTCGCCGGATGGAGCCGGCGTTTCGGCCGCTGGCTGTGTGCCCGCTTGGCCGCCTGCGCCGTTGTCGGCAGGCTTTGCTTCCTGTCCTCCACCTGAGCACGCGGCCACCGTCAGCGCCAAGGAGCTGACGAATACACCTTTCATCCAAGTTTTCAGCTTGTGATTGACCTTTTTCAAAACTGACTCCCCCTTTTGTTTTCTCACTCTTTGTCAAGCAGTCGTGTGAACGGAAACGCTTCCAAGACACTGTGGACGGCGCCAATCAGACCTGCTCTCTCCCCCAGACTGGCTTTTTCGAGGCAAGGCACTTCCGGCACCCACTCGGTCAGCCACTCGTGAATCTGCTTCACCCCTTCATCATCGACGTGGACCATCTCTCCGCTCAGGATCAAAATTTCCGGGTTCAAGATGCTGATGATATTCGCCATCCCGTACGCCCAATGCCGGTACACATCCAGAAGAAGCTGCCTGGCTTCGCTGTTTTGTTTGGCGTGGAAAATGAGCTCTTCTATGACACTCGACCCTTCCTGAAGGTCAGAGAGAAATCCCTTGGCCTGGCCCTGCTGCCAAATGCCCGGTATGGAATAATGCGTCTCGAACACCCCTGACGCGCCATTCGGGCGGTTATGTACCGGGCCGATTATCATGAAGCCGATCTCGCCTGCCGCTTCCCGGCTCCCCCGGTAAAACTGTCCATCCAAAATGATGCCCGCACCGATGCCTGTACCGACGTACATGTAGACGACGTTGGAGTGGCCGACGCCTGCCCCGCGAACGTATTCGCCCAGCGTCATCATGTTGACATCGTTGTCGATAATGACAGGCACGCCCAGACGCGCCTCGATGGTTTGCAAAATCGGCGACCCCATCCATCCGGTGCTCGGCGAAAAGCTGACCGTACCGCTTCCCCGCTGTGTAACCCCCTGCAAGCCGACACCCATCCCGAGCAGTCGCTCTCGCGGGATCCCGCTCTCGGCGAGCAGCCGCTCCAGACCCGCTGCCAAATCCTCAATGACGGTCTCGCCATTCGCCGGCTGCGCCAGCCGCTTGCGATGCCGGGCGAGAAACTCCCCCTTCATGTCCGCAATCGCCATGTCCAGCGTCGAGCCTTCGAAGATCGCTCCGGCAATGGCGTAAGCCTGGTAGTTGTACTCCAGCAAAATCGGCTTGCGGCCGCCTTTGGAATCGCCCATGCCCACTTCCTGCAGCAGTCCTTCCTGGATCATTTCATCGACCAAGGCAGAGACACACGGGCGGCTGAGCATGGTCTGCTTGGCAATATCGGCGCGGGAAATCTGACCGTGCTGAATGACCTGCTGTAAAACTTCTTCCTTGTTCAGTTTCTTGACGAGTTTACTGTTGCCTGTTTTTCTCGGAGCTCGCACGCCTATACAATCACCACCACAGCAGTTAGTTAAGTTTACTAACAAAGATAAGCAAATTATACCTACACCCTTCGGAATAGTCAAATAATTTGCTCTTGTCTTTCAGATATTTTCTGGATGTTTGCTTATTACTTTTACTTTTGTGTATGTATTTTCAATTAAAGTAAAAAATAAAGCTACTAAAATGAGCTCTTCTATGACACTCGCCCCTTCCTGAAGGTCAGAGAGAAATCCCTTGACTTGACCTGGCCCTGCTGCCAAACTCTGACACGCCATTCGGGCAGTTATGTACCGGGCCGATCATCATGCTGCCAATCTCGCCTGCCGCTTCCCCGCTCCACGGGTAAAACTGTCCATCCAAAATGATGCCCATTAAAAAAAGACACTTCTGCCTCATGAAGTGTCTCGTTGCGCACGGCTTATTCCCATTTCGCTTTCCTTTCCCGTATCAAAACGCGCTCCCGCTACTCTTCTCGCACCGACAGCCACACGTCCTTCACCAGTTCCATGAAAGTTTCAATCGCCGGCTCGTCCCGGCGGCGCTCCAGGCAGACGAGCGATGTTTCCGCCTTTTTGGAAAAACGGTACAACTGGACCAGCTCGCCCGTGCGCAGCTCTTTTTCCACCAATGCCGTGCTGAGCAGGGCGATCCCCGTCTGATTGAGCACGGAGCGCTTGATCGTTTCCTCGCTGCTGCACTTGATGACGGAGGGCGGAACGTAGCCGATCTCCAGCAAGCATTGGGTAATAAACCCGTCCAGATTGCAGCCCTCCTGGTAGGACAAAAACGGAAATACGGCCAGCGCTTCTGCCATCGAGCGTCCTTTTACCATTTCCGGCGCGGCAACCAGGGCGAATTCCTCCAAATCGACCACCATCGAATAAATCCCCGGCTGCGAACTGACTCCGGCAATGATCCCGATATCCGCCTCGTGCGCCTGAATTTTTTTCAGCGCTTCCTGGCTCGTGCACGAGATGACCTGCAAATTCACCTGCGGATGTGTCTCGACGTACGCCTTGAGCATTTGCGGCATGTACTGGGTACAGTAAAATTCGGGAGCGGCCACGACGAGCGGCCCCACAGGCAAATCCAGGTGGTTCAGCCCTTCCTCCATATGCTGCAGCACAGAGAAAAGCTGGTCGGTATGCTGCTTCACCGTTTTCCCTGCCGGGGTCAAAAACGTGCGCTTGCCCACCCGGTTCAACAGCGGATGGCCCAGCTCCCGCTCCAGCGCCTGAATCTGCAGCGTAATCGTCGGCTGGCTGTAGCCGAGCAACTCGGCCGCCTTCGTCAAGTTCAGATGCTCGGCTACGACCTGAAACGTTTTCAAATTGCGCAACTCCATGTTCGCTATCACCCTCCCGCCGTTTCTGCCTCTCTAGGGAAAAGTGTAGCCGAGAGTGGACATGAAGTTCAACCTGCGGGCTGCACGCTGCGTGCTAGGAGTAGCGGGCCACGATCCCCGCCAGCTTGGCGGCGTCCACATTGCTGCCGCTCACGATGGTCAGCACCTTTTTTCCGGCCAGCTCGCCCACGACGCCTTGCATCAGCGCAGCGACTCCGACAGCTCCTGAGCCTTCGACCATCAGATGGTGCTCTTTTGCCAGCCAGTACATCGCCTGGGCGACATGCTCCTCCTCGACGAGCACGAAGTCGTCGACGATCTCAAGCGCCAGGTCGAGATTGCCCTGGGAAATGCCGCCGTGCAGACCGTCTGCCAGCGAGTCGCTGTACACGACGTCTGCCAGCCGCTTTTCCCGAAACGAGTAGTACCACGGCGGCGAAGCGTGCGTCTGGACTCCGATCACCTGCACCTGCGGGTTGATCGCCTTTGCCGCCAGTGCCACTCCGCAAATCAGCCCGCCTCCGCCCGCAGGCACGAGAATCGCGTCAAAGTCCGGCTCCGCAAGCATGGCCTCCAACCCTGCGGTTCCTTGTCCCGCAATGATGTGGTCGTCTTCAAAAGCGTGCACGAATGTACGGCCCGTTGCTTTTGCCAGCTCGTAGGCGTAGCTCTCCGCCTCGTCATAGCTGTTGCCATGCTCGACCAGCTCTGCGCCGTAGCGTCTGATTCCCGCTTTTTTCGTCTCCGGCGCTGTGCTTGGTACAACAATCAGGGCGGACACTCCCCGCAGTGCCGCCGCATAGGCCACCCCTTGCGCGTGATTGCCCGCAGACGCCGTAATGACGCCTCGCGCCAGCTCCTCCGCTGTAAGCGAAGCGATCTTGTTCAAGGCGCCGCGCACCTTGAACGAACCTGTCTTTTGCTGGCACTCCAGCTTCAGCCAAACGTCAGCCCCAGCCAGGGCGGACAGGGCCGCGGATGAAATCAACGGCGTGTGGAGCACCTGCCCCTGCAACTTTTTGTGTGCTTTGACAATATCCAGAAACGATACAGTTAACAACTTCATTCCCTCCTCAGGAAAAATGCTTCACCAATTGAACAAACAGCTCGATGCCCACCGGAATGGCCTCTTCGTCGAGATCAAAGCGGGGGTGATGGTGCGGATACTTGCTGTTTTCGCCTCCCATCCCTACGAACAGGAAGGCACCGGGCTTTTCCTGCAAGTAATAGGAAAAATCTTCGCCCCCCATGACAGGTTGGACATAGGCAACGCTTTCCCTGCCAAACTGCCGGACGGCGACTTCTGCGGCGTAGCGGCTCATCCGCTCATCGTTGACCACGGGCGGCGTCCCCCAGTCCACGACGACTTCTCCGTTCGCTCCCCACGCCGCGCACAATGCCTCGACCGTCTGCTTCAGCTCACGGGCCAGCAACTGTCTGGTCTGCTCGGACTGGGCACGCAGCGTCCCGTAGAGCACAGCCTGGTTCGGAATGATGTTGTAGGTCGTGCCCGCCTCCAGCCGACAAATGGAGATGACGGCAGGCTCGACCGGATTGATCCGCCGGGAGACGATCCCTTGCACAGCCGCGATCACCTGGCCCGCGACATAGATCGGATCAATCGTCTCGTGCGGCATCGAGCCGTGCCGGCCCCGGCCCGTGATGACGATTCGCACATCGTCGGATGAAGCCATCATCGCCCCGTTGCTGATCCCGATTTTGCCCTTTTCCAAAGGTTGCCAGAGGTGCAGGCCGAATACCGCGTCCACCTGTTCCAGCACGCCATGCCGGACCGCAGACGTGCGCGATGCCGGGATGCTTCGACAAATACGGCTTGTCCCCCTCTTCGTTGACGGGCAACGCGTCTATGTCTGCGCGCAAGGCAATCGTCTTTTTCCCGTCGGTCCCGCGCAGCAGTCCGACGACGCTGGGAGCCGGACAAGTAAGCAGCTCGAGCTGCCACTCCTGCAACCGGCTTCGGATATGGGCAGCCGTCTGGTATTCCTGCCCCGACAATTCCGGGTACTGGTGCAAATAGCGGCGTTCATGGACGGCCCACTCGGCGAGCGTTTTTGTGTCTGCTGTCATGTCGTTTCCTCCCCTCGATCAAAACGGTCCGTACCCGATCAGATGAGCGCCGATGACCGCTACCGCCGCGATTGCATACTGCAGCAAAATCAGCGGCAAAATCCACTTCATCCAGCGAATCCACGGAATGCCTGCAAGAGCAAGCCCTGCCATGAAATACCCCGAGGTCGGAATAAAAATGTTGGAGATGCCGTCCCCGAACTGCAATATAGGGATCGTCTCCTCCGCCATCCCCATGAGGGAGCCTCCCGCGGCAAAAAACAGCATCATGATCGGAATCAGCCATTTTTCCTGGTTCCGAAGCAGCCTGGAAAGCGTGACGATCAGCGCTTCAATCGCCCCTGTCGCCGTCAAAATACCGAATGTTCCGCTAATTATCAGTACAAAAAAGATAATCCCCCGAAGCTTCCACCAAGCCTGTATGCACGCTGTTCACAAGCCCAAGCGGCTTGACTGGCGCGGATTCCAGCCATTGAAACGACTGAGGATCAATGACGCTCCGCCCGTTCACTTCCACCCGCCCGTACTCTCCGGCAGGCTACACATACGTCAAAACGACCGCCACGGCAATGACGGCAAAAAGCAGGGCAAACACGTTGATTTCCCGCAGCTTTTTCGGTTTTTTCGGCTGCGCTTCTGCATGTGGCTGACTCATGATATCCCCCCTGTTCGATATCAAATCCAAGTCCTGTAACCCCAGAAGCGCAAGCGCGAGGCAGGCGAGTCTCCCTCGCTCCGCTGGCAAAAGAGACTCTCCCCGCTTTTTCCCGCCGCTTACTTTTGCGCCTGCAAAAACTTCGAAACCTGCGCCAGACCAGCCTTGAGCACCTCTGTATCGCAAGCGTACCCGATCCGCACCCAGCCTTCCATGTCGAAGCAGCTTCCTGGCGTCAAAAAGGCTCCCGTCGATTTGAACAAGTCGATGCAAAACGTTTCCGATGGCATATCCAGCTCGTATTTCAGCATCGCAGTCGTGCCTGCCTGCGGCTTGACGTAGGAGATGAGCGGCTCGCTCGCCACCCAGTCGTCGAGAATTTGCAGGTTGTCCCGCACGATTTTCAGGTTGCGCTCCATGATCTTGTCCCGGTTTTTCAACGCGTGCACAGCCAGCATGTCGTCGAGCATCCCGCAACTGATCGTCGTGTAGTCGCGGTGCGAGATGCAGTTTTTGATGACGTCGAGCGGCGCTGCGATCCAGCCCAGACGCAGCCCGGCGAGCGAAAACACTTTGGACATGCTGCTCGTCGCGATCCCTTTTTCATACAAATCCACAATGGACGGCACGACGATCTCCGGGTCCTGGTGCAAGTGGCGGTACACCTCGTCACACAGCAAATAGGCGTCAACCGAACGGGCAATCTCCACAATCTCCCGCAGCAAAGCTTCGTCCATCAAGGCCCCGGACGGATTGTTCGGGTTGTTGATGCAGATCAGCTTGGTCTTGTCGGTGACCAGCGCGCGCAGCTCGTCCAGGTCAGGCAAAAACTGCTTTTCCGGCACCAGGCGCAAATGCTTCACCTCTGCTCCGAAAGCCGCAGGCACCTCGTAAATTTGCTGGTAGGTCGGGTGGACGGCAACGACCTCATCGCCGGGGTTTACGAGCGAAAACAAGGTCAAAAAGTTGGCGCCGATCGCTCCGTTCATCGCCAAAATGTTTTCCGGCTTCATCGTCTCGTACATCCCCGCAACAAGGCTGCGGAACTCCGGCGAGCCTTCGATGTGGCCGTACGTCAGCTTCTTTTGCGCCATCTCGCGAAAAAAGTCTTCCGGTTCCGCAGAGAGCCGGATCAGTTCTTCCACGGTGAGCGAATCGACGCACGTTTCCGCGATATTGTACACGGCCTCCAGCTCGTAGGCGTTCATCCATTCTTCCACTTTAAAAGGGGCAATTCTCATGGCTGTTCCTCTCCTTTGTTCATCCAGTCCAAGTCCAGTACCGCTTCTGCCTCTCTACAGGTCGACGATGGCTCCTGCGCCGCGGCTTTCGGCCATCCGCAAAATATGTTGCGCCGTCAGCAAATCTTGAATGGCAATCCCTGTGCTGTCAAAAATCGTGATTTCTTCCGCAGACTGTCGCCCGGCGGCATGCCCGGAAATAACACTCCCGATCTCCGCCGCGATGTCTGCTTCTGTTATCAGTCCTTTTTTCAGCGGAATCTCGGTTTCGCCCACGCGTACAGCCTGCCCGATATCGTCGGTAAAGACGCGTCCGACAGCGAAAAGGCGCTCGTCAATTTCCTGCTTGCCTTCCATGTCGGCGCCGATGCACGTAATGTGCGTGCCAGGCCGGACCCATTCGCGGCGGATGAGCGGCTCCCGCGCTGGTGTCGCGGTAATGATGACGTCCGCTTGTCCTGTTGCCGCTTCGAGGTCGTCTACCGCCACAAATTCTACTTCGCATTTTTGTGCGTACCGCTCGTATTCGTCGCCCTTGTACTTCGAGACGAACTTGGCGAGCAGCTTGTCTTTGATCTCTGCTGCGAACTTCTCTGCTTTTGCCTGGGAACGCGGGTTGCTGATGGAGACGCGCTTGATGTTTGGCATCGCCATCAATGTTGCCATGATCTGAAAAGGCGCCTGGTGCCCCGTCCCGATCATCAGCAAATGCTCCGATTCCGGGCGGGCCAAATACTTCGCTCCGATCCCCCCTGCCGCGCCTGTCCGCATGCAGGTGATGTGTTCGCCGCTCAAAATCCCCTGCGGGACGCCTGTGCGGCTGTCCAGCACCATCACAGTCCCGAGCAGTTGCGGCAAGCCTTTCTGATCGTTGTCCCCAAACCAGGAGACGAGCTTCAGTCCAAACACGTCCGCCTGGGGCAAATGACCGGATTTGATGTCCATGTCTGCTTTCCCCGGTACAAATTCGTGAAAGATCATCGGAAACAGCGTCGCTTGCTGCGCCGACTTCATCTGGTAGGCTTGCTCGACCACTTCGATCACGCTGGCCATATCCAGTAAGTCTTCCGTGGTTTCCTGATTGATGACGCGAAATGGAAACATGTCTTGTGTGCCTCCTCTCGATTCCCTTCACACTACCACAACTTTTTGAGGCAAAAAAATTGAAAGTTCCAATAGTAAGCATTAGAAGAAATAAAACCTCCATCCGTTCATCCGGAAATGGAGGTTTGATCTAGGCTCCGCCGATTCTTGCCGAAATCGCGGTGGCCTTCTCTTTTACTTTTTCAATGAGCTGCGGCAGCCTTTCCTCCGGGACCCGGAAGATCGGCGCATTGATCGACAAGGCTGCCACGAGCTGGTTGCCGTAGCCGAAGACCGGGGCTGCGACTGCCATCGTCCCTTCCGTTTTCTCCCCGTAGCTGATGGCATAGCCGCTCTGCTTCGCTGCTGCCAGTTGCTCCACAAATGCCTGCTGCCGCTGCTCGGGCAGTTGCGCGGAGACGACCTTGGCGATTTCAGCCGCCTTGGCATGAGCGAGAATCATTTTGCTGGGAGCGCCAATCGTGAGAGGAATGCGCTCCCCCAAATTCTCGTCGATGCGGATTTTCAGCGGGCTTTCGACCTTTTCGATCGGCATCGAATCTGTCCCCGCCGGCACGTTGAGGAAAATGCTCTCCTCGACCTCGTTTGCCAGTTCCTCCATGAACGGCCGCGCCACGGCACGCAAATTCAGCTTTTCATGCAGGATAAAGCCGATTTCCATCCAGGTATATCCCGGCTTGTAATGCTTGGTCGCAGGCTCCTGCTCAACCAGGCCGAACTGGATCATCGAGTCGAGAAAACGATGGAGCGTGCTGATGGGCAGGCCAGTTGCGTCAGCTAGCTCCGAAATCGGCCAGGCAGGTTTTTCGTCAGATATCAGCACTCTGATAATTTTCATCGTCCGCTCGATAGATTGAACCATAATTGCTTCGTCCTCCGTAAAAGTGCGTTACGCTGCAACACTCGTCCCTTTGTCTTGCTTTTTCGGCGCCCTTCCCCGGGCCAGCCTGGCTTCCAATCGGTTGACAAAATAAGTGAACAGCATAATCAGCACGAGATAGTACAAGCCGACAACCATGTACGTTTCCAACTGCTTGTAGTTGGAAGCCGCCTCGCCGAGACCGGTCCCCCACAAATCTTGCATTCCTACGTACGCGACCAGCGACGAGTCTTTCAGCCCGATGATGAACTGGTTGCCTAGCGCCGGAATCGCCCTGCGGAACGCCTGCGGCAAAATAATCCGGCGCATCGCCAGCGGATACGACATCCCGAGCGAGCGCGACGCTTCCATCTGTCCGCGGTCAATCGACTGGATCGAGCCGCGGAAAATTTCGGCGATGTACGCGCCGTTGTGGACCGCAAGCGCGATAGCCCCCGCCCAGAACTGGGAGAGCGTCACCATGTTCGCCAGCCCGAAGTACAAAATACAAATTTGCACGATCAGCGGCGTGCCGCGAATGACGGTAATGTACACGTGCGCGAAGTAGTTGAGCGGCTTGGAATCGGATATGCGGAAAAAGGCAATGACCAGACCGACGATGCACCCGAGCAAGAGGGCGACTGCCGTAAGCTGCACGGTCAGCCATGTCGCTTTAAGGAAAAGGGGATAACTGGATAGGAAAATATCAATAATCATTGGAGATCCTCCTCACATGAAGCGGAAAAAGGGGGGCGCCCAGACCGGACACCCCGTTGCCCACTTTATTGTTTTTGCAGGATATTGCGGCCAAACCATTTTTGGCTGATTGTTTCATAGGTGCCGTCTTTAATGATTTCGTCCAGTGCCTTGTTGATCCGGTCGACTGCCTCCTGGTCGCCCAGTCGCACGGCAATCGCCTGTTCATCGTAGCTGAGCGGTTCGCCGACGTCGATCACTTTGCCGCCGCCCTCTTTAATAAAGCGCAAGCCTACTACCTGGTCGGTAATGACCGCATCGAGGCGTCCTGTCGGCAAGTCGAGCAACGCCGTAATATCGCTGTCGTACTGCGTGATCTTGTCTTCATCCGTCAGCTTTCTCGCCCAGTCGAGGTAGTTGGAAGCCTTCACGACGCCGATCTTTTTGCCTTTCAGGTCTTCCTTGCTCTTGATCGTCGTATTGCCCTCCTGGACGAAAATTTGCGAGCCGGAGCGATAGTACGGGTTCGTGAAGGAAACTACCTTTTGCCGCTCTGGCGTCACCGTCAAGCTGCCGATGATCGTATCGTATTTTTTCGCTTCCAGACCAGGGATGATCGTCTCAAACGGGTTTGTGATCGGCACCGGATTCATGCCCATTTTTTCCGCCAAAGCCTTGCCGATTTCCACGTCAAAGCCTGTCAGTTCTCCGTTTTCTTTAAAGCTGAACGGCTTGTACACTCCGCTCATCGCGTACGTAAAATCTTTTTTGCCTTCGCCGCCCGCTGCCTGTCCGCCGCCTGCTGGCGCGCTGCTCTCCTGCGAGCCGCATGCCGCGAGCAAAAGCGAGCCCAACAGTACGGTCGACAACAAAACTCCTGACCATTTTGCACGTTTTTTCATCTGAAATTCCCCCTGTTTCTCTTTTTTAGCGGATACTGCCCAAAAACTGTTTTGTTCTCTCATGCTGCGGGTTTTCAAAGAACGCACTAGGCGGCCCTTGCTCCAAAATTTGACCATCGTGCATGAACACCGCCCGGTCGGCAACCTCGCGGGCGAAGCCCATCTCATGGGTCACGACGATCATGGTCATTCCTTCTTTTGCCAACTGCTTCATTACCTGCAACACTTCGCCGACCAGCTCAGGGTCAAGTGCGGAGGTAGGTTCATCGAAAAGCATGATTTTCGGCTTCATCGCAAGCGCCCGCGCAATCGCCACGCGCTGCTTCTGTCCGCCCGAGAGCATGTCCGGGTAGACATCCGCCTTATCCTGCATGTTTACTTTTTTCAGCAGTTCGTACGCCAGCTCTTTCGCTTCCGCCGCCTTCATTCCTTTGACGTGCACCGGCGCTTCGATCACGTTTTCCAGTACCGTCTTGTGCGGGAACAGGTTGAAGTGCTGGAAGACCATGCCCACATTCTCGCGAAAATGGTTCAGGTTGGTCTTGTGCGGGTCAATCTTCTGCCCGCTGATCCAGATTTCGCCGCCATCGTGAAACTCCAGAAAATTCAGGCAACGCAGCAACGTACTTTTGCCTGAACCGCTGGCCCCGAGCAAGACGACGACTTCTTTCTCCTCGACCTTGAGCGTTACCCCTTTCAGTACCGTGAGCGAGCCGAAAGATTTGACAAGCTGCTTAACCTCAATCATCCTGCTATCCCCCTATCTATCTGCTGCCGGATGGATTGCCTCTTATACTTTTTCCGAATATCGGAAATGATTTCTGATTTAAATTATAATTGTATATTTTCAGACATTCAAGAAAAATTTAATTTGCTGAATAAATATGCATGAACGCCAAAAAAAAGCGGCTTCCTCCGGCTCTTCAACCAGAGGAAGCCACTGTCGCTGTGCCAGGCTTTACGCGCCTGGCTTCTCCTTGTTTACGGCTGCTGTCTTCTTGTCGTCACTGTTCTTGCCCAGCTCATGCTTGATGAATAAATAGTTTTCGATCTCGCGCAACAAGTAAAACAGCGACGCCCGCGTCTCGAACTCCTCGCGCGTGCGCGGCAGCTCCGACTCTTTGATCTCCTCGCGCATCTGGCGAAGTTGGTCGATAAAGCGGTACGCCGTATTGCCCGGATGCACCGATGCGCTGATTTGTTCGAGAAAGTCCGCGATGCGGTGGCTCTGCGGCACCTGCGTGTCCAGCGACGACACGATCGGCATCATCCGCTCCAGCAGCTCAAACTGCTTTTCGCGCATGACAAAATACTGGTAGTACGAATCATCCCGGCGTCCCAGCCGGTTGTCGATGTCGCGCGACGCCAGCCGAATCGCTTTTTCCAGCAGACCGGGCGCCTCGATCATCTCTTTTCCGTCCCACTCGCTCTCGCCGTGTCGCAAATAGTAGCTGAACTCCCGCAAAATTTGCCGGAACAACTGCTCCACCTGCTTTTGCATCGCGCGCAAATCTTTGTCCAGGCTCGGCATGTACAAGTTCACGAGCAGCGCGACGCCCACGCCGATCACCAACAGCCCCGCTTCGTTCAAAAGCAGCGGGAGATCCATTCGCTCGGACGAGTACAGATGCATGAGCACGACCATGCTGCTGACGAAGCCTTCCTGAATCCCGAAGCGCACGGCCAGCGGCAAAAACAAAAGAATCGCAAGCAAGATAGCCAGCGGCGAGTAGCCCAAAAAATAAAACAGCGCCATCCCGATCCCCAGCCCGAGAAAGCTGGCCATGATCCGGTTCCACGCCGTGCGAAACGACTGCTTGACCGTCACCTGGATGCAAAGAATCGTAATGATTCCCGCCGATGCCGGATACATCAGATCAAGCTGCTGGGCCAAAAAGATCGAGATCGCCGTCCCAATCGCCGTTTTTAATGTACGATAGCCGATTTTCAGTTTGAGAAAGCTCAGTCTTGTTCCCCTCCGCTCTGATGTCGCTTCCCTTTTCCTTTACTGTACCAAAAAGCGCCCGCGAACCAAAGACAAGACTTTGTTAAAAAAAGTAAACGTTGCATGAAGCGAAGCGGCTTGCAAGCGTAGTGCACAGTCGGCAAAAGGCTGTCGCCGTCACACTTTTTTCCCGCAGCCTGGACAGTATTGGTAGTCGGCCTGCACGCGCTGTCCGCAGTACGGGCAAAACGCTTTTTCGCCCGCTGCTTCTGTCCTTGTCGGCTTCCCTGCTGCGCGCTCGCCGCCGTACTTGCGGTTCAGCGGATCGCCTTCTTCGCTCGCATCGGTAATATCGTAGAGCGACATCCGTTCTTTTCCGGTGGCGTTTTTATAGTGATAGACACCTTGCGCAATGCCTATAATGACGAACACGACGCCAAACAGCGGAAAAATGGTCCCGACCACAGGAAACGGCGAATCTTGTGTAATCACAAACGCCATGATCGTCCAAAAAATGCCGAAAACAACGGCTGCGATGCTTCCGGCCGCCCCCATTGCCGACGGCCCTCTTCCTGGCTTGATACTTTTCATCCGCACCCTCTCCCTCGCCTCCCGGACGTTTTTGCCGGAAGCGTTTCTCTTGTTCCACGCATTTCTCCCATCCTATTACAAGTACGTTTTGATGACAAATCGGTTTCCAAGAAAAAAGACACCATCGTCTCCATGATGGTGTCCGCTTGTCCTGCCTACCGGGCGATTGCTCGGGCGGCTACTGCTTTGTCTTTTTCAGCTCGTAAAGGGCTTGCATTACCTCCGCAACGTCTCCCCGCGATACGGTTCCCTCAGGCGCGAACGAGGCTGCCGACTTTCCTTTCAACAGGCCGTGAGCCGTCGCCAACGCCACTGCCGGCACCTGCTTTTTCGGCACGTCCTGATACGGCACTGTAAAAAACTCCGGCTTGTCCAGCACATCCCCGTAGCCGAGCAGGCGGGCGACGATATCTGCTGCATCGGCGCGCGTCGCCGTCCGGTCTGGCGCAAACGTCTGGCCCGTTTTCGGAATCAGTCCGTATTGCAGCCCTTTCTGGATCGCGGCGTAATTCGGGTGTTTGACATCCACGTCGGCAAACGGGTAAGGCTTCTGTTGTTCGTCGCTGGAGAAACGCGGCCGGAGGTAGTTGAACTCGATCCGGTTCGTCAAACGGCCGATCATCTGGATCAGCTCGCCGCGCGTCACGGCTTTATCCGGCTCCAATTTTCCGTCTTCAGCGCTCAGCCAATTCATGCGCAGCGCCAGTTCCAGTGCCGCCTGCTGCGGATGGCCTTCGATGTCGCTCGGCTTCTGCTGTTTTTTCGCCTCGGCAAAGCTGAGCCATTCGCCCGTCTCTGCCAGGACAACTCCCGCATCGCCTACGTAGCGATACACGAGAATCGGCTCGCGCGGCTGCGGCGGCACCGGAAATGGTTCTTCCTGCGGCAAATAATAGGTCAACTGTAGCGTTTTTTGCTTCTGCTCGGCCTTTTTCGCAGCAGCGCGGTCCACGATGTCCTTGCCCACTGCCCCGACAAACGGCGTCCCGTCCCAACGGCTGCGGTTGTCCAGTGTCTCGGCTACCCCGGTCTCGGGATTGACCTCTACCGCGAACTGCGCATATTCAATCGGGATGCCGTCTTGCAGCCAGCCAAACGTAATCTCGTACGGCAGACCCTTCTCCTGCATGCTCTGGAGCGTCTCCTTTGACGGGGATTGTTTGACCAGGTAAATGTCGCCGAGCCTGTCCGCATACAAGGTACGCACCAGCTTGAGCGCGGATGCCTCTGCTTGCTCCCAGGTGACTGCCTTTTCCCATTTTTGTCCTGATCTCTGGAATCGCGCATTCTCGTTGACACTGTATTCCACCAGCTCGCCGCGGTCGTTGATACTGAGTTCTGTCTGCTCCTCACCCGAACCGTTTCCTTGAAGCGGCGTGAAGCTGAAACTCCACCTGCGCACCTCGACCCCATCCACGCCGGAGCTGGTGCCGCCCCCGTTGCTGCCCTCAGAGCGGTATGACCCTGGCAGCTTTTTGATGTATTGCTCGGCAATTCGCTGCGCCTCTTCTTTTGAAATCAGCGGTTTTTCCTCTGCTTTGGCATGCGTATTTCCCAACGGCTCGATGTTTTTCGCGCTTGCCTCTTTGCCAAGCGCATTGAGCAGTTGTCCGGTTGCTGCATCCACGAATTGCGGATCGTCCGCTTCGTATTTGTACGCAAGCTGGAAGGGAGCCAGACGCTGCGATCGTCCGAACATGGACATGTCGCTGAACAGCAAAGTAGGAGCAGCCTGCTCGTCCCACTTTTTCGCGGCTTCGGCGCTGTCGATCACCTTTGCGGCATCAGGCAGCTTGCCTTCGTACCACTCCCGGCTGAAGCTCATCACTTCCCCGTTGTGGTCCACGATGAACCGAAAACCGTTTTCCAAAAAAGGAATCTCGTTTTCCACGCGGGTAAAGGTGACAAATTCCCGCTGTTCGCCGCGGAACATAGGCTGATTAGGGGGCACATACTCATTTGCTTTGGACAGGCGTGCCCGCTCGTCTGCTGTCGTTACCCGCTCGAGAAATGCGGTGGCCGCTTTTTCCGCTTGCTCTCTGGAAATTTGCGCTGAGCCTCCGCCGCTCTCGTTTTCTCCATACTTGGAATAGTCCAACAATTTTCCCGATACCGCATCAATTGTTACGGAAAGACTTGCTTCGTTTGCTTTTTCCCAGACCACCCGCCAGATCGGCTCGGTTGAATACGCTTCGTTTGCGCCGACATAGCGCACCCGCAAAAGCCTGTAGTCCGCCGGAACCGCCACCCATTTTTGCGCCTGCTTGAGCGCTTCTTCCTGCGTCAACGTCTTCGCTGTCGGCTGCTCGGCCGCGTAAACCAACGGCGCTCCCCCGATTGTCCCCGCATTTGCAAACAGCGTGGTCAGCAGCAAAGACGACGACATGGCCATTGCCAGCCCCCACGATTTTGTGCCTCGTAGCAAAACTACCCTCTCCTCTCTTTCTTTGGACGTCCCTCCTTATTCTACCATCCTATCTGGAAAATGCAGTAAAAAAAGACCCGCCGATGCGACAGGCCGCACAGCAGGTCTTTTGGATGGATTGCTAGACTTCCAGTTTTTTCGCGAGCGTCTCTTTGTTCAGCACGTTTCCAACCAGGAAGTTGCCGAATTCGCCAAAGCGCGCACTCACTTCGTCAAAGCGCATTTCGTAGACGATATGCTTGAACTCCAGCGGATCGTTGGCGAACAAGGTGACGCCCCACTCCCAATCGTCGAAGCCGATGGAGCCGCCGATAATTTGCTTCACGCGGCCAGCGTAGGAGCGGCCGATCATGCCGTGGGAGCGCATCATTTCCTGGCGCTCCTGCATGCTCAGCATGTACCAGTTGTCTTGCAGGTCGCGCTTTTTGTTCATCGGATAGAAGCAGATGTGCTCCCATTTTGGCAGGATCGGATACAGGCGGTCGCGGACATGCGGGTTCGCTTTTGGATCTTCTCCCGGGTTATGTACGTAGTTGCTCAGCTCGACGACAGATACATACGAGTAAGGAGCTTCTGTATAGGAAGCAAAGCGGGTTTTATTGAAAGCAGTCTTGATCTCGTCGAGTTCTTGCATGGTCGGACGCAGGAACATGAACACGAGGTCTGCCTTGTGTCCGAGGATGGAGTAAAAAGCGGTGCTGCCCTGGTTCTCGGCTTCGTTGGCTTCCCATGTGCGGATCAGGCCGTTCAGCTCGTCCAGCGCTGCTTGACGCTCTTCAGCCGAAGCCGCTCTCCACTTTTCCCAATTGATGGTGCGGAAATTATGATACGTGTACCAACCTTCTAATGTAAGCAACGCTTCGTTTGCGCTCATCGAAAATCAGCTCCTCTAGAAAAATCTGGTCAACCTCATGGCAACACTCCCAGTATAGCATAAGGGACGAGCATATATTCGGAACAGATTGGTGAACAACAAAGAAACAAGCGGCGCCCGGCGGCTACCGCTTGTCTTCGCTGCTCGCTGCGGCCACGCCAAGCTGGCTCGCCGCAGCCTCGTCTACGATCACTGTCACATCCGGGTGAAGCTGGAGCAAGGAAGCGGGCACATCCGCTGTCGGCTCGCCTTCCAGCATCAGCCGCACAGCTTCTGCCTTCGCCTCGCCGCTCGCCAAAAGCACGACTTTTTTCGCGCCGAGAATCGTCTTGATCCCCATTGAGACAGCTTGCGTAGGCACTTCCTCGACGCTTGCAAAATAACGGGCATTCGCTTCGATCGTGCTCTGCGTCAGTTGGACCACGCGCGTCGTCGACTCGGCGGATGAGCCTGGCTCATTAAAGCCGATGTGCCCGTTGTTGCCGATCCCGAGCACCTGAATGTCGATTCCGCCCGCTTCGCGAATCGCTTCCTCGTAGCGCGCGCATTCTTTCGCCAAATCTTTCGCATCGCCTGCCGGAACGTGCGTTTTTTCCTGCGGCAGATTGATATGGCGGAACAAGTTTTCCTGCATGTAGGCGCGATAGCTTTGCGGATGGGCAGAGGACAGGCCGACGTATTCATCCAGGTTAAAGCTGCTCGCCTGGGAAAAATCAATCCCCTCCTCCTGATGCAGCTTCACCAGCTCCCGGTACATGCCTACGGGAGTGCCGCCCGTCGCCAGCCCCAGGACGGTCTGCGGGTGGTTTTTCACTTCCCGAGCGAGCAGTTCCGCCGCTTTGCGGCTCATCTCCTGATAGTCTTTGACAATTACGAGCTTCAACTCATCTCACCTCAGTCAATATTTTCTCTCCAGCACGGCCTTGGCCGTCCGTTCCTTGTACGTGAGCGCTTTTTCCTTGTTGCGCAAGGCAATCGTCGTGCAGATGACGTCCAGCACGTGCAACTGGGCGATTTTCGCCGCCAGCGAGCCGCCTTGCAGCGGGCCTTCCTGTGCGGCGGTCAAAAGCGTAATATCGGCCACGTTCGTAATCGGCGAGCGGCGGTAATGCGTGATGCAAATGATCGTCGCGCCGGCTTCCTTGGCGACTTTCAGCGAGTCGATCGTGTCCTTGGTGCTGCCTGACACGGACAGCCCGACCGCCACGTCTCCCGGTCCCAATGTCGCCGCCGCCATCGCCTGCAGGTGCGACTCGCTCATCGCATCGACCCGCAGTCCGATCCGCAAAAACGCGTACTTGGCGTCCTGTGCCGTCACAGCGGATGTTCCCACTCCGTAAAAGTGAATCGTGCCCGCCTGTTGCAACAGCTCCACGCAGCGCTCCACCTGCTCCGGATCAAACAAGGCCGCCGTATCGGCAATCGCCTGCTGATTCGTCGCCGTTACTTTTTGCGCCATCGTCTCCAGCGAATCGTCCTCGCCTACTTCGCCGTGCAAGTTTTTCACCGGCGCAACCAGCTCCTGCGCCAGCGCCAGCTTGAACTCCTGATAGCCGCGAAAACCGATCTTCCGGCAAAAGCGCAGCACGGTCGTCTCGCCCACGCCCGCCTTTTCCGCGAGGTCGATCACGGATGAGTAGATGACGCTGTCTGTCTGCTGCAAGACGATGCTCGCGACTTTTTGCTCCGATTTCGTAAAGGAAGGCAGAAGACTTTGGATATGCAAAAGCGTATTGTTTTTCAGCCCCGGATTGGACAGCTCCTCGGTGTGTCCTGCCATGTCGCTCCCCCCTTGGGTCATAAGCCCGGTCTCGTTCGTATGATTGCCGAATTTTTCGGATCGAAGCTTGCTTTCTACCGCCATTATATCAAAAATGGAGTTATCCGCCATTGTATTTTCTAAAAGTGGAGTATTTCTCCAAAACCAAAACAGTCCTCTTTTCTAACACCGGCTATTCTGACCAAAAAGAGCAGTTGCCTGTTGACAAAAACATTCCTACATAACCATCTATCTTGAATTCTTAGTCAGTGAAAGTGCTTTTGTAACAGAATTACTTGAAATAGGAAAACATTTGTAATTAAATGACGATAGGAACAATTTGGTAAGAAAAAAGTGATCGTATTGTATACTCCTGTTCTAATGAAGAGGAGCATGAAGTATGGAAGTAATTATTGGGAGCAATTCGGCCCGAAAATAGGACGAAACGTCCGGCTTTTTAGTGATCTTGAACACGACCACTGGATTCTTGTAGAAACAAACTCCGATATTGTGGACTTTTGTGAGCAACCACTAGAAACTTCTGTACTGGTAGATGGTTCACATGTCAAATCTGTTCCGGATATGTGGGTTCGCTACAAGAATGGCAACGAGTGTGTTCGGCAATCGAAAAGTGCCGAATTTTGCTGCGATAATTTTTATCAATATGCAGCAATAAGTAGCTTTTATGCATGGGTTTGACATGGAGCCTCTATGGGTATGATTTGTTACGAAGGGCGCTACCAAAGGATTCGTAACGGCTGACAAGCCTATCATACCCACCTCTCCATGTCAAACCCAGTTACTTTAACATGCATAAGTAATTGCTGCAAAATTAAGCACTTTTACTATGCAATTTACAAACGAGTCATTTTTTGAGGTTAAGTATGAGAAGTAACTCTATGGGACAAGCTCCAAGTACCTTCGAACGAAACGTCAGATCGAGGCACAAAAATTGTGGTGCGAATTGAATGGATATCATCACAAAGTGATAACAGATCGTACTGTCCGTGGTAATGCTGTGTTTCTCTCCAATATGAAACAAATGGTTTCCTATCTACAACCAAAGAGAAACCTGACAGAAATCGATGATCTCTACTTGTTTAGTATTATTGGAGCGAACCGTATCTCAGTTCAGGATATCTATCGTTGTCTTCAGCATTTAGGAAAATCAAGAATCAATGAGACCTTGTTTCGGTTGATTTATGAAAACCAAATACACGCTGATCTAAGTTCTACTCCTTTTGATTTGGATACGGAAGTGTGGCCGTATGTCCAGAAGGAAAATCACTGAAAGTGACCTCATCGCTTCTTCCAACAAAAATCTGTGTAATTGGCCCACCGTAAACCCAGATGCATTACAAGGTGAAGCAAAAGAACTGCTTCTAAAGAGGAAGACAGCCGTCGAACTATACATGAATGAGTAATGAAAAGATATGCAACAGATTGAGGCTTTAACTGGTATAGAAAGAACGCAGATCTGGCGGCTGGTAAAACGATGTCTCACCGAAGATGGTCAGGGGGGAGGAAGTGAATAACGTACTTACAAATGAAACTCTCACCATAAGGGAACGTATACAGAAAAATAGAAGAATCGTTAGGAGGTATTAACAAATGAAAACTTTTGCATTCGAAAAGGAATTATCTGTTCAGCATCAGAAAGTCATTTCATCATTACCGGAACTTATTAAAAGAGCAAAAAATGAAAAAAACCCTGAATTTCCAATCGCGGATAACGATATGATAATAGCCGTTGCTGCAATAAATGCTAGTTTAAGTGCTTTCATAAATGTTTTAAACAGCTATGACAGGCATATAAAAGAAAAGTTATTAGAATTAGAAACCCAAATTAATAAACAAGAATAATCTTGCTTAAGACACAACCTATAAACTATTTCTACTCGCTCAATATTGTCAAAATAATCATAGACCAGTCCTAACACTTTCAGTGTTTTGGGGCTGGTTTTTATTATCGAGAGTTATCTACACGGTTAAAATATTTCTCAGATTGTTATAGGTTAAAAGTGTGATCAGTAGAATTATCAGTTGCCTGTGCGCCAAGAATAATTTAGTATCGGAGGTCGAATCATGGCATAATATACCATTTATGGAAATAGGAAAATAATAATTGAACTATCGATTTAGAAGTTTTAGTTAATCCATAAATATGTGGGTCTATATACTTATTTCCAATTTAAACCGAAATTTTCCGTTTACATCCAATTTAGGTTGATATATTTTACATATGTAAGTTATTACAAGAAAAGGGAGAGAAACAAATGAAAAAGCAAATTCTTGGATTTATCCCCTGCCTCGCATTAGTAGCATCCCTAGGAGTCCCGGTTTCGTTTGCGACGGAATCAAACAAGGACATTGTCGACATCAGTATTGCTGAAGCTGTTGAAACAATCAATGTTGATGAACTTCCTAGTCAAGTTGAGTTTGGACGAGCACCTTCTGAGAATGATGGGGCAGTTTCTACGCTAAGCTTCGATACAATGGCCACTGCAGCAACTAACTATGGATCTGTAAAGGTTGACAATTTAATTTACAACTATTACTCGGAGGGAACTACAGATCCAGACAGTGTACTGTATTCAGTGACAGCACTTACATCAATTTTCAAATACGAAGGGGGGAAATGGGTAGAAAAGGATGCTGGAAAGAAAGATTTTAGAATTGGGCAAACTGCTAAATCTAACGCAGATGCCTTTGATGGATTAGCTCAAACATATCGTGGCGTTTCTCAGCACTCTGTTGCATATGCAGGTGAAGTTTTTCTTGTATACACCATGGATGACCAACTATAACATAACTAATAGCTAGGAAAAATATATCAGAGAGAAATTCCTCTCTCTGATATATTTATTGAATGTCGATAGTGCGTCAACTCAACGCAAATTGCGGTTGAAATCTGACGTTTTATTTTTTAACACTGGATGGGCATTATTTTACATACTACGATCGACTTATAAGTGTTTAAGAAAACATTCAATAAACAAGGGAGAGAATAATGATTACTAATGTAAAAACTAGACTAGCCATGTTGATTGTTCTTATGTGTGTTTTGTGTATTTCCTGTAACCAAAAAACAGATCAAGTATTGCATTTAGAAAAAAGTGCATTAAAGGAAATACAAAATATACCTAATAAACTCACTGAGAATTACAACTTTATGTTTAGATTTGAATTAGATGATAACGATGTAATTAAACTGAACGAGATTAAATATCCTTATTACAAGCTTAACGGCAACAAGACAAAAATTAAGGTACAACTTTTTTTGGCAAATGATATTACTGATACGAATGTAAGCATTATAGCTTTACAAGGAAATAAACGATTAAATGTAAGTGTTGATGGAGATACTTGGTATTCAGCAGCAGTATTACCAATACCAAACAAATCAAAGGGTGTATTAGAATTTTATGTTAATTGGGATAGAAATGGAGAAGAAGAACTGATTTTATTCCCTATAATAGATAAAATTGGAACTTACTACTCAGGGGTAAGTGCCGGAATTGTTCGGCTATTTATTGCACAAGATAAAGAATATAACTTTACAACCGCAGATATAATGAAACACAAAATAGTTGAAAACAAAAATACAAAATATGTGCCTGTATTAGAATGGTTGAACTCTAATAATTCAAAAATCAAAATCAATATGACTGAAGATGGAATGGCATATACTACCGATGATTATCAAAAGTTAGAAATAAGCGCAATTTCTTATGAAACAAAAATTGACCTAATGTACATTAATGATCAAGGAGAAACAGAATTATTAGCTGAAAACATAACTTTACAACCAAATACAAAGAAAATTATCGAATTCAAAAATGATAAGATTAAAAAGCTCTTAAAGAAAAACTCTAGGCATTTCGTTTTAGTGCTGAACAATAGAAATGAAGAAATGTTATCAGATTATTTAGCCGTTAATAGTAAATTTAAAAATGTATCGACCAACTTTCAGCAAGTGATAGAAATATATCCTACAATAACTCCTTGAATAGAATCGCACGTCAATGGAGAATCGATCAGAAAGAGAACAGGGATGTCTCCGAGATCGGATTCAAAATTAACAGATATCTTGGCTTTTCGACAGGTATCGTTTCTGTAAGAATTGAAGTCTGAGGAGATCCTTAGTCGGATATGCGCGAAGGTTTCGTATTAATCCTATAAACTTCAGTTCATGAAAACAACATTTCATGAGCTGAAGTTCATTTGAATTGAATGAAATTACCTGTGCACTTACAGATAGGACTTTGGGATCCCAAATAATTGTGAGGACAGGTAAAATCTATACCCTTGGTCTTATCTAATCCAGTATTAAACAACAAGAGTATATTTTCTTAAGTTGTTGCCATAAACCGGGCGTTAAAGTAAAGTTGCAATAATGTTGTAATGTTTTTGTCAACAGACAGCAGTTCGCTCCCCCTGAAAACATACTGTTCTCCACAAAAAACGCCGTTCGCCTCCTGAAGCTGCGATATTGCTAAAGCTTCCATTGCCAACAAAAAAGCTTTCCCCCGCAAGCGCCGCCTGCAAGAGAAAGCTTTGTCGAACATCCGTTTTTTACGAGAACACGCGGTAGCCAAGCATGATGACGACTACCAGCACGACCAAACAGCCGATGAAAAAGCCAATGCTGCCTTCCTGTCTCTTCGCCCGGCCGAGCGACATTTCGATCAAGCCGAAGGCGATGATCGCGAGCAAGCCTTTCACGTAAAAATAAACTTCGCTGGCATGGACGGTGAACAGCATCCACGCGCCGGATACGAGAATGATGACCATCATGAGTCTGAGCAGCATATGTACGATTTTTCCGGCCTTTTCCTTGCCCGCGCGGTACAGGAAGTAGGCTACGATCAACAGCACAATCGCGACTTCCCAGCCACCTACGTGGGACTCGAGCAACGCTTTATACGGCACAGCATTCAACCCCTTTTTCCCTCATTTATACTTGTCCCAGCCATTATAACAGAAGTGTCGGTAAAAAGCAGATGCCCCGATGCGTGGCAGTATTGTGACACGGTTATATGCCGGGCTGACTGGAAACCGTCGCGCCGCTGGAACACGTGTAGTGTAGCCCCCACATAAACAAACCGCGTGCAAAAGAGGCCGCCACAGCGTGCAGCCTCTTTGCCTCTGCCTATCTTTATCTATCTTCGCCTCTCGTCACCGCAGCAGGAAGCCGTCTTTCAGCGGATCGCTCGGGTCCACGACAAACTGGTGCAAGCCGGTAATGAAAGCCCGGCCTGCGATGGACGGAATGACCGCCGGGTAGTCGCCAACCTGCGTCGTTTCCAGCACAGTGCCGACGAACTGGCTGCCGACGATCCCTTCGTGCACAAACCGTTCCCCGACCACGAGCTTCCCTCTGGCATAGAGCGTCGCTACCCGCGCCGCCGTACCTGTGCCGCACGGAGAGCGGTCGATCTGCTTGTCGGCGAAAACGGTCACGTTGCGCAGTTCGGAGCCTTCCACGCGCGGATCGTCGGAAATAATTACCCCGTATATGCCCGCCAGCTCAGGTTCAAGCGGATGAACGACCGCAAGCTGCGCCTCGATCTGCTCCTTGATCCGGCTGCCCCACTCTTGCAGCGCCGCCAGTTGCTCGATTTCGACCTGGACGCCGATGTCTTTTGCCTGCACGACCGCGTAAAAAGCGCCGCCAAAGGCGATATCGACGTGGAACGTACGCCCCTCCCACTCGATCGGCACGTCCTTTGCGAAGACGAAGGACGGGACGTTTTCAAATGCGACTGACTTGACGCGCGTCCCTTCTGTCTGGGCGCGTGCGACGATCTGGCCTGCGGGGCTGTCGATCACGATGCGCTCCGCCGGGTCAGCCAGCCGCAGCAGCCCGGTCTCGATCGCCGCCGTCACCACCGCGATAATTCCGTGGCCGCACATCGTGCTGTAGCCTTCGTTGTGCATGAACAGCACGCCAAAGGCCGCATCCGGGCTGACCGGGGCCGTCATGACGCAGCCGTACATGCCGTGGTGGCCGCGCGGCTCGTACATCAGCACGCGGCGGATGTGATCCAGCTCCTCGCGAAAATAACGACGCTGCTCCAAAATCGTCTCGCCCTTGAGCGGCGGGATGCCGCCCGTGATGATCCGCAGCGGCTCCCCTCCGGTGTGGGCGTCGATGGTCGTAAACAACTGCTGGATGTTCATCGTCCTCCCCCCTTTGTCTGCTCGTTTTCGCTGTTTACCACGCGTATTTGATCGCGCACGTTTTCGTCGCGCTGTAGAAGTCGAGCGCCGCCTGCCCCTGCTCGCGCGTATGCGAACTGGACTGCTTCATCCCGCCAAACGGGGCCTGGTATTCCACGCCAGCCGTCTCCTGATTGACGCGAACCATGCCTGCCTGCGCCACGTCCAAAAAGCGGTGGGCACTCGCCAGATCGCGGGTGAACAGCGATGCGCTCAGCCCGTACACCGACTGGTTGCACAGCTCGATGGCCTCGTCAAAGCCATCTGCGGTCAAAAGCACGGCCAAAGGCCCGAACACTTCCTCCTGAACCAGCGGATGATCGGCGGCCACTCCCTCGACGATCTGCGGGCGAATGTAGTAGCCCCGCTCCGCCTCTGCATAGGCCGGACTTTCTGCCACCAGCCTCGCTTCGGCTGCCGCGAGAGACACGTACCGCCCGACTGTCTCGTACTGGGCCGCGGAAGATACAGGTCCCAGGTAGGCGTCCAGATCGGAGGCATCCCCGACCTTGCAAAGCGAGATCGCAGCCTGCAAGCGCTCGACCAGCGGCTCGTAGATTGCTTTTTCTACAATGATCCGGCTCGTCGCCGTGCATTTTTGCCCGGCCGAGCGAAAGGCGCCGCTGAGCAGAATCGGCACGGTTTTGTCCAGATCGGCGTCGGCCAGCACGACCGCCGCATTTTTTCCGCCCATCTCGGTCTGGTATTTGATGTTGCGGCCCGCGCAGGCGATGGCGATCTGTCTGCCTGTCGCAGACGAGCCTGTGAAGCTGACAGCGTCCACCGCCGCTTCCTCCGTCAGAGCCGCCCCGATTTCCCTGCCTTTGCCGATCACCAGATTGAGCACCCCTGCTGGCAGCTTCGTCTCGGCAAAAATCTCCGCCAGCCGCGTCGCGGTCAAAGAGCCGTTTTCAGCCGGCTTCCAGATCACGGCGTTGCCGCAGATCAGCGCCGGAGCGATTTTCCAGAGCGGGATCGCGACGGGAAAATTCCATGGCGTAATGACAGCCACGACACCGAGCGGTACGCGGCGGCTGTACTGCAAAACATCCGTATCCGCAGACGGAATCAGGCTGCCATGAGCGCGCATGCCTTCCCCGGCGTAGTAGCGCAGCAGACTGATGCCGCGCGCCACCTCTCCGCGCATTTCGCCAAGCTGCTTGCCCATCTCCCGGCTGGCGAGTCGCGCCAGGCTGTCTGCGTGAGCCTCCAGGGCGCTAGCCATCTGATACAGCACTTCCCCGCGAAAAGCGCCTGTTTGCCGTGCCCACTTGCCTTGCGCCGCGCGGGCTGCGTCAGCCGCCGCGAACGCATGCGAGCGGTCGGACAAGTGCAAGACTCCCACTTCTTCTGCGAAACGCGACGGGTTTTTCACCGTCGCCTCTGCTCCTTTCGGCGTCATCCATTCGCCGCCGATCCAGTTTTTGCTATGCATGCCTGACCTGCCTCCTTATCGTCCGCTGGCTGCGCCGACTGCGTAGTCAAACGCCTTTTTGATGCCCGCATAGTAGTCGTCTGCGAGCGGGAGGCGCGGCGGACGAGTCGGTCCGACAGGGAATCCGGCCAGCTCCATCATGTACTTGATCGACTGGACGAGCTGCGGGCTCGCATCGTAGTGGAACAGCGGCAGCAGCCTGCGGTACAGCGCTTGCGCCTCCGCGAGCTTGCCTGCCCGCGCCAGGCGGAACAGCTCCACGCCTTCTTTTGGCAAGGCATTCGGCACGCCCGCGATCCAGCCTGTCGCCCCGATCAGCCCGCCTTCCATGACCAGATCGTCCACGCCGACCATCACTTCCAGGTCCGTCTGGGCGAGAATGTCCTGCATGCGGCGCACGTCCCCGGAAAACTCTTTGACGGCCACGATGTTTTCCAGCTTCGCGAGCCGGGCCAATATATCCGGGGTCAGGTCGATCTTGTAGTCGTGCGGGTTGTTGTAGGCGATGATCGGCAAGCCGACGGTGTTCAGCGCCTCGTAGTGGGCAAACACTTCGTTTTCCAGCGGCTTGTAGTTGATCGGCGGCAGCGCCATGACGCCCTCTGCTCCCGCATCTTTGGAAAATTGCAC
This sequence comes from Brevibacillus sp. NSP2.1, assembly GCF_000470975.2. Lineage (NCBI taxonomy): Bacteria > Bacillati > Bacillota > Bacilli > Caryophanales > Paenibacillaceae > Brevibacillus > Brevibacillus sp. NSP2.1. Next base: position 1,383,636 of record NZ_CP048274.1, on the reverse strand, counting down.
CCACTCCACCGCCTGGCGGGTCGAAGGCGCCGCCGAGCCGACTACGACCGGGACGCGGCCTTTTGCGGCGGCGATGACTGTATGGATGACTTTCGCCCGCTCTTCGCCTGTCATCGTGGCGTATTCGCCCAAGGAACCGGATGGCACGAGGCCGTTTACGCCTTCCTGGATCAACCAGTCGCACAGCTCTGTCAGTCGCTTGTAATCTACCTCGTAATCGTGCGTAAACGGCGTGACGATCGCTACATATACCCCTTCAAATCTGCCCATCGTTCATTCTCCTCTCAACTCTCGGTTTCAATGGTCCGTCGCGGCCGGAATCAGCAAAAAGCCGTGTGCCAGCTCGTCTTCAGGATGGTAAAAAATCGTGTGCTTGCCCGTCAGCCAGGCGCTGCCCGCAATCCGCGTCACGACAGCTTGCAGGCAGCCTTCCTCGGCAGTCGCGAGTACAGTCCCGATAAACAGCGAGCCGACAATGCTCTCGTGGACAAACGGCTCGCCTATGCCGATCTGCCCCTTGGCAAACAGCGTCGCCAGCTTGGCGGACGTGCCTGTGCCGCACGGCGAACGGTCGATTCCGCCCGGCGGCACGACGACCGTATTTTTCACATCCGCCCCTGGCGTGCTCGGGTCTGTGTAAAACTCCACATGGGTCAGCCCGCGGATAAACGGCTTCGCCGGATGGACGACTTCTACCGCCTGATTGATCGCTTTGCGGATGCGTACAGCCGTGTCGACAATCGTAGCGGCATTGGCTGGCACCAGCTCAAGCCCGAGCGCCCGCGCGTCCGTGATGGCGTAAAAATTTCCACCGTAGGCGAGATCGCACGTAACCGGACCGATGCCCTCCACTGTGACGGTCACGTCCTGCTTGTACAGAAAAGCGGGGATGTTCGTAAACGAAACTTCTTTCGCCTTGCCCTGCTCGACCTCGATATCCACCTCGACCAACCCTGCCGGGGTATCGAGCTTGAGCCTCGTCAGCGGCTCGCTCACGGGGATCATCCCGGTCTCCACCAAGGCTGTGCACAGCCCGATCGTGTCGTGGCCGCACATCGGCAAATAGCCGCCGGTTTCGATGTAGATCACGCCTACGTCGGCCTCGGGATGGCACGGCTCCACCACGAGAGCGCCTGACATGACGTCATGGCCGCGCGGCTCGTACATCAGCAGGGTGCGAATCCAGTCGTATTCCTTTTGCATGTGCAGCATCTTCTCTGCCATCGTCTCCCCTTGGAGCTTCGGCAGGCCGCTGATGACGGTGCGGGTCGGGTTGCCCCCGGTGTGCGTGTCCACCGTCGTAAACACTCTCGCTGCTTTCATCGCTGCAGCACCTCTTTTCTCGTGAATCGGTCGTAGCGCAGCGGCTCGGTGGGGATAATCGTGTCCGTCTGCTCCTGAAGCAGCTCGGACATCAGCTTGCCCGTGACCGCCGCCAGGCTGATGCCGTCCCCTTCATGCCCCGCCGCAATGAAAAAGCCGGGAACTTCCTCGACGCGGGAGATGATCGGCAAATGGTCCTCTGTCCACGGACGCAAGCCGCAATAGGTGCGAATCAGCGCAAAGTCGGCGATCTTCGGATAAAAGCGGAGCGCCCTTCTCGCCATGCACCGCACGACATTCAGATCAATGCGCGTGTCGAAGCCGACGAACTGGCGGCTGGAGCCAATCAAAAAGTTTTGGCTTTCCGTCGGTTCAAACACCAGCGCCACCCCGTACTTTTCCGTCTCGGCGTCGACCTGCCGCACCCCGCCGAACTTGGAAATCAAATAGCCAAACTCCATCACCTTGCGAAGCCCGACCGGAAGCTGGCGGGAGGCGACGAGCAGATGTCCTTTTCGCGGCACGATCGGAATATCGACGCCGACCATCTGCCCGATGACAGGCGCCCACACGCCCGCCGCATTTACCACCTGCCGCGCCGTCATGCTGCCAGTGCTCAGTTCAAGCTGAAACGCTCCCGTCGCCTCGTCGCGGCGAAGCGCTTTGACCTCGGTGCGCCGCATAATTTTGGCCCCGTGCTTTTTCGCCCCATCAAACAGGGCAAAGGTCAGCATGTACGGATTAACCGTAGAGTCTGTGGCGCACTCCAATCCGCCGAGCAAATCGTCGGCGAAGTAGGGCGACTCCTGCCTGATGTCTGCGCGGTCGAGCATCCGAAACGGCAGGCCCGCTTCCTTTTGCCGCCGCACCCATTCGTTCGCCGCCTCCATCTCCGCCTCCGACTCGCACACGAGAATACTGCCCAAAGCCCGGTATTCAAACGAATGCTCCAGCTCCCGGGTCAGTTGGGCGACGAGCATCTGGCTTTGCAGGGACATCTGGCTGTCAAAGCCGGGGTCCTTGTCAATCGCCAAAATGTTCCCGTCACAACGCGAGGACGTACCTGACGCCAGCTCGCCTTTTTCGAGAACGACCACATCCAGTCCGGCCTTGGCCGTGTAGTAGGCAATCGCCGCGCCGATGATGCCGCCGCCGATTACCGCAATCTGCGCATGGGTTTGTCGTGTCATGGCTGATTCTCCTCAACAGCTTTTTGCTCAACAGCTTCTCATCAAATCGTTTCACCTGTTCCTTTTTGCAAATGCCGTGCCAAACCCGTATAGCGAAGATTCGCAAAATTTCTGTCTAAATTGTTTTACAACCTGATGAGCAACTGTATAATTACTGAGAATGTGTTTACATTTTTATACACTCCCTGCAAAGGACTGATCGGAATGAACCACAAGCTGCCAGCCTTGACAGAGCTGATGCAGACGAATATGCAGATTTGCCGCGAGCACAACCAAGCCTTTCGTTTTCGGCAAGCAGCAAAAGACATTCCCGTGTTTGCTCTGTTGCCTGCAGGCTGGCACGTCGCCTGTCCCGCGCACGCAAACGCGGATGATGCTGCCGGCTCACCCGGCGACAGCACGCCGCTCCATTGGGCAAAGACGGTCGTGGTCGCCTGCGACAGCACGCTCCCCCAAGCCATCCGCCTGCTCGACACATACAGCTACCTTCTCGTTGCCGATGCAGCGGGCGAGCCTGTCGGCTATCTTGAACGCGCTTCTGTCCTGCAAGCGGTTTTCACCGCTTACGAAGTGCTGGAGGCGTACTTCGATACGATGATCCAGACGATGGACGCCTCGATATCCGTCATCGACGAACAGGCGCGGGTCATGGTCTGGACCGAGGGGGCCGAGCGCATTTTTTCGTTGAAGGCAAAAGACATCCTCGGCCGCCCGATCACCGACTTTTTCCCGCGCGACATGCTGGAGACGCTCCGGTCGCTGCAAAACGGCCAGTCGCTGTACCGTCACCAGCACCAGCCGCGCGAGGACCTCGTCGTGCTCATCAACACCAAGCCGATCTACCTGCATGAGAAAATCATCGGCGCCGTCGCAGCCGAAACCGATATCACCAGCCAGGTTCGGCTGAACCAGGAGCTGTTGAACGCGAACAAAAAAGTGAACCATTTGCAGCAGGAAGTGGCCAAGCTCAGCTCCGCGCCCGATCCGTTCCGGCAAATCAAAGGCACGAGCCTCGCCATTCGCCAGATCAAAGCAATGATTCAAAAGCTCGGCGCCACCCAGGCGACCGTCCTGATTATCGGGGAAAGCGGCGTCGGCAAGGAGCTGTTCGCCAAGGCGGTGCACGACGTGCGGGAAGGCGCAAACGCCCCGTTTATCGCCATCAACTGCGGCGCGATCTCTCCCACTCTGTTTGAGAGCGAGCTGTTCGGCTACGAAAAAGGAGCCTTTTCCGGCGCCGATCAAAAAGGGAAAAAAGGAATGATCGAGCTGGCCCGGGGTGGGACGCTGTTTCTCGACGAAGTAGGCGAAATGCCGCTCGAGATGCAGGTGAAGCTGCTGCGCGTGCTGCAAGAGAAAAAGTATTATCCGGTCGGCGGCACGAAGCAGATCGAAGCCGATTTTCGCGTGGTCGCGGCCACGAACAAAAACCTGGAAGAAATGATCCGCGAAGGGAAGTTTCGCGAGGACTTGTATTATCGGCTCAACGTCGTCACTCTCGCCATCCCGCCTCTCCGCCACCGGATCGAGGACACGGTCGAGCTTGCCCATTTTTTCCTCTACGAGTTTTCCTTGCGCTACAATCGGCCCATCCACGCGATCTCGCAAAACGTCATGCAAAACCTTTTGCAATACGACTGGCCGGGCAACATTCGCGAGCTGCGCAACGCCATCGAACGGCTGGTGGTCTTCGCGACGGACGGGATCATCAAGGAAGAGGATTTGCCGTACTCGCTGCAAACGAAGGCCAAACAGTCGCCCGTCCAACTCCCGGACGATCTCTTCTCTTTGCAGGAGGAGCTGGAAGCCCACGAACGCCGCGTCATCCAGCGGGCCATCGAGCTGGAAAACGGCAACAAGCAGGCGGCAGCCAAACGGCTCGGGATCTCAAGGGCGACTTTGTATAACAAGTTGAATAAGCAGTCTTGAGCCTGGCTTGGATACAAAAGCAACGCGCAAGGGGAGCCAGGGGGCCTCTTTCACTCGATTACGCTCACGAAGCTGAACGCAGTCTGTATGCTGACTCTGCTGAAGCGGCACCAAGCAGGGAACAAGCACGTATCAACTGCCAAGCAGCTCGGCCTCTCCAGCCTCCTTATACACCAACGCTGTGCAAGCATGAAATATCCCGTCTCACCCTCGGACCGCGAAACGGGACGTTTTGGCTCGGCAGCAGCGCCGTCATGCCAGCCTCGCCTCTGTTCACTCGAAGCTGCTGTCCCCTAACGGCGGCGCCTGCTCGTGTTTTTCCGGAGAAAAAAGCTGCAAAAGCGCAGGCGCAGCTCCCGGCAGCTTCGCCCCTTTTTGGGCGGCAACACCTCAGGCAAAATGCGAATCAATTCCATAGTTGATTCCTCCTTTGTCGTTGTGGCACAGCTTTGTCCGCAGCTTCGGGACGCGCCAGCGCCTGCGTGCGGCAGATCACAGGCGCGCGCTTGCTACCCGTACCCGTCGCCGCGACTGCATACGATTGCCGCTACTCGCAAAAAAAGCCCCCGACCACGCTGCCTCCCTCTATCCGCAAAAAGCATCCATCACACCTGTGCGGCTACGACAATCTTCCCGATCTTCCCCCCGATCTGCACGATCTCGCCCCGTTCGCCCGTTACTCGACAGACGTCCATTTCCAGTCGATGGCGCCCAAGCCGTCCTGGAAGACGCCTTTTACTTTGTCGTTTTTCACCCACGTATGCGTGTAAAAGTAAATCGGCACGATCGGCATTTCATCCATCAGGATTTGCTCGGCTTCCCGCAAGATCGCCTTGCGCTTTTCCGGATCTTTCTCTGTCGCGGACTGGTTCAAAAGCTCCTTGAACTTCGGATTTTCCCAGCGCGTGTCGTTGTTTCCGCCGTCCTTTTCCTTGAACAGCTCCAGGAAGTTGATCGGGTCGTTGAAGTCGCCGGACCAGCCGAGACGTCCCACCTGGTAATTCCCTTCGTGCATCGTTTCCAGGTAAACTTTCCACTCCTGATTTTCCAGCTTCACTTCGACGCCGAGATATTTGCGCCACTGGTCCTGAATCGCCTCGGCAATTTTTTTATGTCCTTCCGACGTGTTGTACACGAGCGTAATCGGCGGCAGCTTGGAGAGGCCGAGCTCTTTCATGCCTTCTTCCAGCAGCTTTTTGGCGGCTTCCTGATCGTTGTCCTTGAAGTAACCATCCGGGTTCAATGCCATCGTGGGAGGAACAGCGCCCATGGCAGGCTGCTGATTGGCTTGGAGAACGTTGTCAATCAGCGTTTGGCGGTTGATCGAGTAGGCAAAAGCTTTGCGGATTTTTACATTGTTAAACGGGGGTTTTTCTGTGTTGAACTTGTACCAGTAGGTCGCACCGACTGGCTTTACTTGCAGTTTCCCGCTGTCTTTCAAAACAGGCATGGCATCAATCGGCAGCGAACTGAGCGGCGCACCAGCCCAGTCGATCTCGCCATTTTCAAACATCGACAGCTCTGTATTTTCGTCCTCTACCATGGAAAATTCGATTTTGTCCAGCTTGACGCTGTCTTTGTCCCAGTAGTGGTCGTTTTTGACCAATACCATCTTGTTCTTGTGCTCCCAGCTCTCCATTTTGAACGGACCGTTTCCGATATGCGTCTTGGCGTCGCCAGCCCAGTTGTCCGCTGACTCGACCACTTTTTTATTTACCGGGAAATAAGTCTGGAAAGCTGTCAGCTCCAAAAAGAACGGAGTCGGATTGGCCAGCTCTACTTGCAAAGTTTTGTCGTCAAGCGCTTTGACTCCGACTTCGTCCAGGCTGCCGTTTCCTTTGTTCGCTTTCTCGGCGTTTTTGATGTAGTAGAGCTGGTAGGCGTAGTTGGAAGCGGTCTTAGGGTCCAGGGCACGCTTCCAGGCGTATTCAAAATCGTGGGCGGTGACCGGATCGCCGTTGCTCCAGTGCGAGTCGCGCAGCTTGAAGGTGTACGTTTTCAGATCGGGAGACACCTCGATTTTTTCCGCAACTGCCTCCTCCGGCTTCCCGGAAGGCCCAATCCGTGTCAGCCCGTCAAAAAGAGCCTTCACGATTGCCGCAGAAGTCGTGTCCTCCGCCAGTCCCGGATCGCCTGTCGGCGGCTCAGAGTGCAGGTTCCAGCGCAACACTTGTGACCCTGAAGATTTTTCCGCCGGGGCTGGCTGAGCGTTTCCTTGTGCTTGTCCAGAAGCCGCTGGCTCGCTCGTTGTCTGTGCTGCCTGCTGTCCCCCTCCACATCCTGCCAGCGCCGTCCCTAGTACCGCGATACTGCTGATTAATGCGAACATACTTTTTTTCACGCGATCAACCCCTTGTCTCGAAAATGATTAACATTTCACAAAATACTGAATTTGCAAAATGTGTGCCAACAGGAAAAAGCGGAAAACTTCGACACGCGCCAACTGACTGTACATATTTTTATACACCTGATAAAAAGACTGTTTCAGCTATTAGACACACACGCTGGAACTGGCAGCGTTCGCGCATACAAAAAGACCCTCGACTTTTTGCCGCAGTCAAGGGTCCTGGTTCTTTTCTACAAAATGATGAGTTCGCGCGGCGAATGGGTCAGCACATCGTTGCCTGTTTCGGTCACAACGAGATCGTCCTCGATGCGGACGCCGCCCAGCCCCGGGATGTAAATGCCCGGCTCGACGGTCAGGACCATGCCTGGTGCGAGAATTGCCTCGCAGCGTACAGACATGAATGGCTCCTCATGAATGTCCAGTCCGACGCCATGCCCCATCCCGTGGCCGAAACGCTCGCCATATCCGTGCTGCGCAATATAGTCCCGGGCGAGGGCGTCTGCTGCTTTTCCCGAGATTCCGGGGCGAATGCCCGCCACTGCGCGGTTGCGCGCCTCCAGGACGATGGCGTAAATTTCTTTGAGCTGTTCATTCGGCTCTCCGACCGCCACTGTACGGGTAATGTCCGAACGATACCCTTGATACAGCGCGCCGAAATCCATCGTTACCATGTCGCCAGCTTCGATCTTTTTGTCGCTTGCTACCCCGTGAGGCAGAGCGGAACGATGACCGGAGGCGATAATGATGTCAAAAGCAGAGCCTGTCGCTCCTTCCTTGCGCATGAACATTTCCAGCTCATTAGACACATCGAGCTCGGTGATGCCTGGACGCAAAACAGTTAAAATATGTGCGAAAGCGGCGTCCGCAATCTGCGCCGCCGTCTTGATTTTTCCCAGCTCGTCCGGGGTCTTTCTCATGCGAATGCCCTCGATCACCCCCGCGGTAGGCAGCAGGCGTGCCTTGACGACGTCGGCGTATTTGCGGTGCAGGGCAAACGTCATGTTCTCCTCTTCAAAGCCCAATGTGTGGATGCCCAGCTCCTGGGCCTGGCGGGCGATTTCTCCGTAAACAGCGTCTTTCGTCGGCAAAAACACGATCTCGAAGTCCGTTGCCTGGGCTTTTGCCTGCTCGGTATAGCGAAAATCCGTAAACAGCTTGGCCTCATCCCGGGAAATGAGTACGACGCCGTACGTTCCGGTAAAGTTGGTCAAATAGCGGCGATTTTGCCCGTTTGTTATGAGTATTCCGTCTATTCCCCATGCATCGAATTGTGCGCGCAGTCGCGTCAATTTGTCCATTCTGGTCATCCCTTTCAGCCTCTGTGTCATTTTCGTTCTTTTATGCAAGCAATCCTCGTGCCAAGCGCGCAGGCCACCCTCTGTTTGCTTCTGTGCCTCGTCTTTATTTTAGCATTCTGCGGGCAAATATGGCACGACACTTGCATTTTGCTAACCGTACCAACGAAAAGGAGGCTTTCAGCATGGACACACAGCAGTTGATCGTTTGCCGCTGCGAGGAAGTATCTCTGGAAGAACTGCTCACGACTGCCCGTGAGTACCAATGCACGGCGCGCGAGTTGAAATTGCGGACCAGAGCCGGCATGGGCTGCTGCGGCGGAAGAACGTGCCGGATTCTCGTCGACCAAATTGTCGCGCAAGCCACAGGCCAAGTGCCTACTCATACAATCCCGCTTGGCTACCAGCCGCCTGTGCGGCCGATCTCGTTTCAAGCGCTTGGAGGGAGAAGCTCATGAGCCAGCGCATCCTCCATCACCCTGTGCTTGGTTCCTTGGAAGAGAGGCATTCCGTCCAGTTTGAATTTAACGGTTCTGTCTACACGGCTTACGAAGGGGAAACGATTGCCGGAGCGCTTTTGGCCGCTGGCGTGCGCACGCTTCGAGTGCATGAAGAAACGGGCAGCCCGCGCGGAATTTACTGCAACATCGGCCACTGCTACGAATGTCGCGTGCACGTGGACGGAGTTCCCACGGTGCGGGCGTGCATGACGCTCGTGCAGGAAGGCATGCGGGTGACAGCAGGTTCCGTTTTGCCGACCCCGTTGAAAAAAGGAGGGCATGCGAATTGATCGACGCTCTCATCATCGGCGCAGGTCCCGCTGGCTTGGCCGCTGCAATCGCCAGCGCCCGGCAAGGACTTTCTGTTCGAGTCGTAGACGAATTTTATCGGCCTGGCGGCAGGCTGCTGGGACAGTTGCACGAGGAACCGGACGGAGTGTGGTGGAACGGGCTGGCCGAAGCCGCACGTCTCGATCAGGAGGCAAAAGAGCTTGGCGTCCAAATGTGCTGTGGGGTCTCCGTCTACGACATTGCCCGCTGTGAAGATCGCTGGCGTATTTCTACGACAGAAGGCGAATGGGAAGCTCCCCTGCTTCTGATCGCTACCGGGGCGTCAGAGACTGCCGTTCCCGTCCCCGGCTGGACGCTGCCCGGCGTGATGTCGATCGGAGCGGCCCAGGTGATGACGAACGTGCAGCGCGTTCGCGTAGGCAAAAAAGGCGTCGTGATCGGCGTCAACATTTTGTCCGTCGCCATCGCGCGAGAGCTGCAGCTCGCTGGCGTACACGTCGAGCAAATGATTCTGCCTCTCCAGTCTGCTGTAAGCGGCAATGCCGGTCACCCGCACGAAATCATGCGGTCTTTGCTGCGCGTTGCCCATCTCGCCCCCTCGCCGTTGATTCGCTGGGGCAGCAAGCTGATGGGCAGCGCGTGGATGCAGCGGCTGGCCGTTTCGCTCTATCCTGCACAGGGCGTGCCCATGTGGGATATACCGATTCATCTGCGGACGGCTGCCTTGGAGATCGTGGGCACCTCACAGGTCGAAGGGGTCCGGGCTGCGCGCATCTCGCCAGACGGCACGCCCGTTCCTGGCAGCGAGCGATTCCTTTCTGCCGATTTCGTCTGCATCGCAGGCGGGTTAAGCCCGCTGGCGGAGCTGGCCGCGATTGCCGGGTGCCCGTTCGCTTACATCCCGGCATTGGGCGGGCACGTTCCGTTGCACAACGAATGCATGCAATCGCCTTTGCCCGGACTGTACGTCGCAGGCAATATTACCGGAATCGAGAGCGCCAAAGTCGCCATGAGCCAGGGAACCGTCGCAGGCCTGGCGATGGCGAAAGCGGCCGGGCTGCTCGCCGACGATTCTTTGCTCACCCAGGCGCTCCACCATGTCAACCATGTGCGCAAAAACGCCACGATCCAGTTCCACCCGGATATTGCGGCTGGACGCGCGCAGGTCGGGAAAATGGCCGCTGCGTGGGCTGGGCGGTAAGGGTTTTGGCATCATGCCTCGGTGCCGAAACGAAAAGAGCAGCCCATTCGCTTACCGTTGCGGATGGGTCTGCTCTTTTTTGCTGCTCATTGTGCTGCAGCAGGGTTGGACTGGCCCATTTCCCCATCGGAAGGGGAAATGGTGTCTTCTGCCATGCTTATGTAATGGTCGACAAGCTCTGGATAAGCTGCCAGCTCCTTCTCTCCTGTAGGGGTGAGAGCGTACACGCCTCGCTTGATCCGCGTGAACCAGCCGTAATAATTTTTGCTGAGGATGGATGACGCTTTGTCTGTCGCTCCTTTTTCTTTCAACGCCTTGGGCGCAAGTGGGCCATAGTGCTGAAGCAGCGCGGCGATCTGAATGCAGCCTTGTTTGTACGCCGTCATGATCTTTGTCTGGTTGCTGCCCCCCACATTGTAATCGCCGTATCTCCCCCGCATCTCCTGAATAATGCGTGCCCGTTTTCTTTTGTTGAACTGCTTGCTTCTTTCCCGATCAAACGGCGCAGGAGCAATGCTCAGCTCCATGACAGCGCCTTTTTTGGGAAAAGAGACGAGGATCAAGCCAAGCTCCAGTCTTCTGATGAGATAAACGACGTCTTGCCACTTTTTCGAAAACAATTTGTATTTGGGCTTCGGAATGGCGACGTACACATGGTCGGTAAAGCGCTGCCGCTTGGCGGCCTGGATGAGCAGCTCTACACTCAAGTTGCGCTTGAACTCGACGATAATCAGCTCGTCTTCCTTGATCGCTGTCAAATCGCAATGATTGACCTCTCCAAAGACCTCATAACCCTGCCCGACAAAATAGTCGCGAATGGGCGCGTACATGTCTGCTTCATATCGTTTGACCGGCTTTTGCTTCATGGGCTTCTCCTTTTTCGCGACTGTTTTGTTCTTCATCTAGCATAGCTATAAATCCAGACGAGTTTGGGCGGCTATATGCAAAAAAAGCCACGCAATAGTATCTGCACGGCTTTTTACGCAATTATTTCGTTCATTCCCTGAAAACTGGATCTGCATGCTTGCTAAGAGATGTGTGGATAAGTCCTCGACCGATTAGTATTCGTCAGCTCCACGCGTTGCCGCGCTTCCACACCGAACCTATCAACCTCATCGTCTATGAGGGGTCTTACCAGCTTAACGCTGTGGGAAATCTCATCTTAAGGGGGGCTTCACGCTTAGATGCTTTCAGCGCTTATCCCTTCCATACATAGCTTCCCAGCCGTGCTTCTGGCGAAACAACTGGTGCACCAGCGGTATGTCCACCCCGGTCCTCTCGTACTAAGGGCAGCTCCTTTCAAATTTCCTACGCCCGCGACAGATAGGGACCGAACTGTCTCACGACGTTCTGAACCCAGCTCGCGTACCGCTTTAATGGGCGAACAGCCCAACCCTTGGGACCTACTTCAGCCCCAGGATGCGATGAGCCGACATCGAGGTGCCAAACCTCCCCGTCGATGTGGACTCTTGGGGGAGATAAGCCTGTTATCCCCAGGGTAGCTTTTATCCGTTGAGCGATGGCCCTTCCATGCGGAACCACCGGATCACTAAGCCCGACTTTCGTCCCTGCTCGACTTGTAGGTCTCGCAGTCAAGCTCCCTTCTGCCTTTACACTCTACGAATGATTTCCGACCATTCTGAGGGAACCTTTGGGCGCCTCCGTTACCTTTTAGGAGGCGACCGCCCCAGTCAAACTGCCCACCTGGCATGGTCCTCTCGCCCGATGAGGGCGACGAGTTAGAAACTCCGTACATCAAGGGTGGTATCCCACCGACAGCTCCACAGAGGCTGGCGCCCCTGCTTCTCAGCTTCCCACCTATCCTGTACATGATGCACAAAGTTCCAATACCATGCTACAGTAAAGCTCCATGGGGTCTTTCCGTCTTGTCGCGGGTAACCTGCATCTTCACAGGTATTATGATTTCACCGGGTCTCTTGCCGAGACAGCGCCCAAGTCGTTACGCCTTTCGTGCGGGTCGGAACTTACCCGACAAGGAATTTCGCTACCTTAGGACCGTTATAGTTACGGCCGCCGTTTACTGGGGCTTCGGTTCAAAGCTTCGCTTGCGCTAACTCATCCCCTTAACCTTCCAGCACCGGGCAGGCGTCAGCCCCTATACTTCGCCTTGCGGCTTCGCAGAGACCTGTGTTTTTGCTAAACAGTCGCTTGGGCCTTTTCACTGCGGCCCCCTCGGGCTCAGCCCACCCAACGCAAGCTTACGCTCATGTTGGGCGGGGACCCTCACCCTACCGGGGCGCCCCTTCTCCCGAAGTTACGGGGCCATTTTGCCGAGTTCCTTAGCAAGAGTTATCCCGCGCACCTTAGGATTCTCTCCTCGCCTACCTGTGTCGGTTTGCGGTACGGGCACCTTGTTCCTCGCTAGACGCTTTTCTTGGCAGTGTGAAATCAGGGACTTCGGTACTAAAATTTCCCTCGCCATCACAGCTTGCCCTTAGCGGTGTGCGGATTTGCCTACACACCAGGCTTACTGCTTGGACGGCCATCCAGTAGGCCGCTCACCCTATCCTCCTGCGTCACGCCACTCACTCAATCGGAACAGAGGTGGTACAGGAATATCAACCTGTTGTCCATCGCCTACGCCTTTCGGCCTCAGCTTAGGTCCCGACTAACCCTGGGAGGACGAGCCTTCCCCAGGAACCCTTAGGCTTTCGGTGGACAAGATTCTCACTTGTCTTTTCGCTACTTACACCGGCATTCTCACTTCCAAGCGCTCCACCGCTCTTTCCAGTACGGCTTCACCGCTGCTTGGAACGCTCCCCTACCCAGTCCATAAGGACTGCCATAGCTTCGGTGATACGTTTAGCCCCGTTACATTTTCCGCGCAGAGTCACTCGACCAGTGAGCTATTACGCACTCTTTAAATGGTGGCTGCTTCTAAGCCAACATCCTGGTTGTCTGGGCAACTCCACATCGTTTCCCACTTAACGTATACTTGGGGACCTTAGCTGATGGTCTGGGCTGTTTCCCTTTTGACGATGGATCTTAGCACTCACCGTCTGACTCCCGGACATAAGTCATTGGCATTCGGAGTTTGACTGAGTTCGGTAACCCGATGAGGGCCCCTAGCCCAATCAGTGCTCTACCTCCAAGACTCTCAAGGGTCCCACCGAACACAAGCTTACGCTCGCGTCCGGCGGGGTCCCATTCCGAGGCTAGCCCTAAAGCTATTTCGGGGAGAACCAGCTATCTCCGAGTTCGATTGGAATTTCACCGCTAGCCACACCTCATCCCCGCACTTTTCAACGTGCGTGGGTTCGGGCCTCCAGTAGGTGTTACCCTACCTTCACCCTGGACATGGCTAGATCACACGGTTTCGGGTCTACGGCAACGTACTTGCGCCCTTTTCAGACTCGCTTTCGCTGCGGCTCCGTCTCTTCGACTTAACCTCGCACGCTACCGTAACTCGCCGGTTCATTCTACAAAAGGCACGCCGTCACCCTTTTAACGGGCTCCGACTATTTGTAAGCACACGGTTTCAGGTACTGTTTCACTCCCCTCCCGGGGTGCTTTTCACCTTTCCCTCACGGTACTGGTTC
>NZ_CP048274.1:700000-1365000 GCF_000470975.2 Brevibacillus sp. NSP2.1 | reverse complement strand
AGTGTATGCAACGCCGCTTCCGCCCTCACATCCTGGGACAAGGCGGCAATCGCAAACTGCCGTCCCTGCACGGACAAAATGCCAACGTCATGCTGTCTTCCCGTATCCCAACCCGATTTGCACGCCAGCTCCCAGACCGCTTGTCCATCCTCCCCGCTGCGCGACGGAAGCTGCGACGGCAAGCCGTGGAGAACTTGCTGCTTCTGCATAATCGCGATCATATCGGCGCTTGCCCACCGCGAAAAACGGCCGCCGCACGCGATCTGCTCCAGCATCCGCGCCACATCGCCCGCGGTAATCATGTTGTTTTCCGTCACGTCCTGCGGGTATATCATCAGCTTGCGGGAATAGCGGCTGCGCTCCATCCCCAGCTCGCGCATGGTCCTGTCAATCTGTTCCTTTCCAACTAGATCAATCAGCATGTTCGTCGCCGTATTGTCGCTCTGAATAATCATCAAGGTCACAAGGTCGCGGATCGACAGCTTCAAGCCTGGCGAAAGCGCATATAAAAAGCCCGATCCTGCCACCAAATCCTCTTTGCGCAGCGCCAACTGTGCGTCGATGCGAGCCTTTCCCTGCTCACAGGCCGCATAGACGGCTGCCATAATCGGAACCTTGATGACGCTTTCGGCAATAAACAGCTCGTCCGGCCGATGCGCAAAATACGCGCCATTTTGCACAGCCAGCTCTTTTACCACGACGCCCCATGCCCCTTTCGCTTCCTGCAAGATCGCTGACAAGCTTTTCTCCAAATCCACCGCTCCTGATCCCTCCTGTAAAAGTCCGCCTCAACCGCCTGTCTATTATCATACAATTCAAAAAACGACTGTTACAAGTTTTGGATGACCATGACTACGACCGACCGCTGCAGGATGTTTTGGCTTTGCCGTCCTTTGGAAATAATAGGGGGATAAACGTACTGTAGGTGAAGCCACATGCAAAAGCCCGGAACGATCGGCATTCGTCAATTCACCATTCTCGTTACGCTGATTACGATTGGCGATTCCATCCTGATCCTGCCCGCAGCCGTAGCGAAAGAAGCCAAATACGACGGTTGGCTGTCTGGGATCATCGGCGTGCTGATAGGTCTGGCTATCGTCTACCTTTACTGCATCATCAGCCACCTCTACCGGGAGCATACGCTGATCGGGAAAAACATGCTCATTTTCGGCCGCTGGCTCGGCACCTGCCTGTCCATTTTGTTTCTGTTCACAGTGCTGATTAACGGCTCTGTCTACGTGCGGGCCATTGGCGATTTCATGACCTCGCAAATTTTAAAAGAAACGCCAAGCGTTGCCGTCATCTTTTTGCTCGTGGCGAGCGCTCTCTTTGGTGCGCGCCTTGGGTTGGAGACGTTCGCCCGCACCAGCGAAATTTTTTATGTTTGGTTCGTCTTTACCTTTCTCTCCTTTTTCTTCTTGCTGACGCCGCAGTTTTCCATCCATAACTTGCAGCCTGTTTTGGAAAACGGCATCGGCCCGGCCATTCACGGCTCCTTTTCTGTGATCGCCTTTCCGTTTTCTGAACTCATCATTTTTTTAATGATTACCCCTTTTGTTGATCCGTCGCAAAAACTTACCCCTGCTTTCTTGCGCGGGGCGACGTACGGCGGCATCTGCCTCATCGCAATCATCATACTGACGCTGTTGGTGCTCGGGCCTTCGATGACGGCACAGGACAATTTTCCGAGCTACTCGCTTGCGAAACGGGTGCACGTCGGGGAGTTTTTTCAACGACAGGAGGCGATGATGGCGCTGATGTGGTTCGTTTCGATCTACTTCAAGGTAGTCACGTACATGTACGGCTTTTGCCTGGGAATTCAGCAGCTTTTGAAGCTGCGAGAGTACAAGCTTCTTACTTATCCGACCTGTCTGTTATTTGTCGTCGGCGCGATCATCCTTTTGCCGAACGAGACGTTTTTGCTGCAGGCTTATACGTTTTGGCCGCTCTTTGATTTCACCGTGGCGGTCTTGTACCCGCTGCTACTGGTCGCCTGCTATTACATACGGAAGCGAATCCAAAACGAGCCGACACCTCTGCAAAAGTGAGGGCGTCGGCTTGTGTCTTGGGACAGAGGCAGGGGCTTATTTTTCTGCAAGCTGGCAAGCGCGCTTGATCGCGGCGACCCGCTCGGCATCCACGTAGCGCAGAGCCTGTCCGTCTTCTCTGGCGGCAGTGCCGAAGTGCACCGCTTTCACGCCTGTTTGTCTGATGAGCTCGGGAGCGTTCGCTTCTGACAGTCCGCTTCCTGCCAAAATACCAAGCGGCGTCTGTGCTGTCATCCGAACCAGCTCGGCAATGCAACTTGCGCCTTCTATGGCCGTCCGTTTTCCGCCTGAAGTGAGAATCGTGCGCACCTGCGGGTATTGCAACAAAATGCGGGCCGCCTCCCGTTGATCTGCTGCTTCGTCAAAAGCCCGGTGAAAGGTCACGGCCAAGCCATCCGCTTCCGTAAGCAGCAGCTCCAGACCGTGCCGATCAAGCTGCTTTTCCGGCGTCAGCATGCCAAAAACAACGCCTGCCGCCCCAAGCCCGCGAATGACGCGCACGTCTTCCTTCATCACGCGCAGCTCGTCTGCGGTATAGCAAAAAGATTGACTGTGCGGCCGCACCATGACATAGACCGGGATGGACACCGCCTTGACCACCGCCTCAATCAAGCCCCAGCTCGGCGTGAGGCCGCCCTCCAAAATGCCGGAAATCAGCTCCAGCCGATCTGCGCCTCCTTGCTCTGCGCGTCTGGCATCCTCTACCGAAGTCGCAATTACTTCCACAAGCATGTCGCACTCTCCCTTCGTCCGCAAACATTTACGGACATTGTACGAAGTGTTTCCGCCCCGGCGCAAGCGCGGCGCGCGGTCACCGTTTTTCCAGTACAAAAACGGGCCGTTTCTCCCCGACGATCAGTCGGTTGTCGTTGGCGATTTCCTTTGACGACAGGGCGTGCAGTCTTGCGATCGTTTCTTTGTTGCTGTAAGCAATCTGTTCCAATATCCCGGCAATGACGAGCGGCCAGACTGCTTCAGAGCCGTCCAGCACCTTCAGCGAAAAGCTGATCCGCTCCTTTTTCAGCGCAAAGCCATATACGCCCATCGCTCCGCCTTTGGCAATGATGTTCGGATCGGTCAACAGCGCTGTACAAATGAAACGATGGCTGGCGATCATTTCCGGATGGGCCGTCATCCAGCCTGTAATTTTCTGAACAGCCTCCCGCGTCGGCTGGTCGGCGATCAGATCGGGGCAAGCGAGCTTCATGTACGCCACCGCCAAATGCTTGAGCGGCAAGGCGTAGACAGGAAAGCCGCAGCCATCGACGGCAAGGCGGATTTTCTCTTTCGGATAGTCCGCCAGGCTCGCAAAAGCGGCGAGCGCCTCCTGCTGGGCCGGATGCTCCTGCTTGTAGTAATCGTCGGTCGAAAAGCCGCGCTCTTTGGACAACGCCAAAAAACCCAGATGCTTTCCTGCGCAGTTGTGAAACAGCCTGCGCTTCGCTACGCCCTGGGACAAGCAGGCAAACTTCGGTTCTTCATTTAACGGGTACGTCGGGCACGTAAGCAGCTCGTCTTCCCGAATGCCTGTTTTGGACAAAATCGACTCCAAAGCTTCCAGATGATAGACCTCACCGCGGTGCGAAGCCGCAAACAGCGCCGCCTCCCGACTTGTCAGTCCGAATGTTTCGGCAATGTTTTGTCTGGCTACCGGAATCGCTTGAAACGGCTTGGCCGCCGAGCGCAATAAAGCGACGTGCTCCACATCTCCCGCCGCATAGATCACCTGTCCGTCTTCGCCCACCCCGCAGATCATGCCCGAATGAACGTTTTCCAAAATACCGCCGCGATACTCCTCCACTAATGGGACCTCTCGCATCTGAATCACCCGTTCCGCTCTAATCTTTTTGCTAATTATTCCATCGACAGGATAATATCGTGAATCACAATTGAAAAAACAGGAGTGAACCTGCGTAATTATAAATTCGAACCAGAGGATAATGGGAAATTTTCTCCATTGGTGTTATTAAAAAATACTAGCAGTACCACCATATTCCGTCAATCGTTTTTTCGCTCACCGTTTCCCATGACGAGCCGATCTGTAGTATAATGGCTCAGGGCGACAGCATGCCGCCCAACTGCATACGAAATCCGCGCGACTTGCGCGGGAGAGGTTCGCGAACTCCCTCTATAAAAAACTAAGGTGGACAACAGTACCGATCCCTTGGTATTGTTTTGTTTTTTTACAGGAGCAGGTTCAAGAACTCTCTTTCTTCCATGACTACGAATAAGGAGATGGAGAGCATGAAAAAGGAAAAAGCCGTCGTTGTGTTCAGCGGAGGTCAGGACAGCACTACATGCCTGTTCTGGGCCAAGCAGCAATTCGGCGAAGTAGAAACGATCACGTTTGACTACGGGCAACGGCACAAGCTGGAGATCGAATGCGCCCAGCAAATCGCCCGCGAGTTGGGCGTGGCCAACACCGTATTGGACATGAGCTTGTTGAACCAGCTCGCCCCCAATGCCCTAACCCGCACAGACATCGACATCACCCAGGAGGAAGGCCAGTTGCCTTCTACGTTTGTCGACGGGCGCAATTTGCTGTTCCTGTCTTTTGCCGGCGTGTTTGCCAAGCAAAAAGGAGCGCGGCATCTGGTCACGGGCGTTTGCGAAACGGATTTCAGCGGCTATCCCGACTGCCGCGACGCATTTATCAAATCGCTCAATGTGACGCTCAACCTGTCGATGGACTATCCGTTTGTGATCCATACGCCGCTCATGTGGCTCGACAAGGCACAAACGTGGAAGCTGGCCGATGAACTGGGTGCCTTCACCTATATTCGCGAGAAAACCCTCACCTGCTACAACGGCATCAAAGGCGACGGCTGCGGCGAATGCCCTGCCTGCCGCCTGCGCAAAGCCGGACTGGACGCGTATCTTTCCGAAAAAAATGAACAAGGAGCACACGCCTGATGAGCGCCAACTTTGACTTTCGCATCGTCGACCGCATGCAGGCACTGGGCACCCATATTCAAAAATCGCAACTGCGTTACCATAACAAACGCGTGCTGGTGAGCAAAGAGTTTACGTTTGACGCCGCGCACCATCTGCACGCCTACGAAGGCAAATGCAAAAACTTGCACGGCCACACGTACCACGTCGTGTTCGGGATCAGCGGCTACCCGGATGAAATCGGGCTCGTCATCGACTTTGGCGACATTAAGCAAATCTGGAAGGAGCATATCGAAATCTACCTCGACCACCGCTACCTGAACGAAATGCTGCCTCCGATGAATACGACCGCTGAAAACATGGTGGTCTGGCTGTTTGAACAAATGGAAGAGCAGCTCCAGTCTGACGCCTATCGCGACCGCTACCGCGGCGCTCGCGTCGAATTTGTCCGCCTGTTTGAAACGCCGACAAGCTATGCCGAGGCGAGACGGGAGTGGATGATGGAGTGAGCATTCCCGTTCTGGAAATTTTCGGCCCGACGATTCAGGGGGAAGGCATGGTCATCGGCCAAAAGACGATGTTCGTCCGCACGGCAGGCTGCGACTACCGTTGTAGCTGGTGCGACTCCGCCTTTACCTGGGACGGCTCGGCGCGGGATGAAATCAGGCAGATGACGCCGGAGCAAATTTGGGCGGAGCTGGAGCGTCTGGGGAAGAACCGTTTTTCCCACGTCACGATCTCCGGCGGCAACCCGGCGCTGCTCGCAGGCATGGGCGAGCTTGTCTCGTTTTTGAAGGAGCGCGGCATTCGCACGGCGCTGGAGACACAAGGCAGCCGCTGGCAGGAATGGCTGCCCCTGATCGACGACATCACCCTTTCGCCGAAGCCGCCAAGCTCCGGCATGACCACCGACTACGCCATGCTCGACCGCATCGTCCACGCTTTGCTTGAGCGAAAGCATCCGGGGCTGAACCTAAAGGTCGTCGTGTTTGACGACGCCGACTTCGCCTATGCGCGCGACATTCATCGGCGGTATCCGGCGGTTCCTTTTTTCCTCCAGCCGGGAAATAGCGATCTCGTCAGCGCAGACACGCAGGAACTGAGAGAAAAGCTATTGGAAAGCTTTGAATGGCTGATCGACCAGGCGATGGCCGCCCCCGATTTGAACGACGCCAAGGTGCTCCCGCAGCTCCACGCGCTGGTCTGGGGAAACAAGCGCGGCGTGTAGAGGTGTACGTGCAAGCGTGTAGATGAAAGGACAAACCAGGAACAGATAAACAGAAACGAGGAGGAAACATCCATGAGCGAACAACAACGCGATCTGTCTTCCCTCACCCTTTTGGGCAACCAGGGAACGACTTACAGCTATTCCTACGATCCGAGCGTGCTGGAGTCTTTTGATAACAAGCACCCGTACCGCGATTACTTCGTCAAATTCAACTGTCCGGAATTCACCAGCCTGTGCCCCATTACCGGACAGCCGGATTTTGCCACCATCTACATCAGCTACATCCCGGACATCAAAATGGTCGAGAGCAAGTCGCTGAAGCTGTACCTGTTCAGCTTCCGCAACCACGGCGATTTCCACGAGGACTGCGTGAACATCATCATGAACGACCTGATTAAACTGATGGACCCGAAATATATCGAGGTCTGGGGCAAATTCACCCCGCGCGGCGGCATCTCGATCGACCCGTACTGCAACTACGGCCGTCCAGGGACGAAGTATGAGGAGATGGCGAGCTATCGGCTGATGAATCATGATATGTATCCGGAGAAGGTGGATAATCGGTAAAAGGTATGTAAGTACCTATGCAAAAACCCTTATTTTATAAGGGTTTTTTCTTGTTTGCAGATGTAGCGATTTTCTGAAGCAATCACTTTTGGAAGACTGACTATGGATGAAAGCCGGTAAGGTACTTGTTCTTTACCGAAGAATACTACTATCAATCATGGCCAGCCACATGCATGATGCAAAAGGGAGAGTATCGAATGGAAAAGTTGATCGAAGAGTACCGCCAAGGCTGTGAGCCGTTGCGAGAAGCCGTAGAAGGATTGTCTGAGGAAGAGCTGCGTTTCCAGCCTGCACCGGACAAATGGAGCATCCACCAGATTCTGATTCATGTAACAGATTCCGAGATTTTGTCTACGCATCGGCTGAGAAAAGTGTTGGCGGAGGAAGAACCGCTTCTGCTATCGTTTAATCAGGAAGCCTGGGTGGATCACCTTGGCTATGAGCGGTTGGACCGCGAGCAGCACATGCTCCTGTTCCAAATGCTGCGGGCCAGCATGCTGCCGCTTCTGGAAAATCTGACTTCCGCGCAGCTTGAGCGGGTCGGGCAATATCCCGATGGAGCGCGATTCACGTTCAAAGAGCTGCTGGAATATCGCGTCCAGCATGTCCGCGACCACCTCGCCCAAATTGCGCGGGTAAAGCAGGCATTCCGCGAGAATAAGGTGTAACTGACGAAGAAGCCAATCGTTGAATAAATGAACGAACACAAGCGGCATTCCAGGACGTCTTTCTCAATCCTGATTGCCGCTCTTTTTTGCTGTTTGCCCCAAAACAAGAACGTTCGTTTGTATTTTGTGCGAACGATCTGCCAACATGAAACGATATTTTTTGCGTCTCCTTACAAATCCTTCCAAGACAAGAGCGCAGGCGTTGTAATCTTTGTCTGCTTTGGTCCAAGTACCAATCCCCTCCCCGGATTAATCCGCAGGAGGGGATTGGCACTTATGCCTCTTCCCGTACCCACTCCCCCTTTTTCAAATCTTTTTCATAGTTTATAATTATCTGAAAAGGGGGTATGGCCATGGCAGTCAACGAATACAGCTTACCAACATCCCCACAGGCAGTAAAACTGAAAGACAATGAGCTTCCGGTATTCGAAGTGCAGCCGGATCAAAACCTCGCGAGCGAGTTTCACAAGCGATTGATCCAGATGATTGCGGAATTTGAGCTTGCGCTGGATGAACAGCACGAGGTCGGGATGCGGCTAGTCTCGTTTGGACAAAACGTCACACTGCGCGTCGAAGGGATCGGCTACTACAATCCGAGCCTGATCCGCTTCTTCGGAACGACAGAGACCGGCGCGCCGGTGGAGCTGATCCAGCATGTTACGCAAATCAGCTTTTTGTTAATGGCCGTCAAAAAAGCCGATCCAGCTAATCCTCCCAAGCGAATTGGGTTCAAGGCCCCAGAAGAAGATGAAAAAGAAGACGTGTGACAGCGTCTTCTTTTTTTGTCTGAATCAAGGCCATATAAAACGGATGGTAAAGAAACGGAAAACTCGCTAAACTGAAAGAAATGAGAAACCGAACCCCCAACACATTACGAGGAGGAGCCTATTCATGCATCCAAAACACGTCCCCCGTTAATCCCGTGGCCCTCCGTTCCTGTCCGTTTGACCACTCACCCACCAACCATGCAAAGGGAGATGTGTACAAATGAACATGAATGGACCTGAAAACATAACGCGCAACGAGCGACTGCAAACGTGCCAGGAAATCGCCGCCAGGCTGCATGAGGTGTACGGCGCGAAAATTTTGGCGATCGGCGTCTACGGCTCGGTTGCCCGCGGGACAGACGGCCCTTTTTCCGATATCGAAATGTTTTGCGTGCTGGAGGAGTCGGACGAAGACGTCGATTTCAGCCATGAATGGTCAGCCGGGCCATGGAAGGCCGAAGTGAACGTGCTGAGCGCCAACGTGCTTTTGCACATGGCCGCCACGGTTGACGAAGGCTGGCCGCTGTCGCACGGCGCGTTTTTTGCTCCGCTCGCTCTGTACGATCCAAAGGACTTTTTTCCCGCGCTGAAAAAGGCGGCGCAATCGCCTACCCAGGAAGCGTTCACAGAGGCGATCAACGGCGTGCTCGTCGGGGAAATGTACGAGTTTATCGGCAAGCTGCGCAATGCCCACCTGAACGGCCCGCACACCTACTTGCCCTATCTAGCCATGCAGTTTGCCCAATACGGAGCGATGCTGCTCGGGCTGCACCATCGCACCTGCTATTCGACAGGCGCCCAGGTGTTGCCGGAGTCGCTCCTGCTGACGGACCGACCGGATGGCTACGAGCAAGTGGCAAAGCTGGTGATGTCGGGCGAGTTGGCTGATCCGGCAAAAATCGTCGCGGCGTGCGAGCAGTTTTGGAGCGGACTGCACGTCTGGGCAGCCAAGCACCATTATGTGATTCATACGAAGCGCATTCCTTTTTAATCCGATCGGAAAAAGACCTCTTTTGGCGAGAGGTCTGCCCTGTCGGCAAAAGCGCAAAAGCCCCGCTATCACGCGGGGTTTTTCGTTTCGTTTTCGCTGGCTGACGGATGTCAAGCGGACAAGCCCGGCGATTGCTAGGCCGACAAGCCCGACGACTGCGAGACCGACAAGCCCGGCGGCTACTAGGCCGACAACCCCGGCCGCTATTAGACCGACAACCCCGGCCGCTGCTAGGCCGAAGAGCCAGCCCAATGCGGCGGGCGCGTAAACGACGGGGGTATTTTCGTGGAGGCGTCCCCCTTTGCCGCGTTGAGCTGTGCCTGAGTGAGAAACAGGCTGTCGGTCAAATCGGCCCCGCGCAGATCGGTATCGCGGAAGTCTGCGCCGATCAGGTCGGCCCACCTGAGGTTCGCTCCGCGCAGATCAGCCGCGATGAGATACGCTCCGCGCAAATTGGCTCCCCTGAGGTCGGCGCCTCTGAGCTTCGCCCCCATGAGATCAGCGCCCCGGCCAACATGTTTCGCTTTTCCCCGCCCCCCTTTTTGCTGGCGACAGGCTTCTGTCCGGACGAGCTCGCTCACCTGCCGCAGCAGTTCGCCCACTTTTGCCCGCTGAGCGGCAACATCCACTTGCAACAGCGCTTCCGGGGCCAGCTCCGTAAAGCTCTCCGTCTCGCGCAGGACGCGCTTGATCTTTGCGTGCAGCGGACGGGCTGGCTGCAAAGTCGACGCTTCGGTCAAATACCAGAGCAGCTCATGCAGTTGCCACATGAGCGGAAACACCTCGTACATTTGCTTGGCCAGCTCCGGCGCCTGCCGCCAGTCGCGTCCGGCGTACGTTTCCTGTGAAACCTTTTGCCCTGCGCCAAAGCAATCGTACACGGTACAGCCGCGAAAGCCGAGCTGGCGCAAGCTCTGGTGAACCGCGCAGCGAAAATCGTCCTGCAAGTTGCGACAGGGGGTGCCTTTGTCCTTGGTTGCGGCAAAGTCGGAGGAAGCGGCAAAAGGCAGCGCCACACAGCACAGCCCGAAGCATTTTTCGCAGTCCCCGCGCAAGTCATGGCGCAACCTCCCCAGGCACGACTCGTCTTGTTCTTGATGAGCAGTCATGTATGCCCTCCTGACAAATTCTCTTTTTTCCTATTGGCGTAAAGGCGATGAGCACCCGATGAAGCCTGGCTGCTTGCCAAAGTCATTCCTGTTTCTTTTCGCACCGCGTGCAACTCCGAGCGCGCGGTGCGGCGGCATTGTCTCGCCCATGCACTGGTGTTCGCCTCAAAACAAGCCGTCCGCCAGCAGTACGAAAACTTGGATGCGCGCAAAACCAAGGCCCAAGCCAATTGGCAAAAGCCTCCACACCCTGGCGCACACGTCTTTGCTTTTCGCTTCGTTCATCGTCTCGCTATGCGCTTTCGCACGCAAAAGCCCGATCCGCTTTGCGCTGCGAGCGACACGGAACGGGCTGTCTGTCGTTACTTGAAGGCGATTTGCGATTCGAGCATGTGCTGCACGAACACCTCGGCAAAAGCCTCAGCCGTATTGTAGCATTCTTCCAGCGTATTGTTTGTTCCGCCAAATTCAAGCAGCAGGCTGCCCGAAGAAATCGACTGGTTGTACACGCCATTTCCTTCGTTTTTCCCTTTCAAAATGACGCCGCGCGACAAGCCGGGATAATATGCCTCGAGGCGCGCATGCAGGGCGTCGGCCAGCTTTTTGTTTTCCAGATAACCCGGGTTGGCTGTGCCGATCACGAACAAAATGCGCGAGTACGTCTTGCCGTTGATCGTGATTGCCACCTTGCTGCGCGGCTCGTCGCTGTCGCGGTGGATGTCGAAAATGTACTTCAGGTTCGGACTGGTCGTCGCCGCTGCCGCCACCGCCTTGTACGACTCAGTGTACGACATCGCATAGCTTTTCTTCTGCTCGGCCAGCTTCTGGGCGAAGTCATCCTGGTTGACCATCGCCGGGATGCCTTTTGCTTGCAAAATTTCCCCCAGCCGCTTGCCGACCAGCGTAATGTTGATTTCAGGGTCGTCGACGGAGCTGCCCTGGGTGTTGCGCGCGACGTTGCGCCACGACTCGCGGTTGTGCGTGTGGTAAATATAGACGGTTTCATTGCCGATCATGCCCTGGTTATAGCCGACGCCTGGTGTCCCTGCACCGACTGGCGACAGGTTGCCCGCCGCAGGGATGCGGTCGACGATCCAGCCTGCGATGTAGGCGAGCGAGTTGTCAGGCATGCGGATGACGTACCAGTCTCCCACGATTTGCACAATCGGGAAAGTCTGGCCGGGCTGCACGTTGCCCACCACAGGGTAGTTCGTGCCGGGACCGCTGCGCAGATTGGTATCGGCGTTTCTGACGCGAATCGACTCTTCTGCGGGAGCAGGTGCAGGCTGCACCGGATTCGCCGCGACGGGCGGTGTCGTCACCTGGCCTGTCTCATCCGGGACGATTGGCTTGAAAATATAGGCGTACGTGCCGTAGTAGTCAATCGTGTACCAGCCGTCCGCATAGCCGTAATGGGTAATCGTCGAGCCGCCATTGACCTGTCCGATCACAGTGCCCAAAAAGTCGGGAGCGGCGTACACCTCGTAGCTCTCGTTCAGGACGAGCGAGCCTGCGCCCAGCTCGATCGGCATTTCCGGCACGGTCGGAACGGGAGTCGGCTGCGGAACTGGCGCGGGGGCGGGAGTCGGTACTGGCGTTGGGGCTGGCGCAGGAGCTGGAGCTGGAGCGGGCTGTGGCGCCGTCGTTTCCACCAAAAAGCGTGCGTTGACCCAGCCGCTTGTTGTGTTGGACAGCTTGATCTGCGCCCACTCGCCTTGTTTTTTCACTTGCAGGAAAACTCCGTTCTTGTCGATGACTTGCAAGATTTGCGAAGTGGCATTTGGCTCTGCCCGCACGTTCAACATATCCACGTTGCTCTTGACGTATTTCAGTTGAGGAATCTCAAGCATTTTGACGTACTTGTTGTTGACCCAGCCTGTCTTGCCGTTGCTGAGCCTGACTTGCGTCCAATCTTTTTGTCCCTGCACGATCGGCAGCCGTGTCGCTTTCGAAATCGTGCCGACAATCTGGGAGGTTGTTCCGGGTGTACTGCGAATATTCAACTGATCGACTGTTACCTCGACATGTGTGGCTGCTTCCGCGAAGGAAGCCGGCAGCAGAAAAATCAGGCAGCAGGCAGCGATAACGCTGTTTTTTACGCGTGCAAGCAAGATTCTCTTTCCCCTTTTGTATAGAGATCGTCAGCAAGATTGGAAAATCCAGCCTATTCGTTAAAAATTCGCGACTCGCCAGCATTTTCCTTCATCTTCCGACATCTTTTCCTGTCAAAAAGGCACAGAATAAAAGCCGCTCGTCAGTGAGCACAAGGCTCCCTCGCGCTTCGCATAGCCAAAGCACTCGCGCCATTCCAACATTTTTGCACACAAAAAAACACCACAAGGGCGCGGCCTGTGGCGTTTTTTCTGCTGTCTCGCTCGAAAAAACCGATTATCTCACAGGGTCCCAGTCGCTATATCCGTTTTTGGACACACTTCTCCCTTGAGACTCCCACGGCTAAAGCCGCAAGTCTTCCACCTTGCGGTGTACGGGTGGGATTCTTGAATGACTAAGCGTTCGCAGTCCATTTCTGTTTTGAACAGCCTTCAAGATGAGGGCATCTCATTGCCCCTCCTAAGACAGTGCATATAGCATCTTAGGCTGATTGACTGTTACCATCAATCACAGGTGCATATCGAATGTTCATAGCACCGACTAAATCACGATGTTTTTCGAATCCACATTTGCATTTATACTTACGGTCTTGTGCCTTATTCTTCTCAGAGCATTTAGGGCATGTCTGACTTGTGTATGCAGGATTCACATGCTCAACTCTAATACCAACTAAATTCGCTTTATATTCAATGAACTGAGACAGGCGATAAAATGACCAAGTATGCAGATTCTTTTCGTTTTTACGGCTTGTTCTTGCCGTCTGTCTAATATTCGCCAGTTGTTCCAAGCGAATGACAGAAATTTTATTGTCTTTTGCAAAATTTACGATAGCACGACTAACCTTATGGTCTTGGTCTTTCATCCAACGTTGTTCTTTATCTTTTGAACTACGAATCGCATTTACCTTTTTCTTTTTGCCTAATGCTTTGCGTTCAGAACGGAACTTACGCTTCATGTACTTATTTTGTCTGCCATTCCCAAAGAAACGTACCTTTTCATCATCTGTTACAGCAACGGCAGGAACTTTTAAACCCAAATCAACTCCCATGACTTTTACTCCTGTTCCTTCCATAGTAGGTATGGTGACAGAAATTTGGGCAATCCATTTATTTGCTTTCTGTGTGATTCGAAGCGTACCTAATTTGTGTTTTAGCAAAGCAAAGTTACGGTTGTCTTTATCAACTAACAAAGCACGGATAGGTGTTTTAGTTACCTTGCCGTCAATCATAATCGGCATGGAAATGTGCGTGAAATCAAACGAATAGTTTTGATTGTTCCAAATGCAGACAGGTTTCTTCAAAACAGGAACAGTAGTGAATTTGCTTTTCTTCGCTTTCTTAAACACACTTTTCGCGTCCTTGATAGCTTGATTTTTAACGGCACTTGGCAAAGAAGCAGAAATATCCTTACTCGACTTCTTTGTGCTTTTCTTTTCAGCAACCATTTCGGAAACGAGAGTATTGATAGTGGAGAGGTACGTTTGACTCATTTCACGCAAAATAGAAGCCTGTTCTTTTGTTGGAAGCAATTTCACTTTGACTGTGATGGTCTGCGACATGATTTTCACCCCCTTGTTTTCTGTTGTTCGACATATCGCTTTATTGTTTCACTTGATACATTTCCTGCGGTAGAATGGGAGTGCGTTGAGAAACATATGCGTATGGTCTTTGTCGCATTCAAGAGCAACAATCACAATTTGCAGTTCCTCACACCCTTCATGTACCAACTCTTTGAAGCGTTGTTCTACATCTGCTTGCAGAAAAATCTTTCTTCTGTACCGAGGGCAGAACACAAAATGGTAGTTTAATAATGAAAGGGTTGTGCTTGTTCTTCTGTATTCGTTCATACACCTATTGTATCAGTTTTTTTTATATACTACAACAGATGAACAACAAAAAAGAGTGGAATTTTCAAATACTTGAAGTACCACAAACCTTCGTTTTATTCGTGGTACTCCGTATTTGACCTCACTCTCATCCCGCCCCTAAAGGGGGTGCTATCGCACCGTAGCGGGCTTTCTCGTTCGGAAAATCTGTAACCAGCGCAAAGAAAACAGCGGTCGAGTATCCGATTCCTTTTGCCAATGATTGCAACGCTCTTTTTTCACTCGGGCCCGCTCCTTTCCGCTGATTTCGGTTCCAACCGAACTGAACTGTATGTAAAAAGAAACACCGCTCATCCTGATTTTTACAGAATTATACGCCAGTCAGGCAGTCTTGGCAAGGCCGCCCCGGTTTATTTTTTCCTGCCGTTTCGCCACAGCATATAAACGTTCGCAACCGAGGTGACAACCAGCATGCCAAGCAGGATGTTGGTCGCCACAAGCGTGTTCCTCAAGCTGCGAATCGGGTCCTGGATGGAGGCGAGCACCCCGGCCAGCCTGTCCGGCAGGTCGTGGATCGCGGCGATGAACTGATTGAGGTACTGCAAGTAGTTTTCCAAAGCAGCAGCTCCCTTTCCGCATGGTGATGGCTTTTGCCTGTACAGTTGGTATGGTTTGTCGGAAAGTCGCTCTTGATGCTTCTGCCGGCCAAAACCGCTTCGGGCCAAGCCATAGGCCATGACATGACGGCGGCAGGCACCGGGAAAATCCGCATCTTTCTGCTATGGCTAAAACTCGTCTGGTTGTGGAATAATAAAAATGAGAATATTACAATGATTCATAATTACGTGATCCACAAAAAAACGAAAGGACGTCTTTCCATGATCGCAGAACGTTTTGTCCGGGAGTCGCGCACTTTCAAGGCAAGCCATGTGCTGCCTCCCGATACGAACAACCACAACACGCTGTTTGGCGGCAGGCTGATGGCGCACATTGACGATGTCGCGGCCATTTCCGCCATGAAGCACGCGCGCGGACCCGTCGTGACGGCTTCTACGGATTCCGTCGATTTTTTGCATCCGATCCGCGTGGACAACGAAGTTTCGCTCGAAGGCTTTGTCACCTGGACACACCATACGTCCATGGAGGTGTTCGTCAAAGTTGTGGCAGAGGACTTGCTGACGGGTGCGCGTAAAGTCTGTGCGACCTCTTTTCTCACCTTCGTCGCCATCGGGCCGGATGGCCGCCCAACCCCCGTGCCCAAAGTCGTGCCGGAAACCCAGGAAGAAATTTTTTTGCACGACGGAGCGGCAGAGCGGGCAGAGGCGCGGCAGCAGCGCCGCAAGCGCAGCAAGCATCTCGCGGATTTGCTCGGAACGGGGCGCCCTTGGGAGCCGTAGCTGACGGACGCTCGGACGCGCGACTGCAACGCCGCGAGCGTCTCTCCTGATTCGCTCGGCACGGGACCCGCCCGTGGGAGCCGTAGCTGACGAACGCTCGGACGCGCAACTGCAACGCCGCGAGCGTCTCTCCTGATTCGCTCGGGACGGGGCCGCCCTTGGGAACCGTAAGCTGCCACGCGATCCTTTTGCCCAGACAAAAGCTCCCCTTTCCAGCTGTCGAAAAGGGGAGCTTGCTCGTTTTATCAGCCTTCCTATGTTATTCCTTCGTGGCCCATTTGAAATCAAGGTAGCCCAACTCATCCATGACGACGCCCTTCAGCTTCTCGTCCTGCACCCAGTTGCTCGAATAAAAATAAATCGGAAGCACGGGCATTTCTTCCGTCAGGATGGCTTCTGCCTCCGCCAGCAATTGCTTGCGCTTGGCCGGGTCCGCTTCTGTCGCCGCTTTGTCGAGGAGCGACTGGTACTGCTTGTTTTCCCAGTTCGTATTGTTGTTACCGCCCTTTTTGTCGTAGAACAGTCCCAAAAAATTCGCAGGATCGCCGTAGTCCGCCAGCCAGCCCATCCGTCCAATTTGGTAATTGCCCTCGGTTATATGATCCAAAAAGACCTTCCATTCCTCTTCCACCAGCTTCACGTCAACACCCAGCGCCTCTTTCCACTGCTTTTGAACTTCAAGCGCAATCTTTCGATGGTTTTCCGAGCGATTCATGGACAGGGAGATCGGCGGGAGCTTGCCGATTCCCAGCTCCTTCATCCCTTCTGCCAAAAGCTTTTTCGCTGTCTCGCGATCATTGTCCTTGAAGTAGCCAGACTGCTTCTCGCCATTGGTCACAGGCACGATTGCCGTAGCGGGCACCTGGCTTCCCTTGGTCACCGTGTCGACAATCGCCTGGCGGTTCATCGCGTAGGCGAACGCTTTGCGGATTTTCGCATTGGTAAAAGGAGCCTGCTCCGTATTGAACTTGTACCAGTAGACACCCGCGATCGGCTTCGTGTGCAGAAGCCCTTTCTCCTTCAGCACTGGCAGAGCATCTGCCGGAAGCTGCCCGGGAGCACCCGCCCAGTCCAGCTCACCCGTATCGAACAAGGCCAGCTCCGTCTCTTCGTCCTCAACCATCGAAAAGGCGAGCTTGTCCAACTTCACGGCTGCCTGATCCCAGTACGACGCATTTTTCACCAGCGTCATCTGTTCAGCGCGCGTCCAGGAAGCGAGCTTGTAAGGGCCATTTCCTACATGCGTCGAGACGGCATTGGCCCATTTCGGATTCGCGGCCACGACCTTCTGGTTGACCGGATAAAAGGTCGGGAAGGCTGTCAGTTGGGCAAAATAAGGAGTCGGCTCCTCCAGCACGACGCGCAACGTCTTCGCATCAACCGCCTTCACCCCTACGGCGTCCAGCTTCTCCTTGCCGCTGTTGGCTGCTTCGGCATTTTCGATCACGTAGAGCTGATGGGAGTAGATGCTGTCCGTTTTCGGATCGAGCACCCGCTTCCATGCGTATTCAAAATCGTAGGCCGTGACGGGATCGCCGTTGCTCCATTTGGCATCGCGCAAGTGGAAGGTGTACGTCTTCAAATCGTCAGACACCTCGATCTTGTGCGCCATGGATGGCTGCAGCTTTCCATCCGGGCCAACGCGAACCAGGCCGTCGTACATCGCCCTGGTCAACATGAACGATACTTCATCCTCTGCCAGCGCCGGGTCGACCGTGAGCGGCTCCGCGACCAAATTGAGCCGCAGTACTTTTTCCGTAGCGGCCGGACTGGCTGCCTTTGGCTTTGCTTCATTGGCTGCCGCGTAGCCAGCGCAAGAGGCAATCACTCCAGCGGCTACCAACACATTCAAAACGCTTTTGCTGCGTGATTTCATCGCGATTCTCCTTTGATTTCTAGTTTTCGAATTTTACATATAATACCAAATAACCAAAATAAAAACAAATAAACCGTTACCGCGTCCAGCAGTAGTGCCAAAATCCCGCAGCGTCAGTCTCGCGAAAAACAAAGCCGTTTTTGAGCAGCACTTTTTGCGAGGCGATATTTTCGGCTGTCGTCTTGGCCTGTACTTCACGGATACCGAGCGGCTGTATGTATTCGGTAAGCAGGAGCTTGAGCGCCTGAGACGCAATCCCTTTGCCTGCGGCATCCGCTCCGACCCGGTAGCCGAGTTCGGCGCTTCCTCGTTCGTGATCGGAATCGACCAGATTCATCCGGCCCAAAATGTCTCCCCGGCGCATTTTTGATGAGCGTAAAGCAGGAAATACGCTGCTCTTGCTCTGCCAACAAAGCTTGCAGACTGTTTTGAAAATAATCGTAGTGATAGTACGCCTCCCCGCGGCTGGGGACTGTCCGCTCGAAAAACTCCCGCTTTTTGCACTCGAAGGCAAAAAGCGCCGGGGCATCCTGCTGCTTCAACGGCTCGATATGGATGGACATGAAAACGACACTCCTTCACAAACATGATTGGTTCTTCATCCGCGGCCGAAATCCGCTAGAATAGGAGACAGGTACAAAAACGAGGTGAATGCGCATATGGCTTATTTGGAAGAAGGCACGTTCATTGCCTTTCTCGCCTTTTCGATTTTTTTCCTGGTCGCCTACAAGCTGGATCAGATTTCGTTCGTCGCCTTCGTCGTTTCATTGGTCGCGACAGCGGCGGTGCACGCTGCCTTTTACCTGCTCATGCTGAAATATTGGCCGATCTTTTAAACGCGCCGCCTGCTTGCTACAGCAGCAGATCACGCACCTGCGAAAACAAGCGCGGGCTTGATGCTCCCGCGCTTGTCTTTCGGCACGCTCAATTTCCGGCTTGCTTTTCGTAGGCGGCAAGAAGTCCGGCTGCCTGTTTTTGGTATGCTGTCAAAAATCCTTGAACGCCCCGGTTCCACTCCGCCTGCGGCAACGGCAGCGGCAACTGGTTCGCCTGCTTTCCGTTGACCAGCAGCATCGTCTCGACCAGCGCCTTCTGCTCAGGCGACAGCTCTCCAGCCTTCAGCACTTTCGGCTTCGCGAGCTTTTTCCCCGCCACCGATCGTAACAGCTCCGCAAAAAACATCTGGTGATACTCTTTGTACAAATCCATCGACATATAGTAGCTCATGCCTCCACGCTGCGGCACGATGCCCCGCTTTTGCGCCCATTCCGTCAACTCCTTGGCGGTCAGCGACTGGCTGCTTTTGCCTGTCGCCATGAAGTAGGCGAGGCTGTACATGTCTTCGTCGCTCATGTCAGCGCGTTTCGCATCGGGCTTGATCGCGCCTTTTGCTTCCAGTGCCGCGAACACCTCTGCTTTTCCTGCGCCCTGTGGCAGTCCCGCATACAGCGCGAGATTCGCGTAAAACTTGCTCTCGCTGCTGCCCTTCCCGGACCAGCTATACGGCTTGCCGAAGTCGACAAGCTCCAGCGGGTTTTGTTTCATCAGTGTCGTATATGCCTCGAAGCTTTGCAACTGGAGCGGGCGATACGTAATCACAGGCTTTTTCGTCAGGAACTTGGTCGTAAACAGCTCTTTGCCGTCCTGATCGAGATAGCCGAACTGGTCCTTCGTCGCAAACGCAAATGGCGGCTGTGTGTCGTCGTGCAGCCAAAGTCCGGGAAAGACTTCGCCGGACGGCTTGATCGCTTCGTACCTGGGAGCAGTCAACTGTCTGCCGTCTGCTGCCAAAAGCCCGTACAAGCCCGTCTGCTTATCCTGGTAGACGACAACGCCTGGTCTTTTGTCGCTTTGCGGCAGCGGCTTCAACGACTGGTAGTTCCCTGTGGTGATGCGCTCCAGCGAAGAGGAGTACACATCCCAGCCATCTTTCGTTTGCACCAGCAGCTTGTCGAAAGTAGAGGCTGTCTCGTATCCGGTTGCGTTCGCCAGCTTTTGCACGAGCCGGCTGCCTTCCTGCGCCCAAACATCGAGCGTCCCGTCCGCCCGCATCGCAACGGCCGCTTTTTTCTCGCCCATCGCTATTTCCGCAGCCTCCCGATACGCAAACTCGCCTGCGACCTGCAACTGCCCGTCTGCGATCCGGATGAATGCCCGCTTGTTTGTGCCCTCCTTCACGCCCAATGTGTAGAAGGTGTCGCCCACCTGCATGATGGTGACGGGCGGAGCGTCGTAGCGCCCCTTCCACCGCGCCAGCTTGATCTCTGTCGTGAGCAGCGTGCCGTCTGGCGTGTACAGGTCAGCCGTCTGCCCATCTGCTGCGACGATCAGCTTGGAGGCATCGTCTGCGTAAAGCTGTTCATAATGCTTGCTGATCGGTTTATCGGTCGAACGGTCGACGATTACGCTCCCTTTGCCCGCTTCGTACACCGCATTCAACTGCTCGGACAACGGCTGGACGTCGTGTTCGCTCTCCGGCTTGCCACTAATGCCACCGAAGCGTAGCACTTTTCCATCCGGCTCGGTTACCACCACCTGTCCCGTAGCTTCCTCATAGCGAATGACCCGATTTTCTGCTGGTGTGAGCAGCAAACCTTCCCGCTCCGAATACAGCCCGATTTTGCTGCCGTCCTTGACGCTCTGCAGACCGTAACTGCCTAACGGCGTCAACGAATCGAACCAGAAGTCCGGTTCGCGGATCGGCTTTTCCCAACCGGGGAGAATCGTCTTTTTCCCGTCGCTGCGCACCAGCAGACGGGAGGCAGGCGGCCCTTCCACGCGCGGATGCACGAACGGGATCACCACTCCTGCGTCTACCTGCACAACGCCGTACATGCCCGTCTTCGGGTCCTGTCCCAGCACGTAGCTGTCGCGCAAATAGTCCGCGCCCTTTTTCAACGAATGAGCCGTTCCTTTGGCGATGGAATGGTAGGTCACAATATCTTTGGAGACGGTCCAGTACAAATCCGGGTTGCTATGCGCAAATCCCACCTCGGCATAGAGCGGCTCCGCCAAAAGCTGTCCGTCCTTCCACAAACCGACTCCGTTTGGCCCCACCAGTTGAAAATATCCATGGTTCCAGGTGTAGATCGCCTTGTATTGCGCAGGCAGCACGTACTGTCCATTCACATCGACCAGACCTTCCTTGCCGCCCGAGCGCACCTTGAGATAGGCAGTCTTTGGCCCGCCTTCATTGGGAATCAGCGCGGCCCCCGGCAAGGAAAATCTCGGCTTGAACGTCACCAGATCGTACAAGGTCATCGCCTTCGCGGTCGTCGCCACAACGTAGCGCGTCGCGTCTGCTTCCTGATCGCCCTTTACCTCTGGGGGAATCAGCGAGACGATGGACAGCTTGCCTGCCACGGGAGGAATCAGCACCTTGCCCGTTTTGTCCAGCAGCATGGAAGTCTGTCCGCCCAGCACAATGACTGGGTCATGGTCAGAAGACAGATAGTAGCTGTGCGCCCCTGCAAACTTCGTGGCTGACAGCTTTTTCGTCGTCAGGTCGATGTATTGAAACCAGCCGCCTTTTTGCACGATGGCGATGTTATTCGAGCCGGGAATTTCGATCTCGTCCCAGACGGCGGGAGTGATTTCCTTGCCGGTACGCACGTCGAGCAATCCTTTTTTTCCGGCCTTGGTGACGATCACCGCGTGCGCAGAGTAGTCGAATGCATCGTACTGGGCTTTCGTTACCAGCTCGTTGCCATTGGTGAAACCGATCTTGTAATCCGTCAAGTACGGCTGAACGGTTGCAAACGAAGCCGCTTGCACCGGAGCTGTCCATGCGCTCGCGCAGAGCAGCGCAGCCGCCATCAGACTGATCGCTTTATGTTTCATGGGCTTGTTGGCCTCCCCCTGTGCTTTTTGCTTGCTATCAGTCAG
Organism: Brevibacillus sp. NSP2.1; assembly: GCF_000470975.2. Lineage (NCBI taxonomy): Bacteria > Bacillati > Bacillota > Bacilli > Caryophanales > Paenibacillaceae > Brevibacillus > Brevibacillus sp. NSP2.1. The sequence goes on along the minus strand of NZ_CP048274.1, from coordinate 1,343,635 downwards.
ACGCGCAAACGGCCACGTTGGTTTCACTTTCCTTTTCCATGGGTGGGCAGCGAAAAGGAAAAAGCGACGCCTGTCTTCGTATTTCGCACACTGTAGGAGGCTTCATGCAGTTCCAGAATGTGCCGGACGATGGCAAGTCCGAGCCCGGTCCCGCCTGTCTTGCGGTTTCGCGAGCGCTCAATCCGGTAAAAGCGGTCCCAGACAAAAGCGAGTTGCTCCTGCGGGATTTGCTCGCCTTCATTTTCAATCGTGACGCGCAGCGCTTGCGCCTCGCCTTCGATCCGCACGGTAATCTCGCTGCCCGGATTCGCATGGCGGATGGCGTTGACCAGCATGTTGAGCAACACTTGCTCGATTTTCTCCTGATCGGCGTACAGCGCTTCCTCGTTGGCCAAAATCGTCACGGCCCGCAGCTCTTTTTCGCGGAAATGATGCATCAGCCGCTCGACGATTTCCTCCGTCAGCTCGCTTAAGAAAAACCAGCTCTTTTTCAGCTTGATCGTCTTCGACTCCAGCTTGGCCAGCTCCAGCAAATCGCGGACGAGTTCCTCCATTTTTTCCGTCTCGTCGAGGATGACCTCGATGTAGCGCTCGCGCTTGTTCTCGCCGACGCCGTCCCGCAGCCCTTCCGCGAAGCTTTTCACGATGCTCAGCGGCGTTTTCAGCTCGTGCGAGGCATTGGAGACAAACTCCTTCTGGATCAGCTCCATCCGCTGCTTGTGGTCCATCTCGCTGCGCAGTTGTTCGTTGGCTTGCTGCAACTCCCGCAGCGTCACATCCAGCTTTTCCGCCATCGTGTTCAGACTGCGCGCCAGGCTGCCGAACTCGTCGTTGCGGATAATCGGCGACTTGACCGAGAAGTCGAGCCGCGCCATGCGCAGGGCGCTTTTGTTTAAGGAAAGTAGCGGCTTGGTGACGATTTTGGACAAAAGCAGGGACAACAGCAGGATCAGCGCGAAGCCGCCGATTCCGATGTAGACGTAAAACAGCCGCAGTGCATCGTTTGCCTCGCTGATCTGCTGCAAGGAGGTGAGGGCGACGACCAGTTCACTGAGCCGCCCGTCCTGTACGATCGGGTGAATCGCAACCAGGCTGCGCACGCCGCTCCACGGCTCCACCCATTCCTCCTCCAGCACGCTTCCGCCCTCCAGCGCGCGTTTGCGTTCCTCCGATAACGGGAATAAGTCCTTCAGCACATGAAACAGAATCCCTTGCCGCAAATTCCACTGGTTGGGCGCAGGCAAAAACAGCTCGGTAATTTCGCCGGAGACAGTCGACAGCGTCAGAGTCGTGTCGCTCCCTCGCAACGTGCCGATATCGGCTGCCCCCGCTTTTTTAATGACGCGCGGATAAAACATCTCCTGCAGCAGCCCTTCCTCAAAGACGCCGATCGCTTCAATCCGGTCGCCTTTGTGCAGATTCGCGCTCAAAAGGGCGCTGCGGTCTTCCTCCGGGAGCAGGGACAGCGAGATTTTCACGTTTTTGCCTTCGCGATCGCGAATGACGATGCGAAACGGATTGTCGTACTTCACCTGGCCGTTTGGGCTGACAATCGCCAGTTGCGTCTTGTTGCGGCTGATAAAAACGGACAACTCCCGGGCCATGCTCTCTGCGTCCCATTCCCGCGAGACGTACTCTTTGGCAAACGCTTCGAGCTTCTTCTCCAGGTCGTCCAGCTTTTTCGATTGATAAAATTGCTCAAAAAAAAGTAACTGACCGATCATGATAATCGTATAAAACAACAGGAAACACGATGAAGTGATGGCAAACAGCTTGAGTGTGACGCCCCATTTTTTCATCGCTCTTCCTCGAACGTATAGCCTGCCTTGATAACTGTCCGGATGTGTCGCGCTTCGCTGCCGAGCTTGCTGCGAAGCTTCTTGATATGGGTGTCGACGACGCGCAAATCGCCAAAGTAGTCGAAGCCCCAGACGTGATCCATGATCGTTTCCCGCGACAGCACGATCCCGGCATTTTTGATAAGATAGACGAGCAACTCATACTCTTTCGGGGCGAGGTCGATTTCTTCGCCCCTGATCTTCATGCGCCGGGCATGCCGATTAATGACGACCTGGCCGAAGCGCAGCAGATGGTCGGTTCCTCTGACCGTGCCCTCAACCCGCTTCATCAAGGAGTTGGCCCTGGCGACCAGCACTCGCGGGCTGAACGGCTTCGTGACGTAATCGTCGGCGCCAAGCTCAAAGCCTTGCATCTTGTCGTCTTCTTCGGACTTGGCGGTGAGGATGATGATCGGCACATCAGAGGTTGTGCGGATTTCTTTGCAAACCGTCCAGCCATCCATCTCCGGCATCAAAATGTCGAGAATGACCAGATCGACCCGGAGGCTTTCCAGCATCTGAATGGCTTGCTTTCCGTTTTCCGCTTCGTGTACAATCCATTGCTCCTGTTCGAAGTAGTCCGCGACGATTTCGCGGATGCGGCTCTCGTCTTCGACAAGCAGCACCTGTCGCTTCATGGATGGCTCTCCCTTCCTTGGATGGTGTGATAATTACAGCATTCGCCAAAAAAAGACACAGGAAATACACATCGTTACGGTAAGCTTAGCATAGAAAATAGCGCGTCTCGAAATTGGAAAGGATGTTCCCATGAACTTGCTCACCGTCTTGCAAAATAAGGATTTCAGACGTTTCGGTATTTTGGCGTTGTTTTGTTTCCTGCTCTACTCGCTCGGAAGCATGCTCAATGTCGTTTTGCTCACGTTTCTCGTCACATTTTTGATGGATCGGCTGCACCTGTTTCTCACCAGGGCGACTCACAAGCTCGTGCCCGTCCATCCCAAATTGATTCTCATAGCCCTCTACGCACTGTTGACGGCCTTTCTGGTTGGCGGAGGGATGAAAGCTTTCCCGGCCCTGATTCATCAAACCGGGCAATTGATCCACCTCATCGAGCAGGTGGTGCGGGAAAACCAGCATAACGAATTTGCGCCTTATCTCATGTCCGCCCTAGACAAGCTTGACATGAAAGGGCTTGTCAAAGGGAGTCTTGACTTTTTGACGGTCGTCAAGGACATGGGCTTCAACCTGTTTCTGGCGCTGCTGCTCAGCCTGTTTTTCCTGCTGGGCAAGGACAACGTGATCGCGTTTACCGCGCAGTTCCGCACCAGCAAGCTGTCGTGGCTGTACAACGAGATTGAATATTTCAGCCAAAAGTTTATTTTGACCTTTGGAAAAGTCATTGAAACCCAGTTGCTGATCGCCCTGTTCAACACTGTGTTCACGGTCATCGGCCTGTGGATTCTCGGCTTCCCGAACTTGTTTGGCCTGGCGCTGATGGTGTTCGTGCTCGGGCTGATCCCCGTGGCCGGCGTCATCATTTCCCTGATTCCGCTCAGCGCCATCGCCTTTAGCATCGGCGGCTTGCCTACGGTGATCTACCTGCTGGTGTTCATCATGCTGATTCACGCCATGGAAGCTTACGTCCTCAACCCTCGCCTGATGGCGTCGAAGACCCATCTGCCGATTTTTTACACGTTCGTCGTCCTGATCTTCTCCGAACACTTCTTCGGCGTCTGGGGACTGATCGTGGGGATTCCGTCGTTTGTATTTTTGCTCGACATTTTGGAAGTAAAAAAAATGGGAACCCCGATGTCCAAAAACAGACCTGTTTCCAAAGAAGTGCTGGACGTGCGGGTCAATGCCAAATAGGAAAACGGACAGCCGCCTCAATCCTCGACATAACCAAGCAAAAGGAGCCCTTCTCGTGCGGGCTCCTTTTTTGTTTGCTTTACTCTTTCCAAATTGTGCTACTCGCGTTCAAACCATTTAATCAGCGCCTGTGTCCCGCTGTCTGCCTCGCCTTTTTCCGCAAGCTCCTCATAGAGCGACTTGGACAGCGCGAGCCCAGGCGTCAACAGTCCCATCTCCTCGGCCGCTTCCAGGGCGATGCCCATGTCCTTGATAAAATGCTTGATGTAAAAGCCGGGCGCGTAATTGCCCGCAATCATCCGCGGAGCCAGATTGGACAAAGACCAACTGCCCGCCGCTCCCGCTTCGATGCTCGTCAGCACGCGCGCCGGGTCCAATCCCGCTTTTTTCGCGTAGGCGATCGCTTCGCACACGCCGATCATATTGGTCGCGATGCAGATTTGGTTGCACATTTTCGTATGCTGTCCGGCACCAGGGCCGCCCTGGAGAACGACGTTTTTGCCCATGACCGCAAGCAGCGGCTCCACCGCGTCGAACGCTTCCTGATCGCCGCCGACCATGATCGCAAGCCGCGCTTCCCGCGCTCCGACATCTCCGCCGGACACCGGGGCGTCCAGCGCATGCAGCGCATGCTTTTTCGCTTCCTCGTATATTTTTTGGGCGAGCGAAGGCTTCGACGTTGTCATATCGATCAAAAAAGTACCCGGCTTCGCATGCGAAATGATGCCCTCAGGCCCAAGGTACACTTCTTCCACATCAGACGGGTATCCGACCATCGTAATGATGACATTGGCTTCAGCAGCCAGCTCGCTTACCCGTTCCTTCCAGACTGCTCCTGCCGCCAGCAGTTCCTCGGCTTTTGCCTTCGTGCGCGTATAAACGAGCACCCGATACCCTGCCCGCAAAAAATGTCCCGCCATGCTTTTGCCCATGACGCCCGTTCCTACAAACCCGATAACCGTTTCTTCTGCACGTACAGTCACGCTACCAGCTCCCTCGTTTCTCTCTGTAATACCTACCCGTATAGTTCTGGAACAAAGCGGGATATTCCTGCTGCTCTCTGGCAAAGCGAGCGCCTGCACGGCCACACTTTCAGCCAACAGGACATATGTCCTTTTTTCTCGCCCCCCAGTCTTTTACTATAGAAGATGCCGTCTGCCCCATCCTTTTTTCTCGGAGGATTGCCATGAAGGAAATACACGATCGAGCTGTGCTCCACGCTTTTATCGAAAACAGTTGTCTGCACGAGCTGTTCGACGCTGCCGCCATCCGCGAAATGCATCTGTACCAGGCGGAAAAAGGCGAGCTGTTGTGCGCCAAAGGCGACGTGCTCCAGCACATGTACTTCGTCGTCGAAGGCAAAATCAAAATTTTCACGACGCTCCCCAACGGCAAGTCGCTGCTGCTGCGCTTCAACAACCCGCTGGCGATCATCGGCGACGTGGAGTTCGTCACGCGGCTGGAGGCGCGCAACACGGTTGAATTTGTCCATCCGGGCAAGCTGATTGCCTTGCCCTTCAAAGTATTGCACGAGCGCTACCAGAACCATCCGGGCTTTTTACAGTTCATCCTGCAAAAAATCAGCCACAAGCTGTACACCTCGTCCAACTCGACGAGCCTGAATTTGCTGTATCCGGTGGAAAACCGCTTCGCAAGCTACCTGCTCTCCACCCTCGAAGGCGGCACGCAGCCGACTGCCTCGGACGAATTGAAGACGGCGAAGCTCACAGAAGTAGCGGAGCTGGGCACGAGCTACCGTCATCTGAACCGGGTCATTCAGAGCATGAGCGCGTCCGGCATCATCGAGCGGAAAAGAGGGGCGTTGCACATTCACAATCGAAAAAAAGTCGTGGAGCTTGCGAGCGGCAACATTTACGAATAAATGGCCGCATAGGAGGGCGTGAAAAGCATGCAAGGCATTCTGTTTTCGCTGCTCGCAGGCGTGTTCATCTGCTTGCAGAGCGTCTTCAATGCCCAGGCGAGCGACAAGCTGGGCCTGTGGCAAACGAACGCCATCGTCCACGGGCTGGGCTTCCTCGTCTCGCTCGCCGTCTTCGCCATCGTCCGCGACGGGGACTGGCAAAAAATCGGGGAAGTGAACAAGCTGTACTTGCTCGGAGGCGTATTCGGGGCGCTGATCGTTTTCAGCGTCATGAAAGGCATCACCTTGATCGGCCCGGCCTACTCCGTCTCCATCCTGCTCATCTCCCAGTTGCTCGTCGCCCTGCTCATCGACTCTCTCGGCTTGTTCGGCGTGGAAAAAGTCCCGCTTGGCGCAAACAAACTGCTGGGAATCGGCATCATGATCGCAGGCGTGCTCGTCTTTAAGCTGAAATAAAAAAGGAGGGCGCATCTGCCCTCCTACAAAATCAACTGCTCCGGATTCAGCCCCAGTAAAGCCTCGTGCACGAACCTTCCGTCTTTGCGGATCAACACGTCGTCAAACCAGATTTCCCCGCCGCCGTACTCCAGCCTTTGAATCGCGATCAAATCCCAGTGAATCGTGCTGCGATTGCCGTTGTCCGCCGAATCGTACGCCTGTCCCGGCGTCAGGTGGAAGCTCCCGGCGATTTTTTCATCGAACAAAATGTCGCCGATCGGGTGCAAAATGTGCGGATGAAACGCAATCGCAAACTCTCCGATGTAGCGCGCTCCCTCATCCGTATCCAGTATTTCGTTCAGCTTCTCGGTATGATTCGCCGTCGCCTCGACGATCTTGCCCTCGCGAAACGTGAAGCGCACGTTGTCAAAAGCCGTCCCTCTGTAGCGGCTTGGCGCGTTGTACTGGATCGTTCCGTGGAGCGAGCCGCGCACGGGCGCTGTGTACACTTCCCCGTCCGGCATATTCCGCTTGCCGACCGCCACCTGTGTGCCGATTCCTTTGATGGAAAAAGCCAGGTCGGTTCCCGGCCCCACTATCCGCACTTGATCCGTTTTGTCCATCAGCTCTTACAGCGGCGTGCTTGCCTTGGCCATTTTCCGGTAGTCAAACGAGCAGACGTCGAAGAAAAAGTCCTCGAAAGCGTCTGTGCTCATGTTTGCCTTTTGCGCGGTTGCCGCCGTCGGGTAATGAATACGGATTCCTTTGATTTCATTGTCGACGCGGTGCGCCATGGGTTGAAAAGCTTCGGCAAGCAGCCGCTGCTTTTCCTCTGGCACGTCTTTATACTCGCTGTCATTCGTCTCACCGTGAATGCCGATGTAGCCGTGGATGCCGTTCCACATGTCTTTTTCCCATTCGGCGACTTGCGCAAGCTGTGCCGCTGTCAGCCCGAGCATCCACTCCCGCTCGACGCGTGGCCTGATAAAACGCAGGTGCGGGTAAGCTCCTTTTGCATACAAACGTTTGACCGCCAGTGGGCAAGACTTGCTACTTGTTCCCAAAAACAGAAGGCCCTATAGTAAATGGTAAAAATGCAGTAATGACGGTCCTGATATGCAGAACGGAAAGGAGCGGATGAGCGTGCCAAGGGCATTAGTGGTCGATGACGACCCGCACATTCGGGAATTGGTCGCATTGTACTTAAAAGACGAGGGGTTTGACATTGTAGAAAAAACAAATGGAGCAGACGCATTGGCATACGCGGAAAATCATGCCGTGGATTTGGCGGTTATCGACATCATGATGCCGCAAATGGACGGCTGGGAGCTATGCTCCAAACTGCGTGAGTTTGGCGATATGCCGATCATCATGATTACCGCCAAAGGCGAGGCGCAGGACCGCATCCATGGATTCAAGCTGGGGACCGATGATTATCTGGTAAAGCCGTTTGATCCCGTAGAACTGGTTCTGCGCGTAAAGGCACTGCTCAAGCGGTATCGCATTTCGGTATCCAACATCATTACGCTTGGCCATCTTTCGTTGGACCGTTCACGCTATCTGGTGGTATACGCAGACGGACAGACCAAAACGATCCCCATGAAAGAATTTGAACTGCTGTACAAACTGGGCAACTATGCCGGGCAATTATTTACTCGCGAAACATTGATCGAACAAATTTGGGGGCTCGATTATGAAGGGGACGAACGAACGGTAGATGTGCATATCAAGCGGCTTCGCGAGCGGTTCCCCGAAGCCGAATCCGGATTTCGCATCGTGACGATTCGCGGTTTGGGCTATCGACTGGAGGTAACAGCGCAATGAAATCGCTCTATACACGGGTCGTGCTCGTGTTCGTCGGAATCGTCATGCTCAGCCTGGTGACGGCTTTTTTCATTACGACCTGGCTGTATGAAGAACGCGCCAAAGGCATCGTCCGAGACATACTCATCGAAAACGGAAGCCAAATGATCGCCACCTACCAATCCACTCCCACCGCAGAGCTGGTTCCGCTCATGCAGCACTTGTCGGGCCTTTCCCTAACCCATACGCAGCTTTACAATGCAGAGGGCGTTCCGCTCCTCGCCGAGAAAGGAGCCTCGTTGCAGGTGGAGCCTCGTGATGTCGCGCGTGTCCTCGCTGGTGAAAAGCTAACCGATCTGCTGCGAAGCGACACTTCTGCTTCCCATGAAGCTGCACTGCCTGTAATTGGCCTGCCTTTTCAGGTGGACGGACAGCCTTATGCCTTGTTCGTGACGCTGAAACGAAACAGCGCTGACGAAGAATTGATGAATTCGATTCATTTGCTGTACGGTTTAATCCTGTTCATCGGAAGCTTTTTGATTCTCATCGCCGCCCGTTACCTGGTCAAGCCGATTGTTCAATTGACCGAAGCCACCCGGCGAATGGCGGAAGGAGAGTTCGCAGTAGAAGTACCTATCAAGCGCAAAGACGAGATCGGAATCTTGAGCGCCAGCTTCAACCAGATGGCCAAAAAGCTCGGAATGCTGGATCAAATGCGGCGGGATTTCGTCTCCAACGTCTCGCATGAGATCGGTTCCCCTTTAACTTCGATTTCCGGTTTCACAAAGGCGTTGAAGCACAAGGAAGTAAGCGAGGAAAACCGCCTTCGCTATTTGACCATTATCGAGGAAGAGAGCGAGAGACTGTCTCGGTTGAGCCAAAATTTGCTGCAATTATCCCAACTGCAGCAAGAGAACATGCCGCTGCGCACCAAGACGTATCGTCTCGACGAGCAGATTCGCAAGGTCGTGATTGCGCTTGCTCCACACTGGGAAACCAAACAGATCGACTTCGACCTTCATCTGGAGCCGCTCATGATAGAAGCAGACGAGGACCAGTTCAGCCAGGTGTGGATCAATCTGCTGAGCAATAGCATCAAATTCACACCTATAAACGGCACGATTCAAATCACGGCTGTCAAGAAAGGCAATCAGTGCATCGTTTCCATTTCCGATAACGGAATCGGGATTCCTGAAGAAGAAAGGGCTCACATTTTCAAGCCTTTTTACAAAGTAGACAAAGCTCGCAATTCTGCTGTAAAAGGAAACGGCCTTGGGTTGTCCATCGTGAAGCAAATCATTGACGGGCATCGGGGAAGCATTCGGGTTTTAGGGGAAGCAGGAAAAGGAGCGACGTTTGAAGTGACCTTGCCGCAGTGAAAAACCGCCAGCGTGCGGTTTTTTCTTTTTTTGTTTCCGTTCATATTCAGTTCACATAGCTGCTTTATATTCCTCTTAGAAGCTGATTACCCTACAAGGGTATCGTAAACAGGAGGAATCGAAAGTGAAAAAAGTTTTGTTGCGTTTGGCGGTGTATCTGCTTAGTCTGGTTGTATTTGTAGGCGGTCTTGGCTTTCTTGGATATTCCCATACGCAGAAGGAATTTTACAACGCGCTCCGCGAAGAGGCCGTCCCTTCCCTGGAGGGAGTCACCATTCCCCCTCATGATCCGGCGAAACCTACCGTTGCAGTCGTCTTGGGAGATTCTTCGATTACAACAGAGGATTTCGATTTTCTCATTCCGTACACGCTGCTCTCGATGACAGAAGCGTATAATGTCTATGCTGTCGCACCCGACAAAGACCTCAAAGCTCTGTCAGGCGGACTCGATGTCGTCCCGCACTACACGTATGCAGAGTTGGATGCTCTGTTGGGGAAAGACCCTGACGTAATCGTAGTCCCGTTTATGCCCATTATCGATGAAGCGACATATGCCCCTACCCGCGAGTGGATTCAGAAACACGCTAACAGCGATACCACTTTCCTGAGCATTTGCGGGGGGTCAGGCAACCTGGCTGATGCCGGTCTGCTGAAAGGAAAATCGGCTGCGTCTCACTGGCAAGCGATTCCGTCATTGCGAGTATTCTACCCGGATACGACTTGGGTAGAGGATGTGAGATATGTCCACGAAGGAAATACGCTGACTTCATCCGGTCAAACGGCTGGTATCGATGCGGTGCTTCACCTCATCTCGCAGCAAGTGGGCGAGCCGACAGCAGCAAGCATTGCCAAACAAATCAGCTATCCGAATTACGAATTTGTCGCGAATCCAAAAGTGGAACCGTTTGTTCTCGACTACAAATTTTCCACCTACATTCTGAATAGCACATTCCGCTGGCAGAAAAAGCAAATGGGCGTGCTGCTCTATGACGGCATGGAAGAACTGGCCCTGTCTTCGATCTTTGACTCGTACGCGGACACAGGAACGACACGCGTTCGGACCATTTCGAGGACGATGACACCGCTTACGACCAAGCATCACCTCAACATCGTGGCACGACACACCATCGAGAATGCGCCACAATTGGATAAAATGATTATCCCTGGCGGCGACGCGCCTTCGCTGGCTCACGATGACATCAAGTTTTGGAATGAAAAAGGCAAGGCCGATGTGACTCTGCTCATTCACGCCGATTCTCCCAACCGTTATGTGTTTGAAGCTCCATTGGAAGACCTGGCCAAGCAGGAAGACCTGCTGACAGCCCGGCATGGCGTAAAGCGTTTGGAATACCGCTTCGACAATATCAAGCTGGAAGGCAGTGCGCTTCCTCTCATGACCTATGCGCACCTGCTGCTTACTCTCGCTCTTGCTTTCTTTACGGCATTTTTCATTGATCGCAAGTTCATTGCCAAGAAATCGATTTGCTGTTTGCACAAGCGCACGCTGTAATCTCTGCCGAAACTGATCCCAAGCATGTGAAACAGATGAAAACACCTTCAAGACGATCCGATCATTTCGCAAGATCGGGGACAATCTTGAAGGTGTTTTTTTATGCGTGCGTGTCTGCTCCTTGAGCCAGACGACGCCGATCAGCGTAGCAAACACGATGCTGATTTCCCGCAGCGCCACTTCTCTGTCTTTGGAACGCAGTCGGCAACCGTTCCGTTCAGCAGACGATCCGGTACGGCAACGGCGGACTCGTATGCACAAGCCCCTGCTGTCCCCGCTCAGGCTCAGGCGCAAGCTCGATCGCGATAGGATGGATGGTGGCCCCTCTGTCGGTCGGATACCACGGGCGGTTTGCTTTTACCAGCACGAGCACGCCGTCCTGATCGCCGTAAAAGCGAAAGACTTCCGATTCAGCCTCAAATTCGCTCGGGATCGGGGCGAGCGAAGCCGCGAATGCCGCGACATCGGGAACGGGCATGCCGACTTCCTGAATCGAGAGCCAATCCGTCTTCGCCTCTGTCGGAAAAGCCAGCAGCTCCAAAATGTTTCCTTCCGGGTCTGCGAAGTAGAGCTGCTTTCCTTTCCACGTGTACGACTGCATGACCTCCTGCCCGTCTTTGCTGCGTAAAACGATGCCGCGCTGTCTGATCGCTTCCGCATACGAATCGAACGCCCGCTCCGCGATGCCGCAGGCAAAATGGTAAAACGGCTTTTGCTCCGCCCGCTGAAAAGCCAGTGTGGCTTCCCCTACCGATACGGCAAACGAGCGGGGCGTGCTTTCGATCAGCGGCATGTGCAAAACTTGCGTGTAAAAAGCCAGCAGTTCTTCCGGCTTGCTCGTCGTCAACGTCACCTTTTGCAGCTTCATCGGCCGTTCACTTCCTTTTTTCTTCCATAGTAGCATAAGTAGCGCCCGGGAAGCGGCAGCCCTTTTCGCCGCGGAAGAAAAAAACAAGCGATCCCCAAACAGGAATCGCTTGCCGCTAGTCACGCGAAATGCTTGACCAGATTCAGAAACCGATCAATAGCCGTGCCGATCTCTTCCTCGTCGATATCAAATTTGGGGAGATGATGCGGATAGGCGCTCTTTTTTCCGCACAAAAACACGATGTTTGGCTTGACCGCTTCCCGGTTTTCAGCCATCCATTTCGCGACGGCGAGCAAGAGCGCCGTATGTCCGTCGTGTCCCAGGGGAATTGTAGCGTGGCGGCATAACAAAACCTTCTCTGCCGAAAGAGAAGGAGTTGGATTTTCAGAATAAGGCACAGGAAACGGGACGAAATAGGGAGGTTGGTGTTCGCGGTTGTCCAGCCGAATCGAACGAGTAACCGATGAACCGAATAGGCGTCTGGCGATTCGTTCTACCCATACAAATTAGGATTAGCACGTATGCTCTGTCATACATTTCTACGAGCGACCAGCGCTCATAGGGGTCCTTGTCTCGCACAAGGATAGGCGTTGTCCGCGATTTCCTGTGGCTGAGATGTACTCAGCTTACAAAACGCAATCCGTTACGTTTTCTAAGCTAAGCACATGAAGCTGTGCCTAGTCTTCCAGCTCGATATATTTTTCGGCCTGCGGAAACTCCAGAAAAATGTTGTGGCATTCGTCTTCAATCAACTGGGACAAGCGCTTGACTTTTCTCTCCAGCTTCAAGCCGCTTTCCCGCGCTTTTTCAATGTCGTACATGGCGCGCGTGATCGTCTTGTCCCCGCCATTGAAGTAGCCGCCCGTATTCAGTTCCTCTTTTTTCATCGAACCGTATCGCTTCAGCGAGGCAGCTTCCTTGCGCATATGCTTCGCAATCTGCATCGCAGTAAAAAGGCTGATCTCCTGATTGTTCCAGGTGATTTTGTGGGCGAGATTGGCGCTGTGGATCAGCTCGTCAATGACGCGGAAGTCTTCGCGCGCTTCCTCCAGCTCTTCCGTGATGAGCGCAAACGAACGAGTCGGCTCCTCCGCTTGCTCGCCTTTCACATAGACGCAGAAGGCGTTTTTTTCGCGCTCCTGATCGAGCTCGCTGACCTTGTGGGCAATATCTGAACGCAACGGAACAAGTGCTGCCAAAGACAGTTTCGCCATTTCCAACCTTCCTTTCTCTCGGGACGAAATTTACTCTTTCAATGAGACGAGCCAATAGCTGGAAAGTTTCGTTTTTTCCATAAAACTTTTGGCACTGGCTTTTAGAAAAATAGCAAAGCCCCCTCATTCATCGAGGAAGCTTTGCCGATGCAGTCATGCGCTTTTGGATGAGTTGAATTTTTTGTGGTAATAGCGGGAAAATCCGATGCTACAGGGGACGAGGACGATCGTCGGCATAAACCAGACGAGCGGGTGAACAGAGCTTAGGCCGAGCAGGCGCGGCGCACCGAATACGGTAAAGGCCGTAATCGTCGCGATACAGCAGCCGAGCATTCCTCCCAGATGCTCAAACCACCAGTGGAGCTTTCGCCCCGGCGGCCGCAGCCAGTACACAAGCTGCGTCGTGCCGAGGAAAATCCCGATGAACGGAAACCAGGTCAGCAGGGTAAAGTCGATCGTCGCCCCGTACAGGCTCATGGCTGCGCCCGAGGCGACCAGCAAAGCGGGAAACAGCAGGTCGACCGGTTGGCGATGCGCCGCTTTGCGGTTTTTGTACCGCAGCACGCGAATCCCGTACCAGGCTGTCGCCGAGCTCAAAATCGAGATGAAAATGAGGAACCAGGCGAAGGCGACGGACTCGACCGTTTTATCCGGATCGAATCCGATCCGCCAGATGCCCATGACGAGGGCCGAGATCGCGACTGCTCCCATCGCGATCACGTAGACCCAGCCTGAGCGCACGTGCGCCTTTCCTCCCTTTTTGGTGACGATTGGCAGCCAGAATACGAGCAAGGCGGTAAATCCGGCGATGATGTGAATCACTTTGAAAATCGAGAAAAGAAGCATGGCGCTGTTTCCCCCTCTGCTAACCATTGGTCAGCGTCTGATACATGATCTGATGCACTTCATCGACAGTCAGTCCGCTCGCATTCGGCGCGATTTGCGTCTTCATCCGGATGCCGTACGTAATCATCGTGAAAAAAATCGCGACCTTCTCCGCATCGAGCGTGGCCGGGATCACGCCAGCCCGCTGCCCAACCTCGATCCATTCCTTCGACGTCTGGATGCTCTCCTCGTGCAGCTTGGCAAGCATCTCGCCAATCACCGGGTCTTCTCTTTTGCTCAGCAAGTAAATCAGGATCAGATTCGTCACATCGCGCGGGTTGTGAATGTGGCGCAAGCCCTGCGAGATACTCCCGAGTGCCCCCGTCAATTCGCTTCCCCCTTCTTTTACGGTTTGGTAAAACCGCTGGCTGATGGCGGCAAAACGTCTTTGCAACAGCAAGCCGAGCAGTTCATCCTTGCTTTTTACGTAATGGTAGATCGCGCCCTTGGACAAGCCTGAACGCTTCATGATGTCCTGCAACGTCGTCTGCTGGCATCCTTTTTCCAAAATCAATTCCTCTGTCGCCGTCAGCAGCAATTGGAAGCTGGGGTTTTGATGAATCGATGACATAGTATCCTCCTGTAGAAAATGGACATGGAAGTCGGTTCCTTACGACCACTATACAAACCGTCGGTCGGTTTGTCAAGCGAAAGAAAAAACACGGACGTCGCTTCGTCCGCTTGGCGCTGCTTTTCGCTGCTGCTTACGCTTTACTGCGAGACGATGAGTTTGTAGTAGATCACCGTGTCGTGCAGGCTGCCGTCAGCAGACATGGCGTAGTGCGGGATTCTCCCGCCCTCTTGGTACCCCATCGCCTGATACAGCCGATTGGACGGATCTTCGGCGCGCGTATCCAAAACGAGCAGGCTGCGGTTCTCGGCCAGCGCCCGCGCCTGTGCAAGCAGCATCAGCGTGCGGCCAATGCCTTGCCGCTGCGCGGAAGGATGCACCATCAGCTTGGCGATTTCCGCCCGATGCCGTCCGTTTGGCCGCTCAGCCAGGTGGAGCTGGACTGTCCCGACGATGCCGTTTTCATTGGCTGCCACCCAGACTACCACCTGCTCGCCCGTTACCGAGGCCCAGTAGGCGTATGCTTCTTCCCAGGCCAGTGGCGGCAAAAACCCGACGGAAGCCCCATCCGCTACGACATCCACCAGCAGCCCGGCCAGCTCGCGAAGCTCCTGCTCCGTTGGCTGGATCACTTCTCGATACGATAAACCTGGCGTCATGCTTTGTCCCCTCCGTTACGTTTCGCTATGTGCGTGATTATTCTGTATCCTTTAGCACCACTATAACCGAGAAACGGAGCGCTGTCAGTTAAAACGGAACATTTTATGTAAGAAAAATTAACATACATATATCACCGATCCGTAATGGACGATACCCGTACATGCTAAAGATGAAAAAAAGACACGCATACACAACCCCTGCCGGAACAATCGAGAGCGCGATCCAAAATTTTTGCGCCGTTCCACGGGCAGCCTTGAACCAACCGTAGTAGTTGAACAGCAGCACGAGCAGAAACGGAACAAAGAAAAATCCGAGCATGGACTCGACCCACGCCGAATTGTTGTCCCAAAATTGCTCCGGCACCGGCAGCGTATGATACTCCGCGTAAATTGCTTCCTTGCGTGAGATGAACACGTACGACAGAACGATATAATAGACGATTACAGCGGCCTTGACCCAGCCCTTTATCCCTTTTGTCGTCCATAACAGCATAAAAATGATACCCAAGATGAACCATAAGGCCATGTATTCCATCCCGATCCCTCCTAGAAGGGATTATATTTTTTCGCGCTGCATGAAATAAGTACCAACTTTTTTTGGTACCTCCCCAGCTTTCCCGGCAAGAGTCGACAAAATTTGGAATCCTTCCTATAATAGACTTGTCAAAAAAAAGCTGTCTTTTCGTAGGAGATGGTCATGATTACATACGCGATTTCGTTTTTGCTGTCGTTTGCTATCGTCATGGTGCTGATTCCACCGCTGGCCAAATTGGCGTTTCGCCTTGATTTTGTGGACAAGCCCCGGAAAGACGTCGAGCGCAAGATTCATCGGGAGCCGATCCCGCTAACCGCCAGCTATGCGATCTTCGTCGGCTTCGCTACATCGTTTCTGCTGTTTTCCAAAGAATCGCCGGAACAGACGATTGCCGTTTTGATCGGCTCGCTGCTCCTTCTTACCATCGGCACGATTGACGACTGGTACAAGACGCAGGGCAAAGACTTCTCCGCTCTGCCAAAAATGATCGTCCAGCTTTCCGCCGCCGTGATCGTGTACTTGTCCGGAATCAACTTCTCCGGCTTTTACAATCCGCTGAGCGGGGAGTACATCCTGCTGCCGGAATGGCTGCAGTTCATCCTCACGATCTTGTGGATTTTCGGTGTGACGACGGTCATCAACTTTTCGGACGGCATGGACGGCCTCGCCGGAGGGCTGACCGCCATTTCTGCCGGTACGCTGTTCGTCGTCGCCCTTGTCAAAGGACAGACGACCTCCGCCATCATGGCGATCAGCCTGATCGGGGTCGCTCTCGCTTACTTGCGCTACAACAAGCCGCCCGCGAAAATTTTCATGGGAGACGCAGGGGCGACTTTTCTCGGCTTTATCCTCGCCGTGATCGCGCTGGACGGAGCCTTCAAACAGGCAACGGTCCTGTCGCTGTTCATCCCGATTTTGGCGCTGGGTGTGCCGATCTTCGACAACCTGTTCGTCGTAGCAAAACGGTTCATGCAAGGCAAGCCGATCTACCAGGCAGACGCCAGCCAGGTGCATTACCGCTTGCTGCGCACGGGGCTTAATCCCAAGCAGGTCGTGGCGTTTCTATGCTTAATCAGCATGTGCTTCTCGCTGACCTCGATTATCCTGCTTTTGCTGGGTGTATAGAACGAAAAAATGCCGCTTCGGTCCTCCCACGGACCTGCGGCATTTTTTTATGCTGAACAGGCTGGCTGGCGCAGCCGTTTTCGCTTGTCGCCCAGGCCAGGCGAGGCCCGCTTCTCTACAGGAGCGCTCGCTTCGCCGTCAGCATCGTCTGGGTAATCCGAAAGCCTGTCCCTTCGTACAAAGCAATCGCAGGCTTGTTGTGCGTTCCTGTCACGAGGTACGGCTGCAAGCCTTTTTCCAGCGTCCGGTTTATGAAAAACCGGGCAAGCTGTTTGCCGTAGCCTTTTTTCTGGTGCTTGGGGTCGACGAAAACATCGTAGGCTTCGCCGTGCGGGGTCACGATCAACGAGCCGACAAACTCGCCCTGTTCCTCGTAGAACATGTAGATGTCGTCCTTCATTTCCGTGAGCAGCCACTTTTGCCAGGAGTCCATCGTTTGTTCGCAGTAGTCGGTCAGACGGTACGGCTTCAGATCAATGCTTTTGCGCACCTCATAGTAGGCGTCGCTTTGGGACTGGATGTAGCAGGGCAGCTCCTGCTCGGCAAAAGGCTTGACCGCAAGCGTCGGCTCCGGCACCATCCCGCCTGTGTACTTCATCGTATGCTGTCCCCACAACGGCGCGAAGCCTTTTTTGGCAAAAAACCCCCCGGCATCGCCCTCGTCGATGCGATACGTGGCGACGACCGCCGTCGGCTTCTGTTCGTGCGCAAGCAACTGTGTCCAGACGAGGTCGAACAGCCGGGAGCCGATCCCTTTTTTGCGCTGCTCGGGACGTGTGTACACGTACATTTCCGCCGTCCCCTCTTCGCCAAAAGAGGTTAAATCGTACAAGCCGCAAGCGACGATCTCCCCTTGCTCCTCACAGAGAAACACCGTGGCCGATTTCAGGATTGCCGCGAGTTCCACCGGGCGCCATTGCACCTCTTTTTGCAGCATCGCCACGACCGTGCCCAGGTCGCGCTCCTTCAGGTTGCGAATCATTTCTCTTCTCTCCCTCTGCTGCTCATCGCCTGCGCGCTAGCTCTGCTTCGTGGCTGTCGCTTCCGCCGTCTGCTCCAGTTGCTTTTTATGTTGCAGGCACGCCTGGCATCTTCTGCTTTTTCTGCCAAAAGCGGTGTAGTATTTGAGCTTTTTGCAGGAGCGGCACGTCACGTACAGCGAGCTGGACAAATTGTAGTTTTGCTCGGGCGTGTTTTGCGAAAGGTGGACGGTCTTGTTGTATTTGATTAAAAGGTGCGCCGTATGTATGGCATCGACCAAAGCCGAGTGCAGCCTTCCTTCCTGAACGATGCCGGCTGCATCAATCGCGTCTTTCAGACTCATCTGCTTGCGGTCGGCGAGCAGCATGCTGATCGCGGGCTGGATGTCGTTGTAGTTGCGCAGCCAGTTGAAATCAAGTCCGAAGCGGGCGCAATGCTCGATCATCAGCCGTTTGTCGTCCTGGCCCCACGAGCACAAATAGTAGTCCTCGTCCGTGCCGATCCAGTCGAGAAAAGCGTCGAAGGCTTTGCGAAACGGAATAAACGTCGGCATGTTTTCTTTGTCCAGGCCGATAAATTTGCGGGTGCGCTCCGTAATTCTGCGCTCGATGGCCGGAAACGTGTAGCGCTGGAAGGTGTCGACCTCCACGCCGTTTTTTCCGGTCACGACTTTTGCCGCACCGATCTCGATGATTTCCGGGATCTTGTCCCGTTGATGGGTAAGGGTTGTTTCCAGGTCATAGACAATGATTTGCAAGCAGTATCACATCCTGAATGTATTGGTTCTATTATGAACGGTTGCGGGCATGGATTGCAAAAAGCAGCAGGCAAACGCTTTCCTTATTTAATGGATAATTGTATAGGAGCGCGGACAAAAAACAAAGCAAAAAATGGCTGCCGTACATGGCAGCCACGAAAAGCCTCTATCTGGTTGTGCCGGATTTTCAAAACGTTTTCCGCAGCCACGCGAGCAGCGCCCAGCGCCTTTCTGTCCGGCGCTTGTAGGCGGGCAGTCCCCGGTACACTTCTGTCGCTTCGCGAAAAGATGCCTTCGCCTTGTCTTTTTGCTGCAGCTCGTCGTACACGACGCCAAGCTTGAAGTACACCTCGCACGACGACATGTTCATTTTCGCCAGCTCCTCCAGGTATTCCAGCGCTTTTTCCCGCTGCTGGCGCTTCGCGTACTCTTCCCCGACAATCAGGCGCGGCTCCCCGTATCTGACGCGCGGATTGAGCTTCAACGCCTGCCCGATCAGCTCCAGCCCCTCTTCCATCCGCCCTGTCTTCAGCAAGCAGATGCCTTTGTCACACAAATATTCGGACGAATCCTGCATCGTGGCGGCGATCCCTTCCAAGTAAGCCAGCGCTTCTGCATATTGCCGCTTTTCCATGTGCAGACGGGCCGCCTCCAGCTTGGCTGGCGTGTCGTGCGGGTTCAGCCGCAACTGCGTGCGTAACGCCGACAGCCTTCTCCAACGGCGATACGGCTTGGTAATGTCAGGCAGCAGCCGGACAAAGCGGCGATCCAGGAAATACAGGACGAGCAAAATAATCAGCATGGCGATAAACGGATTGCCTGTCAGCCACCACAGGATTGAGAACAAGAACAGTTTCCCCAAAGATTTCCCCTCGATCCTCTCTTTTTTCTTTTTTTACTATAAGAGTCTGCCAACTCTATTGTCAAATATTGTTACCTCAAGATAAAAGGTTACTACGATAGTGGTTGTTATCCACCGCGATATAGGTTACTATAATCGTAGTAACCTATAACAAACTATTTCAAAAGGAGGTTTGCTCGCCACCGTGAACATGAAAGTGTACCTCCTGGCTATCGCTGCCTTTGTCGTAGGAACAGTAGAGCTGATTATCGGCGGCATCTTGGACATCATCGCGGGGGATTTGCAAGTCTCCATCAGCACCGCAGGCTGGCTGATTACGATGTTCTCTGTTGTTTTTGCGCTTTCCGCTCCGATTTTGCTGACCGTAACGGCAAAGGCCGAGCGAAAAGCGCTGTATTTGTGGGCGCTGGCCGTTTTTTTCGTCGGCAACGTCATTTCTTGGCTCAGTCCTCATTATTCGATCTTGATGCTTGGGCGGATTTTTTCCGCAGCGAGCGGTTCGCTGATTATCGTGCTGTCCATCACCATCGCTTCCTCGATCGTCCAGGAGGCGTACCGGGCGAGAGCAATCGGCGTCATTTTCATGGGCGTGAGCGGTTCGCTCGTGCTGGGTGTGCCGCTTGGCCTTGTCATCGGCAATTCGTTTGGCTGGCGCGCGCCGTTTTTGCTTATTTCCGTTTTGACGCTCGTCTCCATGATCGGGATTTCCGCCTTTTTGCCGAAAATCCCGGCAAGGCCGACGATTCCGCTCAGAGAGCAGCTTTTGACGCTGAAAAAGCCGAAGATCATCAGCGCGCAACTGACGTCCGTGTTCATGCTGACCGGACATTTGACGTTGTACGCCTATTTCACTCCGTTTTTGAAAACGGCTTTGCACCTGTCTTCCGGCTGGGTCAGCATCGTCTACTTTATTTTCGGCATCTCCGCTGTGCTCGGCGGCGGCGTTGGCGGCTGGGCGGCAGACAAGCTCGGTTCGACGAAAAGCATTTTGGTCATTATCGCCTCGTTCGCTGTCGTGATGTTCCTCATTCCGGCAGTGACATTTTCGCTCTATTTGTTCCTCGTCGTGATGATTGTCTGGAGCATGCTCAGTTGGGCGATCACGCCCGCGCAGCAAAACTACCTGATCGAAACGGCCCCCGAGTCGTACGAGATTCAGCAAGGCTTGAACACGTCCGCGTTGCACATCGGCATTGCGCTCGGCTCGGCCGTCGGCGGCTTTGTCATTGAGCATCACTCTGTCGTGGACACGGCCTGGGTAGGCGGCATCTTCGTGCTGATTGCCTTTGTCTGCGCTGTTTTTTCTATTACAAGACCTGCTACGTCCAAGCTTGGTCAGTCCATTACCATTTAAGGAGGTGAATGCCGTCGCGCCGAGAGCGAGCCTGTGCGTTCCGCTCGGTGCGCGACGGCCTTATCATGAGCACACATATTCAAGCCAAACCAGGTGAAATCGCAGAAAGCATCCTGCTGCCAGGCGATCCGCTGCGGGCCAAGTACATTGCTGAGACGTTTCTCACAGACGTGACCTGCTACAACCAGGTGCGCGGCATGCTCGGCTTCACGGGCACTTATCAAGGCAAACGGGTGTCTGTGCAAGGGACAGGCATGGGCGTTCCGTCGATTTCGATTTACGTCAACGAGCTGATCCGCGACTACGGCGTGAAAAATTTGGTTCGCGTCGGAACGTGCGGCGGCATCCAGAAAGACGTGCATGTGCGCGACGTCATTATCGCCATGACGGCATGCACGGACTCGAACATGAACCGCCTGACATTCCCGGGCTTCGACTACGCGCCTTGCGCCAATTTCGAGCTGTTGCAAAAAGCGTACAACGCAGGCGTTGCCAAAGGCTTGCCGGTGCGGGTCGGCAACGTGCTGACGGCCGATGTGTTTTACCGCGAAAGCATGGAGCCGGTGAAAAAGCTCGGCGACTACGGGGTGCTCGCCGTAGAGATGGAGACGACGGCGCTCTATACGCTTGCCGCGAATTACGGCGTCAACGGTTTGTCGATCCTGACCGTCAGCGACCATATTTTCACGGGCGAGGAAACGACGGCCGAAGAGCGGCAGACGACGTTCAACGACATGATCGTCATGGCGCTGGAGGCCGTTATCGCCGAGTAAGCATCATCGGCGTACGCGAGAAAGCTTACAACAAAAAGGGATCTGCGCTCGCTGGCAGATCACTTTTTGCTGTACGTATTTGACGCAGCATGAACCATTTTGCTTGCTTCGGGCATTCGCCCGCTTTTTGCCCAGGCGAAACGATCCGGGTTACGCCTTGCTTTCGCATTCGTCCCGCTTGCTCGACTCTTCGCTGCAGAGCATGATCGACGCCAAAATCATCCCCGCAATTACCAGCTCGCCTTGCTCGACTTCAATCGCCTCCACACTCCCTGTAACCGGAGAGAGGATGTCGATGCTCCGGCTGCCGTCTGCGAGTGTGAACAGCACTTCTCCCTCCTGCACAGAATCACTCAATCGAAAAAAGATTCGCGCAATGGTTCCGGCAAATGGCGATACTACGTCATACTTTAAACCCAATCTGCTCACCTCGACTTATCTTCTCTTGGATTTCCTGATATTTGCGACTGATCGTGGACTGGCTGACGCCGAGCACCTTGGCTGCCATGGACGTCGTCTTGAACTCGTCCATCGCCATCTTGATAAGCTGCTCCTCCATCGCTCTCGTCGCTTCCTTCAGCGGCATGATCTTGGTCAAACGCTGCCGCATATACTGCTTTTTCTTCGTCTTCAACAGCGGCGTAATGTGGTGCGCTTCGATGAGATCCTCGTCTGCGGTGACCACGATTCGCTCGATGATGTTTTGCAATTCGCGCACGTTGCCTGGCCAGGAATACGATTCCAGCAGGTCGAGGGCGTCTTGGGACAGTTGGGTGGAACGTTCGTATTTTTCGTTAAACGTTTGCAAAAAGTGCAGGCTGATGAGCGGGATGTCCTCAGGGCGGTCGCGCAGCGGCGGAATCACGACAGGAATGACGTTCAGCCGATAGTAAAGGTCCTCGCGAAACGTGCCTTCCTCGACCATTTTTTCGAGATTTTTGTTCGTCGCGGCGATGATTTGCACATCGACCTCGACGATCTCCGAGCCGCCTACCGGGATGATCTCCCTCTCCTGGAGGACGCGCAGCAGCTTGACCTGCAGATTGAGCGGCATTTCTCCGATCTCGTCGAGAAACAGCACGCCTTTGTGGGCCATGCGGAAATACCCCGGCTTGCCGTTCGTATTCGCGCCTGTAAACGCGCCCTTTTCATAGCCGAACAGCTCGCTCTCCAACAGCGTCTCCGGGATCGCCCCGCAGTTGACCTTGACGAACGGGTGGTTGTAGCGCGGCCCCAACTCGTAAATCGTGCGAGCGAACACTTCTTTGCCGACGCCGGATTCCCCGGTGAGCAGCACGGTCGACGAAGTGTTGGCGATCTTGTGAATGTACTTCATCACTCTTTCCATCGGCTCGCTGGCGTAGATCAACTGGCGGTTTTTCGCGTACTGCTTCTGGTCGCGCAAATGCTCCAGTTCCTTTTTGTATTTCTCCGATATTTTTTTGACCTGGAGCAGCTCTTCCTTCAGCATGACCGTCTCCGTAATATCCCGCAGCGCAATGACGATCCGCTCCAGCTTGCCTTTGCCGTCAAAAATCGGGTTGCCGACCGCGAGCACATTTTTGCCCGAGCGGCTCTCCTGGGTGACGGACACTTTTCGTTTTCGCTCCATCACCATCCGGACGATCGCGGAGAAAAACAGCCCCTCCTGCTCCAGCTCCATCAGATTGATGCCGACGAGCTGCTCCTTGTTGATCTCCCAAAAGTCTTCGATCAGGTTGCCGCTGTAGCGCAACAGCACGCCTTTTTCATCGAGGACGAGAATCTCGTCGTAGATCGAGGAAAGAATCCCTTGCAGGTCGGTGTTGAGGTTTTTGACGTATTCCATCTCCATCGCCATTTTTTCGATGTACGGCAGATCTTGCAGGACGATCGTCGCCCCGGTTACCGTGCCGTCCTGGCTGCGAATCGGGCAAAAATCGGCCAGCACCCCGATCCGTTCGTTGACGATGATGTAGTTGAGCACCTTTTCCCCGTACTCGATCACTTTGTGAAAAACGTCCGGGTCGAGCAACTCGCCGACCCGTTGCTGGCGCAGCTCCTCCGGGGTCACGCGAACCATCCGCAACACTTCCGAGCTGAAGTTCTCGATCCGCCCCTTCTCGTCCACAATCAAAATGCCCATCGGGATCGAGTTGAGCAGCGAGCGAATCCAGTCGGGGTGCCCGGACTGGCTGGTCAGGACGTAGTACAGCACATCTTCGCGGCGCAAGTAGCCTTCGGGCTGTCCGGCCGGACCGGAAACCACGACGACTTCTTCTCCGCATACTTTGAAAAAATCCGGGACGTCTTCTCCCTGTTGCAAAAAAGAAAGGTTCGTTTGATAGGGCAACTCGCGCACGGGCCTGTCCATCCAGTCCGCGTCCGTCATCCGTTGCAGCAGATCGGTGTTGCGTATATAGGCAACGAGCTTTTGTTCATTGTTCGGATCGGTTACAAACACATAGCGTTCGTTGAACCGTGACATGATGTTCCGGACTTCATTTACTGAAGATTCAAACGATACAGTCAACGCTTTTCTGACAAAACGATTTGAAACCATAGGTCCTCCCAATATTGCTTGGCGTGTGACTTCTATTATACTCAGGGCTCCCATGGAGAAGAAAGGGGAAAAGAAGACTGGGGTGGGCAGTCTTCTTTTCCGGTAAACGATTTAGATTTGGACTTGCGGCAGTACGTTTTTGAACGTCTCGATCACTTTGTCCGCTTCCTCGTAGGTGATGGTGAGCGGCGGCTCGATGCGGATTGTCTTCGCGTTAATCAAAGTTCCGGCGACCAGCACGCCGTTGTCGAACAAGCCTTTGGACACTTCGTAGCCGATCTCGTCGCTGTGGAACTCGATCCCGATCAACAGCCCTTTGCCGCGCACTTCCTGCACCTTGTCGCTGTGCGCTGCCGCTGCTTCGCGCAGCCCTTTGAGCATGTACTCGCCCATTTCCACGCAGCGGTCGAGCAAGTTTTCCTCGATCAGCACGTTGAAGGTCGCAATCGCCGCCGCGCACGCCAGCGGGTTGCCGCCAAACGTCGTCGTCTGCACGAACGGATTCGGGAAAAAGCTTTTGAACACTTCCTCTGTCGCGACCACGGCTCCCGCTGGCATGATGCCGCCGCCGAACGCTTTGGCCAGGCACAAAATGTCCGGAACGACGTTGTAATGCTCGCAGCAAAACATTTTTCCGGTGCGGCCCATGCCCGTCTGCACTTCGTCGAGAATCAGGAGAGCGCCGTACTGATCGCACAGCTCGCGCACCTGCTGCAAATAGTCGTCCGGCGGCAGGTTGACGCCGCCTTCGCCCTGGATCGGCTCGAGGATGACCCCGGCGATCTCTTCGCCGACGAGCGCGCACGCTTCAAACGTCTTGCGCAGCATCTCGATGTCGCCGAAGTGCACGTGGCGGAAGCCCGGGATCATCGGCAGAAACGGCTTGCGGAATACCCCTTTGGCGGTAGCGGACAGAGCGCCCAAGCTTTTGCCGTGGAACGCTTTCGTCGTCGCGATAAAAGTCGTGCGGCCCGTGTGCATTTTCGCCAGCTTGATCGCCGCTTCCACCGTTTCTGTCCCGCTGTTGGCGAAGTAGGCGTATTTCAGGTTGCCTGGCGTCACGTCAGCCAAAATTTTGGCGAGCATGGCGCGCAGCGGGTCGAGCAAGTCCTGGCTGTGCAGCGGCTGGCGGTTGAGCTGGTTGATGACGGCCTCCACGACTTTTGGATGGCGGTGGCCGACGTTGTAGATGCCGAAGCCGCCCAGGCAGTCGATGTACACTTTTCCGTTGACGTCCATGAACGAGTTCGGGCCTGCGTCTTTCCATTCCACAGCGGCGAACTGGCCGTCCTTGGTCACGGATTTGCGGTAGCCAAGAAAGCCCGGATTGACGTGGTCGCGGAAGTTTTCCACCGTCTGGCGGGTGACCCACTCCGCTTCGTCTTTCGTGATTTCGCTTTTGGCGATCAGGTCGAGCACCTGGCTCGTATAGGCGTAGACGTCTTTGTACTGTTCTTTTACTTGTGCATGCTGATTGCTCTCCACTGTCTTGTTCATCGTGCTGTCCTCCTGATTGTCGTATTAGTTTTCAAACCAGCCGGTTGGCTGTACGTGCAGGTTGATGTTGATCTGCTTGACTTCTGTGTACTCCTCGAAGCCATACGTGCCCAGACCGCGGCCGATGCCGCTCTGCTTGTAGCCGCCCCACGGCGCTTCGTTGTACGTCGGATGGTAACAGTTGATCCACGTAATCCCGGCGCGCAGCTTCTTGATGACGCGCATCGCCTTGGCGCCGTCCTGAGTGAACACGCCGCCCGCCAGTCCGTAGACGGTATCGTTGGCGATGCGGATGGCGTCTGCTTCGTCCCGGAAGCGCTGGATCGCCAGCACAGGACCGAAAATTTCCTCCTGGACGATCTTCATGGACGGGGTCGTATCGGTGAAAATCGTCGGCTCGATGAAGTAGCCTTTTTCCAGGCCGTTTGCCGTCAAGCGGTTGCCTCCGCACACCAGACGGGCGCCTTCTGCTTTTCCAAGCTCGATGTAGTGCAAGATTTTTTCCATGTGCGCCTGGCTGACGACTGGCCCCATCTCGGTAGCGGGATCGTCGCCGCGGCCTACGCGTATTTTTTTCGCCCGTTCCACCAGCCGCTCGACGAAGCGGTCGTGGATGCTGTCCTCAAGCAGCAGGCGCGATCCGGCGGAGCAGACCTGGCCTTGATTCGCGAAAATTCCGAATAGCGCGTAATCGACAGCCGTCTCGAAGTCGGCATCGGCAAACACGATGTTCGGCGACTTGCCGCCAAGCTCGAGGGAAATTTTTTTGATGTTGCCTGTAGCGGCCCGCATGATGCTGCGTCCGGTAGCCGTGCCGCCTGTAAACGAGATTTTGTCCACCAGGTGGCTCTCCGCCAGCTCGTTGCCTACCGTAGCTCCCGCGCCCAGCACCATGTTGGCTACGCCTTTCGGGATGCCTACTTCTTCTATGATTTCAAACAGCTTTTGCGCAGTGACCGGGGTGACCTCAGACGGCTTGAAGACGATCGTGTTCCCGGCGGCCAAGGCAGGCGCGATCTTCCACACGCCCATGAGCAGCGGGTAGTTCCACGGCACGATCAGGCCGCATACGCCGACAGGCTCGCGCACGACCATCGCCTGCACAGGGTCTGCCACGTGATAGGTCTGCCCGTCCGGCTTGGTAACGAGGCCCGCGTAATAGCGGAAGCACGCAGCCGCGTCGGCAACGTCAAAAGCGGTCTCGCGCAGCGGCTTGCCGTTGTCCAGCGTCTCCAGCCTGCCGATTTCTTCCGCGCGCTCCTCGAGCTTGTCGGCGATCTTAAACAGGTAGCGGGCGCGCTCTGCTGCCGGAAGCTCCGACCAGATGCCGCTGTCGAATGCTTCGCGAGCGACCTGAATGGCATGGCGGGCGTCTTCCACGTCCCCTTCTGCCGAGAGGGCAATCACTTCCCCCGTAGCGGGATTCACAATCTCGCGGGTCTTTTTGCTTTGCGCGTCTACCCATTCCCCGTTGATGTACATCTTCAGGTTCATCATGCAACGAATCCTCTCCTTCCGCTGTATCCATTTACGTAAACTACCTAAAGCAACTCTCGTGCCAATCCGGGATGCGCCCGTGCACATGCGCAAACCCGGATCACCTGCACGAATGATCTATTCAAAAATTCATAGATTATGCAAAAATGAATAGCTGGATTACTTGCTCACAGCCTGCTTTTGTTGCAGGGCGACCAGGGCGGCAAAGTCGTGAATCAGCGTAGCTGCCAACAGCGACGTGATCTGTGCCGGGTCGTACGGAGGCAGCACCTCGACCAGATCGAAGCCGATGTAGTTCAGGCCGGTCAAGGAGCGAATCATTTGCAGCGCCTCGTGGCTGGTGAAGCCGCCTACTTCGAGCGTGCCTGTTCCCGGAGCAAAAGCCGGATCGACAAAGTCGATGTCAAAGGTCAAAAAGCACGGCGTGTCCCCGATTTTTGCCTTGATCTCGCCAAGCACGTCATCCCAGCCGCGGTTGCGCAGCTCTTGCGTCGTGACGACGTTGTAGCCAAGCTCGTAGCTCGCTTCGAGATCGCCGGGGTGGTTGAGCGTCCCGCGAATGCCGACCTGAAACACTTTGTCCGGCAAAAGCAGCCCTTCCTCATGCGCCCGGATAAACGGCGAGCCGTGCCAATATTTTTCGTCGTAATACGTATCCCACGTGTCCGTGTGCGAGTCGAACTGAATCATCGCGACCTGGCCGTACACTTTTTTGGCGGCCCGCAGCGAGGCCAGCGTAATCGAGTGATCCCCGCCCAAGCCGATCGGCACGATTCCTTTTTGCATCAGGTCGAGCATGGCTTCCTCCATCAGCTCGTAGCTGCGGTGGATATTGTGCGGGATGACCGGGACGTCCCCGATGTCGATCGCCTTGGTGTCTTCAAACGGGTACACTTTGTGCGTCGGATGGTACGGGAACAGCGTCATCGAAGCCTGGCGAATCGCTTGCGGCGCAAAGCGCGCTCCGACGCGGAAGGACGCCGCCGTGTCAAACGGCTGTCCGATGATCGCTACCTTGGCATTTTCTCGCGCGGACGGCAGACGCATGAAAGTGCCTGTCGTGCAAAACTCCGGTTTTACATCTGGGGAAAGTGGATATTGCATGTGTTTCAGTCCTCCGTTTGTAGGTTGTCGGGTATGAATCGTCTGTTTCTTCTCTACAGCGTTGGACTTTTTGGCAAAGATGACGGGCAGTTGGCTTTGTTACCGTAGTGCCTCTCTATCCCTCAGCTCCTGCCCAACGCTGCCTGTATCCTTTTGCAAACAAGCTCGCCGGATGGGCGAAAGCCGGCAACAGGATCATGGACAGCAGGACAGCAATGAGGAAAAGCTTGTTTCGCATCGCTTGTAACCACTCCTTGTTTCCTTCCTTGCGCGTTCATTGAAATATTATTGCAAAAATTATGCCAATTTATCTTTCGTGAAAACGTTGAAAGGCAGGCTGTTTTCTATTCGTTTTTTCATGATCTATCCATTTTTGCATAACCGCTTTTGCCTGGTCTGATCGCGAAAAAGGAGCGCCGCCCGAATGAGCAACGCTCCTGCCGCTGTTTTTATGCCCGTGTTTCCCCGCTTAGTTCGCCCAGCCCCGCACGCGTGCCGCTTCCGCCAGCCTTTTGACGGCGACCATGTACACGGCCTTGCGCATGGCGATGCTGTATTGCTCTGCTGTCTCGTACGCCTTGCGGAAGCTTCCCTCCATCTTCTCGCGCAGCATCTTGTCGACCGTCGCCTCATCCCAGTAGTAGCCCTGGTTGTTTTGCACCCATTCAAAATAAGAAACGATCACGCCGCCGGAATTGGCCAAAATGTCCGGCACGACGATAATCCCCCGCTCCTGCAAGATGCGCTCGGCTTCTGCCGTCGTCGGCCCGTTCGCTGCTTCGATGACGATCCGGCACGCCAGGCGCCCCGCATTTTCTGCCGTAATCTGCCCGCCCAGCGCCGCCGGAATGAGGATGTCGCACGGCCGCTCCAACAGCTCCTGGTTGGTGATCCGGTCGGCAAACAACTGGGTGACCGCGCCAAACGAATCGCGGCGCTCCAGCAAGTACGGAATGTCGAGGCCAGCTTCGTCGTAGATCGCGCCATTGGCGTCCCCGATCCCGACGATTTTTACTCCTTGTTCATGTAAAAACTTCGCCAGGTAGCTGCCGACGTTTCCAACCCCTTGAATGATGACCCGGGCGTCCTGCGTTTTGCTGCTACACCTCTGCTGTTTTAGCAAGTCGTGTGCCAAACGGCGATCCTCGTGCCTTCTTATTGGCATGCGCTTTCTCGCTTTATGCATTTTTGGGTAAACGATGAATTTTTGCATGGATCATTGTCTTCGATTAGGCTTGCTCGTGAGCGAAAAAGCCGGACTGCGGGCTGCTTTCGCTTTTGGCACATCCCTTGCTTACAGTTGCTGATGCAAACAGTCGCATCACCACCGATTTGGCAAGGGGGGCAAATGACATGAGGAGAAACGATGCGACCAGACTCCGCAGCCGGGCGGCGGGAGGACTGGATCGAATAGGAACTGGCTTTTGCGCGTAACAGGCCGTTGATCGAAGCTTGCTTTTGGACGAAGCGACTTCTGAATGTTAAACGCTTTCATTTCACTCGCAAAGGGGATTGGTCATGGAAAAAAGCCTGAATTATTCAACGTCGGCACCCACGTTAAAAAGAAGCTTGAAGCTGTGGCAAGTCATCGTATTGGGGCTTGGCTATTTGACGCCTCTGACTGTGTTTGACACGTACGGGATCGTCAGCCAGGAAACCGGGGGCCACGTCCCGACCGCGTACATTCTCGCGCTGGCAGCGATGCTGTTTACCGCATCCAGCTACGGAAAAATGGTGCGGGTGTTCCCTGTCGCCGGCTCGGCTTACTCGTATGCGCGCCAGGCGATCAATCCGCACATCGGCTTTCTGGTCGGCTGGGTGTCGCTTTTGGACTACGTGTTTCTGCCTGTCATCAATGTGCTTTTGGGCAAAATTTATTTATCCGCCGCCTTCCCGATGGTTCCCGGCTGGATTTTGGGCATTTTGCTTGCTGCGGTGACTACTTTTATCAATTTTCGCGGTATTCAGTCTACGGCCAACTTCAACACGCTGCTGGTCGTGTTTCAGGTGATCGTGGTCGTCGTCTTTATCGGCTTGAGCATCTCGCACATCAGTGCGGCAGCAAACGGGGAGAGCGCCTTCACGATCCAGCCATTTTACGGCGAAGCGATTTCTTTTCCCACCTTGCTGACCGGAGCGGCCATTCTCTGCTTTTCGTTTCTCGGCTTTGACGCGGTCACCACTTATACGGAAGAAGCGGTCGATCCAATGAAGACGATTCCGCGCGGCATTTTTCTCGTCGCATTGATTGGCGGCGTCATTTTCATTACTACCTCCTATTTCACGCAGCTCGCTTTTCCGGTTGTCGACCAGTTCCAAAACCCGGAGTCCCCCTCGCCGGAGATGTCGATGATTCTCGGACAAGACTTGTTTTATGCGTTTTTCGTGGCAGGCAGCATTACCGCCGCTCTCGCCTCCGGGATCGCTTCCCACACGAGCGCTTCCCGCCTGCTGTACGTAATGGGCAGGGAAAACGTCTTGCCGAAAAAGTTGTTCGGCCACTTGCATCCAACGAGAGGAATCCCGGTTCGCAACGTGTTTTTCGTCGGGGCGGTGTCGCTTGCTGCGCTGTTCCTCGATCTGGAGACGGCGCTCGCCTTCATTAATTTTGGGGCATTGACCGCCTTTACTGCCGTCAACGCTTCCGTCATCGCCCATTACTATATTCGCAACCAACGGCGTTCCCTGGCGGATACGTATCGCTACTTGCTTGCCCCGTTGTGCGGGACCAGCTTCGTCGCGTTTCTCTGGTACAACCTGGACAGCCATGCCCTGACGCTCGGGCTGCTCTGGACGCTGGCGGGCATCGGCTACTTGCTGATCGGCACCAAGTTTTTCACGAAAAAGCCGCCTGTCATCGACTTTGAGGAAGCGATTTGATTTCGCTCTGCGCTGACCGTCAGCCAGCCAGTGCGCTTTAGCCAAAACTATTATCAGGAGTTGAGCTGCTCATGAAATTCGAATATTTGTACGATCAATCGGAAAATTTGCTCTCGCGCTTTGTCACCTTCGCCACGGAGCACCATCGCTACGACTTTGCCTTTTTCTACTCCCAGCACTTCGACGGCAAAAGCATTGTCATGTCGCTGCAAAACATGCGCGCCGCCCTGATCTCTTCCGACGACCTTGCGCACAATCATAGCTGGGTGCAGCCGCTTGCGGTGCATGCAGAAGACGAGGACGTCGTCACGAGCTTTTTGCAGAAAGCGCTCTCTTCTTTGTTTCGGCATGATGATCTTGATTGAACTCGGGGTGAATCTGTAAGCAAGTCTTTAGGTGGATGATTGATCTTTGGGCTGATGCCGGGATGTTGGGCATCGGCTTTTTGGGGTTGGGCAGGGTTTTTGAGGGCTGGTTGGCATTCTTGGTAACAGCGCGGTCTTCCCCTGTTTTTAGCAAGGGACAACTTCTCTATTAGCTGAATAGGACAGAGAACCATCGGGAACAAGCAACATTCCAAGCGTATGACATTTTTATGAACGACAAATTGCGACACGTTTTCAACAAATTTTGTTATTAAATGTAATTAATTACAAAAAAGGAGGGTTAAAGATATGAACCAGTACAAATGTCATTCGCTCAAAATTGTATTGCCCGTCGTATTCGCCGTCTCTGTTCTCGCTGTGCCATTCGTAGACGAACTCTCTACCGTTTCGGCTGCCAAAACAGACAGCGAAGCCCCGGCGGAAAAAATCCCGGAAACGATGGAACCGGGCACCATCATTACTTTTGATGAAAACAACAAGATGATCGTCCACCCTTATGAATATAAGGAAGAAGCAGAGAGGCCAAGAGCCAAAGCAGTGCAGAAACAGAAGCCGGATAAAGAAGAGAAAGCCGTTCTTGCCCATATCGAACAGGAGAGAGTGTCGCTGCCCGTCTACTATGATACGGAGCCGGAATTGCCTGCGCCGCACCCCGGCATGACCGTCTACTACGATGGGATGGGATATCCGACCAAGATCGTAGCCGCGGATGGAAAGCTGGTTGATTACGACTCCGCAAGCATCGGTACAAGCAATGCCAAAGCGCTCTCGACAAGTCATGCTGCCGCTGCTGGCTGGACTCCTCCTAAAAACGGTGAGTACGTCTATGGCAAAAACAACGAGAACAAAATTACGATAACCGATAACTATGTGATGGGTGAAGGCTGGGTTACTTGGTACGATGGCGAAGGAAAAACAGGGTCTGATAACAAAAAATTAAAAAACAATAACTGCGCGACAAAGATGAAATACGACCGACCACCCTACAATACGGAAATCAGAGTTAGAAACCTTGAAAACGACATCGTCAAGGAAACTTACAAGGGAGATATTGGTGGGCTTCCCCACGCCGTC
Source organism: Brevibacillus sp. NSP2.1 (assembly GCF_000470975.2). Taxonomy (NCBI): domain Bacteria; kingdom Bacillati; phylum Bacillota; class Bacilli; order Caryophanales; family Paenibacillaceae; genus Brevibacillus; species Brevibacillus sp. NSP2.1. The sequence continues at coordinate 1,311,391 of NZ_CP048274.1, read as the reverse complement.
CTAGATATTATGCCTGACTTCATGGAGCAGGAGTTCGAAACGAAAGTCGACAAAAAGAAAGGGACTGGCCGTTTCAAAGGCAGAACCTATCATGAAAAATAAGCAGAAGCATCTCTGCCATATGCGTCTGCTAGTTCGGGACGCTTATCTTCATCATGTTATGAAAAAGGAGCACACCCAATGAACGGCTTGTTCCGCAGCATCCTTGTATTGGCGACAGGCTTGTTGGCGCTAACCGCGTGTTCGCAAACGACAGGTCCCGCGTCGGAGACTGTCTCTGTGCCCCTGCCGCCACCGCCACCCGTCTCTCCCTACCTGTCGATCACGGCGACAACCGAGCAGGGCAAAAATTTGTATTTTACCTACCAGTTCGATACCAAGACCGTACAGCACGTAATCGAAACGCCCGATACCGCCCAATACCCGCTCGGCGCCGTCGACCTGCAAAACGGGGCGCTGTTTTATGCGGAACGCGATGCCACCGGGTCAGACCAACTGGTGAAGCTCGACCTGGCGACGCAGCGGAAAGAAACGTTGACCACCGATCTGTTTGCGATCAATTCCATCATTCCGACGGGCGACAAGGTGATTTTGGCGACCGCGGAAAAAAGGAAAGACGTTGTCCAGCTCGCCTCCTATGACTTGCGCGCCAACACGCTTACGTACTGGATGAAGCCCGAAGATCACGATACGTCCGTCCGATCGTTGTCCTATAATCCGTTTACTCGCAAGCTGTACGCGACGTTGTATTCTTTTGCAGAAAGCAGCCAAAACATGGAAAAGGCAAACGAAACACAGGCAGATGACGTCGTGGCCGCCACGCACCGCGTTGTCGAGTACGATCTGAACGGAAATGCCTTGCGGGAATTGTACAAGGCCCGAGAAGTGATTCCTTCCTTTTCCGTCTCAAAGGATGCGAAGCTAGCGCTGGTCAGAAGTGCGCCCATGGTCCATAAACAGCGGGAGAACTACTTGCACTACCTGGGTTCAGGCAAAAAAGAGAAGCTGGACCTTCCCGAGTTGGGGAGAATCGAGGAAATGTACTTGTCTGTTGACAAACAAGGGTTTTACTTCGCTGGAACTGTGAAAAACCCGCCCAAGCATCTGGCCCCTGTCGCCGGAGCATTGAACGGCCTGTATTACTACGACTTTGCCACCCGCACGATCACCCTGCTCTTTTCCAGGCCAGATACTTACATCAACAATTTTGTGCTGCTGGACGGCGCTTCGGCGGCGGCGCAATAAATGCGGGAGGGCAGCTTGGCAGAGTCCTTCGGCAAAAATACGGCGGCTTTTTTGCGAGAGATAGCGAGCATGCTTCCATAGGAATAGCGTGGGAATGGCAAGCGATGGGGTGGCAACTTTCTCAAGCGAGGGGACAGCGACTTTCTCAAGCGATGAGGCAACGACTTTCGCAAACGCCAGGCGGTGACGAAAAGGCGGCGATCGCCTGTGCGCTCTGCTCTGTTTTCGATTTTTGGGCTTTCACACACATGGGCATCCGCATATGGTAATCGGGAGAGCAAAACCCGCGAAAGGAGCAACACGATGTACCCATCGTATTATCACCATCCATGGCATCCCACCGCCATGCCGGTCAACTGGAATCAGCCGTATTGGGAGCACTACTGGCTTCCGGCCTACTCCCATTGGCATGCAAGCTGGGAGGGCGGCTGGAATCGCGTTGAGCTGAAAGACTACGGCCCTCATCCACTGGCGATCAACATTGATGAAGCTGCGAAGCAAAATACAAACTATCGCACCGCCCTGTGGACAGGGAAGCATTTGCAGGTGACGCTGATGAGTATTCCCGTGGGCGGAGACATTGGCTTGGAAATCCATCCGGACACCGATCAGTTCCTCCGCATCGAAGAGGGCCACGGGCTTGTGCAAATGGGGCCGCGAAGAGACAGGCTGGACTATCAGGCCAGACTGAATGACGACTATGCCGTGATGGTCCCGGCAGGAACGTGGCACAACATCATCAACACCGGAAACGAGCCGTTGAAGCTGTACACGATCTACGCCCCGCCGCATCATCCGCACGGAACGGTGCACCGAACAAAAGCGCAGGCCGCAGCAGAAGAACGCCACCACTCCTGAATGTGAATGCGTCAGCCCGAAAAAAATCCCAATCTCTCGCGTGGATAACGAGAAATTGGGATTTTGTGTTGGGGATGGCCGCCTACTTTTCGACGAGTGTTTCCGCCTGCTCAAAAACTACCTTTCCATCGAAAATCGTCAGCCGCACTTTCGTATCCAGAATTTCCTCCACCGGGATGGCAAACAGATTGCGCTCCAGGACGGCGATGTCAGCGAGCTTGCCCGCCTCCAAAGTACCCAGCTCGTGCTCGCGGAACGTCCCATATGCCGATCCGGCTGTGTACGCCTTGAGCGCATCGGCGAGCGAGATCCGTTCATGCGAATGCCAGACGTTTTCCCCGCTGCTGTCGATGCGGGTGACGGCGCGATACACTTGCAAGAGCGGCTGCAATATGTCGATCGGGAAGTCTGTGCCAAACGCCAGTCTCGCTCCGGCCTGCTGCAGCGTGTTGATGGAGAACACATGCGGTTCCCGCGCCAAACCGATGCGCTCGGTGTACACGCCCCGCTCGGACATGGCAAAATGGTCGGGTTGCATCGAAGCGGTCACATCCAGCTCCTTGAACCGGGGAATGTCGTCCGGGTGGATGACTTCCACGTGCTCGATGGAGTGGCGAGAGTCGCGCTTGCCGTTTGTTTTTTGCGCTTCCTCGTAGGCGTCAAAGGCAAGCCGGATCGCCCCGTCTCCGATGGCGTGGAAGCGAATGGAAAAGCCTTCCTCATCGGCCTCCACCACCCATTTTTTGATCGTCTCCGGCGGAAACGACGTCTCTCCGCGCGTATCCGGCTGGTCGGCGTACGGCTCCAGCAAATAGGCGGTACGCGCCGTAATGACGCCGTCGATGAACTGCTTCAAGCCCGACACTCGCAGCTTGTCTGACTGGTACGTCTCCCGCAGCCTTTTCGCCCGCTCCAGGTCGCCGTCCAGGGCAGGCCAGAGATGAAGCCGCGCCGTCAGCTCCCCTGTGTTCTCGAACTCCTTGAACAGCTCGTAATCCGTCAGCATATCCATCGATTCTGTGGCGAACAGGTCGTGCACGGCAGTGACGCCGAGACTCGCTGCGTGCGCCAGGAAGTTTTTGAACAGCTCCTGCTTCTTTGCTTTTGTAAAATGATAGGCGTGCTTGACGACGGCCCCCATCGCTTTTTCGTACAGCAGGCCATCCGGCTCTCCGGTTTCGTCTTTGCCGATAATCCCGAAGGCAGGGTCTTCCGTGTTCCGGTCGATGCCTGCAATCTCCAGCGCCTTGGAGTTCACCCAGACGTAGTGGCCTTCGGCGTGGAACATGATCGCAGGCCGATCGGGGACAACCCGGTCGAGGGAGTAGCGATTCGGCAGTCGCTGCGTGTCCCAGTAGCCGGCATCCCAGACCGCGCCGATGACCCACGGTTCATTCGGCTTCGCTTGCGCAAATTCGCGGATGATCTCCAGCGCTTCCGCTTCGGAGCGGGCGGAAAACAGCATCGCGCTTTCCATCATCACCGCTCCGTGCATCACGTGCAGATGAAAGTCGTGAAACCCTGGCATGACGAGCTGGTCCTGAAAATCGTATCGTTTTGTCTCTTCCCCTGCGTACTTGCTGATTTCTTCCTTGGAGCCAACCGCGATAATCCGGTTGCCCGCGATGGCAATGGCGGCAGGCTCCGGGCGGTCGGAAAGCCCGGTAAAAACGGCGTTGCTCGATACAATCAGGTCGGCTGTTTGCTTGGTCATGAATATCCATCCTCTCCAGATCGTGTTTGCTGTGAAAAAACGTTTGCCTCATTCCGTACGCCTTTAGTGCACCTCGTCGACAGTGAGCATAGGGGGCGGCTGCCTGAACATTTTCGTCAGCCCCAGTAGATAAAGAAAGCCGATCAGCAGCCAGCTTCCCCCGAGCAGCAAGGAGTGTTTGTCCAGCTTGACAAAAAACAGGCCGATGAGCGCCGCACCGATCAGCGGCAGGAGCAAGTATTGAATCGTGCCTTTGAACGATCGCTGTTTCTCGCGAATGTAGTAATGGGCAATCACGGCCAGATTGACGAAGAAAAAGGCGAATAAGGCCCCGAAATTGATAAACGATACGGCCGTCATGAGATCGAGAAACAGCGCGCTCATCGCGACTACGCCGATGAGGACGATATTCGGAATCGGCGTGCGGAACTTCGGCGACAAATAGCCAAACACTTTTTTCGGCAAAACATTTTCCCTGCCCATCGCGTACAAAATGCGCGAGGCGCTCGTGCCTGACGCTACGGCGGAGGCAAAACCCGCTGTCAGCCCGACCGCAATCACAATGCTCGTAAACACGTTTCCGCCGATGTACGCGGCAATCTCCAAGTAAGCGGAGTCGGGATTTTGGAAGGACTGATACTGCGGGAAAATGAGTTGCGCGAAATAAGAGCCGGAAATAAACAGCAGCCCGCCAATCAGCGTAATCATGTAAATCGCTCGCGGCAATGTTTTCGTCGCGTCCTTCGTCTCCTCCGAAAGCGTCGTCACCGCGTCAAAACCGAGGAAGCTGAAACAGAGCAGCGGAACGACGGACAAAAGCGTCGGAACGTTGATTTTTGCATCGTAAAAGGGCAGCGTCGAGAACAGTGTCCCTGCCCCCTTGCCGTTTTGCAGTCCGTAAATCGCCAAAACGAAAAACAGCAGGAAGACGAACAGTTGCAAAAACAGCATGTACGTATTGAACTGTGCTGCCAGCTTGATCCCGAGAATGTTGACCGCCGTAATGACGGCAACAAACGAAACGATCCAGACGAACATCGGGACGGAAGGAAAGAAGGCGGACAGCGAAATGCCGATGAGCAGCGAGCTAATCATCGGGCTGAACATGTAGTCGATGATGATCGTCCAGCCGACGATAAAGCCGACGTGCGGGCTGATCGTTTTTTGCGTAAACGTGTAGGCCGCTCCCGCATTCGGAAACGCTTTTACCAGTTGCGCATAGCTGTACGCCGTAAACAGCATGACAATCAGCGCGATCGCATACGCCGTGGGCATCATCCCGTTTGTGCTGTGTACGGCAACACCGTAGGTCGAAAAAAACGTTTGCGGGGCCATGAAAGCCAGCCCGAAAAAGACGATGTGTTTCAAGGTAAGCGAGCGTTTCAGCGTTGGTGCAGTCGGATGCTCCATAGATCAATCCCCCAGTTCTTTTGCTAGGCTCCTCTCCTTTTTCGAGAAGTTGTCCTCTGCATATTTTGTACCAAGTCTGATTATTTAGCAATTTCAGTTTATTTTCATCCTGTTTCGAAACGTTTTTGCCGTAGCCTGTATGCAATCGCGCATCGGCAACCCATTTTTGCATAATCAGATCAGAAAACTTGGCTGCACCAAGCCATTGGCGCAGCCTTAGTTGCACGTATGCTGGCACGAGAAAAAACGGCTGCCGAACTTGCTGGCAGCCGCTGTTTCATGATTGGCATGTGCTGGCGAAAATTCGCCTGTGCCTGTGCCGCCTGCTACCTGTTTTTTGGCAGCAAAGGAAGGCGAATGTGGCTCGGGTGCTGTTCATCGTGGTAAATGTGCTGCCGGGCCACCACCGTCTCGGTTTCCGTCGCCAAATCTGTCCCGGTGTTCGGATTCGGGAACGAAAAGTTCTCCGCCCCGGACGTGACGCAGACCCGGATGCGGTGGCCTTTTTCGAAGACGTTGGCGATTTTGCCCATGCGGATTTCGTAGCGCTCAATCTGGCCTGGCTCAAGCAGCTTCGGCTCGGCAAAAGAATGACGGTAGCGGGCGCAGATGATTCCGTCCGACAGCCGGATGGAGTTGCCCTCTTCATCGACGTCGCTCACGCGCACCAGCCAGTCCGTATCCCGCGCAGAGCTTGCCGCGTACAGGACAGCCGAGATTTCCCCCGCGATCGCGACGTCTTCCTGCAACGGCTCCGAGGTGTAGACTAGCACGTCCGGGCGCTTTTCGACCTCCCGGTAATTTTCCGGCACGCTGTTTTCGTTTTCGGACAAATCGAGCAAATAAGGCGCGGCGTCCAGCGGGTCAAACAAGTACGCGTCGGCTGGCTCGTTGCCCGGAGCCGCGAGCGTCAGAGCGCCGTCTCCCGCGCTCTTGGGTTGTGTCCATTGTGGTAGTACATCGGTTAAACGGAACGGTATCTATCGCTCAAGACAACGCTATCTATGTAATGATTGTGGAAAATCTTTCAATGATCTGACAAATACGCCATTTTCAGGCTCTCGATACCCTGAAAAATGGGTGAAATACATTGAATTAATGGTAGAGGGATATACCCTACCAAAAATCGCTGAAAAACTCCAAATACACATTTCTACTGCCTTTTATTGGAGGCATAAAATCTTGAACGCATTAGGAAGTCTTGGCTTTAATCAACTGCAAGGTATCGTTGAGAGTGACGAAACCTTCTTTCGTGAGTCTATGAAAGGTAGAGAAATCACTCATAGAAAATCCAAGAAACGAGGTGAAAAAGACGAAAAAAGAGGAATTTCCAACCTTAAAATTGCTGTTGTAGTTGCACAAGACCGTAACGGTAGTGTGATTGCTCGAAAAGCAGGAACAGGTCGTGTAAGAGCTGAAGAAATTGACACTGTTCCGTTGGCTTGAATTAGGCAAGTATTTGGCATTTGAAAAACGTGTTGAGCAAATGCTTATTTCAGCGTGTCAAAAATCGACCAACACCACAGTCAATTCTTTAAGGTCTGTTTTATAAGGCATAAAAAAAGGATAGCGTATGCTACCCGTCTTGCATCAATTTTCGGCAATACCATTGGCAAGTAATGAAATATATCCGATTGTACAAATTGCAATAATGTTAAGTATTATTAGTAGCCATTTCATTATGCCTTTTTTGGCTTTTAGTCCCGAAAAAACTCCTAATAATGGGAACAGAAACATCGAAATAATAAATGGTTTACCGAATGTTCCTAACGACACACCACTCAACATTGTATAAAACAAACCAATGAAGATTACCAAAGTAGCAAGTGAAAAAATACTGTATTTATTCAAATGGGTTCACCTCCTGAAAGTTATTTGTTATTCCTAATTTATCATATTCAAACCTTTATACAATTACTATTTTTATATCTTTATTATATCACAATGTTTATTTTTCTCCTTCAGAAGCCACAAAGTTTACGAAAACAGCCTTAAAAATAAACGTGGGCCTAGAATTTGAATAATTTTAATACAGTTAACCTTTTCCCCCAGAGCTCATAAACCTAGCTTCCTTTTCGATTACTTCAGTTTAATAGTTTCCGTATGCTCTATTCCTTTTGTGTCATCCCAAATGATTGTAACATATGCATTGGAAAGCTTACTTCGGAGTTTCCAAACAGGAAGAACCCAAGCATCCATTTCTCCTCCATCAAGTGTCATTAAATAAACAGTATCACTGTATTGGTATGGATTGTGATACTTGATTGTTTTATTAAGACCTAGTTCCTCAGATAGATTTACTTCTATACTTTTTAAACTTATAGGTAACTCCTTAACCCTATATTCAAGCTTCAAATTATCAGTTGTTACATTACGGTTAATTGCTGTCACTTTTATTTCCCCTGACCAGTTGGTTGAAACACCATTTAAAGAACACCCAGCAAAAAAGTTAGGTAAATACACAAAATCAGTATCCCTGTCGCTATTAGTGGCATCCATTTTTTTATTGTCATTTTACCCCTCCCGCTCTCTCTCACTGGCTATTAGGGCTTGCTGAACGAATGAGAAATATACAAGAAATCATGAATAATATGCAGATTTGGTTCCAAAACAGCAAAGTCAGAGTCTGAATGGCATATCAGTAGTATAAAATACTGTTTTTCCGATCCATTTTGAACGTTTCGTGTGCCTCTTGATTGAACGAAATTCTTACTGGTGCAAGGTTTTTCAAAGAATTCCTGCAAAAACCTTGCACTTGGTTATAAATCCAGATTTTCCGCAGTTTTCTTTGATTATTTCACGATTCCTCGCGTTTATGCATTGTTCAGCAAGCCCTATATAAATGCCAAATGGACGGAACTACCTTGTAGGTCATTCCGTTCTTTCGCCATTTGAAACCAGAATCACGTACAGAAAAATCAGTTTATTAGTCCAGAGATTTTTATGCAACGCTAGTGATTTGTTCAATATCATTATTGTAGATGAAATTGTATAAAGCCGCCCTTTTTCCCTTCGCGCACCGGAGCGAAAAAGCTGCCGTCTCCCGCGTAATTGCGGCGGCTCCACGTCAGCCCCAGCATCCGCACGCCCAGCTCGTAAAAAATGCGCAGCAGGCCGAGATCGTTGTACAGCGGCTCTGCGCCTTCCAGCGAGAGGATGAACGAGACTTTGCCTGCCTGTCTGGCTGTGAGCAGGTCTTGCACGCATTTTGCGATGACAAACTGGTCGCCGGACTCCGCCGCTTCCGCGTGCAGGGCGCTCACCTGGTTCAGCGCCTTGCGCAAGGCCATTTCCGGCACAAACGCATCTTCGACGAATACGGCGGCCACGACGGAATGCACGCCGCCCTGCTGAAACCGCGGCAAATACTCCGTCTCGATCAGCTTCGTCCGTCCGTAGCCGCGTTGAATCTCCACATCCATCAAAAGGTCAAAATGCCCGTCCAGCACATGGACGCCATCGTGAAAGCGCCGCGCCTGCTCCACAGTCGCCTCTGCCATGCTCGCTCATCTCCCGTCTTTTTTGTCCAAATAGTTGTAGATCGTGTACTTCGTGACGTCCAGCAAATCGGCCACATGCTGGACGGCCCCTTTGATTAAAAACAGACCGACCTCGTCGAGCAGGTGGATAAACTGGATTTTTTCTTCTTTTTGCATGAGAGCGATCGGCTTGCCCGTCTTTTTCAGGCAGTCGTCGATCATTTGCTCCATCAGGCTGGTGACCGTTGGCGCGAACGTTTCTGCCGTCCGGCCTTCCTCCACCTTGTCGGCAAACGCCATCATTTCGCTCAAGGCCGACTGCGCGATCGCAATGTGCGTCAGGTCGATGTTGATGCACAGGCTGCCGATGACCTGTCCGTTTTCGTCCTTGATATAGATCGAGCTGGACTTGATCTGCTTGCCTTTGATCGTGTCGTTGCGGTAGTTGAGGTCGTAGTCCTCCTGGCTCGTCTTGGCGGTGCGCAGCGCTTGCAGCGCCAGATTGGTGACAGGGGAGCCGACCTGTCTGCCGCTCACATGGCCGTTGTGGATCGCAATGATCGAGGAAGACACGTCCGTCAGATTGTGCAGCACCACTTCGCAATGCTGGCCGAATGTTTTCGCCAGCCCTTCCACGACCGGTATGTAGCTGGTGAGAATCGGATGAATCGGTTTCGTCATGAAAAAAGCCTCGCTTCTTTTGTCTAAGATGATGTCAACTGACCTCCACAATCAGCTCAATCTCAAGCGGATTGTTGAAGGGCAGGACAGAGGTTCCGGCTGCCGCCCGCGCATGCTTGCCTGCCTCCCCGAACACTTCGATCAAAAGGTCGGAAGCGCCGTTGATGACTCGCGGCTGCTCGTAAAAATCCGGCGCGCTGCTGACCAGCGCAAACAGCTTGACAATGCGCACAATCCGGTCGAGATCGCCAAGCTCGGCTTTCAGCATCGAAAGCAGATTGAGCGTCGTAATTTTCGCCGCCTCGTACCCTTCTTCGATCGTCACGTCTGCCCCCAGCCTGCCCAGGTAGAGCGGCTTGCCATCGACGTAGCAGCCCGCCCCGGAAGTGTAGAGCAGATTGCCCGTCCGCACGCACGAGACGTAGTTCGCCATCGTCGGCGGTGGCGGCGGCAGCGTATAGCCCAGTTGCTGCAAGCGATTTTCGATCTTCGACATAGCATCACCCCGCGAATGAATGAAAAGTCAGAAATATTTTTCGTTACGTTAACCATACTATTCTGCGCACTTCTTTTTCAACAAATTTTTGAATACGATTAATTTTTTAAAAATCTATCCAGCAAAAAAGCCAGGCACGCTCGCTTGCAAGCATGTCTGGCGGATTGTTGGCGCATTTCTGGCGCATTTCTGGCGCGTTGCTGGCGATCCCGCAACTCATCTGCACCTGCAAAAGCGGTTTCCCTTCGCCTTCCTAACGGAGCCTCAATAACGAAGCTGCATCAAAATGCTTCTGATCTCGTCGTCATTCATCATCAGATCGTAATGCTTCCGGCTGATTTTCGCCAGCGCGAGATCGTGGTAGAAAAATTCCGTGAAAACTTTGACAAACGGCTTGGACATCGTTTTGATCGCTTGCCACGACTGGTTTTCCTCACAGGCGAAAATCACCTCGCGCTCGTCGATAATCAGCAGGCGAAAGCGCTCCAGCGTGTGGTGCTCTGCTGCCGGAATCAGCGTATGCACTTTGGCGATATTCGGCTTCAACGCCCCGACGACGAGCACCTCCACGTCTACTCCGTCCGCTTCTTTCTGTTCCAGAAGCGGCAAATACTCGACCAGATCGTCTTTCCACGCCGAAATGCGGATGGAGCTTTTCGCTTCCTGAATCATCTGCTTGCTCTGTACGCGAATCGACGTGTCGACCTTCAGGCTCCAAACCAAATCTTCGGAGTAGGACTTTTTGCGCGACTGGATTTTCAACTGCTTGATGTTGTCCTGGAACTCTGCCGTCAGCTTTTCGATGGCAAGCGGCAAGGGCAGCGCACTGTAGAGCTTTTTCTTTTCCGATACCGAATCCAGCACCATGCCTTTTTCGATCATGCGCGACAGCACTTCGTATATTTTCGCTTTTGGCACGCCGGAATATTTCACGATTTTCGTCGCGTCCAACGGTTCCTCGCTCGACACCAGCGCTTCAAAAACTTTGCTTTCATACTGCGAAAAACCAAATTTTTGTAACATGCTTCCTCCTGCCCGTATCAACTGGTTATTTATTTCCTATGATAAAGCATAGATGGACACAAAGCCAACGAACCTCCGAATTGACAGGCGCCTGGCTTCCATGTAAGCTGGTAAAAGCCTGCAAATTAGGTTACTCCACGAGTAGTAACTAAAATTCAAAATCGTTGCACTTCTCTTTCAAAACGCTTTGAAAGCGGCTCCACGGGCCTGGAAGGGACATGCACCTCGCGCAGCATGAGATACTTGTTATAATTGGGAGGCAGAAAGTAGCAATGAATGTCGTTTTTTTGTTGACGGGTTTACTGTTTGTGTTCGGCGTGGGCTTTGCGCTCAGCCATCATCGCAGAGCGATCAGGCTAAAGCCGATTCTCATCATGATCGCCACCCAGCTCGTGCTGGCCTTTCTTTTGCTCAATACCGGGCTCGGGATTGACCTGATTTTGTTTATTTCCAAAGGCTTCGATACACTGATGAAGCTCGGGATCAGCGGAGTGGACTTCGTGTTTGGCGGGCTGGAAAACAACGGCACGTCCACCTTCTTTCTCGATGTGCTGCTGCCGATTATTTTCATCTCCGTGCTGATCGGGATTTTGAACCATTTTAAAATCTTGCCGCTGCTCATTCGCTTCACCGGCTTCGTGCTGAGCAAGCTGAACGGAATGGGCCGGCTGGAAAACTACATCGCGGTCTCCTCTGCTTTTCTCGGGCAATCGGAAGTGTTTCTGACGACGAAAAAGCAGCTCGGGCTCGTCTCCAGCAAGCGTCTCTATACGCTGTGCACCTCTGCCATGAGCGCTGTGAGCATTGCCATCGTCGGCGCCTACATGACCATGCTGGAGCCAAAATACGTGGTCGTCGCCATCGTCGTGAACATCCTGTCGGCGCTGATCGTCGCCAACATCATCAACCCGTACGAGCTGACGGCGGAAGAAGACTTGATCGAGCCTGAGGCAGAAGTAGAGAGGCCTGCCTTTTTCCAGATGATTAGCGAGAGCATCGTGGACGGGCTGAAAATCGCCGTGATCGTCGGCGCGATGTTGATCGGCTTCATCGCCCTGATGAATCTGGTCAACGAGCTGTTTTTGCTGATCTTCCGCATTTCGTTCCAGGACGTGCTCGGGTACATTTTCGCTCCTGTCGCCTTTTTGATGGGCATTCCCCAGGCGGAGATCGTTACGGCTGGCAGCATCATGGCGACGAAAATCGTCACGAACGAATTTGTCGCGATGCTCGACTTCAAGGAAATCGCGAGCAGCCTGTCGGCGAAAACGGTCGGCATCGTCTCGGTCTTCCTCGTCAGCTTTGCCAACTTCGGCTCCATCGGCATCATTACAGGCTCTGTGCGGGCGCTGAATGAAAAGCAGGGCGATCTCGTGGCGAAATTCGGCTTGAAGCTGCTGCTCGGCTCCACGCTCGCCTCTGTCTTGTCCGCCACGATCATCGGCGTCTTTCTGTGATCGGCGGCTGGCTTCCACGCAAAAAACAGGCATGCAGCTCACAGCCATGCCTGTTTTTTTGCGTTCGCAGCTTCTGCGGATTGAGCTTGCCAGCTTCATCTGGCAAGGCAAGCTGGCTCAGCCGGGACGACGGCGCTCAAGCGCAACTCGACCCTTGTCCCTTGCCCTTCTGTCGAGTAAATCTCGATCTGCCCGCCCATTTCCTCGACCAGCTTTTTGCAGACGGAGAGGCCGATGCCCGTCCCCTTTTCCTTCGTCGTATAAAACGGCTCAAACAAATGCTTCTTGCGCTGCTCGGAAATACCGCAGCCGTTGTCCTCAATCGTCACGCTGACCGTTGATTCGGAGGCAAAAAAACGGGTGTGAATCCGGACGATTCCGTTTGTGTCCACTGCGTCGATCGCGTTTTGCATCAGGTTGAGGCAAATTTGCTCCACGTGGGATGGAATCGCCCAGACCCGGACTTGCTCAGGTGAATAATGAAAAGACAAGTGCACATCTTTTTCGATGAGAGAATGCATCGTCAGCTCATGCACCCTCTCCAGCAGCGGGTGCAGCTCGACGATTTCGTTGCGGCTGTTCGCCGCTTCATTTTTGCGGGCCAAAATCAAAAAGCTCGTGACCAGCTTGTCCAAGGTTTGCACCTCGTGCTGGCAAATTTGAATGTACTTGGCAAAGCGCTCCCTGTCTGCCGGAGAGGGAGCCTCCAGTTCCAGACTTTTTCGCATCAACTGCAAAAATCCGCGAATCGCCGTCAACGGATTGCGTATCTCATGCGCCATGCCTGCGGCCATCTGCCCGATGACCCCCATTTTTTGCTGGTGCAAATGGCTGATCTTCTGATCTTTGCTCGCCAAGTATCCGCGCATCGTGTGGTGATAGCGCACGCTTAGCACATCGTGCAGGCGCGACAACAGTTCCTCTCTGGCCAGTGCCTCCGTGCAGGCTCGCCGTATGCCCTCATACGCATGGTGGCGCAGGTTGTGCATCGCTTCGAGCAGCACTTCCTTCGGGATTTCTTCCTTCGCCCACCTCTCCCCCCACTTGTACGACTTCCTGGGCAGCGCCTGCAAATATACCGTGTACTCGCCCTCTTCTGCAAATAGCTGCTGCACCGCTTCTGTCAGCAAGCCGTGAACCCCTATCCGCTGCTGTTGCTGATATTTGCGATAGTAACGGGAAATCGGCTCTCCAAATGAAAGCATGTCTTGCATGTGCAGCTCCACGATTTCCTCCGCAGCGACCAGCAACGGCGACAGCCATCTGTCCCTGACCGAAATCCACTCTTCGTCACTCATTGTTTCCCTCTTGCCCTTACCCATATTTTCCCAACCAAAGGACAATTCGCTAGACTGTGACTGGTTCCTTCTCACACATAAATAAAAAATGATACGCCGGTTCTCTTTTTGCACGACAACGTCCGTTTGCCGCAGCCAGGCGAAGCGTTTGCTTTTTTCCGGCAAAAAAAGGATACGCAGCGAAATAGCTTACGCATCCTTCTTTATGACAAGCTATTGCTGCTCCGACGAGCCGTTGTTTACAGAAGCTTTCGTCAATTGACGCAAGGCGTAGCTCATCCTCGCGACCTCGCCTTCCCGATCCCGGAAAAAGTCGATCCAGACGATGGAATCTCTCCGTCTAAAAATAAAGCTGTCTTTTGCTACAGGCAATAGCGGATAAACGAGGCCGTCCACTTCCAAATACAACTGCCCATCCCGCTTTGCAATCACGGTATTCAGCCATTCGTTCGATTCATAGCGGCCTGCGTATTCGGACAGTTGCTCGTCTGCCAGCTCATACGGCGCGTATGTGTACATCGGAGCGACGCCCTCTCCGTTCGTGCGGAATACTTCCAGGTAAGCCAACAGATCGTTCACGGTTGATTTGAGAAAGCCGGCGGCGCGCATGGCGGGGGCATCGTGCCAGTGCGGGGCGGCAATCACCTGATTTTCGCCGTCGAGTTTTTTGTTCGTGTACAAAATCGTGACGTCGTCCTTGTCCGCAAGCGCCTCCACGTCAAACACGGTCCGCTGCATCCCGAGCGGCTGCAAAATGTGCTTGGTCACGTACTGTTCATACGTCTGCCCGCTCACCCGCTCGACGATCGCCCCGAGCAAGCCGTAGGCGTCGTTGTTGTAGCTGAACACTTCTCCCGGCTCGCCGAGCGGCTTGGCGTCAAACGCCGCGATCGCCTGCAGGACCTCTTCATACGTGTCCAGGTACGGCAGCTTTTTCAGCTCTTCCTCCGCTTCCGTCCCCGCAATCGCCGGGTCTTGCTCCATACTGCGCTTCATCGCTTTGTCCAAAAAAGGCAGCGGCGCCATTCCCGGCGTATGCGTCATGAAGTGATGAATCGTTATCCGCTTCGTCAGCTCTTCATCCCCGGCGCGTAACTCCGGCAAATACTTGACGACCGGATCGTGGACAGACAGCTTGCCAGCCTCCTGCAACTGCATGATGGCGACGCACGTAAAAGACTTGGTGATCGAGGCGATGCCAAACACCGTGTCGGCCGAGAGGGGCAGCCCGTTTTCCCTGTCGCGGTAGCCGAATGTCTTCTGGTACAGCAGCTTTCCTCCCCGCGCGACCCCAATCGCCGCTCCTGGCGCGTTGGCCTCGGCCAAAAGCTGCTCGGCATACTCTTCAAACGATTTCGTCCATGTCGTCACCTGCATCAGTTCCCCACCGCCTCGTCGTAAATCGCTCTGGCTGCGCGGGCGATGGCCAGCTCTGCGGCCTGCTTGTCGGTCACGCCCCGCGACAGTACGGTAATCGCAATCGTTCCTTTTCCATCAGGCAAATAAATCAGTCCTGCGTCGTTGACCACGGCGTTGACCGTCCCGGTCTTGTGCGCGACCTTCGTTCCTTCCGGCAGCAAGTAAGGCAGGCGGCTGTTGAACTGCTGGCGGCGCAAAATGTCCAGCATCAGCTCACAGGAGGCTTGCGTCAAAATTTCTTTTCGCGCGATCAGCATGAGCAGACGGTTCAGGTCGCGCGGCGTCGCTACGTTGTTGTCTAAAGTCGGCAGCGAAACGTCGTGGACGATTTCGTACTCGCCGGTTTCCTCCCGGCGCTCGTATTCGTCATAGCCTGCCGGGGACGGCGCTGGCTCGTTCATGCCGACACAGCGGTTGAGCAGTTGCCAGCACGTATGCCGCAAATGAATCTGCTTCAGCCCCAGCTCGTGCATGTGCGCCTCGACCTTGTCGATGCCGCCGACAAGCTCGATGATAAGATCGGTCGCGTAGTTGTCGCTGACAATCGTCATCAGCGTCGCCAAGTCCTTGACGGTCAAGGCCGCGCCCGCATCCAGCTCCTGCAAAATGCCTGAACCGGGGACGCGCGTGTCTTTTTGCGTCACCACCCGCTGGTCGAGCCGGACGCGCCCTGCCTCCACCTCGCGCATCAAGGTGACCATGATCGGAATTTTGAATGCGCTCGCCAGTTGAAAAAGCTGATCGTCGAGCTGTCCGGCCGACTCCCCCGTTTCCAGATGCTCCGCTGCGACCCCGAACACGCCTGGCGCGTCCGCGAGCGCTTTTTCCAATGCCTTCTGCCATGCCATAGGAAAGTCTCCTCCTTTTTATGGAAACGGCCAACACACATGTATCACGGGCGTCGGCCATTTCTGTCATGCGCTATTGTTCTTTGTAGCCCCACTTGAAGTCGATATAGCCCAGCGGGTCCACGGTGATGCCTTTGACCTTGTCGTTTTGCACCCAGGAGTTGACGCTGCTGTACACCCCTGTGACCGGCATCTCGTCCATCAGAATGCTTTCGGCCGCAAGCAAATGCTGGTTGCGCTTGGCCTCATCCGGCTCGGCGTACGCCTGCTTTACCAGCTCCACATAGCGCTCGCTGTGCCAGAAGGTCGAGTTGTTTGCGCTGTACTTTTCCATCAAAAGCTCCAGGAAGTTGACGGGGTCGTTGTAATCGCCTGTCCAGCCCGTGCGCGAAATCATGTACTTGCCGTGCTCCTGATCGTCGAACATGACTTTGAGCTCTTTGTTGACGAGCTTGACGTCTACTCCCAGCACCTGCTTCCACTGGGCTTGCAGCGCTTCGGCAATTTTCTTGTTGAGGTCGGAAGTGTTGTACAGGTAGGTGATCTCCGGCAGTGTCGCGATGTTCAGTTCTTTCATGCCTTCTGCCAGTAACTGTTTCGCCGTCTCGGTGTCATTATCCTTGAAAAATCCATCCGGCTTCAGGGAGGCGGAGCGCGGCACGAAGCCCATCAGCGGCGTCTGTCCAGCCTGCCCGATGTTGTCCGCGATGTCCTTGCGGTTGATCGCGTAGGCAAACGCCTTGCGAATTTTCGCATTCGTAAACGGCGGCTTTTCCGTCTGGAACAGCAAATAGTAGTTGGTCGCGCGCTCCATCGTCTTGAGCTTGCCTTCGTCGCGCAGCGGCCCGATTGCATCCGCTGGCAAACTGCTGATCGGCCCTCCTGCCCAGTCCAATTCGCCGCTGTTGAACAGCTCCAGCTCGGTATTCGTATCTTCAATCATGGAAAACTCGATTTCGTCCAGCTTCACGACGTCTTTGTCCCAATACTGGTCGTTTTTCGCCAGCTCGATCTTGTTTTTATGCTCCCAGTTCACCAGCTTGAACGGGCCGTTTGTCACGATCGTTTCCGGCTTTCTCGCCCAGTCGGGGTTGGACTCGACCACTTTTTGGTTGACCGGATAGTAGAAGGTGGCGAGCGTCAGGAAGTACGGGGTCGGATTTTCCAGCGTGACCTGCAAAGTCTTGGCGTCGATCACCTTGATGCCGACATCTGCTGCCTGCGCCTTGCCTTCGAAAAAGGCGCGGGCATTTTTGATCGGGTAGTATTTGTAGGCGGAGCCGCTCGCTGTTTTCGGATCGAGCACGCGCATCCAGGCAAAAGCGAATTCGTTGGCCGTCACAGGGTCGCCGTTGCTCCATTTGCTGTCGCGCAGCGTAAACGTGTACACCTTTTTATCGTCCGATATGGAAATGTCCGAGGCTACGGAATTGACCGGCTTGCCATCCTTGTCCAGCCGCACGAGCGAGTCGTACAAAGAGCGGATAAACGCGCCGGAAATGACGTCGTTGGACATGCCGGAGTCCAATATTTCCGGCTCGGAGGCGTTCATGCGCAAAATCTGGCTGGCTGCCGGTGCAGGCGAAGCCGCTTCGGATGACGGCTGCCCTTGCGAGTCTGGCGCTGCCTGATTCGTGGGCGCACTGTTGCTGCAGCCTGCAAACAATCCGGATAGCAAAACCAAGAGACTTGTGATGACAACTGGTTTTTTCATGCTTACCCCCATTTTTTGGTTCGGTGAACGGCTGATGCATAAATATTCTGCAAATTTTGTGCCAGATCATTTTCGCGGGCGCTGTTCCGTATTCAACACTGAATACTTTTTGCCTTGGGCAGTTTTTGCAAAAAATCCCATCTGTCTTCCCTGGGAAAAAAACGCGGCCCACACGATCAGGCTGCCCATTTTTTCGTTTTCCGATTACGCAAAAAAGAAGTATTCAGTCTTGAATACTTCTATTCACGCGCGAATATGGAATTGTCCGGTAGACAGGGGTTAGCTGATCGCTGGCTGGTGCATGGAAACCGCGTCACACGACCGTCTGCAAAAGACGATCGGGACGTGCTTTTGCTTCGCCAGCTTCTTGATGTTTTTACTGAGACTGTGGCTGACGAAGTTGATAAAGACGAGAACCAGCTCCGTATCGGCAGGAATCGTCGCCTTTACGTCCGATTTTTTTCGTCCGGAAACGTGATACACATTGCGAAACCCTTTATCCTGCAACAAGCTCTCGATTTCCCCTACCCGATCTCCACCTACTACAAGAACGCCTGCCATAACAAAGCTCCTCCTCTCTATTCTCCCGTCAGTATCAATCTGTCGTGCGCTGGGCCTGTTTGCTCCGCCTGCTATCTGCCTGTTCGTGCCTGATTGTACTTCGTCTCCGCCTTTTCAGCAGGGAGCCTGTATTTTTCGGTCCGCTCGATCTGGACCACCTGCGAGTCGTGAACCACGATGTGAATGGAGCCGTATTCCAAGCTGTCCAACGCACGCGCGATTCTCTCCCACAACCGTTCATCCAGGGCATTCTCTTTCTTTGCCATATGGTCACTCCTCCCTGTTTTTGGCGAAAAAAATCAATGTATATTATTCCTACCTATTTAGTATGTTTTGTTTCCTAATGATACCCCTCGGTCCCCTTTTTTGTCAATGAGAGCACGGGGCTTCGAGAGGCTGCGCAAATCCGGTATCGCTGGCGTTCATGTATGTCCATTGCATTTCCACGCTGTGCGGTTGCTTTGGTACTTCACCTCTTTTCCGGTTGATAGCAGAAAGACTCCCGATGAACAAGACATGCTGGTTGTCTGCACGGGAGCCTTCGGTAGTCCGATCAGCTATTTAACAAAAACCGATATACTTACTTTGATTTATAACGAGTTTATCATATACTTTCTCTCTCGGTCAATGCCTCTACTCTCCCTTTTTCGCAGCAGCTAGACCAGATGGCAGGCGACGAATCTGTCCCGGCTTACTTCGCGAAAAGCCGGGGCCTGCTCGCTGCACAGCTCCATCGCGTACGGGCAGCGCGTGTGGAACTTGCAGCCTGCGGGCGGATTGGCAGGGCTTGGCATGTCTCCCTGCAAAACGATCCGCTCGCGCTTGTGCCGCGGAATCGGTAGCGGAACGGACGACAAGAGCGCCTTCGTGTACGGATGAAGCGGCTCGGCAAACAGCTCGTCGCGGGAGGACAGCTCCACCAATGAGCCGAGGTACATGACGCCAATCCGCGAGCACAAATGCTCGACGACGCTCAAGTCGTGGGAAATGAACAAATACGTCAACTGCCGCTGCTCCTGCAACTCCGCAAACAGATTAATAATTTGCGCCTGAATCGACACGTCCAGGGCTGAAACCGGCTCGTCTGCCACGCTGAAATCCGGGTTGAGGATGATCGCGCGCGCAATCCCGATCTGCTGGCGCTGACCGCCGGAAAACTCATGCGGGTAGCGGTCGATGTGATAAGGCGCAAGCCCGCACAGCTCCATGACGGCAAGCACCCGCTCTCTCGCCTCGGCGGGCGCGGCAAGCCCGTGGTCCAGAAGCGCCTCGCCCAGCGCCTCCCCGATGCGAATGCGCGGATTGAGCGAGCTGTACGGGTCCTGGAAAATAAACTGCATGCGCGGGCGCAGGGCGCGCAGCTCCGCTTTGGACAGGGCGTGCACGTCGATTCCTTGAAAGCGCACCTCGCCTGCCGTCTTTTCCAGCAGCCGCAAAATCGTGCGCCCGGTCGTGCTTTTTCCGCTGCCGGACTCGCCGACCAGCCCGAACGTCTCGCCTTTTTTGATCGAAAAGCTGACGTCGTCCACTGCCTTGACGTGGCCGACCGTCCGCCCCAACAGCCCGCCTGTGATCGGGTAATATTTTTTCAGCCGATGCACTTCCACCAGATTACCGGTCATAGCCAAATTCCTCCTCGTGCAGCCAGCAGGCTACCTTCCTCCCGTCGCCCAGCTCGCGCAGCGGCGGATGTTGCACCCGGCACTTGTCCAGGCAATGCGCGCAGCGGTCGTGGAAGTAGCAGGACTCGCCGAGCGTCGCCGGATGCGGCACCTGGCCGGGGATCGAGTACAGCTTGGCCTGCCGCTGGTTCAGCACGGGCTTCGAGCGAAGCAAGCCTTGCGTGTACGGGTGCAGCGGCGATTCGAACAGCGCTTCGACGGGCGCTTCCTCGACCACTTTTCCGGCGTACATGACCACCACGTGATCGGCCATTTCTGCGACCACACCCAGATCGTGCGTAATCAGCAGGATCGCTGTGCCTGACTCTTGCTTGATCTTGCGCAAGAGATCGAGAATTTGCGCCTGGATCGTCACATCGAGCGCGGTCGTCGGCTCGTCGGCAATCAACAGGCGCGGATGGCAGGAAATCGCAATCGCGATCATGATCCGTTGCAGCATCCCGCCGCTCAGCTCGTGCGGGTACGCTTTGGCGATCTCCCTGGCGCGGGGAATGCCGACCAGCTCGATCAGCTCGATCGCTTTTGCCAGCGCTTCTTTTTTGCGCAGCCGCTTGTGCTCGATCAGCGGCTCCATGATTTGCTCGCCGATCGTCAACACCGGATTGAGCGACGACATCGGCTCCTGAAAAATCATCGCCAGTTCGTTGCCGCGCAGTTTGCGCAGTTCCTCCTTGCTCACCTTGCGCAAGTCGCGGCCCGCGAACCACACTTCTCCGCCGACGATTTTTCCCGCCGCCTCCGAGATCAGCCCCATCAGCGACATGGCCGCAGCGCTCTTGCCGCAGCCCGACTCGCCGACGATGCACACCGTCTCGCCAGGCTGCACGCGCAAGTCGAGGCCGTCTACCGCCTTGACCACGCCCAGCTCCGACTTGAAATGCGTACTCAGCTTGCGAATGTCCACCAGCTTGTTCACGTCCGGCTCACCTGCCCTTCTGCTTCGGGTCCAGTGCGTCTCGCAGTCCGTCCCCGAGCAAATTGATCGAAATCACGGTGGCAAAAATGGCGACGCCCGGCGGTACCCACAGCCACGGCCGCTTTTGAAAATCAATCAGGGAGTTCGCCGCGTCCATCATGTTGCCCCACGTCGGTGTCGGCGGGACGACGCCCAGCCCGAAATAGGAGAGCACCGATTCGCTCAGGATCGCTCCCCCGACGTTCAAGGTCGCCACGACGATGAGCAGCGGCATCAGATTGGGCAGCAAATGGTGAAACAGCTTGCGCCGATCCCGCAGGCCGAGCACCTCTGCCGCCTGCATGAACTCGCTCTCGCGCAGCGTCAGCATCTGGCTGCGCACCAGCCGCGCCAAGCCCGGCCAGCCGATCAGGCTGAGCATGACCATCACGATGTAGATGCGGTAATCAGTCGGGATTTTCCACTCGGAGAGCACCGCGCCCATGATGAAAAGCAGCGGCAAGCCGGGAATGGTCATCAACACATCCGCCAGCCGCATAATCAACTGGTCGACCCAACCACGGTAAAAGCCTGCGAGCGCCCCGAGCACCGTCCCGATCGTGACGGACAGCACCATCGAGGCGATCCCGACCGTCAGCGAGATGCGACCCGCCTGCATCATCCGCGTCAAAATGTCCCGCCCCAAATTGTCCGTCCCGAGCCAATGCGCGAGGCTTGGCGGCTTGTTGATGCTCGCCGTGTTCACGCTGCCGCTGGCGTAGGGCGAAAAAAACGGCCCGATCAAACAAACTGCGGCCATCACCAGCAAAAACACGAGTCCGCCCATCGCCAAACGCTTCTTTTTCAGCCGCGAAAACGCCTCGCGCCACAAGGAGGATCGGCGGGAGGCAGTCCGCCCGTCTCTCGCCAGCTCCGCTGCTTCCCTCGCTACTGTCGCCATCTCGTTTCCTCCCTCACTTCAGCCGGACGCGCGGGTCAGCCACTCTGTACAGCAGATCGGCGGACAGGTTGCCCACGACGGTGAGAATCGCCAAAAACATCGTGAAGCCCATCAACAGCGGGTAGTCCCGCACCGAAAACGCCTGCATGTACAACTGTCCGACACCGGGCCAGTTGAAAATTTTTTCCGTGATGATCGCGCCGCCAAAAAGCGCCGGCAGCTCAAAGCCGAGCAGCGTAATCGCTGGCAAAAGCGCATTGCGCAGGGCGTGCTTGTGCAGGACGACTTTTTCTTTCAGCCCTTTGGCCCTGGCTGTGCGCACGAAGTCTTGCTGGATGACCTCGAGCATGTTCGTACGGAAATAGCGGGTCAGCGCCCCTACACTCAACAGCGTCAGGACAGCCACAGGCAAAAACATGTGGCGAATGACGTCCCATGCGTAAGCAAGCCCCGTCTCCTTGCTGCCGATCTGCATCATCCCGCCCGCAGGAAACAGCTTGGCATCGACCGCGAACAATTTGATGAACAGCAAGCCGACGAAAAAGACAGGCAGCGACATCGCGGCAAACACCCCGATCGTCACGAGCGCATCGAACCACGAATGCTGCTTTGCCGCAGACAGCACCCCGATGGAAATGGCGATGAGCCAGGTGAAAAACGTAGAGGTGATGGCGAGCAAAAACGAGTTCCAGATGTAGTCGTTCAAAAGCGACATCACCGGCTGCTGGTATTGCAGGGAGTAGCCGAAGTCGCCGCGCAAAGCGTTTTTCATCCAGATGACATACCGCTCCCCGACAGGCTTATCCAGTCCGTACATCGCCTTCAGCTCCAGCTTGCGCTCCGCCGTCAGCTTCGGGTTCGTATCGACGAAGTCGCCGGGCGTCATGGCGTACAAAAGAAAGATCAGAACGGATGCGCCGAAGAGGCTCAGCGCCATGTACAACAGTCTTTTCAGGAAATAGGCGGTCATCGTTTGCCTCCTTTCGGGTGGAAAAGAAGAAAGCCCAGCCCCAGGGCCGGGCACAACTCACGGGTGCAGCCATTCGCTACTCACTCTCATCCCGCCCCTAAAGGGGGTGCTATCGCACCGTAGCGGGCTTTCTCGTTCGGAAAATCTGTAATAACCTGCCCGCGATACTTGGGCGATCGCCACCAACCAAGTAATGGGGTACATGTCCTTTAACGAAGAAATGATGTCAAAGCGATTTATTTTCGGAATGATCCCTCCCCGAATAGATTGGGATTGCGCTTTTTTAGAAACGCGACCTGCGCTTTCAAATAATCCCGTTCTTCCTCCACGCTGGAAAACCTGGTGCGGGGCCGTCCAATAAAAGGATGGGAAGCTGCTTGTTTGCCCCGCTGATCCTGCAGTGTTTCGTGGTTGCGGCATTTCTTTACCCAGCTCTTTACCTGACTAGAACTGCGTATTCCCAGAGCATCCGCCACAGCTTGATAACTTCGTCCACCCTTTTCATATAAATCAACGGCTCTTTGTTTTGTCTCCTCTGAATACTTCACAAATGACTGCCCCTTTTTAGCCAAAGAAAATCCCCTCCAAGTATCAGTGTATCATCCAAGCTCGTTAACTTGGTCTTTTTTCACCGTCTACCTAAAGGGGATAATATCATTCTCCTGATTTTTCTGGTTTAAATCGTTTTTTGTTTTATATACAAAACAGTTTTCAATTTATATATATTAAATTTTTCCGAACAGTCGAGTCAACGGTAAATATTTTGATAATTCAATTCATTGGCAGCAGCTCCTATTCATCGCCAGTCGATGACTCGCCGCCTGTCCATTTCCCGTTTTTGCGCAAGCGCGCCGGCGACCTCGGCCATGAGCGCCATTCCTCTGTCGATCTCGGCGGCATCCGTCTGAATGATGCTGAGGCGCAGCCCGTTGTCGCTAGCAAAGCTCGGCAAGTAGTTTTGCTCCGTGGAGAACACCCGTACATGGCGCTGCTGCAAGGCCGCGATCATGTCGGGGGCTGCGATTCCTTCCGGCAGGACGATGGTCGTAAAAATTCCCCCGTGCGCCGCGACATACCGAAAGCCCAGCCCCTTGTCCAGATGGCGGCGGCAAGCTGCATCCAGCGCTTCCATCCGCGCCTGATAGCGCTCCCTAACCATCGCCGCATGACGGTCGTACATGCCGCAGTTCAGATACAGTTCCAGAGCAGCTTGGGACAGGACCGACGTGCTGGAATCAGCCGATGCTTTGAACAGGCGAAACGTCTCCAGAAGCGACGGCGGCAACACGACCGCAGCCAGTCGCAGTCCCGGCAGCATGATTTTGGAAAAGCTTTTGACGTAGATAACCTGTCCCGCTGAATCGTAGCTGTAGATCGGGTCGGCCTTCGCCTTCGTCTCCATGTCAGCCAGGTAGTCGTCCTCGACGACAAATACCCCGTAGCGCTCCGCCAACCTGGCGATTTGCTTTTTCTCCTCTGCCGCATAGCTTGTCCCGAGCGGATTGTGATAGCGCGGCACAGTATAAAAAAACTTGATCGGATTGTTGCGAAAATGTCGCTCCAGCTCGTCCAGGTCGATGCCTGCCGCAGTCCGCGCGATTCCGAGCGCCGTTACGCCCAGCAGCCGCAGCGAACGAAGCATGCCGTGAAAAGTGGGCTGCTCGACCAGAACCGCGCTTTTTCCGTTGGGAAAAGGCATCGACGCAAGCAGGTGCAAAGCTTGCTGCGCGCCCGAAACTACGCAGATTCGGGACGGATGCGCGAATACTTGCGAATGGGCGAGATGCTTCTCCAATTCGCGGCGCAAAGAGGAAAAGCCTTGCGGATCGCAATAGGTGAAAAGCTGCTCCCGGTACAGCTCGATGGCGCGGTTGAGGCAATGCTGGAAGTCTTTGTACGGCATGACCTCCGGATCGGGACACGCCGCTGAAAAATCAATGTGCTCCTCCATCCGGCGCGCGCTTTCCTGCGAGCGAAGCACTGCGTAATAGCCGCTTTTTGGCACGGAGTAGATCAAGTGCTCTTTTTCCAGCTCCTGATAGGCCCGGATCGCCGTGTTGATGCTGCAATTCCACAGCGCAGAGGCTGTGCGGATCGAAGGCAGCTTCTCGCCCGGCCGTATGTTGCCCGCCGCCAGTCGCTCCTTGATCTCTTGCTTGACCGCTTCGTATTTTGTCTCCATCCTGTCCCCCGTTCTCCGCTCTGTGTGGGTACAGATGCGCTTTTTGTGCGTAGCTCTCTTTTTGTTCCTTACAGTATAGTAAATCGTAAGTCAGGCAGTAAACAGGAAAGCGGGAGGGGTACAGATGGAGTGGAAGCACGGCGAATGGCCTTATACGATGAGCGATGACAAGGCTTTGCTCGACGAGGACAAAATTTGTGCGTGGCTGGCTACCACCTATTGGGCCAGCGAGCGTCCGTGCGAGATCGTGCGCAAAAGCATCCAGCAGTCGCTCTGCTTCGGATTGCACCACGAGAACGGACAGGCTGGATTCGTCAGGGTCGTGACGGACTACGCGACTTTTTCCTGGGTGTGCGATGTCTTCGTCGATCCGGCGCATCGGGGAAAAGGGCTTGGCAAGTGGATGATGGAGATCGTCATCCACCATCCGGCCATTCGTCATACGAACATGACGCTGGGTACGCGGGATGCGCATGGACTGTACGAGCAGTACGGCTTCGTGCGCAGAGAGATGATGCGCAGGCAGGCAGAGTCTGTGTGAGCGGCGTTGTCCGTTGTCCGTCGGGCACGCCTGAGCGACCAGCCAAAGCCATGCAAAAAGGGAGGCTTCTCCAAAAGCCTCCCTACTTCTTTTTCACTTCGCCGTCCGCTGCGACCGTTGCCCCGTAGGAAATCCGGTTCAGCTTGTCCACCATCCGCTGCCTGTTTTGGCTGTCCATCGGGGCTGGCTGTCCGTTTGCAATCTTGACCGGGATGACCCGCGTCCTCGTGCCGCTTGCGGCAAATGTCAGCTCCGCCATGATGGCTTCACGGCCTTTCGGATTGTGCGAGGTCGTGAACACAAAATTGCCTACGCTGTAGTAGATCGGCGCATTTTTGTAAAACTCGACGCCCATGACCGAATGGCTATGCGAGCCGACTACCGCATCCACGCCGTGGTCGATCAGCTTTTTCGCCAGCTCGCGGGCATACGGCTCGGGCGTGTCCTTGTACTCCAGATTCCAGTGCATGACCGCAATCGTGATATCTGACTGCGCCACCGCCTGCTGCACATAGGAGAGCATCGGCTCATAGGCGTAGGCGTGCGCAAGCCCTGGCCTGTTTTTGCCCGCGTACCAGCGCTGATTGGGCAGCACGCGGCCAAGCCCGATCACCGCAACGCGTTTGCCTTTGATCGTCTGTACGTACGGCGCAAACGCTTCCGCTTCGTTTTTGCCTGCGCCCACGTAGCCGATTTGCTGCTTTTGCAAATGGGCAAACGTATCGAGCAGGGCATCCACACCGTAATCCAGCGTGTGGTTGTTCGCCAGATTGACCACGTCGATTCCGGCAGTTTTAAGCCCCTGCAACGCTTCCGGCTTGGCGCGATACGTAAACTCCTTTTTCTCCGGCTTGCCGCGTGTGCTGACAGGCGTTTCCAGGTTGCCGATAGCCAGATCGGCCTGCCGCAAAAAATCCGCTGTTTTTTGAAACGGGTAGTCGATCCCATGGCGCGCGATCTGTACCCCTACGCTTTTATCCAAAATGATGTCTCCCACAAACGCGATGCGGATTTCCTCTGCTGCTATTTGCCGCTCGCCCGCCTCTGTCGCCTGGACGAAAGCCGGGCTTGCGCTCGCAGCAGCCAGCAAAGCCGCTGCGACCGCTACCATGGCCGCCCTTTTCCATCGAATAATCTGCATTCGCCGCGCACGTCCTTTTTTTACCTTTCATTGTAGAAGGCGCGCTGCGAAAAGCTTGTTGAAGCGTGTCCGGCGGGGAAAGGAATTTCTCGCCCTATTTTGACGCCGCGTTTTTCCCGTGTCGAACGGCGCATGTCTGCTAGTATAATAGAAGGATACTTTTGCGCTGCAAGGAAGAGGATAAAGACTTGTCAAACATGCCAGCCTCCGCGGAACGCGAGCAATTTGCCAGCGGCCTGTTTTTTGTCCGGGCCAACCTCGTGTTCGCAAACGGCGATTTTGCAAGCTGGGTGGCAAGCGCTGCCCAATTGCAGGACGAGCTGCCCCAAAACCCGCTGTTCTACCATCTGAACTACAACGCGACAGAGCCTTTTATCCGAAAGACGCGCTTCGGCTTGAAAGGGATGATGTCCGATGAGACAGAGCTGGTCGGCAAGCAGTTTTCCCGCATCCTGGAGACGCACGGCTGGGGCGACTCGCTGATTAACAAATACGTGGTGCAGGCGCTGGCCGAATGGCAGCAAGGCAACAAGCCGCAGGCCCTGGCATGCTTGCACGAGGCGCTCGCAATCGGAGAGCGGAATTTGTACGTGCGCAGCTTTCTCGACGAAGGCCCGGCCATGCACAGCTTGCTGCTCGCCTATCAGCAGCGGGAAAAAGCCCGGACAGAGCCGTTTGCTCCTGCCGTGTCTCCCGCTTGCGTCGCCCGCCTGCTCGCCCTCTTTCCGCAAACGGGCGCAACCATCAAAGACAATCGCTCCGCGCCGCTTGCAGAGCCGTTGACAGGCAAGGAGCGGATCATTTTGTCCATGCTCGGCAAGGGAGCTACCAATAAGGAAATTGCCGAAACGCTGGGCAATACGGGCGGGACGGTAAAAGTGTACCTGCACGGAATCTACGGCAAGCTCGGCGTCGCCAACCGCACGCAGGCGCTGCTCAAGGCGCAGGAACTGTCGCTGTTGGAAACGGAAGCGCCCAGCCGCGTCAAACCGCAAAGCTGAAACAAAAGCTTGCCCGCTTGCTTCCCCCTTCGCTCACTTCGGCTGCATCCGAATCGCCCCGTCCAGCCGAATCGTCTCTCCGTTTAACATCGGGTTGGTGATGATGCTGTTCACCAGCCTGGCGTATTCGCCGGGTTGACCTAGGCGCGATGGAAAAGGAACGGTCGCTCCCAGCGCGTCTTTTACAGAGCGCGGCAGCTTGTCAAACATCGGCGTATCGAACAAGCCAGGAGCGATCGTCATCACCCGAATCCCGTACGGCGCCAGGTCACGTGCCAATGGCAATGTCATGCCGACGATTCCGCCTTTGGAGGCGCTGTAGGCCACCTGCCCCACCTGCCCGTCAAAAGCGGCGACAGAAGCCGTATTGATGATGATGCCGCGCTCGCCCGTGCTGGCTGGCTCATTGCCTGCCATCTGCTCGACCGCCAGGCGCACGACATTGAACGTGCCGATCAGATTGAGCTGGATGACTTTGGCAAATGCCTCCAACGAATGCGGGCCGTTTCTGGAAAGCGTCTTTTGCCCCAGGACCGTGCCCGCGCAATTGATCGCAGCATGAATGGTGCCAAAAGCTCCCGCTGCGCGGTCAATCGCCTCCCGCACGCTCGCCTCGCTCGTCACATCCGTCTGTACAAACAGGGCTTGCTCACGTCCCAGCTCGCTGGCGAGGGCGTACCCCCGTTCGAGGTCCAGATCAAGAATGGCTACTTTTCCTCCGTGCTCAACCACATTCCTTACTGTGGCTTCCCCCAATCCGGAAGCTCCACCCGTTACCATGGCAACCACATCCCGAATTTCCACGCCATTCTCTCCCTTCCTTCAAATCGGCATTCGCAACATTACCTATGCAAGTTTTGCACCAGCCCGCAAAAGCGTTATCAGCTCCCGCTTTGTCTAAAACACTGCTGTCCATGTCGCGGTCCGGGCACATACGCGCAGCGGACAGCGGACAGTTACGAGACACCTCTGTCCGGCGATTGGACAACTCTGACCGCTTGGCACTGGTTCGCCTCGGCAATCCGGCTGTGCTCCACTGCCAGAGCCGCCCTTTTTCTCCGGCCGCAACCTTGCCACTCAGTCGCCCCAAACCAAAAGCTGGCAATTCGCCTATCAGATAGTATTTTATGAGCAGACGGCAAAGAAAATGGCAACTGCCTTCACAAACACCGGGGCCAACCAGCCTAACGCCTGCACGGGCAAAAACGCGATTCCGCAAGCCGGGTCGTCACAAGCTGCCGCACCACCCAGGGCAGACAGCAAAAAGATGCCGCGCTCCCCTGATGCTGCACGGCACCTTTTTATGCGCGGGCTTGGCGCAGGCAGGCTTGGAACAGGCGTGCTTTCAGTTTAGCTTCCCCGGCGTAAACCCGCCGACAAACGTCTTCGGCTCCGAGGAGATGATAAAGGCGCCGGGATCGATTTGCTGGATCGTTTTGATCGCATCCAGGTAATTTTTGCGCTTGGCCAAAATGAGAAAAATCATCCGCGTCCCGTACAGGCCGGAGCCGTGCCACTTGGTCACGCCGTAGCCCTTTTCCTTGAGCACGCTGGTCAGCTCCGCTTCATTGGCCGTAATCACTTGCAGCGTCATGTAGCCGAGGGCGATTTTTTGTTCGATGTACATGCCGAGCAACGTCCCCACTCCATACGACAGGCAGTACGTGAAAATCCCCCAGAACGAATCCATGTAGTTCAAAACGATCGACAACCCGGACAAATAGACAAAAATCTCGACCGTGCACAAGCTCGCGGCCGCGTAGTTTCGGCCTTTTATCATCAGCACGACCCGCAGGGAATTGAGCGCGACGTAAATAATCTGGATCAACGCAATCGTCACATAAATCATGCGACACCCTCTCCTCAAAAAGTCGGCTCCGCCATCCAAGCGGCGGAGCCTCCCATCGGTTCAGACTATATGTCCACTCTGCTGAAACAGGCGGATGATTTTGCCTGCGACCTCGTCCCCCACCTCTGCGGTCGCGGACGTCCCGCCCATGTCCGGCGTGAGCACCTCGTGTTCCACCAGCGTCTCCTCGATCCCTTGCAGCACCAGTTCAGCGAGGTGCTTGTAGCCGAAAAATTCAAGCATCTGGCTCGCCGACCAGATTGCCGCCAGCGGGTTGGCGATGCCTTTTCCCGCGATGTCCGGGGCAGACCCGTGAATCGGCTCGAACATCGACGGATACGTGCGCTCGGGGTTGATGTTGGCCCCCGCCGCCAGGCCCAGCCCTCCGGCAATCGCCGCGCCCAGATCGGTCAAAATGTCGCCAAACAGGTTGGAAGTGACGACGACCTCGAACCGCTGCGGCTCTTTTATCATGAACATGCTCGCCGCATCGACCAAATACGAATGCGTCGGCACATCGGGGTATTCCTTGGCGACTTCTGCAAACACCTCGTCCCAGAAAACCATCGAGTAGTTGAGCGCGTTGCCTTTGCTGATACTCGTCAGCGACTTGCCCAGTTCGCGGGCCGTCGCAAACGCGTAGCGGATAATCCGCTCCGTCCCTTTGCGCGAGAACACGCCTGTCTGCAGCACCACTTCCTCCGGCTTTCCGCGAAACAGCCACTCTCCTGCCCCCGCGTATTCGCCTTCGCTGTTTTCGCGAATGAACAGCATGTCGACCGCTTCTCGCGGCACGCCAGCGAGCGGGCAAGGAGCGCCGCGCAGCAGCTTGATCGGGCGGATGTTGACGTACTGCTCGAACCCTTTGCGAATGCGCAAAAGCAAATCCCACAGCGAAATGTGGTCCGGCACTCCCGGATAGCCGACAGCCCCCAGGTAGATCGCGTCAAACTTGCGGAGCTGCTCCATCCCGTCCTCGTCCATCATCTTGCCGTGTTTGGCGTAGTACTCGCAGCCCCATGGAAAATCGTGAAATTGCAGCTCGAAGCTGCCGTCGAGCCGTGCCGCCGTGTCCAGCACCTTGATCCCTTCCCGAAGCACCTCCGGCCCGATGCCGTCTCCTGCAATCACTGCGATCTGCCACGTTTTTTTCATACGATCACTTCCCGTAAAAACGAAGCGGCCGCTCCGGCGATTTTCGCATGCCCCGCTTGATTTGGATGCAGTCCGTCTATGCCCGCAAAGTACGTCTGGTCGACCTCGCCCCGCTCGTCGTGGAAAATGCCCTGAAAGCTGAGGAACAACAGGCCGCTTTTTTTCGCCATCTCTTCCAGCGCCGCCGCGTATTCCTTGCCGCGCCGCAACAGCGTGCCATAGCCGGCTACAGGCTCCCAGACCTGCTCGCCGTCTACCTGGCCCGGGTCGAAGCCGGAGCCGGACGCGCCGATGATCGGCACGATGCCGTGGTGCAGCGCTTGCTTGACCATGGCGTACATATTGGCGAGCAGCGCATTTTCGCTGACATCCCACCACAAATCGTTGCCGCCGCCGATGATGAGCGCATGCGAAGGGTTTTGCCAAACGACATCGTGGGTGAACCGGCCGAGCATTCCCCCTGTCGTGTCCCCCGAAATGCCTTTGTTGATGACCTCCACCCCCAGTTCGCGCTGCAGGAGCGCGGGCCAGGCCGCCGTTTTCGGCACGCCCAGCCCTTCCGTAAAGCTGTCGCCGATGCACACCAGTTTTCTCATCGTTTGCTCGCCCCTTCCTATTTGTTTTTCGCTGCGCGCAGGCGGAAGCTCGATTTTTTCTCGACAAGCCCGAGCAGCAAGTCGACGAGGATGACGAGCAGCGCGGCTGGTATGGCCCCGGCCAAAATTTTTTGATCGTCAGTCGTGGAGATGCCGCGCAAGATCATTTCGCCCAGACCGCCCGCGCCGACAAACGTCGCCATCGTGGCCGCCCCGATCGCTACAACGGCCGCTACCCGCACTCCCGCCAAAATAATCGGCATCGCCAGCGGGATCATGACCATGCGCAAGAGCTGGCCGGACGTCATGCCCATGCCTGTTCCCGCCTCGATCATGTTTTTGTCCACGCCAGTCAGTCCCGCGTACGTGTTGGCGATGATCGGCAGCATCGAGTACAGCGCCAGGGCGACGATGGCCGTGTCATAGCCCAGGCCGAGGAAAATCATGATAATCAACAGCATGGAAATGGACGGAATGGTCTGGATAATGTTGATCGTCGTCTGGATCGCCACGGCCAGCGTCCGGTTTTTCGTCATCAGGATCGCCAGGGGAAGGCCGAGTGCAATCGCAATGACGATGGCGCTGATGCTCATGAACAGATGTTCCCCCGTCAGCTCCAGGATTTGCTCCGAATATTTGTTCATGACGCCGATTATGTCGAGGATGCTGTCCATCGAATCTGCCTCCTTTTCTGGCAAAAGGTCGCTACGGCTGCAAAAGCCCTTGCTCGGTCAAAAACTTTTGGGCGATTTCCGCTGGCTCCAGCTTTTCCACATCCGCCTGGTAATTGAGCGCCGTCATCGTCTTCGTGTCGATTTTGCCCGCCAGCTTGTTCAAAATGTCCGCCAGCTCGGGATGCTTTTTGAGCGCGTCGTTGCGCACGACAGGCGAGGCCGTGTAGTTCGGGAAGAAATGCTTGTCGTCCTCCAGCGTGACCAGATCGTACTCCTTCAGGCGCGAGTCCGTCGAATAGGCGAGCACGATGTCCACGTCGCCATTTTTCACCGCTTTGTAGACCAGCCCGATGTCCATCGGAATCGCCTTGGCAAATTCCAGGCCGTACTCCTTTTTGAACGCCGGATAGCCGTCGTTGGTCCGCTCCAGCCAGCCCGCGTCTGTTGCCAGCTTCATTTCGGCGGCGTGCGCCTGCAGGTCGGAAATCTTTTTCAGGCCGTATTTTTCCGCGATATCTTTGCGCACCGTAAAAATGTACGTGTTGTCAAAGCCGTAGGACGGAAACCATTCCTGGTCGAACTTTTCCTTGACGCCCTGCTTGACCAGGTCGAAGGCGGCGGCAGGGTCTTTCGGAAATTCGGTCATGCCGAGACTGCTCGTGAGATCTGTCCCTACGTAGCGGACGGCGGAAATCTGGATGTCGTTGTTTTGCATCGCTTTGAGCACGACAGGCGTTCCGCCGAGCCCGCCGACCATTTCCACCTTCAGGCTGGAATTGGCTTCAATCAGTTTTTTCAGCATGTTGGCGATAATCTCTTGCTCGGAGGTAGGCTGATAACCGAGCTGAACGGTGTTTCCAGCTCCCCCCTTCGAACAGCCCGTGACCAGCGCAACCGCCAGGACCGCCAAAAACAGCGTGCGAAAAAGCACTCTCATCCCCACATTCATTGCCCCCTTTTTCTCTCAACCTGTTATTGGATCGCTCTGCTCACTTCCGCAAGCCTCGCGGTGTGCACATGCGCTGGAACTTGCGCGTGACGAGGTCGGCGAACGCCGCGAGCAGGGCAGTCAGGAGCGCCCCTGTCAACAGCATGTTGTCATTCGAGTTGCCAAGCCCCGTGAAGACGAGGTAGCCCAAGCCGCCGCCCCCCACGACAGCGGCGAGCGTCGCCCAGCTTATCGTATAGATCGTCGCTGTCCGCAAGCCGCCCATGATGATCGAGATCGCCAGCGGAATTTCTACCTTGAACAAAATTTGCAGATTGGTCATGCCCATCCCGCGAGCCGCTTCGATCAGCGACGGCTCCACCTCGCGGATACCTGTGTAGGTGTTGCGCAGCATCGGCAAAAGCGAGTACAAAAACAGCGCGACGACGGCCGGAAAAGCGCCAATGCCCAAAAACGGAATCATGAAGCCCAACAGCGCCAGGCTCGGAATCGTCTGCAAAATGTTGACGACGCCGATGACATACTGGCTGATTCGCTCTGCTCTCGTCAATAAAATGCCAAGGGGAACGGAAAGGATGAATCCCGCAAGCACAGCGAGCAAGGAAATGTAGCAATGCTCCCAGACAAGCGAGAGAATTTGCTCGTGCCGCTCGGACAAAAAGGCAAAGAAATCGCTCATGCCCGTCCCTCCCCCTACAAAGCGCCGGAGCGCGGAAACTTTTCGCTCGGCCGTTTGAGCCGCTTGACGCCGATAAAATCCGCGACAAAATCGTTGGCCGGGTGCTGCAACAGGCGGTCCGGCGTGTCGATTTGCACGACAGCCCCGTCGTTCATCAGGCAAATGCGGTCGGCAATTTTGATCGCTTCATCCATGTCGTGCGTGACGAAGACGATGGTTTTATGAATCGTCTTTTGCAGACGGACAAACTCATCCTGGAGTTGCTCTCTGCTGATCGGGTCCAGGGCGGAAAACGGCTCATCCATCAAAATGATCGGCGGGTCTGCCGCCATCGCCCGAATCACCCCGACGCGCTGCTGCTGTCCGCCGCTCAGTTCGGCCGGGTACCTGTCCTTGTATTTTTTCGGCTCCAGTCCGACCAGAGCGAGCAGCTCATCTACCCGTTTCTCGTAGACGGCCGGATCGGTCTTGTTCAGCTTCGGGACCAGGGCGACGTTTTGCGCGATGGTCATGTGCGGGAACAGGCCGATCTGCTGGATGACGTAGCCGATGCCCCGCCTGAGCATAACCGGATCTTTTTTCGCGATGTCTTCGCCGTTGATGGTAATTTTTCCTGATGTCGGCTCGATCAGGCGGTTAATCATTTTCATCGTGGTCGTCTTGCCGCAGCCGCTCGGCCCGATCAGCACAAACAGCTCGCCCGCGCCGATGTACAGGTCCAGGCTTTTGATAATCGGCGCGCCATTGATCGTCTTCGTGACCTTGTCAAAGCAAATCATCCGCATCTCTCCTCGTCATGAAATAGATCATTGCCGCCGGTTCCAGATCACCAGCTTCAACTCCGTCATTTCTTCGATCGCGTATTTGATCCCTTCCCGGCCCGTTCCGCTTTCTTTGACGCCGCCGTACGGCATGTGGTCCACGCGGAAGGTCGGGATGTCGTTAATCAGCACGCCCCCGACATGCAGTTTCTCTGCGGCGTCGAGCGCTGTGTGCACGTTTTCCGTATAAATGCCTGCCTGCAGCCCGAACCGGGAATCGTTCACGCGCTCAATCGCTTCCTCGACCGAGTTCACCCGGTTCACCAAAACAATTGGGGCAAACACTTCCTGGCAGGAGACTTTGAGCGAAGGCCCGGCATCGAGAATCACGGTCGGCTGCAGGATGTTGCCCTCTGCCCTGCCGCCTGCGGCCACCGTCGCTCCCGCCCGTCGCGCCTCGTCAATCCAGTCCAGCGTCCGCTGCACGTCACCCGGGGAAATCAGGGCGGAGATGTCTGTCGTCTCGTCGAGCGGGCTGCCTAACCGCAGCGCCTTTGCGGCTGCGACGAATTTTTCCACGAACGCGTCGTACACCTCCGCATGCGCGTACACGCGCTGCAACGAGATGCACACCTGCCCCTGAAACGAAAACGCTCCGGTGATGCAGCGGGCAATCAGCGGCTCAAGCTCGACGCCTTTGTCGATGATGACGGCGGAGTTGGAGCCAAGCTCCAGTGTCGTCCGCTTCAAGCCTGCCCGGTTGCGGATGCCAATGCCGACACCCGGACTGCCTGTAAACGTCACCATGTTGACCCGCTCGTCCGTGACGATCAGATCGCCGACGACGCGGCCGCTCCCCGTCACGACATTCAATGCCCCGGCAGGCAAGCCCGCTTCTGCCAACAGCTCTGCGATGAAAAAGGCGGACAGCGGCGTCTGCGAGGCGGGCTTGAGCACGATCGTGTTGCCCGCTGCGATGGCAGGCCCGACCTTGTGCGCGACGAGATTCATCGGAAAATTAAACGGGGTAATCGCGCCAATTACGCCAATCGGTTCGCGCAGCGTATAGGCGAGCCGGCCTTCCCCGCCGGGAGCGGCGTCGAGCGGCAACGTCTCTCCGTGAATGCGCTTGGCCTCTTCGGCGGCGAACTTGTACGTTTCAATCGTGCGCGCGACTTCGCCTCTCGCTACCGCAATCGGTTTCGCCGCCTCCTGCGCGATGATCGTGGCCGCCTCCTCGCTGCGTTCGCGAAGCAGGCTCACCAGGCTTTCGAGAATCGCAGCGCGGCGATGCGCCGGCATTTTCGCCATGATGGCTTTTGCCGCGTAGGCAGCCGCGATTGCCTGCTTTGTCTCTTCTTCGTTTGCCGCCGGAATCTCGGCGAGCGCTTCCCCGGAATACGGAGAGCGCAGCTCCGTGTACTGCCCCGCTTTTACCCACTCGCCGTTGATGAACAAGCTTTTTTGCATCGTGTGCATCGCTGGTCCCTCCCCTCTTTTCATGCTTGCGCCTCTTCGATCCCCAACGTCTTCAGCACCATCTCGTGGAACTGCAGGACGGCGTGCTCGGTTGCGGAAAACTTCCCTTTCTGGAAGGCGCGGGACTTGAAGCCGATCTGCTCCAGCTCAACCAGCTCCACGTCCTCGACCCGCACCTGCTCGGTAAACGCCATCAAATCTTTTTCTTCCTGCGTCAACTCGTCATGGCGGAACAAATACGTGTACACGCCCAATGTCGTCTCGTGGTCGATCGGCACCATCTGGATCAGCGACATGTTGCCCGGCCCCGGATAGATCGTCAGCATCAGGTTCGGCCACAGCCAGTAAAAACGGCCGCCCTGCATCTCCGCCTTATTCAGTTCAACCGAGCCGAGTTGCTTATCCGGCTTGACGACCGTCCCTTGCACGGAGTAATTTTCACACTGGATGATCTGGTACTTCGTCAAATCGAGCGTAGCGGTAAAGCCGGGATGGGCAATCGGGCAATGGTCGCATTCCAGGTAGTTGTCGATGAACGCTTTCCAGTTCGATTTGATGACCCGCGTGTTGACGCTGTATTTTTTCAACTCGCCCAAAAACGGAAACGCCGCCAGATCAGCGAAAAAGTCGCCGTAGGAAGCCGCCAGCGGAACCGCGTCATCATCGAGGTTGACGAAAATCAGCGACGCTTGCACCTCCAGCCTCACCTGGCGCAGACAGGCTTCTGCTGCGCACAGTTGCTCGCCGTTTTTAAAGTTCGGCGCCTTGTTCAGCGAACCGTCGAGCTGGAACGTCCACCCGTGGTAGCCGCATTGCAAAATTTTCTTGTTGCCCTCGGCGTTTTTCTCCAGCTTCGTCGCGCGGTGCGGACAGACGTTGTAAAATGCGCGCAGCGTACCTTCCCGCCCTCGCACGACAAGGATCGGCTCACCTGCCACGTCACAGGTAAAAAAGTCGCCGGGATTTTCGACCTGACTGATATGCCCGACAAACTGCCACGAGCGGGCAAAAATCTTTTCCTGCTCTGCGCGAAGCACCTCCGGATCGGTGTATAGACGGTAAGGAAGCGTTTTCACCTCGCGGGTAGTGAAACCAACCTTTGCTTCTTGGATAGACATCTGCCATGACCCCTTTCGTTTTCGCACCATGCGGCATCATTATTGGTTACGGTCTTGCCCCTCCTTTTTGCAAAAACGATGCCACATGCGAAAACCACGGTTATCACGGTGATAATAGTAAAATTATTAGGAAAATTGAGTTTATTCAGGTTCATTTCGAACCGATTTGCACTCACGCGTGGTATGATGGGAAAAACGGCTGCACGCGCGGAGGTTCCCATGTTCAAAGAGTCGGAAAATGGCTTCATCATTGAAATGAGCACGGATATTTTGGAAAAAATCCTCGACCATTCCACCGATGAAATTTACGTGGTCGACGGCGAGACACGGATCGTCTTCATGAACAAAATATGCGCCCAGCACTACGGGCTCAAGCGCTCGGAGGTCATCGGCAAGCGCAACGAGGAGCTGTTCAAGCAAGGCTACTGGACGCCCTCGATCATCCCGATCGTCATGCAGGAAAAGAAGCCCGTCACCATCAAGCAGACGACCTACTACGGCGGCGAGCTTGTCACGACAGCCGTCCCCATCCTGAACCGGACGAAGGAGATCGAGCTCGTCGTCATTACCGCCCATGAGCAGAACTTCAAGAAAATCATGCACACCGATCAGGAACCCGCCGACCAAAACCAACTGCCTAACAACATCATCACGAACAGCCAGAAGATGAAGGACTTGCTCACCTTTTGCCACAAAATCGCCCTGGTCGACTCGACGATTCTTTTGCAAGGCGAGTCCGGCACGGGAAAAGGCGCGTTCGCCGCTTTCATTCACCAGATGAGCCGCCGCAAAAACGGGCCGTTTTTGACGATCAACTGCGCTGCGATCCCGGAGGAGCTGCTGGAGTCAGAATTGTTCGGCTATTCGCAAGGCGCGTTTACCGGAGCGAGCAAAAGCGGCAAGATCGGGCTGATCGAGGCGGCGAACAACGGCACGATCTTTTTGGACGAGATCGGCGAACTGCCGCTGAAAATCCAGGCCAAGCTGCTGCAGGTGATTCAGGAGCACCGCTTTTTGCCTGTCGGCGGCACCGAGTACAAGCAGGTGGACATTCGCATTTTGTCCGCGACCAACCGGGACTTGTCCAAGATGGTGGAAAACAAGCAGTTTCGCGAGGACCTGTACTACAGGCTCAACGTGATCGACCTGAAAATCCCGCCGCTGCGCGAGCGCCCTGAAGACATCGTACCCCTCACCTATTATTTCATCAACCGCTGCAACAAAAAATACGGCGTGGACCGACTGATTTCCCAGGAGACGCTGCAAGCTTTGAGCAGCTATTCCTGGCCGGGCAATGTGCGCCAACTGGAAAACATGATCGAGCGGCTCGTAGTCACGACAGAGTCGATCATCACCCCGGCCGATTTGCCGGACATTATTCATCAGCATAACCGGAATCATCTGCCTTTGTCTTCGGCCGGAAGTCCTCCGCTGCCCCAGACGCTCGACGCAGCGCTGGCGGAGGTGGAAAAACAGATGGTCCGGCGCTCGTGCCAAAAGCACCGCACAACCCGCAAAGTCGCCGCTGACCTGGGCGTGAGCCAGACGAAAGCGACGAAGCTGATTCAGAAGTATTGTCGGGATTTGGGTGAGTTGGAATAGGTTCAAGGGGAGGGGGTTACTTGCTAGTTGGCAGAGGGGCTGGTTTCGGCGATCCTTGTTTTCTGGTTGGGAAGCTGGTTGGGGACGTCCCTTCGTTTTCCGGCTGGAGAGCTGACAGACTCCGAGCACTCCTTCCCTTTCTTGCTGAATACCTGGCCCCTTGCCTCCCCGCTCCCAACTTTTACGGCAATGATGCACATTGCTGCTGGCTACTTGCGAGCGAATCCTGCCCCCCGCCCGCTCATGCCGACGACAAATTCGTCCCTCCGAACTCGCCTGCCAAAAAATCACAAAACGACAATTCCTGTCTCTGTCTCCACCTGTCTCCTCCCGTCTCCTCCCGTCTCCTATCCCTTCCTTTTACCCGTAAGCGCCCTGCTACGCCCCAAACGAGCATCATCACCCTTCCTATAATATGGTAACTTTTCCACCCCTTCGCCCGTCTCTTCGATGAGGTGATTCCAACATGCACATCCACAAATGGTTACGCAAATGCGTAGCGGCTGTTTTGGCATTCATCCTGCTCGGCTTCCTCGTCTATCCTACCCCTTCCGCCCAAGCCTGCTCCTGCGGAGAACAGAGTGCGACGAAGCGGTTGGAAAAAACAGAAGCTGTCTTTCAGGGCGTCGTCACGGACATCCGCCAAAACGGCGAGGATGAAGAGGTGATTTTCGCGGTCACGAAAACGTGGAAAGGGGACAAGCTCCCGGAGCGCCGCACGTTGTCCGCTCCCGGAAGCTGCCATTACCGGTTTGAACGTGGCGTGGAATACGTCGTCTTCGCTTCCGGCTATCAGGCAGAGGACGGATCTACTTCCTTGCGCGTGTACAATTGCTGGGGGACTGCTCCCGTTTCGGAAGCGCATGGAGATATCGCCGAGCTTGATTACGGATTGCCT
The DNA here is from genome assembly GCF_000470975.2 of Brevibacillus sp. NSP2.1. Lineage (NCBI taxonomy): Bacteria > Bacillati > Bacillota > Bacilli > Caryophanales > Paenibacillaceae > Brevibacillus > Brevibacillus sp. NSP2.1. Next base: position 1,272,055 of record NZ_CP048274.1, on the reverse strand, counting down.
TTGAACATCCGCCATCTGCTGCCTATTCCCGAGCAGCGCTATGCCTGGTACTTGTCCCTTTTCGATGCGATCAGCGACATCTGCCAGCAGCCAGCCAAATGAACCGTGCACCAAAAACCCCGGAAAAAGAGCGGTGTGCCCTTTTCCGGGGTTTTGCGCGCGAACTGCTCGTGCGGACTCCTCATCCGGACCCCGCCCCTGTTTATTTGCGGATGCCTTTTTTCGTCGCCAGCTCGGTGTACACGCCCGTCTCCTTCTCCGTGTCCTGCGTGAACTGCTGGCGATCCGCATAAGCAGGCTCGACCTGTATCTCGCCGAGCTTTTGCAAATAGGCCGGGTCGCTCGTCATTTTGGCGATGCCTTCTTCCCACTTTTGGATGACGGCATCAGGCGTGCCTTTGGCAAACGACACTCCGGTCCACCAGAACACCGTCAGGCCGTCGATGCCCTGCTCCTGCGCGGTAGGGACATCAGGCAAAAACGGGCTGCGCTCCTCTCCGGCAACCGCGAGAATTTTCACCTTGCCCGCCGCAAGCATCGGCATGATCTCGCCGACTGTGTGCACAGCCAATACCGCGTGGCCGCCCGCTACTTTGGGGACGGAATCGGAAGCGCCTTTGGTCACGATCATCCTCGTCTTGGAAAAATCCGCGCCGATGGCATCCAGCCACTGGGCCACGCCGAATGCGGAAAAGCCCGCGGGTCCCACCGAAGTCCAGGTCAGCTCTTCCGGGTTTTCCCTGACCCACTGGGAAAAAGCGGCGAAGTCTTGCCACGGCGCGTCGGCTTTGACGGCAAAGGCGAGCGTCCCTTTGCCGATCCGCGCTGTATAAATCTGGTCTTCGTTTTGAATCGGGGGATTTTTCATGCCAGCGGCCAGCATCGTCGTATTCGACACGTTGACCGCCAGTGCCGTGTAGCCGTCGTTTTTCGCCTGCTTCAAGGCAAATTCGGCTCCCACGGCACCGCCGCCGCCCGCCTTGTTGACCACGACGATCGGCTGGCCCCATTCCTTGCTCAAATAGTCAGCGGTGGCTCTCGCGACGAGATCGACGCCGCCTCCGGCTGAATACGGCACGATGTACTCGATTTGCCGGGTCGGATAGGCCGCAGCCGTTTCGCCCTGGACGGACTGCCCGGTCGCGCAGGCGCTCACGGTTGCCGCCAGCAAAAAAGACATCGTGACCGACACCCAATGTTTGTATCCTTTCACTACTTTTCCTCCCGTCTCTACACTAGGCTACGTCCACGCCTTTTTTCTGCTCCTCCCGCAACCGCTGGCGGGTTCGCCTGTTCAGCACAAGGGATACGATCAACAGTACCGCGGCCGCAAGCAAAATCGACAGCGACAAAGGGCGGGACAGCACGATACCGAGCGAGCCGCTTCCCATCGCCATCGTCTGGATGAACGATTCCTCCAGCAGCGGCCCGAGAATGAAGCACAAAATCAGCGGCACGACAGGCCATTTATACTTCACAAACAGGTAGCCAAGTCCGCCGAACAAAAAGGCAATCCAGACGTCAAACATGCTGTTGCGCACGCTGTACGCCCCGATCGTGCACAGCATCAAAATGACTGGGGCCATGATGCCAAACGGAACCCGGGTCAGTTTCACCCAGAGCCAGACCATCGGCAAATTCAGCACCAAAAGCATCATGTTGCCGATGAACATGGAGGCGATCACCGTCCAGACGAAGTCGGCATGCTGCGCAAACAACACCGGGCCAGGCGTCAGGCCGTAAATCATCAGACCTGCGAGCAAGATCGCGAGCGGCGGAGAAGACGGGATGCCGAGCGAAAACAACGGGATGAAGCCCGCGCTGCTGGTCGCGTTGTTGGCCGCTTCCGGCGCTGCCACACCTTCGATCGCTCCGGTTCCGAATTTCTCCGGCTGGCGGGAAACTTTTTTCTCCAGATCGTAAGCCAAAAAAGCCGTAATCGCCGCCGAGCAGCCTGGAAGCAGCCCGAGGAAAAACCCGACAAGCCCGCCTCTAAGCATCGGCGCGGCGCTTTTTTTCATGTCCGCCTTTTGCGGATAAACGCTACCAGGCTTGCCAATTACGGTCGCCTTGCGCTTTTCCGCGATGCCCTTGAGCACCTCGGTAATGGCAAACAGCCCGATGATGATGCTAATCATGTCCAAGCCGCCCACGAGCGACGAGATGCCGTAGTCAAAGCGCGGCATGCCGGACGATGGCCCCAGGCCGACCAATGACAGCGCATAGCCGAACGCCCCCATCAAAAACGATTTCAACAGCGAGCCGCCCGACAGGCTGACCATCAAGGTGAGCGCGAGCAGCATCAGCGCAAAATATTCAGGCGGCCCGAACTTCAATGCCTGATCGGCGAGCAACGGCGCGAAAAACACCAGCCCGATCACGCCGACTACCCCGGCGACAAACGACGCGATGGCCGAGATGCCGAGCGCTGGCCCGCCCTTCCCTTGCTGGGCCAGCGGGTAACCATCCAGACAAGTAGGAACGGACGACAGCTCGCCCGGTATATTGAGCAGAATCGCCGTCGTAGAGCCGCCATACATCGCCCCGTAATAAATGCCAGCCAGCATAATCATGCCCTGGGTCGGCTCCAGCACGGTCGTCACCGGCAGCAAGATCGCGATCGCCGAAGTTGGCCCCAGCCCCGGCAGCACCCCTACAAAGGTGCCAATCAAAGCCCCGAGCGCTGCCATGAGCAGATTTTCCAGGCTAAACGCAGTCGCAAATCCGGCCAGCAAAAGCTGCAGCGTATCGATGGTCAGCACCTCCTACCACAAATCCCCGCCAGAGAAAGGCATTTGCAGCCACAAAATAAACACCGCGTACATAGCGCCAGTCAACAGAAGCGAGTAGAAAACAGCGACGTACAATCGATAAAAGCCGATCAACATAAAAAAGGCAACGGAAGCAAGCGCCGTAGCAAGCAAATAACCCATCGCGCCAATCAGCCACGCGTAGAGTAGAAGACTCAACCATGCAAACAAAACGCGCGGTCTTTCGTCTCCCGGCGCAACTGCCTGACGCGGCGGCGCAGCGTGCGCTTTGCCGGGATAAGACTGTACCAAAAGCACGCCCCCGAGCATGACGAACAAAAACCCGAGTATCGCAGGCAGCGTATGGTCTCCTACGTACAAGGACTGCGCATAAGCTTGTAACCGATACGCCTCCAGCGAAATCATGACGCCAATCGCCATGCAAAACAACGCGCCGATCCAATCAGCCCGGTTGTGCGGGCGTCTCACAAGCACCACCTCAGCTCCTGAAAAGCTACCATAACCTATGGCACATTCGCCTATTGTGTGCGGGCAAAAAAAAATGCCAATACCAGTCTTTGCGAAGACGGCAATGGCGTCGGATTACCATTTGATTTGGTCACTCATATGGATGATGGCCTGCGCGACTTTTGCTTCGTAGCTTTCCTTGCTGCACAGTTCTTTCCATAGTTGCTCCTGTTCTTCGTGAGTGAGCAGGTCGCTGCGGTCCGGCCTTGTCTGTATGGCCCCCTTTAGCGGCGCGGCGTTTTGGCCGGTTTCGCCGCCGTGGCTGACAAGCTCGTGCACCAGGAGCATGTTCAACAGCTTGTCCATCTTCGCCTGCCTCCGGGCCAGATGCGGCTCCATCCGCTTGGCGACCAGCCACAGCTTTTCTGTTTGCTCTTGTGCGGTTACCATGACTCTTTCGCACCCCCATACTATATATATCTAAATATAATTACTTACATCTAATTATAATAAACATTTTGCGAAAGAGAAGCCAGATCGACCTGTTTTCATGGATGGGGTTAACTTTTTCTTTGCAATTTCATCCGACTTAGATAAAAATTTGATCCTATACAAAATAGAAAAACATGGAAATTTTGCGATAGAATCTCCAAAAAGGAGCAGTGTTTATGCAAAAGCAAGCGAAAATCATGTTTAGTTGTTTACTCGTTGCCGCTGTATCCATTCCTGGCGCATCTGTTCTTGCAAGCAAGAGTAATGTAGCCGAATATAGAAGCTATTTAGAAAAGCACATTGAGGAAAAACTTGAAGTTGCTTATGATAGAGCGGCAGCAGTATTTCGTTTTGATGACAGCGACTACCAACTTTTTCGAGCAGATAGTCTTGACCGACCAGAAGAGATGTCGACAGATGACTATACCTTTTTACGATTGCCCATGGGCGAAACCATCTTCCAAACGAACGAGATTGAGAAAGGAGATTTTGCCCCGGCGATTTACATTAAAAATAGCCTGGATGAAGCAGTTGTCCTTTTGAAGAAGCAAAATGGTGAGAATAAAAAGTTTACTTATCAGAAAGATGACACGGCAAAATTAAGATGGAAGCTAGTGGAACAAGAAGCGGCTGATGGCGAGGCGGTAAAAGTATCTGCGCCGCAATCATTCGATGCCTTCGTACAAGAAAAGCTTCAAATTAACTGCCAAAAAGTCGGTTACGCTTCTAGCGAAACCGACTTTTTGAGTGTCTAAAGTTCCTCGACATTGTAAATGCGCTATTCGTTGACGTTACTCTCATAGTAGATAGAGCTTCGGAGGGAGTTCACAAATAGACGAGTCTGAGCAACCGTCTCTAGTCACTGCGATTTTTGCTCCCCTTCACGCTGATGGGCTTCCACAAAAAAACTGCCACCCGCCAGTCAATGAAAACGACTGGCGAGCAGCAGCTCCCCCCTCTTCCCTTATGCGATTATTCCATTGTCAAAACGACGCGGCCATTGACTTGGCCTTTTTCCAAGCGCTCCAGCACCTCGTTGATTTTATCGAGTGGCTGGGTTTCGATGATGGCGCGGACTTTGCCGCGCGCGGCGAAGTCGAGCGCTTCCTGCATGTCTTTGCGCGTTCCGACGATCGAGCCTTTGACGGTTACGCCGTTGAGCACTGTATCGAAAATCGGGATTGGCAACTCCGCATTCGGCAAGCCGACTACGACGAGCGAGCCGCCGCGGCGAACGGACTTGTACGCCTGTTCAAACGCTTTTTTCGTCACAGCCACGCTGATCGCGCCGTGTACGCCGCCGATCTGCTCCTGAATCGCCTGCACAGGATCAACCTCGCTGCCGTTGACGGTCAGGTCAGCCCCTAGTTCTTTTGCCAAGTCCAGTTTTTCCTGGTGAATATCTACCGCGACGACGTTGTAGCCCATCGCCTTTGCATATTGCAACGCTACGTGGCCCAGTCCGCCGATGCCGTAAATCGCTACCCATTCGCCCGGCTTCACGTTCGCGACCTTCAGTGCTTTGTAAGTAGTGACTCCTGCGCACAAAATCGGCGCTGCCTCTACGTCGCCCAGCTCATCCGGAATGCGCGCGACATAAGCTGCCGGCGCTACGCAATACTCTGCGTAAGCTCCATCTGCGGAGTAGCCGCCATTGAGCTGCTGCAGGCACAGCGTCTCCCAGCCTGTGAGGCAGTAGTCGCATTCGCCGCACGCCGAGAACAGCCACGGGATACCTACGCGATCGCCCAGCTTGAGCGACGTGACGCCTTCGCCGAGCTTTTCAACCACGCCTACGCCTTCGTGTCCCGGAATCAGCGGCAGTTTTGGCTTGACTGGCCAGTCTCCGTGCGCCGCATGCAAGTCAGTATGGCAGACGCCGCACGTCTTGATTTTCACCAAAACCTCGCCGTAGCCGACCTCTGGGACCGCTACTTCCTTCACTTCCAGCTTTTGATGGAACTCGTTGACCACTGCTGCTTTCATTTGGACCATCCTCCTCTTTCCCCCTGGGCATTATGTATGCCTGTTCGACGGTAATCCGCTTACGTCCCTTTATCATTGCAAGCAGCATGCCAAACTGTAAGCGCTTTACATTTCGCGGTTTTTCGCGATATGTCGCGGAAATTCGCACTCGGACTGGCCGTTTTTTCGGCCCACTCAGCCAAAAATTCGGCCAGCCAGCCAAGCTTTTGGCCAAAAAAGGGGATTCTCCCCTGTCTGCGGTATTACTACATAGCGGAAAAAGGGGGTAAAAGCATGCAAATATCCAAGTTCATGACACCGGAGATCATCTTCGGAAACCAGTCCATCGGCCAAGTCGGGGAAAGTCTTCGCAGATTGGGTGCCTCCCGTGTCTTTCTTGTCAGCGACCCCGGTGTCGTGAAGGCAGGCTGGGTCGAGCGGATCATCCACTACTTGCAGCAGCAACACCTCGATTATCATCTATGGACAAACGTGACAGCCAATCCCAAAGATTACGAGATTCACGCCGGAATCGCCGCTTACCGCGCGGGCGAGTGCAACGCGATTCTCGGCGTTGGCGGCGGCAGCGCCATTGATGCGGCCAAAGCCATCGCCCTGCTTGCCACCAACGAAGGCAGCATCGTCCAGTACGAAGGCGTCGATCGCATCCTGCATCCGCTCCCGCCCATGGTCATGGTGCCGACCACTGCTGGCTCCGGCTCGGAAGTATCGCAGTTTTCCATTATTGTCGACAGCGAGCGAAAAGTAAAAATGACGATCGTCTCCAAATCGCTCATTCCCGATATCGCCATCATCGACCCGCAAACGTTGATGACCAAAGACCGACAGCTCACCGCCAATACAGGCATGGACGTCCTGACGCATGCCATCGAATCGTATATTTCCCTCGCCGCGACACCGCTCACCGAGGTACACTCGCTGCAGGCGATGCGGCTTATCGCCCAGCATTTGCGCCCATCTGCCGCCAGCCAGTACAACGCTTGCGCCAAGCAGGCGATGGCCATGGCGAGCTTGCAGGCGGGTATTGCTTTTTCCAACGCCATCCTCGGAGCCGTACACGCCATGTCCCATCAACTGGGCGGCTTTCTCGACGCGCCGCACGGGGAAGTGAATGCGATCCTTTTGCCTCACGTACTCGAATACAACTACATTGCCGCCCCGGAAAAATACAGGCAAATCGCCGAATGCCTGGGCGAGAACACTTCGGGCCTGAGCACCCATGACGCTTCCCGCCTCGCGCTGAAAGCGGTGAAGGACCTGGCAAACGACCTCGACGTCCCCCACTCGCTGTCTGCCATCGGGCTGCACCCGGAGCAAATCGAGCTATTAAGCTCGCTCGCCCTGCTCGACGTCTGCATGACCACCAACCCGCGCGACATGAGCGTCCAGGACGTCGCTGCCCTTTTTCGCCAAGCATTATAGGAGGCCGCCATGCAAAACAAACAGGAGATATTGGAAAAGCTCACCGGGATATCGTCCTCGCGCAAAAGCTACTACAGCGAGCTTGTCTATCTCGTGGAAGAAATGAAAAAGAAAAACCGCCAGCTCGCCGTCATCAACGAGCTGACGCAAATCCAGATCAACGCCACCTGGCCGCAAACCAGCAGCTATCTCGCCGCGCAACTGTCGCAAATTCTCGCCTTCGAGCACTTTGCGCTGACAATCGTAAAAGGCGGCATGCCCGCTTCTTACTTGTGCATCTGGACCGACTCCGACTGGCAATGCCGCACCTTGACCCAGCCCGCGGCTGCCGATCCGGCGCTGTTTATCGAGCAGGTCCACCAAAAGCTGGCGGAGGTGCTGCCGCAGCATTTTGCCACGTCCGTTCCGCTGCGCAGCCAGTTGAACCAGACGTTCGGCTTTTTGACCTTGCTGCACCAGGAAAAGCGCCAGGCAGACAAGGAGGAAACAGAGCTGATCGAGCTGGTCGCCAGACACGTTGGCGTCGTCGTGGAAAACAGCCTCTTGTTCCAGGATGTGAACGAAAAAATCAAGATCGAGGCGCAACTGATCCAATCCGCGAAAATGGCCGCAATCGGGGAAATGGCGGCCGGAATCGCCCACGAGCTGAACAGCCCGCTGACTGCGATTCTCGGCAATTCCCAGTTGCTCCTGCGCGACATGGCGGATGGCCCCACCGCTCCGCTCATGCGGGACATTTACCAGTGCGGGGTGCGCTGCAAAAAGATCATCCAAAACTTGCTGACTTTTTCCCGGCAGGAGGAATATTTGTTTGAGACTGTCTCCATCGACGAGGTCGTGGAAGATGTGCTCGGGCTGATCGGCTACCAGTTGTCTGTCTCCGGCCTGACCATAACCCGGGAAATGAACGTGCCGAGCCTGCTGTTCCACGGAAGCCGCCATCAAATCGAGCAAATCGTCATCAATCTGCTGCTGAACGCCAGAGACGCGCTCGCAGACAGTGAAGCGCCGCAAATTGTCATTCGCTCGTTTCTCGCAGAAGAAGCTGGCGTCCGCTACGTAGGCTTGTCCGTTTACGACAACGGGACAGGCATCCCGAAGGAGCAACTGCCGCAAATCTTCCAGCCGTTCTTTTCCACAAAGGAACGGACAAAAGGAACCGGACTGGGCTTATCCGTCAGTCTCGGCATCGCGGAAGCGCACGGCGGCAGGCTGTTTGCGGAAAGCGAAGAGAACGGCTACAGCAAGTTCACGCTGCTGCTGCCGCTGCTTGAGAGAGAGGAGGACAACCATGGAGCCGAAACGAATTTTGATTGTCGATGATGAGACAGAAGTAACCACCTTTTTCACCTATTTTCTCCAGCGCAAAAACTGCGAGGTCGTCGTGGCGAATACAGGCAAACAGGTCGAGCGGCTGCTGCATGACGCCTCCCAGCACTTTCATGCCGCCCTCGTCGATTTGAAGCTGCCGGACGCCGACGGCCTGGAGCTTTTGCGCGAGATCAAGGCGGCCCATCCCGCGTGCGAGGTGCTGATTATGACGGGCTACAGCACGATCAAATCGGCGGTCACAGCCATGCAGTGGGGCGCCAAAGACTATTTGGAAAAGCCGTTTGACGACCTGGACAGCCTGGAGCATGTCATCGACTCTGTTCTGTCTGCCTCGGCGAAGCAAAAAGATGACCTATCCCAAGAGGCCGCGCAATATGGTATCGTGTATTCAGCAGAAAGTCCGATGGCCCAAGTGACGGCCATTGCCAAAAAGTTGGCAAAAAAAGCAATTCACGTCCTGATTGAAGGAGAAACAGGCACGGGCAAGGAGCTGATGGCCCGTTTTCTCCACGGAGCGAGCAACCGCGCTCAGCAGCCGTTCGTCGCCTTCAACTGCGGTGCCGTTCCGGAGTCGCTGTTGGAAAGCGAGTTGTTCGGCTTTGAAAAAGGCGCTTTTACCGGGGCGATCAAGTCGCGAAAAGGCTTGTTTGAGCTTGCGCACAACGGCACGCTGTTTCTCGATGAGATCGGTGAAGCCCCTCTCTCGATTCAGGTCAAGCTGCTCCGCACGCTGGAAACGGGAGAGTTCATGCGGGTCGGAGGCGAACAGGTCGGCCAGAGCAACATCCGCTTCATCTCGGCCACGAACCGCAACCTGGAGCACGAAGTCGAAATGAACCGTTTTCGCAGCGATTTGCTCTATCGGCTGGAAGGAATCAAGCTGGCGATTCCTCCCCTGCGCGAGCGGACTTGCGATATCCCGGCCATCGCCCACTACTATTTGCAAAAGCGCAGCGGCACCCCGTGCGAGATCGAGGCGGACGCTCTGGAGCTTTTGCAGCGCTACGACTGGCCTGGCAACGTCAGACAACTGCTTAACGTGCTCAACCAGACCATCGCCCTGCACGAATGCGAGCGGCTGCGCGCAGAGCATCTGCCGGCCCAGCTTCGGCAAAGAGCGGCGCAGCCGAAGCTGCAAGGGCGAGAGCAGCCCGCCGAAGACCAGCCACAGCCCGGCAGCATCGAGCAGGCGATCGAGCGGGAATGCGCGCGCTTCGTGGAATCGCTCACCCGCAACATCCCTTCCATCGAAGGCGTCGACTTCGAATATTTGCAAAAACGAATCAAGCTCCTGGAAGGGGAAATCGGGCGGGCGATCATCGAAAAAGGACTGAGCGAGACAAAAGGAGACAGGCAGTTGTTGAGCAAGAAATTGAATATCACCAAGCGGACGATCCGCTACATTCTCAATGAAAAGGGGTAATGCCTCGCCGACCTGCGCTGATCCCCTGTTAGGAGGCAATACGTTGTGGTACCCCAAAAACAGCAATCTGGGTTGATCGCCAACCTCAAAAACATCCCGGCTGATTTTTCGCTCTCTGCCGTTATCGTCGGCCTGATCGCTACGATGGTGTCGTATGCGGGGCCGCTTCTGATCGTGTTTCAGGCAGCGCAAGGCGCGGGCCTCAGCGAAGCCGAGCTGTCCTCCTGGATATGGGCCATCTCGATCGGCAGCGGCCTGACCGCGATTATTCTCAGCATCTGGTTCAAAACGCCAGTCATTACGGCATGGTCGACGCCTGGTGCCGTCCTGCTCGTATCGAGCCTGACCGTCTATCCGTACAGCGATGCGATCGGGGCGTACCTGTTTTCCGCCGCCGTCATCACCCTGCTCGGCGTCTCCGGCTTGTTTTCCATCTTGATGAAATACGTGCCGCAGTCGATCACGACCGCGATGCTCGCCGGGATACTGTTGTCCTTTGGCGTCGATGTGTTCGTTTCGATGCAACATTTGCCTGCCCTGGCTTTGCCGATGATTTTTTGCTACCTGTTCGCCAAGCGCTGGTCTCCGCGCTACGCGGTCGTGCTCACGCTCCTGGTCGGGCTGGCCGTCGCCTTCGCGATGGGGCGCCTGCAGCTCGATTCCGTCCAGATGGCGTTGGTCAATCCCGTGTTCACGCTGCCGACCTTCTCGCTCGATGCGATTGTCGGCCTGGGGATTCCGCTGTGCATCGTCACGATGGCTTCGCAGAACGCGCCGGGAATCGGCGTCCTGAAGGCAGACGGCTACGACACGCCTGCAAGCCCGCTCGTAGCCACGACCGGGATCGCTTCGCTCTTGCTCGCTCCGTTTGGCTCGCATGGGATCAACCTCGCTGCGATTACGGCTGCCATCTGCACGGGAAAAGAAGCGCACCAGGACCTGTCGAAGCGCTACATTGCGGGAATTGCCTGCGGTGCCTTTTACCTCGTGTTCGGCATGTTTGGCGCTACGATCACCTCTGTCTTTTTCGGGCTGCCGAAGGAGCTGATCGCCGTCATTGCGGGACTGGCTTTGTTCGCTTCGCTCAGCTCGAGCCTCGCCCAAGCGATGAGCGATATCAAGGAACGGGAATGCGCCCTCGTCACCTTCCTCGTCACGATATCGGGCATCTCCATCGGCGGGATCGGCGCCGCCTTCTGGGGGCTGATTGCGGGAGTGATTACGAATTTGATTTTGAATGGAAACGTGCGCAAGTGGTTCGTGCGGCGGAAAAAGGACGCGCGGCCGTTGGCTTAGTTGGGCTGCTTTGCAGGAAATGTCTCCCTGTACATGGGAAATCTGGCCTACGCCCCCTTTCCAGCTCTTGATCCATCGGAAAAATAAATACATTTTTCTTTCGCAAACTAAAAAGCGGGCGTCCTCTTTGAGAGATACCCGCTTTTTTGCTGCTGCCGTTTCGTCGCGTGAGCCTGCGTGATGAACGCTGTCTTTGCCGTGCCGTTACCGATACAGCCCTTGCTCGCGGGCGTAGTTTCCCCAATGCGGGCGGCTGCCGTCCCGATCGACAAACGGATACTCGTCGGAAAGCCCCCACGTGCTCAGTGCCTGCCCCGCTTTTTCGGCGATGGCGGGATCAGCGGCGAGCGCGGCGACTGCCCGCCCGATATACAGCGGAGTTTCCGACACGATGAAATGCGGATCTTTTTTGACCGCCTCTTTCCACGTCTCTTCCGTCACGCCAAAATAGTCGAGCATCTCCTCTGAACGCAAGAACCCGGGTGTCAGCGCCAGAGCGGTAACGCCATGCGGACGCAGGTCCTCGGCCATCGCCTGAGCCAGATGGATCACTGAAATTTTGGCCAGACTGTAGTACAAGTGCTGGCGATACCGATAGTCGACCCCGTCCGTGATCTCGATGATGAGCCCTTTTTTCCGCTCCACCATGAGCGGTGCGGCATAGTAGCTCGTAATCATATGCGTGTGGACTGCGCGCTGCTGCATCAGCAAACCATCTGCCAAAGAATGCTCCCAAAACGTTTTTCCCCAGACAGTCAACTTCTCTCCGCCCCAGATGTCGTTCACCAAAATGTCGAGCTGGCCGTTTTGCTCTGCTTTTACCCGTTCAAACAGCGCTTTCACTTCGTCTTCCTGCGAATGATCGACTCGGACCGCAATGCCGACTCCGCCGCTGGCCGTCACCAGCTCGGCCGTCTCCTCAATCGTCTCGGGCCGGCCCAAGTCAGACTGCTGGCCTCTCACGCTGCGTCCCGTTACATACACGGTTGCGCCCGCTTCCCCCAAGCCGACGGCAATCCCGCGCCCTGCCCCTCTCGTTCCTCCTGCGACTACTGCGACTTTTCCTTGCAATGCTTTCATCTTTGCATTCCTCCCTTTTCGTTTCGCACCACGCATAAGTGCCTGACGCGCGATGTTACGCTGCATGCCGGCAGTCGGTTGACCACATGGAACAAGTGTAGCGTTTTATATATGACATCGTCTGTCATATTGGGTAAAGTAAAATGAACAGACATAGCAAACGATCTTTTGGTGAGGAGTGATTATCATGCGGGCTGACCGACTGCTCTCGATCTTGCTGCACCTGCAAAATCACGGCCGGATGACAGCCAGGCAACTGGCGGAAAAACTGGAGGTGTCCGAGCGGACGATCCATCGGGACATGGAAGCCTTGAGCGCGTCTGGCGTGCCCGTCTACGCCGAACGGGGCTCTGCTGGCGGATGGGTTTTGGCGGAGGGCTATCGCAGCAATTTGACCGGGTTGAAAACAGATGAACTGCAATCGCTCATGCTATCCTCCCCGTCCGCTCTGTTGAACGACCTGGGGCTTCGGGACGAGTACGAGCAAGCTTTTCTCAAGCTGCTGTCCGCCTTGCCGCAGAGCGTTCAGCAGGACGCCTGGCACGTGCGGCAGCGGCTGCATATCGACGGAGCTGGCTGGCACGAGTCAGATGAATCGTTTCCCCTGCTCGCCACCATCCAGGACGCCGTCTGGCTCGCCCGCAAGCTCTGGGTCCGCTACCAGCGGGAGGACGCGCTTGTCGAGCGAATCGTGCACCCACTCGGACTGGTCGCCAAGCGTAGCGTCTGGTATTTGGTGGCGCAGGTCGACGCGGATATGCGCACGTACCGGATCTCCCGGTTTACGGAGGCACGGGTGCTGGAGGAGTCTTTCGTCCGGCCTGAAAACTTTGATCTCGCCAGCTATTGGGAAGAATCGACGAAACAGTTCAAGGCAAGCCTTCCGCGCTATCCGGCTGTCATTCGCGTCCGCGAAGAGGCGCTGCCCCGGCTGAAACAGGAGCGCTACGTAAAAATAGCTTCCATCCAATCCGTTGCCACAAACGGTTGGCTGGAAGCCGAGGTGGAATTTCATACGCTGGACTCTGCCTGCATTTTGGTGCTCGGATACGGTCCGGCGCTCGAAGTGCTGCAGCCGGATGAGCTGCGGGCAGAAGTCGTAGCGAGTGCTGCTGGTATCTTGCGGTTGTATGGGGGCGGGGGCCTTGCCAACTGAGGTCTGGCTGACCGCTTAACTGATCGCGCGACTTTCCGCTTGCCTGTTCAAACGACTAACCGCTTGCCTGTTCGCTCGGCCTTCCGCTTGCCTGTTCGCTCGGCCTTCCGCTTGCCTGTTCGCTCGGCCTTCCGCTTGCCTGACCGCCGCTTAGCTTACGCTCGCGGCGTCAGACGGCCGCGTTTCTTTTCCGTACACGAGCAGGACGGTTGTGCCGACGAACAGCACGATCGTAAACACGCTGAAAATGAATGTATAGCTGTAGTGCAAGGCCGAATAGTAGCCGACGAGATAAGGCGCGATAATGCTGCCAATCCGCCCGATGCCGGAAGCGACGCCAGAGCCTGTCGCGCGCAGAGGCGTCGGGTAGTTTTCCGGCGTGTAGGCGTACAAAGCGCCCCAAGCGCCGAGATTGAAAAAGGAGAGCAACGCGCCTGTGACCAGCAGCTCGGTCGTCCCGCTGCTCTGCCCGAAGGCGAACGCCATCACGGCGGTCATCAACAAAAAGGTTGCCAGCGTCTTTTTGCGGCCCCAGTTTTCCACGAGGTACGCTGCGGCGAAGTAGCCCGGCAACTGCGCCAAGGTCATAATGAGGACGTACTGAAAACTTTTAATCATCGTAAAGCCTTTGTCCACGAGCACGGACGGCATCCACAAAAACATGCCGTAGTAGGAAAAGGCGATGGCGAACCAGACCGCCCACAAGGCGATCGTTTCCCGCTTGTGCGAGGTGAGCAGCTTCTGCAGCGGCACCTGCTCGGCGCGCTGCTGGAACTGGGGCGATTCGGGAATGGCCCTGCGCGCGTACCACGCGTACACAATCGGCAAGGCCCCGATGATGACCGCCACTCGCCAGCCGTACTCCGGGATGATGAAGTACGAGATCACCGCTGCCGCGATCCAGCCAACGGCCCAAAAGCTTTCCAGCAGCACGACGGTACTCCCGCGTTTTTCCGGGGGTGCGAACTCGTTGACGAGCGTGGAGGCAACAGGCAGCTCTGCGCCCAGGCCCAAGCCCATCAAAAAGCGGAAGAGCAGCATGGTGAGAAAGCCTGTGGCAAAAGCGCTGGCGAAGCTGGCCGCGCCAAACAGCAGGAGTGTGAGGAGAAAGACTGGCTTTCGCCCGATCCGGTCTGCCATGTAGCCGCCTGCAATCGCCCCGATAGCCATGCCTACGAGGTTGCCGGTCCCCAAGAGGCCGGCTTCTTCCGGAGACAATCCCCATTCTTGCCTGAGTGCAACCATAATAAATGATAAAAGGGCAACATCCATCGCGTCGAACATCCAGCCAAAGCCGGCTGCCCAAAACACTTTTTTGTAAGGTGCTGACATTTGTTTTCCCTGCTTTCTTTTCGTTTGCGCGCATTCACGCCTTGTAAACATTTCGCGTGTCGTTCGTTTTTCCTGCCCGCAAATAAAAGTTCGACGATTTGCAGCTAGTTTTTCCCTTTGGGTGGGAAGTCATTAGTTTTTTGATGTGGGGGAAGAAGTTTAGCCAGGGTTTATTAGTTATTTTGAATCGTTGAAAGTGGTTACTAAAAGCCCTTTATCGCGGCCATAGTGGTGGCGAGGAAAGAGGAGAAATCGCTGTAGCTTCTTGGGCTCCCTGCGCGGAAGCTTCACTGCCCGGCTCCGGGGAAAAAGCGAAACCGCGTCCAAAGTGGTCCTTTCGAGGATGTAGCTCAGAGTGGACGCTTAAAAGCGTGTTTCGCTTTTTCCCCTCCACCTCGGTTGGGTTCCCAAAGAGCTTTCGCTTATTTCTTCTCTTTCCTCGTCAGGGGCTTGCGGGGGTGGGCGGGGGTTAAAAAAACTTTAAAAGCTTGGTTGAGAATGCAAATTCGTGGGTACTTGGTGTCTTTTTCATAAACGAATCATGCAGTCTGGTTCATTTGCAAAAATCGCACAAAAATCGACGCTACTTCCCTCTGGCGTTTGCTTTTCATGTCAGTTTAACAAAGGCCGACCTTGAGCGGTTTCTCCTGTTTCCTCTCCGCTACAGCAACGATCAACTCCCTTTCTTTTAAAAACCCAATCGAGCCAAGCCCCCAGCTCCACAGAGGAAACAGGAGAAACAAGCGAAGGTCTTTGGGACTCCCACCCAGCCGGAGGGGAAAAAGGAAAACACGCCTTTAAGCGGCCACCTTGAACACACTCCCCTGAATCCTCGACTTTGGACGCGGTTTTCCTTTTTCCCCGCAGGCGGACAGTCCTGCTTCCTCGCTAGAGGCCCAAGCACCTTGAGCGGTTTCTCCTGTTTCCTCCCTCCGCTACAGCAACGATCAACTCCCTTTCTTTTAAAAACCCAATCGAGCCAAGCTCCCCGGCCCCTCAGAGGAAACAGGAGAAACAAGCGAAGGTCTTTGGGGCTATTACTGAGGTGGAGAGGAAAAAAACAAGCCAGAACAACGTCACTTGTTCTGACCTGCAAAAACGATCAATGCGCAGACGCGCCCTGGCCTTCCCATCCTTCTTTTTTCGGCGGGACCGCCCGCTTGATAAACAACGAAATGAGCCAGGCAAGCACGACAAGCGCGAAAGCGAGCAGGAATGCGCTTTTCATTCCTGCCATCATGGCGAGCACCTTTTGGGTGGCATCTGCTTCTGCTCCCCCGACCTGCTCCAAGTAACGGCTGGTGCCGTTTGTCATGATCGTGACCAGCAGAGCCGTCCCGACTGCTCCCGACACTTGCTGCAGCGTGCTGATAATGGCGGTGCCGTGCGGATAAAGCTGCGGCGGCAGCTCGTTCAAGGCGTTGGTCATGACCGGCATCATCAGCATCGAGATGCCCAGCATCAACAGCGTGTTCAAGATCATGATGGTCGCATACGAAGTAGACAAGGTAATAAAAGCGAATTGCCACAGCGTGTTGCCGACGAGCGCCAGGCCGATGACAGCCAGCCATTTGGCCCCGAACTTGTCGAACAGGCGCCCGGTAATCGGCGACATGATCCCCATGACGATCCCGCCCGGCAGCATGACGAGTCCTGCCTCAAACGGGCTGTAGCCCAGTGCGTTCTGGAGGAAGATCGGCAACAGCATCATTGCGGAAAACATCGCCATCATGACGATCATCATGATGACAGTCGACATCCGAAATACTTTATACGTAAAAGTGCGCAGATCAAGCAGCGGCTCGGCCAGGCGCAACTGCCGCCAGGTGAACAGGATGAGGGCGACAACCCCGATGGCGATCGGCCAAAGCACCTCGTTGCTCCCCCAGCCGCCAGAACCTTCTCCCGCGCTGCTGAAGCCAAACACGATGCCCCCGAAGCCACAGGTAGACAGCAGCAGCGAAAGCACGTCTACGCGCGGGCGAGAAGTTTCCGTCACGTTTTTCAGTCGGAAATAGGCGAAAGCGATCACGAACAAAGCAATCGGCAATACGCCGTAAAAGAGCGCGCGCCAACTGAAATGTTCGACGACGATGCCGGACAGCGTCGGTCCGATCGCCGGTGCAAACGTAATGACAATCCCGATCGTTCCCATCGCGGAACCGCGTTTTTCAATCGCGACGACGGACAGCACCACATTCGTCAGCAAAGGGAACAACAGCCCCGTTCCCGCAGCTTGCAGCACCCTGCCGACCAAAAGCAGGCCGAATCCCGGCGCAATCGCCGCCGCGAGCGTCCCCAGCGCGAACAGCCCCATCGCAGACAAAAACAACGCCCGCGTTGTAAACCGTTGAATGAGAAAGGCGGTAATCGGGATCAATACGCCGATCACCAGCAAATAGCCCGTTGCCAGCCATTGCGCCTTGCTAGGAGAAATGCCGATGTCATCCATAATTTTCGACAAGGCCACGTTCAGGAGCGTCTCGTTGAGAATGGCTACAAAAACGCCGAGGATCATGACCATGACGACGAGGAAGTTGCTCCTGCTCCCGAACGTCCCTCCGCTCTGCTTTGCATCTTGATGATTTTCCACTTGGTTTCTCCTTTCGATCGTCCAATTGCGAGTTTGCGCACTCACTTCATCTCTTCTCTAAATCGGTAACCCATCCTATCCTACCATGACCCATAGCTTGTGATTTCTTTTCGATTGCTATGATGCCAAGATCAATAAAACTGCCTCCAGTCGGAAAGCAACCGCAAAGAGCGCAGTTGGTCGTCAGCCCGCTGTGCAGACTCGCGAAATTCGCTCGGCGATACGCCCACTTTTTCGGCAAATCGGCTGGAAAACGTCCCAAGGCTCTGCTGCCCGATTTCCCGGCCGATATCGCGAACGCTCATGTTCGTGCGCAGCAGCAAATCCTTCGCCTTCTGCAAGCGCATCGAGGAGACGTAGTACAGCGGAGACAGGCCGATCCTTTCCTTGAAAATACGCGCAAAATGGTATTGGCTGTAGGCAACATGACTGGCCAAACGGGAAAGTGGCAGAGGTTGACTGCATCGTGCTCGTGATGACGGCGTCTTTTCGGCGGATGAAAACCGTCGTCACGTCCCGGTACGGCTTCGGCACCGCATGCAGATGAACTTGCCCGCTTTCAGCCATGTGCCGTACCGCCGACCTGGGCAAAATCGTCATGCCGATGCCTGCTGCGACACCGCCGATGACTGATCGGCCCCGTCACGAACGCCCGTCCAGCTCCACATCGAGTACGTGCTGGAGCAGACGCTCGGTTACGCCAGCCGTAAGCGAGAGATCGACCTGCGGATACCGGCTGCAATAGGCCGACAACAGGTCAAAAAGCCGATTGATCGTCTCGACCATGCCGATGGAAAGCACGCCGGACGGCACGGACGTCTGATGAAAAAATCGGTGCATATCCTCCATTTTCGCCAAAATATCGCGCGAAAAAGCTTATGGGAGAAACAGGCACGATCGCTGCCTCCATCATGGAAGTGCTCATGCCGATGATCCCCATCGCGCTGCTTGCCCTGCATACCAGAAAATGGCCGCCGGCTTATGCGATCACGAGCATTGCCATCGCTTTGGCCGGGGCGCTCTTGGTCATTACAAACGGGAGCCTGGCCTTCTTCGTCACGGCAAGCGACCAGCTTTTCCCGCTGCTGCTCATCTTCACAGGCGTCGTCGGCTGGGTCGTCTACTCGATGGGGAGCGCGCGTTTTGGCGGCTGGTCGACGCTGCGCTACTCGACATTGACGTGCTTGCTCGGCACAGGCGTCTCTTTTGGCGTGGTCGCGACTGCCACTCTGCTTCAATGGATACCCGCCCCGAGCTGGGAAAGCATCAGCTCGATCCGCTATGAAATGGCCTTCATGGTCCTGCTGCCGGGACTAGTCGCCCTGTTAAGCTGGAATGAAGGGATAAAAAGGCTCACTCCGCTCAACGGGATCTTGTTCATCAATCTGGTTCCGGTCACGACGTTTGCCTTGATGGCGCTTCAAGGCTACGAAATCAGCATGTTCGAGTTTTACGGCACGTTGCTGGTCATTTTTGCCCTGATCCGCAACAACCATTTTCAGCGAAAACAGCTCCGATACGGGAAAAGGCCGGAAAAAACCAAGCGGGCCGGGGTACCGACTGCGTGATTCATCTATCGGGACGATCAGCCGAAAAAACAACGGGATTCGCGAGAGCATGCCCTGCCCTTCGCGAATCCCTGTTTCTGCCAATCAGCTATCCTGTTTTCGCCTCGCCGCCGCTCATCGCTTCTGTATATGCTGCAAGCTGTTTTGCAAGACCTGCTGGAATGGCTCAGCGACGATTTTTCTCCAACTGAGCACTTCTGGCCACTCCCTTTGCGGCTCGTCCACCCCGATATACACCAAAACTTTCGGATCGTCACTGGGCGCAAATCCGATCACGGAAACAACGTACTTTCCGGTTGCGTTCCCCTGCTGATCGGTCTTCTCTATCACACTAGGCTTTCCCGCTACCGAATAATCTTCCTGCGCAAGACGAAGGCCAACTCCGGAGCCGTGAACGCGGTTGACCACAGAGTCCAATATGTCGCGAACTTTTTCCGCCGTTTCCTCCGAGACGACCTGGCGGATCATGTAACGGCTGTTCTCCCCCGCTCCCGCCTGTTTAAACAGATGCGGCTGCATCAGTTTTCCGCCATTGGCGATCGCCCCCACCGCAGCAACCTGTTGCAGAGGAGTAACCGCACCGCCCAGCCCCGTGGCCGCCAAAGCTACCTGGCGCGGCTCGTCCAGCTTGGGAAGCTGCCCCGCCTCTTCATCTGCCACCCCTGCCCCAGTTTTTTGCCCGAAGCCAAATCGCTGCAAATATTGTTGCATCGTCTCCCGCTGCAATCGTTCGTGGGCAAGCTTGGCGAATGCCACATTCGAGGAACGAAGAACTCCTTCCAGATAGGTGATTTTCCCCCAGCCGATGCCGTTGTTGAAATCTTTGATCGGTTCGCCCGGAATATCGGTGTACGTCCCGGATTCGTAAATTTCGCGCGGATCAAACTTGCCTTCCTGTATCGCTGCCGCCAGCGTCACAATCTGATAGGCCGCGCCGGGGTCAGGCATTGCTTTTACCGCGCCGTCAAAACGACTTTCGCTTTCATCCTTCCCCCGACTGCCTATCCCCAAAATCTCGCCGCTGTTCGGGTCGGCGACGATGACTGTCACGCTTTTCGGACGCACAGCTTCGTGCGTCTGCGCGAGCGCCTTTTCCACATACGACTGGATTTGCGAGTCGATCGTCAGCACAAGGTCTGTCTCCGTCGCTCCCGCAGCCGGCCGACTCTCGCCCTCTGTCTTCTGGCTACCGGGAGGGGATGGAGCTTGTGACGGGGGCAGAAACGGAGAAGCGAGCCACACCGCTGCCAAAAAAGCAGCGATCCCTCCGATAGCTTTGCGGGACGTTGTCCGTCCTTTCCGCTTTTCGAGCAGCGCCTTGTCCTGGCGAAGCTGACGAATGATGTCGCGCTGCTTGTCCTCCTCCATGCTGAGCCTCGGAAATGATTGCAGCAGCCTGCTAATCTCTTTTTCTTCAGAAGATGACGTCATGTAGCTGGACCTCCTTGCCGCGATTGCGCATTCGTTTTTGCAGCTCTTTGACTGCCCGGTGCAGCGTGGTGCTCACTTTTGCTTCGCTCCACCCCAAAATTTCGGCTGTCTCCTCCGTCGATACGCCTTCGATCAGGCGCAAGATCAAAACTTCGCGATACGTCCTTTTGAGCTGGTTCATCGTCTGGTACACCTCTTGTAGCTGCTCCTTTAACACCAATGCTTTCTCCGGCGTGCGCTCCCTGGAACGGAGAAACCGGAGGATCGACTCCGGGAACCAGTCGATCATTTTTTGCTTGCGCAGATGGTCGATCGCCGTGTGCCGCGCGATCGCAAGCAGCCACGTCCTGGGCTGCGCCCTGCCTTCATAGCCGGACAAGGCTTTCAGCGCCTTCGTGAATACTTCCTGAACCAAATCCTCCACGTCTCTTCGGCCTGTAAAATAGGCCAGGTACTGGTACACATCGTTGCCGTATCGTAGAAACCATTGCTCGATTCTGTCATCCGGCTCCATTGCTTCGCTCCTTCATCTAACGTTGTTCTTATTGATTAGACGAAAAAATAAAATTTGCTTACATTTTTTGCGCAAAAAAAGAAAAAGCCGCCAGCTCCACAGCCAGGCGGCCTTGCTCGATCTCTTATTTTATTTCGTTCAAGCGCTCTTCCAAACGGTCCCACGTCTCCGTGATGCCTTGCAGCATGCCCATGTCCATGACCGTCTTGAGCGCCTCTGCGGACGCGTATTCCGCCCGGTTGACCAGCTTCGTTTTGCCGTCCACGTCGATAAATTCCAGCGTGACCTCTGTCGACGGCAGCGACTCGTCCACGTTTCCTTCTGCATCGGAGAAGTAGTCGAGGTAGACGATCTTGTTCGGCTCGTCGATCTCCTTGTACACGCCTTTGCCCCACGATTCCCTGCCGTAATACTCGCCGTGGCTCTGATCGGCACACTTCATGCAGTAATGCCAGACGCCTTCCGGGCGAAAATCAATGTGGCAAACCGGAACCTCCCAGCCTCTCGGTCCCCACCAGCGCTTGAGATGCTCCGACTCTTTAAACATCTGGAACACAAGCTCGCGCGGTGCGTCGAAAACACGCTCCAGCACCAGTACGCGATCTCCTTCTACTCTCGACACCATTGCGTTTCTGGACATGACGATTCCTCCTCGTTTTTGTACACTCTAGAATTTTTCCTTGTTCTGCAATTCCCGCAAGTAGTCTTCCAGATTGTCGTACCTTTGTTCCATGATGCGCTGGAATGATTTTACCCAGGCATCGAGCGCCTGGAACGGTTCCGGCCGCAGTCGGTAAATCCGGCGGTTCGCCTCGGCTTTGGCTTCCACAATTCCGTTGTCGCTCAACACCTTCAAGTGCTTCGAGGCTTGGGGCTGGCGAAGTCCGAGCCGATCGGCAATCTCGCCCACAGTCAAAGGACCGTCGCGCAAAAGCTCTACGATCTGCAGACGATTCGGTTCAGCCAAAGCGCCCAGCGTTGTCATGCCCATGTCCGGATTGTTCCCTGACATGTCATTCACCTCATTACATGATGATTTCTCGGTATTTTCTCATCTCCTTTGCCACTCCGGTCATCTGTCTGTTATCCACAATATACGCGATAGGGAATATTCTCGTAAAGGAATATTTTAAAAAAGGAAACGCTCGTCTGTCCAACAGTCTTCCCCAAAAAAAGAAGCCGGAAGAAACATTGCGTTTCTTTCCCGCTTCTACTGTGCCGAGCGCATGGTTATTGCTTTTTCAGCAACATCGCCCCGATCTCCCCAAGCAGCATTTCCTTGCCGATTGGGCCAAACGCTTTGATGTTGAACGTTTCGTTCGTCACTTCATAAAGATGGCCTTGTTGAACGGCTTTGTTGCTGTTCCAAACCGGGCTCTTTTTCAGCTCTGCGTAAACCTCATCCGCTTTGCCGCCGAAGTTGACGAGGAACAGATGGTCCGGCTGAAACTTCGACAGTCCTTCCAGCTCGACCATTTCCATTGTTTTATCGGCAGGTGTTCCCGCTGCCGGCTTTAAGCCGAGATCCGAGAACAGGATGTCCGCATAGCCGTAGTTTCCGTACACGCGGAACAGTTTCGGCGTTACAGCGAGGAACATGAAGCTCTGGTCGCCGTATGTCTGCTTGAGCTGCTCGCGCATTGTTTTCGTCTTCTCGTCGTAGCCAGCCAGCCATTTGTTCACATCTTCTTCCTGTCCGAACAGGCGGCCGATAAGCGGCAGCAACCGCTTGCGATCAGCGAAACCGTCACGTCCGTTTGTTTTTTTGCCGTGCCTGTTCTTGCCTGTGCCAAAAAACAACAGACTGGCGGCGGTCCGCGAATCCGCTTCGGACGATGCGTGTTTTATGCGATCAGCAAGGAGACGAACGCTTCCCGGTCGAGGTTGCCGAAAAACTCCTGCAGGTTGACGCCGGCGAGCCGCTCGCTGACAGACGCGCGATCATACGGCGTATCGCGCAGCAGTTCCTCCAACTCGGCTACGTCTCGCACGCCGAAGAAGTCTCCGTATATTTTCGCTTCCTTGATTTTTCCCTTCTCGATATCGAGCTGCACCTCAATGCTGCCAATGTTCTCAAACCGCTTCGTCTGGCGGTAGTTGCTCTTCGGCGATTTGCCGTAGTTCCAGTCCCAGCTCTGGTAGCGGGCTTTGGACAGCTCGTGAATCTTCGCCCAGTCTTCGTCGGTCAGCTTGTATTCCTCGACCTGGCCCTCCCCGAAAATGGAATGGAGAATCGCCAGGCGAAACTCTTCAATCGTCATCGGCTGCGGCAAAAACTCGGAGATGTTGGCGACGCGGCTGCGAATGGACTTGATGCCCTTCGACTGGATTTTCGCGGCGTTTACTTTCAGGGCAGACACCACGTTTTCCATTTCGGAGTCAAACAGCAGCGTGCCGTGGCTGAACATCCGGCCTTTGGTCGAATACTGCGCATTGCCGGAAATTTTCCGCTCTCCGACCTGAATGTCGTTGCGTCCGGTCAGCTCCGCCTCGACGCCCAGCTTTTTCAGCGCCTGGACGACCGGCTCGGTGAATTTGCGGAAGTTGTGAAAAGACTCGCCGTCGTCGTTGGTGATGAAGCTGAAGTTGAGGTTGCCGAGGTCGTGGTAGACGGCTCCGCCGCCAGACAGCCTGCGCACGACGTGGATGTTGTTTTCCTCGACGTAGGCGGCATTGATTTCTTCGATCGTGTTCTGATTTTTTCCGATGATGATCGAAGGTTCATTTATGTAAAACAACAAGTAATCTTCGCTTGCGGGCAAATGTTTCAGCGCGTATTCCTCAATAGCCAGATTGATGCGGGGGTCTGTAATGCCTTGGTTATCTATGAATTTCATCACGCAGCCTCCATCCCAATTCGTTCTCTCTCTTCTATCATACCACGACTCGCTGGCAAACACTGCAAGATCGCCTTTTCTCCATTCCTGAACATTGCCAGGCAGACTTGCTACACATCGTTCGGAAAAATTTAAAATTTTCTGCTGAATTAGACTAAATCTATTTCTAGCTTTTGTCGATAACTATACATAGGTATTTTAGACTAAACCTAGACGAATCTTTTTCCCTACTGTGCGTCTATGAAAAATGGTCGGCCCGTCGAGATCATCTTGGTGTTTCATTCATCCGAAATCTTATGAAGCAGTGAGGTGTTCAGTTTTATGAAAGCAGTCCAGCATTCCCAATCCGTATCATTGCGTACCAAGCTCGTGATGATGTGTCTGCTGCTGCTGGCAATCCCCAGCCTTATCATCGGCTTTCAAGGCTACAACTCTGCCAGCGCTGGACTGAGCGAACTAGGTTCGCGCATCCTGAAAAACAACGTGCATCTGACGATAGAGATGATCGAAGTCCTGCAAAAACAAGTCGACGCAGGCAAAATCAGCATAGAAGATGCACAAGAGCAAGTGAAGCAGCACATCCTCGGTCCGAAGCAAGCGGACGGAACACGAACGATCAACCCGAACATCGACTCCGGTGCGAGCGGCTACATGTTTGTACTGGACGAAAAACGTCCCCAGCAGAGCCATTCCTTCCATTCCCTTTTTCATGCCCATTTCCCCCCTCCTGCTGGATCGGTTTTCCGGTCCTGCATACGCTTTGTGACGCTGTGAATGCCTTTCGTTTTAAAAAAAGCAGACACTGTTTACAAGATTACGCCTGAAAAATTCCCTTTCAAAACTTCTTTCTCATGCTGATTTTTACATAAAAAGGATGCACAAATAGCCGTTCGATTCGCTTGCTTTTCAAATCGCTCAATGGTGACCTCACAAATGATTGTATCTCCCGTAAATACCGGCCTGATAAACTCAAAATTCATCGTGCGGGCGAGTACGTTGTAATCTCCCCCTACTTTGGTTGGCAAGGTAGCAGTTAATAACCCTTGGACGACCAGCCTTCCCTGTTCGTCCGGGGTAACATGATGAACTCCTTCATCACCGGAAATTTTCGTAAACCCTTTCACGTCTTCTGCCGTAAAAGTTCGTTCAAACGTGATAACCTCTCCCACTTTTAATGACACAGGAATCTCCTCCCTTATTTTCGAATGCCGACTGATTCGCGCTCGTCCAGATAACTTCGCTCAATCATCTACATGGCCTGCGTCCTCCGCCATTCACATGCGACAAATATTCAAAGGCAGTTGTTCCATACACGCTTTTAAAGTGTTTATTTACATGCGCCAAATCAACAAAACCACATTCGGCGACTGCTGAATAAATATCTCTCTTTTTTTCTATGAGTTGTTTGGCACGTTCTATCTTGCAATTAAGAAAGTACTGGTATGGTGAAATTCCGGTATGCGCCTGTTCCGGATGAAAAAGCATCACACCATTTTGATACAATAATTGCAAACTGCCATCCAACGTATAATGTTGAATCCCCCGCAATGTGACACCGATTGCATATTCCTTGTGGGAATGCTTTTTATACGTAAACTCCGTAATACTTGCCGCTAGGGCAGTAATACCTGCCGATTTTTTATAGATAAATTTGTCCATCCCGGTTCACCTCTTCCTTCGCTTCCCTACACCCATATCATTATGGCAGCATAAACCAAAAATAACGCCATGATTACATTCACTGTCTTTTTATGCTTCTGTAAAAACTGCCTGAAGATTGTACCGAAAACAATCCAGGTAATCATCGTTATCGCGATCACACTGAGAGTCACCGCAGGCATAGCGTTGTAGTAGGGCATGATATAGCTGGGAAAAACATTTAAAAACTGCATAAGGAAGCCGGTCAGAAAGGGGCCGGTCTGGTTTACAGTTCGGTCTGATGAATCCATTTTGTAAATTTGGTAAGCGAGATAGAACATATAAATGGTTCCGATTATCTGCATGATAATGAAAATTTTGGGGATGATCGTCGCCAGCATCGTATTCAACGTACCAGAAACAGCAAGTAAGATTCCAAAAGCAATCGTTGCTCCATACGTATATTCCCTTGCCTTTTTTGTCCCAAAATGATTCACTGTGGACAATATGACGATGTTAGTAGGTCCTGGTGTAAACGTAACAATAAAACAGTAAATTAGCAAAGATGTAATATTCATGAGAAAAACTCCTTTCAGGATTCTCATGTAATTTACACCTTAAAATGAATGGCGATATAGTACATTATTGCAGGATGCCGATACGTCTGTTGTGTAATATCATTGCGCAGCCAATGCCTCGGGCATTTTTTCGCCGTTGTCTTCGCACACACACTTCGTTTATGATCGAATCATGAATGAAAGGAGTGTGTCGCCAAATGAACACTAGCCCGAATATTGCGGAAATTGCCTCCCTGATCGGCGAGCCGTCCCGCGTCTCCATGCTGGTCAGCCTGATGGGCGGCAAAGCGCTTCCGGCTAGCGAGCTTGCCCGCCTCGCCAAGATCACCCCGCAAACAGCCAGCACCCATCTGGCCAAGCTGGTCGAAGGGGGGCTTTTGCAAAGCGAATCCCACGGCAGACACCGCTACTACCGACTGGCAAGCCCCGAGGTCGCTCACGCCATGGAGGCGCTTTTGACGATTGCGAACCCGGCGCCTGTGCGCTCGTTGCGCGAGTCCGAGCAACTGCGGGTGTTGCGCTATGCGCGCACGTGCTATGACCATCTCGCAGGAGAAGTCGGCGTCGCCCTGACGCAAAAAATGATAGAGCTGCGGCTTTTGGAAGCATCCGGCCAAGACTTTGTGCTGAATGAAGCTGGCAAAGTTAAGCTGCAATCACTCGGCGTCGAGGTGGACGCCCGCCCGAAAAGCAGACGGCGCTTTGCCCGCCAATGCCTGGACTGGAGCGAACGCCGCCATCATCTCGCAGGCAGCCTCGGCGCTTCTCTGACCAACCGCTTGTTTGAGCTAGGCTGGATCGAAAGAATTCCCGGCGGCCGGGCTGTACGCGTCACGCCGGACGGCGCGGCCGGATTTCTCGCTGAATTTGGCTTGGAAGTCAAAAGCGGCAAGGAACGCGTCTAGGCGAGCTTTCCTGAGGCCTTACGCTTTCGCCTTTGCCGCATGCGAGGAAGCAAGCAACTGTTTTTGGGGGCCAAACGTCCAGTTGACGAGAAATATGCCCGCAAAAATCAACAGGCCCCCGGCGTACACGTGCCACATGACGACCTCCCCCAGCAGCACCCAGCCCGAGAGCACGCCGAAAAACGGGGCGAGAAACAGAAAAGCGCTGGTGCGGCCCGGATCTCCCTGACTGAGCAAGTAAAACCAGGTGGCGAACTGCACGATGGAAGCCATGATCGCAAGCCACAGCACGATCAACAGCGAAGCAGTGGTCACGATCAGCTTGGGCGTCTCCAGCGTCACGCCCATGAGCAGAAGCAGCAGGCCGCCGAACAGCATTTGATAGGCCGTCATCACCCAGACGTTAAAGCGGACGCCCCACCGTTTGACGAGGATCGTGGCAATCGACCAGGCGAGTGCCGAGCCTAGCCCGAACAACGTCCCCGACTCCCACTGCAAATGAAAGCCGAGCGTGATGAACACGCCGCACAGCCCGATCAGCACCCCGAGCCATTGCGAGAGCCGGTAGGTGACTCTGAGAAACAACGTCCCCCAGATGACGACGAGCAGCGGATTTAGGAACGTCAAGATCGAAGACTCGCCCGCCGTAATCGTGCGCAGGCTCAAAAAGATACAGCCCATGACCGCCGCCGTCTGCAAAAAGCCGATCAAACCAAGCTGCCCCCACTCACGCCCCGATCTCGGGAGCGGTTTTTTCCGTACCCACAGCGCCAGCAACAGCCCGGCGAGCGTAAAGCGCAGACCGACGAGCAAAAGCGGCGAGAAGTAGGCCAAGCCGATTTTTCCTACCGCAAACGACGAGCCCATCAGCGACGTCGTGACCACCACGAGCATTCCGAACCACAACCGATTCATCTCGTTTCCTCCTTCTTGCAAACAGGTAGCAAGTGATACCGTCAGTGTACACAAAGGAAGTTACGATGCGGATCGAAGTGTATAAGTTCGCCGTCGCTACAGCTCGTATTTTTCCACCAGCCTGATCCCGATTCGCTCCAGCAAAAAGGCCAGCGCCTGCCATATCCAGCGCCGATAGGGCGGCAGATGCCTGACGTAGACCGCGGTGTACTCCGGCTCGCCGATCGCGCCCCTGTCCGCCTTGAAGGCGCCGACTCCCGCGCTCTGATGCAGCAGCAGTCCTTCCCGCTCCGCCTCCTGCACCAACAGGCTTGACAGCATCCGGTACAGCCCCGTCTCTCTCGGCAGTCTCGTATCGTAGCCGAACAAAGGCGTGGTCATGACTCCGTTGCGCACGAAGTAGCCGAGAATCCCGTCCAGCCGCCCGTCCTTTTCCAGTCCGATCAAAGTCAAAGTCCGCCTGCGCATCGCCAGCCGGACGAACTCTTCGCTAAACTGCGGGTTTAGCCGCGAGTATTTGTCCAGGTACAAAGCGTTGTACAGCTCGACGATCCGCTCTGCCTGCCCTTCCGCCAGCTCATCGTGGCGCAGGACGCGGTAGCCCGATTTCGCCAGCAGCTTGCGGTCGCGGGACAGCGTATTGCGCACCCGCCACGTGCCCTCGCCCGGCCAATCCGGGTGGAACAGGTAGACGTAGCGGCTCGGCACCATGATGCAGCCCGCTTGCTTCAGACCGCTGTACAGCTCCGGGCACAGCCGCTGGCAAACAGAGCGAAAAGCAATGACGTGGCGCGGGAACTTTTTGGCGCAAAAGCGCGCAATCTCCCCGGCCTGCTCCGCCGTCCAGGCGTGGTACAAATTCGTCGACAACAACCAGTTGTTCACGATCGCAATCTGATTGCAGCGGCTTCTTTTCATCCATAGTCCAACTCCTGCCAGAACGGGGGTAAACAGCCTCTTCAACAGCCGGGAATCCAGCATGTCCAGTTCCTCGCGCGCATAGGCGACAAAGTGCGTGTACGGCGAGCACACATACGAGTTGTCGTACTCCGCGTCATTGACCGTCACAGGCATGACTCGCCCTCCTGCCAGCAGCCCGAGCAACTGCGTGCGCACGTTGTGGACGTGGCGCGTCGGCGTATCTGCCAGAAGCGCCGTCAAATAGTCGCGAGCGTACTCCCCGTCCTCAAGCTGCCCCCAATCCATGCGAGCCAGCTCTTGTGCCTCGCAAAGCCTAATTTCGTCCTTGCTGCTCATCGAACGCAAACACCCTCTCCACGCGCCGCAGTTTTTTCGTGCCCGAGTGAAGCTGGTACGGAACAAAGTCAATCGCTGGCACTTTTCCCCCATGCGAGCGAATGACCGCCGCGAGACTTTGCCGCACTTGCCGCTTTGCGTCCGCCGCCTGTGCGCCGTTCACGAGCAGCGCGACTTCCACCTGCTCCATGCTCAGTTGACGAACCGTATATTCCTCGATCTCGGCAGACGCGGCGATCACCGCCCGCCGGATGAAGTCCGGGAAGATCGAGACGGGGCGGTTCTCGGTTTCATGCCAAAACCAAAACAGATCATCCGAGCGGCCCTCGACCGACTCCAGCGCCATGAAGATTGAACCGCACGGGCACGGCGTGCGCCTTTCCGTCAAAATGTCATTCAGACGGTAGCGGATGATCGGCTGCGTCTCGCGGGAAAAATCGGTCAGGATCGGGAAAAACCGCTCTTTTCGCTCATCGAGGTACTCTTTTTCCATCACCAAAATGTCTTCGTTTACGTGCAGCGTCCCGTGCGCGCAACTGACCGCCAAAAGCCCTTCCGTGCATTGATAAATCTGGTGAACCCGCTGATCGAAGCTCGCCTCGATGTACGCCTCGTCCAGCGGGTCGAGCACCTCCGCCACCGAGATCACTTTCACAGGTGACACCCGCAGGCTTCCTTGCCGCTGCGCTTTTGCCAGCATGCGCAGCATGGACGCCGGGGCCACCAGAACAGTCGGCTGATAGCGATTCAGCCGCTCCAGATGTTCGGCCAGCGCATGCTGCAAGTCGAAAAAGGCGAACTGAATGCGCCGCCTGTCGACCGCCTCGTACAAATTGCTGTTGGCCCGCAGGAAAAAGGCAATCCGCTGCTCGGACCAGAGCTGCCCTGGCAGCGCTTTGGCGAGAATCGTTCCGGCCCACTTCGCCTGTTCCTGTGGCCCGACGAGAAACAGCCCGCGATTGCCGGACGTGCCCGACGACAGGCCGACCGTAATCCCTTTGATCTGCGGCGTGAAGTCGCGCGTGTTCTCCGCCGCAAGCGCGATGCGAAACGCCTCTTCTTTAGCGATGCGCCGCGTGTTCAGTTCGTCAAAATGCTCCATCATCAGCTTTTTGTCAATCGGCGCAAGCTTGCGCCACTCGTCGAGCCGCAGCGTCCCCATCCGTTTCAGGTAAAAGGGAGAGGCCGGCAGCACGCGGGCAAGCAGCGTCTGTACTTGGCGATCCTGCCATTTTTCCAGTTGCTCGCGCGTGGAAAAGCGCCGCGCAAGCCATTTCGTCCGTATGTATTGCCCAAGCAGCGTCATGATCTCCATGAAAAATCTCCGCCCTCTCTCGTCGTCTCCCACACTTCCCCGCAATGGGTCGGCATGATCCGCACGTCCGCGCACTGGCGCGACAACAGGTGCAACCTGTGCAGCTCATCCCGGTATGCCTGGCGATCGGACATGATGAGCCTGGCCAGCGGATGCGGCAGCAAATTGCCCCGGTACGCCTCGCTCGACCAGGCCGCATCTGCGCATAAAAACAGCTCGCCGTGATCGCGGTCGCGCAGGAACAGCCCGAATTGCCCTTTGGCATGGCCGGGGAGGTCGACTGCGAGCAGGCTCCCGTCCGCAAACAGGTCGTACCCTGTCGTATAGGGCGCGTACTTTTGCGGCAAAGCAGTCGGCGCCATGCGGTCAACAAACGTCGCGCGCTCTTCGAAATCATCCGGCATGAGGTCCGGCAAATACGCTTCGCGCACGGCCGCCAAGCCTGTTTTGCCCTTGACGTGCAAATAGGCGCTCTCGAAGCAATACAGCCGGGCGCGCGGAAAATCGCGCAAGCCGCCGATATGGTCGGCGTGAAAATGCGAGAGCAAAATGCCCTGCACCGCGTCCGCCGCGATTCCGTGCCGCGCAAGCTGCGCCCGGACGCTTTGCTCGGCCTGTGTGACGACAGGCGTGATTTTGCTGTAGAGCGAATACGGAAACGCGCTCGTCGCCTCGAAAAACCGCGGCGAGTAGCCCGTGTCAAACAGCCACAGGCCGTGCTCCGGGTGCTCGATCAGCCCGGCGAGCGCATGGAAGCGGATCATTTTCAACTTCCCGCCTTGGCGCGAAAACAGCTCCAACTGGCGGCAGTAGCCCGTATCCAGCCATGTCAGTTTAACGTCCATGCTCCGTCCTCCACCATGCTGCAAAAGTGTCGATCCCTTCCGCGATGCTCACGCGCGGCTTGTAGCCAAGCTCCCGCCGCGCCTTGGAAATGTCCAGCGTCTGCGATTTGGCGAGCACCCCGACCGAGTAGCGCGTCAGCACAGGCTCGCGGTAGCCCAGGACGGTGCGCGAGAGGCTCTCCAGCACCCATGCGGCCGCGTAGGCTTTCCAGTAGGGCACTTCCTTTGCCCGCAGCGGCATGTCCAGCCGCCTGAACACGTCTGTCAGCACGTCAACGAGCGTGACAGGCTCTCCGTTCGTAATGTTGTAAGCTTGCCCAAACGTGCTGCCGGGCGAGTCCATGCACAACAGCAGCGCGTCGACGACATTGTCCACATACGTCAAGTCGATCAGCGCTTTTCCCCCGCCGATCAGCGGGACGTACTTCTGCTCGTTGGCGCGAATCAGCCGCGGCAGGATCGCATTGTCTCCCGGCCCGAACAGCGCGCGCGGCCGAATCGTAATCGTCGGCAGCCCTTCGCGGTACGCCTTGGCCACCGCAAGCTCTGCCAGGTGCTTCGTCTCTGCATATGTATTGGCGAATCGGCGCGGCAACGGCTGCTCTTCCTGGATGCCGTACGCATCGGCAAACGCAAAGTAAATGCTCGGGCTGGATACGTGAACGAGCCGCTCGATCCCGTGCTGCTTGCAGCCTTCGATGACGTGAACGGTGCCGCTCACATTCGTCTCGTACATGTCCCCGTACTTTCCCCATGGCGAGGAAAACGCGGCAACGTGCTGGACAATCTCCTGGCCGCGGCAGGCGTCCGCTACAGCCTGCCTGTCCCGGATGTCGGCGCGGACAAAGCGGATGCCGCGCTCCTGCAGCTTGCGCCCGATCGTTTCATCCCGCCCCAGCGCGGTCACCTCATGCCCCTCTTCGTGCAGCCGCTGCACCAGCTTTTGCCCAAGGAAGCCTGTGCCCCCTGTAACGAGCACGCGTTTTTTCATCTGCCTTTCCCTTCCTTTCCGGTAGAAAAAATCCGCTTTTGGCCGTTACTGCGGCGTTTCTCCGTTCCATTCGATATCGCTCGTACTGCAAGCGAGCAGGCTCGTCTTCGTCCGCAAGCTCTGCCAGGCCAGATCGCCGAGCATCATAAACTGGTCGAAAAACGGCCGCGGGTCCTCCGCGCGAAACAGCACGTCTCTTGCGTTGCACAGGTCGCGGACCCAGCGCGTCCAGCCGCGCCAGTCTTTGACGTTCGCCAGTCCGTAGGTCAGCATCGCCATCGTCAGCATGCAGGTCTGGCCCGCCTGCGGGACGACCGCTTCCGCCCTGCCTTCCGCTCCGCCCTGCGATTTGCCCGCCAAAAAAGCGTCCGCTGCGGCTGTTTGTCCCGCAAACAGATGGATGCCGCTCGTCAGCCTCGGGTTGCACTCGATCACGTACAGCTCGCCTGTCTTGCTCTCGATGAAGTCAAAAGCGATTTGCCCGCTAAGCCGGTGCCTGCGCACAAAGCGGGTGACAAAATCTTTGACGCCTGCGTGCGCGGCATAGGCGAAATGAATCGTCGCCCCCTGCCCCGCCGTATGCACCGTCTCGTAGTCCGCGTACAGCGCAAGCTCCCCTTCGCGCGCGACCGCGTAGCTGCACAACTGGCGCCCCGCGATAAACCGCTGGACGAGCCACGGCTGACGGGCGGAAGGGACTGGCAGCGCAGACAGCCTGGCCCGGGACGGCTCGGAGATGATCTGGACGTGGGCAGCGAATCTGGAGTAGACGGGCTTTAGCACGACCGGGCCTGTCGCCTGGCGAATCGCCGCATCCCGCTCATCTGCCGATTCCGCCCGAACCGTATGCGGAACGAGCGCCCCCGCGCCTCGCGCCAGCTTCCCGAACTCCGATTTGTCATGCAGCGTCCGCAGCACGGCAAGCGGCTCTACCAGCACATCGCCATGCGCAAGCAGACGCTCGCGGCCGTGCGCGACGTAAAAAATTTCCTCGCACGTCGGAATGAGCAGGTCGACCCGTTCCTTGCGCATGATCTGGCACAGCTCGTCGATGTACGCCTCTGGCTGCGTCCTGGGCGGCGGGACGCGATACGAGCGCTGCACGTAGCGGGAATGCGCGCACAAATGCCGGGCCGCGCTCTCGGCCACAATCACGCGCTGTCCCGCTGCACGCAGCAAACGGGCCAGCTCCAGCGTGGCAGGCGCCCTGCCTCCGGTCAGCAAAACCGTCCGCTCAATACGCAAGGACGATGCCCCCGAGCGACAAGCCAGCGGACGTGCCCAAGAGCAGCATGTAGTCTCCCCGCGCCACCCGCTCTTGGCTGATCGCCTCGTGCAGCGCCATCGGGATGGAAGCCGCAATCACATTGCCGTGGTCTTCCATGATGTTGACCATCTGCTCGGCGGAAAAGCCCAGCTTGCCTTGCATGATGCGCAGCGCCATGCCGCTCGCCTGGTGAGGGATCACGGCCCGAAGCTGTTTTTTGCCGACAGCCGCACTGGCGAGCAGGCTGTCTACAAACCCGGTAATCAACTGCGAGGTCAGCCGAAAAATTTTGCGCCCATCCATATCAAAAGCAAAGTCGTCCTCGTACCCGTTCACGTACTCGCGCGGGTGCAGCATCGTTCCGCCGCCGCGAATTTCCGAGTAGTGGGCCCCTTCGCTATACGTTTTCATCGCCGAGCCAAGGATGCGGGACGCCTCGTGATCCGGCGTCCGGCCGACGACCACAGCCGCCGCGCCGTCTCCGAACAGCACGCAGCTTTCTTTTTGCTTCCAGTTCAGTCCCGCCGAGGCGATCTCCGTCGAAACGATCAGCACGCGCTCATACACGCCGAGCGCCATCGTACAGGACATGACATCCAGTGCCGTTACAAAGCTCAGGCAGGTAGAATTGATGTCAAAGCAGGCGATCCCCGTCCCTGCAAGCCCCAGCTCTTCCTGAATCAGCGCCGCCGTGCACGGAATCTCCTGCTGGGCCGTACCGCTCGCGCACACGATGCAGTCGAGCTCTGAAAGCGCGATGCCCGCCGCCGCGACTGCCTGCCGCGCCGCGCTTGCGCCCATCTGTGCCGCAGTTTCCCCCGTCACATAATGTCTGACGCGAACCCCGGATTTCTTTTCCGTCCATCCGGCGGCAAGCCCCAGCCGCTCATCCAGCTCGGCTGCCGTCACTTGCCGTGCAGGCAGGTACTTCCCGGTGCCCAACAACTTGATTCTTCTCTCCATCATCTGGCTCTCCCTCGGTTTTGATGTCTCTCACACTGTATGCCGTCACTTTTATCCATTTTACGAAAAAGAATGGCAGCTTGTGGGGATTATTTCTCAAAAGCAAAAAACTACCTTTCGCCTGTACGCAAAAGGTAGTCTCCAACAAAGACGTTTGTGCTAGCTTTTTCGTTTCCCCCACGGCTTGAAAACAGACAAAAGAAATAACAGGAAAAGCGAGAGCACCTGCAAGACAATGCCCGTCCAGAGCTGCCCGCTGTTGACGAGAAAAGCCGAGTTTTCCGCCGCCCCAAGCCCTTCTGCCCGGGAAATCGTCACCGCCTGCAGTGTCCACACATACATGCCGATGGGCCCGAGCAGTACAGCGACCAGCGTGAGCACTTCCTTGGCGATTATCCAGTAGTAGCGAAACAGTCCCCAGTGCGTCCAGACAGACAAAAGCACTCCGGTCACAATCGTCCCGATCGTCGACGCCCGCACACTCGTTTTCGCCAGCGCATGCATGGCGGTGTAGCAGGCAGTAAAAATGCCCGCATCGTCCGTATTCGCCGCCACGATGCTCAACACGAGAAAGATGACGGCTCCGCCCAGCATGATCGCGGAAAAGAGCAAGTGCAAAAGCAGCAGCCATTTTTTCTGGTTCAAACCGATTCTGGCCATGGTTTCACCTCTGTGCGCTCCCCACCGCTACAGTTGAAAACGGTACCCGACTCCCCAGACCGTTTCGATGTACTGCGGCTTGGATGGATCGCTTTCGATTTTTTCGCGCAGCTTGCTGATGTGCACGGTCACAGTCGCAATGTCGCCAAGGGAATCCAGTCCCCATATTTTTTCAAACAGCTCGTTTTTGCTGAACACCCAGTTCGGATGCGTCGCCAAAAAAAGCAGCAGCTCATACTCCTTCGAGGTCAGCGGAACTTCCCCGCCATTGACGTACACTTTGCGCGCGAGCTTGTCGATCCGGATGCCGCGGATGCGCAGCTCGTCCTTCGGCGCGCGCTGCGCCGCTTCGGACACGAGGCGGTCGTAGCGCGCCAGATGTGCTTTCACCCTCGCCACCAGCTCGCCCAGGCTGAACGGCTTGCTGATATGGTCGTCTGCGCCCAGGCCCAGCCCGCGAATTTTGTCTACGTCTTCCTTTTTCGCGGAGACGAGCAGGATCGGAATGTTTTTCGCCGCGCGCACCTCGCGCAAAATGGCAAATCCGTCTACCACGGGCAGCATCAAGTCCAGGATGATGAGGTCGTAATCCTCCGCCAGCGCCTTTTGCAAGCCGACCTCGCCGGAGTGCGCGACTTCGACCGCATAGCCGTTCGCTTCCAAATAATCTTTTTCCACCTCGGCGATCACTGTATCGTCTTCAATAATGAGAATGTGCTTCATCCGCTTCACCCCCTGTCCCTTTTTGCAGTGGCAAGGAAACATGAATGCTCGTCCCGCGACCGACCTCGCTGTGCGCCCAGACCCGTCCGCCGTGTCCTTCCACCAGTTGCCTGACGATGGCAAGCCCGAGCCCGCTGCCGCCTGTAGCGGTAGTGCGGGCACGGTCCGCGCGGTAAAAGCGGTCGAAGATGTAAGGCATCGCTTCCTCGCTGATCCCCGTCCCGTTGTCGGCAACCGTCACGATCGCCTCGTCGGCTGTCGCTTCCAGTTGTATCGAAAGCCGCCTGTTTTCCTGCTCCATGTATTTCAGGCTGTTGTCGACGATGTTCATTAACACCCGGTGCAGCTTTTCGCGGTCCGCCATGACGATAAGCGGCTCGCCCGCCGTCCCTGCCGCGCTGATGTGCACACCGGACAGCCGCGGCTCTAGACGCAGCTCCTGCACGCAGTCTGCCACATAGGCGCGAATGTCGACCGGCTCCAGATGAAACGGCAGCTTGTTCAAATCCAGCCGCGAATACAGCAGCAGCTCGTCAATTAAGCGATCCATCTGCACAGATTTGCCCGCGATCATTCGCATATATTTTTCGCGCTTGGCCTCTGTGTCGGCAATTCCGTCCAGCACCGCTTCCACGCACGCCTTGATCCCCGTAATCGGCGTTTTCAAATCGT
The DNA here is from genome assembly GCF_000470975.2 of Brevibacillus sp. NSP2.1. NCBI lineage: Bacteria > Bacillati > Bacillota > Bacilli > Caryophanales > Paenibacillaceae > Brevibacillus > Brevibacillus sp. NSP2.1. Next base: position 1,235,646 of record NZ_CP048274.1, on the reverse strand, counting down.
GCGAGATGCTGGAGATCAGCTCTTTGCGGTTTTCCTCGTATTGCAGTTGCAGCCGGATCGAATCGTGCAGGCGAACGCGCATTTCTTCGAACGCTTCGCCCAGCTCGCCCAGTTCGTCTTTTCGCCCGAGCAGGACAGGACGTTCCAGGTTGCCTTCCTTGATCTCGTGCGCCGCCTGCTTGAGCGCGTACAGCGGGCGGATGATGCTGCGCGAGACGAGGTAGGTCAACACGCCGTTCGTCAGCCCGACAATGGCGAGGAAACTGACGACCATGGCCGCAAAGAAAGAAACGCCTGACGTAAACGCAGGGCTGTCATCGCGAAGAAAATAGAGCGTGCCCTCGCTTTTGTCCGCAAAGGCAAACGAATGCGTCTCGACGGCGTAGCCTTTGCTGCTCCACGGCGGCAAGCGGCGCGTGCGCTCATCGTGCGCAGGCGGCTGCATATACTTCGCCCAGTCCGCCTGCTCAAGCGAAGGGGAAGCGAACAGCACCGCCCCGTTTTTAGCTAACATCAGCGCTCCGCCAAGACGCCGCAACTCTTCGTCTGTCTCGGCCAGCACGTCCTGCTGCAAAAGCCGCTCCGCGTCGTAGCGGGCCAGAAAAGCAAGCCCGGCGAACAGCTCGTCCCGCCGTTCTTGCGTCTGCCGGAACAAGGGCTTCCCCGGCTCTTTTCCTGTTCCGTGCGGGAACGACTCCCCCAGAAAAAAAGCGCCCAGCAACGAGGCCACCAGTGCGAAGCAGACGACGGGAACGACAATCATGGCGATATATGATAGCAGCAGTCTCGTTTTGATCGACATGGCCGTTCCCCTCCCGCGCGTATGATTGCTGCCATTATACTACAGTCGTTTGCAAAAGGCTTACTGCGCCTCGTGCTGTCCCCAGCCGCCTTGTTTCCAGTGGCTTCGCAGCTCCTCGCGGGTGACCTTCTCCACCTGTTTTCCCGTCAAGTCAATCTGCTCAGGCACAGTTGCGGCCAGGTCGGACAGGCGGATGTCCACAGACAGGCGCAGCGTGTGCTCAGTACCTGCCGCGTCTGTGCCCACCAGCTCTACCTCGGCGGTTTGCCGCTCGATCTGGTTCTTTTCGTTCATCGTCGCGTTCAGCACGACTTGCGCAAGCTGGACGTCTTCTTGCAGAAGCGGCAGCTTCACGGCTGGCCCGTGCTCGCGAGCCGCCGCTTCCTGACTGCGCTCGGCGATCTTCGCATAGATCATCGGCCCGGCGAATTTGGCGAACATCGGCAGTTGCTCCCGGGAGAGCTGCAAGGTGACCTGCTTGCCTCCGTTCGGCAAATTCTCGACGGTCGCCTCTCTGCCAATCTCGCCGAACAAGGCGTTGTGCAACTGGCTCATCATCGCACTCGGCTCCCCATGAGCGTCTCGCCGACCCTCGCGTCCCCAATCCATTGCTTCCATGACGCGATACACGTCGCGATCCCCTTGCTTAAAAACAACCTGATCCTGCTTGCGAAACGCCTGAAAGCTACCCTCGCCGTTCGCGCCGGAAAAAGTCCCGTTCACGCTGCCCAGCCGCTGTTCGTGGTCGACTTTTGCCACCCCGTCGACTGCGAGCAGCGTCGTTTTGTTGTCCGTCAGCTCAAGCTGCGCGTGCGCGGTCATGCTCCCCGCTTCTTTCGTCTGGCGCAGAGCCGATTGGTACACCGCAAAGCCCGTGCTGTCCGCATTCGCGGATACGCCGATTCCCCACGCCATCGCTCCGCCGATCCCGACAGCCAGTCCGATTGCCAGCCATTTTTTTCGCATTCCTCATCCCTCCAGTTCAGTTCGAAAGCGACTGCTTCACTTTCTCTACCTGCGATGATAAAGGCGAGGTCTAAACGCGCTCTAAACCAATTCTAAAAAAAGTGTAAAAACAGGCGCGTGCCCACAGCGCATCTGCGGCGCACAAATCTTCCAGACATGGTATATTGGTAAAAATAACTTTACAAGAATGGACGAAAAGTGAGGTTGGAAACGATGAACAAGCAGGAAGGCTACATAGAGGTTCCTGGCGGCAGAGTGTGGTACACCCGCGTCGGCACAGGCGAACAGACACCGCTGATCGTGTTGCACGGCGGACCCGGCAATACGCACGCTCCGCTCAAGTCAACACTGCACGTATTGGGCGACGAGCGCCCCGTCATTTTTTACGACCAGCTCGGCTCGGGCAACTCCGACAGGCCGACCGATGCGTCCTTGTGGAAAACGGAGCGGTTCGTGGAAGAGCTGGCCTGCATCCGGCAAGCGCTCGGATTGGCGCAAGCGCACATCCTCGGCCATTCGTGGGGAACGATGCTGGCGGCGGCGTACTTGCTTGACACCAAGCCTGCTGGCGTCTCGAGCGTGATTTTTTCCAGCCCGTGCCTGAGCGCCCAGCGCTGGAAGGAAGACGCAGACCGCCTGATCGCCCGCCTGCCAAAAGAGGTTCAGCAGACGATTGCGCAGCACGAAGAACAAGGAACGACCGACTCGGAGGAGTATCAGGACGCGATGAAGGAGTACTACGCGCGATACGTGTGCCGCCTGGAGCCATTGCCGGAAGTTCTCGCCGAAAGCCGCCCGAAAGCGAACAAAGACGTGTACATGACGATGTGGGGGCCGTCCGAGTTTTGTCCGACAGGCAACCTGAAAACGTTCGACTACACGCCGAAGCTGCATCAGCTCGACATCCCTGCCCTGTTCGTCTGCGGCCGCCACGACGAAGCGACGCCCGAGTCGACGCGCTACTACCAGTCGCTCGTGCCGGGCGCCGAGTTTCACGTCCTGGAAAACAGCTCCCATATGGGCTATTTGGAAGAAACGGCCGAGTACGTGCAGACCGTCCGCGAATTTTTGCGCAAGGCGGACAAGCGCTGATTTCCGCCGCCGCAAGCAAAAGCCCCGTCTCGCAGCTTTTTTTAGCGAGACGGGGCTTTGCGTTTATCCGGAAACGATTCGCATCGCAGCGGCTCGCTGCAAAAATTTGACCGTCCCTTCTCCGCTGTCGGGCAGAACCGCCGGATGGCAGTTTAAAAGGCAGCCTGCCGTCCCGCAGTGAAAAACTCCGTTCGTTTTGCTCGTCTGAGAGGTGATCTCCACTTGATAGCGATCGGGCTTAAAGAAGACAGCACGATCATCGGAATTTACGCCTATTACCAAAACGGCGCGCTCCCCCTTTCTCCCCGCTAATTTCTTCCCGAGAAAAAAACGATACTCCCGTCCGGGGAAGTATCGTTTTTTGCTTACAAGCCTTGATTGGCTGCGGATTGCCGGGATGTGACCGCCACTCTCCGCCCTGCCCGGTCCAGTACCTCTCCCCGCTTCGGACGAAACGTATTCACCCGCAGCTTGTCCCCGTGCTCCAGCTCGGGCAGCAGGAAGGACGGGTTCCAGTTGATGTACCAATCTTGCTTGTCGTTTTGCGTTTCTTTAACCAAAATGGCTTTGCCTGTAAAAGAAATCGGCTCGCCAAACGTCTGCACGCTGAGCCGGTAGTGAAAGCTGATTTTCCCGTCTTCGCCCGGGACGACGTCTTCGTTGTACAGCGGTTCCACGCTGATATGCGTAGCCTCGATCCCGCTGTAGATGTTTTCATAGCGCGAGACAAACTCTTCTTTGCTCACCTTTGCTTTCGCATCCAGCGAGAGCTGCTCGTACATGTCGCTGAACTGCTGCTGCTTCCATTTCGCCGTATAGGCGGTAAAAGCCGCCTTTGCCATTTCTCCCTCTTGCTTCGACCCCTGCTGCCAATAGTCCCAGATGAGGAAGAAAAATCCCGACAAAATGACGAGAAAGACACTCCAGAAGCAAAACCATGCCTTTTTCACCAGTTCCTCACCTTCCTTTTCACACGATAAACCAGCGGAAACAGAGAATATATGGAAGAAAGCTGATGAAACGATGATATTTTGCTCACAAACAGATGTTAAGTGTCAGACAATTCTCTTCGCAGGCCGCTCGTTCATTTGCTGGCCCCGTTTTTTGGCGCAGCCGTGTTTCGCGTACAGCCAAATTAGCCAGATTAGCCAAAACAGCCGCTCCCATTTTCAGCCATTTACAAAACTTGGCTGCGCCAAGCCTTTGGTGCAGCCTTAGTTGCCCTTATACTGGACAAGAATCTTATCCCTTCTTATCTGTACAAAAAGGAAGACCGCTGGCTCGTCTCCCTTTTTCACTCTTCCCACATGTAGCCGAATCGGGGAATGGTCGTTATTTTTTTCCCGTACTTGCCCAGCCGCTTGCGCAAACGGTAGACAAGCGCATTGATTTCGGCGCGCCCGACATCCGGGACGCTGGTTTCGGCGTGAACCATTCGCTCCGGCCAGATCGACACCATGATTTCCTCATAGCTGACGGCCTGATTGGCCCGTTGATACAAAAGCGTAAGCAAGTCCATATCTTTTCCCGTCAAAGGAATCCGCGCGCCGTCCAACCGGATTTCCCGACGCTCCAGATTGATGACCAGACCGGAGGACACGGCAGCCGGAACGGTTGACTGCAGCAGCGGAAAAGAAAATTCTCTGGTGACATCCAGCTCGCTGCCTTCCGCAAAAAAGACCAGCTCGACGACTCCTTTGGCGAGACTGATGAGATCGCCGTGAAACAGCGGCTGCGGCGTTTGGCGGATCGGTGTCCCGTTCACCTCTGTTCCGTGCTTGCTCTCCAGGTCGGATATTGTATAGCGATTGCCGATTTTGCGAATCACGGCATGTCTTCTCGATACATATGGGCTGGAAAAAGCGATGTCAGGTGCAAGCTGGCTCCCTCGCCGTCCAATCGTGTACTCGTCCCTGCGCAGGAACTGGCGCTTTTGCACAAGCTCCGGATCGCCTTTTTTGATAAGGACATAGACGCCGTCTTCCAACGTTCATCACCTCAAAAAAGAGTTGCAGCTATCCGTATTTAATTACATACCAAACTGCCGGAAAGTCAACCCTTTTTTCCCTATATAGAAAAGCCGCCATCATCTTCGGCTTCCGAAAGCGCCTGACAACGACAGCTATGCTCGTTCCTTTTTGTTTTGCCTGAAGTATGAACGTCCGTGCTCTTTCGCTTGCGAGGAACTCATGAACAGCGCTTGAGTGCCGCCAGCTTTTTTGGCTCGATCGTCAGCAGGTGGCATACCCCGTTCGGGACGAACAGCTTGTACGCCATTCCTTTTGGCACAACCAGCAGCTCTCCCGCCTCGATCCAAATATTGCGCTCATGGGACATCATCAGCAATCTTCCGTTGACGACCAGAAGCATCTCGTCCTGCTGGTCGTTTTGTTGCCAGGGATACTCTCCCGAAAGCTGCTCCAGCTTGATCGCCGAATCGTTCAACTCGCCCACGACCATTGAGCTCCAAGACTCCTGTAACAATGAAAACTGTTGCGCGATGTTTATTTTCTCCATGATGGTTCTCTCCCCTTTGTCCCCACGATAATACAAAAGAGACCCAGGAAAAATAGCAGCGATCTGATAGATTTATGATATTTGCGATCACAAAGCGATAATAAGATGCAAAAAATTGTAACGAATCAAACAGGCCGGACGCGGCTTCCTCTCCGCCTCCCATCCCATAGCGAGTTTCGCCCGCCCTGGCTGGGGCTTGGCCAAGGCGAGCGTTGGAGATGGTACACCCTGAATGCGCCGCCAGCGACCTCATGTGTTTATTTTTTATTTTGATGGGGAGGCTCAAACATTTTCGTTTCAACCGGGACGTTCACGTGAAGTTCTACTGGTTTCAAATAGCTAACAACGTTGCTGTTTCCATCGTATAATTCGTATTTAGCGAGAATCCCCGAATCTTTGTCGACCCAAAAGCGAAAGGTCTGCGCGCCATGTTTGTCGCTATTCTTAATCTTGCCTGTTAAAACGATCGTATGGTGATCTAGCAACCGTTCATCCTGTTTTTCAATCTCCCAGTCGTTGTAGTCGCGCGTAAAGTTTGAGGCGATTTCATATGGAAACAAGGAGCTTTGCGCGATGCCAATGGGAGGTCGCTCACGGTAGGTTGTCACTGTCATTCCCTGAGAATCGGTACGGAAAGCTTCTTCAGGAATAAGCGTCGCTCCCGAGCGGTTGAATTTGTACTTCTTTGCGTCCAATGTTGCCGAGGAACCGTCTTCCGTACGCCATAACGTACCGTTTTTGTAATAAGTCAGCCATACTCTTGAAGGCTTGGAATCGGCATCATAGTCAGTGACTTTACTGTATCCTCCCTCCATTTCGCTCAGGCTGAGCTGATACTCAACAAGCGACTTTTTCCCTTTTCGCAAGAGCTCAAACTTACCGACCGCTGTCTCAAAATAATCAACCGTATTCAGCAACTTCGTCAGAACTTCCTTTTTGGTCATGTCGCTTGCGATTTCCGCTTGTTTTTGTGGCGAAAAAACAGTCTCCTGTTCAAGCGGCTTGGGAAGCGACGGACCCTTTTGCGCATCAGCGTGCGGTTGTACAGCTTCGCTTTGTGCCTGGGGAGAATGATTCAGGTCGGCGGCATTTGGATGGGAACAGCCGCCTGCGATCAGTGCTACTAGCAGGTGTAACCATACGATTTTCTTCACGTTTCCTCCTGATTACATTTACTTCCAAACTTTCCTTACATAATAGACGAGCGTTTGCGCAATTTGTTTCTCGGAAAATTCAGGCCCACGTGCGTTTCTCTGCTCTAAAAAAATAAGGAGGGGCTATTTCCCCTGCCTTAATTACCAATGCCCTACTTTTGATTTTTCTGCAAAATGTCCGCAGCTATCTGCTCGATCATCGCCTTTTTCCCGAGCGCGAAAAACGCTTCGTCGTAGTTTTGCTTCGTGGTTACGCGGTACACCTTGCCGTTTTTGTTCGCGCGCATATTGCTCCAGATCGCCGTGTCTTCCAGCACGTTTTGCTCGGAATCGGCGAGCAGCACGATGTGGTCAGGGTCGAGCGTCGACAGCCCCTCCAGGCTCGTCTCCTTGCCGCCCCACGGGTCCGGATCGGGAATCCCGGCCGCTTTCGGCAGCTTCAGGTCGGTGTAGATCATGTCCGCCAGCCCCGTTTTCGCGTAAATGCGAATGCCCTTCTGGGTGGCTTCGATGACCGCAAACGTTTCCTCGCCCGTCGCCGCCGCGATCTGGTCGTGCAACTCCTTCGCCCGGTCGTCATACGCCTTTAGCCATTCCTCCATTTGCGGCTTTTTCCCCAACGTTTCCGCGATGAAGTCAAACCGTTCGCGAAACGCGTTGAAGCCGTAGGGCACGCGCACAGTCGGGGCGATTTTGTTCAGTTGTTCGTATATCTTGTTTTGGCTCGGCCCGGCGAAAATCAGGTCCGGATTCGCCGCCGCAATCGCCTCGACGCTTACTTCGTTTTGAAACCAGCCCGCTACGGCGACGTCTGTACCCAGCTCTTGTTGCAGGATCGGCGTCAGCTCTGTCGGGCTCTGATACTGGCTGTTCCCCGTCAGCACCGGGCGAATTCCAAGCGCCAACAGCTCCTCTGTCGCCCCGGACACGTCCGCGATTCGCAGCGGGTTGGCCGGGATCGTCACCTCTCCGGCCGCGTCCTTGACCGTCCGTGTCTTTGGCGCTTGCGCCGCCGGCTTGTCCGCCTGGCCTGTTTGTCCTGCTTGACCGTTGTTTTCCGCCGCTTGGCTGCAGCCGCCTACGAGCAATGCCAGACCGAGCAGTCCTGCGATCCAGCCGTTCTTTCTGTTTGCCATACGTTCCGTCATCCCCCACCATTGTGATAATGATTCTCAACAACTATGCTTGATCGTACTCTTGCAAGCCGTTTGCAACTACCCGATGATGGCGAAAAATACGGTTGGCGGGATAAGAAAACCTGTAGCGAAGCCTCCCCAATGACGAGCGACCGCGTTTCGGCGGAAGGTTGTTCTCGCTGAATCGGGTAGTTTGCTCTCGAAGTTTGATCCTTTCCGATTCAGTAAAAAAAGCGGGAGAATTATCTCCCGCCTGATGCATACGGCAGCACGTGCCTTCCCCGCTTCACGTCGGACGGGTTAAGCCCGTACTGCTTGCGGAACGCCTCGGAAAAGTGGCTGAAGTTGGAAAAGCCCACAGTCAGCGCCACCTGGCTGACGTTCAGCTCGCCTGCGCGCAGCAGCTCCAGCGCTTTTTCCAGCCGCTTTTCCCGCAAATAGGCGAACACGCTCGTGCCGAACTCCTCTTTGAACCCGACTTTCAGCTTGTATTCGTTCAGTTGGGCCATGCGCGCCAGCTCGACCAGAGAAGGCGGCGCCTCCATGTGCGCGAGCAAAATTTCCCTGGCGTTGTGAATCTTCTCCCGGTCGCTGCGCGACATGCCGGGCTTGTTGCCCTCCGGTTCCCGCCCGAACAACAAAGTGTCGAACGCATGCGCGGCGATCTCCAGCGTCTTGCCTTCCGCATGCAGCTTGCGCAGTTTGGGCTGGGATGCCGGCGGCGCGATCAACTGCCGAAGCCGCATCGTCATATCCGGCCGTAGCGGCATGCGAAACATCCGGAAAGAACGGCCGCCGAGCAGCCCCTCAAATGTATAGGGCGTCCCTTCGTCCATCTGCGCGAGCCATTCGTTGAACAGCTCCACCGAAATGCCGATCGCCACCGAACGAAACGGCGCTTCGGCCAAATAGCAAAAATCCGCCTGAAAGTCGCGCATCAACTGCAGCGAGCAACTGTCCGGCACCAGGTCGTGCTGGGAACTGCCCGAGACAGCCACCTCTCCCGTCCCTTGGAGGCAAAAGCTCAACTCGACCATGGCCGCCTCCGAGCGAAAATGCATGGCGTGGTCATCCGGAAAACGGTGAAAGGAATCGACAATCTCCAAACCAGGGCGAGGCATCATTCTGTTGATGTATCCGTTCCAGCCGGACAACTCATCCCCCGCCAACTCTGTGCCGATGTCATCGAGCCGAACGTTCGGCAGCGCGTCAATGTAACTGTCGTAGATGGAATGTATGGATGTGGAATGCATGGCAATCTCCCTGTTATTAATATTTATTCTTTGCTGAAAACGATTCTTGTTCTCATCATAAAGAAAAAAGCATGGCCTTGGCAACCTTTTCGCCACGAATGATTGCCTTGGCACATGCATCGACTAATGCAAAATGTTTAACAAAATCGTCAGCGTCCCTACGCTGAAAAGCGTCGTAACCAGCACGCTGCTGGAAACGAATTGCGGGCGCATGTTGAACTGGATGGCGTAAATCGCCGTAGTCGCCGCAGAAGGCATCGCGGCGAGGATGACCAGCACCTTTTGCAGCAGCGGGTCAATCGGGAAAAACAGGCAGATCACATAGGCCAGGACAGGCGAAGCGATCAGCCGAATTACGCTGGCGGCGCTGAGCCCTTGCCACTCCAACGCTTTGGACGACACGTTGGCAAGCTGCATCCCCAGGATGAGCATGACGACCGGAATCGCCGCTTGCGCCACGAGGTCGATCGCCTGATAGTAGCTCTCGGGAATGACGATGTTGAGCTGCTGCAACAAAATCGCCAGGACGACCGCGTAGTTGGAAGGCTGCTTGAAAATCGCCCGAATCGCCGTGCCCACGCCACCCCCGCCGCGCGAAGCGAAGTAGACGCCGAACACCCCCATGATGATCGAGTGAAACACCATGATCTGGACCGCGTACGTGAACCCGGCATCCCCGTATGCGAACAAAATGATCGGCGTTCCGTAGTTCCCGCTGTTCATGAAGGCAGTGGAGAGCATCAGGGCGCTCTCCTGCGACTTGTCGTACCTAAACAGCCGCGCCGTCAACTGCGTGAGCACGATCAGCGCGCCCAGCAGCAATAACGAGATGATGACGATGTAAAACAATTGCAGGTCAAGCTCTGTCTTGTAAAACGTGCGAAAGACAAGCGCCGTAGTCAAAATGTAAATCGCCAGCGAAGAAATCGGCTTCAAATCCATTTGAAACTTGCGTTGGAGAATGTACCCCGATAAAAAAATGAGCAAAACAGGCAAGATGACTTCGAGGAAAATCATGGTCCATCCCCACTTCTGTATTCGAGTCTTGAATTAAGAATAGTATAGCAAAATTCACAAAACATTCATGACCGTTTTATCGGCCGCAAACGGTTTCATTTCCTTTTATGAAGCTCACCGGGATTTTTTCCCGAAAAAAGCCGATCCCCTCGCCAAAAAGCCGTCTCCCTGTTTCCAGAAAGACGGCTGGATGGCCGAGCCACTATTTTGCTTGTTGCAAAAAACGTTCTACCTCTGCCAAAACAGGCAGCGCGGGAATCGCGCCCGTCCGCGTCGTCGTAAGCGCACCTGCGGCGTTGGCAAAGCGGACCATGTCCCTTAGCCTCGCATCCGTCATGGCGGCCAACGGTTCAGCCGCATCCAGCAATTGGCTGAGCAGGCCGCCCCAAAAGGCGTCTCCCGCTCCGGTCGTATCTACCGTCTTTACCGCGAAGCCCGGCACGATCCCCGCGTGCTCGCGCGTTCGGTAATAGCAGCCTTGTTTGCCCAGCGTGACAAAAATGGCCTGATTGCCGCATTCCGCGAGCAGCCATTGTGCCGCCTCCGCCAAGTCGGCCATCGGCGCGAGCAGAGCCAGCTCCTCCTCCGACAGCTTGACCACGTCGGCCTGGCGAATGCCGCGGAGCGCCATTGCCTTCGCTTCTTCCATGCTCGGCCACAAGCTCTCCCTGATGTTCGGATCAAACGATACCAATCGCTTGTGCCGCCTGGCGATCTCCACCGCCTTCCAGGTCGCCGACCGCGCCGGCTCATGCGTCAAGGACAGCGAGCCGAAGTGAAACAGCCGCGCTTGGGCGATCGTCCCCTCGTCAATATCCTCCTCGCGCAGTTGCGTATCGGCTCCCGGACTCCGGTAAAACGAAAACGAGCGCTCCCCGCTGCCGTCAATATGCACAAAGGCAAGCGTGGTCGGGGCCGCCTCGGTCAGAACAAGCCCGTCCGTTCCAATCCCCAGCTCGACCAGCGTCTGCCGGAGAAAGCGGCCGAACGGGTCATTTCCGACTGCGCCGAGAAACGCCGTCTTTTTGTGAAAGCGGGACAAGGCAGCAAGCACGTTTGCCACCGCCCCGCCTGGATTTTGCTCATATGCCGCTTTTCCCGGCTCGGGATGGGGCATCGGCGTGAAATCAATCAACAGCTCGCCGCAGGCAACTACATCGGGCATGGTTCTCTCTCCTTTTCTTGCTCTGAAATCAACCTAGCCAGGCCGTCAAGGCAACAGGCAAAGCGTTCACTTCTTCGGCAAAAACAGCTCCGGCGCCGTGTACAGCGCGGGAGAGCCGCCTGTGTGCAGGAACAGCACGTGATCGTCCCGGCCAAAGCGCCCTTCGCGGACAAGCCCGATCAGGCCGGACATCGCTTTGCCCGTGTAGACCGGGTCCAGCAAAATCCCTTCCGTCCGGGCGACAAGCTGTACAGCCTCGACCATTTCCTCTGTCGGAATCGCGTAGCCTGGCCCGACAAACCTGTCCTCGCACTGCACCCACTCCGGCTGAATCTGCCCCGTGAGGCCGACGGTCGCGGCTGTGCGCTGCAAAAGCTCCAGCACCTTCGCCTCTTGGGCGGCACGGTCGCGGCTGACGTTGACGCCAATCACCTTCGTGCCAGACTGCCTCGCTGCGAACCCGGCAATCAGCCCTGCCTGCGTCCCGCCGCTGCCTGTTGCCGTCACGACGTAATCGTATGGCGTGCAGCTCTCCCACGCCTGCTGCTCGATTTCCTCCGCGCACGCCATGTAGCCGAGCGAGCCGACCTCGTTGGAGCCGCCAACCGGAATCAGGTACGGCTTTCTCCCCGCTTTTCGCAAGCTTTCGGCGAGCACGTCCATCTCTGCCAGCAAATCTTTGTCTGCGGGAACGACTTCGATTTTTTCAGCGCCCAGCAAATGGAACAGCAGGTGGTTTCCGCTCGCCTGCGGATTGTAATCGCCTGTCTCGGGCGCGGACAAAACAAGCTGGCAGCGCAATCCTTCGCGAACCGCCGCGGCCAATGTCAGGCGGCAATGGTTCGATTGGACGGCTCCGCACGTAATCAGCGTGTCCGCTCCCTGCCTGATCACGTCGGCGACCAAATATTCCAGCTTGCGCGTCTTGTTGCCGCCAGCGGTCAAGCCGAGCAAATCGTCGCGCTTGATCGAAATCGTCGGTCCGCCCAGCTCCTGCGACAGCCTGTCCAGACGCTCGATCGGCGTCGGTCCTGGCGTATATGTTCTGCGCTCATAGCGAATTGGCTTCATCTCATAAGGCTCCCTTCGAGCTTGATGGAATAATAATACGCGCTGGCTTTTGCTGATTCCTGCTCTCGTGACGGGCAGCCGCTTGCCAAGCTCTCTCGCCACAGCCGTACCGCTTTTGGACAAAAGCGCGGAAGTCTGCCGCCACCTCCGCCGATTATTTGGCTGCTGCTGCGAAAAAACCGCCCCGCCTGATAAGCGCAACATCGTTCTCGCCCGCTGTTCATCTCTTGTTCATCTTCTTCTACTACACTCCTTCTTGTAGACAATCACGAAGCGAATGGGAGATGATTTTTTTGCTGGTATGGGCTGTACTCTTCATCAATCTGGCACTGGTTACGTACACGATCGGCGTCTGGGCGGAACGCCGCTCCAGGGAGCTTGCCTGGGGGCACTTCGCCTTTTTCTGTCTGGGGCTTGTGTTCGACACGGTCGGGACGGCCTTCATGAAGCTTTTGGCTGACGGCGCCCCTTTGAATTTGCACGGCATCACCGGATTGGCTGCGCTAATCCTGATGTTTTTGCACACCGCCTGGGCAGGCTTCGTCCTGTGGAAAAAGCAAGACAGCCAGCGTAAGCAGTTTCACAAATTCAGCCTGTTTGTCTGGATTCTTTGGCTGATTCCGTACTCCATCGGTGTCGCCTTGAGCTTTCTCAACGGCTAGACGCCCCTTTTCAAAAATAAAAGCGACAAGCAGGCTGTCCAGGCGTTGGGCAGCCTGTTTTTGCGGAAACGGAATGTGCTTTTCTCGCGCAAGAACGGGATTAGACTTCGCTTATTCCGGGTATAAAATACAAACACCTGCTCGCGTGCAAAGGACAGGGAATCCGGCACGCGAGCAGATCGCTACAGTCTGCCAGCAAGAAGGGGTTTGGATGAAGAAAAGAAGAACCTATACGCTTCGCTTTATTTTGGAAATGCTTGTTGTTTTTTCTGTGCTCGCAACGATCTTGATTGAGGTCATTTCTTCTCTTCATGTCAACCGAACCTCACTCTCCAGCAACTATTTGGAAAACAACTATCATTACGCCAAAAAGCTGGCGAAAAATACAACAGACATATTGACGGCGCTGCAAAACAACATCGACGCGATTGCCAAACAAGCTGGCGACAAGCCGCTCAAAAACGCCGACCTGCAAGCGTGGTACATGGCCAATCGGCAGTATTTCCACTCGCTGCTCATAGCAGATGCGACTGGCCACATCCAGGCGGTCAGCCCGGCCGCATCAGGTGTCACGGCAGGCACCTTGCTGACCTCCCATGCCGCCCGACTCGCCCTGTCCACTATCCGCTGCACGGCACCTGGGCGGTCGACATCATCACCTGTGCCGATCAGGCATTGTACCACTCCAAAGCTACAGGGCGGAACAAGACGACCTGCTTTCGCCTGGAGGTCGCGTCCCTGTAGTCCGGGCGCCTCCCGCTGTTGAATGGATGGGGGCTGCGCCTCCACTCTTCGGCCATGTTTTCGCACGCTGCCGCAATCAAACGGCCTTGCCCTGCCCGCAACTGTCCGCCAGAGCAAAAAAAGCTGCCGACAGATCGCGGTTGATCTGCGACAGCTTTTGCTCTTGCTCTAGCCAAACAAATAGTAGCGGGAAAGATCCACGCGGTAGTTTTGGACAATCTCGTCGATTTCCTGTTTGCCCCGCATCAGGATGTCCATGTACTTTGCTTTTTTCTCCTCGCTCATCCGGTAAATCGGGCCGGAGATCGTCAACGAGCCCATCACATGCCCGTCGTAATGGAACAGGGGACAAGCGATGGCCAAAACGTCCGGCGTGTATTCGCCCGTGCTGATCGCCCAGCCGTTTTCGCGAATATGCACAAGCTCCTCGCGCAGTTTGTCCGGATCGGCAATCGTATTTTTCGTGTACTGCCGCAGGCCCTGCAAAATGATTCGCTCGATTTGCTCCTGCGGCAAGTAGGCCATGATCGAGCGATACGAGGCCCCCACGAACAGCGGCGCCCGGCTGCCGACGGACACGGAGTATTTCACGACGTTGTCCGGCTCCAGCGCATCGAGGGTCAGTGCCTCATCTTCGTCCAGGCAAGTCAGGAAAATGGATTCTCCCGACTCTTCCATCATTCGTTGCAAAATAGGCCGAATCAGTCGTGATACATGGAACGACTCTCTCATTGTCAGTCCAAGCTCCCACAAGCGAATGCCTAATGAGTATTTTTTGGTCTTGGGATCTTTTTCCAGAAAGCGATTGGCTTCGAACGTAGACAATACGCGGAATACATTGGCGTGATTCAAACCGACTTCCTTGGCGAGTTCCCTGGCTCCCCACTCCGGTTTTTCTTTCGTGAAAAGCTGTAACAATTTGAGTGATTGATCCAACGTTTTTAACACGACGACTCCCCTTATTCACGATTACTTGTCTCGCAAGCGAAAGCTTTTCATCAGTTTTGCTCGTACAAAAAGTCGATGGCAGCCGCTACGTACACCTTCGCGCAGCGGATGACATCCTCCACCAGCACTTTTTCGTTGAAATTATGGATGCTCGGCAAGTACGCCGGACCGTATTGCAGGACCGGAATGTCGTACGCGCGGAAATGTCGGGCATCGCTGCTCGCCCACTGCTGAACGCCAAAAGCGTGCTCGCCTGTCACGTACGTGATGTTGTCGACAATCGCCCGGCAGACCGGGTCGTCAGGCGAGGTGTAGTTGGCGTGGCTTTGCGTTCCCATCGGCACGATTTCATAGTCGATGTCCAGCTCGTCCAACTGGCTGGTGATGTAGCCCATGACTTCCGCTCGCGTCACGCCGAACGGCAGGCGGCAGTCCACTTCTACCGTGCAAGTGTCCGGCACGACATTCGCTTTTGTCCCGCCCTCAATCGTCCCGATGTTGCAGGAGACGCGCTCCAGCACGTCCTGGTACGGTTCCCGCTCGGTGCCGAGCATGTACTCCTTGGACACCTTCACCAGTTCCTTGACTTCATCCGGAATGACGACGGGATAATCCCAGACGGTACGAATCCGTTCGATTGCGCGAATCGCGTCCATGATCGCGTTTTTTCCGGCAATCGGACCCAGGCTGCCATGTGCCGGCTTGCCTTTGACCGTAAGCTGGAACCAGCAGGAGCCTTTTTGCCCCAAAGTCGGATTGTGCGGCGAGGACGGCTCGGCAATCAGGCAGCCGTCGCCTTCGACCAGCTTGCGCTCCAAAATCCACGGTACGCCCAGCGCGCCGCCTGTCTCCTCATCGGGCACGATCGCCAAAATCAGTTGTCCCGGCAGCTCGATCCCCAGTCGCTGCAAAATCGTCGCGGCAAAAATCAGCCCAGCCAGGCCGCCTTTCATGTCGGAGGCGCCACGGCCCAAAATCCAGCCGTCTTTGACTTCTCCGCTGAACGGGGCAAACTCCCACTTGGAGAGGTCGCCCGCAGGCACCACGTCGGTATGCCCGCAGTAGATCAGCTTTTTGCCGCTCTCCCGATTGCCGATTCGGGAAATGAGGTTGTACATGTTCGGCCCTGCTTCGTGCCAGTCTGTCGCGATGCCAAAACGCTCCAGATATTCGGTAATATAGCGGCTGATCGGGCCAGAGTCGCCCGGCGGGTTTTCGCTCGGGAACTGAATCAGGCGGCAGCACAGCTCGATCAGCTCGTCCTTGTTCTCTTCGACAGCGGCGATGACCTGGTCTTTTAACGCTTTGATCGCAGCGCTCATGATCCGCTCACCTTGCCATCCAATGTGAGCAGATGCTTCATCGAGCCGTACAGCGACGTCAGGCGCGCAAACTCGGCTTCGTCGTAAAACGCGCATTTGCCAACGCCAAACAGCTTGGCTACCTCGATCACGAAGCGCACCACCTGCTCGACGTGCACGAGATGAGTCGCTCCTGTCGCGCAGCCTGCCACTGGCACCTGCGTCGTCAGCGCGATGCCGACAACCGGGCTGTCCGTGACCACGCACGGCTGCATGATGCTGTTGATATGATGCAGATTGTTGCCGTACGGCGTAATGTCCTGCACCGTGATCGGCAGCGTCACGGGCATGTTGCCGGACGTCTGCTTCATCACTTCCAACAGATCGTTGCTGATGCGCAAGATGTACCCTTCCTTGACCGTCGGGGTAATGGCATAGCCTGTATGGTTGAGAATCATGTTTCCTTTTGTCGTGTCGATGGACAAAATCGCGTCCATCTCCGCCGCCACTTCGTTCGCATTCATGATTTGCATGTCGACAGGAGAGTTCATGAACGGCACAGGGTCGTGCGGCAACGTCGGCGCATCCGGGCAAATGTGCGTGGTGAGCAGGATATCGCCCGCCAAAACGTCCCCGCGCTGCTGCATCTCCGCCAGCTTGGCCGCTGCCGCCATGCACGCGAGAGCGCCGTCGCCATCGGATACGAAGCCGATTTGCTCGGGACGCGCACCGATCCCGCCCAGGCGGCCAATGACGCCCAGTGTCGGCGCTGTGCCGCCGCTGCTTTTGCCGTTCTTTCCTTTTATCAATACTTTGACGAAGTCGGTTTTTCCTTTTTGTCCATGGACCGTAGACATTTCTACGTCGCGAAAACCTCTTTGCTCAAAATACCGCTTCAGGTCGTCTCCTGTAACGTAAGCGCTATCCATGAGATCGTACATCTCGATTACATGCTTGAAAGACATAAAGCAAGTCCCCTTTTCATTATGATAGATTTCCTAAAAGATGACAAGAAACCATATGCTGCCCTTCGTACAGCGCGAGGGCAGGCGCTTCTGTCTGGCAGCGGTCGGTCGCATACGGGCAGCGCTTGTGAAAATGGCAGCCGGACGGCGGATTCATCGGGCTTGGCACGTCCCCCGTCAGGATGACCCGCTCCTTTTTCACCAAGGGGCTTTCCTTCGGCACGGCGGACAGCAAGGCGCGCGTGTACGGATGCTGCGCGTTGTGGTAAATCTCCTCGTACGTTCCCATCTCGACCACGCGGCCCAAGTACATGACTGCAATCCGGTCGCTGATGTAGCGCACGACGTTCAGGTCGTGGGAGATGAAAATGTAGGTGAGGTTGAAGCTCGCCTGCAGCTCTTTGAGCAGGTTGATGACCTGCGCCTGAATCGAAACGTCGAGAGCGGAGACGGATTCGTCGCAAATGACGACTTCGGGATTGAGCGCCAGCGCTCTCGCGATGTTGATCCGCTGTCGTTGTCCCCCGGAAAACTCATGCGGATAACGAGTCGCATGGTAGTCAGACAGGCCGACGACGGCGAGCAGCTCCTTCACCTTTTTCACCCGCTCCTGGTGGGTCCCGACCTGGTGGATGACGAGCGGCTCCATGATGAGCTGTTCGACCGTTTTGCGCGGATCGAGCGACGCGTACGGGTTTTGGAAAATCATCTGGATCGACTTGCGCGCCTTTTTCATTTCCTTGTCCGACAGCTTGGCCAAATCCTGGCCGTTTAAGATGACCGAGCCTTCTGTCGGGCGAATCAACTGCATCACCAGCCGGGCCAGCGTCGACTTGCCGCACCCGGATTCGCCGACGATGCCGAGCGTCTCTCCCCGTCTGACCTCGAAGCTGACGTCATCGACCGCCTTGACGACCTTGGAAGACTTGGCGAACAGCGACTGGTCCTTCACGGGAAAATACTTTTTCAACTGGTTGATCTGGATAATCGCCTCACTCATGTGCGGCTCCCCCCTTCCGTTCGAGACGTTCGTCTGCTGTCTGGAAATGGCACGCCACCAAATGGTTCGGGCCTGCTTCTACCAGCGGCGGTCTTTCGCTCAAGCATTTGTCTTTGGCATATGGACAGCGGGGAGCAAAATAGCAGCCCGCGATATCTTCGCGCAGATCAGGAGGATTGCCCGGAATAGATGGCAGCTTGCCTGCGGTGTCTGACTTGATTTGCGAATCGAGCAATCCCCACGTATAAGGATGAAGCGGATTTTGGTACAAATCTTCCACCGTCGCGTATTCCACGGTGTTTCCGGCGTACATGACGAGAACTTTTTGGCAGCTCTCCCACACGACGCCCAGGTCATGCGTAATCATGATGATCGAGGTTTGCAAATCGTCTTGCAGCTTTTTCATCAAATCCAAAATTTGCGCTTGTACCGTCACGTCCAAAGCGGTTGTCGGCTCGTCCGCAATCAACAGCTTCGGATTGCAGGCCAGCGCAATCGCGATCATGACGCGCTGGCGCATCCCTCCGGAAAACTCGTGCGGGTACTGCTCCAGACGCTTTTCCGGCTCCGGGATCCCGACCAGCTTCAGCATCTCGATGGCGCGCTCACGGGCGGCTTTTTTGTCGAGCTGCTGGTGCAGGCGAATCACTTCCATAATCTGATTCCCCACGGTAAAAACCGGGTTGAGGGAGGTCATCGGGTCCTGAAAAATCATCGAAATTTCATTTCCGCGAATCTTCCGCATTTCCGCCTGAGAAAGCTTCGTCAACTCTTTCCCCTCAAACAAAATGCTGCCTCGTTCGATTTTTCCAGGGGGAGACGGAATCAGCCCGAGAATGGCGGTCGAGGTGACGCTCTTGCCTGAGCCTGATTCTCCGACAATCCCGATCGTCTCCCCCTGCTTCAAGTCAAAGCTCACACCGTTTACCGCCTTCACGACCCCGGACGAATAAAAATAAACGGCCAAATCTTGCACGCTGAGTAGTACATCTGACTTTGCCAATTCCTCTTCACCCCAATCTATGTTTCGCTTTCGTCGCTTACACTTTCATTTTCGGGTCGAGCGCATCCCGCAAGCCGTCACCGAACAGGTTGAAGCCGAGTACGGAAAGCAAAATCGCCAGCCCGGAGAAGGTAGCCATGTGCGGGGACAGGACGAGGAAGTCTTTTCCGTCCTTCAGGATGCTGCCCCATGAGGCTGTCGGCGGCTGCACGCCCAGACCGAGGAAGCTCAAGGCCGCTTCGGAAATGATCGCGCCGGCTACGTGCATCGTCGCGTACACAATGATCGGTGCCATACAGTTTGGCAGGATGTGGTGAAAAATGATCCGGGAATCGTTTGCCCCGAGCGATCTCGTGACCTCGATATACTCCTCTTCCTTGACCGCCAGCACCTGGCCGCGGACAATCCGGGCAAAGCCGGGGATGTTGGCGATCCCGATGGCGAGAATGACGTTGAACAGTCCGGCGCCGAGCACGGTCATGAGCGAGATCGACAACAGAATGAACGGAAAGGCGAACAGGCCGTCCATGAGGCGCATGATGAGCGCGTCCCATTTGCCGCCGTAATAGCCGGCGAGCAGCCCGAGCAGCGTGCCGATCATGCCGCCAAGCCCGATGGCAAAAATCCCGACGATCAGCGAAATTCGCGTCCCGTAGACGATCCGGCTGAACAAATCGCGTCCGTAGTTGTCCGTCCCGAGCAAATGGCCGTCGATGCCAGGCTCGGACAGCGAATTTGCCAAATCCATCTCATTCGGACCATGCGTGGCGATCAGCGGCGCAAACAGGGCGAAAATGACCATGATCGCGATGATGACCAGGCCGATCATCGCCAGCTTGTTTTTCAATAGCCGTCTCCAGACACTGTTTTCCTTGCTTTTTTTCTTCGGTGCGAGCGTCGCGGGAGCTGGCGATAGCGGTTGCGCATGGTTGCTCATATCGGATCAGCCCTCCCCTTTGTTCGATAGTTTCACGCGCGGATTGACCACGGTGTACAAAATGTCGACGAGCAAGTTAATCAACACGAAAATGACGGCGATGAACAGCACGGTTCCTTGGACAACGACAAAGTCGCGGTTTTCGATGGCGTCCACCACAAGCCGTCCCATCCCCGGCCAACTGAAGATCGTCTCCGTCAACACCGCGCCGCCGAGCATGGACGATATTTGCATCCCCATCACCGTGAGCAACGGCGTCATCGCGTTTTTCAGAGCGTGCTTCCAGACGACGAAAAATTCGCGCAGCCCTTTGGCACGAGCCGTCTTGATGTAGTCCTGGCGGATCACTTCCAGCATGCTGGAGCGTGTAATCCGGGCAAAAGTCGCCATCGGAATGGTCGACAAGGCGATGCTCGGCAAGATCAGGTGGGTGACGACGCTGCCGAAGCCTTCGGACAAAGAGCCCATTCCCGTTGCCGGCAGCCAGCCGAGATGCACGCTGAAGTACAGGACGAGCATGACCCCGAGCCAGAAAATCGGCATCGACACGCCGACGAGCGAGAGGATCATGACGGTGTAATCCCAGACGGAATACTGCTTGGTCGCAGAAATGATGCCAGCCGGAATCCCGATCAAAAGCGAGAGAGCGAGCGCACAGGCGGAAAGCAAAAGCGTGTTCGGGAAGCGCTCCATAATGAGCGACATCACAGGCTGATTGTAGCCGAGCGAAGTGCCGAGATCGCCCTGCAAAAGACTGCCGAGAAACTCGACGTATTGGAGGTACAATGGCTGGTTTAACCCGAGCGATTCCCGCATTTTGGCGATTTCATCCGGAGAAGCCTGCGGCCCGAGCAGTACCGCCGCCGGATCGCCGGGAATCAGCCGCGTGATGATGAAAACGGTCGTGGCTACAACAAACAGCGTCGGGATCAAGTCGACTAACCGTCTGAAAATCAGTTTGAGCAATCCATTCTCCTCCTTTCAACCACTCTTGCTTGATGAATCATGTCCGAAGAGAGGACCAGGCGGCCTCTCTTCGGACGGGAAAAGCTTGCCTGCTGTTTACTTGTTCAGCCAGACGTTCGTTTCGTCGTTCACCAGGAAGATCGAGCCGTCCGCGCGCACCTGGTAGTCTTGCACGTATTTTTTCATGCCCGTTGCCACGTCAAGCAGCCCCAGCTCCACATGCACGCTGTCGTCGTTGATGAGCTTCATGGCCTGGCTGTACAGCTCTTTGCGCTTCGCTTCGTCTGTCGTTTCCGCTGTCGCGCGCTCCAGGAGCTTGTCTACTTCCGGGTTGCTGTAAGCGTAGCCGTTTCCGAGAGAGCCGATTTGCTTGCTGTGGAACATTTGGTAGAGGAAGAAGTCAGGGTCTGGGTACCAGGACCAGCCCATGATGTAGAGCGGCGCTTTTCCTTTGGCGACGATGTCGCTGAACGTTCCCCACTCTACTGTCTTGATTTCCGCGTCAATGTTCAGGTTGTCTTTCAACTGCTGAGCCGCGATAGTCGCCTGCGGCACGCGGGAAGCGATTACATACAGCTCGGTTTTGAAGCCGTCCGGATAGCCTGCCTCTGCCAGAAGCTGTTTTGCTTTTTGCGGGTCAAAGGCAGGTACGGCTGCTTCGAGCGACGCGTCATAGCCCCACGATGCTTTCGGCAGCGGCAGAAACGACTTCTCCGCTCCACCCCACTTGAACACGCCTTTTACCAGCCCTTCCACATCAACCGCCATGCGGATGGCTTCCCGAACCTTTTTGTCTTTGGTCGGACCTTCGATCTGGTTCAGGCCCATGTACTCGATGGACAGGCCCGGCTTGGTCTGCAAGTTCAGGTTTGGATCCTTCTCGATGATCGCGCGGTTTTGGCCTTTTACATCCGTCACCATGTCGATGTCGCCGGAACGCAGGGCGTTGGTCATCATGTTTGCATCTGTAATGAATTTGAACTCTACGCCGTCCAGATGCGGTTTTGGTCCCCAATATTTATCAGAACGCTTCAAATTTACAGAATCATCTTGATTGAACTTGTCGATCATGAACGGCCCGGTGCCAACGAGATGCGTGCCGAACTGATCTTTCCAGCCTTCTACTTCTTCACGCGGCACGATGATGTTGCCGCCATCGGTCAGCATCGCCAGCAAGGCTGCGTTTGGCGCATCGAGGTGAATCGCGACCTCGTTTTCGCTGATGACTTCGACTTTTTCCACGCCGCGCAGACGCTTGAGCGCGGATTGCTTCGCGGAGCGCTCCAGGCTGTACTTCACGTCTTCCGCTGTCATTTTGCGCCCGTCCTGGTATTTGCCAGGCTGGAAGTACACGTTGTCACGCAGCTTGAACGTGTACACCTTCATGTCATCGGACACTTTCCACTCCGTAGCCAGGCTTGGCTCGATTTTGGACAGGTCGCTCGTGTAGCGGACGAGCGTGTCGCCAATGCTGCGGATGATGTTCGATTCATAAGCTCCGGTGTACGCAATCGGGTCCAGCGTTTTTGCTGTAGACGACAAACCGATTTTCAGCACGCCGCCGTCTTTCGGCTGCCCGGCAGCCGCCTGCTGCTCACCGCCCTTTGACTCTTGGGCAGGTGCACTGCCTTGTCCCCCACATGCAGCGAGTGCCAACATTGACACGACCATGACAGAAGAAAACAACGCTTTGGCTTTGCTAATTTTCCTCACTACGATTCCCCCAGTTAATGTTTTTGTATCAAATAACGAAACACATATTCACTATGTGTTACGTTTTGGATTATAGCAAATGGCTTTTTTAGTGTAAATAGTCGAAAAACAAAAAAAGTTAAGACTTGATTCACAGCGTTCGCTTTCAGTACAATCTCTTCAAGATTCGCACCTACTAAAAAATCAGGAGTGTCTAACCGATGAACCAACTTGTGGAAATTAGCCGCAATTTGCTGGCAACTTGTTTAGGGGTAAAAGAAACAGAAGAGCTGGTCATTGTCACCGATGAAGACAAGCGCCCTTTGGCGGAAGCCCTCTACGCAGCGGGAAAGCTGCTCGGAGCCGAAACGATGCTGCTCGTCATGCAGGAGCGTGAAAAATCAGGCCAGGAGCCGCCGCAGACGATTGCAGAAGCGATGAAGCAAGCAGACGTCGCCGTGTGCATCACGAAGTATTCGCTGACGCATACGCAGGCGCGCAAAAATGCCGCCGCCAACGGGACACGCGTCGCGACCATGCCCGGCATTACCGAAGATATGTTCACCGCTGGCGCCATTTCCGCCGACTACCAGGAGGTCAAGCGGCTGACGGAAACCGTCACGGACATCCTGACCAAAGGCAAACAGGTACGGATCGAAAAGGGCGGGTACACGCTCGAATTTTCCATCGAGACGAGAAACGGCGTTCCCAGCACTGGGATGTATTTGGAAGCGGGCCAGTCGGGCAACCTGCCGTCGGGCGAGGCGTACATCGCCCCCGTGGAAGGTTCGGCGAACGGCCAGATTTTGGTCGACGGCTCCATCGGCGGAATCGGCAAAATTGACGCGCCGTTGCTGCTCACCGTCAAGGACGGGAGACTCGTCGACGCAGAGGGGCCGATGGCTGCCCGCCTGCTCTCCACGCTCGGGGATGGCGACGGACGGATGCTTGCAGAATTTGGGATCGGAACCAATCACAAGGCGAGAATTATCGGAGTTGTACTGGAAGATGAAAAAGCGTTCGGGACGATCCACGTTGCGTTTGGCAGCAACGCTACTTTTGGGGGAACGATTCAGGCGGGCGTGCACATTGATTTAATCGTAAACGAACCGGATGTGTACATCGACGGAGTGCCCTTGCAGGAAAAAGGACGCTTTCTGTTTGCGGCACAATAGCGAGCGACAGGCGTGAAAACGAAAAAGCAGAAGCGAATACACTCGCTCCTGCTTTTATTCATGCCCCAGGCCCGCGCCAAAACAGCGGACTGTGGACAGGGGACAGTGGGCACCAAGCCACCCGGGCGCTGCGCTCTTGCTCTTGCTCTTACTGTTGCTCTTACTGTTGCTCTTGCTTTTGCTTTTGCCTTGCGCTAATTCGCTGCCGAGAGCTTTTCCACCAGCCGCTCGAGCAGTTCTTGCCCGTCGCTGCCCACGATATTTTTGCCGTTGTACAGCGCAAACGGCTTTTCCAGACATTGGCCGCAATAGTTGACACACCGCTCGTCGATCAACTGCACATCGGGAAATTTCCTGACCTCGTTTCTCACCCACTCCAGACTGCCTTGGAGATTGCACGGGCAAAATTTGATTGTATGCACCATCGTCTTCCCCCATCAATAAATGGCATTGCGCTTCTACCCAAATTTTACAGTCAATTCAGAATTAACAGCAAGAACACGCATAAAACCGCAAACGCTTTAAAGCGGCGAGGAAGCCGAAAAGGCCGGGCAGGCTGCCAGAACTTGGGCGTCTGGAACCGCTCGGCCTTTTTTGGTTATAGTCGCGTGCGTACAGCTCAAGCAGCCCTTTACGCCTCTTGCAGCAAAAACTGTTTGCCGTACTCGCCGTGATCGAGAATCATCGGATGCTCAATCTGGATCGTCGAATGCTCGATGCCGTACTTCGTTTTCAGCAGATGATTGATACCGAGGATCACACAGTACGGCTGAATATCCTCGCGCACAAACACGTGTGCCGTCAGCGAGTAGTGCTCTGTCGATACCGCCCACAGGTGCAGCTCGTGCACGTCATAGACGCCTTCCACACTGGCGAGGTCTGCCCGGATTTGGTCGAGATCAAACTGCTCCGGCACGGATTCCATCAGGACGGCCAGCGATTCGCGGATGATTTTGAAGCCGCCCATAAAGATGATTCCTCCGATCACCATGCTAATCAGCGGGTCGAAGAGGTAGTAGCCTGTGAAGTAAATGAGAATGGCAGAAGCGATGACGCCCACAGAGCTGAGCAGGTCGCCGATGAAGTGCCACAGGGCGCTTTTCACATTCAGGTTGTCTTCTTCCTTGGTGCTTCTGGACAGCACGATCGTCAGCACGATGTTCACGATCAGCCCGATGGACGCGATCGTCAGCATCAGTTGCAAGTCGACGTCTTGCGGGTGAATCATCCGGTTAATCCCTTCAATCGCGATGCCGATTGCAATTACGGCAAGCGCCAGGCCGTTCAAAAACGAAGCGATGATTTCAAAGCGCAAAAAGCCAAACGTGTACTTTTTGGTCGGCTTGCGCGTCGCCATGTAAATCGCGGTCATGCTCAAACCGAGCGCGATGACGTCCGAGATCATGTGCGCCGAGTCGGACAGAAGCGCCAGCGAGTTGGACAACAGGCCGCCGACGATTTCCACGATAGTAAAAAACAAAGTCAGGATCAGTGTAATCCACAACGTTTTCTTCGATTTTTGCTGTTCCTTCACGTGATCGAGATGATGATAATCAGCGTACTTCACGTGTTTCATAAGAGCCACCCCCACTATCAAAATAGAAAAATTACAATCTAATAATTAATTTAATTATAGGGTGTTTTTGCCACTTATTCAAATGAACATTTTATGGATCATACTACTGATTTTCATT
Organism: Brevibacillus sp. NSP2.1; assembly: GCF_000470975.2. Lineage (NCBI taxonomy): Bacteria > Bacillati > Bacillota > Bacilli > Caryophanales > Paenibacillaceae > Brevibacillus > Brevibacillus sp. NSP2.1. The sequence continues at coordinate 1,210,386 of NZ_CP048274.1, read as the reverse complement.
CCCAGCCCAGTCGTTTCTCACGGAGAGACGCGGGGAAAACGCGGTTTCGTTCAGCATTTTGGCCCGGCTCCTGTTGCCAACGCAAAGCAAACAGCCTTCTCCCCCTCTGGAAAAGGCTGTTTGCTTTGCGCGATTTACTGGCAGCCTGTTTTGACACACCTCAAGCTACGAGACATACCCCTCGACAATGCGCCGAATATTCCCTTTGTGCTGCTCCAGCAACCGAAGCGACTCGGCCTGCGACAGCGCCGTTTTTTTCATCACAATCGCAAGCCTGGCGTCGCCTTGCGCCCTGTTCAACAGCTCATCGGCTTCCTCCAGCGAGACGTCGGCCGCTTCCGCGACAATCTGCTTGGCCCGCTCCTTCAGCTTTTCGTTCGTCACCTGCACGTTGACCATCAAATTTTTGTACACCTTGCCCAAGCGAACCATGCATGCGGTCGTAATCATGTTGAGCACCATCTTCTGCGCCGTCGCCGCTTTCAGCCGGGTCGAGCCTGTGACGACTTCCGGGCCGACCACGACGTTGATGGAGACGTCCACGCCTTCATTGATCTCAGCCGTCGGATTGCACGACAGCGACACAATTTTCGCCTTGAGCCGACTCGCCTCTGCCAGTGCGCCTTTTACATAAGGCGTGCGCCCGCTCGCCGCAATTCCCACTACAGCGTCACCGTCCCTGACTCCGTGCGCCAAGACATCCTCCTGGCCCAAATGCGCGAGGTCTTCCGCTCCTTCAATCGCTTTGACGAGCGCTTCCACTCCCCCGGCGATCACGCCTTGCACGAGGGAAGGGTCTGTGCCAAAGGTCGGCGGGCACTCCGCCGCATCCAGCAGTCCTAAGCGGCCGCTGGTGCCTGCGCCAAAATAAAACAGCCTGCCGCCGTTTTGCAAGCATTCGGCAATCATGTCCACCGCCCGGGCAATCGCGGGCAGCTCCTTTTCCACGCAATAGGCGACTTTTTTGTCCTCCTCGTTCATGAGCCTGATGATGTCGAGTGTCGAGAGCAAGTCCAGGTCTTCCGATTGCTTGTTTTTCGTCTCGGTCGTCAAACCGCTCAGTTGATTTCTCATCCGCTACCTCCCCGTCAGTCTCCAGTTCGTCCGTTTTCTTCATCAAAAGTGCCCCTGTTGCTTCCACATACTGACAGGCAAGCGACCGACTGCCTTTTGCTTGCCGAACAAAACGTCCGCAACGACTCCCAGCGCCCGTTCACTCTGGTCGTACACCGCAAGAAAAGCGTCCACCTCCGGAAAAGCGGTCAGGTCGTACGGGTTTCTGAGCGCCACTGCCACCACCTTTTTGCCTCGCGTGGACAGTTGCTGCACCAGTTGCGCCTGACCGCTGTAAAGATGGGCGTTGTACGTAAAAACGATCACCGTATCGCAGGGCGCCACGGCAGCGACAGCCTGCTCGATCTCCGCCTGCGCAGGTTGGAGTGCGGACAGAAAGTGGGCATGCACCTGTCTGTGCGCTTGCAGCGGCGCTACCAAAAGCTCCGCGCCCGCCTGCTGATCCTCTGCCTGCGTCAACCGGCCCACTCCCGGCAAAATCACGCCAAGCGCCCCCGCCTGCTCCGGCAAAGGGACAAGCCCCTGGTCGTTTTTCACCAAGGTCACAGCCTGCGCGAGCGCTTCTTTGGCCAGCCGCTCGTGAGCCGTCCGGTCAAAACCGGGACCTGTCGCCGCCAGACACTGCTCCCAGGAAAGATAGCGCTGCTTCAGTCCCGTGATGCGCTCGACAGCCTCCTGCACCCGGGAGTCGGGAATTTCACCGCTGCGGATCGCTTCGGCCAGACGATCATACGTCTTTTGCTGCACCTCGGGCGTATGCGAGACGAGCACCATGTCCACGCCCGCCTGTATCGCCTGCACCGCTGCTTCCGGCACGCCTGTGGAGTTGGCGATCGCGGCCATTTCCAGACAATCGGTAATCGCAACGCCCTGAAAGCCGAGCTGCCCGCGCAAAACGTCCGTCACCAGCCGCCGCGAGATCGAGGCAGGCGCACCGCTTTCGTCGACGGTCGGCAGGCTGACATGTCCGATCATCACCATCGGGGCTTTTGCCGCGATACAGCGGCGAAACGGAACCAGCTCCACCTGCGAGAGCCGCTGCCAGTCGTGCCGCAGCACCGGAATCGCTTCGTGCGAGTCTGTGCTCGTGTCGCCGTGGCCGGGAAAATGCTTGATCGCAGCAACGACGCCGCTTGCAAGCAGCCCTTGCACGGCGCTCTCGCCAAAACGCCCGACCGCTTCCGGCTCCGCGCCGAACGAGCGCACTCCGATCACCGGATTGGCCGGATTGTTGTTCACGTCGACGACAGGGGCAAAATTAACGGTAATGCCCGCGGCCCGCAGTTCCTCTCCAGTCGCCGCATAAACCCGTCCGGCCCACTCCGGGCTTCCCGTCGCACCGAGCGCCATCGCTCCGGGAAACCGGGTAGCACCGCGCATTAGCCTCGCCACGACGCCGTTTTCCTGATCGGTTCCGACCAACAGCGGATGCGGCTGTCCGGCTTCCTTCGCCCAGCGTTGCAACGTGCGCACGCGCCGAAACGTCTCTGCGACTGAACCGATGTTGCGGCTGAACAAAATCACGTTGCCAATCTGCCGCTCGCGAATCCACGTCTCCATCTCACCGGGTACTTCCAGCGTCGGGTAACCGATCATGAGCAGTTGCCCGACTTTTTGCTCCACACTCATCTGCTTTGCACGCATGGAGAACCTCCTTTTTTTCGCACGCTCGCAGCCGCGAATGACGCGAATGATTAGACAAGCTCCTTGCTGTACTTGGCGTACTGCTTCCAGCTTGAGTAGCCGAGCTTGGCGTAAAAGTCGACGAGCGCCGTCCAGTCAATCGCGATCTGCTGAATCCCGCGCTGCCGCAGCATGGCAATCCCCGCCTGCACGAGCGCCAATCCCAGGCCGCTTCCCCTGTGCGCCGGGTCGATGCCAAGCGGTCCGATCCCGCCCAGCTCCCGCGCAAAAAGCGGTGCCCAGTAGACGTTTTGCGCAATAAACGGCGACTTCGCGTCATTGATCCGGCAAAAGCCGACGATTTCCCCCTGCCGCTCCAACACGACGAACTCGCGCCCAGTCCCGCCGCGCTGAAAATAGTGAATCGCCTCGTACTCCCAGCGCCCGGGAAAGCAGCGATGCAAAAAGGACAAGAACGCGTCTTTGTCGTCCGCCGCAAGCAAGCGGAAGCGCCCGTCCGCGACTTGCGGCAATGGAACGGATTTCTGATCGTCCTGATCGGAATAGCGGCAAAGCAAATCGTTTTCCAACGGCTCCAACAAGCGGTACCCACGCGCGGCAAACCAGGCTGAAACCTCTGGCGACTCAACGGGAATCCCCGGGAAATAATGATACGGGTCGCGGCCGAGCCATATTTTTTGCACGCCGCGCTGCCGCAAAGCCCGCTCTGCTCGCGCCAGCAGCTCGCTTCCGATTCCTTGGCCGCGATCGTTGCGGTCCACGAGCAACGCCTGAATCCAGCCGACGCCTTTTCCCAGTTGCACATCGAGCTGTTCCTGCCAGCATTTTGCCACGACAAATCCTACGGGACGCCGCGCAACCGCATCCATGGCAATCCAGGAGCCTGCCTGCAGCACATTGCGATCTTCCAGGCTGTTCTGGCGGAGCAGCTCGGGACGCATCGGGAAGCGCTCTCCCAGCTCCCGGTTCCACAGCTCGCACAGCGCATCCAGGTACAGCGCGTCCAATGGTACGTAAAACATGCGTTCATCCGCCTCCTAATGCCCTACTTCAACCCGGAAGTTTTGGAGCCTTCGACAAAGTATTTTTCCGCAAACAAAAACACGAGCAAAATCGGAATTAGGCTGATTAACGCCCCCGCCACCAGCAGTTGGTCGTCGGTCTTGTACTGTCCGCGCAGCGACAAAATCCCGATCGGCAGCGTAAAATGCTCCTCGGAGATGAGATAGATGACAGGCGCGAGAATTTCGTTCCATTTGCCCATAAACGTAAAAACCGCGAGTGTCGCGAGCGCCGGCTTGCACATCGGCAAAAACACGCGCCAGTATATTTGGAACGGATTGCAGCCGTCCAGCTTGGCCGCTTCCTCATAATCCTTAGGGATGCTCAGGAAAGCCTGCCTCATCAGAAAAATGGCAAACGGCTGGCCCAGCCACTCCAAAATCCACAGCGGCGTCAGCGAGTCGAGCATCCCTAAGTTTTTGAAAATGATAAACTGCGGGATGATCGTCACGATTCCGGGAATCATCATCGTCCCGAGCACGATCATGAACAGCGTATCGCGAAACGGAAAGCGCAGCCGGGCAAAGGCAAAGGCGATCATCGAGCTGGAGAGTAGCGTGCCGACTACGGACAGTACCGCGACGATCACGCTGTTGACCGTGTAGCTGCTGAAGTTCGCCTGCTCCCACACTTGCGGGTAGTTGCTCCACTTCACAGGATCGGGCACCCATTCCGGCGGAAATTGCATGTACTGCTTGTACGTTTTCAACGAGTTGAACACCGTCGTCAAAAACGGCACGACCATAATCAAGGTGCTGACGAGAACAAACAAGTATCCCAGAACTTTATGGAGAGGAAAACGCTTTTGCATGGCTACCTCCTTTTCCTCCGCGCACGCCATCGTAAATTAATCATAGTGAACCCATTTCTTTTGCAGCTTGAATTGCAGCAAAGTAATCGCCAGCAAAATGAGGAACAGCACCCAGGCGATCGCAGAGGCGTAGCCCATCTTGTAAAAGCTGAAGCCTTGCCGGAACATGAGCAGCATCAGGACGAGACTCGCGTTGTTCGCGCCGCCCGTCGACCCGGCCTCGGTGGAGCCGCCCGTCATGACGAAAATTTGCTCGAAATTTTGAAACGAGTAGATCGTGTTCAAAATGATGACGAGAAACGTCGTGCCGGAAATCATCGGAACGGTGACCTGCCAAAATTTTTGCCAGGCGTTCGCGCCGTCAATCGACGCTGCCTCGTACATGTCATGGGAAATCCCTTGCAGCCCGGCCAAAAAAATAATCATCATGTAGCCAACCGACTTCCAGATCGCGATGAGCACGAGCACCGGGATGACCCACACTTCGTCAATCAGCCAGTTTTGCGGCGCGATGCCGAATTTGGCGAGGATGGCATTGGCAAAGCCGATCCGCTGGTTGAACACCGCATCCGCCACATACGCGATCACCGTCCACGACGAGATCACGGGCAAAAAGTGCGCCATCCGAAACAGCTTCAGCCCTTTCAGCTTCTGGTTCAGCGCGACTGCCAGCAAAAGCGCCAGAAACGTCTTGGCCGGAACGTACAACAGCGTGAAGTAGACCGTGTTCCACAGCGCCTGGTAAAACAGCGGGTCGGCGAACAGCTTTTCGTAGTTATCCAGCCCGGTCCACTTCGGCGGATTCAAAATATCGTAGTCGGAAAAGCTGAAGTAGAGCGAGGCAAGCGAAGTCCCCAGGACAAACACGAGAAAGTGGACCAGGTAGGGGGAGACGAGCAGCAGCCCCCATCTCCCCTCGCTGTCCAGCCAGTTTCGTTTCTGCTTCGTTTTCACATCAGGCTGTGCCTGTAGCTTGTTTGGTAGCTCCAACATCGTTGGCTACACTTCCTCCCTGATGGTTTGCTACTGCTTCTTGAAAAACTCATCCAGAACTTTTTGCACGCCCTCGTCTGTCTTGGTGATGTAGTCGTCCACGCTCATCTTGTCCATAAACAGCTCAGCCAGATTGTCCGTGACGACCTTCAACCATTCCGCGAAAACGGCGTTAGTGTCGATCGTGCCCGCGAACTCCAGGCTGTCGAGGAAAACTTGCTTGTTGTCCGGCTTGATGCTCGGGTTCAGAAACATCTCGGAGTTCGCCACCGATTTTTTCACCGGAATCGCTTCCCCTACCTCTGCCCATTCTTTTTGCGCCTCGTCCGACGTCGTCCAGTACGTGATCCATTCCTCGGCCGCTTTTACTTTTTGCTCCTCGGCTTTCTTGTTGATGACCCACGAGTTGGCGATGACTGGCGCGAACCGTTTGCCATCCGGACCTTTGGGCAGCGGCGCCACATCGTAGTTCAAGCCGGCTCCGTTCATCGAGGTCGTAGCCGCGTAAATGTCGATCTGCATTGCGGTCGCTCCGCTCAAAAACACTTTGAAGTTGCTCTGGAACGCCTTCAATTCGGCCGGGTTCGGGAACAGCTTGCGCTTCATGCCGTCCGCCATCCACTCCACCGCTTTTTTGTTTTCCGGAGAATTGACGATCGACTGTGTCATCGTCGGATCGAGCACGCCGCCGCCGTACGCTTTCATGATGTTAAACGCCCCGCGGGAGCTGCCGAAAAACGTAAAGCCGTACTGCTTCACCGCATTTTTGTCAAAGGCGGGGTCGTCCGCATTTTTCCCGTTAGCATCGAGCGTCAGCTTGGCGGCCGCCGCCTTCAGGTCATCCCACGTCCAGTCTGCCGTCGGATACGCGACTCCGGCCTGGTCAAACAAATCCTTGTTGTAGAAAAGCGCCCCTACCTGAATGCCCTGCGGCACGCCCCAGTATTTCCCCGAGGCGTCCTTGTTGAACTCCACGCCGAGCACCTCGTCCTTGTTGACTTCCTTCGTGACGTAATCGGTTATATCGCGAATCGCCCCGCGCTGCGCAAAGCCGAATACTTTCGTCCCGTCGCTTTGCCAGATGTCTGGCGCGTTTCCTGCGGCAATCTGCGTCGTCAGCTTCTGGTAAAAGTCCTCGTAAGGAGCCGTCACGGTCTTGATTTTGATATGCGGGTGCGACTGTTCGAATTTTGCGATAATTTCCTCCATCTTTTTCTTCGTAGGCGGATCAGAGGTGTAACCCATGTACAATTCCACCTGGTCCCCCTGCTGCGTCGAAGATTGGCTGCTACATCCGCCGACGAGCAACGCCGCTGCCAGACTGGCGATTCCTGCTGCTGCTAGAAACCTGCTTTTTTTCATGGAAAACCTCCCATTTTCGAAAAGATGCATACTTGTACAAAAAATGATTGCTCTGCCCTGCTCTTACGCGCTGCAGCGGATCGAGCCAGGCTTCGTATTGGCGTCTCGATCCGTCCGCCAGTTGCTACAGTTGCTGGTTAGCGACTCGCCCGTGGACAGCCAATCGCCCCGCACTAACGACAACTCCCCCCTCATCCTGTATGAAGCGCGCTTCATTTGCGAGAATTTACTGTCAATTCGTTACATACCTGTATTATAGACTCTTGAAATAAAATATCAAGATATTAACGTAATCGTAAAATAAAATTTCAAAACAAACATTTCGACATTCTTCTCCCTGTTTCTTTTCCTGTGACGAAGCGGCTCGAACGCGCAGCTCGGCCCGGCCTGCCCTGTTTTCGCCAGCAAAAAGAGCAGGAAACGAACCGCTTGATCGCCCTCGTTTCCTGCCCTGAAGCCTTATCTTACAATCCTGTAATTTTGTGTAAGGTAATTCGATTTCTTCTTTTCTCGCCTTTGTTTACGATTTTCCTATTGTCATAAAAAAGGAGGATCACTGTTTGTGGACGCCATGGAGATGAATATTCATGCTTTCCGATTGATTAATGACCTGGGTAAGCAGTACCCGGCACTCAATCCCGCGTTTTACGCCATTGCCGAGTACACCGTGTACGCCCTGGCCGTCTGCGTGCTTCTGTACTGGCTGACGCGCAGCTACCACAATCGCGTGATGGTGGTTTGCGCCGCGGTCACGTTTGCGCTTGCGGAACTGCTCGGAAAAATCGCAGGCAGCCTGCACGCCAACAACCAGCCGTTTGCCGAGCTGGCGAATGTGAATCAGTTAGTGCAAAAAGCGGTGGACAATTCCTTCCCCAGCGACCATACGATTTTGTTTTTTTCCTTTTGCATGAGCTTCTGGCTGTTCAAAAGAAAAGCAGGCATTCTTTGGATGCTGCTGGCAGTATGCGTAGGGCTTTCCCGCATCTGGGTAGGCGTGCACTATCCGGCGGACGTCATCGTCGGCGCCTTAATCAGCATCGGCTCGGCCTTGACCGTTTTTATGGTGGTACCACGGCTATCCTTCGTGCACAGCGCGCTGGCTCTGTACGAAAAAGCCGAACGGGCTGTTTTGCCTGCCCGGCTTAGCTCCAAAGACTTTTGAGAAAAGCGAGCCCAAAACACTCTGTTTTTGCAAAGTGCTTTGGGCTCGCTTTGTCGTTTGCTAGCGGATTTTGCCGAGCGTAATCAGGCCATAAACCAGTTGGATCACGATGCCGCCCACCACCACAGGCACAAACCACATGCCAAACCAGCTTCCCCAGCCCATCGCAATTGAAATCGCTTCCAGCAAAATGACAGAAAACACAATGACGCATATATTTTTGAGCTGGTTCACGATTTTTCGGCTTTGCAAGTAAAACTGCTCCGCGTTTGCTTCGTTGAACCGCTTCGGATAGTTATAAACTTCCGGATGTTTTTCCAGCGCCTGCATCAATCCAAACAGCAACGCCCCAATCCCTGGCAAAATGAGCAGCTCCCACTTCGAGCCCCAGCGATCCACTTCTCCTGCTCCGTTAAAATGAGCGGGCACCTTGTCAGGAAGATCGCCCCACAGCAACAGGAGAGAAACGATTCCCCCGATGTAAAAGACCGCTCCCAAAATATCCCAGATCCATTCGCTTTTGGTCTTTGCGATGTTCAGCTTCGGACGCCCCCACCAATCGGCCATGCCTGTCCCTCCTTCAGATCGTCCATCCAGATTGACTTTTCTAAAATTTGGAGATAAGATTCATCCCATTCAGCCTATTGCGAACTATTCGACCCAACAAACCGTGAAAAAGAGGGGATTTCATGTCACACCCACCTAATCATAATTGGCAGGCCAGCCAAAATCAACAAGCCCACTTCCGATGTTACATCGATTCACCCCAAAAGCAGCAAAAGCTTTATAAACGAACGCTGGCCATCGTCGTCATCTCGCAAATTTTCGGAGGGGCGGGACTTGCGGCAGGCGTCACCGTCGGCGCTCTGCTCGCCCAGGAGATGCTCGGAACAGACAGTCTCGCAGGCATTCCCGCCGCGTTGCTCACACTTGGCTCCGCCTTGGCAGCGCTGTTTGTCGGCCGACTCTCGCAACGGTTCGGCCGCCGCTTCGGGCTGGCAGCAGGGTTCCTCGCAGGAGGCATCGGCGCAGTCGGAGTCATTCTCGCTGCGGTGACACAGCATATCTGGTTGCTGTTTGCCTCGCTGCTCGTATATGGCGCCGGAACGGCCACCAATCTGCAAGCCCGCTACGCCGGAACCGATTTGGCCCAGCCCCGGCAGCGCGCGACCGCCGTCAGCATCGCGCTCGTCTCCACGACCTTCGGCGCTGTAGCCGGACCGAATCTGGTGGAAACGATGGGCCACTTCGCCAGCTCGATTGGCGTGCCGCCACTGGCCGGGCCGTTTATTTTGGGCGCTGCGGCTTTCCTCTGTGCCGGGCTGGTCTTTTTATTCCTGCTCCGCCCGGACCCGCTGCAGGTCGCCAAAGCCATCGCCGAAGCGCAAGCAGAGGAACAGAAAGCCTCTGCGGACATCCCGAGAAGCCTGCCTGCCGCCGACAGTCGCGGCATCATCGTCGGCGCGACCATCATGATTTTGACCCAGATCGTCATGGTCGCGATCATGACCATGACGCCCATCCATATGAAGCACCACGGGCACGGCTTGAGCGAGGTCGGCCTCGTGATCGGCATTCACATCGGAGCCATGTACCTTCCCTCGCTGCTGACCGGGGTTCTCGTGGACAAAATCGGCCGCACAGCCATGGCCTTTGCCTCCGGTGTCACCTTGCTTGCGGCTGGCCTGTTGGCTGCACTTGCCCCGGCCGATTCCATGACGCTGCTCATCGTTGCCCTTGCCTTGCTGGGGCTGGGCTGGAATTTTGGCCTCATCAGCGGTACTGCCCTGATCGTGGACGCAACCCACCCCGCTACCCGGGCCAAAACCCAAGGAACCGTCGACGTCCTGATCGCCCTGGCTGGCGCATCGGGCGGAGCGCTTTCCGGCATGGTCGTCTCCGGCGCCAGCTACGCGACGCTCTCGCTTGGCGGCGGCTTCCTCTCCCTGCTGCTCGTCCCAGTGCTGATCTGGTCGAGACGGAAGCAGAGGCAGATGGAGGTTCAAGCGGAGCAGTCGTTGCGTCAGTGAGTCCGTTCACAGTCAACACTCGACTGACCGCCGCTTTTTTCGCCTCGCTGCTCGCTGTGCAAGACCGGAACGTCGAGTCGAGGAATTGGCGCAAAAAACGGTCGCGCACGGCGGCAAGTTGCTCACGCCGATTCGCGAGTATTGCGGATTACCTGGGAGAAAAGCCTTTTGAAACAGTTTTACTGTGCTGTGAAGATCCGTTCGGGGGGGCAGCGCGAAATTTACAGGGGCCTCTACAAGCTAACCTATTCTTCCGTGGCTTACTGAGTTTTTCCCACAGAAAAAGAGGCAGAGCTTGTTCTGCCTCTTTTCTTTTTCCTGGGCCACGGAAAGTTAGCCGAGCTTGCTGCCGGAGACGTCTTCTATGACAATTCCGTTTAGCTTGAGGTTGACCGGATTGGCAATCGTGTCGCCCACCGGGCATGTCCGCTCCAAAAACTGAATGAAGGCTTCCACCTGCTCTTTGGCGGCATCGGTCTTGATGTGAAAGGTGTAGCGAATCTCAGAATACCCACGGCGCACATCGGATTTGTTCATGAAGCCATCCGTATCCAGATCGCCTTCGACCTCCACCCAAAAATCGTCGAGATGAACCCCAAACTTTTTCGCATACACGCGAGCCACAATCGACTGGCACGCGCCCAACGCGGACAGCACCAGCTCGACAGGATTCATCGCGGTATCCGTTCCGCCAAGGCTTTTCGGCTCATCGACAGTGACCTCAAAATTTCTGGAACGCGCCTTGACGACCATTCCTTCCTGCAAATGGGCGGTGGCTTTGAATGTTTCTACTGGCATGCTCAGCACTCCCTTTCAGATCGTTTGTGTGTTATTTTGAATTTTAGCACACTTTTCCGATTTGTATTATATGAATTATTGCGAAAGGGCTGAAAAAAACAGAAAAACGACTATCTTTGACCGGTCTGCCTATATGTAGTGCGACCGAACAAAGATCATCGTTTTTTCTCTTTAACTACAGGGGGCTATAGCGGGATATATTCAATCCCAGAAGAACGTCTTTCCTTGCTCTCTCCCCTGCAAAGGATTAGTAACCCGGTTTTATTTTTTAAGGGCTGTCTGGCGATACTGAACAGGTGTCAAGTATGCCAGCGTTCCGTGAATCCGATGCTTGTTAAACCAGTTGACGTAATCGTATAGCTCCAATTCCAGATGACGAAGGCTTTGGAAGCTCATCTGGTTGATGAACTCCGTTTTCATGATTTTGTAGGTGGCTTCAGCCACGGCGTTGTCATAAGGACAGCCTTTCATGCTGAGAGATCGACCGATTTCAAAGGTCTCCAGAAGCTCATCCATCTTTTCATTTTTAAACTCACTGCCACGATCCGTATGAAACCACTGTCAGATCACTAACGACGAAGCGTTTGGATTCCGTTTGCTCAAACTCACGATCCAGGACATTCTTCGTCGTCGCTTCATTGCAAGCCGTTTTATTGGGCTTATACTGAGCTATGGTGTAGGTGGAGACCAGCCCCTGCTCTTTCATGATTCGGCCAATTCGACGTCTGGTAGCGACCAAGCCGCGCTCTTTAAACTTGAATTTGAGTTTGCGAGTACCATAAGCTTTGCGGTTTTTGTGGAAAATCTCCACAATCGCCGCTCTGGGTTTCCCATTTTCATAGGGCTGCACCATTTGTTTTTTGAATTCGGATGCAAACGTACGTCGTTGTTGTTTGGGCTTTGTAGAGATCCGCTCCTTAGTTTAATAGGTTTATTCTACAAGCCCTTATTTTTTCTGTCCAACTTAGTGTAACCGATCCAAGAAGCAACTTTATTTTGTAAAGGCATGCCATATACTCACAAATATCCAGTATATACACTATAGTTTAATCGTTTTACGACATAAACAAGAAAGATCAGCCTTTAGGCTGACCTTTCTTGTTTAAAAAATGAATTCACAGGCATTTTCTATTCGATTAGCACAGAACTTGTTCCATAACCTTCATTCATTTAATCAGTAATTTTTTTAAGCTCAAAAATAGTTGCCTCTGATAACAAGATAAGCCTATCGTTATTAACAACCAAAAAACTTAAACCTGCAGGTATTCTAAGTTCTGTAGAAGGGTCACTTATACCTACTGCTTTTACTACATCATTTTCATTTAAGTCTGGGATATCTATTTTATATAATCTATCACTAGCGTTGCATTAATCTTTTCCCATCATTCAAAATACACATAATCTTTGGTATTTGGTTGTCTAGGGAACAAAAAAATCCTTTACACTGGAAAGGTCAGGTAGTTCCTGTCCAAATCCAACGCAAAGGATAGCTCATGGACAAGAATACCCTATTTTCTTCATTTGGTAAATGGGTTGCACCCATCAATATTATGAAACTTCAACAACGAATTGACGAAACGGATCAAGACAAGTACGTGAAGAAGCTGACGACAAAAGCGTATCTTCTCCTATTTTTACATGCCCAACTTCAGCAACGCGAAGGGCTTCGAGCCATTGCTGACGATGTTCTATCAAAGAAATTTCAGCAAGAATTAGGACTGTCATCGATCAGCCCCGCACAGCTTAGTCGAAAAAACAATCGGGTAGAACCTGCTTTGCTTGAAGAAGTTTTTGTCGACCTTGTCCAGCAAATTCAACGCGTTTCTGGAAAAGCCTGCTCTCTTCGAAAACACATAAAGATCATTGATTCCACTACAATTGGATTATGTTTGCAAAAGTATAAGTGGGCAACCTTTCGCGAAACAAAGGCAGGAATCAAAATTCATCTTCGTCTCGTTTTCGCAAGCCAGGAGGATGTCTATCCTGAAAAGATTTCCCTAACTTGTGCCAAATCCAATGACCGCACCCAAATGGAGTCGCTGATTGATGAGATCGGAGCCATGTACGTCTTTGATCGAGGGTACGTGGATTATGAAAAGTTCGATGAGTATACCGATCAGGGCATCTTTTTTGCTTCACGTCTCAAGGATAACGCGGAAACTCGTCATTTGTTTACTTTCAAAGTACCACCAGAAAGCTCCGTTTTATCTGACTCCATGATCCTTCTTGGAACGCCACAAAAACGGGTGGATAATGTGTTACGACTGATTGAAACGCATGATTCGAAAGGAAATCGTATTCGAATCATCACCAATCGGTTCGACTTAGAAGCAGAAGAATTGAGCGACATCTACCGTTGGCGCTGGCAAATAGAACTGTTTTTCAAATGGATGAAACAACACGCAAAGATCAAGACGTTCTATGGAACAAGTGAAAATGCGGTCTGGAATCAAGTTTTTCTCGCTCTCATTGCTTACTGCTTGTTGCTTCTTGTAAAGCTGGAAAGAAACAGTCAGCACAGTCTGCTGCAAATCAGTAGATGGCTCAAAGTGTTTCTCTGGCAGACCTTTGAACAATGGATAGGCAGAATGGATTACCAATCCAAACGAACATCCAGAGGGCGACAGAAAAGGAAGTAAGTGTTGTTTGTTGTTGTCGATGTTGTAATAAATGTATAAAACTACCAAATGGATAGTGGCTACCTTTTGCTTGGCTGTTCTCGTTTTTGGTTGTGAAGTTGAAAATGTCATTCAGAATAATTTGACAATAGATGGATTCATTTTTTATGCAACGCTAATGATAAAAAGAGAGAGAGTTATAGCATGTCGCTGTAATCTCATATAATGGATTTTTTAGTTCATATTGATATTTCTTATAGTTTTTAAGTCCTTTTGATGAAAAAAAGTCTTTTTTGATTATAATTTCATCTCCAATAAATTTTTGCCCTGTTGGATATTCAGAAGCATCATTCCATGAATTTGCAAATCCTAAAAGCTTCTCAACTTTCCACGTTCCATAGAAATATTTTTCAGTTTCACTATCCAAATTTATACGTTCTACAGTACAATATTCAGTGGTATTTTTTGGAATAATAGACTCATCCGTTTCAGGTTTAGGCTCATTAGAAGTATTTGGATTTGATGTCATTTCAACATTTCCACAAGCCGATGCTAGCATCGACATTACCATGATACAAACCAATAATATTTTTTTCATATTTCACACTCCTGTTTATTTTTTGATTGTGTCACAATCTCTTCAGACATCATATGGCTATTTACTGCGTATCATTTTTTGCGGTGATAGCAGGATTCAATATGTCAAAACACTCCCGTACGCACTTCATTTGCGTATTTTGAAAAGCTTACCATTAAGCCATTATTGCTTGGCTTTGCCCAAAAGCTCTCCATTGGAGCGTTATCCCAACAGTTCCCTTTCTGGCCCATGGAACACCGATAGCGAAACATCCTTTGATAATCGTTTGAGCACTATCGGCTCACGACGTTTATTATATTCACCTGTTATGACGTTTTGGCATACAAAAAAGTTCTGGGGATTTTTTCCTGAATATTTTCGGGTTCTCAAGCTCCGTCTCTGCTATTCCTTCGCATTAATTCGCTTCTGCTTACGCAAGCATACAAAAAAGGCCCTCGCATTTGGTATTATCCCCTTACGGTAGACAGCGAGAAAAGCCCTCATGGTATCATGAGAGGAACACTGTTGACCGGAGGGGATTTTTTATGCCACCACATAAAGGGCAAAAGCAGCAGCGGTATGACGAAGGAACAAAGAGGGAAGCTGTACGGCTGCGGGTAGAGGAGCAATGGAGCTACCCGATGATTATGGAAAGCACAGTTTACCGCCAAGGCAAAAGCCGCTGACCCTGCTTGTCATACTCCTTTTTTGGGCAACCTATTATCTTTGGGTTTATTTCGAAAAAAAATAACAAGCGAGACAAAAACGGATGAGCTCGCCGCCACCCCTGGCGTTTCGTGTATATGACAATAAGCAGAGACGTCGTCTCCAGCGTGACCCCGTCGGCTCGTATCGCTTCTGGCGTTCGCGTACGACAATAGCATAGACTGCAACTGCACTTCCGCCGCTGTTTTTCTTGCACGCGATTGCTTTTGCTGGATATGATAAGAAAAGAAGGACAAGCGGATATGAACAGCGAGGAGTGGAGCTATGTTTATCAACCAACCGACAGATACAAAGCGCGACCGCATTCCCCCTAACCAAAAGCAGACGACAGGCTTTCCGGTATTGCACTATGGAGAGGTTCCCGAATATACGGACCTCGCTACCGAGTGGAGCTTCCGCCTGTTCGGACTCGTCGAGGAAGAAGTCACGCTCACCTATGAGCAAATGATGGCTCTGCCAAAAAGCGAAGTCACGAACGACATTCATTGCGTGACGGGTTGGAGCAAGCTGGACAACAAATGGGAAGGCATCCCGGTGGAAGAAGTGCTGAAGCTGGTAAGAGTCAAGCCGGAAGCGAAGTACGTCATGCTGCACGCCGAGCACGGCTGGACGGTGAACATGCCGCTGGCCGACTTCATGAAAGCCGGCAATCTGTTCGCCACCAAGCACAATGGCGAGGACCTGACACCTGAACACGGCTGGCCGCTGCGTTTCGTCCTCCCGCACCTCTACTTCTGGAAAAGCGCAAAGTGGGTGCGCGGTGTCGAGTTTTTGGAGAAGGACAAGCAAGGTTTTTGGGAGAAAAATGGATACCATATGTATGGTGATCCTTGGAAAGAACAAAGGTTCGCATGGGATTGATTGAGGTTTACAGGGGCGGGAGACCGCCTCTTTATTTTTTCGATGAGTTTCATTCACATCGTACGCAGCTACCGAGACGAGTTGCTGCTTTTTTGCAAGTGCCGCCAACAAAAAAACCCCCGCCAAACAGCGAGGGTCCTTTCCAAAGCTCCACAACTCCACCACTAACACTTATTTCCCCACACGCAGCAGCGCGTGGTCTACCTTGATGCACAAATCTTGCACAACCTCGATGTCTTCCGCACGGACAAGGCTCGCCGCCTCTTCGTTGGCGATTCCTTGCTGCATCCAGAACACCTTTGGCTTGTGCTTCATTTTCAGCGCATCCTGGGCGACAGGCAAAATGTCCTCGCTTTTGCGGAACACGTTCACGATGTCCACCTGCTGATCCAGCTCTTGCAGGCTGGCGACGGCTTTTTCGCCCAGAACGGTTTCTCCGGCGATGACAGGGTTGACCGGGATGATGCGGTAGCCGGCATTTTGCATGGCCTGCGCCACCATGTAGCTGGTGCGGTCCGGTTTGTTGGACAGTCCTACCACGGCGATAGTCTTCGCTTCCTCAAGCAGTTGACGACGGGTTTCGTTGCTAGGATTTTGGCTCATGTCAAAACACTCCTTCTCTTTTTCGGTTTAGGATTGGCTGCGGCCTGCTACAAATTCGGCAATCGTGCGGGTCATGACGCCTGTGCCGCCAGGAGGCTGCATATCGCCTGCTGTAGCGGTGTACGCCGTACCGGCGATGTCCAGATGCACCCATGGCGTATCGCCGACGAATTCCTGCAGGAACACGCCGCCGATGATGCCGTGCCCATAGCGCCCGCCCGAGTTTTTCAGGTCGGCAAAACGGCTCTTGTTCAGGCTGCGGTACTCTTCAAACATAGGCAACTGCCACAGACGCTCGCCAGCGGTGTCTGCTGCGCCAAGCAGCTCGTTCATGAGCGCCTGGTTGTTCGTCATTGCCCCGGAGCAGTAATGTCCGAGAGCGACGACGATGCCGCCTGTCAGCGTAGCGGCGTCGACGATGCACGACACGCCCTGCTCTTTTGCATACGTGATGCAGTCAGCCAAAACGAGGCGGCCTTCCGCATCTGTCGTGATGATCTCGACCGTTTTTCCGCTCATGGTCGTAATCACGTCGCCAGGGCGGAATGCCGTGCCGGATGGCATGTTTTCCACCGTTCCGATGACGGCGAGCACGTTGACCTTCGGCTTCATTTGGCCCAGCGCTTCCAGTGCGCCGATCATCGCAGCCGCGCCGCCCATATCCGACTTCATGTCTTCCATGCCCGCTACCGGCTTGATGGAGATGCCGCCTGTATCGAATGTCACGCCTTTGCCGATCAGGCCGATGACGTCGTCCCATGTCTCTCTGCCCTGATATTTGACCGCTACCACGTACGGCGCAAGCTCGCTGCCTTTTGCGACGCTGAGGACGCCGCCCATGCCCAGCTCTTCCAGCTTCGCTTTATCCAGCACCTCCACCGTCATTCCGTAGCGCTCCGCTACGGCGACTGCCGCATCTTTCAAGGCGCGCGGCGTCAAGTAGTTGGCAGGCTCGTTCACGAGCGTGCGCGCCAGGTTGGTGCCGGAAACGAGCGCACTGCCGCGCAGCACGCCTGTCTGCACGGCGCTTGCGGCGTCATCGGCAGCCAGAATCCGCACGGTTGCGATCGGCGGAAACTCCCGCTTCGCTTTTTGGCGGTAGCCTTCGTAGTTGTATTCAGCCAGTCCGAACGCTTCCGTCACGGCCTGGGACAGACGCTCCGCGCTCATGTGCTCGGTTGTCGGCAGGTCAATCGCGACGATTTTCGCTTTGCCTTTGGAAGCGACCGTTTTTGCTGCCCGTCCCCACGCATTGCGCGCTGCGACAAAGTCAAACTTGGCCGGCTCGCCCATGCCGACGATGAGCAATTTTTTCGCGGCGATCCGGTTCAAGCCATGGATCACCGTTACCTCTTTTGCTTCGCCCGTAATCTCTCCTTCTTGCTGCAAACCGCTGAGGCTTCCGGCAAAAGCCGCTTCCAGCTCCGGGTACACCTGGGAAAGCTGCTCCCCTTTCCAAAGCGGCACGACCAGCTCGTCGCATGCGTAGCTCACGAGCTGCGAGCGTTTTTCTACGGTTACTTCCATATACTCTTCCCTCTTTCGCTGTGATAGGATACAATTATGGGCACATTTGTGTTTTTAACACGATGTGTCTACATACAAGCGCAAGGATGGAAACGTCATGGCTTTCGCCTCTGCGTACGGGATGGCATCCTGATCCGGCAATACAGCCTCGCACTTCTCTATGTAACGAAGCACTTCCTCTACGTCTAGCCCCCAATGCACGGGTCCGTAGCGGGACAAATACTTCCGCGCATTGCCAAACATCCAGCGAGCGCCTTTCAAATTGCCGTATTCGAGATGGTACAGTCCGACTGATAGTTGCAGCAATCCTTGCAAAAACTTATCGGATTTGTCCTCCATCCAGATGTCTTCCAGCAGATCGTGGCATTCGTAGTACTCCCCTTCATTGAACTTTTCAATGAACTGCAAATACTGCGCGGGATACTCCATGGATGCACGCCTCCGTTTCACACCTGCTTTTTTCCAAAAAAGCTGCCTCGCGAAGAAGCGCCTGCACGTATATGGCTGACCTTCCAACCAGGAGCTTTCCTTATGGTACCACAGATTGGCAACGCTTAAAATCCAAACGAAAACTTCACGGATTAAGACAACGCCCTTCTGTTACAATAATCAAGAGAAGCGTACAGTAGAAAGGAATGGATTTTCCGTGGCGGATATTCTCGAAAACTTCCCCTTATGGGCTGCACTAATTGCCATAGGAATCGCCCAATTTATCAAAATTCCCCTCCATTTTTTTGCAACGAAAACATGGCAATGGTCGCTGTTGCTCAGCACTGGCGGTATGCCCAGCTCCCACTCCTCTGCCGTGACCGCACTGTCGACCGCTGTTGGGCTGCGGGAAGGCTTTTCCAGCAACATGTTTGCTATCTCCGCCATTCTCGGCGTGATCGTCATGTTCGATGCCGCAGGCGTTCGTCGTCATGCCGGTATGCAAGCCGTTGTCTTAAACAAGCTCGTGGACGAATTTAACCACCTTCTGGAAGGCATGAAATCGTTAAAAGTGCGCCCGAACCAGGAAAAAGCGAAGAAGCTGAAAGAGCTGCTCGGCCATCAGCCGATCGAGGTGCTGATTGGCGGATGGCTCGGCGTCATGATCGCATTGTTGGTGCAGCCGTTTTTTTAGGACGTTTCCACAGGGGGGATTCACATGCGTATCGTTTCCATCTGTCCGAGCAATACGGAAATCCTCTATTATTTAGGTCTGCATGAGCACGTAGTGGGGCTGGACGATCACTCCGACTGGCCTCCCGAATGGCAGCACTTGCCCCGCGTCGGCCCCGACCTCTCCATCGACATGGAGCGGGTAGTTGCGCTCCAGCCTGATCTGGTCGTCGCCTCGCTGAGCGTCCCCGGCATGGAAAAAAATGTGGAGGCGCTGCGGGAGCGAGGAATCCCGCATATCGTGCTGAATCCGTCGCGAATCGGCGAAATCGCCGCTGACATCAGGCTGGTCGGCGAAGCGACAGGCTTTCACAAGCAAGCCGAGCAGCTTGCGGCTTCCTTTGACGAAAGAATAGAAAGCATCCGACAACAGACCGCTGCCTTTTCCCGCCGCCCTAAGCTGTACTGGGAATGGTGGCCCAACCCGATCTACACCCCGGGCCGGGAAAACTGGCTGACAGACGTGAGCGAGATCGCCGGGGCCGTCAATGTGTTCGCCGACTTTCCCGTCGCCAACGTGAAGGCGACGCGGGAGATGGTGCAGGAGCGCGACCCTGACCATATATGCGTCGTCTGGTGCGGGATCGAGCTTCGGCGCATCAAGCCGGAAACGATCACGAGCCGCCCGGAGTGGAGCGACATGACAGCGATTCGCCAGGGCCAGGTTCACTTGCTGGAGGAAGGGCTGTACTGCCGTCCGTCTCCCCGCATTCTCGACGGGCTGGAGCAGCTCGTCAAGCTGATTCATACATAAGCCAAGGCTGCGCCGCCAATCCGCGTACTTGCCAGCCAAGCCAAAAAACGTTCAAAGCCATCGCCTTGAACGTTTTTTTCTGTTTGCTTTCCTACCGCCGTTGCGGTATTTTTTGTCTTCGCTTTCGTTATGCAGTTGTTTTGGTCCGGGCATCTAGTTGGCTACTTCCGCCATCGCGGCGATGCCCTTTTGGTTCAGGTTGTTGAGAAAAGCCTCGGTCAGCTTTCCTTCCCCGCGTCTGACGATATATACATCGACTGATTTTTTGCCCCATTGGTTGAATACGTCTTGCTTCGTCTCGAAGTACAGGTCGATCTTGTGTCCGCGAATCGCTCCGCCCTTGTCCGCCACAACCCCGTATCCGTAGCCTGGTATGTACAGGATCGTTCCCAGCGGGAAAATGCGCAAGTCAGCGGCAATCGTCGAATAGTCGTCCCGGCGAACCTTCACGCCCGAGTACGTAATCCCGTAGGACGGGTCGGAAGGTTTTTTTCCGGTCGACTCGAACCCGGCGTAGTAGCCGGTCGCGACGACGCGAACTTTTGGGTATTGATCGAGAACTACATCCGCTTTATCAATGACTTGAGTGAGTGAACTGGCCGATACTGTCCGTTTTTTGACGACCCGTTGCCCCTCTTTGATTTCCTTGATTCCGAAGGTGGATTGGAGATTGTGGTCTCCTACCACGTTGTAGCCGTATCCATCGCTTGCAAACGCCGTCAAGACCAGGATGAACAGCGCGAGGATACTTACGAACTGCTTCCCATTCATTTCTTGGTAAACCTCCTCTCGGTTCTAGTCATGTCCCGAAGAGGAGAAAACTATACACAAATTTTGGATTGTTTCAGAAAGATTCAGTATGTTTCTTCATGGCAAAAGAAAAACAGGCCCTCAAACAAGGCCTGTCTTGCATCCGCTAAAACATCCGGTATCCTTTTTTGCGCAGGGTGGAAATCGTCCAGCCGCTGCCGACAGTCCCTGCCATTCCGCAGCCGAGAATCACGGCATCCCAGACGCCGGGAACGATCTTTTGATAGATCAGCGCCCCTACGACCACGCCGACTCCGATCACGACAGGAAGCCATGTCGTTTTCAAAATCATGTTTAAAATAAACCCAATGCCAAAACCGAGCACGGTGAACAAAACGATGGAAACCATAAATTGCAATAAGCTCATCGACCGCAAGACCTCCTGCCATCGTCTCCGGCTTTGCCTTTTTTCGGTCGGCAAATCAAAGGAGGACGGGCTGTTTTCGCCTTTTAGTGTAGCAAAAATGGCAGATACAGGTCAATACGAACAACCGCCGCGAGCGCAAACGAAAAGAACCGCCGGGTCCCCTGACGGCTCTTGCTCTATGCAACAACGGTGTGTGCTATTTGTTCGTGGATACTGCTTCCTGATGAACGTCTTTTCCTGCGCCATCACAGTTCGGGCAATTTTCCGTGCCACCCAGGAGCAGTTGGAAATACCCTTGGCCATGGCAGTACGGGCATTGTTCTTGGTTATGTCTCATGATGAGCTCCCCTTTCTCCATACATGCTCCGTTATTAATTGCATGTATTTTCAGATTATTTCGATGTATCTAACTATAGCAGAACAGAACCGTTCTTCACAACACAGTTTTTCTCCGATATCGCAGAAAAAACCGCGATGTAAGCGGAAACATCGCGGTTTAGCTTTCCTATTCTCAGCCTTGCTTGAAGATTTTATAGGAGGTGTACTGAAAGACGGGATCAATCTCATAGGATTGCCCTTCCATGCCTTCCTCCCGTCTTGTATAGCCAGGCAAAATAATTTTCAAGTATGTAGAAGAAAGCGGGTCATCCATCAGCTCGCGAATCGGCAAAAATCGCGCCTCGACAATTTCGCCCTCCTGTGGACGAGGTTCGCCGCTCACGTAATCCATCCAGAAAACGACCATGTTGTCGCTGATCGACTCGCGAATGACGCCCGAGCGGATGCCCGCGATCTGCCGCACGACAGCCTTGACACCCGTTTCTTCCAAAACCTCGCGCGCCGCTGCCTCGTCGACCGTCTCGCCCTCCTGCACAAACCCCGCCGGAAACGACCATTGTCCCTTCAGCCCGCTGTACGCTTTTTTGACTACCAGCGCTTCTTCCCCGCGGATGACGATCCCGCAGGCTCCCAGCCACACTTTTCCTTCGCGCATGCTGCTCGCTTCCTTTCTCCTCCAAGCTTTCTGTCCCACTTTTGATTGTACACGAAACCCCCGGCAATCGCTCGCCGGGGGTACCAGATCAATCGTCGTCGTCATCCAGAAGCCCATTGTCAATCATGTAGCGCAGATTTTCCCGATCCCTCTCCCGGCCCTTTTCCTTGAGCCGATCGATGGCAGGCAGGATGAGAATATCTACCTCACGCTGTACATGCCATGCCAGGTCGTGCCGCCCTTGCTCTTCCAAAAAAGCGCCCACTTCCATCAACGCATTGTACCGCTCCATTTCGTCGCGGGTCATCAGCCCTCTGACTTGAATGCTCGCGTGACGCATCGCTTACAGCTTCACCTTTTTCAGCGCAAGGCCGACGCCGCCGATTTTGTACAGGTAGCGCAGGTCGCTTGCCTTTTTCATCATCGCTGCTGTGCTGCCAAACAGCTTTTTCGAGCCGACCTGGCCGATTCCTTCGCCTTTGCCGAGAGAGGCCAGCGTGCCTTGCAGATGCGGGACGAACTTTTGCGGAAGCTCTCCGCGAATGAGCGCGGCGAGGTTTTCTCCGAGCGTCTCGCCTTCCTGCACGGCGATTTGCGCTGTCGGCGGATACGGACGTCCTTCCTCGTTGAAAATGAGGGCGCAGTCGCCGACGACAAACACATTTTCATAGCCAGGCGCACGCAAGTATTCGTCTACCTTGACGCGGCCGCGCATGACCTCGAAGCCCGCTTTTTCCACGATGCTGTTGCCGCGAACACCCGCTGCCCAGACCACCGTTTTCGATTTGATCTCTTCCCCGGTCGCCAAAAGCACTCCATCCGGCGTGCACTGCTTGATCGGGGTGCCGATTTTGAACTCGATGCCTTTGCGCTCCAGCACGTCCATCGCGTACTGAACCAGCTCGGGATCGAAGCCCGGCAGCGCAGATGGCGCCGCTTCGATGCAATACACCTTGACCAACTCAGGGTCCACGTCAAACTCCTGGCACAGCTCAGGCAGGCGATCGCCCAACTCTCCGCAAAATTCGATTCCCGTAAAGCCAGCGCCCCCGACCACGAAAGTCAGATAGTCAGTGCGGTGCGGCTCGTTTTTATATTTGGAAAACATGTACTCAATATGCTCGCGAATATGGCGGACGGCGTTGATGCTGCGAATGCTGAAGGCGTGCTCTTTCAGCCCTTCGATGCCAAACGTCTCCGGCTCGCTGCCAAGCCCGATCACGAGGTAATCGTACGTCAGCACGTCGCCGCTTTCCAGCGTGACGCTCTGTTCTTCCGGCTGGATCGACTGGACCGTGCCTTTGACAAACTGCACTTTGTCCTGATTCAAAAGCTTTTCCAGATTGACGCGCGCATGGTCAGCAGAAGCCGTGCCCGCAGCCGGCTCGTGCAGCCAGGTCGTGATGTAATGATAGTTGTGCTTGTTTACGAGCGTAATTTCCGCCTCGTTGTAATTCAGCTTTTTTTGAAGCTGCAACGTGGTCAGCAAACCGCCGTATCCTGCGCCAAGAATGAGGATTTTGGGTGTACTCATCGGTATCCCTTCCATTCATTGTTAATGGTAACCAGAGGAAGTTTGTGCGAAATTTCACGTAGGCTGTTACGTACTAAGATGCCCCAACGAATAAAAAATGACGTATCGAAAATGATTGCCTGTTATGTCCTAAAATCCAACCTGTGAAAAAAAGCACAAACTTGCAAACAACAAATGTGACAATTTCTTTACAGTCACCCTCATCTTATCGGGTGCTACCGTGATTTGCAAGGGTTTTTTGCCCAAGAAGCCGAATTTTCCCTGCTTTTTTTTCTTTCATTTGTTGGGTTATAATGGGTGGGGAGTTCGTTTTTCGACTATTCGGAGGTGCTTTCGATTGAATTTTCTGCAAAAGGACGAGCAAATCTACGACATTACGATCATTGGTGGAGGTCCTGCCGGTTTGTTCACCGCTTTTTACGGCGGCATGCGGCAGGCAAGTGTGAAAATCATTGAGAGCATGCCCCAGCTTGGCGGGCAACTGTCTGCTCTCTATCCGGAAAAATACATTTACGATGTAGCCGGGTTCCCGAAGGTTTTGGCGCAAGATTTAATCAATAATCTGAAGGAGCAGATTTCGCGTTTTCAGCAAACCGTTTGCCTGGAAGAGAAAGTGGAAAACGTAGAGAAAAAAGCGGACGATGTATTTGAAATCACTACGGACAAAGGCGTACACTACTCCAAGTCTGTCATCATCACAGCCGGCGTGGGCGCGTTCGAACCCCGCAGACTGGAACATCCGGATGTCGTCAAATTTGAAAAATCCAATCTGCACTATTTTGTCACCGACCTGAACTCCTTCAAAGGACAGCGCGTCGCCGTCGTTGGCGGCGGAGACTCCGCTCTCGACTGGTCTTTGATGCTCGAACCGATCGCGAAAGAAGTCCACCTCATCCACCGCAGAGACAAGTTCCGCGCCCATGAGCACAGTGTAGAAATGCTCATGGCGTCCAAAGTAAACGTCACGACGCCTTTTGAAATATCCGCCCTTCACGGCGAAGAAAAAATCGAACGGATTACCCTCACGAACTGCACCACGAAAGAAGAGCGCGATCTGGAAGTCGACGCCGTCATCGTCAACTTCGGCTTTATCTCCTCGCTCGGCCCGATCAAAAACTGGGGGCTTGAGCTGGAAAAAGGCTCGATCGTCGTCAATTCCCGCATGGAGTCGAACATTCCTGGCATTTTCGCTGCAGGCGACATCGCCACCTATCCGGGCAAAGTCAAGCTGATTGCCGTCGGCTTCGGCGAGGCTCCTACCGCTGTCAACAACGCGGTGGCCTACTTCAATCCGGACGCCAAATTGCAGCCGGGGCATTCCTCCAGCATGGACAACTTCAAGTCTTGATCGTCCCAAACCGTTATGGCCGTCTTGCCGCGCGCAGGCGGTCACACTGCTTTGCTTTTTTACAATCACCCCGTCCTTGTGCTGCCTGTGCTGTTGCGGCGCAAGGATTTTTTTCGTTACGGCTACGAGCCAGGCGTGCGGGTGTACGCATAGCTGACGGCGTTCTGACACACAGTAGAAAAAGCAAAGCGATACGCATGCGCCTATGTTCTGGAGGGAAAAACATGGACCACCTCTGCCCGGTTTGCAATGGATTGGCTTCTCTCTCGCAAGCTTGCCAACGCTGCGGCACCCTGCTCGCAGACGCCGGACGCCTGTACGACTACTACGGCGATTACAGCCCTTATCGGGAAATCGACGACGCCAAGCTGGACAACGGCTATCCGGATCGCCGCAACCACCAGTGCCTGCACACAGGCTGGTGCAGCTTTTGCCAGGCCGAACAAACCGTAGCTGTGCAGGAATGGACACCCGACAAGCTATTTTACGAGTAAACGAAAAACACGCAAGCATCCCGTCCGCTTACGGATACGGGATGTTTTTCCTGCCTCGCTCCCTCTCCCATTTTTTTCTTCCCTTTTGCCAAATTCACGCTATAATATAAGGAATTATTTGTTAAAGGACGGAATCAACATGTAATGCGCAAACAGTCGACCCCCTGCACCTGTCACCTGGCATCACCTTTGAGGGGAGCGTCTTTTTATGAACAAATTAATCATGATGGTCGGCATTCCCGGCAGCGGCAAAACCCGTGCGGCAGAGCAGATCGCGAAAAAGGAACGGGCAGTGCTCGTCTCCACGGATGCCGTTCGGCTGGAGCTGTTTGGCGACGAAGCGAAGCGGCGCAAAAATCCGCTCGTCTTTCAGGCTGTTTACGCCCGTATCGGGCAGGCGTTTGCTGCGGGAAGCGACGTTGTCTTCGACGCGACCAATGTCGATCGGGACAAGCGGATAGCGGTTCTGGAGCGTTTTGCGCCAGCGATCGCGGAATGCTACTACTTGAATACGCCGTTTGACGTCTGCCTGCAACGAAATCAGGCGCGAAAAAGAAAGCTGGACGCAAGCGTGCTGGAAAAGTACCGCAAAAACCTGCATTTCCCGCTGCACCGGGAAGGCTTTTCCACGGTTCATCTGGTGCACCAGCCTGCTGCTTACGGCATGACCAAAGAAGCTTTTACCGCCTTGCTGCAAAGCGAGCCTGCCTACGACGAGCTGTTCGCTGCCTTGGGCAAGGTCTCGTTTTTTCAGCAAATGAAAGATTTTCCGCAAGACAACCCGCATCATCAGCACACGCTCTGCCGGCACACGTACCACGTCCTCGAGTACGTCAACACCTTTTACGAAGAGGACGACAAGCTGCTGCTGCAAATCGTCGCGCTGTTTCATGACGTGGGAAAATTGTACACAAAAGTGTTCAAGGAAGCGAAAGGCCACTATAGCTACTACAGGCACGAGTACGTCTCCAGCCAAATCGCCGCGCATTTTTTAAAGGAGCTGGGCTTCGCCGACGCGTTCGTCTTCCAGGCTGTCGCGCTGATCGAGATGCACATGAAAATTGCCTACGGCGGCGACGAAGGCGCTTCGGAGATTTACCATCTGGCAGGAGCGGACCTGCTGACGAAGCTGTACTTTTTCAAAGAGGCGGATCACTATGGAAAATAAGCAGACGACCTTTTACCGAAAGTATCCGCGCACCTTTCATCTGCCCTGGTCCAGAAGCAAAACCGACGACGATCGGATTTTGCGCGATACCTCTCACTTTGTCGGCAAAGAAATCGTCGTGACGGAAAAGCTGGACGGAGAAAACACCAGCCTGTACCGCGACTATATGCACGCCCGCTCGATTGACAGCCGCGACCACCCTTCCCGCCATTGGGTCAAAATGCTTCACGGCTCGATCGCCCACCTGCTTCCCCCCGGCTACCGCATCTGCGGGGAAAACGTGTTTGCCAAACATTCGATTGGGTACGCGGAGCTGACGAGCTACTTCTACCTGTTCTCCGTCTGGGATGACCAGAACGTCTGCCTCGGTTGGGACGATACCGTCGAGTGGGCGGAGCTGCTGGGTCTGAAAACGCCGCCTGTCCTCTACCGCGGCCCGTGGGACGAGGAAAAGGTGAAGGCGTGCTACACGCGGCAATCCGTGTTTGGCGGCGAGCAGGAAGGGTACGTCGTGCGGCTTACCGCTTCGTTTGCCTACGCCGATTTCAAATACAGCGCGGCGAAGTTCGTGCGCAAAAATCACGTGCAAACGGATCAGCATTGGATGGCGAAGGCTGTGGAACCGAATATGCTGAAGCTGGAGTAACTGCTGGAGTTGGGGGCATTGGCTGGTGCTGTCGTGAGTGGCTAGCTGGTGCTGTCGCCGTAATTGACTGCTGTTGTCATGACTATTAACCGCTGCTGTCGCCGCAATTGGCTTTCCTGCTTGGCGGCGGGATGCCGTTTCAGCTCCTTTTCGTTGCCGTACCCAGCCGAAAGACGACACTTTGACGTTGCCCGAACTGGCCCCGCAACAAAAACAGGCGTGCTCGAACCCTCATCCGGTTCGCACGCCTTTTTCTTTTCTCCTGCCTACTTTTTCCTTTGCTCCAGCTTTTTGGCCAAGAGCGCATTTTTTGCTTTCATTTGTTCCAGCATTTGCGGCAGCACCTCTTTGATTTTCGCCGCATCTCCCGATTCAATCGCGGCGTGAAAGGCTTCGTGCGTCATGCGCATTTTTTCCATCCGGGCTTTCCTGGCGTCGCGATCTTCCTTCGCGCCCGGCATCGCCATGTTTTTCTCCTTCCACTGGGCGAGCTGCTGCTCCATTTGCTCGTTGGTGATTTCGCCTTTTTTCACCTGCTCGTTCAGCTTGCTGACGAGCTGCCTGCGCTCCTCGCGCTTCGCCTTCCATTTCGGGTCTTCGCGCAGGGCGGCAAACTCGCTCATCAGCCGCTCCCGCTCCTTGAACACCTCTTGCCACTGGGCCACGCTGTCCGGGGTGTATTTTTCTGCCAAAAGCAGCATGTACATCTTCTGATGAACGCTGCCATGCATGCCGTGGCGCATTTTTTTGTGCATCTGCCCATGCTCGCCATGGTCGTGCGCCATCCGGCTCGCTGGCGTCATCTCTGTGTCGGGCAGCCCCGGCTCCGCCGCCTGTGCGAAGCTCGGCAGGGCCAGCCCCATCGCAATCGTTGCAATCACCATGCTGTTTTTCCACTTGTTCATGCTGCTCTCTCCTTTTCGCTCATCCTTGGCTTGGCATTGCGTTGCGCCAAGGGGTATTTGGTTTTTCGCCTTGCTAGTCGTCAGTTTTTCCAGCAGTTGTGGCAGGATTGTCGTGGAATTATGTAAAAATGTGTAATTTCTTTTCGCTGCCCGTCTATAAAGGCCGCAGCCCTGCCCTATTCAGGCCAAACAGCTTCACCAATCCCATCTGCTCCAGATCATGCCGCGTCTTTTCCGTACCGTGCTCGTAAATCAGCCGATAAATATCCCGCAAGTTGTCATCGTACTCGTCGTTGTCCCGGTCCGGCATGTCGGACCAGAGCGTATGTCCATGCATCCACATCATGAAGTCGCCGTGCATACAGTTGTTGAACAGGTCACGCATCATCCCGACTTCCACATCTGTCGCCTCGATTTCAAAATCGTAAGTGGCGGAGCCTTTTTCATCACGGATCTCGGCAACCGTCGTCCCGGCCTGCAGCGTGACGTAATATTTCTTTTTTTCCAAGGATGTCATCTCCATTCGCGAAAACCGGCTTGAAAACATTTCCTCCTTACCTTGTGCAAAAAGCGCGGAAAACATGTGTTGTCCGGGCTGAGCAGAGGGGGTGTCGCTGCTCTTTCGAGGCGCAAGACGGTCACAGGTGGTCAACCGTTGCCTTCATGCCGCGGAACTTCGATGTCGCTGCTCTTTCGTTTCGCAGCGTTGTCACAATGCGGCCCGGTACTGCGCTTTTTGCAAGCTGGTCGCTGTGCGGCATTTTCTAGCTTTTTCACGCGAGAACACCTGGCCCCGCCACGCTTTTTGGGCTTATGGCAAAGTCCTCACCCTACTTCTACGCACGAAAAAGCCCTCCGCGCAAACGGGGGCTTTTGGTTGTCTGGTCTTCTATTTGTCTTCCTTGCGCAAATTGTGGCCCGTATTTTCTCCGGTCTTGGGCGGCGTGCTGCGCGAGCCTGCCGACGCTTCTGTCGGGCGCTTGTCTTTGTTGTTGTGCTTGGACATGAGGGACCCTCCCTTGTTGTATCATGCTGTGCTACCTGTGTAGTATGCCCCATGTCCCCGCGAAAAAAAGAAAACACCCTGACCCGCGAAAAGCAAGCCAGAGTGTTTGGTTCCGTGTTTATTTGACTACCAGTGTCGCGAGCATTTTGCCGTGATCCGGCCCGCAGATGACATTGCAGAAAATTTTATATTCACCAGGCTGATCGACTTTCAACGTTTTGCTGCCGTCTTTTTGAATATCTACGTCCAAACCTTCAATCCCGATTCCGTGGAAGCCTTCGGTCGACTTGAAGTTAATCGTAAACTCTTCGCCTGCTTTTACTTCATAGGTGTCCTGGTTAAACTTCCAGTTGCTAGCTTCGATGTTGATCGCGTTGCCAGTAGTCGCCGTTGCTGGAGCCTCTGTAGTAGAATTGCTATTCGCCGCCTGCTCCTTTTCGCCGCCGCATGCTGTCATCAGCATCGCCGAGAAGGCAACTGCCGAAACCAACAGAGTCCACTTCTTGTTCACAATGACCCCTTCTTTCTACTTGATTCTACACTTCCATCTTACTGGAAAGTAGCTGTCCAAAATCTGGGAATCTGTGACCGAATCGTGACGAATTTGCTACCAATTGTTGAACACTCAAACAGTTTGGCCGTCTGTATTCGCTGGCAGTTGAATCTGGTAAATCTTCGTCGGACGCCCCCGCAGCTTCTCCTGCTTTTTGTACAAAATTTTCGCGACGCCTTTTTCCTCCAGCCGATTCAGGATGCGGTTGGCGCTGCGCACGGTAAGTCCCAGATGGTACGCCAGCTCGTCCGCCGTCAGCTCGTTGCTCTCCGTTTTGGCGAGCACGGCCAAAATTTTTTGCAACTGCAACGTCGACAAGTCCGTCTCTTCGCTCCAGCGCTGGATGTAGTCGGTGATCTGGTTGCGGTATTGCAGGCACGTCTCCTCGCCGAGCGGCCCGATGACCTGGTCGCTGTCCGTCACGACGTACGTGCCGGAAGTTTTGCCTGCTGCCGACATGCTGTTCGCCGATTGGGCATTCATCCTCGCCTTGTACATGCTGTTGCCCACTCCCCAGCCGATGTGCACCGGAAACGGCAGCGTCTTTTCCAGATAGGTGAGCAAAAGACAATGAGTGAGGTTGTCCGTCAAGAGCTTCAAGTCTTTGAACGAGCTGATGATTTCGAAGCTCGACGCGGATTTCTGGATGATGAACGGCACTTTTTTCTCGGTGCTGAACTCCAGCAGCGATTTGTGCAGCAGCATTTGCCGCAGCTCCCGCTCGTTGAGGCTCTCTTTTTGTGTCTCGACGTTTCCAATCGTAATATGTCCGATCGCGATCCGGCTCTCCGCCAGCTTGATCGCGGAAAGCTCCGTTGCCATCTGCTCAAACTGCGCGGCAACCGACTCCGGCGAAGGAAACACGTACAGATGCGGCACTCCGTGATCGGTCAGCGCCTGCACGATGTTGCTCATCCTCGTCATCGAAAAGTCGATCTTGCCCGCCTGCCACAGCCGCAAATGCTCGTCCAGCACCGCTTCGTAAATCTGGTCGTTCACTTCCACCGGTGAGAGCGTGTACGGCATCGAGTCCGCTCCGACCACTTCTTTCAAGCCAAGGAAGTTGTTTTGCGCAAAAACAAAATCAATATACACTCTGGAAAAATCCAGGTCGCGATTGCGCAGGCTAAGCTGGAACAGCTTTTTATAAAATTCCTGCTCGCTGATCTGGAGGGTATATGTCGGGATCGGGAAGCTGCCCCATTCTTGCATGAGGTACGCATACGCAAGCTCGGTCAGGACAAAGCCGTCGACATGCTGCTGGTTTTGCCGGTAGAGGTTCGTCGTTTCATGCAGGCGATGATACGGCAGCATGACCAACTCGCAACTGTCCTGGAGGCGCATGGGCACGGATACCAATTCTTTCAAAGAGTGCTGGGCAATGATCGCACCCAAACGGATCATCAAGATTCCTCCTTTCACTCTTTTGTCATTATAGGAGATTTACGCTCCTTTGAAAATATTTCGAAAAGACTTGCAATAAACAAAACGATGGCGTAAAGCTTTTTTCAGAAAATGTCTATAAAGAGCCTAAAAATAGTTTTCAGAAAGAAGGAACGCGCTCCCCTGTCGCCTGAGACGGTCATGTCCGCCATTTGCCCACCCAACAATGAAAACGCTATCAAGGAGGCCTTACGATGAACAACCCGGCTATTGCCAACAGCAAGAACAAGTACCTGGTCCTCGGACTTCTCTGCCTCGCCGCTGATCGCTGACCAAAAAAAAGCATGAACAAAAGCCCTTGCGCCGCTGCTTTGTCGAGTAGACGGCGAGAAGGGCTTTTCCTAATCGTGGTTAATCCGATAGACGGTGATTTCCGGAAAGCAAAAAAGACGGACAGGCAACCTGGCTGTCCCCAAGCCACGGCTGATGCCAAACAGGCCGACGTTCTCGTCCGCTTTTTGCCCGACGTGAAAATGCTTGTAGGCGCCGATTGTGCGGCCAAAGATTCGGACCTGCCCACCGTGCCAACCATACCGCAGCTTGCAGTTGCGCCCGCCCGCCTGATCCGCTGACGGCACTGGAGCGATCGGACGCTGTTTTCGCCGGAAAAGTGCTGCAAGTAAACAAGCACACGAACTGGCGCAACTGGATTCCGTTTTGGACTTCGCCAGGCATCTGGGGCTACGACGTTATGTTTGAAGTGCAGACCGCCTGGAAAGGGGTAGACCAGACACAGGTCCTCATCGTCACGGACGGCGTTGGCGGCGGATGCGGCATCGCTTTTCAGCCTGGTGACGACTATCTCGTGTACGCTTCGTATTGGGAGGGAAGCGATCTGGCGACCAACATTTGCACCCGGACTACCTTGCTCGCGAATGCCGCAGAAGACATGCAGGTGCTGGGAGCCGGTGCCGCTCCGACCAGCCCGGCCGATTCCGTCTGGACGCGGCAGCTTGGCGTGTACGGCTGGATAGCCGCCATTGCTGCCGCAGGTGCACTGCTTATGTTTTATGTGTCCAGCCAAAAGCGGAGACGATAGCCTCACCCGTCTCCGCTTTACTCCCTACGGCAACTGCAATTGCTGCCTTGCCCGATACTTCGACAGGTTGAACGACTGCCAGCTCGCCTCTGCCTGCAATTCCTCCCGCATGTTTTCCAAATAATACGCGACGTCCTCGCGCAGCGATTCGTCCGCCTTCAGTTCCAGCAAATACGGAACCACATCGTACGACAGCCTGCCCAAATACTCGACGTCGATACTTTTCGTGGCATAGTAGCGCTCCATGTTGTTTTTGGCGATGATGACGTCCATGTTGATGTAGTTGAGCAGCACGTAGCTCACGAGCGACACCACCGCATAATACTTGATGAGCGAAAACGTATGCCGCCAAATTTTGCACAAGGCGATCGCGAACAAGATCAGCAAAAAGATCATGAAGATGTGCGCGAGCAGACGGCTATGCGTGTAACCGTACGCCTCCTCATACAGCGACAGCCGAAAATAGGCGGAAAAGAGCATGAAGCTCGTGCATACCGTCAACACAGTGAGCAGCACCTGCACGACCCGGTACAGCAGCCGCTTGGCCCGCGAAACCAGGTGCATGGTGCAGAGCAGGATCAAAAAATTAATCACCGTTACCGTCACCAGCTCATTGAAGCCGTTTTTGGCGTACTCGGCATAGGTCAGGCCGTCCGGGAGCGCCGCTTTGGCTCCGCTGAACAAATACGAAATCTGGACATATGTAAACGCGGCGTACACCAAATCAATCATCGCCAGAACCGTCACCAAAATCACGCCGTCCCAGACCAGCTTGCCCTCTTTTGGCGGCAGCGGAATTTCTACAGCTTCCTCCCTTTTGCCAAAAAGCGAGTACAGGTAGCCGAATACGAGCAGCGTCACAAGCCCGATCAAAAACAGGCGAAAGGCGCCTTCTACCGCATCCAGGTCAATCATCCTGTTCGGAATTTCGTGCAAAAAATGCCCAAACACCTGATCTGCTTGCGACAACAGCGTCAGCACGACGAGCAAAATCGGCAGCGAGATTCCTACCCCGATCATCACTTTTTTCAGCACGCCGTACTTCTCCTGATTCATCCGCGCCTTGAGCCATTCTCTCGTCAAGGCAAAGGGCAGGCGCGTATGCTTGAGCGTGAAGTAAAACAGTGTTTCCAAAAGCTCGCCCACAAAGCCAAGCTCGTACCACTTCGCCTTGTGCCGCCCCGTGAGCAGCATCGTCTGGAGCACGAACAAAATCGGCACGAGAACAAAGTTGAACAATTGAAAATATTCGTTGGAAAACAGGGCGAAGGACAGCGCCAGCAGGACGATCGGCACCGTCAGCAGCCACCCGTACACATGCTTTCGCGAAAAGCTCAGTTGCCCGTGCCGCCTGGCCTGCCAGCCGTACAGCGCATACATCGCGATGACAAACAGCAAATACGAGATGCCAAACTCCTTGCCGTAAAACAAAAGATCCCCCAAACAGCCGATTGCGAACGCCCCCAGCAGCAACCACTGCAACGCTTTTTGCTCTTGTGACCATTCCGCCACACGATTCACTCCTTACGATACGATATTCGCTCATTGGAAAAAGCAACGAGTCCGCAGCTTTTTGTTGCGCTGCTGCCTTTGGTTAGTACGCACAGGCTCGGCTGTTTGTTACAAATTGCTGGAAAATCCACCTTTCTTTCCTTTTCGACCGAAAAAAAGCCCAACACCAGGTGTGGGGCTTTCGCGCAGCGCTTATCGCTCATTCAGCTTTTCGGCAATCGCGAGCAATTCCTCTTTTGTAATCGCTGCGGTCTTCGTGCTCACCTCGAAAAGCAGCTTGCTGTTGTCGTTGTAAAACTTCACGGTGCGCATATCCGTGCCGTCTGGAAGCTTGTTTGCGACATACAGCGCTTCTTTTTTCTGTACGCTCACTTTTTCCACGGTTTCATCCGGTCCCGCTTCCTCCGTGATGTACTGCATCCGGTCGAAGTTCGTAATGACGACCGTGACCTTGCCTTTCGTTCCGTTGTACTCGGTCGCGACGGAATCAATGCGCGGCTCGGGGGAGACTTTGCGAACCACGAAGTCTTTTTTGCCCTGCTCTGCTTCCTTGTACATGTCTTCGAACAATTCCGGCTGGCGATGGTTGAACGAATAATTGACCACTCCGGTTGCAAACCGGTACCCGCCCGCGAGGCTCTCCGGGAAGGCATAGAAGCTTCCGGTTTCTTGTTGCAGGGCAGACGTCGTCTCATGAATCACGGGAATGCGTGTAAAAAATACTCGTTTGTCCGGGTTGTCTGGCCCTGGTATGTAGATCGCCGCACTCTCTCCCGGTTTGAGCGTATCGCGCGCCTGATCGAATTTGGATTTTTTCTCTTCGTTGACTTCCGTTTTGTTCTCTGTTTGCTCCACCTTCACGACGACTTCGCCCTGCTCGTTTTTCAGATCGTACACTTTCATCGCCGCATAAGCGGATGTCACCCCAAAGGCGAGAATAACTGCCACAATCAATCCGATTCTTTTTTTCATAGGAACCTCCCGCGTTTTTTGGTTACGTTCTTTGATTTTTTGAAGGACCCGATTTTTGACATCGAAATCATCGTCTGCTGCTGCCATCAGTTTCTGCTTCCACTCACCTTGTTGCTGAGATCGTGTCATGACTATCACCGCCTTCACTTACGAGCATGTAGGATTTGCACTTTTTCACAATTCGCTCATACTGCTTTCGCAGCGTGGCAGGCTTTGTATCGAACAAAGCGGCCAGCTCGTCGTAGCTGTATTCCTCGACGACGCGCAAAATCAGCAGGTTGCGCTCACTCGCTGACAGCTTGGATACCGCCATGTGAAGAGGGGTGCTCACATACTCGGTGTCTTCGACTTTCTTCTCGCCCTCATGCTTGCTGAACGTCTGCATCCCGGCGCGCAGCAAAGTGAGGATACGCCCGCGTTTCGCCCGGTTTAACACGTTGACGCAATGATGGTAGGCGATCTTGTACAGCCAGGCGGAAAAAGAGACGGTCTGCCGATAGCTGTCCAATTGCTCGTACGCTTTCAGGAAAACTTCCTGGACGGCATCCTCCGCTTCCTGGCGATGTCCCAGCATGTGGTAGCAGTAGACGAAAAGCTGCCTTTGCATCGCGTCGATGATGATGCCAAACTGGTCAATATCCCCGGCTCTGACCTCCTTTACTACTTGCTCGATCTCGTTACGATCCAACCCTCTCACCTCCAATTGACACATATAACAAACAAAGCGGTCATTTTGTGACAGGAAACCAAAAAACCTCCCTGACCTGTGCATCGAGCGTGCACAAGCCAAAGAGGTCTGATCTTCTTGCTATTCATCCTGTCCAGGACAGCTTAGTCGTCGCACTTCTCCGCCTTGCCCTCAGCCAGCGCCGTCTTGAACGACGAGCCACAGCCGCAGGAAGCAATCGCATTCGGATTCTCGATGGAAAAGCCTCCGCCCATCATGGATTCCTTGAAGTCAATTTCGGTTCCTTTAATGTATAGGTAACTGTCCTTGTCGACAACAATTTTCACGCCATGCTGTTCGAAGGTGACGTCGCCTTCCTTCATTTCCTGATCCCAGCCCATTCCATAGGTGAAGCCGCTGCATCCGCCTGGTCGGACGCCTACCCGCAAAAACAATCCGGGTTTATTTTCTGCCGCCAACATTTCCTTTACTTTGAGGCTGGCTCTCTCTGTCAATGTAATCATGCTTGACTCCCTCCTTTGCAGGCTACCTTTACACTTTCTATATGTTCAGTATACAAAAGAAGCAACCTTTCTCACAAGGTTCCCCTGCACTTCGGGCGCTCATACCGCCTCCCAGGCAAAACAAAAAAGAGGGGCTCCCCCTCCTTATGCAAAAAAAGCATTGTTCTCGGTCAAATAAAAACGATACGTCTT
This sequence comes from Brevibacillus sp. NSP2.1, assembly GCF_000470975.2. NCBI lineage: Bacteria > Bacillati > Bacillota > Bacilli > Caryophanales > Paenibacillaceae > Brevibacillus > Brevibacillus sp. NSP2.1. Next base: position 1,174,449 of record NZ_CP048274.1, on the reverse strand, counting down.
CTTTCGGCCTGCCTTAGACAGATTATGATCTATCTGGTTCAGTTCGTTGTGTAGTTGATCAATTTGCATACTGTATTCTAGGACTTCTGGATGATCCAACCCAAACTCTAACCCCATATTTACCATACGCTGTCGAAGGAGTTCGATTTTTTCGAGCAAAACGTCCCTCATGCTGAAGCTCCTCCTAATAGTAGATCAGGCTTTCTTACTATATTTTACAAGAACGGCTATGATTTCGCAAACAAAATTTCCCACATTCCCCAAAATTCCCGCAAAAAAATGGCGATAAATGTTAGAATTTTACAAGAGAGAGTTGGAGAACTTATGTTATTGTTCGTACATACTAACAGGTTTATAATATAGATGCCTTGTTGCCCGAGATTTTCCCTTTTTCTTAGAGCTTTCTCCACCCCCAAGGAACGTTTTTGAGTGGGTATGGCCTGGATGTACAGCTCTTATCCCTTACCATTCGATCTAGAAAGGAAGTGTTTGGAATGGCGCTTGATACGATTGCCATCCAAGACAAATCACTCGCCGGAATCGCGGAAAAAGTCTTGCACGGTGAACGCCTGACATTGGAAGACGGCGTTACTCTGTTTAACTCCAACGATCTCCTGACGATTGGACAGTTGGCAAACATTGTCAATTATCGCAAAAACGAAGATAAGGTTTACTTTTTGCAAAATCTCTACATCAACCCGACAAACGTTTGCGAAGCTCACTGTAGATTTTGCGGATTCCGTCGCGATGAAGGCGACGAGGGTGCTTACACAATGAACAAGGAAGAGTTGCTTCATTATGTAGAAACCCGCTTCCATCCGGGTATCCGTGAATTTCACATCGTAGGCGGCCACAATCAGCACAAGCCGTTCGAATACTACGTGGACAATGTTCGCATTTTGAAGCAGGCTTATCCCGATGTCACCATCAAAGCGTACACCGGGGCTGAAATCGAGTTCTTCTCCCGCATCTCTGGCCTCTCCATTCGCGAAGTATTGCAGGAGCTGACAAAAGCCGGACTGGAAACGTTGACGGGCGGCGGCGCCGAGATTTTGACTGAGCGCTACCGCATGAAAATGAGCCCGGAAAAGGCGAGCACAGACATGTACTTGCAAGTTCACCGCACCGCTCACGAACTGGGCTTGAAAACACATACGACCATGCTCTACGGCTCCATCGAAACGTTGGAAGAGCGCGTCATTCACATGCTGCGCCTGCGCGAACTGCAAGACGAGACGAACGGCTTCATGGTCTTCATCCCGCTCGCCGTTCAGCCGATCAAGGCAACGGCCGGGATCAAGCGCCGCAACTCCGCGATCGACGACCTGAAAACGATGGCGATCAGCCGCCTCATGCTGGATAACTTCCAGCACATCAAGGCTTACTTCATTAATATTGGGACACAGTTGACCCAGCTTTCGCTGACGATGGGAATTTCCGATGCGCACGGTACGTTGATCGAGGAGCGCATCAGTCACTCGGCAGGGGCCCTCACCCAGCAGGCACTGACTGTCGATGAACTGGTCTGGCTGATTAAAGGCGCTGGCAAACGCGCTCTGGAACGCGACACCTTCTACAACGTCATCAAAGAACATTAAAAACGCCAAAAAGCTGATGCCCGCCACCAACAGGCATCAGCTTCTTTTTTTATTTACCGGGCACACGCGTTTGTTCGCGGGCCTCAATGAACATCCTAAGAAAACAGCTTACAGAGGAAAATCTGCGTCCAGCATCTCTTCTTCCTCGCGCAAGCAGTGCTTGATTTTCGCAAGCAATTCATCGGCTGACGGAGCTTTCAACAGTTTGCCGTTCACCAGTGCGAACGGCTCCATGTAGCATTCTCCGCAGTAGCCAAGACAGCCGTATTCGAGAACATCCACATCCAGCTCGGGGTCGTTTTCCAGCGCATCTACGACGGGCTGCGTGTAGGAAGAAACGTTGCTCGCGCAAAATTCTACCAATGGTTTCATCTATGTTCACCTACCGATTATACCGACATCGTCACGTACTTTATTGTACCGCGACTTTTCCAAAAATCCAGCGGAGAAAACGGGAAAAAGATTCTGCTTGCATTTTTACGGAAAGAGACTAAAAATAGAATGGGTGCTGTAAAAAACGGACATAAGAAAGGACTAGACCTTCTATGAAACGACTTGTGATCCTTGGTGGAGGATACGGGGGTCTTCGTATTATCGAGCGAGTCCTGTCCCCTGATTTACCAGACGACGTGTTTATTACCCTTGTGGACCGTATGCCGTTTCACGGCCTGAAAACAGAGTACTACGCTCTGGCCGCGGGCACTACGCCGGAAGCCCACTTGCGGGTCAATTTTCCAAGCGATCCTCGCCTGACCGTCAAATACGGCGAAGTTACCGCAGTGGATTTGGACGAGCAGGTCGTCAACTTTGCGAACGGGGACGCCCTCTCGTACGATTGGCTCGTCATCGGATTGGGCTGTGAGGACCGTTACCATGACATCCCTGGTGCAGATCAGTTTACTTGCTCGATCCAAACCATGGGAGCTACCCGCAACACATACATGGCAATCAATAATGTAAATCCATATGGTACGGTTACCGTTGTGGGTGGTGGTCTCTCCGGTGTGGAAATGGCGGCAGAGCTGCGCGAAAGCCGTCCTGACCTGAATGTGCGGATCATCGACCGTGGCCCGAGCATTTTGAGCCCATTCCCGAAAAAACTGCAGGAATACGCTTCCCAATGGTTTATCGAGCACGAGGTACAGCTTGTCTCCATGGCCAACGTCACCGGAGTCGAGCCTGGCGTCGTGTACAACCATAACCAGCCGGTTCCAAGCGATGTCATCGTCTGGACAGCCGGCATTCAGGCCAACCGCATCGTCCGCGCCCTGCCGATCGAGACAGACAACATCGGACGAGCCAAGCTGAATCAGTATCACCAGATTCCTACCCATCCAAACGTCTACGTCGTAGGCGACTGTGCGAGCACGATCACTGCGCCGAGTGCCCAGACAGCCGAGATTCAAGGGGATCAGATCGCCCTGATGCTGAAAAAAGACATCAAAGGCGAAGAATACCCGGCTTCTCTGCCACCGCTCAAGCACAAAGGCTTCCTCGGTTCTCTCGGCAAAAAAGAAGGCTTTGCCAGCATGGGAAAAGTCTCCCTGGTCGGTCAGATGGCCCGCGTCATCAAAAGCGGACAGCTCTGGATGTACAAAAAACATATGGGATAATCGTCAAGCCTGTTGGCCAACTGGTCAAACAGGTTTTCTTTTTGGATCAAAAAGTTTTGAAGCCAAATGATGAAGGAGCTGTCCCCCGAGGCGTAAACGGCCTTGGAACAGCTCCCCTTTTTTACGGTTCGCACCCTACAGGACGAAAAACAGAAAGCGCAGCACGTCCATGTAATCGTTCGATTCGTACTCGACGGTTTTCGCTCCCGTCTGCTTCGCGCCCGGGTAGAACGAGCCGCGATACGCCAAGTAATGCTCGCGGAAGGCGATCTCTACGTGGAACGTTTCCGGCAACGCTACCCGGTATTTGGACAGGTCATCCGCCAATACCGCCGAAACCTGCTCCTTGATGTTTTTTTGCGCGACGTTCGGATGGATCGAGATTGCCGCATTGCCGATGCCTTCGCTCACGGGGACCGTCTTGATGTGCGGATTGATTTTTTGTGCTGCCTTTGCGGGCCTGGCTATAAGAAAAGGCAATGGACGGCGGCTGCGGACGGGTCTACAGGAAGCCCGCTGGCGCCTCTCGCGCCTCTTGCGCCTCTTGCGCCTCTCGCGCCTTTCGCCTGCCTGCCGGAGGGTAAGCAAGCATGAGAGGGCGTCTGCACGCTCGGTTGCCCCCTCTTTTTTGGCGAAGTCCCGCCTTCGTTGTCCTTATCTCGAGACGAAAAAAGCTTATTCCTCGCGCTCCGATCACGCACGCGGGAAATAAGCTTTTGCTGTTGGTGTCGTGTCGTTAAATCCGCTTGTAGCGGGATAAAAACGATTCTACATCGTTGTACAGACCGCCCTGGTTTGCGTATTTGACGTAGTTTTTCACCGTGCGCAGCCAGTCGATCGTGGACGGCTGCGTCGACTGGATCGCGTTTTTCAAGTCCTTCATAGTGAGTGGCCGCTCTACGCCCGTGCGCATAATCTCGGTGATGACCTCTTCTGTAGCAAGCTCGACGACGTTTTCGATGTCTGCGCCGGAGTACAGGTCGGTTTCTTTTGCCAAAAGCGCGTAGTCGATCTGCTCGATCGGCCGCTCGTGCAGCTTGATGCGGAAAATGGTCGCGCGCGCTTCTTCATCCGGCGGCGAGACAAAAATCATTTTGTCGAAGCGGCCCGGACGCTTGAAGGCAGGGTCCACGTCCCACGGCATGTTCGTCGCCCCGATGATAAGCATTTTGTCCGTATTGGTTTCGATGCCTTCGATCTCGGTCAAGAGCGTGTCGATCACGGCCCGCATCGTATCCGTCGAAGATCGGCTGCGGTTGTAGCCGATGGCATCCATCTCGTCAAGAAACAGCACGCTCGGCTTGGTCGCCCGCGCCGACGCAAACACCTCCCGCAAATTTTGCTCGCTCACCCCGATATACGGGTCGAGAATGTCCGAGACGTGAATCGGGATAAACCGGGCGCGGCATTCGCCCGCTGTCGCTTTGGCGATAAACGTCTTTCCGCAGCCGGGAGGGCCGTACAGCAAGATGCCGCCCCCGACCTTTTTCCGGAATCGCTCGAACAGTCCGGGAGACACGAACGGCTTCACAATTTTCATCTGGATCGCGTTTTTCACCGCATGCAGCCCGCCCACATCGGCAAACGTAATCGGCGTCGCTTCCCTGTCTCTTTTCCCCGCTTGCCCGCCAGAGATGACTTGAAATGGCCGCTCGCTGCCCGGCCCTTGGGCATGGCTGGCGGACGGGGGCCGGGTGGTTGCGAGGACGGGTACTTTTTCGGCTTTGTCGTCGGCCGCGGCAGAGGCTTTGTTTCCGGCTATGTCATCGACCGCGGCTTCGGGTTTGTTTCCGGCTATGTCGTCGGCCGTGGCTTCGGATTTGTTTTCTGCCGCCGCTTCGCGCACCGTCTCATGCAGTTCTGCATGCTCGATCTCATGCACCGCTACAACCCCCGATTTCCGGGCTGTCGCCTCCCCTGAAACGGCTGGCTCGCTTTGTACAGGCGCAGAAGCTGGCGTCGGCGCGAGGGAGAGCTTGCCCAGCTCCCCGATGATTTGCGGCGTAAGCGCCGGATCGTTGCAGCGCAGCGCTTCCGTGAACGCTTGCAGTGCCTCGTTGTTTTTGCCCGTCGCGGCGTACTCCAGCCCGAGCAAATACCACGCCGAAGCGTTTTCCGGGTTGCTTTTTGTCATATGCAAAAGCACATCGATTTTGTCCACTTACTGACTCCTCACTTTACACACAAGTTTATAAACTAGCGGCGAGATCCACGTGTAAATCCCGAACACAATCCAGCAGACGATAAAGTACCCGACCGCAAACGGGGCAAGGTAGCTGATGAGAAACAGAAGAACAACAAAAACTACCCACATCCCGATCGGGCCACCCAGCTTGTCTACGAGCCGATTGGGCCAAAAGACGATGTGCGTCTCCTTGTCGATCGCATCGAGCAATTCTTTGACCCGCTCATTGGTTGGATCGAGCAAAAACGCCTGGATGAGATTTTCCTTTGCGGTTTTGTAATCGTCGCGAAAGTACGCCTCTTCCCCGATTTTTATCAGCTTGTACAGCTCGTCGTCCGCGACTTCCACATACGTCTCCAGCGTTTTGCGCTGCTGCTTTTTGTTGCTGGCAATCAAGTCGATGTAAAACTGGTAGTGCAGCACCGTGCTGTCGTTCGGGTTCAGGCGCTGCGCTTCCGCCATCAGCAGCCTTGCTTTTTTCACGTGTCCCGTGTGGAACATCAGGTACGCGTAGGTCGCAATAATCCCCGGCTCCTGTGGGTTCAAAGCGAGAGCTTGCAGCAGCGCCTGCTCGGCTTCGTACCACTTTTTTTGCGACTGCAAAATCAGCCCGAGCAACTGGTACACGTACTCCGTGACCATCCCTTTTTGCAGCACGTCCACGCACAACTCGTAGGCTGCCTCGTCATTGTCCAGTTGAAACTCGCAGTAGCTCAGCATGTAAAGCACGGTCGGATTGGTCGGCACTTCCGCCAGCGCCTCGCGCAAATGCTCTCTGGCCTGCTCATAGCGCTTCATGTCGTAGTAATGCTTGCCCAGTTGATAATGTCGCGAATTTTGCAACGCTTCAGTTTCCATGGAACAGTTGCACTCCTTTTGCTGCGAAAAACCACTCTACGGCCTTGCCCAGCAACGCATATAAAACAGCTTCCGGCAGGATCGGCTCCGTCTTCGCGTAAAGCCTCATATGAATGCGGTACTTGCCTCTCATCAGGAAGTAATACATGATTCCGGTGCCGATCGCAAAAAAATGCGCGTACCTTGTTGCGAAGAAGAAAACGGCAACGCCTGCTGCCGCAATCACATAGCTCCAAAGCGGCTTGATCCGCAGCCAGCCTGCGTTTTTAATCCCGAGCACGATCGCTGGCAGCAAGCCTCCGAGGAAGACAGCCAGGAGGTAATGGGTCAGATTGTACGATTTGGTTTCGTAGTCGACATTTGGCTTCAACGTCGGCTGAAACAGCTCGTGGTTCATGTTTTCACGCTCTTTTCCGGGTGAATAGAAAGGATATATATACCATATCGGCTGCGAACAGCAGCTCGTTGAGTTAAGACACGATATTAGTGTCACTAGGTATTTCTAATGTTGGATTACCATTAACTGTTATTTTTAGGTTTGCTCCCCTCGTACTTTATTTTCCGTCGAGTTGGTCGCAATACTACTCCCCAAAAGGGATTTTTCTATGGATTCATTGAAGGCATAAGGCGAAGCTTATTCTGATATAAAAAACTCCCTATCTTCTAATTGTGGTTAGAGATGGGGAGTTTTCATAGTTTAAAGCCCACTTGTAAGTGGTTGTTTTGTTTAATTTTCTTTAGGGCTAGGGAAAAATGCAGAATTAACAGAAGGCAATGAATTTGCTAGATTAATAATGTTTTGTTTGCCAATATTTCCGCATACAACTATTAGTTTTCCAGAATCAAAATAATACAAATAGCTGTTTTTTAAATTTTCTTTTGAGACATATGCTTCATTCTTATTGGTTAAAGTAATTTTTTCAGGATCATTTGTTTCAACAAAAGGAAAACGATTATATACGGCAATCGTGACTATCTCTTTTTCATTAGCAAATGCCCAAATTTTTTTGTTTTTTTTCGGTATTTTGAGATTTAATGCATTAAATTTATCCATTGACAAATCTAAGCCTTCTTTATTCATAAACCCCGTACCACCCTGTAATCTTAAAAAACCATCAATAACCCATTTTTTGGTATTATTGTACTCATAAAGAAAAACTGTATAATTAGTTTCGCCTTCAGGGGAACGTATAGCAACAATACTGGTATCACCAAGAGTTGATTCGAAAACGATATCATTTTTTTGAGGAAATGCACTTTTTCCATCTTTAAAAGTAACTTTATATTGGTATGTTACTGCTTCAGAAGGGGAAGAGGCATTTTTTGGTGATTCTAGTATTGTAACCGACTCCACTTCTTTATCTTTAGTTACTTTAGATAGTCCATTAGGAACTTTTGTATCTTCAATAATTATCTCTTTATTTTGCTGCTTTGATGTATCCTCTTGACAACCTAATAAGGCACCGAAAAGAATTAGGAGTAAAAAAGTAAACAGTAATTTGATACGCATTGAAATAACTTACCCCTATCAGTAGCTAAAAGGTTCGCTTCTAGCCATCTTGGCTTTATATTTTGGTCCCATTACTTTTATTTTGGTATTATCTTTAATATTACATGTGGACGTTACATAATAGTAGTCACCTTCCCAAGTCTCTGTATATGCACCGTAATCAATCCATCCCCAATAGCCAGGCCTCACTGTAACTTTTAAGCCCCAAAATTGGATTTGAGTCATACCCCCTTATCTTGTTAAGCTGATATCAGAAGAACAGAGGGGGATATTTTTATGCAACGGAGACGCTATTCAATCGAGTTCAAACAACAATTGATCCAGGAAGCCCACGAAGTAGGAAACGCTAGTCAAGTAGCCAGACGGCATGGGATAGACCCTAAAATGCTGTATCGATGGATACGTGACTCCAAACACGCAGATTGGCAGAATACGTCTTCCGAAGCTAAAGCTGTAACAAGCTATACACCAAGTCCAGGAGAGTTTCGGGAACTGGAAACGGAGAATGATAAACTGAAGAAATTACTGGGAGAAAAGGACTTGGAAATCGCGATCCTTCGTGATCTTGTAAAAAAGGTGAACCCAGCTTATCGGACAAAATGGATATAGCCGACAAGTGGATACAGCTGGGGTACACAGCCAAACTAGTGCTACGTATTGTCGGCATCCTGGAAGCAACCTACTATTACCGAAAAAACAAAGCCTCCCAAAAACCTCGCGTTTATCACGGAGGAAGACCTATACCCGGTTATTCGTTGTCAAAAGACGGACAACCTGTCAGTGACGAACAAATCAAAGAATGGCTATCATTTTCCTCCTCTCCGCAATCGGTCCTATATAGATTGGAGGATTCTTGCTGTTCCGTTTGTTGCTTTGCTGTTCTACCATCCAATGTATATATAAAAAGGAATTAAAACCCATCACCACAGATATCGGATTGTTTCCATTCTTTAACAATGGACAAAAAGTCACGAACAACGATTACATATATAGGATTTTAGAACTATAAAACTTTCTACAGCCCGAAATGCAATGCGAGCAAAAAAACAGACCGCCAGCACTTTGTCTGACGGTCCTCCTGTCTGTATTCAATTGACTTTTCTTCCTCACCTCTTCTGCACCCGCAAAACCGGCACCTTCTTCTGCTCATACGTCCCCTCCAATATCCCCTCATGGATGACGTTCAGCTTGAGCAGGCTGGCGATTTTCCCGGTGTCGGCCCGGGACATGAGGCGCCAGAGGGTCGGGTCGGGCAAGGAGTTGTAGAGGCGGTCGTCGCTGTATTCCCGGCGTTCCTGGTAGCTGATCGACAGCTTGAAGTCGCCTTCCTCGGCGCTGCCGGCTTCCGCGTAGGTGTCGATCAGCTTGCTTCGCAGCGCGCCAAGTTCATCCTCTACCTGTTTTTGGATTTCTTTCAGTTCGTAAAAGCGGGCGATTAGCTGTTCCATCTGCTCGTCCTCCTTGGTTTGGGCTGTTCCAATGAAGGATATGAGCGTGCAGCGGACAGTAGAACAAGACAGCCTACACAAAAAAATCCTCTCTTCCTTCTGGAAAAGGGGACGCTTCTTTGATCTTGCTGCAAACAAACAAGCTTACTTCTCGATCGTCGTGTTGATCGCTTCGCCTGGGTGTTTTACCAGGAAGGTGGAGTATTCCACTTCCCACGGGTTCCATTTGCCTGCGCCCTGGTAGCCCCAGACGGAGTTGATGCGGGAAACGGTATCCGTGTTGTTCATGCCCACGATTCGTTGTTGTCCTGCGAGTTCATAGGTTCCGTTTCCGTCCATGTCGATTGGCGTCAGCGAGCCAAACGGATACGAATATACGGTTACGTCCTCGCCGTCTGCCTGCACTTTTCCGGCTTTGTCGTACAGCTTGGCCGCCATGTAAACATCCTGGTTGGCACTTACGTCAATGCTCAACGGCTTGTCCAACTGAGCGCCTTTTCCCTCCACCTTGAAGCCATTCACGAACTTGCCTTCGTAGCGGATGCCTTCGTTTTCCTTTTCGCCAAAAATGACGGTTGGCTTGTTGTTTGCAAACGTTGCGATCACGTGATGGTAGATGCCGCCGCTGCCGCCCGTCGCTGTTTTCACGAACGCATCGGCTACGTGATCTCCGGTGAAGTCTACGAGCGTCAGCTCGCCTTCGTAGCCGCCCAGCTCCTTGATGTCTGTTGCGCTGTATGTCTTCGATTTGCCGTCTTGCACGACGATGTTCATGTTGGACGCGTAAATGTCGTCGGCTTTCTCTTTTTGTCCGACCAGAAAGACTGTATCTTCTAGCTTATCTCCGTTTACATCAGCGGACTTCACGTCGATGACATAGGTGTTTTTGTCGAGCTTCAATTCGTCTGCTGCTGCGAAAAGTTTGCCTTTTTCAGAGGCGGCATGCGCTGCCTTCGTACCTGCCAGATTCAGTCCTGCTACGCCTACCACTCCTGCCAATACGAGAAAAGCGGCTGGTTTCATCCATTTTTTGTTCATTGTTTTTTCCTCCCTGGTTGTTCTTGACTACATAGACAACTATAGGACGAAGCCGCTTTTTTTCGTTACAAATGGTTTACGAATCAAATACAAAGAGGTAAAAACTCTCTATTCCGGGCGGGCTAACCAGTGGCGGCGAGCATGGAGTGGGCATACGGCGAGCATACGACGGGCACACAGCGAGCAGCCGACGGGCACACAGCGAGCAGCCGACGGGCACACAGCGAGCAGCCGACGGGCACACAGCGAGCAGCCGACGGGCACACGGCGAGCAGCCAGCGGCCGGCCTTCTTCGTGCAGCGGGGCATTGCCTGCCGTAAGATGCACAAGGTGCTAACGGTAGATTTCCTCGCCAACAGTTCTTGAGGGGTTGACAGTTGCTTATAGGGCTGGCAGCCAAGCAAAAAAACATCCTTCCCCACCCGTCGAAAAGCCCCCAACTAATCAGCGACGCAAAAAACCGACCAGATATCACCATCTGATCGGTTCCTTAATCGGAGCAAGCCTTGGGCGGTGGCCTATTCGCTTTCAGTCTGCGCAGCCAGCGGAGTGACGCCCATACTTTCCAGCTTTTCGTAAATGTCTTTGAGCTTAGGATTTCCCTCGCCGACAATTTCCCCGGAAATTACGACAAGCGGATACCATAAATCTTCCTCAATGATGCGTGTCGCCCAGCTTTTGTCATCGTCTGTCTGCGGGTGTTGAAAGTCGCTGTACACGATGCGGATGCTGCCGCTGCCGTATTTGCGGGACAGAGCAGCCTGCAGCCATTCTGCCGTTTCTTTGGCCGATGGCAAATTGACGCAGCTTGCGCAGAGCTGTTCGGTTCCAAACACCTTGATTTCCACACTCATCTCATCCGCCTCCTCTCGGGTCCGTCGCTGTGCGAGATGTGTTGCGGGATTAAGACAGCGCCTGGTCGAGATCCTCGATCAAGTCTTGCACGTCTTCGATCCCTACAGAAATGCGCACCAAGCCGTCCGTAATGCCCAACTCGGCGCGGCGCTCTGCCGGGATGGAGGCGTGTGTCATGCGGGCAGGCACGCTGATGAGGCTTTCGACAGCTCCCAGCGATTCAGCCAGCGTGTAATACTTCACTTTTGCCAAAACTTCATCGGCGCGTTCAGCGCTGCCGACGTCAAACGAGATCATGCCGCCGAAGCCGCGCGCTTGTTTTTGAATCAGCTCATGCCCGGAGTGGCTGGACAAGCCCGGATAGATGACCCGTTTGATGTCGCTGCGCTCGGACAGCCATTTTGCCAATGTGCGCGCATTGTGCTCGTGCTCTTCCATGCGAATGCCAAGCGTTTTCATGCCGCGCAGAAGCAGCCAGGAATCTTGCGGGCCGAGGACGCCGCCGATCGCGTTTTGCACGAAATGCAGGTCTTCTCCGATCTGTGCATCTTTGGCGACAACCAGACCTGCGACGACGTCACTGTGGCCGCCCAAATACTTCGTTGCGCTGTGGAACACGATGTCTGCGCCCAGGTCGAGCGGATTTTGCCAGTATGGCGTCATGAACGTGTTGTCGACGACGAGCAGTACGCCTTTTGCTTTGGCGATGTCCGCCAGCGCGCGAATGTCGCTTACTTTCAGCAATGGGTTGGTCGGCGTCTCCATGATGATCGCTTTTGTTTCCGGGCGAATGGCTGCCTCTACCGCTTCCAGATTGCTGGTGTCGACGTAGCTTGCTTCCAGGCCCATGCGGGAAAAGACGCGGGTCACTACGCGATATGTACCGCCGTACACATCGTCGCCGACTACGAGATGATCGCCCTTGCTGAACAGGGAAAGAATCGTGGACAATGCCGCCATGCCGGAGCCAAAAGCAAAGCCGCGGGCGCCGCCTTCGATTTCTGCAATGTACGTCTCCAGCGCGTGGCGCGTCGGGTTGCCGGTACGGGAATATTCAAAGCCTTTGTGAACGCCGATTGCTTCCTGCTTGTACGTGCTCACCTGGTAAATCGGAACGGAAACCGCCCCTGTATGTGGATCTCCATGGATTCCGCCGTGGATCAGCCGAGTTTTGATGCGCATCTTAGATTCCTCCCTGGTAAATTTTTTTGCTCAGATAGCGTTCGCTGCCATCGGCGAACAAGGTGACGATGTTCGTGCCTGGGGCTGCTTCTCTCGCTTCGCGCAGAGCCGCTGCCATCGCCGCTCCGGCAGAGCTGCCGACGAGCAAGCCTTCTTTGGCGGCGAGCTGCTTGACCAGATCGAATGCTTCCACATCGAGAATGGTGTGAATCGCGTTGAAGTAGCTGGTGTCCATGAACGGCGGCAAAAACTCCATGCCGATGCCTTCCGTTTTGTGCGGACCAGACTCTCCCCCGTTCAGGATCGAACCCTCCGGCTCCACAATCACGGTCTTAATGTTCGGATTTTGCTCCTTCAAATAGCGGGCTACGCCCATGAATGTACCGCCGGACCCGGCACCTGCGACAAACACATCCACTTGGCCGTCCATTTGGCTCCAGATTTCCGGGCCTGTCGTCTTGTAGTGGGCGTCGGGGTTCGCCGGATTTGCGAATTGCTGCGGCACGAACGAGCCTGGAATCGACGCGGCCAGCTCCTGTGCCTTGGCGATTGCTCCTTTAATGCCCAGCTCGGTCGGGGTATTCACAACCTCGGCTCCAAGCGCGCGCATCAGCTCCTGCTTTTCCTCGGAAAACTTGGCCGGGACGCAAAAAATGACTTTATAGCCGGTTCCTACAGCGGCGAGTGCCACACCAATTCCTGTATTCCCTGCTGTCGGTTCGATAATGGTGCCCCCTGGCTTCAGTTGGCCATTTTCTTCAGCGGCGCGGATCAATTCCATGCCCAGTCTGTCCTTCACACTGCCGCCTGGATTAAAATATTCCAGCTTGGCAAACAAGCGTACTCCCTCGGGAAGCTCAAACTGTGTAATTTCGACGATTGGCGTATTGCCAATCAGTTCCTTCACATTGCGAAATACGTTCACGAAAATCTGACTCCTTATGTTGAAGTACTTGCTTTTTCATTATAACATGCTGCTATTGCAAAAAGTCCATGCGGTTCACATTGATTATACTTCTGGCGTGAAAGTGCTAACAGGGCATGTAAGCCATGGATTTATCGCCAGCGTACGATTATAATAAAGGAGAGTTGGAAAGGAGTGAATGTAACATGGATATGATGGATCAAGTACAAGAAGTTCTCGATAAACTGCGCCCTTACCTGCAACGTGACGGCGGTGACGTACAACTTGTTGACGTAGAAGATGGCATCGTGAAGCTGCGCCTGATGGGTGCATGCGGCAGTTGCCCTTCCTCCACCATCACCCTGAAAGCAGGGATCGAACGCGCACTGGTGGAAGAAATCCCAGGCATCAAAGAAGTGCAACAAGTATTTTAATCCAGGCGCACAGCCATGAAAGCAGCTACCGTCTTCGGCGTAGCTGCTTTTTTTATTTTCGCAGGGCGAATGCTCCCGCGCTCTTGCCTGCTTTTCTCATCCCTTTTTCCAAAAAGGCAATGACCCGCTCCGCATACTCATCCGGAAGCAAAGCGAAGCTGCGCACGTGCCCGGCGTGCGGAACGAGCCAAATTTGCGAGTCCTCATCCTGTGCCAACGCGTGCAGCCGCTTGCTGTTTTCCGCGGGCACAGTCGAGTCTTTGGTCCCATGAATGAACATGATCGGCTTTTTCGCGCGGCTTACGATTTCATACGGCTTGACATGGCGCGGATTCGCGCGGAGCAATACCGGGCTCAAGGTCAAAATCAGCCAGCTAAAAGGAAAGCGCGGCAGGCCCGTCCATTGCGGCAAATTTTCCTCCAAATATTCCCTGAGCGAATAAAACGGAGAGTCTGCCACAACAGCCGCAATTCTTGGGTCCGCCCCGCCGACGAGAAGCGACGTCGCTGCCCCCATGGAAAAGCCGATGAGGCCGATCGTCTGTCCCGGCTTTTTCGCTTCGGCAAAATCTATGGCGCCGAGCAAATCCTGCTGTTCGCGCAACCCGATCGTGGTCAACGATGGGCTGGACTGGCCGCTGTTGCGGAAGTCGAACATGAACACATCATAGCCGGCATGCACCAGCTTTGCGGCGAGCGCCAGCGCGGGCAGATGCGGCTCCTGCCTGTTCTGGCTGTAGCCGTGGGCAAAAATCACTGTCCGGCCATTTGGCGTTCGCCCATTTTGGGTAGCGGACAGATACCAGCCCGCCAGTGAAATCCCCGGCTCTCTGCTTGGGAATACCACCGCCTCCGCTCCCTCGATCCCGAAGTCTTGCGGGTCCATGTCGATCGGCTTGCGCACGGGATGAGTCAGACGCCAGGTGACATGCAAGGCTATAGCGGAAGCCGCTACGACTGCCAAAAGCAACAGCCCCGCCGCCAGGATCAACACAGTGCTCATAGCGCGGTCAACGGCTCCTTCCCGCTCAGCACAGCGACGATGTTGGCTGCCGCCAGCCGTGCCATCTCATCTCGCGTCTGGATCGTGGCGCTGCCGATATGCGGGAGTGCGACTACATTTGGCAGGGACAAAAGCGGATGGTCGAGCGGAACCGGCTCCTGTCTAAATACGTCCAGCCCCGCCGCCCATATTTGTCCGGAAACCAAAGCCTCGTACAAGGCGGCTTCGTCGACGGTGCCGCCCCGGGACACATTCACGAAGACAGCCGACTTTTTCATCAGGGCAAATTCTCTTCCCCCCATCAAATGCCGCGTCTCTTCTGTCAGCGGCGTCAGCAGCACGACGTAGTCCGACTCCTGGAGCAGCTCATCCAGCCCGGCCAGCCGCGCTCCCGTTTTTGCCTCCGCCTCTTCCTTGCGATTGCGGTTGTGATACAAAATGCGCATGTTGAAGCCTGCTGCTCGCCGGGCAACCGCCTCGCCGATCCGTCCCATGCCGATAATGCCCAAGGTCGTTCCGTACACGCTTTGCCCGGCCATCAGGTACGGGCTCCACGAGGTCCATTCTCCGGCGAGCAAAAAACGGTTCGCTTCCGTCAATCTGCGGCCAGTCGCCAAGAGCAGCGCAAACGCCAAATCCGCCGTCGCCTCTGTCAACACGTCAGGCGTGTTGGTCACCGTGACCCCTCGTCTTTTGCAGGCGGCCACGTCGATATTATCATAACCTACAGCCATATTCGCAACGATGCGCAGCTTCTTCGCACGGCGCAAAAGCTCCTCATCCACCCGTTCTGTCAGCATGGTCAGCACCGCGTCCGCTTGCTCGATCTCTTCCAAAAGCTTCGCGCGCGGCACTGGAGTATCTCCCTCCCACACGCTGACATGGGCTACTGTCTCCAGCATGGCTATGACTTCATTGGTCAGTTTCCTCGTGACGAATACTTGTGGCTTGCTCATTGTTTTGCCTCCACAGCCAATCAATTTGTGGAATGGACACGCCGTAATGCTCTTCGACCAGACGGGGATAGTGCCGGAGTCCTTCTTCCATTTTCGCCAGCTCGTCTTCCAGTTGGGATTGCCACGCTTCCACGTTCACTTCCTGCTTCTCCTCCAGCGGAAGCTCCTTGTAGGCTTCCACCAGCTTTAAAAAGCGGCCCGGATAGAGCATGAGCGCGTAGATCACGGCGTACTCCCCGGAAAGCAGCGGCGCAACGCTGTTGTAGCCCTCGAAAAAGTTGATCGTGGCTTCGTCATTCCAGCCGTTGCGTCTCGTTTCGGCTTTCAGCCATTGCCCCAGATCGCGAGCCCGCATGTCGAGAACCCAGTTCCATTCCCCCGCCATCAGGCGTACATCCTTCTCATTCCATAGCATATACCCTTGGTCAAAATTTTGGTAGGCTACTTTTCCAAGCCCGGCCGTTTCCTTCACGACTTTGTCGTAGCCCGCTTCCTGCAAGTACTGGACCGAGATTTCCCCGAGCTGATGCACGTACGTATAGCAGGTCAAAAGCAGCTCATCCATCGGCGTCAGCTCGACGTCCGATTCGTCCAATTCATCCCGGTACTCGTTGTAATGCCGTAGCTTTCTGCGCCACGTGCTCGGCCAGTTCCCCAGCGAGCTGTACGGAATAAACAGTTTGTCTCCGGAAAAATTTTTCGTAGCCTGATGAAATTGCGCCAGCGACTGGCCGCTTGCATAGGGCGCATTGTCCGGAACGGCCTCGCGCACTCCGCGATACAAATAGTAAAGCTGGTCGTCCTCGACAAAATGGGACTGTCCGCCAGTGGTCTTGACCAGCTTCAGCATGCGGATGTCTTGCTGCTGGCTCAAATGCTTGCGCACGCGCTCGACGAACTTGCTTTTGTACCGATAGCCGGCAGGCGCTTCGAACATGTAATACAGGCCCTGGTCGGTTTCGAGCACCTTGCTGGCGCCCGTCACGCGGTAGTTTTGCAACTGGAAGCCATATCGCTCCTGCAGCAGCTCTTTTTCCTCCATACGGGTCCATCCTCCTTGCACACCTTCTCTTGGCGCATTGTATGTCGCAAAACCGGGATAGGTGCCTATCTGGATGCAGATACTAGAAGAACTCATGATCGCCGGAAAAGGAGGAAAACCTAGATGATCGAGCATCCGCTCAACAGCGAGAGCTGCCTGGAGGTGGTCATCGGGCTTTTGGGAAAACGCGGCGTTTCCCTCGATGACATCGCCGAGATTGTGTTTTTCTTGCAAACGAAATACGTCCCCGACCTGACGATGGAGCTGTGCCTGGACAGCGTGAAGGCCGTGCTGAAAAAGCGCGAGGTGCAAAATGCGCTTCTGACTGGCATCCAGTTGGACATGCTCGCGGAGCAAAAACAACTGCTGCCGCCGCTTCAAAAAATTATCGAAACGGACGAGCCGCTTTACGGCGTGGATGAGGTAATGGCGCTTGCCATCGTCAATCTGTACGGCAGTATCGGCTTTACCAACTTCGGCTACGTCGACAAGCTCAAACACGGCAAGCTGGCCCAGCTCAACGACAAACGCTTCGGCGTCCACACGTTTTTGGACGACCTCGTCGGAGCGATTGCCGCTGCTGCTTCCAGCCGGATTGCCCATCGCCAGAAGCAGCAGGAAGAGTGCCTAGAGCGAGATGCGTAGCTGCCACTCCGGCAAGTCTTTGGCGATATGCGTCGGCTGCACCGCGTGGCGGGCAGCTTCTTCCCGCGTCGAATAGCCTGTCAGGACGAGCAGGCTGTCCAGGCCACTGTTTGCCCCGGCTTCAATGTCGGTGAACAGGTTGTCGCCGACGATCAACGTCTCGGATGCCTCTGTGCCGATACCAAATAAGCACGAGCAATATGCCCGTGCTTATGACTAAGAATAAAATATAGTCACTCCTTCAATAACTTGTCTAATACTAAATGAACCGCAATAACCGTTGCCATTAAGCTCAAGTAAGGCTCATCAGTCTTTAGTATCCCGCTGACACCCAAAAATACAATCAGGGAAAGTACAATGAGGGATAACAAGTAAGTCAATTTTCGGCTCAATTTACCGTCTCTCCTGCACTTGTTCTATTGTAACGATTATTTACTTTGGAATAGGTTACAGAAAGCCCTAAACCATTTAAAGAGACCCCGCTAATGGATGCTGTTGCGCAGAGATTTTCTTCATCTTCATCCCTCCAACAAGTTATACTTAAGTAAAATTTATCAAAGGCAACACTCCTTTGACAGTTACATTTTTACCATTTTATGTATTTTAGAAGTGCTACTTTTATGTTCATACCCTGGATTTTCTAATACTAACAGTAAATTTCACCTAAACCCAACTGAAGGATAGTAGCTCTCCCTATTGTTTAGAAACAGAAATGACTAGAGATGCTTTTTTTCTATGACTAAATGCTTTAGAAGATAAATGAACAGCGGTTTACGGAAGTGCGCATACACAGTAAATTCGCCAATGCAGACAAGAAAGACTCTCCCTCAACGAGACAATCTATACACCAACGTGTCAACCGTTCCCTTCGGCGTCCACACGTTTTTGGACGACCTCGTCGGAGCGATTGCCGCTGCTGCTTCCAGCCGGATTGCCCATCGCCAGAAGCAGCAGGAAGAGTGCCTAGAGCGAGATGCGTAGCTGCCACTCCGGCAAGTCTTTGGCGATATGCGTCGGCTGCACCGCGTGGCGGGCAGCTTCTTCCCGCGTCGAATAGCCTGTCAGGACGAGCAGGCTGTCCAGGCCGCTGTTTGCTCCAGCTTCAATGTCGGTGAACAGGTTGTCGCCGACGATCAACGTCTCGGATGCCTCTGTGCCGAGGACGGAAAGCGCGTAGCGCACGATGATCGGCTCCGGCTTGCCGATGACGATCGGCTTCGTAGCGGATGCGACCGACACGGCGGCAACGAGCGAGCCGTTTCCTGGAAACAGTCCGTTGTCTGTCGGCAGCGCGGCATCTGCATTGGTCGCGATAAAAGTAGCGCCTGCGCGGATGGCGCGGGTAGCGATCGTCAGCTTTTCGTACGTGAAGGCACGGTCGATTCCAACGATGACGTAGGCAGGATCGTCTGCTGTCAGCCTGAAGCCTGTCGCTTCCAGTTGTGACAGCAAGCCTTCCTCGCCAATCGCATACACGCTTGCCCCTGCGGGCGCCTTTTCTTGCAAATATTCAACAGTCGCCATGCTGGTCGTATATACATCCTGTGCGGTTGCCTCAACTCCCATCCCGCTCAGTCGCGCTGCCACGCGCTCGGCCGATGCGGACGAATTGTTGGTCAAAAACAGGTACGGAATGCGGTTCGCTTTCAAGTAGCGGACAAATTCGGCAGCGCCGGGAATCGGCTCATTGCCGCGGTAAATGGTTCCATCCAGATCAATCAGGTAGCCTTTGTACGGTTTCATGTTGCTTCTCCTCCATCCAGTCTGATCTATCTCTGTTGCCAAAACTTCTGGCCTTCCTTTACGATACCCGCTTTTGCGCCATTTGACGAGCCGCCCGTCTGCTTTTGCCCGCCAAAAAAGGCAGGAAAACGGGCTCTGCCGCTTCCTGCCTTCGTCTCGCTACCTGGCTTTTTTCCACTGCTCTACGATCTTCTCGGTCCATGCTTTTACCTGTTCGCAAGACAGCACTTCGACCAGTTCTGCTTGCGGGGTCAGCGCATTGTGAACCGGAACGCAAAAAGACAAATCCCATGAGCGCGTAAACAGATGAAAGTTGTTTTGCACCATCGACAGCCGCAGCCTGATCCCCGTCGATGTCTCCGGGTGCAGGGCCACGACCTCCAGATCGTCTTCGCTGCCCAGCACGATGTTCACAAAATGCAGATTGTCGATCTGTTCCTCCAGCTCCTCGATCAGTCGAAGCAGTTGCTGATTTTGTCTCAGCTCGATTCTCGCCTGCTTGTCGCGGCAAATCATCGTCATCGTCGCCAAAACCACAAAGTCCGACGTCACCTGTGCCTTGACCGTATCCGGCGCTGTCTGGAACCGCTCGGCAAGCGACAGCTCGTCGTCCTGTTGAAAATACGCTTCCAGCAAAATCAGGTGGCGCTCCAGTTGCCGGACGACCGCCCCGACGATCCCGGCCGGGTCGCCTCCCTTTTCAACCAACGTCCCGGCGATAATGCAGGCCAGTCCTTTTTTATACGTATCCGCTTCCCCGTCCAAAAAATCCGCAATCGAACCCAGCAAGCCGTCAATCTGCTTCGGATGCGCCTTGGCGTGCAGAAACAGCTCGCGAATGGACGAATCCTGGAATGCGCTCGCATCTGCCTTTACTTCTTCTTGCCGCTGCACATCTTGTTGCAAAAAAGCCACCCTGCACCGAATCGTACAAAAGTGGCGATCATTGACACTGTTTTTACGCTTTTTTGATTTCAAACACGCACTTGTCTCCGCCTTTTGCCATGCAGGACGTTTGCTCCACGTCGGCTTTCAGCACCCGGCGAAACAGCGACAGCTCACAGGTGCAGGCCTGATTGAATTCGCGCGCGACCTGGGCGATTGGACAGTTGAACTCCTGGATGCGATACGTGTTTCCATCCGTATCCGCTTCCCACTCGACCATGTAGCCTTTTTCGTTTTGCAGTTCGGCAAGCTTGGCCACGCGGTCCCGCAAGTCTCCTTGCATATGGGCGCGATACGTTTCCTCCAGGCGATTTTCACGGCGGCGGAACAGCATTTCGACTTTTCCCGGCCCGTCAATCTCCTTTAAGTCTTGCAAAAAGTCGAGCGTTAAATGAGAATAATTGCGCGGAAACAGCTCATCTGCTTCCTGCGACAAGGAATATACGTTGGTTGGTCGTCCCATCGCTTGCCTCACAAGCGTAGACTTAATCAGATTGTCTCTCTCCAGGGTGTTCAGATGGCGTCTTACCGCCATTTCTGTAATGCCAAGATCGACGGCCATGTCGCTGACAGAGAGTGAGCCTTTTACCTTGAGCATGTGCAGGATTTGGTCACGAGTGGACGTCCCCTCGTTTGTCATACGTATCACCGTCCTTTCTACTTATTGTAGCGGATCGGCACGCTTTAGTAAACAAACGAAAGTGTTTTGTATAAAAAATCCGCTTCTCCATTTTCTAGAACAATTCTTTCTGCAAAAACGCACGCACATGCGGGTCAAACTGCCGCATCGCTGCCACGGCTTCGTTCACCAGCGCGAACATTTCCTCCGCCGGAACGCTCGTATAGTCAATGACCAGATGCTTGCGGAAATCGACAACGCGGGTCAGAATCGCCGCCTGCTCATCGGTAACGACTTGCTCGTCGCGCAAAATTTCTACAATATCACTGTAGCTGCCAGGATCGCGCATGATAAAGCCGTCGATCAGCGCATTTCCGACATCGACAATTCCTTCGATGGACAAGTGCAGGGCTCGCTCCATCGCTGCAACAGCCACTTCGTCCGACAAAACCGCTTCGGCTCCCCGTTCCCTGAGCTTGTCCAGCAGATCAAGCATGCGAGACATATAGGCCAATACTTGGTCAATTCGCTTTGTATTCACGTCGTACATGAGATTCTCCTTATTTTCGCTTTTTTGCTTTTCGTTTTGCATAATAGGTAGTAAACACAAACGTCAGCACCAGGACGAGAAGGACCAATTCCCCTTCCTGCAAATAGGAATTGCTCACGGCTTTCACCTCTTTTCCTCCAACAGTATACCAAATTTGTCCCGGCTGTCACGAATCAGCTTGTACTTTATGTTACAATGATGGGGTGAATTTTTTGCCGGCATAAAGGGAGGAACACAACTGTGGAACGCGAACTGGCATTGGAAATCGTGCGGGTGACAGAAATGGCTGCCCTCGCCTCGTCACACTGGATGGGACGAGGAAAGAAAAATGAAGCGGACGGAGCAGCGACCAGCGCCATGCGCGCCATGTTTGACACGATCAACATGAGAGGGACGGTCGTCATTGGCGAAGGCGAGCTGGACGAAGCCCCGATGCTGTACATTGGCGAAAAGCTCGGCCACCCGGATGCGGTCGGCCCGGAGGTAGACGTCGCCGTAGACCCGCTGGAGGGAACGACGATCGTCGCCAAGGGACACAACAATGCCATGTCGGTGATCGCTGTCGGTGACCGCGGAACCTTGCTGCATGCCCCCGACATGTACATGATGAAAATGGCGGTTGGCAAGCGGGCTGCGGGAAAAATCAACCTTTTCGATCCCGTGGATAAAATGATAGAAGTAGTAGCCAAAGCGAACAACAAACGCGTTCAGGATGTGACCGTCATCATCCAGGAGCGGGAGCGGCACCAGGACATCATCGACACCGTCCGGGAAAAAGGCGCGCGCGTCAAGCTGTTCGGCGACGGCGATGTCGGCGCAGCGATTGCCGCCTGTCTGCCGCATACAGGGATTGACCTGTTTCTCGGAATCGGCGGCGCACCGGAAGGCGTCATCAGCGCGGCGGCGATCAAATGTCTCGGTGGCGACATGCAGGCGATGCTCAAGCCGCAAAACGACAGCGAGCGGGAGCGCTGCATCAAGATGGGGCTTGCCAATCCGGAGCAGTTGCTGACGTTGCACGATATGGTAAAAGGAGACGACGCCATCTTCGCGGCAACAGGGGTATCGGACGGCGAGCTGCTGCAGGGAGTCCGCTACTTGGGCGACGACATGGTGGAGACGCACTCCATCGTCATGCGCGCCCAGACGAAAACGATCCGTTTTGTCCGCGCTTTGCACAATATCGAGCACAAACCAAATCTGGCATGGAAGTAGAGGAGCGTATTTATGGCGAATGACTTGTTTTATTTGTACGACGAATCGGAGGACACCAAAACGCGATTTGTCAGCTTCACAGGCGAAGCGACCCGCTTCGACCTGGCTATCACGACGACCAACCGTTTTTACGGCAAAAAGCTCGTCATTAACATCCAAAACGGCCGTTCTGCCATTATCGGGCACGACGATCTGGAGGAAGAAGGCTATCTCGAATTTGCCTTTAACTTGAACGAGCAGGAAGCGGAAGAGCTGAAAACCTTTTTGGAAACTGTGATTTAACATCCGTCTTCTGCATGTCCCAAGCCCATCTCGAAACGAGCCTTTCGGGATGGGCTGTTTTGTGCCCAAATCCATGAGGACAACTCTCCACACAGGCGGATGTCTCGTATAATGCTACTGCACGTACAGACAAACGAGAGGAGTGCAGTCGCACCATGCAATCTTATCAAGCTGACGATCAACAACTTCAGGCTCACCAGGCGGAAGACCAATACCAGACGATTCCGGAAGATCAGGCGCACCCCGTCTTCTTTCGCAGAAGAAGAAACGACAGCGGGTTCCCTCTCATCATCCCGCTCCCTTATAGCTTCTATCCGCCCTATTACTATCCGTACCCGTATCCATACTCGTATCCGTACTATCCATATCCGTACCAGCCCTATCCGTTTTTCGGCGGATACGGGTTCTAACGCTAAGAGCTGAGATGGTATAAAAAGGGGTTGTTCCAAAGGGGAAAATCCGCTCATTTCTCAAAATCAGCAGCATGATCGACCAAGGTTTTTGAAATGGAAAAGGGGCATCTCCAAAGCCGAAAAATCGACTTGGAGACGGCCCCTTTGGCTGGTAAGTACGGGAAAATACCCCTTTACTCTCTTGTGTCCTGCGTTGATGGAACGTCATTTTTATATGAAATAACCCCTAAGGTTATCACTCCCTTTTTCTTGCAGAAAAGCACATTTATAACTATACATCGACATTCAGAAAGTTGGCGGTTGAAAAAATTTGAATAGTAAAAAAAATCATCCTCTTTTGAGGATGATTTTTCTCCATGTTTATCCGCGTTTACCCGCCAACACCGTGTTCATATTGGATAACGGTTCCTTTTGGGATTGGTGCTTGTCCACTCGTAACGCTACTATACAGTCCCAAAACTAAAACGATTGCTAGCAAAATCGACTTCTTCATTTCGTATCCCCTCCATGATTTGCTTGTATTCCGTTTTTTGTTGATCTGTTGCGTGTGGTCGGAAAGCTTCGAATAGTGTCACACAACGAATGAAATCGCTGTCATTCTTCATGATAGTGGCTAAAACCAGACAACGTAAAATATCATGGTCTTACATTCCCCCATATTTCCTCCCCCCTTCTTCGCACGAATATACAAATTTTACTACATTTTACAAAAAACGAGCAGATGCATGTAAATATTTTACATAAAACGACTGGCGTTTTGCAATATTTGTTCAGTCTACGAATCAAAAAAACAAAGCCGCTTTCCTCAAATGAAAAAGAAGCCGGAGAAAAACGCGTTGTTTTTCCCAGCTTCTTTTTTGTTTGTCTTCCTTATGTGTCACGCCTCGGCGTGCTTTGGCCTTGTCCGGTTGGAACTTTGTCGCGCTCGCGATTGGGACGCGACTGGTTCGGGCGCTTCTCCCGCGAGGACGAGTCCTTGCCGTTTTTCTCCGGCTTATCCTTGTGAAACTTCGGCTTGTCCGAGCGCTCATTGCGGCCTCCGGACCGCTCGTTGGCGCCTCCGTTGTTTCGTTCCTGGCGCTCCTGCCTGTTTTGGCGCGGATGAAAACGGCGCCGCTCCTTGCGCTCGACAATCAGCGGAGAATTGTCGCCACGGGATGCGTTCTGGCGGATATCGAGAATGTTATCCTGATTCTCGTCCTGGCCGTCCTGTTCCGGGCCGTTGTTGCCGACCGCCGCTTTTACTTTGCGCAAGACAAAGTACGGGCAACCAAAGTTGCAAAACTCGTGCAGGTACTCATCCAAAGCGGCGATCCGCTGCTCGAACGGTACTTTGCGGTTGGAATCTGTATAAAATCCCCGCAAACGAAGCTGTCCATAGCCCCAGTCTCCGACGATGTAATCGTATTTGTCGAGGATATCGCTGTAACGCTCCCTGAATGCTTCCGGATTCCAGCCGTCGCGATTTTCTTCCATGACTTCATAAGTACCGGCTTGCGTGCGAATCAAGTCCGCTTCCTCCTTACACTTGTGTACTTTCGTCCATCTTATCACATTTCAAACAGCAAGAGATAAAATTCCCACGAAAACTGCGCAAGCCCCCTGGACATTCTATCGTGTAGGGGGTGTTACCATTGAAAAAGACATGGTTGTATCCTGCGATTGCAGGCATTGCTCTCTTGGCTTCCGCATGTGCGAACAACGCTGCGCCGAACTACACGCATCCAAACCAGACCGCTCCTCACGTCACAAACGTTGACGGGCTGCATGTCCGCAACTACGACGGCGTGCGCTCCGCAAACTTTGACGGACTGCACGTCCGCAACGGTGTCGGTCTGAACAACACGCCGGGCGTCGATAACGGCCTGTACCCGAATGGGACGTATCCACGGGCGAACGTCAACAACTACAACGCCTACACCAGTGGCATGCGACCTTACAACGCCTTTACCGACCATAACGACGGAGTGTTGGGCACGCCGAATGGAATGAACCATTCCATTTATCAAAAGCGGGCCTGGAATCGCGCAGGAGCCGGCATCATGCAAACCGGCATGCCGAAAATGGGCTACGTCCAGACAAACCGGGCAGGCATGAAGACCGCTGGCGCCCAAAACGTCTACGTAGACCGCGACGCTCTGGCGCAAGCAGTCGGCAACGTCACCACGAGCTGCCCTGGCGTTCAGCGTTCTACTGTCCTGGTGACGGATGAAGAAATTTTCGTCGGTCTGAACACCCAGGGAGTAGACCCGCGCACAGCCAAAAACCAGGCGAAAATGAATGCGCAGTCGATCTCGCCACGCTATTACAAGGTGTATGTGACGGACAACCCGAATGACATTCAGGAAATTGTCCGTGTCGCCAGCCGTTCCAGCAATGTGCATACAGCGCGTACCGAGGATGCTGCGAGCATCGATACGCTCATCAAGCGCATGGGCGGCGTAACAGACGGCGAGCAAGCAAAAAGCATGAACACTCAAAAGAACGCGAATGCGACTCAAAAAGCGAAAATGGGTACAACCAGTCGCTAAGGCGAATCTCCCCTGTATAGAGAAGAACCCCCTTTTGCAGCGATTCCTTTTCGCATGCAATGAGGGGGTTTTTCTTCTTATTACTGACCTTGCGCCTGTGGCAAGGCCTCCTTGGCAATCGTTTCCTTCGCGGCATTCGCCTGTTCGTGTGCGTGGTACGAGCTGCGCACGAGCGGCCCTGCTTCCACGTGGCTGAAACCGCGCTTCATGCCTTCTTCCTTCAGGCGGGCAAATTCGTCCGGATGGTAGTAGTGCTCGACCTTCAGATGCTTTTTCGTCGGCTGCAGGTACTGGCCGATCGTCATGATGTTGACATCCACGGAACGCAAATCGTCCATGGTTTCGATCACTTCTTCAAGCGTCTCCCCGACTCCGATCATCAGGCTGGACTTCGTCGGAATGTTCGGCTGGAATTCCTTCGCCTTTTTCAGCAGCTCCAGCGTCCGGTCGTACTTGGCGCGTGCCCGCACGCGGTCAGACAGGCGGCGGACTGCCTCAATATTGTGGTTCAGCACGTCCGGCTTCGCGTCCATCACAAGCTTGAGCGCATCCCAATTCCCTTGGAAGTCCGGAATCAGCACTTCCACAGAGGCAAACGGCAGACGGCGGCGAATCGCAAGAATCGTCTCCGCAAAAATTTGCGCGCCTCCGTCTTTCAGATCATCACGGGCAACGGATGTGACGACGACGTGCCGCAAACGCATTTGCTCGGCAGCTTCTGCCACGCGTTCCGGCTCGGCCACATCAAGCTCTGTCGGCAATCCGGTTTTTACGGCACAAAACCGACAGGCACGGGTACATATATCACCCAAAATCATGAACGTAGCTGTACCGCTGGCCCAGCACTCATGAATGTTGGGACATTTTGCTTCTTCGCAAACGGTATGTAGTGTCTTGCTGCGCATGGTTTGCTTCAGCTCTTTGAAGCTGGCGAGTTCTGGTCCTGAAACAAGGTTGATCTTGAGCCACTCCGGCTTGCGTTGCGTCATAGGGCCCACTCCTCATGTATCTTGGTACGAGACATAATCAAACTCCATTATAGAGGTTGGAATTACAAGGGGCAACCTCTTTCACAAGTCAGGTAACAATTACCCGAGCTGATGCGCCTTGTGCCAATCCGATCCGCGCAAGAGCGGCGCAAGCAAGCGCTGCTCCCGTTCGTGGCAAGTAAACAGAAAGACCTGATGCTGCTCCGCCAGCTTGGCGATGTACGCCAGCGTCCGCTGCAGGCGCTCGTCATCGTAGTGGACAAAATGGTCGTCCAGAAACAGCGGCAACGGCTCTGTCCGTTTGCTTATGTGCTGCAGCAGGGCGAGCCGCTGCGCCAGGTAGAGCTGATCGGCCGTTCCCGTGGAGCATTGCTCGTGGCTGACGATCAGGTTGCGCGTCGGCTCCAGCAGCCGCACCGCGAAGCCCTCTGTCGGGTCGAGCCGCACGTCGCGGTAGGCTCCCCCCGTAATTTGCGCCATCACCTCGGAAGCCGTCCGGTTCACATCCGGGGAAACGTCGCACTTCCATTCGCCTTGCGCCTCCTGCAACGCATCCCGCGCAAGCTGGAGGGCGTCCCGGCGCTGCAACAACCGACGCAGCGCAATAGCAGCCTCTTCGTATTCGTCTCTGGCTCTCGCTACGGACACGCCTTCATGGGCGGCCATCTCTCCGTAGGCGCGGGCGATTTTTTCCCGCAGCTCTTGCAGCTCGTCCTCCATCCGGGACAACTGCGCCAGACAGTCGCTCTCTGCTTCCTCGCGCTGCCGCTTTTCCTGCCGCAAAATCGCTCGCACCGCCTCGCCCCAGTCGGCTTGCAGCATTTCCTCCCGCTTTGCTTTGGCCAGATCGCTCTCCAGCCGGACGGCCCGCTGCTCCTGCGCGCTTCTTTGTAGCTCTTCCCTTTTTGCCAGAAAAGTATCCCAATCCCGAACATCCCAGCGCTCCAAAAGGGACGCCCATTCAGCGTCGATGGCGGCGATCTCCTGCTGCAGCCGCTCGCTTTCTTGCAACTGCTCGCTGGCGGCAACAGGCGCAACAGCATGTCCGCTCCCTTTTGCCCGCAGCACGAAAATCCCGAGTGCGAGCAACAGCAAGCTCAAGCCGAGCGAACTGCCGCCAAGGACGGGATGCCCCGTCGCCAGGCCGACGGCGCCGAGGATAGCAAATAGCCCAGCGCCGCCCCACAGGCGTACGGCTCCCTTTTTGCGCTTGGCCCGATTCCCTTGCCGCTGCGTCCGCGCCTGGCTGCGCGTCCCGGTGGACAGGGCAAGCACAGCCAGCTCGGCCAGCCGCATATGCCGCTGCTCCCGCGCTTTGCGCAGCGAAGTGCCGCGCTCGTAATCCGCTTCCAGTTCGCCCAGCGCTTGACTCGCCGCTGTTCCCTGCGCACCGTCTGGCGTCTGCTCGTCCCATGCCATGATCGAGCTGCGCGCTTTTTCGTGCAGTTGCCGCTCCTCTTCGCTCGCAGCCCGCGCAAGCCACCATTGCCAATCTTGCGCGTCGATGGGCGAATAGCTTCGCTGCCAGCTTTCTTGCCAAAGCTGGTCCTGCTCCTGCCACTTCTGCATACGTTCCCGCAGCCGGATGCGCCGCTGTTCGAGTCTTTCGCGCTCCTCCTCCCAGAGCTGGATCGATTGCGTCAGTTGCCGGATCAGGCGCCATGCCGCTTCGGCGTGAGCCAGCTCCTGCTCCTTGCTCGCTGCGCGCGACGCCGCTTTGCCCAACAGCGTGTTTTCCGCCCGCTCCTTTTTGCCGATGCTTACAAGCTCCCGGTCCAGCTCCGCCAAAACGGCGTGGACGTGCGGGCTTGCCTCCTGTGCATCTGCAAAAGCAGGCATGAGATGCTCGGCAGCTTCCAGCGGCTCCCGTCTGATCCAGGTCAAATCCGTAAACAGGCTGCGGGTAAGCCCCAGATGCTTTTCCAGAAAGTTCCGCTCCTTGCGCCGATCCTCCATGTACACGTCTGTCAGCTCCGTCCACTCCGGGTCGAGAAACAGGCGTGCCTGCTCCCTTTCTTTCGCCAGCGTCCGGTGCAAGCGGTACGTCTTGCCCCCGAGCTGATAGGTGACGATCGTCTCGTAGTCCCCCTGGTGCCAGGGGCGGTATTTTTCATAGGCAGGCAAATAGCGCGCCGTTTTGACGTAATCGCGCTTCATCCCGTACAGGGCGGCGAAAATGGCTTGCAACAGCGTCGACTTCCCCGCTTCGTTGGGAGCGTAAAACAGGTTCAGTCCGGGAGCGAAGCGAAAGTCAGCTCCTTGCCATTTTCCAAACCCCGTAAGCGATATTTCCTCGATCCTCAACGCATGCTCCCCCCAATCCGCGCGAGCGCCTCCTGCCTCGCCAGCCGGGCAATTTCGCGCTCTTCGTCGTTTCTGGCGCTCGCCTCGGCCTCCGCCAGCTTGGCGAGCCATTTGCCCCATACGCCGCCTTCTGCCACCAGCTTGTCTGCGTCGATGTCAGGCCACGTCTCGTCTGTGATCGCCAGTGAAAAAAATCGCGAAAAGCGCTGCTCCAAGACGGAAATCGCCGGCACAAAATGAGCGGCCCGCTCTCCGGTCAAGGTCACGTACACAAGATCCGTGCTGGCGATTTCCGCAAGCTGCGCGTTCATCACCTCGACGAGCTGCTCGGTCGTTTCCGCCCCGGCGGCGTGAATCGTCACTTTGCGAACCTGGCGCTGGCAGACCGGAAGCGCCTGCAGCGTCAACCTCCCGGCGTCATCCAGCTCGCCGTACAGCACAGAGCGCTCTCCCGCTTCCTTGCTCGTCAGCCCTTCCGGCGAGCCGGGATAGGCGGCGAGCGGCTGCCTTGTTTGCGGGTGCACAAATTGCTCCGGCTTGTGAATATGGCCGAGCGCCACGTAATCCATTCCGG
Organism: Brevibacillus sp. NSP2.1; assembly: GCF_000470975.2. Taxonomy (NCBI): domain Bacteria; kingdom Bacillati; phylum Bacillota; class Bacilli; order Caryophanales; family Paenibacillaceae; genus Brevibacillus; species Brevibacillus sp. NSP2.1. The sequence continues at coordinate 1,145,013 of NZ_CP048274.1, read as the reverse complement.
TTTCGACCAGCTCCTGCAACGTAACCGGAGCGTACGGCTGGTGCTCGTCCCCTGCCCTGTTCAGGACGCTGGCATGAAGCACCATCAGGTGGTGCCGATAGCCGTCCAGCTTGCCTGGAAAAGAGGCGAGCGGCGACTCGTAGACATGCGGCTGCCCAAATCCCCAGCCGTAGACGACGCATGACTTTTCCGGAAACTCAAAAGCGCCCCACTCCGGCGTAAACCAGTACACGTTGCCCGGCCACTCCAACGTCTGGTAAAACGAATCCGGCCGCCACGGATCGTGGTTTCCCGGCGCGATGCAGACCGGGATCGGGGCGATGCTCGCAAACAGGTCGCGCAAAAACATGGCCGTGGAGCGCCTGCCCCCGTGATATTCCAGCAAATCTCCGGCAATCAGCCAAAAGTCGGCCTGCTTTTCTGCAACCAGATCGCGAATCGTTTGCAGGGTGCGGCGAAAATCATCCTGCCGAAGCTCGTAAAGATCCGCCAGCATATGTAAAGGCGCGTCCAGATGGACGTCCGCCGTATGAATGAATGACAACACGAACCGATCAACTCCTCGCATGACAAACCGAATCGGCAAATGGTACACTTTGGACAACGAATCAGTAAACAGACGAACATACTTTCCCTATATGATACAGAGGAAATGACTGGTTGAAAAGGAGTGTTTCTCGTGCGCATTGCGTATTTGGACTGCTTTTCGGGAATAAGCGGCGACATGCTTTTGGCCGCGCTCGTCGACGCCGGGGCTGATCGCGACCGGATCGAGCAGGAGTTGCGGAAGCTTCCCGTAGGAGATTTCCGTCTGGAGTGGAAAAAGGTCGTCAAAGCAGGCGTCTCCGCGCTGAAGCTGGACGTCGTGGACGAGAGCCAGGCTCCTGCCCTTCCGCTCAAGCCGTTGAAGGTGCTCGGCAACGATCACGAGCACCGCAGCCACAAAGCCATCGTGGACATGATTCAGGCAGCCGGGCTGGCCCCGCGCGTAACGCGCCGCTCGCTGGCTATTTTTGAAAAAATCGCGATCGCCGAAGCGAAAATTCACAACGTCCCAGTCGATACTGTCCATTTTCACGAGGTAGGGGCGCTCGACTCGATCGTCGACGTCGTAGGCATCGCGCTCGGACTGGAGGAGCTGGACATCGGGCAATTGCATTGCGGGCCGATCCCGACAGGCAACGGCTACGTGCGCTGCGCCCACGGTCTTTATCCGGTTCCGGCCCCCGCTACCATGGAGCTTTTGGTCGGCATCCCGCTGCGCGAGACGCGGATCGACAAGGAGCTGACCACTCCGACCGGAGCGGGTGTTGCCGCCGCGCTGGTCGAGCAGTTCGGCCCGCTGCCGTCCATGACCGTCGAGGCTATCGGCTACGGCGCAGGAACCCGCGACTTGCCCGACCAGCCGAATGTGCTGCGGCTCTTGGTCGGACGCCGCTAAACGTAAAAAAACTTCCGTCGACATTCGGCGGAAGTTTTTGGTTTGTCTATCCGTTAGCGCAGCAGGCGGAGAAACTCGCGCATGAAGCCGGGCAAATCCGGCCATGCATGACCAGACACGAGATTGCCGTCTACGTGGAGCGTTTCTTTTTCGTAAATCGCGCCCATCGCCTCTACGTCCGGTCTGCACGCCTGGTAGGCGGTCAGCTTGCGACCGGCGAGATGCTCGGACACGATCGCAAGCACTTGCGAGCCGTGGCAAATCGCCGCAACTGGTTTGTTCGCCTCAAAAAAATGGGCGACGATCGGCTTTAGGCTTTCGTTCAGCCGGATGTACTCAGGCGCTCGCCCGCCGGGAATAATCAAGGCGTCGAAAGCTTCCGGATTGATGTCGGAGAACGCGGCGTGCGCAGGCAACTGATAAGCAGGCTTTTCTGTGTACGTCTCGCTGTGTGCTTCAAAGTCATGGCAAACGGTGTGCAGCGTCTTCACGCTGGGCGCGGCAATCACGGCTTCGTAGCCTTCCTCCAGCAAACGGTAATACGGATAGAACACCTCCAGTGCTTCTACGGCATCCCCTGTCACGATCAACACTTTTTTGCTCATCACACGAGCCTCCTCCATACATGTTTGGTTGGATACTCCATGTTTTCAATTCTTTGGAGGCACGTCTCGCTCCTGCCTGTCTGTCCATTTTTTAACAGAACTTTTACGGGTCGCCAATTCCAGCGCTTCCTGATGCACCTGCTTCAACGAAACGCCATTGGCTCGGGCAACCGCCGCGCAGCTCTCGTACTCCGGCGCGACCTGCACCCGCTGACCCCGATGGTAGCCGAGCTTGACCGCGACTTCGCCCCAGCTCGTCTCTACGCGGACATGGCGTCGCGCCAGGCGATGGCAGGCGACAGGGAAGTAGCGGATGCCAAACGTCGTCGTTTCCTCGAACAACAGCGTTTTCATCGCGTCCAACTGGCTTGCATAGCACATGACCTGCACCATGGTCCCCGGCCTGCTTTTTTTCATCGTGACTGGCAAAAAATGAACGTCGTTGGCCCCTGCCTTGAAGCATTGCTCCATGAGGTAGGCGAGCCACTCCGGACTGGCGTCGTCCACATTCGCTTGCAGCAGCAGCATGCCTTCGTCGATATGCTCATCGGCATGCTGCCTGCGCTCGCGAAAAACGGGGATCGCGTCCTCGCCCTCACTCCTGCCGTCTGACGCAAGCAAAAGCACCGCTGTGCCGTCTTCGTCATGCTCCACCTGTAGCAGCTCGCCTTCCAGCGTCCGCAGCGGCTTTGCGCCCATCACTTGCAGCCAGAGCATGGCGACTGCCGAAAAGTCTCGCGCTGCGTCCAATCCATCCGTCTCCCGCACGACAAGCCCGGATGCGAGCGACAAAACTTGCGGCGACAGGCCGAATGGCACCGCAAGCGGCTGCACATACAGCTCTCCCCCGCACGAGCCGGCGCCATGGTCTGCCATCAGCTCGCGCAAGGCAGCCGTCTCCCGCTGCCAGCGCTCCTCCTCCATATACGGGCGATACGGTTCCGCCATGTCCAAAATGCGCCCGGCGTCCACCGCGTCACCTGCCGAACACGCAGACGATCCCGCACACTGTCTGCCTGCAATGCGCTGCAGCGGCTTCACGAGCGACTCCAGGAAGAGCGGGCCATTTGCCCGAATGACCAGCTTCATTTTTTCTCCCTCCGTTTTTGAAAAAGCATTTCTTCCTTGCATCATACACCAGAAGCTTGCGCTGCGCGGAGAAGTTCAGCGGCCGCTTCCAAAAAGTCTCGCGGATAATCCGCAGAGACTGGCAGAAACTACAACGGAAACTACCCGGGCTGGAGGGAGTCGGCATGCGAGTTTTCCGCCTCATCATTCAGATCAGCTTATGCGTGGCAGCAGTCATTTCGCCGCTGGAATCTGCCTTCGCCAAAGGCTCCTCTGCCAACCAGGCAGACCCTCTCCTGCGGGAACGGCTGCAGCTTTTTTGGCGCATGGAGTCTTTGTACGGCATTCCCTGGAACTATTTGGCGGCTATCGATCAGTACGAGCGCACGATGAAAATACGCAAAAAGCAAACGGACAACCAGGCATCGTCCTCGCGGCTGACTGCCGTTGATATCCCGAGTGATCGCTGGACGGGCAGCATGAACCCCGACCAGGAGGACACGAATCCGGTGTCGATCCAGTTTTTCGGCGGGATGGGCATGGACGGCGACGGGGATGGACTCGCCGACCGCAACAACGATCTCGACGCACTCACTTCTCTCATTCATTACCTGGCGCAGTACGGCTTTTCTGCGGATGACTGGCAAATCGGCGTCTGGTCTTACTACCAGCGGGATCGCTCGGTGAAAACGATCCGGCAGTTCGCGCAGGTGTACGAAAAATACCAGCACCTACAGTTGGACGAGCGTCATTTTCCCATCCCGGCGAGGTACGATTACAGCTACCGCAGCACCTGGGGAGACGCGCGCGGCTGGGGAGGGCGGCGGATTCACGAAGGCACCGACATTTTCGCCCGACACGGGACGCCCGTGCTCTCCACAGCTTACGGAGTGATCGAGGTCATCGGCTGGAACCGCTATGGCGGCTGGCGGATCGGCATGCGCGACATGGGCAATGTGTATCATTACTTCGCCCACCTGTCGTCGTTCAAAAAGGGACTGAAGCCCGGCGACATCGTGGAGCCGGGGCAAGTGATCGGATACGTCGGCAGCTCCGGCTACGGCAAGCCTGGCACCGCCGGAAAATTCCCGCCCCACCTGCACTACGGCATGTATCGGGAGACTGGGGGAGCTGACTGGGCTTTCGACCCTTACCCGTATCTAAAGCGCTGGGAACGACAAAGGAAGCGGTAGCACAGCCGCTTCTTTTTTGTGTGCCCATTCGGGCGTTGACAGGAGCAAGACGGACGCATTACAATCAAATCAAAATTTGGACGATCGTCCAAAAACGAGGTGCACAGCATGACTCCCCCTTCGAAAAGCCAGGCGAAAGCCGAAGCGAAGCGGGCCTTTTTGATCGAGCAGGCGACGATCTGCCTCGCGGAAAAAGGCTATGCCCACGTCTCCTTGCGCGATATCGCCAAGGAATCCGGCGTCTCGCTCGGCATTCTGCACTATTATTTTGCCAGCAAGGAAGAATTGCTGCTCGAAGTGATCGCCAGCTACAAGGAACGCTTCATCGCCGAGCTGGAGCGCGAAGTGGTTGCCGCTCCCCTGGACAACTTTTTCCCGGCTCTCGCTGCCGTTCTCGGCCGCAGTCTGCTGGAAGACCGCAAGCTGCATCGGCTCTGGTACGATTTGCAGGCGCAGGCGCTGTACACCCCTGTCTTTTTGGAGCAGGTGCACCACACGCGAAACCGGCTGCACGACCTGATTGCCCGCATGCTCAAGCGGCTGCAGACGGAGCGTGGAGCCGCGCTTGCCGTGGACGTGAGCGCGGCAAGCTCGATCCTCTATTCCGTGATCGACGGCATGATCTTGCAAAGCTTGCTGGACGAATCCCGGACGGCCGCAGAAGCGATCAGCCGCTTTCAGCTTGCTCTCCACCATGTTCTCGAGTCGCTTTTTTCTTCTGGTTCACCTGCCACCCATCCTGTCGAACGAGGTGATTGATAATGTCCGTACTCCCTCTGCGCAATCCGGCCACTGGCGAGACATTCGGCTCCGTGACTGAAGCCAGTCCCGCCCAGGTAGACGCGGCAGTCGCCAAAGCCCGGCTCGCCTTTGAAGCGTGGTCCGCTACCTCCCTGTCCGAACGGCTGCGCTACTTGACGCGCCTGCGCCACTATCTCGTCGAGCACGGCGAAGAACTGGCGGAAAAAATCAGCCAGGCCACCGGAAAAGTGACCATCGAAGCGTACATGACCGAAATTTTTGTCACTGCCGATACGATCCGCTTTTACGAGAAGCACGCGCCGCAAATGCTGGCTGCCCAGCCCGTGCCGACCCCGCTCGTGCTCTGGCCGAAAAAATCGTACATTCACTACAAGCCGATGGGGGTAATCGCGGTCATTTCGCCGTGGAACTATCCGTTTCAACTGGCGATCATCCCGATGCTGTCCGCGCTTGTCGCGGGAAATACGGTCATTCTCAAACCGTCCGAAGTCACCCCTTCTACTGGCCTGCTCATCGAAGAGCTGTTTGCCGTTGCCGGGCTGCCGGAAGGAGTCGTCACCGTCCTGCACGGGGGACGCGAGGTCGGCAGTCGGCTGGTGGCGGCCCGCCCGGACAAAATCTTTTTTACAGGCTCGGCCGCCACAGGCAAAAAAATTATGGCCGCAGCAGCGGAGCATCTGATTCCGGTCTCGCTGGAGCTGGGCGGAAAAGACCCGATGATCGTCTTCGAAGACGCGAATCTGGAGAGGGCGGCAAACGGAGCGATCTGGGGCGCTTTTACGAACTCCGGCCAGGTGTGCATGTCCGTTGAGCGGCTGTACGTGCACGAGCGTGTGTACCCCGAGTTTTTGCGGTTGGTCACGGAAAAAACGAAAGCGCTGCGCCAACGGTTTCCCGCTCAGGCGGAAGTCGGCTCGATGACTTCGCGTGAGCAGCTCGGCATCGTCCGGGCGCATATCGAGGAAGCGCTCGCCGCCGGAGCCAAAGCCGTCACAGGCGGGCTGCCGCAAACCGACAGCATGTTCATCCCCCCGACCATCCTGACAGACGTCACGCCGGACATGAAGATCATGCGGGAAGAAACATTCGGCCCTGTCCTGCCGATCATGACGTTTTCCGACGAGGCAGAAGCTATCCGCCTGGCAAACGAGTCGCCCTACGGCCTGAATGCGTCTGTCTGGTCGTCTGACAAACAAAGAGCGCAGCGCGTAGCAGAAAAGCTGTTGAGCGGCAACGTGTGCATTAACGACGTCATCATCAGCTACGCCAATCCGCACCTCCCGTTCGGCGGGGTCAAAGAGAGCGGCATCGGCCGCTACCGCGGGCCAGCCGGGCTGCAAGCGTTCACGCACAGCATCTCGGTCATTCACGACCCCGGCTCGAAAAAACGCGAGTTCAACTGGTACCCGTACACAGAAGACCAGCAGTTGATGTTCAGCGGCTTGACCCGTTTTCTGTACGGAAAGCGGCCAAAATGGGACCGCCCGACGCTGAAAGCGATCTGGCGGGAGCTGAAACGGTTGCGATAACGCGAGCGGCCACGCTTACTTGATCGTGCCGTAGCCGAGTATATCGAGCTTGACCTTGATGTTGAATCCGGCCTGCTGATAGAGCGCGAGCCCTTTTTCCCGCGTCCATTTTCCGTAGTATTTCTGGCGCAGGCTCTCTTCGATTCCGGCCGGATCAACGCCCTCTTGTTGAAATTTTTTCAGCATCACAGTGGTCTCCCGTTTAATCAGCGCTTCCATCTGCTTCACGAGCTTTTCCATTTGCGGTCGTTTGTCCAAATTTTTCTTGCCATCGTAGCCTACCACCACTCCCCGCAGTTCGAGGTTGATGTCAATGACGGGCTTTTTCTGGTTGCCGTTGCTCCGCACTTTTGACTTGGACCAGACAAAATCGAAAATGATCTCTTCCAGACGCTCGCCTTCGTTCGTCTGCTCCGTCAGCTCAAACTTGACGCGGGGAAGCCGCTTTTGTCCGAGCAAGCATTGCACCAGCTTGCCTTCGCGCTGCGAGTAGAAGCCGATCAGCTTGTCTTTGCGCAGCAGAGCGACTTTGGCGATCTGAATGTTTCCGTTTTGCTTGATTAAATAGGGCAAGTTCGGATCGCCCGTCTTGCTGGTCATCATGAACACAAAGTCGTGGATCGTAGAAAAAGACGAAAAAGCCGTTTCCACCCGCGGACGCAGCAAATCGTTCAAATACGTGTTCACTTCCGGCTTGTTTCGGTACTCGCCCCTGATGATATCTTCCGCTTTGCCTTTGACAATTGCGATGAATACGTTCTCGCCCACAATCGGATTCCGGTACAGGTCGAGCACGACTTTGCCGATGCCGACTTTGCGCGCCAGCTCCTCGCTGAACAAAATGACGCGAAGCTGTGACAGCGTCATCGTCCGTTCGGATTTTGTGGCGAGCTTCAACATCGCTTCGCTCGTCATGGAAGCTTTGGTCGAGTAAACTTGTGTCGATTCCTTTCCTCTGGCGGGAACGGGGATGGCGACAACGACGTTCATTTGCTTGTCGTCGATGTAGTCAAAGCCCATGACGCCGATCATCGCCATGTCTTCGAGGGCTGGCCGCTCGAACTCTCCCGTGCATCCGGCAAGCGCCAGGGAAAAAACCGTCGATATCAAATACCAGCAGATCCACCTCATCATGCTCCCTCTCCCCTTCCCGAACGCAGGGCGTGCAGCAGCAATAAAAAGATCGGCCACAAAATCAAGCCATACCCCAAATAAACGGTCACATAGTCATAAATGAACCGTTGGTCTTCCACCGCAAGCGGGCCGCGAATCATGTAGTAGGAGATCGCCGTCGGCAACAGAAGATGCCAGAGCCGCTGTTTTCTTGCCATGTCTTCTATCCCCGTGCGAGCCATCCACAAATACGTCGTGGACGTGCTGAGAATGAGAAACACCCACAAGCCGATGCCGAGATTTTCGATCCGCTCCATGAAAGACAGCTCCACCGCCTTGAACAGATTCAGGATCGGATAGACGAGATTCGCCATCTGCCATTCGGAAAAGTAGGCCACACTCGTAATCAGCACCAACACGTAAAACAAAACCACTGACCATACGCCGATCAGCACGTGCTTCAACGCCTTTTTCTTTTCGACAATAAACGGATAGTAAATCAGCAGCACCTCATATCCGAGCATGCTCCCGAACGATTGGTTAAGCGCGTCCAGCACGCTGGCCAGATCCGTATTGAACAGCGGAAAGATGTGCGTGATTCCCCCTTCCTGAAAGCCGTATTGCAGCAGCAAGAGCATCCAGCCCGTAAAGAACAGCGCCAGCAGGCAAAACCTGGCGACCAGCTTGATTCCGCCGTTGGTAATGTAAAACATCACGAGCGTCAGGCCGAGCAGCGGCACGGTGATCGTCTGGTTGTTCAGCATCGACGTCTGCAAAAGCCGCACATAGCCTTCGTTCGCGGTAGAGGCGTTCAAGATGGCGTAGACAATCACCACGACGTTGATCCCTCTGCCCAGCCACTTGCCGAGCAGCTTTTCATGAATCCGAAAAAGCGTGTCCTCCGGGTAGCGCCTGCACAAAGCGATCATCGGAAAAATCGTGAGCGTGACGATCAGCCCCATCAAAATCGGCGACCACCACAGGTTGTATCCCATTTTGCTGGCATAATGGGCAAGGGACAGCAAATTGACCCCCACCATCGTATTGATTACCAGTCCTACAACAAGAACCGGACGCAGGCTGTGAATCTTTCCTCTGTCCATCTATCTACTCCTCACCAATGGGACGCGTCTGTTTGCGTTTTGCTCGGGACATGCGGTTGCGATAGACGATGAACTTCATCGGTGCGCGCACGAGGCCGTTCAACAAGTCTGTCCACTGACGCGGCACGCCGGGCGCCATGTACGGAGTGCCGAGCGAGGTCAGGTTGAGCAGATGCGCGAACAAAAAGGCCAGCATGAGCATCTGCCCGTACATCCCCATCAAGCCAGCCATCAAAATAAAGCCGTATCGCACCAGCCGAATGGCGTTGCTCATCAAAAAATTCGGCGGCACAAACGAGAGCAGCGCTGAGATGGACACGAGAACGATCAGAATGTTGCTCGCCAGACCCGCCTGCACAGAGGCCGTCCCGATCACGATACCTCCGACGATACCGATGGTTTGCCCGATTTTCGTCGGCATGCGTATCCCGGCTTCCCGCAAAACTTCGATGACCAGCTCGATGAACAGCACTTCGATCACAGGAGGAAACGGAACCTGGCTGCGCGACTGGGACAAAATCGTCAACAAAGCGGGAGGAAGCATTTCCGGATGAAAGGTCAGGACAGATACGTAGCTCGATGTGAGCAAAATCGTGACAAACAGTCCGAAAAAGCGGATCATCCGCAGCAGGCTGGCGGTCGACCAGCGGTTGTAAAAGTCTTCCGGGCTGCTGAACATCTCCAGAAAGGAGGCGGGACAAATCGCCGCATCCGGGCTGCCGTTGAGCATAATGATGATGCGGCCGTCCAACAGCGCTGCTGTCACATTGTCAGGCCGCCCCGTCAGCCCGAACTGCGGGAACGGCGAGTACGGCTTGTCCTCCAGCATCTGCTTCAACACGGGCATCCCGACAAAGCCCTGGTACTCGACGTTTTGAATCCGCGTTTTTACCCGCTCCACGTTTTCGTCATTCGCGATATTTTCCAGGTACAGCACGGCTACCCTGTTCTTCGTCTCGGTGCCGATCGTGTAGGCGAGTATTTTCAGATTCGGCGTGGTCAGCCTGCGCCGCAGCATCGACAGATTGATTTCCAGCATCTCCACAAACGAATCCTGCGGCCCGAGCACAGTCGCCTCGCTCTCCGACTTCGTGATGGAGCGATGCTCGACCTGAAACGTATTGACGTGCAAAATCAGCTCCCTGTCCAGGAAAAACAGGATCGTATGGCCGCGCAGCAAATTGTTCATCAGCCTGCCCATGTCATCGGACTGGCACGGCTGCGCATAAGGCAACACCCGCAACGGGTCTTTTCCATCCGAGCGTTGCAACGGCAAAAAGACGGTTTCGTACACTTGCGTCAAATCTACCATCGTATCTAGAAAAAAAACGTGTACCTCTTCCTCATTGATCGTCAAGGACAGACTGCTGAGGTCATCCACGTTCGCCAATTGTTCTTTTACCATGTGCGGCGTGATGCGTTCGCCGCGACCAGACGGCTGCTCGTGCCTTCTCTTGGTTACTTGCTCTCTCCACCAATCTGTCGGCCTCATGTTGAATCCCCTCGATCTGCAGGAAAATCCTTCTTACTTTGACCGATACGTGGTGATTTTATCCATTGGCGTGTGCTTTTGAAGGGAGTGGAGTAAGAGGCATTCGTGATCCGAAACGAAAAATAATTCTGAATCGGCTCGCGCCAATGGACAATTGTTTTTGCAATCGACTGAACCAGGCTTTCAATTCCTCTTGTTCCTCAGGTTTTCGTTTATCGGGAGATGTGTGGAGCAGACGTTGTTCATGTCTACCCCGGCGATGAGTTGCCCGCGAATGGGTACGTTTTCGCGTAGCTTCTAGTGATTTGGAGAAAAGTTGAATAACATTGAACTTGTCTGCTACTACAGTTGCATCCTTCCAAACGCTTCGAACTATCTCAGCCATTCTATGAGCCAAGTCGGTCACAACAACTTGTGGAGGCGTAGCAAAGGGCCAGTTCATGAGAGCGTTACGAACCTGTTTACGTGAACGACCTTCTGTGACCTGTCAGATATGTCCACTTTGTGCATCCATGAGGTTGACACCGTACTTGTGTCCTATTGGTAGAGCAAATTCGTCCAAGCAGACCATGGTAGGCGCAAGACGCTCCTGTGGTAAACTTGTTAGACAACGTTAGATTTCCTCTCTTTCAATGGTTTGTCTCGACAACAACCACGATGGAGGAACATCTACGTTTTTTCAATGTCTATCACGGATTTATGGTGATGAATCTTTAAATTGCAATTTTTACCTATATTTGTTATATTGCAAACAAATTACAAATATGGAGGTGTTGGAAGTGAAAAAGTTTTACTTAAGTGTTTTGGCTTTGAGCTTATCCCTATTAACTTTCGTTGCTCCTTCTACTGCTAAACAAACGCCGTCATGGGAAGAAGAAACTACTTTAACAAAAAAAGAAATCAATCGTATAGTTGACGATATAGGGTTAACATGAAGAAGAACTTGCGAATTTCCCAGATGATGTACTCAAAGAATTACTTGAAAACAACGCTAAAAAGTTGGCATCTAATAGTAAAACTGTAAGAGAAGAAGAATTTATGGATAAGAATACAATCACACCTCAAGTAGCTTTAGATGGTGGAATACTAGATTTAAACGCTACCGCATTTTCGGTAAATAGTGACATGACTGGTTATAAAAAGTTTTATTTATATGGAAGTTACCATTAGCGTTGCATAAAAAATGAATCCATCTATTGTCAAATTATTCTGAATGACATTTTCAACTTCACAACCAAAAACGAGAACAGCCAAGCAAAAGGTAGCCACTATCCATTTGGTAGTTTTATACATTTATTACAACATCGACAACAACAAACAACACTTACTTCCTTTTCTGTCGCCCTCTGGATGTTCGTTTGGATTGGTAATCCATTCTGCCTATCCATTGTTCAAAGGTCTGCCAGAGAAACACTTTGAGCCATCTACTGATTTGCAGCAGACTGTGCTGACTGTTTCTTTCCAGCTTTACAAGAAGCAACAAGCAGTAAGCAATGAGAGCGAGAAAAACTTGATTCCAGACCGCATTTTCACTTGTTCCATAGAACGTCTTGATCTTTGCGTGTTGTTTCATCCATTTGAAAAACAGTTCTATTTGCCAGCGCCAACGGTAGATGTCGCTCAATTCTTCTGCTTCTAAGTCGAACCGATTGGTGATGATTCGAATACGATTTCCTTTCGAATCATGCGTTTCAATCAGTCGTAACACATTATCCACCCGTTTTTGTGGCGTTCCAAGAAGGATCATGGAGTCAGATAAAACGGAGCTTTCTGGTGGTACTTTGAAAGTATACAAATGACGAGTTTCCGCGTTATCCTTGAGACGTGAAGCAAAAAAGATGCCCTGATCGGTATACTCATCGAACTTTTCATAATCCACGTACCCTCGATCAAAGACGTACATGGCTCCGATCTCATCAATCAGCGACTCCATTTGGGTGCGGTCATTGGATTTGGCACAAGTTAGGGAAATCTTTTCAGGATAGACATCCTCCTGGCTTGCGAAAACGAGACGAAGATGAATTTTGATTCCTGCCTTTGTTTCGCGAAAGGTTGCCCACTTATACTTTTGCAAACATAATCCAATTGTAGTGGAATCAATGATCTTTATGTGTTTTCGAAGAGAGCAGGCTTTTCCAGAAACGCGTTGAATTTGCTGGACAAGGTCGACAAAAACTTCTTCAAGCAAAGCAGGTTCTACCCGATTGTTTTTTCGACTAAGCTGTGCGGGGCTGATCGATGACAGTCCTAATTCTTGCTGAAATTTCTTTGATAGAACATCGTCAGCAATGGCTCGAAGCCCTTCGCGTTGCTGAAGTTGGGCATGTAAAAATAGGAGAAGATACGCTTTTGTCGTCAGCTTCTTCACGTACTTGTCTTGATCCGTTTCGTCAATTCGTTGTTGAAGTTTCATAATATTGATGGGTGCAACCCATTTACCAAATGAAGAAAATAGGGTATTCTTGTCCATGAGCTATCCTTTGCGTTGGATTTGGACAGGAACTACCTGACCTTTCCAGTGTAAAGGATTTTTTTGTTCCCTAGACAACCAAATACCAAAGATTATGTGTATTTTGAATGATGGGAAAAGATTAATGCAACGCTAGTGGGAAGTTACGAATGGTCAAAAAGTCCTGAATGGGAACTTACAGACGGCTTGAGTATTGGTTTTCCAGTTACATCAAAATGCTTCCTCCCGATGTCATCACGTGGAAAAGTTCAGCAGCATGAATACAGATATTGTTATAGACCTGACAACAATACTTCAGCTAAATGGAGTTGTTCAACCTATACTACCCCTGATGATTGGGATCCTGGTGTTGGCGTAGGATCGAAAATTGATTTGGAAGCAATGCCAAGTAATAATGCTCACAAAGGGTATATATCACAATATGTATACGTCGAAAAAAATGAGTCTGGTACAGTAAACATAAAATTTGAATATGGTCATCAAACTTGGACTTTGGGATCTGTTGCCTTTGCTGTCTATCCAGCAGGTTTTGCTATTGAACCGGCATCAGTTACTAAGGTTGAAGACTTCGGTATTGTGTTTCGATACTAATCTATATAACTAAAACTAGATCCTCCCCAAAGTAAGAGAGGATCTAGTTTTAGTTATGGTGAATTTATTACAATCAGAAACAATAATTGGCCAACTTTTTTGGGGAGTGATTACTTTTGAAAATTTTCTACTTATCATTCTACCTATCAATAATGGTTATCGTAGCGTTATCATTCATATGGAATCTTATTGAAGTAATGAAAGCATTAACTGAAAAAAACAATACAAGATTTAAAACCGCTAAAACAGTATCCATAATTAGTTTCTTACTTCTCCTTGTCCTCTATATCATTATTTTTGAATACATCGGGCGTTAACCATGACGATCAAAGCATTAGCGAAAGATTGCCGAGCCATCGAGGACGTTCATGAGATGCTCAAGAACCTCTTTTGTGACACCATCCAGCAGTTGTTTGAAGCGGAAATGGACGATCATTTAGGCTATGCCAAACATAATGCTGACGATGCCTTACGGAAAATTATCTAACTGGCAACCATGGAGGCATCAAATAAATGAACCATGCCACTTCGGTGCTGGAAAGAATGTATATCGCAACTGGCCATCCATTTTGGAAGCCGCTTGCAAGGGGAACTGTCCGCATAAAGAGGCTGTTAGGTCGGCCTGACATGGAGCCTCTGCGGGCATGATTCCTTGCGATTGGGCGATGCCAGTCAACCATGCATAGCATGGCTAACGAATCTATCATGCCCGCTCCTCCATGTAAAGCCGTTGACGTAACTATTCACCTGTTAAAAACCCATTTACACAAAAAAAATTACATTACTCTTCCTACCAGGCATTCCCTTTACTTTCCTTCATTGGTTTAGCACTTCATTCACAAAAAATATCAGCCAAATAACATGAATCAAGAATGGGATCTATGTGTGCTTTCGGGCAAACGAAAAAACGGGAGCCGCAGCCCCCGCTTCCTCACCTAGACAAGCGATTCGTATCGTTTAGGCGAACTGTTTGGACAGGTTCGCCATTTCAATCGCTGCCGTTGCCGCTTCCCAGCCTTTGTTGCCCGCTTTTGTGCCGGCGCGCTCAATCGCTTGCTCGATGTTGTCCGTCGTCAGCACGCCAAAAATGACCGGAATCCCGGTGGAAAGCGACAGCGAGGCGACGCCTTTGGCTGCTTCGTTGCAGACGTAGTCGAAGTGCGGAGTCGCTCCGCGGATGACCGCGCCCAATGTCACAACCGCGTCATAGCGCCCCGACTCGGCCATTTTTTTCGCGATCAACGGAATTTCAAAAGCGCCCGGCACCCAGGCCACGTCTACGTTGTCTTCCTCTACGCCGTGGCGCTTCAACGCATCGAGCGCACCGCCTACCAGCTTGCTGACGATCAGCTCGTTAAATCTTCCTGCTACAATCCCTACGCGCAAGCCCGTTCCTACCAAATGTCCCTCAAATGTTCTCATCTTCTCCACTCTCCTTAGCCTTTGAAATGAAGCAGGTGTCCCAGCTTCTCCTGTTTGGTCGACAAATACCGTTTGTTGTGCGGATGTGCCTGCATTTGCAGCGGCACCCGTTCCTCCACCTTCAGCCCGTAGCCGTCCAGCCCCCGGATTTTGCGCGGGTTATTGGTCAAAAGCCGCATTTTTTGCACGCCCAGGTCGCGGAGAATTTGCGCCCCGATGCCGTAATCGCGCAGATCGGCGGGGAATCCGAGCTTTTCGTTCGCCTCCACCGTATCCAGCCCTTCCTCCTGCAGCTTGTAGGCGCGCAGCTTGTTAATAAGCCCGATGCCGCGGCCTTCCTGGCGCATGTACAAAAGGATGCCGGAGCCCGCCGCCTCGATCTGCTCCAGCGCAGCATGCAGTTGCGGGCCGCAATCGCAGCGGTGGGACCCGAAAATATCTCCTGTGAGGCACTCGGAATGCACCCGGACGAGAACGGGCTTGGCCGAATCAATCTCGCCCTTGATGAGCGCCACGTGCTCTTTGCCGTCCAGCTCGTTCGTATAGGCGGCGATCCGAAAATCGCCATAGCTCGTCGGCAGGCTCACTTCGATTTCTTTTCGCACGTGCGATTCGGTGCGCATCCGGTAGGCGATCAGATCGGCAATCGTAATCAGCTTCAAGTCGAAGCGGCGAGCGATCTCCACGAGCTGCGGCAACCGCGCCATCGAGCCATCCTCGTTCATGATTTCGCAAATGACACCTGCGGGCACGCTCCCCGCCAGCCGGGCGAGGTCCACCGCCGCTTCGGTATGGCCCGCCCGCCGCAAAACGCCCCCGGCTCTCGCAATCAGCGGAAAAATATGCCCCGGCCTGCGAAAGTCCTCTGCCGTCTTCCGCTCGTCCAGCATCGCCAGCACGGTCTGCGAACGCTCCTGCGCCGAGATGCCTGTATGCGTGCTCACCTCGTCAATCGACACGGTAAACGCCGTCCCTTGCTTGTCCGTGTTGTGCCTGACCATTGGGGTGAGCGCAAGCCGCGCGGCCTGTTCCTCCGTCACCGGGACGCAGACAAGACCGCGCCCGTGCGTCGCCATAAAGTTAATCATCTCCGGCGCAGCCGCTTCCGCCAGGCAGACGAAGTCCCCTTCATTTTCCCGATCCTCGTCATCCACGACGATGATGGCTTTTCCTTGGCGCAAATCTTCCAGCGCCTCTTCTATGCGATGAAACATGGGCTTGTCCCTCCTCGTTCAAACGAATCCGTTTTCCTGCAAAAAAGCCATGCTGATTTTCGCGCCTTTTGCTTCGGTCTGATTGCCGCCTGCTGGCTTGCCGCGATAGCCCAAAAGCCGCTCGACGTACTTGCCGATAATATCTGTCTCCAGGTTCACCTGATCGCCCGCGCGCCGATCGTGCAGGCTGGTCGCTGCCAGCGTATGCGGGATGATCGACACCGAAAAATGCGCATCGGCAACGTCCACGACCGTAAGACTGATGCCATCGACGCAGATCGAGCCTTGCCTGATGACGTATCGTAACAGCTCCGGCGCGGCTTCAATGCGAAACAGCACAGCGTTGGCGTGCGGCTCTCGGGACAAAATCGTGCCCGTTCCGTCGATATGCCCGGAGACGATATGCCCGCCAAAGCGGTCGCCCAGCCGCATCGCCCGCTCCAGATTGACCCGCTGGCCTGTGCGCAGGTGACGGAGGGTTGTCTTTTTCATCGTCTCCGGCATGACATCTACGCTAAAATGCCGAGCCGAAAAAGACGTGACCGTCAGGCAAATCCCGTTGACGGCGATACTGTCGCCGAGCTTGACGCCTTCCAGCACCCGCTGCGCCCGAATGACCAGCCGACTCGCCTGCCCGTTGCCTGTGCTGGATTCCAACGTTCCGACTTCCTCCACCAGTCCGGTAAACATCGGCCTTTTCCTCCTCTTTGTGCTTGCTGAACAAAAATTTGCTCCCGTCGTCTGGCGACTGCTGCTCTCTGGCGCGAATGCGCAGAAAACGGAAAACCTGCTTCCAGCTACTTTTCCCATAGCGGATAACCGCTTATGCGCACGTCCTGCTCATCCAGCAGCTCGACAGTTGCATCCGCAAGCCGGACAGTCTGATCCATCGTGGCGAAGCCCGGTCCGCCAAATGGCGTGGGCGCGCCGCTTCCGCCGATCAGCTTCAACGACACGTAGCTGACGATCTTCTGGATCGCGCGCGCCTGTAAAAACGCCCCGTTCACTGCCTGCCCGCCTTCAACCAGCAGCGAAGTAATCCCGCACTCGCCCAGCGTATCCAGTACGTTTTCCACCGAAATTTGTCCGCTTGCCACAAACAGCCTGACGCCTTTTGCCGCCAATGCCGCACGCTTTTCTGGCGGAGCCGCCTCTGTCGTGAAAATCCAGGTCGGCGCATCCGCATTTTCGATCACGCGCGCTGCAAGTGGCGTGCGAAGCTCGCTGTCCAGGACGATCCGCACAGGCTGCCGTCCATACAACTGCTCCCCTTGTCTGGCCGTCAAAAGCGGATCGTCCGCCAAAACGGTTCCTACCCCGACCAAAATCGCATCGTGCTGTCTCCGCAGTTCGTGCACCTCCGCGCGCGCCCGTTCGCCCGTGATCCAGCGGCTGTGTCCTGTGACCGAAGCGATTTTGCCGTCCAGCGTGCTCGCCGTTTTCACCGTCACAAACGGGCGCTTCGTCGTGATGTAGTGGAAAAACACCTCGTTGAGCCTTTTCGCTTCCGCTTCGCCTACCCCGACGAGCACTTCCACTCCTGCGGCGCGCAGCTTCTCCACGCCTTTTCCAGCCACGAGCGGATTCGGGTCCAGCGTCGCAATCACAGCCCGGCGAATCCCCGCCGCCACTACCGCATCGGCGCAAGGGGGCGTTTTTCCGAAGTGGCTGCACGGCTCCAGCGTCACGTACAAAGTAGCGCCAGCCGCCTTTTCCCCTGCCATGCGCAGCGCATGCACCTCCGCATGCGGCTCCCCGGCACGCAAATGCGCGCCCATGCCTGCAACTGCTCCGTTGCTCACCAGGACTGCACCGACCAGTGGATTGGGGCTGGTCTGGCCGTGGGCCGAGCGCGCCAGCTCCAGCGCCAATGCCATGAACCGCTTGTCCTGCTCCATGTAAAACCTCCTTTTTCCTGCCTGGATTCCAGCCAAAACAAAAAGCCCTCGAAACCTCAAGCGTTTCAGGGCATAGGGAAAGAAGCCTTCTCGCATTCGTTTTTTGCAAAAATAACGATGCCAAAAAGCGCAGTCAGCTCTTCTTCCATCCGGACTTTACCGTCGGCTCTGGAGTTGCACCAGATCAGTCGCAAACCGTCACGGTCCACGAGTCGCGGGCTCAGACGATGGTTCGCCATCGCCATTACCGCCGGTCAGGAATTTCACCTTGCCCTGAAGATTTTCGCTATGAAGTTGCGGAATAAAAAACGCCCGTGAGAACATGCTCAGGGCGTAGGGAAAGAAACCTCGCAAATGCCTGTTTTTGAAAAAACAGCTCTGAGGTTATGCCAATACCTTCTCCCATCCGGACTTTACCGTCGGCCTTGGATTTGCACCAAGTCAGTCGCTATCCAACTGCGATAGCGAGTCGCGGGCTCAGACGTGCGTTCGTCATTACCGCCGGTCGGGAATTTCACCCTACCCTGAAGGCTGGTATTCAGTTAGGCAAAGTATAGCACATTTTTCACGTTCGCTGTCATTTTTTTAGGCAGAAGTGTTTTTCTCCTGCCTGCAAGCTTTGTTACAACATAGTCAGCAGCTCGCGCAAATCCGCAATGTACGCTTGCGGTGCCACGTCATGGCGCTCCATGTCTTGCGCATGTCCCTGGTAGGCGATAAACGCCACCTCCCCGTCCTGCGCGGCTTTTCCGTCAATCCAGGAATCCCCGACCATCGTCCAGGCCGAAGCAGGCATATCGGGATACTGCCTGCGAATGTAATGAATCCCGGACGGGTGCGGCTTCAAGGTCGTCATCTGCTCGCGCGCCACAATCTTCTCGAAGCAGCCCGCAATACCGGTTTGGTGCAGCGCTTCCTCTGCGGCAGCGTAGGCGTTGTTGGTCAAAATGAACAAATGATGCCGCTCCATGAGCTGCGCGAGTACTTCCTGGGCATGGTTCTCGAGAACAGCCTCGTGCATTCCCGCCTTTTCGATTGCCGTGACGGCTCCCCACATCTCCTGTTCGAGCTGGCTGGTCAGCCTGCCCGACTTTCGGCCAAGCTCGATCAGTTGCGAGGCGGTATGGCTGTGCCAGTCGAAGGTCGGCTCTATCAGACCATGCTCCGTCCACAACTGAAAAATTGCCCGCTTCATTTCCGCAAAATTGATCTTCGAGTGCAGCAGCGTATTGTCCATGTCAAAAATGATGCCTGTTGCAAAGCGTCTGTTCATTTCCTTTCCAGCCCCCTCGTCTTCGGTCCGTTCCCGTCTCTTGCGCTCGCAAGCCGCTTTTTTCAGTATAGCAAACAAGCTGCTCCCCCGATTGCCGAATGCTGGAAACAGGACTTTTTCCATATGGAGAACCAAAAATGACATAGAATATTTTCTACGTATGATGAAGAGGAGCTGATGATACGTGATGAAAAAGAAAGCGTGGGCGCACGTCGCTCTGTCGCTCTTCGCAGCAGTGGCGATCAGTGCGTGCAGCCAGCCAGCTTCAGTGGATCAACCGGCACAGCAAGCGGAACAGCAAACACCGCAACAGTCAGCGCAGCAACCAGCACAGCAGACTGCGCAACAGCCGACCCAGCAAACTTCCGGCGACACTGCTGCCCAGCCTGCCTCTGAACAGAAGCGGCCGGAATATCTCCCAGCCGATTTCCCGCTCCCGGAGGTCGCCGAAATTAGCACCTCGCATTCCGAAATCAAAGACGGCAAAAAGTTTGTCCTGCTCATTTTCAGCACAAAGGAAAGCATGCCAGCCGTAACCAAGCTGTACAAAGACTACTTCAAGACGCAAAACCTCTCTGACTCCGGGCAAACCATCGACGACTAAAACATCATTATTCAGGGAGGCAACATCGAGAAAAAACAGTCCTGGTCGATGATCGGCGGCCCGCTCAGCGGCCAGGAAGGCGTCATCGAGCTGACTGTCACCTGGGCGGAGCAGTAAGCAAGGGCAGCCATCTCCATGAAAAAAGCGACAGCTCGCACGCTGCCGCTTTTTTTCGTTTCCGCCGCGCCTTCTACGGGCTGTCGTCCATACCTTCCATGGGCGCACGCGGCACATCCGGCTTGCCTTCCGGATTGTTGTACAAATACTGCGGCACGTCGCCGATGATGAGGGAGTGCGTGATCGGGATTTTCGTCGTAACCGTCTGCTCCTCGGTCGCAAACGGAATGACGATGCGCAAGTCGACCTCTACGAAAATGTAGACCGTGGCGAGCACCATGTTGATGCCCGCCTCCTTCAGCTCTGTCTCCAGCTTCGTTTTCACAGAGCCGATCGGCACGAAGGTCACGGGCAAGTTCGGCCCCATTTGCGCCAGAAACGTATTCCCTGTCGCCAGGCCAAGCGGAATCGTGCGGTCCACTTTTTCCGTCTCGAACTCCTGGAGCTTGTTCTGGACGCGCGAGGTGGTTTCGCCGACAATTCTTGCGTACTCCTTGAAGTTGAACTGATACGCCTGAATTTGCCCCTCGTTGTTCTTTTCGATCTTCACGATCTGGTTGAAGTCGACGCCTTGCTGGGAAATCCGCTTGGTGACCGCATCCGTAATCGCTTCCTTCGCCAATTGCTCTGCTTTTTGAGTAGCCAGGATCAACAGTGTCGGCTCCAGCCGATGCTGCAAAAAAACGAGCGTCTGAATCGACAGCACAAAAAAAATCACCAGCGCGATCAAAAACGCTTTCGTTCGGGAAAGCGGGTTTCTCCAACGCCGACGGGGTCGAAATATAGCCACTCCCGTCACCTCCCAATTGGTACATCCTATGGTAAGTGACGGGAAAAAAGACTACCCGCGACGAGCGCCACCCGCTTGCTGTGCCTTGCGCACATAGCATCCCAGACCGAGCAGTGCCAGAGCCAAAAGCGCCTGCGCGACGGCGACCATCGCTGCCAATCCTAAGACAGCGGAAATCGCGGGCGCCGCCAAAAATCCGACAAAAAACCCGCTGCGGCTAAACAAGCCCTGTACCCCCAGCACCTTGCCGCGCACCTCGTTTTTGGCCTGCTGCAACAGCGTGCTCTCCAAGACTTGAGCCGCTCCGCCAAAAAGCCCCGCGCCCGCGAGCAAAAGCAGCGCCCAAACCGCACCGTCGGCGGCAAACGCAAGCACGATGAACACAGCCAGGAGCCAATGCGCCCCCAGCATCCCAGGCCAAGG
Organism: Brevibacillus sp. NSP2.1; assembly: GCF_000470975.2. Lineage (NCBI taxonomy): Bacteria > Bacillati > Bacillota > Bacilli > Caryophanales > Paenibacillaceae > Brevibacillus > Brevibacillus sp. NSP2.1. The sequence continues at coordinate 1,123,905 of NZ_CP048274.1, read as the reverse complement.
CGCAACGGGAATGCGCGCCACCAGATAAGCGCCGAGCAGGCCGCCGACACTCATGACTGACCATATCATCCCGTGCAAGGTCGCGTCCCCGTGGCTAATCTGATCTGCCAAAAACGGCAAACCGTAGTTATGCGAAGCCGTGCTGATCGACAGCGGCGCAGCCAGCAGGCTGATGGCAAGCAATACGGGCGCTCTTTGCAAGTACCTGACGGCTGCCCGCATGCCACGCTCCTTTTGCTTCCCCCCGCTGTCTCCGGCAGAGCGCTCGCCAGCCGCCCCGCTTTTCGGCCATGCCCGGCTCTCCCAGCGCATCCGGGTCAAGAGCAAAGCCGAGAGGAAGAAGCTGGCTGCATCTGCGCCAATGACGAGCGCGTAGCCAACACGGTCAGTCAAAAAGCCCCCCAGCACAAAGCCCGCCATGCCTACGAGCGATTCCAGGCGCACCTTGAGCCCGTTCACCCACACCAGCCGCTCCATCCCGAACATCTGCGGCAGCGAAGCCTGAAAGCTGATCGTAAACAGCGTGTACAGCATGCCTTTGAGAAACGCTGCGGCAACCACGACATACGGATGCGGAGCAGCGATGATTGCGAGAAGCGCAAGTCCTGCTCCGATATCGCTTGCGATCATGGCATGCCTGCGGTCCATCCGGTCAGCCAGCATGCCCGCAAACGGGCTGAACAGCATGCCGCCTACCTGACGGGCGACAAAAAAGGCCGTCAGCCAAAAGGCGCTATGCTCAAATGTGAAAATCAACGCGCTGCACGCGATCAAATCCATTCGCGAGCCAAGCGAAGACAGCGCATTGACGTACAAGTAATGTTTTACGTTCATGTGTGCCAAACCTCCTGTCAGTCGCAGGCGGTTCGGACAGACGCCCCCCGCTACAGGGTGCGTACACTGATTGTGGCAGTTGACATGCGCATGCCTCCTCATGTGTTGAGTTGGGTACAAACCATTGTTGAACTTGGACAATCACTTTTGACGGGGGCCGTCCCCTCACCGTCTTCGTGCGGCACCAACTGCCGTATCCCCATGATAGAGCGAGGCAAGCTGCCTTGTCACGCCAAATCGTTTGACTGGCCTTCGCAAAAAAACGCGCTTCCCCTACGTCAGACTGCAACCGTTTCTCATATGGTAAGGGGAAGATCTTTTTTCGCCTCAGGAGGTTTGTCATGAATTTGCAACGTTTGGAACAAGCATTTGGCTCCCTCGTTTTCCCCAGTCACGCTGAGCTGAGGCAGGCGCTCGTTTCCCTTTCGCTCTGCCCAGAAGATATCGCGTCCCACATTCCCCAGCCTGAACAGCTCCCCTACGGACGCAAAATTTTGTACCAGACGCCGCACGTCGAAGTCGTCCTGATCCATCTGCCCAGCATGCAGGAGTCTGTCCCGCACAACCATGGCGATTCCTTTGGCTGGGAATGGATCATTTCCGGGACGCTCACCAATGTCGTCTACCTTCCTGCCGATCGCGAGGGAGAGGTGTTTCGCGCCCAGACAACCCATGTCAGCGCCGGAGACTGCTACTACGTCGCCCCCGGCGAAATTCACGCCATCCGCAACAACACAGACGCGCCGGTGTACTCGCTCAACGTCTACACGCCGCCGCTGCAAAACTCCCGGCAGTATCACCCGACCACTTCTGCGACCTGACGCAACGAACACACGCTCATGAAAAAAACAGTACGCCCCCCACCGACGGCCGTACTGTTTTTTCTTCGCCTACAAATTTTCCGTGATCTCCGACAGCTCGTCCGCGGAGCTGGCTACTTGCGCCACAGCCTGGTTCATATCCTCCATGACCTTGAAGAAGTTTTCCAGCTCTTTTTGAATGTGCGAGCTCTGCTCCTTGCTGTCGGAGACAGCGTTGATAATGCCCTCGAAAAACGCATTCGTCTCGTCCGTCATTTTTGTGCTCGACTTCACGAGCCCCTGGATTTCCAGCACGACCGATGACAGGACAGTCGTTTGCTGATTCGTTTTCTCGATCAGCTCCCGCACGCCGAATACCGATTTTTTCGTCTGCTCGGCCAGCTTGCGCACCTCGTCGGCTACGACCGCAAAGCCTCGCCCCTGCTCTCCGGCTCTCGCGGCTTCGATCGCCGCATTGAGCGCCAGCAGATTGGTCTGCTCGGCAATCGCCGTCACCACGTCGACAATTCCGCGAATTTTTTCCGCGTTGTCCTCCAGCGTGTTCATTTCTTCGGAAATTTGCTTCACGCTCTGCTGGATCAGCCCCATCTGCTCCTGCTGCTTCTCCAGCTTTTCCTTGCCCTCCCGGGACAGCTCCTGCGCCTTGCTGGAAAAATCCGTACCGTTTTCGGCGTAGCGAAGCACTTCGCGCGACTGCTCCGTCAGTTGCTCGACGGACGCGCTGTTTTCCTCCGAGACGGCTGCCAGCTCATGCGCGGAATTGGTCAGCAAAACCCGCAGTTCGTCCTTTTTGGCCTGCTCGGCGCGACGAACACGCTCATGTTCATTCTCGTATTCTTCCAGCACGATTTGCTGCTCGATGTTGAGAATTTTGCTCACCGCAGTGAGCGCCAGCACGAACTCATCCTTGTCCGCGATGTTTTTATGCAGAATATCCATAATGGATATGAACAAATTTTGAAACGCACTCAAGTACCATTTCGGCTCCAGTCCGATCCGCATGTGAATGATGGCGATCCTGCTGCGCTGCTCGATGTACGCGGCGTCGATACAGCCGTTGAACATCTCTGTGATATGGCGGGTCAGTGTGCCCTTCAGTCTGGCAATGGTGCTGTTTTTGTCCACAATGCTCATGAGCAGTGGTTCAGTTTCAATATTCGAATAAAAGAAGTCTACAATTTTGTCAATATTGCGAACGATAAGCGGTTGAAGCGCTTTGACAATCGACAAGTCCTCCTCTGTCAGATGGATCAGCGCCAGTTGCCTGGAGAGGGTGGTTTGCCCGTGAAGCTGTACTTTTCCCTGTTCCTTGCGCTCCTGGAAAAACGACTCCTTTTTGACTTTTCCTTTCAATCCAAACAGGCTGGAAAATGGACATGTACTCATACGCCGAACTCCTTTTTACCGAATAAAAAATGGCTGTACTAACCATATTAGGTAGAGTAAACGAATAATTTCCAATTGGCATATCCTTTTAATTATATACCCGATTCTTCTATCGTGTAAACCACGCCCCAAACAAAGAGAGCGCCCTTTCTCTTGAAAAGGAAGGCCCCCTCCACGCTCTACATCTCTGCTTTTTTCACTTCTGCCTTTTGCAGCTTCCAGCCCGTCTTGTCCCATTTCCACAGCGACTCGACGTAGGCAATCGTGTCGGCGTTGGCTACGCCGCTCACCCGCTGCACGCCTTTCAGCTCGCAGACGCCGTCGCGGTTCTCGTCCACAGGCGTAAGCACGCTGAAGCTGTTCGGCATCACCTCGGTCGGCGTCAGCAGCTTTCCGTCCTTGTACACCCCGTTTTCGTCGTATATTTTTTTGCGGTCAGTCAGGTCGAGAACGGTGGTATGGTTCGTCTCCTTGATGTGAATCGGCACTTTGTAGTTGTCCTGGTACGAACCGGTGATCGTCAGCGGCTGCGGCACCGGCAAAACGACAGGCTTGTTGTCCTTGTTGCCAAACAGGTAAAACTCCGATGTTCCGCCGCTGCCGCCCGTCGGCGCCTGGAGCAAAATTTGTTTCGTGCCGTTTCCGATGAAATCGCAAAAAGCCACGTCCGGCTGATACCCGCCATACGGCGTCGTAAAAAACACCGTCTTTTTCGCCACCGGATCTTGCACCATCACCTTCAGCTTTTCATAGTACGGGCTGTCAGCGGCAAAGCGGTGGCCGAGCAGCGTCACGACATCCGGACGCCCGTCTCCTGTGACATCTTGCCGTTTGATCTGAATTTCCTCATACACGCTCGGCGGCGGCTGAACCTGGCGCGCTTCCCGAGCGCTAACCGGTTGCCCTGCTGCTCCCGCGATCAACCCCCACGCCAGCACGGCTGCCATCCCTACTCGTTTACCCTTCCACATATGCATCCACCTTTTTACGTTTTCGCTATCGTTCGTAGTATGTTAGAAAAATCGCCAGGCCATGCCGTTATTTTTGCGAAAACTGCCCCGTTTCCAAAATGGCTAGATGCAGGAAAGTGCGGTACACTATTCCAAAGAACGTTGACCGTCTCTGGCAAGCAGACGAGCCGATTGTCATACGTATGAGAATGACAGCCAAACAAGGAGGCGAGACAAGGGTGGATACGCCAAAAAAACGGCGGGCCGCACAGGCTCCCCCCAGCCGCGAAGCGCTGCGCTCTGCCTATGAGCTGATTCTCACACGTATTTTGCCACGTCTGCCACCATCCCCTCACTCTACTGGCAGGAGATGCACGCATGAAGATACGACTGATCGAAAACGGCCTCATAACGGAAATAGATGACGTGGAGGAAGCTGTCGCAGTGCCCGGAAAAGGCTTCTATTGGATTGACGCTTCTCCCTTCGACCTCGATATTTTGCAGCCGCTGTTCGGGCTTCACCCGCTCGCGGTCGAGGACTGCATCGACGAAGAAGAGCAGCGGCCCAAGCTGCAACTATACGACGACCATTATTTCATGGTGCTAAACGGCATCGCCTTCCACAATCAGGACATTTTCCTGCGGGAGATCAATATTTTTCTCGGCAGCCATGCGATCATTACCGTGACCAAGCAGGAAGCGCCAGAGTTCGCTTCCATGCTCCCCATCGTCCGGGAAAAAGAAGTGAACCACCCGGACACTTTTTTGTATCATCTCGTCGATCAGATTGTGGATCGGTATTTTGATGTGACGGAAAAAATCGAGGACTTGATTGAAGCGCTGGAAGAGGAAATTTTGATGAACACCCGCAAATCCCACCTCGACCAGATCATCGGGCTGCGCAGCGAGATTTTGTACGCGCGAAAAATGCTCGTGCCGCAACGGGATTTGATTGATGCCTTGCACAAAAAAGAACTCCCGCTGATTCGGCCGAAGCTGCGGAAGTACTTTGGCGATATTTTGGAGGATGCGAGCAAGATCGTGGAAAACTTCGAGACGTTTCGCGACTTGATCGGAAACTTGCGCGAAGCCTACCAGGCAGCTCTCGCCGGGCGGGCAAACGACATCATGCGCGTGTTTACCGCCCTGACCACGATTTTCATGCCGCTGACGATCGTCACGGGGATTTACGGCATGAACTTCGACTTCATGCCGGAGCTGCACTCTCCTTACGGCTACTACATCGTGCTTGGCTGCATGGCGGCGATCGGCTTGACGATGTTCATCCTGTTCAAGAAAAAAGAGTGGCTGTGAACTGGCTAGACGAGGTCGCCACACGCCACGATCATCAGCGAAAGCATTTTCGACAAATCGCATTCATACGGCTGCGCCAGATCCTGCCCTTCTTCATTGACCAAGATGCGGATGATGGGGCGGCTTGGCATGCCTTTGTTGGAATCCACAACCACGCCGGATACGCCTGTGTTGAGCGTCACGCTCAAGCCTACCGGGTAGAGCGCAATCGTGTCGCGCAAAGCTTCGACATAATACTGGTCAAACAATACGCCTGACCCGGAATAGAGCACTTCCATCGCTTCGTGCGGCAGCATCCCCCGGCGGTAGACGCGATGCGAGGTCAAGGCGTCGAATACGTCAGCGACGGCCATCAGGCGGCCAAAAGGGTGAATCTCTTCTTTTTTCAGATGACGCGGGTACCCGGAGCCGTCCCAGCGCTCGTGGTGCTGGAAGGCGCAGTGCGCGGCGAGCAGCGGGATGTCGTCCTGCCTGCGCAGCATCTCGAAGCCGATTTCGGCATGCTTTTTCATCACTTCAAACTCTTCTGTCGTCAAGCGGCCCGGCTTTTTCAGGATTTCATCCGGAATGTGCATCTTGCCGATGTCGTGCAGCATGCCGCCGATGGAGATATCCAAAATCTCTCTTTCCGTACAGCCTGTGTTGATCGCCAGTGCCGTACTGTAGAGCGCGACGTTGAAGGAATGGCTGAAAATGTAGTTATCGAAGGCGCATGCGTCGGCGAGCAGGTTCATGGCTGATTTGCTGCCTTTCAGTTCGTCAGCGACAGCCGACATGACTTGCCTCAACTGGCGGCCCAGATTTTTGTCCGTTAACAGTTGCTGCCATTTTTGCGGCACTTCCTGAACACTGCGAAACGTATCGTGAATAATGGACATCGCCTGTCTGCGCGTGCCTTCGGAAATGACTGTATCCACCATGATATCGTCCGTGCGAGTATCTTCTATGTACAGGCTGTTGATGTTCTTGCTCTTGAGGCGCTCGATCATTCGCTGGGTCAGCTCTACTCCCGCCCCAACGAGTACCGTTCCGTTTTCTGCGTAGATGGAACGGGCAAGCTTGTCGCCCGGCTGGCATTTATGAATGGATTTCAGTCTCATTTCCAACCTTCGCCTTTCATCAGAGTACCCCCTATTATAGCGTGATTCGACGTAATTCTACATGAAAAAATTTCTAGCTCCCAAGAAATCGCGCCCACAAAAAACACCTTCGTCTCATCGACAAAGGCGTCCTTGTTTCAGCGTGTATCGTTATCTGTGTATGCTACAGCATTTTGACGACGGCTTCCCGCCCGATCATGCCGGCCGTGATTCCTTGCGCCTCTGCTGTCGTCGTCACGGATTCCAGCGGCGCGTCCAGCAGCTCGTCGATCGTCTTGACGCCGACGGCTCTGCCCGCAATAATTTCGCGGCTGGCCAGCCGTTCATTCAGCAAGCCCACGTCCAATGCCCCGCACATGATGTAGCCTTTGTCTGTCGTCACCGCAAGCAATGTCGTCTTGGGCAGCCGCACGGTGACTGCGATCGCCGTCCCTTCCGGAAAGTGGATAGGCTGTACTTCGACCATCCCGCTCCCTCCTTTTCTCTCCTGCTTTTGCGTTACCATCCTATGACACAGGAGCCAAAAGTGTGTGCCGCCAAGCGGCGCATTCAATGCACGAGCGGTGCCGGGAACTGTTCATCCTCCATCGCGACCTTGCGCTTCATCACTTCGATCATGTACGTAGCCAGCATGTGAAACAGCTCTTCCTCGTCCATGCCCTCCACCAGCTCAAGCAGGTCGTCGCGCGTCTGCTCGTGCAAAACGCCGACAACCACTGCCGTAATATCCTCCTCGTCGCCATTGAAATGTCCTTTGTACAGTTCGTAAACTTCGTCGATAAACCTCATCGCTCATCCCCCTTGCTTCTCTCGATAGCATGCCCAGAACCGGGCGAGGGCACTTTTTCCCATCTCGGCAAAAAAGCGTTTTGCACAAGCGCTGTGTCGGTAATCGTGCTGGCGATCACCTCGCGAAGCATTTCCGGAAGAAAATACTCGATCTCCCTGCCCTGCAGCAAATCGGGGAACAGGCGGTTGTACATGAACATGTCGACCGTTCCGACCCGATACTCCCGCTCCCTTGCCAGCGGCTGGCCGTTGACCTCGATCGCCACGATATGCGGCTCCTCGGAGTCCTCATACCGAATGCGCAGCCCGTCCACCGCCATCCAGCCTTCGATTTTGCCGCGAAAACCACAGCCGCGCAGCTCGCGATGCACGATCTGCGGCTGGATCGCCTGCTCCAGCACGGCAGCGAGCTGACTGCCGGTGAGCGTCACGGCGCAGGCGTTGATCGGATGAGGCACACTTTTCAGCAGTTGGGCAAAAGTCAGGCTGCCGCGCTGCAAGTCAGACAGCAAAAGCCCGCCGTTGGCAATTCCCACTTCAGCCCCTGTCCACTTGCGAATGCTGGCTGCCAAAAAAGAGCCGAACGGAGTCTCCTCCGTCCAGTTGACGCGCAAATCCCGCTCCAGCCTGGCAATCGGCCGAATCAGGCTCGCATGGGCCCACTCGTGTTCTTTTTGCAAAAAAGCGAGCAGCCGCTGGTCCGGCTCGTACTGCCCGGTTTCAAACAGCTCTGCCGAAACGTCTGCGATCTGTTTGGCCGCGCGGTCCCAGACGAGCCTGATGTGGCCGACGTGCTCGCCGAAGCGGCCCGTCTGGGCGATCAGCGTGTTGCCCACCCGTTCGCCATGCGGCAGCGTATGATGGGTATGTCCGCCGAGGATCACATCCAGTCCCTCGACCTCTTGCGCAAGCCGGCAATCGGTCGGGTAGCCGAGGTGAGACAGCAGGATGACGATATCGACAGAAGAACGCAAGGCGGCCACTTGCTCACGCAAAACAGGCAGCGGCTCGCGGATTTCCCAGCCCATGTTCTGATAGGAGGAAAAAGGGATGGTCATGCCGAGCAAGGCGATGCGCAGCTCCCCAAACGTGTGGATCGCATACGGGACAGCCCAGGCCGGAGGGGCCATCGTCGCTCTGTCCAGCAGGTTGCCGACGATGACGGTGAAGCCGGCTTGCTCGTACATCGAATCGAGCTTGCTTTTCGGCAGCGTGATCCCCTCGTTGTTGCCAATCGTCGCGTACTGGTAGCCGCATCTGTTCAGGACGCTCACATTCGTTTTCCCGAAGCTCGCCTCCGAGCGGACGTCCATCCTGTCCATATGGTCCCCGATGTCGACGGTCAGCACATGCTCCTGCTGGCTCTCCCACTGCTCGCGGCGCGTTTTCAGGCAAGTCGCAATCTGCGGCATTTTTTCGAAATGGCTGTGCAAATCGTTGGTGTGCAGCAAATGCAAGGTACAGGTGTCCGCCACGACTTTCCCCTCCCTTTGTCTCTCTTCGTTATCCGATAACCGCTTTTATTATCATTTGTACCGCAATCGCCAAAATCAAGATGCGCAAAAACAGGACGATTGTGCGCCCTTTCAGCTTGCTCGCCACGATGGCGCCCAGCTTTCCGCCCGCCCATGCGCCTGGGGCAAGCATGGCGGCGTACAGCCAGTTCACATGGTCGTGGAAAATGTTCGTCACCGAGCCAACCACCGCCGAGAAAAAAATGACCAGCATGGAGGTAGCTGTGGCGATATGCGGAGGAAAACGGTACAGCAGCATCATCGCCGGAACCATCAGCACGCCGCCACCCACGCCGAACAGCGAGGACGTGATCCCGACAAAAAAGGCGATCGTAATGACGCTCCACCTGCTATATCCATACTCGTATTCCTTGCCTTCGTTGTCGACGAACTGCCGCTTCACTTCCCAGTTGATCTGGCGCGGCCGGAGTTTGTCCTTGACCATCAGGACCACGAACATGCACAACTGAAACAGGCCAAACAGCAGTGTAAAATCTTCTGTTGCTAGTAATGTATTAAGGTAGACACCCACGATAGCACCCGGTGCGCTGCCGATAAAAAAAAGCAGGGCACTCTGCATGTCGACCTTTTTTTGTTTGATGTACGAGATGGATGACGACAAGGCCGTCACCGCAATCACGAGCAAGGAAGTCGCAGCCGCCACCTGCGGAGGCATCGAACCCGGCTCATACCAGTTGGCGAAAAACATCAGCGCCGGCACAAAAAAGATGCCGCCGCCCAGCCCGGCGATACTGCCGATCACGCCAGCGACTACCCCAATTAGCAAAAACAACGCAGCGATAGCTACAAGCATGGCTCCCCTTCTTTCTTCCTTTTAGAACAACTCCATCTGTCGAGGGTTCAAACCGCTCGGATCGAGTCCGAGCATGTCTGAAAACTGCTTGGCATTCGCTGCCGCATCGCCTCCAGAGTTATTGTTGAACAAAATGCAAACTTCATCCGCTTCCTGCTCGATCTTGCGAATGTGGACGAGCCACTCTGTCAGCTCCTGCTCGCTGTAGCGGTACAGGTAGCGCACGTCGCGCCAGTTTTGGCCTTCGCCCGGATCGCGCCACCCTGCTTTGTTGCGCCCGTGGAACCGGACAATCGCCAGAGCAGGATGCGTGACGGCTGGCACGATCGGGACCGAACCTGTTCCCACCTGCGGCTCGTCGCACAGGACGTGCACCGCATGGATCTGGCGCAAAAAGTCCAGTGTGCGCTCCGCAAAACACGCTTCAAACCAGCTCTGGTGGCGAAACTCCACGGCAAACGGATAAGCGGCCAGCGCCTGACGGCAAGCCTGGACGTACTGGACGTGCTCGCGCGTGCAATCGAACCACGGCGGAAACTGAAACAACAGCGCCTTCAGCTTGCCCGCCTCCACCAGCGGCTGGATGCTCTCTTCAAACTGCGCGAACAGCTCGCGGCGGTTGACAGGGGCATCCCCTCGCAGATGGCCGGTCATCGCTTGATGCGGCTTCACGATAAATCCAAAGCGGTCCGGCGTATCCCGGACCCACGACTCGTAATTGCGCTGTGGTAAAATGGCGTAGAAGGAGCTGTCCACCTCCACGATCGGAAAGTGGCTGGCGTAAACAGCCAGCTTGTCACGGCTCCGTACACCCTGGCCGTACAATGTGTCATGGTCGCCCCACCCGCAGACTCCCACATGTATCGTACTCATGGCACAAAAAACCTCCGGATTTTAATGGAATAGAGCAGAAGGAGGACGATTCCTCATGCAATCAACGGACTGGTTAGGTGAACCCTTTGCGTCTAAGGATAACAAAATATGTTTGGAGCGAAAAGTAGCGAAACGCCTCCTGTATGCTGCACAAGAGGCGTTTCCCTATGAATATTCTGCCCTGCTCGTTGGCAGAGGGGCAGCGATTACCGATTTCATTTCCATGCCGATCTCTTTGGACAAGCACGCCTTTTCCTGGGATGGCCCTGCGTTTCTCCAGGCGGTTGGCGACATTCGCAAGCGCCATCTGCAATGGCTGGGCGTCCTGCACACCCATCCGCACACCGCTCCCATCCCTTCCGCGCGGGATGCGGCGGGCTGGCACTACCCATCGCTGTCCTACTGGATTGTCGGCCTGGCCGCGGATGTTCCCGATTGGCGCGTCTATCAATGGCAGGACGGCAGATTCGTTGCGCGCGACTACACGCTTACGGACGCAACAGAAGTGGCAGACACCTCGTCTGCCGACTCCGCGTCGTCTCCAAAAAACTCCTGATACAAGGCGATGACGGCGCGGTTCGCTTCGGCCGCTTTGACGCCGAACATCATGCTGACCTCAGACGAGCCTTGGTTAATCATCTCCAGGTTGATTTTCGCCGCCGCGAGCGCAGTCGTCGCTCTGGCGGTCGTGCCGACCGATTGACGCATGCCTTCCCCGACAATCATGACGAGCGCGAGGCTGTGCTGCACCGCGACATCATCGGCTTCCAACTCGCGGAAAATGCGCTCGATAATCCGCTTCTCCTTGTCTTCCGTCAGGTCTTTTTCGCGCAGGATGACGGAAATGTTGTCAATGCCAGAAGGGGTATGCTCGTAGGAAATGCCTTCCTCCTCGAAAATTTGCAACAGCTTGCGCCCAAAGCCGATCTCGCGGTTCATCAAAAACTTGCTGACGTAGATGCTGCAAAAGCCGCTGTCGCTGGCAATCCCCGACACCCGGTTTGTCGCGTAGGGCCGCTCGGCTACGATCATCGTTCCCGGCGCAGACGGGTTGTTTGTATTTTTGATGCAAACGGGAATGTCCGCCTGGTACGCCGGAATGAGCGCTTCCTCGTGAAAGACGCTGAAGCCCGAATAGGACAGCTCGCGCATCTCGCGGTACGTGATTTCTTTCACTTTTCGCGGATTGGCGATCAGATTGGGGTTGACGACGTACACCGAATCTACGTCGGTGAAGTTTTCGTACACGTCCGCAGTCACCGCCGCAGCGAGAATCGAGCCGGTAATATCCGAGCCTCCACGCGAAAACGTCACCAGCTCCCCGCTCGCCGCATAGCCGAAAAAGCCCGGAAAGACCGTAATCCCCTTTCTCTCCCGCAGCGCGGCAAGCTGCTCGTACGCCTCCGGCAAGACGTGGGCGTTGCCCGCTTCATCTGTCACCAGCATTCCGGCGTCTTTCGGATTCACATAGCTGGCCTCTTCGCCCAGGCTCCGCAAGTAGTGCGCCACGATCTTCGCGCACGTATCTTCTCCTGCGGCTTTGACCGCGTCCATAAACCGTTCAGCCGACAGCCCCTTTCGGTTGCTCAGCACCGCATCAAGCTCGCTTTCCAGTTGCTGCCCGGCTTCCTCTCCCAGTCCCAGCTCCGCCACGATCTCCCGATAGCGCTCAAAAACAGCCTGTTTTTCCGCGTCCGCCTGTCCGTCCTGCAAAAAACGGGTGGCGTAGCGAATCAACAGGTCGGTTACTTTCGTGTCGTCCTTATGTCTTTTGCCAGGTGCCGAAACGACGACAATCCGCCGCTTTCGATCAGCCAAAACGATGCTGCATACTTTTTTTATTTGCTCGGCATTCGCCAGGGAAGTGCCACCAAATTTTGCTACTTTCATCTCTACTCCTCCATCTATCCGCTCTTGTCCGTTCTTTTTCGTTCAGGAAGTCTGTTACTAGCTTAATGTATCCACCCAAAAAGTACAAGTGTCTTTTCCGCGAGGACTGAAAAGAATATTCCCGAACGGTTGGCGCATAGTAACGGGAGATAGATTCAATGAGAGGTGCCACCGATGAAAAAACATATGCGCTTTTGGCTCATCACCTGTGCCGTCTTGCTCGTTACTACCTATAGCCAGTCCGCTTTGGCGCTGCGTGAAAAAAATCGCGAATACTACGAGACGCGCGGCGAAATCGTCTGGGAGGTGCCGACAAACAGCAAGGTGATCGCCCTCACCTTTGACGACGGCCCCGACCCGAGGTACACCCCGGAGATCGCTGCCCTGTTGAAAAAGTATGAGGCAAAATCGACGTTTTTCGTAGTCGGCTCGCGCGTCAGCCAATACCCGGAATTGGTTCGCTCGCTCGCCCAGGATCAGCACGAGATCGCGAATCACACCTTCAACCACCCCGACATTCGCAAGCTCACTCCCGAACGGCTGCGCGACGAGGTAGAAAAAACGCAGGAGGCGATTTTCTCCGCAACCGGAGTCAGGCCTACACTGTTCCGTCCGCCTGGGGGATACTACAGCGAGTCTGTCGTCCATACCGCGAAGCAGGCCGGCTTTTTGATTGTCATGTGGTCGTGGCACCAGGATACGCGCGACTGGACAGACCCCGGCGTCAAAAAAATCGTCGACAAGGTGCTGGGCAACGCCCGCAATGGCGACATCGTCCTGTTCCACGACTACGGCGGAAACCGGAAGCAGACCGTACAGGCGCTGGAACAGATTTTGCCCGAGCTGCAAAAACGCGGCTACCGCTTCGTGACCGTCAGTGAGCTGATGAAGCACTCCGGCAACTTGAAGCAGGTGGACAGGGCCGATTAAAAACAGCAATCCCCCTTGTAAGCGAAGGGGGATTTTTGCGATGCGTTTTGATGCATTTTGATGTGGCTCTCTATGCTTGGGTTATGCCTTGGTTTCTATGCTTGATGATCCGTCGGTTTGGCTGCTTGCGCCTTGTCTTCTGCGGCTTTTCCCGCCAGCAGGTTAGAGACGGATGGAGCGGATGGCTGGCCAGGAGCGGCAGCAGGATTGGCTGGGGCAGAGCCGCCCTTTTGCATGAAATCGCTAATCATTTTGTTCATGTCTAGACCGGAGACGTCTTTCAGCATCTCTGGCAGTTGCGCCATCAGCTTGGTGACGTTGCCGCTCAGCCGGTTGACGCCGTCGCCCTGGCCGCCGCCTGCATCCACAATCGTCACCTTGTCGATCGCTTTCATCGGCTCGGCAATTTTCGCAGCCAGCTCAGGCAGCATCTTGGCGATAATGTCCAGGACGGCCGCATGCCCGAACTTTTCGAATGCTTCCGCCAGCTTTTCCTTCCCTTCCGCTTCGGCTTCCAGCTTGAGACGGGTAACTTCCGCTTCGGCGCTTCCTCGCGCCTTTTCGGCTTCCGCGATCGCCAGACCTTCGAGTCGCTTCTGTTCCGCCATCGCTTTTGCCTCTGCCTCGATCCGGTACTTGAGCGCATCCGCTTCTTTCAGCTTTTTCGCCTTTTCCGCTTCTGCCGCCTGCTCCACCGAGTAGCGGTCCGCATCGGCTTTTTTCTTCACTTCCGCGTCATATTGCCGCTCGCGGCGCAAAATTTCTTTTTCCTCCAGCTCGATCTCTTTTTGCTTGCGCACGAGATCAATCTTCATTTCCTCTTCCGTTACCTGCTGTTTGGCGACAGCCTCCTGCAGCTTGTAGGCTTGGTCCGCACTGGCACGCGCTTTGTCCTGCTCCTGCTTGAAGGCGGCCACCTTCAATTCTTTTTCTTTTTCCGCTTCGGCGATGTTCGTTTCCTTCAACAGCTCGGCCTTGCGCGCTTCTTCCTCCGCCTGGGCCTGTCTGATCCGCGCTTCCTTGTCTGCGTCGGCCTGGGAAATCGTCGCGTCCCGCTTCACGGCCGCGATCTGCGGAATCCCCAACGCCGCCAGGTAGCCGTTTTTGTCGCGAACATCCTTGATCGTGAAGCTGACGACGGACAGTCCCATTTTTTTCAGGTCCTTCGCCGCGACCGACTGAACCTCCTGGGCAAAGCGCTCACGGTTTTTGTAAATTTCCTCTACGGTCATGCTGCCGAGAATCGCACGCAGGTAGCCTTCCAGCACCTCCTGCGCCTCTGCGCGGAGCGCTTCGTCTGATTTGCCCATGAACTGCTCGGCTGCGGTGGCAATATCCTCAATGGAGCCGCCTACCTTGATGATCGCCACGCCGTCCGCCATGACGGGTACGCCCTGCTCGGTGTAAACCTCCGGAGTGGACACATCGAGCTTATGAGACAGAAGACTCAAAAAATTGGCCTGTTGAAAAATCGGAAGAATAAACGCGCCGCCCCCGCGGACGATCTTCATCTTGCGGCCGGATTCGTCGCTCAGCACGTTTTTCGTGCCCAGGTAGCTTCCCGTCACGATCATGGCTTCATCGGCGCCAACCGTTTTATACCGCGCCCAAAACGCGATACCTAACACGAGAAAGACTGCGACGACGACACCGACCGTTGTCAAAATGCCAGGTTCAAACATGTTCGCTCAGCTCCTTTTTATGAGTCAGTAGAGAAAGGGATTACGTACAGGACATGGTCGCGCACTTCGACCACCACGACACGGGTTCCTTGCGGGATGCTTTTTCCTTCCAGACTGGCTGCCATGTGGTAGGTCGTCCCGCTAATCATGGGCAGCAACACTTCGCCCAAGCCTTCTGCCGGAATCGTCGTCCCTACCTCGCCAAGCTTTCCGCCTAGCTGGGCCATCGAATAGCCCGTCGAGTTTTCCGCCTTGCTCATCGGCTTCACCCAGAGGAAGTACGCGAAGACCGCAAGCCCCGCCCCAATGACCACGGCCAAAGCAAACACGACCAGATCAGACAAGGAGGTAAACCGGGACATAATATACCCGGCGCCGCCAAAAGCGGTGAGGCCGCTTACAAAAGTGATTGGCTGAAACAGCGGCAGATGAAGCTGGTCGAGCCAATCCGAGACCGTATCGCCGAATAAAAGCGATATGACGGTATAAATAATGCCACTCACAAGGCAAACCATGTAGACGGTTTCAAGCACGTCCATATCCTGTCACTCCTTTCAAAAAATGCTTCTATTTTTCATACGAGCCAGCCGGGAAAAGGTTGCGTAAATAAGGAAAATCCTCCCTGGCAAACAGAGAGGATTTCCGTTGTTTATCCGAAAAACGTTTGAAAAAGCAAATACAGGTTCAGCCCCATGATGACTGTGGCCACGATCCAGGCCAGCCATTTCAGCCATCCGGCGTTGGCAAACTCGCCCATCTTCGCCTTGTCGCTAGTGAACTGGACCAGCGGCACAACAGCGAAGGACAACTGCAAGGAGAGGATGACCTGGCTCAAAATCAGCAAGTCAGTGGCCCCGCTCTCGCCGTACAGCGCGGTGACAATGACGGCTGGCACAATCGCGATCAGGCGGGTAATCAGCCTGCGCAGCCAAGGCGTAATCCGCAAGTTCAAAAAACCTTCCATGACGATCTGTCCGGCGAGTGTCCCGGTCAAAGTCGAGTTCATGCCCGCCGCAAGCAGCGCGACGCCGAACAAAATGCTTCCGAGCGTAGTTCCGAGCAACGGCGCCAGCAAATGGTATGCATCGGCAATATCGGCCACGTCCGTCATGCCTGCCTTGTGAAAGGTCGCGGACGACAAGATCAAAATCGCGGCGTTAATCGCCATCGCGAACACAAGGGCAATCGTCGAATCGAGCGTCGCGTATTTGATCGCTTCTTTTTTCCCCAATGTCGTCTGCTCGTACTGGCGCGTCTGGACGATGGACGAGTGCAGATACAGGTTGTGCGGCATGACCGTCGCTCCCAAAATCCCGATGGCGATGTAGAGCATCTCCGGATTTTTCACAATCTCGGCCGTCGGGATAAAGCCCCCGAAAATGCCTGCGATATCCGGCTGCGACCAAATCATCTCAAACGCAAAGCAGGCGCCAATCGTCACAATCAGGGCGATTACGAGCGATTCGATGTAGCGAAAGCCTTTGTTTTGCAAAAACAGCACGATCATCACGTCGAGAGCTGTAATGAGCACCCCGTACACGAGCGGAATCCCGAAGAGCAGGTTGAGCGCGATCGCGGCGCCGATGACTTCCGCGAGGTCGCACGCCGCAATGGCAAGCTCGCACAGCACCCACAGCCCCATGGCGACAGGCTTGCTGTAGTGATCGCGGCACGCCTGGGCCAAGTCCCGTCCGGTCACAATCCCCAACTTGCCGGCCAATGCCTGCAGCAAGATCGCCATCAGGTTGGACAGCAGGATGACCGACAGCAGCGAATAGCCGAAAAGCGAGCCGCCTGCAATGTCCGTCGCCCAGTTTCCCGGGTCCATGTAGCCGACTGCCACGAGATAGCCCGGGCCGGCAAAAGCAAGGAACTTGCGAATCCAGGAGCCTTTGGCCGGGATTTTCATGGAGCGGTGGACCTCCGGCAGCGATGGCGCAGCAGCCTCATTTCTCCAGCCTTGCTGATTTTGGGCCGCTTCGCTCGAATTTGATCTGGTTAGCATATGTCCTCACCCCAATTTGTGCATCAAGTCACTTTTTTTGCCCGAAGGCAACTTTTCGACAAAAAAATATAGGCACGAGCCTTCGACGCAAATATTTACCTAGCAAATTATATTTCTCATTATACTCCGATCGTGGCCTTTTGCAATGGCTGCGGTTCATTTCTGCTTGCGTCTTTTTTCTTCTCCTGCATATATTTGGACGCTTGTTAAAACACTACTCGTATTCCTTTTCAGGAGGTTTTGCTTTGAATTGGGAACAAGAAATCACAGAGAAAATGAATGGCAGCTTTGATTATGTAAAGCGGCAGCTACAGTGCGGGGAAAATGACTACAGCTTATTTTTTTAGAGTGCTTGGTCGATAGCAACTATATTCAGGATAAAATTGTGGAAAAACTGGCGGTTCCGGATTGCCCGTTTCCTTTTCGCTCTTTGGAAACAGCCCAGGAGGCCATAGAAGCGGTTTTATACGGCAATGTCGCGATCTACAGTCGTGCAGATCAAAAATGGTATCGGGCAAGCGGAACCGGGATGGAGCAGCGCAGCGTGCAAGAGTTGGAAAATGAAAGTACGCTCCGTGGCCCTCGTGACGCATTCGTGGAATCGTTGAGCACCAACCTTTCGCTCGTCCGGCGCAGATACCCGGAACTGAAAGTGGACATTCGGCAAATCGGCAGGCGAACGAAAACAAAAGTCGCGCTCCTGTACATAAACGGCATCGTCAACCCGGTCATTCTCGATGAAGTGAAAACCCGTCTCTCGACCATGGAGATCGACGGGGTGCTGGACAGCGGAACAGTGGAGCAGTGGATTGAGGATAGCTGGTATACTCCTTTTCCGCAGACGCAATACTCGTAGAATCCGGCGCGAGTCTTGCACATGCTGCTGGAGGGGCGCATTGCCATCATGGTAGACGGCACCCCGTTTGTGCTGATCGTCCCTGTCACATTTTCGATGCTGTTTCAGGTGCCCGACGATTATTACGAACGGTGGATGATCGGCTCGGCCATCCGCCTCGTCCGCATTTTCGGAGCCAGTATCGCTCTCATTTTGCCTTCCTTGTACATTGCGCTTATTTCCTACCACCCGGGAATGATCCCGACCCAGCTTGCGCTCACCATCTCTTCCGCCAGAGCGGAAGTGCCGTTTCCTTCACTTATGGAGGCATTCTTCATGGAGGTAACGTTGGAAATGTTGTGGGAAGCCGGGCTGCGTTTGCCTAAGATCATGGGCCAGACGATCGGCATCGTCGGCGGTCTCGTCATCGGACAAGCTGCCGTAGAAGCAGGCATCGTCAGCCCTGTGCAGGGGGCGCGATCCTGAAAGGAGATCGTCTCATCGGCTGGCTGAGCGATCAGGAAGTAAAAACGCTCCGCTGGATTAACGGAACGTTTTTGGCAGGCGATGAAGTGATCGTCAAGCAACTGGACAAAGACAAGAGGCCCCATTTCATTACGATGGAAGTAAAGGGCGCCCGCTCTACCGTCAAAACATCGGTCGAAAACGGGAAGCCGGTAATTACGCTGTTGATTCGCGGCGAGGGCAACGTGGCCGAAAACAGCTTCGACCATCGCCCTACTCTGGAAAAATCAGGAAGAAAGAAGAACAAATTAACCACACGCTCAAGCATCGGGCGGAAAATCTGATTGCCATGATGCAAAAAAAATACGCGACCGACATCTTCGGCTTTGGCGAAGAATTTCGCAGGCATCAGTACGCTTACTGGAAAGCGCACAAAGACGAGTGGGATGACTTGTTCGCGCAGGCGGAAATCCGCGTACATGTGCAAACGTACCTCCGCCGCTTCGGCCAATGCAAATAACGATCATATGGGGGATAATCACGACCCCTGACAAGATGATGAGCGCGTAGCCTCCCCCTTTTGCGAAGGCCGCATCGCGGGTCAGTTGCCGATTGCGGTAGGCGATATAGTAGCGAAACGCAGGATCAGTCCGATTACCAAAGCAGAAGCGCCAAATAATACGAGGTCAGGATTCGATAAAACCGATGATGAGCGAAAATCCCATGGAACTCCCCCATTTCCATACCGGTGTGATTTTCCTAGTATGGTCCAGGGAAGCGCTCCTTAACGCCTGCTTGTTTGCAGCACTTTTTTCAGGCGGCGAATCCCTTCCTCGATCTTTTCCGCGTCCTCCCACGAATAGGTCAGCCTCAGCCAGCCTGGCTCGGCGCCGTACACGCCGCCCGGTGTAAAGACGACTCCTTCTCTGATCGCCGCATCCAGCAGCTCTTTTTCCTCGATCGGTTCGTGCAGTCGGCACCAGATGTGATAGCTCCCGCCTGGCCTGTTCCATGCCGCAAACTGTTTGATTTCGGTTTCGAGTACGGTGTGCATCGCTTTTTGCTGCTGCAGCAAGTAGGCCGATAGCTTTTGCAACTGGCCGCGCCAGCATGCTTCCTGCAAAAAATGCCGCGCCAACTGCTGGGAAATGCTGCTCGTGCCGAAATCCATCTGCTGCTTGGCATCGGCCAGCCGCTCTACCACAGAGCGCGGCCCGACGAGCCAGCCGATGCGCAGCCCGGGCGCGATCGTCTTCGACAAACTGTTTACATACAGCACGTTGCCGGACTGGTCGATTGCCTTGATTGGCTTGGGAGGCCGGGGTTGGCCCGCCAGCGTAAGCGCCCCGTAGGCGTCGTCCTCCACCAGCGGAATCCGCTGCTCCTGGCATACGGCCAGAAGCTGCGCTCTCCTGGCTTCGCTCATCACGATCCCGGTCGGATTGTGATAGGTCGGGTTGACAAACACCATACGAATGCGCTGCTCGCGGTGCAGCGCCGAAACCGCCTCTGTGATGATGCCCTGCTCATCTTGCGGCAGGCGATACAGGCGCAAGCCCGCGGAGCTGAACAGCGGAAGCGAATACGAGTAAGAAGGCCCCTCCATGGCAATGGCATCTCCCGGATTCAGCAGGCATTGCGAAATCAGGTGCAGTGCCTGCTGCCCACCCGAGGTCACCAAAATCTCTTCGCTCGATGCCTCGATCCCGTAGTTCTCCGCCAAATGCGCCACCAGCACCTCGCGCAGCGCCGGGTCGCCTTTTGGCTGGGCGTATCCAAGCTCCAGGTTCATGTGCTGTAGCCCACCCAATTTTTCTGCGGACAGCGACGGGATCATCGAACTGTGCAACTCTGCTTTTGCCAGATTGATAATCCCCTCGTCCAGACACGCTTCCTGGATGCGCTTCGCCAGCGGATAGGCAGGCAAAAACGCCCCGCCATTTGTGTACTTGTACCAATTCGGCATCTGCCGGACTCCCCACAAATGGCGGCTTACCCATGTCCCGCTCCCTTGCCACGATTGCAGCAGCCCCATCGCGCGCAACTCCTCATAGGCCGCCGACACCGTCCCGCGATTGACGCCGTATCGCCTCGCCAATACCCGCTCGGGAGGCAGGGACGCCCCGGGCGGCAGCTCGCCGGAAACGATTTGCTGCTCCAGTCTCTTCGTAATTTGCTGATACACCGGGGCTCCCGCATGTTTGTCAGGCTTCCATTCCATCCTCCTACGCCTCCCCCCATGTCTTTGTGCCACTGCTTCGACAAATTGGCTTACTCCTCCTGCCGCCAATTGGCTCTACCGTTCCTGACTGTCCTCCACTAAGCTGGAAAAACAGTTCGCATTTTTTACAAGCAAAGGACGGGATACAGATGAAAGCAGGAGGTTCGCTGGGGAGAGCTGGCTGGATGCGGAATGTGGCGGGTGTGGGGGCTCGGGCAGTGATGGATGATGGCGAGTTGTTGAAAATGAGTGCGCTGGCGCAGTCGAGCGGTGACTCGATATGGAACAGTCGCCTGCCCGTACAACTGAGTGGCAAGTCGGCAGCGGACAGAGGTGTGCAGGGACAGTCAAACAGCGACACGATGCTACCAAGCACGAGCACATGCCCGCCATCCAAACCACCAATTCCAGGCAACAGCATGCCCCCCGAAAAAGCAGGCTTGCTCTACGGCTTGCTCGGAGTGTGCAGCTTCAGCTTGACCTTGCCCGCGACAAAAGTCGTCGTCACCACCCTATCGCCCGTGTCAGCCGGCCTCGGCCGCGCACTCATTGCCGCGCTGCTCGCCGCCCTCGTTCTTTGGCTGAAACGCGTTCCGCTGCCAACCTGGGCACAGCTCAAGCAGCTAGTCCTCGTCTCGGCAGGGGTCGTCATCGGCTTTCCGTTTTTCTCCTCGTGGGCGATGGAGCGCGTCCCCGCCACCCACGGGGCGGTCATTATCGCCCTGCTGCCGCTTGCGACCGCAGGAGCCGCCGCCTTTTTTTCCGGAGAGCGCCCTGCGAAAATGTACTGGATCTCCAGCGGCGTCGCCTGCCTGACGATTATCGGCTACGCCGTCTTCTCCGGCTTCAGCGCCCTGCAATGGGCCGACCTCGCCCTGCTCGGCGCCGTCATCTCCGCTGCAGTCGGCTATGCAGTTGGCGGACAGCTTTCCAAAACAATGGGCGGCTGGCAAGTCATCAGTTGGTCGTTGCTCATCGCCTTTCCATTTCTCGTCGTGCCCATCGCCGGGCCGCTGCTTGAGCAATTGCAGCACGCCACCTGGACCGTTTGGGCAGGCTTCGGCTACATCAGCGTCGTCAGCATGTTCCTCGGCTTTTTTGCCTGGTACCACGGACTGGCGCTGGGCGGAGTTGCGCGAGTCAGCCAGACCCAGTACTTGCAGCCGTTTCTCTCAATCCTCGCCGCCTGGCTGCTCCTCTCCGAGCCGTTCACGCCGGGAGCCGTGCTGGCCGCCGTCATCGTCGTTTTCGCCGTTGCCAGAGGGAAAAATGCGTCCATACAGCAAAAGCAAAAAGCGCCGTCGACTAACGGCAAAACGGCGAATAACAAGTAGCTTCCGGTCAGACGGGGCGGGGCGCACAAGCAGCTCCTCGGCGAGAACCCGGGAAACAACGAAAAGCACCGTCCCGCTTTTGCAGGACGGTGCTCACGCGTCTTTTCGTTCAATTGGTCTGATCCAGCATGTTCCCCATATACCCCGGACGATAAACCGGGTCGCTCAACGCTTGCAAAACCTGGTCAGGCCGCGCGCTATGGTACTGCGGCAGCGCCCGCCACTCCTCCAGCGTCACCCAGCCAGCCCAGTCGATTTCCTCATCCTCCAGCCCACCGGGGATTGGCGTCGTCTCCTCGCCAACCAGTTTGGCCAGCACGGCAATCCCTACGGTGTGCTTTCCGTTGCCTTCCTGGTCAATCCGGTCATCCACCCACAGCAGACGCTCCATTTCGACGAGCAATCCCGTTTCTTCCCACACTTCTCTTCTCGTCGCATCTGGTATCGCTTCCAAATACTCCACGTTTCCGCCCGGCAAACTGTAAAAAATCCCTTTCTTGCTCTTTTCCCGGATCACCAAAATTTTGCCTTCATGCCAAACCACTACGGTCACTCTCAACCGAATCTCTTTCATCCCGCTCGCTCCCTTCTCAGATGGCAGGGGGACGCAATACATGCAGGGAATCGACACCAACGTCCGCAAACCGTTCCTGCAGTGCATCCAGTCCAAAGCTCTCTACATACCGGGCTTCCGATTCCGCAATCGCATGCAGCATCATAAACCGGATTACATCCGTACCGTTTGTATAATATTCAAAGCCGACTTCCTCAAAAAAGGCTGGAGTAAGAACCGCGTGATTCAGCACAGAGCCCTCCACAATAGCGTCGGCAAGCATAAACACATCTCCTGCCTGCACGCGCGTCCGCTCTTTTTCCCACTGACGAATCACCTGCGAAGCGATCGTTGCGAGGTGCGCAATCATTTCCTTTTGAAAGCGGTAGGAATACAGCATACATTCGCTCGCTCCCGTTTTGTGCAGCTCCAGCGTAACGTATGTCCACCATCCGCGCCTGCGCGACGCCGGATAGACGCCAATCAGCACATCCGCCTCTTCCGCCTGATACAGCTCTCCCCGGCTCCCCCAAAAACGCTCGCAATGTTGCATCAGTTGCCCTGTTACTAGCATATGTATATCCCCGCTTCAACAAGAAAAAAATGTGCGGTTCCCCAGGCGAAAACTTGGCTTCGCCAGTCTTTTTGCCCGGACCTCCGCCGTCTTTCTCCGTTGCCTTTATGTCGAGATGGATTTTTCTCAAGCGTGATCGCCCCAAAAAAGCATGCCCGTAAAAGTAAGCATACTTTGCGTGCGTGTCTTATTGGCGATGCAGCGTGTTCAACCATACTTATTTATTTTAGCACTGCCCCAAAGGAATGTACAAGCCAAGCGCTGGTGCTGCCCTCGGTCAAGCAAGTGTCTCCCGCAAAAAGACATGCTCACGGAGGGATGCCTTCCTCGGATGACCTGCTTTTTGGTTTGTCTTTAGATTCTTGTTTAGGTTCGCTTTTTTTGTTCGGTTTCTGGCCCTTTTCGACGCTTCCGAAGCGTTTTTCCCGGACTTTTTTCAACCAATTAGCAAACCATTCTCAAAATCCCTTCATTCTCCCATGAATTTTCTGATAGAATTTGAATAGTGTTTACCAAAACATATCAGACAAGCAGACAAGAAAAAGGGGTCGTCAACATAGTTACAGTAGAACAGAAGTGGAGAGAATTACTGGAGTTTTACGCTTTGACAGAGGCGGATTTGGATCTGTTAGCCAGTCAGAAGGGGTTTTTTCAGGCTCACTTGCATGAAATCGTGGACTGTTTTTACGAGGAGCTGGAGCGGCATTCGCACCTGCGGCAACTGATTCACGCCAATGCCGCGGTAGACAGATTGAAAAGCATGCAGTACGACTACATCGAAACATTGGCGAGCCATGTCATTGACGAAAGTTATATCGCCAGCCGTCAACGCATCGGCTCGACGCATGCCCGGATCGGTTTGTCTGCCTCCTGGTTTTTGGGAGGCTATTCTCTTTATTTGCGGCTATTTGCAGAACGGCTGCACGCCCTCCCCGATCCAGACGCCTTCTACCAGGCGCTGTCCAAAAGGGTGTTTTTCGACTCGGCTATCATTTTGGAGCAGTACATCGGCGAAACGATGCGCGAAAACGCCGCCTACCGCAACAACATGGAGCAAATGGCCGCCGAACTGGCAACGACTACCCAAGCCGCGCTGCAAATCTCCTCCGTCTTCGCCCAATCCGCCACCACGCTAGCGGAATACAATGAGGAAATCGTCCAATCGATGCGCGTGCTCAAGCAGCAAAACGAAGAAATCGAAAGCTTAAGCCGCTTCGTCTCCGACGTATCTGCCCAAACCAACCTGCTCGGCCTGAATGCCGCCATCGAAGCTGCCAGAGCCGGAGAGCACGGCCGCGGCTTCGGCGTCGTCGCCGACGAGGTGCGCAAGCTCGCCGACAAGTCCAACGCTTCTTCCAAAGAAATCAACCAATCGCTATCCAGCATCAATCAGCAACTGCATAAGATCGAGGAGCAAGTCACGCTTTTCTCCCAGTCCGCCGACCAACTGGATTCATCCTCGGAGCAATTATTATCAATTATTCAAACGCTGGATGAGCTGTGCAGCCGGTTGCAGGGCAGGGGGTAGTGTTGTTTCGATGGGAGAGCGCCAGGAGGGGGGCATAACGCGCCTTCTTCTTGGCGCTTTTTTTGGTAAGGGGCTGTCTTTGCGAAGGAAGTGGCAGCAACATACTCTCGCATATTCGGGGTTTTAAAGTCAGACTTTAAAACTCTGATCTCGGTGGGCAACAGTTGAAAAAAGGACCGTTTAGTTTTGCTTCCGCCATCTGTGGTCAAACGGTGGCGACTGTTTCACTGACAAGACAGCGATTCCGTTCCTCCTTGAAAAGCTATATTTTTCGATATTGAACCAAGTTTAAATTACTTAGTTTTACAGCTATTTTCTTCCCGCTAAATTGTTCCATTTCCTTTTTCCCAAAACCTAGCGTTATCAAGTCATCTGGCCCTATCCCAGTGCTATACTCCATGGCAAGTTCTTCGTTGTTTTGCACATCATAAAAGCGCGGCTTGATTAGAACACCCGAATAATTCAATTGGCCGTTGTCTTTGTGAATCACAGTAGAAGTGACAAACTTCCCTCCCTCTTTATTGTAATTCGAGCTGAATTTCAAATTTACATATGTCATTTGTCCATTATTTTTGACCTCGCTAACATAGATTTGAGTATTGTTAGCATCGTAAAAAATGAAGTCAATAGTTTTGCTTTCTCCTGCTTGGGGAACCCATGTTGGGTCGAAAATAAACTCAGTAGCGATGCTTTCTGATTGGCTTACAATCTTATATCCTCTCTCTGCAAAGATTTGTTCTTGTACAGTGTCTTGGGCGGGGATGTAGTTGAGCACTAACAAAAATACCAGCCCCGCGAATATCACAGTGATCCAGTAATGCGCGTTCTTTGCGTCCAAGCTTGTCACTTCCTTTAGTTTTCCTAACCTGTTTTTCCAGTTACACTATAATATAACTAATATTTGCGATTTCAGAAAAAAACAGCACGCTTAACAATCGTGCTGTTTTTGTATAATGAGCCTTTTGCAAAATTAGGTTTTCGTTTAAAAAATGAAGTTTAATGGTACGTAAAGTGGGAAATGCCACTTTTATAAGGTAAAGCCTAAAAGCAAGATGGTCATTCGGACAGAATTTTGCGATGCTGCTTTTTTCAAAAGAGTGCTTAGGCCGTTTTTTTGGATGGCTTGGCTTTCTTTCCTGTCAGAGCAGACACCAATAATACGATAGCATTCAAATACACATACGTTTTCACTTTTTGAATGCCACCGACATGTAGATCATTCGCTGTCAGGTTTTCCTTTAAACGGGCATTGCATCGCTCTACACTCGTCCGTTTGTGATACATCTTCTTCCAATTCTTTGTGTCCCGATGTGGCAAAGAAAATCTGCGGAGATCATCGTGGACGTTCACTTTTACGACCATTCCGTAGTTGGAGGAAGAGCACCAAGCTGAGCCGTGTGGGCACTCTACTTTTCCCATCACATGCGGGCAACGAAATTTGAGATGGGTTCCGTCAGCACCTGCGTACACCATTTCAAATCCCATGCTGCATCGAGGCGTTCCGTTTGACGTATAACCAGCAGGTGGCTCTTTCTCGTTTCGGAGGTTTAGAGGAATGATAGCCTGTGCCTTGTATTGATGAGCGATTTCGTAGTTCTTGAGATGATCGTATCCACCATCCATCACGTAATTCTTACACACTTCCTTGGCTTGGTTGTTCACTTGTGCCAGGAGAGGAGGAGCCATGTCTCCATCGTTGACGTGAGCAGGAGTGACTTCTAAAGCAACAGGCAATTCGCTGTCCGCGTCTACTGCCAGATGAATTTTGTAACCGAACCACGTGATTTTATTGCCAAAGGAGTCGAACTTGGCTCCCCAGGTGGCGTTTCCTGTTCCTTGGCAGCGAGATTTCGGTTGCTTTTTTTCATACGCATCAATCGCCGTGCTGTCGATGGCAATGGTCGTTCCTGTAATGATTCCCTCTTCACGGCATTGCATGACGAGGTCGTAAAACAGCTTCTCGGCAACGCTTTTCTGGACAATTTGAGCAAATACGCGACTAAACGTTGCAATGGATGGAACGGGTCGATCAATGGGAAACCCACACTGGTAACGAAAGCGTAAATCACTTGTGAGTCTCAGATGAAGAGCAGTAAATTGCGAAATTCCTTCGAAAGGAGCCGCCAACAAAGACCGTAAAATCGCTTCGCGGCTGTGTCCCGTTGCCCCTTGGGGCGTAATGCTTCTCAATTCTTTGGCGTACGGGCGTAAGTCCAGAACCGAAAAAAATAAGGGCAGACGTTCTTTCGATTCAAGTTTTTGCAGTTCCTCAAAGGAAAAAAGTGATGGCTGGAGAATATACAAGTGACTTCACCTTCCTCGAAAAGTTTTCGTGTGTGGTTGCTTGAAAACTTCTCCTTCTTGGGGTGAAGTCCTTTTTTATGCTTTTCAAGTGCTTGATACGAAAGGGCTCAGAAATCTGCAAAAGGCTCAAATAAAAACACCCCTCCCTACATCGATTAGATTAGGGAGGGAAGCTACGCCTACATTGTCTTAAACTCGCATGAGTAATAATTTGAGAGTCTAATAAATACCCTCCACACTCTTAGTATCCGCTAACAATCTTCATTCTTACATTCGTCCAGTTTTTGTAATTCAATTCTTTTCTAGCGTTATCTAGATTTTCTGCTGCAATATTTGAGTAACCCAAGACCGCCCCTGAAGCATAGGCTTGTGTTGTCCAAAGGGCTAACTTAGCAACCATGAACGCTTTTCCAAGGTACTTAACTCCTTTAACCCATCCCGCTGGTCCTTTTAAATATTCTCCTCCGTATTGGCCAATAGTAAGGAAGGAAGAAATACCGCTAGCCCAAGCATTTACCTCATCTCTAAACTCTTCTCGATCCATTTTTGTAATAACTGCATCTTCATAAGCTTTTATATAGCTCTTGAAATTCGACAAAGAGTCAGAGTTATCCCCATCATCTTCATTACCTGTAATCCTAATATATTCATGTGCTGAGGCACTCAAAGCCTGAATTTCAAAGTCTCCCGATTTATTATCATGGTTGTAATAATTGTCAAAAGCTCCTCTGGCTAAAACAGCCTTTAAACCAATGGAATTATTATTCTTTTCAATTTCTTTATTTATTGTTTCCTTCTCTTCTTTAACGTCTTCTAGAGTATACCCCTCGATTTTATCAAATGCCCCCTCTTCATCTTCAAAATAACTTTCAATCTCTGCTTCAAAATCAGTAATCTCAAAAGAGACAGTTTTTTTACTTGACAACGTCTTTCTTCCTTTTTCATCATGAACCGTTTTAGTTAGGAATTTATTCTTTGCCTCTCCAGTCTCGAAATCATTGTGGAAAGAAGAAATCTCAAGGACAGTATTTTGATATTTACCGTCATTATCAAAAAAATCCTCTCTTGAATAAACTGATGTCTCGATGAAATCATCATTTTTGTTTATTTCAACACTTTCGGAAACAATTTTATATCCATCATTTAACTCAATCTTATAAGAATCAAATTTAGGCTGAGGAATTTTTTCATAAGCCTTGCTACTTTTCGCGAAAGTTGTAGGTACTACAGCAAAATTCGAAAATATAGACATTCCTACAACCGATAAAGCTAACAGTGTGCTTGTAATTTTCTTCATTATTCATGACCCTTTACTATTTATTAACAGTGAAATAAATGGTAATATTGTGTAATAAACCCAAAAGAGGTGTTTACTTTGAAAAACAATGATGATCAAAACAAAAGCCTTGCAGACAAAGCTTTTGAAAATATCACGTTTTTCTTTACACTTGGTTTCTCTAATTTTATTCGTGATTCGATTAAGAATCCAAAAGAGACACTAATAATTTTTATCATTGTATTTCCAACATCAATAATCTTCTTTTTTTGGCTTTTCAATTATCTCTCAAAAAATTAACCATCACCCTAATTTTACAATATTACCCATATACCCCTTTTTAAAATTTAGCATAATTTTAGGACGTGTCTGAAAACTAAAGAAAATGTGGTATGATTTAGGAAAAACGAATGGAGCAACGAGCATGATTCAAAGACGGTACGAAATAAACGATGAACAGTGGGAACAAATTCAGGACATGTTCCCCCCCTATCGAACAGGACGTCCGTCCAAATTAAGTAATCGTACCATGTTTAATGCCATTCTTTGGATTGCCCGAAGTGGTGCGGCTTGGCGAGATTTGCCGGAAGAACTTTATGGTTCATGGAAAACGGTCTACAGTCGCTTCTGCAAGTGGAGAGATACCGGATTACTTGTCGCCATCTTCCAAGCTCTTCACGTAGAACCTGACTTTGAAAACTTGAGCATCGATTCTACATCGGTCAAAGCTCATCAACACAGTGCGGGTGCTAAAAAAACGCAGAAGGACACGAAGTAAATCAGCACATAGGCGTCAGCCGTGGCGGAAAGACAACCAAACTTCATACCGTCGTCGATGGATTAGGGAATCCCCTCGCTTTTCTTCTCACGGGGGGGCACGTCTATGATTCCGTTCCAGCGATCAATTTGCTTCAAGGGTTTGATCTTACGGGAAGCCATATTGTTGGTGACAAAGCCTACGGCTCAGAAGGCATTCGGCATTGGATTACGGCTAAGCAGGCAGCGTACACCATCCCGCCTAAAGCGAATAATAAAAATCCTTGGAAAGTGGATTGGTATCGCTATAAAGAACGGCACTTGGTGGAGTGCTTCTTCAATAAAATCAAACATTTTCGACGAATCGCTACTCGTTACGACAAGCTGGCCAAATCATTCCTAGCGTTTGTATATGTCGCGTCCATCTTTAAACTAACTCAATAATGAGTTTTCAGACACATCCTAGATTTATTTCCACTTTTTTGCTCAATTTTTATTCAGTTTCGAGTAATAAACGATGAATGCAACCGGGGTTGTTAGAAAAGTCGATGAGTTTGGACGCATTGTGCTTCCAAAGGAGCTACGAGACATTTTTGATATTATCCTCAAAGATCCATTGGAGATTTACGTTGTTGATGAATGTAACATATTGAAGAAGTATGAACTGGCATGTGTATTCCTGTGCTAGTGAAGCAACATGAATCAGAATAAACAAGGGAAGCCCTCTCCAGACTAGAATTCTGAAGGAGGGCTTCGTCATATTTCAGGATACCCCGCGTCACGCAAAGCGTTCGCAGCGCAGTGAGCTGCTTCTCTCGCTCCTGGTCCATCGCCGAAAAAATGGAAGAAGACGAACATAAAAGTTCGCCTTCTACACCAAAGGAACATTTTGAATCGGCACGATTATTTTTTAAAACACGTATGCCACTTATAAAATGCTGGGGCAACAACGTTTTATCGTTTCCTACCCAATACTGCCTTCCATCTCGAACTTAATCAATCTGTTCATCTCCACCGCATACTCCATCGGCAGTTCCTTCGTGAATGGCTCGATGAAGCCCATGACGATCATTTCGGTCGCTTCGGCTTCTGTCAGGCCGCGGCTCATCAGGTAGAAGAGCTGGTCTTCGGACACTTTGGAGACAGTCGCTTCGTGCTCCAGCGTGATGTTGTCGTTCATGATCTCGTTGTACGGGATCGTGTCGGACGTGGACAGTTTATCCAGAATCAGCGTGTCGCACTTGATGTTGGACTTGGAGCCTTCCGACTTGCGCCCAAACTGGGCCAGACCGCGGTAGGTTACTTTTCCGCCGTCGCGGGAGATCGATTTGGAAATGATGGTCGATGTGCAATCCGGTGCCAAGTGAATCATTTTCGCACCTGCGTCCTGGTGCTGGCCTTTGCCTGCTACCGCGATGGACAGGACAGTACCTTTGGCGCGTGGGCCTTTCATGATAACTGCAGGGTATTTCATGGTCAGCTTGGAGCCGATGTTGCCGTCGATCCATTCCATGTTCGCGTCTGCGTAAGCAACCGCGCGTTTGGTCACGAGGTTGTAAACGTTGTTCGACCAGTTTTGGATCGTGGTGTAGCGGCAGCGTGCGCGCTCTTTCACGATGATTTCTACAACGGCGGAGTGCAGGGAATCCGTGCTGTAGATCGGAGCTGTACAGCCCTCTACATAGTGCACGAACGAATCTTCGTCAGCGATAATCAGCGTGCGCTCGAATTGGCCCATGTTTTCCGAGTTGATGCGGAAGTACGCTTGCAGCGGAGTTTCCACTTTTACGCCTTTTGGCACGTAAATGAAGGAGCCGCCGGACCATACAGCCGAGTTCAGCGCCGCAAACTTGTTGTCTGCTGGCGGGATGACGGTCGCGAAGTATTCCTTCACGATATCCGGGTACAGCTTCACTGCCGAATCCATGTCGCAGAACAGAACGCCCAGTTTTTCCAGGTCCTCCTGCATGTTGTGGTAAACGACCTCGGATTCGTATTGAGCGGATACACCCGCGAGGAATTTTTGCTCTGCTTCCGGAATCCCCAGCTTGTCAAAAGTCGCCTTGATTTCTTCCGGCACCTCATCCCAGCTACGGCCTTGCTTTTCCGAAGGCTTTACGTAGTACGTGATGCTATTGAAATCGAGGTCGTCCAGGTCGCCACCCCATTTCGGCATCGGCATGCTGTTGAAAATGTCCAGGGCTTTCAAGCGGAATTCCAGCATCCACGCCGGCTCATCCTTGATCTTGGAAATTTCCTCGACGATTTCGCGGGTCAGACCCTTTTTCGTCCGGAATACAGAGACGTCCTTGTCGTGAAAGCCGTACTGGTAATCCTGTATCTCAGGGGCTTTTTTAGCCATCGTTGCTCACTCCTTCTTCATTCATGTCCATACCTGACTGCTATTTCTGCTCTGCCTGCTTGATGCCTTGCTCCAGCGCCTTCCAGGCCAGAGTGGCGCACTTGATGCGCGCCGGGAACTTGGCTACGCCAGACAAAGCTTCGATGTCACCCAGATCAATGGAATCGTCGATCTCTTTGCCCTGCATCATATCGGAAAACTTGTGCGCCAGCTCAAGTGCCTTTTCCACTGGCAGGCCCTTGACCGCATCCGTCATCATCGAAGCGGATGACATGCTGATCGAACAGCCTTCGCCTAGAAACTTCGCGTCCACCACCTTGCCCTCCTCAACCTTCAAGGAGAGCGAGATGCTGTCGCCACAAGTCGGGTTATTCAAATTCACAATGAGTCCGTCGGATTCTTCCAGCTTGCCGCGATTGCGCGGCTTCTGGTAGTGGTCCATAATGACGCGGCGGTATAAATCATCAAGAGAAGACATTGCCGAAATACTCCTTCGTCTTCTTCAATCCCGCTATCAGCACATCTACTTCTTCTTCTGTGTTGTACAGGTAGAAGCTTGCCCGAGCGGTAGCCGTCACATTCAGCCAGCGCATAAGCGGCTGGGCGCAGTGATGGCCCGCACGAACTGCGATTCCGTAGCTGTCCAGCACAGTCGCCAGATCATGCGGATGTACCGTATCCAGATTGAATGTAATTAAACTGCTGCGGTCCTGCTGCGGGCCGTAAATCGTCAGTCCCTCGATCTCGCGCATTTGCTCCATGGCGTATTTCACCAGATGCTTTTCATGGCGCTCGATGTTTTCCAGACCGATTTCCTGCAAAAAGTCAATCGCTGCCCCGAGTCCGATCGCGCCTGCGATGATCGGCGTGCCGCCTTCGAATTTCCACGGCAGCTCCTTCCACGTAGAGTCGTACTTATCCACGTAGTCGATCATTTCGCCGCCAAATTCCATCGGCTCGACCTGCTCCAGCACCTCGCGCTTGCCGTACAGGACACCGATGCCTGTCGGGCCTGCCATCTTGTGCGCAGAAAACGCGTAAAAATCGCAATCCAAATCCTGGACGTCGATTTTTTTGTGCGGAGCGCCCTGGGCCCCGTCCACAAACAGAAGAGCGCCGTGCTGATGCGCGATCTGGGCAATTTCCTTGATCGGAGTAGTATCCCCAAGTACGTTGGAAATATGGTGAATCGCTACGATCTTGGTATTGTCCGTAACCGTTTCTTTTACCGCGTCCAGAGTGACGGTCCCGTCCTCTGCCAGCGGGATGAACTTGAAGGTCGCTCCGGTTGCCTTGGCTGCCTGCTGCCACGGAATGAAATTGGCATGGTGCTCTACCAGCGTTGTGACAATCTCATCCCCAGGCTTCAGAACCAGGCGAGCGTAGCCGTAAGCAATCGTGTTGATCGCGGAGGTCGTGCCGCGCGTGAACACGATTTCCGCTGTCTCGCGGGCGTTGATGAAGGCGCGAACCTTCTCTCTCGCGCCCTCGTAGCCGTCAGTCGCTCGGTTGCCCAAGGTGTGCACGCCACGGTGCACGTTGGAGTTGAACTCCTTGTAGTATTTATCCATCGCCTCAATTACCGGAAGCGGCTTTTGAGAGGTTGCTCCATTGTCCAGATAAACGAGCGGGTGCCCGTTTACCTCTTGGTGAAGGATGGGAAAATATTTCCGAAGCTCCTTGGCGTCCATTAGCCTAACTTCCTTTCAAGCGCCTGACGGAGTTTGTTTCTCACTTCTTCCACCGGGATTTCGGACACAACCGGATCGAGGAAGCCGAGAATAATCAGACGTTCTGCGCCCTGACGGGTAATTCCACGCGACATCAGGTAGTAGATGGACTCTTCGCTGAAGCGTCCTACCGAAGCAGCGTGCCCCGCTTTAACGTCATCCTCGTCGATCAACAGGATCGGGTTGGCGTCGCCGCGAGCTTTGTCACTCAGCATCAGGATGTTTTCCGCCTGCACACCGTTTGCTTTTTCAGCGCCTTTTTCGATTTTGGTGATCCCATTCAAAATGCTGACTGCTTCCCCTGTCATAACGGCCTTGCTCACCATGTCCGACTCGGAGTGGGTGCCGATATGTTGAACCTGGGAAGTCAAGTTTTGACGCTGGGAACCTGTCCCTACCGAAATGGATTTGGTCAGTGCATTCGAACCAGTTCCTTTGAGGATGGTTGTGTTGTTGGCAACGGTGTTGCCGTCGTTCATCTCGCCCAAAATCCATTCCATTTTGCCATCGCGGTCAACCGTTGCGCGACGGAAGCTGTAGTCGTGAACCTCTGCGGACAAGGAACGCACAGAAGCTACCTGCACGGATGCGCCTGCCCCTACGAACACTTCGACAATGCTGTTGGCTACCATGCTTTTGCCTTCGCCAGATACGTATGTATCCACGTAGGTCACTTTGCTGTTCGCTTCTGCCACGATCAGCACATGCGGGCAAAGAAGCGCATGGTCGCCAGCGATTTCGTAAACAGCCTGCAACGGTACATCCACTTCCACGTTTTTCGGAACGTAGAGAAAAACGCCGCCGTTTACGACTGCGGCATGCAGCGCGCTCAGCTTGTGCTCGTCTGGCGCCACTACCTGGTGCATGTATTTTTGTACGAGTTCGCCATGGTTTTGCAGCGCGTCAGCGAGCGTAGTGAAAATGACGCCTTGTGCCTTCAGCTCATCTGTCACGGCATGAAAAACGGCGGAAGCATTCTTTTGCACCACCAGGTTTTTCACGCTGTCCACGTCGATTTGCCCTTTTACCAGTTCGCTCAGCTCATTGGCCGACGCGATCTTGGCAGTGGTTTGAAACGGGTCGAACCCGGCAGTATTCCATTTATCAATCTTCGTTTTCTCCAAAGCGGGAAGCGGAAGCTCTCCCGCCGCCTTCAGTCCAGCGAGGCGCTTTTCAAGGAACCAAGCAGGCTCCTGATTAGCTTTGGAGTACTCGGTGATCGCTTCGGAACCGAAGCGGAGCTGTACATCCACACTCATTTCACTGCTGCCTCCTTCTTCCTACACGTTGGCGTTAACGGTTTCGTCCTCGATGCCGAGCTCTTCCTTGATCCAGTCGTAGCCTTCTGCCTCCAGGCGTTCAGCCAGCTCAGGACCACCGGACTTCACGATACGACCTTGCATCATGACGTGTACGAAGTCAGGCTTCACATAGTTCAGCAAACGCTGGTAGTGCGTGATAATCAGGAAACCGCGGTCAGCAGAACGCATTTCGTTTACACCGTTGGCTACGATTTTCAGCGCGTCGATGTCGAGACCGGAGTCGATTTCGTCCAGGATACAGATACTTGGCTCCAGGAGCATCATTTGCAAAATCTCGTTGCGCTTTTTCTCCCCGCCGGAGAAGCCTTCGTTCAGGTAGCGGTGCGCAAAAGAATCGTCCATTTCCAGCGTGCTCATCTTTTTGTCCATCTCGCGGATGAATTTCATCAGGGAGATTTCGTTGCCTTCGCCACGGCGCGCGTTGATCGCGGAACGCAGGAAGTCGGAGTTGGTTACGCCGCTAATTTCGGATGGGTATTGCATCGCCAGGAACAGACCTGCGCGTGCGCGCTCGTCTACTTCCATTTCCAGAAGGTCGTCGCCGTTGATAAGCACTTCGCCATCGGTTACCTCGTATTTCGGGTGGCCCATCAGCGTAGATGCCAGTGTCGATTTACCGGTACCATTCGGTCCCATGATCGCGTGCACTTCGCCGCCCTTGATTTCCAGGTTCAAACCTTTGAGGATCTCTTTGTCCTCGATCTTGGCGCGAAGGTTTTTTATTTGCAAATGCGGTACTGCTGTCATCTGAATTCCCTCCATACACAAAAGTGAGTTGGTAATTCTCAATCCATTCTCAATAACTATCTTATAATAAGAATAATTATAAATCAAGGAATGAAACATATCTGTATTTTTTATATCATTATATTTAGAAAGTCCGTTTTTGCTTCCAAAAACCTTCCCAAATACAACGGCCACGTAAGCATTTTCTCCCATGCAACTTTTTCCAATACATCGCCTGGCATTTTCCAGGAACTTTTCTCCCGATTCGCCTCCCGAGCGCCACAAAAAAAGGCACAGGTGCGTACAGCCAGTTCAGCAGCTTGCCTCGTGTTGGTTATGTATCCAATCCGCTCGTTTCCATCGCTGAAAAAGCCTCCTATGGAAGCTTACCTGACCCTTTTGCGCGAGTCAAATGGAAAAGCTGTGATAGCGGCCCTGTCCACAGCCTGCTGATTGGCAGCGTTGCCTGGCCGCTCTCGCCTTGGACAAAACAAAACGGCTAGACGCTATTGTCCAGCCGTTTCCTCCATATATATAGCCGTTGCTTACGCTTTTGGACCTGCTTTCGCAATGTCTGTTGCATCCGGGAACTTCTTCTGGAAGTTCTCGATGAAGCGTGCAGCCAGTTCGGCAGCTTGCTTGTCGTAGTCTTCCTTGTTTGCCCATGTGTTGCGCGGCTGAAGCACTTCTGCCGGTACGTTCGGGCAAGTGGTCGGCACTTGTACGCCAAACGTTGGGTCTTCCACGTACTCTACCTTTTCCAGATCGCCGTTCAGCGCTGCCGTTACCATCGCACGCGTGTAGGAGAGCTTCATGCGCTGTCCAACACCGACAGGGCCACCCGTCCAGCCTGTGTTTACGAGATATACTTGCACATCGCGCTCGTCAATTTTTTTGCCGAGCATTTCTGCGTACACAACCGGGTGCAGCGGCAGGAAAGGAGAGCCGAAGCACGTGGAGAACTCGGTTTGCGGAGCCGTTACGCCGCGCTCTGTACCGGCCATTTTGCTCGTGTAGCCGGACAGGAAGTGGTACATCGCCTGCTCTTTGTTCAGTTTGGAGATTGGAGGCAGCACGCCGAACGAATCGGCTGTCAGGAAGATGATGACGTTTGGCTGACCGCCTACACCTGGAATCACAGCGCCGGAGATTGCGTCTACCGGATAGGCTGCGCGCGTATTTTCTGTGTACTTCGTGCTGTCGTAGTCGGCGACATGGGTAGCCGGGTCTACATCTACGTTTTCAAGTACGGTACCGAACTGGATCGCGTTCCAGATTTGCGGTTCGCCCTCTTCGGACAGCTTGACGCATTTTGCATAGCATCCGCCCTCGATGTTGAATACGCCATTGTCAGACCAGCCGTGCTCGTCGTCCCCGATCAGGAAGCGGTTCGGGTCAGCGGACAGCGTTGTTTTGCCTGTACCGGACAGTCCGAAGAACAGGGCGACATCCCCGTCTTTGCCCACGTTGGCCGAGCAGTGCATGGACAAAACGTTGCGCTCAGGCAACAGCATGTTCATGACGCTGAAGATCGACTTTTTCATCTCGCCCGCGTACTCGGTGCCACCGATCAAAACGGTCTTTTGCTCGAAGCTCAGAACGATGAAAGTCTCGGAGTTGGTTCCGTGTACAGATGGATTGGCTTTGAAGCCAGGTGCGTAAAGCACGGTGAACTCAGCCTCGTGTGTCGCCAGCTCCTCTGCAGATGGACGGATGAACAACTGGCGCGCAAACAGGCTGTGCCAAGCGTATTCGGTTACGACCCGGATTGGCAGACGGTAGGTTGTGTCTGCACCAGCAAAACCGTCAAATACAAACAGCTCGCTTTTGCCTTGCAAGTATTGCAGCACGTCCTGCTGGAGTGCCTGGAACTTCTCCGGAGAAATCGGCTGATTCACCGGACCCCAGTTGATCTTATCGTGTACGGAAGCTTCGTCCACCACAAATTTGTCCTTTGGCGAACGGCCGGTAAACTTGCCTGTCAGCGCATTGAGCGCCCCCTTGTCGGTCAAAATCCCTTCGCCACGCTTTACTGCCATCTCAACGAGCCCAGCTACAGGCAGGTTGCGGTAAACCTGTGTAGCTCCCAGAATGTCAGAAAGCTTGTGAACCGTATTGGTTTCCATGTGTGAACGATCTCCTTCCCAAAATGTATATCCAAGTAAAGTAACTTTTCTCAATGTCGTTCGATTTGTAATTAGTATATCACATTCAATCAAATAAGCCACATAATTTTATAATCTCTTGTGGAGAATGTGTGAATAGCCTCCCCAGTAGTTTTCCCCACCCTACAGTATTTCAGTTCTTCGACTCTATGTCCACCCTTTCGTAAATGAATGGATATTTTGAAAATTCGCTGGTCTGACCAGTTGGCGCGACAAAGTGCCTGGACAGCGGCCCGCCTTGATCCGCCAGCCCTGGATGGTGCCTGCGCCATGGCTTACACAAAAAACCCGCTGCATGAGCGGGTCTTCCAGCGCATTCGCTTAGCGGGAGGCATTTTCTCCGAGCTTGTCAAACGTGCGCACGATGACACGGCTGAGAATCTGGACGCCGTCGCGGAGTGCCGACCGTTCGAACTTCATCTGCGGGTGGTGCAGTCCAGGCTGCAAATCGCAGCCGAGAGCCAGCATCGTCGCCTTGATGTGCGGACGCTCTACAGTGTAATAATGAAAGTCTTCCGCTCCCGGGCTGACAGGCGCCGCCTTGAGGTTGTCCACCCCGAGCACGTCGACAATCGCTTGCTCCATCAGCTCCTTCGCTTCCTCATCGACTTCCGCCGCCACCATTCGCGATCCGGCCGTAAGTTCGATCGACGCCTGGTAGGATGTCGCGATCCCTTCGATCATCTGGCGGACGCGCCCGACTAGCTCATCCATCGCCTGGTTGGTTTGCGCCCGCAAGTCAAGGGCGAATCTCGCTTTGTCCGGAATGATGTTGTAGCTCTCTCCTCCGGCTTGCAGCATGGTCATTTTCACTGTCGCCGGAACCATCGGATTGATGTGAATTTGTCCGATCCCGGAAATGATCGCACCCGCGACTTCAATCGCGTTGATTCCGAGGTGCGGCCTTGCTCCGTGTGCAGATACGCCTGTAATTTCTCCGTACAAAAACATCGCGGCGCCGTTGTAGATGGCTGGCCCCGCCGTCCCGTTCGCCATTTCCTGAATCGGGCGCAGATGGACGCCGTACAAATAGTCGATGTCGTCCACGACGCCTTTTTCCACGAGCTTCAAGGCGCCTGTTCCTTTTTCCTCAGCGGGCTGGAACAAAACTTTCAGCGTGCCCGGAGGCTTGTACCCGGAAGCGATCAACGCCTCTACCGTTTCGACAATCATGGTCATGTGCGCGTCATGCCCGCAGGAATGATTGGCGCGCCACTCTCCGTCTACTTCCTGCCACAGCGCGTCGATATCGGTGCGCAGCCCGACGACAGGCTTCCCTTCTCCCCACTCCGCGACAAGCCCTGTACAATCTGCAAAAGTAGTGACTGCAAGCCCCAGTGCTTGCATTCTCTCGGCCAAGTACTTCGTCGTCTCGACTTCCTGCCAGCTAATTTCCGGATTCGCGTGCAAGTGACTGAATGTTTCGTCAATGTTTCGCGCACGTGCAGCGACTGTTTCTTTCAACGCCAAGCTATCAGACATATTTGCGCCTCCCCCATCGTTTCTTCCTCATTATAGCACATGCGGGCGCCTTTATTTGGAAACGGGATCAGCCAGCTTTTATTTGCACGTCAAGCGCAAAATCGCATCCAGCTTCAACTGGTCGCGCAATGTCCCTGCTATTTTCACCTGCTGCTTGGCCAAGGTGTAGACCAGCTCGTCTCCGCCAAACAGCATCTCCATCTGCCGCTCGCCGCCCCTGACGATCAGATCGGCGGACTGCTCCTCCTCCCAGACGCCTGCCGAAATGCTGCCTTTTGATATCGTGAGTTGCCAGCGCGACTGCGTGTCGTCGACGACGATCCCGATCCGCTTTTCCCAGCCTGCTGTCATATAGTGCAAATGCGTTTTCTTTTGTAGGCGCTCGCCTACCTCGTAAAGCAGTCTGCCAATTCCGATCATAAAAATCCGTCCCCCTCTCTTCTCCCATTGGGTTCGTGGCTCGCTCAGTCGAATCCTTTGGCGAGGGATGAGAACCACTGTCGGGTCTTGTCAGGGCGGCCGACTTTTTCTCGACAGGCTTTTTCATCTGTTGCGCAAAAACGAAAAGAGCACCCGCGGCCGCAGATGCTCTTCTGATCCATCCGTTATTCATCAAATTCGTCTTTATCCAGTCGGACTTCCAGATGGTGACCATCCGGTGTCTCAAAATACAAATTGTAGCTCGTAGGCTGCGTGATCGGGCCACGGTAGCAAATGTTTTCCGCCTCGAGCTTGTCGACCAGATAGTCGAGCTCAGCGCGGCTCGTTACCGAGAAAGCGAGGTGATCGACCTGCCCTACGCCGCCTTTGCCTTCCGCCCCGTCGTGCGGATGGAGACCGATCCGTGTGTATGTGCCGATTTGAAAGTAGACAGGCGCTCCTTCCACCATATTCTCTTCCGGGATGGGGACTTCCAAAATGTCCTTAAAAAACCGAGCTACCTTCACGACATCGCTGCAATTCAATGCGATGTGGTGAACGCCTTTCAAATGAAACATTCACACTGCCTCCCACGTCAACTAAAGGTCATGCGCTTTTTTGCGACACCTGCTTGCGTTTATTGTACTGCTTCAGTCGCTCGCTTAACCGTTTTAAACGAATCATGAGTGCTTCGCGCCACTCTTCATCCTTTAACTCCTTGGCAATACCGAGCAAATCCAAGGAGATATCAATCTGCTGCTTCAAAACATCGGCGAAGCTGGCTGCTTCATCCGTCATGGTACAATTCTCAAACAACTCCGATGTATTGTCAACACTCACAAAATCGGCGAAATCGACTTCGGGCGCCTGATCCCCTTGAGCATATTCTACTAAAATTTCGTACTCTCCCTCAATACCGGGATGAACCTCAATTCTGTCACAAACAGGACAAAACATGATGGGGACATTGTGTACAAGCGTTTTATAATGACGGACTGAGCCTACGGAACCTACCATTCCTGCACCGCAACAAAAACTCATAAATAGTCTCCCTCCTTCTTCGCCAAACAGCGAAAGCGTTAGAAGCGTCTGGTCGAAACTCTCTGTCTGTATCCGCATTGTAACCCGTAATCCCTCTGCTGCTCTACCGCAAAAAGATACCAATCGGTTTATGGCAAAACAAATTGTCATACCATTGTACTCGATTTGCCTGCGTTTGAACACCGTTTTCTGATTAGTTTGAAGTTTTTTGTCGGTACATGCCTAAAAATCGTGCAAAGAAGTTCGAATCACGCCGATAAAGAGAATAGTTAGTCAGCTAGTCACAATAAAAGGAGAGCGGTTTTATGTTTCGTTTTAAAAGTCTTCGCGCCCGGACACTTGCGATTACCCTTCCAGTCATTGTCCTTACCTTAGTACTTCTGATGAGCATGGCCTTCATGTTTTCCCACGCCCAGTTGAACAAGGAACTGACGGAGAAGATGAACTACCAGTTGGACGTGCTCGGCAGCAAAGTGGAGAAAGAACTGGAAGCACACAGCAAGGTGACGCTGAACATG
Source organism: Brevibacillus sp. NSP2.1 (assembly GCF_000470975.2). Classification (NCBI taxonomy): domain Bacteria; kingdom Bacillati; phylum Bacillota; class Bacilli; order Caryophanales; family Paenibacillaceae; genus Brevibacillus; species Brevibacillus sp. NSP2.1. The sequence continues at coordinate 1,083,391 of NZ_CP048274.1, read as the reverse complement.
GCGCGCGTCATCGAAATGAGCCCCATTACTTATTCGCTGGAGCAGTTGGATTCCCTGCTGAGCAAAACAGTTCTCGTCAACGAAACGTCTGTTGGCATGGGAATTTTCATGGAGCCTTACGCTTTTGATCCGAGCAAGCAGTTCGTTGCTACTTACGCTGCCAAAAAAGACGGCAAGGTGAGCATTACGTACGAGTACAGTACATCGTCCTATAACTATCCTGAGCAAGAGTGGTACAAGATCGGTGCGTCGACCCAAAAACCGACAAATTACTCACCGCCGTACTATGACGAGATTTCCAAAGTCTCCATGACGACAGTCGTAGCTCCGTTTTACTCCCCAGACAAAAAGCTTTTGGGTGTAGCGACAGACGACATCACGCTCACGGATATTCAAGCGATGGTCTCGGGTACAAAAGTAGGCGAGACGGGCTGGGCCTTTTTGCTGGATCAGAACGGCAAGTACTTGTCCCATCCCCAGTCGGACAAGCTGATGGTCCAATCCGTGCAAACCGACAGCAACGCGTCGCTCGCAGAGATCGGCCCCGCTCTTCTCGCTGAAAATGAAGGCATGACAACTTTTTCCGATGACAATGGCGTCAATCGCGTCTATTTCCAAAAAATCCCTGACACAAATTGGACTATCGCGCTCGTCATGCCGGAAAATGAATTTGCCAAGCCTCTGAACGCTCTGGCTTACCGGCTTCTCGCTGTCAGTCTGCTTGGGCTGTTGATCCTGATTGCCGTCATTTATTTTTTCAGCAAGTATTTGACCGGACAAATCAACAAGGCCAACCAGCTTTCTCAAGCTCTCTCCTCCGGCGATTTCACCGCTACGATGGACGTCAAGACAGCCGATGAAATGGGCGTCATGGCAAGCCGCTTCAATACGATGACCGCCACCTTGCGCGAAACGCTCAGCCAGGTCAGCTACAGCGCCCAGCAAGTCGCCGCTACTTCCGAACAACTGATGGCGAGCGCAGAGCAGACGAGCAAAGCGACGGAGCAAATTGCCCAGTCTGTGCAGGAGATCGCCTACGGAACAGAGCAGCAGGTGGACGCGACCAATCAGGGCAGCGATGTCATCAACGAAATCGCCCAGCATATTTCGTTGATGGAAAAAGGCATCGAGGAAGTCAGCTCCTCTACTCGCGATGCCAATCGCCAGGCTGCAGAAGGAAACCAGATGGCCGCGAAGACAGTGGAGCACATGACGGTAATTCACGGACAAATGGAGCAAACCGCAGCGGTGGTCAACGCACTTGGACAGCGCTCCCAGGAAATCGGCCAAATGATCGCGCTGATTACCTCGATTGCCAGCCAGACCAACCTGCTTGCCTTAAACGCAGCGATCGAAGCCGCCAGAGCCGGGGAGCAAGGACGAGGCTTTGCCGTTGTCGCTGACGAAGTGCGCAAGTTGGCGGAACAGTCCAGCTCGGCCGCCGAACAGGTGAGCAGCCTCGTCACGGACATTCAGCGCGATACCGAATCGGCCATCTCCGCCATGAGCCACGGCTCCATCATCCTCGGGGAAGGCATGACGCTGGTCACCGCGACCGGAACCGCCTTCGAGCAAATTTCCGACTCTACCGCCCACTTGCTTACCCGCACAGACGAAGTGTCGGCGGAAATGAAAAAAATCAGCCAGGAAATGCAAACGATCGTCGCAGCGATCGACCATATTTCGCAAATCGCCATCCAGTCCGCCGGCAATTCGCAAACCGTCGCAGCGGCAGCAGAAGAGCAAAACGCGTCGATGGAAGAAATTTCCGCAGCCGTGACCATGCTCGCGAAGATGGCAGAAGAGCTGAACGATACGGTGCGCTCGTTTAAGCTTAGGTAGTGGTTTGAGGTTTTGACGTTTTATCATAGAAAGGCTTCGCCAAGCTTTAGCGGCTCGGCGAAGCCTTTTTTCTTTTGTATCTGCCTTTAAGCGTCCACCTTGAACCCGCTTCCCTGAATCCTCCACTTTGGACGCGGTTTTCCTTTTTCCCCGCAGGCGGCCAGTCTCCGCTTCCTCGCTAGAGGCCCAAGTACCTGTAGCGTTTTCTCCTGTTTCCTCCCTCCACTGCGGCAACGGTCGACTGGCTTTTGCCAAAAAGCTAAAAAAGCCAGAGCAACAATGCCCCGGCTTTTTGTGTGTCTGCAAACTATTCTTTTACCATTGCCTCGTACTTGTCGGCATCCAGCAGCTTGTCCAGCTCGGCTGTGTCGGACAGCTCGACAGCGATCATCCAGGCCTGCTCATAAGGCGAAGAGTTCACCAGTTCTGGTGCGTCTTCCAGTTCGCCGTTTACTTCCACTACTTTGCCAGATACAGGAGCGTACAGCTCGGAAACGGTCTTTACCGATTCCACACTGCCAAATGGCTCATCCTGTTGAATTGTCGAGCCTACCTCTGGCAACTCGACAAACACGATGTCACCCAGCTCTGATTGAGCAAAAGCGGTGATTCCGATATACGCTTTGTTGCCTTCTACTCGCACCCACTCATGCTCTTCACTGTAACGTAGATTTTTCGGGAATTCCATCGTTTACATATCCTCCTATCGGGTACAATCCATTACAAATACATAATTAGACGAACATTCTAGGATTCCTCTTCGCTCCACAAAATTCTGAACAGACGTTTTGGGGACCAGCTTGAAACCCTTTTCGCCTGCCAGAAAATGGCGCGCTGGAGCCTCTCGTAAACAGGCCAAAAACAGAGACATGTCCATCCGGCAGCGCATCGACCTTTTCGTCGACGACCGCAAGCGAATACCTCAGGCCATGCTCCGCAATCGCCTGTTTCCTCACTTCAATATCTGTAGCTTTTTCCAAATCCGGCACAGGAATACGTGTAACTTTCAAACCATTCGCCGACGCCGATTTGTCACACCGTCCCTCATTTGCCGGCCAGCCTGCGCCTATGCCCCTGTTTTTCTCGCCAAAATGCCTGACTCCGCAATCGAGCGAGCGGCCTGGCGCAATACTTCCGGGCTTTGCACGAGCGCAATCCGGACGTAGCCTTCCCCTTCGTCGCCAAAGGCGCTACCAGGAATGACGACCACCCCTGCCTCCTCCAATAGCGCAATGGCAAACTCGCGGGACGTCCAGCCAGTTGGCACGGGTGCCCAGACGAACATCGTCGCTTTCGGCGGCACAATGTCCCAGCTCGCCTCGGCCAGTGCTGCCAGCAAGACGTCGCGGCGCTCCTGATAGACAGGGCCGACGCTGCTCTTGCCGCCTGCTTCCCGGTCCATGCGCAAAGCCGCGACCGCCATCTGCTGGACAGGCAAAAAGACGCCGTAGTCGACATTCGACTTGACGATGGCCAGCGGCTTGATGATCTCGCTGTTGCCGACTACATACGCAATGCGGCAGCCTGCCATGTTAAAGCTCTTGGAAAACGAATTGAACTCGATCCCGACCTCTTTGGCTCCCGGCGCTTGCAGGAAGCTGGGCGGGCGATAGCCGTCAAAAGCCATCTCCGAATAAGCGAGGTCGTGCACGACGATGATGTCGTGACGCTTGGCGAATGCGACGACCTCTGCAAAAAAGTCGACGGTGGCCACAGCCGATACAGGATTGTTCGGATAGTTCAGAATCATGAACTTCGCACGAGCCGCGATCTCGTCCGGGATGTCTGCGAGCCTGGGCAAAAAGCCGTTTTCCGCGCGCAGCGGCATCCGGTAAGGCATCGCCCCGGCCAGATGCACGCTCCCCTCGTAAATCGGGTAGCCGGGGTCAGGCACGAGCACGATGTCGCCCGGATCGGTCCAGGCCAAAGCAAAGTGCGCGAGTCCATCCTGCGAGCCCATCAAGGAATGAACCTCGCCGTCTGGCGCAAGCTCCACGCCAAAGCGGTATTGATACCAGCGCGCCACTTCTTCGCGAAAAGCTCCGGTACCCTCGCTCAAGGCGTAGCCAAATGCGCCCGGCTGTCTGGCAGCAGCGAGCAATGTTTCGAGCAACTGGTCTTCAGGCGGTTGGTCCGGGCTGCCGATACTCAAGTCGTACACGGTCCTTTTCTTCGCGACTTCTTTTTTTCGCGCAGCCATCTCGGAAAAAATCGCGGCAGACAAGTTTTGCAGTCTTTTGGACGGTTGGCGCATTCCCTACTTGCCTCCCCACGCTTTTTCCAGCTCGTCTTCCTTGAAGCCCAGCGTCACTGTATCATCGCTCGCCAAGAGAGGGCGCTTGATGAGCTTTCCGTTGGAAGCGAGCAAGTCAAGCATTTCCTCGTCTGTCATCGTCGGCAGCTTGTCCTTTAACCCAAGCTCGCGGTATTGCACGCCGCTGACATTGAAAAACTTGCGCAGGTCAAGCCCGCTCGTCTGCCAAATCCGACGAAGCTCTTCCTTGGAAGGCGGCGCATCGACAATCGGCACTTCCTCGAAGCTCACCTTGTGGTCTGTCAGCCATTTTTTCGCTTTGCGGCATGTATCGCATTTGCTGTACAAATACGCTTTCATGGTCATGGTCGATTCCCTCGCTTTTCGTTATGTAGTCATTCTCTCTTGTAAAAGAATACCACACCGTCCTGGACAATGTTTGCCTGCTTGAAAAAAACGACAGCCCCACTTCAACGGCTGCCGTTTTTCGCGTTTTGCTTTGCTGTTAGTGGCCCGGGCTTTTGGACGGATCGGCTTTTGCGCCTTCCGTCTCGACGGCTTCGGCCCCGGGGTTCACCTGCCACATCTGGGCAAGCGGCGAATAAGGCACCCCTAGCTGCTTGTCGTTTTGCGCTTCTACCGCTTCCGCCAAAGTCCCCGTCAACGGCTGGGTGTACTCGATTTCTCCATCCACGAAAAAGCTCCCCCTTCAGCTTGGCCTGCTTTTTTAAGTGTGGGGAGTTTGCCTGAACTTATGCAGAGTGGCTTGCCTTGATCTCTACCTGGTAGCCGGCGTGCTTTCGCACCTGGAAAACGCCGTTCTCAAAAATCAGGTACTGCGCCTTGACGCCGATCAGCCGCCCGCCGAGCTGCTCCTCTTTGTCCAACGTTTTCGAGTTGATCTTGTCCAGCGACTCCAAAATCGGATATGTAATATCCACCCATTCGTCTTCCCTGTATTGGAAAGGTTTGAACGGTTCGGGAAAATGGCTGTACACCTCGTCGCGCATAGCAATCAGGTCGATTTCCTTGACGTCGCCCTTGAGCATTTTGCGCCAGTTGGTCTTGTCCGGCAAAAACTGGCTAAGATGGTACTCCAGTTCTCCCGCCATCCGGCGCGTCGGCACTTCCGCAATCGGGATCGCGCGAATCGCGCCCTGATCGACCCAGCGTTTGAGCTGGTTGTGCTTGCGCGTCAGTCCGACCTTGATGTCGCTGGAAACTGCTAGATAGACGTAGTGCGGGATCATGCAGTATTGCTCGCCGAAGCTCTCGTCCCGGCACGTCCCTTGGTCAAAATGACATTCGTGCGGCTTGACGATGCACAAGTCATTTTCCGGCAGTTTGGTAAAACAGGGGTAGCAGTACCCGCTGTTGAACGTTTTGTTCGTTTTGCGCCCGCAGGCGATGCAATTTTTTTGGCCCAGATAGGAAATGGTCAGTTCGCTGCCGAGCCATTCATTTAAAGGCAGACGGTCTTCGCCGATGTTCAAATAGTAGTCGACCGGCTTTTCTTTCCCGTGATAATCGTGGCTCAGACCGTGCAAAATACCGCGGAGTTCCACTTCATTCTCTCCTCTCCCATGTACAGTCCTTTCATTTTAACATATCGCCTGTGCGCACCGGGCGCTGTTTTCTTTTGGCAGCATGTTTTCCAGAGCGGAGGGTGAACCTAAACTATCTCAATCAAAAGGAGGGCGTCCGTCATGAGCCGCGTCGTGCTGTATGCTTTGTTGCTTGCCTGCCTGCTCGGCTACGGGATATCTCCTGTTACGGCCCGGGAACTGCTCCCCTCTTACGAACCGATTCACCGGATCGACACGAACAAAAAGGTAGTCGCCCTGACCTTTGACGACGGTCCGGATGCCACCTACACCCCGAAAATTTTGGAGGTGCTCCATAAAAACCGGGTTCCCGCCACCTTTTTCGTGCTCGGCTCCCAGGTGGACAAGCATCCAAAGGTGCTGCAATGGATTTACAAGGCCGGACACGAGATCGGCAATCACGGCTACCACCATTTTGACTTAAACAAGCTGACAGAGCACGAGGTGTACGAGGACATCAAGCAAGCAGAGCGCTCCATCCTGAGGACGACGGGCATTCTCGCCCAATACTACCGTCCCGCCGGGGGTGTCATGACCCACGACGTCATGAACGCCGTCCAGGCGAGCGGGTACGACATCATTCACTGGTCGGTCGATCCGCGAGACTGGTCGCTGGCGAGAACGGCGTCTGTCATTGCGAAAACCGTGAAAAGCAACGTGTCGTCCGGCGACATCATTTTGTTTCACGATGGCGGCCTGAACCAGAAGCAAACCGTGGCCGCCCTGCAGGAGCTAATCAGTGACCTGCGCTCGCAAGGCTACCGCTTTGTCACCGTATCGCAACTGCTCGATGAGGCCAAGTAATAGGCACCAACGCCTCGCTCTTTCGCGAAGCAACTGGTGCCTTGCCTTTTGCCTTTTAGGCCAGAACTTTTCCGAGGAAAGAACGCAGCCGCTCGTGGCTGGTGTTGTCAAAAAGTTCCTCGGGGCTTCCTTCTGCCATAATCACGCCCTGATCCATGAAAATGATGCGGTCGCCGACTTCCCGCGCAAATCCCATCTCGTGCGTGACCACGACCATCGTCATCCCTTCCTTGGCCAAGTTTTTGATGACGGTCAGCACCTCACCCACCAGCTCCGGGTCGAGGGCGGAGGTCGGCTCGTCGAACAGCATGACTTTCGGGTTCATCGCCAGCGCGCGGGCAATCGCCACCCGCTGCATCTGGCCCCCGGACAACCGCTCCGGGTACACGTCGGCCTTGTCTTCCAGCCCGACCTTTTTCAGAAGCGCCAGACCCTGCTTGCGCGCTTCTTCTTGCGCGAGCTTTTTGACCTTGATCGGCGCCAGCATGACGTTTTCCAGAACCGTTTTATGCGGAAACAGGTTGAAGCGCTGGAACACCATCCCGACTTCTTCCCTGACCTTGTTGATATCTGTCTTGGGGTCTGACAAGTCATGCCCGTTAATGACGATCCTCCCGCCCGTCATTTGCTCCAGTTGGTTCAGACAGCGCAAAAAAGTACTTTTGCCCGAGCCCGACGGCCCGATGACACACACGACTTCCTTTTCCGCCACCTGTGTCGTAATTCCTTTTAACACCTGAAGCTCTCCGTAGCTTTTCGTCAAATCGGTCACTTGAATAATCATGGTCATCCCCCTAATTGCGGTAAATGCGTTTGCTGTAATCTATGTAACTATATTGTACCGCAATAGTTTGAAAATTGCACAAATAGTCTCTCGCCCAGTTTTTGCACTCCCTGTTTTTCCAAGCCCGGCCCGATGCGTAACTCTTCCCCTCGCGGCTCATGCTAAGGGGGAGGTGGTTTTCATGCAACGAAAAAAATGGGTGGCGCTCCTGATCGTGCTGGTCGTCTTTGTCGCGGGAATAACGGTAGAAGGCTTGGCCGGAAGCTACAAGGAGCTGGCCGACACCCCCGGATTCTCCTGGGAGGAAAACGTCGTGTACGGGTCAGGCAGCAACAAAATTGTGCAGTTGTTCGTAAACGGCGTCATTTCCGGGGAGCCGAACGCTTCCGGGATGCCTTCGATGGCAGAACTGCTCGCCGAGCAACTGCGGCGGGTCGAGGAAGACGACATGGTCAAGGCGCTCGTGCTCAGGATCGACAGCCCTGGCGGCGAGGTCGTCGCTACGGATGAGTTGCATACCCGGCTGATGCGGCTCAAGCAGTTGCGCGACATCCCGATCGTCGTCAGCATGGGCTCGACCGCTGCGTCGGGAGGCTACTACCTGGCAACGGCTGGCGATGCGATTTTTGCCAATCCGAATACATTGACCGGGAGTCTCGGCGTCATTTTTCAACTGTTTAATTACAACGAGGCCGCAGCCAAGCTGGGCGTCAAACAGTACGCGATCAAAAGCGGGCGCTACAAAGACATCGGCAGCCCGGCGCGCCCTTTGACCGATCCCGAGCGGCAAATTTTCCAGTCGCTGGTCAACGAGAGCTACCGAAAATTCGTCGATGTAATCGTCAAAGGCCGCAATCTCTCCCGCCAGCGCGTCTTAGAAATTGCCGATGGCCGCGTCTACTCCGGCGAGCAAGCCAAGCTGCTCGGACTGATCGACGAATTTGGCGATCTGGAAGAAGCGACCCGGCATGCACTCTCGCTCTCTGGCGAGCAGGAAGCGATGGTCGTGCGCTACAATGACCAGCTCTCCATCAGCAAGCTGTTGTTCAGCCTGAAGCAGCACTGGTCCAACCCTGATCCGCTCGGGCTTGCGCAGCTCGTGCAGCGCCAAAGCTCGCCGCGGCTCCTGTACCAATTCATCCCGTCGTTTTAAAAAGGAGTGAGAGGAATGAGCGACCTCATGGCAAGGCAAGAGCCGGACGGCTGGCAGGAGCCGCCTCGCGAGCACCACTTCGCAGGCTTTTGGATACGCGTAGCGGCCTCCCTGCTGGACTCCCTGTTTCTGGTCGGCGTCAGCCTGCTCGTGTTCAATCCGCTGCGGCGCGCCATGGGCGTATCCGGCGACTTTTTTTCGTTGATCGATCTGATGGAGGCGCTGTTCGGACTGTTGTACATGATCCTTCTGACCTGGTGGACGGGACAGACGTTGGGCAAGCTGATTACCGGAATCCGGGTCATTAGTGCCAGACAGTCCCGGGGCAACCTGTCGGGCGGCCAGGTCATCCTGCGCGAAGTGATTGGCAAGTTTTTGTCCACGCTGCCTTTTGGGCTCGGCTATTTGTGGGTGGCATGGAATCCGCAAAAGCAAGGCTGGCATGACTTGCTCGCGAAAACATACGTCGTCTACGACCGCAAAACGTGAAACCTCCGATCGTCTATTCGGAGGTTTTTCCTTTTTTCGTAACAGATTTGCTTCCTTTGACTCTGTTTTTGGCCCGTCTTTGCACTGATACTGGTAACAACCAAGGCAATTCCACTTCGAGGAGGAAGACATATGCACAAGAAAAAAGCAATCAGCATCCTCGCCTTAGGTCTTTCACTGGCTCTGCTCGGCCAGTTGTCACCCGTTTTTGGTGTGTCCGCCGCTCCTGTCGCAGCCGCAGAGCAAGCAGTCAAATCGGTGTCCACGTACGGCATCCAGCTCGGAATGAGCGCCGCTCAGGTCGAGCAAAAGCTGGGCAAGCCCGCACGCAAAGACCCGAGCCACACCGGAGTAGAATGGTGGATCTACAACAAAGATTTGAACAACTACATACAGGTGGGCATCCAAAACAGCAAAGTCGTCACGCTGTTTACGAACGGAGCGAAGATCAATATCGGGGGAATCACGATCGGTTCCACCACCAAAGCGTTGCAGGAGGCATGGGGAGCGCCACAGAACACTCTGGCTATTACTCCATCGCTGCGCATCCAGGACAATACGCTCAAACATCCGACTTATCTTCAAAACAATCAGGTCATCACCTTTTCCATCGATCAACTGGGCGGCAACAAAGTCGCAGGTGTCCGCATCTCCACGCCAGAGCACTTCGCCACGATCGCCATGGGCCTGATGTACCCGATTGTCTATACACAGTTGCCGGCACAGCCGAAGCTGACAGACGCCCAGATCAAGCAAGCCGCCATCGCTTATGAGAAAGAAAATTTCGACTTGCTGAACGTCGCTCGGCTGCGCGCCAAATTGCCTGTCCTGACCTGGGACGAGCAGGTCGCGGCTGTCGCCAGGGCGCACAGCAACGACATGGCGCAGCACAACTACTTCAGCCACACCTCGCCGACGACGGGAAGCCCGTTTGACCGCCTGAAAAAAGCAGGCATCCGCTACAGCTACGCGGGCGAAAACATCGCCTACGGCCAACTGGACGGCATTGAAGTCCACATGGGCTGGATGAACTCCTCCGGCCATCGGCAAAATCTTTTGAATCAAAACTTCAAACAGTTGGGCGTCGGTGTCGTCATCAAAGACGGCCGCCCGTTCTACACGCAAAACTTCGTCTCGAAGTAAGCGCTCGCGAAAAAAGACACGCCAGCACAATCGCTTGGCGTGTCTTTTGTTGCTCTAACGAAGACTTCTTGCCTCATCCACGGACAGAGTCGAAGTTACTGCTGCGCAGCCGCACTCGTAGCAGGAGCTGGCGGCGGAGCCTGACCCTCTCCGGAAAAAAACGGGATGATGACCAGACTGAGAACGAAAAACAAAATCCAGACGATCCCCCGCTTGAATATGCACGGAGTCAGCATCGGGTCAACCCCTTCCAAAAAAACAATTCTTCTATAGTAATACGCTTCCCTCCCCTGCGCCCGTTTATGCTTTTTTACGAAGAAAACTTACAGTTCAGCAAAAATGGTTGGGAAACCCCGGCAGCACAAAAAGCCATCCTCCACACATGCAGAGAATGGCTTCGTTTTTGGCATCCATCAGCCTTGTTTTTGCAATGGCAGCGGATAGCCCTCTGCCTGGGACTTGCTGTTTCGGGCAAACAGGCAGGCGGCGGCGAAGACCACGAGAAGCGCCCCCATCAGCCAAAACATCGTCCACGGCTCCCACAGCTCCATGAGCAAACCGTTGACGTTTGGCGCAAGAATGCTCGCTACCCCAAAGTTGATTCCCGCTATAATCCCCGCAGTCGGCACCATGGCCGCAGGCAAAATATCGGCCGAATAGGCCAGACCGAGCGAGTAAAACGATCCGACTGCCGCCCCGGCAAGCGCGAGCAGCAGCATCATCAGCCAGACGTTTTCCCCGGCCAGCGGGAACAGGAAAAAGGCAATCCCCCCGACAAGCGCACAGGCGAGCATCACTTGCCTGCGCCCGATCCGGTCGCTCAGCGTCCCGAGCGGCATTTGCAAAATAATGCTGCCGACTACAAACGACGGCAAAATCAGGGAAACCCACTCCAGCGACAAGCCTGTGCGCAACGCGTAGACCGGAAAGCTGCCGTTCAAAGACGTCTCCATGAACCCGTATAAAAAGGAAGGAATCAGCGACAGCCAGCCGATGCGCAGCACGGTGGCGTATTTGTTTTGTTTCTTTTCCGTTTGCTTGAGCTGTTCGGGATATTCGTTTTTAATCCGCGACAAAAGCACAAAAGCTACGGCGTACAAAAAAAGCAAGACGCCAAACGGCACCCACAGCCCGAGCGGCAACAAATTCAAGCCAAGCGGCCCGATGCTGAAGCCGACGCCATACGCCAGCCCGTACAGGGACAGGTCGCGTCCCCGCGTTTGCGGCGCGGCGATTTTCGTCACCCACATCTGGCTGGAGTAGTGCAGGCTGGAATCGCCAATCCCCATCAGCATGCGCAACACAAACCAGACAGCCAGGTGGCTGAACAGCGGGATGAGGGCAGTCGCAATCGTGAGCAGCAGCATTCCCCACAAAATCGTGGAACGGTAGCCGATCCGCCTCAGCGGAATTTCCAGCAAAGGCGAGACGAGCACCATCCCCACGTACAGAGCGGCGGCGTTCAGCCCGTTCATGACCGACGACACGCCCTGCTTTTCCAACAGCACAGCCAAAAGCGGAATGCTCAAGCCTTGGCTCAAGCCCGAGATGGCTACCACCAGGATCAACACCCAGAAGGTGTATCTCGACGAAGACATGGTGTTGAAGCTCCTTTCCCCTAAATCCTCTGTAAACCTCTATCCATTCACTTTAACAGAAAGACTCCCTTGTTGAAGCTGGTACATTTTTTGATACAGTCCATCCTGTGCCATCAGCTCGTCATGCGTTCCCCGCTCCACGATTTCCCCGCGGGACAATACGAGAATCTGGTCCGCGTGCTGGATCGTCGACAGCCGATGGGCAATGATAAACGTCGTCCGCCCGCGCGACAGGACGTGCAGCGCTTCCTGGATCGCCAGCTCGGTTTCGCTGTCGATGCTCGCCGTCGCTTCGTCGAGAATCAAAATCGCCGGATCGGCCACAAGCGCCCGCGCAAACGAAATGAGCTGCCGCTGACCCGCTGACAACGTCATGCCGCGCTCGACAACAGGCTCGTCGTACCCTTGCGGCAGGCGCGTGATAAACTCGTCGGCCCGCACTGCCTTGGCAGCCTGCACGACTTTTTCATCGGAAATCGCATCGTTGTACATGCGAATGTTGAAGCCGATGCTGCCCGTAAACAAAAACGGGTCTTGCAGCACCAGCCCGATATGACTGCGCAGCGAGTGCGTGTCGATCTGGCGCATGTCTTTTCCGTCGATCAGGATGCGCCCTTTTGTCACCGGATAAAAGCCGAGCAAGAGGTTCATCAGCGAGCTTTTCCCTGATCCGGTATGGCCGACGAGCGCAATCGTCTGGCCCGGCTTCGCGGTGAACGAAACGTTTTTCAGCACGTACTCCTCTTCGTTGTAGGCAAACGACACCTGGTCGAACACCACTTCCCCGCGCGGCCGCGCGATTGGCTCCCCGGCTTTCGGCGATTCGACCGCCGTGTCCAGAATATCGAAGACGCGTGTCGCCGAGATCGTCGCCTGCTGCATTTGCGACAGGCGGTTCATAATCATGTTGATCGGCTCGAAAAAGCGGCCCATGTAATCGACGAAAGCAAACAGCGCCCCGAACGAAATGACACTGTGAAACGACGCCGAGCCGTAGTACCAGATAATCAAGGTCAGGGCGATTTTCCAGATCAGATCGACAGCGGGCCGCAGCAGAAGCGACTCCAGGTTGATTTCCTTCATCCGCACCTTGAAGTAGCTTTCGTTCACCTGCGCAAACTCTTTTTGCACGCCTTCCTCGCGGCGAAACGCCTGAACAATCGTCATGTTCTGGATCATTTCGTTGATCGTCGCGTTCATGTCGCCAAGCTTCGCCCGAATCACCGCGTAGTAGCGGGAGCTATACTTTTGATAAAAGTAAACCAAAAGCGCGAGCAGCGGCACCGTCAGACAGCAAAACAGGGCCAGTTGCGGCTGGAGCACGAACAGCGCGACCAGAATTCCGATCAAATAAATCCCGTTTTGCACAAACGTGGCCAGCACGCTCACGTACAGCTCGCGAATCGCCTCGGTGTCGTTGCTCACGCGGGAGACGAGCGAGCCAACCGGCGTCTTGTCAAAAAAGGACACCGGAAGCTTTTGCAAATGCGCAAACAGCTTCATCCGCATCTGCTGAATGATGCGCTGGGCAATCGTTTGCAGCCACAAAATCTGCACGTAGTTGAAGCCCGCCGACAGCAAAATCAGCGCTCCGTACCCTAACGACAGCCAGATGATCGGCTGCACGTCGTTTTGGTACATCGCCAAAACTTCTTCGCCCGTCAGCCGGATTCCTGTCGGAGCCGCACTCGTCCCCGCCGCATCGCCCGCCGTCACCGCAAAGCGCTCCCGGCCATTTTCCGGCTCGATGGGCGTGAACTGCTTCTCGCCGTTTTGCTCGATTTTTCCCTCGATCAAGTAATACGTCGTGCCTGCCGCAACTACGGTCGCTTCGCTCGCCTGGATGCTGCCGGGTGTCAAGCCCGCATCGGCCAGCGCATCCTCCCGTATATAGTAGCGATCGTTTATCGCAACCACCAGGTCCTCGGGCACCTGCGGCTTTTGTTCAAACTCGTACCAGGGCTTCTGGATGGCGAGGATGTGATTGTCGATCATCGCCTTGGCCAGAAATGGTCCCGCCAGCTCCGCACTCGTCCCGAGCAGAAGCAGGATCAGCGCTCCCCCTATTTGCTTTTGAAACGGCCGCGCAAATGCGGCCAGCCGCTTCCATACGTGTTCTTTCCCCACGAAACGCTCTCCCTCCCTCTTCACGGCTTAGCCGGCAACATCCCGCTCCATTTGCTGTCTGCGATACTGCTCCGCATACCAGCCGTTTTGCTGCATCAGCTCATCATGTGTTCCCCGCTCGACAATCCGGCCTTCGTCCAGCACGAGAATCAGCTCGGCGTGTTGCACGGCAGACAGGCGGTGAGCGGTAATAATCGTCGTTTTGGCGGCGCGCTCCTCGCGCAAATGACGCAAAATCGCCTCTTCCGTCCGGGCGTCGACCGCCGACAACGAATCGTCGAGAATGAGGATGCCTGCATCGAGCAGCAAAGCCCTGGCAATCGAAATCCGCTGCTTTTGCCCGCCGGAGAGGGTCACGCCCTTTTCGCCCACCATCGTTTGCAGGCCATCGCGGAACTGGGCCAGATCATTGCTCATTTCCGCCAGCTTGAGCGCGTGCAGTACCTCCGCCTCTGTCGCTTGCGGCCGGCCAAACGCTACATTTTCCGCAATCGTCCGCGAGAACAGCAAATGCTCCTGCGGCACATAGGCGATTTTTTCCCGCAGCGCTGCAAATGACAGTTTTTCAATCGGCACTCCGCCGACAAACAGCGACTGCTCCTTCAACTCGTATTGATGCAACAGGGCGCGGCACAGCGTCGACTTCCCGCTCCCCGTCCGCCCGACAATGCCCAGCGTCTCGCCTGCCCCGAGCGAAAAGGTGATGTCAGTGAGCGCAGGCTTTTCACTGCCCGGGTAGGCAAAAGAAAACTGGCGAGCTTCTACCGTATTCGGCGTCTCGGCCGTCACCGGGTGGGCGACTTCCTTCACATCCGGCTGTTCCACCAAAAGCTCGGAGAGGCGCTTGTGGGACGCTCCGCCGCGCTGCAGCACGTTGACCAGCCAGCCAAAGGCGAACATCGGCCAGATCAAAAGCCCGAGGTACAGGTTAAAAGCGACCAGATCGCCCAAAGAAATCGCGCTCGTAAAGACGAGGTATGTTCCATAGCCAAGCCCGATCAGGAAGCTGAAGCCGATAATGATCGCAATCGTCGGCTCGAACAGCGCGTCGATCCGCGATACGCTCACGTTGCGCTCCAGCGTTTTTTCACTGACCCGGCGATAGGCTTCAATGTCTTCCTTTTCCTGCACAAACGCACGCAGCACACGCACGCCGGAAACCGATTGCTGCACGTGGTCGTTCATCTCGCCAAACGCTTCCTGGGCGAGATAAAAGCGCTCGTGCAGCAGTCTGCCGTAGTAGGCGGTCGACCAGGCCAAAAAAGGCATCGGGATCAGCGCCGCCAACGTCAGCTTCCAATCGATGACCGTCACCATGACCCCGAGCGTCAACAGCGTCATGAACAGCGAATCGACCAGCGTGAGCACGCCTGTACTCGCCGTTTGCTCGATCGCCGGAATGTCGTTGGTCGCGACAGCCATCAGATCGCCGCTGCGCTTGCGATGGTAAAACGACGGCGTCATCCGCGTCAGGTGCGCAAACAGACGCTCGCGCAAAGTCCGCTCCAAAATCAGCGCACCGCCGTTGAGCAAGTGTCGCCAGGCAAAACGCATCGCGTACAGCCCGACACCAAGCGAGAGCAGGATCGCAACCGTCCTGGTCAAATCCTGCGTCGTCAAAGAGCTGTTGCGCATCGCATCGACCGTCTCTCCGATCAGACGAGGCGGCCAAAGCATCAGGACGTCGATGAGAAATAAAAACAAGATACCGATTGTGTACCGTTTCCAGTACGCGCGAAAAAACCACGATAGCTCCTTGAGTGTATGCAAGCAGATCCCCCTCCCATGATGTAGCCTTGTATGGAACTCAATTGCAGCCAGCGCTTTTCTCCTGGGCAACTGCACCTTTCCAGCGAATGGACAAACCCGGCTGCGCCAAACCAAACCATGGGCGAAACCGTAATTGTACTAATATATAAAAAAGGCGCGCGCATCACGCACCCCTTCTTGCTTCCTTCATCGTAATTTACTGAATTTTCTTTGTCAATCCAACTTTTTCAGCTACGTCTTGCCAGCCATTCTTCCTTCAACATGCTGTACACGGCATGGTCGACAAAATGGTCGTACAGAAACTCGTTGCGGCGCAGGATTCCTTCCAGTTGAAAGCCCAGCCGCTCCGGGATCGCTCTGCTCCTGTAATTTTCCGTCGCCGCCTGAATCGTGACCTTTTCCAGCCCCCACGAGCCGAAAATAAGCTGGTCCATGTACGCCGCCACTGCCCCGGTCATCAGTCCCTTGCCCTGGAACTGGGCGCCGAGCCAATAGCCGATCGCCGTTTTCTTGTTGATCCAGTCAATATTGTGCACGCCCAGCGTTCCGGCCAGCCGTCCGTTGTGCCAGATTCCGTAGTGAATGCCCTGATTGTCGTTATGCTGCTGGATCGTTCGCTGGATAAAATGGCTCGTATCCTCGACACGCTTCGTAAAATTCAGCCAAGGCAGCCATTCCTTCAGGTAGGGTCTGTTGGTGTCCGTGAGCCAGAACATTTCGGCGGCATCGGACAGCTCAAGCTGTTTGAGAAACGTCTCCTCATTAATCGGTATCCTTCTCATGCAAAAGCCCTCCTTATATTATGTAGATGCAGCGACTAAAGACTGGCAAACGACTGCTTACGCTCGATTATGCGACCGGAGCCATTGTTTGGCAAGCGGCAGGGACGCTTCTTGCGCAAAAAGCGCCCGCCAGCGAACTGGCAGACGCTCATGAGCGTGATTATTGTTTGCTTTTCGCAATCTCTTCCGGTTTGAAAATGCCCGTCTCGGTGACAATCGCCGTAATGTATTGGGCAGGCGTCACATCGAACGCCGGATTGTACACTTTGATGTCGTCAGGTGCTACCTGTTTGCCCAGGCCGTGCGTGATCTCCTCGGCCGGACGCTCCTCAATCGGAATGTCCGCGCCTGTCGGTGTTGCCAGGTCGACTGAGGACAGGGGAGCTGCCACGTAAAAAGGAATGCCGTGCGCCTTTGCCAAAACCGCTACCCCGTAGGTGCCGATCTTGTTGGCGACATCGCCGTTGGCCGCCACGCGGTCCGTTCCGACGACGACCGCCTGCACTTTGCCCTGCGACATCACCATCGCCGCCATGTTGTCGCAGATCAGCGTGACGTCGATGCCCGCCTGCTGCAATTCATACGCGGTCAGGCGAGCGCCTTGCAAGACGGGACGCGTCTCGTCTGCATATACTTTCAGATTCCAGCCGCGTTCCTTGGCCAAATAAAAGGGAGCCGTAGCCGTTCCGTACGCTGCCGTCGCCAGCGCCCCCGGATTACAGTGCGTGAGAACGCCCATGCCGTCTTGCAGCAGCGTGAGCAGATGCTCTCCGATCGTCCGGCACACCTCGGCGTCTTCCTTTTGAATCGCCAGCGCTTCGTCAAGCACAGCGGCTTTCAGCTCTGCGATTGGCAGGGCAGCGTCTTTTTTCACGCGCGCCTTGATCCGGTCGAGCGCCCAGAACAGGTTGACAGCGGTAGGGCGGGATGTGCCCAGGTAGTCTGCCTGACGGTTCAACTCCTGCCAAAACGCTTCGTACGTCTGTGCCTCGCTGCCGCGAATCCCCAGGTACAATCCATATGCTGCGGCCATGCCGATTGCCGGCGCGCCGCGCACTTCCAGGCGGCGAATGGAGCCCCATACTTCTTCTGCGGTCGTCAGCCGCAAGTAAATCGTCTCTACTGGCAAACGCGTCTGGTCAAGCAAGACGAGCGCGTCGTCTTCCCACTTGACTGGCGTTGTTTGTGTACTGGTTGTCATACTGTCGTTGCCTCCTGATAGTAGCGTGCGGTTACCTGGCGGACGATGTCCGTGATGTCTGTCGATTCGTCGACGTTGCTGCGGCCGAGAATCAGCGCTTCTCCGATCGCCAGCGCCAGTCGCTCGGCTTCTGCCCGTTTTTCATCGTCTGCGATGGTGTTCAGATCAGCCACTCCCGCAAGCCCGATCACGCGGCGCAAAATTTTGCAGCCGGCATAGCCCGCCGTGTCCTGAATCAGTCGCTTCACGTAGCTTTGCCACAAGCCTTCGACGTGAGCGCTGCGCTCTTTTGCCTGTTTGTGCCAGAGCTGAACGAACTGGGAAACGAATTCGTTCCAGACATCTTCCACCGTTTCCAGTAAGTATTCGCGGTACGAGTCGCGTTCTCCTGGGTCTTCTTGCAATCCGTGTTGACCTGCGTAGTTGAGCAGCAGGTTGGCGATGACCGCGCCGATGTCAAAGCCGATTGGCCCGTAGTAGGCAAATTCCGGGTCGATCGCTTTCAGGCTCGTCTCGGTGATGAAAATGCTGCCCGTGTGCAAGTCGCCGTGCAGCAGCGCTTCTGCGCGCGTGAGGAAGTCGTATTTCAGCTTGGCGATCTCCAGCTTGAGCGGCTTGTTGTTCCAGATCGCTTCCACTTCCCGGCGAATCAGCGGGTTGAAGTCGTTGGTCGGCGCATTTTCGTACGGATCGGTAAAGACGAGATCTTCTGTGATTTTGCACAATTCCGGATTTATGAATGTTCCGACGAGCGCTTTTTTGTCGTACGGATGCGCGCCCAAATCCGATGTGTAGAACAAGGTGTGCGCGAGAAAACGGCCGATCTGCTTCGGAAAAAGCGGATAGCGCTTGCCCTCAATCAAGCCTTTGCGCATGATGATGTGGTCGCCTACGTTTTCCATCACCGTCAGGGCCAGCTCCTGATCGAAGTGGTACACTTCCGGCACCAGGTCCGGTACGTATTTGTGCTGGATGCGAAGCGCTTCGCTCTCGATCCGGGCGCGGTCGATGGTCAGCGGCCACGACTCGCCCACGACTCTCGCAAACGGCAGCGCCTGCTTCACGATCACTTTTTTTCCGGTAGCCGACTCCTGAATATCGAACACCAGATTCAGGTTCCCGTCCCCGATTTCGCGGCTGGTCAGCTCGGCCCCCTCTGTAAACAGACCCGGCAAGCCTTTTACGTACTCTACTGCTTCCTGTTCAGTCAATGCGCGGTATGCCATGATTGATTACTCCCCTCGTTAAGTAGTTTCTCTCTATCTGTAGCGGACTGGTCATATCCCCCAGCCTTGCGGTCAAACGGTGTCATGCGGCCATCGGCGTTCGTGCTGTGACATACAAAAAGACCTCTTTTCCGAAGAAAAGAGGTCGCTGTCGTCACGTACAAATAACGTGTCATGTCCCCCTTATCTTCCAGACCACTTTTGTTTCTGCAGGAATTAGCACCGTGCACGTCGCTTTTTGCTTCAATCGCTGCTCGCGTTGAAATCGCGTCGTGTCGGTTGCCGGGTATCATCGGGCCAGTCCCTCCACCTTCTCTGGATAAGGTATCCAAACGTATGCGGTTTTGATTTAGTTTGAATCATACAACCTGCGGTTCCACGATGTCAACACTCTTTTTTTGCAAAAACGGCTCGCCTTCTACCAGCTATTCTGCGTCCCCGAGGCGGCGGGGCGCTCCCAGTTCCACCAGTCGATTTTGCCGACAAACGCGGCGGTAATTGACTTTTCCTCCTTGAGCCTGAGCAGCTCCTTCGTCGGCCCGGTCAGGACGGCGCCGTAGATGCGCACGCCTTTTTCCTGCAAATAGCGATAGCGCTCCTCGAGTTGCGGATTGCCGCCCGAAAGCAGCGCGTAGCCCATATCGCGCGCCAAGCTTTTTTGCTCGGTCAAATACTTCATCTCGCCCATGAAGGCGGCCATTCGCCGCTCGCCTTCTCCGTTCACCTGAATCGGCGCGGTTCCGTAATCCAGCTCCCGCTCGGCAAAGCCCCAGACCTCCCCCGGGCCGAGTAGCAGATTGCCGGCTTCCCCGTCAACTTGTTTCACCTCCACGCCAGTGTCGACGGCAAACCAGACCGTCTCCTGGTTGTAGCTGCTGACATGGCGGGAAACCAGCTCGACATACTGCTCATACGTCAGGAAGCTGTCAAACGAGATCGCCAGTTGGGAAACCGTTCCTTCCGGCAGCTTTTCCAGCGTCGTCCAGGCAGGCGTGCGCAAAAAGGACGTGTCTTCTTCCGGTTCTCCGGCCGATAGCGGATAGCGGAAAAACAGCTTTTGCTCCCTGCCGCCCCCTGTCCACTCCGGTCTGGCGCTCACGTTCCACAGCACATTCGTGCTCCGAAAGCGGCCAGCGCTTTTGGCCTCGTTGCCAACCTGCTCTCGCAGCTCCATGTCGATGCTGCCGTACAACAGCCCCACCTGCGAGCCGCTGCTGCCCACGCTCACGCCAGGCTGGGTAAAATTGACCATGTCCCGTGCCACCCGGAACAAATCGTCATGCATCAGCGTCCCCACCCAGCCGTTTACGAACAGCAAGAGCACACCCGCGAGGCAAGGAATCGCGAAGGCATAGAAGGAGGTCGTCAGCCTGTTTTTCCACTTTCCCCGTCGGACGATCGCCCGTTGTCTTGCTTCCGAAAGCCCTGGCGCAGCCTCCTGCTTGCCGTCTGTCCCTTGTTCTTCCCCGAGCAATAGCCGTTCCAGCCGCTTCCCGTACTCTTCGTCGTCTGCCAGTTCCTCGCCCAGCCGTTTCGCTTCCTCTCCCGTCAAATCCCCTCTCAGGTAAGCAAGCAGTTTTTGCTCGCGGTCATCCCCGTTTTGGTTCGTCATAGCCCTTCCTCCTTCCACAGTTGCCGCATCTTTTGCCGTCCCCGAAACAGGGAGCGCTTGACATCCGCCAGTTCGATTCCCAGCACCTCCGCCATTTCCGCGTAGGAAAACTGCATCGCCGACAGCAAAATCACCTGTCGCTGCTTTTCCGGCAGCCGCTCCAAACAGGCGGATGCCGCCTCCCACAACTCCTGGTTCACGAGCTGGTCAGCGGGATCGACGGCGGAAGCATCCAGTCGTTCCGGCACGCTCCCGACGTAATCGACTGGCCGCCGCTTCTGTTTGCGATGCCAGTCCACGAAGGCGTGGTAGGCCACCTTGAACAGCCACGGCCGCACTTTTTCCCCGCGATAGTCATCCAGGGAGGCATACGCGCGAAAAAAAGTCTCCTGCGTCAAGTCTTCCGCCTGCCTCCGATCGCGTGTGAGCCGGAAAAGATAGCGGTATATATCGTTTACGTGCAACTGGTACACGTCCTCCAAGCCTACTTTCCCAATGCCTCCACACCCTTTCATCCGATACCACCCACGCTGAGTAAAAAAGTTTCACTTGCTGCCTCCTTTTCCCTGTGAGCAGATGCACATTCTCGGAAAAACAAAGATTGACTAGCGGAACGAGAAGGCATATCATGGGTGTATCGCACACGGATAGATGACGTGTGAACCACATAAACTCTTATCGCGAGCTGGCTGAGGGACTGGCCCTATGATGCCCGGCAACCGGCGCTATTTTTTTGCGTTCGACAAAAATAGCGAAACGGTGCTAATTCCAACGGATAAGAGTCGGAGCTGTTTGTTCCGGCTACTGACCCGAGAGATGAGAGGAGACGAGACGTTTTCATAGTCGACAACCGCCTCCCCGCTCAAGTGGGGAGGCTTTTTTGCATGATTACATGTTTCGAAACGACCACGACAGCTTTTCAAGCTGCCAAGGAGGACTAGCATGAGTGAGCAACGCATCCTCGTCACCTATTTGACACAAGCCAAAGACTTGAACAAAAAAGCCGCTGCCATCGCAGTCGGCATGACGGTCGGCTCCTGGACGGACTTGCCCGCTGCCAAGCAAGCGGAGCTGGCGCCGTACCTAGGCGAAGCCGTCAGCGCCACTCCGCTGGAAACATTGGAAAACGGGGATGTGCGCGGGCTGATTACCGTCAGCTACCCGACCCGCAACTTCACCAGCGACATTCCTTCGCTCTTGACCGGAATTTTCGGAAAGCTCTCGATGGACGGAAAAATCAAGCTGGTCGACATCGCTTTTCCCGACTCGTTCCTCCAGGCTTTTCCCGGACCGAAGTTCGGCATAGACGGACTGCGCGGACGACTGGACGCCCAAAACCGTCCGCTCCTGATGAGCATTTTCAAATCTTGCCTCGGCCTGCCGTTCGACGATCTGAAAACGCAATTTAAAGCACAGGCGCAGGGCGGCGTCGATTTGGTCAAAGATGACGAAATTTTCTTCGCGGACGACCGCGCACCGTTTTTGGAGCGCATCCAGGCGTTCAAACAGATCGCCCTGGAGACCGAAGCCGAGACAGGCAAGCCTGTCCTCTACGCCGCCAACCTGACCGGGCCGATCAACGAGCTGAACGAAAAGGCAAAACGCGCGGTCGAAGCGGGCGCCGACTGCCTGCTGTTCAACGTGCTGGCCTTCGGCTTCGATGCCCTGCACCGCCTGGCAGCCGATCCGGATGTCAACGTCCCGATCATGGCGCACCCGGCGCTCGCAGGCGCGTACTATCCGTCGCCTGACTACGGCATCGCCACGCCGCTTCTGCTCGGCACCTTGATGCGGATCGCCGGAGCAGACCTGGTGCTGTTCCCGTCTCCGTACGGCAACGTGGCGCTGGACAAGACAGAAGCGCTGCAACTCGCCCACAACTTGACGACGCCGCTGGAGGGCGTGCGCCGCTCGTTCCCGGTTCCGTCCGCAGGCATTCATCCCGGACTCGTGCCGCAGTTGTATCAGGACTTCGGTCTCGACCAAATCGTCAACGCGGGCGGCGGCATTCACGGCCACCCCGGCGGCGCGACGGCCGGAGCGAAAGCTTTTGTCGACGCAATCACTGCCGTCACTGCCGGGCGCAGCCTGGAAGAAGCCGCTGCCGGATCGCCTGAGCTTGCCATCGCCCTGGAAAAGTGGGGTGGCGCACGATGAGCAAAAAGCTCGTGCTGTTCTGCGATTTCGACGGAACGATTACGGAAAAAGACAACATCGTCGCGATTGTGAAAAAGTTCGCTCCCCCCGAATGGGAAGCACTCACCAAACAAATTCTTTCGCAACAAATAAGCGTACAGGAAGGCGTCGGCAAGCTGTTTCAGTTGCTCCCTTCTTCCTTGCGCCAGGATATTGTAGACTACATCGTCCAGGAGGCTACGATTCGCCCCGGCTTCGCTGACTTCGTCCGCTTTTGCCGCGAGGAAGGCATCGAGCTTTTGATTACGAGCGGCGGCATCGACTTTTTCGTCCAGCCGATTCTCGCTCCGTTTGACCTTAGCGGTGTCCCGATCTACTGCAACGGCAGCGACTTCTCCGGCGAGAACATCACGATCACGTGGCCGCACTCCTGCGACGAGCAATGCACAAACGGCTGCGGCATGTGCAAGACGACCATCATTCGCCGCTACGACCCTGCCACTCACTATCGCGTCGTCATTGGCGATTCGATCACGGACCTGGCTGGCGCAAAGATCGCCGACTACGTCATCGCCCGCTCCTTCCTCGCCGAGAAGGCACAGGAGCTTGCGCTGCCGCACAGCACATTCGCGACCTTCCACGACGTGATTGGCACGCTGACCGAACTGAAACAGGAGGTTGTCTAATCCATGACCGCAACACTCGAACAACGTCTGGACGCTTTTCGCCGTCTGGACGACGCCAAGCTGACATTTGCCCGCCGGGACTGGTTTCCCGGTACCAGCGGCAATCTCTCGATCAAAATCCAGAACGAGCCGCTGCAATTTGCCGTAACCGCAAGCGGCAAAGACAAGACCAAGCTGTCGCCGGAAGACTACCTCGTAGTCGATCGAGATTCCCGCCCTGTAGACGCGACTTCGCTCAAGCCGTCCGCAGAGACGTTGATCCACGCCGTCGTCTATCAAAAGTTCCCGCAGGCAGGTGCCTGCTTCCACGTCCATACCGTTTGGAACAACCTCATCTCCGAGCTGTACTTCGGCCAGCGCGCCTTCTCCATCCAGGGGCAAGAGCTGATTAAAGGCTTGGGCATTTGGGAGGAAAACGCGCGTATCACTGTTCCGATTGTTGAGAACTTTGCCGATATTCCGACCCTGGCCGCCGCGATTGAAAAAGTCATCACCCCGGAAATTCCGGGCGTGCTCATCCGCAACCACGGCATTTACGCATGGGGCGGCAACGACTTTGAAGCGAAGCGCCACCTGGAAGCATTTGAATTTCTGTTCGAGTACCACGCCCGCTGGCTGCAACTGCGCCAAGCCGTCGTGTCCACTACAACCAATTAACCAAGGAGGCAAACAAGATGGCACAAATTCGTTTCCACGACACTAACGAGTACATTTCCGCACCGGAGGAAGTCATTTCCTTCCTGGACAGCCAAGAGATCATTTACGAAAAATGGGGCGTAGACCGCCTCGATCCCAAGCACCGCGACAACTACAGCCCGACAGAGGAAGAAAAACAGGAGATTCTCGCCGCCTTCAAGCCGGAGATCGACGCGATCAGCGAGCGCCGCGGCTACCTGACTGCCGACATCATCGTCCTCTCTGACAAAACCCCTAACCTCGATGAGCTGCTCGTGAAATTCAAGAACGAGCATCATCACACCGACGACGAGTGCCGCTTCTGCGTAGACGGCCACGGCATTTTCGCGATCAAGGGCAAAGACGGGCGCTACTTCGACGTCGAGCTTGAGCCAGGCGACCTGATCTCCGTACCGCCGAACTTCCGCCACTACTTCACCTTGATGGACGACCGCAAAATCAAGGCAATCCGCCTGTTCGTCACTCCTGCAGGCTGGGAGGCTATCTACTGATACGTATCGCAAAAACAAACAAGCACCTTGGACCATAGCCTTGGCGACAAGGTGCTTTTCCTTTTTCCTGCTATTTACTCACTTAATGACGCCATCGCCTATAATCGACACCTCCGGCACAATACGGACATCGGCTCTGGCAAATGCCGCCGGCCAATCTTCCTGTACCTTTTTCCACTCCTCGTACTCATACGCACGGGCGTACACGCCAAAGCCAAACGGGTCTGTTCCACTCTCCTGGCACTTTGTGACCAGATTTGCGAACTCTTTGCGCAGTTCCTCGCTAATCATTTGCTCCATTTTCCTGTAGTCTTGTTCCATGTCGAACAAAAACAGCCTTTCGGTGATGGAAATGCGAATTTTCATTTTTACGTCGAATTGAAACCGATTGTTACGGTAGCTTGTTTTCACGGAGCGATTGACGCCATTCACCAAAAAACTGAGCCGATCCCTCGCTATGTGATTGCTGCCACCGTTTACGGGAAGCGGAAGCGTCAAGGATGTCTCTCCCTGCTTTTGATTACGGAGCATCTGCAACAGCATCGTATCTCTTGGCTCGAGCAGCGCAGCGTACTTGCCGCCCTTGTTTAGCAGTGCCGTCCCCAATACTTTAACAGAGCGTCCTGAATTGATTTCAGCGAGTAACGGTGTGCCTCCTTTTTCAAACATTTGTCGATGAAATTCCTGTAACCTTGTTGTTACTGTCAAATTCCTTTGGCTTGCCTTATCGAGCAGCCTGGTTAGGTGAAGCGGAAGCCGCGGCTTATCCGTCGGATTAAAATTGAACAGCTCCTTGACCGGCCCGTCGCAAACGATCACTCGCGCATTCACCGTAAATCGCGCATCGCGAAACATCACATCCATAATGGGAAACCAATCGGGATGTTCCAACAGTTTTTTCCCGATAACGAACACCTGTATTTTGCCTGATAACGAAAGGCCCGTCACCAGCCCGTCAAACCGTCCTCTTGCCTGACGGAGCGATTCTATCTTGACTCCGTACTCCTCTTCCTTATCCTTGGCTTCCTTGCTGAACACCGGACTCGATAAATAGACGAGAAGCTGATCTTTTTCATTCAGATCTATCCCTGTCATCAGGGTGATCGTCGCGTCTTCCAGATCAATCCGATCCACACACCCCGTCAGCAGGGAGACTACACACAAAATCAATAGAACGTGTACGTATCTTTTTATAACCTTCACTCCTTCACTGACCTACGCAGCAGCCAGATCGGCACAAAAGCCAGAACGGGCAGCGCGTATCCGAATAGCAAACCGCCAGTGCTCCACCACTGCTTCCATTTGAGTAAATCCATGAACGTAGGCGTATACAGCCAAAGCAGTAAAATAACCAACAGCAAAGCGATGCCTAAATGCTTGCGATGATCTGCTGCACCGAACAATTGACTTGACGAGAAGACTGAAAAATACAGATAAGGGAAGCTGGTTGTAGACAAATAAAATAAATAGAAAGCGAGAAAGATAATATCCATTCGTTCCAAAAATCGATACTCAATCACCTTCCATAAATTCAATGTTGGCCACGTATATTGTAGAATTTCATCAGGGTTGAAAAACACGAAACTGAACAAGGTGATATTCATAAAAATCAGCATGGACAACGTATTGGCCACAACGATACCAAGGACTGCATACTGCTTTTTCTGCAAAAAAGGATAGAGAAAAAAAGCCAGTTCAAATCCTAAAAAAGACAGAACCGTTGATTTTGTTGCCACCAGAATCGGCCACCACCCTTCCTTGAAAATAGGGAGCAAATAAAGCCAGTTCGTTTTCGGCAAGACAGTGACCAAGACGATCGGCATCCACAGCGTCAGATAAAAGATCAGCTCGGCATACCGTCCAAGCACCCGCAAGCCGCCTTGGAGAACCATATAAGCCGGAACAGCCAGCAAAATACCTACCATATAAATCGGTGTCTGACTAAGAATCCACGTATTGACGATGGCCGCAGTGTTGGCCATGACAGTGAAAGAGGCAAAACCGCAATAGACGGCGATTCCTGCAACACAGACTTTCCCCAGCCATTTACCCAAAAACAACGGCAGCAGATCCACAATCGTTTTGCCGGGATAGCGCTTCATGATGCCGATGATGACCAGGCTGACCGCCATAGCCGCGAACCAACCAATCAAAATTGAGAGCCATCCGTCCGTCCCTGCCACCTCGGCCAGCTCTCGCGGCATGGACAACACCCCGATCCCTACCTGCGCACCGTGAATCAAATAAATGTACTGGAAGACCGTCAGTTCATTGAAGGCATATTTTTTCATTCGCCATCTCCCCTTGGACGATTATCTCCCTGCCTTCTCGCTTGAATGGCCCTCGTGCTGACTGGCCGATCCCGCATCGTCCAAAACGGCAAGCGGACAAAGAAATCTTTCCAGTCGCTGAAACGAGCGGGCGCGAGCGGACTTCCGTAGGGAACGCCAAGCGATTCCAACTGGATCAGATGGGCAATGAGGCCCATCAGCCCGACGATAATCCCGACGATACCGAACAAAGCAGCCAGCACCATCATGAGAAACCGGAGCAGTCTAACCGCAGACCCCATATCGTAATTCGGGATGATAAAGGAGGAGATCGCTGTAAACGCGACCACAATCACCATGATGTTGCTGACAATCCCCGCCTGAACTACTGCCTGCCCAATGACGATCCCCCCCACGATGCCTACCGTCTGTCCGATGGGCGTTGGCAGCCTGACCCCTGCTTCCCGCAGCATTTCCAAGGTCAGTTCCATAAGCATCGCTTCGAGTAAAGGCGGAAAAGGCACTCTCTCTCTCGACTCTCCGACCGATAAAATCAAGTCGAGCGGAATCACCTCGTAGTTAAACGAGATCAGGGCGATGTAGAGAGCCGGAAGAAAGGTCGCGATGATAAAAGCCAGCCCCCGCAACAGACGAATAAACGACGAAACAAGCCAGCGCGTGCTGTAATCGTCCACGTTTTGAAAAAAGGAGGAAAAGGTGGCAGGGCCAATCAAGACGCTGGGAGAACGGTCTACCACGACGGCGATCTTGCCTTGCAAAATGTGCGAGGCCACCGAATCGGGCCGCTCCGTCATCATCAACTGCGGAAAAGGGGAAAACGGATTGTCCTCAATCAACTCTGCCAGCTCGCCTGTATTGAGAATCGAGTCGATCTTGATCTGCTTGATCCGGTCCTCCATTTCTTGCAAAACCTCCGGATGTGCGACATCTTGCAAAAATAGGATCGACACCCGGGTAGCTCCCCTGTCCCCTATCCAAAATTCCTTGATTTTCAACTCCCGATTAGGCAAGTAGCGGCGAATCAGGGCGATATTTTGCATCCCTGTCTCCACAAACCCCTGGTGGGCGCCCTTCAAAGACGCTTCCAGTTGCGGGTCCTCAATCGCCCGCTGCGGCCAGCCGTGCGTATCGAGAACGAACGCCTCGTTGCGCCCTTCTACAAACATGACACAGCTGCCGTCGAAAATCTCCTTTTCAACGGTGCGAAAATCGCGGGCAATCGAGACATCTCCTACCGACAGCAGGTCGAGAATTCCCGCTTTTCCCCGATCCCGCTGAGCCAGCATCGGCCGCAGCACATTGTTGTTGATGGAGTTTTTGTCCACAAGCCCAGTTAAATACACGATCGCTGCCGAACCTTCGAGCATACTGCTTTCAAACGTGCGAATCACCAGGTCAGGTGTCAGCGTGAATATGCGCTCCAGTTCGCTAATATTTTCGCCCAGGCTGTCGCTTATCGGGTGGGCATGGGACGGCTGAATTCTGTCTTTTGCCGACACCCGTTTCCTTCTCAGCCATCCTCTCATCGTCATCTCGAACCGTTCCCCATCCTCTGCTCAGTATGTTCTCTTAGCTTTCGTGGCAGCTTCCAAAAATATGCATGCAACCTTCGAAGGCACGCCTGTCCTGTCGCATAAATCGAGACGACCTGCAAATACTGACAAAAGAACTGGAACAGTCTGGCGGGAGAACTATGAAAAACGGACTAGCTTTTACTCAAATCGTAGCAATACTGATGCTGGCCAACGGCTTGATGAACCATGTCATCGTCATCCCCATGATGCTCGACTCTGCCAAGAGAGATTCGTGGATTTCCGTCCTTTTTGCCGGGGCTCTCTACCTGATCTGGACGTGCTTTCTTTACTTTATCTATCTGAGAACCGGGCGCGAACACCTTTTTGTTTGGTTGCAGAACCGATACGGCTTCTTCGTTTCCCGCCTGTTGGCGCTACTGACCTCTCTCTATTGCTTTATTATCGGGAAGATGACCATAACAGACACGGTCACCTGGATCAACCTGTCTTTTGCTCCCCAGACTCCGCTGACGGTTCACACTGTCCTCTTCGCCGCTTTGTGTCTCGTCAACGCTCTGTTCGGGATACGCTCCATTGCAATGACGTCGACGGTGTTGTTGCCAGTCGTCGTAGGGTTTTTCGTGATGTCCACGAATTTTCAGAACAAAGACTACCGCCTGCTTCTGCCGATCATGGAAAACGGGATGGCCCCGGTGCTCAAAGGCATGATGTACGCGGGAAGCGGCTTTGTGGAACTGCTCCTGTTTTTGTTTCTGAAGCATCATCTGAAAAGCAAAGTGCCTTACTATCAGTTTTTCTCGCTGGCGATGTCGCTGATTGACTTGACCTTGGGGCCGAACGATTGGCGCGATCGTCGAATTTGGCCCGGCGGAAGCCGCCAAGCTGCGCTACCCGGCCTATGAAGAGTGGCGGCTAGCCAATATCGGCATTTATATCGAGCATCTCGATTTTTTGAGCATTTACCAATGGTTCAGCGGGGCTTTCACCCGAATCGCGCTCGCCCATCTGCTGATCGTGGAAATCTGGATGATACCTGGCGGGCGAAAACGGATCTGGTGGCTGACCGGACTCTTTTTCCTTTCGTCGACGCTCTCGCTCCTGCCGCTCAGCGCCATCCAGTTTTACAGCTTGCTGGCCGCGCTCCGAGCTGCTCGGCTTGCGCTGGATGGACAAGCATGTAGTCCGTACGCTTTTGGAGGTAAAAAAGACAAACAGACGCTCGCCATGCTCGTGCTCGAAAAGCCAAAAGCAGCCATACGTCCGGTGCTCCGCGGCGAGAACGTCGTTTTTCAGGTGGATGTCGACATCTCTGGCTTTATTACCCAGCTTTTCCGCAAAGGCCCTGTGCGGGAAATCGAAATCGAAACGGAAGCAGCCAAAAAAATCGAGGAAGAGATTCGCGGACTGTTTGAAAAAGGGCTGAAGCTGGGCGCAGACACTCTCCAGCTCGGGCACACGCTCTATCGCAAGCACCCGCATGAGTGGCACAGACTGCAAAAAAATAGCGCGCTCCCGCTTCGCCCCGACATGCTGGAGTCGGTAAACGTGCAGGTGCACATCAACGACGGCGGTATTTCCAAAGTGAAGCAAAAGCCTTGAGCCAAGCTTTTTGGTTGCGGGCAAAAGAAAAAGGAGCAAAGAATGACTCTTCGCTCCTTTTTTCTGTATGCGTGTCTGTGCGGTTTACACCACGTATCCGCCTGCTTCGATGACGCGATCGGCAATCGACCGTTTCAGCGCAACCGTATTGATCGGCGTACGGCGTGTCAGCTTTTTCAGGATCGAGAGGCGCAGGCGCAGCTCATCTCCTTCTTCCATGGCAGCGAGCGCTTCCTTCGCCCACGCTTCGATGCGATCAAACGCTTCATGCACATAGACCGCTGTCAACTCCAGCTTTTGCTGCTCCGCTTCCAGTCCGTTGGCCGCAATCGCTTTTTCCGTGCGCTTCACGATGCTGTCCATTGCGTACAGCTCGATCAGCATGTCGGCAGCGAACGCCAGCAGCTCCTGCTCCTTGGAAATCGCTTGCTGGTACTTCATCAGCGCGGAGCCTGCCACCATCAGGATGATTTTGCGCGTCATGCTGAGCAGGTGCTTCTCCACCGCGAGCGGCGCTTCCTCGATCTCCTCCGGGTAATAGCTCATCAGCTCGGCTTGCAGGCTGGTCGCTGCTTGCAGAAGCGGCAGCTCGCCCTTCATCGCCTTTTTCACCAACGTGTCCGGGATGAGCAGTCGGTTGATCTCGTTCGTGCCTTCAAAAATCCGGTTGATCCGCGAGTCGCGGTACATGTTTTCGATCTCGTACTCGGACATGAAGCCGTATCCGCCGTGGATTTGCACGCCTTCGTCCACGCAGTAGTCCAAAACTTCCGTAGCAAACACTTTGTTGATCGAGCATTCGATGGCGTAGTCGGCAATCGCCTTCGCGACTTCTGCGCCGTCATCCGCTTTTTCGCCCAGGCGGCCGAGCGCAGTGTCGAACAGGCCGACTGTCCGGTAGACGGAGCTTTCTGCGGCGTACGCTTTGATCGCCATGTTCGCCAGTTTGTTTTTAATCAAAGTGAAATTGGCGATTGGCGTTTTAAACTGCTTCCGCTCCTTCGCGTAGTTCGTCGCCAGCTCCAGCGCTTTTTTCGCGGAGCCGACTGCGCCGACTGCCAGCTTGTAACGGCCTACGTTCAGGATGTTAAAGGCGATGACGTGGCCTCTGCCCGGCTCGCCCAACAAGTTTTCCACAGGCACGGGCACATCCTGCAAAATGACGGTGCGAGTCGAGGAGCACTTGATGCCCATTTTCTTCTCTTCCGGTCCAAACGATACGCCAGGGAAGGTGCGCTCGACGATGAAGGCCGTGAATTTTTCCCCGTCGATTTTCGCATAGACGATAAACACGTCAGCAAAGCCTGCGTTCGTGATCCATTGCTTCTCTCCGTTGAGGATGTAATGCTTGCCGTCAGCAGAGAGAGTCGCTGTCGTTTTGGCTCCCAGCGCGTCGGAGCCGGAGCCTGGCTCTGTCAGGCAATAGGCCGCGATCCGTTTTCCGGACGCCAGATCAGGCAGATAGCGCTGCTTCTGATCTTCGTTTCCAAAGTACACGATCGGCAGCGAGCCGATGCCCACATGTGCGCCATAGCTCAGCGCGAAGCCGCGCGCAAGCGAAAACTTTTCGGTGACCAAAGCCGTGCTGACTTTATCCAGGCCAAGTCCTTCGTACTTCTCCGGCACATCGCCAGCCAACAGGCCAAGCTCCCCTGCTTCCTTCAGCAGACGGACGGAAATGTCGAAGTTGTGCTGCTCCAATTCTTCCAGATGCGGACGAACTTCGTTGACGACAAAGTCCTCCGTCGTTTTCGCGATCATTTTTTGCTCCTCGCTGTACTCCTCCGGCACGAACACGTCGTCTGCCGAACCTGCGTCAATCAAAAAGCTTCCACCACGGATCAATTCTTTCGTATCTGCCATGCTATCCCTCTCCTTTTATGAAAATGGACGTACGTGCTAGATCATTTCAAAAACGCCTGCGGCTCCCATGCCTCCGCCGATACACATAGTGACGACGCCGTACTTGCCGCCTCTGCGCTTCATTTCATTCAAGAGCGAGACGGTCAGCTTCGCGCCGCTGCAACCGAGTGGATGGCCCAAGGCGATAGCGCCGCCGTTGACGTTTACTTTTTCCGGGTCCAGGCCAAGCTCTCGAATGACCGCAATCGACTGGGACGCGAACGCTTCGTTCAGCTCGAACAAATCGACGTCGTCCAGGCTGATCCCCGCCAGCTTCAACGCTTTCGGGATCGCGACGACCGGACCGATCCCCATGACATCCGGGTCCACCCCGCCAACGGTAAAGGAGCGGAACTTCGCGATAGGCGAAACGCCCAGCTCTGCCGCTTTGTCGGCTGACATGACGATCACCGCTGCCGCGCCATCGCTCGTTTGCGAGGAGTTCCCGGCCGTTACGCTGCCCTGCACGTGGAAGACCGGCTTCAGCTTGGCGAGCGCCTCCAGCGTCGTATCTGGGCGCGCGCCTTCGTCCTTGTCAAAAATGCGCTCGCGGATATGCACCTTTCCGGCTTCGTCTACCGTGTACTGCTTCACCGTCAGCGGCACGATTTCGTCCTGGAACTTGCCCGAGCTGATCGCCGCAACCGCGCGCTGATGGCTGCGGAGCGCAAACGCATCCTGGTCTTCGCGGGTCACATGGTAGCGCCGCGCCACTTCCTCCGCCGTATGCCCCATGCTCATGTACGCCTCAGGCTTCGTCTCCACCAGTGTCGGATTGAGCGCGACCTTGTGGCCGAGCATCGGCACGAGGCTCATGCTCTCCACTCCGCCTGCCACGACCACGTCCGAGCTGCCGACCATAATCTGTTGCGCGGCATAGGCAATCGTCTGCAAGCCGGAGGAGCAAAAACGGTTGATCGTAATGCCCGCGACATTTGTCGGCAGTCCGGCGCGCAGTCCGATCAGCCGCGCCATATTCATGCCCTGCTCTGCTTCCGGCACCGCCGTCCCCATGATGACGTCCTCGATATCCGCCGGGTCCAGTTGCGGAACGCGGCGGAGCAAATCCGCTACGACGGCTGCCCCCATGTCGACGGGATGTACGTCTTTGAGACTTCCTTTTTTCGCTCGGCCGACCGCAGTCCGGGCCCCTGCGACAATTACTGCTTCTCTCATCGTTTTACCCTCCTTCTCCCTAGTTGCGCAAAGGCTTGTTTTTGGTCAGCATGTGCTGCATCCGCTGCTGAGTCTTAGGCGTCTTAATCAGCGAGAGGAACGCTTGCTTTTCCAGCTCCAAAATGTAGCTCTCGGTCACTTCCGTACCCGCCGGCACGTTGCCGCCAGACATGACATAGGCGATTTTGGACGCGATCAGCTCGTCGTGCTCGGAAATGTACCCGCTCTTCTTCATCGCATAGATGTTTTGGCGCAGGTTGGCGTAGCCCGTCTCTCCGATTACGCGGATTTTGCGCGGCTTGGGCGGCGTATAGCCTTCTTTGTCCATCGCGAGCACGAGCTGCTTCGCATCGTACAACAGATGGTCAGAGTTGATGCTGATCCGGTCAGTCGGCCGCAAGTAGCCGAGGTTGATCGCTTCCTGTCCGCTAGTCGAAACTTTTGCCATCGCAATCGTTTCAAAAGCTCTGGCGACAAACGGGAACGGGTCGACTGGCACGCTGCCGCCCTCCGGCACGTTTTCCATGGCGCGGAACAGCATTTCCTTCGTGCCGCCGCCGCCTGGCAAAAGCCCGACGCCGACCTCGACGAGTCCAAGGTACGTTTCCGCTGCTACCTGTACGCGGTCAGCCAGGTACGTGACCTCGACGCCGCCGCCGAGCGTCATGCCGAACGGTGCCGCCACGACCGGGCGGTGCATGTAGCGAATCGCTCTGGCCGCTTTATGGAAATTGCTGACGAGCATGTCGAGCTCCAGCCAGTTTTCATCTTGCGCTTCCATCAGCGCCATCGCGAGGTTCATCCCGACGCAGAAGTTTTTGCCCTGGTTGCCGATCACCAGTCCGGCGAAGTTTTTCTGCACTTCTTCTGCCGCCTGGTTCGCCATCTGCAATACATCCAGTCCGAGCGCGTTGTGCGGCGAAGTGAACTCCAGACACGCGACGCCATCGCCCAGGTCGATCAGGGCAGCGCCCGCGTTTTTCTTAATCAACTTGCCTTGCTCCTTGAGCGCGGCGAGGTTGATGTTTTCCTTGTTTTCCTCGATGCCTTTGTAGACGCCGCCGATCGCAAACGCCTGGCGCTTGCCTTCTGCCTTTTGGTAGAAGGAGGTTTTGCCGCTCGCGAGCAGCTCCTCGACCAGCGCGGGAATCTGCTCGTTTTCCTCGCGCATCCGCGCCACTGATTTTTCCACGCCGATGGCATCCCACGTCTCGAACGGCCCCAGCTCCCAGCCGAAGCCCCACTTCATCGCCTGATCGACTGCAACGATGTCGTCGGCGATCTCGTAAGCCTTTTCAGCGGAATACAGCAGCACTTTTTTGAAAACGCTCCAGACAAACTCGCTGCCCTTGTCCTTGCCGTATGCGAGCGCCCGCAGCTTTTCCGGCAATGTTTTCGCCGTCTTGGCCGCGTCCAGCGACGGGAACTTCGGCTTCACGCTCGGGCGGTATTCCAATGTGTTGATGTCCAGCGCCAAAATTTCTTTGCCCTGCGCCGACTTCACCTGTTTGAAAAAGCCTTGCCCTGCCTTTTGTCCGATCCAGCGCTTCTCGACCATTTGCAAAACGAAATCCGGAACCTCAAAGACAGCGCGCTCCGCTTCGTCCGTGCTCTTGTTGCGGACGTTTCCTGCGACATGCACATACGTGTCCAGCCCGACGACATCGAGCGTGCGGAACGTCGCGCTCTTCGGACGGCCGATTACCGGGCCTGTCAGCGCATCGACTTCATCTACCCCGAGGCCAAGACGCACCATCTCGTGGATCGAAACCTGCAATCCGTATGTACCGATGCGGTTGGCGATGAAGTTTGGCGTGTCCTTGCAGACGACCATTCCTTTTCCGAGCACATGCTCCCCGAACTGCTTCATGAAAGCTACGATGGCCGGGTCGGTATCGCGTCCGGGAATCAGCTCCAGCAGCTTCAAATAGCGCGGCGGGTTGAAAAAGTGCGTGCCGAGAAAATGTTTGCGGAAATCGTCAGAGCGGCCTTCTGCCATCTCGTTGATAGAAACGCCGGACGTATTGGAAGAGACGATCGTCCCTGGCTTGCGGTGTGCTTCTACTTGCGCGAACACACTTTTCTTCACTTCGAGGTTCTCCACGACGACCTCGATGATCCAGTCGACTTCGGCGAGCAGCGGCAAATGGTCTTCGAAGTTGCCTACCGTTATCAGCTCGATGTTCTTTTTATCGTAGAGCGGAGCTGGCTTTTCCTTGAGCAGCCTGTCTTTGCCCGCCTGTGCAATGCGGTTTTTCACTGCTGGATCAGCCAGTGTCAGTCCTTTTTTACTCTCGTCCGCCGTCAGTTCGCGCGGTACGATGTCCAGCAAATAAGTAGGGATGCCGACGTTGGCGAGATGTGCGGCAATCCCGGCGCCCATGACGCCAGAGCCGAGAACCGCCGCTTTGCGAATTTTGCGTTCCATCTTCAAATCCTCCTTTAGAGAACCTCTGTCGAGGCATAATCACAATGGCTGCCAACCTTGCTCAACTTTTCAGATTAGTAGATCATTTCCATAAGTTCTACTATTCTTAACCATATTCCTGTATGCCAAGGCTCATGCTCTTGTTGAATGAATGCTCATTCAGTTGGTGGGCCAAAAAATACATCCCACGTGTTGGCTATGTTACCCGCCCTGAGATGTTTTGGCTGACCCCCTACTGAGTCACCGTTCAGTTTTATTGTAATCGAAAATTCTGTCATTTGCAATCGTCACTTGTCGGTGTTTCTTCCTCTTTTCCATTTCAAAACAAAGAGGAGCATCCTGCAACAGATGCTCCCCATAGTGCTTGCCTATTTTTCCGAATAAAGAACGGCTGTGATTTTGCGCCCATAAGCATTCGACGCATCCTGCTCCAGCTTGTATTCGACCTGGAAGTCTCCGTTTACCGGGTCGCGATAGTGGCCGATCAGCCAAAGAATTTTCGGGTCATTCATGTCTGTCTTGTTTGTAATCGTCACCGGGCCGTTGTACTTCGGCACTTGCGGAAGCATTGTCATCGCTTTTAACGGTTCGGGAGCGAACACGGCGGCCAAGCGGGCCTGCTGCTTTTTCTCCAGCGCGAGAGTAGCGGAGCGCAAGTACAGTTGGGCGATTTTTTGCTGCTGCGCCACCGTGCTGCGGAACTGGGCTGCCATATCGGTGCGGTAATAATCGAGCAGTCGCTTCATGACGACGGCATATTCCGCGCGGGTCATGATTTTCTCGGGTGAAAACGTCTTTTCGGTCAAAAACAACTGAAACTCGCGAATAGCCAGCGGGTATGGAGAGTATGTATCGCGGTAGAACCGATCCTGCTTCCACTCGTAAAAGCTGTTGAAGTACGTCACCGCGTCCTGCGGCTTCAAATTGGCCGTTCTGAATTTTTGCGGCGCCAGCACGTGGAACAACAGCAGGCTCGCCTCTTCTCGGGTCAACGGCCGCTGCATGGCTTCGCTGGACAGCCACCAGTCAGGATTTTCTTTTTGCTGTTTTTTGAGCAGTTGCCCGCTTTCGGCCAGGTACAAGTAATAGAGCATTCTGTCGCCCGGATCGTAGCTGGACTGCGCATTCGTTTCTACTTGCCAGATCGCTTTCATGTTGACCAACAGTTGTTCTACTTCCCCCCGAAGCAGAAAGCGGTAGTCCAGGTTGCTTTTTCGCTGCGGCAGCTCAAGCGAGCCGTAGGCCGTCTCAAATACGCGGTTGAGCAGAGCCAGCGCTTCGCCGCGCGTAATCGGCTTGTTCGGATAAAACGCGTGGCTGCTGTTTCGCTTTACAATCCCCAGGCTCGCCAGTTCTTCAATTTGTTGCTCTGCCCAGTGTCCTTCGGTGTCATCGAAAACACCTGCAGCATGTGCTCCGCCCGTCCATGCAGTTTGCACGAGCAGCAATGCCATGAGAAAACAGAGAGCAAAACGCTTCATCATGTTATACGCATACTCCTTTCTCCTTTGCCAGAATCTTTACCCCTTTTTCTATGTAGTTCTCCCTGCCGTTTCTGTGGCAGAAAGGTCCAGGACTCGACGAGCGTCCCGGACAACAACGATCCCCCTTTCATGTATCGGGATGGATCGCGCACTTCTTTATACCCTCTTTTCACAAAATGTTCCTAATTGGCGTTGACCATGTGAAAAAAGCCGCACTCCAGCACGGGGAGAACGGCTTTTCAGCAGCCAAACGTTATGCTCACTCTTCGATCTTTTCCAGCCACCCTGGTCCTTTGGCAACAAGCAATCGGTAAATTCCGAAGTCCAGAAGGGCAAAAAGAGCGAAAAGTCCCAGAGCCGTTGCAAACAGAGAAGTCCCCGCAAAACTAATAGCCACGACAACCAGTCCTCCCGCCACCAGGCCGACGAGAAGCGAGAACAGCGGATTGAGATTCTGCTTCACCGCTTCCTGCTCTGAGCTCCATCCCAGCTTGGGCAGGTGCAGGTCGACCATGATGCCGACCAGGTTGATGAAGATCACGCCCGGAATCCCGCACAGGATCGCCCAGACGATGAACTCCCCGGACAGCGCCAGAAGCCAGACAGCTTCGGCCAGCAGCAACAGCATGCTGATCGTGCTGAGGATGATGCCCGGCATGACTTTTGCCAGCAAAAGGTGCTGGGGCAAAATCGGCAATGTCTTGTTGTAAAAGAACCCTTGTCCATCCCTGGAAATCGCCGTAACCGAAGTGCTGTTGAGGGCACCCAGCATCACAAAAGCGGCGAAGGCAATCGCCAGGCTGATGGCACCGGCGTGCTCGCCCTGTAGCGTCGCTTGCAGGCGCGCGAGCATCTCTCCGCTATCCCGGCGGGCGAGCAAAGGCAGCAAAGCCAGGATCGGCACGAGAATGCCGGAGAGCGTGCAGTTCAGGAAAAAGGCAGGCGTCCGCCAGAGCATTTTCCATTCCTTCCAGAAGTAGGACAAGAGTCTTGAGCGCTGCTTCACGAGCTTTTGAAAAGCCGCATCTCCGACCGTTTTTCGTTTGGCCACAGCGTCGCTGATCCCCATGACCCCAGCGAAGTACAAGCTGTTTCCGACCACAAGAAAGACGATCAGACTGGCAACCGCCACCAGGAAAAAGACTGCCAGATAGCCGAGCGATTCCAGCGTGCCGCTGTCTTGCAAGGCGAGTGCCGCGAGCCTGCCCGCAGGGAAAAACTGCGTCACCAGGTTCAACAACGCGTTCTCCTGGCTGGCAATCAGCTCCTGCAGTTGTTCTATGCTGTCTACCCCGCCGCTCGTCTGGCGCTGCACGACCATTTGAAACCCGACTGCCAGACAAATCGCAAACAGGCCGCTGATTAAGCGGAAGCGCTCCTTGCTTTTGCCCACGTTCGTAAAGCGCATGAACAGCATGACCACAACTGCCGCCATCACAAGCGGAACGATGGGCACGAGCAAAAAAATGAGGACGGCAAACAGGTAGTACAGAAAGCCTCCCCCGCTCTTCACTCCGTATGTTACCAGAAGCGGTCCCAGCAAGACCAGTGCCGTAAGATACTCATAGCAGAGCGCGACAATGAATTTGGCCCCAAGAATGTGCATCGGCCGAAGCGGCAACGGCAACAGTTGCTCGACATCCTGCGAGTAGTAAAACACGCTCAGGACGTACAAAATCCCGAAGACGAAAATCGCCACCGAAACCACCGTCACTCCCAGTCCGAGCAACGCCGCTTCCTGTCCGAGCAGCGCCAGCCCGTCGTACATCGCGGAAATAAAGACGACAGCCCCGAGCATCATCGGAATCAGTCCGATCAAAATCGCCAAGACAAGCAGCAGTTTCTTCCAGCCGCTTCCTTTTTTCGCCCCCCAGGTCGAGCCCGCATTTTTAAGCAGCACTTTGGATAACAGCAGGACTTTATTCATGCTTCGTCAGCTCCAGGAACAGGCTCTCCAGCGAAACATCTGACTGAAAATGCTGCTGCATCTCTTTGAAGGTACCGCAAAACAAAATTTTCCCTTTGTTGATGATCGCGACACGGTCACAGAGCTTTTCCGCCACTTCCAGCACGTGGGTCGAAAAAAATACGGTGCGCCCGCTGTCGGCATGCTCCCGCATCATCTCTTTCAGCGTAAACGACGACTTCGGGTCCAGCCCGGTCAACGGCTCGTCGAGAATCCACACCTCGGGGTTGTGCACAAGCACGCCCATAATCATGATTTTTTGCCGCATCCCGTGCGAGTAGCTCTGAATCGGGTCGCCGAGCGCGTTCGTCATTTCAAAGCGGTTCGCCAGTTCCAGAATCCGCTTCCCGCGCACGTCTTTTGGCACATCGTACATATCGGCCATGAAGCTGACGTACTCCAGCCCTTTCAGCCGCAAAAACTGGTCCGGGCTGTCCGGTACATAGCCAAACTGCTGCTTGGCTTCAAGCGGCTGGGAAGCGATGTTTTTTCCGTTAATCGTAATTTCGCCCTGGTCCGGGCGGATCACTCCGGTCACCATCTTGATCGTCGTCGTCTTCCCTGCTCCATTGGGGCCGAGGAAGCCGAATATTTCCCCCTTCGGCACTGTCAGATTTAGCTGATCGACCGCTTTGTTTGTCCCGTTGTAGCTTTTCGTCACATTCACCAGCTCGATCATGTCCGTCCCTCCTTCTATCTGTTTTACTTTTCCCATTTCCAACAGATTCCACTTTATGCTATACGCCCAACGGCAGGAAAAAGTTGCGGATACGAAAAAAGCCGTCGGTTTCCCAACGGCTTATCATGTATTCTGCCCAGCGTAAGGCCGGCTTCAACATCCGGGTATTCTTTACTCTTGCGGTACAAAGCTGCCATCGCGCAGCATCGTCAGCTCGCCCATGATGAACGCCAACTCTTCGGATTCACCGAGCTTGCCGCTTTCCGCCAGCGCTTCCAGGCGGCGGAGCAGGATGTTTGCGAAATCGGCAATTTGTACAGGCTGCGCTTCCATATCCGCGTCATCGAGCACATTGTAACTGGTCAGCGCTTCCAGGTGAGTCACGATGCGAAAGCCGCCGATCTCGCCCAAAAATTCTTGCTGGTTGATTTTCGATTTTTCCAGCTTTTGCAGCATGGACATCACATCGTTTGCTACCACGCTGGGAAAAGCAACCTGGTAAAAGTTGCGGTTTTTCGCCTCAATGGTCTTGATAATCAAAATATCAATGCCGTCTAGCTTCTTTGCCTTTTTTCCAAATCCAAACATGTATTTTCCACCTCAATCGTTCGATCTGCACAACTCTCTCCATGATAGACATAATCCCGTTGTCAGACAACCCCTATCCTGTTTCCTTTTTCCGTGATCCCGCCCTGTTTTTCAACTGGCATCTTTTCACATGGTTATTTATTTCTTTTGCCACACACGCTAACAGGTAACAACGGCTTTTCAAGTGAGGTGCGCTATGAAAACCAACTGGAAAAAATGGATGATTTTTCTGTCCCTCTCCCTGATCGTTACAGGCTGTGCCCTTCCCGCCAAGGAAGAGAGCAAAAGCAAGACGAAAGCCCAGAGCAAGCCCGTGAAGCTGTCTGCCATGCAGAAGCTCGGCGACAACAAAATGGATGTCGTCCTGTTCCTCAACCGTGCCGAACATCTGCTGGAGGAAGTGTACTTCGCCGCACTCGACAACGCCAAAGGCAAAACCGTCTACGAGGACGGGCTGGCGTTCCGCGAGCTGCCGAAGCAATTTGACAGCAAGGACAAAATCGTCAAGTACTTCGGCCGTTTCTGGAGCACGCCGCTCGCGCTGGCGATGTACGACAAGCTGACGACGAAGCTGGTCAAGGAAAAGCTGTACATTGCGATTCCGCGCGTCGACTATCCGGTCCTGATCTCCGTCCGCAATACGACGGTCGCCAAAGCAAACGGCGAGCTGAACGTAACGGTCCAGGACGCGACCGACTCGTCTTTTGCCTCCGACCGCACGCTGCACTACCGCCTCGTTCGCGATCAGAAGACGAAGCGGTTCGAGATCAAAACAAGATCGGGCACGTACGGCAGCGAACAATTTCAATAAACCCTCTTGACATTTCTTATAGGCCCGGCGAATAATAGTGAATTAACAAGCGCATAGCGAGCGGCAATGACGGGGAACAGTAAAACCGCCCTTCAGGTCCAGAGAGCGAAATCCAACGGCTGAGAGGTTTCGTCCATGAATCGGTTTGAACCCACCCCAGAGCATCCAGGGAAGACCTGGACGGGTTTCTTTCACCTGTTATCAAAGAAAGAGAGCTGGATGTTTGCGACTTGACGGGTATCTTCTGTCGGCAGACGTCAATTAAGGTGGTACCGCGTAAGGCTAACATGCCCTTTCGTCCTTATCAAAGAGACGATTGGGCTTTTTTTATTGCTTTTTCACATGGATACAAGTAAGTGCTAGGAGGTCAAAGTATGAAGAAGGGAAAAATGCGTTTGGTTGTCAAAGTGGGCAGCAGTTCGATTGCCGCGGCAGGCGGTGGCGTGGACCCGGCGAAAATGTCCTTGCTCGTCTCCGCTGTCAGCAAGCTGCGCGAGGCAGGGCACCAGGTCGTGCTCGTTTCCTCGGGCGCGGTCGCGAGCGGCTATCAACGTCTTGGCTACCAGCAGCGCCCCCGCTCTCTCGCTGCCAAGCAGGCCGCCGCAGCCATCGGGCAAAGCCTGCTGATGCAGACGTACACGCAAATGTTCGCGGCCCATCACTTCAGCGTGGCGCAAATTTTGCTGACGCGGGGAGACTTCTCCGATCGCGAGCGCTACCAGCACGCTTTTCAAACGTTGTCGCTGCTTTTGGACAAAAACATTTTGCCGATCATCAACGAAAATGACACGGTATCTGTGGCGGAGCTGACCTTTGGCGACAACGACATGCTCGGCGCGCTGGTGGCCGGACTGGTCCACGCTGATTTGTACATGATTCTCACCGATACGAACGGACTGTACGACAAAGACCCACGCCACCATCCGGACGCCCGGCGAATCGGCTCGCTTGAGCAGGTGACAGAGGAAATCGAGGCGTTGGCAGGAGGCGCGTCACAGCTCGGCACGGGCGGAATGCGCTCGAAGCTGATCGCCGCGAAAACGGCGCAAGGCTTGGGAATCCCGAGCTTTATCGGAAAATTGGCGCAATCGGCTGATCTTATCAAGGTGCTTGCGGGCAACGGCGATGGCACCTACGTCGGCTACCGTCCCGAATCCCCTGCAACAGCCGGCGTTTCCACGCGCAAGCAATGGATCGCGCTCCACTCCCCTGTTCGCGGCACGATCACGGTCGACAGCGGGGCGGCGGAAGCGATTTTGGAAAAAAGCCGCAGCCTACTTCTGGCGGGCGTACGCGATGTCTCGGGGATGTTCGAGGAAGGCGAGGTTATCGAGGTGTATTGCGAAGGCGCTCTGATCGGCCGGGGCGTCAGCAGGTACGGCGCTGCCCAGCTCCTGGATTCGCTCTCACCTTCCGGCTTGACGCGACGCAGCGGTACCGTAATCCACCGCGATGAATGGACCCCGGCACGCTCGAAAACGTTTTGAAACCGAAAGAGAGAAAAGGAGATGGGGAGACAATGGAAAGCTTGAAAGAAAAAGTGTATGCACAACTCTCGCTGGCTAAACAGGCTTCACGGCAAATGGCGCTCTTGACCCGTACAGAAAAAGACAGGGCATTGGCTGCCATCGGCGAAAAGCTGCTGGCCGACGAAAAAACCATCCTGGCGGCAAACGAGCTGGATATCGCCAAGGCGGAAGTTGACGGACAGCCCGCCTCTTACCTCGACCGCCTGCGCCTGACACCTGCGCGTGTCCACGATCTCGTGGAAAGCCTGGCTTCCTTGGCCGCTCTCGATGATCCTGTCGGACAAAAAATGGATTCCTGGACGCAGCCGAATGGTCTCGTCATCGAACAGATTCGCGTCCCGCTTGGCGTCATCGGCATGGTGTACGAAGCTCGGCCGAATGTCACCGTCGATGCGGCGGCGATTGCGCTGAAAACCGGCAATGCGATCGTCCTGCGCGGCAGCCACAGCGCCGTCAACAGCAACGTCGCGCTGGCCCGCTCGATTCGCGAGGCGCTGGCAGCGACAGAACTACCCGAAGCCGCTGTGCAATACCTGCCTTTTGCCGAGCACGCTTCTGTCGACCTGTTATGTACCGCAAACGGACTGGTCGACGTCATCATCCCGCGCGGCGGAGCAGGTCTGATCCAGCGCGTGCTG
Source organism: Brevibacillus sp. NSP2.1 (assembly GCF_000470975.2). Taxonomy (NCBI): domain Bacteria; kingdom Bacillati; phylum Bacillota; class Bacilli; order Caryophanales; family Paenibacillaceae; genus Brevibacillus; species Brevibacillus sp. NSP2.1. Next base: position 1,040,367 of record NZ_CP048274.1, on the reverse strand, counting down.
CAACTGTCCAGCGTGCCTGTGCTGGAAACGGGAGTAGGCAACTGCCACATCTATATCGATCAGGCGGCCCGCTACGACATGGCAGAAGCAATCGCCGTCAACGCGAAAACAAGCCGCCCCGCGGTCTGCAACGCAGCCGAAACGCTGCTCCTCCACCGCAACTGGCCGCACGACTACCAGCGGGCGCTGCTGCAAAAGCTGCTCGATCAAGGAGTCGAACTGCGCGTCTGCGCCAAAACGCAAGAGGCGCACCATGAGCTCGCTTCTCTCCTCCGCGAAGCCCAGGCGGCGGACTGGGATACGGAATACTCCGCTCTCATCCTGGCTGTCCGCACAGTCGACAGTCTGGCCGAAGCGATTGAGCATATAACCGCGCACAGCTCAGGCCACTCCGAAGCGATCGTGACGGAAGACGACGCCGCAGCGAATCAATTTTTGGCCGCTGTCGACGCAACTGCTGTCTATCACAACGCCTCTACCCGCTTTACCGACGGCGGAGAGTTCGGCTTTGGCGCCGAGATCGGGATCAGCACGCAAAAGCTGCACGCCCGCGGGCCGATGGGCTTGCCCGCACTCACTTCCTACAAGTACGTCGTACGTGGAACGGGACAAATCCGCTAGTCCAAAGGGAGGAAACAGCGATGAGCAACCAAACAGCCAGTATAACAACCGGACAAATCGGCTTTCTCGGCGCAGGCTCCATCGTGGAAGCGATGCTTTCGGGGATTTTGAAAAAAGGCTTGACCGCAGCAGACCGCATCTTCGTCACCAACCGCAACAACGCGGAGCGCCTGGAGCAGTTGACGGACGCATACGGGGTCAACGCCACCACGGATAAACTGGCGGTGGCGCGGGCATCTGACATTTTGATTTTGGCGATCAAGCCAAAGGACGCGGGGGAAGCGCTACTCGAACTGCGCGGAACCATCTCTCCGAACCAACTGATTATTTCCGTCATCGCAGGCGTTCCTACCAGCCTGATCGGCGAATGGCTGGGGGTAGACTGCCCGATCATTCGCACGATGCCGAACACGTCATCCGCTGTCGGGCTGTCTGCGACAGGACTGAGTGCCAATGCGTTTGTGCGTCCCGAGCAGCTTGCACTCGCCACGCGCCTGTTTGAAGCGATTGGCACCGTGCACGAAGTCGCAGAAGAAGAGCTCGATATTATCACAGGGCTGTCCGGCAGCGGCCCGGCCTATATTTATTATTTGGTCGAAGCGATGATGGGAGCAGGCGCGACAGCCGGGCTGGATCGGGAAATGGCCCGTCAGCTCACTCTCCAGACGGTGATCGGCGCGGCCCATATGCTGCTGGAGACGCGCGCAGAGCCTGCCCTGCTGCGCAGGCAAGTCACCAGCCCTGGCGGAACTACGCAGGCCGGGCTGGAAGTGTTGGAGTCGTATCGGTTCCAGGAGGCGGTAACAGCAGCCATCCTGCGGGCGACAGAGCGCGCCAGGGAAATGGGCGCGCAGTATCGGTAAGTATCGGTAAGAGCTTTTCGCAAAGATGGTTGCTTCGTGAGCCGCCTGTGCGTTACCATGTTGAAACAAAGCATGTCCGGGCGCGCACGCAAGCAGGCGCACCGTTGCCCTATTTTTTGCGAGAAGCTTAACGAGGGAGGTATCCGATGGAAATCTACGCCTTGTACGGCACCAGTGGTACAGGAAAAAGCTCCAGTGCACTAGAACTCGCCCACCGCATGAATATCGACGCCATTATTGACGACGGCATCCTGATCTACCAGGGTCGCAAGGTGGCTGGTACCTCCGCCAAGTACGAAAAGACAAAAATCCAGGCGGTCAAGCGGGCGATTTTTCACTACGACGAGCACGCAGAGGAAGTGCGGCGCAGCCTGGAGCAGATTCAGCCGGGACGCTTGCTGATTCTCGGTACGTCGCAGCGCATGATTACACGGATTGTCGAGGCGCTGCACCTTCCTGCTTCTATTGAATACATTCCCATCGAGTCCATCAAGCCGCCGCAGGAAATCGAGGCGGCGCGCTACGTGCGGGAGACGATGGGCAGGCACGTCATCCCGATCCCGCGGGTCGAGGTTGAAAAAGACTATTTGCAGCGGCTGATTGCTTCTGCCACCCGCATTTTCAGCTCGAAAAAGGAAGTCATCGGCGAATCGACCGTGGTTCACCCGCCTTTTTCCGGCGGCCGCATCCTGATTCATCCCCAAGTGCTGCGCAAAATTACGCTGGCTGCTTGCAGCCGTTACGAAGAAGTCAGCCAGGTCGTCAAAGTTGCCTTTTCCTTCGACGATTTGCCTCGCCTGCAGATCACGCTGGCCCTCAAGCTGCCTTATTTGGCGGATATGACCCGATTGATCCGGGACATTCAGGAAGATTTGCACAAGGAAGCCAGCTTTTGCCTCAACATCGCCCCGGCCAGCATCGACATTCAGGTCGCCTCGCTGGAGCTGGCCTCTGCAAAATAGCGGAACCGGTCCTTTCTCGGATCGGTTCTTTTTTTGGCGGAAAGAGGCAGGGTTACTTGCTGTCTTGTTGCCCATCCTATACGTGTATCACACATGAAAGGAGCAATCAGATGCCATCCATCATGTCTTCCACGCCTTTTCAACAAGCGCCGATTCCCGAGCCGCCCAAAGTCATCACGACCAAAGACTTGAGCTACCTGAAAGATGCGTTGTCCTGGGAGCTGCTCGCCTTTAAAAAGCTGCATTTCTTTGCCCAGCAAGCCACAGACCCGGACGTGAAGCAATGTCTGGAGAAAACGGGCCGCATGCACCAGCAGCACTACGAAAAGCTGCTCTCCCACCTGCAAAACAACAACACAGCCGTCATGGCGACCTTGCCGCAGACCCAATCCCAACAACAGCAACAACAGATGCAGTAAGGGAGGAGAACAAGGATGCCAAACCAAAACCAGATCGCAAACCCGCAATCCGGACAGTTGCCGCAAATCAAAGGGCCGCAAATGAATGACCGCGATTTTCTCAACGATTGTCTGGCGACCTGCAAATACGTCACCGACAGCCTGAACGTCGCGGTGCGCGAGATGAGCCACCAGCAACTGTACAGCGACATGCTGCAACTGTTGAACGAGACGCACCAGTCGGCGCGCGATACGTTCAACCTCATGTTCCAAAAAGGCTGGTACAAGCTCGAAGCGGAGGAACAGCAAAAGCTGCAGCAAGCTTACCAGCAGTTCTCCGGCTACTCCAGTCAGTTTCCGTATCAATAGTTTGGCTTTTCCAGCATGGGTGATGCAGCCCTGGTCCGATTCCCATTCGGGCCGGGGCTGTTTGTTGTGCTTGCGGCGTTTTCTTGTGGAGGGGCTTTTTACTTCTTTTTCCAAATTGTATAATTTTATAGCTCTTCACCGTAAAACGTGCTTGATCTCCCTCTATCGCAGTTTTTCGTAGTTATGTAGCCGGTTTACACTCCAGTCTAATGCGAATCTTGAATCTCTCTAGATTGCGGTAGCCGTAGGCTCTTCGCTTGATCACCTTCACTTTGTTGTGTGTCCCTTCAATCTTGGCATTCGTTACCCGAAAGGAAAAATAATGCTGAATGGGCTCTTGCCACTGTGCAATCGTTTTGGCAATGGAACGAACCGCAGGAGTCGGAGAATAGAGATGGTCGTCAATCCATTTCTGAAGTGCTTCCTCGCCTGTCTCTTGGGTTTTGAACGGCATACACGGTTCTTATGTCTTGAAGCGCAAAGTAGAGTCGTTTGAGGTGTGGATCTTCTGCTAACCAATTCTTCAGTTCCTGAAGCTCTTCGGGCTTCAGCTTGTCAGGGATCGTATGGAGCAGGCGTTGCTCATGTCTGCCCCGACGATGTGTTCCACGAGCATGAGTGCGTTTTCGGGTAGCTTCCAACGCTTTCTAGAAAAGCTGGATCACGTGAAATTTATCTGCTACCACAAGGGTATGCTTCCAGACTTGGCATACTGTTTCAGCCATTCCTGGAGCCAAATCCGTGACAACTACATGGGGAGCCTTACGAAAAGGCCATTGCTGCAGCGCGTTTCGTACTTGTTCACGTGAACGTCCTTCTGTGACTTGCCAGATATGACCGGTTTGAGCATCCATGAGGTTCACGCCGTACTTATGTCCTTTTTGCAACGCAAACTCATCCAGACAGACCACTTCAGGAGCTTCATGTTCTTTTGGTTGAGCAAGGCGTTGGGGGGCCAGTTGGTAGTACCAGCGTTCGAGTGTCGAGTAGGCCAGACTTAATTGCTTGGCAACCGAGAGCAAATCCCGACTGCGGCACATATCCACCGCCATCTCTTGAAAAGCAGAGGTGACGGATCCTCGAGGCGGGATACCGTTCCATTCCACTGTCCATGTAAGCATACAACTAGCACAGCGCTGGCGATACACGGGAACGGATACCCAGACGGTCCCCCAAGAAGGAACGAAACGATGACGAAGAATACGCCGTCCAGGACGTGCATGGTTGGTACTGGCTCCGAGGCAGATCGGACAAAGATGACAGGCAGAATGCGGTTCCAGAACAGCGATCCAATCCGTTTCCTTTGTTTTTTCCCAATGTGTGAGATGGAATGATGGAAGTCTGATAAAGTCTGTGCTAAAATCAAGGCACAACGCAGATTGGATCGGCTACACTGAATTGGACAATTCTCTTAAGGTCTAGTAGATTGAAATCAAATCGACAAGGAACGGAGAGAATGTCATGCAGAAACGTGAGCGTCGGTCATTTACAGACGAGTTCAAGCAGCAGATGGTTCAACTTTACGAGAATGGGAAACCGCGGGCAGATATTTTGAGAGAATATGATCTGAGTGCATCTGCGTTTGACCGTTGGGTCAAACAGAGTAGAACAACAGGTTCTTTCAAAGAAAAGGACAACCGGACAGAGGAACAGAATGAACTCCTTGCGCTACGTAAGGAAATTCAACGATTGAAAATGGAGAACGATATTTTAAAGCAAGCAGCGCTGATCTTCGGACGAAAATAACGGTAATCCAGCAAAACGCTCATAAGTATCCCATATCGGCCATGTGCAAGATTCTTCAGGTCAATAGGAGTACCTACTACTACGAGAGTAATGAGCAATCATCTGTCAATGATGAAGTGGAACAAGCAATTATCCGTATTTTTGAAGAGAATCAGCGCGTGTATGGAGCAAGGAAGATCAAAGCAAAACTTCAAGCGTAAAGGGAGACTTGCGTCAGATCCAGCTCTTTCATACGGATCGTGGTAGTGAATTTAAAAATCAGACGATTGATGAAGTCATCCACACGTTCGAAATCAAACGTTCCCTGAGCATGAAAGGCTGTCCCTATGACAATGCAGTTGCTGAAGCTACCTTTAAGCTAATCAAAGCAGAGTTCGTAAAGAATCGGCAGTTTGAGTCGTTGACACAGTTGAAGCTAGAATTAGAAAAATACGTCAAGTGGTTTAACGAAACAAGAATTCACTCGACATTGGGGTATCTGAGTCCACTCGTTTACAAACAGAAGGCACTTAAGAAATCCGTCTAGTTTGGTGTTGACAGTCCAACTCTTCTATTACCTTTTTGTTTCTCCCCACCGTATCCACATAGTACCCTCTACACCAGAATTGTCGGTTCCCATATCGGTATTTCATGTTTGCAAACTTATCAAAAATCATCAGAGAACTTTTCCCTTTTAAGTAGCCCATAAATTCAGATACACTTAATTTCGGTGGAATGCTCACCAGCATGTGAATATGATCCACGCAGGCTTCTCCTTCGATAATCTCCACCCCTTTTCGTTCACATAACTCCCGCAATATCTTTCCGATCTCTCTTCTCAACTTTCCGTATATCACTTGTCTGCGGTATTTCGGTGCAAATACCATATGGTATTTGCAGTTCCATTTGGTATGTGCTAGACTGCTTTTGTCCATCCTTTGTCCTCCTGTGATTCATGTGAGCGGTTGGCAGACCGGCTCTCATCTTATCACTGGGTTCAAAGGATGGCTACTCATAGCTATAAGCTTTCCTGAACCCCCAGTCGAACTGGGGGTTTTCGCTATACAATAAAGAAAAGGGAGCGGGTACTTACCCACTCTTTTTTTAACAGATAAGACTTTATAAGTTTTGGGACAGCCGAAGGGCTGTCCAGTTTTCTTTCTTGTAAAAAAAAGGGAGGGCACCTACCCTTTAAAAGTGCTTACAGTTGATTTCAATCTGGACCTGGGGACGTTTGCCACTACATTGAATCTGGCCAGAACACCCAATTTGTTTACGTGGGTACAAGAGCTCGACAAGCCAGCTCCACGCCTTTGCACAAAAGCGGGGGCTAGATCCGTATGCGATCAGGCAAGAGGAATGGCAGGAGCTTGCGTCCGTATTGCCGCTGTCTCCACAGCAGATCGAAAAGTACGTGGTTGCCATACGATTCTCAACGTAAGGAGAAATCCACTTATGATTCCAGCCAAAATTCCTTGCCATCGCATTCAATAAGTTTAACTAACCAATCGGTAAAACTCAGATTTAAGTCAATTGGGTTTTCAGGATCCATTGAATCAATCCAAGTTAAGTATCCATTTTCTGAACCCACTTGCTCTTGATTAACACATATGCTGCCAATTGAGTGACTACTCCAGATGATTGGATAATAAGGAGCATCAATACTGTATGATTTCCAATAATCTACTACTCCTTCAACACTCAAAATATCATATCCCCCCCCAAAATGACTATGTTGGAATAACACTGCTTTTCTGTATTGACTTAAGAAAGAGTGAAAATCATCAGGAATAACAAACTTATATTTTTCAGTAAGAACGTTTAATGCTTCTGACGATTCTGCTAGGTGAAAAATAGATTGAATAGATTCATTTCGAATTATTAGTTTAGACTCGTTAATTACATATTCTCCTGGAATTGATGAAATAATCGCCTTGAAATCAGTAGTCATAACGTATTCCTCCATAATTCCATAATATAGAAATGAGCTACCATTATAATTTATAATGGTAGCCATTTCTATTCAAAGTCACTAGCGTTGCATTAATCTTTTCATACCATTCAAAATCATCATAACTTTCAGCGTTCAAGTGTTCTCAGGCATAAAAAAATCCTTTACACTGGAAAGGTCAGGTAGTTCCTGTCCAAATCCAACGCAAAGGATAGACCATGGACAAGAATACCCTATTTTCTTCATTTGGTAAATACATTTCACCCATTAATATTGTGAAATTTCAACAACGGATAGACGAAACGGATCAGGACAAGTACGTGAAAAAGTTAACGACCAAAGCATATCTACTCCTGTTTTTGCATGCTCAACTTCAGCAACGAGAAGGACTCCGAGCCATTGCAGATGATGTTTTATCAAAGAAATTCCAGCGAGAGTTAGGACTGTCGTCGATTAGTCCCGCTCAGCTTAGTCGCAAAAACAATCGAGTAGATCCAGCTTTGCTTGAAGAAATATTTGTTGACCTTGTAGGGCAAATTCAGAGACACTCGGGCAACACGTATTCCCTTCGAAAAGACATGAAAATCATTGATTCTACAACGATTGGGCTGTGTTTGCAGAAGTACAAATGGGCAACTTTCCGTAAAACCAAGGCTGGCATCAAACTTCATCTTCGTCTCGTCTTTGCCGACCAGGGGGATGTGTATCCTGAAAAAATAACCATCACGGGTGCCAAGTCCAATGACCGCACTCAAATGGAATCGTTGATTGATGAGATCGGTATGATGTACGTCTTTGATCGAGGGTATGTGGATTATGAAAAATTTGATGAATACACGGACAAAGGCATCTTTTTCGCTTCTCGTCTAAAAGATAACGCCGAAATCCGTCATCTTTATGAATTCAAAATCCCCTTGGAAAGCTCCGTTTTATCGGATTCCATGATCCTTCTTGGAACGCCTCAAAAGCGGGTAGATAACGTGCTGCGACTCATTGAAACGCTTGATTCGAAGGGAAATCTCATTCGAATCATTACGAATCGGTTCGACCTGGAAGCAGAAGAACTCAGCGACATCTATCGTTGGCGTTGGCAAATTGAGCTGTTTTTCAAGTGGATAAAGCAGCATGTAAAGATCAAGAACTTCTATGGAACGAGTGAAAATGCGGTACGAAACCAAGTATTACTCGCACTCATTGCCTACTGCCTGTTGCTCCTTGTCAAACTGGAACAAAACAGTCAGCACAGCTTGTTGCAGATCAGGAGATGGCTAAAAGTGTTTCTTTGGCAAACGTTCGAACAATGGATAGGTAGAATGAATTACCAGTCCAAACGAACATCCAGAGGGCGACAGAAAAGGAATTAGGTATTGGTTGCTGTTATCACGATTGTAATAAATGTATAAAACTACCAAATGGACAGTGGCTACCTTTTGCTTGGTTGCTGCCGTTTTTGGTTGTGTAGCTGAAAATGTCATTCAGAATACTTCGACAAATTACGAACGCATTTTTTATGCAACGCTAGTGATTCAAAGTAATTTTAATAATTATTCCACCAATTTGTTACTTCATGGTGGTACATAATGTAATCATTTGAATAACCTTTCTTCAGAAGGGGAATAAGGTTATCGACATCATTCGAACCATAGTATTCTAATGGAATCATATGATGAATTTCTACTTCAGTCCAATCAAAATACTGTGGACGCCCATAATTCAATTCATAGTAATTAATAAAATTACTTCTATAGTTACTTTCTCTTTGCCTTTTTTTCTTTACAAGATTTGCATCCGGCTTGATAAGCTCAATGTTCGATTGAGGGTCCACGTAATCTGGATACACATCACCTAAAGTGTTTGTTAAGATCTTTTCTGGCCCATTTAGTTCAGCAATAGAGCGAGTTGTTCCTTTGCTTGATGTAAAAGTACCTGTTAGATAACCAGACCACCACGCAGTATCTGAATTGGCATAAACTTGGTGTGACCTTCCAACCCGTGGATTTGACATGCTTGAGGACTTCGATTTAGAAGTTTTATAAGAACCATTTTCGTAGTTAGATCTTGTGATGGAATGTGTAAACGAAACCGATGCTACATCACCAACAACCGCACTAACCTCGATATTAGAGTAAACTTCTCCATTACCAAAATCACTCGTCATATAATGATCAAACGCAATAGCATTGATAATAAAAGGCTGCACACCTTTCACAGATTCTTTTGCAACGTAGTCGATTTTTGAATCATCGTCTTTCTTGGCACCGTAAACTTTTTTTCTTTCCCCTACAACATTTGATAAGCTTCTAATTTCTTCTTTGCCTAAAATCGTTACGTTTTTACTTTCAAGAATACGTGGTTCGTCAAGAGCTTCAGCAAGTTCTTCAAGACTAATTCCCTCTGCAATGGAAATTGGCAAATTTTCAAAATAAACAGATTCTTCATGTGATTTTGCTGATATAAGAGATGAAGAACTTCCGAGCAGAAGTGCAATTGATAGAGATTAATGAAACAAGAGATTTAGTTAGCTTCAAGACAATTCAACCTCCATATTTTTAAAATACTTTATATTCATACCATATAATACCAAAAATGTAAAAGTTGATTCATCACCATAACCCGTGCTAGACATTGAAAAAACGTAGATGTTCCTCTATCGTGAAAGTTGTCCTGACCATCACAAGATAGGAGGAAATCTACGTTGTCTAACCAGTTTACCACAGACTTAATCGGCCTTCCATCGTTTCAACTTTCCCATTGGGACAAAACGACTGAAACCGATTGGGTAGTGACTCTCACTCCCAATCCAGCCTCTCATCTGTGTCCTCTCTGCCTGAAAGAGAGCACCAATCATGCTCGCCCAGGGCACCGTCTTCTTCGTCACCGCTTTATTCCTTCATGGGGTACTGTCTGGGTACGTGTTCCTGTATATCGACAACGTTGCCACGATTGCCAGATCACCTGAACTCTCGAATGGGATGGAATTCCCTACCGAGGAACGGCTCCTTTTGCGTTTCGTCAAATGGCCGTTGAGTTGTGTCAGAAGAGGGATTTGCTTAGCGTTTCCAAACAACTCGGAATCTGCTATACGACATTGGAACCGTGGTATTACCAACTGGCTCCTCAGCTTCTCGCTAAGCCCCAAGATCATCTTACGCCTACTATGGTCTGTCTGGACGAGTTTGCTCTCCAAAAAGGACACAAGTACGGTGTCAACCTCATGGATGCACAAAGCGGGCATATCTGGCAGGTTACAGAAGGGCGTTCACGTGAGCAGGTTCGTCAGGCTCTCATGAACTGGCCCTTTGCTACGCCTTCCCCTTGCCGCTGGATTAAGCAAAAATACACTTACGAGCATAGAGTTTAATCCAGCGGCAAGGGGATATTCTTCTTTTGATAGTACGCCTTGAATGATTGCACTTTGGGCGGGAGGAAAAAATTTCCCTACAGCACTTCGGAGAAAAATGGCTAAAAAAATGAAGGCAAGCGAATCGTACCAAATGCAAATCATTAGACATACAGTGAGAAATGCGCGAATCAGATCGCAATGGACCGCTATTTTCTGACGGTCAAAGCGATCCGCAAAAACGCCGATAAACAGAAAAACGACCAATGCGGGTGCGGCATGCATCATGTCTTTCATGGTAGTGTAGTACGGTTGTTGGCTAAATTTATCAAGCAAATAAAATGTGATCGCCATAATCCCGATGACATTTCCCAGTTGCGAAGTAAATTCTGCGAGAAAAAGTTTCAAATAGTTTGCGTTTCTGAAAAGGTGGAAGACGTTATTTGGACCCATCCATATCGAATCCCTTCAGCATTGTCCGTTTGTATCCCGACACCTATTGATTTTATTTTCGTTATTTTCGAAAAAACGTTTTCAATCGTGTGGTATAGTTATCGGATTCTATTAAGAAAATATTTACAATTATGTTTATTGTTAGCTCTTCACCATTAAACGTGCTTGATCTTCCTCTAGCGTAGTTTTTCACTTTTTTATATGGCTGGTTTACACTCCAGCCGAATTCGAATCTTGAACCGCTCGATGTTGCGATACCCATAGGCTCGTCGCTTGATGACTTTCACTTTGTTGTGTGTCCCTTCAATCTTGGCATTCGTTACCCGAAAGGAAAAATAATGCTGAATGGGCTCTTGCCACTGTGCAATCGTTTTGGCAATGGAACGAACCGCAGGAGTCGGAGAATAGAGATGGTCGTCAATCCATTTCTGAAGTGCTTCCTCGCCTGTCTCTTGGGTTTTGAACGGCATACACGGTTCTTATGTCTTGAAGCGCAAAGTAGAGTCGTTTGAGGTGTGGATCTTCTGCTAACCAATTCTTCAGTTCCTGAAGCTCTTCGGGCTTCAGCTTGTCAGGGATCGTATGGAGCAGGCGTTGCTCATGTCTGCCCCGACGATGTGTTCCACGAGCATGAGTGCGTTTTCGGGTAGCTTCCAACGCTTTCTAGAAAAGCTGGATCACGTGAAATTTATCTGCTACCACAAGGGTATGCTTCCAGACTTGGCATACTGTTTCAGCCATTCCTGGAGCCAAATCCGTGACAACTACATGGGGAGCCTTACGAAAAGGCCATTGCTGCAGCGCGTTTCGTACTTGTTCACGTGAACGTCCTTCTGTGACTTGCCAGATATGACCGGTTTGAGCATCCATGAGGTTCACGCCGTACTTATGTCCTTTTTGCAACGCAAACTCATCCAGACAGACCACTTCAGGAGCTTCATGTTCTTTTGGTTGAGCAAGGCGTTGGGGGGCCAGTTGGTAGTACCAGCGTTCGAGTGTCGAGTAGGCCAGACTTAATTGCTTGGCAACCGAGAGCAAATCCCGACTGCGGCACATATCCACCGCCATCTCTTGAAAAGCAGAGGTGACGGATCCTCGAGGCGGGATACCGTTCCATTCCACTGTCCATGTAAGCATACAACTAGCACAGCGCTGGCGATACACGGGAACGGATACCCAGACGGTCCCCCAAGAAGGAACGAAACGATGACGAAGAATACGCCGTCCAGGACGTGCATGGTTGGTACTGGCTCCGAGGCAGATCGGACAAAGATGACAGGCAGAATGCGGTTCCAGAACAGCGATCCAATCCGTTTCCTTTGTTTTTTCCCAATGTGTGAGATGGAATGATGGAAGTCTGATAAAGTCTGTGCTAAAATCAAGGCACAACGCAGATTTCCTCCTTTTCAGTGGTTGTCTCGACAACTCCCACGATAAAGGAACATCTGCGTTTTTTCAATGTCTAGCACGGGTTATGGTGATGAATCTAATTTATTGGAGAAGGAGGGATTCAAGTGAAAAACCGTTTTTGGTTTTGGCTCTCTTTGCTTTGCGGCCTGCTCGCTTCTGCAGGCTCCCTTGTTCTGTGGTACGTTTTGCTTTCTGAAAAGTCCCCCAGTTCTGTGTTGACGTTTCTTTGCCTCGGGCTCCCGGCGTTGCTCGGCTTGCTTGCTTCCTTTGTAAAGCCGCCCGTTATTTTGCTTTCTTTTATCGTCTCCTTTCCGCTCAGCCTGTACTTGTCCATGAATGCAGACAAATTTTCCTTCTTTCTCATTGCCTCCTTGCTGTATTTGCTGTCCGCCGTGTTGAAAGGGAGGACGGCAAAAGCACGCTGGAATCCTTGAGCGACTTTCGGCTTTGCGCTTTCAGCAAGCAGCCTCCACCTGTTTTCAGCCATTGGCCCGCAAAAGCTGGGCGACAGTGAACAGCGCCCGCTCCAGCTCGTCGTCAGCCGCGTACGCATAAGACAAGCGCAGATGTTGGCTGTCCGTCTGGTCGTACACGAAACCGGGATTGAGCAGGACGCCATCTGCCAGCGCCTGCGTAAACAGCTTGCGCATCGACACGGGCTGGCGCAGACACAGCCAGATGTAAAAGCCGCCCTGCGGCATCTGCCAGTCGGCCAAGTCGGAAAACCAACGTTCGAGAAGCTCGCCCATCCGCCCTCTTCTCTCCTTGAGCGCCGTGCGGATTCGTTCGAGGTGACGTTGATAGCGCCCGCTCGTCAGCCATTCTGTCGCCGCCCATTGCGAGAGGGCGCTGGACCCGTAGTCAATCTGCATTTTCACATCGGCCAGCCGTTCAATCACAGGCTGCGGCCCTACGATCCAGCCGATTCGCAGGCCCGGGCTAAGCGTTTTCGACAAGCTGCCAAGGTAGAGCACCAACCCGCTCTGATCGCTCGCCTTGAGCGGCGCTGGCCCCGGCTCGTCCAGCCACAGCTCGCCGTACACATCGTCCTCCAGGACAGGCAGCCGCTCCTGTTCGCATACGGCCATGAGCTGCCGCCTGCGCTGTTCGCTCATCAAAATCCCGGTCGGATTGTGAAAAGCCGGGATCGTATAGAGCAGCGCTCCGTTATGAAGCTGCTTCTGCCGGACGACAGAGGCAGGCGCTATCCCTTCCCCATCCATCGCTACGCCAGCCAGCCTCATCCCTGACGACTGGAATAACGGCAGCGAAAACAAGTACGAGGGCTGCTCCAGCAAAATCGTCGAGCCACGGTGCAAAATCCCGAGCGAGATCAACTGCAAAGCCTGCAACGCACCGGATACAACCAAAATGGACGCCGGGGAAGCTTCGACCCCTCGCGTGCGCAGGTGAGCGCTGATCGCCTCGCGCAGCGGCAAAAGCCCCTTCGGCTCGGAGTAGCCGAGCTGAATCATTTTTCCCCGCAGGTCGCCAAGCACTTCCTCCATCTCCGTCGTCGGGATCAGCGCGGGCGAAAGCTCTCCTGTACCCAGGCGGATGAAGCGCGGGTTTGGCTCATAACGGTTAATGTCCTGGATCGTCGGCGAATTGGGCAGGTGCGTGCCCGCCCGCACATAGCCCAGCCAATCCGGCGGCGGTGTGGTCGTCAACAGCGACCATGTGTTGTTGCAGATGACCGAACCGCTCCCGACCGTCGATTCGATCAGCCCTTCCGCTTTCAGCTCCTCCAATGCAGTCACAACCGTGCTGCGGTTCACCTCGAAGGCAGCAGCCAATGCGCGCTGTGTAGGCAGCTTGCTGTTGACCGGCCACTCCCCTCCGGCAATTTTTCCTTTGATGTACGCGACAATTTGCGCGTAAACAGGCATGTCACCGGATTTGTCCGGCTTCCAGTCAATCGTCAGCATCCGTTCCCCTCTCCTTTGCTCTATTGTACAAATTGGTTGGTCCAGGAGTAAACCAATTGGCTGGAGACATTCTGCCCTTCCTCATGAATAATGTCCATAGCGCCATTATTTTGTTTGCTTCTATCGTAAAAGGAGGAAGGAATTGTGCTGGAAGCCATTTTGCACGGGTTTGTGCTCGCCTTCGGGCTGATTTTGCCGCTGGGTGCGCAAAACGTGTTTGTATTCAACCAAGGGGCCGCACAGCCTACGCTGTGGAGAGCTGCTCCCGTCGTCCTGACGGCAGCCGCCTGTGATGCGCTCCTGATTTTGCTCGCCGTCCTCGGCGTTTCGCTGGTCGTCTTGACTGTTGCCTGGCTGAAAACCGTCTTGTACGTCATCGGGGTTTGTTTTTTGCTGTACATGGGCTACCTGACCTGGCGCAGCCGACCAAGCCTGGATAACGGGGAAAAAGCAAGCTTTTCCGCCAAAAAGCAGATGATGTTCGCCGCTTCCGTCTCTTTGCTCAATCCGCACGCGATCCTCGACACAATCGGGGTCATCGGGACCAGCTCGCTCAGCTATGTCGGTGCAGAAAAATGGGGCTTCACCATCGCCTGCATCCTCGTCTCCTGCCTCTGGTTTTTCGGCTTGTCCGTGGCAGGCAGAATCATGGGCAAGCTGGATCGGTCAGGGTCCTTGCTGCGCAGCCTCAACATCGTCTCTGCGCTCATCATGTGGGGAGTCGCCGCCTACATGGCAAGCCAGCTATATTTTGCCTAGCTCTGCGAAAAGTGCATAAATGCTCACGCCTCCACTTAAAATATCCCTAGTCGGATTCCTATGTGGAGGTCTTTTTATGCTTTTTACCAAATCGGACGCCCTGCTGGATGAGTTATACGCCATCGCCAAAAACGTGTACGACTCGGCCATTTATTTCAATAAGTATAAAATCAAGTCGCTGGATACGCTAAAACGCTTTTCCGAGGAAATGAAAGAGTATGAGTCAAAAGGCGACAAACTGATTCACGAGATCATCGTCCGGATCAACAAAACGTTTATTTCCGCGATTGAACGCGAGGACGTGCTGAATCTGGCCGTCAAGCTGGATGATGTGCTGGACGGCCTGGAGGGGTGTGCCGCTCGCCTGTACATGTACGACATCATGGAGCCGGATGAGACGATGGTCAAATTCGGCCAACTGATTGAGGATGCGACCCAGCAAATTTTGTTCGCGATTGAACTGTTGCAAAAACAAAAGCTGCCCGGCATGAAGGAGTACATCATTCGCATCAACGATCTGGAAAGCGCCGGCGATGAGCTGGTGCGGGAAAGCATCCGGCGGCTTTTCAAGTCGACGAGCGATCCGATTCACATCATGCAGTTCAAGGAAATTTACGATGTGCTTGAGGATGTCATGGATCATTGCGAGGACGTCGCCGATGCGATGGAGACGGTGATTATGAGCAATACATAAACGAAGGAGGCTCCCTTCCATGCACACTAGCCTGCCTCTTGTGATCGCTGTCATTGTTCTGGCCGTTTCCTTTGACTTCATCAACGGCTTTCACGATACAGCCAATGCCATCGCCACCACAGTCTCGACCAAAGCTTTGCCGCCGAAAACCGCCATCGCCCTGGCCGCGATCATGAACTTCGTCGGCGCGCTTGCTTTTACAGGAGTCGCCAAAACAATCGGGGGAAAGATTGCCGATCCCGCCAAGCTGGAATACGGCGTGCTGATCGTGCTGGCTGCCTTGGTCGCGGCGATTTTCTGGAATCTGGTCACCTGGTGGTACGGCATTCCGAGCAGTTCGTCCCATGCGCTCATCGGTTCCGTCGTAGGTGCCGTTTTCGCTTCGGCTGGCGTTTCGCAAATCAACTGGAACGGCTTTTTGGAAATTTTCGAGGCGCTGATTTTGTCGCCGATCATCGCGCTTGTGGCTGCTTTTCTGCTCATGAAGCTGGTCTACGCCCTGTTCCGCAGCATCCAGATACCGCCCGCCAAAGTAAACCGGGGCTTTCGCTACTTCCAGATTCTCACCGCCGCCCTGCAATCTTTTACCCACGGCACCAACGACGCGCAAAAAGCAATGGGGATCATCGTCTTCGCCCTGGTGGCTGCCGATTTGCATGCGGATACCGCGTCGATTCCGTTTTGGGTCCAGCTTATTTGCGCGATTTCCATGGGGCTGGGAACGTCTGTCGGCGGCTGGAAGATCATCAAGACGGTCGGCGGCAAAATTACGAAAATCGAGCCGATCAACGGCGCTACCGCTGATTTAAGCTCCTCCACGATCATTTTTACATTTACGCAGTTGGGGCTTCCGGTCAGCTCGACACACGTGATTTCCTCGGGGATTATGGGGGTCGGCGCAGCGAAACGGCTGAAGGGCGTCAATTGGGGCGTCGCCAAACGGATCATCATCACCTGGTTTATTACGCTGCCGATCTCCGCACTGATTTCAGCGGCGCTCTACTACATGTTGAGTTTGTTTTTTTGAGCGAAGGCGATTGTAACCCTCTCTGGTATATAATGGACGAAAACCTGAATACAGCGGAGGATTGTTCATGACCATTCGCACAGAAGAACCGCAAGACTACCATACGACCGAGCAGGTGGTGCAAGCAGCGTTTGCTGGCCAGCCTTTCTGCGATCAAACGGAGCATTTGCTCGTCAAGCGCCTGCGGGAATCAGCCGAGTTCGTGCCTGCGCTCTCGCTCGTTTTCGAAGAGAACGGCCGCATCGTCGGCCATCTGCTGCTGAGCAAAATCAAGATCGAGCACGATGGCGGCTCCTTTGACGAGGCGCTTGCTCTCGCCCCCGTCTCCGTACTCCCCTCTCATCAGGGAAAAGGCATCGGGGCGGCACTCATCAACCATTCGATCAATGCCGCCCGAGCGCTCGGCTACAAAGCGCTTGTCGTGCTCGGACATGAGCGCTACTATCCCAAATTCGGCTTCCGCCCCGCCTCTCATTGGGGCATCCGCGCTCCGTTCGAGATTCCCGACGAGCTGTTTATGGCGCTGGAGCTTGCGCCCGGCAGCCTGGACGGGGTTCATGGCACGGTGCGTTATTCGCCTGCTTTTTCTGGCTGAAAAAAGCGTACAAAAAAGCCTTTTCCCTTCATCGCAACTGCTTTGCGCAGAGCGTAGACGGGAAAAGGCTTTTCTACTTCACGGCCATGTCCCCTCGTCGCCGACCGTGTTTCATCTCCCGCTGGTATTGGGCGAAGAGGCGGTCGACCAGAGAAGATGCGCCTTTTGGCTTTGGCCTCCTACTGCTTTTCCTCCAGCGCCTTCACGCCTTCTTGCAAAAACCGGGCATCCTGCCATTTCTGCTGCACGTTTGCGCGCCATTTTTCCGTCGTCAAAAGCGCTGCCAGATCGTCCCCGAACAGTTGCTGAATCCGGGAGCGGGAGACAGTCAGCGTCCGGTCCAAAAACCGGTAGTCAATCGTCTGCAAATTGTCGATCAAGGCGAAGGCGGCGACCGAATTGTAGAGCAGCATCTGCCGGATCGCTTTTTCATCCTCGCGCAGCTCGTCGGCTTCGTAATGAACTTCTATGGCAAATTCGTCGGAGCGCAACTGATACGACCGTTTCAAGTCTTTCAACGGCAGATGGTTGAACAGATTCAGGTTGGAAACATCGCCCATGTACTTGTTTTTGTACGGCAAAATCGTTTGCAGATCGTGCGTCAGCGGGCTTTGCTGGTCAGCGAGGTACTGCTCGGCAGCAAGCTCCTTTTTCGGGAGAATCCAGCCTTGAATGACAGCAAACAGGCCAATCCCGAGCAAGGCGAGCAACAAAATCAGCTTATTTTTCACGTCACTCCTCCTCTCTCGCTTCGCATTTCATGATCGCTTCTGGCAGCGCGTGCAGCAAAAGCGGCACGATGATCGACACGGCGGGCAGCACGTACTCTACCGCTACCGTGGCAAACTGGTAAGGCCCTGACAGGCTGACCGCTCTGGCGAACCATATATGGCTGGCAAAGTGAATCGCTGTCGTGTACGCGAAAGAAACCGCCATATACAGCGCCCACAGCGACCACCCGATTTTGCGCAACCGAAACGCCGTGCGCAAATTCAGCTCGCTCTTTTTTGCGGCAGCGGACAGGCGCTTGCTCCGGAGCAAGACGGCGTAGACGATTCCTTCGAGCAAACATAGTACCAACAAGCCGTGGTTTACCGAAATGCCCATCCCCCAAATGCGCAGCGGCATCGTCGCAATCCAGGCTACCAAAGTGTAGAGCAGGGCCCGCTGCAGCAGCTCTTGCCAAAAAGCAAGGACATAGACCGACCGGCTTTCCCCGACGAGCGAATCGACCGAGGGAAGCTGGTCTGTCGCCTTTTTCACCGCCTGCTCCAGCGGCATCCCGTCTGCGACCAGATCCGCCACTCGCGCCTCCAGATTGCTCAGCACTTCCCACTTCAGCTCTTCGATTTGCCTGCTGCTTTTGTACTTGGCGAACAGCTTTTCCACATGGATTTGCAGACTATGCATTACGCTTCCTCCCGCCTTTCGATAAGCTGATCGATTAATTGCCTGGCAACCTTCCAGGACGCGAGCGCACTGGCATACGCCGCTCTTCCTGCCTCGGTCACCTGATAATATTTGCGCCTTCCGCCCTGGCTCTCATCGCCCCAGTACGACACGATCAGCTTTTGCGCCTCCAACCTTTTCAGGCTCGTGTACAAGGAAGGCTCTTTCAGCTCGTATTGTTCACCGCTGTTTTTGAAAATCGTTTTGATGATCTCGTAGCCGTAGCTGTCTTTTTCGCACAGCACCCGCAAAATGATCGCATCAATATGCCCGCGAATAATGTCGCTGCTGATGCTTTTGTCGCCCATCCGGTTCACCTCGCATGTACAGCATAACACATATTACTACGCATGACAAAGTAATGTGTATGAAGAAGTATGGCGCGCATGCTTGAGCGCCCGCCGCCGCCCAGGCGCACTGGACCGATAACGCCGGAAGCTGTGCTGCTGTGCCCGTGCGCAAAACAAAAAAGCCCTCTTTTGCAAGAGAGCTTTTGCCGTCTGTCTGCCTGTATGCTGCTATTCGATCGCCGCCAGCTCGCGTCCGAGGAATTTGGCTACTTCCAGCATGCCGTAAATTCCCGAAGCCGCTTCGGCGTCCGAGTTGTAGTTCGTATTCGTGTTGATGTCATAGGTGAAAATTTCCCCGTCGCGGTTGCGGATGAACTCGATGCCTGCGACCTGGATTTTGTTCGCCGCCAAAAAGCGCTCGTACTGCTGAATAATCGGATCAGCAAAGCCTTCGATCACCTGGAACTTCGGCTTCGCAGGCACTTCCTCGCCCACCGGGCAGAACAGGTCGCCGATCTGGCACGCATCTGCCGGGCACAGTTCGAAGCCTTCCGACGTATCGACCTTCACCGCATAAATGAAGCGGCCGCCCACGAACTCACAGCGGGTAATGTACGGCTCCGGCGCCTGGATGTACTCCTGGATCAGCGTAATGCCGTCTACCGGCTCGTCAAAATCCGGGCCGTTCACATAAGCCGCCAACGCTTCCTGCGAATGGAACAACTGTACGCCCAAGCCTTTTCCTGCTCGGTTATGCTTGGTGATGAACGGCTGGCTTGCAAACGACTGTGCCGCATTTATCAGTTGCTTGCGCCCGACGGTGGCGATCGTCTTCGGCGTGCGAATTCCGAACTCGCCAAGCGCGAGGTATTGCGCCACCTTGCTCACTTCCAGCCGAAGCGCGCTCGTGCCGTTGAACACCTTGCGCCCGTGGCTTTCCAGCCAGTTCAGAACCGCTGCCGTCAGCTCCGGCGCATAGCGATGATCGCGGGTGTGGGAGGAAGCGCTCATGCGGCTGTAAAAAACGCCATTCGGCGGCTCTGCCGTCAAATCGACAGCGCCCTCGTCCAGATGCCATTCCTCATAC
Organism: Brevibacillus sp. NSP2.1; assembly: GCF_000470975.2. Classification (NCBI taxonomy): domain Bacteria; kingdom Bacillati; phylum Bacillota; class Bacilli; order Caryophanales; family Paenibacillaceae; genus Brevibacillus; species Brevibacillus sp. NSP2.1. The sequence continues at coordinate 1,020,446 of NZ_CP048274.1, read as the reverse complement.
GGCAGTCCCAGCTCTTGCAAACGTTTGGTCAAATGCACGGTCCACTCGCTGTTTTCATGGATGACGTAAATCTTTTTCATCGAAAAATCTCCTCTTTTCTGTCAGACTGCCCGCTCATCGCTGTGACCGGAACGGATGGCTTACGAAAGGCTGTGGCTCGCTTCGCGCAAGCTCTCTACCAGCGGCATGACTTCTTTGGCAAACCGCTCCATTTCCTCCAGTTGCGGCGAAAATTGCAGCAGCAGAAGATCAATGCCCGCTTGTTCGTAGGCGAGAATCGTCTTGGCGATATGCTCCGGCGTGCCGACCAGATTCGGGCGCAAGCCGCGGTTGGAGACGGAATAGTCCCGCAATTGAATCTGTGTTTCCAACTGGGATTTATTGATAAAGTCCTGATAGCCTGCATAGCCGCTCGATTCTTTCACGTCGGTGATGCGCGCCAGCTCCTCCTGCGCCTCTTCGTCCGTCGCGCGGCAAATGACGTAGGCCGCCATGCCAAACGCTGCAAACGGCGCTTGTCCCGTCGCCTGGCGACGCTGTTTCATGTCGTTGATTTTTCGCTCGATTTCCTCTACGGTGCCGCCGTGCATGACATAAGCATCGCACGCTGCGGAAATCACCTGCTTGCCACGCTCGCTTTCCCCGCCCGCGTACAATACCGGATTCGGCTTTTGCACTGGTTTTGGCGCAAGTTTGGCTTCGCGAATTTGATAAAATTTTCCGTCATAGCTGAACGTTTCCTGCGTCCACAACCCTTTTAAAACGTCCAAAAATTCCAGCGTTCTCTCGTAGCGCTCGTCGTGCTCGGTAAAAATGCCGCCGTATTGCCGGGCTTCTTCCTCCCACCAGGCCGAGACGACGTTCAAGGTAAAGCGTCCGTTGCTGATGTGGTCGATGTTTGCCGCCATTTTTGCCGTAACGGCCGGGTTGTGAAAACCAGGGCGCACAGCGGTCATGATCTCGATTTTTTCCGTCACGGCTGCCAGTGCCGCTGCTGTCGACCACGCTTCGAGCGAGTCTTGTTCCGGACCTTTGATGTCGTTCAAGTACAGCTCGGCGATGAGCGTCGTATCGAATCCCCACTTCTCCGCTGACTGGATGACTTGTTTTGCGTAATCAAAGGTAGGCGGCATTTGTTCATCTTCCACATTGCGAAGCCAACCGCCAAAGATCGGGAGCCAAAAGCCGTATTTCATCGTTCTCTACTCCTTTGCACGTGCGGGAATCGTGTTGCGCACTATAAAAGCAAAGTAATCCTACTACAAAAGTACGGATATTTCAATACGGAGAATTGGCAAAGTGAGCGCGTATTTGCCGCTTGGAAAATTTCTCCCCCGCCACGCCTTTTGTTGCACGCATGCCAACATGAAAAAACTCCCGCCAGGAGAAAATCTTCCAGCAAGAGTTCGGGAATGCCCATCGTCTGTCGATGAGGAAAAATGTGTTTACTGTTCACAGAGTGGGGACAGGATAATAGTAACTTCATCATGTTATTGCCGCAAAGGAGCTGATTTGCAAATGTCTCGTCAATGGTTCCGGCAGCTTCGCTATCCCCTCATCGCACTGGCCGTAACATTAACGCTGCTTTGGACGCATCACCAGCGCTTGCATACTTCCTACGCCGCCACTACGCGGTCGCACACCGTCACGATCTCCAGCGCCGGCTTTTTGCCCAACCAGCTAACGGCGCGGGCAGGCGAGCGCGTCTCGTTAATGATCGTCAACGCGGATACGCGCCCGCACAATCTCTCCATTCGCGATCTGAACCTGTCCTCGACAGAGCTGAAGCCGACGCAGTCTACGATGCTGCAGTTTTCTGCCGATAAAAAAGGGCGGTTTTTCTTTGTCTCGGACGCCCCCGGCTACCCGGAGAGCGGCTACCAAGGCATGCTTGTCATTGAGTAGCCTCGACTTTGTCGTCGGGAGCCGCTTGCTTCCACGGCCCATACGTAATCAAAACAAGCGGAATGATCCCGATTACCGTGATGATGCCAAAAAACAAATAGATGCCTAGCGTAGAATACGAATCTTTGATCCAGCCAGCCACGAGATTGCACAGCATCGTCCCCAGCCCGCCTCCTACCGAAAAGAAGATGGCCAGCGCCGTCACCTGCAGGGAGGGGGGCGTATTTTCGCGCACAAACTGGGCAGCCGTCGCCAAATAAAAGCCTACCGAGATGCCTTGAATGAAAAACATGGCGATAACGAACGTCGTGCTGGGTGCCGAGCTGTACCAGAGCCAGCGCGCCGCCCCGCACACAGCAGCGAGCAGCAGCGTCAGCTCCAGGCCCCACCTCCGCACGAAAACGCCTGCCAGCTTCATAAACGGCGCTTCACTGCCTGCAAACAGCAGAAAAGCCAGCCCCACTCCCGCCACCGTGCCGCCAATCTCCTGATAAAACAAGGAAAACCAGATGTTGTTCGCGTTCACCGCGCCAAGCACGCAAAAGGACGCCAGCAAAAACAGCAGGTAGCGCGGAAGCCGCAGCAAATCCCGCATGCCAGCCAGCATGCCGACGCGAAAGCGCGACGTCTCCTCGGACTCGTCCGGCACCCGCAGCAAAAACAGCATGGCGATCAACAGCGCGAGACAGTAGGAGTAAAACAGCACGGATGGCCCCCACTGTTCGACGAGAAGCCCTGTCACAAAGGCGGCGAGCGCAAAGCCAACCGCTCCCCACAGCCGGATGTCGCCGAATTGCAGGCCGTTTTTTTTCGCGTAGCCCAAAGCCAAACTGTCCGAAATCGGAATGACGGCGCTCTGAAAAAATGAGAGGATCAAATAGAGCAGGAAAACAAAGGCGAAGCTGGACACGCCGACGAAGAAAAGTCCGGCCAGTCCCGAAGCGACAAGCGTCAGAATCAAGACAGTTTTGCGAATTTGAAAGCGGTCACAAAACAGCCCCCACATCGGCTGGGCGACAATCGAAACGATGGGAGCGACTGCGCTAATCAAGCCGATCTGGGTGCCCGTGAGCGAAATCGAGTTGTAGTACTGCGTAATCAGCGGAGAAAACGCACCAAACCCGTAGTAAACAAAAAGATAAAGGGCGCAAAGACTGAAGTATCTTCCGCCAGCGCCCGAAAGTCCCATACCGGAATGTGATCCTGGCATATCGTTCTCCTATTTCACCCTCGGCAATATTTTCTCCATGTCGACGGTTCGTTTCTTCTCCCATGTAGCCGGGTTGAACTCATCGAATTGCTCCAGGAAGGTAATGACTTCTTTGGTCAAAGGAGTTGGCGTGGAAGCGCCCGACGTCACCGCAACGTTTTTCTTTCCGCGCAGCCACTCGATGTCGAGCTCGGACAAATCCGCAATCCGATAGGACGGCACATTCGCGATCTCTTCCGACACCTGCGCCAGACGGTTGGAGTTGTTGCTGCGCGGATCGCCCACGACAATACACAGGTCTGCCTCGCCCGCCTGCGTCGCGACTGCTTCCTGGCGCACTTGGGTAGCCAGGCAAATTTCGTTGTGCACCTCTACCCCAGGGAAACGGTGCAGGATGGCATCCATTAAATGTTTGACATCCCACTGGCTCATCGTAGTCTGGTTAGTGACAATCAGCTTGTCGGTCGGGACGTCGAGCGCGTCCAGCTCTTCCAGCTTTTGCACGAGATGCACGCGGTCCGGCGCGATGCCGACTGCCCCCTCCGGCTCCGGATGCCCTTTTTTCCCGATGTAGATCACATGGTAGCCATCCGCAATTTTTTCGCGGATCAGGTCGTGCGTCTTCGTCACGTCCGGGCAGGTCGCATCGACAACGGTCAAGCCTTTGTCCCGCGCTTTTTTCCGCACCTCCGGAGAGACGCCATGGGCGGTGAAGATGACGGTTCCTTCGTTCACCTGGTCCAAAAGCGCCAGCCGATCTTCTCCATCCAATGTTTTAATGCCTTGTTTTTCAAACGCCTCGACGACGTGGGCATTGTGTACGATCATGCCCAAAATGTGAATCGGGCGGGGAAGGTCAAAGTTTTGCGCTGTACGCAGCGCCAAAACCATGGCATCGACAACACCGTAGCAATATCCGCGGGGGGAAATCTTGATGACTTCCATCTGTACCCCTCCTAAATTTCTAATGACGTTCGCCCACTATTATACCTTATTTGCCTGCTGCCCGCTTCTGTTCGTAAACCTTCAGATTATTGTAGACAACTTTCAGGAGCGGCGTGGACAAGCCTTTTTGTTCGGCGTGCTTTAACAGGTAGCCTTGCAGGTGGTCGGCTTCGACCGGGAGTCCTTTTTCCATGTCGCGCAGCATGGACGATTTCGCTTGCGGGCGCTGGTTTTGGAACGTTTCCATTTGCTTTTCCACGATATCCGGCTTGATCGGCGCTTCCAGTGCCTGCATGACGGACACGATCTCCTCCGCCAACTGTCTGGTCAGCTCCACGCCATAGGCGGACTCGCGAATCGGACCGACAGCCGAGTTCATGAGCGTCGTAATTCCGGAGAACGTCGCGATGAACAAATATTTGTGCCAAGCCTCGCGCTGGATGTTGTTGCTCGCCCGCATCGTTCCATTGATTTTGGAAAAAGCTTGCTCCAGCCGCTCTACGCGCTCGCTTTTTCCGCCTTCCCACTCGCCGAACACCGCATCGTGAATCGGACTTGTCTGCACGACGTCGCCTTCTGCGTTTAACGTCGTTTCAATGAAACAAAGGCCGCCAAGCACCCGTTCGCGTCCAAAGCGATCCCGTAGCGGCTCCATGTGAGCCATCCCGTTCAACAGCGGAATCACGATCGTGTCGTCTCCGACATAAGGGGCAATCGCATCCATGCTCTCTGCGAGCGTGTACGCTTTGTTGGACAAAAGGACGACGTCGAACGACCCTGCCGCCTCGCCCGCCTGAATCATCTGCGGACGCTCCAGGTGCAGGTCGCCATGGATGCTCAGCACCCGCAAGCCTCGCTCCTGCAGTTGCTTGTATCTACGTTCACGCACCAGAAACGTTACATCCACACCCGACTCTGCCAGTCGGCCGCCAAAATAACCTCCGATTCCTCCTGCCCCCAGTACCAGTACCTTCATCATGATCGCCTCCGCGTTTATTCATAATAGTTCGTCTATATTCTACAAAAACGGAACCAAATTCTAAACCCCGCAATATCATGTTAGAAAAACTAACATTTGAAGTAAGAAAACCTCTTGACGAACATTGTCTGTTATAGCTATAATTCGAAATATAGAAATTCACGAAAACACGAACAATAAATATTCAAATACGAAAATATTTCGCGAATGGAGTGGGTTGTTTTGGATATGAAAACTGTCTTGTCCACCATTGATGCAGAAAAAGTGGAATATGTGGACTTCCGCATTGTCGATTTGCTTGGCCGCCAGCACCATGTTACGGTTCCTGCTTACGCAGTAGACGAAGGCACTTTCCGTAACGGCGTCGCCTTCGACGGCTCCAGCCTCATCGGCTACAAATCCATCGAAGAGAGCGACATGGTCGCGATGCCTGATCCTTCCTCCGCTTTCATCGATCCGTTTGTCGAAGCGAAAACGATGAACATCATCTGTAACATTGTCAATCCGGACAACACCACATACACCCGCGATCCACGCGGCATTGCCCTCAAAGCAGAGGCGTATCTGCAACAAACCGGACTGGCTACGGCCGCCTACTTCGGCCCGGAATCGGAATTTTTCCTGTTCGACAGCGTGCGCTACGACTCCGGCCCATCCGGTTCGTTCTTCCACATCGACTCGGAGGAAGCGTTCTGGAACACCGGAAAAGAAGGGCAAAACCTGGGCTACAAAGTGCGCAACAAAGGCGGCTACTTCCCGGTACAGCCAACTGACTCGCAAATGGACATCCGCAACGAAATGTGCACTCTGATGACCAAAGCCGGCCTGCATGTAGAGCGTCATCACCACGAAGTGGCGACCGCCGGCCAAGGCGAGATCAACTTCCGCTTCGACACGTTGACTCGCACGGCTGACAACCTGCTCTTGTTCAAATACATCGTGCGCAACGTAGCAGCGAAGCACGGCAAAACAGCGACCTTCATGCCCAAGCCAATCGTCGGCGACAACGGTTCCGGCATGCACGTCCACCAAAGCTTGTTCAACGGCGACACTCCGCTGTTCTACGAGCAAGGCGGCTACGCCAACCTGAGCGAGACAGCGCTCTACTACATCGGCGGCATTTTGCACCACGCCCCAGCCCTGATCGCGCTGACCAACCCGAGCACCAACTCGTTCAAGCGTCTGGTTCCTGGCTACGAAGCGCCTGTTAACCTGGTCTTCTCCAAAGGAAACCGCTCTGCCGCCGTACGGATTCCAGTCGCCGCTGTAACGCCAAAAGCGTCCCGGATCGAATTCCGCACGCCAGACTCCACCGCCAACCCATACCTGGCCTTCGCTGCCATGCTGATGGCTGGCCTGGACGGCATCAAGCGCAAGCTCGACCCGCGCGAACTCGGCTACGGCCCGCTGGATCGCAACATCTACGACCTGTCCGACGCAGAAAAGCATGAAATCAAGCGCGCTCCTGGCTCCCTGGAGGAAGCCTTGACTGCCCTCGAACAAGACCACGCTTTCCTGCTCGAAGGCGACGTCTTCAACAAGGAAGTCATCGAAAGCTGGATCGCCCTGAAGCGCGCGGATATTCAACAAGTAGAGCGCACGGTGAATCCGAAAGAGTTTGAGTTGTACTACGATCTGTAAGATTTGTTCATACAAAATAGCCCGTTAATTACGCTGGTTTTTCACCCTTGATTCCTCAAAATAGGGACACTTCGGTGATAATTTACACAAAAAGGCACAGGTTTTACCCATAAAACAACTTAGCCCTTCCCGTTTGGGAGGGGCTCTTTATATTGGCGGGAACAATTTCTCGTAGGTAGGTAATTAATAAGATTAGAAATTTCGTTTGTGACAGAGTATTGAAAATAGTTAATATAGCCATAATGTTTCTTTGCAAATAGCTTGCAACAAACCACGGTTACTTCTCCACTTCTTCTATCAATTGCCCCTCTTTTGTAGCCTTTTCTACCTCAGACACTTTTGCCTCCACATCAATAATATCCTTATCATTCTCCGATACGTTGCCAAACCAATCCTCCAGCTTTTGAACGGCTTTGAGCCTAACTGTCTTGTCGATATTTAACGCCACTTGTCCAATGGCAAACATCAGTACAGCGAAGTCATCCGTGTATCCAGCAGCAGGAATAATGTCTGGCACCAGGTCTACAGGAAAAGCGAGGTAGCCGAGCGCTCCGTAGATGCGAGCTTTAGCCCATGCAGATACTTTTGGATTTTCCAGAGCGTAGTAACCGAGAAGGGCGGTATATACGACTTTTTTTCCTGCTTTGGCAGCATGCTTTGAGAGTTTTTCCCAAAAGGATTGTTCAGAGTAGTGCTTTTCATAATCTTTCGGATCAAAGTTCACGCTAACCCCTCCATGCTTTCACTATCTGCTCTTTTTCTTTCACCTAAACAATCTCTTGAGACTCCCACGGCTAAAGCCGCAAGCCTTCCACCTTGCGGTGTACGGGTGGGATTCTTGAATGACTAAACGTTCGCAGTCCATTTCTGTTTTGAACAGCCTTCAAGATGAGGACATCTCATTGCCCCTCCTAAGACAGTGCATATAGCATCTTAGGCTGATTGACTGTTACCATCAATCACAGGTGCATATCGAATGTTCATAGCACCGACTAAATCACGATGTTTTTCGAATCCACATTTGCATTTATACTTACGGTCTTGTGCCTTATTCTTCTCAGAGCATTTAGGGCATGTCTGACTTGTGTATGCAGGATTCACATGCTCAACTCTAATACCAACTAAATTCGCTTTATATTCAATGAACTGAGACAGGCGATAAAATGACCAAGTATGCAGATTCTTTTCGTTTTTACGGCTTGTTCTTGCCGTCTGTCTAATATTCGCCAGTTGTTCCAAGCGAATGACAGAAATTTTATTGTCTTTTGGAAAATCGGATTTCGAAAGTCGAGATTGTCAACGAGCTGGATCAGGTTGATTTCTGGCCGATGTAAAGCTCTCCTAACCGGGAGGGCTTTTTTTCAGAAAAATAGATAATCTTACCTAATTTTGCTTACATTAGGAAAAATATGCTACAATTAACGGGAACGAATGTTCTTGTTTTTGCGGCATACAACTACGAATGTCACTCTATATAACTTAACCTCAAGCCTGAGTAACTATTGCGATATCGATAAGAAAGGTAGGATCAGATGACGAAAGATGAGTGCAGGAAACTAATCCGACGTATAGCATGGAACTTAAACTATCGTGAAAGAAAAAAGTTGAGCAAAGAATGCCCAATTTTGTATGGCTTTGGTGATCGACAAAACATTTCAGACTATATTGGGAAAAATGTTCTTGTTGAAGAACTGCTGAAACAGCTTTCAAATGAAAAAGAACGATACATTATTCAAAAAACCGTATTAGAGGGATTCACATGTAAGGAAATCAGTAAAGAGCTTAACATGACTGAAAGAGGCGTAAACCAATGCAAAAACCGAAGTCTAAAGAAGCTATACCATTATCTGATTACGCATTCAAAAGGGATGGGCAGGCTGCATTTCAGTCGGGAGTGGGGATTATCCAGCCAATATTACCATCAGCAGATCAAAGACTGGTTACCAACACTAAGTTACTCCCGTGCTCAAGAAGAAGAGCGAAAAGCAATGGTTGACGAACAAAAGAGATTACAGATTTTCCGAACGAGAAAGCCTGCTACGGTGCGATAGCACCCCCTTTAGGGGCGGGATGAGAGTGAGGTCAAAGACGGAGTACCACGAATAAACCGAAGGTTTGTGGTACTTCAAGTATTTGAACATTCCACTCTTTTTTGTTGTTCATCTGTTGTAGTATATAAAACAAACTGATACGATGGGTGTATGAACGAATACAGAAGAACAAGCACAACCCTTTCATTATTAAACTACCATTTTTTCTTCTGTACCGAGGGCAGAACACAAAATGGTAGTTTAATAATGAAAGGGTTGTGCTTGTTCTTCTGTATTCGTTCATACACCTATTGTATCAGTTTGTTTTATATACTACAACAGCTGAACAACAAAAAAGAGTGGAATTTTCAAATACTTGAAGTACCACAAACCTTCGGTTTATTCGTGGTACTCCGTCTTTGACCTCACTCTCATCCCGCCCCTAAAGGGGGTGCTATCGCACCGTAGCGGGCTTTCTCGTTCGGAAAATCTGTAAAACGTCCAAAAAGTAAAGTCTTCCCCCTTGCCTTCCCGCCAGCGTCATCCTTTAGCGTTGATGTCAGTCATTCCGACTCACATACGAAAGGATATTTTGTCATGTCTGATTATTACGTCATGCCCATGTTTGTAAACGTAGAGGTCAAAAGCGTTTGACGAAGTCATGGGAGCGATGCGCTAGCGGAAGCCACACTTTCCTTTCGCTCCTATCCGAAACCAAGACATGAATACAGTCGTATATACAAAAAAAGGATTTTTTGGAGGGGAAAACCGGATGGAATTGCTTTTTGCTTTGTTCGAGTTGATTGGAAACGTCATAGGGATGCTGCTACTGAAGAACGAGCGAAGCAAAAGCTAGCTCCAGCAGGGACAACTGCGCCTTCCACGTTTTCCATGTGCGGAAAGCTGCTTCCACACAGAAGCAGCCTCCCCAAAATCATTCGACTGTCAGGTGGAGGAAACCAAATGAGCAAACTGGAAAAGGGAATTATTTATTTGTTCAGCTTTATTTTTTGCCCCGTCGGGTTGATTGTCTGGATCGTTTCCATGTTTAATCAAAACCAGCAATTCAAAAGCGTCGGGCGAGTCGCCTTATACGTCGCCGCTACTTCTTTTTGCCTCCAGCTTATCATCGGGGTTTTGAATTTTGTTTGGTACTCAAACACACTAGCGTTGCATTAATCTTTTCCCATCATTCAAAATACACATAATCTTTGGTATTTGGTTGTCTAGGGAACAAAAAAATCCTTTACACTGGAAAGGTCAGGTAGTTCCTGTCCAAATCCAACGCAAAGGATAGCTCATGGACAAGAATACCCTATTTTCTTCATTTGGTAAATGGGTTGCACCCATCAATATTATGAAACTTCAACAACGAATTGACGAAACGGATCAAGACAAGTACGTGAAGAAGCTGACGACAAAAGCGTATCTTCTCCTATTTTTACATGCCCAACTTCAGCAACGCGAAGGGCTTCGAGCCATTGCTGACGATGTTCTATCAAAGAAATTTCAGCAAGAATTAGGACTGTCATCGATCAGCCCCGCACAGCTTAGTCGAAAAAACAATCGGGTAGAACCTGCTTTGCTTGAAGAAGTTTTTGTCGACCTTGTCCAGCAAATTCAACGCGTTTCTGGAAAAGCCTGCTCTCTTCGAAAACACATAAAGATCATTGATTCCACTACAATTGGATTATGTTTGCAAAAGTATAAGTGGGCAACCTTTCGCGAAACAAAGGCAGGAATCAAAATTCATCTTCGTCTCGTTTTCGCAAGCCAGGAGGATGTCTATCCTGAAAAGATTTCCCTAACTTGTGCCAAATCCAATGACCGCACCCAAATGGAGTCGCTGATTGATGAGATCGGAGCCATGTACGTCTTTGATCGAGGGTACGTGGATTATGAAAAGTTCGATGAGTATACCGATCAGGGCATCTTTTTTGCTTCACGTCTCAAGGATAACGCGGAAACTCGTCATTTGTATACTTTCAAAGTACCACCAGAAAGCTCCGTTTTATCCGACTCCATGATCCTTCTTGGAACGCCACAAAAACGGGTGGATAATGTGTTACGACTGATTGAAACGCATGATTCGAAAGGAAATCGTATTCGAATCATCACCAATCGGTTCGACTTAGAAGCAGAAGAATTGAGCGACATCTACCGTTGGCGCTGGCAAATAGAACTGTTTTTCAAATGGATGAAACAACACGCAAAGATCAAGACGTTCTATGGAACAAGTGAAAATGCGGTCTGGAATCAAGTTTTTCTCGCTCTCATTGCTTACTGCTTGTTGCTTCTTGTAAAGCTGGAAAGAAACAGTCAGCACAGTCTGCTGCAAATCAGTAGATGGCTCAAAGTGTTTCTCTGGCAGACCTTTGAACAATGGATAGGCAGAATGGATTACCAATCCAAACGAACATCCAGAGGGCGACAGAAAAGGAAGTAAGTGTTGTTTGTTGTTGTCGATGTTGTAATAAATGTATAAAACTACCAAATGGATAGTGGCTACCTTTTGCTTGGCTGTTCTCGTTTTTGGTTGTGAAGTTGAAAATGTCATTCAGAATAATTTGACAATAGATGGATTCATTTTTTATGCAACGCTAATGACTCAAACATTAAAATTTATTGAAACAAACTATACCTTCCATGCATGCTGCTACAAACTTACTTATGGATTGACGCAGGCAAAAGATTAGAGCCGCTTCCCGATTAAGAAATCGTCACGGCTACGGATCGGGGCCGCCAAACGTTTCGACATAGCCGCTCCCCCCACATCTCCGCCACATAAAAAAACGGCGCCGACCATGCTGCTCGTTTAGTCGCGCGCCTATCCCCAATTGAACTTATACTAGATGACATTATTCATATCGTCGGAATGGCGGCTGGCTTTCACATCTAAATAATGGAAATGCTCCCACGCTTCAGGCAAACCCTTTTTTCCACTTCTCCATCAAATCCCGATACGTCTCGCCGTATTTAATAGCGTGCTCGATGTGCGAATAGTTCAACACCATATCATCGCCCTTGCTCTCGCAGCAGGCGAAAAACAGGCTTTCCATCAGGTTGTGGTTTTCAATCGAGTTCGTAATATGAATGCAATCATCAAGAGCGTCACTTGCGTCGTGCTTGTAAAACAGAAACGTCCCTTCCTTGAACGGCCCTTTTTGCGTGGCGTCCTTCCAGATCAGCATGCCGAGCGTAATGAAATAGCCCTCCTGAAAGCGGATGACCCCCGTAATGACAGAATCAATCGTGGTGGGAATGATCGCGATCGAGCTGCTTAGCCGATGGACGTATTCATACAAGGCTTTGTTGGTTTCTTTCAAATCAAAGCTCGAAACATGAACGAGCTCTTTATCCCTTAACTTCTCGACAAGCTGTTGCACACAGAGCGTCTTGTTCAAAGCTGAAATCACAATCTCACCACTTCTCCCGTTTTAAGTAGGTCCCTTCTCTTTTATTCGCTAGAAAAAGACATATCCCTACAAAATTCGCCGACTTTCTCAACGACCCGCTCGGGAGCCTGTCTCCGTACAGGCAAATGCGGCCCCGTCAGCAAACGAACAGAATAAGCGGTTAGTAAGCCAACAGGATAACGGGGAGTAAAACGACAGGACAAGCAGTAAGCGTGACGGTCCCAGACGGCTGCGCATAAGATAAAAAGGGCGGATATCCCTACGGAAATGAGGCTGGAAAATGAAGCAGAACAATGGTTTTTCTGCGGAAGATCTGGCGTTGATGGCTGCCGTGCTGGTTCTGTTGGGCGATTTTTTGGCCTTTTTATCAATCCTGAAAGACCGGCAGGAAAAAGCAGAAAAGAAGGACAAGTAAGCATGCAAAACAAGCGTGTTTACATACGCACCTTTCGCTACAGAAAAAAGGAAAAGCCCTTCTCGTCTTGTGCAGGCCTGGTATTATCCCCTCATGGTAGACAGTGAAAAAAGACCTCATGGTATGATGAGATCAACACTGTTGACCGGAGGGGATTTTCTTATGCCGCCACGTAAAGGGCAAAAACAGCAGCAATATGACGAAGCAACGAAGAGCGAAGCAGTACGTTTGCGGGTTGAGGAGCATTGGAGCTACCCAATGATAATGGAGAAATTAGGCATTAAAAGTAAGACGCAGATTCGGGAGTGGGTACAGAAACGGCAAAACGGTGAAACGTTTGAAGACTATAGAGGGCGATGGATCAAGAAGTATTTCAGCAGTCTAGAGGAAGAGAACAACTACTTGAAAGCGCAGGTCGAATACCTAAAAAAGCTCAATCCAAATCTACACGGGGAGGGAAGTTGGATAAGCAAACCCGGTTTAGGACGATCGAAGAAATGAGTCGCAAGTACGCTGTGGTCATGCTATGCGAAATAGCGGAGGTCTCCCGGGCGGGCTACTACAAGTGGAAGGCGACGGAGAAGGTTCGTAAGGTACGTGTGGAGCAGGATGCCGACCTAAAGGAACATATACTGGCAATTCACCGCATTCGCCCATACTTTGGGTATAAACGAATGCGCACGGCTCTACGCAAAGAGGGACTACAAGTAAATACGAAGAAAGTTCGCCGACTGATGCGAGAATTGGGCATCCGCTCAGTGATCCGCAAAAAGCGTCCATTTGCCGGCCGCAAGCCCTCCATCGTGTTCAACAATGTCCTTAATCGCCAGTTCGCTGCGGACGAGGCTAGAAAGAAATATGTAACCGATATTACCTATATTCGAGTCGTCGATGACTTCATTTATCTGTCCGTGGTCCTGGATCTGTATAATAACGAAACGGTTGCTTGGGAAGTGTCGGAGAGAAACGATCTTGATCTTGTGCTGTCTACGGTGAAGCAACTGGGTAATGGAGATGCGATCCTGCACTCCGACCAAGGATTCCAGTACACTACCAAGACATACGCAAATCTGTTGCAAGAACAAGGGCTAACCGGAAGCCATTCCAGACGGGGGAACTGCTTCGACAACGCTTGTGTTGAATCGTTTTTTTCACACCTGAAGACGGAAAAGTTGTATCTGGAGAAACCAAGAGATATAGCTCACGCTCGCAAACTGATCGCTGAATACATCGAATTCTACAATACAGAACGGTTCCAGAAAAAACTCGGCGACCTCTCCCCAGTCCAATACCGGGAATCGATCGCCGCTTAAGATAGCGTCTTTTTTTAGTGTCTACTTGACGGGGCTATGACCAGGCCGAGAAGGGCTTTTGGCGCGGGCTACGACTTTCCTGTCAAATACTCGTCTTTCGCCTTTTTTTCCTGTTCTTCGTTGGTCATTTCTTTTTCCAGGACATTGAACATGAGCTGGTCTTTGACTTTGCCGGGGAATTCTTTTTGCTCCACGCCAGCAAGCCCTGAGCTCAAGGAATCGTGTTCCATCGCGATACCTCCAGAGGAATTTTGAGGTTAAGATGCCCCAAAAAAACAGCGGCCATGCACGGCGCTCGGAAACCACCCATACACGGCGTTCGCCACCAATCAGCGCAATCCCCGTTATCCGGCAGGCAGGAAAAGCCCCATTGAAGAGAATGAGACAGCGCCAAGCAAAAGCGGTCATCCAAAACGTCAAACCGACCACAGGCTCAGCAGCCGCCCCCCTTTCTTATGCCCAAAACCGCGCGACGTTTGGCACGCAAAAAAGCGGCCGCCGAGACGACCGCTTGCCTGTACCTTATCTACCGGACCATCACCTGTCCGGCCAGCCGTGTTTTTAATTCCTCCAGCGAACACGGAATCCGTTCGCCCGCCTCCCGCCTCCATTCAGGCGGCAACGCATCCCACAGCTCGGCGATCAGCGGCATGCCCAAATGCAGGCTTTCCAGCATTTCTCTTCGCGCCAGCGCCTCCTGGGGCTCTCCGGCAAAAATCAGCCGGCCTTCATCCATGACGCAAATCCACTCCGCCCATTCGAAAGCGATGTCCATATCGTGGGTCGCCATCAGCACGGTCGTGCCGTTTTGGTGAATGGCATCCAGCTCGCGCAGCAAATTTTTGGTCTGGTAACGGTCGAGGTAGGCCGTAGGCTCATCCAACAGCAGCAGCTCCGGCGCAAGCACCATGACCCCGGCAAGGGCGAGACGCCGCTTTTGTCCCAGGCTGAGGTGGTGAATCGGAACGTCCGCCAGCTCTGTCATGCCAAACGCGTCCAGGACAGCCCGCACTTTCTCGCGGATTACGTCGGCGGGCAAGTTCCGGTTGCACAGCCCGTAGGAAATATCCTCGGCGACCGTGCTGGCGATCAACTGATGCTCCGGGTCCTGAAAGACCAGCCCGACTTTTTGCGTCATCTCTTGCAAGGCAGCGCGTTTGTAGCTGAGGGGCGTTCCTCGCCACAGCACTTGCCCTTGCTGCGGCTGGATGATGCCGTTCCCGTGCAAAAACAAGGTGGACTTGCCGCAGCCGTTTCGCCCGAGCAAGGCGCATTTTTTCCCCTCCGGAATGCCCAGGGACAACCCTTTCAGGACAGGGCCACGGCCGCCTGGATAGGCGTAGTGCAAATCAACAAATTCCAACAGCCATGATGTCAAAGCATTACCCTCCTGTCCACCACTCCAGCAAAATCAGCAAAATACAGCCTGCGATTGACTCTGCTTCATATCGGCCGGAGCGAGAATGAGTGTGCAAGGAAAGCACCTGCAGGCTTTCCCCGAAGCCTCTCGCTGCCATCCCTTTGTACAGCGCATCGTACTTGCGCATGGACCTGACGAACAACTGCGCGGCCAGTCCGCTCGCATCCCGCAGCATCGCCCGGAACCCGCGATGGCCTCCGCGCGCGCGCTGGGCAATCCACAGTTGATGAGAGACGCCAAGCAGCACGAAAATAAAACGGTACATAATCATGAGCAAATCCGTCACGATGACCGGAAGTTTCAGCTTGCGCAGCACTTGCAAAATCTCGGCAAACGGCACGGTAAACAAGACAAAAGCAAAGCAGGCGAGGCTGGCCATCGTCCGCCAAAAAAGCACCCACACCTTGTCGAGCGCGCTTGCCGGAACGTAGACCAGATACGGCCCGATCTTCCACGCCGCAACTGCCTGGACGACCGCCCCTGCATCCGCTCTTACTGCTTCCAGCAACAGCGCCGGAAGCCCCAGGACAAAAAACGACAGGGACAGGATGAAAAATCCGAAATAGAAACGGACGGGAATACGGGCATACACCATTACCCATACTCCCATCCATAGACAAATCGCCATCTGCAACCATTCATGTCCCGTCAAAACGAGCAAAATCAGCACGCCCGCAAACAGGAGCTTGTGCTCAGGCGGCAAAAATCGCAGCCGGTTTTGATAGGAAAGCGAATCAAGCTGCTGCCAATTCATTTTTTATGCTTATCCAGCCGGCCCTTGTACAATCCCACGGCATAGCCGACAACGCCCGCCCCGAGCGCCGCTTGCACCGCGAACAGCAAGCTCTCTGTCTCGCCGCCTGGCGGTTCAAGCAGCGGCTCGAACCACGGCTCGTAAGCAGGGGCGATTTCCTTGATCGCTTCCTCAGCCGCTCCATCTGCTCCCCCGAACTCCGAATCCTGCACCAACAGCAACGGCACAACCGCCAGCAAGACTACGCCCAGGAGCAGCAGCCAGTTCATCCCTTTTTTCACAGCGATTCCTCCCGTTTCAGCAGGCGAAGTTGCGCCAGCTCTTTTGCATTGTAAGACTGCAGCCAGTTCCAGACGAGCACGGTCAAAAGCCCTTCGCTGATCGCCAACGGAACTTGGGTGATGGCAAAAATTCCTGCGAATTTCGCGAACGATGCCATAACGCCGCCGGATTCAGCCGGGAAAGCCAAAGCCAACTGCACGGAGGTCACGACATAAGTAGCCAAGTCTGCGAGCGCAGCAGCAGCGAATACGGCCAAACGCTGTCCGCCGTTTCCGCGCACGATCAGGCGATAGACGCCGTAAGCTACCATCGGCCCTACTACTGCCATGGACACCGCATTGGCTCCAAGCGTCGTCAGCCCTCCATGCGCCAAAAGCAGCGCCTGGAACAGCAGCACCAGGCTGCCGAGCACGGACATGACCCACGGGCCAAACATGATCGCGCCAAGCCCGGTTCCCGTCGGGTGCGAGCTGCTGCCCGTCACCGAAGGAATTTTCAGCGCAGACAACACAAAGGCAAACGCGCCGGATACGCCGATCAGCAGCTTCATTTGCGGATGCTCCTTGACGATTTTGTTCAAGGAACGAATGCCGAAAATAAAAAATGGAATAAATACTACCCACCAAAACAGCGCCCAGCCCAGCGGCAAATACCCTTCCATGATGTGCATCGCGTGGGACGTCTGCGGTTCATTTACGAGAAAATAAAGGACAAAGCCTGCAATCAACAGACAGGTCGAAACGAAACGGGATCGATTCAAGACATTTCCTCCTCCTTTGCTGTTCTTTCTTTTTTCACCAACAAAAAAACCTCATCCGCTAGCAGACGAGGTATGCGCACAAAAACAACAGACCGTTGGCACAGTCCTATTGCTTCGTATTCACCGCTCCTTTCCGCGAAGGTATTCCTGGGTGTGGCAAGTAGGTAGGTCTCCTGGCTTTCAGCTCATCGCGCTCTTTGTCCTTCCCCATATGAATATGAGTGGCTCTATCTCAAAGAGAACTCCCTGATTACAGTGGCGGGACCGCTCGGGACTTTCACCCGATTCCCTGTTACCCTTTATGCGGCTTGCACATAAAGGCACCTATCGCCGACGATATGCAATTGTTAGATAGTTCTTGCTTGTCCCACATTATTATACAGAATCAAGGGAAAAAGCGGAAGAATATAATCAGCGGAGTATAACTGCGTAAAAAAACCGATGCCCCGCCATTCCGGGAGTCATCGGTCTTTGTTGCATCCGCTTCTTTTTTATGCTTACGACCTGGCGTCCACGCCGACCGCTTCGCTGATGTGGGAAAAGCCGTCGCGCTTCAACAGTTGCAAAAGCTTTTTGTTGATTTGCTTGGAGATGCCCGGGCCTTGATAAATCATTCCGGTGTACACTTGCACGAGACTTGCGCCCGCCCGGATTTTCGCGTACGCATCTTCCCCCGTGAAAATGCCCCCTACGCCAATGATCGGCACCTTGTCGCCCACTTCCTGGTAAATTTCTTTTACCCAGGCAGTCGAACGCTCTGTCAGCGGTTTTCCGCTCAGTCCTCCCGCTTCCTCGGCATAGTGATGCCCTTGAACGGCTTCACGCGACAAGGTCGTATTGGTGGCAATAATGCCGGAAATGCCCTCTTCCACCGCTCCTTGCACGACATCGCGCATGTGCTCGTCGGACATGTCGGGGGCTACTTTGAGCAGAATCGGCTTTTTCTGAATGCCGCGCGCTTCCATTTCCGCCGCTTTTTCGCGCACCGCCCGCACCAGCAGCCGCATGCTCTCGGTTTCCTGCAAATCGCGAAGATTGGGCGTATTCGGAGAGCTGATATTAATGACGAAATAATGGCCGTACGAATAGAGCATGTCCAGGCATTTGATATAGTCAGAAGCCGCTTCCTCATTGGGAGTGACTTTGTTTTTGCCAATGTTGATCCCGATCGGAACATCGGAATACGCGTAATCGACCAGGTGCTGCGAAGCCAAATAAGCACCGTGGTTGTTGAAGCCCATCCGGTTGATGATCGCCTCGTGCTCAGGCAGGCGAAACAGGCGCGGCCGCGGATTGCCCGGCTGTCCTTGCGGGGTCAATGTCCCGACTTCCACGAACCCGAACCCGAGCGCACCCAGTGCATGATACACTTCGGCATTTTTGTCAAAACCGGCGGCGAGCCCTACCGGATTGGGAAACGTCATTCCCCACAGCTTTGTGGCAAGACGCTCGTCCTTCACCTGAAACATCATTCGCAGCAAGCTTTTTCCCGGAGCAGAATCTTCCACCAGCTTCAGGGCATCAACCGTTCTTTCATGAATCTCTTCCGTATCCATCTGGAACAGATATTTCCTAATGAGCTTATACATCCCGGCTGCACTCCTTACTCCATTTTTACCTCATTGTAGAATACCACACTTTATTTATCGTGGGCTAACCTTTATACGCGATACATATTTCCAGCCGGGCAAACAAACCATAACAAAACCACCAAGTCGGGGGGACGTTGGTTCATGAAAGCAGACGGAAAAATCGGGATTGGCCAAGCGATCATGGTGATGATGCTGTCGATCGGAATCACCAATCATGTCACCCTTATCCCCCTGCTGCTCAGCAAAGCCGGGCGCGATGCCTGGCTGAGTGTCATCTTTGGCATGATCCCCTTTTGTGTTTGGGCGTACGCGCTCTATTTCATCAACAGCCGCATCGGACAGCAGTCGTTGTCCCACTGGCTCTTGCTACGGTCCGGAAAAGCCGTCCGCTTCCTGCTGCTCATCCCCATCATGCTCTGCCTGTACATGATGGCACTCGTCAATCTGGTTGATACCCAAACGTGGACAACCGTCAACTATTTGCCGCAGACGCCCGAGTGGGTGACTGCGCTTGCCCTGATGATCTTGTGCGTTCTCGCATCCTACGGCGGCATTGCCTCAGTCGGCATTACTTCGGGCATATTGCTGCCCATTGTCTCCTTGCTTGGCATGTTCGTCGCATTCGGCAACGTACCGAAAAAAGACTACTCCCAGCTCTTGCCGCTGTTCCAGAACGGAATTGCCCCTACCGTGCACGCCATGGTTTTTGTCGGGGGTGGCTTTACCGAGCTGTTCCTGCTGCTGTTGCTGCAGCATCACGTGCGCAAACCGCTGCGGCTCATCCACTACATCGTCATGATTGCCATTACCTTGGTCCTGACGCTCAGCCCGCTGACGGGAGCCATCGCCGAGTTCGGGCCTGTGGAGTCGATGCGCCAGCGCTTTCCTGCCTTTGAACAATGGCGGCTTTTGACGATCGGAAAAGACATCGAAAACATGGAGTTTTTTTCCATCTTTCAATGGCTGTCCGGCTCGTTTATCCGCATTACGCTTTGCCTGCTGCTGCTCGGGGAGCTGCTGGTCCTGAAAACGAAAAAGCAGCGCAAGTACGTCATGCTCGCCCTCGGCGCCAGCATGATCGTTCTCACCAGCCTCCCCTACAACGACATGCAGTTCGTCACGTTTCTGTCGAAGATTTACTATCCGCTTTATTTGCTGGTTATGGTAGCTGTCACGCTCGTCTTGTTCCTGCTGTCGCTGCGCAAACCAACCGGATTGGAGGATGTGAGCCATGACCCTTGAAGAAGAGCTGCGAGAAAAATTCACGCATTGCGCGGATGTCATCTTTTTGCGGACAGTCACCCCCAACGATCAGTCGGTTCTCATGCTGTACTGCGAAGGTCTGGCCGACGTACGGCATTTGCAAGAGACGGCTTTGCCGCAATTGGAACGCTGCCTGACCGCCGGAGACTTGCGTTCGCTCCCGCTGATTCCGCTCTACACCAATCCTGAGCTGTGGACGGAGCGGCTCTTCTCGGGAGATTTGCTCATCTTTTTGAAAGGGTCGCCGCCTTTTGCCTGGGACATTTCCAACCGTCCGCAGCGGGGCACGGAAGAAGCCAACACGGAGATTTCGATCAAAGGGCCGCGGGACGGCTTCGTGGAAGACTTGTCTACCAATGTGGCACTCATCCGCAAGCGGCTGCGCACGATCACGCTCGCCTATGAGCCGTTCATTCTCGGCACACGCTCTCGCAGCCGAATTGCGCTGATGTACATGACCGACAGCGCACCGCCTGACCTGGTGGAGATGATGCGCGACCGGCTGCTCTTCTGCGACAACAAAAAAATATTGAACAGCGCTCTTTTGGAAAAAATGCTGAGCGACAACCGCAATTCCTTGTTTCCTCTGGTAGATTACACAGGGCGGCCCGACTTCGCCATTTACATGCTGCTGCAAGGAAAAGTAATCGTGATGGTCGACGGCTCGCCTCTGGCGCTGATTGCTCCCGTCTCGCTGCTGGAGCTGATTAAATCTCCCGAGGACGACCAGTATCCGATCGTTTACGTCTGGCTGGAGCGCTTGCTGCGCCTCGGCGGGTTTTGGATCGCAGCGTTTCTCCCGGGGTTTTGGATTGCCCTGTCCGCCTACAACGTGGAGCAGTTCCCGTTTCAACTGCTCGCCACTGTCACCCAAGGGCGAAAAGGCTTGCCTTTTTCCGCGCCCATGGAGCTGTTCATGATTTTGTTCATCTTTGAATTTCTGCGCGAGGCCGGAGCCCGTCTGCCGAAAAACGTCGGTCAGACGCTGGCGCTTGTCGGCGCGCTGATTATCGGGGACGCTTCCATTCGCGCGGGACTGACTTCGCCCTCGATGCTGTTCGTAGGCTCCTTGACTGTCGTCGCATCCTTCACGCTGGTCAACCAGGCGCTCAGCGGCGCGGTTACGGTCGCCCGCTTCATTGTGTTCATCCTGTCCTCCACGATCGGCATGTACGGGTTCGTCATTGGCATGATCGCGATTATTTATTACTTGTCCACCTTGACCTCGTTCGGCAGACCATACTTGTTGATGGGCTCGTCGAACGTGCTCTCCGATCTGCACCTTGTCTTGTTCCGGCCGCTGATCTACTTTTTCCGAAAAAAACCGATGCGGAACGGAGGTGCCAAATGAAGGCCGCCCGAATCGCCTGTGCGCTGCTGCTCTTGGCCACCACGCTCCTCAGCGGCTGCTGGGACCAGAAATCGATTCAGGATTTGAGCTATTTGTCCGCGTTCGGCGTTGACTTTATCAACAACGAATACGTCCTTTACGCCCAGTCGGTCGACCTCGCAAGCGTAGCCAAACAGGAGACGAGCGCCACCCCGAAATCGCCTCCCGCCACGATTTCCATCGGAAGAGGCAAGACGCTGATGACCGCGTTTGACAATCTGCAAAAAAACTCGCAGATTCCGCTGTTTCTCGGGTTTGTGTCGTCCCTCGTTGTTCACGAGCGCATCTTGCAAAAAGGCATTATTTCGACGCATGACATTTTGAACCGCTACGGCTTGATTCGCTATACAAAATGGGTGTTCGGGACGCGGGAGCCGATCGACAAGGTGCTTGGCAACCATTCCCTTTCCGGCTTCTCCCCGCTGACGTCCCTCTTGCATCAGCCAAAGGACGTCTACGAGCAGCGCTCCTTTATCGAGCCGATGCAGTTTTACCGATTCATCTCCAATTTCTGGGAACCATCGAACACGGTGCTGCTGCCCAACATCACGATCTACGAGCGTTCCTGGAAAGAAAACAACCACTATGTTTCGCGGCTGACCATAGACGGGGTACACGCGCTCCACCGCGGCACATGGAAAGGGTATTTTCCGAGCCGGGACCTGATGGGACTGCGCTGGATGGACGAGGATACCGACTTTGCCGGACTCATCATCCGCGATGGTAACACCCCGAAAGCCACGATCCGCATCAAGCACGTCGGGCTGAAAATCGTCCCGGTTACGACCGGGCCTATGCCGCGCTACCATTTGCACGTCCATTTGCTCGGCTTCATTCGCGAGCTGATAAGCCCCGAGATCAGTCCAGAGCAGATCCAAAAAAACTCGGAGGAACAAGTGCGTGAGCAAATCCGCGGAACGTTTTTGAAGGGGGTGCAAAAAGGCACCGATCTGTACGGACTGGAAAAGGAGCTGTTCAAAAAAGACTACCGGGCGTGGCGAACGTATGAAAAAGCGCAGCGCACCGCGCCTACGCGCGACTCGATTGCCAGCATCCAAATCCACGTCCATTTGAGCGACTCGGGCAAGATGAAAATGGAATCCACCAAATACCCGTCCCCGCTCGGACGCGAGTAACAGCCCAGACAGCAAAAAACTGCTTGCCGACATCTGCGGCAAGCAGTTTTGTTTTCAGAAAACCGGATTAGTTTTTCACCAGCAGAACTTCTTCCACGGAAGCGTATGGCAGGTTGTGCGCATCGGCTACCGCTTTGTAGGTTACTTTTCCGTCGATGACGTTTACGCCTTTAGCCAGCGCGCGGTTGTCGCGGATCGCTTGGGCGTAGCCTTTGTTCGCCAGTTGCACAGCGTAAGGAACGGTTACGTTGGTCAGCGCCAGCGTGGAAGTGCGAGCTACCGCACCAGGCATGTTCGCTACTGCGTAGTGGATCACGCCGTGTTTTTCATAAGTTGGGTTGTCGTGCGTCGTAATGCGGTCGATAGTTTCGATAGAACCGCCTTGGTCGATCGCCACGTCTACGATCACGGAACCAGGTGTCATCGCTTTGACCATGTCTTCCGTTACGAGACGAGGTGCGCGTGCGCCAGGGATCAGGACAGCGCCTACGAGCAGGTCTGCTTTTTTCACCGCGTTTGCGATGTTGAAGGAGTTGGAGATCAGCGTTTGCACGCGACCTTGGAACAGGTCATCCAACTGGCGCAGACGGTCTGCGTTCACGTCGATGATCGTTACGTTTGCACCGAGACCGAGCGCCATTTTCGCAGCGTTTGTCCCTACGATCCCGCCGCCGATGACGACGACCTCGCCTTTTGGCACGCCAGGTACGCCGCCGAGCAGCACGCCTTTTCCGCCGTATTGTTTTTCCAGGAACTGCGCCCCGATTTGCACGGACATGCGGCCCGCAACTTCGGACATCGGCATCAAGAGCGGCAGAGCGCCGTTGTCGAGCTGGATGGTTTCGTACGCGATTGCGATTACTTTTTTATCAATCAGTTCACGAGTCAGCTCAGGCTCTGGAGCGAGGTGCAAGTACGTGAACAGGATCAGACCTTCACGGAAGTAGCCGTACTCGGCTGGAAGCGGTTCTTTTACTTTCATGACCATGTCAGCGGCCCACGCATCTGCTGCGGTCGCGACAATCTCAGCGCCTACTGCAGTGTAGTCTTCGTTGGTGAAGCCGCTGCCTTGGCCTGCGCCGGTTTCTACGCGGACAGAGTGTCCGTTTTGCACCAGAGCGGCTACGCCTGCAGGCGTGATGGCTACGCGGTTTTCGTTATTTTTTATTTCTTTTGGAATGCCAACGATCATGATAGGTAGTCCTCCTTGGAAACGCCGATTTAATGAGATTACTATCATTGTACAGCGACAGTTGGTAGCGTTTCCTTGGGGATTCCTTTAATTTTGCCGTCCTTCTTTTTGTGAAAATTCACAAACGAACTATTGTTCCTGATCGAGCTTCGCCATTTTCAGCTCCAGGTAGAGCGCCGCCCGCTGGTTCATATTTTCCAGATCGACCCGCATGATTTCCTCGATCCGCCGCAGCCGGTAGCTCAGCGTGTTGATGTGGATGTGCAGCCGCTGGGCCGTTACGTTTACCTTGCCTGCGGCATCGAGAAACGTCTCCAGCGTCTCCAGCATCGCCGTCTGGTTGTCGCGGTCGTACTGCCGCAGCTTCTCCAGCCGTTCATTTTCGTAGCCTTGCTCCGCTTCCCACTGCTTCAACTGCAAAAGGTAGCGGTAAATGCCCAGCTCGTGGTAGCCGTAAACGCCTTCGTTTTCCTTTGGGAACAGCTTTTTGATCTTGAGCGCGTGCAGCGCCTCCCTGTAGCTTTTCACAATCTCCGAGTACGTCCGGTAGCCAAGCCCGTATCCGGCAACTACCTGGCGCCCTTCTGTGACGTGGGCTTCCAGCTTGCCCAAGGAATCGGCTAAAAACTGCTCGACCTTGCGAATCAGGACTTCGCGCACATCTTTTTTGCCGTCCTCGCTAAGCCCGATCAGCAGGATGATTTGCGAGCCGTCCACGACCCACAAAAGCTTGTCGCGCATGAGGAGCGGGTACAAATACTGGTCGAGCCGCGCTCCGGCCGCTTCGATAATGCATATCAAATAAGAGGTCGGAAGCTGCATTTGCAGGCTGTCCGCTTTTTGCCGGATGGCGCTCTCGCTCTTGTGGTTGCCGAGCAAAAGCTCCCATAAAAACTCCTTGCGCCGCTGCTCCTCGGCCTTGCGCTTGCCTTGCCGCTGCATGAGCCGCGAAACCGCTACCCGTGCCGCCTGGCGCAAAATCTCATCGTCTTCGGGCGTAATCGGCCGATTCACTTCCTGCGCCCAAATATACCCGAGCACATCGCTGCCCCGGCGAATGGCGATCGCCACCCGCTTGCCCAGGCCGACTTCATCCTTGGCCGGGATGTGCACCGGATCATCCTGCGTCAACAGCTCCTGAAACACGCCGTCCTTCCACAGCCGGGTCAGCACCTTTTCCGGCACCCTCCGCCCCATGATCGTCGACCAGCGCGCCTGATCCGTGCTGTCCCCGTGAGAGCTGTAGGCAATCAGCTTGTGATCCGCATCTTCAACCGTAATCGGGTTTTGCAAAAGCTCGCCAATCACATCGGCAAGTTCGTCTATATCGGCATGCTGATACTGTTGAAAATAGTTAGGCTCTACGGACACATTTCCACCTCTTTACCGCGCTTTCATACGTGTGCTTTTATTATACAAGAAAGCAGGAGAGGGACGCACTTTTTCCGGCGCAGCAGCGCATGGCTGCTCTCTTGGTAATCTCCCCTCATGGCAAGACTCAGGCATGCCTTTTCCTTGTTTTGGAGCAACTGGAGGGGGCCGCATAACAATGAGCCATGCGGATACTGCGCATAAAACAATCTAATGACGATCGACGAGACGTGGGTGGACGATCCGCCAAGTATGGCCGCCGTCTGTTGTCTTGAATAATTGATTTGGCGCCACTTGACTGGAAATGACGATCCATCCTACTTGATCCGTAACAAAATCAATCGAGACAATCCGGTCGCTATCCGCAACGGTTTTGTCGACTTCTCTGTTCTTGACCAGCATTTTCCAACTCATTGCATAATCATTCGTGTGATACAAGTTTTCCCCGTCCGTAGTCCAACCAGTATGGATGGATACAAAATCGTAATTCATGTAAAAATTCGGGTTGTTGTATTTTAATACTGTATGATGGACCCAACTATCTCCGCCATTTGTTGTTTGGAAGAAATAGGTACACTGTTGGCGCTCACATTCACTGTGGAATACGAGGATTCCTTCTTTCTCGGAGAAAAACTTTGGCGAATCAAAAGTAAAGGGGGCAGGTTCCTCTAGTTTGGGAACAATGAGGTACTGCTTCTTCCACGAAAGTCCCCCGTCTTTCGTATGAGAAAGCCAGGGTAATTCCTGCACCAATTGGACAGAACGAATCCAGCCAGTAGACCTATCGCGGAAGGAAATGCCCGTCTTATTTCCCTCTACGGGGACATTTCCTGTTTCGGTTGATTCCGATTCTGCAACCGTTCTCCATTTTGCACCACCATCTGTCGTTTGCAGAATTTGGACAGAATCCGCATTCATGGCTCTTTTAATCGATACCATCATCCAACCGCTTTTCTCGTCTGTGAAGAAAATCCGCGGAAAAATTCCTTTGGTTTTTATCTCCCCCATCGTTTTCCACGTTTTTCCTCCATCCCTAGTATGATGGATCGTTACCGTTGATTCATGATCTGATGCAATCCACGCTTGCTTATCGTCCAAGATAAAATACTGCCCTTCTGAAACTTTTACATCCGTTGGACTTGCTACTTTCCAATGGACGCCTCCGTCCGTTGTCCATAAGAGTGACTCCTGAACAACCGACCACCCAATGTTTTCCGTGTTCATTATGATTTTAGGAAGGCTAATTGCTTCCGTGACATTTTCTGTTGGGGGAGTAACCGAGCAGGCGATTAATGTGGAAAGGCATAAAAGGATTCCTATATAAATCAGCTTGTTTAGTTTGCTCGCCAAATGTACGACCTCCTGTCATATATAAAACACCTGAAGTCCGCAGACGCTATTCTCCATTCAGACCAGGAACTCCCCTGTTCAGCTTTACCTTGAGAAACCTGACAGCAAAACTGCGGCACGCACGGCACGCAAACCCATTGGCGAATACATCGACTCCCCCAACGAACGTCCCCGCAAAAAACTCGGCGACCGCTCCCCTGCACAATACCTGGAAGCGATCGCCGCATAGGTTGACCATTTTTCTACTGCTCTTTTTCCGCAACCGAATTGACGCACAAAAAACGGACGACCTCTCCGGTGCGGTTCAGCCAGTTGTGCGGCGTGGAGGACTCCATGTGGATGCTGTCTCCCGGGTACAAGTCGTGCTCCTCCTCGCCCAAAAGCAGCGTCAGCACGCCCTCCAGCACGTAGATGAACTCCTGTCCTTTATGCACAAAAGGCGTTCCGTTGTCCTCATGCGGCTGCAAGGTGACGAGGATCGGCTCCAGCAGACGAGTCGCCAGATCGCCGGACAAGTCCTCATACACAAACGGGAAGTCGCTTGGCGCAGCCGGCTTGTTGCCGCCCCGGCGCACACGGTCAGTCCTGTTCGCGGGCTTCTCCGAAAAGAAATAGCTCGGGCTGACCTCCAGCGCCTCCGAAATTTTTTTCAGCGACTCCAGCGTAATCGAGGACTTCCCCCGTTCCACCTGGGACAAAAAGCTTATCGACAGTTCGGTTTTTTCCGATATTTGCTTCAGGGTCTTTTTCTTGCCAAGCCGCAACGACTTAATCAAGACGCCAATAGTAGGTTTCATCCGCTCTACCTCGAATTGAATTTTGCAGGATAGGTTTATCATACCGTGTGTGCAGAAAAGGTGCAAAACGCTCTTGCGGCAAATATTATTATCTTTTATAATCTTTACTATTATCAGACAAAAAGCGCTTTCGCTTTTTTTACGCCCGAAAATTGAAGTGTCACTTCAACTATAAATTGAAGTATCACTTCAATTCGGTGTCGCCAGCTTCCCTTTTCCTTACTTGTGCAAAAATCCGGAAAGGCAGGTGGTCTGCTGCGCCACGCACCCACTTTACAACTAACATCATCCTACACACCAAGGGAGGATCTGAAAACTGATGGCACTTCAACCACAAGCGGGAGTTTCCAGGCAAGTTCAAAACAAGGCGCTGTTCGCCAGTCTGATTGGCAGCTCGATTGAATGGTTCGACTTTTTTCTTTATGGCACGATGGCGTCTCTCGTCTTCAACAAGCTGTTTTTCCCTTCTACCGATCCAACTGTAGGCTTACTGCTCTCTTATTTGTCGTTTGGTCTTCCTTTTTTCATCCGTCCGCTTGGCGGGGTCATTTTCAGCCACATCGGTGACAAGATCGGCCGCAAGAAGACGCTGGTGCTGACGCTCTCGCTCATGGGCAGCGCGACCGTGCTGATCGGCTTGCTGCCTGATTACGACTCCATCGGCGTCTGGGCTCCGATCTTGCTCGTGCTCATGCGTCTGGTCCAGGGCTTGGGGATCGGCGGGGAGTGGGGCGGCGCGCTCTTGCTCGCGGTTGAGTATTCCGGCAAAGGCCGTCGCGGCTTTTTCGGCAGCATCCCGCAAATGGGCGTAACGATTGGCATGCTGCTCGGCACTTTGGCGATTTCCTTGATGAGTGCGCTTCCCGAGGAACAGTTTTTGTCCTGGGGCTGGCGTGTCCCGTTCATTTTGAGTGCTGCGCTCGTTTTCGTGGGATTGTGGATTCGCAATGGCATTGACGAAACGCCGGCGTTCCAGACGGCGAAAGCCAGTGGCAACATCGCCAAGGTGCCGATTGTCGATACGTTCCGCTACCATTGGAAGTCCGTGCTGATTGCGGTCGGGGCAAAAGTCGTGGAGACGGGGCCGTTCTACATTTTCTCCACGTTTGTCATCGCCTACGCGACGAATTACTTGGAGTACGACCGGATTACCGCGCTCAATGCCGTCACTATCGCCACGCTGGTCACGACGATTGCGATTCCGTTCATGGGCAAGCTCTCGGACAAAATCGGCCGGAAGCCGCTGTACATCGGCGGTACGATTGCGATGATGCTCTTTGCCTTCCCTTACTTTTACATGCTGTCCACGAAGTCTGCGCTGTGGCTGACAGTCGCCACGGTCATCGGTCTGGGCATTCTCTGGGCTCCGGTGACGGCCGTGCTCGGTACGCTTTTCTCCGAGATTTTCAGCACGAATGTGCGCTATACTGGGGTAACTGTGGGGTATCAGCTCGGTGCAGCCCTGGCTGGCGGCACTGCGCCGCTGATCGCGACTGCGCTGCTCAGCTCTTTTAACTCGTGGGTTCCTGTCGCCCTGTACATTGTGCTTTGCGGAATGATCTCACTCGTTGCCATCTTCGCAACGAAGGAAACGAAGGATTTGGATTTTGACAAATCCTGATGGAAAGGATGAGCAACATGTTGGTCTTGAGCCGCGAAAATATTGAACAAATCTACACGATGAAAGATTGCCTGGAGGACGTGGAGCACGTCTTTCGCGCCCATATGCAAGGAGAGGTCACCACGCCTGTGCGGACCGCGATTGACCATCCGAAGTACGGCGCCACCAGCCTGTACATGCCTTCCTACCTGGCTGGCGACGACTATGTGGCGGTGAAAGTCATCAGTATTTTCCCGGAGAACCACAAGCACAACATCAAGTCGCTGCAGAGCGTCATCCTGCTGACCGAAGCCAAAACCGGACAGCATGTCGCGATGATGGACGCGAGCCTTTTGACCGTCATGCGCACAGGGGCAAGCAGCGGCGTCGCCACCAAATACTTGGCAAAAGAAGATGCCGACACTTGCGCAGTGCTTGGCTGCGGGGCCCAGTCCATCGGCCAGATTCAGGCGGTCATGGAGGTTCGCCCGCTGCGGCGCATTTTCCTCTACAACCGCACTCGGGCAAAAGCGGACGAAATGAAAGCGAGCCTGCGGGCGCTCTATCCGGATTGGCAAGGAGAGCTGACGGTCGTGGACAATGCCGACGAAGCGGTCGCGCAGGCACAGATCGTCATCTGCAGCACCAAAGCGACCGAGCCGCTGTTTGCCGCCGCGAGCCTGCGCCCTGGCACCCATATCAATGCCATTGGCGCGTTTCTCCCGCACATGCGCGAGGTGGACGCTGCCACGGTGCAAAAAAGCAAGGTCGTCGTCGACACGCTGGAAGGCGCCGAGCACGAGGCAGGCGATCTGCTCATTCCGATTGAGCAAAACGAATGGAGCTTCGCGCAATTGCATGCGGAATTGGGCGAAATTTTGATCGGCGCAAAGCCGGGCAGGGAAACCGAAGAGGAAATTACGTTGTACAAGTCGGTAGGAATCGCCTATCTCGATACAGCGGTAGCCAAGACGGTGTACGAACGGGCCAAAGCCGCCGGAATCGGCACGGAAGTTTCCTTGTAACGCGTCAAAAGTTGCACGCAAACAGCCGCCAGAGCACATCGCTTTGGCGGCTGTTTCCTGTTCGCTTACAGCAAGCGTGAAATCGCATCGAGAATTTGCTCTTTTTGAAAAGGCTTGATGACGAAGTCGCTCGCCCCCGTCTTCATCGCCTCCAGCACCTTTTGTCGATGGCCGACTGCCGAGCAAATCAACACCTTGGCATCCCGATCGTAATCCAGTATTTTGCGCATGGCTTCAATCCCGTGCATGTGCGGCATCGTGATGTCCATCGTCACGATGTCCGGCTTCAATTCCTTGTATTTTTCAATCGCTTCCAAGCCATTGCTCGCCTCTCCGCAAATTTCGTGCTGCTCGCCTAGCATATCCGTCAGCATCCTTCTCGTGAAGGCTGCGTCATCTACAATCAGCAATCGGGCCATGGTGTCCTATCCCCTCACATCTTGCTCGCATTCTACCTATTACTTTTGCAGAAATCGCAAGCCTTGTCCACGAGAGAAAATGACTTCTTTTGTCGAAACAAACGTTTGCAGCACACTCCCCTATGGAAGAAAGCCGATTGGCCCTGTAGCATCGCCTGTACCGCGCTCGCCAACCGACTGCTCGCCCGCGCCCGAAGCAAGCGGACTCTCCGGCTTCGGGTGCGGGGTCGTCTCGCCTATTTCCGGCAAATCGACCTGTCTCACTTCATCCGGTATATCGGTTTGCGGGATTTCCACGATCTCTTTTTCCATGACAGACGCCTCCCTTTTTTATCGCTTTTGCTGCGTATTTTTCCTCCTTAGCGTGTCCTGATCCGTTTTTTCCATGCAGCTCCACCTGCCTCCATCATTTCCTCTTTTTTTCATCGCGGCACTTTTCCGATATAATAGGGGTGCACTTCTTTGCCGATTACTTGAATCTACGCCTGTTTCCTTTGGAGGAGAATTTATCCATGCTCAAGCTGAAGCCTTTTTTTGCCCTGTTCACCGCTTTGGTTGTCGGGCTGCTTCTGCTCATTACCAGCCAGTTCATCACCAGTATGAAGCATTTGGAAGAGGTCATGAATGAACGCGGGCCTTCTTCTGACATATTGCGTGTGGCCTTGCTGCTGGAAGGTCCTACCTACGACCAGGGCTGGAACAGCAGCGCGATGGAAAGCATCACGGAAATGCAAAAAAGATTCGGCTTTTCCCTGGAAATCGCGAACAATTTAAAGCCGGAGCAAATTATGAACGTGGCGCAAAAATACGCCGCCAGTGACTACGATCTCATCCTGGGACATGGCGTGATTTTTTCCGAACCGTTTACCCGCGTGGCGCTGCAATATCCGCATACCCGCTTTGTTTCTTTTAACGGGGAAGCCCCGCATCCCAACCAGACGACGATTCGCTACGACATGAAGCCCGCAGGCAAGCTCGTCGGCATGCTCGCAGCGAAAATGTCCCGCGCCCGCAAAGTCGGCTATATTTTGGTGGACAAACCGCCGGAACTTGCCCAGGCCGAGGGCTTTCGCGAAGGGGTAAAAAAGGTTTCCCCGAAAACGGAGGTCGTGATCGGAAAAGTGTCAGATTTTAATGACATAGAAAATGCGGTGCAGAAGACACGCGAGATGATCGCCCGCGGCGTCGATGTCATCTACACGACCGGCGACAGCTTCAACCTCGCCGTCATTACCGAAGCGCAGCGGGCCAAGGTGTACACCATCGGCTACATCGCGGACCAGCGCTACATTGCGCCGGACTACGTTCTCGCCTCGCTGGTGCAGGACGTGCGCCAGTGCTACCGGATTATTTTGGAGCAGTACATGGCAGGCCGGCTTCCGAGCGGCAAAGTCGTGTACGGCCTGGCCGAAGGCGTGAACCATTTCAGCCCGTTCGGCCCGATGGTGCCCCCGGAAATTCGTGAAGATATTGAACGGGAATTGCAGCGTCTCACTTCTTCCCGTGGCTCATTTGGAGGTTAATTTGCATGTCCCTGTTCAGCAATCTTGGATTTCAGAAAAAAATCATGCTCAGCTATCTCGTCATGATGCTTTTGATCGGATGTGTCACCAGCCTGTTCAGCTACCAGATGACAAAGGTAACCTCCGATGAAGTGCACCTGACGCAAAACGTCTTGCCGCAAACGAGCGCACTGTTGGAGGTCAAAAACCAGATTTACACCAAGACGTACGCCCTGAACATGTACACCTTGACCCGTGACGAGTCGTATCTCGACCAGTATTACACCAATCTGATCGACACCGCCCGCTTTGCCTCGCTGACGAAAACAGAGGAAAACAGCGGCTTGTTCTCCATCATCGAATCGATTTCCAGGCTGGATTTTCTTTTTTTGAACAAAATCAATCCGCTGCTCAAGGCAAACAACGTGCCTGCGGTCAGCTATGTGCTCAGCCAGGAAGTCCAGCCTTTGATCGACCAGTTGGAGCGAGACTTGTCCTTCTCGCTCAACCAACTGGAGTACAAGACGAACAAAGAGTTTCAGCACACGAACGAAAGCATTCGCGTATCGCTCATTCTCACCTACACCGTTTCGGTCGCGGCGATTTTGTTCGGCTTTTTCTGCACGTTTTACTTCCGCAACGAGCTGCTTCGCCCCATCGAGTCGTTGATGCAGCAAGCTCGCGAAGTGTCCAAAGGGACGTTCGGGCAGCAAATCGTGTACACCCACCAGGACGAATTCCGCGAGCTGGCCCACGAGTTCAACAAGATGTCGAGCAACATCGCCAACTTGTTTGCCCAGGACGCGATGCAACGGCAAATTTTGACGGAAGAAAAAAATATTCGCGAGCAAATTCTCAACTCGTTGCCTGTCGGGATCATTACCCACCCGCACGCCGGGGCTGGCATTCACGTCAACAAGCTGGCAAACGATCTCGTCAAGGTCGATGAGGCAGGCTACCCGATGTGCAAGGATGCTTCTTTTGCCGCCTCAACCGACAGTCAGGACTCCCCCTGGTTCGTCAATCGCAAAATGACGCTGTACAAGAAGGATGATACGCCTTTTATCGCGCTTGTCTCGTACGTGCCGCTGCACAATCACCAGCACGATCAGGAGTCGGGCTGGATGGTCGCTTTTCTCGATATTACCGAACAGGAGCAGATTCAAGAATACTTGAACCAGTCGGAAAAACTCGCCATGGTCGGACAGTTGGCAGCCGGAGCCGCCCATGAAATCCGCAATCCGCTGACCGTCATCTACGGCTTTATCCAACTGCTGGAACAGCGCCTGTCCGATCAGGAACGGGATCGCTACTATCTCCCGCTTATCTTGGAGGAAATCGAGCGCGTCAACCGGATCGTCACCGAACTGTTGATGCTCTCCAAGCCGTCCAAGCCGGACTATCGCGAGGTCAATCTCGCGGGCGTCATCCACTCGATTCTCCCGTTGATGAATGCCGAAGCGAAGCTGCACGGCATCGAGATCGTGGATCGCTGTGCGCCCCATATTCGCCTGCATGCCGATGTCGAGCAGCTCAAGCAAATTTTGCTGAACCTGATGAAAAACAGTATCGAGGCCATGAAAGAAGGCGGCCTTCTTGTCATCGAAAGCCACCTGGACGAAAAAGCGGTACATATAAAAGTGAAAGATACGGGAGAAGGGATTCCTCCGGAGTATCTCGTGCGGATTTTCGAGCCGTTCTTCTCCCTGAAAGAAGACGGAACCGGGCTGGGCTTGCCGATCTCGCGCCGCATGGTCGAAAACCACGGCGGCGAGCTGCAAGTGAAAAGCACCCCCGGACAGGGAACGGAAATTACGATTACGCTGCCGCTTACCCCGAAAGTCGATTAGGTTAGCGCCTGGGTGGCAGCGACCCGTTCCTGGCCGCGTTCATCCAGCCAGGCAAACATTTTGCGCGTGTACAACTCGATTTCGTCTCCTACAAACAGATGGCTGGCCCCTTCCGCCAGCCATTTTTCGTGGGGGACACCGGCCTGGCGCAGCGCCTCTGCCAGTCTGTGGGCGTGCTCTACGCTCACGTTCTCATCTTCTGTCCCGTGAATAATCAGCACAGGACAGGCAATCTCTGCCGCACGATACAGCGGGGTTCGGTAGCGGTAAGCTTCCTCCTGCTTGCGCGGGTGCCCGATCAGCCTGCGCAGCATTCTCCGCATGTCCACCCGCTCCTCGTACGTGAGCGCCATGTCGCTGACGCCGCCCCAGACGACCGTCGCCAGCAAGCCTTTGCACTCCATCGCCGCAAACAACGCCATGACCCCGCCCCGGGAAAAGCCGTACGCGCTGATCCGGCGGGCGTCGACGATGTTCAGCTTGCCAAGCAGCTCGTACGCCGCAAACACGTCCTGCCGATCGGCTCCGCCAAACTCGTCGCGTCCCTCCCCGCCTTCGTTTCCCCGATAGTGCGGGGCGAGGATCACGTAGCCAAAGGCCGCCATCTGGCTGATCCGCTCCGGCCGGACCCGACCAATCCCTCTGATCCCGCCGCGGCAGTAGAGCAGCGCCGGGAGTCTGGCCCCGTCGGTCAAAAAGCTCTCCGGTACAGCCAAAGCCGCCTTGACCAGCAAGCCGTCGCTGTAATAGCTGACCGTGTAGAGCGCGACGTTCGGCACGACCGACTCTTCGCAAGTGACAGCAACAAATGGCGATAAATCAACCTGCATCCTGCTCACGATTCCTCTCTCTTCGCTCTTTTTGACGTCCATTTTTCTACAAGAAACTGCATCGACGGGGACAGCCACTTCTTTTGGTGGTAGACCAACTGGATGAAAAACGGAGGCTTGTCGTTTTGAAAAGGCACGGCAGCAAGCACCCCCTCCGCCTGCTCTCTGCGCACAGCCATGGACGGCAAGAGCGCTACTCCCAACCCGCAGCGCACGCACTGCTTGATCGCTTCCGGGTTGCTGAACTGGCACGCGATCCGATGAGCAATGCCTTGTTCGTTCAACACGTCAATCAGCATTCCCCGGTACGTGCAGCCTTCCTCTGTGAGAATGAACGATTCGTTTTCCAGATCGCGGGCGGTGAGCGTAGGCAAGCCCGCCAGCCGATGCTCGGGAGGCATGACGATCACAAGTTCCTCCTGGGCAATGGTCTCGGCGACAAGCTCTCTGTCGGTACAGCGGCGATCAAAAATGATCCCGAGGTCCAGATATCCTTCGTGAAGCTGCTGCAAAATCGCTTCCTCGCCGGCCGTGCGCAACACGAGATCCACTTTGGGATAATGCTCGCGAAAGCTCTGCAAATACGGCGGCAAAAAGAAAGCCGCCAGCGTGTCAATCGTGCCAATCGTCAGCGGACCGCTCTCCTGGCGGTTCACGACCTCCTTAGATTCCCCATATAGCCGAATCATTTCCCTCGCATACGGCAAAAGTGCTTCTCCAGCCTGGGTCAGCCGCAGTTTGCGCCCATAGCGCTCGAACAGCGGCACCCCGTACGACTGCTCCAGTTTTTGCATCTGGGCGGTCACCGTCGGCTGCGCATAGCCAAGCTCCTCTGCCGCCCTGGTAAAGCTGCCCCATCTGGCCACCTCGCGAAACGTATGCAGATACACCAGCTCCATGGCGGCTCCCTCCTGTTCATCTATAGAAATGGATGATGATGTTTATGGAATAGTATAGATAATGGTGATGATTCGATCAATGCTAAGCTGAAGTCGAAGTTGAAGTTGAGATCATCTCAAGCCAAGGAGGATGTCACATGTCCATGCGAATCTCAAGCGTATTGCAAACCCCAGCCGCTCCCCTGGCGCAAGCGCAGCGTCATTTTCTCGCCAAGCTCGCTCTGGAAACAGATGTGTCCAACGTTGCGCACGACCTGCAAAACGGCGTAGCCGATTTTGTCATTCTCGACGCCCGCAGCGAAAAGGCGTATCGAGAGTGCCACGTTTCTGGCGCCTTTTCGCTGCCCCACCCGCTGATCTCAGCAGAGACGACCGCTTTCCTGGACCGTTCCAAGCTGCTCGTCGTCTACTGCTGGGGCCCGGCCTGCAACGGTGCAGCGAAAGCGTGCGCCAAGCTTGCCGAACTGGGCTTTGCCGTCAAGGAGATGCTTGGGGGATGGAGTATTGGCAGCGGGAGGGGAAGGGGGTGGAACGAACGCCCCATGATGGCGTTAGCGACTGCTCCCAAGCCTGAAAGCTCGTCTAATCAGGTTGTTAATAAAAACGGGCAACAAGAAGAGATGGCTGTCATCCATGTAGAAGGATAACAGCCATCTTCTTCCCGTCCGTCTTGGTGTGGCAGCGGAGTTTGTTTATGCCAGGGGCATCACTTGGCTTAACCGCTGCCAAATGGTCCAACCTGCCAAACAAATCCTGCTACGTATTTCCTTTTTTCTCGTATTACATTTCCTGTTTTTTCTATTTATGCAATTTTATAGCTCTTCACCATTAAACGTGCTTGATCTTCCTCTAGCGTAGTTTTTCACTTTTTTATATGGCTGGTTTACACTCCAGCCGAATTCGAATCTTGAACCGCTCGATGTTGCGATACCCATAGGCTCGTCGCTTGATGACTTTCACTTTGTTGTGTGTCCCTTCAATCGGAGCATTTGTAACTCGAAACGAAAAATAATTCTGAACCGACTGTCGCCATTGAACGATTGTTTTTGCAATCGAACGGACGGCAGAGGTGGGAGATGTGAGGTGCTCGGTTATCCATTGTTGGAGTGCTTCTTTTCCCGACTCTTCTGTCTGAGCTGCATATACCGTTCTCATGTGCTGAAGAGCGTTGTAAGGCGTTCCAAATGGGGATCTTGAGCGAACCAGGCTTTCAATTCCTCCTGTTCCTCAGGTTTCAGTTTATCAGGAGATGTGTGGAGCAGACGTTGTTCATGTCTACCCCGGCGATGAGTTCCCCGCGAACGGGTACGTTTACGAGCAGCTTCTAACGATTTGGAGAAGAGCTGAATGACGTGGAACTTGTCCGCTACTACCGTGGCATCCTTCCAAACACCGCGAACCGTCTCAGCCATTCCAGGAGCCAAGTCTGTCACAACAACCTGTGGAGGCGTAGCAAAGGGCCAGTTCATGAGAGCCTGACGAACCTGCTCACGTGAACGCCCTTCTGTAACCTGCCAGATATGCCCGCTTTGTGCATCCATGAGGTTGACACCGTACTTGTGTCCTTTTTGGAGAGCAAACTCGTCCAGACAGACCATAGTAGGCGTAAGATGATCTTGGGGCTTAGCGAGAAGCTGAGGAGCCAGTTGGTAATACCACCGTTCCAATGTCGTATAGCAGATTCCGAGTTGTTTGGAAACGCTAAGCAAATCCCTCTTCTGACACAACTCAACGGCCATTTGACGAAACGCAAAAGTAGCCGTTCCTCGATAGGGAATTCCATCCCATTCGAGAGTCCAGGTGATCTGGCAATCGTGGCAACGTTGTCGATATACAGGAACACGTACCCAGACAGTACCCCATGAAGGAATAAAGCGGTGACGAAGAAGACGGTGCCCTGGGCGAGCATGATTGGTGCTCTCTTTCAGGCAGAGAGGACACAGATGAGAGGCTGGATTGGGAGTGAGAGTCACTACCCAATCGGTTTCAGTCGTTTTGTCCCAATGGGAAAGTTGAAACGATGGAAGGCCGATTAAGTCTGTGGTAAACTGGTTAGACAACGTAGATTTCCTCCTATCTTGTGATGGTCAGGACAACTTTCACGATAGAGGAACATCTACGTTTTTTCAATGTCTAGCACGGGTTATGGTGATGAATCAAACATTTATAAATTTTACATCTTTATACAAAAAGCTTTTTGTATAGTATAAACAAGTTAAGAAGGGAGGCGATTTCTAGTAAGTAAAAGATATAGTAAGGTTGTCACCCAGTCATTTATGGTAGGCTTACTTATTGGAGTAAGTGCAACGGCAGTTTATGCATCTGCTGCAGAAAGCCGAGTGTACAACTTTGGTCCAATTGGTGGCTATTCATACTACAATCAGGCAACTGTTGAAAAAACTGGTGACAACGTGTATTATACAGCAGAGATTGGAAGTCAAAATTCGGGTAAAATACCAGTGGGATATATGAGTGCAGGTCCAAGGCTGTTTAAAGGGGATGCTTTGTGTAAAGCTTCAGAAATGACTTACAACTCTTCTGCAACAGCCTCCATGAGGGTTGGAACGTATGGCAACTGCGGCTCAGGTATCTATAACAGCCGAGGTGCAACTGAAGTTTTTGATAGTAGCGGCTATCGAACCTATCTCACAAACGTTGCTCCAAATATCAACTTTTAGGAGGTGAACCCAATGCAAATTAAGCGACTTGGTGTACGAACTGTAATTGTCTATGCTACTTTGTTAACCGGGATTGTAATAGGATCTTTTGGTTCTGGCATTGCATTAGGACTTGATAAAGACCCTACACCTGTTCCAGAGTTCCCAATAAACGAGCAAGGACAAACTTATGGTTCTGCATTAAATGTCACTTCCCTAGGGGCAGAGCCGGATTTAATTAAGGCATATGGCGTGGACGGGACTCTTGGATACGTTCGCTCTGAGGATTTAAGAGGGGTGAAGCCCAAGAATCCGAGTGAAGCAGTAGCCTTGACCAAACAGCTTAATGCGAAGGGAAGTCGCCACATCCCTCTGTATGACGTTGATGGAAAGACTGTTATTGGCCAATTTAGCATCGGTGACGGAAAAGTCACTGAGGAACGGATAAAGGAATAGTGCAAAATAGACAGAATGACCGCCTTTGAGCTTTGACAAGCCAAGGCGGTCATTTTGTCTATTTTGCAATTAAGCCTTAAACAAGGGCCGACTTTTGTACCACCGGACATCGTGTCTTTCCACTGTGTCGTTTTTTTGTAAACCCAAGAAGAACAAGGTAAAGCCAGAACTCGGGAATTAATCTATTAGCGCACGCAAAAAGGCAGGGGATTCCCCTGCCTTTTCTTAGCTTCCAAGCGTAAAAAAAAGACGGGATATCCCGTCCTTCTTCCGTTATCACAAGGCTTTAATAGCCACGTTTTGCGTTCTTTTTGTTGATCGTCGCAAGGTTCTCTTCGCTGTGCTTCAACCATTTTTTCAATTTGTCCTCGAAGGAAGCAGCGCTATCGCGTTTTGTATTTCCTCCGCGGTCGCCTCCACGATAACCACCACCACGGCGCTCTTCGCGCTCCGGACGCTCAGGCGCTGGGAGTGCGGCGCGAACCGAAAGCGAGATTTTACCTGCATCATCAATGGAGAGAACTTTGACCTTTACTTGTGCCCCCACGGTAAAGTGATCGTTGATATCCTTTACAAAACCGTTTGCTACTTGGGAAATGTGGACCAGCCCCTGCTCGGTTTCGCTGACTGCTACGAACATCCCAAACGGTTTAATCGCTGTCACTTTTCCTTCGATGATGCTTCCCACTTGTACTGCCATCCAGTTTGCACTCCTTTTATTATTTCAGAAAAATGGTGAGAACCTCAAACCAGAAGCCTCATTCTCCTAGTATAGCAGAGAAATTCCAATACTGAAAAGCCTATTCTTTCTAGGTGACGCACTTCAAGCTATTGAAAAGACAGCTCGTAGGCGTCTGTAGCCATTACAAGCTCCTCGTTGGTAGGAATTACCATGACCTTTACCGGAGAGTATTCGGTACTGATAAACGCTTCGCCTTTGCTTGCCCGGTTCGCTTCGCGGTCCAAGTTGACCCCGGCGAATTCCAGCCCGGTGCAAACCATTTCACGGACGGTAGCACTATTTTCTCCAACACCTGCCGTAAAAATAATTCCGTCGACGCCATTTAGTCGCGCGAGATACAGCCCGATATGTTTATGCAGGATCGTCGTGAACAATTCCAGGGCAAGCTGGCTGCGGTAATGCCCTTCTGCCGCCTTTTCCATGACGTCGCGCAAATCGTTAGAGACGCCGGAGACGCCCATCAGTCCGCTCTTGTTGTTCAAAATCGTAATCGCGCCCGCTGTATCCGTCTTTTCGATCTCTTCAATGTAAGGAATGATGCCAGGGTCGATGTTGCCGCTGCGCGTTCCCATCGACAGTCCCGCCAACGGCGTCATGCCCATCGACGTGTCAAACGATTCTCCGTAGCGAATCGCCGTGATGCTGACGCCGCTGCCGATGTGGCAACTGATAAGCCTGAGCTGCTCCTTCGGCCGGTTCAACATCTCCTCTGCCCGGCTCATCACATAGCGGTGGGACGTGCCGTGGAAGCCGTACTTGCGGATGCCGTAATGCTCGTAATACTCGTATGGCAACGCGTACAAGTAAGAGGATGGCGGCATAGTTTGGTGAAACGCGGTATCAAAAACAGCCACGTGCTTCAGTTCAGGATAGATGCTTTGCGCGATCTCGATCCCGGTCAGGTTGATCGGGTTGTGCAGCGGCGCAAAGCGGGACAGGCTGCGAATCTCCGCTTTTACCTGTTCGTCGATGACGACGGACTGTTTGAATGCTTCTCCGCCGTGAACGACCCGGTGCGAGATAATGTCAATGCGGTATTGCTTTAATGTTTCAAACACGCCACGAATCGTATCTTCGTATTCGTCGCGTTGAATTTGTTGTAAATAATCTTGGGC
The DNA here is from genome assembly GCF_000470975.2 of Brevibacillus sp. NSP2.1. NCBI lineage: Bacteria > Bacillati > Bacillota > Bacilli > Caryophanales > Paenibacillaceae > Brevibacillus > Brevibacillus sp. NSP2.1. The sequence goes on along the minus strand of NZ_CP048274.1, from coordinate 980,190 downwards.
GAGCAATGTTTTGCCCGGCATCTCATAAAGCTTGTACTTCACCGAGGAACTGCCGCAGTTCAGTACGAGCACGTTCTTTTTGTCTGACACGAATCTCATCCACTCCCTAATCTCTCAATAAGCAACAGCCCCGGTCAGGATGGCGGTCGCTCACTTCATTTTATAATGATATGCTCTTCGTGAATACATGTAATTGAGAAGAATTATCAACAACATCGTGACAGAACCCGACAAATCCAACAGAACGTCGTTCACCATTCCTGTCCGATCCGGGGTAAACGTCTGATGCCACTCGTCCAAAACCGCCGCCAGCAAGCTGCAAAAGGCGCTCCAGGGCAATGCTACAGCAAATGCAAGACGGTGGGAAAACACGCGGTAAAAGCTGAACGCCAGCAGGGCAAACACGGTAAAATGCGTTCCTTTGCGGAGGAAAAACTCGATAAAGCCTGCGGCTCCCTTGTTCTCGACGCTGATTTCGCGTCCGGCATACGGAATGGTAATCCCTTCCATCCGTTCGTTCCAGCTTTTTTCATCTACGACTTTGGATATGGTTCCCCGCAAATCCTGTTTGTAGTATGGCTGGGAGGACGACAGGAACAAGCCCACCAAAATCGCAGTCAACAGCAAGTAATCCAACAGTTTTCGATAGCGGCGCACGCCTGGGTTCCCTCCCATACTCCGTTCTTCCCTCATCTTACCCGAGATCGCGCCAAAAGTCCTTGCCGAGCCTGTGAACAAATAAGAAACCTTTATCATCGCCTTCTCAAAGCTGAGCGACCGCGTTTCAGCGGAAGGTTGTTTCAGTCAAGAAAAAGACGCCAGCCGTTACGGCTTGGCGTCGTCTGTGCCTGTCGGGAGCGGCAAAAAGTCCTCCTGCGACAAAGCTTTTTTCGAATTGGCGGAGCTGTCCTGCTGTTCCTTGCGCAGCTCGTTTGCGAGCTGCTTTTGTCTGCGCTTTACTTCCCTCAAGTCGCGACGGCGAATCCGCTCGTTGTCCTGCCAGTCGCGAAGGCGTCGCACGAGCACGGGCAGCGACAAATCCGACTGGACGTTCTCGCGCCATTGGGCTGCGTGCTGCATGCCCGGCACGAGCACGAGGGTGACAAAAGAAGCGAACACGGTCCCGAACAACAAACTGCTGGCAAAAGAGGCAAACGACTCGCCGCCTGCCATCCACCTGCCGACAACGGGCAGGCAGGCGATGGCGACCGCAGCGGCCACACCCGCCTGAGCTGCCCACGCGCGTTTTGCCCCGACACGCACACCTTCCCAGATGCTCGGCTGCTCGTCATGGGCTGCCGACAGTTCGTCGAGGTGAAGCAAGGCCAGCGAGATGAGCAGGGCAGCCGCTGCCGCGATGCCGTAGAAGCCCATCACGTTCATCGGGTGATCCAGCAAAAGCAGCCCGAGCGTCACTCCCCCTGACAGGACGGGCAGCAGGATCAGGGCGAACCAGCCATCCCGCGTTCTACGCCGCAAGAGCAGGCTCGCCATCAGGACGACAGCGACCATCGCGATCATCACGATGAACCGGCCGCTCCAGTCTTTTTTGTCTGACTGCTCCTCGCTCAGCTTTTTCAGTTCATCCTCGTTGAGAATCGTATAGCCTTCCGGGACGTTGATCTTTTCTTGCATCGCCAGCGGCAGGTTGTACGCGAGGTTGTCAATCCACCTCGGGTCGGCGATGGCGCTGCTGACCTTGACCACGTACATGCCGTCCTGGCGCTCATACACTTGCGGCTGCCCGCCGCTGGACCAGTCGACCAGATCGGCCAGGCGAACAGGCCCTTGCTGGGTGCGGATGAGAATCTGCTTCACCTGCTCCGGGTGGTCCATCCACTTGTCCGGGAAGCGGGCGACTACGGAAACATTGCGCTCGTTTACGTGGATGCTTCCCGCCCGCTTTTCCCCCAGATAGCTTTCCAGTTGGCGCTTGATCTCCTCTTCGCTCAGATGATAGCGCGCGAGCATCTCCGCTTTCGGGCGAATGTCAATCAACGCGGTTTGCGGCTTCGGCCCGATCCGTTCATCGGTCACGATCTCCCGGCCGTCATTGTCGCGCCACCTCATTTGCTGCAAGTATTCGAGAATTTCCTTGGCAATATGGTTCGCCGTCTCCTGCGAAGGGCCCTTGACCGTAAATTCCAGACGCGTTTTCTGCTCCTCGTTGACGACCAGCGCGAACGGGTCCGTCTGCGGGATATCGCGCAGCTTTTTGTCCAGCTCTTTTTCCAGATCGAGAACGGAGCGGGTCCAATCCGCTTTGTCCGTCAGCTTCAGATGCATCGTCAACCGCTCGCGCGAAGCAACTGTGTACAGGTCAGCCACCTCTGCCAGGCCGCGCAGCCGTTCCTCGGCCGTCTGCGCCGCCTTGATCGCATCGTCTACGCTGCTTTCCTGAACCATCGGCAGCGACAACGTCTTGCCGTTTGGCTTCACGTCGCGAAACGGCTCCACCAGCACAAACGATTGCAAGAGCAAAACAAAGACGACGGACGATACGAGCGTAAGGCCAAATGGCAAGTAGCCTTGCTGCACCAGCCGCTCCCAGCGGGCAACGAGTGTGCGCGTCAACCGTCCTGGCGCGCGCGGACTGCTTTCGTCCGCTGGCGTCTCTCTTGCTGTCAGCCACGTTCCGGCCAGCACCGGAACGACCCAGCCGTACACGAGCGCAAGGCTCGCCGCGCCCAAAACGAGCACGGGCCAGGCGTCGAACAGGACGACCTTGTCTTCGGCTTTGAGCATATCCGTCATGACGACGGTGAACCAGGCGGCCGCCATGACGACAAGCGCGAGCAGCAGCGGCTTCATCACCGTCCAGGCGGTCTTCAGGCTGCCCGAGAACGAGTAGGCGCCAAGCCTGTCCAGACGGGAAAAAAAAGCAACGCCCGCAATCAGGTAAACAATCGTAAACACGAGCAGCGGACCCAGTGTGAAGAAGGTCAGTTTCAGCCCAAACAACCACATGCCGCCCAGCACGCCCCCCGCCGCCATGAACACTGCGAGCAGCGACAGAACAGCAGGGCCTGTGCGTTTCAAGGAAGCGAACAGGAAAAGCGCGCAGAGCAGCGCAGCCAATCCTGCGAGCAAAGCCAACTGCCCGGTCGCCGCCGAGATGGGCAAGGCGTGATCTTCGAACAGATCCAGCTCATACTTGCCAGCCGCCTCTTCGTTCAGCTCGGCCACCATGTTGGCTATTTCTTTGCGGATGGAAGGGATTTGTCCCACTTCCGCCGCGTAGACCGAGATTCCTACCGCCGGGGAGCCGCGATATACACTCACCTCTTCGCCTTTGCTGCCTCGCGTGTCGCGGATATCCGCCAGCAGCGAGAGCGGCACATATCCTTTGCCAGTCGCGATCAGTTGCTTGCCGAGCCCTTGTGGCCCTTCCGTTTGGCTCGTCCACGTAAAGGCGGTGCGATCCGCCGTCTTTCCGACTGTACCGATTTCTTCCCCGATCACGTCACTCGGAAGCTGGTTCAGCACATCCCTCGGAGTCAAGCCATACACGAGCAGCATGGAAGGGCGAAAAACGACCTCGATCTGCTCGCGAACCGGCTGGCCGTCCACTTCCACACGGGCAACCCCCGGCGTCTGGATCAGCTTTTCATAGACGGTATAGCGCGCAACATTGGACAGCGTCTGGACATCGCTGCCATGAAGCAGGTAAAACCCGACCAGGCTGTCTCCCAGCTTTTCCTGGCTGATGCTGTACTCCTGGACAGGCAGCGTCTTCGCGACCTGTGACAGCTTCTGTTCCAGACGTTCCTTGTAATCGGAGCCGAGGTTTTCCGCCGTCTGCACCGTAATCGTGCCCGCGCCGGGGCGAGAGTCGGTGGAAATCATCACAGCGCTGCCCATCGCGCGCACGGCTTCCTCGACTTTTCGCGTGACCGACGCTTCTACCTGATCCGCCGTCAGTCCTGGCGCGATGAGGTTGATGTTGTACTCCGGCAATCCCCGGTCGGAAAACGTCTGCACATCCATTCTGAACAAAGCGCTGATCGCAAACAGGCAGAGAAGCACAGCGATCAGGCGGGCGAGGGCAGGAGCTATTGACAGAAACGCTTTGTTATTCATCCGCCACCTTCACCGCCTCGCCGTCCACCACGTAGGAAAGACCCGATCCGACAATCTGATCGCCCGGCTCAAGCCCTTCCAGGACTTCGTAAAACGTACCGTGCAGCGCTCCTACTTTGACAGGTGTCTTTGCCACTGTGTTCTCGTTGATTTTCATGACGTAATACTCTTCTTCCGCAACGCCGATGCTTGCGACGGGCACGAGCACCCCTTGTTTCCCGGACAGCGCGTACTGGCAAGTGACCGTCATGCCGCCCTTCCAGTTCACCGCGCTGCCGTTGACCGTCACCTCGACCGGATACGCCCCTACATTTTGATCCATGGTCGGCGAGACAAACGTCACTTTGCCCTCGGCCTCGCTGCCGTCCGCCGCTTTTACGTGCACGGTCGCCCCGGTCTGCCAGTTGCCGATCTGCTCGCTGTCCACCTGCAGCTTGACAATCCAGGTGCTCGTATCGACCAGGCGAATGACTTCACTGCCAGGTCCGGTCTGCTGGGTGGCAACTTGCGAGATTTCGGCCACGACTCCGGAAAAAGGCGCTTTCAGCACGGCGTCGGCCGCCTCTTGCTTCGCGCGGCTGAGCTGGACGTTCGCCTGGCTCACCCCGACCTCTGCCTCTTCGACGTCCAGTCGATCCGCACCCTGCATCAGTTTGTTGTAGGCGACCTCTTCTTCCTCCAGGCTGAGCCTGGCCTGCTTTTGCGCCAGAGCCAGCCTGTCCAGCTCATCCTTGGAAATCGCGCCGTTGGCAAACAGTATGGTGGCTTGCGAATATTCCCGCTCGGCCTTCAAGGCCAGCTCCTTCGCCTTTTCCACTTGCAGCTTTTGCGTCTGCACCTCGTGGCTCTCCGGCCCGGACAGCGCCTTGCTGCGCCTGATCGCCGCGCTCGCGACTTGCCCGGAAGCGGCCTGAATCCCCGCCTGCAATCCCGACTGGTCCAGCGTCGCCAACGTCTGGCCCGCTTTCACGCTCGCCCCCTTCTGGACGAGAATGCTCGCGATTTTCCCAGAGGTGCCAAACGACAGCCCCAGCTCCTGGCGAGGCGTCACCACGCCGGGCACCTCCATCGTGCGCACGTTCTGGTTATCCTCTACCGTATAAGCATTTACCGTTTTTACCTTAATCACAGTCTCTTCTTCCATCCGCTTGAGCTGTCCGGTTCTTTCGTCCAGCTTTTCGCAGCCTGTCAAAAGCAGGGCAACAATCGTGAGGCTGATCCATTTTTTCATACTTTCACTCCTGCAACCTTCCATAATCCGCCCGCTTCATCCAGCAAACGCCTCGCTGAACAGCGGCAAGTCATCTGACTTGAATCAAGAAGAATAATCATTGACAAAATATATTTTACAGAAAATAAAAACAGTTGTATCACTTTTCTGTCATTTTTTATATTTTTTTATTATCGGGCGGATTCTCGTCACTTGTTTGTAACTCGTATCTTGTATGATGGAAGGGCGGAAATATTCAAGCAATTGTCCGATTGCTTGTTAGCGCTTACAAAAAGCCTTTACTCGCGTACAACGACATTTTTTCATGGTGGGAGTGATCGTCATGGCAAAAATTTACTCTTCTTATGCGGAGATCGTGGCAGATATTCACGATAGAGCTACCCTTTTGGTCGGCGGCTTCGGACTGGTCGGCATTCCGGAAAATCTCATTATCGCCCTGCGCGACAAAGCAGTGAAAAACCTCACTGTCGTCTCCAACAACTGCGGCGTGGATGATTGGGGCCTGGGCCTGCTCCTGCGCGAAAAGCAGATCAAAAAAATGGTCTCCTCCTACGTCGGGGAAAACAAGGAATTTGAACGCCAGTTCCTGTCTGGCGAACTGGAAGTCGAGCTGACGCCGCAAGGCACGCTGGCGGAAAGAATCCGCGCTGGCGGCGCTGGCATCCCTGCCTTCTACACGCCTGCGGGCGTCGGCACTCCGATTGCGGAAGGCCGCGAGACGCGCGTCTTCAACGGCAAGGAGTATTTGCTGGAGCATGCGATCACGGGCGACTTCGCGCTCATCAAGGCGTGGAAAGCCGACAAGATGGGCAATCTCGTCTTCCGCAAGACCGCGCAAAACTTCAATCCGATGATGGCCGCCGCCGGAAAAATCACGATTGTCGAGGTAGAAGAAATCGTGGAAACAGGCGAGCTGGACCCGGATCACATCCATACGCCAAGCGTGTACGTCCAGCGGCTGATTCAGGCGCCATCGTTTGAAAAACGGATTGAGCGGCGCACGGTCCGCTCCTAACCGACGACACGATCACATACAAAGGTCATTCAAGGGAGGAAACAGATATGTCGCTTACTCGTGAGCAAATTGCCACTCGGGCTGCCAAAGAAATCGAGGATGGCTTTTACGTGAATCTCGGAATCGGGATGCCTACACTCGTCGCCAACTACATCCCGGAAGGAAAAACCGTCGTGCTGCAATCGGAAAACGGCCTGCTCGGAATCGGCCCTTATCCGACCGAGGACGAACTCGATCCCGATCTGATTAACGCCGGAAAAGAAAACGTCACGGCGATTCCCGGCGCGGCTTACTTCTCCAGCGCCGAGTCGTTTGCGATGATTCGCGGCGGGCACATCGACCTGGCCATTCTTGGAGCCATGGAAGTTTCTGCCGAGGGCGATCTGGCGAACTGGATGATTCCCGGCAAGATGGTCAAAGGGATGGGCGGAGCGATGGACCTCGTGCACGGCGCGAAAAAAATCGTCGTCATCATGGACCACGTCAACAAACATGGCGAAACGAAAATTTTGAACAAGTGCGCTCTCCCGCTCACTGGCAAAAAAGTAGTCAACCGGATCATCACGGACAGAGCCGTTCTCGATGTGACACCGGACGGCCTGCTTTTGGTCGAAGTCGCGGAAGGCTATACGCCAGAAGACATCCAGGCGTGCACAGAACCGAAGCTACTCATTTCGCCAGAGCTGAAAACGATTGGCCTGTAACCTTTTGACCAGCCCTACACCTGACAGCTTCATTCCTGCTCGCCGCTTTCACAAAATCGGCCTCATCCTACCGGGATGGGGCCTTTTTGCTTTCACTCGCAAGCTGCACCCGCGCAGTCGCTTCTCGCCCGCATTCGGTATATAATACGTACACAAAGCAAATTCCCAACATTTGAGAGGAAGAGATTACGATGTCAGGAACAGTCGGTTGTCTGCTCATCCACGGATTCGCCGGAGACATCAACGACGTTTTGCCTCTCGCCAAAGCGCTGCGCGAGGCTGGCTACCAGGTCGAGTGTCCCACTCTGGAAGGGCACGGGACGACTCGCCGCCAAATGGCCCGAAGCACCCGCAAAGACTGGCTGCGCTCTGCGGAGGAAGGCTACAAACGCCTCTCCATGCGCGCAGACACGATCGTCATTATCGGGTTTTCCATGGGCGGCCTGCTCGCCTTTCATCTGACGACCCGCTACCCTGTCGAGCTGCTGATTACGATCAATACGCCGTACAAGTACTGGGACGTAAAGGAAGCCATACACTACTTGCGCGAGGACTTCCCTACCCATTCGCGCCGCTACGTAAGAAGCATCGGCAGAATCCCTGTCAGCAGCATGCTGGAGTTTCGCCGACTTTTGTCGGAAACGAAGCCGCTCCTGGGCCAGATCAAGACCCCGTACCTTTTGCTGCAGGCAAAGCGGGACGACACGGTGCATGCCATCAGCGCACAGCTTCTCGCCAAAAGCGTAGACGAATCCGCCTCGCCGCAAATCACCTGGTACGAGCACTCCAATCACATGCTGCTGCACGGCCCGGACAAGGAAGCGGCCATCGCTCGCGTCCTCGCTGCGCTCAAGGAGCGCTTTCCAGACTCTCCCGTCTCTGTCTGACGCTCCACGCCGCAGCTATAAGCAGAAGCGCTGCGGCAAGCCCGACGTACATGACGGACAGCCCGGCATGCTCATCAAGCCAAAAGGCGAATAGCGGTCCCAAGGCTGCTCCCAGGTCTGTGATGACGGAATAAAACGTCATTACCGCTGTGCTGTTCGCATGCCTGGCTGCTTCATCTGCCGCGAGCGTGTCCATCACCGTGGTGATGATCGTCGCGGTCAACTGGATGCCGAGCAGCACCGCAAACCACGCGCCAAGCGGCACCCCCGCCTGAATGAGCGCAAACAGCAGCGCGCCTGCAAAAAGGGTGGCGGCAAACATTTTCCTTCTGCCGTACCGATCCGCCAGCCTGCCGACAACAGGCGCGGCCCACGGCTCCCAGCACCAGCGCAGCCCTTGCACCAGGCTTGCGAGCACGGCAGCTCCCAGCACGATGCCCCCGAGCGTGAGAAACGGTGTCCGCTGCTCTACCAGCCTGCTCAGCGTGGACGCAAACATCCCTTGATAAACCATGGTGACGATAAGCGCGGTCAGCATGGTCTTTTGCATGGCCGCCTGCCGCCATAGCCTCAGCCTGCGCGACTCCCCGCCTTCCTCTACGGCTGCCGCCGTCCGGTTGGTAAAGCCCGGGCGAATGTAGAGAAAGACGAGCAACAGCGCAAACAGCGAGCAGCAGGCGAGCAGAAGCGAAGCCGGCAGCAAGCCGTACCAGGAGGCGAACAGCGCCCCCGCGAGCATTCCCCCCAGGCTGCCGAGACGGTACAGGCCGTTGTACAGCCCCATCAACTGCCCGCGGTTATGTTCGTCTGCGACAGCCACAATCAAGGAATACGCCCCCAGCCGCAAAAACGTCCAGGCGACGCCCCACAAAGAGCGCATCAAAAGCCACAGCCAAAAACCTTGGAAGCCGTACGACAGCGTCGTCACAAAAGCAAGCACCACTGCGAGAACCAGTCCGGCGCGCCCTCCCGTCCGCTCGTACCACTTCCCGACGAGCGGCCCGAGCGGAACCCGGACGAAGCGATTGATCGACAACAGCACGCCCACTTCCCACAGCGAACCAAGCCCGGCCTCCTGCCAATAGAGCGGCAACACCACATACAACATCGAATCTCCGAGCATGCACAGCGCCGTCACCAATGCAACCGCGACGACCTGCGTTTTCCCGCTGATTTCTCTCATCTCTTTTTGCTCCTTTACTTCCCGTCGTCCTATGGATTACCATACAAGGAATCATTCATCGGATCTAATACATATTGTTGCGTAATTCATAAACAACAGTTATGAATGGAGGAGCAAAATGAACCTGCATGCCTTGCGAATTTTTGTGGAGGTAGCCTTGCGCCAAAGCGTGACCGAAGCCGCCGCTGCCCTCGCAATCAGCCAGCCGGCGGTCAGCGCGCAAATCCGCAAGCTGGAAAACGAGCTGGGCGTTGCGCTCGTCGCCCCTCGCGGCCGGGGAATTGCCTTGACCGACGAAGGCCGCTTCCTGTTGGAAAAAGCCCGCCGCATTTACGACTGGGAGCGCGAGATCGAGTGGCAGCTCGCAGAAATCAAACAGGGCAAAAAGGGCAAACTGCGCATCGCTTCCACCTACCTGCCCTCCCACTATCTGGTGCCCAAGTGGCTCGCCGCATTCAAGCGGCAGTACGAACAGGTCGATGTGGAAATCCGCACCCGCAACTCCGCCCAGTCTATCGAGCTTTTGCTCGGCGGGCAGGTCGATCTGGCCATCATCATCAAGGAATCGTGGGACGAGCTGCCCGTCCGGCGCGTACACATGACCGATGTGCTTTACTGGTTCATCCTGCCTGCCGATCACCCGTATGCGGGCAAAGAGGTGAGCATGGAGCAGCTTGTGCAGGAGCCGTTTTTGCTGCGGGAGCAAGGCAGCTCGACGCGGGAATGGCTGTTTTCCCTCTGCCGCGAGCACGGCGTCAAGCGCCCGCGCGTCGGGCTGCAATACCACGGGCTGGTCGAGTCGATCCAATCTGTACGCGCAGGGTACGGAACGATGCTTGCCCCTGCGCTGGCCGTCAAGGAAATGGTCGATCGCAACGAAATCGGGCGCGTGACCGTCCCCGGCGTGGAGATCAAGCGCCCTGTCTACATCTGCACGCGCGAGGAGGAAGTCAGCCATCGCCCGGTGGTGGAGCGGTTTTTGGGGATGGTTTTGGGGACTGCCGCTCCAGATAAAAAAGCTGATCCATAGTAGTTAATGGACCAGCTTTTGCTCCAGAAAGCCAGTCAAAACCGACTTCCTGGACAGATCGGTAATATTCACTGAATACTCGATAAGTTAATCTTTCTTATTGGTTATTTTGTTCTTTAATGTTTCGACTGATGAGTTGATTTTTTTTAGTGTGTTTAAAATACTTAACAAAATAACGAACAGAATAATAAATGCAACAGTAAAATTTAAATCCAAGAGAATTCCTCCCTATATATATTAAGTTTTTCTCATTCATTCTCGCTATTTCACCGTTTCTCAATTTCTGACTGGAACGATAACGAACTCAAATTTGCCATTATGTTCCGTGGCACCGTGATATTCACCTCGCCGTATTCGCTCGTTACCGTCTTCTCGGTCTTCCTGTTGCGACTGCATCATGCTTTTCATAGTTGAATTCCGTGTTGAGTTCCGTTTCTAGCAACGACTGCAGAGTTTCCGCAAACAGCTTTTTCAGTGTATAGGTGTCCGTTAGTTACGCAACTTGCGGACACCTCGCACCGTACCAAGAGGGCTCTTTTTCTTTCAAATTCCAAATTATTTACTAATGGAATGGTCCTAAAAATCTTTAATTTATTTCAAGTTCACTTAACTCGAAAAAACAGCAAGATGACCTTGTTCACTTGAATCAGATCCTGCTTTTTGAAGAGACCAACCCGAATACCCCCGACTTTCTTGATCTGTCGGACCTCCCGCATCCCATGTTAGAAAAGCTTATCCAAACGCTTCTTTTAGACAGATATGTATGGATTACAATCAATGAAGAGAAAGGAATAACGACTTATCCCATTTACCTTTTGCACCTTTATCGCGAAAAAACCTTTGGATGATTGAAGGCTATAGTTAAGTATCCAAATATCACCATTATTATGAACTCGATAAAATTTTGAATAACGACTGGAATTTCTAAAAAAACTGAATACAAACCCAATCAAAAAGCCTAGGAAGATTGATATTGTTTTTTCCAAAAATCGGCACCCCTTTTTCTTTTTGAAGGGCGTGTATATTATACCACTAATTACCAGTAAAGCAAAAATATCTCGTACACCGTTCTTTTAACCGAATTTACAAAGGGACCAGCAAATGTAACTCAAACGCACTTTCCATTAGTTAGTCGCCATGCATGGCGCACAAAAAAAGCTTCCCTCCCCGGGGAAGCTTTTTCCTGCTTGGCCAAACCACATACAAGAAGCCATTTTGCCCTCTATCATGTTTACGGAAACACAATCGTCTTGTTGCCGTACACGAGCACGCGGTCTTCCAGATGCCAGCGGACGGCGCGCGCCAGCACGGTGCGCTCCACCTGGCGTCCGAGCTGCTTCAACGCTTCGACATCCTCCTGATGCGAGACGCGCTGCACGTCCTGCTCGATGATCGGACCTGCGTCCAGCTCCTCGGTGACGTAGTGCGCGGTCGCCCCGATCAGCTTCACGCCGCGGCGATACGCCTGCTCGTAAGGCTTGGCACCCACGAAGGCAGGGAGGAACGAATGGTGGATGTTGATGATCCGCATCGCGTAGTCCGTAAGAAAGCGCGGGGACAAAATCTGCATGTAGCGCGCCAGGACGATCAGGTCGACGCCCGCTGCCGCTTCCAGTTGTTCTTGTTCCGCCTGCGGCTTGTTTTCCTTCGTCACCGGAATGCAGCGGTACGGGATGCCAAACGACTCCACCGTCTCCTGCATGTCCGGATGGTTGCTGACCACAACGGATATATCCGCGTGCAGTTCGCCGGACTTCCAGCGCCACAGCAGCTCCAACAGACAGTGGTCTTCCTTCGAAACAAACAAGGCAACCTTTTTGCGCTTGTTCGCTTCGACCAGGGACCAGTCCATGCCGAAGCTGTCGGCTACCTGACCGAACTCCGCCTTGATCGCCTCGAAGCGCTCTTGCAGGTTGACCAGATCAAATTCAATCCGCATGAAAAAGCGGCCTGTCTCCGGGTCAGTCGTGTACTGGTCAGACTGGACGATGTTTGCGCCCTGCTGAAACAAAAAATTCGAGACCGCCGCCACGATCCCCGCACGGTCCGGGCAGGAAATCAGCATGCGCGCGCGGTCTTTGTTTTTTTCCCGATACGCGAGCCATTCTCTCTCTGATAACAAATGCATGGTTTCTCTCCTCCAAAAGCAAACAGCAAAAAGTTGTTTGCAATTATACCATTCCTCGGCGGATTTTCTAGAGGCAATTTGAGAGAAAACGCTTGCTTATCGATAAAAAATCATTTTCCAATCCCGTTCAGCAAAATATCGACGGTCATAGCAATTTGCTCTTCATCGCTGTAGGCTGCATAATCGTCCTCGTCCAGCACCTGGCGAAACAGCACCAGGCCGATCATCGCAGACAGCACGACGCGAAAGACCGCCTGGCTCGGCAGCGGACGCAGCTCGCCCTCAGCCACTTTTGCTTCGATCAGCTTTTGCGCCATCAGTTTGGCATCCTTAAAGACAGTCGCGATCAGCGCTTCCCGAATCTCGTCGTGGAAAAACGCCTCCTGGAGCAAGATGCGAATGTGCTTTTCGTTGGCGACGACCAGGTTCAGGCGATTCCGGTACAGCTCCGTGACGATTTCGCCAAACGGCTTTTGCGCCTGCTCCTTGAAGATCTCGCGCACGTCCTTCAGGATGAACGGCGCCGCGAATTTCACCAGCACGGGTGCCACGACGGCAAGCAAAATGTCTTTTTTCGATTTGTAATGGCGGAAAATCGTCCCTTCAGCCACTCCCGCCTCTTTGGCGATTTCCGAGGTAGAGCTGGCATGGAAGCCTTTTTCCGCGAACAGCTTGACGGAGGCCCGCAAAATATTGCGCTGCTTTTCCGTCATCTCGCTCTCGTCTTTCAGCTCTTCCACATATTGCAACAGGCCCTCTTCAAACGACGGCGGCTTGTTCATACGACGTTTACGCTCCTCTATTCGATCTTTTTGCGGAATCTGCCGATGGCAACGGCCAAAATGACCAGGCTGAATGCGCCCATCCCGACGATCTCTTTCCAGAGTGCCTCGGCGCCTACGCCTTTCAAAAAGATTCCCCGCAAAATTTCCAGAAAATAGGTCAACGGGACAAGCCCGCCTAACCATTGTATCACGACCGGCATCGAATCGCGCGGGAACATGAACCCGGACAAAAGCACGCTGGGCAGGATGAGCGCGAAGGCCATCTGCATCGCCTGAAGCTGCGTCTTCGCTACGGTCGAGATCAAAATTCCCAGCAGCAGCGTGGTCACGAGAAACAGGACGGACAAGGCGACCAACAGGCCGATGCTGCCTTTGACCGGAACCCCGAACCAGGCAGTCCCAACGAAGAGCACGAGGCAAAACGAAAACAGCCCGACGCCGACATACGGCGTAATTTTGCCAAGCATCAGCTCCAGCGGGCGAATCGGCGTCACGACGAGTTGCTCCATCGTGCCCCGTTCTTTTTCACGGACGAGCGAAAAGGCGGTCAAAATCATCGTGACGTTTTGCATAATCAGCCCGATCAGGCCAGGGATATTGAAGACGATGCTCTCCATATTCGGATTGAACAGCACGCGCGTCTCCAGCGCAAGCGGCAGCGTCAGCTCGCCCATTCCCTGCTTTTCCAGCTTCTTTTCCTGCAAGCTGATCGCCTGGTGCTGCACGATCAGTTGGGCGTTGGACACAGCCGTGCGCGCGATGTTCGGATCGGAGCCGTTGACGAGAAGCTGAATATGCGCTGGCTCGCCGCGGTCTTTTTGGCGCGTGTAGTCCGGCCCGATCACCAGCCCGACATCTGCCGTTCCCTCGTCCAGCATCGCCTCCAGCTCCCGGTAGCCGCCGACGCTCGCTGTCGCCTGAAAAATTTTCGTGTGCACGAACTGATCGACCAGCTCCCGGCTTGCGGCTGACGGACTCTGGTTCCAGACCGCCATGCGGATGTCGTTCACATCCGTGTTGACGGCGTATCCGAACAAAAACAAAAGCATCAGCGGCATGACGAGCGCAATCGCCAGGCTGGGCCGATCGCGTTTGATCTGGATCACTTCCTTTTTGACGACGGACCAGTAGCGCCCCCAGACAAACCGTCTCATCGCGCTCCCCCCTCCGCTACCTGCCGCGCTTCTTCGCGCCGCACCAGCTCGATGAACACGTCCTCCAGATTGTCCGCGCCCATCTGCTCGATCAATTCCTGCGGGGTTCCTTCCGCAAGCAGGTTGCCGAAAAAAATGAACCCGATCCAGTCGCACGTCTGGGCCTCATCCATGTAGTGCGTAGTCACCAGCACGGTAATTCCTTGCTCAGCCAGCTCGTGAATTACTTCCCAGAAAATGCGCCGCGACACCGGGTCGACTCCGGCCGTCGGTTCGTCGAGAATCAGCAGCTCCGGCTTGTGCAAAAGGGCGCAGGACAAGGCGAGACGCTGCTTCCAGCCGCCGGACAGTGAGCCTGCGAGCTGCTTCTCCCGGCCTGTCAGCCCTGCCATTTCGATCAGCTCCGCCTTTCTTTTCCGCCGCTCTGCTGCGCCAAGCTGGTAGACGCCCGCGTAAAAATCGAGGTTTTCTTCCACTGTCAAATCTTCATACAGGCTGAACTTTTGCGACATGTAGCCGATGCGTTGCTTGATCTCTTCGCTCTGTGTCATGACGTCATAGCCGAGCACCGTTCCGCTGCCCGTCGTCGGCGTCATCAGCCCGCACAGCATGCGAATCGTCGTCGATTTTCCCGAGCCGTTCGGGCCGAGGAAGCCGTAAATCGAGCCTTTGGGCACCGTCAAGGTCAGGCTGTTGACGGCGACCCGCTCCCCGAAGCGCTTGGTCAGTTGCTGGCACGTAATGGCGGCGGCGCTCATCGGCCTCCCTCCCCGTCTGGCAGCAGCACATCGGCAGGCATGCCCGGCTTGAGTTTGTCCTGGCCTTTGGCGACGTCAATCGTGACGGCAAACACAAGCTTGGTCCGCTCGTCTTGCGTCTGCACATTGCGCGGCGTAAACTCCGCTTTGTCCGCGATGCGGCTGATCGTGCCCGTAAACGTCTCATCCGGGTACGCATCGACCTTGATGCCGACCTCCTGCCCTTTTTGCACACGGTTCAACTGCGCTTCCGGGATGTACACCACGAGCTTGAGCTGGTCTGCCTTCATCATCGTAAACAACGTAGCCCCCGGTTTGGCGACCTCTCCCTGCTCGATGGAGGAGCGCAGCAAAACGCCGTCTTCTGCGGCGACAATCCGCGTCTTTTCAAGCTGCAGCATCGCCTGGTCGAGCCTCGCCTGCGCCTGTTCCTCCGCTGCCAGCAGTGCCCGGATGGCGTAGTCCGTACTGCCTGCCCGCACCAGATCAAGCTCTGCTTGCGCTCCTTGCTGCTGGGCTTTTGCTGTGCCGACCTGGGCAGCCGCCGCTGCCGCGTCCTCCTGGGCGGAACGGTACGCCGCCTTGGCCTGCGCCACCTGTGCTGTCCACTGGTTCAACTGGGTAGTCGCCTGGCTGACCGCCTCTTTTTGCGTATCCAGATCCTTTTGCGAGATCGCTCCTTTTTCATACAAGGCCGTCGCCTCTTGCAGCCGCTTTTGCTGGTAGCGCAGCGTCTCCTCCGCTCCTGCGCGCTGCGATTCGGCCTGCGCCAGTTGCTCCTGCGCCCGGGCAATTCCGGCCTCTGCCTGGCTTTTTCTCGCCTGCGCCAAACGGATGCTGGCATTCGCCTGCTGAACGGCGGCCACTCCCTTCTGAATCGTCTGGTCGCGCGAGCCTGCCTTCGCTTCCTCCAGCCTGGCCCTCGCCTGCTCCCATGCGGCCTTGGCCTCCGCCACGCTGATCTGGTAGCTGCGCGGGTCGATTTCCGCCAGCACCTCGCCTTTTTTCACCTCGCTACCTTCCTCGGCGATCACCTTCGTCACCAGCCCGCCTACCTCGGCCACGATCGGCCATTCATCCGCCTCGATTGTCCCCGACAGTGGCTGCTGCTTTTCCCCGAGCAGGCCGCAGCCTGACAGAGCGAGAATCAGGCTGCCGATACTTACAGCGCGCAAGACACGTTTCATGCAGAACCTCTCCCATCTGTAATGAGTGAGTAATCACTTTATTTTTACGGCCAAAAAACGGGCAGTTTGCCCTCTTTGTGCAGATCATGATGCACGTCGCCGGATGAACTTCACGAAAAGCGAGTGATTACTCACTTCTTACTGTGAGTATATGCCCCCTGCGCCTAACTTGCAATTTTTATTTTGTGAACACGCGTCAACAGCCAAAAACGCTCCCGCCAGAACCAGGGATTCATCCCCAGTCCGACCGGAGCGTTTTTGGCTGGCGGAGGTTTTTTGGTAGTGGAGCGTTCTTTGTTGCTGCAGTGCCGGGACCTGGGATGCCACTCGACGAGCGCATCCGTCAGCGGCTTTCGCTGGCTTTCGGCGGCGTTCCGCGGGCTGCTCTCCCCCCATTACGCCAACTGGGACTGGGCAGCAAGCGCGTAATGGCTTTTCGTGTACACATACCCTTCCAAAATCATCCGTGCCGTGCGCACGACTTTGATTGCGCTGATGTGGCCCGCGACAAATTCCGCCTTCGTTTCGATGATGCCGCCGGGATGCGCGAGCCGCAGCACCTCCCGCTTGATGTCGATCAGCTCGGAGAGGACGGTGTCAGGCAGAAAAGCGGCCGCCGTGGTGCAGATCGCTCCCGTGATCGCCAGCGCCTGGTGCGGCTTTTGCATCGACATCATGCGAATGGCGAGATCCATGTCCGCCGCTTTGCGATAAGTGCCAGTCAGATCGGTTTGAGACTCCCACGGCTAAAGCCGCAAGCCTTCCAGCTTGCGGTGTACGGGTGGGATTCTTGAATGACTAAGCGTTCGCAGTCCATTTCTGGGAATGTAAATTTTTTTGTGTAAATGGGTTTTTAACAGGCGGATGGTTACGTGGGCGGCTTTACATGGAGGGGCGGGCATGATAGGCTCGTTTGCCATGCGATAGTCCCCTACAGGCGGCAGCATTTTTTGCAAAGCCCGCCCCGGAAGCAGCGGACCTTCCTTCAAAATGACCGCGCCAACCTGCTCCTTCTCCCCCAGCCCGGCGTCAATGCCAATGATGAGCGGCTGCCGAAACTGTCGCTTGATCGCCTTCAAGGTCGGCTCCAGATTGAAGGCATGAACCGGCTCCTCCAGCGTTCCGTAAACGCGGTGGGTGACGCCCGCCTCCAGCAGCATCGTTCCAACCAATGGCCCGAGCGCATCGCCAATCGAGCGGTCCGACCCGATGCACAAAAAGACGACCTCTCTTTGTTCCCGGCTCGCCTGCTGGATGAGCGTGTCCAGAAATGCCGCCATCGCGGCGGTTTCCTGCCGGATGGTTCGTTCGTTGTCATGGATAGTCAACAGGACGCTTGCTGTTGCTTTTGCGTCTGTTTCTTCTTTACGGCTGCCGAAAAATCCCATGTCCATCCTCTTTTCTTTCACGAGCCTAGGCGCAGACTGGTTCGGAGCTGAAAAGCCCCCGGCCAAAACGGCTGGCCAGGGTTTTCGTCAGTTGCTGCGCACGTGCTTCCCTACTCGAATTTGAACTTGGAGAGCGCGTCCTTCAGCGCGAAGTTGATACCTTCGTCGCTCTCCTTCTCCTGCGATTTCAAATACTTGGCGACTTCCTTCTTGGACACTTTGCTGCCCTTTTCCTTCTCTCTGCGCTCCTTGAACGTCGAGAGCTTTTCCCTGTGCCCGCAAGCGCAAACCAACATTTGCCCTTCGCCCTCGCCGCGCAATTCCAGCCGCTTGTGGCATTTCGGGCAGCGGGCGTTCGTCTGCTTGGCAATGCTTTTGCGATAACCGCACTCCCGGTCTTGGCAGACGAGCATCTTGCCGCGTTTTCCGTTTACCTCCAAAAGAAGCTTGCCGCACTCCGGGCATTTGCTTCGCGTCAGGTTGTCGTGGCGGAATGTTTTGTCGCTGTTTTTGATCTCCTGGACGACCTCTCGCGCGTACGTTCTCATCTCTTCGATGAAGGCGCGCTTGTTCAGGCTTCCTTTGGCGATAGCGGCGAGCTTTTGCTCCCACTGGGCGGTCAGCGTCGGGGATTGCATTTCGTCGGGAACAAGCTCCAGAAGCTGCTTGCCTTTTGCCGTGACGAAAATATGCTTGCCGCGCTTCTCCAAAAGGAAGCTGTTAAACAGTTTTTCGATGATGTCGGCGCGCGTCGCCACAGTACCGAGTCCGCCTGTCTCGCCGATCGTTTTGATTAGCTCCTTGCTTTCGTTTGCCATGTATTTCGCCGGATTTTCCATCGCGGACAACAGACTGGCCTCTGTAAACGGCTCCGGCGGCTTCGTCTCGCCTTTCGTTTGCGCGATGCTCTGGATAGCGAGACGATCGCCTTTTTCGATCTTCGGCAGCCACTGCTCCGCCAGTCCGTCCTGTCCTTCCTCGTCTTCGACATCGTGGTCGTAGGCTTCCCGCCAGCCTTGGGCCAGCACGGTCTTGCCTCTGGCCAGGAACAGCTCGCCGCCGATTTTCGCCTGGATCGTCGTCTGTTCGTATTCAAAAGGAGGCAAGAGCACAGCAAGGAAGCGCTTCACGATCAGGTCGAAAATTTTGCGCTCCTTGTCGCTCAAATCGCCGAGAAACACCGCTTGCTCCGTCGGGATGATGGCGTGGTGGTCGGAAACTTTGCTGTCGTCCACAAACGACTTCGCCGCCTTGATCGGCGACCGCAAAATTCTCGCCGCGAGCGGCGCATACGGCTTCATCTGCACAGCCTTGATCCTGTCTGGCAACGTCTCGACGATATCGGACGAGAGGTAGCGGGAATCGGTCCGCGGATACGTCACTGCCTTGTGGTGCTCGTAGAGGCTTTGCATGATGGACAGCGTCTCTTTCGGCGAATAGCCAAACATCCGGTTCGCGTCCCGCTGCAACTCGGTGAGATCGTAAAGTTGCGGGGCGTACGTCTTTTTGTGCGTGCGGGTCACATCCACGACCTCTGCGCTTTTTTCCTGCTTCAAGGCAGCGAGAAGCTGGTCCGCCCGCTCTTTGGAAAACGTTTTGACGTCCTTCGTCTTCTGGTCCTGCCATTGCAGCGAAACCGACTGCTCTGCCACGGCGCGCAGGCCGAAAAACGGCTTGGGCGTAAAGCGGCGAATCTCTTCTTCTCTCGCCGCGACGATGGCCAGCGTCGGCGTCTGGACGCGCCCGCACGAGAGCTGGGCGTTGTGCTTGCACGTCAAGGCGCGAGTAGCATTGATTCCGACGAGCCAGTCCGCCTCGGCGCGGGCGGCCGCAGAAGCGTACAGGTTTTCGTACTGCTTGCCGTCCTTCAGGTTGCGGAAGCCGTCGCGAATCGCCTTGTCGGTGACAGACGAAATCCACAGTCGCTTGATCGGCTTTTGCACATGCGCCATTTCGATAATCCAGCGGGCGACCAGCTCGCCTTCGCGCCCGGCATCTGTCGCAATCACAATCTGGCTGACGTCGCTGCGCCGCATTTGCTGCTTCACGGTCTGAAACTGTTTGTTGCTCTCGCGGATGACGACGAGCTTCAACGGAGACGGCATGATCGGCAAATCCTCGATTCGCCACGAGCTGAACTGCTGCCCGTAAGCTTCCGGATCGGCCAAGGTCACGAGATGCCCCAAGGCCCACGTCACAATGTATTTATCTCCTTCCAGAAAGCCGTTCCCTTTTTTCTGGCACTGCAATACTTTCGCGATATCGCGGCCGACGGATGGCTTTTCCGCCAGCACAAGCGTTTTGCTCATCAGTGACACCACCTTACATCTGCTTCACATTCCTGCTATGTGTTCTCATCCATTGTAGATGAGAACGCGGGTTACGCCAAATCTTTTGCAGCATTTGGCAATGGCGGCGGCTGTGACCCGCTGTCGCTTTCGGGCAAAAAGAAGAGCGGCCCTGCGCCGCGCCCCAGTAAGCGGTTGGGCCAAACTCATCCGCTTTTATTTGAAGACAGGTTCCAGCTCCCGGCTGATAAAAGTCCCTGCCTGCTCCCCACGGCAAATTTGCGCCATCGCTCCGGGCTGGTCGAAGTTGAACACATGCAGCGGCAAGCCGTGGTCCCGCGCCAAAATCATCGCGGACTGGTCCATGACGCGCAAGTCTTTTCTGACCACCTCGTCAAAGGAAACCTCCACGTACTGTCTCGCCGTCGCGTCCTTGCGCGGATCGGCCGTGTAGACGCCATCTACCCCGTGTTTCGCGACCAAAATAGCGTCGGCCTCCACCTCCAGCGCCCGTTGCACAGCCGGATAGTCTGTCGTCACATACGGCTGCCCGTTTCCGCCCGCGAAAATGACGACGTAGCCCTTTTCCAGATGGTGCACGGCGCGCAGGCGAATGTACGGCTCCGCGACGGCATTGATCGGCACGGCTGTCATCACTCTGACTTCCCGGTTGACGCGCGCCTTCAGCACGCCTCGCAGCATCAGGCTGTTGATGACAGTCGCCAGCGTCCCGATGTTGTCTGCCTCAACCCGCTCGATCCCCCACTGGTCCGCCATGTTGCCGCGAAAAATGTTTCCCCCGCCAATGACAATCGCTACCTCGACGCCCATGTCGAGCAAGGAAAGAATCTCCCCCGCGATATGCTCCAGTTGTCCCGGGTCAAATCCAAACCCGTTCTCCTGCGCGACAGCCCCGCCGCTCAATTTGACCAACACCCGCTTATACTTCATGGCGCCTCCTCCTCGATCGTTGTCTTTTACGTTTTCGAAATCTTTGGTTCCCTCTACCAAAAAAAGAACGAGGGCAACAGTTGCCTTCGTTCTTGAAAAAACAGGGGAAATCGGCTGGCATCCTCTTTTTTTGCATCCCGCTTCCCCTCCTGCATGTGGATTCATTCCAAACTCTTCCTCATTTTATGCAAAGCACCCACTTTATGCAAAGAAATTTGGAAAGTCAAAGGTATCCCGCTTGCCTGCCAAAATATCCCGCAGGAGCTGATCGGCCACCTCCGTCGCGAAGCTGTGCTCGTCGCTGTCGATGACTCCTTTTTGCAGCGCTTCGTCCAGTTCGTCCTGGTCGAGCAAATAAACCTCGCCCTGCGGCAGCACCACAATGTCGAGGTAGAGATCGTCATACCAGATATGGCCGTTCTCATCTTTGCCATGCGCCTTGCAAATATCAATGTACCACTGCACGGTGTTGCCAAGCTCGTCCATCATTTTCGTGACGGCATAAGGCTTCTGATCCGGAAAGTATTGCAGGTACACATACCCTCTGTCGCCTACGCACAACAGTTTTTCACCAACAGGCATGTAGGCGGGCTCGGTTACTTCGTCCAGGGTCAAACGGACAGCGTACCCGGAAAAAGACAAAGCCTCTACCCACTTTTCCTGATAGCTCATTCGCTTGACGCGTCTCCACCCAGGTCGGTCTGCTCGTTTTCGCTTCATGGCCTGTTCTCCTCGTCAGTTTGGTTCCTTTTACTCTACCATGAATTGGATGGTTTTGTCAGATGCAAACAAAGACATGTCCCCAGGAGAACATGCCTCGTTTTTTTGCTATTTGCCGTATTCGCCATCCCGCAAATGGCTGTGCCTGCGTCCGTACAGGAAGTAGACGACAGCGCCTGCAGCCAGCCAGCCGAGAAACCCGATCTTCGTGACAGCAGGCAAGCTGTAGACCAGGTATCCGCAGAAAAGCACGGCGAGAATCGGGACGAGTGGAACGAACGGCGTGCGAAACGCACGGCGCAATTCCGGATTCGTCCGGCGCAGTACGACGACGCCAATGGAGACGAGAATAAACGCAAACAGCGTCCCGATATTCGTCAGCTCAGCCAGCTTGTTCAACGGCAGCAATCCGCTGAAGATCGCAACCAAAATGCCGACGATGAGCGTACTTTTTCGCGGCACCTGCGTGGTCGGATGCACCTGCGAAAAAACGGCGGGCAACAGACCATCGCGGCTCATCGCGAAAAACAGCCGCGTCTGTCCGTACATCATCACGAGCAATACAGTGGTGATGCCCACGATGGCCCCGAGGGAAATGAATCCCGCTACCCAATCTTGTTTCACGTAGTTGAGCGCAAAGGCAACCGGATTTTTGACATTGAGCATGTCGTACGGAACGATCCCGGTCAGCGTCAAGGAGACGGCGATGTAGAGCAGCGTGCACACCAGCAGCGATGTGATGATGCCAATCGGCATGTCGCGCTGCGGATTGCGCACTTCTTCTGCGGCCGTGGAAACCGCGTCAAATCCGATAAAAGCAAAAAAGACTGTCGCAGCGCCCGTCGCGACCCCGGCAAAGCCAAACGGCATGAAGGGACTCCAGTTTTCCAGCTTCACATAACCGATCCCGACGATGAGAAACAAAAGGATCACCGCGACCTTGATAATGACCATCAGCGTGTTAAAGCGGGCCGACTCCCTTGTCCCTTTCATGAGCAGAAGCGTAATAACAAAAATGATGACAACAGCAGGCAAGTCAATGATCGTTCCTTTAGAAGCGTCGAACGCATTCGTCAAAGCGACAGGCAGATGAATGCCGAAGCCTGCAAGCAAGCCTTGCGCATAGCCCGACCAGCCGCTCGCCACCGCTGCGGAAGCCACCCCGTACTCCAGGATCAGGTCCCAGCCGATCATCCACGCCACCAGTTCGCCAAACGCGGTGTAGCTGTATGTGTACGCACTTCCGGACACGGGGACGGTGGAAGCAAACTCTGCATAGCACAGCGCCGCAAATACGCAAGCGAGCCCCGACAGGACAAACGACAGCACCAGCGCAGGCCCCGCATGCTCGGCCGCAGCGACTCCAGTGAGAACGAAGATGCCCGTCCCGACAATCGCGCCGATGCCAAGCATGGTCAAATCAAAAGCGCCCAACGTTTTTTTGAGCTGCCTGCTCTCAACCTGTGCCATCAAGCTGGCAACCGATTTTTTTCTCAACAACTGTTCTTTTAACGACATATTGTGCGTACCTCCCGCCCGGACATTCCAACTCCAGCAGCTTCAATCGAAACAGTTGGAGTATGGGCAGGCAAGAGGAAAATTATGCATGGGGGATCAAGTTGGATGGTTGCAGTCGCGCGAAGGTGTGGACGGCGTGGCCTTTGTTGCGGACTGGCACTGGCAGGGGCATGTGTTGCTTTGGTGCACACCAGCGAAGACGCGAATCGCGTTGCCTTGTTACAAACTGACTCTGGCGTGGCGGTTCCTTTTTGCCGTGCCTGCATTCCGGTGCAAAATTACAACGAAGCAGTCCTGGGTGATGCGCCCTGTCCGCGCAAAACTCGCTGCCTTACACCAAGTTCCTGCCAATAAAATTGGCGGAGACTGGCGTATAGCCAAGCTCCCTGGCCCAGATCGACAGTTGCCCCATATGGTGAATCTCGTGCGCGATCACATGCCGCATGATCTCCCCTTTGGCGTACTCCTTGTCGCTCCATGCCACGCGCACAGGCTCCCGCTCCCAGTCGTCTGTCCAAGCCTCGATAAAATCGCGCAGCTCTTCCCGCCATTGAGCCGCCAGCGCCTTTACCTGCGCAAGCGACTGGTGTTCCTCGTAAGGCACTTGCACATCCGGCTTCCCCTGTACGCCCCGCAGCCAACTGTACTCCACATCTGCAATATGAAACAGCGTGTACAAAATCGTCCCGGCGCCTCCCACTCTCGTTTTCAGCAGTTCTTCTTCCGGCAGCTTTGCACACCAGGCAAACCATTCATCCCGCACCATCCAGTTGTACGCCAACAGCTTTTTCACCCTGAATCCTCCCATAGACTGAAATGTCAATATTTTCTATACATTAACACGTACGTTCGCCATTATCCAGCCTGCTTGCCGCTTTTGTTATCTGTTGTCCTGAACTTCACCCGCTCTCCCACAACTTCATCCGTTCCCCCGACTTTGCAGAGGGAGCGTTAGCGTGTTTTCGCACATGACAAAGAGCGCCGTTTTCGATTCGCTTCAAAAACGGCGCTCTTATGCTCGGCAGTCCTGTCTGCCTTTACGTAAACCGGATGGAGAAGCCGCCGGAAAGCAAATACAGATAGCTCTCCACTTCCTGAGACGGCTTGATGATCTGCCTGATCGCCCGAACGTACAAGCTGATCTGGCCGCTGTACCTGCGCTCCATCTCTTCGATTGCTTCGGCTGAGGCTTCCTTGGCCATCCAGTCAGTCTTGAAATCAATCAAGACCAGCCGATTGTCGTCTTCCTCCAGCAAACAGTCAATCACACCCTGGACGATAATCCGCTCCGAAGTTGCTTCGCCCAGCTCCGGCTCCACTTCATGCGCGGGCAGCACCAGCGTAAACGGCAGCTCGCGGTGAACCGCCTTGGCCCTTTTCATCCGCTGCCCCAGAGGGTCGGCAAAAAACGTGGCAATTTGTCCGGCATCCACCGCCTGCACCTGCTCCTCTGTCAAAAAGCGGCGCGCCGCAAGCTCTGCCACCTGCTCGCGTATGTCGGCCTCATCCAGCGGACGCTGCAAATCGAGATGCTGGAAGACCAGGTGCGTGATCGTGCCTTTCTCGGCTGCTGTCAGGCGGTGCGATTTTTGTTCCGCCAAAAACTTCGGCTTTTCCGTAATCGAAGGCAGTGTGAGCGCCTGCCCGCTTTTGCTGATCTTGGCATGCCGCTTCAGCTCGCTGACGCTCCATTTGGCCGCCACGCGCGAGGCAACCGGGTGCGGGTCGGTCCAGCCCAGTCTCGCTTCTACCAGCTTGCGCAGCGCTTCGTCGCCTGGCCGTTCTGCAATCTCCTCCCGCCTGGTCGCGCGCTCCCACAGTGCCATGTCATCGCTCATGGCCTCCTGCTGCGCCTTCAGCTCGTCCGCCTGATGAAAATGAAACGACCAGACGGAGTCATCGGGAACGGTTCTGACTCGCACTTCTTCGCCTGCGCCTTGCTTCGCAGGATACGCGCGCAGTTCGCCTGCTGCCGGATGTCGCAGCAAGGCGCGGCCTACCCAGTCAAAATAGCCTTTGGCCTGGATCAGATCCTCGTCGCTGAGCCGCTCGCCATCACCTTGTCTGCCCCAGTCCATGACGCTCTTCGCCAAGTCTTTGGCTGAACCGACGAGAATCAGCTTCTCGCGCGCACGGGTCAAGGCGACGTACAGCACGCGCATTTCCTCTGCCAGCATATCCCGGCGCAACTGCTGCCGAATGCCCAGCGCCGCGATGCTCGGGTAGCGCAACTGAATGGACGGCTCCACGGCCATCGGCCCGAAGCCCAGGTCCTTGTGCAGCAAAAACTGGCTTTTCAAATCCATCGTGTTGAACTGCTTGCCCATGCCCGCGACGAAAACGACGGGAAACTCCAAGCCTTTGCTCTTGTGGATCGTCATGATCCGCACGACATCCTCGTTTTCCCCGATCGTACGCGCTTCGCCCATGTCATTGCCCGCCTCCTGCAGCCTGCCGACGAAGCGCAGGAAGCGGAACAGCCCGCGATAAGAGCCTGCCTCATACTGTCTTGCCCGGTCGTACAAGGCACGCAGGTTGGCCTGCCGCTGCTGTCCGTTTTCCAGGGCAGCGACGTAGTCGAGATAGCCCGTCTCGCGGTACAGCACGGAAAGCAGCTCAGACAGCGCTCCCCTGCGCGCATGCGTCCGCCACCCTTCCAGCTTCGCGAAAAACTGGCGCAGCCGTTTTTCCCACGACTCCTGCGGCGGGCGCTCCTTCACGTACTGGATGACAGCGAGATGAAAAGGGCCCGTCGGATACTGGATGCGAATTTGGGCAAGCTGTTCCTCGCGCAAGCCGACGATAGGCGAGCGCAGCACCGCAGCGAGCGGAATGTCCTGCAACGGATTGTCGATCACCCGCAACAGCGAGAGCATCGTCTCTACTTCTGTCGCCGCAAAATAGCCTGCCGTCTGCTCGGCGTACACAGGGATTCCCGCCGCATGCAGTTCCTCCTGCATCGTCTGCCCCCAGCCGGACGTAGCCCGCAGCAAAATGACGATATCCCGGTAAGCGAGCGGGCGCATTCCCCCTGCCTTTTTATCGAACACGAGCAGTGGCGACTCGCCCTCGCCCGGCTCCATCCAGCGGCGAATCCGGCTGGCAATCAGGCGCGCTTCCAGTTGCGCGACGCTCGCTTCCTCGCTCGAGTCGCCTGTCGCCTCGGGGATTCCCGCCAGCTCTGCCTCTTCCGTTGCCTCTGCAGACGCCTCCTGCCCCGCTTCTTGCTCGACGTTGCGGTTAATCAGGTGCACCTCTGCCTGCAGCCTCCCCGGCTCTGCCTCGGGATAAGAGGCGCGGTTAATCAGCTCGGCCGACGGATCGTAGTCGATCTCGCCCACGCCCGGCGACATGATTTGCCTGAACAAAAAGTTGACCGCATCCACAACCTCGCGTCTGCTGCGGAAGTTGGCGGCAAGGTCGATCCGCCGTCCCGGAGCGTCATCGTCCGCATCCTGCTCGCCTGCCGCGCCTTTTTGATAGGTCAAGTACTTTTCCAGAAACAGCTTCGGCTCCGCCAGACGGAAACGGTAAATACTCTGCTTCACGTCACCGACCATAAAGCGGTTGGCGCAAGCACCGTTCGTTCCGTCGCGGGAAACCATGCGCAAAATCGTCTCCTGCACCAGATTGATATCCTGATACTCGTCGACCAGCACTTCTGCGAACTGTTCGCGAAGCTGCTCCGATATCGGCGAAGGAACCGCCTCGCCCGCTTCGTCCGCTGCCGTCAAAATGCGCAAGGCCAGATGCTCCAGATCGCCAAAGTCGACGATTCCGCGCGCCCGCTTTTCCAACTGAAACGCGTCGGAAAACTCGGTAACGAGCCGGGCCAGCGTCTTCATGTGCGGGGCCAGTCGCTGCAAATCAGCGGCATATTGCTCGGCCGTCATCGAAAAATACTGCTCGATCTGCTCCGCCAGCTCCTTTTTCACGCCGTTTCTGAGCGCCTGAACCTGCTCCTTGATCTCGGGATCGGTTCCTTTGACTGGCGGCAGCTTGGCAAAAGCAACGCCACGGATAGCCTGGCTCGCTGCCTCCCAACCTTCCTTGCAAGCCGCAGCCGCCTGCCTCAAAGCCGCTGCTTCCGCTTCCAACATCGGCAAATAAGCCGCCGGACCTTCCGGGGAGGCTGCCAGCTCTGCCGCCCTCTGCAGCTTGCCAGCCATGCCGACGAGCAAAAGCTCCACAGACCGCAGCACGCTTTTCGCCCAGACGAGCCCGTCCAGACCGGCCCCAGCGCGAATGTCAAACATGTCGGCTGCTTCCGCAAGCCAGCGCTCAGGCGACGGATGACTGCGGGAAAACTCGTACAGCCGCAACAGCAAAGTCGCCAGCGCCTGATCGTCCTGTCCGTCCAGCATGATGTCGGCCAACGCCTGGAAGTCCGGGTCGCTTTCGTACCAGCCCTCCAGTTGCTCCTCCAGTACGTCCTGCCGCAGCAGCTCGCCCTCCATCTGGTCGGCAATGCGAAACTCCGGGTCGAGGTCGATCAGGTAGTAATACTGGCGCAAAAGGCCCAGACAAAACGAGTGCAGCGTCGTAATGGTCGCTCGCTGGAGCAGGGCGAGTTGCCGCCGCAAATGGGCAGAATACGGGTTTTCTTTCAGCGCTTTGCTCAGCGCATCGCCAATTCTGTGCCGCATCTCTGCCGCCGCCGCATTCGTAAAGGTCACGACCAGAAGCTGGTCGACGCCGACAGGCTCGCTCTCGTCCATGATGCGCCGGATGATCCGCTCGACGAGCACCGACGTTTTCCCGGAGCCTGCCGCAGCCGCTACCAGCAAGTTGCCCCCGCGCTGAATAATCGCTTGCCATTGTTCATCCGTCCATTGTTCAGGCTTGGCCTGCACTTGTTGCTCCGCCATCGGTAGCACCTCCCTCTCCTGCCAGTTGCTGCTCGGCCAGCATGCTCCAGATTTGTTTGTTGTTCCACTTGGAAAGCTGTCTGTGCTCGTTGCCGCCTGTCTCCCCGTCGAACTGGCACACAGGCTTGTACGAACAGTAATCGCAGGCAGTCATCGTCCCGTTGGAATACGGCTTGATCTGGATTTCCCCTTCGGTCATGCGCGTGCTGATTTGCTTCACCGTGTCGCGCACATACGTCGTCAGCGTCTGGAACTGCTCGGCTGTAGCGACAGAGGAACGCGAAGAAAGCGTCCCGTCCTTTTTCAGTTCAAACGGAACCAGCTCGGACGGCCCCTGCTCTACATACCCGTCCATCATTTTCGCCAACTCGGGATCGGCGAGCATCAAGCCTTTCATCCGCAGGCGCTTCGCCCGCTCCTTGGCTGCCTCGTCGGACGTCAGCAGCCGCTTCGCCGTCACAAACGGATCGGCCACCTGATAGTAAAAGACGCCGCCCATCTCGGCTTTTTTGCCCAGCCATTCCTCCGCGTTTGCCACGACGACGTCCAGGTAGACGAGCAGTTGCAAATTCAAGCCGTTCCACACGTCTGACAGCGACAGTTGCTTGGGGCTTGACTTGTAGTCGATCACGCGCAAATACGGAACCTCGCTGTCCAGCGACTGGTCCACCCGGTCGATGCGGCCGATCAGTTGCAGCTCCACGCCGTTGTCGAGGGTGAGCACGAGGCCCGGCAAGTCGGAGTTTGGTCCGAAAGAAACTTCCAATCCAACCGGAGCGAAGCGGCTGCGCTTGGCGTGCTCGCCCAGCACGTAGATCGCCCGGCCAACCGCCCGCATCAGCTTGCCCGCCAAAAAGCGATAGCGCGCTGTTCGCGTGAGAATGCTGCTTCTGGTCTGCGGCACCAGCTCGGCCACTACCTCGCTCGCCAGTTGCATGCTGTGGTCTTCCGTCAGCTTGCTCCACTCCAGATGTTCCTCGTTCATTTTTTCGACCGCGCGCTTGAGCGAGGCGTGGAACAGCTCGCCCACATCGAAGCGCTCCAGCTTGTACATCGTTCTCTCCGACAGCCTCAGCCCGTGCGAGGAAAAATGCGAGAACGGGCACGCCTGAAAGCGCTCCAGGCGCGACACGCTCATTTTCAGTTGCTTGCCGTACAAGGTCGTGCTCGTCTGCCTGTCCAGCCCGTCCGGGAGATTCCGGTAGCGCAAGCCGGACAGCAGCCATTTTTCCCGCAATGCTTCTGGGGAGGAACGGACGAACCAGTCGTACACCTCCCACCAGAACACCGGCAGCTCGCCTGTCTTTTTCATCGCGCGCAACAAGGTCAGCAAGTGGCGGAACACCCTTCTCGGCTGTCCGAGCAAAAAGGCATCTGTGTCCGCCTCGCCCGTCGGCTCGTTGTAAAACATCTGGTGCGAGATGTCTGGCAGCACCTCCTTGATGCGCGAAAACACCGAGGAAGGAAGCAGCGCCTTGCCTTCCTCATCGGCCAGGGCACAGCTCAGCATCAGCCGCTCGGACGGCCGCGTCAGCGCCTGGTACAAAAGGTACGGCTCCGCCATCAGCTTCTGCTTGGCGCTTGGCGCGAGCACCTGGCCCATCTCCGCCAGCCGCTCGCGCTCCGCCTCGTCCAAAATGCCTTCTTCCTTCGGGCGCAGAGGGATGATGCCCTCGTTCACCCCGAGAATAAACAAAGCTTTGACATCAGGCTGACGGGAGCGCTCCATCGCCCCGACCAGCACCTGATCCAAGGCCGGAGGGACAAGCCCAAGCTCAATCGTTTCCAGACCGCTGTCGAGCACGCGGGCAAACGTAGCCAGCTCCATGCTCTCGTCGCCCATGACCTCCACGACCTGGTCCATCAGCTCGACCAGACCCGTCCACACCTGGCCGTGCACCTGTGCCGCATCGAGGTCGCCCTCCTGCTCTGCCTTGCGTTGCCAATATTCCAGCTTGCCCGGCACGTCCAGGGCGATCAGCAGATTGTACAGCGCCACCGTCATTTCCCGCACGTTTTTGCCTGCCGCCTGCTTCATCTCTTTTTCAAAAGCGAGCAAGGGAGCCGCGTATTTGCGCCTCAGCTCGTCTGCTTCCGCATCCTCGGCGGCACCGGACGGCCCGCGAAAACGCCAGGCCGATTCCTCCGCCCACTGGTAGCCGAAGACGCCGTGAGCCAGCACGTAGTTTTCCAAGCGGTCGATCTCCTGGCGGGACGTGCGCTCATGGGCGAGGTCTGGCGTAAGCAGGTCTGTCTTCAAACAGCGAAATACTGCGTCATACCGCCATCTGGTGACGATGACCTCCAACGCCGAGCGCACCAGCTCCACCAACGGATGGTTCATCACGGTCCGCTTCTGGTCCAGGAAGTGCGGAATGCCGTAATCGGTAAAAACGGCGGAAATCTCATCGGCATAGGTGCCAATTTCCCGCAGCAAAATTGCCATGTCCCGCCAGCGGTAGCCTTCCTCTCGGGCAAGGGCGAGAATTTTCAGCGCGACGGCCTCTACTTCAGCCCGCCTGTTCACGGCAGAGAGCAAGGCAACCTCATCGTTGCGACGAGGCTCGCCGACTGCGGGCGGCGCCCCCCATTGAAAATAAACCTGTTCGAGCTGACGCAGCCACGGGCTGTCGGCAAAACGGCGCGTCTCGGTCAACAGCAGCGGCTTGGCAACGGAAACGCCCGATTCCCGCGCCATCAGCGACAGCGCCTGGTACGTGCGCAAAGTCGGGTGGAACAACCCAAGCTCGTCGACAGACGCGTCGCGCTCGTCCGGGTCCAGGGTGAGCGCAATCGTCACCTGTTTGGCGTGCAGCATCAACTGTTCGATCAGTCGCAGCTCCTGGTTGGTGAAGCCCGTAAAGCCGTCGATGAAAATTTCCGCCTGTCTGATGTAGGCCGAGTCGCGCACCATGACAGCGACCCGGTTCAAAATATCGTCAGCATCGCAGTACCCTTCTGCCATGTACCCTTCGTAGGCGTTCATAATCAGGCGCAGGTCGCTGATTTTTTGATTGAGATTGGCTCCGCCCCAGTCCACGTTTTCCGAATCGGCAAAAGAGACGCCGTACGACTTGCACTCGCTTATCAAACGTCCAAGCTGAGAGGCGAAGCCCGGCTGCATGGCCGAACGGCCAAACACTTGCAGCTCTTCCTTGTGCCGCTCCAGAAGCATGCGCAGTACCATGTGCTTCCCGAGATCGTCGACCGCCACCGTCGTCAGATCGCCCAGCTCCTGCAGCAACCGATGAGCCAGCCGGCCGAAGCTGAGCACTTGGGTCCCTATCACGCCGCCCAGCCCGGGCAGGTTGGCGAGGGCGTATTCCTCCTGAAAGCTGGCCTGCTCCGGCACGAGCAAAATCATCGGGGAGCCGAGCGGCGTATCGCGCAGCCGCTTTTGAATCTGCTGATGAATCTCCTCCGTTTTTCCCGTGCCTGCCCGTCCCAGTATGAATTGGACTGCCATGTTTTTTCCCCTTCCCTACTCCATCTCCAGTTGCAGCGTGCTGCCTTTGCCCATCGGCTCTGCCGGCGTCACGACCAGGCGGCGCGGCATGCGCACGCGTATTTCCGGGACGTGACTGATGACGCCGATCGTAAAATCGTCCATCCGCAGCCGCTCCAGCGCGTCCATGACGACCTCCAGAAGCTCCGGATCGAGCGTTCCAAAGCCTTCGTCCAAAAAGAAAAACTCCAGTCGGCCGCCGCGCATCTGTATCTCCATCGACAGGGCGAGCGCAAGCGCAAGCGAGGTCAAAAACGTTTCGCCGCCGGACAAGGTGCTGACCGGACGGCGCATCCCGCCCGCGCCTTCATCGCGCAGTACGAATTCGCCCTCGTCGCCGATTTCCAGACCGTAGCGATTTGCGGTCATCCGCTTCAGGTGATAGGATGCATCCCGTGCGATGGACACGAGCTTTTCTTCTGCAATAAACTGGACGAACGCCTTCGCTTCGAACAGCTTTTTCAATTCTTCCAGGCGGCTCTGCTCGTCTTGCAACTCGACGATTTGCTGATGCAGCTCCTGCCACCTGCTATGGTTTTTCTCCATGCGCTCGACGTGCTCTTTGGCGACGGCGACTTGCTTCTGCGCCTCCGCAAAAGACTGCTCCCACGTCTCCCACGCTTCTTTGGCGCTCACAAGCTCCTCGTGCGAGATCGTACGGCCTGCAATGGCTTGCAGCAGCCTGTCTTCCTCGTAGCGAAGCTGTCCCAAAACGCGCGCATACGCCTCGACCTGCTCCTTCGCCTGAGGCAGCTTGCCGCGCTCTGCGTACTTTTCACGCACTTGCTCCAAGGCGGCAAAGCCCGTCTCCTGCAGCCCCTGATACAAAGCCTCATGCGCCTCTGTGCGCTGTCTGGTCAAAACGGCCAGCGTCTCCGAATGCTTGACCAAATCGTTTTGGGCTGCCTGTCTCGCCTCTGCCGCTGCCTTGCGCTTCGCCTCGGCCTCTGTCAGCGACTGGCGCAGCGAGTCTAGCGTCTGTTCTATCTGCGCCAGCCCCTCCTGCGCAGGAATGCCGCCGGTCCGCTCCAGCCACTGGGCATGCTTTTGCTCCCACATCCGTTTTCGGTCGGCCAGCTTTTCCCCGAGAGCGGATTCACGCGATTTCCAATCGGCTTTTCGCGATTTGGCAGCCTCTACTTGTGTCATAAGCTGGCTGCGCAAAGCTTCCTGCTCGGCGCGCATGCGCTCTAGCTCTGCCAGCTTCCGGTCCAGGCGGCCGATTTCCTCGTAGCGCTGTTCAATTTCCTCGATCAACATCTCTTGGCGCACCGCATCCAGCTCTTCGCCAGACTGCTTCGCCGCTGCCACAGCAACGGCAACGCGGGCAATGCTCTCATCCAGTACCTTTTGCGCATGTTCGAGCAGCAGGCCGCTTTTTTCCATCAACCGCTTCTTCTCGGCTTCTTCCTCGCGCAGCACTTCCAACTGCTTTTGCAGGCGCTCCCGTTCTTCCCTGGCCTGCTCCCGCTCGGCGTGCTTGGCCGCCAGCTCCTTTTCCTCGCGCTGGTAGACGGCAATCAGCTCTTCAAACGTCTCTACCAGCCAAGGCTGCCCATGTCCGTGACACTCCGCCTTGACGGCGGCCAGCCGCGCTTCCAGCTCTTTGTACTCGGCCTGCGCTGCGGCTGCTCTCTCTTCGGCAGCAGCCAGTGTCCCCCTGGCCGTCACCCACGCTTCTTTCGCCTGCGCTGTCTTTTGCTCGGCTGCCTTCTCGGCTTCTTCGGACGCTTTGATCCGGGCGCGCAGGTCGTCACCCGCCGCTTTTGCTTCGCCGTCTGCCGGATGACCCTGGCCGTCCAGCGGATGATGCAGCGAGCCGCACACCGGGCATTCCTTGCCTTCTTCCAGCCGCTCGCGCAAGTAGCGGGCCATGTTTTCCTGCTGCCAGCGCTCCCACTCCTGGCGCAGCCCTTCGCGTTCGGCAAGCCGCGCAAGAGCCTCGGCTTCGCACGCCTGAACCGCCTCAGCCAGCTCCTGGTAACGCTTCGCCGCTTGCTGCCGCTCCTGCTCGATCTGCTGCCACTTTTCCTGCCAGCTCGCGATCGCCGTCAAGCCTTCGCGCCATTGGCGGCCTACCTGCTTCATTTCCGCCAGCACATTGCGCGACCGCTCCCATTCCTCGTCGCTCATGAGCGGTTTGTCCACCGCTTTTGCCAGCCGTTCTTTGAGCTCGGCCAGCCGGTTTGCGGACTGTTCCCAATCGCGCTTGTCCACACTGGCTCTATCCGTCGCCGCCTGCAGGCGAGACACGGCCGTTGCCTGCTCCGCTTCCAGCTCGCGCAGCTTCTTTTCTTCCCGCTCCCACTGCTGCTTCGCTTCCCGCGCCCGCGCGACGCGCTCTCGCCACTCCGGAGCCACCATCGCCTGCCTGCTTTCTTCCGCAAGCTTGTTCCACTCCTGCTCCCACTTTTGCAGAGCGGCTTCGTCCCGCTCAAGCTGCGCCTCTGTCTGCGCCAGGCCAAGCGATACTTCCTGCCATTCGCGCTCCAGCACAGACTGCTCTTCGCGAATCGCTTTCAGCTCTGCTTCCCATTCCTGGGCCTGAACCAGCCTGCCTTTTTGCTGGATCAGTTGCGGCTCCTGCGCGGCCAGCTCCGCCTGCGCCCGCGCGTACTCGGCTTCTGCCGCTTCCAGGGCAAGCCGTGCTGTCCCCTGCTGTTCCCGGCTTTGCTCCAGCGCCTGCCCGGTCACGCTCCATTCCTGATCGAGCCGCTCGTACTGCTGCACCAGCGGCCACAGGCGAATGCTCGCCTCCCACTCGCGGATGTTTGCCGTGAGCAGAGCGATTTCCGCCTCCTTCGCTGCCTGCTGCTGCAACTGCTGCTGGACTTGGGCAAGCTCCCCTTGCCACTGGGCGAGCTGCTCCAGTTCCTTGAGCTTTCCGGCCAGCTCCTGCTTTTGCTCCGTGAACGACCGCTCCATTTGCGCTGCTTCCTCAAAAGTCTGTCGCGCCTGCTCCAGCGCTTCCGGCCCCGCTTCTCCCAACGCCGCCGTCTCGAGCTGCAGACGGTGCATCTGCTCCTTTGCCTGGTCGAGAGCGTGCCGCACGCGCTCGCTCAGCTTTTCCCCGTAGATGTGCAGCCGGAACATCCGCTGCAGCATCTCGTTGCGCTCGCTGCCTTTGAGCGTCAAAAAGCGGGAAAACTGCCCCTGCGGCAAAACAACCGCGCGGGTAAAATCTTGCAAAGTCAGGCCAATCAGTTCCTCGACCGCCGCAGTAGCTGCCGTCGCCTTCGATTCCAGCACGACATCCGGCTCTCCGCTCAACGCGCCGGACTGAATCAGTCGCACCTCGGGTTGGCGTTTGTTCCCTTTTTTATCCAGACCAAATTCCCGTTCAATCGTATATCGCTTGCGCTCATTACCTGTGCCCAGCTCAAACGTAAAGGAGACGAAGACGCGCCGCTCCAGTTGATTCAGCACTTCCTTGGGATGGTTCCCGCCGCCGAGCCGGACGACCTGTCCGTACAGCGCCAGCGTGATCGCATCCAGTATCGTCGATTTGCCGCTGCCCGTCGGTCCGAAAATGCCAAACAGTCCCGCCTGGCACAAAATTTCGAAGTCAACCTCTTGCATTTCCCGATAGCTGTGCATCCCTGCCAGCTTCAATCGAATCGGCCTCACGCTTCTTCCCCCTCTCCCCCGGTTTCCGCCAGCAGCCGCTGGAACAAGGCAACGAGCCGCTCATCCGGCGCCGCTCCCTTTTTGCGCTCATAAAAACGCCGAAACAACTGATCCGATGTCAGCTCCGTCAATTCCACCCGCTGCGCCTCTTCCTCGTCGCGCTCTTCGCGAATGACGACGCGCTGGATTTTCAAAAAGTCGTCCGAGAGCTTCCGTACACGCTGAAACTCCGCCGGGTCGATCACGTCTGTCACGTGCAGTTCCAGGTCGATCCAGGAGCCTGCGTCCCGTCCTTCGGCAAGCCAGCGCTCGACCTGGGCGATTCCTTCTGTCGCCTTCCAGCGCGCCAACGGACGGCCGCTCGTCAAATAAATGATTTCCTCCCGCACGTCCTGCCCAGGCTCCACCTCGACCAACACCACCGCCTTGCTCTGCCCCGCCTCGGAAAAGCTGTACGAGAGCGGCGAGCCGCTGTAGCGCACGAGCGGCTTGTCGCTGAGCTTTTGCAGGCGATGCAGGTGGCCGAGCGCCACGTAGTCGGCGTTTTTCGGAAAAGCTTGCGGAGACACCGTCAAAGCGCCGCCAATTTGAATCGGCCGCTCCGAATCCGTCTCCATGCCCCCCATCACAAACAAGTGGCTCGTGACCAGATTCACAGTGTCCTCGCGAAAATGGACGGACAAATCGGCAAACAACCGAGCGATCCGCTCTGAAAAGGCGAGCTGCATCTGCTCCTGCGTAAAGCTCTCGCTGAGCAGCTCCTTCAGCCGCGACTCGGAAGGGTACGGCAACGCGAGCACCACCGCATGATGCTCACAGCCCGGCACCTTCAGCTCCAGCCAGGAAGGGCCTCCCTGGACGACCTGTACCCGGTCCGGGGACGGTGACTGTGCGATCAAAGGCGCTTCCTTCGGCAAGCCGAGCAAAACGATTCCGTGCTTCGCGGCAAGCGGCGATGCTGCCCTGACCCGCTCAGGCTGGTCGTGGTTGCCCGCGATCACGATAACCCCCCGGCGGCCTTCCGCAGACAAGCGCTCCAGCGCCTCGTAAAAAAGCTCCTCCGCCCACGCTGGCGGGTTTACCGAATCGTACACATCTCCTGCCACCAGCACCAAATCGACTTCCCGCTCTTCCGCGATCCGGCAGAGCTCGTCCACAAATGCCGTCTGCTCCGCCCGGCGGTCGCGGCCTTCGAGCTGCCGCCCGAAATGCCAGTCGGCCGTATGTAAAATGCGCATGACTCCCATCCTTTCTCCACGATCATGTGTTTGCTTTTTATTGTAACAAAAGACAGAGCGGTGCGTGGTTGAAATTTACGGTACTTGCCGGTAACTTTTGCGCTCTGCCTGCGTCTTTCTACTAGATCCCTGTTCTTTCCTACCATCCGCCGAAAGGAGCTTGTTACCCTTGTTGGTTCGCCGCCTGCTGTTTTTCACTTTCACCGGACTGGCTCTTCCCTGCCTGGTCCACGCTGCCGCTCCCTTGTCGCCCGCTTCCGTCCCCCCCACACCTGAGCAGGTCATCAACTGGATCAATGCAAGTGCCCATGATCCTGTTGACCTGCCTCACTTTGATTTTGAACTGGTCAATCTGGATGAAGACGCTGATTTGGAGATTATTGCCAAGCAAAATGCAAGCGTACATATCGGCTCGTTTTACGTCCTCGATCAAAAGCCCGACCGCACGTATTCGCTCATCGCAGAAAAGCGGTGGAACGTCCCGCAGTTGCAACCGGAACGCTGGGATTATGCACAGGAGGTAAACCATCCCGGGCTCGACCCGTATTATTTGGACAGCCGCATCGAGCTGACAGGAACGCGTCTGCTTGAAACGGTTGACCATACGGGAGGAACCGGACTGAGCGTCTACGAAGCTCACCTCTGGTACTTGGAAAAAGGCAAGCTGGTGGAAGCCTGGAGCGGACTGTTGAAGCAAACCTCCTCCGTTCCCGGCGGTCAGCTTTTCCAGACGCTCGGCAGCTACCAGATTATAAGCGGAGAGATCCCGCAGCTATACTACTGGACGACAGAGCAAGAGCTTGACCCGGACACTGGAATCCCCCTCCCCGGCAAGACCGCAACCAAGCTTGTGGTCTACCAATTTGACCAGGGCGTCTTCACCCCTGTTCCGTAAAGCCAGTTCGCAAACGTAAAATGCACAAAGCCGCACCCCCTGCACAAAAGCGGGAGTGCGGCTTTTTTCAAGCGCGAATCACTGTCTCTATCTTCTCAGCTTGCCTGCTTGCGGCGACTTGTGCGACTGCAAGCACATGTAGCTGATGACCCCGAAAAGAATCGTAATAATCATCGAGTGGAGCAGCGTAGCATAGAGGTGAAGCTGGAACAGAACCACGAATCCGCCGCTGAACACCTGGAGGATGACCAGCACGAAGGCGAGAATGCTTGCGCCGTACAGATCGCGGCGCTTTTCCTTGAAGTGGCGCATGGCATAAATCATCGTTCCGAGCAGCAAAAACACGAGAAGCAACGCGCCCAGCCGGTGGGCAAAATGAATGCCTGTCTGGCCGGAGAGCTGTGGAATCAGTTGCCCCTGGCACAGCGGCCAATCGCTACAAGCCATGCTCGATCCGGTATGCCGGACGTACGCTCCGAGATAGACCACACCGTACGTATAGGCCGCCACGGCCCACATCCAGTTGCGAAAACCCGTCGATGCCGTATCTTGCACCATGCTCTCCATCTTGTCCCGCTGCAGCACGAACCCGGTCAAGAGGAACACGCCGGTAAAAGCCAGCAGGGAAAACCCGAAGTGCAGAGCCAGCACGGATGACGATTGCGGCCAAATGACCGCAGAAGCGCCGAGAATGGACTCCAGAACGATAAAAAACAGACCGAACAGGGCGAGATTGCGCACTTCCTGGTTGCCCCGATAGTGGCGCCAGCACAGCACGGAAAAAACAACCACAACGATGCCAGCCACACCTGTAATCAATCGGTGCATGTATTCAATAATTGATGCCAATGTATATTCCGGGACCCACTTGCCATTACAGAGCGGCCAGTCGTTTCCACAGCCCAGACCGGAATCCGTTTTGGTCACAAGCGACCCGGCGATCATGACGATAAACATGACGAGAGTAGCAAGAACGGCTAGAGGTTTCAGCCATTTTTCCATAGTGAATACACCCTGTTTCCTGTGATGTTTGAGACTCACGGTGAAGCAGCCTCTTAACTGTTGCCCTCTCTTACATTAATGAAACATCCCCTGCTAAGCAAGGGATGTTCCGTGAACATTTCGTGAGTGTTTCGTGTCAATAATGGTACACCATTGTGCTGATGACAATGACGGCACAAAAGATCGTCAAATACAGGATCGAATAGCCGAACAGCTTGCGTGCCCAGGCGAGATCATCCTTGGCCTTGAAGCCTTGGAACAGCAGCACCATGTACACGATGCCCATCAAGCCCATCACAGCCAGGTAGACGTAGCCTACGCTGCCGTGGATGAAGAGCAGGAGCGAAGCCGGGAACAGGACAGAGCCCCACAGCACCATTTGCCGCTTTGTTTCGGCGAAGCCTTTGACGACTGGCAGCATCGGCAGATTGCCTGCGCGGTATTCTTCTGTTTTCAGCATCGCCAGCGCGAGGAAGTGCGGCGGCTGCCACAGGAACAAAATCAGGAACAGCAGCCACGCTGCCGGGTCCATGCTGTTTGTGACGGCTACCCAGCCGATGACTGGCGGAGCCGCACCGGAAATCCCGCCAATGACGGTATTCAAGGTAGTCACACGCTTGAGCGGTGTGTAAATCAGCACGTAGAAAATATGGCCGATCAGTCCCCAGACAGCAGCCAGCGGATTCGCGAATACCGCCAGCACGGCCAAACCTGCGAGCAGCAAGCCGATTCCTAGCAGAATCGCGGTGCGCGGAGAAATCCGCCCTGCTGCGAGCGCGCGCCCTTTGGTCCGCTTCATTTTTTTGTCCAGATCGCGGTCATAGTAGTTGTTTAACGTCGCACCCGACATAATCACCAAAGCTGTACCGAGCATGGTGAAAATCGCCAATTTCCAGTCTGGAAAACCGTAAGATGCCAGCCATAAAGCAGCGAAAGTGGTCATCAGGTTGGACATCGTAATTCCAGGCTTTGTCAGTTCTACGTAGTCCCGAAAAGTTGCCGGCTCTCCCGGTTGTGCGTGCAGGGGCGTCTCAGTATCAAGCGATTCCTGCATTGTCACTTGCTGGTCCACGTTTTGTACCTCCTGTCTGAATCTATCTGAACATGCGAATATCCAATTGGAAAAACTAACTTTCATTGTATCGAATGCCAAAGAAGCTAGTCAACTTGAAAAGCGCACGCCCTACTTGCCAAAAATAACATCCAGAACGCCGGCTGTCTCGCCGCCCGGATAAATGATGTAGAGCAAGGTGTACACCGTAGCTCCGGTAATGGCGGTGACAAACCAGACAATCGACGTCCACGGCCCGATTTTTCTGTGGGCGGCAATGTTGTTTTTGTAGGCGTGTCTGAGCGTCACCAGCCCCATTACTCCCCCTACCGTAGCCAGTACGATATGAAAGATCAGGAACGTCTGGTAGATTGGCTTCAAGCTGTCAGGCCCACCGAAATGCGTGTTTCCGACAAAAGCCGTTCTGGATACATACGTGATAAAGAAGATCGTTGCACAGATGGCAGCCCATTTCATGATCTTCATGTGTTTGTCAATTTGTTTCTTCGCGACCGCATACCAGCCACAAGCGACAAGAATACCGCTGATGACGATAAACGATGTGCTTATCGTAGGCAGCAAGATGGACATTTCTACACCTCATTCGAATAATCTATCTATAATTCTATACCCTGCCTTCATCCGTAGCCGGCGTTTTCATCAGCAGGGCGCCTGGCTGTTCATCCATGGGCAGGTCGTCCTGCTTCTCCTGCTTATACCAGTGGTAGAAGACATAGGCGAGTACAGAGCCGTACACAAGCTCCTGCACCAGCTTCATGATGATTCCGCCAAGCCGCTGGTCGCTGAAAGTGCTGAGGCTCGGGAACAGTTGCGGAGCCGAGATGTACGTCGCATACAGCGGATCGGACGCGAAAATAATCAGCGCACAGGCGGGCGTAATCAGCACGCCGTTGACGAAGATGTACGCCAGCTTTTTCAATCCGGCCAGTTGTCTCTTGCTGTCGGACAACGGGCTGACAATCGGCCACCACATCGCAAAGGCAGCCAGGATCAAAATAACGTGATAGACCGTCATCCATTGATGATGAAGCGCCGCCGCGTCAAAAATAAACGGGATGTGGTAAAACGAAAACAGCGTATTGAACAAAAGCGCAGCCACTAACGGATGTGTAAAAGCTCGCAGCATCGCGTTGAGCGGCCGTGGCTGAAAGATTTTTTCCAGAAGCCACTCAGGCATCGCCAAAAGCACGATGGGAGGCAGGGCAAAGTATAAGATCGATTGCTGCAGCATGTGCAAGCTGAACAAGTAATGATGGCCGTAATAGCTGATCGGGCTCCCTTGTGCTGCGTAAAACAGCAACAGGGCAAAAACAAACAGCAGCTTTTGCCTCGTGGTTGCCATCGTGGCATTTTCAAAACGTTTATGCATGGGACCTGTCACCAGGAAATATACCGTAGCGATAAGCAGAGTGAAAAGCATCACATCGGGACTCCACAAATCTGAAAAGGATGCCGTCGCGTTCATCGCTGACAGCTCGTGTTGATGCTGACCCATTCAAATCCTCCCTTCCTAATAGTAAAGCCTGGGGCTTCGCCACGTCAGTCGTTGCGGGGCCAGTGCTCCCAACCGGGCGCAAGTCTTGCTGCCCGCTTCGTTTTACAATCTGGCCGAGCTGCGCGCTATGTCGATTGGAATTTTTTAAATTCTAATCTACCTAATAAGGGTGCCCTCTATACAATCTCCATTATACCGCTGATTCTCTTCTTCTTTGATAAGAAAAATGAACAAAGTGTTGACAAATACACTTATGCCGGATAAGAATCTTATAAATTCTTATCTGTAAAAAAAGAGACCAGATTCCTCTGGTCCCGTAAAAAAACTCGCTTGGCTTACACTCCGAAGGAAACGAAT
Source organism: Brevibacillus sp. NSP2.1 (assembly GCF_000470975.2). Taxonomy (NCBI): domain Bacteria; kingdom Bacillati; phylum Bacillota; class Bacilli; order Caryophanales; family Paenibacillaceae; genus Brevibacillus; species Brevibacillus sp. NSP2.1. Next base: position 939,124 of record NZ_CP048274.1, on the reverse strand, counting down.
TTCGTCTCCAAATACTCATCCATGCCGTAGCGTCCGCCTTCGCGTCCGATACCGCTTTCCTTGAATCCGCCGAACGGAGCTTGCGTCTGGGTCGGCGAGCCGTCATTGATGCCGACAATGCCGTACTCCAACTGCTCGGCCATGCGGAAGCAGCGCTGGTTGTCGCGCGTGTACACGTAGGCAGCAAGGCCGTAGCGCGTGTCGTTTGCTTGTCGCACCACGTCTGCTTCGTCTGTGAAGCGAACGAGCGGAACGACAGGGCCAAACGTTTCTTCGCTGACGATCTTCATCGCTTCTGTCACACCCGTGATGACCGTCGGCTCGCAATAGAAGCCGTTCGCGTATTCGCCTTCGGTCAGTCGGCTGCCGCCGTACACGACCTGACCGCCTTTTTCCTTGGCGTCCTCAATGTGCTCCAGCACTTTGTTCAGCGCGCGCTCGTTCACCAGCGGACCGATTTCTGTCTCCTTCAGGCGTCCGTCCCCTACTTTTGCCCGTTTCAGGCGCTCGACCAGCTTTTCGGTAAACGCGTCTGCCACATCTTCGTGGACGTACAGGCGGTTTGTACAAATGCACATTTGCCCGGAGTTGCGGAACTTGCTCTCAAACAGCCCTTTGACCGCCGCGTCCAGATCCGCGTCCGGGAACACGATGAACGGCGCATGTCCGCCCAGCTCCATGCTGACGCGCTTCACCTGCTTCGCTGCGCCCTCCATCAGCAGCTTGCCGACGCGAGTAGAGCCTGTAAAGCCGATTTTGCTCAGTTTCGGATTTTCGATAAACTCCTGGCCGATCGATTCCGGCTTGCCGATGACGAGGTTGACGACGCCTTTCGGGAAGCCAGCCTGCTCGATCAGCTCAAACAGGCGAATCGCAGACAGAGGAGTAGACTCCGCAGGCTTCAACACCACTGTGCAGCCTGCCGCCAGAGCAGGAGCGATTTTGCGAGCGACCATGTTCACCGGGAAGTTCCATGGGGTGATCGCCCCGACCACGCCTACAGGCTGGCGGAGCACCATGATCCGCTTGTTCGGCACGGACGAAGGAATCGTCTCGCCGTAGACGCGCTTCGCTTCTTCCGCGTACCAGACGAAGTTGTCGGCCGCGCCCAGCACTTCGCCTTTTGCCTCGCCGAGCGGCTTGCCCATTTCGGCTGAGATGATGCCAGCCAGCTCATCGCGGCTTTTTTTGACCAGTTCGGACAAGGTGTACAAATATTTGGAGCGCTCGCGAGCAGTCAGGCGAGACCAGCTTCCAAACGCCTCATGTGCGGCATCAATCGCTTTTTTGGCATCGCGATCATCCCCAAAAGCGGCGCTTCCCACGACTTCGCCAGTAGCCGGATTGACGATCTGAATCGATTCGCCGCCCTCGGCGGAAACCCATTCCCCATTGATATACATTTGCTTGTACTCTCCCATGACTATCGCTCCTCTCAATCTCTCTTCAATAGATTGGCTTTAGGGCCTCGAACGGATTTTTGCAATGCCGGCAGTACAAAATGCTGCGGCATGCGGCAGGGCCAAACAGGTTGTCAATCTGTGTATATGGGGAGTCGCAGTAAGGACAGGTTACCTCCCAGACATCTCCCGGTTTGAAATCGATTGGCGGCGGTGCGATGCCAAAGCTTTTCAGCTTGCCTCTCGCCTCTGGCGCGATGCGATCGGACGTCCAGGCAGGGTCGTAGACAAACTGAACTTCTACTTTGCTGATGCCTTCCGCCTCCACCAGTTTTTCTGCGATGTTCTTTTTCATGATCTCAAGCGCGGGACAGCCGACGAAGGTAGGGAGCACGTCGACATGCGCGACATCGTCCTCTACCCGCACCTGGTGGATCATCCCCATCTCTACCATGCTTATGACCGGAATCTCCGGATCAGTCACTTGCTGCAGCAGTTCCCAGCATGTCGCTTCCAGCCCATCGTGTACGTGCATTCCTTCCTGCGCCATGCAGATCACCCCTTTTTACCAGCTCGCGGCCGGATCGATGCGATACACTTCCGACAAGGTAGCCAAAGCTTGCGCCAGCTCAGCCGTATGCTGTCCATGACGGCCGCGCTCCGCCGGCACTCCCGGCTCTCCCGGCCAGACAAGTCCCGCTTTTTCGAAAATATCTTGCGTAAGCGTCAGCCACTTCTGCTTCAGCTCGCTCTCAGCGGCAATCAGGCCACAGCGGACGATGCTGTCCGCGTTCGGACCGAGCTGGCTAAGCTCTCCAACATCCTGCCATACTTTTGCAATCGCCGCTTCCAGCCGTTGCCGCGCTTCCGGCGTGCTGTTCGCAAGCTGCTTCAGCCACACTTGCCAGTGCATCAGATGGTAGCGATGCTCGGTCAGCATTTTGCGGCTGACCAGCGTGAGCGGCACATAGGACGATTGCAGCAACGCCTCGAGGCGCACTTGCTTGTGCAAGCCGTACACGTAGCTGCGGACAATCGCATACGCCCAGTCGTAGTGTGGATCGCTGTTGTAGTCGCCTTCCCCGTTTTTGCGTTCGACCAGAATCGCGTTGCGGAACGCATCCGCTTCGCGAAGCTGCGCGAGATCGTCTGCCTTGCCCACGCCAAGCTGCTCCAGCATTTCATAAAACATCACGGCATGGCCCATCATGTCCTGCGACATGGAAGAAAATGCGACGTCCTCTTCGATATGCGGGGCAAGCCCGAGCCATTCCGAGCCCCGGTACGCGAGAATAAAATCGTCGTCAGCCAGTTGGAACAACAGATCAGTCAAGGCTTGCGCGTATTCTGGATTCTGCTTTGCCGCTTCTACTGTCTCTACTCGTGAAAAGTCGCCCATGATTGTTTCCCTCCTGCTTAGCTGCCGCTTTCCGCATGCTTCTGTTTTTCTTCGTACTTCTCCCGGTGATGGCGCCATCTCGCCTGCAAGTCCCCGTAGCCTCTCGTCTCCCGGTAGCTCTTGTTGTCGATCCGCTCCAAAAACGGGCGCTCCTCCGGCGACAAGCCGTAAATATCGTCGCGCTTGACGACCCAGAGATTAAAACAAGTCTCGCGGCGCAAGAAGTTCTCGCGCGCCATCGCCAAAGCCACTTCCTTGTTCGGAGCCAGAAGGCTGAACTGATGGACAAACGAAGAGTTTACGCTTTTTTGGCTGAATACCTCGTATATGAAAAAGTTGTTTTTGGCTTCTGTTTCGTTGTTCATATTCATTCACCTACCCTACGTGGCGGCCGTACGACATAATCGCATCGCGCACCCATTTTGTTTCTTCATACGATGTTTCCCGAAGGTTCAGACGATGAGCAGAGCGAGGGCCGTTGCCTTTGACGATCTGCTTGAACGCTTCCCAGTCAGGCTGCTGATACACCCACTCATCTTTTTCTTCGTCGAAGTGGATCGTATCGTCCGGAACCGTGAAGCCCAGGTGGAAAATGCGCGGCAAATACTTTTTCAAAAAGACCTGACGCAGCTCTTCGTTGGTCTGCGTGCGAATCTTGTAGCGCATGTTGGTCGATTGGTTGCTCGTGATCGTGCCGTTCTCAGGCGGTCCGAAGAACATCAACAGCGACGGCCACCAGCGGGTAATCGCCTCTTGCAGCATCTGGCGCTGTTCCTCCGTGCCTTCTGCCAGCTCCAGCACGATGCTCTCGCCATGCTGCGCATGGAATTTTTCCTCCGCACAGATGCGGTGCAAAGCCCGCGCATACGGCGCATACGATGTATCGAGCGACATGGACTGAGTGATGATCGCGGCTCCGTCAACCAGCCAGCCGATCACCCCGGCATCTGCCCAGGTCGGCGCTTCCATGTGGAACACATTGTGAAATTTCAGTCTTTTCGCGAACAAATCTTGCATCAAGTCTTCGCGCGTCTTGCCGAGCGGCGCCAGCAAATCTTCCGCTACGCGCAACAAAAGCTGTCCGTGTCCCATCTCATCCTGTACCTTCGCCATGATCGCCAGCTTGCGGCGCAGTGTCGGTGCCTTGGGAACCCATTCCTTTTCCGGCAAAGCGCCCATGATCTCGCTAATGCCGTGCATCGAAATCAGCTTAATCAACTGGTTCCGATAATCGTCAGGCATCCAGTCATCCGCTTCGATCTTTTCTCCACGATCGATTCTCGCTAAAAACGCTTCCATTTTTTCGTTTTCCGTCAAATCAGAACGTTCCATCTGTGTTTGCATGGAGAAAACCTCCTTTTACCCGTTGTCCATTATGATAATTTTATAATACGTTTTTATAACGTTATAATAACATAACGTCATACGTTTTTGCAATACGCTTCCGTCGTGAACCAGCTCATTCCAGCCGTCCGGACAGGGCAGCCGCCTTCTTCAACTGCTCTGCCATATGCCGCAGCTCCTGCATGACCGCATCCAGCTCCTGTATGCGCGTAGACTGCTGCAGGCTGTGGTTCAGCGTCTTTTCCATCTCCCCGGACACTGTGGCGACGAGTTCGTTCATCTCAGCCAAAATGCGAAAAATATCCTTCGCCGACGTCGAAGTCGTTTGCGAGAGCTGGCGAATCTCCTCTGCGACGACGGAAAAGCCCCGCCCGGCCGCTCCGGCACGCGCTGCTTCCAGCACAGCATTCAAGCCAAGCACGTTCGAACGGGTGGAAATGTTGCGAATCAGCTCGTTGATTTGCGTCGTCTCCGCGATCTTCACTTCCATCTGGCTCGCTGCGTCGCTCAGCGTGTGGCTGGCCTGCGCCAGATTTTCCGCGTCTTTCGCCAGGCTCTCGGTATGCAGGGCGATGTTTTCCAGCGCGCTCGTCAAATTTTCCGCCAGGTTGCGCAAACGGTCTTCCTGGTCAGTCGTTACGCCAGTTGCCAGGCAGCCCACCACTTGTCCCTTTTCGACGATGGGATAGCCGACTGCTATGTACGGAATGCCGTAAATTTCCTTGGAGATCTTCTTCACGACCCGCTTGTTTTCTGCAATCGCCGTCGCATTGATGCTGCCCGGACGCAGCGGGTCCCCTGTTTTGATCCCGAGATTCAGCCCTTGGGCCGGATAGTAGGCGAGAAATTTTTCTCGGTCGGTGACCCCGACCATGCAATCGAACAAAAACGCTTTTTGCAAAATGGGCGCGACCGTAAGCAAGCTGTTTAAAAGCTGCGACATGTTTCTTCCCTCCTGGCGCGGGGACGAAAACGGCTATTCTCCCCGCCATCGTCAAGTCTGCGGAAAGAACAGCCATCGTCTCCTACTGCCTCATCGATTTTGCTACTTTACAATCTGGAATTTGCCATCCTTCACTTCGACCATAATCATGCTATCTTCCGTCAGGCCGTTGTGATCTTCTGCCGAGAACGTAAATTCCCCGGTAACGCCTACGTACTTCACTTTTTCCAGGACTTCACCCAGCTTGGAAGCATCGCCGCCTGCCTGCTTCAAGCCTTCCACGAGCAGGTTCAAGCCGTCATAGCCGTATCCGGCAAAGCCGTCCGGCTGCGTGTTGTACGCCGCCTGGTAGCCTTCTGTGAATTTTTTGATGATAGCCGCTTGCGGGTCGTTCGCATCGACCTGATCGGGCACGAGCAGCTTGCCCGCTACCATCAGGACGCCTTCGCCCGCGTCGCCAACCAGCTCAAGAAACTTGCTGTTCGCCGACCCGTGGCTGCTGATGATCGGAATGCCGAGGTTCAACTGCTTCGCTTCCTTCACAATCGTCGCCGGGCCAGGGTTGGTACCTGCCACGATCAGCGCCTGTGCATCCGTGCCTTTGATTTTGGTCAACTGGGAGCTCATGGACGGGTCCTTCGTCCCGTACTTCTCTTCTGCCACAATCGTAATGCCGTACTCCGGCGCGTACTTTTGCAGTTGGGTCGTCCAGCCGCTACCGTACGGATTGCTGTCGTTGAGCGTTGCGATTTTCGTAATGCCTTTTTCTTTCAAATATTTAAAAATGCGCTTCGTGCCGTGCACATCGGTATGCGGTGTTTTGAAAATGCCTGCGCGCACAGGGTTGGTAATCTGGTCCGCGGCTGCCATCGAGATCAGCGGCAGCTTCTCGGCTGCGGCAAACTCCGCCATCCCCAGCGAAGGGCCGCTGCCGGACGAGCCGAGCACAGCGACTACTTTTTCTTTGGAAACGAGCTTCTTGATCGCTTTGACCGCTTCGGTGTTATCAGACTTGTCGTCTTCGAACACAACCTCTACCGGACGGCCATCCACACCGCCTGCTCCGTTGATTTCCTTGACCAACAGCTCAACTGCCTGCTTTTCCGGTACGCCGAGCGGGCTGTTCGGACCAGTCAGGGAGAAAATCGCCCCTACCTTGATCGGTTCTTTGCTCTCTGTCGCTGCAGTCTGCCCGCCGCCGGATTGTTGTGCTTGCTGCCCGCCGCCGCCACAGGCGCTGAGCATGACGAGAGAAGCAATCGCAACCGGGTACAGCCACTTGCCAAACGTTCGTTTTTTCATCGTAAAACCCCCTTCGATTATCTATCTTCTATAATGTCAAACTGCCTGATGGGAGTGACCCAAATAAGCAGATTGCACTCGCGGATCGTTACTGATCTCTTCAGCGCTACCTTCGAGCATGACCTCTCCCGTACTCAGGACGTAGGCTCTGTCGGAGATGGCCAGCGCGGCGCGAGCGTTTTGCTCGACCAGCAACACCGTCGTGCCCCACTGGGAGCGAATCTCCTGCACGATCGTCAAAATTTCCTTGGCAATCAGCGGAGCGAGGCCAAGCGACGGCTCGTCCAGCAGCAAAAGCTGCGGTCTGGATAAAAGCGCCCGGCCAATCGCAAGCATTTGCTGCTGCCCCCCTGAAAGCGTTCCCCCTAGTTGCCACTTCCGCTCCGCCAGGATCGGAAAGCGCTCGTAAACTGTCTGCATTTCTTTGGCGATTTCTTTTTTGCTCGTCTTCGGCATGCGATGAGAAGCGCCGAGCCACAAGTTGTCCTCTACGGTCAGCGTGGAAAAAATTTGCCTGCGCTCCGGCACGTGCGCCATCCCGCGCGGCACCACAAGCTCGGCCGGAATCCCCGTAATGTCTGTATCGCGGAACCAGATTTTCCCTTCCTTCGCGCTGTGCAGCCCGCAGATGCAGTTCAACAACGTCGTTTTGCCTGCGCCGTTTGCGCCGAGCAGCGAGACGATCTCCCCTTCGTTGACTTGCATCGTAATGCCGTGCAACACTTCTACGGGACCGTAGCGAGCCGTGATGTTGTCCACTTTCAAAATCGCTTTCTCCATCTGTTTTCCCCCTACTCTTCTTCCGTTCCCAAATAGGCCGCGATGACGCGCGGGTTCTCCTGGATTTCGCGCGGGGTTCCTTCCGCAATTTTCGTGCCCTGATCGAGAACGACGATGCGGTCTGCGATCGTCATAATCATGTCCATGTCATGCTCTACCAGCAAAATCGCCGTGCCGCTGTCGCGAATCTCGCAAAACATCCGGCTCATCTCCGCCGTCTCGGTATGGTTCAGGCCTGCCGCCGGCTCGTCGAGCAAGAGCAGCTTCGGTCCGGCGACCATCGCCCGGGCAATCTCCATCAGCCTCAGCTTTCCGTACGGCAAGCTTCCCGCAAGCTGCTGGGATTCCGGCGCCAGTCCGACACGCCCGAGCCAGGCGTGCGCCTTTTGTTCCATCATTTTCTCTTCTCTTTTCGCGCTGCCGAGGTTCATGCCGCAGGCAAACAGGCTGGAGCGCGTCTTCGTATGCATCCCGACCATGACGTTTTCGAGTACGGTCATATCGTCAAACGTCTGGAGGTTTTGAAACGTGCGGGTGATCCCCAATCCGGCGTATTCGTAGCCGGGGACTCGCGTCATCGGCTTGCTCTGGAAGCGAATCTCGCCTTCGGAGGGAGGAATGACGCCCGACACCATGTTCAGCACGGTGCTTTTCCCCGCGCCGTTCGGGCCGATCAGCGCCAAAATCTCGCCTTCCCGCACTTGAAAGTTCACCTGGTTGACAGCTCGTACCCCGCCAAAATCGCGGGACAGCTCCTGCACTTCCAACAGAGTTGTCATGTTGCCGCCTTCCTTTCTACCCGCTCGCCAGACTGCGTCTTCGCGGCCAGTTCTTTTGCCTTTTTCGCTTGCGCTTTTTCATAGGCGGAACGAATCCGCGGCACAAGTCCCTCTGGCATGAACATGACGATCAAGACGAGGATGCCGCCGAAGACGATCGTATCGACGTCGCCCTGCAAGCCTGGAATGACTTCGCTGAGCAGAATCAATCCTTCGCTGATAAAGCCGATCAGTACGGTGCCGATCAGCGCCCCCCATATACTCGTCATCCCCCCGATGACGACCATGGTGAGAAATTTGATCGATTCGTGCAGTCCGAACGGCTGCGGATCGAGAATCCCCATGTAGTGGGCGTACAAGCCGCCGGAAATTCCGGCGAACATCCCGCTGACCACGAAGGCGTTCAGCTTGAACTTGCGCACGTCAACGCCCATCGAGGTTGCGGCAATCTCGCTTTTGTGAATCGCGCGAAAAGCTCTGCCGACCCGCGAATGCATAAGGTTGAGCGAGAATAACAGCACACAGGTAACGATCGCCCAGATCAGGTAGTACATGGACAGCTCGCTGCCGCCGAACAGCGGCACCTGCGGAATGCTAATCATCCCGCTCGCCCCGCCAGTGACCGGCTCCCACTCGGTAATGCCGATCTGGACGATGTAGCCAAAGGCCAAGGTCGCCATGGCGAGGTAGTAGCCTTGCAGCCCGGCGATCGCCCTGCCGAGAATAAAGGCGAACAGGCCGGGAATGATTGCGGAGGCGACGAGGCCGACGAGCGGCGACAGGCCGTACTTCGTGGTCAAAACGGCGGACGTGTATGCACCGATTCCCCAAAAGGCTGCTTGTCCGAGCGAAATCTGTCCGGCAAGCCCCATCACCAGACAAAGCCCGATCGTCACGATGGCATGCAGCCCGATAATAATCCCGACGGAGCGGTAATACTCATCCGGCATCACGAACGGGAACACCACCATCAAGGCGAGATAAATGCCGAAGCCTTTTCCCCATTTCGTCAACAACCGCTTCATCTACAGCCCTCCTTTTCCTACGCTGCGTTCTCCAAAGAGGCCGGATGGCTTCACCAGCAGCATGCCGATCAGAACGAGAAACGCGATCGCGTCCTTCATCCCGGAGCTGACGTAACCTGCTCCGAGCGACTCGACGATGCCGAGCAAAAAGGCGGCAACCGCTGCACCGAGCGGATTGCCCAGACCGCCCAGAATGGCTGCGGAGAATCCTTTGATTCCGAGCAGCACCCCGATGTCGTAGGAGGTCACGCTAAGCGGGGCAATCACGATTCCGGCAATCGCTCCGGTGGCTCCGCTGATTGCGAAGGCGAGCATGCTCATCTTCGTGGGTGAAATCCCCATCAGGCGGGCAGCCATCGGATTGACCGAACAGGCGTTGATCTTTTTCCCCAAAATCGTCTTATCCATCAAGTACCAGAGAAGAAACAGAATAATAAGGACAGCGGCCAAAATCCACACGCTTTGCGTAGCAATCGTCACGCCCCCGAACGAGATCGGCTCGTTGCTCGTGATCGGCTCCAGCGCAAATGCATCCTTGCCCCATATAAAGCTGGCGATGCCTCGAATCAAAGTGGAAATGCCTATTGTCAAAATTATCAAACTAATAGGACTAGCCTTTTTCACATAAGCGATGACATACTTCTGCATGATGATGCCGATTGCCGTCACTGCTATGATGGCGAGCAGCGCTGCTAATCCGTACGGCAGATTCATCCCGATCAAGGCAACCGTCACCATTCCGCCCAGCATCAAAAATTCTCCCTGTGCGAGATTAATGACTTTGCTCACGTTGTAAATCGTGATGAACCCTACCGCGACGATCGCATAAATACCGCCGCTGACGAGGCCGTTTGCGACATACTGCAACAGTTCCGTCATATTCGTGCTGTACCCCCTTTTGTATCGCGTCCGAACAAAACTACCACATAAAACGCTTACATTTTATTTATTGGAAATATTATTGCAGAAGAAATGCCCTAGCATATTGACTAGGGCGCTTTCTTCGTAGCAACCGCCTAATGTACGGGTGCAGCTTCATACACCGTCTCGAAGAATCGAACTGCCCCTGGATTCAAAAGTTGATAATAGTTTTGGAACAATTGATCCGCTTCTTTGCCCAGCCACAGATCCGGCAGCAGTTCCTGCGGCAAGTCCGGGTCGATAAACAAAAATTTGCGATATTCATGGACGAGCTTGGTCTTTTCCACGAAGCAATGGCTGTCGGCTACTTCCTCGCCGCTGCTGATCTTCGCGGATAGCTGCTCGAACTGCTCGCGATACGTATCAATAAATTCTTTGTACTTCGCGTTGATCTCGTCGATGTTCCAGCACTTCTGCACCAACTGCTTGGGATCGCTCCAGCCCAGGTGCCCTGCGCTGAAAATTTCGACGTGCTCCGTGATCTCGTGCGACTCGGTCAGTTCTTTTACCCGGTCGGCGAGGTCGTTCGGGCTGATCCACGTGCTCGTCGTCAGCATCCCGAAGCCCATCCAGCCCAGTTCCTTGCGCAGTTGGTCGCGCAGAGCGCGGCGCTCCTCCGGTATGTTGTAGCTGGCAATGCACCACTTGCCATCCCACACGTCTGTCTCGACTTTATAAATGCGGGCCGCCGCTTCCTCCAGCCGTTTTTTCCCACGCTCGGATACCGAATAATAGCTCTTGTTGCCTACTTTTCTCGACTCCAGCCAGCCCTGGCGGAGCATCCGGGAGATCGCTGCGCGAACAGCAGGCTCGGACAGGCCGAACTCTCCCATGAGCCGCGTCAGGCTGCCGATCCAGATTTCGCTCCCGTAATGACGGACGTATTCCCCGTAAATCGTAAAAAGCATGGATTGTGGCTTCACGTTTCTTCAACCCCCAGATCGATTCATACCTATTCGCTGTGAAATTGTACCATATTCTCTAGTGAGTGCGTGAATCGATTGAGAGTATGACGACAAAATGATATTACGTTATTTTAACGCAATTATATTAAAACATTTTAAAAGAGTCAATTTATTCTGGATGATTTATTTTTCAGCGCTGATTTCGGCTTGCAATGCCTCAAAACGCTGCCTGATTTCGTGCTTGTTGAAGATCGCCTGGGTAAACGTTCCGACCCCGACGCGATTGCGGGCGGTGTCCGCTGTCACCTCGCACACCACCCGTTTTTTCGTCACTTCCTGGCAAACCGCCTTGAAGGTCACTGTCTGGCCGACTACTGCGGGGCCGACATGGCGGATGTCCACAGCGAAGCCGGAGCCTTCCTCATCCTCTTCCAAATAAGGCAAAATCACCTGGCGTCCTGCCCATTCCATGTAGTAGATCATGCTGACGGTCGACATGACCGGATGCACGACCTCGCCTTCAAACTTAGGCAGCATGTCTTCGGTGACGGTCACCGTAAACTCGGCCGTCGTCCCCGGTTGCAGTCCTTCCTTCACACGCCTTCGCCTCCAGTCTCCCGCAAGCGCCTATACGCGCTCAATGATGGTCGCAATCCCCTGGCCCACACCGATGCACATCGCAGCCAGGCCATAGCGGGCTTCACGGCGCTCCATCTCATACAGCAAGGTCGTGAGGATGCGCGCGCCGCTTGCCCCGAGCGGATGGCCCAGCGCAATCGCTCCGCCGTTGACGTTGACCAGCTCCGGGTTGACCCCCAACTCGCGCACGCAGGCTACTGCTTGTGCGGCAAACGCTTCGTTGAATTCGAACAGTTCGATTTGCTCAATCGACAGGCCCGCCTGCTTCAACGCCTTGCGCGTTGCCGGAACCGGCCCAATGCCCATGACGGACGGATCGACCCCTGCCACTGCGGACGCGACGATGCGCGCACGAGGCTTCAGCCCGGCCGTCAAAGCCGCCTCCTGCTCCATGACGAGCAGGGCGCTCGCCCCGTCATTCAAGCCGCTGGAATTGCCCGCTGTGACCGTGCCGTTCGCCTGAAAAGCAGGTTTCAGCTTTTGCAGTTGCTCGATCGTCGTCTCCGGACGCGCGTGCTCGTCGCGGTCAAACAAGGTCACATCGCCTTTGCGCCCTTTCAGCTCAACCGGAACGATCTCCTGCGCCCATTTTCCTTCTGCGAGGGCGCGGGCGTAGTTTTGCTGGCTGCGCAGCGCGAACTCGTCCTGCGCTTCGCGGCTGATGCCGTACTGCTCCGCGACCTTCTCCGCCGTCTCTCCAAGGCTGATCGGCGGGTACAGCTCGTTCATTTTATCGTTGACCAGCCGCCAGCCGAGCGTCGTGTCGACCAGTTGCTGATTTCCGCGCTGAAAAGCAGTCCCCGGCTTCATCATCACCAGCGGAGCGCGCGTCATGCTCTCCAGCCCGCCTGCGATGTACACCTGACCTGCGCCTGCCTTGATCGCATTCGCGCTCTGATTGACAGCTTCCAGGCCGGAGCCGCACAAGCGGTTGACCGTCACGCCCGGCACTTCGACAGGCACTCCGGCCAGCAGCAAAGACATCCGCGCCACGTTGCGGTTGTCTTCGCCTGCCTGGTTGGCGCAGCCCATAATGACGTCATCAATCGTCTTCGGATCAATGTCATTTCGTTCCAGCAGCTTTTGAATGACCAATGCCCCCAGATCATCCGGGCGCACTTCTTTCAAGGCGCCGCCAATCCGTCCGATTGGCGTCCGCACAGCATCGATAATGACCGCTGTTTTCATCTTCCACTCCTCCAATGCAGTAGGACTTCTCTTCTGCTACAGCGCTTCTACCAGCGTCGCCAGCCCTTGGCCGCCGCCGATGCACAGCGAGACGATTCCGTATTTTTTCTGGCGGCGGCGCAGCTCGTACAGGATCGTGCCTGCCAGCCGGGCGCCGCTCATGCCGAGCGGATGGCCCAAGGCGATCGCTCCGCCGTTTACATTTGTCTTCTCCGGATCAAGCCCCAGCTCGCGCATGCAGGCGAGCGACTGGGAGGCAAACGCTTCGTTCAGCTCGAACAGGTCGATGTCCTCTACCGTCATGCTGACTTCGGCAAGCAGCTTGCGGATGGCTGCGACTGGTCCTATGCCCATGATGCGCGGATCGACTCCGGCGCAGGCAAAATGCACGATTCGCCCAAGCGGAGCGACTCCTGTACGCTTCACCATTTCTTCGTTCATGAGCAAAAGAGCCGCCGCGCCATCGTTAATCCCTGAGGAGTTGCCGGCCGTCACGCTGCCGTTTTTGCGAAAGGCAGGGCGCAGCTTCGCAAGCGACTCGACCGTGGAGTCGCGGCGCGGAAACTCATCTGTGTCAAACAGCGTTTCTTCCCCTTTTTTCCCGCGCAACAGGACGGGAATGATCTCGTCCTTGAACAAGCCTGCGTCAATCGCGGCGATCGCGCGGCGCTGGCTCTCGGCGGCAAACAAATCCTGATCCTCGCGGCTGATGCCAAACTGCTCCGCCACGTTTTCCGCGGTATCGCCCATGGTCAAATCGCCGTAAAGCGACACAGGCGCAGAGCGCGGCCCGCCAAACGATTCGATCAGCGTCTGGGCGCCGCGCTGGTACGGCTGCTCGAATTTTTCCATGATGTACGGGGAACGGGTCAAATTTTCTACTCCGCCTGCGAGCATGACCTGGCTGTGTCCTGCCTGGATGGACTGGGCAGCGAGATTGACCGCTTCCAGCCCGGACGCGCACACCCGGTTCACCGTCAGCCCTGGAATCGTCTCGGGCAGCCCTGCTTTGAGCAGACCTACGCGAGCAATATTGATAAACGGCCCCGCCGAAATGACATTGCCCATGATGACGCCATCGACAGCATCCCCGGTTTGTCCCGCTTGCGCCAATGCTCCGTTCAGCACGATGGCTGTCAGGTCATCAATCGGCGTATGCCTCAGACTGCCTCCCAGCTTGCCAATCGGCGTGCGCACGGCAGCCGTTACGTAGACGTCACTTTTTTTCATCGTCATGCCTTCACACCCACTTTGCTCTCATAGGTGTAAAAGCCCTGTCCGCTGCGCACGCCGACGCGTCCTGCCAGCACGAGCTTTCTGAGCAGTGGTGCCGGGCGGTAACGCTCCTCCGCCAGATCGCGCTGCAAGCCTCTGACAATGGCAAAAATCTCGTCCAGCCCGATGCGGTCCGCCCATTCCAGCGGTCCATACGGATAGTTGGTGCCTTTTTTCATCGCGATGTCGATATCGCTGGCCGTCGCCGCCTTCTCCATCAGTGTGAACGCCGCCTCGTTAATAATCAGGGAGAGAATGCGCGGGAAAACCAGTCCCACCTCGTCCGCGACGATTTCCGTCTCTTTGCCGAGCGACTGGAAAAAGACTTCGGCCGCTTGAATCGTCGCTGGCGCTGTTTGCAGGGCAGGCGCGATCTCGATCAGCTCCCGCTCCGCGAGCGGCACGAGCGTCCCGAACCCGCACACCCGCTTTGGATGCTGCGCCCAGGAAGCTACTTCTGTCGCCGTGATCGCAAGCGAGGTCGTGAGGATCGGCACTGCCGGGGCAAGCAGGCTGTCCAGCGCGCGAATCAGCTCTCCCTTTTGCTGCAAGTCGAGGTTGCTCACCTCTACCGCGAGCGAAACCGCCGCAGGTTCTGCTGCCGCTTCCGCCACAGAGAGCACCTGGTATCCTTTTTCTGTAAAAAGCTGTTGAAGCTCTGCAAAAAGCGGACTTGTACCCGCGAGCACGACCGCCTTATTTGTCATAGTCATAGAAGCCTTCCCCCGTCTTTCTGCCCAGGCTGCCGGCCTGCACCATCCGCTGCTGAATCCGGCTGGGCTTAAATCGTCCTTCATGGAAGAAGTCGGTATAGACCGATTCGGTCGTGGCAAAATTGATGTCGATGCCGATCATGTCTTGCAGCTCAAACGGTCCCATTTTGAACCCGCCTGCGCGCTTCATGATCCGGTCGACCTGCTCTACCTCTGCGACATGGTCGCCCAAGATGCGCAGCGCCTCGTTGTAGTACGGACGCGCGATGCGATTGACGATGAAGCCGGGCGTATCCGTCACCAGCACGGGCACTTTGCCCAGCTCCGTTGCGAAGCGATACGCTGCCTGCACGTTTTCCTCGCTCGATTTTTTGCCGCGAATGACTTCCACCAGCGGCATGACGGGCGCCGGGTTGAAAAAATGAAACCCGAGAATGCGCTCGGGATGGGGAAGCCCTCCGGCAATTTGCGTGATGGAAATGGAGGAAGTATTGGTGAGCAACAGCGCATCTGCCCGGCAAATCCGGCTCAGCTCGCTGAAAATGCTTTTTTTCAGGTCGAGGCGCTCCGGCACTGCTTCGATGACGATGTCGCACTGCGCCAACTGCTCCATATCCGATACAAGCTTTGCCCGGTCCAGTGTGTCTGCCCGCTCCTGCTCGCTGATTTTGCCTTTTTCCACGTCTTTGCCCAAAATGGATTGCAAATAGGCGAGTGCTTTGTCCAAAACCGCCTGATTGGCGTCCAACAGCACTACCTGATGCCCTTTGCGGATACAGACGAGAGCGATGCCCGCTCCCATCGTTCCCGCACCGATGACGCCCACTGTTTTTGTATTCACTAGACTTGTGCCTCCCTTCGCTCCTAACGGCCGGTAAAACGGGGAGCGCGCTTTTCCATGAAGGCCGCGACCCCTTCCTTGTGGTCCGCTGTGCTGCCTGCGACCTCCTGTGCATACGCCTCGTAGTCCAACGTCTCTTCCAGTCCCATTTCAAGCCCTTTGTACATCGTGCGCTTGATGAGGCCAATGCCTCGCGTCGGGAGGGCAGCGAGTTTTTCCGCATAGGCTACCGCTTCTTCCATGAAGCTCTCCGCCGGATACACCTTGTTCACGAGTCCGATGCGCAGCGCTTCCTCTGCCGATACTTTTTCTCCAGTCATCGCCAACTCCAGCGCCTTGCCGATGCCGACGATGCGCGGCAGGAAGTAGCAGCCCCCCGAATCGGGCACAAGCCCGATGCTGACAAATGCGTTGACAAAAGACGCCTTTTCCGATGCCAGGCGAATGTCGCAGGCGAGCGCCAGGCTCATGCCTGCTCCTGCCGCCACGCCGTTTACGGCCGCGACAATCGGCTTTTCCGTCTTTTGCAACTGGAGGATCATCGGATTGTAGCGCTTGCGCAAAAATCCGCCAAAGTCGATGTCTTCGCCCGATACTTCGCCAAGGTCCTGTCCGGCATTGAACGCCCGCCCCGCTCCCGTCAGGAGAATGCAGCGCACAGCGTCATCCTTTTGCGCCTCTTTGAGCGCCGCAACGATTTCCTTGTGCATGACCTCGGTAAAAGCGTTGAATTTGTCCGGCCGGTTCAAGGTCACGACTGCTACGCCTTCCGATACTTCGTAAAGAATGGTTTCGTACATGGCCGCCTCCTAATTACCCGTAAACCGGGGTTTGCGCTTTTCCAGGAAAGCTTGCATGCCTTCCTTGCGATCCTCGCTGGCGAGCAACAAATAAAAGCCGTTGCGCTCGTAATCCATGCCTTCCCCAAGCGGCAAATCGTCTGCCTTGTGCACCGCTTTTTTGATCATCTGCACGGCGAGCGGCGGCTGCGCGGCGATTTGCTTCGCCAGCTTGCGGGCCTCCTGAAAGTACGCCTCTACCGGCACGACCCGATTGACCAGCCCGTAACGCAGCGCCTCCTTCGCCGAGATCGGCTCGCCGGTGAGCAGCATTTCCATCGCCTTGCGCAAGCCGACCGCGCGGGTCAGCCGCTGCGTGCCCCCTGCTCCCGGCATGACGCCCAGCTTGATCTCCGGCTGCCCGATCACGGCTGTTTCCGAAGCGATGACGATATCGCAGTTCATCATCAGCTCGCAGCCGCCGCCGAGCACGAAGCCGCTGACTGCGCCGATAATCGGCTTGGAAATGAGCGACATCCGATCCCAGACGGCAAACTGGTCCCGCTTCATGATCTCGATCGCGGACGCCTCGGCCATCTCGTTGATGTCGGCTCCGGCTGCAAATGCCTTGTCATTGCCCGTCAAAATGATCGCGCGAATGTCCGGGTCCCGGTCCATCCGCTCCAGCTCGGCAACCAGCTCATCCACTAATTGCAAATTCAGTGCGTTGAGAATCTTCGGTCGATTCAACGTAATAATCCCGATTCCATCCTCGCTGGCTGTTAGGATATATTCGTAAGCCATGCGCTTTTCACACCCTTTTTCGCAGGTAGTCGATCCGACAATCGCAAGCTAAATCGCAGCCTGAGCCTTGCCCCGATTGTCTACGATGCGGATTGCTTTTCCTTCGCTGCGCGTCAAGGAATTCGGCGGTTGAATGCGCAGCACGACGGATACGCCCAACGTATTTTTAATCATGTGCCCAATCTCTTTTACAAGATGCGACAAAGCAGCGCTTTCATTTCCGCTGATCTCGCTGGCGTACTCCTGTGTCAGCTCGCAGTGGACTTCAAACCGATCAAGCGCTCCGTCGCGTTCGATCACAACTTGATAGTGCGGTGCCAGTTGGTTGAAAGTCAGCAAAACAGACTCGATCTCTGTCGGGAATACGTTGACGCCGCGAATAATCAACATATCGTCTACGCGCCCTTTGATCCGCGACATGCGCATGGTCGTGCGGCCACACTTACAGGGCTCCGGATTGAGCGAAGCGATGTCTCCTGTGCGATAGCGGATCACCGGGAACGCTTCTTTGGTCAAAGAGGTGAAAACAAGTTCGCCTTCCTGTCCGTAAGGCAGCACTTCGCCTGTATTCGGATCAATAATTTCGGCGTAGAAATGGTCTTCTGCGATGTGCAGTCCATCCTGCGCTTCGTGGCACTCGATGGATACGCCTGGCCCCATGACTTCGCTCAAGCCGTAAATGTCCACCGCTTTAATATCGAGCGCTTCTTCAAGCTGTACGCGCATTTCCTCGGACCACGGTTCCGCCCCGAAAATTCCGTATTTGACGCTGGTTTCCCGCGGGTTGATGCCTTGTTTTTTCATTTCCTCGACGATGTTGAGCACGTAGGAAGGCGTCGCTGCGATTCCGCGCGGCTGGAAGTCCTCGATCAGCGTGATCTGGCGGGAAGTGTTGCCGCCGGATACAGGAACCGCTACTGCGCCGAGATACTCGATGCCGTTATGCAGGCCAAGCCCTCCTGTGAACAGGCCGTAGCCGTACGCATTGTGGAAAATGTCCCCTGGCTGGCCGCCGGCACAGCAGATCGCGCGGGCCACGATTTCCGCCCAGTTTTCCAGGTCTTTTTTCGTGTAGCCGACAACGGTCGGTTTGCCTTTTGTCCCCGACGAGCCGTGGATGCGGGCGACTTCGTTCATGTCTACCGCAAACAGCTTGAATGGGTAGTTTTCCCGCAGGTCTGTCTTTTTCATGAACGGCAGCTTGCGGATGTCTTCGATGGACTGGATGTCTTCCGGTTTTACCCCTGCTTCGTCGAACGCTTTTTTATGAAACGGCACTCGTTCGTAGACGCGTGCGGCCGTTTCCTTCAAGCGCTCCAGTTGGAGTTGAGTCATTTTTTCTCTTGACAGCGTTTCCATTTCCGTATTAAAGATCATGCCGTTTCCCTCATTCCATTACGTTATGTCTTTGCATGCTTGCTGCTTATTCGCCCTTGAATACAGGTTTGCGCTTTTCGCGGAACGCTTCCAGCGCCTCCAGACGGTCTTTGGTTGGAATAATGACCTCGTAGCACATCGTTTCTACATCCAGCCCTGTTTGCAAATCGACGCTGCTGCCGCGGTCGATGGCGGCTTTTGCCTGATAGACGGCGAGCGGCGCGTTGCCGAGAATTTCATGGGCCAGTCCCATTGCCAGCGCATGCAATTCTTCCTGATCGCGGGCTGTCCCATTCACGATTCCTAAGCGGTTGGCTTCCGTCGCCTGAATGCGGCGTGCCGTCAAAATCAGCTCTTTCGCTTTGGCCGGACCGATCAGCCGGGACAAACGCTGCGTCCCCCCTGCCCCTGGAATGATGCCCAGGCTCACTTCAGTCAGCCCCATCTTGGCGTCTTCCAGTGCGTAGCGGAAGTCGCAGGCAAGCGCCAGCTCGAAGCCTCCGCCAAAGGCAAAGCCGTTAATCAGCGCAATCGTCGGCTGTGGCAGCCGCTCCAACGCGGTGAACACATCGCGAATTTTGCGGACGTTGCGCCGTACTTGCTGCTCGTTTAACGTGCGGCGTTCTTTCAAATCGGCCCCTGCGCAAAACGCCCGGCCTTCGCCTTTTATCAGCAGGACGCGGATGTCTTTTGACTCCAGCCGCACCTGCTCGATCAGGTCACCCAGACGTTCCAGCGTGTCGTAGTTCAGTGCATTCAGCTCATCCGGACGGTTCAGCGTGATGATCGCCACGTGGCCGTCTCGTTCAAAGCGAACGGTTTCCTCCATGCTCTGCGTCCTCCTTGTGCAGCCATTTCCTCCAGTGCGGTTAGCGGTTCGGGTTGACCCGCGCATACGTCCCTGTCGCAAAAGCAACCAGCTTCCCGTCGCAGGTCACGCGCGCTTCCATAATAATCAGGCTTTTTCCCTGCTTCAAAACGCGCGATTCGGCTTCCAGCCGCTCTCCGCGAGCAGGGTACAAATATTGAATCTTGCTCTCTACCGTGACGCATTGTTGCACACCGTCTACATGGGGAGCGGCTCCATGTCCCATCGCTACATCAGCCAGTGTCGCCGTTACGCCTCCATGCACGACGCCATCGATGCTATTGAACAGCTCAGGGCGAATTTTCAGCGCTACCTTGCAGCCCTGTTCATCTCGATGTACGACTTCTATGCCCAGGTAGTGGTTAAAACGATTGCGGATTTCCACTGTCATCCTCTCGCCCCCGTGTTAGTATCCTCGTGAAACAGTGAAAGGAGCCTGTGCTCCTCGCATTCGGCTTCCTTTCCCTGTCTGATTTTCGCATTTGGTTTATTTCGGTTCGTCAATCGCGACGAAGTATTCGTTTTTCCGATACGCCAGGGCGTCCAATGTCGCTACCAGGCCATGCTCGGTTTCTACACGGATGCGGTACCAGGCTGTCCGGTTGTTCTTCTTCTCCTCCGTGGCAGTTGCCACCAGTCGGTTTCCTTTCATGGCTGCGGCCAAAAATCCGATGTTCATAGACAACGCCACGGATGTTTTGCCGTAGGAATTACAGGCTGCTGCGAAAACAAAATCAGCCAGGGAGAAAATGATCGCGCCATGCGCTGTGCCGTGTGCGTTCAGCATGTGTTCGGCCACGGTCACTTCCGCTGTCGCCGTCCCTTCCCCAAGCTCGATCAGCTTGACGCCTAAAAATTGGGCAAATTGGTCTTGCTTCAGCTTTTCGCAAATTTCATCGTAGTGCTTGCGATGAAGCTCTCGCTCGTCGACAAATGTTTTCCCGCTCATCGATTAGACCACTTCAGCAAAATGCATGGACACCACTTGGCCGGCAAATCCACGCAAGTCTTTTCCTGCTGCACGTCCCTCTGGAGATGACAACGCTTCCAACAGAGCCTCTTTTGTTTCAAAGTACATTTCTGCGATCAGGTGCAGATCGGACTCGCCCATTGGCGTGCCGTAAACCTTGCTCACTTCCATCTTGACCAGGCCAGGCATTTTTTCTGCGAGTGCAGCGTGCACTTCGAAATAGTGCTTGTCAAAAGCCTCGATATCTTCAGGCTTGCGATAAATTGCCACCAATTTCACCATTACGATCCCTGCTTTCATCAGTTTATTTCGCAAAACATGTGACGAGATAATGATATAACGTTATTTTAACGCATGTTTATATTTTTATTATATAAAGCCTTTCCGACAGGTGCAAGTATTTTTCAAAAAGCAAGAAAACTCTGTCGCCGGAATCTTCTGGTGCAAAACCTGCTACTATCATCATGCTTATCTTTGTTTTGCTTCGATAGTACAAAAAAATGGCTGCCAGAAATGACTTCCGACAGCCGATCAGAAAACTTGGCTGCGCCAAGCCATGGGCGCAGCCTTAGTTGCCCCTATACGGGATAAGAACCTTATCCATTCTTATCTGTAAAAAAAGAGGACAGACATGGCGTCTGCCCTCTTTGTCGCGCCTGGCGTTCTAAATCCACACCCAGTAAACGAAGACGATTATCGCAACCAGAATAAAGAACAACCCGGCGAAAATGCTGACTCGTGCAAACTCATGGCCTTTTTGGTCCATGTGCATCCAAACAAACAGTTGGAAGAGCGCCTGAACGAAGGCCAGTACGACGATGAACGGTACGGTGAAACCTGCCGGAACCACTTCATACGCTACTGCAATAAATGCCAGTGCGGTCAATACGAGAGATCCGATGAAAGCCACTACGTGTCGTTTAGGACTGTCGTGTTTTACTTTCGGCTTGCGTACCTCTTCATTTTGAGCATGTGCTCCCATAGATTACCCCACCTTTCCACCGATCATACCCATAAGATATACAACGGTAAAGATGAACACCCACACTACGTCGATAAAGTGCCAATACAAGCAGGCCAGGTAGAACTTCGGAGCCGTTACTACCGTCAGACCTTTTTTCACTGCCGACAACTGCAACAGGATGATCCACAAAATCCCGAACGCTACGTGGCCCCCGTGGAAGCCAACCAGCGTATAGAACGCGGAACCGAATGCACTCGTCGAGATTTTGTGGCCTTCATGCACGTAATGCACGAACTCGTAAATCTCCAGCGCAAGGAACCCGAGGCCGAGCAGTACAGTGATGGTCAGCCATACCTGAATCATCTTCAGGTTTTTCTTGTGCAGGGCGAGCGTAGCCATAACACTTGTCATCGAGCTGGTAAGCAGGATCAGCGTTGCGGCTGCAACCAGCGGCATGTCGAACAGTTGCTGCGATGTAGGACCGCCGTTTACTTGATCGCGGAGCGCGATGAATGTTGCGAACAAGGAACCGAAAAGAACTGTCTCCCCGCCAAGGAAGAGCCAGAAGCCAAGAATCTTGTTCTTGCCTTCAAGGGTGGCTTTTTCCGGTTCATCAGGTAATACTGCGTTTGCATGATGTGTAGCCATTAAGCCTTAACCCCTTTCTCTTCGATTTCGTCCTCATGAATATGATAACCAGGATCGTCTTTTACAGAACGGGCGAACATGCTGGCGAATGTCACGAGCAAGCCGATAACCACGACAAAGTAGTTGTGGTACATGAAGCCGTAACCCGCAACAAACAAGCCTACAGACATCAGGAAAGGCAGGAACGATGGCGACGGCATGTGGATGTCACCAAGCGGTTCAGCAGGTGTCATGCCTTTGTTGCCAGCCATTTTCTCAATCCAGAATGCATCCAGACCGCGAACCAGCGGTGTTTGCGCAAAGTTGTACTCAGGCGGTGGCGACGGAATCGACCACTCAAGCGAACGTCCATCCCACGGGTCTGCAGGAGCGCGTTTGCCTTTTGCGGAAACAACGACGTTAACCAGGAACAGGATGGTACCGATCGTCATACCGAATACCCCGATCGTACTGATGAAGTTCCCGACATCGAGATCCTGACCTTTCAGGAACGTGTAGACGCGGCGCGGCATCCCCATCAAGCCAAGGAAGTGCTGCGGGAAGAAGGTAAGATGGAAGCCGATGAAGAACGTCCAGAAGTTCCATTTACCAAGTGTTTCATTGAGCATTTTCCCGAACATCTTCGGCCACCAGTAGTACAGACCTGCGAACAGACCGAACACAAGACCCCCTACGATAACGTAGTGGAAGTGCGCTACTACGAAGTAACTGTCATGGTATTGGTAGTCAGCCGGCGGAACCGCGAGCATAACCCCTGTCATACCACCGATTGTAAACGTCGGGATGAAGCCTACTGCAAACAGGTTTGCGGTAGGGAAGCGGATTTGTCCGCCCCACATGGTCAAAAGCCAGTTGAAGATTTTGATACCCGTAGGCACCGCAATCAACATCGTTGCCAGACCGAACAGCGTATTGGCGATAGCGCCCAAACCGGTTGTAAACATGTGGTGAGCCCACACCATGAAGCCAAGGAAGCCGATCAGCGCGGTTGCGAATACCATGGAGCTGTAACCGAACAGGCGCTTTCTGGAGAAGGTGGAAATGACTTCAGAAATCACACCGAATGCCGGGAGAATCAGGATGTATACTTCGGGGTGACCGAAAATCCAGAACAAGTGCTGCCAAATGACAACATTACCACCAGCGTCCGGATTGAAAAAGTTACCGCCGAACAGACGGTCGAACATCAACAGAACCAGGCCGACTGTAATCGCAGGGAACGCGAACAGAATCAGGCCGGATGTTACAAAAGACGCCCAGGTGAACATTGGCATACGCATGAATGTCATACCTGGAGCACGCATGTTGATGATGGTAACCAGGAAGTTGATACCACCGATCAGCGTACCAAGACCGGCAATTTGCAGACCGAGAACGTAGAAGTCTACCCCGCGGCCGCTAAATTGGTTCAAAGCCAAAGTTGTATAAGATGTCCATCCGGCATCTGGCGCTCCACCAAGGAACCAACTGGTGTTCAAGAGCACTCCCCCGAAGAAGAAGAGCCAGAAACCGAGAGAGTTAACAAATGGGAATGCTACGTCGCGTGCGCCAATTTGCAGCGGAACGACCGCGTTCATCAGCGCGAAGATGACCGGCATGACTGCCAAGAAAATCATCGTGGTGCCGTGCATGGTAATCAGTTCGTTAAATGTCTTGGCACCAACCACTTGAGCTTCTGGATACATCAACTGCAAACGGATCAGCAGGGCTTCGAAACCGCCAGCCAGAAAGAAAATTCCGCCGGCAATCAAGTACAGGATCGCGATCTTCTTGTGATCCACTGTCGTGAGCCAATCCCACAGCCCTGAACGTTTTGGCGCGGGTGCGTGAGAAGCATGTGCAGACACAGGTTTACCTCCTTTTTAAGCGTAACTGCCTATGACGAATGTCATTTCATTACGGTAATTACTTCACGCTGAGTGTAGACATGTACTCTACAAGCGCTTTCACTTGTGCATCGTCGAGGTTGAGGTTAGGCATGTTGTTGCCCGGTTTCACCTTTTGCGGATCTTTCAGCCACTCTGCCACATTCTCAGGCGTATGGGCGAGAATACCTGCTACGCGCTCGCGATCCGCGAAGTTGGTCAGGTTTGGACCCAGTTTGCCGCCTTTGCCGGCAATGGCATGACAGCCGAGACAGCTTTTGTTGAAGATTTCTTGACCTTGTGCAGCACCTGGGGATGTTGCAGCTACCGGCTCTTTGGACTGAACGCCCTTCATGCCGTTTGCCCAGTTGTCAAATGCAGCCTGGTCCATTACTTCCACCTTGAAGTCCATCAAGGCATGGGACGCTCCACAGAGCTCCGCGCATTTACCGTAGAAAATGCCTGTCTTGTCTGCTTGCAGCCAAATCTTGTTTTCCTGGCCTGGGTTGGTGTCGATCTTGCCGCCCAATGCCGGAATCCAGAATGCGTGCATTACGTCAGCAGAGGTCACGTGGAACTGAACCTTTTTGCCAACTGGCAGAACGAGGTCTTGTGCGGTTGCTACTCCCAGATCAGGGTACTCGAACTCCCACCAGAACTGGTGAGCGATTACCTTCACTTGAAGCGCTTCCTCTTTTGGATATTCCTTGTGCAGAGCGAAACCGGTCGTAACGGTTGGAATCGCCATGACAATCAGGAGCAGGAAAGGAATAACCGTCCAAAGAATCTCAAGTGCATGATTGCCTTCGACCTGTTTTGGAACGCCTTGCTGTCCCGGGCGCTTACGATATCGAATAAGGACGTACGTAAAGATCAGCATAACGACAATGAAGACGCCGATCATGATAGCGGAGGACAGCTTCATCAGGTCATACTGCATCGCAGCCACCGGGCCGGAAGGCTTGAGCGCTGAGAGCTCATCTTTGCCACACCCGGTTAACACCAGCGCCAGCAGACCAAAAAGAGAAAGCTGACGCCAAAACTGTTGCCAACCCTTCATACCAATGAACCCCTCTTTCTTCGTGTTGGTAACGTTCTAGCCACGCTTACAACTAGAAGCTTACGTACTCTTTCATTTGCGTAAGAAATAGCTAGCTATACTTTCCCCAACTATCATACCCAATCAGGAAAAGGATTAGCAGTCATTTCTAAAACAAACAAAAAGAGTAAGGCCAAGAAAGCAGACTTCTACCAGTGCGTGGTAACCATTTAAGTATACATAAATTTTCCTTAATCTAAAGGCTATTTGTTATGATTTTGTTAACAAATTTATGAACAAATTTGTGAACTTTCAAGAGAAATGTAACCAGTTCAGGGAAGTTAAAGGAGATTCGCATGCAAAAAAGACCAATAGCACTAATCACTGGAACCTCTAGCGGCTTTGGAATGAACGCTTCTGTGGCATTAGTCAAGGCCGGATTTTACGTAATCGCTTCCATGCGCGACCTGGAAAAAAGGGGCCCTCTTGACAAAATTGCAAACTTGCATATAGCAAGCGAACATATGGAAGTGATTTCCTTGGACGTCACTCGCCCCGCCGAAATTGAGCAGGCGATCACCAGCATCATCGAACGGCACGGCCGCATCGACCTGTTGCTCAACAATGCAGGCTGCGCCTACGGCGGCTTTGCCGAGGAAATCCCTCCCGAGCACTGGCGCAGCCAGTTTGCAGTCAACGTGTTCGGCCTGATCGACGTCACTCGCGCCGTGCTGCCGCACATGCGGCGACAACAAGCAGGAAGGATCATCAATCTGAGCAGCATCAGCGGCCGCTTCGGCTTCCCCGGCCTCTCGCCCTACGCCGCTTCCAAGCACGCAGTCGAAGGCTTCAGCGAGTCGTTGCGCCTGGAGATGCTGCCCTATCACGTTTATGTGAGCGTCATCGAGCCAGGCTCGTATCGCACTCCGATCTGGGAAAAGGCGTTGCAAACCCAGCAGCCTGTCCCAGACTCCGACTCCGCCTATGCCGGGCAAATGAAGCTGCTGCGCCAGCATGTGGAATCAATCATGCGGTCTGCCCCGGAGCCGGACGCCGTCATCTCCGCAATCGTCCGCGCCGCGACCAGCCCCGCTCCCCGCTTTCGCTATCCGGTCGGGCGAAGCACGGTGCTGATGCTCGCGGCAAAAACGCTGCTTCCCTGGCGCTGGATCGAGCGGCTGGTTGTCAAAAAGCTGTCGCCTTCCTCCCACCGCGCAGACTGAACGCCACCGCTTTTCTCGTAGACCCAAGCAACAGCATAAAGGACAGCCTCCCGTCTTCTTTAGACGTCGGAGCTGTCCTTTATCATGCGCGGCTCTATTCATTTCCCGAACGGATGGCTCTAAGCAACCACGTATGCTGCAAATATTCGGCCACCCCGTAAAAGATCGCGACAAATCCCGCTCCTATCGGCGAAACCTGGGCCTCTGGCAAAAAGACGACGCTGCCGTAGACGATGAGAAAGCCGATGATGAAATCAATAGCGGTCGTAAGCCAAAGACTGCCGGGCG
This sequence comes from Brevibacillus sp. NSP2.1, assembly GCF_000470975.2. Taxonomy (NCBI): domain Bacteria; kingdom Bacillati; phylum Bacillota; class Bacilli; order Caryophanales; family Paenibacillaceae; genus Brevibacillus; species Brevibacillus sp. NSP2.1. The sequence continues at coordinate 912,845 of NZ_CP048274.1, read as the reverse complement.
CGAGAATGGCCCTGTCCAGAAAAAAACCGGCGAGAGCGAGCACGAACCCCACTCCGACCGACTGGTACAAGTTCGCAAAATTCACCTCGGGAAAGAGCGCATCGGCCAAAACAACAAAGATCGGGCTTACAAGCAACTTCATCCAAAGACCGTCCACGTTTGTTCCCACTCCTTATGCTGGGGTCTTCTCAGTATGCCCCGCTTTTGGCCGACAATCCCCGCCATCCTCCCCCTTGTCAACGCAGCCAACTGCTAATGACATCGCTCATCGGCTTGAAAATCCATTCCATCACATACACAGGGTTGGCAAGCCGCCCGTATTGCGTGGCGGCGTACAGCCCGACACTGATGACAAGCATCGCGACGAAGACGGTCATTTCTTTTTTCTGCCTCTGGCGGATCAGTCTGGGCAGCTCATACAGGCAGACGATAATCGAGACGAGCACAACTGTCAGCGTAGACATTTATCCTCCCACTATAAAGTAATGTTTTCTCCTGTTTTCTCGCTCATTCTCTGTTTTTTAACTTTGACATCTTAAAGCTCTTGTCGGAAGATTGAAGGAGATACAAATATTTCTGTAAGGGCTGTGGCGGGAATAGAGCCTGCAATCACCAGTTTCCAGACTGTGGATAAAAAGGTATGATCGCACAGTGGATCTCCACATCCGCCCTCGGGGTTTACCCTCCCATGTCACGCTGGGTCTATGCCCTTACATTCCTTCGTTCTACCTCTCAAGGGGTGGAGGCCGATTCTAGCTCCTCGACTGGGTCGTTGCCCTTATGGATTATAATTCTTCGGCTTCTCCGGTGCTTCCGTTGTCATGGTTGTACACATGTGAATAAGCGAGATGACAGGTTTGTTGATAAGCTTTATGCAGCACTTTGTTGTAGCTGGGCTTGTCGAATCGGCCCCAATACTTCGTTTGCGTTATACTCTTTCTGCTTTGTCCCCAGTGCATAGAGGACGCGAACCAGTTTTCCACATAAGGCGATAATCGATTGCTTCTTCTTGAGCGGATTTTGACTACGCGTTGTATAATACTCGTGGAGCGCTTTAAACTCTTTGTTTTTGGCTACCATCGGCAGCATGCAGCGGAACAAGATGCCTCTTAGGCGAGAGCGCCCCCGCTTGCTGATTCCGGTCTTTCCCTTACGTTTTCCAGAGCTGTTCTCCGTCAGATTCAGCCCAGCCAGACGGATGATCTGCTGTCCATGGTCGTAGTTGTTCAGATCGCCAACCTCCGCCAAGAAGCCGGCGACGGTCAGAATGCCAATCCCTGGGATGCTCAGCATTTGCTTCGTTCCGGGGATCTTCTCCAGAATCTGCAGGACTTCCGTCATAATGCTTTCTTCTTGCTTGCAGTACAGATCGTACTGCTGCAGCAAGGCGGCAAGCTCGATTCGGGCAGCTGTCAGCCCCTCGGTAAGCCCGATAGAGACCGTAGCGGCAGCATAGAGCTGCTCCGCTCTCTTGATGCCCACCCCACGCTTGATTTCCGTCTTCCAATGTGTGAGAACGCCTCTGGCGCCTATCGAGACAATCTCCTCTGGAGTGGGAAACTGGCGCATGGTCATCAGTGATGCCTTGCCTTCCCAGTCCTTAAACACTTGTGGATACTCCGGAAAGTAGCGGTCAAACCAGTTTGTAATCCGAGCTTTCACTTGATTCAAGCTCACCATGACCTTCTCCCGAAAATTCATCAGAATGCGTAGCTCTGCATATTCCTTGGTCGGCAAATTGGGCTCTGAATATTTCCCGCTCCGAATCAGGTCGGCAATGACCTTCGCATCCTTGTAGTCGCTCTTGGTCTGCGAGTTGTCCTCAAGTTCTTTGCTCTTGTTCACATGGTGCGGATTCACGACGACGACCCTGATGTCTTGCTCCTTCAAAAATGCCGCTAACGGGAACCAGTAGTGTCCGGTAGGCTCGATGCCAAATACGATGTCGGTTTTCTCATGTATCCGGCCAAGCTCCTTCATCCACGCAGCCAGTTTCGTTAGCCCCTCCTGATCGTTGTGGAACACACATTCTTTCCCAAGCTCAATGCCTCGGAAATCCACGGCTCGAGCTACATGAATCTTTTTGGCGATGTCCGCGCCAACAACCAGTGTTTTTTCGGTAATTCGTGTAATCCGTTGATTCTGTTTCTGTTTCAGCTTATACTTCATGTAGAGCGTCCTCCTTTTCATTAGGGCAGTGTGAATGTGACCATTCCAAGACCCAGCATACAGGAGGCGCTTTTTTCTTTCAAAGCTCAAATTTCTTCATTACAGGAATGGCTCCTCCTCGCTCGGTCACTTTTCTTTGAAGGCGTTGCTGATCGTCCCCAACCGCCTGATTTTGACCTCCGCCTGGATATGCACCGGCAGCTTGGCAAATTCCTTGTCCCAGTTTTTCTCCAGTTGCTTCCACACTTTCGGGTATTTGCGGTGAATCGCATCGCCGAAGCCGAAAATGTCTACGCCTCTTTTTTTGGCGTAGGCGACAGCGCGCATTCCACTCTCGACCATCCCTTTTTCTGCGTCTTTTTCCACTTGCTCGATCGTCTCCATCTTCGTCAGATCAATATTGCACTGCACCTCGCCGATGTCATTTTCCAACTGGATCAGGACCGTGATTTCCGGCTTGCCGTTTTTCAGGCTGGCCTTGATCTTGGAATCGGCATTCATGACTTCCATCGTCATTCTTCCTCCGCCTTTGCACGGAAGGCTGCCCGCCGTACTTTTCACGTTTCCGGCAATGTAGTTGTACGCCTTGCTGTCCGCTTCGTTTAGCCAGCCGATCAGCTTGTCTCCGCGAAACGCCGCCAACGTGGAGTATTCCAGCAGCACGTTGGAATCAATCTGCTCCACATTGCTCCGCCGATCCCCCTCCACCGCCGGACCAGTCAAGCGAATGCCCGTCAGCACTGCCTGCTTACCGTTGTTCGTCAAATCCGCAATCAACTGATCCAGCGTCACCGCAACAGTCGGAGCCCATGCTTTAGAAGACGTTTCCAGCGAGGCGAACAGCTCGTTGGACGGGATTTGCTCAAGCGGCGTAATCACTTTCAAAATACTGCTCGCCGTCGTTCCGCGCGCCACAGCAATGTAAAAATCCGTGCGAAATTCATGGTCGCGCGACACAAAATCAAGCACGGGAGCAATTCCTTCCCGCGCCATCGCCTCGCCCAGTATCAGCATCCTTGTATGCGACATATAGATTTTGCGCGGAGAGACCGTCGTCATTTTTCGCAGCGCCTCAAAAACAGTAGGGGCATTCATGGAAAAAAGCGTGACAGGAGCCCTACCTGGCTTCCCTTTGTTGGCTGCTACTTCCCCCGGGTCCACCACCTGGACAGACACGGTATAGCCGTGCTCCGCCTTGTCGATTCCGATACCTACGCAGATAGCCAGATCGTTCAGTTCTTTGCGGTTCCAGCAACCGGCCAGGAGCATGACCAGCGCGATGCAGAGAAGCACTTTTATGCCTTTCATGGAAGTCCACTCCTTTGCTTTTCGTGTGCTACTTGCCGGGCGGGGGTGGCTTCATTTTCGTTGACTGGCGGCGCAGGTTGCGCTTGCTGATCGACTCAGGCCGCTTGTCCAAGGCCCAACGGGGAAGGCGCAGGATCGTATCCCGCTGCTCCTTGAATGAAAACGGAGCAAACGTGCTCATGTACGGAACGCCAAACGAACGCAGGCTGCACAAGTGCAGCACCAGAGCGAGCACCCCGACAATGATGCCGTAGATGCCGAAGGAGGCCGCCAGCACCATCAGCGGAAAGCGCAGGATGCGCACGGGAATCGACATGTTGATCGCCGGAAAAATAAAGCTGGAGATCGCCGTAATCGAAACGACGATAACCATCGCCGCAGACACGATACCCGCCTCTACTGCGGCCTGGCCGATTACCAGCGTCCCGACAATGGAGATCGCCTGCCCGACAGCGCGCGGCATGCGAATCCCCGCCTCCCGCAAAATCTCGAAGGCGATCTCCATCAATACCGCCTCCACGAAAGCCGGAAAAGGCACGCCCTCCCGTTGCGCCGCCAGACTGATGAGCAGTTGGGTCGGCAGCATCTCCTGATGAAAAGTGGTAATCGCGATATAGAGAGAAGGCGCGAGCAGCGCGATAAAAAAGCAAATAAATCGCAGCATCCGAATCAGCGTACTGAAATCAGCCCGCTGATAGTAGTCTTCTGCGGAATGAAAAAACTCGACGAACAAAGAAGGCACGGTCAGCACAAACGGAGTTCCGTCCACCAGGATCGCGACCCTGCCCTCCAGCAAATTGGAGGCAACCACATCGGGGCGCTCGGAGTTGGAGATCGTCGGAAACGGCGTGTACGCTGCATCCTGGATCAGCTCCTCGATCATCCCGCTCTCCATGATGCCGTCCATATCAATCCGGTCCAGCCTGCTGCGGACTTCCTCCACAACGCCTTCCTCGACCAGACCTTTGATGTACACGACCGCGATTTCCGTCTTTGTCACTTCCCCGATTCTGCGCGTCTCGACCCACATCTTTTCACTGACGATTCGCCTGCGCAACAGCGTAACGTTCGTCCGCAGGTTCTCCGTGAAACCTTCGCGCGGACCGCGAATGACCGTTTGCGCCGTCGGCTCGGTCACCCCTCTGTCCTTCCATTCCTGCAAGCCGATCGCCATCGCCTGTTCATATCCGTCCAAGAATAGGATGGCGCACCCGGAGAGCATGGCCGTAAACATCTCGGGAAAATTGTCCACGTCACCGATATCGCCAACGGTCAAAACCGCATCTTTTAAAAAGGGGACGAGTTCTTCCTCGCGTTCCAGCTCCAGTTCTTTAAAGCGCGTCTTGTAAAGCAGGCTGTTGATTAAAACCCCCTGCACCATGTGGGTATCTACCATGCCATCCGTGTACACAACAGCAGCGCGTACAGGCTCGCGGCTGTCCAGAACCAGTTCGCGGATCACTATGTCATTGCTGTATCCTAGCGCCTCTTTTACATACCGAACATTCTCATCCAGGCTGGGGCCAATTTGAGCCATCTCATTGCTCCCTTACATTGGCAATTATTTATCCAGTTTTTCCACCCGTGCCCGTTACTAAACGAACGGAATGGAAAACTTGCCCCTGGCTGCAAAGAAAAAGACTTCCCCTGCTCGTCGCTTGCGAGAGGGAAAGTCTTGTTGATCGAGAAGCTTAGCCCGTTACAGGCTGGGCTGGATCGTCAAAGGAAGGGTCGTACCATTCTACCTTGTGCGTTTGCTGAATCTCGTTCAGCCAATTGTTGTAGTTTTCGCTGCGGTTTTTATCGGTCAAAACAGATTTGATCTGATCGCGCACCTTTTCAAATTCCGGCGCAGGCGAGCCCATCTGCTGTTTGTTCTCGTCGTAGTATTTCTTGATCTGTTCATCCGTAACCGGAAACGCCTTGTCGAGCAGCTTGTCGCGGGTCATCAGCACCGTCAGCTTCTCACGCAGCTTTTGCTCGGTCATCCCCATGCTCTGGAGGTAGTTTTTGAACGCTTCCTCGGAGCCGACCTGTTCTTTCATCGAGGCAATTTCCTTGTCCATTTCTTCCTTGGTCACCGTAACGTTTTGCGCCTTGGCTTCCTGTGAAATCAGCGACTGGGCGACCAGCTCGTGTATCATCTGCTTGCCGTACATCGTCTTCATTTCGTCGTACAGTTGATATTGCGTAATCGAGGTATCACCAGCCTTGACCAGAACCGGGTCTTTCTCTGCCTCTCCTGCCTGGTAGACACCGAGCACAGCCAGTCCGGTCAGCAAAACGGCAACCGAAAGTATAGAAACGTCGAACTTCTTCACTTGGATATCCTCACTTTCTGTTATCTGCCCACCAAGTATAGTCAGGAGATACGGTAGAAAAATGGAATGAGGATTACACAACTTTTCCACATTCTTATATAATTATGTGCCAGCTTTTGCGGCTACATGAAAAATCGGGCAAAAAAAGAAGTGAGGACGGAGGCAATGACGGGACCCAAAACCGCCCATATTTGCAAAAAACGCTCCTGCCTCCTGCTTTTTTCTCCTTCGATGATCTGTGCCAGATTTTCCTTGTCCCGATTGTCGTCGTTCAATAGCTGCATGATGATATCTTTCTCTTTATTCGCTTTTTCTTCTCTCAACTTCAGTTCAGTCTGTAGCTTCGCAATCGCTTGCAGCAAATCAATGCGTACGTCTTCCAAGCGTTCCAGTCTGTGCTCGATTCTTTCCAACCACTTCGTAACGATCGTCATTTGTCCCTCAAGCTGATCGGTTCTTTCTTCGAATTTGTCCAGTTTCTGGTAGATACGTTGCATATGCGCGTCCATGTCTCTTTGGTTGTCCTGTTTTCCCGGCGTCATAGGTCACACCTCCTCCGTCCCTTGTAATACCTTGTTTATGTCAGGCGCAAAGCCATTGCTTGTACGGTTATCCCTTCCCTTTGCTCCGGCGCGCAAAAAAGGCTGCGCACTTGAGTTTTTCCAAATCTTTGCTGATGCGCTACAATAGAAGGATGACCGATTGCCATTCGTTATGGTGAGAAGGAGGAAACCATGACAGCCTTGCTGGAAGTAAACAACGTGACAGGGGGTTACTCCCCGAGCCACGCTGTCATCAAAAATATTTCGTTTGCGATTCACTCCCACGAGATCGTCGCGCTGATCGGGCTGAACGGCGCGGGGAAAAGCACGACCATCAAGCACATTCTCGGACTTTTGCAGCCGCTGGACGGCTCGATTCAGATTGCGGGCCAATCGTTTCAATCCGCGCCGGACAGCTATCGGCTCTCTTACGGCTACATTCCCGAATCTCCCATCTACTACGAGGAGCTGACGTTGTGGGAGCACATCGAGCTGATGGCGATGAGCCACGGCTTGGACAAAGAAGAGTTTGCCAAACGGGCCGAACTGCTGCTCAAGGAATTTCGCATGGAAGAGATGAAGAACCGCTTCCCCCAGCAGTTTTCCAAAGGGATGCGGCAAAAGCTCATGATTATGATGGCGCTGCTCGTACAGCCGCCGCTCTACATCGTGGACGAGCCGATTCTCGGCCTCGACCCGCTCGGCATCCGCGCCTTGCTGACGTGGCTGCAGCGCTGCAAGGAACAGGGCGCAGGCATTCTGATGTCCACGCACATTTTGGCTACTGCGGAAAAGTATTGCGACCGCTTCATCATTTTGCACAAAGGGGAAATCAAAGCCCAGGGCACGCTGGACGAGCTTCGCCAGTTCACAGGGTTGTCCAATCACTCCCTGGATGACATCTATTTGCAGATCGTAGAGGATGAAAAACAGTGAAGATAGATGCGGATCAATTGTTTCGGAAGAGACTGCATGCCTTTTCCACGGAATTTATCAGGTATGCGCAGTACATGGCTAATGGCGGCGTCCTGTTTATCGCCGTCTTTCTTACCGGATTGCTGTCCCTTTATTACCGCGGAATCATCGCAATGATTCCGCCCTGGTTCCCGTTGGCGCACGGCCTGGCGCTGGTCATTGCCCTTTTCGTCACGCGCAGCCCTCACCGCACCTTTTTGCTGGAAGCGGACCTGCTCTTTCTCACTCCGCACGAGACGCGGCTGGGCGGTTATTTTCGCAAAGCGCAAGTCTACAATTTCGCTGTCCAGAGCGTCGGACTGTTCGTGCTTTTGCTCCTGCTTTCGCCCGTGTACGCGGGCGTTGTCGGGGCAACTGGGGCGCAACTGTGGCTGTACTGGCTGGTTCCGTTTCTGTTGAAGGGCTGGAACGTTCACAGTAGCTGGATATTTTTGCGGCTGTCCGCGAAAAAAACGGAGCGGCTGTACACGCTCGCCCGATTCGGCTTGTCGTATCTCCTGCTCGCATGGGTGCTCAGCGCGGGGCAGTTTCTCAGCTTCAGTCACGTTCCTTTTGCCGGCGTGATCGGCGCGGCTCTGCTCGTCTGGCTGCATGTGCAAATGCGCAAGGTCCAGGCCGGGCTGCCGCTGCAATGGTACCGCCTGCTGGCGGTGGAAAATCGCTTGCGCCACCGCTTTTATCAAATCATGAACAACTTTCGGGATGTTCCCGCCTTGCAGCGCCAGGTAAAACCGCGTTTTTGGCTGACGGCCCTGACGCAGCTTGTGCCCTACAGCCAGGCGAATACAGCGCGGCATTTGTACGTCAAAACGTTCCTCCGCTCCGGCGAGCTGGCCGGGATGTACGGGCGGCTGGTCCTGATCGGCGCCGCGCTCATGCTGCTTCTGCCCAGCCTGCTGGCGAAGACGGTTGCGGCTGCCCTGTTGCTGCTGATGACAGCAAGCCAGCTCAACGGCCTCTGGCGGCAGCAGAGCAAGCGAAACAACGAGCTTTTGCTCTTCCCTGTCCCCTCGCCTGTGCAACGGCGCGCGTTTGTCTGGATGCGCTCGATTTTGCTGCTGCTTCAAGTAGCTGTGCACGTCGCAGCGGGCATGTGGTAGCCCGCGCGAAGCGAGATGATCGCCTGCAAAAAAAACAGCCTTTCGCCAGGACTTGGAGCCTGGGCGAAGGGCTGTTTTCGTATCGCAGCATGCCAGCGTTCGGTGGCTGGGCTTACAAGCGGAATGTGTCCACTTTTCTGCGCAGCTCCTGGATGCTTTCTGTGACCTCCTGAATTTCGACGACAAACTGGTCTACGTTGCTGCTGACTTCGTGAATGGTGGCCGATACTTCTTCGGTGGCGGCTGCCGTCTGCTCGGAAATGGCGGTGACGGTCAAGACCGATTCGTTCACCTTGTTTTGACCGTGCTTCATCGTTTCCACGCTGGACATGACGTTGGCAAGCGACGCCTTGAGCGTGTTCGTCATATTGGACAGCTCCGTAATTTCTTTTGCCACCGTATCGAGGCGCTCTGTTCCGGCGTTGTAGCGGTTCAAAGTCGCGTTCGTCTTTTCCGCCGCCTGCTTCACCTGGTCCTGGATGTCCTTGATGCTCTCCTGAATGACCAGCGTCGCCGCTCCCGTCTGCTCGGCCAGTTTGCGCACCTCGTCGGCGACTACCGCAAATCCGCGGCCCGCCTCCCCGGCGCGCGCGCTTTCGATGGCTGCGTTCAAGGCGAGCAGGTTGGTCTGTCCGGCGATTTGCTGGATCGTTTCAATCACGTCATTGATGCTGCGCGATTTTTCTTCGAGAATCGCCATTGTATTTTGCACTTCGTGGAACTGGTGGTTTGTTTCCGTTCCGTCGGCGAGAAACTCTTGCAGCACCTGATAGCTGCTCTGTCCGATGTCAGATACCTGGTTGGACACCGCGTCCATCGCTTCGATCGCGCGATTCAGCTCGGACAGCTCGCTCAAAAATTCCTGTACCGTCTGCACGGCTGTTTCCATCGCGGTAGCGGTCTGCTCATTGCCGGAAGCAATTTCCTGGCTCGTGATGACGATGTTCTGGTTTTGCTCGCGAACAGACGATGCGCCTTCGCGGATGGAGACAGCCATATTGTCAATGCTCTCCGTCGTCTCCTTGACGCCGCCGATGATCTGGCGCAGTTGCGTCGTCATCTCGCCGAATGCCACCACAATGCGGCCAATCTCATCATTTCTGTTCGCAACCGGAATTTGCGTCTCCGTCAGGTCCCCACCCGCAATGCGCGTGGACGCCTCCTGGACAACCCCCAGCGGACGCAACATTTTTTTCACCACAAAGTAAACGGAAACAAGCGCAATCACTGTGAGAACAACCATGGAGGCGATAATGCGCGGCATAATTTCAGCGAGAACCTGCTCGTTTATTTGCTCAACCTTTTCTGCTGCCGTGTCGACGCCAAGCACGGCGATGACTTTTCCGGATTGGTCCTGAATCGGCGCAAACGCACTGAGGTACGCTCCGTACACCGGATCGTGCACGATTGGCGTACTGCTGGTGCCACCCTGAAGCACTGGCGAAATGTCAGCGAACGTGGTCGAAGTTGTAGGCTGACCGATCGTGAAGTTTTCATCCCCCAATCCGTCCACCATGATCTTGACCTTTTCTCCATCGGCCTGGAGGATGTAGACGTAAAGTGCCCCGGTCTTTTCCACATAATCTTTCAGCGTATTTTGCAGGAACTGATAATCGTCATTTTTCTCGGGCTGGGCCAAAAATTTCGCCAGCTTTTCAGAGTCGATCCCTGCGGCAATATGCGTAGCGGTTCCAATGCTTGAGCGTGAAAGCGTACGTTCAACGGTAGTAGCGCTGTTTGAGTTAATCATGAAAATATTGACGGCCATCGTAATCACGACAATCACAGCCACGAGCGCAACTACACGACTAGCCAGGCTCTTGCTCATCCTTGCTCACTTCTCCTTTGCCTTATACGATAGATTGACAGATCATTCCCAGGAAGACACCTCTGCAAACAAAAAACGCCCCAAAGGGCGCTTTTTGCCAAAACACTCCCTATTTATCTTATCGACAAAAGGCAGCCTAATTATTAACAAATTTGACTTCCGGCGTAGCCACGATCAGGAAGCGATGGTTGGGAATATCGACGTAACCGAGAGGCTCCATCCGCTTTTGCAGGTCCAACAGCGCTTCTGCGTATTGCTCCACGCTGAAATCGCGAATTTGCCATTCGATCGCCTTCAAATAGTACACAATCGCTCCTACGTCATAGAAACGGGTGAAGCTCATTTCTTCTTTTTGCAGCAAAATGGCAAAGCCTGCTTCCCGCAACTGCTCGGTGGCAAATGCCAGGTTCCAGTGCAAGTAATCCGGCGGGATCGGCGCCCCCAGCAAGCGGTTCAGCTCCAGATTATCCTGCCCGCCAACCTGCTGTGTGACAAAGGCTCCGCCGGGCGCAAGCAGCCGGAGAATCTCTTCGGGCAAATACGATTCGTGCCGATTAATGATAAGCTCGAACGATTGATCTTCAAAAGGAAGCTCATCCTCGCCATCCGCCTCGATCACCTGAATGCCCAGCGGCTCCAGGTTTGCCCGCGCTACCCCTACGTTTGGCGCATACCCTTCCGTGGCAAATGTCCGCGCAGGGTGCGGCTGCAGCAAAGCCAGCAGCTCTCCCCCGCCTGTGCCCATGTCGAGCATGGAGCCGATGCCGTTCATGTGCTGCTTGACCACGCTCGGATAGTTCCAGGACAAAGGAGCTTCCTGCATCCTCCCCGTCTCGGTCAGCCGTTGGAAATTCCATCCGGCAAACGGCGCTTCCACTTCGCGTCGCATAGCTTCGATTTCCTTCTGTTTGTTCATTCTTGTTCTCCTCCTTTTTTGTAGACGGCAAGCTGTTTGCAAAAGCCCGTCCATTGAGGCGGAGAACGGCAGCGAAAAGAGCGTTGTTATGTTTCCACAAAATCAAAAGACATGCTGTCTGTTCCCCTTTCCTTTTTGTTATCCGTCCTGAGTCGGAGGGAAAATACTGCCCGGGTACGTTTGGTTGACTGCCGAACCTCTCTATCATGTAAGAATGGAAAGCTTACGGGAGGAATTATTCTATGGCAGATTTTGAAGTGCTCGCCGGGATCCATCAAGGCTTGTTTCTCGTTTTGGTTTTCACTGCGCTGATCCCTACGCTTAAAGCCAAGGCGCTCGTCTATCAGCCAACCAGACGGGCGCTGGCAAAAAAGGCACGCTGGACACTGTTTTTTGTCTGGCTGTCCGTACTCGCATTCGCCGGACAACTGTTTGTCACTTGGGCGTTTTTTCAATCCTTTGGTTGGCTTTACATAAAGGATAAAGCGCTCGGCTTCCTGCCCCTGATGGTCGTCCCTTTACTCTCTGTTCTATTCATTTCGCTGCCCCGCTTGTGGCAACTGGCGGCAAAGCTGGACAAGTCCAAGGAGAAGCCGTCTTACATCGTGGATAATCCCGATCTGTCCTTGCTCTCCGAGGACGCCGCCGCTTCGGAAATGGCGGAACTACTTCCAAGCGACAACGCACAGCCATCTGATCCTGAACTGGTCGATGCGGATTTGCGAAAAGTGGCGTCAGCCCCCGAGCTGATCGTTCCGTTGCAGGCGTCTGTCCTCGGCAGCTTGACGGCCTGCTTCCTGCAATTTTTCTACCCCGCTGTCACCTTGGAGCCATCGATTCTCCTGCTCGCCTGGGGCGTGCTTGTAGCAGGCACCTCAGCACTCTGGATCATGCAATCGTGGCGGCAGCAGCGCTGTTTTCGCCCTGGAGAATGGAAGCCGCCTGCGCCGTTTTTGCGCTTTTTGCGCGGAACGGCAGTTCTGTTGCTCGTGTCGGCAGGAATCGTCTTCTGGGGCAATCAGGCGCTGCTTGCCAGCAAATTGCCTGAGCAGTTCAAAATGACAGATCATACGAACATCGACACCGGACACGGCACGGGGCTGTTTGCTCACGCGCAATCGGCCCATGCCGGGCACGACCGCGCTTCTTCCGCCATTCAGACGGTGAGCGTGGCGGACTTGACCGGACCGCGCGAAGGAGAAGCCGATCGGCAATTCAAGCTGACTGCCCAAAAAGCCACCGTGCGGCTGCCCTCCGGAAAAACGATGGAGGCGTGGACTTTTAACGGGCAATACCCGGGCCCAGAGCTGCGCATCAAGCAGGGCGAGCTGGTCGAGGTCGTGCTGGAAAACAAAGATATTGCCGATGGCGTCACCATTCACTGGCACGGCCTGAACGTCCCCAATGCCGAAGACGGCGTAGCCGGAGCGACACAGGACGCCGTGCTCCCCGGCGAAAAGCACGTCTATCGGTTCATAGCCGAACAAGCCGGGACGTTTTGGTATCACTCGCACCAGCAAGCATCGGTCCAGGTGCGAAAAGGACTGTTTGGCGCTTTGGTGATCGAGCCTGCGGCAAGCGCGCAAGGAGCGGACTCCAGCATTCGCGATCTCACGGTCATTCATCATAAGCCAAAAGGCGAAGGCGCGACGATCAACGGCGCTGACACGCTTGCGATGCAAACGGTTTCGCCTGGCACTCCGGTAAGACTTCGCTTTATCAACGCGGAAAACCTGCCTGTCACCTACCAGCTTTGCGGCAGCTCGTTTCAGGTTGTAGCCATTGACGGCAACGAAGTAAACGAGCCGAACCTGATCGCCAACCAGGCATTGGAGCTGGCGGCTGGCGGCAGATACGACCTGTACTTCACCATGCCGGACCGCCCTGTGTTGTTCGCGCAAGCCGGAAAAGGGAAGACGGGGGAAAAAGGGCTGCTGCTCAGCCCGGACGGCCGCGGAGAGTCGCCTGCCCTGCAAGACAATTTGCCGCTGTTCGATCCCGCCCGTTACGGTGCGCCGATGGCGTTGCCCTTTGACTCGAACTCGCCTTTTGATCGCGAATACCAGATGCTGTTTGACGTCGCCTTCGGGATGTACGACGGCCGCTTTGACGGCCTGTGGACCATCAACGGCCAGGTGTTCCCCTATACGCCCATGATGATGGTGTCCGAAGGCGATCTGGTGAAAATGACGTTCGTCAACCGCAGCTTCATGGATCACCCGATGCACTTGCACGGCCACCACATGCTAGTGCTCACGCGCAACGGCAAGCCCGTCACAGGAAGTCCATGGTGGACGGACACGCTCAATGTAGCCCCGGGCGAAACGTATGAAGTGGCTTTTCGCGCCGACAATCCCGGCCTGTGGATGGATCATTGCCACAACCAGGATCACGCCGCGCTTGGCATGAGCATGCACCTTTTGTACGAAGGGGTAACCTCCCCTTACGAAGCCGGTCACGCAACCCGCAATCATCCGGAATAATCGTTTGGAACAAAGGCAGCCTGGCATACAGCAGGCTGCCTTTGTTCTATGTTCTACCGCGTACAAAAGGCCTTGGCGACTTACGGCTTGCTCCGCCGCTTCTTGGCCGCGAGCAGCCTGTTCAACGTGTCGTCTGCATCCTCGCTCTCTGCGCGAGCTTGCTGCTGTGTTCGCGCCGCTGCTTCCGGCCTGTTTTTCGCTGGCTCCACGGCTGCCCGTACTTGTGACGCAGGCTTGGCCTTGCCCTCCTGCTCCTGCACAGCGGCATCCGGCCGCAAGCGCGTCAGCACAGCGCGCCTGTCGGAAAGCCTGTCAAACACGGCTTGCTGTCCAGCCGCTGCTGCTGGTGCTGACCGCCTGCGCCACAGGTTCGCAAGCTTGGCCCACCACTGTTCCGGCAGTTGCAGGCGGCGCACGGCGATGTCTACTGGCAGCAGCAAGGCCGAAAGCATCAGTAGCCATTCGCTGATCGACTGGGTATCCCATTTCTCGGGAAGCTCCCCGCCAAATACTTCCTCCGGCTCGGCAATCTGCTTGCCGCCGCCCGCGAGCAGCCACGTGCGCAGCTCTTTTTCCCCGTCCGGCGTCATGCCGTACTCAGGCGAGTAAGAGACGGTCAGTCCTGTCGTTTGGCTCGCCAATACCCGTCCCTGCGCTTTTTCCGAAATCTGGATCATATACGTGCCAGGCTCTGCCGTCTCAAACTGGCCTTCCAGGACGCCGGGCGCAATCGGCTTCAGCTTGATGACTTCGCGCTGCATCTTCTGGTTGAGCACGACCGCCTCCAACTCTTGCGGCAGGCTCTCCCCGGCAGGCATCGTCACTTTGACGCTGCCTGTCGCTCCGTTGATGCTCGTTTGCGTCTTCCACTTTCCTTCGGCAACCTGCGGAAACGTCCAGGCGACCACTTCGTTCCAGAGCCGCCCGTTGCCGATCCAGTCCGGCGCCCATTTGCCTTCGAGATCGCTCGTCCAGGCAACAGAGCGGCCAAGCCCGTATTGCCAGCGGGTCAAAATCGGATCGTCATCCGCGCTCAGAAGTGAAGTCTCCGCCGTCTGTTTCGCCGTCGTCGCCACGTACGCCCGCAGCGGCGGCAGCGCGTGCTGCAGGCTCGGCCACATCCCGGCTCCCGTCACCTCCGGTATTTGCGGCTTTTCCACAATAAACGTGCGGCTGGCCAGCGCCGTTTCCTTGCTGAAAATTTTCGGAATCGACTCGGCATCGTTGGCAAAGTAGTAACGGCCATTTCCCGCCTGCGCAATCATTTCCAGAAGCTGCATGTCTGCGTCATCGCCGACCGCGACGGTGGACACCGTAATATTTTCGGACGTCATCTGCTGCAAAAGTCCCTGGTAATCGTCCTGCATGCCGGACTGTCCATCTGTCAGCAAAATGACGTGCTTACGCTGCGTGTTCATTGTTTTTACCCGTTCGTACGCCAACTGCAGCGCCGGGTAAATATCCGTTCCGCCATCGGCGTAGATGCCGCCAATTTGCTGATGGATCGTCTCCTGCTTCGTGACCGCCTGGGGCGCAACCACTTCCCACGGACTGCCGTCAAAGGCGATCACCCCGATGTAGTCTTGCGGATTCATCATGGTCGTGGCGCGTATCGCCGCTTCCTTCGCCAGCTCCATTTTGTCGACGCCCTTCGCATCGGCGCTCATGCTGCCGGATTTGTCGATCACCAGCTCTAGCCCAAGCGAAGGAAGCTGTTCTTTTCCGCGCAAATCCATGTGCACGGGCAGCGCCTCCTCGATCGGCGTCTGGAACCAGCCGCCCATCCCAAAGCTGTCACTGCCCCCTGTCATGACCAGACCGATGCCCAGGTCGCGGACAGCCGTCCGCATTCGTTCCATGTCGGCATCGCTCACCTGTGTTGCAGGCAAATCGGCCAAAACAATCGTCGCGTACTGCTTGTAGCCTTCCAGTTCCTTCGGCAGCATGGCAAGCTCGCGCAGTTCCACCTGCATGTTGCCCGCCTGCAGCGCCTCGATGAGATTTTTTGCCGCGCCCGGGTGGCCCTCGACGACGAGGACGACTGGAGCGCCTGCCACTTGTGTGTAGGCAGTCGCCTGGTTGTTCGCCTGGACGGTATCGCGGCGCGGCTCGATTTCGACGCGGTAGCGATGAAAGCCTTGCTCCATCGCCTTTTGCGAAAAGACGAAGCGATTGTGCCCTTTATCAATCTGAACCGTTTGCTCGCCTGCTGCGCGATTTCCTTCGTACAATCGCAGCGTCGCTTCGGTAGCGAGCGTACTGTCCACATCGACCGTGATCGCGTATTCCTCGCCAGCGTACAACCGCTGCGGAACCTGCACGGAGGACAGCACGACCTCGTCTCCTTGCGGCTGTTGCAAAGAGACAGCCTCTACGCCGATGCCGCGCTCCGCAGCCAGTCTCGTTTGCCTGGCTGCATCTCCGCTCGTCGCGATGCCATCCGTGAGCAGCACGACTTTGCCTCGGGTGTTGCTGCCGATCATGGCCGCAGCGAGCCGAATCCCTTCTGCGAGATCGGTCGCCTGGCGGTTTACTTCGACGCCGAGCGGCGCAAGTTCTGCGCGCGTCGTCAGCGGCTGATCGACCGCCGCTTCCGCTCCGACGGCAACGATGGCGTACTTGTCCTCCGGGCGCTTTTGCCCGATGGCCTCACGCAAAAAGGAGAGGACACGCGGATCGTCCTTCATCGAGGCGGAACGGTCCACGACAAACACAACCGTTTTCGCCTGAACAGGGGTGAGCAGTTGCGTACCTGCCAAAGCGAGGACGAGCAGCGCAAACAGGACAAGGCGAACCGTGGAAATGACGGCTTTGCGGCTTGCAGGCATCTGCTTTTGCTTCCGCCACCAGCTTGCCACGAGGTATGCCGCGGGCAGCAAAAGCAGCAGAAACAACGGCTGTGTAAAATTAATACCCACGCTGGTACACCCTCCATTCCACCAGCAAAACAAGCAGGACGAGCGCTGCCAGCCAGTACGTCAGCTCCTGCGTACCTGTCGCGCTTGCCGCTTGCTGCTCTCCTTCGCTCTGTCCGGCCGAAGCGCTGAAGACACTGAGCGTTTTTGGCGTAATATCCGATTCGGCATCGCTCATTCGCACGGAAAAATAGCGGCTGACCGTCCCCGTATCTGCCGTCTCGTCAATCCGGTACAGCCCGAGCTGCTCGGGCACTTGCATCGTCCAGACGGTCCCTTCCGCCGCGATCGGCTGCTGCTGTCCGTTTGGATAGGTCACGCGCCGCTCTATTGCGCCCGGTGTCAGCGGGATCGTGAGCACATCCCCGGGATGACTTGTGGCAATCGGCGTCGCCTGTGCAGGCGAGAGCCAGTTCACGACGTTTTGCATGAAGATGGGAAAAGCCGGACGCAGCGGAAAATCGGAATTGTGCAGGTCGAAGGCAATGACGGCGATTCTCCGGCCGTCCACCACGCCTGCCCGGACCAGCTCCACGTCGCCCGCACGAACTACTGCCCTCATCCCCGGCATTTCCCCCAGTACCGCCGCTTTGGCAATATGCACCTCGCGCCAGTCCACGTATTTGAGCAGCGGATCGTCTGCGGATACCGCTTGCGGTCCTTGATTCAACTCTTGTTCTCCCGCGAGCGGCAGCCAGTCCGTTTTCCTGTCGGGCGCAATGACGAGAATGTTTCCCGGCGGCAGCTTGTCCGGCACTTCGCCGTCAAATACCCACAGATCGCGTGCTTCCGCATTCGGCTCGGGAGCTTTCTGGACCGTTTCCACCTCCATGCTGCCAACCGTCTGCATGACCTGATGCAAAAAGCGGTTGCCCGCCGGGGTGTAGAGCACGGCTTTTCCTTTGCTCGCCGCAAAGGGCACGCTCCAGATCGCATTGTCTTCCATCAGACTATCCTGCTCCGGCTCGATCACGGCGCGATAGGCTGGCGACTTCGGCAGCTCCTTGAACGAAAAAGTCTTAGAGCCGGACGCTTCGATCGCAAAAGAGTCGGTGTCCAAAAGCTTGCCTTGGTCGTCAAAAACAGTCACGGTTCCCCGCGACTGCGCGCTGCCGTAGTTGTCCACGCGCAAAAGCGCCTCTGTGCCTTGTTGCCCAGGCTGCGTCACGAAGGCAGCAATGCCCGCATTTTCACGCGACCGTCCCATCTGCACGAACCGGAAGCTCGCGGACGAAGCCGGAAGCGCCTGAGGAACAAGCTTGTGCTCGGCATGTCCATCCCCGAGCCAGATGACCCCGCTTCCCGGCTCGTTCGCCGCGATGGCTCCCGCCAGCGAAAGCGCAGACAGCGGATCGGACGCCCCCAAATTGGCCGTCAGCTTCCCCAGCGCCGCCAGCAGCTCCTGTTGGTCTGCGCTCTTGGACACGAGCACATTCGGCTCGCTTCCCGCCGCGATCAAGGTCATCGTCTGCCCGCTGCCGAGCTTTTCTACCAGCGCCTTCGCCTCAGACACAGCCCGCGCCAGCCTCGTCTCTTCGCCTTCCTTTGCCAGCATGCTGCCTGACGTATCGACGACGAGCACGGTATGCTCGGCCGCAATCCCTTCCGTCGGCAGCGCCGGTCTGGTCAGCGCCAACACCAGCAAACATGCCGCCAGAAGCTGCAAGATGAGCAGCAGGTTGCGCCGCAGCTTTTCCCACGGCCGCACCGCTTCCCAGTTTTGCAAGGTGCGCTGCCAGAGCAGCGTGCTCGGCACGACACGGTCCTCTACTTTTCGCTTGAGCAGGTAGAGGACGATGATGGCCGGGATTATCAGCGCGAACCACAAGTTGCCCAAACCCATCCACTGCATAGTTGTTCCTCTCCCTCCTCTCTAGCGAATCATGCCCGCCTGCCGAAATACGTGAAAGACGATGGATTCCAATGATTGCTCCGCCTCGATTCCTGTAAAGGCGATTCCTCTCCCATAGGCAAAGGCGGCCAACTCCTGCCGATACTCCTGCAAGCTTTTCTGGTACTCGGCGAGCAGCAGTCCGGTCATGAACACTTCTTTTGCCTGACTCGTCTCTGCGTCGATCAGGCGCAGCTCTCCCGCGTAGGCAGGCTGCAGCTCTTCCTGGGAAAGCACCTGCACCAGCGTCACTTCCTGCCGTGCTGCCTGCAAGTAAGCCAGCCCTTCTGCGTATCCCGCCGGAAACAAAAAGTCGGACAGCACAATCGAAATCCCCGCTTGGCCCCGAACCGCGCCCGGCTGGCGGAGCGCGGCGTGCAGATCACCCGTGCCGCCTTCTTGGACCGATGATAAAAAATGCAGCAGCCTGTGCGCCTGGCCTTTGCCCTGCAACCCTTGCAAAGACGCGACGATGCGGCTGTCGAAGGCGTAGACGGAGACGTGATCGAGCTGGCACAGCGACAGGTAGCCCAGGGCCGCTGCAATCTGGACCGAGCGCGACAGCTTGCTCGGCTGACCGTAGCTCATCGAGCGGCTGCAATCAATGTACAGGTTCACGTGCAGCTCGGTTTCATCCAGGTACTTTTTCAAAAACAGCTTTCCGGAGCGCGCATACGCATTCCAATCCAACTGCCGCAAATCGTCGCCCGGCACGTACGCCCGAAAATCGGCAAATTCCATCGAGCTGCCGAGCTGTCTGGACCGCCTCTTTCCCGCGCGGTTGCCGCTGACGGCTTTTCTCGTCGCAAGCTGCAGCCGTTCCAGCCGGGCCAGCCACGACGGGGCAAGCAAGTGCTGACTCATGCTTTTTCCCTCGCCAGCGCAGTCAATATATCGCGGACGATCTGGTCGGCGCGCACGCCGCTCGCCTCGCCTTCAAAGTTGAGGAAAATCCGATGGCGCAGGGCCGGCAGCGCTACCGCCTCCACGTCCTCGTAGGCGAGATTGTAGCGTCCCGCCAAAAGCGCGCGCACTTTTGCCAAGGAGACGATCGCCTGCACGCCGCGCGGACCTGCTCCGTTTCTCACGTACTGGTTGACCGAGGCGACGGCCTGCTCCCCTGGATGGGTGGCGAGCAGCAGCTTGACGGCGTAATCGAGCACCGCGTCTGCCACCAAAACTTCGCGGGCCGCCTGCTGAATGTGGGCGATCTGCTCCCCCGAAGCCACCTTTTCCACCTGCACAGACTGTCCGGTCGTCGTCCGCGTCACGATCGTTTTCAACTCGTCTGCCGTCGGGTACGGCACGTCGATTTTCAGCAAAAAGCGGTCCATTTGCGCCTCCGGCAGCGGATAGGTCCCTTCCTGCTCCAGCGGGTTTTGCGTCGCCAAAACGAAGAACGGCGCAGGCAGCGGACGAGTGACGCCCCCTGCGGAGACGGTGCGCTCCTGCATCGCCTCAAGCAACGCGCTCTGCGTCTTGGGCGTCGCCCGGTTGATCTCGTCCGCGAGCACGACATGGGCGAAAATCGGCCCGTGCTGGAACTGGAACGACTGCTGCCCTGTCTCGTCTACCAAAAGAATGTTCGTTCCGGTAATATCGGTCGGCATCAGGTCAGGCGTAAACTGGATGCGCTGAAACGAAAGCTCGAAGGCTTGGGACAACGTTTTTACCAGAAGCGTTTTCCCCAACCCGGGAACGCCCTCCAACAGCGCGTGCCCGCCTGCGAAAACCGCCCACAAAAGCTGCTCGACGACGTCTTTTTGTCCCACCAGTACTTTTCCGATTTCCTGCCTGACGAGCTCTACCCGCTGCAGGCAATCCTCAATTGTTTGCTGTGCCACAGCCGCGCCCTCCTTTTTATGGTTCGATTTTGCTGAAATAGTCTTTGACGATGTCTTGATAATCGCCCGGAATACTGCCCTTTTCCATGCTTTCGCGGGCGAATTGCTCGTACTGGCCGTACACTTCCTCATACGGCAGCGTTCCTCCGGAGGTCACCTGCGTGTTGCCGCTTTGCTGCGACTGGGATGGCCCCGCGCCGAGCGGACCGCCTACTGTTTCGGTTGGACCACTGTCTGAGCCGATGCGGCTGGACGGGACGGTGACAAGCTCGTGTTTTCCTTCGCCAAGCCCGGCTCCCGCGCCTTTACTGTTTCCGTTGCCCAAGCCCGCCCCTTTCCCGGAACCATTGCCCGCGCCGTTGCCTGCGCCGTTTCCTTGCCCTGCTCCCTGGCTGCCGTTTGCAGGCGGGGGCGCCTGATTCGCGTTTGCTGCCGTGCCCGTGCCCGATGCTGCCGGGCTGCCGCCAGGTGTCGTGGCAGCCGGCACCGCCTGTCCTGCCCCGGCCGCTCCCGCCGCAGCGCCTCCCGCGCTCCCGCTATTGCCAGCGGCAGCCCTGGCGCTTGCCAGCGTCATCTGCGACTGATTGAGCGAGGCTGCCACCTGTGCAGCGGCGAGCATCGCCTGCTGTGACTGCCTGGCTTCTGCCAGCACTTGCTGCATGCTCGCTTCCAGCGCAGCCAGCGCTTGCGGGTCTTGGCCGGCGGCCAGCTCCTGGGCCGCCTGCGCCAGTTGTTTGGCGGCTTCCTCCAACTCCTGCGAGCTGGCTGCCTCCGCGTCTTTTTTCAGTTGCTCTGCCGCTTTTTCCAGCTCACGGGTCAACTCCGCCCGCTCCTGCTCACCCAGCGTCTCCATCGCTTTTGCCATCTGGGCAAGCGCAGCCGTCAACGCTTCGCGGTCGCCTTTTGCGAGAGCGTCCGCGAGCGACTTTGTCGACTGCTGGCCGCCCAGGCTGCGCTGCAAGCTCTGCAGCGACGCCGCCTTGCTCTGCTCCGCTGCCCGCAACTTTTCCAGTTGCTTTTCCGCCGCTCGCAGCGCGTTGAGCCGTTCGGCGGGATCATTTGCTTTTGCCACGGCTTTTTTCGCCTGTTCCAGCATTTCCTCAAGCCGCTTTTTTTGTGCTTCGCTCAAGCCTTCGCTCGCTTTCGCCTCCTGCTTGATCGCCTCGATTTCTTTTTCCACCTGGGCGATCGCCTGTTTTTCCAGGGCCATCTGGGCGAGGATGCCATCCTGCGGATTCGGCAAAATCGCCAGGAGCAAGCTCGCCACAAGCAAGCCGCCCGTCGCGTACAGCTTTTTTTGCAAACCAGCCCAAATGCGAATGCTCTCGATAATGTGCGGCAAGTTTTTGCGCAAGTGCCGCAGGGCGTCTTCCCGTTGCATGACCGCGACAGAAGAAGTGCTTTCGCGATGCTCCCACGCTGTCTCGACCCGCTGTGCCAGGCCGTTTCCATCTGCCACCTGCGCGCTTTGCAAAAGCGTCGGTTTTTTTCGGAGCGCAACCAGCCCTCCCGCGAGCAGCGCCAACGGAATCAGCGCCGCCACAAACCACTGGTAATACGGGATCGGCCAAAAACGGGCAACGAGGAGAAGCAGTGCGCTTCCCCCCGCTCCCCACAAGCCGTACTGTGTTACATGGTGCAGCAGCACCTGTTTTTGCAGTTGCCTGCGCACCGGCTCCAGCAGTGACTTCAGTTCATTGTCGGTTTTCGGCGTAAACATGGCTTACTGCTCCTTTGCGGCCGCTTTGCGCACCCTGCCCCGCACGGGCTGGATGAAGTAAATCGCAAGCAGCAGGCATCCGAGAGTCAGCGCGCCATAGAAGAGGCAGTAGTACCAGAACGGATCAATGCTCGCCCAGAAGCTCTGCTGGTTGGCTATGCCCCGCAAGTCACGGACTGGCCCTTCATCAAAAATGTTCAGCATGGCAAGCACCGGATTGATGCTGTGCAACAGATCGGGCCAGATCGGCATAGGCGCAGAGGCGACCTGATTCATCCGGTTTTGATAGCGAATAAACTCGCGAATGATTTCCGCCAGCACACTGCTCCCGATGGCAATACCGAACGCCATGGCATAGGTGACAACCGTAGCAATTCCCGTGCGCTTGATGAGCGTCGACATGAGCACGCCGATGCTGCCGGCAGCAAACATGGTAATCGCATAAAAGCCGAATACTTTGACGAGTTGAAGCGGAGAGACACCCCCGTACAAAAAGACGATGGCGTACAGCGGAATCGTGGCAAAGACGAGAAAGGTCATGAAGCTGAGCGAGGCCAGCCATTTTCCCAAAATCAACCGCGTGGCGCTCACATTCGTCGTCAACAGGATGCTCAACGTCTGCCGTTCGCGCTCTCCCGAGATCACGCCGGCCGTCAGTCCCGGAACGACGAAACCGATCATGCCAAGCTGCATGACTGACAGCATCATGAACAGCTCCCGCGTCTCGCCAGGATTGTAGTAGCTGCCGCCGTTGGTCATGAAAAAGATCGCGAGCAAGGTCATGCTTCCCAGCACCAGCAAGTAAAAGAGAATGATCCACGGCGAGCGGTTCGTCCGCATCCGCATTTTCCACTCGTTGAACAGGACAGGGTTGCGCAATCGTCTCAGGACGTTCATGAGCCCACCCCTTTCGTAATTTCCAAAAAGATGTCTTCCAGATCGCCGACCGTTTCATTGAAAGCCGCCACCGGATAGCCTGCGACCGCAAGCTCCCGCAAAAGCTCCACCTGCTGCTCGTCGTTTCCCGCAAAGCTCGCGACCACCCAGCTCCCTTCCCGCGTCACGCTCGTAATGACAGGCATTTCGCGCAGGCGGGTCATCGCTTCCTCGAACTGTCCGGTCAGGCGGATGCGCAGCACTCGCTGCTCCTGCATTTTGGCGTAAATCTCGTCCACCCGGCCAAACGCCACCAGTGTCCCTTCCTCGATCACTCCGATGACGTCGCACATCTCGGCCAGCTCGGGCAAAATGTGCGAGCTGATAATGATCGTCTTGCCCATGTCGCGCAGCTCTTTCAAAATCTCCCGCAGCTCAATCCGCGCCCGCGGGTCCAGGCCGGAAGCAGGCTCATCCAAGATCAGCACTTCCGGGTTGTGCACAAGCGAACGGGCAAGCCCGAGCCGCTGCTTCATCCCCCGCGACAAAGAGTCGACGTAGGCATCCCGCTTGTGGCTGAGATTGACCAGATCGAGCAGTTGGGGAATGATCTGCTTTCGCTGCGCCGCCGGAATATCGTAGTTCGCTCCGTAAAAATCAAGGTACTCCTCTGCCGTCAAATTGTCGTAGACGCCGAAAAAGTCCGGCATGTAGCCGATCAGCTTGCGCACTTCCTTCGGGTGGCTCGTCACCTCGTAGCCGCCCACGTACGCCTTGCCGCTCGTCGGGGCAAGCAAGGTGGCCAAAATGGACATCGTCGTCGATTTTCCCGCCCCGTTCGGACCGACGAAGCCAAACACCGTGCCTTTTTCAATATCCATCGTCAAGTTCTTCAACGCCTGCATTTTCCCGTAGCTCTTGCACAAATTGCGGATTTGAATCACAGCGGGCTCACCTTCCCTTCCACACTGACGTTCGGAATGCCGATGTGGCGCTGATCGGGCAGTTGATGGGCAAACTTGATGCGCAGCATGCCGTCGGCCGAGACATAGTCAGCGGCCTTGTCGCCTGTCATGACATTGTTGTTGAACGCTTTTTCATACAGATCGTAGGCTTTTGTCTTCCAGTTGTACACTTCTTTGGCAAACGTCGTGTTGTCATCGGACCAGGTGTACAGGTACACGTTGGTAATCGCCAGCTTTTTGCCTTCCTGGCTCAGATTGATGTCAAATGTGATATCTCCTGCCTCGAGACGGTAGCCGTCGCCCTCATCCACTACCGGAACGGAGCTGCCTGCCAGCGTGACGTCAAATGTCCCTGTCGGGTAGTACACATGCCCGTCCTTGGACGGCTGCACCTTCAGCTCCGAAGTGACCAGGGCGATGCTGTCTGTCTTGGCGTTTTCTGGCTGCACGGCGGCATCGACAACCGGCTGGTTGGTCCAGCCCACGATTCTGACGATTTCAGACTGGTTGCCTCTGCGCCCGGTCATTTCCAGCATCTCGATCATGACCTGCTCGCGCGTCCGCTCGTTTTGGAAGGAGCGCATATGCGCAGGCAAGGCCTGCATGGCATACGACTGTCGATGCCCGAATCTCGCCTGTGCGGACGGCTGGAAAGGCAGATTGACCTCTGCGCTCGCCCCCGGAGCCAGCTCCGGTATTTCCTGCAGTTGGCTTCCCGAGAAAATCGTCAGGTCGCGCAGGGCGAATTTGGTCTTGTTCGTGACGGTTCCTTTCAACGTGCCTTCGCTGTAGGACAGATTCGACTCGAAGCTGCCCACATCCGAAATCGTTTGCTCTGTCGCCACCTTGCGCGTCGACCAGAACTCTACGTCGCGGAACTGCACTTCGGTTTGATCGCTTTGGGCGAACGCCCATATTTTCGGAATTTCGTTGGCCCGGTTTCGCTCCAGCACCGGCTGGGTTTGGCCTTGGCCTTTTACGGTCAGGCGGTAATCGCCACTGCTCGGGACAAAAAACGAGGTCACGCTGTTCACTTTTGCTTGTCCGTCGTTTTGCAACTGGACGAAGCCCGTCTGGTGAATCAGCACCCCTTCGCCGCGCTGCATGGCGCCAAACGAGAAAATTCCGATTCCCGTAAGCAGCGACAGCGACGGGACGACGACCCACATGTAGCTTTGCTTGCGCCATGCCCGCAAAATGAAAAACAGGATCGGCCCGGCAATCAGGGCGTACACGCCAAAAAACAGCGCAAACCAACTGACCTCGGGAATTTTCAGGGCCGGATTCATGTCGGCTGCGTCATGCAGCGGCCAGATGCGGTCAAACGATGAAGACTTGTAGTCGTTAAGCGAGGAGCCAAACGCCTTGAGCAAAAGGTCGGACCAGAACCGGCCATTCCCCGCCCAGCTCGCGACAGGCTCTTCCGCGAGGTCGTAGGCGGCGTACAGCACCTTGCCTTCGCCGACGCTGTGGACGGCAAACAGCGGAATCGCTCCTTCGCTGTACAACACGTTGCCTGCCTTCAAAGTACCGCTGCTGACGGTAAACGGTGCCGTCAAGCCGATCGGGTTCGTTTTCTCCGCCTTCATGCTGGCAAGCGTCTTCACACTCGTCACCTGGTTCACTTCTACAGGAGACAGGTCAGCCAGCGCCCCGGCTGTTTTCCGGTACTGGGCGCCCCCTGCCAGAACGAGCTTGCCGCCTGATTTGGTCCAGTCGCGTATCGCCTGAATCTGCTGTTCATTCAACGAGTCCAGCGCGAAGTTGTTCAGCACGAGCATGCTGAGCATTTGCATCTGCGCGCCGGATGTCGGAACATGCTCCGGCTTCATCGGCACTGTTTTGACGTCGTTGGGAAAAGTATCCTTTGGCAGCATCCCCAAAAAATTGGCCGTATCGGCACTTTGCGCCAGCACCCCGATCATCAGGGTGTCGTAGCTGTACCGTCTGCCGCTTACAGGGGCTTTCGCCACGATCTTGTCTTTTTCCATCAGCGCCACGTATGTACTGCTGTCAAGCTCCGAGCCGGGGACCATGATCGTCACCTGCTTGGTCGCGCCTTTGGCAATGGACACTGGCTGGTAATAGGCGACAGAATACTGGTTGTTTCCCCTGTTTCCTGTCGCCACCATCAGGTCGCCTTCCACATCGGTGCCTCCGTTTGTCGCGGTCACCACGACTGGCACCAGCCCCTCTTCCCTGTACACTCCGTCGATCCCCACGCTCACGCCCAACTGGATCGTTCCTTCTGCCAGGGCGATTGCTCCCGGATGGGCGTGTCCCCACACCAGCAGCAGGAGGAGCGTACACGTGGAAAGAAGCCATCGTTTGCACTTCGCCGTTTTCATTCGCTTAAAACCCCCATGGTCTATTCGTTTGCAGCTCATTCGCCTTTTTACTACACGTATAGACGTTTGGGGCAGACAAAAAGCTACAGTTTATTTTGAAAAGGAGAGCGATTGCGTAAAGCCCGGCGCAAAAGCAAAAGGCCGCCAAACCGAAAACCACCTCACGCTAGGCGAGGTGGCTGGGGCAAACGGCTTCGGTTTCTTCGGTAACGTCATAGCTCGCGTCGTCAATCCGCGACGGGTCAAACATGTCGGCGATCGCCTGGTGCACGTGCGGCGGATATTCGGCGAGGCGGTGGCAAAGGTACAAGTACCACTCGGTTCCGTACGTCAAGTACAGCCGGACAGGCACGCCCCGTTTGCGCAAGTCCCGGGCCAGTTCGGGCCGCACGCCGTAGAGCAGCTCCGCCTCCACTTGCGGACGATGCCAATACCCGCGCTCGTTCAGCACGTCGACCAGCGCCTGGTCGTGCGTCGCCAGAGCGCATTCGTGACCAGCCTCCACACACATGTCCGCGAGCAGCAAATACCGCTCGTTCAGCTCGGAGGACCTCGCCAGCGCCAGCTCCGGCGGCTCCTGAAACGCGCCTTTGACCAGGCGGATTTTGCCCGGCAGATGCAGCAGGCGCTTCAGATCAGCCACGGAACGGTGCAGATGGGCCTGGAGCGTAATCCCGATATTGTCGTGCCGCTCCGTCAACCGCTCGTACATCTGCAAAATCGCCTCGGTCTTCGCTGACTCCTCCATGCTAATCATCAAATACTGCCCGTGCGCCTTGGCGCATTCCGCCATCTCCGCCACATGCTCAAACGCTGTCTTCGGCTGAAACAACAGCCCCAGATGCGACAGATCAAACGAGATGTTGGCCATAGTGTCCAGCCGGGAGCAGTCTGTGGCAAGTTGCAAAAATTCCTGCTTGACGAGCTGCGCCTCTCCTCGGTCCATCGTATTTTCGCCGATGTGCTCGACGGAGAGCAAATAGCCGCTTTGCTTCAGCCTGGCCGCGACACGCATCGCGTCTTCGCGCGTCTCTCCCGTCACGTAGCGCTTTGCTGCGGCCAACAGCATCCGGTACAGCTTGGGCGTGTTCTGTACAAACTCTTTCATGCCCGCATCCCGGGCGATCGCTTTCAATACATGGGCGGTCATCTTTTCCTGATCGGTCAAGGCTCTCTCTCCTTTGGCTGGGGGATTTTCTTCTCTTCTCTCACCCTACCATGGTAAGCTTGTGTCGATCAGATCCAGTTTGCTGTTGTTTTGACAGAACCAGTTGTACAAGGAGGCCCGCTCGCCTTGCTGTGGATTGACATTGATCGGGACAAGCCGATTCCTTTGACCAGACAGCTTTATTCTGAATTTCGCGACAAAATACTGCGCGGCGAGTGGACCGCCGGCTTCAAGCTGCCTTCCACCCGCAAAATGGCGCAGGAGCTGCGCATATCCAGAAACGTCGTCATCGAAGCCTACGACCAGCTTTTTGCCGAAGGGTATATCGAGAGCAGGCAAGGCTCCGGCTACTTCGTTGCCCCCGGCATTTATCTGGAGCAGTTCGCTCGCGGCACAGACCTCCCGCAACCCTCGCCTGGCGATCAGTCGGAAGGACTCATTGATTTTCGTTCCGGTGTGCCTGACCTGGAACATTTTCCGCGCAGCCTGTGGGGCAAAACAGTCCAACGGGTCTGCCAGGACGCCCCTTTGTCGGCATTCGGCTACAATCGGCCGGAGGGCCGCGCCGAGCTGCGCGATGTGCTCAGCCGCTATCTGTATCGGACGCGCGGCGTGCAGTGCGCGCCGGAGCGAATCGTTATGACCTCCGGCGCTACCCAGGCGCTCATGCTGATCGCCAAAGTGTTGCTTGCGCCTGAAAGCCGCGTGCTCATTGAAGACCCGATCACGCAGGACATCCAGACGATTTTCGCGTCGACGGGAGCCAGGCTCTGTCCGGTTCCGGTCGACGCCTGCGGAATGGCTATGGACAAGCTGTCCGCTACGCCGGTCAACGCCGCCCCCAGCTTTGTGTTCGTGACGCCCTCCCACCAGTTTCCGCTCGGAACCACGCTGACGATCCAGCGCCGAATCCAGTTGATTCAGTACGCGCGCTCGGTCGATTGCTACATCGTCGAGGACGACTACGACAGCGAGTTCCGCTACGAGAGTCCGCCGATCAGCTCGATTCAGGGGCTTGCTCCCGAACGGGTCATCTACATCGGCTCCTTCAGCAAAATTTTGTCGCCCGGTCTGCGGCTCGCCTACCTCGTCCTGCCGGAAGCTCTGGTGGAGCGCTACCAAAAAGCGAAATGGCTGACCGACCTGCATACGCCTTCCATCGACCAGTTGGCGCTTGCCCGCTTCATCGAGGAAGGCCATCTGGAAAAGTACGTCACCCGGATGAAAAAGCTGTACAAAAAGCGCCGCCAATGCCTGACCGACGCCTTGCGCGACACGTTTGGCGATCAGGTCGCCATCTGGGGCGAGGCCGCCGGGCTGCATATCGTCGCTGCTTTTTCGCACGTCCGGTTCACGCCGGATGTTGTGGCTGCGCTGGAAGCAGCAGGCGTGCGCGTCTATCCGGTGGAGGAGCACACGATTGCAAAAGGCAGGCACGCGGACAAGATCGTGCTCGGGTACGGCAATGTTGGCGAGGAAAAAATCGCGGAAGGGGTCGCGCGGCTGGAAAAAGGGTTGGCGCTGCACGGCATGCATGGCTGAGCCGCCGTCTGTGCCTCGCAAGCCGACTTTCCTGTTTTCCTGTCAGCGCGCGCACGACAAACAAGAGCCAAACTCCTTTATGTCAGGAGATTTGGCTCTTTTCTCTATCGTTTTTGCCTGCACTTACGCATTATCAAGAGATTACCAATGACGACGTCCGCAGCACTGAGGCGGACAATGCCGACAGTGATCGGGGCATCTCCGTCTGCGATTCCAGTCTTGCCCTCTGCCTCTGCCGTGATCCCGGCCTGGCGGGCGTTGTCCATCCCGCTGCGAAGGATAGTAGGAAGAGTGTCCATACGAAGAAGAAGAGTTCGATGACGTCCAGTTTGAGCTTGGATAATACATGCTGTCGCCTTCTTTCCTCATTGATTTTTGATGACTATATGTATATATGCAGGGGTGCATTCACCCGCATAGACTAGTATCTTGCGCAAGGGAAAATCAGGTGTCTACCTATGTTTTCTATCACTTGCCATCTACCTATTGACGGGATGATGGTCTACAAAAAAATGGAAAAAACCGGAGCATCCCTTTACGGAATGTCCGGCTTTTGACGGTGTTCGTCGCGGTTTTCCTACGATTTCGCCCACAGCTCTCTGCGCGAGGTGGTGACAGAGGTAGCACCCGCCTGCAGAGCCCGATCCACGTCTTCCTTCGTACGGATGAAGCCGCCTGCAATGACCGGAATCTTCGTCCGTTCGGTAATCTCCTCGATCAGATGCGGAATAATCCCCGGCAGCACCTCGACGTAGTCGGGTTTTGTCCGCTCCAGTTGCGTCAGGCTGCTGTCCAGCGCCATCGTGTCGATGAGAAAAAGACGTTGGATGGAAATCAGCCCTTTTTTCTTCGCGGCCAAGATCACACTGTTTCTCGTCGTGATGATTCCGTCAGGCTTTACTTCCTGTGCAAGAAAATCCATCGCGTACTCATCCGACTTCAAACCGTCGATGAGATCGGCGTGAATCAGCAGCTTTTTCCCAAACGCCCGCGCGCGTTTGCCCAGCGGCTTGACTTGGGCGATATGGGCATTCAGCAAAATAATGCGCTCGTAGCACGTCTCCATCAGTTCATCAAATTCCTTCAGTGTTCGCGCAGCCGGAAGAATAGGCTGATTAATCTGGTTGGCCAATCAGGAGTCACCCCTATAGAAATGTTTTGGCAAGATGGTATTCCTCGGCAAAAGCTTTCCATTCACGGTCTTTGCGCTCTGCATCCCAATGCAGCTCTTTGGCAAGCTCATCCATTACCCGAGGATATACGGCTTCCAGCGAGTCTCGTTCAAAAAACAGTCGGCCGGTGCGGCGAATCAAAAAGTCGCTCGCGGTCATGACCATTTCTTCATCCAGTGCGTAATGCAGCTCGGCCAAAAGCAGTGCCTCTGCCGCCGTCTGCGTCTGGTCTTGCTCCATATATTCCAGACACTTCGTTACTATTTTTTCGCTGTTGCTGCCAAACTTTCCTACAAGCACGCGAATTTGTTCTTCGCCGATGCCCGCTGCGCCAAGCCGCTCCGCCTGCTTTTTCACATAGGCAGGGATCATGCTGGCAGAGGCGAAGTTGCCGCCAGCAAGCACGATCTTGTCCGTCTGGCAAGGCTTGAACGATCTGCCTTCTTCTTCTGCAAGCTGTTTGGCCACGACGTCGACGATGCGCTCCGCCATCTTGCGGAAGCCCGTCAGCTTGCCGCCCGCAATCGTAATCAGCCCGCTTTTGGAGTAAAAAATCTCATCCTTGCGCGACAGCTCGGACGGGGATTTGCCGTCCTCGTGAATGAGCGGCCGCAGCCCTGCCCAGCTCGAGCTGACATCCTGCTCGGTCAGCTTTACGGTCGGGAACATTTCGTTGGCGGCCCGCAGCACGTATTCCATATCTTCGCGAGTCACGGTCGGCCGCTCCAGCACGCCCTGGTAGTTCGTGTCGGTCGTGCCGATATACGTACTGTTATTCCGCGGAATCGCGAACAGCATGCGCCCGTCGGATACGTCGAAGTAAACGGACTGCTTGAGCGGCAGCCGGTTGTACGGAACGACCAGGTGGACACCTTTTGTCAGATGGAGTCTTTTGCCGTACAGCGACTTGTCTTTTTCCCTGAGCTGATCCACCCAAGGACCTGCGGCGTTGACGATTTTTTTGGCGTGCATGGCGTACTCGGTGCCCGTGAGCAAGTCTTTCGCGCGAATCCCTGTCACTTTGCCGTTTTCATACAAAAACTCTGTCGCTTCCGTATAGTTCACGCACAAAGCGCCATGCGAGCGGGCTGTCTTCATGACCTCGATCGTCAGACGGGCATCGTCCGTCCGGTATTCGAAGTAGAGCCCGCCCCCCTTCAAAATATCTGTGCGCAACAGCGGCTCTGCCTCCATCGTCTGCTTTTTGTTCAGCATGATGCGGCGCTCTTTGCGCTCGACTCCGGCCAACACGTCGTAAATGTACAACCCGATGGAGGTAGCGAGCTTGCCGTACGTTCCTTTTTCCACAATCGGCAAAATCATTTTTTCCGGAATGACGATGTGCGGGGCATTGCGGTACAAAATCGCCCGCTCCCTGCCGACTTCACGCACGAGCTGCACGTCGCCCTGCTTCAAATAGCGCAGGCCTCCGTGGACGAGCTTCGTCGAGCGGCTGCTCGTGCCTGCGGCGAAGTCCTGCTTTTCCACCAGCCCTACACTCAAACCGCGCGAAGCAGCGTCCAGCGCGATGCCCGCTCCTGTCACACCGCCGCCGATAATCAAAAGATCAAAGCGCTTGCCCGCCATTTCTTCCAAACATGTCTGACGCGTTCTTGCTGACAATGTTCGTTGATCGTTCATGGTTGTTTTCATCCTTTCTATAACGAAAAAACAAAAAACAGCCAATATCCAAAAGAAGCAACGAAATCGTCCATTGCCCTTTTGATACTGGCTGTCTCCACGGTCTCCACAGCAATTTATTAACTTATCTTTACTCTATTCCTCTTTGGCGCAAAAATCAATGCCTAATCTTGTAACCCATCGTCGCTTGTACGGCCTGCTTCCAGCCTTCGTACAGCTCCTGGCGTTTTTGCTCCGGCATATCCGGCACAAACGAGCGCTCCACCACTTTGTTGTGGACGATGTCTTCCTTGCTGTTCCAGTAGCCGACAGCAAGCCCTGCGAGGTAGGCAGCCCCGAGCGCAGTCGTCTCATTCACGCGCGGACGCTCCACCTCTGTCGCCAGGATGTCGGACTGGAACTGCATCAGGAAGTTGTTGGCTACCGCTCCGCCGTCTACCGCCAGCTTTTGCAGCTTGATGCCGGAATCGGCCTCCATCGCCTCCAGCACGTCGCGCGTCTGGTACGCGAGCGATTCCAGCGCCGCCCGAATCAGATGATCCTCGGTCGTTCCGCGGGTCAGGCCGAAGATCGCGCCGCGCGCCTCCATGTCCCAATACGGTGCGCCCAGCCCGACAAACGCCGGAACCATGTAAACGCCGTCTGTGCTGTCAACAGCCAGCGCATGCTTTTCCGAATCGGACGATTTCTCAATCAGCTTCAGACCGTCGCGCAGCCATTGAATCGCTGCTCCTGCCACGAAGATGCTGCCTTCCAGCGCGTACTCCACCTTGCCGTCTACGCCCCAGGCAATCGTGGTCAGCAATCCGTTTTTCGAGGCTACTGCTTTTTCCCCTGTGTTCATCAGCATGAAGCATCCGGTTCCGTACGTGTTCTTGGCCGCTCCCTCTGCAAAGCACGCCTGCCCGAACAAAGCTGCCTGCTGGTCTCCGGCGATCCCGGCAATCGGAATTTGCACCTGGAACACTTTTTCATCGGTATAGCCGTACAGCTCGCTGGATGGGCAGACGCGCGGCAGCATGCTTTTCGGAACTTGCAGCATGGAAAGCAGCTCCCCGTCCCACTCCAAGGTGTGGATGTTGAACAGCAACGTGCGCGAAGCATTGGAATAGTCTGTCACATGGACGCTGCCGTTCGTCAGCTTCCAAATCAGCCACGTGTCGATCGTTCCGAACAACAGGTCGCCTCGCTCTGCTTTTTCCCGAGCGCCTTCTACGTGGTCGAGCATCCATTTGACCTTCGTCCCGGAAAAATAGGCGTCGATCAAAAGACCTGTTTTCTCGCGGACGGTCTGTTCATAGCCTTGCTCTTTCAACTGGTTGCAAATGTCAATGGTCTGTCTGCTCTGCCAAACGATTGCATTGTAGATCGGCTTTCCGGTGTGGCGATCCCAGACAACGGTCGTCTCGCGCTGGTTGGTGATGCCAA
The DNA here is from genome assembly GCF_000470975.2 of Brevibacillus sp. NSP2.1. Lineage (NCBI taxonomy): Bacteria > Bacillati > Bacillota > Bacilli > Caryophanales > Paenibacillaceae > Brevibacillus > Brevibacillus sp. NSP2.1. The sequence continues at coordinate 879,693 of NZ_CP048274.1, read as the reverse complement.
TACCCGCGATTTGCTCCGGCTTCACGTGGTTTTCCAGCAAAACCGCTTTCAGCACTTCCAGTTGGGACTCCCAAATTTCCTCGGCGTTGTGCTCTACCCAGCCTGGCTTGGGGTAAATTTGCGTAAATTCTTTTTGGGCCACCCCGATGATCGCGCCGGATTTATCGAATAAAATCGCACGGGAGCTTGTTGTTCCCTGGTCGAGCGAGAGCATGTATTTGTTGTCCATAGCGGCTGTTCCTCCTTATAATAGAAACATTGGATCTGATCTTTTTACTTGCGACAGGGACTTTTCCCTGCTTCTTTTTTTTGAGACGGAATCGGGCTTTCGCCGCCGCTTACGAATGCGATTGGGAATGCGCCCGATCTGCTGCCAGATTTTTGCCGCTCGCCTGGGCAGCATTTGTCTTTTTGCTCGCCATCCCGACTGCCATCGCGATGACCATGAATACGGCCAGGGCCACCACTCCGGTCAGGCTGTGGTCGGTAAACGTCCACTTGTAGAAAAAGGCACCGCACACCGCACCGATGATCGGCCCCACGACGGGAATCCAGGCGTAGCCCCAGTTGGAGTGGCCTTTTCCGTGAATCGGCAGGAGGGCGTGGGCGATTCGCGGCCCGAGGTCACGCGCCGGGTTGATCGCATAGCCCGTCGTTCCGCCGAGAGACAAGCCGATGGCGACAATCAGGAAGCCGACGACAAACGGATTCAATCCTTCTGCAAATTTATTCGCACCGATGGCCAGAAGACCAAGCACCAGGAAAAACGTACCTAAAATTTCACTGAACAAGTTGGCAACTGTATGTGGAATCGCTGGTCCGGTTGCGAATACCCCCAATTTTGCTGCCGGGTCGTCTGTCTCGCGCCAGTGCGGATAGTAAAAAATCCAGACAAACGTCGCACCCATAAATGCACCGACAAATTGCGCCAACACGTAGCCCGGCACCTGCTCCCACGCAAACTGCCCGATGCTCGCCAGCGCAATCGTGAGCGCAGGATTCAGATGCGCGCCGCTGATGCTGCCAACTGCGTATGCACCGCACGCTACGGCAAGCCCCCAGCCGAGTGTAATGACGATCCAGCCGCCATTTTGCGAGTATGCTTTTTTCAGGTTTTGGCCTGCGCATACCCCTGCCCCCAAAATAATCAGGATCATTGTCCCGACCAATTCTCCTACGTAAGCAGACATGTCCTTACCCCCTTTTTTGAAAAACGACCATGTAAACCAGCCGAAAAATCGCAATGAAACCGTTTTCTAAAGCGCTTACATTTCACCCAACTCCTTTTTGTTTTTTTGTGGAGAAAACAAAAAAGCCAATACTCGCAAAAACGCAGGGCGCTGCCCTCTTTTTGCAAATATTAGCTGATCTCCCAATCTCCACAGCACTATTAACTTATGTCCTACTATATAGTGGACACGTAAAATCTGTCAAGAATCCGTTTTCTTTCCTGTCGCAAACGGCTTTGCTCATGGCTGCCTTTCCGCTTCGCCTGCAGCTTGAAGCCTTTTTCCCGCTGCTTGCCGTCCTGACCAACTCCGGCAGAAAAAACAGCGGGTAGATCAGCAAAAACAGGTTCGGCAGCCACCACGACCAGTCGAAGTCGGCTTTGAACGCCCAAAAAGCAATCGCCTGCAGGCCGGAGCAAAATGTGAGCACAAGTGAGACGAGTGCTATCGGCTTCCAGCGCTCACTCCCCCGCCGATAGCAGTAGAGGCTCGCGAAGCCCGTGAGCGATACAAGCATGTCGAGCGGAAAAAAGGACAGATTCCACGCCACCAGATTCGGATCGCGGTAGTCCTGGTACATGTACTCCGCAGGCAACAGCCGGAGAAACACAATCGCCCAATAGACGATGAACGCCACATCGGTCAGCCAGAAAAACACGAACAGCCTGGGCGCAGTTCTGCTCATTCGGCCGTCATTCCCGCGTCTTGCTGCGCTTTTGCAGGCTGCTGGGCATGGGCGCCGTCACTGAGATTCAGCAGGACACAGCCCACGATAATCAGCGCGACCGCCACCACCTTTTTCACGGTAAACGCATCCTTGAAAAAGAGAACGCCGATCACAGCGATCATCGCCGTTCCCAGCCCGGACCAGATCGCATACGCGGTGCCCACTTCCATTTCTTTCAGCGCCAGGCTCAGCGAGGAAAAGCACAGCACGTAAAACACAAACATCAACACAGTCGGAATCGGCCTGCTCAGCCCTTCCGACAGCTTCATCGAAGTCGTTCCCGCCACCTCCAGCAAAATCGCCAGCAGCAAATACACCCAACTCATTTTCCCGTTTCCCCTCTCGTCGCTGGCGCAGCCAATACGCCGCCGAGCAAAATATCAATCATCGCGTCCAGCGCCTCCCCGATCGTCATCTGATGCCGACCGGACAATTGCTGGTCAATCAGTTGATCGAGCGCTCCCGTGTACATCAAAATCAAAATCGGAAGCTGAACCGGGCGAAACACGCCAGCTTCGACGCCCTGCTCAAGCAGCACGCGGACATGCTCCCACTCTTCCTGGTAGACTTCCTCCACCATTTTCCACTGCGCGGGATAATAGCGCTTCAACTCGTACCAGACGCGCAAATCCGTCCGGGCAAAGCCGCTCGGCACCAATGCCAGCAGCTCGCGCATCTTTTCCGTCAAATCCAGGTTCGGATCATGCAAAATCCGGTCTTCGCTCGCCTTCAATTCCTCGATGCTGTCGGCAATGAGCCTGGCGATGAGCACCTCTTTGGAAGGAAAGCACGCGTACAACGTTTTCGTGCTGATCCCCGCCCGCCGAGCCAAATCCGCCATCGTAAAGCGAATGCCTCGCGTCTCGATCTCCTGTTGGGCGCATTGCAAAATTCGCTCCTGCATTTCCGCGCGAACCCCCTCGCACTCGTAAAACAAGGAAAATATTTTGTTTTCTATATTTTCCTATGGCTACAAATAGCATACTCACCTGCTCCCCTGATGTCAACTGCCCTCAAACCAGGCTTGGTGCAAAGCCGCAATTCCCGGCTCGATCTGGTCGAGCGCAATGCCGGAAAAGCCGAGAAAAAACTCCTTGGGCATCTCCGCCGGCGGCTTCAGCCACGTAAAAGCCGCAGACGATGCGCGAATCCCCGCCTGAATCGCCAGCCGCTTCAACTCTTCCTCCGGGCGCTCGCTGTACACGCGCAGCAAGACGTGAAAGCCCGCATCCGCCCCGATCACGGACGCCCGCTCGCCGAAATGCTTATGGACCGCCGCCAGCAAGGCGTCGTGCTTTTTGCGATACAGGCTGCGCATTTTGCGGACGTGCTTTTCCAGGTGGCCTTTTTGCATAAAAATCTCCATCGTCCGCTGATGCAGCCGCGACGCGGATTGTTCCAGCAACGTGTCGTGCAGCAGGGTGAAATACGCGTCCAGCAAGGAAGGCGGCAGCACCATGTACCAGATGCCGAGCGCCGGAGCCATCACCTGCGCGAAGCCGCCCATGTAAATGACATTGGTCTGCGGCAACAGCCCTTGCAGGGCGGGAATCGGCCTGCCGTGGTAGCGAAACTCGCCATCGTAGTCGTCCTCGACGATGTAGCCGCCGACGCTTTGCGCCCAGTCCAAAAGCTTCAACCGCTTGGATACAGGCATAATCATCCCGCGCGGAAATTGGTGCGAGGGCGACATGACGGCAAGGCGCACCCCTGATTCGTACAGCTCGTCTACGCAGATTCCGTCTGCTGCAAGCGAGATCGGCACCACTTCATACCCGTGCTGGCGAAACGTATTGGCATACAGCAAATAGCCCGGATTTTCCACCGCGATCCGCTGAAGCTGCGGCCGCAGCATCAGACAGATCAGCGACAGCAGCCCAAACTGGTCCGCGCCAATGACGATCTGGTCCGGCGTGCAGACGACGCCGCGGTACCTGCGCACGTAATCGGCAATTTGCTGGCGCAGTCCCGGCTCGCCCTGCGGATCGCCGTAAAAAAGCTCCTCCTGCCGCTCGCCGCCAAGCACCTGATTGTACAGCCGCCGCCAGAGCGTGTGCGGAAACAGCGAAAAATCGTTTTGCGACATGTGAAAATCGTATCGGTACTTGCGGTTGTCACGCAGGAGCGGTCTGCTCCATTCGGGCTGTTCGGACACCCCTTGCCCTTTTGGCGTAAGCTCGGGGTCAGGCAGCTTCTCCACGAAGTAGCCGCTGCGCGGCCTGCTTCGGATGAACCCTTCGGCCAAAAGCTGCTGGTACGCCATTTCCACAGGCGTCGTGCTCAAACCGAGAGCATCTGCCAGCTTGCGCACGGACGGCAGCCGCGTTTTTTCTGCCAGCCTGCCTGCAATGATTTCGTTTTTGAGGAACGTGTACAGTTGCACGTATTGCGGTTCGTTTCCGTTTTCGTCCCATTTGGGCGTCAAGAGCATCGGTCATCTGTCCTTTTGATTTTTGCAAAACTGTGCATTTTCAAGTATACACTTGTTCGCTATGCTGGTGAAAAATGAAATCTGACAGGGAGGACACAAACGATGTCTACTCATCGAGAGCACCATGCTCCCGTCCGTTTTTTGCAGGGAGAACGCGTCTATCTGCGCCCGCTCGGACAGGACGATGTCGACTTTTACTACCAATCGCTCTACCACCCGGAAACGCGCAAACTGACAGGAACGCAAAAGCACTACACCCGCGAGCAAATCGCGCAATATCTGGCAAGCAAAGCACAGGATTCGTCCAGCGTGCTGTTGGCAATCGCCTTGTGCGAAAACGATCAGCTGATCGGCGACGTGCAGATCGGCGGCATCGACACGTACAACCGCAACGCTTTCATCCGCATCGCCATCCATCAGCCTGCGTATCAGAGCAAAGGGTACGGCAGTGAAGCGCTGCTGTTGATGCTCGACTACGGCTTCGGCATTCTCAACCTGCACCGCATCGAGCTGAACGTGTTCGCTTACAATGAACGTGCGATACGCGCTTATGAAAAGCTCGGCTTCCAGCGGGAGGGAGTGCAGCGGCAGGCGCTTTATTACGATCATCGTTATCATGATTCGATTCTGATGTCGATGCTGGCTGGTGAGTATCGGGAGAAGTATGGGAAGTAGAAGGCAGGGGAGACGTCCAAGAAGTACGGGTTCCACTAGTGTTTTATAATCGGAAGCTTGGCTATATCAACGTTTCTGACAGACAAAAGGGGCGTCTCGAAGTCGAAATAGCGACTTTTGAGACAACCCCTTTTCTCGTTTGTATCTTAGTGGATTGTTGGATTTACAAGTGAAGTTTGTCCCCATTTCGTCCCCCATTCCTGGATTTGTTCGAGAAATGCTCTCCCCGTCTTAATACACCACTTTCTTGCAAGAGTTACAGCTATCTATATTTAGGACTATTTGTCAACTTTCCCCATCAGGTCCTCTTAAGCTTACTAGCCACTCGCCTGATACTTTTTTCACCATGAAAGTTTGTTCTTTTTCTCTTATGATTTTCTGGACGCTGTTTTTCAGACTAGTATAGCTTATTAATACTTTCACCTCGGTTTCCGTATCATTTATTGCAGTTGCTTCATCAATTTTAAAATCGACTATTCTCGAATCCGCAACCGAACGTAAAAAATCCTCGCGCTCTGGGTAATAGCTATCAGCGTTCTTATAAACATACTCATATGCTGGCTCGCCTTGTTTATTTTTGATTAGAGTTAAATAACGTTCAATTGTATTTTCCGGTGTATTGTACCAAAAAAAATAGTATGCAAGAGATGCAAGCAGTAAAGCAATGCCGGTAATTGAAAAAAATATTAAATTGATTTTTTTCATCATATTGGAATTTGATGTATTTTTTTGCGAACTCAAGGAAATCCACCTCTTCCATTTATTTAGAATATTGTAATATAATTCTAGTATACTATTTTATTTGAAAAGGAGATAGGATTAAATGAAATTTGTCAAAAAAGCAAAGATGGCTACTTTAACAACCCTATCCATACTTGCCCTTGTCATGCCTGTTGACGGTGCTCTTGCAAAAGGTGGAAAAGACCACAAAGAAGAAACAACCACCTCGAAAAGCATCGTAAAACCTATGATGTCAGAAATATATCAGTGGTCAGCTGATTTTGAGGTACGTAGTTACTTTCAAATTAAAAAAACGCTGGTGTTAGATTATAGAGAACGTGGATTGAAAGTTGAAGCCAACGCAACTACAACAGGCTTGTGGGATTCTTACGAAGTTCATGTCGAAGAATTCGATGAAGATACAGGAGATTGGTTCGTTGTTGACACCGTAGACTTAAGCGACGGAAGAGACACCGCCTATTTTGCTGATCTTGAGCAGGCTACTAAATATCGTATAAGTATTGAAGGATCTGTTGAAGGGACCGTATGGGTATATAAATTAGTCGATTAAATTATCGACTATCGCGCTGTATCGCGACGCATTAATTAGGCTACACATTCTACTTAAAAACTTTCGTGGAAGTTGAGTTGCCGAAATCCCCCCTTCTTGCTAGCCCTGATTGCCGGGGGCTACATTATTTCACGACTATATGCGACTATGGGTACACCGATATATCGTGTTCAAATATGAAAACTTGCTATGAAGAGCTTGCCGAGAGGTTAACAATCTGCTTTAAGAAATTGCGAGTTGCCCATCGTTGACTTGAAGCGGCTCGACAGCCAGACGTTGGAAGTCTCGTACCATTACTCCTGATTTTCGCACGAAACGGTCAAGGGGCTGTCTCAAAAGTCGATGTATCGACTTAGAGATGCCCCTTTTGAATTTCAAAAACCTTGACAAACCAATGTTGCCATTTTGGTGCCTCTGGCATATTGGGACTTTTTGGACAGCCCCATCTTTTTTCCCGTGCCCTACTCATCCGCCCAATCGAAAAACCCGGACAACAAACTCTCCTGCCCGGCACTACCCATAACCTTCGCTTCCAGCCGAACTATCCGCTTTTGATACGCCTGCGCCTCGGCCTTGGAACGGTTGCGCAAGAGCGTGCCCCGCTTTTTCCACTGCTCGTAGGCTTGCCGCGTATAGCGGAGCGCCTTTTCCGCGTCGCCGAGCTGGTGCTCGCACAGCTTGGCGGCCTCGATGTAAACCTCTTCGGGGACATAGCCGGACGATGCCATGCACGACTCCCAGACATGCAAAGCCTGCCGCCAGTCCTTCTGCTTTTTGTACAGGTGGCCGATGGCAAGCCTTGCCCGATTGCTCCAGGCATGGCCGCTGTCCGCTACGAAGCGGTAGCCTGCCAGCGCTGCTTCCTGGTCGCCCAGCGCGTCGTACCATCTGGCAATTTCAAAGCGTTCCTCCGGGGAGGCGGCCACGTCGGGCTGATCCGTCAGCAGCCGGGTCATATGGATGTAGAGCGTAATGAGTGAGAGGACGTCTGTCTCGTTATGCCGCAGCACCCCTGCGATCACGTCAGGGTCCTGCGAGTGCAAAAAATCGAAGTAGCGCACAGGCGCGAGGTAGCCGGGCAAATCGTCCTCGCGGAAAACGTCCAGCTTTTCCTGTTCGATGATTCCAAGGCGGCACGATTCCAGTTCGGCCTTCCACAGTCGGCGCGCACCGTGCAACAGGTCCAGGTGACCAAAGACAGGCAAGGCCGGAACCTGGTCGCGCACCAGCGTATGCCTTGTCCGCACCTGCGGCCAGTCGAACGACTTTCCGTTGAACGTTACGAGATGCGACGATTTTTCCGCCTGCGCGAGAAACGACTGGTACAAGGTCGCTTCCGCATGGGGGGCAGGCAAAAAATGCTGGCGCACGACAACCTCTTCTCCCTCCAGGCGGCTGTAGCCCAGCAGGAAAACAGCGTTGCCCGCTCCACCGGACAGCCCGGTCGTCTCCGTGTCAAAAAACAGCAACTCTTCTGCCTTCCTGCCCGCCGCCGACAGGGGATGCTCCCTGCCGGACGCCTCCCAGATGGCAATGGCCTCGTGCAGCTGGGCAAAGCTGTAGGCGCCGTGCCGCTGGCTGACGGGATAGCGCACCTCGCGGATCATGACGTGCTCGTCGTCCCAAAAGTAGGGGGCCGCCTGCAAGGACTGCCATCTGTCCGCAAAGGGAATGGGCGGTTTTTCGGGTTCGGACGGCATAGGCGCGGGCTGTTCCGACGGCTGTCCTGCCGAATGTCCGGCCGGCTGCTCGGCCTGCTCTCCTGCCGCGGCAGGCTCGTTCGCCACCTTGCCCGCGTCCAGCGACATGTGCCCCTTCATCCGTTGCAGCTTGGATTTAAGAGACATGGACGCTTCCCCCTTGGGCGATGCGCAGCAAGGTCATCGCCAGCTCCTTGCTGCCGTCGTCGGTCGCGCCGACGCACGACGGGCAGCCTGACGTGCACGGGCAGGAGCTGATGAGCCGCTCTGCCTGGGCGAGAATCGTCTCCATTTCCTTGTACACCTGCTCCGACAGGCCGATGCCGCCCGGATAGCGGTCGTACAGGAAAATCGTCGGCTCCTGCGAGTGGACGGCCTTGCGCTGGGGAATGACGTGCAGGTCCAGCGGGTCGCACATGACAAACAGCGGGGCCACGTGCTGGAGCACATGCGCGAGGCCGACCAGGCCGCGCTCCACGTCCTCTGTGCCGATCTCCTCCAGGAGCGAATCGGAAAAGCCGATCCAGGCCGCGTTCGTGTGCAGCTCCTCCTCTGGCAAATGAATCGGGCCGGAGCCGATGTTTTCGTGCGTCTCGAACTTGATCTTTTTAAAAATCGTCGCCATCGCGTGCACGGAAACTTCCCCGTAGGCGAAAGCGCTCTGCCCGTGGCGGCGGGTCTGGTCCTGCTCCAGCACCTTGAGCTGGACGGCGAGGTTCGCATCGGTGTAATAGTCGACCTGCACTTCCCGGACGTACGCCTTCTTTTCCTCGTAGTCGAGCTTCTCGACCTGGTACTGCGTCCCTTGGTGCAAGTAAATAGCTTCCTCGTGCAACAGCGTCATCGAGCTGAAGCGGTCCATTTCCCCGATGACCCGCTCGTTGCCCCGCTCGCTGATGTCGATGATGACCACGTTTTCCTGCGAGGCCGACCGCAGGCTGATGTTGTGGGCCGGGAACGAATCGTTCATCCAGAACCATTTGCCGCGCGAATAGTGCAGCACTTGCTCCTCGGTCAAAAACTCCAAGACTTCCGTAATTTCCGCACGGCCAAACGTGTCGCCTTCGCGAAACGGCAGCTCGTACGCCGCGCATTTCAGATGGTCGACCAAAATGATGAGGTTGTCGGGGTTGATCCGCGCCGTCTCCGGACTGCGGTCAAAAAAGTACTCCGGGTGGGCGATCACGTACTGATCCAGCGGCGTCGAGCTGCCGACCATGACGACGACCGACTCGCCCTGACGGCGGCCTGCCCGGCCCGCCTGCTGCCACGTGCTGGCGACAGAGCCGGGATACCCGGTAATGACGCACGCCTGCAACTGTCCGATGTCTACGCCCAGCTCCAACGCGTTCGTGCTGACTACGCCCATGATGTCGCCGCTCCGCAAGCCGCGCTCGATCTCCCTGCGCTGGCTCGGCAAATAGCCGCCGCGATATCCTTGAATCGTCTTCGGGCCGAGCTTGCGCTTAATCAGCTCCTGCAAGTACGTCAGCAAAATTTCCACGCGGACGCGGCTTCGCGCAAACAGGATCGTCTGAATGCCGTTGGTCAAAAACTGCTCGGTAATATCTCGCGCCTCCAGCGTGGCGCTGCGCCGGATGTTAAGCTGGCGGTTGACCACAGGCGGGTTGTAGAAGACGAAGTGCTTGACGCCGGACGGCGCTCCATTGTTGTCGACCAGCTCTACCTGTTCCTCCGTCAGCGCTTCCGCCAGTTCGCGCGGGTTGGCGATCGTCGCCGAGGTGCAGATGAACTGCGGCGCGCTGCCGTAAAAGGCGCAAATCCGCTTGAGGCGGCGTATCACATTGGCGACGTGGCTGCCAAAGACGCCACGGTATGTATGCAGCTCGTCGATGACGATGTATTTCAAATGCTCGAAAAACGAAACCCATTTGGTGTGGTGCGGCAAAATGGCGGAGTGCAGCATGTCCGGGTTGGTGATGACGATATTGCCCGCCTTGCGCACCATTTGCCGGATGTTGGCCGGAGTGTCGCCATCGTACGTTTCCGATTTGATCGACAGCCCCATTTCGGTAATCAGCTCGTGCAGCTCTTCTTTCTGGTCCTGCGCCAACGCCTTGGTCGGAAACAGGTAGAGCGCGCGCGCCTGCGTATCCTCTGCCAGCGTCTGGAGAATCGGCAGATGGTAGCACATGCTTTTCCCGGAGGCAGTCGGCGTGACCGCGACGATATGCTTGCCCGCTCGCACATGGCGAAAAGACGTTTCCTGGTGCGTGTACAAAGAGGCAATTCCTCTTCGCGTCAGCGCTTCCCGGATGCGCGCATCCATCTCCTGCGGAAACGGAACCGTTTTGGCCTCGCGGGCCGGAATGACCCGCCAGTGGGCGATATTGTCGCGAAAACGCTCGTCTGTTTTCAAATGCTCCAAAATACTTGCCATGTCTTTTTTCATCTTCACCAGGCTCACCTTCTTGCCCTTATTCTACGAATGGACGTTCGGGTTGTAAACCCCTTCGGACGTTTTGGCCAAAGCGACTTTTCCCGGGAGACAGGCCAGGTGAGACGATGGCTTGACCCGTCCAAAAGAAAAAGCCGCCAGATAAGCCTGGCAGCTTCTTTTCTTGCCCCTTTATTTCTTCGCTTCGCCGAGAATTTCAAAGATCACTTCCGCATTGTGCGTATTGTCGATCAGGCCGGAAAATCTTTCTTTCCATGGACCGTACGCGTACACGTTGACGTCCTCGCCTGTGTGGCCGCCCGTTGTCCAGCCGGTGAAGGAGCGTTTGTCAAAAATCGCTTCGATTGCGTTGTCGATCTCGACTTGCTTCTTCGTTTCCGCCGCCTTTTTCACGGAAGCGATCTCCTCTGGCGTCAGTTGCAGGTCGATGTACTTTTTCAACGTTTCTTCCACGCTCGCGCCTTTGGCGATTTCCGCGGCGATGAAGTCAGGCGTGCGCTTCGCCGCCTTGATTGGCGCGACGAGGAAGTTGTACTCTTCCTTCGCCCCGACAGACAGCCCGCCTGTGGAGTGGTCCGCTGTCGCGACAACGAGCGTGTTTCCATCCTTTTTCGCGAAGTCAATGGCAGCCTTGAACGCCTTCTCGAAGTCTTCCATCTCGCTCATCGCCGCCACGATGTCGTTGTCGTGACCAGCCCAGTCGATCTGGCTGCCTTCCACCATCAAAAAGAAGCCTTCCTTGTTCTTGCTCAACCGCTCAATCGCGGCCTTTGTCATGTCTTCCAGGGACGGGGTTTTGTCCGTGCGGTCGATCATTTTGTCCATTCCGCCTGCTGCGAACAGACCGAGAATTTTGTCATTTTTGTCGCTCAGCAGTTCCTGCTTGCTCGTGACGTAGCTGTAGCCGTCTTTTTTGAATTCTTCCGTCAGATTGCGGTCCTTGCGCACGAAGTTGTTCAGGCCGCCGCCCAGCAAGACGTCGACGGAATGCTTGCCGTCAATGCGCAAGTCGTAGTAGTCGTCGGCAATCGCGTCCATGTTTTTGCGGCTCTCATCGTGCGCGCCGAACGAAGCCGGGGTCGCGTGCGTAATTTCCGAAGTAGCCACCAGGCCAGTCGATTTGCCGACTTTTTTGGCCCGCTCCAGCACTGTCTCTACCTCTGATTTGTCGTTGTCGACCGCAATCGCGTTGTTGTACGTCTTCACGCCGGAAGACATGGCGGTCGCCGCAGAGGCGGAGTCGGTGATGTTTTGCTTTTCGTCTTCGGCATAGGTCATTTGCGCCCCGACCAAATATTTGTCAAACTCGGTCGGCTCCATGACAGGAGTCGCCGGGTCGTCTTTCATGTAACGGTAAGCCGTTGTATAGGACGTGCCCATGCCGTCGCCGATCAGGAAGATGATGTTTTTGACCTGGGCGTTGCCCGCTTTATTTTCTGCCGCCTTGACCAGACCGGAATTTCCGCCAAACAGCGCCGTCGTCAGGGCCAGGGAAGAGATGACAGCTACTGGGACAAGCTTTTTCGGGAATGTGCGAAACATTTTGTACCTCCTGCAAATAGGAATGTTCATAAGCATGTCACCAATCATACTCTTCTTCTGTTGAGCTCGGACGGGCTTTGTGTAAAGAAATGTAAGCGATTGGTAAAGGCGGCGTTAACAGACGGGCTGCGCCTGGTCTTGGCGAAAACGCCGCTGTTCGTCCACGAACTCGACGCTGTACGTTTGCGCCGCGCGCGGAACATACAGCTCGATGCTGTCCGGCTGCACAAGTCTGTAGCCGCTTTTGGAATAGAGCGAGCCGGAAAACGCGTCCGACACTGCCTCCAGCCGGAAGTCTGCCTCGTTCTGCGGTTCCAGGCCCATTTGCCTTGCCAGCGCCTGGTAGGCATAAAAAGCGCCCTTCGTCGACCAGTAGTAGAGCGCCTGGTCGTCCATGAAGCCTTGTCCCGCAAAACCGGACATCGCCCGCAGGAACTGCCAGGCCACAGGCAGGCTCTCGCATTCGAAAAATACCCAGCCGATCAGTACGACCACAAGCGTGTAGATATGGCCGACAGCGGCATGCGCCTTTTGCAGCAAGCCCAGGCAGCCATTTTTCCAAGATGATGAACTGCCATCTGCGCCAAAACTCCGAAATGCTTTTGGACATGTACGGATAGCGGAAGTTTTCCATAAAGTCAAAGCCGAACATTTTCCCCAGTCCGCGCGCCATGTCCGAGTAGCCGCTGAAGTCAAAGTAAAGCTGGAAGGCAAAGGCCACGATGCCGAGCCAGGCCAGAAAAGTCGTCAGCTCGTCGGTCGGCGTCGCTTTCACGTCGGACCACAGCAGCCCGATGTTATTGGCGAGCAGCACTTTTTTCGCCAGTCCTCTGAACAACAGCGCCGCCCCTTCGCCGAATGGCCCGATTGTCGCCATGCGGGCGACGAGCTGCCTCACGATATCTCCGATTCTCTCCCTCGCTTTTTGGAAACGACTCGCAATGCAATCCTTGCCTACCTAAAGAGCGTACAGGGCCGAGATCAAGATCAGATGCAGAACGAATCGACACGGCGTAAAAAATGCATAAAAACGACCAGACAAAAAAAAGCGCAGAAACGTGTTCTGCGCTTGAATGCTATTCGTTTTTCGGAAGCTGGAAAAAAAGCTCGACGCCTTCTTCCATATTGCACACGCCGAACGGCACGTCATGCAATATTTTTTTGCAGATAGCCAGCTCGAGGCCGGTTCCTCCCGTGGAACGCTGGCGAGACGGCTCTCCGCGGTAAAAGTGGCCCTATATTTTTCTGTATTTTTCCGGATGCTCCTCGGGAATACGGGCGCCTTTGTTCTCGATGCTGACTCGTGCCATCTTGCCTTCGTCGCGGATGGAGACGACGATCGCTTCCAGCACCGCATAACCTTCGTTTTCGAAGTAATCCTTCATGATTTCCCGCAAAATCGGTTCGTCCTCGACTATCAGGATGTTTTTGTTCATGTCTGTTCTCCCCGTGTCATGTTTACCTGACATGGCTCAGTCTTTCTCTGCGATCAGCGCCGACAAGTGATGGATCAGCACGCGCTCTACCTTCGGCCCGTCCAGGCGCTTCGGCTCGAGATAGGCGTGCAGCGCAAGCCCGTCGACCAAGGCGTAAAGCCGCTCTGTCTCCAGCTCCTTGTCCGTGTTTGCAGGCAGCAGTCCGGACTGTTCGGCATAGTCCATGAGCTTTTGCAGGCCAGGGTAAATGCCGTCGTACTGCGCATCCAGACCGCCCGGCTTATGGCGGAAGTAGGCGGTAAAGGCGAACCAGACCTCCATTTCCGCCATCTTTTCCCGATTGGTAGGCACAAGTTCCAGAATCGTCTTGATAAACTTCTCTCGCGGCGGCAAATCAAGCGAAATAATCTCGCGGATGCGAGCCGTCGCCCTCTCCTTCACGAGCTTCATCGAATACGCCAGCAGCTCGTCCTGTGTGCTGAAATAATGCCGCAGCGCCCCTAGCGACAGCCCTGCCTCTGCCGCGATATTGCGAACCGTCGCTCCCTCCATTCCCCGCTCGCTGATGACCCGCCAGGTCGCTTCGGCTATTTGTTCTCTTCGTTTTTCATGATCGATTTGTTTTGGCATAGCTGTATTTTACCAAGCCCGAACGGGACGAGCAATTAAATAATACACTTGTATTAAATAAAAACAGATGATAAAATCTTTTTACAATACATCTGTATTAAAAAAGGAGAGCGTAAACGTGAACTGGATCGCGTGGATGATCGTTGCCTGTGAAATTGGTTTTTGGGTCGTGATTGCTCTGGGGTTGGCCGTGCGGTATGGCTTGGGAAAAGAGCGGCTGGGGCTTTTTATCCTGGCGCTGACTCCCCTGGTCGACCTTGTTTTGCTGGCCGTGACCAGTGTGGACTTGTACCGGGGCGCAACCGCGACCATGGCTCATGCGCTGGCTGCTGTCTATATCGGCGTGTCGATCGCTTTTGGCAAAGGCATGATTCGCTGGGCGGACGACAAGTTTTTGTACTATGTGAAAAAACAGCCACTGGCGAAAAAGCCGAAGCTGTACGGGATGGCTTACGCCAGGTCGTATGCCAAAGGCTGGTTCAAGCACGTTTTCGCCTACCTCATCGGGGCGGGACTGCTGCTCGCGATGATCTTTTTTGTCGGGGATGCCTCGCGGACCGGGGCTTTGGAGCGGGCGATGCTGCAATGGGCGGTCGTGCTCGGCATTGACCTTTTGATTACCGTCAGCTTTTTTGTCTGGCCCAGACGGAGCAAAAGCGCCAGCTCTTGACGGTATAACCGTCGACGTCCAGACAAAGCCAAAGCCAGGCTGGCACAAATACGATGATGCAGGAACAGCGAAACCAGTGTGAGCGCGGCACAGGGACGCTGTTCCTTTTTTGCATAAAAGTCAAGCCAGCGGCCATACACATGGTGAGTGGCTGCGCCAAAAGCAGACGAAACTTGTCGCAAAGACGAGGGAGGTTGGTCGGAAATGACCTCACACAAAAAGGGAGAGCGCATCCCGGAGCCGATGCGGGGAGACGGTACGGGGTGGGTCGATCTCGGGCCGCGCAACATCGAGCGGGATCGGCAAAATCCGAACATGCTCGTGCCGCCCGTCACCGATGCAGGCTTGCTGCCGAATTTGAAGTTTTCCTTCTCCGACGCCACGATGACGCTGAATCACGGCGGCTGGTCGCGCGAAGTCACCGTGCGCGAGCTGCCGGTTGCCACTACGCTCGCTGGCGTGAACATGGCTCTGACGCCAGGCGGTGTGCGCGAGCTGCACTGGCATCCGAACAACGACGAGTGGCAATACTACATTTCCGGCCAGGCTCGCATGACCGTTTTTGCCGGAAATGGAACAGCCCGCACGTTTGACTACCGGGCGGGCGATGTCGGCTATGTGCCCTTTGCGACAGGGCATTACTTTCAAAATACGGGAAACGAGACAGTCTGGTTTTTGGAAATGTTCAAAAGCGACCGCTTCGTCGACGTCTCGCTCAACCAGTGGATGGCGCTCACGCCGCACGAGTTGGTCGCTTCCAATCTGAACGTAGGCCCGGAGTTGCTGGACGCCTTGCGCAAGCAAAAATGGCCCGTCGTCAAATACCCGGGGTACGGCTACGATCCGGACAGGGGGTGAGCCTCGCTTTAGACGGCCGGATTCGGCCGGATGTCCGGCCCGCTCACATATTCAGTACGCCCATGGATTGGATATGCTGCTTCGTCTCCTCTGTTCCGCATTCGTAAATGGCGCTGTATATTTGCTTCAGGCAGTTGTCGTATTGATCGTTTTCCTCGTCAAAATGATAAGGAATCGCGACGACATGCCCGCGCAAAAAGGTGCCAAACTCATACTCGGTCCTTTCCTCAAACAAGCTTTTCAGCGCGTGAACCTGGCGATCCGTCGCTTCAATCTCGAACTCGTACCCGGAGTCGCCCTGATTTTCCATGATCGTCCCTGCCTGAACAGATACGTAATACCTTTTTTTGTCCATTGTGTTACTCTCGCCTCCCCAACGCTAATATACGAGTACGGAGATCAGCAATATCGCGAGCAGCACCGCAAACGCCCCCAAGTAAAACAGCATCCCCACATTCCCGAGAACTTTGTGCTTGACGGTCGTCTGACTGATGTTGTTGTCCACTTCCTTCGTCTCCTGGCGTTTGGCGTAGCGGATGGTCAAAAACAGCCCTACCAAAAAAATCAGGCCAAAAATCGCATAGTAAATGCCTGGATAGTGGAGCATTTCCCTTCCCCGCTTCCTCTTCTGATGATTGTTTATAGTTTGCGAGAGTCCGGGTTTTTTATGCATGCGGGCGGGAAATGCCGTCTCAGTCTTACCGCATGAGCTGCTGCACGCCTTTTATCAGGCGCCAAATTTCCTCTTCTGTGTTGTACGGAGCGATTCCGGCGCGAATCCAGCCGCCGCTGTGCGCAATTCCGGCCAACTCCGCCAGGCGGGAGGCGTAAAAATCGCCGCTCGCGATAAAGACGCTGTGCTGCTCGGCCATTTGCAGGCATGCTTCTTCCGGCGCGAGCTTGTCCAGACGAAAGGCGACAGTCGGCGTTTTCGCCACGCCAGCGGCTGCCTGATAGAGCGTTACGCCTGCGATTTGTCGCAGCTCGTTGCGCATCAGCTCAGCCAGACGGTTTTCGTACTGCTCCAGGTTGGCAAAAGCGGAAACGAGCCGCTCGCGGCGATTGCTCCCTGTCCCGAGCGAGGCGATAAAGTCGATGGCGGGCGCGATTCCTGCAATGCCTTCATGGTTTTGCGTCCCCGTTTCCAGCTTGTCCGGGATATAAGTTGGGGCTTTGGCCTCCTTCTCATTGCGTTTTTCCTCTGTTTTCGTCTGCGTGAGGCCGTCACTTGCGGCTTAGCTTTTGCAAGCGTCTGTACAGCGTAGCGACGCTGATGCCCAAAAACTCGGCGGCCTTGCGCTTGCCCTCGGTGCTTTTTCCGAAACGCTGCACCGCCTGCAAAATGAGCTGTTCCTCGGTTTTTTCCAGGGAAAGCTCTGCCGCCTGTGGCGCCGGAGTGGCAGAAGCAAGCGGTGCAGATGGCGTTGCCTGGCTCTGCGACTGTGTAGCCAGCCCTTCCTCGCTCGTCCGGCTTCCGCGAATGATCGCAGGCAGGCTGCTGATCGTCACGAGGTCGCCAATCTCCAGATTCACGATGTACTCCAGCG
Source organism: Brevibacillus sp. NSP2.1 (assembly GCF_000470975.2). Classification (NCBI taxonomy): domain Bacteria; kingdom Bacillati; phylum Bacillota; class Bacilli; order Caryophanales; family Paenibacillaceae; genus Brevibacillus; species Brevibacillus sp. NSP2.1. The sequence continues at coordinate 862,538 of NZ_CP048274.1, read as the reverse complement.
TGTTTTCCAGCTCGCGTATATTGCCAGGCCAATGGTAGTCGATCAGGCATTTCAGCGCCTGCGCCGAAAAGAGCTTCGGCTCTTTGCCGAGCTTGTCCGCGAACAGCTTCAAATAGTAGTGGATCAGGTCGTACAAGTCTTCTTTGCGCTCGCGCAATGGCGGGACGTACAGCGGAATGACGTGCAGCCGATAGTACAAATCTTCGCGAAACTGGCCGCTGACGATCATCGCGTCGAGGTCCTTGTGCGTCGCGGCAATCAGCCGGACATCGACCGGGATGCTTTCCGAGCCGCCCACCCGCTCGATGCGCCGCTCCTGCAGGACGCGGAGCAATTTGGCTTGCAAAAACGGCGGCATGTCGCCAATCTCATCGAGAAACAGCGTGCCGTTCAAGGCCAGCTCGAACCGCCCTGCCTTGCCGCCTTTTTTCGCCCCCGTAAACGCCCCTTCCTCGTAGCCAAACAGCTCGCTTTCCAGCAACGCCTCCGGTATCGCTGCGCAGTTGATCGCGACAAACGGCCCGTCGCTGCGCGAGCTGGCCTGGTGGATCGACTGGGCGAGCACTTCCTTTCCGGTGCCGCTCTCCCCGCGAATGAGCACGGTCGAGTCGCTTTTCGCGATTTTTCTGGCCGAGTCTTTCAAGGCGATAATCGCCTCGCTGTTCCCGCGAATGTCCGCAAACGTATAGCGCGTGACGTATTTGCGGTTTTTTTCCTGCTCCGTCTCCATCTGCTGCCGCGTGAACTGCAAGATCGCGCCCTCCGGCTTTTGGTCGATGTACAGCGGGTGCAGCCGACAAAGACACGGAAGGCGTTTGCCGCTCCCGTCCACGATCTCGACCGGAAAATCGCGCAGCGGCTTGCCTTTTTTGACGAACCCGAGCAGCTTGGACGTAGCGACGAACGCCTGCAAGCTTTTCGTCAGGAGAACAGCCAAAGAACGCTGCCAGACGTGCTCAGCCGCCTGATTGGCGTGGATGACATGCCCCGTCGCATCGACGACGAGAATCGGCACAGTGATGAGCGACAGCAGCCCTTCTACCTCTTGCAAAAGCAGTTTTCTCTCTTTGCTCTCCTGTTCTGTCATGGCTATGTTCCCCGTTCTTGCTAATTTTCAGATTTATTATACAGAATAGCTTATACCGTTCGCTCGTACCAGTGGAAGTGTGAGACAACAAGCATGGTGCAGGTCGTCATCGCCGCGCTGCTTGTATTTTTCATTTCCATTTTCCGCTTATTTCATTTTTTTCGGAACTGGAAAAGCACCGCCACTAGGCGGTGCTTTCCCATTATTCCATCCGAAAAACCGGGCCTCTCGGCACAAACGGCAAATGTTTTCCTTTTGGCAGCATGAAAGCATGGCTGCGCGTGATGCGGAGCCGATCGCACTCCCCGTCCGTGATGACGAGGATCGGGCCGTCCTTCGGGAAATCGGCGGCCTTCTCCAACAGGTCGATGCCTGGCTGCAAAACGGTTCCGCCGCGCCCTTTGACGCTGACGCGCTCCGCGATATCGTCCGGGGAGAGGTAGCCGGCATCGTAAGCCTGCGCGTCGCAGAACACAACCCGCGCATACGGGACGTCGCGAGCCTCGCTGTAGCTCGCAATCGCTCCCAGCGCCTTGCCGAGCAGCTTGCTGTCCATCGAGCCGGACGTGTCAATGACGACGCCGAACGTGCGCGCGAGCTGGTCCGTCTCCAGATGCGCCCAGGCAGGACGGGCGATGTCCGGCGTCGACGATTGCCTGCGGCTGGCGCGGGCGTACGTGCGTCTTTTTTCCAGCGGCGGAAAATGCTCGTCGAACCAGCGCGCGAGCTGCACATCCCACGGGATCGGCGGCTGGCCGAGGGCGCGAATTTCTTCCACCAAGCCGGCCGGCAAAAGCCCGCGGCCCCGCTCCTGGTGATAGATCAAGCCTTGCGACATCGCGCTGCGGTAAAAGTCGTCCAGCGTCGTCCCCGGTCCCTTTTCCCAAAAGCGCGGGTCGTCCCCGTCCAACATATCGCCCATGCCGATTCCTCTGAGCGTGTACAGCTTGCGGTACGTCCGCATATCGGTCACGATCCGGTCGTAGATGGCCTCTGCCGACAAACCCTTCAAATCGGGATCGTACAGACCGCCAATCTGCGGAAAGCGCCCGACGCCAAGCTCCATCAGCCATTGATTGATGACGTAGTCGCAGCTCACGTTCCAGTAATACGGGTCCCGTCCCTGGCAGCGCTCATGGTGCCGCAAGCCCGCATGCAGCAGCTCGTGGGCCATCACGAACTTGCATTCCTCTTCGTCCAGCCCTGCCGCCGGGTTGATAAAAATCTCCTGCGAGGTCACATCAATGGCGGCCACCGATATTTGCAGCCGCTGGCAAATGAGCGAATCCTCAATGATCGTGAAGTGGCTGGCGAGGGAAGCGAGCAGCGGGTAGTGATTGATGAACCAGCGCTTCGCCTTTTGCGCGTCCGACAGCTTGCTTTCCTCATTCCCCAGCGCATCCGCATACCCGCCCGCCACGCTGACCGCGCTCTGCACGGCCTGCGACAGCCCGATGCCCAGGAGCCGTTCCCAGTTCACGTCCCGCTTGTAGCTGTAGCGGACGTATTTGTCGGAAAACAACATATCCGGCTGTCTTTCTCCGCCTGTTCCAAACAGCTTCATCTGCTCGGGCACGCCGTGCTCGACAAACCACTTGTACAGCTCCTCTTCGCTTTTTCCCGCCAGTTCTAGCGCGTACGCCATCTCAGCGGGAGGCTTGCCCAGCTTCATGTCCTTCAAAAAGCGGGTGACGTAGCAGTCGCAGGCGATATTCCACAGCGCGGGCTGCTCTTTTTCCACAAAGTGCCCAAACCCTAGGTGCAGCAAGGCATGTGCGAGAACGTAAATCCATTCCTCCACCGCTCCCCTGCGCTTGGGGTGTACGTGAATGCTTCCGCTCGCGGTCACGACGGCCCAGCCGTTCTCCGGGCACAAGTTGTTTTCCGCGCGAAAAAAATGGGCACGGGAGCAAAGCGGCCCAAACATCGGGTGATGCGCCAAAAACTGCACTGCCTGCTGGTAGTTTTGCGTCGCCGGGTCGCTCTGCCCTCTCTGTCCTTTGGCCATCGGCTACTTGCCCTTTCTGTCCATCGCCAGCCGCGGCAAGTCGCGAATGACCTCGACGACAAACCAGTCCGGCAAGCCGTCCCCGTCCTCGTGCCGGGCGACGACCATCTGCGCCATTTCCAGCGAGATCGCAGACAAGTCTTTGAGCAGAGCCTTGGCCCGATGCGCAAACCGCTTGTGCCCATCGCTCACGGAAGCTTTGTCTGGCGGCAGCTCCTTTTTGATCTGGGCGCGGAACGAATCGGCGAGGAAATACAGCACGTCCCGGTCCTCCGGCGCACTCGGGAACGACGCCTCGCCCTCCAGAATGCGGTTGAGCTGGTACTTGCCCTGAAGGTTTTTGTGAAAAGCCTTGAACTGTGCGGCATGCTGCGGCGTCAGGCAGCCATAGGCGAGCACCCCGACGATCTCGCTGGTCAGCCCTTCGCCAAATTCGTGCAGCGCATCCGAGAGCATATGCCAGGAGCGCGGCGTGGAAAACGGCTCCTCCGTCTTGGGCGGCTGCGACCACAAATAGTCGGGACGCACCTGCAAAAATTGCAGCACGTACGGATGAATCCCTTTGGCGTACGCCCAACTCAGCCACTGCTCATGGGAGACGAGAAGCTGCACATGGAACATCCGGTTGATGAGCGCGGACGACATCGGCTTGACAATCGCGCTGTCCTGGGCGCGGTTCCCCGCCCCGATCACAATCGAGCCTTCCGGCAAGTGGTAATCCCCGATTCTGCGCTCGTGAATCAGACTGTAAAACGCTTTTTGCACCTCTTGCGAACACGCATTCAGCTCGTCGAGAAACAGGCAGTACGGCTCTTCCCGCGCGATTTGCGCCGGCGGGCAAAACCTGCTTTTTCCCTCCACGATCTGCGGAACGCCGATAATATCCTCCGGCGCCAACTGACTCCCCAAAAGGGAGACGCACGGCAAGCCTACCTGCTGGGCGAAAGCTTCGACAAGGGCAGATTTCCCGATCCCCGGCGCTCCCCAAATAAAGACGGGACGCACCACGGCTACGTTGAGCAGCACGTCCATTAGCTGATGTTGTGTTACGTTAATGGCTAAATTCATGTAAGTACCTCTCTTGTTTGTGTAATCGTAGCGGCAATCGACCTCTTTTCCTCGTTTTTTTCCATTGACTATAAGCGACCGTCACACCACAAAGATTTCCTAATTTTACAAGATATTTGAACAGCGGGCAAGAAAAAAACTACGCCTGATAAGCCTCGACCAAAATGCTCATGTAATCGTCCGCCGTAATCGTGCGGACGTTGCTTGGCGTCGAGCCGTTTTGCATCGACAGCTCCACGATGCGGGGGAAGTCTTCTTCGCGCACGCCGGGCAAGTCTTTCAGCTTGGGGATGTGCAAGCTGCTTGTCCACTCGGCAATGCCCGCGATCAGCTTGTCTACTGCAACCTCTTCGCTGTCGGCATCTGCGGCAAAGCCCATGTAGCGGGCGAGATCCGCGTGCATCGGCTTGTTTTCCGCAGCATTGAAGCGCAGGACGTGCGGCAAAAAGACGGAGTTTGCCACTCCATGCGGCGTATCGTACAGCCCGCCTAACGCTTCGGCCAGGCAGTGAACAGCCGCCACATCCGCAGAGCCAAAGCACAGTCCCGCAAGCAGGCTGCCTTCGAGCATCGCGTGCCGGGCCGCTTCGTTTTGCCCGTCTGCGTAGGCTGCGGGCAGAGCGGACACAATCGTCTGCATCGCTTTGGCCCCGAGCGCTTGCGAGATCGGATTCGTCACCTTGCACGTGTAGCCTTCGATGGCGTGAACGAGCGCGTCGACTCCGGTAGCAGCGGTGACGGCAGCAGGCACGCTGTACGTCAAAGCCGGGTCGAGCACGGCCAGGACTGGCCGCAGCGCTGCGTGCTTGAGCGTCATTTTCCGGTGCGTGGCAGCCTCCGTAATTACGGCAGAGCGCGTCACTTCCGAGCCAGTTCCCGCTGTCGTCGGGACGCAGATGATCGGCGCGATGTTTTCATAGGCCAGTCGCCCGTCTGCGTAGTCGGCGGGCGTTCCGCCGTTTGGCCCGCACAGCGCAATTGTTTTGCCCGTATCCATCGCGCTGCCGCCCCCAATCGCTACGACCATGTCGGCGGCTGTGTCGCGAAACAGGACTGCCCCTTCCAGACATTCCGTATCGCGCGGATTTTGGCTGAGCCGATCAAACAGCGTCACTTGAAAACCGGCTGCCGTCAGCGCCTCCTGGATCGGCGCGACCAGCCCTGCCTTGATGACCCCCGGATCGCTGACCAGCAGGACAGACGTGCCTTTTTGCAGATCGTGCAAAAGCTTCGGCAGCTCCCCAGCTTTGCCTGTCCCCATTTCGATGCGTGTAGAGCAATAATAGCTGTATGCGTTCATCGTATCGCCTCCCTTTTCCCCATCATACTAGCTGAAAGAGCCGCGAGCCAGAAAATCGCAAAAAGATTCGCGCAATAAGGCCGCAGCGACTGTAACGTTCCTTTTTTTTCCACGTCTCATAGGCAAAAGGGGGAATAGACAGATGAAAAACATCGTAAAGGCAAGTGGCATGACCGTTTTGGTTGCAGCCTTGATCGGCTGCAGCTCGACTGGGCAGCGCGCCGCGGAAAACAACGGGTCCCATCCGCAGACGGCGGCAAGCCCGCAACAAGCGGCGAGCGAATCATCCGCGCTCAGCCGTACCATGCAAGATGCTTCGCTCCCAACTCCAATCCCGTCGCGCACAGATGATATGTATTTTCAAAACTACGGCGCAAACCCGTTCGTCTCCGCCGCAGAAGACCGTCTCTCTACGTTTGCCGCAGACGTAGACACCGGCTCCTACACCGTCATGCGCCGCTACATCCACGAAGGCACCTTGCCGCCGCCGGACGCTGTTCGCGTGGAGGAATTTATCAACTACTTCCCCGTCGCTTATCCGGCTCCCACAGACCGCACGTTTTCCATCGTCACAGACGGCGGGCCATCGCCTTTCCATCCCGGTCACCAGCTCGTCCGCATCGGGATCAAAGGCAAGGAAATCGCAAGCGACGACCGCAAACCCGCCCGGCTCGTCTTCGTCATCGACGTCTCCGGCTCGATGGCGCGGGAAAACCGCCTGGAACTGGTGAAAAAAAGCTTGAACGTCCTGGTCGACCAGCTCCAGCCAGACGATACGGTCGGCATCGTCGTCTACGGCTCAAACGGGCGGGTCGTGCTTCCCCCGACTTCCGCCAAGCAGCGGCCAGCAATTTTGTCCGCGATTGCCGAGCTGAAACCCGAAGGCTCCACCAATGCCGAAGAAGGACTGCTGCTCGGCTATGAGCTGGCCTCCCGCTCCTTTGAACGCGGAGCGATCAATCGCGTCATCCTCTGCTCCGACGGGGTAGCCAACGTGGGCGAGACGGGCGCGGAAGGAATCTTGCGTTCGATCGAGGACTTTTCCCGCAAAGAGATTTATTTGAGCACCTTTGGCTTCGGGATGGGCAATTACAACGATGTGCTGATGGAGCAGCTCGCCGACAAAGGCGAAGGCAACTACGCTTACATCGATTCCTTTTCCGAGGCCAAACGGGTGTTTACGGAAGCGCTGACAGGCAAGCTGCAGACGATCGCCCGCGATGTCAAAATCCAGGTGGAGTTCGATCCGGCCAAGGTCGACTCGTATCGCCTGCTCGGCTATGAAAACCGCGACGTCCGCGATGAAGATTTTCGCAACGACAAAACAGACGCGGGCGAAGTAGGAGCTGGTCATACCGTCACCGCGCTTTACGAGATCAAGCCAAAAAAGGCGGCGGATACGGCCCCGCTGGGCACCGTGCGCATCCGCCACCACGACGTAGCGACCAATCGCGTAGAAGAAACCAGTCAGCCCGTGCAGGTGCAGACGACATTGTCGCCCGAGTTGAAATTTCTCGCTTCTGTCGCCGAGTTTGCCGAGATTCTTCGCGAAAGCCCCTGGTCAGAACGAAGCTCTCTGCACGATGTGCTGGAGCTGGCAAAGGCAAACGCCTCCGGCGAGGAGCAGCGCGAATTTGTCCGGCTCGTCGAGAACAGCCTGGCTCTCCGGAAGCATTAAAGCGAAACTACGCCAGTCATCCCGGAACGGAGGTCTCCTTTTGGATTGTCCACGAGAATCTTCACCGTGTACGTATTCGTTCCAGCGTCTGCCTTTGGACTGATCCGCGCTACCTTGCCCGGAACGTGGCGCTGAAGCGCTTCGACGAATACATCGGCTTTCTTGTTCAGGGAAAAACGGGCGAGCTCTGCCTCCGATACGCCGATCACGACATACAGTTGGTCTGTGTTCACCACGCTCATGACAGGCATGCTCGCGTTTGCCAGCTCGCCCGGCTGGATGCTTTTCATGCTGATGTAGCCTTTGATTGGGCTTTTCAGCGTTGCATTGTCCAGTTGATACTGGGCATTTTGGACAGCGGCCCGCGCCTTTTGGACACCCGCCTCATACTGGGCGAGCTGTTCCTTCGTCGGGCCGTTTTTCGTCTTGTCGTACAGCGCCTTCATCTGCTCGACATTGGCTGCGAGCGATTGCAGCGTCGGCTGCGTCACTCCTTGCCGGGCCAGCCTCAGCTCTTCCTGGGCACGGACGTACTGTGCTTCTGCCTGCGCCAACGCAGTCTGTGCGTCCTCCAGGCTTTGGCTGGAAAGCCCCCCTTGATCGTAGAGCGTCTTTGCCCGTGCCTGCTTCGCTTTGGCGGCATCGTAGACCGATTTCGCCGATTGCGCCGCCGCCGCCAGTTGGGCAAGCTCCTCCGGCCGCTTGCCGTTTTTGACGTCCTCGTACTTGCTTTGCGCCTGCTGCCAGCCCGCTTTGGCGTACTGCAAGTCTTCCGCCCGCGCTCCTGCCTTTGCTTCCTCCCATTTTGCCTGCGCCGTGGCGAGTTCGGCTTTTGCCATTTGCAGGCTCGCTTCCAGCTCGACCGTCTCCAGCGCCAAAAGCGGCGTGCCCGCTTCTACCCGATCGCCCGTATCGCGGAAGACGGCGGCCACTCGCCCTGCCGTCTTGGGATAAATCGTGACTTCCTCGATGCCGATCATTTTCCCGCTGAACGAGTGCGTACCCGCTTCCTCCCCTGCTGCCTCTTGAGCAGAGGCTGGCGTTGCAGGTGTTAAGGCTGTGGGCTGCACCGAGCCGCAGCCTGCCAGGCAAGCAATCGCCGTACTTCCTGCCAACGCCGCCATCCATTTGCGCCAATTCATGCTGAAACCCTCCTGATTTATGATATGGGGAAAAATCGCTTTAATCCGGTACTGCGGACTTTGCCGCCTCCTTGCCTGCTTGCATGGCTGCCTTGTTTTCTTTTACGGTCAGCATGGTCAAAAACGCCGCCACCAGCACGAGCACGGCCATAAGCAAGCTGTCCTGCAGCGCGGCGACTGCCGCGTATTTTTTTACGAGCTGGCCGAATAGCCCGCTGGCCGCAGCATACGCCTCCGTCCACGACAGCCCTTTGGCCGCGTACATTTGCTGCCACTGGGACAACGCCTCCAGCACAGGCTGCCGTGTGGCCGTCACTTGCTCGCTCATCTGTGCCGCATGCTCGGCGCCTCTGCGGGAAAACAGGGAAATCAGTCCGGCAATCCCGATCGAGGTCGCGACCTGCCGGGAAATATTCGTGATAACCGAAGCCGCAGGCACTCGCGCTGGCTCGGACACGGCCACCAGCGGAATTTGCATGGACGTCATCAGACACATGCCCAGTCCGGCCCCGCGCAAGGCGAGCAGCCAATGAATCGTCGTCACATTCGTGTCCAGATCGACCTGGCTGAGAAAATAGCCGGGCACGATGCACAGCACAAGCCCGCCGACAATCAGCGGCTTCAGACCGATGCGCGTCGCCAGCATGCCGCATAGCGGCGTCACCACCCCGGAAGCGAGCGCCTGCGGCAGCATCATCAGCCCGGTATCCATCGCCGTTTTGCCGAGCATGTTCTCCGAATAGATCGGCAGCAGGTAGATCACACCGAAATTGCCGACCATAATCAGACTGTTCACCAACAGCCCGAGCGTAAACGGGCGGTTGGCAAGCAGGCGAACATCGACCAGCGGATGGGCAGTCGACAGCTCGCGCATGACGAACAGACAGCCGCCTAGCAAAGCACTCATCAACAAGGAGACGATGTAAAACGAGTCCCAGCCCTTCTCCTCCCCTTTGGTGACGGCGAGCAGCAGGCTGACCAACGCAATCGCCGACCAGACGAAGCCCGCCAGATCAAACGGCTGCTTGCGGTTCGCTTCGCTTTCCTGCAAAAAACGCCAGACCAGAAGCATCGCCAACATCCCGAACGGAATGTTCACCGTAAAAATGAAACGCCAGTCGAGCTGCTCCACGAAATACCCGCTGAGCGTCGGCCCGACAGCGGGAGCGACGAAAACCGAGATGCCGAACACTCCCATCGCTGGCCCCATTTTTTCCCGCGGCACGACAAGCTGGATCATCGACTGACCGATCGTCATCATCAGTCCGCCGCCTGCCGCCTGGACGATCCGTGCGGCGATCATCGTGACGTTGCTGACCGCCAGGCCGCACAACAGCGAGCCGAGCGTGAACAAAAACAGGCTGGCGAGGTAGCTTTTTTTGATCCCGAACCGGATGCCGAGAAAGCCTGCCAGCGGAATGACGGCGGCCATCGTCAATGTGTAGCTGGTCACGACCCATTGGATTTCTTCCGTCGACGCCCCGAACACGTTCATCATTTCCGGAATCGCTACGTTGACGATGCTCGTATCCAGCACCGCCATGAACGTGCCCAGCACAATCGCAAAAACGCCCGGCCAAAAATTTTCCTGTGGACTCATCAGCTACACATCCTTATCGCACATGGATGGACACATGGGCATTCAAGCCTGGCTGAAAATCGTACGGTCCTTCGTCAAACGTGATTTTCACGGCAATGCGCTGGCTCACCTTCGTAAAATTGCCGCTCGCATTCACCGGGGGCAGCAGAGAAAACGTCGACTGCGTCGCTTCGCCAATCCGGTTGACGGTCCCGCGAAACCGCTGGCCCGGGTACTTATCCAGCTCGATGTCCACTTGTTGCCCGACCTGGACATAACCTGCCTCTGCTTCCTCCACGTGCGCCTCCACGTACAGTTGCCGTTTGTCTACGACCAGCGCCACGGTGTTGCCTGCGCCCACCACTTCGCCTTCCTTGGCGACTTTTTGCAAGATCACCCCGCTGATCGGCGAGCGGATCATCAAGCTTTCCACCTGTGTGGGGCTGGCGGCGTTGAGCTGCTCCTGCTCTGCCACGATCTGCTCCTGCTCGACCTGGCTGCCCACATCCACGCGCACGTTTGTCAGCTTTCCGGCCTGCTTGGACGCGATCTTGTATATCTCTCCAGTGACTACCGCATCCTCCGTCTTGACGTAAAAATAGCTCTGGTAGCCGTAGTAACCCACGACCGCCGCCACGATCAAACAAACGACGGCCACGATTGCTTTTGGATTCAGCTTTTTCTTCTCCATGTCTGCTTTCTTCCTTTCAGATTTCACAACAAACCGACAGTCGGTTTGTTGTGGGGCAAAATAGCAGGCATGCACACCAATTGTGCTGCCCTCTTTTGTTAACCTTGCTTTTTCAAAAAGTAATGCTTCACAACGGGACGGACAAAAATAGTCGCGGCAAGCCCGATGATGTTCCAGATGTTGACCAGCATGACGCCCGTATCTCCGGAAATGACAGCGAGCGCAAACAGCACGGAGCAAATGAGCGAAAGTCCGAACGCGACTGCCCAAATCAACGTCAGCCAAAAGTTGGAGGCCAGAAACAGCGGATGCGAAGTAAACTCGGCGGGCACCACTTTTTTTGCATATTGCAGCGTAAACGGCTTTTTGATGCACAACGACCAGGTGGCTGCCACAGCGAGGATGGCGTACATGAACAGTTGGGTAAAATCAAACAGGTGAAACGCAGGGAACAAGAGGGCAATCCAGAAACCGCAAAAGAAGTAAAACACCTTGATCGCAATGATCGTCGTTACTTCGCCAAACTTCTTTTTCTGAAACAGGTAGATCAACAGCGCGAGCACAAACCCGATGGCGAAGCCGAGCGCAGGCGGCTGCACCTGAAATGCGACGAAGAAAGGAATCAGGTCAACAAAAATCCAGAACAAGGTCATGAACACGGGACAACTCTCCTTATGAATGTAGGATGAAAAGCATCATGATGGCTTGCTGATGATCTAATAATAAAAACCGACCGTCGGTTTGTAAAGAACTTTTTTCCAACTTTTTCTCCCGCTCATGTTTTCAGGCTCTGTCTGTACTTCACCAGCAAATAAGCGGCGATGCCGACCGCGCAGCCGATCAGCAAAAACGTCAAGCCGTAATGCCGGATGTAGAAGACTACCTTGTACCACTCCCGCTCCAACATTTTTCCCAGCAGCAAAAAAGTCAGGCTCCACAGCAGCGCTCCCGTGTAGGCAAAAGCGGCAAACTTGCCGTACTTCATCGCAGACATCCCCGCCAGGTAAGCCGTGATGTGGCGCACGCCCGGCAAAAAGTAGCCGACGATCAGCAAAAAGGGACCGTACTTGGCGAACAGCTTTTGCGTCGACTCGATTTTTTTCGGGGTGATGTAAAGATTCGGCCCCACTTTGAGCAGAAGCGGCAGTCCCCATTTGCAGGCGATCGCGTAGCTGATCGTGATGCCTGCCGCCGCGCCAAAAAAAGCGCTCAGCACAGCAAACGGCATCAGCAGCATTCCCCGCGATACCGCGTACCCTGTGTACGTCATCAGCACTTCATCGGGAATCGGCAGCCCGATTACGCCAAGCGCAAGCGAGAAAAAGACGCCCACATATCCGTACTTCATCACAAAAAGGTCCAGATGATGTTCCACGGCTACCTCCACAAAACGTTTTCCTCTTCCATTGTATTCTCCCCCTACTGCTTGTCATTCTGGCTTTTTTTCCTCGGCTCGACTTGGCGCGGCACGACACGGCTCGGCTTTTTCCCCGTAGAAAAAGACAGCCTGTTTCCGCTCGCTCGTTTGCGCAGGATTCGGCTGTCTCTTCTTTCTATATTTCCTATTCTATGCCCAACTCATCAGGCGGACGGCTTTTCCTCGTCCGAATCGGCAGGCGGCTGGCCGTTTTTCTTTTTGTTCAACAGCTTTTTCACCAGGCCGCCCAGCGCTCCCAATGCGACCACAATCAAAATCCAGCCTTTTTTCGCAAACGCCAGAATCAACGCCAAAAGCCCCAGCTTCTTCGCGGCGGCTACGCCCAGTCCGCCGAGAATCAAGCCTGTCAGCCCAAACTCGGCGACCTTGTCCGTCTCCGCGTTAAAGTCGGTGTAGCGATGCCCTTCCTTGACCACGAAGTTTTTCAAGATTTTGTCCCGCAACGTCTGCTTGTCCTGCACGAGAGACGGAACATCGGTGACCAGAATGAAGGAGACATGGCCCGTTCTCGTCAACACTTGCAGCTTGTAGTTCAAAAACTGATCTTTTTGCGCGGTCTCGGCCAGCATCGAGTATTCCAGCTCGTGTGTGGCGGCATTGTAGGACGGCTTTACGTTCCAGCCGATGACGTGGAACTGCTCCTCCGGCTTGCGCTGCTTGTTTCCCTCTTCTGTGCCGTCCTTGTAGCTTTGCAGCAGCGCTTCGGCATCAATCTCATTTTGCTCGTCGTCGCTGATGTGTCCCGTGTCCTCGTATTCGATGAACAAGGCCCAATTCTGATTATCTTCAATCGGGTGGACGCTCCCGATCTCGTTCATGGTCGGGATGTCCCCATGCTCCTGCTCCATTTTGATCGTGTCGTCTTTGTTGAGAAAAATCATGTTTTCCGGAACCGTGAAGGAAAACTTCCCTTCCATCTCGACCTTCGTTCCGCTTTCCACAATATTGTAGTTCCCTGCTGCACTCGCAGGGAGCACGGCCGCAAAAGCGAACATGCATGCAAATAAAGATGATAGCCAGGCTTGTCTTCTCATGCTAAACCCCTCAATCTTTTTTTTCACGAACCCCCTCATTTTACCGGGATTATTTTCCTATTACAAAGATGATTTAGAAATTACAGGGAAAAATGAATCGTATTTCCTGGATAAAAATGGTTAATGATTTGTTTTTTTATTACTTTCGCCTCAACTTTTGTAGGGCGGATTGCGTGCAGGCAGACCGCTCCTGTCTGTCCCCGGTCAAAGGCGCAAGACGGCTTTTTGTCCTCGTATAAAACAGCCGTCCCGCGAAGAAAAATAGCACTATTCACCAGATTGCCCGCTCGCCGACAGGAGGATAAGCATGCTTCGTTCCGCGAGAAAAATCGTTCCCTGCTCGTTTCGTTTCTGTTATGTTGGCCGAGCCTGCCAATCCGCAAAACCGCTATTTTACCGTGCAAATGCTGGATGTGTACACGAATACGTTTCGCAACGTCTCCAACCGCTCAACCCGGCAAGAGGCAGCACGCTACTTGCTCGTGGGTCCGAACTGGATAGGAAATCCTCCGCCGCATACGCCCGTGATTACGATCCCGCCAGCTTCCGCAAGCAGCAAGTCTGGCCAGCTATTGAACAAACGAAGACTTTGGAGCGTTGAGCAGCAAATCAGGTTTGCGTTCAGCCTGAACAGCGAAAAGGCATTGTCTCTCTTCCGCCGACAATGCCTTTTGCTTATATAATGAATGGATTTAGTAATGGGCAATTCCCAAGGAGCGGTCATCGCTTTCGATACAGTACTGAAACGCCCTGTCCGGATTAGGGGTATTGTACGTAGTCAGCAAATCCTGGTAGGAGCCTGCATACTTCACATTCCCCGCATGAAGAATGAAAATTTTGCAATCGATAAATTCCAGCTCCTGCAATTGATGAGTCGACATCATAACGGTGTGCCCGGCTTTTTTGGCTATGCCCGCAATCTTGTTCAATATTTTTAATCTGGCCGAAGGGTCAACCCCACTCGTAGGCTCATCAAACAAATAGAAGCTTTTGTTGATCTCGGCAAACAAGGTGACGAGCAGCCACTTCCTTTCGCCAACAGACATTTGCCCAAACTTCCGATTCCAAAGCTCCCTGACCAGTTCTCTTTCTCGGTCATCCAGCAGAGACAAACACATCTCCGGATTTTTATCGAACGCTCTGTCCGCTATATGTAAAATAAGTCGCGCAATGTCCCTGCCTTTCAAAATGGGGGAAAAGTACAAGCTTTGCGTTTGATATACGATTTCTTTCGCTTGAGGGATTCCGTCAATCGCGCCTTCCTGAATCGCCAACACTCCCGTCAGCAAATCAAAAAGCGTTGTTTTCCCTGCCCCATTCAGGCCAATGACCACATTGACCTTATCTGCCTCCAGTTTCATATTCAGTTGATTGATCGCTTTCTTTTCACTCTTCGGGTAGGAAAACGATATATTTTTTAATTCGATCATCTGTTCTCCACTCTTTCCTGTTTTAGATTAGGTTCTTCTTACGGTTGAAGCGATTTTTATTTTCGACCATGCAATGACCCCAATCGCGATGTAGACCAGCGAAATGACCAAAAGAAACAGGTGGTTACTATTCAGGTGAAGGTTATTGGTCAATGCATCATAGGTAAACACGGAAAAGCGAAACACATATTCAACCGGATTTAAATAGTAAAGGATAGTAGTAAAAAAATCGGTAGACTCGCCACGATAGATAGCCAAATACGTCGCCGGAAAAATCAGCATATTGACAAGCGTATAGGCAGACGAAGCCCTTACCGACAAGCTTGCAATCGAGAGAGACAACATAAAAAGCGGGAGTAAAACGACCAAATAGGTACACGTAGCAGTGAAAAACAGAAGAAAAATAGGGTAATCAAAGACGATGGAAATAACAACCGTAAACAAAGCGAGACTAACCAGCCCAAAAACAATTTGACTGAGTAAAAGTCCCACGATAATAGGAACTTTTGAGCCGCAGATGAAGACAAAGCTTTTCAGGATGCCTAACTCTCGAAAATCGGTTAATCTTAGCCCAATCCCGTTAAACACTACCAGCACTGCAGAGAAGGCCCAAAAACTGGCGTAGTAATAAACAGCTTTCGAAACATCCGGCTTGGCGTGGAACCAACTGTAATTGATAGAAAAAAACAACAACAGAGGCAACAGGATCGACCAGGCTAACGCAATTTTTTCATCGATCATCGACTTGATAAATACGATAAAAAATTCGTATGATTTTCTAAGCATTCGGTTCCTTTTCCTTTCTCTTTTTGATTTTTTTAGCTCTTCACCATAAAACGTGCTTGATCTCCCTCTATCGCAGTTTTTCGTAGTTATGTAGCCGGTTTACACTCCAGTCTAATGCGAATCTTGAATCTCTCTAGATTGCGGTAGCCGTAGGCTCTTCGTTTGATTACCTTCACTTTGTTGTGTGTCCCTTCAATCTTGGCATTCGTTACCCGAAAGGAAAAATAATTCTGAATGGGCTCTTGCCACTGGACAATCGTTTTGGCAATGGAACGAACCGCAGGAGTCGGAGAATAGAGATGGTCGACAATCCATTTCTGAAGCGCTTCCTCGCCTGTCTCTTGGGTTTTGAACGGCATACACGGTTCTTATGTCTTGAAGCGCAAAGTAGAGTCGTTTGAGGTGTGGATCTTCTGCTAACCAAATCTTCAGTTCCTGAAGCTCTTCGGGCTTCAGCTTGTCAGGGATCGTATGGAGCAGGCGTTGCTCATGTCTGCCCCGACGATGTGTTCCACGAGCATGAGTGCGTTTTCGGGTAGCTTCCAACGCTTTCGAGAAAAGCTGGATCACGTGAAATTTATCTGCTACCACAAGGGTATGCTTCCAGACTTGGCGTACGGTTTCAGCCATTCCTGGAGCCAAATCCGTGACAACTACATGGGGAGCCTTACGAAAGGGCCATTGCTGCAGGGCGTTTCGTACCTGTTCACGTGAACGTCCTTCTGTGACTTGCCAGATATGACCGGTTTGAGCATCCATGAGGTTCACGCCATACTTATGTCCTTTTTGCAGAGCAAACTCATCCAGACAGACCTCTTCAGGAGCTTCATGTTCTTTTGGTTGAGCAAGGCGTTGGGGGGCCAGTTGGTAGTACCAGCGTTCGAGTGTCGAGTAGGCCACACTCAATTGCTTGGCAACCGAGAGCAAATCCCGACTGCGGCACATATCCACCGCCATCTCTTGAAAAGCAGAGGTCACGGATCCTCGAGGCGGGATACCGTTCCATTCCACTGTCCATGTAAGCATACAACTAGCACAGCGCTGGCGATACACGGGAACGGATACCCAGACGGTCCCCCAAGAAGGAACGAAACGATGACGAAGAATACGCCGTCCAGGACGTGCATGGTTGGTACTGGCTCCGAGGCAGATCGGACAAAGATGACAGGCAGAATGCGGTTCCAGAACAGCGATCCAATCCGTTTCCTTTGTTTTTTCCCAATGTGTGAGATGGAATGATGGAAGTCTGATAAAGTCTGTGCTAAAATCAAGGCACAACGCAGATTTCCTCCTTTTCAGTGGTTGTCTCGACAACTCCCACGATAAAGGAACATCTGCGTTTTTTCAATGTCTAGCACGGGTTATGGTGATGAATCATTTTTTTACATTTTCAGGCGTAATGAATCCTTTAGCAAACCATGTAAGTGTTTCTTATGGGAACGGTATCAGCTTGTTCAGGTTTTTATATATAGATCGATCAAATTTTCTGGAGAAGCGATATTCTTGTGGATCAAGTAAGGCAGTATTCATATGCGGATAACAATCAGGTGAGAATATTTTAACAACCTTTGTGTTGAATTCCATTGTTTCAGGAACACACGTTGCGTAAACAGAAATATCTAGATCATTTACCACTCTTTGAACTCTTTCAATGAACGTGTCTTTTTGAGATGTTTTCGTTAAGGGAATATTCTCCTCAAGCTGCCTTTTATTATCAGTCAAGAATGCGTATTCTTCTCGAAATTTCTCTGGGCTTAATGAGTTACAAAAGTCATAATACAAGTCGCCGTCTATACTTTCCCCCTCGTTCTCCCTTCCCCAAAAACCAGTCATAAATTGAAAATACTCATTCATGGCTCGATTAACCGCATCTAACAGATTCCAATGTGCCCCTGCCCCAATACTGAAAGACTCTTTTCCAAAACCTAAAGCTAGTACGACATGGACGTCATCCGTTATTGAAATATCAACCAAGTAAAACTCCTGAATTCCTTTATATGTCTTGCTCATTTGTATAATATTGTAAACGCTTTGTTTTTCCAATAATTTTAATGATAGTAATCTTCCTGCTTTCTTAGTTAACCATGTATGTATTAGCGACTGTCTTTCGATAAATTCTAAAAATGCTGCTTCTATTGCATAAGCACTGGAAGTATGTGAAGCTACTCCACAAGTATCACTGAAAGAGCTATGCATATCTTTATCTTTAAAAACCGGATGGCCATACTCTAAAATGACAAAATCCAAAGGTATTTTTATTGTATCTCCAGTTATTAAATTAAAGGCTTCTGTGCTGGCGCTACCATTTTCCTGAATTGCCTTCATCCTTGGGGCAAAAAGCGCTAGCCTTTCAAGGTGTTCCCCAATTGCAGCAGCCATTGCTTTCCTGGTGTTATTCTTCACTGAATTTCCATAGGCAGCTTTGTGTATTGCACAATCTACATAACAATTGGAATACCCGCACTGAAATATTCCTTTGTTTATCCATATTCGATTTGCCACAAAAGCATGTCCATGATTGGGACTATTCGTTACATAATACATGGAAAAGCTCCTTTATAATATTGGACACGTTGGTATATGATTCAAAGTATCCTGAGTTAAATTAACTGTATACCTGTTCACATCTCTATCAAGATCAATATACGTTTTCAGTGCAACATGATTATATGTGAACGCTCACCAAAATGTTGACCACTTTGCTCATCATAAAGTTACCCACCTGACAGTTTGAGCACACGTCATCATTTTCACACCTAATTGCAAATGTTTTTACTGAGCCAAGGATCGTCAAGGGCTTGCGTAGCAAGGGGTTTACCCTTTATCCTTGACGATCCTTGGTGCAGGAAATAAAATGCTACTTTGTGTGAAAAAAAGCATCGTAGGTGGTCAACTCGAAGATGAGCGTTTGCTCCAAAAATGGTCAACTTTTTGATTAGCATTCACAATTATAGAGATTAGGCGAATATGCTTTAATGATAATTAGATTTTTATTTACGGTTTGATATAAAACTGTAGTGTGCAACTCTTTGACCCAAACTGGTAAATTTTTCACAATCAGATCAGTTTCTACCTCGGCTTCAGACAGCGTGATATCTTCGTCCACTTCTTGATAAGTATCCAGCTTGTTGAACAGTTCAAGGTGTTTTAGACATTCGCTATCAGTTTGGGCTTTTAGGACAATCGCCGTGTACGAACTCGGTTCAAGCCCTTCTAGTTGGTATCTATAAAAATAGTCATCATAAACGTTTTTTAGTAAATATGCTTCTGACAAGCCCTTGTGAATAGCATTCGAAAGAGAAATACTTGCGCCTACTCCTGTCATAAAAGTAAAGGGAGTAATGTGATTTGCATTCTTTGCAAAAACAAATACTACTTTTAATGGTTTAAATGTCTCTTCTACGTATGCTTGTACTTGATATCCTTCTGCTTGAAAAAGACTAACGTATATAGAATAGTGTTGAGATAAATCAATTTTTTTCCCTTGTCTCCCATACCAAAAAAGAAACGTTGAATTTTTCTCTAATAATTCTTTAATTGCATTTGATTGAGCCAACTTACTATTAAAGTGTGCTGCTGTACCCGTGGTATCACAAACGATAGAATCTTCCTTGCATAGTTGCGTAAATCGTCTAGGGATCTTTGCAACCTTACTATTCATTATGTCAAACGATTCTGCCAAACCCTCAATGGCGTCCCCTCTAGCTCCAATTACTAATGCTCTGCGCTCTATTGATTCAGAAAACGCCTTTAAAACTGACTTTCTTTTTCTTTGAGAAATAGCGCCACAATCTACTGGTCCTATTCCACCGTCTTCCCTCCTGAATGTTCCGATTCTTGAAGTCGCTAAATAAACTGGTCTATTGTTGAAGAGTGAGTCCTTATAACCAAAGTTTCTTTTCGACACATCAAATATCATTTCTTTCACCAAACCACTGAATTAATGTTACTGGCGCTAATCTTGCGTTTAAGCCAGATAAATGAGTCAAGGCATTGTCATTAAACCCCGCAAAACAAAATTCACCTAAGCTACTGTCAAACCTACTTAATGTCTCCCTGAAACTCTGACACATTGCGCCAATTTCAATTAATGCGTATCTGTACCCTCGTTTTCTGTATTTGGTGATAGCTCTTTTTAAATCAATGGCATAGCCAATAGCGATTTTAGAAAATAAACTTCGGTCAGAAGGGTTAATTTGATTGATTACTAAATTTAAAAGTTCCTCATCGTATTCTTTAAGTAAAATCAGTTCATTTTTCGAGGAATGAAACAAATAGCATCCTTTAACAGAAATCCCTTTTAAGACACCTTCGTCAAATACATATACGAGCGGTAAAACCGGATACAAGCCTCCAGCAGAAGGATAGTTCTTGGTTAAAGTGTTGGAAAATCTGCCGAATGAGTCTCGAAGGATGATCCCAAAATCATCCGTATTTATGTTCCAATTCTCTTTAAATGTTCGGCAGCTCCTAGTACGTTCAACAGTTTTTTGTTCGATTTTAAATTGGAATGATTTTTCGTAATACTCCGGTATAATATCTGTAAATTCCACTAATTCCATCCACTCTAGTAGCTCTTCCTCATATTCATACATTATTTCTGATATCCAGCATCCTTCCTGATGCATCTTAACAACTTGATCCAATAAACTATTAGAGAGAACTTCTGCTTGTAAATGATTCGCAAAATCATTCTTTCTTCTCTGCTCTACTAATAAATCTTCACTTATGTTATTCATAACAATCACACAACTCCCAATGAATCGAAGTATCTTCATATATTTTAAAATTATCCAGTTTCATGACCATCGCTCTATTAATATCTTCATGATGAATTTTTGAGTAAGTAAAATCATGAAAAAGTAATCGCATACGCTTAATCAAACATGATGCAATAATAACTCGTTGGCTATTGGTTAAAGGAACGCCGATTTTGATGTCTTCCTCCAGAGAATAAAGCATGTCAATGACTTGCTGATAAGTTAAATTATCAGCACTTCCAATTCTCATATGCGATTCAATATGACCTATATGGCAACAATGACATGGATTAACCCAATTACGGTTATAAAGCGAGTCCATATAAAATTTATTGTTGTATATATAACTCATCAATAAATAAGAGTTGCTTGATTCCATATGTCTATCCCTGATTCTTTTTCCTAAACTTTTGTTATAGGGATTTAGAAATACAAGGGATAATTCATTTTCCTCGCAAGGCTGCATGTCATCAACTGAAAGTGACGTGATTGCCAGATTCTCTTGAAAATCTTCAACTAATGTATTCATTAATATTGACCTTAAAAAATCATCATTGGTCATAATAGTAACGGAATCTATTCGGAGCATTTTTTCTTTCACTGTACGTATTAACCCATTGCTTGCTAGAAAACCAATAACCTCCTCTTTTTCTTCTTTGAAAATTTGTTCAAGCACAGACTCTGAAATTTCTTTCTTGCCCGTTCGATCCCACGATTGAATTAAATCAATGAGATCTTTATCATGAATCTTCATTACTCCATTTGCAGTTTGAACTACTACATCTCCATTCTGTAAGGAATGACACAGAAATCTGTTGATCCGATAATTAGAAGTCATATTAATTCACCATCATTTTATTTTTTGTTCTACTCTTTTAAAAGTTATGTAGATAGCCAAATTCAAAATAGCGGGTAACTATTGTTGTCAATAAGCTCCATTTTGAATTTGGCTTAATAAACTTCATGTGGAAACGATGTCTTCCCCAGTAAAATAAGAATTATCGGTTATTTTTACCGATAGTGGCAGCACCACTACTTGAAGAAGAGGAAGAAGCGCACAATCGGCCCCCCTTATTTTTATCTGTCAGAGATTGAATAGTATTGAAATTTGAACCAACCCCAAACTTCGAAATTCCTAACATGCCTCCATCCCCAATGATTTCCTTGTTTGCTCCGCGAACAATTTCTTTCTCCACGCTTCTTACACCCCTAATAAAAGTTATTGATGGATAAAAATACCACCAACTAAATAGTAAAAAAATACTCTCTTTTTGTAAATAAAAGAAAAATAAATTAATAATTACAAATTTTTAACTCACCTTTCTTCTTACATAAAAAAAGCCAGCCTCGCAGGAATGACTCCCCTGCGACGCTGGCTTTCTTCGTTACTTCTTCAAATCCTCAATCGACGTAATATCCATATAAGTCGGCACGGCCAGGCCCAGCTTGGTTCCTTCCAGGTTTGGTCCGAGGTCCTCTACGTCTTTGCCGAGCTTCTCCATGTAGTCCGCATGTGTCGTTGGCAGCCATGCGGCAACCATGCCGTCCACGTCGCCGTTCGCTACGCCTACCCACATCGGGCCTGCTTCGACCTGGCTCAGCTCCACTTTATAGTTCAGCTTTTGCTCCAGGACAGTTTTCACCACGTTCGTGCTGGCGATCTCGGAATCCCAGGCTACATAGGCAAGCGTCAGCTTTTGGGCGTTGACAGGCTGAACGCCCTCGACCCATTTGTTTACGGTAGCCTCGTTGTTTTTCACCCACTCGGCTGCTGCTTCCTCCGGCTTTTTGCCGTTTTCGATGTCCAGCATGACTTTTTCCATGTCAGCAGGCGTCCAGGCAAACTTGTCGAGGAAAGCGTAGGCGCTCGGCTGTTCTTCCTTCAAGCCTTTGCGCACGATCGTGTGGATTTGCTCGTCTTGTCCGTAAATGCCTTTCGGGTCTTCCAGGTACTTCATCTCGAACTTGGAGAACATCCAGTGCGGTGTCCAGCCCGTGACGATAATCGGCTTCTTGTCCTTGTACGCTTGCGTCAGGGCAGCCGTCATCGCGGCACTGGAGCCTTCCACCAGCTCCCAGTCTTTCAACTCGTATTCGCTGAGGACTTTTTCCGTCGCCTTCATCAGTCCGGCACCCGGGTCGATCCCGATAATTTTATGGTCGACAGTCGCTCCTACGCTGCCGGATGCTGCCGAGCCAGTGTCGCCGCCGGATGGTTCATTGCCTTGTGGAGTTCCAGCGCTTGAGCAGCCCGCCATCACCATACTGAGTCCCAGTGCGACGGCCAATCCTTTCCAGGTTGCTTTTTTCATGAAAACCCCTCCTACGCTTTTTTTCTCTTTCCTACCCCTTGCGTGATGCGGTCCAGCAAAATCGCCATAATAACGATCGCCAGTCCCGCCTCGAAGCCTTCTCCGATCTTGATCTGCGTCACGGCGCGATAGACGTCCGCGCCGAGTCCTTTTGCACCAATCATCGAGGCGATGACGACCATGGACAGCGCCAGCATGATGCTTTGGTTGACCCCCGCCATGATCGTCGTTTTCGCGATCGGCAACTGCACCTTCGTCAGCTTTTGCCAATAGGTCGAACCGAACGCCTCTGTCGCCT
Organism: Brevibacillus sp. NSP2.1; assembly: GCF_000470975.2. NCBI lineage: Bacteria > Bacillati > Bacillota > Bacilli > Caryophanales > Paenibacillaceae > Brevibacillus > Brevibacillus sp. NSP2.1. The sequence goes on along the minus strand of NZ_CP048274.1, from coordinate 839,927 downwards.
CAATCAAGTCCGCCGGCACCTGGCGAATACCCAGGTTGGTCAGGCGGATCGTCGGCGGCATCGCGAAAATGACCGAAGCGATAACACCCGGCACCTTTCCCAGACCGAAGAAAAAGATCGCGGGAATCAAGTACACAAATGCAGGCATCGTCTGCATAAAATCGAGCAACGGCGTCACGACTCTTTGCACGGATTCACTCTTCGCGCACCAGATTCCCACGGGAATCCCGATGATGATCGAGATGAGCCCGGCGGTCAGCACCAGCGCAAGTGTTTCCATTGAATGCTCCCAATAACCCAGGTTTTGAATCAAGAGAAGTCCAATGAAAGTAAAAAGAGCGATAGACAGCTTCCCGGCGCGGTACGCCAGCAACGTCAGCAAAATGATAATCACCCAGAACGGCAGTCCGGTCAAAATCAGATTGAAGAAATCGACCGTCCCGCCAATGCAAGTCGAAATAAAATCGAACAAAAAGCCCAAATGCTCATCCAGTCCGTCTACGATGGTTTCTACCCAGCTATCGAGGGGCAGCTTCGGAAAAAGTTGATCCATCATTCATCCACCTGCCCTTCTTCATTTGCCGGCAGCGGCGATTCCTGGTTCACTTTTCCTGCCAAACCGCCCAGTACGGCGCCTTTTACGATGACGCCCAAAAGGCGATCCTGTTCACCTGTCACCGCCACCGGAATATCGGAAAAAGCAACCAGGTCAAACAGTTCATTGAGCAGCGTCTGCGGGCCGACTTTCGGCACTTCTGTGCGCAGTACGCCTTCCAGCGATTTTCCTTGTGCCTTCGCTTCGCTGACGGCGTCTGCGGTCAACACGCCCAGGAGCGTTTTCTTCCTGTCGACCACGTACAGGCTGGATACGCCGCGGTCCCGCATCATCTGCAAGGCGACGCGCGGCCCTTTGTCCAGGGTGATCGTCTCTGCCCGCTTCATGACGTTCTCCGCAGACAACACCTTGGAGCGGTCGACGTCTTCCACGAAGCGCTCCACGTATTCGTTGGCCGGATTGGTCATGATTTCTTCCGGAGTGCCGATCTGCACGATGGCGCCGTCCTTCATCAAGGCGATCCGGTCCCCGATCTTCAGCGCTTCATCGAGGTCGTGCGTAATGAAAATAATCGTTTTTTGCATCGTGCTTTGCAATTCCAGCAGCTCATCCTGCATGTCCTTGCGAATAAGCGGGTCCAGTGCGCTGAATGCTTCGTCCATCAGAAGCACATCCGGCTCATTGGCAAGTGCACGCGCCAGACCGACGCGCTGCTGCATTCCCCCACTGAGTTGATCGGGATAGCTTGCTTCCCAGCCTGCCAGACCGACCAACTCCAGTGACGCTTTTGCCTTGGCTTCGCGCTCAGCTTTGGGCATTCCCTGGATTTCCAGGCCATACGCTGCGTTTTCCAGGACGGTCCTGTGCGGAAACAGGGCAAACTTTTGAAACACCATCCCGAGCTTCTTTCTTCTGACCTGCTGCAACTGCTCTGTGTTCATGCTGACGATATCCGTACCGTCAATCAGGATTCTGCCTTCTGTCGGCTCAATCAGCCGGTTCAAGAGTCGAACCAGCGTCGACTTCCCGCTACCCGAAAGCCCCATGATGACGAAAATTTCGCCGGCATGCACCTCAAAACTCGCTTGGTTCACCCCAAGGGTAAGACCCGTTTCCTTCAATATTTCCTGTTTGGTCTTCCCCTGTTTCACCTGGGGCAGTGCGCGTTGGGGCTGTCGTCCAAAGATTTTGGTCAAATTCTCTACTTTGATCTTGGGCATATGGTCACCTCCAACTGTTACGCCCGTATCCGGACTGTTCATTACCCTTACAATTGTAACCAGCCCTGTTTTTTACCTCAAACTGGATGAGACTCGATAATCGGGCATTTTCAGCGTTCAGAAAAAACTTTACGTACTTTTCTTTCTGTATTCGCAGTATATCTCGTATATACTGTTTGATATCTCCATTTACTTTTTGCTTGCGGAAACGTACAATTCTAGTCAGGTAAAATGACTAGAGGAGCTGCTTTTTTCAAAATGGAAACGAATCAGGAAAAAATCCTCGAAAAGGCTCAGGAACGCGTGATTGAAACGTTGGCCCGCAACATGGATTTGTACGGCATCACGATGTCGACCGGGCTGTTGTATGGCACGCTGCTGTTTCAGGACAAGTCAATGACGCTGGATGAGATGGGAGAAGCGCTGGGAATGAGCAAGACCAGCATGAGCACCGGCGTTCGCACCTTGATGGACTTAAATATGGTAGAAAAGATATGGAAAAAAGGAACGCGCAAAGACCACTACGAAGTCAATCTGGACTGGTACCAAAACTTCATTGATCTGTTCTCCGTGAAGTGGCGCCATGCCAGCGAGCAAAACGTGCACAGCCTGAAAAAATCGCTACACGAGCTGCGCACCCTCCAGCAGTCCGAGGATTTGTCCGATGAGCTGAGGGCGCGCGTCGAGCTGAGCATCAGCCGGATTGAAAACGGCCTGGAGTATTACTTGTGGCTGTCGCGACTGATTGACGCCTTTGAATCCCACGATATTTTTCAGTTTGTACCAAAAAAAGAAAGCGATTCGTAAAGCAGCTTGGCGCAGCGAAAAAGACTCATTCCTTGACTGGCAGTCAGTAAGGGGTGAGTCTTTTTTTGATGTGACCGATAGAAAAATCTGAATATTGGCAGCAGTTGTGTTACAATGACGAAAGCGGGCACGACGCAAATGACTGGCCCAGCCTGACTCCCAGAAAGGAGCGGATCGTGATGAACAAGCAAACAAAGCGACTTTTTCATACATGCACGAAAAAAACAAACGTGGAAATGGGGGGACTGCTTCGTTAGCCCCCCGTTATTTTGAGGAGGAACAGGATGATTCGCAAAACAGCGCTTCTGATTATTGATGCACAGACAGGGATTGTCGATGGCCCGGCGATTGGCCCCGTTTTTCAAAACGCCGCGCTCGTCACGACGATCAAAAAGGTCAGGAAGGAAGCGTGGAAGCGGGCGATTCCGGTCCTGTACGTGCAGGATACCGATGTCGCCGAAGCCGGGGCTGACGCTTTCGCCATCCACCCGGAGCTGGCGCCGCTCCCAACCGAAACAGTCGTCCTGAAGCAATCCACGGATGCTTTTCACGGAACCGATCTGCATGACCAGTTGCAGCTTCTCGAAATCAACCATCTCGTCATTACGGGTTGCAAAACGGAGTATGGTGTCGACAGCGCCTGCCGCAGAGCGACGACGCTCGGCTATGACGTCACGCTCGTCCGGGACGGGCACTCGACGACTGACAATGCCGTATTGGCCGCCGAGCAAATCATCGCCCACCACAACGCCTGCCTGCATGGCCTCGGGAACATTGACCCGTTCATTTTGGTGCGCGATTCCACGGAGGACCTGTTTACTCCTACGCACGATACGTACCGCTAGCCACTCCTGGCTACGCCGAAGAAACCGTCCGGATGGGACGGTTTTTTTGCTTGCTTTCCGGCTGCGGCAACTAACAGGCTCAGCGGCCCCGCTTCGATGGAGGCAGTGAATCATGATAATATAGAAGAAACAAATACGCCCTACCCCAAAGGAGGACTCCCCCTTGTCTACGTCACTTCTGGTTTCTCATGAAGCCGTCATTCATGCCGCGCCCGAAAAAGTCTGGGAAGTCTTGATTCATCCGCATTTTATCAGGCAGTGGGACGACGTACCGGAAGACTTCGGACAAGCGCCGCTGACGCTCGGAAGCGTCATGGAATGGCCGGCTATGCCAAATTGACCGTCGCCGAATTTGAACTGGCCGAGCGCAGCTAGACTGGCCTGTCCTTTCGGCGCGAACTCGTTGCAAATAAAAAAACGGGCGCGCCCTTGTGGCTGCATCCCGTCTTTTGGCCCTTACTCCCCTTTGCGGATAATCTCCTGCACTCTGCCGACTTGTCCATCGGTCAGGCGCACCTTGATGCCGTGCGGATGCGTACTCGAATTTGTCAGGATGTCCTTGACGATTCCGCGCGTCCGCTTGCCTGTGCGCTGATCCTGCTTCAACACGATGTCGACCTCCAGGCCAGGGGCAATGTCTTTGCGGTTTTTCCCGTTCATGGCAGTCCCTCCTTTCCTCGTTCGATGACTTTTTCGTTCTTTGTCCCACCTATGATATAATCGACAAACAAAACTTTTCTCATCGGAGGAATCCATGCTTACTTTTGAAGAAAAACTGGCGATCATTGAATCATTTCCACAACTGACCCGAAACAACGTCTCGCTCAAGCGGGTCAATTTTCACTACGAGGCAAGTCTTCACGACAAAAAGACAGTCGTTTACCATCTGCATCCGAATGGCAACGGCTTCGTATTCGCAGGCTTTTTGAAGGGCTATCCCAAAGACGACAAAGGCTACGTCAACATTCGCGACTTCTCCGCAGAGGAATTGCGCACGATCATCGAGGCTTCCATCCAGTCGCTCTCTGTCAAACGCGAGCCGCAGCCAAAGGCGGAAGCAAACGAGCCACTCGAGCAAACCTGGGTCGACAAGCAAAATCGCACGCTGCTGCTGCAGCAGGAAGACACGCTGTGGAACGTCTACCACGGCATGAACCTGGAGGCTTCCTTCGAGTCTTACGTAGAAGCCGAACAGTATCTGAAAGAAGAAGGCTTTTCCTTGCGCAACTAGCTTGTAACAGAGTTGTCACGGCCTGCCCTTTTCCTTCCTCCAAACGCAATCCTTTCATTGGAGAACCCCTCCTGATATGGTACACTTCCACCTAGTTAGATGTACAATACCTTTTATGAGCCTGGCCCGACAGTCTTTGCGACTGGCTCGGGCCTTCCCGAAAAACAGGGGGATAATGCGGCATGATGAAGTATAGAGATACACTTCTTTTTCAAGTCCACAAGCAGTTTGAAGCCTGGCTCGCACAGGAGGGGCCGGTCTCCCACGAAGAGCTGTACCGCTTTGTTCACTCGTTGAGAGGCACAGCCGGAACGATTGGTCTTGCCGATTTGTCCGAGCTGGCGCAGACGCTGTTGGAGCAGTTGGACCAGCAGGATGCGAAACCTTGGCCAACGCACGAGTGGCGTGACTTTTTGCAAGAGCTCATCGCCTTGTGTTACGAGCATCGTCCCGAGCAGGAAATTCTTTTGGAGGACCCCACGCTACCGCAAGAGTCTACCTACGACAATCAGCCTCTCCTGCTCATTTTAGACGACGACGTGACGTTGCTGATGTACATAAAAGAATATTTGGAGAAGCAAAACTGGTCCGTCATCGCTACTGTTTATCCTCACAAGGCACTCGACTACTTCCACGACCTCAACCCGGATTGCCTGATTCTCGACCTGAACATTCCCGAAACAGGCGGCTTTCAAGTCATGCAAACGCTCAGTGAAAAAATTAAAAAGCAATACGTCCCGACGACGATTATCAGCATTGACTGCGATCGGGAAACGCGCCTGCGCGCTTATCGGCTGGGTGCCGACGATGTCATGTGCAAGCCGCTTGACCTGGAAGAACTAACCGTCCGGCTGGAAAGACAGCTCAGAAGAAAACGGTGGATGGATAAAATTTTGTTTCTCGATGAATTGACCGGCGTGTACAACCGCAATTGCTTCGCGGATACGTACCAGAAGCTGCTTGCGGATTCCATGCGGAGCCACGCGCCCTTTTCGCTGGCCTTTCTGGACATCGATCATTTCAAAAAGGTCAATGACACTTACGGGCACCTGGTAGGCGACGTCGTACTGAGCCGCTTCGCCGCGTTCATCCGGGGAAGCGCGGAGAAGCAGGACGTCTTTTTCCGGTATGGCGGGGAAGAATTTATTCTGCTCATGCCGCGGACGTCGGTACAGGAAGCACAGTTGCGGCTGGAACGAATGCTGCGCGATTTTCGCGACCTCTCCTTCGAAGCTTCCGAAGGGACGTTTTCGCTGAGCTTTTCCGCTGGCGTCGTGCAAATTGAGGATGCGCAAAAGCCGCTCGCCTACTGGATCGACGCTGCGGATACGGCGTTATACTCTGCCAAAAATGCGGGGCGCTGCCGGATTGAAGCGGCTGTGCGCAGCGCTGATCCGGATACGCGCACGGTGAAGCTGAAAGTCGCCATTATTGACGATGATCCGCTGATCTGCGCCGTCCTCGCCGACTCGGCGCGGGCAAGCCTGGACGGCTGGATTCACTCGGACATCCGGACGTACCACGAAGGGGCTGCCTTTTTTGCATCTTCCTGGCATCAGGGGCCGGAAGCGTATCTCATCATTTTGGACGGGATCATGCCGCAAATGGACGGGCTGGACGTTCTGCGGCGCATCCGCAACCTGCCGAACAGCAAGCAGTACACGGTGCTCATGCTGACAGGCCGCAGCGGCGAACAAGATATTGCCCAAGCCCTGCAGCTCGGCGCTGACGACTACATGACGAAGCCTTTCAGCACGAAAGAGCTGGAAGCGCGCATCAAGCGGCTAGTCAAGCGAATGATGTAGGCAATACCAGATGGAGGAAGAAAAAATGGCAATGATATTACTGGCTGAAGATGAAGCCGTACTGCGGATGCTCATTGGCGATACGCTGGAGAATGAAGGGCATCTGCTCGACATCGCCTGCGACGGTGAGGAAGCGCTGCAAAAAATCAGCCACAATCAGTACGATTACTCATTTTGGATTACATGATGCCCAAGCTGACCGGCTTTGAGGTGTTGACCCGGATGAAGCAGATGACGGACAAGCAAGCGGTGAAGGTTCTCATTCTTTCCGCGGAAAGCCAGCATGCGGAACAGGAAAAAATGCGCGCCGCCGGAGCCGATGACTTCATGCCCAAGCCGTTCAGCCCGCTGGAGCTCGTCCGCAAGGTGGGGGACATGCTCGCATGACTCGGCTTCGGAAATACGTCCGTGAAAGCATCACGCGCCGATCGAATCGTTTGTCGCCAATTTTTTCAGCAATCTGTTCCCGACCGCTTTGCTCAGGGAGAAACGCCGCAGTTGAACGGCCTGGAACGGGCGGATGAGATCGGCAAGCTCTCCCGCTCGCTCGACTACATGATGCGGCAGATTCAGCACAAGGAAGAAGCGCTGATGGCGGAAAACGAGCGCTATCTGGAGAAAAAGAACCGCTTTGTTCTCGCGCTCACCAGTACATGGGACAAAGGGAGCTTTTGTCGAGCATTATTTCGAACACCGTAGAAATCATGGAAGCAGACAAAGGCGTCATCGTGCTGTTGGACGCGGATCGCGGCTGCGCCAGCTTCGGCATTTCCCGGCAAGGGCTTGACCAGTTGCTGCAAGGGATCGAGGACGGGCCTTTTGTCCGCATCAAGGAAACCGGGCTGCCATTTGTCGTCAACCGTGAAAGTACAGTGGGCGAGCGCGGCTTCCACCCTGCTCGTTCCCGCACTTACGAGTTGTATCTCCCGGTACTGGATTCGCACAGGGAGGTCGTGGCTTGCATCATTTCTCGCCCGCATCGACCGCAGGTTCTCCGAGCACGAGCAGCACATCTTGATCGGCATGGCCAAGCAAGTCTCGCTCGCCCTGGACAAGCTCGCCATGTTTGAGGAAACGAAAAGGCAGCGGCAAATTACGCAGGAAATGCTCGACTCCGTGCAGGAGGGCATACAGTTGCTCTCTCTCAACGGCGGAACGATCCAGGTGAGCAGCACGTTTTGCGAGCTGCTTGGCTGCAATCGCGAGCAGGCCGTATCGGACTTTGACATCGAGGCGTTTTTCGCCCATCTGCAAAGCTGCACGGCAGAGCCTAACCGTCTCATCCCGTACATCAAAGCAGTCGCGCTGGGCGAAGGCGATGCGCAAGAGGACAGCATCGTCTTTGAACTGACCTCTCCTGTCAAACGGTACATCCAGCTCTACGCGGAGCCTTTGTACCGCAACCAGCGGAAGTGGAGCACGCTGCTGGTTTACCGGGACATCACGAAGGAATACGAGATTGACCAGATGAAATCCGAATTTGTCAGCACCGTGAGCCACGAGTTGCGCACCCCGCTGGCGAGCGTGCTGGGCTTTGCAGTCTATCCTTTTTCCACGGCACAGGAGGCGCTCGACGCCATTTACCGCCTGCGTCCGGATGCGGTCGTGCTCGACCTGATTTTGCAAGATGGCGAGAGCGGCTGGAAGGTCATCGAGGCGATGCAGGAAAACCCGGAGCTGAAGACGATCCCGATCGTCATTTCCAGCGCGTTTGAGGAAAAGAAAAAAGCGTTTGATTTGGGAGCAAAGGGCTATTTGCTAAAGCCTTACCATCCCGACACTTTGTCGAAGGCGATCTTGCTCGCCGTCACCAGCCACGAATCGGCCGGACAAATTTTAATTCCCGATCAGTTGTGACCCCTCTTTTGCCAAAAAGGCAGCGGACGATGCTCCGTTGCCTTTTTTTGCGGGACGTTCGCGCGCCTGTTGGCTGGCCAGGAAGCTTTTTGCGCAGACAGAAAATCTTGGTATATTCACGGGCCTTCCATCACACATTAATAGAGGTTGCTGTAAAGCACGATGCCCCGCAAAGGAGGAGTTCATGTGTATTTCTCGAAGAAAGCAGTTGTTCCGGTCGAAGAAGAGGAAACAGATGTGTGGACGTGCAGCAATGATGGGTGTACGTGCTGGATGAGAGATAACTTTTCCTTTGACGAGAGCCCGAGCTGCCCCTTTTGCCATTCGCAAATGGTAAGGGATACCCGGGTGCTTCCGGTTCTGACCAATCACAGCAAGCGAAACTCATGATACTGCCCTTCTTTTTTCTTGCGGGCATTCGTCCTCTTCTCTACAATTAAGCACAAGACACGCACGATTGTTAGAGGAGATGCCCATGAACCGAAAAGAGATGGAAGAACAAGTCATCCAGGCTTATCAGCGCGATGAGGGAATGATGATCCTCGTCTTTGCCCAGTGGTGCGTCAACCACGGCTTGGATGCGCGCGAGCTGTACGCCCAAGCCTATCCCGCCCAAGGGGAAAACCAACTGCTGGCCCAAATGCTTGAAAATACGGTTCCCAAAGAGGAAGCAGAGGAAATCCCTGACGCCACTATCCTTGGCGTCCTGTCGCTGTTTGGCAACGACGATTTGGCCTTCGTGGTCAGCCAGGCGATCGAGGAGAGGAACAAATCCAAAAAATAATGCCAAAAGCCGCACATTGCTGTGTGGCTTTTTTCCTGCCTGCCAAACATTGGCTGCTCGCCGTGCGGCTTATCAAATCTTATTCAAAAATTCATTTTTTAAGATAGGGGCAATTCGCTTTTTTATTGTTTTGGCTTCTCGGATTTTGGACGACTTCACAAGCCGACAAACAAGGAAAAGAGGAATGCCTATGTACACCGATTCAAAAATTTTGAAATCGCTTTTTTACATCCAACTATTCTCCAGCTTTTTGGTTGTGGTCGGTCATTTCACGGCATCGGTGCTTTACTTCAACGATCCTTTCTGGGTTGTCGCCCTCAATCAGATCAGCCGCTACGGCACCGTGCTGCTGACGATCGCGACCGGCTATTTGACCGCCTATTCTTTTGAAGCGAAAAGCCCGGCGTTCCGCGAGTTTTTTACGGGCAAGCTCGTGTACATTTTTCTGCCTTACCTCGTTTCCGGCATTTTGTATCACTATTTGCTGAAAAAGGACATGCCTCACACCGCTGAGGACTACGCCAACATTTTCATGGGGAAAACGGGCGATCACCTGTACTTCGTGTTCATGATTTGCCAGTATTACGTGTTTGCCTACTTTTTCCGCAAGTGGATTACGAAACAGAACATTTTGTACGTCATCTGGATTCTGCTTGCGGTGCAATACGTCTACATCAACTACTTGCACAAAGGCTGGCTTGGGCTGTCCACCCGCCATATGCTGCCAAGCTGGATTTTCACGCTCTACATGGGGCATCTGCTGTACTGGTACCGAGAAGCCATTCTGTCTTTTTTGCGCAACAACCGCTCCATCCTGATGCTCTTGACGGGCATCGCTACAGCCGCGGCCATGTTTTTTGTCGTCTCAAGCAAGCTGTACGTGGCGGTGCACCTGAGCTTCGTTTTCGCGACACTGCTGTCTTTTCTCGTGCTCATGGTCTTCTTTCTGGAACTGGTGGATCACCTTCGTCTCAAGTTCCGCAAAGGCTTGACCTACTTCATTTTCCTGTTTCACTCCGCCTTTTTGATCCTGTTCAAAGACTTTTTGTTTGAGCAATACGGAGAGGTCGCCTGGGTTTTTCAAAACACCTGGTACTCGCTGTTGTACCTGGGCCTGATCTTCGGATGCAGTTGCCTGCTGTCGCTGCTATTGGTCTATCTGGTGCGAGGGCTGGAGCAACTGGGGAAAATGCTTGGGAGAGGACGGCGGGAGCGGCTGCAATAAAATGGCTCGGCGCTGCCAACAAAGAACGACCTGCTGACTTTCGTTGCGAAAGCGCAGGTCGTTCTCTTTTTTTGGCGTTTGGGGGCGTGATACACGTGATGATGCCCGGCTAGGAATCTTGGAAGTACATGGAAAATACCGTCTGCTGGTCAGATGACTCGCACTTAATCACCCCGCCGTGCCGCTCGATAATTTCCTTGCAGACGTACAGCCCGATGCCCGTCCCCAGCTCTTTGGTGGTAAAAAACGGCTCGAAAATGACCGATAGCAGATCTGGCGGGATCGGCGCGCCATTGTTGGAAATCGTGATCGCTGTCATCTCGTCGGTGCGAAACCCTTGGATCGCAATTTCTTTGTCGCTGTTTTTGCGCTGCAGGGCATCGAGCGCATTCGAAATAATGTTGATGAACACTTGCCTCATCTCATCCCGGTAGCCGTCCAAAAGGAGCAGCGGATCGATCGTACACGAAATATGCGCGTTCACGTCCACGATGTTCGGATAGAGAAAGGAGAGTATTTCTTCAAATAGTAAAGCGATGCTAAACACTTCTTTTTTCTTATGTACGGCTCCCTTTTTGGAAACCAGCAAAAACTGAGAGACGCGGTAATTCAACTGATGCAGCTCATTTTCGATAATGTCCACGTACGGCAAGTTCGGATAGTCTTCTTTTAACAATCGGGAGAATCCCATAATCGAGGTCAGCGGATTGCGAAATTCATGTACAAAGCTCGATGCCATCTGCCCCAAGATCGTCAGCCTGTCCTTGTGCGACCGCTCAATAAACAGCTTTTTCTCTTCCAGATCGCTGTCTTTCAGCTCCGTGTACCTGGACACGGCGTGCACGAGAAAAACGTCGAAGCATTCGTTTATTTTAAGCAAGGCTGGCAGCAGAACATCGGGTGGAAAGGGCCCTTTTTGCAGAACGTCGAGCATCAGCTCCCGGCCCATGCAAACATTGAAAACGAAATCGCCGATGTTGATCTCGGCCTGATTCCGTTCGTGCGCTACTTTATATGCAAGCTGTTTGATATCCTCATGCGTAATCTTCGAACGGAGATAGTCGGCCACCATGCGGTACATGGCTTGTCCGTTCAGATGAATAATTCCGTTGAACTGGTCGTGCTCAGACACCATGATCCGTTTCCTGAACTCTTCTACCGCTGCTTCCTCATGCTCGTCCAAAAAAAGTGCCAAGTCGTCCATTGCCACCTGTCCCCACTCCGAATGATCGGCATACTTATTCCGATAATATTATACTATCATCCAAGATTTATTAACGAAATATTTTTACTACTCCCCCATTGTACACCGTCCGCGCACGAATTACATTTGAAAGTCCATCTAAAATGTAAACTGTCTCTCGCCAAAAGAAAGAGGCAAAGGGACAGCGCGTACGCAACCCCTTTGCCCGTGCGGTTTGTAGTCGATTTTAGTTCAGTCTTACGATAGTCAACGTCGCCCCGGCGCCTGTCAGCAAAGTAGCCGCTCCCAGCAGGCCGAAGAGCTGCAGTGTGATTGTCGCCACCGCGCCTAGCGGAGCGATTACGGTGTTGTGGAAGGAGGAAAGCGATAACGCTGGTGATGCTACCGAAACAGCCGCGTGCTGACTGCCAGAGCGGCGGTTGTGTTGACGGAGTACGAGATCAGGTAGTTGCCTGCGGATGGAACGGTAAAGGTTGTGTTGCCGCCTCCGACGGTAATGCCGTTGAGCACCTGGTTGTTGGGCAGAGGCACGTTGGTCCCTCCCAAAATAACGGCGATCACGGCACCTCCCGTGTTGGCGGCGAAGGCGTTGATGTTTGTAAAGACGGTTCCGGTGGGGCCTGTGGGGCCTGTTGCTCCAGTAGCTCCAGTTTCTCCTGTCACTCCAGTAGCTCCCGTGGCCCCGGTGGCTCCTGTCACTCCGGTTGGCCCCGTGGCCCCTGTCACTTCAGTGGAGCCAGTCGCTCCCGTTGCCCCAGTCGCTCCCGTCACTCCCTCCCCCGCCCCCGTAGCTCCGGTGGCTCCGGTCGGACCTGTTGGACCAGTCGGCCCCTGCATGGTAGAGGCGTTTAGCACTGCCTGCAGTACCATCTCCTTCCTGATCGTTGCATCGACCATTTCCCTTACACTTCGGTCAATCGCCAGCAAATCGTCAATCGTGGCTGCCGGCGCTCCGCTTACACCGGTGAGCGTGCCGAGCACGTACTGAATTTTTTCCCCTTCTGCGTCCAATATATGGCTTAGTCCCAGCTCCTCCATCGCGATCGAAGTCAAAAGCAGGTTGATCGCATCCTCGCGCGTAATCGCGATAGTCGGACTGATATTTGGGATATTCGGAAATGACATAACTCCCCACCTTCCCGTGAAAAACGTAACCTCCCCTTCATCCGTAATTCAGCTAGCGAAAAGCCGTTTGCCCCCACACTTTACGGCTGCTTCTTCCACTTTTTCGCTTGCCCCACGACCTTGTGGCTCTTGGTTCTCCCTGGAAAAACCTCCCGATTCAGCCAAGGAGCCTGATAATTGCCGTGAGTCTGTACAACGGAACGAACAGGCCCTCCAGGTTCACCGTACTTTTTCAAGGGGAGTATCGAATCTTTCAGCCTTTGTTTAAAAGCCGTTGAAAACGCGGCGGAGGGAGAACAGTAGCCTTCCAACTGGTTCAAAGACGAATGGAGCACGAAACGGGAAAGGTCGTCCAACAGTTCAAGCACCTGGATGACTTGCTGTTCGGCCAGACGCCGATCGGGCGATGGGCGGCGGAGATTCGCCATCTCTAGCATGAGCTGCTCCGTTAACTCAAGAAAAGCGAGCGCCAGCGAGTACATCGCCGTCCAGAAATGCCTGTATGCCTCGACTGCCTGAACAGCCTGCTCCGGCTTTTTTGCCAGGTCATTCTCCCATGACGAATTGTCAAGACAAGTGCGACAGAGCTTCCATGAATGATTCGTAAGCGGTCTTCCAACCCAGACATTTTCTTGGCCGATTGTTAATGAGCTCCAAGGCCTGAATCAGTTCCTCCTCGGAGACTTCGGCAAAATCCTTGCCTTTGGGAAAAAATTCTCGCAGAAGGCCATTTGCGTTCTCGTTCGTGCCCCTTTGCCAGGAAGAGTAGGGATCGGCAAAGTAAATGTTTACGCCATGTGCTGACTCCAGCCGTTCGTAACAGGCAAACTCTTTGCCACGGTCAACGGTAGCTGTTTGAAACGATCCTTTCGGTAACGACTCAGCAACGAAACCAAAGGCCTTTTCCATGGAAGCCGAGGTACGATCAGGCATCTTTACGGCAAGGTAAAAGCGTGTCTTGCGCTCAGCGAACGTCGCGACACACGCCTTACTTTTTCCACGGCTGGAAACAACCGTATCCCGTTCCCAATGACCAAAGCTCTCACGCTTTCGTACTTCCTTGGGTCGCTGCCGAATGGACTTTCCTACGTTGAAACGACCACGTGTTTCGATTGGTCTCCGGCGTTTCCCTTTGTGGCGCAGAACGGTGGTATCTCCTTTAACCAAAAGCCCTGATACAGCCAGCGATACATCGTTTTAAACGACACTTTCTGTTCGGGGCATTCCTGACTCATCCGTCCGGCAATCTGCTCGGGAGACCAGGTCTGCGCCAGCTTACTGGCAATGTAATGCTCACGTTCAGGAGTCCGCTTGCCTCTGGGAACAGACCGTTCGCGACGTTTCTCGTAAACCTCTTGCGCGGCTTCTGCCTGATATTCCCCTGCCTTACAACCCCGTTTTAACTCACGGGCAATGGTAGCATGATGCCGTTTGAGTTCTCTGGCAATGGCGCGGGCAGACCAACCCAACCGATGAAGGAGTGCTAGCTCACTACGCTCTGTTATGCTAAGATGTGTATAACTCATGATTGATTCTCCTGTGTAAATGGTGTTGTCGTGACTTCATTTTACACGAATCAATCATGGGCCGTTTTTTTATCTAGGTGTCGCACTTGATATTACAATCTGTCCGATAAAATGATCTGCCCGATGATAACGCCAATCAACAGGGCAGCGGCTCCAATCAATGCTGCGTTTATCATTTGCGAGAAAATCCCCTTCCCCCATTTTTTCTCTTATTCGCACGGCTTTTCGTCAGTGGCAGGCGGATCGCTTTTTTTCTCGATCGACTCTGCCTCTTTTTCTTTTTCCTTGTTCGCCTTCAGTTGCAGATCCAAAATGTTGTTGATGCGAATTTGCAGGTCGACGTGCTTGAAGGCGACGACCAAGACGAGAAAACAGACAACAGCAGCGAGCACCTGTACATAGTCCATCGACATCATCGGCCGCTCGCTCCATGCTGAGTTTCTTTCGGCATCATTGCTTTCTTGCCTCGAATGCTTGCCGCCCCAGCTCTTCTGCCATAAAAGGCGAGACTCTCCTTGGCGGGGAGCAAAAAGCCGAGGACAGTGAGTACCGCCTGGCGTCTCCCTCGCTGCGCCTTTGGCAGAACGCTGCCAGACGATTCGTTTTCGCGGCGGCCTGTAAACCGGGCTGGTTGCTTTTGCATATACTCACTCCTTCTCTGGTTCCGTGTTTAAATCAGGACTGCTTCGCTTCCCCAGCAGGATTAATAGGAACGTTTGTTCTGTTTTGTAGTACAAGTATCTCATACAAAACTCGAAAGTTCAAGTTATTTCCAATCATTTTTTCCAGCTAATTTTGCCGAACAAAAATGTACATTTTCTTGATTAGAAAACGTAGTTGCCAAGCTTTTGGCAGAGTATCGGCTCTGCGCCTGTGCTGGACAAGGAACCTTCTCCATTTTTATCTGTACAAAAAAGCGCGTTCTGCCTGAACAGAATCGCGCTTGTGGGTAGACCCGACAATTTCATTACAATTCGCCTTGCTGCCTAAAAAGTACACCGTTCTCATACTCCAGAACATTTCCATCTGCTGTCGGTTGACGGATTTCTTGAAATGTACTTCTAACAGTCGGTAGGAAGGTTGGGGCTAAGGCGTGAGGGTGGGCGTGAGGCTAGGGAAGGGCTTGGGCGAAGGCCGGGGCAAGTAGCTCGGTGAGGGCCGAGACGAGAAGCTGAAAAAGTCGGGGCTAAGGGCTGGACAATGTTTGGACGAGAAGCTACACGAAGTTTAGACAAGAAGCCGAACAAGGCCGAGGCTAAGGGCTGGGCACAGACTTGCGCGAGAGGCTGGGCGAAAGTTTGGGCAAAAGCGAGAACACCCCCCTTACCAAAAAACACCAAAAGCCAGCCCCTCCCCAATCTGGCAAAGGTCCTGGCTCTTGGCTCTTATCGAATTTCCTCGTGGGCGTTCATCAGATCAGTCCCAAATGTTCGGCCGCTTGACACCCATCGTTCTCATATAATCGAGAAGCTGGCCGGTATGGACGGACTCGTGATAGGCGATCCGCAGCAGCATGTCCCCTAGTGTTCTGACGTACCCGACATCGGAGCGGTCGATGCGAATGCTCTCCAGGTCGCTTTTGTCCAGCCCTTTGACAAAGGCGAGAAACTGTTCCCGGTACGGCTGCGCAAACGCCAAATCTTCCTCGACGGTCGTGAACGGCTTGGTTTCATACGGATTCGGGAGAGCAGACAGAGCGGCGCTGCCTCGCTGAATCAAAATCTGGTGATACAAAAATTCGCCCTCGATGACATGCCGAATCATTTGTGCGCAGGTAAACGCTTTGTCGTCGGGCTTCCAGTTCAGCCTGTCGTCTGGAATCGCCCGCCATACTTTGATGCTTCGGCGTCTGACTTCCTCGAAATTCAGAATCAGCAGATCGTTCGCGTTCATGTCGCTTCCCCCTCTCTCCCTGTTCCAGCCTGATTAGTCTTTTTGATACAGATCGCACGTCGCCACGTGGTCGTTCACCATGCCTACTGCCTGCATGAACGCGTAGCAGATCGTCGAACCGACAAACGTGAAGCCGCGCTTTTTCAAATCCTTGCTCATCTTGTCGCTGATTTCGGTGGAGGCAGGTACGTCCCTAAGCTCCTGAAAGTGGTTGTGGATCGGCTTGCCGCCGACGAACGACCAGATGTAGCTGGAAAAGGAGCCGAACTCCTCCACGACTTTGAGATAGGCGTGAGCGTTTTTGACGACGCCTCTGATTTTCAGCTTGTTCCGCACGATGCCCTCATCCTGCAAAAGCTGTTCGATCTTTTCCTCGTCGTACTGCACGATCTTTTCCGCTTCAAAGTTGTCAAAAGCCCGGCGGTAGTTCTCCCGCTTTTTCAGGATCGTGTACCAGCTCAGCCCCGCCTGCGCGCCCTCCAGATTCAAATATTCAAAGAGCAGCCGGTCATCGTAGACAGGCACGCCCCACTCCCGGTCGTGATAATCCAAATACAACGGGTCCTGATTCACCCAGCCACATCGATTCATCGGAAAAGACCTCCCGTAAATACGAACATGTATTCTTATATAGAGAATATACAATCTTTGGCTGTTCTGCAAGTTATTCTTGCCCATTCTCGCAACTTTTCTCGCACAACAAAAAGACCCTATCAGCGCAATAGGGCCTCTCTCTTTTTTCACGATCGCAAAAACACCGCGCGCAAAAACGCGAAAAAAAAAAGATTAAGCCGTCAAAATAATCGGCTTGCCGCGCGTTATGACGACGGTGTGCTCGTACTGGGCGACGTAGCTTCTGTCCGGCGTCACCCAAGCCCAGCCGTCTGCCCCATCCTTCACATACTCCGTTCCAGTGGAAATAAACGTTTCGACAGCGAGCACCAGCCCGTCCGTAAGCAGCCGTTTGTCCCATTTGTCGTAGTAGTTGAGGACGTGCGCCGGCTCCTCGTGCAAGCTTTTGCCGATGCCGTGGCCTGTGAGATTTTTGACGACCGTAAATCCTTTTGCCTTCGCTTCATTGTGGACGATGCGCCCGATCTGGCTCAACTTGGAGCCAGCCTTGGCCGAATCCAGCGCCTTGTACAGCGATTCCTCTGCGCATTTGCACAGCGCCTGCTTCACTGGCTCTCCCTGTCCCACGACAACCGAAGCGCCTGTATCGGCAAAATAACCGTCCAGCTCTGCGGAGACGTCGACGTTGACGACATCGCCTTCCTTCAACACGGTTCCGTCGGGAATCCCGTGCGCCACAACGTGATTCACGCTGATGCACGTCTGCCCGGGGAAGTCGTACGTCACCTGTGGAGCCGAGCGCGCACCGTACTTCGCCAAAATATCGCCGCCGATACGATCCAGCTCTTTTGTCGTGATGCCCGCCCGGACGGCCTTCAGCATCGCTTCTCTAGCTTCTGCCACAATTCTCCCGATCCGCTGCAAAGCGAGCAAGTCGTGTTCATTTTGAATCGACATGCCGTGTCCTCCTTCGCTGAAAATGTATGCCAAAACCAAATCCGAACCCGCTCCATTTATTGGAACACATTTCTGTTCAAATCGCAAACGCAAAGCCTGGCAGCCAAACGCACAAGCTAAGCGGGGCTTACCTCGTACCGTCCATCCCCCGTCTGCTCGCGGATAAATCCGATCGAAATCCGGTTAAACTCTTCCGGCTGATCGACATTGACCACGTGGCCGCAGTTCATCAAAAGGCGCAACTGCGCATACTGTCTCTGACTCACACACGCTTGAACCGCGGGCAAAAACATGTAGTCTTCGTCGCCCATCACAAACAGGGCCGGAATCGGAGGCTCCTTCGCCAGCAGGCTGCATAAAAACGCATTGATGCCGTGCGTCAGCGAAAACCAGCGCTTGAACTCTTTTTGACAAAGCTTTTGCGCTTCTCTGACAAATAACGACCGGGATTCGCGATGGCGCGCCCGCGGCATGATGACCCAGGCAAACAGTTTGTACAGCCACATGTACGGCACGATGTGCTTGACGAGATTGCCGAGCGCAATCAGCACCTGCGAACGCAAATTCAGCCGGGTCACGGCTCCCGCCAAAACCATCGAGCGTATTTTGTGCGGCTCCAGCTCTGCTATGATCTGCACGATGATCGTCCCGAGCGAAACCGCGACAAAATGGCTGGAAGCGATGTTCTCGTGCTTCATCACCTCGATAATGTCGCGGCTCACGTCCTCGAACGTGTATTTCGGCCGCCGCTTCCCCAGATGCTGCTTCGACCTGCCATGACCGCGCAAATCGACGAGGAGAATATTAAAATGTTCTTTGTAAGCTTTGATCTGTTTATACCAGATGGATGAGCTGCCGCCCGCGCCGTGGACGAAGGTCACCCATTCATAACCCTCACCGCGTATGTACGTCTTATAATGAATCACTTATATCCCCCCAGAGGTATTATAGCGGAGGGATGTTCTGTGTGAAACTATTACCATTTTCTTGCATGAGAAAACTTGGCTGCGCCGAGCCAATGGCGAAGCCTTCACGTACCTAGCGGGCATCAGTCTTGCTCTATCGTTTCGTTCGAAGTCTCGTTATGTTGCTGCACTTATGCTTTGATAAGAGTCTTATCCATTCTTATCTGTTACAAAAATGGATTGGAACTATAAAAAATTGTTTGCAGTGTAGTGGCGTGATGAGCCGAACATGATGCTGTGGGGTTGGTTGGGTTTTTAAAGCTCCTTTATCGGCGCTTTTGGTGTGGCGAGAAAAGAGACGAAATCGCTGTAACTTCTTGGGCTCCCTGCTGGGGGTATCACTGCCCGGCTCCGGGGAAAAAGACACTACAAAAAAGAAAGCTTGCGGTGGGATTGTCGTCTTTCTTGAGAGCTATTAATGCTAGCCTCCCTGACGATACAACATGCATGCTTTTAGAAAAACCGCTTCCTTGTCTTAAGCACTTTGCTTCCTGATCTACAACCCAAAATCACCCCCGAACGACAGAAACAGCTCGTAGAGGAAACAGGAGAAAGCAGCGAAGGTCTTTGGGACTCCTACCCAGCCTCCGCTCCCCCGCTAGAGGCCCAAGTACCTGTAGCGCTTTCTCCTGTTTCCTCTCACCACTACCGCGACGATCAACCGTTTTCCAAGCAGCCAGTCCGCCTTGATCCCACGGCTCGCAATAAAAACCACATTCTCGCCTAAACTAACCTAAACTACCTTGACTGCACCAAGTCGCCAAGCAATCGAAAAAAAACCTCCGTCCCAAAAAGGCACAACTCTTGCTTTCCTCGCCTTCGCAGCCTCGCCATGCTGCACGTACACTGATAAGAATCGTACCCACTCTTCTTCTGCCCAACAAAAACAGGCCGCCAGCTTCTCCCTGACGACCTGCCTTGCACGCGCGAACGCAAACACCTCTACGCTTTTCTTTTCCGCCGAAGCTGGTAATACGTCACAGCCAACGCCAGCGCCAATACCGTCCCTTTGATAATATCGTAGGCGTAGTACGGCAGGTTGAGCATCGTCATGCCGTTGAGCAGCACCCCGATCAGGATTGCGCCGACGAACGTCCCGAACACATTCGGCTTGCCCGCGCCGAATACAGAGAAGCCGACAAACGCCGCTGCCACTGCATCCATCAGCATCGAGCCGCCGCTGCTCACCTGGCCTGTCCCGATCCGCGCCGCCAAGAGCATCCCGCCCAAGCCGGCAAACAGCGCGGATAACACGTAGGCGAGCGTGCGGTAGCGATTGACCGGAATGCCTGACAAGCGCGCGGCTTCCAGATTGCCGCCCGTCATGTACAGCATCCGTCCTTGTCTGGTGTAGGTCAGGTAGATGTGCGTGACCGCGACCAGCAAAAAGGTCAGGATAACTGGCACAGGCAGCGAGAAAATTTTGCCTTGGCCAAGCCACAAAAACCACTCCTGGAATTTCCCCGGAGCCATCGAACCGTCTTCCATCGGCATGTTGGCGTAGATCGAGTAGCCTTTGGAATACGTCATGTGCAGCCCGTTGACGATGTAGAGCATCGCGAGCGTCGCCAGCAGGTCGGGAATCCGGATTTTGACGACCAGAAACGCGTTGACCAGCCCGACGATCAGGCTGAGCGCAATCGGAACGACCAGTGTGGCGAACACGCCCTGCTCGTACCAGACCATCATCGAGGCCGAGACGACGGTAGTCAGCGACACCGTCGAACCGACAGACAGGTCAAAGCCCCCGACAATCAAGGAAAACGTAACGCCGATGGCGACAAACGTCACGATCGAGATCGAGCGCAAAATGTCCGTAATGTTGTCATACGTAAAAAAATACGGGTTGGTCAAACTGAATAACAGCATAACGATAACAATAACCGCAACCGTTCCGTATTTGTAAATAAAATCAAACAGGCTGAATTTTTTACCTTCCACGTTACTCACCTCCGCTTGCATAATACATAATCCGCTCCTGCGTCGCTTCCGCCCGGCTCAGCTCCCGGACGATTTTCCCTTCGAACATGACCAGAATCCGGTCCGCGATGCCCAGCACCTCCGCAAACTCGCAGGAAAAGTACAAAACGCCCTTGCGCTGCTCCGCCAGCTTTCCGATCAGGCGGTAAATATCGCTTTTCGCGCCGATGTCCACGCCTTTGGTCGGTTCGTCAAACATGAAAATTTGCGCATCCGTATCGAGCCATTTGCCGATTGCGACCTTTTGCTGGTTCCCCCCGCTGAGGTGGCCGACGAGCTGGCCGATGTCCGCTGTCTTCACACCCAGCCGCTGCACCAGCTCCCGCGCTTGCCCCGCCTCGACTCCCCTGCGGACAAACCCGAGGCGCGACCATTTCCACAAAGTCGAGACAGACAAATTGTTTTTCACCGACTCCTCGACAAAAATGCCTTCTTTTCGCCGCTCCTCCGGGACGAGGACGATCCCTGCATCCACGGCTTCCTTTGGCGAGCGCAGGCGTACCGCCTTGCCTTTCAGCCTGATCTCGCCAGCTTCGGCCGCATCCGCTCCGAACAGCAGCCGGGCCAGCTCCGTCTTCCCTGCCCCGACAAGTCCTACGACGCCTACGATCTCGCCCTCGCGAACGCTCACATCCGCACCGCGCACCTTGCCGCCAGCCACTCCGGCCGCTTCCAGGATCACTTCGCCAATCGGCAGCTCCACTTTCGGGAACTCTTCCTCGAAGCTTTTGCCCAGCATGTTCCCGATGACTTCATCCATCGTAGTAGCGGCCGTCTCGCTCGTGGCAATCAGTTGACCGTCGCGCATGACCGTGATCCGGTCGCAGATTTCGAAAATTTCCGGCAGCCGATGGGAAATGTAGATGATCCCGACGCCTGCTTTTTTCAACTGGTCGATAATGAGAAACAGCCGCTCGCTCTCCTTCGTGCTCAACGGGGCTGTCGGTTCGTCAAAAATGACGTACTTCGCTTTTTGCACGGTCGCGCGGGCAATCAAGATCAGTTGCTTTTCGGACAGCGTACATTCCTCGACGAGCATGCGCACAGGGATGGAAAAGCCGAAGCTTTGCAAAATGCTCTCCGCTTCCTTGTGCAGCCCTTGCCAGTTCATGAGTCCCTTGCTGCTTTTGGACACGATCTGGTCGAGCAAAATGTTTTCCGTCACGCTCAAATACGGGATCAGCGCCGTATCGACTTCCTGGTAGACGCACTGGATGCCCAACGCTTTCGCATCCTGCGGCGATTGGATCGAGACGTCCTTGCCGTCAATCGCGATGCTGCCGCCATCCGGCTGATACGCACCTGTAAGAATTTTCATCAGCGTGCTTTTTCCCGCTCCGTTCGCTCCGAGCAGCGCGTGCACCTCGCCAGCCTTGACTTCAAAATCGACGGAGCGCAACGCAGGCACGCCGGAAAACTGCTTCACAATCCCTTTCATCTGCAAGCTGGACACTTTTCGCACCCCCTAAATAAACAAGATTCCCGTTGACAAAAGCAACGGGAATAGCCAAACCAACCAGCTCTATTTGCTTACTTGCCCCACTCTTGTACGTATTGGGACAGATCGCCCATCGTTACTTTTTTATCCTTTGGCAAGTCTTCCTGTTTGACCAGCACCGGATTCAGCTTCACGCTGTCTGGCACTTGCTCGCCTTTCATTTTTTGGAAAACGGTCTGCGCGTGAATGCGTCCGATATTCGACGGATCTACCGCTGCTGTCGCGACCCAAGGAGAGTTTGGCTCCTGGATCAGTTGCAAGTCTTCGTCGCTCAGGTCGATGCCGTACACCTTGATCTCGGTGCGTCCTGCTTGCTGGATCGCACGGGTT
Source organism: Brevibacillus sp. NSP2.1 (assembly GCF_000470975.2). Classification (NCBI taxonomy): domain Bacteria; kingdom Bacillati; phylum Bacillota; class Bacilli; order Caryophanales; family Paenibacillaceae; genus Brevibacillus; species Brevibacillus sp. NSP2.1. The sequence goes on along the minus strand of NZ_CP048274.1, from coordinate 817,546 downwards.
GCCCCTTTGGCAAATTCATCCCACGATGCCCATACGGCTGTAATGTCGCCTTTGTTCGGATACTTTTTCAAAATCGCTTCCATCTGCGCTTGCGTATCCAGCGCGGTGTTGTTCGTTGCCGAGCCAAACGCGGCGATTTCCTTGATATCCGGGTATTTTTTCAGGAATGCTTCATACGTTACCTGGCGCTTTTCCATCGGCGCAAAGCCCGCTACCCAAATTTTCACGATGTTGCCTTTGCCGCCCGTATCGGCAGCCAGCTTTTCCAGGCTCAACTCGGCCAGCTTGTTGTCATCTTGCTCGACGACAGGGACGCCCGGCAGCTTGATATCGGTGTCGAACAGCACAACCGGGATCTTTTTGTCGACCGCTTTTTGCGTGCCTTGCTGCAGCGCTTCCGCCGTACCGTGGTCAATCAGGATGCCGTCAAAATTTTGGTTCACCGCAGCATCGAGGTTGGAGGCCATTTTCGACAAATCGGTATCTGCGTTGAATACGGTCAGCTCGCCGCCGTTTTTCTCGACTTCCTGCTTCACGCCGTTAATGTATTGGGCAGAAAACGTGCCGACGTTTTGGCGCATAATCAAGGCAATGCGCTTCGCCTTCTCGCCGCCGGAAGCGCCGCTTCCCGCCTGATTTTGGGTGTCCGCTCCCCCGCCGCAAGCGGTCAAGGCCAGCGACGCAGCCAGTACGATTGATGTGACAAGACCCAGTTTCTTTTTCATCGAAAAATCCCCCTTTTTCTTTCTTCCTGCTGAGCTTCAAGCTGAGGAGGCGACGACCTTCCAATAGGAAAAGCCTCTTTCAACAGATGAAAGAGGCTTGATCGACAAGATTCGCGCCTCTTATCTGTCAGGTATCGCTACCTGTTGGAGTTAGCACCTTGGCTCGCAAGACGGTGATCTTGCCAGCTAGGTTGCCGGGCATCATAGGGCCATTCCCTCAGCCTTCTCTGGATAAGAGTAGTTTTTATTTTCGCAACGTTTGTATTAATATATACAGACTATAATCCTTGTTTTACCCATCTGTCAACTAGGTTTTTGAAGCTTTTGTCCTCCAAAATAATCCCAACTCGATGTCCAAATTTTGGAGGAATTATGTAAGGTCTTGTCGAAACCTTGTAGATTGAAGCAAAAGCCATGCAAATTTGCGATGGGGATGTCTAATGAGTCTACTAAAAGAACTAATCTTGCAAATGTTTTTTGCCTTGACACCGTTTGTTTTGTTCAACATCTATTACCGCGACCGGATGCGTAACTATAGCCGTTGCTTTATTCTCGTAACCAGCTCTGTCTGCATGTTTCTGGCGATGACCTTCGCTTCGAGCGTCAACGAAGGAATCATTTTCGACATCAGGCACGTCATCGTCTTTTTCGCTCTGATCTACGGCGGAGTACGAATCGCCTTGATCGTGCTGATCGAATCAGCGCTGTACCGCTTTTATCTGGGCGGCGAAGGCACCTGGGTCGCCATGCTCGTAATGGCCGCCACGTTTGCAATCTCCCTCCTGATATATCAACGCTACAAAGCCAGTTATCGGAAAACACTGTTTACTCTTTTGACGGGTGCGCTTTTTTCCCTGATAGATTTGGGGTTGACCTATTTCAATTTTCCCACCTATGTATCCCATCAGCTTCCCTATCATGTGCTTGTGATTCCCGTTCAAAATTTTGTCGGCATCTGGCTGTTGATGTCGTTATTTAGCAAATGCGTATCAGACAAGGAATTGTTCATTCGCCATGCCCAAAACGAAAAAATCGAGACGATGAGCCACGTCGCCGCTTCACTGGCGCACGAGGTGCGAAACCCGCTCACGGCCGTCAAAGGATTTTTGCGCCTGATCCAGGAGGACCCGGGAAACATTGCGAAAACCGATCAGTACATTCGCATCAGCATGGACGAGATTCAGCGCACGGAAGCGATTTTGACGGAGTACCTGGCGCTGTCCAAGCCGCTCAAGGAGCGCACCGAGCTGATCGACGTATGCGAGCAGCTCCATGTCGTCCGCGAGGTCATGCTGCCGTTTGCCAACATGAACAACGTCGAGTTGGAGCTGCAAGCTTATGAAAAGCCCGTCACGATCATGGCCAATCCCGACGAGTTCAAGCAGGTGCTGGTCAACTTTATCAAAAACGCCATCGAGGCATGCGCGGAGACGGCCAAAGGGAAAGTCTCCCTGTCGTTGTTCATCGAAAAAAACAACGCCCTGCTCGTCATCAAGGACAACGGCATCGGGATGGACGAGGGCCAGATCAGACGACTTGGCACGATCTATTTTTCTACCAAAACGAGCGGGACCGGACTCGGCCTGACTTATTCCTATCACGTCATTCACACGTTTGGCGGTTCTGTGAGCGTGTCGAGCAAGCCGAAGGTCGGCACCAAGTTCACGATTACGTTTCCGTACCATCAGCCGCAGTAGCAGCTAGGCGAGTGGCCTGGTCATGAAAACCTGCTCGGCCAGCGTGGAAAAGCCCGCACTTTGCAAAATTCGGGTGGTTGCCTCATTTGCGACGGGCAAATTGACGGTGAGGCGATGAAGCTCCTGGTCCAGCGGAGCAAACACATGGGCCAGTGCGCTTGCGACAATCGCCTCCCGGTCTGCTCGTCCGGGACTGGCTTCACACTGAAACAGCAAGGCAGTCGTTTGCCTTCCCTGTTCATCAAAAATCCGCCTGTACAGCGCGTAGCCGCCCGCCTGCACGTTCTCGAGATGGCGACCAGCGCCGCAAGCTCCACGCCCTGCTCGCGGTAAATCTGCAACGTCGCTTCGATCAACGCTTGCCCGACTCCGCTGCGCCTGTGCTTCGGCGCCACCCCTGTCCCTCCGTTCCAGCCGATTTTTCGCCCGCCTCTGTTCCATATCCCGTTCAGCACGATTCCGGCCGGCTCGCCATTACAAACGCAACCAGCGAATGCGCAGGCGAAAGTTCCTCCTTCCCCATTTTCCAGATAAGCGTGTCCGGCGTTTTGGACTGGTCGAAAAAATAGCCGGAAAACCCTCTGTTGTAGGCCAAAACGGCCTCCGCCACCGAACATTGCTCCATCGCCTTGAAAACAAGCATGGTCATTCCTCCCTAATTGAGATGACAACCACACTTATCTTCTAAAATTATTTTTAATTGATAAAATATTTTTTAATAAACGAAATCGGCAAACTACAGGCTTCCTTGAATGGGATAGCCTGGCGCGCCTGTACGCTGCATGCTGTCTGCCTTCCTCTCAATGCTGAACGGGCGGAACCCGCTGCGGATTGTCCGGATGTTTCTCAAAAAACAGCAAGTCGTTTTGCCGATTCAATGTGGCGAGAAAAACCTGCTCGATGGCGACGCCGCTTTTTTTCAGCTCCTGCAAAAGCCAGCCTTCGTCCCGTTCGCGGTACTTCAGCGCCTCTTTACATATTTTCCCTTCGACGATCACAGGCAGGGAGAGGCCCGTCGAGGCAGTCCGGATTTGCAGGTCTTGTCTCGTCACTGGCTGCTGCGCAGATTTTTTCAGGACAGTCAGCCGGCCATTGGCCTCGATGATCGCCATCTCAATCTCCGACAGGTCAAAAATGTCTTTTTCCCGCAGCATTTGCAGTACGTTATCGAGCGAATAGCGTATCTTTTTCAGTTGAGGGACGAGAAACTCTCCGTTGTAAAAAACGACCGTTGGCTCAAACGTGACCATTTTGCCGAAGCGCCTGGACACAATCGACCACTGGGACACGACGCGTTGCAGCACCCCGAGCGCCACAATCGCTACCGCAATGGGAATGTGGTGGACATTCGGCTCGGCAATATCGGCCCCGGTCACGGAGCCTAGCGTGATGATAATCATGAAATCAAAGACAGGCAGCTCGCCAATCGAACGCTTTCCCATGAACAGCGTCACGATCAACAGCAGCGGCAAAATCGTAAATACACGCCCGACTACAATCAAGCTCTCACTGAACAGTTCCACGCAAAAACGCCTCCTGCCCCAACCGTTTCCTCCTGTTACTATGTAAAGTTTTGGCAGTAATTATGCGAAAAGCTTTGCCCGTAAAGCACAAACCGTCACTGGCCCCAAAAAGACTGCCCCCGATCATTCGGGCTGACAGTCTCGCCAGGAGCTTTCGACCATATTTTTCATATAGCAGAAAAATTTCCAGCATATAGACATCGCAAAGCTACATCCTCCCCAGCCGCTGCGACGTTTTGCAGGCGACGTCCTTCACGCGCTCGATCAAATAATTCAACCGCTCTTCTTTCAGATCGAAGGTGACGATGCCGATGCTCAAAGCGCCGATTACTTTTTGCGTGTAATCAAAAACAGGTGCCGCGACCGAAGCCGTATTTTCCGTCCGTTCCGCGAAGCTGACGGCATAGCCGACTTTGCGGATTTCGGCCAGCTTTTCCATGAAAGCGGGCGTCTCCTCCTCGCCGACGAGCTGCAACACGATTTGCCGCGCTTCTTCTGCCGGCATGTGCGCCAAAACAACCTTGTTTGCCGCGCCGATGTGCATCGGGATGCGCAAACCAAGCTGGTCGTAGATGCGAATGTTGTGCTGGCTGTCCACGCGATCGATCACAATCGACTCCAGGCCGCTCGGCTGGCTGAAGTAAACGCTTTCTTCCACCTCTCTGGCAAGCTCCTCGATCATCGGCTTGATGACTTTGCGGTAATCAATCCGGTCGAGCACGCGCAGGCCGAACTCCATCCATTTGATCCCCAGTGTGTACTGCTTGGTAGCTGCATCCTGCTCCACCAGCCCGTGCTTCATCAGCGTGTACAACAAGCGGTAGATCGTACTCACCGGGAGCTGACATTCTTTCGCCAAATCGTTGATGGTCCACCACTTTCTATGCTCGTCCGACGCAAGTGCCGTCGCAATCGCCATCGCCCGATCAAACGATTGAATCACAGTCATTTCCCCTTTTTCCTCATGTCTCGTCTACCTCATCTTACATGATTTGCCGTAATTTTGTGAATCGCAAAAAACTTCCTGCGATAGCCGCTGCAAGCCCGGAATAACGATTGACAGTGCAAAATCAGAATGTGTACACTGAAAATAAATTTTCGAAATATGAACAATATTCTACAATGTGGAATAAAAGGAGGCAACCATGTTCCAAGGCAGCCAATCCATGGTCAAAAAGCTGAAAACCGTCATCATCAAGCATCCCCGCGAAGCGTTTATCAGCCAGGCCCATCTCGACGCATCCTGGAAAACTTTTCACTATACAGACTGCCCTGACTGGGACAAAGCTTTGCAGGAGTACGAAAAATTTGAAGCGATCCTCCGCGAGCACGTAGCCAACGTGCTGTACCTCCCGCAATCGGACAAAACCGGGCTCGACTCCCTCTACGCCCATGATCCGGTAAAGTTCACGTCCAAAGGCGCGATCATCCTCAAATCCGGCAAAGAGCTGCGCCAAGGCGAAGCGGAAGTGTACAAGGAGTTTTTGCAAGCAAACAACATCCCGATCCTGGGACAACTGACAGGCGATGCGCAGGCAGACGGCGGCGACCTCGTCTGGCTGGATGAAAAAACGTTGGCGATCGGGCTTGGCTTCCGCACCAATCAGGCGGCGATCGCCCAGATTAAGGAGATGGTCAAGGACTTCACGGAAGAAGTCATCGTCGTACCGCTGCCATATGACCGCGGCCCGGCCGAGTGCCTGCATCTGATGTCGATTATCAGCCTCGTCGACCACGATCTCGCTGTCGTCTACTCCAAGCTGATGCCTGTGTTTTTCCGCCAACTGCTCGTCGACAGAGGCATCGAACTGATCGAAGTGCCCGATCGCGAATACGAAAACCTCGGCAGCAACGTCCTCGCGCTCGCCCCGCGCGTGTGCATGGTCGTGGCGGGCAATCCGGTCACGAAGGAGCGGCTGGAAAAAGCAGGCGCTACCGTGTACGAATACGAAGGCGAAGAAATCTCCTACAAAGGCACGGGCGGCCCGACTTGCCTGACTTCTCCGGTGGAGCGTGTGTAGCTTCCTACAGACAAAAAGCCACGTGGACAGTGGCATTTTGTCTTGAGTGGGCCGACCAGTCTTCACCACTTCGTACATGGCTTGCTCTTTTCCATCTTTGGAAGCACGTCGAAGAAAAGAGCAGCTCTTCTTGAGCTGCCCTTTTCTTCAAACTGGTTCATATGCTCGCCCTTACGGCTTATCATTAATACTATCGGCCTTTCGCCTTGATATTAGCTTACCTCTAGCAAACTATCTAGTCAATTCCCTTTTTTTGATGTCGATTGAGTTTACTTTGCCCTCAACTCAATCAATTCTTTCTGAAGATCCTCTATCTGCTTTTCTAACCGTTTTTTATCATCCGTCAAATCTTCGACCTGTTTTTCCAACTTTAATTGATTAATGTATTGCTTTGGAAAACAAATCTCAAAGCACTTCGTTTTTATCTCAACAAATAAGGAGCGGGGATTTGAAATGTCATGCAATCCTCCTTTTTTATCTAATAACCGACCTTTACTAATCGTCCTCACGAGAGCTCCCACTTCTTCCAATACAACAACCGGATGAGCATATGCCAGTTCCGGATTGTAGTTCATCCCCAAGTCGGCATAAAAGATGTCGCCATTATTTACCTTGCCGGAACCAGTGTAGAAAGTCTTTTTCCATTTGTCGAGTGAATTTTATCATTCTTTTCAGACAAATCGTAGAATGCAAAAGAAGAGCCGCACAAATAACGGCTCTTCTCATCTAAGAAAACAACAGCTTCCAGCTATGCACACTGGCTTTTACAGAAAATGCTGCATCCACACATTCGGTTCCACGTACACGACCTCGTCCTTTTCCACTTCGATGCGCACCGGAACGAGCGCATCCGGAATAATGTACGTGCCGGACTCGGGGAATTTCATCCCTGTCCACTCTTCCCAATTCGCCAGGCTGCCCCTGATGAACATGGATTCCCCAGCCACTTTCATGATTTTCGCGCCCATCTTCCAGTGCGTGCGCACCCACGGGTCGAAAGGAGCGCCGTCCGCTGTTTTCCATTCGAGGTAGTTTTCCATCGGGATCAGCGGATATTTGTGCTTGAGCGACGGACGCACAGGCGCCACCATGTAGTCCAGGCCGTTTTGCTTCGCGATGTCCTTCATCGCCGTCACCATCTGGCGGCTGAGGCCAAGTCCGCGATATTTAGGGTCGATCGAAATCGAGAGAGCCGACAGTGTGTTTGGCTTCTGCCCTTTGGCGTAGCCTTCGATTCCGCGCAGGAATACGTCGTCCCAGCCTTTTGGCATGCCGTCCAGGGTACCGTCCCAGTAAAAAGGAATGGAATTGCCCACCGCCATGACTTTGTCGTTTTCATCTGTCAGCAAGTATTGAAAGGAAGCGAACCACTCTTCCAGCCGATCGTAATGCTGGTCGGCCACTTCGTCATGCAGCATGAAGGTAGACCAACTGGCTGCGATCACGTCGGCCATCTGATCGTTCAAATCAGGACGTTCTGCTTGTGTGTACACTTTGTATGCCATTCTATCCATCCTCCCAAAAAAGTCGCTATCTCTCTATCGGAAAAGGCCCCTGCCTGCTAACAGATAGGAAAACCTTTCCACAACTCTTTCATTCTATCAAAACTTGATTGAGACACAAACTATTTCCGCGCCAGAGCCTTTTCGCCCAAAAAACCGACCACCTCGCGTCACAAAAAATCACTCCGCCTCGTTCTATGGTCAACTCGCCACAAGGAGCTGATTTTCATGCAAGAACTAACAGTGGTGGTCGTCGGGGGCGGCTACGCGGGAATCCATGCGGTAAAAGCGATCCAGGACACACTGAAAGGACGTCCCGTGCACCTGATCCTGATCGACAAAGAACCTTGCCATCTGCGCAAGGTGCTGCTGTTCAAACCGGCCGCCGCCAAAACCGATATCGCCATTCCGCTGAAAAGCCTCTTCCCCGAAGGCGTGGACTGCTTGCAAGGCACAGTCTTGTCCGTAGATGGAGGCGCGAAAACGCTCACCTATGCAGATACAACCGGAAAAGAGCAGGCGCTGGCCTATGACGTGCTCGTGCTGGCTGTGGGCAGTGTCGTCCGGCAGGTGGAGCCGGAGCAGGGCGGCATCGCCTTGACTGGCGTCGCGGCTGCCGAGACGATCCGCACCACCTGGCAGCACAACATGCGGCTGGCCGCACGGGAAAACAGCCCGGCGGAAAGACAGCGCCTGTTGACGCTCGCCGTGGCAGGAGCGGGCATCAGCGGCATCGAAACGGCTGCCGAGCTGGCTTTTGCCATGCGCCGGGAAGCGCAAACCCACGGGATTGCTCCCGCCGAGGTCAAGGTGTATTTACTAAACGCACAAAGCCGGCTTTTTACAGAAGGCTCGGCAAAAATGGCGCACAAGCTGGAGCAGGCTTTAACAGAAGCAGGCGTCACGGTTTTGCACGGGACAAAAGCGATTCGCGAGCGCGGCGGCCAGTTGCACCTGTCCACGGGCCGCACCCTCTCCGTCGGCCTGTGCGTCTGGTCGCTCGGCCTGTTGCCAAACCCTGCGCTGCGCCAGATGGGTCTGCCGCTCACTGCGCACGGGCAGTTGGTCGTCGATCAGTCCTACCGGGTGGCTGGTGCTCCCGGCGTCTACAGTATTGGCGATTGCGCCCGCATCGTTGACCCCGCGAGCGGCCAGGCCGACCGGATGACCTGCAAGGAAGCGACAGGGCAAGCCGTCCGCCTCGGCAAAGTCGTGCTGGCTGATTTGCAAGGCACGGCGGCTCCCGCGCATCAGGGCTACATGGATTTTTTCTGCGTCGGATTGGGGCCGGAGCGAGCTATGGTCTGGACGCGCAAATGGGGGCTGGACATCATTTTGACCGGAAAGCTCGGCTGGAAGCTGCGCCAGTTCACGTGGAATATCGCCAGCATGATAAAATAAGGAAAAAAGGCAGGCAGCTCTGGCTGAAAAAGGAAAGGAGCGCGCGATGGAGGCGTTGTACCAGCAATACAAAGGACTGCTGTTTCATCTTGCTTACCAACTGACAGGCTCGTCCACGGACGCAGAAGACATCGTTCAGGACGTCTTTTTGAAAGCCCATGGCGTCGCGCTGGAGCAAATCGCGGAGCCGAAAGCGTACTTGTGCAAAATGACGACAAACCGCTGTCTCGATCTGTTGAAATCGGCCCGCCACAAGCGGGAGCTGTACACAGGGCCATGGCTCCCGGAGCCGATCCCGACACCGGAAGCCGACAGCTATGATGCCGTCGTCACCAAAGATCTGCTGTCTTACGCCATGCTCGTACTTCTGGAGCGGCTGTCCCCGGCGGAGCGGGCGGTTTTTGTCCTGCGCGAAGCGTTTGGCTTCGACTACGGCGAGATTGCCGGGCTGGTTGACAAAAGCGAAGCCAATTGCCGCAAGCTCATCAGCCGGGCCAAAGGCAAGCTGGGAATCGCCCCCGATGCCCCGATCCGCGCCAAGGAAACCGAACTCGGCGAACAATGGATGAGCCGCTTTCTCGCCGCGCTGGAGCAAGGAAATGTAACGGCTTTGCTGGCCCTCTTGTCCGCTGACGCCGAGCTGCTCACCGACGGCGGCGGCAAAGTGTCCGCAGCGATTCGTCCGATTGTGTCCGGCGAGCGCGTCGCCCGTTTTTTGCTCGGCCTGAGCGCCCGCTTCGCCAAAAACGCTTCGTTTGCGATAGAGCTTGCGCCGCTAAACGGGCAAGTGGCGCTCGTCATCCGCCAGGACGGCGAGGTGGACACGGTCGTTTTCCCCCACCTGCAAAACGGACGGCTTTATCGCCTGTACTTCGTCCGCAACCCGGATAAGTTGCAAGCGGTTCGCTCATAGCAACGCCCCCTTCGCGGCTGACTCGAAGGGGGCGTTTTCACGTGTGACGCTCGAATCGACCACTTTGATCGTTCGGTCGATGACGAAAAAATCCATCCCGTACTGCTCGCGCAAAGCCGCATAGTCCCAACTCTGCACGTCGGGGCTGCGCTCGCAGTTTTTCGCCAGCTTTTCCAGCGCGCGCTGCATGCGCCCCTCCATGTCCTGTTCAAAAACGCTGTACACGAGACGAGGTCCACATTTTACCGCGTGGATGACCCGATCTTCCACGAGCTGGTATTGGACCGCTTTTTCAGTCAGAATCGTTTTCTTGAGCTGCGCATAGTCGATGAGTGACAGCACAATCGCCACCAGCATCGTAAACAGCGAAATCATCACGCTGAGCTTCATCTGAAAAGATACAAAATTTCGCCTCATAACTGCGCTCCATTGGTCAGCATATTTTTAACAAACCTCAACGCAATTCACCATATCTTAACTTGTCAACATTTCTCGCTAATGACTTTATTTCGGAAAAACGATGTTTTCTTGCCGGGGCCGCAAGCCGTATGGATACCGGGACACATGACTATAGAACTACGGTTAACATCGTGGCAATAGTGTCAAAGAACAACCTATGAACTTATGCCCAAAACCACACCAGGCAGCCAGTCCTTGTGTTAAAATCACCTGGAATCAATATCCATCACAGGGTATCCATTCTATTTTTTTAAAGGAGGGCACGTACACATGCGTCCACCAAACAACAACGAAATCATCATCCCTGAAAATCCCGTATCCCAGTTTTTGTTCACCAGCACCCGTTCAGCCTGGATTTGGCTCCTCATCCGTCTGTATGTCGGATACGCCTGGATCACAGCCGGCTGGAAAAAAATCCATACCGACACCTGGACCGGGGACAAAGCCGGAGCGGCCATCGAAGGCTTCATCAAAGGCTCGCTCGCGAAAGCGGCAGAAGGAAAAGACGTCACTTCCTGGTACGCCTGGTTCCTGGAAAATGCGGTACTGCCTAACGCCAAGCTGTTCGGCTTCATGGTCGCCTACGGAGAGGTGCTCGTCGGCCTGGGCCTGATCCTCGGGCTGCTCACGGGCATCGCCGCCTTCTTCGGCGGGCTGATGAACGTCAGCTTCCTGTTCGCAGGAACAATCAGCACCAACCCACTGCTGTTCATTTTTGCCACCTGGCTCGTTCTGGCCTGGAAAGTAGCAGGCTGGTACGGTCTGGACCGCTGGGCGCTTTCGTATCTCGGCACTCCGTGGACGCGTTCCAAGTCGCGGAATGTGGGGATAAACTAGGCGTTCGCACCAAGTCGCGACATGCGGGAATGCTCGAGACGTTCTCCCCAAGTCGCGACATGCGGGAATGCTCGAGACATTCGCTCCAAGTCGCGGAATATGGGGATGCACGAGGCGTTTGCTCCAAGTCGCAACATGCGGGAATGCTCGAGGCATTCGCTCTAAGTCGCAACATGCGGGAATGCTCGAGGCATTCGCTCTAAGTCGCGACATGCGGGAATGCACGAGGCGTTCTCCCGAGCCGCGCAAATATGCGTATGCACAAGACGTTCTTCCAATTACGAACTGCATACAACAAACAAAAGCGCTGGTCACCCCGCATATCGCGGGTGTAGATCAGCGCTTTGCTTTTGACCAGCCCAGCCACTATTTCAAGCCCTCTCCTTCCCTCTGCCGTTTTGCTGAAAGGACAAATTGTATGAATTTTCCTCTCCTGTAAAGGAACAATCTCTGTGCATATTTATACATCGTGTTGAATGACAGCTCTCGCCAACTGGATTATCCTTCCAGGTAATTGTTTTTAAATTTTCTGAATAAATAAGGGGTCACTGATGAAAACATGGTTACGCGTCGTTTGTAGCACGTCATTGCTGGCAAGTTTGCTCATCGGCTGTACGACCACGCCCGCTGAAAATGCCGAACCTGCTGCAAACCAGCAAGCTGCTGACGGAACAGAAAAGTCTGCCGCGCAGGAACCGATGGTCTTGCACTGGAGCATCACGGGCGAGCCGACGACGATGGACCCGGGCATCGCCACCGACGCCTCTAGCATGGACATGATTAATCTCGCTTTTGAAGGGCTGACGATTGTGGATCGGCAATTCGAGATGATTAACGGAACGGCAGAGAGCTTTACCAACTCCCCTGACTTCACCCACTTCACCTTCACGCTGCGAAAAGACGCCAAATGGAGCAACGGCGATCCTGTCACCGCACACGATTTTGAATACGCGATCAAGCGCAATCTCGATCCGAAAACCGCCTCCGGCTACGCCTACCAGCTTTTTTATCTCAAAGGCGGCGAAGAGTTTTTCAACGGCACAGGCAAAGCCGAAGACGTCGGCGTCAAAGCAAAAGACGACTACACACTCGACTTCACCTTACGCTCACCGACACCGTTTTTCCGCGAACTGACTTCATTCACTACTTACTACCCCCTGCACAAAAAACATTGGAGAGCAATCCGAAGTGGGCGAACGACGCCTCGACCATCGTCGGCAACGGCCCGTTTGTCATTGACACATGGGAGCATAAAGCCAAGCTCGCCTTCAGCAAAAGCCCCACCTATTGGGAGGAAGGCAAGCTGGTGGTCGCGGATAATCCCGGCACAAAAGCCGTTATTTTCAACACGCAACAGCCGCCGTTTACCAACAAAAAAAATTCGCCAGGCTTTCGCCTACTCGATCAATCGGCAAATGTTGATCGACAACATTTTGCAAACTGGCGTGCCGCCTGCTTACGGTTGGGTGCCTACGTCCATGGGGCTGAATCCGGACGGGTACTTCAAGGAAGACGCGGAAAAAGCGAAGCAGCTTCTGGCCGAAGGAATGAAGGAGCTGGGACTGAGCGAGTTCCCGAAAGTCACGTACTACTACGACACGGGCGAAACCGACAAAAAGATCGCGCAAGCGCTGCAAGACGAATGGACAAAAACGCTCGGCATCAACATCGACATTCGCACAGCCGAGTGGAAAGTTTTCAACGAGGACGTGCAGAACGGAAAATACGACTTCGGCATCTGGCTGTGGGGCGCCGATTTCAACGACCCGATCAACTTCCTGGAAATGTACAAGGACAAAGAAGGCGGCAACAACGTCGTGCGCTTCGACAACAAGGAATACCGCGATCTGCTGAACAAAAGCTACTACGAAACCGACGCCCAAAAGCGTAAGCAACTGATGTTTGACGCCGAAAAAATTCTCATGGAGGAAATGCCGCTCGCGCCGCTGCACTTCCGCGGCAACGCCTACGTGAAAAACGACAAGGTGAAAGACTTCGTGATCTTCCCGCTCGGCGGCTCGTACTTCAAGTACGCGTATATCGAAAAGTAGCGCAACCGCCCGCCGCTTCCACGCCTGCCCTCTTCGCCAATCGCCAAAAGGAGCTTTGCCCGGATATCCGGCATGGCTCCTTTTTTCGTGCAAATCGCCTTGGCGTTGTTGATTAATGGAGAGAAATCAGCTTATGGTCGGTCAAACGGCAAGCCGTGCCTTTTTTCATGCGCGATCCGCCGCCATTGCGTTTGTCGGCGGAGACTGCTGGCTGTCTCTTCGCATTCGCAGCAGGCTCGCTGTTTCTACGGGATGGCTGAGCGGAAAATGGTGCGCCCGGTCGATGCGCTGGACCGCAAACCCGGCACGCTGCAAAGCTTCCTCCTGCTCGCGCGACATGTGATAGGCCATATCGCGGTTGCCCCAAACGACCTGCACGGGAAAGCGGACAGCTCGCTCCCACTCCATCCCGCGAAAATCGTGCATGAAATACCGAAGCAGCTCTGCATGCGTCCTGCTGATGCGCGGAGATTGCAGGAGGCTTGCCGTCTTTTCCAGATAGCCGGGGGGGAATCTCCGCCGCCGAGCGAAATGCACCTTGTTCCAGCATCGCGCCCTCCAGCCGTTTTTACGTCAGTTGCTTTTGCAAAAAGCGTTGAAGCAGCGCCTCGCTTTTTCCGATCCGGGTGAGCAACGGGTGCTGTTGCCTGGGAGCGCCCCTTCCGCCGGAACCGCACTCCTATACTTTTCTTTCGCCTGCTCGACTTCCGCTTGCGTAAGCGGCGCCCCCACCGCGAAGCCCTCGATCACTTTGCCCAGTGTAGCGGAATCAAAATCCTCACGCGCGTACATCTCGATCGTGTACCCGTTCTGCTCCCAGATCACAATTCCGTTCGCGAAGTACACCTTCGTGCCTGCGAGCACCTCTGTTTTGACTTCTTCGGTCGTCCCGATGCCGTTTTCCCCGCCCTGGGAGATCAGGAAGTTCACGCTCTTCTCCCCAGCCGCGTATTGGGCTTCCGCCATGCTTTCCCCACGGCTCTCGCCCTTCTCGCTTTGGCGGACGCCCGTGGTCAGTTGGACGATCTCCAACGGCTTCCCTTCCCCTCCCTTCTCTTGACTTTAGACATGCCAATCGAACAAATTGCGCAATTTGTTGTGGTTCCTGTGAGTCTCACGCTAGTTAATACGGGAAAAAGCGGATTGTATTAACAAGCCGTTTCCAAAAACGCATTTTGGGGAACGCCAAACAGGCTGACACCGCCCACAACGGTATCAGCCTGTTTCTGTGATGACACTATTCAAATATTCCGCTCCATTATTTACGTATCCAACTGCACGTGATCCCACTCGTCCTCCATGTAACGAATGAGCCAGTTCAGCGCGCGGTGCCTCTCCAGCACCACTCCTGCATCCAGGCCGCCTGCTACCGTCCGGTTGTTGATGCGCGCATCCACGCACGCCCAATCGTAGCGGTAGATCAAATCTGCCTGATCCAAAATCTCTGCCTTGCTGCGCACGACCGCGTTGTCGTAGAAAGTTTGATAATCGCCGGCGCTGCGCAGCACGTCGATAGCGAAGCTGACATCGCAAATCTCGCCTGGAAACTCCAGCTCCTTTTTGTAGCCGAGCGCCCACAACAGCACCCAGTAGCATTCGTACATCCACGCCATCTGGATCATGTCGGTCTGGCTCGGGTTCGGGTCATCGAGCAGTTGCCGTTCTTTTTCTGTAAAGAACGAAGCGGCCCCATACTGGTCGATGATGCCTTCGATGAACTCGCGCTCTTCCGCGATCTGCCCATTCTCCGCGATTCCGGCCGCGTAGACGGCAATCAGGCACAGCGCAATCGCCCGCTGCACGATTTCCTCCTTGCTTCGGATGACGGCATTCTCGTCCCCCACGATCGCAGGCAGGTGCGCAATGTACGGGATTCCTCGCTCCTGCAAAAGCCGGATGCTCCGCGCTTTTCGCTCTTCGCCAGACTGGGACGGCTGCACGTGCCGATCGAGGAAATCCGAGCTGACCGTCACGAGAAAATCGTCCACCTCGGAGTCGCCCTCTGTATTCAAAATCAGCCTGCCCTGCTTGTCCAGCATGTCGCCTGTCGGGAGAAAAACAAGGCCTGACACTTCTTCAGCCACGGCCAGGATCAAGGTGAGCGTTTCCTCGTCCATTTCCTTGCTGGCGACGATGCCTACCGCCACGTTCAGCGCGGTAATCTGGATGAGCAGCTTTTCCTTGACCTTTTCATGCGGGGTGTCGATTCTGGCAAAGAAGCCGTACATCCCTTGCTTCATCTGGAGAAAACGCTCCGGATCTGCGTCCTCGCGCATGAAGTTGAACGTCAGTGTGCTTTTGCTAAACCATTTTTTGTCGGTAACCGTCACACTTTGCCCATCCCCGGAAAATTGCACCTCTCTATCGCGAAACGCCGCTACAATAGCTTCCACGATTTTTTGAGGATCGGCTATGGAAACGTACAGCGTACACTGGTTCATCATTGCTCCCCGCTTTCGTGCGTATATTTTTTCTTGCCGCAATTTTTTTGCCACCAATAGTCAATTATGGTATTCTACCCCTGTTCCTGCAAGTTTACATCTACCTATTTTTGCGATCAACCATTTTTCCGCTGGAAGGTGACCTGATGAAAAACATCCTATTGGAACAATTTTCTCCCCTTTGCGAGATTCAAGCCTTTGTCGAAGAAGACGAATCCGGCGTCTACTTTTATTTGTGGGATTTTCCCGGACAGGAATACGCCAACATCCGCTCCTGCTGGGTGCGAAACTACGGGCCAGCCCCCGAGTCGCTAGATTTTTCCGCGATGGAAGACGGCCATGCGCCCATGCTGCCGCGCGACTGCTGTGCGCATCCGTCTGGGGCGGAAAAGCTCGACCCGGACAAACTGTCGATCATCTGGTTCGCGGAGGGGGATGCCGCCGCACTGCTCTACGAGGACGAGGTGCTTGCCGTCATTCCCGGCTGGGCGGGGCAAGGCCCTGACGGCGCAAGCTACCCGGCGTATGCGCGCGACTGCATTGCGGAATCTCCCCTCTGTTTTCCGCTGGGAACGCCAGACACGAACGCTTTGTTTGCGCGCATCGAGTCTGCCCGGCAATTTTGGGCAAGCTGGGATGAGCATCCTTGGCCGGAGCTGCAACACCAATACTTGGATGCGATCACATCCGCCCTCGGCCCGGTCAAAAATTATTACGGCATCGACGGCGGGCACTGGCCCCCGAAAGCGTTGGTGACGATCGAAAAGGGCGACGTCACGTACGCGGTCACATTGGGCGTATCCATTGTGCCGCAGCCAAAAGTCGAGCAGTACACCGAATCACCGGAGCGGCTGCGCCGCTTTGAGCTGGCTTTTGCCTGCGAAACGAAATGGCTGGCTGAAAATGAACAGCAGCTTCTCTCCTACATCAGCGGGCAAACGTCGCTTCCCTGGTCGTACCTGACCTTCCTCGCCCAAGGGCACACGATTCCGTGCCAGGAGATCAGCCAGATCGACAGCCGCTTCACCGCGATGCTGCTCGCCCAGCCGGAACACGCTCCGGCCATTCCTTTTGCCGACGTGTACGGCGATCCTGTCAACTTGCTCTGGATGATTCCGCTCACCCAGCAGGAGCGGCAATTTGCTGAGGCGAATGGAACAGAGGCGTTGATCCGCCTGGCAGCGGGAACGACAGACGAGTGGATTTTCAACCGAAATGAAAAATGGATTAATTCAAGCGAAAACTAAAAAGCAACCCTGTCTGCCAAAGAAACAGACAGGGTTGTTTCCTGTTAGCGCGTCAGGCTGATCGTTCTCTCCGGCCTCCAGTACAGCAAGGCGGCCTTGAAATGATGCACATACGCCGGCTTGCCGTCTACCCATGACAAATGATTGCGCAATATCGCCTCGGCTTTCGCGCGGTCATAGTCCGTCTCCATAATCGCGCTGAGGTTTTGGCTGACGAATTGCTCCTCCGTCTCATACACATACGTTTTTTGCAGCGGGACAATTTTGCAGTTCACATCAATGCCCAGTTCGTAGAGCAGGTTGGTCAGATGGATGTAGTCTCTGCGCGAAAATCTGATTTTGTACCCCAGCTTCTCGTAAATCTCCCAGTAGTGCGGTTTTTCCGGGCCGCTGGTCATCCCGATGACGGCCCAGCGCTTCGCCGCATTGTTCATGTACGCCATCGCCTGATCGATCGCCTGCATCCGATAGTAGCAGTTGACGCCAAACACGACATCATGCCTGGCTGGCGGCTCGTACTCTTCCCACTTGGCATGGACGAAGCTCATGTTGGACAAGCCTTTCGCCCGCGCTTCCCGCTCCAGATAGCCCAGCACGCTGGCCGAGCTGTCTACGCAGGTGAGCGCTCCCGCTTTGCTCGCGGCCGCAAACGTGTAGTTTCCCCAGCCCGGCCCGATCTCCAGCACCTCGTCGCCTTCCTCGATGAACGACAGCAGCTCCCGGCCAAGCTCCTGCACGTAGCCGTCGGTTGCCACCTCCGCTCTTTTTCGCTGCAAAAACTGATCCCAAAAGCTTTCCTCAAGCTGGTCGTCGATCATGCGCTCCGGCAAGCGGCCTTCCCAGTTTTTCATCCCTTCCAACCACGCGCTTTTCGCATTCATCATCAGCTTTACTCCGTAGTACATCGTCTCCCCCCTCCGCTTACCGTTTCTCCGGCAGCATGGCCGTCAGCTTCAGCCCGCAGCTCCCTTGCCCAATCTCGACTTTTACCCCGTACACCTGCTCCATATGCGCAGGCGTAAACACTTCCTCCGGCCTGCCGGAAGCAAAAATTTCTCCTTGTTGCAGCAAAAACACCCGATCGGAGTACCGCGCGGCCAGTTCGAGATCGTGCAAAATCAGCACGACGAGCACCTGCTGCTGACGGGCAAGCTGGCGAACCAGCTCCAGCACCTCCAACTGGTGACGAATGTAGAGGGCGGATGTCGGCTCGTCCAGCAGCAACACTTCCGGCCGCTGGGCCAGCGCGCGAGCAATCAGCACCTTTTGCCGTTCGCCCCCGCTCAGCTCGTCTGTATATCGCTGCGCCATTCCCGCGATTTGCAGTTGCTCCATGATCTCGCCTGCAATGTGCAGGTCGGACGCCGTCACGTTCCACTGGATGTACGGCTTTCTGCCCAACAGCACGGTTTCCAGCACCGTAAGCGGATAGCCAAAAGCAGCCTGCTGCGGCACATAGCCGAGCTTTTTCGCCAACTCGTTGGCCGAGTACGAGCGGACATCTTTGCCGTCTATCCATATCCGCCCTCGTTCTGCCGGGATGATCGAGGCCAGGCTTTTGAGCAAGGTCGTTTTCCCGGCACCGTTTGGCCCGATGATGCTTGCGACCTCGCCTTTTGCCAGGCTCATCTGGATTTGTTTCAAAATCGTCTTTGCTCCGTACCGGACCGCCAAGTCCTTCACCTGCATGAACACACGATCGCCCCCCTACGCCCAGTAGTCCTTGCGCTTTTTCAGCAGCAAATAAACAAAAAACGGAGCGCCGAACAGCGCTGTGACAATTCCCACCGGAATCTCGATCGGAGACAGGAGCAGGCGCGCCGCCGTATCTGACAAGAGCAGCAGCAGTGCGCCCAACAGGCAGGAGCACGGCAGCAAAAAGCGGTAGTCCGTCCCGATGATAATTCTGCTGATATGCGGCGCCACCAGCCCGATGAACCCGATAATCCCCGTAAAAGCAATCGTGACGGAAGCCATCAGGGTGACGACCAGCAGGCACACCCAGCGCACCTGTTTGACGTTGACGCCCAAGGTACGGGCAACATCTTCTCCCGCGCCAAGCGTATTCAAATCCCAGGCGTATTTGAGCAAAATGACGAGCGCGATCATGACCAGCGGCAGCAAAATATGCAGCACCTGCCACTTCGCTCCCCAAAATCCGCCCATCAGCCAGACGACCAAGTCTTTCAGCGCTTCGTTGTTGGAAAAATACTTCAGACCGGATACCCCCGCCGAAAACAAATGCCCTATCGCCACCCCTGCCAAAAGCAGCACCGTCGTCGAGCTGTTTTTCAGCTTGGCGATGCCGTAGACCGCGCACACAGCGAGACAGCCGAACACAAACGCGTTCAGTGCGATCATCCACTGCCCGGTCGAGACGAGATTGATGCCAAACACACTCGTCCCGGCCACGATGGCCAATGCGGCTCCAAAAGCGGCTCCGCTCGATACGCCGAGCGTAAACGGGTCTGCCAGCGGATTGCGCAAAATCGCCTGCATGATCGCTCCGGCACACGCCAGCGAAATCCCCGTGATGATCGCCATGACCATGCGCGGCAGCCGGATTTCGAACACGATGTAGGCCGTCATTTCATCGGCAGGCTGCCCGGCCAAAATCGCCAGCAGCTCAGGCAGCGGCACTTTTACCGCTCCCTGACTGATCGCATACAGGGTGGATAGCGCCAGCAGGAGCAAGAGGGTTGCGAGCATCCCCAGCTTGCTTTTGACGCTGCCTTGATAGATCGCATGGATCGGCCGTTCTACAAGCTTGTCCACTGGCTGCATACGGCTACTGAACATCCTTGAACGAATAGTGCCAAATGCCTTGGTACGGCACGCCTAACCATTTTTCAAAATACTCCTTCGCATACTGCTCCGGCTCGATATCCTGGAATTTATCCGGGTACAAATATTTGGCCAACTGGAGATTGCCGATATACCGGCAAATGATCGTCGTTTTCCACCTTCCGGCAAGAATGGACACCGACAACTCAATCGGACACTGAAACTGCTTGCCGTTTATTTGATACATCACCTGCTGGTTCCCCATCGTTTCACTTCCCTTTTGGTAAGTATTCAACGAAAAAGTTCGTACTTACTTTTTTATAGTGTATTCGGTAAGATCACTTTTGTAAAACACGATTTCGAGGAGGAGCCCATGCTATGCCGTGGAAGGAAACG
Organism: Brevibacillus sp. NSP2.1; assembly: GCF_000470975.2. Lineage (NCBI taxonomy): Bacteria > Bacillati > Bacillota > Bacilli > Caryophanales > Paenibacillaceae > Brevibacillus > Brevibacillus sp. NSP2.1. The sequence continues at coordinate 797,549 of NZ_CP048274.1, read as the reverse complement.
GGCCTGCCGTGCTATTGATTCACGGCACAGGAGGCAGTTACGAAGGCACGTGGGGCAATCTTAGAAACACTCTGGCACCTGACTTTACCGTCATCACCCCCAATTACAGCGGCTCGGGCAAAACGCAAGATTCCCGCGAACGGCTGGAGCTGGACGATTTGATCGAGCAAAATGTGCAAGCTGTTACGCAGGAAGGCTTTACACGCTTTCATGTCGTAGGCTATTCGCTCGGTGCCGTCATCGCGACTGCCATCGCCGCCAAATACCCCGAGCGGGTCCAATCCGTGACGCCAATCGCGGGCTGGGTAGAAAGCGATCTGGCCATCGCCTACCAGTTCGATCTGTGGCAAAAGCTGTTCCGTCAAGATCGGGAGCTGTTCGCCCAATTCGCCATCCATACCGGCTTTAGCTCGACCTTTTACAGCTCCTTTCAAACCGTGGAACAGTTGCACGAGTTTACAGCCAATCTGGCTGCGACACTTGCCGAAGGGACTGGCAAACAGGCTGAACTTGACACTCGCATCAACCTGCGGCCCTTGCTTGGCAAAGTTACCGCCCCGGCGCAAGTCATCGGCTTGACTTACGACCGCATGGTGCCTGTCGAACAAACCAGAGAACTGGCCGCGCTCCTGCCTGACGCGCGCTACCACGAAATCGCTTCGGGGCATCTGGTGCTGTGGGAGCAGGAGGCAGAGCTGATCGACACCATCGTGTCTTTTGTCCGCGCAATCCGCGCGCTTCCCCCAAAATAACCGGGCTCGCAGATTGATGATGAACACATCATTCAAAAAGCCACCTTTTCCGGGTGGCTTCCATAGCTTTTTTGCTGGATCGCTTCGAGCAGCTAAGGTTGGCGTTTTTCGTCTTCACGATCATGGCGAAAAAGGCACCGCAGCCGCTTACGCAGCCCCTACTTTTTCAACACCCCGCCGTGATAGAGCAATTCATAGACAATCTCATCCTGGCGGTAAATAAATTCTTTCCCCTGAAAAAAGGTCGCATCGCCCTCATTCGTATCGACATAGCGCAAATCGTCCTGCACATGCTCGAATGCTCCCAAAAAACGGCCCTCCGCGTACATGTTCGACAAGCTGGCCTTAATCATCAGTCCCGCGGCATGCGCGTCGATTCGCTCCGGCTTGGTGATGTAGCCAAAATAATTCATCGCCCACACCGGGCTTTTTCGGAAATACACAACCTCTTGCCCGATAAAATCGCTCTCTCCCAAATAACTGTCGTGATAGGCCCACTCCCCGCTTACGTATTGAATGTCCTTGGACCCGAGCCGATACGGCAAAAGCCGCTTGGCTCCCCCTACATAAGTGTGCTGCTTGGCTTGCACGATGAACGTTTCCAGGTCGGCAACGGAAAAAAGGTCACGCATTCCCAACACCTCTTTTTCGGTTCGTTTCCTACATACAGTTCAAGAAAAGCGGGCGATTTCCTGTAAAAATTTTCTTGCAATTTCCCCAAAAAGCAAGCCACCTCATCGGGTGGCTCGCTGTCCTTCCTGCTTCTCGCAGTTTTTCATCGTTGGATTGCCCGTCCCGGCGCGAAGGAAAAGCCAGCCCTTCGTCCTTCTGCTAGCGCAGCAATCCCACTTTAATCCCTTTGTTCAGGATGTTTTGATAATCAATAAACGCGTACAGATCGCCTTCGATGTGCGGGCTGATCTGCTGCAATTCTTCCAGCGTCAGCTCTTCGATCGCCTTCCGGTTGTCCTCGCAGTAAATCCCGATCGCTCCCACGATGGCGACAATCGCAGTCCAGCTTTTCACAGTAGCGCAGCAGCGTTTCTTTGACCTTCATCTCAAAAAACTGCAAATGGTAGAAGCTTTTCGCTTTCTCGCTAATTTTTTCAAACTGCTCCAATTCCACCAGTTGCACGCCAATCTGCGTGTCCTTGTAGTAAAAGGTACGGATTTTTTCCGCGAGAATGCGCAGCGCCTGGCGAATTTCCATGTCCGTGCTCGCGATCCGGTAGGTCGGCACCCCCGCTTCGGTCAGCGCCAGATAGACCGCCTCAAAGCAGGCCAGGGCCCCTTTCGTTTTCTCGCTTTTATACAGCTCCAGGTGAAAATCAATCAGCTCCTGCGTGCTGGAATGCACGTCAAAAGTTTTCACATACATCTCCTGCGGCTGGATATCTATCTGTTGCAGAGCCTGTTCCAGATGGGAGGTCGTAATCTCGTCGATGCTCACCTTGTTTAAAAACTCATGCTGGTAATACCCCACGAATGTCATCGTCAGTTCATATTCTTTTCCGAGCTGAATGATTCGTTCGACGGATGAATGAGGACCGATAACCCCAACTTTATACATGTTTTCCTCCTAGTCAAGAAGACTCCATACTTCCCATTCTATCTGTTCCAGGAGGGAAAGGACAGACGCTACAGCTTAAATACGCGCACGGATGATTGCAGCTCCTCGGCCATGTTGGAGAGCGCTGCCGCCGAAGAAGTAATATCCTCCATCGACGCCAACTGTTCTTCGGCCGCAGCCGTAATATTTTGCGTGCCTGCGGCCACCGTCTGCGCTACGCCGGAAATCAACTGGATCGCATGAACGACGCGCTCGGCACCTGTAGCGAGGTGGCCGGAAGCGGCCGAGACTTCCTGAATCTGCGCTGCCACCTCCAGTACAGACTGCTGAATTTGCTCAAACGTTTGCCCTGCGCGCTGCACGACATGCATGCCTTCCTGCACTTCCTTCGTGCCTGCTTCCATCGTCGAGACAGCCTTCGCCGTCTCCTGCTGAATCGCCTGGATCAACAGGGCGATCTGCTCGGCAGAGGCTTGCGACTGCTCCGCCAGTTTCCGCACTTCTGCGGCGACCACCGCGAAGCCACGCCCGCTTTCTCCGGCTCTGGACGCCTCAATCGCCGCGTTCAACGCCAGCAGGTTCGTCCGATCCGCAATATCCGTAATCACTTCGATAATTTGCCCGATCTCTGTGGAGCGCTCTCCCAATCCTTTTACGACGTGGGCCAGCTCGTTCATCGTCGAATGAATCGCGTTCATCTGGCTCGAGGTCGTTTGCACAGACTGGTTTCCGGCCTGCGCCAGCTCGGAGGCTTGCAGCGAGATGTCCGCCACGGAGTTGGCCTTGGCGGCAATCTGCTCGGAGTCGCCAGACATTTCTTCCACGGTGCGGAAGCTCTCTTCTACGCCCTGCACCTGTTTCTCCGAGCCGCTCGCCACCTCCTGAATCGCCACGGCAATATGCTCGGCCGCCTTGGCCGACTGTTCGGCACTGGCTGTCAGTTGCTCCGAAGAGGCGGCGACTTGCTGGGCGGTCATGTTCACCTGGAAAACAATCTCGCGCAGCTTCGCCAGCATGTTGTTGAAATCGCGGGTCAGCTCTGCAATCTCGTCCGTTTCTTTTGCCGGGAGGGCTTCCAGCCGCAAATTGCCTTCCGCTACCGCATTCACCTGATGGGCGAGCTTTTGCAGCCGCTTGCGAATCCCGTTTGTGATTACCGCCGCGAACACAAAGGTCAGCAAAAGGGAAACGCTCATCATCACGAGCGTGACGGTTCTCCCCTCGGCGTAAATCGCGGCAGCTTCCTCGCTCTCCCGATTGGCTCCGTCATGATTGATTTTGACCAGGGCATTGAGATCGTTGTCCATCTCTGTGAACAAGACCGTCGTTTCCTTGATCGCCGCCTGGATGCTTGCCGTGTCGTTCAGGCGGGAAGCCGCAAGCAGCGGCTCATAAATTTGCTCGTATTTTTCCCAGTTGCTCTTGAAGGCATTGAAAATCTTCCTGTCCTCCACATCGTCCTCTTCCAGCGTGCTTTCGTAGGACGCGATCTCGGCTTTCACCTCTTGCATGGCTTGCTCCAGTTCCTTTTCCAGCGGTTCCTTGTCCTCTCTGCTTTGATAAAAAATATGCTTGAGCAGGACAGCGCGGGCATGCTCCGTCAAGTAGTTCAAATGATTGATATCTTCGACGGCCGGTAGCCAGCTCGTATTGATCTCCACTGCCTTTTCGTTCAGATTTTTCATTTGATAAATGCCCAGCCCGCCGACTGACGCCATCAGCAACAACGTCACCAAAAACGCTGCGTACAGCTTTTTTCCGACTGTGAGTTTCATTTGATTTTTCTCCTACTTTCAACATTTTCTGTTTGTACTATGTACCCTTTGGAAAATGCGTTGAAACGAGCAGATTGTATCAAATCATGATTTTGAATCATTGGCACAGAAAAAGGAGCCCGCTTGGCTGTTTGCCGACGGGCTCCTGTACTGCTCGGTTATTTCGAACGTTTGACTGTGACCGTGTACGTGGTGCTGGCGTTGCCATTTTCGACCGTCACCGTAATCGCGGCCTGGTCAGGCGCATCCGGGCTGATTTCCAGCAAGCCGTTCGCGCTGATTGTCGCATATTCGTCTTGATCGAGCGAATATGTCGTACCCGTACTGGACTTGGTGAGATCAATCGCGCTCCGGTCTGAATAGCTTCCTTTGACCTTCAGTTGCAATTTTTCCCCTGGATAGACGACATCACGCTTCGGGGACACCGCGATGCTGTCGAGCGTATAGACGGTTACCGTCATCTTCGCTGTGCTGCTCCCGTTTTGAATCGTGATGGTCGCTTTGCTGCCCGGCTTTGCCTCTGGCAAGACGCGGACCAAGCCATCCTCGCTTACCTCGATCCATTCCGGCTTGCTCGATGTATAGGTGGTTCCATCTTCTGCCGCAGTCAAATCCAGCTTGCGGCTGCTAGTCAAATAGCCTGTCACCTGGATTTGATACGTTGCCTCCGGTTCGAGCTTCAGCGCGCGTTTTTCTATCGCCAGAATTGTTGCTCGGCCAATGCCTCGACCAGCTCTGCGGAAAGGCGGACGGTCGGCTCTGCGGAAATAGCTGCTGCACGCAGCGAACGGAGCTGATTGCCGTCGCTCTCTCCATCCGTCTCTGCTTCCGCGACTTGGATCAGCATATGCCGTTCGAGATCGAATAAGTCCGACTTGCTTCCAAGTTCCTGGCTCCACTCATCCAGGAGGGCGGCGACCTGTCCCAGTTGTTCGCTGTTGCCCGCTACTTCTCCATGCCGGTCTACCCGAACGACGCTTTTTTGCTTGAGCAGCCGATCCATAGCCTGGCCGAACGGTTTGCCAGCGAGCAACTGAGTCGTTCCGGCTGATTTTCTCTGCGGGTCATTTCCAATCACTCTTTTTCCAGATCAGGATAGGTTTACTATCCCTCAGCGCAGATGGCTCTATGCCGAGATTAGAAAACTTGGCTGCGCCAATGGCTTTGCACAGCCTTAGTTGCACTTATACTCGACAAGAAAGGCCAGCCCGAAAACATCGGCTGACCATCCGCTGCAAAAAGCAAGCCGCCTGCTTCCAGGTGGCTTCTCTTCTCTTGTATTTCGTTTTTACGGCCCTCGCTACAGCTCGCTCTCTCTGAGCTTGACCACTGCCTGCGCGCGATTGCGCACTTGCAGCTTGGCGTATATTTGGTGGACATACACCTTGACCGTCCCGATCGTCAGGTGCAGCCTGCTCGCAATCTCTGCGTTGGACAGCCCTTCGCCGATCAGCGCCAGCACTTCGGCCTCCCGCTCTGTCAGCTTGTCCAGCTCGGGCGATACCCGAATTTGGATGTCGAGGGCGGGAAATTCTTTTTCCATCATCTTGAGCAGCCGCGCTATATAGGCCAGCTCTTGCTTGGAGCACGCCTTGCTTTTGTAGAGCGCATAGAGCATCCGGGCGACTTCCGGCCCTTCGTCCAGGAAAATGCGCACGTAGCCTTCCGGCGCAGCCAGCACGACGGCCATGCGGATGCACTCGGCTGCCTCGTGGTGCTTTTTCTGGTTGCGATAAGCCTGGCTGAGCAAAATCAACGTCTCGATCCGACTCCCCAGCCGATCCTTCAGCTCTGTCTCATGCTTCAGACGGGTGAGCAGCTCACAAGCCTCGCTCTCCTTTTTCAAATACAGGTACACACGCGCCAGCGTCAGCCGTTCAAACTCATGCCGGGAATGCGCAAGGTCCTTCCGCATTTTTTCAAATTCCGCGAGCCATCGCTCCACTTCGTCCCGCCGATTTTCCTCCATCCATAGCCGGACACGAAACGCATCCAAAAAAGCGATCCAGTGCGGCGGCGCTTTCCGCTGGCGGCACAGCTCGGTAATTTCCTCGATCGGCAGCCACAGCTCTGACTCGCGGCGCTCCGCCTTTCTCCAACGCGTCAACACCAGATAGGCCGGGACCAGCACGCCGAAATTCATCGTGTTCATCCCGAGTTGAAGCGCGCGTTGCACAAAGTAGGTCAACTGTTCGAACTCGTTCTGCTCGTAGTACAGCTCTGCCATCACGATCGAGCCATACGCCAGAATCCCCAGCCCGCTGTGCTTCCAGATCATCCTGAGCTTGGGGTAAAACTCGTTCACCTTGGACAAATAGCCGCTCAACGCCACCCGGCTGCGCAGCACGAAAGCCTCATCCCAGTTCAGCTCGACCCCGACGATAAAGTAGCGGCTGAACTTCGGTTTCATTTTGACCGACTCTTCCAGGTAAGTAAGCGACAGCTCGATATTGCGCAAAATCAACTGCATGTAGCCGCGCAGCACGCATATTTCCACCCGGCAATCGTCGAGGCTCTCGGGATTGGCGTGCATGTTGTCTTCCGCCAGGTGCACTAGCCCCTCCGCCTGCTCCAGTTCGTCCGACAGCGCATGCATCCAGGCAAAAGCGATGCATAGCTCGGGATGCTCTTTGAGCCAGGCCGTGTCAAAATGCTTCATCCATCTGCGCAAGGTAACGTTTTCATGCTGCTTCAGCATCCACGGAGCATGCTCGACGATCATCCGAGTCGCACAGGCCCTGTCGTTTCCCATAAGCGCGTGCTCGATGGCTTCCATCGGCCAGCCGTGGCTTTCAAACCATTGGCTGGCCGCAACATGCAAGGCAGGCAGTTGCTCGCTGTATTTTTTCCGCAAATGGGCATTCAGCAAATCCGCAAACAAATGATGATAGCGATACCACTCATTGACCCCATCGAGCGGCACGACAAAAGAGTTGGTGCGCGCAAGCATCTGCAAAATAACGTGCGCCTCCGGTTCCTTGGCTACCGCTGCGCACAATTCCCCTGACAGCCGCGGCAATATCGACGTTTTCAGCAAAAAATGCTGGACTGGTTCCGGCAGCCGCTTCAATACTTCTTCCGTCAAATAATCTACCACGTATTTGTCGTTTCCGGAAAAGCTGTGCAGCTCGACAGCAGAAGCGGCCTTCCCCTGCATGGACAAAGCGGCCAACTGCAAGCCGGCAATCCAGCCCTCCGTCCGCTTGCTGAGCAGTTGAATCACTTCGTACGACAAGTTCAGCCCCATCAGCTCATTAAACAGGCGGTGGCATTCCTTTTCATTGAAGCGAAGCTGCTCAGACCCCAGTTGCCCAAGCTGCTTGCGGACACGCAAACGATGCAAGGACAGCGGCGGCTCTTCACGCGTGATGAGGATGACGTGCAAAAAAGGTGACGCATGCTGGAGCAAAGTTTGCATGCCTTCGTGAATCGAAGGCTCCTTAATCAAATGGTAATCATCCAAGACAAGATAATAATCGGTATGAATCGCGGCGATTTCTTCCAGCAGGACAGATAGCAAATGATCGGCTGACGCCGTGTACGACAGATCAAGCGACGCAGAAGGCTCCCGGCCCGCTTCCTTCTGCCCTGCGCTTATTGCTTTTGCCAGGTAACGCCAAAAACGGGCGGGATCGCTGTCCGATTCATCCAAGGAAAGCCACCCGGCGGGCTTGCCAGCACTCGAAATCCACTGGCTCACGGCTGTTGTTTTGCCAAACCCTGCCGGAGCGCATATGAGAATCACCCGGGCCATCCCGACCTCATCAATTTCTTCCACCAACTGGTGCCGATGCAGCAAGTCCGAACCGTATGTAGGTATATGAAGCTTCGTTGCAATAAGTGGACTGTACGTCGCTTGATCCATGTGCATCTCCCTGCCTAAAAGAAAATGACCTCGCAAAAGAGCAGACATTTGTCCCGCTCGAAAAATAGGGACATTGTAATTATGTGGAATCCTTCCGAACAATGCAAGTAACCTGACCTTTTTGAAAATGACGCCACGCAGACACAAAAAAGCCCTCCAACCAGAGGGCTCTTGAACGACCAGCTATTTCCTTGATTAAATCGTTGCTCCCGAAAACCAAAAATACCCTCCTGTCGCTACTGCCACGATCAATAAGATAGCGAAAAACCATTTTGTCATCCGCAAGTTTACGTATGACCCTTCCCACCACAATGTGATATAGGCGACGGTCCCCAGAACTAACACAGCGATAAAAGCAGTCATGCCACTATTCATAATCAATCACCCGGTATATTGGTTTTTCTTCAATCCAGCACTTGCTCACTTACTAAAGCGGACTCCCCAATCGTGCGTCCCCTAACTTTTGGTAGGTTTTTGCCACCAGAGGAGAGGTTGCAAACAAGAAAAATTTGACAGGAAGATTTATACAGTGATTAAATGTTATTTGTTTACATTTTTGTTGGAGGTGTACAATTTTGGAGCATCAATCATTGCCGCAGGCTGATTCCTCACTGGTTTCCCCTCCCCCGCAACCGGACAGCTCTTTTCCGGCAGGGCCAAAACCGATGGGGGACATCACGCAAACTTACGGGGCCTCGATTTTTTTCCGGCGCTGGGGGGCGCATGTCATCGACTACATCCTTTTAATTAGCTTTCTGTTCGGAACGTTTGCCTTATTGGGTCGATCCAGCAAAGATTCCTCCGCTCTCGTCTTCCTTCTCGTCCTCACTCTCGGCATCTTAGGCTACTACGTTCTGCTGGAAGGTCTGACCGGATATACGATCGGAAAATTCGCCCTTCGCATTAAAGCCGTCAACGAGCGCGGGCGGCCGCCAGGAGTCGGGAAGTCAATACTCCGCTCTTTGATCCGGATCGTAGAGACCAACCCGCTGCTGCTGGGCGGATTGCCTGCAGGGATCAGTGTGTTGGCCACAAAGAAGAAGCAGCGGCTGGGCGATTTGGCGGCCAATACATTCGTCGTGAAAGTAAAAGATTTGGATGGCGAGAGCAAAAAGTCCGTCACCTTGTATGCAGTCGTTTTCGCAACGCTGGCACTATTTTCTCTTCTAATCGGCATTTTCGGAATAGCCTCCATCGCCAAAAGCTCGCCTGAAAAGAAAACCTTTTTCAGCCCGGACCAAACGCTGCAAATCTATGCGTACTCAGACTGGAAAGCCAACAGCAGCCTGCACCCGGAGGCAGTCATCGCCCTTTCCAACAAGAGCGCGGACAAGCATCTGATCGTGATCGCCGATCCAAAAAACGAGCTGGAGAGTCCGTTCACTTTGCAGCAATACACAGAATGGGTAGAGACAAACCTTCTCGGCGACTTGTCCGAGCCGTCCGTCGGCAAGCCCGTTCGTCTCACCGTCGACGGTCACCTCTCCGCGCAATTTACAGCGCAAGGAACCTTCGAGGGACAAAAAGTTGCCTATCTTGTTACCGTTGTGGAAACATCCACGCATTTTTACCAGATCATGTGCGTGACGCAGGCAAGAAAGTTCGCCGATCTTGAAGCTGAGTTGAAAGAGATTAGCTCCAGTTTTCATGTTGCGGGGAAGACTGGGTCGTAATGGAAAGTTTCTGGTAATAGTGGTCTTGCCGTGATTTGGTGAAGGCAGAGGAGCATCTGAGCCAATCGGGTAGGAGGGAATGACTAACTCCCGTCCTTTCACACCACCGTATGTACCGGCTGGTCGCGGTTGGCACTCAGAGTCCCAACAAGAAGGGGAAGCGTCCAAAAAGGCCAATACCGCTAACGTGTTATAATCAAAAAATTGCTATATCAACGTTTCTGACAGACAAAAGGGGCGTCTCGAAATCGAAAAATCGACTTTTGAGACAGCCCCATTGATTGGTAACTAATCGAAATACTCCTTTTAGGATGTGTCTGAAAACTCATTATTGAGTTAGTTTAAAGATGGACGCGACATATACAAACGCTAGGAATGATTTGGCCAGCTTGTCGTAACGAGTAGCGATTCGTCGAAAATGTTTGATTTTATTGAAGAAGCACTCCACCAAGTGCCGTTCTTTATAGCGGTACCAATCCACTTTCCAAGGATTTTTATTATTCGCTTTAGGCGGGATGGTGTACGCTGCCTGCTTAGCCGTAATCCAATGCCGAATGCCTTCTGAGCCGTAGGCTTTGTCACCAACAATATGGCTTCCCGTAAGATCAAACCCTTGAAGCAAATTGATCGCTGGAACGGAATCATAGACGTGCCCCCCGTGAGAAGAAAAGCGAGGGGATTCCCTAATCCATCGACGACGGTATGAAGTTTGGTTGTCTTTCCGCCACGGCTGACGCCTATGTGCTGATTTACTTCGTGTCCTTCTGCGTTTTTTTAGCACCCGCACTGTGTTGATGAGCTTTGACCGATGTAGAATCGATGCTCAAGTTTTCAAAGTCAGGTTCTACGTGAAGAGCTTGGAAGATGGCGACAAGTAATCCGGTATCTCTCCACTTGCAGAAGCGACTGTAGACCGTTTTCCATGAACCATAACGTTCTTCCGGCAAATCTCGCCAAGCCGCACCACTTCGGGCAATCCAAAGAATGGCATTAAACATGGTACGATTACTTAATTTGGACGGACGTCCTGTTCGATAGGGGGGGAACATGTCCTGAATTTGTTCCCACTGTTCATCGTTTATTTCGTACCGTCTTTGAATCATGCTCGTTGCTCCATTCGTTTTTCCTAAATCATACCACATTTTCTTTAGTTTTCAGACACGTCCTAATTTCTTGTGTCCTTGGTTGCGTCACTTAATTCCATTTTTTCTTTCTCGAATTCTTCAAGTAATTCTTGTGCGGACTTACCTGATGCAAACTTCCCATTCCCCGAAAGCTCATTTTCCATCCGTTCAATGAGCTGTTTTCTTTTCTCAATCGCTTCCAAAACCTCGACCACTTTTGGATCATCGAGATTCACGTCTTCAACATTTTCGCCTTTATAAGAGTTTTCATGAATGAGTGTCATTTGTTTGAAGGCGCTAAGTTTCCTCTTTAATACCTCTTCCGGATCTTCAGGATGCAACTCTTTTTTCAGTTTACCGACTTCCCACGATAAATCTTTTACTTTTTGTTCCTGTTCGTCGGCATACTTCTTATTCAAGGCTTCTTCTTGTTTGTTGAATTCCCTCTCCATCTGGGCTAGACGTTCTTCTTTGGAAGGTTTATCGGCATACGCGTCAACTCCAATGATGCCTAACCCCAGAATGGCTGCAGCAGACAAAAATAACACATGCTTCTTGTTCAACTTGCGCATATAATCATCTCCATTCGACAACAATCTGTCGCTATTTTCTGATCTCTATCGTAATAACATACGCACCACCATAATCGAGCCAATCGCTTAACCGCAAATCTGTTCCCCAATAATAATCTTCGTCATTAATAGAATGTTGGGCCATATAGACGTCACCATCTTTAAACTTGTGTACGACTTGTGAGTGTACTGTCCTTCCGTTTTTATCAACATATTGAACAATATCCCCAGTATTTAAATCTTCATAAATATCATCAAAATTTTTTTGTGCGTCCTGAACTGAATATTTTTTGGCTTGATAAGCAAATTTCCCTCCGGAACCATTCACTACAGCCCAGTGCTCCCGAAATTGATGGGCTCCAGTCCAAGATGATGTACGCGATTTTTTATCATTCGTATTTTTCGGAACATGTGGACCGTAATAATACCAATCCTTCTGGTTCCTATTATACCCAACAGTACCATGGAAATCCAACCCTCCTCCTTCATGCAATACCTGAGAAACAAAGTTTGTGCAATCGCCGCCATCGCCGTTGCTCCCGTAATTTGCGTATTTTTTGTTTCCAGGTCGCTCAGCATACTTTTCAGCATATTTTTTTGCTCCGCTACGATCATAATCTTTATTGGTTGAGGAACTATTGGTAAACAAAGTTTCTGCAGCCATCGCTTGTCCAGTTACTAAGGTGGATGCTAAGCACACAAGTGTTAGTGACTTTTTAAGAACATTTCTCAAACGGGCTCATCTCCTTGGAATAAACTTTTCGAATCCTCAACATGAACACAAACGGTCGGAAAAATTCTTTATAATCCCTCTTGTTGAAAAAAATGGAATTACTCGGGAGGGATCATTCCGAAAGTAAACCGCTTTGAAATCATATCCTCACTGGAGAACATGTGCCCGATTACCTGGTTGGTGGAAATCGCACAGGTATCTCGTGCAGGATATTACAAGTGGCGAAACACCGAGGAAAAACGCAGAGAGCGACATCTACAAGAGATGAATCTGAAGGAGCACATCGTAGCCATCCATCTGAAATGTCCCTTTTACGGTTACCCACGGATGCAAATTGCTTTGAAAAAAGAGGGATTCATTGTCAATCACAAACGAGCATACCGTCTTATGAAAGAACTCAACATTCAATCAACCATCCGGAAGAAACGTCGTTATTACAGCAGAAAGGCATCCGTAGTCCAGCCGAATCGAGTGGAACGTCATTTCAAGGTGGAGCAACCTAATCGACTGTTTGCAACGGATATTACCTACATTGCTGTGGTGGACAAGTTCTATTTCTTGTCAGTCATACAGGATCTTTTTAATAACGAGATTGTTGCCTGGAAAGTTTCCAAAAGAAATGATCTACAACTGGTTATGGACACCGTAGAAGACCTTCACAAACAAAGAGACGTGCAAGGGGCCATTCTCCATTCGGATCAGGGCTTCCAATACACGTCTCAGCAGTACAACAAGCGACTCGAAGAATTAGGTATGTTAGGCAGCCACTCTCGCAAAGGAAACTGCCTAGACAACGCATGCATAGAGTCCTTCTTTTCCCATCTGAAAACGGAAACGTCGTACTTCTCTCAGTGTAAAACAGAGGAAGAGCTTCTTCAAGCCATTGATGAATACATATGGTTCTATAGCCATGAACGTTTCCAGAAAAGATTAAACCAGTGTGCCCCGGTTGAATACCGAGTCAAACTGGCTGCTTAGGCTTTTTAGTGTGTGTCTACTTGACAGGGGTAAGTGCAGCCTTTTGCCTTTTCCTTTTTCTAGCCCACATGTTTTTCAGCATGGATGAACTGAGCCAGCAGTGAGTTAAATTTGTCGGCATGCTCCCAAAACATCATGTGCCCGCCCAATACTTCCACCGCGGACTTCGGCGCATGCTGTTCAAGGAACCGTTTGGCCGTCTCTGCCCAATGCTCCGCCACCACCGTCAGCGTCGGCACAGACTCGCTCGCAAGCTTCGCCTCTGCCCGGTAATCGGAAAACATCCCGGACGCAAACAAGTTCGCCGCGATGTAGGGAGGCGTTTTCATGGACTGCTCGATAATCCAGAGCAGCTCTTCTGCCTGCAACTCTCTTTGTACCATAACCCCGGTCGCGTACGCTTCGATAAATTCCCGCTGCTTTTCGGAGTCCCGCAAATAATAGTTGTAGGCAGCGGCAATCTCGTCGAGCGGCCCTTCCACCCAGTCCTGCTCATGATTGGTCGACAGCGGCTTCGGCGACAGGTCGATAAAGACCAATGATTTCAAATCGCGCGTTCCGTGCTGTCTGACGTATTCCCACATCGTCAGGCAGCCAAAAGACCAGCCGACCAGCGTGACATCTTTCAGCTCCAGCGCCTCGATCACTTTTGCCAGGTCTGCGCCGTGTGTCGCGTAGTCATTTCCGTGCATCGTCACGGACGATCTGCCATGGCTTCGCGGGTCGAGCACGACGACTCTGTTCGTCTCTTGAAAATGCTCGACCTGCTTGTGGAACACTTCGGTAGTAAACGTCCAGCCCGGAATAAACACGATCGGCTTGCCCTGTCCTGTGTCCTGCACAAAAATTTCGACCCCTGGCTCCACCTTCACGTACTTGCCGCCTTGAACCATCGCCGCCGCCTCCTAATCAGGTCGAATTATCAGACTTTTACACCGTTATTCGCTGCTGTCCAGAAAAACCCTTCTTTTCCAGGCTCACGCGACCACATCGGATGTTTTCAGCAGACGAATCGCTGCTGCGCTGATTGCTACGATGTAAAACAAGACCATCCCCGCAAGAAAGAGCAAACCGTAGACTCGCAGCTTGCTCATTTTCCTCGGCAATGCGCCGGACAGAAGCCGCTTACAGCCTGAACTTCCCGACCGCCGCCTGCAATTCATCCGCGAGGCTGGACAACTGCTTGGCCGAGCTGGCGATCTCTTCCATCGACGCAAGCTGTTCTTCGGTGGCAGCCGATACGTGCTGCATTCCTGCCGACACTTTCTCCGACATATTCCGCACATCCTGTACGACGGCAACATCGAGCTGTACCCGATCACACAGCCTGTGCAACGAGCTTGTTTCTGCTTCGATTTGCCGCGAAACCATCTGCACGTATCGCTCGATCTCCACGAACATGTCTCCTGCCGACTGGACAAGCTCCATCCCGGCAGCCACTTCTTGTTTCCCCGCTTGCATGGACTCCCCGACATTGACGGTCATTTCCCGAACGTTTTGGATGATCGACACAATCCGCCTCGTCGATGAGGTCGATTGCTCTGCCAGCTTTCTGATCTCATCCGCCACAACCGCAAACCCGGCCCCGTGCTCCCCGGCTCGCGCTGCTTCGATCGCTGCGTTCAAGGCCAGCAAATTCGTTTGCGAAGCGATGTTGGAGATCACCTCGACAATTTGCTCAATTTCCTTGGAATGCTGGCCGAGCGTGGCAACCATTTCGGCCAGTTGCTGAATCGAAGCGTGAATCGCGTTCATTTGCTCCTTGCTCCCCTGTACCCCCTCGTTGCCGCGCACCGCTTTTTCCGCAGTCTCTGCAGATAGCGCAGCCGTCTCTTCGGCCTCCTTGGCAAAATCGCGAATCCGCGCGGAAAGCTGATGGATGGAACTGACACTTTCCTCAATCTGATGCAACTGCTGGTCTGAGCTGACCGCTACTTCCTGGACGATCTCGGTTATACTCTCCGTTGCCTGGCTCGTTTGCTCCGCGCTCGTCATGAGCTGCTCCGAGTAGGCAGCCAGGCGCTCGGCGCTTTCCTGCAGTTGCTGCACCAACTGCCGCAGGTTGTTTTTCATGGCATTGAAGCCGCGCACGAGCTGGCCGATTTCATCCTTGGACTGTGTGTGGACGTCTTCTGTGGCAATATGGCCCGAAGCGATGACCTCAATCGCCTTGGTCAGCGATTCCAGCGGCCTGGAGATCGAACGGGCGATTTTGATTCCGATCCAGCCAGCGGCCACAACCGCCCCGACACTGATCGCAATCATCGTCAAAAGCGTCGAGGCGACATGCTGTTGATTGTCTGCCAGCTCCAGCTCGACCTTTTGTTCGAGCTGAGCCGTAATTTCCTCTGCCATGTCGAGCATGATGTTCCCAAACGGAATCACGCTGTGGACCGCTTCTGATTTGGCTTTTTCCCTGTCTGTCGCGCTCAGCGCGATGACGTGCTCCACCTTCTGCCCGAACATCGTATTCCATTCCCGCAAATAGTCAATTTTGGACTTGCCTTCTTCGCTATCCATCAAGGCAGCCGACTGCTCCAACAGCTCGCTGATTTTTTCGCTATCCTGCTGCAACAAAGACAGGTAGTCCTGATCGAACGTCAGCAAGTAATGATCGATATGCTGGTTGCGCTGGACCACGTAGTACTTCATATTTTTCACATGGCCTTCAAGAACGACCGTGTGATTCAAAACATCCAGGTAAGACTGGTTGACCTTGCTTAACGCCCAATAAGCGATGCCGCTCGTCACCCCGAGCAAAATGGCCATGAACAAAAAACTGCCGACTAATCGTTTTCCAATTGAACTTTGCACGCTGCTTCACCTTGTCGTGGAAAGGATAGTGAATAAGCAGAAAGAGGAAGTGTGACCTTCCTCCTCCGTCGCTTATTCCATGTGTTTTTTATTGCCCCAGCTTTGCTTTCAGATCCTTCAGCTTGGATTCCGCATTTTCTTTGGTGATCGTATCGAGTCCGCTGTCGATGCGTTTTTCCACCGGCTCGCCTTTAATCGCCGCCAACGCATTTTTCACGCCGAGGTAGCCCATGTCATACGGCTTCTGCGCAACCGAGCCGAACAGGACGCCTTTGTTCACGGACTCAACCGCCTCAATGATTCCGTCGACGCCGACGACAGGGATTTTCAAGCCTTTTGCTTCCGTAGCGCGCACGGCTCCCAGCGCCATCTCGTCATTGGCCGCAACGACCGCTTTGACGTCTGGATGCGCTTGCAAAATGTTCTCCATTACCGAAGTAGCTTTTACCCGATCCCAGTCAGCCGACTGCGAAACTGCGATCTCCAGCCCGGCTTCCGTCAGCCCTCTTTTCGCTCCGGCAATCCGCGTCTCGCTGGCATAAGTTCCGGCGATTCCTTCGAGAATGGCGACCTTGTCCCCTTTGTTAAGCTGCTTGGCGACAAGCTGTGCGGCTGTATAGCCTGCTTCGTCGTTATTGGTTCCGATATAAGAGGTTTTATCCTCCCAATTCGGCACGTCTGTGTCGATCAACAGGACGGGGATGCCTTTTTCCTTGTACTTCTTCAACACCGGGAGAGCGGATTCAGGCTGGGAAGGCATCAAGACCAGCGCATCCGGCTTTTCATTCAGCGTCGTTTCGATCATGTTTACCTGCTCGATGACTTGCGATTGGTTGGAAGGAGCAATCACCTTTCCATCTACGCCAAACTCTTGAAAAGCAGCTTTTGCTCCCGCTTCCATGAATTTAAAATACTGCGCGCTCAGCTCCATCAAGACAACGGTGACTTTTGGCTTACCGTCTGAAGACCCTTGCTGATTTCCGTCCGTCGCTCCGGTGCTATTGTTTGCTTGCCCAGCGCAGCCGGCCAGAACGGAGAACATCATCATCAAAATCAATGGAATCGCAATTCTCTTTTTCATAGGAACCCCCCGTGTGCTCATTCTTTTTTGCTATAGCCCACATACGTTTTTGGAAAACCTCGACCGGCCTGCTCCCTCCTTCTCAACCTTTTGCGGATTGAATAAGCGCTTAACCAATTCTCATAAAAAAATGGATAGAACATAGATTGCGCTGTGTTAAAACAAGCGAACATTCCCGTTTTTCAGCGCTTTTTGGCCGATGAAGTTGTCTCGTATGTTTGGTTAAGCGTTTTCTTAATGGCATTATAATACAGACCATTCCCAAGTGTAAACACTTTCATTTTGAAAAATCAAAATCGAAAGACTACTTATCCTGACACGCCTCCCCCAAATCGAGACAAGCGTCAGGACGCTGGCAGCCCGGCAGGTGCGGCTTCCTGCGCCCGATGTAACTGAATAATCTGAATTTCACTCCGGCTGATCGGCCGCTACTTGCACAGTCGTACCTGTCCGAAACGACTTGGTAGCCGCCTCCGCAATTTGCAGGGCGATTTTGGCATCGGCTGCCGATACCGCTGGCGCTTGCCGGTTGCGGATGCTGTCCACAAAGCTTTGCAATTGCAGGCAAAAAGCATCTTTGAATCTGGTCGGAAAATCGGGAATGAGATCGTGCGTTTTGCCTTTGGCCGTCATGATTTTCACATCGTGGTGCCGCAACGAGCCAATCTGGATCGTCCCTTCTGTCCCCATGATCTCCCCGCGTATATCGTAGCCGTAAAAGGCGTTGCGGCTGCCTTCGATGTCTCCCATTGCCCCGGAGTGAAAAGTCAGATGAGTCAACGCCTGATCGACATCGCGGCATTCCTCCAGAAAAGGATGCGCCAAAATGCGGCCAAACGCTGTGACCGAAGCGACCTCAGCGCCCATCAGATACCGGGCGATATCGTAATCGTGTATGCACAAGTCCAGAAAAATCCCGCCGCTATGCTTCATGTAGTCAAGAGGCGGAGAGCCGGGATCACGGCCGATGCCTTTAAAGTAGATCGGCTTGCCGATATCGCCTGCGTCCACCCGTTTTTTCGCTTCGGCATAGGCAGGATCAAACCTTCGCATAAAACCGACCTGGCACATGACGCGGTGCTCGCGGATGATGCGGATCGTTTCCTCTGCTTCTTCCGATGTTCGCGTGATCGGCTTTTCGACAAAAATATGCTTGCCGCTCTCTGCCGCCCGTTGGATCAGTTGTTTATGCGTGGCAGTCGGCGTGGCGATGATGACAGCGTCAATCTCGGGATTTTCGAAGATGTCGTCTACGGTATTGGTCGCGTGCCTGACCCCGAGCCTGCTCGCTACAGCTTCGGCGTGTTCCTTGCGGGTAGCGGCAACGACAGCAAGCTCCGCTCCTTTTACGCTGTTGACCAGATTTTCGGCATGGGAAAAACCAGCCCGACCAAGTCCCACTACGGCACAACGGACTGTTTCAGCCATCCGTCAGTCCCCCTTTTTGTTATCGAGTGCTGGAGCTGCCGCTTCGCCCAGAGAGCGAAAAACTACTCCCCCTGAGAATCGGCTGAGGCCAGCCATCCGGCCCTTGAGCAGCTCGCATTCAAGACAGGCGATTCGTACAAACAGCCTGACCGCGCCGAGCTTCGTAGCTTTTGTAGCGTTGATAGCTCCTTCCTTTATTTCCCTAGAAGCCCTTTCGCTTGGGCGAGCTTTGCTTCGGCATTGTCCGGCGTAATGACGTCAATCTCTGTCACGATTTGCTTAGGCACGGTTTCTTTGCGAATAGCTTTTACCGCATTTTCAACGCCCTTGTAGCCCATATCATACGTTTTCACCGCGATTGAAGCATCCATCGAGCCTTTCTGGATCGATTCAATCGCCTCGATGATGCCGTCCATTCCGACGACGGCGATATCCTTGCCTTTCGCCTCACTCGCGCGAATCGCGCCGAGCGCCATTTCATCGTTTGCGGCGACCACGCCTTTTATATCAGGATGGGCTTGCAAGACGTTTTCCATGACCGATACCGCTTCCACCCGATCCCAGTTCGCAGCCTCGGAAGCGGCAACGATCATTCCCGCCTGTTCCAGTGCCTCTCTCGCTCCTTGTACGCGCTTGGCGCTGGTCGGAGTGCCGGAAATCCCTTCGAGAATCGCTACTTTGTCTCCCCTGCTCAGCTTCGCTGCCAATGTTTCGCCCGCTTTTTGCCCGCTCAGCGCATCGTCGTTGCCGATAAAAGTCGTTTTGTCCTCCCAATCCACATCGCTGTCCAGCAACACAACCGGGATGTCTTTTGCTTTGTACTTCGCCAACGCCGAAACGACGGCAACAGGCTGGCTGGGAGTAAGCACCAGCCCATCGGGGTTTTTGTTCAGCAAGTCTTCAATCATGTTGACTTGCTCCATCACTTGTGTCTGGTTCGAGGGGGCCATGATCGTCCCGTCCACGTTGAAATCCTGGAACGCCGCTTTTGCCCCCGCTTCTATGAATTGGAAATACTCACTGTTCAACGTCTTCAAGACGACGTAGATTTTCGGCTTTTGTTCACCGGAACCCGTCTGTGGCTGCTGCTGAGTCGAAGAGCCTTCCGGACTGCCAGGCTGCTGCCAGCATGCTGCCAGGCTTAAAAGGACCATGCTTGAAAAAACGGCTTTCCAAATCTTCCTGCTCATCGTCCGCTCCTCCTCGACGCCTTCCTATTTTTTGGCCGAACGCTGGCGCAGGACATCGACGTACACGGCAGCGATAATAACAGAGCCGATGACGACCACTTGCAAATCGGAGGTCGTCCCGAGCAAGTTCAAGCCATTTCGCAGCACGGCGATGATGAGCGCCCCGATCAATGTGCCCCATACCGTCCCCACACCGCCGAAGAAGCTGGCGCCACCGATGATGACGGCTGCAATCGCGTCAAGCTCATACGACAATCCGGCAATCGGCGACGCCGAATCCGTCCTTCCGATCAGGACAAGGCCCGCCAGACCGGCCATCAAGCCGCTCAAGGTGTAGACGAGAATCAGAATCCGGTCCACAGGAATACCAGCCAGCCGGGCTGCTTCCTTGTTGCCGCCGATCGCGTAAATATACCGTCCCGTCGCTGTGCGCGTAAGAAACAGATGGAAAAGAATATACGTAATTATCACGAGAATAAAGCTCACGGGGAAAATCCCGATGTTTTCATAGCCGGCGTAGTTGATGATGAGCGGGAAGCCGAAAATCGGAGAGGCGGCTGTGATGATGAGTGCCAGCCCGCGAAAAATATTCATCGTGCCCAATGTAGAGATAAAAGGATGCGGCAATCTCAGCTTGGTGAGCAAAACCCCGTTGAACCATCCGCCGAGCGCTCCAATCGCGAGACACAGCAAAATCCCAAGCAGCGGGTGCATCCCCCAGTTCACCACGAATATCCCCGTCGTTGTGATCGCCAATGCCAGCAGGGAGCCGACAGACAAATCAATTCCCGCCGTCAAAATCGGCAAGAGCATGCCGATGGCGAGCAACGCGTTGATGGAAGACTGCCGGGCGATATTCATCAAGTTTTCGGCTTGCAGAAAATTCGGAGAAAGAATGCTCAAGCACGCGGAAAGGATGAGGAGTCCGAACAAAGCCCCAAACTTGCCGACAAACGTTTTCCAATTCAAGCTCAGTGTCTTGCTGGCACTTGTCCCTGTGGTGACTGTCACAGAGTTGGACTGTTCCTTCATTTTCTATCAACCTCCTGTTGCTGCTTTCATGATTACTTCTTGCGTCGCTTCCTCCCGCTGCAGATCGGCGGTGATCCGTCCGTCGCTCATCACGAGAATCCGGTCGCACATCCCGAGAATTTCCGGCAAATCCGACGAAACAATCAGCACGCATGCGCCCAAGTCCACCAGGTCATTGATTAAGTTGTAGACCTCTACCTTTGCTCCCACGTCAATGCCGCGAGTAGGCTCGTCAAAAATAAAAATGCGCGCTTGGGTGAAAAGCCACTTGGCGATGACGACCTTTTGCTGGTTTCCTCCGCTGAAGTTCCGCCCCATCAGATTGATATTGTTCGGGCGAATCTGCAGCTCGCGCACGTACTTTTCCGCTACTTCCTTCATCTTCACCGGACTCAGCAGCCCGTTGCTTTTGACTTCGCGCAAATTGGCGATGGACATATTGAAAATAAGCGACTGATCGAGGAACAGCCCTTCCGTCTTCCTGTCTTCCGTAATGAACGCAAATCCTGCCTCGATGGCGTCGCGCGGCTGGCGAATCACCGCTTCTTTTCCGAAGACGTAGACTTTGCCCGTCTCCTTCGGCTCCGCGCCGAAGATCGTTTTCATCAGTTCGCTGCGGCCAGCGCCGACCAAACCGGAAAAGCCGAGAATCTCGCCCTGATAGGCAGCAAAGCTGATGGCGTGGGCAGCCCCTTTCAGCTTCAGGTTCTCCACCCGCAACGCTTCCTGTCCCCGGGTAAACGTCTTTTTCGGATACTTGTTATGCAGCGAGCGGCCGACCATCAGCTCGATCATCCGGTCAATGGACGTCGTGCTGACATCTACCGTTTCGATCTTTGCCCCGTCCCGCAAAACCGTGATCCGGTCTCCGATGCGCTTGATCTCTTCCAGCCGATGGGACACGTAAATGAACGTCATGCCCTGCTCCCGCAACGATTCGATCGTCGCCAGCAACTGCTCGGCTTCCTGGGCGCTCAGGCTCGATGTCGGTTCGTCCATAATAATCAGCTTGGCATTCAAAGAAAGCGCTTTAGCAATTTCCACTAATTGTTGCTGTCCGACCCCCAAGCTGCTCACCAATGCGTTCGGGTCGATGCTTTGCCCCAGCTTCGCCATCAGTTCCTTCGATTTTTCCCGCATGTACTTCCGATCCAGAAAAGAGTAGCGGCCGTGCTTTTTCTTTTCGTGGCCCAGAAAAATGTTCTCTGCGACCGAAAGATGCGGAATCAGGTTCAGCTCCTGATAAATCGTGGCAATGCCGATATCAATCGCATCGCTTGGCTTTGCGATCTCGACTGGCCTGCCGTCCCAGCGAATCTCGCCCTGGTCTTTCGTGTAGGCTCCGGTCATGATCTTGATAATCGTTGATTTTCCTGCGCCGTTTTCCCCGAGCAGGACGTGCACTTCTCCTTGCCGAACGTCCAGATGAACGTCGTGCAAGACCGTCACACCGGAAAATGCTTTGCTAATGCCCTTCATTTCCAGCAACGCCAAGGTAGTCACCTCCATTTTTTCAATTTGGATTGATTAAATGGACACTTTTTTATCGAGCTTTACCGTCTTCGCTGTTTGAAACGACTCGGTCGCTGCCGCTGCGATCTCCAGGGCGATTTTTCCGTCTGTTTCCGTGCACGCAGGCCGCTCTCCCTTTTGCACCGCGTCAATGAAATGAATCATTTCCAGCAGGTAGGCGTCCTTGAACTTCGTCGGGAAGTCAGGAATGATGTCATGCGTGCTGGCATTGGCAGTCAGCAAAAGAACATCGTGGTGGCGCAGCGATCCGATTTGAATGGAGCCTTCCGTGCCGATGACTTCGCCGCGGATATCGTAGCCGTACGGGGCGATTCGCATTGTTTCGATGTCTCCCGCCGCTCCCGAAGCAAAGGTCAGGGTGGTCACCGCCTGGTCGACATCGTGATAGTCTTTCATAAAAGTGTGCAAGAGCACATTCCCCGTCGCTGTAACCGTTTCCACTTCCGTCCCCATTAAAAAGCGGGCGATATCGTAGTCGTGAATGGCGACATCGAGGAACAGTCCTCCGCTGTGCTTGATAAATTCTGCGGGCGGGCAGTTGCCGTCGCGGCTCACTCCTTTAAAGTAGAGCGGCTTGCCGATATCCCCGGCCGCGATCCGTCTTTTTGCTTCCGCGTAAGCCGGATCGAATCGGCGCATGAAGCCTACCTGACAGAAAACGTTGTGTTTGTTTAACACTTGGATAACCTCGTCGGCTTCCTCTACGGTTTGGGTAATCGGTTTTTCAACAAAAATTTGTTTTCCGTGCGTCGCCGCCTGGGTAATCATCTCCGCATGAGTACTCGTAGGTGTGACCAAAACTACCGCGTCGATATTTGCGTCCTCAAATACTTCGCGAGGGTCTTTGGACCAGCCTGGAACTCCCAGCTCTCTTGCTACCTGCTCCGCGCGGCCTTCCAACGGGTCCACTACCTTTACTAGCTGGGCGCCTTTCACTTTTGTCGCAAGGTTTTCTGCATGCCAATATCCGAGTCTTCCTAATCCGATTACTGCCGTGCGCACTTGGCCGCTCATATTTATTCCTCCATCATCGCTATTTGCTAAAACGTTTTCTCTCAGAGTTTTAAGGTAACCGCTTACCTTAAGTTTAAATGAGGCTCATTTGATTTTCAATTCAAATTTGTTCGAAAAAATATTTAATTCGATCATTTTTATTACGCCAGATTTACCCACTTGCCCGAGCGGATTGATTCATAGCAGGCTTCAATCACTTTCATGTTTTGCAAGATGCTCTCCCCGGAATAAAGCGGTTGGGAGCCGTCCAGCACGCATTGGGAAAAATGCTCGACTTCCAGCTTGTACTCGTTCCCGCGCACTTTTTCCACTCTGGACACGCCGTCTTCTTTTTCCACAATCACGATGCCTTCCCCGTCAAAATACTCGGGCAAATTGTAAGAGCGCGGCACCTGGATCGTCCCATGCGTCCCCACAATCTCGTACCGTTCACGGCGCACCATGTCAAAGCTGCAGTCAAACGTCGCCAGCATCCCGTTGTCCAGCTCCAGCATCGCGACAGCCGACATGTCAACGTCAAATTCCGGATCGCGCGGGGAGTGGACGTACAGCCGTTTCGGTTCGCATTGCAAAATATTGCGGATGGAGTGAATGCAGTAGCACCCGATGTCGTACAAACTGCCGCCACCGAGCTGCGGGTCCAGACGGTAATCGCGGCTCCGGTCTTCGATCCGAAAGGTAAAGTTGGCGCGGATCAGCCTGGGCGTGCCGATCTCGTTGGCCGCGAGCAGCGCTTTCACCACTTGGTGCTGCGGATGGAACTGGTACATGAACGCCTCCATCAACAGCACCTGCCTGCTTTGGCAATGCTCGATCATCTCTTTTGTTTCCGCCGCATTCAGCGCGATCGGTTTTTCGCACAAAATATGCTTTCCTTTGTCTGCCGCCTTGAGCACCCATTCCTTGTGCATGCTGTTCGGAAGCGGAATGTACACGGCATCCACCTCGGGATCATCCAGCACTTCTTCATAGCTGTTATAGACGTTGGGAATATTGAATTTCGC
The DNA here is from genome assembly GCF_000470975.2 of Brevibacillus sp. NSP2.1. Taxonomy (NCBI): domain Bacteria; kingdom Bacillati; phylum Bacillota; class Bacilli; order Caryophanales; family Paenibacillaceae; genus Brevibacillus; species Brevibacillus sp. NSP2.1. Next base: position 773,411 of record NZ_CP048274.1, on the reverse strand, counting down.
AGAAACTTCCGAAACTTTTTCGTTCCGGCTGCCGATGGCGACAACCTCGGCGTTGTCCGCCTCCAGAATCGCCGGAATCATCGTGTTTACCGCGATTCTGGCTGTGCTCAACACGCCCCAGCGCACGCGTTTTTGACTCATCTGTGCTCCACTCCCCTTCTGCTTTCCCCTTCGTTTCAAGCAGGCCATAGGAATCCCCATGGCCCGCTTGCTTCGCTTACACCGTTTGCGTCATCATCCATTCATGGTCGGCATCGTTGGTAAATTTCCAGGTCCGCACTGGCCCCGCCATCGTATTCAAGTAGTACAGGTCGTAGCCGGGAGGTGCCGATACGGGATGGTAGCCTTTTGGCACCAGCACCACATCGCCGTCCTTGACCACCATCGTCTCGTTCAGCGAGCGGTCGTCCGTGTACACGCGTTGCAAGGCAAAGCCGTTCGCCTGTTTGATGCGATGGTAGTACGTCTCCTCCAGATACGCTTCGTTGGGCAGGTTCTCCTGGTCATGCTTGTGCGGCGGATAGCTCGACCAGTTTCCGTTTGGCGTGTAGACTTCGACAATCAGCAGGCTGTCCGCCGGTTGATCCTCAGGCAAAATGTTATGAATCCGGCGCAGCGTTTTGCCGGAGCCGCGCATGTCTACCCGAATGTCTTTTGGCGCGATCAGTCTCGCCTCGTACGTGCCTTTGCCCGGAGCTGTGCACACGGCGATCTCGGCATCTGTCAAGGCTTCTACCTCATACTGATCGCCAGATGGCACGTAGACGGCATAGGGTGGGATTTCTTCGAAAATGTGCATGCGCTGCCCGATGTTGTTCCACTCCTGCTGCTTTGTTCTCGCGTTGGCATACCCGCTGAGAAGCACGATGCACACTTCCTGCTCCCCTGTGTCCATGCTGATTTTGTCGCCTTTGGCAAGCGTGTACACCTCGAAGCCTACATAGCCCCAGTTTGCCGATTCCGGTGTGACCTTGACCACGCTTTTCTCCTGGTTTGGTTGCTGGCTCGGAACGATCAATTTAGACATTTTCCTTCTCCTTTCGCTGCAAAACTTCCTTTGCCCCTTGGACGATATCCTCGACGGCAATCTGGTATTTTTTCAGCAGGGCGTCGTTTGGCCCGGATTCCGAATTGAGATCGCGCACCCCGACTCTTGTCATCGGCACGGGCTTGTTCTCTACCAGCACCTCAGCTACAGCGCTGCCCAGCCCGCCGTAGATGCTGTGTTCTTCTGTGGCGACAATCGCCCCTGTCCGTTCAGCGGCCTCCACGATAGCTTCCACATCTATCGGCTTGATGGACGGCAAGTGCAGGACACCCGCCTGAATGCCTTCCGCGCGCAGCAGGTTCGCAGCCTGAACGGCGCGGCCTGTTTGCGTCCCGGTTGAAATGATCGTCACATCCTGTCCTGCGATCAACTTGACGCCTTTGCCGAGCGCAAACGTGTGCGTTTCTTCCGCAAAAAGGGTCGGCAGCGGGTCGCGCGCCAGCCGAATGTACACGGGACCGTGGTAGTCGCGGGCGAACTCCATCACCTTTTTCACTTCGACCGCGTCCGCCGGAGCCAGGACGACCATGTTGGCCAGGCTGCGCATGATCGCGATATCTTCCAGACCTTGATGCGTTTTTCCCGTGCATCCGGTCAGCAAGCCGCTGTAGGCCCCGATCATTTTCACGTCCAGCTTCGGCTGGGCAATCGCCACGGCGATCTGGTCCAGAGAGCGTTTCACAATAAAAGCGGCAAACGTGCACACCCACGGCTGCAAGCCGACTGTTGCCAGACCGGAAGCGACTCCGAGCATGTTCTGCTCGGCGATGCCCATCTGCAAAAATTTGGCCGGATTCCCCTCCGCTACTTTATCCAGCTTGGTGGAGGTCGCCAGGTCGCCATCGACTGCGTACACTCGCGGATCGTCCTTCGTAAATTGCAGCAATGTTTCGCCAAACGCATCGCGCATGGCTACTTTTTTATCAAGCTGTAATTGCATCTTCTACACCCCCATATCCAGTTCTTCCAAGGCTGCTTTCAGCTCTTCCGCATTCGGCACTTTCGCATGCCATGTGTAGTTGTTCTCCATGAAGCTTACGCCCTTGCCTTTGACGGTGTGGGCAATTACGACGGTCGGCTTGCCTTGCACGCGCTTCGCCTGCTGGCACGCCTCGATGATCTGTTCCACATCGTGGCCGTCGATGGCAAGCACGTTCCAGCCGAACGCCGCCCAGCGGTCTTCCGGGGAAAAGATCGGGATTTCCCGTTCGCGGCCTTCCGTTCCCTTCCAGCCGAATTGCTGCAGCTTGTTGTAGTCCATGATGACTACCAGATTGTCCAGCTCGTATTTGGCCGCTACGTCCGCCGCTTCCCATACTTGCCCTTCCTGCGATTCGCCGTCGCCGATGATGCAGTATGTGGAGAACGCTTGCTGCTTCAGCTTTGCGCCCAGCGCCATGCCGACTGCGGCAGAAATTCCCTGCCCCAGCGAGCCTGTGGACATGTCCAGTCCGGGCAGCAGCTTCATGTCCGGATGGGCTTGCAGGCGAGAGTCGATATCGTCGAACGTTTTCAACTCCTCCACCGGGAAGTAGCCCCGCAGCGCCAGCACCGTATAGAGGGCGATCGCGGAGTGCCCCTTGGATAGCACAAAGCGGTCCCGCTCCGCCCACAGCGGCTCGTCAGGCTTGATGTTCATCACGTCAAAATAAAGAGCGACCAAAAGATCGGTCACAGACAGCGGCCCGCCGACATGGCCTGCCCCTGCGTGGTGCACCGTTTGCAGAATCAGCCTCCGGGTCTCGCTGCTTTTCTTTTGCAGCCAATTGATTTTTTCCTGAGCGGAAACCGTCTTCATACTTTCTCACCTCTGGTTGATGATATCGTTTGCTCGATGAAGGCAATGGATCTTTTCGCGTATGCAAAAGGGTTGTGAACGAGCGGGTCCTGCTCGCCTTCGAGCATGGCCCAGCCTTGATAATCCCGCTCGACCAACTCCTTGAAAATCGGGGCAAAATCGAGGCTTCCATCACCTGGGACAGTGAACACCCCTCTGCGGATGCAGGTGACGAAATCAGCCTGTTCCGCCCTTGCCTGGTCGAGAACGCTTTGGCGAATATCTTTCAGGTGCACGTAGCCGATCCGCCCGTAATACTTTTGCAGCAGCTTCAACGGGTCGTTGCCGCCGTAGTAGGCATGGCCTGTATCGTACAGCAGGTAGACAAGCCCGGGATCGGTCATTTCCATCAGGCGGTCGATTTCCTCCGGCTGCTCCACGACCGTCCCGCCGTGATGGTGGTAAACGAGCTTCATGCCCAATTCGCGGCAAATCTCCCCTGCCTGGTTCAGCCCTTCGGCCAGGCTTTTCCACTGCTCATCTGTCAAGTGTGCGATCTGCTTTTCATGCGGGGAGCGGCGCGGGTCCCAATGCAGCGAGCCGCCAACTTCTGCCGTGCTGACGACTTCTGCTCCCATCGCCTTGAGGAATTGCGCGTGCTTCCGGTAAGCCTGCAGCTCCTCGTCGCGGCGCTGCGCATCCGAGAACAGCACGGACTTCCACTGCGAGGTCAGCCGCAGCCCCCGTTTGCCCAGCTCCTGCTGCAAAACAGCCGGATCGGCAGGGAACTTCCTGCTCATTTCCACACCTGTAACGCCAAGGCTGGCTATCTCATCCATGACCTGCTCGTAGGAATAGTGATCCCCGTGTTCTTTGACATCCTCCCCGACCCAGTTGATCGGGTGAACCCCCAGCTTGAAGTTGTATCCTTTATCTGTCATGACTGTCGCCCCTTTTGATTAAGCGCTTAACTCGACGCGTTTAGAAACTTGGCTGCGCCACGCCATTGGCGGAGCCTTCGTACCTATAAGGCACAGCGGTTGCTTGCTCGTTCCACTCGAAGTCTCGTCTGTTGCCCTCCTGCTGGACAAGAGTTTTAGCCATTCTTGCCTGTTGCATAAAAACGTCGGCAACGCTTACATTTTTTTCGCAATCTCGATCTGCTTGTTCATCGCTTCATAAGCGGCTTGAACCTTTTTGCTCGCGGATACTTCCGCTACCCCGAGCCGCCACCACGACTCGTAGCCGGACGAGCACGTTCCGGGAAGCACCTTGATGTCAATCAGCGTCGTGACAGTCTCTTCCTTCGCCTGCTGCAAGGCCGCTCTCAGCTCTTCCACAGTGCGGGCCGTGTACGCCTTCGCGCCCATGCTTCTGGCGTGGCTGGCAAAATCAATCTGCAAATACTCGCCCGTCAGCCGGTTCGTCTGTTCGTCGCGATAGCGGAACTCGTTGCCGAAGCCTTCGCTGCCATGACCGCGTTGCAGGTTGTGGATGCAGCCGAACCCGTTGTTGTCGAACAGCAGGATCGTAAATTTTTGCCCTTCCTGAATGCTCGTGACCAGCTCCGAATGAAGCATCAAGTAACTGCCATCCCCGACGACGGCGTACACTTCCTGATCCGGGCTTGCCATCTTCACGCCGAACGCGCCGGACACCTCGTAGCCCATGCACGAGAAGCCGTATTCCATATGGTACGTTTTCGGGGCCTTGCATCTCCACAGGCGGTGCAAATCTCCGGGCAGGCTTCCGGCAGCAGCGACAATGATGTCCTTTTCGCCCAGGAAGCGGTTGATCTCGCCCAGCGCGAGCATTTGCGACAAGCCTTCCGCCCGCTCCACAGAGCAGACCCGGTCCACTTCTTCGTCCCACTCCTTCTTCAGAGCAGCAATCGCTTCCGGCGAGTAGGCGGACTTGTATTCCGCTTGCCGCAGTGCGCCTGTGATTGCGACCAGCGCTTCCTTCGCGTCGGCTACCACGGCCTTTCCGTTCATTTTCAGCGCGTCGTAGGAGCTGACATTGATACTGACGAACTCCACATCTGGATTTTGGAAGGCCGTTTTGGATGAGGTAGGGAAGTCAGTCAGTCTCGTTCCGACGCCGATAATCAAATCGGCCTCTTTGGCCAGGCGGTTTGCGGCGAGCGAGCCTGTGACGCCAATCGAGCCTACTTGAAGCGGGTGGTCCCATGGCACCGCGCTTTTTCCCGCTTGCGTCTCCGCTACCGGAATGCCAAACTCCTCGGCGAAGCGAATCAGTTCTGCCGTAGCGAGCGAGTAGTGCACGCCGCCCCCGGCGATAATCAGCGGCCGCTTTTTTGTCTGGATCGCTTCCGCTGCCCGTGCGAGCGCAGCAGCCGACAGCGCTCTTCTTTCGACGAAATGGACGCGCTTTTCAAAAAACTCAGCCGGGTAATCGTACGCTTCGCTTTGCACATCCTGGGGCAGAGCCAAGGTGACCGCGCCAGTGTCGACCGGGTCCGTCAGCACCCTCATCGCGTTTAAGGCGGCCGTCATCAACTGCTCGGGACGTGTAATGCGGTCCCAGTACTTGCTGACCGGCTTGAACGCATCGTTGGATGAAATCGTGTAGTCAGCAGGGTTTTCAATTTGCTGCAAGACCGGATCAGGCTGGCGGCAGGCAAAAATATCGCCTGGCAAAAACAGCACCGGAATCCGGTTCACCGTCGCTGTCCCGGCGGCTGTGACCATGTTCAAGGCGCCGGGCCCAATCGAAGACGTGCAGGCAAAAATCTCTAGCCTGTTCTTTTGTTTGGCGAAGGCAATGGCCGCATGCGCCATTCCTTGCTCGTTTTTCCCCTGGATGTAGGTCAACTCTCCCTGAAAATGCTCCAGCGCTTCGCCCATCCCTGTCACATTTCCGTGTCCGAAAATCCCCATGACGCCTTTGACGAATTTTCGTTCCTGACCGTCCACGGAAATGTATTGATTGTCCAAAAATCGCAGCAATGCCTGAGCCATCGTTAAGCGGATTGTTTTTGCCATGTTATCCTCCCTCAGCTTCGATGTTTCTCTCCACGTAACTGTTAAGTTAAGCGCTTTCTCTTACTTGATTATACTCGATTCCCGAGCTTCCACAAACCCTTTTTTTCATTTTTTTCTGTCTTTTCCGGCAGTTGGCTGGACGCGTGCAGACTACCGCTCGCGGATCGCAGGCGATTACGCGGGCTGCACGATCACCTTGATCGCTTCTCCTTTTTTCATCACGTCGATTCCTTCCGTGATGCGCTCCAAAGGAACCCGATGGGTAATCAGCCGCTCCAGATTCAGCAGCCCTGCCTCCATGACCTTCACTACTTTCGGGAACGTGTGGTTCGAGATATACGTGCCTTTTACGGTTACCTCATAGCGGGTAATATCGTTTTGCTTGATCGGCGGCAAGGCGTGCTGATTCATGCCCACCAGCAAAATTTGTCCCCCTCTGCGCACCAGCGTCAGGCTCTGATCGAACAGCGAACCAACACAGTCGATGACGACATCCGCCCCGATTTTCGTCGCGTCCTGTACAGACTTCGCCACGTCGCTTGTTTTTGGGTTCACCGTCACATTCGCCCCGGATATGCAGGCGTATTCCAGGCGATAATCCGAGAAATCAACGGCCACGATCGTTCCGGCTCCCGCCGCTTTCAACATCTGGATGAACATTTGTCCCATCGGCCCTGCGCCCAGCACGACAGCGCTCTCGCCCGGCTGCACCTTGATTTTGTCCATGCCGTTGATGACGCAGGACAGCGGTTCGGCAAAGACGGCAATCTCCGGCGGAACCGAGTCTGCGATTTTGTGCACATTTCTGGCTGGAACGACACTGTAGGAAGTCCAGCCCCCGTCCACGAAAATACCCATCGTCGACATATGCTCGCACATGTTCACGTATCCCATCTGGCAATAATCACAGTACCCGCACGTCAGCGTCGGATCGACTACCACCCGGTCGCCCACTTTGACGTTCGTGACATCCGCTCCTGCCTCTACCACTTTTCCGACGTACTCATGTCCCTGAATCACGCCTGCCGTCGCCGGATGTCCCGGAGGATTAGCCAAAATATGCACGTCTGTGCCGCAGATGCTGGCTGCCTCCACCTTGATCCGCACTTCATCTGCCTTCTGTATGACCGGAACCGGCCTTTCCTGCAAGGAAAATTTCCCTGCCTGCTCAAATACACCAGCTAACATGACCCATTCGCTCCCCTTCTGCTGTTTAAGCTGCATCCGTTCTGTTTTTTCCGCTTCCTCGTCCCTCTTGTCCGCGCCCGACTGCGCCGCCCTTCAGGAAATAAAGTGCTGGTAAGCAGGCAGGCCGTTTTTCATCGGAATGGACACCTCGCCCTGAATGAGCGGATATATATAGTCGAAAAACTCGGCTTTGACAAAATGGCTGTCGGCGTCGTACCACTCCAGCGGAAACAGCTTTTCTTTTCCCGCTACTTCCGCGAGGGGGACGGAGCCGTATTCCACGGCGTAAAACGGCCCCTTTTTGCGCTGCAGCGTGACCATCGCTCCGTTGATCCCCTGCCTGGCGTGATAGCAAGCGTGTTTTCCCGCCAAATACGCCTCCTCGACATCCACCCCGGACGAGAACATCATCCCGCTGCGCTGCCAAATGCTCGGCAAAATATATCGCGCGGACAAGCCCGCTCCCTGATTGGCGATGGCGTCCTTCAAATAGCCGGCCACGCCGCCGAGCTGCGGACGCCCGACCGCATCCCGCGCCAGAGCGTTGTCGGCAATCAGCCTGCCTTCTTTGTCGCGGATGCCTTCCGAGACAATGACCAGGGCTGAACCGTGTTCCTCGTACTTTTTTTGCACATCGCGCAAAAACGTTTCTTCGCAAAAAGGCGATTCCGGAATGTAAATCAACAGCGGAATGCCTGTTTCCTGCTGCAGCCCCAGCGCGCACGAGGCCGCCAGCCAGCCTGTATTGCGCCCCATCGTCTCGACAATCGTGATGCGATTGCTTTTCGGCAAGCTCATAATGTCCATAGACATGTCGAGGATGGAGGTAGCGAGAAATTTGGCTGCGCTGCCAAAGCCGGGCGAATGATCGGTTTGCGTCAAATCGTTGTCTACCGTCTTCGGCACCCCGATCACATTCAGCTCGTACCCTTTTTTCCGCGCAGCCTGATGGATCAAATGAGCGACGTGCATGGACCCGTTCCCGCCGATGTAGTAAAAGTAGCGAATGTCGTTCGCCTGCATGTGGGCGACGATGATTTCGATCTCGTGGGCGCTCAGCTTGTAGCGCCAGGAGCCGAGCGCCGCGCCCGGCGTCATTCTCAGCATCTCTAGCTGCGGTTTGGACAGTTGACCCAAATCAATGTAGTCCTGGTTGAGCAGACCGTACACCCCTCTTCTCGCTCCATAAACCTTCCGGATCTGCGGCGATTGAAGAGACTCCTCAATGACTCCGTACAATGAATTGTTGATAACAGCGGTTGGTCCACCGGATTGAGCGATCAGGCAGTTTCCGGTCATTTCCACACTCTCCATCCATGATTCATCTACTCTTCCAGGTTGATGACAACGGCCACCGTCTCGACCATTTCCTCAATCGCAAATGCCGGGCCTTCTTTCCCGATTCCGCTTTCCTTGACGCCCCCGTACGGCATCTGGTCGGCACGGAAGCAGCACGTATCGTTGACGATCACGCCGCCCACTTCCAGCAGATGCGGCAGCTTGTGGGCCAGGACGAGAGATTTGGTGTACACGCCTGCCTGCAAGCCAAACTTGGAGTCGTTGACCAGCTTCACCGCTTCCTCGATCGTTTCGTAGGACGCCACTGTAACTACTGGCGCGAATACTTCCTCGTCGTACACTTTCATGCCCTTTTTCGCCTGGGTAATGACCGTCGGATAGTAGACGCTTCCTTCCCTTTTGCCCCCGGTCAACACTTTCGCGCCTTTCGCTGCCGCTTCGTTTACCCATGCCTCGATCCGCTGCGCTTCTTTTTCGCTAATCATCGGCCCTACGTCCGTATCCGGGTCGAGCGGATTGCCCACCTTGAGCTGCGCCACCCGCTCCAGGAAAAGCTCCATGAACTTCGCTTCCACTGCCTTGTGCACGAAAATGCGCTGTACGGAAATGCAGATTTGCCCCGCATTTGCAAAAGCCATTTTCGCCAGCTTGTTTGCAGCCTGCTCGACATTGCCGTCTTCATGCACAATCGTCGCCGAGTTGGACCCGAGCTCCAGCGTGACTTTGCGCATGCCGATCGTCTGCTGGATGTGCTTGCCTACTTCCGGCGAGCCTGTAAACGAATACTTTTTGATCCGCTGGTCTTTCAGCAACTGTTCGCCAACCGTCGCACCGCTGCCGACCACGCATTGCACGTACCCTTTTGGCACGCCTGCCTGCTGCAACAGCTTGCACAGCAGCAGAGCGGAATGGGCTGTATCCGTAGCAGGTTTGACGATCACCGGATTTCCTGCCGCCAAGGCCGGAGCCACCTTGTGCGAAACCAGGTTTAGCGGGAAGTTGAACGGCGAGATCGCGCACACAATGCCGATCGGCTTTTTGATCGTATAGATCAGGCGCGATTCGTTTCCAGGGGAAGCCTGGCTCGGGATGATCTCCCCTCTCAGCTTTTTCGCTTCCTCCGCCGCCAAAAGAAACGTCGTCGCGGAACGAATCACTTCCACTTTCGCATCGCGAATCGGCTTGCCGCCCTCCTGGGCAATGCAGTTGGCCAACTCCTCGACGTTTTCCTTAATCAGTTGGGAAGCTTTCACCAGCACGTCGTAGCGCTTTTCTGCGGAAAAAGGCGTATGGTAGAAAGCGTACTCGGCTGCCTCTACTGCGCGATCCACCTCTTTTTCCCCCGCCTTGCACACCTGCACGTACAGCTCTCCTGTGTACTTGTTGTAAATCGGATGCGTCTTCGCTGTCTCTACCCACTCCCCGTCGATGAACAAACGTTGCACTTGCTTCACTGCTTCCATTTCTTCTCCCCCCTGAACATTTAGATAAGCGCTTAACCTAATCCAAAAAAAAAATTGGAACAAAAATGCTGGGCCTTACACAGACTGGACTGCGCTGATTTCTTCGAGCTTGACCGGCCTGTTTTCGGCAAACGACTTCTTCGCCGCCATGGCGATCAATTCAGCCTGGAAGCCATCATAGCCGCTGACCGGAACTTCCTTGTCCAACAGGATGCTGTCGATGAAGTCTTCGATTTCCTGAACAAAAGCGTCGGTGTACCGCTCGAGGAAGAAATACTTGGGCTTATCCCGGAAAACTCCCTCGGCTGTGCTGATCTCTGCGGTGGTCGGCGTGACATTGCTGACGGTCACACATCCCTTCGACCCCAACACCTCTACCCGCTGGTCGTAGCCGTACACGGCTTTTCTGCTGTTGTCAATGACCCCGATCGCGCCGTTTTTGAATTTCAGCGTCGTAATCGCCGTATCCACGTCGCCGCATTCTGCGAACAGCGGGTCCACGAGCACCGCCCCCTGCGCAAACACTTCCTCGACTTCGCTGCCAACCAAGTATCTTGCCATGTCAAAATCGTGAATCGCCATGTCGAAGAACAGACCGCCGCTGGCTGCTACGTAGTCTTTGCCCGGCGGATGCGGGTCTCGCGAAGTGATGCGCAAAATGTGCGGTTCGCCGATTCCCCCTTCTTTGACGGTTTGATGAGCCTTTTTCAAGCTGTGGTCAAACCTGCGGCAAAAGCCCACCTGGAACTTCACTCCGGCCTCTTTGACGACTTCGAGCGCCTCTCTCGTCTGCTCCAACTGAAAGCTGATCGGCTTTTCGCAAAATATGTGCTTGCCCGCTCTCGCTGCCTCCGTGATGATGGGGACGTGCGTATCGGTGGGCGAGCAGATCAAGACAGCCTGGATGTCCGGGTCTTGCAAAATCGCCTTGTAATCATCGGTGACATGGGGAATCCCGATGCTGCCAGCCCACTCTCGCACTTGCTCTGCGAAAATATCCGAAATCGCCTTCAATTCGACGCGGTGCAGTTTGACCAGATTTTCCGCGTGCAGCTTCCCGATGCGCCCTGCTCCAATGATTCCAACCTTTACTTTGCTCATCGTGATCTCTCCTCTTCCGGTTAAGGCAGGCCGTCACTTCCTGTCCAAAGAAACGCCTGTCGTCAGTGATCTTTTTTCTGCCTTGCTCCAATATATGGATAGTCCTGCAGCCAACAATCCAGACAAACTGGCGAAGATGAAGCCATTTGCCAATCCGCCGCCTGAATTTAGCCAGCCCGCAAGAAAAGGCCCCAAGAAAATGCCCAACGAATAGATCGCTTGATAAAAGCCCATTGCGGTTGCCCGCTTTTCACTTTCTATGTACTGAATCGCCATTCCTAAAAACAGCGGAAAACCCATTCCCTGCGTAAAGCCGTTGCCGATTTGCGTCAGGCACAGCGTGAGCATCGTGTCCGCATACGGGATCACGACCGTAAAAGCGGCGCTGCCCGCAAACCCGATGGCGAGCGTGGGCCAATGTCCGAAGCGGACGGCAAAATATCTCCCCGCCACGATAGAGGCCACAGCGTGCGGCAGCATGAACGCGACGACAAGCCAGCCAAGACTCTCCTTGTCTGCGCCGATCTTCAATGCCTGCAACGGCGTAAAGCCGTACATCGTAATGAACAGCATGCCGTGGGCGATAATGGACAAAATGGATACCTTCAGCAAAATCGGCTCTTTCATCACGTTTGCCAAATCTTTTGGCTCGATCGGCTTCCGGGATGCTTCCGGCTTCGGCTCGCGAATCAAAAAGGAGAGCGCCAGGCCGAGGAAAGCCACTCCTGCCCCGATCCAGAACGGGGCATTCCACCCCCAGCGGCTGACCAGGTAGCCGCTGACCCCCATCCCCATCAATTGAGCGGAAACGGTAATAAAATGGATCGTCGACATCGCTTTTGTAACGTTTGCCCCGGTAAAATAGCTCGAATACAAAACCGTAAAGACAACCCAGGCCGAGGCCGAAATCCCGGCGACCGCCCTGGAAAAAAGCGCCCATCCGACATGATCGGTGACAGCAAAGCCGAGGCAGCTAAGCAGGCTGGTCACCATGCCAAGCCAGATAAACGGCCGTCTGACCTGCCTGTAATCCGACAGGACGCCGATCGGCAAGCGCAAAAGAAGCTGGGTCACGCCGTAGCTGCTCAAAACAACCCCGATCAGCATGTACGAGGCGCCCTTGTACTCCAGGTACGGCGACAGTATCGGCGTGTACAAATATTGAGAAGCCCAGTACATAAAGGTGACGAAGACAAATACGATATGATCCTTTGCTTCGAGCTGCTGTGCCTGCATCTTGCTCATCGCCTTTTCGCACAAAATGTCACTTCATGTTGGTTAAGCGTTTTCCCTAACTCTATTATAGGGGATGCTCCGCGCGTGTGTAAAGAATTAATTCTGAAATGAACAAATCAACGCAATTGTTAGACTATTAACCACCTGTTGCGCTGGACGGCTTGGATGCGCTGGACAGGCGCATCCAAGCTTTTGCCTCCGTCCGCACCATTGAACACGGCTCGCTTGAACAAACAATGGGCGCTCTTTCGCTCCTTTTGCTTTGGCGGACGTAAAAAAAGCACCCTGTTTCCCCGGTGCTTTCTCGCTTCATTTTCTGATTCGTTTGGTCGATTCGCGCACGCACAGTTCCGGCAGCATCACTACCCGCTTTTTCCCTTTCTTTTCCCCTTTGATTTCCTCGATCAACAGGTCCATCACTTGCCGGCCCATATCGTGAAACGGCTGGGCGACCGTCGTTAGCGGCGGATTGGAGATAGCAGCGAGAATCGTGTTGTCGTAGCCGACCACTGAGACGTCATCGGGAATCGACAGCCCCAGCTCTCTCGCCGCCTGGATAATCCCAATCGCGACCAAATCATTGCCTGCGAAAATGGCGGTTGGCCGTTCAGCAGCCTGCAGCATTTTCAAGCCCATCTGTTTGCCGCCTTCTACAGACGACGGACCAAAAAGGACGTATTTTTCATCATATTCCAAACCATTTTCCTGCAAGGCGTGGCGGTAACCGCGCGTGCGCTCCCGGCCGACCTCCAGATCGAGCTGGATGGCGCCAATCTGCTGATGGCCCAGGTCGAGCAAATGCTGTGTCGCGTTGTAGCCGCCGATGAAATCATCCACGGTTACCGTATCGACGGACACAGTGGAGACGTCGCGGGCCAGTACGGCGATCGGAATTTTCAGATTCAGCAAGTCGCGGATCACGGCATCATTTTGAAATCCGGACGCAAGAATAAACCCGTCCACGCTCTTTTGCTTAAGCAGCGAGATGTACTTCGACTCCTTTTCCGGGCGATAGTCCGTGCTGCACATGACGATGCTGTAGCCCAGCTCGTGGCCCCGGTCCTCGATACTTCGCGCCAGCTCGGCAAAGAACGGGTTCGCCAGGTCGGGAATCAACAGGCCGATGGAGTAGGTCGACTTGCCCGTCAAGGCGGAAGCCACGAGGCTCGGCTGGTAATCCAGCTCCTTCATGACCTGCAATACTCTTTGGCGCGTCTTTTCCCCGATCCGCCCCGTGTTGTTGATGACCTTGGACACGGTTGCAATAGACACGTTCGCTTCCCTTGCCACATCATAAATGGTTTTTTTCATTGTAGTTTCCTTCCTTCCATCATAGTGATGGCGATCTATCTGACGTCCGGGATGAACTTCGTTTTCATTCCAAGTGATTAAGCGCTTTAAGCTTATATTTATTGTAAAGAACAAATAATCGCGAAGCAATAACCCATATCCACGCGCAGGGCAGCACGGAGGGGCACAGAGGGGACACGGGGCATCCCCGACCGCGTCACGGCTTCTGGTTGGGCCGCCGCCAATAAAAAAACGCGTAGCAGAAAACCGCTAGGCGTTTGACTTTTGCTTGCTTATACTTCTCTCTTTTTTCAGCCGCGTGGTCGAGTCGCGGACGATTCGTTTCGTATTCAGCACGATTCTGCTTTTGTATTGCTTTTCCCCTTTGATCTCGGCCACGATCAGGTCCATCACTTCGCGCCCCATGTTCTGAATCGGCTGGGCAATCGTCGTCAACTGCGGATCAATGATCGTCGCAATTACCGTATTGTCAAACCCTACGACCGAGATATCCTCCGGGACGCGCAGCTTTTTCTCGCGGATCGCCTCGATTGCCCCGATTGCCAGCAGGTCGTTACAGGCAAAAAAGGCAGTCGGCGGGTCCGGGGAGTTCAAATAATCGAGCGCGATTTTTTTGCCCCACGGGACGTTCGACTCCAGCGTAAACTGGCTGAAAGCGTACTCGCGAATCCCGCCATGATCTTCCAGCGCTTTGCGAAATCCGCGGATTCTTTCCCGGTTGCTCCAGACGTCGCGGGCGATAATCGCGATTTTTTGATGGCCCAGCTCGATCAGGTAGGAGGCCGCATCGTACCCGCCCTGAAAATCGTCAATGCACACCGCGTTCACATTGAAGGCTGGGACGTCGCGGGCGACGATGGCGACCGGATACTTTTCCGCGATCAGCTTTTCCACCTCCAAGGTGTTCTCGAAGCCCGAGGCCAAAATGAACCCGTCTACATTTTTTCGCTTCAACAGCTCGATATACTTCGCTTCTTTGTCGGGGTTGTAGTCCGTGCTGCAAATGACCAGGTTGTACCCTAGCTCATTCCCGCGGTCTTCGATGCTGCGCGCCAGCTCGGCGAAAAACAGGTTCGACAAATCCGGAATCAAAAGTCCGATGGTGTACGTATGCTTCCCGGTCAGTGCAGTAGCGATCACATTTTGCTGATAGTTCAGGCTGCCAATGACCTTCCATACTTTATTTTTCGTTTTCTCGCTGATTCGGCCGGTATTGTTGATGACTTTCGAGACAGTAGCAATCGACACCCCCGCTTTCTTTGCTACATCGTAAATGGTCGGCTTCATCTCTACCCTCTCTTTGTAAAGAAAAATCGGTCTTGAAACATGTTTGTGCCAAAAAGCGGCCGTCTACGCTTTTCCCGAGGAGCCAAACTCTCTCATCTTTCCTTTCACCGCGTCTTTGATCGCCTCTCGGGCAGGGCCCAAATATTTGCGCGGATCGTAGACGTTCGGGTTTTCGGCCAGCACTTTGCGAACGGCGGCTGCCGAGGCGATCTGGTTTTCCGTGTTGACGTTGATTTTCGCTGTGCCCAAAGAAATCGCTCGCCGAATATGCTGGGTAGGGATGCCCGTCCCTCCGTGCAGCACCAGCGGCAATCCGGTCAGCTTTTGCACTTCCTCCATACGGTCAAAGCCGAGCTTCGGCTCCCCTTTGTACGGTCCGTGCACAGACCCGAGCGCCGGGGCCAGGCAGTCCACTCCTGTTTCCTTCGCCAGCCTGTCGCACTCGGCCGGAATGGCGTACATCGCTTCGGCGTCATCGACCACGAGATCGTCTTCCTGCCCGCCGATTCGCCCGAGTTCCGCCTCTACGGATACTCCGAGCACATGAGCGACCTCGACGACCTTTTTCGTAATCGCGATGTTCTCCTCCAGCGGATGGTGCGAGCCGTCGATCATGACGGAAGTAAACCCGGCATGAATCGCTTCCACGCACTTTTCGAAGGAAGAGCCGTGGTCGAGATGAATGGCGACGTCAACCGTGATCTTGTACTCCTCGATCAACGACTTCACCAGGCCGACAATCAGCTTGAAGCCGCCCATGTAGCGAGCCGCGCCTTCACTGACTCCCAAAATAACCGGAGATTGTTCCTCCTCTGCCGCCTGCAAAATCGCTTGCGTAAACTCCAGATTGTTAATGTTGAACTGTCCGACTGCATACTTTTCTTGTACTGCCTTGTTCAGCATCGCTGTCATGGATACGAGTGGCATCTGAATCCTCCTATAGTAAAAAATGGTATTTTGTCGCTTGCTCGTTTTATTGTTCGTTGCAGCTCCTGCTTTTACGCCTGTGCCTTGGCTGCCGCGTGCATGCTCGCCAAAACCTCGACTACCCGATCGCCAACCTCGGAGGTCGAAGCTTTTCCGCCCATGTCGGGCGTCAGTACTGCGCCCTCGACCATCACCTGCTCGATCGCCTTCAAGACGCTGCCTGCCAGCTCTTCATAGCCGAAAAACTCCAGCATCTGACTGGCCGACCAGATCGCCGCCAACGGATTCGCGATCCCTTTTCCCGCAATGTCAGGCGCTGAGCCGTGAATCGGTTCGAACATGGAAGGATGCGTCCGCTCCGGATTGATATTCGCTCCAGCGGCCAAGCCCAAGCCTCCGGCGAGCGCTGCCCCCAAATCGGTTAAAATATCCCCGAACAGGTTGGAGGTGACGACTACCTGGAATCGTTCCGGCTGCTTAATCATCAGCATGCTGGCTGCATCTACGAGATACGAGTGCGTCGGGACATCCGGGTATTCGCTCGCTACCTCCGCAAACACCTGGTCCCAAAACACCATGGAGTAGTTCAGGGCGTTCCCTTTGCTGATGCTGGTCAGCGATTTGCCCGTTTTGCGCGCCGTTTCAAACGCGTAGCGAATGATCCGTTCCGTCCCTTTGCGCGAGAAAACGCTCGTTTGCAGCACGGTCTCGTTGTCTTTTCCCTTGAACAGCCAGTCCCCCGCTCCCGCATATTCGCCCTCGCTGTTTTCGCGGATGAACAGCATATCGACCTGTTCCTTCCCCGTGTTTTTCAGCGGGCACGGCGCTCCATCCAACAGCGTGATCGGGCGAATGTTCACGTACTGGTCAAACTCCTTGCGAATCTTCAAGAGCAAATCCCAGAGCGATATGTGGTCGGGAACGCCGGGAAAGCCGACTGCGCCCAGGTAAATGGCCTCAAACTGCCGCAACTGCTCGATGCCATCCTCTGCCATCATCCTTCCGTGCTGGAGGTAATACTCGCAGCCCCACGGAAAGTAATGAAAATCGAATCGAACATTTGTCAGCTCTACGACCTTTTCCAGCACCTTTACCCCTTCCTGGATCACTTCAGGGCCAATCCCGTCTCCCGGGATGACGGCAATTTTGTACAATTTCGTCATACGTTTCTCCTTTCGCAATCGCTTGCATTGTTGTTGGATTGTGGCGTTTATACACCCGTATTCATTACTAATCGCATCGAATAACAAGGAAATCTTTTTCGCGCTTCCGGCGTCCCCGCTGCGGACAGCATTCATAAAAAATAGCGAATTGACGCTAGATTAAGCGGTTACCCTAGTATTATAGTTTACGATCAATTCCGGTGTAAATGTATTTATCGAAAAAATGTGAGTATTTTAACGAAAGCAGGTTAAGCGGTTTCTTCGAGGGAGGGGGAGGCTTGCGTCTGGGCTTTCTCTGGATTTCATGAGTCCATTGGAGCGCTGGCGCGGAGTCAAGTCATGGGCGCAGCGTTTGTCTCCAAGGAGCACAAGTCTTGGTCCTTCATTTCAAGCCACACTATGCTGCTGCCCTGCAAAACAAAAAACGGAGGCACGAGGCCCCCGTCGAGGATGTTAGCTGAACCGTTGATGCGCGTTGTTTTGCATGAGAAAATCATTCATTTTGGCAGCCAGACCGCCGTGACCAAATCGCATCCGTCTCCCCTGCCTGTTCTGCTCGCGAGCGATGCGGAGAAACTCGATCAACAGCTTCCTTCTTTGCGTGATCTCCACGTACCCATGCTCGTAAAACCACGCATCCATCGTATTGAAAACGCCGCGATTGATGCCAAATTCCCGTTGCAGATGCTGCGCAAACGTCAAGTCCGGCAAATGCACAATGCTCGCTGCTGTCACAAGCCGATCATCGCCTCCTGTTCCGCTCTGCTTGTCCGCCCTTTTTGCCCGGACAGCCGAAACGCTGCCTTCACGCTGTTTACGTCGCGCTCGATCTGCTTTTGCAACTGAGTGAGATCGGAAAAGGCCATTTCCGGCCTGACGTAGAAATGTACGTCCACGTATACACACGCTCCGTAAAGGTCTCCGTCCCACTCAAACAAATGCACTTCATGGCTGATTGGCGCTCCATCGTGAAAAGTAGGTCTGCGGCCGACATTCATCACGCCCGCATGCGTCTGTCCGTTCCACAAAAGCGTCACCCCGTACACGCCATGCTCCAGCCTGGGATGCGGGGGAAGCAGAGACAGATTCGCGGTCGGGAAGCCGAGCGTTCTGCCTACTTGCTTGCCGCTCACCACCTGGCCGTGCAAAGTACAAATGGGCTGCTCCATCTTCTTCCCCTCTTTCCGTAGCGTATTGGTCGCTCCAATTGTCTTTGTTGCGGTTTGTGGCCGCGGTTTGTAGCCGCGGCGTTCCAAGCACACCTACCCGAAGCACGGACTCGCTTTGCCAGAACCCCCACACGCTGCATCGTCCTTTTCCGCTCGCTCAGTTTCCTTTGAGCGCCTTTTGCATGAACACGATCTCCTGCGCCAAAAGGGCGATTCGCTCCAAGACGTCCCGGTCGACTACTTCGTTATTCGCATTGAAATGGTCAGCATGCGCATAGACGTAGCCTGGAGCCGTGAATGCGCGAAAATAACCGGCAATCGGCTTCAGTTGATTTTCAATGACCAGGTAATGCTGGTACGTTCCGCCTGTCGCGACAAACCCCATCACTTTATGGCGCAGGGCAGAGACGGGAATCAGGTCAAACAAATTTTTCAGCGCTCCGGTGAGCGAGCCTTGGAAAATCGGTGTTCCGATGACATAACAATCCGCAGCCGTTACCAGCTCGATCACTTTTTTGGTGTCGCCCGTATAGGTCCCAGGGTCCCGGCCATCACAAAACTGCACCTGGTACTCGCTTAAATCCAGCAATTCCACCTCTATGCTGTCGTCCTGTTTTTTTACGTGGCGCAAAACCTCCTGGACGACAGCCGCCGTTTTCCTGCCTGTGACCGTCCCGGAAATTCCCAACAGCTTCATAATAAGCCCCTCCCTTCTGCTTAGCTGCAAACAGCGCAGCTCGTTTTTCGGCTACACCGTCTGCGGCTTTACATGCAGGCGAGGCAAAACTTCCTCGACCAGCAAGCGCATGGACTCTTTCCATATTTCCGGCGATTCGCTATAGTCGTAGCCCGTAATCAGCAAAGTCCCGAAACCGCCGACCGTGTCATACAGCTTTTGCAGCTTTTTCGCGACCGTTTCCGGCGATCCTACCAGCCAGTCGGTTTTGGCCATTAATTCGGCAGTTACCTCTTCGTCGGCAAGCGCCGGATCGGGCTTCAAGTTTTTGATGTCGCCCTGCTTTTTAAACAGCGGCAGCCATGACTCGTCAAAGAATCGACCCATCATGCCTCCCAACGCTCCGGCCATTGCTTCTTCATCCGTTTTCGCGACAAAGACGTCTTGCGTGATGCGCCAACTGCTTCTGTCCGCTTCTTTCCCTACAGAGCGCGCCCCTTCTTCCACCGCATTCCAGTGCGATTTGATATACTCGCTGTTCCAGCCGAGACTCATCGGGATAAATCCGCGTTCGCCCGCCATTTTCAATGTGGCTGAACCCGCGCTGAACCCTGTAATCCCGATAGGCGGATGCGGCTTTTGGAACGGCTTGATATGCGGTCCGAGAATCCCGTCATGCCGCGCCTTTGGCTGGTTGGCGCTGTAAAATTTCCCCCGGAACGAAAAGGACTCCTCGTCTGACCACAATCTCTGCATCAGCTCCCACGCTTCCATCATCATTTCCCGGTTTATTTTTCCGTCGACAGCAAACAGCTCCCAGTCTGTTTGGGTTCCGCCTGCCCCGATCCCGAGCATCAAGCGGCCTTGGGCGAGATGGTCGAGATAGGCGACGCGATGCGCCAACTCCACCGGATGATGATAGGGCAGCAAATGGGCACCGGGCGCCAGCTTGATTTGCTTTGTCCGCAACAGCGCCTGCGCGATGATTAAATCCGGGGATGGAATCGGCTCCCACGGCGCGGTAAAATGCTCCCCGATCCACACTTCGCTATACCCCAATTTGTCGGCATATTCAATCATTTCCAGATCCCACTGGGTCGCATCGTACAAAGATCGCTCCGGCGGATGCTGCGGCATCAAAAACATTCCGATATTCAATTTCGTCATAATAATCCCTCCATTTATGAAGAAAAATGCTCGTTTCTCAATCAGTGCACATTTACGCGCACTTTTTGTTCGGTTTGGCAAGAGGTTTTGGCCGCATGGGCGATTTCCTGCGCGATCAATCCGTCGTTGATGCCGACAGCAGGCTTGGCATCGCGGTGCAAGCACTCGATAAAATGCTCCAGCTCGCGCAAGTAAGCGGTCTCAAACCGTTCCATAAAAAACGGAATAATGTCAAAGCTGCCCTGATTCGGCCCGAGAAGCGTCACGTTATGATTGCGCAAGCCGGCGATGACCAATGTCCCTTCCGTCCCGATCACTTCCGCGCGAATGTCGTAGCCGTATTTGGCATTTCGGTACCCTTCCACATCGCCTGCGGCCCCATCGGCAAACCGCAAATACGTTAACGCCTGGTCCACATCGTCATACTTGGCCACGATCGGCGAAGCCAGGACCGATCCCATCGCATTCACTTCCACGATCTCCTGGCCCATCAAAAAGCGGGCGATATCAAAGTCGTGGATGTTCAAATCGGTAAAAATGCCGCCGCATGTCGCCACGTACTCTTCATGCGCGACAAATGGGTCCCGCGTAACGCCTTTGAAATAGAGCGGCGTCCCGATATCTCCTGCCGCAATTCTGTCTCTGGCATGCGCGTAAGCCGGATCAAACCGCCGCATAAACCCAAGCTGGCACGTAATCCCTGCTTCCTCAATCACGCTCGCCGTTCTTCTCGCGACCTGAATCTCTGTCGAAATCGGCTTTTCCAAAAACAGCGCTTTTCCCGACCGGGCCACCTTCCGAGCCAGCTCGGCATGCGTGCTGGTTGGCGTCACAACGATGATGGCGTCAATGTCATCGCGCGCTATGATCGCATCCGGCTCTGTGGACCAGTATTTCACCTCATGCTCCCGGGCGAATGTTTCCGCTACGCCCGGCATCACATCGGAGACAGCTACGAGCTGCGCTCCTTTTATCTTCCCTGCAATATTTTCGGCATGAATTTTGCCCAATCTCCCCAACCCCAAAACGGCACATCGCACTTTCCGATCCACGACACTCGAACCCCTTTCCTAAAATGGCAATTGAACACCGCATTTGCACATGCGCGAGTTGAACACGTAGTTTCCCAGATGCGTACGGGTATGGCTTCGCGGCGTGCGCTGGTAAAGCAGCAAGGTAACAAACAAAAGAAACAAAACACTTCATTTAGTTAACAGATTTTCGTTACCCCCTTTTGTTTCCTCGCTTTTTGCTTGGTAGCGCACTGTAAAAAGTGGGCTGTTCCATTTGTACCTCAGTATAAACCCTCTGTTTTATCAATTCAACAAGAAAGTTAATTAATTTTCTGAATAATTTTTCGTGAGTTTAGTTAAGGTAACAAACTTAATTTTGTTACCTTAAATTTCGCTGTTTTACCTTTAAGTTTCCCTCTTCGCTATGGTATAGTTTACATAGAGCGGTTGTGGCTCACGCAGTTTTTCGCGGGGCGGCGTTGGGCTGGGCTTATCACCTGAAAAAACAATCCGCTCGCCCGCAAACACCCGAAGCCATCCGGCAAACACGTGTTGCGCCAGCGCAAAACACGGCGTTTCCGCTGGGGATGGATCATCTGTCCGCTTATTTGCTTAAAAATTGGGGGTACATGCATGAAACCGACGATATACGATGTGGCAAAAGAAGCGGGAGTATCGACTGCTACCGTATCGAAAGTCATCAATAATACCGGGAAAATTGGCGACAAGACCAAAGAAAAGGTGCTGCGCGTGATGGAGCAGTTGAACTACCAGCCCAAGACGGTGGCTTCCGCGCCGCGCGGGAAGCTCTCCCACTCGATCGGCTTGTTGATTCCGGACTTGGCGAACCCGTTCTTCGCTGAATTTGCCCGAAGCATCGAAGACTGTGGCCGCGAATTAGGCTACAGCATCCTGATTTGCAGCACGGACTTCCAAAAAGCGAATGAACTCAAGCACAGCGCTTTTTTGATCGACAAAAAGGTCGATGGAATCATCATCATTTCCGGCTCGCAGGACGAGTCGTTTATTAAAGAGTTGCTCGACAAGCAAATTCCTACTGTAATTGTGAACAAAGAACTGACGACACCGCTGCCGATCGACAGCGTCTCGGTCGACGATTTTATCGGCGGCTACGAGGCCACGAAGCATTTGCTGGAGCTTGGGCACCGCCGGATCTGTACGATTCAACTGGGGGAGCTGCTGCTGGGGAAAGAACGGCTGCGCGGCTACAAGCACGCGCTCGAGGAATTTGAGGTGAAATACGAGAAAACCTTGACCTTTTTCAGCTCTCCGAATGCCACAATCGAGGAGAGCAAGCAAATTTCGCTGGAGATTCTTTCCGCCCCCCAGCGCCCGACTGCTATTTTCGCCGGAAACGACATTCTGGCGCTCGGCGTCATCCACGCAGCTATGGAGCTGGGGCTGTCTATTCCGGATGACCTGTCCGTCATCGGCTTCGACAACACTGTGCTCAGCGCCATGTCCAACCCGCCATTGACGACCATGGCGCAATCCATTCAAGACATGGGGCGTCTCTCTATTAACCTGCTGCTAGAGGAAATCAAAGGGATGCAGCGCAACAAACAAAAAATCCAGCTTCGGCCGGAGCTGGTTGTCAGGAGGTCGACGAGGGAGTTGGTGCGTTGAAGGCGGGTGGGATAGGTTGGGTTGCGGGGTTGCTCGGCTGAAAAGCTGATGGCTTGTCGGTTGAGGTAGTGATGGGCCAACGGTAGCTGATTGGCCTATCACCTGCACCTTTCAATCTACCCCGCTACCGACCTCGGCGCAGAAAAGCAGCTTCCTGAGAATGGCGCGGTGTTTTTTGGTTCAATCCTGTCTTGGGTCGGCGCTGTTGCGACAAAGCTGAAGCTCCCACGTCTCCCCAATTAACTTATTTGAGACTCCCACGGCTAAAGCCGCAAGCCTTCCACCTTGCGGTGTACGGGTGGGATTCTTGAATGACTAAGCGTTCGCAGTCCATTTCTGTTTTGAACAGCCTTCAAGATGAGGGCATCTCATTGCCCCTCCTAAGACAGTGCATATAGCATCTTAGGCTGATTGACTGTTACCATCAATCACAGGTGCATATCGAATGTTCATAGCACCGACTAAATCACGATGTTTTTCGAATCCACATTTGCATTTATACTTACGGTCTTGTGCCTTATTCTTCTAAGAGCATTTAGGGCATGTCTGACTTGTGTATGCAGGATTCACATGCTCAACTCTAATACCAACTAAATTCGCTTTATATTCAATGAACTGACACAGGCGATAAAATGACCAAGTATGCAGATTCTTTTCGTTTATACGGCTTGTTCTTGCCGTCTGTCTAATATTCGCCAGTTGCTCCAAGCGAATGACAGAAATTTTATTGTCTTTTGCAAAATTTACGATAGCACGACTAACCTTATGGTCTTAGTCTTTCATCCAACGTTGTTCTTTACCTTTTGAACTACGAATCGCATTTACCCTTTTCTTTTTGCCTAATGCTTTGCGTTCAGAACGAAACTTACGCTTCATGTACTTATTTTGTCTGCCACTCCCAAAGAAACGTACCTTTTCATCATCTGTTACAACAACGGCAGGAACTTTTAATCCCAAATCAACCCCCATGACTTTTACTCCTGTTCCTTCCATAGTAGGTATCGTGACAGAAATTTGGGCAATCCATTTATTTGCTTTCTGTGTGATTCGAAGCGTACCTAATTTGTGTTTTAGCAAAGCAAAGCTACGGTTGTCTTTATCAACTAACAAAGCACGGATAGGTGTTTTAGTTACCTTGCCGTCAATCATAATCGGCATGGAAATGTGCGTGAAATCAAACGAATAGTTTTGATTGTTCCAAATGCAGACAGGTTTTTTCAAAACAGGAACAGTAGTGAATTTGCTTTTCTTCACTTTCTTAAACACACTTGTAGCGTCCTTGATAGCTTGATTTTTAACGGCACTAGGCAAAGAAGCAGAAATATCCTTACTCGACTTCTTTGTGCTTTTCTTTCCAGCAACCATTTCGGAAACGAGAGTATTGATAGTGGAGAGGTACGTTTGACTCATCTCACGCAAAATAGAAGCCTGTTCTTCTGTTGGAAGCAATTTCACTTTGACTGTGATGGTCTGCGACATGACTTTCACCCCCTTGTTTTCTGTTCTTCGACATATCTAACAAGATAAGGGGGTATGACTCAAATCCAATTTTGGGGCTTAAAAGTCTGAGAAGTCACTCCTTTTATTTTTGCCATCATATCCGCAGGGCTTAATGATGGGAGTGCGTTGAGGAACATATGCGTATGGTCTTTGTGGCATTCAAGAGCAACAATCACAATTTGCAGTTCCTCACATCCTTCATGTACCAACTCTTTGAAGCGTTGTTCTAGATCTGCTTGCAGAAAAATCTTTGTTCTGTACCGAGGGCAGAACACAAAATGGTAGTTTAATAATGAAAGGGTTGTGCTTGTTCTTCTGTATTCGTTCATACACCTATTGTATCAGTTTTCTTTATATACTACAACATATGAACAACAAAAAAGAGTGGAATTTTCAAATACTTGAAGTACCACAAACCTTCGATTTATTCGTGGTACTCCGTATTTGACCTCACTCTCATCCCGCCCCTAAAGGGGGTGCTATCGCACCGTAGCGGGCTTTCTCGTTCGGAAAATCTGTAAAGAGGCC
Organism: Brevibacillus sp. NSP2.1; assembly: GCF_000470975.2. Lineage (NCBI taxonomy): Bacteria > Bacillati > Bacillota > Bacilli > Caryophanales > Paenibacillaceae > Brevibacillus > Brevibacillus sp. NSP2.1. Next base: position 748,906 of record NZ_CP048274.1, on the reverse strand, counting down.
CTCCACTCTATCTGTAGTCTTATTTGTGCTGACATCGCCCGAAAACAGTTCGTGCAACGGATGTTCCGCGAATTTGTTATTGTAAAAAAGAAACGAAACAACTTATCCAAAAACTATTATCCGCATGCAAAAACACCGCTAAACCAAGCGGACAGGCTGTCGAGAAAGTCGACAGCCTGTCCGTAGATTCAAGGTATGTTGCTCTGCCCTATCCGAGCGCATGAGCCTATATGAGCCTATGCTCTATTCACGGTGACATTGAGATCGCCAATTCTAGCAGGTTCTTTTTTCGTGCTCTCCGTATTTATGCCGCTATTTCGCCTATCGCTTTACAAGCACCCAGACGATTTCGCATTCTTCGCTCCCGTCGTTGTATGCCCAGTGGGCCTCACCAGCAGGAATAAGAGACGCATCATTTGCTGACATACGATATTCTCGCTCTTTAGTACCGGCAAGAATCGTTCCTTTTACGACGATTGAATACTCGTCCTGCTCATGGCTCCCCAAACCGCTTAAAGGAATACGCGCACCAGGCGGAACGACGACGACACCAAAAGTAGCTTTTCCGTTCTCTACCTGGTTTTCGGTAAACAAGGTTTTCAGGGTTACACCTGGACGATCTTCCGGCTGAATCGCATTGGCATTTACAATGAGCATTGCTGTTCCTCCTGTTCAAAAGACTGACGCTGTGGTGTCACCCCTTCTACACGATACGTTGCCTTGTCCAGCTCTACTCCGTACAAGTCTCTTGCTTGTTCTACGGAAATATAGCCATTTTTGGCATCTAGGACGACCTTCTCTATCGGACGTTCCAGCGGATTGCCATATCCTCCACCTGTTGCGGTAACAAGGCGCACGACATCTCCTTTATTAAGCGGAAAGCGTGCATATTTGCCAAATGGACCAGCCACTTCGCCATTTGCTTTGACGATCTCAAATTCATTGCGGGAGCCGTCATGCCCCCCGTTAAAGCCCCATGGCAAATATTTGTGACGGCCAAAGGTTGCCGTGATCGTCTGACCATCAGACATCGCGCGGTACGAACGGATAGCTCCTGAGCCGCCGCGATATTTACCGGCACCAGCACCATCCGTACGCAGGCTGTACTCCTCGACCATGATGCCATAACGTGTCTCGGCTACTTCGACCGGCACGTTGTACGTTTCCCCATCGCCGATGCAAAACTGTCCGGCCATCCCGTCCAGTCCGTCTCCTGCCCCCCATCCTCCGACTGAAGGTTCAACCACAAGGAACGGTTCGTGCGTATCCGGATGGATGCCGGATAGCACCACCCCGCACACCGAAAGCAGATGCCCCGCATTCAACCGATGGGGAACGACCGGTGCAAGTGCCTTCCAGACGAGATCCGCTCCATACATCATGGTTTCCCAGTAGGTTGATACGGCTGCCGGGCGTTCCGCAGAAAAAATGGAGCGGTCATCTACAAGGATGTGGAGCGGCCGGAAAACGCCATCGTTTACATCCTGAGACGGGTTCGTCACCGCAAGGAAAATAACGCGAACGGCGGAAACCAAGGCGGTATAGGAGCAATTGACTGGCCCCAACACCTGCGGATGACTACCGCGGAAATCACAAATAAACTCGTCATCGGTAATGGTGACCTTCACCTGTACCTTGAATGGACCGTTTCCAACTCCGTCATCATCAATAAAATCTATGGCTTCATACGTGCCCTTCGGCAGCTTGGCAATTTCCTTTACTGCCAACTGTTCGCCATGTCTTAACAAATGGTCAATGGCATCCTTCACTACCGCTTTTCCATGCTTATCGCACAATTCGCGAAAGCGCTTCTCCCCTGTTCGCAATGCTGCAACCTGCGCCCACATATCGCCAAGCGAGAGATCAGGGAAACGGACATTTGCTGCAATGATATCAACCAACGGCTGATTCAGCTTGCCTTCTTCAAATAGCTTGACGCAAGGAAATTGCAAACCTTCCTGGAAAATCTCCGTAGAGTCGGTCGTCCAGGAACCCGGGTCTTTTCCGCCTACTTCGGTCCAGTGGGCCTTATTGGCCGAGAAGGCAATCAGCTCGCCCTCGTAAAAGATTGGCAGCAAAAGACCTACATCAGACAAGTGGGAACCTCCTCCACCGTAAGGATCATTAATGATGATGATATCCCCCGGCTTTAGCTCCCCATTGGCGGAAAACTTTTTCAAGGTTTCCTTCACCATAAAGGTCAGCATCCCGATAAATCCGGTTACACCGTTGCCTTGAGTCAGAAGTTGACCTTTTGCATCTGTCAAGCCGCTGGCGAAGTCGAGCACCTCGTAAATAATCGGACTCATCGACGTGCGCGCCAATGTATGAAACATTTCTTCCCCAATGGCGATCAGGGAATCTTTCACAATCTCAAGCGTAAACTGGTCATGTTTCAACGTTGTCTCACTCATCTGACTACACCCCCGTAGTAATGATTAGATTGCCATATTCATCAACAATGAGATGCTGTCCAGGATAAATGACCGTTGAAGAAGAGGTTTCCTCGACAATTGCCGGACCCTTCACCGCGCTTCCGGCATTCAGTAGCTCGCGATCGTAGACTGTCGTGTCAATCCATCCATACTCTTCGAACAGAACCGGACGCACTTCCTTGCGCGCTTCCTCGCTATTGTCCCCTTGTCTTCCCAGACTGGCTATCCGTGGTTTTTGCACTGTGCCGAACGCCGTTAGATGGAGGTTTACAATCTCCGTCGGTGCATGCTCCAGTTTGAACGTGTAATGCTGCTCGTGCAGGTCATGGAAGCGATCAATCACTTCCTCAATCGCTTTTGCATCCATCAGTCCATTTGGCACGGGAACCTTTACAGCATGCTCCTGTCCGACGTAACGGATGTCCGCATATCGTACAAACAGTACCTGATCCGCTGCAATTCCTTCGCGCTCGTATTGGTCAATCGCTTCTTTTTCCAGTTGGTTCCATTCACGATTCAGTTCTTCCTGATTCAGTCCGTTCATTCGGCGAATATAAGTCTGGATGTAGTCATGCCGCAAGTCAGTCATCAGCATGCCCCATGCAGAGAAGACCGAAGACGCAATCGGGATGATAACTTTTTTCACACCCAATTCCTTGGCCAATGCCAGCGCATGCATCGGTCCTCCCCCTCCGAATGCAACCAGGGAAAACTCTCGCGGGTCGTAACCCTTGCGGATGGAAATGAGCTTCAACGCATTCAGCATGTTAGAGTTGGCGATGCGGATAATTCCCAGCGCCGCCTCTTCCACGGAGATGCCGAAGTGTTTTGCGATCTTTTCGTGGATCGCTTGCTTGACCGCTTCCATATTTACCTCGTTTTGAAAATTGGCAGGCGATAACCGCCCTGTAACCAAATTGGCATCGGTTGTAGTCGGACTTTCACCGCCACGTCCATAGGCGACCGGCCCTGGCAACGCTCCGGCCGACTGTGGCCCCACCTTTAATGAGCCGGCACCGTCGATCCAGGCAATGGAACCTCCGCCATTCCCGATCTCCACGATGTCAACCACGGGTACTTTAATCGGATATCCAGCATTTCGTTCATCTTTCTCAATCCGGTATTCCGTCGTAACCTTTACTTCCCCCTTGTCGATCAGGGAGCATTTGGCCGTCGTTCCTCCGATATCAAAAGCAATGATGTTTTCTTCCCCAAGAATTTGCCCCAAGATGGCTGAGCCAAAAATCCCGGCTACTGGCCCCGACTCGACCATGTTGATCGGCGTTTCTTTTGACTGCTCAAAAGTAGTCGTGCCAGAGTTGGACTGCATGATATATTTATTGCCATCAAGCCCGATGTCGTGAAGATGGTTACTCAATTTGTCGATGTAGGACTTGGCAATCGGCTTGACATAAGAGTTCAGCACTGCCGTACTGGTCCGCTCGTACTCGCGCCATTCCTTGGTCACCTCATGGGAAGCCGTCACTGCTACCTCCGGCCAAATTTCCCTGATCGCTTCCACCGCCAGCTTTTCATGAATGGGGTTGGCGTAGGCATGCAGAAATGACACCGCAATAGCCTCGACTCCCTCCGCCCGCAGTTGCTCGACAGTGGCCTTCACCTCTTCCACCGCCAATTCGGTCATGACTTCCCCCTTATAGTTGATCCGCTCGCTGACCTCCTTCCTCAGAAAGCGCGCGACAAACGGGGTCGGCTTCTGATAGCGAACATTGAACAAATCGGGACGGTTGCCTCGGGCGATTCCCAGCACATCGCGGAACCCTTTTGTCGTGATTAACCCGGTCTTTACTCCCTTGCGCTCCGTCAATGCGTTGATAATTACCGTCGTTCCGTGGATAAAAGTCGCGATTTCCAAAGGATCAATCCCAGCCTTTTGAATCACTTGGATAACCCCTTGCTCAAAATGGGGCGGTGTTGTATCGCTTTTAGCGGTACCGATTTTACCGTTCTCATCTAAGTACACCAGGTCAGTAAACGTTCCTCCAATATCTGTAGCTACACGCATAGGAACCACCCTTCTAGGAGTAATGGACTGTTACAGCATTAATGCAAAATCTCGCCTTCCGTTTCCTTCAGGAAAAGCGAAGCCACAAATGTAACGACAAGAAAAGCGGAGATAAAGGAAACCGTAGTCAAAAAGCTGCTGTTGATCGCCAGCATAGCTCCGATTACACTTGGCGCAATCGCGTTGGCTACCCGTTGGCCGGTCATCCCTACAGAATAGCTGACACCGCGGACCTCTGTCGGATACAGCTCAGCCATCCATGTATCCCATACTCCCCACGCCCCCAAACTGAAGAACGAAAGGGCAAAATTCCAGATATACATTTCCTGCAAGGTATTTGCGTTGGCAAAGCCAAACCCGCTGATCGCTGCAAAAAAGACGAACAGCGCCATTACCTTTTTGCGTCCATATTTGCCCGTCAAATACGAAGAGACCATGTAACCGGGAAACATGAAGAGGGCAGATATTGCCATAAAGCCCATTCCTTCCGGCGCACTCAATCCTTTTTTTGCCAAAAGTGCCGGCATCCAGGAGGACAGTCCCCAATATCCCCAGGAAAAACTAAAGTTGATGAGGAGCTGCAAAATTGTCGAACGCCGGAATTGCCCTCTAAAAATCTCCAGGAAAGAACCTGTTTTCACATTCTCCACAGCAAGCTCGACGCTGTTAATCTCTCTTTGCATCGTGCCTTTGGAAAGTTTGTCAATAACCTCCTTCGCCTCCGAATGGCGACCTTTTCCGGCCAACCAGTACGGCGACTCAGGCACAAACGCCGCGATTGCCAGGAACCACAAACCGGCAAGCGAGCTGACGCCAATAATCCAGCGCCAGCCAAGCTCCATAAAGAGGTAGGTCGTGCCAATGGCAAGCAAATAGCCCACAGGCCATCCAGAAGCCAGATACACCGCGGCCTTCCCACGCACCTTCATGGGGAGCAGCTCCTCGAAGTAGGGGAACGTTGCCACCAACACCCCAGAGAGCGCCACACCGGACAAGAAGCGGGTCCACCAAAGCATTTCGTAGGTGAGTGAGAATGCGCTAATAAGCGAAATGATTCCATAAAGCCCAAAACTGAAAATCATTGATTGCTTGCGGCCGATTTTATCAACGAGCTTTCCCCATAGCAGGCATCCCGGGATCATCCCAAGATAAATGGAGCCGATGAGCGATCCGATTTGAGTGCCGTCCAGTTGAAACTCGCCGCCAATTGAAGCACTTGCCAGAATGACAATCATCATTTCCCACGATTCAATCACAAAGGAGAAAAAAAGCACCAATCCCGCTTGCCAATGCTGACTGGTAACCGGCATGTTTTCAAACAGCGCTCCAACGGGTACTGATCGCTTTTGCAGTACCTCCACTCCGCTTTCTGCTCTCATAATGGCCCCCCCTTATCTCTTCTCACAGCCGCTAACTCGTTTTTTAAAACAGCTTCCAGCAGGCCACTTCTTCATCAGGCGGCGATTGGTAGCCATCCAGCTTGCTGTGGCTCCAACCGAATTTTTGGTTGAGCTCTATCAAAAATTCGGCGTATTTAAAAGGTGCAAGGCTTGCATCAATAACCGGAACACCCAGTTCCTCCTGAATTTCCCGATAAAAGCCAAATTCAATAGTGCATCCCAGCACAAGCACATTGGCTCCATCCTTCTCGACAGCCTCTCGCGCTGCCTCACGCATTCGCTGCATGGTCACCTGATGATCTTTCTGAAAATCGTGCACGCCCATATCGAGTGACTTGAAAGAAGCCAATTTGTCGGCAAAGCCATATTTATGGACGTTTTCTCTCATCTCGGGTATCCACTTGCGCCGCCCGACAATGATCGAGATACTCTCTCCCAATGTCGACGCAATATGCAAGCTGGCTTCAGCCGGAGCCGTGACGACCATTTTTTTCGAAATCTCTCGAGCCGCCCTCAAGACAGGATCATAGAAGCAGCCGATAATTGCCGCATCGTAGCCTTCTTCTTCGGCTCTTTTAATCACGCGGAGGATTTCGGGCATCAGCATCACTTCGTAGCAGTTGTACTCCAGATGAGTCGGTCCAGGCCCCGGGGTCAAGGAAACCACATCCACAATCGTCCCCGCCTGCTTGATCCTGTCAAACTCGCTCTTGAAAATGGTGTCGAACAAATCAGTAGTGACCGGATTGATCCACAAAATTCTTTTATCCATGTGAATGCCCCCTCATCGGTTTTGGTTTTTCCCAATCTTGTGTGTCCATCATGCAGCCCACAGCCCCCTCTCCTGCATAGCTTTCAGTCATACTGCTTGTTTCTGTTCACATTATTTCACACAAAAATAATAATCTTAATATTTCAAACAAACAAAAAACAGCCCGTTCCTTTGTCTATCGCAGACAAATCGAGCTGTTTTGCGCTTCTTTTATGGCAATAGCTTCCTGGCCTTCAGCGCCAGATGGAAATTCAATCTTTCCTCAGGCTTTTTAAATGGATCAAACCCGAGAATCTCCTTCGCTTTTTCAATCCGGTATTTGACCGTATTGGGATGTACGAACAACCGCTTTGCGACATCTGTAAAGATTTCCTTTTCATCCAGATACGCTTCCACCGTCTTTACGAGATCCGTTTGATTTTTGGCATCATATTGATAGAGCTGATCGAGCAGCCCCGTTGTAAACTGGTCTAACAACTTGCCGGATATTTCCCCCAGAATCCCGAATACACCCAGCTCATTCACTGCTGTAATACTGCCTGTCCCAAACATTTTGCAGCCGAGCTCAAGAGCTTGCAGCGCTTCCCTGTAGCTTTGGTCCAAATTCAACGGCGACGGATAAAAACCGCCGATCCCAGCAGATGCGCGGGCTTTGCCGCTTCCCGCTTCGATAGCATCTTTTAAGAGGACCGCAAGATTTTTCGCCTCTTGTTGCGAATGTTGCTTGTCAAATTGCCTGTCAAAATGAATGAAAATGACCAACATGTCCCCCTTTACCACAAAATTGCATTTGGGAGCATGCTGATTGATTGTTGACCGGACCGCCGCGTGGATGCGGCTTTCCAATTTACCCATCTCTTTTTCAAGACCATCGCTGAAGTCAAAACGCATGACCAGCACCATATGTTTTTTCACCAGATTGAGCCCGACCGCTCTCGCTCTCTCGTACAAATCCTCTTCTCTAACATATTTCCCTTCGAACATTTCCGTCAAAAAGTCACTTCGCATTCGCCTTTTCGCTTCGGTAATCGCCCGCTGCTTGGCAATCTCCAGAGCGACCGCAGTAGAAGCGTGCGAGATAGCAATGAAATCAAGCTCTTGTAAGGGAGCCCCCATCTCTAAGGTAAAAATGTACCCCAGAGGATCGCTTATCACTCCTGCAGGCATAACGATCAGCCGTACAGACCGCCCCTCTATCTCAAACAAGCTGGAGTGAAACACCATCTCCATCGCAGAATCGTGTGTCCAGTTTCCAGCTTTATCAAACTGAATCCGCTCCGACATTTCTGTCATAAGCAAACACTTTTTTAAAAACGAATGTTCTGCCGCTTCTTTTGACCCTAAAGCCAAAATTTCGAACATATCGTCGGTAATCATTACCGGCTGCTTGATTAATCCGGTCAACGTCTTGGCAATCGCATTCACATCACCGCCATACAGTATGACACGGGTCATCTCCCGGTTAATCTCTTCCGATTGTTTCAACAACTGTGATTGCCGATTCAGGATCGTCCCCAACACGGCAGAAAAAACCGTAGCATAAGGCATCGCAGGAGGCAACAAAATGACAGGAAGGCCGGAAATATTCGCTGCCTCCACGATCGCCTTTTGCATGATCTTGTCAGCAATCATCGGATGAATCCCCAAAGCTGCTGCCCCGTTTTCAGCAAGCTTTTTAATCGTATTCACTTGTGCCTCCAGATCATCTTTCAAGCTGTGAAAGGTGGTCAGCACAAGCTCGCCTCCCAAAACCAAATGCTCCACTTCGGTTATGGGCATTTCCAAAACATTTACCTGATTGATGATCCTGTCCAAACCATCGAAACCGGCGATAACACGTAAACTTTGCAGCGCGTCCAACCGCAGCATCTCCTGCACCGTGATCCCCATTTTCGATCCTCCTCTCGGCCTAACCTTCCTAGAAGTAGATAAGGTACCTTTCCTGATTCGTTGATTAGACGAGCTTCACAAGATCATACTGTTTCGTAAGAGAGTGTTGCGGGCATTATTGTTTTTTCTAGCTCGTTCATTTCTAATTGGCTTCGTTTATGCATTTGTAAATCTGATCGAAATAGTCTTTATTATGAATAGTCGCATTTATTATATCATTTTGTATTTGGATTGACTTTTGGTAGTGATAGTGCCTTGTGCAGTCTGGGCATTTCGCTTGGGTTTCTGGATGACTTTGGACCTGAAAGGCGCGCTGTTTGGTAGCTGGTAAGGGCGGGGATGTTTTATGGAAAGGAGAAAGGAAAAAACGACTATTCCTTGATCGTTAAGAGAGTAGTCGCTCCTATTTATCGTTCCCTTACGGAGTTATCACCTGTCCAGTAATCGCATCAACAAATTGATCTCCCCGCCCCATTTGCGGACGATATACATACACCTGATTGATTAACCGCAATTCAAGCGGATGTACCTTCAGGTAATTCGCGGCTGCCTGCTCTGGGGAAATCAAGAGTTTTTTTCTATTCATTCTAACATTTAGAGGTGAAGATATTGCTTCACACTGTCGCCAATAAGTTCAGACGAAATTGATCCCTGTCCTACAGAGGGGGCCAGTCCCATAATGAACGGTTCTTATTTCAGTGTATCCCTCAAAATCTCGCATGTAAGCCCGTTGCTTCCGCTCGATCTTCACTAGACGTTTGCAATAACTGTCGTCCCGCACCAGCTTGATCTGCTCGAAGGAAGGGTTACCTTTCCCCCGTCCCATTCTATCTTCGCCTACTCTCCCCATTCATTCCCAGACCGAACTGATTATGTTCATCAGGCAAAGAAGCACATTTTCTTAATTTGTCCAGTCACCGCCGTATTTTGGTGAATACGCTTCACTGTGGAGGTGACAACATGAGTTCGAAAAAGGATGAGAGAAGTAAAAAGTACGAAATCCAAGTTGTGCATTCTACTCCGAACACAGGTTTAAGCAAGGAAGAAATCGAGCAGTGCTACCAGGACTTGCAGGATTTGAACGACGCTGCTTCGGCGTTTTTTCGAATCCCTGTGTTTTTTAGTCATCAAAATTTGTTTACGCTCGGTCCTCCACAGCCGCCGTTTACTATCCAACAGCAATTCGTGATTCGCATGTTCAAAGAAATCAAGAAAGAACTCCTCTTCCCGCGCACTTTGCCCAACACAGAACAATATCCGAATACTACACTGGAAAACATTCGTACGATGATTAACTCGAGTTATGGCATGGCTTCTGTCCTTCTACGACCAACGAGGGCCACGAAGAGGGAGAACCGTACTCGCCTTTTTGCAAATTGAACCTGCAATGGCTTATCAATACGGTCTACCATTGCTACTTGTGATTGAGGACGGGTTTCCGGCAGGCGGCATTTGGGGAGGGGCTGGTCAGCTCGCTCCGTTTACTCCCATCGTTTGGTTTTCTAGTTCTGTATCGGTAGATGATTTTTTTAAAAGCCCCCAGTGGAAATCCGCTCTGAAAAACTGGGCTGGGCAAGTTAGAAGCGGGTACTTTATACAGACAGGGCCTGCATTTCAGTATCGTTGTGATGACTGAAGATCGAGCCAGTTCATGCATAGCGAGACTTCGCTGTCAACGCAAAAAAGCCACCTCTGCAGGTGGCTTTTTTTATGTAGGTGGAGGCGGGGGGATTCGAACCCCCGTCCGAAAACAGCGATACATGAGCATCTCCGAGCGCAGTCACTCGTTTAGAGTTTCGGTGACAGATTCGCGGAGTGACGCGCTGACCTGGCACCTAGCCTGATTGGTCTTCTTCCTTTGGCTCCAGGCGGAAGCCTCCGGCGTAGCCCGTTAAAGTTGAGCCCTATCCACGGCACACGGGCCGATGCAGTGGGAGAGCCTCACTGGTTATTAAGCAGCGAGAGAAAGTTGTTTGTTGCCAGTTAATGGCGTTTGCGTTGGTGACGAGGTCCGCAACCCCCCGGCTCGCTTCTCATGCTCTACCATCCCCGTCGAATCCAGAACGCCCCCATGGTATAAGGTGAGAAAAAGCCTAGGTGAAGAGCCATTGATCCGCACCTAGACTGTTGTGTACAAAATGGTGTATTGCTTGCTGCCTATTTAATATAGCACAAGCGGCAGGCAAAACTCAACGTCGATTGCTGCCAGGCCTGCCAAAGCAAACCAGTTAGGCAGCGCTCAGGCCTTTTGGCGTTCGCGCAGGGCGCGCTCGACTTCGCGGGCAGCGTCCTTTTTCTTGAGGTCTTCGCGCTTGTCGTAGTTCTTCTTCCCTTTGACGAGTGCGAGCTCGACTTTGGCCCAGCCGCCTTTCAAATAAATGCTCAGCGGGACCAGCGAGTAGCCTCTTTCGCGAATCAGGCCGTTCAGCTTGAGGATTTCCAGCCGTCTCATCAACAGCTTGCGGGTACGCTCCGGCTCGTGGTTGAAACGGTTGCCCTGCTCGTACGGGCTGATGTGCACGTTGTACAGAAGCAGCTCGCCGTTTTGTACGCGAGCGAAGCTGTCCTTAAGCTGGACACGCGCGGCACGCACCGACTTGATCTCCGTACCGGTCAGGGCAATCCCTGCTTCGAATACTTGCTCGATGTGGTAATCGTGGCGCGCTTTTCGGTTTTGGGCGACTGTCTTGGTTCCGGCTTTATCTTTTGACATGGAGATCACCTCGCTTGTACGTACTGCGTTTCGTAACAGTTAGTCTAGCAAATTTTGCCCGCTGTGGCAAGACATTTGCCGGGTAACTGCCGCGTTTGCCGCATCTGCCCGATCGCAAACAGGAAACAGTCTCCCTGTTCAAGCTCGTCCCTGCCTGCTTGCCAGGGCCTCCCCTGTACGGAAAGCCCCCTTACACAACCGTTTAATTAACGCCGCTTCCGTTTCGCCTGGCTGACTACATTCTTGCGGCTTTTCTTTTTGGAGCGGACAAAATCTTCCCAGAAGCCCTTCTGCTGCTCTCCTTGGGCCTCTTCTCCACCCTGCCCAATCGGCAGGACGTCTTTGTTTCCAGTTGCTGGACCGGAAGCTGGGCCGCGCGAAGCTTTGTTCCCTTCGCCTTTGCGGCGATCCTTGTACTTCTGGCGGATTTCCGCCGGGTGCTTTTTGGCCTTTTGGCGATCTGGCCGCTCGGGACGGCCACCGCGGGAGCGATCCTGCTTGCCGCGAGTCGGCTTGCGACCTGTGCCCCGGCCGTCGATGACGCGCGGCGTGCGCTCGCGGCTGCCGCGGAATCCGGCTGCCTTGGTCATGCCGACGATCTCGAAGTCGATGGTGCGCTCATCCACGTTGACGTTCGCCACGCGGACCTGCACTACATCCCCGATGCGGTACTGCTTGCCCGTCCGCTCGCCTACCAGCGCGTACATTTTTTCGTGGTAATGATAGTAGTCGTCGGTCAGGAAGCTGATGTGCACCAGGCCCTCGATCGTGTTGGGCAGCTCCACAAACAGCCCGAACGAGGTCACACTGGAAATGACGCCCTCGAACTCCTCCCCGACGCGTTCCTTCATGAACTCGGCTTTTTTCAGGTCGTCTGTTTCGCGCTCGGCATCTACCGCCAGCCGCTCGCGCTGGGAGGCGTGCTCGGCGATAATCGGCATCTGCTCGGCCCAGTACGCCAGGCGCTTCTCCGACAGGTTGTTGCCCTGCTCGATCCACTCGCGAATGCGGCGGTGGACGATGAGGTCGGGGTAGCGGCGAATCGGCGACGTAAAGTGCGTGTAAAACTCGGTGGACAAGCCGTAGTGACCCAGACTTTCCGCGTCGTAGCGCGCTTGCTTCATGGAACGTAGCATGACCGTGCTGATGATAATCTCTTCCGGCGTGCCTTTTACCTCTTCCAAAAGCTGCTGCAGGGCGCGCGGGTGGACGGAGTTGCCCTTGCCGCGGATCGAGTAGCCGAAGTTGGTGATGAACTCCATGAAGGCCATCAGCTTTTCGGCGTTCGGGTCTTCGTGAATCCGGTACATAAACGGCTGCTTCATCCAGTGGAAATGCTCGGCCACTGTTTCGTTGGCCGCCAGCATAAATTCCTCAATGATCTGCTCCGCGATGGAGCGCGTGCGGAACCCGATGTCTGTCGGGGTGCCCTCATCGTTGACGTAAATTTTCGCTTCGCGGAAATCGAAGTCGATTGCGCCGCGCTGCATCCGTTTGGAACGCAACTTCAACGCCAGCTTCTCCATCTCCTGGAACATCGGGACGAGCTCGCTGTACTTCTCGATCAAGGCTTCGTCCTTGTCTTCCAGGATGCTGCGCACATCGGCATACGTCATGCGTTCGTTCGTGCGAATCACGCTGAGAAAAATATCGTACTTCACGAGTTGCGCGTTTTGGTCCATCTCCATGTCGCAGGAGATCGTCAGTCGGTCTACCTTTGGATTCAGACTGCATATCCCGTTGGACAAACGGTGCGGCAGCATCGGGATGACGCGGTCGACCAGATAGACGCTCGTGCCCCGGCGATACGCTTCGTTATCCAGAGCCGATTTTTCGCGGACGTAATAGCTGACGTCGGCAATATGCACACCGAGCCTGACATTGCCGTTTTCCAGCACTTCGAGCGAAACGGCGTCGTCCAGGTCCTTGGCGTCTGCTCCGTCGATGGTGACCATCATCCGGTCGCGCAGGTCGCGGCGTCCCTTGATCTCCTCTTCCGAAATCTCGTCCGGCGCCGCTTCTGCCTCGGCCAGCACATCCTCCGGAAATGCTTCCGGCAGGTTGAACTTGCGGATAATGGACAAAATGTCCACACCCGGATCGTTTTTATGCCCCAGAATTTCTACGATCTCTCCCTCGGGATTGACCCGTCCTTCCGGGTAGCGGACGATGTTGGCGACGACCTTGTGGCCGTCTACCGCTCCGTTATATGCGTTTTTCGGGATAAAAATATCTTTGCCGATCCGTTTCTCATCCGGAATCACAAACGCGTAGTACGTCTCATCCTTGAACGTCCCCACAACCTGGGTCATGCCCCGTTCGACGACGCGAATAATTCGCCCTTCCAGGCGATTGCCGCCCGCTTCCTTCTCGACACGCACGAGCACGGTGTCGCCGTGAATCGCTCCATTCATGTCGTTGGCGTGGACGTATATATCTTCCATGTCAGGCGTTTCCGGAATAATAAATCCGAAGCCTTTTGGATGGCTTTGCAGACGCCCGCGCACCAGGTTCATTTTTTCCGGCACGCCGTATCGGTTCGCACGCGTGCGAATTACCTCGCCGCTTGCTTCCAGTGCGTTCAGCGTTTTCACCAGCTCCTTGAAGGAAGCCGAGTCCTTGAGCTCAAACGCTTCCTCCAGCTCCTTCACCGTCATAGGGTGATAAGCTTGCTCCCGCATGAACGCGAGTATCTTTTCTTGATCTGTCATTCACAAACCTCCTTTTTTCGCGTGGCTCTACCGCGCTCCTCCATTTATCCATTACTATGTAGTATTCACCGTTCATCTACATCGCAATCGGAATAGCGAAAAAGACAGCAAGTCGCACTCGCTGTCTTTCGGCTATTCGTCTATTACGCTCCTGTTTTCAAGAAATATCCGAGCAAAATCGCAAAAATCATGAAAGCAACCGCAAACACAACGGTCAGTTTCCCTAAAAGTGCGTCAATCCCACGGGCTTTTTGCTTGCCCATCAGTTGCTCTGCACCGCCACCAATCGCTCCCGAAAGGCCGGCACTTTTTCCAGATTGCAGCAACACGACGATAATTAAGCCAATACTTGCGATCACAAGTAAAATTTTCGCAGCCAATGCCATCTTCATTCACCTCAAAACGGATTTCCAAGGCGGTAAAAAACCAATATAAACACTTTATCATACTTGTCAGGTAACAGCAACCCGCTATCCCTTCCATTATATATAAACCAAACTACCATGAAATAATATTTGCCTGTTTTACGCACAATATAAGCGACAATACTAGAAAAGATTGTTTACACAAAATTGGCAAATTGTGTACTTTCTTTGTCTGTTTGGCCGTCGCCTTGCAACTGTCAAGATTTTGCCGTAAAATTGCAGTTGAACCTTTATTATTTGCTTCGGGAGGTCTTTGTCAATGGCTGGGTCCAACAAAAAAGACATGAATCAAAACGACGTAATTGATTCCGCGAAGGCCTTTTTCACTTCGTTTGGTATCTTGTTTCTAGTTTTTCTCATTGCACTCGTAGGATCGATTATTTTCCCACCAAAACATGGAGAAGAAGCGCAAGGTGGCGGTGCACCTACTGCCAACATTGATGCTGAAGCTATTTTCAAGCAAAACTGTGCTTCCTGTCATGGACAAAATCTGGAGGGGATCGCTGGTCCGAACCTGACTAAAGTCGGGGCAACTCTCAGCGCTGAAGACATCGCCAAAATTATCAAAGAAGGTAAAGGCGGCATGCCTCCAGGAATGCTGAAAAAACAACCGGAAATTCAAGCGGTTGCACAATGGCTGTCGGAGCATAAATAAGTACATAGATAGCCTGTATTGGAGAAACACCGGAGACTCGTCCTCTTCGGTGTTTTCCCGTTGATGGGAGGATTTTTGCATGAGTACCGTCATGGAGATTGAAGCTTTGGGCAAAAAAGTCCTCTCGCCCTCCGGCCACTGGCTTTTCCACGACCTGAACGCGATCATCCCGGAACCTGCCATTATCGGAATCCTTGGAAAATCGGGGCAGGGAAAAAGCACGCTGCTGCGCATTCTCGGTCGTCTTTTGCCGCCAGACAGCGGTACGGTCCGGCTCGCGCAAAAAGAAATGACCCAGTGGGAGAGCGGCGCCTGGCGCATGAAAGTGAGCTACGTCGCTCAGCAGGCGATCATGCTGCCGGGCACAGTGGAAGACAATTTGCGTACCGTAAGCGTGCTGCATCAGCGCTCATTCGATGAAAAGCTCGCTCGCGCCCTGTGCGAGCAGCTTCATTTGGAGCAGGTCGACTGGTCAAAGCCGGCCGACCAGCTTTCTGGCGGAGAAAAGCAACGGCTTGCCCTTATCCGCACCTTGCTACTGCAGCCGGACGTCCTTTTGCTGGACGAAGTGACGGCCTCGCTCGATACGGCCAGCAAACAGGCCACGGAGCAGTTGCTCGTCGATTTGCATGAGCAGTCAGGCACGACCATTCTCTGGGTCACGCATGATCTGGAGGAGGCCCGCAGCCGTTGTCAGCGCATCTGGTTTCTGGCGGAGCACCAACTACAGGCTGACCTGCCCAGCCACTCCTTTTTCCACGCGCCGCCCACGATACAAGCCCGCGACTTTTTGCAAAGCGCGCATGCGCACACAGCGAGAGAGGTGCACTCATGACCTATACATCCATCTGGATCGCCTTTGCCTTCGTATTGATCGCCCTCCTCCTCTCTCTATGGCAAAGGCTTGGGCTGGAAAAAGAAATCGCCATCGGCACGGTCCGTTCCACCTTGCAGTTGCTGGTCATCGGCTACGTGCTGCAGTTTGTTTTCCACGCGGACAGCCTGCTGTTCATCCTCTTGATTATCTCCATGATGATTGCGGTCGCCTCCTGGAACGCCGCCAGCAAAGGGAAAAAGCTGCGCGGCATTTTTTGGCGGATCGCGATTTCGCTTTCGATCACGGAGCTGGTCACCATGGGACTACTGGTAACACTCGGACTGGTCACGCCTACACCCCAGTACCTCATTCCCATGAGCGGCATGATTATCGGTAGCTCCATGATCGTTTGCAGCTTGTTCCTCTCCCATATGAACCGTGAAGTGGAAACTTCCCGTGGCGAGATCGAGACGCTGCTCTGCCTGGGTGCGACTCCCCGCCAGGCCGTTCAAGCGGTATTGAAGCGCGCCGTCAAAGCGAGCATGATCCCTACGTTTGACACGATGAAAACAATCGGGCTCGTTCAGCTTCCCGGAATGATGACCGGCATGATTATCGCTGGCGCAAGCCCGGTCGAAGCCGTCCGCTACCAAATTCTCATCATGCTCAGCTTCAGCTCCTCTGCCGCTGTCTCTGCTGTCCTCATCAGCATGCTGAGCTATCGGCTCTGGTTTACCCGCGACGCCATGCTTCACCACTAACTAAAAAAACGAATTTCCAGAAACTGTCGGTCATAATTCCGGCAGTTTTTTTCGTCTTTTGTAATGAAAGCGCACCTTGGTCGTCAAATTACAAGTAGAAAGCAAAAAGGTGGTTCAGCTATGGACAAAAACAACATCATTGAGCAATGGTTTCTGCGCTATAGCGACGACATCTACAAGTTTCTCGTCTACTATACCGGAAACAAAGACGTGGAAGATCTCGTCCAGGATGTATTCCTCAAGGCGCTGCGGTCACTGGAAACGTTTGAAGGCAGATCGCAACCGAAGACATGGCTGCTCACCATCGCCAGGCATACGGCAATCGACTTCGCCAGAAAACAACGATTTCGCAACTGGCTGCCGGACAGATGGCTCGCCAAAGTTCAATCCGAAGAAAAGACGCCAGAGGAGATTTTGCATTTGCACGACGAACAGCAAGCGCTGTACCATGCGCTGCGGCAAATGAAGCCCACCTATCGCGAGGTACTGATCCTTCGCGGGATCAAGGGACTATCCTCCAAGGAAACCGCTGAAATATTGGATTGGTCGGAAAGCAAGGTCAACGTCACCATGCATCGGGCCATGAAGGCGGTAAAAGAGCAGCTTTTGCAGGAAAGAAAGGGGATGGTAGGCGATGCGATTTAAAACAGATGAACAACTTTTAGAAGAAATGAAAGGACTGCCTGACATGAAAATGACCGAAGGAAAAAAACAAGCGATTTTGTCTACGATTCGTTCCACCGACGCGCATTCGCGCACTCAATCCGAACCGGTTGTGTCTGCCCGCCGCTTTTCCGGGCTGGGAAAAGGCTTGGCGATCTGCTCCGTGCTTGCCGCGACGATCTGGATGGGAGCAACCCTCATCAGCAACAATCAGCAGAGCGCACTGCCAGATCCGACCAACCAGACGCCCGGCTCGACATCTGCTTCGCCAGGGCCTGAAGCCGGCAAAGGAAATGCCGTAAACCCTGCACCTGTCACGCCACAATCCGAGCAGTTGCTGCCGCTGATCCGCACGGAAGCGGAAAAAGGCAAAGGGTTTACCGCACCGTACACCGTGGAAAACACCGTCTTCGACCAAGTCGAAAAAGACTGGGGCAAGCCAGACTATACCGATCAAGCCAACGGACTCACCTACTCCACCTATACGAAGCGCGGCGTCGTGTTCGGCTACAACAAAGGCATGCAGCTTGTCGACATCCGCACGACCGATCCCCGCTTGCATCAAATCCATTTGTCCGAAGTGGAAAAAGCGTGGGGCAAACCGAACCGCGTCAGCGAATTTGGCAATCAGACCATTTACACCTACGACGTGACAAGCAAATACCAGGTGAAGTTCATCTTCCAGGGCTTGAAGAGCGCAGGTGACACGAACCTCGTTCTCGTGAGATACAACGTCTACTACCCGCAAGGCAACAAAAACCTGATGCTGTACGGAAGCAACATCGACATGCTGCAAGACTTGCGCGAGCTGGCCAAAAACGGGCAGACGCTCGGCAGCGAGTATCGGGTAGAAAAAGACGTCTTTGACGAAATCGAAAAACAAATCGGCAAGCCTGATGTCGTCTCCTACGTCAACGGACTCACATACAATACGTACCAGGATCGCGGACTGGTCTTCGCCTTTAACAAAGGCATGCAAGTCGTCGATATTCGTTCCTACGACCCTCGCCTGCAAGCGATCACGCAAGCAGAGGTTTTGCAAGCATTGGGCAAGCCAAACAGCACCGCGACCGCAGCCGGGCAAACCATTTACACGTACAAGGTCACGCCGGACTACGAGCTGAAAATCGTCTTTTCCGGAACTGCGGGCAAACCGGAGAGCCTCTACATCGATCACGTGAACATTTACTACCCGCGGGGCACCGTCAACAACATGGCAGGGTAACCTCACAGAACAGAACGCAGCAACGTATGCAAACAGGCAAAAAGACAGGAGCAACTCGCCCCTGTCTTTTTTGTCTCTGCGCTTATTTGCCGATGATGTAGCCTTCCAGCTCATCCAGCACTTTGTTTGCCGCGATAACGCCGCCGGAAGTGTTCCAGATCGTGTCATCCACTTTGAACGCTTTGCCTGCTTTTACTACGTTCAGGTTTTTCCACAATGGATCGTTCGTCCATTCTTGCTCGATCTTGGACGCTTCGCCTTTTCCTGTCTCATACGTGAAGTAGAACATGATGTCGCCGTCCATCTCTGGAATGCGCTCTTTGGTTACTTCTGCTGCAAACTCTTCTTTGTCTTGGGAAGCTGGACGAGCCAGACCCAGGTCTTTGAAGATCGCGCCAGTGAAGGTGTCTTTATAGTAGATGCGAACTTTACCAGGCATGAAACGCACGACGGATACTTGCGTTTTCAGCTTGTCGCCCGCTTTTTCCTTGAACTCGGCTACGCGCTTGTTCCAGTCAGCGATGATTTTCTCGCCTTCCGCCTTTTTGTTGACAGCTTCTGCGTACAGGCTGAAGTTTGCTTTCCAGTCGCCGCGTGGCTCTTCTACGAACACGGTCGGAGCGATTGCGGACAGTTGTTGATAAATTTTTTCATGACGGAATTTCATACCGAGAATCAGATCAGGCTTCAGGGCAGCGATTGCTTCCAGGTTTGGCTGACCTTCTGTACCAACAGACTTGGTGCCTTCCAGGAAGGACTTGGTGAAATCGTAGAATTGAGTCGGATCATGAGCGGCACCAACAGCACCTACTGGCTTCACGCCAAGTGCCATCAAGGTTTCTGTCCCTTGGTTGGTCAGCATGACAACGCGCTGTGGTGTACCTTTAATGATTGTTTCGCCCATCGCGTGTTTGACTGTATAAGATTGCTCGGAACCTGCGGAATTGCCTGTAGCTTGTTCAGCAGGTTGTTGTTGTTCTGCAGGTTTTTGCTCAGTCGCCTGTTGATTGCCGCAACCAGTGACAATCAGCAAAAGCGCCATCAGCACGGCGAAGAACACTTTACCGCCTGCCGTACGGTATGTACGAGAAAACATGGTGCAAGGACCCCCTTACCTATTTGGCTAATTGAGAATGTAAATCAATAACACTGACTATCCTACCTTCATGCGAGGGTGATCGTCAAGTATAAATTGATAATGACTCTCAAAATCATTGACACATAGTCAGGCTGGCTCTACACTTACTATAGGGCAGGGTACGAAATGCCTACAGAACAACATGCATAGATAAGGATGTAGCCCTCATGAATGCTTTACTAGCAAGCCGTTTTCGCAAAATTCTAGGAGTGGCTATCGCCATTCTGCTGCTGGTTTACCTCAGCTATGCCAGTCTTGTGTTTGGCGTGATTGATACGAGCTGGCAAACAGCCATTGACGCCTATACCCATTTTAACGGAACAAACGAACATATTGTCATTAAAGAAGTTCGGGTGCCGCGCGTGCTGAATGCGCTGACGGTCGGCTTTTGTCTCGGCCTTGCAGGTACCCTGCTGCAATCGCTGACGAGAAACCCTGTGGCAGATGTTGAGCTGTTTGGACTGAACGCAGGCGCTTCTCTCTTTGTCGTTTTCGCCGTTACGTTTGTCGGAATCAGCTCGCTTACGGAGTTTACGTGGATTTCCTTTTTCGGAGCTGCCGTAGCCGGGTTCATCGTCTACCTGCTCGGCTCATTCGGCAGAGATGGCCTTACTCCCGTCAAGCTGGTGCTTGCAGGGGCAGCGATTACTGCCTTGGCTGCTTCCATCCGCCACGCGATGATGGTACTCAACGAAAAAGCTGCCGACGAGGTGCTTTTCTGGCTTGCTGGCTCTGTCGGCGGAAGAAAGCTGGAGTATTTGGCTACAGTCTTTCCATATATGATCTTCGCCTGGATCGCCGCTTTCCTGCTGGCCCGCCCCATTCAAACGCTGCTCATGGGCGACGATGTGGCAAAAGGTCTCGGCCAGCGCACTTTGCTCGTCAAGCTCTCAATCGGTGTCGTGATCGTCCTGCTCTCCGGCTGCGCAGTAGCTGTCGCTGGCCCGATCGGCTTCGTCGGACTGGTCACGCCGCATCTGGCCCGTTATCTTGTCGGAATCGAAACGCATTGGGTGCTGTTGTACAGCGGACTGCTCGGTTCGATCCTTTTGCTTTTGGCCGATATCGGCGCACGCTTTATCGCCATGCCTGCCGAAGTGCCAATTGGCGTCATGACCGCCCTGATCGGTGTTCCGTTCTTCATCTATGTCGCACGAAAGGGGCTGGATAAATAATGAAGCCATACCTGCCTCTGCGCTTTGGCAAACGGTTTTCTTTTCAGCTACATAAAAAAACGCTGCTGTATACAACCATCGCGCTGCTGCTTGCCCTGGCTGTGGCAGTCGTCAGTCTCGGAATGGGCGAGATGAAAATTGCGCCGCTGGATGTCGTCAAAGTCCTGCTCGGAATCGGTTCGGAAGAAAATGCGTTGGTTGTCCAGCAATTCCGGCTTCCGCGCATCCTGATTGCCGTCCTGGTGGGAGCAGCTTTGGCAGCGGCGGGCGCGATCATGCAAGGGATTATTCGCAACCCGCTCGCTTCGCCTGACGTGCTTGGCGTAGCCGGAGGCGCTTCGGTTGCCGCCGTAGGCTTTTTGCTTCTCTTTGAAACAGCGAGCATCAAATGGCTGCCTCCTACTGCCTTTTTGGGAGCAATGCTGACGACGTTTTTGCTTTATGCCCTGTCGTGGAAAAAAGGCGTCACGCCGCTGCGGCTCGTCATGATCGGTGTCGGAATCAAGATTGCGGCGGGTGCGCTCGTCACCATTCTGATTATGTTCAGCCCGTTTTTGCTGCAAAACAAAGCCTTGCTCTGGTTGACGGGAAGCATCTACGGCGTCGACTGGAACGATGTGTTCATGATCTTGCCGTGGGTCGTCATCCTGATTGCAGTCGCTGCCGTTCTCGCCCGCAGAGTCAACATCCAGCAGCTCGGCGACGATGTCGCGACGAGCCTGGGCAGCGCGCTGCAATGGGATCGTTTCCTTCTGCTCATGATCTGCGCCGCGTTGACCGGAACAGCCGTGTCCGTCGGAGGAGACATCAGCTTCGTCGCTTTGCTCGCGCCGCACATCGCCAAACAGCTAATCGGCCCGTCCTTTGGCGGTGCGCTCCCGCTGTCGGCGTTTCTCGGCGCCATCATCGTGCTCGCTGCCGATTTGATCGCGCGCACGGCCTTTTCTCCGATCGAGGTGCCTGTCGGGGTCTTCACCTCTGCGATCGGTGCTCCGTTTTTCATCTATTTGCTGTACAAAAACCGAAATCGCTAGCGAAAGGAGTTCTGCCCTCATGCAAGCTTTGGAAACCCGCAACCTCACCTTGTCCTACGGGGAACGCAACATCATCGAAGCACTCAACCTGAATATCCCGCGTGGAAAAATCACGGTTTTCATCGGCAGCAACGGCAGCGGCAAATCGACACTGCTGCGCTCGCTGGCTCGCCTGCTGAAGCCGAAGGAAGGAGCCATTTTGCTAGAGGGTGAATCAATCGCCAAGCGGTCTACGAAGGAAGTAGCAAAACGTTTGGCTATCCTCCCGCAAGGCCCAACCGCCCCGGAAGGCTTGACGATTCAGCAACTGGTCAAGCAGGGACGCTACCCTTATCAAAACTGGCTGCAGCAATGGTCAGAGGAAGACGAGCAAATGGTCGCAAAAGCACTGGCCGCTACCCAGCTTACCGAGCTGGCCAACCGCTCTGTCGACAGCCTCTCCGGCGGGCAGCGCCAGCGGGCCTGGATCGCCATGACACTGGCCCAGGGGACCGAAACGATTTTGCTCGATGAACCGACTACGTATCTGGACATGTCACACCAGATTGAAATCTTGGACCTGTTGTATGAGCTGAATCAAACGGAACAACGCACGATCATCATGGTCCTCCACGACCTGAATCTGGCATGCCGCTACGCGCACCATATCGTTGCCGTGCACAACCAGACCGTCGTGGCGGAGGGCGCACCGGAAGAAGTCCTGACTACCGACCTCGTGCGCACCGTGTTTGATATGGATTGCCAGATCACACTGGACCCGCTGTACGGGACACCGATGTGCATTCCGTACAGCAAGTGCCAGATTGGTACGCGCAGTGTGAAGACAAAAGAAAAAGTAGTCGCGATGTCGTAAACCGACAGCCGCTCCACAAGGACGGAACCTCTCGCACAGGTTCCGTCCTTTTTTATGCCAAAAGCAAAACAGAGCCGCAAATGCCTGTTGCCCGCATCACCTTGCATAAGGAAGCCAGCATAGGATCTTTCTGCACATGAAAAAAGCGGCCCTACGCATCACCTGCGCAGGTACCGCTTCTTTTGGCTGGCCTGTGGCCTTATTTTTTCAGGTTGTAGAATGCAGCGCGTCCGCCAAAACGGGAAGTGTCAGCCAGTTCGTCCTCGATGCGCAGCAATTGGTTGTACTTCGCTACGCGGTCGGTACGGGAAGGCGCACCTGTCTTGATTTGTCCCGCGTTGGTCGCTACAGCAATATCGGAGATGGTGGAGTCTTCGGTTTCGCCGGAGCGGTGGGAAATAACGGCTGTGTAGCCAGCACGCTTCGCCATTTCAATCGCTTCAAAAGTCTCTGTCAGGGTACCGATCTGGTTTACTTTCACCAGGATGGAGTTACCTGTAGCAGACTCGATACCGCGCGCCAGACGCTCGGTGTTGGTTACGAACAGGTCGTCGCCCACGAGCTGTACTTTGCTGCCCAGCTTGTCAGTCAGCGCTTTCCAGCCATCCCAGTCGTCTTCGGACAAGCCGTCTTCGATGGAGATGATCGGGTATTTGTTTACCAGGTCTTCGTAGAACGCGATCATTTCTTCGGTTGTTTTCACAACGCCTTCGCCTTCGAAGTGGTATTTGCCGTCTTTGAACATTTCGGTCGCTGCTACGTCCAGCGCGAGGAACACGTCTTTGCCCGGCTCGTAGCCAGCAGCCTTGATCGCATCCAGAATGGTCGTGATCGCTTCTTCGTTGGACTTCAGGTTTGGAGCGAAGCCGCCCTCATCGCCTACTGCTGTGCTCAGACCTTTGTCATGCAGCACTTTTTTCAGGGAGTGGAAAATTTCCGCGCCCATGCGCAGCGCTTCCTTGAAAGACTCTGCGCCTACTGGCATAACCATAAATTCCTGGATGTCTACTGTGTTGTCTGCGTGCTTGCCGCCGTTTAAGATGTTCATCATCGGAACTGGCAATGTTCTTGCGTTGAAACCGCCCAAGTAGTTGTAGAGAGGCACTCCGAGGGAGTCAGCAGCAGCGCGTGCTACCGCCATGGAGACGCCGAGGATCGCGTTTGCGCCCAGCTTGCCTTTGTTGTGCGTGCCGTCGAGCTGGATCATCGCCATGTCGATGCCTACCTGATCCAGAGCATCCATGCCGATCAGCTCAGGAGCAATGATTTCGTTGACGTTTTCTACGGCTTTCAGTACGCCTTTGCCCAGGTAGCGGGCTTTGTCGCCATCGCGAAGCTCAACCGCTTCATAGGCACCTGTGGACGCTCCGGATGGAACTGCTGCACGGCCCATCGAGCCGTCTTCGAGATATACTTCCACTTCCACGGTTGGATTACCGCGGGAGTCCATAATTTCGCGTGCATAAATGTCAGTAATCATTGCCATTTCTCGATCCATCTCCTTTTAGTATGCGAGGTGCCCCGCAAGTATTTGTATGGCATCTAGTCACCTATCAGTGTGTCCTAGAGCGGGCTATTTTGCAAGTAACGATTTGCCTGTCATTTCCACTGGCTGCTCGGCTCCCAGCAGGTCGAGCAAGGTCGGAGCCAGATCGGCCAAAATACCGTCTTCTCGCAGCTTCTCTCCTGCTTTGGTCACAATCACAGGCACGGGATACGTGCTGTGCGAGGTGATCGGACGCCCTTCCTCATCCAGCATCAGATCGGCGTTGCCGTGGTCGGCTGTAATGACAGCCACGCCTCCTTTGGCGAGAATCGCGTCAACTACGCGGCCCAGGCATGCGTCAACGGTTTCGACGGCCTTGATCGTCGGCTCCATTTTCCCGGAGTGGCCGACCATGTCGCAGTTGGCGAAGTTGAGAATGATCGCGTCGAAGTTCTCCGCTTCAATCTCTGCGACAACCGCATCGGTCAGCTCGGGAGCGCTCATTTCCGGCTGAAGGTCGTAGGTTGCCACTTTTGGCGAAGGAATCAGGATGCGGGTCTCGCCTGGGAACTCCTGCTCGCGCCCGCCGCTAAAGAAGAAAGTCACGTGCGGATATTTCTCCGTCTCGGCGATGCGCAGTTGCTTCAATCCGTGCTGCGAAAGCACTTCTCCCAATGTGTTGTCCAGATTGGAAGGCTTGTAGGCCACATACCCGTTCACCGTCTCGGAAAAATGGGTCAGGCAGACAAAGTGCAGATCGCGCGGGCGTCCCTCGCCGCGATCAAAGCCGCGGAAGTCCTCGTTCGTAAATGCTTGCGAAATTTGGATCGCCCGGTCAGGACGGAAGTTGTAAAAGATGATCGAGTCGCCGCTTTCGATCTTCGCCACCGGCTTGTCGTCTTCGCCGACAATCACTGTCGGCATGACAAATTCGTCCATGATCGACTTTTCGTAGGACTCTTTGACCGCCTGGATCGGATCGCGGTAAGCGGGAGCATCCGCATACACCATGGCGCGATACGCTTTTTCGATGCGCTCCCAGCGTTTGTCCCGGTCCATCGCGTAGTAGCGGCCCTGCACCGTTGCGATTTTGCCTACGCCGATTTCCGCAATCTTCGCTTGCAGTTGCTCAATGTAGCCAACGGCGCTGTCCGGCGATACGTCGCGGCCGTCGAGAAAGCCGTGAATGTAGACGCGGTCAAAATCTTGCCGCTTGGCCAGCTCCAAAATCGCGTACAAATGCTCGATATGGCTGTGCACGCCGCCGTCGGACAATAGCCCGAACAGGTGGAGCTGCTTGTTGTTTTGCTTCGCGTGCTCGAAGGCAGCTACCAATGTTTCGTTTTCAAAAAAGGCGCCTTCGCGAATCGACTTGGTGATGCGGGTCAAATCTTGATAGACGACACGGCCTGCACCGATGTTCAGATGTCCTACCTCGGAGTTCCCCATTTGCCCTTCCGGCAATCCGACAGCCAGTCCACTCGCTTCCAGCGTCGCATGGGGGTATTCGTTCCAGAAACGGTCAAAGTTCGGTTTGTTCGCTTGCGCTACCGCGTTGCCGTACGTTTCGCTGCGCAAGGCAAAGCCATCCAGAATCAACAGCGCTACCGGCTTTGGTCTTTGTGCCATCTGTTTCTCCTCCTCCTATCGCTTGGCCGCACCTGCCACAAGCTGCAAGTAGCTGTCCGCAGCCAGGCTCGCTCCGCCGACCAGCGCACCGTCGATATCCGGCTGCGCCATGTAGCTGGCGATGTTTTCCGGCTTGACGCTGCCGCCGTACTGAATACGCACGGCTTCCGCTGTCGCCTGGCCGAAGCGCTCCGCGACCACGCTGCGGATCAACGAAATCGTCTCGTTGGCATCCTCGGCAGTCGAGGACTTGCCTGTGCCAATCGCCCAGATCGGTTCGTAGGCGATGATGCTTTTTCCCACCTGCTCGGCTGTCAGGCCCGCAAACGCCCCTTCCGTCTGCGTGCGCACAACTTGAGCAGTTTCGCCTGCTTCCCGCTGCTCCAGGCTTTCGCCGACACACACGATCGGCACCAGACCTGCCGCAAGCGCAGCTACGACTTTTTGATTCACGCTCTCATCTGTTTCATTGAAGTATTGGCGACGCTCGGAATGGCCGAGAATCACGTACTCCACGCCGATTTCCTTCAGCATCGCCGCGCTGATTTCCCCGGTGTATGCACCCTGCTCGGCAAAATGCATGTTTTGCGCGCCAACGGCAATATCTGTGCCGGCAAACGCCTCTTTCAAGGCAGCCAAAGCTGTAAATGGCGCGCAAATGACTTTTTGTACCCCGGAAGTGCTGTTGCCAGCCTTGGCTTCTTCCGCAAACGCCTTCGCCTCGGCAATCGTCTTGAACATCTTCCAGTTCCCCGCGATAATTGGTGTCCGCATGCAAACTCCCCCGCTTCGCTCTTATTCGTGATCTGCCAGCACAGCTACGCCTGGCAGCTCCTTGCCTTCCATAAATTCCAGCGACGCCCCGCCACCTGTAGAAATGTGGGTCATCTGCTCGGCTACGCCCGCTTTTTCCACCGCAGCCACGGAGTCTCCGCCGCCGATGATGGTCGTACCCGCGCACGCTTCCATCGCTTTGGCGACGCCGATTGTGCCTTCTGCAAAAGCGTCCATTTCAAACACGCCCATCGGTCCGTTCCAAACGACCGTTTTGGACTCGACAATCACGCTACGGTATTGTTCCACTGTTTTTGGCCCGATATCGAGCGCCATCCAGCCATCCGGAATCGCATCGATGGAAACGACTTTTTTCTCCGCGTCAGCCGCAAAGCGGTCTGCCACAACGACGTCGACTGGCATCAAAAGCTCGACGCCGCGCTCTTTTGCCTGCTCCATCAAGCTACGAGCCAGATCGAGCTTGTCATCCTCGCACAGCGATGCGCCGATGCCATAGCCTTGTGCCTTGAGGAATGTATTTGCCATGCCGCCGCCGATAATCAAGTGGTCAACCTTGGTCAACAAGTTCTCAATCACAGCAATTTTATCTTTTACTTTTGCGCCGCCGACGATTGCCGTAAATGGACGCTCTGGCTTGGACAAGGCTCCGCCCAGGAAGCGAATTTCCTTTTCCATCAACAGCCCCGCTACAGCCGGTATGTATTGGGCAATTCCCGCTGTGGAAGCGTGTGCCCGGTGTGCTGCCCCAAAAGCGTCATTGACAAACAGATCGGCCAGCGCCGCAAAGCTTTTTGCCAGTTCCGGATCGTTCTTTTCTTCTCCCGCATGGAAGCGCACGTTTTCGAGCAGGATCACGTCTCCGTTTTCCATGCGCCCGACTGCCGCTTCTACGTCTGCCCCTATGGAATCATCCAGCTTGCGCACTTCCTTGTCCAAAAGCGAAGACAGGTGGGAAGCGACAGGAGTAAGACGCATCTCTTCCACTACTTGCCCCTTCGGACGGCCAAAATGGCTTGCCAGAATTACTTTGGCCCCTTTTTCCATCAGGAAACGGATAGTTGGCACAGCAGCGCGAATGCGAGTATCATCGGTAATTTTCCCGTCCTGCATCGGCACGTTAAAGTCGACACGGCAAAATACGCGCTTGCCTGCCAGCTCAACATCGCGGATAGATTTCTTGTTCATGAACGATCCTCCCAAATCATTGGCTTTTTATTCGGAAAAAACATATGGGAAAAGGGAGATTGCTCTCCCTTTTTCACAACAGTTCTATTTTACGTGTTACAAGCCGCGCTGTGCAACAAAATGACACAAGTCTACGACACGATTGGAATAACCCCACTCGTTATCGTACCAGGAAACGACTTTCACCATGTTTCCTTCCAGGACCATCGTGGACAGCGCATCGATTGTGGAGGACGCCGGGTTGCCGTTGTAGTCGGAAGAGACGAGCGGAGCTTCGGAGTAGCCCAGGATGTTTTTCATCGGACCCTCTGCCGCTTCCTTCAGCGCGTTGTTGATCTCTTCTACCGTAACATCGGTTTTCAGCTCGGCTACCAGGTCGACAACCGACACGTTTGGAGTCGGTACGCGCATCGCGAAGCCGTTCAGCTTGCCTTTCAGCTCAGGCAGCACGAGTGCCACTGCTTTTGCTGCCCCTGTGGAGGTAGGGATAATGTTTTCCGCAGCAGCGCGGGCACGGCGCAAGTCTTTGTGCGGCAGGTCGAGAATTTGCTGGTCGTTGGTGTAGGAATGCACGGTGGTCATCAGACCGCGCACGATTCCGAACTTGTCGTTCAGCACTTTGGCAAACGGCGCCAGGCAGTTGGTTGTGCAGGACGCGTTGGAGATGACGGTGTGCTTCGCCGGATCGTATTTGTCCTCGTTTACGCCCATGACGATCGTAATGTCTTCATTCGTAGCAGGAGCAGAAATGATGACTTTTTTCGCTCCGCCCTCCAGGTGCTTCGCCGCATCTTCGCGCTTGGTGAATCGGCCTGTAGACTCAACGACGATCTCTACTCCGTAGTCGGCCCATTTCAGTTGGGCAGGATCGCGTTCAGCGAGAACCTTGATTTCTTTTCCGCCCACGATCAGCGTGTTTTCGCCCGCTTCTACAGGCAGGTCCAGCACACCGTGCACGGAATCGTATTTGAGCAGATGAGCGAGCGTTTGCGCGTCAGTCAAATCGTTTACGGCTACGATTTCTACATTCGGATTGCTGAGTGCTGCGCGGAACACGTTGCGACCAATTCGTCCAAAACCGTTAATCCCTACTTTTACCATGAGAAAAAACCTCCTGCTCGTTAGCTAGCTTTATTCTTTGTGGCTATAAACCCACCTTCCGGCGAAAAGCCTCGGGTGGAGAGAATCGTGACAATCGGCAATACAATGCTGAAAAACACGAAGGGCAACGTCTGTACAGTAGGAACGCCGAGCGTCAAAGCCATCACCATCGACAGGCCGTTCCACGGGATCAGCACAGGCATGACAACCGTGGAGTCCAGCATCGTTTTGCCCAGCAGCTCGCGTCCGCCGGTCCATTGCGAGAACCGTTCGAGAAGCGTCGAGCCAAGCACCAGAATCGGAATGGTCTGGTTGCAACTGATAATGACGACCAAAAGTGACAACGCTGCCGCTTTTGCTACCAGTACGGTCGGATTTTTCGTATTGCCCATCAATTTGTCGACAATCGGAGTAAGTATGTTGGCCTGGTTCAAAATGCCGTTCAAAAAGCCTGCCAGGACAATCAGCAGCAGAACGTTCAAAATGGCAACCATCCCACCGCCGTGCACAAGCTGATCGAGCGGTGTGCCCGAGTGCAGCTCGTATCCGTACAGCATGGCGGAAAAAAACGTCTTGGCGTCAAGCTGTCCGTGAATGCCCACCATGACGGCGCTGACCACGATTCCGTACAAAAGCGCGGTCACGGCCTTTACTCGCAGGGCGAAAGACCCGATCAGGACAATCAGCGGCAGCATGAGCAACCCATTTAGCGAAAAGTGGCTGGACAACAGCCCTTGATACAACGAAATCATCTCGCCGGAACCGGTCTGTGTGCGAAACAGATCCATGAGGAGAAACAGCACGGCGCATATGCCTGTCGCGAGCATGGCAGGACGCCTGGTTCGCCTGTCCTGTTCTTCTGTCATTCCGACATTGGACAGGACGAGCAGCCGGCTGCTGGAAATCGGCGAAAACCGCTCTCCCACCATCGCTCCGGAGATCAACGCGCCACCGACAATCGCTGGCGAAATGCCTGCCGCATGGGCAATCCCCATCAGCGACAGGCCGATGGTACTCAAGGTGCCAACAGAGGTCCCCAGCAGATAACTGACCGCTCCTGTCAGCAAAAAGGAGAGAACAAACAAATAGTCGACGTTGACGATGGACAACCCGTAGTAAATGATCGCGGGTATGGTTCCTCCCATCATCAAAAGCGGAATCAACACGCCCACCAAGAAGAGGATCATGAGAACCGGCTTCGTCTTCTTGACGCCTTCCCAGCCAAACGAGAATTGCTGCTTCAAGGAATAGCCCAGTTTGCTCACACTAACCAGTGTGACCAGGATCGCAAAAACAATCCCCAGCGCAATCGGAAAACCGAGTGACAAACTGAGCACAATTCCTGCAATCATCGCCAGGATGGGCATAACCTGCGCCATAGACATACGATCAGCTTCCTTCCGTTACAATCGTGCGGACAACAAGGCTCTTGCAGCCCCTTCATCCGTAATGAGTACATTCTGACACGATTGTTTGGCAAAGGAAAGAATCGCTTTTGCCTTGCTTTCGCCCCCCGCTATGGAGAGTACCGTTTCAGCTTTGTGCACTTCCTCCAGTTGCAGCCCGATCGTCGGCATCCGGTGGACGATTTCGCCCGCTTCATTAAAGTAGTAGCCGAAGGACTCAGACACCGCCCCGGCTTCTGCCAAATCAGCGAGCTCCTCTTCCGAATAATTGCGGCGGCGAGCCATTGCGAGGGCGTCGCCGATGCCGTGCAGCACGATGCGCGTATCCCGCAAAAGCGAGAGCACATCTTGCACCTGCGGCTCCTTGAGCAGCGTCTGCAAGGCTTCCGGATGCAGGCGATCCGGCACGTGAAGCAGCCGGTAAGTAGCGCCAGTCTTTGCAGCCATGGCAGCGGCAAGCGAGTTGGCTTGCAGCTCCACTCTCTCGCCCAGGCCGCCGCGTGCGGGCACAAACTGCACATTTTTGAACGAAGCGGAAGGCGTCAAGTGGTTGGCTACGCTTGCGATGGAGGTGCCGCCTGTCACGGCGACAATATCTCCCTCCTGAACGACCTGCTTCAGCACTCTCGCTCCTACGCGCCCCAGCTCATCCTTGACCCACGGCGACTGGTCTGCGTCGCCCTGCACCACGATCACTTCCGGGATGCCGAGCTTCTTTTGCAGACCTTCTGCCAAGTCTGTAAGGCCAAACAGTTCGCCTACGAGCGGCTCCATGTCATCCAGCACCTGCTGCCCCTCTCCGCTCAGGTGCATCCCTGCGGCGGTAACCGTCAACAGCCCTGTCTCCTTCAACAGCTCGACTTCCGCCCGCAAAATACGCTCTGTCGTATTCATCGCTTGCGCAAGCCCTCTGCGTCCGATCGGCTGCAAGTGGTAGATCGACCGGAGCAGCATATACCTCTCGCGCAAGACCTGAGTCAGATCAGGCAGCAGCTTTTGCTGCAGTTCCAGTAATCGTCGCATGTGCTTACATCCTTGGCTGTAAAATTGATCGGGACATTTTTTGTCCCTGTATATACATTTTTTGTCCCGATTGGTGCAAAAAAAAGATCACTTGCTACACCTTGAATGTAGCATATCGGCGAAAAACATGCAAGCTCCCCCTAGCCCAATCTTGGCAGGGGGAGCTTTTCTTCCATTCAACTGGTCAACTGGCGCTTCCGAAACTCAGCCCGCAGCTCCTCGATCGTCACTACATGCGTAATCGAACGGAACACTACTTCTCCGTCGATCGCCACTACCGGAATCACCAGCATCATTTCTTCGTGAAGCTGTGCGTCGCTCTCAATGTCCACGATGTGCAGTTGCAACGGAAACTCCTCCGCCAGACTGCGGATGGCAAGCTCCACATCGTCGCACAAATGGCATTTTTTCCGTCCGTACAGGACGACCTCAAGCTGCTTGTTGTTCATTGTCGTTTAAAACCTCTTTCGTTTTGCAGAGGACGGGATCAGCATTTCTTCGCGGTACTTGGCGACCGTGCGGCGAGAAATTTCGATTCCTTCCGCAAGCAGCATTTCCCCCAGCTTCTGGTCAGACAGCGGCGCCTTGCGATCCTCCTGCTCAATCAACGCCTTGATTCTGCGTTTGACGCTCTCCGAGGATGTCGCAGACCCGCTGGAAGTGGTGAGGGCGGAAGTAAAGAAGTATTTCAGCTCAAAAATGCCCCGCGGAGTCTGCACGTATTTGTTGCTGGTCGCACGGCTGATCGTCGATTCGTGCAAGCCGACCCGCTCGGCGATCTCCTTTTGCGTCATCGGCTTCAAGTAATGGATGCCGCGGTCGAAAAAGTCGCGCTGCATGTCCACGATCGCCTGGGTGACGCGCATCAGCGTCAGACGGCGCTGTTCCAGGCTTTTCGCCAGCCACATCGCAGCGTTAAGCTTGTCGTGGATAAACTGCTTCGCCTCTTCCTGGCTTTTTTGCTGACTAAGCATTTTCTCATAAAAGCTGTTGATTTTCAAACGCGGCGCCGCCACATCGTTGACGAGCACGACGTACTCGCTCCCGACCTTTTCCACCGTCACGTCCGGGATGACGTATCTCGTCTCCGCCTGGGAAAACTGGGCGCCGGGCCTTGGATTCAGCGTGCGGACCAAATCCGCCATCGTCTGCACTTCCTGCGGCGTGCAGCCCACTTTGTCGGCAATGCGCTGGTAGCGGTTGTCGGCGAGGTCTTGCAGATGGTTGCGCACGACCAGGACGATCTTTTCGTCGTCGAGGGCCAGGTGCTCCAACTGCAAGAGCAAACATTCCTCCAGACTACGCGCCGCCACGCCTACCGGATCAAAATGCTGCAACACCGACAGCACATCCTCAATCTCCGGCACGTCTACCCCGAGATTGCGGCTCGCTTCCTCCAGCGTAATTTCCAGATAGCCTTTTTCGTCCAAATTTCCGATCAAAAACAGTGCGATTCGCTTTTGCAGAGGCGAGAAGCCTTTTACATAGCCAAGCTGCCGCTCCAGATGCTCATACAAGTTTTCGTTGCCTTGCTGCACGTAATCCAGCGGGTTGTAAGTGCTTTCATTTTTTGCCGGAGAATAATCGCCTGTCGCGCGGTTTCCGACGATTTCCTTCCAGTCGATTTCCGGCGCCGGCTTTTCTGCTTTTGCCGTAGCCACTTCCGCTGCCACTTCCAGGTCAAATACAGGATTTTCGTTGGCCTGATCCTGCAAATAGGAGATCAGATCAACAGCAGAGTATTGCAATATAGTAATGGCCTGACGCAACTCCGGCGTCATCACAAGTTTCAGCGTCTGTTCCTGATACAAACCCAATCCCATGTTCATGAAGCTCGCCCCCTTCCCACTGCTTCTTGCGAATGTCTCTTTAATTTTCATTATATTCGTTCTCTCTTGCAATTTTCCTGCCAATTTTTGAAGAGCGTACACAAAAAATTGAGATTGCTTCCTGTTCACACTCATGAAAAAAAATCACACAAAATCTCGTTTTTCGTTTGCATTTTTCCCCGTGGATGACTTATAATTAATTAGTGTCACCCATTATATTGCACGCCTGTAGCTCAGTGGATAGAGCAATGGTCTCCGGAACCATGTGCGGGGGTTCGATTCCCTTCAGGCGTACCATACGAAAAAGACTGGATGCATTCCAGTCTTTTTTCTGTTTACAGCCCTGTTTTTCGCGCCAAAAAAGCCTGCGCAGCGCCATCCTCGCCGCAGGCTTGATTTTTTCCGCTCTACTGATCCAGCTCTTTGCTCGCCGCGTCTTTCCCCGGCAGCGGATCAATCTGCTCCGGTTTCCGGGAATAAGCTTTATTCGTAACCAAAATCGTGGCCCCGATGATAAGAACAAACGTCAGGACAAGAACGATGATAAACCCCGTGCTCATGCATACACCCCCGCCAGTTTTTGCTCCCTACATTATAGCCTATTTTTTCGGCGCTTTTGAACCTTCAACCGTTTACCAACGATAAATTACCAGCCAATCCCACTATATTCTAATTTTGGCGATAGGAAAACACCGTCAACAACACGAATACTATCTCGACACGACTATCCAAATAATTGAACCGCAAGGCAGGATATTTATGACAGATCAGCTAAAGCCCACGTTTACGTGGAAAAAGAAGCATGTTCCGCGCCAGATGACGAGTCTCCTCTTTCCCGACCAGATTTTGAAAGCGTTTTTTCACTATACGACAGATGCCATCTCCATCAGCAACATGGACAACCGCATCGTGCTGGTCAATCAAGCGTTTGAGCAATATTACGGGTGGTCGCTGGAGGAGCTTGACGCTTCTCCGTACTGTTTTATCCCGGACGAGCTCGTCAACGAAACGAGACAACTGTTTGACGCCGTCAGGAGCATGGGCGTTCATTTGACCAACTACGAGACGGTGCGAAAGCGCAAAGACGGGACACTCGTAGAAGTTACGCTGTCCGCAACCCCCATCCGGGACGAAAATGGCACCATTATCGCGGCCTCCTGCGTCACGCGCGATATCTCCGACCGCAAGCGGATCGAAAAAGCGCTGCGCCAGACCGAAACCAAGTATCGGCTGTTGATTGACCATACCCAGGACCTTGTGACGATTTTCGACGAGACGCTGCAGCGGATATACGTCTCTCCATCCATCGAGCAGCAGCTCGGCTACTCGCCTGCCGAGCTCGTCTCTCCGGGCAGCCTGGAAATCACTCATCCCGAAGACTTCCCTCTGCTCCTGGCCAAACAGCGGGAAATTTTCCAAACCAAACAGCCCGTCTTCCTCGAGCTTCGTTCCCGGCATAAAAACGGCGCGTGGATCTCCTTCGAGACGCGCGGCATTCCCATGGTCCAGGAAGACGGGACCGTCAAAAACATCATGTTTGTGTCCCGCAACGTCACGGAACGCAAAGTTTCCGAGGCGGCTTTGTCCCGCATCAAAAAGGAAAGCAAAATCATTGCCGAGCATACCGACGATTTGATTTTGATTACCGACAAGCATGGCGAGATCGTGCACCTCTCGCCTTCCTATGAGCGGGTCACAGGGACGAGCCAGCACGCCGGGCCAATGTGCTTCCAATGCGTTCACCCGGAAGACGTCGAGCGTGTCCGCGAGCAATTTCACGATCTGGTCCGGACGCTGGAGCCTCGCACCTGCGAATTTCGCTACCGGAGCGCGCATGGCGACTGGATCGTTCTGGAGGCAAAAGGCGCGCCGATTTTGACCGACTGCGGCGAGTGCGACGGCTTTATCATCGTGTCCCGCGACATTACCGAGCGCCGCAACAACGAGCTGCTGCTCCGCCAGGCAGAGAAGCTCTCGGTGATCGGCGAGCTGGCCGCGGGCATCGCGCACGAGATTCGCAATCCGCTCACTTCGCTGAAAGGCTTTATCCAGCTTTTGAAGCCGACGCTGAGCGAGCAACAAATGTACGCGGACATCATGCTCTCGGAGCTGGACCGGATCAACTTCATCGTCAGCGAGCTGCTCGTGCTTTCCAAGCCGCACAACGTCCAGATCAAGTCGCTTTCCCTCGTCTCCTTGCTGGAAAACGTCTTGACCTTGCTGGCATCGGAATCGAACCTGAAAAACATTCCGATTCACACGTCTTTTGAGTATGCCCCCGTTATTTCCGGCGAAGAAAACCAGTTGAAGCAAGTGTTTATCAACATCGTCAAAAATGCGCTCGAAGCGATTGACGGACACGGCGAGATCATGCTAGCCACCAGCGCAAAGGCCGATCAGGAGGTACTGATTACGATCGCGGACAACGGCTGCGGAATACCGGAAGAGCTGATTCCGAAGCTGGGCGATCCTTTTTTCACTACAAAGGAAAACGGAACCGGCCTGGGCCTGATGATTAGCAGCAAAATCATCAAAGACCACGGAGGCCACCTGGAAATCGCCAGCAAACGCAATGAGGGCACGACTGTAAAAATTACGCTCCCGATTGCGCACGAGCAAAAAGGGCCATCCTAAAAAGGCGTCAAGCCAAACAGCGTGGAAGATGGAGGTGCCCTATGGACTTTACCAAAATGAGCACGAGCGAGTTCGTCGCCAAAATTCGCGAATCGCAGGCGAAAAATCTGAGAAGCCGCAAGCACCAAGGCTACGGCCACCCGGAAAAACGGCTGCCGAGCAAGCAAGGAATCTGGTAAGATCGCAAAAGCCCACCCAGGAGCGTCAAGCTCGCTTGGGTGGGCTTTTTGCTTTTCGCTTATTGCGGGTCTTGCTTGTTCAGGTTGCGATCTCGTTCGGACTTTTGCTTCTGGGTATCCTGGGTCTTGCTGCTGTGCCCTTGATTGCCGCCGTTTTTCGTATTGCGATTGTTTGACATGCGAATGCCTCCTTCTAGCTGGTCTTCGTGCCAAACGTAGTATGTCCCAAACGGCTCGTTCCTACCGACCGATTACTTCGCTTCGCCGATGTAAACTTTTTTCCCGTCTTCGTATTTGTACACGTAGACGGACGCGAACTCGTTGTCGCCTTTGTCGTTGAAGGTCACGTTTACGAATTTGCCTTTGTAGTCTTTTGTTTTGTGCACGGCTTCCAGCACTTGCTCACGGGTTGGCTTTTTGCCGCCGTTCGCTTTGATCGCTTCTTCCAGACCGTTGAGCATTACGCCCATGGAATCATAACCGAAAGATGTGAAGATCCCCACTTTGTTGCCAGTCGATTTTTCGAAGTCTTCGATCCATTTCTTGCCTTCTTCTGTAGCGCCTACGTCACCGACAGTCGAGGTGAAGACGACGTTGTTCGCATTTTCAGCGCCGGCGATTTTCACCAGGTCAGCGGAGTCGTAGCCGTCTCCACCCATGAAGATGCCTTTGAAGCCTTTTTCGCGCGCCTGCTTGACGATGATACCAGCATCGGAGTAGTAGCCGCCGAAGTAGATCATTTCCGGATTTTTCGACACGATCTGGTTGATGACCGCGCTGTAATCTTTCTCGCCTGCGGTTACGCCTTCGAAGCCGACGATTTGCACGCCGTCTGCTTCAAACTGCTTTTTCACTTCTTCCGCAAGACCTTGGCCGTAAGCAGCCTTGTCGTGCATGATGAACGCCGATTTTACACCGAGCTGGTTTTTCGCGTAGATGGCTGCCTTGGAGCCTTGCTGGTCATCACGCGCACAGATGCGGTGTACGATCTTTTTGCCTTGCTCAGTCAGGTCAGAACCTGTTGCGGATGGAGATACCATCACGAGCTTTTCTTGATCGTATTGGGCAGCGGCAGTAATCGAGGCACCAGTTGTTGCGTGGCCGACGACACCTACCACATCAGGGTTGGAAATCAACATTTGGGCGACGGCTACCCCTTGTTTCGGGTCAGCCTGGTCGTCTTGTGCGGAAAGCTGTACGTCAAAGCCGAGCGCCTTGAACGCCTCCTGCTTTTCCTTCAGGGCGTATTCCGCACCTGCTTTGGCTGTGCTTCCATAATCGGAATATTGGCCGGACATCGGACCGACTACGGCGATAACCAGCTTCTCCCCTGCTCCGCCGCCACTGGTGCTTCCGCCTCCGCTGTTCGATTGTGGGGCGCTGGATTGACCGCCGCCGCAACCTGCAAGCAATGTCCCCAGTGCTACCGTAGCAGCCAGAATTGACAGTGATTTCTGTTTTTTCATAGCAAAACATCCCCCTCTTTATTTACGAACAAACTATGATGCACTCTTTCATTGTAGGATATTTTAGAAAATTTGCAATAGAAATGATAATATTTCTCCTGTTTTATTGCCTTGGTTTATATTTCCGTGCAGTATATTTTCAGAAAATTAAATAAAAACAACCACATCCCGCAAGAGTGGTCGTTTTTATGGAAAAATATTATTACTCTTTGTATTTTTGGGAATACGCTTTGCACGTAACGTATATGGCCAATACTACAAAGCCAACCAGCATCGCTACACTGGCAAACGTGGTTCCTTGCATGAGTGTAAGTCCCCTCTCGATTGCGCCTGCTTTTTCTCTATTATACGAGAAGCGCGAAGGCAATCACAACGGAGGAATCATCCAAAAGGTTACGAATTGATCTCGGTTGTCAGCTTGTAGGTGAGTGTTTTCGCATCGTAAGTCACTTTGGCACCCAGCTCTTGTGCGATGTACACCAATGGTACCAGCACAGCTCCGGTAGTTGCACGCGGCGGGTTCGGCACGCGGATTTCCTTGCCGTTTTTGTAAGCAAACGTGCTGTTTTCATACATGCGCAGGCCGTACTTGTTATCTTTGGAAACCAGAAGCGATTTGGTCATGGTATCCCATGCTGCTGCGCCTCCGAGTGCCAATGCCAACGTACTTGCGTTTACATAAGCCACTCCGTTTTCAGTTACGATGTCTTGAGGAAACGGCAGCTCTTTGCCATTCAGCTCAACTTTGATTTTCAGTTGTTGCTGTGCAGGTGCCTGTTGGGCAAAAGCAGCAGTCGCTGCAACACTTCCTGTCAGCAAAGCGGCTGTAAGCATCAATGTGGAAAACTTGCGAAGCATACTAAACACCCCTCGATTTTTATGAAATGAATTCCAATTTTATCATTTTCGACACATATCTGCTTTTTCCTCTTTTTCATTCCATACTTTTCCTATGTTAACGAGACGCCAAATATGCCAAAACTATGGAAATCAGGCGTGCTATCCCGCGAACAAATGTTTTGTGCACAACCTGTTGATAAAACTGTGGATAACTTTGTTTGAACGGAGGAAGCTCTCATGGCGAGCGATCGTTTTTTTCTGATTTACCAGGAAGCCAGCGATGAAGAATGTTTGCTGACCATCCAGCCGTACAAAAATCAGCAGGAGCTGGCAGAGGCCATCAATCAGCTTTCGGCCAAGCAGGTGGAGGAATATACGATCATCAAGGGCAAAAAGATGAAGGCGACGCTCAAGCTGGCTGTCGACCTGACGGAAGCAGACGACGCGGAAGAAGAATGAATGCTTTCCTTTTGCCATAGGTTTAGGGAGAGGCAAAATGGCAAACATGGTAGTGAGGGCGTGCACTTATGTGTTTGACCTTCATTGACCTTTGGTGTATGATAATCTTACAAAGAGAGGAGGAAGACGAGATGCACATGAATTTGATTCCAACTGTCATTGAACAGACCAACCGCGGTGAACGTGCTTACGATATTTATTCGCGCCTGCTCAAAGACCGCATCATCTTTCTGGGAACCCCCATCAATGACACGGTAGCCAACATTGTGGTGGCCCAACTGTTGTTCCTTCAGGCGGAAGATCCGGAGAAAGACATTCATCTGTACATAAACAGTCCTGGCGGTTCCATCACTGCCGGAATGGCGATTTACGATACGATGCACTTCATCAAGCCAGACGTCTCCACCATTTGTATCGGAATGGCCGCTTCGATGGGCGCTTTCCTGCTCGCTGCCGGAACAAAAGGCAAACGCTATGCGCTGCCAAACAGCGAAGTGATGATTCACCAGCCATTGGGCGGTGCACAAGGTCAGGCAAGCGATATCGAAATCGCGGCGAAACGCATTTTGAAAATGCGCGACCACCTGAACACCATCCTGGCTGAGCGTACAGGACAGCCGCTGGAGCGCATCCAGAAGGATACGGATCGCGACAACTTCCTCTCTGCCCAAGAAGCAGTAGAGTACGGATTGATCGACAAAGTCATTACTTCCGAGCCTTCTTCGAAAAAGTAACGTCTGCGTCAAAAAACACTCGTGCCCATCGAATTGTTGGCACGAGTGTTTTTTTATAGGGCGCTGTATGTGCCTCGGTGGTCCCCTGTCGGCACGCCCTTATCATTCGCTGACAAAGCAGCCGTGAAAACGCCAGGACGTCCCGCGCTCGGCTTGCCAGCTACGCTTTTGTTTCGTTTGCGAGGGTAGACTTAGACTTCTTCCAACTGACTGACGTACACAGTCAAGCTGTTGCCGGGGTTTCTTTCCTGATGAATGCGCGCGGTAGACGTCCTCTCGTCAACTGCATCGATCCACACCGACTCGCCTTGGTATTCTACCTTGATTTTTTCAGGAGAATAAAGAATAGCCTGCGCTCTTGTCAGATCCATAGGTTCTTCCCTCTTATCGCTCGTCGTCTAAGGCTTGCTGCGCGGAGCTTGCCCCTGTCATCGTATCCACGCTCGTTTCCTCGATCAAGCCGTTCTGATCGGAAACGATTCCGCCTCCAAGTCCTTCATTTATCATCCGGTCGATGTCCATGTCGTATGCATCCCGACCTTCGTTGCAGCTATCCCGACACGTGTCACGATTGCTCATGAGTCATTCCTCCTTTATTGCGCTCTACATTGTTTAGCAATACCCTGCGCCACGCAAAATGATGCATGGACGCAAAAAAAGACACCCCCGATTAAGGGACAGTGTCTTTCGTCCATCGTTTTCTACTCTTCTTTGCTTACCAGATTGGAAAGGCTCGAAACTGCCTGGGAGGCATCCGGCCCTTCTGCCAAGATGGTAATCTCCGTTCCCGAGCTGATGGCGAGGCTCATGATACCCATGATGCTTTTCGCGTTGACCTTTTTGTTGCCTTTTTCTACGAATACTTCCGATACAAAACGGTTGGCCTCTTGTACGAAAAAGGCAGCCGGACGAGCCTGCAAACCGGTCTTCAACTGAACCACAACCTGCTGTTGAACCATGAATGGACCTCCTAACCTTGTAGACTATTATCCTTTAGTATATCATGCATCTACAACGAAAGATTTTGTTTTTCACGTATTTTGTCAGCGATTTCGTTAATTTTTCGCAAGCGGTGATTAATTCCCGATTTGCTGACAACTCCGCTTGGGACCATTTCCCCCAGTTCTTTCAAATTGATGTCGGGGTGTGCCACACGAAGTTCGGCTACCTCACGCAGACGTCTGGGCAAGTTCTCCAGCCCGATTTCCTGGTCGATGAGCTGAATGTTTTCCATTTGTCTTGTGGCAGCGTTTACCGTTTTGTTGATGTTGGCAATCTCGCAATTGTGCAAACGGTTCACAGAGTTGCGCATGTCCTTTACGATCCGGACGTCCTCAAAATACAACAGAGCCTGGTGTGCTCCGATCAGGCTCAAAAACTCCGTGATTTTCTCGCCTTCTTTAATGTAGAGGACGTACCCCTTTTTCCGCTCGATGCACTTGGCATTTAGTTTATACCGATTGGCGATCTTGGTCAATGCTTCGCAAAAATCCTGATAGGAGGTGAATATCTCCAGATGATAGCTGGATGCCTCCGGATGGTTGACCGAACCGCCTGCCAGAAAAGCACCGCGCAGGTAGGCAGCCCGGCAGCACGACTTTTTCACAATCTCGGGAGCGATCCCGGGTACGAACGACAGGCTGCTGTCCATGATCGCCAGGTCTTGCAAAATTTCATTGGCCTGGTTAGGTATTCGCACGATGTAGACGTTGTTCTTTTTCAGCCGCATCTTTTTGCGAACGAGCAGCTCGCAGTGCGTCTGAAACAGCTTTTTAATCAAGGTGTAAATCCTTCTGGCAATCGCCGCATTTTCCGTCGTCACATCCAGCACCAGGCGTCCTGCTCCGAACTGCAAGCTCCCGTTCATACGGATCAAGGCAGACAATTCGGCCTTGCTACAGCAGTCGGCGCCCTCCATCATGGTCAGTTCTTTTTTGGTATGCGCGGCGAATGACATCGAACCTCACTACTCCTTCTCTATCTTCAGCACCCTCCGTCTGCGCTTGACGAGTGAAACGACTTGCTTGCTCACGGCATGCGCATCGTGACGCAGGTAACCATCCTCAAATGTAACCAACGGCTTTGCGACAATATGCAAGCCGAGCTGACGCAGCTTTTTCAGGTCACAGGGGACAGGAGCCGCTCCTTTCTCCGCGTATTTTTCCAACACGTGGTTCGGCAGCTCGGCTGAATTGACAATGATCGTATCCAGAAATGATTCTTTTACATGATCGTACATGACCTGCACATGCTTCGAGGCGGTGAAACCGTCCGTCTCTCCTGGCTGTGTCATTACGTTGCAAATATAAATCTTCGGGGCCGTTGAGCGCTTGATCGCAGCAAACAGACCGCGCACCAGCAAATTGGGCAGTATGCTCGTGTACAAACTGCCCGGTCCAATCAAAATGGCATCCGCCTCAGCAATGGCCAAAAGCGCCTCGCTCAGCGGCACAGCGTCTGCCGGATCAAGGAAAACCCGTCTGATTTCCTTGCCTGTCAGCGGTATTTGGGATTCTCCGATCACGATTGAGCCATCCGTCATTTCGGCTTTCAGACGAATGGATTGCGTGGACGCAGGCAGCACATCTCCACGCACCGCCAAAACTCCGCTCAATGTTTTGACTGCGGTGACAAAATCTCCCGTGATTTCGTTCATTGCGGCAAGTAATAGATTTCCCAAATTATGCCCTGCTAATCCCGTGCCTGAGGAAAAACGGTACTGCATGACTTTTTCCATCAACGGCTCCGTATCGGCCAAAGCAGTCAGCACATTGCGAATATCTCCGGGCGGCAGCATATCCATTTCCTCGCGCAGACGTCCCGAGCTTCCCCCATCGTCTGCTACGGTTACAATCGCTGTAATATGCACCGGCTCATGCTTCAAACCGCGCAAAAGGACGGACAGACCCGTTCCTCCGCCAATGACGACAATTCGTAATGGCCTTGACTGCAGCCTCCCCATTCCCTTAGTAGGCATATGTCACCTCATTATTTCTGATACAAATAAACAGGTGGCGTTCTCTTGCGGATGACCTAACGTTTTTCTTCCTGCCATCCTATGCTCACTTGTTCTTTTCCATGTCTCGATGACTGACGCGGATGGTAAAATCTTTTCCGAAGGTCTGGCCCAGATGCTCTGCAATCGCGACCGAGCGGTGTTTTCCGCCCGTACAGCCGATTCCGATCACAAGCTGGCTTTTGCCTTCGCGCTGGTAATGAGGCAAGGTGTACGCCAAAAAGTCCGTCAGCTTCTCGATGAACTCTTTGGTTTCCTTGTGCTTCATCACGTAATCAGCCACCTCTGGATCGCATCCGGTCTTGGGCCGCAACTCGTCTACATAATGCGGATTCGGCAAAAACCGGACATCAAACATCAAGTCCGCGTCAATCGGCGTACCGTATTTAAAGCCAAACGACAATACATTGATCGTAAGGGGTGATCCTTGTTGTGCGTATTGGTTGATGATTTTTTCCCGAAGCTGCGCTGGCTTCATTTGACTCGTATCGATAATCTGATGCGCCCAGCCCTTCATTTCCTGCAACAGACGGCGCTCAGCATGAATTCCTTCCAGAGGGGAACCGTTCGGTGAAAGCGGATGTCTGCGACGAGTTTCCTTGTAACGGGAAACCAGCGTTT
This sequence comes from Brevibacillus sp. NSP2.1, assembly GCF_000470975.2. Lineage (NCBI taxonomy): Bacteria > Bacillati > Bacillota > Bacilli > Caryophanales > Paenibacillaceae > Brevibacillus > Brevibacillus sp. NSP2.1. Next base: position 705,810 of record NZ_CP048274.1, on the reverse strand, counting down.
GGTCGTTCGCATCGAGGTAGAGGATGTGATACGACAATCCCTCCATCTGATCCAGGCTCTCGATCGTCACGGAGAGACTTTCGAAAAACTCCCGTCCACGCAAGTCGATCACCAAAGCGACACGCTCAATACTCCCGCCAGACTGTTTGACCAACTCGGCAAATTTGGGAATCAGTACTGGGGGCAGGTTGTCAACGCAAAAATAACCCAGGTCCTCCAAGCTTTGTACAGCAACTGTTTTTCCCGCACCTGACATTCCGGTAATAATCAGGAGATTAATGGCCTTGTCGTTTCCCAATTCCGTCACGCAACTCGCCTCCTACGATTCTGACAATAGCATACCATACTCGCGCCCCTATTCGCACCTTTTTGGGCGCTTCCCCACTTTTCCCAGCTTTCGTTTCCGCTCGCGAACAAGCTGTTTTTGGACAAAAAAAGATGCGCGACTGAAATGCCAGCCACGCAACAATGTTTATATAGATAAGGGGGTCAATTCATTGTCTTTATCTTACCCTTGAATTATTTCACTCATGTTACAAGCACGTTAAGAGATTGTGACATTTTGTTCCTTTAGCTTTTCGTTCAGCTCTTCCACGTAGTGTTGAGCCGATTGGGCCGCAATGGAACCGTCTCCGGTTGCTGTCACGACCTGGCGCAGCATTTTTTCCCGAACGTCACCGGCTGCGAACACGCCTTTTACTTTGGTGTGCATTTTTTCGTCGGTGAGGATGTACCCTGCGTCATTGGTAATGCCCAACGAACGCACGCTTTCGGTCAACGGGTCCATACCTACGTAGATGAACACGCCGTCTGTCGCAAACTCTCGCTGCTCGCCAGTCTTGGTGTTTTCCAGGAGGACGGACTGCACTTTGCCTTCTCCGCGAATTTCTTTTACAGCGGAATCCCAGATCACTTCGATCTTTTCGTTTTCAAAAGCGCGTTTTTGCAAGATTTTTTGCGCGCGGAACTGATCGCGACGGTGGACGATCGTCACTTTGGAAGCGAAGCGGGTAAGGAAAACGGCTTCCTCTACCGCGGAGTCGCCGCCGCCTACGACAACCAGCTCTTTGTTGCGGAAGAAAGCGCCATCGCACACAGCGCAGTAGGAAACGCCGCGGCCGGACAGCTCTTTTTCCCCTGGCACTCCGAGCAAGCGATGCTCGGCACCTGTTGCAACGATTACCGCTTTGGCCAAGTATTCCTTGTCCCCAGTGATTACGCGTTTGTACGGTTCTTCATCGCGAATTTCCTTGATCTCGCCGTAGGCGTACTCTGCACCGAACTGCTGCGCATGCTCGAACATTTTGGTGGAGAGGTCAGGACCGAGAATGGAAGTGAAGCCTGGATAGTTTTCGATTTCCTCCGTATTGGCCATCTGGCCGCCAGGAATACCTCTCTCCAGCATCAGAGTGCTCATGTTGGCGCGGGAAGTATATACAGCAGCCGTCATACCAGCAGGGCCGGCTCCGGCGATGATAACGTCATAAACTTTTTGCTCGCTCATATCTGTTGCCTCCTCGTCTGACACGCTTCTTTTATTTAAAATTATTATAATGTAATAATCTATTTAAAATCAAGTGTCGACAATACTTTGACGCATTTTGCTACGGTTGCCGTGGAGATCCCGTATTTCTCGGCCAGATACGCTTGCGATTTTTTGTTGTTCCCTATTGTTCCGTATACATATTCTAATGCAGCGATCCATGCAACTGCTTTCCGCACTTGTACTTGGCTTTGTGCGTATTTCTGATGCTTTTCCCAGACGCGCAGGCACCATTCTCCGGCCTCTTGCTGTCCTTCTGCGAGCAGGTAGCGGTGAATCCCTTCTTCTACGCTCATCTCAGCCTGAACGGCACTGCTTTGGTGCCCTTTTACAGCCGATTTGGGCGCATCCTCGGGCATGGCCGCTCCCATGTCTGCCAGCGCCAGCAGAGCCAGCTTTTGCAGTTGGGGATTGTCGGTCTGGTAGTAAAATTGGCGAACAGCGTGCTCAGCCTCATCATCGCCAATCAACGACAAAGTTTGCAGAACGGCAAATTTGACTTCGTCGCGTCCATGCTGCAAGGCCCACAAAAGCGATGCGCGAATCATCGGATCGTTTTTGAAGTCCTCTACTCCGGTAAACGGCGCCTTTTCCCAGGACACGTCGCGTTGCGGCGGGTTGTACTGGTACGGAATCGGCTTTATAGTTTCCCCTTCTTGCTCGTTTTTTACCATCTGGATGTACTGGTCGGCAATTCCGGATTCCGGGTCCATCTGCTTGGCTTTTTGCCACCAGCGCAAAGCCTGGTCTTTTCGCCCGCTCAAGTACGCGGAGATCGCCGCATAGTGGTAGGTGCAGGCTTCGTGCGGACGGCCCGCCCGCAGCATCCGCTGGTAGTGGAAGTACGCCTCGTCATGCTGTCCAAGCACTCCCATGGTCGTTGCCAGCTTGTACGTGTTTTCCGGGTGAAACGGAACGACCTTTTTTAGCATGTCCATCAACGCCAGCAGTTCTACTGTATGGTTGTGATGGGAGAGCAAAACGGCGAGGTTGCACAGCGCATGCAAGTTGCCGTGCTCCTTCTCCAGCGTCTTGTCGATCGTCTCCATCGCTTTTTGGAAATCGCCCACATAGTAATAGGCGAGCGACAAGTTGTTCCAGGCCGGCAAAAAGTCGGGGTCGGCTTCCACGATTTCTTTCAATATATCCAGCGCCTCCAGGAAGCGGCCTTCCTCCAGACTGCGGCGTGCACGCTCATGCTTGCTGTACACATCCTCGTTTTCACTCGGCTGGAAGTGGCGCGGCGGCAAGTCCAGCTCGAAGTAAATGTAATCGAGCAGTTCTTCCGCTTCCTCGCGGTAATGCCCGTTGCCCGCCTCTTGCAGATAACGGACGGCCATTTCTTCTGCCATCTGGTAGTCTTCCAGATTGGCGTAGTTGTTCGCCATATAGAAGTACACTTCTACCATGGACGGGTCCCATTTTTCTATAATCTCGTACAGGACTTCATTCGATGCTTCAAACTGTCCGGTTTCGGCGAGGGCACTGGCCAGGTGGCAATGGCATTCCACATTGGCAGGCTCCATCTCAACGGCGCGCCGAAACGACCGCAGTGCTTTTTCATAGTCGTACCGGTTCAAAAAGCGCATTCCCCGGTCGACAAAAAAAGCGGCATCTTGCTTGAAGTCGACGACAGTTGTTTTTTTCAAAATACTTTTGTTATGTTTCATAAAACCTCCAACATCATAGGAGCAGCACTTCAAGTATCGTACCAGAAGCGGTGCCAGCCTACAAGCTGACTCGACTTTTAAAGTGTGTATTTTACAGGTAAAAGCAGGAAAACACCACTGGCGCATAGCAAGTGGTGTTTACGAACTGTAATGGAGCGGACGACGGGTCTCGAACCCGCGACCTTCGCCTTGGCAAGGCGACGCTCTACCAATTGAGCTACGTCCGCATATTGTATCATCTTTTCCCTGTTCAATTGTTTGTAAAAACTGGTGAGCCATGAAGGACTCGAACCTTCGACCCTCTGATTAAAAGTCAGATGCTCTACCAACTGAGCTAATGGCTCGTACATGGTGGCTCGGGACGGAATCGAACCGCCGACACGAGGATTTTCAGTCCTCTGCTCTACCGACTGAGCTACCGAGCCATGCTATTCCATTGCCATTTCTGACTTTTTCTTAGATAGAAATGGCGGAGCTGACGGGACTCGAACCCGCGACCTCCGGTGTGACAGACCGGCGTGAACTCCAACTTCACCACAGCTCCATTGTGGAAGGTTTGTTCCTTCAAAACTGAATACGCATGTTTGCTAAGAGATGTGTGGATAAGTCCTCGACCGATTAGTATTCGTCAGCTCCACGCGTTGCCGCGCTTCCACACCGAACCTATCAACCTCATCGTCTATGAGGGGTCTTACCAGCTTAACGCTGTGGGAAATCTCATCTTAAGGGGGGCTTCACGCTTAGATGCTTTCAGCGCTTATCCCTTCCATACATAGCTACCCAGCCGTGCTTCTGGCGAAACAACTGGTGCACCAGCGGTATGTCCAACCCGGTCCTCTCGTACTAAGGGCAGCTCCTTTCAAATTTCCTACGCCCGCGACAGATAGGGACCGAACTGTCGCGGGCGTAGGAAATTTGAAAGGAGCTGCCCTTAGTACGAGAGGACCGGGGTGGACATACCGCTGGTGCACCAGTTGTTTCGCCAGAAGCACGGCTGGGTAGCTATGTATGGAAGGGATAAGCGCTGAAAGCATCTAAGCGTGAAGCCCCCCTTAAGATGAGATTTCCCACAGCGTTAAGCTGGTAAGACCCCTCATAGACGATGAGGTTGATAGGTTCGGTGTGGAAGCGCGGCAACGCGTGGAGCTGACGAATACTAATCGGTCGAGGACTTATCCACACACTCTTAGCAAACATGCAGATCCAGTTTTCAGGGAATGAAATAAGCCTCTTTACCTCACAATGGGTGGTATTATCCCCTCATGGTAGACAGTGAAAAAAGACCTCATGGTATGATGAGATAAACACTGTTGACCGGAGGGGATTTTCTTATGCCGCCACGTAAAGGGCAAAAACAGCAGCAATATGACGAAGCAACGAAGAGCGAAGCAGTACGTTTGCGGGTTGAGGAGCATTGGAGCTACCCAATGATAATGGAGAAATTAGGCATTAAAAGTAAGACGCAGATTCGGGAGTGGGTACAGAAACGGCAAAACGGTGAAACGTTTGAAGACTATAGAGGGCGATGGATCAAGAAGTATTTCAGCAGTCTAGAGGAAGAGAACAACTACTTGAAAGCGCAGGTCGAATACCTAAAAAAGCTCAATCCAAATCTACACGGGGAGGGAAGTTGGATAAGCAAACCCGGTTTAGGACGATCGAAGAAATGAGTCGCAAGTACGCTGTGGTCATGCTATGCGAAATAGCGGAGGTCTCCCGGGCGGGCTACTACAAGTGGAAGGCGACGGAGAAGGTTCGTAAGGTACGTGTAGAGCAGGATGCCGACCTAAAGGAACATATACTGGCAATTCACCGCATTCGCCCATACTTTGGGTATAAACGAATGCGCACGGCTCTACGCAAAGAGGGACTACAAGTAAATACGAAGAAAGTTCGCCGACTGATGCGAGAATTGGGCATCCGCTCAGTGATCCGCAAAAAGCGTCCATTTGCCGGCCGCAAGCCCTCCATCGTGGATAATGATAATCAGCTTGTCGCCGCTTCTTGTTTCCACCTGGTACTTTCGTCCGATTCCTGGCAAATCTGATTCCCTGATAGTGAACATGGAAACGCCTCCTAAAAAGTGGAATCCACCTGTTTTTCGACAAACAAATAATTGTTTGCTAATATCATCATATACTTAAATGATGCGAAAAGTCTATATTTCGAAACAGTTTGCAAAAAATATGACACACTTTGTCTGATTTCTGAATGGGCAGAAAAGTACAAAAAAAGACCGCCTCTGCGAGTAGTCCAGGTAAACGATCTTTAACTTGGGTTGAACACTATGATTGTCTTTTTTTGATGTCTTCCAGCAGCTTGATGATTCGTTCGTTTTGCTCGACTTGCATGAGAATGTTCGCGTTGATTTTCCGCAGGGCGTCGTACAGGGCAGCCAAAGCAGCAACGGCAACGACGGCAACCAAAACCAGCATCGGATCGCTCCTTTTACATTTTCTGCTAATCTATCTAATAGAAAGAATTGTACCATATTTACCAGATTTGGCGTGCGCAAGGCCCATAGCTTTGCACAGATTCTCCCGGGCAAATGTGCTTCTAAGCGAACATCCTGGTTGTCTGGGCAAGTCCACATCGTT
>NZ_CP048274.1:0-695000 GCF_000470975.2 Brevibacillus sp. NSP2.1 | reverse complement strand
CAATCACCGGAATGTTTACCGCTTCCGAGACGCGTCTGGTCAATTCGATCCCAAAGCCCTTTTTCTCGCCGTCATCATCCATGCTGGTCAAAAGAATTTCGCCTGCTCCCAGCGCTTCCACTTCTTGCGCCCAGCTAACGACATCTTTGCCGGCAGCGTTGCGTCCGCCGTGCGTGTACACTTCCCAGCGCCCTTCCCCTACCGACCTGGCGTCAATCGCGACTACGATGCACTGGGAGCCGAACACATTCGCCCCCTCGCGAACAAGCTCGGGACGAAGCACAGCGGCTGTGTTCAGCGAAATTTTGTCCGCTCCGGCGCGCAAAATCCGCTTCATGTCCTCCACGCTGTTGATGCCGCCGCCAACGGTAAACGGAATCGTAATGTTGGCCGCCGTCCGCTCGATGACATCCACCATCGTCTTGCGCCCTTCGTGGGAGGCGGAAATATCCAGGAACACCAGCTCGTCCGCACGCTCTTCACTGTACTTCTTCGCCAGCTCGACCGGATCTCCGGCGTCGCGCAGCCCCACAAACTGGACTCCTTTTACAACCCGCCCGTCTTTGACATCGAGACACGGGATGATTCTTTTAGCCAACATCCTGCTCACGTCCCTCCATGCGAGTCAGCGCTTCTTCCAGCGTGAAAGCGTCCGTGTAAAGAGCTTTTCCGACAATCGCGCCGGACACTCCGTCTGCTGCATGCCCTGCCAAAACGAGCAGGTCATCAAGCCGACTCACGCCTCCAGAGGCAATGACCGACTTGCCTGTCGCTATCGCGAGTGCTGCGATTTCCTCGACATTCGGCCCTGTCATCGTGCCGTCGCGGGCAATATCGGTATAAATAAACGTTTCCGCGCCGTATGCCACCAGCCGCTTTGCCAGCTCTGTCGCCGCGACGTCCGTTGTCTCCAGCCAGCCGCGCGTAGCGACCAGGCCATTGCGGCAGTCGAGTCCAATCGCGATTTTGTCGCCGTACGCCTGCAAAATGCGTTTCGTAAAAGGCTCGTCTTCAATCGCGGCGGTGCCGACAATCACCCGCGCCACGCCTGCATCCAAATAGTCCTTGATCTGCGCTTCCGTCCGAATGCCGCCGCCAACCTGCACGGGGACGGACACTGTGCGGGCGATTTCCTTGATGATGGACGCATTGGCCGGCTTTCCTTCCTTGGCCCCGTCCAGATCAACGAGGTGCACCCACTCGGCCCCCTGCTCTACCCAACGCTTTGCCATGGCAACAGGCGAATCCGCATACACCGTCTCCTGGGCGTAATCCCCTTGAAACAGCCGCACACATTTTCCACCGCGAATATCAATAGCTGGATAAATGATAAAACTCACGCCAAAACCCCCTCGCATTGAACGGCAAAATTGCGCAGCAGCCGCATCCCCGTCTCTCCGCTCTTTTCCGGATGGAACTGCATCCCGTACACCTGGCCACGTCCGACAATCGCCGTGACCTCCTGATGATAGTCGCTCGTCGCCAGCAGCACATCCGGCTTGCACAGCACATGGTAAGAGTGAACAAAATAAACGTACTCGCCTTCGCGCACTCCCTCCAGAAGCGGATGCTCCCGCCGGAGACGCAACTGGTTCCAGCCCATGTGCGGCACTTTGTAGTCGCCGCAAAAACGGACCACTTCACCGTGAATCAGGCCGAGTCCGGTGTTTTCGCCGTTCTCCTCGCTTTTGTCAAACAAAAGCTGCATCCCCAGGCAGATGCCCAGGATCGGCCGTTCGGAAGCGACGTATGCGTCAATCGCCCGATCCAGCCCCAGCTTCCTGATGTTTGCAATCGCGTCGCCAAAAGCGCCTACCCCCGGCAAAATCAGCCCGCTGTACTCCTGCAGCCGATCAGGCGCAGAAACGAACTCATACGAATAGCCGAGCCGCTCCAAAGCCTTGCTCAAGCTGTACAAATTGCCCATGCCGTAATCAATGATGCCTATCATCCTACAAAACCCCTTTGGTAGACGGGACCCCTTTTACACGCGGATCGATCGTCGTCGCTTCGTCCAGAGCACGGCCCAGCGCTTTGAAAATAGCCTCGATCATGTGGTGTGTATTGTGGCCGTAGTGCAAGATCACATGCAGATTGATCCGCGCTTCGAGCGCCAGCTTCCACAGAAATTCATGCACAAGCTCAGTCGGAAACTGGCCGACCATGTTCGTAGGATAAGCGGCCCGATACTCCAGATGCGGCCGGTTGCTAATGTCGATCACAACCTGCGCCAGCGCGTCATCCATCGGAACAAAGGCGTTTCCGTAGCGCTTGATTCCTTTTTTGTCGCCCAGTGCCTCGCGGATGCAATGCCCGAGACAGATGCCGATGTCCTCTACCGTGTGGTGGTAGTCGATTTCGATGTCTCCTTTTGCTTTTACCGTCAGATCAAAATGCCCGTGCCGGGTGAACAAGTCAAGCATGTGGTCCAAAAAAGGCACTCCCGACTCCTGCTTGCTTTCGCCTGCTCCATCTACGCCAAAAGAAAGGGCGATCTGCGTCTCATTTGTATTGCGCTCAATAGCTGCTGTGCGGATTGTACGATCACTCATCACTGGTCACACTCCTGCTTCTCGCGATCAAAGTCGCGCAGTCTCTCGGTTATGGCGCGTCCATGCCCCGCCAGCCCTTCCTGCTCGGCCAGGGTCACGATTTTTGGCCCGTTTTTCACCAGGTCATCCTTGCTGTAAGAGATGACACTGGATTTTTTGATAAAGTCATCCACCGACAGCGGCGAGGAAAAACGCGCCGTGCCGTTAGTCGGAATCACATGGTTGGTTCCGGCAAAATAATCGCCGACAGGCTCTGAGCTGTACGGCCCGAGGAAAATCGCCCCGGCGTTTTGCACCTTGCCCAACTGTGCGAAAGGCTCTGCAATCATGATCTCCAAATGCTCGGGAGCGATCCGGTTGATGACGGCGAACCCTTCGTCCAAATTTTCCACGAGCAAAATCGCCCCGTAATCCCGAATCGCCGCTGCAGCAATCGACTGGCGCGGCAGTTCGGCAAGCTGCCGCTCTACCTCCAGCGCCACCTGCTCGGCCAACTCCCGCGAAGGCGTGACCAAAATCGCGGCCGACATCGGATCATGCTCCGCCTGCGACAGCAAATCGGCAGCGACATAACGCGCATTGGCGGTGTCATCAGCCAGCACGGCAATTTCGCTTGGCCCGGCTACCATGTCAATGCTGACCAGCCCGAACACCTCGCGCTTTGCCAATGCGACAAAAATATTGCCCGGCCCGACGATCTTGTCTACCGCCTTGATCTGTTCCGTGCCATAGGTGAGCGCCGCGATGGCTTGCGCTCCGCCCACTTTGTAAATCTCCGTCACCCCCGCGATCTGCGCCGCTACGAGAATCGCCGGATTGACCTTGCCGTCCGCTCCCGGCGGGGTAGTGATGACCACCTCGGGGACGCCTGCGATTTTGGCCGGGATCGCGTTCATCAGGACGCTGGAAGGATAGGCGGCCGTGCCCCCTGGCACATACAGTCCCGCGCGCTGCAAAGGGCGAATCAACTGTCCCAGCATCGTGCCGCTCTCCTTCGTCACAAACCACGACTGGCGCACCTGGCGGCTATGGTAATCGCGTATGTTTTCCGCCGCCTCCTGCAAAGCCGCTTTGACCTGCGGGGAGACTTGCTCGCTCGCTTCGGCAAACTCCGCTGCGCTCACCCGAAACGTCTCCAGCCGCACCCGGTCAAACCTCTCTGTATATTCCCGCAAAGCTTCGTCTTTTCGCTCCCGAACAGCGGCGAGAATGGCCCTGACGGCTTCCTGCTGCTCTCTCGTCCCCGACTCCACCGACCGCTTTCCGTCAAACTGACTCGCTTCCATAATCCGCATGGTCCTTCTCCCCCTCCTTCTCTCTATTTTCTGCCTGGAATAACCTCCAGAAACTTTCCGGCAATATCATCGACCGCTTCGCTTTTCATCCGGTAGCTCGCGCGGTTGGCAATCAGCCGCGTCGTAATCTCGCAAATATGTTCCAGCTCCACCAGGCCATTTTCTTTTAACGTCCGGCCGGTAGAGACGATATCCACAATCCTGTCCGCAAGCCCGATCATCGGCGCCAGCTCCACCGAGCCGTTCAGCTTGATGACCTCCACCTGCTGCCCCTGCTCGCGAAAATAGCGGGAAGCGATCTTCGGATATTTGGTCGCCACTCTCGGCGCTTCTGTCGGCTTCCAGTCCGGCAATCCGGCGACCATCATCCGGCAGTAGCCGATCTGCAGGTCCAACAGCTCGTAGACATCCCGTTCTTCTTCGAGCAAAACGTCCTTGCCGACCACGCCTACGTCTGCAACTCCGTATTCCACATAAGTCGGGACATCGGTAGGCTTTGCCAAAATAAATTCGAGCCTGGCATTTTCCACAGGGATGACCAGCTTGCGTGAATCCTGCAGTTCAGCCGTTACCTCCAGACCCGCCTGCTGCAAAAAGTGCACAGCCTCTTCAAAAATTCGCCCTTTGGGCATGGCAATCGTCAGCTTTTGCTCATTTGCGAAAAACGCCATCTCCTACTCCTCCTGTTCCGTCATGCAGATCACCTTGCTGTAGCCTTGCCCGCTCTCTGCCGCTATCTCCGCTTTTCCCGTTACGAGCCGGGTCACGACCACCTGGAAGTCCGCGCGCAACTGCTGCGCCTTTGCCAATGCTTCCGGCCGCCGATCTTCTGTATAAAGCAGCAAAATGCGTTCTGGCGCTTGACCTCGCAGCGACGGCGTGACCGTCAGCAGCCGATCCATTTTGATCGCAAACCCGGTGGCAGGTGCAGAGCGCCCGAACTGGGCCAAAAGCTGATCGTAACGCCCGCCGCCCAACAGCGGAGAGCCGAGATCGGCGGCGTAGCCTTCAAAGACAACGCCTGTATAGTAGTTCAGATTGATAATCAGATTGAAGTCCAACAGCAAATCCTCGGTAACCCCGTATGCCTCCAGCGATTCCCACAAGGAAGCAATCGTTTCTACCGCCCGCCCTGCTTTTCCGTCACCCGCAAGCTCCCGCGCCTCCGCGATTTTGCTTTTTCCGCCGCGCAAACGAAGCAAGGCGTCCAGCCGTTTTTTCCCCGCAGAGTCAATCGCAACCGTCTCCAGCAATTGGCGGAAGCCGACAAAATCGCGCTCGTGCAAATACTGGCGGAATTGCTGGCGCACATCCGCTTCGGCGACCACGTCCTCCAGCAGCCCGTCTACAAAATCGACGTGCCCGATCGCGATTCGGAACGTCTCCACGCCTGCCGCCCGCAAACAAAAAACTGCCAGCGCGATCGCCTCCGCATCCGCATCCACAGAGCCGTCGCCAATCAGCTCGATCCCCGTCTGGAAAAACTCCGCATTTCGGCCAGCTTCCTTCTCCTGGGCGCGAAACACGTTGGCCTGATAAAACAGGCGGATCGGCAGCGGTACATCTTTATATAAAGAAGAAACAACGCGAGCGATTGGCGTCGTCATGTCCGGCCGCAGCACAACGGTATGCCCCTGTTTATCCAACAGGCGAAACATTCGATCTGTCAGCGTTGCGCTCGCCATTCCCACGGTATCGTAATACTCCAGCGACGGTGTGGAAATTTCCTCGTACCCCCACCGTTCGATACAATGCCGCAGCGCCCGCTCCAAATGCCGTTGCTTCGCCAGTGATTCCGGTAATATGTCCCGCATCCCCAGCGGTTTTTCAAATCCCAACGGCTTCGCCATCGTCATTCCCTCCATTGCTCCGTTTCACTTTACTCTGCTAATATGGTAACAAACTAAAGTGTTATGATGAAGATTACCACGAAGACCGCTCACGGTCAACGGAGATAAGAATAGTCGAAAAATTCTTTATTATAGGTTATAGGCGCCCCGAACAACGCTTGCAAGCACCTCTCATTTACAATGGCTTCATCAGCAGCCCCGCCTCTGCAAGCCAATAAAAAAGAGCCCGCCAAAACGGACTCCGTTCCTTTATTCTTTCTTTCTCCCGCAAAAGCCTGACCAGCGGCGCGCGAGCCTATTTTTCCTCAAGCCCTCCCGGCCGAATCACTTGCATCGGGTTGCCGCCGACAAAAGACCCGGGCGCCACGTCCTTGTGGACCACCGTTCCCGCAGCCACGATCGCCCCGTCCCCAATCGTCACCCCCGGCAAAATCGTCGAGTTGGCTCCAATCAGCACCCTGTCACCAATGCGCACTTCTCCCAGCCGGTATTCCTCCACGAGATACTCGTGGGCGAGAATGGTCGTATTGTAGCCAATCACACTGTTTTTGCCGATTTTTATCAACTCCGGAAACATCGTGTCCATCATGACCATCAGCGCCACTGCCGTTTCCTGCCCGACCTCCATCCGCAAAAAGGTGCGGTACATCCAGTTTTTCCATGACGGAAAAGGCGTGTAGCGGGCAAGCTGGATGACGATGAAGTTTTTCATGACTTTCCAGAAGCTGACCGTGCGGTACATTTGCCAGAGCGGGTTTGGCCCCTGGACCGGATAACGTGTTGTCTTCCTCATGCGCCACTCTCCGTCCTACAAGTCTGAATCGGCATCTTCCAGAATGGCGTTCGACTGCTTGCGCGAGAAATGCATCGCCGCATTGTAGCCCATCCGCTTCAGGCGGAAGTTCATCGCTGCCACCTCGATGATGACGGCCAGATTTCGCCCTGGTCGCACGGGTACGGTAATGATCGGGATGTCCGTGTCCATGATTTTCAGCGTCTCTTCGTCCAGTCCAAGCCGCTCATACATTTTGTGCGGCTCCCACAGCTCCAGTTGCACGACCATCTCAATATTTTTCACGTTGCGGACAGCCCCTGCTCCGAACATGGTCATGACATTGATGATCCCCACGCCGCGAATCTCCAGCAAATGCTGGATCAGCTCAGGTGCGCTGCCGCTTAGCTGGCCTGCCTGCGTCTGGCGAATTTCGACAGCATCATCCGCCACCAGCCGATGCCCGCGTTTGACCAGTTCCAAAGCGGCTTCGCTTTTCCCGATTCCGCTCGATCCCATAATCAGGACGCCGACCCCGTAAATATCCGTCAGTACGCCATGAATCGTGGTAGTAGGCGCCAGGCGGTTCTCCAGGAAGTTGGTCATTTTGCCCACCAAGGTCGTCGTCGCCAAAGGCGATTGCAGCACAGGCACGCCCCAGTTGTTCGAGGCCTCGATCATTTCCTCCGGGACAGGCTGGTTGCGCGTCACACAAAAACACGGCGTCTGCCCCTGCATCAAAAAATTCATGCGCTCCAATCGCTCATCCCTGTTCAGCGTCTGGAAAAAGTTGATTTCCGTCAAGCCAAACAGTTGAATCCGTTCCTCGGCGTAGTAGGAGTAGTAGCCTGCAAGCTGCAAGCCCGGACGGCTCAAATCCGTCACCGTAATCTCGCGCCCCAGCCCCTCTTCTCCGCTTAAAATCGTCATATTGAAATGATCCACAAGGTGGCTCACATTTGTCTTGCGCATGAAAGCTTCCCCCTTATCTGGGATATCCGTCCCCGGTTGTGTGCCTCTATTGTATCGAAACCATCTTGCCTCCGACAACCTTTGCCTCTCGACCCCCAACTTGCCTAAGCTTGCAATTTGTCGTATCATTTACATTTTTCGCGTTATTTCATAAGATATAAAATGAGGTTGGTATCAGGCGAAATCTGAGTTAAAGTGCAAATATAGACTGCTTTACTCCGAATGTCGGACAAAAAGAGGAGGCAACACCTTGGATTTTTTACTTCGCTTCTTACTCGTAGACATACCCGAAGCCTTCTTGCTACTGACGATTAGTTTGGCTTTATTCAACCTGTCGGTGTTCGAAAAGAAGAAACAAGCCATTCTATTTAGCCTGCTATTTGCACTAACAGGCGAGCTGCTAACTTTGCTGGAAGTGCTTTATCAACCGAAAGTGATATTGATGTTTTTATGCATGACTGCGTACCTGATCCTGTTATATCGGTTTAACATTCTCAAATCGGTATTTATGGGAACGATCGCACTGGTCGTCATGATTCTTGCCGAATCAATTATTCTCGCCATTTTTAACAGTCAGCAGTTATTCCTGGAAGAAATATTGTCTACTACGATGCTAGCAGTGTTTGCCCTTTTATTTTATCTAGGCGTATTTCTAACCATCGCTATCGTATTGCGAACAACCAAATTTGACATTCATCAGCTATTTCAGCACAACCGTTTAAATCGTTACTTGTTCCTGTTAATTCTTCTGGGAAGCGTCGAGTTTTTGCTCATTCTATTTATGAACACGTCGTTTTTTCTGAGAGAGAACAACTCGGCCATTCTTGCGCTGTATACTCCGCAGTTTCAAATGTTCTTTCAGTTAGCCATTTTGGCTTTGTTCATCGTGATTGTGGTTTTGTTCCGGATTTATCTTAATTTGACGATCAATCGTGTAGAAGAAGAAACCGGAACGCCTTATTTGAACAGCATTCAGGATCTCTTTACCGCCGTTCGCTCCATCAAGCACGATTCTTTGAACCATTACACAGCAATCAATGGATTCTTGAAAAAAGAACTGCATAGCCACGCCAAAGAATACGTAGAGCAACTGTTAAAGGAAACGGTCCTGATTGAAAGATCCGCTGATTCCAGTTCGCAAGTATTGGAGCGTATCAAAAATCCTGCCGTTGCTTCCTTGCTGCAATCCAAAATGGTAGTTTGTCTGGCTGAGCGTATCTCGCTCACGTTGGAAATCAAGGAGATCAGCCAGTTCTCGCACTACAAAACATATGATTTAATCAAAATCTTGGGCAATCTGCTGGACAACGCCATACGTGCAACCTCTTACGAACTGGAGGAAAATCGCTACATACGCCTTGAATGGGGACAAACAGAAAACGAGCACTTCCTGTATATCGAAAATAGCGGTCCGACAATCCCGGAATGTCAACTTCAGGAAATCTTCCAAATGGGCTATACCACGAAGAAAAATGGAGAAGGCGGACTTGGACTAGCCATCGTCAAAAACGTGGCGGAACGCTACAACGGCAACATTCAAGTCAAATCTGCCGATGGTATCACCAGTTTTTTCATTTCTTTTGCAAACCGCTAGCAGGGAGGCAACCGAATGACCTGGACAGAAAAATTGTCAGGAAAAATTGCCCGGTCGATTAAGACAGAAGATTCGCCATACACCGTGGGACAATTGGCGCATGGAATTGAACTCTTTTTGCTAAATGTCATCAATCTTTTCTTCATCGTACTCGTTTCTGCGGTATTCAACTTATTAGGAGAAGTCTTCCCTCTCCTTTGTTTCTTTTTTCTACTCCGTTTTTTCACGGGCGGCGTTCATTTTAAAAATCCA
Source organism: Brevibacillus sp. NSP2.1 (assembly GCF_000470975.2). Taxonomy (NCBI): domain Bacteria; kingdom Bacillati; phylum Bacillota; class Bacilli; order Caryophanales; family Paenibacillaceae; genus Brevibacillus; species Brevibacillus sp. NSP2.1. Next base: position 685,713 of record NZ_CP048274.1, on the reverse strand, counting down.
TGGTCCTGTCTAGTAGCGACACTCCTGCTCTTACTTATTGGCGGTGCTATTATCAAGTATGTTTCTCTGGCTTCTGTTGCTGTCATGCCACTCCTCATCCTTCTCGTTGCAGGGGCAGGAACATTTATCAATTATACATACGCTCCAGCTAAACATACATACATGCCAGACAACCCAACTGTCCAGAAAAAGCATCGAAAAATCGCTATTCTACTGATAGTTATTGGTTGCATTCTCTCACTTTTCTTGGTAAGATATTCCTATAAGCTACCTATGACTTACATACTAGCAATTATCTATCAGTCTCTGCTTCTCATGCCTGTTTCGTTTCGCTTTGTATCTTTCCTAGAAAAAACATTTTCGAGAGGATGATACCCATGAAGAAAGTGCTTTCCACTGTTTGCAGTTTCTTTGGCGCCCTGTCTGTTTTGAGCGTCGCAGGTGTTATGAAAGTCGGTTTCTTGTACGAACCACTCCCGCCTCACATGCGAAACGAAGAGAAATCTAACAATCAAGCATAATCCCGCCACAATAGCAAACCCGCGAACTCTCCCGAAAGAGTCCGCGGGTTTTTTTGATGCTTTCTACCTTTTCTCTTTTTTCATGCCGACAACCATTTCGATCAACCAGCCAAAAATACTCATCAGCGCGGCAGCCACGATGACGATGCCGATATTGTCCGGCCACGGTCCCACTTCGAATCCGTCAATGAAGTAGGCTGTCAGGGCAAACGTCACAGCGTTGATGACAAACCAGAAAAGCCCCAACGTCAGGATCGTCAGCGGCAAAGTAAAAAACATCAGCACCGGACGAATCAACGTGTTCACGACACCCAAAATCAGAATGGCCCACAATGCCACGGTGAAATTCGCAACATAAATGGACGCAAACCATTTGCTAATGAAAAGCAAGGCAGCTCCGTTCAGGAGCATTTTGATTATCCAGCGGATCATCCTCATTCCTCCTTCCGCCAGTTTCCCCAGCGTCTACTGGAGTCCTTTCACTTCCCGCTCCCACTGCGCAAAAAAGCGGACCATGAACGCGTGCCGTTCCTGCGCAATCGCTTGGGCCGTTTTGGTGAACAGCCTGTCTTTGATGCGCTGCAGCTTCCAGTCATACTCCTTGAGCGGAGTATGCTGCTGCGGGTCGTCGGATTGGATAGGCCCTCCAATAACCCCAGTATAAGCAAAAACTCTGGCAACTCCAATAGCGCCAATTGAATCGAGCTTGTCCGCATCGAACAAGATTTTTTCTTCCAGGCTTACAGGCGGACGCTCCTTGCGAAAGCGATGGGCGAGGATCACGGACTGTACCCGCGCGATCAGTTCTTCTTCCATGCCGCGCTCCCGCAGCCATTTTCCTGCCATTCGCGCGCTGATTTCCGCGTGGCACTCCCCGGTCTGCCGCTCCTCCGCTCTCCCGACATCGTGCAGCAAAGCAGCGAGGCGCAGCACCTGCATGTCCGCCCCTTCCTCGCCCCCGATCCGCTCGCACATCGCCAGCACGCGCAAATTATGCTGCCAATCGTGTGCAGGGTCTTGACCGTCAAAGCATTTTTTCGCTTCCTCCACCAGATCGGCTGGGAGGGCCGCCAGCGCTTTAGCCACGTATTCCATGTTCTTCTCCCCCGTCTCTTGCCAGCATGAGCATGGCATGGCGCAGCCTCGCCACGCTTTTAGCGGTTCCCTTTTTCTTGCCCGGCTTGTTTTGGACAGAAAAAGACGCCCCCCTGCTTTTACCAGGGAGGCCATCTTTGTTTACTTCGATACCAACTGTTCCAGCTTGGCCATGGTTCTCGCTCTATCTCTTTCCAAAATCGGCTTCAAGTACGTTCCCGTGTACGAGCCTTCCAATTGCGCCACTTCTTCCGGCGTACCTGTGCCGACAATCTGTCCGCCGCGGGTACCGCCTTCTGGCCCCAAATCGACGATGTAATCGACCGTTTTGATGACATCCAGATTGTGCTCGATGACGAGTACTGTGTCGCCGTTTTCCACCAGGCGCTGCAACACCTTGAGCAGACGGTCGATGTCATCCGTATGCAAGCCTGTTGTCGGCTCATCCAAAATGTACAGCGTGCGCCCTGTGCTGCGGCGATACAGCTCGGAGGCCAGCTTGACGCGCTGCGCTTCCCCGCCGGAGAGAGTCGTTGCAGGCTGTCCCAGCTTCATGTAGCCAAGGCCGACGTCCACAATCGTTTGCAGCTTGCGCTCGATCTTCGGCAGATTGCGGAAAAACTCCACCGCATCCTCAATCGTCATTTCCAGCACGTCAGCGATGCTCTTGCCCTTGTATTTTACATCGAGCGTCTCCCGGTTGTAGCGCTTGCCGTGGCACACCTCGCAAGGCACGTACACGTCCGGCAAAAAGTGCATCTCGATTTTGATAATCCCGTCGCCGCTGCACGCCTCACAGCGCCCGCCTTTGACGTTGAAGCTGAAGCGACCTTTTTTGTAACCGCGCACCTTCGCTTCGTTCGTCGAGGCAAACAGATCGCGAATGTCGTCAAAGACGCCTGTGTACGTCGCCGGATTGGAGCGCGGCGTCCGGCCAATTGGGGATTGGTCGATATCAATGACTTTGTCCAGATGCTCCAGTCCCACGATGCGGCGGTGTTCGCCCGGCTTTACTTTGGCGCCGTTCAGATCGCGCGACAGCGCCTTTTGCAAAATCTCGTTGATGAGCGTACTTTTCCCGGAGCCTGATACACCTGTCACAGCGACGAACAATCCCAGCGGAATTTTCGCTGTGACGTTTTTCAGGTTGTTTTCCTTCGCGCCCTCGATTTTGATCCATTTGTCTGTAGGCTTTCTGCGCTCCAGCGGGACCGGAATGAACTTGCGACCGCTCAAATAGGCGCCTGTGAGCGAGTTTTCATCCTTCATCACTTCTTCCGGCGTGCCCGCAGACACTACCTGGCCACCGTGAATACCCGCACCAGGCCCGATGTCGATAATGTAGTCGCAAGCCATCATCGTATCTTCGTCATGCTCGACGACGATCAGCGTGTTCCCCAGCTTGGTCATATGCTCCAGGGTCTTAATCAGGCGGGCGTTATCCCGCTGGTGCAGACCGATGCTCGGCTCGTCGAGGATGTAGAGGACGCCCATCAGGCTGGAGCCGATCTGGGTAGCCAGCCTGATCCGCTGCGCCTCGCCCCCGGACAATGTCCCGGCCGCCCGGCTCAGAGTCAAGTAATCCAGCCCGACGTCGATCAAAAAGTTGAGCCGTGCCTTGATTTCCTTCACGATCAGGTTGGCAATCTTCGCTTCCCGCTCGGTCAACACCAGTTCATTAATGAACTGGTGTGCATCGAGAATCGACAGCGTCGTCAGCTCGGAAATGCTGCGCTCTCCAACCTTCACAGCGAGGCTCTCCTGACGCAAACGGTGCCCTTTGCAGACAGGGCAAGGTTTTTGGCTCATGAAGCCTTCGATTTGCTCGCGAATGTAGTCCGAGCTGGTTTCCAGATGACGGCGTTGCAGATTCGGAATGACGCCTTCAAACGGCACAACCGCTTCCCTGACTTGCCCGAACTCATTTTCATAGCGGAACTGGATTTTCTCCCCTTCGCTGCCGTACATCAAAATCTGCACTTGCTCCGGGGGCAGCTCCTCGTATGGAATGTCCATGCGAATGTTAAAGTGGCGGCAAGCCGATTCCAGCAACTGCTGATAGTAAGTCGACGACTTCGGCTCCCAGGCGCCAATCGCGCCGTCATGCAACGTCTTGGTCGCATCCGGAACGACCATGTCCGGGTCTACCTCCAGCTTTACGCCCAAACCGTCGCACTCCGGGCACGCGCCAAACGGACTGTTGAAAGAGAAAATTCGCGGCTCCAGCTCGCCGATGGAAAATCCGCAAATCGGGCAGGCGTGCTTCTCGCTGAACAACAGCTCCTCCTGCTCCATCACGTCGACGATCACCTTGCCGTCCGCGAGGCGCAAAGCCGTCTCCAAAGAGTCCGCGAGGCGCGACTGCACATCCGGCTTCACGACGACGCGGTCCACCACGACTTCGATGTTGTGCTTTTTGTTTTTTTCCAGCTTGATGTCCTCGGACAAATCGGTAATTTCGCCGTTCACACGCACGCGCACGAAGCCCTGCTTGCGAATGTCCTCCAGCAGCTTGACGTGCTCTCCCTTGCGCCCCTGTACCATCGGCGCGAGGATTTGCATTCTCGTGCGCTCCGGGTACTCCATCAGGCGATCTACCATCTGCTCGATCGTCTGGGACTGAATTTCGATGCCGTGCTCGGGACAGATCGCTCTGCCCACACGCGCATACAAAAGACGCAAATAGTCGTAGATTTCCGTCACCGTACCGACTGTGGAGCGCGGGTTGCGGCTCGTCGTCTTCTGGTCGATGGAAATAGCGGGCGACAGCCCTTCAATCGAATCCACATCCGGCTTGTCCATCTGCCCGAGGAACTGGCGGGCATAGGCAGAGAGAGACTCCACGTAGCGCCGCTGTCCCTCTGCGTAAATCGTGTCAAAAGCAAGGGAAGACTTTCCCGAGCCGGACAAACCCGTCAATACGACGAATTTGTCCCTCGGAATCACTACATCAATGTTTTTCAGATTGTGGGCACGCGCGCCCTTGACGACAATATGTTCCAATGGCATGAAAAAACCTCTCCTTAGAGTTCCGCCTTCAGCTCCAGAATCAAATCACGCAGTTCGGCCGCACGCTCGAACATGAGGTTGCGCGCCGCTTCCTTCATTTCTTCTTCCATGCGTTCGATGACAGCCAGTCGATCTTTCTTCGGCATCTTCTTGAAATCGGCGTGTGGCAAATAGTCCGCTTTTTCCTCGGCCACCTTTGTCGCCTCAATCACTTCGCGCACAGCTTTTTTCACCGTCTGCGGGGTGATGCCGTGCTTCTCGTTGTAGGCGAGCTGGATGGCGCGGCGGCGCTCCGTCTCGCGAATCGCCGAGTTCATCGAGTCCGTCATCTTGTCCGCGTACATAATCACGCGCCCTTCGGCGTTCCGGGCTGCCCGCCCGATCGTCTGGATCAGGGAGCGCTCGTTGCGCAGGAAGCCTTCCTTGTCGGCGTCCAAAATAGCGACAAGCGAAACCTCGGGCAAGTCCAGACCTTCCCGCAACAGGTTGATCCCGATCAGCACGTCAAATTCGCCCAATCGCAAGGAACGCAAAATCTGCATCCGTTCGATCGTCTTGATGTCGGAGTGCAAGTAGCGGACCTTGATCCCGATTTCTTTCAAGTAATCGGTCAGGTCCTCCGACATTTTTTTCGTCAATGTCGTGACGAGGACGCGTTCGTTTTTGGCAATCGTAGCCTGGATTTCCCCGATGAGATCGTCAATTTGCCCTTTGATCGGGCGCACCGAGATCGTCGGGTCGACCAGTCCTGTCGGGCGAATGACCTGCTGCACCAGTTCCGGGCAGTGCTCCAGCTCATACGGGCCGGGCGTTGCCGAGATGTATATCGCCTGGTTGATTTTTTGCTCAAACTCCTCGAATCGCAGCGGGCGGTTATCCTTCGCAGACGGCAGGCGGAATCCATGCTCGACCAGTACGTTCTTGCGCGCCTGGTCGCCGTTGTACATCCCCCGCACCTGCGGCAAGGTCATGTGCGACTCGTCAATCAACAGCAGGTAGTCCTCTGGAAAGTAATCCATCAGCGTGTACGGAGCGTGCCCTGCCGGAAGCCCCGTCAGATGGCGCGAGTAGTTTTCGATCCCGGAGCAAAAGCCCATCTCCAGCATCATCTCAATATCGTAGCGCGTCCGCTGCTCCAGCCGCTGCGCTTCCAGCAGCTTCCCGGCTGCGCGCAGCTCTGCCAGCCGCTCTTCCAGCTCCGCCTCGATGCTTTGGACGGCCAGCTTCATTTTTTCTTCGCGGGTGACATAGTGGGACGCAGGGAAAATCGCTACGTGGTCGCGCTGCCCTAAAATCTCTCCGGTCAGCACGTCAATGGCGGTAATTCGCTCAATTTCGTCTCCGAAAAACTCCACGCGAATCGCCTGCTCGCTCTGTGACGCCGGAAAAATCTCCACGACGTCTCCGCGCACCCGGAAGGTCCCCCGCGTAAAGTTGATGTCGTTGCGCGTGTACTGGATGTCGACCAGCCGATGCAAAATCTCGTCTCGTCCTTTTTCCATGCCGACGCGCAGCGACAGCAGCAGCTCCTTGTATTCTTCCGGCGAACCCAAGCCGTAGATGCACGATACCGACGCCACAATAATGACGTCGCGCCGCTCAAACAGGGCACTGGTCGCCGAGTGACGCAGCTTGTCGATCTCGTCGTTGATGCTGGAGTCTTTTTCAATAAACGTATCCGATTGGGGAATGTACGCTTCCGGCTGGTAGTAGTCGTAGTAGCTGACGAAGTATTCCACCGCGTTATTCGGGAAAAACTCCTTGAACTCTGCGCATAGCTGGGCAGCCAATGTCTTGTTGTGCGCCATCACCAGTGTCGGCTTGTTCACCTGGGCAATCACCTGGGCGGCCGTATAGGTTTTTCCCGTACCAGTGGCCCCGAGCAACGTCTGGTGCCGCTTGCCTGCCTGGAGCCCCGCTACCAGTTCGGCGATCGCGGTCGGCTGGTCACCGGACGGTTGATACTCCGATACCAATTCAAAACGGTCCATTCCCTCGTTCATCTCCTCGTTGCATAACTGTTTCTATTTCCATTATAACACAATTCCGGCTATGATAAGCCGAAATTCGAACAAATGTTTGTCTTCATCCTTCGACACATTATACCGATAATAAGTAGTAGTGTACAAGCACGTACGGTTAGACTCGCCACCTTCAGGGAGGATCGACATGTCAGATATCGGAACCACCGTTAAAAATAATCCTTATATTCAACCACATATGAGCTATCAAGGTAAAAAGGAGTTCACCACAGAGCTTGACAACAACGCCTTCATGAAGCTGCTGCTGGAGCAGTTGAAGCATCAGGACCCGATGTCCCCGATGGACAACTCCCAGTTCATCCAGCAAACGAGCATGATGACCATGGTGGAAAAAATCACCAAGATGGCGACGCTGATGGAGCAATCGAACAACAGCATGCTGACGCTGGAAAAGTACGAGTCGCTGATCGGCCGCACCGCCACCTACTCCCTCACGACCAAAGACGAGGTGACGGGTGAAACCTCGACGGAGACGAAGGAAGGCGTGCTCGACGCCGTTTACATGGACAGCGGCAAAATCTACTTCCGCGTCGCCGGAGAGTCTACCCCGATTCCGCTCGCGGACATCAAAGGTCTGGAATCGCAAGGCATGACCGGAAATGCGCTGGATAGCAGCGTGAAGTTCATGAACATGATCGGCAAGGAAATCTCGTACAAGACGACCAAGGAAGTAGACAAAGACGGCAATCCGGCGACCACAGACGACATCACCAAAGTAGATGAAATCGCCAACGCGGTCGTCACCGGCTTCTCCATGAAAGACGGCGCCACACAGTTTACGCTCGATAACGGCATGACGGTCAAGCTCGATCAGGTCGTGGGCATGAGCGTCAGGCCGGACAGCAGCGTCATGAGCAATTCGCTGCAGTACGCCCAAATGATCGGCTTCAACATCACCTATACGGAAAAGCAAACCAATACAGACGGCTCGACCATAGACAACAGCCTGAACGGTGTCATTAAAGCCGTCAGCATGAAAAACGGCGTCGTGGAGTTCGTCTTGACTGATGACAAAAAAATTGCGCTGAATCAAATCACCGGGTTTGAAGCGAGCGCCTAGTCCTTTCTATGCGAAAAAGCCGCACTTGCTCTCTCTGGAGCGTGCGGCTTTTTCTTTTTACTTGTCCCTATTCTTTTACGACCGTCTGTCCCGTAAGCGCATCGACATACAACGTCGTATCTATCTTCACATCGCCCCCGCAAAAACAGTGCGAGCGGGTCTGGCGGAAGGACAGGTCATAGCCAAGCTTCCAGCTCATCGCGCTTGTTTGCCGATCCTTTTGGTGAATGTAGGTCAGTTCAAGCGGCATGGCTTGCAGCAATCGCTCCATCGCTCCCTGTTCATTGATCGCCTTGGCGCGAGCGGGGAAAACCATGTTGTCCGGGCGCTTCACGATAACTTCCTCGACCTTGCCCGTCCACGCATTTGCGGTAATCGTGTACATCCCTTCTTCTTTCATCTGCCCGATCCGGTAGACAGGAACGCCGCCGATAAGCGGGTCGGCCACCAGCGTCGTATATTTGTCGGTGCCGACATCGGCAAGCCTCAACTGGTTGCTTCCGGAAGGCACGAGTCTTCGCAACAACGCTTCCGCCCCTTTGCGATCCCGGCTCTTGTCTGTTTTGGCGGTGGACCACTGCTCATCTGCCTGCTTGTAGACAAAACGAATCAGCCGCCCTGTCTTGGCATCGGTTTCGAGCATAATATGGTGCTTTTGGGCCTGGCTGATCCCTACCGGAAAACTTCCGATGTGGTATTTCTTGTCCGCATCGGCGACACTCTCCGGGAAGTAACCCCAAATAAAGAAACGGCGCTCCTGGCCGTCATCGTACTTCTCGTCCAATACGGCAAGCGGCAAATTGGCTGATTCGAGTTTGAACAGGATGCGCAGCAAATTGCGGGCCTCGTTCTCGGTCTGCGCGCTCCACTTTTCCCCTGTCCCGGTCACGTTCAAAATTTGTGCCTGCTGGACTGGTGCTGCCAGCCTTTTTCCGCTGAACGCGTCCAAGGCACTGCCGGTATGCTCCTGCGAAATGACTCCATCCTTGACAATATAGGCGAGACGCGCTGCCGTCTGATTGTTTTGCTCCTGCTCCGGCAGCAAGTACACCAGCTCCAGCGGGCGTTGTCCCTTCCACTTGCCCACTGCTTGCGCTGCGGAAATGACGCGCTGCGGCGAAGGGAGTACCGCCAGATTCACGGTTTCATACAATCGCCCGTCAAACATCCGCAACCCGACAAGCCGCCCCGCGGCGTCGAAGCTGACAAAGCTGTCATACGCATCGTCGAACACCACATTGTTCACTTTGCGAACCATTCTGACCGTCAGTTTGCCTTCTTCCTTCTTCACTTCTCTCGCCTGATACGTATTTCCAGCAAGCAAGCCTGTCAGGAAAGTCTGCGCTCGCGTTTTCGCTTGCTGGTCAGTCGGAAATGCTGGCTTTGCCATTTTGGCGGGAACGAGGTCCAACTGGAGCAAATTCCCTGTGGCTCGGTCAAAAATCGCGCTGTCCTCCCCCTGAGCTGTTCCGGTGGCCGCCCGCACAAAAGACACTTTTACGCCGCTGACACCTGGTCCATCCACATCGCCACCGTAAACGACCTTGCGCGAAGACAGTTCCGGCAACAGCCGAACCAATTTTTGCACCCCTTTGGCAACAGGTGCAGGGACTGCGCTCTCGGCATTCGCTGCGAGTACAGAACTGGCCGATTTTTCTGCGCTTGCTCCGGCAAATGGCGCAACCATTATGCTTGTCGCCGTTAACGCCCCAGTCAAAACGCACAAGACCGTTTTTTTCAGATCGGACAAATGACTCACTCCCTTCATTTCCTCGTAAAGGTAGACGCGCCAGCCAGGCGTAAGTTTTACGAACAGACGAGCTTTTCAGAAAAATGTTTTTATCGAACCTGTCTATCCAAAAAAAAGAAGGCACGCAACCGTTGGCGCATACCTTCTCCCCTTCTCTCGTTCGATACATCAAGCTCCGACATTCAGTTTTTCCAGCTTCTGCTTGATAAGCTCGACGACGCTGGATCGTTTCAAATCGACAAATACGCGAGTCGTTGCGTCCGGCACCACGATGATTCCCAATTGATGGTGATTGCCCGCGTAGACAGCGCACTGCACAAACTTCATCTCGCCTTCGCGCGTGAGCACTTCCATTTTGCAAAAAGCCGGATTGGCCTGCAACGCCGGGTACAAGTCTTCCTTGTCTCGCACCGGAATGCCGTTGACCTTCACGATGATTTCTCCTGTCGCAATCCCGATCTCCTCTGCCCGCGTGCCCGGGATGACTCCCATGACCTTGATGCCGCGTGAAGACTGGATGTAGTAAGGAGAACGCTTCCTTTCTTTCCACTGGCTCCAGAAAAACAACGCTTCATGCCCGAACAACGCAAACAGGGCAGCGAGCAAAACGAGCGGGGCAAACAAGACGGACAGGGCGCAAAGCGCCAAAAGCCCGACTGCGTACCAGGTAAGGTTTTTGGAAATTTGCTTGACCTTTTCCAATGGTGTCATCGTCTGGGTCATATCCGAAAAACCCGTAACCGTCGGCAGCAGCATCAGTCCGAAGGAAGCAAGCTCGCCTGAAAAAAACGGCCAACCCGGATAAAGCGCGCCACTGATCGTCCCCGGCTCCACCTGGACGAACAGGGCAAGCGGAGTCAGCCAAAAAGAATGCAACAAGTAAGCCCCGACGATTCGTCCGCGCTGTCCTTCGACAAACAGCGGAGAAGCGTCCCTGCCTCCGTTCCAGCGGACGAGCATCGCTTCGATCAAGTGCATGATGGCTACCAGGGCAAGGAGCGGAATCGGCTTCGCCTGCAGCAGCATTGTCCACACACTGCCCAGACCAGGAACGTCCTGCAAACCCGGAAACAGTTGGGCAATTACATGGAAAACCGTCAGCAGACCCGCCGCATAAGCAAAGCAGAGAAAACGCAAGCGAACCAGCGCCAAAAGAAGGGCCAATGCCCATAAAATCCACAAATCCTGCGCCTGCACGACGACTCCCAGTCCTGCGGCGAGAAGAGAGATGCACAATCCCCCTGCCACGCCCATCCCTACTGCGCGGATTGTCGAAAGGAGCGGAGACTGCATGCGTGCGGCAAAGAGCTGCCTTTCCAGCTTCATCTGTCTGCGATAGTGCAAGTAAATGAAGCCGAGAAAGAGGTAAAAAACGGGATTGAGAAAAAATGCGGCAAAGCCATATGCAATGGAAAGCATATCTGCCTGAATCGCCAATTGCCTCACCTCAAATGGAAAAAAAGAAAACCACGACATGTGATTTGCCGTGGTTATCATTTCTACGGAAAAGCGGAATTTCCCTGCTTCCCTGTTCTTGATTATTTTTCCTATTTGCCGGTAACGACATCCAGCGCCTTCTGCAATTGCAGATCGTTCTCCGGCTTGCGCATCGTTTCGCGCAAGCTTTCTTCGAGCTGACTGCGGGTCGCCGCGTCCACTTTTCCGGTTACAGGCAGCTTTTTCGCCGTCTGGAACTGCTTGATCGCCTGTTCGGTCTTTTCGTCAAAGTAGCCGTCATCGCGGCCTGGCGACAATTTCAGTCCGGTCAGGATCAGTTGCAGGTTCTTCACGTCAGCGCCTGCCATGTCGCGGGCCAGCTCCTTGTCGGCTGGCAACTGCGTCGCATTGAAATAATCAGGCTGCGCGACCTTGAAGTCCGGCTCGATTCCTTTTTTGTGAATCCATTCGCCGCTTGGGGTGACCCATTTGGCGATGGTCAGCTTGAGCTGGCTCTTGTCCGTCATTTCCATCGTGCTTTGGACAGTGCCTTTTCCGAAGCTCTTTTCGCCGACCAGCTTGTAGTTGCCGCTGTCGCGCATCGCCCCGGCCAAAATTTCCGAGGCACTGGCACTTCCGCCGTTAATCAGGACCGCAATCGGATACGGTTTGGCAGCATCCGTTGTCGAGCGGTACTCTTCTTTTTGCTGCCCGCCAGCACCGTACTCAATGGCGACGATGACGCCTTTTTTCGGCACGAGCACTTCTCCGATTTCTTTGACAGCCAGCAAATAGCCGCCCGGATTGCCGCGCACGTCGATGACGAGGCCGCCGATTCCCGTTTTCTCCAGGGAAGCAAGCTGCTCCTTGAAGTGCTTGGCTGTTTCCGTCGAGAACTGGGTAATGCCGATCACGCCGACCTTTACGCCGTTTTTCTCGATAATTTGGCTATTCACCGTTTCGATTGGAATATCGTCACGAATGCACACGATGTTGAGCGGCTCTGCCACTCCTGCGCGAACGACCTTCAGAACGGCTTTCGTTCCTTTTGGCCCGCGAATTTTGGTCACGGCCTGATGCAGATCCAAGCCTTCCAGCGATTCTCCGTTGACGCTCAAAATCTGGTCGTTCGGTCTAAGACCCGCACGCTCGGCCGGAGAACCTTTGAACGGCGAGACGACGGTAACCCGTCCGTTTTGCATCGTGACCTCTGTGCCGATTCCCTGGAAAGTCGAATGCAGCGTCGAGGTAAACTCTTCGGCTGATTTCGGGTCCATGTAATCGCTGTACGGATCTTCCAAAGCTCCGACCATCCCGCCGATTGCGCCTTCTACCAACTGTTCATTCGTAACCGTTTGAATGTAGTCTTTTTTAATCGCTGTAAACGCTTCATACAGCTTCTTGAACTCCTGGGGATATTCCGAGCCTCCCGAAAACACCGCGCCTGTGGACGCAGTCAGCGCCCCATTCTGAGTTGCGTTCGCGCTGGCTGATGTCTTCATCATCGCTATGGTCAAAAAGCTGCTGGCCACCATCGAGATGAGCACAAGCGCTAATACGGTACGTCCTTTCCATCTCACTACTCACGTCACCATCCTTTGTGCTACCGGCAAAAAGATATGCTGCTAGTGTATGCATTTGCCGTTAGCAATATTTGTCTGGCTGCCCGTTGCTTGACTATTTCAGGTACGGCATAGGGTTGACGGCAACGTCGTTTTTGTAGACGGTAAAATGAAGGTGATTTCCGGTAGAGCGGCCAGTAGAGCCTACTTCGGCGATTTTTTGGCCTCTCGATACGGATTGTCCCACAGAAACCTTGATGCCACCCTCGCGAATGTGTCCGTAGAGCGTGGTGATCTCCGCACTGTGTTTAATCATTACCGTATTCCCGAAGCCGTTGGAATACCCTGCGAAAATGACGACCCCGTCAGCCGCAGCCAAGATCGGCGTTCCTTTGTGTGCTGCCATGTCTACACCATTATGCCCAGCAGAACGGCCTGTAAACGGGTCTGACCGCATCCCGAAGCCTGAACTGAAGCGAAACTGTCCGTCCGCGATCGGCAAACCGAGCTTGCCGCCCTTGTACCCTGTGCTGGACGCGCTCATCGCGCGCACACGCTCCGCATATTTGGCGGCTTCCTGACGTGTGATTTCGATCAGTTGCTGTCCGTACTGCTCCAGGTCTTCTTCCAGTGCGGCCTCTTTTTTCTTCAGTTCGGCCTTGACCACGAGACTTTGCTTGTACTGCTTGTCCAGTTCAGCCTTGAGCGCTTCCGCCTCGTCGAGCATTCCCGCGTAAACGGTCAGTTGATGCTCGATTTCTTTCTTCTTCGTCTCGATCGTTTCTTTGTCGCGAATATTGTCTTCTAGGATACGCGTATCCTGCTCAAGGATCAACTGCAAACCCTCCATGCGGGTCAGAAAATCGCCAAAGTCGGACGATCCGAGCAGCACGTCCAGGTACGAGACATTTCCCCGTTCATACATGGATTTTACCCGGGTTTTCAGCAGCGTTTCCCGCTTCGCTACCCGATCCTTCGCCTCGTCCAGTTGATCTTGCGCCTCGGCAGCTTTTTCCTTTGTTTCATTCATTTGCTTTTCGAGCTTGTCCAGCTTGTTTTGCGCCTCGTTGCGGCGCAGGTCGATCGTCATCAGTTGCGTCTGCAAATCTTGCTGTTCCTTTTGCACGACACTGATCTGCTGCTCGGTTTGCTTCAATTGTTGCTGCTGTTGTTTCTTCTTTTGCTGTATTTCCTTCAACTCGCGATTGATCTTGTCCAAAGATGCTTTGCTGGCTGCCCAGCTCACGTTAGTCGGGATCGCAGAACCAGCCAAGAGGCCGGTGATTAAGAGTGTGTATAGGATCCTCTTTCTCATGATACTCCTCCCACGTTTTCCAATGTTAAACTCGCAAGAAGCGGCGCACAGACACCAAGCTTCCCCAGATTCCGATAAACGCGCCAATCGCCAGCAAAGCGAGGGCTACCTGATATACCAATGGGTACAATGGCAACAGTTTGAACAGTTGGGAAGCTTCGAAGCTGGTATTGATAGCATCCAGCAGGTAGTAGTAGCCAACTGTCAGCATGATGATCGGGATCAGCGCCCCGGACACTCCCATCAGCAGTCCTTCTACAAAAAACGGCCAGCGGATAAACCAGTTTGTCGCGCCAACCAGCTTCATGATCTCGATCTCTCGGCGTCTCGCGACAATCGTCAGCTTGATCGTGTTGGCAATCAAAAACATGGCGGTAAAGCCCAGGCCGACGATGAAGCCGATCCCGACGTTTCGCACAGTGTCAGTGGCAGCGAACAGCTTTTCAACCGTCCCCTCCCCGTAGTTCAAGCTTCTGACCGATTTCATTTGCTTGATTTGATTGGCGACTGCCGGCGTATCTTGCGGCAGCTTCGTCTTGACCACAAAAGAATCGGGAAGCGGATTTCCCTTTTCCAAGCCGTCAAAAAGGTACGCCTTGTCGCCCATGCTTTCCTTGAACTGCTTCAAGCCTTCGTCCTTGGAAATGAACTCGACGGACTCCACCGTCGGCATGTTGCGCACGCTCTGTTCGAATTTTTGCAAGTCTTCCTTGGGGGTAAGGTCCGCCATGAAGACTCTGATTTCCACTTGTTTTTCGACTGATTTGGCAAAGTAGTTGACGTTCATTGCCAAGATGAGGAACACGCCCAAAATGAAAAGGGTGATCGTAACGGCACTGACCGACGCGAACGACATCCAGCCGTTCCGGCCGAGGTTTTTGACCCCTTCACGGACATGGCGTCCCAGCGTTCTAATCTTCATAACCGTAATCCCCTCTCTGCTCATCACGGGCGATCTGTCCTGCCTCGATGGCAATGACCCGCTTTCTCATCGTGTTGACAATCTCCCGGTTGTGCGTCGCCATGACGACAGTCGTACCGCGCTGGTTGATTTCCTCAAACAGCTTCATGATCTCCCAGGACGTCTCCGGGTCGAGGTTACCCGTCGGCTCGTCCGCGATAATAATGCCCGGGTTGTTTACCAGCGCCCGCGCGAGTGCCACCCGTTGCTGCTCGCCACCAGACAGCTCGTTTGGCAGCATTTTCGCCTTGTGCTTCAATTTGACCAATCCCAGCACGTCCATGACGCGCGGCTTGATCTGCTTCGGGTTACTCTCGATTACCTCCATCGCAAATGCGACATTTTCGAATACAGTGAGTGTCGGCAACAGTTTGAAATCCTGGAAGACAACCCCGATGCTGCGGCGAACGAGCGGAATTTGCCGTTCCTTGATCCGGCTGACATTGAATCCGCCGAGAAAAATTTGGCCCTTGGTCGGCTTCTCTTCGCGGTACATGAGCTTAATGAACGTGGATTTTCCCGCGCCGCTCGGCCCAACCACATACACAAATTCGCCTTTTTCAATCCGAATGTTGATACCCTTCAAAGCATTCGTGCCATTCGGGTACGTTTTCCAAACATCAAACATCTCGATCAAGCAAATCACATCCTACATTGTCAGATCCTTCTATATTCTCTTGATCCTGATTTTTTGTTTTTCCGCCGAAATGCTGCTTTTTCAGGCAAAATCGACAAAACCCCTCTTCCCTCGGGCAACCGTTGCCATACCTTGTTGAAAAACAGCGAGGTTACCCATCTTATTTATTATACCACCCTGTTTCGCGGATGGTATCCACTAAATCTCTCATTTCTTGTCGAAACCGCCTCGTTTCTCTTCCATCCGACATGAAATGTCCAAAAAATTACAGCAGCACATCGCTCGCTGGCACGGGTCAGGGCAGTCCGCTACAATGAATGTATGCATGAGTATGAGAGGAGCTGGCAAGATGGAAAACTTCGTGTACTACAACCCGACACAACTTATTTTCGGCCGGGGACAGTTGGCCCAACTGGAGGAAAAAGCCAAGCAGCTCGGCAACACGGTATTGCTTGTGTACGGCGGCGGCAGCATCAAGCGCTCCGGTCTTTACGACAAGGTCACAGCGCTTCTGCAAGCTGCGGGCTGCCGCGTATTGGAGTTGCCTGGCGTCGAGCCGAACCCTCGTCTTAGCACGGTGAAAAAAGGGATTGATCTGTGCCGGACAGAAGGGGTCGACTGGATTCTCGCCGTTGGCGGCGGAAGCGTGATTGACGCGGCCAAGGCAGTAGCTGTCGGCGTCCCCTACGAAGGGGATGTGTGGGATTTTTACTCGCGCAAAGCAGTGGCCGAAAAAGCCTTGCCTCTCGGCACCGTTCTGACGCTGGCCGCAACAGGCTCGGAAATGAACAGAGGCAGCGTCGTTACGAACTGGGAAACAAAAGAAAAGCACGGGGCTGGCACCACCTTCCCGACCTTCTCCATCCTCGATCCGGAAAATACGTTCAGCGTCCCGCGCGATCAGACGATCTACGGAATCAGCGATATTTTGTCGCACGTTTTCGAACAGTATTTCACGCATACAACCGAGATTCCGCTCCAGACGCGCTTCGCCGAGTCGATCATGAAAACCGTCATTGAAAACGCCGAGCGCGTCCTGGAAAACCCGCACGACTACGATGCCCGCGCCAACATCCTGTACTGCGGAACGATGGCGCTCAACGGCACGCTGCCTGTCGGCGTGACAACTGACTGGGCTACCCACTCCATCGAGCACGCCGTCAGCGCCGTGTACGACATTCCGCACGGCGGCGGCCTGGCGATCATCTTCCCGAAATGGATGCGCTACGTCTATCGCGAAAACGTCGCCCGCTTCGTCCGCTTCGCCGTGGAGGTGTGGAATGTCGATCCCGCCGGCAAAACAGACGAGGAAGTGGCGTTAGAAGGAATTGCGGCAACAGAAGCGTTCTTTGCCCGCATCGGAGCGCCGACCCGTTTGGCGGACTACGAAATTACAGACGAGCATTTGGAGCTGATGGCGGAAAAAGCGACGCCGTTTGGCCCGATTGGTCAGTTCAAAACATTGACCAAAGAAGATGTCCGCGAAATTTTGCGCATGGCTTTGTAAAAGTTGTAAAAGCAAAAACGCCGCACTCTTCCCATGAGAGTCGCGGCGTTTTTTAGGATGGGCTTCTTTTCCGATCACCATACTTGCTTCTCAACTTGTGAACGATCAGGAGCAAAAGCAACAGGGCAATCGAGTAGGTAAAATCGTAAAACGGCCAGTACTGCGAGATGATGTGCACGTACACGACCATGTTCGGCGTGAAAATGTTCGCCATCACCAGCAGCATCACCATGTACGGCAAGGTCAGTACAGACATTTCCCGAATCCGAAACACATGCCGCAGCCCCAGTTGAAAAAACACGCTGTAAATCATGATCTTGACGTTGACAGCGATGAACCAGACTACGGCCAAAATCGCTTCCAGCCGTTGGATGAACAGCCCGATCTTCATTTGCTTGGCGAGCACATACGAAGGGTACCCGTGTCTTGCTGTCATGTCTGCCCCCAGGACGAGAATGCACATTAAAATGACGAGTACGAGCACAAGCCCGCCTAAAAATGCGCCTTTCAAAAAATACCGCATTCGCCTCTGAATCGGGGATACGTATGGCAAGATCGCCAAAAAAATAACCAGCTCAGAAAACGGAAAAGCAATGGACGGAATCGCGCCTGCCAAAACAGGCTTCCAGCCATTTTCCAGCACCGGCTGCAGTCTGGCTACGTCTGCCTGGGGAATCAGACAAAGCATCAGCAGCACGAAAAAGCAAAAGAACCCGTAAAAGTAAATTTGCGCGGAATCAGCGACAGTTTGCAGCCCCAGGCGCACTCCGAACATGATGAGACTGACGAGCAGCAGTTGAATGGCTATGCTCGGCGTGTCATTCAACAAATACGTCCCGACAAAATCGCCCGTCTCCAGGACGTGTGCCGCAGCCGAAAAAAATGTGTACCAAACAAAGGAAAGTGTAATCACCGTGCCCAACACTCGCCCAAACATGTTATCTATAAAAGAAAAGAAGCTTTCATTCGGATAGCACTTGCCTACTGCGATCATCAAAAGAACATTGCCCAGTCCGATCAGCAGCCCGACCGTCACCGAAATCCAGGCGTCCTGTTTGGCGAGCTCCGCCGCAATGGCGGGCAGGACGAGCACGGAATCGCCAATCGTGACAAGGGTAACCAGCATCATAAATTGTCGGGGACTGATTTTGTAATTCTCTAGCATGGTGTTTTTTGCCCGCTTTCGACCCTATGACCTTTTCACAATTATTGCCCCAGACCAACCGAGCTAAACGCCAAGAAAGCCTCTCGTGCCACGCCAAAAAATTTTTGCACAAAAAAAACGGACAGGCTGGTATGCCTATCCGTACTCATTTTCTGCCGTCTAATCGGTTACGCTGGCGATCCTACATCAATCAGCGACTCGATCATCACTTTCTGGCTGTTTTTATCGACCCAGACTTGTGTCTCTTTCCATTTTTCCTGATACCAGGCAATTTGGGCTTCGACCTGATTGCGCGCGGTTCCGCCCAGCACGTTGCGGGCGTTCACGACGGTTTCCACTGCCAGCGCGTCGTACACATCTGCCCCGATGACTCCCGAGAAGCTTTGGAACTCCTCCAGCGTCAAATCCAGCAAATATTTTTGCTGCTCAATGCAGTACAGAACAGTTCTGCCGACGACCTCGTGAGCCTGGCGGAACGGCATGTTTTTGCGCACCAGGTAGTCCGCCAAATCGGTCGCATTGGAAAAATCGTTGGTGACAGCCTGGCGCATGCGCTCCGTCCGCACCTGCATCGTCTTAATCATCGGCGTCAGCAAAGCGAGAGCGCCGTGGATCGTCGCCACCGTATCGAACATGCCTTCCTTGTCTTCCTGCATGTCCTTGTTGTACGCGAGCGGCAAGCCTTTGAGCACTGTCAAAAGACCGAACAGGTTGCCGTAGACACGGCCCGTTTTTCCGCGCACCAGCTCGGCGACGTCCGGATTTTTCTTTTGCGGCATGATGCTGGAGCCTGTGCAGAACGCATCGTCCAGTTCTACAAAAGAAAACTCCTGGCTGCTCCAGATGACCAGTTCCTCACACAGACGGGACAAATGCGTCATCAGCAAGGAAGCGTCCGCCAAAAACTCCACGATGAAATCGCGATCGCTCACCGCGTCCATGCTGTTTTGATAAATGCCGTCGAATTGCAGCATCTCCGCGACAAACGTCCGGTCGATCGGGAAGGTCGTGCCCGCCAGCGCACCAGCGCCAAGCGGCAGCACATTCACCCGTTTCCACGTTTCTGTCATCCGCTCGATATCGCGCTGAAGCATGGAGACATACGCCATCAGGTGGTAGCCGAACAAAACCGGCTGCGCACGCTGCAGATGCGTATAGCCAGGCATAACCGTATCGAGATGCTGACTGGCCTGCTCAAGCAGCGCTTCCTGCAAATACATGGCCAACTGGATGATCTCCATCAGCTTTTCTCTCAAGTACAGGTGCATATCGAGTGCGACCTGGTCGTTGCGGCTCCGTCCGGTGTGAAGCTTGCCCCCCACCGGACCGATCTCTTCAATCAGCATTTTTTCGATATTCATATGAACATCTTCGTGAGCAACCAAAAACTCCGCTTGCCCGCGCTCGATTTTGTCTTTGACTTTTTTCAAGCCCGCGATGATTTGACGTACTTCCTCCATCGGCAGGATGCCGCACTTGCCCAGCATGGCAACATGAGCCAGGCTGCCGACGATGTCCTGCCGCCACATCTTCTGGTCAAAAGAGATAGAAGCTGTATATTCTTCTACGAGCTGATTCGTCGGCTTCGTGAAGCGTCCTCCCCACAGTTTCATTGCGTGATCGCATCCTTTTCATCCAAAATCTTGATCGCGGTGTTTTTGTTCTCATGCAGTACGCCTTCGTTCACTTCTGCGTACACTTTTGTTGGCAAGCCCCACAGCTTGATGAAGCCGAGCGCTGCTTTATGGTCGAACTGGTCGCCAGCGTTGTAAGTCGCCAGCTCATGGCTGTAGAGCGAAGAGGCAGACTTGCGGCCCACTACAATTGCATGGCCTTTGTGCAGCTTCACGCGTACAACGCCAGTCACGTGTTTTTGCGTTTCTTCGATGAACGCCTGAATCGCGTTGCGAATTGGCGAGTACCACAGACCTTCGTAGATCACCTGGGACATTTTTTGCTCGATGATCGGCTTGAACTGCGCTACCTCACGAGGCTGTGTCAAAAATTCCAGTTCGCGGTGCGCCAGAATCAGGGTTGTGGCAGCAGGCGTCTCGTACACTTCACGGGATTTGATCCCCACCAGGCGGTTTTCCACGTGGTCGATGCGGCCTACGCCGTGGTTTCCAGCGATTTTGTTCAGCTTCAAAATCAGCTCGGACAAAGGCAGCTCTTCGCCGTTCAGGGCAGTCGGCTTGCCTTGGACAAACGTGATTTCGATTTCTTCTGCTTCGTCCGGCGCATCTGCAATCGACTTCGTCAGATCGTACGCGCCTTCTGGCGGCGCTGCCCACGGATCTTCCAGAACGCCGCACTCGCAGCTTCTGCCCCACAGGTTTTGGTCAATGCTGTATGGGTTGTCCAGATCAATCGGGATCGGGATATTGTTCTTTTTCGCATACTCGATCTCTTCGTCGCGAGTCCAGCCCCATTCGCGAACAGGCGCCACGATTTTCAGGTTCGGATTGAGCGCTGTGAAGGATACGTCGAAGCGCACCTGGTCGTTTCCTTTTCCTGTGCAACCGTGCGCTACCGCTACCGCGCCTTCTTTTTCCGCGATCTCAACCAGCACGCGGGAAATCAGGTAACGCGACAAAGCCGATACGAGCGGGTATTTGCCTTCGTACATCGCGTTTGCTTTCAGGGCTGGCAGAACGAATTCTTCTGCAAAAGCTTCCTTGGCATCGACGACGATCGATTTGAGCGCGCCTACTTGCAACGCTTTTTTCTGGACGAAATCCAGGTCTTTCCCTTCGC
This sequence comes from Brevibacillus sp. NSP2.1, assembly GCF_000470975.2. NCBI lineage: Bacteria > Bacillati > Bacillota > Bacilli > Caryophanales > Paenibacillaceae > Brevibacillus > Brevibacillus sp. NSP2.1. The sequence continues at coordinate 664,898 of NZ_CP048274.1, read as the reverse complement.
CTACATCGAGCGCAACTGCGATTACGTCGAAATTGTAGGTGTCTTGCAACCATTTAATTGCTACCGATGTATCTAAACCGCCAGAATAGGCCAACACAATTTTATCTTTTGCCATCATTCTCTCTCCCCGTTTCGAAGTATCTCTCATGTGAGTAATTATACAAACGAGTTAATAAAAATACAACCACTTTTCTTGTTTATTCGCGATATTTTCGCAGACAAAATCAGGAAGCGCTTTCCTGAGGAAAGGACGGTATCCCTTCTGGCGCTTTTGCTTTTCCGAGTTGTCGTGTTGATTGCAAGGGGGCTGGTTTTGGCGTGTAGCAAGGCTTAGCTGATCTTGCAATACCGCTTCCGCGTCGTTGTTTGCCAGCCAAAATTCTGTTGATTCTCCGTCTGTATTGTCCTTTATGCAAGCCTTTTTCCCGGAAGGATCATAGTGGGTTTTCATTGATTGAACGCGCAATCCAGTACCTCGTCCCATGCATAGAAACGTTTTTATGCAAAAATTGAATGGCCGCTATCCAAATCTGGCCGTTGCTTTGCAAGCGTCCAAACAAAAAACAGTTACAAGAGGCAGCTAGCTGTTTGCCTCCTGTAACTGTTTTTTTGGATTTAATTCTTGTCCAATAATGCACTGCAGTTCCTCTCGCGGCAGTCTTTCCACTATCGCAACGAAATGGCTGGCCAGCTCCGGATCGAACTGCGTTCCTGCTCCTCTGCGTATTTCCTGAAGGGCTTCCTCGACCGGCAACCCTTTTCGATAAGGCCGATCTGCCACCATCGCATCGAACGAATCGGATATGGCCAAAATTCTCGCAATGAGCGGGATCTCATCCCCCATCAAACCATCAGGGTATCCTCTGCCGTCCATTCGTTCATGGTGTGATCGTATCGCAGGCAGAAGCTCATGAAACATACCTGCCTGCAAAATAATTTCGTATCCTATCACCGTATGCTGTTTAATCGTATCGTATTCCTCAGGTGTTAATTTTCCTTTTTTATTGAGAATCTCATCTGCGATGCCAATCTTGCCGATATCGTGCAGGATGCCTCCAACATACACTTCCTCCACTTTATCCGCAGGCAATCCGATTTCTTTGGCAATTTCTTTTCCCCAGTGAGCAACCCGTTGAGAATGTCCGCTGGTATAGTGATCGCGGGCGTCGATGGAGGCTGCCATGGCTGTAAGAAAATTGTGGTTAAAAGATTTGACCTCTTCAACCTTTTGTTGAAGCCTTTGAAGATTCTCGTAGTAATGATGAAAAACATGATTAATTGTAAAAAATGCAATCATCATCGGAATCAATGTCAGTGGTCCGTAAGTCTCTACTAGCCTGGAACCTACGCCTGCTAAAATCATAAGCAACAAATAAGTAGAGGTGAACCCCTTGGCCATCGCCTTCACTGTTTGGACCCAACTGTTTTGATAGAAGTAAGATATCCCCAATCCACATAACATAAGGTTTACAAACCAGTAAACTACTGCTAAAAATATATCCGATATGATGGGAGAGATTGTACCGAAACTGTTAATCCACTCATTCAAAGCAGCTACTACCCAAATCGTCATTAGTAGCTGCCCAATGTTAATAGCTGCTTTTAAAGGATGAAACCTCACCAGAAAAGCAATGATAACGGATTCAATTAACGCAGTCCATACCCCTACCCAAACACCGTATAACAAGATCCCCGAAAAAATGACAGCATTATTTACTGTCAAAATAGTGTTGGAAATTCGCACAGGTGTAAAACAGGAAAAGATAGTGAGGAGAGTATAGGTAAACAATACTCCCCAATGTTCTCTGGGCTCCCATTCCGATATTGAGCTGTAAAAAATACAGATTGCAGCTATAACAAAGCCAAACTGCACTACAATGCCCTTTATCAGGTTAGAGAGATTAATTTTTTTTCGCATATCTTTTACCTTCATGAAGCTGTAATAGCGAGATAGGTTTATTCATTAAGCGCTGAACAAGCAAAAAGGCTCCTAACATAATAAAGATATCTCCAATACTGATTACCCTTGGAATGATCACGGGCATATAAATTACATCTGTTAAAAATGGCAAATTGGAACTTTCCGTCAAGACACTGTGCTTAAAATTCGTCCCATTGATAACGGGCTCTAGATCATATGGTAACTTTTTTGCTTGCTCTAAATCTATAGGCATTTTTCCATTGTTTGTCCAAATAGCAATTGCATTAAGAAACCATCCGATCAAAAATATGCGCATGTCTTCGAACTCTCTGTTAAACATCAAGAATGCCAATATAAATACATACGCGATAGAAATGAAAATGCCTCCCATTGTTGGGAAAAATGCAGCGCAAACTTGGAGAACAATCGTAATGATGAGCAACGCAACTTTATTAAACTTAGGAAATTCCTTTATTCTCCCCCCTCGTATTAAAGCAACAATAAAAGATAAACAAATTACATCCAAAAGCATCTCGCTTGCCTCCAAAGGTTTAAGAAAAAACACCACTCAAGCAAGCGGTGTTTCCTCGAAAATTTATTATCCGATATGGAAGTTTGCAGAAGTAGCAGCCACGATCGCTACCACCATCAAAATCGCCGCGAACCATTTTTTCATCTCTATTCCCCTCCTTACGTGCATAGTGGAGAAAGCTGGCTTCGCTACTGGTTTTCAAGTCAGAGGCCAAGCGACCAAGTACAGCCTCTGCTCCGTCTTTCCTTCCGCACTGGTTGCGAGAAGGGTGGATTCGCTACTGGCTCCATACAGACCAAGCGACCAGATACAGTCTGTACTTCTTTGCGACTTTCCTAGCTATATTTTACACATAAGTGACAAAATTCGGCAATCACAGTTTCATAGTCTATTGGATTTAATTCCGATTAGTTCTATTTGACTAGAACCTTGTTCATACCAGCGCTGCCAGAATCGCCTTCTGGGCATGCAAGCGATTTTCAGCCTGATCGAAAATGACGGAGCTTGGTCCGTCGATGACGCCTGCGGTCACTTCCTCGCCGCGATGCGCCGGCAGGCAGTGCAGGAAAAGGTAGTTGCGGTCTGCCTGTGCCACCAGTTGCTCGTTTACCTGGTAATTCGCGAATGCTTTCAGGCGCACTTCGTTTTCCTCCTCGAAGCCCATGCTGGTCCAAACATCTGTGTAAACAGCGTCGGCCCCCGCGACTGCTTCTTTTGGATCATGCGTCACCATCATTTTTCCGCCGCTCTTTTTCGCGTACTCGACAGCTTTTGCCACGATGGCAGCATCCATCTCATAGCCGACAGGCGTCGCCACACGCACTTCCAGGCCGAGCAAAACGGCAGCGAGAACGAGCGAGTTGGCTACGTTGTTCCCGTCGCCCACGTAGGCGAGCTTGACACCTTTGAGCTTGCCTTTGTGCTCCCAGATGGTCAGCATGTCAGCCAAAGCCTGACATGGATGGTACAGGTCGGTCAGGCCGTTGATGATCGGGATGGAGGCGTGCTCGGCCAGCTCTTCCACATAAGAGTGGGAGAACGTGCGGATCATGATCGCGTCCACGTAGCGGGACAACACCTTTGCCGTGTCGCTGATCGGCTCTCCGCGGCCCAGTTGCAGCTCTTTTCCGCTCATGAACATGCCAAGCCCGCCGAGCTGGTGCATCCCTACTTCGAAGGAGACGCGCGTGCGCGTCGACGCCTTGTCAAAAATCATTCCCAGCGTCTTGCCCTGCAAAGGCTGGAACGGCTGTCCCAGCTTTTGCAGTTGCTTGATGTGAGCGGCGAGATGGAGCAACTCCATCAGTTCGTCGCCGTTAAATTCGTCGACACGCAGAAAATCTTTTCCTTTATGCTTTTGCAGGGGCAAGTTTTGAAAGTGTTCCAATATCTTCACTGGCTGCATGAGAGCCACCTCTTTTCATCATAATGGACTTCACATATAACGAGAATGTATCCGTTGCACAGAACAGCGGGATTCCTTGCTGCACCATCCGGCTGCGCAAGGCAAACCCTCTTCTGCCCTGTTGATTTCCTTTTGTTGCGGTGACCAGCGCAAAGGCTGCCTGCTCTTTTTGCAGCAATTGGTTCCAGGCTGCTTCATCTTCCACGACATGCTTGACCGCAACGCCGGCTGCTGCCAACCAACTGGCCGTGCCCGCCGTCGCTGCGAGAGTAGCACCATCTGCCTGAAGCTGCCCGATCAGTTGGCCGATCTCTTCCTTCTTGTCCGCATCCGCCAGGGAGATCATGACAAGCTGACCGTTTTTCCAGTCGCCGTACAGGTTGTCTTTGAAGGCAAACGCTTTTCCGGCCGCTTCCTCAAACGTCCGTCCAAGTCCGAGCACTTCTCCGGTCGACTTCATTTCCGGTCCGAGTACCGGGTCGACGCCGTTCAGCTTGATGGTCGAGAAGACAGGAGCTTTGACGACTGCAAAAGGAATCTCAGGCAGCAGCCCGGTTCCGTACCCCATGTCCGCCAGCTTTTCCCCCAACTGGGCGCGCACAGCCAACTGGACCATCGGGATGCCCGTCACTTTGCTCGTGATCGGCACTGTCCGCGATGCGCGCGGGTTAACCTCCAGCACATAGACGGTATCGGTGTCGATGACAAACTGAATGTTGATTAGGCCGACCGCTTCCATTTCCCGTGCGATCGCTTCTGTGTAGCTGGCAATTTTGTGCTTGATCTCATCCGACAGCGCCGGAGCCGGGAACAGCGCCACGCTGTCGCCAGAGTGAATGCCCGCTTTCTCCACGTGCTGGAAAATGCCCGGGATAATGACAGACTGCCCGTCGCAGACCGCATCGACCTCTGCTTCCCGGCCCGGGACGTATTTGTCCACGAGAAGCGGGAAAAACGCTTCGCTCTGCGGGTGGTGGAGCCAGTCGTTGATCGTCGCTGTCAGCTCCTCGATGTTGTGTACGACTACCATGCCTTGCCCGCCGATGACGTAGGAAGGCCGCATCAGAACCGGGAAGCCGATTTCCTCCGCTATCGCTGTCGCATCTTCCAGGGACGATACGCCTTTGCCCGGGATATGCGGGATGTTCAGCTTGCGCAGCATCGCGTAAAACAGCTCGCGGTCCTCTGCCCGCTCAATCGCGGTCAGCGTCGTGCCCATGACCTTCAGTCCGGCCTGCTCCAGCTTTGCCGCCAGATTGATCGCCGTCTGTCCGCCAAACTGGACCATGACGCCCTCTACCTGTTCGCGCTCGGCGACATGCAGCACGTCTTCTACATGCAGCGGTTCAAAATAAAGGTGGTCGGCTGTTTCGTAGTCCGTACTCACCGTTTCCGGGTTGTTGTTCACCACGATGGCCGCGATTCCGCTTGCTTGCAGCGCTTTGGCGGCATGCACGGAGCAGTAGTCAAACTCGATTCCTTGCCCGATGCGGATTGGCCCGGAGCCGAGCACGAGCACTTTTCGCCCGGCCAGCGTCTCTACTTCGTCTACTCCTTGCCAATCCGAGTAGTAGTATGGAGTCTGCGCATCAAATTCGGCTGCGCACGTATCGACAATTTTGTAAGTTGGCGTGATGCCTGCTTGCTCGCGCTGTTTTTTGATGGCAAGCGGAGTGGTTCCCACCAGCGAAGCAATCGTTTCATCCGCAAAGCCGCTGCGCTTTGCGGCAAGCAGCAGCTCTCTGGATAGCGTGCTGCTGTCGTGTGCGGACAGCTCCGCTTCCAGATCGACGATTTTGCGCAAGCTGCGCAGGAAAAACGGATCGACGCCTGTCAGGCTGTGCAGCTCTGCTTCTGTGAAGCCTTTGCGGATCGCTTCGGCAAAAACGAACAGGCGGATGTCGGTAGCGTCCTGCAACGACTGCGCAAGCTGCTCGCGCGTCCAGGAAGCAAGCTCCGGACGGGACAGGTGCGTGCAGCCCTGCTCCAGTGAGCGAACGGCTTTCAACAGTCCCGCTTCCAGATTGCGGGCAATCGACATGACTTCGCCTGTCGCCTTCATTTGCGTGCCCAGCCTGCGATCGGCATGCGGGAATTTGTCAAACGGGAAGCGTGGAATTTTCACCACGATATAGTCCAGAGCCGGCTCAAAGCTGGCGTAGGTGTAGCCTGTAATCGGGTTGATGACCTCGTCCAGCCCGTAGCCCAATGCCAGCTTGGCCGCAATCCGCGCGATCGGATAGCCGGTCGCCTTGGAAGCCAACGCGCTGGAGCGGCTCACCCGCGGATTGACTTCGATCAGCACGTAGCGATCTGAGTGCGGATCGAGCGCAAACTGAATGTTGCAGCCGCCGACGACACCGAGCGAGCGAATCACTTTTGTCGAGGCGCTGCGCAGCATTTGATACTGGCGGTCTGTCAGCGTCTGCGACGGCGCGACGACGATGCTGTCTCCCGTGTGAATGCCTACAGGATCGAGATTTTCCATATTGCAGACGATGATGCAGGTGTCGTTCGCATCCCGCATGACTTCGTATTCGATCTCTTTCCAGCCTTTTACGCTGCGCTCGATCAGGACTTGCCCGATGGGGCTGGCCGCAATTCCGCCTGCCGCGACCTTGCGCAAGGCTGCCTCGTCTTCAGCGATACCGCCGCCTGCGCCGCCCAGCGTGTAAGCAGGACGGACGATGACGGGATAGCCGATGGTGTTGGCGAACTGGATAGCCGCCTCGACTGATTCCACGGTATCGCTCTCGGGAACAGGCTCGCCGATTTGCTGCATCAACTGCTTGAACAGCTCACGGTCTTCCCCGTTTTGAATGGCAGCAAGCGGCGTGCCCAGCAGTTGAACGTTGTACGCTTCCAGCACGCCTGCCTCTGCCAGAGCAACCGCAAGATTCAGCCCCGTCTGCCCGCCAAGCGTGGGCAAAAGTCCGTCGGGACGCTCTTTGGCGATAATCGCCGTCACGGATTCGACCGTGAGCGGCTCCAGATAAACTTTGTCTGCAACCTGCTCATCTGTCATGATCGTCGCCGGGTTATTGTTCACCAGTACGACCTGCACGCCCGCTTCCTTCAGCGAAAGGCAAGCCTGCGCTCCGGCGTAGTCAAATTCTGCCGCCTGGCCGATGACGATCGGGCCGGAGCCGATCACCAGAACTTTATGAATGTGTGGCAATTTAGGCATATCTCTTCGCTCCTACTACACGCATCGATTGCAAGAATTGGTGGAATATATGGGAAGTATCGCTCGGTCCGGGATGTGCCTCCGGGTGGTACTGCACGCTGAAAACGGGCAGGCTCACATGGCGCAGCCCTTCGACAGAGCCGTCGTTTACATTGCGGTACGAGACGGCGAGCTGCCGTTTGTCCAAAGACTCTTCCTTGACGACGTACCCGTGGTTTTGCGAGGTCATGTACACCTTGCCTGTCACCAGGTCTTTCACCGGGTGATTGCTGCCGCGGTGACCGTACGCCAGCTTTTCTGTTTTGCCGCCGTACATCAGCGCCAGCACCTGATGTCCCAGACAGATACCCAAAGTCGGGTACTGCTCAACCGCTTTTCGCCATTCGCTGCAATACGCCAGCAGGTGCTCCGGGTCGCCAGGGCCGTTGGAAAACAGCAGGCCGTCCGGTGCGAGCGCGTTAATTTGCGCAAAAGAAGTGTCGAACGGCACGACGGTCACACGGCAGCCCAGCTCCAAAAGCGCATCCAGAATCGATTTTTTCATCCCGAGGTCGACCAGGACGACATGCTCCCCGGCTCCCGGGTAACGCTCGATCTGTTGGGTGGATACATTCGCTACCAGCGATTTTTTCGCGTGCTTGTAGCGCAGTGACGCAACCTCCGCCGCCTGCATAGGCTGATCGGAAATCACCCCGAAAACCGGACCATTTTGGCGAACTCGCTTCGTAATGGTTCGGGTGTCGATTCCGGCCAAAATCGGGAAGCCAAAGTCTTCCGCCGCCTGGGCCAATGTTTTCGTCGATTCGTAGTGACTCGGCTCTGTGCACAGCTCGCTGACGATCATCCCCGTCAGAGCCGGCTTTGCCGCCTCGTAGTCGTTTTCGTTGATTCCGTAGTTCCCGATCAACGGATAAGTAAAAGTCACGATCTGACCTGCAAAGGAAGGGTCTGTCATTACTTCCTGATAGCCGGTCATGCCTGTATGAAAAACCACTTCGCCGAAACCGTTAATAGGCGCTCCGTAAAGCTGCCCTGCAAATACCTCCCCGCTCTCCAGCGTGAGGTAGCCCGTTCCCAGCGATTGCTTATCTCTATCCATCTATGAAGCCACTCCTCTCCAATAGGCAAGAGCCAACGCCATTTGGCGCATCTATTTAGGTGAATAAGTCATTCACGTTCATGCCGTTCATACCGAGAATTTATGCAACTCTTTGTATTAATATACATTCAACATTATAAAAATGCAACGAGTTTTTTGACTTTCCGCACTCGTTGCATTTTCACAAATCATGGAATATTTGCCGTTACGCCTGGGCCAACGCTTCGCCGAACACGGCCATTGCCTGCTTTACTTCTTCATCCGTCGTGACGAAGGATGGCAGCAGGCGCACTACTTGCGGACCAGCCGTGAGCAGAATCACGCCTTTTTCCCGTGCATAAGCAACCACGTCGCCTGCCGGAATCGTCAGCTCCACGCCCAGAAGAAGTCCTTTGCCCCGAACCGCGACGACCTTGTCGGGATGCTCAGCATGCAGCTTTTCCAGCTCCTGCATCAGCACGTCGTGAATATGGGCGACCTGCTGCAAAATTTGCTCCTCTTCCATTGTCGCCAAGGTAGCGATTCCCGCGGTCGCTGCCAAAGGATTGCCGCCAAACGTCGTTCCGTGCGTCCCTGGCGCAAAGGCTGCGGCCACTTCCTTCGTGGCGACTACAGCGCCAATCGGGAACCCGCTGCCCAATCCTTTTGCCAGCGAGATCGCGTCCGGCTTCACCCCGTATTGCTGAAAAGCGAACCACGTGCCGGTGCGGCCAATCCCTGTCTGAATTTCGTCCACCAAAAGCAGCAAGCCGTGCTCGTCGCACAAGTCGCGCAGCGCTTTGACCCACGCTTCCTCTGCCGGATGCACGCCGCCCTCGCCCTGAACCAGCTCCAGCATGATCGCGCACGTCTTGTCTGTAATCGCCGACTTGACCGCTGCGAGATCGTTGTACGGCACGGTGACAAAGCCCGGCGGCAACGGCGCGAAGCCATCCTTGACCTTTTCCTGCCCGGTCGCCGTCAATGTCGCCAGCGTCCGTCCGTGAAAAGACTGCTCGAACGTGATGACTTCGAAGCGGTCCTCTCCTTTCACCTTTTGCGCGTAGCGTCGGGCCAGCTTAATCAGGCCCTCATTGGCTTCCGCCCCGCTGTTGCAAAAGAACGCCTGATCGAGCCCGGACAAGCGGCTCAGCTTTTCCGCCAAAATCTCCTGCTGCGGAATGTGCACCAGGTTGGAGCAGTGCCACAGCGTATCGAGCTGTTCGTGCAGCTTGGCTGTCACTTTTGGCGGGACATGCCCCAAAGACGTCACCGCAATCCCTGAAGTAAAATCGAGATACTGTTTCCCCTGGTCGTCCCACACCTGATTTCCTTGGCCTTTTACCAGACTGATCGGCCATCTCGCATAGTTATTCATCACATGCATAGGCGCTGTCACTGTACTCATGTCCATTCCCTCCTTAGTTCGCGTGATTCACGTTCATTCTGACGGTCGTTCCGACTGCTTCCCCTGTGCATACGCCGAGCAGATCCTCGGCCGTCCCCCGGCAAATGACCACCTGGTCCACTCCCTGGCCGAGCGCGTCCAGCGCGGCCTGAACCTTCGGAATCATTCCGCCCGTGATGATCTCGGACTGGATCATGTCCTGAATCTCCTCTGCGCTCGTTTGCGCAACGACTGCCTTCGTGCCGTCTGCTTGCGGGCGCAGAATGCCGGGAACGTCCGTGACCATGATGAGCTTTTCCGCCGCGAGCGCCGCTGCAATCGCTCCTGCGGCCACATCGGCATTGATGTTGTACGTATTCGCCCCATCCTCGCTTACGGAAAGCGGCGCGATCACCGGGACGTAGCCTTGCGCCAGAATCGCTTGCGGTATCGCCGTATTTGCTTTCGTAATTTCCCCTACCCAGCCAAGCGGCTTCGCCGTTTTCTGCGCGATCAGCGTCTGACCGTCAATTCCGCTCACGCCCCATGCCTTGGCGCCTGCCTGCGTCAGCCGTCTCACCAGCACCTTGTTGATGCTGCCGCACAAAACCATTTCCACGACGCGCAGCGTATCCTCGCAAGTCACGCGCAGCCCGTCGACAAACTGCGGAGTAATCTGAACGCGGTCGAGCATGCCGTTAATCGCCGGTCCGCCTCCGTGCACGATGACGATCTGCCTGCCTTCCTGCTGCAGCTTCGCGATCGCCTGAAAAAAAGAATCCGGCAACTGATCCATCGTGCTTCCGCCGCACTTGATGACTACTATCCCCTGCATCGCTTCTCCTCCTCTACGGATATACCGGAACGAGCGGCAGCCCCGTTTTCTCGGGCAGTCCGTACATGACGTTCATGTTTTGCACAGCTTGGCCTGCTGCGCCCTTCATCATGTTGTCGATCACCGACAGCAAAACAACGCGGCCAGTGCGCTGATCCACATGAATCGCAATGTCGCAGTAATTCGAACCGTAAACCTCTTTTGTATGCGGATGGCTTCCGGCTGGGCGCACACGGACAAACGGCTTGTCGGCATAAGTCGCTTCATACAGCTCCTGAATTTGCGCCTGCGTCACCTCTGCGGACAACTGTCCGTAAGCAGTGACCAAAATCCCGCGCGTCATCGGCACCAGATGCGGCGTAAACTGGACGACCGTCTCCACGCCGCTCTGCTTTTGCAACTCCTGCTCAATCTCTGGCGTATGCTGATGGCTTCCCACCTTGTATGCGTGAATGCTTTCATTGATTTCGCTGTAATGCACGCCAAGCGATACGCCGCGTCCCGCTCCGGACACGCCCGACTTGGCGTCGACGATCCAACTGTTCGATTGCACCCATCCGCTTTTCAGCAAAGGGATCAAGGCAAGCAAGGTCGCTGTCGGATAGCAGCCCGGATTGGCAATGAGGCTGGCGCCTGCCACCTGCTCCTGATTCCATTCCGTCAGGCCGTAAACCGCCTGTTCGACAAAGTTGGCGGGCGCAGGCTCTTTTTTGTACCACGCCTTGTACACCTCGCCTTTTTCCAGGCGAAAATCGCCGGACAGATCAATGACCTTCACGCCGTTTGCTACCAGTTGCGGAGACAACCCGGCACTTACGCCAGCAGGCGTCGCGAGAAAAATCAGATCATTTGCGGCGCTCATGCTGTCAGCGTCAATCGGCAAAAGCTTTGGCAGTCCCAGTCCCGCTACGTGAGGAAAGGTTTTCTCCAGCCCCTCTCCATCTGCTGAACTTGAATAAACATTCGCTATTTCAACCTGAGGGTGGCCAGCCAGCAGACGGATCAACTCCGCACCGCCGTACCCGGTTGCCCCAACGATTCCGACCCGAACCATGCACCTCTCCCCTTCTTCCCATCATTCGTTTGTATTTTTATACATGAATAATAATAAAAATTCAAACGGAATACAACTAGCAAATCTGTTTCTGCTTCATTTGGCAAAGCGGGAAGTCGCTAGCAAGGGGCCCTTTTATACAAAAAAACGCCGGGTTCCATACCCGAGCGTCTTTTGTCCAACTCACCTTTATTTTTTGTCGGCCAGCCAAGCAGCGATGTTTTCCGCGTCTGTCCCTTTTACCAGGCCAGGCGGCATCGAACCTTTTCCGTTATTCAGCACTTCCAAAATCTGCTCCTTGCTCAGTTGGCCGCCAATTTTTTGCAAATTCGGCCCGACAGCACCTTCCAGCGATTGTCCATGACAGCCTGCACAGGTGTTTTTAAACAACGCCTCTGCCGTAGCCGCGTCATAGCTACCAGATGGAGCGGTTGTCGAAGGTGTCTCCGTAGCCGGCTTTTCAGCAGGGGGCTGCGTCTGCTGATTGCCGCCGCCACAGGCGCTGAGCGAGAATGCGAGTACAGCCGCAACCGTAAACAGTGGGATGCGTTTCAAAGCGGTTCCCTCCTTGTTGTAGAAATTCTTCGCTCAGTATGCCTCCGCAGCGGGCTATTCATTCCTGTGGCCCTGCGAATTTTAGGTCAAGGGCAGCTCAAGCGGATTCCACTCCCGCAGTTCCAGTGTCCGTGCGCCTTCCACCACAACCGGATCGCCTTCCGCCAGCTTGCGCGCTTCCTCCAGGGACGCGGCCTTGTAGATGACCATGCCTCCCTGCTTGTCCGTGAACGGACCTGCCATAAACACTTTATCTTGCTTGTACAAATCGTTGATATACTCTAAATGAGCCGGTCTGATTTTCGCGTTCAATTCCTGATCGACAATCGGCAACAAAGCGACATACAACATGTGTGCGTCCTCTCCTTATTTTGCGTATTTGTTTGCAGTATAACATATTTGCCAATCGGGACTTTGGCACAGGTAGGATTTTTCCGATCTACAGCGAACGTTTGAAATGAAGCAAGAAGCGACAGAAAGGTGGGTCACGTATGGGTACGCAGTTGCAGTTATACACTTCTCTCTTCCAGAATAACCCCGATGCTGTTTACATTATCGACATGCATGGCAACCTTACTGGCGTCAACGCCGCAGCCGAGCAATTACTGGGCTATGCAGCTTCCGAGCTGTTGCGCATGATCTGAACGGCCACATTACATACGCTTCGCCCTCGATCCAATCCGTGCTCGGCTTGCCAGCCTCTCATATTTTGCTCCGGCATTTTTCCATCCTGATTCAGCCTGAGCAGAGAGAGGCTGCCAGACGTGACTTTTTGCAGATGATTGTGGAAAAAACACCTTTGGACGCTGAATACATCTACCCTCACCCGGACGGCCGCATGCTTCTGTTCGAGTTCAAAGGAACGCTCGACATCGGAGCAGATGGCGAAGTGAAAAATACAGTGATCGTCGCCCGCGACATTATAGAACGGCGCCATTCCGAGGAGCTGCTGCGCTACTCGGACAAGCTCTCCGCCCTTGGCGAGCTGGCGGCAGGGATCGCGCATGAAATCCGCAATCCGCTCACCTCGCTGAAAGGGTTTCTCCAGCTCATGGAGAGCGAGCCGATTACCAACCGTCATTACTTGCAAATTATGCTTTCCGAAATTGAACGAATTTCCCACGGCTACTTCGCTTATTTCCTGCGAGGAATACCAGATCAAGCAAGTGTTTATCAACATCATAAAAAACGGCATGGAAGCCATGCCGTCAGGTGGGATTCTCACGATCGCGGTAGTCGAGAACGATCAGAACGTCCTCATTCGGGTATCCGATCAAGGCGACGGGATACCCGAGGAGCTGCTTCCGCGATTGGGAGAGCTATTTTACAGTACAAAAGAAACCGGAACAGGTCTGGGGCTATTGGTTAGCACCAAAATCATTCGCGACCACGGCGGCTCGCTCGACATCACGAGCGAGCTTGGCGAGGGCACGACGGTCGTCATTTCTTTGCAAAAGCAAAAGCCTTGCAGCAGAGAGGGGCTGTAAACAGCTCTAGCGTTTGATCTGCGCGCGCAGATACGCGTCGATGAAGACGTCGATCTCGCCATCCATCACTGCCTGAACGTTTCCTACCTCCATGTTGGTCCGGTGATCCTTCACCAGACTGTACGGGTGGAAGACGTAGGAACGGATTTGGCTTCCCCAGGCGATATCTTTTTGTTCACCCTGGATGGCAGCCAATGTTTTTTCCTGTTCCTCCCGCTTTTTCTCGAACAGCCGAGCCGTCAGCATTTTCATGGCTCGCTCCCGGTTTTTAATTTGCGAGCGCTCGGTTTGGCATGTAACCACAATGCCCGTCGGCAAGTGGGTAATCCGGACAGCGGAGTCGGTCGTGTTGATATGCTGACCACCCGCACCGCTGGAACGGTAGGTGTCGATCTTGAGGTCTTCCGTGCGGATGTCTACGGCATTGTCGTCCTCGATTTCGGGGAGAACGTTGCATGATACAAAAGATGTATGACGGCGCCCGGACGCGTCGAATGGAGAAATGCGCACGAGGCGGTGCACGCCTTTTTCCGATTTCAGATATCCGTAGGCGTTGTACCCTTTAATCAGGAGGGTCACGCTTTTTACGCCTGCTTCATCCCCGGGCAAATAGTCCAAGGTCTCGACTTTAAAGCCTTTGGCATCCCCCCATCGTGTGTACATTCGCAAGAGCATGGAAGCCCAGTCCTGTGATTCGGTTCCACCCGCTCCCGGATGCAGCTCAAGAATCGCATTGTTTTTGTCGTACTGATCGCTCAAAAGCAGCTCCAGCTCGAAGCGTTCAAACGACTTTTTCAGCTCCTGGGTACTGTCATACAAGTCCTGGATGAGCGACGAGTCACCTTCTTCGATGACCAGCTCCAGCATCAACTGGAGGTCTTCGTACTGGGAATCCAGCTTGCTCATCGTTTCGACGAGACTTTTGATGGCGTTCAGCTCGCTGATTGTTTTCTGCGCAGCCTCGTTGTCATCCCAGAAGTCCGGAGCCAGCATGCGCTCTTCCAGCTCGCCGATCCGCTCCTGTTTTACAGGGAGGTCAAAGAGACCCCCTGATATCCGCTAAACGTTTAGCCATACTGGACATCTCTTGTTTGACGTCCGCAATATCGATCAATGCCATTTTTGCGAGTCACCTTCTCTTTACGTAAGCTAAGTTTATTGTAACGTAATTCGCCAGATCCGCAAACCTGGCAACCTGCCGTGCGTAAAAAGCGTGATTCGCCGCTTGCCTGGCATCTGTCCTGCCTATGTAGCGCCTATGTAGCCATTGGCGGTGATGGCGAGGATCTCAAGTCTCGGATTTCATGTGGTTGTTTGCTCTCCGTCTGCGGCGCCGCAACCACGGACAGATGCGACTGGCGAATCCGCGCCTCACGCTTGCGGATGTTTTGCTTCATTCGCGCTTGCCTGAGCCTCCGCTCCCCTGCAGCCGCCGGACTTTGCTGCGGCTGATCCAGCATGCCTTTCGGCGAGATCAGCACGCCTGGCGTCCAGTTCGGCTCCGGTATCTCCGTTTTCAGTCGTTCTTCATAGAAGACAGGGTCTTCGGCTGTGAATACTTTAGGCTCCTCCCCTCTTTCTTCTTTGGTAATCCATTTTACTTTTTTATGCTCCGCTGCCGCTTTCAGTACAGCTTTCAATGTCTTCCCGATTCTCTCCATCATGTTTTTGGTTTGTATGCCCATCACGTTGACTGACGCTTTCATTGTTCATTCCCCCGTCCCCGTGTATTTGGTAAAAAGTGTTGTACTTATGATTCTATGGATTTTTCCGAACATTTCCACCTGAATCGTTCGATGACTTTTACCAGTGTTAGACAAATAGACCGACCATAACAGACGAGGAAGAACAGATCGGGACGAATACTGTCTAGGCGTCAGGAAACAGTAAGAAAATCTCTTGGGCAGGTCTACACAAACGGCGCAACCGCGCTGCAACGGAGCATCTGCTGTCGATTGGAAAAGAAAAAGCATCCCTCCCGCAGCGAAATGGCCGCTGTGCAGAGGAATGCTTTGATTGCTGGCTAATGTAGGCTATGCCTTACTGTTTTTTGTTTTGGCGACGGCGCTCCTGCTCCTGGGCACGGCGCTGCGCGCGGTTTTTCGGGTCGGCATCGCCAGACGTCTCAGGGTCCGGACGGTCGGATGGGCCTGACGTCTGCAGTTGGTTCGGGTCGATGCCCTGGCCGCGGATGACATCCTGGCGCTCCAGGTTTTGGCTCACTTCGGCCTTCATGATGTACATGGCCACCTCTTCCTGTACGGAAGCCAGCATCGCTTGATACATCTCGTAGCCTTCGAACTGGTACTCGCGCAGCGGATCGTTTTGCGCGTAAGCACGCAGGTGAATCCCTTGGCGCAGTTGATCCATCGCGTCGATGTGATCCATCCATTTGCTGTCGACAGCGCGCAGAATGACCACTTTTTCGAACTCGCGCATCATCTCGCCGATTTGAGCTTCGCGCTCTTTGTACTGTTTGACGACTTCGGCTTTCAGCAACTCGACGATTTCCTCTGCTTCCTTGCCTTTCAGCATGGAGACGGTAATGGTTTCATCGTGCAGGAAGCCGTTGTTCGCCGCATCGGCCAATGCTTGCAGGTCCCAATCCTCCGGTACCTCTTCTTTTGGGCAATGCTGCTCGACAGCACGCTCCAGCACGCTGTAAATCATGTTGAGCGCAACATCGCTGAGGTTTTCTTGCTCCAGGATGTCTTTGCGCTGTTTGTAAACGACGAGGCGCTGCTGGTTCATCACGTCGTCGTACTGGAGTACGCCTTTCCGTGCATCGAAGTTGGCTCCTTCGACACGTTTTTGCGCAGATTCTACCGCACGGGTAACCAGACGGCTCTCGATCGGCATGTCTTCTTCCATGCCCAGACGATCCATCATGTTCATGATATTGTCGGCACCAAAGCGGCGCATCAGCTCATCCTGCATCGACAGGAAGAACTGGGAGGAACCCGGGTCCCCTTGACGCCCGGCACGACCGCGCAACTGGTTGTCGATCCGGCGGCTCTCGTGACGCTCTGTACCGATAATGTGCAGGCCGCCCAATTCCGCTACGCCTTCGCCCAACTGGATGTCCGTACCGCGACCGGCCATGTTGGTAGCAATCGTCACCGCACCGTATTGACCTGCGCGCGCGACGATTTCCGCCTCGCGCTCGTGATGCTTCGCATTCAACACGCTGTGCGGAACGCCTTTTTGCTTCAGCATGTGCGACAGCCGCTCCGAGTTTTCAATGGAAATCGTACCGACGAGAATCGGCTGGCCTTTTTTATGACGTTCGACGATGTCGTTCACAACCGCACGGTACTTGGCAGCTTCGGTTTTGAAAACCAGGTCCGGCAAGTCTTGGCGAATGACCGGCTTGTTCGTTGGAATGACGACAACGTCCAGACCGTAAATCTTTTTGAACTCTTCTTCCTCTGTTTTCGCCGTCCCGGTCATACCGGCAAGCTTTTCATACATACGGAAGTAGTTTTGCAAGGTGATCGTAGCGAGCGTCATGCTCTCGCTCTGCACGCGCAGACCTTCCTTGGCTTCAATCGCCTGATGCAAACCGTCGCTGTACCGGCGTCCCACCATCAGACGGCCCGTGAACTCGTCGACGATCACAACCTCGCCCTCTTGCACCACGTAGTCTACGTCGCGCTTGAACAGGACCTGGGCTTTCAATGCCGCTGTAATGTGGTGGTTCAAGGTGATGTGTGCCGTATCGTACAGGTTGTCGATGTTGAAAGCTTTCTCGACCTTGCCCACACCTTCGTCTGTCAGGTTGACGATCTTCAGCTTTTCATCAATCGTAAAGTCTTTTTCCGGCTCCAGCCGCTTCACAAAGTGCGAGCAGATGTAGTAGAGCTCTGTCGATTTGTTTGCCGATCCGGAAATAATCAGCGGCGTCCGCGCCTCGTCGATCAGGATGCTGTCCACCTCGTCGATGATGGCGAAAAAGAGCGGGCGCTGCACCATCTGTTCCTTGTACAGAACCATGTTGTCGCGCAAATAGTCAAAGCCGAACTCGTTGTTCGTACCATACGTAATGTCACAAGCATAAGCGGCCCGCTTTTCTTCCGGGCTCAGTCCGTTTTTGTTCAGGCCGACTGTCAGACCGAGGAAGTTGTACAGTTGGCCCATGATCCGCGAGTCGCGCTCTGCCAAGTATTCGTTCACTGTTACGACGTGAACGCCTTTGCCAAGTAGAGCGTTGAGGTAGGTCGCCAAGGTAGCCACCAAGGTTTTCCCCTCACCGGTTTTCATCTCGGCAATGCGGCCTTCCTGCAGCACCATACCACCGATCAACTGGACATCGAAGTGGCGCATGCCCAAAACCCGCTTCGATGCTTCGCGCACAACGGCAAATGCTTCGTTCAAAATTTTGTCCAACTGCTCCCCTTGGGCCAGCCGGGCTTTGAACTCTGCGGTCTTCTCCCGCAGTTGCTCGTCGGAAAGCGCTGCTATGCTTGGTTCGAGCGCGTTGATCGCTTCCACGCGCTTAAACATCTTTTTCACTTCACGTTCATTGCTGTCGCCAAATATCTTTTTAACGAGTCCTAACATGAGGACACCCCTTCCATATGCTTCCGGACAAAAATATCGCACCACCTGGCGCGCCAGAAAAAAGGATACCGATTCTACGAAAATAATACTTTCTAAAAAGCTATTTTAACAAATAGAAGCTCATATACACAAGTAAAGGGAGTTGCCAAAAGCAACTCCCTAGTCTTATACGAGTAAAGAAATGTAAAGTTTCGTTATTTCGGTTCAATCAAACCATAGCGTCCGTCGTTGCGGCGGTACACCACGCTGACGTCGTTGGTATCGCTGTTTTGGAAAACGAAGAAGCTGTGTCCCAGCATATCCATCTGCATGACGGCTTCCTGCGCATCCATCGGTTTCAGGTCAAAACGCTTCGTTCTGACAATATCAATGTCAACATCTTCCTCATCGACATCTGGTATCATCACAGCTACTGGCTGACTATCGCGCTGTCCGACTTTCGCAGCGGAATCAACCCGCAGCTTGCGCATCAGTTTCGTTTTATGCTTGCGAACTTGACGCTCCAGCTTTTCTGCCACCAGGTCAATAGCGGCATACATATCCTCGTGCGTTTCTTCTGCTCGGATAATCACCCCGGCAAGCGGGATTGTTACCTCGATTGTGCCTTCTCCACGATGTACATGCATGGTAACTTGTACATCTGCAGGTGTAGTTTCGAAATATTTTTCGAGACGGCCGACTTTCTTTTCCACATACTCTTTCAGTGCTGCGGTGACTTGAATGTTTTCTCCACGAATATTAAATTTCATGGTTCCAACCTCCTTCCGTCTATATATAGGTATTCGGCACCCCTGTAATTAATCCTGCTCCAAGCTAAAAAAAATCTTAGTGAAATTTTTACAATCCGGCAATAATCGACAGAATTTTACCAATACTCTCTAGTTTCCCTATGTTATAATAGAGAGGGTAGTCACTCAATCCTATATCGCGGTCGTCATCGCACTGGAGGAATCCTCATGGCAGAGGTGAAACCTTCTCATTCCATTATTGGTACTACGCTCGCGCAAGACGTCTACAATGAGTACGGCCTGCTTCTTTTGCCCGCCGGGGCAGTCCTTCACCTGAGTGACATTCGACTTTTGGAGGCACACCACATTCAAGCTGTGCACGTCACTTCTGCGTCGGAAGCTCCCAAGCCGCCTTTGCCCATTCTGCATTGGAACGAGGCAGAAGCTGCCCGCGAGTACATTGCAGCAGTCAAAGAAACCGAGCACCTTTTCAAACAGATCGCTACAGGTTCTGTTCCTCCCCTGCATCAGTTCAACAGCACATTTTATCCTCTGCTGGACCAAGTGCTCCAGCGAATGGGCTTCCTCCGGTTCCTCTACATCAAGGAAGGCACGGAAAATTACACCTATCGCCATTCTCTCAATGTCGGAATCGTAGCTGCCCTGATCGGTAAAATCGCAGGAAGACCCCAGGACGAAATCTACCGCTTGGGACAAGCCGGTCTCTTGCATGACGTAGGGAAGATGATGATTCCCGACGAGATTTTGTCCAAACCCGATCGCTTGAGCGATGAAGAGTACGAGATCATGAAGCTGCACACCCTCTACGGCAGCGAGCTGCTCCTGTCGATGGAGGACGCTGACGAGTGGATCGCCAGGTGCGCTCTCATGCATCACGAGCGCCTGGATGGCAGCGGCTATCCTCATGGCTGCCAAAAGGAAGACATCCCTCTGGAGTGCCAGATCATCAGCGTTGCTGACGTGTTCGACGCTATCTGCACAGACCGCGTCTACCGCCGCGGCACCTCTCCCTTTCACGCTGCCAACGTATTGAGGGAGCTGGCATGCCAAGGCCAACTGAATCCTTTGATCGTTTCGCGTTTTATCCAGTACATTATTTTGCTCTACGTCGGCTCTCAGGCGTTGCTCAGCAATGGAGACCACGTCGAAATCATTATGATTCATACCGATGAACCGATGCGTCCACTCGTTCGCCGAGGAGACGAGTTTTTGGATTTGCGCGAGCATCGCGCGCTTACCATCACCCGAATGATTAGCTAGACGTAAAAATCCCCCCGAGCCTGATGTTGGCCAGGGGGATTTGCTGTCAGCGATATGATTTACAGTTTGACGACATTGGCTGCTTGCGGCCCGCGGTCGCCTTCCACAATATCAAATTCTACAGCTTGTCCTTCTTCCAATGTCCGAAAACCATCCGACTGAATCGCGGAAAAGTGGACAAATACGTCGTCGCCACCTTCTCGCTCGATAAAACCAAAACCTTTTTCTGCGTTAAACCATTTTACTTTGCCTTGCATGAAACAGCACAACCCTTTCTCTTGTAAAAATTTGGATTACAAATCTTTGTGTGTACACCTCTAGTTTCTCCAAAATCAGAAGCTGCATTCTTCTATCTCGTTGAATATTTTTTCTCCAATCCTCTTACGACTACCCGCGACAGGAACAACGTGAGCACCAGGTACACAGCCGCCTCTGTCAAATACGGCGGGTAGCGCTCAAACGTGCTCTTCGCCACGTTCATGGCGGCGTAATTCAACTCCGGTGTCGCAATAACGGCGCAGAGGGAGGAGTCTTTTAAAAGGGCGATAAATTCGTTCCCGATGGCAGGAAGCATCCGGGTAAACGCCTGCGGCAAAATAATCAGCCGCATCGCCAGCCCCTTCGTCATCCCGAGCGAGCGTGCCGCTTCCATCTGTCCCGGATCGATCGATTGAATCCCTGCGCGAAAAATCTCGGCGATGTAGGCCGCTGCGTTGAGCGACAGCGCCACGAATCCGGAGTAGATCGCTTCCGGACTGCTCTCTCCCGAAAAAAACAGTCCCCAGATAGACGGGATGACGGCGAAGTGAATCAGCAAAATTTGCACCAGCATCGGCGTCCCCCGAAAAAGCTCCACGTAGATCGAGCATGTCCACCGCCAAAAGCGGTTCGACGACATTTTGCCCAAACTGATAAACAACCCCAAAAAGGTCCCGCAAACGGTAGCAACCGCCGTTAGTAAAATGGTATTGATAATGCCTCGGATAAACAGCTCGCGATATTCATAGATGACGCTCCAGTCCAATGGCAAGTCCTCCCTTCGTGTATGTCAGCACTGGAGTCACAAACACCGGGCACGTCCCGCGACGCACCCGGCTACTGATGACTAATTGCTGCCAAAGTACTGGTTGTAGATTTCCTGGAGCTTGCCGTTTTCCTTGATTTTCTTCAAGCCGTCGTTGATTTTGTTCAGCGCGTCCGTGTTGCCCTTTTTCACCATGATTCCGTAGTATTCTTTTTCAAACGAGTCGTCTTTTATCAGCTTGAACTTCTTGTCTTTGATTTTATTTACGTAATATTGCAGCACGCCATTATCCCCGACAACTGCATCGACACGGCCATTGAAGAAATCGTCCACGGACGAAGGCATGTCGTCATAGCCCATCAAGCCTTGATACGTATCGCCAAACGCCTTTTTGACCACTTCTTCCCCTGTAGTCGCGGCCTGTACCCCGATCTTTTTGCCTTTCAGATCGGCCAGCTTGGTCACCTGAGAGTCTTCCGCTACGAGAATGAGCTGATTCGCTTCGAAGTACGAATCCGAGAAATCGTATTTTTCCTTGCGCTTGTCCGTGATCGTGATCGACGAAATCCCGATGTCCACCGTCCCTTTGTCCAATCCGTCGAACAGCGGGTCCCAGCCTGTGTTTTTCCACTCGATCTTGAATCCTCCCGCTTCTGCGATCGCATTCATCACGTCAATGTCATGGCCGCTGATTTTGTCGGCCTCCAGCATCTGGAACGGCGGATAAGCTGCATCTGTTCCTACCACGTACACTTTTTCACCCGAGCCGGAGCCTGACCCTGAGCCGCTCGCGCCAGTTCCGCTTCCCGAGCTTTGCTGGCCACCCGATCCACAGGCTGAGACCAAAAGCCCCACGCCTACGACCAGCACAAGAGACTTGAACCACTTTTTCCCGATACGCATTAAAAATCCCCCTTGTTTCTCTCTGTGTATGCTTACTTTTCCCCAGCACTGTCCACATGGAAATCATGTGTTTTTTGCGTTCTCCACAAAGTTATCCACATTATCCACATGACGTTGTGCACAAGCTGTGTATAACTATTTTCCTGCTCGTTCTGCGGCTCTGGTACTATGGTTACGGAGTCGAGTTTTGGTATAGAACTGGAATTAGCAGCAAAAAGGCAGGATTCGTATACACCGGATATACTTCTATCCTGTATATAAAAATCCTGCCTGAAAACGATTTATTTATCTGAAAAATACGAATTATTCTTTTTCCGCCAAAATAATAACCTCTACCCGGCGGTTGCGCGCGCGGTTCTCTTCGTTCGAATTGTCCACGAGTGGCCTGTATTCTCCCAATCCTGCCACCGTAAAGCGCGACGCCGGCAAGGAATATGCATCAACCATTTCCCGCATCACCGCAATAGCGCGGGCAGAGGACAGCTCCCAGTTGGACTTGTATGCGCTGCGCGAGATCGGCACGTCGTCTGTGTAGCCTTCGATCCTCACTTTGTACTCGTAGCGCTGCAACACACGTGCTACAGTGCCTACGACCTCTTTCCCCTGCTCCTGGAGATCAGCAGAGCCACTGGCGAACAAAATTTTCTCCGGAAGGCGGATGCGCAATCCCTCTTCGGTCTCCTCGTAGTCCAGATTCAGCTCGGCCAAAGCGGACGAGAGCTGGTTGTGCACCGTCTCCATATCGCGCTCACCCGTGTCCGGCATGCCGACAGGCGGCTTTGGCACGCTCTTTTGCGCCTGCTCTTGCTCCTGTGTGCCTTTTTCATCCACGGTGCCTGTGAGCGCCTTTTTTTGCCCCTCCAGTTGATGAATCTCGCGTTCCAGCTCCAGCTTTTGCAAATTCAACAGATCGAGGCTCTCATGCACCTGCTTCAGATTAGCCTGCTGTTCAGCTTGCTCCTTTTTGGCGGCTTCGCGCTGGGTCTGAATCTTCGTCATTTGCGTCGCCGCGATGATAATGACGATGACGAACAGCAGCGTAATCAAGTCGCTGTAGCTGATGAGCCAGCTTTTCTCCAGCTCTTTCTCATCGTACAACCGATCGTCATGCATAGCGATCCTGCCTTTCAATCGTGCCCTTCATGCTGCCAGGCTCTTTGACGAGCACCAGCTTCTGGTCGCCTGGCAAAAACGAGTTGAGCTTTTCAAACAGCAGGCGCGGCGTCTCCATCCGCTGCAAACCGACGCAGCCCTCGATGTACAGCCGTTTTTCAAACATTTCCCGGTCATACAAATCCATCATCCGGTAGTAGCACGGCAGCGCGAACAAATTGGCAAGGAGCGCGCCATAGAGCGTGGCGACAACGGCTGCGCTCAGGCTGTGCCCTGTGAGCGCCATGTCTTCGAGCGACTTGAGTACCCCCGTCATCCCGAGCAGCGTGCCGACCAGCCCCATCCCTGGCGCCAGCAAGCTGATAAGCCGAAAGAAGCCTGCTGCCTGCTGGTAACGGTACTGCTCGCCCTTCAGCTCGTTCTCCAGGATCATCCGCAGCTCGTCCTCAGGCACGCCCTCGATCGCCAGCAGGCTGCCGCGCTGCACGAACGAGTCACGCTCCTGCTGCAGTTCGCGCTCAAGCGCGATATATCCCTGTTCTTTCTGGACGAGCGCGTAGTAGTAAAAGCGCTTGATCGTCTCCTCGACGTTGCTGTCCCGCCCGTGAATCAGCAGGCGGATCATTTTTTTCAGGTCGAGGTGCTTGCGCTTGATCGCGTAGGAAACAACTACAGCGAGCGCGACCAGCTCGATGGCGGTCACGTTCAGCAGATCGGCAAGGTTGCCGTTCATGTAAACCGCGTGTATGAAAATGAGGACGACGGCTCCGATCAAGACGAGTGAGCGACGTTTTGTGGACAATGGTGTCACCTTCCTAACGTTCTTTCCTGGTAAAGCGGGTTGAGGTTTTCTATTGGTGTATCGGTTGATTTGAATTCCATTATTATAGCAGAGGTTCGCTCTGCCGATAAATGTAAAGAATGGACATGGCAGGAGAGGAGGAAATTCGATATGGATATCAGTTCCATTATGGGCGCGCAAGTAAGCCAGCTCCAGCAAACCGTAGGCCTGAGCATGCTGAAAATGGCGCAAGCTACCCAGGCAGCAGGCGCGATGGTAATGCTCCAGGATTTTACCAATGCCCAAGCAACGACACAGGCTCCCCACCCTACACTTGGGAAACAGATTGATATCAGCGTGTAATTAGGCAAGAAAAAAGCGAAGAATCCCTTCTTCGCCATCGGCTTTAACCAGACCTCATCCCTTTCTTTCGGGGTGAGGTTTTTCATTGGAGAGCCTTGCTGCTTTTCCTCTGCGCTCTGTGAGCCCCTCGATCCCATGCTCCCGGTAATTTTTGACCCATCTTCTGATATAAGAGCTACTGATTAAATTCAGCTCTTTCGTCACCCGGTTGTAGCCCATTCCTTCTTCCAAGTACATGTTTACCGCTTTCAGCTTGAATTCGGTTGTGTAACTCGTAAATTTCTGGCCTTTTACAGGCATAAAAATCCCTCCTGAATCGAACAAGTACGGCTAATTGACGCACGCACCTATTCAGTCAAGAGGGAGCTTATCCAAATGTATCATGACCGTTATTTCTTGGTGTCAAAAAAAGCGCCATATGCCGGAGATCCGCTATAGCCTCCGTACTGTTTGTTAGCCGTTCGACCGCGTTGGATCTGGTTGATTTTCTCGGACAGTTCGTCCTGCTTCTCCTGCATAACCGGAAGCAAGCGCTGGTCAATCTCCAAAAATGGCGTGGCGTACTGCAGATTCCATTCTGGCGGCAGAACAAATCCCCGATCGATTGCATCAGCAATTTGCCCCAGTACCTCTTCGCGTTTGTCCAACAGCTCGAGCCATTCCTCCGGCTCTGCTTCTTCCTTCAAGACGGCTTTCTCCAAATCATGAGAATGAAGCAATAGCTGTTGAAATAGCGGCTCGACTGTCTCTCTCGTTAGTTGAAATGACATCTCCATCCGCTACCCTTGCGTTTTTGCCAAGACCATGGCTTGCTTCCATGTGTCGCGGAATTGGGTGAGAAGTCCTTCTACCTCATCCAGAATGGAGGTTTCCTTTTTGAGGTTGGCTTCAATCAGTCTTGTTTGCATATATTCGTACAACGACATCATTTGTTGGGCGATCGGGTATTTTTGATCCAACGTCACCATCAGTTCGCCCACAATCTCTTGCACGCGTTTGATGTACTCGTTAGCTTTGTCGAACTTTTTTTCGGAAATCGCTGCTTTTGACTGCTTCAGAAATTTCAGCGCTCCGTTGTAGAGCATCAACGTCAATTCCCCTGGATTGGCTGTGTTTACCGAGTTCGTTTGGTAAGCTTGTAACGATTGTTGATAGGCCATCATATCCGGCTCCTTTCGATCCTACCTGCCGCTGCTGAATTGCTGGGCGAGCCAACTACTCTGCGAATTTGCCTTGCTCATCGCTTGTTCCATAGCGGTGAATTGGCGGTAGTAGCGCTCCTCCATGTTCTTCATGCGCAGCTCCAGAGTGCTGATGTTTTTCGTGAGAGTTTTCATTTGTCGGCCCATGGAGTAGCTGTCGGAGATATCGCCCATGGAAGAAGAACCGGCAATGTCTGTAATTTTAGACATAATGCCAGTCAGACTGTTATACAGTCTTTTGGCGATTCCCGTTTCTCGTGCCATCTGGTCTTTATCTGTGGTTGTCTCCGCCGGGTTTTTGGTGAACAAATCCATTACTTTTGTGCCGTTTTCACGAATGGCTTTGCGCAGCTTCTCTTCGTCGATGTACAGCTTCCCTTTTTCCATGTAGTTGGCATAGCTGAACTTGGCATCAGCTTTTGCTGTGCTGATCCCGATATCAGAGAGAGTGTCAAAATTTTCATCGCCCATGCCTGCTACAACCGTAGAGAAGATTTGGCGCATCTCCGTCAGCGCGGATGACAGGACAGAATCGCGAAGGAGGACACCGCTTTTTGCTTTTTCTTCCCACTTCTCAATTTGCTTCTCATCCAAAGCGCTTTTCTCTTCCTCGAGCAGAGGTTGGTAGTCTTTATAGCGAGGCTCGCTAATTTTTTTATTAATCTTGTCGATGACTTCGTTGTACTTATCAATGAAGCCTTTAATGGACTTGAAGATGGCCTCGTCGTCCTGCATAGAGTTTACGGTAAACGATTCTGCTTTTTTCAGTTCGAACTCGATGCCGTCAAAGGTAAACTTGTTGCTGCTGATCGCAGTAGTCACGCCATTAATGGTAACAGATCCATCTATACTTTTTTGACCCTGAGCTTCTTTGGTTGCCGGATCTCCTGCTGTAACGCCGCTATCAAACAGGCCAAAAACTTTCGCGTTGTCATCGTTTGTGTACTCGAGCTTGATTTTTGCATTTTCCCCAGCGGAAGTGGAAGAAAAAATCAATTTACCGTTAAAGAAAGTTGCTGCTACCCCTGTCTTGGAGGTCTGTTCATTGATTTTTTTAACAGCGCTCTCCATGGAATCGGTATCGTTGATCGTAATTTTCGTACCATTCACCGTCAGTTCGAAAGATCCGCTCAAACCCGCAGTAGACAGATTTTTCGCAGAATCGGCTGCTGCCACTGTCGTAGTCGTATCCATTCTAGCTGGCTCGGCTTCTGTAGCCAGGGTGTTTACCGTCACTTTGTAGGTAGGCAAATTAGGCATTCCTACTTGCTTGATCGAAGCCGCACCTTCATTATCTGATACGAGCTTTTTTTTCAGGTATGGACCTTGCAAACGCATGTCGCTTACTGTGTTCAGGCGGAAATCCAACAGCAGCGCGTTCATTTCGCGGTAGGCATCGCGCTTCCATGTTTCTAATTGCTTTTTCTGCAGCATCTTGTTTAAAGGTGCGCGCTGGGCTTTCATCAATTCCTTGACCATGCTGTCCGTATCCAGCCCGGAAACGAGACCAGAAAAACGAATCGGACTAACCATGTCGATCCCTCCTTCTCTATCGTTTCTCGTCAACCAACAACCCGATCATTTCTTGCATCTTGGCCGCTATGTCCATAATTTTTTTGGAAGGAACCTGGCGGATGACTTCTTTGGTCGAGTCGTTGACGATTTCGACATAATATTCTTTGAGTTGCTCGTGCAAACGGAATTGCAGATGCGTGCTTTGCGTTTGCTGCATCCATTTGTTCAGGTCGTCTACCGCTTTTCCGAGTTCTTTTTCAGAGTACTGCTGAGTGGCTGTCTCTGCCTCCGGTTTGCTTTCCTTTGCCGCTGGTACACCTGCAGACGCTGCCTGTACAGGCACTCCCGCTGCCTTCGTCCCTAATCCTGATTGACTATTGATAGATACGTCCATGTATTAACCTCCATTCCGGTTTCTCCTTATTGTATGTATCGGAAAAAATGGAGGAG
The DNA here is from genome assembly GCF_000470975.2 of Brevibacillus sp. NSP2.1. NCBI lineage: Bacteria > Bacillati > Bacillota > Bacilli > Caryophanales > Paenibacillaceae > Brevibacillus > Brevibacillus sp. NSP2.1. The sequence continues at coordinate 637,537 of NZ_CP048274.1, read as the reverse complement.
GATTTAAGGAGGATATACCTCGAATGAGAGATTTCTTTCGGTAGGAATGACAAAAAAGAGACCTTAGAATATCTAAGGTCTCCAGGGGTATTTCGATTAGCGGAGCAGTTGCAGAACGCCTTGTGGCTGTTGGTTAGCTTGAGCCAACATAGCTTGGGCGGCTTGAGCCAAGATGTTGTTCTTGGTTTGTTCCATCATTTCTTTCGCCATATCTACGTCGCGGATACGGGATTCAGCGGCTGTCAGGTTCTCGGAAGCAGTACCCAGGTTGTTGATGGTGTGCTCCAGACGGTTTTGAACAGCACCCAGTTTCGCGCGTTCAGAAGACACACTACTAATAGCTTTGTCAAGGGCAGTAATCGCACTTGAAGCTCCTGTTGCACTAGAAATGTCGACACCACTAATTCCGAGTGCATTCGTTCTCATGTCTTTTACAGAAAATGCGATTGTTTGACCTTTGTTAGCACCAATTTGGAAAGTAACAGCGCCTGTACCTGCGCTTTCGCGGGACGCTTGATCAAGTCCCAATTTTTTCAGCGCACTACCATTGGGCACATCAGCTAATTCTACAGCACCGCTAGGACTAGTGATAGACAATCTTCCATTTTCAATTTTCACATCAACGTCTTTAATTTTTTGTTCATCTGTTGTAAAGCCAGCAGCAGTGTTATATGCAGCAATTTTTGCATTAATTGCAGTTTTCAATGCTGTAGCGTATGCATTAGCGTCAGAGCCTGCTGCCGCAACTGGAGAGGTTATTTCCATAGTGTGCCCGTTAATGGACAATTGGAATTTATCCGCAGCTGTCAATCCATCCAAAACTTGGTTGGTACCGGAAGTTTGCGTTACAGCACCACCAGCCATTTCTACATTATTACCAACAAAGAGACTCAAAACAGATTTTGCAGAAACTGCAAGCGTGGTTCCATCAGCAAGCTTCGCAGTTGCAGCACCATCAGTACCATGGTACAACTCTACTTTGGAAGTATTACCTGTAGAACCACTTTCAATTTTAAATGTACCAGGTGTAGCATCGGTTACTTTAATGTGAGCAGCACCAGTTCCCGACTCATCAATTGCAGCATTAATAACTCTCTCTAAAATCTCTCTTACTTTCCCACTAGATGTGGCATTAAGGTTATTAGTGCTGTAATCTGCATTCAATACTGCTTTATCTGCCTCAGTTAAGTGCTTATCCCAATCGATAGTGATTTTTTGTCCATCGATAACCAGTGCATCATCAGCAGTCATATCCAAGTTTGTACCACTTGCATTTACAGCTTTAGAATCAACACCAGTTAGTGAACCAGTTGTTTGTTTAAATACTTGCGCACCCGAAATGGAGTTAGTCCCATTAGTACCGCCAGCACCAGACAAGTTACCATTTAAGAGTTTTTGTGTATTGAATTCAGTTGTATTACCAATACGGTCAATTTCATCCTTTAACTGTTTCACTTCATCTTGGAGAGCTTTTCGGTCATCAGCTGTATTTGTTCCACTAGCAGATTGTACTGCCAATTCACGCATACGTTGAAGAATCGAATGTGTCTCATTCAACGCACCTTCAGCAGTTTGAATCATAGAAATACCATCTTGCGCGTTTTTGGAAGCCATGTCCAAACCGCGAACTTGGGAGCGCATTTTTTCAGAGATTGCCAGACCAGCCGCGTCATCACCAGCACGGTTGATGCGGAGACCGGAAGACAGTTTCTCGATGTTTTTGTTTGTTGCAGCTTGGTTACCAGTCAACTGACGGTAAGTGTTCAAAGATGCGATATTGTGGTTAATACGCATGAATATTTCCTCCTTGAGTGTACCCTCCACGTCCCTGCGGAAGGTTTGGGTAATGTTTCGGAAAAGCCGAACCCAATCGCGCGCTTAGGCCGTTTTTCCCCTACATTTTTATTATCGGTGGGAGATTCATCCTTGTTTAGTGTTTTTTCTACTTTTTTTGCAAAAAAACTGCGGGACGATTTTGCCAATGAAGATGCCAAGCCCTGTCCATCAAAATGTCCAGTTACATCGGAATACTCATTGTTTTTTCAATCCCCCTTTTCTTTTACATAAAATGACATAAGATAAAGAATGAATTGAAATCAAAAATACAATCTAAGAGGAGAGTTTTTATGAAAAAAAGGTATTCCATATGCTTTTGGGTTATTTTAACAATACTCCTTGTAACAGGTTGCGGCCAACCTTCAACAAATAAGTCTCCTGATTCGATTAATACGCAGAATCAACATAGAGACCAACAGCCAGAGGCGCTAACCGTTCGTCTTGACTCAAAAACAGTGGCGATTCCCATTTCAAAAATAGATTCAGTAAAAAAGTACCTGGATCAGTTTGACTCAAAGGAAAGAGCAAATGAACTAAAGCGCATAGAAACCACAACATTTACATCTGCGTCGGGAATAATCTATAGCGACATCAGGTATGGTTGCGGAATGAAACTTTGCGATCATACTTTCCTGCAAATAAAGAACAATCACATAAAAAGCCTTCCCCTGCATTCAGGAAGCATTTTTATGGAACACACATTCTCCCCTGATGATAACTATCTAGCACTCTTATTAGGGAGAAACGAGGGTACGGATGTTATGAGGCACAGCGTGATGATGATTGAGTTAGATTCGTTTACGTTAGCTGAACTTAAAAACACTGACGAATTCATCAAGTTAACAAGTTCTGATTTTTCTGTTCCCATTCTTTCGATAAGCTGGGAAAATGAAACTACACTGAAAGCCGTTCTACCAGATACAAAAGATTATACGTTTGATACTTTGAAAAGTTGGAATGCAGGAGAAAACAAGACAAAAGAAATTTCATTAATCATTAACACGGAAGGCAAACATCCTTCGCAGAATATGATTGTCGATTAGAAATTCCGCTCGTCTGGATCGAGTATTCCATCGTGAACATATTTTACACACCAAGTATACCTGCACAAAAAAATCTGACACGCTATGGCGCATCAGATTTGGTTCCAAACATTTTCGTCAGGCTCGACAGATCGATCTTCGTCTGCGAAGCCAGACGGTTTTCTTCTTTAATCGCCAGATAGATTTCCTGGCGATATACGTCTATTTCCCTCGGCGCTTCGATGCCGATTTTCACCACGTCGCCCTCGATCGCAATGATCTTGATTTCAATCTGGTCGCCAATCATCACCGACTCGTTCTTTTTTCTCGACAAGACAAGCATAGTTCACCTACTCACTGGCCGCTTTGGGCCGCTGAAAGAGCGGCTGGCGGATTCCGTAGTTTTCGTCGTTCAAGATCACTTGCTTGGCCAAAGCCTTTTCCTCGTTGATGATGATAGGCGCCTTCAAATTCACGGTGACATCGCCTTCATTGCGGACGGTGATGACGGTGCGGACGGACAGTGGCGTTCCTTCCTCGATTTGCAGTTGTTTTTTCACGGCTTCAGCCAAAGTAAACTCATACTGAGGAAAAAACGGAAACGGGTCTATCATCCAGAAGCCTACCTGATCGTCTTCCAAAGATTTCAAGCTAAAGAACGGCTGTCCCGCTTCTTCCTGCGTCATCTGAAAGCGCGAAAGCTGCGGAAAACCGGGAACTCCATCCGGAAAAGACAGCTCCATGCTCTGTATCGCCTGGGATTGTGTCATGATCTTCTCTCCTGCCTCACATCTTTTGATCTACATACAATCCTACCACATCAAACTCGACACGATTCCATTGTCTCATGTAGCCTTCCACTTTTCCCGGCGTATAATTGTGAACAGGCCGATGAATAACCGGGTCCATTTTCTTGCCGCGCACCTGTACGTTGATCTGGGCCGGCTGGAGGTCGTACCTGATCTCAATACCGTCTCCGATAATCGAGCCTTCCGCAATGATCTCCCTGCTCTGATAAATAATGCTTTCTTCAAAGGAAATATCGACGATCGGGTTTGCCCCTTTGTTCTCGATGGCAGCTAAACGGTCGCCTTCCATACTGATCTGGGCAATCGCCTCCAGCACTTTCTGGCGTCCGTAGTCTGCATTGTTTCTCGTTCGCTGTGCCGAGCTGCGCAGGTCCAGGTTCTCCCGCGCCTCACTGGTATCAATGGATAGCTGTCCTTTCGCCTGCTTGATATCCAAAATGGCAGGCTCCTGACGCAAATTCAGTTCGGCCTGCGGCTGGCGAATTTCCTGAACGGGCTTTGTAATTTTCAGCCCTAGTTGCGCGTAAGTTTGGCGAATCTGGATTTGCGGGAGTCTCATTTTTTGATCGTCTCCCCTATTTTATTAGCGCAGGAAATCGAGCAATGTTGGCTGAATGATTCGCGAGCCTGCCCCCAACGCCGCGCGGTGGACGTTTTCCTGCATCTTCAGGTTGGTAATGACCTGCGCCACATCGGCATCTTCGTTTTGCGACATGAGCGAGGTCACGCTAATTTCTTCATTTTCCAATCTGCCTTTTATCAGTTCGATCCGGTTGGTCCGCGCACCAAGCGTGGCTCGCTCCGCAAGCAGCTTGTCGATTTGTTGGTCAATGTTTCCAAGCTCTGTGTTAACAGGCTTGCCGTCGTTCAAATCAGCTACAATCTTTTTCAAGAGATCAAAGACGTTATTGCCGTCTGTTCCTTTGAAATCGAACACATCGGCTCCGATGACATTAATGGGCAAATGGATTCCTTTGTTTACCTCCAGCAGAATTTCATTTCTGTTTGTAAACGTTAAAGAATCACTGGCCTTGTCATATGGTGGGGTTAGCGTATCCGTTCCTGCAAAAATGTAACGTCCCCCCACCGTCTGGTTGACAATGTTACCTAAATGATCTCGAATTTCTGCGATTTCTTTTCCCATCGCTTGCAAGGAATCTGCCCCAAGCCCACCGTTGCCTGATGCTACGGCCAACTCACGCACGCGCTGCAAAATCGTCCCGGCCTCTTCCAACGACTTGTCAGACAACTCCATCCAAGACTGCGCTTCGTTCACGTTGCGCTGGAACTGCTCATTCTCAATCAAGGAAGAGCGGTAAAACATCGCCCGGCTCGCCGCCACCGGATCATCAGAAGGGCGGGAAAATTTCATTCCGGAAGAGAGCTGTTCCTGGAGCTTGTCCATTCTGCCCATGGAGTTGGACAAGTTTCTCATCATATTATTGTTTAACATGGTCTGGGTTACTCGAACGGCCATGAAAATGCTCCTTTCAGATGTTCACGCGCAGGCTAGACTAGAGGCCCACACGTCCCATCCCGTTAATCACTTTGTCCAAAATCTCATCCATGCTGGTCATGACCCTGGCAGAAGCGTTGTAAGCATGCTGGTATTTCACCATTTCGGACATTTCTTCGTCGATAGAGACGCCCGAAACGGATTGGCGGTTCGTATCGACTTGCCCGACCAGAAGTTCCGAGTTCTTTTCCATGCGAGTCGCTTCCTGGCTGTCTACCCCAAGCTGGGCAATCGTGTAACGATAAAAGTCGTCCAAGGTCGTGGACTCGATTTGTCCGGATGAGCCTGTCAACAGTTGCAACGGCTTGAACTTGATGCTGGCGATTGCGAGCGCATTGCGTCCGTCGCCGTAAAAGGAAGTTCCCGATCCCGTATTTGGGTCTTCTACCTGCGCCGCCGCGATAGAATTCAGGCTGGCCAAAATTTTCGGGTTGACCTGTATATTCGCTGCAGTAAGCGGCAAGGCGTCATTCTTTTTCACGAAAAAGTCCAGCTTCTCCAAATCTGCCGTCGGGTTAGTCTTTCTGTTTTCAATGTCAGTCAAGTTCATTCCCGTGGAATGCAACTTGTTTACTTCTGTCGCGATATTTTCTGCAAGCAGGTTCAGCTTTCGGATCATGTCAGGCACCGGGCCTTGCATGGTTGGCTGGCCATTCGCATCCGTACCAGGGATGCCGCGCGCCTCAAACGTTCCGAGCAAACCGCCCGACTGCGGTATAAACGGTGCTCCGCCCAGCGTAATGTTATTGAAACCGGTCGTGGCATCCTTCTCCACCGCCATCGTCACCGCTGTCCGGCCGTTCACCAGTTCCTGTCCGTCAATCGTTACCTGAATCATGCCGCTGTTCAGATTGGTCACCTTGACATCGGTAAGCTTCGCGAGCTTGTCCAGCAGCACATCGCGCTGGTCGTACAAATCATTTGGCTGATAGCCGTGCGGCACCACATCCCCGATCTGTCTGTTCAGGTTCGCCAGTTGCTGCGCAATGGAGTTGATGTCAATGACCTTGGTCGCCACGACATTGTCCAAATCACGCTGCAATTCGGTCAGTGATGTATTCAGGGCGGCAAACGTCTCTGTCACGGCAATGGCCCGTTGACGAACGACCGCACGAGCGGACAGGCTTTCGGGATTTTGCGACAGGTCTTGCCACGATTTCCACAGCTCATCCATCACTTTTTGCATCCCGGTATCGGAAGGCTCGTTCATAATGCCCTCGACCTTTTGCAAAACGTCTCTTTTCGCTTCCCAATATCCGTAGTGCTTGTTCTCCGTGCGCAGTTGCACATCGAGAAATTCTTCGCGAATCCGCTGCAAGCTGACAACGTTGACACCTGTTCCGAGCAGCCCCGGCTCGATCGTCGCATGCATTCCTACATACGGCAACCCCGTCGTCGCCTGCATATTGACTCTCTGCCGCGTGTACCCTTCCGTATTCGCGTTCGCGATGTTGTGTCCGGTCGTATTCAAGGCGGACTGCTGGGCGAACAGGCCGCGTTTGCTTACTTCGATTCCATGAAAAGTTGAGCGCATCTCAGCACCTCTTTACGCTTTTTTGTTGAAAAATGTTCGGCTCGCCTGGCGGTATGTGTCCGTGCTCGGGTGGCCGTAGATGAAGTCGTCCTCCGGCGTGTCCGTAATCAGGTCGAGCGTCATGTTTACAAAAGAAAGGGATTGCTCCAGCAACTGCTGATTCAGCTCGTTTGCCTCACGCAGTTCGGTGACAATCCGCACAAGCTCGTCGCGATAGGACGCAAGCCGCGTCTTCTCTTCCGCACTGGTCGTCAACTTGATCAATTCAGCCAGTGTGCCTTCCTGGAGCGCCAGGCCTTTCTGGACGGTCAATTCCTGTACCAGACTTTGGCGGGCTGCTTCTGCTGCTGTGACGCCCTTGATTAGCTTTTGTTCCTGGCGGGTAATCGCCACCAGCTCATCCACATTTCCTTTCACCAGCACATCTTTTTTCTGTGTGGCCAAGGTGTACAAGGCTTTGTGCAACTGGATCAAGTTGTCGAGCAGATCGTAGAGTCTATCCATGTTCGCGTTTCTCCTCGTCTTCCCCTAGAGAACTGGTTTATCGCTTTTTCCAAAAAGACAGTAGTTTATCGGCAATCCGCTCGCTTGGGACGCGATACGTGCCTTCCTCGACTTGCTTTTTCAACTGCTCCACTTTTTCGCGGCGCTGTGGCGCGTTCGCGTCTTCGATCTGGCGCTGCATTTCCAGCGCTTCCGTGGAAATGTTGACCTCATCCTTGCCCATCGGGATTTTTCCGCTTTTGCTTACCTGGTTGTTGGCCGTCTTGTTGTAAGCATTAATCATCCCGACACGGTTTGGTTCATTAATCCGCATCTGATTACCATCCTCTCAAACCACCGGACATTTTCGCGGGAACGGGTCCCCTAATAAAAAGAAAAACCGATGATACCTCTTAGTAGTATCATCGGCAATTTCCTGTTTGACGATTAGTTTTTTTGCGCAAAACTATTCGTCACGATTCTGCTTTCTTCGATAGACGGCCGCTTCCGCCTGACGTGCCCGCGCCTCCTGCTCCAAGCGCTGATCCACTTCAAGCTGCTGCGATATCTCATGCTTCAAGCCCTTCATGCAGGCGTCACACATGTTGCCAGTGCGGATTAAAATCCCGCAAATCTCGCATGGGTAACCAAGGTTCGGGTTACCATCTACAGAAATGCGCCCTTCCTTGATAAACCTCGTAATTTGCTTCACGCTCACCCCTGTGGCTTCGCTCACCTGGTGAATATTGGCTCCGCGATTTTCGCGCTTGCGCAAAAACCGGGCGCATTTTTCATATTCCTGCTCCACCTCTTGATAGCATTTGGGGCAAATGTCACGAACTGTTTGTACAAATAAAGCATCACACCGCGAGCAGTTTGCCAGCTTGCCCAGAGACATAAAAACAACCCCTTCAACATCCAGAAAGTTCATTCGGTTCCCGACTGCTGTATGCTTCCATGATATCGTAATTTTTCCAAACTGGCTATCTGTATATTGTCAAGGAATAAATTTCACAAACTGTCCCCAAATGTGCTCGCAATGTTCTTGCGCAGGAGCGGAGAGTCGATCCGGTTGTGTAAATATCGTCGATGAGAAGGATCTTCGGGGGAGTGGCGGGTAGGGGGATGCGGTTATTTGGGAGCGGAGCGGTATTGGGTTGTGTAGCTCTGTCGTGGCTGTTCGGGTTCGGATTGAAATTGGCATAGGCTGCTCTGTCGCCGCTATTCGAGTTCGGGGCGGTATTGGCGTGCGCAGCTCTGTTGCGGTTGTCCAGTTTCGGAACGGGATTGGCTTGCGAATCTCTCTCGCCACTTTTGGCTTCATGAGAAGTATGCGAGATGGAAGAACGCAGGCTGAACCAATTGCCAAACAAGAAATGAATCCCGGCTGCAAGTATGCTGGTCAGATTCCTATGATCGGCGCCCCGGCTATCAGAACGGCCACGGGCAAACCCAGGAAGCACCGCCCCCTCATTCCACGCAAAAGCCTCTCGCATGCTTTCCTGCCGGGATGCGCGTCCCCCCTGCTTGCTCAGCTTCTCCGTCTCTTTTATGCGTGTGAGCAGGGGCCTCACCGGAATCCCGGTTGCACTCCCCAAATAGGCTGCCAGCAAGTCCACCTGGTTGAATCCGCGCTCCTGCAGCCGCCTGGCATGAAGCGGGACAGTGGTGATGCAGGCAAAACGGGACGGAGTGTAAAAGCGAAAGGCCGCGATTGCCAAAAGCGTTCCGTAATAGCCAGCCAGGCGCTCATCTCCGCGGTATTTGAACAGGCTGAGCAGACTTTTGCCGTCTTGCTCGTACCGGAGCAGGCTGCGATTTTCCTTCAGGGGCTCGTCCACTTCCCTGACACAGTCGCGGCAGCGGCCCTCGCTGCTGTACGGCTCCGCTCGCATGTCCCGCCCGCACTGTCGGCAAAACTGCTCCCCGATGAACGGCAACGCTTCAATACAGCTTGCGCAGGCCGGGAGGTCGTGCAGCAAGCGATAGATCGCCGGATAGCTGACGGGACGGGATAGCCAGCTTGCACGCGCGCGGACAACGCCTTCTCTTTTGGGCGTATTTACACGCCCGCCGCAACTGACACATGTACTCCCCCTCATGAGTGCCCCCTTCTTTTTGCAAGCCTGCTCGCCAGTTGATTCATCCGCGTAATTTGCCTGACCGCCAGCTTGGGTGCCAGAGCGCGTTCTGTCTGCAAAAACAACACGGCGCCTGCCGGATCGTCGAACGCTCGGCCCACGCGGCCAGCAATCTGCACCAGAGAAGCTTCGTCAAAGACAGCGGCCTCCGCGCCGACGACAACGACATCGCTCTGTGGAATCGTTACCCCCCGCTCCAAAATCGTCGTCGTCACCATGAGGGTGTAGCGCTTTTGCCGAAAGCCGAGCACCTTTTCCTCGCGCATCAGGTCCGCAGCATGGACACCTGCCATCAGCTCGGCACGAGACGGCAGCCACTTTTGCAAATAGGCGAGCACTACCTCCACGTCATCTATGCGCGGAACGAAGACAAAAACTTGCCGTCCTGCCTCCAGCGAACGCTGCACCGCATCTGTCAATGCAGGCACTGCTCGATTCGCCCGAACGCGCTTGTGCAGTCCGCGGACCGTTAGAACCTCGGGAACGGGCAGGGGAAAGCCGTGATAGCGACCCGGCAAAAGGACGTGGGTGGCAGAAAAAAGCGGGTTGGCCGCCGTGCCATGCCGAGTTGAACGAGCGTTTGAAACGAGTCGTTTTTGCAAATAGCGGGGTGGGGTCGCGCTTAAATAAAGCAGCTTCCCCGCTTGGTGTACAGCTCTGGCCAGCGCCCGGTAGAGGACGGGATTATTGTGGTACGGAAACGCATCGGCCTCGTCGAGTACGACCAGCAAAAAGCGGCGATAATAGCGTAAAACCTGATGGGTCGTCGCGATCGTGATGTCGCTCTCCTCCCATTTTTCAGCGCTGGCGCCGTGGACGGCAATCACCCGCGCGTGGGGGAACACCCGTTGAATGCGAGGAGCCAGTTCCAGCACTACGTCTTTGCGCGGGGTAGCAATCAGCACGCGGCCTCCCGCCGCAAGTCCCTCTGCTACGGAAGGAAACAGCAGCTCGGTTTTGCCTGCTCCGCACACGGCCCAAATCAAAAACTCGGAAAGACCGGGGCGCGGATTCGCTACAAAACGCCGAGCGCGCTCAGCAGCTCTCGCCTGGTCGTCCGAGTAGCTGCCTGTCCACTCCAGCCGCGAAGGCTCCTGGCCTGTGCCCTTGTTGCTCCCGACAGGCAGAGAACCGCCTGCCGCAAGCAAAATATACGGCGTGCAGCACTTGCTCCTGCCCATCCCGAGGCACGTCGTACAGTATGCGCAGCCTTGCCCGCACGTATGGCAGTAGGTCAGCTCAACCTCGCGCCCCGCGCTTCCGCATCGCTCGCACGTCAGTACAAAGCGACTCTGCCGCCAGTTGCTGCACATGTCCATTCGCACTCCGGGAAGCCACCGCGCTCTGCCAGTCAGCACGTACCTGTGCAATACAGCGGCAAGATCATCCACTTCCACTCCGCGTTTCTGCAAAAGCGTCTCGACTTCATCCCAGAAAAGAGCGCGGCCATCCAGCAGTTCTCTCAAGGCAATGTCGTTTCTGTCTGCTGGCTTAGCGGGATAGGGTATAGCTTGCAGCCCATTATCCCGAGACAGGAATGGCTGCCTTGCCTCATGAGCCTGAGATGGAGATCGAGAACTTCTCCTGCTGCAATGGACAGACGTATCCGCGAGCCGATGTTGCAAAAACGGAGAGGCAGTTCTTCCAGAAACATCCACCCTCTCGCTCACACAATGAGCAGACTCGCGACTGAAAAGCTGTTCATCCCGCTCGCCCGCTTGCCTCACTTCCACGCTGCACGCTATCGCCTCCCACGCAAACCACGCTTCATGCTGCACGGATTGGCGCGGGTGTGGCTGATGCTCCCGGCTCCTGTGCCCTGCCTGCCTTCTCTCCACTTCCCGCCCGTATAGCGCGCTCGCCTCCCTGACCTTCGCCACAGCCAGCCCCCGCAGCTCCGCGACCAGCGCATCTGTCAGCTTGCTCCGCTCTCCCGCGCGCTTGCGCAACCGTTCGTTTATTTTTTCGCGCAAGGAAAAGGCCAGGGCAAGCGACGACGTCTTGCCGATCACATGCAGCACACAGCCCTCCCTCTCCTGCCAAAAAGCCCGATCGACAGAAAAGCTCGGCGTCACATACGTTTGGACTGGCGCCACTGCTTCTGTGCCGCATTTGATATACAGCAAGTACTCGCGCATTTGCCTCCCCCATTTCCGCTTGTGTTTTCTGCCACCATTGTGCAAAAAGACAAGGCAGGCCGGCAAATTTTTTTGCAGCGAACACAAAAAGGCCGCCGATTTGCTCGACAGCCCTGTACGTTTATTCAATTGCCCGCAAAAATCAGGCTCCTTCCCGCTTCTCCCGCAAGTCAATCACGATCGCTCCCGTCGCCAGCTCAGGCTGGCCGTCTGCCGCGCCAAAGCCGCAGCCGTACGGCTCTCGCGCCAAAATCGCCAGCATCCGGGGCGTATCGTCCGTAGACCCTTCTTCTATCAAGGTAATCCGGACAGGCTTGCCACTCCAGTAGGAGCGAAACAAAAGCTTTCTTACGGCACGCTCCAGCACCTGCTCCGAATTGTGTACCAACAAACGGTAGTGCTCTTGCGGGAGTTCGGTCATGCTGTTCATCCGACTGGTCCATCGCTCAGCTACCATCACCAGCAGTGAGGAGCAGCCAAAAGCCGCCAATAGCCATACAACCAGTTCTTCCATCACGGTCATACCCCCTCCTATACAAAGGTATGCCGAATGGCTTGAACAGGGTGCCAACCGGACGCGCAGCCTCGCCTTACAGCTTCACCCAGCCGTTTTTGATCGAAATGACAACCGCCTGTGTGCGGTCCTGGACATTCAGCTTTTGCAAAATGCTGCTGACGTGGTTTTTCACTGTCTTTTCGCTGATGAACAAAAATTCTCCGATAGCCCGGTTGCTTTTTCCTTCCGCCATCAACTGCAGCACTTCCCGCTCGCGGCGGGTCAGCGATTCGATCACTTTTGGATCGATCGTTTGCGATTCATCAACAGAGAAGCTGCGCTCGGCCGTACCCTCATTTTCGCTCAGGCGACGGAATTCCTCGATCAGCTTGCCCGTCACCTTCGGGTGTATGTAAGCGCCGCCGCTGGCTACCACGCGTACGGCATCCACCAGATCGCTGGTGCCCATCTCTTTCAGCAGGTAGCCGGACGCGCCGGAACGCAGCGTGCGATATACATAGCCCTCGTCGTCGTGGATCGAGAGCATGATAACTCGCGTGGAGGGACTCACGGAAATGACATTTTCCGCAGCAGAGACGCCATTGATGTTCGGCATGTTGATATCCATCAGCAGAACGTCTGGTTTGTGCTCCTCCGCAAGCAGAGCAGCCTCTCCGCCGTCCGCCCCTTCGCCGACGACCTTGAAGTCCTCTTCCATTTCCAAAATACGCTTAACGCCCTCGCGGAACAATTGGTGGTCGTCCACAATCACGATGCGGAGCTCTTGCTGTCTTTTATCCATGTTTCATCCCCCTGTGTACATAATCTGTATCGGTTCATATTTTTAACGGTATTTGGAAAATTACCTTTGTTCCTTCGCCAGGAGTTGATTGCAGATCCACACTGCCTTCCAGCAGTTGCACGCGCTCACGCATTCCCAAAAGCCCAAAGGAGTTGCCGTTTGCCATGCGCTTTTCCAGATCGAATCCGACTCCATCGTCTTTGACGACGAGACTTAGCGACTCCTGCAGAAACTCCAGCTTCACTTGTACCGAAGAAGCTCCAGCGTGCTTTTCCACGTTGTTCAAGCATTCTTGAACGAGGCGGAAAATCGCAGCTTTGACAGAGCTGCGCAGCGGTGGCTCCACACCAAATACTACCAGATCAATGGAAGCACGGATACGTTCTTCGCACGTCTGGATATATTTTTGCAGAGTGGGCACCAGTCCGAGGTCATCAAGAGCCATTGGGCGAAGGTCAAAAATAATCCGTCTTACGTCAGCCAGACTCAGGCGAACCATTTCCTTCAGCTCGTGAAGCTCCATTTGCGCTTCCAGAATGCGCTCGTTTTTCAGCATCCGCTCCACGATTTCAGAGCGCAGCACGACGTTTGCCATCGATTGGGCCGGTCCGTCGTGAATCTCGCGTGCGACACGCTTGCGCTCCTCTTCCTGGGCCTGGATGATCTTCAGCCCCATCAATTGAGTCTGTTTGGCCGATTCCAGCGCTTCTCCGATCTTGCTCAGGTCGCCAGTCAAGTAGCCGAGCACGACACTCATCTGGGAAACGAGCTTCTCGGCGCGGTCGATCGTTTCCTCCAGCGTTCGCAACTGTCGCTCCAGGTCGTTGCGACGGCGCTTCAGGTTGTTTTCCCGCTCGCGGTAGATGGACAGCTCCACCTGTATCCGGCTCGCTTCCTCGTAGGCGATGCGAATGTCGTCTTCCGTGTACATGTGGAAGTTGCGGCTTACCTGAACGAGCCTGTTGCGCGACTTTCGATAGGCCAGCTCCAGCGCATCGACCTTTTGGATGACCTTCGAGATCTCCTGCCGAAGCTCGTGCAAGTCAAACTTCAACGAGTTGCCTTGCTGTCTGGCACTTTCGGCTATATCAAAAATTTGGGTTTTACTCGTTTCCACAGTTTCAATGGTTCTCTTAATCACCCCATCCAGCACGCTGATGTCGATCACTTTGTTCATGATTGCTCTCCTTCGAACTCTTTTTTCGCTTTCGTGAACAACTGATGGAGTTTGACCTCATCTACATCTCGCAGGCCCACATCATTTCGTGGAATGGCGAACGGATCTACTCCCCTTTTGACAAAACCGGGTGTAGAAGTAAAGACATATCCGTAGCCTGCCTGTCGCGCTGTCTCCAGTACGATGGGATTCGTGTAGCCAAAAGGCAATGAAATCGTTTTTATCTCCCGGCCCATCCATTTGTTCAAGCCTGCACGAGACATACTGAAATCAACGTAGAGCCGATCCCTGTATTCTTTCTCATTTTCCAGTCGTTGTAAATCCTGCAAATAGACGGGAGCCGTCTCTGGCCCCATCTCTCCCCATTCATTCCGCGCTTCCTCTTCGTGCAGGCTGTACGTATGCGAACCGATATCAGCCAGCCCAGAGTGAAGCATTTCCATGACTTGTTGACGCGTAAGTGGCGTCGTCATGTTCTCCCGTTTTCGATCGGCTACATCTCGCAAGCGCCCTGCGATCACGAAGTTCACTGACGGGTAGCCGTATGTACGTAAGGTGGGAAAAGCCTTCGTGTAATAACTCTCATAGCCGTCGTCAAAGGTAATCAGGACAGCATTTTCGGTCGGCAAGCTCCCTGTATCCACAAAATGCAAAAACTCATCCAACGAGATCGGCTGCAAGTCGTTTTCGTGCAAAAACGACATATGTTTTGCAAATTGCTCAGGCGAAATGACGTAGCGCTGGCCTGATGCATCCGTGACTTGGTGATACGTCAGGACGACTACCTGATTGTTATACCACTTTTTCGGCTTTACCGTTGCTTTTTCGTTCTGCGTGACGTTTGGCTCAGCAATTTCCGCCTCGCTTATGCTTATAGACGTATCTACTTGGGGAAAAGGTTGCACTTTTTGGGCATTCTTTTTTGATTGGTAAAATTCACCAATCCCCAATGCAGACATAACCAGCAATAAAGAAATAACAAATACGGTCAGGAAGAGCCTTTTGTTCGGCAAAGAAACCCCTCCTCTACTTCCTCACTAGGAGATTCGACACAGTCCTACATTTTCCCTTCGCTTAAAGCCCACCAATAACTGGAAAATTTTCCCCGTAATAAAAAAAGAGCCCAGTAGCTTTACCAGGCTCTTTCTTTGTCGTTCTTATTTTGCCAGTTGCGCAGCTTCTTGCTTCAGAACTTCTGCTTTGTCTGTTTGCTCCCAAGGAACATTCAGGTCATTGCGTCCAAAGTGGCCATAAGCCGCTGTTTGTTTGTAGATAGGGCGACGCAGGTCGAGCTGCTTGATGATGCCAGCCGGACGCAGGTCGAAGTGTTTGCGCACCAGTTTCACCAGATCTTCTTCGGAAACGGTTCCTGTACCAAAAGTATCAACAGCGATGGATACAGGCTGCGCTACACCGATTGCGTAAGCCACTTGCACTTCGCATTTGTCAGCCAGGCCAGCAGCCACAATGTTTTTCGCTACGTAACGAGCAGCGTAAGCGCCGGAGCGGTCTACTTTTGTCGGATCTTTACCGGAGAACGCGCCGCCGCCGTGACGAGCGTAGCCACCGTAAGTGTCTACGATGATTTTGCGGCCAGTCAGACCAGCGTCCCCTTGAGGTCCGCCGATTACGAAGCGGCCAGTCGGGTTGATGAAGTATTTGGTGTCAGCGTCCAGCAGCTCAGCCGGAACAACTGGTTTGATAACTTGTTCGATGAGGTCTTGCTTGATTTGCTCCAAGGTAGTCTCAGGAGCGTGTTGAGTCGAAATCACGATGGTGTCGATGCGAACTGGCTTGTCCCCATCGTACTCAACCGTTACTTGCGTTTTGCCGTCAGGACGCAGGTAGGCGAGTGTGCCGTTTTTGCGAACTTCAGTCAAGCGGCGAGCCAGCTTGTGAGACATGCTGATCGGCAGCGGCATCAGCTCAGGTGTTTCGTTGCAAGCAAAGCCGAACATCAGACCTTGGTCACCTGCACCGATCGCTTCGATCTCAGCGTCGGTCATTTTGCCTTCGCGCGCTTCCAAAGCCTGGTCTACGCCGAGAGCGATGTCAGCGGATTGCTCGCCGATCGCAGTGATTACGCCGCAAGTGTCAGCGTCAAAGCCGAACTTCGCACGATCATAACCGATCTCACGGATCGTTTCGCGCACCAGCTTTTGGATGTCCACATACGTGTTGGTGGTGATTTCACCGGCTACGAGAACCAGCCCGGTAGTTACGGAAGTTTCGCAAGCTACGCGAGCGTTTGGATCCTTGGCCAAAATGGCGTCCAGGATGGAGTCGGAAATTTGGTCACAAATTTTATCCGGATGTCCTTCGGTTACAGACTCAGATGTGAACAGACGACGACCTTTTTGCAAAGCCATGAGAAAATACCTCCTTTGACCTCATACAAATAGTTTGGTAGCCGAGTCAGGATTTTATCGACGTAAACGCAAATAAAAAACCTTTTCCATCTTTTGGAGGAAAAGGTTTGAGCGCTTTTAGCTTCCTTCATCCTCTTATCGGCCAGAACAGATTTCCGTCCTGCTGGTTAGCACCGCTCCAGACGGTTGCCGGGCTTCATAGGGCCAGTCCCTCCGCCTGCTCTGGATAAGAGTATCCATTACGGATTATAGAATAATTGTTTTTTGAGGTGGTGTCAATAGACTTTTGCCAGAGCACCTCTTTGGCCGAAATCGCCCTGTACAAAACGCTGTTGGAATCGCCTGCGGGAAGCGTCTGAGGTGATCGAAGCCGCGTTTTCACAAGGACGATATAGCCATGCCATGCGTCTGTCGAACGCAAAGCGGAAAATTTTTTCTTACACTTGATACGATTTGGCGATTAATACAACAACCTCGGCCCGCGTAGCGCTGCCCTGTGGCTTGAAGAGCGAACCGTATCCGTTTAGCCAGTTTCTTGCCGTCAAAGCGCCGATCGCCGGTGCTGCCCAATGGCTGGCCGGAACATCGCGATAGCTCGGTGCGCTGCTGCTGTTCAGAGCCACGCCCTTCGCCCTGGCGATCATCGCGGCCATTTCCGCCCGCGAAACAGCTTGGTCAGGCTTGATCTGACTGTTTGGATACCCCTTCAAGACTCCGAGCTGATAAGCCACTCCAAGGGTGTTGTACGCCCAGTGCTTTTTTGGCAAATCAGAAAACACTTCCCGTCCGGAATACGCGCTGGCTACCTTCGAGCCGGTCGCGCGCATCGCCTGCAGCAGCATTGTGGCAAACTGCGCACGAGTTACTGCCTCGTTAGGCTTGAACGTCGCATCGCCGAAGCCTTGGACAATTCCTTTGGAGCTCAGCCTGGCGATCTCTGTGCGCGCCCAATGGTCGGAAATATCCCGATACCCCGAGACGAGGGGCTGCTGCGTGACTGTCAATTTGTATGCATCGTACTTGAACGGAATGCCGCTGTTCAGGCGCACGTAATACTTGCCTTTTGGCAACCGCAGGCTGAAAATCTCGCTGCCCCGATCGGACAACTCAGCCACTTCGTTTGTCGAAGCGAGCGCGTAGTTCATGTTTTTCTCGCTGTAAAGAGCGATGCGAAAACCGCTGGATACCGGAATAAACGGGGCTCGAATCGTGACGTACGAGTCTGTATTGAGCGTAAATTGAAACCAGTCTGCATCCGAAGCCGTCGGAATCGTTCCGGTCATGACCCCTCCAGCGGCTAGCGGCGACGCCCTGCTGTACGTATCATTCGGCTCGTTCAAATCTTTTTTCAGCGGGGTGAACCCGAGATCCAGGCGATATTCGCCGTTCACCGCATTTTGCTGATACTCGCTGACCCGAATGTAGTATTTTCCCGGGGAGACTTCCTTGCTCGCACGCTCCGACGGATTATCGCGGTCGACGTTGTCGTAGAGCGGGTCCCAAACCGTATTTTTTCCGGTTTCCTGCTTTCCTATGGCAAGCACCAGGTCCACCCGCTTGTTGTCGGGAGTCACCGTCACATCCATATGCCCGTATTCGCGGACGTAGTAGGAGAACCAGTCCTGGTCGCCCTCCTGGTGGAAGTTGCCCGTGACGCTGATCTGGTTGCCTACCAGCGGCCTTGCCGTCGCCATCGTATCGTTTGGCTCATTGCGGTCCGGGTTGATCGTGAACTTGCTCGTCAGCACGTAGGCAAACGAGTTGACGCCGCCGTTTCGCATCAGCTTGATGTTCATCCTGCCCGCTTTTGCCGGGACGGTAACGGTATCCCCGTTTCCAAAATACTGCGTAATCGGCGTTCGGTTTTCTGGGTAAAAGGTTGCCGCCATGGCGGAGGATACCCCGGAGTTAATCGTCGCCGTAAAGCTGACTTTTCCGTCATACGGCACATCCATTTTAAACCAGTCTACCGTGTCGTTTGGCCCCAGGTTGCCGCGTATTTGCTGTTCGATAGGGAATGCTTTGGCTCGCTGCAAAGAGTTGTTCGGCTCCAAAAAGTCGCCGGAGAGCGCGCTGCGCACTGCCTTGTTCACGTCCAGCAATCCGTAGCCTGTTTGCCGGTCCCAGCCGCTCTCGCCGAGGTCTGTAGCCGTCTGGTAAAGCATTTGCCTCACATCCAGCGCCGTCAGCTTTGGATAGCGGGCCAAAATCAGGGCCGCCGCTCCCGCTACTTGAGGCGCTGCCGCTGACGTACCGGAAAACGATCCGTACTTTCCGCCCAGCTTCGTCGTATATACGTTAAGCCCCGGCGCCACAATGTTTAACTCAGGCCCCGTGTTCGATTGATAAATCGCCTGGTTTTTCCCATTCACGGCCCCAACCGCAACGACTGTCGGGTAGGCAGCCGGATAGGCGACGCGGCTTGCTTCGTTTCCGCTGGCAGCGACGAGGACGGCTCCGCTTCTCTCCGCACGGTCAATGGCCTCTTTCAAGGAGCGGGAATAGGACAGGCTGCTGAACGACATCAGGATAACTTTGGCTCCCCTGTCGAGCGCTGTATTGATCCCCTTCGCAATCATGTCCACATTCGTCACTGCATCTTTGTTCAAAATTTTGATCGGCAAAATCCGGGCGTTCCAGACTACCCCTGATACCCCGATCCCGTTGTTGCCTTTTGCAGCGAGAACCCCGATGACTTCTGTCCCGTGCCCGTTGTCATCCTGCGCCGATTTCCCCGGGTTGACCAGATTGACACCCGGCAGCAGATTCCCCTTCAAGTCAGGGTGATTGTAGTCCGCTCCGGAATCGAGCACGGCAATCGTAATCGCCTGGTTGCTGTTGACTACAGGCCACGCCTTGTCGGCCTTGATCTGGCTGATGTGCAACTGATTGCTCAGATAGCTGTCATTGGAAGCAGGCGCGGCAGCGAGTGCAGGCCGCACGCCCAGCGGTACAAGCGTGAGCAGCATCGCAACTGACACGGCTATTTGAATCGATTTTTTCATAAACACAGTCCTTCCTTACTTTCCCCTGCAACTAGCGCAGCAAGAAAACCTCTATCGCCGCCCGCTCAAACAAAGGGGCATGCGCTGTCGTGGAAGGTTTTCTTAACGTATCGAAATGAATAAATGTTCGCGCTTATCCATTTCAGTACGTTCAAAAAGGTATTCAAGTATTATGCTTCTCGTCCTAGCATAGCGGATAAAAAGGGCGAAAAGCAACCCTGTTTCCCCAAGATTTGGAACGTTATGGCAGGAGAAAAACCCTTTTCACCATTGGCAAAAAGGGTTCATCCATTACTGCAGCAGGCCTTTGTTGTCTTCGGTAGCAGGCTCTACATATGCTTTTTCTTTTTTGCGTTGACGCGCCTGCGGAATGTAGGCACTCAGTTCGTCCGGGTTTACTTCTGCTTTTTTAATCGAAGAAGACGGGATATCAAACGCCCAGATGCGCTGACTGTTTGCTTCCACCTTCATGTTTTCGAGCGTGTAGCTGACGCGGGCAACCGCATCGCCTTCCTTGTCGTGAACGATGATCGGCACCTCGGTAAACTCCAGGCGCTTCTCCAGTCCGTTGCGGAATACGACGACAACCTTCAGGCCGTTATCATCGGTAGGCTTGATATCGAGGACCTGCAAATCTACCTTTCCTTTTTCCACCGGAGCTTCCTCCGCCGCTTTTTGCGTATAGTGGCTTTGTTCGTCCGCACTCAGGCCCATATTCAGCTCCTGGGTCTCCTCGATGCGGCGTTTTTCCGGCTTTTTATAGGTCAGAGTCAGCGGCACTTCCTTCTCAGGAATGCGGTCGAACTCTTCCCAGCGGAACATAAATTCCATCGGACGGCTGGCCATGTGGCCCACAGGACCGTTTGCCATCAAGTCAAACGTCTTTCTCGCCACCTCTTCGCCGTCAGCAGTCACGAGGGTCAGCGGCAGCTTTTGCAACAGCACGTTGCGGTTTGTCGCGTTGCGAATGTACGTCAGCACCAGGTAGCCTTCATCTGTCACCTGTGTGTAGAACGGAATAATGCCGACCTCGTCGCGAACGACCGGAGGCAGCTCATCGTGGACGTACTGCAGCAGCTCCTGCTCCGCCTCCTCCAGTTGATTGTCCCAAGGACCGTTCATCGTCAGAAACAGCTCTTTGGCCTCAACCCGGTTCGCCGATTGCTGCGGGTTGTCGATCCCCGACACCCCCAGGTAAAACTCTTTATGCAAATGCTCATGAATATCTTCACGTACTTGCTCCAGGCTTTCCTTGGAGCCAAACCAGTTCTCCAATAACCAACTCATATGTCAACCTCCTCCTGATTTCTGCGATCGAGAGCTCTTGCGCCTATTCTACGTCAAGAACCCATCTGCGCAGATTGGCATCCGGTTTTTTCACGAACTCCGGCGGGAACACGATCAGCCACGGACGGCTGTTCCCCGGCTTCACGCGAATCTTGCTGGCATCCACAACGCCTCGCGCCACGACATCGCCGTCCGTATCGGAAATCGTGATTTTCAGCTTGTCAGGACGATAATCCGTAGACAGGCCGTTGCGGAACAGCAATGCGGCAACCAGTTGCCCTTCTTTCGTTTTCCCGATATCAAACCCGGTAATTTGCACCGAGTTGACCGGAATCGGCGGCAAAGAGTACGCGAGCGACTCCAGACGGTCTTTTTGACGCTGTGTCATGCGTCTTTCCATTTCCGGGTCCAGCTCCAGCGTACTTGGCCAGATGTGCGATCTTTTTCCTGCTTTCATCACGACTTTCCAGCGGCTGAACATGAAGTTGTCGTGCAGGTAGCTCTCTTCCGGGAACAGCACTTCCCACGGACGGCTTGTATGCGGAGGAATAGCGCCCATATCAGACAGGTCGACTCTCATCCGCGCGAACGGCTTGTCGTCCAAGTAAATAGCCAGACCGATGTTTTTGAAGCGCACAGGCTTATCTGTCGCATTGCGGAAAAACATCGTCACGGTCATGCCGTTCGGCTGGGGAATCATGCTGAAGCCCGTTACGCTAATCAAGCCTCGTGCCATCTCAGGCAGTTCTGCTTGCAAGAATCGCAGCGTATATTTTTTCTCCGCATCCAGCTCCTGCTCCCACATCGGATGCAGGGACAGCTCTGTGCGCACTCTGTCAGGCTTGCCGGAAGTGCTCGCTGCGGGCTGGTTTTCCACTTCTACTTCCGTATCTTTCAACTCCGCAATGTCAATCGCAGACTCTTCCTGAATCTCTTTTTTCAAATCCTCCAGGGCCTTGTCACCCTGCTGTTTTCCAAACAAATTTTTCACAAAAGAAAACATGTGTTACCTCCTCACACGTCCGGGCCCGAACGAAGTTTCTCTCTCCTCATGATATACATTTCCCCATCGCCCATGCAAACCAGACTCTCTACGCTTGCTGCGGAACACTCACTTTCCAGCGCGACAGGTCCGGCTGCTCCACCAAAATACTTTCCGGAGGGTAAATAAACAGCCACGGCTTGCTCGTATTGGCATTCACGGTCAAACTGCCAAGCTCAAACATTCCTTCTGCCACCTTTGCCCCTGTCGCATCGTAGAGAGCGAGCGGCAGCTTTTCAAAGGAGAGCGACTGCGTAGAGCCGTTGCGGATCAACAGCATGACGTGAAGGGCTCCTTCCGGGGAGCGACGAATTTGCACACTCTGGATATTCACTTCTCCCTCTTTTAAGGCAGGGAGATTTTTCGCCAGTTCGATCAAGGAGTTTTTCTGCGCATCCGACAGCGCCTTGATCCACGACTCTTCCAGCTCCAACTGTTGCGGCAGCACCATTTTTTTCTGCGCCATCTCGAATGCGACCTTCCAGTTAGCCAAAAGCACGTTTACCTCCAGGAAGTGCTCGCGTGAAAATACAAACGACCACGGTCTGGCTGATCGCGGCGGAATTTCCCCTATCTCGCTCAAGTCAAACGCTTGGCGGGTAAACAACTGCTGATCCCCGAACAATACCACCAGCGTCATTTCCTTCAGGCGGATTGGACGGTCCGAGCTGTTGCGGATAAACGCCGTCACTTCGATTCCATCATCATGCGGAACAAGCGCTGTTCCTGCGAGGGAGATATTCCCTTCCGGCAGCGGTTCCAGCTCCTGAGCCATAAAGGAAAGCGCGTATTTCTCCTGCGTACTCAGCTTCGCTTCCCACGATTCATGCAAGGACAGCGTTGTTACGACGCCGGCAGATGCCTCTTTTTGCTTTTGTGCTTCCTGATGAGACTGTTCGGTATCAGAAGCGGACAAAATGGATTCCTCCTGAACCTGCTCTCGCACCTCTTTGGTGGTAGGTGTCTTCCCCATTAAATTCTTCAAGAAGGATAACATAGCACCGCTCCCAACTTTTCTCTACATCTATATAGAGTTTGCGTTCGTCATTCACTATAGCATAGTGACATCCTTTTGCAACATAGAAAACTTGGCATTCTCCCGCCTGTTACGGCCTTTTGATCGAGAATGCACGGTGTGGCAGCCAGCCGGCTGACCTGTCTGCGTCAGAGACGGGTAATATTTGTAAGGATACCTGTAGGCATTAGGGATGTCAAGGAATGGAAGGGTGCCTCTTCTCCCCGATTAAACTTCCATTTGGTGAGAAAGTTTACATTATAATTCGTTGTTGATAAAATAGAAGTGTCTAAACAAATAACTTGGGGAATATCTTTTGAGCCAACTGACCGTTTCAGTTGGTTCTTTTTTTGTAAAAGTGTTGGAAAATACTTACAATTCCGCTGACAACAGATTAAAAAATTCATAATTGGGCAAACTGTGGAGTAACAACTATACACAAATGCTCTGACGTCGTGTTCCGCCCTTTTTTTATCGGCAAGACGTCCAAGGCGTATCTCGTGTTCATCAGCGGCCTCTGCACCGCCCAGGACGTCGACCAGCAGGTGCTGATGCCGCTCATGCACGTGACAGAAAGCGATTTTCCCGATCTCGGAAGGATGGCCGAGCAAGTGCCTATATGGAGGGACTTGTCGACTACACTCTTGTCGAAGAAGTGACCGCCCGGCTAAAACGGATCAAGATCGACGGAGTTTTGGAGAGCGGATATATAGAAGAAATGATTGAGGACAACCCCGCCTCGCCCTTTCCGCAATTAAAAGATACCGAACGGCCAGACACAGCCTGTTCGGCCTTGCTGGAGGGCAGAGTTGTCATTTTGATCGACGGGACACCGTTTGTCCTCATTGCGCCGATCACCTTTTTCGCCCTGTTTCAAGCGGCGGAGGATTATTACCAGCGCTTCGTCATCGGTTCGGCGATTCGCTGGCTGCGCTACCTGTTTCTCGGGATTTCGCTCCAATCTGAACATGAGCAGTCCCGAGCTGGTCAAACTCGTGGATCGAGGCGTTTATCCGCCGTCCCGGTTTGGTCACGGTTCCAGGCGGCATACCGGAAGATGAGGTGAGACAAAAGTGAGATGGGGCGTCACAATAGGCGTTACGGTGCTTGTGATTTTGATTGTCCTCTTTGAACTGCCTGCCCTGAGACAGAAACCGCTGAGAGACAAAATCGCTTTTTTCTCGCTCTTGTTGTGCGGATGGGCGCTGGCTCAATTCGATTTGCCCAATATGGCAGGACCGATTACATGGCTGAATACACTGTTCAAGCCTTTGGAAAAATGGATGGAAAAATAATCGACGGGTACTACGTTTAGCCAGAGGTGAACATTCATGCTTGAAAAAGGAAAAATATCTGCGTTTCGACATGACTTCGCTCCCCTACTACGGCTTCTTGATGCAAGTCGTGCTGCCGCTCCTGCTGCTGCTGATTGCGGCCACGCGAAAAAAAGGAGCGAGTGCGAATGAAGCTGCCTAGCTTTTGAGCAACGCTAAAAAAGCTGGCTCAAAACTGGGGCAGACCTAATAAAATAGAACTATTCAGACAATTAGTAACAAGTTTATCCACAGAGTGTGGATAACTTCTTCCTGCTTTATGTGTGTAACTGGAGGCATTTTTGATATTTCACAATGTACTCGTCCAATTGTTGCGACATATCGATCACAGTCGGATGCAGAAAACTACCTTTTTCCAAGACCAACTCAGACAACTCTTTACGCATGGTCTCGATACGCTGCAGAAGATCTGTTGTATGATCCATGGTAATTCCTCCAGAAACAATTAGATCATAAGTAATAGGATTATTATACCGCCCGAACATTCGTATATATAAGAAAAAAAGAATGAACTTATATGTGAATGATTTTCTCGACGCTGCTGCCGACAACTCCCAGCAAATTTGTCAGGTCGCGGATTTCATACGTCGGCGTGATCCCCAGATGGTTGTCCTTGCCGTGCGGATTGTACCAGCATGTATCAATCCCGTAGTTGTGTCCTCCTTGAATATCGGACGTTAACGAATCGCCTACCATCAGGACTTTTTTCTTATCCGTTAGCGCCAGCCGGGAAAACGCATAATCGAAAATTCTTTGGTCGGGCTTCTGGAACCCGGCCTCCTGGGAAATGATGATCTGTTCGAATGCGTCTTGCAGCGGAGACAATCGGATTCGCGACGTCTGCACCTCGGCAAACCCGTTTGTGATGATCGCCAGCCTACAGTCGGCGAGACGGCTGCATACGTCTACCGCTCCTGGCAGCAGATGCACTTCCTGCCCCAGATTCGCAAGGTAAAGCCGGTTAAACGCTTCCGCATCCCCGGAAAGCTCATGAGCCGCAAACAGCCGCTTGAATCGCTCCACCCCAAGCTCCGCGAGCGTAATGCCGCCCTGCTCCAGCTCGCGCCACAAGCCTTTGTTAATCTCGCGGTAGGCCGCTTCGTAATCGGTCATGCCTTCTGGCCACCCAAACTCGCGAAAAGCTTTGTCCAACGCATTTTTTTCCGATAAGTCAAAATCCATCAGCGTATCGTCCACATCAAAGAAAATCACGTCGTATTTCACTGCTCTCTCCACCCGTTTCCGTCTCCAGCGAGCCCGTTTATTTTTTCCTCAAACAATCTGTACTCGTATTATAACAGATTCACATAACGGTCAGCCCATCGACTGGAAAGACCGGAAGAAACAAGAAAGAGCCTGCCCTCCGCCGACAGACTCTGTGCAAACAAGCGAGCGCGCTCACTCATGTGAAGCGCTGCGTCTTGTACCACTTTCTTTTTCTTCTCGTCACCTTGTCCATCAACAACCCGAAAAACGCTTGGACAGAGATGATAATAAACAACTGCGCATACGTGAAATACGAGAGGCAGGACAAGACGAAGTTTCTCGTCGTGCTCTGGCCGATGTCCGAGGCCAGCGCGAGGTTGATTTGCAGCACGTACAAGTAATACATCAGCGCCCAGGCGACTACCAGATAGACGTAGATGTCTTCGGCAAACTGGAACGGCGAAACCACTTCGGGATGAAACAAGGAAATGATTTTGTAGACGAGATTGGTCACAAAAATAATATCTGAAACGATAATGGCTACCATGAACCAGAAGTAGCTGGCTGCGTAATACAAAAGCTTCAGCTTGATCCGCCAGCTCGTCCCGTCGAACAAATGCGTGATGTTCCCGAAAATGGACTGATAGTTGCCCATCGCCCACCGCTTGCGCTGCTTGATGTAGACGCCGAGCTTCTCCGGCTCCTGCTGGTAGGCCTCTGCCCGCGGCGCGAGCGCGATCAGTTGCCCCCGCTTCAATATTTCAAAGGAAATCGCCGTATCCTCCGTCAGCGACTCCTCGTCCCAGCCGCCAACCTCCTCGATCAGCGAGCGCTTGACGATGAAATTCGTCCCCGGAATCGAGCCAAGCTGAAAAAGCTCCCACAGCCCCGTATGGTAGACGCGATGCATAGTGACCAATTCCAAGTTAATGCATTGGGTGAGAAAATTTTGGTCGCGATTGCGCGCCTTGTTGCGACCGAACACCGCTCCGTACCGCTCTGGCTGCTCCATCGCCTTTTGCATTAAAAAAGCCAACGCGTTTTTCTCCGGTGCAGCATCGGCATCGTAAATGCAAAGCCACTCGCCAGTAGCCAGCCGCAACGCGTCATTCAACGCGCCGGATTTCCCCCCGGTGCCCGTCCGCTCCATCACCTGCAAATGATGTTGCGCAAATTCCGGTCTGGCGTGCACCGCCCGCACCATCTCTGCCGTGCGGTCCGTACAGTTGTCGGCGATGACGATCACCTGCAGCTTCTCGACCGGATAGTTCAACTGCAAAATATGCTCCACTGTCGCGGAAATGACCAGCTCCTCGTTATGCGCCGGCACCAATACCGTCACGGTAGGATATGATTCCATATTCGCCGGAATCACCAATTCCTTTTTACTTTGCCGAAAAACAAAGCGGATTGCCCCCAGCATAATGACAGCCGACTCAAACACCGCGATCCAAATACTGATAATCGCGAGCAGCAACAACAGTTCAGCCACTGATTTTCCTCCGATCGTATTTTTTGCTCACTCTGTCGCGAAAAACGAAAGTAGCGACCGTCAGAAAAAGAATGGCTACGGTAAAAATAACGCTGACCGCTATGCACAAGGGGATAAACCAGCTCGTGTACGACATCGGAAGCCCCCCTTTCCCCTCCTAGCTTGCTAGCCATGCTTAAATGTATTCACCGATCAGATCCAGCTCTGCGTTCCGTTCGAGCGCCGCAATCACGTTGTCGATTTGTTCATACTGGCTAAACTGGTCTTTTTGGAACACAAGCGCTCCCGAGCGAATGACCAGCTCCAGCGGCCGCCCTTTTTTATCGGTAAACGACACGTCCATCATCGCGTTTTTAATCCGGCCCGTCAGCCGTTGTAAATAGTCTTTGTTCGTCATCGGCAACAAAATGACAAACCGCCCTTCATCGAGCGAAAACTTGTAATCTTCGAAGCGAATCTGCTTTTGAATCGTATTCGACAATTCCAGCAACAACTGCGCATACCGCTCCGAGCCGAGCGCTTCCTGGACGAGCGGCAAAAACTCGATTTTGAACATCGCCATGCAAAAGCTGTATTTATCCTCATAGCGTTTGGCCAGATTGGACTGCTTGACTACCGTCTCCGCCAGAGCCTCTTTGTTGCCCAGCGTCGTGTCGAGATCAATAATCGGATTGATCTCCTTCAGCTCCTCTAGCCGTTCCACAATGCGTTTGCTGCGAATCAAATACGACCTGATAAACGCCGCAACCAGCACATTCGCCGGAATCACCAGCATCCAGGCGTAAACGATGACACTGGATTCCGCGTAGGTAGCCAGCCAGACCATATAGCTGACCATATAGACGAATATGAGAACGACCGATACCCCCATCGGCACCGTAAAGCCAAGCAAAAGCGCCAGCAGGATCGCCATGCTGAGAACAAACTCGGTCAAGGTGTACGCTTGCTTCCAATAGACTTGCACGTAAACCAGCGCTTCCTGGAATGCCGTGAGCAGGAACAGGATGGCATACCCGATCTCCATCTTGCGCGTCGGAGAATTGTTGTTCATGATTCAGCTCCTTTCATAGATTTTTCCGCTCCCATCAGTCCAGGTAGCTTCGCATCGCCTCCTCTGCCAAAAGCGGAAACAGATTGTCGAAGATGTGCGTGTTGTCGTTAAAAACATATCCGCCAACATAACGGGCATCCTCGCTGCGCAGCTTCACCATCCGCTCATACAGCTCGCGGGCCCAGTCCGGGTCGTCCTGCTTCAGAGCAAGCAAAATAGCAAGCCCATAGACCGCCGGAGATTCGTAGGAGACGGCAGGCGTCCTGCTTAAACGGTCGTAGCGCCCTGGCAATTGCTTACGCTGCGCAAATTCCTTTTTCAAAAAGCCGACCAGCGCCTCCGACCTCTCCCCGATCTCCGCCCGATGCAGCGCGACGATCAGTTGGTCGATCAAATTGATCGAGTCATCATAGCTGTACACTTGTTTCTCTACGTGGAATATTTTAGGATAAAACAATCCGTCCTCTGGCATATTCCGCATAAGGTCCCGGTAGCGGTTGTACATATCCGCGTCGATCATCCCGTGATCGGCCATCCTTTTGAGGGCAGACATGTCGACGTAGGCGAGGCTGAGCGTGTGTGGAGACTCCTTTTTTGCGAAGTCATGGAAGTCAACGAGATATCCGTTTTGTATAGACGAGGCAAGCAAGGTTTCTGTTACAACGTTTGCTGTCTTGTTGTACGCTTCTTTTTCCCATTTGTCAGCCGCCTGCCACAGCGCGTCCACGATCCGCAAATCATCCCCAAGCGCGTTCGTCGTCACATGCGACTGACCATCTGCTGACAGCTTCCAGTACAAATACGTTTGCGGCGAGAGAAAGTACCGATGCAACACCTGATAGCTGCTGTCAAACAGCTTCTGATCGTCCCTCGCCAGCGCATACTGCATCCAGAGGCCAAGCGATTCCGCCAACGCCTCTCTCCCGGCCACGATGTCCGCCGTCTCCGCAGGAGCGTCCAGCAGATAAGTAGCCAGCGTCCCGTTCGGATTGGTCATGTGCTCGACAATAAACTTCTCCGTCGGCGACGGCACCTGCTTTTCCAACATGAAGAAATAGAGGCAGCCAGACACAGCCAGCATCGACACGCCTGCGAAAAGCAGCTTTGCTTTTTTATTGAGATAATCACTTTGCAAGTGGGCATCATTCCTGTCGAGTGAAAAAATGAAGAATCAGATGGATAATTTTACATTTATTTACTGAGTCATTTATATACAAAAAAGTATAATACATGCGGTGATTAGCGTCTATTTATATTGACTTGAAAAATATGTATGTGGGGGTGGGGGGAGGGTTTCGTGGGGCTTGTACAGGGCTTGTGCTTTGTTTTCGATACTGTTTTCGCTTGTTCTCGTTGCGGCTTTCACTTGCTCTCGTAGCAGCTTTCATGTATTCTCGCTACGGCTTTCCCTCTTCATTCCCGTTTTTGCTGGACACAACATAACTCGCTGCAAAACTCTACCTAAGCTCACTGAAAAATCCTGTCGTTCAAAGATCGGCGGTATCGCTTGCATACGAGCGAACAAGCGTGCGAACCTTTTTGCCTGAAACCCCCGCTGATTAATATAAAAACTGCAGCCAGTCTAGTCGGTTTCCCACTTTCCGGCCCTCGCTGTCCCCCATCCCTTTCCTCATCACCAAAAACCGATTCAAACCCAATTTCAGACATTTAATATTCCCTTAGATAGAACAGAAAGGAGGTTTGTGCAGGAGTGTCTGAACCGCGCTCCGGTGGTATAATGGTAATACAGACAAAGGACGGGGAAGGGAGAGTGATGGCGTGACCAAGCGGATGAATCCAATCGTCGATTTTGTGTTCAAACGAATCTTTGGCACCGAGGAAAACAAAGATCTGTTGCTATCGTTTCTCAATGCCACGCTGAAACCGGAGGAAGGTAAAGAGCTGAAGGAAATCATCCTGGTTGATCCGCACATCAACGCCGATCAGGTCGGAGACAAGGCTTCCATCCTCGATGTGAGAGCGAAAACGAAGACGGGCGAACAGATCAACATCGAAGTGCAGCTTCACAACAAGTACGACATGGAGAAGCGCTCCCTGTACTATTGGGCAAAGATGTACGAGGGACAGCTGGCCGAAGGTGAACCGTACCGGAACCTCAAAAAAACGGTCACGATCAGCATCATAGACTTTGAGTACCTTCCGACAGAGAACTACCACAGTGTGTTTCGGCTGCGGGAGGATGAGAAAGGATTTGTGTTAACCGACGATCTGGAGATCCACTTTCTCGAATTGCCCAAGGTATCAGGAGTGCACCAGGAAACCAGCGATATGTTGGTCAAGTGGATGCTATTTTTTAAAGCCGAGAGCAAAAAGAAACTGGAGGAATTGGCGATGAGCGAACCGACGATTCGCAAGGCGGTCAACGTCCTTGAATTTCTGAGCCAGGATGCCGAGGCTCGCAGGTTGTACGAGTTGCGGGAGAAGGCGCTGAAGGATGAGCTCAACATGATTAAGGGAGCAAAAGCGGAAGGCGAGCGGCAAAAGGCAATCAAAATGGCATTGAATATGTTAGCAGATGGGGAACCAATCGACAAAATTGCAAGGTACACGGAACTTTCTCCAGATGAAATTCAAAAACTAAAGCAGCAACTTCACTAGCCTTCCCCTCCATGTTCCGCAAGTAGCGTCTGTATCCAAAGCAGCGGCAGAAGGTGCCGTATCTGCCACCGCTGACGCTGTACGAGGCTCAAAAACGTTCCAGAACCGATCGGCCCTGTGTCCAAGCAAAGGATGCAGGGTCTTTTTGCGTTCAAAGAAAGGGAAAGGAGGTGTTCGCACATGCTGTTTCCAAACCTGCCAACCAAAACGGCGGGCGGCAAAGTGCTCTGGGACACCCTGGACAGGAGAAACGGGTGGAAGCTGCAGCGGAACAGGCTCACCGGACATTTTCGCATTCTCGACCCGGAGGACATCAGACAGGCGTGGGGAGATGACGAAGGCGAGATGTGTCGTGCGTTTCGCAAGTTCGCCGGATCAAACGCGTAGACCCGAAGGCTAACGATTAGCCCTAGGGTCTTTTTGCATGTCAGGAGGTGCTAAAAAGATGGACGTGATTCAGCAATTCACAGAGTATCTTGTGGAGAACGGGATCGCGCCGAAAACGATGAATCCTACGTCGGGGATGTAAGAGCCTTCTCAGCGTACCTGGTGTATATCGCATAATAAAAGTACAGAAAATCGCAGCGTAAAAATGCAGAGCTAGCCTGCGTTTTACAAGGCGGAAAAATAAATAGGCACTTGCCAACATCACTCTATTAAGTCTACCTTGGTCTTTGTCCAGAAGAACCAGGGAGATGTGAGAGGAATGTTGAAAGTGCCACAGCAACAGTATATCAAATTTTTGTACGAGAATGAGGATTATTCAATCTCGGAGATTGCGAGAGCCATGGGAGTCAATTGGCGGACAGCCAAGAAATACGCCACAAAGGACGATTGGAATGAACCCGTTTGTCGGCGCAAGAGACGATATCCCGTTCTCGGTCCGTATCTTGACATCATTGATACTTGGTTAACGGAGGAGCAGGCGTTGCCCCGCAAACAGCGTTATACCGCGAAGCGAATCTTTGATCGTCTGCGTGATGAATACAGGTTTGAGGGCGGACGACGCACTGTTGAAGAATATGTAGCCAAACGCCGAAAAGAACTCAAGCTGGAACGTGCCGAAAGCTATGAACGACTCGAACACCCCGGCGGCGAGGCACAGGTTGATTTTGGTACAGCCTATGTTGGGCAACCAGGTCAACTCGTGGAGCGCAAAGTGCTGATTATGTCCTTCCCGTTGCGTTTGAGGTTTTCAGGCTTGAACCGGCCCGCTTGAACAAATATCGGGAACTCCGGTTTGAAACAACCACATAGCCACTACCGCAGTGCCGTGCGCTAGATCCCGTATTGCTCAAGGTGAAATGGGACGAGATCGAGGTTTTGTCGGGCGACGGAGAGTACCGACACCTGGGGACGTTGCCTCGCCCGTACACGGAAAAGGCAATCCCGATTGAGTGGACAGATGTGTTTGAGGGTTACCTGAGAAAGCCAAGGACGGTGATGTACTCCGATCTGGCGAGGTTCATGCCTGCTTCCGTCCGCAGATTCGTGCAAGTGGAGGATATCGATCTGAGGAAATCTCGTGTGGCTCTGATTCGTCGATTGTTAGATACACACCAGATGTCCGACATGGGTGCTGCACTCGATACACTGGCTGGGCATTTCGATCCTGACACAGTCCTTGAGCATGCGCTATATGCGATGAAACATCCTGAGTTTCACCCTAAGCCGTTTGCGGAGGCTCATACACCGATGGAGATTCACGGGCACACACCGGACCTCAGGCAATATGACGCCATTCTGGGGGTGAGCAGAGCATGAAACACGAATTGGTTACTGCATGCAAGAACCTCCACTTGGGGTATGTGATGGAAGCGTACGAGGCGATTGCGTTCAATGACCGCTCGCAATACTTGCTTGAAGTCCTCCAAGTGGAACTGCGGGGCCGAGAGATATCCAGGATTCGCAGACTCATGAAGAAAGCCCGGTTTCCACAGATGAAGACACTAGAGGATTATGATTTCGGAGCAGTCACCTTCCCAGCGCATTGCAGTCGTGAGCTCCTAACGGATCTGGCATTTCTCGAGCGGAAAGAGAACGTGATGATGCTGGGCAAAGTGGGAACAGGCAAGACCCACCTGGCAACGGCACCAGGCGTGGAGGCTTGCCGACGAGGGTACGAGGTACGATTCTTTCGGGTGCATGACCTTGTGGCCGCGTTACAGGACAAGTACCAATCCGGGACGCTTAGCCGTTTTCAGCGGGAGTTGCAGAAGGCTGAGTTACTCATCCTCGACGAAATGGGGTTTGTGCCCTTTCACAAAGACGGAGCTGAACTACTGTTTAACGTCATCTCCGAATGCTATGAGCAAAGGAGTGTGATTGTCACCTCTAACCTTGAGTTTGGCCAGTGGAACACGGTGTTTGGAGATGCCAGACTGACAGCAGCGCTCGTGGACCGACTCGTTCACCACGCACACGTCCTGGCTTTCACCGGCGAGAGCTACCGGCTACGAAATGCGCTATCCGGAGTGAGATCGTCATAATCTTCAGCGTTGGCCGTGCCTATGCACAAATCCGCAGCGATTCTCTGTATTTTTGACTTGCGAAAAACAGCGGCGTTGGAGAGAATGGCGACCTTGAACACTTCTCTTGGATGGACAATGCTTGCGTCC
Source organism: Brevibacillus sp. NSP2.1 (assembly GCF_000470975.2). NCBI lineage: Bacteria > Bacillati > Bacillota > Bacilli > Caryophanales > Paenibacillaceae > Brevibacillus > Brevibacillus sp. NSP2.1. The sequence continues at coordinate 604,545 of NZ_CP048274.1, read as the reverse complement.
AGGGAGCCGATCGAAACAGTGTGCAGCGCAGTCGGCTCGTTTTTGGTGTTCAGACAAAGCAAAAAGAACTGCTCCCGATCCGTTTCTTGCAGAAACGTCTGGAACAGTTCTACGACATCCCTTGCCATCCTAATGCGGCGCTGCGGGTACAGGAGGCTTGCTTCCCGTACCATTTTGACTCGGACGATGTTGACTCGTTTGGCGACTTCTCTGTTTTGACTCATTCTACATGCTCCTCCAACCAGTTTTGGATTTCGTTGTCGTCAGAGATTGCTTTTGCCGGGACGTAGAAGGCCATCCCGTACTCGTTGGTGTAGATCACGACCACCTAGTACCAGCACTCGCCGTTTCGTTCCACCTTCTCGACAAACTCCGGCAGGCTGCCGAGAAGTCCCCCGTCCTCTCTGCTTAGGCCGACCACGCTCAGATCCCGCAAGTTGTCTCCCTTCTCCAGCACAACCATGTAGCCGTATGTGTCCAACGTGAATGCTTCGTCCAGACCGTCGAAGTCGAACGCCTCTTTTAGTCCCAGAAACTCTTCCTCCAAGTACGACAGAAAGCTCGGAGAAAACACCTGCGCTGCCTGCAAGCAGTGTACATCTGCCAAGGTTTTGATCGTTCTCATGCTACACATCCCCTTTCTGTTGCATCTGATGGGCCAAAACTGCCTTTTTGATTTTTAGCTCAAGCCATTCTCTCCTCAGTCGCTGTTCGACTTCGTGAATGATTTTGAGAATCTCGGTGTAGGTGTCTTGATTCTGTGCCTCTCCAGTCCGGTAGAGATTGTCCAGCAGCAGCGTGACACAATGTTCACATGTCTGGATGCCGAACACGACTTTGTCTTCTTCCCCTACCAACTGCTCGTACTGTTCCGCTGGTGTCTGCATGTATGTCCTCCTCGTTCACTGGCTACAAAATGAGAAAAGGCATCCCACCGTCCCTGTTACGGGCGGCAGAATGCCTCAAAAATACTTTCTTTTGTCGATTAGGCTTGCACTTCTGGCGTTTCTGCATCTTTTCGTTTGGCTCTTTTCGGCAGCACCAGTCTGACGAGAAAACCGAGCAGCTTGAAGGGCAAGGCGACGACCCAGAACGCCACTTTGATGATGTTCCACAGAAGTTTGAACACCCCGAGCAGGAAGGAAAAGATGAGCTCCAGCCATCCCCTTACAATGAGCCAGGCAAAAGAGAGAAAGCCGAGTGCCAGTAGAATGATGATGCCGTAGAAAAGAATTGCGTCCATGTTTCTTGCCTCCGTTTTTGCTAGATTGGGTTACCACTACACACTATTGATTGGAAAACTTCACTAATTATTATCTTTTGGTGTTATCTTTCTGTCAATTCACATTTATAGATTGTGTTCCCTTTTCTTTTCCTCCCGTAAGCTTGTCTTGAGGTGGTTTCCATGACCGAGTTGGTCAAGCGATTAGGCAATCGAATCCGCTTTCTCCGAAGAGAGAAGGGGATGAGCCAGGAACAATTAGGCGAATTATCCGGTTTACATACGAACTATGTGGGACAAGTTGAGCGTGGGGAAAAGAACGTCACGGTGGAGAGCCTGGAGAAGATCGCCAAAGGTCTTGGCGTTTCGATGGAAGATCTGTTCCGGCACATTGACCCTTCCCCACGACCAGACGAGCTTCGCCAACTGATTGATCTGCTAACGGAGCGCTCCAAACAAGACCGCGCTTTGGCCCTGAAACTTGTGAAGTCCGTTTTTGAGTGGGAGCAAGAGAAGTACCAGTAGATGACACTAGAGGAGGTTGACCGCCAACTCTTTCTCCTGCTTGCTGGTGTTGATGTAATAATGAGCGGTGGTCTGGATGTGAGCATGGCCTGCAAGTTTGGAAACCGTTGTGAGCGGGACTCCCTTTTTCAGCAATCGGGAGCAGAACGTGTGCCGGAATTTGTGCGGGTACATCTTGAAGCCCAGTTGCTTCTCCAGTCCTTCCAGCATGGTGTTGACCGCGTCCTTGTGCAGTTTGGGCGCACGCTGGCTGAGTAGCAGGTAGGGACTGTCCTTGTACTTGTTCTCCTGCCGTTCTGTCCGGACATACTCCCGGATGAGTTCCGCTAGGTCAGGCCGAAGCGGAATCTCACGGTACTTCCCTCCCTTGCCTGTGACCCTGAGCGTGTTGGTGAGGTAGTCGATGTCTGCCAACTGAATTCCGCACAGCTCGCTCACCCGTACTCCCGTGTAGAGCAGCATCCAAACGATGAGGTGGTTCCGCAGGCTGACCTTGCTCCTGTCCTGGACGAAAAAGAGCAGCTGGTTGACTTCCTGCTCGGTGAACACGTCCACTTCCCCTTCACTGCCAGTGGCCACCTTGATGCGATCTCGCTGCAGGGTGACGACCTGTTCCGTCAGGATGCCTTTTTCGATTAGGTAGAGGTTGTACGCCTGAAGTGAGTTGATCTTCTTGTTGATCGTCGCAACGGCGTACTTGTTTTCGACGAGATGGTTCTTGTAGCTGACTACGTAGAATCGTTTCAGGTCTGTCTCGCTTTCCACGCCCATCTGCCGCAGGTACTCGCAGAATCCTCTTACGTCCCCCACGTAGGACTCAATGGTTTTTGGCGCGATGCCGTTTTCCAAAAGGTACTGCTCAAACTGCGTGATCTCGTCCACGTTTCCTTCCTCCTTTCCAAACACAACGCAAAAAGGCCCTACATCCGCTCAAGGACGTAGGGCTGTGGGTTACATCACTTTTTTGTTTTTGCTTGCGTACAAAGCGTTCTGCGCGGGATTTCAGGCTACTCTTTGCAGCCGTACCCGTAGTGTTTCATGAGGTACAGCCTGACCGCCGTGTTGACCAGGTTGCTGATCCGGTCGATCTCTCCCGACTCGTACAGCTGCTGCACCTTGTCGTACACGCCGTTCTCCAGGTACGTCGTGACCCTTCTGTACCGTTTCTCAAACGGGGCTTGTCTCTTCGGAATCTTCATCGAAGACTGCTGCTGTGACGGTTGCATAACATTCTCCGGTTTGCCAACTTTGTCTGTTCCTTCCGCCTTGTTTGTTTGCCGTGGATTTACTCTCAACGGCTTGGCCTGTTGACTTTCCAGCGGCTTCGGTGCATGGTTCCTCCTTTCCTGGATTTTTTGCTCTACTGCCTTGAGAGGTACTACATTTCCTCTCTCTGTGGAAGCTCCCTGCTGTTGGTTTTCGGCTGCTTGTGCGGCTTTTTTCTCTTCCTGCTGGGCAAGTACTCTAGCAAGGATTGATTTCGTGTCGTTCATCTCGTCCACTCCTGCTCTGATGTTTTGGTTCCGTCAACGCCTACGTATACGTGTGCGTTGATGTTGACGTTTATGGAATTGTTTTGCAAGCAATGGAGCGGACGGAAGCCGGTTTTTCTGCCTCCTTTCGGACTGAGGACTCGTTTCATACAAAAGAGAAAACCCCTCGTCAGATCAGGACAAGGGGCAAAGTACGTTTAGTGAAGTTGCTTTTTCAGTTGTTCGATTTCTTCTGCCGACAATCCCGTTGCTTTTGCAATCACTTCCACAGACATGTCCATCGCTAACAGGTTTTTCGCTACTTCCATTGCTTTTTGACGTTCTCCTTCTGCCAAGCCTTCTTCTCTCGCCCTTTGTTGACGTATCTCGGCTTCCCTTACAGCCGCCATCTCGTCCAGAATCGCCTTCCGACGAGACTCGTACTCGACCCATTTCTTCTCGTCACGGCTCAGGTCTTCCCATTCGTCAAACGCCCGTTTCATCACCGGATCTCGCATCGCTATCGCCTCCAATTCCTTGCGAATTTCTTCGTGATCGTCCGCCTCAAGAAGTAGCAGCCATCTCTCCAGCTCATTGTCATGCGGATTGACCGCACGCTGTTCCCACTTGTCCATCAGCTTCGGGATCTCCATGAAGTGAATCTCCATCACATCTGTCAGCGGAAACTGCTCCTGATCCTCGTACAGGTGGAATGTGGTGTGGAACCGCTCAGTTTCCCGCAGAAAGCGAAAATTGAGGATGTTGATCGTGATCGTCTTCGCCAGTTCCGTGTACGGCATTCCTTTTTGCATTTGGGCCGAGTAGATGCGTGACCAGTAGTAGAGCGTGCGCTTCTCCATGTCGAACTTGTTCGCCAGCTGAATCTCGATGTTGACATGCTCCCCCTGCTCTGTCTTGGCGTGGATATCCAGCACGGATGCCTTATCCTCGATGTGTTCCCGATTGATTTCAGGATTGAGAATTTCCACCGAAGTGATTCGCTTTTCCTTCGGCAATTGGAGCGCGGCATTCAGAAAGGCCAGGAGGATCGGTTCGTTTCCCGCTTTGCCGAACACTTGCTTGAACGCAAAGTCGATCTTCAAGTCCATCAGTTTGGTCACATCATCACTCTCCCTTCTCCGTCCGTTGTCTGTACTACCATTATACCACCGGAGCGCTGTTCAGACACTCCCGTGAAAACCTCCTTTCCGTCATATTCCTATTAATAATATAGTATGCAAATCTCGTTAGAAGCGTATGTTCGGCTCTGTTTCAGGGCCCACGCGGCAAGTTAGCGGAGGCTTCCGGGGTAGACAGGCTCTGGCATCGGAGCCGTGACGATGGGCGTGCGAATTTCCTCTCGTTCACAGCGGCGGCAAGCATACACCTGGCGAACATGACGCACGACTTTCACTTCTGCCGGGATGACCGTGATTTCGTTACGGGTCTCGGTACTCATCTCGTGGAGAGGACCTCCGCAGCATGCGCAAACTTGCTCCGTTTCCGGCAGTTCATAGAGGATCGTTTCCACGGGGAACTGATCCAGCTTGGATTTTCGGCCAGCTGACTTTTTACGGCTGTACGTAACCGTTTCTACATCCGGTTCCTGAGCGGCAGGAGTCGCCAGCACCTCGGCTTCGTTGAACAGGTTCAGCTCCAGTTGATCCGGATGCGTCTTCTCGCTGGAGGCACCGAAACGTTTTTGCTGGGCCAGTCGGAACTGCTCCTCGTATCGTTCTGGGGAAGATTATCTCACGGGACATTTCTGATTTGTAGGTGTGCCGGATTTGACGCTTACGTTTCTCCTGTCGAGGGTGTCCCAAAAGACTTTGCCTCCCGCCGTTTTGATCGGCAAATTCGGAAACAACATGCTTCTCATCTCCTTATTTGTTTTTGGCAACGCAAAAAGACCCTGCATCCTTTAATTAGACACAGGGTCGTCTGTGAGTCGTTTTAAGCTTCGGTTAGTGAAGCTGCTGTTTCAGTTTTTCTATTTCTTCTAAGGGGAGTTTAGTCAGCTTTGCAATGCGTTCTGGACTCTCTCCTTCCGCAAGCATTTCCTTTGCTACTAAAAGCTTTCCTTCTAACAAGCCTTCTTCTCTAGCCTTCTGCTGCCGGATTTCTGCCTCCCTTACATCCGCCATCTCGTCCAGAATCGCCTTCCGACGAGACTCGTACTCGACCCATTTCTTCTCGTCACGGCTCAGGTCTTCCCATTCGTCAAACGCCCGTTTCATCACCGGATCTCGCATCGCTATCGCCTCCAATTCCTTGCGAATTTCTTCGTGATCGTCCGCCTCTAGAAGTAGCAGCCATCTCTCCAGCTCATTGTCTTGCGGATTGACCGCACGCTGTTCCCACTTGTCCATCAGCTTCGGGATTTCCATGAAGTGAATCTCCATCACATCTGTCAGCGGAAACTGCTCCTGATCCTCGTACAGGTGGAATGTGGTGTGGAACCGCTCAGTTTCCCGCAGAAAGCGAAAATTGAGGATGTTGATCGCGATCGTCTTCGCCAGTTCCGTGTACGGCATTCCTTTTTGCATTTGGGCCGAGTAGATGCGTGACCAGTAGTACAGGGTACGCTTCTCCATGGTCTAACCAGAATGCACCGGCATTCTGGTTAGACACAAGTGCAACTATGGCTCTGCCGTCGCTTACGCTAGGCAATCGCCAAGTTTTCTATGTCGAACTTGTTCGCCAGCTGAATCTCGATGTTGACGTGCTCCCCCTGCTCTGTCTTGGCGTGGATATCCAGCACAGATGCCTTATCCTCGATGTGTTCCCGATTGATTTCCGGATTGAGGATTTCCACCGAAGAGAGCCGCTTTTCCTTCGGCAATTGGAGCGCGGCATTCAGAAAGGCAAGGAGAATCGGTTCGTTTCCCTCTTTGCCAAACACCTGCTTGAACGCGAAGTCGATCTTCAAGTCCATTAGTTTGGTCACGTCATCACGCTCCCTTCTCCGTCCGTTGTCTGTACTACCATTATACCACTGGAATGCGTGTTCGACACTCCTGCTGGAACCTCCTTTCTTTCCGAGATCAAGGGAATAATATATGTTTGATTTTACGGTCATTACGGCTGGGATGGCGTGAGGAAAAAAGTGAGGGGAAAAGGAAAACGTGGGCGGGGAAGAGGGCTTCTGACTGCATTCTTTATAGTTTACAGCAAGGGTTAATATACTAGATTACTTGTCAACTCTGTGGATCGCTGTTGAGTAAGTAAGACTAAAGAAAATACAGTGATCTAATATAAAGTATTGCAGCGAGTCGGACATTTTGCTCCATTCTCCCTTTTAGTAATTCCCATACTTTCTTGTATTGAAAAAAAAAGAGTCCGTTAATACGGACTCTTTTTGTAAACTACTAAATTACTTAACGTCGATTGTTACGTCAGATTTAGCTTTGTTGGACTCAGCATCAGCAGCAGTCAAGGCGCTAGCTTGAGTACCAAATTTGATATCTGTAATCAGAGTGGAGCTGATAAAGCTGAAATCTGCATGAGTATCGGAACCAGTAGTGATTACGATATCGCCAGTAGATTCTTTAGTATCTGCATCCATGTCGATTACAGTGTTTTTAGATGTAGAATCATAGATTACCAAGCTAGAGAGATCCAACACATATTTACCTGCGTTCAAGCCAGATCCTTTAACAGGTGCCAAGTCAGCTACATTGAGAGTTTTTCCGTTTACAGTAACTACTACATCACCTTTAGCAGGATCAGTTTTCAGAGTTTCACTGAAACCGAAAGTGATTGTGTTATCACTGCTCAATACTGCGGAATTAAGAACTGGTACTACGTTATCCTTCACTGGAACTGTTGTAGTAGTGTACTTAATTTTCGCATTTGCTGTGTTAAGAACATTGCTAATTGTGAATACTGCTGCAGTATCTGTCTTAGCAATAGACTCAGCAGGGAGTGTAATTGTTGCAACTTTTTTGTCAGCATCCAATGTAATTGTTGTACCTGCTGGCAATGCGGAACCATTCAGAGTGTAGTTGTTAACGTCAGTTGCGGAACCAGTTACAGATCCACCTTTAACAGTTGTACCAAAGTTAACAACAATTACATTTGGAGTTGTGGAAGCATCGATTGCTTTTCCTTTGCCTTCAGTAGTATCAGCGATTTCAAACTCATTAGAGGAATCAGCAGCACCAAAGTCAAGTGTAAAGCTCTTAGAAGCGGATTTGTTAGCAGCTTGAGAGTTATCAGCAACAAAACCATTTGCAAAAGTAAACGTGTATTTACCGCTCAATTTTCCTTTAGTTTTTGCGTCAAACACCAATTGTTTAGCTCCTGCAGCTGGTGTGAATTCTTTCAAACCGCCCAAGAATGCAGTTGTTTTTACAAGAACACCGTTTTCATCAACAATTGTCAAATTGCTGTCGGAAGGTGTGATTTTTGTTGCTGGCAATCCTTCGCTTACGTTAAGAACGATTGCAGTAACATTCTTGTCGTTATCACGTTTGAAGCTCAAAGAGTCCAGTGTTGGTGCAACTGTATCTTTTGTAAGAGTTACTTGCTTAGTAGTTGCAGCAACTGTATTTCCAAGAGAATCTTTCATTGTTCCTGGAAGAACCACTGTCAGTGTTCTAGTCGTTGCATCTGTGAACAATTGATCTTTAACTTTGATAAAGAATTGTTTGTCATCACTGTTTGGTACAACATCAGCGCTGTAGTATCCAACATCAGCCAAAGTTTCACCCTTAACAACTTTAGCTGTATCAGCCAACGCTGCTTTTACAGAGTTAACATCCATTTTCTTATCAAAGGTTACGATGATAGTAGAATCACCTTGAGCGGACAATTGAGCTGTAGGAGCTACCGCATCAGTAGTAACGTTGAAAGATTTAGTCAGGTTAGCTTCTACGTTATCACCTTGGTCAGTCAATCCAACGAATTGAATTGTGTGGCTTTGGGAAGCATCCAAAGACAGCCCGATGAATTTAGCTGTAGAATCTCCTGCTTTAAAGTTGTCAGCGGATTTAACTACACCATCAATTTTAACAGCACCGAGGGATTTGATTGGCTCGCTGAAAGTTACAGTTACAGTGTCAGCTACGTTTGTTTTAGAAGTAGACACTACAGTAGAAACTGTTGGGTTAACTGTGTCTTCAAAAGACAACAAACCAGCATAACGAGCGGTAGATTTGAATTCATCGTCAGCTGTCTTAACTGGTTCAATTACAACTGCACCATTTGTCAATTCAACTTCTGCTGCGGAAGCAAACGTCAATTTAACAGTTTTGGAATCAACTACTTCAACTGCTTGTGGGTTTTTGCCACCAACAGAATAGTAAGATTTAGTAACAGCATCATTCTCGTCAACAGCTACGCCAAATTTCACGAGAACTTGTGTAGCGTTAATAGCACTTACCGACTCAACTTTCAAATCACCAGTAGGCACATCAACTGCATCGTTACGAGGATCGTAAGAAGCACCATTAGAGCCATCCAGGTTTACTGTCACGTAAGAGCCTTCGAAATCAGCTTTGGTCAGGTCTCTCTTAGCTTTTGGCAGAGTGCCTGCAGCCAAGATTTCACTGAATTTAGCGCCTTTGCCGTCAAAGTCAACAAACACAAGGTTTTTAAAGTCGAGGTCTGGATTAGCAGCATTCAAGTCGACAACAAATTGTTTTTTAGCTGCAGCACTCAGATTGAACAAATCATCCAGCTTATAGAATTTGTCTACGCTACCGCCCATGTAAACACCTTGTGTTGGTGCAGCAAAGGCAGAAGCAGCCATGCTAGCGAATACTGTAGCAGAGAGCAGGGAAAGAGTTACTTTTTTATTCACGTACTACCCCTCCGTATGTTGAATAAGGAATTTTTATTTAGTGAGTATGTAGAAACAGCGGAAGGAGGTCCCTCCCTCCGCCGTTCATCTCACTTTAGTGCTGAACAGACACGCTGTCTATCAAAACTTATTTGAAGTTTACAGTTGTAGTATCTGTTTCGCCTTCTTGGCTAGTTACTGTAACTTTCAAGGAGGTTACATCAACAGAAGCAGAGAAAGCAAATTTGATTTTGTTTCCTTCTACTTTTCCATTGAAAGTTTCACCGTCGAGTGTAACTGTTGCAGATTTTACTTCGCTAGCGTCAACATCTTTGTTCAAATCAACAGTGAACAGATAGGATGTCGCAACACCGATAGAGAATTTGCCATTTTCTACAGTTACAGAAGAAGGAACAGCATCCCAGTCGTCGTTGCCGCCACCGTTGTCATCGCCGAAAGATTGTTTCAGGAAGTCTTCAACAGCTTTTTCATCGACGCCTTCTTTTTCTACCCAGTCTTCGCTACCTACGATCAGAACGTAGTCATAACGATCGCCGTCGATTTCGCTGCTGTCCAGCAGAACGATGTAGTCGCCTTCTTCTACGCCATCTTCAGCTTCGAAATCATCGTATACATCGATGAAAGCAGTGGAAGATTTAGTCAGCAGTTTGCGAGTATCGCCTTTGCCAGCTTCGTAAGTGATGGTGTTGCCGTTAACATCATCTACACGAGCAACTGTCAGTTTCTCGATGCTAGCATTTTTCCACTCGGATTTATCCACCAGTTGTACGTTGTTTTTAAGATTGATTGCTTTGTTGTTAACAACTTCGATAACGTCATCAACAACTACTTCATCATCGGAGTTCAATTGGAATGCGATGAAGTCGCCGCGTTTGATACCACGATCTTGCAACTCTTCACGATCATCGTCCAATTTGTACTCTTTTGTTGTTACAGAGTCGCCATCTTTAGTGATAACTTTGATGGTGTCTTGTCTGTTGGAAGAACCGTATTCTGTAACTACACCGTAGTAAGTGTCGCCAGTCAGACCGTCGCCTTCTACTACGAAGATAGCTTCTACTTCGTCTTTATCTTCATCAACGGAGTAGTAAACTGTCAGATCGTCCTCGTCAGCGATATCTTTGAACTTAGCAATGCCTGGGTTTTTCAGTTCAGCGCGTTTGGAAGACGTATCCAATTTGCCAGTCATTTTGAAGATGGCAGTTTTGTCGGTTACTTCGTAGTCGCCAACAACATCGTCGGTTTCGTCTGCCAGTTTATCCCAAGCAGAACCGGACGATTTACGCAGTTTGGAATTCAGAATTTGAACTTTGTCAACTTCGCCTTTGGAATCCAAAGTTACTTCCAGCAGAGCGATGGACTCATCTTTGCTTGGTTGCAGGATGTCTTCCAGCTCATCAGCTTCCATGTTGTCGCGGCCGTAGTGTTTGCCTTCAGCGTTGTAAATGTCCTCTTTTTCCAGGGACAGAGCCAGTTTTTTACCTTTTTGAGTCAACACAGTGAAGTCGTAAGTGTCTTTCGCAGTGTTGTAAACAACACCTTTGGTAACGATTGCTTTTTGTTTACGATCGTCGATTGGATCTTTCGTTTCAATGTGACGAACGCGGCCGGAAGCATCCAGTACCAGTTTCACTGTTTCGGAATCCAGGTTGGATACCAAATCCCAGTTTTTGTCATCGAGATCTTTAACGTCTTTGTTTCCGTTATCGGAGTAAGTGGCACCTGGGTAGATACGGTAAGTTTTGTCGCCAACAGTCAGACGGAAGTCAGATGTGCTGCGGCTAACTACTTTGTCAACTTTACCTTCTACTACTGTGCGGTTAGCGAATACCAACAGTTTGTCTTCATCGCCATCAGCGTAGTATACAGAGTATACGTCGCCTTCTTTCAGGTCGCTCAGTTTCGCTGGTTTGCCATCCAGGAATACGAGGAAGTCTTTGCCTTCTTCTTTGTCTTCCAGCTTGTTGAACTTACCAGTGTCGAGGTTGGTGATTTTCTTTTTCTCAACATCGATTTTGCCGATCACTTCAGAACCGTATTTCGCTTTGGAGTTCAGGTTCATTTGGGTGTCGTCAATTACGTGCATGTAAGAAACTTCGTTATTGCTGTCCAGAACAACTTTCACACCAAAGCTGTCGTTAGCAGAGATGATCTCTTTCAGAGCGTCAACTGGATCGCTGTAACGTTTGAAGTTGTAAGTAATTTTGGAGTTTTTGTTGAAGCGGTAAGTTTTGCCGCTTGCATCCAGTTCCACTTTCAGATCTGCCAGATCGGAAGTGCTCAGGTTTTTACCGTCAGTAGTTTTACCTTTGAGGGTAAATTCGCTCAGACGATCCAATACTACTTCTTCGTCCTCGGAACCTTCCATCCAAACGATTACGTTTTCTCTGTCATCTTTGATCCACACTTGTACGCGTTGACCATCGAAGTCGTTAGGGTTGATACCGTCAGCAACTTTGTAAGTAGTGTTGCCCAGACCAGCTTCTTTACCGTTCAGGGTAATTTCGTTCGCTTTCAGTTTACCCAGGCCGATTGCTGGTACGTTAGTAACGAGTGGCAGATCGTCGGAATCATGATCTTTCTCATGAGCCCAATCCATGTCAACTACAGTTACTTTCAGGTATTTCGTCAGGAGAGTTTTGTTGGTAACTTCGTAACGAACGTCAGTTCCGAACTCAACTTGCTCCATCAGGTCTACGCGAAGAGCGTTGTCCAGCATTTTGAAGATGTCGCCACGAGTTGCTGCATTGTTAGGAGTAGTGATGCTCTTAGCAATGTTCAGCTCGGAAGCTTTGGAGATCATGCTGTTTGGCCATACGCCACGAACTGCTGGCTCATAACCCAGTGCACGAACGATCATAGTTACCGCTTCAGCGTAAGTAACTTGGTTTTGTGGTTTGAAGGATTTGTCCGGGAAACCTTTTACGATTTCTTCGCCGGAAGCTACGTTTACGAAACCAGCAAACCAATCGGTAGATTTAACGTCAGTATAAGTAGTGTTGAACTGTGCCAGTTTCGCACCTTGCTCCAGTCCGCGAGCGCGAACGATCAGAGTAGCGAACTCTGCACGAGTGATTGTTTTGTCTACACCGTATTCGCCGTTGCCATAACCTGCTACCAGGCCAAGAGCTTCGAGGCGCTTAACGGTTTTTTCCATTGCAGCGTCCATTTTAGGAGCTGTTGTAGTTGCATCTTCTGCTGCGAAAGCCATTGGAGCAACAGAAAGTGCGAGTGCACTAGCCAATACACTGTTAACGACCTTTTTCATAACCTTGTGTTCTCCTCCTCTAGTATAAACAAATTGTTCTTGGGGAATATTTGTTGTTAATCTATCTTTCTTTTTAAAGCCCGAATCCTGCAAGCGCGTGTCACCTCCTTTCGCAGGCCAGCTTCGCTTTTTTGTGTTAAAAATATCTAGTATATTCAGTATTGTGTAAAATGCAACAATCAATAGTGTAACACAAGTGCTAGAATTCGTGAATCTTTTTTACACAATTCCCCGTATTTCGTGTGACATCCTATTAAACGCCTGAGCCAATCAAAAGTTGCGGCGCCTTCGAAAAAAATTTAAAGATTTTTTCGTGGGTTCGTATTCACCTGTCGATTATGTACGAAGTGACATCCGCCACACTTCGTATTATAGGGTACGCAGGGCGGACTGTCACCATTGAACCTTTTTCCAGTTCTGTTCAAAACCTTACAAATCTTTCTTGGTCACACAAGCCTAGTTGCCGAGTGCTGTTTCAAAGTTTACGACAGCCAGGTTGTAGTTGAGAATCGCTTTTTGGTACTGGTTCTCGCGGTCGGAAAGCTCTTCTTCTGCCTGGATCACTTCAAGTGTAGTCGCCAGGCCGTTTTCAAAGCGCAGATTTGTCAGACGGTAGCTCTCGGCAGCAGAGTTTTTCGCTGTTTTCTGGAACTCAATCGCCTCTCTTGCCGCATTCAGATTCAAATAAGCTTGGGCAACTTCCTTGGAGATGGTGCGTTTTTGTTCCTCGATCGCCATTTTCGACTTATCTACGTTATTGCGGGCTTGGCGGCCTTGGAGGGTCGACAATGCCGAATACTCCTCGATCAATTTGACGTTCAGTTCTGCCAAATTCAGTTCTTCCTGTACTTTTGTCATCTCGACACGTTTGGAAAGAGCCTGAGCTTGTGCTTGCTCCAAAGTCAAGGAAATCGGCGCAACCTGTTTGTTGCTGGAGACGATCTTCCACTTTTTGTTCAGGTCAACGCCAAGAAAATCATTCAAATCCATGCGCGCTACTTCTACCGCATTTGCTGCGGATGTCAAAGCAGCCTTTGCCCCTGCTACGCCCATTTCTGCCTGCAGGACGTCTGTTTTTGCTTTTGTTCCCACATCAAATGCCGCTTTGGCCACTTTCAGTTGCGTTTCTGCACGCGTCAGGCTTTGTTTTTTCAATTCATAGTCGTCCTGCGCAAAAATGAGGTTGTAGTAGACATTTTGCGCACCCAATCTGATTTTGGATTCTGTAGCTTTCACCATCAGTGCATTCAGTTTTTTGTTGATCTCTGCTTGTGCATTCCCTACGTACTTGGCCTTTGCGGCGTTCAATTGTTCTTTTGTTCCTTCCAGGGAATCGATCATATCTTTGGACATGTCAGCAGAGGTAATATAGGAAAGCGATTCGTTCAAATCCGCATTTTTCGCGTCAATACGTGCATTCTGGAGCGTATTGTTGGTTTGCAACGCTTGTTCAATCGCTTTTTCCAGCGTCAGCTCTTCCAGTGCAGCAGTCTCGGATGTCGTTGTATTGCCTGTTTCCGCTGCTACTGTTTGTGCTGGCTGCGCCGGTTTCGCCGCCTCTGTTCCTGTATTGGCAGATGCCGTCAAGGTTCCTGCTCCAATTGCGGTTGTGAGTACAGCCGCCAAACTGATGCTCATCCACTTGTTGCTCGAATATGGAAAATTCACGTGATTCCACTCCTTTTGCTTGTATTGATTGTAAAACTTTTCACTACTTGAAATATTACAGTTTGTCCCAAGATCACTATATCACAGAGTAATGTTTCGCACACGAAAAATTAGTGCCCTACCAGCATTTTCATAAGGGATTACACGCACTTTAACATGTATAGATCATCCCTTTCTGATTTAGTCCTTCTTTGCCTCATAGATTACTACGATTCTGTGTCAAAAACATTTCAGGATTCGCCAACATCATTTTTGCATGCTATCCTTTTCTTGAGGTGATTGATCGATGCTTACAGAATACAAAACCGTTGCTGGCTATGGAGAGGACTACATCGTCATCGAGCGCTCCCGCTTCATCGGCTATGCGCAGCGGGTTACGACGGAAGAAGAAGCGGTTGCTTTTATCGCCATGATTAAAAAGAAGCACTGGGATGCCACCCACAATTGCTCCGCTTTTGTCATCGGCGAAAACGACCAGATTCAACGCTCAAGTGATGATGGCGAGCCTAGTGGTACGGCAGGCAAGCCGATCCTGGAGTGCATCAAGAAAAACGGCGTCAAGGATACTGTGGTAGTCGTGACCCGTTACTTCGGCGGAATCAAGCTGGGCGCTGGCGGGCTTGTCCGGGCTTACACGGCGGGAACGGTCACTGCCTTGAAAGCCGCCAAGATTGTCGTGCATACTCTGCACCAGGCTATCTCGGTCAGCGTGGACTATACGTGGTGGGGCAAGGTGGAAAACGAGCTGCGCATCGGGGAATATCGGGTGAGCGGGACCGATTTTACGGACAAGGTCACGGCGCATGTGTTGATTCCTGAGAGTGGGCAGAATGTGTTTGTAGAGCGGTTTACTGATTTGACGAATGGGCAGGCGCAGATTGTACTCGGTGAGAAGGAGTATGTTGAGGTGCCTGTGGAAGCTGTGGGGGATGAGTAGGGGAGTAAAGTTGCTTGCTTGAACGTGTAGTTGTTGTATCCGGTGGCTTTTCCTACGAAAAAAGCTGAAGAGGCGACGAACCTCTTCAGCTTTTCTTCTATTATATAGCGCAATTCTGAATTACTGTTTAGGGAGTTTTTTGAGTTGGACCATAACACGGACTGTGATGATGGCCATTTCGGCGCGTGTCAGGTTATTAGTCGGCTTAAAGCTATACGTTGGTTTTTTCGCTGTTGGATCGTTAGGCTCGCCGTTCATCAGTTTTGCCTTGCTAACAGCAAGCACTGACGGCGCAGCATAGTAACCTACATCCTTAGCATCCGTAAACATTTTGTCCAAAGCGATTTTCGATGTATCCAGTGTGCCGAGCTTCAGATTCAATGCCCGTGCTATCATAATCGCTGCCTCTTCGCGAGTCAACGAATCGTCCGGACGGAAGTAACCAGGCTGTTTACCGCGAATGATACCTGCACGTGCAGCCGTTTCTACATATTTGTATTGGTAGTCCCAGGTATCACGGCTTGGGCGCACATCGACAAAAGTTGGTGAGACGGGGTCCTTTTCATTACTGTCACGATATGGACCTGCTTTGATTGGAAGGGCCAAAGCCTTCACAAGCATAGTTGCAAATTCTCCCCTGGTCATGTCTCGGTTTGCTCCGAAGCTGCTGCCACTATATGCCGGCATGATTCCTTTCGAGTAGAGTGTCTCCATGGCGTCACGGGCGAAATCGTGAGTGACTACATCCTCAAAAGATTCACGATTTTTCATTACCATGTAGTATCCAAAACCGCTAAATGGAACGGTGATTGATTTTTGCCCGGTGTTAACCACTCCGCCAATATTTCTCCACTCTTTACCATCATGATAGTACACAGTCAAAACATTGTTTGCTGCGTTGACGATGGAGGTATCGTACTGGATTGTTAATGTGCCCTGTTTGCTTGGAACCAGATTTTCCTGATAACGATCTTTGAACTCTTCGCCATCAGATTCGTCGTAATAAGGATCACGACCGCCCGGATTCTCGGTGTCACCTGCATCTATATAGTAGAGTGGGCTACCGTAATTGAAATTACTGTCTAGTCCAAGCCTTGATTTCAGGCTGTCGCCTTCAATGCTAACCTGTCCGGTCGTACGATCTGCAATCCCAAAGTACAAAGGAACATCGACAAAAATGTCTTTTGTCGGATTTTTCGTTTCCTCTCCTGCACGATTGCTCGAAGGAGCTAGCAATACTGTGCCAGATGGGAACTTGAGTTGCAGTGCTTTATCAAAAACGCTGAATGATACTTTTTTGCCAAGCACATCTCTGCTTTCCGCCCCGTCGACAGCAGAGTCAGCGTTGTAAATCTGAATCTGGTCATTATGGGTACTACTGCCAACAACTACTGAATATTTAATGGTGTTAAGCCCCTTCTTCAGAGGAACAGTAGCTGTAAAGACGTAATAAGTTTCCGGTATCGCTTTTGCCAAATCCTTGTCAAACACGAAATCAGGGTCTTTCGTATTTGTTACGGTGGCCTCGACTTTTCCAAACAGTACTTTGTCAGCTTTTTCTGCAAAAATCTTGATCGGAACACTATTGCTGTTCACTGTAATATACTTGTCTTCCGGTTTGGCTTTGCGAGGAGAAATAACCTCCCACGAATTCGTTTTTTGCGCAATGGTGATGTTGTATCTGACTACTGTGCCGTTTTCGTCTTCTGCAACAATCGTATATACGGTGTTGTTATTCTTCCGCAAATTAAGCGGGAACAACGACAACGTGGCTTCCTGTTCCTCACTCTTGGTCACTACATCTTGAACGCCCTTGAGGATTGAATTGTACTGTGTTGCACTCAGTTTAGCCTCAAAGGTTGTTTTGGTTTTATCACTAAAATTGGATGTATCAAACCTCGAT
Source organism: Brevibacillus sp. NSP2.1 (assembly GCF_000470975.2). NCBI lineage: Bacteria > Bacillati > Bacillota > Bacilli > Caryophanales > Paenibacillaceae > Brevibacillus > Brevibacillus sp. NSP2.1. The sequence continues at coordinate 587,747 of NZ_CP048274.1, read as the reverse complement.
TGCAAAGAGGTTGGAATTTCGCTTAAAGTATCCGTATATTCCTTGTTGCTCTTGTCTTGTGTCCATTTACTGGAGGCATATCGATAGTCAACAATACGTTTTCCGTTTTTCTCAATGTAAACATGCGTAGCGTCATTAACTGTAAATGAGAAGTTGCTTAAAAATGCAGCTCCTGTGTCATAATCAGTCCCACCTGTTTTTTGAGTTAGCTCTGTGTTGTCGCCATTATGAATGACGGACAACTTGACATCTCCAATGGAAGGTGCTTTTGACGTAACATACAGGATCTTGTAAGTATAAACTACCGGCGTTGCACCCATCAGAGTTACTTGTAGTGTGTTATCGCCTTTTTTCAACTTGTCTTTCCACTTCGTTTTGTCAATTCGGAATGCAGTATCTGATAATCCGGACAAAGTAATTGTACTGGTATTTAATTTCGCTTCAATATTGGTGCGGGCACTATTGATGGTAAAATTGTAGACCCGGCCATCCAGTGTTGGGATGTCACTCTCACTGTTAATCTCGAATCCATCATAAAAGCTTTTGACATTCCCCAAACTGTCCACATAAGTTAATTGCGCATAAGGAGCAATTTGCCACTTGATGTTGTACTCTACTGCAACAAATCGATCTGCTGGATCGGTTGGTAATGGTGGCTTTGACGGATCAGATGCTGTATCATAGACAAGCTTCAACACACCGTTTCCTACATCAGGATTAATGATTTTGAGAGTAAAGAGATTTGCATTTTTATTTTTATCATAGATAAAAGTATAGTCACTAGATTTCAATTCTTTGTTGTTCAAGTATATTTTGAGTCTAGATCCACTAACACTATTTGGATCAGATCCAGCAGGTAAATCCATTTTTTTCACAGTTATCTCAATGTCTTCTGGAACTTTACTAATCACGTTGGTCCCTGTTGTGCTTAATACTCCATTTGAATATGTCGCAGAGATAAACTGTGGCTTATTTCCATCCACAAAGTTAATCAAATACGTAAAACGGCCGACATTCACTGGATTGCTTACAATGGTACCATTTGAATCGGGAGCATCGTAATTATACCTCAACGTTAATTCATATTGATGCCCCACCGTCAGAGCAGGTATATCATCTACTTTAATGGAGTATCGTGTAAAGCCGTTGTTTGTTTCATTTTTTGTTTTTTCTGCAGGAATAACGATCTCAGAAGCACTACTAAGCGGGTCCGTATCATTGAGTACAAATTCGAAGCTTTTTAGCTCTTTTTTTGCTACGGGATCATCCACAAATTGAACCAGCGCCTCTGCACTCAACTTCACTGTCGTCACAGTATCATCCAAATTGAATGGGACATCTGGATCTAACTCTTTTTCATTGATTTTTACTCCGTACAGCAGGTCAGCCTCATTTGGTGTAGTCGTGACCACCAATATCTTTCTTTCGAATATGCCAATCTTCTTATTTTGATTATAAGCACTGATCCGCAACAGATTTTCGCCGAATTTCGCCGGGAGATTGATTGCGAAAAATCCAGTAGAAGAACTTACCGCAGCTTGGAGAGTTTCACCTGTCGCAGCATTTTGAACCTCAACTGTATCGGCATTTTTGGCTATCCCGTTCAAATCCAGAATAAGCTGATTTGCCCTGGGAACAGTCACAAGGGTAGTTCCTACCGGGGACAGATCAATGTCCTCAATTTTCAATTCTTCGAGAATTGGCGTATTGTTGTAGTTCACATAAAAATGGAGGTGTTCCTTCACCACGCTGCCAACTGTTTCATAAAACGTAATCTTGTTTAACCCTGGTTGCAACGCAACGTCATAAAAAGTAAAGGTGCTCCCGCTGATTGAAGGTGCGAGCTTTTCCAATCCAGATACGATCTGCCCATTTCCGAGAGTAATCTTCAGGCGAAGAGCATTCCCATTAACCCCTGCTCCAAATACCCCCTTCAGTGTAATTTTGGAGCTTCCAAATGGTTCTGCGTTAAACGGATCTGTTCCTTTTCCAGCATAGCCATCCAGTATGATCGGCATATCTGCTGGCATATATTTGTAATAAATGTAGACATCTTGGGATTCAGCAGTAGAGTACACACGTACCGTGTTCAGGCCAGGACTCAGATCCAAATCATTAATCTTATGAGGTCCTGCTGTGTTTACATTTGTTTGTTTCTGTACCATTTTCCCATTAAGGTAAACTTCAATATCCGTCGGACCAGTACCGTCATACTTTACATATAGATCGGTCACTCGTTTACCAGCGTCTTTTGGCGCTGACAAGGTTGCTCCATCAGTTATAGCGGTACCTTGCGAATCGGTAAATGTTAAAACAGTCGTTGCTGCCTTAGCTGTGTCTATCGATAACGCAGGTATCACACCCGTAATAACAAGCATCATCGTCAAGCACATGGCCAGCCAGCGACGGAATTGTTGAATTGGCTTACTCATTTCTTCACCTCTCCTTATTATTCTGAATCTAGTTTTCGTCCCATTCTCTGTTTAAGCTGAGATGGGACAGACCTTCCCCTTTCCTTTATCGGCTAATTTCTTTCCACAGTTAAGAGCTTCCCCCTAAAAATTGGCGAAAAAAAGCCACTGCATAAAACATGCAGTGGCTACATTTGGCTACGATCTTAATTCGTCCGCCGCTCTTGCTCGGCTTGCTTGATCTTCAACCGTCTGTACGCATTAATCAGCGGGCGGTGGCGGCGGCTGACGAGGCCGACGATTTCGGTGCCCAGGTGGATGGCGATCAGGAGTACGACCATGACGATGATGGTCGTCCACTTCGTCGTTTTGGTGAGCAGGATCGCCATTGTGCCGAAAAAGATGCTGATCGAGTAGATCGTAAGGACCGTGGCACGATGGGACAGGCCCATGTTTAGCAGACAGTGGTGCAGGTGTCCCTTGTCCGGGCTGGAGATCGGCTTTTTGTTCACGATGCGGCGCACGATTGCGAAGAACGTGTCCCAAAGCGGAACGCCGAGCACGACGATCGGGATGATGAAGGAAACGAAGAGCGCTTCCTTGAAGCCCATGATCGACAGCGCAGCCAGGTTGAAGCCTAAGAAAAGCGAACCGGTGTCGCCCATGAACAGGCGGGCCGGGTGAAAGTTGAAGTACAGAAAGCCCAGGATCGCTCCTAAAAGTACGAAGCAGTAAGTGGCAACCTTGTAATCGCCCATCAGCAGGGCCATGACGCCCATCGTTCCTGCCGCGATAGCGGAGACGCCTGCGGACAAGCCGTCCAGGCCGTCGATCAGGTTGACGGCGTTGGTCACGCCGACGATCCAGAACATCGTGATCGGAATGGCCAGCCAGAAAAGCCAGCCGCTGCTAAAGTCAATGCTACCGGAGTACGGGAGATTGACGACGCCGATCTTGAGTCCGAACGGGATGACGACGATCGCCGTGGCGATCAGTTGGCCGAGCAGCTTCCATTTCGGCGAGAGCTGGTACTTGTCATCCAGCATGCCCACAGCCATCACGATGGTGCTGCCGATGAAAATTCCAAGCATTTCCGACATGCTGGCGTAAGGAACGAACAGGAAGAAAGCCACCAGATAGCCCAGGTAAATAGCAAGTCCCCCCATGCGGGGCATAATTCGCGTATGTACCTTGCGCTGGTTGGGAGCATCTACTACCCCGACCTTTTCAGCCAGTTTTTTTACATATGGTGTCGCAATAAACGATACGATCAGCGAAGTCAGAAATCCGAGGATTAATGTAGACATCGACTGTTCTCCTCTCTACGGATGCATCTAGGAACGGCTACTCCATTTTTCTTTTAATACGGTCAAAACAAACCGGGGAATAGCCAGTTGACGCTTCCAGCGAGACGGCTGAGAAGCTAGTCGGTAAAACCATTCCAAATGCAATTTTTGCCAAATTTCTGGCGCTCGTTTTACTTTTCCGGAGATGACATCGAAGCTGCCGCCTACCCCCATCATCAAGGAGGCGTTCAGGCGATCGCGATACTTCACCATCCATTCGTCCTGTCTGGGCGCGCCCAGTGCGACGAACAGCAGCTCCGGCCTGACTTCGGCAATCTCCTGCACGATGCCCTCCTCGTCTTCTGCCCGGAAAAATCCGTCCCGGTATCCGACGATGCGCGCATTCGGGTAGCGAGCAGCCAGCTTTTCCGCGGCCAAACGGATCACATCCGGCTTGGCACCGAGCAGGTAGACTCCCCACTGGTGCTTGTTTGCTTCCGCCATCAACGCTTCCAGCAGCTCCACGCCTGTAACGCGCTCACGGATCGGCTGATTCGTCCATTTGGCAGCGTAGACGATGCCGATTCCATCGGGAACGACATAGGCTTGTTCCACAATCGATTGAAAAGCGCGATCCGCCCTCGCCAGCATGACGATTTCCGGATTGGCTGTTACGACATGGGTCTTTTGGCCGTTTTTAATGCGTTCTGCTATATATGTGACTGTCTCGCGAAAGCCGCGAGTCGAAAATGGCACACCTAAGATGTTTGCGACCTGTTTGGTCAATGTTTTCACCTTCATTATATAAGTTGCCCACTAGCCATTTTACCCGAAAAGAAAAGCACATTCAAGGATATCATGAATGTGCTTTATTTCCTGCCGTCAAGGCAAACATCAGTCCGCCCTCTGCGACTACTTTCCCATTAACGATGGCCTTCCCGTGCCCTTTGCCGATCGAACCGCGCACGCGCGTCAGCTCAACTTCCAGCGTCAGCGTGTCGCCAGGCTTCACCTGATCCTTGAAGCGAAACTCGTCAATGCCTGCAAACAGCCCGATTTTTCCTTGGTGCTCCTCCATGCTGAGGATGGCGACTGCTCCGACTTGCGCCAACGCTTCCACAATCAGGACGCCAGGCATGACCGGATAGCCAGGAAAATGCCCTTGGAAAAACGGCTCGTTCACTGTCACGTTTTTGATCCCGACTGCGCGTTTTCCTTGCTCCAACTCTTCAATTTTGTCCACCAGCAAAAACGGATAGCGGTGCGGAATGATTTCCTGGATTTGCATAATATCAAGCGGTGCTTTAAATTCCATGTCTGATCGCTCCATTTCCATACTTTATCTGGGCTTGTCTGTGCATGAAGACCAGTTGGCAAACTGAGAATAAACGTAACTCCCGCCTCCGACAAGTCGGCATAGCGGGGTTAAAATAGAAGGGGCACTTCCTCCCCAAACGGGAAGTGCTCTTTTTCCATCCCTTACGTGCGGTTCAACAGCCGAAACTTCCCTAAATAGATCGCGCTCGTAATGAACGAGAACGCGATCACCGTCCACAATATCGCTTCGCTGTAATGATATCTATACATGACAAGCGGTATGACCAAATACAAAAGAACTGTTGTCAACTTGCCATATGCATTTGCTGGTACCGTTTTTTTGCCCCGGAAGTGGTAAATAGCTCCTGTTATTATCATGGCCAGATCACGCATAAAGAAAAACAGGGCGGCCCACACGCTGATCCGCTCTGTCAAAAACAATGAGGCGATCACCGCCAACATCATTAACTTGTCTGCCAGAGGGTCCAACATCATTCCGATTGTGGTCACAAGCTTATGTTTCCGCGCGATGTACCCATCTGCGATGTCCGTGACTCCCGCCAAAATCAAAATACCCAAAGCGATTTCGACGTGAAAAGGAATCCCGGAGAAAAAGACATACAGGTACAAAGGGATGAGCACGATGCGAAAGATCGTAAGCAAATTGGGAAGATTCACGGACATCCCTCCGTAGCAAGAATCGTCGCTTCCTTTTTCAACCACTCGATCTATTATACTCTGTGGACAAACTGCGCAACAAGTCCCTCTAAAAAACAGGCAGCCCCAACCATCCGGTTCGGGCTTGTCCAGCTTGCTCTTCTCTTTTCGTTGCTTACGTATCTGCAAAAAGCAAGTCCCACATATGCTTGTATGTCCCGAGATCAAATACTTCCGCTGTCGGCTTGTGTCCCACTACTCCGTAGCCAATTACCAAACCGATGACGAGAGAGAAAAACAACAGGAGTGGGACCAGCACAATCTTGGCGACCGTCACTCGCCAGTTTCTGCCGCTCCGTTCCCGCTCTTTTGGCTTTTTCCTAACCTCTTCGGTATCACGCGGGAACCTTCTACCCTTCCCTTGTTCCATGCTCCTCTCCTCCGTCGTCACTGATTGAATGAATTATCTGCTGCGCAGCGAATTGGCAATTCCCATCATCTGATCGCTGATGCCGATCGCCCGCGAATTCAGTTGATAAGCGCGTTGAATGTTCACCAGTTGCGACATTTCCTCTGTCATCGTCACGTTGGAGCCTTCCAGTGCGCCCTGGCGCAGTGAAGCAATGCCTTCCTCAATGGCGTTGGCATACTTGGTCATCGGGTTTTCCCCGGAAGCAAGCTCGGCGTCGAACAAGTTTTGTCCCACCTGCTGCAATTGATCCGGATTGTCCACTTTCCAGACGCCGATCGTGCCATAGGAGACTCCATTGGCAGAAAGCTCGCCCTCTGGCGTAATTTGAATGTCTTGCACCGGCTCAGGCAAAACGATGTTCACACCGTTATTGTCCGTGAGAATGTGGCCGGATGTCGTGTGCAGCACATAGCCGCCCTCGTCATCATCGTATTGTACCTTGAAAGAGCCGTCGCGCGTAAGGCGACTTTCTTCCTGAATTACCGCTCCGGTTGCATCCTTGATTTTGTGCGTGACCAGAAAATAGCCCGGCCCTTCAATCAGCACATCCGTCGGCACATCCGTCAGCTTGACGCTGCCCTGACCGAGATCGAGCTTGGTCAAGCCGAGGCGGGCGCCACTGCCCACACGCAAGCCTGCAGGCGTATTGCGGTTTTGATTGTCCACTGCCGGCTGCTCGGTCATCGAATCGGCGAGAAGCTCGGAAAACGATGCCACTCTGCGCTTGTAGCCAATGGTATCAATATTCGCCAGGTTGTTGGCGGTATTGTCCAACGCCTGCTGAATGCCGCGCATGGCCGATGTCGAGATGTTAAGCGACTGCATCCTTCCTACCTCCTATTATCCATTTACCCGTCCGATTTCATTAGCGGCCTTGTCCAGCGTGCCATCAATCGTCGTAATCACCCGCTGATTCGCCTCATACGCGCGCAGCACGCTCATCATGCTTGTCATGGTTTGCGCCGGGTCTACGTTGGAGCGCTCTCTCCAGCCCTGCTGCGTGCCGTATCGCCCTGCAACAGCAGGCGTATCGTACTCTCCGGCTGCCAGTGCAGCCTGATCTTCTGCTTCCACGATGTCGATTGCTTGTACCTCTGCATCGCCTTCATAGCGAAAGACGTTTGTTCCCTCGCGAACGAGCTTCTGCGGATCAGTCACGACGCTCAAGCCCAGTCGCGGATGGGCGGCAAGCGTCTGGTACTCCTCGCTCGCCGTATCCCGGTAGAGCAGCTCGCCAGCCTGATTGATTTTCAGGTCCTGGCCGACATTGATGCCGGTGTCCGGATCGTTCAGCCGAATCGCCTGATTTTGATTGTCGAGCACATAGTATCCGTCCGGCGTCACCAGGTATCCATCCGCATTTACGCTCCAGTTGCCGTTCCTCGTGTAGCGGATATCCTCTTGCTGAGCCGGCTGCGTCAAGTCCTCAATCCGTGCCACGCTGTAAAACAGCCGGCGTTCATTGCCGTCCTGATCGGGCTGCAGGTTGTCCAACAGAGCGACATCGTACGGATTGCGCGTCTCCTCGATGTCCCCTTGTGTAAAATTCGGGATGGCTTCCGACATGTACACGCCGGAGTTCAACCGTCCGATTACCGCAGGCTGTCCCGGCATATTCGGAATGCCAGGAAATTCAGGCCCTTCGGAATCGCGCATGCGCGAGAGTAGCTGTTCCGGAAACGCTCGCATCACACCCACGTCCTGTTTGTAACCAGGCGTATTGATGTTAGCCAGATTATTCGCCAGCGATTCTTGCCTGTTTTGCAAGGCCAGCATGCCAGATGCAGACGTATACAAGCCTCTTATCACGTCATCTTACCCCCTGAATAATCGCCTATTCGAGTGAGCCGGTACTTTGTCCAAATAGTCCAGCATCATTCCGGTTCCTTTGGCTACACACATCATCGGCTCTTCCGCTACCAGCACAGGAACCTTCAGCTCCTCTGCCAAAATCTCGTCGATACCGTGCAAAAGTGCGCCGCCGCCGGTCAGGAAAACACCCTTATCAATAATATCGGCAGAAAGCTCCGGAGGTGTTCGTTCCAAAACAGATTTGGAGGCTTGTACAATCGCGCTCACCGACTCGGCCAGGGCTTCTTGGACTTCGCCCGATTGAATGGTAATTGTTTGCGGCAAGCCGCTTACCATGTCTCGACCACGAATGTCCATTTCGTCCTGGCGCCCGCCGGATACGGTTCCGATCTGAACCTTGATATCTTCAGCCGTACGCTCTCCAATCAGCAGTTTGTATTTATTTTTTATGTACCGCATAATGGCCACATCGAATGTGTCTCCAGCTATTTTGATGGAGGAAGACGTGACAATATCGCCCATAGACAGTACCGCAACATCGGTCGTACCCCCACCGATATCCACTACCATATTGCCCGACGGCTGAAAAATATCCATCCCTGCCCCTACTGCGGCAACTTTCGGTTCTTCTTCGATAAATACCTGTCTTGCGCCGCCACTGCGCTCTGCTGCTTCGCGAATCGCTTTTTGCTCGACAGACGTAATGTTCGTCGGGCAGCAGATCAGAATGCGTGGACGCGCAAACATGCTTTTCCCGCCGATTTTGTTCAAAAAGTGCTTCAGCATCGCTTCCGTAATCTCGAAATCCGCAATGACCCCTTCGCGCAAAGGTCGGATCGCTACGATATTACCTGGGGTGCGGCCCACCATGCGATGCGCTTCGTGCCCCACGGCCAATACTTTTCTTGTATTATTATCTATTGCCACGACAGATGGTTCGTCTAGGACTATCCCCTTGCCTTTTACATACACCAAGACATTGGCCGTCCCCAAGTCGATCCCGATATCTTTGCCAAACATGAAAGGTCCTCCCTGTTACCAGTTACATTTCTACCTAATATCATAGGCTCTTCTACGTGAGAGGACAAGGAAATTCTTTATTGGACACTTTCCTCCTGTTCCACGCGGACTTTTTTACTGCGCCGCTTGTACTTGATCTTGGTCGCTTCGCCTCCCCGCAGATGTCTGATGGCTTTGTGATATTCCAAAATTTCCTTAACCTGGTTAGCCAGCTCCGGATTTATTTCAGGCAGCCTTTCCGTCAAGTCCTTGTGCACTGTGCTTTTGGAAACACCGAACTCTTTGGCGATCATCCGAACCGTATTTCGCGTCTCTACAATATATCGGCCAATCTTGATGGTCCGCTCTTTGATGTAGTCGTGCACATTACTCGCCTCCTTGTATCTACATTGTCTGATACAATATATGGGTGCGTAGGGACACATATTCTACGTTTCCAAGCCTGACAAGCCAGCACGGCCGCATCTTTTTTCCACAGTTTGTACCAACAGCAAAAAAACACCCGCAAGACGCTTGATTTTGCAGGTGTTTTCCATGATTTCGCCTGTTATTGATTTTTTGCTTCCGCCTGCAGCAAATATTGCTGAGGGTTAACCGGCTTGCCGTCCACATGTACCTCAAAGTGGAGGTGGACGCCGAAGTCTTTTTCATACTCGTTGCGGCCGGCCGATCCGATGACCTGGCCCTGTGTCACTTCATCGCCCGGTTTGACTGTGATGTTTTCCAGGCTTTGATAAACGGTGACCATTTTGTCAGCGTGCTCTACCTCAACGGTTTTGCCGACGAGCGGATCATTCTCCACCTTGGTCACTTTTCCGGCGAGCGCAGCGACAACATCAAAGCTCTTGCCGTCGGTTGCCTTCAAATCAATTCCCGTGTGCGGGTAGAAGGAATTGCCGTACTTGACGAGCGCTTTTTGCTGCTCGTCTTTGGACGCCTGCTCATCGTAGTAGCCCATTCCCAGCTCATACTGAACGTTTTTGCCTACAGGCCATGCCAACGGTTGAACGCCACTTGTTACAGGTACCGCTTCTTCGCTTTGCTCTGGTGTCTCAGGAGCCGCTGGAGTTGTCACTGCCACGTTATCCCCGACATTCGTCATTTTGGAGACCGTGTCCATGACGCTGCCCTGATACCACATCACAAAAGCGAGAATGATTGCTGCGGTTCCGATGTAGATTGCGGGGAACGCCCACTTCTTGCCCAAAACTTTTTTCCAAGAGCTTGCCTTCTTGAATGGAATCGGTTGATTTTGATTTTTTTGATCTTCCATTTTATTCATCACCTCATCCCTCAGTATCGCCAGAATTTTGGCGTATAAACCTGAGGGAGTAGGGAAAAGTAAAAATTTGCGTTCTTTTTTGCTAGGCGCGCAAAATTTGCGAGTATTCCTGCAGGCTGATTCCTTGATAGAAGTGCTTCACGATCTGCTCGGCGGTTTTTCCGCTCTTGGCCATGCCGTTTGCTCCCCACTGGCTCATGCCGACACCGTGGCCGTATCCTTTGGTCGTAATAAACACCTGATTCCCCCTGAGTTCCAACGAAAAGGACGACGAATTTAAATTCAGCTTTTCGCGAAATTCCCGCCCGCTGAACTCCTTGCCGCCAATGCTGATCTTGCCAACCCGATTGCCTGTCGTTCGCGACTCGATTCGATACCAGGCCCCACTTGAAGACGCCTCCTGCGCAAGCTTCACGCCCAGCTCTTTTTCCAGCTCTGCCGTCGACTTGACCACCGTTTCTTCATAACGGGGAGACTCGATATCCCACGGGCTGGCAACGCTTTTCAAATAAGGGATCGGCCTTTCCCAGTACTCATCCGAGTTTTCGGTGAAACCGTTGCTGGTGGAAAAAAACGTCGCATCAATCGGCTCTCCCTGGTACGTCAGCACGACACCCGCAGTTGCCTGAACGGCTTGCTCGATGCGCTTGCTTTTCCATTCGTATTGGTCCCCCCAGCGCTCGCGGCGCTGCGCTTCATCCATATAGACCTGATGCTGGACGGTATCCAGCACCTGTCCGCCTGCCGGCACGTCGTCGAACTTCCCTTGCTTCAACCTGCGCACGATATACGTTCGCGCAGCCATCGCCTGGGCTTTCAGCGCCTCCAGTTCAAATTCGGCAGGCATCTCGGCGGCTACCACTCCGGCAATGTACGTCTCCAGCGGCAGTGTCTCCACAACCTTTTTTTCTGTCCGGTAGACCTTGATGGAAAGCGACGGGGCAGTTCCGGCCATTGCGGGTTTGTCCTGCCCTTGGACGGCTGCGGCTGGCTGGGCGGCCGAATCGTGCGAGGGAGCAAACAGATAGACCAGCGCGGCCGGCATCAGGACGAGCAAGATCGGCAAAGTGATAAACCCTATGAGCAAGTAGCGTTTCATCAAGTGATCCTCCCCGTTAAGTGCTAGACACTTTCAGTCTATGTACTGCCGCAGACCGATAGAACGAGAGAGTAAGAGAGTCGCGAGAAAAGAAAAAAGACCCCCTGCTTTCGCAGAGAATCTTCGTTTTTGTCATATAGCTGACACATTGGTTACGCAAAATTAGGAGAGAAGCTTACCTTGATCGTATCCGGTACTACCGCTTCGCGCTTTTTCTCCTCTGGGCCTACGCGCTCTACATCTGCCCCAAGCGCCAGCAGTTTTTCCGTAAAGTTCACGTACCCACGGTCGATATGATGGAGAGCCGTAACCTCTGTCTCCCCCTCTGACACCAAGCCAGCCAGCACCAATGCGGCACCTGCGCGCAAATCAGTCGCTGCTACCTTGCTTCCGGTCAGCTTGGAGCCGCCTTCCACAATCGCACTGCGTCCTTCGATTTTGATATTGGCATTCATGCGGCGGAACTCTTCCACGTGCATGAAACGATTTTCAAAAACGGTTTCAGTCACGATGCTCGTTCCTTCTGAAACAAGCAAAAGCGCCATCATTTGCGACTGCATGTCAGTCGGGAAGCCTGGATACGGCAGCGTCTTGAGATCGACAGCCTTGAGCGGACCAGTCCGGCGAACGCGAATGCCGTTCTCCTGCTCGTCTACCTCTACGCCCATTTCCCGCAGCTTGGCAGTGACGGATTTCAGGTGATCGCAAATCGCGCCTTCCACAAAGACATCGCCACCCGTAATCGCTGCGGCTACCATGAACGTTCCCGCCTCGATCCGGTCAGGGATGACGCAATGCGTGCAGCCCTTCAGCTTTTCCACGCCTTCAATGCGAATAGAGCCAGTTCCCGCACCGCGGATTTTTGCGCCCATTCTGTTCAGGAAGTTGGCCAGGTCGACAATCTCCGGCTCCTCTGCCGCGTTTTCAATCACGGTCGTGCCTTCGGCCAAAGCAGCCGCCATCATGATATTTTCCGTTGCGCCGACGCTTGCGATATCGAGGTAGATTTTTGCCCCTTTCAATCGCCCGTCTGCTTTCGCTTCAATAAACCCTTGTCCGATCTCGATTTTGGCTCCCATAGCCTCAAACCCTTTCAGGTGTTGGTCGATCGGGCGGGTACCAATGGCACAACCACCTGGAAGAGCGACACGAGCCTGTCCTTTTCTTGCCAAAAGCGGCCCCATCACCAGGAAGGATGCACGCATTTTGCGGACCAGTTCATAGGATGCTTCCACGCTGGTGAGCTCGGAAGCATGGATTGTCAGCACTTCATGATCATATGTAAGGGAGATTCCCATCGATTTCAAGAGGTCGCATATCGTCCTGACATCGTCGAGAGCAGGTACATCCGAGATCACGCATGTTCCTTCTTCTGCCAGGATAGATGCTGCAATAATAGGGAGTACGGCATTTTTGGCGCCAGATACTTTCACATTACCGGCCAATGCCTTACCACCACGGACAATAATTTTATCCAATGTGTACCCCTCCGCGTGCTAATATTCCACTGTGATGATTGGCGTACCTACAGTGACCCATGTGCCAGCATTGCCACTGTCACGGTGTGTCGCCACTTGCAGATTCATCTTTTGCCCGTTTAACGCGATGAATGGCTCCCACAAAGGGGTATGTCCGGAAATACTGACAACCGTCTCATCTTGTAAACGTTCCAATTCTGTTGCCTGGAGGGTAGCAAAAATCGACATAATTTTACCCCCCTGTTGGTCAACACTCATCTTAACATTGTACAATCCGCGAATACAAGTGCTAATTTGCGGAATAAAGTCGGCATTTTTCAGGGCTTTCGCGAAGGTTTCTTGTATCTGCTCAATATATAGTAGGGATTCACGGCTTCCGGATAATTGCAGCACTAGATATGTGTCAAACGAACCATTTTTAGGAACGCCTGTCACCTCGTAGCGCACCGAAACGCCGTTTTGCGTGTATGTAGTCCGATACATAAGAACGTTGCTGTTCTGCGATTCCCCGTCAAGGGAAAGAGGGATCTCCAGCTTTTTTGCCCATGTCCGTGCCAACTCTTTGACTTCTTCCGGACGCAGCACTTCTCCCATTGCCACACGCGCGCGTACCTGGATGGATACGCCCGTTGCTCCTGAATCTTCGAGCGTTTGCATTATCTTGCTCGCAACAGGTTTTGCTTCCGACGCCTGCGCAGGCATCCAGTACACAACACAAACTGCCAGCAATAGAGCAAGTACAAGCAGGCCAGACCATTTCCCCATTTAAATCCTCTCCCCATGTTTCATGGCTATCTCTTTGTACTTCTCATTTTGCACATGAAACTGGGTAGATATACCAGCAAACGCAATGAAGTTTGGTCAATCAGGAAAACAGGTTGCCGAAAGTCATGGACCAGCCCAAATAATCCAGGAAAAAGCGCGATACTTCGTAGCCGATCACGATCGACAAAAGAATTTGCAGCAGCTTGGCTTGCGCCCCCTGCGGATGCTTGACGATCTTTTCAAAGCGAAATGATTGCAGAGCCCACCAGGCGAGTGCAATGAATACAATCGACATGACGATGCTCAATACGCCGTACACTTCTTGCGGCATGGTTGTTCCTCCTCTTGCAAATCAGTAACCAAAAAAAGAAAAAGGGACAGCCCGAAAGCGAGCTATCCCTTCTATTGTACATGATGTAGCGTTCCGTTACGAGTATCACTGAAAGTTGGGAGGAAGCATGTTCCCAAAGTCAAACGACGGATTGAAATGAATCTGTACGTAATCGGTAACCAGACCCGGGAAGGCCCCGAAAAACACCGTCAAAAGAGCCAGGACGAAAACGAGAGTCCAGATGCCTTTTGGCACGGCGAGCGGCGCTTCGCTCGTCCCCGGACGCATGTACATCTGTCTGATAATCCCGAAGTAATAATAATAGGAAATGACGCTTGTGACGATCATGATCGCTGCCAGCCAGTAGTTTTCCTGGGCCAGAGCGCCCATGAACAGATAGAATTTCCCGAAGAATCCTGCGGTGACAGGAATGCCCGCCAGCGACAGCAGGAAAATGCTCATCGCAATCGCCATAATCGGCGAGCGGTGATACAAGCCTGCGAAGCCTTTGATCTCCTCTGTCCCTTGCTCGCGGGTGACAACCATGATGACCGCGAAGGCCCCGAAGCTGACGAGCAAATAGCCGAACAGGTAGAAAATCACTTCGCCGAAAAACAGCGTCGTCGGTGGCACGAACGGCACCAGCAAGTAACCCGCTTGCGCGATACCCGAGTAAGCCATCATGCGCTTGACGTTTGTTTGCCGCAGCGCCATCGTGTTACCGATAATCATCGAGGCTGCCGCCATCAGGCCGAGGTACAGGCTCCCTTCCTGGAAAAAGAAGCGGTTTGCCCCGTCGTTGACGTTAAAGAACGAGATCAGCAGGACGCGGAACAACAGCGAGAAGCCTGCCGCTTTTGATACGACCGCCAAAAACGCCGTGACTGGAGTCGGAGCGCCCTGGTACACATCCGGCGCCCACATGTGGTTGGGAGCCGCGGATATTTTAAAGGCAAGACCGACCGCCAAAAAGGCAAAGGCCATGTACACGAGGAACTGATAGCCGGCCATTCCGGCCTCTGCCAAGCGGAACGAGATTTCGTAAATATGCGTCGTTCCCGTCAGTCCGTACACGTACGACATCCCGAACAAGGTAACCGCTGTGGCGATTCCGCCCGAGACGACGTATTTGAAAGCCGACTCGTTCGACTGCAGCGACTTTTTCCGCAAGCCGACGAGCACATAGGACGACAGGGACAAAAGCTCAAGACCTACGAACAGCGTAATCAGATCGGCAGAGGACGCCATGACCATGGCCCCCAAAAGACCTGTCAGCATCAAATAATAGTACTCTCCCGTATGGGTAACCTCTCCCTTTTTCAAATACGAGAGAGAGATCAGGATCGCAAATGCCGTCCCGCCCAGGAAAAGCAGCTTGAACGCGTTGCCGTAGTCGTCAATGCGGATCATGTCCGCCATGTAGCTGTAGGGCTTGTCGAGCACATTGACGTTGACGAAGACAAAGACTGTCGCCAGCACTACCCCCACCAGGGACAGCCAGCCGATCACCTGCCTGCCAAGGCGCTTGCCCGCAAACAGGTCCAGGAGCGACAGAATCGTCGCAAATCCGAGAATGATAAATTCGGGCAGAAGGTAGCTCCAGTCATATGAGAAAATATCTTTTACGTCCATGGATTACCCTCCTATTCCCGTTACGATCGGTACGATCGTTTTCAGGGCCTGCTGCATCGGATTGCCCAAAATAGCCGGGTACACCCCGATGAGTATAATGAAGCCGAGCAGCACGACCATCGGAATCACTTCCATTGGCTGTGCGTCCGCAAGACCCGTAAAACGGCTTGGCGTAGGGCCAAATGTCGTCCGCAGGATCGCCCGTAGCAAATAAACGGCTGTGAGCACGATTCCGAGCGCCCCGACCGCGGCCAACACCGGCATCCGGCCGAACAGCCCGAGGAAAGCGAAAAACTCACTGATAAACCCGGACATGCCTGGCAGTCCCAGCGACGCCATCCCGCCAGCCAGGAAAATCCCGCTGACAAACGGCATGGATTTGGCCAAGCCGCCGAGCTCGTCGATCATCGAAGTCTGCGTCCGGTCCCAAATGACGCCGATCAAGAAGAACAGCAGCGCCGAAATAAAGCCGTGGGAAACGACCTGGAACATCGCTCCCTGAAAGCCGATCGAGTTCATCGCCGCAAAGCCAAGCAGTACGATCCCCATGTGGCTGATACTGGAATAGGCCAGAACCATCTTCAAATCTTTTTGCACAAAAGCGAGAACTGCTCCGTACAAAACGTTGATGATTCCCAAAACCGCCAGCCACGTCGAGAACTGATAGGCTTGCTCCGGGAAAAATCCGATGCCCATCCGCAAAAGTCCATAAGCCCCCATCTTCAGCAAAATGCCGGAGTGGATCATGACGATGGAAGGCGGAGCCTGTACGTGCACCTTCAGCATCCACGTATGGAACGGGAATACCGGCAGCTTGATGGCAAAGGCTACAAACAGCGCCAGGAACAGCCCGAACCGGATCGCTGGCGTCAGCGCGGCAGTGATTGGATGCTCCGGTGTCGTCAGGATCGCGGAAATCTGATCGATATTCAGCGTCCGCATCACGACGAAAATCATGATGAAAGCCAGGAGCATGATGCCAGAGCCGATTCCGTTGTACAAAAGGAACTTGTTCGCCGCATGCTCCCGCTCGCCATAGCCCCAGATGCCGACGAGGAAGTACATCGGCACCAGCGTCAGCTCGAAGAAGATGAAGAACAAAAACAGGTTATCGGCGGCAAACACACCCAGCATCCCGATCAGCAGCAGGTGGAACAGGATGAAAAATTCCTTCAGCCGCTTTTTGATCTGCCAGGAAGCGACCGCTGCCATCGTGCCGATAATCGCTGTCAGCAAAATCAGCGGCATCGAGATGCCATCCACGCCCAGCTCGTAGTTGATTTCAAACGCAAAAACCGTCCCCGTCTGCGCAAGTCCGATCGGGATGGAAATCCAGTCGTGGCGCTCGACAAACTGAAGATTGGACGTATCGTAATTGAAAGCTCCAAACATCCAGAAGGCCAAAATCAGCGGCAGCAAGGTTCCCAGTACCCCCACCTGCTTGATTGCCCCGAATCGGCGGCTCGGGATGAAGGCGATGATAAGAATCGCCAGGAGCGGCGAAAACACCAGCGACGACAAAAGGATATTAGCGCCCGAATCCAAAGAGTCCACCTCCCTCGACCGTCAAACTGATGGCGATAATCAACAGCAGCAGACCGAACAGGACCATCGCCCCGTAAGACTGGATCTGACCGCTTTGCACTCGCGCATGCAGGGAGCCGATCCCTTGTGCAATCTTGGCTGTCAGCCCAACCAGGCCATCCACCACGTACTTGTCAAACCCGTTCAGGAAAATGCCCAGCCAGCCGAGCGGCCGCACAACGACATAGTAATACAGCTCATCCACATAGTATTTTCGGTAAGAGAGTCGATAGAGCCACGGCAGCGTTTCGGGAATGCTGTCCGGGGAAATCGACTTTTTGCCGTACATGAAGTAGGCCAAAATGACTCCGAGCACCGAGATGAGCAGCGCCACGATTTGCAGCCAGGACGCCGCATGCTCTGTTCCCTCTCCAAAAATGCCTGTGATCGCCGTTCCCGTGCTCGTAGACAGGAGCCAGTCAGAAAGCAGCGGAGCGTATGGCGTGTTCACAAAACCAGCCACAACCGCAAGCAGCGCCAAAATTAGCAGCGGACCAGTCATGACGCCTGGGGACTCGTGCGCTTCGTGCTTGCCTCTGGCCTTTCCGGCGAACGTGAGGAAAAACAATCGGAACATATAGAATGCGGTAAAGAAAGCTGCAACGAGCGCAATGACCAAAAGATCGTAGCGATGCGCCCCATACACAGCGCCCAATATCGCTTCCTTCGACCAGAATCCGGCGAACGGAAAAATCCCCGCGATTGCCAGACATCCGATCAAAAAGGTCAATGCCGTAACTGGCATTTTTTTCCACAAACCACCCATCTCGAAAACGTCCTGCGTATGTACAGCGTGGATTACGCTGCCCGCTCCGAGAAAGAGCAACGCTTTGAAAAAGGCGTGTGTCATCAGGTGGAACGATCCAGCCACATAACCGGCAGCTCCGGCGACGCCGAGCGCCATCATCATGTAGCCCAACTGGCTGACTGTCGAATACGCCAGCACGCGCTTGATGTCCCGCTGTGTCAAACCGATGGAAGCGGCAAAAATCGCCGTAATGCCGCCCACATAAGCCACCACCGTCAGCGCTGTTTCTGAGGCGATAAACAGTGGATAAGTAGCCGCCACCAGATACACGCCGGCAGCAACCATCGTCGCCGCGTGAATCAGGGCAGACACTGGCGTAGGACCTTCCATCGCGTCAGGCAGCCACGTATGCAGCGGGAACTGGCCAGATTTTCCCATCGCCCCGATAAAAATCAGAATCGCGGCAACGGTAATCATCCACGGCTCCAGCCGTCCGAGCGCCACACTCTCAAAAATCGCCCCGTACTCAAAGCTTCCTGTCCACCAGAACAACAGACAGATCCCGATGAACAGTCCCAGGTCGCCGATCCGCGTGACAATAAACGCTTTTTTGGCCGCAGCCTTCGCTTCCGGCTTGAAGTAGTAGTAGCCGACGAGCAGGAAGGAGCAGACACCGACCAGCTCCCAGAAAATGTACACTTGCAGCAGGTTCGGCGAAATCACCAGACCAAGCATGGAAAACGTGAACAGCGCCAGGTACTGGTAAAACACCGGAAAACGCTCGTCGCCGTGCATGTAGCCTTTGGAATAAATCTGAACCAGCAGGCTGACCAAGGTCACGATGACCAGCATCATTGCATTGAGCGGCGTTACCTCGAAGCCCATGTTGATGACAATGTCACCGACGTGCAGCCACTCTACCACGTAGTTGTAGTCTGCTCCCCCATCCCGGAATCTCTGCCAGAAGGCGAGCACTGCGATCCCGAAAGAAACAGCCGTCAGCCCGATGCCGACGATGGCCGCTCCTTCTTTCAACTGGCGACCAAATGAAACGATCACGATGAAAGCAAGAAGCGGAAACAGAGGGATCAGCCAGGCGTAGTGCAAAAAAGTATCCATCTTTGTCCTCCTTATCAGGTCTCCATCTATCGTTTCATTTGGTCCATTTCATCCACGTTGACCGTTTCTCTGTTGCGGTAGAGCGCGATCAGGATCGCCAGACCCACTGCGACCTCGGCTGCCGCCACCGTCATGGTGAACAGCGTGAAAATTTGTCCGGCTACAGCGGGATACAAGCCGTATTTGGAGAAGGCGATCAGGTTGATATTGACCGCATTCAGCATCAGCTCGATCGAGAGCAGCACGACAACCGCGTTGCGCTTTGTCAGCGCTCCGTACAATCCGACGCAAAACAGAATCAGCGCGACCATTAAATAGGAGGTGATGCTTACCGTCATTCGTTATCCCCCTCCTTTTTCGCCATGATGATCGCACCGACCAATGCGACCAGCAGCAGTACGGACAACAGCTCGAACGGAATGACGTACTTGGTGAATACTTCAAGCCCGATTTCTTTGGCGTTGCTCACAGGCGATGCGGTTGGCGTCGGCGGTGCCGGCCACGGCGTGTTTTGCACACCCCAGAACAACAGACCGAACAAGCCGACGACAAAGAGCAGGATAAAGCGATTTTTCCACGTCCGTCCGGTTCCTTCATCCTGGGCATCGTGCTTAGTCAGCATGATACCGAACAGCATCAGGATGGAAATAGCTCCAGAGTAGACCAGCACCTGTGCTACCCCTACGAACTCCGCACCGAGCAAAACGAACAGTCCGGCGATGCTGATAAACGTAATCCCGAGCGAGATCACCATGTGTACGACACGCGTAAAACTAATCATGAAAACTGCGCCGCCAATCGTCAGGAGAGACAGGATAAAAAAGGCCACAAATTCGCCAGTCATGCTAGTTCTCCTCCCTGACGTTCGTATTGTTGTCATCCAGCCATTTCAGGTTTTTGTACAATTCGTCTCTGCTGTAGGCAGCCAGCTCGAAGTTGTTGGTCATCACAATCGCCTCGGTCGGGCACACCTCTGTACAGAGGTCGCACAGGATGCACAATTCGAAATTGATATCGTACGTATCAATAATTTTCCCCTTTTTCTCCGGGTCCGGATGGGGCTTCCCTGTCAGTTGGATGCACTCTGTCGGACAAATGCGCGCGCACTGGTTGCACACGATACATTTTTCCGGGGAAAAGTGCTGGACGCCGCGAAAACGTGGCGGCATGGGAAAGGGCACATCCGGGTAAAAATGGGTTATTTTTTTCTCCGTAAGCTTCTTAAATGTATATCCCAGGCCTTTGGCCAGTCCAAGCATGTATGTCACCCCTCAGATATTGAGAACTTGGCTTTCGCCTTGCCGATGGCGAAGCCTGCGCGTATAAACGTGGGACACCTAGCAGTTGCCTCGTTGCCGCGTAGAGCAGATTAGAACATGCCGTTCTGGTAGGAAACGACTACAGCCGTGAGCAAAATGTTGAACAAGGCCACGGGCAGCAGAACTTTCCAGGCAAACGACATCAACTGATCGACCCGCAAGCGCGGCATTGTGGCCCGAAGCCAGAACTGAAGGAAGATATACAGCGAGAACTTGACGACAAACCAGACGATGCCCGGGATAAAGTCCAAAGCCGGAACAATGGGCAGCCAGCCGCCCAAAAACAAAATCGTAATCAACGTACCCATCCCGAACATGTAGACGTATTCCGCCAGCATGAACATGGCAAAGCGGAAGCCGGAATATTCGACGTGGTACCCTGCCACCAGCTCCGACTCGGCCTCCGGCAAGTCAAACGGCGTGCGGTTCAGCTCAGCCTGGGCCGCCACGATAAAGACGGCGAAGCCGATAAACTGCGGAACGATATTCCAGACATCCCGCTGCGCCTCGACAATTTCCCTGAGATTCATGCTGCCCGTCAACAGAACGACACCCACCACGGACATGACTAGCGGCACTTCATAGCTAATCATCTGCGCAGCAGAGCGGAGACCCCCGATCAGCGAGTACTTGTTGTTCGAAGCCCAGCCAGCCGTAATCACGCCCAGCACGGTAATTCCCGACAGGGCGATATAGTACAGAAGGCCGATTCCCAAGTCGGCAAACTGGATGCTTTCCGTAAACGGCATGACGGCCAAAACCGCGAAGGCAGGCGCATAGGCGAGAATGGGCGCCAGTGTAAACAGCGCTTTGTCCGCATGCTTCGGACGCGTATCTTCTTTCAGGAGAAGCTTGGTCACGTCAGCGACGGTTTGCAAAAGCCCGAGCGGACCTACACGATTGGGTCCGATGCGCAGTTGCATCCAGCCGATGACTTTGCGCTCGAAGTAAATGGCGTACGTTACGAAACCAAGCAGGACAGCCAGCAGGAGCACCGCCGCCACGATAAACCAGAGCGTGTTTCCCCATGAGGGGGCTTGCTGCAGAAGCGCATTCATCAACAGTCAACCTCCCCGAGCACGATGTCGATGCTGCCCAGGATCGCGATCATGTTGGCAAGGCTTTCTCCCTGCAACAGTTTGGGCAGAATTTGCAGATTGGTAAAGGACGGACGGCGGAATTTCAATCTCCATGGCTTATCCTTGCCCTGGCTGGCAATGTAGCAGCCGATCTCTCCCCGCGGGGATTCGATGCGCACATAAGTCTCGCCTGCTGGCGGCCGGATGACGCGCGGCACTTTGCCGATCACTTCGCCCTCGCTCGGGAATTGCTCCAGAGCCTGCTCCAAAATGCGCAGCGACTGTTCGATTTCCGCCATCCGCACCTGGTAGCGAGCCATGCAATCTCCTTCTGTTGCGGTCGGGATATCGAAATCGAAGCGGTCGTAGATGCAGTAAGGCTCATCCTTGCGCAAGTCCCACTTGACTCCGGTGGCGCGGAGCATGACTCCGGACAACGAGTAGTCGAGCGCCGTCTTGGTGTCGAATGTGCCGATGCCTTTGATCCTGCTGATAAAAATTTCATTTCCCGACACCAGTTGATGGTAGTTGTTTAGTTCTTTCTTCATGTATTGGACGAATTCCTTCGCCTTGTCGATCCAGCCTGGAGGCGCATCCCATTTGACGCCGCCAATCCGCATGTAGTTGAAGGTCATCCGCGCCCCGCACAGCTCGTTGAACAGGTCGAGAATCATTTCGCGATCGCGGAACGCATACAGAAACGGGCCCATCGCGCCGATGTCAAGCAGGTATGTTCCCCACCAGACCAGGTGGCTGGCAACCCGGTTCAGCTCCATGGCAATCAGCCGCAAAAACTGGGCACGCTCTGGTATTTCCAGTCCCATCATCGTTTCCACTGCGTGACAAAGGACGTAGTTGTTGGTCATGGCGGACACGTAGTCCATCCGGTCTGTGTAAGGGATGATTTGCGTGTAGTTCAGGTTTTCCGCCAGCTTTTCTGTGCCTCGGTGGAGGTAGCCCATCACCGGAATCGCTTCCTTGATGGTTTCCCCGTCGATTTTGACGACCAGACGGAAAACGCCGTGTGTACTCGGATGCTGTGGCCCGACGTTCAAGAGCATCTCTTCCGTGCGAATGCCCGTTTCAGAAGAGGTATCGACATTTGTTGTGAGGATGTTTTGGTTCATCTGTTAAACCTCCTCGTCGTATTGCACATAGTCTTTTCGCAGCGGATAGCCTACCCAATCATCCGGCAGCAAAATTCGACGCAAATCGTTATGTCCCGGGAAATGAATCCCCAACAAGTCAAAAGTCTCTCTCTCGTTCCAATTTGCGCCATGCCATATATCCATGACAGACGGGACAGATGGCTGTTCCCGGTTTGTTTTGACTTTTACAGCCAAACTTTGTCGGTTTTTGTAGGAGTAGAAGTGGTAGTAAACCTCCATCCGGTCCTCATAGTCGACACCGTGCAAATCAGATAAGTAATCGAATGCCAGCGGCTCGTCTTCCTTCAGAAACCGGGCGATTTCATGCCAGCGCTCTACCGGGATCACCAGCGTCGGGACTTCCTTGCCCAGCTCGTTAATGTAGGCGGCCTCCAGTACTTCCTTGCCAAACACTTCTGTAATACGCTGCACGTACTTGTCGAGATACGGCTGATTTTTGGAAGGAGCTTTTGGCGCTTCCTCCGCAGCCGGAGCATCTCCCTGCGCAGCTTTCGCCTTCGCTGCTGCTGCGGCTGCGGCCTTGGCTTTTGCAGCGGCTGCTGCTTTTGCCTTGGCGTCGTCATCCCCGCCTTCTGCTGCTTGCCCGCCTGCTTCCCTGGCGGCCTTCGCCTTCGCTGCTGCCGCGGCTGCGGCCTTGGCTTTTGCGGCAGCAGCCGCTTTTGCTTTCGCATCCGCGTCGGCACCGTCTGCTGTCGGAGCAGCATCACCTTGCTGGGCAGCCTCTTTGGCTTCTTTCGCAGCTTTTGCCTTCGCCAAAGCTTCAGCAGCGGCAGCTTTTTTCGCAGCGGCTTTTTCCTCTGGCGTCATTTCCGAGACGGGCTTTGCGGCCTCTGCTTGCGGTTCTGCTGCTTGGGCTTGCGCGGGAGCTTCCTCGGCTTCCGGTTCCGGCTGTGGAGCCTGCCCTTCCTGTTCTCTTAATTTTCGCAAAGCTTCAGCCTTGGCACGGGCTTCAGCGGCGGCCTTCGCTTTTTCCTCCGGCGTTGGCTTGCGTTTTTCGTCGCTCATTGACTGGTCACCCGCTTCCCAGTCTTCGCTTCGTAGCGAATTTTTTCCTGGAGCTTGTTGATTCCGTAAATCAGGGCCGCTGGGTTAGGCGGACAGCCCGGAATATATACGTCGACAGGAACGATCTGATCGACACCTTTGACCACGCTGTACGAGCGTACGTAAGGGCCTCCCGCCGTCGCACAGGACCCCATGGCGATCACCCATTTCGGCTCAGGCATCTGATCGTACAAACGGCGCAGCAGCGGAGCCATTTTTTTCGTGACGGTTCCAGCGACGATCATGACATCGGATTGTCTTGGCGATGCCCGGAAGATCACGCCGAACCGGTCCAGGTCGTAACGCGCTCCACCTGTTCCCATCATTTCGATGGCGCAACAGGCCAGACCAAAAGTCAGCGGCCAGAGCGAGTTGCTGCGGACCCAGCCTTTTACCGTTTCCAATGTCGTAAACATGACGTTGCGATCGAGTTCTTCTTGCAATTCAGGCGCAATGCTTGTCAGATCTAGTTCCATTCCAGCACCTTCTTTCTCCACGCGTAAATCAACCCTACTACCAGCAAGGATATAAAGATGACCATCTCGACCAGGGCGAACAGCCCCAGCTCTTTGTAAGCGACGGCCCACGGGTACAGAAAGAGCGTTTCTACATCAAAAATGACAAACATGAGGGCGAAAATGTAATACTTCACGTTGAAGCGTACCCAACTGTCACCAACAGGAATGTTACCGCTTTCATATGTGGTTTGCTTCTCCCGTGTCGGTTTCTTTGGACGCAGTAGTGGACCAACGAAACTGACCGTAGCAACGGGCAACAACACACCCAGAATCAAAAAGATCGCGACAATAACATAATTGTTGGTATAGATCTCATTCACCCACGTTCCCTCCGCTCGTAAGAAAGATTTGAATCTGTCTTGCGCTGCCCTCCGGAAGAAGTAATCACTTCATCAAAGGGGTACTGCTCGCAGCATCGCAGATGAAGGTATGAACGTTGTCGCAGCCCGATACTGCTAGAAAAAAATACCTTTATCATTATATCAAATTGCCAATTAGGTGTCTAACGAAAGCCTTCCTGTAGTGCCATATAAAGGGAAAAACTTAGAGAAATCTCCCTAAGTTTTTCCAGCATCATATAATAGCCAAACGAATATGCCCGTCTGGCTCTCTTATTCCGTTGATTATTGAACGTTGCTTGAAAACTGCTGACCGAGGAAGTCCTCGTAAATGCGCTCCCATACGATAGTGAAGTTCAGCTTCTCATCGTCTGGCAGCTCCAGCATGTTCTCAATCGCTTCTTCCATGTACGGAGTCAGCTTAATCAATACTTCAGCAAGCATTTGATCGTTTGTGTTCAGCATTTCTTTCATTTCTGCCTTGGAGATGCTGAACGTGTTTTCTTCGCGTTCATGCAGCATCATGACCAGGCGGCTGAAAATAGGGTGCACCAGCGCTTCCAGCTTCACATGCGCCAAAGCCAGCGATTCCACCTCGCTCAGCTTGAACAGTTGGGATGCATCTGGGAACGGATGGATCGGTATATCCCACGCATCCTCGTTGTCGATGACCAGACCCCATTTGACGAAAAGCTGGATCGCTTCCGCACGGGATGTCGGATAATCGTAGTCGGAGCGTTTCAGGAACGATTTGAAGCGGTTCAGCAAGTTGACATAGCCCTCGTAGTCCGCTTCTGATTTAAAAGCTTCCTTCACAGGCTCGGAAAACGTGCCTTTCAATGCTTCGATTTCATCGAGTCCTTTTTCCATCTCCGCTTTTGTTTCGTACTCTGTGACGACAAAACACAGGGACTGGAACAGGACATTCATTTCATGAGACAGCACGCTCGACCAGCCGTTGGCCGTAAAGCCGCTAGGAATCACTACGCCATCCTGATTGTGGCGAATATCGCGAATGGTTTGCATCAGTTACACTCTCCTTTAATTCCAAAAGCCAGTGCCGCACCTTATGCTGTCGCAACAAAACCACGTCCGGCGGCAGGGCATTAGGTCTATTATACACAGAAACGATAGGCAATTACCAACTGGAAATATCATGCCCCGCAAGCATCTATAACCATACATGCCGTGCAACCGAAAAATCCCCGCAGCCACATGGGCGCGGGGATATCAAGCTTACGCTTACTTCTTTACGTCGAGACGTGCCATCGCACGCTGTAGCGCACGCTCTGCGCGCTGGACGTCGAGTTCGGCATATTTCTCAGCCAAACGCTTTTCGGCACGAGCTTTCGCTGCCTTCGCGCGTTCAACATCGATGTCTCCCGGCAATTCAGCCGTTTCAGCAAGGATGGTTACTTTATCGCCGCGCACTTCCATGAAGCCGCCGCTTACAGCCATCTTTACTTCGTTATCGCCTTCTGTCTTGATCCGAACCGGCGCTATTTTCAGCGGGCTTACCAGCGGCATGTGGTTCGGCAAAATACCGAGATCCCCTTGAACGCCGCGAGCAATGACCATTTCAGCCTGACCGCTGTAGACAACCCGTTCAGGAGTTACGACTTCAACTGTCATCTTACTCACTTACTCGTCTCCCCTTTCCAGGGTGTCTTACGCCATTTTCTTCGCTTTTTCTACCGCTTCTTCAATGGTTCCTACATACAGGAACGCGCCCTCTGGCAGATGGTCGTGCTTGCCTTCGAGGATTTCCTTGAAGCTGCGAACGGTTTCTTTCAATGGTACGTATTGGCCTGGGTTACCAGTAAATTGCTCGGCAACGTGGAAGGACTGGGACAGGAAGCGTTGAATGCGGCGTGCGCGGCCAACGACTTGCTTGTCTTCGTCGCTCAGTTCGTCCATACCAAGGATCGCGATGATATCTTGCAGTTCTTTGTAGCGTTGCAGAATTTTTTGCACGCCACGAGCCACATCGTAGTGTTCTTGACCAACTACTTCAGGAGTCAGAGCACGGGAAGTGGATGCGAGTGGGTCAACCGCAGGGAAGATACCCAACTCAGCGATGGAACGCTCCAGGTTAGTAGTCGCGTCCAAGTGAGCAAACGTAGTCGCAGGAGCCGGGTCAGTATAGTCATCCGCTGGTACGTAGATCGCTTGAATGGACGTTACAGAACCTTTTTTGGTGGAGGTAATGCGCTCTTGCAACTGACCCATTTCGGTAGCAAGTGTTGGCTGGTAACCTACCGCAGATGGCATACGGCCCAAGAGAGCGGAAACCTCGGAACCCGCTTGAGTAAAGCGGAAGATGTTGTCGATAAACAGAAGAACGTCGCGGCCTTCTTCATCACGGAAGTACTCCGCCATGGTCAGACCAGTCAACGCTACGCGCAGACGCGCACCAGGCGGTTCGTTCATCTGACCGAATACCATCGCGGTTTTCGGCAGAACGCCTGCGTCTTTCATCTCGTGGTACAGGTCGTTACCTTCACGGGTACGCTCCCCTACACCAGCGAATACGGAAATACCACCGTGCTCTTGCGCGATGTTGTTAATCAGCTCTTGAATGGTAACGGTTTTACCTACACCCGCACCACCAAACAGACCGATCTTACCACCCTTGATGTACGGAGCCAAGAGGTCAATTACTTTGATCCCTGTTTCCAGGATTTCAACAGTAGTTGCTTGGTCTACGAACTCAGGAGCTTTGCGGTGAATTGGGTCGCGACGATCTACTTGGCCGAGGTCTTGCAGGTCAATCGGCTCTCCCAATACGTTGAATACGCGTCCAAGGGTTACCGCACCCACTGGAACGGAGATAGGCGCACCTGTGTCAACGGCTTCCATACCGCGAACCAAACCGTCGGTAGAAGACATCGCAACAGTACGAACCAGGTTGTCACCCAGGTGAGTCGCAACCTCAACTGTCAAGTCGATGTCGCGCTCGCCAGCGCTTTGTGCTTTATGTTGAATCTTGATCGCATTGTAAATGGCAGGCAGGTGTCCACGGTCGAACTCGACGTCAACAACTGGACCCATTACCTGAACCACGCGTCCATTCGCCATCTTACTTCTTCCCTCCTGTAAAGCTAAATTGGGAGCTATTCGCTGCCACTTACGCTTGTGCGTTTGCACCTGCAACGATCTCGGAAATCTCTTGCGTAATCGCTGCCTGACGGGCACGGTTGTAGATCAACGTGTAACGGTTAATCATATCTGTTGCGTTGTCTGTCGCGTTGCCCATTGCAGTCATACGGGAACCTTCTTCGGAAGCCTTCGCTTCCAGAAGCGCACTGTACACCAGTGTTTCCGCGTATTTTGGCAACAGATCAGCCAGAACTTCTTCCGAGGACGGCTCATACTCGTAATTGATTGTGCGCACATCGTTGCTCTCGGGAGCTTCCAGTGGCAGCAATTGTTTTACGGTAGGTATTTGCGAAATTGCACTTTGGAACTTGTTGTAGCACAGGTACAGCTCGTCGATTTGCTCGTTCGCGAACATCTGGACGGCCGCACCGGCAATTTTCTTGATATCAGCAAAGGCCGGGCTGGCTGGCAGACCCGTTACTTCTTCCAAAAGCGGATAGTTCCGTTTGCTGAAGAAGTCGCGCCCTTTGCGTCCGATTACAAAAATGCCGTACTCGTCCTTGGACTTGTGTTTTTCGCTGATGGTGGTAACCACTTTGCGAAGCATGTTGGCGTTGTATCCGCCAGCAAGTCCACGGTCCGAAGTGATGACAATGTAACCAGTCTTTTTCACCGGACGTTTTTGCAGCATCGGATGCTTGGAACCAGATGTTCCGCTCGCAATGCTCGCAATCACTTCCTGGATCTTGTCAGCGTAAGGACGTGCTGCCTCAGCCTTCTCCTGGTTGCGGCGGAGCTTCGCAGCCGCCACCATTTTCATCGCTTTCGTGATTTGGCGCGTATTTTTGGTACTTTTAATACTGCGTCGAATCTCACGTATTCCTTTTGCCACTCGTTTTCACCACCTTGAGAACGCATGCCCGGGCTATTGGCCCGGCATGCATCTGATGTCTATCAGGTTAACGATTAGCGAGTTACCGAAAAGCCTTTTTTGAACTCTTCGATCGCTGCGTTCAGTTCTTTTTCATCTGGGAGGTCTTTCGTAGTGCGGATATGCTCCAACAGATGTGGTTTGTTGGAATCCAGGAAAGACAGCAGCTCTTTCTCAAAGCGGCGTACATCTGCTACTGGAATGTCATCCAGGTAGCCGCGAGTCGCGCTGTAGATGGAAGCAACTTGCTTCTCAACTGGCATTGGATCGAACTGGCCTTGCTTCATGATTTCCATCAAGCGCTCACCGCGGGTCAGACGAGCCTGGGTAGCTTTGTCCAGATCGGAACCGAACTGAGCAAACGCTGCAAGCTCACGGTATTGAGCCAACTCAAGCTTGAGCGGACCTGCTACCTTTTTCATCGCCTTGATTTGCGCGGAACCACCTACACGGGATACGGAAAGACCGGTGTTAACCGCTGGACGTTGACCTGCGTTGAACAAGTCTGTCTCCAGGAAGATCTGACCGTCCGTGATGGAGATCACGTTGGTTGGAATGTACGCGGAAATGTCACCCGCTTGGGTTTCGATGAACGGCAGAGCAGTAATGGAACCTGCGCCCAGGTCATCAGACAGTTTCGCAGCGCGCTCCAGCAAGCGGGAGTGCAAGTAGAATACGTCACCAGGATACGCTTCGCGGCCTGGAGGACGACGGAGCAACAGGGACATTTCGCGGTATGCAGCAGCCTGTTTGGACAGGTCATCGTATACGCACAGAACGTGTCCGCCTTTGTACATGAAGTACTCAGCCATAGTAACACCAGCATAAGGAGCCAGATACAGCATTGGCGCTGGGTCGGAAGC
The DNA here is from genome assembly GCF_000470975.2 of Brevibacillus sp. NSP2.1. Classification (NCBI taxonomy): domain Bacteria; kingdom Bacillati; phylum Bacillota; class Bacilli; order Caryophanales; family Paenibacillaceae; genus Brevibacillus; species Brevibacillus sp. NSP2.1. Next base: position 558,374 of record NZ_CP048274.1, on the reverse strand, counting down.
TGTAGCGGAAACGACGATGGTGTAATCCAGAGCGCCTGCTTTACGCAGGGTTTCTACGATGTTCGCAACGGTCGATTGCTTTTGACCGATCGCTACGTAGATACAAATCATGTCTTTGCCTTTTTGGTTGATGATCGTGTCGAGCGCCACTGCTGTTTTACCAGTTTGGCGGTCACCAATAATCAACTCACGCTGTCCGCGGCCAATCGGGATCATCGCGTCAATCGCTTTGATACCTGTTTGCAGCGGCTCGTGTACGGATTTACGCGCCATTACGCCAGGAGCTGGGCTCTCGATCGGGCGGTAGCCGTCGTTTGCGATAGGGCCTTGACCATCGATTGGTTGACCCAGCGGGTTTACTACGCGGCCGAGCAGCGCTTCCCCTACTGGAACTTCCATAACGCGGCCGGTACGTTTTACGGTATCGCCTTCCTTAATGTCGCGGAAAGGTCCCATAATAACGACACCCACGTTGTCTTCTTCCAAGTTGAGTACCATACCCATTACGCCATTTTGGAACTCGAGGAGCTCCCCTTGCATGGCCTTTTCCAAACCGTGAACGCGGGCAATACCGTCACCTACCTGGATGACTGTGCCTACATCTACAACTTCGATTTCAGATTTAAAATTAGCGATCCGCTCTTTGATGAGGGAGCTAATTTCCTCTGGTCTGATTGCACTCACTTAATTCACCCCATTCATCCAACTTCTTAAAAGACCGAGCTTTACGCTTTTTGCGCAAAGGTTTCCAGCTTCGTTTTCAGGCTGCCATCGTACAGACGGTCGCCGATTTTGATAATAATGCCGCCGAGAATCGAAGGGTCTACGACCGTTGTCATCCGCAGCTTTTTATTTACCGTTTGTCCGAACTTGTCAGCGAGCTCCGCCTGTTCTTGTTCAGAAAGCGGCTTTGCGCTTGTGACGACAGCATCTGCATAGCCACGCGCTTCGTTTGCCAATTGTACAAAGGAGCTGTAGATGTCCGACAGTTGAACTTCCCGTCCGTTGTCAATCAGGACGTTCAGGAAGTTGAAGCTCTCTTCCCCTACATGGCTTTTGAACAGCTCTTCAACCAGTTTGCCCTTTGCATCTGCCGCGATGTGCGGGTGCTGTATGATCTTTTTCAGATCTTCGTTGCCTTCCACAGCCTGCACGATCGCACCAAGGTCAGCTTCCACCTGATCGATCTTGCCACGCTCGCTCGCTACTTCAAAGAGAGCGCGAGCATAACGTTTTCCTACTGCGCTACTCATAGGCGATCTCCTACTTGAGCGAGGAATTTGTCAACAGTAGACTTTTGCGCTGCTTCGTCCAGTTCTTTTTCGATAATCTTGGAAGCCAAGAGAACGGAAAGACCTGTCATTTGCTCGCGCAGTTCGAGTTTTGCTTTTTCTACTTCACGTGCCAGCTCAGCGCTTGCGTCCGCTTTCATACGCTCGGATGCAGCTTGAGCTTCTGCCACGATTTTGCTTGCTTCATCAGACGCTTGCTTGGTAGCGCGGTCGATGATGGCTTTGGATTCAGCGCGAGCTTCGTCCAGTACGCGGCGTTGCTCTGCCAAGAGAGCCTCTGCCTCCGCACGGTTGCGCTCAGCCGATGAAATTTGATTTTCGATATGCTGACGACGTTTTTCCATGATGCCAACGATCGGGCCCATGGCAAGTTTACGAACCAGCAAGAGCAACAACAAGAACACAATTGCTTGGGTTAAAAGCGTTCCCCACTCCAGGGACACCGCTCCAAAGTCGAGCATTCGTTTCACTCCTTCCTGCGAAAAGAAAGATGTATCATCACGGTATGAACCGCTCTTTGCCAAAAAACTGGCTTCACGTTTGCGGCGAAGCTTCAAACTTCTTGTCGAATGAAAGCATAGGCCTCCACTCGCTCAAAAATAGAGGCGGGTATCAAGCGCCCGCCTATTGTTACCAATTGCTCGCTGACTACATACGACCGAAGAGAATGAAACCGATCGCTACAGCGATGATCGGAACCGCCTCTACCAGACCGAGACCCAGGAACATGAGACCCATGAGGTTACCACGTGCTTCTGGTTGACGAGCTACACCTTCAATTGTACGGGAGATTACCAGGGAGTTACCGATTGCTGCGCCAAGAGCAGCGAGACCAAATACGATACCAATTGCAAGAGCCAAACCTTCCATTGTTTAAAAACCTCCTTAGTGTTGTGAAAAGCGAATATAAAATCGGGGAAATGCTGATTAGTGATCTTCATTCACTTGCTGAGACAGGTAAACCATCGCCAGCGTAGTGAAAATGAATGCCTGTACGGAGCCGACAAACACGGAGTAGCCCAGCCACAGGAACAGCGGAATGCTTCCGAAGATCCCTACACCCAAGAGGAAGGCGATCAAAACCTCACCCGCAAAGATGTTACCGAATAGACGCAAAGGCAGCGTCAGCGGCTTGATGATGAACTCCTCCAGAATGTGAATCGGATTCAGGAATGTATGTTTCAACCATCCACCGAAGCTCTTCTTGATGCCCAAGTAGTGAGCGTACAGCAACACGATGAACGCGAGAGCGAAAGTTACGCTCGGAGTTGCGGTTGGCGATTTCCACCAGCCGATGACAACACCGTGTGAATGCGGATCGGTTGAGTTCAGCTCTTCCTCAAGCTTAGCCAACTTTTGCTGCTTCGCCTCTTCGCTCGTAGAAGCCGTCAACATGTCTTTAACCTTTTCGCTTACTTGATGGTCAGGACTGTTGTGGTGAGCTGTATTTACGTTAAATACGAGACCCAGTTGGTTTCCCAGGAAGATGTAGAGGAACAAAGTCAGCGCCAGCGAGACAAAACCCGCAGCCTTTTTCGGTGAGATATAGCTTTTTGTAATACCGGTTACGAAGTCTACAATCCATTCCATCACGTTTTGCGCGCCGCTTGGAGTAGCGGAGGTCAGGTTGCGAGTCATCCCGATACAGAGCAAAAGCACCACCAGAGAGGTTACCAAAATCATGAGAATAGTGGAGATGTCAAATACCATGCCCAACCATTCAAATCGCAGAGAATAATGCATGTATTTCACCCCTTTCTTCCGCGCGAGTATATTGCTTAGCGTGCATGTGTAAAAAGAATTCTACTATCTATTTAAAGGAGCGATACACAAAAAGGAAGCTGAGAATCTGAAAGAGGAACAAGCCGATCAACACTCCGGCCAGTCCGAACAAATGAGGGAAGCGCATAGTTAAAAAGACAGCAAAGCCTGCCACGACCAATCGTTGCAGCATACCTGTCCCTTTGGGCCGCACGCCTGGATCAACAGCCATCTGGCCAATTCGCCAAGTTTTGCTGAAGAGGACCGTGCCATTCACTAGACTGCCAGCCATCCCGAGCAGGAGGCTTTGCAAAAAGAAACGATAGGATGGCAACAGCGCCCAGAGTATCGCGGCGATTGCCATACAGAAAAAGGCATAGCGAAACGTGTATCGCATTGCCGAAGAAAACGTTTGCATGTCCCATCTCCCTAGAGGTAACCGCGAATGATGCGGTAGACGCTGTACACGCCTATTCCTAATCCCGCGAGCAGTCCAACCATCAAAAACAACGGATTGGTAGCGAAAAGGCCATCCAGGTATTTTCCCAGAAAGACTCCCGCAACCACGCAAACGGCCATATCGACACCAATCAGAGTGACCAACGTGATGGCTCGCCAAGGATTATCAATTTTCGACACGGAACAACATTCTCCTTTCATACATAAGGAGAGGGCTGGTGTCAAGTGCCCCTTTGCCCTCATCCATATTAACGAAGAATTATTCCCTTTGTCAACGTTCGTCTTGTTCTGTACACAAAGCGTTCACAATTGAAAATCTACATTTTTTCAACAATCGTCGAAACCCCTTGTCCGCCGCCGATACACAAGGTTGCTAAACCATATTTTGCCCCTTCGCGCTTTTGCAATTCGTGAACAAGTGTCACTAAAATTCTCGCCCCGCTTGCGCCAATTGGATGACCTAGCGCGATCGCTCCCCCGTTAACGTTCAGCTTTTCGCGGTCGATGCCGAGCGCTTTGCCCACAGACAGCGACTGGACGGCAAAAGCTTCGTTCGCTTCGATCAGATCCATGTCGGACAATGACAGTCCTGCCTTCTCCAAAACGCGCTTGGTCGCGGGAACAGGCCCGTAGCCCATGATGCTCGGATCGACCCCTGCGCTGGCGTTGGCCACGATGCGCGCGAGCGGCTTGACGCCCAGTTCTTCCGCTTTTTCCCTGGTCATAATCAACAGGGCCGCCGCGCCGTCATTAATGCCGGATGCGTTGCCCGCTGTCACGGTTCCGTCCTTTTTAAAGGCTGGCTTCAGCTTGGCGAGCATCTCTGCTGTCACGCCGGCACGCGGAAACTCGTCGACGGAAAACAGCACCGGATCGCCTTTGCGCTGCGGAATCGGAACGGGCACGATCTCGTCCTGAAAACGGCCGCTTTCCAGAGCCTTCTGGGCTTTTTGCTGGCTCCACGCCGCAAACTCGTCCTGTTCTTCCCGTCCGATCTCGTATTTGGCGCACAGATTTTCAGCCGTGATTCCCATGTGGTAGTCGTTGAATGCGCACCAAAGACCATCGCGGATCATCGTGTCGACCACCTTCTGGTCACCCATGCGGTACCCGGAGCGCGCTCCCTCCAGCAAGTAAGGGGCCTGACTCATGTTTTCCATGCCTCCTGCCAGCACGACCTCGGCGTCTTCGCTCAAAATCGCCTGCACAGCCAAATGAACGGCTTTCAGTCCTGAGCCGCATACTTTGTTAATCGTCAAGGATGGCACCTCGTGCGCCAAGCCTGCTTGAATGGCAGCCTGACGAGCAGGGTTTTGTCCCAGACCCGCGGACAGCACGTTCCCCATAATCACTTCATCGACTGCATCCTTGGACACACCTGCGCGCTCCAAAGCTGCTTCGAGGACGATTCCGCCCAGCTTTGTCGCGCTGATTCCAGCAAGCGTGCCCTGAAAGCTGCCGATAGCCGTGCGCACTGCGCTTGCGATAACGATTTCCTTTTGACCCATCTTCCATACACTCCTCGAATGAACAGGATAGCCAACCTTCTTAAAATTCCATATTTTTGTACGGATTCCTGCTAAGAAATCGTTTTCACGTTAGAAAAAGCGTCTTGCCTCCGGAAACGCTGCAAAAAGCGGAAGACGTTTTTTCTATACGCGTACGGGCGTGCTCGTGATCGTGCTACTCAAGCGCACGATCACGCTTTGGCAATCTGGGCGGCTACCCGTTTGGTGGCGATTGGACTGCCTTGGCAGTGCCGATGCGGCCCGCTTACGGACGCGGCTGGCGAACCCCGCTGATGTAGAGCAGATCGTAGGTAACCCGCACGCCATGCTCTCCGCCGTACGTCCTCTCGTAATAGTCCATCATCGCCAGCAGCAGCCTCCTTCGGCCCAGTCCCGCACTCTTGTCCTCGCTCGCATTGGCGCCTACTGCCTTGACCGCGTGCAAAAAGTCCGAAACGCCCGGATAGGCCAGCACCACCTTTTGCGTCGTTGCCCGCAGGGAACTCATTCCCGCCGCCTCCAGCATGGACAGCCACTGCTCCGCCGATAGAAACGACAGACCGTGCCGTACCCCTTTTTCGCCCAGACTGGCGTGGGCATGGGCAAACGAATCGTGCAGTTCGCAAAAGGTGTCCGGCCCGAAGGTGGAAAAATAGAGCGGAGCGTTTGGCGCAAGCAAGCGGCACAAGCCACGGATGGTCTGCTCGGGACGAAAAAACCACTGGAAGCAGGCTCCTGATACAATCAAGTCTTTGCACGCCGCCGGCTGCGTCCAGACCCATTCCTCAGCATCGGCCTGGTAAAAGCTGCCTGTCAGGCCGAGACGGGCAAGACTGGCCTGTGCCTGCGCGATCATCCCTGCTGCGAGGTCAATCGCCTCGTAATCGGCATGGGGGTACTGGCTCCGAATCAGACGGGTCAGCCCCCCTGTGCCGCAGCCGACCTCGAGGATGCTGGCGACCGCGTCCCGGGGAATAGCCGTCTGAACCATTGCGCTCAGTCGATTCGCCATCTCCTTTTGCACGATGGCGTACTGCTCATAGAAGGCTGCCTTGTTACTGAACCGATGCTTGACCGTGTTTCTGTGCAATCTGCTTCACCATCCTCGTTACCGCTGTCCCGACCACGTCCGGGTAAAAAATGTGGGGCGCGTGGCCGCAGTCTTGCAGCCGCACAAACTCAGCAGCCGGCAGCGCGCCTGCCAGCTCCTCGCCCGCTGCCAGCGGACAGATGAGGTCGTCTGTTCCGTGAATGACGACGGCAGGACAGAAGAGTGACGCCGCTTTATGCCGACAGTCCTCGCTTGCCAGGTAGTCGAGACCCGCGAGCAGCGCTTGCTGGCTCCACTGCGCCCCGGCTGTTCCCGTATCCACCCGGTTTTGCCCGCGTTCTTTTGCCGTCAGCATCTGCTCCGCGAACTGGGCCATGATCCGCTCGCGGTCTTTTGGCAAAAGGCGTTTCATCCGTTGCAGCACGGCTGCGCCCCAGCCACGGTCACGCTCTGCCGACTCGCGGACAAAGCGCATTGTCGCACCGACGAGAACCAGTCCTGCTACGGGCCGCGAAGCAGCCTGCCTGAGCGCCAGCAGCCCGCCCATGGACCATCCGACGACAACCAGCTCTTTTCCGGCGACAGAGCGAGCTGTCTGTTCTACTGCCTCGTAAAACTCTTCCGGACGGGACACGCGCGAAAAGTCCGGTGCCAGGTGCAACGCACAAGGAAGCTGTCGACGGACTTGCTCCCAGCACGAATCCGGCATCCCCCAGCCCGTCAGCCAAAGTATCGCAGGTGTCACAGCGCCTCCCTCCCGTCCAGCTCATCACGAATGGCAGCCAGCTCCTGGACGGCCCACGCTAGCTCATCCGGCGTATGCGTCGCCATCACGGTAAAGCGGATGCGCGCCGTCCCGTCCGGAACGGTGGGCGGACGGATGGCGACAGCGGCAATCCCGCGCTCCAGAAGCTTCTGGCTGAATTGCAGCGCCCGCTCGTTTTCTCCTATCGCCAGCGGGATAATTTGCGTGTCCTCATCTGCTACGGCAAAGCCGCTCGCGCGCAGTTTCTGGCGGAACCAACTCGCGTTTTGCCGGAGAGCTTGCCTTCTCCACGTGTCCGTTTCGATCTGCGTCAAAGCTGCAAGCGTCGAGCCGATGACGGCAGGCGGCAGAGCGGTGGAGTAAATGAGCGAGCGGGCCTTCGAGCGCAGATGGCGAATCACGGGCTGATCGGCACAGACGTAGGCGCCGTACACCCCAAAAGCTTTGCTGAACGTGCCCATGAGCACATCTACCTGATCGGCCATCCCCAGCTCGTGGCACAAGCCCTGGCCCTGTTCCCCGCGCACTCCCCCTGCATGCGCCTCGTCGACCATGAGCAGGGCGCCGTAGCGCTCGCGCAGCTCGGCCAAAGCAAGCAGCGGAGCCTTGTCGCCATCCATGGAAAACACGCTGTCCGTCACGATCCATTTTCGTCTCGCTCCCTGATGCTTTTGCAGCAAAAACTCCAGATGCTCCAGATCGTTGTGCCGATACCGGACGTGCTCGGCACGGCTCAGGATGATGCCGTCGACGATGCTGGCGTGGTTCAGCCGATCGCTAAAAACGACATCGCCCCGGCCTGCCAGTGCCGCGATCACTCCCGTATTCGCCTGATAGCCGTTGGCAAACACGAGCGCTCCTTCGCGCTGCTTCCACTCGGCCAGGCGCCGCTCCAGTTCGTCGTACAGCGGGTAGTTGCCGAGCACGAGGCGGGAAGCAGTTCCGCCTGCGCCCCATTTTCTCGCAGCCTTTTCGCCCGCTTCCACGATTCGCTCTTCATGAGCAAGCCCCAGATAGTTGTTGGCGGACAAATTCAGCAGCTTTTTCCCGCAAACCCGAATCCATGCGCCGCCTGCTTCGGCTATCGGTTCAACCGTCTGCCACGTTCTGTCCAGCGACTGCTCCCGCATCCGGCTCCACTCCGCCTCCAGCCATTCGTACTTGCGTTTCATGTGCCACACCTCTTTACCTACAGCGCACATAGCTCGATCTCGAAGCCAAGGTCTTCGATCATTTTGTGATCGCTGGAAATCTCCTGTCCCGGCGTCGTCAAATAGTCGCCGACAAACAGCGAATTGGCCGCGTAGAGCGACAGCGGCTGCAAGCTGCGCAGATTCACCTCGCGTCCGCCTGCCACGCGAATTTCCTTGTCAGGGCAGACGAAGCGGAACAGCGCCAACACCTTCAGCGCCTTTTGAGCAGGCGTGCGGCCCTGGTTTTGCAGCGGAGTCCCCGGAATCGCATTCAAAAAGTTGACCGGGATCGAATCCGCATCCAGACTGCGCAAGGCAAATGCCATCTCGACGATCTCCTCGTCGCTCTCCCCCATGCCGACGATGACGCCAGAGCACGGTGACATCCCGGCTTTTTTCACCGTATCGACGGTTTCCACCCGCTGATCGTATGTATGGGTCGTCGTGATCGCCGAGTAATGGTTGCGGCTTGTGTTCAGGTTGTGGTTGTAGCGATGCACGCCCGCTTCCTTCAGCCGCTGTGCCTGCTCGTCGCTCAGGATGCCGAGACAAGCGCATATTTTCAGCGGCATTGTCTCGCGAATTTCTTTGACTGCTTCGATCACCTGGCCCAGCTCCTTTTCGGTCGGACCACGGCCGGAAGCGACGATACAGTACGTCCCTGCCTTCCGGTTCAGCGCTTCCCGCGCTCCTGCCAGCAGCGTGTCTTTGTCGAGCATGGTGTACTTGGCTACAGGAGCCGTGGAGACGATCGACTGCGAGCAGTACCCGCAATCTTCCGGGCACAGGCCGCTTTTGGCGTTCAGGATCATGTTCAGCTTGACCTTTTTCCCGAAAAAGTGCTTCCTGACCTGAAAAGCGGCGTGCAATAGCGGCAGCAGCTCATCGTCTGGCGCTTGCAAGACGCGCAACGCCTCCTCCTGCGTCAGCGCTTCCTTTTGCACAGCCTTCTCTGCATACTCGTTCCAGTTCACTGCAACCGTCTTGTTCATCCTTGTATCTCCCCTTTAATAGTTTGCTTTTTCAGCACACTCTCGACAGGCGACACGTTCACATGCGCCCTCACCGATTCAGCCAATTGCTGTTGGGTAAACGCTCCGCCCATGTACGGCAGCACTCCCCAGACAGACACATTTCCGTAACGCTCGATCATCGCGGCATTCGTGGCGATACTCTGGTCGGTCGCCGTTGCGGGGGCTGCTTCATTTAAAATCACGCCGGCCACCTCAAGCCCCCGGGAGCGTGCATACCAGACCGACAAGAGCGTGTGGTTAATCGTGCCAAGCCCTGCGCGGGCGACCAGCAACAGCGGCAGGTTCAGCCTGACGGCGAGGTCGATCATCATCTCCGTTTGCGTCAGAGGCACTGCCAGCCCGCCGGCCCCCTCTACCAGCAGCCAGTCGTGCTTCGCCATCAAGAAATGCCCGCCCGCAACCACTTCGTCGAGCGCGAGCGTCCTGCCCTCGGCTTGTGCTGCCAGCCAGGGCGTCAGCGGCGCGGAAAAAGCCAGAGGCGCAATTTCCTCGCACAAGTCCTCTACACCGCTCCAGGCCCGCAAGCGAAAAGCATCGCTCGTCTGCTCATGCGCCAACGCCCCGGATTGAACGGGCTTCCACACGCCGACATCCGAGCCTCTCTCGCGCAGCGCGGCCGCGATTCCAGCCGTAACAACGGTTTTGCCCACCTCCGTATCCGTCCCGGCAACGAACAATCCTGCAAACTCCTTCTTCATCGCACCGTCTGCCCCTTTTGTTCCAGCGTGACCTCGCGGATGGATTCGGCCAAAATTTGCACCATTTCCGCAATCTCGCCCATTCTGGAGGCAAGCGGCGGGATGAAGACGATCACATTGCCCAGCGGTCTGGTCAGCAGCCCTTTTTCTCTCGCCCGCTGGCAGACGCGGACGCCGATGCGCTCGTTCCAGTGGTACGGCTCCTTCGTTTGCTTGTCCCGGACCAGCTCGATTCCTGCCATCAAGCCTTTTTGCCGGATATCGCCGACGTGCGGCTCTGCCTTTAGCGGCTGCAAAAGCTGCTTTAGACCGACCGCTTTTTCTGCCACCTGCTCGACCAGTCTTCGCTCCTCCATCAGCCGCAAGTTTTCCAGCGCTACGGCACAGCCGAGCGGATTCCCGGTAAACGAGTGGCCGTGGAAAAACGTCTTCTGTTCCTCGTAGTCCGCGTAAAAAGCGTCGTAGATGTTTTCGGTAACAAGCGTGGCGGCTACAGGCAAATAGCCTCCGGTCAGCCCTTTGGCAACGGCCATGATGTCTGGCACTACGCCGTCGTGCTCACAGGCGAACATTTTTCCCGTCCGTCCAAAGCCTGTCGCCACCTCATCCGCAATCAGCAACACGTCATGCGCGCGCAAAAGCTCGGCAATCCGTTTCAAACAGCCGTCCGGCATGACGATCATTCCGCTGGCTCCCTGGACGACAGGCTCGACAATCATGGCGGCAATCTCGCCTGCTTTTTGCTGCAGCAAGCTCTCCAACTGGCTCAAGGTTGCTTCCATGGCCGCCTGTTCGCCTCCATCCCGGTACGGATACGGGTAAGGGATGACGTGCGGAGAAAACAACAGTGGCTTGTAAACCTGATGGTACAGCGGGATTGCGCCCACGCTGGTCGCTCCGATCGTGTCGCCATGGTAGGCGTTGTTCATCGTGATAAACGAATGCTTGCCCGTCTGCCCGCGGTTTTGCCAATACTGGAACGCCATTTTCAGGGAGATTTCTACCGCAGTCGCGCCGTTGTCCGAGTAAAACACTTTGCTGAGTCCAGGCGGAGCGATTCGCACAAGCTGCTCGGCCAGCAGGATGGACGGCACGTTTGCCATTCCCAGCAGAGTCGAGTGCGCGATTTGCGATAGCTGCTCCATGATCGCCTGGTTCAGCTCGGGGACATTGTGGCCGTGAACGTTCAGCCATACGGAAGAAAAGCCGTCGTAATACGCCTTGCCATTGACGTCGATCAACTTGACTCCTTCGCCTCTGGCAATAATCAAAGGCTCCTGCGCGTTGTAGTCTTTCATCTGCGTAAATGGATGCCACAAAAATTGCTTGTTCTTTTGCGCCAGCTCGTCATAGTCATAAGTATGTAACAACCATACCACATCCTTGGTTAACATATATTTGTTAACTAAAATGTTAATTCGGTTTACCATTTTTGACAACGATTTTTTCTTTGGAGCGGGAAACAAAAAAAGACCACGCTCCCCCGTGATTGGAGAAGCATAGTCTTTGCTTTGTGCGCTTTATTTGGTTTGCTGCAAAATGCGATAGAGCGCCACGACACATACCGCTCGGGTCGTCGGCTTGTTCGGCTGGTATTTTCCGCTGACCGGATCAATCAGGCCGAGCCCAACCATGTTGGTGATGGACGAGGCAGCCCAGGACGGCCATGTTCCTTTGTCGGAAACCGTTTTGGCCGCTCCCTTTTTGTTTACCAGACGGTCCAGGATGACAGCCGCTTCTGCCCTCGTCACAGGTTGGTCCGGACGGAACGTCTTGTCCTCGTAGCCTTTTACCAGGCCTTTGGCAACGGCCACCTGGACCGCTCCCTGCGCATAGGCAGGCACCTTGTCCTTGAAGCTGAGCTTCGGCGAGTCGGGCAGCTCCCAGTGGAACGTACGTGCCAGCAAGGTGACGAATTGCGCTCTGGTAAGCGAAGTTTCCGGTCCGAACCTCGTTTCCGTCAATCCTTTGACGTATCCGTTCTCCGCCATAAACATGATTTCCTTCTTGGCCGGGTGGTTGGCGATATCGGTGAACGACGGACTCGCCGCGCCTGCATCGTCCATATAGTACGGAACGTATTTGCCGTAGCTGTTCACCTCATACACCCACTGCCCTTGCGCGTTTTTGGTGCCCAAGAGCGGATCGAGCGTCTGGTTGGTTTCGTTGACGTACAGAAGTCCGATTCCTTTTCCGGCAATCCACTTCTTCGGCACAAGCGTCAGCTTGATCGGGGAAGTCGAGATCGCATCGTCCGTGCCTGCCTTGCGCTCTCCCGGCTTGATCGTGAACGAGTAGTCCGCAGGGACATACCCGGGCAGTTGCTGGTTGACGATCGAGTCGATTTCCACCAAAGCGCTGTCCAAAAACGGAGCGGTTTTCTCAAACGAGTAGGCAAGGTCAAGCTCCGCGCCCAGCGACGTGCTGTCCGGCAGCTCAGGCACGACAACCGCATTGCCCGGCTGGCCTGTCTGGTTCGGCAAAAGGAGCGAGAACTCGTCGAAGTACAGCGTTCCTTTGTCATGCGTAATGCCGTCATTCGGCTGGTCGACTACGTAGATGCTCTTCAGCTTCAACGGATAGGCGGCATTGCTCGGGAAGTAGCCTTTTACCTGCTTCCAGCCTGTCCAGTCGATTTCTTTGGCCAGATCGACGTAGACAGTTTTGCCGTTGGCATCGAGCACTTCTGCGCGCAGCCAATGTCTGCTGTTGTCCCCGTTTACCCACAAGCCGATTCCGAGCGGCTTGCCCGGGATGGCGACAGGCTGGGCGCCCAGCACGCCGTAAGAGATGCGCATGTTGTTCGCTGGCGCTCCGGAGAAGTTGTAGACGAGCTTCGCCGCTTTTTTCGTGCGGAACACCTGGTCCTGAACGAGCGCAAACGAGCCTGCCGAGCTGATGCTGCTCGGGTTGGCCGCGTGGTACATGCCGACCTGGTTGTCAAACGTCAGCCATGGCTGTTCGAATTGACCGACCGCAAACGGAACGGTTGTCGACACACCGTCATACGTAATCGTCAGGTGTCCATTTCCCGGTTCGCTTCCTGCTATCAACTGCAGCTTGTCGTTGACGGTAGCGACTGCGGAGTCTACGCTCGCTTTGACGCTGAGCGGCGTCGCCTGAATCGTCGCTCCTTTTTTCGTCTTGATTTTCACATCAAGCGTCACGGCTTGTCCCGGTGCGATCGTGACCGGATTCGGGGAGACGACGATTTGTTGGACTTCGCTGCCCGCAATGACGTGCACCTCTTTGTTTTGCGCCACGTTGCCCAGGCGACCCGTCAGTGTAATCTGGCCGGAGCGGGCTGGCGTAAAGCGTTGTCCCTCTACTGTTCCTGCATCGGCTTGCGGGATTTCCCACGTGACGTTCGCCGGATTGATCGCGTATGGCTGGTAATGCGTGTCGTAACCTTTGGAGGCATTGAGCGTCACGGTTTGGCCGATGAGGATGTCCGCTGGCACGTCAATTTGGAATCCTCGCAATTCTCCTGGCGGAGCGGTGTTGTACACAGCAAGGCCGGTCGGCACGCGGCGTTCGGCACCGCCGCTCGGCTTGTTGGCGAGGTTGGCATGCGTCTCGCCCAGCATGCGCGCAGCCAATGTCGTAGAGCCGCCACCGTCAAAATTCACGGCACGGTAGGAGCCGAGCTCTGCCATGATTTTTGCCAGCTCGTCCAGGTAAACGCCTTTGCTGGCATCAATGGTGACCATGTACAGCGTCTTGCCATCCTGGGACACGCCCACTGCCGTGCGTGCATTGACAGAAGTGATCGACTTGTCCGCCTGGAACGACGTCAAAGCTTTGCCCTGATCCACGAGCAGCACGTTGCCCCCGACGGCTTGCTTCAGGTCGAGTGTTTGCGGAGTTGTTTGGTACTCGATGGTCGCTTTGGCGCCCACCGGGAAATTTTGTTTGAGGAAGGCCGCTGCCGCGCCGTGTCCCCACAAGACGTATCCGTTGTAAGGTATGTAGACTCCCGGTTGGTTGACGCGCACTTCCTTGGCGACGTTGTCCACGAACAAAATCTCGACGACGTCCTTGTAGCCCGGAATTGCGCCGAGACTGGTTTTGCCAAAGGAAGGCGTGTAGACGTTCAGTTGGTTCTGGTGGCTTTTGCGGCCGTCGCTCGGATTGTACTCTTCTTTGTTGACGCCTTGAATCGAGTAGACAGCCCCGTTCGGCGCGGTGACTTTTCCGCCAAACCCGAACTTGTCGATGATCGCGACCTTGTCTCCGGTCAGCCCCAGGCTATACCAGTACGAGATCAGCCCCATCGAGGAAATCAACTGCTCGTCCTTTATTACGATGCCAAACGGCGCGCCCCGCTTGGACATGTTGAAAAAGTCGGCGTTGATCGCCGCAACCGCGCCTGTTTCGCGCGCCATCTGGGTGACGGTCTGTCTTTCCGTCAGCTTGCCGGCGGTCCCGTAGACGGGCTTGACCTCCACGTACGGGTTGTTCAGGTCGACCTTGGTAACCATGATGGTCACGACCTGATTCGCAAACGATTTCGTATATTTGAGCAAAGTGGTCCCCTCGCCAATCGGGGTTTGCCACACCATATTCAATGCACTGGTTTCCGCCCTGGCGTGCGCGACATTCGTCGCAAGGGGCACAAACGGAACAAAAGCTCCCCAGGCCATCGTCGTAGCCGTGAGCAGCGTCACTATCCTTTGCGCTCTCATGTTGGTGACTCCTCTCCATTTTCCAAACTCTGTCTGTTCCCTATGTAAGTCGGTAACTATTCGTTAGACGCACCGAAGTAGTGGATAGTTTCGCCAATTTTGCAGATTCTCTTTTGGGAAAACAATCCAAATCGTCAGTCTGCCAAAACAGCAGAAAAACCCGTCCGGATGATAGCAGTCGATACCGGACGGGTCACTCTTGGCTGTATGGGCAAATGATTACTGTCCCGGCTTGAACGGCTCAGGACGCTCGGAACGCAATCCAAAATGATGCAGGATCGCTTCTACGATACGGCGGGAAGCCTCTCCGTCCCCATACGGATTCGCAGCGTGCGCCATTGCATCGTAGGCTGCCTGGTTGGTCAGCAGCTCGTGTGCCATCGCGTAAACTTGTTCTTCGTCTGTACCCGCCAGCTTGAGCGTACCGGCTTCGATCCCTTCTGGGCGCTCGGTTGTATCTCTGAGAACCAGAACAGGCACGCCAAGGGACGGCGCTTCTTCCTGGACTCCGCCGGAATCGGTCAGGATCAGGTGAGCACGGCGGGCGAAGTTGTGGAAATCGAGCGCATCAAGCGGTTCGATCAGTATAATGCGCTCGTGATCGCCCAAAATTTCCTGCGCTACTTCCTGCACAGCCGGGTTGAGATGGACCGGGTACACGACGGCAATCTCGGGATGCTCGTCCACCAGTCTTCTGACCGCACGGAAAATGCGGCGCATCGGCTCGCCCAGGTTTTCGCGGCGGTGGGCCGTCATCAGCACCAGTTTGTAGTCGCCTACACGGTCGAGCACCGGGTGTGTGTAATCTTCGCGCACTGTCGTTTTCAGCGCATCAATCGCAGTGTTTCCGGTTACGTAAATGCTTTCCTCCGGCTTCGCTTCCCGTCTGAGGTTGTCAGCAGACCCGTTTGTCGGGGAGAAGTGCAGGTCGGCCATCACGCCTGTCAGTTGGCGGTTCATCTCTTCCGGGAACGGCGAATACTTGTCCCATGTGCGCAGGCCCGCTTCCACATGGCCGATCGCTACCTGGTTGTAAAAAGCGGCCAAGCTCGCAACGAATGTAGTCGTCGTATCGCCATGCACCAAAACGATATCCGGCTTTACTTCCTTGATCGCCGCATCGAGACTTTGCAGGGCGCGCGTGGTCACATCAACGAGCGTCTGGCGGTCTTTCATAATGTTCAAGTCAATGTCCGGCGAAATATCGAAAATCCCCAACACCTGGTCGAGCATTTGGCGATGTTGGGCGGTCACGCAGACGACCGATTCGATTTGCCCGTTGTACTTTTTCAGCTCATGCACAAGGGGGGCCATCTTGATCGCTTCCGGACGCGTCCCGAATACCGTCATTACTTTTACTGTTTTCATCTGGAATACCCTCTCCGCCTACTTTGTGCCGTACAAGCGGTCGCCCGCATCGCCGAGGCCAGGCACAATGTATCCATGGTCATTTAAATATTCGTCAATGGCAGCTACGTAAATATCTACGTCCGGATGCTCGTCCTGCACCATTTTGATGCCTTCCGGAGCAGCAATCAGGCACATGAGCTTGAGATTTCTCGCTCCGCGTTTTTTCAACGCAGCAATCGCCGCGACAGCAGAACCGCCAGTCGCAAGCATCGGGTCAATCACGATCAGTTCGCGCTCGGCTACATCGGAAGGCAGCTTGACGTAGTACTCTACTGGCTGTAAGGTTTCCGGGTCACGATACAGTCCCACGTGGCCGACTTTTGCGGCCGGGATCAGCTTGAGCAGTCCGTCGACCATGCCAAGTCCTGCACGGAGGATCGGTACGAGTCCAACTTTTTTGCCGGCAATCACGTTAGACTTACAGGTGGCTACCGGGGTGTCGATGGTGGTTTCCTCAAGCGGCATGTCGCGGGTGATTTCGTAGCCCATCAAGGTTGCTACTTCGTCTACGAGTTCGCGAAATTCTTTGGTTCCTGTATTCTTGTCACGAATAAACGTCACTTTATGCTGAATCAGCGGATGGTCAAACACATATACACGGCTCATGTACGTTCCTCCGTTTCCCTATCAATGCATCTTTTCCATCATAGCGAAGGAGAGAGTCGCCGTCAATTTGCCTAATCTTCGTACTTTTTCTTTCTTTGTCTGGGAGGGGCTGTAGTGGGGAGAAGACGGTTTCCAGGCTAGGCTTCATTCTACGTCCCGCTGTGGGATTGACTGTCCGCTACGCGACGAAGCGCGGGGGAACGTAAAAGTGGTAGCCGCTTCGCAGTTTATTCAGGGTTACGTTCCTTTTTCCCGCGCTTCGTCGCTCCGCTGGGTCGGACTTCGCAAGTCGCGGCGCCTGGAAACCGTCTTCTCCGCGTGGCTGTTTGTCAGGAAAAAGACAGAAAGAAAGCCAAAAAACAGACCCGCGCGAGGTTGCTCACGGGGTCTGTCTGCTTAAGAAATTTTCTTGAAAATTAAATCGTCAAGCCTTCGTACATCGGGAAGCGTTGACACAGCGCGGCTACGCGTTGGCGGGCTTCGTCGTGTTTGGCTGCGTCTTCCGGGTTTTTCAAGGTCAGCGCGATGATGGCTGCTACTTCTTTCATCGCTTCTTCGTCAAAGCCGCGGCTGGTGACGGCTGGGGTACCCATGCGGATACCGCTTGTGACGAATGGGCTTTGCGTATCGTAAGGGATGGTGTTTTTGTTGGTGGTGATGCTCACTTCGTCCAGGAGGTGCTCGGCTACTTTACCAGTCAGGCCGATTTTGCTTACGTCAACCAGTACGAGGTGGTTGTCGGTTCCGCCGGAGACGAGTGTCAGGCCTTCTGCTTGCAGCGCTTCCGCAAAGACGCGGGCGTTGTTCACGATGCGTTTTGCGTAGTCTTTGAAGTCAGGTTGCAGCGCTTCGCCAAAGGAAACGGCTTTTGCCGCGATCACGTGCATCAACGGACCGCCTTGCACGCCTGGGAACACGGATTTGTCGATCGCTTTTGCAAACTCTTCTTTGCAGAGGATCAGACCGCCGCGAGGGCCGCGCAATGTTTTGTGCGTAGTGGAGGTGACGAAGTGCGCGTGCGGAACCGGGTTTGGATGCAGGCCAGCCGCAACCAGACCAGCGATGTGCGCCATGTCTACCATGAAGTACGCGCCCACTTCGTCCGCGATTTCACGGAATTTGGCAAAATCAATCGTGCGCGGATAAGCACTTGCTCCCGCTACGATCAGCTTAGGCTTGTGCTCCAGAGCTTTTGCGCGCACATCCTCGTAGTTAATCAAGTGGGAGTCTCGATCTACGCCATACTCTACGAAGTTGTACAGCGTACCGGAGAAGTTCACAGGGCTTCCGTGCGTCAGGTGGCCGCCGTGGGACAGGTTCATCCCGAGTACAGTGTCGCCTGGCTGCAAAATGGTGAAGTAAACCGCCATGTTAGCTTGCGCGCCAGAGTGTGGCTGTACGTTCGCATGCTCGGCACCGAAGATTTCTTTTACGCGATCGCGCGCAATGTTTTCCACGATGTCGACGTATTCGCAACCGCCGTAGTAGCGACGGCCCGGATAGCCTTCTGCGTATTTGTTGGTCAGTACCGTTCCCATCGCTTCCATAACCGCACGGCTAACGAAGTTTTCGGATGCAATCAGCTCGATTTTGTCACGCTGTCTTCCCAGCTCCAGTTGAATGCCTTCCAATACTTGCGGGTCCTGTTTACGCAAAAATTCTAGCATGATTTATTCTCCTCCTTGAAAATGGGCTTGTCCCACATTCTTTTTAGGTACAGCTTTCATTTTGGGGTACAACTTCATAGACAGCTCGCGCGCCGCCGATCAGCTTGGGGCGAGTCCGCGCGGCTGTGACGTGCGCTTCTCCCACAGTCCGCTGCGAGGGGCGCACAGGCACGGCCACTTGCTTCAGGTGCATGCCAATCAACGTGTCGCCGATATCAATGCCAGCATGGGCGCGAATCTGCTCCACCACAACCGCATCGGCAAGCTGCGTAAAAGCGTGCGCAGCCATGGAGCCGCCAGCAGTCGGCACCGGAACGACCGAAACCTCTTCCAGCCCGTAGCGTTCCATAACTTCGCGCTCCAGCACCAGCGCTCTGTTCAAATGTTCGCAACATTGAAAGGCCACAGCAAAGCCGCGCTGCTCCTGCACAGTGCGGATGCCGCGATAAATGGCGGCGGCCACGTCCCGGCTGCCAGCTTTTCCAATGTGCTTGCCCAGCACTTCACTTGTACTGCACCCGATCACCATGACTTGTCCGGCCCGAAGCTCGGCCAGCCCGGCCACTTCCTCCACCAACTGACGAACCTCTTGTTCGATAGCGGATAGGTCCACTTACTTCACTCCCGCGTGCTTCGCTTCGATTTGCGTGATCTTTTCCACACGGCGCTCGTGGCGGCCGCCCTGGAACTCCGTCTCCAGCCAAATTTTCACGATATCCAACGCCAGGCCAGGGCCAATCACCCGCTCACCCATAGCCAAAACGTTCGTGTTGTTATGCTCGCGGGTAGCACGTGCAGAAAAGGTATCGTGCACCAGCGCACAGCGAATGCCAGGAACCTTGTTGGCTGCGATCGACATGCCGATGCCGGTTCCGCAAACCAGGATGCCCCGGTCGAACTCGCCTGCTGCCACTTTTTCCGCTACGGGCAAGGCGTAATCAGGGTAATCTACCGAATCCTCGCAAGAGCAACCGAAGTCTTCCGTCTGGATGTTCATGGAGGCGAGCAGAGTCTTGATTTCCTCTTTCAGCTTGTATCCACCGTGATCTGCAGCAATCGCCACTTTCATTCTGCCATCCCTCGCTTGTTTCATGATCTCACTCATTATACATCAAAAAGCCGTAAGTAAAAAGTGAACATTTAGGTTGATTGATTAAAAAATGTTCGTACTCTCACAAGAAACAAGGTCCTGGCTACCAACCAGCACCTCCTATGTCCCGTTATTTACGAAAACGAACTTCCATCAACCGCTCCAAAAGCCTGTCCAGCGACTCCTCGATTTCCTCGGCGCACCGGCGGTAATCCTCCAGCGCTCCGCCAAAGGGATCGGCAATATCCCGCAAGCCTTCCACTCCCGCAAACTCCTGCAGCGTATGCACCTTGTCTGCCGCCGCCGGAAAAAAAGTCAGGATGGCGTGCTTGTGATTGTTCGTCATCGTCAAAATGAGGTCGGACCACTCGATCAGCGCCTCATCCAGTTGGCTTGACTCGTGCGCATGCGAGATGCCCCGCTCCGCAAGCACCGCCTGGGCGTGTGCAGAAGCAGGCTGGCCTGCGTAGGCCGCCACTCCGGCCGAGCGTACTTCAAATTCTTGTCCGGCTGTCTTGGCGCGAAACATCGCCTCCGCCATCGGGCTGCGGCAAGTATTTCCCGTGCAGACGAATAAGATTCGTTTCAATGATTTCCCCTCCTTTCTGTCAGCATCCGTCTCCTAGATGACAAACTTCAACCCGAAGCAAAACAAAATAAGTCCTCCTACTAATTCGCTGTAATCGCCCAACCATCCTCCCACGCTTCTGCCGAGCAAAAGCCCAAAATAGGACATGGCCGCCCCCATGATGCCGAACAGGGAGATCGCGAGAATTTTGTTTACTTCGATCAGACCAAATGAAAAACCGACCGTCAACGCGTCGAGACTGACGCTAAATGCAAACAGCAGCAGCCCGATTCCTCTTGTCTTCAAGACGCTTTTTTGATCGCCGTGAATCAGTCCGTTCCACAGCATATGCAAGCCGATCAGCATCAGGACTCCTCCGCCGATGAAAACGGCGATATCCCCAACCAAATCGGACAAATAAGCGCCGACAGCAATCCCGACGACAGGCATCATAATATGAAAAAGCCCAATAGTAATGCTCACTTTTACAATTTCCCGCAAGCGTATTCCAACCATGCCTACGCCGATCCCAAGCGAAAAGGCATCCATGCTCAAAGCAAAGGCAATAATGAGCAACGTCAAAAATTGCCCCCACTGAAACAACACCTGGTCCAAGCCGCCTCCCCCCCGTCTCTTCACCTTATGCGGACAAGGAGGAGTTTAGACTGTTTTAGACGGACAGGATACGTCCGCCCGCCGCTTTCTCCAGACGGTTCATCACGGCCATGCCCAAGCCTTCGCGTGAAAAAGTTTCCCCGACAATGAACTGAACGCGCTGATGGTCAAACTCGCGCAACACTGCGTAAAGCTGCTGGGCGACTTTCTCCAGATCGTGCCGGGAGCCTACGGACAAGACGACGTCCACCGCCGCCTGTTCCTGCCAGTAAGCAGCCGACTCTTCTGTCGCCAGCACCCCGGTTTTTTGCCCATGCCGTTTTGCTTCGGCGAGCAACTCCGCCATTTTCGCGCGAACCTGTGCTTCGTCGCCTGTCACCAGCCACATTTCCCCCTCAGGGGCGTAATGCGTATATTTCATCCCTGGCGCACGCGGCGTCTCTACCGCGCCCACCTGAAAAGAAGGATCGAGCTCGACTGGGCCAATCACGCGTTCCATCTGCTCGCGGGTAATGCCTCCGGGCCGCAGGATGACAGGCGGGTCGACCGTCACGTCAACTACCGTCGACTCGACACCGACTCCGGTAGCTCCGCCATCCACAATCCCCGCTACCCGTCCGTCCAGATCGGCAAACACGTGTGCAGCCGTGGTCGGACTCGGACGGCCGGAGCGATTCGCACTGGGAGCTGCGATCGGCACGCCCGCTTCCTTGATAAGTGCGAGAGCGATCGGATGGTCCGGCATGCGCACCCCGACTGAATCCAGCCCTGCCGTCACCAGCGATGCGACCTGATCGTTTTTCGGCAGGATGATCGTCAACGGCCCCGGCCAAAATGCGTCCATCAGCTTCTGGCCTTTTTCCGGGACGGTGCCTGCGACTGTGGACAACTGCTCCCGTTCTCCGATATGCACAATCAGCGGATTATCGCTCGGTCTGCCTTTCGCTGCAAATATTTTCTCCACTGCTGCATCAGACAATGCATTCGCGCCCAGGCCGTACACCGTCTCTGTTGGAAAAGCGACCGCTTCCCCGGCGCGCAGCAAACGGGCTGCATCCACAATCTGTGTACAACTAGGGATGTTTTCCACATCGTTATCCACAGACCACACCTTTGTCACTAAATTGATTTCCATCGTAAAAAAATCCTTTCTCTAGCTCGTTTCTTTTGTAATAAGTGCCTTTAGTATAGATGTGCATCCAGAAGTTTTCAACAGGCTGTGGGTAACTTGTGAATAACTTTTGGAAAAGTGTTGGGAAAAGTCTTTGTTACCAATTCTTAACATCATCCGTCAAAACGATGTAGTAGAATAAGTCCATACAAGCGAGGAACATTTTCCCTTAGATCGAAAGGATCGTGAATGAATATGACATTGTTGAAATCCTTTACTTCCAGCCTGCTCGGCACAGCCGTATTGCTGACCGCCGCTACTGCACCCGTCCTGGCAGCTTCTCCTGCCGCGACAGCCAAGCCTGTGCCTGCCGTACAAGCGCAAAAGCCGAAAGCAGCCGGAGTGGTGTTCACCCCGAAAACTTTGACCGTCAAATCAAAAGAGTTCGAGGGCAAGGTGACGATCCCGGTCATTAGCGGGTTGAAGGATAAAGCTTTTGAAGCCAAATTGAACGCCGACCTGCTCAAGCAAGCACAGACAGGTCTTGCCGAAGGCCAAAAAGCAGGCAAGCAAGATGCGGCAGAAGCGAAAAAATACGGCTGGGAGCCGCGGCCGCACGCACTCGATATTTCCTATGAAGTACACCAGGCTGGCAAGCTCGTGTCTTTCTCCATCCAGTCGTACATCTATACTGGCGGAGCGCACGGCATGACCGACGTCACCTACTACACGATCGACAACCAGGCCAAAGCGAAAACGCTCAAGCTCGCCGACCTGTTCCAGTCCGGCTACGACTACCGCAGCATTATCAACCAGCTCATCAGCCAGCAGATCAAAGCACAAACAGCAGCGGACGGCTACAATCCGTACAGCTTTGAGAGCATTACAGACGACCAGAGCTTCTCGTTTGAAAACGGCAATCTCGTCATTCATTTCGGACAGTACGAAATTGCCCCATACGCAGCAGGAATGCCTGCCTTCACCATCCCTGCCCATCGCTTCCACAGCTTGCTGAAGCCGGAAATTCTCGCTGCCCTGACTCAGAAGTAAGCCGTTTTTCAATCCAAAACGACACCTGCGCCATGACAGCGGGGTGTCGTTTTTTTTACGGAAAGACTTTAAAGGCTCAGGAGAACCAGCTTTCGAGCTTTTCCCACAGGTAGAAGCGCACCTCTACTTGCGGCGCAGGGGCTGCCGGCTCGCTCGTCCCTTGCCCCTCGATCTGCTCGTTTCCTTCCTCTTTTGTTTCATCGTCTACGGCCACTGCATGTTCCGCACGGGAAACGCTCGCAGCCTGATCGTTACGGTCCGCAGCGTCTTCTCTTTCCAGACGCTCTTGCCGCCATTCTTGCCATTCCTTGCGCTCTACGACTTCCTGGTCGAGCTTCAATACGGAAGCTGCGGAAGTCGGCTCCGAATTCATCACTGGCCGAAGCTGCTCTGTCCCGGTCTCCGCTGTTGGTTCTGCCGCCTGTACGGCATCTCCGTTTGCCATGTCGATAAAGCAGAGCGGAGGAAACAGTACGCACCACCAGTTTTGCCCTTTCGCCTCGCCGATTTGCACCCGCAGCGCCTCGTAGTTGCCAGCCGGATACACATAAGAGCCGTACAACTTTGTCGGAAAAGGCACTTGCCCGAAATCGACGACTGCTTTATAGGAAAAGCCGCGTTCGCGGATCGTTTTATCCACAACCTCTTGCAAAACAGGCAACTGGGACGCGACCATTTGCTCTGCTTCCTCAAACGACTTGATGTCTTCCGCCCACGTGTTCATCTGGGCGATCAGCGCATCGCGCACTTCACGCTTCAGCCACTGGTCCTGAACAGAGTCGCTGTTGGCGATAATGCGCAGACGAATTGATTCCTGAGGGATCGGCCCATTATCGAGTACATTGGCCGAAGTAAGCTGTCCCTCCCAGCACATCATAAGCATAAACAAACTGAACGCGATCAACAGCATCCGTTTCATATCAAACCGTCTCCCTCTCTACTGAGTCTTTCGAGCCTTTTCTCTTCTCTCTATAGCCTCAGTATGGACAAGGAGCCGAAAATCCAAACCTCAAAGCACAAACATTCATACAATTTTAGCAAAAAAGGCGAGACGCCCGGGCCATTACCGCCTTACGCCGATAACGACCCGCTCGATTCCCGCCAAATCCGGCACGATCTGCACCTGCTCGATTACGCCAGATGCCTGCAGCAACGTCGCCACATCCTGCGCCTGATGGATGCCTACCTCGAAAGCGACGACTGCTTTGTCCTTGAGCAGAGCTGGCAGCGCCTCGCACAAGCGGCGATAGCAATCCAGCCCGTCGTCGCCTCCGTCCAGCGCCAGACGCGGTTCATGCAGGCGAACCTCTTCGTCCAGCTCGTCCACATCCCGGCTCGGAATATACGGGGGATTGGAGACGAGAATATCTACCTTCTCCCCGGCTGCAAGCAACGGCTGCACCAGATCGCCTTGCAAAAAGCGCACGGAGGCACCCAGACGCTCTGCGTTTTCCCGCGCGACCGCTGTCGCATCCGGCGATAAATCGACGGTCGTCACCTGCCAGTGCGGCTTCTCCAGAGCAAGCGTGATGCAGATGGCCCCGCTGCCTGTCCCGATATCCGCCACGGCGAGCGCTTCGCTTTCCGGCCAAATAGCCGCTGCCGCAGCCAGCACCTGCTCGACGAGTATTTCTGTCTCCGGCCGAGGGATCAGGACTCCGGGCCGCACCGTGAAGGCGCGTCCGAAAAACTCCTGCTCGCCAAACATGTACTGCAGCGGCTCGTGCCTGCTGCGGCGCTGGCACAGCTCGTCCAGCTTCGCCAGTGTCTCTGCGGCGATCGGCTCTGCCATCGAGATCAAATAGCGCGTGCGGTCCCAGCCCAGGCAGTGGCGAATCATCAGCTCCGCTTCGAACAGCGGGTCCTTTGCCCCTTTTTCCCGCAAAAAGGAAGAAGCCCGTACCTGGGCTTCTCGAATCGTCGTGACATCAGACCAATCAAGCTGAGTGTGCATGGCTTTTCAGAAGCTCCGTCTGTTCATGCAAAATCAGGTTGTCGATCACTTCATCCAGTTCGCCTTCCAGCACCGATTCCAGACGGTGCAAGGTCAGACCGATGCGGTGGTCGGTCACGCGGCTTTGCGGATAGTTGTACGTGCGGATGCGCTCGCTGCGGTCGCCGGTACCCACCAGGCTTTTGCGCGTAGCATCTGCTTCCGCGTTTTGTTGTTGCATGTAGTAGTCGTACAGACGCGCGCGGAGTACGCGCAACGCCTTGTCTTTGTTGGAGTGCTGGGATTTCTCATCCTGACAGGACACCATGATCCCTGTCGGAATGTGCGTTACGCGAACGGCAGACTTGGTCGTATTGACGCTCTGTCCGCCAGCGCCGCTGGAGCAGAACGTATCAATGCGAATGTCTTTTTCGTGAACTTCCACTTCCACATCTTCTGCCTCTGGCAGTACCAGTACGGTAGCCGTAGACGTGTGGATGCGTCCGCCGGATTCTGTCGCCGGAATGCGTTGTACGCGGTGCGCACCGCTCTCGAACTTCATTTTGCTGTAGGCGCCGCGGCCGGACAGCGAGAAGACGATTTCCTTGTAGCCGCCGATGTCTGTCGGGCTTGCTTCCAGCACTTCGATTTTAAAGCCGTGACGCTCGGCAAAACGGGTGTACATGCGGAACAAAACAGCCGCAAACAGAGCCGCTTCATCGCCGCCTGCTGCACCGCGCACCTCCACGATCACGTTTTTCTCGTCGTTTGGATCTTTTGGCAGCAGAAGAATTTTCAGGCGTTCTTCCAACTGCTCCTTGCGCCCAGTCAATTCGCTGATTTCAAGCTTGACCATTTCACGCATTTCATCGTCCAGCTTTTCTTCCAGCATGGCTTTGGCATCATCTATTTGACTCACAACTGATTTATATTCACGGTAGGTCGTCACTGTTTCTTCCAACGAAGCCTGTTCCTTGGACAGCTCACGCAAGCGTTTTGTATCGCTGATGACGTCGGGGTCACATAGGAGATTCGTTACTTCTTCAAAACGCTCTTCAACTGCGGATAAGCGTGCAAACATTGTACTTCACCCCATCGCAAAGAATACTAAGAAACGATTATAACAGATAAATTATAGGAGGAAAGCGAAAATAAGTCAAAGCGCATTATTTCAATGGAAATTTGTTCTTTTTTCGATGCGAAACAGGCCCGGCAATGCCGAGCCTTGTCATACCAGTTCTTGCGTCGCCTGTCAACGGTGAAAGCCTTCATTGGAGGTGACGTGGAAGTCATAGCGCGGAATTTTTTGCTGGAGAAGCGCAATTACCTCCTGCTCCACCGCTCGCGCCTGACTCGCCGTAATGTTATGCACAAGGTCAAGAGTAACATATGCATTGCCGCCATTCAGTGTGATGCGGGCGTCCTCGACGCCTTTTACGGACTTGGCCATCATCTCCATGTTGTTCATGTCGATTTGCGTATTGCGCACATTGGATTGGCCGATGATGACGTTTGGATTTTGATTGCGCCCCATCAGCGAATCACGATCGGCCGCAGGCGGAGCAGGACGATGGAGAATATCCCCGCTGCGCTCGCCTCTGATCGCCGCCGGATACTGCCCATCCATCGCCTGTGTATTGGTCCCTTTCTCCTGAGTCGCGTTCCGGCCACACCCGACAGTCAAGGCAGAGGAAAGCACGAGGATGCCCAGCACTGTCAGCGCGCTTTTTCCAAAAGGCTTCATTCGCACGAAAAAGCCACCTCCTGTTTTGCTTAGTCTGCGCAGTGCCTTTCAGGCTCATGCACACCTGCAGCCAGGGGTGGCTTTTTCCTGCTGATTTTCGTCAGCGATTTGCCGGGGGATGGTAGTAATGCTTGCGACAGACGCTGCTGTACGTGTCGTTGCCAGCAATTTCAATCGTCTCTCCGGTGTAGACAGGTTGTCCGTTTTTGAATTTGAGAATATGCGTCGCTTTTTTGTTGCAGTACACGCACACTGTTTTGATCTCTTCGACTTTGTCCGCTTCACAGAGCAAGGCGGCGCTGCCGGGGAAAAGCTCGTTCTTGAAGTTTTTCAGCAAGCCGTAGACGATGACGGGAATGCCCAACTGATCGACAATCGCCACGAGCTGATCCACGTGATGGCGGCTGATGAACTGCGCCTCGTCGACCAGCACACAGTGCGGCTTTACCGTCTCGGCTGCGACTATTTCGTACAAATTCGTCTCTTCGCTGATCGGAATTGCCTCTCTGCTGATGCCTACCCGCGAAGCCACTTTTCCCACCCCATACCGATCATCGACGGCTGGCGTGAACACCACTACTTTTTTGCCGGATTGCTCGTAGTTGTGAGCGACTGTCAGCAACTGAATAGATTTGGAGGCATTCATTGCCCCGTAACGAAAATATAATTGTGCCACGTCTCTATCTCCCTTTGCCTAAAGCTGATTCATTTTCGCGTCATGGCGTAGCGGTCTTTTGCCTCTTGAAACAAAGACATAGCCAGCTTCCGTCTGCTCGCATGATCGACGCGCGGAACGGGATAGTCAATTCCTAGCCTGCATCCCGCTTTTTCCTGCACATGCTCAGGCATCTCCCAAGGCTTATGGATATATTGTAGAGGGACTTGCCGCAGAACGGGAAGATATTTTTTGACAAAGGTTCCGTCCGGATCGAATTTTTCCCCTTGCGAAACCGGATTGAAAATGCGGAAGTACGGCTGCGGGTCCGTCCCGGTAGAGGCGCTCCATTGCCAGCCGCCGCAATCATCCGCAACCGATTGTGCATCCAGCCCGTTTCGTTCAACTGCTTCATCGCGGCATCGACAATCGGATAGCCCGTCTCGCGAGCGAGCTGGCAGAGCACGTCAGCCGGATTCCCCCGATGGCCGTCATCGTTTGCCCCCTTGCTGCCCGAGATGATTTTTGCTCCAGAAAAAGACAAAACCAGGCAGATCGCTCTACCTGGTTGCTCCAATCCCGTCTGATTAGGACAGATTGTATTTGCGTTTGAAACGGTCTACACGGCCGCCAGCATCCACGAATTTTTGTTTTCCAGTGAAGAAAGGATGGCAGTTGGAGCAGATCTCCACTTTCAGCGCTTGTTTCACGGAACCGGATTCAAATTCGTTACCGCATGCACATGTAACGGTTACTACATTGTACTTAGGATGAATACCTTGTTTCATCTCGCTACACCTCTTTCCGCCCTGAATCGTTTGCCGAAACAGAGTTATATAAACACATACAAGATAGTAGCATGCTGTCAGCCGAAATGCAACAGGTTGACCGCTCAGGCCATGTTTTTCCTGCGGCGCAGCTCTGCCGGCGGAATGTGCGTAAACGACCCGATCACGACATCCGGCAGCTCTTGCTGATAGATTTCAATCGCCTGCTTCATGCCGAAGACTTCGCCCTGCGCTTTTGGAATCATCGCCAGATAGCTTTCCGGATCAATGTTCAGGTTGCGCATCTGAATCAGCTTGATACCTGTGCGGCGGATGAAGTTAATCATCGCTTCCATTTCTTCTTCGCGGTCAAAAACACCCGGGAAGCACAAGTAGTTGATCGAGGTGTACACGCCCTTGGAGGCCGCGTATTCCGCAGATCGCGCTACGTTTTCCAGCGTGTAGTTGCGCGGGCGGTAGTAGGCGTTGTAATGCTCGTCAATCGCGCTGATGATGCTGACGCGCATCAAGTCCAGCCCCGCGTCGACGATCCCTTTGATATGGTCGGTCAAGCCTGCGTTTGTATTGATGTTGATAAAGCCCATGTCGGTCGTCGCTCGCACGCGGCGCATCGCCGGAACGATGATCCCGGCCATGGTCGAAGGCTCGCCTTCACAGCCCTGGCCGAAGCTGATAATGCTCTCCGGCGTCTGCAAATGGTGCAGCATGACCTCTACCAGCTCGTCCTCTGTCGGCTTGAAATTCATCCGCGTCTGCGGAGACGGGAAGCCGCTGTCGTCTGGTTGCTCGGAAATACAGCCGTAGCAACCGGCATTACAGGTATAGGAAACAGGCAGGCTGCCTTCCCAGCGGTGGAAAAAGTTGTTGGAGGCCGTCAGACACTCGTACTCCAGCGCACAGTGCGACAGGTGATGCAAAATCCGGTTGTTCGGGAACAGCTCCAACGTCTTTTCCACTCGCTGCCGCAACTCATCCATCGGGAAGTTCAGCGGGTCCCATTTGTAAATGTCGTCGCTCGCTCTGCCTGCTACCCAAAAACGGTCGTCTTTCCATACGACTGCCGAATACCCGAACAGCGGCAGCTTGCTCTCCCTGTTTGTTTTCACATAACCCGGGAGCAAAAGTCGGGTAATCCCTTGCGGAACGAGCGCCCCGACCGCCGTACAGCCGTCCAGCTTAATCATTTCGCCCGTCTCCGGGTCCATTCCGATCGGTACTGTATCCGGCAGGCTGACCAGCGTCGCCCCTTCCGGCAGCGGGATCAGCTCTTCCTCGAGAATTTCTGTCAATATATCGCCGTTGCGCGCCACCGCGAACAAGCCCGGGTGGTCGTAAACATTGCCCTTTTCATCTGCGTACACTAAATACATGGGAAAATCGCCTCGCTTCTTTGCTTTGCCCATTGTAACGCATTGAAAAAGCAATGTAAATTGTGAAGGGTTACCTGCCGAGGTACGGGAGCGGGTTGACCGGCACATCGTCCTGCCTGACTTCAAAATGCAGGTGATACCCGGTGGAATCGCCTGTCTGGCCCATGTATCCGAGGACGTCGCCCGCTTCTACGCTCTGGCCGGGCGTGACCAAAATCGTGCGCATATGGGCATAAAAGGTTTGCAGGCCGTCTCCGTGGTCCAGTACGACCATCCGCCCGTATCCGGAGCGGTTGGCGCCCGCTTCGACCACCTTCCCTGCTTTCGCGGCCAAAATCGGCGTTTTGGCCTCCTGCTCGTTCCACAAATCCACGCCTTTATGCACCTTGCCCCAGCGTGTTCCGAAGCCGCTTGTAATCGTCGCTCCCTCTACAGGCCAATCCATTCGGCCGCGAATCCGCGCCACCACTTGCCTGCTTGCCGCCTGGGTAGTGTTTCGCTTTTGCTGCAGCTCTTCTGCCTGCATCGGCGGCCCTCCGGCAACAGGGATGTACACAACCTGTCCCACATACAGGTTGTCCGACAGCCATTTTAAAAGCGGGTTGCGTTCCAGCAGCAGCTCACGGCTGACTCCGTACCTTCTCGCTATGTAATCGAGCGTCTCTCCGCGCTTCACCATATGTGTCACTTCGTCTTTGGTAATAATCAGCTTCATCCCGACAGAAAGCAGATGCGGATTGCTGATTTTGTTCATCTCCACCAGCTTTTTCAGCGTAAGGCCGTAGCGTTCGGCAATTCCGGAAAGAGTGTCGCCCTGGCGCACTGCGTACACCATCGTATTGCTTTTGGCAGCAGGCGCTTGCTTTGTCAAACTCGCGTACGGATTGAACGCTTGAAACAACGCTTGCTCCACGACAGCCTTTTTCGCTTCCGTCTGGCTCTCGATGGGCACAGGAACCTGCACGTACTCCACTGACTCTCTCCTCCCTCTCTTCCAACTCTCCTTACGGTATGCAAAACAGGCAAAAAAAATGACGGCGAGTCATGAACTCACCGTCGTGCCAGCCGTTTTCCCCCGGCCTTGCTGCTTGCTTTCCAGGGTCTGCAAAAATTCTTCGTTTGTTTTCGTGTCCGCCAGCTTTTTGATAAACGAATCGACAAACTCGTTCGTTTCGTTCATGTTTTTGCGGATCATCCACAGCTTATCCAGCTCTTCTTTGGACAGCAGCAATTCTTCGCGGCGCGTTCCCGAACGGCGAATGTCGATCGCCGGGAAGATACGGCGCTCTGCCAGCTTGCGGTCCAGATGAAGCTCCATGTTGCCCGTTCCCTTGAACTCCTCGTAGATCACATCGTCCATGCGCGATCCGGTCTCGACCAGAGCCGTCGCGAGAATCGTCAGGCTACCGCCCTCTTCGATGTTGCGCGCCGAACCGAAAAAGCGCTTAGGACGGTGGAACGCCGCCGGATCAATACCGCCAGACAACGTCCGGCCGCTCGGCGGGATCACCAGGTTGTAGGCGCGAGCGAGACGGGTAATCGAATCGAGCAGGATGACGACATCCTTTTTGTGCTCAACCAGACGCTTTGCCCGCTCCAATACAAGCTCCGCCACCTTGATGTGATTCTCCGGCAACTCGTCAAACGTAGAGGCGACCACCTCGCCTTTGACAGAACGCTGCATATCCGTAACCTCTTCCGGACGCTCGTCGATGAGCAGCACAAACAGATGAATATCCGGTCGGCTTTCCGTAATACTGTTGGCGATTTCTTTCAGGAGCATGGTTTTGCCCGCTTTTGGCGGAGCGACAATCAATCCACGCTGACCCAGCCCAACAGGGGCAAGAAGGTCCATCAGGCGGGTGGAAACACGCTCGGGCGCGGTCTCCAGCACTAGCTTGGTTTGAGGATATAGCGGTGTTAAGGCGGGGAAATGAAGACGCTCTGAAGCAGTCTCCGGGTCTTCTCCGTTCACTGCTTCTACTTGCAACAGTCCAAAATAGCGCTCGTTTTCTTTTGGCGGCCTAGCCTTGCCCGACACCACATCCCCCATGCGCAGATCAAAACGGCGAATCTGCGACTGGGAGATGTAGATGTCTTCCGAGCTGGGGAGATAGTTGATCGGTCGGAGGAAGCCGTAGCCCTCCGGCAAGATTTCCAGCACCCCTTCCATAAACATCAGGCCATCCCGCTCCGCTCGTGCCCGAAGGATTGCGAAGATCAATTCCTTCTTCTTCAGTTGGGAGTAATACGGGATATGGTACTCCTTGGCCAGCTTATAGAGATCGGTCAGTTTCTTCTCTTCGAGTTCAGAAAGTAACATACATCCACCACTCTTTATTTACTCTTGGAAAGCATGATATAAAGCCAAGCTGTTCGTTTTCCTACAAACCGAGTGACGGTTTGCGTTCCAGGCGGTGGTTTCCTTCAATGAAGCGAACCGTACCCGTTTTTGCCCGCATGACGACAGAATGGGTAGTAGCGCGAGTTCCCTGGAAGCGAACCCCTTTCAGCAATTCCCCATCTGTTACGCCCGTTGCCGCAAAAATGGCATCGTCGCCCTTGACCAAATCATCCATAAACAGCACCTGGTGCGGGTTGCTGAGACCCATCTTGACACAACGCTGAATTTCTTCTTCGCTTTGCGGCAACAGCTTGCCCTGGATTTCGCCTCCGAGGCATTTCAACGCCACCGCAGCCAATACACCTTCTGGCGCTCCGCCGGAACCGAACAAAATGTCTACGCCCGTGTCCGGGAATGCCGTGTTGATCGCAGCCGCCACGTCCCCGTCGGAAATGAGGCGAATGCGGGCACCTGCCTCGCGAATTTCGTGAATGATGCGAGAATGACGGTCACGATCAAGCACGATCGCCACCAGGTCGCTGATGTCTTTGCCCTGTGCCGCAGCAACGGCTTTCAGGTTGTCGCGAATCGGCGCGTTGATGTCGACCTTGCCAACCGCTTTTGGCCCTACTGCCATTTTTTCCATATACATGTCAGGAGCATGCAGCAAATTTCCGCGGTCCGCAATCGCAATGACAGAGATTGCGCCCCATGTGCCCTTTGCCAGGATATTCGTCCCTTCCAACGGGTCGACAGCCACGTCTACTGCTGGCGCTACCCCTTGGCCGAGACGCTCGCCGATATAGAGCATCGGCGCTTCATCCATTTCGCCTTCCCCGATTACGACTACGCCGTCCATTGGCACTTTTTCAAATTCCTTGCGCATGGCGGTCGTCGCCGCGTCGTCGGCCTCGTCTTTTCGTCCAAGCCCCATCCAACTGGCGGAAGCCAAAGCAGCCGCTTCGGTTACACGTACCAGTTCAAGTGTTAAACTGCGTTCCATTCTGGAAGACTCCTCTCCTGATGATTGGTTAACGCTGCGGGCTTTCTGTGTGCTGCAAGCCTACCCGCGTCACATCGGCACCCAGCATTTGCAGCTTGCCCACCAAGTTTTCATAGCCGCGGTCGATATGTTCAAGACCTTCCAGCTCTGTCGTGCCGCTCGTAGCCAGCCCTGCGATAAACAGCGCCGCTCCGGCCCGCAGGTCAGAAGCTACTACCTTGGCTCCGTTCAGCTTGCTTCCGCCTTCGATGACAGCGGAACGTCCCTCTACCTTGAGCGTCGCTCCCATGCGCCGCAGCTCATCTACATGGCGAAAACGCGAGCTGTAGATGTTGTCCGTCACGATGCTCGATCCTTTGGCAAGAGTCAACAGCGTCGTGATCGGCTGCTGCAAATCGGTCGGAAACCCAGGGTACGGACTTGTTTTCACATCAATGGGACGATAGGAATCCCGTCCGACCACCTGAATGCAGTCATCCATTTCCATCACTTGCGCGCCAATTTCGCGCAGCTTCGCCGTCAGCGACTCCAGATGCTTGGGGATCACGTTTTCGACCAGTACATTGCCGTTCGTCGCCGCTGCGGCAATCATGTACGTCCCCGCTTCAATCCGGTCCGGAATAATCGTATGCCGGCAGCCGCGCAGACGCTCCACGCCCTGGATGCGGATGACATCGGTGCCTGCGCCTTTGATGTTTGCCCCCATGTTGTTGAGCAGTGTCGCCACATCGACAATCTCCGGCTCGCGGGCAGCGTTTTCAATAATGGTCACGCCGTCTGCCTTGGAAGCAGCGAGCATGATGTTAATCGTCGCTCCGACGCTGACGAGATCGAGGTAAATTCTCGCGCCTTGCAGACGACCGTTCTTGGCCCGAATAGTCATCACGCCGTTTTTGTTCTCCACCTCGGCGCCCATCGCCTCAAAGCCTTTGATGTGCAAATCGACAGGTCGTGGCCCCAGATCGCAGCCGCCAGGCAATCCGACCTGTGCCTCTCCGAATTTGGCGAGCAAGGCTCCCCACAAATAGTAAGAGGCGCGCAGCTTTTTGATCTTGCCATTGGGCATGAGCATCAGCTTCATCAGGCGCCCATCGATTTCCATCCAGTCATCTTCAAACAGCACGTCAGCTCCCATTTCCCTCAGAAGCCCGTGGTAAATATCTACATCCTGAATACGGGGCAGATTTTCAATAACTACAGGTCCATCCGCCAGCAACGCGGCTGGAATCAGTGCGACTGCGCTGTTTTTGGCTCCGCTGATGGTTACCGTCCCCGCGAGCGGTTTTCCACCATTGATAATCAGCTTATCCATGCATCGCTCTCCTCAGGTGTAATCGGGAAAGAAGCACCTTCCCCAATGGAAAAGGTGCTTGAACTTTCGATCCTTGTCCTTATTTTTGCATGCTTGCCCAATCAGCGAGGAACTTCTCCAGGCCGCTGTCAGTCAGCGGATGGGCAATCAGTTGCTTGAACACTTTCGCCGGGATGGTCGCGTAGTGAGAACCGCGGCGGGCAGCTTCTGTCACGTGCACAGGGTGACGAACAGATGCCGCGATGATTTCGGTATCAATGCCATGCACAGAGAAAATCTCTGCAATGTCTTCGATCAACTGCATGCCGTCTTGTCCGATATCATCCAGACGTCCCAGGAACGGAGACACGAAGCTCGCTCCTGCCCGAGCTGCGAGCAGCGCCTGGTTTGCGGAGAACACCAGCGTGACGTTTGTTCTGATTTTGCGCTTGGCAAAATACTTGGTCGCCTTCAAACCTTCGGCAGTCATCGGCAGCTTGATGACGATGTTTTTCGAGAGGGAAGCGAGCTTCTCGCCCTCTTCGATCATGCCTTTTGCATCGGTGCTGATAACTTCGGCGCTGATCGGACCGTCTACGATGTCGATGATTTCCTTCAATGTCTCGATGAAGTCGCGGCCTTCCTTGGCAACCAGCGAAGGATTCGTGGTTACTCCGGCCAGGACTCCCCATTCGTGAATCTCGCGAATTTCATCAACGTTTGCTGTATCAATCAAAAAACGCATGATTAGCCTCCTAGTTACGCGCGGTTGCTGCTACCGAACAGGCGCATTTTTCCTTTTACAACTTCCTTGATCGCGTCGCGAGCAGGGCCCAGGTATTTGCGCGGGTCGATTTCGTTAGGCTTCGCAGCTAGCACTTTGCGAACCGTTTCGGTGCATGCGACTTGGCTTTCTGTATTTACGTTAATTTTTCCGACACCCAGGCGGATCGATTCTACAATCGCTTCGTCCGGTACGCCGGAACCGCCGTGCAGAACGATTGGCGCCCCAATGTTGTTCGCTACTTTTTCGATGATGTCGTAGCGGATTTTTGGCACGCCTTTGTACATGCCGTGAGCTGTGCCCACTGCAATCGCCAGGTAGTCTACTTTTGTTTCTTCCCAGAAGCGGATCGCTTCCTCAGGGTTTGCCAGCGTAGCGTCTTCCTCGTCAACAGACAGGTCGTCCTCTACCCCGCCGATGGTACCGAGTTCACCTTCTACAGAAACGCCAACAGCGTGAGCAGCCTCAACAACCTGTTTGGTCAAGCGAAGGTTATCTTCAAACGAGTGATGGGAACCATCGAACATGACAGAAGAGAATCCTGCGCGAATGCACTTCATTACGATATCAAAGTTGCTGCCATGATCGAGGTGCAGGGCAACAGGTACTCCTGCGCGCTCCGCCGCCACTTTTGCAATGGCGACCGTGTAGTCCAGTCCCATGTATTTGAGTGCTCCCTCGGAAACACCGAAAATCACAGGCGATTTTTCTTCCATCGCAGCTTCGGTAATCGCTTGAGTAAACTCCAGATTGTTCAGGTTAAATTGTCCGACGGCGTATTTATGCAATTTGACGTCTTCGGTAAAAGCGGTCATAGGTACCAGTGGCATTTGGTAAATCCTCCTCTGCTAGCTTCAATCACGAGGCTTATTATATCACAGACAGGCGTTTGTTAACAGGTACGCTTGTCCCCACGCATCCGTTACCAAAAGGACTAGCAGGCGAGTTGCTGCTGTACGGCCATTCTCAGCTCGTCAATATCAAACGGTTTGGTAAAATGGGTCAACGCTCCCAACTGGGTCGCTTCCTTAATCATGTCCAGCTCACCGTAAGCCGTCATCATGATTACCTTGATATCCTGATTGATCTTTTTGATGTGCTTCAAAATCTCAATGCCGTCCATGCCTGGAATCTTCATGTCGAGAATGACCAGATCTGGCGACTCTTTTTCCACGATCTCCAGGGCCATTTTCCCGTTTGCGGCCTGGAAGGTTTTGTACCCTTCTTTTCCCAGTACCTCATACAACAAAATGCGAATACCATACTGGTCATCGACAACCAGCACCTTTTTATCATGTTTGTCGAACACGGTTACTCCCCCTTGACGAATCCATTTCCTTAATTTATTAGGTTTTCGCCTAAAAACAGGAAACTCCTGCACATTTTGCGTATCTGCTGCTGAAATTTTCCCGCGATGTCCATTTCGAGTATAATAGGGATACTATTTTCGCACCAAGCAAGGAGCCAAAAAACAAGATGGATGCGCTCTGGTTGATCTGCCTGTTGACGTTTATTATCCATACGACAGAGACACTTTCCTACGCCATTCGCTTCGCAGGGGTCAAGACAGGAAGAATCGCAGTCGCCATGTCGCTCGTCGGCATCACGCTGCTTCTCTCCCGCACCTCCAACCTGATTCAAGGGCCGTTTACCGGAGGACTGATGGATCAAGCGGCCCTTTTGCATACCGACCCAAGTTGGCAGCTACATATGATTATAGCGGCTTCCTCTGTCGGGACGCTGGCTGCCATCGCGCTGTTTCCCACGTTCGTCCAGATTTCCAGACGAGTGATCTCGCACCTTGAGCTGGCCGGCTCGATTCCGCAAATGCTGCGCACAGCCGTCACCGTAGACAGCCTCCGCCGCGTCCGCCACCACGTGCGAATCCCGAGCTGGCAAGTCATCTCCCGTTTTCGCTTCAAAGGCATTCCCAAGCGCCTGCTGCTGCTCAACTGCCTGGGAACGGCGATTTACACCAGCAGCGTGCTCTCCGTGCTCTACGCGACGTTGCTGGCCCCCGACTACAAAGCAACGGTGCTGATGTCGTCCGGCATGATTAACGGCTTCGCTACGATTTTCATGACGATTCTGGTAGACCCGCAGGTGGCCCTCCTGACCGAGAAAGCCATGCAGGGAAAAGCGACGCAGGAATCGATCCGGGACATGTATTTGTGGCTGATGATTTCCCGATTTTTCGGGACGCTTCTGGCTCAGCTCCTGCTCGTCCCGGCCGCCTACTGGGTTGCCTGGCTGTCTCCGCTCTTTCACTGAAAAAAGCGGCAACCGAAAGAAGACGCACCGACGGTTTCAGTCGCCGGTGCGTCTTTTTGTCTCTATTTATTTATTCAGGTTCAGGGAAGCTTTGACGAAATCGCGGAACAATGGCTGCGGACGGTTCGGACGGGAAGTGAACTCCGGATGGAACTGGGTAGCCACGTACCAAGGGTGGTCTGGCACTTCCACGATTTCCACCAGACGGCCGTCCGGGGATGTACCCGCAAAGCGCAGGCCCAGTTGAGCCAACTGCTCGCGATATTCGTTGTTGACTTCATAACGATGACGATGACGCTCATAAACGAGTGTGCTGCCGTAAGCAGCTTCGGTCAGCGTGCCAGCTTCCACTTTGGAAGGACCGATGCCAAGGCGCATGGTTCCGCCTTTGTCTTCGATTTCTTTTTGCTCTGGCAAGAGGTCGATGACCGGATAAGCGGTGTCCGGGTTGATCTCGGAGCTGTTGGCGCCGTCCATGCCTGCCACGTGACGGGCAAATTCGATAACGGCAATTTGCATACCGAGGCAGATGCCCAGGAACGGCACTTTGTTTTCGCGAGCATAGCGGGTCGCGATAATTTTGCCTTCGATACCGCGATCGCCGAAGCCGCCTGGTACCAGTATGCCGTTTACATCGCCGAGCAGTTCGGCTACGTTTTCCGGCGTCACTTCTTCTGCGTGCACCCATTTGATTTCCACTTTGGAATCATTCGCATAACCGCCATGGTACAGCGCTTCTGCTACGGACAAATAAGCATCGTGCAGCTCCACGTATTTTCCGACAATCGCGATTGTGGTCGTTTTCGACAGGTTCTTGATTTTGTTTACCAAGGACTTCCACTCGGTCATGTCTGCTTCCTGGCAAGTCAGGCCGAGGTGGCGGCAAACATAGTCGTCCAGACCTTGCGCTTGCAGTTGCAGCGGCACGTCGTAGAGAGTTTCCGCATCCACGCACTCCACAACCGCGTTTTTGTCGATGTCACAGAACAGTGCCAGCTTGTCCTTCATTTCCTGGGTCATTGGCTGTTCGGTACGAGTCACGATCACAGTTGGCTGAATGCCCAGGCTACGCAGTTCCTTCACGCTGTGTTGGGTCGGCTTTGTTTTCATCTCGCCTGCTGCCTTGATGTAAGGAACCAGTGTCACGTGAATGTACATGACGTTTTCGCGGCCAATGTCGCTCTTGATTTGACGGATGGCTTCGAGGAACGGCAAGCTCTCGATGTCCCCTACAGTTCCGCCGATCTCGGTGATAACCACGTCTGCTCCGGTTTCACGGCCAGCGCGGAAAATGCGGTCTTTGATCTCGTTGGTGATGTGCGGGATTACTTGAACCGTTCCGCCCAAATAGTCGCCGCGACGTTCTTTGGCGATGACAGTCGAATAGATTTTTCCTGTCGTTACGTTAGAGTTGGCGCTCAGGTTGATGTCGATAAAACGCTCGTAGTGCCCCAGGTCCAGGTCGGTTTCCGCTCCATCGTCCGTGACGAACACTTCCCCGTGCTGATACGGACTCATTGTTCCTGGGTCCACGTTGATGTATGGATCACATTTCTGGATGGTTACCTTCAAGCCCCTATTTTTCAGGAGTCGGCCCAGAGAAGCCGCTGTAATTCCTTTTCCCAACGAGGATACGACCCCGCCTGTCACAAAAATATACTTCGTCATCGTTAACGTCCCCTCTTTCCCTAACCCTTTAGTAGTAGTAAAAAACGTATGAAGACGGCTCCCAAAAAAAGAAAAACAAAAGCGAGTCCTATCCCTTTTGGCAATGGGGTAGGGGCACTTTTGTTTTATAGTTTCCCTTATTTAATCCTTCTTCATGTGAAGCCCAAGGAGTATTTTATCTGTCCCTCAGGCGGAAGTCAAGGACTTATCACTTATCCTCGTCATCTTCCAGCTCTTCGTCAACTTCCTCTTCTTCGAGTTCCTCGTCAAACAGCTCGTCTTCCTCTTCTTCGAGCTCTTCTTCGTCGATTTCAGCATCAATCTCTTCGTCTTCGATATCCGCATCATCATCCACGAATTCTTCTTCGTCCTCGAAAATGACCACGTCGTCGTCTTCGTAATCCTCGACAATTTCGTCTTCGGTGTCGTAATCGTCGAAGTCGTCGTCGAGAATAACTTTTTTCTTCTTCGTTCCGCCGCCCTCTTGCGTTTCTTCCACCGTGTCAGTTGGGTACCAGCGCTTCAGTCCCCACACGTTGTCTCCAAGGCACACAAAACGGCCGTCAATATTAATCTCAGTGTATACTTGCGCGATGATAGCCATGAGTTGTTCGTTTGTCATGTTACGAACGGCAGCCAGTTCATCCATCAGCTCGCGGAAGTTGTAAGTGCGATTGGTTTCACGCAAAATTTCATACGCAATATCAACCAACGCCATCTCGCTCAGTTTCTCGGGATCAATATGAGCAAACAATTGACTCACCCAGGGCACGTCCTTTCCATTAGAAAACTATTGGCTTGAATACCGACCTCGCCCTTTGCTGGGGGACGCAGGCTTTGCTTAGGCAACTCATAAATGATGTCGATCGCCTCACTCGTATATCGTACAACATACGAAGGCTAACATACAGTATTCCTTATTTTAGACGAAAATGCAAGGCTTTCAAACACGCAAAAGACCATTTATTCTCGACACTTGCCTCTCGGCCGTTTTCCATGCGAGTCCGCTCTGTACAGCAGCACAAAAAAGAAAGCCGCTCCGCTACCGTACAGATAGCAAAGCGGCTCTCGTGTTCATTAGTTTCGGATTAGATAATCAAATGCACCCAAGGCTGCGGTTGCACCTGATCCCATCGAAATAATGATCTGCTTGTATGGACTATTCGTGCAGTCGCCTGCAGCAAATACGCCCGGAACGGAAGTAGCGCCGTGTTTGTCGACAACGATTTCGCCCATCCGATTGCGTTCAACTGTGTCTCCCAGCCAATCGGTGTTCGGCACAAGACCGATTTGGACAAACACACCTTCCAGTTCAATGTGATGAACCGTTTCCGTCTCGCGATCCTTGTAGGAAATGCCGTTGACCTTGTCGGTGCCGGTGATTTCCGTCGTTTGCGCATTGGTGATAACCGTTACGTTTGGCAAGCTGTGCAGACGATCTTGCAAGACGGAGTCGGCTTTCAGCTCTGCAGCAAACTCAAGAACCGTGACGTGCTTGACGATACCCGCGAGATCGATCGCTGCTTCAACGCCGGAATTGCCGCCGCCAATGACGGCTACGCGCTTACCGGCGAACAGCGGACCGTCGCAGTGCGGGCAATACGCCACGCCTTTGTTTTTGAACTCGGCCTCGCCAGGCACACCCACATTGCGCCAACGCGCACCCGTCGAAAGGATAACGGTTTTGCTCTTGAGCACAGCACCGTTTTCCAGTTCGATCTCGATCAGGTCTTTTTTCTCCAGACGTTTGGCACGCTGCAAGTTCATGACATCGACATTGTACTCTTTGACGTGCTCTTCCAGACTCGCTGCGAGCTTCGGACCTTCGGTGTATTTGACACTGATAAAGTTTTCAATACCTAAAGTGTCCATGATCTGGCCGCCGAAGCGTTCAGCCACAATGCCGGTGCGAATGCCTTTGCGTGCGGCGTAGATGGCCGCACTTGCTCCGGACGGGCCGCCGCCGATAACGAGCACATCGTACGGCTCTTTGTTCGCAAATTCGGCTGCATCTGGAGCAGATCCGAGCTTGGCGAGAATTTCTTCGAGCGTCATCCGGCCGCTGCCAAAAGGTTCCCCGTTCAGGAAAACCGTCGGCACTGCCATGACGTTTTTGCTTTCGACTTCTTCTTTGAACGCAGCACCGTCAATCATAGTATGTGTAATACCAGGATTGAGAACACTCATCGCGTTCAGTGCTTGAACTACATCAGGACAATTGTGGCAGCTCAAGCTGACATACGTTTCAAAGTGATATTCGCCTTTCAGACTCTTCACTTGATCGATGAGCTTCTGGTCAACCTTTGGAGGTCTGCCGCTCACTTGCAGCAAAGCTAACACCAAGGAAGTGAACTCATGTCCCAATGGTACGCCCGCAAAAGTTAATCCGGTATCTTCACCGATACGATTGACACTAAAGCTAGGTGTACGCTGCATGGAGGTTTCTTCAAGCTTTATTTTCTGTGACATGGTTGCCAGTTCTTCCAGCAAAAGCATCATGTCACGAGATACGCTATCGGAACCAGCGCTGTACTTCAGCAGCACTTCGCCTTCCATAAGCTGAAGGTATTGCCCTAGTTGCGCTTTAATTTCTGCGTCCAGTATCATTTATCCCACTCCTTAGATCTTACCAACAAGATCAAGGCTTGGTTTCAGGGTAGCAGCACCTTCTTGCCATTTCGCCGGGCAAACTTCGCCTGGGTTGTTGCGAACGTATTGAGCTGCTTTCAGTTTGCTTACAATGGCGCTTGCATCGCGACCGATGCCGCCTGCGTTGATTTCGATTGCTTGGATAACACCATCTGGGTCGATGATGAAAGTACCGCGATCAGCCAGTCCCTCTTCTTCAATCAGTACATCGAAGTTGCGGGAGAGCGTGTGAGTTGGGTCGCCAATCATGGTGTAAGTAATTTTGCCGATTGTCTCGGAAGTATCGTGCCATGCTTTGTGAGTGAAGTGAGTATCTGTGGAAACGGAGTAAACTTCAGCTCCCATGGATTTCAATGTTTCGTATTGGTTTTGGAGGTCTTCGAGTTCAGTCGGGCAAACGAAAGTGAAGTCTGCTGGATAGAAGCAAACAATGCTCCATTGACCTTTAAAGTTTGCTTCGGTAACTTCTACAAAATTGCCTGCTTTGTAAGCTTGAGCTTTGAAAGGCAGTACTTCTTTTCCGATAAGGGACATAGTGAACATCCTCCTACATGATTGTTTTAAGAATTATTAAATGTAATAATTCTAACTTGATAACAATTATCATTCAAAACTTTCCGTTTGTCAACCTCTATTATAATAACTTTAATTTAGAATTTGTGCCTACATTAGTCTTGAATATTTAACGGAAGAATATACGCGTTTACATTGGCCCTTTTTCCGCGGCTCCCCCGTAAAAACAAACGATACAAGGACTGCCTCTGCAAAAAGAAGTGGTCCTTGTATCGTTTTGCCTCGCTCTAGCCTGTTACATATTTCTCCGGTACTGGCCGCCCACCTCGTACAAAGCGGCGCTGATCTGACCGAGCGAAGCGACCTTCACTGTCTCCATCAGCTCGGCAAAAATGTTTTCGCCTGCCATCGCCACCTCTTGCAAGCGGCGCAGCGCTTGTGGCGCTACGTGGCGGTTGCGCTCCTGGAACGCGCGCAGGTTGATGATCTGCTGTTCCTTTTCTTCCTCTGTCGCCCGCGCCAGCTCGATCTCGTAATCTTCTTCGGACGCGTTCGGATTGATAAAGGTGTTAACCCCGATGATCGGCAGCTCGCCAGTGTGCTTTTTCATTTCGTAGTACATCGACTCATCCTGGATTTTGCCGCGCTGGTACTGCGTCTCCATCGCTCCCAGCACGCCGCCGCGCGAGCTGATCCGCTCGAACTCCTGCATGACGGCTTCCTCCACCAGATCGGTCAGCTCGTCGATGATGAATGCGCCTTGCAGCGGGTTCTCGTTTTTCGCGAGCCCCATCTCCTTGTTGATAATCATCTGGATCGCCATGGCCCGGCGCACAGAGTTCTCTGTCGGGGTCGTAATCGCCTCGTCGTAGGCGTTGGTATGCAGAGAGTTGCAGTTGTCGTAAATCGCGATCAACGCTTGCAGCGTCGTCCGAATGTCGTTGAAATCCATTTCCTGCGCGTGCAAGGAACGTCCAGAGGTCTGGATGTGGTATTTCAGCTTTTGGCTGCGCTCGTTGCCGCCGTAGCGGTTTTTCATCACAGTCGCCCACACGCGGCGCGCCACCCGGCCGATGACCGTATATTC
This sequence comes from Brevibacillus sp. NSP2.1, assembly GCF_000470975.2. Lineage (NCBI taxonomy): Bacteria > Bacillati > Bacillota > Bacilli > Caryophanales > Paenibacillaceae > Brevibacillus > Brevibacillus sp. NSP2.1. The sequence continues at coordinate 515,710 of NZ_CP048274.1, read as the reverse complement.
CGGATCGAGGCCATTGGAGAAAAAGAACGACAAATTCGGCGCAAAATCGTCAATGTGCATGCCTCTGCTCAAGTAATACTCCACGTACGTAAAGCCATTCGCCAACGTAAACGCCAACTGCGTGATCGGGTTAGCCCCCGCCTCCGCGATATGGTAGCCGGAAATGGACACGGAGTAGTAGTTGCGCACTTTATGGTCGATGAAATACTGCTGAATGTCGCCCATCATCCGCAGGGCAAACTCTGTCGAGAAAATACAAGTGTTCTGCCCCTGGTCTTCTTTCAAAATATCCGCCTGAACGGTTCCGCGAACAGTCGACAAAGTGTACGCCTTGATCTGCTCCGCTTCTTCCTCGGTCGGCTGGCGGCCTTCCCGCTGGACAAACTTCTCGATCTGCTGCTCAATCGCCGTGTTCATAAACATCGCCAAAATCATCGGTGCCGGGCCGTTAATCGTCATCGACACAGACGTGCTCGGCGCGCACAGGTCGAAGCCTGCGTACAGCTTTTTCATGTCGTCCAGCGTGCAGACGCTCACTCCGCTCGTCCCGATTTTCCCGTAAATATCCGGGCGGTAATCCGGGTCTTCGCCGTACAAGGTCACAGAGTCAAAAGCCGTACTGAGCCGCTTCGCTTCGTCGTTTTGCGAAAGGAAATGGAAGCGCCGGTTCGTGCGCTCAGGCGTGCCTTCGCCAGCAAACTGCCGCTTCGGATCTTCGCCCTCCCGCTTGAACGGGAACACGCCTGCCGTGTAAGGAAACTCGCCCGGCACATTTTCCTTCAGCGACCATTTCAAAATCTCGCCCCAGTCCTCGTAGTCCGGCACCGCTACTTTTGGAATGCGCGTACCCGACAGCGATTCCGTGAACAGTTTCGTGATGATTTCCTTGTCCCTGATTTTCGTGACAAACTGGTCCTTTCTGTACGCTTCCTTGAGCTTCGGCCAGTTGTCGAGAATCCGCCGGCACTCGGGATGCAGTTTCTCCTCAAACAGCCTGATCTGCTTGTCGAGCACCGCAACCAGCTCTGTCGCTGCCTCTTCCTGCGCCGCGAGCAGCGTCTCCTTTGCGCCGTGCAACTGATACAGCTTGCGGGCGATGGCAGACTGCTCCTCGGTGTACGCGCGGTATTGGCGGACCGTGTTGGCGATTTCCTGCAAGTAGTTGATTCTTTCTGTCGGAATCAACGAAGTTTTATGAATTTTTACCGGAGTCGTATCCAGATTCTCCACAGGCCAATCCACGCCTGTCTTTTCCACGATCCGATGCATCAGGGCAGCAAACAGCACATTTGTCCCCGGATCGTTAAACTGGCTGGCGATCGTTCCGTAGACGGGAATCTTCTCGTCAGGCAGATCGAATAACTGGTGGTTGCGGCGGTACTGCTTGCGCACCTCGCGCAAGGCATCCTCCGAGCCTTTTCGCTCAAATTTGTTGATCGCGATCACGTCGGCAAAATCAAGCATGTCGATTTTTTCCAGTTGGGACGGCGCGCCAAACTCGCTGGTCATGACGTACATGGAAACGTCGCACACCTCAGTCACTTGTGCATCGCCCTGGCCGATCCCGCTCGTCTCTACGATGATGAGATCAAACTGAGCCGCACGGGTAACCTGGATCGCGTCCTTCAAAGCGGCGGACAGCTCCATGCCGGACTTTCTCGTCGCCAGACTGCGCATGTAGACGCGCGGCGTATTGTTGGCATTCATACGGATGCGGTCGCCCAAAAGCGCTCCGCCCGATTTCTGCTTGGACGGATCGACAGACAAAATCGCGACAGTTTTTTCCGGATACGTGCGCATAAACCGGCGAACAAGCTCATCTGTCAGCGAGCTTTTTCCGGCCCCACCTGTGCCTGTGATCCCGAGCACCGGAATCGAGTCTCGCGCTTCCCGCACGCACTCCTTGAGCGGTTCCTTCCACTCCGGCTGATCGACGGCGTACTCCGCCACAGAGATCAGGCGGGCAATCGCCTTGTGGTTTTGCTCGCGCAAGCCAGCGACTTCGTTTTCCAACTGCTTGACTGTCGGAAAATCGCTGTTTCGAATCATGTCGTTAATCATGCCTTGCAAGCCCAAGCGTCTGCCGTCATCCGGCGAGTAAATTTTACAGACGCCGTATTCTTCCAGCTCCCGGATCTCGCGTGGAACGATGACACCGCCTCCGCCTCCGAAGACGCGGATATGCCCAGCTCCCCGTTCGCGCAAAAGATCAATCACGTATTTGAAATATTCCACATGGCCGCCCTGGTAGGAGCTGATGGCAATGCCTTGCACGTCCTCCTGAATGGCGGCGGTCACGATATCATCGACAGAGCGGTTGTGACCCAGATGGATCACTTCCACTCCCGAAGACTGCAAAATACGGCGCATGATATTGATCGAGGCGTCGTGACCGTCGTACAAGCTGGCGGCGGTCACGAAGCGAACCTTGTTTTGCGGACGATACACTTCGGTTTCCATCGTTCCACTCTCCCCCGAGATTGAATTAATTGACGTCAGTCGGAGACACTGATTTCCCGAAGCAGCAGCGTAATCTGCTTCTCGGTGTACTCCTCCAACGTATAGTGCTTGTGCAGAGCCCAGCGGCGGAACACCCACATTTCGCCCAACACCATGATATTGTCAGCCATCAGCTTGACATGCTTCTCATCGAGGCGCAGCGAGCCGTCGGCAATCCCTTTTTGCAGGATCTCGACAAAAATTTGCGCAATTTCTTCCTCACGTCCGAGAACGTAGCGCAGCGTTTCTTTTGGCAACGACTTCGACTCCTGGTAAATGAGCAGGACGCGGTCGCTCATCTGATCCATCACACGAAAGAAGCTGCGGATGGCGAGCTTTAAAATTTTCAGCCCTGTGCCGTTAAAATTGATCGCTTCGCGCAGGCGCGTCTCCATCTCGGCATGAATCGCATCGCAAACGAGATAGAGTACGTCTTCCTTGGATTCGATATATTCGTACAAGGTTCCGATACTGAACCCCGAAGCCCGGGCAATCTCCCTTGTCGTCGTCTTGTGAAAACCTTTATTGATAAAGAGATGAACGGCAGCCTCAATAATTTGCTCTCGCCGTTTTTCAATCAGTTTCGGGTCCTTTACCAAGGACGGTATGGTTTTTCTCTTTTCGGACACAACAAATCCACCTTTCCAACCGACTGAGCGTTTAGTCAGACACTTTCAGGAAAAGAAAGGAGCAAACGCTCTTCTTGCGTATCTTTTCGCACACCATTATACGCGAGGAAGAGCGCAAAGCCAAACCTTTCTTTTCCGCAGGCCCTATCAAAAAATCTTTTTGCTTTCAGCTAGTTGGATTGATCGTGGCTGCCGGTTGGCGCCTCGCTACTCTTTCAGCAGGTAGTTGCTGATGACGACACGCTGGATTTCATTCGTGCCTTCGTAAATTTGCGTGATTTTCGCATCGCGCATGAAGCGCTCCACCGGATACTCGCGGGTATAGCCGTAGCCGCCAAACACTTGCACCGCTTCGGTCGTAACTTCCATCGCGATATCGCCCGCGAATACTTTGGACATGGCCGATGCTTTTCCGTAAGGCAGTCCCTGATCTTCCAGCCACGCCGCCTGATAGGTGAGCAGGCGCGCCGCTTCAATCTTGGTCGCCATGTCAGCCAGCTTGAACTGGATCGCCTGCAACGAGGCAATCGGCTTGCCGAACTGGTTGCGCTCCTTCGCGTAGTTCAGCGCGTGCTCGAAGGCGCCCTGGGCAATTCCGACCGCTTGAGCGGCGATTCCGTTCCGTCCGCCGTCCAAGGTCATCATCGCGATTTTGAAGCCTTGGCCTTCTTCGCCCAGCCTGTTCTCTACCGGCACTCGCACATCTTCGAAATTGACAGCGAGCGTCGGCGAGGAACGGATGCCCAGCTTCTTCTCTTTTTTCCCCATCGTAAAGCCGTCCATGCCTTTTTCCACGATAAAAGCGGTGATTCCTTTGTGCTTCAGCTCTGGCTGGGTTACGGCAAAAACGATGTAGATTTCCGCTTCGCCCGCATTGGTGATGAAAATTTTGCTGCCGTTCAAAATGTAGTGATCGCCGTCGCGCACCGCTGTTGTGCGCATTCCTGCCGAATCGGAGCCGGAGCCTGGCTCAGTCAGACAGTAGGCCCCCATCTTCTTGCCCTCTGCCAACGGGCGCAGAAACTTTTGTTTCTGCTCCTCCGTTCCGAACTTGTAAATCGGCCAGCTAGCAAGCGAGACCTGCGCGGACAAGGTTACCCCGATTGACGCATCCACACGGGAGAGCTCTTCTACTGCAATGACGTAGCTCAAGTAATCCGCGCCAGCGCCTCCGTATTTTTCCGGCCAAGGGATGCCCGTCAGGCCAAGCTCAGCCATTTGCTCGAAAATGGATCGGTCGAAGCGCTCTTCCTCATCGCGCTCGGCTGCTGTCGGAGCTACCTGGTTTTCTGCGAAGTCGCGGATCATTTTGCGCATCATGTCATGTTCTTCGGTAAGCTGGAAATTCATGTTTTTCACTCCCCCATGTGCTTTGCGCCGGTCCTTGTCAGGCTACACAACTCTGACCGGACAACAGGCTCTATTAATCAGCAAGCAAATGCTTGGCGATGACGATTCGTTGAATTTCGTTCGTACCTTCGTAAATTTGCGTTACTTTGGCGTCGCGGAACAATCGCTCAACCGGGTATTCCCGGGTGTAGCCGTAGCCGCCGAACACCTGGACCGCTTCTGTTGCCAACTCCATCGCCGTGTCCGTTGCAAACCGCTTCGCCATCGAGGCTTCCATGCCGCAGGAGATTCCCTGGCTGCACAGCGACGCCGCGCGGTACACGAGCAGTCTGGCTGCCTCCGCCTTGGTCGCCATGTCCGCGAGCTTGAAGGCGATCGCTTGTTGCTTGGCAATCGGCTGGCCGAACTGCTTGCGCTCCTTGGCGTACTCTGTCGCGTAGTGAACCGCAGCCTCGGCGATGCCCAGCGCCTGTGCGGCAATCCCGATGCGTCCCGTATTCAGATTGGCCATCGCGATACAGAAGCCTTCTCCCTCCTGCCCCAGCAGGTTTGCAGCAGGCACACGCGCGTTGTCGAAAACAAGCTCGGTCGTGTAGGAGCCGTGCAGCCCCATCTTCTTTTCCTTTTTGCCGACGGTAAAACCTGGCGTATCTTTTTCCACGATGAAGGCGGAGATGCCCTTGGTGCCTTTCGTGGAATCGGTGACGGCAAACGTGATGTACGTATCCGCTTCGCCACCGTTCGTGATAAACACCTTGTTGCCGTTCAGGATGTATTCGTCGCCTTTTCGCACAGCGGTCGTCCTGATGCTGCTCGCATCCGATCCGGCATGCGGCTCGGTCAAGGCAAAAGCGCCAAGGTATTCGCCGCGGGCAAGCTTTGTCACGTATTTGCGCTTCTGCTCCTCCGTTCCGAAGTACAAAATCGGATTGGTCCCTACAGAGGTGTGCACGGACAGAATCACTCCTACCGTTGCGCTCACTTTGGAAATTTCGTGAATCGCCAAAATGTAAGAGACAAAATCCGCTCCGGCACCGCCCCATTCTTCGGCGATCGGGATTCCCATCAGCCCCATTTCGCCCATCTTTTTGATGACCTGGCGGGGAAACTCATCCTTCTCTTCCATAATCGGAACAAACGGCGCAATTTCTTTCTGCGCAAAGTCGCGCACCATGCGGCGCATCATTTCCTGTTCTTCATTCAACCTGAAATCCATGTCCGTCCTACCTTTCTGCCGAATCATCAGTTAGTTGTACACGTAGAATCCTCGACCGGATTTTTTGCCTAGCCAGCCCGCTTTTACATATTTGCGCAACAACGGGCAAGGACGGTATTTGGAATCGCCAAAGCCTTCGTGCAGCACCTCCATGATGTAGAGGCACGTATCCAAACCGATGAAGTCCGCCAGTTGGAGAGGGCCCATCGGATGGTTCATGCCGAGCTTCATCACTTCGTCGATCACTTCCGGCGTCGCCACACCCTCATATACACAGTAGATCGCTTCGTTGAGCATCGGCATCAGCACCCGGTTGGAGACAAAGCCCGGAAAATCATTGACGCTTACAGGCACTTTGCCCATTTGCTTGGACAAATCCTCTGTCAGTTGGTACACCTCATCTGCGGTTTGCAGTCCACGGATGATCTCGACCAGCTTCATCACGGGAACCGGGTTCATGAAGTGCATGCCGATCACTTTTTCCGGGCGCTTCGTCACAGCCGCAATCTCCGTAATCGGCAGAGACGAAGTATTGCTCGCCAAGATCGTATGCGGCGGACATACCTCGTCCAGCCTGGAGAAAATTCCTGTTTTCACCGCCATGTTTTCCGTCACAGCTTCGATGACAAAATCCGCTTCCGCAGCGTCCGCCAAGTCCGTCGACACGACGAGACGGGACAAGATCGCCTGCTTGTCGTCCTCGCTCAGCTTGCCTTTTTCCACGTTGCGCGACAGGTTTTTCGCAATCGTCGCCAGACCGCGCTCCACAAACGGCTGCTGCACGTCGTTCAAATAAACGCGAAAGCCTGCCTGCGCCGCTACCTGGGCAATCCCGCTGCCCATCTGTCCTGCTCCGATGACCATAATCGTTTGTACGTTCATGTAAAAGGCCTCCCTATTCCACTTTAATCAGGATAGCGTCTCCCTGTGCGGCACCGCTGCAAATCGCCGCGATCCCCAATCCGCCACCGCGTCTCTTCAATTCGTAAGCGAGGTGCATAATAATCCGCGCTCCGCTCGCGCCAATCGGGTGACCGAGCGCGATCGCTCCCCCGTTCACATTCACTTTTTCGTCGTCCCAGCCGACGATTTTGCCGCTCGTCAACGTCACGGCCGCGAACGCTTCGTTCACCTCGAACAGATCAATCTCGCCGAGCGACACCCCTGTTTTTTCAAGCAGCTTGTTGATCGCAAGACCCGGTGTTGTCGCGATGTAGGGCGCTTCGGCCCCCACCTGCGCATGCCCGAGAATCGTCGCCAGCGGCTTGATGCCCAGTTGCTTCGCTTTTTCGTCAGACATCAGCACCATCGCTGCCGCTCCGTCGTTGATTCCCGGCGCATTGCCTGCCGTAATTGTGCCGTCCTTTTTGTAGACCGGAGGCAGCTTGGCGAGTCCTTCCCTGGTGGTATCCGGGCGCGGTCCCTCGTCTTTTGTGACCAGCACCGGCTCTCCTTTTTTCTGCGGAATGGAGACGGCGACAATCTCTTCGGCAAAAAGCCCGGATTCCACTGCCTTGGCAGCCCGCTGCTGACTGCGCAGCGCCCACTCGTCCTGCGCTTCCCGCGTAATTCCGTACTCTTCGGCTACGTTGCTGCCGTGAATCGCCATCGGCACCTGGTCAAACGGACATGTGAGGCCATCGTACATCATCAGATCGCGCACGGTGGCATCGCCCATCCGCATTCCGTAGCGCGCATCCGGCAGAGCGTACGGCGCGTTGCTCATGCTCTCCATCCCGCCTGCGACGATGATTTCCCCGTCCCCTGCGCGAATAATCTGGTCGCCCATCGTGACGGCGCGCATCCCGGAGGCACATACTTTGTTGATCGTCTCGCTCGCCACATTCCAGGGCAGTCCGGCTTTGCGAGCGGCCTGGCGGGAAGGCACCTGACCCGCGCCTGCCTGTACGACCATTCCCATGATGACTTCGTCGATCTGGTCGCCGGAAATGCCGGAGCGCTCCACTGCCTCCTTGATGACGACAGCGCCGAGTTCTACCGCAGACAACGCTTTCAAAGAGCCGCCAAATTTACCAAACGGGGTACGTGCCGCCCCTACAATCACCGTTTTCATCGCATGCCCTCCATTCGGCTTTTTCGTAGCTTATTAACGAAAAATAAATTGATCGAGCGTTCGTTCATTTTATCTGCTATCTTCATTTTGCCGTCTTCTGTTCGATTAGTCAATGAATTAGGAAAAAAAGAACAGCCTGAGTTTTCCCTCGTATCAGGCTGTTTTCGCGGTGCCGATCCTCTCTGTTTTAGATCGCGTCCGCCAAAATTTCCGCTACATCGCGCGTCTTGACGTCGTCTTCCTTTTCCTTGGTCTTGATGCCGTCATTTATCATGGTCAGGCAGTACGGGCAGGCGCTGGCGATTGCGGTCGGATTGACCTCCAACGCTTGCTCTGTGCGCGCCACGTTGACCCGCGTGCCCTCATGCTCTTCCATCCACATCAGACCGCCGCCCGCTCCGCAGCACATGCTGTCGCAGCCGCTGCGCTTCATCTCGACTACTTCCACGCCAGGAATTGCTTCCAGAATGACGCGCGGCTTGTCGTAAATCTCGTTGTAGCGCCCCAAATAGCAAGAGTCGTGATACGTAATGCGCTCCTTGACTTCCTTGGTCGGCTTCAGGCGGCCTTCCTTCACCCACTGGGCGAGCAGCTCGGAGTGGTGGTACACTTCGGCAGTCAGACCGAACTCCGGATACTCGTTTTTGAACGTATTGTACGCATGCGGGTCGCAGGTCACGATTTTTTTGACTTCGTAGCCTTCGAACAGCGCGATGTTTTCCTGCGCCAACTGCTGGAACAAAAACTCGTTTCCGATGCGGCGCGCTGTGTCTCCCGAGTTCTTTTCCTCGTTGCCGAGGATGGCGAACTTGACGCCTGCTTCGTGCATGAGCTTCACGAACGCCTGGGAAATTTTTTGGCTGCGCAAGTCAAACGACCCCATCGAGCCTACCCAGAACAAATACTCGAAGTCCTCGACCTGTTTGACCGTCGGCACTTCGTATTGCCCGTTCAGACCTTCGATCCACTTCATCCGGTCTTTGCGGTTGATTCCCCACGGGTTGCCCTGGCGCTCGATATTGTTCAAGGCGCGTTGCGCTTCGGCTGGCATGCTGCCTTCCGTCATCACCAGGTAGCGGCGCATGTCGATGATTTTTTCCACGTGCTCGTTCATGACCGGGCATTGATCCTCGCAGTTGCGACAGGTCGTACAAGCCCACAGCTCCTGCTCGGTAATCACATCGCCAATCAAGTTTTTCTCGTAGACAGATGTCGCCTCTTCGGCTGTGGCCGCTACTTCGGACGCTTGCAAAGCGATCTGGTTGGCCGTCGTTTGCGAAAACGCGAAGTTCGGCATCCACGGCGTGCGGGAGGTGACAGCCGCCCCTTTTTCCGTCAAATGGTCGCGCATTTTCGTAATCAGGTCCATCGGCGAAAGCATTTTTCCGGTACCGGATGCCGGACACATATTCGTACAGCGTCCGCACTCGACACAGGCGTACAGGTCGATCAACTGCGTTTGCGTAAAGTCCTCGATCTTGCCTACGCCGAACACTTCCTGCGTCTCGTCCTCGAAGTTGATGCTGGACAGCTTGCCGGGCGGGTCGAGCTTTTTGAACCAGACGTTTACCGGAGCAAACAGCAAGTGCGCGTGCTTGGACTGCGGCACGTAGACGGCAAAGCCCAGCAAAATAATCAGATGCGCCCACCAGAATACGTAAAACAGAACCGCTCCACCTGTCGTCCCTACGCCAATCGCGGAAAACGCCATCGCGATCACGGAGGAAATCGGCGCAAAGACGGATGCTTCATGGCCGAGCCAGATTTGCTCGAAGGCGAGGGAAAGCAGCACGGTCGCCATCAGGGAAGAGATCAGAAGCAGGACGATCCCTGACTTGAAGCCGCGCTTCAACCGCTTCAGCTTCTCGATATAGCGGCGGTAAAAGGCGTACCCGACGGCGGCCAGGATGAGAAACGTAGTAATCTCCTGCATGAGCGAAAAATATTTGTGAGCGCTGCCAAACGGAAGCTCGAAGCCTTTGGACAGCCCCTTGATAACCAGCTCAATCGCGCCGAACTGGAGGATAATGAAGCCGTAAAACATCACGACGTGCATGATCCCGCTCTTTTTGTCCTTCAACAGCTTCTTGTGGAAAATGACGTTGTCCAGCATCAGGTTGATACGTGCGCCAAAGTCATCTTTCACATCTGGCTTTTTGCCCAGCTTGATGAACAAATATCTGCTGTACACAACATGTCCGGCCAGATACAGCCCGTAAGCGAGCACCAGGAAAAACGCGATCAGATTGATAAGTGCCAGCATGTTTCTACTCCCCCACTTTCACGAGTTGTCTTTACTTTCTATCTTATCAGAATCAAAAAGAAAAATGAATGACTATTCAGTCGGTAAGTTTGATTTTTTAAAAGAATGAAATAAAACCGACTGAACGTTCGCTCATACTGCTGTAATCTGATCTTATCACATAAGTGGCAAATCAACCATCCTCCAAATAAAGTTGGAAATATTCTCATTAGAAAAGTGGGCGGCGCCAGGCTGTTTAGCGCAGCCTTCGTACCGGCATTGCTGTCTCACTTCATGCGGAGTGTGGAGTTCGGAGTTCGGAAGTCTCGCTCTCGCTATGCTGCCCTTTTTTTCGGATGTACAAAAAACAAGCGGCCGCCTGTTCGTAGCAGGCAGCCGCTTTACGTTCCTTTTTGCTCTCTTTATTTGCCGGACGCTTCTTTTGTTTCTACTGCGCTTTGTTCCTTTTTCGCCTTTTGCTCCATGCGCACATCGGCCAGCGACTTGACTTTTGTCGCCTTGATGCGCTTGTTGCGCGGCAGGTCGGCCGGCTCCAGGTTGTCTGCTTCATCCTGCATGAGCGCGGCGATACCGACTGCCTTGCCTTTTGCCGCGATGCAGTATTCGCAGTTTTCCTCGTCGTGCTCATGGTACTGCTTCGGCTCCGGATACGAAGTGATTACGCCTTCGAAGTTGCGCAGCACCACTTTGTCGGACGCCTGGGAAATAATGTAGTTCGGGCTGACCGGAATTTTCCCGCCGCCGTGCGGAGCATCCACCACGAAGGTCGGTACGGCGTAGCCGGAAGTATGGCCGCGCAGGTGCTCGATGATTTCGATTCCTTTGCTGACGGGAGCGCGGAAGTGGCCGATCCCTTCAGACAGGTCGCATTGATAGATGTAGTACGGACGGACGCGAATTTTTACCAGATCCTGCACCAGCTTTTTCATCGTGTTGGGGCAGTCGTTGATTCCGGCGAGAATGACGGCCTGGTTGCCCAGAGGCACGCCCGCGTTTGCCAACATTTCGCAAGCCTGCTTCGCTTCCGGCGTAATTTCCTTAGGATGGTTGAAGTGTGTATTGAGCCATACAGGATGGTATTTTTTCAGGATGTTGCACAAGTTTTCCGTAATCCGCTGCGGGAATACAACAGGCGCACGGGTACCGATGCGGATGATCTCCACATGCGGGATCGCGCGCAGGCTGCTGATGATGTATTCCAGCACGCGGTCGTTGATTAACAGTCCGTCTCCGCCAGAGAGAAGCACGTCACGCACTTCCGGTCTGCTGCGGATGTATTCAATACAGGCGTCGAGCTGTTTTTTTGGCACGCCCATCCCGATCTGGCCGGAGAAGCGGCGGCGCGTGCAATAGCGGCAGTACATCGAGCATTGGTTCGTGACAAGGAAAAGCACGCGGTCCGGATAGCGGTGCGTCAGGCCGGGAACCGGAGAATCCGTGTCCTCGTGCAGAGGGTCTTCCATGTCGTACTTCGTGCGCACCATTTCCGAAGACAGCGGTACGGATTGCATGCGCACCGGATCTTTCGGATCGTCCACGTCCATCAGGGAAGCGTAGTACGGCGTAATATTCAAAGGAATGGTTTGCGTCGAAATGCGCACGCCCTCTTCCTCTTCCGGCGTCAGGTTGATGACCTGCTTCAAATCATCTACGGTCTTGATGGTGTGGGTCAACTGCCACATCCAGTCATTCCACTTTTCTTCCGGCACGTCCTTCCAAAGCTCAATGGAACGCCAGTCACGTCTTGTCGCTACTGTCATCTGCTTCACATCTCCTCTCGTCTGTAGTGAACCCTCATGCGTTTCACTCGACCAAGTAAAGATGCAAGGGTCGTGCCAATCAAATCTAAAGATTTAGAAAATAAGAAATAGATCGTTTTGTAAGCGTTTCGCTCGTCTAGTCCGTCTGTTGGGGCTGCCGAATTTTCGGCATTCAACAGGGCGGGATCATCCGTTGCGAAAGCTTGTATTGCAGCGTTTGCCTGGGGATTCCCAAAAGCTTCGCCGCGCGCAGTACGTTGCCATCAGTCTTTTTCAGTGCGTCCCCGATGATCCGCTCCTCCAGCTCGCGCAGAAGCTCGGGCAGTGTACAGCCTTCCTTTTCCGCGAGCAAGGAAACCGGGTCTGACGAGAGTGTGTGCAGAGGCGTTTCCGGCAGCGCACGCTCCAGCATATGAGCGGGCAGATGCTCCAGCAGCAACATGTCGCCCTCGACCATGTTCATCGCAGCCTCGACGACGTGCTCCAGCTCCCGGACGTTACCCGGCCAGTCGTAGCGCGCAAACAGTTGGGCCACCTCCTGGCTGACTCCGCGCACATTCATGGCGAACTCGCGGTTGAATTTGCTCAAAAAGTGCTCCACCAGCAGTTCCACATCTTCTCTGCGCTCGCGCAACGGCGGCAATTCAAAGGAAACAACATTGATCCGATAGTACAGGTCGGTTCGCATCAGGCCGCGCTCCACAAGCGATTGCGGAGCTTCGTTGACGGCCGCAATGACGCGGACGTCGACTTTGGTCGACTGGCTTCCGCCGATTCGCCGAATCTGTCCATCCTGCAGCACGCGCAGCAGCTTTGCCTGCAAATCGAGCGGCATGCTGTTCAACTCATCCAAAAACAACGTGCCGCCGTCTGCCAGTTCAAACAGCCCGGGGCGATCGTCCGCTCCCGTAAAGCTTCCCTTCACCGTGCCGAACAACAGGCTCTCCAGGAGAGACGCGGGAAGAGCCGCACAGTTTTGCGCGATAAACGGCTTGCCGCTGCGCGAAGACGCCTGGTGGATGGACTGGACAAACAGTTCCTTCCCCGTCCCCGTCTCGCCGTAAATCAGCACGGGCGAAGTCGTTCGCGCCGCTTTTTTCGCCCGTTCCTTCAGCCGTTTCATCTTTTCGCTCTTCGTCAAAATGTCGTCGAAGTGAAAGGCAAGCTCCTCCGCTCCCCGCTTGGCGCGCTTCGGCTTGCTGATCTTCGCCTGCAAGTCGACGAGGCGCTCCGACAGCTCTTTCAGCTTGCCGATATCTTTGGCGACCTCGACTGCGCCGACCAGCCTTTTGCCGACGCGTACCGGAAGCGTCGTGTTGACCGTCTCGACCCGCATCCCTTTCCAGTTTTTATACGTCTGTGTCTGATTGTAGATCGCGTCCCCGCTCTCGATTACGCGCAGCAGCGTGCTCGAATGCCGATCAAGCGACGGAAACACCTCCAGAAGCGGCTTTCCGAGCACTTCCTCTGGCGTAAGCCCGTCAAGCCTGGCCGCGACGTGGTTATAGAAAATCGTGATTCCATCCGCATCGACTACGTGAATCCCCTCATCAATTGCCCCCAGTATCGCCTGCAACATTTCCACCGTATCAGACAACGGCATGCTGGCCTCCACTCCTTTCAACCTTGCTGCCAAAAAACCATCACTATGCCGAAAATTCGGCAAATGCGCATCAGCCTACCGATTTCGCGCGACCTGAATCGAGAGCATCATCGTGTACAGCAAATGTCCCAAAACCCATATAAAAAACGCGGTCCACGTCATTTGCACCTTGCTCAGCAGGCTAAAAGGCAAAAAGGCGACCGCGAACGCAAGCATCCAGCACAGCAAATAGCGGATGGTTTTGCCGCGATTATCCCGCGGGTAAAAATACATGAGAAAAAAGGCGATGATGACACTGATGAAAAGGTGAATCAACAGCTCTGCAATCGACGGCAAATTTTCCATGCCCGGGACGTAGCTGACATCGATCAGCACAGGAAACGTACTGGTTTCGAACAAACCGTCCCCCAGCGCCAAAAAGGCAGCCAAACCAAGCCCGGCAATGAGGCCATTTACGAGTACGAACACGCCTGTGCCCTCCTTCCATATCCTGCCGCGAGTCCTTCTATTGTACGTGCAAAAAACCGCCCTTGCAAAGAGCGGCTTATTTTCCAAGTTCGATTTTCAGTTCGTGCTCGCCCGCGTACTGCTCGTTCATCCAGGTCTGGTAAAAAATTTCCACCTGCACCGGCGCTTCCTCCGCATAGCGGATGCGCAGCTTGCTCGTGTGCGTCTCCATCGCAAACGGGCCGTACGGGCTTTGGTAGGTACCGTGCGTGCTGGCCCCTTTTTCAAAATGCTGTCTGGTCGACACGCCTCCCTGGCGCACGAGTGTAACGGCTCTGTCCGTCAGCTTGAGCGTCGTACTGACTTCCCCCACGCCTTCCAACTGTTCTTTGTACGTCAAATACCAGGCGCTGGCTTTTTGCACGAGCTTCCCTTCGTACTGATGCGTCGATTCATCCCATTCGCCGTTGACGCGATGTCTGGCTGACAGCTTCATCTGTACTTCTTGCATGACGACTTCCACACTCCATGATTTCTACTTTCTGTCCGCAAATCATCCATTCATTTTACGATCATCCCTCGTGGGTTGCAACCGCCTGTTCTTTTGCGTCAGCCAAAAGGAAGCGCATCGTCGCCGCGACACCGATCGCCGCCAGCAAGAGCAATCCCGCGAGAACGAGGTAGCCTGCACCTGCTCCCGTGTAGTCGATCATGACGGTAAAGACGCCGATGAGCACAAGGCGCATCATCATGCCAAGCGAGTTGAAAAAGCTCATCACTCGCCCCATAAACTGCTTCGGCACGACGGTCATGTAGAGCGACTGCCGGATGAGGCGGGCAGAGGCGTTGCTCCAGCCGTAAAACGTGTAGGCAGCGATCAAAGCCCAGCCGTAGGGCAAAGCCACCATCGCCACAATCACTACGGCAAACAGCAGCGTATTTCCGACCATGGCCGCAAGCTGTCCCATTTTGCGCACAACGACCGACACCAGGATGCCGGCTGCGACCGCTCCCAGCGCATACGCCATCTCCCCGAAGGAATACACCGAGACATCCGCCTTCAACGTTTGGCTGACGTAGACAGGCTTCAGCAGATTGCTCGCCATGACGGCGATAAACGGCATCAGCGCACAAATCCCGAAGACGAGAAAGCCTTTTTTCTCCTTTATGTAGCGCCAGCTTTGGCCGAACTGGCTGACCCAGGATACGCCCTGGCTCAGCTTCGCCTCGCCCTCCAGCGTGAACGTGTATTTCATCGTAGAGAGCAGACAGAAGGCAAACAGATACGTCAGCGCATTGAACAAAATGACAATGTGCAAGCCATAGTGGCCGAGCAAAATGCCGGAAAAAGCCCCTGCCAGTACAGACGCCGTCTGCCCCTCGATCTCCAGCAGGCTATTGATATCGCTGTAGTGCCTTGGCTCAAACGTTTCCTGGACAAGCGCAGACTGTGCCGGATAGTGAATCTGGTACATGAAGGTCGTCACCAGGTAAATCGTAATCAGCATCCACTCGTAGTACTCTCCGAAAAATCCCCAGGCAGCCAATATCCCGAGCACGCCGAAGCCGATCAGGTTTTCCACGAGCAGCATTTTTTTGCGGGAAAAACGGTCAATCAGCGTCCCGATGTACGGCCCGATGAAAAACATCAGGACCGCAGAGCTGAACATGGTAGAACCCAAAAGCTGTGCAGAGCCTGTCGTCTCCACCAAATACCAGGCAATCCCGATCATCGTCATGCCCTGACCGAAGCCGGAAAAAAGATTGGAGAAAAACAGCTTGCGAAACTGGACGTGAGCAAAAACCTCTCTCATACGAAACAACTCCCTTGAAAAAAGCTTCGGCAGCTTTTTACTCTGTATGGCAATTTTATCTATTTTTATATACTTTGTAAACAAAAATGTTGTTTAAGTGGCTGAATGATAGGACTGCCTCCAGTTACCTCCAGGCGGGACAGCATGAAAAAAGCCCCCGGCTTTTTGCGAAAACCGGAGGCTTGTCTGTTGTTCGTATTGTTATTTTACAAAGCTGAGCAGCAGCTCGCGCACGATTTTCGATGCCACGATTTGCGTCATCTCGCTGTGATCGTACACAGGAGCCACTTCCACCAGGTCGCAGCCGATGACATTGGCGCCGTTTTTCGCCATGTAGTGGATGGTGTCCAACAGCTCGCGGGAAGTAATGCCGCCTGCTTCGGTTGTGCCTGTGCCAGGTGCGTGCGCCGGGTCCAGAACATCAATGTCGATGGTCAGGTAGATCGGACGGTTGCCGATCGTCGGCAGCACTTGCTTCACTGGCTCCAGCACATCGTATTTGTACAGGTGCATGTTTTCCTTCGCCCAGTCGAACTCTTCCTTCATGCCGCTGCGGATGCCGAAAGAATACACATTTTTGCCGCCGATCAGGTTGCACACCTTTTTGATTGGCGTGGAGTGGGAATACTGGTATCCTTCATAGTTGTCGCGCAGGTCAGTATGCGCGTCAAAGTGGAAGACTACCATGTCCTTGTACTTTTCATAAACGGCCTGGAATACCGGCCAAGACACGAGATGCTCGCCGCCCAGTCCGAGTGGGAACTTGCCGTCTTCCAGCACTTTTGCCACGAACGTGCGGATTGCATCCAGGCTGCCTTCGACGTTTCCAAAAGGAAGCGGAATGTCGCCTGCGTCAAAGTATTTGATGTCTTCGAGCAGCCTGTCCAAGTACGGGCTGTACTCTTCCAGACCGATCGACACTTCGCGGATACGGGCAGGGCCGAAACGGGACCCCGGACGGAAGCTGACTGTCCAGTCCATCGGCATGCCGTAAATCACTGCTTGGCTTTCTTCATAGCTGCTGTGGCTGCGGATGAAGACATTGCCGGAGTATGCTTCGTCAAAACGCATCAGGGTTGTCCTCCTCCGATTAGTCGCGGGTCAGCTCAGCCACAAAGTTTGGCAGTTTGAAAGCAGCGTGGTGAACTTCCGCATTGTAGTATTTGGTACCCAGGTCTTTGATTTTCGCCGGATCTACTTCCAACGGATCGTACTGCTTGGAAGCGATGGTGAAGCTCCACAGACCGGATGGATAAGTAGGGATGCTGCAAGTGTACAGACGAGTAACCGGGAAGATGGATTTCAGGTCTTTGAATACGCGTTTGATGAGATCGCGGTTGAACCATGGAGATTCGGTTTGCGCCACCATGATGCCGTCCGGTTTCAGCGCATCGTGAATGCCTTGGTAGAAGCCTTTTTCGAACAGACCTACCGCTGGTCCCACTGGCTCTGTCGAGTCAACCATAATCACATCGTACTCGCCTTTGTGGTCATGGATATGCTTGATCCCGTCAATTACTTGCACGTCGACCTTTGGATTACCAGTCAGTGCGCTTGCAATTTCAGGGAAGTATTTTTTGCAGGATTCAATTACGCCACCGTCGATTTCGGCCAGAACTGCTTTTTCCACAGCCGCATGCTTCACGATTTCACGGATTGCACCGCCGTCGCCGCCACCGACAACCAGAACCTTTTTCGGGTTTGGATGCGTATTGAGAGCGATGTGAGAAATCATCTCGTGGTAAACAAACTCATCGACATCGGTGGTCATAACCATGCCATCAAGTACTAACATACGACCAAACTGCTTCGTAGTAATGACGTCGATTTGTTGAAACTCGGATTTCTCACTGTATAGGGTATCAGTAATTTTCGTTGTTATCCCGTGATTTTCCGTTTGTTTTTCGGTGTACCACAATTCCATATTCATGGTTATGTAACCTCCTTCAATTGACCGCATGAAAATACAATATAACAAGAAAATTATAGTAGCTGCCAATCAAAAAGCAAGTTTTTTTTCTGTGCGGCCGAAAAAGCTGCTCTCCCTGCCGTTTTTCAGGCGACAGGCAAGTTTATCCAGCAAACGGCTTACCCATACTAGAAGTATCATGCGTCCTTTAGTATGTCCTCTTTTGGGCGAAAAACGTCTCGCTGTTTTTTCAAAAAAAGGAGATGGGACCGCCAGTCAGTCAGCAAAACGACCATCACCGTTTTGCTCATTCAAACGATAGAAAGGAGGAGAGGCAAAATGGAAGTCATGCGCGAGCCCTCCCTGCTCCGTTATTTACGCTGGGCCAAGAAATTTGTAAAATTTTCCATACTCAGCCTATTATGCTTATCTTTTGCCATTTTGCTGTTGATTTTGTACTTGCGTTCCCAACCGCTTCCCGAGACATTCGTGAAGCAGACGACAACGATTTACGCCTCTAATGGAGAAGTGCTGGACACGATGCATCGGGGAGAAAACCGCATTTCTGTCCCGATCCAGGAAATATCGCCTGCGCTCATCAACGCGACAATCGCCATCGAAGACCGTTCGTTTCGGGAGCATTACGGCTTCGACTGGAAACGGCTGGCCATGGCCGCCTACGTCGACGTCATCAACATGGACATGCGCCAGGGAGCCAGCACGATTACCCAGCAGTTGGCGCGCAATCTGTATTTGACGTTGGACAAGACATGGGAAAGAAAGATCAAGGAAGCGCTGCTCGCTATTCAGTTGGAGCTGAATTATAGCAAAGATGAAATTTTGGAAATGTACATGAACCAAATTTATTACGGTCACTCTGCCTATGGAGTCCAGGCGGCCGCCCAAACGTATTTCGGCAAGGACGCCAAAAACTTGACCGTAGCCGAAAGCGCGATGCTGGCAGGCATTCCGAAAGGCCCTACTTACTACTCTCCTTTCGTTGATTTTGAGCGGGCAAAATCGCGGCAAAAGCTCATTCTCGAAGCGATGGAACGCGACGGGATGCTCACGGCCAAAGAAGCCGAACAAGCTTATGCGGAGCCGATCAAGCTGAAACAGCGCACTGCGGAAAATATCGCCGAGCAGGCCCCGTATTTCCGTGATTACATCGCGAATCTGGTGAAAAACAAGTACGGCATTGACGAGGAAAAATTCATCCACGGCGGCTTGAAAATCCATACGACGCTCGACCCGGTCATGCAAAAAAAGGCGGAGGAAATCATCGCTTCGACGCTGCCAAAGGACAATCCGAACCTGCAAGCCGCATTGGTTGCGATGGACCCTGCTACCGGTCATATCAAAGCAATGGTCGGGGGACGGGATTACAAAACGAGCCAGTACAATCGCGTACTCGGCAAAAGACAGCCGGGCTCTTCCTTCAAGCCGATCATGTACCTGGCAGCCCTGCAAAACGGCTACACGCCGCTGACGATGATGAAAAGCGAGCCGACCGTGTTCACCTACGACAATAACAAGCAGTACATTCCGAGCAATTTCGGCGGACGGTATGCAAACGCGATGATTAACATGCGCGAAGCCATCAAAACTTCCGACAACATTTACGCAGTGAAAACCATTGATTTTCTCAGTCCGCAAAAAGTCGTCGAGCAAGCCAAAAGCTTGGGCATTACCAGCCCGATGCAAGCCGTACCTTCTCTGGCGCTGGGAACGTCTCCCGTCTCCCCGCTGGAGCTGAATGCGGCTTATGCGGCCATCGTCAACAAGGGAGAAGCTGTTCAACCAATCGCAATCACCTCGATTGAGGACAGCGAAGGCAACATTTTGGTCGAAGAAAAGACGGAAAAAACCCGTGTAGCCGATCCAGTCGCCTCAGCGCTCTTGGTCAATATGATGCAAAGCGTATTTGAGCGCGGCGGAACCGGGTATCGAGTCGCAAACGAGTTGAATCGGCCCGTGGCCGGGAAGACAGGCTCTACCGATTATGATGCCTGGCTGAGCGGATTCACGCCTCAACTGGTAGCGACGGTCTGGGTAGGATACGACAAAAATCAAAAAGTGGACGATGTGAAAGAAGGCTATATGTCCAAAAAAATTTGGGCCAGCTTCATGGAAAGCGCGCTAAAAGGACAACCACCCGCCCTCTTTGACATGCCGGCAGGCGTCGTGTCCGTCTACATTGATCCGGCATCCGGGAAATTGGCGACCGAGCATTGCCCGAACCCCCAGTTGTTTTATTTCGCCAGCGGAACAGAACCGCACGATTACTGCACCGATCACATTCCGGCCGACCACCAGGCGCCTACACCGCTCACTCCACCTGATTCGTCGACGTTTTGGCAGCGGATGGGCAGTTGGTGGAAGCCTGAGCAATAAGGGGGCAAAAGGAAAAGGACGCACTCGCGAGGAGTTGCGTCCTTTTTTTCATTCACGAAAACGACTGGTTGTTGTCTCCGCCGCCTACAACGCCGTCTCCATCTGCGAAGACGTGGTCGTTGATGACCGTAATCAGCCCGGCCTGATCGAGTTGCTCCAATACTTCAAACAAGCTTTCCCGTTTGCCCGCCGGGAGCTTCCGGACGAAGTTGTTGATTTCAACAGGTGACACATGCGTGCGGAAATGGACGCCGCCGTGCTTCACAAAATGGTCATGGGACTGCTCCTGCTCACGCGGATTTTCACTCATTCGTACCGCCCCTTCCGTCAGACAGTTTGGTTCGAGCCTCATTAGTGTTCCGCGTTCGCCACAAAGCATGACCTGTAAAAAAAGCCTGATGTGTATTTACTCCAATGTGTATTTGCTGAGGGGAACATGCTTGAGCCATTGGCTTGAATCACAACGGCAGCATGAACACAAACAGGGAAAGAGTGACGGCTCTTTCCCTGTTTGTTGACCCAGTGTACATGTACACAGATATAGAAATAAGTTTACCTGACTTCAATTCTGGTAACAATTGATTTCACAATTTGTTCACAGACCGTTCACGATTTCCAGCATTAGGACAAACTTCGCTTTAATTCCTCTGAAGAATTTTCAAACATGGCTGCATTGTTGTCGATCAACAATTTTTTCAGCGCCGCTTTTTCCTTTTCGCCCAGTTCTTCGAGCATGATACGGCGCTTCATGGAGTAGTCCATCCGATTCACATGGTCCGCCAAAATTTTGTATCCGCGGCGCGCTTCCCGATCAATTTCCATATAGCACGCAGTCGCACCAGCATAGTACGGGCCATTTTCGTTGCGGTCAACGGTTACCCAAACGAGCCAATAAGGCTTTCCGTTCGGCACTTCTTCTTTGTTCGTCGTCCATTTGATCCCTTTTTCAACCGAGCTTTTCGCATGCAAAGCGCCCATGTCGATGTACGCCTCGTCGCCGTCGATGATGACCGACGATACCGCATTCAAGTCGAGTACACCTTGACCAAACCCGCCATGAACATCGGTTTTGCCGCTCATGATCGTAAAGCCGCCTTTTTTGTTATCAAAAATATCCATTTACACGCCCTCCAGACACAGATTCTCCTTTCTTTATTCTACTCGGAAACCAACAGCGACGCAATTTGCCCATGTGCCCGGTTATTTCCCGTTCATTTTTCGAGCGGTTCGTTGCCCGCCGCCTGCTTTCTTCGGTATCGCTTCATGACCTTGTCGAATAGCCACATTATCAAGGTAAGAAGCAGAGCAGAATGAACCGCCATCGCGGCTTTGATAATCAGCAGCGAGCCCAGCATAGTACTGGAAGGAACGGCTATCATGTAGTACAAAAAACTGGTGAGAAACGCCGCGCCAAACGTCGGCCAGCCGCGAAACCCAAACACCGCCCACATGCAGCCTGTCACAATCAGCCCGATGATCGGTCCTCCCAATTCAATGGAATACATAAACGGGCCGAGAAATAGCCAGACAAATAAGTTGTCCATTTTTCAGGTCCTTTCTAAACTTTTACTTTTTGGCTTTACTTTTTGGCTGTCGCCTGATACTGGTGGACGATCCTGTCGTCCGCTCCCGGCGCAATGTTGTTGCTTGTTGCGGTTGCGGATTGTAGCTGTTTGCGTTATTTTACTGGGCACCATTTGTTGCTTGCGAATGGTTCTCTGTGTTCGTTGTATTAGCTTCGTTTGTTGTGTATGAGTGGTTCTCCGCTTCGTTCTATGAATGCGATTAGTCTACTGAGTGCTTTTCTTGCGACAGGCCATGCTCGTCCAGGCGGTAGCGCTTGCCGTGTTCCTCATCGTCTCGCGAATCTTCTGACGAAAAACGTTTGATGATAAACTTCGGCGAGTTTTCATCCTGTTGCGGTGGAGGCGTTTCAAACTCCAGCTCCTCTTGGTCGAGCACATGGATGACGACAATGTTGCCGTGGTACTCGATAGCGAGATCGTCCCGCACTTCCTTTTCGTCGGCAGCAAGGGTGATGATACTGCCATTTTTGTGGAACGTCAGCTCAGGAAACGTTCCGTCCTCTTTGGAAATAATGTAGTACAAATACTTGGCGCTTTTTCCCGGGACTTGATTGCGCAGCCCAGGCTGTGTTTCCTCGATTCCTTTCAGCAGTTGGGTCACTTGCTTCATGACTTCCGGAATGGTCGGCAGCTTGGCATGCTCTCCTGTCACATAATACCTTTTCTTTATGTCTTTTTGGGCGTAGTTGGCGCTGATATAGGGGACGGTTCCGTCTCCCAGTCCCTGGTCGTAATAAGGCACCCATTCGTTGTGGTACGCGTCGAAGAAGTAGCCTAAAAAAGTCGTTTGACCTGTGCCGACAATGGAATACTGCGGCACATTGATCGTCTTTTTGTCCCATTTTTCATGGAGCGAGCCGCCTTGCTTGACCAGCGGAGCGTAATCCAGGCGAATTTTTTTGTCCTGCAAAAATTCTGTGTAGCTGTAAGTATCGTTGCGGTTTTTTCTCAGGAAACCAGCCGTTTCAAAGTACTTTTTGGACGGCAGCAGTTCGTACACAGCCGGAGCGTATTCCGAAATGATTTTTCCTGTCTCCTCATCCATCCACGGAATCGAGAAATTGTACCCGTACTTGATCGCCTGATAAGCTCGCGGGGAACCGAGAAACGGCGTACCCATGTAGACGATGCGATTGATTTTTGGCTGATACGAAACGTTTGCAAGCAGCGTCTCTCTCGTCAGCAAGCCGCCCATGCTGTGCGCGACCAAATGAACCTGCCGTGCCCCTGACCGCTCCAGGGCGAGATCGATTTTTTTCTTCAACTCGGCCGCATTTTTCGTGCTGCTGTATCGCCAGTCATACGGCATGGCGAAAATGGTGCGGTGCTTTTTGTAGCCCATCCTCTCCAGTTCCTTTACCATGCTGTAATACTGCTCCGTCATATTGCGGACAGGGTCCAGCGGAGAATAGGAAAGATACTCAATGGCGCTGAATCCTTCATCGTCACGTTCCGGGTAAATAGTGACGCCCGTTTCCCTCGGCCGCACCTCGACACTGTTCGGCCTCGTCGGCTCCAGGGAGAGCAGGCGCCGATGCTTAGGGTCATTGATTCCAAGCAGACTGTCGCCAAGGCCAAGCCATATTTCTGAGGCTTTGCCGTTTTCCTCTGCAACCAGACGGGAGCCACCTATCCCCGGGATCAAGATGACCGGAATCGTCTTCGCAGCCACGTTAAGCTTGTAGGAATTGGGCGTGAAGCCGGATCGCTTGCTGGCCATTACTTTGATGATGTAGCTTCCGGGATTGACGTTCATGATGATTTGCTCGTTGGCGTTTTTCGGTTTTTCTGATTTCGCCAGTACTTTGCCTTGTTCATCCTGCACATACAGGTCCATGTCCATCCCCGCGGGAATGTCTTTTAGATCGACCATGAAAGTCGATGTCAGCGAAAAGGAATAGCGGTAGTAATCGACGTCTGTGTTCGCATGCAGATTCCCGGTAAGCGACGCAGAAAAATCGGCGGGCAGTTCATGCGCCTCCTGTAACGTGTTGTTAGGCTCGTACCCATCGGCTTTTGCATCCGACTGGTCAGCCAGAAAATCAGCCCGCAGGCGGTAGTAGAAATCTTTATGGTGGGATTCCCGTTGCCCTTTTACTGCGATGTAATACCATTGGTCTTTTTCCAGTCCGATGCCTTCGACGGACTCGTCGCTCTCTTCTGGGCGTTCGGAACGGCCAAGCTCGTTTTGCTCTGCATCAAATACGTACAGTTGATAGTCTTGACCGTATGGAATCTCGCGCAAGGAAACATTCATCCGCCCGTGCTTCGTCCCTTTGATCTTCCAATAATCCACGTCGCCTGCCGCCCCGATCTTCCCTCTGGCATCCTTTCCGTCAAACAGCCAGTCGGCTTTTCCAAACGTATCGTTAGGCTCCAGTTCAAAAATAACCTCTCTGCTGCGCAGCTCGATTTCTTCCGGCTTGCCGCTGGCTGCAAAGTCGGCGTAAAACTCTTGCGCCAACTCGTCCAGCGTCTGGTCGGCATCGTTGGAGTCAGACTCGTCTATGCCGGACTCATCCTCGTTGTGGCTGACTGCTTCAACCTCGTCTGCCTGGCTTGTCGTTTGCCCTTGCCTCTGCTCGAAAAGCGTGGTTAACGCCAGCAACTCCGCATTCACCTCTGCACGTCTGCCCCAGGACGCCTTCTTCACCGTCAGCTTTTCCGCGTAAGTCATGTCTCTACCAGCCAGATCAAGCTGCCAGCTTACCAATGGCTCGTCCTCATCCGGCTCGCGCAGGCTTATCAGTAAAGGGCTGTCTCCTGTAGGCTGTACAGCGGCGGATATACGTGAATCGTTGCGAAAGGTGCGGCTCTTGTTTTCGCCATCCTGGGCAATTTCCAGCTCGATCCGCTCAGGACTTGTTGACAATTGCGCCTGAATGCGCACCTCGCCCTTTTCCACCCAAGCCCACGCCGCTTCGACGAAAAGCTCACGCTCTCTGGCCCATCCGGTCCCGACAGCATTCGTCCAGCACATCACCAACAAAAAAAGGAAATAAGACAGGCGCTTGGCCGTTTTCATCGTAACACTCCCCCTCATCCTCCATCTACCTAAAACAGTAAAAAAAGACAGATAAGGGGTGCAAATATATTTACTGCGTCGTGTGGTTGCGGATTCCTTGCCGCTCCCAGGCATTGGCGATAATCCGGAAAGGCACCCGGTAATCCGCCTGCTCATGGCCTTGCCCGGCCGTTTTGTTCAAATAAGGAAAGCCTTTGTCAACGCCAAACCGAAACTGCACCTGATAGTAAACCGCATAGGAGCCGCCCTTTGCAAAGCCGTGCTGCTTGTCTCCCATCAACGGTGTATCTACGCCCACCTCGCGCGTCCCCAGCTTGGACGCTGAAAAGGACTGTCCGCCCCAGCGCTGGTTTGAAAATGCTTGCAACGAAAGCAAAGACTGCAATGGCGTCTGCCTCCGTCCCGTCTCGGATATCCATGCTTTTGCCGAAACAATCAGCGGAAACTGGCCGCTGACCGGATGGCGGTGACGCTCCTGCAGTTCCACGCGCGCCAAAATCCGCTCGCCCGCATAAAAATCGTTGGGCGCACTGTCCTTATAACGGTCGCGCGCATGGTATTCTGACCATTCCGGCGTATGCTGAATGAAGCTAGTCGCATTCGGCTCAAACACCTCAAAGCTGCGCTCTCCCCCTTTTACCGTAATCGTGTAGCGACCCGTCATCGAGCGAACGGCAGTTTGCGCTTCGCACGTTTCCTGGTCCTCCTCGTTTGTGGAACACACATCGTAGGTCAGCGTAAAATCAATTTTGTAATCCATGGCAATGACAAAGCCGTTGATTTGCGCTTTGTATGGCTGATTTTGCAGCACTTGTCTCCACGTCGTTTGGGTGGGGACATGCGTGCCCGTGTACAAAAAGTCTCCCCCCATGGACGTACTGGCTACCTGCCATTGCTGCGGGATTCCCGGACCTGTCACTTGTAAATCCAGCAGAGCGGGCGTGTAGACAGCAAGGCTTTTGGCGTCTGTGATCCAGCCGGGGCTGGCCGTAACGGCAATGTTTTTGACGTCCTCCCCGCTGACCGCCTGCTCCAGTTGCAGCTTGTATTCCGTAATTTTTTGATTGATCTGCTGCTGCGTCTTTTGAAAGCCTTCGTTGATTTTCGCCTGATCGATCACTACGCGAATTTTGGCTGGCTCGCGTTCCCATACGCCATCTGCTTGTACCGGCAGCTTTTGTAACTGGCGATTCTCGCTGTCGTATATCTCCAGCCCGATTTCGCCGCCATCGTAATTCTCCCCTCCCCCGGGAGGCTGCGGGATATTTCCGCCGACGATCTTCACAGGCCATTGGGCGCGGTTATCTGGCCAGATCGTTTCGTTATCCGGTTTGTTCTTGGACGGATTGATATTCGCAATGAAATCCTCTGTTTTTTGCGGATACTTGGTTGGTACAGTGATTTTGCGAACCTCGCCTGCTTTAAAGTCATTTACATCGAGAATTGTTTCTTTTGTTGAACTTTCCCATCTGATCGCCAATTTTGTATCGTGTGTCAACTTACCAGCGTTTTTCACGCTGAAAGTAATCGTCGCTTCCGTTCCTGGCGCTTGCGGATCGCCTGGATCAATGTCGAAGCTGCTCTTGACGATCAAAAGGTTCTCTCCATCGGGATCTGGACCTGGACTGCCTTCACCAATTTTCACGAAAAAGAAGCCGTGACAATTCTCGTCTTCATATGAACTTATTTCTACTTTGTAGAGTCCGTCCAAAAGTAGACCTCCATTACCTGTTGGAAAGAGAATCCAGTGGTCTTCACCTGGACTACCTGAACTGTACAAAGATTTGCCATCCCTTTTTCTTTCCCACATTCCTGTGTTCGGATCAAACCACTTTACCATGTACGAGCTGTCCTGGCTCAAAAACATCCTGAACCAGTATTCCCCTTGGAGTTCATTTGCTGCCAGCTCGATGGTTTCTCCACGTTTTATATTCTTACTCCATTTTTCGGAGTTTAATTTGGTTTCAACAGAAACAAGAATATCCGGGCATTTACGGTCCGATACAATGGTAAACGTCAATTCACCGACACATCCATTCTCGGATTCAAACGAGATGAGAATGGTATCACCAACGTCAACATCGCTTGGTAGTCTGAGATCGAACTTTTGATTGGCAGGTACTACACCATCGGTCAAAGGTATCTTTTGTCCATCCCGTTTCAAGTACCATTTTCCCGACAGCTTCGTGGAGAAGCCCATGTTTGTCTCGTAGTGATCTCCTGCATCAGTGAAGTACCTCATATAGACAGGTTCAGTGAGTGTGCTTGGACCGTTAGGAGAACTATCCAGCGCGTCTCCTTCGGGTGAAAAAGGATTCGGGTATTGCCCATGGACAAAAAACACGACTTTTCGAAGATCAGCTATAGAGCAGGATGCATCTTTTACAACGATTGTTATTTCAAAGTCGCATTCAGGTTTACCATTCCATTGCGATGCGGAGTAGTTTAACCTGAGTTTGTATGTTTTTCCTTTTTCAAACACGACTTCAGGAGGATATGGCAGATTTAGTTTTTCAGCGTTGTACGGACGCCACCTGTCTTTATCGTCGTACTGGCCGGGCAAAGTGACGACGCTGCCATTTGGTTTCGTAACGTCCCACATGATTTCTGCCGGCCCCGTTTCACCGTTCTTATCTGTATAATTGGCCTTGAAATACAGAGTGTCTATCGGCAATATTTCAATCGTATGCCCGTTACGAATAACAGAATTGTTTAGGGTGATGATGGGGCATTTATCTTCGCCGTCTTTGGCTTCTACGCGAAAGTATTTTTCCCAACACTCGGTCCCGTCGTCGCTTCTGTAAACTACCTTTACTCGTCCAGATGAGCCTATACTGCCTATTCCGACCTTTTTGTTCCCTCCGGAACCAGTAGCCATTGGTGAACCATTCATCGTGAATGTGCCGTTTTTCTTCGCAAAAACAGTGATCTCTGCATTTTTCTCTACCACGATATCCGATCCACCGCTGGAAACAGCCGTATGATTTTTTATGTCTTTGTCGCCAACTACCTGAATATCCATTTTTGTTTTCGTTGTTTCTATGGAGCAGGATGGATTTGGATCAGGCTCTTCTGGATCAGGCTCTTCTGGATCAGGTTCTTCCGGGCCGGGTGTTACTTCCCCAACGGTAAATTGAGCTATATATGGAGTAGAAACGCTTATACTACTCGAACCTTGACGGCTCCGCTGGTGCAAATCGGTAATCGTCAAAGATACTTCGTACACTCCTGGCTCCGTCGGCTTATACTCGGTGTTTCTGTAGGTCCAAGTGTATCCAGGCGGATTGCTCGTTTCACTTACAGTAGGAACGGTGCCGCTTGGATCGCGGAAATCTTTGTTGGACAGGAAGCTTTTATAGCCACGGCCTGTCGTTTTATTGATTACGCTTAACGACCAAACAAAAATGCCGCGGTCATAGTAAGAATAGTCCGTGGCATTTGCACTGATCGTCACTGTTTCGTTGACGTTGTATTTTGTTTTGTCGGTCGTTACCGCGCCTGTCGGCTGCGGCGTTGTCCGGAAGTGGCCTAGTGACTTGTAACCGCCATTTCCATCTGGTATCAGGTTATCGCCTTTGGTATAACCGGCACCACCAGATGCAGCAGCCAGTTCCGCGAGATTGTAGGCTTGATAGGGTGGGATTTCATAATTTGTTTCATTGGTTACTTTTTTACTGTACACATTAGCTGATCCACCGAGAATAAAGTTGGGATTTCCTCCAAACCGCTGTATCCAGCGTGGAGCTTCATCACCATCTACGAAATACCAACCCTTATCCGCTTTTTCGTCTATATCTGCAAATCCTAAAACGGATTGCCCATCAACACTCCCATTCACTTCAACTTGTGCCAATGTTGCTCCTAGTTGCCCTGGGATCCCTTCAATAGAAACTATAGTGAATCCATTTTTTGGAGCAAGTCGCTTGTAGGAATCAATAGTTGCTAGTTTGATTCCGTGTAAGTTAGGCGCAGCTTCTGTCATTGATGGTTGTATACCCAATAGCCCTATGAAAAGACAAAAAGAAAGCATAGAAAAAATGATTCTCCTATGCCTCCACATAATATTTCTCATGTCAGCACCCTCAACTAGCGATAGAATTTTTTTGTGCGATTTTCCCGATCAAATTTGGGGAGGTTGGGATACCAATATCCACCCGCTGATGTTGAGTCCTTCGCGTTAATTACTTGAAAGGTTAATGATTTCACTGAATTGACAGGAACCGCGAATGATTCATTATTTAAAAATCCGTTTAATCCATCAGCTTTTGTGTTAAACATGGCTCTTATCAGAAAGTTTCCATCTCCTTTCGGAACTTTTCCAGTGATTTTTCCATTGACCACCTTCAAGCTTTTATGGAACTCATCGGCGTATTTTTTTCCTTGTTCAAGTTGCCATTTATCCTGCCACATGAATTGTAAGATTTCAGCAGCGTCACTTCGCAGCACAGGCAGATCCTCGCGAAATTTCGGTTGGCCTCTTGGTGCGGGCTTCATCCAGCCCCATGTTATCAAAGCACCAGTGTTTGTTAAATCGGGACTTTTTTCACCTCTATATGGCCTCCAAGTATTAAGAACAAGTAGAGCTGCTTCTTCTTTGGTGAGCGGCTTATTCGGATCAATTTTTACATTGTTCAGTATGCCTGCCTTTACAGCTCTTTCATAGCTATATTTGGCCCAGTGCCCTGCAGGTAGTTGCGGTACTGCTGCCGTTTCCTTTACGCCTCTGATGGCAACCAGGCTGGCCACAAACTGACCTTGCGTAATTTGATTATTGGGATAGAACTTACCGCCACTCAACCACAAGTAGCCTTTCTGTATGCCGAAATCAATAGCCGCTTTAGCAGCATGCGATTCATAGTCTTTATTTGTCGCAGCAGCTTGCACGGAATTTTCAAAGACGACGCCAGTAACACTCGTAAACGTGAGTACACTTGCGAACAGGCAGGACACCCATCTTCTTTTCAGCATTGAACACTCCCCCCATTCCTTATTTTACCATCTTTTTCAATCCGGAAATATATGAATTGAACCGATCGCATTGCACAAGTGGCAGCCATAGTAAGCAAAAGCTCTCAATTCATTCTTCAGTTTGGAACCGCAGTTCGGACAATACTACATGGTCAATCGCGCATGTTCCTTTCCAAGTATTCCCGGAACGCACTCTCTGGGACGTCGCCCTCCAGCTTATCGATCACTTTCCCATCTTTGAGCAAAAAAACTGTTGGAGTTGCTGTAGCCCCCATTTCTGTCGCTTTATCCAAATCTGCTTGTTTATTTACATCCAGCTTTTCTACTTGCCAGTCGGGGTAGTCAGCCATCACTTTATCGAATGTAGGTGTAAACGCCGTGCAATACCCGCAGTTTTCGCTAAAAACGTAAACGATCCTCGCCTCCCGCGCGCTGGCAACGGCCAGCCAGGCCAGCGCGACAAGCACAAAAACGCCGCAAAACAGGCTCCACCGCCACAATTGCTTGCTTCCTTTCATCATCTTCCCTCCCTAGATACTACTGAATCAGCACAAAAATGATCGCTATGCTTTTGTCAAAGAACGATGCTCGTATTATGCAGCGCCGCCCTGAGACAAAAAAAGCCGACCCGCGATGTGGTCGACTGCAAGAAAAAAACGGATTCTGTTGAAAAAAGACAAAAAAAATGACGTACCACAACTGTAGTAAGTTCGTACGCCGTGCTGGTCGGTCTATGCATAATCGGCTACATCGGTTTCGTGCCGTCTCCTTGCACCAATGAGCGCAATTCCTCAATAAACGCCTGACCCTTCTGGATTTCCTCCTCGGTGTAGCGCTGCTTGCTCTTAAAAGTAAAAATTTTGCCCTTCATTTCTTCGTAGGGCAAATGGCTGAAGTACAGGATGGTGGATACCAGTTCAAGAAAGCGGGAGTTTTCCTCGTTCATTCGCAAAATGGCCCGCTCTCCCAGCCCGAAGTCGACTTCGTGAAAACGGAGGAAGTCGCGTCCCGTTTCGTTCAGAGAATAGCGGTACATGTGAATGGCGCCCTTGCTCTCCACCTGCTCGTCCAAAAGCCCCATGTTGCACAGCTCGTCCACCCTGAGCGTCAGCTCCTCCGAATACGGGCCGTACATGTGAAACTCGTAGCGCTCATCGAAATCCATCTCCAGATGTTTTCCTATGTACACCATTTTCTGCAATTTTTTTCGCCCGCTCACTTCGCCGACAATTTCGATCAGACGAATGATCTTGGCGTGACGATTAAGCATCCTCCATCACTCCCAGACGTTCTCGAATCTTCCGGGAGAGCTCCCCCGGCAAAGCCATGACTTTATCCAATGGAAAGTACAATTTGTAGTCAAATCGCCGCTTTCCGCTAATGGCCTGTACAATCTCAGACTTCTGCGACAGTTCTACCAGCTCGCCGGAAGGCATCTGGAGCATAATCGGAATCCGCTCCTCTTCTTCTCCGGCACGGTAAAAATCATACGGAAGATCGGAGGTCGTGTCTACCTCCAAATAATACATCGGGTCGATGCCCGCCTGTTGGAACTGCTTTTTCAGTTCTGCCAGCAAGCGGAAATCTCTTGGATTATATTCGACGTATTTGAAGAGATTCCTGTCCAGAAAACGGGCGCATAAATCTTTCAAAATCGGGTCGTCTTCCTTGCGCCAAAGCTGCATGTAAAACAAAATGACCGACTCGTCCAACGCCAAATAATCGGCCAGCTCCACTTTTTCCTGCAAAAACGGCAGCAGCATGACCGGCTCCTGGGAAAACGCGTAGCCGTTCGCAAACAGCCACTTGGCCCGCTGAAAAATTTTGCAAAGCACGACTTCCGCGCTGCGCGTCACCGGGTGGAAATAAACTTGCCAGTACATTTGGTAGCGCGACATGATGTAGTCCTCGACCGCATGCATTCCGCTGAACTTGAAGACGATCCCGTCCTCCTGCGGCCGCATGACGCGCAAAATGCGCTCGATCTCGAAATTGCCGTAGTTGACGCCTGTGTAGTAGGCATCCCGCAGCAAGTAATCCATCCGATCCGCGTCCAACTGACTGGAGATCAAGCTGACAATCAACTTGTTGTCGTATGTTTTGTTGATGACTTCCGCCAGCTTCTTCGGGAACTCTTCATCCAAACGGCGCAAAATCCGGTTGATCTGCGTGTCTCCCAGCAAGATCGCACGCGTCCAATCCTCGTGATGGTATTTGAACACCTTTTCAAACGAATGGGAAAACGGCCCATGCCCGACATCGTGGAGCAGGGCTGCGCACAGACACAGCAACTTTTCCTCATACGTCAATTGAATCCGGCCTTCAAATGTCTCCAAAATTCTCCGCATCAGCTCGTACACGCCAAGCGAATGGTTAAAACGGCTGTGCTCTCCACCGTGAAAGGTAAAAAAGCTGGTGCCCAGTTGCTTGACCCGGCGCAGACGTTGAAATTCTGGCGAGTTGATTAAGTCCCAAATGAATTTGTCCCGCACGTGGACGTAGCGGTGAACGGGGTCTTTGAATACCTTTTCTTCATGTAGAAGCTGGGGCTGTTGCATCCTGGACACTCCCTTCCTGTTTTGCGTTCTCTCTCTATTTTCTATGAGTACAGTATCGTTGATTCTATCATAACACACGTCTGGGTGTGTTTCTTGCGGCAAGCAAACTCTTGCAAAAATTTGAAAAATGTACCTTTAGCATAGATCAATAGTCGTATAAATAGGAGGAAAAAAGGAAAAAACATCGAAAAATCACGAAATAATACCCAGTCAAAGAGAATCACTCCACTTTGTGTCCACCTGCATTTCCGGACAGCTTGTTAATGGCAATGCTCCTGCTGCCGCTGATTGTCTCCTAGGGACAATTCATCGCGTCCAGCCTCTGGAAAAAAACGTCCCTGTCGCGCTCTGGCACAACCTTTTGTGGCAGAAGCTGTTTTTTTTCGTGGGCAGCCCACTCTTGCTGGTCGTCTCGCTTCCCTTGCTGTAGTTCATCGGGTGGCGCAGGGCGAAAATGGCACATGCCCAATCGGTAAGCAATGTCCTGCTGCCGCTCGTGCTCGCCTCCCCCTTCACAGCCAGCAACCAAAACGAAACAGCGGCGTCCCTGTCGCAAATTGCGCGAGAGACTGCCGCTGCTGTATTTTCCTTACATCATCTCTGCCTCCGGCCCGTACAAGTCCGGACGCTTTGCCGCTTTTTTCGCCTGCTTTTTCAGCTTGCGCTGGGTCAGCACCGTGTAGAAGGACGGCACGACTATCAACGTCAACAGCGTCGAGAACAGCAGGCCGGAAATGATCGTGACGGCGAGCGGCTTGAACAGGACGTCGCCGGAAATCGCGAGCGGCATGAGACCCGCCACCGCAGTAAACGAGGTCAGCAAAATCGGCCGCAAGCGCGCCTCGCCTGCCGAAATGACAGCTTGCTTCAGCTCTGCCCCTGCATGCCGCGCTTCTTCGATGAACTCGATGAACACAATTCCGTTGCGCACGACGATTCCCGACAGCGAGATGACTCCCATCATCGTCATGAAGCCAAGCGGCGTCTGGGTCACGAACAGTCCGATCAGACTGCCCGCTACCGCCAAGTAGACGGTGCTCATGACCAGCACCGGGATGGACAGCGAGTAAAATTGCATCGCAATCAAAATCAAGATCAGGAACACGACGAGAATGGACAGTTTGCCCATGTCGATAAAAATATCCGTCTGCTCTGACGTTTCCCCGCCGATGTCAATGCGATAGCCTTCGGGCAAAGACATGCTGTCGAGCATCGGCTGAATTTCCGTCATCACTTCTGTTGCCGTGCGGTTTTTGACATCAGCCGATACCGTTACGCTCCGCGACAAATCGCGATGCGGAATCGCCTGCGTGCTGAAAGTCGGCTTTACTTCCGCCAGTTGCGACAGCGGAATCAGCTCGCCACGGGCGTTGGCGATGCTCAGACGCTGAAACAACAGAGCAGGGTCTTCTTCGCCTTTTTGCAGGAACAGCTTCATGTCGATCAATTCGTCGCCGGTGTCGAACTCGCTGACGCTGATCCCTTCGCTGACCAACCTGAGCGTCGTCGACAGGTCCGTGTAGTTGACCAGCTTTTGCTCCATCAGCTCTTTGTTGACGACAAATTCAAGCGTGTAGCGCTCTAGGCCGAAATTATCCTGCACGTCGTAGGTGCCTGCAATCCCCGCCACCTTGTCTTTGATTTGCGCCGCAAGCGAGCGGAGCGTCTCGATGTCTTCCCCGTACACGCGGATGACAACCGGCTTGCCGACAGGCGGTCCCGCCTCCAACTGCTTAGGCAAAACAGTCGCTTCCGGGTACATTTTCTTGAACTCTTCCGTCCAAGGCTCCAGCATGTTTTCGATCTTCGTTTCCTTTTCATTAAAACGCACGACGAGCTGCCCGACGGTGATGCCGCTTCCCGCCTCTGTGTCGCCGCCAAACATTTTCGGAGCGCTGCCCCCGGCGTAGGAGGCGACCGATTCGATTCCATGCTGCTTCATGATCCAGTCGGATACGCCCCGCACGACCCGATCTGTCTCCTCCAGACTGCTCCCTACTGGCACGCGAATATCTACGAGAAACTGCGGGCGGTCATCGTTCGGGAACAACTGCACGGGAGTGAGCGGAATCAAGCCGTATGCGGCCGTCCCGATCAAAACGCCAATCATCCCGGCCAACAGCGGACGCTTGAGAATTTTCGGCATCAGCTTGCCTGCGTACCAGTTCGTCAACTGCGTCAGTTGTTTGCCCAGCAGCCCCGCAGGCTTGCGGTACCCTTCCGCGCCTGCTTTGCGCCGCTCTTCATACCATTGCCGGAAAATCGGAATGATCGTCAGCGACATAATCATGGACGCCAGCATCGTCAACGAAATGATCGCCGGGACGGGGCGAATGAACTGGCCTGCGTTTCCGTTCAAAAACATCAGCGGGGCAAACGAGGCAATCGTCGCCAATGTCGCGGTCACAATCGAAATGGACACTTCCCTGGCGCCGTTGACTGCTGCCGCCAGCGGCTTTTCGCCCAGCACGGACAAGCGCCGCTCAATGTTGTCGTTCACTACCACGGCGTCATCGACCAAAATTCCCAGCACGATAATGAGCGAGACAATCGAAATCATGTTCATCGTGATGCCAAGCGACGGTAGGAACAAGAGCCCTACCGCAAGCGAAATCGGGATCGCCAAAGCCACGACAAACGAAGTAATCAGGTTCAAGCCCAGCGTGCAGACGAGCAAAACCGCGATGACGGCAATAATCATTTCCCGGGTAAGATCGCTGAACAGCTCATCCACGCGCTCGTTTTGGCTGTAGATCGAATGTCTTTCCGCCCAGACTGGCAGCGATTTGTCCAGCGTCAGCATCATTTCGTCCACGCGCTTTTGCAGCGATGGCACGTCGCTTCCTGTCTCCGCATTGATGCTGACCGAGATCGAAGGCTTGCCGTTGTAATAAGAGACCGATTTGACTGTCTCCGTCGTCAGCTTCGCCTGCCCGATGTCCTTCAAATAGATCGGGAAGCCCGCTTGTGTGCGGGAGATCAATACGTTGTTCAGCTCTTCCACATTCACGTTTTCCGCCAGCTTCAATTGATAAGTGCGTTTGTCGGTCGTCAAATCGCCCAGCGGGATTTTTTCATTTTCCCGTTTGACCGCCATCATTACCTGGCTCCACGTTATGCCGTATTGGCTCAGCTTTTGCGTATCCACCTCGATGTGAACTTCCTGCTTCGGCAAGCCTTCTACCTGGACGTCCGCCACATTGGGAATCGTGCGCAGTTGCTCTTTCCACGACTTCAGCATGTCGCGCATGCTGTACAGTTGCTCCCGCGAATCTGCCGTCACCGCAAACGTCTGGACAAACGTGCGGTTCAGGTCGTCGTTGATGATCGGCTGCTTTGCATCTGCCGGAAGCTCGGCCTCTGCGTCTTTTACCTTTTTGCGCAGCTCATCCCATTTTTGCTTCGGGTCCACATCGCTTTTCGCTTCCACGATGATCGAGGAGACGCCTAGCGAAGAGGTGGAGGAAATATAGCTCAGTCCTTGCAACTCGTTGATTTTTTCCTCCAGCTTCTTCGTCACCGTCTGCTCGACCTTCTCTGGCGAAGCTCCCGGGTAAATGGTTGTCACGGTCGCCAGGTTGACGATGATGTCAGGCGACTCCTGCTTCGGTAGCTGAAAAAAGCTGAGGAAGCCGACCAGCACGACCATGACAAAAAACAGCAGTGTGATCTTGCGTTTCTTGACGATGTACGTAATCACGGCTGGTTCCCTCCTGCCGACTCAATCGGGTCGCCGTCAAACAAACGGTCGACACCTTTGACGATCAGTTGGTCCCCCTCTTTCAGCCCGCTTTTGATTTCCAGTTTGTCATTGGAAATCTGTCCGATCTCTACCTTTGTTTTTACAGCCTTGCCGCCCGCATTGAGAAACACATGGGCGTCGTCTTTTCCTCGGCTGATAACGGCCTCAACCGGAACATAGACGCCAGCCTGCCCTTTGATCGTCTTGGTCGCCTTGACGACTTGCCCGGCAAACCAGTCGTGCGCGGAGTTGGCCACCTGCACTTCCACACCGATCGTCCCTGTGCTCTGGTTGGTCGCCGGGTATATTTTGGTGACCTTGCCGTCGCGCTTCTGGCCGTACAGATCGAGCGAAATCGTCTCGCCTTCCTTCCAGACGGAAATCTCGCGGTCAGGTACTGGCAGCACGACTTTTAGCGTGTCGATATTGCCGACCTTGTACACAGGAGTCCCGGATCCGACCAGATTGCCCGCAGATGTGAGCTTGGCGATGATGGTGCCATTGATGGGAGAGCGAAGCTGTGTTTTTGCCAGGGTGCTTGCCGCCACTTGTTTTGCGATCACAGCCTGGTTGTAGGTGGCCCGGCTCAGCTCCTTGTCTTCTGGACGCGCCCCCTGGGTCACCAGCGAGTACGCCTGTTGTGCATTTTGCAAATCTTTTTGCGCAAGCGTCAGCCCGTTCTGCGCCGTCTCGAACTCGCTTTGCGAAATCGCCTTTTGCTGATAAAGCTGTTCAATCCGTTTGAAATCATCCTGCATTTTTTGCAGAGCAACCGTTGCCTTTTCGACCAGCAGCCGCGCCTGGGCGATCTCCTGCTCCCGCGCTCCGTTGTTGACCTTGCTCAGATTGGCAGCGCTCTGTTGAACCGCTGCGTCCGAGGAAGCGACCTGCAGCGAATAGTCCTGCGCGTTGAGCCGAGCCAGCACATCCCCCGCCTTGACCTTGTCGCCCTCGTTTTTCGCCATCTCCACGAGCTGGCCGCCCACTTCAAAAGAGACGACAGCCTCTTCCAGCGGCTCCAGCGTTCCAGACAGCTCTGACACCGTTTCCGCCTGTTCCTTTTTGACTGCGGCCACGACGACCTGCTTGACTTCCTTTTCCGGGGCTGCGGCAGGCTGCTGCTCACTGCATGCCGTTGTTGTCAACAATCCCATCATCATTACAGACACAAGCCATTTTCTCTTCATGACTTCCCCCGCTCCTATGTACCATCACACGATTTTGTTTTTTTACGCCCGTTTGATTCCTTCCAGCAAAATTTCTGACGCATGCTCATACAGTTGTTCCTCGTCATTGATGATCGGGGCATCAAAGCTGACGCGGTACTTGGCCATGAACGCATAAAAGAACGTCGAAATGAACATCAAAGCCGCTGTGCAAGGATCAGATTTGGGCAGGTGTCCCTGCTCCTGAAATTCGGCGAGCTTTGCGCTCAGCACGTCTACGGCGGTCATCGGCAAACTGCTGAACAGCTTGACGACCTCCGGGTAATTGTCTGCCTCGACAATGCAAATCATCAAAATTTCTTTGCGCTCCACCAGCAAGTGGTAATACGTCCTTGCATACGTAATAAGCATCTCTTTGACGTTGGCGAACTCGCCCTGCAGCCCTTGCTCCAACTGCTCCCGCACGTCGAGAACGTCTTTGAGCAGCTCTTCGAGAATTGCCACCTTCGTTTTGAAATGGCGAAAAATCGTCACCTCATTAACTCCGGCCAGTTCGGAAATTTTGCGGGTCGTCGCTCCCTTGTAGCCTTTTTGCGCCATCAACTGGCGGGCCGCAGACAAAATTTTCTCCCGCGTCTCCTGCTCCTCTCCCCTCCCTCCAGAAGCCTGATCTATATGTGGGTGATCCATAATGCACCTCCGAACCATGCAAGCAATTGCTTTCATTTTCATAAATTTCCATGCACATTATATCCCGGCGATGCATGCATGTAAATACTTGCATGCGTTCGCAAACGAAAAAATTCACTTCATCTCCCCTAACAAAAAAACAAGCTCTCCCTCAGCTTGTTTTTTGTCCGGCTGCATAGCATCCACCCGCTACTCTAGGCCGTTTGTTGCTTTGCCAGAATGAGTTTTCGCATGCTTTTTTTGCAACTGCTCTTTTCCCAGAGATGTACACCACGGCATATGGCAGCCGGATATCCAAATGCCAAGCCGAGGGTTTCAACCTGTCGGCCTCACCGCTTTACATGCTGCTTGACCTGGGAGTCGGGATCGAGACGAAACTCTTCCGAAGACTCGACCAGCTCAATCTCGCAGCCCGGTCCAATCTCGACGTTTTTGCCGCGAACGACCTTGGCGTGTGTATATTCCAAATAAATGTCATCGCCTTCAATCGTGTCTACCGAGAGGATAAAGGCGTTGTTAAAAATATGCTTCAACAGCTTGTTGAGCGTGCTGCTGCCTCCTTTGCGGACCTCGATGTACTCTCCGCCCATTTCCTTTGCCTCGCAGCCGGCGTGCAGATAGACTTCGATCCGCCCTGCATTCAGCAGGCCGCCAACGGTAAACGCGCCTTTTGCAGAGAACACTTCTGCTTCGCAATCCCCTGTCGTCTTCAGCATGCCGCGCACCTTCACTTCTTCGCCTGTCAGGCTGCCGCGCACCTTCGTGCTGCCGTCTACTCTCATTTTGGTAAAAGACAAGTCACCATCCACATCGAGTTGGCCGTACACTTCGATCGTTTCCAGCTCGGCGTTGCCGCTGATGGACGAATTTCCCTCCACCTTTGCCGATGCTCCCCGCACATTCCCGGCGATGCCGAGATGGCCCGCGCAATGCAGCGTCTCGCAATCCACATCCCCTTTGATTTTGCCAAAGCCCTGCACATCTACTTTGTTATACGTGCCTCCCGAAGCATTCACCGAGCCGTGAATGACGAGGTCTGGCTTGTTTTCGCTCATCGCCTTCATCTCCTATGCCTACAAGATTTTTGCTTTCAACTCTTCTATGCATGCGGCCAAGTTCAGCCGAACCACCCATTTCGTCCCGCTGTCAAAATGCAGATCAGCGGAGCCTTGCACCAGCGCAAACGTGGAAATCCCCATTTTCCGCACAAAAATCAGTTCGCAAGCCTTGCCCTCAAAGCTCGGATAGTGATCGACCAGCACCTGCAACAGCCCGCCGCTCTCGTCGACGCTCATTTCCCCCGTTTTCAACAGCCGATCCAGGACGTAGACGTACAGCATCTGCTCGAACGAGTACACCTCCGGCTTGCCGTAGTACTTTGCAAACAGCTCCAGGGAATGCACAGAAACAATGTTTCGCACAAGCAGCTCGTCGGAGGTCAGTTGCGTACTAGCCAAATTGGGGGAAAACATGTCGGCCAGCTCATCGAGAGACAAGTCGTCTTTCATGTGAACGATCTTTTCGATCCTGTTCATGATCTGTTCTCGCGGGAAAAAGGTTTCCTGTCCGGTAAAAGTCGCCCGCCGAATAAACCAGTCCTCTGGAATCAGGTTTTTGCGCTTCCAGCGGTACAGTTGACCGTACGATATCCCCGTCAGCTCCAGCAGCTCCTTTTTTGAGATCAGGTTAGGGTCCATGTAAAGCACCTCCAAAAACAATGCAACATAACACTGTTACGTTATTCAACTCCCTTTCGTTTTGCCCATTAGAAAATTTGGCTGAGCCAGGCCATTGACGCGGCCTTGAGTCTTGCTTCTCACTTCGTCCCCAGTCTCGCCATCTTGCACGCATGCCGGATAAACATCGGCTCTATACGAAAAAAAGGACTTCTGGCAAAGTCCTTTTCTTTTCCTCACACCTATGCAAATTCAGCCTGCAGCAACCGCCTCATGTCTGCTGGCACCGGAGCTTCTACCGCCAGCTCCTTTTCGAGCAGCGGATGCACAAAGCGCAAGCTGGCGGCATGCAATGCCTGCCTGCGCAACAGCCCTCTCGCTCCGCCGTACAGCGTGTCTCCTGCGAGCGGGTGGCCGATATGGGCGAAGTGTACGCGTATTTGGTGCGTTCGCCCCGTCTCCAGCCAGACGCGGACGAGAGACATCCCTTCCGAAGTCTGTTTCACCTCGTAATGCGTGACAGCGTGATCTCCGCCGTCTGTCACCCGCCTTTTCGTCGGATGGCGCGGGTCTTTGCCGATGGGCGCTTCAATCGTCCCCGTGCCATCTGCCAGCCGTCCGCTGACTACGGCCAAATATTCGCGGTGCAGGCCTCCTTCGCGCAGGACCCGGTCAGCCAACTGATGGCCGTAGCTGCTCTTTGCCACGAGGATGGCCCCGGAGGTGTCTTTATCGAGTCGATGCACGGGATGGATGCTGACGCTCTCTCCCCTTTTGGCGAACAGATCAGCCAACGAGTGCAACAATGTTTCATTATGCTCCTGCTTGACGGGATGCACCATCAAGCCTGCCGGTTTGTTTGCGACCAGCAAATGATCGTCCTCATACAAAATGTCCACCGGAACAACCTTGCTGTCCGTGGTCAACGGTTGGGCAGCAAGCTGCGGCGGCGGTTGAAGCTGCTCCTGCCGATCGGCTACGCGCACAGCGATCACATCTCCCGCCTTCACCTGCCGCTGCAAAAAAGGCGGCTTGCGGTTGAGCAAAATCCCTTTGCTTCTCGTCAGCCGCTGCATCATGCGCCCGGATACGCTCAGCTTTTGCCGGACAATTTGTTCCACGTTCATTCCGGTGTCTTCTTCCTTGACGGTGTATTCCATCCAGTCTTTGCGGCTCACGTCTGATCCCTCTGTTCCATGCTTTTTCCCTATTGTAGCAAAAGGACGCCTGACATGCCCGCCTCCCAAATTGCCCGCGCTCCCGCAAGCTGCCTGCAGGCCACAGCAATCTCGGCTGCGCCAAGCCTTTGGCGGAAACTATCGTTGCCAAAAAAACCACCATGCTCGTAGCATGATGGCTTGTTTTTCTCGTGGTTACCCTTTCAGGTTTTCCGGGTTCAGCCCTTGCAGCTCAGGCAGGACAAACAGGCCGTCCTTGCGAATCAGGACGTCGTCAAACCAGATTTCGCCGCCGCCGTACTCAGGGCGCTGGATATTCACCATGTCCCAGTGGATCTGGCTGCGGTTGCCGTTGTCCGCGTTTTCATACGCGCGGCCTGGCGTGAAGTGGAAGCTGCCCGCAATCTTCTCGTCGAACAGGATGTCGTTCATCGGATGCAAAATGTACGGGTGCACGCCGATCGCAAACTCGCCGATGTACCGCGCGCCTTCGTCCGTGTCGAAAATTTGGTTGAGCTTCTCGGTGTTGTTGGCGGTCGCTTCTACGATTTTGCCGTTTTCAAACGTCAGGCTGACATTTTCAAACCGGGTGCCCATATAGCTGGTCGCTGTGTTGAACGTAATCTTGCCGTTCACCGAATCGCGCACAGGTGCGGTGAAGATTTCGCCGTCCGGGATATTGCGCAGTCCGGAGCAGATGACGTTCGGGATGTCCTTGATCGAGAAGCGCAGGTCGGTTCCCGGCCCGACCAGACGCACTTTGTCTGTGCGGTCCATCAATTGTTTCAACGGGAGGAATGCCTCGTGCATCTTTTTGTAGTCCAGGGAGCAGACATCGAAGTAAAAGTCTTCGAACGCCTCTGTAGACATGTTGGCACTCTGGGCCATCGCCGTTGTCGGGTAGTTGAGCAGCGTCCAGCGCACATTCGATACGAGGTAATCGTTCAGCTCTTGCATCACGCTCTGGTGGGCGCGGCGACGGTCTACCGGCACATCTGACATTTCGCTGTCATTGGACGGGCCGTTGATAACGATATACGTATCGAGATCCTTGAACATCGGCTCTTCCCACTTGGCCAGATGGGTCGCCCGCTCTGCGCTTGTTCCCATCATCAGCTCCCGCTGGATTTGCATGTCCAGAACCCGCACAAACGGATAGGCTCCCTTGGCGTACGCTTGCTTGACCAGCTCTTTTGCCAGCGCGTGGCCTTCCCCGCGCACTTCAATCAACAGCGTTTCCTTTTCCTGCAACCGCACGGAATGACTGAGCAGATTTTCTGCCAGCTTGACAATTCGAGTGTCCAACATTCAATCTCCCCCGTTTTCATCATGAACTTAATAAAAAATATTTTACCGAATGGGCGGCGCTTTTTCAATCAGGCTCCGACTCTGTCCGCCTCGTCCTGACTATCAT
Source organism: Brevibacillus sp. NSP2.1 (assembly GCF_000470975.2). Taxonomy (NCBI): domain Bacteria; kingdom Bacillati; phylum Bacillota; class Bacilli; order Caryophanales; family Paenibacillaceae; genus Brevibacillus; species Brevibacillus sp. NSP2.1. The sequence goes on along the minus strand of NZ_CP048274.1, from coordinate 473,749 downwards.
ACCACCTGCGAGCGCGCAACGGGGCGGAAGCTGACAGCGCTTGGTACAATTCCAAAAAAAGCGAAAATTTCTCTTGCCTAAAATCATTTCCGTAGAGTATTCTAATCAACAAGAGTTTACCTGTTCAAATATTTTGAAAGACGGGAGTGCTGAGTTCATGGTGTTTTCTGTAGTTATCACTGCTTAGGTAGGGCCTTTTGCTGAGAGGCCCCGCCTCTTACCAACCCTATCTATCGTTTGATACTGCAGGATGCCTGAACCGCTTCCGTCTTTTTCCCGATATGACTGGTGGGTGCCGATACGCGGTGTGAGCAGTTGGCTTTTTGTACCCTTTTTTCGTGGGCACAAAGCCTTCTTTGCTCCCCGATTTTTCGGATTTTCCTGCCACCCTTGTATCGTCCGATCAAGCGCAAGCGGAAAAGAGCATTGTCTCTCCAGCCGTTTGCGCTTTTTGTTGTGGAAAAACCCGCGAAGAGCCGTGCATCGAGATGTTTGGCCCAAAAAGAGCAGCCGCCTTGTCCTCTTTCGGAAAAAAGCGCGGTCACGGCACCTGCTGATTATTTGAACGTAAAAAGAAATGGAGGAATTTGTGTCATGCAATGGCGTTCGTGGGATTTGAACTTAAAGGTGCGTCTTTTTGGCGAACTGATTACCCATACTTTTTTCTGGATGTACTTTCCGTTTATGGCGCTTTACTTCAGCGATACGTTCGGCAAGGACGTAGCCGGGCTGCTCCTGATGGTGCCGCCGCTGCTCGGCATGCTGTTCAATCTGTTCGGGGGCTATTTGGCTGACCGGGTAGGGCGGCGATTTACGATGCTGCTCTCGCTCTGTACGTCGACGGCGATGTTTGCCCTGTTTGCTTTCTCCCCATCGCCGTGGATTGACTATATCGCGTTTATCGGGATCGGGATTGGCGGGGCGCTTTACTGGCCTGCCAGCTCTGCCATGGTCGCCGACCTGACGACGGAGGAAGACCGCCGGATCGTCTTCGCCACGTTTTACACCGCGATGAACATCGGGGTCGTGGCTGGCCCTGTTCTCGGCTCGTTCTTTTTCGTCCACTACCGCTCAGAGCTGTTGCTCGTCTGTACAATCATCGAGTTTTTGTTTGCGCTCGCCCTCTTTTTCCTGATAAAAGAGACGCTGCCCGATCACATTCGCCAGGAAAAGGCCAAGGAACGTTTTTCCCTGACCCAGCAATTCAAAAGCTACGCGATTATTTTCCGCGACAAGGCTTTCGCCCTCTACATCGTCGCGGGCATCCTGATCGCTTTCGCCTTCATGCAGCTCGATATGTACATGGCTTTGTACATCAAAGAGCACGTCTTTGACCAGACGCTGCTGTCCTGGGGCGACTGGAAGCTGTCTGTGGGGGGCACGAGCGCATTCGGCTGGCTGATGGGACTAAACGGCCTGCTCGTCGTCCTGTTCACCCTGCCTGTCACGCGCTGGTTTGAAAGCTGGAACGACCGCAACAGCCTCGTGATTTCGTCTGTCCTGTACGGATTCGGCATGTTTTTCATGGCCTTTACCACAAATATTTGGCTGCTGTTCGCCTGTATGGGCGTACTGACCTTGGGCGAGCTGATCCGCACGCCGGTCGCGCAAAGCTTCATCAGCAAATACTCGCCAGAAGACGCGCGCGGGCAGTATATGGGGGCTTCTTCGCTGCAGTTTTCCATCGGACGCTTCATTGCCCCGCTGACGATCGGGCTGTCCCAATGGCTCTCTCCGCTGGGAGTGTTCAGCGTGATTCTCGGGATTACCTTGCTCAGCGCCTATCTGTATATCGTCTTGTTCCGCATGATCCCGGCCAAACAGGCAGACTAGGCACAGGTCAGGGACGAGTGGCAGCCTGTACGTAATAAAAGGTGCTTGCAACGAAGGTCATGGCGGCACTTTTCTGCGCTGAAAAGCTTGTGGAAGAAGCAAATTGCCTTGTCCGGTGTCCCTGTTTTCGGAAAAAAATGCTCCAACGGCCAAGACTACTATCACCCGTGTCCGCGGCTCGTTTCGATGCGAGCGGCGATCTTGCGCGATCTGGTAGCGATCCGTGGGCAGACGCTCGGAAAAATGCCGTCTTCTCCCGTGTAGCGAACAGCGCTGCTGCTGCAAGCAAGCTTGAAGGGGCCTGACTCTGTCCGATGCTACACGAGCGAAGTCCGCCCTGACCTCTACTCCGCCCACGCACCAAAAAAGAGCCTGTCTCCCACCACACGCGGGGAAACAGACTCTTTTTTTCACGCCCTAAGGCAGCTCGGTCGCCTCAAAATATTCTTCCCGGTCAAAACGTCCGCGCATCCATTTGTACGTATCGTCGTAAATGGCGCGCATGACCGGGTCCTTGCTGTTCGCCGACTCGATCAGCGTCTTGGAGCCGTAGTAGTAAGCGTGGATGTTGTTTTTGTCCATCCCCAGCTTGTGGGCAGCTACGAGCTGGTTGTAGTAAGTCTGGTAGAACTTCGGATCGCGGTACATCCGCTCGTCCCCTTCGATCTCTACGCCCATCCCGTACTTGCTGACGACGTCCAGCACGCCTTCGATCCGGTCGAGCTGCACAGGCTTGTCGCTGTAGTAGTTAGGCTGCAGGAACGCGTAATCGAAGGACAACGACTTCCACTCGGCCACGCCCGGCGCCCCGTAGTAAGGAATCCAGTAAAAACGCAGCGCTTCGTTATGCACCATGCTGGCCATGTCGCGAATGAGGGTGCGCTCTTTCGGGGCGCTGTCCTCGATCAGCTCGTGGAACCAGTAGATGCCTTCCAGCTTCAGATAGGCGTACCCTTCCTTGTTCCAGCGCTTTTGCAGCTCCTGGAAGTACCATTCCAGCGCCGCCTTGCGGTTCAGGTAAGCCTGTTCCTCCCCGATTCCCGCAGGATTGAACGACAAGGACGGCTTGTTGTCCACAATCTGGCCGAAGTTGGTTTGAGCAGCGTTTGGATACGGCAAGGCCAGCACGACATTTTCCTGGGTCGGCGTCGTGTACAGCGTGCCGCGCAGGCGATTGTACTCCCGCATCGCCTGGTTCAACGCATCGAGCTGCTTGCCAGTACCGAACAAGTCATTCATGTAGCCGCGCCAGCCGTCTTTGGTGACAGGCATGTTCTGGTACGGCAGGAAAAGGATCGTGTCGAACATCTGGTCGCGCATGTAGCCGTCCGCAGTGCGATAGCCGACCATCGGCAGAAAATCTTCCTTCGTCCACGTTCCGCGCTCTCCATACGCTCCCGAGTAAGCGAGCAGCATGTTTTCCACGCGGCGCGTCGCTTTTTGGTCCTGCGTCGCTTTCGCCGGGCTTGGCGGCGGCAAGAGGACAGCTCCGCCTTGCCAGTCGCTCTCGTTTTTCGCCCAGACCTCCAATTGGCGGGCAAAAGCAAACACCTTCACCGGGAACGATACCCGGACGTAACGCGTTTGTACATCAGGCAGCGTGACGGCGAGCGTGCGCACGACCACCTGATTCTCGCTAGCAGGAACGTCGTGGACAGCGCGTCCGGCGTACGACCACGCTTTACCGTCGCGGGACACTTCGACTTCCATGTATTCCGGCAGCGTGATCCCGGACGTTTTTTGCTGCTTGAACGTCAACGCGACCCGCTCCAGCGGCTTTGCTTCGTTGAGCGAAACCGTCACCTTGCGGCCGAACTGACGGTTGTACCCGGTCCATTCCTCGGAAGGCGTGACCAGTCCGCCTACAGGGCCTGGATACTGCTTTTCCACCTGCTGGAAATACGAGTCCGGCGGTCCAAAAGTAGCGACCGAGGTGAAGCTGCCCGGAGCGATGTTGACCAGCTCGTCCTGCTCGGCAGGCTCGACCGCTTCTTTCTCTTCTGCTGGTTGCTGCGCATCGTCGGCAGCCGTTGCCGGGTCAGTTTCCGTTTTCTCGCTCTCTGTCGCTGGCTTGCTCTCGCCAGCTTGCGGTCTATCGGCAGGAGCAGTGACAGTCGGGGCGGTTGTGCCAGTTGAGCCAGACTCTCCCGCCTCTGCGACAGGCGGTTTGCCAGCGTCCTTGATCTCCACCGGGACCGTCACGGTTTTATAGCCCACTGTTACGGTCAAGTTTCCTTTTCCCGGAGTCGGGCCTGCGACGAAGGTTCCGTCTGCCAACACCGTACCCAGCTCAGGGCGATCAAAGGCGAAGATCGGGGTAAAAGGCAGCTCGTCCCCTTTGGCGCTTTTTACCGCCAGCCGCTCGCTCGTACCTGCAAGCACGCTCAGACGCGGCGTGTCTACCGTAAAATCCACCTGCTCCGCCTGCTGGTAGCGGGCATCGAGCACGCGCTCCGCGATGACTGCCGCCTCCGCGCGGGTCACGGTTCCGCCCGGGTTGAATTTGCCAGCCGCGCCCTGCATCCAGCGCTGGTTGGTCACTTCCTCGACCGCCGCTTTGGCGTAGTCGGCGATTTCCGCTTCGTCGCTGTAGGCGACCGTACTTTGTGCCGGCGCTTTTGTGACGCCGCTCGCCTTCATCAAGCGAGACAGGATGACGGCCAGCTCCTGCCGGGTAAGCGGATCGGAGCCGCCGAGTGTCTGATTGCCTCTGCCAGTCATCACGCCAAGGTCGGCGAGTCCGTAAACAAACGGAGCATACGGGCTTTCCTTCGGCACGTCGGCAAACACAGCCTGTTCAATCTGGCTCGGCTGCAAGCCCACTACCTTTGTCAGCAGCACCGCGATATCCTGGCGCGACATGGTGTTTTGCGGATTGAAGCGGCCATCGCCCTGACCGCTGATGAGGTGCAGCCCGGCCAGCCGATTGACGGCGTTACGTGCATAGCTGTTCCCCAAATCGGTAAATTCCACAGTCTCCTGCGCTGCTTTTCCGGTCTCTGCCTTCTGCTGTGGCTCATTTGCCGCATACGATGGCGGAGCCACCTGAACCAGCAAGGCAGACAGCGCCAGACAGGCAGTAAGCATCTTGCTCCCAAATGTTCTCTTTCTCATTGCAAACTTCTCCTCCAATATGCCCCTCTGCTGCGTTTATTCGGTCGGGGAAACCATGGGCTGACGAGGCGGCTTGGGGCCGAAAAACTGATAGTAGTCCACCTTGATGTTGCCGTTGTAGAGCTTGCGCTTCTTGCTCGCCGTCCGCCCGAAATGCTCCTCAAACTGCTCGTCCGAAGTGATGATGTAAAAAGACCACGTGTCCATGGCAGCAAACGTTTTCCCCATTTCGCCGTACAGCCTGCTGACCTGCTTCCACTCGCCCAGGCGCTCCCCGTACGGCGGATTGCAAATCAGATAGCCGTACTTGCGCTTGGTCCGCACATCGCGCACGTCCATGCGCTGGAAATGAATCAGCTCGTCCACGCCCGCTTCGGCGGCATTGCGGCGCGCGACTTTGAGGATTTCGTCATCCAGGTCAGTTCCGATAATCTCCAGCTTCTGGTCGTAGCGGGCCAAATCGTGCGTCTCGGCGCGCGCCTCTCTCCAGGCTGTCTTCGGAATGACGGGCCACGCTTCGGACACAAATTCCCGGTTCATTCCCGGTGCGATGTTTTGTCCGATCAGCGCTGCCTCAATCGGAATCGTGCCGGAGCCGCAAAACGGGTCCATGAAGACGCGATCCGGTTTCCAGCGGGACAGCAAAATCATCGCCGCCGCCATCGTTTCCTTCAATGGGGCCGTACCGATCAGCTCGCGGTAGCCGCGCTTGTGCAGCCCCGGTCCCGAAGTGTCAATCGTCAGCGTCGCCACATCCTTGAGCAGCGCTACCTCGATTTTGTACAGCGGCCCTTTTTCCTCAAACCAGTCGCGCTTGTACGTTTTTTTCAGACTCTCCACCACCGCTTTTTTCACGATGGCCTGGCAGTCCGGCACGCTGAACAAGGTGGATTTGACCGATTTTCCTTCGACCGGAAACGCGGCGTCTTCCGTAATCCAATCGGCCCAAGGCAGGGCCTTTGTCTGTTCAAACAGCTCGTCAAACGTCGTCGCTTTGAATTCCCCTATCTTTAGACGCACGCGGTCGGCCGTTCGTAACCACAAATTTGTGCGAGGAATCGCAGAAATATCGGCGGAGAACGTCACTTTGCCGTTTTCCACCTGAACCGGGCCGTAGCCGAGCGCTTTTACTTCCTCCGCCACCACCGATTCCAATCCAAAAGTCGCCGTAGCGATCAATTCTACTTTTTGCATATGTAATCTCCTGTCCGTCCAAATTGCTTCGGGGCTTACCCTTATACTATATTACCCGATTTACGAATGGGGTTGGTAATCTTGTGCAAAAACAATACCAAAAGACCCGCCACCAAAAAGAGAACGGGTCTGGCATGCTGACTGCCCATACTGGGAATCCTATGAAAATACATTCACTTCCAGGAAGGGGAGAATCGCCAATGCCGGAATTGCCAGAGATGGAAACGTATCGCGGGCTGCTTCATCAGCAAATCTGCGGCGCTGCCATTACCGCTGCCACTGTCCAGCGGGAAAAGACGATTAACGTACCCCCGGCGCAGTTTGTTCAGACTGTACAGGGCAACCGCCTGACGCTCATCGAACGGCGCGCGAAGCACCTTTTGTTTCATTTGCAGAGCGGGCACGTCCTGCTGCTGCACCTCATGCTGGGCGGCTTCCTCTACTTGGGCACAGCGGAAGACAAGCTGGCGCGAACAGCCCAGGTGACGCTGTCCTTTGGCGAGCGCATCCTTTATTTTCACGGGCTGCGCCTTGGCTATTTGCACCTTTTGACCCCCGACCAGATCGACGAGAGGATGGCCTCGCTCGGCCCCGAGCCGCTGGAGCCGGGCTTTACGCTCGATCGTTTTCTTGAGCTGCTCGCAGAAAAACGCGGCGTGCTGAAAACAACCTTGGTCGACCAGCATTGGATCGCAGGCATCGGCAACTGCTACTCCGACGAAATCTGCTTTCACGCGGGAATTTTGCCGACGCGGCGCATTCCCGAGCTGACTGCCGGGGAGCGAGCGAGACTGTACCATTCCATGCAGACGGTGCTTACGGAAGCGATCCGCTTCGGCGGCTACATGGACCAGCCGCTGTATCGCGGCGACCGCTTGACGGGTGGATTCGACGAGCGCTGCCAAGTGTACGACCGGGGTGGAGAGCCTTGCCCGCGCTGCGGACAGCCGATTGAAAAAGGCGAGCTTTCGTCCCGCAAAGTATTTGCCTGCACCAACTGCCAGCATTGAAGGGGCAAATTGCCCGGTCACTGCCCGACTTGTTCTGCCGCCTTCATCTGTTTGACCATGTACACCTGCTCGGTTTCCGACGGTCCGAAGCCCGCTGCCTCAAGCGCATCGAGCAGCAGCCCTTCCGTTGCCCGCAAATTGAATGTGGCCCTGCGGCAATCCCGCTCATACGGGGCAAACACATGGGCAAGGGCGACGTTCAAAATGCCGAGGGCATCTTCATGGTCCGGCTGTGCCACGCATTGCCGCAAAACGACGGCGTTCACCTGTCCGGCTTCATTGACCATCGTTTTGTACATCGCATACCCGACTGCCTGTCCGCGACGGTCCTCCACCACCAGCGCCTGTGCGTCGCGCAAGCTCTGCCACTGGTTTTGCCAGGCCACATCCCCCGCGTAAAACGGCAGAGCCGCCACTTCCTGGGCCAGCACGCCTCTGATCCGGTAGTCAGACTGGGTCGGCGCGTGAAAAGCGTGCTCTGGCAGCGGACCGCTTCGTTGCCAGAACAAGAGGCGGTCTACCACTTCGTAGCCTTTTTGCTCGTACAAGGCAATCGCTTTGCTGTTTTGGCTCATCGCTTCCAGAGTGGCAACCTCCACGCCCGCTTCTTGGTACAGCGCAAGCGTAGCGTCAATCAATTGACGGCCCACTCCTTGCCTGCGGTATTCGGTGGCGACACCTGTCCCCCCGTTCCACGCGACTTTTTGGCCGCCAATCGTCCGCAGTCCGCTTGCGACAAGTCCAATCGGCTCGGTTCCGTCAAAAGCGACGACAGACAACGACAGTGCATAGCCCTCGCTGCCCAGGCGCTGCACCAGCATTTCCTCCGTCATGACGATCGGAATAAAATAGCCTTCAAATCCTCTGTTCCACGCTTTCGTCACTTCAGCAAACGTACAGTCACTCATCCGCTTGATGGTAATCATCCCATCACCTTCCATTCTTTTCGATAAAATTATTTTAATTGAAAAGGTCTAAAAATTCAATCTTTTCTGTTCGGCCATTTGCTTTCTTTGTCACGCCTGCTTTTCGCGTGGTAAGATAGAAAAAATCACGTACCCGGGAGGTTCCTATGCGCAAACAGCTCACCGTAGGCTCTCTTATCGCCGGACGCTCTCCCGTGCAGACGCCAGCCCCTACTCCTGTGTCCGGTAACATGCCGGAGACAACCGGGCGAGCTGGCAGCTTTTCCAGACTTCAGACCAAGCCCCAGACTACCATCAAGCGCAAACAGGTGACGGTCAAGCAGCACGACCAAACGATTTCGGTTGAACAGGCCCCCTGTCAGACGCTGCTGCAAGCCGCACTGGCACAGGGGCAGCCGCTTTCCTACAAATGCCGGCAGGGCTATTGCGGGAAGTGCCGTGTCCTGGTCGTATCAGGCACCTCTCTGCTCGATGCCCCGACCAAGCAGGAATCGGAAAAGCTGGACCAAAAGCTTGCCTCCGGCTATCGCCTCGCTTGTCAAAGCACTTTTCGCTCTACGATATTGGATTAAAAGGTGGCAGCAGCATGAAACCAACACGCATCCTACTTTTCGCAGGAGGGAAGCTGGGTGACTGGGCCATCCGCCACATTCGCCCAGACGACTGGCTCGTCGGCGTCGACCGGGGCGCAATGTTCCTCGTTCGCCACGGCTTCGCGCCACGCCTGTCGATTGGCGATTTCGACTCTGTCACAGCCGAAGAAATGGCGGAAATCGAGCGCCACAGCCTACACGTCTCTTCATGCGACCCCGTGATGAAGGATTTGACCGATACCGAAATGGCGCTCGCCTGGGCGATTCAGCAAAAGCCCGCGGAAATTGTGCTGCTCGGTGTGCTTGGCTCGCGCTTCGATCATACGCTCGCCAACGTCCAACTGCTGCACAAAGCATTGCAGGCGAAAGCTTCCTGCCGCATTGTCGATGAGCGAAATGAAATTCGCCTGGTCGACAGCCATTGCCGCATCGAGCAGGACCATTTTGCCCACGTCTCCCTGCTGCCTTTGACGGCGGAAGTCAGCGGCATTACTTTGCGCGGCTTCATGTATCCGCTGGAAAACGCCACGCTGCGCATCGGCGACACGCTCGGCATCAGCAACGTGCTCACGGAACAGACAGGAACGATTGACGTCGCTACAGGCCAACTGCTCGTCATCAAAAGCAAGGATTGAGCCGCACAGGAAAAAAAGGATCTGCGCCGTTACAACCAAACGGTGCAGATCCTTTTTTGCGACTATTCTTCTTCGACGTGCAGCGGCAGTTGCCAATCGATCTCTTCCATTCCTTGCGAGCGCAAAAACGCATTCGCTCGGGAAAACGGGCGGCTGCCGAAAAAGCCGCGATTGGCCGAGAACGGGCTTGGATGAGGCGAAGCGATGATGCAATGTCTCGTTTTATCAATAAAAGCGGCCTTCTCCTGCGCATGCCTTCCCCACAGGATGAACACAAGCGGCTTCTCGCGCTCGTTCAACAGATGGATAATCTGATCGGTAAACTGCTCCCAGCCGATGCCCTTGTGCGAATTAGGATTGCCTGCCCGCACGGTAAGCACGGCATTCAGCATCATGACGCCCTGCTTTGCCCAGTGGCTCAAGTAACCGTGCTCGGGAATGGTGCAATTCAGATCGCTTTGCAGCTCCTTGTAAATGTTGACGAGCGACGGCGGCGGCTTGATGCCCGGCCTGACGGAAAAGCTCAGACCATGTGCCTGTCCCGGACCGTGGTACGGGTCCTGTCCCAAAATGACTACTTTGGCCTGCTCGTAGCTCGTCAGGTGGAGCGCGGTAAAAATATGATACATGTCCGGGTAAATCGTTCGCGTCTGGTACTCTTCCTTCAAAATCTGGCGGAGCTTCAAATAGTACGGCTTCTCAAATTCCCCCGCCAATATCGGCGCCCAGTCGTTTTGCAATATTGCCATTTTCCTCACCTTGTCCGCTATTCTTTCTATTACCTTACCACAGACTGGCGAATCTCTGAACCATCGTTTCGTCCTGCCCCCACCCGGGACCTGGCTCTGCCAGTCCTATCTTTCCCCCCGTTCTTAGTCTATGTTTCCTATTACCCTCGTTTGATAGCTTTTCTCCCATGATCTTTGACATAATGTTTTCTGGGAAGATTTAGACAAAGGGAGAGGTTTTTCGACATGAAATGGGACTTGAAATCATTTTTTGGGGGAATTATTGTCGGTTCAGCACTCTTTTCGGGAATCGCCATTGCGGCTCCGAACTATCCGGATGTGGCAGGAGACACAAAAACGCCGTTTACCTACTACTTTGAAGGCGTGCCAAAGTCGCCAAACAGCGATGTCCAGGGCATCATGTACAAAAACTCCGTGTACGTGCCAATCCGCTTCGTAGCAGAAAACCTGAACAAGCCAGTCATTTACGATGCCAAAACCAAGTCGATTTTCATCGGCAAGCTGCCGGTTGCGAAAATGTATTCGAAAATGGAAGCAGTCGAGCTGGTCAAAAAGAAATACGCCGCCAGCCTCACTCCTACACACGTAGTCGAATATGACCACGATGACGAAAAAGGACACTACGTCATTCAGGTGTACCAAACGGTCGTGAACAACTTCCAGTCCGGAGACAGCTACACCAGCACATACGGCTGGTTCGTGGTCAACCCGAACACAGGAGAAGTGAAGTCTTTGCTGTAAGCAGCACTTATTCCTATATACCCAAGAGGACAGCGGCATTTAGGGGAGCCGCTGTCCTCTTTTACTTCCAGTAACTGGACAACTTCCGATTGACTTCGAGAATCCATCTCCCTACGATGAGAAAAGACAACATTCAATAGGGGAAGGGTGTTTTTGCTCATGATGGTCGAAATCAAGACGATCGTTGTTCAGGAAGGGTACGCCGATGCAATCGTAAAAGGCTTCGGAGAGCCAGGCGTGGTGGAAGAAGCTCCGGGCTTTGTAGATTTGAGCATTTTCGAGCAAAAGCCGCGCAAAGGCGAAGAAGAAGTGGTCGTCATGATCCGCTGGGAATCGAAAGAAGCGTGGAAGCAGTGGGAGCTGAGCGAGCCTCATCTCGAAGGCCACCGCAAAGCGCGGGAACAAAAACGGCCAGAGTACATCATCAGCTCCAAAAGCGGTCATTATGAGCTGAAAGCAAGCAAACACCCTCGCCAACCGCAAGTCTAGCTTTTGCCTGATCGCACAAAACCAGCCCTGTTTCGCGGCGCAGTTCAAGCCCGTTCGAAACAGCGGCTGGTTTTTTACAATTCAAGGCCGTACTTTTCCATTTTCCGATACAACGTAGAGAGGCTGATTTGCAGCTCGCTGGCGATTGCCGCCTTGTCCTTGCTATGCCTTTCGTCCGCCAGATGCTTTTGCAAAATGGCGCGCTCGTAATCAGCCAGCAACTGCTCCAGCCCCGCTCCCGCCTTTTCAGCGTCCACCGTCTCCTCGCCTGTGAGCAAGTACTCCGGCAACTCCGCATCGCCAATCGTCGGCCCCTCTGCCATGTTGACCATGTATTCCACGGCATTTTCCAACTGGCGGATGTTTCCCGGCCAATCGTACGCGACAAGCCGCCTGGCAAGTCCGGCGTCCAGTTCCAGCCTGCCTTTTTGCAAAATCGTCCCGTACCGATACAAAAAATGCTGCAAGTAAAGCGGGATGTCCTCGCGCCGTTCGCGCAGCGGCTTCAGGCGAAGCGGAATGACGTTCAGCCGGTAGTACAAATCTTCGCGGAACGTCCCCTCTCTGACCATGCTCTCCAAATCTTTGTGCGTAGCCGCAATGACCCGGACGTCCACCTCCAGCGTCTTGACGCCGCCGACCCGGTCGACCGTTTTTTCCTGGAGGACGCGCAGCAGCTTCGGCTGCAACGACAACGGGATATCGCCTACTTCATCGAGAAAAATCGTGCCTTTGTGCGCCAACTCGAATTTGCCCGGCTTGCCTTCGCGCCGCGAGCCTGTGAACGCCCCGCCTTCGTAGCCGAACAGCTCGCTTTCCAGCAACGTCTCGGGAATCGCCGCGCAGTTGATGGCGACAAACGGCTGTCTGGCTCGCTGGCTCTCGCTGTGGATCGCCTTTGCCAGCAACTCTTTCCCCGTTCCGCTCTCCCCTCTGAGCAACACCGTAGAGATGCTGTTTGCCACTTTTTTCGCCTTGGCGATCACATCGCGCAACCCCGTATCAGCGCCGATGAGCTGGGCGAAGTACACCGGGCTGACCGCTGCCTGGGGCATTTCCTCCTGAATGTTGCAGCCCTTTTCCCGCTCCGCGTCCAGTTCCAGCAGCTTGTGCTCGATCAGTGCGCTCGTATGCTGCAAAAAAGGCATCCATTTTTCCGAATGGTGCAGCATCTTTTCCTTTTGCTCGGGGGAAAACCCGATAATGCCGATCACGCCGACCGTCTTTTCCCGCTTGTGTACCGGAAAACCGATTGTCGCCAGCTCCCGGCATTGCGGCAAAAACTTGCAGTTCATACACTGCGAGTCGTTCTTTTTCATGTCAAAAATCATGCCCGGCTGTCCGGTCTGCAAAATCATCCGGAAAAACGATCCTTCCGGCGCAGGCAAGCCAATCAGATCCGAATAGTAGCCCGTGCCGCTCACCCGTATCCCCTGCTCGTCGAGGATCGTGACATCCAGCCCGAGCACTTTGGCGATATTGTCTGCGTATGATTGAATGAACTCCTCTATCCGGGAAAATTCGGTCATGAGCGGCCCTCCTGCCAAGTTGCGTTCCTTACCCTCTGCCCGCAGCATCCGCCGCAGGCACGCGGGAAAGCGCCTGCTTTAGATCAGCAATAATGTCGCGCGCATCCTCCAACCCGGTAGACAGGCGAATCAAACCGTCCGTGATGTTGAAGGCAAGACGGTCCGCAACGGGAACAGAAGCATGCGTCATCGAGGCGGGATGCTGGACAAGCGTTTCGGGATCTCCTAAGCTAAACGATATCATAGCCAGACGCAGCGCGTTAATGAAAGATTTGGCCGCGTCGTACCCTCCCTTGACCTCAAACGAGACGATTCCGCCCATTCCCGCCATCTGGCGTTGCGCCAGCTCGTGTTGCGGATGAGACGCAAGGCCGGGGTAGTAGACGCGGGAAATCGCCGGGTGCTGCGCCAAATATTCCGCGACAACCTGGGCGTTGTGGCAATGCTGGCGAACGCGCAAGCCGAGCGTCTTCAAGCCGCGCAAAATAAGAAAAGCATCCCAGGCGTTCAAGTTTTGTCCCAGGTCGCCCATAATGTGTTTGCGCATGAACTGAATCTGCTCTTGTTTCCCGACGATAAACCCGGCAATGACGTCCCCGTGTCCGTTCAAATATTTGGTCGCGCTGTGCACGACGACGTCAGCGCCCAATTCCAGCGGCCGCTGCAAGTACGGGGTCATGAACGTATTGTCCACGATCACGACAATCCCCCGCGCGTGGGCCAGACGGGACAGCGCGGCGATATCCAGCACGGTCAGGCACGGATTGGATGGCGTTTCGATGTAGAGCACGCGGGTATTCAGGCGCAGCGAACGCTCTACCGCCTGCAAATCGGTGCAATCGACGAAATCGGCGGCGATCCCGTAGCGCGGGGCCATCGTCGTCAGAAATTTGTAGCTCCCGCCGTAAACGTCCCGTGTACACACCACATGGTCGCCCTGCTGCAAAAAAGCGAGCAGCGCCCCGGAAATGGCCGCCATGCCGCTCGATACGCCCAAAGCGGCCTCGCCGTTTTCCAACGCGGCGATTTTTTGCTCCAGCGTCTCAATCGTCGGGTTGCCGTACCGACCGTAGTACGTCCCTGCCCGCTCTCCGGCCACGCAGGCAGCAGCGGAATCCGCGTCCGGAAACGCGTAGGCTACCGCAGGCACGACAGCAGCCGCGACCGCCCCAGTCTTTCGGCAAGGCTCCTGAGCAGTGTGAATAATCGCGGTGTCCAGCTTCCAGTCGTTTGTCTTCATCATCGTCTCTCCTTTTTCGCGATCCTCTCCATCATCCTTTGGCGAATGGTAGTAGCAAGGAGCGTGCCAACGAAAAAAGCGCATCAAACCGCCCTTTTCCGCTGCTCACGGCGGGGTGTTTTCGCATTTTCGCAAAAAAAGTTTGGCCTCGAACGAGAAAAAGCCGTCAGATACACTAACGGCTTTTTGCAAAGCTGACAATGAAGTTTTGCACGGGCAAAAAAACGGCTTAGACGAGGATGCCGCCGCTCTTGTGGTACTTCAAAATTCCTTCTGCAGCGCGGTACGAGAGCGCCCCCATCGTGCCTGTCGGGTTGTAGCCGCTGTTGTGCGCAAAGGCGGAAGCGCCGACGACGAACACGTTTTCCGCGTCCCACATTTGCAAGTAGTTGTTGACCGCAGAAGTTTCCGGCGATGCCCCCATGATGACCCCGCCTGTATTGTGCGTCGATTGGTACGGGGTAATATCGTAAGGCCCCAGTTTGCCGCGCACCTCCACTTTGCTGGCGCCCATTTCCCTGGCAATTTCCCCGCATTTCTCGGACAAAAAGGCGGCCAACTGCCTGTCCTGTTCCTCGAAGTCAAATGTAATCCGCATCAGCGGATCGCCAAAGGCGTCTTTGTACGTCGGGTCGAGATCGAGGAAATGATGGCGGAACGGCATGGAAGCTCCCTGCGCCCCGACGTTGACCGTGCGGTTCGCGTATTTGATTGAAGCGGCCTTGAACTCCTTGCCCCAGCTCGGCGTGCCTTCCGGAACCGTGTTGTTGGCGATCGGGCGCTGGCCGTACTGGGAGACGCTGATGTTGGCACCGTGAATGAAGTTCAGGCTGGAATGGTCAAAATTGTCGCCGTTGTAATCGTCGAGCACCATACCGAGCGAGCCGGCGCCAGCGTAGTTGTTGAACTCTTTGTCCTCGAAAAAGCCTGTCGCTCCGCCGCGCATGACCTGATAGCAGTAGTTTTTCCCGATGACGCCCTTGCCTGTATTCGGGTCGTACGGTCTGCCCAGCTTGGACATCAGCAGCAAGCGGGCATTGTTGAATACGTAGCTGGTCAGCACCACGATATCGGCTGGCTGCTCGATTTCCTCGCCCGTCGTCACATCCGTGTACAGCACGCCTGTCGCTTTGTTGCCCGTATGTAAAATGCGGCGCACGTGGGAATGCGTGCGGATTTCGAACTTCCCGGTCTTCTTCGCCACGGGAATGACCGTGACAACCGGGTCTGCCTTCGCGCCGTATTCACAACCAAACCGCTCGCAAAAGCCGCAATATTGACAGGCGGCCCGGGAAATACCGTCTGGATTGGTGTACGCTTCCGACAGGTTCGCGGACGGGAGCGGATACGGATGCAAATTCAGCTTTTTCGCCGCTTCCTCAAACAGCTTCATGCTCGGCGTCGTTTTCATCGGCGGCGTCGGGTACGGCTGGGAACGTTTGCCCCCGAGCGGATTTTCTGCTCCCGAAATGCCCGCCATTCGCTCGAATTTGTCAAAGTAAGGTTCCAGTTGATCGTACGTGATGCCCCAGTCCTGAATCGTCATGCCCTCGGGAATTTTCTTTTCGCCATAGCGTTCGACCGTCTTGCTGCGTATCTCAAAATCGTACGGCAAAAACCGGAACGTGTGGCCATTCCAGTGAACGCCCGATCCGCCCAGCCCCGTTCCCAGCAAAAAAGAGCCGTACGAGCGCATGGGGAGCGCGCGAACGTTGGTGTTGCTGCGGAAGGTGATCGTTTCCTTGGACAAGTCCTGCATCATTTCATAGCGGAGCGCGTAGCGCAGTTCGTCGTGTACCATGAAGTAATCTTCTGTTTTCCGCTCTTTGCCTCGCTCCAGTCCAACGACTGTCAGCCCCTGCCTCGTCAGCTCCGAGGCGATAATCCCTCCGCCCCAGCCTACACCCACGATGACGACATCCACTTTGGGCAATTTTTTGGCCATGTTGTTTCACCCCGTGTTGTCAGTGTTGATGATCCCGCAAACTCAAGGGCTCCATCTTCACGAATTTGTCTTGCTCGATCACCTGTGTATAGGTCATCTGATTACCTGGGTAATTTTTTAATCTCCAGCCATCCATATTTTTATTGCCGCCGTACAGCGGGTCAGCGTAGATCCCTTCGATTGTGCTGGCGCGCAGCATTTTGAAGAAAGCGCTGGCCGAGATCGTGGTCAGCTTCACCTCGTCTGTCTCAAACGCCTTCAGCACGGCGTCCTGCTGCTCAGGCGTGATCTCGTAAAAGCGTTTGCCATGTGTAGACTGGCTGTAGTTGTTCAGCTCCTGAATTCCGATGTCGAATATTTCCCGCCGCTTCAGCCTGCCCTGATAGCCCTGGGTCACTTCCCCCGGATAAAACGGACCTTGCATGTATTCGCGCGAGTTGAACCCCCAATCGCCCGCCAACTGGTGGTCGATGAAGTAAGCCGCGCCCAACGCTTTTGCCCCCGGGCCTAGCTCGTCTTCGGGGAAAATTCGCTCGCATGCGGCGTCCACTACCTTGAACTGCTCCGGACTGAAATACATCAGCGCCTGATTATAATCGGCAGCAGGAGCCGGTGTCGCTCCCGGTTGCGGTGGTGCTTCCGGCTTGCGGAGCAGGCTTCCTGCCACTCCCCCGACAACCAGACCACCGAGCACCAGACCAGTGTTTTTCAAAAAGTGCCGACGCGACACTGGCTGCTCATGCCTGTTGTTTGATTCTGCCAAATCTACCACCTCCAGTTCTCTCTTCCCTTGGTTTGCGCATTTTTTCGACAGGCTAAACGCATTTCCCGGAAATTTTCCCAACATGCTCCACACATAGTTTCCAGAGGCAAACAAAGGATATGGTTACCTATATAGCAACAGTTGGAGGGATTACGATGAAACGCTTAGGAACATGGGTGGGCAGCACCGGATTGGGCATCGCGCTTCTGCTTTCGGCCTGCAACAACCAGGCTGCGCCGCAAGAACCGGCCCGGACACATACCGTACATCCGGACAGAGCGGGCGAGACGGTCATTCCCAGCGTAGACCGCGACAAAAAGCTGACAACCAACTCTCACGGCACGACTTTCAGCGGAATGGGCAACGGCGTGTACAGCTCCATCGGCAGCTCGCATCTGCACAGCGGCGGCCCCTCGACCAAGCTGGAAGCACAGCTCGGCGCAGCCGGAGTTCACGGCATCCAGGCATTGATCGTCGGCGATGCTATTTTTCTTGCGCCGACGACCGCCAACCAGGCTTCGATCAATTCGATGGACCCGATGCAGTCCCACCTGCTGAGCAGCTATGCGGGCAGCAGCAGCAGAGGCAACGATACGGCGAACGGCATCGCAGGGGCGAAGGCGAGAACCAACACGACAGGCGTGCTGGGCACCAGCGATCGGAACGCTTTGTTTACGCAAGCGCGCACCGTCGTAGAGCGCCTGTACGGCACCGATGCGAAAGTCTGGACGGTCAACTCGAAAAAAGGGATCGACTCGCTGGAAAAAGTGAAAAAACATTTGCGAGACAACAACCGGGACAAAAAAATGGCGGACGAGCTGGACAGGCTCTTCCGCGAGGCGAAGCGATAGACAGACCGGCAAGCGCTGATCGGCCAGTTCATGAGAAAACATGGCTGCGTCAAGCCATTGGTCAAGACAAAAAGGGACAAGCAGCGCGCGCTTGTCCCTTTCCCTTTAGCTATGCAAAAATTCATCGATGGCCTTCACCGTCTCCTGTGGATGAGTCACCATCAGCAAATGAAGCGAATCCGGTATCGTCCTCACTTTTGCCTGCGGTACGGCATGCTGATAACGGACAGCGGCTTCCCGGCAAAAGGTCCGCTGCGCTTCATCAGGCAGCTTCGTTTCATCGGCGAGCAGCAACAGCACAGGGGCATCCGCTCTGCCTGTTACGCTGTATTCCAGCTCCCCTCCCGCGATCGGGATGCGGCTTGTCCGCACTACACTCGCTCCGGTTCCCCTCTTCATTTTGCCCGCGCTCCTTTCATCCCCGCTTTCGTCTGTGAAGCTGCTACTCATCGAATTTCACCAGCTCCAGCCTGGCTCCCTTGATTTTGACCAAATAAAACAAATAAACAAGGCCGACAAACGTCCACAACAGTCCGAGCATCATCGACTTGATATCAAGACTGATCCATAAAAACGCGATAAAAGCGGTCCCGATCAGCGGCGCCAGCAGATAGCCCCACCAATCGGCCATGCGCCTTTCCTGCTTGAGCCTGAGATAGTAGGCGATGACACTCAGGTTGACAAAGCTGAAGGCGATCAGCGCCCCGAAGTTGATGAACGACGTCGCGGTCAACAGGTCCAGGTAGAGCGCGGACAGCATCAGCGTCCCGACCAAAAGGACGTTGAGCAAAGGCGTTTTCAGCTTCGGATGCACATAGCCAAACCATTTTCGCGGCAAATAGCCGTCCCGCCCCATCGCGTACAAAAGCCGCGTGACGCTGGTCACCGACACAAGCCCGGAGGCGAGCGTAGAAGACAGCGCTGCCGCCAAAAACAGTAGCTGAAACACGGAGCCGCCGATAAACAGCGCGATTTCCGCGGAGGCCGCTTCGGGGTCAGACAATACAGAAACATCAGGAAACAACGATTGCATAAAGTACGAAGCGGTAATGAACAGCGCTCCCCCTGCCAGCGCGACCAGCAAAATCCCCCGGGGAATCGTCTTTTTGGCCTCGACCGTTTCCTCGGTCAGCGTGGTCACGGCATCGAAGCCCAAAAAGGAAAAGCAAAGAATCGAGGCGCCCGACAGTAACGCGACTACGGACAGATCGGGCGAGAAGAACGGCTGGATGTTGAATACGTGCCCAAGCCCCTCTCCCTGAACCAGACTGCGAATGGACAACCCCGCGAACAAAATGACAAAGGCGATTTGAAACAGCACGAGAAACGAGTTGACAGAAGCCGTCACGGTGACCCGGAACACATTCAATAATGTAATCAGTGCGATAAATCCGATAATCCACCACCTGGTCGGCACCTCGGGGAAGACGGACGATAAATACACCCCTGTCAGCAGGGCGTTAATCATGGGCAAAAACAAATAATCGAGCAGCGACGCCCATCCGACCAAAAATCCCGCATACGGATGGATCGTTTGCTGCGTGTACGTGTACGCGGTCCCTGCCGACGGGAACGCGCGGACCATTTTCCCGTAGCTCGCGGCGGTAAACAGGATGGCGAGCAGCGTCACTGCGTAGGCAGCAGGAACGTGTCCACCGGTTTCCTCGGCCACAATGCCAAAAGTGTCAAAGACGGCCATCGGAGCCATGTACCCCAGGCCAATTACGACGATATGCCACAGCTTCAAGCTGCGTGTAAGCTCTGCTCCCCCATTCACTGCCTGTCCTCCTTCTCTGGTGCACCACGAATAATTATACACGCGAATGAGAAAAGTTCCACGCCTTGCCTGATGAAAAAACGCTGTTGCACACGGTTTTCCCATGCCGCAACAGCGTTTTTGTGTTTGTCACAGCCTGCGCCTGTACTACGCTTTTGGCAGTTCGAACGAGCTTTTCAGCGAAACGATCCGGTTAAAGACCAGCTTGTCCGGCGTCGTATGCTTCGGATCGACGTTGAAGTATCCGTGGCGGAAAAACTGGTATTTGTCCTGCGCCTTCGTGTCTTTCATGTTCGGCTCGACGAATCCGTTCAACACTTCCAGCGAGTTCGGGTTGATGTTGTCCAGGAAGCTTCCTTCCGTGTCCTCATCGTCGAGAATCAGCGGCTCGTACAAACGGAACTCGGCAGGTACTGCCTGGCTCGCATCTACCCAGTGGATGGTCCCTTTTACCTTGCGTCCTGTAAACCCGCTTCCGCTCTTCGTCTCCGGGTCGTAGGTGCAGTGCAGCTCGATGACATTGCCATCCGCGTCCTTCACCACGTCGTTGCATTTGATGAAGTAGGCGTGCTTGAGACGGACTTCATTTCCCGGGAACAGGCGGAAATACTTGCTTGGCGGGTTTTCCATGAAGTCGTCCTGCTCGATGTAGATTTCGCGGGAGAACGGAATTTGACGATTGCCCATCTCCGGATTTTCCGGGTTGATTTCCGCTTCGAGCATCTCGACCTGGCCTTCCGGATAGTTCGTGATGACGACTTTCAGCGGATTCAAAACAGCCATCGTGCGCGGTGCTTTCAGCTTCAAGTCCTCGCGGATGAAATGCTCCAGCATTTTCGCGTCGACTGTACTATTGCTGCGCGCTACCCCGACTTCACGGGCAAACGTGCGAATCGCTTCCGGCGTAAAGCCGCGACGGCGGAAGCCTGCAATGGTCGGCATGCGCGGATCGTCCCAGCCATCGACGACGTTTTCGTCTACGAGCTGTTTCAGCTTGCGCTTGCTCATGACCGTGTTGGTCAGGTTCAGGCGGGCAAACTCGTACTGGCGCGGAACGTGCTCCATCTCGCACTCGCTGATGACCCAGTCGTACAGCGGACGATGGTCTTCAAATTCGAGCGAGCAGAGCGAGTGGGTCACGCCTTCAATCGCATCCTCCAGCGGGTGCGCGTAGTCGTACATCGGGTAAATGCACCATTTGTCTCCCGTGTTGTGGTGGGTCGTATGGGAAATGCGGTACAAAACCGGATCGCGCATGTTGATGTTCGGGGAGGACATGTCGATTTTGGCACGCAGCACTTTTTCCCCGTCCTTGAACTCTCCGTTGCGCATGCGCTCGAACAGGTCGAGGTTTTCCTCCACAGAACGGTTGCGGTACGGACTGTCTACGCCCGGCTCCGTCAACGTTCCGCGCAGCTTGCGCATCTCTTCGGCAGACAGATCGTCCACGTAGGCTTTGCCTTTTTGAATCAACAGCACCGCACGCTTGTACATCTCTTCAAAGTAATCCGATGCAAAAAACAGCCCGTCCCATTCAAAGCCAAGCCATTTGACGTCTGTTTTGATCGCTTCCACGTACTCAGTGTCTTCTTTCACCGGATTGGTATCGTCAAAACGGAGGTGAGCCTTGCCATTAAATTCGCTTGCCAGTTCAAAATTCAGGCAGATGGCTTTTGCATGTCCAATATGAAGATACCCGTTCGGCTCCGGCGGAAAGCGGGTAATGACTTCCTTGACCTTGCCTGCTTGCAGGTCGTCAATCACGATATTGCGGATAAAATTGGATGACGCTACCTTGTTTTCCAATGAAATCAACCTTTCACTTCACCTTTACATTCCATAATACTGATTCTCTTCCCAGAGTTCAACAAAATCGGGCCGTTGTCCGGCCCGCTGCGTCTACCACTCCTGCTCTTTTGGCCATCGCGATTGCGGCTGGCAGTACAGCGAAATGATCGAGTCGAGCGACCGCTGCTGTTCGGTAATGCCGCGAATGGTTTGCAAATGCTTAGGTCTTACGAGGTGGAGCAGCGGCTGTTCAACCTGATTGAACCGCTCGAAGGCGGCGGCTGCGATCTCATCCCATTGGCGATAGTAGCGCAGCAAGTCGTCAGGCATCACCCTTGAACGGCTCGTGCCCGGCTCCGGCAAACAGTCAAACGGTTCATCCAGGTTCAGCGTTCCGTAATCATCGGTCAGTTCCTCGCCCGGCAAAATGTCCCGCGCCGCCAGTTCCAGATCGTACATCGTCGCCACACAGGTCGCATGGAAGCTGTGGTTGACAAACCGGGCCTTATCCCAGCACAAGATGTATTTGCCGAACTGATTTTTGAACGAATATTTTTGCACGTCCTGTTTTCTTAATGGATCCAGTTTTTCCACAAATGCCGGGTCTAATACCTGATCGAGATCATCCTGGACCCAGACAATCGTGCCTTTGGGAATGAGCTTTGTCGCAAACACACCGTACCCGATCTCGTCGTTGATATAGCGAAGCTCTGTATCGGGATGCATCATGGTCGTTGTTTCACTCCTTGGCAAATGTGCCTTTTTATCATCATAAGCAGTTCGGCCAACAGAGGTGTGTGAATGTCGGTGAAAAACGCGTATTTCCCTGATGCTTCCTTTTTTCTAGATAAAAAGAAATTTCCTTATTTACCCCAATCGACAAATCGTCTATATTATTGACAAACAGGTTTAGGAAATTTTACCTGCAACATTTGCATTAATTTTTCATTGATATCGAAACGGCAAACCCGGGGAAATCCGGCGACGCAAAGCTAGAGGGGCTACCTCCGCACGAGCGGGCATGCCAGCCAGCTACCGAAATATTGATGTAGGACAAGACCAATGATCCTATATCATTGGTCTTTTTTTGCGCACTCATTGTCTGTTTTTGTCCATTTTTGTAGGTATGAGGAATTTTCTGTCTGTCCCGGTCAAGGAGGTGAGGCTGCGAAAAGCTGTCGGATTGTTGGAACCTTTTCACCAAAATACAAGGAGGCTTCATGAGATGTCACTTTGGAAAAAACTTTCTGCCGTCGCATTGACCGCCGCTATCGGCCTGACAACATTCGCTCCGGTCCAAGCTGCCAATCGTCCAACATCAATGTCGCCAAATGCCATGGTCACAACACCTCACTATCTGGCTACAGCCGCAGCCCTGAAAACGTTGGAAGACGGCGGAAACGCAGTAGACGCCGCGATTACCGCCGCCTCTACCCTCGCCGTCGTCTATCCGCACTACACGACCATTGGCGGGGATAACTTCTGGCTCATTTACAACGCCAAAACAAAAGAGCTGAAAGCATTGAACGGCAGCGGACGAGCTGGCGAAAAGGCAACCATCGAATACTACAAAAGCAAAGGCTACGACAAAATTCCTTCCCGCGGCTATGAGTCTGCCAACACGGTTCCCGGCGTTGTTTCCGGCTGGTGGGAAGCCTACAACTACGCGCACAAAAGCATGGGCAACAGCAAG
Organism: Brevibacillus sp. NSP2.1; assembly: GCF_000470975.2. Classification (NCBI taxonomy): domain Bacteria; kingdom Bacillati; phylum Bacillota; class Bacilli; order Caryophanales; family Paenibacillaceae; genus Brevibacillus; species Brevibacillus sp. NSP2.1. Next base: position 450,879 of record NZ_CP048274.1, on the reverse strand, counting down.
CTGCCTTGGCACAAGCTGCTGGAGCCTGCGATCGGGTACGCCGAAAACGGCTATCCCGTCTCGCCCAACCAGGTTTACTGGACCAAGTACGCAACAGACCCGACTGACAACGAGCTGAAAAATCTCCAGCGCTTCGAGGGCTTCCGCAAAACGTTCCTGAAGCCGAACGGAGAGCCGTATGCCGCAGGCGAAATTCTCAAGCAAAAGGACCTTGCCAAAACGTTGCGAATCATTGCCCAAAAAGGCGCCGACGGATTTTACAAAGGCGAAGTCGCGCAAAAAATCGTCGCCGACCTGCAAAAAAACGGCGGGCTGCTCACGCTGAAAGACTTCGAGAAGCATACCTCCACCTGGGCGGAGCCGATTACGGTAGACTATCGCGGCTACAAGGCGTACAACGTGCCGCCCAACTCCCAGGGCATGGCCTCGCTCTCGATTTTGAACGTGCTGAACAACTTTGACCTCAAGAGCATGGGCGAAGGTACGCCGGATTACTACCACACGATCGTCGAAGCGACCAAACAAGCTTTTGCCGACCGTGACAAATGGCTGACTGACCCGGCATTCGTGGATATTCCTGTGGACGAGCTGTTGTCCAAGCAGCACGGAAAAGAACTGGCAGCGCGCATTGACATGAAGCAAGCGGCAAAAGCGGTCGAGCCGCTCGATCCAAAAGGCGATACTACGTGGTTTGGCGTCGTGGACAAGGACGGCAATGCCGTGTCGATCATCCAGAGCCACTACTTTGACTGGGGCTCCGGCATCGTCGCGAAAGACACGGGCGTCCTGTTGCAAAACCGCGGCAGCTACTTCTCTCTGGACCCGAAACACATCAATCACCTGGAACCGGGCAAACGCACCTTCCACACGATCAACCCGGCGATGCTCTTTAAAGGAGACAAGCCTTACCTGCTCTACGGAACACAAGGCGGCGAAGGCCAGCCGCAAACGCAGGCGGCGCTCGTCACGCGCATCGTCGACTTCGGCTTCAGCGTGCAGGACGCGATTGAAGCGCCAAGATGGCTGCACGGCCGCAACTGGGGCTCTGCCTCCAACAACCTGAAAGTCGAAAGCCGGATTCCGCAGGACGTTCTGGACGAGCTGGTGAAGCGCGGCCATCCGGTCGAAAAGCTGGAAGCAGCCTACACCGATGCGATGGGCCAGTCCGGCGCGATCTTGATTGATCCGCAAACGAATGTGAAGTTTGGCGGCGCTGACCCTCGCGGGGAAGGCGCGGCAATGGGATATTAATCGCTCGTCAGGCTGCTGAGTCTTCTCGGCAGTCTGACTGTGCATTTCTTTCGGGCAGGCAGCGTTCTACGCAAGACAGAAAGAAATTGCCAAGCACGAATTTAGGAGTGGAAAAGCCTATGTTTTTGTTCAAAAAGCTGAGGAACAAAATGATTCTCTGGTTTCTCACCGTTGCAGTCATTCCTCTGGCCGTCGTTTCGCTGTTTATTACGAACAGCTTTTCATCCATCCTGATCGACAAGCAAAAAGCGTCGTATGTCGACCTGACCTCCAGTACCGCGATGGCGATGGATCAATATTTGGACCGGCGCATGACCGAAATTCAGGTGTTGGCCCGCACCTCTGATATTCAATCGGACGACGCGGCGGCGAAAAACGAGTTCATCCGCAAGTTTACCGAAGAAATGAAGCTGTACGACGGCAATACGTTTATCGGCAGCGACGGAAAAGTATCCGCCGATACGTTCCCGAAAAGCGTCGGGATCGACCTTGGCGAGCGGCAATTTTTCAAGGACGGCATGCAGGGCAAACCGAGCTACTCCGATGTCCTGGTCGCCAAAACAACGGGCAACCGTTCGATCATCGTCGCTGCTCCCGTCACCGGCAAAAACAAGGAGGCGCTCGGCGTCCTGACCGGGCTTGTCAACGTGGACGAGTTCGCCGCGACGTTTCTGGCCAATCTGAACGTCGGCAGCGACGGTTACCCGATTCTGGTGGACAACAAGCACCAGATTCAATACCACCCCAACCAGGAGCTGATCGGAAAGCCGCTTGCGGAATCGGCTCTGCCCCAGCCTTTGGTCGACATTTTGCAAGCGGACAAAGCCGAGAAAGGCTCCTACAGCTACTCCGACCAAGGCAAGGAATACGTCGTCACATACTCGCCGATTTCGAAAACGAACTTTGGCCTGTACTTGCACATTCCGGTCGAATCTATCACGGCCGCCGTTTCTTCCGTCAGCAACAACGTCATGCTGATCGTTTTTGGCGTAGTTGCTGTAGTCATCGCCATCGCGTATGCGATCTCGCGCCAGATCACCCGTCCGATTGTGGATGTGGCCTCTGTGGCGAACCGCATTTCCGAAGGCGAACTCACCGTGCAGCCTCTGCGAATCCGCTCGCAGGATGAGGTCGGACAGCTATCCCAGTCGGTAAACACAATGGTGCACAACTTGCGCACGATCATTCAACAGGTCAACGACACAGCTACCGATCTCGCCTCTTCCGCAGAAGAGCTGTCGGTGAATGCGGAACATACCAGCAAGGCGACGGAACAAATTGCGATTACGATTCAGGAAGTGGCCTACGGCGCGGAAAAACAGGTGAGGAGCGTAGAAGACAGCGTGCACGCCATGCAAGGGGTGTCACAAGGGGCGCAGCAAGTAGCGGCGAATGCCCAGTACGCGGACGAATCGGCCATGAGCGCTTCCCGGATCGCCGTGGAAGGCAACGAGGCGCTGCAGGTCGTCATCAGCCAGATGCAGTCCATTGAAAATACGGTCAGCAACATTGCGGATATCGTCAAACGGCTGGGAAACAGCTCGCAGGAAATCGGGCAAATCGTGCAGGTCATCACGGCGATCGCGGAGCAAACGAACCTGCTCGCGCTAAACGCCGCCATCGAAGCCGCCAGAGCGGGCGAGCAAGGCCGCGGTTTCGCGGTGGTGGCAGACGAAGTACGCAAATTGGCCGAGCAGTCCGCCCAATCGGCGCAGCAGATTAAAGAGCTGATTACCGCCATTCAACTGGAATCCAATCAGGCTGTGCTGTCGATGGAGCAAGGCACCAAGGAAGTCGCGCTCGGCTTGACGGTCGTAAACAACGCCGGAAAATCGTTTGAGCAGATTCAGGATGCAGTCGCACAAGTAGCGAGCCAAATCCAGGAAGTGAAGCTATATTCCGAACAAATGTCTGCCGGAACCGAGAAGGTCGTCGAATTGGTCAGCGTCATTGAACAGGTCGCTGAAAGCTCGGCAGACGGAACCCAGAGCGTGTCAGCCGCCACTGAGGAACAACTGGCCGCCATGGAGGAAGTGAACTCCTCTGCTGCTTCCCTGGCGAGAATCGCAGAAGAGCTGCAATCTCATGTGAGCCGGTTCAAAATATAGCGGGAACATGCTTAAAAGCCGTCGGGACCGATTCTCCCCGACGGCTTTTTGTTCATGCTCGCTTAGCCCAGTGTCAGCATCCGGTCAGGATGGTTGGTGCAAATTTGCACCTCGGGATGCCAGGACATGACTTCCCGGATGTACGCAGGCTCATCTAGCGTCCAGGCTATGACCTTGAACCCTTTTTCAATCGCGGCGGCTGTCAGCTCCCGCGTCAGATACGGATAGCCCATGGACAAGATGCTGGCGCCTGCCGCCTCGATCTGCTCCAGCATGAGCACGGGACGGCCGTAGACGATCAGCCCCGTCTGCACCTCCTGATCGAGCGTGCGCACGTGGCGAATCAGTTCGTGGTCAAACGACGTCACATACACTTCCTGCTTCATTCCGTACTGCTCCACCAGCGCCAGCACCTTTTCCGCAATTCCCGGGTACATGTCGCTCGTCGCCTTCAGCTCGATGTTCAGCGTGCAGTGGCCCTTGATCGCAGCCAGCGCTTCCGCCAGAGTCGGAATTTTTTCGCCTGCAAACTTCTCGTCGAACCATTTGCCCGCATCGAGCTGGCGCAGTTCCTCAAGCGTGTGGTCTTTGACTAGCCCGCTTCCGTTCGTCGTGCGCTCCAGCGTAAAATCGTGAATCAGGACCGGAACACCGTCACGCGTCAACTGCACGTCAATCTCCATCGCCTGGATCGCAGGCTCGGCCAGCGCCAGTTGAATCGCAGCCATCGTATTTTCCGGTGCTTTGCCCGACCAGCCGCGATGGGCCATACATATGTTCATGTCGCGAGCTCCTCTCTGTATCGTGCCGCTCTTATTTTTTCAGCAGCTTGCTGCCTTTGTCCGTCGCATTTTGCAGTGCTTCGTCAATCGTTGCCTGTCCGAGCATGGCGCGTTGCAGTTCTTTCTGGATGACATCCTGCAGCTCTTTGTAGCCAGGGGCCATCGGACGTGGATAGCCGTATTGCAACTGATCGACCGCGACCTTGAAGTTCGGATCTTTTTCATAGAATGCCTTCATCTCCGGCGAATCTACAGCGTCAGTCGTCACAGGCATGTATCCGGAAGCGATCGACCACGGCACTGTTTGCTCGGTGTCGGTCATCCACTTCATGAACTCCCACGCCGCTTTTTTCTCGGCGTCAGACGACTTCGCCAGCATCACCAGGTTGGCGCCGCCTGTAGGCGTACCGTAGTTTTTATTCGCTGGCAGGAAAGCTGCCCCCATGTCAAATTTGGCATTTTTCTTCAACTCCGTCAAGGAGCCTGTCGTGGTGAAAATCATGCCGACCTTTTGGTTCAAAAAGTCCTGTTCCGCTACATCCCACGCGTTGTAGTTTTCGCCTGGAGGGTTTTTCATCAGCCCTTCCTTGACCATTTTGGACCACAGCTCAAGCGGTGCCTTGCCCGCCTCGTTGTTCAGCGTCAGCTCCTTGCCGTCCTCGCTCAAAATGCTGCCGCCGCCCTGGAATACAAGCGCCTCGTAGAACCAGATGTCAACAGGTGTGGAGAAGCCGTAGCGGGTAACTTTGTCGCCTTCCTTCTTGGTCAGCTTTTGCGAAAAGCTGATAAGCTCATCCCATGTTTTCGGGCCGTTCGGATCGAGCCCCGCTTCCTTGAGCATGTCGCGGTTGATGTACAGAAGCGGTGTGGAACGGTTGAAAGGCACGGCGTACAGTTTGTCTTTCCAGTAGGAGTTCTTCATCAGGCCGGGAATGTATTTTTTCTCCTCGCCTTGCGAGTACGGCGTCAAATCTTCCAGTACTTTCGCATCGGCAAAGGCGGCGATCGACGCGATCTCTACCATCGTCACATCGGGATTGTTGCCCGCCGCGACAGAGGCGAGCACCTTGGAGTGGTTCTCCTGATAAGCGCCCTGGTATGCCGCTTTTACTTTAATATCCTTATGTGTCTCGTTGAACTTTTTGACCATATCTTCAATCGTTTTCCCGCGCACGCCGCCGAGCGCATACCAGAAGTCGATCTCCACCGGGCCGTTTTCTGCCGCTGTTTCCGCTGCCGGCTGGGTAGTCGCGTTGCCCGTGCCGGCAGCCTGCTCCTTGCCAGTCGAGCCGCAGCCAGCCAGTACGCCTGACAAGCCGAGAGCAAGTGCACATAGAATCGTTCCTGTCTTTTTCATCGCCTTCATGATTTGGTTTCCTCCCACATCGTTTTCGATTATTTGGATTGGTAGACAAACGCTTTGATGATATGGCGCTGGGCCACGAAGAAAATGACGAGAATCGGCAGGATGAGGATCATGTTCCCCGCCATCATGACGTTCCACAGCGTGCCGCCGTCTGACATGTGCAGACTCGAAATCCCGATCGGCAGTGTGCGCACCTCGTCGCTGTTGGTCATAATCAGCGGCCAGAAGTAGTCGTTCCAGTGATAAATGAAGCTGAACAGCCCGAATGTGACCAGCACCGGCTTCGCCATCGGCACCATGATCGTCCACATGATTTTCCACTCCGAGGCATTGTCCAGCCGCGCCGCCTCGATCACCTCGTCCGGCACCTGCATGAACGCCTGGCGAAGCAGGAAAATTCCGAATGCGCTCGCCGCGTATGGAATAATCAGCGACCAGAGCGTATTGACCAGCCCCCAGCCACTCAGTTGCACGTAGATCGGCAAAAAGATCACCTGTCCGGGAATCATCAGGACGATCAGCACGAGGCCAAACAACAAGTTGCGGCCGGGAAACTGATAGCGGGCAAACGCATAGGCAGCAGGAACTGCGGTCAAAAACTGCAGCACCAAAATTCCGACGGCCACCAAAATGCTGTTCACCGTGTACATGAGAAACGGCCCAGACTCCCAGGCGTGGGCAAAATTGCTCCACTCCCACGATTCAGGCAGCATGGTCGGCGGAAACTGCCTGACCTCCGGCATCGTCTTGAAGGCGGTAGAGGCCATCCATAAAAACGGAAACACAAACAACAAAGCGACAACCAAAAGCCCGACCCACTCTGCTGTTTTCAAAGAGATTGCACCCACTCGTTTCATGCTGTTCCTCCTTTCTCTCGCATGTCGTCAACGATAGTGCACACGCTTGGACATGAACACGAAGTGCAGTGCCGTTAAAATCCCTACCAGAATCAACAGGATGACGGATGCAGCCGCAGCCAGCCCGCCGTTGTAAAAATCCATCCCTTGCTCGTAAATGTAGTAGACGAGCATGTTCGTGCTGTTGATCGGCCCACCTTGGGTCATGATCGCAATCGTATCGAATGCCTGAAACGACGAGATCGTATTGATGATGAGCAAAAAGAAGATCGTCGGTGACAGCATCGGTACCGTAATCCGCACAAGCGTCCGCCACCAAGGCGATTGATCGAGCGCGGCCGCCTCGTAAATGTCTCCCGGAATGCTTTGCAGCCCGGCAATGAAAATGAGCGTGTTGTACCCGACGCCTTTCCAGATGCTGACGATGATGAGAGACAACAACGAGCTTTTCGGATCGGTCAGCCAGGTGTATCCCGGCAGCCCGACAGCTTCGAGCGCCGCGTTCAGCAGCCCGAACTGCGGGTCCATCAGCCACATCCAGAGCATAGAGACAGAAACGAGCGAGATGATGTGCGGGCTGAACACTGTTGCCTGGATGATTCCGTACACTTTTGCCTTCTTGTTCAGCCACAGCGCGAGCAAAAAGGAGAGCGTCAAGCCGATTCCCACTGTCGCGACGGTGAAGACCGCCGTATTGCCCAGCACTTGCCGAAAATCTTGGTCGCCGAGCAAATCGCGGTAGTTTTGCAGCCCGACCCAATCCATTTCTTCGAGGTTAATCAGCGACCAGTCCAAAAAGCTCAAATAGATGATCGACCCGATCGGGTAAAAAAAGAACAGCAAAAAGCAGATCATCGCAGGCGCCAGATAGAGGTACGGGCGAAGACGCGTCGCGAGCTCCAGCCATGCCGCAGGCTTCACAGCCGCTTTTGCCTGCACCTGTCCGGTACCCGGCAGCTCGTGGGCAGTTGCCGCCTTTCGCATCAGCTCACCCCTCCTGCAAGCGTCGATACTTGCTCGCGTCCGCCCAGTCGGCCCACTCTTTTTCCGCTTGCCCGATCAAACACGTACATGTGCGGCTTTGCGACTGTGACGGTAACGGCTGCGCCAAGCTGCCCCGCTTCCTCGGTGTCGGCCTTGACGATTACCCTGCCTTTTTCCGTCTCCACATGGAACAGCGTGTCCGAGCCGAGTATTTCCCGGGAGACGATCTGGCCTTTTGCCACCCATCTGTCGTCGGCCGGAACCGGGGAGACCGATGCAGGCAAAAGCAGCGCTTTTTCCGGGCGAAATCCCCACAACTGCTCGCTTCTGCCTTCCGCCGGCACGACGTTCATCGCGGGCGAGCCAATAAACTGGGCGACAAACAAGTTTTCCGGCTCCTGGTACAAATCCATCGGGGCCGCCACCTGCATGATGTGTCCGTCGCTCATGACGACGATCTGGTCGCCCATCGTCATCGCCTCCACCTGGTCGTGCGTCACGTAGATGAAGGTGCTTCCGAGTTGTTTGTGCAGGCTGGTCAGCTCTACGCGCATCTGGTTGCGCAGCTTCGCGTCCAGGTTGGACAGCGGCTCGTCCATCAAAAATACTTTTGGCTTTTTCACCATCGCCCGGGCGAGAGCGACGCGCTGCCGCTGACCCCCGGAGAGCTGGGACGGCTTGCGCTTGAGATAGTCGGACAACCCGACGATTTCCGCGATTTCCTCTACGAGCACCTTGCATTCTTTTTTGGAAGTTCCCCGGTTTCGCAAGCCGTAGGCGATATTGTCGAACACGTTCATCGTCGGGTAGAGCGCGTAGTTTTGAAACACCATGGCGACATCGCGCTTTCCGGGCGGCAACGCGTTCACCGCCTGATCGCCAATGAGAATGTCCCCGCCTGACACCGTCTCCAGACCTGCGATCATCCGCAAAGTCGTCGATTTTCCGCACCCCGATGGCCCTACCAGAACGGTAAAGGAGCCGTCCGGAATCACCAGATCCAGTCCTTTGACCACCTTTTGGTTCTGAAAGGTTTTCGTTACCCCTTGCAATACCACTCGCGCCATTTCTTCATCTCCCTCCTTGCGCCTTGGCGGCCAGCATATCAGTGACAAATGACTCAAAATCGGCATAGCGGAAATCAGGCACCGCGTAGAGCCATTCCTCTTGCCCGTACCACTCCAGCACTGCGGCCGACACCCCGCCGGCAACAGCCGCCAGCACGTCGTAGCGGCTATCTCCAATCATCATCGCCTGCTCCGGGTATCTGCCCAGACTTGCCAGCGCTTTGTGCACAGGCTCGGCAGCAGGCTTGCCTCTCGTCACGTCGTCGACGGTGACGATCACGTCGAACAGCCTGTCAATCCCCGCCTGCTCCAGCCCGGCCAGCGCAAATTCCCGCTGCTTGTTGGTGACAACCGCCAGTTGGTAGCCCGCCTGCTTCAATTTTTCCAGCCCTTCTCGCACGTAAGGAAACAGGCGGACGTGCCGGGCATGGTTTTCGCGCACGTAGGCAAAGTACTTGTCCAGCACCTCGCGCTTGTCAGGCACGCCTGCTGCCGCAGCTACAGCCGCCAAAAAATCGTCAAACGACTCGCCAAAGCGCGCGAGCAGCTCTTCCCGGCTGAAGTGACCCGGCGCATACTCTTCTGCTGTATAGGCGACCGCGTCGATGACCGCATCCCGGCTGTCCAGCAGGGTGCCATCCAGATCAAACAGCAACGCTTGAATCATGCAAAAAACTCTCCTTCCACAATAGGGGGCTGCCGACTGACACCGCAGTCGCTCCATGCTGCCATACTTCCTCCATTTGTTCCCGCTTGCGGATTAATCCTCCAGCAATAATCGGAATATCAATCACCCGCTTGTACTCCGCGATGTACTCCGGCAAGAGGGCAGGCATCAGCTCGACCGCGTCAGGCTGCGTTTCCTGCAGAGACGACAGCCCGGACTTGAGCGAGTCGCTATCGACGAGAAACAGCCGCTGGATCGTCAACAAGCCTTGCTTTTTCGCCAGCTTGACCAGCGTATTGCGCGTGGTCACAATCCCGTCCGGCTTCACGTAATGCGCCAAAAAGGCGATGCCTTCCCGGTCGTAGCTGATGCCGCCGATTCTTTCCAGGTGAAGAAACACCGGGATATTCCTGCTTTTGAAAAAGTCCACGTAGCCTTTTATTACACCGATATTGCCGATCGAGAGCACCGCGGCACTCACCTGCGCCTCGGCCGCTTTTTCCAGGTACTTCGCCTCCTTCACGGAAGCGATCAGCTTGTACGCGGCCAGCCTGGCATGAAACTGCTCCTGATTCATTCGTAAGCCTCCTTTGCCCTCAACAAAAAAACCCACAGCGACATGACAATTGCCAAAGAACTCTCGATGAAAGTGCTTGGAAAGGCTGTCGGGGGTTTCTCCATGGCTCCAACCGAAGGGATGTATTCACTTGTTACTTTGAATGGTAATGCACCAGCATTAAGAGAACTTGAAGCGTTTGTAAAAAAAGGGCAAAGTTCCTGTAAGGATGCGATTGACGAAAATCGCCGAGCAGGAGTATGATCCATCTATATTCAAATAATCAAATATTCGAATATACGAAAAGAAGGGTTGCTACCATGAAGTGGGCCGCTAGATTTGAGGGCTACAATACGCAAGCATTCAGAAAAGACTGCGTGTCAGGACTAATCGTAGGGATTATCGCAATTCCGCTTGGCATGGCGTTCGCGATCGCCTCAGGCGTCAAACCGGAGTACGGGATTTACACCACCATCATCGCGGGTACGCTCATCTCGCTTTTTGGCGGCTCCCGCTACCAGATCGGCGGGCCGACCGGGGCCTTTATCCCGATTTTGTTTGCCATCGTCATGCAGTACGGCTATGAGGATTTGCTGCTCGCGGGCTTCATGGCCGGGATTCTTCTCGTCCTGATGGGGCTGCTCAAGCTTGGCGGACTTATCAAATTCATCCCCCGCCCCGTCACCATCGGATTTACTGCCGGGATTGCCGTCATTATTTTTACGGGGCAGATCGCCAATTTCCTCGGTCTGTCGCAAGTGCAGCGGCACGAGGACTTTTTGTCCAACATGAAGGAAGTCGCCGTTCACCTCGATACAACCAGCTTGTACAGCGTAGCGACGGCAGTCTTGAGTCTCGCCATTATTTTAATCACGCCGCGCTTCGTGCGAAATATTCCAGGCTCGCTCGTCGGCCTGGTCATTTCCAGCGTCGTTGCCTTCCTCTTTTTCGAAGGAAAAGTCGCGACGATCGGTTCGACCTTCGGAGAGATTCCCAACGCGCTGCCCGGCTTCCATTTTCCTGAAATTACGCTGGAGCGCGTCCAAAAACTGCTGAGTCCCGCTCTAATCATTGCTATACTAGGAGCGATAGAGTCTTTGCTGTCTGCGGTAGTCGCGGATGGCATGACACGCAGTCGCCACAACAGCAACCAGGAGCTGATCGGGCAAGGCATCGCCAACATGGTGACGCCGCTTTTCGGGGGAATACCCGCTACAGGCGCGATTGCCAGAACCGCGACGAATATCCGCAGCGGAGCGACCTCCCCTGTGTCCGGAATCGTCCACGGCATCGTCGTCCTGCTCATTCTCGTCCTGCTCGCTCCTTACGCCTCGCACATTCCTTTGGCGAGCATGGCGCCGATTCTGATGCTGGTCGCCTGGAACATGAGCGAGCGCAAGGAATTTGCGCACATCCTGAAAGCAAGGACGAGCGACTCTCTCGTGCTGCTGATTACTTTTTTGTTGACTGTCTTTACGAATCTGACTACCGCCGTCGAGGTCGGGCTGGTGCTGGCCGTGCTGCTGTTTATCAAACGAATGCGCGAAAGCCTGCGAGTAGCCAAAGTATTGCCCGACCCTTCCTTGAAGCATGAGAAGGTCACGCCTCACATGGTGACGTCCCAGCACGATTGCCCGCAAATCAGCATCTACACGATCGAGGGACCGCTCTTTTTCGGGGATGCCGATCTGTTCGAAAGCTCGCTTGCGAACACGTTGCAGCATCAGCCAAAAGTGTTGCTGCTGCGAATGGGCAAAGTACCGTTTCTGGACATGACGGGCGAAGCCAATTTGTCGCGGATCGTGAAACAATGCATGAGTCAGGGAACAACGGTACTCGTCTCCGGAATCCAAAACGCCCCGAAACAAATTTTAGAGCGCACGGGCCTTTATGCGCTCATCGGCGAAGCACACTTTTTCGACCACACCGGAGAGGCAATCGAGTACGCCCTGCGCCGGCTGGACGTCGGCAAATGTCTGGGCTGCCAGCACTTTGCTTTCCGGGAATGCGCGAGCCTGGCTGATCCTCACTCGCAAACGGCTTGCGTGCAGCAAACATCCCAAACATCGGTATGACGAAAAGATCGGAGGAACCTGCTATTGAATTTGGAGCTACAGCAATTTAAAGCGAATTTCTTCAAAGCACTGGGTCATCCCCTGCGGATTCGGATTCTGGAGCTCTTGGCGGAGGGAGACAAAAACGTGAACGAGCTGCAAACGCTCATCGGCAGCGAAGGCTCGGCCGTTTCCCAGCAACTCGCTATTTTGCGCAACAACAACATCGTGTACGGAACAAAGGACGGAAACAAGGTGACGTATTCCTTGCGCGACCCGATGATTATCGAGCTGCTCAGCGTTGCCCGGCAAATTTTCAACAACCACCTGATCGACACGATCTCGATGCTGGATCGCTTCAATGAAGAATAGCGGCTGTCGTATGGCAAAAGAAAAAGCCCGGGACTTCTCATCGTCCCGGGCTTGCTTCATTTTTATGCGGAAACGGACACTAGCGCATCCAGCGCAATCAGCGCCTCGGCTTCAATCGCTTTGGCCATCGTCTCTGTGTGCGGGTTGTACGAGGCAAGCAAATCGGCATCGGCGTAGCCGTCAATCGCGAGGATCGACCCGGCCTTCATGCCGCGCAGCGCGGCAATGACGAACAGCGCGGAGTTTTCCATCTCGACAGCCAACACCCCTGCTTTTTGGTACAGCTTGTGCGGAAATTCGAGGACGCCGCTGTAAAAAACATCGAGCGTCAGCGTGATGCCTTCCGCTACGTGCAGCCCCGATTCGTGCGCTTTTGCTGCTTGCACGAGCGCATCTGCCACGCGGCGATTGGCGACAGCCGGGAAACCGGGCGGAACCAACTGGCTTGTAAGCCCGTCCTGGCGCACAACAGCCGAGCTGATGACGAGGCTGCCCGGCTCGATTTCTTGCTGATACGATCCGGCCGTCCCGACGCGGATGATGACCTGTACGCCACCCTTCGCCAGTTCTTCAAAGCATACAGCCGCTCCAGGCGAACCGACGCCGTGGCTGACTACCGCTACCTCCGTGCCCCTCCAGCTTCCGGCATAGCTGTGGTACTCGCGATTTTCCCCAATTTGCCGCGTGTTTTCCAGCTTGGAGGCGATCAAGGCAGCGCGTTTCGGATCGCCGCAGACGATAGCGCGTTTTGGCAGTTGTTCCGGGTCTACTTTCAGATTGGTCAGCATCTCAATCAAACTCCTTTTTCTCCCATTCGTCTTCCGGGATCGGCAACGCCTCACCGGAAAACCGCTCTTCGCGGAACGGGTCTGCGATCAGGTGAAAGCCGTTTTGCTCCCAGAAGCCGGGCTTGTTTTCGCGCATAAACTCAATGCCGCGCAGCCACTTCACGCTTTTCCAGAAATACAGGTGCGGGACGACCAGGCGCAGCGGCCAGCCGTGCTTGTCCGTCAGCGGCTCCCCGTCAAAGGAATGGGCCAACAGCACATCGTCGCGCATCAGGTCGGCCAGCGGCACATTCGCCGTGTAATCGTGATCGCCGTGCAGCATGACGTAGGACGCGGCGGGCACGACACCGATTGCCTGCAAAAAATCACGGAAGCGCACGCCTGTAAATGCATTGTCAAACCGCGACCAGCGCGTCACGCAGTGAATGTCGCTTTTCACCGTCACCTGCGGCAGCGCCATGAGCTGTTCGTAGTTGAGCGTAACTTCCCGGTCGACCTCGCCAAACACGCGCAGCGTCCAGTCCTTCATGTCGTAGGTGGGCACTTCGCCCTCGTGCAAAATAGGAAAGCGCTCTGTCAATACTTGTCCTGGCGGAAGCCGTTTGGCCAATGCCGGGTCGACCGCCGGCACCTTCATCCGTTTGATCCGATCTGCCTTGTTCATGTTGCGTACCCCCTTGGTCTTTGCTGACTGCACCCTCCTTTTACCGGGTGCTCTGCTGATTATGGCTGGCGCCTTGCATCCGATCCTTCAGGAAGAACATCGCCACCACCGTGAGCAAATACGGCAGCATCGAAGTAAACTGCGTCGGAAGCGAGAAGCCTTGCAGACGAATGCTCAGCGCATCCATCAAGCCGAACAGGAAGCTCGACGCCAAAATTCCCAGCGGGTGAGACTGCCCCATCATCATCGCGACCAGGGCGATAAAGCCGCGACCCGCGGTCATCCCTTCCGAAAACATCGTCACTTGCCCCAAAGAAAGCTGCGCTCCGGCAATCCCGCACAAAGCGCCGCACATGACGATCGCGAGCACCTGCAAGCCTGCTACCTTCAACCCAAGGCTGCGGGCAGCCACCGGATTGGAACCGACGGCGAGAACCCGGAAGCCGGTAACCGTCTTGTAAAAGAACAAATAGAGCGCAATCGCGGCCACAAACGCGAGGTAGACGAGCGGCGAATGCCCCGATACGACCTCGCCCACGACCGGAATGTGCTGTAGCCCCGGAATGTCCCACTTCGGCAAGCCTGCCATGTCTTTATCGTAAAAAGCTCCCTTGACGCCAAAAATCGCCCGCAACGCAAACGTCGTCAAACCGAGCGCGAGGAAATTGATCGCCACCCCGACGACGATCTCGTTTGCTTTCAGCTTGATCGTCATATAGGCAAACAGCAGGGAAAAAAGAACGCTCGTCAGCGCCGCGATCAAGATTGCGAGGAACAGATTCCCGGTAAAGTGATTGCCGACGATGGCGGAAAAGGCGCCAACGAGCACCATGCCTTCCAGACCTACATTAAAAATGCCAACCCGCGCGCACAGCGCTCCCCCCAATGCCGCGAGCAAAATCGGCGTCACCATCCGAATGGTAGAACTGACGAGGGACCAATCAAGCAGCTCCATGAGATTCTCCCCCTTTTGCTTTCCGCTTTTTCCACCAGTCGTAGCTGAATTTAGCCGAGATAAACAGGATCAGCACGGCTGAAATCACGCTGGCCAGCTCCAGCGGTACCTCTGTGTTGCGCTCCACGCCCATCGCTCCCGTCTGGAACGCAGCCAGCAGAATCGAGGTAAACACGACACCCACCGGATGGGAGTTCGCCAAAAGCGTTGCCATCAGCCCTGTCCAGGCGAAGTTCGGCACCGTCAAAGCGCCGTCGACAAAACGATAGTGCGCCCCCAGCACCTCGACCGTTCCTGCCAGGCCGGCCAATCCGCCGCTCGCAAACATGCCCGTCAGCATGACGCGAATGCGGTTGATCCCCCCGTACTGGGCAAACAGCGGGTTTTGTCCGAGCATTTTCACTTCATAGCCAAACGGCGTAAAGCGAATCACCCAAAACAGGATCGCGGCACCGACGATGGCAAACAAAAAGCCCGCGTGCACGCTCATCCCCGCAAACAACTTGGGCAACCAGACGCTTTTATCGAGCATGACCGTCTGCGCCAGCGCCGCCGAACCGCTGCGGTCGCGAAACGGCTCGGTTACGAGGTAGCTTGCGAACAGAACGGCGATATAGTTGAACAGCAAGGTGGAGATGAGCAGCGGTATGCGGAATCTCGCCTCCATAAAGCCCGGCAGCAGCGCCCACAAACCGCCTGCCGCCATCCCCGTGAGAATCGCCGCCACCAGCTTCACGACTCCCGGTGCGGGCAAATAGATCGCCACGAGCGTAGCGCTGATCGCCCCGAGCACCATCTGTCCTTCTGCCCCCAGGTTGAACACTCCCGCCCGAAAAGCAAGCGACAGCCCCAAGGCGATCAGCATGATCGGCGTCGCTCTCGCCAAGGTAGAGGTGAAGAAGTAGAAGCTGCCGAAGGCCCCTTTCCACATTTCCTGATACGTGCCCAGGATAGATTCCCCTACCGAAGCGATGACGAGCGCCCCGATCAACAGCCCGATGACAACCGCCAAAAGCGGCTGAACCAGTGATTTACCCAGCTCTTTGATTGCTGCCATGAACGCTTCCTCCCGCCATTAACACGCTGATTTTTTCCTCGGTTGCCTCTTTGCGCGAAAGCTCTCCGGCGATCCGCCCTTTGTACATCACCAAAATCCGGTCTGACAGCGCCAAAATTTCCGACAGCTCGGACGAAACCAGCAAAATTCCGTCGCCTGCGTTGCGCTTGTCGATCAGCGCCTGATGGATGTACTCCATCGCGCCGATATCGACACCCCGGGTCGGCTCCGCCGCGATCAAAAACGGAGTCTCATGTCCCAGCTCTCGCGCCACGATCAGCTTTTGCAGATTTCCGCCCGACAAATTCCCGGCCAGCTCCTGAAGCTGTCTGGAGCCTGTCTTGATCGCGAACTTTTCTACCCAGCCTCTGACGACCTGGCGAAAAGCTTCCCGCCGCACGACGCCGCGCCGATTGAACGCAGGCTTTCGCTGATAGCCCATCAGCGCGTTTTCCTCGACGCTCTCCAGCTTGGCCGTCCCCCACAAGTAGCGATCTTCCGGGATGTGCGCCAAGCCCGCCTCGCGAATCGTCGCGACAGTCTGGTTGGTGACGTCCTTGCCGCCCAGCCGAATCGTTCCCTCCTGTGCCGTCCGCAAGCCGCTGATCGCTTGCAGCAGTTCGGACTGGCCGTTGCCCGATACGCCCGCGATGCCGACGATTTCCCCGTGATGCACGGTAAAGCTGACCCGGTCGAGCAGCGTCTGTTTTTCCCGAACCGTCAAGTTCTCCACCTGCAAAAGCGGCCCCCGCTCCAGATCGACGCGCTCGCTCAGCTCCCGCAGCTCGCGTCCGACCATCAGCCGGGCCAGATCGTCCACATTCGTCTCGTTACGCGCTACCGTGCCCGTCACCTTGCCGCCGCGCAACACCGTGATCCGATCTGCGACCTCCATCACTTCCTGCAGCTTGTGCGTAATCAAAATGACGCTCTTCCCGCTCTCCGCCAGATGGCGGATCGTCTGCAACAGCTCGCGAACTTCAAGCGGCGTCAGCACGGCAGTCGGCTCGTCCAGCACGATGATGTCCGCTCCCTGGTACAGCACCTTGAGAATTTCCACACGCTGCTGCTCGCCGATGGAGCAGTTGGACACTCTAGCCTGTGCATCTATCGGAATCCGGTACTGCTCGCTTAGTGCGCGGACCTTTTCCACGGCGTCCTTCCGGCGGAAAAATCCGGCCTGCTGCGGCTCGTAGCCGATCACGATATTTTCCGCCACGCTAAACTCGCCAAACAGCATGAAGTGCTGGTGCACCATCCCGATCCCGCTGCGAATGGCGTCCTGCGGCCCGCGAAAAGCGACAGGCTTGCCGCCTAGCACGATCTCGCCGGACGTAGGCTGCTCCATGCCGTACAGCATCCTCATCAGCGTCGTCTTGCCCGCGCCGTTTTCCCCGACGATGGCGTGGACTTCTCCCGCAGCAAGCGAAAACGAGACCTTGTCGTTTGCAATAAAATCTCCGTATTTCTTGGTCATGGCCCGCATTTCCAAACGATCGGTCATCCTTGCTCCTCCTTCTTTGCGCCTAGCCTTTCTCTTCCTTGCCTCTGCTCCTTGCCTTGCATATAAGGAAGACCGACTACACAGTTGTAGTCGGTCACAATCATGCACTGTGCGCTAGCTGTTAAAACGAGTCTGGCACTTTGCGGGTACCAGCGATGATCTCCTCGCTGATCGCTTTTACTTTGTCCACGACTTCCTGGCCAATAAAAGCGTTCAGAGGCGTCTGGCTCTCGTGCGTCACATACGTTACGCCTACGCCTTTTTCTTTCAGGCCGTAAGTGACAACGCCCGGCTTGAACGAGCCTTCTACGAACGACTTCACGGTTTCATACGCAGCGGCATCTGTCCCTTTGAGCTGGGACAACACGATGTGCTCAGGGTCGATCGTGGTGCGGTCAACGTCCTGTCCCGATGTATAGAAGCCTTTTTCCTTCGCGGCCTCGAACACGCCGAGGTCGCCTACTGCTGCCGCTCCGTTGATGAAGTCGGCGCCTTTGGATGCTTGCAGCAGCGCCAGCTCCTTCGCTTTTGCCGGGTCAGAGAAGCTTCCTACGTAGTTCACCAGGAACTCCGCGTTTGGATTGGTTGCTTTCAAGCCTTCCTGGAAGCCGCCTGTCCATTTTTTCAACAGCGGAATATCCATGGCGACAACCATGCCGACCTTGTTTGTCTTCGTGGCAAGACCTGCCGCAGCGCCCATCAGGTAAGCCGCTTCCTGCTCGCGGAAGGTAACGCTGCGCACGTTTGGCAAATCTACTACGGTATCAATAATCGCGAAGTTGCGGTCAGGATTTTCGGCTGCCACTTTTTTCAGCGCGTCTTCCGCTTCAAAAGAAGAAGTGATAATCAGATCGTAGTTTTCCGCTACCGCAACGCGCAAATTTTCTTCGATGGCGCCGTGGTCAGTAGACTCGATGCTTTTTACTTCTGCGCCAAATTCCTGTCCTGCTTTTTTCGCGCCTTCGTCCATTTGCTGGAAGAACGGGTTTACCCCGATTTTTTCCGGCAAAATCAGCGCAATGCGCTTCTTCGCCGCGCCTTCTTGCCCTGCCGCTTCTTCTTTTGGCTTGTCAGCAGGCGCATTTCCGCCAGCCGAACAGCCCGCAGCCAAAACAGCAAAAGTGGTGAATGCTAACAACAACTTCTTCATGGTGTCTTCCGCTCCCATCCGAACGTTCTACGTTTTTTCTGTATCCTACTACGTAATGTACGGCTTTTTTCCGAAAAAATCAATATTAAACACGAATATTTTGCAATAAAAATATTTTATCGTTCGTGTATTACCCCTCCTGACAACAAAAAAACTCTTCCCGAAGGAAGAGTTTGCGTCCGAAGCCGTCCTCTTCCTCATCTGTCAAAACCCCGGTACAGGTTTTGCAGGAATTGGCACCTTTCTGTCCATGTCACGCATGTCCAGTGGTTGCCGGGCTTCATCGGGCCAGTCCCTCCGCCGCTCTCGATAAGGAGATAAAAACTATCAAGTTACAATGCATTCATTCTAGCAGAACAAACTGAAAAAGCAATTGTTTTTTCAGACTGTTCTCGCCAATTTTACACTTTGGCGCCTATTGTCTGTGAAACGTTTCCTGCAGCCGATGCGACAGATTGTTCAGCTCCCCCAGCTCTTCGGTAATTTCCCGCACCTTTTGATGCTGGTTTTCCGCTGTGGCGAAAAGCTCCTCCAGATTGGCGACCGACTGCTCGGTGACAGCGGTAATGGTCGACATTTCCATCGCCACTTCGCCCGAGCGCATTTTTACCCGGTTCATGCTGGAGCCGACCTGCTCCGCTGCCTGCAGGAAGGCCATCATGCCGGAGCGCACCGCCTCGATCGACGCCACTGTTTTCACAGCCAGCTCCTGGCCTTTTGCCACCGAAGCTTCCCCGTTGCTGATCTGCTGTACAGCGTTCTCGCTTTCCTGATGGAGCGATTTGAGAATCTCGGTAATTTCCTGTGTAGCGGTTGCGCTCTGCTCCGCCAGCTTGCGCACCTCGTCTGCCACCACGGCGAAGCCGCGGCCGTGCTCGCCTGCACGCGCCGACTCGATGGCGGCGTTTAGCGCAAGCAGGTTCGTTTGTGTCGCAATCTGGTTGATGGCTCCTACGATTTCCTCGACCCGATTGGCCTGGCGGTTGAGCTGGTGAATCGTCGACGCTGCCACGTTGACGGCAGAAACGATCTGTTCCATTTGCTGCGACAGCTCTTTCATCATGTCGACGCTTTCTTTCAGGCGGCGGTTGTTCTGGTCGGACTCGCTCTTCATCGCGTTCGTCTGCGTGGTGACCGCCACGATCTCCTGGTCGATCGACTGCACCTCTTCCTCGATCTTCACTGTCGAGTTCGCCTGCGACTCCATGCCCGTCGCCACTTCCTTGAAGGCGATCATCATTTCATCCGTATTGCGTTTCGTTCCTTCGGCATGCTCGTGTACGTGCTCTGTCGTACGGTCGATCTGCTCGGTCATCTGTTGGATATGGACGAGCATCTCTCCCAGGCGACGCTCTTTTTCTTCCGCTTCCTGGCGGGCGATGTTTGCCTTCTGCAAGGACGCTTGTCCCGCCAGACAGAGGTACGTCACCGCTCCCATCATCATCAGAATCGCCATGATGCGTAGCACCAGATTCAGCTCGGTGAAATCGCCGCTGAAAATCTCGTACGATCCTGTGTAAAATCCGACCAGCGTCACGATGATTTGCGCAATTCCGGCTGTCACTACGAGCTTCCAATCCAGGTAAGCCGCGAGAAAACCCATGACCACAAAAGCGAGAAACGTAACTTCTGGATACGTCGTGAAATGATCGAACGAAATCGCGTAAAACATAAGTCCGATCGCTACCAGATAACGAATGACATGGCTGTCTCTTTTGATGAAGTAAAAAGGCGAAACAATAAGGGTGACCAGCAATCCGAGGGACGTCACTTTCCAGAAATTAGCGTCGACTTGATAGGCAATGAGTCCCGCCATCCACAGATGGTTCCATAGGATAAAAATCATAAAGCCTTCTTTGTCCGTTAATGTGTTGCGAACCAATTGAATCATAGTTGCCCCCCTTTTCCCTGCTACTTATGTATCGGATTCTTTTTCCATTATATCGCGCTCAGATTGACTAATTTGTGAAAAAAGTGAGAACAGCCAAAACCAGTGACGAATAGGCTACTATCATACCCCTTATTTTAAGACATCTGGAAAGGAACTAAGAACCGTGGAAGAACAACGCAATCTTTTGCCAGCCACCGTGCTGACGCGGACGATCCAACGTCCGAATACCACGATTTATTACCCGCAACTGGCGGGGCTAGCCAATCAGCAAGCAGAAAAAGACATCAACCGCGCCATTTTGCAAACGGTCCAAGGATTGATTCACGAACAGCAACGGGTACAAGTACCGGGAAATACCCAAATGCAAGGAAGCTACGAAATCAAAACGAACGAGCGCGGCATTTTCAGCGTCACCATGAGCAATTACGCGTACACTCCGCAAATGGCCCACGGCATGACCTTCCTCGGGTCGGTGACGGCAAACATCCATACAGGCAAGCTCTATACGCTGCGCGAGCTGTTCAAGCCGGGCAGCGACTACGTCAACGTCCTGTCCGCGAACATCAAACGCCAGATCGAGGCGCGGCAAATCCCGACGCTGAACGGTTTTACCACGATCAAGCCCGATCAAGATTTTTACGTTGCCGACAAATCATTGGTCATTTACTTCCAACTGTACGAAATCACCCCGTACTATGTCGGCTTCCCGATGTTTCCCATCTCCATCTACGAGTTGGAGCCCATCATTGACGAAAACGGGCCGCTTGGCATTTTGGCTGCCGATTAACAGCCCTCCTTTTACCTTCTTCCCCGAGCTGATGCCCTTGAAACGGCATCGGCTTTATTTTTGTCAGAAAAACGCCTTCTTTTCCACTCGAATAAACATTTACTTATATGTCCTGAACTGCTACTATGTTATTTGTACATATTTACTTAAGCAATCAAGCGCTTCGTCTTTCGAACCAGCTTTTCCTGGAGGTCTGATATCATGCAACATTACGGTCACAAGATCGGCCAAGCTGCCAGAGTCTTCAGTAAAACATTGAATGGAATCATGTCCCCGATGGGATTATATAGCTCGCAATGGAGCATTATTCTTTGCCTGCACTACCGCAACTCTTTGACGCAGGTGCAACTGAGCAACTACCTGAATGTCGAAGCCCCGACGATTACCCGGACATTGACCCGGCTGGAAGAGATGGGCTGGATCATCCGCTCAGAAGGCGACGACAAGCGGGAACGGTACGTGTCGCTCTCGCCTGCGGCAATCGAGCGTTTTCCCCAGTGGCTGCAAGCGGCGCGCGATTTGGAAGCGGTTGCCTTGCGCGATCTGGACGAGAACGAGCTTGCCGTCTTCAACCGGGTGCTGAAAAAGATGACGGAAAATTTGAATACGCAAGCGTAGGCTTGTTTTTGATACGACGACACGACAAAAGGGCTTCTACTCCTGAGCGGCTAAGCAGCCGTGCTCAAGCAGAAGCCCTTTTCCCTATTGCGGGTTGCTGTTTACATCATCCGTTTGACCATGCTGCGCGCCATCCAGACGCCTGCCGCACCCGCCTGCGCCAGTCCGCGCGTGATCCCTGCCCCGTCGCCCCCGCAGAACAGTCCTTTGATTTCCGTCTCAAACTCCTCTGTCAGCTTGGGACGCGCCGAGTAAAATTTCGCTTCGACGCCGTAAAACAGCGTGTGCTCCGAGGCAATTCCCGGCGTGACCTTGTCCAGCGCTTCCACCATTTCAATGAGGCTTTTCATCGTATTGTAAGGCAGCACCAGTCCGAGATCGCCCGGCACGGCTTCCTTCAAGGTCGGCTCGAGGAAGCCTTCCTTGATCCGCGCTTCCGTAGAGCGGCGCGCCCGCAAAATATCGCCGTACTTTTGCACGATCACGCCGCCGTTGGACAAATCGTTGGCGCGTTTGCATATCTCGCGCGCGTACTCGTTCGGCTTGTCAAAAGGTTCCGTGAACGTATGCGAAACGAGCAGCGCGAAGTTCGTATTGGTCGAGCCGAGCGCCGGGTCTTTGTAGGAATGCCCGTTTGCCGCCATGACCCCGCTGTGGTTTTCCACGACGACGTGCCCGGACGGATTGCTGCAAAACGTGCGGACCCGCGTGCCGACGGATGTGTTGAAAATAAACTTGCCCTCGTACAAATGCTCGTTGATTTCGCGCATGACGACATCGGACGTCTCTACGCGCACCCCGACGTCCACCTGGTTGTTGTACATTTTCAGGCGGCGCTTTTTCAGGATGTTGGTCAGCCAAGCCGAGCCGTCCCGGCCAGGTCCGATCACGACAAAGTCACTCTCGTACTCTCCCCCGTTTTTCAGGACGACGCCTCTCACGCGATGGCCGCCGTCTTCCTTGACCGTCAAAATGTCCTCGACCTCGGTCTTGAACATCATGTCGATCCGTTCCTTCAAATATTCAAAAATCGACTGCAAAATCTCCAGGTTTTGCTCTGTGCCCAAATGGCGCACCTGTGCGCGCAGCAGCTTGAGCCCTGCCGCGTACCCGCGCTGCTCGATGCTTTTGATCGTCTCTGTCGTCGGATCGGTAATCGTGCGGGTCGCGCCGTGCTCCAGGTTGATTTCGTCGACGTATTTGATTAGACCAAGCACAGTGGAAGGACTGAGGTAATCCGTCATCCAGCCGCCGAACTCCGTCGTGATGTTGAATTTGCCGTCACTGTAAGCGCCTGCTCCACCAAAACCGCTGGTAATCGAACAGGCCGGCAGACAGCCCGCATAGTCCTTTTTCCCGGCAGGCGGCGGACAAAGCTTGATTTTTTCTTCCAGGATCGGACAGCGTCTGCTGTAAATGTCGTGCCCTTTATCAATGAGAAGCACCTTGGCATTCGGCGCTTTTCGCGTCAGCTCATAACATGTAAAAATTCCGGCTGGTCCTGCTCCTACCACAATCGCATCGTATTTCTTCACTTCCAGTTCCTCCCCGTAAGCATGTTGGAATACTAGGCTTTCACCAAGCATAGATGGCTCTTGCGCTGTCTATCCCTGCCCGCGGCAACAGACGACAACGCAAAAAATTCCCGGCCGACGAATAAGGTATGTCAAAAAACACCCTCATTCGTAGCCGGGAATTTACGGTTCCCTGTAGAGACCCTCAAACCATATCTTTGAGGATATACGAATTTGTCATGTATTCATCAAGCCAGTCTTGTAGCCAACAACAATATGTATAGTAGCGTATAAGCTGAATCAAGTCAATATTCTTCAGCCCATTTATTCGTGTTTACATTTTTTTAATATAAAAAATACGATTGAAAAACGGTTTCACAAAGCAAAATCCGAACATTACATCCGAACGTTCGTCATTTCCGGTGAGTCTCTCCGAAAAACCCGGGAGGAATCGACACAAAAAGATAGAATATATAGAATTTTAAGAAATTATTTTCGTATTACTACTCTCATACAAAAAGGATGAGGCTTGCCCATGCGGGATTATCGCTATTACCAGTCTGCCTTTGCCGGTATTCCAAAGCCGTTCGCCTTCGTCGACCTGGATCTTTTGGAGCAAAATGCAGAGCAAATCGGGTTGCAAAGCAATGGAAAGCCGATTCGGATTGCCAGCAAATCCATCCGCAGCGTCGGTATTCTCAAACACCTTTTGCAACTGGACGACTGCCTTTCCGGGCTGATGTGCTTCTCCGCGCCCGAAGCGCTCCATTTGTGCGCGGCGGGCTTTGACGATTTGCTGCTGGGATATCCTGTCTGGGAAAAAAGCTGGCTGATCGCGCTTGGCGAGCAAATCCAGCAAGGGCGCTCCCTCACCCTCATGATCGACTCTGTCTCGCACGTGGAGCATCTGGAGCAAATCGCCCGCGAGCAAGGCGTCATTTTCCCCGTCTGCCTGGACATCGACATGTCGTCCGATATATTGGGCCTGCATTTCGGCGTGTGGCGCTCCCCTCTGCGCTCGCTGGAACAAGCCGTCGCGCTTGCTTCCCGCGTCGCTTCCTCCAAACACCTCAAACTGGACGGCATCATGGGCTACGAAGCGCAAATCGCAGGCGTCGGCGATCGCTACCCCCGGCAATTTTTCAAAAACAGCCTGATTCGCCTGCTGAAGCAGCAATCGGTCAAGGAGGTGGCTCATCGCAGAGCGGAGCTGGTGAAGGCGATCGGCGAGCTGGGCATTTCGCTGCGCTTCGTCAACGGCGGCGGAACGGGCAGCCTGCATCATACGGGAAGAGAGGACGCGGTTACCGAGCTGACAGCCGGCTCCGGCTTTTTTTCGCCCGGCCTGTTCGATTACTACCAGGACTTTCATTTTCAGCCGGCTGCCGGATTTGCGCTGGAAATCATTCGCAAGCCTGCCGAGCATATTTACACATGCGCGGGCGGCGGCTATATCGCCTCCGGTTCCGCAGGGGCGGATCGCTTGCCTAAGCCGTATTTGCCAACGGGCGTTCGGCTTATGCCCAACGAGGGCGCCGGCGAAGTGCAGACGCCCATCCAGTATCGCGGCATGGAGACGTTGCAGTTGGGCGATCCCGTCTTTTTTCGCCACGCCAAAGCGGGAGAACTATGCGAACGCTTTTCACGGCTCTACTGTGTTTCAGGCGGAAAAGTTGTCGAGGAAATGACGACCTATCGGGGGGATGGACAATGCTTTCTATAAGCAAAAAGGCAAACCGCTTTCGCAACTGGACAGGAAATGTGCAAAGCCAGCCGCGGCAAATCGCGCTGCCGCAATCGCTGGACGAGGTCGTCTCCATCGTCCGCGTCAAGCTCCGTGTTCTTCCCGCCTACCGTCTTCGCTACCAGAGCCTGCGCATGCCGCTGGACGAATGCTTGTCCTCCCTGGATACTTTCAAGCAATCACACCGCCATTTCGAGTTTTTCTCCTTCCCTTACTCCGACACCGTGCAAGTGAAATTCATGAACGAAACCTCGGAGCCTTCCAGCGCGAATCAGCAATGGAGCTACCTGAAAAAAATGGTCGTGGAAAACGGGCTGTTTTGGCTGCTGTCCGAAAGCTGCCGCCTGCGCCCCGCGCTCGCCCGCTCCGTGAGCAGGCTGTCCGCCCAAAGCGTGCCGGCGGTCAACGAAAGCGGCTACAGCCACGAGCTGTTCGCCACCCCGCGCCTCGTCCGCTTTTACGAGATGGAATATTACCTGCCCGCCGAGCATATGGGCGAGGCCATCCGGGAAATGCGCCAGGCCATCGAACAGGAGCGCTTCAACGTTCACTTCCCCCTGGAATGCCGCTACGTGAAAAAAGACGACATCTGGCTCAGCCCCGCCTACGAGCGCGACAGTGCCTTTATCGCCGTGCACATGTACAAAGGAATGCCCTATGAAGCGTATTTCGCCCGCATGGAGCAAATTTTCCGGCGCTATGGCGGCCGCCCGCACTGGGGAAAAATGCACAACATGACCGCCGACGAGCTGCATCAAGTCTACCCGCGCCTGCCTGATTTCCTCGCCATCCGCTCGCGGCTCGATCCCGAAGGCATGTTCGTCAATCCGTACTTGTCCGAGCTGTTCGGGCTTTCCTGACGCCTGGAGCCATTCGCATGTCCGCGCACGCAAAAATGCCCCTGCCATTTGCCGTGGCAGGGGCATTTTGTCTGGTCGGGCGCTTAGCCTTGAGTCGGGATGTCCGGGTTGCTTTTCTTGCCGCGGCCATAGCGCACATAATAGTAGAGATAAAACAGCGCCAGTGCGCCAAGTCCGTAGAACAGCCCCACTCGCTGCGTCGGATCGAACGCCGGGAAAATCAGGATGAACGTGCACAACGCCAGGCACAGCAGCGGCATCACCGGGTAAAACGGCGCCACGAACTGCAAATCCTCCAGCTTGCCGCCCTCCCGCAAATATGTCCGGCGGAAGTTGAATTGGGACAGGGCAATGCCCATCCAGGTGAAGGTGACCGCGATCCCGGAGACAGACATCAGCAGGACATAAACGGTATCGGCAGCAATCACGCTGGTCAGCAGCGACAAGAGCGAGAAAGCCAATGTCGCCAGCAGGCTGTTGAGCGGCACGCTTCTTTTCGTCAACCTGCCGAATACAGGATGCGCCATGCCGCTGTGCGACAAGGCCCACAACAAGCGCGTGGCCGCGTACAGGCACGAGTTGCCGACAGACAACAGCGCCGTCAGGATGACGAAGTTCATGATATCTGCCGCAAACGGAATCCCTACAGAATCAAACACCGTCACGAACGGACTCTCCAACAGCCCCAGCTCGCTTGCCGGGAACAGAGCGGACAAGATCGTCACAGAAGCCACGTAGAACACGAGGATGCGGAAAACGACATTGCGGATCGCTCGCGGGATGTTTTTTTGCGGGTTCTCGGCTTCACCCGCAGCAATCCCGATCAGCTCAGAGCCTTGGTAGGAAAACACGACGTTCATCATCGTGACAAAGACAATGGTAAACCCGAACGGAAACAGACCGCCCTCCGCTGAAAAGTTGGTGAAGAACGGGGCTTCCCGGCCTTCCATACTGATAATACCGAAAATAGCACCTAGCCCGACAATAATGAAGATGAGGACAGCCAGCACCTTGATCCCCGCAAACCAGTATTCGGTTTCCGCGAATCCTTTCGTTGTCAAAGCGTTGAAGGTAAACAGCAAAAGAATAAACAGGGCGCACCAAATCCAGATTGGCGTATCCGGGAACCATCTCTGCATGACCATCCCGGCGGCGGTAAACTCCACGCCAGCCGTCGTCGCAGAGCCGAGCCAGTACATCCAGCCGAGCGTAAAGCCGCTGGCCGGGCCAATGTACTTCGTCGCATACGTTTGAAAAGAGCCGGTTACAGGCATTTTCACAGACAGCTCACCCAGGCAGGTCATGACCAGGTAGAGCAAAATGCCTCCGACGAGAAACGCGACGAGCGCACCGCCCGGCCCCGCCTGGTTGATCGTATAGCCTGCGTTCAGAAAAAGCCCCGTTCCGATGACCCCACCCAAAGACAGCATAAACAGGTGGCGGCTTTTCATCGAGCGCTGCAGCTCTTTGTCCTTGTGAATCCCACCGTTCATATGATCCCTCTCTTTCCCCGCTCGGGAATGGCAAAATAAGATGCCGGGAAGGAACTGCCTGCGTTAGAAGCGCAGGGACAGGCAGCTCAATCCTCCGTCTTGCTTCTGAAATTCGGACATCTCCAGCTCGATCACCTGGTAGCCAGCATCCGTAATTTGCTTTTTCGTGCTGTCGTAGCCTTTCGGAATGATGACGTAGTCGTTGATGTGGATGCAGTTCGCGGAATACTCCGCTTCTTTTTCCACGATCAGGTGCTTGTAGTCTTTGAACACGGGGGAATCAATAAATTCGCCTGCCAGTACCAAGGTGTTGTTGCCCAGGTAGGCGATTCCGGTTTTCAGATGGAAAAACTCCTTCAGCGGAACGATCGTGACTTCGTAGCCGTACTTGGAGAGAATGTCCCGGAACTGCTTCGCGCCTTCCTCGTTCGTGCGCGTGGACAGTCCCACATAAAAATGGTTTTCTACCTGCATGACGTCGCCGCCATCGAGGAAGCCGGGAGCCTGAATATATTCAATCGTGTCAAAAAAGCGCGGGAGCACTTGCTTCATGTCCTCGATCTCACCGTTGCGGCTTTCCGCGCCAGGGTTGGTGATAACCGCGCACTTTTCCGTCAGGACAGCCGTATCTTCGACGAATGTGGAGTCCGGGAAACGCTCGTCCGCTTCCAACACGGTCACTTCCAAACCGGCTTGCTTCAAAGCCTCTATGTAAGCAGCATGCTGCTTTAGCGCCAGAGCGTAGTCCGGCTTTCCGAGATCAGATGTCGTCAGGCCGTTCACATAGCTTTGCCCCGGTTTTCTTACAATCGCGCGAGAAAATCTCATGATAGTCGTTCTCCCTTCTTTTTTTGAAATCATTCTTGAGATCTGCAAATCGTTCAGGTGCCCGCTTCCGTTCAGGCGCACCGGCTTTGCCTGGAAACGCTTCCGCATAAGCCCGCGCCCTGCTGCCCGTGCGCTGCCACTGATAGCGTCGTGCCTTTGGCGGCGGCATGCTCGGCTGCAAGCCATTCTGCCTGGATCGGCCAGTGCGTTTGCTGCCTTACGCCGCCACCTTTTATTCCGTATCGTGGAATCGCTTCTACAATACAAAATCACACCCTTAATGTAAAATAGTTTTAAATTTTTTGTCAATGAATTTTTACCTGCTCGAAATCTTGTTGATTCGCCTGAACAATTCTGATAGATTGATCTCATAAAATGCTGGCGAGACAACTGGCAAGCAGTCCTACGTCACTAGAAAGCCAGGAGGGAAACACGTTGGTACAATCGATTGACCGGGCAATGAGCATCATCTTTGTCCTGATATCTGACGAGAGCAAAACGC
The DNA here is from genome assembly GCF_000470975.2 of Brevibacillus sp. NSP2.1. Taxonomy (NCBI): domain Bacteria; kingdom Bacillati; phylum Bacillota; class Bacilli; order Caryophanales; family Paenibacillaceae; genus Brevibacillus; species Brevibacillus sp. NSP2.1. The sequence continues at coordinate 422,460 of NZ_CP048274.1, read as the reverse complement.
TCTGGCCCATCTCGGAAATCGCTGAGAAAACGTCTCTCCCGCTCAGTACGGTACACCGTTTGATTAGCAGCCTGATGAAGTACGGCTTGATCCAGCAGGTTCCGGAAACCAAGCAATACAAGGTCGGCCTGACCTGGATGGAGATCGGGCTGCGCATTTTGGACAAAATTGATGTGCGGGCAGTCGCCAGAACCGTCATGGAGCAATTGGCGGCAGATGTGCGCGAGTCTGTCTATCTGAATATTCCGCACGGCCATGACGCCATCGTGCTCGAACGGGTGGAAAGCTCCATGACGGTGAGAAGCATCGACAATTTGGGCGAGCGCATCCCGCTGCATATCGGAGCCGCCAACAAAACGATCCTGGCCAACATGGAGCCACAGGAAGCCGAACGGATCGTCGCCGCGCTGATCCCGGAACCCGAGCGCCGCCGCGAACTGCTTCTGCTGCTGCCGCAAATCAGGCAAAATGGATACGCTGTCAGCTACGGGGAGAAAACGGAAGGTACCGCTTCCATCGCGGCTCCCATCATCGGCTACAATCAGCGGGTAGTCGGCGCATTGAGCATCGGCGTCCCCAGCTATCGCATCACCGACGAGCTTTTGTCCACCCTGATTGAGCGGGCCAGACAAAGCGCCAAGGAAATTTCCCATAAGATCGGCGCATTGCCTTAATTTTTTACCCACCAAACGGAAATAGTTTTCACTATACGGAAAACGGAGGCATTTATCATGCAAAAATGGCAGACAAAAGAACAACTCGTCGATCTCCTGTGCAACCTGGTCAACATCCCGAGCGTGACCGGATCGCCTGCCGAAAAAGACTTGCCCGGTTACGTCGTCGATCAGCTCCGCTCACTGCCTTACTACCAGGCCAATCCCGACCATGTCCGGGCCAACCCGACCGGGGATGGACGGCACTTTGTCACCGCTCTCGTCAAAAAGCCGGGCGTGCGCGACACCGTGATTTTGGTCAGCCACTTCGATGTGGTCGATGTCGAGGATTACGGCGGCTGGATGAAGCACGCCTTTGACCCGAAAACGCTCACTCCGCTCTTCCAGCAAAACCAAGCTGACATGCCTGCCGAAGTTCAGCAAGATTTGCGCACAGGCAACTGGCTGTTTGGCCGCGGGACGATGGATATGAAATGCGGGCTCGCCCTGCACATGTCGATGATCGAGCGGGCGTGCGCCGGGGAATTTGACGGCAACCTGCTCTTGCTGACCGTTCCCGACGAGGAAGTAAACTCTGTCGGCATGCGCGCGGCTGTCCCTGAGCTGTTGAAAATTGCCGCAGAATTTGATTTGCGCTACACGACTGTGCTCAATTCGGAGCCGATGTTCACCCGTTTCCCGGGCGACCAAAACAAGTATTTGTACACTGGCTCCATCGGCAAGGTGCTGCCGGGCTTTTTGTGCTACGGAAAAGAAACGCACGTGGGCGAGCCGTTTGCCGGGCTGAACGGCAACTACATGGCCTCGCAGATTACGTGCGAGCTGGAGCTGAACACTTCTTTTTGCGAAGTCGTCGAGGGGGAAGCTTCCCCGCCTCCTACCAACCTGATTCAAAAAGACTTGAAAAAAGAGTACTCGGTGCAAATTCCGCATCGCGCCGTGACGCTGTTCAACCTGTTCCTTTTGGAAAAGAAGATGGAGGAAGTCGTGGAGCCGCTCCTGGACGCAGCGCGAAATGTAGCCGAGCGCATCCGGGAAAACTACCTTCGCCATGCCAGCCAGTTCGCCAATTTTGCTCCTTTTAGCCCGCGTGACCTGTCCATCTCCGTAATGACCTACGAGGAGTTGTACACGTACGCCCTGAAAACATACGGCGAGGACAAGCTGCGCCAGCTCGAGGCAGACGTCATCGCCAACCGCCACGACAAAGACGATCGCGACACGACCATCGAGCTGGTCGATCGACTGGCGATTCTCTGCAAAGAGTTGTCTCCGATGATAATCCTGTTCTTCGCTCCGCCGTTTTACCCGGCTGTCAGCTCGCGCAATCACCCGCTGATCCAGAAAACAGTGGCCGAGATGGAGGCGTATGCGCGGGAACAGCACCAGGTCACTTTGCGCAAACAAAACTACTTCGGCGGCATCTCCGACCTGAGCTACGTCGGACTGCAATACCCGGCAGCCTCCATGCAGCCACTGGTCGCCAACATGCCGCTGTGGGACAACGGCTACTCCATCCCGCTACAGGAGCTGGAAGCTTTTGACGTGCCCGTCATGAACCTCGGCCCTGTAGGCCGCGATGCGCATCAATGGACGGAGCGGCTCGATGTGGACTACGCATTCGACACGTTAAAAGACATGCTGCCTCGCTGCATCCAGTCTCTGCTGCAAAATGGGCAGGCGGCAAAGGAATGAGATAGCTTTTTCCCCGCTTCCAAACAGAAAGGTTCTTACGTCGCCGCGGCTGGCTGCCGTCTCACGCGTAAGAGCCTTGCTGTTTTCCGGCGCTTTTTTTCTGCCTTGCCCCCCGCTTTTTCTTTATAATGAAGAAAAGTGATCGCTGAGGAGGACTCGTCATGAACTTTGAAGCAAAAGAAAAAGGATTCGTCACCCATTTATCGTACGGCGACCTGCACGTCTCCGGCGATGAAGCATACGGCTTTCGCCCGTACCAGTTGCTGGTCTCCTCGATTGCCGCTTGCAGCGGCGGCGTGCTGCGCAAAGTGTTGGACAAGATGAGAATGCCGTGCACCGATATGAAAATCACAGCCGATGTCACACGCAACGAGGCAGAGGCAAACCGCGTCGAGAAAATTCACCTGCACTTCATCATTACCGGGGAAAACTTGAAGCAGGAACGAGTGCAAAAAGCTGTAGAAGCCGCCAGCAAAAACTGCCCGATGGTCCAGTCGGTAAAAGGCAGCATCGTCGTGACCGAGTCTTTTGAGCTGGTTTCCTGATCGGCTCGCTTTCCCTATGCGCCATCATTTTTGGAAAGGAGAGGTCATCATGGGCGACCAGCACGCAAAAAATCCTTCTCCTCCCTTTTTGGCTGCGGCCTTGTTCCTCCTGAAAAGCATGCAGCACGTCGTTTTGCCGCCGAGGAGGCTGTCGCTTCCGTCGCAGCCGCCAGCGGAGCATCCCTGTCTTTTTTCGCGTTCTTTTTCGATGTCCTGGAACCAGATGAAACCGCGCCCGGCAGCTACTCGCCCAGCCGCTCCTGGAAGCCGCACGAAGACAGCTATCAGCTTCACTCGCTCCATCGCTGCACAGAGCTTGTCCTCGCCTTGCAGGCCGACCAGCAGAGCACAAATCCGCTGGACCTCCTGCAAAATCAGATCCGTTTTCAGCAACTGCTGCACACGATCTGGAGCGCCGCCAGCACGCAACCTTCAGTCGATTCGGCAAAAGCAATCGAGCAGACGCTTTCCTACATCCATGCGAATTTTGCAGCGCCGCTCTCTTCCGGCCGATCTGGCGAACAAGGCCGGACTGACACCGCGCTACTACACCGAGGTTTTCAAAAAGAACATCGGCAAATGCCCGATTGAATATGTGACCAGCTACCGGATGGACCAGGCGAAGAAGCTGCTGCGCGAATCGAAAAAACCGTAGCCCTGTCCCGCTGGCGGCTGCCGCAAGCAGCAGTCCGTGCCCCTGCCTAAACCATGCACGTGCAAAAGGACCCTCTGCCCCGCGAAAATCCACAAGGCCAGAGGGTCCTTATTCTGTTTATAAAATCGGAGACAACAATCGCGTCAATGATTCTTGCATACGCGTGCGAAGCGGGCGGTTGAAATACTCTTCCACCGTCATTTCCCGGCAATCGGCGAGGTCTGCCACGAACAGCTCCTCCAACTGCCGCGCCATCTGCGAATCGTACAAGAACACATTGGTTTCAAAATTGAGCTTGAAGCTGCGGATGTCGACGTTCGCCGTCCCTACCGAGGAAAGCTGGGTGTCGACCACCATCGTCTTGGCGTGCATGAAGCCTTTTTCGTACAAATAGCAGCGCACGCCGCTTTTCAACAACTCGCCCAGGTAGGAGTGCGTCGCCCAGAAAACCATCAGGTGGTCCGGCCTGCCCGGCACCATCACGCGCACGTCCACCCCGGACATCGCAGCCATTTTCAACGCGGTCAGCATGCTGTCGTCCGGTATGAAGTACGGGGTCTGCAAATAAATCTTGTGGCGCGCCTTGTAGATCATTTTCAAAAACGCGTGCTTGATCTGCTGCTTTTCCGAATTTGGCCCGCTCGACACGATCTGGCAGCCAATTGTGCCCTTTGGCTCCGGCATCTCCGGGAAGTAGTCGAACGACTCCTGCATTCTTTTCGGCGCGGACAAATTCCAGTCCAGGAAAAAGCGCGCCTGCAGCATGTAAACGGCTTTCCCCTCAATTTGCAGGTGCGTATCCCGCCAGTACCCCAGCTTCTTGTCCTTGCCCAAATATTCGTCGCCGATGTTGAAGCCGCCAATATAGCCGCTTTTTCCGTCAATGATCGTCAGCTTGCGATGGTTGCGAAAATTGACCCGGAAATTGAGGAACGGAATCGACGAAGGAAAAAACGAGACGACTTCTCCGCCTGCCTCTACCAATGGCCGGAAAAACCGGGAAGAGACGCCCGCCGATCCGACCGCATCATAGAGCAGCCTGACCTCTACGCCTTCCCGCGCCTTTTTCGTCAACAGCTCCAACAGCCGCGTCCCAAGTTCATCATCATTGAAAATATAGTAGAGTAAATGAACGTGCTCCTTGGCCTCCTCAATCTGCCTGAACATGAGGTCGAACAAGCTGTGCCCTTCGGCGAACACCTGGACGGCATTGTCCTGTGTATAGTAGGCGCCGTCGCTCACCACGTTCATGAAAATCATGTCGCGATGCCGCTTCATCTCCGGATCGTTCACCTGCAGCTCGCCCTGCTCCAACAGCTTCTTCTGCTTGTCGACAGCCGCACGGAAATGGGAAAACTCTCCCTGGCGCAGCCGATACAGCTTTTTCTTGCTCAGTCTTTGCCCAAAAATCAGATAGAGGAGAAACCCGATACCCGGCAAAAACAGAAGAACCATCAGCCAGGCCCAGGTAGCCGCAATGTTGCGCCTCTCCATGAAGATGAGAACAGCGGCCAAGATCAGATTCCCTATCGTAATGACCGCCACAATTTGCTCCAGCAACAACATCACACCACATCCACCCTCACAAGATATCTCCCATTTTACACCATTTCCTCCCGGGATTCATCCTGGGATTCATCCTGGGCCCCGGACCGGGTCGGTTACTGCCCCAAAAGCTTCCCGTTTTTCATGATGCATGTATCGTCCAAGTAAACATCCGGCTCTTTGACCACCAGATCAATGTGCACCCCTGCCACAATCGTTCCGCCGAACGTATTGTTGCTGCCGAAGGCCACGTGAATCGTTCCGTACACCTTCTCGTCCTCCAGCACGACTCCCGTAATCCGCGCCTTGTCATTCGTCCCGATCCCAAATTCGCCGAGCATGCGTCCGTCCTGGTCGCCCAAAATTTGCAACAGCCGCTCGGCGGACGTGCCTTCGGCGTGGGTAATCCGCCCTTTTTCAATCGTCAGCAGCAGCGGCGAGTCGATTTTGCCGATCCCGGAAATCGAGCCGTCCACCACGATTTGCCCTTCTGCCGTGCCCTCCAGCGGCGCCACGTAAGCTTCCCCCGACGGCAGGTTGCCCGATTCGCCTGGATTGACGTACATGCCTGTGCTCGGCACGCCATTGCGTCCAGCGATGGAAAAAGTGAGCGACTTGCCCGCCTTTTCGATGCGAACGGTGCTGGCTGCGGTCAGCAGTTCGGTCACTTTCTCCGTCAGCACTTTTACTTGCGCGTAGTCGGCAGAGATCGCGCCCTCCAAAAACATGTCGGCCGTAATACTCGGCATGGTGGCGAGTCTTGCGCCGTTGGCCGCCGCTTCTTTTCGCGCTTTTGTATGCGTCAAGGAATGCTCGGTCACGCACACGACCACATCGGCGCTTTTCATCGCCGCAGCTACAGCCGCCGGAGGCTCCTGGCCTGATTTTTCCCGCTCTTTCATCACCATCAGCATCGCCTCTGCCCCGAGCTGCTTGCCAGCCTCGAAGAGCACTTCGCCAAGCTCTTGCTTAGGCTCGTCCGCGACCACCAAAAAAGCTTCGTTCGCCTGAAGTGCCATGCAGTTTGTCAAAATAGCCTTGCTCGTCTCTATCAGCTTCATCCGATTCATCATCCTCTGCCTCTTTCTCTCTATCATTATGTCCATCACGATCCTGCAAACCATGTTGTCTTCGCTTTCTTTTGCTGCCACTCCTGCTCGCGAAGAAACTGGCGAAATTTTCTTGATTTTTTCTTCGGATTTAGTATGATGAATGTACAAATAAAAACGCAAAAGACAACGGGGTCTTTTTCTGCGCTTGTGATAGAGCGCCGGGAAGGGCCCTGTTTTTTTGCCTGGGGCCAACTTCCCGAAAAATGAGAGCGTTTTCATTTGGGGTTCCTGACAATCTCAGAAAGAAAAGGGGATGACAACAATGTCTCACACACTGGCAAAGCGCAGCTTTTGGTCGCTGACGCTGCTGATGGCCGCTGCACTGCTCGCAGCGTCGCTGCCTGTCTTGGCGCACGCGGCAACACCAGCTCCACAAGTGTTCGACAAGGGGAAATGGGCACCTGCCACCTATCAGGCTGTCAACGCATTGATCGAGAAAAACGGCAGCAAAAATCCTGCCTACAACGCGGCCAAAAAGCCGTATGTCGTCTTTGACTGGGACAACACCAGCATCATGCACGATACGGAAGAAGCCCTCTTTGTCTACCAGATCAACCACCTCGCCTACAAGCTCACGCCGGAAGAGTTCGGCAAGGTGATTCGCACCAACGTGCCGGAAGGGCCTTTTTCCGATGCGTATAAAAACGTGGACGGCAAACCTGTCACTCTCGACGCGATCGCAAGCGACCTGGTTGCCGACTACACTTACCTGTACCAAAATTACGAAGGGCTCAAAGGCAGCAAAACGCTGGAGGAAGTGAAGGCAACGGAGCAATTCGCCGACTTCAGAGCGAAGCTGTATTTTCTCTACGAAGCGATCAACGACACACACAGCAACACCATCGGCTATCCGTGGGTGCTCTACCTGTTCACCAACATGACGATCGACGAGGTTCATCAGCTTGCCGAGGTTTCCAACGATGCGAGCCTGGGCATGGCGATTGAAAAAGTAACCTGGACGAGCCCGAAAGCTTTGGCAGGCAAAGCAGGCGTAGTAAAAGCTTCCCACACAACCGGGCTGCGCCTGACTTCGGAAGTGGCGAACCTGATGAACACGCTGCGCGCAAACGGCATTGACGTCTACGTCGTGTCCGCTTCGCTCGAGGACGTGGTGCGCGTTTTCGCCACCCTGCCGAAATACGGCTACAACCTGCCATCGGAAAACATCATCGGCATGCGGCTGAAAACGGAAAACGGGCTGATTACGAACGTGTACCAGCCAGATTACCCGATCACTGTCGGGCACGGCAAAACAGAAGTAATCGAGAGCGTGCTGGTCAAAAAATACGGCTATGGGCCGATCTTTATCGCGGGCGACAGCAACGGTGATTTTGAGATGATGACCGAGTTGGACAGCGTACAGCTCGCCCTGGTCGTCAACCGCGTCAAAGGCGGCAAAATCGGCCAGCAGGCAGCCAAAGCCGCCGAGCAGCTCGGCAAAGCCAGCCCAACGGTTGTCCTGCAAGGCCGTGACGAAAACACCGGCATGTGGATTCCGAGCGAGTCGACCATTCGGCTGGGCGAAAAAGAGCCGCAGTTGATCTCCAAATAAACGAGCTAGAAACGAGAAAAAACCGCCCGTACAAGCAGGCGTTTTTTTCTGTTCAGCCCATTTTTTTGCCTAGCCCAAGCCCATTCCACGCCCATGAGAAAAAGCCCCGCCAAGTGCAGGTGGCAGGGCTTCCCTCTATCACACGCTGTTATTGCATCGCTACTTTCAATACAGCACGAACAGAGTCAGCCGATTTGTCCAGCGCTGCCTTCTCGGAGGCAGTCAGATCCAGCTCGATGACTTTCTCGATGCCGTTGCCACCCAACAAGGTAGGCACGCCGAGGTACAGGTCGTGGTAGCCGTACTCGCCTTCGAGATAAGCGATGGACGGCAGGATGCGCTTCTTGTCTTTCAGAATCGCTTCCGCCATTTCCACCAGGGCGGCCGCAGGCGCGTAGTAGGCGGAGCCGTTGCCGAGCAGGGCCACGATCTCGCCGCCGCCTTTGCGCGTGCGCTCGACGATGGCATCGAGGCGATTTTGCGGGATCAATTTGTCGAGCGGGATGCCGCCTGCGTAGGAGTAGCGCAACAGCGGCACCATTTCGTCACCGTGTCCGCCAAGCACGAAGCCTGTCACGTCTTCCACGGAGACGTTCAGCTCCATGGCGACAAACGTGCGGAAGCGCGCCGTATCGAGCACACCGGATTGACCGATGACGCGGTGTTTCGGGAAGCCGGATGTTTTGAAGAACGTATAGGTCATCGCATCTACCGGGTTGGACAGGATGAGTACGATGGAGTTTGGCGCGTAAATTTTCACTTGCTCCGCTACCGAACGCATGATAGCCGCGTTCGTCGCCACCAGGTCGTCGCGGGACATGCCTGGCTTGCGGGCGATCCCTGCTGTAATGATGACGATATCGGAGCCTTGAATATCCTTGTAGTCGGACGTTCCGGTGATGTTGGCATCAAAGCCGAGCACCGGCGAAGACTCCATCATGTCCAGCGCTTTTCCTTTGGTCGGGTTCTCAAGCTGCGGAATATCGACCAAAACGATGTCAGCCAGTTCTTTTTGCGCCATGATGAACGCCGTTGTCGCTCCGGTAAAGCCGCTGCCGATGACGGCTACTTTTTTTCTGCGGAATGTCATGGTAGTTCCTCCTCGTCGTGTCGTTTCCCACATATGTTACAAGACCAGCTTCACACCGCTTGCTTTTTGCTCCAGCATTTTGGAGAGAATCGTACCGATGTGGGCGCCTGCCTCGATCGGCGACGTCCCTTGACGATGAATATTGGAAATTACCGTGCGCTCGGACTCTACCATTCCTTTGCGCGGACGGTAGCACATGTAGGCGCTCATGGAGTGGGCCGTAACCAGACCCGGACGCTCTCCGATCAACAGCACCAGCACTTCCGGCTCCAAAATCTCGCCGATATGGTCCATGCTCGCGACGCGTCCGCCTTTGACAAAAAACGGAGTCCCGCAACTCAGGCCGTAGCTTTTCAACGAGTCCATCAAGGAGGGAAGCACGTCTTTCAGGTTGGCGTCGACCGCGCTGGCACTCAGGCCGTCGGAGACGACGATTTGTACCTGCGGCTTCTTTTGGCAACGCTCCTGAAGCAAGCGCACGCCTTCCTCGGTGAGAACGCGTCCCATGTCCGGGCGCTTCAAATAGTTTTCGGTGTTGTCGTACTGGGTTTCTACCGTGAACAAGGAAAACTGGTCGAGCACTTCCTGGCTGACTTCCCCGTAGACGGCATCGACTGCCGCTGCGTGGTCGCGGCGGAGTTGCAGCATCGTTTTCGTCAGCGGTCTTACCCCTGTACGCCATACGCCGATCCGCGCAGGCGTGCTGGCCAACAACTCATCCAGCCCTTCCTTCCATTTCGGATTCGGGATTTGCGCTGTTCGCTCCGGCTCCGCTGGCGCGGCGTGTGTCTCCTGCGGGCGGGAAGCCATTGGTGCCGGAGCTGCTTCCTGCTGTGCCCCGGCTTTCGCGTCCGCCGCTGCTGCCGCTTTTGGCTCAGGCGCTTTTTCGCCCAGCTCGGTCAGCTTTTTTTGCAGCTCTGCCACCACTTTGTCTACCAAAAAATCCAATTGTTGTTCCATCCGTCATACACCCCCTCTTCTTACATGAAGATTGTCGGATCGCCTGCTATTGGCGTCAGCTTGCCGTTTTCCATGATCCCCATTTTTTCCAGCCACTTTTCAAAAGCAGGTGCCGGACGGAGGCCGAGAACCTCGCGGAACGCGGCAATATCGTGGAAGCTGGTCGATTGATAGTTGAGCATGACGTCGTCCGCCATCGCCACCCCGATGACAAAGTTCACCCCTGCCGCCGATAGCAAAATTCCGAGATTGTCCATATCGTTCTGGTCAACCTTCATATGGTTTGTGTAGCAGACGTCGCAGCCCATCGGCAGCCCGTGCATTTTGCCCATGTAGTGGTCTTCCAGCCCGGCGCGGATCACTTGCCGGCTGTCGTACAAATATTCCGGTCCGATGAAGCCGACTACCGTATTGACGATAAACGGGTTGTACTTGCGAGCAAGACCGTAGCAGCGCGCCTCCATCGTCACCTGGTCGATGCCGAAGTGCGCCTCGGAGGACAGCTCGGAGCCTTGGCCCGTCTCGAAGTACCAGAAGTTCGGCCCGTAGGAAGTGCCTTCCTTGCGCATCAGCTCGTCGGCTTCGTCCAGCAGCTTGACGTCAATCCCGAAGGCGTTGTTGCCTTTTTCGCTGCCCGCAAGACTTTGGAAAATCAGGTCGGCAGGCGCCCCCTGACGGATGGCGCGCATCTGCGTGGTCACGTGAGCGAGTACACAGTTTTGCGTCGGAATCGCCCATTTGTCCATTACCTCTTTGGTCATGTTGAGAATATCCTTGACGCTGTCCGCTGTATCAATAACCGGGTTGATTCCGATTACCGCGTCGCCGATTCCGTAGCTGAGTCCTTCGTACAGCGATGCCTTGATGCCTTGTACGCTATCGGACGGGTGATTGGGCTGAACCCGCGATGCCAGTACGCCTTGCTGACCAATCGCGGTATTGCAGTGAGTCACCACGCGAATTTTGGCCGCAGCCGTAATCAGGTCGAGGTTGCTCATCAGCTTAGCGGTAGCCGCGATCATTTCGCTGGACAAGCCGCGGCTGATGCGCTTGATCTCGTTGTCGCCCGCCTCGTGGCTCAAAATGTACTCGCGCAACTCGGCGACGCTCCAGTTTTTGATTTCGTTGTAAATTTTTTCGTTGATGCCTTCTTCAATGACGCGGGATACTTCGTCTTCCTCCGGAGGAAGCATGGGGTTGTTGCGAATGTCGGCCAACGTCAGATCAGCCAATACTTGCTTGGCAGCAACGCGTTCCCGGGAATCGGAAGCGGCGATTCCAGCCAGTTGGTCGCCGGATTTGTCTTCGTTTGCCTTCGCGAAAATTTCTTTCAAATCGCGAAATTGATAGGTCTGTCCAAGCACAGTCGTTTTCGTGTTCATTTCGTCCACCCCTTTGTACGTTACGCCTTCTCATCAAAAGCGAGGGTTTTTACCACGACCGGGATAATCGTTCCCGAAATCGGCTCACCCAGGTCGATATAATCGCCATACTCCACCCGCACCTGATCGATGCAAATAATCTCTGGCTCTCCCTTGCAGCGCAGTGCCAGTCCCTGCCCCAATGCTTTGGCCATGTCTGTCTCGCAGATGACGACCATCGTCCGGCTCTCGGCAAAATAATGCCGATATTGGTCCGACAGCTCCTGAGCGATCGTTTGCAGCAGCGCATACGAGCAATAGCCGATGCCTGAGATCGCGAGCGCGAACGGGATGCCTGTTGTTTTATCAAAAAGCCGTTCACCGAGCTGGTAGATCGCCGCTACCTCCTGATGAATCCGCGCCGGGTCCGACAGTTGTTCCTGGGTAAGCTCCAGCTTGAGAATCGGAATGTTTTTAATCGGCAAAAGCTCCGGCTTGATATGCACCGTCGAGCCGCTGATTTCCGTGCTTTGCATTCCAGCCCCGATCACGGTGGCTCGCACGGTTTGCTCCGGATCGAGCCAGCGCACCGGGTACGTTCCTTTTTCCCGCTCCTGCTGCAGCACATAGCCCAGCAGCGGACCAAAATCGCCGTAGCGGCTGACATCTGCCATGCTTTTCACGGGCGGTCCCGTCATCAACTGTCCGACCCCGCCGGAGACGGTCAGCTCTTCTACCGGAAATTCCCCGCGCAAATGCGGCCCTACGACGAGCAAGCCCGATACGTGCCGTTCTTTGCCCGTCAAATAATCCAGCATGCTGCGGGCCATCTGCTGGGCCACTTCTGTTATTTCTGGCAGTCCGACTTTTTGCCCGACCGCGATGCGCAAGCCTTTTGCCTTCAGCCATTCCTGAATGTTTGGCGACACGTAGGTGACGACGTCCTCCCGATCCAGGCGAATCAGCCTGCCGCCGACGTGGAAGGTCACTGTCGCAATCGCTCGGCCGCGCTGAAAATAAGCCGCATTGGCCGTACCGCCGCCGATATCCACGTTGACGATCGTTCCTTGCAGCGTTTGCGAGCGTTTTTCCGCACCCGCGCCTTTGCCTGCCAGCACGCCTTCGAGGTCTGCCCCCGCCGTTGCCACTACAAAATCGCCGGATCGCTCTGCCAGCAAATGCACGATGTGTTGCGCGTTTTTCTTGCTGGCCGTCTCCCCGGTGATGATGACGGCCCCCGACTTGATGGACGACAGACTGATTTGTGCTTTTTCGTACTCCGCTTGCAAAATCGCCCCGATGCCTTCCGCGTCAATCTCATCGAACCCGAGCAGCGGAGTGGAATGCACTTGACTCGCATACAGCAACTGGCGCTCCACGATCTGGTAGCGCGGCAGCGAAAAGGTGCTGGACATGCGCCCCAGGCGCAGACGACTGACGATCATTTTGGTCGTGCTCGTTCCTACATCGATGCCGACGCTTTGGATCCATTGTTCATCCATCGTGAACCTCCTTGAACCATTGGCGTGCCAGACAAGGCCGCAAAAGAAAAACGCCTGAACAGCCGAAAAAATCGCTTCCGGTCTGACTCAAGCGCCTTTGCTTTGCTTGCTATCTACTTGTTTCGTTTCCCGCATTTGTTTATCGGTCAGGAAAATCAGCCTTGGGAAAACAGCGTTTCCTCGCCGGCGAGAATTTCCTCGGCGAGCTTCACAAGCGGCATGCGCCGTTGCATGCTTACTTGCTGCATCCATTTGTAAGCGGCCTCTTCCTCCAGGGAGAGTGCGCTCATCAGTTTGCCTTTGGCCTTTTCCACGCATTTTCGATCCTCGATCTTCTGTTTCAGATCGCTAATATCTTTCTTCAACGACACGACTTTTTCCTTTTGGCTGAGCGCGATCTCCACAGCCGGAATCAGGTCATCCTCGGATACGGGCTTTACCAGATAAGCCGTCACTCCGGCTTTCCGCGCATCGATCACCAGTTCCTTCTGGCTGTACGCGGTCAAAAGAAGGATGGAGCAGTCCGAAAAGGAGCGGATAATCCCGCTTGCCTTGATGCCATTAAGGCCAGGCATTTTCACATCCATGATAATGAGGTCGGGTTTGTGACGATGAGCGAGTTCGACCGCCTCTTCCCCGTTTTTCGCCTCGGCCACAACCTGATAGCCTTCGTTTTCCAGCATCTCGCGCAAATCCATGCGAATGATCGGCTCGTCGTCAACCACCATAATCTTTGGCTGTGTCATCTTCATCCTCCTTCTGGATCGGATAGAGAATGGTAACTTCCGTTCCGTTGCCTGTGTTGCGGAAATGCATCGTTCCCTCCAGGTCTTCCTTGACGAGCGTGTCGACGATTTTCAAGCCAAGGTGACCTTTTTTGAGAATATGCTCCATGTCCTCAATGCCCACCCCGTCATCCGTGACAGACAGGCTGACGAAATCCTCCTTCGAGACGAGCGCAATGGAGATTCGCCCTTCATGAAGCTCGCGAAATCCGTGGATCATGCAGTTTTGAATCAGCTCCGTGACGATTAGGGCAAAGGATGTCGCCTTGTTGGACGGCAGGTACACGGATTCTCCCGTCACGACGACGTGTATAGCTTGCTCTGAACGTCTCATGGAAGAGACGATTATTTTCGATATTTTGGTTAAAATCTCTTTGAAGTCGATCTGCTCCAGACCGTCCTGCGCCAAATATTCGTGAATAATGGCGATGCTGTTGATCCGGTTGATGCTTTCCCGGTAGACTTTCTCGATCTCGTTCGACTGCGAACGCCGCATTTGCAGGCGCAGCAGGCTTGCGATCGTTTGCAAATTGTTTTTCACGCGATGGTGAATCTCTTTGATGACAGCCGACTTAATCATCAACTGCTTTTCTTTTTCGCGGATGTCCGAAATGTCCCGGAGCAAGATGATGCCTCCGATGATGTCGAGCTTGCGCACGGACGAAACCGCTTTCATCATGATAAAATGCTTTCCTTTTGACAACTCATCCTGAATGTAGCCCCCGTGACGCACGAAGTTTTCCGGGGAAACTCGCCAGGAAAAAATGCGTTCGATGCTCACGCCCTTGTCCGGTCTCTCAAAGCCGATCAAGGAGAGCAGCTTGTGGGCGCGCCCGTTGGCGTAGGTGATGATCCCACTCTGGTCAAACAAAATCATGCCTTCATGCAAAAGTGAAGAAATCGGCATATCAGGCACTGCGAACTGAATCAGCGTCTCGCTCAGATGTTCGGTCGTTTCCTTGAGCATCTCGACATTTTTTTCTTGTTCGACCTGCTTGGAAATATCCTGCTCGGTAATCAGCGTCCCGATCGTTTTGCCCTCGGCGTTTGTAATCGGCACGACGCTTTGACGCATGACGACCTGCTCCTGCGAGACACCTCTCGACCCGATCACCGGCTTTCCTGTAGTCAGGCAGTACATGACAGCAGGCTCGTTGATCGCGGTCGCCAGATGCCCCACGACGGAGCCGCTGTACATGGATCGCGCGGTGCTAGGCTTGGCCTGCGCGACCACCAAAGCAGCACTTCGGTCTACTGTCGGGCAGTCGATGAACATGTCTGCCTGCGACAGATCGGCAAAAATCTGCAATTTGGAAGCGAGGTCCTCCACGATCTGGATGTCGTCCTCACTCAATATCGTAGACGCTTTGCACAGTTCCCGTATGGATTGCATGCGAACCTCTTTTCACCTGCTAGGAGTTGATATTGCCTTCATTTTCTCACAGACTCGCTACGGCGGAAAGAGGCTTATTCGCTTACCATTTCTTGCAAATACGCGCGCAATTCCGGCACTCCCTCACTGGTGTAGGAGGACGTCCGAAAAATTCGCGCGTCGCCCAGCGACTGGCGCAAAAAGCCTTCCGCTCGTTGCACATCGGCAGCGGGGTGATCTACCTTGGTGATGACTCCTACGCACGCCTGGGGAAAGCCGTGCGCGAAGCCCGGGGGAAAGTAGTTGCGCTCGCGTGTGGCATCCTGGACCATCACCACGATGGTCGCCTCCAGCGCGGTTGCCATCAGGGTGCGGTAAAACATCGGATTTTCGCTGTACTCGCCCGGCGTGTCGATCACCCAGTCCCGATATTCCAGCGCTTGCGTCTTCCTGGCCGGCTGTTCATCGTTGAACAGCGCTTTGACCAGAGAAGACTTGCCCGCTTCGATGGCCCCGATAATCATGACACGGCCTGTCATGATTTCGTCACCAATGCCGGTGTGAACCGCAGTTTTTCGCTCAGCACCTGATTGACCGCGTCCACTGCCATCTCTACAGCAGAGACATCCCCCACGACAATCAGTGAACCTGTGAAACGATCGAGAAACCCAAGCTCGACACCTGCTGCCTTCGTTGCGATGTCGGCAGCAATAATGGCCGTTTCCGTCGGCGTCAGGGTCAGAATGCCGATCGCTCCGGCCTCCTTGATCCCCAGCTTGGTATAGAGCATAGGGTCAGGGTTTGCGATCACATGAGCCAACGTGACCTGTTTCCCTGGGACAAATTCCTGTATGACCCGTGAACGTTCCTGTTCCATCGCTATCCCTCTCCTCCTGCGGCACCCGGCACCTCAAACGAATCGACGATGCCCACGATGATCGCATCGATCGGCACGCTGTTGCCAGTAAAAAGGATACGGGCAGGCGTCCCGCGCGAGACGATGACCTGCTCGCCGATCCCTGCCCCGATCCGGTCTGCTGCGATGACGGTTTGCCCGCTCTCTTCGCCGCGCCAGTCAATGGGCTGGACAACCATCAGCTTGAGATTTTCCATGCCGGTTTCCTTTTGGGTTGCCCAAACGCTGCCGATCACTTTTCCCAAAAACATGCGATCACCCTTTTCCTAAATAGCTGACCGTAATGCCGCGCTCTCTCATGCTGTCGTAAGCCAGCGGAGAGACAATCGCTCCTTTTTTCACATGCAAGGTCGTATCCCGCAACTCCGGCTGGGATTTGATCCAGTCAGCCGTCAGCAGCTTGCCAGAGAACACCGCTTCTGCCTCGTCCAAGGCCGTCAAGGTCGGCTGCTCAGGCTTTGCCTCTGCTTTTTGCAGTTGGGACTTCAGCTTGGAAACGACGCGGTCAGCCAAGCGTTTCTGCTCCACGAACTCCACGCCAAGCTCCTTCATCGCCTCGACATGACGCAGGAACAGCCTGTCGTATGCTGGCGTCAGCGTCAACGTTTGCAGGGTGCGGCGGTCGGCGCGCTTGATGCCCGGCACGTCGGAACCTGCGATGACGAACTTGCCTGTCACCAGTGCGGAGAAGACGATTTCTGCCTTGATCGTGCCTTTCAGGCCGGAGGCGATTCGCGCCGCATTGTCCAGATCAATCTCCGGAATGACGATCCCGGCGTAATCTTTCGGCACTTCCAACGGGGCGGGAGCATACTCATCCGCTGTGAGAATTTTGCCTGCTCCCCCGCATTCGATCTTGTGCATCCCCAGCCAGGAGGAAGTTTCCCCGTCCAGGAAAAGGATGTCGTGGCAAATCCCGTGGTTTTTCAGATGGATAAAATGATCCTGGAATGCCTCATGTGCCTGGCTGTCGCAAAAGACATACAGGACACGAGGCGCTTCCGGTTTCTTTTCTGCATTCATGGAAAGCAAAATTTCTTTCGTAATCGATGCCACCATTTCTCTGATGTCCATCAAAGCTCTACCTCCGTTAGCCGGAGTAAAACTGGCCGTTTTTGCCGATCACTTTTACCCGGTCGCCCGTTTTCAAATTGGCGGCATTCCCTTCATCCAGATCGACGTGGAAATCGAGCGCGAATTGTGGATGTACGCGAACGACCACATCCGGATAGATGACAGGGCGGTCACTCTGCGTCGCAAGGATCAGCGTGTCGCCGTCCTTCACCTGGAACTGCTCGGCATCCGCAGGCGACATGTGAACGTGCCGCTTGGCTACAATCACACCTTTGTCCAGTACGACTGTGCCTTTTGCTGTTACGAGTACCAGACCCGGTGTTCCTTCAATATCTCCAGACATCCGCACAGGGGCATGCACGCCCAGCGTAAATCCGTCCGTGCGGGAGATTTCCACTTGCGTCGCTCCGCGCGCCGGTCCGAGAATGCGCACGCCGTGAATGCTGCCTTTTGGCCCGACGATGGTCACCGTCTCCTGGCAAGCGAACTGGCCAGGCTGCGACAGATCGCGCATCGGCGTCAATTGGTGTCCTGCGCCAAACAGCTTCTCTACATCGGCTGGCGACAAATGAACGTGGCGATTGGAAACGCCAAGGGGAATTTCCTGTACGGCCCCGGCAGTTTGATTGGTGGAAGGTTGCTGCTGTTGTTCTTCAAAAGATTTCACTTGAATCCCTCTTCCTTTCAAGAAATCTGCCGCTGCTGGTGTGATTTTATCCCCTTTCTCCAGGAGAAAGGGGTTTGGGATGCCTGTCTTATGCATGGCTCGCAAAGATGCTTCTGTAATAACTGCCATAGGGGATTACCCTTCGAGCTTAGGCAGGATCAGTTCAATGTCTCCGTGCGGGCGTGGGATGACGTGTACAGATACGAGCTCGCCTACTTTTTCGGCAGCAGCGGCGCCTGCGTCCGTGGAAGCTTTTACTGCACCTACGTCACCACGTACCATGACTGTTACGAGACCGCCACCTACGTGTACTTTGCCAATCAGTTTTACGTTCGCTGCTTTTACCATTGCATCAGCAGCTTCAACTGCTCCTACCAGACCTTTTGTTTCTACCATTCCCAATGCGGACATTTCTCCAGCCATTTTTTTATTCCTCCTTAATTATATGGACAAATTTTTACTAATTTACGACGTCATTTCTGTTAAAACCGATTTAATAATGTTTTTGATCTCTTCGCGGCTCAAGCCGACGTTCAGCGAAGAGACTGCTTGCAGCACGGCTTCCTCTGCCTTTGTCGCTTGTGCAGCTTGCACTGGCGCAGACTCAGGCATTTCTCTTACGCCGAAAGCGACGCGCTTGATGTTGAAAAGATGCTTGGGACCGATGTTGTCGGATGTGATGTTGTTCCCGAAAGAACCGCATCCGAGCGTAAAGGACGGCTGCACGCCAGTCGTGGCCCCGATGCCCCCGAAGGTGGTTCCGGTATTGACCGGGATGCGGGAAGCCGGCATCGCCTGGCCGTAAGATGCGATGATGTTTTCATCCTGTGCGTGAATCCCTGCGGTGTGGCCCAAGCCGCCGTGCGTGAGCAGCTCGCGGCAACGGGCAAACGCCTCGTTGTCTCCTTGAACGGTGTAGAGAGCGAGAATCGGCGCCAGCTTTTCCACGGACAGCGGATACTCTTTGCCTACGCCAGTCTCTTCCGCCACCAGCACGCGCGTTTCGGCCGGAATCGAGATGCCTGCCATTTGCGCGATGACGTGCGGGGAGCGGCCGACGATTTTGGCGTTGAGCGAGCCGTTCACCATGATGATGGCGGCTACTTTTGCCTTCTCGTTCTCGTCCAGGAAGTACGCTCCTTCGCGCTTCAAAGCGGCAATCATCTGATGCTTGACCGCTTCCTCAACCACTAGTGCCTGCTCCGAGGCGCAGATGGTGCCGTAGTCAAAGGTCTTGCTCTGCACAATGCGCTTGGCAGCGGCAGCGAGGTCAGCGCTGTGGTGGATGTAGACCGGAACGTTTCCGGGTCCGACACCGTAAGCAGGCTTTCCGGAGCTGTACGCAGCCCGCACCATTGGCGTACCACCTGTTGCGAGAATCACGTTGGTCAGCTTGTGCTTCATCAGCTCGTTTGTAGCCGGGAGCGTCGGCTTGCTAACGCAATGGATCAAGCCTTCCGGCGCTCCAGCCTGCACAGCGGCCTGTGCCATCAGCCGCGCTGCTTCCAGCGTGCATTTGGCTGCCGACGGGTGCGGGCTGAAGACAATCGCGTTGCGCGCCTTGAGCGCGATCATCGACTTGAAAATAACGGTCGATGTCGGGTTGGTCGACGGCACGATACCAGCCACGATCCCGACCGGCTGCGCCACTTCCCACACCTTGTTCTCTTCGTCCTTGCGAATGATGCCTACGGTCTTCACATCTTTGATAGAAGCATACACATCCTGGGAAGCGAACAAGTTTTTCATCCGTTTGTCCGGAACGTTTCCGAAGCCAGTCTCTTCAACCGCCAGAGCGGCCAATCGCTCGGCATTCTCTACGCCAGCCTTGGACATGGCAGCGATGATCCGGTCGATCTGCTCCTGGGTGTAGGTAGCAAGCTTCGCCTGCGCTTCCTTCGCTTGGGCGAGGTACGTGCGCACTTCCTGAATGGAATACAAATCAGCGTCCAGTGTCATTAGGCTTTGTCACCTCCGCCTTGCTGCTTTTCTTCAATCAGGCGAATCAGGTCTTCTTTCTTCGCCGTATTGATGTCATTGGTCGAAAGCGGGAAATCCGCAATCGAGCGGGCCAGCTTGCGCAAGTCGTTGATCGATTGCTCCGCCAGCGTCGGCTCTGCCTTTGCCTGTGCAGGCTGTGGCTTGGCTTCTTCCTTCGCTTCCGAACGCATCAGATTTTTAATCATTTTGGGAACATTCTCATCAGGACGCGGGATGACGTGGGAGTGCAGCAACCGTCCGACGCGTCTTGCTGCGTCAGCGCCAGCGTCTACAGCCGCCTGAACCGAAGAAACATCTCCGATTACGTACACGGTCACAATCCCTGCATCCGCGCCTTCATAAGTAACGACCTTGACGTCTGCCGCTTTGGCAGCAGCATCGGCGGCCGCGATGAGCGCGGGCAAGCCCAGCGTCTCAATCATGCCCAGTGAGTATGCATGAGCGCGCATTTACATTTCCTCCCCTTCAAGAGGGAAAATCCCTTTTATCGTTTGACTGGCTGTCGGGCGACGCTTCTTACTGCGTCGGCAAAGGCAGCGGCTGCTGCGGTGCATGCCGATTGGCTTCCTGTAAGCAGCGCTCCCCCGAAGTTGGTTTCCGTGGGCGGGCCAAAAAACTGCACCATCTGTACATCTGCTGCCTTGAGAGCGGCATCTATCCCGTACATGGCCTCAAGCGGCGGAGCGATCAGATAGGCGAGCGGCTCCCCTTCCCTGATGCCGGCAAGCCCAGACAAGTAGCTGCCCGTCCGCGACACGACATGTGCGTAATACGCATGCGTCCCCTCTTCATTCAACGAGTAAAAGCATGCTCCGCTTTCCATGAAGGCAACGGCTGCATCAATACCGCTCTGTACCTCTGATGGCGTCGCTCCCCCGATGATCCCGATGAACTCGCCGGACAACGGACCGGAAGCGTGCCCAGAGCCTGCGTAAAACGACTTGGCGTAAATCACTTCGACTGCTGCCTTTTTCGTCGCTTCATCAATGGCTGTATAGCCCACATCGTCAATGGTGGATGTCAGCATCCCCACACTGCGGATATGGGAAGGCAGGTTCAGCTTCTCCGCAAATTGTGGATCGACGTTGGGAATCATTCGGATCGCAAGCGGCGTCGCTCGAATTGGTTTTTCCATGCGTGTCACACTCCTTTCAGACAACTTCCCTTTTCAAAACGCAAAAAAAGGTGCCTAAACACGAAAGAACAAGACTCGTGTTCAAGGGCACCTTTGCCTTTTGTCTATTCACTTGTTCGGATAAGATTCACGCCAATTCTGCGATCTTATTCCTGCTTCTAATGTATGACAAGGCAAGAAAAAATGCAAGCGTTTTCGGTATTCCACGACTTTTCCATATTCCGGTCATTTGACGGACACACGGCCTGGCTATCTTGGTTGTGTAGCCGGGACGGGCAAGCCCGCAAGCTGGCACAAACAAAAAACAAACCGAAACCCCAAGGAGGAATTTTTCATGAAAAAGAAACTCGCAATGTCCGTAATCGCTCTGGCCGTATCCGCAATGGCAGGCTCTGCATTTGCCGCAGATGAATCCACAGTGCAAAAAGCTGTCGCGACTTTCCCTGCCAAAACCGTTACCGTCCAAAACGACGGCATGCAAGTGCCAATGCAGCCGGTCATTAATCTGGAGCAGATGGCAAAGGAAAAAGGCATCTCCGTGGACGAACTGCTCAAGCAGCTTGAAAAAGAAGGCAAGTTTATGAAAGCGGCGCTGACACTCGCAGTTCCCGCGACAGAGGCGGACTCTGACAAAGCGCCTGTAGCCGTAAAAATGGTGAAGCTGGCGGACGCTACCGCAAACAGCGCGGCGTTGCCGGCGATCAGCCTGGAAGAAAATCTCGCTCTCGCCAGCACTGCGGTCACCTTGCCTGCCCCTGTCCAGCCCGCCGACATCCGCCAAGAAACGCGCGAGATCATCACGCTGAAAGACTCCACATGGCTGCGGGTCGGGGTGCCGTACTACGAGCAAAACACAGTGGCGGGAACGTATTACGTCAGCACCCGCCTCAACAACGATCTGGTGCATACGTACATCACAATCATGGTTTCGATCGGGATCATTACGCTTTGCGGCTGGGCGATTGGTCTACGTCCTGTCGCGTTCGCTTACGCAGCCGCTTCGCCGATTGGCGCTGGCAGCGGAGCAAATCTCTTCCGGCAACTACGAGCCAGCCCTGCCCGACTCCACCCGGGTCAAAGAAGCCGAGATCAGCCAGCTCGTCTCCTCGTTCGCTGACATGGCCAAGCGGCTGGGGCAGTTGGAGCGGATGCGCACAGACTTGCTGGCCGGAGTCTCCCACGAGCTGCGCACCCCGGTGACGTCGATTCGCGGGATGATACAGGCTGTAAAGGACGGGGTCGTCAAAGGCCCCGATGCCGACGAGTTCATGCAGATCAGCATGGATGAAGCAAAGCGGCTGCAGACGATGGTCAACGACCTGCTCGACTTTTCCTCGATGGAGGCAGGCGCTGTCTACGCGGAAAAGCAGGAAATCAAGCTCGCCAGCTTGCTGGAGCAGGTCGTCGCGCAAGTCGGCACCTTGCCTGCCTTTGCCGAAACCGCCATCGAAATCACGCTGCCCCAGCCGGAAATCGTCTGGATCGGAGACAGCGCGCATTTCAAACAAATTTTGCTGAATTTGCTCAACAACAGCGTGGCCGCAGCAGCGACGCGCATCGAAGTGGTCGCCCGGCAAACCGACAAGCTCATCCTCGACATCATCGACAACGGCAAAGGCATTCCCGCTGAAGAAGCCCCGTTCATTTTCGAGCGGTACTACCGGGGGACAGCAAGCGGAAGAAAAAGCACGGCCTCGGGCTTGGCCTGACGATTTGCCGCCTGCTCGCCAGGGCGCATGGCGGCGATGTAGAGCTGGTGCAGAGCAGTCCGGCGGGCACTACCTTCCGCCTGACGCTCGCCACGCCCCCTGCCGGGAAAGCATGACCGCAGGCAACAAGGCAGCAAGCAAAAACAAACCGCCAGGCGCGTTACTCGCATCTTGGCATGACCGAGAATGCCCACCTCCCAAAAATACGGCGCGTCTGGCAGACTGCGCCGCTTGCCTGCTTTAGACGCGTTTCAGACGTGCGATCCCTCCGGCACGTGCGAGCGAATCAGATCCATGAAAATCTCCAACGCTCTCGTCTGGAACTCGTTCGATTTCGTCACCAGCGAAAAATCCCGCGTCACGGGCGTGCCCGCTACTTTCAAGGTACAGAGCGTCCCCAACTGGCGCTCTTTGCGGATCGCCCAATAGGACAAGAGACTGATCCCGAGGCCCGCTTCTACCGATTCCTTAATCACCTGTGTGCTGCCGAACTCCATTCGCTTCTGCGGCTGGAATTTGAGCTGGCGAAACATCTTTTCCGCCGCCTCCCGCGTCCCGGAGCCTTCCTCCCGCACAATCCACGTCTCCTGCATCAGCTCGCTGACCGCAACCTTCTCCTTGCCTGCCAGCCGATGCTGCGGGGAGACGATCACGTACATGCGATCGTCGGCAAACGGCTCGATGCACATTTTTTCGTTCACGTACTCCCCCTCCACGATCCCGACATCCAGTTGCCGGGTCGCTACCAGGTCAGCGATGACGGTCGAATTGTGAATCGTGATCGTCGGCGTAATCAAAGGGTAGTCTTTGCGCAGCCTCGCGATCACGTGAGGCAGGACATACTCTCCATACGTGTAGCTGGCGCCAATCGTCAAATGCCCACTCGGCGTGTTCATCAAGTCGTCGACCAGGCTCTGCATGCGCGTGTACAGCCCTAAAATTTCCCGGGCATGATGGTAAACGATCTCCCCCGCCTTGTTCAACCTGACGTACTTGTTGCTGCGCTCCAGCAACTTCGTCCCGATCGCCCGCTCCAGCGAGAGAATGTACTGGCTGACGGCTGGCTGTGTCATGTGCAATTCTTCGGCGGCCCGCGAAAAGTTTTGCCTGTCTGCGACCGTGACAAATACGCGCAGTTGCTGATCCATGCAGCATCCCCCTCTTCTTTTTCCAACAACTATACGCTTTTACTTATCATCATCATAGCAATGATTTATTTTTCTTATTGTTATAGTTGTTTTATGCTTTGGTTGTCAAATCTGTTCGAGGAGTGATCGCAATGGCCTCCCCGCTGCATGAAAGCGCGCCATTGAACGACAACGACCAGGCATCTGTCAAAGCTGAAAGCAAGCCTCACAACATACCTGCCCCTGTTTCCTTCTGGCTCGGCGGTGTCGCCTTCACCTTTGTCATCGCGCTACTGGGTTACGGCTTAGCTTACATTCCCGGCTTTGACCGGGTCGGACCGTTGGCCTGTGCCATCCTGATCGCCGTGGCCTATCGCCAGTTTTGGGGATATCCGGAGCCGCTGCGGTCAGGGATTCAATTTTCCGCCAAGCGTTTGCTGCGGCTCGCCATCATTTTGTACGGACTGAAGCTGAATATGGGCGTCGTTTTGCATCAAGGACTTGGACTGCTTGTCTACGACGCAGGAGTCATCGTTTTTTCCATCGCGCTCACCATGCTGATCGCCAAATGGCTGAAAGCCGACACCTCGCTCTCGCTCATGCTCGGCGTAGGAACCGGAGTCTGCGGAGCAGCGGCCATCGCTGCCGTCTCGCCGATCATCCAGGCCAAAGACGAAGATACCGCCATTGGCGTAGGCATCATCGCGCTCGTCGGAACCGTTTTCGCAATCGCCTACACCGTCCTGCGCCCTTTTCTGCCTATGACTGCCGTCGATTACGGGATGTGGTCGGGCATCAGCCTGCATGAAATCGCCCACGTCGCACTCGCGGCCGCGCCTGCCGGGCAGGACGGCCTGGCAATGGGACTGTTGGCCAAGTTGGGACGCGTGCTCCTGCTGGTCCCGCTCTGTTTTCTCTTGATGTTCTGGATGAAGCGCAGCGGGAAAAGGCAAGGCGCAGCCAAAATCGAGTTTCCCTGGTTTTTGATCGGCTTTCTGGTCATGAGCCTGTTCGGAAGCTACGTGCTCGGCAAGCACATTCCTGTCTCCGCCGCCTTCAACGCCGGAGTGGCCCAATTGACCACCTTCGTGCTGACCATGGCGATGGTCGGTCTCGGACTGAACGTCAACCTGCGTGCCCTGCGCTCAAAAGCGGCAAAGCCGCTGATCGCCATGTCCATTACCTCGATCCTGTTATCCGCGCTGTCCTACATGCTGATCTAGCCTGTGGAGAACCCATCATCGCCTGGTGCGCAGCCAGGCGTTTTTTTGTGGATAAGGACAAAGCTTATCCCCATATGTTGATAACAGTGTGAACATCTCACCTGGAGGCGTCCATATGTTGAGTCGCTTTTTTCAAACCCGTCCGAACATCCTGTTGATAATTGTCGATCAGGAGCGCTATCCGCCCGCTTACGAGGAAGCCTCTGTGCGGGCATGGCGCGATGCAGAGCTTCCCGCTCATTCTTTTTTGCGCAGCCACGGCCTGGAGTTCAGGCGCCACTACGCAGGCGCGACAGCCTGCTGTCCCAGCAGGGCCACGCTGTTTACCGGGCAGTACCCGTCCCTGCACGGCGTCACCCAGACGAGCGGCGCCGCCAAAAGCTCCCCTGACAGCGACATGTTTTGGCTCGATCCAAACACCGTGCCTACCATGGGCGACTACTTCCGCGCTCTCGGCTACCGCACGTATTACAAAGGCAAATGGCACATATCCGATCGCGATATTTGGGTACCGGGCACGCACCTGCCCATCCTGAGCTACGATTCAGGCACAGGCATGCCCGACCCGGAAAAGGAGCGCCTGTACTGGCTCGCCAATCGGTTAAACGACTACGGCTTTTCCGGCTGGATCGGCCCTGAGCCGCACGGCAGATCCCCGCACAATTCAGGCTCGTCAGCCGCCATCGGCGTAAACGGCCGGGACGTGGTGTACGGCAGCGAGGTTGTCAGCCTGCTCGGTTGGCTCGATCAGGAAAAAAGTCGGCTCACACGCCCGGAGACGTACCAGCCGTGGCTCATCGTCGCTTCTTTTGTCAATCCACACGATATCGCCCTCTATGGGGATATCTCGGCACAAGTTCCGCTTTTTCGCTTTGAAGTAGAGCCATCCGTGCCCGCAATCGCTCCGCCTCCGACCCGGCACGAATCGCTTGAGACGAAGCCGCGCTGCCAGGCGAGCTATCGCGAGGTTTATCCACAAGCGTTCCAGCCGATCTCAGACGAGCCTTTTTACCGCCGCTTGTATTACCAGTTGCAAAAAAATGCCGATCAACAGATCATGCGCGTGCTGCAAGCATTGACGGCAACGTCCTTTTACCCGGAAACATTGATTTTGTTCACATCCGACCACGGCGAACTGCTGGGGGCACACGGCGGGCTCCATCAAAAATGGTATTGCGCCTACGAGGAAGCGATTCACCTCCCGCTCATCATCCACAATCCGCTGCTTTTTCCACAGCCTCTGTCTACCGAAATGCTGACCAGCCATGTGGATATCCTCCCGACCCTGCTCGGCTGTGCCCATGCGGATGTGGCGGCCATTTCCGCAGAATTGCAGTTGACTCACAGCGAAGTCCGCCCGCTTGCGGGAAAAGATTTCTCTGCGCTGATTCTCGGCAACGGCGAAACAGACGCAAGCGATACCGGGCCGCTATACTTCATGTCGGAGGATGATGTGACAAAAGGACAGCACCAGATCAGCCTGTTCGGCCAGCCCTATCACTCCGTCATCGAGCCGAACCGGATCGAAACCGTCATAGCCTGCCTGCCGTCTGCTGGACATGGACACCGGGAGTTGTGGAAATACTCTCGTTACTTCGCGGTGCCCCCATCACCTGCCGAGTCTTCCCCGGCCATCGAACCCGAATACGAATTGTACAATCTCAGCACAGATCCATCTGAAATGCGCAATCTCGCCGCACCTGCCTATGCCAATCCTTCCGCAGAGCCTGTGCGCCGCCAGATGGAGCGGATGCTGGTCGAACAGCGAGAGCAGAAGCGGCTCACGCCTCGACGCGCGTCACGGCAGCAAGGCAACGGAGCGCACTCTTGAAGAAAGCAAGCTTGCTGTCACGAAGCGCTTTGCTTTGTGTCAAAAGAAAAACCCCCTTTCTGACAGGGGGTTTTTCCGGAATTTATCCTTCTTGCGACAGCAACACTTTTTCCAGCGCAGCAATCGCTTCGTTCTCGTCTACGCCATCGGCAATCAGGGTAATTTCCTCCCCTTTGGCGATCGCCGAAGCCATGATGCCCATGATACTCTTTCCGTTGACCGTCTTTTCCTGTTTGACGATCTTGATCTCGCTGGAAAAGGACGTGGCCATCTTCACAAAATTAGCTGCCGGTCTCGCATGCAAGCCGTGCGGCAATTGGACTACAATTTTCTTCTCCACCATCCTGTTGTGCCTCCTTAGATGTCTTCTTGCAAAATTGTTTCTTTGACAAACGCTTCTACCTGCGCGGATGTGCTCATCTGCAAAATCGCGTCGATATGCTTTGCCATTTCCTCCCGGCTCAACTGGCTAATCTGCTTGCGGGCTGGCAAAATGCTGCTCGCGCTCATGCTGAACTCGTCGAGGCCGAGTCCCAAAAGGATCGGTACGGCAACAGGATCGCCTGCCATTTCTCCGCACATCCCTACCCATTTGCCTTGGCTGTGCCCTGCCTCGATGACGTTGCGCAACAGCCGCAGGACCGCAGGGTGATACGGCTGGTACAGGTAGGCTACCCGTTCGTTCATTCGATCCGCTGCCATCGTATATTGAATCAGGTCGTTGGTTCCGATGCTGAAAAAGTCTACTTCCCGCGCGAATACATCTGCCATCATGGCGGCAGCAGGGATCTCAATCATGATACCCACTTCGATGCGATCGGATACAGCGACTCCGCTGTTTTGCAAGCCCTGCTTCTCTTCTTCCAGGATCGCTTTGGCCGCGCGGAACTCCTCCAGCGTCGCTATCATCGGAAACATGATCTTCAGATTGCCATGCGCGCTCGCCCGCAGCAGGGCGCGCAGTTGCGTGCGGAACAGCTCCTGTCTGTCGAGACACAGCCGGATCGCGCGATAGCCGAGGAACGGATTCATCTCCTCCGGCATGTCCAGATAGGAGAGGTGCTTGTCGCCCCCGATGTCCAGCGTGCGGATGACGACAGGCTTGTCGCCCATGCCCGCGAGCACCTGCTTGTAGGCGAGGTACTGCTCTTCTTCTGTCGGGAAATCATCCCGTCCCATGTATAAAAACTCGGTGCGGAAAAGGCCAACCCCTTCTGCGCCGTTTGCGAGCGCGCCTGCCACATCGGCCGGGCTTCCGATATTGGCCGCCAGCTCCACGTGATGCTGATCTGCCGTAATGGTCGGGTTGTGGACCAGCTTTTCCAGCTCGGCCTTTTGCTCGGCGTACTCCGCCTGCTTCCTCGTATAGAGCGCGATCTCTTCCTCGCTCGGGTCGATGATGACCACGCCTTCATGCCCGTCCAAAATAACGAGTGTAGACGGCTGAACCGCGCTTGTGATCGTCTGCGTCCCGACCACGGCCGGAATCTCCAGGGAACGCGCCATGATCGCGGAGTGCGAAGTGCGTCCGCCAATGTCGGTCACGAAGCCTTTTACATAGCGGCGGTCAAGCTGCGCCGTGTCCGACGGAGTCAAATCCTCCGCCACAATGATGACTTCCTCTGTCAAAGAGCCGGGATGAAAAAAGTTCACTCCAAGCAAATACGCCAGGACACGCTTCGTCACATCGCGAATGTCGGCTGCCCGCTCGCGCATGTAATCGTTGTCCATCTGTTCGAACAAGCCGATAAACGCCTGCGCGACGTCGTGCAGGGCGCTTTCTGCGTTCGTCATTTCTTGTGTAATCTTGTCTTTTACGGTGTCGACAAGCTCAGGGTCCTCCAAGACAAGCAGGTGGGCTCTGAAAATGTCGGCCTGCTCCGCGCCCATCTCTTTTTCCACGCGCAGCGCAATTTGCTGCAAGTCTGCCTTCGCCCGTTCCAGCGCTTCCTCGAAACGATGAATCTCACTGGCAGCATCTTCTACCGCTACCGTCTTGATTTGCATGTCAGGAGCGGTCAGCAAAAACGCCTTGCCGATGGCTACCCCTGCGGAAGCTTTTACCCCTACGATTTTTTGGGACATTCCTTGCACCCACCTTTCTTTACTTGGTACTGGTCCACTCCTGCATCAGCCGGGCTTGTCTGCGCACCACTTCCTCCAGCGGATGGCCTGCCGGAATGCCCGTGTTGTTGTGCAACGCATATTCCCACCCGAACAGTTTCAAGTCTGACTGGATGCGCACCGCTTCTTCGTCCTCTGGCGAGTCGAACAACAGCGCTGCGGCAATCGCCAACCCCAAATGCTCGGGACTGATTCCTCTCTCCATGCATTCCAGCGCAGGGCCTACCAGCCGATCGTGGCGGGACAGCTTGCGCAGCGGCGAACGCCCTACCCGGACCACTTCGTCCGAGAGCAGCGGATTCGTGAAGCGCGCCAATATTTTCTCGATATACTGCGCATGCGCCTGCTCGTCAAAGCCGTACTTGGCTACCAAAAGCGCTCCTGTCTCCTGCAAGGCGCCTCTCGCAGCCTTCGCCACCTTCTCGTTTTGCATCGCTTCATCAATCGTTTTCAATCCCAACTGATAGCCGAGATACGCAATCACGGCATGGCCGGTATTGACGGTAAACAGCTTTCTCTCGATGTACGGAGCCAAATCGTCTACATAGGTGACGCCTTCGATCTGCGGCACGTCTCCTACTAACTGCGAACGGTCCACGACCCACTCGAAAAACGGCTCTACCACAACGAGCAGCTTGTCTTCATGCTGCTGGATCGGCACGATGCGGTCTACCGCCGCATTCGGGAAACCGATCAACTCCGTCGCCTGTGCCTGCAGCTCTGCGGAGAGCCCCGCCAAAACGTGCTCCTTCAGCTTGGCGCTCCCG
Source organism: Brevibacillus sp. NSP2.1 (assembly GCF_000470975.2). NCBI lineage: Bacteria > Bacillati > Bacillota > Bacilli > Caryophanales > Paenibacillaceae > Brevibacillus > Brevibacillus sp. NSP2.1. The sequence continues at coordinate 393,038 of NZ_CP048274.1, read as the reverse complement.
CCAATCATGTTTTCGCAGGCGATTACATTGAGCGGACGCGGATTGTCTGCCAGTCGCTTCGCAATGCCTGCCGCAATCGCTCCCGAAATCGGCCCGAGGACGTTTGGCCCTACAGCCGTAGTCACCAGATCGGCGGAAGCGATAGCAGCAGCGACAGCTTCGACATCCTGCCCGTGAATCGCCCGCACTCCTTCCACGACCGACTGGGGATTTCCTGCTGTTGCCAATTGCACGTGATACATTTTTCTCTGGTTCAGCTCGTCGACCAGCGCTGTGTTCACATCGACAAACACAACCTCGTAGCCTGCCTGTCTCAACAGTTGCCCGATGAAACCGCGCCCGATATTGCCTGCTCCGAAATGGACTGCCAGCATGAGCGACTACACCTCCTCGGTGAACATCGCCATGATTTCTTCTGCTGTAGCGGCTTGGACGATCCGCTTCACGTTTTCTTCCTCAGAGCAAAGGATGGCGATATTGGACAGCACCTCCAGATGCTCATCGCCTACTGCCGCAATCCCGACCAATAGGTACGCCGTATTCCCTTCGCCAAAATCGACGCCATCCGGCACCTGCACAACCGAGATTCCGGTGGATTGGATCTCTGCCTTTGCTTCGTTCGTTCCGTGCGGGATCGCTACGCCGCTGCCGATGTAGGTGGTCGCCAGCTCTTCGCGCTCCAGCATTTTTTCCACGTATTGAGCCGTCACGTGTCCGGCGCGAACCAGCAGCTCGCCTGCCAGTCTGATCGCTTCTTCCTTGTTCGCTGCCTTTGCATTCAGCATGATTTTCTCTGTGGTCAGTATGTTTTTCATTTTGTTCTCTCCCATCCTGTCTTTTTCAGGCAAAAGGCATATAGCCTGCCTGCTATATAATCAGCAATGCGCTGTGGTTCTCCTGTCTGCAACAAGTTCTGCATGTCTTCCTCGATCAAAAGTGAGCTGACCTCGCTGAGCACCTCCAGCCCTTCCTTGGGCACTTCCTTTGGCCCCAGCAGAAGCAGCAGCAGGTCAACCTGCATCTCCTCTTCATCCATCGAGCGAAGCAATACGGGCTGCTCCAGGCGGTGAAAAGTGAACGACGCTTTCTGCACCGCCTCGTTTCTGCCGTGGAACAGCGCCATGGACGTGCCGGGGATGCCTAGCCCGCCGAGCTTTTCGCGTGCGATCAATTGCTCGACGACCGCCTCTGCCGCAAGGACGGTTTCCCGTTTTTCCAGCTCTGTGCAAATGTCCCGCAAAAGAGCTGGCATATCGTGCTGGCTGTTACTGACGCGCTGTCCCCATAAGCCATCGAGAATTTGATTGGCGTAAGTGGCATAGAGCTGCATCGCCTTCAACTGCTCCTGCGACTGCCTGCCAGGCGGCACAATTTTGCTTTCCTTTTTCGCCGCCCCCACCTGGACCGGGCGGTTGTGCAGATGAAACTTGATTTTTTGAATGTCGTCCTGCGGCAGCAGCGGGCTGACGACTACGTATTCTGCCGGGTCGAGCGCCAGCGGCAGGGTGGAAATAATCAGATCGTAGTCGCTGCGCGGCACGTTGCCCAGATCAAACATGGACAAGTTGCGCAAGCTGACGATCTCGGGAATTTCCTTTTTGATGCGCGTCGCCAAAATCTTCGACGAGCCGATGCCGCTGGAGCAGACGACCAGTGCGCGATAGCGATGGTGCTCCAGCCGCCCCCTCTCCAGCGCTGCCCCCAGATGCATGACCAGATAGCCAACCTCTTCCTCCGGCACTTGCAGCTCAGGCAGGAGGACCGCCACCACCTCCTTCGCCACCGTAAACAGCTCCGGGTAGTTTTGCTTGATCTGGCCGAGGATCGGATTGTGAATCTCCATCTGACGCCTGAGCCTGTACAGCGCCGGCTCCAGATGCGTCAGCAGGCCGTGAAACAAAGACGTGTCCTCCCGCAGCGAAAGCCCCAGACGCTCTTCGCACAGGGCAATGAAGCGTGCGGTCAAGGCGGCCAGCTCGGTATTTTCCGGCCAGACGGCGTCCTCGGGGGACTGCCGCAGCTTCGCTCCACGCAAATGCATCGTAATATAGCCGATTTCATCCTGCGGAATCTCCATCTGAAAGATGTGCTGCAGCCGTTCCATGATGTTTTTGGCGACGACGTATTCGGGGGTTCCCGCCAGCTCGCTCAGCGTATGCTCGTCGAAGCGAATCTTTTCGCCTTTTTCAATCCGCTCCATCGCCAGTGCCAAATGCGCGACCAGGCCGATATAGGCGCTGTCCGCGAGCGGATACGGCAGCTCGGCTTCGAGGTGGCTCAGGGCATTTTCCACCTTCATCAGCTTTTCCCGGTCGATCAGTGACAAAAGCCGCCGGGAAATCGAGTCCATGTCCCGCGAAGATTTGTTTTGAATGTTTTCCTTAATAATCCCGATCAGCTCGTGGTCATCGAGATGCTCGGCAATCAAACGGCTGATCGCCTTTCTTTTGGACGCCTCGTTTCCCAGCAGCTCGACTCCGTATCCTCGCTTTCTCAGCAAGGTCAGGTCGTAACGGCCGAGCAGTTCCTCGAGATCGTCCAGGTCGTGGCTGATCGTGGCGGTCGTTACCTTCAGATCAATCGCCAGCGAAATCAACTTGACGGGTTCTGTGGCTGCCAGCAGGGAGCAGAGGATGATCGCCTTGCGTTCCTCGGCGGTAAACTCCGTCGTCGTCTGGTGCAGGACAGACATTTTCAGCGCCAGCTTTTGCTCGGGTGTGCCTACAACCTCTACCCCGGCCCCCGTCTTGCGCACCAGTTCCAGACCGCTTTCGGCAAACAGCGGGTCGAGGGCGTCCAGCTCCCTGTGGACGGTTCGCGTGCTCACGCCGATTCGCTCGGCGATCTGCGCTACGGTTATGCCCTTTTTCTCCTGCAATAAAATTTCCATGATCGATCGCTGCCGTGAGGATACATGCATGCCCTTGCTCCCTCCTTAACGCCAAAGAGGGAAAACGCTAGCTTTCACTAGCGTTGATCCCCTTTTACCCCAGCCGTTTGACCAACTTGTCATACTCCGGACTATTCAAGAAGTTATCAATGGAGATGTGCTCGGCAGACGGTGCTTTTGCCCGCGCTCTCTCTGTCAGCGACTTGTGCGTAATGACGATGTCGGCATCGTCAGGAATGTCGTTGATTGCGGTGTTGATAACCGTGATCTCGCCAAGTCCGGCATCCTTGAACTTTTTGCGCAGGGATGCCGCCCCCATTGCGCTGGAGCCCATACCAGCGTCGCAAGAAAAGACTACTTTTTTCACATCGGCAGCCACCACTGCTTTCGCCGCCGCTACCTCTTCTCCTTCTGCTGCTGGTTGCTTTTTGCCTTTCAGTTCCTGCATTTTTTCCGTCGCTTTTTCCAACTCGTCCTCATCAGACTTGCCGCCCATTTTCAGCAATGCAGCCGCGATGACGAAGGAAACGACTGTCGCTGCAACAACCCCTGCCAACACTGGCAGCAAGCCGCCCCGCGGAGCCATTGCACTGAGAGCGAAAATGCTACCTGGCGATGGCGATGACACCAGTCCTGCTCCAAGCAGCGTGAAGGTGAAGACCCCTGCCATTCCGCCGCCTATTGCCGCCAAAACGAGGCGCGGATTCATCAAGATGTAAGGGAAGTAAATTTCGTGAATACCACCGAAAAAGTGAATGATAACCGCACCTGGCGCCGACTGCTTGGCGTTGCCGCGCCCTGCCAGCCAATATGCCAATAGGATTCCCAAGCCAGGCCCTGGATTTGTCTCCATGAGGAAAAAAATTGATTTCCCTGTTCTCACTGACTCTTCCAGTCCAATCGGACTAAAAATACCGTGGTTAATTGCATTGTTCAAAAACAGCATCTTCGCCGGCTCGACTAAAATGCTTGCGAGCGGCAGCAATCCTGCATCCACAATCACTTGAACACCGGAAGCGAGTGCTTTGCTAAGACCAGTCACGACCGGACCAATCGCTAGGAATGCTATTATCGCAAGCACCCCCCCAATTATTCCCGCCGAAAAATTGTTAATCAGCATTTCAAAACCAGAACGAATTCTGCCTTCAAGTAGTTGGTCCACTTTTTTCATGATCCAACCACCGAGAGGTCCCATTATCATTGCTCCCAAAAACATCGGGATGTCTGATCCAACTATAATCCCCATTGTGGCAACGGCCCCTATGACACCGCCACGTACATCGTGAATCATTTTCCCACCCGTGTATCCGATCAAAAGCGGTAGCAGATACGTAATCATTGGAACAACCAACTTGGCCAGTTCCTCATTAGGCCATCGCCCCGTGGGGATAAACAACGCCGTAATCAGTCCCCAGGCGATAAACGCACCGATGTTCGGCATCACCATCGCACTGAGAAACCGCCCAAATTTTTGTACCGAGACTCGCAAACTGCCGGAAGCTTGATTCTTTGTCGCCAAGTTCTCCATACTGGACCCTCCTTTACCCTCTCTATAAATTGTTGACAAGATTAAATTAATAATGTGCACACCTCAAATATAAAGCGTTTACATAAGCGTCACAACAAAATCAAAGCGCGAATTTGTCGTTCTCATTGTTGCCAAAACTTAATAACCGGCACACATAAAAAAGACTCCAGCCCCCAAAGCCGAAGTCTCTTCTCCTTAAAAATCTTCTCTTTCCACCTTCATTACTTTTCCCGTTTCCGCATTGACCTCTACTTCGTACACCTGGTTCTGGTCGGTCAAAATGATGAACTCGTACACAAGCACGCCGTTTTCCGTGTCCAGCTCCGCGTGCAGCACGCGGCCTTGCACTTGCTGCAGGGCGATTTGCCTTGCCTGCTCCTGCGTAATACGCATCGGCTCTACTGCTGCTGTCTGGGTGTTTACTGCGTGAATCGGCGCAGGTATTGCCGCTCCGAGTGCCACTGCCAGCGCGACTGCTGCGGTCCAGGGGATTGGGGTTTTCATGGATGGGCTTCCTCCTTTGATGTATCGCATAACAAATCATTCAGTAGTCTGACCAATCTGCTCGGTTACATGCAAGTGAAAGCCTCTGTTCATCACTCTAAGCTTTACAAAGTGATACTCGTTCACTCCACAAGAAGGATTGGCTTGTCCAGCTTTGGATTTTCAAAGCCAGGCATTTGCACTTCTGCAAACATAACAATAGAAGTTGAATAGTTATCTTGAAGTTATCCGAACTCGTATTAAGCACGATTTTGATGATTTTGTGAAAGGATTCATACTAGGACGTGTCTGAAAACTAAAGAAAATGTGGTATGATTTAGGAAAAACGAATGGAGCAACGAGCATGATTCAAAGACGGTACGAAATAAACGATGAACAGTGGGAACAAATTCAGGACATGTTCCCCCCCTATCGAACAGGACGTCCGTCCAAATTAAGTAATCGTACCATGTTTAATGCCATTCTTTGGATTGCCCGAAGTGGTGCGGCTTGGCGAGATTTGCCGGAAGAACGTTATGGTTCATGGAAAACGGTCTACAGTCGCTTCTGCAAGTGGAGAGATACCGGATTACTTGTCGCCATCTTCCAAGCTCTTCACGTAGAACCTGACTTTGAAAACTTGAGCATCGATTCTACATCGGTCAAAGCTCATCAACACAGTGCGGGTGCTAAAAAAACGCAGAAGGACACGAAGTAAATCAGCACATAGGCGTCAGCCGTGGCGGAAAGACAACCAAACTTCATACCGTCGTCGATGGATTAGGGAATCCCCTCGCTTTTCTTCTCACGGGGGGGCACGTCTATGATTCCGTTCCAGCGATCAATTTGCTTCAAGGGTTTGATCTTACGGGAAGCCATATTGTTGGTGACAAAGCCTACGGCTCAGAAGGCATTCGGCATTGGATTACGGCTAAGCAGGCAGCGTACACCATCCCGCCTAAAGCGAATAATAAAAATCCTTGGAAAGTGGATTGGTACCGCTATAAAGAACGGCACTTGGTGGAGTGCTTCTTCAATAAAATCAAACATTTTCGACGAATCGCTACTCGTTACGACAAGCTGGCCAAATCATTCCTAGCGTTTGTATATGTCGCGTCCATCTTTAAACTAACTCAATAATGAGTTTTCAGACACATCCTAGATTATGTAATTAAAAAATATAAAAGTAAAATTTCTCAGGATGGATTTAAGAATGGTGAACAAGCATTTAGTGTTATTGGTAGTGACGGTAGAAAATATAAACTTGTAATAAAAGGTGGTAAGGTAATCACCTTCTATCCAGATGGCTGGAACATTGCGAAAATTGAATAGCAAAGAAATAAAAGATTTTTGATCTAAATGATAACAAGGAGGAAAAGTCAATTCTCCTCCTTGTTGGATTGTATAGGGGGGATATTAATGGAGGTAATTTCCTATCTCAAATATCCGGATAAAAAATTTGACAGATTCCCACCGGAAAATGAACTTGGGACATTCTTTTTTGATATTGATTCTGATGAGCTTACCCTTATTAACGATATAAGGGTGGGTATTAGAGGCTTCATTTTGATGAAATGTGACAATACTCTAATTTTGAACTCCCAACTATACGGCTGGGTCGATGCCTTATGGATTACATTACTTGAGATCGTTGAAAAACTTATTAAATTTGGATACGGTAGTAAGCTAATCGGTTCGATTAATAAAAGAATCATTGTGGAATCACTCTCTGAGAATGCATTATGCTTAACAGTTACTGCTAATCAAGAGATTACTCACCGAGCTTTTATTCCTTCCCAGGAAGAATTTATTCATGCAGTAATTGATGGTTCCAGCCTGTTCTTTGGTAGAATTAAAGAACAATTGCGCACCGATTCCTACGATGATGTCATCCAATTCATTAACTGCTTAAAAGGCAATATGAAAAATTTTTCTCCTGTCGAAAAGTATTACCATTATCCTCAAAGCAATCTAAAGGTAAATGACCTCTTATACAATTATTCTACCGATTGGATGAAAATGTTTGATAAGGAACGGGAATATTTGGAAAGTATCATTACTGAACCGGGTGTAGTAATTCAACATATTGGAAGCACTACTATGCAAGCTGTATCTTCTCGCCCAATTGTTGACATACTCATTGGAACTCAAACATCCCTATCAGCAGAAATGGTTTATGACGACCTGAAACATGACTACTTCAGTACAGAAGATTTCCCAGGCCCAATGCCTATATTCTACTTAACAAAAGCTACACCCAAAGAGGTCTATTATAATGTCTTTATCACCACAATAAATAGTTCATTTTGGGAGTCTGTATTAAATTTTAGAGATCTGATTAATTCAAACGATCAATTAGCCAAACAATTTAATGAAATGAAAATTAGTGCTAGTAATATTAGCTATGCAAAATATCAAACGCAAAAAAATCAATTTATTACGAGTATACTAAAACATAATGGATAACAACCCATTCCATACAGGCTTCAATGGAAACGTAAAAAGGGGCCGTCTCAAAAGCCGAGATTTCGACTTTGAGATGCCCCTTTTCTTATCCACAGCGCTTACCGCTGCTTGTTATACGGTCTTCCTGCCGACTCGCTGCTGCGGGAGCGGGACTCGCCGCCGCGCGGGCGGGAATCGCCACTGCGAGGACGGAACTCGCCGCTGCGCGGGCGAGGTGGGCGTTTGCCGCCGAAGCCGGAGCCAGAGCCGTATCCGCCTTTTCCTTTCGGGAACGTCTTTTTCTTGCCTACGCGCAGAGGCGCTTCTTCGGTCAGGCGAACCGGAGTCATATCCGGCTCTTTGGTCAGCAGCTTGAGGGCAGCAGACACGAGCGTCACAGAATCAATATCCTCCAGCAATTGCTCCGCCAATGTTTTGTAGGCGCTCAAGTCTTCGCGGCCGGACGCCTCCAAAATTTTCTCCACGGTCAAACGCTGCTGGCCTTCCAACGCTTCCGCCATCGTCGGCACCGAGCGGCGCTCCATGCGGCGGTTTGTCGCGCGCTCGATCAGACGCAGATGGTCGATTTCGCGGGAAGTGACAAACGTGATCGCCAGACCTGTTTTCCCGGCACGACCCGTACGGCCGATACGGTGAACGTAGCTCTCGGAGTCTTGCGGAATGTCGAAGTTGAATACGTGCGTTACGCCGCTGATATCCAGACCGCGGGCAGCAACGTCTGTCGCCACCAGCACCTCGATCGTGCCTTCCTTGAACTTGCGCAGCACGCTGTCGCGTTTTGCCTGGTTCAAATCGCCGTGGATTCCTTCAGCGCCGTAGCCGCGCTTGGTCAGCGCTTCCGACAGCTCATCTACACGACGCTTGGTGCGCCCGAAAATAATCGCCAGCTCAGGCGAGTGAATATCGAGCAAGCGGCAGAGCACGTCGAATTTTTGCTTTTCGGCAACTTCCATATATTGCTGTTCGATGTTTGGAACGGTGACTTCCTTCGGCTTGACGGAAATCAGTGCCGGCTCTGTCATGAACTGCTGCGCGATTTCCTGAATCGCTCTCGGCATAGTCGCAGAGAACAGCAACGTTTGACGGTTGTCAGGCACTTCTTGCAAAATTTCCTTGATGTCATCAATGAAGCCCATGTTCAGCATTTCATCCGCTTCGTCCAGGACGACGATCTCGATCGCGTCGAGGCGGATGGTTCTTCTGCGCATATGGTCCATAAAACGGCCCGGCGTTGCCACGATGATTTGCGGACGCTTTTTCAGCGCCTTGATCTGGCGGGTAATGTCTTGACCGCCGTAGATCGGCAGCGCGGAAATGTTTTTGAACTGGGCGATCTTGTTGATTTCTTCTGCTACCTGCACAGCCAGCTCGCGAGTCGGCGTCAGGACAACCCCTTGAATGTTGCCGTTGTTTTCATCGAGGCGTTCCACCAGCGGAATCCCGAATGCAGCCGTTTTCCCTGTACCTGTTTGCGCCTGTCCGATCAAGTCCCGGCCTTGCAGAGCAACAGGAACGGTTTGCTCCTGAATCGCAGTCGCCTCTTCGAATCCCATATTGCCAAGCGCTCTTACAACAGAATGATGCAAACCAAAATCATAAAATGTAGTCAATGAACGTCAGTCTCCTTTTACTTTACCTTCTTCTATAAAATCCTCACTAAAAAAGGGCACTATTCCTTACAGCCGGAACATGCCCTTTTATCTCCGATTGTACATAAGCACCCTACAAAGAACATAGCTGTAATCGTACCATGCATCCTGTAAAATTGCAAACGGCATTTGTGCCCATTTTCCTCTAGTCTCAACAGATTGGCGCAGAAACATACCTCCGTTAACTGCAAAAACAAAAGCAGTCCTGCCCGGATCATCCAGACAGGACTGCTTTCTTCCGTCATCGCGCTTTCATACCCGGCACCGCGATTATTTTACCCATTTATGGAACAGCTCGTCGAATTTCCCTTGCAGCTTCATTTCGTCCATCCAGACATCGAGATAGCTGGCGAAAATAAAGTCGCCGCGCGGAATCATGTACGCTTTTTCGCTGCGGGTAAACGGCTTGTCCGTCAGAGCCGCGTACAGGCGGGAATCGGCTTTGGAATACACCATGGCTTCGATCGTGTCGGTAATCATCACATCGTATGTGCCGTTGGCGACAAGGCCAGGGATGTCCAGGTTGTTTTGCACGACAGTAACGGTAGCGTTTTTCAAATGGTCGCGCACGAACTGTTCGTTGGTACCGCCCGGATTCACGCCGATGCGCACTTCTTTTTTGTTGATGTCTTCCAGGCTTTTGTACTTGTCCTTGTCCTGCACGCGAATCAGCGGAGCTTTTCCGAACTCGATGTACGGATCGCCCATGTGCGCTTTTTTCTGGCGATCGGTGTTGCGGGTCACGCCGCCGACCGCGATGTCAAATTTGTTCGCCAGCAGATCGTCCATCAGCGTCGGCCAGGATGTTTGCACGAAGCGCGCTTCTACTCCAAGGCTTTTCGCAAACTCTTTCATCGCGTCGATGTCGTAGCCTTCAAATTCGTTCGTTTTCGGGTTCAAATATGTGAACGGCTTGTAGTCGCCCGGTGTGCCCACGAGAATGTATCCCCGTGCGATAATCTCGTCGAGGCGGGACTCAAACTGTTTGTTTTCCTGTTTTTTGACCGCTTCCACTGCTGCGGTCTGCCCGGTTTGCGCGCCTGTAGTAGCAGCAAACGCTCCGGTTCCAGTCATCAGCATCGTTGCAGCGAGCGCGCTCGCCATCATTCTTTTTGTCCACTTTTTCATTAGTTTCTTCTCCTCCCGATTGTCGATCAGTCTGTCTCATGCCCATCTGCTGTTTCGAGCTGTCTCATCCCTTACATGGCATCCCCCCTTTAACCAGGGACGGGCTTTAGCCTTACAAGGTCTTACAAGGTGAACTTGCCTACGCCCTGCTGCAACTCCTCCGTGACCGTGTTCAACTGCTCGACCGAACGGGCAATGTCCTGAATGGCTTGCAACTGTTCGGCCGTGGCCTCCACGACCTTCTGCGCGTCTTCCGAGGCAAGCTTGGCAAAGTTGTACATTTCGTCGACCGAGGCGCTCACCTGCTCAGAGCCTGCAGACATTTCCTCCGATGCCGCCGACACCTCCAAAATATGGGCGGCAACATTGCGCGACGATTCCAAAATATGCGCGAAAATATCCCGCACCTCTTCGATCATCGAAATGCCTTCCTGCGCCTCGCGATTGCCGGTGTTCATCACTTCTACCGCGTGGCGGGTATCCTGCTGGATTTCCCCGATCAGCGCCGCGATTTTCGCAGCCGACTCCTCGGATTGATGCGCCAGATTTTTCACTTCTCCCGCCACGACGGCAAAGCCGCGGCCGTGCTCGCCAGCCCGCGCTGCCTCAATCGACGCGTTGAGCGCAAGCAGGTTGATTTGCGAGGTTAACTGGCTGATCGTATCGAGAATCCCTTCGATCTCCTTGGATCGGCTGTTCAAGCGCTCAATGGCTTCAGCCGCTCTGGTCGTGCCCTCTCCGATGCTGCCCATTTGCCGGACGGCCTGCTCAACGACTGCTGCGCCTTGCTCGGCCTGATCCGATGCCTCGCGCGCCGCTTCGGACACATGCGCGGATGTCTCTGCAATTTTCACAATCCCCGCCGCCATGTCATTCATGGACAAGGCGACGTCCTTGGAGCTGGTAGCCTGTGCCTCGGCCCCGCTGGCAATCTGGTTGATTGACGTCCCGATCCGGTTTACGTTTTCGGTCGCGTGTTCAATTCCTGCCGACACTTCATGCGTAAAGCGCAGCACCTGCTCCGACGATTGCGACACGCCTTCGATCAAGCCTTTCAAGTGCGAGACGGTCTGGTTGAAGTCGCGGGAAAGCACTGCGATCTCATCTTTTCCGGCCACCGTGACCGTCTCTGTGAGATTGCCCTGGGCGACGACATTGACGGCCTGGTTCAGACGCTGGATCGGTCGAACCAAGCGAACCGACAGCCAGTACACGAAGACGATGCCCACCGCCAGAACGACCAAGGAAATAGCCAGCAGCTTGATCGACAGTTCGTTGACCGGAGCGTGCAGGTCTTTGGCCGGAGCAGTGATGAACACTCCCCAGTTCAATCTGGTCGAAGCGTAGGAGGCGAATTGCGCCGCTTGTCCCTCTTCGTATTGAATGACTCCGCGGCCGCCTTGTGCCGTTGCTTCAAAGGCGGTTTTCAACTCAGGAATATTGCTGTCGAGCACCGACTGCTTCAAAATGACTTCGCTGTTCGGATGCCAAATATACGTTCCTTTTTTGCTCACCAAAAAGGCATAGCCACTATGTCCGAACTTCTCCTCGGAAACCGTCTTCTGAATCTCGTTGATCGGAATGGTCGAACCGACATAGCCGTATTGGCGATTGTCCTTCATCAGCGGAACGATGATCGTCACGATGTAGTTGCCTGTCCGCTGCGACACGACCGGCTCGGAAACGATGATTTTCCCCTCGCCTCGTCCTGCCTCCTGAAAATGCGGACGATCAGACGGGTTCGTCTCCTCGCCCTTGAAGTTGATGACTTTTTTGCCGCTCAGGTCATAGGAAAAGAAAAACGTCTCAAACTCGGGGTTTTTCTTCTGCGCCTCCTGAATCAGCTTCAAGTCATGGTCGAAATTGTTGTCGGCGGAAATCATCTCTCCGATCGTTTCAACAATTCCGATTTTTTCTTGGAAAAAGCTGTCGATTCTGATGGAAAGATTGCTGGCCGTAAGTTCCGCTTCTTTGTCCAGGCTGGACGACAGCAACTGCGACGAGCTGTAGTAGCTGGCACCGCAGACCGTACCCAAGCTGACAATCAAGAGCAGGCACATGACGACGATCAGCTTTTTCTTCAAACTGGATTCCATCTCACGCTGTACCTCCTATCTTTTTTTGGCAACAAAAAAGACTGCCACCCGGACAGCCTTCTTACGTGTACGGCATGGCAACCCGGCTATCGTAGCAGCAGAAGATGCGCTCTGCTTGCCTTAGACCCGTGGCTTTGCGTCCCTGCCTTTCAACAGGTTTGCCTTTGTCATTTTTTGTCGTTTTATCTGTATAAAAATACTATAGCACAACATCGGAAAAATGTGGGTTAACTTTAAAATAATGGCTTGGATTTTTTTCCACACAAAATCTTTACCCAAATTGTTTGACAAGTAAACTACTTTCTGCGAAATAATTGCGAAAAAATCGCAAAAAGGCTGACACCTTGTTGTTGGTGTCAGCCTGTCGTCCACTTTTGACTTCTTCGTTTAGCTCAGCCCTTCCACGTGGCCGTGCTCATCCACATACAGCGATTCGGCCGCAGGTTTCTTCGGGAGTCCCGGCATCGTCACCAGGCTTCCGGTCAAGGCGACGATGAAGCCTGCTCCTGCCGAAATCCGCACTTCGCTCACCTGAATGGTAAAACCGACAGGGGCGCCAAGCTGATCGGCCCGATCTGTAAAGGAGTACGGCGTCTTCGCCATGCACACAGGCAGATGGGACAGCCCCATTTCCTCTACCTTCTGGATCGTTTTTGTCGCCAGCGGCGAAAAGACTACCCCGGAGCCGCGGTAAATTTCTTTGACCACCGTCTCAATCTTTTCCTTCACGCCGAGGTCTTCTTCGTACAAAAAGCGGAATTGCCCAGGGCGCTCTGCCGCGCGCGTCACTTTTTCCGCCAGTTCGATTGCGCCTTCTCCGCCTTCTGCCCACGCCTTGGACAGCGCCGCCTCGGCACCTGCCTCCTGGCACAGCGCCATGACTGCGTCGATCTCCGCTTGTGTATCGGTGGCAAAATGGTTGATCGCTACAACCGCCGGCACGCCGAACTTCTGCAAGTTTTCCAGATGGCGACGCACGTTGGCGAAGCCTTTTTCCAATGCGGCGAGGTTTTCTTCGGCCAAATCCGGCACTTTGATTCCGGCGTTGTACTTCAAGGAACGCACGGTAATGACCACGACTGCTGCCGATGGCGTCAGCCCGGCTTTTCTGCACTTGATGTCAAAAAACTTCTCCGCGCCCAGGTCAGCGCCGAAGCCCGCTTCCGTTACGACGTAGTCGGCCAGCTTCAAGGCTGTCTTCGTGCCGATCACGCTGCTGCATCCGTGCGCGATATTCGCAAACGGACCGCCGTGGACGATGACTGGCGTGCCCTCGATCGTTTGCACGAGGTTTGGCTTGATCGCTTCCTTGAGCAGTACGCACATCGCCTCGACCGCATTGATTTCTTCCGCCCGGACTGGCTTGTCTTCAAAATCGTAGCCGATGATGATGTGGTTCAGCCGCTCGCGCAAGTCGGCGAGGTTCTCGCTCAGGCACAAAATCGCCATGATTTCCGATGCGGTCGTAATCATGAAGCCGTCTTCGCGCGTCATGCCGTTGCCGTCTCCCAGCCCGACCACGATATTTCTAAGCGCGCGGTCGTTCATGTCCATCGCCCGTTTCCAGACGATTTTTTTCGGATTGATGCCCCGCGGATTGCCGTGGAAAATATGGTTGTCGATCATCGCCGCAAGCAAATTGTGCGCGGCGGTAATGGCGTGAATGTCGCCAGTAAAATGCAGATTGATTTCATCCGCAGGGAGGATTTGCGCCTTGCCGCTTCCGGTAGCCCCTCCTTTTATCCCCATGCACGGGCCAAGGGATGGCTCACGGAGCGCTGCAATCGTCCTTTTTCCAAGCAGATTGAGCGACTGCGACAAACCAATCGTGGTCAGCGTCTTGCCTGCTCCTGCCGGATTGGGATTCATCGCGGTAACGAGAATCAGCTTGCCATCAGGTCGGTCTTTTATTTTATCCCACAGCTCATCAGAGATTTTTGCCTTATACTTTCCGTAAAGCTCCAGATCCTGTTCATCGATACCTGCTGCCTTGGCAATCTCAACAATCGACTTCATACCTGCCTCCCTGCCTTGCGAAATGTTTATTTACCAATCTTCTACATTCCACATTGCAGTTTGTTCTCCTTTCCGGCGCTCCACTTTTCGCAAAAAGAAAACCTGCATTCTGTTGCGCATTCAGAATGCAGGCTGTCATTATTTGTCGAATATTTTTCCCGGGTTCAAAATGCCGTTCGGATCGAGGACTTGCTTCATCGACCGCATCACGTCCAGCGCCGCTCCGTGCTCCTTGCGCTGGTATTTGACCTTGCCGACTCCGACGCCGTGCTCTCCGGTGCACGTCCCGCCTCTGCCGAGCGCGTACTCTACCAGATGCGCATTCAGCGCCTCGGCGCGCGCCATTTCCTCGGGATCATGGACGTCTATCATCACAATCGCGTGGTAGTTTCCGTCGCCCACATGCCCTAGTACGGCTCCGTCCAGACCCGAGCGGTCAATAGCCTGTCGGGCGTCGACCACTGCTCCGGCCAGTTCGGAAAACGGCACGCATACGTCTGTCACCATCATCTTTTTCCCTGGCGACTTATGCACGAAGGCGTAGGCCAGATTGTGGCGGGCATCCCAGAGCACAGCCCGCGCCTTGGAATCGGTCTCGAACAAAAACTGCGTGCAGCCGTGCTCGGTCGCGATCGTCTGGGCAAACTCGATGTCGTGCGCCAAGCTCTGCTCGCTGCCGTGAAACTCGATAAAAAGCGTCGGGTTTTCCGGGTAGCTCGTCTCTTTGTACAAATTCACCTGGCGAATGGAGCGCTCGTCAACCAGTTCGATCCGCGCCACCTGAATCCCGGCTCCGAGAATATCGACGACAGTATCTACCGCGTCCTGAACTGTCGGGAAGCTGGCCCGCGCTGCCATCGTCACCTCCGGAATCCCGTACACGCGCAGCGTCAGCTCGGTGAACACACCCAATGTCCCTTCCGAGCCGACGAACATTCCGGTCAGGTGATACCCGGACGAAGACTTGGCTGTCATGCTGCCCGTATGGATGATACGGCCATCGGCCAGCACCACTTCCAGATCGCGAACCTGATCGCGCATCACTCCGTAGCGTACCGAGGTCGTTCCGCTCGCATTGGTGGCCGCCATGCCGCCCAGCGTCGCGTCAGCCCCAGGGTCCACGGAAAAAAACAAGCCGTGCTTTTTCAGCTCGCGATTTAGCTGGGTGCGCGTCACGCCTGGCTGCACCCGCACGAGAAAATCTTGCGGCCGCACCTCCAGCACCTGGTTCATCAGCGAAAAGTCCATGCTGATGCCACCCGCGTACGGAATCGCGTGCCCTTCCAGGCTGGTCCCCAGTCCAAACGGCGTCACCGCAATCCGCTTTTCATTGGCCAGCTTCAGGATTGCGCTGACCTCTGCCGCCGTCTGCGGAAACACGACTACGTCCGGCAAATGCGGCGTGTGATACGATTCGTCATGGCTGTGGTGCACAAGAACGGTCGGGTTGGTCGTCACCCTGTCTTCTCCTAGCAGACTCACTAATTGCTGTTGATAGTCCACGCATACTCTCTCCTTCGCTACTTGCTCAGATTGACGAGAAACAGGCTGATTTCCGGAATGTACGTAATCAGCATCAAATCTACACACAACAGGATCAGAAACGGAATGGCTGCCTTCTCAATTTCTGTATTCGACAGCTTGGCAATATTTCCCGCTACCAACAGATTAATTCCGACCGGAGGAGTCAACATGCCAATGGCCGAGTTGACGACCATGATAACGCCGAACAGGACGGGATCAATCCCCAGTGTGTGAATGATCGGCAACAGAATCGGGGTCAGGAGAATGATGGTCACTGCCGTCTCCATGAACGTACCGAGAATCAGGAGCAGTATATTGATAATCAACAGCGTAATGATCGTGCTATCCGTAATCCCCAGCATGAACTGCGCGATCTCCTGGGGAATGTTTTCTCTCGTCATCAAAAACCCGAACGCGTTGGCGGTCGCAATAATCAGCATGATGACAGCCGTCATGCTGGCTGCGCTGTTGAAAATTTCGCCCAGGTCCCGCCACTTGATTTCCCGGTAAACGAACAGGCCGACGACAAGCCCGTACACGACCGCCACGACCGCAGCTTCCGTCGATGTAAAGACGCCGCCGTAAATCCCGCCCAGAATAATGACTGGCATGAGAATCGCCAAAATCGCATCTTTGAACGCCTGCCAGATTTCTTTTGCCGAATGCTTTTCACCGCCGCCCCAGCCCTGCTTTTTGCTGACCCAGTACGCGTAGATGATGAGCGAGATCGCGACAAGAATGCCCGGGCCGATGCCCGCGATGAACAGATCGTTAATCGACGTGCTCGCTGCCACTCCGTACAGCACCATCGGCACGCTGGGAGGAATCATGACGCCAATCGTTCCGCCTGCTGCGTGCAGCGCCGAGGAAAAGCGCACATCGTACCCTTTTTTAACCATGTGCGGAATCAGAATGCCCCCTACAGCAGCCGTCGTCGCAGCCGACGAACCCGAGATCGCGGCGAAAAAGGTGCACCCGAGAACCGCCACGATAGCCAGTCCGCCGGGCAAATTGCCGACGATCGTATTGGCAAAGCGAATCAGCCTTGCCGAGATCCCGCCCGTTTCCATCAGCTTGCCCGCCAGCAGAAAAAACGGAATCGCCATGAGCGGGAACGAATCAGTTCCGTTAAACATTTTTTGAATGACGACCAAAAGCGGAATATTACCTTCGACTATAAAGGCCACGACTACCGACAGCCCCAACGCAACCGCAATCGGGACGTTAATGATTAAAAGCACAAGCAGCGTCAAAAACAATATCGTGCCCACGATGGCTCACTCCTTCCCGGTAATGTCTTTCCATGTCACATGAATCACGTTCATGATGAGCAGAACACCGCTGATAGGTATCACCATGTAGACATAGCCCATGGGAATGAGCAGGGTGGGTGATTTTTGAACCATGCTTCTGGCAGACAGCAGATAGCCTTGCTGAACCATCACGAGAAAAAAGAAAAGGCTGCACAGAGCCGCCACGATCAACACGACCTTATTCATGAATGGCGACAAATGCTTTTGGATGTATTCGGTACCGATATGGGCCTTGATCGCCATGGCATAAGCGGAGCCGAGAAAAGTAATCCAGATCAAAAGATAGCGCGCCAGCTCCTCTGTCCAGGCCAGCGGCTGGTCAAGGAAAAAGCGGAAAAGGACTTGCAGGAAGACGGCGACGACCATCACGGCCAGCAAGGCAATAATGACGAGACGCAGAGCGCTGTTTAGTTTGGATATGAGATTGCTCACACAGTTTCTCCTTTCGTGGAAAAGGGGGGAGAAAAGCCGCCTGGCCCCTCTCCCTTTTGCCGTTTATTTCGTGTTGACGATTTCATCCACCAGCTCTTTGCCAAACTGGTCGGAAAACTTGTCGTACACAGGCTTCATGGCCTCGCGGAAAGCCTGCTTGTCGACGTCCTCTGTCACGACAACCCCTTTTGCCTTGAGGTTGGCAATCGCTTCTTCCTCCATCTTAATCATCAGCTCACGCTCGTACTGCCCGGCTTTTTTCGCTTCTTCCGCAATCAGTTGCTGAACGTCTGCGGGAAGTTTGTCCCACACCGGCTTGCTGAACAAAATCATCGCCGCGGAGTACACGTGCCCGGTCAGCGACATGTGCGTTTGCTTCGAATCGTACAGCTTGTAGGTCTGTGCGACGATCGCCGGATTTTCCTGCGCGTCTACCACTCCTTGCTGCAAAGCGGTCAACGCCTCTGTCCATGCCATCGGCGTCGGCTTGGCGCCCAGCGTCTCGAAGGCAGCGAGGTGAATCGGATTTTCCTGGGTACGAATCTTCATGCCGGAGACGTCCTCCGGCTTCTTGATGTCTTTCGTTCCGTTCGTGATGTGGCGGAAACCGTTTTCAGCCCAAGCCAGGCCAACGAGGTTGGCGCTTTCCAAGTTTTTCAGCATCTCTTCTCCGACTTTTCCATCGAGCACCTTGTACGCTTGCTCGCGGCTCTCAAACAGGAAAGGCAGGTCGAGCACGCCCAGCTTGGCATAAAAATTCGTGACAGGCGCGGTTGACGTAATCGACATATCTGCCGTTCCAAACGTCAGTGCCTCTGTCAGCTCCCGCTCGGCCCCGAGTTGGCTCAATGGATACACCTCGATTTTCACTTTTCCGTTCGAACGCTTGTCTACATCCTCGGCCATCTTTTTCAGCGCCAGATGGTACGGGTGGTCTTCGGTCAAGGAGTGCCCCGCCTTGAAGACATAGCTTTGCCCGTCGCTCGACGGCGCTCCCGTTTGCGCGGCTGGCTGTCCCCCGCCTTGTCCGGAAGGCTGGGCGGCCTGTTGACCGCCTCCGCCTCCGCATGCCGCCAGTAATAACGAAACAGACATGATGCCAGATAGCACGAAACTCCACTTCTTTCGAGACATGTTGCAATACCCCCTATTTGTGTTTGTTTGTTTTCAATTTATTTAATAATATGAAAATTCCGCTCATTTGACTAGCTACTAGATTCCTCTTCCACCGTCCACATTCATGACCTCGCCCGTCACGATTTTCGACAGATCAGATGCCAGGTACAGGGCGGCTTGCGCGATATCCTCCGGCTGAATCAGCTCCCCCAGCGGAACGCTGCTGATGAAAATATCTTTTTTCCCGGCTTCTACCTCTGCTTCGTCCCCGTTGATGAATTTGCCCAGCATCGGCGTCTCGGCCGGGCCCGGATTGATGACATTGACCCGGATGTGATGAGGGGCCAGCTCGATCGCCAAAGCCTTGCTCAGCATGATCGCCGCTCCTTTGGAGGCGCAGTAGGCGTTGAGGCCAGGCCGCGCGCGAATCCCGGCAATCGAGGCGATGTTGATGATGCTTCCTTTGTTTTTCGCTTTCATATGCGGAACCGCATGCCTGGTCGTCAAATAGATCGATTTGGTATTGACGGACATGATCCGATCCCATTGGGCGAGCGTCAGCTCCTCGATAGGGGTGAACGCCTGTGGCACTCCGGCGCAATTGACCAGCACATCGGGCGCTCCGTAGACATCGAGCGTTTCCCGGACGAGCGCGGCTACGCTCTCATCGTCAGCTACATCGGCTTGCACCGCGTGGCCGCTTCCTTCCGGCAATTCGGCGACCACCTGCAAAGCGGCTTCTTCGTTTAGATCAGCGAGGATGACATTGGCTCCTTCTGCGGCAAACAGCTTGGCGATCGCTTTTCCCATCCCTGACCCGGCACCTGTTACCAGCGCGGTTTTTCCTTGCAGCAGTTGTCCGTTCATAGATTAATCACCACCATTCTTTCGTCGGTCATTTCTTCTACGGCGTAGCGCGGGCCTTCCTTGCCCAGTCCGCTGTTTTTCACGCCGCCATACGGCATGACGTCGTTGCGGTAGGTCGAGACGTCGTTGATGACGACACCGCCGTATTCCAAGGTACGCGCCGCTTTCATCGCGACATTCAGATCGCGGGTGAAAATTCCCGCCTGCAAGCCGTACTCCGAATCGTTGGCCTGGGCAAAAGCGTCCTCCAGATCGCTGTACGGAATGATCGTCACGACAGGAGCAAACACTTCCCGGCACACGACCTTCATCTCCGGCTTCGTATTGACGAGCACCGCCGGATAGAAAAGAGCGCCTTCCCGTTTGACTGGCAAAAGCGACTGCGCCCCCTGGCTGATCGCTTCCTGCACCCATTCCTCCGTTCGTTTGGCTTCTTTTTCGCTAATCATCGGCCCTACGTCTGTTTCCGGGTCTTCCGGATTGCCTACTTTCAACTGCTTGACGTGCGCGATGTACAGCTCGCTGAACTTTTCCACCACGTCCTCGTGTACGTAAATGCGCTGCACGGCGATGCACGCCTGGCCTGCGTTATGAAAGCTGCGCGCGGCTGTCTGACGGGCCGCCAGCTCCAGGTCTGCATCGTGGTGTACGATATTCGGCGAGTTGTTGCCAAGCTCCAGCGCCACCGGACGCATGCCGCTGCGCTCCTTGATATGGCGGCCCACCTCGCCCGACCCGGTGAAGGTGTACATGGCGATGCGTTCCTCATCCAGCAGCCATTCTCCCACCTCGCTGCCTGCGCCTGTCACGATGTTCACATACCCTTTGGGCAGGCCCGCTTCCTCCAATACGTCCAGCAAAAGAAAGGTCGCGATCGGCGTGACCGTCGCCGGCTTGACTACCAACGTATTTCCCGCGGCGAGCGCCGGAGCGATCTTGTGCGTGCTGAGCAAAAGCGGGTAGTTGAACGGAGTAATCGCTCCGATGACGCCTTTAGGTACGCGGATCGTAAAGCCCAGGCGATTTTCCGAGCCTTCCGTCGATTGCAGCGGAATCATTTCGCCGTGAATTTTTTTCGCTTCCTCCGCCGACAGGCGCAGCGTGTTGATCGTGCGGTCCAGCTCGTTCTGCGCGTCCTTGCGCGTTTTCCCCACTTCGCGAATCAGCGACAGCTCCATTTCCTCGCGGCGCTCCTCCATCAGCGCGGAAGCCTTCAGCAAAATTTGATAGCGCTGAAACGGCGTCAGCTTATCCTGCTTGAACGTCTGCCAGGCCGCTTCTACCGCCGTCGTGACGTGCTGCTGTTCGGCGCGGGCGATATGCGCGATGCACTCGCCGCTGTATTTGTGAAAAACGGGAATGTAGCTCTCTGTTTTGATCCATTCTCCGCCGATGTACAGGTCATACGTTTTTGGTTCCATGCTCCTTTTCCTCCTTTGTTTTTATCTGGTTGCCAGGTAGATGTGCCGGACAAGCTCGTCTCCCACTTCCTTTGTCGTCGCCTTGCCCCCGAGGTCAGGCGTCAGCACCTTGCCCTCCTGCAGCACTTGTTCGATCGCGTTCATAATGACGGCGCTTGCATCCGGCAAGTCGAGGTGGTCCATCATCATGCTGAGGCTCCACACCTGTGCGATCGGGTTGGCGATGCCTTTTCCGGCGATATCGGGCGCAGAGCCATGAATCGGCTCAAACATGGACGGGTATTTGCGCTCGGGATTGATGTTCGCAGACGGTGCCAGCCCCAAGCCGCCGACAATCGCCGCCCCAAGGTCTGTCAAAATGTCTCCGAACAGGTTGCTGGCGACCACGACGTCAAACGTCTCCGGGCGCGTGATAAAGTAAGCGGCTAATGCGTCGATATGATACAGGTTGGTCTGAATGTCTGGGTGCTCCCGGCTGATTTCCTTGACGATCTCATCCCAGAAAGGCATGGAATGGTTGATGCCGTTGGACTTGGTCGCCGCCGTCACGCTCTTTTTCGGCCGCTTTTCCGCCAGCGCGTACGCGTATTTGAGAATGCGCTCGGTGCCGTAGCGAGTAAATACGTTGTTTTGCACCGCCATCTCGTACGGCGTCCCCTGGTGCATCCGCCCGCCCATGTTGGAATACTCGCCCTCTGTATTTTCCCGGACGACGACGAAGTCGAGATCGGCGTGCCCTTTGTAGCGCAGCGGGCTCTCCAACCCTTTGAGCAGCTTGACAGGCCGCAGGTTCACATACTGCTGGAAGGCACGGCGAATCGGCAAAATCAGCTCCCACACCGACACGTGATCCGGTACTTCCGGCGCCCCGACAGCTCCCAGCAAGATCAGATCGTAGTCCTTCAATGTATGTAGTCCATTTTCCGGCATCATCCTGCCATGCGTGAGGTAGTACTGGCAGTTCCAGTCCATGACGTCACGGGTAAAGCGAATCCCGCCGTGCGCTTCTTCCAGCGCCGCCAAAACCTTCAAGCCTTCGTCCATCACCTCTGGACCAATACCGTCTCCCGGAATGACTGCAATCGAATAGTGAAGCAATCGACTCCCCCCTAAATGATCTAAATTTTTTGACTATATGCACCAGATAGTAAATGCACGTTTGATGCCAAGCAGGCGCAATCGCGTTAACGCGGTAAAACGCTTACATTTTGTCTCGACTGTCCACGCCGTCTCGATGCTTCCTCCCTCATAAAACAACAAAGTGTTGCAACACAACGTTGCAACACTTTGCTCACTCCAGACGATACTGTTTCATTTTCCGCCACAGTGTAGTTCGATCCATGCCCAATGCCTTTGCCGCAAGAGTCTTGTTGTATCTCGTCTGCTGCAGCGCGCTGGCAATTTGCTGCGCTTCGGGGTTCCGCTCTGCTTCGCTTGCTTCCGGCGGCACGGGCAGCCTGCCGTCGTGCCCTCCCTTTTGCCTCGCGAACAAAAAGCCTGCGTCCTCCTTGCCGATTCTTCCCCCTTTTGCCAGCAGCACCATCCGCTCGACGACATTTCTCAGCTCCCGCACATTGCCGGGCCACGAGTAACTCTGAAACAGCGGGTAGATGTCTTCATCGACTTCCTTGATCTTTTTCTCGTGCTGCTCGTTCATCTCGCGAATCATGCTCTCGACCAGCAGCGGAATGTCGCTCAGGCGCTCCCGCAACGGAGGGACATCGAGCCTGAGCATGTTGATGCGGTAGTAGAGATCGGCGCGAAACTGCTCCTTCTCGATCTCCTTGGCCAGCTCGCGATTCGTCGCCGCGACAATCCGCACATCGACGGGAATCACTTTTTCGCCGCCGACGCGACGCACGCGCCTCTCCTGCAGGACGCGAAGCAAGAGCACCTGAATGCGCAGCGGCATCTCCCCGATCTCGTCCAAAAACAGCGTGCCTCCGTGCGCCAGCTCGAACAAGCCCGGCTTGCCGCCCTTTTTCGCCCCTGTAAAAGCGCCATCCTCGTAGCCGAACAGCTCGCTCTCCAGAAGCCCCTCCGGGAGCGCCGCACAGTTCACCGCCAAAAACGGCCCGACAGCGCGTCCGCTTTCCAGGTGGATGCCTTGGGCAAACAGCTCCTTGCCCGTTCCCGATTCCCCTGTAATCAGCACGGTCGCGTTCGTTTTCGCAAACAGCGCCGCCTGCTCCTTCGTTTCGAGGATGGCAGGCGAGGAGCCGACGATGCTGTCCAGGCGGTATCTGGCTGACAGTCCGTTGTCGTGCAGCTTTTTGCGCAGCGTCATCTCCATCTTCTGAATGTCGATGATTTCCTTGAAGTTGGACACCGCCCCCACAACCTGATCCTTGACGATCACCGGAATGCGATTGATGACGATGGAACGGTCGCGCACCGTCGCGATTTCGCCCAGCTCCTCCCTGCCCGTCTTCAGCACGCGCAGCATGTCAGAGTGCGGGATGTAGTCCGTGATCGGTTTGCCCAGCACATCTCCGGACAGCCCCAGCAGCATTTTGGCATGCTCGTTGACCAGCGTAATCTGGCTGTGCCGATCGACGGCGATCACCGCGTCATGGGCCGAGTTTACGACGGCTTCCATCTGATGCTTTTCGCGCAGCCGCTCCTTTGTGTAAGTGACCAGCGAGGCTGCCTGCTGCACCGCTTTGCGCAAGGTGGCGAGCGAAGGCTCGACGGGATGCCACTGCTGCGAGGCCGGGTGCAGCGCAAAAGCATGGCGGTTCCAGATCGGCACGAGATAGACAGCCTGCTCCTGCGGATACGCCAGCTCTTTTGCGCAGAGAAACGTGCAGTCTGGCTGCGGTTCCCCCTCTTCCAGAGCGTACTCCTGCTGCAACCAGCTTTTTTCTTTTTGCGTGGCGCACACCACGACGACCTTGTGGCCCCGCCCTTCATCCGGAAGCGTTGCGATAGCCCGGCGCACGTCATTCATGTCTATCGACAGGCTGACGACGGGCAACGAGAGCGCCTCCAGCTCCTCGCTGTATTTTTCTGTAGTGATGGCAACAAACGGGTTCATCATCTGGTCGAGAATGGATTTGATCGAGTAAAAATATCCGATGTTTTGCCCGCTGTTTTCCAGCAGCGCGGTCATTTTCCGCTCCAGCTCCTTATCCAGCCTGTACAGGGCGATCATGGTTCCTCCTGGTTGACGGGCGCTGTCAGATGGTATTCCGCCATTTTGCGGTACAAGGTGTTTCGCCCGATTTGCAGCAGCTTGGCGGCCCGGCTCACATTGCCTCCGCTCGAATCAAGCGCCCGCTTGATCGCCACAAGCTCGGTTTCCCGCAAGGATGGGACCGCATGCACAGGCTCCGCCTCTCCGGTCAAGCCTTCAAGCTGGATGTGCTCCTCGCCAATCTCCCCGCCGTCGGACAAAAAGGCAGCCTGCACCAGCACGCCCTGCAACTCGCGAACGTTGCCCGGCCAGGAGTAGGCGGCGAGCTTTGCTTTTGCCTCCGGGAGCAAGACGTATGGCTGTCCCATGGCGATTTGCTGCATCAAATGTTCGGCCAGTTGGACGATGTCGCTTCGCTTGCGCAGCGGCGGCAGGTGGATGGAGACGCTTTTGAGCCGGTAGTACAAATCCGCCCGAAAACGCCCCGCCCTGATTTCCTCCGGCAAATTGCGGTGCGTGGCGGCGATGATCCGCGCATGAATTGGCCGCGACTGGTTGCTGCCTACAGGCGTGACGACCTTTTCCTGCAACACGCGCAGCAGAGCGGCCTGTCCGCGCAAAGACATGTCCCCGATCTCATCCAAAAAGATCGTCCCTTTCTTCGCCGCTTCAAACTTGCCGATTCTTCCTTCGCGATTGGCCCCGGTAAACGCCCCGCTTTCGTATCCGAACAATTCGCTTTCGATCAAATTTTCTGAAATCGCACTGCAGTTCACGGCGATAAAAGGCTCCTGCGCTCGCGGCCCTGTCTCGTGAACCATCTGTGCGAACAGCTCTTTTCCGGTGCCGCTCTCGCCGAGAATCAGCACGGGAAAATCAACCTGCGCCGCCTTTTGCCCGAGCATTTTCGCCTGCAAAAAGAGCGGGCACGATCCGGCGAGACGCGGAAACGGCTTGAGTGCAGGCATCGGCTTTTGGTTTGGGGCAGCCGCAGCGTTCCTGGAAGCACCGTCTGTTGCAGCTTGCGCCCCCCAGAAACGCTGGCGGTTATCCTGCACATCCCGTCCGGCGCGCTCCTGCTCCGGGGACAGCCGCGTTCCCAAAGCGTCTTTTCCCAGCCGCTGCTTGGCCAATTCGTTCAAGCCCACGATCCGCTCGTCCCTGTCGAGAGCTACGAGCGGCACTTTTCCCTGGCTGCTTTTCACGGCCGTGCTGCCGGGCAGGGCAATGACCCGCTCGGCGTTGGCATACAGAAAGCGATTTTGCAGGGCTTCCGCAATCATGCAGGCAATCGTCAAGGCAAACGGATGCGTGTACTCCTTGCGCGTGCTGATGTCGATGACGCCAAGCAGCTCGCCCGTCGGTGAAAAAATCGGCGCCGCCGAGCAGGAAAGAAAGCGGTTCTCCAAAAAGTAATGCTGGTCGCCCTGCACGGAGATCGGCTGCTGCGCGATCAGCGCCGTTCCTATCGCATTGGTTCCTTTGTAATCCTCCGTCCAGTTCGCCCCGATCTGCAGTTGCACCTTTTGCGCCTGATTGGCAAACACAGGGTCCCCGACGGTGTGAATGATATTGCCATCCCGATCCGACAGCAAAGCGATATGCTCTGTCGACAGCAAAAAAGGAGCAAGCTTGTTGAAGAGCGGGAGGCTTTCTTGAATCAGAGGGTGATTTTCCTGAATGATTTCTTTGATTCGTTTGCTGGAAATGATCTGGTCATTGGCTTTCTCCCAAGCTTTGAGGTTCGATTCCTGGCAGCGCTTCCAAGATTGCTGGACAATCGTTGACAACACTCTTCCCTCCCTCAAAAATCATTCTCTATCAGTATAGCATGATTGAGACTCCCACGGCTAAAGCCGCAAGCTGAAGCCTTTCGGTATCAGTGGGATTCTTGGGTGGATTCTTGGGTGGTAGTCGGAAGTACATTTCTGCTATCCGTAGTTCCCCCAAGTTCAGGGCTGTCTCATCAGCCCGTCCTAAGACAGTGCCTCTAGCATCTTAGGCTGACAGATTGTTACCATCTGTCACAGGTTGACGTATGATATTGATCGCTCCAACCCGATCACGATGCGTTTTGAATCCGCATGAACATTCGTATCTTCTGTCTTTCGCTTTATTCTTCTCCCCGCAGACAGGACAAGTTTGAGAAGTGTAGGCAGGATTGACCTCCACAACTTGTATGCCTACAAGGGTTGCTTTATTGGAGATGAATTGTTGAAGCTGATAGAACGTCCAACTATGCAGATTCTTGGCGTTTTTACGGCTTGTTCTTGCCGTCTTGCGAATATTCTCTAGTCGCTCAAGTTTGATGATCGACACGCCTTCCTGAATGACTGTATGGACGATGTGACGACTAGCTAGTGATATGGTTGATGGATTATACAAATAATTCATATTAAACAGAACATAAAACAAAATATAAGAAAATATTTACAAATTTACCAATAAGATATAATGTTGTTATATACCAAAAAATAGGAGTGATTGAACTGTGTTTAAGAAAAAATCAATTGCTATTTTATGCACATTAAGTCTACTGGCTATGTTGCCATCCCTTTCGTTTGCAAAAGAAGATTATAGTGAGTCACTGAAACTCCTTGGCGCCGAAGATCAAGAGGTCGTTGTAAACATCGCCGAAGAAGCCCAAGGCATGGTCACAAAAGAGCAAATCGAACAAATAGTAGAGCAAGCTGGAGATGCTAAAAGTATAACTATTCATAAAGTTGGTAAAAACACTGATGACAAAATAAAACCAATGTACCTATCTGATGTAGTTAAGCGGGTAGAAAGAGTCTGTCAAGATTTTTGTGTAAACGTGAAAACGATGCTTCATATGTCGGGCTTGACATGGAGCCACTGGCGGGCATGAGTTCTTGCGATTGGGCGATGGAGAAGTTCACACCATCGCAAGGCAAAGTAGCCTATCATGCCCGCCCCTCCATGTAAAGCCCTTCATCGAATCTGTACCCGTTCTGGGAAATGTACAGTCAACTGGAGAAGGATTTGCCCCCAATTTTGGACCCGCCCTGTCCACTTCCGAATGACATCCATCGTCGCCAAATATAGCATTTTGAGTAGCGATTCATCCGTCGGAAAGATACTTTTTCCCTTTGTCACCTTCCGGAGTTGTCGATGGTAGCTTTCGATCATATTCGTTGTATAGATGAGCTTGCGCAACTCAGGGGAGTACTTGAAAAAGGTCGCCAGTTCATCCCAGTTACTCCGCCACGACCGGACAATCAGGGGATACTGTTTTCCCCAGGTCTCCTCAAATTGATCCAATTCCAGGAGAGCCGCCTCTTCCGTTGGGGCCGTATAGATCGGACGCAAGGCCGTAGTAATCTTCTTCAAATCCTTGTACGACACATATTTGATGGAATTGCGGATCTGGTGGATGATACATTTTTGAACCTCCGTTTGCGGATAGCTGGCTGCAATGGCTTCGCTGAAGCCTTTTAAATTGTCTACACAGATAATCAAAATGTCCTGAACGCCACGATTTTTCAGATCCGTCAACACATGTAGCCAGAACTTGGCTGACTCGTTTTCTCCGATCCAGATGCCAAGAACGTCCTTATAACCTTCCAAATCAATGCCAATGACCATATAGGCGGCTTTGCTGATAATTTGCCCGTCCTGTTTTACCTTAAAATGAATGGCATCCATGAAAACAACGGAATACACGCTTTGCAGCGGGCGATTTTGCCATTCCTTGATAAGAGGTAACAGTTTAGCTGTTACGTTGGAGATAAGGGTCGGGGATACCTCAAGTCCATACAGATTGTGCAAATGATCCTGAATATCCCGTGTGCTCATGCCTTTGGCGTACATAGAGACGATTTGATCTTCAATACCCGTTACATGTCTCTGGTGTTTCTTGACAATCGCAGGTTCAAATTCTCCAAGACGATCACGGGGAATCGTGAGATCCAACTCCCCATACTCAGACGTAACCGTTTTTTTGCTATAGCCGTTCCGACTGTTTTTCGTCTGCTTCTGCTTGCTGTCATGCTTGGCATAGCCCAATTCGGTATCCAATTCGGCCTCCAACATTTCTTGCAGTGTTTCTGCAAAAATGTCCTTCAGGGCTTTTTGAACATCCCCCATGGTTTGCAAGTTGTGTTCTTTGATAAGTTGGCGCAGCTGGTCTTTTGGAATGAGTCCCATGTGTTCTCTCAACCTCACTTTGTTTCATTGTAATGGAATGTGGAATGAGAGTTTACACAAAATATTTTACAGTCCCGGTAGAAAGTTCCAATAACCCTACAGCAGCAGTGCAAATTATTTCTGTTCCTAAAGGGAAGACAATTAAACTTACTACGACCCAAGCAAAGAAAGTAAATTCCTCAGCAAGAGTTAAAGCTAGTGTTTCTGTTGGGAATGGCCCAGCATCCGTCGGCGAAGAAGTAGAAAGCACTTTGACTACAGAGATATCGACAACATACACAACAGAAGAAACTTGGACTGGACCAGCCGAAAGTTCATCATGGGGTACCGCCAGCAAAACGCGAATTTACAACGCTATGGAGTCCTGACACAAAAATAGCCGTTTTCACCACGCTAAGGTGTAACCGGCTTTCTTTTTAACTAGAGCTTAACAGCCTACTCCTTTACCCTTAATAAACGCAAGCTATTTAAAGTCACAATTAGAGTAGCTCCCATGCAGCTGACATCACCGGCAAACGTATGGGTTAAACTGGGATTTCATTGATTACCTCGTTATACTCAAACTACGCATCGTGATCGCCAACAGCTCTATCTGGATTGGAAATTCCTCTAGAACTTGTCCGGATTGGGGATACGTTTTTTCCAGTTCGGAGTGTGCCTGTGCCGGCACTACCTGGAAGAGTAAAAACAATAACAGTAAGAGAATTACTTTCCGTATAGAATTCACGCTTGTCATCTTTCTTACTTGCGCTAATGCAGCGTTGGAGCTAACAGATGAAAACCCCACTGAAGAAGAAAATACAAGAATATCCCCAAAAAGAACAAGGAAGCGATCGGTCTATCTTCCGCTGCGTTCACAACAGGTAGTAAATCTGTTCCCGCTACGTAAAGAAAAATGCCCGCAGTAAAAGCAATCGCGATTGCCGTAATTTGTTCATGCGGCAAAGCGACGTGCGAGAGCATCATCGCAACGACGGCACCGAAAATGGTTGAAAGACCTAACAGAAGCGCTGCAACTACTGCCTGTCCCCGCTTTCTTGACATAGCAAAAACGATGGATGAAATGGTTAAACCATCAGGAATTTTATGCATCAGAATTGCAATTAACACTGTTACACCTAACCGAACGTCCACTTCAAAACTGGCAACGATGGATAACCCGTCAAAGAAGGTATGAATCATCATGCCAAAAAATGCTCCTACGGCAGCACTTTTCTCGTTACCATGATGATGCGTTTCTTCACCGAAATGGAAGTGGGACGCTACAAACTGCTGAAAGAAAAACAATGCCATAATTCCTGCCAAAACAAAAACCGGCGTTGTTGGCATTACTTCAATTGCCTCGGGGATTAAATCCATGATCGCAATTGAAAGGAGTAACCCTGCACTCAGCGCCATCAAACCATTGATGCCTCGTTTTGACCAGTGTTTTTTAAATAAGATGAATAACCCACCGACTACATTTGCAGCAGCGGCGAGGAGAACAAAACCGACTACACTCCAGCTCAATACGATCACACCTTATTTCGTACTCAGAAAAACGGAGGATTAACCCCCCCTTTCTTCACTTTTAACTCAGAAACGCATGCTATTTTAGGTAACACCAACAAAACGCGGATTTACACCGTTGGTGGGATCTGGACCTAAAAAAACCGGTTCTCACCATGCTTAGAAGTAATTTCGAATTCAACTCCTGGTTGGGAGCTGTGATAATTTGAATGATGCGACTGTTCTTTAGTGTCTATCTCCTCTTGTTACCAAATCGCCAATACCTATTGCTTGCTTACCCATTTGAATCCATGCCTGTTCAAACGCATCTTTTCTTTTTTTTATGTTTTTACCCGATGTTAAACTTGGATCGTTAAAATAAACATATTCTTGATCAACACCCGTTAAAAGAACGGAATGCTGATGCCAAGTAGTTGAAATAGGTCCGTCTTTCGTCATCCACTGGACTAACCTTGTATCAACTTTTTTATATTTGGTATTAACGATTACCCAAATCGGTTTTCCATTTTTCACAACGTGTAAAATATCATCAAATGACAAACCTGAATAATTGACTACTCGACTTCCTGCGTACTTTTGAGCTAATTTTTCAATAGGAGTATGAAAAACTCCGAACCCAGGTTTGCTCCTATCATACATATCGCCAACAAAACCCTTATAAGGATTCCCCCAAAACATTTGACCACTCTGATCATATGTTAAAGAGGTTCTATCTTTCGTGATTTCTGCGGCAAGCTCCATTTTATTTACCTGAAAACCGTAGTATTGCAATAACATAGCTAAAGCCGTAACTTCGCAACCACGTGGTAACTCTGGATGCTGACTTACAAAAGGGGCGTCAACATGGTCTTTATAAATATCGCCGGGTGTGAATGCTAATCAAAAAGTTGACCATTTTTGGAGCAAACGCTCATCTTCGAGTTGACCACCTACGATGCTTTTTTTCACACAAAGTAGCATTTTATTTCCTGCACCAAGGATCGTCAAGGATAAAGGGTAAACCCCTTGCTACGCAAGCCCTTGACGATCCTTGGCTCAGTAAAAACATTTGCAATTAGGTGTGAAAATGATGACGTGTGCTCAAACTGTCAGGTGGGTAACTTTATGATGAGCAAAGTGGTCAACATTTTGGTGAGCGTTCACAGCCGGGTCGTTTTCCCCAGACGGTCACTTGATTTTTGGTTCTTATTGTTACAGAAAACGGCAATGATTTCGCAAAGTGAATGGCTTCGGGTAAGCTTTTAAACCCTTGAAAAAACTGTCCTTCTTTGAAAAGTAAATAAGGGACATCATCTATTTCGTTCTTTTTCGTTCCTAATTTATTTTGTGCCACTTCAGCCTGGGGTAAACCCTTGATAACCTCAACAAGCTGATCGATGGTGATATGTTGTTTTCTTGCATAAAACATTCCGAAGAAACTTAATTCAAATAAAGTGATTACCGCTAAGATGTATCTTATCCTCTTCCATTTACTACCGAGGCCCATGGGATCACCTGATTACTTTTTTCGAAAGAGTAGTTATCTCATATATGCGTTGCCTGTACGTCCTTATTTGATCTTCTTGGCATGATAAAGGGACAAGGTTCCATAAATCGTCATGAATCTAGAAGTTTCTTTAACGACGTTAAATCCTGAATGCTTGATAAGTTTTGGCAATAAACCCTCTACGTTATCTTTGGTGGTAGTAAATCCATCAAGGATTTGAATGGACAAGAAGGCTATACGCATGAGTTGATTGTGAGGCTTTCCCCAATCCGCTAGATGAAGTTCACCATCTGGCTTTAAAACACGGTAAATCTCATCTAGTGTTGCTTTTTTACTTTCGTGGGATAAATGGTGAAACATTAGGCATGAAACAACTCGATCAAATGAATGATCCGGATACGGTAGCTCAAAAGACATTCCTTGATCAAAAATGATGTCCATTCCCACACTGGCGTTTTTTCCCCTGGCAATTTCGAGAACTTTTGGATCAGCATCCAATCCGAACACTTCCGTGTTCGGATTCGCTTGTTTTATGAGTAGAGTTAGCGTACCGGTTCCACATCCAAGATCAAGTACACGTTGTCCAGATCTGAGTTGAATTTGTTGGATGAGTCGGTTTTTAAAGGAAGATTCCCGCATTGTCCAGCGAAGAATCGGATCATAAATCGATGTAAGCCAATGAAATCGTAGAGCAGGGATAAAATCATTTCGCCTATCTTCCCCTTTTTTCATACGAAAACCCCTCTCAATTTGTTTTTACGTCAGGGACAACTTTGGTGAGCGGATTGCTTTAAATCAAAGCATATATTTGGACAGCCAGTCATATAAATACTTTAGTCATTCTACCCTTTAAAGGGGGATTATTATGTCCATCGAATGGGGAGCTAGTTTTCCTGTCCTAAGTGCAATTATTCTTGGAATAATCGGGGCAATGGAACCTTGTCAACTTTCGAACAACACGGCAGCTTTTTTGTTGATTGGAAAAAAGGGGGCCACTATTGAAAACCTACCAAAAAGGGAGTTCCTTTTTTTTGTCTTTGGAAAAATAATAGCTTACTGGGTGTTAGGTTTTTGCATCTTAACTTTTGGTCACAGCATCTCTGATACAATTTCTCCCTTATTTGATTGGGTTAACAAATTACTTGGTCCATTATTTATCTTAGTGGGTCTATTTCTGCTCAGAGTTATACACTTCCCTTTCAAAGGGCGTGGCTTTGTAACTCGAATGCTCCATCCTCTCTCCAGCAGGCAAGATAGTGGTGAAGCGGCCTTTGCGGTTGGAGTAGTTATGGCTTTAGGATTTTGTCCAACC
This sequence comes from Brevibacillus sp. NSP2.1, assembly GCF_000470975.2. Lineage (NCBI taxonomy): Bacteria > Bacillati > Bacillota > Bacilli > Caryophanales > Paenibacillaceae > Brevibacillus > Brevibacillus sp. NSP2.1. Next base: position 360,499 of record NZ_CP048274.1, on the reverse strand, counting down.
ATGTTTTGGTTATTTTTCGGTTTATTAGTTCCACTTATGTTTGCCAGTTCCCTTGGCGTCATACTCCCCGTTGTTTTTGCCTTGGGGACCGCAGTTCCCCTTTTCATTTCAATATGGTTATTGATCCGTTTACATAATCATCCCTCCGCCAATCGGCATTCCAAGCGATGGGGGTCAATCATACACCGTGTTGCCGGTGTCATTTTAATCTTGTTAGGGATTCGTGAAATTGTAACCTATTGGATATAGATTGGATTTGGAAATATCGAAATCGAATTGAAAGAGGATCGCTCCTTAGAATCCTGTAAAACCCCCATACAGTCGTATCAAAAAGACTGTGATATCCGTCATTTTGTTCGTGTACAACAGGATCCCAAATAAGATCATGAAGGCTCCTCCGATCTTCATAAACCGTTCTGAGTACTTTGCAATTGCATTTATTTTACTGATGAAGAACGTCATCAAGAAAAAAGGAATGGCAAATCCGAGTGTATAAGCAAGGGTATAGTATATTGCGTTTGTTGGATTTGTTACCCCCAGTACAATGATCGAGGATAAGATAGGACCCACACACGGTGTCCAACCTGCGGCATAGGTTACCCCAACGATAACGGAACCAAAATAACCCAACGGCCGATTCTTTACTTCAATCTTCCAACTTTTCATCAGCATTTCCGTTTTAAAAAAGCCCACCATGATCAGACCCAACAAGACTAAAAGAATGCCGCCAATTTGTCTTACTAATTCCTGATAGTCCGAAAACAGACTTCCTAGTAACGAGGTAGATAAACCAAGCGCAACAAATACAATGGAGAACCCTGTGATAAAAAACAGGGTATGGAACATAGCTTGACGTCTGAATAGGGACTGTAAAATATTTTGTGTAAACTCTCATTCCACATTCCATTACAATGAAACAAAGTGAGGTTGAGAGAACACATGGGACTCATTCCAAAAGACCAGCTGCGCCAACTTATCAAAGAACACAACTTGCAAACCATGGTGGATGTTCAAAAAGCCCTGAAGGACATTTTTGCAGAAACACTGCAAGAAATGTTGGAGGCCGAATTGGATACCGAATTGGGCTATGCCAAGCATGACAGCAAGCAGAAGCAGACGAAAAACAGTCGGAACGGCTATAGCAAAAAAACGGTTACGTCTGAGTATGGGGAGTTGGATCTCACGATTCCCCGTGATCGTCTTGGAGAATTTGAACCTGCGATTGTCAAGAAACACCAGAGACATGTAACGGGTATTGAAGATCAAATCGTCTCTATGTACGCCAAAGGCATGAGCACACGGGATATTCAGGATCATTTGCACAATCTGTATGGACTTGAGGTATCCCCGACCCTTATCTCCAACGTAACAGCTAAACTGTTACCTCTTATCAAGGAATGGCAAAATCGCCCGCTGCAAAGCGTGTATTCCGTTGTTTTCATGGATGCCATTCATTTTAAGGTAAAACAGGACGGGCAAATTATCAGCAAAGCCGCCTATATGGTCATTGGCATTGATTTGGAAGGCTATAAGGACGTTCTTGGCATCTGGATCGGAGAAAACGAGTCAGCCAAGTTCTGGCTACATGTGTTGACGGATCTGAAAAATCGTGGCGTTCAGGACATTTTGATTATCTGTGTAGACAATTTAAAAGGCTTCAGCGAAGCCATTGCAGCCAGCTATCCGCAAACGGAGGTTCAAAAATGTATCATCCACCAGATCCGCAATTCCATCAAATATGTGTCGTACAAGGATTTGAAGAAGATTACTACGGCCTTGCGTCCGATCTATACGGCCCCAACGGAAGAGGCGGCTCTCCTGGAATTGGATCAATTTGAGGAGACCTGGGGAAAACAGTATCCCCTGATTGTCCGGTCGTGGCGGAGTAACTGGGATGAACTGGCGACCTTTTTCAAGTACTCCCCTGAGTTGCGCAAGCTCATCTATACAACGAATATGATCGAAAGCTACCATCGACAACTCCGGAAGGTGACAAAGGGAAAAAGTATCTTTCCGACGGATGAATCGCTACTCAAAATGCTATATTTGGCGACGATGGATGTCATTCGGAAGTGGACAGGGCGGGTCCAAAATTGGGGGCAAATCCTTCTCCAGTTGACTGTACATTTCCCAGAACGGGTACAGATTCGATGAAGGGCTTTACATGGAGGGGCGGGCATGATAGGCTACTTTGCCTTGCGATGGTGTGAACTTCTCCATCGCCCAATCGCAAGAACTCATGCCCGCCAGTGGCTCCATGTCAAGCCCGACATATGAAGCATCGTTTTCACGTTTACACAAAAATCTTGACAGACTCTCTGAATACCAGCGGCCCCTTTTTTACCTCCTCAGCCGTAATACCTGTGATGTACGATAAAAAAGATGGATACAATGGTAGACAGCATGGGGAAATAAATGACAGTAAGCCCGCCCCAAACGCAAGCAACAACGAAACATTTGAATCCACTTGGAACCCTCCGATAATTATTACTTCGACTGTTTATTCATTCTTTTTCGTAAGGTGTTTTATGATTGTAAATATCAATTTAATGACTGGCAATAATACAAGGAATGCAACAAAAAATGCTAGGAGATATGGAGAAAGATTAGGCTTTTCGGAGGACACCTGATTCTTTTTTGTTTCAGGGGACATATGGCTTTCTCCCTCTATTGTCCCGTTTATCATCGGATTGCTTTGTACAGATATTGCATCAGCTTGCACGGATTCCGGGGAAAATAATTGTAAGAGAAAGAAAACGAAAGCAAGTGTTACATGAAATAATCTTACATCCATGATCTTCTCCCCCCTTTAACTAACGCATGTTTACAACATAAACTTGGTATTTAAGGTAAAATCTTCTGAATTTTGTTCAACATGATTGTCTCGGTCATTTCTCCGATAAACTGGTCACGGATGATGCCATCTTTATCAATAAAGTAGGTGTGTGGAATTGGGCTAATTCGATATAACTGGGTTACGATTCGTTCGCTATCCAACCAAATCGGAAATGTTGCGCCGACGGATTGCACAAATGGTTTAACAACGATCGGCGATTCTCCAATATTAATGCCAATGACAACCAATCCTTTTTCCTTGAATCGTTCATATTGTTTCTCTAACGCTGGCATTTCCGTTTTGCAGGGTATACACCAGGATCCCCAAAAATTTAGAACAACTGCTTTCCCACGGTAATCGGAGAGCTTTTTAAATGTGTCATCATCCAGTTGCTTTAGGCTGAAGTTAGGTGCTTCTTTCCCCACTTCCGGTCCCTCTTCTTTAAAGGCACTCGAGTATATCGCAAACCCTAGCGCAAATATAACAAAAGCATAATTCCAGAACGAACGAATAAACGGACTCCTCTCGACATAAGCTCCTCCAACCTCACAGAATTTGATTATTATTCGATTTCTCTCGTCGTCCGTTTCAACTTGTCTTCTTTCCAGCTTGTCACTGCGAGTATCACCCCACCGATAACGATTGCGGTATCCGCGGTGTTAAAGATCGGGTAGTTAATAAAACGGATATCAAAAAAATCGACGACTTCTCCGTAAAAAACCCGGTCAACAACATTTCCGAGTGCTCCTCCCAGAAACAATCCCAGCCCGAACTGCTGCATTCGATTTGTGATCTTTTTTGCATAGATGGAACCTGCTGCGACTACAACGATAGCAATCGTTATAAGAAGCCATCTTTGCCCAGCCATAATCCCCCATGCAGCTCCAGGGTTCCGATGGGATGTTAGATGGAATATGCCTTGAATAAGTGGAATCGTTTCCCCTAGCTCCATATAATTTTTAACTACAAACTTTGCTGCTTGATCAATACATACCGCGATTATCATCCAAAAATAGACCATTTCACACCTCATTGTCATTGGTACAGGTTAAAAACCTTGATCCCTTTGATACCCCTCGGTCACTTTCAAACGCACGGTTAGCCGATTCGGTACCGTTTGTATTAGTTGAACCACCTGACCGAGATCCATATAAGTCGCTACACTCCATTTGATCTATTGGTTAACGGCAAAAGCGAAAATCGCGACGATATAGTAACGAACCAGATACACACATCTTTTCAAAGAAAGAGTCAGGGGCGTAATACCCCTAACTCGCCAGAGTATTTATTCTTTCACACGCATGAGTCTCAATCCGTTTAATGCAACCAGGAGTGTTGCGCCCATATCGGAAAGGATGGCAATCCACAGCGTCAGCCAACCTGGAATAACGAGCAGCAAAGCAATCAATTTAATCGCGAGCGCAAAGGTGATGTTTTGTTTGATGATGCTCAATGCATTTCGGCTTAGTTTTATCGCGAATGGCAGTTTCCTTAAATCGTCACCCATCAAAGCCACATCTGCCGTTTCCAGCGCGGTGTCAGTGCCGGCTCCGCCCATGGCGATGCCAACCGTAGAAGCGGCCAGTGCAGGGGCATCATTCACGCCATCCCCGACCATGGCTACGTTTCCGTAATCGGATCTCAATTGTTTAATAAAGTCCAATTTTTCCTGCGGCAGCAGTTCCGCCTGAACATCCGATACGCCGACATGTCCGCCGACGGCAGTTGCCGTACCCTTGTTATCGCCGGTAAGCATAATGGTTTTTTTGATACCCAGATGGTGCAGCTTTTGAATAACGTCCTTACTTGACTCGCGAACTTCGTCCGCTACGGCGATCACCGCGAGAATTGCACTGTCAGTTCCGACAACCATTGCCGTCTTGCCCTGGTTTTGAAGGGTTGTAACCAACTGCTCTTGCTCGCTGCTGAAATGAACTGTCGGCAGTTCCTTGAAGAGTTTTGGATTGCCAATGTAAAACGTCGTTCCGTTGACAATCCCTTTAATGCCTTTGCCTGTAATCGAAGAAAAATCTTCAACGCTGACATCAGAGTACGAAATGTTTTCCTCTTCGGCCTTTCTCATGATCGCTGACGCGAGAGGATGTTGAGAGCGGTACTCTAATGCAGTAATGACGGAAAACAATTCCGATTCATTTGTCTCATTGTTAAACACCTTGAAATCCGTTACAACCGGGACTCCTTTTGTGAGCGTGCCGGTTTTATCAAATGCAATAGCCTTCAAGGCTCCCATTTCTTCGAGATACACGCCGCCTTTGATCAGGACACCGTTTTTGGCCGCATTTCCGATCGCCGACACGATGGAAATGGGAGTCGATATCACAAGTGCGCAAGGACAACCTACAACGAGTACAGATAAGCCTTGATAAATCCATGCCGCCCAACTTCCATCAAAGAAAAGCGGAGGAATAACCGCAACTAAAGCGGCAACTATCATGATGATGGGTGTGTAGTATTTCGCAAATTTATCAACAAACGCTTGTGAAGGAGCACGTTCACCCTGTGCTTCCTCAACCAGATGAATAATCTTCGCAATGGTTGTATCATCCACAAGTTTTGTTACCTTAACTTCAAGCAATCCTTCTTCATTTAACGTGCCGGCAAAGACATCGTCATTGACCGTCTTTTCTACCGGCACGGACTCACCGGTAATAGCAGCTTGATTCACGGCGGAGTATCCACTTACAACCACACCGTCCATAGCGATCTTTTGACCGGGTTTCACGATCATAATGTCCCCGACGGCGATATCATCGACATGGATCATCATCTCTTGTCCATTACGTCTTACAAGAGCTTCTTTTGGAGCGATGTCCATTAAGGAGCGAATCGATTGTCTCGCACGATCCATAGAGAAGCGTTCCAAGGCTTCACTAATGGCAAACAAAATAACGACGATCGCGCCTTCTGCCCATTCTCCGATAATCGCGGCTCCAATAATGGCCACTGTCATCAAGGTTTTCATGTCAAATTCAAACCGAAGCAAGTTTTGGAAACCAACTTTAAATAGTGAAAATCCCCCCATTACAATAGAGGCCGCAAATAATAAGGAAGTGATCAGGTTTTCTTCGCCATTGACATACTGGGAAAGATAACCGAATACGAGCAATAACGTCGCATTCAGTAACGTGCTGTACTTTTTATAGAATGGCTCCTTGACTTCCTTTTTGACTTCTACCGTCGCTGCCCGTACGGGTTTTTCCGGCGTTACCTTCAGATTTTCAAATGCGCCGGCTTTCTCCAGTTCTTCAATCGTTGCATCACCGTACACGGTGATTTTTGAAGCGCCAAAGTTCACTTTTGCATCCCGAACGCCAGGAATCTGCTTCACATTATTCTCAAACTTCCCTGCGCAATTCGCGCAGGTGAATCCTTCAACGCGGTAGACATTTTTGCTGTCCATGGGTTCTGCCACTTTACTCAATGCCGACAACCTCCTTCTGATGCTCAATGGCGAGCCTAAGCATTTGTTTAATCTGCTCGTCTTCCAGTGAATAAAAAACAAGCTTTCCTTCCTTGCGGTACTTCGCAATACCCATATTCCGCAACAGCCGTAAATGATGGGACACTGTCGCCACGGTTGAGCCGATAATATTGGCTACATCGCACACGCACAGTTCATCCTCATCGCACAGCGCATAAGCCACTTTTAGGCGCGTATGGTCTGCAAGCACCTTAAAGATTTGGGCCATGTCCTGAAAATAATGTTTGTTTAGCTTTTCCTTAACCCGACTTACCTTTTGCTCATCAAAACAAAAGATATCGCAAGTATCTCCACGTTCCACACGGGATCACCTCGATCAAATACTTATTTGATTATTATCATAGACCTCGTCGGATCGTTTGTCAAAAGAAAAATCCTTAAATATGAATGGGATGGCCAAGTGCCACCTCTGCAGCTTCCGCTGACAGTTCCCCAAGTGTCGGATGCGCATGGATCGTAAGGGCCAAATCTTCCATGGTTGCTCCCATTTCGATTGCCAGGGCGATCTCCGGAATCAGATCAGATGCGTTTGTGCCGACGATTTGCCCGCCAAGGATGAGCCCTGTTTTCTTATCACCAACAAGCTTGACAAAGCCCTCGGGCGCCGTTAAGGATAGTGCTCGCGCATTGGCCGCGAACGGGAACTTGCCAACCATCACTTCAAATCCTTGCTCCTTGGCCTCGGATTCGCTGAGGCCCACAGAAGCGATCTCGGGATCGGAAAAGACGACCGCCGGTATCACTTTATAGTCGAAGGCGCTTGGCAACCCAGCAATTGCTTCGGCAACAACTTTTCCTTCATAGGATGCCTTATGCGCAAGTGCAGGTCCGGGTATAATATCGCCAATCGCGTGAATGTGAGGTATGGATGTTCGCCCTTGTTGATCAACTTCAACCAGCCCCCGGTCACCAATTTTTACCCCGATCCTGTCGAGACCGAGCTCCCCGTCCGTATTTGGACGACGGCCAACCGTGACCAAAACATAATCTGCGGTTACTTGTTTTTGCTCGTTATTAACGGTAAATGTAACGGTAATGTCTTTATCCGTTTGCGCGGCTGACTGAGCCATAGCTTCCGTGTAAACGATCGTACCAAGTGCATCCAAATGTTTGCTGATAATACGGGTAATGTCTTTCTCGAATCCCGGCAGTATGGTCGGCGTTCCTTCCAGTACCGTCACCTGCGATCCAAACTTGGCGTACATTTGCCCAAGCTCGATGCCAATGTATCCTCCGCCGATCACAATTAGACGCTGGGGAATCTCCGTCAAACTGAGCGCCTCGGTCGATGACAAGATACGACCGCCGTAAGGGAATGGTTTTAGTTCGATCGGCCGGGAGCCAACGGCGACAATACAGTGATCAAACCGGTAACGAAGCGTTTCCTGTTCGTTATAAACACGTGCTTCGCGCTCATTGATAAATACTGCTTCTCCTTTGAACACCGTGATCTTATGTTTCTTCATCAGCGAATGGATACCCATCTTAAGCCGGTTTACAACATCCGACTGCTTCCAATGCTGAATCTGAGCGAAGTCAATCTCCACATTATTTGCTATTAATCCGGAGATGCCGGAATTTCGCATGTGTTCATACCGGTGGGCAGCGGAGATCAGGGCTTTGGACGGAATACAGCCACAGTTGAGACAAACGCCACCCATTTCCGATTTTTCAACGAGTACCACTTTTTTGCCTAGCTGCGCCGCTCTAATCGCAGCAACATATCCCCCTGAACCGCCGCCGATGACCAACAACTGGGTGTGATGAATTGCATCCCCTACTACCATTGTGTTTCCCTCCAGTTCGTGTTTTCAAATGTGATTGTTACCCAAACAGCCTCATCAGATATTCAAATGAATCACCGTGCAGCATAATCGAAACACCTAAGGCGATAAAAACCAGCGGCACGATGACACTTCCGTATTTCTGCAACATCTTTAAGATGGTCGGAAAACTTGCGAGGCGATAACCCAGGAAACACCAGACCGCGACCATGACAAGGAAGACTATCGCGATGTATAACAGGGAGGCATTACCCTGGCTCGTAAAATAAGGAATGTAAATCCCAAGGTTATCCCCCCCGTTTGCAAAGGTAATCGCAGCCACTTTACCGGTTAGTGGTCCAAACAAACGATTGTTCGAGGGCTCAGCCTTTACATCGCCCAATTTCTCAAGCGCCTCTTCCGCCTCATCTTCTTCCTCTTTTTTCAGGAACATGCGAATACCGAGAAAAATGGGTATCAGCCCGAGGAAGCCGGCCCACTCCGGTGGCAGAAACGTAAAGCCGAAGGCTCCAAGTAAGCTCAGTATGACCAGAATCCCAAATCCAAGGTATTGACCAAGAACAACTTGGGCATGACGTACTTTCTCAATCTGGGCGAAAAAGATCATGAGCACAAAAATATCGTCAATGTTTGTAACGATGAATGTTCCAATCGCACTAAGAATCAACGTGATCGACATAGTTTTTTTCCATCCTTTGGTGTATTGTCCGGTGTTTGGCCACCACACCACCATCTCATAGTGGGTGCAAGTGATACCAAGTGTTGGCCACGGTCGAGCCAATAATATGTGTCACATAATCACCACTCATTCCAACGTTCGTTTGATTGTTATTGTAATACTATTTACGCTAACAGTCAAACGATCATTTGAGCAAAAGCGTAAATAAACCTTGTGACAAATACAAATAATACTTTCGAGAATAGTATCTACATCTGCAAAAGGGGATTATGAGCGTTGAAAATTGGGAAATGGTTGCTCATTCTCGGAATTGGCATTGTGGGGCTCGGCGCTGTTTGTTTTTACAATAGCTCATTTCAATACGGCTATGTTCCCCCCCAAAACAAAATCCTCACGAGAGGAACCATCAATGTATCGTCAGCCAATCAGCAGCAGTTTGATGTGTGGGGAAAGTCGATATCACGGAAAGAAGCTTCGATTCTTCAGAAAACACCGGAAGGACGCAAACTCCTAGCTCCGGAAAACGGTGCGATTGAAGTGACCAACTCCTTGCTTACTTTGGGGAGAAAAGCGTTTTACACAGAAACCTTCGGCAACGAGGTGTTTATGACCGACATTCTGGGAATTGTTGACGGTCCGCTCACTCTCTCTAGTTTTGCAAAGGCGATCAGGGATCTAAAGGGTGAGGGTACTTCTAACCTTCGTGTGGAGTTAGCTCAGACGGTTAAGGTTGGAGGAAAAACATTCACAAAAGGTCAAAAGATCGACACCGGTCTCGATGTTCCCAAAGGGGCATATGTTCCTTTAGGCATGCCAGTGAGCTTTGCGGAGGGAAGAATCAAAGTGGGAATCAGTTGCGCCGCCTGCCATGCAACTGTCGATCGGAAAACGAAATTGGTTGTCGAAGGAGCGCCCAATACAGATTTAAACGCAGGTTTGCTATTGGCATTAGCCACGAATTCCGCAGCGTATTTTACACATGCTGAAATCGAGGATCTAAAGAAATACATGAACAATTTGGATAGGCCTGTCGTGAATTCCGAAGGAAAAAAATCTGCTTTACCCGATTCGAAGTCACTCGAAGATGCGGTTGATTCAACCTTTCTCAAATGGGCACCCGGAAACTTCGATTCCACCATTGATCTTAAAAGCAATCCCAGTCAAATTCCAGATTCGTTCACGCTCGGCGATCACCCGTATGGCTGGAGTGGTTTTGCAGCTGCAGGGCCATTTAAAGGATTAAGTGTCTTCAGCAACAACGTGCATGCCCAGAATTCGGATTCCCTTTCGCAGTCGGAGATTAGCGGTCCCCTTTTCGGCATTGACAAGGAAGTGTATCTGGGAACAATCCTGCAAAACGCGGCAAATCCAAAATACCGTTATACTCCCGAAAGTGGAAGCAAACCATCTGAGTTTTTTGCCACTGTGGACCCGACACCCGGCGTCCCCGGTGTCAATCAAATGATAAAGCCTCCGACGTTCCCGAATGTATCTTTGGTGGCTCCGGATGGGCTGTTTCTCAGTTCTCCGGGATTTCGGGTAGCGGAACAGGTAAACGGCATCGCAGCTTGGCAAAACACGCTTGTGCCTCCCAAACAATCTGAACCAGTGACATCTCAAACAGTAGACCTGGGCAAAAACGTATTTCAGCGAGCTGGGTGTATAACGTGTCATGCAGGTACTGCCCTTACGAATAATCGAGTGATATCGGCAACTATCATCAAAACTGATCCCTCCCGTGCGAAGGCGTTAAAGAAAACGGAAAAAGTATTTGTCGACCCAGTCTTTTATCCACCCAACACGCCTGCACCGGTTCCTCCCGGCTCTCGTACAATAAATGTACCTACTCATCATTTAGATGAGGAACAGATTAAGCTAGGATTTGCGCACGGAAACTCCCCAGGCGGCTACAAGGTCCCGAGTTTAATCGGACTTTTCTGGTCAGCGCCTTATTTGCACGATGGCGGAGTCTCCGTCGGACCGGATATACATCGTGACCTAGGAATGCCAGGAACTCTGCTGAAAGGTATTGAACCCGACCCGGCCAACAGCCTGCGGGCTTTGGTGGATAAGGAATGGAGAAAGAAAGTCATCTCTGCCAATCAAGCTTCGAAAGACCTTGATTTTACTCATACAAAAGGCATTGGGCACGAGTATTGGGTAGATACTTCAACCGGATTTACTCGTGAGGAACAGGATGCCCTCATTCAATATCTGCTTTCTTTGGATGGGGCAACCTCTCCATAACAACTCTGCACGAACAAAATGAAGATCGTTGGATTGCGCTCAAATGCTCCAACGGTCTTTTTATTTCCGATCATGATTTTTCCTTGCAGGTACCTAAAGTGTTAGTCTTCCCTTCGTTTTGAAAGAAAAAAAAGCGAATGTCAGTGGACTACTCTATCCGTATTGGGGAACTGCTGAATAACAAAATGTGTGCTCATGTCAAAAAGCATACTTTATGACACGATGGAAAATAGGTCGTCATCTGTATGTCATAAAGTGTCCTTTTTTATTTCGCAATATTTCATTTTATTGGTATACTTTTTGAAATATATTATAGAGGAGAGTTGATATTTTGAAGCTGGGGTATGCTCGCGTTTCCGCCAAAGATCAAAATCCCGAACGGCAGATTAAAAAAATGCGTGAACTTGGAATTGAAGAGCGCTATATCTTCGTTGACAAGCAAAGTGGAAAGGACTTTAACCGACCACAGTATCAGGCGATGCGTCTAATCATACGTGAAGGTGATTTGCTGTATCTTGATGCACTGGATCGATTAGGTCGGGATTATGATGGAATCATTCGGGAATGGAAGTATATTACACGTGAGCTTAATGCAGATATTGTGGTACTAGAAAATGAGACTTTGTTCGATAGTAGGAAATTCCGAAGCATGGGTGATCTTGGAAAGCTGATGGAGGACCAATTTTTAAGCCTGCTTTCCTATGTGGCCGAGCAAGAACGTAAAAAAAATAAGCAACGGCAGGCCGAAGGAATAGAAGTGGCAAAGAATAACGGCGTGAGATTCGGACGACGTAAGTACGAGATAAATGCGGAATTTATTCAGGTGTATAATGAGTGGAAATCCGGATCGATTACTGCGACGGAAGGAATGAAGCGTCTTGAATTAAAGCCCAATACGTTTTATCGGCGCGTAAAGGAGTATGAAAATCAAAGAAAGGTGCGAGTACCTTGCGCGGAAAAGAGCTCCTAACAACAGACCAGAGACTAGAATGGATGACCCCTTCTAATGGTGAATGGGAACTTGCTACATACTACACTTTCTCGCAACATGATTTGGACATCATTAATCGTCACCGGCGAGACTACAATCGATTAGGCTTTGCCGTCCAATTAGCTCTACTCCGCTACCCAGGCTGGAGCATAACTGATATGAAGGAAATCCCTGACTTTTTGCTTGACTATCTGGCCAAGCAGCTGGATATTGAGCCAGGAGTTTTTTCTTTGTATGCCCGAAGGGAAAACACACTATGGGATCATCTGAAAGAAATTCGAGAGGAATATCGGTATACTACGTTTACAACAAATGATTATCGCCGGTTGCTGAAATACTTATTTAAGCTGGCGCTGGAAAATGGGAACGCTGTTCACTTAATTCGTTCGGCATTAGATGAGATGCGTCGCTCAAAAATTATCCTACCGGCTATTACGACGATCGAGAGGGTTGTATGGGAAGCGCGGCATCGTGCGGAAGAACGAATTTACCGACTGATCCACTTATCTCTAACCTCTTCCCAAAAACAGAAACTAGACAAGCTTATCGAACCAGTGATTGGTACCGGAAAAACAAAACTTGGATGGCTAAAAGAAACGACTGGACAATTCTCTCCTGAAGCGTTTTTAAAGGTTATTGAACGGTTAGATTATATACGAAGTTTGCAATTAAACATCGATACGAGATCGATTCATCCGAACCGGTTAAGACAGCTCTCGCGTCTAGGTTCACGATACGAGCCGCAATCCTTTCGACGCTTCCATGAAGCAAAACGATATACGGTCTTGGTGGCGTATCTATTGGATCTTAGCCAGGATTTAGTTGACCAGGCATTTGAGATCCACGATAAGCAAGTCTTAACCTTGCAATCAAAAGGACGTAAACAGCAAGAAGAGATACAGAAACAGAACGGCAAAGCTGTAAATGAAAAAGTTGTCCATTATGCAGACTTAGGAGATGCGCTTATCAAAGCTCGGGATCAGGGTATTGATCCTTTTGTTATGTTAGAAACGGTTATGCCGTGGGAAAAGTTTGTTGAATCTGTAGAAGAAGCGAAGAAACTATCGCGGCCACTTGATTATGACTATTTAGATCTTTTAGAAAGTCGGTTTAATTATCTTCGAAAGTACACGCCGACCCTACTGAACGCGTTAGAATTCCGTTCAACGAAGTCAGCCGAACCGTTAATGAGAGCGCTCGATACGATTCGAGAGATGAATCAAACCGGTAAACGAAAAATACCTGAAGGGGCTCCTTTAGATTTTGTATCCAACCGATGGCAAAAGCATGTTTTCGACGAGGATGGGACCATTAATCGACATTACTACGAGATGGCTGCACTTACGGAATTACGAAACTATGTGAGATCCGGAGATGTTTCTATTGTTGGGAGCAGGCAGCATAAAGACTTTGACGAGTACCTAGTGCCCCAAGACGAATGGAAATTTACTCAGGCGACTGGTACCAGGTTGGCCGTGAGTCTAAATGTTGATGAATATCTTGAGGAAAGAACTTCGTCCCTTCTACACCGACTACAGTGGATTAGTGAAAACATCGACGCGCTTGAAGGAGTAAACATAGAAAAAGGTAGATTACATGTTCATCGGCTGGAAAAGGACGTTCCTGAAGAAGCGAAACAATACAGCTCCACTCTCTACGGCATGCTGCCACGAGTGAAGCTGACCGACCTACTTTTAGAGGTAGCAAGTTGGACTGGCTTTGATGAGCAGTTTGTCCATGCTTCGACCAATCGTCACCCTAAAGCCGAGGAAAAACCGATTGTTCTGGCAGCACTCATGGCTATGGGAACGAACATCGGCCTAACAAAAATGGCTGATGCAACGCCTGGCATTTCGTATCATCAAATGGCCAACGCTGCTCAATGGAGAATGTACGATGATGCTATGAACAGAGCGCAAGCAACACTTGTAAACTTTCATCATCGACGTTCATTAGCAGCATATTGGGGAGATGGGAGCACATCCTCATCCGATGGTATGCGTGTGCAAGTGGGTGTTTCGTCTCTTAGTGCCGATCCTAACCCTCATTATGGATCAGGCAAAGGGGCTACGATTTATCGATTCGTCAGCGATCAATTTTCATCGTTCTATACGAAAGTGATTAATACGAACGCTCGTGACGCAGTACATGTTATTGATGGGCTATTACATCATGAGTCGGATCTGTCAATTGAAGAGCATTACACAGATACCGCGGGTTATACGGATCAGGTTTTTGGATTGACTCATTTACTTGGGTTTCGATTTGCCCCACGCCTTCGTGACTTATCAGACTCAAAGCTGTATGTGATCGGAAAACCAAGCGACTTTCCAAAGTTGGAGAATCTTCTGCGTGGCCAAATTGATATGAAGGTCATTCGTGATAACTACGATGATGTTTTGCGCCTGGCACATTCTATTCGGGAGGGCAAAGTGTCCGGTGCGCTTATCATGGGTAAGCTTGGCTCCTACGCTCGCCAAAATAGAGTTGCCAAAGCACTTCGAGAAATGGGGCGAATTGAAAAGACAATCTTTATCTTAGACTATATCTCAAGCGAATCGATGCGCCGCCGTATCCAACGCGGATTAAACAAAGGTGAAGCAATGAATGCTCTGGCGCGAGCCATTTTCTTCGGGAAACATGGAGAGCTGAGAGAGCGTGCTTTGCAGGATCAGCTGCAGCGTGCAAGTGCTTTAAACATCCTGATTAATGCAATTAGTGTTTGGAATACGGTATATCTTGGGAAAGCCACTGATCTACTCCGGAGTAAAGGTGCGTTACGAGAGGATTTATTAAAGCATATGTCTCCGCTAGGTTGGGAGCATATCAACTTCCTTGGCGAGTATCGCTTTGATCCTAAAGGATTTACCACTTTGGAATCCTTGCGACCGTTGAACGAGGGATAGCAATAAAGCCGGTTACACCGTTAACGTGGTGAAAACCGGCCTTTTTTGTGTTCCATTCTTCTTAGCGTTGTAAATCCGCGTTTTGCTGGCGGTACCCCATCATATGTTTCAAGAATTTATTATTGGACAGGATTCTATGACAGAGGAACTTGGAAAGTAGATGAGATTAACTGGCTTACTGGAAAAGTAACTAATACGTATACTGGATCTTATACTGAACCTACCCATTATATTGAATGGTCTAGAGATTTCAAGTAATATACAATTATATGGAAGAGTAGCATAATGTTACTCTTCTTTAATTTTTTGTATAAATCCTTTTGCTTCTGTTTTGAATGAATGACTTGCTCTATACGAAGGAGGCTGTTTATGTCTAAGTTGCAAGGAGTTTTGTTGATCGTCTCGGCTTTTGTTGCTGGGTCTTTAACTTGGGCAATAATTTCTACGGCACAAACAAGTGAATCTCTACAGGACTACAGGGTCTTTTTTAGGGATGAGAACGGGAGTGGATTAGTCCACGTCACGACTACTGCTCAAGGTGACCTATGGATCTATAACGCAGGTGCTCAGGAGATCTACTACATAGATAATCCGAAAGAATCTAAACAGATTAACATCCTAAAGAAGAAAATCGAGCCCTAAGTATATAGAACAAATCATTCGGAATCCTGTACGCGATTCCGTTTTTTTCTTTATAGAAAAGCATATTCGGTTGGGAAAACTATTCATTCCGTCCCTTGTCCCCCCTTTTCTCCTATGAAGAATAGTAAGTTGATTGGTCCGGGACTAGTCAGTGGCGAAAGGACAAGAGTCTAACGTTAGCCTTTTTATATAGCGTTTACGAGAAAATGGACGGTTAGACAACGGCTTTACATGGATCGACTCGTTTGCCATAAGCTGCATGACTTGCCTCACTGGTTAGCTTAACGCATGGAACTACCTTTGTAGGTCATTCCGTTCTTTAGTCATTTGAAAGCGGAATTCAGCTCAGAAAATCAGTTTATTTTTTTTGCATTTAAAACAACATTAAAATTCAACAGAGCCAAATAACAAGAAAAGCACTCGCACAGGTCCTGTGTGTTTGCCCTGCCCATCCTATGAGGGGATGTTCGGGCAAAGCCGTCTTTCCTCCCACGCTGAAAACCGTAGGCTTTCAATAGGCGATTACTGCGAAGCCTCGCGCAAAAAGCAGATATTTGTCAGATGCTCCCAAAATTATTGCAAACTGTCCCAAAACGGAACAATGCCTGCTCCATTTTGGAACATTTTTGGCGTGTTTCGTCTGCGAAAACGCTGTCATTTCAAGCCTTCCGGCGTTTGGTACAGGATTTGCTTTTAGAGAAGGTTGTAAAGAAAAAGGTGATATAAGAGGAGGCGCTCGCATGATCTATGCTCAACCCGGCCAAGCCGGATCCAAGGTGACTTTCAAGACTCGCTACGACAACTACATTGGTGGCAATTGGGTACCGCCAGTGAAGGGTGAATATTTTGAAAACGTCTCTCCTGTAATCGGCAAGGTCTTTTGCGAGGTTGCCCGTTCGACGGCAGAAGACATCGAGCTCGCACTGGACGCCGCCCACGAGGCAAAAGCTGCTTGGGGACGCACCTCGGTTACACAACGCTCCAACATCCTCCTGAAAATCGCAGACCGCATGGAAGCCAACCTGGAGCTTTTGGCGACTGCCGAGACATGGGAAAACGGCAAGCCCGTCCGCGAGACGCTGGCTGCTGACATTCCGCTCGCTATCGACCATTTCCGTTACTTCGCCGGAGCTATCCGCGCACAAGAAAGCTCTCTCGCTGAGATCGACAACGACACGGTTGCTTATCACTTCCATGAGCCGCTCGGAGTCGTCGGACAGATCATTCCGTGGAACTTCCCGCTCCTGATGGCGACGTGGAAGCTGGCCCCGGCCCTGGCCGCAGGAAACTGCGTCGTGCTCAAGCCTGCCGAGCAAACACCTGCTTCGATCATGGTGCTGATGGAGCTGATTGGCGACTTGCTGCCTCCAGGCGTCGTCAACGTCGTAAACGGCTTCGGTCTGGAAGCGGGTAAACCGCTGGCATCGAGCAACCGCATCGCCAAAATCGCCTTTACGGGTGAGACGACAACCGGACGTCTCATCATGCAATACGCTTCCCAAAACATCATTCCGGTGACGCTGGAGCTGGGCGGAAAATCTCCGAACATCTTCTTCCCGGATGTGTGTGCAAAAGACGACGCGTTCCTCAACAAAGCCATCGAAGGCTTCGTGCTGTTTGCGCTCAACCAGGGCGAGGTTTGCACGTGCCCGTCCCGCGCCCTCATTCACGAAAGCATTTACGATCAATTCATGGAGCGCGCCCTGAAACGCGTTGCCAGCATCAAGCAGGGCAACCCGCTCGATACAGAAACAATGATCGGCGCCCAAGCTTCCCTGGAGCAAGTCGAAAAAATTCTCTCCTACCTCGACATCGGCAAGCAGGAAGGCGCAGATTGCCTGATCGGCGGCGCGCGTGCGCAGCTTGAGGGCGATCTCGAAGGCGGCTACTACATCCAGCCGACCGTGTTCAAGGGCCACAACAAAATGCGCATCTTCCAGGAAGAAATCTTTGGTCCGGTAGTCTCCGTGACGACCTTCAAAGACACGGAAGAAGCGCTCTCTATCGCCAACGACACCTTGTACGGTCTCGGCTCCGGCGTATGGACACGCGATATGAACACTGCCTACCGCATGGGCCGCGAAATCCAGGCTGGCCGCGTATGGACCAACTGCTACCACGCTTACCCTGCGCACGCTGCGTTCGGCGGATACAAAATGTCCGGTATCGGTCGCGAAACACACAAAATGATGCTCTCTCACTATCAGCAAACCAAAAACCTGCTGGTCAGCTACAGCGACCAGGCACTGGGCTTCTTTTGATCGATGAGCCAGCCTGAGAAAGTGCTCGCTACCGATGCTGCCCTGCAGTTGATCGAACGGCTGCGCGCCAAGCATGGCGAGTTGATGTTTCACCAGTCAGGGGGCTGCTGCGACGGCAGCTCTCCCATGTGCTACCCGCTCGGCGAGTTTCTCGTCGGCGATCAGGATGTGCTCTTGGGTGAGATCGGCGGCTGCCCGTTTTACATGGGCAAAGCACAGTACGAGTATTGGAAGCATACCCAGCTCATTATTGATGTAGTCGAAGGCCGCGGCGGCATGTTCTCGCTTGAGGGGCCAGAAGGAGTGCGCTTCCTTACGCGTTCGCGCGTCTTTCCTGACAGCTAAATGCACAACAAAAGACCGTTCCTGCCTGTCTCACGGCCGGAACGGTCTTTCTTTTTCCCCGCTTTGCTTCACTCAGCGCTTCTTGGCCCTTCGAGCGGTGCTGCCGCGTTTTACTGGTGCCGGGCCTGGCCGTTTTCCTGATGTTTTTTTGCCGTCAAAACGTGCGCTTCCGCCTGCTGCCCGCTCGCTGCTCTGCCCTTGTTTCGTCGCACGCCCTGCTTTGCGCTGGTCATCCCGATCCGGTTTGGTCATGCGAGCGCCTTGCTGCTGGCGATCGTCACCGTGCCGCCCGCGTTTTCCGTTCCCTCGCTTCCCTTGGCTGGCCTGTTGCTTAGTCTCAGCTTTGGCTGGTCTGCTCGCACGATGCTCGTCCTCAGCCCGGGCTTGCCTGCCACTACGATGCTCGTCCCCAGCTCGGGCTGGTTTGCCGCCACGATCCCCGTCCCCAGCTCTGGCCGACCTGCCCCCGCGCTGCTCGCCTCTGCCTGCGCTCTCCTGCCCCTTATGCTGCTTCTTTTGCTGCCTCTTTTGCTGCTTACGCTCCTCGTGCTCCCCGAAATCCGCCGTCCGCTCACTCGCACGCCGCTCCAAAGTCATGGCGATCCCTTTTTCAATCTCTGCGAGCTGCGCCCGATCCTTCGCCGCCACCAATGTGTAGGCCACGCCCTTCTCCTTGGCCCGGCCCGTTCTGCCGATGCGGTGAATATAGCTGTCTACGTCCTCCGGGATGTCGTAGTTGAATACGTGTGTGACTCCCTCGACGTCAAGTCCGCGAGCCGCCACGTCCGTTGCGACGAGAAACTGGATTCTGGCTTCGCGGAAACGCTTCATCACGTCCTCGCGCTTCGCTTGTGACAAATCGCCGTGCAGTTCGTCAGAAATATAGCCGAACCCTTGCAGGGCGGCGTTCAGCGTGCTTGCCCTGCGCTTGGTCCGGCAAAAGATCACTGCCAAAAACGGGCGTTCCTCGTCAAGCAAGCTGCGCAAGGTAGACTGCTTCGCCCGGTCCGTTGTCTCCACGACGATCTGCCGGATATCCTCCAGCGTGATCCGCTTGCCTTGCACGTGAATATCCTCCGGGTTTTGCATGAACCGCTTGGCCAGCGCACGCACCTGTGGCGTCATCGTCGCGGAAAACAGCATGGTTTGCCGATCAGCAGGCGTCTGCGCGAGAATGTCCTCCACCTCGGGCAAAAAGCCCATGTGCAGCATCTGGTCCGCCTCATCCAGCACGAGCATGGAAACGGTCGACAAATCAATCGTTCCTCTTCTTATATGGTCCAGCAACCTGCCGGGAGTAGCGATCACGACCTGTTTTTTGCCCGCCAGCTTGCGCAGTTGCCGATCGACGTCTTGTCCGCCATATACGGCAAGCACATGCACCTCGTCCACGGCCGCCGTCAGCTTTTGCACCTCTGCCGTAATTTGCAGCGCAAGCTCCCGCGTAGGCGTGAGGATCAGCGCCTGAACGTCGTTTGTCTCGGGATCGACTTTCTCCAAAATCGGCAGGAGAAAAGCAAGCGTTTTGCCCGTCCCCGTCTGTGCCTGGGAAATCGCATCTTTGCCTGTCATGAGGACAGGAATTGCTTTTTCCTGGATCGGAGTCGGTTCCGCAATCCCGTTCGCCTGCAGAGCGTCTATCCATTCTTTTCGTATGCCCAATCTCAAAAAATCAGCCAGTTTCGCCATCTCCATTCATTACGTATCCAAAACCATACAGGATTATTTCGTACAAACCGCCATCCCGATAAAATAACGCACGCCGTCACGAGGCTTTTCAAACGTCGGCCCTCGCTGGTAGTAAATCTCCACCTGCGAAAACCGGACGAACAGCTCCTCAAACTCGGCGGGGGTCAATTGATGCACATGAAAAGGCTCGCTCGTCTGCATGCCTCTCCCTCTGCCAAACGGACTGGACAAGACCAGCGTTCCGCCCGGCTTCAGCATGCGGTACAGGTTGTTCATGAACAGCAGGTCGTCGGCGACGTGCTCAATCGTTTCAAAGCTCAAAATGGTATCAAACAAGCCCAGCTTCTCCGGGAGCAACGGATCGAGGGCATCGCCCTTTTGATACGTAATCTTTTGATGATGGTATTCCCGCTTCGCATAAGTGATCGTGTCGTCATCGTTGTCGACGCCGATCAGCTCGGTCAGCTCCCGCTTTCGATCCTTTGCCACCATGTGGCAGCCGTAACCCGTACCGCAGGCGATATCGAGCACTCTACCTTTGATATACGGCGTGGCAAAATAATAGCGGGCAATATGTTCCAGCAGCATGCCATTCGTCGGCTTCAGCAGCTTGGGGATAATCCTCTCCCCGGTCCATTCCAGCAAGGCCATCACCATTTTCTCGTTTTGACTTCCTCACATCTTACCTTATTTTCGGGCCAGATCCTATCTCGGGCGTATATTAAGAAATTTGTAAGAGATTTCTATGCTGTTTTGTCAAACCTGGGCGTTAAGATAGAACCATGAATGCATTCACAAGGTGGGAAAACAATGACGACTTATCACGTCCTCGTAGTCGACGACGAGGAAGAGATCCGAGACGCAATCGAAATTTACTTGAAAAACGAATCGTTAGTCGTGCATAAAGCAAGCAATGGCGTGGAAGCATTGGACGTTTTGGAGCGGGAAGAAATTCACCTCATTATTTTGGACATCATGATGCCGCAAATGGACGGGATTACGGCTACGTTTAAAATCCGCCAGGACAAAAACATCCCGATCATCATGCTTTCTGCCAAATCGGAGGATACGGACAAAATTTTGGGCTTGAACATCGGAGCCGACGACTATGTGACCAAGCCTTTTCATCCGCTGGAGCTGGTGGCCCGGGTCAAATCCCAACTGCGGCGCTACACCAACCTCGGCAACTACAAAACGACCGAGGATGAAATCCAGGTCCGCGGCTTGTCGTTGAACAAAAGCACGAAAACCGTCACTGTCGACGGCAACGAGGTGCGGCTGACAGCTACGGAGTACAAAATTTTGGAGCTGTTGATGGAAAACAAGGGCCGGGTCTTTTCCATCGAGGAAATTTACGAGCGCGTCTGGCGCGAACCGTATTTGAACGCGGAAAACACCGTTGCCGTCCACGTCCGACGCATTCGGGAAAAGATCGAGATCAACCCGAAGGAACCGAAATATTTGAAGGTGGTATGGGGAATTGGATACAAAATCGAAAAATAGCCGCTTTACGCTGCCTGCCCTGTTCGCCCTGGTAGTCAGCCTCTCGCTGCTGATGCTGACCGCAGCAGACGTTTACCAAAACCGCGAGTATTTGCAAAAAGACTCCTACTTCCAGAGCGAGAACTTCAACAGCGAAGTCAGGCTGTTCGTAGAGCTGGTGAAAGATGTTCATGTAGACTTCGCCGGCTACGAGCGCAAAACACCGGAAGAAAAGCTGGGCAAAGCGACAGTGGAGCAATTCCAGCGCGAGCGCGAGGATGCCTTGCGGGAAGTCAGGGAAAGACTGGAAAGTGAATACGCCCACGAGATCGAGAACGCCAGAAACGCC
The DNA here is from genome assembly GCF_000470975.2 of Brevibacillus sp. NSP2.1. NCBI lineage: Bacteria > Bacillati > Bacillota > Bacilli > Caryophanales > Paenibacillaceae > Brevibacillus > Brevibacillus sp. NSP2.1. The sequence goes on along the minus strand of NZ_CP048274.1, from coordinate 338,786 downwards.
TCCGATACGAAGGAGCTTGACAGGCTCGTGACTGAACAAGCAGCCAGGCTGAAAAAGGCGCTCGAGAAAGAAACGGCCAACTGGGATCGACAGTTCCAACAGATGGTCGCGGAAAAGGACGCCGAGTACGAAGAGCGAAAAAACAGCCTTGCGCTGCGAACCGGCTCATTCAAATACTATGTCAGAGACAACAAGACGGGCAAAGTGTACACCAATATGTCCCACGAGCCTTCCGAAACAGAAGTGAGTAAAAACGCCCGCTATGCAATCCGTTTTCCGGAAAACTCCTATCAGAAATACGGAGAGTTTGCCGATATCAACCGTACTTATCAATTGAGTCAATGGAGCGGAATCTTTTACGTTCCGAAAAGCCCGGAAGGCTACAGCCAGATTCATGCCGATGCCGTCTATTTCGATTCCAAACGGGAGCGGCTGCTCGGAGAATGCGCCCTGCTCACGGTGACGCTGCTCGTGACTGCGCTGCTGCTCTGGTATTTGAAGCTAAGCCGCGCCGCCGCACAGCCGATTGTCGTCAAAAGCCTGGCACTGTTCCGGCGCATCCCGCTCGATATTCGGATTATCATGCTGCTCCCGATTGGGGTCGCGTACCTGGCTCTGATTTTCAATTTGCGCTTTTTCTTTTTCTTCTTGCCGATTGACGCCGAGCATTTCTTTACACTCGGGATCATCTCCCTGTTCACTGCCTATTTGCTGCTACAAGCTCTGGAAGCATGGCATATGTACCTGCACCCGGGATCGCTTCGCGAGCAATGGCAAAGAAGCTTGTTCGTCCGGCAAAAAGTGCTCTTGCGGGAAAGCTACACCAACCGAAGCCTGTTTTTCAAAGTCTCCCTGCTGTTCATTTTGACCGTTGGCTTTGGCATGAGCGTAGCGCTCGGCTTGGTCGCCATGGTAAAGGCCTCTGAGGAATTGTTCTCCCTCTCTTTTTTATACGGCTTGTTCTACCTGGCAACCGTCGTCCCTTACGTCCTGCGTCGCCTGGGGCTCATGAACCGCATCATGCTGGGAGCCTCCGAGATGTCAGCCGGAAATTTGGATGCAACGATTGAAAAGATTCGTAAAGGAAACCTCTCCAATCTCGCTCACTCGCTCAACAACATCAAGCTCGGATTAAAGAGTGCGATGGAGGAACAAATGAAGAGTGAGCGCATGAAATCGGAGCTGATTACCAATGTATCGCACGATTTGAAAACGCCGCTCACCTCGATTATCAACTATGTCGATCTGCTTAAACGGGAAAACCTGACAGCAGACGAGATCAAAAGCTATGTCGATGTATTGGACCGCAAAACGGCCCGCTTGCGGGTGCTCATCGACGACCTGTTTGACGCGGCGAAAATGTCCAGCGGAGCTGTAGAGCTGCACATCGAGCAGGTGAACGTAGCATCCCTGCTCAACCAAGCCATCGCGGAGTTCAGCGAAAAGATCGAGCAGTCGTCCCTCACCTTCCGCGTCAACGTCGAGCAGCCGAAAATCGTGGCACCGCTTGACGGGAAAAAGACGTGGCGCGTCTTCGAGAATTTGATTGGCAACGCCTTGAAATACTCCTTGCCCAACACGCGTGTCCTGATCGATCTGTACGAAAAGCCGGGAGAAGTCATCATGACGATCAAAAACGTCTCTGCCTACGAAATCGACTTCGACGCCCAAGAGCTTTTCGAGCGGTTCAAGCGTGCCGACCAATCGCGCAACACCGAAGGCTCCGGCCTCGGACTCGCGATTGCGAAAAGCATCGTCGAGCTGCAAGGCGGCCGCCTCTCCATCGAAATTGACGGCGATTACTTCAAGGTGATGGTCGTGTTTCGCAAAAACGCCTAGTGCCTGCCTGCCTTTTGTCGGGACCCTGTCGTCCCCAGCGCTGCACTGGCAAACCCGCATGCGAAGCATTGCCCGAAAATGACGAAAAGCCAATGCCCATTTGTTCGGGCACTGGCTTTTTTGATTTGCTCCTGCACTTTTAACGCTACTAGATGGCGAAATTTCGCTCAAACAACGACCGCAGAGCCGTTGCCGCCTCCTGTTCGTCGACGCCCTCCACCTCAAACGTCATCTCGTCCCCGGTCTTCACGCCCAGCGCCATGACGCTGAGAATGCTTTTGCCATTGGCCTGCTTGTCGTTGTAGATCATTTTGACCGACGAGCGGTATTGGTTGAGCAGGTTTACCAGGACAGAAGCCGGACGGGCATGAAGGCCGCCACTTACGGTAATTTCGACGCTAAAACGGACCATTGCACTCCTCCTTTTCTGCCTCATGCATCGTGTATGGTGAAAAACTTGCGGATGACAGCGGCCACGCCGTGCTGGTCGTTCGTGTCGGTCACGTAGCGGGCCAGCCGCTTCACATCGTCCGGGGCGTTGCCCATCGCCACGCCCATTCCGGCATATTGCAGCATTTCCGCATCGTTGTAGTTGTCGCCGACGGCTACGATTTCTTCCGGACCGATTCCCAGCTTTTCTGTCAGTACCGCGAGTCCGCTTGCTTTGGATACCCCTTCCGGCAAAATCTCCAGATTGCGCTCGCCGGATGCCGTCACTCTGATTTTTTCCAGACTGGCGCGTTCCAGCTCCCGCCTGGCCGCCGCGATCCGCTCCGCTTCTCCGGTAACGAATATTTTGGGGGCGCACACTTGCTTGGCCCGGACGTACTCCGCGAGCGCTGACGCCGGCTGGATTTTGAGCGGATACCGATCCTGCTCAGGGCAAGCAGCTTGTATCTCATGCTCCTGCCCCGCCTGCTACGCCGTTCCACCAGTCTCCCACCTTCACGTCACCGGCTTGAAAAACTGCGGCAGATACTCCTTGTGCGCTTCCAGCATTTCATCGAGAATTTGCTTCGCGACCACGTCGGACGGCACCAGCGGGTTAATCGCCATCGCCAGCAGCGCCTTGTGGTAATCGCCCGTGACAGCCGCCTCCGCCGCTACCCGTTCGAACGACTTGATCTGCTGCACAAGCCCGCGCACAGGCACAGGCAAATCGCCTACGGCCAACGGAATCGGCCCTTCCTTCGTAATGACGCAGTTCACCTCGACAGCGGAATCGTCAGGAATGCTCGCAATCGCGCCATTGTTGCGGACGTTTACGGGCTGAATATCCCGGCGGTCGTTGTAAATCGAGTGGATCAGGTTGCAGGCCGCCTCGCTGTAGTACGCTCCCCCGCGCTTTTCCAACTGCGGCGGCTTGATGTTCAGGTCGGGATCTTCATAGAGCGCAAACAGCTCCGCTTCCACCCGCTTGACCACTTCTGCACGCGTGCCGTTTTTGCTCGCTTCTTCCTGCTCGTGCGCAAGCATGGTGCTGGTCTGATAGTAATAGCGATGGTACGGGCAAGGAAGAATGCCCAGCGCCTTGATGAAGTCTTTTTCCCAGCCGAGGTCGAGTATGTTTTGCATCGTGATTCCCGATTGCTCGCCCGTCAGCTTGTCGATTACTTGCGAAGTGACATTGTCGCCATCCACGTACACTCCAAGCCCGAACACCATATGGTTCAGCCCGGCAAAATCAATGTGCACCCGCGACTGGTCGACACCCAAAATCGTCGCGACGCCCATTTTCATCCCGATCGGAACATTGCACAGCCCGATGACCTTGCTGCGGTTCGCATGCCGGAGTACCGCCTCTGTCACCATGCCAGCCGGGTTGGTGAAGTTAATCAGCCAGGCATCCGGGCACAGCTCCTCCATGTCGCGGCAAATATCCATAATGACCGGAATCGTGCGCAATCCTTTGAACAGCCCGCCCGGACCGTTTGTCTCCTGCCCGATGACCCCGTACTTCAGCGGGATGCGCTCATCTTTAATCCGCGCGTCCAAAAGCCCCACGCGCATTTGTGTCGTGACAAAATCGGCTCCCGCCAGCGCTTTGCGCCGATCCAGCGTCAGGTGCACCTGAATCGGCACCCCGGCCTTTTCCACCATGCGCTTTGCCAGCGCCCCGACGATTTGCAGCTTTTTCTCGCCCTCGGGAATGTCCACGAGCCACAGCTCGCGCACGGGCAGCTCGTCGTACCGTTTGATGAAGCCCTCTACCAGCTCCGGCGTATAGCTCGATCCTCCGCCAATCGTAACGATTTTGATTCCGCTCACACTCCTGCCTCCTTCCCTGCGTGGACATGGCTGTACAGTTCGACGAACTCGCTGGCCAAATCTTTGATCGTCATCGCATTCATCAGATGATCCTGCGCGTGGATCAACAGCATGCTGATCTCAGGCTTCTCTCCCGCGATTTCCTTTTGAATAAAAGCGGTTTGATGATGATGGGCCCGGCTCAGTTCTTCGCCAGCTCGCCTCAGCGCATCCTGTGCGCCTGCCATGTCTTTGTTTTTCGCCAGGGCGATTGCTTCCATCGCCAGGCTTCTCGCGTTTCCTCCGTGCAAAATCAACTGAAAAATAACGTCTGTATGGTCCACATCAATCTCCACCTATCCGAGTTCTTTATAAGTTACCAGCCGTACATTGCGCTTTTGCACGTACTCCTTTATCTCTTGTGCGGTCAAAATGTGCAGCTCCCGCGCGCGTTGCAGCGTGTACGAGCTGCCTGTCAACACCTCTTCGTCCAAATACGCCGGATGTGTCATTATCTCCGCCACATCGCAGTCCGCAAGCTCCTCCACCACGTCGATAAACGACTGCGTAGTCAGGCCGTCTCCGTAAAACCGTTCGGAAAAGCCTTCTGTCGTCATCACCTCCGGATGCTCTGCCCGCGCTTCGGGCGAAAACGACCACGGATACCGAACCGGAACCTGGTATTCTTTTGCCAGGCCAAGCACAATCGGCAAGACCGCGGCATGGGCATGAACGTGGTGATGGCTGTCGATATGCGTCAAAGCAAGACCTGTTTGCAAATACTTTTCCAGTTGGCTGCGCAGCTCCCTTTCCACTTCCTCCGGCGACGCCAGGCTCAAATAATCGTGTCCGCGCCGAAAGCGCCCGTGCTCATCTGTCAGCGACGGCACGTTTTGGCTGACCGGGAAGCCGCAAGTGAGCACCAGATGGATGCCTACCCCGAGCGTGGGCGTCTTTTTGGCAAGCTGAACCGCATGCTCGAACCCGTTCATGTTGACCATGGCCGTCGCAGAGGTGACGACACCCGCCCGATGCGCCTCGATGATCCCCAGATTCACCCCTTTGGAATACCCGAAGTCATCTGCATTCACAATCAGCTTCATATCATGCCTCTCCTCCGGGAAATTACATATTTACGACTTTGTCGGGAGCGGCATGCGCCTGTTCCTCGTTCAACTTTTGCTTATCCCACAGACGGAAGAACGGGTAGTAGATCAACAGCGAGATGACGAAGTTCACGAGTTGGAGCACGCTGCCCGAAAGCTTCCCGCCAGTAGCCAAATATCCGCTGATAATGACCGGAGTCGTCCACGGTACAGCGACACCGCTCGGCTTTGCTACCCATCCCAGCGACATCGCCACATAGCTGACAATGACCAGCACGACTGGGGCGAGGATAAACGGAATAATCAAAAGCGGGTTCATGACGATCGGCATGCCGAAGGTGACAGGCTCGTTGATGTTGAACAGGCCAGGGCCGATGGAGAGCCGACTGATGTTTTTCATCTGCTCGCTGCGCGCCCGAAACAGCATCAGGACGACGAGCGCCAGCGTCGCGCCGGAACCGCCCGCATAAATCCATAGGTCGAAAAACTGGGTGGTAATCACGTTGGGCAGTTCGGCATTCGGATTCGCCTGGAACGCCGCCCGGTTTTGGTCCATCAAGGTGAGCCAGATCGGGCTCATGATACCGCCGACAATCGCCGCCCCGTGCAGGCCGAGCGACCAAAGCAGTTGGACGAGCAGCACGCAGACAATCGCTCCGATCAGACTGCTGCCGAGCGCGCTCAGCGGACCGACCAGCAAGTCAGACACGATGTTGTGGATGCTTTCAAACGAGGTGTTTTCAATCAGGATGCGCAGCAACCAGACGACCAGCAGCACGGCCGAAGCGGGAATCAGCGCCACGAAGGAGCGGGAGACAGCAGGCGGAACCCCGTCCGGCATGGTGATGACGATTTTCTTTTGAATGATTTTGCGGTAAATCTCCGTGGACAACACGGCCAAAAGCATCGCTACAAACAGCCCTTGGCTTCCCATCAAGGCGACAGGAATGACTCCGCCTACCTCTTGCGCTGCCGTTGCACCTTCCGGGGTGAACATCGTCTTGTAAGGGGTCGCGAGCAAAAAGGAAGCGACCGAGATCGCACCTGCTGACAGCGGATCGACCTTGTACTTTTCCGCCAATCGGTACGCCACCCCGAAGCTGACGATGAGCGCCATGATGTCAAACGTCGCGTTCACCGGATACAACAGCTTGGTCAGCCATTGATCGCCGAAGATTCCGCTCATGAATTCGCTGTAACCAGGGATGGGAATAAAACCGATGATGAGGAAAAGAGAGCCGATAATGAGCAAAGGCATGGTAAGAATGATTCCGTCGCGAATCGCCTGCAAATGCTTCTGCTCCGCGATCCTGCCCGCGACAGGCATCACGCGGTCTTCCAGAAAAGAAATAAACCCTGCCATACGCATCCCCCTCTACTGTTTTAGACGAAGCGCAAATTCCAGCACGTTTTTCCCGTTCAGGGAGCCGTAGTCAACCGTGCTAATCACATCGACCGGAATCCCTCTCGCCGCCCCTTCTTTTTTCATTTCCGCCAGCTTGTAGCGGACTTGCGGGCCCAGCAGAAGCACCTGTGCCTGGTCAATATGGTGCTTCACCTCATCTGCCGACACCGCCCAGATTTTCACTTCCAGCCCTTTTTCCCGTGCCGCCTGCTCCATTTTTTGCACGAGCAGACTCGTTGACATCCCCGCTGCGCAGCATAGCAAAATATTCAATCCAGCTTCCTCCCCTCAGTTGGTTATGTCCTTTTCCTAGAGCAAGTCACGTGCCAAAACACCCTTTTTGTATGCGCTTTCAAAACAAAACGCATCGTTATCTCGTTTGCCGGGCAGCCGCATTCTGGGCAGGCGAGTAGTGTTTGAATGTAAGCGCTGTAGTGTTTTGTTAACAGGGACAAATTGGCAAAAATTAAAACACTAGCTACGCCAGTGTTTTGTTGTGTATGAAAAAATTCATGACAAAGCATACATCGTCCTCGCTGAAGACCACGTCGTATTTGTCCTCCAACGGCTGCAACTCATGGCGAATCAGGCTGTACAGCTTGCGGTTTTCCGCCAAAAACGGCACCTTGTCGGTATAGGCTACGGAACGCTCCCCGGCTTTCAGCCGATCCACCAGGCAGCAGATGTGCAAATACGCCCCGATTCGCGTATCGAAAACCAGCTTGTTGCCAAGCCGCTCCTCCATGCGCGCCACACACGTCCTGACGTCGTCGAGAACGTCTTGGCCCCTCACCATTTTCAGGTGCTCCCTGAGCGATTCCTTCATCTTCACATAAGCTTCTTCCAGATCAATCAACTGCTGGATATCGGACAGCGCCTCGCCGTTCACCACATCGTCCATGCTGTGGCAGCGCAAGTCGCGATCCAGCATGTAGTTGCTCACGACGCACAGAACCGTCCGCTCTTCCTTGAGCTTTTTCAACCGGCTTTTCGCCTGCGCTTTGTCCATGAGCTGCAGCGGAACAAATTCCAGCAGCTTCTCGTCGTAGCGCAGCTTCGATTCGAGCAGCTTTTTCAAAAACAGCGCGCTGCCCTCGCCGGACAGGCAGGCCGCTACGATCGTCAAGGCAGGCACCGCCTTGTCTGCCGCCTCTTTGGGTAACTCCTCCCGCTGCCCCATCGAAATGCCGACGACATCGCGGTACACGTCGTCCAGCGAATGCCCCAGCATCGCTTTGCGCGTCGCCTCGATCACATGCGGAGTGCTCACCATCGGCACCACCTTCACCGGAATGCCCAGCTCCTTTTCGATGATCTCCCCGAATCCAAGCAGCGAGCCCATGTCGACGAGCAAAAGCAGCCCGGCTGCGCTCCCGATTTCCCGCGCTGTCTTGATCGCTTGCTCCAGGACGACCAGCGAGTCTTCCTCCAGCGGCAGGTCGATGGCACGCGCGTATTGGGTGACCAGCAGGCGGTTGGTCACGTCGACCATCGCCGTCGCTCCCCCGCTGCCGTGCGTGATGACCAGGACACCGATCGTTTCCCGCTCCTCCTGCATGCTCTCGTCATCCAGCACGAAAAACATGGTCAGGTAGCCCGCTTCGCCAATGGGCAAGTCCATCAGCAGCGCTTCCTCGATCATGCGCACGCACTCCAGCGCTACGGCAAACTCCTTTTTGTATTTGAGCCGCACGCTGTTGATGTGCGGATGGACGATTTGCTTTCCTTGCGACAGCCGCTCCTTGGACGTCTGGATGTGCAGCGCCAGGCCGAAGATGACCTTTTGGCTCAAAATTTTCTCTAGCTTCGCCTCGGCATAGCGCACGATGTCTTCGACGAGGTGAATGATGATCGGATCAATAATCCGCGCCATGTCGCCTTTGTTGATGCGCTGATGAACCCCTTTGATAAACGTGGTGAAGTAATGCTCGATATCAAATTCCAGTTCTTCCTCGCTGACCCCCTGGTTTTGCAACTCGTATATTTTTTGCTCGATCTTTTCGTAGACGCTGTCGGCGGCATTCTCCGACTCGCCGCCAAACCAGATGCTTTCCTCGGACGGCTGCACCACAAAGCATTTGTGCTCGGTGCCAATCAGCTCCTCCAGCTCCTGGCGGTAGTCTTTTGCCAAAAGCAGCCCTTGCTTGACGTGATGCGGAACGTCCTGAATCGAGACGTGCAGCAGATTTTTTTTCAAGGAAATAAACTCGGCATAAGCGCTGGCGCAGGTCAGTTGGATATCCGTCTTCAACTGGCCGATATTGTTCGGGCAATGATAGCAGAGAAACGCTTGCACCACGCTTGCCGATACCTGAATTTCCCGTCCCAGCCGAAACGCTTCTTCGCGAAAAATTTCCATGACAAGCCCCAAGCGCTCCTCCATCCCCCGCTCCACCAGGGAGGGCAGCTTGATGACCATCGGGATGCGGCGCATGAACGTCTTGAGCAGGCTGGATTCCGGGTTTTCGGTCGTTGCCATGACGATTTGCACCTGCGCGGAACGCTCCACCTCTGTTTCTCCGACCCGGCGGAACGTCCCTTTGTCCATGAACGTAAAAAATATTTCCTGCCCCTCTGCTGGCAAGCGGTGAACCTCATCGAGAAAAAGAATCCCGCCGTCCGCCTTTTCCACCAGCCCTTTGCGGTCCATCTCCGCTCCGGTGTACGACCCTTTTTTGACGCCGAACAGTTGGCTTATCAAAAGCTGCGGGTTGTTGGCGTAGTCGGCGCAGTTAAAAACGACAAAGGGCGCCCCCTTGTCCAGCCGGCCAATATCGACGGCAAACTCGTGAATCATCCCCGCAAACCACGACTTGCCTACTCCCGTTTCGCCCAAAATCAGGCAGTGCATCCCGCGCGGCGGATACAGCACCGCTGCCTTTGCCTGCTCGATGCGAGTCATCAGGCTTTTGTTCGTCTTCGCCAGCCTGTCCAATGCCGTTTGCGCCAAATAAAGCGAGTCATTCGCTTTTTTGACATAAAACAAGGTAGGACGCCCCTCTTCTTTTTCAATGCGCCCTTCCCTCCATAAGCGGTTCAAATCGCTGCTGACATTGGCGCGGCTAAGGCCCAGGAGCTCGGCCAGCTCGCCTGCGCTGATTTTTTTATCGGGACCGGACTCAAGCAGCTTCTGGTAAATGAAATCGACTCGTTTCACCACTGTTCACCTGCCACTCAACTGATTCGTTTTCATTTCCACGCTACACTGGAAAAACCTTCTTACCTATGAATATGCTGGATGGACACGCCTCATCCCGGCAAAATAAACAGCCACCCTTCTCTGAGAAAAGGATGGCTGCTTGCCTATTTTTTGGAAACCGATTCATTTTCGTTTTCTGCCTCCCAGGTACGCTATAATGGGTGTAACATGACTGACACAGGAGATCGCTTGCCATGATGGTTTTCATCTTATTCACCATATGGGCGCTAGGTCTATTGGTCCTGTTCACGGACCCGAAACGCACGTCGATCCGCTGGGCCTGCGCCACTGCCTTTATCGGAGGGGGCGGCTTCCTCTCGGCGGTCATTGACGAGACGATCATGCCGCTCTGGGCCGATGCTTTTACCATGAATGCCGGGACGGAGCAGACTTTGCTTTTTCTTAGCCGCCTCTCGTCCTTTATTTGCCAGGTCGGGTTGCCTTATTCGTTTCTCATGTTCGCCGTCCATTCGGCGGAGTTTCTCACCCGGAGAACAAAGCTGATTGCCCAGTTCGCCGCGCTCTGCCTCCCGGCGCTAATGCTCGCGATCACCCCCATTTATCCTGTACTGGCCTTCAATTACTGGATCATGGTGGCATGGGTCATTCCTTTTTTTCTGATCGCCTGCACTCTGCTGATCGTACAGTACCGGAACGAGAAAGACCCACTGGTCAAAAAGAACAGCTTTTTCACGAACGTGTTAATCATCGTCCCGCTCTTTTTCGTCTTTATCTTCATCTACATCATGCGCATCCAGAATGACTACGAAGCATGGCGCTACAACATGCTGGTCGTCGCGATCCAGTTCATTTTGATTGTTGCCATCAGTTTGAAATACGGCTTTTTGGGCGTCCGGCTCCGCGTGGAAAAAAGACGTCTGGACAGCACGTTGCGCGCTCTCACGTCAGGAGCGCAAATCATTAATCACACGATCAAAAACGAAGTGGGGAAAATCTCGCTGTACGCCGATCGGATCGAATCGTACGCGGAGGAAACAAACCAGCCGAACCTGAAGGAAGACGCGCTCGTCCTCCTGCAATCGTCCCAGCACATGTTGGACATGATGAACCGGATTCAAAACCAGCTTCGCGACGTCGAGCTGCGCGAATCCCCCAGCGCGCCTGGCGAGATCATCAAGCAAGTCATCCAAAACTTGAAGCCTTACATGGAAAAGCAGCAGGTGCTGGTGGAATGCGAGCTGGATGAGAGCCTCCACCTGTACGGCGATCCCGTGCAGCTTAGGGAAATTCTCACCAATTTGTGCATGAACGCGATCGAAGCGATGAAGTCCGGCGGCAAGCTCACCCTGCAACTGTTTTTGTCCAACCGTCACCTCGTCATCGCCGTCGCGGATACGGGTACAGGCATTTCCAAGGAAAATTTGCCGCACGTGCTCGATCCTTTTTTCTCTACCAAACGAACCGGACAAAACTTCGGCCTTGGACTTTCCTATTGCTATAACGTCATGCAAAAGCATCAGGGAATGCTGGAGATATACAGCGAGCCAGGAAAAGGAACGACGGTGTTTTTGTTCTTCCCGAAAAAACGAGTCATCACAAGCTCTGCCCAAACAGAAGGGAGGATATGAACATGGAGACTATCAAAGTATTTCTCGTCGAGGACGACCCTGTCTGGCGAAAAGGACTGGTCGACTACCTGAACAAAGAAGCAGACCTCACCGTCGTCGGCGAGGCGGGCACGAAGGCGGAAGCGACCGAGCGCTTTTTGGCGGCAGAAGCCGACGTCGTCCTGATGGACATCAACCTGACCGAAAACAACCTCGACGGAATCGAAACCGCGATGGAGCTGATTGCGCTTGAGGCAGACTGTAAAATCATCATGCTCACGTCCTTGACCGCCGAGGATGTGATTGTCGAGTCCTTCTCTGCTGGCGCCGTCAATTACATCAGCAAGTCCAGCTTCAAGGAAATTCCCGACGCCATCCGCGCTGCCCACAACAGCCAGTCGGCGATTCACCCGACAGCAGCGGCTGCTTTGCGCAACGAGTTTTTGCGCCTGAAAAACGAAGAAAACCAGAAGCTGCTCTCCCCCGCGGAGAAGGACATTCTGCAACTGATCCATCAGGGAAAGACGCAGACGCAAATCGAGCAGTCCCTGCACATCACCAAGCGGACCATCAAAAACCACATCAACCGCATCCTGAAAAAAATGGGCGTCAAAACGAGCAAAGAAGCGGCCGCAAAAGCGAGCCAGAAAAAGCTATTCTAGGTATTATGACCAGGTACCAATGAATGTTGGTACTTTTTTTACTTCCCCCACTCCTTACAATGAGGACTATAAAGCAACGCCATTATCCTTTGAAAAGGTGTGGTCTACATGGTCCTCATTCATGCCTTCCTGAAAATGATTTTGCTGCTGTGGTTTCGGCCTCGCATTCACGGTGTAAACAAAATCGACCTGACGAAGCCGTCACTTATCATTCCCAATCACGTCTCCCTGCTCGACGCGGTACTCCTTTCCTTTTGCTTGCCTACGGGAGCTACCTTTGTCGTCAACACCGGGATCGCCAAGCGGTTTGCCTTTTTCCTGCGCTTCCGCAAGCACATCGCGATCGATCCTCTCAACCCGTACTCGATCCGCCACATGCTGCGGGTCATCCGCAAAGGAGAGACGCTGGTGATTTTCCCGGAAGGCCGCATCACCACAACGGGCGGCCTGATGAAAATTTACAGCGGCGTCGGCTACCTCGCCATGAGAACAGGCGCAACCGTCTACCCGATCGCGATCAACGGCCTGGAGCGCTCGATCTTCTCTTATTTGCAAGGCAAGCTGCGCCGCTCGCTGTTTCCTGCCGTCACCATGACAGTCGGCACGCCGTTCACCATCCCGCGCGACGAAAACCGCTCGATGCGTGAACAAAAGACGGCCGCCAACGACCTGATCCTGCGCACGATGCAGGAGGAGCTGTTCCAAAGCCGGATGAAGCAAAACGTCAACCTGTTCGATGAAGCGCTGGTAGCCGCCCGCCTTAACGGGCCGAAAATGGAGATCGCCAAAGACTTGACCTCGGCCATCAATTACCGCACCCTGCTCATCGGCAGCTATCTGCTCGGCAACAAACTGCAACAGCCCTTAATGGGGAAACCGGTCGTCGGCGTATTTCTCCCCAACTCGGTCGGGCACCTGGTTACTTTGCTGGCGCTGTTTTGCATCGGGAAAACACCTGCAATCCTGAACTTTTCGCTCGGCATCCGTTCGCTGCTCGACTGCTGCGAGACAGCCCGTATCGATACGATCCTGACCTCGCGCGCCTTCATCGAAAAAGGCAAGCTGGAGCACATTATCGCGGGCCTTTCGCCGAGCATCCAGATTATTTACCTGGAAGATTTGAAAGCATCGGCCACCGCTTTTGACAAGCTGGCTGCCCTCACCGCGTATATGACAAAGAAAAAAGCCGCGAAGAGTGCCAATGAACTGATTCTGTTCACCTCCGGCAGCGAAAGCAAGCCAAAAGGCGTCGTGCTGACGCACACCAATCTGTACGCCAACATCCAGCAAGTGACCAGCATGATCGACATTACGAGCCGCGACAAGTTTTTCAACGCGCTGCCGATGTTTCACAGCTTCGGACTGACTGCTGGCACGCTTTTGCCCATCATCAAGGGCATTCCGGTGTATCTGTATCCGAGCCCGCTGCACTACAAGGCGATTGCGGAGCTGGTGTACGATCAGAACGCGACCATTTTGTTCGGGACTTCGACGTTCATGGCTGGCTACGGACGGATGGCGCACCCGTACAACTTCTACTCTTTGCGCTACGTGTTTGCAGGCGCAGAAAAGCTGAAGGACGACGTGCGCAAGCTGTGGATGGATAAGTTCGGCGTGCGGATTTTCGAAGGTTACGGCGCGACCGAAACCGCTCCGATTCTCGCGCTCAACACGCCGCTCGCCAACAAGCCTGGAACAGTAGGTCGACTCGTGCCCGGCATGAGCTATCGGCTGGACCCGGTCGCAGGCATTGACGAAGGCGGAGAGCTGCTCGTCAAAGGCCCGAACGTCATGAAAGGCTACCTGATTCACGGCAAAGGCTTCGTGCCCGCCGGGGAATGGTACCACACAGGCGATCTGGTGACGGCTGACAAGGAAGGCTTTCTCAGCATTCAGTCTCGCCTGAAACGTTTTGCCAAAATCGGCGGCGAGATGGTGTCGCTCAATCTGGTGGAAGAGCTGGCCATGCAATGCTTCGGTCACTCCGGCTTTGCCGCGATCACCGTCAACGACCAGCGAAAAGGCGAGCGCGTCCTGTTGTTTACTACAGATGAAACCGTTCAGCTCAGTCAACTGCGCGCGTATTTGACGGAAAAGCAATACTCGCCGCTGCTCATTCCCGGCACGATGCAGGTCATCAAAACTCTGCCACTTCTCGGGAGCGGAAAAACGGACTACGTCAGTCTGAAGCAACTGGCGGAAAGTGGAGGAAACTGATGTGAAGATGCGACTACAACCGCTGCAAGCCTTGTATTTCACGCAATTTCTCTCGGCCTTTGCCGACAACATGATTTTGTTTGTCATTGCCAACCTGCTGCGGGAGAACGGCTTTTCTCCCGCAATGCTCGCACTCGTTTCCATTTCCTTTTTTCTGCCGTACGTTTTTCTCGCTCCGCTCGTCGGGCCTTTTGCCGACAAACACGCCAAGTCGTTCGTTCTGGTGATCGGCAACCTGATAAAAGCACTCGGTGTCGTGCTGCTGTTCGTCATCGATCACTCCAGCATTTTGCTGTTGATGCTCTGCTACTTTACGGTGGGGGTCGGCGCGGTTGTCTACTCGCCTGCCAAGTACGGCATCCTGCCGGAGCTGACTCGCAATGAACAGGAGCTGTTCCAGGCCAACGCGCGGATTGAGGCGTACACGATCGTCGCGATCTTGACCGGAATCGGCGGGGGCGGAGCGATCGCCTCCATGACAGCGCCGCTGTTCTCTTCGAGCATCTGTCTTGCCCTCTACCTGTTGTCGCTGGGCATGACCTTTTTCATCCCGCGCATCCGGGGGAACGCCTCGATTCGTTACGGTACGGAAGCACGCCGCTTTTTCATCGACTTCCAGCACCTGATGAACCGTGCGGAAACGAGCTTTGCGCTGATCGGAACCGGGGCCTTCTGGATGAGCTCGGCTGTGCTGCGGGTCGCCGTGCTGGCCTGGATACCCGCCGCACTCGGGATTAACCCGCAAAGCTTTTCCGTCTCGCTGATCCTGGCTACGACGTCAATCGGGATCATCATCGGCGCTTTTCTCGCCCCGCGGCTGATTCCGCTGTCCCGGTTCACCCGCTCAGTCGGCTACGGCTTCGGCATGTTTCTCATCATCGTGTTGTTTCCGTGGATTCACGTGACAGTCATTGCGATCTGCCTGCTGCTTCTGGTCGGGTTCATGGGCGGGGTGTTCATCATTCCGATGAATACGATCTTGCAGGACGAGGGCAAAAAGATGGTCGGCTCCGGCAAGACGATTGCGATTCAAAATTTTATCGAAAACTTTTTGATGGCTGCCGGGTCGGGGATTTACTACCTGGTCGTATTCCTGGGCGCCTCCATCTCCGTTGCTATCGTCGCCCAAGGGTTGCTGCTTCTGGCTTTTCTGCTGTATCTGATGAAGCATCGCAGTCGAATCGCGGGCTAAAGCGGGGGAAAGAGAAGACTGCTGCGTGCGTGAGTGGATGGCGCCAGTGCATAAAGTAGCAAAAGCCGTGATAGTCAGCGTCACGGCTTTTGTTTTGACCACCGCTACAATAGCGAAAAGCCGTGACAGTGACCGTCACGGCTTGACAGCGGCGTAGTTTTGCAAACATTCCAGGAAGAGGTGGCCGTACTTGTCGAACTTGGCTTCGCCCACACCTTTGATCTTGAGCATCGCCTGCTTGTCGGTCGGGCAGAGGCTGCTCATTTCCTTCAAAGTGCTGTCGTGGAAAATGACGTATGGCGGCACGCCTTCGCTCTGTGAGATTTCCTTGCGCAGCGAACGCAACTGCTCGAACAGCTCGTCGTCCTCTGCGAGCGCCACAGGGCGGAGCGAGATTTTTTGCACGACGCGCTCCTCGCCCTTGAGCACTGGCAGCGCCCGCTCTCCCAGCTTCACAGTCGGGTACTGGCTTTCCGTCACCTGCAAGTATCCTTCGGCAATGAGCAGTTGGATCAGGTCGGCGATTTCTTTTTCCTTGTACTCCTTCATCAACCCGTAGGTAGGAAGCTGATCGAACCGGAACTGCGTGACCTTCTTGTTTTTCGAGCCTTTGAGTACCTGGGCGACCAGTGCCGCGCCGAAGCGCTCCCGCATCCGTTTGACGCAGGAAAAGATTTTTTGCGCTTCGAGCGTGATGTCGGTCAGTTCGGTTTCATCGGTGCAGTTGTGGCAGCGCCCGCACTCAGGCGCATCCGCCTCTCCGAAATACTGCACGATGTACTGCTGCAGGCAGCGCGGCGTCCGGCAGTAGTCGACCATGGCATACAGCTTTTTGTACTCGTGCTCCTTGCGTTCGTCGGTCAACTGGTTTTGCTCGATAAAAAACGACTGGGTCTGGATGTCCTGCGGCTGGTACAGCAAAATGCACTCGCTCGGCTCGCCATCGCGCCCGGCGCGTCCCGCTTCCTGGTAGTACGCCTCCAGGTTTTTCGGCATGTTGTAATGGATGACGTAGCGCACATTGGACTTGTCAATGCCCATCCCGAATGCATTGGTCGCGACCATCGTGCGGACGTCATCGAACAGGAACGCTTCCTGATTCGCCGCCCGCTCTTCCTCTGACAGCCCGGCGTGGTATTTGGTGACCGAAAAGCCGCGCTTCGCAAGGTCGGCGTGCAGAGCATCGACGTCTTTTCGCGTGGCGGCGTAGATGATTCCGGCATGCTGCCTGTTGGCTTTCAAATACGCCTGGATAAAGCCGCGGCGGTTTTCTCCTTTGCGCACCGACAGGATGAGGTTGTCGCGGCCAAAACCAGTGATAAAGAGACGCTCATCCTCCAGGGAAAGCTGGCGCTTGATATCGGCGGTCACTTCCGGCGTCGCCGTCGCTGTCAGGGCTGCGACGATGGGACGCTCTGGCAGCGTGCGCAAAAAGCGGGCGATCTCCAGGTAGCTGGGGCGGAAATCGTGGCCCCATTGCGAGACACAGTGCGCCTCATCGACAGCGACGAACGAAATCGGCACATTGCGGATCAAATTTTGAAACGTTTCCGACTCCAGCCGCTCAGGAGCGATGTAAAGCAGCTTGTACTCCCCGCGCGCCGCCATCCGCAAGCGCTCGCGCACCTCGCTGTAGTCGAGCGAGCTGTTGATCTGTGTCGCCGCAATCCCCATGTTGACCAGCACATCTACCTGGTCCTTCATCAGCGAGATGAGCGGCGAAATGACGATCGTTACGCCGTCGAAAAGCATGGCCGGTACTTGATAGCAGATTGATTTTCCACCGCCGGTCGGCATGATGCCTATCGTGTCATGGCCTGCCAGCAGGCTCTCGATAATCTTCTTTTGTCCTTCGCGAAATGATTCGTAGCCAAAGTATTTTTGCAAAACTTCCTGTGCTTTATGGAGCAAAGAGAATCACCTTCTCTTTCGATAGATTGGTTTAATCGATTCTATTTAGTGTAAACATAGGTGCTGGGACAAAACAAGGGGAAGCACAGCACACGAAAAACGGTTTAACCCCTTAAAATTAGAGCCTTTCTCTTCATATGACTCTCTTCTTCTTCAACCACCTGGGAGCGCAGGAGAAAAATCTGATTTTTCTGAATGCGTTCTTCGTTTTCAAATGGCGAAAGAACGGAGTGACCCACAAAGGTAGTTCCGTCCATTTTGGTATTTATATGCAGTTATACTAGATGCTACACAACAGGTTCTTTCCCGTTTATGTATCAAGCTTTCTTCGCTTCGACGTTAATCGCTCCCACCAAATTTGGCTATCCTCCCAGAGCATGACACGTAACCACCGGTAGGCTTGCAACAAGCTCGCTTGGCCAGCGGAGAAGATTTTGACCAAGAAAAGTAAGCAAAAGGCGATCAGCACAATGAAAACTTGGTTCAGAACGGCTTCTTGGCTTTTCCCGTAAAACGAAGTAATCTTCACGTGCTGCCTCAACCATTTAAAAAAGATTTCAATGGCCCAGCGACTTCGATGCATCTCACTGATCCCTTGGGCAGATAACTCCCATCGATTCGTAATCAGCAGAAGGGATTTTCCTGTGAATCGGTTGTCTCGATGAGGCGAAGGACATGGTTCATGCGATTTTGCTGTGTCCCTATTTGTACATAACCATTCCTTTTGATGGAACTCCCTTCGGAAACAGGATGATCAAACAGATAGCGAATCGCTGCCTTCTTCTTTGCTCGCGTAACGAAGAAGATCCGGCGTTCACAGAACGCGTCAAACTTGGCGTAGTCCACAAATCCCCGATCAAACACATACGTCGTACCAGGATTGTCTACAAGCGTGTCAAGTTGAGTCCGGTCATGAACACGCGCTGGAGTCAATTGGATGGTTTTTCTGTAAAGGATTTTTTTGTGTCCTGCATAAATACAAAATTTTTTGGTTATTTCGACAACATTAATGCAACGCTAGTGGTTTCATCTTTCGTTTAGGGGTTCTATAGAAACAAGTTTCGGCAATCCTATAAAGCTAGACTCATACTCTACAAAATATTCTTCGTTCGCTTTAATTAATTTCGTAATAACCTTCGGGACATCAATAGTTGTTTTCACGTTGAGCTGATCCTCAATTACTATGAAGTCATTGCTAACCTCTTTTACTTTTACGATGGCTACTGTCTTTTCCTTAAAATAAATACTCCATATTAGTAAAAGCCCCATCATTACAAGAAACAATGTACCCAAAAAAACAATAAGTTTTTTCTTTTTCATTTACATATCCCCTTCATTTTACAAATGTTGACATATTTCCATAATATGGTTACGGTCCAAATATACCATACATTAGGAGGTTTTCAAAATGTTTCCCTTTTCAAAAAAAAAAATCATAGCTTCTCTAGTTGCAACTGTTACACTGACTAGCTTGATCCCATTTACTGTAGGTGCTGCCAGCAAAGACTTTAAAGAGATTGAAGAAGAGGTTAGTTTTGACATGGTTAAGGTCAGCGATCTCGATGTAAGAGTTTATGAAGACGGAAGGATTAAAGGTCTCGGAAAATCAAAATCCCAAAATATTTCAAAAAACGAACGAAAAAAAATACTTAGGGCGTCGTCTACGATTAATATTCTCATCGGCTGCACCTCCGCACGAATCTGAGTCATTACTGACCACTATAGCAAAAATGTTTAAAGAAAATCTAAAGAGTGCGTGGGAGAGATTAATTCTGGCAGTGGGATGCGGGGTAGGGGCTTGGGAGGATGATGTAAGTTGTTGCTACGATGTAGTTCGCTTGATCGGGACTTTCGGTGGGCGAGGAAAGAGGCGAAATCGCTGTAGCTTCTTGGGCTCCCTGCTGGGGGTTGGACTGCCCGGCTCCGGGGAAAAAGCGAAACCGCGTCCAAAAGTGGTTGATTCAGGTAGCCGCTCAGAGTTGGACGCTCATACTTCTTTGTAATGCTCTTCGAAGTTATTAAGTTTTCTGAATGTTCTGATGATACCTTGGATGATGGAAGGCCCCTTTAGCTACTTCAATTTCATTCGATGTTTGTTGTGCCTCTAATTTTCGCTCAACTTCCCGAATGCCACGAAGGGTTTTCTTGATTCCTGTTTTAAGTTTTCGGTCCAAGTCCATAACCGGTTTAGCGATGTCTTTCAGATAATGATACTGGCAGTATTGATACGGGACGTCGGGGAGCAATGTTTCAAAGGCTAGTCGAATGGATTGTTGCCCATCACTTACAATGCCAATAATAGGGTAACCCAATTCTACGATAGGGCGAATCAGGTTCTGTAGTTCCTCTGATGATCCGCTTTTCAGATTCTTGGCAGCTAGTACCGTCCCACTAAACACTTCACGGATGACATATAAAGTTTCATTCCCTTTTTTTTGGTTGCACACCATCCATGGAAAGCATCAATCCTCCGTTTTGTGAACTTACATGATGCAACACTTCGCGTATATGTTGGTCTACACTGGCTCCAAGGAGAGTAAGATAACGCTCGTAAAGCATTTGAACATTGCGGTCTGTCGTTCTCACACCACGTCTGTTTAACTCTTCCGCAATCTCTTGTCGGGTCATGTGATTCTGGGGAATAATTCGATTTTTTGGACGCATAAAAACCTCTGTTCATCAAGGAATGGTTACTCCATTACTTCGATCCACAGAGGTAATTTCCTGTGTAGTATGTTTATTCCATTGTAGAAAAAAGCAAGGAGCCCCAATACACTTTTATCTCCGAAAAATCTTGGAGCAAAAAGGGGCTCCTTTACTATGAAAACTTCGAAACGAGTTGATGGTTTTAAGAAACATCTCAGGTCTTAGAAAATGAGGATATCAAGAGATAGAAGAATATAGTTTGAAAAAGGTCGAAGCCAGATTTGTTACTACGACGACAGCTAACATTCTCTCTATTATTTTACCGCTGTAAATGTTACAACAGTTGAATATGAAGTATGCACTTTCTTATCTTTAACCACAACCTGAACCCTCATATTATGATCTGCTGCATACAATACTTCATTTTGAAGTTGTGCATTAGCAGAAAGTGCTGTAGCCGCCATTGCTACTGTTGCTCCAGGCCCTAAAAACCCGATCAGAGTTTCAGCAATTGTCGCACCTCCACTTGTCGCACCTCTCATAATACTAGCCATATACTTTACTTGATCTTTTGAAAGATAATAAGACCCAAGTACAATGTACTCGTCGCTACTTGCGGCGTATGCGCTTTGATTAGCTATATTAGCTACAGGCAAAACACCAGTGATTCCAAGGGTTAAGGAGAGCACTGCAGCAGTACTTTTAAAAGCTTTTTTCATTTTTATAACCTCTTTTCGATTCGATATGATCTCACGCAACTTTTATTCCTACTCTTTCTATCTCTCTTTTCGTAGACCTTACTTTGAAGTGTACCAATGCTATACAATATTTTTCCAACTCCAAAAAAGCATTTTTTCATCCAATTTCAGCTATTAATTCCAAAAAAATGATGATATACTCCCAAATCCTTGGAATTACATTAAAAAAACCCTTTTTTCTAAAATGATACAAAGCGGCAAAAGTTTTTGAAATCCTTCCCACGGTATAGAGCCTCGATACTAGTAATCTACATTCCACTGAGAACTAACGAGTGTTTCAGTTCTACAGTGAAAGGCGATCACTGAGAGAGAATAAAAAAAAACTGACGCCTATGAATGGAGTCAGCCAAGTGGCCTAGCAGCCAAAATTTTTATTGTTTCTTGCCATCATCGGCTCTGTGAATCCCACTATTCCTTCGGATGAATCATCTGCTCAGGACGCACGATTTGGTCGAATTGCTCCTCGGTCAGCAGGCTGCTCTTGATAGCCGCTTGCTTGAGCGTGATGCCTTCTTTGTGCGCCAGCTTGGCTACTGCCGCTGCGTTTTCGTAGCCGATATGCGGGTTCAGCGCGGTTACGAGCATCAGGGAGTTGTTCAGGTTTTCCTGGATGACAGGCAAGTTCGGCTCGATGCCGACCGCGCAATGGTCGTTGAACGACTTCATGGCGTCTGCGAGCAGTCGGGCCGATTGCAGGAAGTTGTAGATGATGACAGGCTTGAACACGTTCAGCTCAAAGTTCCCTTGGCTTGCGGCAAAGCCGATCGCGGCATCGTTGCCCATCACCTGGCACGCCACCATCGTAATCGCTTCGCTTTGTGTCGGGTTGACTTTTCCTGGCATGATCGAGCTGCCCGGCTCGTTGGCAGGGATTACGATTTCGCCGATGCCGCAGCGCGGTCCGCTCGCCAGCCATCTGACGTCGTTGGCGATTTTCATCAGGTCGGCTGCCAGCGCCTTCAACGCTCCGTGTACGTGAACAAGCTCATCGTGGCTGGTCAGCGCGTGGAATTTGTTTTCGGCGGTCACGAATTTTTTGCCGATCGCTTCGCTGATTTCCGCAGCGACCATTTCACCGAAGCGCGGATGGGCGTTGATGCCGGTTCCGACGGCTGTACCGCCAATCGCCAGCTCACGCAAATATTCGTTGCTTTCCTGAATCATTTTCTCTGTTTTTTCCAACATACGCACCCAGCCGCTAATTTCCTGGCCCAGTGTCAGCGGGGTGGCATCCTGCAAATGCGTCCGGCCGATTTTGATGATGTCTATGTAGGCTTCGCTTTTTTCCTTGAGCGTCTGCTTGAGCAGCGCCAGCGCAGGCAGCACTTGGTCCTCAATGGCTACCAGTCCCGCCATGTGCATAGCAGTCGGGAACGTATCGTTGGAGCTTTGCGATTTGTTCACATCGTCGTTGGCGTGAATCCGCGCACTGCTGCCTTTTTCCTCCAGCAACTGGTTGGCGCGGCGAGCGATGACTTCGTTGACGTTCATGTTGGATTGGGTGCCGCTTCCGGTTTGCCAGACAACCAGCGGGAAGTGCTCGTTCCATTTTCCGGCGATGACTTCGTCGGCTGCCGTTACGATCGCTTCGGCCTTTTCCGCGTCCAGCTTGCCCAGCTTTTGGTTCGCCAGGGCCGCGCTTCTTTTCAGGATGGCAAACATGCGGATGACCTCAAGCGGCATTTTCTCCTCGCCGATCTCGAAATTTTGGAAGCTGCGCTGCGTTTGCGCCCCCCACAACTTGTCCGCAGGCACTTTCATTTCACCCAACGTGTCTTTTTCGATCCGAAATTCCATCTCGCATCCTCCTCTATGAATGATTGCCTCTTTTATCATGTCCACTTTTTCCATTTTGGAATGAGAGCAGACGTATTCATTTAAAATGATAATGATTTTCATTCTTGTTATCAAGAGCAGAAGTGTTCCTCGCATGCAAAAAGACCGCAGCGCCATCTGCAAACGGTCAGCTACGGTCTTTGTTTCTACCCCTTATCTACTCTCTACCTCAACAGAAATGACGTGATCGACAGCTTTCAGCAAGCTGTAAATGTCGGTCGTATATGTGTTTTCCGAAGCGGTAATCATCATTTCCAACTTTTGCAATCCGTTGTCCAGGTCTTTGACCTTGACCCGTTTTACCTGCAGGTCGATGTGCTTGATCTGTTTGAAAACGCCGTCCAGATCGCCGCCCCCTTCGACGACAATCTTGATCGACAAATCCCGCTGCCGCAAAGACTCGGGACCGATCCATTTGAGAATGAGCGGAAACAGGTTGATCGCCAAAATAATCAGGATGGTCGCTGTCACCGCCTCAAAGTAATACCCCGCCCCTACGGCAATACCCAGTCCGGAGGCAGCCCAGACCATGGAAGCCGTGGTCAGCCCGGAGATTACATCGTTGCTTCTGCGCAAAATCACGCCAGCTCCGAGAAAACCGACGCCGCTCACGATTTGCGCGGCCAGGCGCAGCGGGTCCATGTTGGTGTGTCCAGGCAAGGAGAACCGATGTACCGACTCAATCGAGACAATCGTAATCAGGCAGCTCGCCACTGATATGACCATGCTTGTTTTCACGCCAAGCGGCTTATGCTTGAGCTGTCTGTCCATCCCGATCAGCAAGCCCAGAAACATCGCTATCCCCAGCTTCATCAAAAAATCATACGTCATTCGCTTCTCCTCCCCCTTTCAATGTCAGCTTTTCTCCCATCACTCTATTAGAAAGTATATACGCTCTCCTTGAAAAATAGGAGAGAAATTTTTCATGGCTGCTCATAGTGTAAGCTGGCCCTTCTGTCTTCATGCAAAAAACGGGAAACCCCTCATCCGGAGTTTTCCCGCTTTGCTTGCGCCACGCTTGGTTACGAGACGCTGCGTATCATGCGTTTTTGCAGGGACAGCAGGCGTCCGAACAGGAAGATCGCGCCTGCCGCCAAGCCTGTAATCAGCCCGATCCAGTAGCCAAAGGCAGCCAGCGAGGTGTACTGCGCCAGGACGTACCCGAGCGGCAGCCCGATGACCCAGTACGAGACAAGGGCGACGATAAACGTGACCGTAACGTCCTTGTAGCCGCGCAAAATCCCCTGGATCGGCGCCGCCACCGCATCGGAAATCAAAAACAGAATCGAGTACATCAAAAAGTGCTGCGTAAGCTCCAAAACCTCGATGTCCGTCGTATAAAATCCGGCGACCTGCCTGTTGAACAGCAGCAAGCCTGTGCCGAACAGCAGGGCAAGTCCAGTGGCGATGCCGATGCCCAAATAGCTGTACTGCTTGGCGTCGCGAAACCGCTTCGCCCCGACCTCGAAGCCGACCACGATAGTCAAAGCCATCGAGATGCTGAGCGGAACCATGTAAATAAACGAAGCGAAGTTCATCGCCGCCTGGTGCGCCGCAATCGTAATCGTGCTGTACTCGCTCATGAACAAGGTAACAGCGGCAAAAATGCTCACTTCGAAAAAGATCGAAAAGCCGATCGGCAAGCCGAGCTTGAGCAGCTCTTTCCACGCGCTCATGGAGACGCGGTAAAACTTGCGGAACACCCCGAAATCGGTAAACGGCTGCACGCGCTGCACGACAACCAGGCTAATCAGCAAAATGCACCAGTAAGTCAGCGCCGAGGCGTAGCCCGCCCCGATTCCGCCCAGGCGCGGCAAACCGAAGTTGCCGAAAATCAGGGCGTAGTTCAGCACGACGTTGATTGGCAGCGAGAGCAGCGTAATGAACATGGTAATTCTCGTCTCCCCCAACGCGTCGATGAAGCAGCGAATGACCGTGTAGAGAAACAAAGGCACAATCCCGATGGCTATCGCATGCAGGAAGCCGCGGGCAATGTGTCTGACGTCGCTTTCGAGCTGCATGCTGTTCAACACCGGCTCAAGCGCCAAGCCGCCGACGATCAGCACCCCGATGGCAATCGCCACTCCCAGGTACAGTGCCTGCATGACCGTGTAGGGCACCTGGTCTTTGCGCTGCGCTCCGATCATTTGCGCCACCATCGGCATCACTGCCATGAGAATACCCGTCAATCCGGCTTGAATCGGCGTCCAGAGGCTGGCCCCGATCGCCACTCCGGCCAAGTCAGTCGGACTGGCGTGCCCGGACATGATCGTATCGGCAAAAGTCATGGAGAAAAGCGCCAACTGCGATATAAGGATGGGCAGCAACACCATCAGAAACTGCCGCCACTTTTCTTTTAACGAATAAGTCTCATGCATGATTGTTCTTCCTCATTTACATTAGAAATATCTACACCATTAATATAGTAGAAACGTGTTGAAAAGCACTGCAAAAAGCTTCTCTATGCACTTTAGCACAAAATGAAAGTCTAGCATAAGAAAATTGCAGACATCGCGAAAGAAAACTCACTGTTAAAATTTTTTATATACATTGACAATGGTGCGCGAACAGGCGTATATTTTAAAACTATAAAAACCGACTATTTAAATTGGAATTGTGCACTTTGATTCCTACCCACAACCAAAGGAGCGTAGAAGGACATGGCACAGGCCCCCAAACATCTGAAAATCGGCGTTTTTCTCGCCGGCACTGGTCATCACGTCGCATCTTGGCGTCACCCTCATGCGCAAACCGACGGCAGCATGAACCTCGCCTATTTTCAGCAACTGGCGCAAACAGCCGAACGCGGCAAGCTGGATATGCTGTTTCTCGCGGACAGCCTGTCGATCAGTCCCGACTCCCATCCGAATGTGCTGGCACGCTTTGAACCGTTTACGCTGTTGTCGGCGCTGTCTGCCGTCACTTCGAAAATCGGCCTGGCCGCCACAGCATCTACGACGTACAGCGAGCCTTTTCATATCGCCCGCCAGTTCGCTTCGCTCGATCACATCAGCAACGGCCGTGCAGCGTGGAATGTCGTCACCTCCTCGATCGAATCGACGGCCTTGAACTTTAGCGGAGAAAAGCATCCCGAGCACAGCCTGCGCTATCAGCGCGCAGAAGAATTTGTCGAGGTCGTAAAAGGACTGTGGGATTCCTGGGAAGACGACGCCCTCATTCGCAAGCAGGAATCCGGCGTTTTTTTCGATCCGGCCAAGTTGCATGAGCTGCAGCACCGCGGCGAGTTCTTTTCCGTTCGCGGACCGTTGAACGTAGCCAGACCGCCCCAGGGGCATCCCGTCATCATTCAGGCAGGGTCTTCCGAGCCCGGTCAGCACCTGGCCGCCCGCACAGCGGAAGTCATTTTCACGGCGCAAAACAACTTGCCGGACGCCCAAGCCTTTTACCAAAGCGTGAAGGCAAAAGTCGTCTCCTACGGCCGCTCTCCT
Organism: Brevibacillus sp. NSP2.1; assembly: GCF_000470975.2. Taxonomy (NCBI): domain Bacteria; kingdom Bacillati; phylum Bacillota; class Bacilli; order Caryophanales; family Paenibacillaceae; genus Brevibacillus; species Brevibacillus sp. NSP2.1. The sequence continues at coordinate 312,751 of NZ_CP048274.1, read as the reverse complement.
GACGAGGTGAGCATCATGCCGGGAATCTTCCCGGTTCTCGGCGATACGGAAGAAGCCGCACAGGCCAAATTCCAGCAGCTTCAAGAGCTGATTTTGCCCTCTGTCGGGTTGAAAATTCTTTCCAGCTATCTCGGCGGCTTCGATCTGACGCCGTATCCGCTCGACGGTCCGCTGCCAGACATCGACATCCCGGAGACGAACAGCGTAAAAAGCCGCTTCGAGCTGGTGCTGAACCTGGCGCGCCGGGAAAAGCTGACGATCCGCCAGCTTTATCAGTACATCGCCGGATCGCGCGGCCACCACATCTTTGTCGGGACGCCAGAGCAGCTTGCGGACGAGATGGAGGAATGGGTGCAGCAAGGCGGCTGCGACGGCTTCAATCTGATGCCGCCTCTTTTGCCAGAGGGTCTGGACGTGTTCGTCGATGAGGTCGTGCCGCTCCTTCAGCAGCGCGGGCTGTTCCGCACCGAATACGAAGGCAATACGCTGCGCGAGCATCTCGGCTTAAAGCGCCCTGCCAATCGTTATACGAACCGGCAAGCCAACGGGACACACGTATCCAGCTAAAACATAAACGCCGCAAACGGCCAGCCGATGCCGACAAACGTATCGCCTGGACCCGTTTGCCGCGAGAAGTGCGAGGGAGACAACATGACAACAACTTTCCGTCTGGCAACCGCTGACGATGCAGCAGAGCTGCTGGACCTGACGCTGCGAGCCTACGCTCCCATCCGCGAGTTGGGCATTCACTTTGCCGCAGCCACAGCCGACCTGGCACTCGTCCAGAAAAATATCCACAACAACGCCTGCTACGTCCTGGAGGAAGCTGGGCGGATTCAGGCAACCGTCTCGCTGCGCATGCCTTGGGGACCTCAGCCCGGACCGTTTGGCCTTCCCCATATATGGTGGTTCGCCGTCGATCCGGCCATCGGCAAAAAAGGCGTCGGCTCCACTCTCTTGACATGGGTGGAGGAAAGCATTGTCCGGGATACATTGAAGGCTCCTGCCGTATCGCTCGGCACGGCCGACAAGCATCCGTGGCTATCCGCCATGTACGAGCGCAGAGGCTATGTGCGTGCCGGAGAAGCCGATCTCGGCCGCGGCCACACGACGATCTTTTTCCGCAAAGAGCTGTACACGCCACTGCCATAGCTCAACGGGCGCAGCACTCCCCCAAAAAATCAACCAACTAGGAGAGATTCACATGAAAAAACATAAAGGCATCCTCGCGATTACACTCGGCCTCTCCCTCCTGCTCGCTGCCTGCGGCAGTGGCGGCGAGCAGGCTGCATCAGGCGCCCAGGAGGAAAAAGTTTTACGCGTAGGCGCAACAGGCCAAAGCTACCCGTTCGCTTACAAGGAAGGGGAAAAGCTGCAAGGCTTCGACGTCGAAGTTGCAGAGACAATCGCAGCGAAGCTCGGCTACAAAATCGAATGGCACCTCGCCGAGTTCAGCGGCGTGATGGGCCAGCTTGAAACAGGCCGGATTGATACGGTCGCCAACCAGGTAGCCGTGACGGATGAGCGCAAGCAGAAGTTCAACTTTTCCCAAACCTACGCTTACGCCGGAACGCAAATCATCGTCAAAAACGACAACAACGACATCCATTCCGTCGCCGATCTGAAAGGAAAAACCGTCGGAGCGGTGCTCGGCTCGAACCATACGAAAAACTTGCAAAAACAGGACCCGAACAACGAAATCAACATCCGCACCTACGAGACGCAAGAAGGCACGCTCAACGACGTCGCCTACGGCCGGATCGACGCCTACATCAACGGACGCAGCGTGCTCCTGGCGCAAATCGAAAAAACCGGGCTGCCGCTGAAGCTGGCCGGAGATCCGATCACCTATGAGGAAGTAGCCTTCCCGTTCCCGAAAGACGAGAAACACGACCAACTGCGCACAGAGTTTGACAAAGTGCTCACAGAGCTGCGCGATAACGGCACCCTGAAGCAGCTCTCAGAAAAATATTTCAAGGCTGATGTTACGGCGCCAATCCAGAAATAGGCGGTGCGTGCACGATGAATTTTGACGGGCAATACATGCTAGAGGTTTTCCCTACCTTGCTCAAATATTTGCCGCTCACGTTGGTAATGGCGGTCGTCGCGATGATTTTCGCCATTGCCATTGGGCTTGTGCTCGCTCTCATCACGAAAAACCGGGTACCCGTGCTCTATCAGCTCGCCAACGTGTACATTTCCTTTTTTCGCGCCACGCCTACGCTCGTTCAGCTTTTTCTGATCTACTACGGCTTGCCGCAGCTTTTCCCGTCGTTTAGCGCGATGAACGCCTTGACGGCAGCGATTATTGGCTTGAGCATCAAAAATTCGGCTTATTTGGCGGAGATTTTCCGTGCCGCCCTGGACTCTGTCGACAACGGCCAGCTTGAGGCGTGTCTGGCTGTCGGCATGACCAAGGCCCAGGCGTACCGTCGCATCATCCTCCCGCAAGCGACACGCAATGCCATCCCCGCCTCGGGCAATACGTTTATCGGGCTGGTGAAGGAGACGTCTCTCGCCTTTACGCTCGGGGTCGCCGAGCTGTTCGCCCAAGGAAAAATGATGGCGTCTGCGTCGCTGAAGTTTTTCGAAATCTACCTCGCCGTCGCGATTGTGTACTGGGCGTTGACGATCGTCTACAGTCTCCTGCAGGAATGGCTGGAAAAACGACTGAGCAGGCCATATAAAAACTAGCGAGGGATTGCCATGATTAAAGTAACGAATCTGCGCAAGCAGTTTAACGATCTGGTCGTGCTGGACGGCATCGACATCGAAGTGGCGCAGGGCGAGGTCGTCGCCATCATCGGCCCTTCCGGCTCAGGAAAATCAACGCTTTTGCGCTGCCTCAACCTGCTGGAAAGCCCGGACGCCGGACGAATCGAAATCGGGCAGGCCACACTGGACGCCCAGAAATACTCGCGCAAGGAAGCGCACCACCTGCGCCAGCAGACCGCGATGGTTTTTCAAAACTACAACCTGTTCAAAAACCGGACCGCGCTGCAAAACGTCACGGAATCGCTCATCATCACGAAAAAGATGAAGCAGAGCGAAGCGGACAAAATCGGCAGGGCGCTTCTGGAGCAGGTCGGTCTGGCGCACAAGGCCGACAGCTACCCGATCACCTTGTCAGGGGGCCAGCAGCAGCGCGTTGCCATCGCCCGCGCGCTCGCTGTCGACCCGCATGCGATTTTGCTCGATGAGCCGACCTCCGCGCTCGATCCCGAGCTGGTGGCAGAGGTTTTGCAAGTCATCAAGGCGATTGCGGAAAAGCGCACGACCATGCTGATCGTCACGCACGAGATGGCTTTTGCCCGCCATGTAGCGGATCGCATCATTTTCATGGCGGATGGCAAAATCGTCGAGCAAGGAACCCCCGAAGAACTGTTTGACCGCCCGCAAAACCAGCGCACGCAGCGGTTTTTGCTGCAAATAAACGCCCCGGCCTCCTTCATCTCGTAGGCGGGGAAAGGGAGTGGCCCTACCGTGACACATGTACATGCGAGCACAGGACGAGACAGACGGCTGACAGAGAAGCTGGCTGATCTCGTCGTTTCTTCTCGCCCGGAAAACGACGCTGCCGCCATGGCAGCAGCGCGGCTGGGAATTCTGGACTACCTGGCTGCCAGCTTTGCCGCGCGCGAGGATGCGGGCCTGGCGAAGCTGTGGAGCATTACCGAAGCAGAAGGCGGCCGCGCCGAAGTTCCTGTCATCGGGCAACAGCGCAAGGCCAGTTTTCTTTCGGCTGCCCTGTTGAACGGCTACATCGGGCACGCGCTCGATTTTGACGACGTGCATTCCGATGTGCGCGGCCATCCCAGCACAGTGATTTTGCCTGCGCTCATCTCCGTTGCCGCCGTGTCTTCCGTCAGCGGCCAGCGGTTTCTCGCCGCCTATGTCATCGGCGTCGAAGTCATGGCCCGTCTCGGGCGCGCGATTGGGGACGCCCATTACATCAAAGGCTGGCACAATACGTCTACGCTCGGGGTGATCGCAGCCGCAGTTGCGGCAGGCTACGCCAAAGGCTTTTCTGCCGAACAGTTACAAAAAGCGATCGGCTTTGCCGCCACCCAGGCGAGCGGCCTGCGCGCGCAATTCGGCACGGAAACAAAGCCGCTGCACGCAGGGCTCGCCGCCCAGTCTGCCTTGCTTGCAGTCAGACTGGCGGAAGCAGACTTCGGAGGCAGCTCGCAGGCGCTGGACGGGAAACACGGCTTTTTTGCCGTCTACGGAGATCCCGAGCTGGCAAACTCCGTGCTGCTGCAAGACTGGGGCGCCTCCTGGCGAATCGTCACGCCGGGACTCTGGTTCAAAATTTATCCGTTTTGCTCCGCTGCCCATCACGCTGCGGACGCGGCTGTTCGCCTGGCGGCGCGCCACGCCTTTGCGCCTGCTGAGCTGGAGGCGGTTCGCATCATTTTTCCTCCCGAGGGGGACGCTGCGCTCGTCGAGAGAGAGCCGCGCACGGGCGAGCAAGGGCGCTTCAGCGTCGAGTATGTGGCGAGCCTCGCTTTGCACAGACGCTCGCTGTCTTTGGAAAGCTTCACGGCAGCGCCGATTGCCCCGGACATTCTCGCCTTTTTGCCGCGTGTACAGCGGGCCTACGACAGCCAGATCGCGCCCGCGCCGGAAGCGGTGCCCAAAGGGCGTTTTACCATCGTCGAGATCACGACAAAAGCCGGACAGGTGTATCGCGAGCGCGTCGATCGTCCGCGCGGCGCTCCGGGCAATGCGCTGACCGCAGCAGAAGTGCAGCAAAAGCTCGCTGACGTGCTGACAGCCGATCCCACGCTTGCCGAGCGGTTGGCGAGCACGACTGCCTCGCTCGCGTCAGAGGCCGATACGGCACACCTCTTGACGCTGCTGGCATGAACAATGCATTGCCGATGCACATGCAAATATGCAAATAACCCCGGGAGCACATCTGCTGTTCCCGGGGTTTGCTATGTCGTCCTACATCAAAAGCAGCGGCACGACTTTTCCTGCATTCACATCAATCAGGCCCAAGTCGGTCAGCTTCAGCGCAGGGCTGACTGGCAGCGAATGCGTGCTGATCGACATGATCGGGTTGTAGTGCTCGTACCCGAGCGATTCCATGGCCCGGCGCAGCTTCTCGACTTCCTTCGCCGTCTTCTCCAACGGTTCCTCTGTCAAAATACCGCCGACAGGCAAGAGCAGGTTGGCGATTACTTTGCCGTCCTCGACTACGCAAAAACCGCCCTGGTTGCGGATGACCTCGTTGGCTGCCACCATCATGTCGTGCGGATTGTGGCCGACGACGAGCAAGTTGTGGTTATCGTGCGAATAGCTGGTCGCTACCGCTCCGCGCTTGATCGTGTCGCCGCTGATTAGCCCGTAGCCGCGGTTGCCGTTTTTGCCGTAGCGCTCAAAGACCGCGGTCAGGCCGTACGGGCTTTCTTCCCAGCACACCTTTCCTTCCCGCACCTCGACGATCCCGCGGTGATCCTCGGTAAACGTCGAGCCATTCTGGACGAGCATGACACGGCATGGATAGCGGTTGTCCGGCGCATCTGTAGTGACCTGGAAGTCGCTCTCTGTGAGCGGCGACAGCTTGATGCTCTCGTAAAAATGCGCCGGGAACTGCTTCGTCCGCGCGACCTGACGGTATTGTTCGCGGGCGTCGAACGCTTTTTTCCCGTTTTTGTACACTTGCTCAATCACAAGCTCGCGCAAATCCGACACGAGTACAAAATCGGCAATCTTGCCCGGAGCAATCGCCCCGCGATCCGTCATGTTCATGCGTCTTGCTGGTGTAAACGTACTGGCGTAAATAGCGCGCTCCGGCGGCATGCCCATGCCGATCGCCTTTTTCACGATATGGTTCAGATGGCCGCGCTTGTACAGCGAGTCGGTCATCACATCGTCCGTCACAAAGCAAAAATGCTCGGAAACATCTTCGCGGATCAAGTAGTCCATGACTTCTTCTGTCATTGACTTTTCCTGAATCTCCAAAAACATGCCCGCCGCGATTCTCGCTTCCATACCTTCCGCCGTCTGGTGCGTATGGTCGGAGTCCACGCCCGCGTAAATGACGCGATGCAAATCCAGGTCAAGCAGCTTCGGCACGTGCCCCTCGACGACCAGCTTCGGATACGTTTTGCGAATGTGCTCCAAAATCCGGTTCGTTTTGCAGTTCTCGTCGCGGATGATATCCACGTAGTTCATGATCTCGCCCATGCAGACGATGTCGCCGGAGGCCAACAACTCGTCCATGTCGGCAATTTCCACGGACCCTCCAGTCGTCTCCATCGAGGTCGCCGGAACAGAGCTTGGAATCGCGTACTTCATGTCTACTACGCAGTCCTGGCTGGCGCGGATCATTTCCTTGACCCCTTCGATTCCGAACACGTTCGCCATCTCGTGCGGCTCCGGCACGATCGTCGTCACTCCGTTTTGAATCAATCCGTAAGAAAACGTCTCCGGGGTTACCATCGTGCTTTCGATATGCAGATGGATGTCGACCAGGCCGGGGATCATGTAGCGGCCTTGGCCGTCGATGATCTCGCTCGCTTCAAACGTCTCGGCATTCCGCTCGCCGATGTAGAGAAAGCGCCCGTCCAGAACCGCGACGTTTCCTTCCCGGAACTGTTTGAAATAGCTGTTGAACACTTGTACGTTTTGAATCAATAAATCAACTTTCACAAAAAGCCCTCCTGTCTTTAGTCCACGAGCACCACTTTGTCTTTCGGGAACAGCAGGTTGACCTTTTGGCCGCTCCGATAAGGGGTCTCCATTTCCTGGTTGACGGTAAAGTCGCCCAGCTCTGTTTCCACGACGTACTGATAGCTGCGGCCCAAAAACGTGCTGACTTTGACGCTGCCGTGCAAACGGTTCATGCCTGGCTGATCGGCCTCTTCGGTCGTCACCAGCAGATCGTCCGGACGCATCGCGCATTTTTTGCCGGTAGGACTTGCTGTTCCAGGGTGCTTGGCTGCTACGAACTGATGGCTGCCCACGCGCAGTCCGATCTCTCCGTTCGCTTCCGTGCGCTCGGCGAAGTCGATGAAGTTGGTAAAGCCGATAAACCGCGCGATAAACTCGGTCTTCGGATATTTGAAAATCGTCGCCGGGTCGTCCAGTTGCTCGATAATTCCTTTGTTCATGATCGCCACCTGGTCGGAGATGGAGAAGCACTCCTCCTGGTCATGCGACACGTACACTGTCGTAATGCCCAGCTCCTGCTGGATGCGGCGAATTTCCACGCGCATGTTGATCCGCAGGTTCGCATCGAGGTTGCTTAGCGGTTCGTCGAACAACAGCAGATCAGGCTGAATCACCAGGGCACGGGCAATCGCCACGCGCTGTCTTTGCCCGCCGGACAGCTCCTTGGGGAACCGTTTTTCAAAACCGCCAAGACTGACAACCTCCAAAATTTGCAGGACGCGCTGCTTGACCTCTGCTTCATTCACCTTGCGCAGACGCAGGCCGAACGCCACGTTGTCGAAGACGGACAAGTGCGGAAACAAGGCGTAGCTCTGAAACACAAACCCGAAGTTGCGCTTGTTGACCGGCACCCGCGTATAGTCCTTGCCGTCAAACAGGAAGCGGCCGTCCTTTGCTTCCAGAAACCCCGCGATCAGGCGCAGCGTCGTCGTTTTGCCGCAGCCGCTCGGCCCCAGCAGGGAGATGAGCTGGCCCTTCTCGATATTCAGATTGAAGTTTTGCAAAATGTACTGATTGTCATAGGCAACCGATACGTTTTCCAGCGTGAGCAATGCCATATGTTTGATGCCTCCGTTATCGTTTTGTAAAGTAGGAAAGCCCCATCAATCGTTCGATGATGAACATGAGAACAGCCGTAATCATCATGAGCACGACAGAAATGGCAGCGATCGTCGGGTCGAAGTTGTTTTCCACGTAAGTCAGCATCTGGATCGGCAGCGTGCTTACTCCCGGTCCGGTCATGAACACAGAGATATCGACGTTGTTGAAAGACTCCAGAAAAGCAATCAGAATCGCCGCAATAATTCCGGAGCGAATGTTAGGCAAAACGACCTTGAAAAACGTCTCCAGCCGGCCAGCGCCGAGACTGAGCGCCGCCTCTTCAATGGCGAAATCGAAGTTGGACAGGCTGGACGCGATGACGCGAATGATAAAAGGAAGCATCAGCACCGTATGGCCGACGAGCAGCCCGGCGTAAATCGGCAAATGATAGACGACAATGACGTATTTCAGCATGGCAAAGCCCATGACAATTCCCGGAATCAGGACAGGCGAGATGAAAATGCCGTTCAACAGCCCTTTGCCGCGAAACTGGAAGCGGCTGAGCGCATACGCCGCCGGAATCCCGAGCAAAAGCGCCAGCAGATTGCCCAGTAACGATACGAGCATCGACGTCTGGAACGTCGTCATGAACATTTCTACGTTAAAGATGTTTTCATACCAGCGCAGGGAGAAGCCTTCCGGCGGGAATTTCAGGACGCTCCCAGGCTCAAACGATGTAAAGGATATGATAATGAGCGGCCCGAGCAAAAAAGCAAAGACGAGAAGGGTAAACAGGGCCAACCCGCGATTTTTTTCCTGCATAGCTTCTACCCCTTCGGATTTAGTTTCGTCGCCAGCTTGTTCATGAAGGAAATGACGACAAACGTAATGACGATCATGATCGTGGCAATGACCGAAGCCATGTACCAGTCGTTTAGCGTAATCGCGTTCTGGTAGAGAAACGTCGAGATGACGCGTTGCTTCCCGCCCAGCAGCGCAGGTGTAGTGTAGGCGGTCAGGCTGCCGACAAACACGAGAATGCTGCCGATGATAAGCCCTGGCACACTAAGCGGTACAATCACCTGGCGGAACGCCGTAAATTTGGACGCGCCAAGGCTTTCGGCCGCTTTGATTAAATCCGGGTCGATGTTTTCCATCACGCCCACCAGCGTAATGATGATGAGCGGCAGGAACAGATGGATCAGACCGATCATCATCGCAGTCGGGGTGTACAAGATTTCCAGCGGTTTTTCAATCAGTCCGATCGACAACAGCGAGCTGTTCAGCAAGCCTTTTTTGCCGAGAATAATCATCCAGGAAAACGAGCGCACGACAGAGCTGGTCAGCAGCGGGAAAATCGCCAATGCCAGCAAAATCCCCTTTTTGCGCGGGCCTAACTTGGAAATGTAGTACGCAGCCGGAAAGCCGAGCAGGATGCAGGCAATGGTCGTGACGAGACTGACCTGCAGCGTCGTCAGCAAAATTTTCATGAAATACTTGTCCGTCAAAAACTGCATGTAGCCTTGCAGGGTAAAGCTTCCTTCATGGAAAAACGTGGACGCAATCGTCAGCACGATCGGAATGACCATGAACAGCGTCAAAAACAGCACACCAGGCAGCAGCAATAAATAAAGACCCTTTTTTCTCATTCAATTAACTCCTGTTCACGGTATCGTCAGGCTTTCAATGCGCCGAGAAAACGCGCAAAGAACGCATCTGCATCTACGTCCAGACAGACGTTCATGTTGGGTTCTTTTTTCAGGCGGTTCTGAAAGTCGCAAACCGTTTGCCCGTCACAAAGCTCGCTTTTCGTTTCGATATCGACATACAGCTTCTTCGTCGTCACCAGCGAACGGTCCAGCGCGACCGCAACAGCCAGCGGATCGTGCATGGCGCAGGCGCGCACGCCGTTGCGTTCAAAGTAGCGGTCCAGGTAATCGGACGTGCTTTGCTTCACGTAGCGGCCGATGGGCGTATCGCCCAGTTCCTTGATATGTTCTTCGGTAAGCAGGACTCGTCGTGTGACATCCAGCCCGACCAATGTCAATTGCGGAAATCCGGCGTGAAACACTACCTTGGCTGCTTCCGGATCGACGTACATGTTGTACTCCGCCACCGGGGTCACATTTCCGTGCTCGGTCACTACCCCGCCCATAAAAATGACTTCCTTCACCTGCTTGACCAGCTCGGGGCACCTTCTGACAGCCAAGGCCAGATTCGTCAGCGGCCCTGTCATGACAAGCGTGACTTGCCCGGGACGAGCCAGCACTTGCTCGCAAATGAAATCAGGCGCAAAGCCTTCCCGCGGCTGCGTCAGCACCTCCGCATCCCGCAGTGCCCCGCCAAGCCCGTCCTCGCCATGAATGCGATGCTCGAAAAACAACGGACGAAAAAGCGGCTGGGAGGCTCCGCGTACGACAGGAATCGTTGCTCCCACTTGCAGGAAATCGAGAATTTTGCACGTATTTTCTGTCGCTTTGCCAAGGGATACGTTGCCGTTTACGGTAGTGATTCCGATCAATTCACATTGACCGCTCTTGATAGCCAAAATAATTCCCAGCGCGTCATCAATTCCGGTATCGACATCAAGAATGATTTTTTGCTCCACGAGTGGTCCTCCTTCAGTTGAAACAAACAAGGGTATATCCGCCTGACGTCTATACCCTTGTCCTGTTTCAAGCGCTTGTTATTGGGTAATTTCGCGATTCCAGCGATCAATCCACGCCTTGGAATGCTCGTTGACGAACTTCATGTCCAGCTTGCGCAGCTTGTTCACTGTCTCTTCGCCGTAAGTCACGCCTTTTGCTTCATCGGCTGTCAGCTCCACAGACGTGTTTACAGGAGAGTCTACTTTTGCTTTCGCTGTTTTCTCCTGAACTTCCTTGCTCAACTGATAGTTGATGAAGTCCTCGGCCAGTTGCTTGTTTTTGCTGCCTTTGACGATGTTGACGGTGTTCATTACGGCGTAGCCACCGCTTGCCGGAGCGACGAATACCGCTTCTGGCACGGCTGCCTGGATGTCTTTGAAGTACATTTCCATGATCGGACCCACTGCGATTTCTTCCTGGCTGAACATGTTCACGTACTCGGAAGTTTTGTCGTAATACTTCACAACGCCTTTATTCGCTTCTTTCATTTTTGCAAACGCCTGGTCTTCGTTAAACTCTGCGCTACCTGCTACCATCGAAGCGCTGTCGAGAATCATCGGGCCTGTGGTGGACGTGATGTTCGGCAGTGTCAGCTTGCCTGCCAACTCAGGGCTCCACAGGTCTTTCCAATCTTTGATCTCGGTTGTGACCAGCTTCGGATTGTAGGCAATCCCGAATTGTCCGATCGTGTAGGCTGGACCGTAGTCCTCGCCCAGCGGCGCTTTGGCGATATCGTAAATCTGGTTCAGGTTCGGAATGCGACTGCGGTCGATTTTTTCAAATACGCCGCTGTCGATTCCTTGCTGCGCATAGTAGTCGGAGAGATAGATCAGATCGACGTCGGAACTGCCTTGGCGGATTTTGTTCAGACGCTCGGCGTTGTTTCCGATTTCGAGCACGATTTTCACGTTGTGCTCTTTTTCAAATGGTTCGTAGATTTCTTTGCGGAAAAAGTCTTCAGAAAAGCCCCATGTAGAGATTACCAGCTTTTGCGGCTCGCCTTTGGCAGCTTCGCCTGCTGCTCCCTCCTGCGGTTTGTCGCTGCTGCCGCAGCCTGCAAGCACCAGAGACAGCATGGAAGCAGAAAGTATTCCTGTCAGCATTTTTTTCATCGTAATGTTCCTCCCGTTCGGCTTATAAATGACGAATGATTCCATCTCATAGAATGAAGTGTTTTCTCGTTTTTATACTGCGTGTCGTGAAACCCCCTACTGTTTCCCTCGTTCGGTGATTTTATTCATCAACCACACCCTTTGCAAAGCGTTGAGAAGCTGAAAAAGAAAAAAGAAAAGCACCCTTGAATAGAACGATACATTCTAAACAAGAGCACTTTTCTTCGTAAACAAAGAGAAGCGACACCCGTTTCACACCATTTTCACGGTCTTCCCTTGAGATAAATCAAAAGGGAAAATCCGAACGAATGGGGCAAGTATTTAATTTTCCGAGCCGCTCACAATCACATTCGTAATCGCCCACTGCGTAGGCGCGTCATAGTCTCTTAGCACAGCTTCCAGCTTCAGACCCATCTCTTCTTCCAGCCGTTCTTTCAGTTTCCTCTTATAAAGAAGAGACATGCGAAAATCGACTTCGAGCTTCAGGGCCGGGGCTTCGCCTTCAAGCGCGGCAGAGCGCGGTGAACGGCGATGCTTGGCGTGGAAGGTAATCAACTGATTCTCAATGGTCACTCTCAGCAAAGTCGTTCCAAATCCGAACAACTCTTTCGCTATCTCATTATAAATGGCAGACAGCTTTTTTCTCGTTTCATTCGTGTCTGTTAAACTCATGACATCACCCGCGAGAACTGTTATCGGATTCGTTGCTCCCATTATACATATGATTTCTGGCTAGAGCAAGCAAACATTCGTATTTAGATCATTTTTACATTTTTCAGTCAAAAATTCGTTCGGAAAAACAATTGACAGGTCGAAATCGGCAAGCTATAATCCAACTAACCTAATATGAATTGTAGGCAATTTGCTTTGACCGAATTTCATAAGCCACTTCTCTTATAAAGAGAGGTCGAGGGACTGGCCCTATGACACCTCGGCAACCTATCCCACCGATATGGTGCCAAATCCAGCGGAAATCAATTCCGACAGATAAGAGAGGCATTGACCACTGTGAATGTTGCATGCGCAGTTACAAGCCTCTTCTTAGCGGAAGAGGCTTTTTGTTTTCCCGGTTACTATTTTCAAGATATACAAACACCAAAGAAAAGGGGAATTTTCATGAAAAAGACAGGCTTATTTCTCACTTCGCTTCTGCTAGCTGCTTCTCTCGTTACGGCGTGCGGCGGCAAACAGGAAGCGGCTCCCGCAAACGGTGGAGCTGCTGCTGAACAGCAAACCAAAATCAAGGTCGGCGTGACAGGCGGCCCTCACGAAGAAATTTTCAACAAAGTAAAAGAAGTCGCCAAAGGCCAAGGAATCGACGTGGAGCTGGTCGTGTTCAACGACTATGTGCAACCGAACCAGGCTCTCGATAAAGGCAATCTCGATATGAACAGCTTCCAGACCATCCCGTTCCTGGCCAAGTTCAATCAGGACCACAAAACCAAAATCGTCGAGATCGGCAAAGGCGTAACCTTCCCGATGGGGCTCTACTCCACCAAGCATAAAAAAGTAGAGGACATCCCGGAAGGCGGCGTGGTCGGCATCCAAAACGACCCGACGAACCGCGCCCGCGCTCTGTTGCTCTACCAGGCTGCCGGACTTATCAAGCTCAAAGACGGCGTGAAAGACAACGCGACTCCGCTGGACATCGTGGAAAATCCGAAAAAACTGCAATTCAAGGAGCTGGAGGCAGCGTTTTTGGCTCGCTCGCTCGGCAACGTGGAAGTCGCTTCGATCAACACCAACTTCGCCATGGAAGCAGGCTATTCGCCGAAAAAAGACGCGATCTTCTCGGAAACGTCTGATTCGCCTTACGTCAACATCATCGCCGTCAGAGAAGCAGACAAAGACAACCCGACCTACAAAAAGCTCGTGGACATCTACCGCTCGGAAGAAGTGAAGAAGTTTATCGACGAACACTTTGAAGGAGCCGTGCTGCCGTCCTGGTAAAAACATGCCGGGAACAACCGACAACAAGGAGACACTCGTGATGATACAGCTAACTGATATTCATAAAACGTACAAGGTAGGAGCCAGGCAGGTCGAAGCCTTGAAGGGCGTATCTCTGAACGTGGAAAAAGGGCAAATCTACGGCGTGATCGGCTTTAGCGGAGCGGGGAAAAGTACCCTGCTCCGCACGATCAACCTGTTGGAAAAGCCGACGAGCGGCTCCGTAGTCGTCAACGGGCAAAATCTGCTTGAGCTGAAGGAAAAAGAGCTGCGCCAGGCGCGCAAAAAGATCGGCATTATTTTTCAGCACTTCAATCTGCTTTCCTCCTACAACGTCTTTGACAACGTGGCGGAAATATTGCGGATGAACCGAGTGCCAAAGGACGTTATCAAGCGCAAGGTAGAAGACTTGCTGCGCCTCGTCGGTCTGGCGGACAAGGCAAACGCCTATCCTTCCCAACTGTCCGGCGGGCAAAAGCAACGGGTAGGCATTGCCCGGGCACTCGCCACCGATCCGGAAATTTTGCTGTGCGACGAAGCGACATCTGCTCTCGACCCGCAGACGACCGAATCGATCTTGGAGCTTTTGCTCGACATTAACCGCAAGTTCAATCTGACAATCGTGCTGATTACCCACGAAATGCAGGTTATCAAAAAAATATGCGACCAGGTCGCGATCATGGAAAACGGCGTCATCATCGAGCAAGGGACTGTGCTTGATATTTTCAGCAATCCGCAGCAGCAGACGACGCGCAATTTCATCAAGACGATTTTTGACGATGAAGTGCCGGGTGAAATTTTGGCCAAAATCAAGCCGTCCGGGCCTGTCTCGAAAATACTTCGCGTAGCTTTTCGCGGGGATGCCGCGCTCGATCCGGTGCTCGGCACGCTGTCCGCGCGTTTTCCGGTCAGCACCAACTTGCTGTACGGCTCGATTACTTCCATTAAAGGAACGGCGCTGGGCATTCTGCTGCTGCATATCTCCGGGGAGGAACGGGCGATTGAGGACGGCATTGCTTTTCTGCGCGAATCGGTTTACAGAGTGGACATCGTCGAACGAGAGGAGGGCACGCACTCATGGACCGCCTTACTGAAATGATTCCTGTCTTCGGACAGTCCTTGCAGGAAACTGTCATCATGGTGGGCATCGCGCTGTTCATTGCGACGCTCATCGGCATTCCGCTGGGGATTCTTCTCGTCGTTACCCAGGGCAACCATCTGTTTCCGAACAAATTCATCTACCACGCACTCAATACGATCATCAACATCGTGCGCTCGCTGCCTTTTATCATCCTGATGGTCGCGATCATCCCGTTCACCGAGCTGATCGTCGGTACCTCCATCGGCATCGAGGGCGCCATCGTCCCGTTGATCGTCTACACGGCTCCTTATATTTCCCGCTTGATGGAGACGGCGCTGCACGACGTGGACCGCGGCGTCATCGAGGCGTACCAGGCCATGGGAGCCTCGCGCCGACAAATTATTTTTCGCATCATGCTGCGCGAGGCAAGACCGGGCATCGTGCTCTGCCTGACGATTGCCACCATCGGCCTGATCGGCGCGACCGCGATGGCCGGAGCCGTCGGAGCGGGCGGGCTGGGCGATCTGGCGCTGCGCTACGGCTACCAGCAATGGGATATCGAGGTCATGATAATTACCGTCATCATCCTCGTCGTTTTGGTGCAACTGATCCAGTCGCTCGGCAACTGGGCGGCTCGCAAACTGAAAAAAAGCGCATAGCGAGAAAGCCCTTGGCTGCTGCTGCACGTCAGGGGCTTTCGTTTTGTTTTCTTCTTCCATCCAGCAATGTTCACCGAATGTTTGGTGGAAAAGCTCCAAATATTCATGTACACTTATATATAACTCAATGAATAGAGAGGGGCTACTCAAATCACATGAAAAAACTCATCATGCTGTTGGTCGCCGTTATGCTCGTACTCGCTCCTGGCGGATTCACAGATCACGCCGATGCAAAAGGCTACAAGTCTGGCAAAAAGTCGTTCAATTCCAATACAGCTCCAACGAACACGCAAACTCCAACCAAAGCCGATTCGAATGTAAATGCCTCTACCAATAAAAGCACGACAACCAATACACCGGCAACTGCTGCTCCGACCAAAAGCAGCGGCGGCTTCATGAAAGGCCTTCTCGTCGGTGGACTGGCTGGATTGCTGTTCGGTAGCCTGTTTGGCGACATGGGAGCTTTGGGCGCAATCTTCGGCTTCCTGATTAACATGCTGGCGATTGTGGCTGTGATCGTCCTGATCCGCAAAATCTTCGTCTACTTCAAAACGCAACGCGCGAAGAAACAGGAACTGAACGCATGGAAAAGATAACATTTTCGGAGCAAATGCTCATCAACGCCATCTGCCTGCATGTGGCGAGCAAAAAGCAAGTTCAGCCGCAAGACGTAGAAGTTGAGCTGATGTGGGACGAAGACTACGGCTTTTCCGCTGAAGTTTACGCCAACGGTCGCAAGCAGGTGTTCGTCGAGATCAACCTGATCGAAGCCATCCGCTTCTATCTGGAGACGCAAATGCAACGCAACCCGTACTCTGCGGGTATCGAGCTGGTACTGGATGACGAGGAAGGCATCATCGCCCACATCACGTACCAAAGCTAGTCGCCTATTTTCATAAGCTTGTTATTCCCAAGCCAATTTGCTCACACTAGAGAGCAGGTTGGCTTTTCTCATGCCTCGATTGCACGCGATCAAGCGATCAAGTATTGAAATTACCTGCATTCCGTTATATACTTTAATGAAAATGATTATCATTGTCTGCTTTTACTCATACATGTACATACTTTCCTATAAAGGAGTTGGCCTATTGTGGAACGCTTATACACGCAAAAGCTGGACATCGGTTACGGCGAGCTTTCCATTGTCAAAGACCTGAATATCAGCATCCCTTCCGGCAAAATCACCGCGCTGGTCGGCGCAAACGGCTCGGGCAAATCGACTATCCTCAAAACATTGGCCCGGATCATGAAGCCGTCAGGCGGACAGGTGTTTCTGGACGGGAAGTCTATCCATCAACAGTCGACCAAAGAAGTCGCCAAGCAACTGGCGATTCTTCCGCAGAACCCAACTGCTCCCGATGGATTGACCGTGTCTGAGCTTGTTACCTACGGCCGCTTCCCGCATCAAAAAGGCTTCGGCTCCCTGACCAAAGAAGATAAGGAAATCGTCCAATGGGCCATTTCCATGACGGGTATGGTCGACTTCTACGACCGTCCTGTAGACCAGCTCTCCGGCGGTCAACGCCAGCGCGCCTGGATCGCCATGGCTTTGGCGCAAGGGACCGACATTCTGTTCCTGGATGAGCCGACCACCTTCCTCGACATGGCACACCAGTTGGAAGTGCTCAAGCTGCTGCAAAAGCTGAACGAGGAAGAAAACCGCACGATCGTCATGGTCGTCCACGATTTGAACCATGCGACACGCTACGCCCAGCACATGGTGGCGATCTCTCGCGGCACCGTCATGGCAGAAGGTACTCCGGCAGAAGTCATGACTCCCGAGATGCTGCGCAAAGTATTCAACATCGAAGCGGACATTTTGACCGACCCGCGCACAGGCGTGCCGCTTTGCCTCCCTTACGAGCTGAGCCATGCCGTTGAAAACAAGCAACCTGCATCCAGCCTAGTTCAACCAGCCGCCCAAGCGGTGCAAGAAGAAGAACGCAAGCTGGTCGGCACTCGTTAATTTTCTCTATCATCGACAGCACAAGCCATTCTCCTGATCGGCCAAAAGGAGAATGGCTTTTTTGGTGCAAAGAAAAACAAGCAAGCAGCCCGGGGCTTGATCTGCCCCGGGCTGCTGCCTATCTGTCAACGAGGTTTGATTACCACTTGATGTCTTTCAGGATTTCATCAGCCATGTTCGCTGTAGACACCAGTCCGCCACCGGACAGGTACCAGTAGTTGGCATCCAGGTAAATGATGTTGCCATTTTTGAACGCTTTGGTGTTTTTCACCAGGTCGTTTTCTACCGCTTCTTTTGCTGCAGCAGAAACGCCTTGGTTTCCGGAGATTACGCCGCGGTCTACGACAAACAGGTAGTCAGGGTCTTTCTCTGCCACGTACTCAGCCGATACGCTTTGACCGTGTGTTGAAACTTCAATGTTTTTGTCTACAGCAGCAAAGCCAAATACGTCATGCAAAATGCCGAAGCGGGAACCAGGACCGTAAGCGCTCAGCTTGCCTTCGTTCACCAGAACGATCAGCGCGTTTTTGCCGCTTGCAGTCGCTTTTTCATTCAGTTGCTTGATAGAGTCGTTGATTTTTGCCAGTTCTTCGTCTACTTGCGCTTCTTTGCCGAAGATAGTGCCGAGAGTTTTCATGTTCTCGGTGAAGGACTCCATGTACTTGGTCGTATCTACACCCAGGAAGATGGTTGGGGCGATTTTGTTCAGTTCTTCATAAGCGTCTTGCTGACGGCCGGAGATGAAGATTACATCCGGTTTCATCGCGTTGATTTTTTCAAAGTCAGGCTCTTTCAGGCTGCCGATGTTGGTGTATTTCGCGTCCTTGAACTTCTCCAGGTAAGGAGGAATGCTGGATTGCGCTACCCCTTTCACTTCAATGCCCAGTTTGTCCAGGGAATCGAGTACACCATAGTCAAAGACTACTACGTTTTGCGGGTTCTTCTTCAGTTTTGCCTCGCCCAATTTATGTTTGATCGTGATTTCTTCGGATTCCTTCGCGGCGCCGTTGGAAGCCTCTGACGTTTGGGAAGGAGCTGCACTATTGGAGCCGGAACCGCATGCCGCTGTAAAGACTGCCAACAGTACGGCCATGAACAGCACAAGGATTTTTTTGTTCATTTCTCTCACCTCTATAAGTTTTTTAATATATATAAAATTATTGATAGCTTGCTGTTGAACCCCCCTGCATGCCATCAAAATAATTTTATCGAAGGGAAGAAAAGCGTTACGCGAAATATACGCATATTTTGTTTTGGTCGATGTCCTCGATGTGGATGTCCATATCGTACACATCCTTCAAGGTTTGCGGGTCGATGATCTCGTCGGTAGTGCCTTCCTTCACGACCTTGCCATCCTTGAGCGCCACGATATAGTCCGAGTAGCAGGAAGCAAAGTTGATATCGTGAATGACGATCACGACGGTTTTGCCCATCTCGTCCACCAGGCGGCGCAGCACCTTCATGATCTGGACCGAGTGCTTCATGTCCAGGTTGTTCAGCGGCTCATCGAGAAGCACATACTCCGTGTTTTGCGCGACAACCATGGCGATGTACGCCCGCTGCCGCTGCCCGCCGCTCAACTGGTCGAGGTATTTGTGCTGAATGTCCGTAAGCTCCAGGTAACGGATCGCTTCGTCTACATACTTCCAGTCCTCTTTGGTCATGTTGCCTTGCGAGTACGGGAAGCGCCCGAAGCTGACCAGCTCGCGGATCGTCAGGCGAACGGTGATGTGGTTGGACTGCTTGAGAATCGAAATCTTTTTCGCCAGGTCGTTGCTTTTGTACTGGCCGATCTCTTGCCCCTCAATCAATACCTCGCCCTGGTCCTTCGTCAACAGACGGCTGACCATGGACAAAAGCGTACTTTTTCCGGCTCCGTTCGGCCCGATAAAAGACGTGATTTTTCCCTTGGCAATCTTCACCGAGACGTTTTCCACGACGTTTTTGTTCCCATACTGTTTTGAGACGTTACGGACTTCTATCACGCTTTATTCTCCTTTAACAGAAGATAGATGAAGTAAACCCCACCGATAAAGTTGACGATCACACTGAGCGTCGTCGAGAACGTGAACACGCGCTCTACGACCAACAGACCGCCTACCAGCGCCACGACGCTGATTAACGCCGAGCCTGCCAGCAAATACTTGTGCTGATACGTCTTCATGAACTGATGAGCCAGGTTCGCCACCAGAAGCCCCAGGAAGGTGATCGGTCCAACCAATGCGGTCGCAATCGACACCAGAATCGCAATCACGATCAGGAAGCGCTTGACGACAAAATCGTAAGGAATCCCCAGGTTGATCGCCTGATCGCGTCCCAGCGACAGCACATCCAAATATTTGGTGTAGCGCCAGAAGTAGATCCCGATCGCGATCACCAGCACAAAGCTGAGAATCAGCAGGTCTGTGTTCACGTTGTTGAAGCTGGCGAACATTTTATCCTGTACGATCTGAAATTCATTCGGGTCGATCAACACTTGCATGAACGTCGACAGACTGCCGAACAGCGTGCCGAAGATCAGCCCGATCAACAGCAGGAAGTAGATGTTTTGGCCTTCCCGTTTAAACAGGAATTTGTACAGCACGCCGGCAAACAAAACCATCAAGCCTGTCGAGATGAGAAAGTTGACATTTTTGTTCATGATCGTCATGTGCGTAGAGCCAAACACGAAAATGACGAACGTCTGAATGAACATGTAAAGGGAATCAAGGCCGATGATGCTGGGCGTCAAGATGCGGTTGTTGGTAATCGTCTGGAAGACCATTGTCGAGAATGCGATGATGCACCCGGTCAAGATGATGGCGAGAATTTTTTTCGCCCGCCGGGGAAGCACGTAATCCCAGTTGCCTCCAGCGTCAATCAGCATGAATACGGCTATCAGAGCAACGGCGACTATCGCCATGCCACCAATCTTAGCTTTCATCGTTCATATGCCTTTCTTCTCATGAGTAAGTACACGAATATACCGCTGCCCACTACCCCGACCATCAAACCGATCGAAATTTCGTACGGGAAGATGATGAGGCGTCCCAAAATATCGCAGCATAGGACGAACACCGCGCCCAGCAAGGCGGTATGGGCCAAGCTTTTTTTCAGGTTGTCACCGAGATAAAGCGTCACAATATTAGGAATAATAAGCCCTAAAAACGGGATCGTTCCCACTGTGAGGATGACGACGGACGAAACCATCGCGACAATCGCCAGCCCGATATTGACGACCTGCTTGTAATTCAGCCCGAGGTTGATGGCAAATTCCTCGCCCATCCCTGCGATCGTAAACTTGTTGGCAAACAGGTACGCAATGACGACCAGCGGAATGCTTATGTATAGAAGCTCGTAGTTGCCCCTCATGATGGAGGAAAAATCGCCGTGCAACCAGGACGACATGTTCTGGATCAGGTCGTGCTTGTAGGCGAAAAACGTCGTGATCGACCCGACGATATTCCCGAACATTAGCCCGACCAGCGGAATGAAGATCGAGTCCTTGTACTTCACTCTGTCGAGAATTTTCATGAAGACAAACGTTCCGAGCAGAGCGAAAACGAATGCCACGAGCAGCTTCACCCATACAGAGGCGTCGACAAACACAAGCAAGGAGACAAGAATCCCGAAGCGGACAGAATCTTCGGTCCCCGCCGTCGTAGGCGAGACAAATTTATTGCGGGTCAGTTGCTGCATGATGAGGCCGACCACACTCATGCTGATACCGGCGATGATGATGCTAATCAGGCGGGGAATCCGGCTGATCCACATCACCTGAACCTTGTCGTCGCTGAGATTGAACAGCTCCAGGGGCGAAATGTCCTTCACGCCGATAAACAGGGATACCATTGATAGCAGAATCAGGGCCACAACCAAATATCTTTTTTTCATCGCTTCCCTACTCTTCTCTTTGTTCACGTGAATGATGCGTTGCTTTTATTGTGCTTATTGAGAAAGGGATTCATTCTCAATCGTTTCTCCATTTGTTATATTAGCACTTCTTTATCCTGGATAAAAGCATTTTTTCATTAGTCGACTAAATTTCTCTGGATTGACAAAAGTAAGAATTTTCCGGCCTGTGTCTTCCTAATAAAAAAGCGCCGCTGCGCCAAAGGCAACGGCACTCTTTTTTCAGTTCTCCGTGTACGATCCGCTGACGTTTTTCACCGAACGCTTTCCAGAGCCATCCTCTACGATTTCCACGTTTCCATCGACTGTGTAAATGTCGATATCGCCGCTTTCATCCGATATGCTCAGGTTGCCTTTGTGCCGGACGATGTTCATATCGCCCGACTGATCGCGAATCTCCACATCGCCAACCGTATCTTCCAGCAAAATGTCGCCGGAATCGTCCTCAATCAGCTTGAGGGCAGTCGCCTTGCTGATTTTGATATCACCGGACTGGTCGTTGATTTCCACTTCGCCAGTGACATCCTTCAGCCGGATATCGCCGGAGTCATCCGCAATCGTGAGCGGCCCCGCCAGCTTGGATACGTCGATATCCCCTGAACCGTCCGTGATCGCGACCTTCAAACCGGATGGAACCGTGACCTCCAGTTTCAGCTTCATATACGCCACGCCGAACTGCGCGCGACTTTCTGACGTCAACTGGGCGACAGCCCCGTCCTCGGCGAGCGTTACTTCTATATCTTCGGGATTGATATTTGGCGATCTGTTGATCGTAGCGTCTACCTGGATAGAGGTGGCCTTGTCGTCTCCCTTCACGATCAAATCACCCCACGCTGTCGCTATCTCCAGCGTTTCTATCGCCGCAATCGGCAGCTCCAAATGCCGTTTTTCCTCTACAGTCTGCAAGCTTCCGTTGCTACAGCCCGCAAGACCTATGGCCAAAGCCAAAAATCCAGCTCCTATCCAACTTTTCATCTCTATCTCCTCTATACGCAAGCTTATCTGTTCTTGCTATTCATTGTACTCGACAGACGGAGAAGTAGAATCCGCCTCTGGGGTTGTTTTCCAGTCGGTCTGCAGACGGAGTCGTTCGTTGTGCTGGCACGCGCTACGGGTCGATGAGCGTTTTTCGCTCCCACGCCCTGCTCCGCCAGCGGAAAAACATCATGATGCCCCGTATCCATTCATCGGTTGCGACTGCCAGCCATACCCCAGCCAAGCCCAAGCCCGCGTAAAAAGCGAGCACATAGCCAAGCGGCAAGCTGATCCCGATCATCGAGATCAGGCCCATATACACCGGAAACTGGGTATCTCCCGCCGCGCGCAAGGAATTAATCAGCACGATGTTGAAAACACGCCCCGTCTCCAGCAATATGCTGAGCAAAATGATCGTCGAGCTGATCTGCAAAACTTGCGGATCAGTCGTGAACATGCCCATAATCGGTTCGCGGAAGACGATGATGAGCGTATTGACTACAGCCGTGTAGAGCAAGCCCCAGCGCAAGCTTTTCCACACCCTGCCGTAAGCTTCGTCCGGCCTGCCTCCCCCGACCAGCTTGCCGGTAATGATCGCCGTCCCCATCCCGATCGCGACGCTGAACAAGTAAATGAACATGGAGAGCTGAAGCACGTACTGGCGGGAGGCGAGCGACGCTGCGCCCAGAAACGTCACGTAGTAAAAAAAGACGAGCTGACAGGCGTGGTACATGATTTGCTCGCATGCGGCAGGAATGCCCACCCGGCAAATTTTGCCGACGTACGACCGTTTGATCGCCACGTACTCTTTGAACCCGACTTTGACCTCGATCAGCCGATAAAACGCCCAGAAAAAGACGATCAGCCCCAACGCTCTGCTCAATACGGTAGAGATCGCCGCCCCCTCCACGCCCAGTTCGGGAAAGCCGAAGCGGCCAAAGATCAGCAAATAGTTCCCGATTACGTGAATCACGTTGATCCCGAGCGAGATGAACATGCTCTCCTTCGTGAAGCCGTAAGTTCGAATCATGCTCGCCGACGTATTGATGAGCGCCTGCAAAAACAAGCCGCCCCCGACGATGGCGATATACGACCGGGCCAGCGCCAAAATCTCTCCCTGCAAATTGACATGGGTAAGCAAGGCATTGCCAAACAGGACAAAGCCTACGCTAATGACGATGCCAATCAGCAGGTTGAGCGTGATGGCAACTGCCCCGACCCTCGCCGCATCGACCATTTTTTTCGAGCCGATGTATTGCGCGACGACATTCGAAGCGCCGTTGCCCACCACCTCCAAAATCAAAATCGCAATAAAGATCAGTTGATTGGCAGCTCCAACTGCCGATACTGCCTGATCGGACACCCCGCTCAGCATAAACGTGTCGGTAATGCCGATCAGGGAAAAAAGCAGCAACTCCAAAAAGATAGGCCAAGTCAACGCAAATAGATTGTACGCGCTGATTTCTCGTCGGCCTGTTTGCCGCTCGGCTATTTTCGCATCCATAGTGTCACCTTTCCTGTCATGTACCCCCTGTTATCCTAGCGACATTTTACACCTTACCCTTTCAGGTGCGGCGAACTCATGCTTTTTTTTACAAGATCATCACGAAAGAAATGTCATTCTGGCGAAAGGATACAACGTTTTCAGCCGCTCCTTTGCGGCAGGAGCGGCTTCACGGGAGCGATCCTGGCCGTCAAGGACTCACAGTTGACTGATTTGTGACGTTTCCGTCAAAGATCGCTCAAATTTTCTAATAATGGGATTGCGACCATTTTCCTAACAATGTTATGGTTAAGGCAGGCACACCATACACTGCACAACACTATCACACCGCTTCGACACAGGAGGTTTTATGGCTCGTATATTAATTGCTGATGACTCGATTGTTGTCCGAGAATACATTAGAATCATCCTTCAACGGGCTGGCCATCAAGTCATTGCAGAAGCGGCGGATGGATTAGACGCCTACCATCAGTACATGACGCACCAACCTGACGTAGTCATGATGGATATCAACATGCCAGGCATGAACGGTATCGACACTGTCAAAAAAATTATTAGCGAATTCCCCAATGCCTACATCATCATGATTAGCACCTACGGTTTAAAGCATTTGGTCTTTGAAGCGATCAATGCGGGAGCGCGTCACTATATCACCAAGCCGATTGATGAAGAGCGCCTTTTGGATTCTATTCAAAACACGCACTGAACAGTCGGCCGGAGCACAAAAAAACTGAGGGCTTGTTCGCGCCTCAGTTTTTTCTTTGCTTCGATATTTGTGGAAGCTTGTCTTCCAGCGGAATCCGGAAAAGAAAGCGGGTGCCTTGCCCGGTCTGGGAAGTAACGCTCACTGTGCCCCGCAGTCTCTCGACCTCCCGTTTGACAATCAGCAGCCCTAATCCTCTGCCCGAATAAATGTCGGCCTCTTCTTTGACGCTGACCTGCTCGTAAAACAGGAAGCCGAGCTCCTCTTCGTCCTGCTCTGCCTCCCAGCCTTTTTCCAGCCCCTGCTGCTTGAGCCTGTCGATATCAATCCCTCTGCCGTCGTCCTCGATGGCGATCAGCAGCGCAGCGTCCTCCTGCCAAATCCGGCAACTGATCGTTCCCCGGCCTTCTTTGCCTTGCGCCAGCCGCTCACTTTCCGGCTCCATGGCGTGGACGATCGCATTGGAAAATACGTGCAGCAAGCTGCATACAAACGGCTCAAAGCGCTCAGGGTCCACCAAAATCTCCTCTGCCTCCAGCCGAAGCGGATGGATCGTTTTGTTCAGGCGCTGGGCAAGCTCCGTTACATACTCCTGATAGCGCGCCATCAATTCCTTGATCGGACGCTGGTGCAGCTCGCGAATGCATTGGTCGAGCTGGGCAGCAGAGCTGTCAGGCAACAGCTTGCTCACCTTTTCGACAAAATGCTCCCACCTGTCCTTGGCAATCGTCATGTCTCCGTCGCCACTTTCCAAAAAGCTGTTGCCCAATTTGTTGCGGATGATCTCCAAATCCTGCTCCATGGCAGCCTGGACTTGCGCAACCGGCAGTTGGCTCGGGAAATCTCCGTCGGTGAAGCGCTCCTGCTGCCTGTCCCGATCCATCAGCCACGTTTCCAGATCGTGCAGCTTTTGCGGCGTGTGGATCAGATGGAATTGACTGAAATCCCCTTTGAACTGATGGATTTGCGCCGCCAGCTTGAGCAGGCTGTCGGGATCGTCCACGCCCGCGCTGAACAGCGTTTTCCAACCGCCCGCGAAGAAAGCCGTGAAGGAGCGATATACTTTTTGGAAAAGCGGCAAGCTGATCGCCACGGTCAAAATCATGTTCAGCCTTTGCCACTCCTGCTCCATTTTGCTTTCCAGCGCCCTTTGTTCGCTCAAGTCGGTCAAAATCAGCATCAAACCCTCGGGAGAATCGCGGCGATCCTCATGGATTGGCTTGCACTCCAGCTTGAGCGGAAGCTGGTTGATGTAAATTTCCGTAGGGAAGAGGCTCAAATACAGCTCTTTTTGTCCCTGGTCCTTCGTCTCAAAATACTTTTCCAGAAGCGATTCGACAAACGCCCGCTCTTCCGGACGGTTCGGGTACAAAAGGCTTGCCACCGATTCGCCTGCCAGCTCTCTGCCGAACATCCGCAAGCATTCGCGGCTGTATTCGGAATGGACGAGCAAATTTTTGGAAAACGACAGGAAGCCTTGGCCTGCGTTGTTCAGCAAGTTTTTGTTCGCCTGCAAAAGCGATTGAATCTCCGTCGTTCGCTCGGCGACGATCATCTCCAGCGACTGGTTCCATTGCTCCAACTGGTGATACAGCCGGGCATTTTCAATAAAGATCGCCATCTGCGAGAAAATGAGCCGCAGCGGCTCCGAGCGTTTTTCGTTGAAGACGTGCGTCGTCTCGTTGTTTTCCAGGTAAATGACGCCGATCATTTTGCCCTGCTGCCACAGTGGCGAACACAAAATCGACTTCGGCTTGTTTTTCGTGATGTACGTATCCCGGAAAAAGACGCCTTCGACCGAAGCGTTGTGCAGCACCAGCATTTCTTCAGTCCGGATCGTGTAGTTGACCACGGCGACAGAGAGCATCCCGCTGTGCTCGTACGGGACGGACTGCATGATTTCCACGTCCAGATCGACAGACCCGGCTGCCTCGATGACCCATTCGCTCTCGTTTTTCAGGATCAGGATGCCTTTTTCCGCTCCCGCGTTGCTCATGACGGTGCGCAGCATGGTCGCGAGCAGCAGCTCCAGCCTGATCTCGCTCGCCATCGTTTGCGACGCCTTAATCACGCTCATCAGATCGACCAGATCGGCGGACTGGTCTGTCGCCGCAAGCTCTGCCGATGCTTCCAGCCCTCTCCCCCGCTGCAAAAGATGCGGGTAGCGCTCTTCAATCTCTCTGGACTTGGCCAAAGCTCCCCACTGCAAGTACGTCTCATACGCTTCCGTCATGTACACCCTGGCGATTGTCTCCAGGCCCAATGCCAAATAATGATGGGCAGCCAGTTCGCTCGCCAGTGCCTCATTTTGCAAAAAGCCATCCTTTTTCGCCAGTTGCAGTGCCTGATCGTACAGCTCTCCCGCTGCCTGCCGCTTGCCGTTGACACGGCTCCACTCGGCGCTCATCAGCAAGTATTTGTGCTGGAAGTTTTCCGGGCAATTGTCGGCCCAAGTCTTCATTTTTTTCAAATGCGCCTTGATCTTTTTCGCGTAGCGCAAC
This sequence comes from Brevibacillus sp. NSP2.1, assembly GCF_000470975.2. Taxonomy (NCBI): domain Bacteria; kingdom Bacillati; phylum Bacillota; class Bacilli; order Caryophanales; family Paenibacillaceae; genus Brevibacillus; species Brevibacillus sp. NSP2.1. Next base: position 286,039 of record NZ_CP048274.1, on the reverse strand, counting down.
TGCTCGCGGCGATTGGCGTGCTCGTACAGCTTCGTCAACGACAGGGCGTGCATGAAAACATGCTGGCTGACCAGCACCTGGCCGCTGACCGACTCCATCCATTGCTCTGCTTCGCTCAGCAGTTGCGCGGCTTCCGCGTAGTTGCCGTACATGAGATGCGCCAGCGACTTGTAAAAGTGGTACATGTAGCGCTTGTAGCTGGTGCCTTCTGTTTGCAGGCTGCTCACGTATTGCGCCTCATCGAAGCCGTCCCGGCAAAACGCCGTCTTTGCGCCCTCTGTCCAGTGTGTAAACGTGTACAACGCTTGCCGCAACAACAAGAGCCGATCATCGTGATCGACCACCTTCATCTGGCAGATCAGGTCGGCATGCTCCTCGATTTGCTGCTCCAGCTCTTCCAGCGGCAGCCCGCAGTAGAGCATGGCTTCCAGCAAGCCGTGGGCATTGTAGGCAGCGTAAATGTTTCCTCCGCCTTCCATCCCGAGCTGGATCGCTTTTTTCAGCAACGGAATGTTTGTCCGCGCATGGTCGCACCAGTGGTTGATGAGCAGGGCAAACGCTCCGTACGCCTTCGTCATCGCGATCGGGTCCGCAAAGCCATCCGCCACCCGGCAGGCCAGTTGCCCGAACTCGTACGCCTCCCGGTAGTTGCCGAGCTGCGAGCCGAGCACGATCCCGTAGCCGGTATAGCCGTTCGCTGACGCAACCGCGTTGCCGTGCACGAGCGACAGGTGCAGCACGCGTAAGATCGTCAGCGCAAACCAGTTCGGATTGACGAAGTACGAGGAAGGTCCTGCGTCGCTGATGATGCTCATCGCCAACTGGTAGTTCTCATCCGGTATGTCCGGCAAATAGAGCAGCTCGTCAATTTTGCGCCCTCTCAGCCGCCGCTTGATCTGCCACATTTCCTTGATGATATCGAGCTTCCCTGGCTTGTGCGGAATGGGCACGCCAAGCAGCCCCAACGCTTCGCTCGCAATATCCATCACCCGCGAAAACTCGGCCAGGCGGGTGTACATGTGGATTTGCAACTCCAGGACCCGCACGCGCTCACGGTTGGTCCTGGCATGCGAAAGGGTAAGGTCAAACAGCCGATTCGCGTCCTCCATCTGGTTGCACAAATACGCCGACTCGGCATAGAGCGTGTACAGCTCCATCGCCAGTTGATGGTGCTGCTCCCACGCCGCTTCGCCGATGAACATCGTCCCCCGCTGGAAATACTGCAGCGCCGCATCGAAGGCAGTAGAGGCCATCGCTTTTTGGCCGGCGAGCAGATGGCAGTGGGCGACCTGGATTCTTTCCGCCGAATCTTCAATCATGTCTGCGCCGCGATACATGTGCTCGCATATTTCAAACAGCAGCACCGATTCATACGAGTGGGACATGTTCCACAACATTCTCCCGAGCTTTACGTGCGCCTTTTTCTGTTCCTCCACCGACAGCGAGGAGTACGCCGCCTGCTGAATTCGGTCGTGAACAAAATTGAACTGGATCGTGACCTGCGCGAGATTTTCTTCTTCCTCAACGGCCGCATAGGCCAAATACTCTGCGCCTTCCAAGGGATAGATCAGCCCTTCCTCCATGGCAGGCCAAATATCCCGGACCGCTTCGGATTCACTCCGATTTTGCGCTTTTGCCAGCATCCCCAAATAAAAGGAGTTACCGAGGCACGCCGCGTAAGCCAGCAGCTTCTGGGTCACTTCAGGCAGGCGCCGCACTTTTTCCACGAGAAAATCAGCGACGTTCTCCGTGGTGCTGAGCTTCTCAATCTCAGCCAGATCCCATTGCCAGCCGCGCTCCTCCGGGACGTACCGCAGCAGGTTCTGATCGTACAAAGACTTGATAAACTGCCTGGAGTAGAACGGATTCCCTGCCGTTTTCCGCATTAAAATCATCGCCAGCGGCTGCGTGACAGCAGGGTCTGTATGCAGCGCGTCGGAGAGCATCGCGTTGATCTGGGCGAGCCGCAGCGGCAACAGCGTGATTTGGCGCAGCATCCTGCTTTTGACTCCCGCCTCCGTCAAAATCGCGATCAAAGGATTGATCGCGCCTCCATCCTGATCGCGATAGGCGCACACGAGCAAAAAATGGCTGAGCGGCAAATCGGCGACAAGCTCGCGGATGAGAAACAACGACGACGAATCCGCCCATTGCAGGTCGTCGAGAAAAAGTACCAGCGGATGCTCGGGGCTTGCCCAGATGCGGATAAACCTTTGCATGACCAACTGAAAACGGTTTTTGGCCTCTGCGGCGGGCAGCTCCGGCACGGGCGGCTGCTTGCCAATCACCGCGGCCAGTTGGGGAATCACGTCCATGATGACCTGCCCAAGCCCTTGCATCGCTTCGAGAATCGTTTCCCGCCACGTCGCCAGCTCTCTTTCATTTCCGGCCAAAAGCTGCTTTATCAAATCCTGAAAGATTTGAATGATGGCCGAATACGGCACGCCTTGGCGGTATTGATCGAACTTGCCGGAAATAAAGCGCCCTCTGCCCTTCAGGAAAACTTTTTGCGCCTCGAAAACGAGAGCGGACTTGCCGACACCTGCACTGCCGCTCAGCATGACCATGCGCGACGCGCCATTTGACGCCTCTTCAAACGCGTCGATCAGCATCTGGATTTCCTGCTCGCGTCCGTACAGCTTTTCCGGGATGTGCATGCGGTCCGCGCGGTCGTGCTGCGCCAGCGGGAACAGCCCGATCGTTTCGTTGTTCACAAGCTGGTCCAGGCAAAGCTGCAAATCGGCCACCAGGCCAGCCATGCTGAAATAGCGGTCTTCGGTATTTTTGGACAGACACTTCATCACGATGTCCGACAAAACTGGCGGAACAGATGGTTTCACCTGCACGGGAGCGATCGGTTTTCGGGCCATGTGGGCATGTACCAACTCAAGCATGTCCGATGTGAGAAAAGGCGGCTTTCCTGTCAGCAGCTCGTAAATCGTCACGCCAAACGAGTAAATATCCGTCCGGTAATCGACCGTCCGATTCATTCTTCCCGTCTGCTCAGGCGATACGTAGCGCAGGTTGCCTCTCCACTCCTTCGGATTCATCACGCCCTGGTGCTCCTGGTATCTCCTGGTCGCCAGGCCGAAGTTAATCAGCTTGACCTCATACGTCTCCGGGTGCACCAGTATATGGGCCGGATTGATGTCTTTATGGATAATGCGCTGCTGATGAATGTCCTCGATGCACGAAGCGATACGAATCGAAATGGTCAGGATTTCTTTTAATGACAGCTCTTTCATTTTGCAGAGCAGGGAGAGCGGCACTCCCCCGAAATCTTCCGTGATAAGCGCAGTTTCCCGATTGTGATCGATCAGCTCAACGGCAGTTTCCACAGCATGTGATTCGAGAGATTGCAAAATGCGATACTCGTGCTTCAGTCTCCAAAGCGACTCTTTGTGCGTGGGACCTTCACGCGGCTTCTTGATGATGACGGGCAGGTTGTCGCTGTTACGAAAACCGCGGTAAAATCCCATATTTGAATGTGTTGAGAGAAACTCTGTCACTCTGTATCCCGGAATCACGATCATGCCGCTCATACTATCCACTCCATCTAGGCAGAACATCCTATCATTTATATTGTTGCTTCAGGACAAATAATCTATATTGAATATATATTCTGTCATAAAATGCTATTTTTCTACTAATACTTATGGAGGTATCTCTATGGCAAATTTGAGTCGAGTTGTAAGCAACCCTTACACAAATGAAACGGTTACCTTTCTGAAGACGACAGAAGAAACCAATGGGGAATATTTGCTTTTCCGCACAGACCTGCCACCGGACAATGGAATTTTTCTACATTATCATACCGAACTTACGGAGACGTTTGAAGGGATAAGCGGAAATTTGGAGGTAAAAATTGACGGAAAAAAAATCATTTTGAAGCCTGGCGAGAAGCTGGACATCCCTCGCGACCATATTCACGGGTTTTACAACCCTTCCAATGAATTCGTCAGCTTCACCGCGGAGATCCGCCCTGCCGGCACTTTCGAGTCGTTCGTCCGCTGCGGATACGGCCTGGATACGGACGGACGGAGCTTTTACATGCCATTTTTGAAGCAGTACTTGCCGAAAAACATCCTGCTTTTGGGCACGCTGTTCAAAATGGGACAGTTCTACGTCCCCTACCTGCCGCTGTTCCTGCAAAAAGCGCTGTTTGGTTTGCTCGCCAAGCTGGCGCATTGGACAGGCTCCGACAAATCCCTGGAAAAATACTACAAAGGCTCCGTCGCCAAAGAAGCTTTGCCCCAAGAACCGCTGCAAAAAACACCCTAACTGTCCAATCCGGTAGGGTGTCTGCAAATGCTGATTATTTTCACACATTTTTTGCTCATCGAGCGCTACCCGTTCAGTGATTGAATTTGCCCCTGCACGTCTTTTGGCAGATACCTCCATAATAGCAAATCACTGAATCGTTTTCCATTGCTGCAAATTTTTTCTAGGACCGATTTACCAGCTTGCCGCTTGCAAAAGCGCGATGTCAGGGAAAATCGGTCCCGCTATTTATAGGGCCTGCGCTCTGCCCGAATGCCCGAAGCTTCCGGGAGCACGCGCACAAAAACCCGCTTCTACGGCGTAGCTGGCTGATCCGTTGCACCCGGGGCTTGCTGGCCGTTTTCCCCGGCAGCTTCTCTCACTGGCTGGATGTGCGGCTCCTCCAGCATGAGCCGATAGACAGGGACGAATTGCGCCTGGACCACATCGGGCGGCACGGGCTGCTGATCTCCCGGTTGCTCCTGCGGAGGCTCGGCCACCGGCTTTTGCTGCGAGAGCATATAGCCTGCCGTGCCACCAGCCGCCACGAGGACAACCATCGCGGAAATCATCAACGTCTTGTGGCGAAACAGCTTGACCAGCGGGTTGGCCGTCTCGCTGCGCACCTCTTCCAGCAGCTTGCGAAAATCGGCATGGCGGACCGTGTACCACCGCTTGCGCCACTCTTTGTTGCGCAGTCTTGCCGCCTTGTTTTCCAGGAAAAGCGACCGGAGCGCTTGCCGATACGCTGGCAGCAAACTTCTTCCTTCCACAAACATGCGCTGCGTCATCGTCCACTGGATGAACGCGTGCAATGTTTCCTCGCCGCCATTTTTTTGCACGAAGTCGAGCATCTCTGCAAACTGGAAGCCTTCCTGGCCAAAATGGTCCTCGCGATAGTAGACGAGCGGCACATGGGCAAAGCAGTCCGCGTCAAGCGGCCGCGCCAGCATGTTGGCGATCATCTGCTGCTGCACGCTGACCTCGTCGCGCTCCCATTTGCGGAAAAACTCCGCCGGGTGCAAGCCGCCTCTCGCTTCACGCAGCGTCGCTACATGCATGAGCATCTCTTGCTTTTGCCTGCTCGCCACATCAAGCGTCCCGAAAAAGCTCTGCGGCTTTTCCTCCAGAAGCGCGATCATTTTCTGAAATTCCTCCCTGGACAGCTTCTCCAGCTCTATCAGCTTCAAGAGCGACTTGTCCAGCTCGTCCAGCAACGGATCGGCATAGCTGCGCGCTCTGTCGAGGTTGTCAAAAAACTGGTGAATGGAAATCGCGGCTTCCAGCTTGTTTTTTTCGCGGGCGAACAAACGGAGCAGCTTTTCCGTCGATTCGGCGACAAAAAAAGGATGGCGCAAAGCTTCCGGGGCTGTTTTCGTCCAAAAGCGAATTTCCTCCAGCATGCCGGATAGCGCGGTCACTGCTGCCAACCGCTCGCTCGCGTACCCTTCGAAAAGCTGCTTCACCAATTGCTCCGAGTGAAAAATCGTCTTCATCGTCATGCCAAACAGCTCGGGATGGGCGGACAAATGCTTGTACACTTCGCTTGCCAGCCCGCGCTGCCCCGACGACTTCGCTCTCACCAACACATTCAGCAAATAGCGGACCATGTCCATGCGCAGACGGTCCTGCCTGCTCAATCCGCAGGAGTCCAGCATCTGCCGGATCGTCTCGCCCTCGGGCAACTTTTTGGCGGCAAGCGCGCTTACTTCGCCGTGAAACAGCAGCACTTGCAGCTCCAGCAGCCGTTTGTTGTTCGCCAGCGCCGGCTGGCGCAAATAGCCGTTCAACGCCTGCCATACGCCCGCCGGATTGCGTTCGTAGACAGCCGTCCGGCCTTTTTCGATCAGGTAGAGGGCGCACAGCTCGTAATACGTGCGCACCTGCAAGGTCAGCGCCGTCTCCGCCCCTGCCAGCACTTCCTCGCAAAAAGCATGGAACGACGCCAGAGCCTGCGGGTCGTTCACGTACTCCCAGGCAAAATCGAGGTATTCGTGCGCCCCCTCCTGCAAGTCGACGTTCTGCACACGTCCGAGCGCCAGATCAAACAAAAAGTCTTTGTCACTGTGTCCGCCGCCGAGGCGAATGCTGCCTTTTTCCACAAACATGACGTGGATATGCTTCTTGCTCTGCGGCTCGCTGCTGTAGGTGAGAAAGCCAAAATGTCTGCGCAGCTCATACGGCAAGCAACTGTACAGAACCTCGAGCAGTTGGCTGGCGCTGGTTGCGGCCGCGCTGATGTCCACGTCCAGACTGATGAATACTTTCTTTTTCGCCGTAAGCGAGGTCATGACGGCATAGAGCAGTTGTTTGAACAGCCGCTCATCGAACCCGAGCTGTCCGAGCAGCCGCTTCCGGTCTGCGGGCAAGGTCGACTGCGCCGGAAGCTCCGCTACAGGCGGCAGCTCCTTGCCCTGCGTATCGTCGTGACGGTCGGCAAAGGCGCGCACGCCGAAAATTTTCTCCGGATTCGTAATAAACTCGTCCCGCCGCCCCGCCGGAATGACGTAGTTGTGACTGAAAAACGTGTTTCGCTGCCCGGTAAAGTCCGCCCCGACAAACACGCTTCTGCCGAGCACCATCTCGCCAGATTCGACGTGGAAGCAGACGAGCGCTTCCGGGTAGGCGGACAGGTCGCTCTCCGCCCGCTCCTGAAGCTGTCTGGGGGCATCGTACACGCAAAAAGGATGGAGTGTCTTTTTGATGAATTGGTTGTCCAGCCCTGGCGTCCTGGCTACCGTATCGTAGCCTTCGTTCGAGCGGAAAACCCCCTGTCGCCCGCGGGTGTAGAATTGCTGCAAAATGGGCTGACGGTTCACTACTGCTCCCTCCCCTCGATGTAATCAAGCTGATGCATCAACCAGATGAACGGCTCATCGACGCGAATCGGCGTCACGACGCCGCTCACCTTTTGATTGACCGGATTGCTGCCCAGCGCTGATACAGCGAAGTAGGCCGTATTGGTAAAGTAGACCTCCAGCGCGTCTTTGAACGGGCGATCCACTTTTTCGATAAAGCGGCTGATCTCTCCGTTGATGTTCTCGAATTCAGCCGTGTTCAAATACTGTTCATGGACGAAATTGCGGAACACATTGCTGTTGGACTTGATGTATTCGCCGTCGTCTTCCTTGATGAGATGCAGCATGTCGCTCTTCGTCAGCACGACCGCCGTCGGGATGTCCGTCTTGCTCTGCTCCTGATAGCCGATGAAGTTCTCGAACAACGTAATGACGACCTCGCGCGGCTCATCGTACCTCGCCGTGAATTCGCCCGGCTCGTCGCCCGCCCGCAGCATGACCCGGTCGCGAATCGTCTTGATTTGCAGCGGATCGACCAGAAACAGGATGCCGGACGAGTTTTTCACATGCGCGGCGTACAGCTCCAAATACTCGCGATCGACCATGCCTTCGCCTGCGACGTCGAAAAAGACGAGGATGAGCGGCGCTTTTTGGCTGTCTTTGAAAATGAACTGAAAAATAAACGGTTCCTGACGCTTTTCTTTTTGCGTGGAATCGAGCAACTGGCCGCGCTCAAACAGCGGCGCTTCGTAGTTCTCGCGGAACTTGCGGCTGATCTGCGCATTGAGCGGCATGCAGGCAGCGTTGAAGCGGCTTGCCGTCGAGTTTTGCAGCGTATGAATCAACGACGTCATATACACGGATTTGCCGACCTGCGACGCCCCGACGATCGAAATGATGTTGCTCGGCGCTTTGCCCGCCGTAATCGGCAGCTCGTTGTGGCACTTCGGGCACAGCCTGCGCTTGGACACCATTCCGTAGCGGTCGGTCACGCCTGCCAGCACATTGTCGACGTACAGGTGATTTTCCGGCGGGATCGAGTCCGGGTCGATGACCGCTTCCAGCTCGTCGATGGCATCCAGGCCGAATTTGTCGCGATAGGCGTTGAGAATCTCATCCTCCTGCAAGGCGTAGTCCTCGTCGTCCTGGCGGTAGTGTGTCGCGCGGAACACCACCTCGTCCGGTCCGTACTTGGCAAAGCAGTACGGGCAGACAATATCGTAAAAAGGAAGCCGTTCGCTTACTTGCGGCTTTTTCTCAAACATGTTTTTCAAAAACGACAGCATGGCTTCACCCTCCTATTCCGGAATCAGTTCGTACATTTCCCCGTATTTTTTTCCGTCCGTAAAAAAGAGGCGGATGACGTCCTTTTTCCTGACCTCGATTTCGGGCAACAGATTGACGCCTGGCACCAGATCGCGAATGAACGGGTATTGCGTCCCGTCATCTTTGTGCGCGGGGGGCGAGCCTTCCTTTTTCACATAGCAGAGGACGTCTTTGGCGATCGGAATTTCGGAGAAAATGCGGATTTGCAACGTTTGCTGCTTGCGAAACCAGCTTCCGCTCCGCTTGAACGAGTAGTAAATTTTCGCCTTCCCCGTACTGACATGGATGACGTGCGCGTCGCCCTGCGGAATGAGCAGAATCGGCTTGCCGTCTTCCAGGCGGCAGGGAAAGATGCGGTACGTATATCGGCCGATGCCCTCGGCTTTTTCGCGCAGTCCTTTGTGTACCTTGTATTCCTCGCGCGTGTACAGCTTCAACTCTTGATCCTCGATCAGACCGGCATCAAACGGAGCGCCGTACAGCGACTTGTGCACGTACACGCAAGGAATATCCTGCCCCCAATGCCAGGTCAGCACGAAGTCGCCTCCCTGCTGCTGGCACGAAACGTTCTTAATCAGCGTTTCAACTGTTTCCTCCCGGTTCATCATGGTTCATCAGGCTCCCTCTACAGATCAAACCGTTTGCTGGTTTCGTTCCCTGCCCCGAGAGCGCGCGGACTTTGCTGGGCGGCCAGCCTCCGCTTTTGAAAAGACGATCCGCCGCTGGCCGGAACTGGGATGAAGACTGTAAACAGCGTCAGAACGACGGCGAGCAAGGCGCCGGCGATCAGGCGCACCGCCATGTCGAGCAAGTAGATCGAGGAAAGCCCTGTCTCCAGCACGATCCCGGCCAGAAGACCGGATACCGCCCCTCCGATCGTGAAGCTTTTTGCCAGATGGCGATTGTCAAAAATCAGTCCCAGTGACAAGCCGAGCAAAGCGCCGATCACAAGCAGGCTCGCTACCCGCAAAATCGCGTAAAACGTGCTGTCTGCCGTGGCACCCGTCCGCTCGGAGACAAGATTGCGGTCCTGGCGGCTCATATCGTAAATCTGCCCAAAGATGCCTGTCATTTCATTGGCGTGCTCGACGTTGAAGTAGCGGCCCCCGGTTTCTGCCGCAATCTGCTCCAACAGACGCGTGCCTTGTTCATCAATATTCCGCATCCCGACTGTATGGACCAGCACCTGATGCTGCTTGAAAGGAGCCAGCGTTGCCGGAATATCCAGGCTGGTGTAGCCATCCGACATCAGCACGACGGTACTGTTCTCCACCTGCTGGGCTGCCGTTAGCTGCTCTAACCCCGTTTGCAGCGCCAGCTCGATCCGCGTCCCGCCGTCCGTCCCCGAATGATTGAGCAGCTTTTGCACGACGTCATCCTTGACTGCCTGGCTGCTGAGCGCCACGAGCGGCTGCAGCACGTTCGTCTCGTCGTTGAACGTAACGACGGCAATCTTCATGTCGCTGTCCATTTTTTGCACCATGTCCGCTGCCGCCTTGAACAACTGGTTGTCCGGGTCAGACTGCCGCATGCTGCCAGAGGTGTCCAGCAGCATGACGATATTGTTGGCTCCGCTGGGCGCCTGGAACGACGATCCGTAGAGCAGTTGGAGCAGCATCGCTGCCACGCCTACCATCACAAACGTGCTGGGGACGAGCATTTTCCAGGAAAAACCTGCATATCTCTGCTTCCAGCCTGTACCGTTCAGGCGTGGCGAGATCATTTCCGCAATGAGGCACATCAGTCCAACGAAAAATGCATATTGACCAAAATAAAGTCCAATTAACAGCCATTGCGCGATCTCGCCAGCCAGGCGATCCAGAATGACCTCTCCTACCAAAAAGCCGATCACACCACCTACCAGGCTGCACACAACCATGAGCAGGCTCAGCTTTCTCTGGCTCATGACGCTCCCTCCTCTCCCGCACGGTCAAAGACAAATCCGCTCTCCACGTAGGAGGCGTGGTACTTTTTGTTATTGCGGTAAAACATCAGGTCCTCCATGCCGAATCCACCCATCAGGTTCATTTTTTCTATCCCGCTTTTTTGCTCTTCGTGGATGCAGCCTTGCTTGTACGTCCGAATGCCCTCATCCTTGCGCAGCACGTACTGGACGAAGTCGTTGTGAATATCCGCAAACAGATACTTTTCCTCGTAGCGGTGCTTTTGCAGGAAGTGAAACACTTCCATGTGCACAGCCGCCCGCTGTTCGAGCACCTGGGACAGATCGAAAAACAAATCCTCGCGGGTCAGCACGCTTCTGTTGTCGTAAGCGGCCCCGACGTTGGCACGCGCCAGCAGCTCCGCTTCAAAAGACAGGGCGAACGGCGAACGGGTCAAAATCTCGTTGCGGCAAAACTGGCACAGCCGCTCCACCAGTCCCGCTATCCGGTTCTGGAACAAAAGGGCGCCGCTGCCGATGTAGCGCTGCTCCATGTAAAACCCGCTGCCTTTGGCCGCTTCCAGCGAACGCATCGTGTCGCGGACGACGGACTCGTAATACTCGTCCACGTTTTTCCCCAGGTAGTCGGTCGCTTCGCGGACGCTCGCCTGGGCGATCTCGCGCAGTTGCTTTTGCAGCCCTTCCAGTTGGTCGACCTGCTCGCTGATCTGCCTGTGAATGACCTCCGTCTGCCGCTCGTAGTCGACGAGCAGGGCGTGCAGCAGCTCCCACTCCAAAAGCTCCAGCTTTTTCTCGTACACGACGTGCAGCAGATGGCGGACGAGCGTGCGGACACGCTCCTTATCGCGCGTGAAAAAGCCGCCAACGCGAATGTCCTGCCGATCTACCCGCTGCTGGTAAAGCTCAGCCAGCTCAGCGCGAATCAGCTCCACTTGCCGCGCAGCCTCCCTGATTCCCGTGCGCAGCTCGTCCAGCAGATTGGCTCCGTTGGCATGCTCCGCCGTCAACTGATACGCGGCGTACAGGCCGAAGCGTTCATCTGCCATGACGCGATCCTGAATCAAATCCGCCAGAGGCTCCTGCACCAGCAGGCGTTCCAGCCTCTCCTTCGCAACGGATGCCATATTCGTCTCAAAAAAAGCCTGGCTGCTGCCGTCAAACAGCGCCAGCTCTGCCTCGCGCATCGTCATGCCGGACAGCTCGCTGTAGCTGACCCCGGAGGTCATGAGGCCCGTCATTTCCTCCAGCATGTGCGGTTCGGGCATGATCGCCGCCATTTTCCGCTCCAGCTCATGCGCAGACAGCCCCAGCTTTTCCCGCGCTTTTGTCTTCGGCACCAGCTCTCCCTCTTTGAGCCGCTCCCAGTAACGGTCAAAAACAGCGGCAAGCACTGTCAGCGCAATCGCGTGAGTCGGGCGCTTCACCTTGGACAGCCCCGCAGACGCGAATCGGGTCTGCCCGCCGTCGCCTGCAATGCTGCGAATGAACTGCAGCTTGTTGTAGCCTTCGTTGCCCTCGCTGAACTCGTGCTCTGCCTGCTTGTTGTTGAGCAGCACGAGCTTGCTAATCAGCTCGTAATTTTCCTGCATCCCGCCTTCGAGAAACAGGCCGTGCTCCGTCTTGTCGCTGAGCAGATAGGCGATGGAAAACAGAGGCGCCTTCTCGTGCTCGACCGGCAGCTTGACGAGATCCTCGGTCACGAGCAAATTGGCGCGATAGCTGTAATCGCTTCGCTGATAGCGGTTCAGCTCCTCCAGGAAGCTGACGGAGAGCGCCGCCGAAAAGCCGAACGCCTCTCCGTTGTTCCGTTCCTGCAGCAAGACGTACAGGTCAGCCGACACGTTTTTGAACAGCTCGTTCAGGTAGCTTTTCAACAGCAAGGTCAGCTCTGGCAAAAGAATCGCGGCAGGGTCGTCCGCTCTGGTCACGACGGCGATGTTCACCTGCTGAAAGGCAGAAAACAGCTTGCCTGTTTCCGCGATGCGCACGCTCGCCAGCTTCATCGCCTTGTTCAGTTCCATTTTGCTGGCTTCGTCCTCGACAAAACGCTCGTGGACCGATGAGCGCATCGTCTTCTTGTCCGCATCCGCCTGCGGCAGCCGGCAGCCGAGCACTTGCGGATGTTCCCACGTCTTCTCCTGATAGGCGTGCATGTAGAGGACGCCGCGGCTGTTTTGCCAGTCGCGCTCATTGCTCGCGCAGACTGCTCGCAGCGCCTCTACGCTCTTGTCCCCGATAAAGAGGAAAAGCACGGGGTTTTGAAGGCTGCGCTGCCCGTATCCGCTATCCAGTTGCCGCTGTAAATCCGCCACGTATTGGGTCGCGAACTCGTTAATCAAATCCCTCATGCTTCCTCCCTCGTTTATTGCAGCGTCTTGCGCATGTCGTTTACTTTTGCCCACACTTTTTTGTAGAACTGGTACATTTCCTCGCCGTTTACGTACTCGTCGCGGTCGTACTCCAGATCGTTTTTCACGCTCTGGAACGCCGTTGCGATTTCATCCAGCTTTTTCACGAGTTGCTCGGTATCCTCCGCCGAGACAAACGCGTCGCTGCGCTTGGCCGACTTGCGCTGAATCGCCGCCATGCTCTTGTGGTCGAGGGCGCGGAACTTTTCGTAGATGGCGAACTCTACGTGCTTGTTCACTTTCATCAGGTTGACGAACGGCTCCCACGCTTCTTCTTCCTCGTCCTTGTCGTAGACGTACAGGGCGCCGCGCTTGCAAATCGTGCCGGTGTACAGCGCCTCGATATAGCGGGTCAAAAGCTCCTCCTCACCCTGGATGGCGTTGACGATTTGCTCCAGCTCCTGGATTTTCGCTTCGATCTCCGCGTATTTGCGCACCTCTTCTTCGAGCAAGCGAATGAGCTGCGGCGAGCGGATCAGATTTTCCTTCGCCAGCTCTTCGTTGATGCTGCCGAAAATGTCGCGAACGCTCTCCTGCGCAAGCCCATCCTTCATGAAGCCTCTAAGCTCTGCCAACGCCCGCTTGATTTCGCCGGGACTGAGCTTGGCGGTGTCGCTTTGGTACTTCTCCATAAATGCGTTGATCGAAAACGGCTTGGACACTACGCACTCGTAACGGTTGCTCGTCTTGCTGTCGTCGCCTTTTTCCCGAATGCAGCCGTAGCGCATGGCCTGCGCAAACAGCTCGCGAACCTTGGCGTTGTAAGCTTTGATCCGCTCGTTTTGGTACGTGTCGCCCCACGATTTTTCCGGGATTGGCGACGGGAGGTACGCCCAGTTGTTTTTCTCCGTCTGCACGAGGTGGCGGCCGATGCCTTCGCGGTCGAGAATCGTGCGCTCGTAGCTTTCCTCGTACACCTTCAGCGGCGTGTAGGCAAACAGCGGCACCCCGTTTTTCGTATTCAGCCAGAAAATGCGGTTTTTGACTTCGCTTTCCTTAACCGTGAAGCGCGAGCCGCTAATCGCCGTATTCTGATAGTTTTTGATTCCTTTCAAAATCGACGGTGCTTTCAGCGGAACAGACACGAAGCCCCACGACGGGAAGTGCATGTTGCCGAGATTGTTGCTCAGATGGAAGACCGGAATCGCCTCTTCGTCCAGCTTGCTGGCGATCTTGCGCTCCACGATGCGGTCGAGCGTCTCGTCCTGACCGTATTTGATGACGAGGAACTCTTCCATTGATTTGGTAATCAGCTCGCCGAACTTCTCCGAGAGAAATTCCGAGATCGAGCTGACGATATCCAGCTCCTGCTCCTTGACCCATTTGTCGGAGTGGCGCAAAAGCTCGCTCGTGAAGTCGCGGATCAGGTCGTCGGCGTCTTTTTGCTCCAGGATGTTTCCGACCACCTTGGCGATATCCGGCACGCTGACGATGTTCCAGTAGTACGTCTTGTTGCCTGTGCGGTCCATCTCTTCTCCGCCGTTAATCAGGATGTCGCCGTTTTGCTCGAAAATCTGGTTGAGCGCGTTCAAAACCTCCGTGAACACGTTGTAAATCCGGTTGTTTTCCGCATTCAGCAGGCGGTGCAGCTCTTCGTAAAACTCGATCATCTGCTCCAGCTTCTCCTGGTCGGCCAGGAGCTGGTACTCGTTGATTTTCGCCTCGATGTAGAGGTTTTTCTTTTTCTCCTTGGAAATGAACGCGCTGCGAGCATCGCCGAGCTTTTCGTTGGCGTTTTCCCTCGCGGCCTCGATCTCCCGCGGGTAGCTTTCCAGCGTGGCCTTCAAGCTTTCCACGTAGGAGAGGATCATTTTCATCAGGCAAAAGCCTTTGTCCGAATGAATCAGACGCGACGCGTAGAACGGCCCTTGCTGCGGGTGCAGGAAGACGCGGGTAATCATCTCCCCGAATACGCCGATCATTTCGCCTGGCGTCTGCTTCTTGCATTTGATGTACGCCTCACGCGCTTTGGCGAGGTAGCCTTGCTCCAGCTCGTGGTCGATGCTCACGACTTGTTGCGAAATCACGTTGCTGTAGCTGAGGCGCTCGCTGTTCTCGTAGCCTGGCAGCGGCTCCGGCACTCGCTCCTCGAATTTGCGGGAGACCGAGTCGATATCAATTCCCAGCTTGCGGGCGAACTTCTCCGCATCCTCCTGCGTCGGCGCTACGTGGAACATTTTCTCCATCTTTTTGAACAGGCGGTACGCCAGGTAGGTCGTCATTTCCTCGATGGGCAATACTGCCGAGGAAGCGCCGATCACGTTGTACTGGTAGTTGGCCGCGTACGCTTTCGGCATCTGGTTGATGTTCGTCCGGATGTTGCTAATGTAGTCGTGAATGGCGAACTCTTCGCCGGAGCGCTTTTCCTCGCTCGCCATGAAGTTGGTGATGTTCTCCGCCGTCACGTTCATGCAGTAGTCATAGGCGTTTTCCAGCGCCTTGCCTTCGAGGTTCGTCGCCGAGATCAGATGGCACAGGTTGAACGGCGGCATTGGCGATTGCACCGTCAGCACATTGCCGTACTGCTGGCGAAAGCGCTCCTGGCGCTCGTCGGCGTTCATCCAGTAATCAAGCTCCTTGAGCGCGGCGTAGCCGTTTTTCATGATGTAGTCGCGCGTGTGCGAGCTGAGGCTTTTGTTCGACAGGTTGACGTCCGGCGTAAACAGGTAGCCGAGCGTATTGACCTTGTCCACCCCGGCGCTGCCGAAGTCGCGCTCCAAAATTCCGCGCACGATGTAGGCGATGTCGAGGAAGCAGCCGCTGCCTGTCCCGCCGGACAAGCCGCTCAACAGGAAGACGGTCAGCTTTTTGTTCGTGCCCTCGCAGAGCATTTTGATCTTTTTCTCAATCGTCTGGACGACTTGCGTGATTTTGGTAAACAGCAGCAGCCGCCCTGCCTGGCGCACGCCGGATGCCCCGCTGATGCCGTCTGTAATCGTCAGCTCGGGCGAGAGCCATTCCGTTATGTACGGCTCCAGAATGCTGCGGTTTTGCAGCACGCCCCCGATTTCCGGATTGGACAACAGGACGAACTCGGTCACCGGATCGAGTCCGATGCCTTTGTACTTTTTGTTGCGGTCGTGCTCGTTCGTCTCAAACGCGATAAATTCAATATTGTCCGGCTTTTCCTTGCGTTTTTTCGACAGCGCATCGACTGGCAGCTTGAAGCGTCTGTTCACCTGATATTTGAGGCGCAAGAGCGCGTCGATGCCTGTCCCGCCCAGCCCGATGACGAGCATCGGGTTGTCGATGGTGTCTACACGAATCTTGTCGCTGACGATACCGCCGCCAAGCGATACGTCCAGTTGCTGAATATGTTCTCTCACTACTGCTTTCATACCGATCCACTCCTAGACGATGTAGTCTACATAAACGGACTTGTTGACATTCGTTAACGAAATTTTGATGCGATCGTTTTTCTTCAGTTCTTTGCCACGGCTGACATCCAGCACGCGTCCCGCCTTTTCGATCCGGCAGGTGGAGCGGTTCTCGATAATCAGCGTATCATTTCTTCCCGGCAAAAAGATGACTTTCTCCGTCTCCGCAAACTCCGGTGCGAGCTGCAGAAGCTGGTGCAGCTTCACTTTTCCTTTGAACGCGCTCAGTTTTTTGTACTGCGGATTGGATTTGTCGCCTGTGTCCTCGTCCACGATTTCGATCGCGATCTGTCCGATGAAGCCTTTGTTGGCCTTGCGCCAGAGCGCCAGCGCGTACAGCCCGGCTCCGATCAGGAGGGTAAGGAGCACCGCACCTCCTACTACGGTCAGCCACGGAAATGGTTTCGATTGTTCGCCAGGCGCGGTCGTTGTCGGCTGCTGCGGCTTCGTCGTTCCTGCGCCAGCCGTCTGCGATGCATCCACGACCAGCGGCTTCGTCTCGCGGTAAAAGCTCGTATCCTCCGCCTTGATTTTCAGCTCGTAAGCATGGTCGGCGGGAATCATGAAGCTGCCGGCAAATCCGCTGCCAGTGTTATTCAAAGCAACTTCGCTCGTTTTGTTGTCCGTCTTGTCCTCCACGATCAGCGTCGCCTTCATCTGCTTGTACAGGTCGGGGCTTGTGATCGGCTGGCCGTTGGACACGAGAGCGGCCTTGATCGGCACGACGTCCCCGGCTTTGAAGCTGGTTGCCTGGAGCGGCTCTGCCTCCAGTTGCAAGTCGTAGTTGAAGATCAGATTGATGTCGATTTTTTCCTTGGGAGCGCCTTTTACCTGAAGCTTCCAGTCGCCCTGCTGTGGCTTCACCAGCTTGACCATCGTGTACGCGCTCGATTTGCTCAGCCGCACCTGATCGGACGGAATCGCCACTGGCTTGCCCGCCGGGTCAAACAGCTTCACTTTCACCGCTTTTGGCGACATGATCGAAATATTCGCTTCCATGACGCTCGCGTTCGGGATGGAGATCGGAACTTCCTGGGCTTGGCCGTTCGCTGTAAAGCTTTTGACCGGGACGACCTTGAGCTTCAAATGATTGGCAAAAATTTCACTCAATATTTGCGGGAGCCTGTCCGCTGTGCTTGTTTCAAAAAACTTGCCGTTCGTCTCGGAGGCAATCTGCTGCAAAGTCGTGCGGTTGAGCTGGCCGTCCGCGTTCAGGCCGATCGTGTAGATCGGGTAGCCTTTGTCTTTTGCTTCCTTGACCGCTTTTTGCAGGTCCTGGTCAGACTGGGCCTGCGTCCTGCCAGACGCCTTGTTCAAATAGTTGTTGCCGTCAGCAAGCAGCACGATGATCGGCGCATTGGCCGGATCGCGCCCTGCGTCGAGAATTTTCACCGCTTCGGTCACCCCGACGGAAATATCGGTGTACGCCCCTTTTTGCAGGCTGTCGATAAACGCCTTGATATCGTTCTTGTCTTCCTCGGAATTGACCTGAATCAGCGCTTTTTCCCGCTCGATCTTGTCGGTGTACGAAATCACGCCGATCTTGTTCGCCTGAATCGAGGTCATGTCGACGAACATTTTCATCGCTTCATTGCTGACCTTGTTCTTGTCGCTCTGCGTCATCGAGTTGCTGACGTCCACGACGAGTACCGCATCCATGCTGTTTCCGGCGGTTTGCGCAAAGCCTGGGTGCGCACCGTAGATGACTGACACAAACAGAACCATGAGACACAATGCGTATCGATACCACAAGCCAAAACGTAACTTTTTCATGAGGACCCCTCTGCGTACAGAATTTAAGTACTATTGCAAACAAAGTAAGACTGTGACACTATACCACTAGATTAAAGAATAGTGAAAAAGTAGTAGATGATTGCGCTCCTACTCGTAATACGATACGACGTGATTCTTTGTTACAGATTTCGACACTTTTATGAGGGAGAATTTTTATGTTAACTTATTTCCTTCTCTTTGCCGCTTTTTTGCTGCTGGCAGTGCGTTTCTTCAAGCTGCTGCGACTGAAACGGCGCAACCTCTCCGCAGCCGAAATCGATCAGCATCTTCACCGTCTGTTAAATGAGAAGAGGAACCAGCCATGAGAAAACGAATCGGTGTTCAATTTCGAAAGAGTCGGAAAACGGCGCACGCTTTTGAACGGATCATGGCCTGCAAACGATGCCACACGTACCACGTCTTCTGGGATACGCACTGTGACGCGTGCGGCAGAGCCTACACCCCGGTTCGCGAAGTCTCCGCTGCCGTGACGCGCCGCTATGTGCAGACGCGCTTTTTGCTGCTCGGCCTGTTCATTTGCCTCGCGATCCTCTGTGCCGACACGCTGGTGCAGATAGCCGTTGCTTTTGGCGTGGGCTTGCTGCTCGTTTGCCTTTTTTTCGCGATGCAAAAAAAGTACGGTTCGTATGAGAGAGACGCCCAGTTGCTGACGTTTTTCACCCGCGAGGAAGAAGCGCTCAAAAAATCGCTGCTGCAGCATCTGGAACAGGTCGGAGCCGACGTCAAGGCCGGACAGATCAAGGAAGCCTACGAAAAAACGCGAGAAATCGGCTATTTTGTCGATTCTGATACGATCAAAATTCGCAAAATCATGTTTCTGAATCACTTCGTGCTGCGCAAGGACATGGAGCTTGAACTGGAAACGCTGATCCCCTCCACCTATGACAAAGACTTCATGGAATACGTGCGTGAAGTCGTCAAAGTGCAGCCGTCGCTGGTCAAAAAAGCCGTACTGGATTACGTCCGGCGCTACAAAAAGCAAATTTTGCTGCTGGAAAACGGGGAGCAACTGATTGGGCAAGTGGCTGGCGCGGCTTTGCGGATGAGGACGTATGTGGACGAGTATCAGGACCTGATTATCGAATTTATGGATTATTTGCCTCGCGAACGGCTGCTGCGGCTCGCCAAAATGCTCCAGACGCATCGAAGCGAAGGCTGGGAGCAACTATATCATTCTACCAAAAACAGGGTAGATACGCATTTCGCCTTTGATCCTGATTTTAAAGGCGTACTGTGAAGGAGCCGCCTTTGATGAAAATCTCATCCTATCAAAAATCGCTGTTTGTCCGAAATGTGGCGCTCATCGTGTTTTCCGTCGCGCTTGTCGCTGTTTGCGTCAAGCTTGTGCTCGGGTACAGACAGATGACCCTGTACGATCAGGCCAAAGCCTATTATGAAGCCAACAACCTGCTGCAAGCCGAGGAAAGCTTTGCCCGGGCCAGCGACATCGGCGCCATCTCCTACGGGGACGAGCAGTGGAGCGCGCTCATGTCGCAGTTGACCTCGATCCGTCTGGAAATGGAGGGGCTTCAGCAAAAAGCGCAAACCGCCATGCAGGCCAAACAGGACGCGGACGTTTTGGAGACGTATGAGACATACCAGGCCATGCGAAAGACATACGCGAACCAGCCTGGCGCAGCGGCTGCGTTTTTCCAGCAGTTGTCCGCTCATTTGCGCCTGGAAAAAGGCTGGTCCGACTATTACCAGCAGGCGATGCAGGCTGCCCGCGGCCAGTCGCAGGCGAATCTGGACAAAGAAAGCTATCGCGACGAATCGTTCATTGATACGCTGCTCGCCATTCCCGCGGAGTACTACGGCGGCCAGCCCCAAAAGCAGGAAGCGCTGCTGGCGCTGTTTGAGCACTATGAAAAAACGAAGCTGCGCTCCTTGATAAACAACGCCTCTTTTGAGGAAGTGATTTTCAGGACGGCGAGCAGTCTGCGCCACTATGCCGAGCAGAGCTTTGCGGCAGACTGGCTGCTGACGCGGCTGGAAAAGTACGCGCAGGACGAACTGAAAGAAGCAATTCGCAAGCAGGACCTCGCCTCGTTCGTCAAAATGGCGGCCGTTTACCGGAAAATACAGGATGTGCTCCCGGATGATTCCCGTGCGCTCGATACGATCAGCGACCATCTGAAAGCTCGCTTGCGGGAGGCGGAGCAGTACGCCAAGTCGCGCCAATTTTCCAAAGCGATTGAGTTGTATCAGGAGCTGAGCCCACTGGAAGACACGGCGACGCTCGTAGCGGAAGTGGAGAATCGCTGGCTCGACTATGACCCAGGCCGTTTGCTTGCGGTCAAATACCCGGACAAAATTTTTACAGAAATCTTCTCCGGTACCGATCTATGGGGAGCCAAGCTGTATGCGTATGGCCTCGTGGAGGAGGATCAGCGTCTGTACGTTGCAGCCAAGCTGCAGGATGATTCGCTCGTCTATCTGGAGCACAGCTTTGACGGCCTTGACATAAAATCGGGGCGCGTCCATATCGCGGACGCTCTGGGCGGCGCCAAAGCGCCTGTCTTGCTCGTGCAGGCGGCGGGCAAAGAGCGGGAGTTTTCCTACACGGGCCTGCTGCCTGACTTGTCGCAAAAGACGATGGAGCAGCGCTTTGCGATCGAAGCGGACGAATTTGCGGTAGAAGATGCCGAGCATGCCATCATTAAGAATGCGGTAGGAAAAGGCAAGCAGGAGTACGCCCGGTTCAAGCTCACTTCCGAAGGGCTGGCCTACGTCGAAAAGGTCGCCGACATGGCGCCTGACGCGGACGAGGCTGAAACGGATACGGATTCCTCCGGCACTGGCACTGGCGTTGACGCCCCGGCCGCTGAGGAGCCTGCCGCCGAGCCGCAAACCGTGCAGGTGTTTGCGGGGCCAGGCGAAGAGTATGACGTGATCGGCGAAGTGGTGGCAGACGAGTCTCTCGCCATCGGCGCAGAGCTGAACGGCTGGTCCCGGATTACACTGGACGGACAAGAGGGGTGGATACGCACTCCGCAAACCGCTCCGTAAGGCGTTCCATCAGCGCACTAAGCAACTTGTCGCTGCTTCGGCCATGGCAGTCGGCACGGATATGAGAAAAGCTCCTGTCACCGATTTTGTCGTCAGGGGCTTTTTTTCGTACTCGGATTGAATTACGGGCTGTTTCGCAAACCATGTTGTTATTGACACAGATTTTGCAGTGTTGGCAAAATAAGAGCAGTTGTTTAAGCAAAAATAGGGGAACGCGCGCCCAGACAGGCATGGTGACCGTCCTGTCTTGCGATGAATGGAGTGTGAAGAGAGATGTTTGGCATTGTTCATTACGAAGCGTTTGTACTGACAGCGATCATGCTTAACCTGATTCCCGGAACCGACACGATGTACATTATCAGCCGCAGCATTTCGCAGGGACGTCAGGCTGGCATCCTCTCTGTTCTCGGCATCCTGACAGGCTCGCTCATTCACACCGTGCTGGCTGCTTTCGGCCTGTCGCTCATCCTGGCCCAATCGGTCGTGCTTTTTAACATCGTCAAAATTCTCGGCGTCGCCTATCTCGTCTACCTGGGCGTGCGCATGTTCATGACCAAGGAAGCGCTGTCGTTCGACTCCACGGCCTCGCCTGGCCGGAAAGCGGGGAAGGTGTACGGGCAAGCGATTGTCACGAGCGTTACCAATCCGAAGGTCGCTTTGTTTTTCATCGCGTTTTTGCCGCAATTCGTCGACGCGACCCACACAGGTCCGCTGCCTTTTCTCCTGTTGGGCCTGACTTTCACGCTGACGGGCGGAATCTGGTTCAGCCTGGTCGCACTGTTCGCTTCGTTCGTCACGCAAAAGCTGCGCAACAATCCGCATTTTTCCTCTATCCTGAACAAATTGACCGGGATCGTCTTTATCGGGATGGGGTTGAACCTGCTGCGGGCCAAAGCTACTCCTTGACCACTGCGGTCATTGGCAAAATACATTTCGGACTTACACCGGGTAGGGCAAACTACCCGGTTTTTTTGCGTCTGTCCTCGTCCAAACGCCAGAAAAATTGGTATAATATTCAAAATGATACTTTTGGAGGATAACCATGAAAAAAGCAGCATTTTTGTTCGCTCTCATTCTTGCCGTTATTTTATTCCCTCTTCAATCGCTGGAAGCGCATCCCGGTCGCACAGATGCAAACGGCGGACATACTTGCAGAACGAATTGCGAAAAATGGGGCTTGAAGTACGGCGAGTACCACTACCACAACAAAGGAAGCAACTCTTCCGGCGGCCGTTCTTCCGGCAACAGCCAGGCGAAGCCCGCCACACCCAAGCCGCCAGCGGCCAAACCAGTGCAGCAGCCGAAGCCAGTCGCACCCAAAGTCATTGTAGCGGTAGAGCAAGCGAATGTTTTTGCCGCTCCCTCTGCCGACTCGCCGGTGACCACGACGCTCTGGTATGGCTTTGAGCTTGTCGACTCCGGCACTCACCCGGAATTCGTCACCATCGGACAAGGCTTCGTCTCCAAGAAAGTCATTACCAGCTATACTCCCATCACCCCTAAAACGGTCAGCATTCATGCAGAAAAAGGCTACTTCTTCGCTACGCCTTCTGCGGAAAGCCGCGGCAGAGGCTATGCCGTACAGCATGCGCTGGTCCAGGTCGTCGGCGAGCACGGCGACTGGTATTACGGCTCCACCCAGGACGCGCAAGGAAATGTCCTGGTCGGCTTCGTCTCCAAAAGCGTCGCTTACTGACAGCGAGCAGACGAACCACACATTCGTCAAAAGAAAACAGCAGGTCGGGCTGGAGATTTCCTTCGCCCGGCCTTTTTACTGTGCGCAGCCTGTCCGCCCCGATGCCAAAGCTGTCCAGACACATGTTGAGAATTTGTATGGGCCGAAAAATTACCGTAGCCTACGTTGCACGAATACTGGCTACGCCTCGCATCCATTCTGCTCTGCATTAGAAAACTTGGCTGCGCCAAGCCATTGACGCAGCCTTGGTTGCCCTTATACTGGAAAAAGAGGACTTGTGCCCGGTTCCCCCTGGCCCAATCCTCTTTTTTTGTCGAAAAGCACCTGCCACATTCGCTTCACGATCCCAGAAGCTGTCTCAGCAGCGGCTCGCTCTTGTACAAAATATCCAAATGAGTTGCTTCGACGTAATATTTGTCTCCCTCCAGCGTAAACACGCTTTTGGCCATGACGCTGCCGTCGCCTGCCGAGCTGCTGATGGAACCAACGACTCTCCCGTCGACCCATTTGGTCGGGGAAAGCGACGGCACCGTGCGCAAGTAATGAATCGTTTCTTGCCCAATCCCTGCCACAACCGTGATGCGGATGTTGCGCTCGTAAATCAGCCCCATCGTGCTGTTGAGCAGGTCCATGTAATGATTTTTGACCACCATGCTGCTGTACGGAACAAAGCTCTCCGCCCCGTTTTTCTTCTCCAGCAAGTAGTCCCCGTAGTCGGCGGCAGGCACCAGGTCAAGCAGGCTCGGAAAATGCCTCTGGATCGCCTGGACGCGTTTAAACGGCCTGCCCTGCTCCAAATAAGCGAGATATACGTTCATGTAAATTTCCAGCACATTTCTTTTTCCCGGAACCGGGCGCGGGAGCTTTCCTCCTGCCCAGTAGCAATAGCTGATCGGCGAGCCTGCGTTGGGCGTGGCAAAAACAAGCAGTTGGTCCACGTCGTTTTGGTACGTATCGCCTTGCACGTACGCTCTGGCTACCAGGCCGCCCATGCTGTGGCAGACGAGGTTGACATGGTTTGCACCCGTCACCTGCTTCGCCCATTGGATGACGGGCACGAGAGAGTGCTCCGCGGAAATGCCAATGGGCCTGCGCCAGTCATAAAAAGCGACAAACAACTGTTCATTCAGTCTGTACCCCATATTTTCCAGCATGCGAATGAACGGCTCGTATGCGGTTCGCGCAAGACCGAAGCTCCAGTCCCCCGTCCCCGGTATAATCTGATTGTTCATCGACCCAAACAGCCCCGGAACAAACACGATCGGCACCTTTTGCGAAAGAAAAGAACTCATGCAGCTATTCCTCTCCCTAAAAAACGGCCTATGTCTTTGCCTATTCCCCGTCGGCTTGGGTGGTTCCAGCCAGCTTTTTTGTCGAAATGAACAGAATCGAATCAATTCTCCTCCCACACCACCGTAACAAACGATATAATAAGACGTCTAACGATTAGCGAGAGTTTTGCAGCAAATAATATGTGTCGGAGGATTCACAAAATGAAGTTACGCAAGTGGTTTATGCTTTTGCTTACGTTCGTGCTGTGCATTCCAGCGATGGGGACATCTGTGCATGCTGCGCAGGCATCTCCTGCGATCAGCATCTTTCTGGACGGGCAGCAAGTCAGAAGCGATGTCGCTCCGTACATCATCCCCAAAGTCAATGTCACGATGGTCCCTCTGCGGGTCATCAGCGAAAGTCTTGGCGCAGAAGTTTACTGGGATCAAAACTTGCAAACGGCCACGATTTTGAAAGGCGATACCGTGCTGTCCATGACGATCAACCAAAATTACGCGCTCGTCAACGACAGCACCGTGCCTCTCGATGCCTCTGTCCAAAATAAACAGGGCCGGGTCATGGTTCCGCTCCGCTTTGTCTCCGAGCAGCTTGGCCTGCAGGTAGGCTGGACGCAGGAAACGAGAACGATCACGCTGTCGACGGGAAGCCCCGTAGCCGTCACTCCGCCGCCGCAAGACATTCCGGGTGGAAACGACAGCTCCGTCGTCGTTCCGCCAACGCCTCCCGTCTCCAATAGCGGTTCGCTGCGCGGCGTATGGGTATCGACCGTGTACAATCTGGACTGGCCTTCGACTGGCTCCTACGGAAACCAGGCCAAGCAGCAGCAGGAATACATACAGCTTTTGGACGAGCTGCAAGCGATGGGAATGAATGCCGTGTTCGTGCAGGTGCGCCCTTCGGCAGACGCCTTGTACCCGTCCTCCCTCGTGCCGTGGTCCAAATATTTGACGGGCACCCAAGGGAAAAATCCCGGCTACGACCCGCTCGCCTTCATGGTGGCGGAAACACATCGCCGCGGCATGCAGTTCCACGCCTGGTTCAATCCGTTCCGCGCCAACGTGGACGCGAAAACAGACCAGCTCGCCGCCACTCACGTCGTGAAAAAACATCCGGAATGGATCGTCAATTCCAGCAACAAGCTGTACATCAATCCGGGCATCCCGCAAGCCCGCCAGCAAATCATTGCCGAGATCATGGAAGTCGTGCAGCGCTACGACATCGACGGCGTGCATCTGGACGATTACTTCTATCCGTCCAACGGCACCTTTAACGACGATGCGACCTTCAAAAGCTACAACAGCAAAAAAATCGCGACAAAAGCGGACTGGCGCCGCGACAACATCAACCAGTTCGTGCAGCAGCTCAACCAGGCGATCAAAAGCGCCAAGCCGCATGTCCAGTTCGGCATCAGCCCGTTTGGCGTCTGGCGCAACATCGCCGTCGACAAGACAGGCTCCGATACAAAAGCAGGCGTCACTGCCTACGACCATATGTACGCCGACGTCCGCACCTGGATCAAGCAAGGCTGGATGGACTATGTCACGCCGCAAATTTACTGGAGCCTCTCCTTTGCCCCGGCCCAGTACGACAAGCTCGTCACCTGGTGGGCGAACGAGGTACGCGGCACCAACGTCAAGCTGTTCATCGGCCATTCTCCTTACAAGCTGGGCACAGCCGAAGCAGGCTGGCAAAGCTCTCAGGAGATTATCAATCAACTGAATTTCAACGCGACAATCCCTGAAGTCCAGGGCAGCGTCTTCTTCAGCGCCAAAGATTTGCGCAAGAATCCGCTGGGCCTGCTGCAAGCACTCAGCAGCTACTACAGCCGTTAACAGCAAAAGACCCCCGAGTCAGACAGCGATTGTGCTGTTTCTGACTCGGGGGTTTTCTATTGATCGGCTTAGTTTTGCGTCAGTTTTTCTACGATGAAATCAAGCTGGGCTTCCAGCGAAATCGGGTCGTTGAAGTAAGAACCATCGCGGTCGAGCTGGAATACTTTGTTGTTTTTCACAGCGGGAAGTCCCTTCCAGACATTAGAGCCGTAGACAGCTTCCGGATCGGCGTCATCTCCGCTCCATGCGCTTGTGAAAATGTAATCGCCAGCGAAGTCCGGCAATGTTTCCAGCGAGACTTCCGCCCAACCGGTGCCGCTGTCAATGGCAGCCTTTTGCGTAGCAGCAGGAGCCTTCAACTGAAATTCGCCGTAAATGATTTCGCCGCCTCGGCCGTAGTTGTGTCCGAATGCATAGATGCCTTTGGCGTAAGGCTGCAGGATGGCAACCGTTTTGTCGCCTACCGCCGCCTGTACTTTTGGCTTCAGCTCAGCGATCTTTTTGTCCCAGGAAGCAATCCACTCATTGGCTTTGTCTTCTCTGCCCGTCATTTTGCCGAACTCTTGAAGCTGCTCGCGGAACGTTTTCTTGCCGTATGGAATCGCAACGGTCGGCGCGATTTTGGAGAGCTCCGCCAGATTTTTGTCGCCTTCGAACACGACGATCAAGTCTGGATTCATGGTGAGCACCTTCTCTACGGAAGAGCCGTCGCCAACGCTTTCAATGCCGTCCAGCTTGCCTTTCATGTACGGGTTTTTCATCACATGATCGGTAATCCCGATCGGCTTGATGCCCAACGCGAGAAAATCACCGACGTAGCTGTCTGCCAGCACGACCACCCGTTTCAAGTCTTTCGGGATTTTCACCTCTCCGTTTTGTGCCTGATAGGTGATAAACTCGTCGCTGCTCTCGGTTTTGGCCGGAGCAGCCGGTTGGGCCGCATTATTGGCCGGAGCTTGTCCGCATGCCGACAAAACCCCGACGAGAACCAGCATAAATGCCAGTAAGATGACTTTGAAAGATCCGGTTTTGCGCAAAATGAATCTCCCCCACATTTTTAATAATGATAATCATTATCGACTAATTTTATCACATCTTGCCGATTTCGCCACCTATTCTGTGCAAGAAAATAACTGTAAATCCTTTACAGGCCCTGCTTTTGCGCAAACTTCCTGGCGGGAGCTTGTGCGCCCATTTATCTGTACAAAAAAATGCCGCGAACCGTCGTCCGCGACATTTTGCCTGTTGTTTCCCTTATTTTTTGGGCAAATCCGGCTTCGCCTGATAGTGGAAATTCGGCGACTCCATCTTGTTGTCGTACGTGCTGTGAAAAATGTGGGTAGCCGCAGGAGAAATCGGCGGAATCAGCCACGTCCAGTCCCCTGTAATCTCCCGGCCGTTTTTGGCTTCTCTTTCCTCAAAGCGCTTGAACTGTTGACTGGCTGTGTGATGGTCGACAATCGAAACGCCTTTTTCCTTGAAGGAATGCAGCACGGCCACGTTCAGCTCCACCAGCGCCTTGTCTCTCCAGAGCGTCGCTTCCCGGCTCGTGTCCAGGCCCATGACCTCCGCGACTTTTGGCAGCATGTTGTAGCGCTGTTCGTCCGCCAGATTGCGCGCCCCGATCTCGGTCCCCATGTACCACCCGTTAAAAGGAGCCGCCACATAATCCAGGCCGCCGATTTCCAGACGCATGTCCGCGACGATCGGCACGCCGTACCATTGCAGGCCAAGGTCTGCAAAGCCCGCTATTTCCGGATGCGTGATCGGCACTTCGATGACCAGCTCTGGCGGTATCTCAAAAAATTGCGGCTGCCGATCCCCAATCTGCACGACGAGCGGCAATATGTCGTAGTGCGTGCCAGCCCCTTGCCACCCCAGGCTCAAACAGAGCTTCGTCAGCTCAAGCGAAGCCGGATCGCCCAGAATGCCGTACTCCGTCTCATACCCGGCGTAGCGAATCAACTGATGGTTCCAAATGCGCATCTGCGGCCGCCCTGGTATGGCAGGGGCAAAAACGGTAATGGTCGGACGCACTTTCCCGCCGTTCGTCGCGAACTCGATGTGCCGCAGCAACGCCTGGGCCATCTCCTCCTCTGTCTGGACATGGCGCTCGTCCATCACAATGAGCGATTCCCAGAAAAAGCGTCCAATACATCTATTGCTATTGCGCCAGGCCATCTTCGCCCCGTGGCGCAGTTCTTCCTCTGTGTGCTCGTAATAGCCTTGTGACTCGATCTGGTACCGGACTTCCTGCAAACGCTGCTCTGTCTCGGCCGCCGTCTTGTTCAACTCGCTGTAGCAGGTGCGGATAAAACGTTGAGCTGCTTCCATCAATTGATTTGGTTCCATAGTACCCTCTTTCCCGCTGAAAAGGCGCTTGCTCGCTGCGTATGTACCTTCATTATAATTTTCCCCAACTTGCATTACCAATCTCCCAGGCGTTTCGACACATAACTGTAAAACCTCGTGCCATCTTTGTGAACAACAACAGCCAGAACCACCTGACGTGACCCTGGCTGTTTCTATGCAGACGTCTACTGGTTTGCTTGGGCTGCCTTCAGCTCTCTCACCGCTGGAACGAGCGAGGTGAACACTCCGATAAGCACAATGGCAATACCGGAGAGCCAAAACCAGTTGTTGACCCCGATCACCTCAGCTACCGGGCCTGCCACCAGCAAGCCGATTGGCGTGGCAATCAGCATCAAGCTGTTGACGAGCGACATCACTCGCCCCAGAGCAGCGGGGTCAATCGTCGTTTGCAGCAGCACGGCAAATGGGCCGCCAAACAATGGCCCCGATATCCCCATCAGCCCCGACAGCAGCACAAACCCGACAAAACCGGACGCAGGCAAAAGCCCCGAGAAGAACAGCCCCAGCCCCAACAGCGCTATTCCGCCCGTCAGCAAGTACACGCGATTTTGCCTGGCCCCCCAACTACCCAACAAAATCGAGCCGACGAGCATGCCTGCCGCAAAAGAAAACTCGACCACTCCGGCATGCCACGCCCCTTTGCCAAAGTGGCTTAACACCATAAGCGTAAACAGCGCCCCTACCGGCACGTACACGAAGCTCGTGAACCCGATGGCGGCCGTGATGACCACCAAGCCTCTTGACTTCATCAGTTCCCGCAGCCCTGCCTTGATCTCGCTGCGCATGCCGCGCTCGCCTTCCTCCGGCACGCTGCGCTCGGGATTCGGGATATGCACGAGCAGCAAGGCGGCGCTTGCCAGCAGCGCCCCTGCGACATCAAGCAAAAGCACGGTTTCCATCGAAAAATAAGCCAACAAAAACGCACCGAGCATCGGGCCAGCCATGCTGACAGCAGAAGTCAGCGTCTGAATCCAGCCCTGCACCTTCATGAGCTGATCCTCCGGCGCGATCAACGGAATCGAAGCCTGCATTGACGGCATGTGAAACGCCGTACCAATCGAACGCAAGCCAAGAACGGCGTAAAAGACCCAAACAGGCGGCTCGATCCCGCTCAGGAACAGAATCGCCAGGGCGAGACTGACGAGGGCGATGAACATATCGGCGGCAATCATGATTTTTTTGCGGTCCAGCCGATCGACAATCGTTCCGGCAAAAGGGCCGACCAAAGCCTGGGGCAAAAAGCCGGCCATCGAAGCGATGGTCAACACCAGCGCCGAGCCCGTCTTCTCTGTCAGCCACCAGATGATGCTGAATTGCACAACGGCACTGCCCAATAGCGAAAAGGCCTGCCCGGCAAAAATCGTGTAAAAGGTTTGCTTCCAGCTTTCTTTTTTCGTACTCATATACATCCTCCCACTATAAAGTAATGTTTTCTCCTGTTTTCTCGCTCATTCTCTGTTTTTTAACTTTGACATCTTAAAGCTCTTGTCGGAAGATTGAAGGAGATACAAATATTTCTGTAAGGGCTGTGGCGGGAATAGAGCCTGCAATCACCAGTTTCCAGACTGTGGATAAAAAGGTATGATCGCACAGTGGATCTCCACATCCGCCCTCGGGGTTTACCCTCCCATGTCACGCTGGGTCTATGCCCTTACATTCCTTCGTTCTACCTCTCAAGGGGTGGAGGCCGATTCTAGCTCCTCGACTGGGTCGTTGCCCTTATGGATTATAATTCTTCGGCTTCTCCGGTGCTTCCGTTGTCATGGTTGTACACATGTGAATAAGCGAGATGACAGGTTTGTTGATAAGCTTTATGCAGCACTTTGTTGTAGCTGGGCTTGTCGAATCGGCCCCAATACTTCGTTTGCGTTATACTCTTTCTGCTTTGTCCCCAGTGCATAGAGGACGCGAACCAGTTTTCCACATAAGGCGATAATCGATTGCTTCTTCTTGAGCGGATTTTGACTACGCGTTGTATAATACTCGTGGAGCGCTTTAAACTCTTTGTTTTTGGCTACCATCGGCAGCATGCAGCGGAACAAGATGCCTCTTAGGCGAGAGCGCCCCCGCTTGCTGATTCCGGTCTTTCCCTTACGTTTTCCAGAGCTGTTCTCCGTCAGATTCAGCCCAGCCAGACGGATGATCTGCTGTCCATGGTCGTAGTTGTTCAGATCGCCAACCTCCGCCAAGAAGCCGGCGACGGTCAGAATGCCAATCCCTGGGATGCTCAGCATTTGCTTCGTTCCGGGGATCTTCTCCAGAATCTGCAGGACTTCCGTCATAATGCTTTCTTCTTGCTTGCAGTACAGATCGTACTGCTGCAGCAAGGCGGCAAGCTCGATTCGGGCAGCTGTCAGCCCCTCGGTAAGCCCGATAGAGACCGTAGCGGCAGCATAGAGCTGCTCCGCTCTCTTGATGCCCACCCCACGCTTGATTTCCGTCTTCCAATGTGTGAGAACGCCTCTGGCGCCTATCGAGACAATCTCCTCTGGAGTGGGAAACTGGCGCATGGTCATCAGTGATGCCTTGCCTTCCCAGTCCTTAAACACTTGTGGATACTCCGGAAAGTAGCGGTCAAACCAGTTTGTAATCCGAGCTTTCACTTGATTCAAGCTCACCATGACCTTCTCCCGAAAATTCATCAGAATGCGTAGCTCTGCATATTCCTTGGTCGGCAAATTGGGCTCTGAATATTTCCCGCTCCGAATCAGGTCGGCAATGACCTTCGCATCCTTGTAGTCGCTCTTGGTCTGCGAGTTGTCCTCAAGTTCTTTGCTCTTGTTCACATGGTGCGGATTCACGACGACGACCCTGATGTCTTGCTCCTTCAAAAATGCCGCTAACGGGAACCAGTAGTGTCCGGTAGGCTCGATGCCAAATACGATGTCGGTTTTCTCATGTATCCGGCCAAGCTCCTTCATCCACGCAGCCAGTTTCGTTAGCCCCTCCTGATCGTTGTGGAACACACATTCTTTCCCAAGCTCAATGCCTCGGAAATCCACGGCTCGAGCTACATGAATCTTTTTGGCGATGTCCGCGCCAACAACCAGTGTTTTTTCGGTAATTCGTGTAATCCGTTGATTCTGTTTCTGTTTCAGCTTATACTTCATGTAGAGCGTCCTCCTTTTCATTAGGGCAGTGTGAATGTGACCATTCCAAGACCCAGCATACAGGAGGCGCTTTTTTCTTTCAAAGCTCAAATTTCTTCATTACAGGAATGGCTCCTCATGTGGACATTCATGTGCGACATCCGTTTTTGGACGCAAAAAAGCACGGAGAACGTCCCGTCCGAGGGGATGCCATCCGTGCAAAAGCTTGCTCAATCCAAGCACATGAAACCGACTGCCTGACGAATCAGAATCAGGCAGCGAGGAGCTTTGGAGGTACATACGCAAGCTAACTATGCAGGCATGACAAATAACCCATCGAAAAACGGGCGAGTCGTCCGTGCCTGATTAGCGCATGCGTACAGAGTACATAAAAGAGCCTCCTTGAAAAACCGTAGTGAATTATGATTTATCGTAAGGGAAAGCCCGCTTCGCTGTCAATCCTTTCTGTGCTTGCAGATTTATCCTGGCTATTGGGGGTTAACCCACAACCGTGGTCACCTTTTAGGAAATTGGATTTCTATAAATTGGAAAAGATACGTTATTAACAATAGACAGATACTAATCCACCAATACGCTGGATCAATCACATAAATAATGATTGAGAGAACTCCGCCATTAATGTACCCAAACAAGTTCTCTTTTTTTACCATGGATACTAAAGTGGACACAATCATTATTCCAAAGATAATGTAGGTAAAGTAGGCTTGAATAATAAATCACCCCTGTTTATCTAGCCCTGCAATAAATTCCTCCACTGTAGGCTCGAATGTAAATGCCCTTTCCCTCATTTTTATTGCTTAGGTAAGCAGCACCTGCCCCACACATAAATGTAATTACATCTGCTGACAAAGCAAGGCCTTTAGTTTGTGGGAACAAAGAAAGCACTTTTCCTAGTACGTAAGAGAAAACCGTACTAGCTATCAATACATTGACAACCCATCTAGTATCTTCGTCACTAAGATACAGCCAATCTCCAACATCCCAATTACTTCCTTGAAAATAGTAGGTTTTTGAATGGTATCCATAATATTTCGTTGTTTCCCCAGGATCAGGATAATAGACAGGTCCTTCTACTTTAGAACTCGATTTCTGTTTCACTTTCTTTGCTTCGGGTTTATTCAATTCCTCGTTGGCCGATTCGAAAGTTTCTGACATAAGTTTGTAAACATCGGCTGGAATATATTTATCTGCCTCTTTGACAAAATGATATCCATTACTGTCAACTTGATAATAATCGCGATACGCTTTTAATCCATCGATTAATTTTTTCGCATCCTCAGATTCAAGCATTTGCTTAAACTTCTCAAAAGCAGCTTTTTCTTGCGGGTCTTTGATTTGAGAAACGTCTATGCTCGAAATATCGAGATTATACGATTTTACTGTGGCAGCATGAGCGGAACTAGCGCTATAAAGAGAGCTGGAAAACAAAGAAATTGACAATGCTAAAAATATCGCTTTTTTCATTTTGAAACTCCTTTACCATAATTGAATTTTTTCAGGATAGTAAAGGTTAGCCAACCCATCTCACGAATATACTTACAATAATAACATTTTTTAACAAAAATTCAACCAAATAACATTGTCAAAATCTTGTGTTCACAAAAAATTCATCTATAAGTATTGCAAGAAGTACAAGGAAATATATTTTTGATTCCAGCTCTATTAAGTTGCTTTTTGTTTTATGGCGCACTTGGCATGTCATAAAGTAGCTCAGCTTAATTTGACATAGGGCTGCCAGAAAAAAACAGGGGGGCCTCGCTTTCCGAAGCCCGCCCGTTTCCCGTTCGCGTTCGCTTTCACTACGTCAACACCATAGCAGCGGCGTTATTTTCGTCTCCGCGCAAAAAGCCAGCCCCCGACGAGGGCGAGCAAAACGATCGCCACAACCAGCGGAACCATTGACGCCCCTGTCTCGTCGCCGCTCGCTGCCGCTGCGTGATCGGTATGGCCTGCGTGCGCGTGATCGGCTGTCGGCGCCTTTTCTGGTTGCGCGGATTGCCCGGAAGCGTCTGCGCTTTTGGCAAACAGGATCAGTTGAAGCTGTGGCTTGCCTGCCACGTTCATCAGCCACGCTTCCTCAACCGTTTTTCCTTCCCACTGCGCCGGATCGACCGCAGCCTGCAGCACGCGCGGATGCGCAGAGAGATCATGCACGGTGCCGGAGATAGTCAGCGAGTACACCTTGGAAGTTTTGCCTGCCGTATCTTTTTCTTCCCGGACCGCGACTTTTTCCACTTTGCCTGTCGGCCCGGCCACAAAACCGCCCCGGTCGTACAGGCTCTTGCCCTCGACGGCATCGTTTCTGTGCTCGAAGACAAACACGGCAAATTCTTCTTTGGTCAACTCGCGCGCGGCATCCTGCTCAGGTACAGCGAGCTTGCCCGCAAAATACGCCTGGTTGACATCCGCATAGGTGGCATTGCCGTCCAGCGAAGGCACGAGCCCTTTTTCCAGCGCAGCCGCCGTCACTTGCTCGCGGGCAGCCCCGCTCTCCTTCAGCTTCCAAAAAGCTCCTGCCCAATGCGCCAGTTCCTCGCGCGTCAGCTTTTCCTGTGGCGAAAACAGCGTGGAACCGTGATCGTAGGCAATGACCCCAAGCCCGCTCAATTGCACGATCTGCGGCGTGGCCTTGGAATATTGCAGGTCGTCGTACAAATTTTGTTCGTTGACGATGTGCGCCGATACGACCGTTGGCAGCAGCAGCAAAAGCATCGCCAGCAAACACAAGCTCCTTCTCATGTCTTTCTCTCCCATCCAGATGGTGTGCCCGTTGCGGCTACTCTGTTGTCCGTACAATCAGCCCTCCGCTCGTTTGCTGGAGGTACAAAGGCACCTGTGCGTCCGGCAATTGCCCAAGCTGCGCGTACGGAATGCGGAAGCCTTGCAACTCCTCGATCAACGTCTCCGGCATCAAAAAGCCGTTGAAAAATCCCGCCTCAAAAACAAGCGCAGCCGCAGCGGGCGACTCTTCCAGCACCTGCCCGATCAAAATGACGTGCAAGTCCGGCTTTTGAAACACGACGTACACATGATCTGAGCGGAAAAAGTAGCGCAGCTCGCTGCGTTCGTTAAGCCAGCTCTCGTCCAGCCGATACGGATTCGGCCCGGAAACGGCTCGCGCAGAAGCCCAGGCGGCTGCCTCGTGTTCGGTCAAGGCGCGGTCTTTTGCCAATATCGCAAGCAAAGCCGGCTCGACCTCGGCCATCCAGTCGATGTCCAAATAATTGGCCAACTGCTCAATCGGCAGCTCCGGATTGTCCGCGAGAAACGCCCCTCTCGCTTGCAGATTCTCCTCGATGACGGCGAGCAGCTTTTCGTGTCCTTCCAGCGTCTCTTTGGTCGCGACCAGTTGCTTGTAAGCGAGGTACAGCTTGTCCAGCTCCGCCATGTAAGCGTCCAGGTTGCGCTCGATCAGCCATTGGCTGCCGAGAATATCGACTGGCTCCTGCTCCTGCAGCAACAGCGTGACCCACGTATCCAGTCCCAGCTCGCTGTAAAATTGCAGCTTGTCGACCGCTACCTGCTGGTCGGCCTTGTAGCTTGCTTCCAGCTTCGCGATCTGCGGCATTAGCTCGGCAATCTGCTTTTTCGTCTGGGCTACTTCCTCTTTCAGCCGTTCGGTGGTGCTCTCGTCGTTGACCGTGACGAGAAAATTCGCAAACGCCCCCGTCAAATGAGCGTACGCCCCTGTGGCGCACAAAAGCAGCGCGACTGCCGCTGGTATGAACAGCTTTTTACGCATGATCGATCAGCTTCCTTGTCGACACGTAGCTGGCCGACAGTCCCACGAGAGAGCCTGCGACCGCCATGCCGCCCATCATTTCGTACACCATGCCCTGCGAAAAGTGGAACACCAGCGGAAAACTTTTTTGCAAAGGTAGCAGTATGCTCGAAAACAGCGCGTAAACAGCCAGCGCCGCGGGCAAGCTGCTGACGAAGCCGATCAGCCAGCCCTCAAACAAAAACTGCCCCCTGACGTGCCACGGATTCGCGCCGAGCAGCAGCCGGACGCGAATCTCCTGCTGCCGCTGGTACAAGGCCAGATTCATCGCGATAAACACCATGCCGAACGCCAGCGCCGCCATGCCGAGCAGAAGCCCCAGCCCATAGCGGTTCAGCTCGCTCGACCAGTGCAGGATCGTTTCGGCGAATTGCTGCGGATAGACGACCTTCGTGATGCCGTTCATCGCCTGTAGCTGCTCCGCGACGAGCTTCATCTGCGTCTTGTCTCGCAGCTCCAGCCGGATGGCGTCGGGAATCTGGCTCTCCTGAAACGAGACGAGCAGGTGCTCTCTCCCGGTAAAAAACGCCGCCAATCGGTCCAGCATCTGCTCCTTCGTCTCGATCTCAGCCGACTGGACGAAGCTTTTCTCCCGCAAAATGGTGGCAATCGCCTTCGTGTCCGCGGCAGGGTCTACATACAGCTTCATCGCTACCTGTGACTCCAGATAGCCCAGCAAATCCCCGACGCCGAACCGTCCGAGCAGCAGGATGTCCGCGATGAGCATTGCGACAAAAATCAGGACGGCTGCTGCCGCCGCAGCCCCGATGTTTCGCTGAATGCCTTCGCGCGCATCCCTGAGCATGTACATGCACGACTGTCTGTTCATACGACACGTACCCGCCCCTGCTCCATGATCCACGTCTTTGCCGGAAATTGTTCAATCAGACGCTCCGAATGCGTAACGATCAGCATCGCCATGTTTTCCTCCACGTGCAGCTCCTTTAGTAATTGCAAGACTTCAAAAGCCGTCTCGTTGTCCAGATTGCCTGTCGGCTCGTCTGCCAACAGAAGGCGCGGGCGATTCAGCAAAGCCCGCACGATGGCGACGCGCTGCTGCTCGCCCCCGGAAAGCTGGTCAGGAAAACAATCCTTCACGTCGGACAGCCCGACCCGCTCCAGCAGCCGGTTCGCCTCAGGCTCGATCTCCGCCCATGTCTTGCCGACGACCTCTCCGGCAAGCGCGACATTTTCCATGACAGTCTTTCGCGGGAGCAGTTCAAACGATTGAAAAATGACGCCCATCTTGCGCCGCAGCTCGAATTTCGGAATTTGCCCGATCGGGACGGCATCTATTTCGATGCGTCCCGCAAAATCGGTTTGCTCCCGGTACAACAGCTTGAGCAGCGTGCTTTTTCCCGAACCGGAGCGCCCTTGCAAAAAGGCGAACTCCCCTGCTTCCAAATGCAGGTGAAGGTCTTGTAAAATCACTCTTTTCCCATAGCTCTTGTACACATTTTCCAGCAAGATCATCAGACGTTCCCCTCTGCCAGCCACGGGAGGAAGCCGTCGAGGAACCGCTCTGTCGCTGGCATGAAGTACGAGCCGAAGTGGAAGTCCGGGTCGAGCGTGGTGACGATCCACGTCCCCGCCGTGCTGACTTTGTCGACGTAGAGTACAGCTCCGCCATCCTCGGTCGAGATCAGCACCTCCGCCCCTTCCGGCGGCCAGTAGACGCCGTGCTGGTGCCAGGTCGCATCCTCTAAGGTAATGTAGGAAAACAGGTCGTAGTCCGGCTTTTGCAGCACCAGTCCGCTCTTCGCGTTTTTGTCCAGCCACCACCAGAAATTCGTCGGGCGCAGCTCCCAGTTTTGTCCGGGAATCCATTCGCGCGGCTGCGGCCCGAATGCGACGACGATCCCGCCCCGCTCGGAAAACTCCCTGATTTTGTCGCGCGATTTCATCACCAGGCCCATGTGCAACTGCGAAGGGACGACCAATGCGTCAAATTCATCGAGAGACGTACGCTCCAAATCGGGCAGGTAGATGAGCTTTTCGTAATAGCGGCGGTATTTTGATTCGTTCAGGCTGCGAAAATGCTGCGAGCTGCCGCCGTACAGGGCTGCGATTTTTCTCATACGTACGCGCCTCCTTCTTGAAGTTGCTGAAGCTGTCGGTATTCATCCCGCACCCACTTCGTGAGCTGGACCGCGATGCGTCCGGTTGATTTTCCCGGGTGGTTGTAGCCGAACAGGTCGTTTCCGGCATGGACGAGAATCGTTCCCTTCGTGCTGGTCCGGTCGATATAGGTAATCGGTTCGCCGCCTGGCAAGGTCAGCAGCACCTCGGCGCCTTCCGGGAGCGGGTGGTGTCCTCTGGCGAAAAAGCCTGCAACGCCTTTGTTGTACGTCATATCGTACGTCTCTACCCCGGCAAAAATCGGGTGTTCCTTGGCAATCCGCACCTCGTAGTCGGCATGGCTGCGAATTTGTTTCGGCACGAACCGAGACCCGCCCGGCAGCCAGGGCAAAAACAGGTTGCCGCTGAAAACGAGCACCTTTTTCTCGTCGAGAAAGCGGCGAATCTTGTCTTTTTGCCTGTACAAAAGCTCCTGGTCGATCAATCCGGTAATCACGAGGCATTTGTACGGCGACAAGTCGTGCTCCGGCAAATCGTACACATCAATGAAGGTAAAAAAATCCTGATAATTCGGGTCTTTCAGACGCGGCTCGCCAAAGCAGCAGCCCGAATCGAGCATCAAAAAATAGGTTGGTTGATTCATGTATGCCTCCTCGATCGTCGTTGTATCCGGTACAGCCGTTTCGGTTAAAACTGGTCAAGCTCCCGCACTGCCCCGATCAGCCGCAGCGTAAAAGGATGCTGCGGATTCTCCGTCACTTCCTCCGGCGTGCCTGTCTCCACGATCTGGCCCTGGTCGAGCACAAGCAGCCGATCGCAAAAGCCCCGCGTCAGCGCCAGGTCGTGGGTGATGAACAAATAGGCGATCCCGTGACGCAGGCTCAGCTCGCGCATGAGCCGCAGCAAATCAAGCCGCAGGGACGTGTCCAGCATCGAGGTCGGCTCGTCCGCCACGATCAACTGCGGGCGGGTGACAAAAGCGCGCGCCAGGCCGACACGCTGCCGCTCCCGCCAGACAGCTCATGGGCATAGCGGTGCATGTAGCGCTCAGGCGGCAGCGCGACTTCCTGCAACGCTTCCCGAACAAGCTCTGTCCGTCTTGCCGGGTCATTTTTGTACAGCCGGGCGATGACCAACGGTTCCGCGATCAACTGTGCAATCGTCATGCGCGCGGACAGCGACTCGTACGGGTCCTGAAAAATCATCTGGATAGACCGCGTGGCCTCCCTGCGCGCCTTGGGCTTCATCGACAGCAGGTCTTGCCCCTGGTAGATGAGCTGGCCCTTGTCGGCCTGCTCGATCCCCGCGATGATTCGCCCGATGGTGCTTTTTCCGGCGCCGCTCGAACCGACCAGCCCGACCGTTTCGTTTGCCTGTATGGAAAAGCTGGCCCCATTAATGACAGGCGCTGCCTGTTTGCCGGAGCTTTTGCCCTCGTAGGTCTTGTACAGTCCGGACACCTGCAGCAGTTCCTTTTGCCGCAGCATATCCCGCTCTTGTTTTTGCGCTTCCATCCTTCATGCCTCCGTGAGATTATCGTTGCTCCTGCAAGGAACGCTCCGGCGCAGGCGTCAGCCTGGGGATCGAATCGATCAGCCGCCGTGTGTACGGATGGGTGGACGTCTTCGCCAAGGCGAGCGTGTCGCCCTGATCGACAATTTTGCCCTGATTCATGATGATCGTGCGGTCAGCCAGGCTCAAAACGACAGGAAGATCGTGCGAAATGAACACCATGGACAGCCCGAGCGTGCGCTGCAAGTCCTTCAGCAGCTTGATGATCTCCACCTGAACCATGACGTCGAGCCCCGTCGTCGGCTCGTCGGCAATAACCAGATCGGGCTTGTTCATCAGCGCCATCGCGATGACGACCCGCTGGCGCATGCCGCCGCTCAGCTCATGCGGAAAAGCGGTGGCCCACTTCGGAGCGAGTCCGACTTGCGCAAGCACCTCGTCGATTCGTTTCTGCAACTCGTCCTTGGGCATTTGCTGATGCGAGCTGACCGCTTCCGCCAACTGCTCGCGCACGCTCATCACAGGGTTGAGCGCGTTCATCGCCGCCTGCGGAATCAAGGCAATCCGGTTTCCCCGCAGTTTCCTCATCTCTTCTGGGGAAAGCGCAGTCAGATCACGGCCCGCAAAATAAATCGCGCCGTGCGAAACGAGCGCTGGCGGCTTCAACAACTGCATGACTGCCGAAGCTACCGTACTCTTGCCGCTGCCCGACTCTCCGACCAGGCCGAGCACCTCGCCCTTGGACACCGTGAAGCTGACCTGATCCACCGCATTGACCACTCCGCTCTCTTTTGGATAGCGAACAGTCAGATTTTGGACTTCCAGCAGCGCCTCTGCTGTCGCAATCTTCGCAGCGGACGCGGACGGTCCGTTTTGCGGCGTCGTCTGGCCTCCCTTGGCAGCAGTCGCCTGATAAGCGCGCAGCCGCGGATTTACCCGCTCCTCCAAGTAGTAGCCGATCAACGAAAAGGCGAGCACCGTCACAACAATGCACAGCCCCGGCGGAATTACCCACCACATCCACGCCTCCGTCAAAAAGGCGCTGCGCGAGTTGGCGTAAAACAAAATGCTGCCCCAGCTTTTGGACAACGGATCGCCCATGCCCAAAAAGCTCAGCGAGGATTCCATCATGATCGAGACGTTGACAGCCTGCACGAACTGCGGAATCACCAAAGGCAGGATGCTGGGAAAAACGTGCCGACGCAAAATGTAGAGATGCCCTGCGCCCATCGACCGCGCAGCCTGGACCGGGCCTCGCGTGCGCAGCGACAACGTCTGCGCCCGGATTTTCCGCGCCTTTCCCGCCCACATGACCAAGGTAATCACTAGCACCTGCGTAAACAGGCTCGGGCCGATGTACACGCCAATCACGATCATCAGGGGCAAAAACGGCAGCGTCAGGCAAATATCCACGATTCTCATAAAAACAGCGTCCAGCCAACCTCCCGAATAGCCGGAGACCAGGCCGACCACCGTGCCGATCAGCGTAGCCAGCAAGGCGGCGACAATCCCAACCGTAAGCGAGGTCCTCGCGCCCACTACCAGCTCGGCCAGGATGTCCTGCCCCATGTCATTTGTGCCAAGCCAATGCTCTCAGCCAGGCGGCTGGAACGGGGCGCCAGACTGCTCGCTGGCGTCGTACGGAACTGCGTAAGGTCCCACGAGCGCGAGCAGCAGGACGATTGCCAGCAAGACAACGCCAAGCCAGCCAATCATTTTGGAACCAATCCGACTCATGGGGACTCCTCCACCTGCTTTCTTTGGCGGGCGCGCGGGTCAAACAGCGGATAAGTCACATCCGCCAGCAGGTTGGCCGCAATCACACCCAGCGTAATGATTAAAAATACCCCCTGCATCATCGGGTAATCCCGTGCGATCACGCTCTCATAGAGCAAGCGGCCGACGCCCGGATAGGAAAAGACTGTCTCCACGACAACAGCGCCGCTCACCAAAATACCGAGGCTCATCGTAATGTGCGTATAGACGGGCAAGAGGGCGTTTCGCAGGGCATGATTGAAAATCAGGCTGCGCTTGCTCGCCCCTTTTGCCTCCGCCATCAGCACATAATCCTGGCCCAGCGTGTCGAGCATCGACGACCGGGTCAGCAAAAAATTGCCTCCGACGGTAGCGACGGTAATCGTCATCACAGGCAGGGTCATATGCTTGAGCACGGCCAGCGCGTAGTCGGCACCGCCTCCGGAAAAGGCGATCGGCACCGCGCCAAAGGACGGGAACCAGCCCATGCTGACGGAAAACACCGCAATCAGCAGCATGCCGATCCAGAAGCCGGGAATGGATTCAATCGTGAGCATCCCCGTCAAAAAAAGCAGGTCGCGCCGCTTCCCCCGGCTCCACGCGGCATAGGCACCGATAGCAATGCCTATGACCGCGCTCAGAACGAGGGAGGGAGCTACCAGCAGGAAAGTCCACGGCAGCCTGTCTGCCAATACTTCCGTCACTGGCTTTCCGTATTTGATGGAGCTGCCGAGATCAAACCGGAACACTCCTGTCATAAAATCCGCGTATTGCTGCCAGAGCGAGCGATCCAGCCCAAGCTCCCGCTCCACTTGCTGGCGCTGCTCTGGCGTCAGCTCGTTGATTGTCGTTTCGCCAAAGAAAAATTCCAGCGGATCGCCGGGTGCGAGCCGCGGCAGGGCGAAGTTGATCGTCAACGCCACGGCGAGCACCAGCACATATTGAATCAGTTTCTTGCCGAATGCCGCGGAGAACCCGCTCCCACTCATCACAGCTCCCCCCGTCTTACTCTTTGGCTACAGCCTTTTTCGCGCCGTCTGGCAGCATGGAAAACTTGTTGATGACGCCAAACCCGGGCGACTCTACCCATTTGTCAAACTTTTGCGCGTTGTAGGCGAACTTCTCTTCCGGGTAGTACAGCACGATGCTAGTCGGTTGCTTGTTGAACAGCTCCTGCATTTTGAACGCGATTTCCTTGCGCTTGTCTACGCTTGTTTCCGCCATCCACTGCTTGGTCAGCTCGTCCATCGCCGGATACGGAATCGTTTTGTTCCACAGGTAAGAAGAACGGTGAGACATGACAAACTGATCCGGGTCTGCTACCCCGTGCGCCCCGATGGTTCCGATCACGAGGTCAAAGTCGCGGGTTTGCGATACAGTCGCCATCGTGCCGGAGTCGAGCACTTCGACGGTAATTTTGATCCCGACTTTGGCGTACTGCTCCTTGAGCATCTCGGCCGCGCGAATCCACGCCGGCTCTGTGGAAGGCACTTTCAGCGAAAAGGCGAGCGGCTTGCCGTCTGCCATCTCGCGGACGCCGTCGTTGTTTTTGTCTGTCAGCTTCAATTCGTCCATGACGGCTTTTGCTTTTTCTGCGTCATACGGCGTGCTCAAGTTCGGGTTGGTCCACGGCGAATCCGGGTGAGGATAGCCTTTTAAGCCCGGACGCCCTTTTCCAAGCAAGACCGTATCCGTAATCGCCTGGCGGTCCACCGCGAGCGACATGGCATTGCGGAACGCTTCCTGATTGAATGGCGCCTTTTCGTAGTTGAGCTTCAGCTCGACCAGCGACAGCGGCGCGGTTTGTACTACTTTCATGTTGGCCTGGTTTTGGAAGGATGCTTCCAGCTCGGCCGGAACAGGTCTGGCGGAAATGTCGATCTCTCCTGCACGCAGCGCATTGAAGCTCGCGGTCGGGTCTTTGATGACAGGCATCACGAGCGTGTCGACGAGCGGGCTGCCCATGAAGTAGTCTTTGTTCGCTTCAAACTTGTAGTATTGATCGGCTTTGTATTCGACCAGCTTGTACGGCCCGGTGCCGATCGGCAAATCTGTATATTTGCGCGGGTTTTGCACCTTTTCCCAAATATGCTTGGGCAAGATCGGCAGGTCGGCAAAAGTGATCCGCTCCAGCGTCGGGCACGCGTAAGCGCAAGTGAAGCGGACCGTCGAAGGGTCGTCCAGCTCGATTTTGGAGATGTGCGGCACTTCGCTCACGTGGTGCGTATGGCGGTTGGCTGGACCGTCGCGATAGTATTCGTACGTGAATTTGACGTCCTCCGCAGTGAATGGCGTCCCATCATGCCACTTGATGCCGGAGCGGATTTTGACCACCCAGGTCACATCGTCCAGTTGCTGGGCCGATTCCGCCAGCCACGGCTGCGGCTTTTCCACGTAAGGCGACGGCGAGAACAATTTGTCAAACACAAGCTCTGTCAAATAGTCGATGTTTCCGGTGTAGATGTTCAGCGGGCCGGCGTCGCTCGGCAAGCCGATTTTCAACTCCGGCACGGTCTGCGGTGCGGCGCTCGCGGCTTCGCCGGATTTGGCCGCGTCGTTCTGGGGCTGGCTCGGTGCGGCGCCCTGATTGGACTGGCAGCCAAGCACGAAGGTCGACAGCACTAGCAAATAACTGAGAAAAAGTCCGAAAGACTTGCGCTTCAACAAGGAAATAACCTCCTACATTCCTGATTTGTGATCCGTTCCATCAAGCGATTCGTTTGATCGCCAACAGCTCGTCCTGCGGCAGAGCCAGTGCCCGCCTGGATAAAGCCAGCTTCAGTTTGTCGAAAGCTTCGACGTCCTGCTCGGTCATGGCTTGCTCCCGGCCTTTTTTCAAGTAGTCGTAAAATTCCGCTGGCAAAAAGCTGGCGGAGAGCGACACTTCTACAGCCCGTCCGTCTGCGGCAGTGATGACAAACGCGTACGACTGCGGGCGATGCGGATCGTATTGCGCGACGGGATAGTCCACATCTACACGGTAGGCTCCCCGCGTCACCGCCCGGGTCACATATTCAAACACGTCCCGAAACCCTGGCCCGGCATGGCCGGACAGAATGGACAGCTCTTTGCGGTCTGGCGCCTCCTCGCCAAACAGCTCGGCAAAAGCAGCCTGCAACGTGCGGAATCCAACCGCGACGGCCATCAAGGCGAGACTTCCGTGGTATTTCGTCACATCCTGAAAGCTGAGTTCCAATACTTCGTTGCGATCCCGTACGTAGATCACAGACATGAAAAAACCCCTCCATTGTTGACTGTATGTGTTTGTATCCGAAAACTAGGTCCATCTTAATTTAATTGATAATGAATATCAATCCCACTTGTAGGGGCGTTTTTTGAAATTCCGCGCGCTTCAACCGCCCTCATTCCCGCATAATATTTTTGAATCCATCTATTCATTTTCTTGATAGCACAAATCTTTCCAACGCTTGTCCCGCAAGCGTCGCGCATTAGCAAACCCGGCTGCGCCAAGCTACTGGCAAAGCCTTGGTGCCCACAGAGCACAAGCCTTGCTTTTTCGCTTCGTTCGCAGTCTCGCCATGTTGCGCTTATGAAAAACAGCCTGTCCCCCACACCGATACGTGCGGGAAACAGGCCGTCTTTTTTATGGCAATGCCAATGTCCACTAAACCTAAACCGTCCGCAAATACTGCTCGACGTTTTGGCAAAAGGCGCGATCCGCCTGGCTCAACTCGGCATTTTTGCGGAACACAAAGCCGTTTTGCCGTCTGATTTGCAAGGACGAGACGGGCACATTGACCAGCTCGCCTCTTTTCAGCTCTTCCTTTACCGCCCCGGATGGAAGGAAGGCGATGCCGTGGCGCGACTTGACCGCCTGCTTGATCGTCTCGAAGTTGCTCATTTGCAAAAAGCGCGTTTTCACCTGGCGGCTGCTCAAATGGTTGATGACGTATTGCTGCAAATACTCGCTTTTCGGAAGCAGCACGGTTTCGTTGTGCAAGTCGCGCGCGTACAGCAGCCTTCTTTTGGCCAAAGGGTGGTCGACAGGCAAGATGAGCAGAAGCTCCTCCTCGAACAAAACAGAAGTCTCAAAGTTTTTGCGTATATAATCATCCTCGGGATAGATCGGCATTAACGCGTAGTGCGTCCGGCCCTCCTGAAAGCAGCGGATG
Organism: Brevibacillus sp. NSP2.1; assembly: GCF_000470975.2. Classification (NCBI taxonomy): domain Bacteria; kingdom Bacillati; phylum Bacillota; class Bacilli; order Caryophanales; family Paenibacillaceae; genus Brevibacillus; species Brevibacillus sp. NSP2.1. The sequence continues at coordinate 241,600 of NZ_CP048274.1, read as the reverse complement.
AGGTCGCTGTAGCAGTACGTATTGATCTCCAACGGCTTGTGCGGCAAAATCGTATGAAACTCATTGAGAATGTCGGAGAAAAAGTACCCGGCAATGTAGTTGCTGACGTAGACAGACAGTACCCGCTCCTGCTCGCTGATGCGCTTCAGCTCCACAGCCACCTCCTCGACCAGATGCGAAATCTGCTTGGCATAGCGGAGCAAAATCTCGCCCTGCCGCGTCAGTTGCACCTGCTTCCCCGACCGTTGCACGAGCGGCGACTCAAACAACTCTTCCAGTTGTTGAATATGGTGGCTGATGGTTGGCTGTGAGCAAAAAAGCCGCTTCGCAGACTCGGTAAAAGAGCCGCATTCCGCGAGCACGATGAAGGTTTCCATTTTTTCCAGCGTATTCATAAGCAGCACCCCGTAAAAGACGCACATAAAAAGTAAACTGGTTATTTATTGAAAATGATTATTGTTATCAATTATCAACAATTTTACCTGATCCGCCAGCAAGTGTCTATGCGCAAATGTGCATATGTGTACCGGAAAACTGCGGCTTTCCCCCATCCTACTCGGTTATGTCATTCCACATCTCCGCCCTGCTCAAAGAAACGGCATCCGCGCCATTCGCCAGCGCTTCCGCGACCTGCTGCCTGTTCCAGATCAGCCCGCCCAAAATGATCGGCTGCGGCAAATGCTCCTTGATGTGCGCGATAATCGACGGGGCGATGCCCGGCATGATTTCGATGGCGTCCGGCTGGTTTTCCAGCACGTTTTTGATCGTCGTCGTAAGCGAGGTCGTATCAATTAAAAACACGCGCTGGATCGTCAGCATCCCTTCTTTTTTTGCCGCGCGAATCATCGGGCCTTTCGTCGTGACAATCCCGGTCGGTTTGATATACGCAGACAGGAAGCGGAACGACTCTTTGTCATTGGACAGGCCGTTCATCAGGTCTGTGTGCAAAAAAATCGGCTTGCTCGCCTGGCTGATCGCGTCCGCTTCGGCCATCAGCCGAGTCAGCTTCCCGTACATGAGCAAAATCGCGCAGGCCGCCGAATCCATCGCCTCTGCCAGCCGATCCTGCTCCGTCGCAGCGATAATCCGATTCGTTTTCAAAATCGTCTCCATATCCATAATAGGAGCCTCCTGTTCGTTTAAAGCTGCGCAATGATTCGCTCCACGCTGCGCCGTGCGCAGGCGAGCTGCTTTGTTTCGATCACCCGGCTTCCCGCAAAGCTTCCGGCTTGCAAAGCCGACCACACCTGCGCATACGGAATCGTCCCCTCCCCTACCGCCAGATGCTCGTCTGTCTCGCCGCCGTTGTCGCTGATGTGCAAGACAGAGACGTAAGGAAATACCGTTTCCAGCGCTTCAAGTGCGTACCCTGGGCGGATCAGGTGGGCGTGTCCGACGTCATAGGCAATTCCCAGATGCGCAGAATCGACGGCCTTGCACACCGCGAGCAAATCATCGACATTCCAGCCCAGCACGCGAGGATAAGGCGGCACGTTTTCCAACGCCAGCGTCGTTCTGCCGTCGCTGACTTCCGCCGTCAGCAGCCGAGCAGCCTCGCTGACATGCTCGACCCCGCGCGCACGGCTGTCCGCATCGTGAGCGTCGGCTACTTCCCCTGCGTGCATGACTACGTGCGTGCTGTCCAAAAAGCGGGCAATCGCCAGACACCGCTTCATCGTCTCCAACGTCTTTTCCCGGCTTGGGCCTGTGCCGGCGGCGAGGTTGCAGCCGCTGATCGGCGCGTGAATCGACCAGGTGATGCCCCGCTCTTCTCCCTGCTTTTTCAGCTCGGCAAGCTGCTCCCGGGACCAGGCCAACAGCTCGGCATGGCCTGCTTCGCACATGATCTCGATCGAAGTCCAGCCCGCGTCCATCAGCCTGGCGACGGCTTCGCGCAGCGGCAGGTCAAACAAGGCGTAGCTGGATACGGCAAAAGCACTTTGCTCCTTCATGGATCGTTCCCCTTTCCTTTATTTCACCCCGGAATGGATGAAGCTGTTGATGAACTGGCGTTGGAACAGCAAAAAGGCGAGCAGCAACGGAAAAATGACCATCATCGTAGCCGCGCTGACCTCTGCCCACTGTGCCCCGGTCTCAAACGACTGGGCAAAAATCGCCAGCCCTACCGTCAACGCGCGGTTTTCTACCGAGTTGGTGACAATCAGCGGCCACATGAAGTTGTTCCAATGATAGCTGACCGAAACGAGGCCGAACGCAATGTAGGTCGGCCGCGCCAGCGGAACGTACACCCGCCACAAAATTTGCAGCCAGGAGCAGCCTTCCATGCGCGCCGCTTCCTCCAGTTCGTGCGGGATCGTCTTGAACGTTTGCCGCAACAGGAACACGCCAAAGGCGGAAGCGAAGTACGGCAGCATGATGCCAATTTTCGTATCGAGCAACGCCAAGTCGCGCAGCACGTTGTAGTTCGGGAAAATAAGGATGTCAGCCGGAACCATGAGCTGCACGAGAAACAACACGAACAGCACATCCCGCCCCCAGAAGCGCAGCTTGGCAAAGGCATATGCCGCCAGCGTAGCCGTAATCATTTGCGCGATCAACACGCCTGCGACGATCAAAAACGTATTGAAGTAATACTGGGCAAAAGGAGCCGCGTCCCACACCTTCGCGAAGTTTGCCAGCGTAAAGTCGGCGCTGAGTGTCCAAGAAGTCGCCAGCTCTCTCGGCCGAAGCGACGTCCAGAGCACCCATAGCAAAGGGAACAGCCAGAGTACAGCCAGGACGTACATGCCGACGGTTGTAATTTTGCGGGCCATCTGCTCTCCCCCTCAGTTGTAGTGAATTTTTTTATCCAGACCAAAAAATTGCACAGCAGCCACCGCGAGCAGCAGCACGACCATCACGATGGTCAAAGCGGACGCCATCCCTTGATCCCAGAAGGAGAACGCCGTTTCGTAAATGTAGTACAGCAGCAGGTTGCTGGCATTGTCCGGGCCGCCCTTTGTCATGATGACCAGGTGATCGACCAGCTTGAACGAGTTCGTAAACGCGATAATGCTGACAAACATCGTCGTCGGCATGAGCAGCGGAAACGTCACGCGGCGAAACACCGTCCACGCCGATGCTCCTTCCATCGCGGCAGACTCGTACAGCTCCTGGGAGATGTTTTGCAGCCCCGCCAAGTAAAAGATCATGAAGTAGCCCGCTTCCTTCCAGATCACCATGAAAATCATCGCCCACATCACGTTCGCCTGATCGCCGAGCCAGTTGATATCGCCTTTTCCTAACCACTCCATCACGTGGCTGAGCGCCCCGTACTCCGGCGTGTAAATAAACAGCCAGATGTTGGCGACGGCAATCATCGGAACCACCGTCGGGTAAAAGTAGGCGGTGCGGACGAAGCTTTTGCCCCGCAGCGCTTTGTTGGCAAACAGCGCCATGCCGAGCGCCAGAGCCACGCTCGTCGGAACCGTTCCCAACGCAAACCAGAGATTGTTGGTCAGCACCTTCCAAAACACATCATCTTCCAGCATCTGCTTGTAGTTGTCTACCCCGTTAAAAAACGGCTCTGGGGAACCCAGATCCGCTTGATGAAAGCTGAGAATGACCGTTTGCCACACAGGGTAGAAGGTAAACAGCAGCAGGAAGATGAGGGAGGGAAGGAGCAGCAGCCAGGCGTACATATTCACTTTCCATTTTGCTCGTAGTTCCCCCATCGTCGCTCCTCCATATGCCTCGCTCGATTTCGCTTATTTGTTGAATGGCGCAAGCACTTTGTCTGCCTCTTCCTGCGCCTTTTTCAGCGCTTCCGCAGCACTCGCCTTTCCGGTAATGACCGCTTGCAAGTTGTCGTTCAGCGCTTTTGTCACCTTGCCGTTATTGTGCGTGGAAAACTCGGCATGGCCGTACTCCAACTGGTCGCGCGCGACTGCCGCTGCCGGGAAGTCCTTGACGTACTGCTTCATGATCTCTTCCTCATAGGCAGATTTGCGCGTCGCGACATAGCCCGTGTCGATGCTCCACTGTGCCGCGCGCTTCGGCTCGGTCATGAAGCGGATGAACTTCCAGGCCGCTTCCTGCTTCTTCGCATCCGTTCCTTTGAACATGTAGAAGTTGCCGCCGCCCGTCGGACTGCCGAAGTTCTTTTTCGCTGGCAAAAACGCTACGCCGAAGTCAAACTTGGCGTTGTTTTTCACGTTGGTCAAGTTTCCGGTCGTATGGAACATCATCGCTGTCTTGCCTTCGAGGAAGTCGGAAGGAACGGTCGCCCACTCGATCACGCCCTCCGGCATCGCCTTATGCTTTTTCGCCAGGTCGAGCCAGTATTGCAGCGCTTCTACATTTTCCGGCGTGTCGAAAAACACTTTTTTGCCGTCCTCGGTCATCAGGTTTTTGCCGTTTTGCAAGGCCAGCGCCTGATACATCCAGTAGGTGAAGCCGGAGGAAGGGATTTCCAGACCCCAGCGTCCGTCCTTGGTCAGCTTGCTCGCGTACTCGGCCAGCTCCTCCCACGTCGCAGGCGGCTTTTCCGGATCGAGGCCCACTTCCTTGAACGCTTCCTTGTTGTAATACAAAACGATCGTGCTGCGCTGGAACGGAATGCTGTACGTCTTGCCGTCGACCTGGGAGTTGGCCAGGAAGCCGGGGAAGAAATCGTTCACGTACTCGCTGCCGCCGTCTTTGGCAATAAATTCGTCCAGCGGCAGGATGGCGTCCATGTCCATCATCGTGTGCAGCTCGGTCGAGAGCATGACAGCTACGTCAGGTGGCGTTTTTCCTTGCACGGCCGCCTGGATTTTCGTCGTCGTGTCCTGGTAGCTGCCTGTGTAGACCGGCTTGACGGTAATGCCCGGGTTCGCCTTGTTGAACTCTTCTGCCATCCCGTCGACGATTTTGGTCAGGGGACCGCCGACTGCCACCGGATAAAAGAAGGACAGCTCGGTATTTTCCGCGGGCTTTGTCTCCGGCGTCCCCGTCTGCGCAGCTTGTCCCGTCTGCCCCGACGAATTGCCGCTTGTGGTGGAAGTCCCGCTGGAGCACCCTGTAATAAGCGCCAGACTCATGGCGACTGAAAACAGACTTTTCACTACTGTACGCATCGCAGTATCTCTCCCTTTTCTGTTCCGGCCGTGATGGCCAAATTTTTTCCCGATTGCGAATCAAACAGGCTGACTTGCTCTGCGGCAAAGCCGACGCGCAGCACATCTCCCCGGCGGCACGGCCATTGCCCGTTCCATTTTGCCTTCCACAGCTTGTCGCCCAGCCTGAATTCCACAATCGTCTCGGAACCGAGAATCTCCACGCCCTGCACGCTGACAAGCAACGAACGGCTCTCATCGAGCGGGCTGCCTGCCTCCAGCGGCTGCAACGCCTCGGGGCGCACGCCGAGCACAACGGGCGTCCCGCCCTTGATGCCTGCCTGTAGACCGAGCGGCAAAAACAGTCTGCTCGGGTCATTCGTCAGCTCGACGCCGGACTGCGCGCCATTGCTTCGCCAAACGCCCTCTGTCGTATTCATCGGCGGCGCCCCGGTAAATTCGGCCACAAACAGGTTCGCCGGACGGTTGTACACGTCGAGCGGCCTGCCTACCTGCTGCACCTCGCCGTCGCGCAGCACCATCATCCGGTCGCCCATTGTCATCGCCTCGACCTGGTCGTGCGTGACGTAAATCATCGTGATTCCCAGCTCCTGTTGCAGTTGCCGAATCTCCGTCCGCATATGCCCGCGCAGCTTGGCATCGAGATTGGACAGCGGCTCGTCCATCAGACAGATCGGATGCTGGCTGACAATCGCCCGGCCGAGCGCCACCCGCTGCCGCTGACCGCCCGACAGCTCTTTTGGCTTTCTGTGCAAAAGCTGGGCGATCCCGAGCATCTCGGCCACCCGCTCCAGCCGCTTGGCCTGCTCCTGCTTGTCCACTTTGCGAACCTGCAAGCCGAACAAAATGTTATCTTTGACCGTCAAATGCGGATACAAGGCGTAATTTTGAAAGACCATGGATATATTTCGCCCGCTCGGCGCGACTTCGTTGACTCGCTTGCCGCCAATCAACAGCTCTCCTTCGCTGATGTCTTCCAGTCCGGCAATCATGCGCAGCGTCGTCGATTTGCCGCAGCCCGAAGGACCGACCAGCACAAAAAACTCTCCCGGCGCAATGAGCGCGCTGACTTCATTGACGACCTTTTGCCGCTCGTACATTTTGGAAATGCGTCGCAATTCCACTTCTGCCACGACAATCCCCCCTGAACCTCTGGCGTTGGTGCTTCATCACCCGATCATATCAACCGCTTGATAAGCAAATATTTGGAAAATGTAAAGCTTTTATCTACATTGCTGCTGCTCTTGCCTGTCGTGCGCGCTGCCATCCAGCGTAGGCAGGACAAAATCCGGCCGGATGCCCGCACGCTCCAGCTCATGGCACGTCGTCACCCCTGTCAGCACGAGCGCGGTTTTCATTCCGCTGTTTTTGCCGAGCAAAATATCCGTCTCCAGCCGATCGCCTACCATCAGGCACTGTTCCGGCCGGACGTTCAACTGCTGAAAAACTTGCTCCGCATAGAAGCGGGACGGCTTTCCCGTCATGGCCCAGACAGTCGCGCCGCCTGCGGTTTCAATCGCCTGCGCCAGCGCTCCCGTATCCGGAATCGCACCGCCTGGTACGGGGCATACCGGGTCAGGGTTGGCTACAATCAGCTTGGCTCCGTTTCGCAGCGCATCGGCCGCCAGCAGCAATTTTTCGTAGGTGAACGTTCTGTCCATGCCGACCAGCACATGCGTAGCTTGCGACGGCGCTTGCACCTGCCTGATCTGAAAACTCGCCAGCTCTGCGGCAAGCGCGCGCTCCCCGACAACCAGCACACGCGCGCTGTCTGCCTGCTGCTGAAAATACAGGCCCGCCGCATAAGCTGCCGTCATGATTTCCTCGCGCTCCACGCAGAGGCCAAGCTTTTCCAGCCGCGCCTGGCAGTCCGCTCTCGTCTGCACCGTGGTGTTCGTCAAAAACATGATCTTCTTCTCGTTCGCACGCAAGGCGGCAAACGTTTTTCCCACGCCGGGCAGCAGCCGATCCCCAATGAAGATCGTCCCGTCCAGATCAAAAAAATACGCGTCATACAAAGCGGTATCTAACAAAACCTCCTGCTCGCTCCTTTCTTTTTGGGGAAACACAAAAAGCCCTCACGCAAGGCAACAGCATGCAAACAACAAACCGATACCATCGGTCCGCATTGCTAAAGCTGTCGCTGCATGAGGGCTTTCTCCACGTCTCGGCCCACTTACAGACGTTATTCACTTGGTGACTTTAAGACAAGCATAGCAGGGAAGTGTTAAGAGAGTGTTGAGCTTTGCTCTCGTTTGTGTAAATCGCGCCCGACTTTTGCCCCGTAGCCTTCCAGCATCACCTGAAAAATCAGGCGATTCCACTCTGTCTCGGCCACTCCCGGATGCTTGGGAATTTGGATGGCCTGAAACAACAGACTGGCGATCAGCTCGCTCGGAATATCGCCCCGAATCGCTCCGTCCTGCTTGCAGGTGTCAATCAGCTCGATCAGCCGCCGATTCAGCAAATGATGCTGCTGGCGCAGTGTCGTCATCGCCTCGTTCACGCCGGGAGACGACTCGCCGTTCACAAACGGAGCAAACAGCAAAATCTGGTGAATGTCCGCGTACTTCATAAACGAGTCAAACATCTTCCGCAATCTCGCCAAAGGAGCCGGCTCGCTGTCCGGTCGCTCGTATTCGCTCATGACTTTTTCCATCAAATGGACCATCAATGAGGCGATCAGCTCGTCCTTGTTGGAAAAATACTCGTAGATGGTGCTGCGGCTTACATTCAATTGATCGGCTACCAGCTTGAAATGAAAGCCAGCGTAGCCTTTTTCCACGAGAATCTTGCCCGACACTTCGTACAGCTCGTCGATGTGCAGTTTTTGTCTCGCCATGCGCAACACCTTCTTTGCCTGCTTTTTTCCCTGAACGGCTTTCCGCTTTCGTCGCTTCCTGCCGCTTAATTATGAACAGTTTACACAAGCTGCTACCCAAGCTCAACCCTTGCGGCAGCACAAAAATCAGGCAGGAAAAAATCCCCTGGTCGCCCCCTGCCCCGGTACGTCCTGTGCGCATCCCAACGCCCAATACGAACGCTTCTGCCAGCTTTTCCGCTTTACGCGTCGATCGTTTCATTTTTCAGACTATTAACCTCCCGACATGTATAATAAGCTGATAAGTAAAAAATTGGTTTGAGAAGGTGATCGCGTGAAAGTCTCTCTGTTCATTACCTGTTTGAGTGACGCCCTGTATCCGCAGGTGGGAGAAGCGATGGTTCGCCTGCTTGCCGGATACGGCGTGCAAGTGCAGTTTCCCGATGTACAGACGTGCTGCGGTCAGCCGGCCTTTAACAGCGGATACTGGGACGAGGCCAGAGCTGCGGCCAAAACATTGCTTGCGGCTTTTGACGACAGCGACTTTGTCATTTCTCCGTCCGGCTCCTGTACGGGCATGATTCATCATTACTACCCGAAGCTGTTCGAGCACGACCCTGTCTTGCGGCAAAAAGCGGAGCAATTGCGCGACAAAACGTACGAGTTTACCCAGTTTGTCGTGAACGTGTTGGGCATCACGGACTTGAGGGCTGTTTTTCCGCACAAGGTTACCTACCATCCCTCCTGTCACGGGAGCCGCCTGCTCGGCGTCAGCGAGGAGCCGCTGCAACTGATACAGCAAGTTCGGGGACTCGATTTGGTTCCGCTTCCGTTTGCGGAAGATTGCTGCGGCTTCGGCGGTACTTTTGCCGTGAAAATGAGCGAAATATCAGGGGCGATGGTGACGGAAAAGGCCGATCACGTCCTGGAGACAGAAGCAGAGGTGCTCGTTGGCCTTGATCTGGGCTGTCTGCTCAACATCTCGGGCAACCTGCGCTTTCGCGGAGAGCCTGTGCGCGTGATGCATCTGGCTGAATTACTGTACGAGGGAGTGAAAAACGGTGAAAAGCGCTAAGGAAGCATCCGTTGCAGACAGGGCCAGGGCGGCTTTGCAGGACGAATTTTTGCGCAATGCGGTCAAATACACCACCGAGCGGCTGCGGGACGGTAAGCAGCTAGCAGCGTCAGAGCAAGGCAACTGGGAGGAGTGGCGCGAGCGCGGACGGCAAATTCGCTTGCATACGATCGCCCACCTCGACTATTACCTCAATCAGTTCATCGACAACGCCCGCGCGAACGGCGCCCAGATTCATTTTGCCTACACGGCGGAAGAAGCGGCGGCGATCACGCTCGCCATCGCCGAGAAACGCGGAGCGCGCACCGTCGTCAAGTCAAAGTCGATGGTGTCCGAAGAAGTACACATCAACGAAGCGCTGAAAGCACAAGGCATCGAGTCGATCGAAACCGATCTCGGCGAATACATCATTCAATTAGCGAAAGAAGGACCGTCGCACATCATCATCCCCGCCATCCACAAAAACAGGACGCAAATCGCGGAGCTTTTGTCGAAAGAAGCAGGCGAGTCGATGCCCCCCGATACGGCCGTGCTCGCCGGGTTTGTGCGCCGGAAGCTGCGCGAAAAGTTCCTCGAAGCAGACATCGGCATGACGGGCGTCAACTTCGCCATCGCCGAGTCAGGCTCCATCGTCCTGTTTGAAAACGAGGGCAATGCGCGGATGGTCAGCACTGTGCCGAAAACGCAAATCTCGCTCATGGGCATGGAGCGCATCATTCCGACCTGGGCTGACTTGGAGGTCATGGCTACGCTCCTGCCGCGCTCCGCCACCGGGCAAAAGCTGACCGTCTACATGTCCGGCATCAGTGGACCGCGCCGCGCCCTAGACAGCGACGGGCCGGAGGAAATGCACATCATCATCGTCGACAACGGCCGCTCGCTGCAGCTCGGCGACCCGGATTTTCAGGAGCTGTTGAACTGCATCCGCTGCGGAGCCTGCCTCAACGCCTGTCCCGTGTATCGGCACATTGGCGGACACGCTTACGGCGGGCCGTACAGCGGGCCAATCGGGGCTGTACTCAAGCCTGCCTTGCAAAAAAACGTGGCGGAGTGGGACGACATCGCCTACGCTTCCAGCCTGTGCGGCGCCTGCTACGAAGCGTGCCCGGTCAAAATTCCGCTGCACGACATGCTCGTCTACTTGCGCAAGCGCAAGGCAGAAGCAGGCAATACCGCCCCCGAAGAAGCATGGGCCATGAAAGGCTTTCGCTACATCATGTCCGACCACAGACGGCTCAGGCGGGTCCTTACGCTGGGCAGGCTCGGGCAAAAGCTGGGGCTGCACGACTTTGCCATCAAAGCGAAGCGCGGACCCTTGCAAGGCTGGAGCAAGTATCGGCACACGCCTGCGATCCCTGCGCAGTCTTTTCGCGAAAAGTGGCCTGCCCTGGCGCACGTGCTCGGCGACGAACGCAAGGAACTAAGCCCGCAGCTACAAGCCCGGCTGGAAGAGGAACTGCGCAAACGCGAAAGGAGAGTCGACGACCATGAGTGACGCGCAAAAAGCCTTCATTCAAATGATTACAAACCGACTGGGCAGGCCGATGCCCGCTTCGCCGCCTGTGCACCCGTACAAAGGCGCTCCTGATTTTTGGCGAACCCACGCGCTTGCGCTGGAGGACAAGATCGCGCTTTTCCGCGACAATTGGCAAAAAGCTGGCGGACACTTCTGCCGTTTTGCGACCATGCGTGAAGCCAAACAGTTCATCGTGGAAAAAGCGGCCGAACTGAAGGCCCGCCAGTTTCTTTTGCAAAACCAGCCAGAGCTGCTCGCGCTCGGGCTATCCGAGAGCTTGCCCGACTCCACCTTCACCGTCTGGCATCCAGCCAATCGCGACGTGCTGCTGGCACAGGCAGCCCAAGCCGATATCGGCATCGCGCTCGTCGATTGCGGCGTCGCGCATACCGGAACGGTCGTCGTGACCTCGTCGGAAAACAGCGGACGCTCGGTCAGCCTGCTGCCTGCCGTGTTTATCGCCATCCTCCCCGCAGAGCGGCTCCGGACAAGGCTCGGGGAAGCGTTGGCTGCCTACGACGGACGCGAGCTCGCAGACTTTCCTGCCGGGATTCATTTCATCTCCGGCCCCAGCCGTTCCGCCGATATCGAAAACGATCTGACCATCGGGGTGCACGGCCCTGGCGTCGTGTTTGTTTTGCTCGTCGGCTAAGCACCCGGTCGCGCCCTGGCCTGCGGGAAGCGCGCTCTTTTTCCGGCGTCGTCACGTGTTACAATAGCTTTTGGAAAAAACCGGATTGTACAGGAGTGTTGAAATGGATCTCTCTAGGCTCGCCAAAAAAAACCATTACGAACACATCACCGAGCAGTTAAAAGCGCTCATTCTCAACGGAGAGCTGCCATCCGGAGCCAAGCTCCCCTCCACCAAGGAGCTGTCGGAGCGATTCGACGTCGGCCGCTCCACCACGCGCGAGGCGCTCAGTGCCTTGAAGGCGATGGGGCTGATTGAGATTCGCCAGGGCGGCAATTGCACGGTAAGAAGCATCCCCTCCCCTGCGCACAGCCTGCTGCCTGATCTCAGCGGCTTGCAAACGAACAAACAAACCATTCTCGAACTGATCGAGGTGCGAAAATCGCTGGAAGTCTCCAACGCCGCTATCGCTGCACTCAAGCGTGACGATCACGACCTGCACTCCTTGGAAGCCATCCTCGCGGAAATGGAGCAGCACGTCGGCGACGAGGAAGTAGGCGAGCGCACCGATTTGCTTTTTCACCTGACACTCGCCAAAGCCACCCACAACTCCATCCTGGCGCATCTGTTTGAATCGCTCTCCCACCAAATGGAAATCGGCATTCGCGAGACTCGCAGAATGGAAATTTACTCGAACCACTCCGTCTCCGCGCAGTTTTTCCACGAGCATAGAGCGATCTACGAAGCGATCAAGAGCAAAGACCCCGAAGCGGCCCAGTCCAGGATGAAGGAACATCTGCTCCACGAAAAGAGCATTCTCCTGAAGTATTTGGCTGATTGAACCCCGCGCAAAAGGCTTGTCGAGCAACGGACTCGGCGGCCTTTTTTTCTGTCTCGCTCCCCCCTCGTTCCGGCATGCAAAATAAACCGGTAGGCAAGCCTGTCAGAAAACTTGGCGCAGACTTAGTTGCGCTGATACTGGATAAGAATCTTATACATTCTTCTCTGTACAAAAAAATATTGCAAACCGCCAAAGAAAGGTTTACATTTTTCCTGAATGATAATGATTTTTATTATCAATGTATAAGAATCTACTTATATGGTAATTAAGGGGATGTTTTCAGATGATGAAAAAATGGGGTTACCCGCTGTCCGCCGTTGTGCTCGGATCTTCTCTCTTGTTGTCTGCTTGCGGCAGCACCGAGACGGCAAAGGAAGAGAAAAAGCCTGAAGCCGCTCAACCGGACAAGCCAGCCGCTGCCGAAACCGCCGCGAACACCGCTGCCGTAGACCTGCAAGCTCCCATCGACGCCTACCGCAAATGGGTCATTGAACAGACAGACCAGTTGGTAAAAGCGACGGAAAGCTTTACGGCCGCCGTCAAAGCTGGCGACATGGAAAAAGCGAAAAGCGAGTACGCGCCAGCTCGCGCCTACTTTGAACGAATCGAGCCGATCGCGGAATCGCTCGGCGACTTCGACCCGTGGATTGATGCTCGCGAAGGCGATGTTCCCGATAACGAATGGCGCGGCTATCACAAATTGGAAAAAGCTCTCTGGGAAACCAAGTCCGTCGCTGACCAAGGCCCGGTGGCAGACCAGCTTCTGCAAGACGTCAAGCAACTGCGCGTGAAAGTCGAGAGCGTGGATATCGACGTGAAAATGCTCGTAACAGGCGCAGTAGAGCTTTTGAACGAAGTTTCGACCAGCAAGGTGACAGGCGAGGAAGAGCGCTACTCCCACACCGACCTGTACGATTTCGCGGCAAACGTAGAGGGCGCACACGAGATTTTCAAAGTGCTCAAGCCTGCTGTCGATGCCAAGGACGAAGCTTTGTCCAAAGAGATCGAAACCCGTTTTGCCGAGCTTGACGCAGCGCTCGCGCCTTACCGCAAGGACAACGGCTACGTGTTGTACACCGAGTTGAAGGAAGACCAGGTGAAAAAACTGAGCCAGTCTCTCGATGCCCTGGCTGAACCACTGTCCAAAATGGGCACGATCATTGGGGGCTAACCTGATGGAAAACAAGCATCCCGCAAGCGACAACACAAAGCTGACACGTCGCGAGGCACTGAAGCTGGCGGGTGTCGGCGGACTCGGGCTGATTCTCGGCGCTACCGGCGTGAAATCGCTGCTGCCGTCCGCTTCTTCCAGCGAAAAAGCCGCTGCAGCGCCTGTGCTTGCCGACGGCATCATTCCTTTTTACGGCAAGCATCAGGCCGGGATCATTACACCTATGCAGGATTTTATCTGCATGGGTGCTTTTGATTTAACGACGACCTCGCTCGACGATGTGCGCAAGCTGTTCCAGAGCTGGACCGCAGCAGCAGCCCGCTTGACGGCTGGCAAAACCGCGGACGAGGAAAGCGGCAGCCCTCACCTCCCGCCCGCCGATACAGGCGAGAGCGCGGGGCTGAACCCGATGCGCCTGACGATTACGTTTGGACTCGGCGCTTCCTTCTTCGACGAGCGCTTCGGACTGTCTGGCAAACGGCCCGCCGCTCTGGTCGACTTGCCCCGCTTCAACAGCGATGAAATACGCAAGGAATGGTCTGGCGGCGACGTCGTCGTCCAGGTGTGCGCCAACGATCCGCAGGTGGCTTTTCACGCGCTGCGCAACCTGGCCCGCATCGCGCGCGGCAAAGCTGTCCTCCACTGGGTTCAGGAAGGCTTTCAGCGCACGGGCGCAGCCGATCCGAGCGGTTCTACCCCGCGCAATTTGATGGGCTTCAAGGACGGAACCAACAACCCGAAGGTCAGCGACCCGGCTGTAGCCGATGAAGTCGTCTGGGTGCAACCTTCCGACGAACCGGCCTGGATGACTGGCGGCAGCTACATGGTCATGCGTAGAATCCGCATGCGGATCGAGGTCTGGGACCGCTCTGCCCTGGACGACCAGGAAAATACGTTTGGCCGACATCGCGACTCCGGTGCGCCGCTCGGAAAAACAAACGAGTTCGACGATCTGGAGCTGGATCGCAAGGACGCTAACGGCAATCCGGTCATTCCGGCTGACTCCCACGTCGCTCTCGCCCACATGGAGGGCAAAGTCAAAATACTGCGCCGCGGCTACTCTTATTCGAGCGGACTGGATGCGCGGACCGGGCAGTTGGACGCCGGACTGCTGTTCATCTGCTTCAACCGCGACCCGCGCAAGCAGTTTATCCCGATGCAACAAAAGCTCGCATCTGTCGATTTGCTCAACGAATACATTACCCACGTCGGCAGCGGCCTGTACGCCTGTCTGCCGGGCGCCAGCGAAGGCGGCTACATCGGAGACACACTGTTTTAACCAACTAGCAAGGATGGAGTGAATCCCTTGAAACGCTATCTTTTTTCCGTTTTCCTCTGCCTGCTGCTGCTTCTCTCCGGGCTGTCGTCTGCCTTCGCAGCGCCACTTGCTTCCGAGCAGCTCAAACAGTTGATCGCCCTCTCCAGCGACGCGCTCATCAGCAGCGGCGATAAAAATTGGGACGAAGCGACAAAAGCCGTTGCCAGCATGAAGACGATCTGGGCTGCGAACGCAGAGGATACTTCAGCAGACGCACAGGCGCTGTCGGCTGCCATCGCGCAAGCCGAGCAAGCTCTCGCCCAGGTACAGTCCAAGCCGGAGGACGCGGCCGCAGCCATCTCCAACCTGGCCAAAGCCGCCGATCGCTACGTCACGGCCCAGGAATCACCGGCACAGCCAAAAGAAAAGGCGCACAAGCAAATCGCTGCCCTGCTGCCTTTTCTGGAAAAAAGCCTGGCTGCAATCGAAGCAAGCGACTGGACACAAGCCAAGCAGCAGTACAACAGCTTCGTCGAAGGCTGGTACAAAGCCGAAAGCCTCGTTCGTTCGGAAAACGCCGCCGTCTACGGCGATATGGAAGTGAAAATAAGCGGCGCACGCATCGCCTTGAACACCGAGCCGCCCAATCCGCAAAAAAGTACGGAAAAGCTGCAATCGCTGCTGCAAGCGGTCCAAGACTACGTGTCAGGAAAAGCCGGGCAGCAGGCGGCGGGGGCGACAGACTCCACAGAGCAGCCGTCCATCTCCACCCTGCTTGAACTCATCGGCTCTGTGGAGGCGGACATCGCCAGCCAGAACGCGGAGGAAGCGGCCGGAAAAATGGACACCTTCATCGCCACATGGCCTCTGGTGGAAGGCGTGGTCATGACCAAATCGCCCGCGACCTACAGCAGCATAGAAGCCAAGATGGTCGCCGTACCGACGCTGATTTTGTCCAGCCCGCCACAGTGGGACAAAGCAGCCGCCCTGCTCGCTGAGATGAAGGCAGAGCTGGAGCCGTTCGCCACCGCTTCCTCCTACACCGCCTGGGATGCGGGACTGATTTTGTTCCGCGAAGGCTTGGAGGCGATACTGATTATCGTGTCGCTGCTCGCCTTCCTGCAAAAATCAGGCAATGCGGACAAGCGCAAATGGATTTGGTCAGGCGCCGCGCTCGGGGTAGCGGCTTCGGCGATCCTCGCCGTCGTGCTCAGCATCGTCTTTTCCAACCTCACGACAGGCAGCTCCCGCGAGACAATCGAAGGCATTACCGGACTCATTGCCGTGTTCTTCATGCTGACCATCGGCGCCTGGCTCCACAAAAAGTCGAATTTGCAGGCGTGGAACGATTTTGTGCAAAAATCAATCGGCTCCTCGCTGGCAAAAGGCGCGCTCTGGTCGCTTGCTTTCACTGCGTTTCTCGCTGTCGTCCGCGAAGGCGCGGAAACGATCATTTTTTACATGGGGATGGCCGCGACGATTTCCATGACCGACCTGATGCTCGGCATCGTCGGAGCGCTGGTCGTGCTCGCCGTCATCAGCTTCGTCATCATCAGGCTGAGCGCGCGGATTCCTGTCCGTCCGTTCTTCCTCGTCGCCAGCCTGCTGCTTTACTACATGGCCTTCAAGTTTATCGGGGTCAGCATCCATGCGCTACAGGTCACAGGCACCCTGCCTGCGCACAGCGAGGACTTCCTGCTCCACCTGCCGGACCTCGGCATTTATGCGAACTGGGAGACGACGATTCCGCAGCTTGTCATCCTGGCCGTCATTTTGCTCAACTTGTCGATTTACTCGTGGAAAAGGCCAGCCAAAAGGGTCCCACGCGTAAACTGACCGGAACAGAAGGGAAAAAAACGCAGCTTGCTGGCACTCCGCTTTGCCAGAAGCTGCGTTTTTTCGTGAGGTCGCCAACCATTTGCCCCACCGTCCGCCGCCTCCGAATGACCAGTTACAAAATTTTACAAAATATCCATAAGATATGGACAAACCACAAATTTTACGCAAAAATGAAGCGTTATATTGGCGAGGTGTAACTTTCCATTTACATTTTTCGTCATTAGGAGGATAGCAATATTCTTTTTGGATTGGAGAGAAATATGGGGGTAACATCTAATTCCGTAAAAGTTGACGTGAAAACGGCTTCCCGCGTCCGGCAAAATATCGTCTACCTGCTGATTCGTCAATTGCGCCCACACCAGTGGACGAAAAATTTGCTCGTCTTCGCAGCACTGCTCTTTTCCTTGCACAAAGTCAGCACGGATGTCATTGGCAAATCGTTGTTCGCGTTTTTGTTGTTCTGCTTTGTATCCGGCTGCGTCTACATCCTGAACGACTTCGTGGACATCAAAAACGACCGGAACCACCCGGAAAAGCGGTTTCGGCCCATGGCCTCCGGCACCCTGCCGCCTGCGCTTGCCCTGGCGTTTGGTGCGCTGCTGTTGGCTGGCTCGCTTTTTTCCGCCTTTTACTTTGATCGGTTGTTCGGGGTTGTCCTCGCTGTTTATTTTGTGCTCAATGTCGCCTATTCGCTCAAGCTCAAGCACGTAGTCATTCTCGACGTCATGATTATTTCCGCAGGGTTTGTGCTGCGGGCCATCGGCGGCAGCCTGATGATTAACACGCCGTTCACGCCGTGGTTTTTGCTCTGCACCATGCTGCTGGCCCTGTTTTTGGCGATCAGCAAACGGCGCCACGAGCTGCTTCTGCTGCAAGCGGACAAAGGAACGCATCGCAAAGTACTGGACAGCTATTCGTCCGAATTGTTGAATCAGCTCAATACAATTGTCACTACGGCGACGATTATCAGCTACAGCTTGTTCACCTTTACTTCGGGACGCACGATTCATCTGATGTGGACAATCCCGTTCGTGATCTTCGGCATTTTCCGCTACCTGTACCTGATTACGATCACAGACAAAGGCGGCAGTCCTGAAAAAGTGCTGCTGCAGGACAAGCCGATTCTCATCACAGTCGTGCTCTACGCCATCACCGTAGCGGGCATCATTTACACCTTTGAATATTAATCACACAGACAGGTTGTGGATCACACTATGCCATCTATCGTTCTCATCCTCATCTCGGTGCTGCTCAGCGCCAGCGGTCAGATTGCCATGAAAATGGGGGCGTCCTCGCTGTCCGGCAACAATGACATGCTGCTGTTGAAGTTTCTGCATTATTTCACCAACCTGCCGATCATGGCGGGGCTTGCGCTTTACGGACTGTCTGCGTTCATCTGGATCGCCGCGCTGGAAAAAGTGCAGCTTTCCTACGCGTATCCCATGGCGGCCCTCGGGTACGTGCTGGTAGCCGGGCTGTCCTTTTTGATCTTTCACGAGCCGCTGTCGCTCACACGTATCGTCGGGCTGGCGATCATCGTCGTTGGCGTGGTTGTCATTTCCCAATCGTAATCACCAAGAAAGAGGAGCTTGCCCATGTTTTATGCGATCGCGCCATTTATTGGCTGGCTTGTGTCCGGAGTAACCAAATTTTTGATAAATTACCTTCGCTTTGGACCAGAAGCGAAAAAGATGGTCGGAAACGGCGGCTTTCCCAGCACGCACACGACCGTCATGGTCACCACCGTGTTTTTGATCGGCTTGCAGGAGGGCTTCACTCATCCTGTTTTCGGTCTGGGCGTGGCGGTGACGTTTATTGTCATCATTGACGCAACCGGGCTGCGCCGAGCCGTAGGCAAGCATGCCGCCGCACTCAACAAGCTGGCAAAGGAGCACCCTGGCAGCCTGTTGCCCACGCCGCTGCGCGAGAGCATGGGCCATACCAGATGGGAAATTGCCGGAGGGCTGGTGCTGGGGATCATGCTCGCCACGCTCCTGCACCTGTTGGCTGGCGCCTTCCCAGTCCTTTAGCTTGCAAAACAGGAGACATACAGATGAATAACCGTACTGCAACGTATTCGTTTTTGATCGGGGCCGCTTTGCTGTTTTTTATGGCCGCGATCGTGCTTTGTACCTCGATTTTCTTTTTATTGGGCATCCCGGTCACGGCCGTCAGCTTCTGGCTCGCCGTCTTCGCCGCTTTGGCCTGCATGCTCGCCATGACGGCCGTATTTGTGCCTCTCCGCCGTCCAACCTGGCTGCTCGCCCTGCTCGCGGGACTTGGCCTCGTCGTCGGAAGTAGCTGGTACATCAGCGCCAATACGTTCGACCTTTCCTTTGACGGGCAGACCTATCACCAGGAAGCGATCATTTTGCTGAAAAACGGCTGGAATCCGGTCCACGACGCGCCCGTGCTCAAGCCGCTCGCCAAGCCAATCGAGGAAATGGACAACAAGGAGATTTTGTCCGCGTTCCACCTCTGGATCAATCATTACGCCAAAGGGCCGTGGATGCTGGATGCCGTCATGTACAAGGTGACCGACCAGATTGAAGTCGGGAAAATATTCAACCTGCTGCTCATGGCCGCTTCCTTTTTCTTCAGTCTGGCCGCCATAAGCGTCGCCTTTCCCGCGAAAAAAGGGCTGGGGATCGTCCTGGCGCTGCTTTTGGCCGACAATCCGGTCAGCGTCACGCAGGCTACGTCCTACTACATTGACGGACAGCTCGGCTCGCTCGTGCTCATCATCTGCGCGCTCGGGTACTTGCTGCTCAAGCGCTATCACACCTGGATCATGCTGGCTCTCTGCTCGGCGCTCATGCTGCTGGCACAGATCAAATTCACGGCGCTGGTGTACGCCGTGCTGCTCGGCTGCGCCTTGCTGGTGCTCTTCTTTTTCTACGATCGGCAAAAGCGCTGGAAAAGCCTCCTGGCGTGGCTCGCGGCGAGTCTGGTTATCACCGTCCTGGTAGTGGGCTACAATCCGTACGTCACCAACACGCTCGCCAAAGGGCATCCGTTTTATCCGCTGGCGGGCAAAGGCGCGGTCGATATTATGACCTCGAACAGCCCGCATGATTTCAAAGGCATCAACCCGGTGAGCAAGCTCGCGATTTCGCTGTTCGCCAAATCAGAAAACATCGCCACGCCAAAAGAAACGACGCTAAAATGGCCCTTTACTGTCTCGACTCCGGAATTGAAAGTGTTTCTCTCCCCGGACGTCCGCGTGGCAGGCTTCGGGCCATGGTTCGGGGGAGCCGTGCTGATCGCCCTCCTGCTCGCGCTTGGCTTGCTTGTAGACCCGGAGCGGAGAAAAGCCGTGCCGTTTTTCATCGCGAGCGGCATCCTGCTCGCCACGGTGCTCGTCAACCCGGAAAGCTGGTGGGCGCGGTATGTTCCCCAGCTCTGGCTGATTCCCGTTCTCGTGGCATTGGCAGGCTGGGAGGCGCGCTCTGCCTTGTTGCGCTACGGAAGCACGCTCCTGGTCGGCGTCATGTTCGTCAACATGCTGCTGGTTGGCAGTGCACATCTGCTGGCGCAAAAATCCGTCAACGAAATGGCGCGGCAGCAGTTACAAGACATCAAAGCTGCGAACAAGACGATGGTCGTCGATTTCCGCCACTTCAACGCTAACCGCGTGCGGCTGCAGGAAGCCGGGATTCCGTTCGTAGAGCAAAAAATCAGCGACGAGCAAAACGTCAAAGGCATTGTCAGCTCGCGGGCGATCTACTACTTGCAGTAACCCGCTTCGTATGCACAGACGGGATCAAACAAAAAACCTTCTCAGCGACGCTGAGAAGGTTTTTTCATGTGGTGCTGCACTCTCCTGTTTACTCGTGGAAAAACAGCGGCAGCTACAGCTTGATCGCAATCAGTTTCAGCTCTGTCAACTCTTCGACGGCATACTTGATGCCTTCGCGGCCAAAGCCGCTGTCCTTCACGCCACCGTATGGCATGTTATCCACCCGGAAGGTCGGGATGTCGTTAATCATCACGCCGCCCACTTCCAGCTCTTCTGCTGCGCGCATGGCTGCATGAATATCGCTCGTGTAAATCCCTGCTTGCAGGCCGAAACGGGAGTCGTTTACTGCCGCAATCGCCTCGTCCATCGTCTCAAACGGCGTGACGACAACGATTGGCCCAAACACCTCCTGGCAAGACACGGAGGAATGGCTGCTCACGTTGGTCAGGATCGTAGGGGCAAAAAGTCGGTCGCTCACAGCTTTGCCGCCTGTTACGACGCGCGCTCCGGCGTCCACCGCTTCCTGTACCCACGCCCCCATCCGCTCATGATCTTTGGCGGAAATGACGGAGGACATGTCGGTTGCCTCCTGCAGCGGGTCACCCAGCACGAGCTTTTCTGTCGCTGCCTTGAACTTTTCCAGAAACTGTTCGTACTTGCTCTGGTGAACGTAGACGCGTTGCAGCGAGATGCACACCTGGCCGCTAAAGGAGAAGGCTCCTGTCACGCAGCGATCGACCAACGCTGGCGTGATCTCTACGTTGTGGTCGATAATGACCGCGGAGTTGGAGCCAAGCTCCAATGTCACGCGTTTCAGACCTGCCTTGTTTTTCATCGCAATCCCGACCGCAGGACTGCCCGTAAACGTAATCGCGGCGATCCGGCTGTCGCTGACGAGCTTTTCGCCTACGACCGCGCCTTTTCCCGGAAGGATGTTCAACGCGCCGGCCGGCAATCCGGCCTCGGCAAAAATATCGGCCAAAATCAGCGAGCTGAGCGGAGTCTGACTGGCTGGCTTCAGTACGACCGTATTTCCTGCCGCAATCGCCGGACCTACTTTGTGGGCAACCAGGTTAAACGGGAAGTTGAATGGCGTAATCGCCCCGACCACGCCGATCGGCTTGCGCACGGTAAAAGCGAGTCGTCCCTCGCCTCCCGGAGCCGCATCGAGCGGTACGGTTTCCCCGTGAATCCGCTTTGCTTCCTCTGCCGCGAATTTGTACGTCTGAATCGTGCGGGCGATCTCGACCCGTCCCGTGCGCAGTGGTTTGGCAGCTTCCTGGGCGAGAATCACAGCCAGTTCCTCTTTGCGCGCTTCCATGATCGCCACCGCTTTTTCCAAAATCAGCGCCCGCTGGCTCGCTGGCAGCTTCGCCATCACTTTTGCTGCGGCGCTGGCCGCGCGGATCGCCTCGTCGACATCCGCCTCGTTCGCCTGGGCGACCTCTGCCAGCAGCTCGCCGGAATAAGGCGAGTACAGCGGCGCGTATTCCGTTGCTCCTTTCCATTGACCGTTGATATACAGATGCTTTTTCATGCGTACCTCCCAGATGAATTAGTGGGTCACGTATTGGCTTTTCAGCACATCGGTCATGATGTCCAGCGCTTCTTGCAGTTGCTCGTCGGTAATCACCAGCGGAGACAGGAAACGCAGCACGTTGCTGTGCACACCTGCGGAAAGCACGATGACGCCGGACTCGTAGCAGCCTTTGGTCAGGCTCGCCACAAGCTCTTTGGCAGGCTGCTTCGTTTGCGGGTCGATAAACTCTACCGCGCACATTGCCCCCAGTCCGCGAATTTCCGCAATCACAGGGAACTCGGCTTGCAGCGCCTGGAAATGCGTCTTGATCGCCTTGCCGATCTCTTTTGCGCGCCCGGACAAATTTTCGCGCTCCATTTTTTCGATCACAGCGAGCGCCGCTACGCAACCGAGCGGGCTGCCGCCGTAAGTGCCGCCGATTTCCCCCGGATTTGGCGCGTCCATGATCTCTGCGCGACCTGTCACAGCAGAGATTGGCAAGCCAGCCGCAAGCGACTTCGACATCGTAATGATATCAGGCTCGATTCCGAAGTGAGTCGAAGCGAACATCGCTCCGGTCCGGCCGAAGCCTGTTTGAATTTCATCGGAAATGAACAAGATATTGTGCTTTTTGCAAATTTGGAAGACGCCTTGTACGAATGCTACTGGCGGCACGATGAAGCCGCCTTCGCCCTGGATCGGCTCCATGATGACAGCCGCGACTTCTTCCGGCGCGACTTCTGTCAGGAGGAAGTCTTCGAATTGGCGCACGCAAAATTGCGCGTACTCATCCTCTGTCATGGAAGCAGGCTTGTTCAGCGGATAAGGGAATTGCGCCTTGTAGGTAGCTGGCGCGAACGGCCCCATCTCGAATTTGTACGGCTTCACTTTGGAGGTCAGCGACATGCCGAGCAGTGTGCGTCCGTGGAAGCCGCGGCTAAACGATACGATACCGGGACGTCCGGTGTATTTGCGGGCGATTTTCACGGCGTTTTCCACCGCTTCCGCTCCGCTGTTGGCAAACATCGTTTTCTTTTCGAAGCTGCCTGGCGTGATTTCGGCGAGCTTTTCCGCCAGTGCCACATACGGCTCGTACATGCCTACGTGGAAGCAAGGATGGATGTATTTGTCCAGTTGCTCTTTGACCGCGTCGACTACTTCCTGCGGACAATGCCCTGCGTTCAAAGTGCCGATAGCGCCTGCCAGATCAATGAACGTGTTGCCATCTACGTCTGTCACGAGCGCGCCGGAGGCTGTCTCTACAAAAACCGGGGTGTTGTTGCCGATGCCTTTTGGCACAAACTGTTTTCTTTTCTCGATCAGGGCGGACCCCTTCGGACCAGGTACACCAGCGGCTACATTGACGAATTTGCGTTGTTTGGACATATCGTGATCTCTCCTCGTATGAGATTGATAACAGCAAGGTGATGCCTTCGCTGACGATATGTAGCAATACTCGTGCCAAGCGAAAAAGCTTGCCGGAAGCGCATTTGCCGCACGCGCGCGGTGTACGTTTATTCAAAAATGAATTGAAGACCACGAAATTCCCGATTCATTTTTGAATGAAAAATTCATTTTTGAATCAAGTGGAACGAATCCGGTATTTTTGCAGCTTGCGCACGACAGACGGCTGGCTGATGCCGAGAAACTCCGCCATCTCTGCTGTCGTCCGGCAGCGCTCTGCCGCATGGCGCAGCCATTTTTCCTCCACCTGCTCCAGCGCATCCCGCAGCGACATTCTCGACGCCGCTACACTCGGCTCCATCGCTGCCTGCTCCTCTCCGACCGCCCGGATTTCGGCAGGCAGGTGCTGGGGCGTAATCACGTCTTCGTCCGCCGTCACGACCATCCGCTCCAGGACGTTTTCCAGCTCCCGCACGTTCCCCGGCCAGGCGTACTGCATCAAGGCGTGGGTCGCCGCTGCATCAAGCCGCTTGTTCATTCCGTACCGCTCATTGAGCGTGCGCACGACAAGCTTCAACAGCGCGGCAATATCCTCTGGCCGATTGCGCAGGGCGGGCACATGAATCGGCACGACGTTCAGCCGGAAATACAGGTCCTGGCGAAACTTGCCTTCCTTGACCATCTTCTCCAGGTCGCGGTTGGTCGCGGCAATCAGGCGAAAATCCACGTCCCGGTACTGCATGCTGCCCACTCGCTGCAGCCGTTTTTCCTGAATTACCTTCAGCAGCTTGGCCTGCAAAGTCAGCGGCAGCTCTCCCAGTTCGTCCAAAAGCAGCGTCCCCTGATTCGCCATCTCGATAATCCCTTGTTTGCCCTGCTTGCCTGCGCCCGTAAACGCGCCTGCCTCGTAGCCGAACAGCTCCGACTCCAGCAGCCCTTCCGGAATCGACCCGCAGTTGATTTCCACGAACTGTCCGCCAAAGCGGCGGCTGTTGCGGTGAATCTCGCGCGCGATCACGTTTTTGCCGACACCCGATTCCCCCAGAATGAGCACGGTCGAGTCGACCATCGCCACCTTTTTGATGAGGCGGTCAATGTCGCGCATCGGCTGACTGACAGCCACGAAGCCATCCTGATTTTTCTCGCGCAGCTCCTCGATCTCGGATTCAAACTGCTTCAATTGCTCGGTCAGGCTCTCGTAGCGACGCTTCAATTCCAAAATTTCCGTCAAATCGTGCGAATAGCTGATGACCGAATGCATGCTCCCATCGGCATTCCACAACGGATAGGCCGTCACCATCAGCTTGCGGCCCCCGGGGATTTCCTGCATCATCGTCTGCGGGGTCTTCGTATCCATGACCTTGCGCGTGACGGAAGGCGAAAATACTTTTTCTTTTTCCAGCTCGATGACGTTTTTGCCCAGCAGCTCGTCTTTGCCGATCCCGTACATTTCGTAGGACGAATCCCCGACTAGCTGAATGTAGCCTTCCGGGTCCGTGATGAGCAGATGATCGCGCGACGTCTCCACGATGCCTTCCAGCACGCGGCTCATCCATCGCTCCCGGCTCTCTTCATTATTCATTCGTCCGCCTCCTTTTGGCCTCAGGCTGCTGTCGCCGCTCCCGCTTGCTTGCCCGCCCGTAAAATCTGCCTTGTCCCAAAAGCCGTGTCTGCCTTCACGGTTGTCTCTGAATCCTGTTTTTTACTCTCATTATAGAAAATAGAGCTTGCCAGAACAACGAATGCCCAGAAAGCTGAGATTTTATCCACCACACACGTGTTCATGCAGCATCGCAATGACTCCAGTCAACCTATTCCCCACTTCTCGACACTGGGTAAGAACTACGTTCGCCGCTTCCGCGATAGCAATTTGTTTGAGACAATCTTCGCTCGCATTCTGGAAGAGGCCGTCAGCCATGGATTCGTGGAGCCGGAAGTGCTTTTCATTGATGCCACACATGTAAAAGCCAACGCGAACAAGAACAAATACCTCAAAGAGATCGTGCAAGAGCAAAGCAAAAAGTATCAGGAACTGCTGGACGACGAGATCAATCAAGATCGAATCGCACATGGGAAGAAACCACTCGAAAAAAAAGACAGAAGCTCACAGAAGGAGGGGAAGGTCAGTACGACTGATCCCGAGTGCGGATTGTTTGTAAAAGGAGAAAAAGAGCGTGTCTTTGCCTACAGTTTCCATACGGCTTGTGATCGAAAGGGGTTTGTCTCCAATCTGAAACAACTTCCGCAGAAGTTGTTAAGAGGCGAATGAATACTCAAATAAGCATGCTGATTGTCCAAATCAAAAACACGCCTATCCATTTCGCACTTAACACCCCCTATCCTCGTAGGTATTGATGTTGTGCTCAAACAGGCAGGTCTCCTGGCTTATGTTCATCGCTTTTCGAACCTTCCCATTTTCGGCTGGCGAAAACAGTGGCATCTTCGAATCGCTCCCAATTACAGTTGCGGGACAGCGTCGGATTCTAACCGAACTTCCCTTTTAAGCAGATAAAAGATGGTGAATTTATCTGCACCTGTTTGTACACGTATTTAGTTTGTCTCGAATATACCACCGATTCAGAAAATTAACAATTGAATTCTTTCCTAAAAATTGGGTAACCCGATTGAACGCACACGAAAAAACCAGCCAATAACGATGATTGGCTGGTTACTGATGGCTTACCCGATAATTTTTGTCTTCTTGGCATTCTCCATCGATTTTTGAATCAGGCCGCTCAACGGACGCTTCAGGGCGAGCGCGATGAACAGGCTGATTCCGATGAAGCCGAACAGAAAGAGAATGTCCCGGGTCGCCGTCTCCCACAGCACCCCGCCTACGCCCTCACGCAGCAGGCTGATCGCGTAGGTGAACGGCATGAACGGATTCAATGCCTGGAAAAAGGGAGCGGTCATGCTGATCGGGAACGTCCCGCCCGAGCTGGAAAACTGGAACACCATGAAAATGATCGCGATGCCTTTGCCCACGTTGCCGAATACGGACAGCAGCGTGTACGTGATCGTGACGAATACCATGCTGACGAGCATCGCGAAAAGCACAAACGGGACTTTATCCGCAACATAAGCTTCCAGAATGTAAATGTCTCCAAGCGTAATGCACAATGCCTGAAGCAGACCGATCGTCACAAACGTGCCCAAGCGGCCCAAATAAAGCTGGTACGGCTTGTAGCGGCCATCCGGATTTTCCGCATCCGGCTTGAGCAGGGAAATCAGCAGCGTGGCCCCGACCCATAGCGACAGGACGCCGTAAAACGGAGACATCGCCGAGCCGTAGTTCGGGATCGGGTATTTGCGGTTTTCCTTGATCTGCACCGGGCTGGCGAGAAATTCGCTCTCTTTTTGAATATCCCCGCGCAAAAGCTTGGCGAGATCGGCGAAGTTGTTGTTCGCCTCTACCTCTCTCAGCTTGTCTGCCGCCTGCGAAATCGCGCTCTCCAGCTTGGGCAAATCGTCGCGAACCAGCGCCGCCACTCTGTGGACGCCGTTCTCCACCTCCGGCAGCTTGTTGCGCACAAAATCAGCCAGCTTCACAAGTTCCGCTTCCGCCTGCGGCAAATCGTTGCGAATGAATGCCCCCGCCTGGTCGAGCTTTTGCCCGATGGCTGGCAAGTTTTCCTTCAAGAACGGAGCCGCCGTGCGAATCGCTTTGGCAAAAGCGTCCGACTTCGCTTGCAGCGTTTGCGCCAACTCGTGAACCCGCGCCTGAATTTGCGGCAGCTCCTGCTCGATTCGTTTCAGCTCTGCGAGGCCCAGATCCAGACCTGCCTTCGTTTCCTTGAGAATCGTCTCGATATCCGGGAGCTTTTCCTGCGCTTTGTGCAAAAGCTCGGCGGACATTCCCGTGATCGTCTTCAGCTTTTCAATGCCTTCCTCGATTTTCGGAACGATTTCGCTATCGTAGCGCCCGAGAATATCGCCCAGTTCCGCGCTCGTGTTTTTCGACAGTTCGTTCAGGCTCTCGACCAAGTCTCGCGCTGGCTTTTTCCCGTTTTCCAGCGCGTCTGCAATCGTGCCGAGAATTTCGATTTGCCGATTCATCCTGTCCTCGAGCCCGTGCAGCCGCTCTGACAAACGGTCCAGCGGCTGTCCGGGGATGTAGCCGTTCAGCTTGTCGACCAGCGCTGCGGTATGTTCCAGCACGCGCACGACTCGGGACAGCCTGTCCTGGACGGCATGAACCTCTTCTGCTGTCGGCAAGCGCTCCGGATTGAGCTGCAAAAGCCTGTCTGTAAGCTGTGCAAGCGCATCGGCAGCTTGCTGTGCCAGCAGGAGATTTTGCTTAATCAGCGGCGCGATTGTGTCCCATGCGCCGTCATGGGTTGCAAAAAACCGATTCAGTTGATCGGCCAAATCGGCTCCTTTGTCCGTCAGCTCGGCAATGCGCGGCAGGGCGTTTTGAGCCGCCGAAACAATCTCAATTGCCTGACTGGCCTTCTCTGTGGCCGTGGTGACCGCGCTTGCGACTTTGCCGAAGTTTTGATCGAGCTCGGCAATGCGCCCAACCGCCTGCTCGATTGTCGGCAGCTTGTCTTCCATGCCGATGATAACCGATGCGGCTTCGTTGATTCGCGGCCAGTTTTGCTGGACTTTCAGCACGGCATCGGCCGCCTGGTTGATTTCCGGGAGGCGCTTTTCCACTTCCGGGATGATTTGCGCCTTCTCGTGAATTTCCGGCAGCTTCTTTTCAATCTCCAGCACCTTTTGCCCCGCTGCATGAATCTCGGGCAGCTTTTTCTCCAGTTCAAAAATACCGCTCTCGATTCGGCGAATGGTCGGCAGTTGCTCCTCGAGCTTCACACCGATTTCCGTCAGCTTTGTCAGCAGAGCCTCGCTGACCTCTTCCGTGAAGCTTTCGTTGATCTGCTTGGCGATGGCCGAGACGCCGGAAGAGGTGATTTTGGGAGCCACGGCGCTGACTTTTTCGTTGACCGTATAGATCACTTCGGGCCTGTCCAGTCTGCCGTTGACGATCCCGGTAATTTTCTCGGAAAAGTCGGCCGGAATCAGGATGCTGGCGTAGTAATCGCCCCGATCCACGCCGCGCTCGGCCTCCTCCTTCGTCACGAAGGTCCAGCCCAGCTTATCGTTGTGCTGCAAGCTCTTTAGCAGCTCGTCCCCGATGTTGATCTGCTTGTCCATGACCGTCGCACCCTGGTCCTCGCTCGTTACCGCCACTTTTACGCCTTGCGTATTGGCGTACGGGTCCCAGACCGACTTGATGTTGACCCAATCGTACAGGCATGGGAGCAAGATGATCGCGACAATGAGGAAAATTCCCGTCGGTACTTTGAATATGTTGATCCAGTCCGTTTTGTAAATCTGCCATATGGAACGCATGCATGTACCACCTAATTTTGGAGGAATGAGGGCCATCTGATACTTCCATGACAGTCTACCATAAAAGGAAATAAGCGGGAAGGAAGCTGCCAGTAGTAGCATGAGCCGCTGCCTGTCATTTTATGTTTGGCCTGTCCACCTGGACTGCTCATGAAAAGGGCGCTGCCCTGGTGAGCAACGCCCTTTGTTTTTCGCGTACATGTAGCCTTATTGGTCGCTTTGCGTACTGATTGCATCTTTTTCCTGTTGAAATTGTGCCAGCAACTGTTCTGCTTCTTCTTTGGCATCTTCAGACTGCCTTGCCATCTTTGCTCTATTTTTTAAAGAAGCCAATTTCTCTTCAAATTTTGCAACGAGTTGTTTCTGCTGTTCGATTTGCGCTAACATTTTCGTTACCTCGGGGTCGTTTGCATCTGCATCGCTGTTTTTGTAGCTTGATTCATGAATGAGTGTCATTTCTTTGAAACCAGCTAGCTTACGTGCCAATACATCCTCGGGGTTTTCGGGGTACAGCTCTTTTTTCAGCTTGCCTATCTCCCACCCCAGATCTTTTATTTTTTGTCTTTCTTCACTTGGCGCATTTGGATCATCTTGCTCGGCCAGCTTTTGATACTCTTCTTCCATTTGCTTAAGCATTTCTGTTTTGGATGCATCATTCGCATATGCTTGATACCCCAAAAAACTTGCAACGCCTAAAATGGCAAGACCGCCTATTGATGCAGCGATAAGTTTTTTGGTTCGCTGTATAAACATGGTATCACCCCTTTAGTGTTTTAT
Organism: Brevibacillus sp. NSP2.1; assembly: GCF_000470975.2. Taxonomy (NCBI): domain Bacteria; kingdom Bacillati; phylum Bacillota; class Bacilli; order Caryophanales; family Paenibacillaceae; genus Brevibacillus; species Brevibacillus sp. NSP2.1. The sequence goes on along the minus strand of NZ_CP048274.1, from coordinate 212,597 downwards.
TTCTTGATTTTTATTGTTACAACATATGCTCCGCCATAATCGAGCCATTCACTTAGCGGAAGGTCTGTCCCCCATGTATAATCACTGTCATTTAACGAATGCTGAGCCATATACACTTCCCCATCCTTAAAGTGATGAACTACTTGTGAATGAACAGTTCTTCCAGCACTGTTCACATACTGAACAATATCACCTTCATACAAATCGTTGTAAATGTCTCTAAAGTTCTTTTGTGCATCTTTGACTGAGTACTTTTTGGCCTGATACGCAAATTCTCCTCCGGAACCATTAACTACTGCCCAGTGTTCTCTAAATTGATGAGCTCCAGTCCAAGATGATGTGCGGGATTTTTTATCATTTGTATTTTTGGGAACATTAGGGCCATAATAATACCAATCCTTTGTATTCCTATTATAACCAACTTTTCCATGGAAATCCAGACCTCCACCCTCATGTAATACTTGAGAAACAAAGTTTGTGCAGTCACCACCATCGCTGTTACTTCCATAATTCGCGTACTTTTTATTCCCAGGTCGTTCAGCATACTTTTCAACGTATTTTTTTGCACCTCTTCGGTCAAAATCGCTATTTATTTTCGAGTCCTTATTCGTAAACATAATCTCTGGTGCTGCAAATGCTTGTCCAGTCAGTAAAGTTGTTCCTAAGAACGTAAAAATCAACGTTTTTTTCAAAGCCTTCTTCAAATTCATCATCCCTCTCCAAGGAAATTTTTGCAAAATATCTTCACTTTATTTTTATGTCAAAACTCCCAAAAAAATCAATAAATTTCCTTTTTAATTCTATTTATTATTCGTTTCTCCTATTCCTTGCTTCAGACAACATGAAAGACCTGTCCCGTCTGTTCAACACGGAGACGTTCGTCGCAAGTCATCCACGAAAGCGAGACAGGCGGCGAAAAAAGTTTTACCTTATCGCGCGGGGACGTGTCGAAGTTGTCCTGTCTTTCCTTAACCGTTCCAATTGAAAAAAGTGGTTGGCAACGGAAAATGTTGCTCAACCACTTTTTATATGTTATATGTCTGCCGTCTGAGGGAAGCGTATGCAAGATGAGAAAAAAAACCAGCCTCTCTACAGAAGCTGGCCTGACGTTGCTACACCTTTTTCACAAACTCCGACTTCAATTTCATCGCACCGAACCCGTCGATCTTGCAGTCGATATCGTGGTCGCCGTCCACCAGACGAATGTTTTTTACCTTCGTCCCGATTTTCAAAACCGACGAGCTCCCTTTTACTTTCAGATCCTTGATGACGGTTACGGTATCGCCGTCTTGCAGGATGTTGCCGTTCGCGTCCTTGATTACTTTTTCGCCGCTGTCCTCGGCTTCTGCTTGCAGTGTCCACTCGTGGCTGCATTCCGGGCAGATCAGCATGCTTCCATCCTCGTACGTGTACTCGGAATTACATTTCGGGCAATTTGGCAATTTACTCATGCATTTCATACCTCCATCCAATTACGGCTCATTTTAACACAAATGCCCGTTGGATACATGTCTTGCCGCCCAATTTCTTAACGGTTGGCAGAGGTACAAAGGTTATCCATGTCTATTCGCCTCTTCTTGGCGGACTCGATAAATAGCATAAACAGCTTCAGTTGTTCCTCATCTGTCTGAAACATCATCTCGGGATGCCACTGAACAGCCAGTAAAAATGGATACTGCGGATGTACAATCGCCTCAATGATGCCATCCTCTGCGGTTGCAATCGCTTCCAGACCTTCTCCGAGTCTTTCGATCACCTGATGATGAAAGCTGTTGACGTCCAGCTCCTCCTTGCCAAAACAACGATAAAGAACATGCTCCTTTGAAAGCTTTACTTTGTGAGCAATACTGGATTTTGGCCCTATATACCCGGCGTGGTTGATCTCCGTGGAATAGCCTCGCTCAATGTCTTGCACGAGCGTCCCGCCAAAATACACATTCAGAAGTTGAAGTCCGCGACATATCCCGAATATCGGCATCTTTCTTTTTACCGCTTTGTCCAGCAGCTTCCATTCAAACTGGTCCCTGGCCGGATTGATCTGACCAAGACCTTTTTTATACGGCTGCCCGTAGAAGCTTGGGCTAATGTCGCTCCCGCCAATAAACATCAGGCCATCGAGACGATCCAATAGCGACTCCAGATAACTGTCATCATCAATGAGTGGAATCGGTACAGGTATTCCGCCTGCACGATGAATACTCTCAGGATCGTCTATCGCTGACATAAAGTGGTCCTGGGCAATGACAAATCGATGTTTGCTTTCCTCAAAGGCACTGACGTAATAGGTTGTACAACCAATGAGAGGCTTCGTCACATTCCATTTCTCCTTCATCTGCTGATCTTATGTGACCGATTTTAGGGGAAAAATTCTGGAGAAAAATCAAAAAATTATGTGATCGCTCACTCAATTGTCTTTGTAGCGCTGGCCATTCCCTTATCTTCATAAAACAGTCGGACATCTTCGTCAATCTGCCCGATGTTCAAATATCTGGCTTTGTAATCTTGCAACAGCTTTTTAAACTGATGGCTGAGAACCAGCAGGAAAAATATGTTGATAAAGGTAGGTACAGCAGTCATGATGCCTGTCATCAACCATACATCCTTGTCGGGAAAGTGAAAAGTGACGACATAGACGACAAAGAGAAATTCGGGAAATGCGCAAAATATCTTCAAATATTTCAGTACATGTTTTTTAGCGACCTTCTTTTTATTCAGCAGGTGTTTTACCATTATTTCCCTGCTCACATACCAGCCGCTTGCCGACGTTAGTGCAAACAAGAAAATGATGACCGTCACCATGTATTTGCCCGCTAACCCCAATGTTTGTTCAAACGAATGCAAAGCCAGTTCAATCCCCGTTCGTCCGGAAACCCAATCATCAGACAAAATCACCACGAAAGCCGTAATTCCACAAATCACAATGCTTGTAAAAAACACCTCAAAACCACCCCACAGCCCTTGCTTTACCGGATGGTCGACATTGGCCGTCGAATGAACAATCGGTGTAGTGCCCCAGCCGAATTCGCTGGTGTACACTGCCTGGGATACCCCGATCGTAATGACCTGGGCCAAGGTTGCTCCCGTGAAACCACCGATGGCGGCCGAGCCATAAAAGGCGTGCCGAATAATCAATTCCAGGGTCGGGATGACTTTTTCCACGTTCATCAAAATAATCAGGAAACCTAAAGCAAGATAAGCCACGATCATGAACGGCACTATGAATAAAAATATCCTTGCCAAATACGGAATGCCGCGCACAATGATGAAATAAACCAAAAGCGCAAACAAAAAGGATACGCCAAGAATGTTCATATGAAACGTGGTGCTGATAGCGACGGAAGCCACGTAGTTTTGGATCGAGAGAAAAATGGGCGCGATCATGCCAATCACAAACAACACGACCAGAAACATCCAATTTTTTACATTCATTTCTTCACCGATACCTTTTTCGATGTAAACAGTCGCCCCCCCGATGAATTGCCCATCCTCGTCTCTCGTTCTGTAATAGACGGATAAAGTTACTTCTACCATTTTGATAATCATCCCGACTGCGGAGGCAACCCACATCCAAAATACCGCTCCCGGACCGCCGATGGAGATGGCTGTAGCCACCCCGCCTATACATCCAACCCCTACCAGACAGCCAAGGGCAATATTTCCGGCGATGTAAGAAGGCAGTCCTCCTCGTTGGCTTGTTTTTTCCGTTTTTTGGCGAGTGGAGCCCCAAATGTGGCGAAATATATGCAAAAGCTGACGAAGCTGAAAAAACCGATTATCCACCGTAAAAAAGAAGCCCGCGAAAAGAATAGCAAAAGGCATGGGGATATCCCAAAGGATGTTGACGATGGAGTTTGCCATTTTCTCTATCAAGACGACCAAACCTTTCACGAATTTTCACACATTTCTTTGAAATTTATTTTACATTATTTTTTTATGATATAGGCACAAAGTACGTATCTTTTTTCAAAGAGGAGGGTTTTTATGCTTCGTCGTAAACATTGGATTTCTTTCGTAGTAAGCTGTTTGACAGCCATTGGATTGGTAGGGTGCGGAGCCCAAGAGACCGGGGGCAGCGCAAACAATACTCTCATTTTTGCCGTCGCTCCAGATGGAGGCGCTTTCAGTTCCCGAGACAGCTCCGGCAAACTGACCGGATTTGATATTGAACTCGTTGAGTCACTCGCTGCGAAAGAAAACCTCAAAGTAGAGTGGAAAGAGATGAAATTCAACGGAATTATCCCTGCCTTGCAAGCGAAACAGGTTGATGGCGCTGCAGCTTCAATCACCATTCGTGACGATCGTAAGGCAGTGACGAATTTTACCGACCCCTATTTTGATTCCGGCCTTGTGATGGTAGTGAAAAAAGATAGCCCGATCAACTCCGTCGATGACTTGAAGGACAAGACAATCGTCGCCAAACAAGGAACATCCGGACTTGAAAAAGCAAACGAGCTCGCCAAAGAAAAAGGCGCCAAAGTAAAGATTTTGGAAGATGAAGCCACACTCTATATGGACGTGGAAGCGGGAGGCTCCGATGTGCTGATTAACGACTTCCCTTTTGTCGCCAATAAAATCAAATCCGGAACAGCTACCAACTTGAAAATCGTTGGAGACAAATTGACAGGTGAAGAATACGGGATCGCCATTGCAAAAGGAAAAGAAGACATTCTGGAAAAATTCAACAAACACCTGAAAGAAATGAAAGAAAACGGCGAGTATCAAAAATTATACGATAAATACTTCGGTTCAAACTAACGGGTGCAGATTGCACCTTATTTCTTTCAGGAAAGGAAGCGAAGCATGGACACATTAAACCTGATTGCAGACGCATCTCCCCTTTTGCTGAAAGGGCTTGAGAATACGATAAAAGTAGCTTTTCTTTCTTTGCTTTTTGCCACTGTTCTCGGACTTTTCTTCGGCCTCTTGCGTGTATCGAAGCGAAAGTCGCTACAAATGATTGCGAAAGTCTATGTAAGCATCATTCGGGGTACCCCGCTGTATGTACAAGTTATTTTCTTTTACTTCGGCGTGTTTCCACTACTGTTTGGACGAGCTACCGATGCGGTGTCTGCCGGCATCTTCGTTCTCAGTCTTAATGCAGGGGCGTATTTGGTAGAAATATTTCGCGCCGGCATAGAATCCATCGACAAAGGCCAAATGGAGGCAGGCCGAGCCATCGGCTTTACCCATGGCCAAACAATGGCATACATTATCATGCCGCAAGCAATCAAGCGAATGATCCCCGCAATCGTCAACCAGTTCATTATCAGCATTAAAGATACGTCACTGCTTGCCACCATCGGAATTGCGGAGCTTACATTCACGGCTCAGACAATTTATGCGGTAAACTTCAAAGCTTTCGAGTTTTTAGGTACAGTTGCCGTCATTTACTGGGTTCTGATCTATGTGCTCACATGGTTCTCCCATTGGCTGGAAAGGAGGTTGGCGGCACGATGATTCAGGTGAATCAGTTGGCAAAATCATTCGGGAATCTCCATGTACTCAAGAACATCAACGCCCATATCAAACGCAAAGAGGTCGTATGTGTCATCGGCCCCTCGGGCTCCGGCAAGTCTACTTTTCTCCGATGCATGAATCTTCTTGAAGAACCTACAGCCGGTGAGATCATCATCGACGGGATCAACATTATGGATAAGCAAACAAATATTAACGCCCTTCGGCAAAAAGCCGGAATGGTATTTCAGCAATTTAATCTCTTCCCGCACAAAACATCATTGGAAAACATTACGCTGGGCCTGATTAAGATCAAAAAATACAGTACAGCATCTGCCGTTGAAAAAGGAAAAGCCCTGCTTGCGAAAGTAGGTCTTCTAGAAAAAGCAGATGTCTACCCGCGAAATCTGTCTGGCGGTCAGCAGCAAAGGGTGGCGATTGCAAGAGCTTTGGCTATGGAGCCGGAAATCATGCTGTTTGATGAGCCTACATCAGCACTCGATCCCGAAATGGTCGGGGAGGTTTTGCAAGTGATGAAAGACTTGGCCCAGGAAGGAATGACGATGGTGATCGTCACACACGAAATGGGTTTTGCCAAAGAGGTAGCTGATCGAATCCTGTTTATGGATCAAGGAATTGTTGTAGAAGAAGGCACGCCTGAACAGATGTTTTTCCACACCCAACAAGAAAGAACGCGGGAGTTCCTGAACAAGGTACTGTAGCTCGCTTCTCTTTTTCAACCTCTGGATTCTCTTGAATTCAGAGGTTTGCTCCATTCCGGTATAATAGTATGTATTACATCGTGAGGGGGAGTTTTTGCAGATGGCGTACACCGTCTTTTTAGTTGAAGATAATCAGGATTTAAACTCCATCTTGCAGAAGTATCTGGAAAACGCAGGCTATACCGTGGAAGCATTTCTGGACGGCTTCTGTGCCCAGCAAAAAATCCGGGAGACACCTGACCTCTGGATCTTGGACATTATGCTGCCCGATACGACCGGATACACCTTATTCAAAGAGATCAAAGCAATCCACCCGGATATTCCTGTTATCTTTATCTCTGCCAAAAACCAGGAAATCGACCGGGTTGTCGGTCTGGAACTAGGCTGCGACGACTACATCTCCAAACCATTTTTACCGCGAGAACTGATCTTGAAAACGCAAAAGCTGCTGGAACGCAAAAACGGCACAAAGCCTCATCGGCACGCTATAAACAAAATAAACGACTATACCATTCACCGCGAAAACCACACCATTCATCACGAAGGTGTTTCCATATCCCTGACCAGCAAGGAGTTTGAGCTATTGCTGTTTTTCATTGACCATCCAAATCGTGTGTTCTCTCGGGAACAAATTTTGGAACGATTGTGGGACAAAAACTATTATGGCTCTGATCGTGTAGTCGACGATACTGTGCGGCGCATACGAAAAAAAATGCCAAAGCTGTCCATAGAAACTGTCTATGGCTACGGTTACAGGTATAGGCTGGTGAATGGATGAGAGACAAACCGTTTGGACTCCAAATATGGGTAATCATGACCGCTTTTCTCACTTTTATTACGGGGATCATCACGGTTGTACTCGTCACATATGTCTCGGTCGATGTCCTAATCAATCTCGTTCGGCTTCTCGTCATACTCTCTATCATCAACATCTGCATAGCCAAGTTTATCTCGAATAAAATTACCGAGCCATTGCGCTACTTGGAAAAGAAGGTTCGCAAAATTGCAAACAAGGAGTGGGAAGAACCGATTGATCTAAATCGCGGAGACGAATTCGGCAAACTGGCTTCCTCTATTAACATGATGCAAGAATCGCTCAAGAAAATGGAGATGGAGGAAGAAATTTTTTTACAAAGCGTTTCCCATGATTTGAAAACACCTATCATGGTCATCCACAGCTATTCCCAGGCGCTTTTGGATCGAATCTATTTGAACGACTCTTTTGACGAGACGGTTGCTGTCATTATTAAAGAAGCGAAGCATCTCGAAAAAAAGGTAGAAAAACTGCTGTACCTCAACAGTCTCGACTATATATTAGAAAGAAAAAGTGAATGTAAGCCCACGAACGTCCAAGCAATTGTTCACAATCTCATCGAGAGATTTTTACTGGTGCAAAACAATATCGTCATTCACAACCAGATGAAAACTGTGTTTGTCTGGGGAAACGAGGAAGAGCTTACGGTAGCACTGGAGAACATTTTGGAAAACAATATGCGCTTTGCCAAATCTTCTATCTGGATATCGGTGAACCGCGTTCTCGTCCAAGAAAAAGAACTCGTGGAAATCATCCTGGAAAACGACGGTCCCCCGATCGAAGCTGAACAGCTAGATCAGTTGTTCAACCATTTTTACAAAGGGATGAACGGAAAATTCGGACTTGGGTTATTCATCACGAAAAAAATCATCCAATTCCATAATGGAGAAGTACACGCAGAAAACAGGGGAAAACGCGTGAGGTTTACCATCTTGCTGCCAAGCACGACCAACTGACGCTGCTTCTTCTCGATAAAAAACAGATAGCCCTCCCTTGGCTCGGTGGAGGGCTATCTGTTTCACATTTTTGCATCGCTTGCAGTCATCGACTTTTGTTCCGCTATCCGTGAATCGCATGTCCCAATGCCCCGCGAACCGCCTCGTTCAGCGCCTCTGAAAGCGTAGGATGCGGAGCGATAAAGTTCTCCATGGCATCTGCCGTCATTTCGGCATGCAAAAGAAGCGCCGCCTGCCCGATCAGCTCTGTTGCCAGCGGCCCCACCAACGTCACGCCGACGATCTCGTGGTACGCCGGCTCCACCAGCACTTTTACTTTGCCTGCGGCTTCCTGCAAAATCATCGCCTTGCCGTTGGCCGAAAAAGAAAACTCGCCGACGAGCAGCCCTGCGTATTGCTCTCTGGCCTGACGCTCCGTCAATCCGACGGAAGCCACCTCCGGCGATGTATAAATGCAACGAGGCACAGCGCGCAGGTTGAGCATGGCTTCCTCGCCGCATGCGTTGCGAGCAGCAGTCTCGCCTTCGTGAAAAGCTACGTGGGCAAGCTGAATCGTTCCGCGCGCATCACCTGCGACATAAATATGCGGCTGGCTCGTCTGCAAGCGCTCGTTTACCTCGATCCCGCGCGCTGTCGCTTTTACCCCGGCTCGATCGAGCGAAAGTCCGTCCAGACGCGGCTTTCTTCCGATCGCTACCAGGACGGCATCTGCCTTGAGTTCCTTTACCCCCTCCGGAGTACGGATGCGCGCCAGCCTGCCCGTGCGATCCAGTGCTTCCACGCTGCTCCCCAGATGCAACTGCACGCCCTCCTGCTTCAGGCTGCGCTCCAGAAATGCCGCGATGTCAGCGTCTTCTCCCGGCAATAGTTGCTCCGCCAGCTCCACCATGACGACCTGGCTGCCCATTCTGCTGTAAACGGAAGCAAATTCGCAGCCGATCACTCCCCCGCCCACGATGAGCAGCACGGGCGGAGCCTTTTCCAATGACAGGCAGTGACTGCTGTTCAAAATCCACTCCCCGTCGAATGGAGCAAAAGGAAGGGCGATTGGCTCCGCCCCGGTCGCTACAATAAATTTCTCTGCCTCTACGCTGCTCGTGCCGTCTGCCGTTTCTACCCGCAAAGAGCGCTCGTTTTGAAACGTCGCGCGTCCTCGCATGACCTGCACCTGATTGCGCTTCATCAAGTACTGCACGCCGCCAGTCAACTTTTGAACGATGCCCTGCTTGTAGGCGTGCACTTTCTCCCATTGGACTCGCGTCTGGTCCACAGGGCTTTCGATGCCGAAGCGTCCTGCATGCAAGACGTGCTGATATGTGTCCGCGCACTCCAGCAGCGCTTTGGTCGGCATGCAACCTTCGTTCAGGCAGGTGCCGCCCAGCTCCTTTTGTTCGATCAGCACAACCTGCTTTCCGGCACGCGCCGCCGTAATTGCCGCCACGTAGCCCGCTGGTCCTCCGCCGATAATCGCGATATCGTACATGCCCTTCCCTCCCTAGACCAGCAGGCTGTGCGGTTCTTCCAGGTAAGACCGGACTGTCGCCAAAAACGCCGCAGCCGGAGCGCCGTCGAGCACCCGATGGTCAAATGTCAGGGAGAGCGGCAATATGCTGCGGCGTTGCAGCTCGTCGCCGACAAATACAGGCGTGTCCTTCGCCGCGCCTACGCCCAATATCCCGGCTTCCGGCGGATTCAGCACAGGTGTAAAGGTGTCTACGCCATAGCTGCCCAGGTTGGTGATCGTAAAGGTAGAGCCTTTCATTTCTTCCGGCGCAAGCTGATTTTGTCTTGCCCGTGCGCTGACGGATTTCAGTTGGCTGGACAGCTCGGCAAGCGTCTTCTGCTCGGCCTGGCGAATGACGGGGACGACCAGACCTTTTTCCAGCGCGACGGCTATTCCGAGATGAACCTCTTCGTACAGCTCGATCCGGTCTTCCACATACGCGCTGTTCATCTGCTTGTGCCGCAAAAGCGACAGAACGACCGCCCTGGCAATCAAATCGGTAACGGACAGCTTGAGCTGGTAGCGGCGCTCCATTTCTGGCGAGAGCTTTTCCTTCAGTTGCAAAAGCTCGGTAATGTCCGCCTGCATCGTGATCGTCAGTTGGGCGCTTTGCTGCAGGCTCTGGTACATCCGCTCGGCAATGACTTTGCGCATGCCGGAGACAAGAATGCGCTCAGGCTGCTTTTCGGCTGTGTTCACGGCCGCTGCCGCATGGTCGCTGCTGCCCGCGACAGGTGCAACGCTCGTTTGCACGCCAGCAACTTGTGCCGCCGCATTCGTCTCTTTTTCCCCGCCAGCCTGAATGAAGCGCTCCACGTCTTCTTTGGTGATTCTGCCCTGCGGCCCTGTGCCCGTCAGCTTTGTGTAGTCAATGCCCGCTTCTTCTGCCATCTTGCGCGCTACAGGCGAGATTTTGATCCCATCCCGCGGACGATCCAGTACGGCAGTTGCAGTTGTTGCCGCTGGCGCTCCTGCTTTTGTCCGCTGCTCATCCGAAGCCGCCAGCGCAGCGGCCGACTCGGCAGTCGCTTTTGCCGACGCGGTGACAGAGGCCGTCCCTGCCAGTTCCCCTGGCTGTCCGATCACTCCAAGCACGGTGCCGTAGGGGACCACGCCACCCTCGGGAACCTCGATTTTCAACAGCACGCCGTCTGCAGCGGCCTCTACTTCCATTTCAATTTTTTCCGAGCTGATGTCGACGATGCCCTCGCCTTTTTTTACCGCCTCTCCCTCGCGCTTCTTCCAGGCGATAACCGTACCTTCCACCATTGCCATTCCCAGCTTGGGCATAATGATATTTTCTGCCATTTTGCTCTCTCCTCTCCTGCCTTGCCTACGCGCTTGTGTTCAGCCGAAAAAGCACCCGGCATTGCTCGTTGCCGACAGCCGGGTGCTGCCCAGTCGATCAGGAAACGGCGGTAATCGAAGCGTCTCCGATCATTTCCGACACGACCTGAATGACCTTTTGCGGCGATGGCAGATACAGATCCTCCAGCACCGGAGAAAACGGAACAGGGGTATGCGGCGCTGTGATCCGTTTGATCGGCGCATCCAACGTGTCGAAGCCTTTATCGGCCACAAGCGCTGCGATATCGGTGGCGATGCTGCAGCGCGGGTTCGCCTCGTCGATCACGATCAGGCGATTCGTCTTCGCGACGGAAGCCAAAATCGTATCCTCATCCAGCGGCGACAGCGTGCGCGGATCGACTACCTCGACCTCGATTCCCTTCTTCGCCAACTGGTCGGCTGCCGCAAGCGCTGTCTGTACCTGCTTGCCGATGGCGACAATCGTCAGGTCGCTGCCCACGCGCTTGATGTCCGCTACGCCGAGCGGGATCGTGTAGTAGCCTTCCGGAACTTCTCCTGTGGTGTTATACAGCGTTTTGTCCTCGAAGAAAATGACCGGGTCGTTGTCCTCGATGGCGGCGAGCAGCAAGCCTTTTGCCTCATACGGCGTGGACGGCACGACTACCTTGATGCCCGGGATGTGCGTGAACATGGCGTACAGGCTCTGCGAGTGCTGCGCTGCCGCCCGGAATCCGGCGCCGTGCATCGTGCGAATCGTGATCGGAACCTGCGCCTTGCCGCCAAACATGTAGCGGAATTTCGCCCCCTGATTCATCACCATGTCGAGGCAGCTTCCGATAAAATCGTTGAACATCAGCTCGGCAATCGGCCTCATCCCTGTTGCCGCAGCCGCCATGGCCGCCCCGATGTAGCCCGCTTCGGTAATCGGCGTATCCAGCACGCGCTCGCGGCCGAACTCCTGCACAAGCCCTTTGGTCACGCCAAGCACGCCGCCCCACGCTTCATCGTCCTGCAAATGGTCCACCTGCGCGCCGCCAGCCACGTCCTCGCCCAGCAAAATCACGTTCTCGTCGGCTCTCATCGCCAGCTTCATCGCTTCGTTTACAGCGGCAGAAAAGCTGATTTTTCTCGTCATGTTCTCCATCCTCCTCTCTTAGTACGACACGTACACGTCTGTCAGCAGCTCTTCGGCGTTCGGATACGGGCTTTCCTCGGCAAAGCGGATTGCCTCCTGAATCGCCGCTTCCACCGACTGCTCGATCTCTGTCAGCTCCGCGTCAGCGAGCGTTTGCGATGCAGTCAAATGATTGCGGAACGTCGCAATCGCATCTTTTTCGTTCAAGTGCTCCTGCTTGTCGCTCTCTTTTTTGTATTTTTGCGCATCCCCTTCGAAATGCCCGTAGTTGCGGTAAGTCACACATTCAATCAGGGTAGGGCCTTCGCCGCGCCGCGCACGGGCTACTGCTTCCTCCGCCGCCCGGTAAACAGCGAGTACGTCTTTGCCGTCCACTCGCACGCCCGGCATATTGTAACCGCTTGCACGATCGGCGATATGAGTGCAGCTCGAGGCGTATGTAAACGGCGTCGCCTCTCCGTACCCGTTGTTTTCTGCCACAAACACGACAGGCAGCTTCCAGATCGCCGCCAGATTCAAGCCTTCGTGGAAAGTTCCCTGGTTGTTTGCGCCATCCCCAAAGAAACATACGCTGACCGCACTGGTCTTTTTCAGCTTGGCTGTCAACGCCGAGCCACACGCCAGCGGGAATCCGCCTCCGACGATGCCGTTTGCCCCCAGCATCCCTTTGTCCAGGTCCGCGATGTGCATCGAGCCGCCCTTGCCTTTGCACAGCCCTGTCGCCTTGCCGTAAATCTCCGCCATCATTCCATTCAAGTCGCACTCTTTGGCAATGCAGTGGCCGTGACCACGGTGCGTGCTGGTAATGCTGTCCTGCTGGTTCAGATGTACGCCCAGCCCAACCGCAATCGCCTCTTCTCCCGCATACAAGTGAACAAAGCCTGGCAGCTTGCCCTGTCCGAACAACACGTGAACCGCGTCCTCGAATTTGCGGATCTCCAGCATTTTGCGGTACATCCATTTCGCCTGCTCACGGGACAGCACCTGTTCTTCCGCCTGGATTACTTTCATCAGATACGCCTCCTCCATCGTGACTTGTCTGGAACGACCGGTCGATCGCTCTTGCCCTTTTCTATGTGCAATCCTTGTGCCAGCCTGGACCTGTCCGACAAAAACGCGTATTTGCGCCATGTTTCCGCCTCGTTTTGCCGGGACATGTCCCTCGCAGGTGAGACAAACTGAGACGGGCGTCCCATTTTGTCTCATTTTTTCTCAATTCTCACTGGGCCGCACCTGCCTCTGTCCGGCTTGGTCGATGGCAGAAAATAAAAAAGGCCGGTTCTTTAAGAACCGACCAGGTGACGCTGTCTTCCTTGCAGCATATGGAGCGCGCTCTCCGCCTCCCGGGCAAGCCATGGCGGACAGACATCCAGCACCGAAAACGAAGATGCTGCCTGTGCGTGCAACACCTTGCGTATTCGCGCGGCCAACCATTCGGCTCCACCCGGCAAGCCCAGCTCGGACAGGCTTGCCATCCGTTCAGGCTGCACCTGCGGATACTGCTCGACACAGGCTCCTTGGGCAGCCGTCTCGTAAAAGGACTGGACGACCTCACCGTACGCACGCCCGCAGCCCTCTGCATTGATGAACGCCTGCACAGCAACGGCGCGTGTCAAACGCCTCTGGGCAATCCCGCAAAATTTATAGCCGTCGATGGCAAGATCGTACGTCCCTGGACAATAGGAGCCTACGACCTCGCCGCTGTTCATGCGCTCTCCATCGTCGCCCAACGCTGCGCGAATCAGCTCGACCATTTGCGCGAAAAACGGCTCGGGATTCAAGTCGGCAGCTCCGACAGGCATCACCAGCGACAGATTGACCACGCCCGGAGCGAGCGGAACGGCCGCGCCCCCCGATTGGCGGACAGCCGTGCGATATCCTTTTGCCTCCAGCTCGCGAACAGCCTCCGCCGCCTGTGGCAGCTTGGCGTCCCGCGAGCCGAGCACCACTGCCTTTTCGTGCCGCCAGAGGTGAACCAGCGGCGCGATTGCCGCATCTTTTGCACACAGGCGGGCGTACGCTTCGTCGATGCCAAACGGGACAAGCACGTCCCCCGTATGTATCCGGGAGGTCGTGTCGAGCAGTTGCAGCGTCGTTTGTCGCCATGTCGGTTGCATACGTGCGTTCCTCCCTGTTGTTTTCGTCGTCAGAGGCTCAGAGCCGATACTTTTTCAGCTTGCGGTAAAAAGTGCTGCGCGGAATGCCCAGCAGCTCGGCCGCCACAGACGCGCTGCCGCCGCTCTTTTCCAGCGCCTGGACGATCGTTTGCCGTTCCAGCTTCTCGCGATAGCGCAAGGAGTCCGGTTCGTAAAAAGCTGGCTCGTTTGCCGCGTGACCTGCGCCGAGGCGCAAATCTGTACTTGGCTGGTCCGGATACACGGAGACGGAAAAATCGTGGTTCAGATCGGGCCGGGTTAAGCCGGCAAGAAAACGCTTCCAATCTTCTCTGGGAATCACTCTGAGACGCTCCACCACGTTGTACAGCTCGCGAATGTTTCCCGGCCAGTCGTAGGCTAGCAGCTCCTTTTGCAAAACGTCCGGCAACTCCAGCTCGTCGTAGCCGTTTTTGCGGCAATAATGCCGAATGAGCAGCGGAATGTCCTCCTTGCGCGAACGAAGCGGCGGCAGCGAGACGGGCAGCACGTGCAGCCGATAGTACAAGTCCTCGCGAAACGTGCCTTCGCTCACCTGCTGGCGCAAATTGCGGTGCGTAGCCGCGATGACGCGAATATCCAGCGATTGTTCTTCCGCACTCCCGATCGGCGTGACTTTTCGCTCCTGGAGGACGCGCAGCAGAGCTACCTGCATCGCCGCCGGAATTTCCCCGATCTCGTCGAGAAACAGCGTTCCCCCGTTGGCCTGCGCCAGCTTGCCCTTGTACCCGCGGCGGCGCGCCCCCGTGAAGGCTCCCTCGACGTAGCCAAACAGCTCGCTTTCCATCAGCTCGCGCGGGATCGCCCCGCAGTTGACCGCGACAAACGGCCCTTCCCGGCGCGGGCTGTTGTCGTGAATCGCTTGCGCCGCCAGCTCTTTTCCCGTGCCGCTCTCGCCGTAAATCACGACATTGCCGTCCGTTGGCGCAATTCGCTCCAGCTCCCGCAGCACACGGGCAAAAGCCGCGCTGGTTCCCTTCTCGCCTTTGAACTGAAACGCGGGGCTGCCGCTGAGAAAAATGCGCGGAGCCCGCGTGCTGCTGGGAGTCAGCTCGACAATCCAGCCGATCAAGCCGTTATGGCGCCCGGAGAACACCGGGGCTTGCCTGACCTCCATCAGCCCGTATTCGGCCAGCTCGCGCCGCGTCCGTCCTGACCAGCCAGCAATTTGTTTGCGTATGCCCGCACTCGCGTACACCACCCGCTCTTCCTGGTTGTAGACGATCAGATGCCGTTCCGGTTCGTCCGCCAAAAGCACGGAGCGCTGCAGCAATTCCAGCTCGTCCTGCTGCCGCTGCTTCATCCACGCCTGCTCGATGGAGTACGCCAATGTCATAACGGTCGCCATCGTCTGGGGATGGCTGCGCTCCAGCGGGCTGGATACGTCAATGACCCCGAGCAGGCCGCCTGCTTCGTCGCGAATCGGCGCGGCAAAACAGCTCCAGCGATGAGAGGCAACAGAATAATGCTCCGTCCCGTTGACCATGATCGCTTCCTTTGCCATGAGCGCCGTTCCGATGGCATTGGTCCCTACCTCTTCCTCCGTCCAGCGCACGCCCTCGACGAAATTGATCGCGTTCGCATCCAAAAGCGCCCGTTTTTCGCCGCGCATGCTCAACACATAGCCCTCGGGATCAATCACGAGCGCAATCATTCCCACATCGTGAATAAAAGGCGACAGTCGGTCGATCTGCGGCAAGGCAAGCTCCAGCAAAAGCCGGCTGCTCTCCTGCTGCCTTTTCAAAGCGTCTCCTGCCAACACAACCTGTCCCGTTCCTGCGTACGGATTTACCCGATTTCTTTTGCAGCGATGCCACGACTCTGTAATCCGTTTGTTGATTCGTGCTGAGTCAATTACACCTTCTTGAACAAAACGTTTCCACATCCGCAACGAAACGCTTTCCTCGAACATGCATCAACCACCCTCCGCTTTACGAATCAATCCTTTCCCTCAAGATTATCCCGAATGTTCAGAAGTTTCAAGGTCTGTCTGTAGTTCATGACTACCACTCATCAAAACAAAAGGGAGGATTTAACAAACTTGTGACTTCCCCTTTTCAATCTTAAAGAAAAAGACACCTTCGAACTTATCGAAGGCATCCAGTTGTTCAGGGACTGGTCGTCGTGCTTTTCGCGTGCAGGTTCCAGGCGTTTTTGAGCAAGTCGATCAGCTTCTTTTGTCTCTTTTTCAAAACATCCGGCGTCCACTCTTTCTCCTGAATCACTTGAGTCGTGAGCGCAAATGAGCTGATCCCGTTGCTCGTTTGAAAATAGGAGGCTTTCTTCTTTTGAAAATCATAGTTTTTGGCCTGCGCATTTTTGGCCCGTGTCAGCAACACGAGATTGCCCAGTTTATGAACGTACTCGGAAGGATTGGGGAAATGCTGCAACCAGTCGCTGTTCGGTTTGGGCGTTTGCGGCAAGACGTGCTCGACGGTAATAACCGAATAGTCGTAGTAAGGCTGCCCTGCCGTCAAAAGCGAGTCCAGGCGCAAAAGCAAATAGCGCTTCGCCGTATCCTTGAGATCCGTGTACACATCTCCGTTCAGCATGCGAATGACTTCCTGCTTATCCTCTTCCGTCACCTCAAGAGCCGACTCGTCGGAAAACATGTCGACGCCTTTATCCATCTCTCGCAAAATTTGCGAGTACCGCGACATGCGCCAGTTGAAGTTTTTCCGCAAAATCATGCTCGTACCAGCCAGCACCTCCAGGCGGTAGAGAAAATCTTCTACCTTTTGGTTGTGATGACGCATGTAGTACATGGCAGGCGGAATCCAGTCGTTGTTGTCAATCCGGTTCAACAAGCTCAAAATCTTGATAAGCTGTGGCTGCTGGCTGAAAAATGAATTGTAGTTTACCAGCTTTAAATAAATCTCCCCATACGGGATCAAGTATTCATCAATAAACCGGCTGCCGCTGATCGTGGAAAAAATCTCGTTGTACTCGTCTTTGTAATTCGCGCTGCCTTTTCGCTTCTGGATAATCATCCTCATGTGATCGAACAGCTTGTTGAAACGGTCCCTGCCGAGAGAAACCTCGACGTCTTCCCACTTGCTTGTGTAGTGGTCCTGCTCATGTTTCGGGATATCGCCAATGACCTGCGCTTTGAAAATATCGCTCGTCATCAGATCCAGCCCGCGATCATTCAGCACGGTAAAAATGCGGAAAGCCGAATCAAAATTGGGAGTCGACACCACGACAATATAGCAAAGCGTTGCGATCACGCCAGGCAGCGTCTTGACCGTCTGCGGATCCAATTCGTTGAGCCGCTCCAAAAAGTACAGGGCGTTGTCCCGAATCGCCTTTTGACTGTCCGTTTTCACGGGCGTATCTGCATTCAGCTTTTGCGTAGCGCCCCGCTCCTGAATGCTCACTTTGAAAAAGTCGCTGTCGCGATTGCGCAGACAGAGACGGTACGTATCGGCAATGTTTCGAATCTTGCTCCCTCTTTGCACGATCATGTCATCAATCTCGGCAGCGTAGTCGTCGCCCAAATAATCCCGCAATACCGCAAGCAAAATCGTCAATGTCGTAAGCCGCTGCTGGCCGTCCAACACTTCTGCATGAGGGCCGTCTTTCTTGACCAGCACAATGCTGCCGAGAAAATAAGGCTCCTCTACATCGCCAATATTTTTTTCCGTAATCCCGTAATGTTCGATAAAGTCGAGCAAATCATCCAGCAGTTCTCCCGCTTCGTTGGTCGTCCATGAGTACGGACGCTGAACGGAAGGAATCGTAAACAAGTAATCATCGGAAAAGACTTTATGTAAAGGAGTCTCCTGCGCAAATAACGTCGTCTTCAAAATGCTGCCTCCCCGAATGCTTGTAATGGGTGATCCAACTAATGAAATAGGTATTATTGCCCACCTAGGAATATACCCTACTTTCCAGTTCTTTGAAACCGTTAATTCATCCGATTCTGGAAAACGTGCCTATTCGCCTATTTTTTCAGTACAAAGTCAGACATGACGACTTTTTCCCACTGTATCCCTTTTGGTTTTACATTGGTGTAAAGCGTGACAGAGCCGTTATGTTCGATTACCGCCTTCAAATGAAAGTTCATTTCTTTGGGCTGCAAATACTCGTCGTGCAACTGCTGATATCGCGGGTCGCCTTTGGCTTTTGCCGCCTTGATGTAGTCTACGGTGTCCGGGTCTTTTTCGAAGTTTTTATATTTCACCTGATACCCGAAAATGGCTTCCACTTTTCCATCGACGGTTTTTTCCTCGTAGTCGGACAAAGTAAACGCCAGCAGCTCATAGTAGGGCGAGAACGCCTTTTTGCATTCCTCCACCATATAGCTGGCGATTTTGTTCTGGTTTGCGGAGATGTCTATCGTCTGATTCAACGCAGCACCGGCATCAGCCGCGGCCGGAGCTTCTTTCGGCGCTGGCAAGGCGTTCTCCTGTACAGTTTCCTCCGGGGCGCAGCCGCTGACAAAAGCTGCGAAAAGCATGCAAAAGCACGTGACGACCACTTTTTTCATAGGAAGCCCACCTTATTTGCTTTGATGATTGGTTACAAGGTAGACGTTCCTGCCGTACGTTACGTCTCGTACTATCCAAATAAAAAAAGGTGGAGCATCTGACTGCTTCCACCTCATACAATCTGCCTTTTTGCTCGTCACGAGGACTCCCCAGACAGAGCAGACCACGCTGCCGACGGCTGGTTCACTCTGCCGCTTCCCACTTTGCCACTTCTTCGCGCACGCGCGGCGCCACCTCGGTGCCCAAGAGCCGAATCGCCTGCATGACCTGATCGTGCGGCATCGTGCCTACAGGAACGTGCAGCATGAACCGGGTGATCCCGACCTGTTTGCGCAGGTGAATGATCTTCGCCGCTACGGTTTCCGGGTCGCCTACGTACAGCGCGCCTTCAAAGCTTCTGGCCGCGTCAAAGCTCGAGCGGTCGTAGTGCCCCCAGCCGCGCTCCCGTCCCAGGACGTTCATGACTTGCTGGGTAGACGGGAAAAACTTGTCGGCTGCCGTCTCCGTATCCCAATCGATGAAGCCGTGCGAGTGGGAAGCCACCTGCAGCTTGCGCGGATCGTGACCGCCTTTGATCGCTGCGCGCCTGTACAGCTCGACCAGCGGCGCAAACTGCACTGGGCGGCCGCCAATGATGGCGAGAACGAGCGGAAGCCCCAGCAGTCCGGCCCGAATGACCGATTGCGTGTTGCCGCCACTGCCGATCCAGACGGGCAGCGGGTCCTGGACAGGCCGCGGATAAATCCCGAGATTTTGGATGGCAGGCCGATGCTTGCCGCTCCAGGTCACCTTTTCCGACGCGCGGATTTTCAGCAGCAGCTCCAGCTTTTCTTCGAACAACTCATCGTAATCGTTCAAATCATAGCCGAACAAAGGAAATGATTCGATAAAAGACCCTCTCCCGGCCATGATTTCTGCGCGTCCGTTCGAGAGCGCATCGAGTGTCGCAAAGTCCTGGAATACACGAACCGGGTCAGCCGAAGACAGCACCGTCACCGCGCTCGTCAGTCGAATCCGCTTGGTCTGTGGCGCAGCCGCCGCAAGCACCATCGCGGGAGAAGACGCAGCAAAGTCTTTCCGGTGATGCTCGCCAACGCCAAACACATCAAGCCCTACCTGATCCGCCAGCACAATTTCCTCGACCACTTCCCGCAAACGCTGCGCATGGCTGATAACCTCGCCGGTTTGTGGGTCCGGCGTCGTTTCGACAAAGGTGCTTACCCCTATTTCCACGCAAAAAGCCCCCTTACTGTTTCGCATTTTTCTTCCAGTGACACACGTAGCTTCTCACCAAATAATATCTTTATTTTAAGATTCTTGAACTTAAATTTCAACCCTGCAACTGCACCGCCTCTTTTTCCCGCACAGATTAGAAAACTTGGCTGCGCCAAGCCATTGGCGAACCTCGAAGGTTAGTTGCCCTGATACTGGATAATTTTTATCTGCACAAAAAAATAGGGACATCGTCGCCAATGTCCCTATCTGTTGCCCAAACGATTATTACCGCTTGGCGTTCCCGTCCTGCTCATCGAGCGGAACTGCCTTGCCAATGCCAAAAGCGTAAAAGCTGATCGTCATGATGCCCAGGAACACAATCCCGGCAATCAGCGAGATGCGTGTTTCATCGTTAATCCACATTCCGACCAGTACCATCAGCAAAAAGGCAATCGTGACGTAGTTGGTCAGTGGAGCAAGCGGCATTTTGAACGGATGATCGCGCAGCTCTGCCGCTCTTTGCTTGCGGAAGCGGATTTGGCTGATTAGAATGACGAACCACGGAACCATTCCAGGCAGCACGCTTGCGCTGTACACATACACAAACAGATTTTCCGGCGCGATATAGCTCAAAATCACGCCGACGCCCAAGCCGATCAGCACGCCGATCGTCCCCAGAAGCGGCACGCCGTTATGGGACAGCTTGGTGAAAATTTTCGGAGCCTGTCCGTTCATACCGAGCGTATAAAGCATGCGACCCGCACTGTAAATACCACTATTACAGCCGGACATCGCTGCGGTGATAACGACAAAGTTAATCAGTCCAGCCGCTGCCGTAATCCCGATTTTCGCAAACGTCGCCACGAACGGGCTGCCAATCGACTGCAGTTGATCCCATGGGTAAACGGTTACAATAACAAAGATTGCACCGATGTAGAAAATGAGAATACGCCAGATGATGCTTTGGATCGCGCTCGTCAACGTTTTCTTTGGATCTTTTGCCTCACCAGCCGTAATCCCGATCAGCTCGACCCCTTGATAAGCCCCGATTACCAATGATAAAGCGAAGAAAAAGCCTGTCCAGCCGCCAGCAAAAAAGCCGCCGTGTTCCCACAGGTTCGACAATCCGATTGCGTTGCCGCCGTTACCGATTCCGAAGAAAATCAGGCCAAATCCGGCGATAATCATCAAGACGATCGTAACAATTTTAATCATAGCGAACCAAAACTCAAATTCACCAAACGATTTAACGGAGAACAAGTTCGCTGCCCCGAGAATCAGCATGGCAATAATCCCGGGAATCCAGGCCGGCAAATCCGGGAACCAGTACTTCATGTACGTCCCGACGGCGATAATCTCCGCCATCCCCACGACGACCCACTGGAACCAGTTGCTCCAGGCCGTCAAGTAACCAGCCAAGGGATGAATGTACTTGTAGCCAAACGTCGCGAACGACCCGGTGCTCGGCTCTACATACAGCATTTCCCCCATGGCGCGCATGATAAAAAATATAAAAATTCCTACAATTGCATAAGCAAGCATTACGGATGGACCCGTCCATTGAATCGTGCTTGCCGAACCCATAAAGAGCCCTACGCCAATTGTACCGCCCAATGCGATCATTTGAATGTGGCGCGTTTCCAGACCCCTTTTTAACTCTTTCTTTTCCACTTCGGTTCTTCTTCCTCTCTGCTTTGGCTAGCTGTATTTGCGAAAAAGCTGTAGAGTACTACCTAATCGTACACATCATGAGCAGGCGATCATTTTTACTTGATAAAAAACGTTCTCCTGCATCATGTCGTGCTTCTAATAAAGCATTCCTAATAGTTGGTAAGATTATTCTTCTCCCCCTTTTAGCGTGCTTTACTCCAGAAACACTTGTTTATTGTAATATGTTTTTCTGATAATAACAATTATATTCACTAGAAAAACAGTTGGTAAATCAATATATTCAGACTTATATAAAATAAAAAATATGTGATAAATAAAATAAATTTCTGTGGTCCAAACCTCCCACAAACCCGCATAAAAAAGACACCCTGCACAGGTGTCCCGCTTCCCTACATGATTATCTATAAAGTAATCTTTACTACAGTTCCGCGTCCTTCCTCGCTGTTGATGACGATCTCTCCCTGATGCGCCTTGATGATATCGTGAGCAATCGCCATGCCCAGCCCGGAGCCTTTATGCGCATCGCCCGTGTTCGTCCCCCGGTAGTAACGGTCAAAAATCCGGTTCAGCTCTTCTTTTTTAAACCCTTTTCCATCGTCCGCAATCGTAATGCGCACGCGTTCTTTCTTTTCAACGCTCACCGTAATCTTTACCCCGTCATCGTTGTGGACGAGCGCGTTGTAGATCAGGTTGTTGATCGCCCGCCACATCAAGATTTCATCTGCCTCTACGGGGATGTACTCTTCGCTGAACGCAAATTCGATGTGGCAGTTGGCGTACTTCGGGTCGTTGAGGATGTCAATCACGATGCTGCGCAAGAGCGTGACCATGTTGACCGTCTTCCGCTGCAGCGACAGCTCTTTGTTCCTCAGCCGCGTCGTCAAGTTCAGGTCTTCGATGACCTCTTTGATGTACACTGACTTTTTCTCGATAATCGCTGCATACTCCCTGATTTCGTCCAGCGTAAAATGATAGTCCGGGTCGCGCAGCATTTCCGAGTGCAGGATGACCTGGTTGTCGTAAAAAATCACGTACCGACTGAGATTCGGGTTTTCCATTCCGATGAAGTAGCTGTAGCGCCTGTCTGCGCTCGCCTTTTCCCCTACGAACACGGTCGTATCGCCATTCACTTCCTGGTACTTGTACATTTGAATCATGTCTGCTGGCGTATAATGCTTCATCACGCCTGCGGGCACCCGATAGCCCCACACTTCGTTGCCGTTTTCATCGAGAATCTGAATCCACGCGTTCTTTTTTTGCAGCGCATCTTTTCCTTCTGGTGTCAGCGTGAATGTACCCCAAGCCTTTCATCGTAATCAAATACTTCGGCTGGTCCTCGATTTTTTCCCGCAGCCTGCGAATGTGCACCATGACGGTGTTGTCGATTCCGATAAAATCCTCGCCCCAGACCGTGTCATACAGCTTTTCCTTGCTAATCACTTTGTTGACGTTTTCCAGAAACACCTTCATCAGCCCAAGCTCTTTCGGCTTTAACTCAATGGCAACGCCGTTCTTTAACAGCTCTGCTTTTTGCGGATTCAACTCGATGGGGCCTGCCTTTAGCACAGGGTCTGCTTCCTCCACAGACTCTGCTGCGGCATAGTCTGCTCGCCTCAACTGCGCCTTGACGCGGTAGGCAAGCTCTTTCGGGCTGAACGGCTTTGTAATATAGTCGTCACCGCCGATGGCAAAGCCGAGAATTTTGTCAATTTCCTCTGTTTTCGCCGAAATGAACAAAATCGGCACCTTCGAGATGCTTCTCATTTGTTTGCATACGTCATAGCCTTCCCCATCGGGCAGCATGATGTCCAGCAGCACGAGATCCGGCTTCTTTTCCTGAAATTGAGCGAGGCCGTCTTTGGCCGTCGCAGACGTATAGACGTGTTCGATGCCTTCTTTTTGCAGTACCGTTTTAATGAGCCTCAAAATATCTTCTTCGTCGTCAATGATTAACACCTTTTTTGCAGACATCTCGGCTTAGCCTCCTCAACTGCCCAACCTTTTTATGTGAGAGTATGCCTGACCGCTCCCCATTTATCAAGCCGGGCTTGTTCACCGATAGCGAAAATGCGCAAAAGAGCAAAGCTTTCCGCGAAGGCGTCTCTCCCTGCGGATCGGCAAGCTTGAAGCGCAGCAGGTTCGTCCCTATCGTTTTGCCGCCGCACTGGAGCGGAAGCGCAAAGTAGACAAGCAAAAAGCCCACAGTGGTGCAGAGCATCTCAATCAGTTCATTTGCCGTAAAAAAGCCAATCGTGACAAACAAGACTGCCTGAATCGCAAAATAATCGACCCACACCGCCAGCAACTGCGACAGTGGCGGAACCCGCTCGCTTTGCCGGATTTTGGCCGTTTTCGCCAGCAGCGTTTTTTTCGATGGAAACAGGGCGAGGATAATCGGGCCAATCCAGTAGCCAAACAGCGCTCCGCTGCTGTTCAGCATCAAATCGTCCACGTCAAAGATGCGATACGGACAATTGTAGATGCCGTAAATTCCGGTGACCTGCGTGACCTCGTAAAACAGGGACAGGGCAAAGCCGAAAGCAAGCGCTCGCTTCCAGTGCCGTTTTTCTTGCCAAAAATAGCGCAAATAGACGCCAAAAGGGAGCAGCAGGAGAAAGTTGAAGGTTGCTTGCCAAAAGGCGCTCTGCTGAAAAACCTGCATGTACGTGGTCGGATTGGACCAGACGATTGAGCTGGCCGCAAGCGTATCGCTGACAAAGGAAAAGGGCACAAGCGAATAGTACACCGTATCCGCTGACTGGTGCGCGCACGTATCCCGCGTCTCCGGGAGCGGCAAAAGCACAAGAAACAACGTGGACAACATATAGTACATAAACGAGTAGGCCACGACAGAAGCCCACAGGCTCACATAGCAGTACTTCGGTAGCTGTAGATCAGCCACGGGATTACAAGCACAAATTCGAGCAGGAAAAAAGCGATAAATGCGGTTTGAATCGGGATCAAGTATGCCGACATGCTGCACCTCGTTCGATGGTCATGGACGCGCGTTGGCTCCCGACGCACGCCCACCTGGATGATTCGTCTGTACGATAGACTTTACAAAAATTATCATAGACGGTTGCTGTCATGCAATAAAAAAAGGTTCGGCTGTCATTTTCTGCTGACAGCCGAACTACTGATTCGCGTTATGTGTTTTCTTTTCCGGACCACAAAAACCGCGGCAGGCGGCTGAGCATGGCGGGCAACACCGTCACATGATCTTCTCTGGCGAACTTGATCCATTCCAGACGAAGCCCCTGCTCTTTGAGCGGACTCAACCCCCGGGCGACCTCTTCCGCGCCTTCGAGCATATCCTCCAGCTCATCTGCCCCGATCGTCAGCAGCAGATGACGCTGTTCCTCGCGCTGCCAGCCCGCTTTGAACTGCTCCATTTCCTTGAGCACCTCGTTGTCGGCCCACCAGACGGAAGGGCTGCCCGCCGCATAATGCGTAAACAGATGCGGTCTGGTGAACAAGGCGTGCAGCGTAAACAGTCCACCGAGGGAATGTCCGACAATCGCCTGTCTGGCCGGATCAATCGGCCACTCCTTGGCGATAGCTGGCATCAATTCTGTTTCCAGAAAATCGAGGAAGTCGTCTGCTTCGCCATGCGGCGGCCACGGTGAACCGTCAGGCCGTTTCGGAAGCCCTCCTTCGCTGGCCTGCATCGTAAAGTCGCGGCAACGCCGCTCCATGTCAAACGGCTCCCTGGACGGATAGCCAATGCCAATCACCAAGATCGGGTCGAAGCCCTTCGGCTTGCGCGTCTGCAGCTTGACCGCCTCTGCGAGCGTCTGAAACAGCGCATCTCCGTCCAACGCGTAGACGACTGCGTAACCGCTCTGCGGCGGCTCGTCTTTTGGCGTGGCAATCAAAATCCGGTAGTCGAGTTGCCTGCTCGACCTCATCTCGTACTCAAAGCAACGCTCCGCGATATGAGGTCTTTCTGTCATTTTGTTCATGGCTGAAGGAACCTCACTACATCGTCCATCACTTTGCTTTGGGCAATAAATCCGCCACTCAGCCAGTAATCATTGGACGTCTCGAAGACGCGACCGTTTTTCACTGCCGGAACGTTTTTCCACACTTCGCTTTCCTTCAACTCTTTTACAAAGCGATCCCCCTGATTGCCGTCGTTCACGAGGAAAATATAATCGGCATCCAGCTCAGGCAAAATTTCCAGGGACACTTCAAAAGCGCCGCCTTTCACCAGGCTGCTTGGCTCGAAGCCCAGCTCATGCGCGAGCACATAGCCGCTGAAATAGTCGCTATTCATGAAAAACATGCCTTTGGCATTAAAGCGGATGATTGCAGCTTTTTTCCCTTTTGTGATTCCTTCCAGCTTGGCTTTTGCTTTTGTGACCTTGTCGGCGTAGTCTTTGATCGCTTGCGCTGCCCTGTCTTCCTCCCCCAGCAATTTGCCCAGTTCGCGAATCGAGCTGTTCAAATCGGTGGATGCACTCTTGAACACATACGTAGGCGCGATTTTGGCATATTGCTCGTACACGCCGTTCTCCGCTGCATACGCATTGTGCAAAATAATCAGGTCCGGCTGCGATTCCAAAATCGCTTCAAAAGAAGGCTGTCCGCCCGCAAAACTGATCTGCGGCACGCTGCCGAGCTGATCTTGCAAATATTCCTGCGGGCTTACGCCGTTCGACCATTGCCGTACAGGCTTGATACCCAGCGTGAGCAAAGAATCCTCCATGACCGGAGCAAAAACTTTGGTCGGCTTCGCTGGAATCGTCACCTCATGCCCAAGCTCGTCTTTGACCGTCAGCGGGTAGACGCTCGCCTGCTCAGCCTTGCTCTTTTCCGCGTCTGCCGCATTGTTCTGTGCCGCTGTCTCCTGTTTGCTCGCCTGCGCCTCGGGTGCATCCGCATTCGTCCCGCATGCAGCCAGCAGTCCGGATACAAGCAACAAGGCTGACAGCAGGGCCAACGGTTTGCGAATGCGTCCCCGCCCTTTGTTTCCCGCGTTTATCATCAAAAAAGCTCCCCCTCCAAGTGATAACGATTCTCACATGAAGGAATTATAAAGCAATCCGCTACGTGACTCCATGGACTGGAACAGGTGAAGGGGCTGGATTTTTCCCTGTTAGCATCAAGGTAGCCTCTTCCAGCATCCGGTTCATTGCCAGAGCGGAATATTCGAACCACGGGTTGGAAGGAATGACGTACATCTGCCCGTTCTTGACCGCATTCAGCCCCCGCCATTGCGTGTGGTACTGCAAAGACAGCCAGTATTTTCTGGTGCTTGCGTTCGGACAAATCAACAGCAGCAGCCTGTCAGGATTGAACTGCGCCAACTGGTCGAGCGTAATCTCTTTGTTGGACAACTGCTTTAGCTCCGGGATCGTCGCAAGCGCCAGGTCCCCGTAAAGCATGTCGCGAATCCCTCTGTTGCTGTAGAGGTAGATTTGCTCGCCCGATATGCGAAGCGTGATGAATACATCCGCCCCGACTGCCTGGCTCACGCTCTCCCTCGCCTCCGCCGCCCTCGTCTCATAGTCTGCTATCCATTGTTCACACACGGATTGCCTGTCTACGACTTCGGCCGTTTGCCGAAGTTGCTCCCGCCAATCCGCCGCTCCGATTTCGACGCATTCGATCCCGGAGCTGAGCAGTTGCTTTCGAACCATCGGATCGTGTTCATGGTGCAAAATTAGCATGTCCGGCTTGGCCGACATCAGCTTCCGGAGACTTTCTTCGTCCAGGTCGGCTTCTGGCGAGCTCAGATGGACCTTGATCTGCTCTTGATAGTAGTAGTGGTAATGCGGGCTCCACTTCGGATCAAGCGGTGCGGCAACCGGAACGACCCCCAGCACGAGCAGATTGCCGATGGCAGCCGCCGAAGTGACGGCTACCCGCTTTCTCGTGTCCCTGCTGTATGCAGAAGGCGAAACCCCGACTACTTTTTTAAACTTTCTGCTGAAGTAAAACTCATCGTGGTAGCCGACCTTGCGCGCGATTTCGCGCATATACAAATCGGAATCGCGCAAAAGCTGCTTGGCGTGGCCGATGCGCAGCTCCGTCAAATAGTCCATCACGCTCTGTCCGTACGCTTTTTTGAACGCCTCACCAAAATAATTGGGACTAAGCCCCGCCAACTGCGCCAAGCTCTGGATCGACATCTGCTCCGCAAAACGGCTGGCTATGTACTCACGCACTTCATCCAACGACATGTGCAGCGCATCCGTGCTTCCTGCTTCGCTATGGTTCCGCTCATTACTGAACATGCACAGCCACCTCCTGCACTTTTCAACAATGATGTTTATGCGAATGTGATATTGATAATCATTTTCAAAATTGTAGCACAGGATAGCTGCTTTGGGACGGCAATCTTCCGAATCGCTTCAGACGTGTCGCAATAAAGCAGGCAAAGCAGGGATGAGCTTCGTTGGCCGCAAGTGCCTGTCTCCTTTTTATGAAAAATACCAGGGGCTTATCTATCACAGAAAAAGGGACTGCGACGCCAAGTAGTCTGCGCCCTCCGGCTGATGCAAAACCGCTGCTTTTTTGTACGTGTGCAAACGCAGCTTTTCAACGATTGTTTTCGTCATGCCAATCCCCTTTCGATTTGCCGGGCGATCTGTTCCACACAAAAAAGCCGCTCGCACAACCGGGCGTCGATCCGTCCCCGTGGCATGAGCAGCTTCTTCGGTTGTCGTTTGCTTTATTTCTTGTCAGCCTTCCCCGCCCCGGCCATGATCTGAACGATTTCATCGAGCAGCATGTCCAACGTAATCGGGTCGTCGAAGTTGAATTTGCTGTCCAGCGTGTAGACGCGGCCTTGCTGGACGGCCGGAATCGTTTTCCACAACGGGCTTTCTGTCAGTTGCTTCTGGTGGACGCTTGTTTCATCACTGCCGTTGGTCAAAAGAAAAATATTGTCCCCCATGACTCCACCCCTTGGATATTGGCGCCGTGCATGTCTACGCCACATACGGCATTGCCCCGAAAACACGCGTTTTGCAAGTCAGCGTTTCTCAAGGCTCCCGTCTCCACGCAAACTCTTCTGAAGTGTCTTTCGCCGCTTTGCAGAAACGATTTTAGTTCATGGATGGTTAAGTCTTGATCTGTTACCATGTAACGCCTCCTCTCTCCCTGCGTTTTTGACTGCACGCCATGCTATCTTTGCAAAAATTCTTCGAGGCTGATCTGCCGCTTTTCGTAATCGGCGCCAAAGACAAGCTGAAAAAAACGGCCTTCCCCCTACAAATCGCAGGGAAAAGGCCGCTTCGCTCGTATATTGATTACTGGCTGGCTACCGGGCGACAGCTACTTTTCTGTCCAGCCCCAGCACCTGTGCTGTGTAAGAGTGAATTTCATGCAACAACTCTGGATTGTCCATCAATGACACGCCATAAGAAGGAATCATTTCTTTGATTTTGACTTCCCACTCGTTAATATGCTGCGGGAAGCATTTTTTAATGACCTCAAGCATGACGGACACGGCAGTGGAAGCTCCCGGAGAAGCACCCAGCAACGCTGCAATCGAGCCGTCCGACGCCGTAATGACTTCGGTACCGAACTGCAGTGTTCCTTTTCCGCCTGCCTCGGTGTCTTTGATAACCTGCACGCGCTGGCCGGCCACGACCAAATCCCAATCCTCGCTCTTCGCGTTCGGGATAAACTCGCGCAGCTCTTCCATGCGCTGCTCTTTGGACAGCATGACTTGCTGGATCAGGTACTTCGTCAACGACATTTCTTTCGCGCCTGCTGCCAGCATTGTCAGCACGTTGTTCGGTTTGACAGAAGTAATCAAATCGAACATGGAGCCGGTTTTCAGGAACTTCGGCGAGAACCCGGCAAAAGGCCCGAACAGCAACGATTTCTTGCCGTCGATGTAGCGTGTGTCCAGATGCGGAACAGACATTGGCGGAGCGCCAACCTTGGCTTTTCCGTAAACTTTTGCATGATGCTGCTCCACGATATCCTGGTTTTTACAGACCATAAAGATACCGCTTACCGGGAATCCGCCAATGCGCTTCCCTTCCGGAATACCGGATTTTTGCAGCAAATGCAGGCTTCCGCCACCGCCGCCGATAAAGACGAACTTCGCCTTATGGCGTTGGACGATGCCGTTCTTGAGATTTTTCACTTTCAATTCCCAAGAGCCGTCGCTGGTACGTTTAATATCATCAACGCTATGCTCATAGTTTACTTCAACGTTTTTCGTCTTCAGGTGGTCAAACAACATCCGCGTCAAAGCCCCAAAGTTGACATCCGTTCCCGTGTCGATCTTTGTGGCTGCGATTGGCTCATTCGAAGAACGGCCTTCCATCACGAGCGGAATCCATTCCTTCAGTTTTTCCGGGTCATCGGAAAACTCCATGCCTTGGAACAGAGGATTTTGGGACATCGCTTCGAAACGCTTCTTCAAAAACGAAACATTTTTCTCCCCTTGCACCAAGCTCATGTGCGGCAAAGGCATGATGAAATCTTGCGGATTGCTAATCAGCTTGCTTTTTACGAGATGAGACCAAAACTGCATGGAAACCTGAAACTGCTCATTGATCTTGATCGCCTTGCTAATGTCGACCGATCCGTCTTTCTTTTCCGTGGTGTAGTTCAGCTCACAGAGTGCAGCATGCCCGGTTCCGGCATTGTTCCATTCGTTGGAGCTTTCCTCTCCTGCTTTGGAGAGCTTTTCAAACACTGTAATTTTCCAGTCTGGTACTAATTCTTTCAGCAGTGACCCTAGAGTCGCACTCATGATGCCGGCACCAATTAAGATAACGTCTGTTTGCATTTGTCTGTTACTCATTTTTACCGTCCTAACTCGCTGGTATTTGGAGAAAAGATGCAGGCGGCTCCTGATCTGGCCCCGTTGCAAGTCAGGGTGCTACCTAGTACACACCTTTTCTGGAATAATTACAACCTGTTATATAGTGTATCACTTTTATCTTTAGAATAAAATATTTGCTATATATTGATAGTTATATGCTATTAAAAGGCCCGTAAAGTGTCGGAATGATATACTTTTTATAGGGAATGTGTTGGCAATTTGTGTAAAAAAACTCATGGATAGACAAAAACCAAAGCTTTTACCCGGTTGCTGCACGGATGTCGCTTTGGTTTATAGCGGATTTGTTACGAGGTCTTTATTTCTTCCTAAGTCAGTATATTGCAATTGTCACTTTTTGTGCCACCACTGATACGTTTTGCCACACTGCTCATTGGTCTTCGCGGGACATTTTTCTTTATGTTTTCCTAAAACGGGGTATTATATGACTGCCTGAGAATTGGATCGGGCAACCTCTTCCTCATGACAGTGTAATCATTCTGCTACATTCTCCCGCAACGTACTCATCATGAGTGACGATAATAATCGTTTTGCCTTTATGATTCAGTTCCTTCAGAAGCTTCACAATTTCATTGCGGTTGTCGACGTCCAATGATCCTGTCGGTTCGTCGGCAAGGATGAGGTCGCATGGCTTTAACAATATCCTCGCAATTGCCACCCGTTGTTGCTCCCCGCCCGACAAACCGTATGTTTTTTGCTTGAGTGAGATATCCAGCCCCACTTTCTCCAGTGCCTCTTTTTTTAATTTTTGCTTTTCCGCTCTTGTTTTTCCCGAATAAAGCAGCGGGACCTCAAGGTTATAGTCAACGGTTGCATCATCAATCAATGCGAAGTTCTGGAAGAGATAGGCAATTCTTGTTCTAAGCAGTTTGTTTGCCTGAGCCGATCCAATCCGCGGACGCTGCTTATCAAACAGTTTCACTGTGCCACTACTCGGATCTTCAAGCAATCCCATAATATTGAGAACAGTCGTCTTGCCAGAGCCGCTTTTACCCGTAATAGCGAGCATATCTCCTTCATATACTTTCAAATTGATTTGTTCAAGAACCGTGTGATCTTGATAGCGTTTGCTGACATCAACCAGTTCACATACCGTTTTCATGCTGCTCCCCCACCTCCTTTTAGTACTTTTCCTTTATTTTTCCGCTCGATAACAAACAGTGCGAGAACAGACGCTACAAATTCAATAGCGAGCACCCCGCCGCCTATTGCAAGCACACGATCGCTAGATGATCCGACTGCTTCGTTGACGGATGACGCTACCATAGATACACTTCCGGCCATTTGAAGCAAACTGGATGCAAAACCACTGTTTACCAATAGGCAGGCGCCGATCTGGATCGCCCATGTCACCGACAGCAACCACATATATTCCTGGTACGTTTTGAAAAAACCGGTACCGAATAATCTGCGCACGATAAATCTTCGTTGAAATTTGCTAAAAAACACGCTCAGATTTTGTACGACAAGCACCAGCAATCCGGCTAACAGTCCGAGACTGATGAATGTAAGCTGGGTCCTTGTATTTTTCAATTCATATATCTGACTCAGAACATATTGGTCGACTGATATCAGATTTGTCAGGTTATCGTCGAGCTTCAGCCTTTTCAGTTCAGGTTCGAGCAACTCGAACGTCCGTTCACTGTCTCTGTTTATCAATTTCACCTTTAACGGATCGCGGCCCCCCCCTCCGCTCATCATGTTGGCTTTGTCTGCAACAAGGCTGTTTTTCTCAGTAACGACGCGAATAATCGGATCTACAATCATATTGTTTTCTAATGGAAACACTTCTGGATTGAAGCTAAATATTTTCTGGTTATTTGCTGTCCAGATGATAGACAGCCGTTGATTTCTTACACGATCCGGAACTTCCACCTGAAACCGGTTCTCATCTACCTCAACAAGATTCTTTCTTACTTTCGTAAAGTAATCCAAAATTTCTTTTTCCTTGTTACGGTATTTTTCAGGAACAAGCAAAATGAAATCGCTTGTATCCTCTGAAATGTGGACTGTCAACACCAAACTAGACGGATTTCTTAAGTGCCTTCTGTTTGTAAACGAGTGGACTCAGATACCCCAATGTCGAGTGAATTCTTGTTTCGTTAAACCACTTGACGTATTTTTCTAATTCTAGCTTCAACTGTGTCAACGACTCAAACTGCCGATTCTTTACGAACTCTGCTTTGATTAGCTTAAAGGTAGCTTCAGCAACTGCATTGTCATAGGGACAGCCTTTCATGCTCAGGGAACGTTTGATTTCGAACGTGTGGATGACTTCATCAATCGTCTGATTTTTAAATTCACTACCACGATCCGTATGAAAGAGCTGGATCTGACGCAAGTCTCCCTTTACGCTTGCAAAAGCCTGGTAGACGAGAGCAGCATCTTTGTATTTTCCACAGCTATAGCCAATGATCTCCCGGTTAAACAAGTCTACGAGCAAGCAAATATAGTGCCATTTATTTGCGACCCGAACGTATGTCAAGTCACTCACAACGGCTTCCAATGGTGCTTCTTTCGCAAACTCGCGATTCAGTTCGTTCTGGATCGGCGATTCGTTACATGACGACATATGCGGTTTATACTGCGCTACTGTGTAGACCGAGACCAGGCCGTTTTTCTTCATCAGACGTCCAATGCGCCGTCTGGAAACCGTCATTCCCTCTTCTTGAAGTTTTGCTTTGATCTTCCTTGCTCCATACACGCGCTGATTCTCTTCAAAAATACGGATAATTGCTTGTTCCACTTCATCATTGACAGATGATTGCTCATTACTCTCGTAGTAGTAGGTACTCCTATTGACCTGAAGAATCTTGCACATGGCCGATATGGGATACTTATGAGCGTTTTGCTGGATTACCGTTATTTTCGTCCGAAGATCAGCGCTGCTTGCTTTAAAATATCGTTCTCCATTTTCAATCGTTGAATTTCCTTACGTAGCGCAAGGAGTTCATTCTGTTCCTCTGTCCGGTTGTCCTTTTCTTTGAAAGAACCTGTTGTTCTACTCTGTTTGACCCAACGGTCAAACGCAGATGCACTCAGATCATATTCTCTCAAAATATCTGCCCGCGGTTTCCCATTCTCGTAAAGTTGAACCATCTGCTGCTTGAACTCGTCTGTAAATGACCGACGCTCACGTTTCTGCATGACATTCTCTCCGTTCCTTGTCGATTTGATTTCAATCTACTAGACCTTAAGAGAATTGTCCAATTCAGTGTAGCCGATCCACAAGTTATTAGGGCACCTTTTGGGGTGCCCTTAACTAATATGCCTCCAGCTTTTACTTTTGCGTAAGCTTACAAGAAAGGGTCTGGGAGTTTTCGCAAAAAACGGTTGTGCGAGGTAAATAAGCTTATGGTATCAGGAAATACGAATCCTTTCCTTAAAAAACGATTTGAGAGGATTAATATTTGATTCGTATGGTGAGCAGCTTGCTCTCTCAGGAAAAATTATGATAGAAAACTCATTAAAAAAACCGATTCTTGAACTGTGCGAAGTTATTTTCTCCGGAGCGGACGTCACTTGGTGTCTTGGCAATAGAATGCGAATAGCGATCTTCACCCTTAATCTTAAGCTTGTAGTGTTTTCCATCATCAGTCAACTCAAACCCGAGTTTAATTAGTTCCCTTTTTCCCTGACTCGACAAGCCGCCAGACTCCGTCAGCACGGCTTTCACCTGATCGATAAACGTTTTCTTGTTGTTCGTTCGCTCGTTGGCTTCCAGAATGGATTCCAACATATTTCGGATGCGTACTGAACAGCTTCCGCTCCTGAGCTTCTCCTCAATGATGTCGAGAATAAGTTCCGCCTGCTCGTTGGCGAATAGTTCCACTTCGGCGCCTTTGAAAATCAACGGTCTCTGCTCGTCCAACTCATTTGAATACAGCATCTGCTGTATTCCCTTCAAATAATAGTTTTCTGCCTCTAGGCTCCTGACCTGTTCCCGCAGCTCCTCGTTTTCCTGCAAAGCGTACTCGATCATCCCGTTGTTTTCGGCTTCGCCTTCGCGGTACCGCTCGATCGCCCGTTGATATTGCAAGTGTTGAACGTAGGACCAGCGGTATTCGTCAGCCGTTTTCCGCGTATTCAACACTGTTTTTACGTAATTTTGGATTTTTTGATTGATGTTTTCGTCTGTGTCGTTCAACACAAATCTTCTGAAATTACGGTCTTGCCAATAGATACCGATTGAGCCATTGTACGCATTTTTTCCATCCGTCAATGCCTTCAGCATCGTTGATACCTTCGTATCCGTCTCGAAATATACATGCGCCAGTCCGGCCAGTTTCAATGCCAGCCTTCGAGGGTCCGTCAGATACGCACCGCCGGAAAACGGCTTGCTGACGTAAATGACTGGCATTGCATTGCTTTTCTGGCAGTTGATCAACGCAGCGAGCTCGGCGACGTTTTCTTCCGTGACCTCTTTGGGCCCCGCTTCGATGCGGATGCCGTCGTCAAACATCGGGCCCGTCTCCCGAATGAGCAGACTTACGATGTATGGGGTAAACGGGAGCTCAGTATAGGTCGTCACGTTGAAATGTGAACGTGACGAAACAATCGCTACCTTGAAATCAACCGCCGTTTTATACCCAACGACATCGGTTCGCCATTCGCCGTCTTCGTCTTTTCGGATATGCCGCACACCACAGTGCACGCCTTCACTTCCCGTCACATGGACGAACTCCATTATTTCCTGATCGCTCTCATACTTCAGACCATTCTGAATAGGCTGGTCGTCAAAAATCATCGTTGTATGTGGACTCCGTTGTTGCCATACCCGGCAAATATTAAGAAAGTGTTCAACCGATGTATCCGTTGAAAGTGGAAGTACGGTATTAAATCCAATCATGTTTTGACTCCTCCCCACATACATAAATATACCATGCCCCGTTTGGTGAATGGGTCCATTTAAATCTCATCTCTAATTCATTTTTTCAGCGCTTTACGTTAATGGTCAGTTTTGGAAAACCCAAGGTACACTCTCGTAATTTGTTAGAATGGCTCCTGAGTGCTCGAAACTCAAAAACTTGCCGTCACTTGTGATAAGGCTCCCCCCGACTAATCCGAAACCCCCGATAAACCTGCTCCAACAACACCAGCCTCACCAACTGATGCGGAAACGTCATCTTCGAAAAAGACAACAGCGCATCCGCCCGCTTCAGCACCGTGTCTGCCAGCCCGAGCGATCCGCCGATTACGAACGCCACCTGGCTGCGCCCGTGCAGCGCCAGCCTGTCCAGCTCCGCCGACAGCTTTTCCGACGACCACATCTGCCCCTCGATCGCAAGTGCGATCACATACTGGTCCTGTTTGATCTGCGCGAGGATGCGCTCGCCTTCCTTGCGCTTTACCTGCTCCATTTCGGCCGCGCTCATTTCTTCCGGGGCTTTTTCGTCGTTGACCTCGATTACTTGCAGTTTGCAGTAGGCAGACAGGCGCTTGCTGTACTCGTCGATACCCTCGCGCAAATACTTTTCTTTCAGCTTGCCTACGGTGATAATCGAAATTTGCACGTTCGTCTACATTCCTTTCTCTTTCAAAAGCGCAATCTGGCCTGGCTCGCCGCATACCCGGCAGCGCTTGTCGGCTGCGCTGTCGTCGATCGCCTGTGCCGGATACGTGTCCGGTGCCGTCTCGAAGTCGTTCACGTAGTCATCCAGTTCCTGCTCCAGATGCTCCATGCAGGAAAAACGCACCGGATATCCCGCTTGCAGCTCCACTTCCTTGCCCTCTATGCGAATGCTTTCCATCATCTTGTCCATCTCCATTGCCTCTTTTCCGCGCATTTTCATGTCGCTTCTTATTCTACCCCAGAACGACAGCAAAACAAATCCATGACCTGCTGATTTGCTGCTCCGAACTAAGCTAAGCTGACACTTCACCCCAGTTTCCACACAAAAAAAAGAAAGCGCCGATCTCAGCTCGACGCTCTACAAAGAAGGGATCTATTTTACAAATAGATAGAGGGGGAACTACTTATATGCAAACGGGACAAAATCGTCCCGGAATTGCTGTCAGTTGTTGCTGGCGAGACGCTCCGGTTTGGCAACAGGCTTCCAGAAGACTTCTGCCTTCCGTCTTTCACCAGCCACCAGAGCGCCGCCAAGCTCGATCTTTACTCACGGAGCGGACTTGCATTCACAGCCCTTATTCATGCTTCATGCCATGCCATGTCCGCATCTCCATCTATGGAAACTCTATGAAAGGAAGCGCAACGCCATAGCAACAACGCAACGCTTGCCATCCATAAGCTTAATCGACCACAAAAGCCTTACTGTTGTTACTCACAATATCACGTCAACTCATCACTGCGGTGTTTTCGTCAGCTTGACAGTAGCCGTCTTCTTGAAGCCGTCACGGTAGTACGTAATCACAACCGTGTCGCCCGGCTTTTTGTTCAAGGTCAGGAACTTGCGCAGTTGAGCGCCGTTGGCAATGTCCTTGTTGTCCATTTTGACGATGACGTCGTATTGTCTCAGGCCGACTTCGCCCGCTGGGGAGAATTTGCCGACTTCGCCTTGGATGACGACCCCTGCTTTTACTTCATCCGGCAGGTTCAAGGTTTCTTTCCAATGCACGCGCGGCACGTTGGTCAGGTCGAATGGCTGTACGCCGAGGTAAGCGCGTTCCAGCTTGCCTTTTTCCATCAACTCGCTGACGATGACTTTCACGTCATTGATCGGCAGGGCAAAACCAAGACCTTCTACACCGGCTTTGGAGATTTTCAGCGTATTGATCCCGATGACCTGTCCTTGAATGTTGACGAGCGCGCCACCGCTGTTGCCCGGGTTGATCGCTGCGTCCGTTTGCAAAACATCCAGCTCCCAGTCGTCCTGGCCGTCTTCGTTAAAGTCCATCGGCATGGAGCGCTCCAGAGAACTGATGATGCCCTGTGTCACCGTGCGGGAAAACTTCATGCCCAGAGGGTTCCCGATGGCGATCGCCGGCTCGCCTACTTGCAGCGTGGAGGAGTCCCCCAGCTCGGCAACGGCGGTTACCTTGGAGCCGTCGATTTCCAGGACGGCGAGGTCGGCGTACGGGTCAGCACCCAAAACCTTCGCGTCCACCTTTTCCCCTGTCGGCAAGGCGATTTCCAGCTTCTGCGCCTGGTCGATGACGTGGTAGTTGGTGATGATGTGGGCTTTGCCGCCCTTTTTCTCGAAAATGACGCCAGAACCTTCACCCTGCTCGACATCTTGCGTATTGCTGAACCAATTGCTGCGGGCACGGCCGATATTGATGACGCCGACAACCGCGTTCTCCACTTTTTTCACTGCGTTTACTGTACCGGTTTCTACCTTTACAGATACAGGCGTGGCAAACAGGTTGGCCGCGGGATTGCTCATGACGTTTGACGCTCCTGGCTTGACCATATTGATATATCCGGAGTTGGAGAGAGTCGGCAGCATGAGCAGGACGACCATTCCCCCAATCACCGCCGACGTTACGGACGTCAAGACAGTGCGACCGATAGAACCGCTTCGTTTTTTCCGCTCCACGTGAGTCAAATCATCGTAAAACCCCATGATTCACACTCTCCTTCTTCCTCTACTAATACTAGGGTTACAGGTTTTTCATTCTCCTATACCCCTGTGTCAGCCGATTGCATGTATGAGTTCGTTGCTGTCTGTTCCTTTTGACACCTTTAGTATACGTCCTGGTTTCGGCAAAATCGCGTGAGAAATATGGAAAGGTTGTGGAATGAAAAAAGCAAAAAGCCCTCGGAATATTTCACCGAGAGCGCGGATATGATAGATTAAAAGCTTTTTCTGACACCAGCTAAAAGAAAGGGTTGATAGAGTATGAAAGAAGTACAGCTCATCGCCAAGCTCGCCGATCTGCAGGAAACGGATTACCACAATACGCTTGTCCTGCATGCCCTGATCGACCTCCTCGTTGCAAAAGGACTGCTGACGCATGACGAGCTGACAGCCAAAGCAAAGGAGCTCGACAGCCAGCTCAGCTTTCAGCTCGATACGATGGTCAAGCTCTCCGATGCGATCAGCCGCCGCCAGACCCGGATCGAACCGCTCCTATAGCTCTTCCAGCTTGGTCGGGCGGTCCGGGTATGTATCGCGCAAATGCACGTCATCCCCGACGGTCAGCCCCTTTTCTTCCAAAATGTTTTTCACCGTCAGTCGGGCCAGGTCGATCATGTTGTTTTCCTTGCTCAAATGGGCCAAATACACGCGCTCTGCTCCGCCCGTCAAACACTCGGTCAAAGCGTCGCCTGCCGCCTCGTTCGACAAGTGGCCCACGTCGCTTAAAATGCGCCGTTTAATGCTCCACGGATACTGCGACATACGCAGCAGCTCGACATCGTGATTGGACTCGAATACATACGCGTCCGCACCGCGAATCGTCTCCTTGATCCGGTCGCTGACATAGCCCAGGTCTGTTGCCACACTGAGCTTTTTCTTGCCGTGATAAAAGCAAAAGCCCATCGGCTCCGCCGCATCGTGCGAGATGCCGAACGACTCGATGCCCAAGTCCTCCAGCTCCCGCTTCTCCCCTACGGCAAACAGGCGCTTTTGCTCTTCCTTGATCGCGCCAATCTGTCCGTTCAGCTCCGCCCACGTTTTTTCATTGGCGTAAATCGGCAAATCGTATCGCCGCGCCATGACGCCGACCCCTTTGATATGGTCGACGTGCTCGTGGGTAACGAGGATCGCGCTCAAGTCGGCAGGATTGACGCCGATTGTTTGCAGCGCGGCCTCTGCCTGCTTGCCTGTAATCCCCACATCGATCAGCACGGAAACACGGTCTGTCGCCACGTAGATGGCATTGCCTGTGCTCCCGCTTGCCAACACACTAAATCTCACCGAACATCCCTCTTCCCGTCGCTTTCCCTGGCTGTCTATTTGTTCATCG
Organism: Brevibacillus sp. NSP2.1; assembly: GCF_000470975.2. NCBI lineage: Bacteria > Bacillati > Bacillota > Bacilli > Caryophanales > Paenibacillaceae > Brevibacillus > Brevibacillus sp. NSP2.1. Next base: position 173,495 of record NZ_CP048274.1, on the reverse strand, counting down.
CTGCGTGACCATCGCCCGCTCCAAAGCCCCGGTGAACGCGTTGACAAAATGCTGCTTGCCATCGTGGACGACCCGCCATACCGGAGCCAGCGCCTGAATATCCGCATCGTATGAACCGTAATAGCCCAGGCTTACATTCTCAATCCGTTCACCCGGCTGGATAATTTGCTTCTCGACCAGCGAGAGCAGCGCCTTGTAGCCGGAGATGACCTGCCGCCCGCCTTTTTGTTCCCGCACGTGGAAAAACGTTTGCCGATAGCCCAAAATCGCTCCGTTTTCCAAATACACTTCCAAAGGGGCGACGAAGATCGGCATTTTTTCGTGAACCTGCCAGTACAGCAGCCGTGATTGATTCGACTGGTACGAATCCGGCCCGTACTGCTCGGCGTACATCAGCCTTGGCCCGATCTGACGCAGCAGCTCATTCGGAGTCAGTTGGCCGCGAATCTGAATCGGCGGATCCAGCCTTGCCGCAAGCGACATTTTCTCCACCGTAGCCTGAATGCCAGGCAGCTCAAGCAAGTTAATCGGACTGATTCCGACGTATTCCGCATCGAGATAAGCCATCTCCGGAGTTTCTTGCGGAACCTCTGTGTCCAGGGCAATATTTTGCTGATTCAGATACAGCTCCATATTCCACTTTTCTCCCTGCGCCACTTCCTTGTCATTCCAGAGGCTGATGCGCGTCACGTACACCTGATAGAAAAGAAACAGATCGAGCAGAAGAAAGGCCCAGATCAGAATGGTCTTCGTTCTACTCCAATCCATGCGCCCCTCCTCCTCCCTGCTTCACTCGCGCGAGAATGTACAGATTCCCCTGATTCGCCAGCTCGACGATCCAGGTCGGAACCAGATCGACGTATCCGTCTCCTATGACCGTTTGATAGGCGAGGTAGGCATTTGTGATTTGTTCCGTATCGGCCAGCTTTTTGTCCCGGATCAGCTTGTACAGCTCCGGCCCCGACATGATCGTCTGCTCGTTGTTGCCGATATATTTATCCAGATCGAGCAGGGAACGGCTCATCGTTACAACCTGTCCCGCTTCCGATGTAATCTGGATCGTATCAATCTGGATTGGCTCACTTGTGCTCACCAGAGGATACGCCCCGACATACTGGCGGAAGGTGATTAAATCTTTTTCATTGTAGCTTTTCTTGATTCGTTCAAAATGAAAATCGTCCAGCCAACCGAGATGCTTGTTGATAAACGTAACCGCACTCTGGACTTTTTCCTCGTCAGACAGCTCCTGCGCCCGCTGCTGGTAAGCTGGGTCTGTGAAGGTGATCGCCTGCTGCTCTGCCCTCAACTGGATGGATCTGCTGCCGTCTGTGAAAATGACTGTTTTGTCCCGCTCCATGATTTGTCTGACCAGCGACTGGTCGATAAAATACGCCTCCATCAGCCGCTCGTTGGTGACAGGCACATAGCTGTAGCGGAACTGCTGCATCCGCATCTGGTTTTTCGGCAAGTAATACATGCTCCAGATCGGCGCCGGGCCTTCGAGTACCGAATAAGTCCGCTCCGGCCTGACGACCTTCATGATTTGCTCCGGCATAGAACTGCCGGAAGCCAAGTACGACTCCCGCAAATCTTTTGGGCTGATCGAAGTACGCGAACGCATCATGCGACCTTCCTCTGTCGAGAGAAACAGCGCATAGACGACGTCCTCGTCTTTTTCGTAGTACAGCCACAAGCGGTCAATGCCCTTGATGCCGCTGTCATACTCGTCGCGAAACGTGACCAGTCGCGATACGATCGACAGCGGTACTGTACTGCGAAACCGGACCTCCAGCCCCAACTTTTCCCGGGCAATTTCCCCCCACTTTTCATTGGACAGCGCAAACGGGGAGAAATCGAGGAAAATCCATTTCGACATCTCGCTTACGATCAGGCTGTAAGGCGCATCTGTCGCTATTGCACGCGTATGGCGCTCTTCCCCGTAATGAAACACGACCGACTCCGGGGTCACCAATTGCTCCAGCGTCTTTTCCTTAACCGGTTTGGACTCTGTGTATTGTGCGGGCTCGATGAACTGCAAATTGGGCTGGTTCGACCACAGCATAGCTGTCAGGCAAAAGCTGGCCACGACCAGCAGGATCAGCAAGACGGTCTTGGCAGGCTCCAGCATCCGCTTCATCCCGCATTACCTCCTTGGGCAAATGGGACCCAGAACGTCACCGTCGTCCCCACGTTCCATTCGCTGGTAATCTCGATATCTGCGCCGTGAGCCTGAACCAGTTCGCGGGCGATAGCCAGTCCCAAACCTGTGCCGCCTTGTCCACGCGAGCGCGCTTTGTCTACCCGGTAAAACCGTTCAAAAATTCGCTTCAAATCACGGGCCGGTATCCCGATCCCTGTATCGCTAATCGAGATTTGCACCCGCTTCTGACTGCGGTTTTCTTTGGCGGACAGCACGACCGTGCCGCCTTGGGACGTATATTTGATCGCATTGGACAGCAAATTGTCCAGCACCTGGTTGATCGCATCCAAATCAATGTACACAGGCGGCAACTTGTTTGGCACATCAACAGTAAGCTGTACCTCCTGCTGCTCGCTGAACATGGAAAAGCGATCGGCCGCATAGCGCAAAAGCCGGCTGATGTCCGCCTCCTTGCAGTGCAGACGCACGCCCTGCGAATCGAAGCGGCTAAGCTGCAGCAAGTCATTGACCAGGCGAATCATCCGCTCTGTCTCGGACATGGTCACCTTCAAAAAGCGATTGGACAGCTCCGGCTCATCTACTGCACCGTCCAGCAAGGCTTCCACGTAGCTTTTGATCGTCGTCAGCGGAGTGCGCAGCTCATGCGAGACATTGGCGACAAACTCCCTGCGCTGCTGCTCCAGTCGCTGCTGCTCGGTTACATCCGCGACTACCGCGATGATCCCGCCCTTTTTTCCGCTGTCGTGCTGCAAAGGCGTAAACGTCACGCGCAAAATGACTTCTTCCTGATTCGGGAGGCGCATTTCAATAAACAGCGGCTCCTCCTGCGCGTACAAAGACATCTCTTCCTCGGGAGGCAGGCTGAGCAGATCGGCCAGCGTCCTTTTTTTTCGCAAAACATCTGCCATGCGCACTTGCAGCATCTCTTCCGCTGCGCGGTTGAACAAAATAATCTGCCCGTTGCGATTGGCCGCGATCACGCCGTCCGTCATGTTGCTCAAAATACCCGCGAGCTTTTCCCGTTCTTCCTCCTGCTGCAAAATCGCTTCCTGCAGCCGCAGCGTCATGTGGTTAAAGGCCATTCCCAGTTGGCCGATCTCGTCGTCGCTGTACACCCGCACGCTGCTGTTGAAATCGCCGTCGGCAACGAGCCTTGCCTGTTTGGTCATTTCCTTGATCGGCTTGGTAATCGTTCGCGCGAGCACGACCCCCAGGCCCGCCGTAATGACGAGCGCAAACATCGTGCCCGTCGCCAAAATCCCGTTCATTTTACGAATCGTCGTGTAGGTGCCTTCCATCGAAGCCATCATGTAGACTGCGCCATAGACGATCTGGTCGCCTTTTACGGGCAGCACCAGCACCTTTACCCTTGCTCCGGTGCGCGGGTCAATCCGCATCGACTCACTGCGCGTTCCGAGCAAAGCTACTGTGACCTCCGGCTGCGAGGTGCGCTGACCAATCGTGCTCTTGTCCTCTGTCGTGCTGACCACTGTTCCGGTCTGGTCGATGACCTGCACATTGGCGCCGTTTATTTTCACCAGGTTGTTAATGAGGTTGTCGATGTCCTGGCGGTTTTGCTCCGCGCTCGGCTCCTTCCCGTCGCGCGGCCGCAGATCGCTCTCCAGCAAACTCGCCAAAAGGCTCGCCTGGGCATTGAGCGCCTCTGAAAAGTTATTGATGTAATAGCTCTCCACTTCCCTGGCAAAATAAGCGCCGATGAACTGCATGGCGAGCAGAATCAGCAGCATGTAGATGACGACCATTTTCCACTGGATCGTTTTGAACAGCCGCCTCATCATCCAGGCGTGCCTCCCACCCCGGGATTGCGCATGGTGTAGCCTAATCCGCGCCGCGTAATAATGTACTTCGGCTGGCTCGGGTCGTCCTCGATCTTTTCGCGCAAGCGGCGGATCGTGACGTCCACCGTCCGTACATCGCCAAAATAGTCGAAGCCCCACACCGACTGAAGCAGGTGCTCCCGCGTCAAAACTTGTCCCTGATGACGGGCCAAGTACATCAGCAGCTCAAACTCGCGGTGCGTCAGATCCAGCGGTTCTCCCGCCTTCTCCACCGTGTACGAGTTCAAATCAATTTCCAGCTCGTGCACACGCAGCAGATGCTGGCTGTCTTTTTCCTCGGCTCTTGGGCGGTGGCGGCGCAAATGCGCTTTGACCCGCGCCACCAGCTCACGGGTACTGAAAGGCTTGGTCACGTAATCATCCGCTCCCAGCTCCAGCCCCAGCACTTTATCCAGCTCCGAGTCCTTTGCCGTCAGCATGATGATCGGCACGTCGTGCGTTTGCCGGACAGCCCGACAGACGTCCATTCCGTCCCTGCCCGGCAGCATGACATCGAGCAAAATCAAATCCGGCCGCTCATCCTGAACGACAACAAGCGCTTCGTCGCCATCGTAGGCGCACACGACCTGATACCCTTCTTTTTCAAACGTGAACTTCAATATATCTGCAATCGGCTTTTCATCGTCTACCACGAGGAGTTTTGCCATCCCGCTCCCTCCTTTTCTCTATAAGGATTCCACTTCGAACATCGCTATTCCTCTACAATACACCATGTCCACCCGGCATAGAAGCCCCTGCCAGCCACTCCCTGCCTTTCGCATCGTCAAAGTGCCGACATAGCAAAAAGGGCTCCTCCAAAGAGTCGCCCTTTTCTATCCAAAAATTACATGTCTATTTTAAGAAACGCATCGGGTTCTGAACTCGTCCATTTTGATGAACCTCAAAATGGAGATGGACACCGGTAGAGTCTCCGGTCGAACCTTTTACGCCAATTTTCTTCCCTTGTTCAACTACATCGCCGACCTTCACGCTGATCGTGCTCAAGTGGCCATACAGCGTTTCCATCCCGTTTCCATGGTCGATGATGATCGCTTTTCCGTAATCGCCGTCCCAGCCCGCGAATTTGACGCGGCCGTTGTCTGCCGCCATGACAGACCCTGATCCGGCAATGTCGATTCCTTTGTGCAGTCGGCCCCAGCGAGAGCCGAATCCGCTGCTGATATATCCGCTTGCAGGCCAGCTCAGACGGCCTGTCCCACGCGAAGGAATAACCTTTGTTCCGCGCTCCATGATTTTTGCGACTGGCTGTGCAATGACTTCTTGTTTGACAACCTTGCGCTCGACAACTTGTCCATTTTCTTTCACGACTTCATACTGAACGAGCTTCGTACCGTTTTTGCCTTCTTGAACAACTTTTGTTTCCCCTTTGGGAAGCTTGTCATTGTTGTTGATCTGGGTAGGGAATGCAATGACTTCTTGCTGCGAAACGTCTTCCTTCACCCGTACCGTAACCAACGGGCGAATCGCTGTGACGTTGATTTCCTGTCCTAGCTGCAAAAGCGTGTTTTCCGTAATGCCAGGGTTATTGGCATAAATGTCTTTTGTGGTAATTCCGTACTTTTTGGCAATACAGCCGATGCAATCGCCCTCAACTACCGTGTGCTTCAGTTCCTTGAAGGTGCCCTTGACCAAAAGCTCTTCGACTTTTTCGGCAGGCAAAATTTGAGCTGCAGGTACTGTTTCCGTCTGCAACTCTACGTTTTCTTTGAAAGTCACTTCTTTTACCGGGGTTGCCTTCATCTCCGCCATGGACGCCGCCGCTACTGCGGCTTTTTTGCCAGTGAGAATAGGCACGCCGGAATATTTTTGCTTCACTTCGGCCAGCACTTCTTCAGCCGATTGTTGATCGGGCAAGTAGCCAACCACTTTGCCGTCGATCACCAGCTTCACTGCCTGAACCTTGATGTCTGCCACGGAAGCCAGCGCTTTGACTGCGGCATCGTTGTCAAAAGGAGCCTTGAACTGGCGCTCTTCCTTGAAGGTGATGTAATCCGCCAGCGTCAGATTCAGCCCTTTTTTGGCTTTTTCTTCTGCCAGCTTTGCTGCCGTCCAATCCTGAATGACCTTAGGATCGTTCACCACACCGATTTCCTGTCCGTTTACGATGACGTGATAGACCGATGTGACATTGCTCGTATAGTAATATTGCGCCGAAGCTCCGGCGGCCACCGTCACCAGCAATCCCGCTGCGATGGAAACCGTTTGCTTTTTATGTCCCTGGATGTACGAGCTTGTACGTTTCATTGCACGTTTCGCCAGATCGCTGCAATCCCGAACGATGCGTTCGGACCGTTCCTGCAGCTTGGCCTTCCACTCAGACCATTGCATAACTTGTCCCTCCTGAAAACAGATACAGCTATCTCGTTCCATTTCCTGAAAATTTTAAATATACCGACTAGGTCATATATCCCAATATTTAGTTACCAATTATCTGCCAAAATGCCTAAAGAAACCAACTATGTCGACTTTACCATAAATTTCACGACAACATCAAGTGTAAATTGCTGTCGAATAAAAAATATGACGAAGCGTCACCATATGGACATACAATTGGGGGTTTTTTTCATTACTGGGAGGCTGATTACGTGAAAGAACGCAACATTTTGGCTGGATTCCATACCGAGGATGAGGCGAAACAGGCAGAAAATGCGCTTCGACAAGCCGGCTTTACGACCATTCAAATCGACAAAATCGGCCAATTTCCAGGGGACGGATTAGAACAGATCACCACCCCGCTCTCCGGCGATTTTCCGGGGGTAGGGGTGCTGACACTGGCTGGCGATTTTCCAAGCGGACCGGATGCACGCATCCTGGCAGCGGCGAATCCGGATGCCAGCGGGCTGTCCGATCGCGGTGACGATAATCTGACCCGTACGGTGCTGCTGACTGCAGTCGTTGCGGAAGAACGGGGGGACGAAGCGATCGCCATCATCCGCTCTCATGGCGGCCTGATCTGAAATGTGAAACACAATAAACAGCCATCTTTCCCTTTTTGGAGGAAAGATGGCTTATTTCGTCTCAGGCATCCAGGCTTACACCTCTTGCATTGATGTCACGTCTTTCAGGGCGAGTCTGCGAATCGTCGTTTTCTCTGCGTCGTTTTGCTGCTTGTAAGTGGTGATGAAGCAAAGGTAACCGTTGTTGAAATGAGTCATGGTCCCCTTGATAACGACGCCGTTAATCATTTTCACCTGTACGTTTTTCCCCAGCAGCTTCTTGGCTTTTTGGTCAAACCCCATCATCACGATCACCTCTCCATTTCTCCTTATGTCTAACCTTATGCCCAGAGGGTGCCGTTTCTTGTCTGTCCGTAAAAAAAGGAAAAGCTGCCGAATTATCGACAGCTTTTTTCATACGGCTTGCCCATGAAAATGGTCAGGCCGACTTTTCTGCTACGACGTTGGAACTAGGCTTATCCCCAGATGCCGCGCACAACAACGGTTTGCTCGCGATCTGGCCCTACGGAGAAGATCGACATTGGGATACCTGTCAGTTGTGTGATGCGCTCGATGTAGTGGCGAGCGTTTTCTGGCAGGTCGTTCAGATTGCGAACACCGGTGATGTCCTCGGTCCAGCCTGGCAGTTCTTCGTAAACAGGCTCGCATTTTGCCAGCAGGTTGAGGTTTGCCGGGAACGATTCAATGATTTCGCCATTGTATTTATACGCTGTGCAAATGCGCAGAGTCTCAACACCAGAGAGCGTATCCAGCTTGGTGATAGCCAGACCAGTGATACCGCTCACGCGACGGGCATGACGAACGACTACGCTGTCAAACCAGCCTACGCGGCGGGCACGGCCGGTTGTCGTACCGTACTCGAAGCCAACCTCGCGGATGTGATCGCCAGTAGCGTCAGTCAGCTCAGTCAGGAACGGACCGTCACCTACGCGAGTGGTGTACGCCTTCGCTACACCGATTACTTGATTGATTTTGGTTGGTCCCACGCCGGAACCGATAGTCACGCCACCCGCAATCGGGTTGGAGGAGGTGACATAAGGATACGTCCCTTGGTCGATGTCGAGCAGTACGCCTTGGGCCCCTTCAAAAAGAACACGGTTTCCGTTGTCAATCGCATCGTTGAGCACAACAGATGTGTCGGTTACGTATGGACGAATGATTTCTGCCAGAGCGAGGTACTCATCCAGCACTTCTTGCAGGTCAAAGCCAGTCGTATTGTACATTTTCTCCAGCAGCATGTTTTTCTCTGCCAGGTTGCGTTCCAGCTTGCGGGCAAACTCATCGCGATCCAATAGATCGGCAATGCGGATGCCGATGCGAGCTGCTTTGTCCATGTATGCCGGGCCGATCCCTTTGCGGGTCGTACCGATTTTATTTGCACCGCGGCTGTCTTCTTCCACGCCATCCAGCTTGATGTGGTACGGCATGATGACATGCGCGCGATCGCTGATTTTCAGATTGCTAGTGGAAAAACCGAAGCTGTGAATGTACTCCAGCTCTTTTACCAATGCCTTCGGATCGATTACCATACCGTTTCCGATTACGCAGGTCTTGTCAGTATAGAAAATTCCGGATGGAATCAGGTGCAGCTTATATTTGTTACCATCAAAAATAATGGTATGGCCGGCGTTGTTACCCCCTTGGTAACGTGCCACTACCTCTGCGCTTTCAGCCAAATAGTCTGTAATTTTACCTTTACCTTCATCGCCCCACTGGGTTCCGACGACAACGACTGTTGACATCGAAAAACACCTCCTGATATCATCATGTCCTTTTGGGCCTGAAACAATCTAAGTGTACTAAACCATTTCTTGCATGTCAACGGAAAATACGAACATTTAAATAGTGCAAAGATTATATGTTCGGCAATTCAAGCAAGAAAAAAAAGCCGGAATTGCTCCGGCTTTTTCTCCATTTGCTCTATTATCCAGCCTGATTTCGAAAGCGCTGATCCAAGCTTACGAATTTGTTAAATTCTTTGAGGAATGCCAGCTCTACCGTCCCGGTCGGGCCGTTACGCTGTTTGGCGATGATGACCTCGATGACGTTTTTGTTTTCCGTTTCCTTGTCGTAGTAGTCATCACGGTACAGGAACGCAACGATATCGGCGTCCTGCTCGATCGAACCGGACTCGCGGATGTCGGACATCATCGGGCGCTTGTCCTGCCGCTGCTCTACGCCACGGCTCAACTGGGACAAAGCGATTACGGGAACATTCAGCTCACGGGCGATTCCTTTGAGCGTACGGGAGATTTCCGATACTTCCTGCTGGCGGTTGTCTCCCTTGCCGCGGCCGTGAATCAATTGCAGGTAGTCGATGAGAATCATGCCCAGGCCGCGTTCAGCCTGCAATCTGCGGCATTTTGCGCGAATGTCCTGCACGGTTACGCCTGGCGTATCATCAATAAAAATCGGTGCCTTCGCCAACGTACCAATCGCCATCGTCAGCTTCTGCCAGTCGTCTTCCTCCAGCGTACCGGAACGCATCCGCGAGGCATCCAGATTGCCCTCGGCACAGATCATACGCTGTACCAACTGGGAAGCACCCATCTCCAGAGAGAAGATGGCGACAGTCTCTCCAGCTCGTGCAGCGACGTTTTGCGCGACATTCAAGGCAAAAGCCGTCTTCCCGACAGAGGGACGGGCTGCCAGAATGATGAGGTCACTGCGCTGAAATCCGGCGGTCATTTTATCCAAATCGGTATATCCGGAAGGAATCCCGGTAATGTCTCCACGCCGTTGACTCAAAAACTCGATCCGTTCATACGTTTCCAGAAGCGCGTCTCGGATTGGCGTAAAACCGCCGCTGTTGCGGTTTTGCCCGATCTCCATGATGTACTTCTCGGCATCCGCAATGATCTCCGTTACGTCGTCCTCGCGAGAGTAACCGTCATTCGCAATTTTTGTTGCCGTATGAATCAAGCGCCGTAGCAGCGCTTTTTCTTCTACAATTTTGGCGTAGTATTCGATATTGGCCGCGGTCGGAACCGAGCTGGCGATTTCGGTTAAATACGTGACGCCGCCGACTTCATCTAACAGCTTGTGGTCCTGCAGCTCAGCGGTTACGGTAACCAGATCGACTGGCTCGCCCTTTTCGTACAGGTCCACCATGGTTTGAAAGATGCGCTGATGCGCTGTCTTGTAAAAATCCTCCGGACGGAGAATCTCAATGGCCGTGATTAAAGCTTCCTTAGACAAGAACACGGCACCCAGCACTGATTGTTCCGCTTCCTTGTTCTGCGGCGGCACACGATCCAAAAACAGGTCGCTCACGTCACACCCTCCAGGATTGCGTCATTATTCTTCTACCACGTGAACTTTGAGTGTCGCAGTTACTTCGTTGTGCAGCTTGACTTTGATTTGCGTTACGCCAAGCGCGCGGATGGCGTCCATCTCCAGCTTGCGTTTGTCCAGCTTGATTTTGAACTGCTCTTCCAGCGCTTGTGCCACTTGTTTGCTCGAAATTGCGCCAAACAGTCGTCCGCCCTCGCCGGCTTTTCCTGTTACTTTTACTGTCAGCTCGCTCAGCTTCGCGCCCAGCGCTTGTGCTTCCAGCTTTTCCTGCTCCTTGCGCTTCTCTTCGCTGCGCTTTTGCGCATCCAGCGTTTTTATGTTGCTATCTGTAGCTTCCTTCGCCAGCTTGCGCGGCAGCAGGAAGTTGCGTACGTAGCCTTCAGACAGGTCTTTGATTTCGCCTTTTTTGCCTTGGCCTTTTACATCTTGAAGAAAAATGACTTTCATCATCGTTTCCCCCTTTTCAAATTGGCCTACACGACCGAATCAATCGCTTCTTTCAAACGTCGAGTCGCTTCCTTCACGGAAATGCCCTGAATTTGCGTGGCGGCTCCTGTCAGGTGTCCGCCACCGCCCAAGAGCTCCATGATCGCTTGCACGTTGATGTCGCCCAAAGAGCGTCCGCTAATCAGGATCGTATCGTCTCCCCGCTCGGCAATGACAAAAGATGCCTGGATGCCCGAGAGCGTAAGCAACTGCTCGGCCGCCTGGGCCACCTGGACTTGCGTGTAGTTCTCGGTAGGATCCCCAATGGCAATCGCCATATTATCTCTGTACGTTTCCGTGTTCATAATGATGCGTGCCCGCTTCACATACTGCGTCAAATCTTCCTTCAGCAAACGTTGAACAGCAGCCGTATCGGCCCCGTTGCGCCGCAGGAAGGACGCCGCTTCAAACGTGCGCGAGCCTGTACGGAACGCAAAGCTTTTCGTGTCTACCACAATCCCTGCCAACAGTGCGGTGGCAATCAGATTGTCGATATTCAAGCGCTCGCTCTGATATTGCAAAAGCTCTGTGACCAGCTCAGATGTCGAAGACGCATACGGTTCGAGGTACAACAGAACCGGCTCGATAAACTCTTCGGAGCGTCGATGGTGGTCAATGACGACGATCCGGCTTGTCTCACCGAGCAACTTCGGCTCAATGACCAGCGAAGGACGGTGCGTATCGACAACCACGAGCAACGTGCGGCCCGTCACCAGTCTGATCGCCTGCTCCGGCGTAATAAATGTTTCAGCCAATTCCTCATTGGCGTAAATCTCCCGCATCAAGCGTTCGACAGAGTTGTTGCCTTCATCCATGACGATATAGGCTGCCTTGTTGTGCAACTGCACGGCCTTCAATACACCAAGCGAAGCACCGATGGAGTCCATATCTGGCTGTTTGTGGCCCATTACGATCACATGCTCAGCCTCGTGGATCAAATCGCGCAGCGCATGGGCGATCACCCGTGCCCGAACGCGCGTCCGTTTTTCTACCGCATTTGATTTGCCACCGTAGAAGGTGAGCTTGTTACCGATCTTGATCGCGCACTGGTCGCCACCGCGGCCCAGCGCAATGTCCAAGCTCGATTGGGCCATTTGCCCCAGCTCGATGTACGTCGTCGCCGCTGCCCCAACCCCGATACTGAGCGTAATCGGAATTTTGTTGTCAGCCGTCATTTCCCGAACCACATCGAGAATGTCAAAACGCGTTTCTTCCAATTTATCAAGGGCTTCCCGTTCCATCAGCGCCAAAAATTTGTCAGCCGTGATTCGGCGAAGGTATATGCCATGTTTGTTGGCCCACTCTGTAATCACACCAGCCACGCTTGTCGACAAAAGCGTACGGCTCTGATCGTCCATGACTTGTCCAACCTCGTCCAGGTTGTCGAGGTGAATAATGGCGAGAGCAGCCTTTTCGCGATGGTAACGCGTCGTCAATTCTTTGAAGTCCGTAATGTCCTTGAAATACAAAAGACGCTCATCGGACCGAACCATGACTTCGTAAACCCGCTCATTGTAAGTAAATTCGAGCCGTTTTTGTTCCGGCTTCCACACGAGTTGGGGGAATACCTCTTGAAGGCTCTTCCCGATCATCGACTCATCCCCGGACATATGTGTCATGAACGGGTTGACCCACTCGATTGCCTTTTCCTCGTTGTATAAGAGAATTCCGATCGGCAGCTCCTGAATAACGCCTTCTCCGGCTTTTTTCACGCGGTGAGTAACTGTCGCCAAATACAGGCGCAAGTCCCGCTGAAATCCTTTTTCTGCTTGAAGGGCGTATAGAACCAGGCCAATCAAGCAAACAATGCCGATCGCCCCGTACATCCAATGGTGCAGGGTCAAAATCCCCAACAACAGCAAGCTAAAGCTGAGTGCCAGGACCATGTGCATCCCGTACCAACGCTTTAACAGGAATTTGGGCATCTCCTCAGCCCCTCTTCACTCTTGTTTCCAGTTTTTCACGCAAACGAAGCCCTAAGTCAAATATCCCTACCAGACTAAGTATAGTGCTTAAGAACGGAAAAATAAATAGACAGACAACAAGCACTGGAGTCAATCTCTTCCACCCGTACAGGTACGCTGCAAACAGGCAGAAGCTCAAACCTTGGAGTGTAAAAATCCCGTCCAGCATGACTTTTACGTTCATGATGGCGGTCTCCCAGAACGTTCCCTGCATGCTGCCGCCAAACACCAGAATGCTAATCATGGCGAGGAAATAATAGTACAGCAAAGATCGCGGGAAACTCCACTCCCGGATTGGCTTCAACGCCGGAATCGGCTTTTTGATCCGTTTTCCAATCAGGCTGGCCAATCCATGTGTGATCGCGCTGGAGATAAAGCTGAACATCACGATGCTCGTAGGCAGTACCATTTTGATAAGAGCAACCGTCTGGTCAAATTGCTCTTTTGTCACGAAGGAAGGGCGCATTTGAGCGGTCTGTTCCAGCATGGTCTGGAAATTCAGGTTCATTCCAAATGCCATGAAGGCAAGCCCGAAAACGGTGCTGAGAAACACAACACCAGCTCCGGCTACAATCGCCGGAAGTGCCTTCCCTCTTTTCGCATAAACAATTCCCATGGCAGAGCCCCAAACCGCTCCGCTCAAGGCGATCGCAGCAGCGATCGGTCCTGCGATGATCCAGCCAAGGAACGTGTACACGACAGAGATCCACACCATAATCGACACGTTGCGGCTTACGGCCAGGAAAATAAACGGCAGCGGTAAAAGGAAACTGACCAGTGCTCCCAGTACGGTATATGTACTAAGGAACAACAGTACCAGTGCAATACCCAGCATCAGGGCATTTTCAGCCAATTGCTTCGTTTTGGAAGGCATGTCAGCACCTCATTTGCGAGTAGCGAAAAATATGGAAAAAAGAGGGCCACGCAATTGTGTCCCCCTTTTTATCGCTTGTGTAAATTATTCAGCCGTGTAAGGCAGCAGTGCTACTTGACGAGCGCGTTTGATCGCAATTGTCAAAGCACGTTGATACTTCGCAGAAGTACCAGTTACACGACGTGGCAAGATTTTGCCGCGTTCGCTGATGAATTTTTTGAGCAAGTCTACATCTTTATAGTCGATGTGCTTGATTTTGTTCACTTTAAAGAAGCATACTTTACGACGCTTATTAGGACGTCCTTTGCGTGCCATGATAGTCCCTCCTTCTTAGGAATGTGAAAGTTTTACGATTCTTAGAACGGCAAGTCGTCATCAGAAATGTTGATCGGCTTGCCTGCACTCGCGAAGGGATCACCAAACGGATCAAAGTCATTGTTTCTCTGACCGGATGGCTTGTTTCCGCCACCAAATCCTGGTCCTGGATCGTATCCTGCGTTGTCTCCGCCGCCTTCATTGCCTCGACCGCCCAAAAATTGAACGTTCTCCGCAACGACCTCTGTTACATATACGCGTTTTCCTTCTTTATTATCGTAGGAGCGCGTTTGAATGCGTCCTTCGATGGCAGCTTGTCTTCCTTTGCGCAAGTAGCTTGCACAAAGATCGGCAAGTTTTTGCCAAGCGACAATATTAATGAAATCGGCTTCTCTCTCGCCTGCCTGATTGGTGCGAGGACGATTGACAGCCACGGTAAAAGTAGCAACGGCAACGCCATTCGGCGTGTAGCGAAGTTCAGGATCTTTCGTCAGGTTGCCGATGAGAATAACTTTATTCATCTTGGTTCCCCCTCTGACCGCGACAATGATTACTTCTCATCACGAACGAACATGAAGCGGATTACGTCGTCGTTGATTTTCATCAGACGCTCAGCTTCCGCAACAGCATCAGCGTTCGCTTTGAAGTTCATCAGAACGTAGTAACCTTCACGGAACTTATTGATCTCGTACGCAAGACGACGTTTACCCATTTCTTGAAGCTTAGAGATTTCGCCACCGTAGTTGGTCACAATTTCACTGTAACGAGCTACATTGGATTTTACTTTCTCTTCTTCAAGGTCTGGACGCAATACATACATAACTTCGTATTGACGCATACCTTTTCACCTCCTTATGGACTTTGCGGCCCTGTACGGGCAAGGAGCGAGTGCTAAAACGAAACGCACAAAACATGCACTCCATAAATACTCGCATTATCGTATTATAGCAAAACGCCTATAGTGAAGCAACTATTTCGTACTAAACATTGAAGCGGAAATGCATGACATCTCCGTCAGCCACAACGTACTCTTTCCCTTCAAGACGGTACTTCCCGCGCTCTCTGGCTGCCGCAACTGATCCAGCATCTATCAGGTCGTCGTAAGCAATAACCTCTGCGCGAATAAAGCCGCGCTCGAAATCGGTATGAATCACGCCTGCCGCACCTGGAGCCTTTGTGCCCTTGCGAATGGTCCACGCGCGCACTTCCTGTACCCCTGCCGTAAAGTAGGTAACCAGACCGAGCAGCTTGTAAGCAGCGCGAATCAGGCGGTCCAGACCGGACTCGGCCAAACCGAGCTCTTGCAGGAACATTTCTTTGTCTTCGCCTTCCAGTTCAGCAATTTCTGCCTCGACCTTGGCGCTGATGACAACGACCTCTGCTCCTTCCTTCGCCGCATGCTCGCGAACAGCCTGCACGTGAGGATTGTTGTCTGCGTCATTGATTCCGTCCTCTGCCACGTTGCACACGTACAGCATCGGCTTGATCGTCAAAAGGTGCAGGTCGCGAATCCATTTGCGCTCTTCGTCGTCCAACTCCACGCTGCGCGCGGACTGGCCTTCTTCGAATGCAGCCTTCAGTTTTTCCAGCACGTCCAACTCCTGCTTGGACTCCTTGTCGCCGGATTTCACCTTGCGCGCGATACGGTCGATACGGCGCTCGACTGAATCCAGATCGGCAAAAATCAGCTCCAGATTGATCGTTTCGATATCGCTCAGTGGATCGACACGGCCTGCCACGTGCGTGATGTTTTCATCCTCGAAGCAGCGAACGACATGCGCGATCGCGTCTACTTCCCGGATATGTCCGAGGAACTGGTTGCCAAGCCCCTCGCCTTTGCTCGCGCCTTTTACCAGGCCGGCAATGTCCACGAACTCAAATGCCGTCGGAACGACTTTGTTCGGCACTACGATCTCTGTCAGCTTTGTGAGACGCGGATCCGGAACTTCTACGATCCCCACGTTCGGGTCAATCGTACAGAACGGGTAGTTCGCCGACTCCGCACCCGCTTGTGTAATGGCATTGAACAGTGTTGATTTCCCCACGTTGGGAAGCCCAACAATACCGCAAGATGCACCCATCTATATACACTCCCTTGTCATCGTCCTAACATCCTTTTAAGTATATAGATTTGGATTTAAGAATACAATTGTCTCCTTGTGGCAACTTTGGGCCCTGACAGGAAGCTCACCGTGCTGTCGGAATGTCCCCCTTTCCACTTCCACGATAGCTGATGGTGGTGGGACAAAAAAAGAAATGCTAGACTTACACTAGCAAAAAAACTGTTGACCCGATCACTCATTCATGTTCATGAGGTGAATACATAATGAAGCTTTTGCTTTTCGGCGCCACCGGCCGCGTCGGCAGCCATATTTTATGGCACGCGCTGGCAGATGGCCATGAAGCTACGATTTTGGTGCGCTCTGCGGACAAACTCCCCCAGCCTTTGCCCGAAAACGTGCGCGTGCTTACGGGAAACGTCTTGAATGAACAGGACGTCAAACTGGCGATGCAGGGCGTCGATGCCGTTATCAGCGCCCTTGGCACAGATGGCACGACCACACTGTCGGAGGGCATGCCGCTCATCCTGCATGCCATGAAGCAGGAAGGCGTCTCCCGAATTGTCACAGTAGGCACAGCGGGAATTTTGCAAAGCAGAGTCTCCCCCGATTTGCTCCGCTACCAGTCCAGCGAATCGCGGCAAAAGCTGACCAGGGCCGCCGAGGAGCACCACAAGGCGTACTTGCTCCTGCAACAATCCGGACTGGACTGGACGATTGTGTGCCCGACCTATTTGCCTGACGGCAGCTACACAGGCAATTACCGGGTCGAGGCCGATTACTTGCCTGCAGATGGCATGCAAATTTCCGTTCCCGATACGGCGGAGTTTACGTACAGGCAGCTCGGCAGTTCTGATTATTTGCGTGTACGGGTAGGGATTGCTTATTAGTTGTTGTTTGGGGAAAACATGAAGTTTGGATATCCCTCTAGCTTCGTTAATACAATAATGATGCTAGACTTTACATTGGACACGGAGAATCGAGAGTGCGACAATAAAAGCGTTCATAATCGAGGTGTCCAACATGACGAAAAAGTACGACAGGGAATTCAAACTTCAAACCGTTCGACTCATCCAAGAAGAAGGGAAATCGGTGGCGCAGGTAGCCCGGGAAATGGGGCTTCATGAAAATACCATCTATCGGTGGGTCGCTGAATTCAAGCAAGACGGCAATCAAGCCTTTCCAGGCAGTGGACAACTGAAGCCGGAAGACAAAGCCCTACGCGACCTTCAAAAGCGAATTCGTGATCTGGAAGAGGAGAACGAAATCTTAAAAAAGGCGATGCACTACTTCGCAAAAGACCGGCGCTGATCTACCCTTTCATCCACGATCACCGCTCCAAGCTCCGAGTCGCGAAGATGTGCGAGGTGTTTCAAGTTTCTCGAAGCGGTTATTACGATTGGACCCGGCGTAAGAAGAACGATCGGGCGAAGCGTCGAGAAAAGCTGGAGCAACAAATCCGGCGGGTCTTCCTGGATTCGAGACGTTTGTACGGCAGTAAGAAGGTCTTGGAAGCACTGAAAAAGGAAGGGGTTCAGGTTTCCGAGAAAACCGTCGCTCGTACGATGAAAAGGCTCGGGCTGAAATCCCGTACGGTGATGTAATACAAGGTGACAACGAATTCGAAGCACCATTTGCCTGTGGCCGAAAACGTGCTAAACCAAACGTTCACCGCAAACGCGCCGGGGAAGGTCTGGATGACGGATATCACTTATATCCCGACAGACGAAGGCTGGTTGTATTTAGCCAGTGTGATGGACTTGTATACGCGTAAGATCGTAGGCTTTCACATGGGGGAGCGGATGACAAAAGAACTCGTGATCGCCGCGCTAGATCAAGCCTACAACCGCCAGCGACCAGCTCCGGGGCTTTTACACCACTCTGATCGCGGCAGCCAGTATGCCTCGACTGAGTACCAGAAGCGTCTGGAGAAATACCAGATGATCGGAAGCATGAGCCGCAAAGGAAACTGTTACGATAACGCCTGCATCGAGTCTTTCCACAGCGTACTGAAGAAAGAACTCGTTTATCTAGAAAAATTCAAAACGAGAGAACAAGCGAAAAGAGCGATATTTGAGTATATCACTTGCTTTTATAATGGAAAACGCATCCATTCATCCATTGGGTACTTCACGCCCAATCAATACGAACATATGTACCGATGTGTGGTGTAATTCTCTCGATTTTATGTGTCCAATCTATTGGCAGTGGTTCAATAATTACACAAGAAACCTTTTTCCTTTTTTTTCTTCATATCAAATAGGTGGTTTCTCAAAATTATGGTGTAACTTTATCTGGAGGGAAAATGATGAAAAAACTTTTGATATTTTGTGCTAACAGCATCATAGCAATATGGTTCTTTTTACTTTGGTGCAACATGATGCTGCTTTCCAGTGATATTCCTATAAACATCAGTTATGATGAGATGAAAAGTTCAACTCTTACAATTCTCGTTTCTACAGCCATTACGATCTTTTACGTTAAACTCACTCCTGACAACAAGTTATATTACTTTCTTATCTTTCCTACACTTCTTTGGGGCTTTTCCATGACTCAATCATTAATTTACAACTATCACCAATACGATACGATAATTGCTATTACCGGATTTATTTGTAGTGCATTAATTTTCTTTGTTTTATTTTTTGATGCTAGACGTACATCAATGTCACCTAAAATACTGTCCTAACAAGGAAGAACGTTCACTTCCCTATAGAAGTGAACGTTCTTCTTGCTTGTTTACAATCCCGGAAACGGGACCGTCACCACGGAACTCAAAGTATTCTGATTTTCTCGATGAACCTTAACGTAATTCCTATGTGTCGGGTCGCATTTTCCTTGTTAACCAATCTCATTTTACTACTAATTAAGTTAAACTACTTTAATGTAAGCTCTTGTTTGTTTGCAAAAAAGACTCCCTGCCGCTTGAAGACAGGGAGCCTTTGCTTTGTTTATGCAGTGCTAAACGCTTTACTTTTCGTTCACCAGTTTTTCCAGCTCATTCAACGTCTCTTCGAAAATCTCCATGGCCTGCTCGATCGGCTTCGATGTAGACATGTCTACGCCCGCTGCCTTCAGCACTTCGATTGGCGGAGCAGAGCTGCCCGCTTCAAGGAAGTTTTTGCGGATACGGTCAACTGCCGGCTGTCCTTCATCCAGGATTTGTTTCGCCAGCGCCTGGGACGCCGCAAAGCTCGTAGAGTATTGGTACACGTAGTACTTATAGTTGAAGAAATGGGAAACGCGCGCCCATTCCATCGCGATTTCCTCGTCGGAAACCATGTCTTTGCCGTAGTACTTTTTGTTGATGTCGAGGTAGATTTTTTTGATCGCCTCGGCGTTGAGCGATTCTCCTGCCTGCTCCTTGTCGTGAATCGCTTTTTCAAACTCGGCAAATTGCGTTTGGCGGAACAAGGTCGAGCGGAAGTTCTCCAGGTAGTGGTTCAGGAGATACATTTTCTCTTCCTTCGTCTTCGCCTGCGCGTACATGCTCTTGAACAGCAGCGTCTCATTCATCGTGGAAGCCACTTCCGCCGTAAAGGTCGGATAGTTCGACGAAATGTACGGCTGGTTTTTGTTCGTGTAGTACGACTGCATCGCATGCCCCATCTCGTGGGCGATGGTGTACACGTCATCGAGTGTGCCCTGATGGTTCAAAAGCACGTACGGATGCGTGTCGTAGGCTCCCCACTGGTAAGCGCCGGTGCGTTTGTCGTCGGTCGAATAGACGTCTACCCAGCCGCCATCCAGTCCTTCCGCCAGCACCTTCACGTAATCGTCGCCCATTGCTTTCAAACCTTCGGTGACGATTTTTTTCCCTTCCTCGAAGGAAATGTATTTGTCGTCGGATGGAACGATCGGCACATAGATGTCGTACATGTGCAGCTCCTTCACTCCGAGCATTTTTTTCTTCAAGGCAATATAGCGGTGCAGCAGCGGCAAGTTGTCGTTGACCGTGTCGATCAGCTCATCGTACACCTTGGTCGGGATGTTGTTCGGCGTCAGGCTCGCTTCCAGCGCAGAGTTGTAGTTGCGTGCCTGCGCGTAGAAATTGTCTGCCTTCACTTTTGCTGCCAGTGTCTGTGCGAACGAATCCTGGAAGTCAATCAAGGCGCTGTAGTATGCCTTGAAAGCATCCCTTCTCACACGCTGGTCCTTGCTTTCCATATACGAAATGAAGTTGGCACGCGTCAGTTGGACTTCCTTGCCTTGTTCATCCTTGATTTTCGGGAACTTCACATCTTTGGACAGCATGCTGTAAATGTTGGTTGGCGCATTGCCCAGCGGAGAGGATTTTGCCAGCAGCTCCTCCATCTCTGTGGAGAGCGAATGCGGCTTGGTTCTCAGCATGTCCTCAATGAAAAGCTTGTACGGCGCCAAAGACTTGTCAGCGAGCAAGCTCTTCATTTTCTCATCCGGAATGGCAACGATTTCTGGCTGGAGCCATGCCGTTTTTTCCGAAACAAGCGTGTACATTTTCTCGGCGCGGTCTGCCAGCTTCTGCAGCTCAGAGTTGGCCGAGTTTACGTCCAGCGACATGTTGGCGTACACATACGCCTTGTCGTTGAGCCGCATCATGTCCACGTAATCATCGAAAGCAGCGAGCATCGCCGCAGCAGAAGTCCCCAGCTTGCCCTGGTGCTTGGTAAAAGCATTCGCCAAAGCCTCCACCTTGACTACGTCTTTTTCCCAATCCTGAACAGTCGGGTAAATATGATTCAGTTTCCACTTATATTGGTCTGGAATTTCAGCGCGGGTCTGATAATTTGGCTTTTCCGCAGCAAAAGCGACTGCCGGCGTGCTGTACGGAATAAATGGTACCGATACGGCCGAAAACGCAATAGCCAAAGCTGTAACTGATGCAAACACTTGCTTTTTCAAATCTCAATCGCCCCTTTTCCTTACTCTTTATCTTTTCCAATTTCTAGTTAGTGTAATTACGTTGTTGCACGTCCAAATTCCTTCTTATTAAGAAAAATATTTTAAATATTTACTAACAACAGTCAATTTATCCAGAGAAAATTCAGATTTGTGGATAATTTTGTGGATAACTGTCTATCCACAGCTTGTTTATTCCCAACCCCCTTTTCCGTTTTGCATTTTTCGACAAAAAGTTGTCCACATTTTCTGTGGATAGAGTGTGAATAACTTATTTTCGTCGGAACCAGGGCATTCGCCCATACCCATTTTCATGTTCCTACATAGCATGAGTATTGAAACTAGGGTAGGAGGTGTTAGCAAGTGGGTCTCTTTAACGGCTTCGACGATTTCGCGCTGATCCTGGTTCTTTTCATCCTTCTCGTAATCGTAGGTTGTGACTGCGACTAAGCTTCCCGCTGCCATCCGGCCTATCTGAAGGTAAGCTTGCACGACCATGCATCTTACCTTCCCCATTCCACATAGATCATTGACTGGCTACGCAGCCGACGGAAAATGATCGGTCATAACCTTAAAGTACAATCACCGGGAGATACATCTGATCGTACAAAAAGGAAAAAAGGATGCGCCGCTTGCTACGGGTTGCATCCTTTTTTTATCCACAACCAAACTTCCATTACTTCGCGCCACTCGTGAAACTCGACCATTGTGACTTATTCACATTGCCCGCCTGATCTTGCAGCAGGCCGCCAGCGAGACTGACCTGATAGCTCGTATGCGGCTGCCATTTTCCTTTTGGCTTGATCGACAGCATTCGCTTGCTCTTGTTCCAGGTGACGGTATGCGGGACAGCCTGGCCTTTTTCATCTGTCAAGCGCACAAGTCCTGCCGCCGTTTTGCTGGAGAGTGCTCCTCCGCTTGCCAGAGTCACTTCCTCCGCAAACTGCAGCGTCACTTTCTCCTCCAGCTTCACCTGCTTGGCGCCATGACCAGGCAAAATAATCGCCTGCGGAGCAATGTTATCCACGGGCTTTTTTGTCGTGAACGCAGCGGACAGCTCCGGGTTCAGCTCCCCTCGCGCATCCTTCAGCTTTTTGGCGAGCAGTGTGACGCGATACGCTTTTCCCGCCTCCAGGTTACCCACAGGGTCGATCACGATGCTTTTCGCTGTCTTGTTCCACTTGGCTGTGAACGGGACTTTCTTTTTCTTTTCGTCCACAAGCTGCACGATGGACAGCAACGACTTGTCCGTGATGTCACGCGAATTTGCCAAACGGACCGTCCCGGAAAACGTCAGCGTAATGACAGCGTCTGCTGCTACCTCTGTCGCTTTGTCCGTCGGCGAGACGCTTATCTTCCAGTTGCTTGCGTCCTTCGCCCATGCCGCCTGTGAAAACGCAAGTAGCATCCCCAGCACAGCGATCCATTGCATCCACAACCGTCTGGCACTCATCCTAACCATCCCTTTCGTCTGCGTGGCGAAAGCTTTTGGTCAGCTCCACCACTGTTTACGGACAGTGTAGAAAAAGACAGACGGTTCCTTCAAAAGTTTTTTGCTTTACTCTTTCGGCTCTTCCTCTGCGCGCACCAATATTTTTTTCAGTTTGCGTTCAAATTCAAGACGACCGATCATGACACTGTGGTCGCAGCCCGTACATTTGATTCGCACGTCCATGCCCATGCGAATGACTTTCCACGCATTTGTTCCGCATGGATGCGGCTTTTTCATTTGTACGATGTCCCCCAGCCCAAATTGCTTCCTTTCCATCTCTCTTCTCCCCTCTACTCTATGCTTGGCCTTGTGCCTTGCCCGACATCGCGACGATTTTCGGATACGGAATCTGAATGCCCCGTTTGGTAAACTCGGTGCGAATCATCGCCCGCAGGTTGCGATTGACGCCGTGGTGGGTGTTCGGCTTGCACTCGGCAGTCACCCGCATGACGACCTCAGACGGCCCCAATGCTTGTACGCCCAAAATTTGTGGCTCCGCCACGATATCTGTCAGC
Organism: Brevibacillus sp. NSP2.1; assembly: GCF_000470975.2. Taxonomy (NCBI): domain Bacteria; kingdom Bacillati; phylum Bacillota; class Bacilli; order Caryophanales; family Paenibacillaceae; genus Brevibacillus; species Brevibacillus sp. NSP2.1. Next base: position 150,640 of record NZ_CP048274.1, on the reverse strand, counting down.
TCGGCTTGCGCTTTTGCCAGCACTTCTTTCAGCACTTCTTCAACCTGACCCAGATTTTCCTCGTACGCTACCGAGACATCCACAACAGCCAACGTATTTTGCAGCGAAAAATTGGTCACTTGCGTAATGGTTCCGTTCGGGAAAATAAATACTTCTCCCGTCCAACTGCGCACGCGTGTGATCCGCAGGCCAATCTCCTGTACGGTCCCGGTCATGTTATTGATCGTCACGACATCCCCTACAGCAAACTGGTCTTCAAAAATGATAAAGAAACCAGTGATAATATCGCGCACGAGACTTTGCGCCCCAAAGCCGACAGCCAGCCCGAGCACCCCTGCGCTCACCAACACAGGCCGCAAGTCGATCCCGATCAGTTGCAAGATCATCAAAATCGCCAGGAAATAAATCGTGTACTGAATGATATTGTTAACGAGCACGCGCATCGTATCGACACGGCGTTGATCCAGTTGGAGCTTGCCGCCTCCGTGGCGATGATGAAAAATGCGGTTGACTGTCGCGTGCAACAACGAAACAACGATACGCGAGGCAACGATGATCGCCAAAATTTTCGCCAGCACCATCCCTACAGTTACCCACATGTCGGCATCTGTGAGATAGTCGTAAATTTGGTTGTACAGCTTTTGAAAAAAGCCTTCTGCATTTGTAGTATTCATTCTGTCCTCTCCTTCTGTCTGCCGTATTCGTCAACCTCCTGGTATCGGCCAGCAAACTGACGAAAATATCCTCGAATGACTACTTGCTGCTCTTCCATGATCGTTTTCGCGCGAGAATAGTCAGGCAAAGGAAACTCAATGGAAAGGGCACAGCCAGCCGTTATCTCTTTTGGCGTCGGTCTTGTGTCGATATCAATATCTTCGTACTCCAGCAGCATTTCTGCACGCAAAGCTTGCTGTGTGGAATCAAATGCAATCAGTACAGTCTCTCCTTCCATCCCTCTCCCTCCTTCGTGTCCTTGTTTTCTTTTTCACAAGGCTTTGCTGACGTGCTTCTCTTATTTTACCCGTTCAATTTCCGGCTTGCCAGCTTCGCTGATTTTTCAAAACCTCCACAACCTTCCCATTAGCAGGTATAAAAATGACTTCCCGGTACTATACTGTGAATACTCTTCTATAACGTTTAGGCCAAGTCCGCAAGAGTGGGGGTAGCCATGAGTACATTTGAAAATCTCAAAAACTGTTCTTTGCCACCTTTTAAAGTGGAATACCGCAGTGAAAACGCAGACGATCATCTGGCTAGACACCTTGCGCAGCGCTTTCGCTTAAAACCGTATGATGAAGACATTGTAATTATATGTATCGGCACAGACCGTTCGACAGGCGACGCGCTTGGGCCGCTCGTCGGAACCAAGCTGCAAACTGCCGCGCCCAGTCATTTGCAAGTGTACGGAACGCTGGACGATCCGGTGCATGCGATGAATCTCAAGGAAAAACTCGATTCCATCCAAACGAACCACCCCAGCGCTACACTGATTGCCGTAGACGCCTGTCTGGGCCAATTCAGCCACGTCGGCAACATCAATGTCATCAGCGGTCCGCTAAAGCCAGGTGCCGGGGTCAAAAAGGAGTTGCCGCCTGTCGGTACGTTTCACATTACTGGAATCGTCAATGTCGGCGGCTTCATGGAGTATTTCGTACTCCAAAACACGCGACTTGCCGTCGTCATGAACATGGCCGAGATTATTGCCTCTGGTTTGGCCAAAGCCGCGACACTCGCTGCTGCGCCGAACCGTTTGGATAGTGTTTTGCACGACTGACCATCTTCCCTCGACCTTTTCAAATCAATAGCCATTTTCTTTGACTTGCCCGGTCCCTCTGCGGATGGCAAGTCTCTTTTTTTAGACGAAAATCACCTGTTGACCGGGAAGCATTTTCACCTGAACGGGGGTTTCCCCCATCAATTCGCCATCGGCATGAACCATGAGCGGCACAGCCGTTTCAATCGTGACCTGGCTCCCGCGGAAAAAGGAAACTTTCGGATGCGTGACATGGGTGCCTGTGTATATTTTCAAAAAGGCGCGCAGCAGCTCTCCCCGGCTTGCATTGCTGACGACGCAAATATCCGTCAGGCCATCGTCGGCGACCGCCATAGGGCAAATTTTCATTCCCCCGCCGTAATTCGGAATATTGGCTGCTGTCACAAGCCAAACTCCCGACTTGTCGATCGTTTGCCCGTCGACCTGCAAGCTCAGATGGCCCGGCTTGAAGTTGCGCAGCTCCCGTAAAACGGAAATGACATAAGCCAGTCCACCCAGTCCGTATCGGTTCAGCCACGCTTTATATTGCGCTGCATCGGTCGCTTTCGCTACTTGCGCATCAAAGCCTGCTCCAATCGAATTTGCAGCAATTCGCCCGTTCATCAGCATCAGATCAATCCGTCTTTCTGCTTTTTCTGACAAAATTCGCTCCACTGCCTCGCTCGGATCGTTGACAATGCCGTGCGCCCGGGCAAAGTCGTTCCCTGATCCAGCCGGCACCAAGCCAAACTTGCATGCTTGTCCGGACTGATAGATCCCGTTCAACACGCCATGAACGGTTCCGTCTCCCCCTATTGCAATGATTTTATTTACTCCCTCTTTTTGAATCAACTCTTTTGCCAGCTTTTCCGCGTCTCCCTCTCCCGATGTCTCCCTCACGGAAAAAACCGCTCCTAAGCCATTTACAGCAGGCTCTATCCTCTCCCATACTCTCTTCCCTTTGCCATTTCCCGCCACGGGATTGACGATAAAACCCACCATTGACTTTCTCTCCCCACAAGACGCTTTCCGTTCTAATGGTCATTATCGCACGACATTTTCTTTTGATGATAGCGGTTTTTTTTATGCCAAACTTACATGTCGCATTCCTTTCGCTCCGTTGTTCCTCGCTGTATGGTTTACAGTGGCATGGCCCGTTCGTCGCGTCAAAAAAAGTAAGTCTCAGCAGCTCCGTTTACTGTTTACTTGGTCTCACACTATTATTGCGAGTTGTTGTGGACAGTCCCTTGAAATCAAATGGCTATGTGTGTGCCTTTTGCAGTAGGTCATTTCAAACGGCACAGCGCACGGCTACCTGTCATGCTCTCTGGTTTCTGGTTTCTGGTTTCTTCTTTCTGCCTTTTCCCTTTGTCCTGCTTCATTTCTCTTTCCCCACTCTTCCTACTTGCTCCCTAGCTTTTACTCCGAACCCCCGACTCCCCCTACAGCTTTGCCTTTGCCTGCTCCCATCTTTAAAATGTCCGCCCTGAGTTCTACGCGCCCCATCGCCCTGCATGAAAAAAAGACCCCTCCTGCACGCTACCCGCGCACAGAAAAAGTCTTTTCCCGCTATCTTGCCATCTTATAAAAAACTGGACAACCACTGGCTAATCGGAACTCCCAATGCTGCAATCACCAGTGCGGGCAGCATGTTCGCTACATTGATATTTTTGATCTCCAAAATGTTGATCCCAATCGCGATAATCATCAAGCCACCCACTGCCGTTACTTCTGCCAGCATCGCATCGAGCATCGTTTGGCTCACCACACTGTAAATTTGGGTAGCCAGCAACGTCAGCACACTTTGGTACAAAAACACAGGTACTGCTGAAAATATGACGCCAATCCCTAGCGTCGAAGTGAAAATAATCGCGGAAAAGCCGTCCAGAAGCGCTTTGGTGAACAAAATGTCGTGGTTGTTTCGCAACCCGCTGTCCATCGCTCCCAAAACAGCCATTGCGCCGATACAATAGACCAGAGTAGCTGTTACAAACCCGGTGGCAATACTGCCTTTTCCGCCGCCAACCTTCCGCTCCAGCCAGTGCCCCAGACGATTCAAGCCTTTTTCAATCCCCATCAATTCCCCGATAATTGCCCCCAAAACAATGCTGACGATCACCAATAAGAAGTTGCCCGATCCAAGGCTCATCTTGACGCCCAAAATCATCACAGCCAGCCCGATTCCTTGCATGACTGTATGTCGGATCGAATCGGGAATCCTCGTCAAGAGCCTCCCCAACAAAGCTCCTACTATGATGGCGCCAGCGTTTACCAGGGTTCCTAACAAGATCACGTGTGTGTCCTCCTACCGCTACCTTACGAAAACGCCGATGCTATCTCTCTAACAGCGTTCATAAGAGCTTCTACGTCTTTCTCTGTATTGAACATCCCAAAACTGGCCCGCACCGCTCCCCGCTGCTCGGTCCCTGCCGTATGGTGCCCCAGCGGCGTGCAATGATAGCCCGATCTCGTTGCGATTCCGTATTGTTGATCGAGAATAAAGGAAACCTCCGATGCATCCACCTGCCCGATGTTGAACGCGATTACTGCGACCCGCTCTGTTTCAATTCCCGGACCGTACACCTCTACTCCAGGAATTTGCTGCAGACCTGTGATCGTTTGCTTGGCAAGCTCCCATTCATGCTGGCGAATGTTTTCCACGCCTTTTTCCAGGACAAATTCGACCCCGGCCAGTAATCCTGCCAAACCGACTGTATTCAACGTCCCGCTCTCGTAGCGGTCCGGCCGTGTAGTCGGTTGCTCAATCGCTTCTGACTGACTGCCAGTACCCCCATGCAGCAACGGCTCCAGATCAATGTCGCTGTGCACATACAATCCGCCTGTCCCTTGTGGACCATACAGCCCTTTGTGCCCGGGAAACGCCAGCATGCCAATATTCATTTCTTCGACGTGAATAGGCAGCACTCCCGCCGACTGCGAGGCGTCTACCAGAAACGTGATACCCTTCTCTTTGGCCAGTTTGCCCAACTCTGCAATCGGCAAAATAACACCTGTCAGGTTGGAAGCGTGGCTTACGACCAGCAGACGCGTGTTTGGCTGGATCGCCTTGGCAAAATCGTCAACATGAAAAAGATGATCGCCTCTAGGCTCGACAAAAGTAGCTTCTACCTGATGGACGCGGCGCATATATTCAATAGGACGTCTCACTGAATTATGCTCCACTGACGAAGAAATCACATGATCGCCCGGCTTTAGAAACCCTTTGATCGCCTGGTTGAGTGCTTGTGTCGCATTTAGATAAAAAAAGAGGTTATTCGGGTTTTGAATCCCAAACAACCGCGATAACTGCACTCGTGTCCGAAACACGGTCTTGCTCGCTTTCATCGCCAAGGTATGTCCACCCCGGCCAGGGTTGGCGGCAAAATCTTCGATGACTTCAGCCATCCGCTCTTTCACGCCGGGTGGCTTCGGCCAAGTTGAAGCTGCGTTATCCAAATAGATGATCGCCATGACTACCTCCTGGACTTACTTCTCATCATTCAGTATCTCAATGATCCGCTGCAAATCTTCCTGCGAATAAAAGTCAATTTCGATCTTGCCGCGTTTCGCGCCTTTTTTAATTTTCACGGCGGTTCCAAAGCGACTGCGCAGCCGTTCTTCCAGCTCAATCAAAATCGGCTCGCTTTTTGCCGGCTTTTTCTTCTTTGTTTCACGTGAAACACTCAACTGTTTGACCAACTCTTCCAGTTGTCGCACGTTCAGCCCTTTTTCCACTACATCCTTCGCAAGCTGCTTTTGCACTTTCTCATCTGAGACACCCAAAAGCGCCCGAGCGTGGCCCATGGACAACTCTGCTGCTGAAACCATTTTTCGAATGCTTTCCGGAAGTTGCAACAGCCGCAGCATGTTCGCTACATGCGGTCTGCTTTTTCCGATTCGCTGAGCAAGCTGCTCTTGGGTATAATCGTGGTGCGCGATCAGCTTTTCATATGCTTCCGCTTCTTCCAACGGATTGAGGTTTTCCCGCTGCAGATTTTCAATCAGCGCAATTTCCATCAACTGCTGATCGGTGTAGGCTTTGACGACTACCGGAACCTGCTTCAAGCCCGCGAGCTTCGCTGCACGCAAGCGTCTTTCTCCCGCTACCAGCTCGTAACCCTTGATGCTTTTCCGGACAATCAGCGGCTGGATAATGCCATGTTCCCGTATCGAGTTTGCCAATTCATCAATAGCCGATTGTTCGAATTCTTTACGGGGCTGATACGGGTTGGGACGAATCTCACTGAAGGAAACCTCTTTTACTTGCTCCCCTTCTTCAATGAGATTGGACGTAATAAGTGCATTCAGCCCTTTTCCCAAACCTCTACTCATACCCCTACCACTTCCTTCGCCAAGTCAGAATAAACTTCTGCACCACGCGAGCGTGGATCGTACGTTATAATGGCTTGTCCATGTGATGGCGCTTCGCTCAAACGAACATTTCGCGGAATAATCGTTTTGTACACTTTCTCCTGGAAGTACTTTTTCACTTCCTCAATCACTTGCAGCCCCAAATTCGTGCGTGCATCCAGCATGGTCAGCACGACGCCTTCAATCGCCAATTGCGAATTGAGATGCTTTTGTACCAGGCGAATTGTGTTCAACAGTTGGCTCAATCCTTCCAATGCGTAGTATTCACATTGAATCGGGATCAAGACCGAGTCAGCAGCAGTCAGGGAGTTGACTGTCAAAATTCCCAAGGAAGGCGGGCAATCGATAATGACAAAGTCGTATTTGTCCTTCACAACCTCCAAGGCTTTTTTCAGACGAACCTCCCGGGATATCGTTGGAACCAATTCAATTTCTGCTCCCGCCAATTGAATCGTCGCCGGAATAATCATCAATCCTTCAATCTCGGTAGGCAGAGTCGCATCTACGGGGCTGATGTCGTTAATGAGAACATCATAAATACAATAGCGGACATCGGCTTTGTTTACTCCGATACCACTGGTTGCGTTCCCTTGTGGATCAATATCCACCAGCAGCACCTTTTTCCCCAATGCGGCCAGACAAGCACTTAGATTGACGGACGTAGTCGTTTTCCCGACGCCGCCTTTCTGGTTCGCAACCGCAATGATTTTACCCAACTTCTCCACCTCATTTTTCTCGTGTAGGAAAGCTTGTGATTTTGCCTAGCAAGATACAATCGCCAGCTTTCCGGAACGCCTTCAAGAATATCTGGTTTGTGCCAAAAGACTCGTGATCGGTTATCTTCAACTGCCTATGCTCTGCCTGATCCGGCTGGACCCGGGCAGATTCTTTAACTATCTAAGAACTTTTCAATGTGGGGCCTGTGACGTTGCCTCTGAAATGTGTGTATCAGGTAGCGTTATGGAAAAGCTTTTTGCGGGATGGCGGTTGTTGTTTCCAACCAGGAAGAAGCTTTCGGACAGCTTTTTCAGGCTTCCATCCGTTCCAAACTTCCCCTTCTGAAGCAAAAAGCTGCGCTAGCTTGCCTGTTATACACAAAACGAAACCTCATCGAGAAACAACGACTACTCCAAAACGTAAAAAAAGCTTGGTACTACCCATGTTACCAGATTTATTGCTTGCCCGTACGCTGTTTTTTTGATATTGAGACAATTTGTCCTTAATTTTGTCCGAACAGTTCCGATTGTCCCCTTTTTGCCAGAAAAAGATGCTTCTTGCGCAAGCAAAGCTTGGAAAAAACGGTCAAGGCCGCGCATGCAAACTCCCAAAAAGAATCGGTCGTGCAGGTAGTCGGGCACAGTCGTAAGTGCTCGCTGCTCCGATCTATTACTTTTCTCATTCGGATTTGCCCAAAAAGAAAGGCGACCCTGTCGCCACGCCCTTGCCGTTTTTTCGTTTTATGTTTTGATATGTTCTTTTTTTATGGGAGTGGCTTTCTGTTCTCTATTATCTATTATTATAGAGACAGAGGTATAGTGGGGCAGGTGTTGCCGTTCATGCTCTTATGTTGCGATTCTTGGCGTTTTTTCGGACTGTTGGCTTTCTAAAGGGTACGGGACACGATTTGATTTCAACTCGCATGGATTTCGCGAGGTCACGCGGGCGGGCACGACGGCACTTTAGTTCGTAAGCTTTTGCAAAAGCATGATCCGCAGCGTCACTTCAACTCGTTAGGTTTTTGTAAGGACATCGTTTTCAACGGTACTATCGCTCGTAGGCTTTTGGCAATGCCAGATTTACAACGGCATTTCAACTCGTAGGCTTTCGCGAGGACACGATTCACAACGCCATTTCTCGCAAGCTTTTGGCAATGCCATGATTCGCACGCCATTTCAACTCGTCAACTTTTGGCAATGCTATGATTCACACGCCATTTCAGCTCGTAACCATTTGGCAAGCCACGGTTCACAGCGCTGCTTCTATTCGAAATCTATTCGTAAGATCACCATTCACGACGGCACTTCAACCCACAATCTTTTCTCACAGCCTTCATTCTCGCCGCCCTTTTAACTCGACAACTTTTGCAACGCTCCGCCCTTAAATCGCAGGCTTAGCGCAAGGGCACGATTCGGAATATCACTTCAACTGGCGAGCTTTTCCCAAGTCTACGATTTTTGACGCTATTCAACTCGCAAGCTGTTTCCCAAGTCCACCATTCACAACGCAACTTCAACTCGCAAGCTGTTTCCCAAGTCCACCATTCACAACGCAACTTCAACTCACAAGCTTTGCGCAAGGCAACGATCAAAACCGCCTTCAAATCGCAGACTTTTTGCAAGGCCGCGATTCTCAATACGTGTTCAACTCGTAGGCTTTCGCTAGGACACGATTCACCATGCCCACAACTCATGACGAAGCCCATCTCGCCCAAAAGCCACTACCCGAAATCGACTACGCCCTTCTTGCAAAAACAGCCCTTCTCATAGAAGAGAAGGCAGCTAAGCCCTTCGCCTACCATACTTCATGTACACTTGCTTCCTACTTGTTATTTTTCGGAATTCGAATGGTGAATTGATAAAATTCATCATGGTCTTCCTCGTTCGTCTCTACTGGCAAGCCCGTCTGCATGACCATGTCAATCGACTGGCGCACTGTATTGATCGCGATGCGGGCATCTCTGGAGAATGCTTTCCAGCGCGGTTTTGACTCTTTTTCCGCCTTTGGATTTTCCGCCGCTTCCAGAAGCTGCTTGACGCGCACCTCTGTCTGCTTGACATTCCACTCTCGCTCCAGGATTTCTGCCAGCACTTTTACTTGCAGTTCCGCGTCCTTGAGTGGAATCAATGCTCGCGCATGGCGCTCTGTCACCTGGCGAGTCAACAGCGCATCTTGCACCTCCTGCGGCAAATGCAAAAGTCGCAGCTTGTTGGCGATGGTCGACTGCCCTTTTCCCAGACGCTGCGCCAGACTCTCCTGCGTCAAATCGTGCAAATCGATCAGCTTCTGATAGGCAACAGCCTCTTCAATCGCCGTCAGTCCTTCGCGCTGAAGATTTTCAATCAAGGCAATCGAAGCTGTTTGTGCATCGTTGAAATCTTTGATGATCGCAGGAATTTTCTCCATGCCTAACTTTTTTGTTGCGCGCAAACGCCGTTCTCCGGCAATCAACTCGTAGCGGCCGTCTCTCACCCGGACAACGATCGGTTGAATCAGCCCATGAGTGCGAATCGTTTGACACAGCTCGTCGATTTTCTCGTCATCAAAAACCGTTCGAGGCTGATATGGATTTGGCACAATCTCTTCGACTGGAAGCTGCCTGATTTCTTCATTATCTGTCTTGTCTGTCAATCCAAAAATCCGAGAAAATGAATCCTTCACTGCCATAGAAAAATCCCCCACTTCTACCCGTTCCATCGCGCTAATGTAAAACCACTGCTGCTCTGTGCGTAAAGCTTTCGAGACTCCAGCTCTCTAAGCATCTGCCGAAGAACTGAATGCCAAGCGGCACGGGCTTCTTCATCAGTCATTCCAAGCCTCGCCGCCAAGTCGACGCGACTAGCTGCGCTGCCTTTGCATCATCACCTGCAAAAAGTAATCCTGCGACGCCAAAAGCTGTCTGTAATCAACCGTTTTGCTTAAACAGGCAATCCTGTACAAATTTTTGCGTGGTGAAAACGAAAAACATCCCTCCACGTGAAAAAAAGGTCCTGTCCATTCACATGGCAGAATCTCGGCAAAAAGCTATTTGTCTTTCTGGTGTAAATATCGGCTGGAATTGACTGTTAAAACATATACACATTCGCTAGTCCGCGCGCCTTGCCATTTTGTCAGGCATGACGAAGTGCATCAGCGCCCGCTTCAGGCATTTTTTCGCTAAAAACCCTCCGCTATGCTGCCAGCAGCCGCTCAGAGTTGCATGGGACTGATCGAGTCTTCCCTATACCGTTAAGTGGATGCTGCTGTCCGGTGTCCACTGTGAAACGAGGCTAGTTCTTCAGAGCTAGTTTCCGTCCCCCTCGCCTTTCAGATCGTTAGCCACTTAACGCAGAAATGCCCCCTTCCTTGCATTCCCCCATTTTCATTGGAGAATTGCGGTCAACACCCGCGAACAAGGTTCCCAAGCACTACACGATGCACTTCCTGCCAGACTCGTATTGCCTATCCGATCGTTTTGAAAAATCCCCTTTGACCTATTGCCATTTTCTCTGTAAATGACTTAGTTTTCTTTTATATTAGTAATTCTGCAAGCTTCGCCCAATTCCTGCTTGGGAAAAACGTTTCACGTGAAACATCAATCGTGATCGTGGTCATAGAAATTGGCTTTGCCACTGTGTTTTCCCCGCTCTTCCCCACCTATGCTCTCATCGGTAGGATGTGAAATCTTGGTGACAGAAAAGAGCTTGGGAAACAACCGATGGAAGTCCAGAGTCAGGTAGGCAAAAAATGCAGCTACAATCGCCGTTATGTACATGCCTGCACTAAACATCAGTCCGATCGCCGACGCCACCCACATCCCGGCCGCAGTCGTCAAGCCTTTCACTGAGCCGTTGAATTTGATGATCGCCCCCGCCCCCAAAAAACCCATGCCCGTAACCACCTGTGCAGCTACCCTGCCGGGATCGTTGTTCACCCCGCTGGATTGAAAGCCGTAAATGGAGGCCAGTCCAAACAGACAAGATCCGAAACAAACGAGGCTGTAAGTCCGAAAGCCAGCTCCTCGTTGCCTGCTCACGTCTTTAATAAAACGCTCCCGCTCCCACCCCATGATGGCTCCCGCCAAAAAGGCAAGGAACAGCCGCAACAAAATAGTCGGAAGCTCCGGTGGAAAAAGGGAAGTCCACGCTTCTTCCATATCTATCATCCTCTCAGAACGGTAATCGTTATCGTCACTGTTACTCGTATGTATATGCGCCCTGAGAGAGCTGCATGCGCCTAAGCGGTAGATTCATTTTGGCGTGTAAGGACTCGAATGTTGGTTGGTCGCGGGTAAAAGGACTTCTCATAAAGGACCGAAGAAGCTTTGGAGGTCGACTGTCCGCTCGCGCAGGCCACGACTACCTCCACCCGAACTCGCCTCTGCTCACGAGAGTAAGTCGCTTCGTTCCAAACGTTCTGCCGTGAGAAAAGAAAACTTCGCCAACCAAGCCAAAACAGCTTATGGGTCCGAATGTCTGGCTGGTGTCTGGCTGGCTGTCCACCTGCCTGCCTGTCTGCCTGTCTGTCTGCCTGCTCGCCCACCCCACAACCACCTACACTCCAATTTTCCTCTCTACACACACATATCCCCTTTAACCTCGCGCTAATCGTTCCTCGCGCACCATAGCCATATAAGAAAAAGAACTTTGACCTAAGCAAAAAAGCCCCAAAAGTTTTCAGGCTGCTTTTCAGACCGCTTTTCAGCCTGTTCCCCAGGCCGCTAGCCACTCTAACTCCCCAAGACCACGCCCGCCTCGCTCAAAAACACCTCCCCACTTACAACACATGCCCACCCCCTCCGTTCCAATCCCACCAATACCGACTTACGCTCTCCCGACCAATAACGACCGATAGCAAAAAAACTCCACCAAAAACCCTTTAACTCCCTTAGCCCCCTAAAACAATAAAAACCACCTTATCCCCGCTCATCTTCCCCTAACTCTCTCTCCACTTCCCAAAACAAAAAAAGACCGCAGCCCCGCTCTGCGATCTTCTCCAATCCTCTTACTATACCAACGGCTTCTTAGCCGGAACCCCCGCCTTGCGCGGATAGTTTTTCGGCGTCGCCTCTATTTTTTCAATGATGACGATGTTGCGCTCCCCTGCGCCCTCCAGCAGTTGGAACGTCTCCACCTTTCGCGTTTTGCCGCCCAACGTTTTGATCGCCTTTTTCGCTTCGTTCAGCTCAGTCGTAATATCTGCCCCTTTGAGAGCGATAAAATGGCCCTTCGGCTGGGCAAATGGCAGACAAAATTCAGCCAGCAAGTTCAGCCGTGCCACAGCGCGGGCAACTACGAGATCGAACTGCTCGCGATAGCCGGCCTCTTGTCCGCGATCCTCTGCCCGTCCATGGACGGGATGAACGTCTGCCAGCCCCAATTCGCTCGCCACATGCTGCAAAAAGCTCATGCGCTTGTTCAGCGAATCAATAATCGTCATTTTCAGATGCGGGAAGCAAATTTTCAGCGGGATGCTCGGGAAGCCGGCACCGCCGCCAATATCTACGACCGACTTTACCTGGTCAAAAGGGAAGTAAAAGGCAGGCGTGATCGAATCGTAAAAGTGCTTGATGTACACTTGCCCCTCTTCGGTAATGCCCGTCAGATTCATTTTCTCGTTCCATTCCACAAGCAGACGGAAAAATTGGTCAAACTGCTCCTTCTGACGATCCGTTAACGAAATGCCTTGCGCTGCGAGAGCCTCGGCAAACTGTTCTTTGGTCATTTAGCTGATCTCCTTACTCCGCTGCACCTGCGCGTTTATACTCCAGATACACCATCAAAACGGAAATGTCTGCAGGAGTTACCCCTGCGATGCGCGCCGCTTGCCCGATGTTCAAAGGGCGGATTTTGGACATATTTTCCCGGGACTCTTTGGACAAGCCGGAAATCTGATGGTAGTCGATGTCTGCCGGAATGCGGCGTTCCTCCATCTTTTTCATCCGTTCGACCTGCTGCAAAGACTTTTTAATGTAGCCGTCGTATTTGATCTGGATTTCTACCTGCTCTTTCACTTCCTCCGGCAACGCTTGCGGCGCGGGAACCATCGCTTCGATATGGCTATAAGTCAGCTCCGGGCGGCGCAGCAGTTGCGCCAGCTCAATCACTTCTGTCAGTTCTGGCGAGCCCGCTGCACGCAACACTTCCTGTACATGCTCCATGTCGGGACGCACGCGCGTATTTTCCACGCGCTCCTTTTCCTGCTCGATCAAGCGGCGTTTTTCGGTAAAACGCTTGTAGCGTTCTTCGCTAATCAAGCCGATTTCGTAGCCGATGTCGGTCAGACGCAGGTCGGCATTGTCATGACGCAAAAGCAGACGATACTCGGCGCGGGAAGTAAGCAGACGATAAGGCTCATGTGTCCCTTTTGTCACCAGGTCGTCGATCAAAACGCCAATGTACGCCTCTTCCCGGCCCAAAATGACTGGCGGTTTGCCCTGAACCCGGCGCGCTGCGTTGATGCCCGCCATCAGCCCTTGGCCCGCTGCCTCTTCATACCCCGAAGTTCCGTTGATTTGACCGGCCGTAAACAGGCCAGGCAATTTTTTCGTTTCCAAAGACGGCCACAGTTGCGTCGGCACAATCGAATCGTACTCGATCGCATAGCCTGGGCGCATCATTTTGACTTCTTCCATCCCCGCCATCGAACGCAGCATCGACAATTGCACGTCTTCCGGCAAGCTTGTAGACAAGCCCTGCACGTACATTTCTTCCGTATTCCGCCCTTCCGGCTCCAGGAAGATTTGATGGCGCGGTTTGTCGTTAAAGCGCACGACTTTGTCCTCAATAGACGGGCAGTAACGCGGTCCGGTCCCTTCGATCATGCCCGAGTACATCGGAGCACGGTGCAGGTTCGAATTGATGAGCCCGTGCGTCTCCTCATTGGTATATGTCAGCCAGCAAGGCAACTGGTCCATGATAAACTCCGTTGTTTCATACGAAAAGGCGCGTGGCACCGAGTCTCCAGGCTGAATCTCCATTTTGGAAAAATCGACGCTGTTTTTGTGCACGCGCGGAGGCGTACCTGTCTTGAAGCGCGTCATTTCAAAGCCGAGTTCTTTCAGATGATGGGCCAGGCGAATCGACGGACGCATGTTGTTCGGGCCGCTCTCGTACTGCAAATCGCCGAGAATGATTTTTCCGCGCAAATACGTTCCGGTCGTCAAAACAACCGATTTTGCCTTGTACCGCGCCCCTGTCTGGGTGATAACCCCTACACAGACACCGTCCTCGACGAGCAGCTCCTCTACCATCGCTTGACGGAGGATCAAATTTGGCGTATTTTCAATCGTTTTTTTCATTTCATGCTGATAGGCGAATTTGTCCGCCTGCGCGCGCAAAGCATGTACAGCAGGACCTTTTCCCGTATTGAGCATGCGCATTTGAATGTGCGTTTTATCGGTATTGCGTCCCATTTCGCCGCCGAGGGCATCCAGCTCCCGCACGACGTGGCCTTTTGCCGGTCCACCTACCGACGGGTTGCACGGCATGTACGCAACAGCGTCCAGGTTGATCGTCAAAAGCAACGTGCTGCAGCCCATGCGCGCCGCCGCCAAAGCCGCTTCACAGCCGGCATGACCTGCCCCGATTACGATGACGTCAAACGAGCCCGCTTCATACGCAGGTACAACGTTCATTTTTGTTTTCCCCCTTACTCGTGAGTGACTCTCTCGCACACGACTTCCTTTTAAACAGGACGATGTGTCCTCCAAATACTTCTATGCTGCGTCCATTTCGCTTCGATTACTTGCCCAGACAAAACTGAGAGAAAATCTGGTCGATCAAATCTTCGCCGACACTCTCCCCAATCACTTCGCCGAGCAGCTCCCACGACTTTTTGATGTCGATCTGGATCATGTCGACAGGCATCAAATCATCAATTCCGGCCAGCGCCTCGTCAATCGCTTTTTCAGCCTGGCGAAGCAGTTGAATATGACGGGCATTGCTCACATAGGTCAAATCATCCTGCTGCACGCGTCCACTGAAGAAAATGTCTCCGATCGCCTGCTCCAGCAAGTCGATCCCCTTCTCCTCACGCGCTGAGGTCATGATAAGCGGCTGCTGCGGGAAATGACGCTTGATCTCTTCCAGGTCCACTTTTTGCGGCAAGTCGAACTTGTTTACGATCACGATGACCTGAAAGCCTTTTGCCGCTTCAAAAATCGCATAGTCGTCAGCCGTGAGCGGCTCATTGTAATTGACGACGAGCAGAACAAGATCAGCCTTTTGCAAAAGCTGACGCGATTTTTCCACCCCGATTTTCTCCACGATATCTTCCGTATCGCGAATCCCTGCCGTATCAATGAGACGCAGAGGAACCCCGCGCACGTTGACGTACTCTTCAATCACGTCACGAGTCGTTCCGGCCACATCGGTGACGATTGCTTTTTCCTCCTGAACGAGACTGTTCAGAAGAGAGGACTTTCCTACATTCGGCCGCCCGATAATCGCCGTAGACAAGCCTTCGCGCAATATTTTCCCTTGCTTGGCTGTCTGCAAAAGCCGCTGAATCTCGCCTTTTACCTCCTGGCATTTTCCGCGCAGGAAGTTTTGCGTAAACTCCTCGACGTCATGCTCGGGATAGTCCAGCGTTACTTCTATATGCGCCATGGCTTCAATCAAATTTTGGCGCAACTGTCGAATGAGCCGCGACAGCTTGCCCTCTACCTGGTTCAAAGCCACCTTCATCGCTCTGTCTGTTTTCGCCCGGATCAAATCAATCACGGCCTCAGCCTGAGACAAATCGACGCGTCCGTTTAAAAACGCACGCTTCGTAAATTCGCCCGGCTCCGCCAGTCTGGCGCCGTTATCCAGAATCAGCTCCAACACCTTTTCAACGGACACGATTCCTCCGTGGCAGTTTACCTCCACTACATCCTCTCGCGTGAACGTACGCGGAGCCTTCATCACAGACACAAGCACCTCTTCCACCCGTTCACCCGTTTCTGGATCGTACAGGTGACCGTAGTGGATCGTATGGCTATCCACTGTGGACAACCGCTGTTTTCCTTTATATATCTTATCCACAACGTCGATCGCTTCCGCACCGCTTACCCGAATGACGGCGATGCCGCCTTCGCCCATCGGTGTCGCAACCGCTGCTATTGTATCGAATTTCATGACCTTCACCTCAAGCTTTCCAATCAGACAAGTCAGCCACTAACTTACTAGCTTAACAGATCGCCCTGAAAAATTCCAAATGAAAGTGCAAATTTTGCACGCTCTCCTTCCCCAACCAGAAAAAGCAACCCCGCCGTCCAAGGTTGCTGTCCGTTCTCGTTATCCACAGTATGATCTTTTTGCGAAAAGCTCAACCCTTCCCGCGCTTATCCACAGTGGACAACTGTTTTTGGCGGCCACGCTGCAAGCGCGCACGTCGCAATTTGTCGATTTTCCTCGCTCTCGCGCCCGCTCCAACTGGCGAACCGTTCTCCGTCTATTTCGAGCGAAGCCAAAAAAAGAAGCCTAACGAGAGGCTTCTTTCGGTGCAATGACGATATATCGGTTTGGCTCGTCTCCTTCGCTGAAGGTGACGACATCCGCTCTTTTTTGCAGGAAGGCGTGAATTACTTTGCGCTCCGCGGCTGACATCGGCTCCAGCCGCACGTCCCGCCTGGTCGACAGAGCCTTTTTCGCGACACGGTCAGCGAGCTGCTCCAATGTTTCCTTGCGGCGCATCCTGTAATTTTCCGCATCCAAGGTGATGCGTACATGTTTGTCCGCATGACGGTTCGCTACGACGTTTACGAGATACTGTAAGGAATCCAGAGTTTGCCCTCTGCGGCCAATGATAATTCCCAGGTTGCTGCCCTGGATATCAAACAGGATGCCCTCTTCATTAGTACGAGTCTCCACTTTGGCGTTCACCTTCATGTTAGACAAAACATCTTGAAGAAAGTCACGTCCCTGTGCAACCGGGTCAAAATGAAATTCCACTTCCACTTTGGCGTCCTTGGCCCCAATCAGTCCAAAAAGGCCCCTGCTCGGCTCCTCCAGAACGCGAATACTCGCCTTTTCACGCGGTACACCCAATTCCAGCAAAGCTTTTTGCACAGCATCGTCTATCGTTTTTGCCGTAGCTACCACCTTTTTCACTTGGAGGTTCCCTCCTTGGGAGTAAGCTTATTGCCTTTATCACGATACAGGAAGTACGTTTGTACGATGGTAAACAGGTTGCCGTAAACCCAGTACAGAGACAGCGCAGATGGCAATGTGACGGCGATGGCCAAAATCATCAGCGGCATCATGACCAGCATCATTTGCATTTGCGGGTTGCCCTGTGTCGCTTGTCCCATCATTTTCGACTGCAAGTACGTCGTAATCGCAGCGATGATCGGCAAGATGTAGTACGGGTCTTTTTCACCCAAAGTCAGCCAGAGGAACGTTTGCGTCTTGATTTCCTCCGTCCGGATGATGGCATGGTAAAAGGCGATCAGGATAGGCATTTGCACCAGCATCGGCAAGCAACCCGCGAGTGGATTGACGCCGTTTTTCTGGAAGACAGCCATTGTTTCCTGTTGCGCTTTTTGCGGATCGTTTTTATACTTCTCACGAATTTTTTGCATCTCCGGTTGAAGCTCTTGCATTTTCTTGGAGCTCTTGATTTGCTTGACCATCAATGGCAGCACAATCAAACGGATGATGACTGTCGCTACCAGGATACCGAAACCGTAGTTGTCTCCAAGCACCAAAGCGCTTTCTTTAATCAACCAGGACAAGGGATATACGAGATACTTGTCCCAGAAGCCGGTTGCGTCAGGGCCGATAGGCTCAGCAGTCGCCGGGTTACAGCCTGACAGCACAAGAACCAGCATAGTCAGCATTAGCATGCTGAGGGTACGTCTACTCAAGGGTGATCCTCCTTTTCCCCGCTTCAATGAGGTATGCTTATTTGCGTTGATCCGGAACTGGATCAAACCCGCCCGGGTGGAACGGATGACATTTCAGGATGCGACGAAGAGCCAGCCAGCCTCCACGCCACGCCCCAAACCGACGAACCGATTCGATAGCGTAGTGCGAGCAGGTGGGCGCGAATCTGCATGTAGGAGGTTTCAGCGGAGAAATAAACAACTGGTATCCGCGGATCAACCAAACCATGACTTTCGCAATCATCGTTTCACCCTCTTTTTCCATTATGTACGGGTGCCCGTTTGATTACTTTGGCGCGCTTCATCACGTGCAACAGAGATTGCTCAATGGCTTCAAGCGACATGGCTTCCACTCCCGGACGGGCGATGATGACAAGATCGAGGCCGAGTGGAATGTCTGACTCCAGCCGCGCTACCGCTTCGCGAATCAGCCGTTTGACTCTGTTGCGGATAACAGCGTTACCAATTTTTTTGCTGACAGAAATTCCGGCGCGAAAAGCAGCCTGTCCCTCTTGTTTGGCTGAATACAGGACAAATTGCTTGTTGGCAGCCGAAGTTCCTCGTTGAAACACTGCTTGAAAGTGCTCATTTTTTTTGAGCCGGTGTGAACGATGCAAGGTAAACAACCCCTAACATCACAATTATAGTAGAAAACGTAAACAGCATCTACCAGTATATCCTTGTTTCGTCCACTTTTTTCCCAAAGTCTGCGCACTTTGTGCGAAAATCAAAAAACACCAGGGAAAATCAGGGAAAATTAGTCTATTTTTGCGATCAGCTCGGCCTTTGCCCTGCGCAGCTCAGAGACTCCCGGCTCATCCATCTGGAAAAAACCAAGTTCCAAAAGCGCCTCGCCCAACTCGGGCGGCAGCTCTCCCCAATGCTCCTCCCACCAGTTGCCCTCGTCCGTGCTGGAATACAGCCACACGGCCTCGGAAAACAGCAGAAAGCCCGCCTCTACGTACTGGCCTTGTCGCAGCAGCCTGTCGATCTTTCGCTTCAATAGAACGTCATTCTCTGCTCCCAGCGAAAACGTCTCCTGACCGCGGCGCGTTTTCAAATGGGCACGATAGGCCGCAAGCACCGCCAGCCCATCCATGAGCGCCTCTTTTGTCTGATACGTCTCCGCAAAACACTGCTCAAGCGCTGTCCATTCGCCCAGCTCCCGCAGCAACTGATACAGCGCACGATCGCTGAGCTTTCCATGCGAAACGCAAGCGATCAGTTGCAAAGCTTCCAACCAGCCGGCCCACTCAAGCAGGGCAACTGAATAAAAGCGTCCTTCTGCAAGCGCCTCATCTCCGCTCCGCTCATACGCCGCAATCGCCGCCTTCACCTGGCCAATCATCTTTTGCCGAGCCTCTTCCGATTCGAGGTAATCTTGCATCTGCACAAACCAGCCCGCAAAACGAGCCGTGGGATCGGCAATCAGCCGGGCCTCCTGCAAATACCGCCACGCCCACGGGTTGGCACGCACGTCCTCTATCGTCGGCACTGAATGCACGTGAAGCTCAATCAGTTGCCCGCGAAACTGGCGGTTTTCACTTCGATGTTCAGAGGCTCCCTCCATGAACACATTCAGGTCGAGATCGCTGAAGGCGTCTGCCTCCCCCCTCCCGACCGAACCGCCCGCATAGGCGCATACCATCCCCGAAAGCGATAGCTGCTCGACAAAGTCACGGCCCAACTCAATAAAAAAGTCGGTTTCATCCTTATAAGGATTCATCGGTTCCTCCCGCTCTTTGCTATGCTGCAAGAGCCTTTCCATAGCTAGGTAATGATTCTCCCCCAAGAAAGGTTCCACATCGCGGTTAGACATCCTCTTCACACCTTAAAAAGAATTTTCCGACATCATTGCGCAAACAAAAAGGCCACTGGAAATGTGGCCTTACGCGGAAAGAACTTTTCTACCTTTTTGACGACGAGCAGCCAAAATTTTACGGCCGTTTTTTGTGCTCATGCGCTTACGGAATCCATGATCCTTTTTGCGCTTGCGATTGTTAGGATTAAAAGATGGTTTCATTTCGTATTACACCTCCGTCTCGCACAGACATTCTTTTGCATTATAAGGACATATAGTAAAAAAGTCAAGCGACAGTGGAATTTCGTTACCAAGGCAAATATCCCCATAAAACTATTTCCCGGATCTGTGGATATCATCTTATCCACAAAAGCAGATTTCGACAAGTTTATCTACAGCTTGTACACAAAATATAGATATGTGAATATGTGCCTGGTACCAGTGGTTGTGTTTGTGGATAAGTATGAAAAAACCATTGATGCCATGCCTTATATCTGTTATTATGTTTTTGTTTTGAAGCGTGAATAACTCCGATAGGCTAATCGGTTTTTCCACAGGGTGTGGATAAGTTTGTGGACAGATTCCTTCCTATGTGTATGTCGTTACTCACAGGGATGCGGATAACCGTCTGCTTTTTTTCTCTTCTACGAGCGGAATCCCTATTTTTCGACTTTTTTTATCCACAGTCGCTGTAAACGACCGTGTTGACAATTGGGTCACACATATGAGGTTTTTTGCAATTGCTATCGTTTGTTTCTTATCGGTGATTTTATTTTTCGGACGGCCCAAAAGGAGGGATTCTGGTTGGATGCAGCGATTAGCGAACTATGGCGCAAAGTTCTCGCCAAGATAGAAAAATCGCTAAGCAAACCAAGTTTTGATACCTGGCTCAAAGCGACGAGAGCAACAACCTTGGAAGAAGATGCACTGATCGTCGTCGCGCCCAACGACTTTGCGAGGGATTGGCTTGAAACCAGGTACGCTCAACTGATTACCGATACACTATATGAAGTGACAGGTATCAATATGAAGGTAAAATTCGTCGCCCTGCAAAATCAGGACGCCGCATTTGCCGAAGAACAACCAGCCCCGCGGGTGAAAATGAGCGCTCCGCCCTCAGCAGCGGATGACCAGCCACCCAGCATTTTAAATCCCAAGTACACCTTTGACACCTTCGTCATCGGTGCCGGGAACCGATTCGCTCACGCCGCTTCGCTTGCGGTCGCTGAAGCTCCTGCTAAAGCTTACAATCCTCTCTTCATTTACGGAGGAGTCGGACTTGGCAAAACCCACTTGATGCACGCAATTGGCCATTATGTCATTCAACACAATCCATCGGCGAAAGTGGTCTATTTGTCGTCAGAGAAGTTCACCAATGAATTCATCAACTCTATTCGCGACAACAAGGCCGTCGAATTCCGCAATAAGTACCGGAGTGTAGACGTTCTTTTAATTGATGATATTCAGTTTTTGGCAGGCAAGGAATCGACGCAGGAAGAGTTTTTCCATACGTTTAATGCCCTGCACGAAGAAAGCAAGCAGATCATTATCTCCTCTGACCGGCCTCCCAAGGAGATTCCGACTCTGGAGGATCGTCTGCGCTCCCGCTTTGAATGGGGACTCATTACCGACATTCAGCCGCCAGATTTGGAAACGCGGATTGCCATTTTGCGCAAAAAGGCAAAAGCGGAGAATCTCGACATCCCGAATGAGGTAATGGCGTACATCGCGAACCAGATCGACAGCAACATCCGCGAGCTGGAAGGCGCCCTGATCCGCGTCGTGGCTTACTCTTCGCTGATTAATCGCGACATTGATACGCAGTTGGCCGCTGAAGCGCTGAAAGACATCATTCCGTCTTCTCGCCCTCGCGTCATTACGATCATGGACATCCAGCGCGCAGTCGGAGAAGCCTTTAGCCTCAAACTGGAAGACTTCAAGGCGAAAAAGCGAACCAAAACCGTCGCTTTTCCGCGGCAAATTGCCATGTATTTGTCTCGCGAGCTGACAGATGCCTCTTTGCCGAAAATCGGGGACGAATTTGGCGGACGCGACCATACGACCGTCATTCACGCACACGAAAAAATCTCTCGGGCGCTGGCAAGCGACCCGCAGATGCAGACTACGATTCAGTCGCTCATTGAAAAGTTAAAAGCAAACCATTAAACCTGTGCATAACGCAAAAAGCCTATACACAACTTACCCACATGTGTATAGGCTATCTTTTACGTTATCAATCCACATATCCACATATCCACAGGCTCTATTACTACTTCTGTTTAAAAAGACTTATCCTAATAAGATATGATAAAGACGCAGCCATTATGCATAACCACTTAAAAAATGGCGCAGATAGAGGGAGGATCACGTTGATGCATATTACCGTTCAGCGAGACAAGCTGTCTAACGCCGTGTCACATGTCAGCAAAGCGGTTTCCAGCAGAACCACCATTCCGATTTTGACTGGGATTAAGATAAAGACGGATGATGAGGGACTTACTCTGACTGCAAGCGATTCGGATGTATCCATCGAGGTGCAGATTCCTTTGGAAGAAGCGGGAGAATGGGGAGTAACGATCCATCAGCATGGGAGCATTGTTTTGACAGCGCGCATTTTCAGCGAAATCGTGCGCAAGCTGCCAAGCAATGAGATTCACATTCAGGTAGACGACCGTCTCGTTACGCAAATCCGTTCGGGACAAGCCGAATTCACCATTAACGGAATGGATGCCAGCGAGTATCCTCAACTGCCGCATCTGGAAGAAGACAAAGTTTTCAGCGTTCCCTGTGACTTGCTGAAAGCCATGATCCGGCAAACCGTTTTTGGCGTCTCTACTTCCGAAATGCGTCCGATCTTGACTGGACTCATGTGGTCCCTGGAACAAGGCAAGCTGCGCTTTGTCGCTACTGACAGTCACCGTCTGGCCAGCCGTACTGCGATGGTAGAATGCCCGGAAGACTTGTCCTTCCACAACGTAGTCGTGCCAGGAAAAAGCTGCAACGAACTGGTGAAAATTCTCGATGACGACCAAAACCCGGCCGACATCGTCGTAGCCGACAATCAGATTTTGGTGAAGTCCAAGCACATTCTGTTCTATTCCCGTCTGCTGGAAGGAACTTACCCGGACACGACCAGAATCATCCCGCAAGGCAGCAAAACCGAGATTACCGTCAGCACCAAGGAATTTTTGCAATCAATTGAGCGCGCTTCCTTGCTCAGCCGCGAAGGCAAATCGAACGTGGTCAAGCTGGTTACATTGCCGGACGGCAGCGTGGAGATCACTTCCAACGCACCGGAAATCGGTAAAGTTACGGACATTTTGACGCCAAAAGCCACGAACGGCGAAGAGCTGAAGATTTCCTTCAACGCGAAGTACATGATTGACGCCTTGCGTGCGATCGACAGCGCCGAGATCAAAGCCAGCTTTACCGGCCCGATGAGTCCGTTCGTGATTCGTCCGACAGACCACGACTGGATGCTGCATTTGATCCTGCCAGTCCGTACTTACTAGGTCTTTTTCGTAAAAAAGTTCTTTTTCGTAAAAGAAAGGAGCCAAACCATGCGTGAGGTTTCCATCAACACCGAATACATTGCGCTCGGCCAATTTTTGAAGCTGGCTGACGTCATTGACACAGGCGGCATGGCTAAAGCGTTTTTGGCAGAAGTGCCGATCAAGATCAATGGCGAGTTGGACAACCGGCGCGGCCGCAAGCTATATCCTGGCGATGAAGTGGCGATTGAAGGCCATGGCCGCTTTCAAGTGGTACGCCGCTGAGAGGAGAGCGTGATTCTTGTTTCTCAAGAACCTGTCGCTAACCAACTATCGCAACTACCAGTCCTTGTCCTTGGATTTTGACGGACCGATCCAGTTGTTCATCGGGAACAACGCCCAAGGGAAAACCAATGCACTCGAGTCGATATACGTTCTGGCTCTGGCCAAATCCCACCGCACGCCCCGAGACAAGGAGCTGATTGCGTGGGATGCCGATTACGCCACGATCCGTAGCGATGTTCTTCGTCGCTACGGTTCTGTTCGTTTGGAGCTGCAGTTGACAACCAAGGGAAAGCGGGCCAAAATCAACGGAATGGAGCAGCAAAAGCTGAGCGCCTACGTGGGAGCTTTGAACGTAGTCATGTTTGCGCCGGAGGACCTGTCCATTGTAAAAGGAGCGCCTGCCCAGCGTAGGCGTTTCATTGACATGGAAATTGGCCAAGTTTCGCCCACCTATCTGTATTATTTGAGCAACTACAACAAGGTGCTGGCTCAGCGGAACCAACTGCTGAAGGACTTGGCGATGAAAAAAAGCCATTCGCTGGAAATGCTGGCAATTTGGAATACCCAACTGGCCGATTTAGCGGTAAAATTGTTGAGGAAGCGATTTGAGTTTCTGCGCAAGCTGGAGGTGTGGGCGCAGGAGATCCACACCGGCATTACCAACGGCAGGGAAATGCTTTCTTTGCATTACGTGAACTCATCGCCCGTTACGGATGAAATGTCGGCAGAGCAAGCGGTTGAAAAAATGCTGGCTGCCTATGAAGAGGTTCGCGACCGGGAAATTATGCGCGGAAGCACGCTGATCGGACCGCACCGCGATGATTTTTCACTCAAAGTGAACAACATGGATGTCCAGACGTACGGTTCGCAAGGGCAGCAGCGCACGAGCGCCCTGTCCATCAAATTGGCCGAAATTGAGCTGATTAAAGAAGAAGTCGGGGAATACCCCGTTCTTTTGTTGGATGATGTCTTGTCAGAGTTGGATGAACATCGGCAAACCCTGCTGCTCGAAACCATTCAGGATCGGGTTCAGACGTTTGTAAGCACGACAGGTGTGGAAGGCTTAAAGCATCAGGTTCTCCAGCAAGCCTCTCGGTTTTACGTGAAGGAAGGGACAATCTCGGGAGAAAGGTAGGGGTCAGGGATGTTTATTCACATTGGTGGAGATACTGTGGTGAGCACTAAGGAAGTTATTTCCATCCTCGACCATCAAACCGTGAAATCCTCGAAGGTCAACAAGGCTTTCCTGGAGGAAAAGCGGAAAACGATTGTCGATCACAGCGTGGAAGAAACAAAATCTTATGTAATCACCCAGGACGCCATTTACTGTTCACCTATTTCTTCTCTGACGCTAAAGCGACGCGCTCAGTTCGTGGACAGCTTGGATCAGTTTCCCTTTGTACAAGCTGAAGTGGAGGAGTTGACAGAGTAGTGGATCAAGTGACGACGAACGATACAAACTATGATGCGAGTCAGATTCAGGTTCTGGAAGGTCTGGAAGCTGTTCGGAAACGTCCCGGCATGTATATCGGCTCGACCAGCAGCCGCGGTTTGCATCACCTGGTATGGGAGATTGTCGACAATGCTATCGACGAAGCGCTTGCCGGTTATTGCGACAACATCTTGGTGGTCATTCATCCGGACAACTCCGTATCTGTAACTGATAACGGCCGGGGAATCCCGACCGGCATCCATGAAAAAACCGGAAAATCAACCGTTGAGACGGTTTTGACTGTCCTGCACGCCGGCGGAAAATTCGGCGGTGGCGGATACAAAGTCTCCGGCGGTCTGCACGGGGTAGGTAGCTCGGTAGTGAACGCGCTATCTGAATGGATGGAAGTAGAAGTAAAGCAAAACAACAAAATTCACTATATGCGCTTTACAGTCGGAACGCCTGATGCTGATCTTGCCGTCATTGGCGAGACAGAGGAGACGGGAACAAAAGTCACCTTCAAGCCAGATCCGACGATTTTTACGGAAACGACTGTTTTTGAATACGACGTTTTGCAAAAACGTATTCGCGAGCTCGCCTTCCTCAACAAAGGGCTGCGCATTACGCTGAAGGATACGCGCCCGGACCAGGAGCGGGAAGAATCGTTCCACTATGAGGGCGGTATCGTACAGTTCGTGGAATACTTGAATAAAAACCGGGAACCGTTGCACGAAGAGGTCATTTACTGCGAGGGCGAAAAAGACGGCCTTTTCGTTGAGGTTGCTCTGCAGTACAACGACAGCTATGTGAGCAACATCTACTCGTTCGCCAACAACATCAACACGCATGAGGGCGGAACGCACGAAACAGGCTTCAAGACAGCTCTTACCCGTGTCATTAACGACTACAGCCGCAAATTCAATCTCCTGAAGGAAAAAGATCCGAACCTCTCCGGCGATGACGTGCGCGAAGGGATTACGGCGATCATTTCCGTGAAGATTCAGGAGCCGCAGTTTGAAGGGCAGACGAAAACCAAGCTCGGCAATTCGGAAGCGCGCAGCATTACCGAATCTGTCTTTGGCGATCGCTTCAGCACCTTTATGGAGGAAAATCCGGGCGTAGCGAAAAAAGTGGTGGAGAAAGCCCTGATGGCTTCCCGTGCTCGTGAAGCAGCGCGGAAAGCCCGTGAAATGACTCGCCGTAAAAGTGCGCTCGAAGTCAGCGCTTTGCCGGGTAAATTGGCGGACTGCTCTTCGAAGGACGCTTCGGAATCCGAACTGTTCATCGTTGAGGGGGACTCCGCGGGCGGTTCTGCGAAGTCCGGCCGCGATCGCCATTTCCAGGCCATTCTTCCTTTGCGTGGAAAAGTGCTGAACGTAGAGAAAGCGCGCTTGGACAAAATTCTCGGCAACAACGAGATTCGCATGATTATTACTGCGCTCGGCACCGGGGTAGGCGAAGATTTTGACATTTCAAAAGCGCGCTACCACAAAGTTGTGATTATGACGGACGCGGACGTGGACGGCTCGCATATTCGCACGCTGCTGCTGACGTTCTTCTACCGTTACATGCGTCAGCTCATCGAAGCGGGGTACATTTATATCGCGCAGCCGCCGCTCTACAGCATCAAGCAAGGCAAGACGCTGCATTACGCGTATAACGACAAGCAGCGCGATGAAATACTCGCGACCCTCAAGGCTACACCGAAGCCAAGCGTCCAGCGCTACAAAGGGTTGGGCGAGATGAATGCTGACCAATTGTGGGAGACGACAATGGACCCTGCCATGCGCACGCTCCTGCAAGTGAACCTGGAAGACGCCATGGAAGCAGACATGGTGTTTGAGACGCTCATGGGCGACGAAGTAGAGCCGCGCAGGGAGTTTATCGAGCAACACGCGGCATCTGTAAGGGATTTGGACATTTAAGCTTTGAAATAGATTCGGTATATGGCAAGAAGGCTCAGCGATCCAGGCGGTATGAAAATGGCTTCAACAGGCGGTTTGCACTGAACGAAGCTATTATTTTGCTGAGCTTTGGATAGCTGAGTCTGCCTTCTTGCAAAAAAATTCACTGCCGCACGATAAAAAAATCAAAAATTCTATTGCAATGAATTAAAATGTATGCTAGATTAAAGATCCAGGAAGTGATACGGGCCTATAGCTCAGTTGGTTAGAGCGCACGCCTGATAAGCGTGAGGTCGGCTGTTCGAGTCAGCCTAGGCCCACCACTTATACAAGGCGATAGCGCCGGATGCGACATCGCTTATCCATTTTTGGAAAATGGGGCTGTAGCTCAGTTGGGAGAGCGCCTGCCTTGCAAGCAGGAGGTCATCGGTTCGATCCCGTTCAGCTCCACCAATATACTCCTATAGGCAATTGGCCTGGATGTCCTAATGTTCCTCGGTAGCTCAGTTGGTAGAGCAATCGGCTGTTAACCGATCGGTCGGCGGTTCGAGTCCGTCCCGAGGAGCCATATCACGCTCCTGTAGCTCAGTCGGTAGAGCGTTTCCATGGTAAGGAAGAGGTCGCAGGTTCGATTCCTGTCGGGAGCACCAGAAATGATTACAAACATGGCCCGTTGGTGAAGCGGTTTAACACAGCAGCCTTTCACGCTGTCATACAGGGGTTCGAATCCCCTACGGGTCACTTATACACCCAACTAGTTGTTGGGGTCCCCGCAAAGTACTCGGTGTTGCTATAACGCAATCTCTTCACTTTGTGGGGTACTTTGGAGGCTTAGCTCAGCTGGGAGAGCATCTGCCTTACAAGCAGAGGGTCGGCGGTTCGATCCCGTCAGCCTCCACCATTTTCACGAATGACAAAACCATGGAGCTGTGGTGAAGTTGGAGTTCACGCCGGTCTGTCACACCGGAGGTCGCGGGTTCGAGTCCCGTCAGCTCCGCCATTATTCAAAAAGTAATGGTGGACTCACATACACGAGGCTCGGTAGCTCAGTCGGTAGAGCAGAGGACTGAAAATCCTCGTGTCGGCGGTTCGATTCCGTCCCGAGCCACCATGAAATAAACTGAACATGCCGGTATAGCTCAATTGGTAGAGCACCTGACTTGTAATCAGGGGGTTGTGGGTTCAAGTCCTATTGCCGGCACCATTTTCATCCTTTCGAGCAAAGAGCAATCCGTGCTTACGAAGGACAAGCTGGGGAGATAGTGAAGTGGCTAAACACGGCAGACTGTAAATCTGCTCCCTCCGGGTTCGGCGGTTCGAATCCGTCTCTCCCCACCATCTTTACTTCATGGCTATTGGGGTATAGCCAAGCGGTAAGGCAACGGACTTTGACTCCGTCATTCCTAGGTTCAAATCCTAGTACCCCAGCCATAATGAGAGCCATTAGCTCAGTTGGTAGAGCATCTGACTTTTAATCAGAGGGTCGAAGGTTCGAGTCCTTCATGGCTCACCAGTATTTTTGACAAGTAGATATGCGGTCGTGGCGGAATTGGCAGACGCGCTAGATTCAGGTTCTAGTGGTGGCAACACCGTGGAGGTTCAAGTCCTCTCGACCGCACCAACCCATCCTATGATGGATGAAAATGCGGACGTAGCTCAATTGGTAGAGCGTCGCCTTGCCAAGGCGAAGGTCGCGGGTTCGAGACCCGTCGTCCGCTCCATCAATGTTCTCGGGTCTCTCGCCCGTTCCGGGTTTACCCTCGCAGAACATCAAGGAAGAGTGTCACGGGCACTTCCGATCTGGCTTTGCAGGCAGCGTTTTGACGCAGCAGCGCCAGAAAGAAGCGAGACCCGTCGTCCGCTCCATTATCATGTGCCCTTAGCTCAGCCGGATAGAGCGTTTGACTACGAATCAAAAGGTCGGGAGTTCGAATCTCTCAGGGCACGCTTTTCTTTATATAGTCGGGAAGTAGCTCAGCTTGGTAGAGTACTTGGCTTGGGACCAAGGGGTCGCAGGTTCGAATCCTGTCTTCCCGACCAGTTTTTCCAATTTGATATGCCGGTGTGGCGGAATGGCAGACGCGCGCGACTCAAAATCGTGAGGGAAACCGTGGGGGTTCAAGTCCCTTCACCGGCACCATATTTTGCGGGTGTAGTTCAATGGTAGAACTCCAGCCTTCCAAGCTGGTCGCGTGGGTTCGATTCCCATCACCCGCTCCATTTTTTGCGGAGGGATACCGAAGTGGTCATAACGGGGCGGTCTTGAAAACCGTTAGGGTGCAAGCCCACGGGGGTTCGAATCCCTCTCCCTCCGCCATTCTCATTCCTACCTGATGTTCGTGGCGGCGTAGCTCAGATGGCTAGAGCGTTCGGTTCATACCCGAAAGGTCGGGGGTTCGATCCCCTCCACCGCTACCATAGGGGCATAGTTTAACGGTAGAACGAAGGTCTCCAAAACCTTTGGTGTGGGTTCGATTCCTACTGCCCCTGCCAAAAGTGTATAGTTACTATTCATGGCGGTCGTGGCGAAGGGGTTAACGCACCGGATTGTGGCTCCGGCACTCGTGGGTTCAAGTCCCATCGATCGCCCCATTTTTATTTTAACTAACGATATATGTCTCAGTAGCTCAGCTGGATAGAGCATCCGCCTTCTAAGCGGACGGTCGGGAGTTCGAACCTCTCCTGAGACGTTTTTACATGCGGTCGTGGTGGAATTGGCAGACACACCATCTTGAGGGGGTGGCGGGGCGACCCGTGCGAGTTCGAGTCTCGCCGACCGCACCACTAAATAATTTCAATGAGTTTTCAAAAAAGCTCTTGAAATTACGAAGTGAACATGATATATTAAAAGTCCGCTCGCGATTGCTAGATTTAAGGCGAGTGAACAAAAGTAAATGTCACCTAAAAAAGCTCTTGACTTTGATAGGTGGACATGATAAGATGAAGATCCGCTCCGCTGAGTGGACGCAATCGAAAATGCTCTTTGAAAACTGAACAGCGAAAGCGTTGATGAGTCTATCATTAAATGATTTGCCAGCTTTGAACCAGTAACAAACTTTATTGGAGAGCGTGATGAGTCGACAGCCGCTGCTGGCTTGCCAAAATTTTGTCCAGATGCAGGTAGTCGCCATACGTCATTTCCTTCTTGAAATCGGTATGGATATCGTGTTCCAGCGAGGACTTGTCCGGTTCGTTGCTTCCATGCGGATGGGGATTCATCTGTGGTCGGCCTCCTTTTTCCGTTTCATGCAGACGATATGTATGCGCTTACATTACTGGGCGCGTACTGGCTTTACGTATTAATTCCTTGCCGCCCTGCACAGTTCCTGCTGTTCGGTTCTTGTCCGCCTGCATTTTCTCCGTGAACATGGCCGCCCCAGAGGAAAAGGGCAAGGATGTCGGCTCCTTGCCCCGCCGTTGCAAGCCATGGCTTCTCAGTCCCCTTGGCGAACCGTTCGATAACATGGCTACGCCAACAAGCCATTGGCGCAGCCTTAGTCGCTACGAAAACAACGGCCGCGCCCGCCCTTCATCCAGGTAGGCCCGCGCATGCCCCCAGAAGTACTTGCCCGGCTGCATGTAAGCGGCAAGCCCCGCCCGCGCAATCGTGCGTGCCGCCTCTTCATTCGCCTCCGTCAAAATGCGCTGCTCATCCACAGTCAGCACCTGCCGCTGATCCATGACCAACTGTCCGTCGACGATCACGTGGTTCACATCGCCGCCAACGGCCTGGTACACCAAGCGTTGGACGTGCATCGTTTCCGGCGTCAAATGAGCCTGCTGCATGTTCACCGTAATCACATCGGCCTTTTTCCCTGCTTCGAGCGAGCCCAGCTCGTCGTCCCAGCCCACGCAGCGCGCCGCATCAATCGTCACCATTTCCAGCAGCTTGCCGGGCGGCAGGTAAAAGTAATCGCGCAGAGCCGCCTGCTGCAAAAGCTGCATTCTGCGCATCGCCTGAAACATGTCAAACGGCGTCATCGGCGAAGTGCCGTCCGTCGTGATGGCGACGGTCGCCCCCATTTCCAATAGCTCGGTGATCGGCGTCCGGGCGTTGATTTGCCCGAAACCGGGCGAAGCACTCACATTCGTCCCCGTCTCCTCCAAAATTTTCGCTTCGTCAAACGAAATGCCGCGGCAATGCTGCAAATGGACGTCTGGGCCGAGCAAGGCGTACTCTTTGTCTTGCACAGCCAGATGAATCATGCCGCCAAACGCGTCAGAGTGAATCCGCGTGTCGTACTTGCGGGCAATTTCCCGGATTTTTCGCGCCTGGTAACGGTCAAAATCGGTGGGGCCAAACAACTGATCGGCCTGGGTCGGAGCCGACGGGTTGATCGACGTGACGATGACAAACGGCGTGATGTACGCCCGCGTCCTGTCCGAGTTGGCATGGTGCAGCGCCTCGATCACCGCTTCGGCTCCCGCCAGCACTTCTTCGTAGGTCACTTCCTTCGTCACCTTTTTCCCGTCGACCCAGCGGCTGAACGGATGCGGCCACGGCGGGTTGCACGGCCCTGTGCAAACGATCTCCCGCACCCCGACCTCCGCGTACGCCTGCGCATGGTTCAAGGCAACAACCGGATCGTCGGAGCGCGGCATGGAGCCGAGCACGCTGACTCCTGTCGTAATCCCCGCCTTGAGCCGTTCCAGGGCGGACAGCTTGCCCTCGTAGTACCAGAAATCGTCGGTGACCTCATGCTTGTACACGTTGGTGATAATCGGCATCCAGTCGTTGATGTTGTCGGTGGCAATCGTCTTGAACAGCGAGTGTCCGCCGTGCCCGTGCGCGTCGATAAAGCCCGGCAACACACAGTGGCGGGCACAGTCGATCACGCGCTCGGCCGTGTATTTCTCCGTCAACTGGGCAGTATCCCCGACCTCCACGATCCGCCCGTCGTCAATCGCAACTGCGCCGTCCGCAATCACCCGTCTGTCCTTGTCCATCGTGATGACCACGCCGTTTACGAGCAATACATCGATCATTGGCAATCGCCTCCCTGTCTTTTTGTGCATGAGGGAAAAAGCGTGCTGCGGTCCCCTACCCTACACGATAACGAAAAGCAATGCCGTTGTATTTGCAAGAGTATTACGACTTTTTTCACGATCTTTACCTGTTTCGCCTGCCTGCCCGCTTTTGGCGACGCTTTCGCTGCCTGTATGCCGATACGATTTTGTCAAAAGGCTCCCTAGCTGAAAAAACCACCTTTCCCAAACGGAAAGATGGCGGATGGCTGACAGCGGGCAACGCTTTATGGATGGGTTCTGCGCTTGCGCAGGAAAACGATGAGAAAAACAAGAGCAGCGACAGCGATCACCCCGTAGACAAAGTGGGAGTAGACGTCCATCACGTGCAAAACATCTTGCCACGATTCGCCGAGAAACGCCCCGATCCACACCAGGGCAATGTTCCACAGCAGCGTCCCGATGCTCGTAAACAGCAAAAACAGCGGGAGATTCATCCGGGTCATCCCCGCCGGAATGGAAATGAGGCTGCGCACCAACGGAATCATCCGGCAAAACAAAATCGTCCAGTAGCCGTATTTGTCAAACCAGGCATGCGCTCTCTCGATGTCTGTCTGCTTGACCCGCAGCAGATGTCCCCAGCGCTCTACGACCTTCTCGATTTTTCCTACGTCCAAATAGTAGCCGATCCCGTAAAGCAAAATCGCGCCGAGTACGGACCCGAACGTGGCCGACAAAATGACACCCGGCACGGTCAACGCCGAGTGTGTGGTCATAAAACCGCCAAATGTCAGGATCACTTCAGAAGGAATCGGTGGAAATACGTTTTCCAGCGCCATCATCAAAAAAATGCCCAGATAGCTGTATTGTTCAATGAAATGCGTCAGCCAGTTTTGCATACTACCCCTCTTTTATATCAACCGATGCTTATGATTCAAGTATAGAGACGATTTGTTCATAGTTCAATGAAAAGCGGCATTTGCCCGGGAGAATCTGTGCAAAGCTATGGGCCTTGCGCACGCCAAATCTGGTAAATATGGTACAATTCTTTCTATTAGATAGATTAGCAGAAAATGTAAAAGGAGCGATCCGATGCTGGTTTTGGTTGCCGTCGTTGCCGTTGCTGCTTTGGCTGCCCTGTACGACGCCCTGCGGAAAATCAACGCGAACATTCTCATGCAAGTCGAGCAAAACGAACGAATCATCAAGCTGCTGGAAGACATCAAAAAAAGACAATCATAGTGTTCAACCCAAGTTAAAGATCGTTTACCTGGACTACTCGCAGAGGCGGTCTTTTTTTGTACTTTTCTGCCCATTCAGAAATCAGACAAAGTGTGTCATATTTTTTGCAAACTGTTTCGAAATATAGACTTTTCGCATCATTTAAGTATATGATGATATTAGCAAACAATTATTTGTTTGTCGAAAAACAGGTGGATTCCACTTTTTAGGAGGCGTTTCCATGTTCACTATCAGGGAATCAGATTTGCCAGGAATCGGACGAAAGTACCAGGTGGAAACAAGAAGCGGCGACAAGCTGATTATCATTATCCACGATGGAGGGCTTGCGGCCGGCAAATGGACGCTTTTTGCGGATCACTGAGCGGATGCCCAATTCTCGCATCAGTCGGCGAACTTTCTTCGTATTTACTTGTAGTCCCTCTTTGCGTAGAGCCGTGCGCATTCGTTTATACCCAAAGTATGGGCGAATGCGGTGAATTGCCAGTATATGTTCCTTTAGGTCGGCATCCTGCTCTACACGTACCTTACGAACCTTCTCCGTCGCCTTCCACTTGTAGTAGCCCGCCCGGGAGACCTCCGCTATTTCGCATAGCATGACCACAGCGTACTTGCGACTCATTTCTTCGATCGTCCTAAACCGGGTTTGCTTATCCAACTTCCCTCCCCGTGTAGATTTGGATTGAGCTTTTTTAGGTATTCGACCTGCGCTTTCAAGTAGTTGTTCTCTTCCTCTAGACTGCTGAAATACTTCTTGATCCATCGCCCTCTATAGTCTTCAAACGTTTCACCGTTTTGCCGTTTCTGTACCCACTCCCGAATCTGCGTCTTACTTTTAATGCCTAATTTCTCCATTATCATTGGGTAGCTCCAATGCTCCTCAACCCGCAAACGTACTGCTTCGCTCTTCGTTGCTTCGTCATATTGCTGCTGTTTTTGCCCTTTACGTGGCGGCATAAGAAAATCCCCTCCGGTCAACAGTGTTTATCTCATCATACCATGAGGTCTTTTTTCACTGTCTACCATGAGGGGATAATACCACCCATTGTGAGGTAAAGAGGCTTATTTCATTCCCTGAAAACTGGATCTGCATGTTTGCTAAGAGTGTGTGGATAAGTCCTCGACCGATTAGTATTCGTCAGCTCCACGCGTTGCCGCGCTTCCACACCGAACCTATCAACCTCATCGTCTATGAGGGGTCTTACCAGCTTAACGCTGTGGGAAATCTCATCTTAAGGGGGGCTTCACGCTTAGATGCTTTCAGCGCTTATCCCTTCCATACATAGCTACCCAGCCGTGCTTCTGGCGAAACAACTGGTGCACCAGCGGTATGTCCACCCCGGTCCTCTCGTACTAAGGGCAGCTCCTTTCAAATTTCCTACGCCCGCGACAGTTCGGTCCCTATCTGTCGCGGGCGTAGGAAATTTGAAAGGAGCTGCCCTTAGTACGAGAGGACCGGGTTGGACATACCGCTGGTGCACCAGTTGTTTCGCCAGAAGCACGGCTGGGTAGCTATGTATGGAAGGGATAAGCGCTGAAAGCATCTAAGCGTGAAGCCCCCCTTAAGATGAGATTTCCCACAGCGTTAAGCTGGTAAGACCCCTCATAGACGATGAGGTTGATAGGTTCGGTGTGGAAGCGCGGCAACGCGTGGAGCTGACGAATACTAATCGGTCGAGGACTTATCCACACATTTCTTAGCAAACATGCGTATTCAGTTTTGAAGGAATAAGAAGAAAAGCTGTATTCCCGATTACTTTTGCGAGTAATGGAGAATGCAGCTTTTTTTGTGTACCTTGGAACACATGGACGTACCCACAAGGAAAATCGAACACAGCTTAGCCGTCACAAAAAGGGATGGCCATGCGGGAGGAAGAGTTTTTGGCTAAATACGAGCAAGAATGTTTTGTTGCCAGCGCTTCGCTGCCCTGTTTTTTACCTGGTCTTCCCTATTCGATTCATTGAAATTATTGATGAGTGGGATGGAAAAGTTTATTTTTAAATTGCGGTCTGGCTCCACTATAGTAATGAGTAACAGAATTACATACTGAAATTTCTGATGTTTGTGGACAGGAAAGGAGTTTTCATGAAACAGGCTGCTTCTGTGCGTTTCCACTATGCCTGGGTGATTGCCGCAGTGACCTTTTTCATCCTCTTGATAGGGGCTGGGATTCGCTCCGCACCTGGTGTATTCATGGTGCCTGTGGAACAAGAATTTGGGTGGAGTCGTTCTTCAATCTCCTTTGCGCTGTCTATCAATTTGCTGTTATACGGATTGGTTGGGCCGTTTGCAGCAGCGGTCATGGATCGGTTCGGGATTAGGCGGATCACGATGATTGCTTTGCTGATGTTGGCCTTAGGGGCTGCACTGACAACATGGATGCAGGCATCATGGCAACTGACTGTGTTATGGGGAGTGGTTGTCGGCCTTGGATCAGGCTGTACAGCATCGGTATTAGGGGCGATGATCGCCAATCGGTGGTTTGTACAACAGCGAGGGCTGGTCATGGGAATTTTGACGGCGAGCGGTGCTACGGGACAGCTTGTGTTTCTGCCTCTTCTCGCCAGCCTGGCTGAAACGGAAGGCTGGCGTACAGCCTCCTGGGTGATAGCTTCCGTAGCGCTCGTGATGGTGCCGATCGTGGCAGCTTTGATGCGTGATCGCCCGAGCGATAAAGGGCTCTCAGCGTACGGAGCGACAGTCACAGACCAAGAACTTGCGGCTCCTGTACAAAATCCATTCCGTGCGGCAATGAATGGGTTGTTCACTGGCCTTCGATCCTTCGACTTTTGGTTGTTGGCCGGCAGCTTTTTTATTTGCGGTTTGTCTACAAACGGTTTGATCGGGACGCATTTTATTGCGGCGTGCATGGAGCACGGGATTCCAGCAGTAACTGCTGCCAGCCTGCTCGCCCTGATTGGTGTTTTTGACATTATTGGAACGACGCTTTCCGGATGGCTGTCTGATCGCTACAATAACCGCTGGCTGCTATTCTGGTACTACGGACTGCGCGGGCTCTCCTTGATGTTTCTGCCTACGGCTTTGTCCACCTCTACATTTAGCCTTGGGTTGTTCATCGTGTTCTACGGTTTGGATTGGGTCGCGACGGTTCCTCCTACATTGAGGCTGACGACAGACATTTTTGGCAAACAGCAGGCAGGAATTTTGTTTGGCTGGATATTAACAGCCCATCAATTGGGGGCTGCGGTAGCTGCCTACGGTGGTGGCGTGGTCTATACAATACTGAACAGCTACTTCTTCATGTTCATAGCTGCAGGAGCGTTTTGCCTGCTCGCTTCCTTCATGGTTATGCGAATTGGCAGGAACGCGCTCAGTGCAAATGTTTCCCGGAATGTATAGCGGAAAAAAGGAAAGCACCCAAGGCTCATATTGCCTTGGGTGTTAGCTTTGAGTGGAGTGGGATAGCGGCAAACTGATACGGAAAATAGCACTGCACAATGGACCGTTTTCAGCTTCGATCCTGTTCATGGGAAGCATTTTGCAAAAATTGACGCTGGATTTCATGAAAGCGGTCGAGCTCTTGTGCCATGCAGTACACACTTTTTGCGACTCTTACAGCTTTGTAAGAATCGTGCAAGGCAATTCGATAGGAGAACGACTGCGCCCCTTGTACAATCAAGGTAACAACACAAACGGAGGGGGATACGCCATGAGAAAATGGATGAAGATGACCGTGCTTTTTATCGGGCTGCTGATCGACACCAAAACAATGATTCGCACCTCCGATTTGGAAATGATCGTGAAGCTGTAGCAAGGCGCCGGCGCTGACCCGGCGTCTTTTTTTCTGGGAAAGGGGAGGCATTGCACCATAAAGTGCATAATGGATGGCTCGATGGGTTGACTTTTTATACTTTACATATATTATTGTATTGAAAAGATACGCGGGTTTGATAGGGGGAGTGAATATTGATGTCAGAAAAAACGGCGTTGTGGACGAAAGATTTTGTGATCCTGGCACTCTCCAACTTTATGCTGTTCGTTGCGTTCCAGATGTTGCTTCCGACGCTTCCGGTCTATGTGACAGACATGGGCGGAGATCAGTTGGCGGTGGGGCTGGTCATTAGCCTTTTCACCGTGTCAGCCCTGCTTGTGCGTCCTTTTACCGGGAAAGCGCTGGACACCATCGGGAGGAAGCCTGTTTTGCTGATTGGATTGGCCATCTTTTTGCTGGCCGTCGCCGGATATTACTGGATGGTCAGTGTGGCGCTGGTGTTGGCGATTCGCTTTTTGCACGGGATCGGCTGGGGAATTGTCACTACCACCTACGGAACGATCGTGTCCGATATCATTCCTCGGGAAAGAAGCGGGGAAGGAATGGGGTACTTCGGGATGTTCAGCAACTTGGCGATGGCTTTCGGGCCTCTATTGGGCTTGTGGGTATCGCAAAACTGGGGATACGGTTGGCTGTTTGCCATCTCCGCAGGCTTGACTGCTCTGGCGATGATCTTGTCCAGGCTGGTAAAAATCAAGCCAATCGTTGCTGGGCAAAAGCCGAATGGCAGCGTGTTGAGTGGGCTGATTGAAAAGGCAGCGCTGTTTCCCTCTCTGCTGAATTTGCTGATCGGGATTATTTACGGAGGGATATTCAGTTTTATTACTTTGTTTGGCCTTGAGGTTGGCATCGCGAATATTGGTCTGTTTTTCCTGTTCAATGCGATTGCGCTTATGGCTGTTCGGCCTCTGGCGGGAAGGCTGTTTGATCGCAGAGGACCTGCCTGGATTTTGCTGCCGGGTGGATTTATCCTTGGCGGCGGACTGTTGCTGTTGTCGTACAGCACGAGCGAATGGCAACTGATCTTTGCTGCGATCTTGTTTGGCGTCGGTGTGGGCGGCGTGCAGCCTTCTTTGCAGGCGTGGACGATCAAGCGGGTAGACCCGTCGAGAAGAGGGGCAGCTACCGGGACATTTTTCTCTGCGTTCGACCTTGGGATCGGCGGAGGGGCAATGATTCTGGGGGCAGTCGCCAAAATGACCAGTTTTGCGGCGATGTATCGTTATTCGTTGGTTGCACTTGGGCTGTATTTGCTTGTCTACATCGTTTATTTGGCCCGGCAAGGCAAAAAGACATCTGTGCCCGAATCGATTTCCTCCTAAAATCGTTTCGGGTTTTTCCTTTTGTGAATAGGGAAGGCGAAAACGGCAAATCATAAGTGAATGCAAAACAGGACTGGAATAAATAGGGAACGTGCTTTTGGGAAAATTCGGGGCCAAAAGCGGAGCAAAACCAAGGGGAATCGATTGATTCGACTGGAATTTTTGGACGTGTCCTCTTTCTATATGGTATAATAACGTATTGTGATAACCAGTTGGAGGTTTACCGTTTATGGCAGAAGAAACTGCTCGGTTTCCCAAAGTCGATATTAGCCAGGAAATGAGAGAATCGTTCATCAGCTACGCGATGAGCGTTATCGTCAGTCGCGCATTGCCTGATGTTCGCGATGGGTTGAAGCCTGTTCACAGGCGTATTTTGTATGCCATGCACGACATGGGACTTACTCCTGACAAAGCGTTCCGTAAATCGGCAAACGTAGTCGGGGAAGTTATGGCGAACTACCATCCGCATGGGGACTCTTCCATCTATGAAGCGATGGTACGTATGGCACAAGATTTTAATATGCGTTATATGCTCGTGGAAGGGCAAGGAAACTTCGGTTCTGTAGAC
Source organism: Brevibacillus sp. NSP2.1 (assembly GCF_000470975.2). NCBI lineage: Bacteria > Bacillati > Bacillota > Bacilli > Caryophanales > Paenibacillaceae > Brevibacillus > Brevibacillus sp. NSP2.1. The sequence goes on along the minus strand of NZ_CP048274.1, from coordinate 112,152 downwards.
GGCGACCCGGCAGCGGCCATGCGTTATACAGAGTCGCGCTTTTCCAAGCTCGCGCTGGAGCTTCTGCGCGATATTGATAAAGAAACAGTTGATTTCACGCCCAACTACGACGGGCGCAAGGAAGAGCCGGTTGTCTTGCCTTCTCGCTTCCCGAACCTGCTTTTGAACGGAGCTTCGGGGATTGCCGTCGGGATGGCGACCAATATTCCTCCGCATAACTTGACGGAAGTCATTGATGGCGTCATTGCCATGATCGACAACCCGGATATTACGATTCAAGATCTGATGAAGATCATCAAAGGGCCGGATTTCCCTACAGCCGGAGAAATTCTCGGCTTTAGCGGGATTCGTCGTGCCTACGAAACGGGCCGCGGCTCTATTATTATGCGGGCGAAAACCCAAATCGAAGAGGATAAAGGAAAACCGCGCATCATTGTGACGGAAATTCCTTACCAGGTGAATAAGGCAAGACTCGTAGAAAAAATCGCAGAGCTTGTCCGCGAAAAGAAAATCGAGGGCATTACCGATCTGCGCGACGAGTCCGACCGTAAAGGGATGCGCATCGTGATGGAGCTCCGCCGCGACGTCATTCCAAAAGTCGTGTTGAACAATCTGTTCAAGCATACGCAAATGCAGACGACGTTTGGCGTCAACATGCTGGCCTTGGTTGACGGCCGTCCGCGCGTGCTCAATCTGCGCGATATGCTGTATTACTATTTGCAGCACCAGCGCGTCATTATCCGCAGAAGAACCGAATACGATCTGAAGCAGGCAGAAGCGCGCGCTCATATTTTGGAGGGCTTGCGGATTGCGCTCGATCATATTGATGAGATTATCAGCCTCATTCGCTCTTCGCAAACAACGGAAGAAGCGCGCGAAGGACTGATGACAAACTACTCCCTAAGCTACGAGCAGGCACAAGCGATTCTCGACATGCGCCTGCAACGTCTGACCGGCTTGGAGCGGGAGAAAATCGAGAATGAGTACCAGGAGCTGCTCGCGAAAATTGCCGAGCTGCGTGCAATTCTCGCTGACGAAGCCAAAATCTACGCGATCATTCGTGAAGAGCTGGGCGAAATTAAGGAGAAGTTTGGCGATGAGCGCCGCACAGCGATTACGTTTGACGAGGATCACATTGAAGATGCTGACTTGATTCCAGAAGAGGATGTCGTCATTACTTTGACCCACGACGGCTACATCAAGCGTCTGCCTGTATCCACCTACCGTTCGCAAAAACGTGGTGGCCGGGGAGTCCAAGGATTGGGAACCAAGGATGACGACTTCGTTGAGCATCTGTACATTACCAATTCGCATGATTACATCATGTTCTTCACGAGCAAGGGCAAGGTGTACCGCCTGAAAGGCTTTGAGATTCCTGATCTCAGCCGGACGGCAAAAGGCACGCCGATCATCAACCTGATTCAGATCGAAAAGGGCGAGCGGGTCAGTGCGGTAATCCCGGTCAAAGAGTTCGACCATGAGCGCTTCCTGTTCTTTGCGACCAAGAAAGGGATTATCAAGAAGACGACGCTCGAGTCCTATGAAAACATTCGCAAAGGCGGGCTGATTGCAGTCAATCTGCGCGAAGATGACGAGCTGATCGGGGTTCGTTTGACTGACGGCCAGCAAGAGATCATCATGGGTACGCAAAAAGGGATGTCCGTTCGCTTCAGCGAAAGCGATGTGCGGACGATGGGACGCAACGCAACCGGCGTAAAAGGGATTACCCTCGACGATGACGATAATGTCATTGATATGGACGTCATCAAGCCGAACGCGGAAGTTCTGATCGTAACTGCAAACGGCTACGGAAAACGCACTCCTGTTGACGAATACCGCATCCAGTCTCGCGGCGGTAAAGGGATCAAGACCCACAATGTCACGGAACGCAGTGGTCCTGTGGTCGGCCTGAAAGTGGTTGAGCCAGAGGAAGACCTGATGATTATCACGACTTCCGGCATCATCATTCGGACAGAAATGAAGGGTATTTCTGTCATGGGTCGCTATACGCAAGGTGTGAAGCTGATTCGCCTGTCGGAAAATGAGCAGGTAGGTTCAGTAGCGAAATGCCCGCCGAACGAAGAGGACGATGAGGTCGACTCTGAGGAGCAAGAGCATGGTGAGCCTGTCGACACTGTTGGTGATGGTGACGCTCCAACCAATGTTGAACCGGACGAGCCGACTGAGGAATAAAGCAAAATATCGAGAGAAGCGCCCCGAAAAATCAAGGGGCGTTTCTTTTTTTGAGCAGAAAGTTAGAGTGATTTGTTACTTTATTCCTGCAAATGGTTTGAAATTGGAGTAAAATTGGGAAAAGAAAACTATTATGATTAACAAGTTGGATCGGGTGGTGACCAAGTTGCCCATCGTGGATGTGAAGCAACTGAACAGTGGAGCGAGATTGGCAGAGGAAGTATATTCAGCATTAGGGGGAGTTTTGTTTTCAAAAGGAACCCTTTTGTCTGAGAAAGAAATCGAATTCCTCGAAGCTTTTATGGTTAAAAAGGTACATATTGAGGAAGCCAGCGCTGGCAATACCACGGGGCAAGCAGAAGCGCCAGCGGACGAGCAGGCAAAAGCTTCGGACAAGCTGATCCCTGTCAAGCCAGCGATTCAGGAGACCTTTGAAAAGGCAGTATCAACGCTGAAAAATTTGATGGTTCGGGTACAGGGCGGAAATAACATCCCGGTGATGGAAGTGCGTGAGGTGGTTACTCCGATTATTACGGAGTTCCAGCAGCAGCCGCAAGTATTGCTGTCACTGCGCCGTTTTGCACGGATGGACAGCTATACGTACGAGCATGCGATTGCAGTTGGGATCATTTCTTATATGATTGCAAAGTGGATCAAGGTTCCGGAAAAGGAATGGATGCAGGTTGCATTGGCAGGCACCTTGCTCGATATAGGAAAAACCAAGATCGACCGCAGAATTTTGCAAAAACCCGGCAAGCTCACAGAAGAAGAATTCGAAGAGATGAAAAAGCACACCGTTTATGGATACCAAATCATCAAAGCTTCCCATGGTTTGAGCGAGGGAGTCGCGCTGGCCGCCCTGCAGCATCATGAGCGGGAGGATGGCTCGGGATATCCGTTAGGGCTGCCTGGCTCAAAATTGCACCTGTACAGCAAGATTGTTGCTGTAGCGGATGTGTATCATGCGATGTGCTCGGATCGGATTTATCAAAAGGCACTTTCCCCATACGTGGTGGTAGAGCAATTGGTTCGAGACAGCTTTGGCAAGCTTGACCCGACTATTGTACGCAAATTTGTGGATGGGATTACTCAATTTACGATCGGTACGATTGTCGAGCTGAGTGACGGGACGATAGGAAAGATTGTATTTACAGATCGGAACCATCCTACCCGGCCAATGGTGGAGACCGGGGGCAAGATTGTAAACCTGGTGGATGCCAGACATTTGTCGATTATTCGTGTCTTGGAGCAGTCTTAGAGCAGGGGGAGAGGCGGTAATTACGCCTCTCTTTTATTTTTAGTGAAAAAGTTTAATTTCATTTTAAAAATTGCTTGTACTGTATTTCAATACATGGTAAGATACTTCTTGTCGCTTCAATTGAAGCAGACATCAAATAAGAAAATGAAAGTGTTGACTTCAGGATTCTTATCTGATAGAGTATTGAATTGTCGCTGCTGAGCGAAAAGGAGTTTTAAAAAACATCTTGCAAAAGCTTGGACGGCATGATATACTAGGAAAGTCGCCTTGAGAGGCGAGTGAAAAATGCTCTTTGAAAACTGAACAGCGAAAGCGTTGATGAGTCTATCATTAGCTCCAGCTCGTGATTGGCAATACAGTCCATCGCCGCGGCAAGCTCGTGCAAAATCTGCTTCATCCACAGCTCGCTCACCTGGTGAATAATGATGAACAGCATCTCATCGTGATGAGTCGACAGCCGCTGCTGGCTTGCCAAAATTTTGTCCAGATGCAGGTAGTCGCCATACGTCATTTCCTTCTTGAAATCGGTATGGATATCGTGTTCCAGCGAGGACTTGTCCGGTTCGTTGCTTCCATGCGGATGGGGATTCATCTGTGGTCGGCCTCCTTTTTCCGTTTCATGCAGACGATATGTATGCGCTTACATTACTGGGCGCGTACTGGCTTTACGTATTAATTCCTTGCCGCCCTGCACAGTTCCTGCTGTTCGGTTCTTGTCCGCCTGCATTTTCTCCGTGAACATGGCCGCCCCAGAGGAAAAGGGCAAGGATGTCGGCTCCTTGCCCCGCCGTTGCAAGCCATGGCTTCTCAGTCCCCTTGGCGAACCGTTCGATAACATGGCTACGCCAACAAGCCATTGGCGCAGCCTTAGTCGCTACGAAAACAACGGCCGCGCCCGCCCTTCATCCAGGTAGGCCCGCGCATGCCCCCAGAAGTACTTGCCCGGCTGCATGTAAGCGGCAAGCCCCGCCCGCGCAATCGTGCGTGCCGCCTCTTCATTCGCCTCCGTCAAAATGCGCTGCTCATCCACAGTCAGCACCTGCCGCTGATCCATGACCAACTGTCCGTCGACGATCACGTGGTTCACATCGCCGCCAACGGCCTGGTACACCAAGCGTTGGACGTGCATCGTTTCCGGCGTCAAATGAGCCTGCTGCATGTTCACCGTAATCACATCGGCCTTTTTCCCTGCTTCGAGCGAGCCCAGCTCGTCGTCCCAGCCCACGCAGCGCGCCGCATCAATCGTCACCATTTCCAGCAGCTTGCCGGGCGGCAGGTAAAAGTAATCGCGCAGAGCCGCCTGCTGCAAAAGCTGCATTCTGCGCATCGCCTGAAACATGTCAAACGGCGTCATCGGCGAAGTGCCGTCCGTCGTGATGGCGACGGTCGCCCCCATTTCCAATAGCTCGGTGATCGGCGTCCGGGCGTTGATTTGCCCGAAACCGGGCGAAGCACTCACATTCGTCCCCGTCTCCTCCAAAATTTTCGCTTCGTCAAACGAAATGCCGCGGCAATGCTGCAAATGGACGTCTGGGCCGAGCAAGGCGTACTCTTTGTCTTGCACAGCCAGATGAATCATGCCGCCAAACGCGTCAGAGTGAATCCGCGTGTCGTACTTGCGGGCAATTTCCCGGATTTTTCGCGCCTGGTAACGGTCAAAATCGGTGGGGCCAAACAACTGATCGGCCTGGGTCGGAGCCGACGGGTTGATCGACGTGACGATGACAAACGGCGTGATGTACGCCCGCGTCCTGTCCGAGTTGGCATGGTGCAGCGCCTCGATCACCGCTTCGGCTCCCGCCAGCACTTCTTCGTAGGTCACTTCCTTCGTCACCTTTTTCCCGTCGACCCAGCGGCTGAACGGATGCGGCCACGGCGGGTTGCACGGCCCTGTGCAAACGATCTCCCGCACCCCGACCTCCGCGTACGCCTGCGCATGGTTCAAGGCAACAACCGGATCGTCGGAGCGCGGCATGGAGCCGAGCACGCTGACTCCTGTCGTAATCCCCGCCTTGAGCCGTTCCAGGGCGGACAGCTTGCCCTCGTAGTACCAGAAATCGTCGGTGACCTCATGCTTGTACACGTTGGTGATAATCGGCATCCAGTCGTTGATGTTGTCGGTGGCAATCGTCTTGAACAGCGAGTGTCCGCCGTGCCCGTGCGCGTCGATAAAGCCCGGCAACACACAGTGGCGGGCACAGTCGATCACGCGCTCGGCCGTGTATTTCTCCGTCAACTGGGCAGTATCCCCGACCTCCACGATCCGCCCGTCGTCAATCGCAACTGCGCCGTCCGCAATCACCCGTCTGTCCTTGTCCATCGTGATGACCACGCCGTTTACGAGCAATACATCGATCATTGGCAATCGCCTCCCTGTCTTTTTGTGCATGAGGGAAAAAGCGTGCTGCGGTCCCCTACCCTACACGATAACGAAAAGCAATGCCGTTGTATTTGCAAGAGTATTACGACTTTTTTCACGATCTTTACCTGTTTCGCCTGCCTGCCCGCTTTTGGCGACGCTTTCGCTGCCTGTATGCCGATACGATTTTGTCAAAAGGCTCCCTAGCTGAAAAAACCACCTTTCCCAAACGGAAAGATGGCGGATGGCTGACAGCGGGCAACGCTTTATGGATGGGTTCTGCGCTTGCGCAGGAAAACGATGAGAAAAACAAGAGCAGCGACAGCGATCACCCCGTAGACAAAGTGGGAGTAGACGTCCATCACGTGCAAAACATCTTGCCACGATTCGCCGAGAAACGCCCCGATCCACACCAGGGCAATGTTCCACAGCAGCGTCCCGATGCTCGTAAACAGCAAAAACAGCGGGAGATTCATCCGGGTCATCCCCGCCGGAATGGAAATGAGGCTGCGCACCAACGGAATCATCCGGCAAAACAAAATCGTCCAGTAGCCGTATTTGTCAAACCAGGCATGCGCTCTCTCGATGTCTGTCTGCTTGACCCGCAGCAGATGTCCCCAGCGCTCTACGACCTTCTCGATTTTTCCTACGTCCAAATAGTAGCCGATCCCGTAAAGCAAAATCGCGCCGAGTACGGACCCGAACGTGGCCGACAAAATGACACCCGGCACGGTCAACGCCGAGTGTGTGGTCATAAAACCGCCAAATGTCAGGATCACTTCAGAAGGAATCGGTGGAAATACGTTTTCCAGCGCCATCATCAAAAAAATGCCCAGATAGCTGTATTGTTCAATGAAATGCGTCAGCCAGTTTTGCATACTACCCCTCTTTTATATCAACCGATGCTTATGATTCAAGTATAGAGACGATTTGTTCATAGTTCAATGAAAAGCGGCATTTGCCCGGGAGAATCTGTGCAAAGCTATGGGCCTTGCGCACGCCAAATCTGGTAAATATGGTACAATTCTTTCTATTAGATAGATTAGCAGAAAATGTAAAAGGAGCGATCCGATGCTGGTTTTGGTTGCCGTCGTTGCCGTTGCTGCTTTGGCTGCCCTGTACGACGCCCTGCGGAAAATCAACGCGAACATTCTCATGCAAGTCGAGCAAAACGAACGAATCATCAAGCTGCTGGAAGACATCAAAAAAAGACAATCATAGTGTTCAACCCAAGTTAAAGATCGTTTACCTGGACTACTCGCAGAGGCGGTCTTTTTTTGTACTTTTCTGCCCATTCAGAAATCAGACAAAGTGTGTCATATTTTTTGCAAACTGTTTCGAAATATAGACTTTTCGCATCATTTAAGTATATGATGATATTAGCAAACAATTATTTGTTTGTCGAAAAACAGGTGGATTCCACTTTTTAGGAGGCGTTTCCATGTTCACTATCAGGGAATCAGATTTGCCAGGAATCGGACGAAAGTACCAGGTGGAAACAAGAAGCGGCGACAAGCTGATTATCATTATCCACGATGGAGGGCTTGCGGCCGGCAAATGGACGCTTTTTGCGGATCACTGAGCGGATGCCCAATTCTCGCATCAGTCGGCGAACTTTCTTCGTATTTACTTGTAGTCCCTCTTTGCGTAGAGCCGTGCGCATTCGTTTATACCCAAAGTATGGGCGAATGCGGTGAATTGCCAGTATATGTTCCTTTAGGTCGGCATCCTGCTCTACACGTACCTTACGAACCTTCTCCGTCGCCTTCCACTTGTAGTAGCCCGCCCGGGAGACCTCCGCTATTTCGCATAGCATGACCACAGCGTACTTGCGACTCATTTCTTCGATCGTCCTAAACCGGGTTTGCTTATCCAACTTCCCTCCCCGTGTAGATTTGGATTGAGCTTTTTTAGGTATTCGACCTGCGCTTTCAAGTAGTTGTTCTCTTCCTCTAGACTGCTGAAATACTTCTTGATCCATCGCCCTCTATAGTCTTCAAACGTTTCACCGTTTTGCCGTTTCTGTACCCACTCCCGAATCTGCGTCTTACTTTTAATGCCTAATTTCTCCATTATCATTGGGTAGCTCCAATGCTCCTCAACCCGCAAACGTACTGCTTCGCTCTTCGTTGCTTCGTCATATTGCTGCTGTTTTTGCCCTTTACGTGGCGGCATAAGAAAATCCCCTCCGGTCAACAGTGTTTATCTCATCATACCATGAGGTCTTTTTTCACTGTCTACCATGAGGGGATAATACCACCCATTGTGAGGTAAAGAGGCTTATTTCATTCCCTGAAAACTGGATCTGCATGTTTGCTAAGAGTGTGTGGATAAGTCCTCGACCGATTAGTATTCGTCAGCTCCACGCGTTGCCGCGCTTCCACACCGAACCTATCAACCTCATCGTCTATGAGGGGTCTTACCAGCTTAACGCTGTGGGAAATCTCATCTTAAGGGGGGCTTCACGCTTAGATGCTTTCAGCGCTTATCCCTTCCATACATAGCTACCCAGCCGTGCTTCTGGCGAAACAACTGGTGCACCAGCGGTATGTCCACCCCGGTCCTCTCGTACTAAGGGCAGCTCCTTTCAAATTTCCTACGCCCGCGACAGTTCGGTCCCTATCTGTCGCGGGCGTAGGAAATTTGAAAGGAGCTGCCCTTAGTACGAGAGGACCGGGTTGGACATACCGCTGGTGCACCAGTTGTTTCGCCAGAAGCACGGCTGGGTAGCTATGTATGGAAGGGATAAGCGCTGAAAGCATCTAAGCGTGAAGCCCCCCTTAAGATGAGATTTCCCACAGCGTTAAGCTGGTAAGACCCCTCATAGACGATGAGGTTGATAGGTTCGGTGTGGAAGCGCGGCAACGCGTGGAGCTGACGAATACTAATCGGTCGAGGACTTATCCACACATTTCTTAGCAAACATGCGTATTCAGTTTTGAAGGAATAAGAAGAAAAGCTGTATTCCCGATTACTTTTGCGAGTAATGGAGAATGCAGCTTTTTTTGTGTACCTTGGAACACAAGGACGTACCCACAAGGAAAATCGAACACAGCTTAGCCGTCACAAAAGGGAAGGCCATGCGGGAGCGAAGAGTTTTTTTGCTGGATCTGTCTCATAATAACAGTGGGATAGCTAGACATATGGTGCTCCAAAAAAAGCTCCACAAGATAGCGTTCAGCAAGGCCGTGGGATAAGACCAGCTCTCCCCACCACTCTGTTTCATATCTGCAAAGCATGCTCAGCAAATACAGCAGCAAGAAGTGGCTTGCCCACTCGGGAAGAGGAAGCGAATCCGACGAGCCGTTCCAAAAGAAAAGCCGGTGCTCTTGCCAGCGAAATAAAGGGTGTTGATCTAGTGCGGACAGAGCAGTTTCAGGAAGAAGTATTCGCTTTGCATTCCCTTCTCGCCAGCTTAATTGTAAACGCGAGCTATCTGGCGCGACCCTGTTGATGTATTGAACGAAGGTTTCCGCTGAGTATGCCAACGGCCCGTCCATTTTTTCCGGAAAAGCAATCTCGGCCCACGATTGGGTGTCAGAGGAAGCTTGATCGGCTGTATGAGTTTTGCTCCAGTGTACTTGCAGCCAATGCTGTGGCTTTTCGGACAGAGCGGCGTAGACATCGCTGATTGCCGGTATGGAAGCAAACAAATCATGCATCGAATAGCGATCCTGCATAGGGGAAAGATGAAAAAGCTGGGCCAATAGAGCAAAAAAGCCTTCTTTTTGCGGCCGGACCTCATCCTCTAGCAGCAAGTAGGTGTTTCGCTTCAGCTTCCGCGTGGTGACCCCGTGCTGGAGCACCCGGCTGTTTTGCGGATAGGACGGATCGCGCGTAAGAAGCATTCCCTTCAGCAGATGGGAGCATCCATAGAAGAGCAGCAACGGCTGGATCGACAAGTCCGCAGTAGCTGCTGTCGTATAAAACTGCCTCGCTTGCTTCCATAAAAAAAGAAAACGGGAACTTTGCTGAAAAGCCAGGCGCTCAGCATGCTCCAAGCCCATGCTGTCGTAGCAGGACGTCAAATATTTACGGGCAGTAGGCTCCGTCTCGAAAAAACGGAACATTTTCCAGGCAGAATTCATCGTAACCACCTTTCAATAACTTTCGTGATCTGGTTGCTTTTGCTAGTAATTTTTTTGATTTATCTGTCTAATAAACTCCATAACCGAACATTTTACTCATTCCTTGACAGTAAATTATGCCGTTTGTTAAACTGTCTTAAAAATATTTGCCGAGAGGGGCTTTCTACCGTGCGGGAAGATAAATTTGTCAAAGAAGGGCTAACATTTGATGACGTGCTGCTCATTCCAGCAAAATCAGAAGTTTTGCCAAGGGATGTGGACGTTCGCGTAAAACTGAGCGAGACTGTCCGCCTGAATATCCCTCTGATTAGTGCCGGAATGGACACGGTAACGGAATCAGCCATGGCGATTGCTATGGCCCGTCAAGGTGGGATTGGTATCATCCACAAAAACATGACGATCGAGCAGCAGGCGAGTGAAGTAGACCGCGTGAAGCGCTCGGAAAGTGGCGTCATTACCAACCCGTTTTCTTTGACCCAGGATCACACCGTGGCAGAAGCGGATGCGCTGATGGGCAAATACCGCATTTCCGGCGTGCCGATTGTCGATGAAGAAAAGCATCTCATTGGGATTTTGACCAACCGCGACTTGCGTTTTGTGCATGACTACTCGACACCGATCAAGGAAGTCATGACAAAAGACAATCTGGTTACAGCATCAGTAGGAACAACACTCCAGCAAGCCGAAGCGATCCTCCAAAAGCATAAAATCGAAAAGCTGCCGCTGGTCGATGAAAATAACATTTTGCGTGGTCTTATTACCATTAAGGATATTGAAAAAGCGATTCAATACCCGCAAGCAGCCAAGGACCCGCAAGGACGCTTGCTGTGTGGGGCGGCAGTAGGGGTTTCCGCAGATACGTTTGATCGTGCGGCGGCGCTCGTACAGGCAGGTGTAGACGTGCTTGTCGTCGATACAGCGCATGGGCATTCCAAAGGTGTTATCGAGACAGTAAAAGCACTTCGCAAGGAATATCCAAACCTGACAATCGTGGCAGGAAATGTTGCGACAGGAGAAGCTACCCGCGACCTGATCGAAGCAGGGGCATCCGTTGTCAAAGTCGGGATCGGTCCAGGCTCCATTTGTACAACGCGTGTCGTAGCCGGTATCGGTGTTCCGCAAATCACTGCCATTTACGATTGCGCGCAAGTAGCTCGCGAGTACAATATTCCAATTATTGCCGACGGCGGCATTAAATACTCCGGCGATTTGCCAAAAGCAATCGGGGCAGGCGCTTCGGCGATTATGATCGGCAGCCTGTTTGCCGGAACAGAGGAAAGCCCGGGCGAGTTCGAGATTTTCCAAGGCCGCCGCTTCAAGGTGTACCGCGGAATGGGCTCGATTGGCGCGATGAAAGCGGGCAGCAAGGACCGTTATTTCCAGGAGAACGAGCAAAAGCTTGTTCCAGAAGGAATCGAGGGCCGCGTTCCTTACAAGGGGCCATTGGCAGACGTGACCTACCAGTTGATTGGCGGGCTGCGCGCAGGTATGGGCTACTGCGGAGCGAAAACGATTGAAGACTTGATTCAAAACTCGCAGTTTATCCGTATCACAGGTGCGGGCTTGCGCGAAAGCCATCCGCACGACGTGCAAATTACGAAGGAATCGCCAAACTACTCGATTTCATAGGTTAAAAGGAACTACCCCCCTTTCTGGAGAGAAAGGGGGGTTTAGTTTAAAAGGCAACTAGTGGCAAGCAAAATTCATACAAGCCACGGTGAACGTACACTATCTTCTATAAACAGCAATTTCACCCTCGGAGGAAATATTTCCTATTATTTTCAGGCGATAGTTTCCTGGATCCACGGAAACCGGGTCTGTATAATCAGTGTTACCTTTTGGAGCAGCTAATTTGCCTAATTTAATTGTTTTTTCTACTTTGCCATTTTCGCTTAATTTTTCGATGTAAACCGTTATGTCACAATTACTTTTTGAAGCAGATAATCCAGCGTTAGCTTTTCCAAAGAGTTGGAAGGTGTCGCGACCAATATATGTGCCTCCCTGTGTTACACTAAAAGCTCTCCAGTCAAGCTCAATGCTCATCGTACCAATGTCCTTTTTAATTTGTTGTTCCACAAGGGAAGCGTTATCACTTTTTTCAACTGTTGCATGAGCAGAGACTGGATTGATAACAGCCAAACCAAGAACGAGTGAAGCAAAACTAAATAGCACTTTCTTCATGAGATAAGCCTCCTTGATTCATTCAATATATTACCAATTTTACCATAAAATATTTGAGTTTCAATTATATATTATATATCCAATCAATTACCTATTAATGAGCCTATTTGGACTTCAATGCGATCGTAATGGTATGTTAAACTTACACTTGGTGCGCAATTACCTTATGAACTAATGACAGAAACTGGAGAGTGAGAAGAAACTATGAAGCGAACTACTTGGAAAAAACGACTGACAGGTTTTATCCTTTCTGTCGCAATGTTTGCAACCGGAATGGGAGGAGCAGCGACGAAGGTGGAAGCAGCACCTGCAACTGATCTACAACTGGCAGCCAAATCTGCCATTCTGTTAGAGGCATCGACAGGAAAAATACTATACAGCATGAATCCAGATGCCCCTCTGCCTCCTGCTAGCATGAGCAAGATGATGGCAGAATACCTTGTACTAGAAGCGGTTAAGGAGAAAAAAATCAGTTGGGATGAGAAGGTACCTGTTAGTGAATATGCCTTCTATGTGGCAAGAATCTCGGATACCTCTGGAGTGTACCTGAATCTAGGGGAGTCCTTCACGGTTAGGGAGCTGTACAATGCCATGGCTGTCGTTTCTGCCAACGACGCAACTGTACTGCTTGCTGAAAAGATAGCGGGCAATGAAGCGAATTTCGTGCAGATGATGAACAAAAAAGCTGCCGAGTTTGGTATGAAAAACACCTCTTTCGTCACATCCAGTGGCTTGCCAGCGAATGAACTGGGGCCGTACTCCATCAAGACCGATCAAGTGGAAAATCTAATGTCCGCTCGTGATTCGGCCATCCTCGCCAGAAACCTGATTCGTGATTTCCCGGAAGCGTTGGAAGTATCGAAGATCCCGCGTTTTACCTTCCGTCCCGGTTCTAAAAATGAATTGAAAATGGCGAACAACAACTGGATGTTGCCTGACCTCCCCAATTACTATCCGGGTGTAGACGGATTAAAAACAGGTTATACACAAGCAGCAGGTAATTGCTTTACTGGTACTGCAGTTCGTGATAACATGCGCTTGATTTCTGTTGTAATGGGAACAGACAGCAAAACAAAACGCTTCGTGGAAACAAAAAAGCTTTATGACTATGGATTCAGCAATTTCAAATTAACGAAGCAATTGGACAAAAATGTTTCTGTAAAAGGTTTTGAAACTGCACCTGTAACGAACGGAGTAGAACTCAACGTACCCGCAGTAACTGCCACCGAAGTAAACATGCTGACCAAAATCGGAGCAGAGACAAAATTCACGCCAACCGTTACGTATCAAGAGCTGACCGCACCAATCAAGCAAGGCCAGGTGGTCGGTAAGCTCGTACTGAAAGAAGAAGGAGCGAAAGACGCCGACTACCTGCAGCCGGAAGACGCGGCAAAAGCAGGCGCAGATATAGTAGCCAGCCAGGAAGTCGAAGAGGCGAGCTGGATTCGTTTGTTCTTCCGCAGCATCATTCAATTTTTCAGCAATTTGTTCAGTAGCGGAACAGGAAATTAAATAATGGTTGTTTTCCCCCTCATCTATCGTTTACAATGACGATAACAAGGAACCATAACAGAGCATAACAGTTACGGTTCTGACTTCATGATGTAGGGGGAATTTTCACATGGTACAAGTAGGAACGTCCCGCGTAAAAAAAGGTATGGCTGAGATGCAAAAAGGCGGTGTCATCATGGACGTCGTAAACGCTGAGCAGGCAAAAATTGCTGAAGCTGCCGGTGCCGTAGCTGTCATGGCATTGGAACGCGTACCTTCTGACATTCGTGCAGCCGGTGGAGTAGCTCGTATGGCTGATCTCAGCATTGTGGAGGAAGTACTGAACGCTGTTTCGATCCCTGTTATGGCAAAAGCTCGTATCGGACACTTTGTCGAAGCGCGCGTACTGGAATCAATGGGTGTCGACTATCTGGACGAGAGCGAAGTTTTGACCCCGGCAGATGATTTGTACCACATCAATAAAAAAGAATTTACCGTGCCGTTCGTATGTGGCGCGCGTGATCTGGGCGAAGCGCTTCGCCGTATCGGTGAAGGGGCGTCCATGATTCGTACCAAAGGCGAGCCAGGAACCGGAAACATCGTAGAAGCCGTTCGCCACATGCGCACGATGATGGCTCAAATCCGCAAAGTGCAAGCGATGTCTTACGATGAGCTGATGGCAGAAGCGAAAAATCTGGGTGCCCCATACGAGCTGCTGGAACAAGTACACAAAACCGGCAAGCTGCCTGTAGTGAACTTCGCGGCTGGTGGCGTAGCGACTCCGGCAGACGCGGCGCTGATGATGCAGCTCGGTTCTGACGGCGTGTTTGTCGGCTCGGGGATTTTCAAATCGGAAAACCCGGAGAAATTCGCCCGCGCGATTGTTGAAGCGACTACGCACTACACAGACTACGAACTGATCGCTCGCGTATCCAAAGGTCTGGGAAGCGCCATGACGGGAATCGAGATTTCCAAAATTCGCGAAGCAGACCGCATGCAAGAGCGCGGCTGGTAAGGTGAGCAGAATGAAAATCGGTGTACTCGCTTTGCAAGGGGCTGTAGCAGAACACTTGCGCATGCTGGAAGAAGCAGGGGCGACAGCCGTTCCCGTAAAAAAGGTGGAAGAACTGGACGAGCTGGACGGATTGGTTCTCCCAGGCGGAGAAAGCACGACGATCAGCAAGCTGATGCACAAGTACGGATTCATGGAGGCGCTCCAAGAGTTCGGAAAAGCAGGAAAGCCGATCTTCGGCACTTGTGCAGGCGCGATTCTTTTGGCCAAACAGATCGAGGGGCAAGATGATTGCCATCTCGGGCTGATGGCTATCAAGGTGGAGCGCAACGCGTTTGGCCGCCAAAAGGAGAGCTTCGAGGTGACAATGCCTGTGGCTGGTGTGGGTGCAGATTACCCGGCAGTGTTCATCCGGGCGCCATATATTATGGAAGTCGGAGAAAACGCAGAAGTGCTGGCCAAGTACGAAGAAAAGATCGTGGTAGCACGAGAAGGCCACTATCTGGCGGCCGCCTTTCACCCGGAATTGACGGAAGATGCAAGACTGCACAAATACTTCCTCGACATGGTGAAAGAATACAGAAGCTAATAAAAGCCAAGCTTGCATGAAAAGATCGGCATTGACAAAATGCCGGTCTTTTCTTTTTGGTACAAGATGATGGCGGAGCGCCCTTTACATACGTATAGAACCTGTAGTACAGTTAACAATAGAAGTATGTATGAATGAGAATGCGATGATGAGAACAAGTACTTCACATCAACCTGGTGTAGAGAGTCGGTGGTAGGTGCGAACCGATCCGGTATGTGAGGGAATCCATCTCGGAGTGGCAAAGGAATGAACTTTGCCCGGAACCGTCCCGTTATGACGGATGGAGTGGATAGATGCGCCAGGGTTGGGCATGTATCAACGAGGGTGGCAACGCGGGTACACAACACTCGTCCCTTATTAGGGGACGGGTGTTTTTTGCATTTTTATTATGGATTCGGAGGGATTCGAACATGTTGGACGTAAAAGTACTGCGGCAAGATTTGGAGGAAGTAAAACGCCGTTTGGCGCATCGCAATGAAGATATTTCCGCTCTGGATCAATTTGCAGAGGTCGATGAAAAACGCCGCCAAGTGATTCAGGAAGCAGAGGCGCTGAAAAATAAACGGAATACCGTGTCTGAGCAAGTAGCAGTCATGAAGCGGAACAAAGAGAATGCCGACCACCTGATCGCGGAAATGAAAGAAGTAAACGAACGCATCAAGAAGCTGGACGAAGAGCTGCGCAAGCTGGATGAGCAGTTGGAATTCATTTTGCTGAGCTTGCCAAACCTGCCGCACGAAAGCACGCCGATTGGGACTTCTGAAGACGACAACGTGGTGGCATGGACGTGGGGCGAGCCGCGCAGCTTTGGCTTCGAGACCAAACCGCATTGGGAGCTGGCCAGCCAGGCAGGGATTCTCGATTTTGAGACGGCTGCAAAAGTAACCGGAAGCCGCTTTGTCTTTTACAAAGGACTGGGAGCTCGCCTGGAGCGCGCATTGATGAACTTCATGATGGACCTGCATGCCACCGAGCACGGATACGAGGAAGTCATCCCGCCATACATCGTAAACCGCGCAAGCATGACCGGAACCGGACAGTTGCCGAAGTTTGAGGAAGATGCTTTCAAGCTGGAGGGACCAGACTACTTCCTGATTCCTACCGCAGAGGTGCCTGTCACCAACATGCACCGGGATGAAATTATGGATGGAGCAGATTTGCCGCGATACTATGCTGCTTTCAGCGCTTGTTTCCGTTCGGAAGCGGGATCGGCTGGTCGCGATACACGCGGGCTGATTCGCCAGCACCAATTCAACAAAGTGGAGTTGGTGAAATTCGTCAAACCGGAAGATTCGTATGATGAGCTGGATAAGCTGGTGAAAAACGCAGAGAAGGTACTGCAACTGCTTGGACTTCCGTACCGTGTCATGAGCATGTGCACGGGCGACCTCGGATTTACGGCAGCGAAGAAATTCGATCTGGAGGTATGGATTCCAAGCTCGAATACGTACCGCGAAATCTCGTCTTGCTCGAACTTCGAAGACTTCCAGGCTCGCCGCGCCAATATTCGTTTCCGCCGCGACACCAAATCGAAGCCGGAATTCGTGCATACACTGAACGGCTCGGGCCTCGCCATCGGCCGTACAGTAGCGGCGATTTTGGAAAACTACCAGGAAGCGGACGGAAGCATCACCATTCCGGAAGTGCTGCGTCCGTACATGGGCGGAGTAGCAAAAATCGAGCCGAAATAAGCGGGGGGAAGAACCCCATAAATAAGCACAGCAGCCTTTGATCTTTGTTTGGATCAGAGGCTGCTTTCTTTTTGGGCGGCGAAAAGGCGAGAGAGCAGGGGGAAAAGGCAGCTTGGAAAATGTGTTCTAATACAGTTATAATTTTTAGAAAATTGTGTTGCACTGTACTAATCTCTGTTATATAATAAAAACAAATCAAAAGAACATTGTTTTAATACAGATATGGAGGGAATGGGAAATGGACTGCTATCGGTGTGAAGGAAACGGCGAACAGAATTGCCCACGATGCGGAGGCGTTGGTCATGATGACAACGGAGCGGCTTGCCATCATTGCTTGGGGGACGGACATGTGAGCTGCAGTCATTGCAGTGGCAGCGGATATCAGGATTAAGCCATTTTTTTGAATCTTCTGTACTATAATAATTGGACAAAATTCGATCTGTACCATAATAATTCAGATGTTATCAAGGGAAGGTGAACAGGTTTGACTACGATTCCAACCAATCCATATCCGCTGGAAATTCAGATTACCGGCGAGATGCGCTCCGGCTTCGAGGATATTCTCACACCGGAAGCGATCCAGTTCGTCATCAAGCTGGAGCAAAAATTCGGCGACAGAAGGCAGCAATTGCTTGCCGCTCGCGAGGAACGCCAATTGAAAATAGATGCGGGGCAACTGCCCGACTTTTTGCCGGAAACAGCCGAGATTCGCAACGGAGATTGGACGGTAGCTCCGCTTCCGCATGATCTGCTGGATCGCCGAGTGGAGATTACCGGGCCGTCCGGCGACCGCAAAATGGTTATCAACGCACTCAATTCGGGCGCACGTCTCTTCATGGCAGACTTTGAGGACGCAAACTCGCCTACTTGGGAAAATACGATTCAAGGCCAGATCAACATGAAGGACGCTGTCCGCCGCAACATCTCATACACCAGCCCGGAAGGAAAGCAATACACCCTCAATGAGAAGACAGCGGTATTGATCGTACGGCCGCGTGGCTGGCACCTCGACGAAAAACACATCCTTCTCGATCAAAAGCCGATTTCCGGCAGCCTGCTCGACTTTGGCCTCTACTTTTACCACAACGTCGATGCCTTGATCGCGAACAAGACAGCCCCGTACTTCTACTTGCCGAAGCTGGAAAGCCACCTGGAAGCGCGCCTCTGGAACGATGTATTTGTGTTCGCTCAGGAGGAGCTGAATATTCCGCGCGGGACGATTCGGGCGACGGTTCTGATCGAAACGATTCTCGCTGCCTTTGAGATGGATGAGATTTTGTATGAGCTGCGGGAGCATAGTGCAGGCCTGAATTGCGGGCGTTGGGATTACATTTTCAGCTACATTAAAAAGCTGCGGAATCAGCCGGATGTCATCACCCCTGACCGGGCGCAAGTGACGATGACGGTTCCGTTTATGAGGGCCTACACCACTTTGGCGGTGAAAACGTGCCATAAACGCCAGGCTCCTTGCATCGGCGGGATGGCGGCCCAGATTCCGGTGAAAAACGACCCGGTCAAAAATGAAGAAGCGCTCGCCAAAGTACGCGCTGACAAGGAGCGGGAAGCTTACGACGGGCACGACGGCACGTGGGTAGCCCATCCCGCACTGGTGCCGGTGGCAATGGAAGTTTTCAACCGTTTGATGAGAGAGCCGAACCAAATCTGGTATAAACGCGAGGATGTGCAGGTGTCGGCAAGCGACCTGCTGGCTGTACCAGAGGGCGTCATCACAGAAGAAGGCGTGCGCACCAACATCAGCGTAGGCTTGCAGTACATCGAAGCGTGGCTGCGCGGGTATGGCGCAGTGCCGATCCACAATCTGATGGAGGATGCGGCGACCGCGGAAATTTCCCGGGCTCAGGTGTGGCACTGGATTCGCCATCGACAAGGTGTGCTCCAGGATGGCCGAAAGATCACCGAGGGTCTGGTCAAGCAATGGCTGAGCGAGGAATTGCAGGCATTGAAACAAGCGATTGGCCAGGAGCGTTATGAAAACAGCAAATTTCAGGTTGCCGGCGAGCTGTTCCTGAAGCTGGTGACAGAGGACGACTTCGAAGATTTTCTGACTGTACCGGGCTATCGCTATCTTTAATAACAATCATAAAAAAACGAGTGGGGGAAAAAGAAAATGAGCAAACAAACAAAGCAGGAAGCGATTCAACAGATTGAACAAAGCTGGCAAACCGAGCGTTTCCAGGGAATTACCCGGACGTATTCGGCTGAGGACGTTTACCGTCTGCGCGGGTCTGTGCAAATCGAGCATACGTTGGCTCGGTTGGGTGCGGAGCGACTGTGGAACCTGCTGCATACCGAGCATCACATCAAAGCGTTGGGGGCTTTGACCGGGAATCAGGCCATCCAGCAAGTAAAAGCGGGACTGAAGGCGATTTACTTGAGCGGCTGGCAAGTGGCGGCAGACGCGAACCTCTCCGGTCAAATGTATCCCGATCAAAGCCTCTACCCGGCAAACAGCGTTCCTCATGTCGTAAAAAGAATCAACCAGGCTCTGCAGCGTGCAGACCAGATCGACCAATCCGAAGGCGGTACAGATACGTACTGGTTTGCTCCGATTGTCGCTGACGCGGAAGCGGGCTTCGGCGGGCCACTGAACGTGTTTGAGCTGATGAAAAGCATGATCGAAGCGGGAGCTGCCGGCGTGCATTTTGAAGACCAGCTCGCTTCCGAGAAAAAATGCGGCCACATGGGCGGGAAAGTGCTGATCCCGACGCAGGCTGCTGTCCGCAACCTGATTTCCGCTCGCTTGGCTGCTGACGTCATGGGCGTTCCGACCATCATCGTAGCGCGTACAGACGCAAACGGCGCTTTCCTGATTACGAGCGACGTCGATCCGCAAGACCAGCCGTTTCTCACCGGCGAGCGCACTCCAGAAGGCTTTTTCCGCCTCCGCGGGGGGCTGGACGCGGCGATTGCCCGCGGACTCGCTTACGCTCCGTATGCAGACCTGATCTGGTGTGAAACTTCCGAGCCAAACCTGGAGGAAGCACGCCGCTTTGCAGAAGCGATCCATGCCCAATATCCAGGCAAGCTGCTGGCCTACAACTGCTCCCCGTCCTTCAACTGGAAGAAAAAGCTCGACGAGGAATCGATCGCTCGCTTCCAGGAGGAGCTGGGAGAGATGGGCTACAAGTTCCAGTTCGTAACGCTCGCAGGCTTCCACGCCCTGAACTACGGCATGTTCGAGCTGGCGCGCGGCTACCGCGATCGCGGAATGGCTGCTTACTCCGAATTGCAGCAGGCTGAATTTGCAAGCGAGGTTCACGGCTATACCGCGACTCGCCATCAGCGTGAAGTTGGCACTGGCTATTTCGATGAAGTAGCGCAAGTGATCGCTGGCGGAACTTCTTCGACCACAGCTTTGACCGGGTCGACAGAAGAAGAGCAGTTCGCTCACAACTAAACAGAAGAAGCACGATAAACGGACTAGGGGTGCGACTACCCCTAGTTCTTCTTCGTTTTTCAACAAGAGTGAAAACGATCATCGCTTTTTTTCGGACGCGACGCGGTTCTCTGGCAGCAGAGGGCCGCTTTTCTTTTTTTCACAGAGTCTTAATCGCTTCTTTACAACCCATTTATATCAGTTTCATTTTGGTTGTTTACGATGATAGACGAAAAAACAAAACGATCAAACACAAATAAAAACGAAAAGGGGCCTTAAAAGATGAGAGGGAACCAGTTGGGCTGGAAACGAACCGTTGCTGTCGTAACATCCGTTTTACTGCTTGCCGGATGTGCCACCGAGACGAAATCAGACGCTACTCTGGATACGTCGCAATTGACCCTGGAGCAAATCGTGGAAAAAGCGAAGCAGGAGGGCGAAGTCAACTCTGTAGGGATGCCGGACACGTGGGCAAACTGGGGAGAGACATGGGGCAATCTCCAGAAGGAATACGGCTTGAAGCATACGGACACCGACATGTCGAGCGCAGAGGAATTGGCCAAGTTTGAAGCAGAAAAAGAAGACGCCACAGCAGATATCGGCGACGTGGGCATCGCATTTGGACCGTTAGCCAAACAAAAAGGGCTGACGCTGCCTTACAAAACCTCCTACTGGAACGACATTCCCGACTGGGCAAAGGACGATGAAGGGCACTGGGTGCTCGGCTATACTGGAACGCTCGCTTTTCTCACCGACAAGACCAAAGTGCAAAATCCTCCCAAGTCGTGGGCTGATCTGAAAAGCGGAAGCTACAAGATCGCGATTGGCGACGTCATGAAAGCGAATCAGGCGCAGTTTGCCGTTCTGGCCGCCGCTTATGCCCACGGGGGAGACGAGAAAAATATTCAGCCCGGCGTTGACTTTTTTGCTGACCTGGCGAAAAACAAGCGACTCAGCACGAGCGACCCGAGCCTTGCCAATCTGGAAAAGGGCGAAATCGAAGTCGCCATCGTGTGGGACTTCAACGCGCTCGGCTACCGTGACAAAATCGACAAAAACCGCTTTGACGTCATCATCCCGGAAGAAGCATCGGTCAGCAGCGGGTACGCTACGCTTATCAACAAGTACGCCAAGCATCCGCACGCCGCGATGCTGGCACGTGAATACATCCTCTCCGATGCCGGACAGTCCAATCTGGCTCGCGGCTATGCCAGACCCATTCGCGCGAATGCCAAGCTTGACGAGTCTGCCAAGGCCAAGCTGCTCCCGGAAGAAATGTACAAAAATGCGCGTCCGGTTGGCGATTTGAATGCATGGGAAGAGACAGCGAAAAAATTGCCGCAGCTATGGCAAGAGCAGGTGTTGATCCATGTCCGCTAACAAGCTCGCCATGATTGTGCTCGACGGATTGAGATTCGACACGGCTGTCTCGCACATGGGGTACATGCATCATCTGGTCGAGTACGGCTTCGCTGCCCGCTTCCAGGTGCGCTCGGAATTGCCCAGTCTCTCCCGGCCTTTGTACGAGGTTCTTTTGACGGGAACCCCTGCGTGGAAAAACGGGATTTCCAGCAATCAGGCGGTGCGGCTTTCGCATCAGGAGAGTCTGTTCCACCTGACGCGCAAAAACGGGATGTCCAACGCTGCTGCCGCTTATTGCTGGGTGAGCGAGCTGTACAACAAGGCTCCGTTCAGCCCGTTTCACGACCGCATCCAGTTGAACACGGACAAGCCGATACAACACGGGATGTTTTACTGGGAAGATCACTATCCGGATACTCACCTGTTTGCCGACGCCAACTTTTTGTTGCATGGATTCAATCCGGATTTTCTTTACGTCCACTCCATGAACATTGACGATGACGGCCACAAGCATACGGCGGATTCCGCGCGCTATCGCAACCGCGTTCTGGCGGCAGATTCGATCCTGGCAAACGTGCTTCCCGAGTGGATCGACGCGGGCTATCAAATAATCGTAACAGCCGATCACGGAATGACAGCGGACGGAAATCACGGCGGTACGTCTAGCGCTGACCGGGACGTTCCCCTGTTTGTCATCAGCAACCGGGTATCTCCGGGGATACGCGAGGTGGCGATCCCGCAATTGCAGGTGGCTCCGTTTGCCTGCCAACTGCTCGGCATCTCCCCCTCGGAAGCGATGCAGCCATTGACGGTATCCGGGCAGAGCAAGACGTCTCCCTGAGGGGGCGTCTTTTCCGCTCAGAAAGGAGCTTTTGCGATGAAACGATTTGTCAGCATGCTTTTGGTCACGACGATTCCGTTTTTTGCGATGATCGCGCTGTTTCTGCTCGCCCCGTTGCTTTCCATGATCGGTGGGAGCTTTCAGGCCGAAGGGGACGGCGGTTTTACATTCAGTCACTATCGCGAGATTTTTGCCAATCCGTACTACTTGCAGGCATTTGAAAACAGCGTGCTCATCTCGCTCTTGTCTTCGCTCATCGGAATCGTCGCTGCTGTTTTCGCTACCTATGCGATTACCCGCTTCCCGCAGTCTCTGCAACAGCGAGTGCTCGTCATTACGAACCTGACCTCCAATTTTGCAGGTATCCCGCTCGCTTTTGCCTTCATTGTCCTGTTGGGCAACAGTGGCCTGTTTGTTTTGCTCGCGAAGCAACTGGGGATTGATTTCGGACAATCGTTTACGCTTTATTCGTGGAGCGGGTTGACGCTTGTTTATATTTACTTTCAACTGCCTTTGGCAGTGATGCTGCTGTATCCTCTGTACCACGCCATTCAGAAGCAGTGGATGGAAGCGGCCGAGCTGCTTGGGGCAAGCCCCTGGAATTTTTGGCTGCGGATCGGTTTCCCGGTACTGCTGCCAGGCATCGTCGGCACATTCAGCATTTTGTTTGCCAACGCGATGGGGGCCTATGCTTCGGCTTACGCGCTCACCGGGAGCAACTACAATCTCGTGCCGATTCGGATTGGCGCGCTCGTCTCCGGCGACATTTTTGCCAGACCCGAGCTTGGTAGCGCGCTTGCTGTCCTGCTCGGCCTGACGCTTGCCGCAGCCCTGCTCGTGAACGAGTGGCTGACGCGGAAGATACGGAGGGATTTGTCTTGAAGCGGATTGGTTTGCCGTCCTTGTCGTTTGCGTTGGTCATGCTGTATTTGTTTTTGCCTGTAGCGGCTACCGTGCTGTATTCGCTGGCAACCGAGTGGAACAGCACGGTTTTGCCGGAAGGGCTTACGGGAAAATGGTTCGCGGAGCTGTATGGCGACCCGCGGTTTTTGCAGGCATTCGGACGCTCCTTTTTGCTTAGCTCCCTGACGACTGTCGCTGCCGTCGTCATTATCGTTCCGGCTGTTTTTTCAATCGTCGTCTACGCTCCCCGGCTGGAGAGGCTCGTTCAGCTTTTTGTCATGCTCACCTACGCCGTTCCGGGTGTCATTATGGCGGTCGGCCTGATTCGCACTTATTCAGGCAGCGGGATTCCGATGATTTTCATCACGGCCGGAGCGTATCTGGTCGGTCTGCTGCCGTATCTGTATCAAGGAACGCGGAACAGCCTGCTTGCTCTGCAAGCCCGTTCGTTGATGGAGGCGGCCGAGCTGCTGGGCGCGAGCCGCTGGCAGGCGTTCGTGCGGATTATCGTTCCGGATATCATGTCCGGGATTCTCGTGTCTGCGCTCTTGTCGTTCTCTATTTTGTTCGGGGAATTTGTCCTGATTAACATTTTGGTGGGCGGCAGATTCGAAACCTTGCAGTTGTATTTGTACGCCAAGCTATCGACAAGCGGGCATATCGCCAGCGCGATTACCGTCACTTATTTTGCCCTGATGGCTGTCATCACCGGGCTGATTGTAAAATTCACGCGCCGAAGTTTCGCACGCAAGGAGGTTTCTTGATGAGTTACGTCCAAATCGAACATCTGTCCAAAACCTTTCACGGCCAAAACGTGCTGAAGCAGCTCGAGCTTGCCATTGAAAAAGGCGAGCTGGTTACCTTGCTTGGCCCCAGCGGGTGCGGCAAAAGTACGTTGCTCCGCATCCTCAGCGGTCTGACTGCCCCTGATACGGGCACGATCTACATTGACGGCAAAGACGTGACAGACGTGTCGCCCAAAAACAGGGAGATCGGCATGGTGTTCCAATCGTATGCGCTTTTTCCCAATCTGACGGTCAGTCAAAACATTGCCTTTGGCCTGGAAATGAACAAAATCCCGAAGGCGGACATTCGGCAGCGCGTGCAGGAAATGATCGAACTGGTGGGGCTTACGGGAAAAGAGCAAAACTATCCGCGTGAATTGTCTGGCGGTCAGCAGCAGCGCGTGGCACTCGCCCGTTCTCTGGTCACGCGGCCCAAGGTGCTTCTGCTGGACGAGCCGCTCAGTGCGCTGGATGCGCAGATTCGCAAAAATTTGCAAAAGCAACTGCGCACGATTCAACGCGAGCTGAACATGACGACGGTGCTGGTGACGCACGATCAGGAAGAGGCCATGGCTGTCAGTGACCGCATCTACATCATGAATGGCGGACGAATCGTTCAGCACGGCAGTCCGCATGAGATATACACCCAGCCACGCTCGGAATTTGTCGCCCGTTTTATCGGGAATTACAACGTACTGACCGCCGAGCAGTTGAACCGAATCGCGCCTGATCTGGCCGCTCCGGCAGCCGAACGCTTCGCCATCCGTCCGGAGACGTTTCGCGAACAGCGGATGGCTGCGGAGGACATCCGCTTGACCGGAAATATTGCCCATGTAACCATGCTCGGCAACGTTACCCGTTACGAGCTGAACATTGGCGAAGTTCCCGTGCTGGTGGACTCCCTGCACCTGTCCTATGAGCCGGAGCAGGCAGGCGCAACCAAAACATTGTACTTATGTCCCAAGGATGTGATTCCGCTTTATGACACTATTGCCTGAAGAACGACAGCAAGTGATTTTGGACGAACTGAACCGCCACGGTAAAATTCAGGTGATGAATCTGGCCAAAAGCCTGGCAGTGACGCCGGAGACTATTCGGCGCGATCTGGACCAACTGGAACAGCAGCGCATGCTAAAGCGAGTGTACGGAGGAGCCATCCCTTATCATTTGGCGAATCGGGAGCCGCACTTTGAAAAGAAACAGGCGATTCAACAGGCGGCGAAAACGAAAATCGGGCAAATCGCGGCTGAGCTTTTATCTGACGGAGACACGATCGCGCTCGACGTCGGGACGACGACACTGGAGCTGGCGCGTGCGATCAAGGGTCTAAACCAGTTGACGATTGTCACCAATTCGCTGCCTGCTGCTTCTTTGTTAAACGAGCTGTTGGAAGCAAACCAATTCAACGGGCAGGTAATTATGCTGGGCGGCCTGACCCATCCCGCGCAACAATCCGTCGCCGGGGCGTTTACGTGCGAGCTGCTCTCGCGCTTTCATTTTGACAAAGCGTTTATTTCCTGCGGAGGAATGACGGCTGACGGCTTTACCGACTACGACATGGAAGAAACGTTGTGCTCCACCATGATGGTGCAACGCGCCGAGCAAGTCTACGTATTGGGGGACGCCTCCAAGATCGGCCAAACGCAATTTTTCCGCATTTGCGGCTGGGCGGATGTCAGCGCGGTCGTCTGTG
Organism: Brevibacillus sp. NSP2.1; assembly: GCF_000470975.2. Lineage (NCBI taxonomy): Bacteria > Bacillati > Bacillota > Bacilli > Caryophanales > Paenibacillaceae > Brevibacillus > Brevibacillus sp. NSP2.1. Next base: position 86,309 of record NZ_CP048274.1, on the reverse strand, counting down.
ACCAGCCGATGCCGGATGAATGGCTCTCGTCGGGCATGCAAACCACATGGATAAGCGAACATCCGCGAAGGAGAGACTTCCCATGCTGATCGACTACCATCTTCATCTGGAAGAAGGGCCTTATTCGTTGCGTTGGCTCGAGCGTACCAATGCGGCTCTCGACTACTTTTACCCGTTGACTGAACCTCGACATACCCGCGCCTGGCTGCAGGACAGTCTGGCGCGATTAAATAACCGTTTGTCTCTGGGCGCATACGATCCGTCCTGGCTCGATCTGTATTTGCGGGAGGCGCTGCACAAAGGCTTGAAGGAAGTGGGGATTGTCGATCATTTATACCGCTTTCGCGAAGCCCGTCCGTACTTTGAGCAGTTTATGGAGCTTGGCGACACTGATTTGGGCCGTTTGCAGCGCACCTGGCTCAATCAAGTGTGTACCGAGAGCCTCGGCGACTTTTGCGCCGCCATCGAGGCAGCAAAGCCGCGCTGGGCGGCAAGCGGCGTGGAGCTGCGGCTGGGGATCGAAGCGGATTACTTCGTCGGCGGGGAAGCGGAATTGCAGCGTTTGCTGACAGGCGCTTCGTGGGATTATGTAATCGGCTCTGTTCACTTTTTGCACGGATGGGGCTTCGACAATCCCGAGACGCGCCATCTGTTTGAGCAGCATGACCTGAAGCAGCTATACGCGGACTTTTTCCACACGGTCGAATGCATGGTCAAAAGCGGGCTGTTCGACTTTGTCGCCCATCTGGACAATCTGAAAGTGTTCTCCTATCGCCCTGCGGAGTCGGAGCTTGTTTCGTATTACTACAGAATCGCCGCCGCTTTGAAAGAAACGGATACGGCGACCGAGATCAACGCGGGGCTGTATTACCGCTATCCCGTACAGGAGATGTGCCCCAGCCCGGCTTTTCTGGACGTTCTCGTGGCCCATGGCGTTCCGCTGACGCTCTCGTCGGATGCGCATTTTCCCGACGATATCGGGAGGTATGTGGCGGCGAATTTGGAGACGATTCGTGCGCTTGGGGTGGCGGAGGTTGCTACTTTTTCTGGTCGTCAACGGGTTATGAAGTCGATTCGGTAGAGCCGGTTAGCCGGTTGTAGGTGCTGGGTGGAGCGGGGGCCTGGCTGTTGCTGTGATTGTTTGGCCAGATTGGATTGGCGGTTTGTGTGGGCTGGATAGGGGAAGTAGTTTGATTTGGGCAGGTGTATTTTTTGATGCCAAAAGCCTTGGGATTCGGGGATTCCAAGGCTTTTGGCGTTGGCGGTGATTTCGCTTTTGGAACCTTCCCGTGATCTGGCGCCCAACCAAGTACAATTGCTATGGGCATGGCGATAAATCGTAACCGGGAAGGTGTTGGTAGTGTCTTGATGTTTTTGGTTGTGGTGGCGTGTGGTGTAATCGTGTTGCAGTAGGCTGCGAAGATGGCCGCTGGATTTGCCAAAAAGTAGTCGGGTGCATATAATAAGAAGGTGGGTGAAGCGTCAGCCGAATGCTTTTGCCACGCCACTAACGATATATGTCCCCGTAGCTCAGCAGGATAGAGCAACGGTTTCCTAAACTGTAGGTCGGAGGTTCGAATCCTCTCGGGGACGCCATACATGAAAAAGCCTTGAGCTATCAAGGCTTTTTTCTATTTTTATGGGGCGATTGAAAATCAGCAGTTTATGTTTTGAAATGAGGTTTACTGTGGTTTCAATCGGCATGAAACTGTTGGTGTAATTGTCCAACGAGGTGTCGAATTTATCATTTGGAGGAGAAATGATGATTAGAGTAGTTACCTGTACGGGGATTTGAAAACGATAATATTGTTCCGTCAATGCTAAGTCTAGAGGATCGTATAGTTTTTCTGGTGCGCAAAAACATTGGACATGAAGAAATGTACTTCGATAAGCTTGTGAAATACAATGTACTTTCAAATGAGTTTGACGAGTGGTTTTTTACGAAGCCAGTTGGTGTTGCAAGTAATCATTAGTGGAACTCATTTTATGTACTATGCCTCAACAGAATGGGACCATAATGATGTATGCATAGTGATATTAATAAAGTGATATTAATAATTTGTGAATAACATTTAGAAAAATCAATTTTCTGCAAGTATAGTCGTTTATCCAACACTAACGAGATTTTATATAAGTTTATTATTATATAATTTTATTGCTTCACAAAATACAATATGTTATATTTTGCCTTGTAAAAAATTACATTTTTAGAAGGGTTGTACAAAATGAAAAAATTCCTTTCTGCATTCCTTGCTTTTTCTATGCTTGCGCTTGCTGTCACACCAGTTTCAGCAAGCAAAAGTCAAACAGCAATAACAAGCGAAACACAAGTTCAGGCCGAAGCGTACAAGGGTGTCAAGCACTTGAACGAAGAGTCCGACGAGTCTTTAATTAAGTTGAACGAAAGAACAGAAGATATTGGCGTAAATCAATCTGAAAGTAAAAACGAACTAAGAAGAGGAGGAGTCATAAGCACAGTTGCCAGGAGTATCCTGTATTCAAAACGTATAAAATTCATATTAAAAAATGGAGATGAACTTTTCTTTGACCAAGAAGATCCAGATAAAGCGGGTGAGGCTCTAAAAGAGTACTATCTGGACAATGGCACTTTTGATAGAGGAGACATTCGTGATCGAGGAGAAGGATTACCAAAATCTTCGGCTATCATTAGGTTTTATGATTTACCGAATAGTTCAGAACAAGTGTACTTAGCCTATGGGGACGTAACTATGGGAATGCTGCACATTGTTACGAGACACTTCCCAGAGTACTGGTCGACATTTAGTACATATCAAAAGGCAAAAAATTCATTTTTTAATCCGGGTACTGAATTCTCTTACGTTGAAGATGTTATTGAAAGCGTGATTGATTATTCGTTTAACGGGAAGGAAATGGCGAAAAACATCAATAACAAAAAAGTAATCCCATATGATGGATATCATAAAGGCAAGGTATACAGAGTCATCATGTCAGGTGAGCGTGTGGTTTCTGTATTCCCTATTAGTTATAATCAAGCGGAATAGATAACAAATCCCAACGAAAAGAAAGCCTTTATCTAGAATGGATAAGGCTTCTTTCTCACATTTCACGAAAAATATCGCGAAAATACCGTACTATAGTGTGGAATATAACGAAAAATAAGATAAGGGAGTTCCTATGAATATGATTGATATGAAGCTATACATTACTCTCCCCTCAGATAACATCGATTTTCGCTGTATCGAAAAAGTTCTTATCCCTATTCAAAACAAAACTGAAATTCAGAGAGCTATTGATCCAAGCGATAGCAATTTTATGGAAGCACTGGTGATTACGAGTCAGGGTAAACAAGTATCTGATTTCCGGTTTTGCGAAGCCAGGCTGCTCACGCAACTGATTGCATTGGTTGAGGATTACTACCTAAGTGCTGAAAAAGCAATTAGCGATAACGTTTACGGGTTAAGTGTAATCACAATTGGTTTGAGGAAAACAGGTGAAAATAAGCTGTTGTTGACAGCAACAAGAGACGGAAACAGGATTGTACAGGTTGAACTACCAGAGAAAGAATTGATAGATAATCTGTTTTCACTAGCTAAGGAATATTTCTCCTATCTTATTGAATATGGGATTTCTACGTCATTTCATGCAAAAGAACTATCCATTGTTTGCGAGTATGAAACCAGGTACAAGGATATTTACAGAAAAAGTCTTGATTAAGATTAACCCGAGTGATTTCAAGGAAGGAATCACTCGGGAGTCAAAAGTAGTCTCGTCTGCTTGACTGACATTTATATACAGATCATCTAGAATTCTAAATGCTAATGGACGAAAATACCTTTGTGGATCACTCCGTTTTTTAGCCAATTGAAAACAAAGTAACGTTCAGAAAAATCGTTTTTTTTTTGGAAACAAAACATCATCAAACAACGTACTAACATTAGTGAAAATCATCCCGCCCTCTTGAATCATATCCTTCATCGAGCGAATTGCGATTGTTATTGTCGATGAGCAATGTTTGCTTCTTCCTTTTCGCTCTCCAATCGACTAAGCTCCCAATCAGCAAAAGACCCACGCAAATGATTGTGACCAGTAACCAGACAGGCATAGCTAGCACCTCCGTTCTTATTAGTTCGACTCTAAAAATGTAAAAATGTTGCAGCAATGAAAAGATAAAGCAGGAGGCATGACCCATGAGACGATTAGTATGTATGGCAATGGCCGTAATGACAGCGAGCATACTTGCAATCGGCTGTTCCCCCGAGGCGAGTGTTCCCGTGCCCCCGGAGGCCAAACCGACAGACGGGCAGCAGCCAAAACCAGAGTCCCCTGTCCAAAACGAGAACAACGGAGCGGGGCAAAACGAAGCGAACAACGAGAAGCCATTGCCAGCAGAGCAGCCGGGTTTAACAGCGCAACTGATTTTAGACGACAACTTTTTAAAGCTGCTCGCAAATAACGAAATCAACGGCTTCGATATTGCGATCGGAATGAAAAAGGAAGAAGTCGTCAAGCGGTACGGCGCGGTGGTCAAGAAAGACTTCTTGGATGGCGGGCAGTATGCTGTCCTGGAAAAACTGGACGATGGCATCGTCTTTTTTGACGGGGCGGATCGCGTATATGCGATTGACTTGGAAGGCAGTCGCTTGGGGACGGCCACACTGGAAGCGATTCAGCAGGGATGGGGTACGCCTGTAGATGAAGGCGAAAGCATGGTAGACGGGGAGTATCTGCTTCTGTATGAAGCGGGGGACAACTCGGTGTTTATCAGTGCGGAAAACAAGAACTCGCCGCCAGAAAAGATCAGGATCATCAACAAAAAAATGCTGGATGAGTTCCCGCAAAAATTTTAATGGCTCCCCGGTTCCGGCCCATTGTGAAAAAGCCAGTGGAGAAGGCAGACACACCGCCTTTTGCTCACTGGCTTTTTTGCGTGGGATCAAGAGGCTACGCTACACCTTACCCGATCTTTTTCCAAACAAAATTTGATCGAGTCCAAACTTGGAGCTGCCGCTAATGCTGAGCGCGAGCAGGATGGCGAACAGCGCAAGCTCCAGCTCATAGCCAGCGCCGCTTTCTCCACCCATGAAGCCGGCTGCCAGCTTTGCTTTGGCAACGGCACCAATCATGACGACAGCCAGCGCGGCGGAAAAGACGCGAGTGCCAAGTCCGGCGATCAGGGCGATCCCGCCGACAACCTCCAGGAAAGCAACCAGATAGGCGATAAATGCAGGCAGTCCCAGCGTGCCAAAGAATCCGGCCACGTTTTCGAGTCCCATCTGAAATTTGGCGACGCCGTGGATGGCAAACGTAAGGCCAACGACGATGCGCAAAACAAGAGCGCTCCATTCAAAACGATTTTCCATGTATGATTACCTCCGAATCAGTTTATATCAGTAACATAGTTACTTTTCGTTAGTAAGTATATATTAATTATTGTATATGTCAATACGTTATGGAAAATTTACAAACGCTGGAAAGTGCGAATTATTAGGCACAAAGTAATCATTCATTTTGATGGATTGAAGAAAGAGCGGTATACTGAAAGGAGAATGAGGTGATACGAATGAAACAGTCTTCCCTCTGTCCGAAGTTTGAAAAAGGCATGCAACTGCTGGGAAAACGATGGACAGGGTTAATCTTGTACCAGTTGCTTTCTGGACCACAGCGTTTCTGTGCGTTGGAAGGGGCCCTGCCGGTAAGCGGAAGGCTACTTTCTGAACGGCTGAAAGACCTCGAAAAAGAAGGGCTTGTGCATCGGCAAGTGTTTACAGACTCGGCGCCTGTACGGGTAGAATATTCTTTGACAGAGATGGGGAAGGCTCTGGAGCCAGTAATCAAGGGGATCGAATCATGGGCCCAGAGCTGGATTGAGCTGGACCAGACGACAGCGCAGAGTAAAGCAGAACATACATGAAAAAAAGGCTTCGCCGGGCTGTTGACGGAGCCTGTGTTGTACGTATTTCATTCCACGCAAAAACCCCTGTGGCCCAGGGGTTTTCTAATGCCTATACCATTTGAACGCGATGACGAAGCGCTTCAGCGTCCGTTTGCCCCTCCACGATCAGGTTGGAGAGAGGTTTTCACGGTTCTCTAGTTGTCTTCTTGCGACCCGTTCTGTCTCGATTTCCATTTTACAAATTCGATATGCCGCTTGATTTCGGTAAGTTCCTCTTCCGTTAACCCGTCTATGTCCAAGAAGGGAATAGGTGTTTCCCGCACAGATGCTTGCCGCCAAAATGGCGTGGGGTTATCTGTTCTTCCATGAAGGTAATCGGTCGATACGTCAAACAGGTCGGCGACTTTGGAGATCAACTGGGAATCTACGCCTTTCTTTTCGCCCGATTCAATTCGCGACAAAACTGTGTTGTGAATGCCAAGCTTTTCAGCTAATTGGATTTGTGACCACTGCTTTTGCTCGCGCAGCCATTTTATCCTTTGACCGACTATGGACATCGTGAAACCACCTTTTTCGTTTTGGCAATATCATTCTAACAATTTTCCATAACGGAAAAAACAAGATTGCTAAAACGACAAATAATGTGTTGACTTTGCTGAAATTGAAACGATATCATGTAACTATAAATATTTGCCATTTCTGCAAAGGAAGAGGGAAACTGAATATGGAACGTCTAAACCTCCCATTTATCGCAAAACGTAGGAGTGAGTGCAAGCTCACGCTGCAGGAAATGGCGGAGTCACTCGGTTTTCGCAATGCTTCCACATACTTGAAGTACGAGAAGGGAGAGTACGATTTCAAGGCAAACCATCTGCCGATTTTAGCAAAGAAGCTGAAATGTAGCCTGAATGAACTTTTTATGAGTTTGTTTTTGTTGTTTTAGCAAAGGTATATCAGATAAGGGGTGGGTGGAATTGGAAGCATGGGAGGCGAATAGGAGACAGCTTGAATTATGGAAAAAAACATTATCCTACGAAATCGAGATGATGGCGCCATACAGCGAATCGGCATGCGCAGGGTTTTTGGATCGGCTCATGCGGTTTGAAACCGAGTTGGAGCAAAAGGAGCTGTTCCCGTCAGAACGGGCGCTCGTTGGCTCCAATGCCCGGCATTTTTAGAGAAGCTGCGTCATTTTTTCCGGGTTCATGAGGCAGGCAAAACCAAGCATCTCATTCGAACGAGGGGACTCTATGCCAATACGAAAAAGCCCGGTACGGCTGTTGCCAATACCGGGCATATTTATTGGGGAAAAGCAAAGCCTACAGCTTTTTGATTTCGTCCTTCAACAGCTCGGACTGCGTCCCGAAGACGACCTGCACGCTGCCCTGGCCGAGCTTCATGACTCCTGCTGCCCCCAGGTCTTTCAACCCTTTTTCATTGACGATCTTGTCGTTTTTCAGCACGAGGCGCAGGCGGGTAATGCACGCGTCGACGCTGACGATGTTTTCTTTTCCGCCGATGAGGGCGAGCACTTTTAGCGCCTTTTCCTGCGTGGAGTTGCTGCCGGAAGCTGCGCTTTCCACTACTTCATCGTCTTCGCGCCCCGGCGTTTTGATGTTGAACTTGACGATCAGGATACGGAACAGGAAGTAGTAAACGACGGCAAACGCCAGACCGATCGGAATGATCCACCATGCGTTTGTGGAGAGCGGGAAGTTCAGTCCGTAGTCAATCAGACCCGCGGAGAAGCCAAATCCGTGCTTGATGCCCATCGCGGTCACGATATACCCGGAAACCCCGGTCAAAATCGCATGCAGCACATACAGCAGCGGAGCGGCGAACATGAACGCGAACTCCAACGGCTCGGTAATCCCGGTCAGGAAGGAAGCGAGCGCGGTACCGATGAACACAGAAGCGATTGCTTGGCGTTTTTCCGGCTTGGCTGAGTGAATGATGGCCAAGGCGGCCGCTGGCAGCGCGAACATCATGATCGGGAAGAAGCCTGTCATGAACATGCCTGCTGATTTGTCGCCAGCGAAGAAGCGGTGCAGGTCGCCGTGTACGACTTTCCCGGTCGTGTCGGTAAAATCGCCAATCTGGAACCAGGCAATTGCGTTGAGCACGTGGTGCAGACCGAATGGAATGAGCAAACGGTTAAAGAAGCCGAACAGACCTGCTCCAAGAGCGCCAAGGCTGACAATCCAGTTCCCCATATTGTTGAGCGCGTCCTGGATCGGACCCCAGATGATCCCGAACAACAGACCGATGATAACCATGCTAAGCGAAGTGATGATCGGTACGAATCGTTTGCCGCCGAAAAATCCGAGCCACTCCGGTAGCTTGATGTTATGGTAGCGGTTGTAGCAGTAGGAAGCGACTCCGCCCGCCAAAATACCGCCAAGCACTCCCATGTTCAGCTTGACGTCGTCCGCGATAAACGGCATGGCAGCGGGAACTTTGGAAAGCACCGAGGTTAACACCATGTAGGCGATCACGGCAGCCAGTGCGGCGACGGCATCCCCGGCAAGCCCGATCGCGACACCGACGGCGAAAATCAGCGGCAGGTTGTCAAAGATGGCCGATCCGCCTGCGAACAAAAAGGGCGCGATGTACTGATTCAAAAAACCGCCAACAGATTCGCCGAGACGAAATTCAGTCACGTAGTTGATGGCGCCAAAGCGGAGCAAAAGCGCCGCTGCTGGCAAGGTGGCGACGGGAAGCATGAGTGCTTTCCCAATCCGTTGCAAAAAGGCAAGCATAAGTAAAACCTCCTTGGAATGAGATGTCTATCAAAAAAGCTGCTCTCCGGATGAGTACAAGAGATGAGGACATAACAAACAGGCCGGAGAGAAACTGTTTTGATCGGAAAAAGAACGGTGAAATCGCTTACAAACAATGAGGGACAAAACCATTTATTCGGTTTTGTCTCGCAAAAACTGCACGACCTCTTCCACGGTCGAAAGCGTCAGAGCGTACTCTGCGAGTCGCTTCGCTTTTTCCATGCTTGTGGCACGAATGCGCTCCTTGACCTTTGGCATTACCGAGGCCGCACCGCTGAACTCGTCGAGGCCCAGGCCAAGCAAAAGCTCGGTCGCGAGCGAATCGCCCGCCATCTCTCCGCATAGCCCGGTCCATATTCCCGCGCGGTGAGAGGCTTCGATGACGTGCGAGATGAGGCGCAGCACCGCAGGGTGGTAGTAGCTGTAGAGGCTGGCTACGTTCGCGTTCATTCGGTCTACGGCGAGCGTGTATTGCACGAGATCGTTGGTCCCGATGCTGAAGAAGTCTACCTCTTTGGCAAAGGCGTCCGCTTGCAGGCAAGCGCCCGGAATCTCCATCATCATGCCGACTGCGATCTGTTCGTCAAAAGCGATCCCTTTTTCCCGCAGCTCCGCTTTTGCCTGTTCGAACAATTGCTTGGCTTGCCGCAACTGCTCCAGGTGGGAAATCATCGGGAACATGATGAGCAGGCGTCCAAAGGCACTGGCGCGCAATAGCGCCCGTAACTGAACGAGGAACAGCTCTGGCCGGGCCAGGGAAATGCGCATCGCCCGAAAGCCGAGGAACGGATTATCTTCCTGCGGCAGTTCGAGAGCCGGCAAATGCTTGTCGCCGCCGACGTCGAGCGTGCGAATGATGACAGGTTTTTCGCCAAAGGCTGTAGCGACCTGCTTGTAGGCCGCAAACTGTTCTTCCTCGTCTGGCAGCGTGCTGCGGTCCATGAACAAAAACTCGGAGCGGAACAAACCGATTCCTTCTACGCCGGAAGCGGCGAGCGCTGCTGCCTCTTCGGGAACCGCCATGTTGGCCATTAAATGAACGCGATGGCCGTCGATCGTTTCGGCGGGCAATTCCTTCAATACCGCGTAGGCTGCACGCTCAGCGGCTTCCTTGGCGGCTTTTTCCTCGTAGCGTGCCAATGTTTTCGCGTCTGGCGCTGCGATCAGCTCGCCTGTAGCGCCATCGAGAATCAGCAGGCTGCCAGCAGCTACTTTTTCCAGCAGTTGTTCCCCGGCGCCCATGACAGCCGGAATCCCCAGAGAAAGGGCCAAAATCGCTGCGTGCGAGGTCGCGCCGCCTTTTGCCGTGACAATGCCCCGCACAAATGCGAGCGGAAGCTGCAGCGTTTCCGAAGGAGTGACATCCCACGCGGCCAAAATAAACGGTTCTTCCGGGAAGACTGCCTCCTGTCCTGTGCCGGAGAGGTTGCGAATCAGGCGGCGGCTCACATCGCGAATATCGTCCGCCCGTTCTTTCATATAGGCGTCGTCCATGCTTTCAAACAGGGCGACAAACTGGTCGGACACTTGCTGTACGGCAGCAGCAGCGGCCACCTGCCTGTTTTCGATCAGAGAGGTCATTTCCCCGACAAAAGCGGGGTCCTCCAGAAAAGCAATATGCGCGGAGAGAATCGCTGCTTTTTCTGCGCCTAATTGCTCCTCTGTTTGCTCTCTCAACTTTTCCAACTGTTCGCGCGACTGCTCCACGCTTCTGGCGAGCAGTTCCAGCTCTTTGCTTGTGTCTGTCGGCGCGCCTTGCGCGGTCACAGCCGAAGCAGCCGGAGCATCGTGTGCCAAAATGACGACAGGAGCGATCGCGATGCCAGAAGAAACCGGGATTCCTTTTAACATGCCTGTTTCACCTTCTTTCACCGCTCATTCGCTCTCAAAAGACTGTTCAAAAAATTGCTGGAGCGAGGAAGCTACTTTTTCCTCATCTTCTCCCTCCACCGAGACGATCAGCTTGTCGCCTTGGGTCACGCCCAAGGTCATGATCCCCAAAATGCTGCGGCCGTCCGCTTGCTTGTCACCTTTGCTCAAGGTGATTTTCGCTTGGGATTGCGCCGAGCGATTTACCAAAAGAGCGGCCGGGCGAGCGTGCAGCCCGCCTTCAACCGTGACCGTTACTTCGAATTGAATCATGGTGTACCTCCCCCAACAGGTGCTTCTTCTATTTCAGGACGACAGTCATCAGCGGCTCCTGGCCTGCCGCGACATTGCCTTGTGCTACCACGTTTTTTTCCGCGACGACATCGCCGTTGGTAATGACGATCGGGGTGACGATCGGGCATCCTGCCTCCTGCAAGACGGCGATATCGAACTGAATCAGCTTGTCGCCTGCTTTCACCTGGTCACCTACCGAGACGAACGGGGTAAAGCCTTTGCCCTGCAATTTCACGGTATCAATCCCGATATGCATGAGCAGCTCCACGCCGCTGTCTGTCGACAAGCCAATGGCGTGATGGGTAGGGAACAGATGAGTGACCTTTGCGTCGACAGGAGCGTACAAGACGCCCTCCGCAGGCAGAATCGCAGCGCCGTCGCCTACGACCTTCCCGGCAAAGACGGGATCGGGCACTTCCGACAAAGGGACAACACTCCCGGTCAAAGGAGCGAGGAAAGTGATTTCTTGTTGTTGTTTTTTACGGGAAAACAGACTGCGTAGCATAAGTTCCTCCTTTTGCGTCTGAACGAAAATAGGCATGATACGGTCTGATCCATACGACGACATACTTACTATGTCCGTATGATCTCACCGCTCATGCCTAGTCGAACTAGTAACACGCAGGATTATCATCAATTTGAATTTGTGGGATTACGGTTGTTGCTGCAACAAGCGATAAACATGCAAGGCCATGTAGCCGACCTCGTCTTCCGGGACAGTGACCTCCAGCCGGTTGGAAATATAGGCAGCCAGCTCGGACGCCAGCTCGTAGGCTTCCGGAATCGTCGTTTTGACCCGGTCGAGAAGCGGGTTGTGAATGGTCTTTTGCTGGCGGATGCGCTCCACAGCAAAACGCAGATGGGTAATGAGCCGGACGTAGTCGACGGTGCTTCGTTCGATGGTTCTGTCTGTCCGCTGCTCGATCATGCTGACCAATTCGCTGATGACGTTCGTAAACTGTACCGCCTTTTTGACAGGCAAGTAACTGATCGCCGAGTGAATGTGCAAGGCGAGAAAACCGATTTCGCTATCTGGAATATCCAGATCGAATGCCTTTTTAATCATGTCCGCTGCCCGTTTTGCCAGCGTGTACTCTTTTGTGTAGAGCGTCTGGATTTCAAACAGGAACGGATTCACGATCTCCATGCCGTTGCGCAAGCGGTAAATCGCGAACTGGATATGGTCGGGCAGAGCGACGTGGACGTGTTCGTTGAGCTGCGGTGTAATTTCACTGGCGATGAGCGCGATAATTTCTTCCGCGATCCCTACCACAGCAGGATCGACCTGACTGAGTATGGTTTGGTACTGTTTTTGGTGGCTTTCATTTTCCAGCCTGAAGCGCTTCTCCACACGAGGGTCATGGGCGGGGATCGTGTTCCCAGGCTTTGCGCCAAAACCGATTCCTTTTCCGAACAGCACAATTTCCAGCTTGGTGCCGGGTTCTTCCACCAGTACGACGTTATGGTTCAACACACGCGTAATCGCATATGTTTTTTCCTGTTCACGGGACACGTAATTCCACCACCTTTAGACAAAAAAGAGCCGAAAAAACCTTTTTCAAGAAAAAGATCTTCTCGGCTCATGCCTGCATTACCAGTAACACGCCTTGTGAAAACGCTTCAATTAATGCTTATAATAGCTTACATGCCCGAGCGTTGTCAATCACCCTGTTTTATACAGGATGTGTACCAAAAAACAGTCTATGTATCCGATTATGGACCTGGCAGAAGGATTTTCGCCTGCTTGTCCAGAAGTACGTGACCCGATGAGCGAAGAATCCAAACAAAGCGGGCGGATGCGTCCAACAGCAATCCGCCTGCACGCTTTGTTCAAGGAAGAATGGATGCTCTTCATTACTTCGTGAACTTGTCAGCAATCGTAGACGCACAGAAGGAGTTTGGTTTGATTTCCGCCCGGAAGTGGTTGGTTTCTGCTAGGCTCAGAAGCGACTGGATAAACTTACGGGTAGGGCCATTCCTGCCGATGTCAAAGTGCAAGCGGATGGGGGCATCGAGCTGATGATCGCGCAAATATTGCCGAACCTCCGTAGCCAGACCTACCGCGTACATGGCCTCTTGAAAAATCCGCTGCTGCAAGGATGAATAGCGCCGTTCCTGAAACTTGTGATAAAAGAAGGTCCCACCATGTCCGGGGCGAATCACCGTAATGACCAAGGCGAAAAACGTTCCGCGACTTTTCAACTGGGAATCGGCTCCCACAATAATCTCAAACGGTCCATTCATTGAAGAGAGAGTTTGTTCAATGTGGGAAAACACGTCTTCTTTGGCCAGTTGCCCTCTCGTCGGACTGTGAAAACGATCAAACAAAGTGCTTGCAGAGGTTAAGCCCACTCGCATCCCTCCAGATAGAGGCTATCTGTGAATTACAAACATCTTCCGTACATCATTAATGTATGTAATCTCGCAGAGAGTATGTGAGCAGGTATGGACAAAAACTTCGCGATGCCACAATTTGCCCGGATTGCTGCTGATTTATGCGGGGATTGGCTGGTCATATGAAGCGTTCTTAGCGCTTCAAGTGATCGAATGCCATGCTGCCGGCAAGCGCATACAAGCGCACAATCGACCGGGAAAAGGCAGGCTGTTCTCTGACCGTAATTTGAAAATGTCTATAAAGGAGTTTTAACCATCGTGATGGAAGCAAACAAACACGAAGCATACATGCGAGCCGCCATGGAAGAGGCGCAAAAGGCGGCGGCGCTCGGCGAGGTGCCGATTGGCGCTGTCATCGTCCGCGACGGGGTAATTGTCGGGCGCGGCTACAATTTGCGGGAAACGCAAAAAGACCCTACGCTGCACGCGGAAATGATCGCGATCCGCGAGGCCAGCGAACGGCTGGGCGGCTGGCGGCTGATCGGCTGCACGCTGTACGTCACACTAGAGCCTTGTCCGATGTGCGCCGGGGCGATCGTGCAAAGCCGCATCGAGCAGGTAGTGTACGGAGCGGGCGATCCAAAGGCAGGGTGTGCCGGGACATTGATGAATCTGCTGGCCGAGCCGCGCTTCAATCACCAGGTGCCTGTTTTGGCGGGCGTTTTGGCGGAGGAATGTGCCCAGATGCTCAAAGACTTTTTCCGCGGTTTGCGCAAAAAAAGACAGTCGGAAAAGTGCTGATCCGACTGTCGCGGGCGCCGTCCGGCTCGCTTGCAGGCAGCATGCCGGGCATCTGGCGCCTAATTATTTGTTTACGTTTTGCAGCAGGTGCAGCTCTTCCTCGGTCAGCTCGCGGTATTCACCGGGAGCGAGTGCCGGGTCGAGGTGGAGCGGGCCCATGCGGATGCGTTGGAGGTAGGTGACATGCAGACCGAAGGCGGCAAACATCCGTTTTACCTGGTGGAACTTTCCTTCCATAATCGTCACGCGTACCTCGGAAGTTTCTCCCGAAGACAAAATCTCCAGCTTTGCAGGCAGCGTGGTGAAATCCTCCAGTTCCACCCCTTTGGCGAACTCTTGTACATGCCGCTCTGTGACCGGGCCGTCGATGCGGGCAAAATACTCCTTGTCCACTTTCTTTTTCGGGGACAGCAGGCTGTGTGAAAGCTGGCCGTCGTTGGTCAAAAGCAGCAGCCCTTCTGTGTCGATGTCCAGCCTGCCTACCGGGTGCACCTTGACCGCCCATTCATAAGGAAGCAGGTCGACTACGGTTTGATGCACATTGTCTTCGGTCGCGGAAACTACCCCAGGGGGTTTGTTTAACAGGACGTAAACCCAGCGCTTGAAGTTGAGCGGCTCCCCGTCTACGGTGATATCCTGCTCTTCGGCAATGACGTGCATGCCAGGATCGGTCGCGACCACGCCGTCCACGACGACCAGTCCTTGCTTCACCAGCGCCTTCACTTCCTTGCGTGTGCCGAACGCCATATTTGCCAGCACCTTGTCCAAACGTTCTCGTTTCATGTATGTTCCTCGCTTTTCTTCTGGTCAAAAATCCCCATACTAGGTGTTGTTATTAGTTTGGCCTAATGCGGCGAGCAAATCAAGGGGAAGCACAGAAGTTAGCTCTTGCACTTTTTTCTCGGATTTGCTATAGTTAGTGATGTTTCTGACAAACAAATATGGAGAGATACCCAAGTGGTCATAAGGGGACGCACTCGAAATGCGTTAGGCGTCGTGAGGCGTGCGTGGGTTCGAATCCCACTCTCTCCGCTTACAAAGTGGCTCAACGGATAAATCCGTTGGGTCATTTTTTGTTGGAGTAGAGCGCTCCCGGAGAAACAAGCAAGCGCGAATATGTGAAAATACGTTGTGGATCTCACCGACAGAAGAAAGAATCCCGGTTCGTGAAATAGTTGAAATCTATGAACAAAAAGAGAAAATGGGGGAATTGTCTTCTCCTTCTCATGGCGGGAATTTAAGTCGTATCCGCTTCATAGTAGAGACGATAAATTACTTTGAAAAACGCTATGCGAAGCCATATCAAGAGGTCGTAAGCGAAAAAGGAAATCCGGATGACTCCGAGGATTGGATTTGGGCGAGGGAAGGAAAGGAATGGAAATCCCTTCTTAAAGAGATTGGTGATTTATGATCGGCAACCCTGCCACAAATTTGGAGGTTTTGAAAAAGACTTTTGGACATGCGATACAATTTATACATGACACGGACGGCACAGGCATGCGAAGCTCGATATTCGCCCAACGAGCAACCATTGTCTTTTCCGACAACTCCAGATTATATGTAACGGAAAAGCTTAATAAACAGCATCAAACCCGATTCCCTAATTATTATTACAATGACTTGTTCTCCATTGTCGAGGGCATATTTTTGTTTTACTTATTGCCGAACAAATCCAGCATCAAATGAATGTCAAAAGGACAGTGAACGAAAGCTGTCTTTTTTGTTTCCTCACCTCCTGCAAAAATAAGGCCCACACCATCCCGCCTCATGCGTCCGCACATACGTTCACGCAAACTGTTTGTCTACCACGTACACATCCGTTTCCTCCGCAGACAAATCAACAAAATGCCGGAATGGACGGATTCGTGACAGCCGCCAGCAACAGCCCGCCAGCCGTCACCTGTCACCCTTGCACCGGACAACACCCCCTTGCCAAAAACAAAGCGAATCCCTGTTGACAAAGAAAACCTCTGCACATATTATAATACCCATAGGGGTATATGTATAAAACAGACGCTGTAAACCGAAACCTGTCTTTCAACCAAAAACCCCATTCAAAACGCAAGGAGGAAACACAGCATGTCTGCACAAGCACGACCGAATTTTTCTGTCGATAAGGTTTTGGACTGCAAAGGGCTGGCTTGCCCGATGCCTGTCGTCCGCACCAAAAAAGCGATGGAACAAATCGCTCCAGGCCAGGTCATTGAGGTGCAAGCTACTGACAAAGGTTCGCTCGCTGACATGAAGGGCTGGGCAAACAATACCGGGCACCACTATTTAGGTTCGATCCAGGAGGGTGATGTTATGAGGCATTTTCTCAGAAAAGCCAGTCCCCAGGAGACGAAGGCAGAGACGAAATACCCGCACACGATCACGAACGAAGAGCTGCATGCCAGGCTGCAATCCCCGGAACCGTTTCTGCTGATAGACGTGCGTGAACCTGCCGAATACGCGTTCCAACGGATTCCTGCGGCCAAATCAATACCCCTAGGGGTATTGGAGCAGCATCTCGATGAGCTGCCGACGGACCGCGACATGTTTGTCATCTGCCGTTCTGGCAACCGCAGCGATCTGGCGTGCCAGTTGCTTGCGGGCAAAGGCTTTTCCCGTGTCAAAAACGTCGTTCCGGGCATGGCTGGTTGGGGTGGCCCGGTAGAAAGCCAGTGAGGGGGAGATTGGCATGAGCAACCTGCAACACCAACAAACAAAAGTGAAAAAAATGACCGCGCACGAATTGACCCGGCTGCTTTTTGCGCAGGAGGAGCTATTCATTCTCGACGTGCGCAACAGAGAGGATTATGAAAACTGGCGCATCGAAGGCCACCGGGTCGAGAGCGTCAATGCCCCGTATTTCGAGCTGATGGACGGAGTGGAAGAGATCGTCGGCAAGCTCCCGGTGAATCAAAAAATACTCGTGGTCTGCGCCAAGGAAGGCTCGTCCGTTTTCGTGGCGGAGCAACTGGCGGAAGCGGGACTGGACGACGTGTACTACCTGCAAGGCGGGATGAAGGAGTGGAGCGAGCATCTGGAGCCTGTCAAAGTGGGCGACTTGCGCGATGGCGGGGAGATTTATCAATTTGTCCGCATCGGAAAAGGGTGCCTGTCCTATATGATCGTCTCCGGCCAGGAAGCAGCCATTGTCGATTCGGTGCGCATGACAGGCGTCTATAAAGCGTTTGCCAAAGAGCGCAACCTGACCATCACCCATACGATTGACACGCATTTGCACGCCGACCATATATCAGGCGGCAGGAAGCTCGCTACAAGCACAGGCGCAACCTACTGGCTCCCGGAAAAAGACGCGGAAGAAGTCACCTTTTCCTATGAAAAGCTGGAGGAAGGAAAAATCATTCAGGTCGGCACGACCAGCATTTCGATTTTGCCGATCTATTCCCCGGGACATACAATCGGCAGCACGTCCTTGCTTGTAGACGACACGTACTTTCTCACAGGCGACATTTTGTTCGTGGCATCAATCGGGCGGCCCGATTTGGCTGGCAAAGCGCAAGATTGGGTAGGAGACCTGCGCGACACCTTGTATAATCGTTATCAAGAGCTGTCCAAAGAGCTGCTGGTTTTGCCCGCTCATTTTGGCAGCTATGTCGAGCTGGGGCCGGATGGAGTCGTATCAGCGCGCTTGGGCGATTTGTACCGAGACAATCCAGGCTTGAACATTGCGAATGAAGCCGAGTTCCGGCGCGTCGTTACCGAGCAGTTGCCGCCGCAGCCTAACGCCTATCAGGAAATCCGTCAAGTCAACATGGGCAGATTGCAGCCGGACGAAGAAGAGCAGCGCGAGATGGAAACGGGGCCGAATCGTTGCGCCGTTCACGATAAATAAGGGGGAAAACAGACATGGCAGATATCGTTGTAGATACAAAAGGTCTCGCTTGCCCAATGCCGATTGTGAGAGCGAAAAAGGCGCTCGATACGCTGAAGCCGGGGCAAACCATGGAAGTGCTTTCGACGGACAAAGGATCGCTCCAGGACTTTACCGCATGGGTGAAGCAGACCAATAACGAGCTGGTGGCTCATGAAGTAGAGAACGGGGTGTACAAGTTTTTGGTGAAAAAGCTGTAAGCGAAAAGACTAAGCGGGCACGCGCAAGAAGTGTTCGCTTAGTCCTTATTTTCATAGACAATGCGAACGCCGAGGTGAGGGTAGACTTCCTCGCGAAAATGGCCGTTGGGGCAAATTTTTTCGCAAAGCAGGTTGTTGCGCTGGGAGCGCAGCGGTTCTTTGCAAGTGGGGCAGCGATGCTGAAAAATGGTTTTTAAATAACGGACCATTTATATCACCTTAATCACAGTTATTTACTTGGTTTTATTTTACCTGACGAGTGAGCATTTGAAAAGTGGCTAGGGCATTCCCGTGTCATTTTTGCGTGGAATGCGGGGAGGACTTATGGACATCTTGCTGTTTTTACTCATGATTACTCTTGGCTTTGTCGGTTCCTTTTTCTCCGGGATGCTGGGGATTGGCGGAGCGATCATCAACTATCCATTGCTTCTGTTCGTTCCGGCAGGGCTTGGACTCGCTCATTTCTCCGCGCAGGAGGTATCGTCCATCTCGATGTTCCAGGTGTTTTTCGCGTCCCTGTCCGGGGTTATTGCTTTTCGCAAGCGCAACGGCAAAGGCTCGCCTCTGGTGCACAAAGGACTTGTCAGAGACATGGGAATCAGCATTTTGGTCGGAAGCCTCCTGGGCGGCCTGACTTCCAAGTACATGTCAGGCGACAGTATCAACCTGGTGTACGGGATTTTGGCTGTCGTCGCCGTCATTTTGATGCTGAAAAAGAACAAGGGGACGCAGGAACAAGCGGATGAGATCGAATACAATCGCGCCGTAGCGATTCCGGCAGCCTTCGTCGTGGGAATTGTCTCCGGAATTGTGGGAGCGGGCGGCGCCTTCATCCTCATTCCGATCATGCTGACGGTTCTCAAGATTCCTACACGCGTCACCATCGCTTCGTCACTGGCTATCGTATTCATTTCTGCCATCGGTGGTGTCGCAGGCAAGCTGTACGCGGGGCACATCCCGTTGCTTCCGGTGTTGTTCACGGTCATTGGCAGCATCCTCGGAGCGCCGCTTGGCAGTATGGTCAGCGCCAATATGGACGTCAAATATTTGCGCTATGGCTTGATCGTGCTGATTGCTGCGACGGCCATCAAGGTTTGGAGCGATATTTTGTAACGCGAAGAAGAGGTCTTTCTTTTTAAGGAAGCTTCTTTTTGTCCGCTTGAATACCTATAGGAGTAATAGTATAAGGGAGGATTCTGCAATGATGGAAAACCAAAACCAGAAAGAAAAAACGACGATTGTTCTGTTCAGCGGCGATTTGGACAAAGCGATCGCAGCGTTTATCATCGCAAACGGGGCAGCCGCCTACGACCACGACGTGACGATTTTCTTTACCTTCTGGGGCTTGAACACGATGCGCAAGAACGAGATCGTCAAGGTCAAAAAGGGCTTTTTGGAGAAAATGTTTGGCTGGATGATGCCGAGAGGGGCGAAGAAGCTGGGGCTGTCCAAAATGAATATGCTCGGGATGGGCCCGGAAATGATTAAGCATGTCATGAAAAAGCACAACGCCCTGACGCTGCCCCAGCTCATTGAGCTTGCACAGGAGCAAGGAGTCAAGCTGGTCGCCTGCACGATGACGATGGACCTGTTGGGGTTGAAGCAGGAGGAGCTGATCGACGGGATGGAGTACGCGGGCGTGGCAGCCTACCTGGGCGATGCGACACAGGCAAAAGTCAATCTGTTTATTTGAACGGACAATTCGAAGGGACAAAGCATGCGCGCTCGCTTGACAAAGCCTGCTTTTCGCATAAGATACCTGTATATGTATCCGCGATCCTAAAAACAGGAGGAGGACTTCACATGGATTACAACTACGGTGACGATATCAAAAGACGTTTGCGCAAAATTGAAGGACAAATCCGCGGCGTGTTGAAAATGATGGACGAGCAGAAAAGCTGCAAGGAAGTAGTCGCTCAGTTGTCTGCAGTCCGCAACGCGTCTGACAAGGCCATCGCGCAGATCGTAGCAGAGAACTTGCAGCGCTGTCTGCTGGAGGAGCAGGCGAACGGCGGCGACACGAGCAAGATGGTAAAAGAAGCGGTTGAGCTTTTGGTGAAAAGTCGCTAATTCATTAGGAAGGATGTTCACATGGACTTCACGACGATTTTGCTTATTATCGCGTATGCTTTGACAACCTGGTATTTGATCTCCCGCTTCATGCCCGTCAAAGGGCTGGAAAATTTGCGGGCAGAGCAATTCAAGGAACGGGTAAACCAAAAAAGCAGAGTAATGCTGATTGATGTGCGCGAGCCGCATGAATTTAAAAACGGGCATATCCCTACGGCTGTTAATATTCCCCTCTCCCAGTTGAACAACAGAGTGAAGGAGATTTCTCCGAAAAACGACATTCTCCTCTACTGCCGCAGCGGGCTGCGCAGCAAGCAGGCGGCAAAAATTTTGAAGAAACACGGCTTTACGCAAATGGCGCACCTCCAGGGCGGGCTGATTACCTGGCAGGGGCCGACAAAACAAAAGTGACGCTACGAATCAGGGCATCTGCCGCATCCGGGCAAAAAGTGAGGCTGTAAGCAACATTCAGCAGCCGCATTTCCGGGTAAGGCAGATGCTTTTACATACAGGCGTACAGGCGGGAAAAAACAGTATTGACAGATGATTTTGTTGTAACTAAAATGATTACAACAAGACAAGCAAGTCCAGGCCGCAAATTTTTTTGTGCATGCTGTAACTGTTTTAGTTACAACAAAAAGCGGCCAATCGCTTATATTCGCACGCATGACCACTCATTCTATTTCAATGGAGGGAACAAAACGATGAAAATTGCAATTGTAGGCGCAAGCGGTAAAGCTGGTAAGCTGATTATGAAGGAAGCATTGGATCGCGGGCATGAAGTAAAGGCGATCGTCCGTGACGCGTCCAAAATCGACGAGCCAAAAGCAGCCGTTGTGGAAAAAGATATTTTCGCGCTGACAGCAGCAGACTTGAAGGACTTTGACGCAGTGGTGAACGCGTTCGGCGCTCCTGCTGGCAAAGAACATCTGCATGTCGAGGCTGGCAATGTTTTGATCGAAGCGATGAAGGGCGCTCCGGCGACTCGCTTGCTCGTAGTTGGCGGCGCAGGCAGCTTGTTCGTCGACGAAGCGAAAACGACGCGCGTGATGGAAGCGCCTGATTTTCCAGAGGCGTACCTGGCGACTGCGCAAAATCAGGGAGAGAACCTTCGCATCCTGCAAGCAACGGAAGGGATTCAATGGACCTTCATCAGTCCTTCCGCCTTCTTCGATCCTGAGGGCGAGCGAACAGGCACGTACCAGCTCGGAAAAGACCACCTGCTGGTCAACAGCAGCGGACAAAGCTATGTGAGCTACGCGGACTACGCGATTGCGGTACTCGATGAAATCGAAAATCCGCAGCATCTGAACCAACGTTTCACAGTCGGTTCCAAATAATAAAAGACAAGCAGGCAGCACAGCAAAAAGACCAGCGACCCTAAGACGGGCGCTGGCATTTTTGCGTTTGACACGGACTAGGCTTACCCCACGATCGAACCGATGACCGGGTAACGGAACGGTCGGCCTTGCAACGAATAGATGATCCCTTTGATCGGGTAGTAAATCGCCATCAAGCCAAACACGATCAAAAACGGAATCCCGATCAGCACGAAGGAGAGAACCCAGGAAATGCTGATGAGAATACTCATGAACAGATGGAACAGCAAGGCTTGGAGAGCCATATTTTTCGCGTCGCGTTCTTGCATGAGCACCCAGACGACGATGGGCACCAGAAACGGTGCGAAAAATGCGCTGGCGTGAGTGATTGCTTTTACCCCTCTATAATCCATGGAATAGTCCTCCTCGTCTTGTGTGACGAATGATCTTGTTGACCTTATTGTAACGCACATGTCGATCCGATCGTAACCATCAAAAGCGTGATCTGTAACTCCGACCCCAGACGGAGGCGTTTTGATTTCCAAACGTTTACTGTTATAGTATTAAGAAAATCTTTCGTTTTTGGAAAGATAATTCTAAATGTTTTCTGGATATGATGAGAGGTAAGGAAACGACGAAGGGAGCGTCTTACATGATGATCGATTGTCATCATCCGGTTAGCATCAAGGACCGGCTGATGTTTTTCTATAATTTTTTACAGTCACCCGGGCAAGTAGGTAGCATTACACCTAGCTCCCGAGCGTTGGCAAAGCAGATGATGAAGCCGATTGACTGGAGCCAGGCCCATACGATTGTAGAGCTGGGCGCGGGTACAGGGATTTTTACTACCTGGATCGAGCAGATGAAGCGGCCGGAGGCGACACTGGTTTCCTTTGAAAAAGAAAACAAAATGCGCGAAAAGCTAGAGCAGCAATTCCCCAACGTGCTTTTTCATGAAGATGCGGTCGATCTGACCCGCGTGCTGGGTGAAGCCGGTTTGGGCAAGGCTGACTGTATTGTGTCGGGGCTGCCGTTTGCCAACTTCCCGCAGGAGCTGCGCGATCAAATTATGGATGAAGTATATGCTGCGTTGAAGCCGGGCGGGGTATTTGTCACCTTTCAATATTCGCTCCAGATGAAAAAGCAACTGTCCAGCGTGTTTGAAAACATGACCGTGAAGCTCGTTCCGCTCAATCTGCCGCCGGCATTTGTCTACGTCTGCCGCAAAGGGCACGAGTAGCAGCCGGATAGGAGGACAAGCGATGATTGTGGAGATGCTGACCGAATCGGTTGGTCAGTTTGGCTATTTTGCCCTTTTTTTCATGTTATGGCTAGGGATTGTCGGAATGCCGATTCCGGATGAAGTGATTGTGCTGTCGGCGGGCGTATTGACCTCGCTCGGAATCTTGAATGTGTTTCCGGCTTTTGTAGCGACCTATCTGGGGGTTGTCTCCGGTCTGTCGCTCGGATACGTGCTGGGGAGATGGCTCGGCGCTCCGGCGCTGAACTGGATCGGCAAGAAAAAAGGGATGCACAAGTACGTGGACCGGGCGCAGGTGCTGCTGGACCGTTACGGCAGCTACGCCTTGTGCATCAGCTACTTTTTGCCTGTCGTCCGGCATGTGGTGCCGTATTTGGTGGGCATCGGAAAAATGACGTTCCGCCGTTACGCTCTGTTTTCCTACACGACGGGACTTGTCTGGACGCTGGTTTTGTTTTTCGCCGGCAACCTGCTGGGCAACAACGTCGAGCATCTCAACGCATTTGTGGGCATGTTCAATCAAACGATGATCGTGGCAGCGGCAGGTCTGCTTATTTTGGCTGCCATCAGCTATTACGGATATTCGCTATGGAAAAGACAAAGGAGCCAGGCTCCAGGTGCGGCCTCGCTGACGGTAAAACGCGAAGGAACCGAATAAAGAAACCCATCCCGCGCAGATTTTTCTGCACAGGATGGGTTTTTTGCGTATTCAGCGGAGGGAGGAACTGCGCTGTTTTTGCCTTTGGCGCTGGCGCAGCCACTCCGGGAGCACGATTCCGAGCAGGATGACGGCGACGCCTGCCACCTGCAGCGCCGATACGGACTCATGCAGGATGATGTACGAAGAAAATACTGCCATAGGCAGCTCGGCCGCACCGAGGATCGCAGCCATCCCCGGTCCGGTATGCGGAATGCCGAAGTTGAAGCAGACTGTCGGAATGAAGATGCCGAAAAGGGCCAGTAAAAATACGTACGGAAACAATCCGTCCAAAAGCGAGCCGTTCCAGAGAAACACAGGCGTGTAGACGAGCGCCGCCAGCAAAAACGACCCGGTAGACATGCTCGCGCTGCGCACCCATAGATTGACGCTGACCGCAGCTTTGCCGCTGAACAGCAAAAACAGCGTGTAGGAGACGCCAGACAGCAGTCCGAGCACCACACCCATGATGTGAAATTGGGCGATTCCGCCTGTTTCCCATACTCCGCCGGCAAGCAATGTTCCGAACAGCAGCAGGACAAGCGAAAACAGCGTGGGCTTATCCGGAATCCGCTTGGTCAAAATCGCCTCGGCCAGCACTCCCATCCAGGTGAACTGAAACAGCAGGACGATCGCAATCGAGGCCGGAATGAAGCGCAAGGCATTGTAGTACAAAATGCCCGTGGAGCCGACAGCCAAGCCGACGCCGACCAGAAGCAGCAGTTGTTTTTTTCCCGGTTTTGTCCGCAGGAAAAAGAGAGCGGGTATCCAGGTGAGGACGAAGCCGAAGAACATCTGGCCGCCGATGACTTCTGCCGGGGAATACCCTTGACCGTAGGCAAGCTTGACGATTGTCGACAAAATGCCGTAGCTGCATGCCCCCAGAAAAACAAGAAAAATATATCGCATGGGATGGATCTCCTTACTATTAGACAGTAATTCTTAGCTAGGATAATATGCATGAGACAGCTTTGTCTATTTGTGTGAAGAAAAGAAGCCAAATCTGGTAAATTAAAGGTTTACGTTTCGTGCTAACGCGGTAATAGGGATAAGGACACAAAATAAGCATACCCAACAGCAGAAGGTATAGCTTTGTGAGCGCGATCAACCAGAAGAAAAAGGGGGAGGCTTGTGTTATTGAAGTTGAAAGACCGATTATTTGCAACCTTTTTATTGCTGAGCCTGTTCCCCATCCTGCTCATCTGTTTTCTCTTCTACAAGGAAGCCCAGAAGGCAGTTTTTGAGCAATACGAAACGAGCATCGGGGGGCATCTCGATTCTGTTGACAGGCGGCTGAACACGATTTTTCAGACGATCCAACACGACACGAATCAGTTGGCAAACGATCCGGTCTTGCGAATGTCAATACCCAAGTCTCAGGAGAATCGACTGGAGGACCCTCTCGCCGCAAGCGATCGGGAAGCTCAACGAAGCAAGGTACGGGATGCCTTCGAAAATTTTACATACTTTCGCAATCTGATCCGCAACGTACATTTTGTGCGCGATGATAAGCAAGTCATTTCCTTGCAGCCGGAGGATGGCTGGGAGGAGAAGCGACAGCCGTCGGAGTTGAAAAAAGAGGCGTGGGGGACCGGAGAGAGCCAGATTTGGCTGCTCAGCCGCACAGATGAACAAGGGAACCCGAAATCGCTGTTTGTTTCGCAGCGCGTGGAAGGCCACAGCGAAGAGGTGTCAGGACTCTTGTTCGTTGAGATCAAGCTAGACGAGCTGGCCAGTTGGGTGAACAACAGCCCGATCGCCAAGTACAACAACCTGATGGTGCTGATGCCTTCCGGGAAAATATTGGTTCACCCGGATATGGAGCTGATCGGGAAAAACGTTTCCGTAGCGCCCGAGTACGGAAGCCTGAGCAAGCACTTGCTCGAATCCGAGGAGAAAAAAGTGTTTGCTGTCCACCTTCGCAACGAGAGTGTGTACGCGTACCATCAGACGTCGCCAACGAGCGGGATCACCTATGTGGAATGGCTGCCCGACCAGGATATCGCCAATCGGCTGGAACGGATGAAATTCATTTTGTGGTTCACGATCTGTCTCGTGGTCATCTTCTCCGGTTATGTGGCCCACCGCATTTCCCGCTGGATTAGCAAGCCGATCTACACGCTGGTTGACGCAACCGATGCTTTGTTAAAGGGCGACTTTTCCATACGCGTACCGATTGAAGGCATGCGCGAGATCACGTTTTTGGAAAAGAAGTTCAACATGATGGCGGCCCAGATACAGTCGCTGATCGAACGGGAGCGGGAATACTCCCAAAAAGGGCTCGATCAGATTGTCCGCAGCTTTTACTTGGCGGTGGAGATGAAGGACCCTTATACAGCCGGGCACACAGAGAGGGTGACCCAGTACGCACTCATTATTTACGATCAAATGCTGGACAAGGAGCAGCTTGGATTTACCCGTGATGATTTGCGCTATGCCGGTCTGATGCACGATATTGGCAAAGTGGCGATTCCCGATCACGTGCTGCTGAAAACGGGCAAGCTCACCTACGAGGAATACGAATTTATGAAGCGGCATCCGTCGATTGGGGCCGATATCGTGGAGCAGATAGAGAGCCTGGCTCATGTCAGTCCGGGCATCAGGCACCATCATGAGCGCTGGGACGGAAAAGGCTATCCGTACCAGTTGAAGGGAGAAAATATTCCCCTGATCGGCCGAATACTGGCAGTCGCCGATACGTTTGATGCCATGACCTCCACCCGTTCCTACCGCAATGCCATGTCGGGAAAAGAGGCGTACGAGGAAATCATGCGCTGCAAAGGAACCCAGTTTGATCCGGAGATCGTCGCCATTTTTCAAAGGGCGTATTTGAGCGGCGCCATTCAGGTGCCACAGCCGACCGAAAACAGTGACAGTATTGTCAAGGAAAAAGCCGCTACCTAGTATTGGATGGCTTTTCACCTTGCTATCGGCTCGTATCTTTGGTATTCTAATCGTACCGTGCTAGACGGGGAGGTTGCGGTGCCCTGTAACCTGCAATCCGCAATAGCAGGGTTGAATTCCTATCCTAGGTTTTCTTATGTGAGGCTGCCTTATGGCGGCGGTGTTGAGGAGCGGGTCCTGTGCAACGCGAACCCATGAACCTGGTCAGGTCCGGAAGGAAGCAGCCATAAGTGGATCATCGCGTGTGCCGCAGGGTAGCCTGCTCTGAGCTGCTACCATGAGTAACGCTTGGATAAGAATTATCGAAGATAGGTGCACGGTACCTATACGAACGTTCAATAGCATGTTTCCTGCGGGAAGCATGCTATTTTTATTTGCCGATCCATATATTTTTTGTTGGAATTTGACGATAACTAGCGAAACATTTCTCTGGAGAGGTTTGCCTTGGAGGGCAGGTGTTGAGCTTTTTTTCACGAAGTTTCATAATAGTTGAGAAATGACATGGGTTTCTTTGCTCATGAAGTACGTCATAGGCCAGGAGGGACAAGCTGTGAGTGCACCTTTTTCGTTACATCTCGTTGGCTCGTCCGGACGATTGCAGCGGTTCATGCATCAACTGCCTACTGCCGTTTTATTGGTGAATCAATCGGGTAGTATCGTGGAAGTAAACGAACAACTGCTTCGTGTTACCGGATATTCACGCGATCAGCTTATCAAGCAACCCGTAGCGACCATTCTCCCTTATCAGGGCTCCATGGAGCAGATGTACGAGGAGCTTTTGCAAAGAGAAGAGGAGACGGGAGCGAATGTGGAAGTAGAATGGCGTGACAAACAGGGGAAAAGCAGGAAAACGCCTGTGATGATACTGGTTCAGCAAGCAGAGAATCCCTTGTACTTGGTTCATTTTTACCAATTGGCTAAAGAAACCGATCAGGTCTTGTCTCAGCGGCTCATGACCAAGCTGACCTACGATACGAGCATAGGGCTGTTTATTCTCGATGAGCGTTCGCGCATTGTCGAGGCCAGTCAGACAGCCTGCAAGCTTTTGGGGATGGAGCGGCTCAATGTCATCAACAAGCACGTGGATGAAGTATTCAGCGGGATTCCGGAGCCGCATCGGCTGATTAAAAAAGAGCTTCTGGAAGGCGTGAAGCTGCAAAACGTCGCGACGTCCTGGACGAATGACAATCAGCGCTATGAGCTGATCGTCGACGCCAATACGCTGCAGGACGAGTCGGGCAAAACGGTCGGAGCTTTTATCCTGTTTAAAGACATTACCAACCTGCGTTCTTTTGAGCAAAAAATCGAGCGGAACGAGCGGTTGGCGATGATCGGGCAGATTGCCGCTGGCACGGCCCATGAAATTCGCAATCCGCTGACCTCCATCAAAGGGTTTTTGCAGATGTTTCTCAAGTCTTTTACCGACAGCGGCATGGATCGGGAAAAGACTTATACGGAAATCATGCTGACGGAAATCAATCGGATCAATTCGCTGGTCAGCGAGTTTTTGCTCCTGAGCAAGCCGCGTGATATTCAATATGCCATGGTCGACCTCAATACGGTTTTTGATGAAATCATGCCGATTGTCGAATCGCAGGCACTCCTGTACGGAATCGAAGTTCGGTTCACCTCTCGCGGCAAGCTTCCGATGGTAGTGGGCGATACCGAGCTGCTGAAGCAAGTATTCATCAACATATGCAAAAACGGAATCGAAGCGATGGGCGAGCAGGGAACTTTGCAAATTTCCCATCATCTCGACCAGGACGGAGACAAGATGAGCATCGACATCCACGATACAGGGCCGGGTATTCCGCTCTACATTATCGACAAGATTTTCGATCCGTTTTTTACGACAAAAGAAGAAGGGACAGGGCTTGGCTTGTCTGTCTGTCAAAAAATCATCCACGACATCGGCGGCCAGATTCGCGTGTCGTCCAAAGGGTACGGGACGACCTTCCACATCATGCTGCCGTATCTGTAAAGGTCCAGTCTCGACAAAAGCGTCCCGCACACTTGTGAACGGGGCGTTTTCTTTGTATGAACGGTACCAATCGTGTATAATGAATAGGATATGGAAGAGGACTGTGCAGATGGGGAGTGTCACACGAACATGGCTTATACCGCGCTATACCGCGTATACCGGCCGCAGACGTTTCAGGATGTAGTCGGACAAGAACATGTGACGATAACCTTGCGTAATGCTTTACGCGAAAATAGGCTTTCTCATGCTTATTTGTTCAACGGTCCCCGAGGTACGGGAAAGACAAGTGCGGCCAAAATTATGGCCAAGGCAGTGAACTGCGAGCAGCCGATTGATGGCGAGCCGTGCAATCAATGTGAGACATGCAAAGCGATTTCCAATGGTTCTGTAACTGATGTGCTGGAGATCGACGCCGCCTCCAACCGCGGAGTCGAGGAAATCCGGGACATTCGCGATAAGGTGAAGTTTGCTCCGAGCGACGTCAAGTACAAGGTGTACATCATTGACGAGGTGCACATGCTGACGACAGAGGCATTCAACGCCCTGTTGAAAACGCTGGAGGAGCCGCCTTCCCACGTCATCTTTATTTTGGCCACGACAGAGCCGCACAAGCTGCCGGCAACGATTATCTCCCGTTGCCAGCGCTTCGATTTTCACCGGATTCCGTTAAAGGTGATGGTCAATCTGCTGCAGCGGATTTGTCAGTCGCAAGGAGTGCAGGTCGAAGAACAGGCCTTGCAGCTCGTGGCGAAGATGGCGGAGGGCGGGGCGCGTGACGCGCTGAGCTTGCTGGACCAGGCGATCAGCTACAGCAAGGATCAGGTGCGCGCCAGCGATATCATGCAGATCACGGGTACGGTGGCCCAATCGTATTTTTCCGTCCTCGCGAGATATATTGCCCAAAACGATGTCGCGCAGGTGATGGAACAATTCGATCGGGTAATGGTGCAAGGAAAAGACCCGGAGCAGTTCTTGCACGATTTTCTCTACTATTACCGCGACATGCTGTTGCTGAAAACAGCGCCGCAACTGGAGGAGATTGTGGAGCGAACCATGATCGACGACCAGTTCCAGGAGGTTGCCAAGCTGTATTCTTTGCCAGCCCTGTATGCGACGATCGAGACGTGCAACCAGGCGCTGTCCCAGTTGAAATGGTCGACGTATGCGCGGGTGCTGGTGGAGCTGACACTGGTGAAGCTGTGCCAGCCAAACGCCCAGGTAGCGGCGGCGACAAGCGGAACGGCGCCAGCGGTCGGCAACGAGGAACTGACCGTTATGGCGACACGGCTCAGTACTTTGGAGCAGCGGCTGAATCAGGTGCTGCAAGGCCAAGTCAGCTTGCCCGGCCAGCAAAAGTCCGAGGAGCCGCGCAAAAGCGAGCCGAGACGCGTGGTAGCAGCCGCAGGCGGCGGTTCGCGAACACCGCTCAATCGCGTCAGGGAAGTAGCCAAGGCGCTGGATGAGAATTTGACCAGACAGGTTCGGGGGCAGTGGAGCCAGATTTTAACCGAGCTGAAAAAGATCAAAATCCAGTATCAGGCGTGGCTGGTCAACGGTCAGCCTGTAGCCGCCGGGAACGATGCGGTGATCGTCACTTTTTCCAGCGCGATCCATTGTGATAAAACCATGGAGCCTGAACTGAAGGGCGTCGTGGAGCGAGTCATGTCTACTGTGCTGGGAAGGCCGTTGCAACTGTTGTCCGTCATGGAGGAAGAATGGCAAGGCATCGACCAGCAGGCGGCAGCGCAAAAAGACGGCCCGGCCACAGAGCAGGAAGATCCGTTTCTGGCAGAAGCGATCAAGCTTGTAGGGGAAGGACTCATAGAAGTAAAAGACTAGCCAGTCCAAACAATCGACAATCATAGGGAGGATACCTGAATGAAAAACATGCAGCAAATGCAACAGATGATGAAGCAAGTGAAGAAAATGCAGGAAGAAATGCAAAAAACGCAGGAAGCGCTGAAAGACAAAATCGTCGAAGGCTCTGCGGGCGGCGGCGCGGTAATCGTCAAAGCCGATGGACACAAGCAAGTCAGAGACATCGTCATCAAGCCGGAAGTCGTTGATCCGGAAGATGTGGAAATGCTGCAAGACCTGGTGCTGACAGCCGTGAATGACGCGCTGCGCAAAGCGGATGAAATGATGGGCAAAGAAATGGGCAAATTCACCGGAGGCATGAACATCCCGGGCCTGTTCTAAAATCGGGCAGGAAAAGAGGTTATTCGCGATGTTCTATCCAGAGCCGGTCTCCAAGCTGATCGAAGGCTTTATGAAACTGCCCGGCATCGGTCCCAAAACCGCTGGGCGGCTTGCTTTTTTTGTGCTGAACATGAAAGAAGACGACGTGCTTGATCTGGCAAAGGCGTTGGTCAACGCCAAGCGCCAGCTTCACTATTGCTCGGTCTGCAACAACATTACTGATCTTGATCCGTGCCACATTTGCCGGGACAAACGCAGAGATGGCTCGATCATTTGCGTCGTCCAGGAACCGCGCGATGTCGTGGCGATGGAAAAGACGAAAGAGTTCGAGGGCTACTATCACGTGCTGCACGGCGCGATTTCTCCGATGGACGGCATCGGGCCGGAGGACATCCGCATTCCTGATCTGCTGAAGCGACTCGGCGACGAACAGGTGAAGGAAGTGATCCTCGCCACCAATCCGAACATCGAAGGCGAAGCCACGGCGATGTACATATCGCGGCTCATCAAGCCGTTCGGAATCCGCGTGACGCGAATCGCGCACGGATTGCCAGTGGGTGGAGACCTGGAATACGCGGACGAGGTTACCTTGAGCAAAGCGTTGGAAGGCAGGCGCGATCTATAAGAGTGAAAAAGAAGACGGGGGAACTGCCTGTCTTTTTTTCGTTTAGGCGACAAGGAGGGGCACGATGCCTGTTATTCGCATGGAGTTTACGATTCAGGCGCCGCAGCAGATTTGCTTTGATGCGGCGCGCAGCATTGACTTGCACATGGAGTCTACCGCCAGTACGCGGGAAAAGGCGATCGGCGGGGTCACCAGCGGATTAATCAACCTGGGCGAGACGGTTACGTGGGAAGCGGTCCATTTTGGAATCAAGCAGCATTTGACTGCCAAGATTACGGAAATGGAAGCGCCCCGTTATTTTGTCGATGAAATGGTCTCCGGCGCGTTCAAGCGTTTCCACCACACGCATGAGTTCGTGCCGCTGGGCGAGAACGAAACGAAAATGCTGGACACTTTTGACTATTCCTCTCCTTTTGGCATCTTGGGAAAGCTGTTTGACTGGCTGGTGCTTGAGGCGTACATGACCCGTTTTTTGCGCACGCGAAACGAGTACATCAAGCAGGCAGCCGAAGCAAAGGCCCGGGCTTTGCAGCAGGAAAGCAAGAAATCGTGAGAAGACGGCGGACTTTTTTTCGTGGACGAGACATAGAGTTGAAGTAGGAGCGTGAGGAAATGCTGACAGGACCAGGACCGTCGCTTGCGAGTTGGGCTGGGCGACAAAAGTCCACGCCGTGGGCGATCATGCTGTTTATCGGGTATTGGCTGATGTTTGCGGCCGAGTTTTCCATGATTCGCTTTCGTCTCGGAGAGGACGGCAAGTGGAT
Source organism: Brevibacillus sp. NSP2.1 (assembly GCF_000470975.2). Taxonomy (NCBI): domain Bacteria; kingdom Bacillati; phylum Bacillota; class Bacilli; order Caryophanales; family Paenibacillaceae; genus Brevibacillus; species Brevibacillus sp. NSP2.1. Next base: position 54,456 of record NZ_CP048274.1, on the reverse strand, counting down.
TGCTTCTACGGCAGACCAACCACAGGCATGGGTAGGGCTGCTTGTTTTTGGGGTCGCGGTGCTTAGCGTCATCGCAGCCGTCGGCTTCATTTACGGCCTCGCGCGTGAAAGCAGGCAGACCTTGTGGCTATGGGGAAATCGCGAGCTGACAGGCAACGACGTGGTGCACATCGTGGCGTGGATGCACGTGTTTCAGACGGCGGTGCTGATCTTGTACGGTTTCGTGCTGGAAGACTCGCTATTTGCTGTCGGAACGGTTGCGGGCACATTGGAGTCGGCTGTCTTTCAATTGTTTCTGCTCATCCTGATTCCGCTGTGGTTTCGCGGACGGCTAGGGGAAATCGGGGTGTGCCGACCCGTTCGGATCAAGCAAATGCTCGTCTTGCTGCTGGTGCTGTTCCTGCTGATTGTGCTTTTGCTGGACGTGCTGGTGACCAATCCGATAGCCGACTGGCTTGGGCTGTCGCTGTCTTCGGAGCGAGAGCAGCAGATTGAAAAGGAGATTGTTTCGGCGAAGGATACCGATTTGCTGGCGGCGCTGGCATCGCTTGCGGTCATAGGGATCATGGTGCCGATCGCAGAGGAAATTTTGTTTCGCGGTGTGATTCAGACTTATCTGGTTCGGCGCGTAGGAGCAGTGGCAGGCATTGTGCTCAGTAGCTTCTGGTTTGCTCTTTTGCACATTGACGTGGCGTTGTTTGCGCCGCTGTTTGTCATCGGGCTTTTGCTGGGCTTTGTCCGGCACCGCTACCAGTCGATCTGGGGAGCTGTGCTGCTGCACGCGGTGAACAACATGACGGGGGTTTTGTATTACTTTAACTAAAGGAGGGTCTGCAGGTTGAGCAGGTGGGGCAAAAAAGAGCGGGTTGTCATTGACTGGGATGCCGAAAGTCTGGATGTAGCCGTGAATCAGGCCCGTGAGGATTGGCAGCATGCCCGCCATCTCGTCGAGGTCAGCGAGCCGGATGGCGGTTTGGAGGATGTCATCTACTATTTGCACGTAACGGAAAAGCGGTATATGTACTTGCTGGCACAGGCAAAACGCGAGCGGCATCGCAAGCACGCGTAGGAGGGGGCAATCATGGCTACGGGGTGGATCATCGCTCTGATTATTGTCGGGATTTTGCTTTTGACAGCGGCAAGCAAGTCTGTGACTACGCCGATCAGGTGGATCGGCTTTGGAGTCATGCAGGTTGTCATTGGCGCCATTTTGTTGTTTTTCACCAATCTGGTTGGCGAGTTGGCCAGCTTCCACATTCCGATCAACCCGGTCACCGCGCTGGTCGCCGGATTTCTCCGCCTGCCAGGACTCGCCGCCCTGATCGTCATCAAGCTGTGGATCATGTCCTGACGATTTTTAACCATCTGTTTTCAAAAAGGCAATGCCGCGGTTCTCGTATTTGACCCGGCTTTCGCTGGGTTGGCGAAAAGAAGCGAGCAGGGCAATCAAGCGAGGCAACGCCACGATCACGACACCGCCGAGCAAAGTAAGCCCGTAGTCGGCCGAAAGCCAGACGTACGCTCCGGCCGCAATGAAGACGCTGCCGAACAGCACCGTGCACTCGCTGGCCCGATAAACGGACAGCGGCACGGGAAGCAGGTACCCGGCCCCCCACCATGGAGAGACGAGCATGTCGGCGGTTGTCCGTGGCTTTTGCGAGCGCAGGCGGGCGTAGAGCCGAAAAATGAACAGGTGGCAGATCGGCACAACGGGCAGGATCGCCAGCGTGACGACGAGCGAGGCGACAGGCACCTGCAACAGCATGGAGCTGCCGATCAGGGACAGGCCGATCAGCACGAGCTGAAGCAAATACCCGATCAGCCCCCAGCGAAAACGGTAGAGCAGCTTGTAGCTGTAAATCGTATGTTGGTGGGCATGTCCCTTCATAAAAAGTCACTTCCTTTGCGGTCTGGTTGTCGAGACTGGCATGTATGTACGACAGCGATCACGCTGTTGCTGTTCTTTTCCCCATTATCGCACAGTCGCAAATCTTGAGAAAGCCAGTACCTGATGCTGACAAGCCGTTGGTCCTTTGCCGGACTGGCGGCTTTTTTGTACAGATAAGTGCAACTAAGGCTGCGCCAAGCCATTGGCGCAGCCAAGTTTTCTAACCGTTTGCGGCCTGGAAAACAGTACGCTTCCGGCAGGCAAACGAAGCCGCTGATGTGATGGGCAAGCGGTTTATGGGTACGCTAAAAAGGAATGAATTGGGATTGGCCGTGATTGGGCACGAAAGATGCGGCGAAACATGCCGCCAAGCCAGAGGAGAGGAGGAGGACATTTGCGCCATCAGCGTATGAAGTTATGGGTCGCTGCTGAGCAAACCTTACACAAGTGGGGCGAGTCGCTAAAAGAATGTGGAATTGATCTGCTCGTCGCGCAAAAAAAGGAACCCGCCGAAGAGGTGGACGGGCTTTTGCTGACGAGGCTGGGCGATTACAGCCGCCTGCAGGAACTTGGCGGAAACAGCTTGCGCCAGGAAAACAGCCCCGTTTTGCTGCTTGTATTTGGAGACGAAGCGCCGTATGGCTGGGCTGATGAGCTGGCGGCAGCGTGCGAGGCCAGCCAAAAGCCGTATGAAGTGGTGCGGATGAGCCTGTGGTCAGGAAAGGAACGGGTGCTGCTCGGGGGCGGTCCGGTCGGACAACAGATGCGCCGCCTCTGTCGGCTGCTCGCTGACCACGGCAAATTGTCCATGGTATGCGGACGGCGGGAGGTAGATGAAGCGATTCGCCAGCTCCCCCGCTATTTGGCGTGGAAGGAACGATTTTATTGGGAGATGGGCGAGGCGTGTGACGACAACGGCGTATCGCTCAAGCAGGTGTCCCGGGCGTTGGGGCTGGACACGCGAGTCGGGCAAGGCTGGTTAGACCCCGTGCACCAGGATCATTCGCTTGTCTGCGCGTGGCTCGTGCGGGAATGCCAACATGTCCTGCAAAAAACGAAAATCGAGCGAATCGCGCTGATTGGCCCGGCAGACTTGTGGAACAAAATGCCCCAAGGCTGGCTTGCCGATAAGGCGGTCGCTGTGTACACGGGGACGGACGAGCCATTTCCGAACGAGGCACGTCCGGGGTGGGTCCGTTGCGATTCCTGGAAGGCCGCTGTGCAGGAAGCCGATTTGCTTGTGATCGGTGACGGGCTGGAGGTGGCCGCCGAGCTATCCTTGCAAGAGCTGGCCCACACGATGCGACAATCGCTGGTCGTTGATGCAGCCTCCTGTTTTCCTGCCCAAGAAGCCCAGCTCTTTTGCAAAGGTTACCGAGCTGTCGGCGAAAAGACGAACGTTTGGGAATGATGCCGATTATAATGGGGTATAATGGTTGGTAGATTGAGGAAAAGGGCAGGCGTTTTACTATGGAAAAAGTTGCTCAGCGATGTATCGTCTGTGAACAGGAGCAAAATGACGGAATCGCCATTTGCGAGCAGTTTATTTGCCAGAAATGCGAACAGGAAATGGTAAATACCGACGTCCAGGACGAAAAGTATCCGTTTTTTATCCACCAGATGAGACGTATTTGGCTGCGAAAAGATGCGTGACGGAAAAAGGCATCGGCATTCCCGGTGTCTTTTTTCGTTTGCCAAAAAGCTTGGCAAAATTCCGTTATTCCCTTGTCAAATCATGCTAAAATAATGGGTAATTCATTCATGACAAAGGACGTGAGTCGCGCGTGCTTACGAGAGATGCTGAATTTCGGGAGCGGCAAAAGCGTGCGCCCCTGTATGAACATCTGGAACGGCACGCGAGGCATCGCCCGCATCCGTTTCATGTGCCAGGACACAAGATGGGCCACAGCTTTGACAGCCACGCCAAGCAGCGGTTTCAATCCATACTGGAGCTGGATTTGACAGAAATCACCGGAACCGATGACCTGCACCAGCCCCAGGGCGTGATTGCAGAAGCCCAGGCGTTGGCTGCGGAGGCTTTTTCAGCCGAAGAGACGAGATTTTTGATTGGCGGCAGTACAGTCGGAAACATCGCCCTCATCATGACGGTATGCCGGCCTGGAGATAAAATTTTGGTACAACGCAACTGCCATAAATCTGTTTTTCACGGAATCATCCTGGCGCGGGCGACGCCTGTATTTTTGGTGCCGGCCGTAGATTTGGCAACAGGCGTGGCTGCGGGAGTCAGACGCGAGGATGTGGAGCGTGCCCTGCAAGCACACCCGGATGCCAAGGCTGTTTTTTTGACGAATCCAACCTACTACGGGATGGGGATCGACTTGGCAAAAATGGCGGCAATCGTGCATCGGCACGACATTCCGCTGTTGATCGACGAAGCGCATGGAGCGCACTTTGGCTTCCATCCGGCTTTTCCTCTCTCGGCGATGCAGTCGGGGGCGGATGCGGCCGTGCAGTCCACGCATAAAATGGCTTCGGCCATGACGATGTCCTCCATGCTGCATTTGCAGGGCGAACGAATAGACCGGGAACGGCTGTATCGGCAGCTTGCCATGCTACAGTCTTCCAGCCCGTCGTATGTTTTGATGGCTTCGCTCGACCTGGCTAGACGCCATCTGGCGTTGGAGGCTCACGAGGAATGGGAGCGGCTGCTGCCGCTTTTGGACAAGCTGCAGGAGCGAACAGCCCAGATGGAGTGGCTGGAGTGGCCGCAGCCGTGCGCAAGCCGGGTGTACACGACATTTGATCCGTTGAAGCTGTTTTTGCATTTGCGAACCGGACAGATGAGCGGGTTTGCCCTGCAGGAATTGATGGAAAGGCACGGACTTTTTCCCGAGCTGGCCGACGAGTCGCACGTGCTGTTGGCCGCGTCAGCGGGAACCTCTCTGCGGGATCTGGAGGCGCTCCTTCGCTTGCTGGAATCCATCTCGCCGGAGGTAGAGCTGGAAGAGGAGCGGATTTTGCTGCATGGCGTAGTCTCCTCGCATTACTTGCGCAAGCAGGCTGTGCCGATGCACGAGGCTGTCGACCGTCCGCGGGAGACGATTCCGCTGGAGCGGGCGTTGGGACGGGTAGTTGCGGAGATGGTCATCCCTTATCCGCCAGGCATTCCGGTGTTGGTGCCGGGAGAGCGCATGGACGAGGAAGGCTTGGCGATGCTTGCCGAGCTGCGGAGGGGACATACCCGTTTTCACGGGGTACAGGATGATCGGCTGCAAACGATTCAAGTATTGCGTTAATTTATAGCTGGCAAGCATGCGGCCTGTGACAGCAGGTACGGAAGGAGTATGGAAGTGACAACAGGACAAAAAGGCCGATTTTTTACAATCGAAGGCGGCGAAGGAGCGGGGAAATCGACCGTGATCGCCAAGCTGTACGAGGAGCTGAGCGCGCGCGGAGTGGACGTGCTGTTGACGCGAGAGCCGGGCGGTATTGATATTGCGGAGAAAATCAGGGAAATCATCCTCAATCCGGCGCATACACAGATGGACGAGCGGACGGAAGCGCTGCTGTACGCTGCGGCGAGACGCCAACATTTGGCGGAAAAAGTGCTGCCGGCTCTGGCGGCTGGCAAGCTCGTGCTGTGCGACCGTTTCATCGACAGCAGCCTTGCTTACCAAGGCCATGCGCGGGGACTTGGCATTGATGCAGTGTACGAGATCAACCGCTTTGCCGTCGGGGATTGCATGCCGGAGCTGACGCTGTTTTTTGACGTGAAGCCCGAGACGGGGCTTGCGCGGATCAACAAAGCGCGCGGCCGGGAGGTCAATCGCCTCGATCTGGAAGACATCCGCTTTCACCATCTGGTCAGGGAAGGGTACCGACTGGTGATGGAAAGAGAGCCGGAGCGCTTTGTCGTCATTGATGCCGAGCAACCGATGGAGCAGGTGTACGAGTCGGCACTGCGCGCATTGCTTGCCAGATTGTAAGGTTCGCAGTACCGCATGTACAGGTACATACTGTATAATATGTTTAGGCGAAATATCGTACCAAGCCTACGTGTTTTTCATACAATGAAGCAAACCATGCGGGATTGATTCTTGCGGAAAGGGTGATAGCCGATGAAAATGGTAGTTGCGGTCGTCCAGGACAAAGATAGTGGTCGTCTGTCTCAACAACTGGTGAAGAAAGGGTTTCGCGCGACGAAGCTCGCCAGTACCGGAAGCTTTTTGCGAGCTGGCAACACAACGTTTTTGATCGGTACGTCTGACGAAAGCGTGCCGGAAGTAATCGACATCATTGCGCACCACTGCAAATCCCGCAAGCAAATGGTCACTCCCGTTTCCCCTCTCAGCAATGCGGTAGATTCGTTCATGCCGTACCCGTTGGAAGTGCAAGTGGGCGGAGCCGCTGTGTTTGTGCTCGACGTCGGAGAGTTCCACTCGTTTTGACGCAATGCGACCCGGCGCAACTGCAATCTGCAATGAATCCTTCTTCCAATCTACAGGTTCCTGCTCTCTTTTTTCGCCGCTTTCGTTTATACTTGATCTAACGGGGAAAAAATCCTCTACTGATCGGTTCTGTGGGGTGGCGTGATGAAAATCGGCGACGGGCCAAGACCTAAGCTGGACATGATAAAAACCGCGGATTCGCGGAGAAATCCTCAGCTCGAAAAGCTGAATTTTGGCACGATGATGCAAGGAGAAGACGAGCGCATGTCCCAGGAGCTGCTCAACCGACTGCTCGGCGACATTGACAGGATGGGGCAAATTCTCGCCAGATCCCGCTCGGTTCGCGACTTCTATTCCTATAAAAACCTCGTCAAACAGTTCATGGAGGAAGCCGTCAAGTACGGCGTCGCCCTGGATGACCGGCGAGGAATGAATCGGCGAGGCCGTAGCAGGCTTTACAAAATCGTCAAACAGGTCGATGCCGAGCTGTTGCGTCTGACAGACGAGTTGCTTAGCGATCAGGCACCGACGATTGATTTGTTGGCCCGGATTGGCGAAATCCGCGGCATGCTGATTAATTTGTATTTTTAGTGGGTGTGAAACCATTATGACATGGACCCGTTTTTCCCAGCAGCCACGCGCTTCGGAGCTGCTGTACCATAGCCTGCTCAACAACAGACTGGCGCACGCTTATTTGCTCGCCGGTCCGAAGGGAGCAGGCAAAAAGCAGATGGCCCTGCATCTGGCGAAGTCCCTTTTTTGTCCGGAAAGGGAAGCGGACGCCTGCGGGGCCTGTGTTACATGCAGGCGGATTGAAGGGGGAAACCACCCCGATGTGCTGTTTATTACACCGGACGGGGCCTCAATAAAAATCGACCAGATTCGCGCGCTGCAAAAAGAAATGGCGATGCGTGCGGTAGAGTCCGGGCACAAGGTGTACATCGTTGAACACGTCGACAAAATGACGACCCAGGCCTCCAACAGCCTGCTGAAGTTTTTGGAGGAGCCGCCCGCTGGCGTGCTTGCCTTGCTGTTGACGGAACACAGCCACTCGATCCTCCCGACGATTTTATCCCGATGCCAAATCGTTCAATTCTCGCCACTTTCTGCCGAAGCGATCGCCGAACAACTCCGGGCAGACGGCATTACAGCCGGGATGGCGCAGGTTGCCTCCCACATTACGACAAATGTGGAAGAGGCCAAGGCACTCAGCCAATCAGAATCGTTTGCACAGCTAAGAAATCTAGTGATACAATTGAGCCATGAGTGCAAACAGCGTAATTCGTCTGCGCTCTTCACCATCCATGATATGTTGCAAAAGAGCGACAAAATCAAAGAGGAACTACCCCTCTTTTTAGATTTGCTCATCCTTTGGCTGCGCGATATCCTGTATGTGCAAGTAGGCAGGCATGCCCATCTCATTAACAGCGACCAACAGGATGTGCTGCAAGGACAAGCACTGGTATGGACAAAAGCTGAGCTCTTGCATGGGATAGATTTGGTCATGGATACGAAAAATCGGATAGAGCGAAACGCCAACGCACAGTTGGCTCTTGAGCGGTTGGTTCTTCAATTCCAGGAGGGATAACCCTTGTATGAGGTTGTTGGGGTCCGTTTTAAAAAAGCGGGCAAAATATATTACTTCGACCCTGACCGACTGCCGATAGAGAAAGATTGCACCGTAATCGTCGAAACGGCGAGAGGGGTCGAATATGGCAAGGTCGTCATCGGCAAAAAAGAAGTCGCTGAGTCCGATGTGGTGTTACCGCTCAAAAAGGTCATTCGTATGGCTGACGAAAAAGACGCAAAGCAGGTTGATGAAAACAAGCAAGCTGCCAAGAATGCCTTTGCCGTGTGCCAGACGAAGATCAAGGAGCACAAGCTTGATATGAAGCTGGTCGATGTGGAGTACACATTTGACCGCAACAAGATCATTTTTTATTTTACCGCGGACGGCAGGGTTGATTTCCGCGAGCTGGTAAAAGACCTCGCTTCCGTGTTCCGCACTCGCATTGAGCTGCGTCAGATTGGCGTGCGTGACGAAGCGAAGATGCTGGGCGGCATTGGCCCCTGTGGCAGGCTGCTTTGCTGTTCGACTTTCCTCGGCGATTTCGAGCCTGTTTCGATTAAAATGGCCAAGGATCAAAACCTTTCGTTGAATCCAGCAAAAATCTCCGGTCTGTGCGGTCGGTTGATGTGCTGTTTAAAATACGAGAATGACAACTACGAAAGCACGCGTGATGAAATGCCGGATGTCGGCAAAATGGTCACTACCCCGATGGGAAATGGACGAGTCGTTTCCGTTAACGTACTGGATCAGTCCGTTCAGGTGGAGCTTTCGATCGACAAACGCATCACAGAGTTTGGTTTAGATGAGATTGCGATAGGGCTCCCCACCTATGAATAAAGTGTGGGGGTAGGGGAGAGGTGAGCTAGTGGACAAACGGGAAATCTTCGTCAAGATGGCGAGCATTGAAGAACGAATTGGGGACCTGTACAAAGAGATCGGTGAGTTGAAAGACGTCATCGTCGTTTTGATGGAGGAAAACGCCCAATTACTCGTTGAAAACCAGCATCTTCGCAACCGACTGGAAAAGAAAAAGACTGGCTCTCCGGCAAAACAAAAGGGAGCAAACCCTGTCGCCAAGGAGAAAGCGAAAAAAGCCGTGGTCGGGGAAGGGTACGACAACCTTGCCCGCCTGTATGCAGAAGGGTTTCACATCTGCAACGTGCATTTCGGCAGTCTGCGCAAAGAAGGGGATTGTCTGTTCTGTCTCTCGTTTTTGAGCGGAGGACCTCAAAAATAAAAGGTGACGAGCGATCACCACATGGAGAAAGCGACCTGTGCCACGTGTCAGGTCGCTTTTTCCAAGACAAGGAAAAAAGGAGTAGGGAACAAAGGATGGAACCAGTCATTAACGTGCCGCTCTATGATGCGGAGCGCATTGACGATTTATTGACTCACGAAATGAAAATTATCCAGAGCCACGAGGTGTTCTGTTTTTCGATGGACGCCGTGCTGCTGGCGCGGTTTGCGTCCGTTCCCAAGCGCGGGAGAGTGCTCGACATGTGCACGGGCAACGGAGCGATCCCGCTTATCATGACCACGCGCACACCGGAAGCGCGTTTTGATGGCATCGAAATTCAGCAGCGGCTGTTCGACATGGCGAGCCGCAACGTGACGCTCAACGGACTGACGGAGCGGATCGAGATGCACCACGGAGATGTCAAGGACGCGGTATCGCTTTTCGGGCACGGGAAATTCGATCTGATTACGTGCAATCCGCCTTATATGCCTGCGACGAGCGGGGAGAAAAATGTAAGCGAGCATTTTGCAATCGCCCGTCATGAGATTTTGCTCTCGCTGGAAGACGTCATTCGCGTGGGCAGCCAGTTGTTGAAAAACGGCGGCAAGCTTGCTCTCGTTCACCGCTCGACGCGGTTGATCGACATTATTTCCTTGATGCGCCAGTACGGAATCGAGCCGAAGCGGATGCGTCTGGTTTACCCGCGCAAGGAAGCCGAGCCGAATATGGTGCTGATCGAAGGAATCAGGGGTGGCAAGCCGGAGCTGAGGATTCAGCCGCCGCTGATTGTCTATGAGAATGGTGAGGAATACTGTGAAGAACTGCAAGAAATTTACTTCGGCAGACGAGATTCCCTCGCATAAAAGCCATTTTGTCTACATTCTCGCCTGCGCGGACGGCTCCTTGTACACCGGCTATACGACGGAGTTGCTGCGCCGCCTGGCGATGCACAATGAAGGCAAAGGGGCGAAATACACCAGAGGGCGCGGGCCGCTTGCGCTTGTCTTTTGGGAAGAAGGGCCTGACCGTTCGTGGGGCTTGAAGCGCGAGGAAGGAATCAAACGGCTGAATCGCAAGCAAAAAGAACAGTTGATTGGAGGGACGCCGCGATGAATATACAGCGCAGCTTTGCGCAGGAAGAAACAGGTGTCCTGTATCTGGTCGCTACGCCAATCGGCAATCTCGATGATATGACGGTCCGTTGCCTGGAAACGCTGCGGGCGGTTGATGTGATTGCCTGCGAGGATACGCGTCAAACAAGGAAGCTGTTGAACCATTTTCAAATCGAAAAGCGCACCGTGAGCTATCACGAACATAATAAGGAAGCGAGCGGTCAGGGGCTGCTGCAATGGCTGGCCGAAGGAAAACAGATCGCGCTGGTGAGCGACGCCGGACTTCCGGCGATATCCGATCCGGGCGCTGATCTCGTGCGCGATGCGGTCGCTGCCGGATACCCTGTCGTTCCGGTGCCAGGAGCCAACGCAGGGCTGACGGCGTTGATCGCTTCGGGGCTGCCGACAGACCGCTTTGTCTTTTGCGGCTTTATCGGCCGGGAAAACAAGGAGCGGCGCGAAGAGCTGGAACGACTCAAGCGCTACCCGGAGACGCTGATTTTTTATGAAGCGCCGCACCGCATCGAGAAGACGATTGCGGCCATGCGGGAAGCGTGGGGGAATCGGCGGGCCGTGCTGGCGCGCGAGCTGACCAAGCGCTACGAAGAGTTCGTGCGCGGCACTTTTGATGAGCTGCTGGAATGGCTGGGCAATGGCGAAGTGCGCGGCGAGTTTTGCGTGATTGTCGAAGGCTTTACAGGCACAACCGCTGCTGAAGCAGACGAGGAAAACATCTGGTGGCAGCAGTTGAGCATTGTCCAGCATGTCGAGCATTACTGCGAGCAAGGCTTGAGCAAAAAAGAGGCGATCAAACAGGCGGCAGACGATCGCGGTTTGCCCAAGCGCGACGTCTACAACGAATACCACCGCGACCAGGAAGACGAGTAAGATGAGCAGGAAGCTGACCGAACGGGTCGGCTTTTTCTTTTCGTCCGATCAACCAGCGCAGCAGCGACGCAGGCAGTACAAATAGCCTCCGCGAAGCTTGTCCCTTTGCGAAGGCATATCGTATGTAAATCAAGTACGTATGGAAATGAGTGTTTAGCGTTTAACAACAGGCATCTCGGTCAGGCAATCCTGGCACACGATTTTACCTTTAAAATGAGATACTTTATCAGCGTTTCCACAGAAGATGCAAGCAGGCTCGTATTTTTTCAGGATGATGCGCTCGCCATCTACGTAAATTTCCAAAGCGTCTTTTTCCGCGATGCCCAGTGTGCGGCGCAATTCGATCGGAATAACGACACGACCCAGTTCATCTACTTTACGAACAATCCCTGTTGATTTCATCATAGTAAATTCTCCTCTCAAGTCTTCATATGTCGATGTATTGGTAAACGCTCATCATTAATCGTCAATATTCGACATTATCTGTTGGGATTATCATACCAGCGATTCCCAAAGGTGTCAACATCATTTTGACAAATCTTTGAAAAGCAAAGTTTTTTTTGAAAACAGGAAAGCTGATATATCAGCGTTTCGTAGAAAAATGGAAACGGTATGGAAAATTTTATGGATAAAATTAACTGGGAGAAATGCGTGTCGAATCGGTCACTTTATGTCGAATAAAGCCGCGCCCATTCGACAAAAAAGCCTTGTCTTCTCTTTTTTGCCTTTTCCTGTCATGTATAAAATAAATCGTAGCCGTTCGGCCCTCCTGGATGTTTACAAAACAAGTCGGTCGTGTACAATAGAGGGTAAATGAGGGAATTGATAGCAAAACGACTATGATGGGAAGAGTAAGCCGATCCTCCTTATCCCAGAGAGCCGGGGTAGCTGAAAACCGGCATAAGCGAGCAGGCTGAACATGGCCCCAGAGTCTTGCAGATGAACAGCCACGGAAATGACCGTGCCCAGTAGTTTGTGACGTCGGCCCACGTTACGGGCAGAGTCTGTTTCAGACTCACCAAGTCCGTTGTCCGCGAGGGGAACGGAGCATTTGGGTGGTACCGCGAGTTAGAGCTCGCCCCAATTTTTGGGGTGGGCTTTTCTATTTTTCTAAACGTTATCAGGAGGGGCTAGGTTGCATGAAACCAACATATTACATCACCACACCGATTTACTATCCAAGCAACAAGCTGCACATCGGCAATGCCTACACGACAATTGCTTGTGATGCTCTGGCGCGCTACAAACGTTTGCGCGGCTATGACGTCTACTACCTGACAGGTACGGACGAGCATGGACAAAAGCTTCAGGAGCGCGCAGCCGAAGACGGCAAACAGCCGCTGGAGTTCATCGATCCGGTTGTTGACTGGATTCGCGACCTGTGGCAAAAACTGGACATCTCCTACGACGATTTCATCCGCACCACGCAGCCGCGTCATAAGGAAGTCGTGCAAAAAGTGTTCCAGCGTCTGCTCGATCAGGGCGACATTTACTTGGGCGAGTATGAGGGATACTACTGTGTGCCGGACGAGGCTTTCTGGACCGAGACACAATGTAAGACCGACAAAGGCTACATTTGCCCGGATTGCGGCCGCGAAGTGAAAAAAGTGAAGGAGAAAAACTACTTCTTCCGCTTGTCCAAATACCAGGACAGATTGCTCGCCCACATCGAGGCGAACCCTGACTTCATCCAACCGGAGAGCCGCCGCAACGAGATGATTAACAACTTCCTCAAGCCGGGCCTCCAGGATTTGTCCGTATCCCGCAGCACGTTTGACTGGGGGATCAAAGTGCCTAGCGATCCTGAGCACGTCATTTACGTCTGGATCGACGCGTTGACCAACTACATTTCCGCGCTCGGCTACTTGTCTGACGACGACAGCAAATACCGCCGTTTCTGGCCTGCGAATGTGCATATGGTGGGAAAAGACATTTTGCGCTTCCATACGATCTACTGGCCGATTTTGCTGATGGCGCTCGATGTGCCGCTGCCAAAACAAGTTTTCGGTCATGGCTGGCTGCTGATGCCGGACGGAAAAATGTCCAAATCCAAAGGCAACGTCATTGATCCGAAGCTGCTGATTGATCGCTATGGCTCCGATGGCGTGCGCTACTTCCTGCTGCGCGAGATCAACTTCGGCCAGGATGGCATTTTCACCCCGGAATCGTTTATCCAGCGTCTGAACTACGATCTGGCAAACGACATCGGCAACCTGCTGAGCCGTACCACTACGATGATCGAAAAATATTTCGATGGCATCGTGCCAGCCGCACAAGATGCCGGAGAGCCGGATGACAGCCTGATCGGCCTGGCGATGAAAACAAAGGCGCTGGTCGAGGAGCATATGGAAGAAATGCGTTTCTCCAACGCGCTTGCCCACATCTGGGAGCTGGTAGGACGCACCAACAAATACATCGACGAAACGATGCCGTGGAATCTGGCAAAATCGGAAGAAACCAAGGGACGTTTGGCAACGGTCATGTACAATCTTGCGGAGAGCATCCGCATCACCTCCATTTTGATTCAGCCGTTCATGACCAAAGCTCCGGCGAAAATCTGGGACCAACTCGGAATCCTGGGCAACGAGCAGGCAACAAGCTGGGAATCTGCCGGCGTCTGGGGCGGATTGCCTGCCGGAAGCACTGTCAGCCGCAAAGAGCTGCTGTTCCCGCGCCTGGACGTGCAGGCTGAGCTGGCCTTCATCGACGAATCGACAGCAGAAGCGCGCCGCCAAGCAGAGGAAAACAAGAAAAAGCAAGACGCATTGAAAGGGGAAGCACCTGTGAACGAAACGACTGCCAACCAAGCTGAAGTGACAGAAAAACCAGCGGATGCCAAAGAAGAGATCGGCATTGACGACTTTGGCAAAGTAGAGCTGCGCGTCGCGCAAGTAGTGGAGTGCGCGAAGCATCCGAATGCCGACAAGCTGCTGATTTTGCAGCTCGATCTCGGCTATGAGAAGCGCCAGGTTGTCTCCGGTATCGCCAAATACTACACTCCGGAAGAAATGGTCGGCAAAAAAGTAATCCTCGTCGCCAATCTGAAGCCAGTCAAGCTGCGTGGCGAGCTGTCGCAGGGCATGATCCTGGCAGCATCCGCAGGCGACCAACTGACGCTGGCGACAGTCGATCCGAGCATGCCAAACGGAGCGATTGTGAAGTAACGAGGGCTAGGAAAGGAAGGACCTATTTTGCTATTTGAAACGCACGCGCATCTGAACGCGAAGGAATTCGACGAGGATCGCGAGGAGGTCATTGCCCGCGCGCGGGAAAACGGCGTCAGCACGATCGTGAACATCGGGTTTAACGCGGAAACCATCCCGACCTGCATGGAGCTGGCGAAAACCTATGATTTTATTTACGCAGTCGTAGGATGGCACCCTCAGGACGCAAAAGATATGACAGACGAGCATCTGGAATGGATCGAGGAGCTGAGTCGTGATCCGAAAGTAGTGGGGCTGGGCGAAATGGGCCTCGACTACTACTGGGATACGTCGCCAAAAGACGTGCAGGCCGAAGTGTTCCGCAAGCAGATTCGTCTGGCGCGAAAACTCGACATGCCGATCATCATCCACAACCGGGACGCTCACCAGGATGTTTTGACGATCCTCAAAGAAGAGAAGGCAGCAGAAGTCGGGGGAATCATGCACTGCTTCTCGGGTAGCTGGGAGACAGCGAAGCAGGCGCTGGACATGAATTTTTACATCTCGTTCGGCGGCCCGCTGACTTTCAAAAACGCGAAGCAGCCAAAAGAAGTAGCGGCCAAAGTACCGCTCGACAAGCTGTTGATAGAAACAGACTGCCCGTACCTCACTCCTCACCCGTTCCGCGGCAAGCGAAATGAGAGTGGCTACGTGCGCTACGTCTGCGAAGAAATGGCGAACATTCGCGGCCTGTCTTACGAAGAAATGGCGCAAATCACGACGGAAAACGCAAGGCGTCTGTTCCGCCTTCAACCGTAAACAAACCGCAAGCAAAAACGGGAAATCACGACATATCACGTGATTTCCCGTTTTTTTGTTCCTCGATCTTGTTGTTCTACTCGTTTTTGGTGGCGCATACCTTGAACAATGTGTCGAACGATTATTGTCCATCCGACACGGCTCCTCGACAGGAATCTGCTACCATTCGCCATCTGTTTTTTGCTAGTCTGTTAGCATTATCGCTTCGGCCAAGGGAGGGTAAATTTGACAAAGCCGGGAAAGTGACATACAATCAAAGCCGACCTTGCTAAGTACTGGCCACTTCCAGAATATTAGTGCAATTACATCGACCCTTACCTGGCTAGACAGGAGAAGCCTCGTGCTTTTCTAGGAAAAGGAGTGTGGGAAATGGAGTTACGCGCGATATGGGAAAGGTATAAGAATCGGGGACTTGTTCTTTTTGGCGTCCTCTCTCTTGTTCTCATTCCCATGATTGGCTATTTCTCTGCCCAGGCTACCCAGCCAAAACAGGTCACTTTTTCGTTGGACGGAGAAAGCCAGACGGTAGCTACCAAAGCGAGTACCGTTGAGCAGTTCTTGACCGAGCGAAACATTACGGTAACGGAAAAGGATTCCCTTCAACCAACACCTGAGACGAAGCTATCAGACGGAGCAATGATTACTTTACATACAGCCTGGTCCATTCCGGTCCAGGTTGACGGGCAGACAAAAACGATACTGACGCTTAGCCGCGATGTTGCTGGCGCGTTGAAGGACAGCGGCATTGCGCTAGGTGAAAAGGACCGGGTGGAGCCGGCCTTGAGCGCCTCGCTGACCAAAGACTCGACAATCACGATCAAGCGCGTCGTCGAGCAGATGGTAAAAGTCGAGGAGCGAGTTACTTTCCAGGAAATACGCAAAAACGATCCAGCGTTAGAGAAAGGCAAGTCCCGTGTATTGCAAAACGGGCAAGAGGGTAAGGCAATTGCACACTACAAGCTGGTTATGGAAGACGGGAAGGAGGTCTCCCGTGAACTGGTGACAAGAGACGTGCTTGTGCCGAAGAAAGACCAGATCGTGGCGGTGGGAACGGCAGTTCCTGCGCTGCAAAACAACGATCCGTCGCAACGGGTCTTGGTCGCTTCAGCAACGGGTATGGTCTCGCGTGGTGGAAAAGTATTTAGGCCGAAAAAAGTACTGAACGGGGTTACCTTGACCGCCTATTCTCCTGCGGGGGGAGGCAAACACCCTAGCTCGCCAGGCTACGGCCGCACGGCGACGGGCGTGAAGGCCAAGGCAGGTCATACCATCGCTGTAGATCCAAAAGTGATTCCGTATGGCTGGTGGGTTTACATCGAGGGCGTTGGGTATCGCCGGGCAGAAGACACGGGCGGAGCGATGCGTGGCGGCAAAATTGACGTGTTTGTAAGCACGGAGGCAGAGGCTGTTCAATTTGGCCGCAAGCGCAACAAAACCGTCTATATAATCGGGCCGCAGAAACCGTAAGACAGGGGCGAACAGCTCCTGTCTTTTGTCTTTGGCGTTTTGGGAATAGTCGTGATAAGCTGTTTGATAGTTAGACGGTTCAAAGCGCAGAAACGTTTCGCGAAACAAGGGCTTTTTGCCTGATTTTTTTGGAACACTATGACCAAAAGCGACATCGTACGAAAGTGGGAGTACATGATGAAGATAAAAGAAGTGATTGTGGTGGAGGGGAGAGACGATACCGCTGCGATCAAGCGGGCAGTTAACGCGGACACGATTGAGACAGGCGGCTCCGCCATCCACGCCAGAACGATCGAAAAAATCCGGCTGGCACAGCAAAAGCGCGGTGTCATTATTTTTACCGACCCGGATTACCAGGGGGAGCGCATCCGCAAAATTATCAGCCGATCGGTGCCGGGCTGCAAGCACGCCTTTATCACGCAAGAGGACGGCACGAAAAAGGGCGATATCGGGGTAGAGAACGCTTCTCCTGACGTGATTGTTCGCGCGCTCTCGGAAGTCCGCACAGAGATGGCGGAAACGGTCGGGGAGATTACGGCTGACGATCTTCTGAAAAACGGATTGACGTCAGGCGGCGACGCCAAGGAGCGGAGAATCAAGCTGGGCGAAGCATTGGGCATCGGATACGCCAACGCCAAGCAAATGCTGCAACGGCTCAATGCCTTTCAGATCAGTCGCGCGGAATTTGAGGCGGCGATAGAAGCCATCAACAAAGAGAGGGAGTAAGCGATGACGCAAGCAACAGGCAAGGATATTGCCACACCTACGCGAACGAAGGAAATTTTGGAGAAGTACGGCTTCTCCTTTAAAAAGAGCCTGGGACAAAACTTCTTGGTGGACACGAACATTTTGCATAACATTGTCGCCGAAGCCGATCTGACGAAGGACAAAGGCGCAATCGAAATCGGGCCAGGCATCGGCGCTTTGACCGAGCAATTGGGACGAGCAGCAGGCAAGGTCATGGCGATTGAGATTGACCAGCGGCTTCTGCCTATTTTGCAGGATACGCTGTCGCCCTATGAAAATATCGAAGTCGTGCATGGAGACGTGCTGGAGCTTGATCTGAAAGCGCTGATTGCCGAGAAGCTCTCCGGGGTAGAGAAGCTGAGCGTCGTAGCCAATCTGCCCTATTATGTGACGACGCCGATTTTGATGAAGCTCCTGGAAGAAAGGCTGCCGCTTGAGAACATCGTCGTGATGATCCAAAAGGAAGTGGCTGAGAGAATCGCGGCCAAGCCCGGAACGAAAGACTACGGCTCTCTCTCGGTAGCGGCGCAGTTTTATGCGGAAACAGAAGTCGCGATGATCGTCCCGGCCAGTGTGTTTATTCCTCGTCCGAACGTCGATTCTGCAGTGATCCGGCTCAAGGTCAGAGATCGTCCGCCTGTCGATGTGGACGACCAGGACGTGTTTTTCCGCGTGGTGCGCAGCTCGTTCGCCCAGCGCCGGAAAACGTTGTTGAACAACCTGATGAACGGTCTGTTTCTCAAAACACAAAAGGATGAAGTAATACAGATGCTCGCCGACATCGGCATCGAACCGACCAGACGCGGCGAAACCCTCAGCATCGAAGAGTTCGCCCGCCTAGCCAACGAAGGCTTGCGGCGCGGCCTGATTGGGCAATAAGACAAACTTGGCCTCCGTTTTTGTACTGAAAAAGCCAAAAACGGAGGTTTTTTTGTCGATTTTGGCGTAAAAAAAGGCTTCGCAGCGGGCAAGCTATCACCGGAAAGCGTTGCGGGAGCAAGGTTTTGCAAAAGCCTGCACATACTATGCAGAAGTGGTGACAAATATCTACTTTTTTTATGAAAAAAACCCCGTTGACAAAATATCTACAGGGTTGCTATAATTTTTTATTTCTTTGACAAAATATATGTGAGCTGTTATAATAGATGTAAGCGAGGTGGATGGAACAATGGCAAGAAACGCGTTACTTGACATTAAACGCAGTTTAGACGGGCACATTGGTGAGCGCATCCTTCTGAAAGCCAATGGAGGTCGCCGAAAAACCGTCGAACGAAGTGGCATCCTCGAAGAAACATACCCATCTGTGTTTGTGGTAAAGCTTGATGACGATCAACTCTTTGAGCGGGTCTCTTACAGCTACGCTGACATCTTGACGGAAACAGTAGAGTTGACGGTGTGCCGCGAAAACGAGCACATCCGCATCACATTTGTACAACAGTAGAGCCCTTTTGGGTTCTACTGTTTTATTTTTGCTATCAAAAGGTTGTAAATATTTGGGTGACAAGATGAAAAGTCTGGACTTGGAGCACACTATACCTGTCAACGGGAAGGGAGGATGCTATGGGTCGCAGACGAGGAATGATGTCGGAGCAGTTCAAGATGGAACTCGCCAAGGAGCTTGGCTTTTACGACAAGGTACAAGCAGAAGGTTGGGGAGGCATCACGACGCGTGACGCGGGAAACATGGTGAAGCGGGCTGTACAGCTTGCTGAAGAGGCGCTGGCCGCAAGACGGTCATAGCCCGGTGTTGGACGCAGGCGGACACATCCAATCTCACGGAGAATACCATACAGACTCGTTGACAGGGCCGGGGCTTCCCGGCTTTTTTGCTGCCGAAAACACTGCTGAATTTTCGAAATAACCATAATGATCTCGATCCTGTTCTTTTTGGGGGGTTCAAGTGGCAGGAGAGAGATTGGCTATGCTACAATAAGAGACTAGGAAATTTAGTAAAGTAGGCAGAGGTGAACAACGTGCGTATCTCGGTCAAAGCTCCGGCCAAAATCAACCTGACCCTTGATGTGCTTGCCAAACGGCCGGACGGTTATCACGAAGTAGAAATGGTGATGACTACCGTCGACTTGGCAGATCGTGTAGACCTGACTCTGCGCGAAGATGGTGAGATTACGCTGGACTGCTCTGCCAGCTTCGTACCGGATGATATCCGCAATCATGCTTATAAAGCGGCAGTGCTTTTAAAAGAACGCTATCAAGTGCGCCAAGGTGTACGATTGTATATCGACAAACAGATCCCGGTCGCAGCCGGACTGGCGGGCGGCAGCAGTGATGCGGCAGCGACGCTGCGCGGTTTGAACCAGTTGTGGAATCTCGGCTTGACCGTGGACGAGCTTGCGGAAATCGGCGCAGAAATCGGTTCTGACGTCCCTTTTTGCGTCTATGGAGGAACCGCGCTGGCAAAAGGGCGCGGCGAGCAAATCACGCATCTGGAAACGCCCGCTCCTTGCTGGGTCATCCTGGCGAAGCCGCCAATCGGCGTGTCCACTCCTGATGTATATGGAAACTTGCGTGTCGACAAAATCGACAATCATCCCGATACAAAACAAATGCTCCGGGCTGTTTCCGAGCAAGATTTTTCCCTGATGTGCCAGTCGCTCGGAAACGTGCTGGAAAACGTCACGCTCTCGCTCTATCCGCAAGTGCGGCAAATCAAGGAGCTGATGATCGCTTCCGGAGCCGACGGAGTATTGATGTCCGGCAGCGGACCGACAGTATTTGCCCTCGTGCAAAAGGAAGCGAAAGTGCATCGGATCTACAATGCGCTCAGAGGATTTGTCAAAGATGTGTTTGTTGTCCGAATGTTAGGCTCCCAAGAAGGGGAAATACTTGCATGAACACGTATAAAAATGATACATTAGCAGCATAATATTCGGTTTTGGAGGAAGAGCCATGAAGAAATTGCGCAGAAGTGCACGTCTGGTAGACATGACGCAGCACTTGCTCGCCCATCCCCATACGCTGACTCCTCTCACTCTGTTTGCGGAACAGTACGGCGCGGCGAAATCATCCATCAGTGAAGACCTGTCGATCATCAAGGAAGCGTTTGAGGTTCAGGGTGTCGGCTTGTTGAAAACGGTGGCGGGAGCGGCAGGCGGAGTGAAGTATATTCCCCAGGTAAAAACGGAAGAGGCTCTTCACTTCATGCGCGAACTGATCGAGCAATTGGCCAATCCGGAAAGACTTTTGCCAGGCGGTTATTTGTACATGTCCGACATTCTCGGCAATCCAGCGACTATGGCGAAGATCGGCAAGCTGTTTGCCACCGCTTATGCGGACAAAAACGTCGATGTCGTCATGACGGTGGAGACGAAGGGGATTCCGCTCGCTTATGCGACCGCCATGTTTTTGAACGTGCCCGTTGTCATCGTGCGTCGTGACAACAAAGTAACGGAAGGTTCTGTGGTTAGCATCAATTACGTATCTGGTTCGAGCAAGCGGATTCAGACGATGTCTCTTGCTCGCCGCGGATTGGCCGAGCAGTCCCGCGTCCTGATCGTGGACGACTTCATGAAGGCGGGCGGCACGCTGCGCGGCATGATTGATCTGCTCCAGGAGTTCCGGGCGACTGTCGTAGGCTGCGGAGTGCTGGTAGAGACGACCGCAGATGTTTCCGAGCGTTTGATTGATGAATACGTGTCTCTTGCCAAGCTGCAGGATGTCGACTTCAAGGGCAAGCAGATTGAAATTGAGCTAGGCAGTTTTTTTGAAAATAGAGGGGAGTAGATAAGAATGGCAATCTCTTTTGTTTCAACTGACAAAGCTCCGGCAGCAATCGGCCCGTACAGCCAGGCTGCAAAAGTTGGTCCGTTTCTGTTTGCATCCGGTCAAATTCCGCTGCGTGCAGACGGCACTCTGGTAGAAGGCGACATCGTGGAACAAACCCACCAAGTATTTTCCAATATCCAAGCCGTCCTGGCGGAAGCAGGAGGAACCCTTTCCAACGTGGTGAAGGCGACTGTTTTCATCAAGGACATGAACGACTTTGCGCAGTTGAACGAAGTGTACGGCCAATATTTTGGCGACCACAAGCCAGCTCGCTCCACCGTAGAAGTGGCACGCCTGCCGCGCGACGTAAAGGTCGAGATCGAAATTGTCGCTTATATCGAGGCGTAAACATAACCCGGTCCAATCAATGAAAGCATGAAACAGCCTGATGCAGTTGCGTCAGGCTGTTTTTGCGTTGGATATACCCTTAGTAGTACGAAGAAGCATGTGTAAAGCGGTGATGTTATGAACATATTTATATATTTTTTTAAAAATTGCATAACATCAGCAGGAATATTTACCCAGAGGGTGGAAATACTCCTAAACGCGTTTCATAGATAAAGGGAGTGAACTAGATGGAAGTTACAGACGTAAGACTGCGCCGAGTGAATACGGATGGTAGGATGAAAGCGATTGCATCCATTACAATTGACCATGAGTTCGTGGTTCATGATATCCGTGTCATTGACGGAAACAACGGTATGTTTGTTGCAATGCCGAGCAAACGTACACCTGACGGAGAATTCCGCGATATCGCCCATCCGATTTCTTCGACTACCCGTGAAAAGATCCAAGCTGCTGTCTTGACCGAGTATGAACGCGTGGGTCAAGAAGAAGAGAGCACGATCGAAGCGGGTGCGTAAATAGTACCCCCATACAAAAGCACCCTGTCATTACTGGCAGGGTGCTTCGGCGTCTGGTTGGGCGTAACATTTGGATAAATTGTTTTTTATTTCCTCCTGATCCATTCCTTCCCCAATAAACACGGCGACCATTTTCGGCCCGAAGTTCTCAAATGGAAAGAACAGTACCTGATTGTCCGTGTGCTGGAAGGAGATCAGTTCTTTTTTTCCGTGGAAGAGCACGTACCCCTTTGCCCGATACACGTTTTTGGGCAGATCGTAGAGGAAGTCCTCGAATTTTTTCTCGTCTACTGGACCTGTGAAGGTGTAGGAAAAAGTTTCAATACTATTGTACAGGGAAGGCGTGCTTGTTTTCAGGCCGAGCGATTGTTTGAGCCTGTCCATGGTCGACATGCGGCCGATTGTTTTTTGCACAGGAACAGTGGGTACTGCTTCGGCATCGCGCACATGCTCGAATCGCTTGAGCGATTGCAGCCGGTTGAGGTCGATATTCGCCTGAACGGCTGTGTGGATCGGCGCCTGCGGGTTCAGCTCGATGAGCTTCTGTTTGACGCGCTGGAGCTGTTCATCGCTGACCATATCCGTTTTGTTCAGGAGAATGAGGTCGGCGTACTTCACCTGGTTGCGTACCGTTTTGACCAGCGAGCCTGTGGAGGAAAAGCGCGAGTTGAGGTCCAAAAAGCGGGACGCGTCCACGACGCTGATCGTGCCCTTCAGCTCGATGCGATCGTACAGCTCCGGATGGGTCAGCGTGTCGATCACGTCGATCGGGTCTGCGACTCCCGTCGTTTCGATCAGGATGCGATCCGGCTGCAACGAGTTCAAAATTTCGCGCAAGCCTTCTGTCAGCTCCCCTTTGATCGAGCAGCATATGCAGCCGTCGAGCAGCTTTTTGACAGGGAAACCAAAGCCTTGCAACTGTTCGCCGTCGATATCTTCCTCGCCCATCTCATTCATCAGGACGACTACGTTTTCGTTCTGGACGCGTAGATGAGTCAGCCATTTTTGCAAAAGGGTCGTTTTTCCGCTGCCCAAATATCCGGTCAGCAAGTAGACATCTGCTGGCATTCCTTCCTGCCTCCTTTTCAAAACCTCTTTCGCCCATCAATATATCATTTTTTATCAGATTATTAAATGTTGTCTGTTAGATGAACAACTTTCAGGCAATGTCAGGGAAACGGCGATAATCCTGCATCGATTGTCTTGAAATCCACATATGATTAAGATATAGTCATTGTGGAACTTCTACGATGGAGGGTTGACATGTCTAAGATCCATGCCGTGGTTCTGGCCGCTGGTCAGGGTACGCGGATGAAATCGAAGCTGTACAAGGTCCTGCACCCTGTTTGCGGGAAGCCAATGGTCCAGCATGTTGTGGATACGCTTGGCTCCATGCAGGTTGAGGACATCGTTGTCGTCGTAGGTCATGGTGCTGACGCGGTCCGCGCCAAACTAGGCGAGGGCGTCACTTACGCACTGCAAGAAGAACAGTTGGGAACGGCACATGCCGTTTCGCAGGCAGCGCCGTTTTTACAAGATAAAGAAGGCACTACGTTTCTTTTGTACGGAGACGTCCCTCTCTTGTCTGCACAGACGTTGTCCGCCTTGCTGACCTATCACGAAGAGCAGCAAGCGGCTGCGACTGTATTGACCGCCGTGCTCCCCGATCCGACAGGCTACGGGCGCATCGTGCGCAACGAGGCGGGCGAAGTATTGCGAATCGTGGAACATAAGGATGCGACTGAAGCGGAACGGGCGGTCCGCGAAATTAACACAGGCATATACTGTTATGACAATCGCAAATTATGGAAGGCCTTGGCGGAAGTGAAAAATGACAACGCGCAAGGCGAATACTATGTCACAGACGTTGTCGGCATTTTGCGAGAGGCAGGCGAAAAGGTAGTGGCGTACGAAGCCGTTGACCCTGACGAGACGATGGGCGTCAATG
Source organism: Brevibacillus sp. NSP2.1 (assembly GCF_000470975.2). Taxonomy (NCBI): domain Bacteria; kingdom Bacillati; phylum Bacillota; class Bacilli; order Caryophanales; family Paenibacillaceae; genus Brevibacillus; species Brevibacillus sp. NSP2.1. The sequence goes on along the minus strand of NZ_CP048274.1, from coordinate 30,582 downwards.
ATCGTGTGCAGCTATCGGAAGCGGAAGCGTACATGCGGAAGCGGATTGCCACCAGACATATGCGCAATGGAGTCACCATTATTGACCCGGCCTCTACGTATATTGAAGCCGATGTTGTCATCGAGGCAGATACGGTAATCCAACCGGGAACGATTCTGCGCGGGCGGACAACCATTGGTGCCGATTGCGTGATTGGGCCGCAGGCTGACTTGACGGATGTGCAGGTTGGCTCTGGCGTTACCATTTCTTATGCGGTCATGGTAGAGGCAAGTGTGGAAGCGGAATCAACCGTTGGGCCATTTGCCTATATTCGTCCGGGAACACAGATCGGCCGCAAAGCCAAGATCGGAGACTTCGTCGAGTTGAAAAACGCCAAAATCGGCGAAGGCTCAAAAGTACCTCACCTCAGCTATATTGGTGACGCGGAGATTGGCGATGGTGTGAACATCGGCTGTGGAACGATCACCGTCAACTACGACGGGGCCGTCAAGCATAAAACGACCGTCCAGGACGGGGCGTTCATCGGCTGCAACACCAATCTGGTAGCTCCGGTTACCGTTGGACAAAATGCGTATGTAGCAGCAGGCTCGACCATTAATCAGGATGTTCCAGACAATGCGCTTGCGATCGCACGCGAGCGTCAAGTGAATAAACCAGATTACGCTAGCAGAATGCCTCGCAAGGGCAAAAAGCAATCATAACGGGAGGTTCTAAGAGAAGATCATGGCTAATTACCGCGACCCCAAACTGAAGGTATTTACGTGCAACGCAAACCCTGAATTGGCAAAAGAAATCGCTGAACACATCGGCGTGCCGCTCGGTAACGCGCAAGCTGTGCGTTTTAGTGATGGCGAGTGCCAAATTAAATTGAACGAAAGCGTTCGCGGTTGTGACGTATTTGTTATTCAGCCAACGTCTGCTCCCGTTAATGAGCATTTGATGGAGCTTTTGGTAATGGTCGACGCATTGAAACGCGCTTCCGCAAAAAGCATCAACGTTGTCATCCCTTACTACGGCTATGCCCGACAAGATCGCAAGGCGCGCGCACGCGACCCGATCACGGCCAAACTGGTTGCCAACCTGATCGAAACAGCAGGAGCGCAACGCGTGATTACCATGGATTTGCATGCGACGCAAATTCAAGGATTCTTCGACATTCCTGTCGATCATCTGCTGGGTGTGCCGATTTTGGGCAAACACTTCTCCGAAAAAGGCTTGAAGGATATCGTCGTAGTGTCGCCTGACCACGGCGGCGTTACGCGTGCCCGCAAGCTGGCCGAACGTCTGGAAGCGCCGATTGCCATTATCGACAAGCGCCGTCCTGAACCAAACGTAGCGGAAGTCATGAACATTGTCGGTAACATCGAAGGCAAGACAGCGATCATTATTGACGATATCATTGATACAGCGGGAACGATCACGCTGGCAGCCAATGCGCTCGTGGAAGCAGGTGCGCGTGAAGTTTACGCATGTTGCACGCATCCGGTGCTGTCTGGTCCTGCGATTGAGCGGATTGCCAACTCGAAGATCAAAGAGCTGATCGTCACCAACTCGATTCCGCTCACCAAAGAGCAACTGATTGACAAAATCACCGTTCTGTCCGTGGCGCCGATCATTGGCGAAGCGATCATTCGCGTACACGAAGAGCTGTCTGTCAGCAAGCTGTTCGATTAAGGCAAGCATCCCCTTTTTGGGGGATTGAAATAAACCTCCTTTGGACAAGCTAGAAAGGAAACTTTTACTAGCGGCCCAAGGAGGTTTTTTTGTGGAAGCGATTCAGGCTCAAGTACGAAATCAGACGACAGGCAATTCTGTGAGGATGCTGCGTCGAGAAGGCTGGGTGCCAGGTGTTGTGTACGGAAGTGACGTGACCAGTCAGTCGATTCAAATCAATGGCCGTGAGCTGGATGCCGCCCTGCGTCAGCAGACGACAAACAAGCCGTTCCGACTGGTTGTGGATGGGACCACTCATGATGTGATGGTGAACGAATTGCAGCGTCATCCAGTCATGGGCAATATTTTGCACGCTGATTTCAAGAAGATCAATATGAATGAAAAAATACACACCTCTGTGCCTGTGCTCATGACAGGCGACCCGGAGCTTGGCGTAGCGACGCTCGTGCGCCACAACGTCGACGTCCACTGCTTGCCTGGCAACATCCCGGAGTCTTTTTTGGTGAATGTCGACGGCTTCAACATTGGAGACGTCGTACTGGCAGCGGATCTGGAAGTTCCGGCGGGCGTAGAGCTTTTGGTTGAGCCTACGGAAGTGCTGATTAGCGTCCTGCCAGTGAAAGCCAAGTCCGAAGAGTCCATCGAAGCCGAGCAAGAGGCTGAGGCTGTAGCAGAAAAAGCGGTAGCTACCGAATAAGGCAAAAGTCGAATCACGGCGAAAGGGTCCGGGTATTTTACTGCCGGGTCCTTTTTCTTTTGTTCGCGATACCATTCTAGTACAATGGGGGAGAGAGTAGGAGGGAATGAACGTGAAAGTAATCATCGGATTGGGCAATCCAGGCAAAAAATATGAAGACACAAGACATAATGCGGGCTTTATGGCCATAGATAAGATTAGCGACAAATGGGGCATTCCCGTTGCGCAAAACAAGTTTCGCGCGCTTGTCGGAGAAGGCAGGGTGGAAGGCGAAAAGGTGCTGCTCGTCAAACCGCAGACGTACATGAATCTTTCCGGGGAATCAGTCGCTGAAGTCCTGAAGTTTTACAAGCTGACTCCAGATGAGCTGGTCGTCATTTTCGATGACCTCGACCTGCCAACGGGGCAGTTGCGCTTGCGGGAAAAAGGCAGCGCAGGCGGCCACAACGGCATCAAGTCGATGATTCAGCATTTGGGGACACAGGAATTTAAGCGCATCAAAGTCGGGATCGGGCGTCCGGAGCCGGGGCGAAGCGTGAGTGATTACGTGCTCCAGTCGTTCCCAGCGGCGGAAAGACCGCAGATTCAGGAAGCGGTGGGGCATGCTGCCGATGCGGCGGCCATGTGGACAAGAGAGCCTTTTATCAAGGTCATGAACCATTTCAACAGCTTGCAAAAATAAGCGGGGCGTTGCAGCAGTCAGGATGGCGCGGATGTATTGCGCTAGTATGATTTTCCACCCAACCGACCATACTAAGCGATATGAAAGGTATGGGGGTGGCATATACATGAGCATACGCTACACGTGTCGCTGCTGCGGCATGAAGATCGCGGAATTTGACGAATCGCAGGTGACAGAAGCGCGGCTCGGGTTTGATTTCTTGACCCCGGAGGAACGTGCTCTTATAATATCGAGAGAACAAAGTGGAGATACGGTCGTCAGCATCACGTGCGACTACTGCCGTGAAGCGCTGATTCAGCATCCAGAGCTTTCGCTAGTCGGAAATCCACTTCAATAAACAGGAGTGGATACTCGTTAGGAAGGCTTGCACTGACAAGGCCTTAGCTTGGGGAGCTAAGGCTTCTTTTCGCATGGTCGACCTGCGGCAAAAATCGCACGTCCAGTCAGGCTCTGGCTGCAGATGACAGAAGAATTAGAGAGGGGATTAGTGAATGCAAGTCATCATTAACCCGATGAAACAAGACTCGAACGTCGGGACAATTGTGGCTGGTTTGGAGAAAGGTCTGCACGAGCAGCTCGTCTCCGGTCTGGCAGGTTCGGCCCGGCAGGCACTGATGGCGGCACTGAAGCAAATAACCGGACGCCCGGTCTGTGTCGTCACGCATAACATGTACCAAGCGCAAAAAGTTTACGAGGACCTGATTGAGCTGGTTCCCTCCGATCAAGTGCTGCTCTATCCCGGAAACGAGCTGATCGGCTCCGAGCTTGCCATCGCCAGTCCGGAGATGCTGGCGCAGCGCATTCATGTATTCAACCGTCTGGCCCAAGGCTTTACGGGTTTTTTGGTTGCGCCGTTTGCAGGGTTGCGCCGTCTGGTCGTCCCGCCGGAGGTGTGGAAAGAAGCGCAGATTACGCTGTCAGTCGGTGACGAGCTGGATGTTGAATCGTTTTTGTCCCGTTGTATCGAGCTTGGCTACGAGCGCGTCGATATGGTCGAGCGAAAAGGCGAGCTGAGTGTCCGCGGCGGCATTATCGACTTGTATCCGATTGATTCGGAGTGGCCTGTGCGCATCGAGCTGTTCGATGTGGAAATTGACTCGATCCGCACGTTTGACATGCTTTCCCAGCGCTCGCTGGAATCCGTCCAGACCTATATTTTGGGCCCGGCAAAAGAAATGATCGCGTCTACGCAACTGCTGATGGAATCGGCTGTCCGCTTAGAGCAGAAGCTCGGTGAAACCGTTGCCAAGCTGAAAGATAGCGCAGCCAAGGAAAAAGTAGTGGAGCGCATCGGTACCGATATTGAACGGATGAAGGAAGGGCAACGCTTTTCCCAGTTGTACTCGTACATCTCGGTGATCTATCCGTCGCAGGACACGCTTTTGTCCTACATGCCGTCCGAGACTCTGCTGATTATGGATGAGCCTTCCCGCGTCCTGGATACGGCTGCCCAGTTGCAAAAAGAAGAGGCGGAGTGGCTGACGGGACGAATCATCCAGGGCGAGTACATGGCTAACCTCAGCTTGTCCCGCACGTATGAAGAGATTGTCTCCCACAAAAAACGGCAGATTGTCCACCTGTCTCTGTTCCTCCGGCAGTCGCCGAAAACCCAGCCGCAAAACATCGTCAACCTGACCTGTCGCACCATGCAAAACTTCCACGGGCAGATGAACGTGCTGAAGACAGAGCTGGCCCGCTGGAAAAAGTCCCAGGATCAGATTGTGTTCGTCGCCGCCGATCTGGAGCGCGCAAAGCGTCTGGAACGCGTCCTGCACGATTATGAGATGGAGGCGGACGTGTTGACCGAAGCGGTCGAGGTAGTGCCGCCAGGGCGGCCTACGATCATTCTGGGGAACCTCCAGACAGGCTTCGAGCTGCCGTTAAACAAGCTGGTCGTTATTACGGAAGGCGAAGTATTTACTGCGAAGCAGCGCAAGGCGCGCAAAGTGCAGCAGACGATGAACAACGCCGAGCGGATCAAAAATTATTTGGAGCTCAAGCCCGGCGATTTCGTGGTGCACGTGAATCACGGGATTGGAAAATACCTCGGAATTGAAACCAAGGAAATACTCGGAATTCATAAAGATTACCTTCACATTCAATATGCGGCAGGCGACAGCCTGTTTGTCCCGATCGACCAGATCGACCACGTGCAAAAATACGTGGCGAGCGAGGAAGCGCAGCCGAAAATCTACAGCCTGGGCGGTACCGAATGGAAACGGGTCAAAAACAAAGTCCAGTCTTCCGTCAAGGACATTGCCGAAGACTTAATCAAGCTGTACGCCGCGCGCGAAGCAGCCGTTGGCCACGCTTTTTCTCCCGATACGACCGAGCAGCGGGAATTTGAAGCGATGTTCCCGTATCAGGAGACACCGGACCAGCTTCGGGCAATTGCAGAGGTCAAAGCGGATATGGAACGCAGACGGCCGATGGATCGTCTAGTATGTGGGGACGTAGGCTACGGAAAAACCGAGGTCGCGATTCGCGCAGCGTTCAAGGCTGTCATGGACGGCAAGCAGGTGGCGGTGCTGGTGCCGACGACGATTTTGGCCCAGCAGCATTACGAGACGTTCCGCGAGCGTTTTGCCGAGTATCCGATTCGCGTCGAGGTGCTCAGCCGTTTCCGTTCGCGCAAGGAACAGAACGCGACGCTAAAAGGATTGAAGGAAGGCACGGTCGATGTCGTCATCGGGACGCACCGCCTGCTCTCCAAAGACTTGATGTTCCGCGAACTGGGACTGCTCATCGTCGACGAGGAGCAGCGCTTCGGTGTGAGCCACAAGGAAAAGCTGAAGCAAATCAAGACAAACGTCGACGTCATTACGCTGACAGCGACGCCAATTCCGCGTACGTTGCACATGTCGATGCTCGGCGTGCGCGATCTGTCCGTCATCGAAACGCCGCCGGAAAACCGCTTCCCGGTACAGACCTACGTCATGGAATACAGCCCTGCGCTGGTGCGCGAAGCGATCGAACGCGAGCTGGCGCGCGACGGCCAAGTCTTTTTCCTCTACAACCAGGTACAGGGCATTGAGCAGATGGCGGAGCAAATTTCCATGCTCGTCCCTGATGCGCGCATTGCGGTTGCGCACGGGCAGATGAACGAAAGCGAGCTGGAGGGCGTCATTCTCGACTTCCTCGAAGGCAATTTTGACGTGCTCGTCAGCACGACGATCATCGAGACAGGGGTCGACATCCCGAATGTCAATACGCTCATCATCTACAATGCTGACAAAATGGGCTTGTCCCAGTTGTATCAGCTTCGCGGACGGGTTGGCCGTTCGAACCGGATTGCCTATGCCTATTTCACGTATCAACGAGACAAGGTGCTGACAGAGGTCGCGGAAAAACGTCTGCAAGCTATCAAGGAGTTTACGGAGCTTGGCTCCGGCTTCAAGATCGCGATGCGCGACTTGTCCATTCGCGGTGCGGGGAACCTGTTGGGCGCGGAGCAGCACGGGTTTATCAACACGGTCGGTTTTGACCTGTACAGCCAGATGCTCAAGGAAGCGATTGACGAGCTGAAGGGCGGGGTCAAGCAGGAAGCGGTGACGCCTGTGGAGATCAATCTGCAGCTCGATGCATACATTCCTTCCATGTACATTACCGACAGCCGGCAAAAAATCGAGATGTACAAAAAGTTCGTCGCCGTATCCACGCTGGAAGATGTCGACGATCTGGCTGAGGAATTGCTTGACCGTTTCGGCCCTGTTCCGAAGCCGGTCGACAACCTGCTGACCATTTCCCGTTTGCGGGTCTACGCCCTGCAGCACCACATCACCGAGATCAGCCAAAAAAATCCGGACGAAATCAAGCTCGTTTTGCATCCTAGCCAAAACAACAACATTGACGGCGGCGCTCTGTTCGCGCTTGCCAGTAGTTGGAGTCGCAGGCTGGGGCTCTCGGGTGGACAACAGATCACCATTACTGTTAAAGTAAAGGGGTTAAGAGAAGACGAGGGCGTACAGCTTGTTGAAAAACTGCTGCGCCAATTTCATCAGGTGCGTAAAGACACCGGTACGGAAAGCCCTGTGTCCTAAGGGACAGGGGGGCTTGCCGGGAAGGGAGATTCCTACTATGAAACGTTCTGTAGCGATTTTATCTTCTGCTGTTCTGGTCGTGGCGCTCATGACCGGCTGCGGAAAGGCAGAAGATAATGCGCAGCCGAATCAAAACGCAGCCAGTCAGACAGACGGAAATAAACAAGGAAACGAAGCTGCCGATGCCAACGATCCACTCACACAGTTCCCCAAGCTGACCCTGCCATATACAGGAGATGCGAAGGCTGCTTTTGTCGAGTATCAGGGCGGCACGGTGACAGGCCAGGAGTTCGAAGAGTTCCTGCGCGTCATCAACTTCATGAATCCGCAGCAAGGCACCATGATCGAGGCAGCCGACAACGAAGCGCTGAAAGCTTTTGCGCGCGAGTACACGGCGACCAAAATTTTGGCGAGCCGCTCCGACGATGCCATGAAGAAGGAAGCCAAAGACTTGGCGGATAAAACCTTTGAGAAAATCAAAGGCCAGTACATGGGCTTCTTGGGCAAGGACGAGGCCAAGTTCAACAAGCTGATGGAAGGCCAGGGCGTAACCAAAGAAATGGTGACCAACCAGATGGCGCTCATCAACGAATCCATTACGGTGCTGAAAAAGAACATCAGTGACGATACATTGAAGCAGAAGTATGACCAAATGGACAAAGCGTCCCGCACAATCGCGTCGGTGCGCCACATCCTGATTTCCACCGAGCAGCGCAAGCCTGAAGAAGCGCTGAAGATCGCCAACGACCTCGAAGCTCGTCTGAAAAAGGGCGAGGACTTCGCGAAGCTGGCGAAGGAGTTTACCGATGATCCGGGCAGCAAGGAAACCGGCGGCCTGTACGAAAATGCCGACGTAAGCCAATGGGTGCCTGAGTTCAAGGATGCGGCTCTGACACAAAAAGTCGGGGAAGTGGGTCCTCCGGTAAAAACAAGCTTTGGCTACCACATCATCAAGGTTGAAAACCGCAAGGAAAAAACCTTCGATGAAATGAAGGAAGAGCTCCGTGCAAACGCGCTGGAGGCTGGCTACGATGCTTTTGGCAAAAACGAGCTGGACAAGCTGATCGTGAAGTACAACCTGCCGCAGTCCAAAAACGAGGCAGCGAAAAAGTAAAAACCGTTTGGAGCGAAAACAGGGAATTCATTTCCCTGTTTTTTCGTTTTCTCGCATATTCTTGAAACAAGGGCAAATACTATAATCACTCGCTACCACCCGGGGGAGAGTAACTGAAGCAACTGGTAAAAATTGATGCAAGCACCCATAGTTAAAATTAGAATTTGAGGAAAAAATACAAGTAACCAACCACCATTTATTCACTACCCACTTCTCAGGGAAAGCGAGGCAACATGACATGAAAGCAACTGGTATCGTTCGTCGAATTGACGACCTCGGTCGGGTCGTGATTCCTAAGGAGATTCGTCGTACACTGCGCATTCGTGAAGGCGACCCGCTTGAGATTTTTGTGGATCGTGACGGAGAAGTCATTCTCAAAAAGTATTCACCGATAGGAGAACTGGGTGATTTTGCAAAAGAATACGCTGACTCCTTGTATGAAAGCTTGAATCATACCGTATTGATCTCAGATCGGGATACCGTCATCGCCGTAGCTGGGGCATCGAAAAAAGAGTACCTGGAAAAAGCCATTGGCAGCATTGTGGAAAAATGTTTGGAGGAACGCAAAACCCGACTGGAGAAAAACGCCGGTACTTATGAGATTTGCCGCGATATGAACGAGACATACGGCTCGTTCGTCGTCGCTCCTATCGTGGCCGGGGGTGACCCGATCGGTTCCGTGATTCTCCTGAACAAAAACGAATCGACCAAGATGAGTGATCTGGAGATGAAAATGGCGGAGACCGCAGCCGGTTTTCTGGCGAAGCAAATGGAGCAATAGCAAGCATGCATGAGAACAGCCTCGATTTTGCCGGGGCTGTTTTTTTGCTGCTGACAAGCTTGCCTCGTCTGTTGCGAACGAGCCTTCCCAAATTTTTTCTCGCCGATTTCCTTGTGGTATAATGGACGAAGTTTCAGGTTGGAGAGGAGAAATTTCACGCACATGGCTCAAGAAAAGGCATCTGTTCAATTTGTGAAAGGCGCCGCGATACTCGGGGTTGCCGGTCTTGTCTCCAAGCTGCTTGGCGCAGTATACCGCATTCCATACCAAAACATTGCCGGAGATATCGGCTTGTACGTATATATGCAAGTATACCCGCTATACACCACGTTATTGATTCTGGCGACGGCTGGCTTTCCTATCGCCATCTCCAAAATCGTCTCGGAGCGCATCGCAATCGGCGATGCGCTGGGGGCGCGAAGAGCGTTCCGCGTTGCCAGCTTTTCGCTGGTCGTGCTTGGCTTGTTTTTCTTTTTGCTGTTGTACGGAGGCGCTCCGCTCATTGCCCGGTTCATGGGGGACGAGCATTTGACGACTCCGCTGCGGGCTGTAGCCTGGTCTTTGCCGCTCGTGCCGATGGCAGCGATTTTGCGCGGATATTTTCAGGGGCACCAAAACATGATGCCGACAGGAGTATCGCAAGTCATCGAGCAGTTGGTTCGGGTTATTTTCATCTTGCTCGCGGCTTTCTGGGCGATGAACGTTTACCAGGACGCCTATCTCGCAGGGACCGGAGCGGTATTTGCTGCTTTTCCTGGGGGCGTGGCTGCTATTCTCGTCTTGCTGTGGTATTGGAGAAAAGACAAGCAGGGCGCTCAACTGATCCCCGAGCAAACACAGCGAGCAGGAGTGGGGGCCTGGACCAACCGTCAGGTGCTGCGCAGCCTGTTGATGTACGCTGTTCCGATCTGCATGGGCGCGCTGGTTTTGCCGCTCGTTCCGCTGGTCGACTCCATTACCGTCGTCAACATGCTGCAAGTAAGCGGCACACCGGAAGATTTGGCCAAGTTGTTAAAAGGGGCATTTGACCGCGGCCAGCCGCTCATCCAGTTCGGTACGTTCTTTGCGACGTCGCTGTCTTTGGCGCTTGTGCCTGCGATCAGCGAGGCTGTGGCGCAGAGGCAGCATCACATGATCGCGAACCGTTCCGAAATCGCCATTCGCCTGACCTTTTTGCTGGGACTCCCGGCCTCGTTCGGCCTCGCTTTGCTCGCGGAGCCGATCAACGTCATGCTGTACGGCGACAAAAACGGAACCGAAGCGCTCGCCGTACAATCGTTCACGATTATGTTTGCCACGTTGAGCATCGCCAGCGCAGGCATCCTGCAAGGGCTGGGGCGCGTCATGCGGCCAGCGCGCAACCTGTTTATCGGCGTCATGGTCAAGCTCATTTTAAACCTCGCGCTCGTCCCGCTATGGGGGATTGCCGGTGCCGCCTTGTCTACGGTGTTTGCCTATCTCGTGGCGATGGGGCTGAATGTGCTCGCAGTTAAAAAATATACGGGAGCGCAAATTGGATTGCGCCAAACGGTTCATAAGCCGTTTTTGTCTGTCATTGTCATGTCGGTGGTCGTTCTGCTTGTAGAATGGGGAGCAAGCGCCCTGCTCGGCAAGACAGGAATGTCCGAGCGCTTGTATCAAACGTTGGTAGGGCTGATTTCCGTTGGCGCCGGAGCGGTCGTTTACTTGCTGGCCCTGTTAAAGACAGGCGGCCTGACGCGCAACGATATTCATTTTTTGCCAAAAGGAAAGCGAATTGCAGCGCTGTTGACACGGTTCCAGCTTCTTCCTAAATAAAAGGCATGTCGGAGGCGAAACGATTGGATACGAACAAGAAAACGATTACCGTAGTCGGGCTGGGCGCAGGCGATCTCGACCAGTTGCCATACGGCATTTATCGGACGCTCAAGCAAGCCAACCAGCTTTATTTGCGGACAAAAGAACATCCGGTGGTGGCTCAACTGGCCAGCGAGGGCATCGCGCTGACGTCGTTTGACGAGGTGTACGAGCAGCACGACGGCTTTGCCGAGGTGTACGCCGAGATCGTGCAGCGGCTTTTTGCCAAAGCAGAGGAAGCGGGCAGCATCGTTTACGCTGTTCCGGGACATCCTCTGGTGGCGGAGCGCACCGTTCAGCTTTTGCTTGCCGAAGGGCCGGGGCGCGGGGTGCAGATTGAGATTGGCGGAGGGCAGAGCTTTATTGACCCGCTCTTTGCCCGTCTGCACATCGACCCGATCGAAGGCTTCGCCCTGCTGGACGGAACGGCGCTGGCTGCCCATCAAGTATCGCCGGGCCTGCACACGATTATCGCCCAGGTGTACGACGCTTTTGTCGCCTCTGACGTGAAGCTGACCTTGATGGAAGTGCTGCCGGATGATTATGTGGTGACAGTTGCGACAGCAGTAGGGGTAGCCGGACAAGAGCGCATCGAGAGCGTGCCGCTGTACGAGCTGGATCGAGTCGATCATTTTGGCAACTTGTCTTTGGTGTACGTTCCGCCGACTACGGACGAGACGGTATCGTACCGCCAGTTTTCCTATTTAAAAGAAATCGTCGCGATTTTGCGCAGCCCGGACGGTTGCCCGTGGGATCGCGAGCAGACGCATCAGAGCATTCGCAAAAACTTGATCGAAGAAACGTACGAAGTGCTGGAGACAATCGACGACGAAGACCCGGACGCGATGTGCGAGGAGCTGGGCGATTTGTTGATGCAGATTATGCTGCACTCGCAAATGGCAGCGGAGGACGGGTATTTTACTGTCGACGATGTGGTTGCGACCTTGAACGAAAAGCTGGTTCGCCGCCATCCGCATGTTTTCGGGGAAAAAAGCGCGAACGACTCGGACGAAGCGCTCGCGAACTGGCAGGAGATCAAAGCCCAGGAAAAAGCGGCAAAAGGCATTGACGTGGCCGCCGTGTCCAAGCTGTCCGGCATTCCGCGCGATCTCCCTGCCCTGATGTACGCCTACAAGCTCCAGAAAAAAGCGGCAGAGGTCGGCTTCGACTGGGACGATATTGCAGACGTCTACAAAAAGGTAGAAGAGGAATACCGCGAACTGCGGGAAGCTTCCGAAGAAGAACGCGCGGGAGAACTGGGCGATCTGCTCTTCGCTGTCGTCAATCTCGCCCGTTTCCTCAAGCTTGATCCGGAGGAAGCGCTGGCCTTGACGAACAACAAGTTCAAAAAACGCTTTGCCTATATCGAAAGCAAGCTGCAAGAGGCGGGTCGCACGTTTGAGCAGACAGACCTGCAGGAAATGGACAAATGGTGGGAGGAAGCCAAACACCAGACAAAAGGGAGAGGGTAAGGATGAGACTGGATAAATATTTGAAAGTATCCCGCCTGATTAAGCGCCGCACGCTCGCCAAAGAAGTGTGCGACAAAGCCCGGGTAGAAATCAACGACCGTCCGGCCAAAGCGTCCAGCAACGTCAAAATCGGCGACAAGCTGGCAATCCGCTTCGGACAGAAGATCGTCTCCGTCAAAGTGGAAGACATCAAGGAAAACCCGCGCAAAGAAGAAGCGGCTTCGCTCTACACCGTCATCGGCGAAGTGCCTGTACCGCGTGACGAGAAGGAAGAAGACGCTTATCTCAAAGGACAATAAAGTGCAAGCGTTGTTGTGCAGACTGCCGTTAGGGGCAGTCTTTTTTTCGACATGATGGCAGGCATAAAAACCCCAGGACGCTTTTGCCCAAAAGAAGGATATAATGGGAGTACATGAAAGCAAATGAGAAGGGATGTGGTGCAGATGGAACAAAAGGCTGTTCAGACGGGATACTTCTTGGCCATTTCACTTTTGCTTTCAGCTTTGTTCTACTTTTTTGCCTCCAACTGGCCTGTGATGGACCGATGGGAGAAAATTGGCGTCAGTGCCGCCGTATTGGCTCTTTTTTATCTGTCTTCGTATGTGGCCTCGCTTGTATGGAAACGTCATTCGTTTCTCAGCAACTGGCTGCTGGTTGCCGGAGGTCTGGCATTTGGCTTGTGTGTCGCTTTATTGGGGCAAATCTACAATTCCCACGCGGATAGCTACATGCTGTTTGTCGTTTGGCTCATCCCCAATTTGCTTTTCGCCATTTTCACGCGCTACCAGCCGTTTTATGTTATCAGCTACGTCCTTGCGCACCTCGCGCTCGGCTTTTTCCTCGATCCTGCCGTCGTGCATGTGAGCCATGAAGAAGAGTGGTGGTACATGATTTATTGGCTGATCGCGCTGGGCAACATCGTGTTGTTTTACTTGACCGCTACACGGAAGCTGCAGTCCCGGCCGATCTACTATTTGTCCTTCCTCGTCTTTTCCGTCAGCCTGTTCTGGTCGGCGTTTGTCGACGTGTACGGAGCGCTGCCGGAAACGCTGTACCTGTTGATGGGGGCACTCCTGTTTTTCGTCTTTCTGAAATGGCGGCCCAATCGCGGCATGCTGATTGTCACGGCTTCCTTGCTGGCGCTGTTTGTACTCGGGAAGTTTTTCTGGTTTATGCTGGAGTATTACTCCGAAGGCTTTTTCCTCATCGCGCTTTTGGCCGCTGCGGGCATCGTCTGGGGAGCGGTCGTCGGCATCAACTGGCTGCGCAAGGAATCCGCCCACCAAACAAGCAAATGGGTGCAGTTTTTTCAAGAGGCTTTTACGGTACTCGTGACGACAGTCGCGGCATCAATCGGAGCGATCTCGTTGACCGGACTGCTCATGCTTATTTTCGAAGATGAATCGGTCGTCTACTTTCTCTTCTTCCTGTCTCTGATCGGATTTGTTGGTCCTGTCCTCTTCATGGAAAAGATGAATTCGACGGTGCGCTACACGTTGCTCACGATGGGCTACATGCTTGGAGTCGCTTCCTCGCTTTATTTGGAACAGTTGTTCTGGATATTGTTCCTCGCCGTTTTGCTTTACGTATGGAAGGCAGTATCAAGCATTCCCGCGCGGCTTTTGACTCAGTTCGCCTTTTTGCTGGTGCTGTTTTTCAAGCTGACGAACTTGCATGTGCCGGAAACGACGGTCTTGCTGATCGTATTTGTGTTTCAAATGGCGATGTACTACGTCAAACGCTTGCCTGCTGTCTTGCAGAACAGCTCTCTCGTCTACGCATTGCTCGCGCTGATTGCGCTGACCAAGATGCATTTTGACGCGTTTGCCACGAATCTGCTGGTCAATATCGGATTTTTCGCCTTCACCACCTACTTGCTGTACCAGACCTTGCGCAAAAAAGGGAAGAGCGCTTTCGGGATCGTCCTCGCCTTCTGGTTTGCCTTCCTGCTGATGAAGTACTACGACCTGCTGTGGAGCTTGCTGCACAAGTCGCTGAGCCTCTTCCTTTTGAGCGTCGTGTTTTTCCTGGTCAGCTACTGGCTGGAACGCCGGATGCAAGGAGAGTGGGCTGCACCGACGCCAGCCGTATTCACGCGCCGGCCGATGATCCTTGTGCCGATTATTTTGCTGCAATTTATATTGGCTGGCTACCAGGTATACAGCAGCGAGTCGATCCTGTCCAAAGGAACGTCTGTCAAGCTGGAGCTGGTTCCGGTTGATCCGCGCTCGCTTTTGCAGGGCGATTACGTCAGGCTCGGCTACACGATCTCGACACTGGCGGACGAAGATTTTTCTTCCGGAGAAAAAATTCGCGTGGTGCTGAGAAAGCAAAGCGATAACGTGTACAACTACGGCGGCTACTACGAAAAAGAAGGAAAATGGAACAAACCGTATGCGGCTGAACCGACAGATGTCATCATCAACGGGAAAACAGTCGGGGCAAGCCAGGTCGAGTACGGGATCGAGAGCTACTTCGTCCCGGAAGGAACCGGCCTGGAGGTAGAGCGAAATGCGAGGTTTGCCACGATTAAAGTCGGGGCCAACGGAGATGCTTTGCTGGAAAGCCTGTCGCCGCAATAAATCGAGAAAAGCAAGAAGCTGCCCGACAGCATTATCGGGCAGCTTCTTTTGCGTGAGCGAGAGGAAAACGAGTGTGTTCCAACTGCGATACGACATGGCGAACGATCAGCAGACCTGCGACCCCAAGCAGGAAAAACAGCAGCGCCATCAAGTAAGACGGCAAAATCGCTCCCAGAGTGATGCCTACGGCTCCCATGATTTTGGCTCCTTGCAGCACAAGCCCGTTTACCGCCATGTAAGAGCTGCGGGCATCGTCGCGGACGATCTGTGCCAGGTAGGTTTGCCGGGTCGGAACGTGAATCAGCTCGCCCAGTGTAGCGATCAACGCAGCCGCCATGATGATGACGAGCGAGTTGCTGTACAAAATCACCGCATAGCCGGATATATACAAAAGCCCGCCAGCGTACATGGACGAAGCTTCTTTTCCATGCTGGATCAGCCGGGTGATGAACAGCGAGAGCAAAACGACGAGGATCGTATTTTCCACTTGAATCAGACTGAACATTTTCACCCCGGTCAGTTCCAATGCGAACCAGTCGAAAAGCCGGATGTGCTGGACAGGGAACTCCTGGGCCAGCCTCACTGCGACGTAATTCGCAGTCTGGAACTCCAGCGAGAAGAGGAACAGTCCTCCGAGCGAAAACAGCAGAAATAACCGATCCGTCAAAACGTGCCTGTAGCTGCGCATCACGTCCAGGATAACTCGTGTACCTGCAAAAGATACCCGGGCGGCACCATCGTTTTGCGGAAAAAACGATTCTTGCATGCGTACCACAATCATGTACAAGGTAAACAGGCTAACCAAAGTCAGGACGAGGAGCAGCTCAAAGCGGTGCGTCGCAAACAGCAGTCCGCCAAGAATCGAGCCGATCGCAATCGACAAATTGCTGGCCCAGTAGTTGATGCTGTACATGAAGGGGCGATTTTCCCTGGTGCTCACATCAATCAGCATCGCATCGGCGGCCGGACTTATCATCCCGTTGCTCGCGCTTTGCAAAAGCATCATGGCAAACGTGAGCCAGGCCGAATCGAGCCAGGGGGAATTGGCGATGGTCATGACGACGAAAGCGACGCATTGTGCCCCTTGGCCGTAAGCCATCACCTTTTTTCTGCCCCACCGATCAGCCAGATAGCCTCCGTAAAAGCCGAGCAAAATCTGCGCGCAAATGGTCAGGCTGAGCAAAACGCCAGTCAGCGCCTGCCCGAGCCTGGCAGAAAAGTAAATGGCCATGAACGGAAAAATCATCATTCCTACCAGCCGTGTCAGAAAGGAAGTCACAATGCGGATGCGGATATTGGGATGCAGTTGTAAAAAGTTCATAGGCGACCACCTTTCCCTTTCGTTTCTTTCCTAAATTGTAGCTGTCAAAAGGAGAAGAAAAAGGGTAAGATCGGAATAATAATTTCACCTTTTGGGGATGGATGACCATGAAAAGCCATGAACACTTTCTGCAAATGCTGCTCGGTCTTCCCGAGTGGGAGCCAGGGCTTGCGCAGCGGATCGGGATCAAGGAATTGTCCGAGCTGCTTTGCTGCACGCCGCGCAACGTGAAGCTGATTTTGCGCAAATGGGAGAAGGAAGGGCTGCTGAAGTGGCAGCCCGGAGTAGGAAGAGGCCATCATTCGACGCTGACGATTCTTTGCGACGTCGGTCAGTTTTTGAGCGATTCTTTTCAGCAGTTGCTGGCAGAAGGCAGCATCCGGGAAGCGGTGGAGCTTTTGCAGCATAAAAGCTTGCCTGTCAACGTCAAGCTGCGCTTGCACGAGGTGTGGAACGCTCAGTTCGGTTTTGTGGCTGAAGAGGGCGAGGCCAGGCGCCAGGACGTTTTGCGCATTCCGCGGGAGCGCGCTTTTTCGACCGTTGATCCGGCATTCGTCGCGGTATCGGCCGAGAGCCACTTCATCCAGCAAATTTGCCATACGCTCATCATTTTTGATCCGGCTACCCAAAGCTTTCGGCCGCAGCTCGCCCACGCGTGGGAAAGCAACCGGGAGATGACCTCCTGGACGTTTTATTTGCGAAAAGGCGTCCGTTTTCATCATGGGCGCGTGCTAACCGGAAAAGATGTAGCTTACACGGTGCAGCGACTCATCGACCTCGATTCGCCCTATCGCTGGCAGGTCGAGGATATTGCCAGCATCGAGCATCCCGACGATTATACGATTATCTTTCATTTGCGCGAGCCAAACGGATTTTTTCTGCATTTGGCGGCGTCGATCGCCCTGTCGGTTTTGCCGTACGATGTGCCGTTTTCCGAGCAGGCGATTGTGGGGACGGGACCTTTTCGCATGATGGAATTTACGGAGGACAGACTCGTCCTGGGCGCATTTGACGATTACTACCGGGAGCGGGCTATTCTGGACCGGGTAGAAATATGGCGCGTAACAGCCGCTGAGCAAACCGGGATGCGCTACCAGCTTCCGGAAATGCCGGCATCGTCGTCCGCCACTCGCGAGTGCGGGGACAGCCTGAATATCGAGTTTCAGGAGATCGGCTGCCATTATATGAACTTCAATTTTCGCAAGCCGGGCATTCAGCACGACTTTGCTTTTCGCCAGGCGATCAAGCATTTGCTCGACCCGGTTCAGATGATTGCGGAGCTGAAAAAAGAGCATTACTCCCCGGCAGGCAGCTTTTTGCCGGAAAGAAGCCGGCAAATGACTTTTGCGCCCTCGACGTTGGAGGAAGCGGCTGCGTGGCTGCAAAAAAGCGCCTATCAGGGAGAGGCGGTTGCGCTTTTTTACGGCGAAGGCAAGAAGTGCGAGGAGGAAGCGAAGTGGCTGCAGCAACGTTGTCAGCAGATTGGCATTCGGCTGGAGCTGAGAAGCATGACGAAAGCCGAGTTTTTGTCCGAGCTTCCCGATCGGCACGCCGATATGTGCATGATGGGAGAAGTGCTGCAACGTGATATCGAGCTGGGCTTGATCGAGGTGTACAAAAACAAATGCACGATGGTCCACCGCTTTTTGGACGACGAAAAAAGAGCGAGGATGGATGAACGTCTGTCAGCAGTGCTCAGCCTGGGCAAGCGTGACGAGCGGATGGAAGCGTTGGCCAAAATTGAGGATGAGTTGAAGGACGAGCTGTGGCTTTTGTTCATTTACCACGCCAAACGAATCGATCGCTATCACCCGGCACTGCGAGGAATTACGCTTGATTCCTTTGGCTGGATTGATTTTTCCAAACTGTGGGTAAAGTCGTTCGTTACCAGTCTGTAACCCTTTCTTGCCGAACTTTTCCTATCATAGAAGGAATTGCAGAACACGGTCATCACCATGTGCTGCAGGCCGCTTGCGGTCACATCCATATTTGAAAAACGGCGAGCTGTTCGCCCCCCGAAACGAACCGGGAAAGTTTTTCACAGGAGAAGGAGGCGTTACCGTTGAACAAAAGCGCGAAGAAAGGTATCTCTGTCCTGCTGGCGACTACGGTGCTAACAAGTCCATTTGTGATGGAGCCAAAAGCCGCTCATGCTCTTTCCATTGAGGAGGTTTCGGCAGACGATACAGACGTGGATGAAGAAACCGAATATACGATTGAGTTTGAAATCGCCAAGGAACTGGCGTCGGGAGACCTCATCTACGTCCGTTTCCCTTCCGACTTTACCGTTGACAAAAAAATGAAAAAATCCGACGTATCGCTGAAGGACGATGGCGACAAGGTCACGATCGACAGCGTATCCGTCAACAAAAACGTGGTGGAAATCGAGGTCGGGGAACGCATCAAAAAAGGCTCCGTAGTCACCGTGACGATCGACAACGTCACCAACCCCGAAGACAAGGGAAGTTATTCGATTGAAGTCAAGACAAGCAGTGAAAGCACGTACAAGAGCAAAAAAGTCACGATCGGAAAGTCGTCATCCAGCAGCAGCAAGGGAGACTTCGAGGCTTCGCACAGCAACAAAAATGCAGAAGAAAGTATTTCCCTGACGCTGGGCAAATTCACGCTGGCGTCAAAAAGCAGCAAGCTGAAAGAGGGCAAGTACATTTACGTTGATTTCCCAACCAAAGACATGCTGCCCAAAAGCATCAGCAAGTCGGATGTGAAAGTGAACGGCTACAAAGCCGAGTACGTCTCGATTCTCGACAGCGATTCGATTCGCATCGAAATTCCGAGCGGCGCGGATGGCGACAACTACATCAAGCTGGAATTCAGCTCATCCGCAGGAATCGTCAACCCGTCCACTCCCGGCAAGTCCTACTACTACACCGTCGAGTATGACAGCAAGGAGTACAAATCCAAGGATGTAGAAATTACGGGTGCAAGCAGCACGCCGTTCTCCGTCTCCTTGTCCGACAATTCGGCAGGAGCGAGATCCAGCTACACGTTTGACATTGACCTGGCTTCCAAGCTGTACAGCAATACAGAAATCCAGGTAGAGTTCCCGAACTGGGAGATGGTGCCGCCTGTAATCACTAACTCTAACGTAACCGTCAACGGCGATCAGGTGACGGGACTTAGCGTGAACGGGAACAAGGTGTTTTTCCGCACGCCCAGCGGCTTTTCCAGCACGAACCGCCTGACGATCAAATTCGCTTACGAAGGCTACCTGACCAATCCGAAGTCGTCGGGAACCTATAACATTACGGCAAAAATTGATAACAAAACGTACAAATCCAAAGATTTTCAAATTACCGGCGTAACCGCACCTGTGCCTGTCGACAATACGCTGGCAACTATCGGCCTGACCCGAGCGACTGCATCGACACCGGCAGGCTTGCAGGTAGGCATCAAAGGAATCGGCGTTCCGATCGTGCGCAACCAGGGCTTCATCGAGATCGTGTTCCCTGTCGGATTCCGCGTGCCGGCTTACGTGCCAGCCAATACGGTAACAGTGAACGGCGTAGCCGCAAACTACGTAGGCGCGCGCGGGCAAAACCTGATTATCGTTCCTTCGACGGACATCCCGGCGCGAGCAGCGGTGCAAGTCAACATCGCGGAAACAGCGGGAATTGTGAACCCGGCCACTCCGGGCGTGTACAGCATCGGCGTCTACACGTCCGAGGAAAAAGGCTTGCTCTTTGCACGTCCGGCCACTGTGGTCGCGCTGAACGGCGTGAGCTTCAAAGCCAATGTCGCTTCGTTTACAAAATCAGGAAAAACGACAGCGCTGGCAGCCGCTCCTTACACAGTCAATGGCCACACGCTCATCCCGACGACGTTCTTCCGCGACGCGCTCGGCTTCTCGGTCAGCTATACGAAAACAACGGCCAAAGTCGTCAGCGGCAACACCGTGATGCAGTTCAAGGTCGGCTCCAACATCATGAACGTCAACGGCCAAAACGTCACCTTGCCGACAGCGGTTCAGTTGAAAAACAACATCCCGGCCTTGCCGCTCAAAGCGATTGCGGATCGCACCGGCTACAAAATCATCTACGTAAACGGAAACTACACGGTGTACAAATAAGCTTGAACAGAAGGAACCCCGCTTCCCCGCGGGGTTTTTTGTTCTAAAAGGACATCCCCCTCCATACGATGGTACAAGAAGGGTACGTAAGGGGGAGTAATCATGAACGAGCACACGAAGCGGCCGCGCCACGAAATCGTGATGATTAATCGACGCAGTTTGGCGATTTCGGGAGTAAAAAACGTCGAAAGCTTTGACAGTGAAGAATTCCTCTTGGAAACGGACGGCGGCTTTTTAACCATACGAGGCCAAAACCTGCATATGAAAAATCTGAGTCTGGAAACCGGAGAAGTAGCGATCGAGGGCCTGGTTCACGAAATGGCCTATCTCGAGCAGGGGCAGGCCGGGGATCGGTCGAGAGGATTCTTCGGCAAGTTGTTCAAGTGAATATCATCCTTCAACTGCAGACGGTTTTGGCCATGTCGACGTGCGGAGCGCTTATGGGGATGGGTTTTGATACGTACCATGTGTTCAAAGGGAAGAGCAGGCTGCCGCTCTGGCTGGTCTTCTTCTTTGATATCCTGTTTTGGGTAGGCAGTATGGGGGCGGTCTTCTGGATTTTAGTGAAGGTAAACGACGGAATTATTCGCTTCCCCATCTTTTTTGGAATGATTTTCGGTGCGTGGCTGTATTTTTTATTAGGCAGTAAGAAGTATATCCTTTTCCTACACCGCATGATAAAATTCTGTCAGTGGTTATACCGAACGGTGCTGCAAATCATTGACACCCTGGTTGTGCGTCCTGTGCTCTTTCTTTACCGAGTGATCCTCATGGTACTGACATTTTTGTACTCCATGTTGCTCATGATCCTCGGCTTTTTGTGGAAAGTGACGCGTTTTGTCACCGCTCCTTTTGCCAGATGGGGTCAACATTTGGGGAAAAAAATGTTCGGAAAAACAACAGGAATCTGGACCAATTGGAAGAATTGGTTTCACTCAAAGAGAAAGCGGGAGTAAACCGAGGTGGCGAGATGATGAAAGAAGCAAAAACCTCTCCAATCAATCGAAAAGGGCAAAGACGGAGAATGCGGCTCTTTTTCTTTTTTATCCTCTGCTTTTTCGTCTGGACTGGCTATACGCTTTATTTGCAAAGCGGAGTGCTGGCCGAGAAGAAAAGCGAGCTGGAAGCTCTCAAGCAGGAAGCGGTTGTCCTGCAGCAAAAGCAAGAGGAGCTGACTTACGAGGCTAGCCGGCTGAACGATCAGGAATACCTGGCGGAACTGGCGCGCAAACGGATTTATTACACGAAGCAGGGCGAGAGCATTTACGTGATTCCGGAATAAGCTCACAGTGTGATCTTCTAGGAGAGGGAGGCTTTCCACGTACATGGGAGTCGAGATCGGGAGCAAACTGGAAGGAAAAGTCACAGGTATCACGAAGTTTGGCGCGTTTGTAGAGCTGCCGGGGAATGTGACCGGACTGGTGCACATCAGCGAGATTGCCGACGTCTATGTCAAAGATATTCATCAGTTTTTGAAAATCGGCGACATCGTAACGGTCAAGGTCCTCAGTGTCAAAGAAGGCAAGATTGGACTGTCGATCAAAAAGGCACAGGAAAAGGAACGGCAGCCCCGTCAGCCGCGGGAGCGAACGGAAGGCTTTGAGGATAAGCTGAACCGCTTCCTCAAAGAAAGCGAAGACCGCCTGTCCTCTCTGAAAAAGAGCGGAGACAAGAAGGGACGCGGTCGGTAGAATATCATCGGAAAATTATGACTTTTATTTTTTTGCCAAAAGCGCATTTTGACAGAAAAAAGAGGAAGGTCATTTGAAAGTAGTGACGAATAAGGTATCGTAAGCCCGTTTCGCAAAGCGCGAATCACCTGTCAGCCGACGTTATCCGCCATAACGTCGGTTTTTTTTGTCCAAACTCGCGGGTTAATTTGTCGCACGATTCTGTGAATACGCGCTGGTTTTTTGACAAATTTTACAATCCCACCTCCGTATAATGGAGAAACACATTGAACAAGAACGGGGTGGAGCTAAAATGATCGCAAACAAGAATGTGTCCCAGGCTGGTCAAGCATGGGCGCGCCAAGTGTCTGACCGAATGGATACTACCGCACGAACATGGGGAGACAAAGTCGCTGACGCCGTACAGAGATGGAATGTGCTTCCACTTTTGATGGGGTTTTTGCTCGGGCGGGCCTTGATCTTGGAAGAGCTGACGCCTTTTGCTATACCGTATTTTATCGTCATGTTCTATCTTCGCAGGGACTGCCTGCTCATCACGGGACTGGCGCTTGTTCTCGGGGCCTTTACCCAATCGGTTCCGATCGGGCTGCAGACGATCCTCAGTATCGTGCTGGCCCTCTTTGCTTGCAAAATGATGGAGCGGCTGCGCAGGAAAGACTTTTCGCGCACGCCACTGCTCGTCGTCATCACAATCTTCGTCAGTCGGCTGCTGTACGCCACGCTGACCAACCAGGTGAACACGTATGAGCTGGTCATGGTCGCTGTCGAAGCTGTACTCGGCTTCGTGCTGACGCTCATCTTCATCCAGTCGCTGTCGATCATTCACTTGGCCAAGCCTTACGAGCCGCTGAAAAATGAGGAAATCGTGTCGCTCGTCATTCTCCTCGCCTCGCTGATGACAGGCACGGTCGACTGGATGGTAGAAGGCATCTCGATGGAACACGTCCTCTCCCGCTATTTGCTGCTCGTCTTCGCCTTCGTCGGGGGCGGGACCGTAGGGGCCGCTGTTGGCGTCGTAACCGGGCTTATCCTCAGTTTGGCAAATGTAAGTGCCCTTCTGCAAATCAATTTGCTGGCGTTTTCCGGTCTTTTGGCAGGATTGCTCAAGGAAGGCGGAAAAGTAGGCGTCTCCGCAGGTCTGCTGATCGGGACGGCCATCCTGGCAATCTACGGCGGTGCGGAAGAGACGCTGTACTACTCCTTGATTGAAACCTCCTTGGCTATTGTTGCCTTCATCCTCACGCCTGCCGTGCTCTGGAAAAAGGTAGCCCGCTTCATTCCAGGCACGCCCGAAAATTTGCAATCCCATCAGGAATACATGCGCAGAGTCCGCGATGTGACGGCGGGCAAAATTCAGCAGTTCTCCGATTTGTTTACCCAGCTCTCCCGCAGCTTTGCGCAAACGGCAGACCAGGAGGAAATCGAGGAGCAGGCAGATGCGTTCCTCAGCCGCGTCTCGGAGTTCACGTGCCAAAAATGCTGGAAGAAGGAACAATGCTGGGAAAAGGACACGCAAGCCACATATGAAGGCATGCGTTATCTCATGGACAAAGTGTACGAAAACGGCACACTCGCGGGTGTAACCCCGCCGCGCGACTGGGAGCGAAAATGCGTCAAGACGGAAAAGGTGCTGACCGTGATGGAGCAGGAATACGACCGCCAGCAAGCTTTTGACCAGTTGAAAAAGCAAGTGAAGGAAAGCCGCAAGCTGGTGGCCGATCAGCTCTCGGGCGTTTCTCGGGTCATGAGCGACTTTGCCCGCGAAATCCAGCGGGAAGGGATGGAGCTGTCTTTTCAGGAGAAGCAAGTCTCGAAGGCGCTGGAAGGCTTGGGGCTGTCCGTGCGCCGGGTGGAGATTCACAGCCTGGAAGAAGGCAAGGTCGATATCGAAATCAGTCAGCCGACTTGCTACGGGCATGACGAGTGCGGCAAAATCGTCGCGCCGATGCTGACGGAAATTTTGGGCGAGAACATTGTGGTACGCGAGCGGCAATGCGAAGCGCAAAAAGACGGTTCATGCACGATGTGCCTCGCTTCCGCCAAAACATATGAAATCGAAATCGGCGTGGCTGGCGCTGCCAAGGACGGCAAGCTGCTGTCCGGCGACAGCTTCCGCACGATGGATCTCGGCAATGGCAAGATGGCCCTGGCGATCAGTGACGGCATGGGCAATGGCGAGCGGGCCTTTTTGGAGAGCCAGTCCGCCCTCGACATGCTCCAGCAGTTGCTGCGCTCCGGTATGGACGAAAAAATTTCGATCAAGACGGTCAATTCCATTCTGGCGCTGCGCTCCACAGACGAAATGTTCGCGACGGTTGATTTGGCGCTGATCGATTTGCAGACAGCCCACACCCGTTTTATCAAAATCGGCTCCACGCCGAGCTTCGTCAAACGCAAAAGCGATGTCATCACGATTACAGCCAACAACCTGCCCGTCGGCATTCTCGAAGAAATCGAGGTCGACGTCGTGTCGAGAATGCTCAAGCCGGGCGATCTGCTGGTCATGATGTCCGACGGCATCTACGAGGCGCCGCGGCATATCGAAAACAGGCAAGCGTGGATGAAGCGGATCATCGGCGAGCTGGAGACAGACGACCCGCAGGAAGTCGCCGATCTGCTCCTGGAAAAAGTCATTCGCCAGCACTCCGGCAAAATTGTCGACGACATGACCGTCCTCGTGGCGCGGATTGACCGCTTTGTGCCGCAATGGTCCGCCATCCAGGTACACGGGATGGAGAAGCTGGAGCGGCCGCGGATTGTAAGCTAGGGGTATGTTTTCCCATCAGAGCGTCGATACTGTTGCTAAAACAGGCTGAATGGGGAGATTATTTGTGAAAGAAGCGACACTTCGTCAAATTCTGGTAGTAACGGACGGCTGCTCCAATTCGGGGATGAGCCCGGTTGCAGCCGCTGCTCTTGCCCGCGAGCAAGGGATTACGGTAAACGTCATTGGCGTCATTGACAAAAGCGAACTGGGCGAAAAAGGGGAGCGTGAAATCCGCGAAATCGCCGAAGCGGGAGGCGGGCTGTGCGACATCGTCTATCCGCAGCAGCTTGCGCAGACGGTGCAGATGCTGACGCGCAAGGCGATGACGCGAACCATCCATCAAGTGGTCAATAAAGAATTGAAGGAGATTTTGGGCGATTCCGGAATAGAGGAGCTGGCTCCCGACAAGCGCGTGCAGGTGGCAGGCATGGTGGACGAGCTGGGGGAAAAAAGTAGCCTGAACGTCGTGATGTTGGTCGATACATCGGGCAGCATGAAGCCAAAGCTGTCGGCGGTTCAGCAAGCCATTCACGATTTTAGCATCAGCTTGCACTCCCGAAGCGGGAAAAGCAGAATGGCTGTGGGTTCATTTCCTGGGAAACAAAAGTATTTGGATATACGCATCCCGTGGACAGACAAGGTGGAGCAGGCGCATCAGTTGACCAGCGATTTGGCCATGAGCGGAATTACCCCGACTGGGCCTGCGATTGTCGAGGCGATTGCCTTGTTTGAGCAGGATAAACTCCCAAGCTCGCTGCAGGAGCGCTATCGCGACGAAGAAGAAAATGACGACATGAACGGAAGTTTGCGCGACCATGTCTTCTAAGGCAGCGACTCCCGATCTGCCCACACATTTTCAGGGCAAATGGAACCGGAGGTCGTACCACGTTCTGCGGGAGTTGGGGCGTGGTGCGAACGGCACCGTCTACCTCGTTTCCCAGGACGGCGTGCGTCGCGCTGTCAAGGTAGGCGTGGAAGGCATGGATATTTTAATGGAAGTGAACGTGCTGAAAAGCATACAACAGGGGCGGGATTCCAAAGTGGGACCGCTCCTGTGTGATGTGGACGACCTCGTCGTGAACGGCAAGCCGTGTACGTTTTACGCCATGGAGTACCTGGAAGGCGAGCAGTTGGACCGATACATCAAAAAAGAAGGGGCGGAATGGGTGCCCGTCATGATCGTCCAGCTTTTGGCGAGGCTGGACGTCTTGCACAAGCACGGCTACATTTTCGGTGACCTCAAGCCGGAGAACATCATGGTGAGCCAGAAGGACAAAACGGTGCGGCTGATTGATTTTGGCGGCGTGACGAAGCATGGAAATGCCGTCCGCCAGTTTACGGAGGAGTACGATCGGGCTTTTTGGCACGCAGGGGACAGGCGGGCCGAAACGGGCTATGATCTGTTTTCCGCAGCCGTCATGATGGTGCGTCTGACTGTTGGAAACGAGACGTGGAAAAGCAGCCTCAGTGAACCGCGTCACACGGGATTGCTCTGTGATATAATACGGAAAAGTGACAGCCTTTACCCTTATCGAGTGCCTTTGTTGAAGGCTTTTCACGGGAAGTTTGCCACAGCCCAGGAAATGAGATCCGAGCTGTTGGCGGTGCTTCGGGAGCGAACGGTCGCGAAGCCGCAAAAGAAGGCTCCGGCTGCCGCCGGGAAAGCGGGGAAAGTAGGCGGAGGCATTAGCGGTTTGTTCGTCGCCTCGCTCTTGCTGTTGGCTGGCACTTTGTATTATGCATGGTTCATGTGAAGGATGTGACGGTTTGTGTCCTCGGATTTGGTGATGGATACTTGCTTGTTGGCAGGATCAATTATATTGAAAAATGGTGGTGAAACATACCGGACGGAAGAGACGATGACATTGATCGCAGAGGCGGCGGGCATGGATGACGTCAACAGCTCCGCTACGCCAACGAGCATCATTTTGTCTTTCCGGTGCAGCGGGCTCGATCATACCCGTATGGTGCGGACCCCTAAGCGGACTACCAATTTGAATAAAATTACACTCGTAAACGATGTGTCCCGCAGGTTCGTCGGCGGAAAAATCAATTTGGAGCAAGCGTATCGACTGCTGCGCCAAATCGACCAGGAAAAGCCGATTTATCCGAAATGGATGCAGCATATCGCAGCCGCTATCGCCAGCGGCTCCTTCGCCATGCTGGCGGGCGGTACATGGTTTGACCTCATCCCGTCCGCATTGGCGGGGCTGATCGTCAATCTCAGCCTTGAATATTTGGAACAGTTTGTTCGAATGAAGTTTTTTACGGAATTTTCGGCTGCCTTGCTGGGCGGGCTGTTCGCCTTGCTGGCCGTAACCGTCTTTCCACAGTTGCACATTAGCATCATTATTATCGGTGCCATGCTTCCGTTGTTCCCAGGGATCGCGATCACCAACTCGCTGCGGGATTTGCTGGCGGGTGATCTGGTTGCAGGTGTGTCACGGGGAGTCGAGGCCATGTTGACGGCCGTCTCCGTAGCGGTAGCCACAGCGATTATTCTCTGGGTGGGGTGAGAAGTATGTTTTTTCAAGGTTTGGCGCTGAGCTTCGTCTCGTCAATGGCGTGGTGTGTGCTGTTTAACGTCCCGGTCCGCACGATTTTGGCCGGCGGATTGGCAGGTATGGTCGGTTTTTGCGTGTTCTCGCTGTTGCCGATCTTGGGCGCGGAAGTGTTGCTTTCGACATTTGCTTCCGCGGCGATCGTCTCGTTGCTGAGTCAATTTTTATCCATCTTGCTTCGCGTTCCTTCGACCAACTTTAGCGTTGCGGGCATCATCCCGCTCGTTCCGGGGTCTTTGGCTTACAAGTCGATGCTCGCTTTCGTGAACAACAACTACGTGGAAGGCATTACCCTGGCGACCAAGACGATGATGGTGGCCGGAGCTATCGCATCTGGACTTATTTTTGGTATTTCCGTCGTGACGATCTGGAAAGGAGCCCGCTATGCTGGCAAGCGTACACAACGAGATTGAGGCTTCAGGGCTTTTGCTTCCCGGGGAAACGATTGTGGTAGGGGTTTCCGGCGGCAATGATTCTACAGCTCTTTTGCATATATTGGCTTCTCTCAATAAACAATATCAATACGGCTGGAAGCTGCATGCCGTACACCTGAATCACGGCTTTCGCGGAGAGGAGGCCAGGCTGGACGCACAGTACGCAGAGGCGTTGTGCAGCGAGCTTGGCGCAGTTTTTCACCTGTTTGCGTACGATGTTCCCTCCTATATGAAAAAGACGGGAAAAGGGAGCCAGGAGGCGAGCCGCGAGCTTCGCTACCGCTTTTATCGCGAGGTAGGCAGCGCGCACGGGGCGAGCAAGCTGGCATTGGCGCATCATGCAGACGACCAGGTCGAGACGATTTTGTTTCGCCTCGTTCGCGGCAGCAGGCTGCAGGGACTTACAGGCATGCCGCAGCGTCGCATGCTGGAGGACAGCGAGAT
Organism: Brevibacillus sp. NSP2.1; assembly: GCF_000470975.2. NCBI lineage: Bacteria > Bacillati > Bacillota > Bacilli > Caryophanales > Paenibacillaceae > Brevibacillus > Brevibacillus sp. NSP2.1. The sequence goes on along the minus strand of NZ_CP048274.1, from coordinate 2,399 downwards.
GGAACTGGTGCGTCCTCTGTTGCATAAAACGCGTCAGGAACTGGAAGCCTATTGCCAGGAAAATCGTCTTGTCCCGCGTGAGGACAGCAGCAACCGATCGCGCAAGTACAAGCGCAATTTGCTGCGTCTTGACGTGATGCCGTTGCTTGCCGAGGTGAACGAGAGGTACCGCGAGCATATTCTCGATCTCGCCAGGGCGATTTCGCAGGATGAAGCTTTTTTGACACGGCTGGCCCGCGAACGTCTGGATGAGGCCACGATCGAAAAGAAACAGGAAGCATTTATGATTGACAAAGACAAGTTTCAAACTTGTGACGTTGCTTTACAAAGGAGAATGATTACTCTAATATTAAGTTATCTCTCAAAACATACCGAATGGTCTTCGCAGCATGTGGAGACCGTTTTGCACATGCTAGGGGGGAGTCGCCCTTCTGCGGAACTGCATTTGCCCGACAACATGGCGGTAAGCCGGATGTACGGACGAGTACTTTTTAGTCGTAGGAAGCGGCAAGACTGCATACATACCTATAGTTACGAACTCGCAGTTCCAGGGGTGACCCGGATCGACGAGAGCAATGCCACGGTACATATTTCTTACCTTGAAGGTCCCATGGATTGGGGGCGACTCCCGGGCAATGAAGCGGTGTTTGACGCCGATCAGCTTCCAGGAGCGCTGTATTTGCGTAACCGGAAACCAGGAGACCGTCTCACCCTGTTTGGCTCGGCAGATGGAAAGAAGCTGAAAGATCTACTCATTGATGCCAAAATTCCGCGAGCATGGCGGGACAAACTTCCGCTCTTGACGGCGGGCGATGAGGTAATTTGGGTACCAGGCGTGCGCCGTTCCGCCGTGGCGCCGGTAAATGGACAGACCAGGCGTTTTCTACACGTGCGGGTAGAGTTTGGAGAAGATTGGCGGGAGGTTTTTTCATGAATCAAGACATCGAGAAGATTTTGCTATCAGAAGAAGATATTGCAGGAAAGGTAAAGGAATTGGGCAAGACACTGGCTGCCGAATACAAGGACAAAAATCCGTTGGTGATTTGCGTTCTGAAAGGCGCGGTTGTTTTCATGGCTGACCTGATCCGCCACATGGATATTCCGTGCGAAATGGATTTCATGGCGGTTTCCAGCTACGGAAGCGGAACCGAGTCCTCCGGCATGGTGAAAATTCTGAAGGACCTTGATACCTCCGTGCAAAACAGACATGTGCTGGTAGTAGAAGACATCATGGATAGCGGATTGACACTGAGCCGATTGGTAGAGCTGTTGCGCCATCGGGAAGCTGCCTCTGTGAAAGTCGTGACACTCCTCAACAAACCGGAGCGTCGCAAGGTGGATATTTCGCCAGACTACAGCGGTTACGATATTCCGGACGAGTTTGTCGTCGGATACGGTCTGGACTACGCCGAGCGGTATCGTAATTTGCCGTACATCGGGGTATTGAAGCCTGAAGTCTACACCAAGTAGCTTTGTTGTGGAGACTCGGCAAAATATGATAAAATGTGAAAAGTGTCTGTTCGTGAGAGGAGGTAAGGAATGAATCGCTTTTTTCGTAATACCGGGTTCTACCTGCTGATTTTTCTTGTCACGGTCGGGATCGTGAATTTCATCCTCTCCGGTACTGATAAGGTTGGGAAACTTACATATCAGGATTTCCGGGTACAGCTTAAAGCTGACAATGTTACAGAGCTATCCATGCGCCCTGAAAATGGTACATACAGGGTAGAGGGTACACTAGCTAAAGCTATTCCGGGACAGGAAAGCAACAAATTTTTTACCAACGTTCCTTTGTACGACTCTGATGTTGTAAAGCTGGTCGAGACGAAAATTGATGAACAAAAACTGAAAAAGGTAGAGTTCAATCCAGCGGAGGGCAACAGCATTTGGCTCACGTTCCTGACCTCGATCATTCCTTTTGTCATCATTTTCATCCTGTTTTTCTTCCTTCTGAACAATGCCCAGGGTGGCGGCAGCCGAGTGATGAACTTCGGAAAAAGCCGCGCGAAGCTGTACAACGAAGAGAAGAAGCGCGTTACGTTTGACGATGTAGCGGGTGCAGATGAAGAAAAAGCGGAGCTGGAGGAAGTCGTTGAGTTCCTGAAAGACCCGCGCAAATTTAACGCCGTTGGTGCCCGTATTCCAAAAGGGGTCCTGCTCGTAGGTCCTCCAGGTACTGGTAAAACCTTGCTCGCCCGCGCTGTTGCTGGTGAGGCAGGCGTTCCGTTCTTCAGCATTTCCGGTTCTGACTTCGTGGAAATGTTCGTCGGGGTGGGTGCATCCCGCGTGCGTGACCTGTTTGAAAACGCGAAGAAAAATGCTCCGTGCATTATCTTCATCGACGAGATCGACGCCGTAGGTCGCCAGCGTGGAGCTGGTCTCGGCGGTGGTCATGACGA